>CP170506.1:0-5624388 GCA_042691655.1 Candidatus Chthoniomicrobium xylanophilum | reverse complement strand
AGGTCAGGTAGCTCGAAAGCGACACCGTTACCTTGGTCGAATCGTAGTCCAGGTCGATGATAAATCCGCTCAACGCGGTGTCCGCATTATCAGTGCTCTGGAGGCCGCTGATAGTGAGGTAATACTGAACCGAATCGCCCACGGAGAGAGTGCTGCTCGTGACCGGGGTGAGACTGAGGGTTACGGCGGCGTTGGCGGCCTGGGCAAAGAGCCCAGCGGCGGCGACGCACGCGAGAAGATGCTTGATGAATTTCATAATGGTATTTTCAGATGTGAACTATTGAGTTGATTGCTCTCGCTTAGTAGTTGGTGCTGTAGTGCTGGAGGAGCCAGCGGGCATCGGCGGCGTCAACGCGGCCGTCGTTGTTGAGGTCGTAGGCGGTGTCGGTGGTTTTGGCGCGGATCTTGGCGAGGATGGCCGCGTAATCCGAGGCGTTCACCGAGCCGTCGCTGTTCAAGTCCCAAGGCAGGTAGTGGCCCGTGGGCTTCGCGATGACGGCGAAATCCTGGGCGTTGCCGTTGACCACGGCCCAGACGGTCGCAGTACCGTCGCCGTTGTCGACGATGCCGTGGTAGCCGAGGGTATAGCTGCTCGTGTAAGCGCCGTTGATCGCCGTTTTGGTACCGCCGGTGATGTTGTAATCGACGGCGTTAATCCACTTGCCGCTCTTCGGATCGCGGGCACCGAGGACGTAGTTATCCGCCGAGATGGTGCTGGTGAGAGCCGTGGTGGGAACGGTGATGGCCACGGTGATCGTGTCGGTCTTGGTGGCGCTAATATCAGCGAAGCCCCACAGCGAGAGAACGTCGCTGGCGGTGGTGCCGGAAATCGCCGGAGCCCAGCCGGTGGCGATAGCCTTAGTCAGCGCGCGGGTGGCGCCGCTCTTCACGGTGGTGGTCACCGTGCTGGTGTTGCTGCCGCTCAGGATCTCCATGGAGGTGCCCACGAAGCCAGTTTCACCATAAGTGGCGCTGCCGGAAACCGCCAGGTCGGTGTTGTCCGCAACGGTGGTGTAGGAGGAGCCTTGCGCAATCAGGAATTCCTGACCGTTGAGGCTATGGCCGATGGTCTGGTGCTTGACCCAGTTGCCGGTAAGCGTCGGGGTGGCGGTAAAGTAGCCGTTGGCAGTGCCGACATACTTGCCTTCGACGTTGGCCGGAATGCCGTAGTAATCCATCGTCACACGCGGGCCGTCCACCGTGAAGATGTAGTAGCCGACCTGGTAGAGTTCTTCGCTAACCACCGTTTCGTTAACCGACATCGGGTTGGCGGGCGTGTAGAACTTGGACGAATCCGAGGCTAGGATGAGCTGACGAACCGAGTAGCTGGAGTTCTGGGGATCGTTGACGACCGAATATTTGTGGTGGTGATCGTGACCGCCAATCGCATAAGCCACGTCATTAGAGTCAAGCGTCTTGATGAAGTGATCTTCCGCCTCTTTGCGGAAGGTGGCGGCCGTTCCGCTGTAAACCGAACCGTCGCCCGGGTCATTGCTCAGGCTGGCACCAAAGAGACCGTCCTTATGGTTGCCACCCAGGATGTTTTTGTGGGAAAACACGAACGCTTGGAGCGGACGGCCGCTGGTGCCGCCCACCTCAACGCGGTTGGCAATCCAGCCCAATTGCGCGGGAATGCAGGAGTTATTGCTATCGCTGCCATAGAACTGGTCGAGCATCACGAAACGGGCGTTGTTGAAGTCAAACGAGTAGGAAACGCCGCCGGTCCCGCTCAGCGATCCGGAATAGCTCGACCCCGAGGTAGGAGCGGTGAAGTTGTAAACCAGCGATCCCGCAGAAGTTCCACTGGCCGCCGTGCAGTTGGAGGTCGGGTAGCTGAAGTTGCTGCCGCTCTGGAAGGTGCTGGAGGAGGCCGTGGGCACCGCCACCGTGGAGTTGAGGATGGTGCTCAGGACCGAGTAGGTATCTGAGGAACTGTTTTTGCTGCCCGTCGAATCCACTCCCGTGCCGCTGTAGGCGGTATAGTAACCGCTTAGGAAAGTGGTCACCGACGTGGTGCCGCTGTTATTGACCCCGCCATTGGCAATCTGAGGAAAGGTGCTCGCAAAAACCGCCGGATTAGGCGCGACATCGTGGTTGCCGCGCAGGGGGTAGAAGCCGATCCCGGCGTTGTAAAGATCCTGCGCATAGAGCGAACGGATCTGCAAACTGTAGCTCGAGGAGGAGTCAACCACGTCGCCAACGGAGATCACCACGGAGACGCCTTTGTTGATAAATTCCGTGTCGATTTGTTTGATAATCGAGGCGGGGCAGGTCAGCGGGCTTTTGCCGTCGTTGGCGCAGTCGGCCCACTGGGTATCCGAGATGACGCCGAATTTCCAGGGCGATGCCATGGCCGTGCTGACCCCCAGGCTGGCCAGAAGAAGGGCGAGGGAGCCCTTGAGGATTTGATGTTTATTCATGAGAGATGCGGTTGGAGTATGTTTTGTGGTAAAGAAGCAAACTGCCCCGGCCTGACGCCGTTGCGGGCGTCTTTGTGGCATACCCAGGCCGTGACTTTCTACCTCGGGAGGCCCTCAATACTTGCCTGTGGCGGCTATTCACCCATCCGCTACGGGTTTGTAACACAGCTGTCAATTTTGCCCGTATTTTCAAGGAATTGTCACATATGCCGCATTGAGCCGCAGGGGTGCGGGCTCCTAAGCTAAAGGCCATCGCTAAGAGCTCCCGCAAAATCACCCTCATTTAGTTTTCAGAAATACCCACGACTATGAATTCCATCGCCTTTGGAGAAATCGCGCCCGATTCGACGCCCCGGGCCGCCTCCACGGCCAGCCGGGTGAAAAGGCTCCACGGTTCGCTCTTGAAACCGCTGGCGCGCCTGACCGGCCTGAAGCTCTGGATGCGCGCGGAAGACGCGGAGGAAGGTGAGGCCTCAGCCGAACCCCTCCTCTGCCGCTCCTCTCAATGCCAGTTCATCAGCGAAGGGGCTTGCAGGGAGATGCTCCGGGTGTTGCGGCGGGAAGCCAGTACCGCCCGGGAGCCCCGGTATACCTCGTGCGGGGCCGGTTTTCGCGTCTTTTCCGTGCCGATTCCCTCGGAGAAAACGTCGTCTTGCGAATATATCGAGGGGAGGACGCCGGGGCAGATCTCGGATGACCCCTGCGAAGCCGCCGAGCCCTCTCCCCTGCTGGCGCCGGCCATTGAGCTGATCACGGGGATCGCCCAAAGCCTGGCGCAAGAGCCCCGGCCTATTCCGCCCACTGCGCCCGAGGAAACCGGCGCTGTGCAGCAGGCCAAGCTCTATATTAAAGAGAACCTCACGGGAAAGCTGGCGCTCTCGGACATCGCCCGCGCGGTGGATCTGAGCGAGGGCTATCTTTCCAAGCTTTTCCGGCAGGAGGAAGGGATTTCGGTCGGCCATTATTTGATCCGCGAGCGCATCGCCTATTCCTGCGAACAACTAGTCTCGACGCGCAAAAATGTTTCCGAGATCGCCTACGCCGCGGGCTTTGAATCCATCTCCCATTTTAACCGCACCTTCAAGGCTCACACTCAAGCTTCTCCCAAGCGCTACCGCGCCATTCACCGCGCGCAACCGGCGCCCGAGCGATGAATCTCCCGCCTCTCCATGCCCCTCCCGAAGCGGGGAATGAGCCGACCAGGGCCGCCCAGCCGCTGCCGGGCTTTATCGTCGCGCTGGCGGTGGCGCTGGCGGGCGCGTTCTGGCTTTACCGGCGCTGCCCGGGGCCGCTTTCGCTCGGCGTCGTGGCGCTGGTTTTCTGGGTTTGGCTCGCGGCGGTTCTCCGGCATTGCCACTCGGTTTTCGAAGGGAAAGCCTCGCTGCTGGGCAGGCCATCCCGCTTCGCGACTCACGGCCAGTGGATCGCGTTGCTGGGGCTGATCGGAGTTTTCACCGGGGTGGTATTTCCCGCGCCAGGGGTGCTGGGGCCGCTCTCCCAGAGCAGCCCGGAATCGCTCCGTGGCTATGCGTTGATCTATCTGGGCATCGGCGCGGGGCTATTTGTTTACTGTCAATTCGCCGAATCCCTTCAGCAACGGTTACATGCCGCCGCGCTGGCCGATGTGCTGCGCCTGGCCTGGCTGCTCCCGGCTGCCTGCGGGGCCGCCGCCGGGCTGATCTATCTCCAGATCGCCACCAAGGCCGACTATAGCGCCCCCGGCGGTTGGCTGGCCCTCGGCCTTGCCACGGCGCTGGCCATAGAACCGTGGACGCGTTTTGGCCTACGCCAATTCCTTCCCAAAGGGCTTCGCCAGCCGCCGCTATCGGCGGGCACGAGCCTGTGGCTGAAGGCCGCGCTTTCAGGCGATGCCGGGGCGGGGGCGTGGATCAAGGAAGTGGAGCGCGTGGTGGGGAAAGATTTTCGCCAGCTCTGGATTCTCCGTTTTCTGCGGGCCGCCGCGCTGCCGGTATTCCTGGCGGGGCTGCTCCTTGCCTGGGGCGCAACCTGCCTCCACTCGATCCCCATCGCCAGCCGCGGCGTGCTCGTCACCATGGGGCGCTGGGCCACCACGCCGCTGGAGCCGGGCCTGCATCTGACGTGGCCCTGGCCCTTTGCGCAGATTCTCAGCGTGGAAACCGGGCGCGTCCGCGAAATCAGCCTCGGTTTCGAGCGGGAAACCAACCTGCCCGTTCTCTGGACCAAAGCCCACGTGGAGGGGGAAAAAAACCTGCTCGTAGACCACGGCGAAACGCTCCTCACCATCAACGTGCCGATCCTTTACCGCATCGCCGATCCCGTGGGCTACCTGGCTGCGGCGACCGATCCCGAGGCCGCGCTCAAGTGCCTGGCCGAGCGTCAACTGGTGCGGGTCGCCGCCACGCGCGAGAGTTTCCACTTGATGACCGAGGATCGCCAGGCCATCGCAGAGGCGCTTAAAACCAGCCTCCAGGCCGAAGCCGACCGTCACGGCTTCGGGGTCGAGATCACGTTTGTCGGGTTGAAGGATATCCACCCGCCCTTGAAGGTCGCCCCCGCCTACCAGCAGGTCGTCAGCGCGCAGGAATCCAAGGAAGCGGCGATCGACCGTGCCCGCGCCTACGAGGCCCAGACCGTTCCGCTGGCCCGCTCCGAGGCGCTCAACCTGACCATCGCGGCGGAAGCCGACCGCGCCAAACGCGTGGGCCAGGCCGTGGGCGAAACGGGGCGCTTCGACGCCGTGGCGGCCACCGAGCGCCTGGCTCCCGCGCTCTTCCGGGCAAGGCTGGAGTACGACGCCTTTGACGAAACGCTCCCCAAGGCCACGAAGACCATCATCGGAGTGGCCCCACACGGCGCGCCACCTGAGTTCGACCTCGACTTTCGCCCCGCTGCCACCCGTGCCGCCGACGTTCCGGGCAAAATTTCCAAACCATGATGAAACTCCCTTCCTTCGCGCGGATGCTGCCGCCCGCCCTCACCGCCATCATCCTGCTGGCGTTCATGACCGGCTTTGTCATTCGCCAAAATGAGCAGGCCGTGGTCACGCGTTTCGGCAAGCCGGTGAGCGTCATTTCTGCTCCCGGGCTTTATCTCAAATGGCCTTGGCCCGTCGAGTCCGTTAACCGCGTCGATGCCCGGCTCAACTTCCACGAGGCCCGGCTCTCCGAGGCGCTCACGCGAGACCGCCGCAACGTCGTCGTGCCCGTGTTCGTCGGCTGGCGCGTGGCCGATCCGCTCAAGTTCCTGGAAGCCATGGGCAACGCGGAGAACGCCCGAGGCAAGCTCGATAGCCTGGTCAGCAGCGCGAAGAATACCGTACTGGGCACCTGCGAATTCAAGGAGTTGATCTCAGCCGAACCGCGCGACCAACCGGCGCTGGAGGAGATCGAGGCGAAGATCCTCGCCATCGTCGCCCCGCAAGCCGCAAGCGCCTTCGGCATTCGCGTGGAGCAGATCGGCATCGAGCGGATCATGCTGCCGGAGGCCAACACTAGCTATGTCTTTGAGCGGATGCGCGCCGAACGCTCGCAATTCGCCGAACGCTACCTCGCCGAGGGCCGCCAGGAGGCCGACGCCATCCGCGCCAAAACCAACGCGCAACGGACCACCATCCTGGCCGACGCGCAGCGGGACGCGGAGATCAAGCGCGGCGAGGGCGAGGCCGAGGCGACGCGCATCTACAGCCAATCGCATAGCCGCAACGCCGAGCTCTACCTGTTCCTGCGCCGCATCGACACGCTCAAAAAGTCGATCAACCAGAACACCACGCTCATACTGGATACCACGCGCCCCCCGTTCGATCTCCTCACCCAACCCAACCCGGCCGATGAAGCGAAAAAAAACTGACGCCGCATTTACCTCGGACGACGTGCTGGCGGCGCTACGCTCCGCGACGCGGGTGCTCGGCCTCGGGATGTGCGGTGTGCTTCTGTATTACTTCACCTCGGGGATCACCGTGGTCGCCCCGAACGAAACGGGGCTCGTTCTCCGGCTGGGCAAGCCGCTTGGCGCCCCTCGCCCGCCGGGGCTGCTGCTGGCCTTTCCGCCGCCCATCGACGAGGTGATCAAGGTGCCGGTGAAAACGGTCCAGGAAGTGCCGCTCAACCTCTGGGCCTGCGCCGGGGCCGACTCGGGCACGCTCGATCCCGCCACGCAGCCCTACTCGCTCACCGGCGATGCCAATATCATCCGCGCCAACTTCATCGTGCGCTACCAGATCGCCGATCCCGCCGCCTACGCTCTCGGAGCCGCCGACCGCGACGGCTTGCGCGACGCCATTCTCTACCAGGCCGCCTGCAAAGCCGTCTCCGCAATGAGCGTGGAGAACGCCCTGACCGTGGGCAAAAACGAGATCGGCCTGACGGCGCTTCGGCTGGCCCAGGCGGAAGTGGACCGGCTCGGCCTCGGGCTGCACCTCCTGGCGTTTGAAACCAAGGAGATCGCCCCGCCCTCGACCGTGGCCGGGGCCTTCCAGGCGGTGGTGAGCGCGAAAGTGCAGGCGAGAACGTTCGTCGAGCAAGCCAACAGCTACGCCGCCTCGCAGCTGCCGGGAGCCGAAGCCGAGGCCAACCGCACCCGGCAGGAAGCCGAGACCTACGCCCAGGGGACCGTCGCCAAGGCGCGGGGCGAAACCTCCGCGTTCGACGCGCTCGAAACGCAATACGCCGCCAACCCCGCGCTGGTTCGCGCGCGCCTTTACGGCGAGGCATTGAGCGTCGCCCTGCCCAAGGCCAAGCTCTCCACGCTGCTTCCCGGCACGGGCTCGCCACGGGTCCTCCTCGCCCCACAGGTCGATAAAACCCCACGCCGCTCCGACACCGACCGCGAACCCCCTCCTCTGCCATGAGCCTTTCCGCCTCCGACCGCTTTATGCGGCTTAAGCTAGTCTTCGTCATCGCCGCCGCGCTTTTGCTCGCGGTGGGCTTCGGCCTTGGGCGTCTCCTGCCCGGCCAAGGGGACCTCGCGGCCTGCTGGAGCCTGGCCGGGGCGCTCGTGGCCGCCCTGCCCATTGCAGGGGAAGCGATCGAGTGCCTGCGCAGGAAATCCGCCGAACCGGCCAAGCTCTACATCGCGCAATTCATCCTGCTGGCAGTGGTGGCATGCATCGCTGGGGGGCAGTTTGCCACCGGCGGCATCGTGGCCATCATTTTGGCCGTGGGCCAGATGCTTGAAGACCGCAGCATGCTCGGCTCCAACGAAGCCATCCAAACCCTCCTGAAACTCTCCCGCACCGTGGCCCGCCGCGTGAGCCCCGGCGGCGGCGAGGAGGAGATCGACGCCACGCTGCTTAAACCGGACGACCTCATCCGCCTGCGCCCCGGCGACGTGATCCCCGCCGACGGCGTGGTCGCCACGGGGCGCTCTTCGGTCAACCAGGCGAACATCACCGGGGAATCGCTCCCCGTGGAGGTGGAAACCGGCGCGGCGGTCTTCGCGGGAACCACGAATCTGACAGGGCCGCTGGAGGTGCGCGTCACCGAGGCGGGCCCGGATACGCTGCTCGGAAAAGTGCGCCACATCGTGGAGGAGGCCCAGGCCACCCGCGCCCCCATCATGCGTATTACCGAGGAATATGCGCGCTACTACATGCCGCTCATCCTGCTCATCTGCGGGTTCGTCTTTTTCTTCACGCGCGATCTCCAGCGGGCCATCGCGGTGCTCATCGTGAGCGTTCCCTGCGCTTTCATCCTGGCGGGCCCGGCCGCAATGATCGCCGCGCTCGCCGCCGCCTCCCGCCTGGGCATATTGGTCAAGAGCGTCCGGCTCTTCGAGGCCGCCAGCCATGTCAGCACCGTGGTCTTTGATAAAACCGGCACGCTGACCACGGGCCGCCTCCGCGTCACCCGGGTCGATCCCGCCGAGGGCGTTTCGCGCGACGAGCTGCTCGCGTGGGCCGCCGCATTGGAGACGCACTCCAACCACCCCTTGGCACGCTCCATTGTACGCGCCGCGACGGAGCGGGCCCTCGAAATTCCCGAGGCGCTGGAGGTCTGCGAGGAGCACGGCCTGGGCGTCGAGGGGCGCATGGGCGAAGGGAACTTGCTGGCGGGCCGCGCGGCCTGGCTAACGGCCCGGGGCATTACCATCGCAACCGCGCCGGACGCCGCCGCGTGGAGCGCGATTCACGTCGCGCGCAACGGGCTCCATGCCGGGACGGTTTACCTCGCCGACACGCTACGCACGGAGGCCCCGGCGGTGCCCGCGCAGCTTCGCAAGAGCGGGATCGAGCGGTTCGTCATGCTCACCGGCGACCGGCGGGAGGTGGCCGCCGCCATCGCGGGGGAAATCGGGTTCGGCGAATTTCAGGCGGAGTGCCTGCCCGCGCAAAAACAGGAGGCTGTCGAGGCGTTGAAAGCCGACGGCGAAACCGTCCTGGTGGTGGGCGACGGCGTTAACGATGCCCCTGCCCTCGCCGCCGCCGACCTGAGCATCGCCATGGGGGCGCTGGGCAGCCCCGTCGCCATTCAGACCGCCGACATCGCGCTCATGTCCGACGATCTGCGCCGCGTCCCACAGTTTGTGGAACTCTCCAAGCGCACGCTGGCCATCATCAACCAAAACATGCTCTGCGGTTTGGTCTTCATCGTTATTTCCATCGCGATTTCGAGCGCCGGGCTCGTCAGCCCCATGGCGGCGAGCGTCATCCACGAGCTTGGGGCATTCTTCGTGATTTTCAACAGCGCCCGGCTCCTGAGCTTCGAGGGAAGCAACTGATATTACTAGTTACGGGTGGGCTGACTAAGTTTTTCCCGGTATTGCTTGGGCGAAATCCCGAACTCCTTTTTACAGGTTCTGGAAAACGCGCTTGCACTCCCGAAGCCAGAGCTTTCGGCAGTGCACGGGCACCGAATGCCGCCTCGCACAAATCAGCGTCCTTTGAACACGAAAAAGGCGCTCGCCATCCATGGATAGCAAGCGCCTCAAAATATCGCGGAAATTTCTCGGCTCGGATTACGAGCGGCTGACTCTCTTTGCAGCCAGCGAGATCCGCCAGCGATCAAACAGGACGGCCAGCAGCAGGATGCCGCCCCGGACGAGGTACTGGTAGAAGGTGGGGACATTGAGGAGCCCCAGGGCGTTTTGCACGCTGCCCATGATCAGGACGCCGACTACGACCCCGGAGACGGTGGCCACGCCGCCGACCAGCGAGACGCCGCCCAAGACGCAGGCCGAGATGACGGCGAGCTCCAGGCCAACGGAGGTCTTCGGGTCGCCCAGGCTCATGCGGGAGGTCAGCAGTACGCCCGCCAGACCAGCCGCAACGCCTTGGAGACCGAAGACGAGAATCTTGACGCGGTCAACCGCCAACCCGGCAAGACGGGCGGCCTGCATGTTGCCGCCAATGGCCAGGACGCTCTTGCCAAAGATGGTCCGGTTGAGCACGACGCCGAAAATGGCAAACATGACGAACATGGTCCAGACCGGCAGGCTCAGGCCCAGGAATACCGTCGAGCCGAGGAGGAAAAACTTCTCGTTGGTGATGACGACCGCGTCCCCTCGCGAGGTGATATAGGCAAGGCCGCGAACGATCTCCATGGTGGCCAGGGTCGTAATGAGCGAGTTGATGCCGAGCTTGGCGATGACCACGCCGTTGAAAACGCCGACGAGCGCCCCGGCGGCGATGCCGCCCAACACGCCGAGGACGACGCTCCCCGACGCGCTTGTGACCAGGGCCGCGATGACGCCGCTAAAGGCGACGGTCGAGGCGATGGAAAGATCCACTTCGCCAAGGGCGAGTACCAGCATCATCGTCGCGGCGATCGTCCCGATAAGGGTCACCGAGAGCAGGAGGCCGGTAAGATTACGTAGGCTCAGAAAGTCCGGCACGAAAATCGACAATGCCGCAAAAAGGATCACGTAGATCAGCACGATGCCGAAGTTTCGGATCAGGTTGTTAACCACCGAGCTGATGCCGGGCGCACTGGTCCCGGCCTTGGGCTCGGCGGCGGGGGCTGCGGGCGCGGCGGCAACGGGAGGAGGAGGCGTCAACGGAGCCGGGTTGATGGGAAGGGATGCGGGCACCTCTGCACGGCGGGATGCGAGCGTTGCGGATGAAAAGGCGGGGGATTCCATAGCGGTAGATTGGTATTAATAGTTTAGGAGGGAAGGGCTTCGCTTAAGAGGTTCTCTGGCGTGGCCTGGTCGCGGCTAAAGGTTTTGATGAGGCGGCCATGGCGCATGACGGCGGTGCGGTCGCAGACGGAGATCACCTCGGGCAGGTCGCTGGAAATAAAGAGGATCGCCTTGCCCTGTTCCGCCAGGCCGTAAAGGATGTCGTAGATTTCGCGCCGGGCCCCGACGTCGATGCCGCGCGTCGGCTCGTCGAGGATAAGGAGATCGATCTTGTCGGCAAGCCAGCGCCCGAGGATCGCCTTCTGCTGATTGCCGCCCGAGAGCGTGACGATGCTGGTGGTATGATCGCGTGTGCGGATACCCAGCCGCTGGATTTGTTCGAGCGCCACCCGGGTTTCCTCGCGCGGACGCAGCCATCCCAACGGGCCGGACTGGAAGCGCCGGGAGCTAATGTTGATATTATCCGATACGCTGCAAATGGGGAAGATGCCCTCTTTTTTCCGATCCTCTGGGCACATGGCGATGCCCCGGCGAACGGCGTCGCGAGGGGTGTTGAAGCGAACCGGCACGCCCTTGTAGATAATGCGCCCGCCGGTCGGTTCGGTGGCGCTGCACAGGAGGCGCATTAATTCGGTGCGGCCCGCCCCAACCAGCCCGAAGAAGCCGAGGATTTCGTTGCGGTGCAGGGTGAAGCTGACGGGGGCGCTGAGGCCGGGGCCGGTGAGCTCCTCGACTTCCAGAAGCGGCTCGCCAAGCGGGCGCGAATGGTAACCGTAGATATCCTGAATGGACCGGCCGACCATGTCCCGCACGAGGTCCTTCTCGGTGAGGCCCTCCATGGTGGTGTAGGTGTGGATGCGGGTGCCGTCGCGGAAAACCGTTACGGCATCGCACAGGTCGAAGACTTCATCCAGCCGATGCGTGACGTAAACGATGGCGCACCCATCCTGGCGAAGCTGGCGAATGACCCGCTTGAGATTTTTGATTTCCCGCGCGGAAAGGCTGCTGGTGGGCTCGTCGAAGGCGATGATTTTCGCGTCGCGCAAAAGCGCCTTGCCAATTTCGATCATCTGCCGCTGGCCGATGGAAAGGCTGGCGACTTTTTCATCGGGATCGAGCGGCTCGTCCAGCTTGGCCATGATTTCGAGGGCCTTTTTAAGCATCTCGCCATGGTTGACAAATCCGTGCCGGGCCGGGAACTGGCCCAGCAGCAGATTCTCAGCCACGGTCATCTGCGGCACTAGGTTGAGCTCCTGGTAGATGATGGAGATACCGGCCTTGATGGCGTCGGCCGTCCCCCGGAAGGTTTGGGCTTTGCCTTCGATATAGATCGAGCCCGAGGTGGGGTGATTGACGCCGCTGAGCACTTTGAGCAGCGTGGATTTTCCCGCCCCGTTCTCCCCCATCAGCGCGTGGATCTGGCCACCACGCACTTCGAGGTTCACGGAGTTGAGCGCCTTGACGCCGGGGAACTCGACGCTGATGTCTTCAACAGCAAGGAGGGGAGAATCGGACTTGTCCATAACGGGGGGAGATTGGCTGGTATGATAAGGTGTGAGCAGAACGGGCGGGGAAAATCAGAGCTGCAAATCGCTGCGAACTTTCTGCCAGTTTTCGCGGGTCATCACCGTGCCAGTGGTCTCGGTGTTGGCGGGCGGGACGACGCCCTTGGTGATCCAGTTAAAGAGGTTCTCTGCGGTGGCCCGGCCATGCATCGTCGAGCTGACCGCTACGGTGGCGTAGAAGCCGGTGGGGTGGGCTTTCTGGAATTCCGCAAACGCTACGCCGGACCCGTTGATGCCGACGCCGATGACGGACGCCGGATCGAGGCCAAACTGCTCGCTGGCGCGCACGCCGCCCAGGACGCTTTCTTCATTGAGGGCGTAGATGATCCATTTTTTAAACGCTGCGTGCTTGGCAAACACCGGGGCCGAAGCCGTGTTGGCGCTCTCCGTATCGGTGGTCTTTTGCGGGGCGTCGAAAATGTTCTCTTTTTTGAACCCCGCATCGAGAAGCGCTTTCGTCGCGCCGTCGGTGCGTTCCTTCGCGGTGGGCAGCTCGTAGTTCGTGATGCGGATCGCGCCGACTTCCTCGGGTTTCCATCCGCGCCGAGCCATTTCGTCGGAAATCGTCTGGCCGACCTGCGCGCCGATTTTGAAGCCCGACATGCCCAGATGCGGCACGGAGTCGATCGGCTTGCCACCGCTGACAAACTGGTCGTCCACGCTAATGACTTTCATGTTATAGGCGCGGGCCTTGGCGACCACGGCGGGGCCGAGGCGGACATCAGGCGTGCAAATGACAAACCCCTGCGCGCCCTGCGAATGGAGGTTGTCGATGGCGGTGATGACTTTCTCGCCATCCGGGGCGCCGATGCGCACCACGCTGAAGCCGAGCTTCTTGCCAACTTCATCAGCGGCATTCTGCTCATTGATAAACCAGGGCTGTTCTGGCATTTTCACAATATAGCCGATCTTTACCGGGCTGGCACCCTGGGAAAAGGCGCCGGTCACCAAGGTGACTGCCATAGTGATTGGCAGGAGTAATGAATGGAGTTTCATAGGGGGAGGATGGGTGTGACGGGTTGTGAATCTTGGGAGGAGGGGAAGTAAACCTGTTCGAAAATTAAGCATGGTCGCCCCGGAGTGCAAAACCAATATTACTTGACAGTAATGTCTCCTTCTCTCTTCAAGCCGCCGAAACCACGCGGTCTCAGGGAGTTCCGGGGTAATTATCACTAGTCATTTTCGTCTAAAACTAGTTTGCGAACGGTTTATATTTTTTGGCCGATGACATTACTGTCATGTAGCAAACTAGTTTTTATCCGATCCTAACTTTGCGAGAGTCCCGCACGGATGGAGCCCTTCGTTCCAACCACAACCTCTACTCCCCCAAATGAAACACGCAAACACGCGGTATCTACGCAACCTCGCATCAGCAACTCTCGCCTCCATCGGCTTGCTCTCCAGCGCACAGGCTGGCAATGGCGGCGACACCCAGAGCGTCAAGGACCTCTCCTCCCAATCAATTCTCGACGCCCACTGTGACCTCGGCCAGAGCGTCGAAAACTGGTGGAACGGCGACACCTTCACCGGCAACTGGTTCGGCCTCAACAACCCGGAAAACCACAGCGGCGTCAAGTTCTTTGCCGCATACGAAGCCGACATGGCCTCCAATGTCGTGGGCGGGAAAAAGAGCACGGGCTTTGGCTATTCCGACAACTTCTATTTCGGGGCCAAATTCGATCTCGAAACGCTGGTGAACTGGAAAGGGGCGACGCTGACGGTCTCCGCGATCGACCGCAACGGCAGCAACCTGTCCGCGGATCGAATCGGGAACTACTACCCCGTGCAGCAGGACTACGGCGTCGAGCGGCTGAGCTTTTACAGCATCAACCTCGAGCAGAAACTCTTCGACGATCAGCTCTCCGTGAAGGTGGGCCGCTTCCCGATGACCGACGATTTCGCGACCTCGCCGCTCTACTGGCTCTATCAAAACAACGGCATCGACGGAAACCCGAAGAGCTTTTTCACGACCACGGCCTTCTCCTCCTATCCCGGGTCCGTGTGGGGCGGCCGCGTGATCTACAAACCGGCGGGAACGGACTATTACATCAAGGCGGGACTCTTCCAGGCGAGCGACCGCATTTACGATGCGAACGCGCAAGGCATGGACTGGGGCATCCGGGGACGCGACGGCATCTCCGCCATCACGGAGCTTGGCTGGACGCCGACGTTCAACGAAAAGCCCGGCCATTACTGGTTTGGTATGTATTACTCGTCAATGGAGTTTACGAGATTCCAGGACGGCCAGCTCTCGCCCAATACCGGCGGCTTTTACTGGCACGCCGATCAGCAAGTCTACCGGCCCATCCCCGGGCAGGATCAGGGGCTCACGCTGTTTACTAACTTCGTCTACCAACCGAAGGAAAGCGTCCAGCTCATCCCCTACCAATTCGCGTGCGGCGCGGTCTATAAAGGGCTGATCCCACGTCGCCCCGTGGACATGACCGTCTTTGGGTTCACGTACGGGAAATTCAGCGATGACTACGCCGCGTCGGTTTCGCAGAAGGCCGGAGCCGAGAAAGTGGTGGAGCTTGGCTATCAAATCGCACTCAATAAATTCACCGCGATTCAGCCCAACCTGCAGGGCATCATCAACCCCTACGGCACGGATAACCACGACGTGCTAGTGCTCGGCTGCCGGGTTCTCGTGACCTTCTAGAACGGCATTTCCGATTCACACCGCGCGGGCGGAGCGTCAGGATCACCGGGCAGGCCAAACTGCCCGGACCGGCGACTCCGCCCGCTTTTTTGTGTTGGCTTGCACCGACTTGCCCGGCGATCTTTCTGGCGAAACGGCGAACTGCCGCTATAAGTAAAACTCCGTAATCAACGGACCGAAATCGGCCCGTATTTTTCATGAGCGGAATAACCCCAACCCAAGACGACCGCCGCAAAGCCATCTGGCTGGCCATTACGCTTTTGGCCGTAGCCATCGCGGGCGTCCTCGGAGCCTGGTACTTCGCCCAGCAAACCGCCCGGGAGCAGGAGGAATATTTGCTTCAGCAGGCCCGCAACATCGCCCTGGCAACCAATTCCGAGCGCGTCAAAAAGCTCAACGCCTCGCCCGCCGACCTAGCGGAACCAGCCTACCTGCAGCTGAAAGGCTACTACGGGCTCCTCAAAAAAATCCACCCAAACTGCCGTTCCATCGCCCTCATCAGCAGGCATGCTTCCGGCCGCTTTTTTTACTATTTGAACAGCGAACCGGCAGATTCCCCGGAGTCGATTCAGCCCGGCAGCCCCTTTGAGAATGCCCCCAAGAGCTATTTCCGCGCCTACCGTTCCAACGTCCCGGTCATCCCCAAGCCGTTCCCGAGCGGCGGGAAAATTTGGATCTCTGCCGTCGTCCCGGTGATCGATCCGGTAACGACCAAGCCGATCGCGCTCCTGGTGTTCACGGTCGACGCGCAGTCCATCCACGCAAAGGTCGTCAAAGCCGCCCTGCCGCCGCTTTTGGTGACCCTATCGGTCGTGGCCGTCCTGGGGGCCGCCGCTTACCTGATCCGCCGCCGCTCCCGGCAGGCCAAGGCGCACCCCTGGATGTGGTTCCTGGAGCCGATTACGGTGATTATTATTGGAACGCAGATCACGCTCTTTTGGGCCTGGATAGCGCATGAAGCAGAAAACCGCAACCGCGCCTTCGAGAACCTGGCGGAAAGCAAAACCGCCACCTTTACCGAGAGCTTGCATTACCTTCGCGACAGCGGCCTGCAAGGGCTGGCCAGCTACTTCCGGAGCTGCGCCGTCGTCACCCACGAGGGCTTCCAGGCGTACGCCAGCTACTTGACGGATGCCCGGCGTTTTCAGGCTTGGGACTGGGTCCCGGTCGTCGCCGCGGCGGAAAAGGAAAAGTTCGAGCGCCAAATCAGGGAACAGGGTGACCCCGGGTTTGAAATTTGGCAAAACGACGCCCGGAAAGTCCGCGAACCCGCCTCCGGACGGGACACCTATTACCCCATCCTATACCCGGCGCCTCAGGAGGGCAATGAACGCGCGGTGGGCTTCGATCTCGCCTCGGAGCCGTTGCGGCGAGCCGCTTTGGAGGAAGCTATCCGGTTCCGGCTGGTGACCGCCAGCGAACCCCTCGACCTGGTGATCGACAACGAGCCCCAGCGAGGCCTTGTCATCCTGCAACCCGTATTTGCCAACCACGAGCCCGACCGTCTCCGGGGGTTCGCCTTGGCGGTGCTGAAAATCGAAACCGCGCTGGAGAACACCCACCCCGATCCGACGGTTTCCATCGATTGGGCCTTCCTGCAAAAAGACGGAACGGCCAAACCGGTCGCGGCAAATCCACCGCACCCCCAGCCCGGCTCTGACCACGAATTTTCCTACACCTTCCCCATCATGGCCTTCGGGAAGGTCATGCTTCTTACCGCACATCCGGGGCCGGAATTCGACTCCAACCACCCCCGGCGAGCCGGTTGGCTAACCCTGGGGGTGGGCTTCTTGTTCACCTTCTCACTGGCCATCCGGGCCTACGCCATCGTCCGGAAACGGGAGGAACTGGAACAACTCGTCGCGCAACGCACCGCCGCGCTGGCCGCCAGCGAAGCCCGCCACCGGGCGATGTTCGAAAAAAACCGCTCCATCGAACTGCTCATCGATCCCGTGGACGGCCGAATCATGGACGCCAACCCGGCGGCCTGCGAATTCTACGGCTACCCGCGCGAAACGATGCAGACGATGGGAATTTCCCAAATCAACACCCTTGCGCCCCGGCAGATTTCGGAAGAAATGGAGCACGCCCGCTCTCAGCTAAACTCCGGCTTTCACTTCCAGCACCTCCTGGCCTGCGGAGCGATCCGGGACGTCGAAGTGCATTCGAGCCCGATCCTCGTGGACAACCGAGAGCTGCTCTACAGCATCATTCACGATATTACCCAGCGGGTGCAGGCCGAAAGGGAGCGCCAGACCATGCTGCAACGGTTTTTCACCATCCTCTCCAACATGTATTGCGGAGTCTGCCTGGTGACCAGGGAAGACACGGTCGAGTTCATCAACGAGGCGTTCTGCAATAACCTGAATCTCGCCAAAAACCCCCGGCAGTTGATGGACCTTTCCTCGGCTCAACTGTTCAACAGAATGAAAAGCGCCTACCTCGCCCCAGACCAGACCTTTGCGCGAATCCGCGGAATCATTCAGGAGAACAAGCCCATCAAAGGAGAAGAAATCGCCATCGCCAATGACAGGACCTTGCAGTGGGATTTCATTCCCCTGACCATCGAGGGCCAGTCCCACGGGCGGATGTGGCTGATCTTTGACATCACTAAGCGCAAGCAAATCGAGGACGAACTCAAGCGCCATGCGAACCTGATCAATTCCCTGTTCAATGCCATTCCTGAAATCATTTTTTTCAAGGATATCAACGGCGTGTATCTGAGCTGCAATCCGCCGTTTCTGGAATTTACTGGCACGACGCGCGAACAAGTCATCGGCCGGACCGATTACGACCTTTTCGACCGGGCCCTCGCGGATCATTTTCGCAAACACGACGCCCGGGCGATGGAGGCGCGCCAACCGATCCACGTCGAGGAATGGGTGCCCTACCCCGGTGGCACCCGGGAGCTGTTCGAAACCGTCAAGACCCCCCTCCGGGGCCCCGCCGGGGAAATCCTCGGCATCGTCGGAACCAGCCGTTCCATCACCGAACGCCGCCGCACGGAAGACGCACTCCGCGAGGCGAAGGAAGCCGCCGAAGCCGCCAACCGCGCCAAGGGCGACTTCCTGGCCAACATGTCGCACGAAATCCGCACACCGATGAACGCCATCCTCGGCTTCGCCCATCTGATGCAGGAAGACAACGCGGTTCCAGAGCATCAAAAGCGGCACCTCGAAATCATCACCCGCAGCGGCAATTTCCTGCTCTCCCTCATCAATGACATCCTGGAAATGTCGAAAATCGAAGCGGGCCGGACGACCCTCGTTCCCGTTCCCTTCGACCTCCACGCCCTGCTCAACGACCTTGATCGCATCTTCCTGCCCCAGATCGAGGCCCGGCACCTGCGCCTGATCCCGCCGGATCTGGCCAAGATTCCGCGCCGGGTGATCGGCGACGAGCGTAAGCTGCGCCAGATCCTCTTCAACCTCCTGGGCAACGCCGTAAAGTTCACCTTCGCGGGGTGGATCGCCTTGCGAGCGCGCACCGTGGAAACCGGGGATAACGCGCTGCGGCTCGACATCGAGGTGGAGGATACCGGCATTGGCATATCCCAGAGCGACCAAAGCCAGCTCTTCCAGCGCTTTATTCAGACCGAGAGCGGCCGCCAAGTGGGCGGCGGCACCGGCCTCGGCCTGGCCATCACCAGCGCGTTTGTCGAAATCATGGGAGGAGTCATCTCCGTCTCCAGCGAAGTGCGCAAAGGGAGCGTGTTCCGCTTTCACGTTCATCTGCAAGCCGATGGCAAAGACGAGGGATCTTTTCCGGCCACCCATTCCCTTCCCAGCACCGATTCCGTCAACGAGCGCCCCGAGGCCCCGCACTCCGGCTCGGCTGGCCCGATTTCCCCGACCGGGCTGCCCGCCGACTGGATCGCGGCCATGCGCGAGGCCGTCGAAGCGGCGGATTACCAGCAAGTGGAAAAGCTCATCGAAAAGATCGCTGCCGCCGCCCCCCTGCGGGCGCAACAACTGAGGGCCCTCGCCGATCGCTTCGACGCCGATCGTCTGCTCGGCTTCTTGGAACTCCCTACCCGAAAAAGCACCTAAAAAAAGACCGCCACCATGAACACCATTCCCACCGAGGGGGGCGCGCCTACCATCTTGATGGTCGACGACGTGCCGGAAAACCTCAAGCTCCTGGCCGGAATTCTCAGCCGCAAAGGCTACAAGGTCCGGCCCGTATCGAGCGGGGCACACGCGCTGCGGGCCATCGAAAAAGCATTGCCGGACCTGATCTTACTGGATATCACGATGCCCGGCATGGACGGATACGGCGTGTGTGCGCGCCTTAAATCAGATGAAAAGACGGAGCCGGTTCCCGTCATCTTCCTGAGCGCCCTTGATGACCCCGAGGCCAAGGTCAGGGCCTTTCAAAGCGGAGGCGTGGATTACATCACCAAGCCCTTTCAAGCCGAGGAAGTGCTGGCGCGCGTCGAGTGCCAGCTTAAGCTCCGGAAATTGCAGCTGAGCCTGGAAAAAAGGAACCGCGAACTGGCCGACATCAACCGGCAGCTCAACGAAGCCAACCTGATGCGCGACAACCTCGTGCAGATGATCGTACACGATATGCGCTCCCCGCTGACCGTGCAGATGGGGTTCCTTGATGTCCTGACGGAAATCGTCTCCTCCTCGCTGGACGACACCGGCATGAACTGTCTCGCGGCCGCCCGGCAATCCTCCGTGCGGCTTGTCAACATGGTCAACTCCATGCTGGACGTCAGCCGCCTGGAATCCGGGAACCTGCCCGTCTGCCTCACCCCGAACCCGCTCAGAGGCATCCTCTCCGAAGCCATGGCGCTCTACCGCCCCATTCTTGAGCAACGGCAGCTGGTTTTGGAGCTGCCCAAAACGCTGGAGCCGGTCCATTGCGACGCTTATCTCATCCGGCGTGTGATGGAGAACCTGATCGGCAACGCCCTCCGTTTCACCAACCCGGACGGGGTCATCCGGCTGACCGTCTTGGCAGGCAGCGCAAAGGAATGGGTCATCAAGGTCATTGACGACGGCCAGGGAATCGCCCCTGCCCATCACGGGATCATTTTCGAAAAATTTGGCCAGGTCGGCCCGCATACGAAGAACTCCTCCGGGATGGGCCTGACCTTCTGCCGCCTCGCGATCGAGGCCCACGGCGGGCGGATCGGCGTCGATAGCGAACTAGGCAAGGGAAGCACGTTCTGGTTCACCCTGCCCCGGAGGGTCTAGCGGACTGCTAATAAGTATCCACCAGCGAGCGGACGCGCAGCGCCTTTTCGATCCGCCGTTGGCCGACGGGACCGGCGGCCCGCAGCCGGATGTGCCGGGGTTCGCCGGGGTAGAGATCGAAGAAATTGTCGTCGGTCTGCACACCTGGTAGGATGATCTCGCACTGGTATTGCAGCACGTCCGAAACCAGCGTCAGCTCCCACTCCCCCTCGGCAACCGGCTCCAGGCAGGTCGAGATCGGGGCGCGCGGGAAATTGACACGACGCGGAGCTGTCAGGAACACGGTGTCCTCGGAAACCGCCCCCTCGGCTGATTCGAGCCGGACCCGCAGATAGAGGCTTGAGGCACCGTGGCGCTTCATGGCCTCGGCGTAGTCCAGTTTCCTGGCCAGTTGCGATTTTCCATACCGGAGCGTCACTTTCTTTTCGCCCGCCTCCAGCACCCGGCCATCGAGGTGGCAGAGCTTCCATTCCAGCTTGCCCGTGGTGGGGCGAACGCCGTCGTACACGGTGTAGAGCAGCACGTCATGGATCGTGCTGATGAGCGAATTTCCCGTGCCAACCGATTCATCGCCCGGCACCCATGCCGACACCAGCACCGGCGCGAAGAACCGCTTCGCCGCCCAGTGGAGTGCCTTCCACTTTCCGCCAAACTCCAGGCTGCTCCACGAAAAGACCGGCCAGCAATCGTTAAGCTGCCAGTAGAGCGCCCCCATCGTCCGGGGCATCGAACGGCGGAAATGCTCCACCGCCACTTTCATGCAGTAGGCTTGGTTAAGCTGCGATAAATACGCCAGCGCATCGTAGCCCGCGGGCATCCGGTAGCGGCGCGATACATAGTCGAGGATGATCGCGTTGCCCGAGCCGTTTTTCTGATGGTTCTCCATCGCCGGAGCGAAGATATTGAGCTCCTCCGGCGGGCAGAACGCCGCCGTGACCTCCGGCGAACTGTAGGACTGCATGCCGAACTCGGAGTAAAACCGGAAGCTCGCCTCCTCATACCGCTTGACCGGCTTGCGCAGGTGCCAGACGTCCCAGAAATGCGCGTCTCCGGCCGCCTCGTTGATGTGCCCGTGGCGGTAGCCCTTCGGGTTGTGTGGCGAGGAGGGCCAGTAGGGCGTCACGCCGTCCCACCGACTGACGGCATCGGGTAATATCTTGTAAAATACGTCTTCGTAAGCTTTCTTGCGCTCGCGGCTTTTGAGGATCTCCTGCGGCATCTGCTCGATTTCATTATTGCCGCACCACAAGGCCATACACGCATGGCCGCCGAGGCGCTTCACCTGGAACGCCGCCTCCTCCGCAACGGAGGCCAGGAAGCCCTTGCCGCCGGGGTAGAGCGCGCAGGCGAACATGAAATCCTGCCAGACGAGCAGACCTTTTTCGTCGCACAGGTCGTAGAAATCGTCCATTTCGTAGATCCCCCCGCCCCACACCCGGATCATATTCATGTGAGCCGCCGCCGCGCTGGAGAGCAGGTTGTCGTAGGTGGCGCGGTCCACGGCTGAAACAAAGCTGTTGGCGGGAATCCAGCTCGCCCCTTTTGCAAAAATCGGCAAGCCGTTGACGACAAATTGAAAACTTTCCCCAAACTCATCGGCATGCCGGTCCAGCTCGATGGTGCGCAGCCCCACGCGGCTCGACCAAGTGTCAAGCACTTCGCCTTTTTCGACCAGCTCCAGCTCCACCGTGTAGAGCGGCTGCTCCCCATACCCGTTGGGCCACCAAAGCTCGGGCGCATGCACCACGAACTTCCCGCCGCTCAGCTCCGCCACCACCGCGCCGCGCAGCGAAAGCGTACCGCGAAGCTTCCCCGCGCCCTTTTTCCCCGTCTCCGCCGCCACGGTAATCTCGACGGCTTTGGCCCCGTGCTTTTGGCGCAGGCGCACATTTTCAAAACGGTTGCCGCTCCACGCTTCCAGGCGAATCGGCTTATAAATACCCGAGGCGACAAAGCGCGGGCCCCAGTCCCAGCCAAACGCAAAGCCTCCCTTGCGAAGATGGGCGCTCCCGCCCACCGGGTCGTTCCATTCGCGCAGATCCCCCGGAGCCTGGCGCGAGCGGATAGTATTCATCGGGCTGCCGAAGAGGATTTCGAGCCGGTTCTTCCCGCGCCGCAGCAGCCCGGAGACTTCCGCGCGGTGGCCGATGAACATGTTCTCCGTCTCCAGGATGACTTGGCCGTTGAGCCACACCGTCGCCACCGTATCGAGCCCCTCGGCGACGAGTTCCAGGTGCTCGTGCGCCAGCCATTCCGGCGTCGCTTCAAAGTCGCACCGGTAGCGCCAGTCCCGCTCCTCGATCCACTGAAGCTCCGTTTCGTTGCTCCCCCAGAACGGGTCGGGGATCAGCGCGTGCCGCCGCAGGTCAGTGTGGATACAGCCGGGGACCGTGGCCGCCAGCCAGCGGGCGGAACCGGGAGCCTGGAACTGCCATTGATCGTTGAGAGGAAGGGAAATACGCATCGGGAGTTTGGAAAGTAAATTGTTTAAAACTACGATGAATCCACTTATCCTCCTCCTTAATGCGCGTTTCAAAACAAAACCATGTCGAAAACATCGGATTAGTTGATCAGACGTCGCCCCTGGCTCCCCCGAGCCAAATCGTGACTATTGGGTATTATCACCATCCGGCAATGGAGGTTCCCGCCTTCGTAAGGATTCCGCCCCGAATGGAACGCGTGGAGGTGGTCACGGGGGGGCGCGGCTGGGTGGTCATCGGGGACCAGGAGGCCGAGGTCACCGCTGGCGCTGTGCTCTGGCACCACGAGGGGGATCAGACGATTTCGCGCAGCGATCCCGAGGCCCCCTACCGCTGCCTCAACGCCGTGTTTCAAGCGCCGCGCAACCGGGGCCGCCGACGCGTCCCCCGGCTCACCTGGTGGCGCGACCTCGAGGCGATCGAAGCGTTCATCACGGAAACGGTGCGGGCGTATGTGGACGACCGCTTCGAGCGCCACGCGCTGCTCGCCTACACCTACGGGCGCCTGCTATTCCAGGCGCGGCTGTGGGAGCAGACCAGCGGGCGCTCCCGGCTGCCGGAGAAATTGCGCCAGGCGCTCGAATTGATCGAACAGCGCCCGGCCTCGCTGCGCGACCTCGCCCGGCATGTCGGCTGGTCGGTGGCGCATTTGCACGAAGTCTGCCGCGAAACCCTCCAGGCCACGCCGCACGAACTCGCGCTGCGCCATTATATGAAAATCGCCCGCGAGCGCCTGGCCGGGAGCGACCGACCACTCAAGCAAATCGCCACCGAGTGCGGCTTTTCCAGCGCGAGCGCCTTCTGCCACGCCTTCAAGCATCGCCTGGGATTAACACCTCTCGAATACCGCAAGCTCAACCAGCGCCACTGAAGTGGGTATGCCGCTTGAAAACGCAGCGCGAATAGAGGATTCTCCCCGCCATATGTCCATCTCCGCCGACGATCAGCCTTACCTCAACCGGGCCGAAGGGTTCCTGGGCCTCGGGATGTTTAAGGATGCCGAAGCGGAGCTTGCGAAAATGAGCCCCGCCCTCGCCGCCGCTCCGGAGGTCCTGGTGGTGCGCCTGTCCATCTACCAGGAGGAGCAGCGCTGGGCGGCCATGCAAGCGGCGGCCCACAAGCTCGCGGCGCTCGATCCGGGGAGCTTTCACTGGATCGTCTCGCTGGCCTACGCCACACGCCGCGCCGAATCGATCGAAGCCGCCCGCGCCATTCTGATGGACGCGCTCGACCGCTTCCCCACCGAAGCGATCATCCCCTACAACCTCGCCTGCTACGCCTGTCAGTTGGGCGACCTCGGCGTGGCCCGGCAATTCCTCGACATCGCCCTGCGCCTCGCGCCAGAAATGAAACCGATGGCCCGCGAAGACGAAGACCTCAAGCCCCTCTGGGACAGCCCTGAACCGGCTGGTTAGCGTGCTTTTTTAAAAGCGCTCGCCCCGGCGGCTGGAATGCACTATTTTTTCGATTCCGATGCGAAAAGTGAATCCCAAATCCTTGGCCGTCTCCATCCCGCCGCCAGCGTTGGAGGACTACAGCTCCGAACCCATTTTCGCGATGACCGCGCTCCCGCAGGCGCCGCGCCCCGCCCACCCGGAGCACTATCTGCACTACCATCGGCATTACGAACTGCTCTATATTACTAAAGGTGTGCGCGAATTGTGGGTCGAGGGCCGGGAATACCGTGCCGAGGCGGGCGACCTCATCGTCTTCCGGCCCGGCGAGGCCCACGGCGAATACGCCGGGACCCGCACCATATCGTTTTTCGTCTACCGCTTCCGGCCCGAGGAGCTCTCCAATTCGCACCTGGAATTCCCTCGCACGCGGAACCGCTGCCCCGTCCTGAACCTGCCGCAAAAAGCGGAATTCGTGGCCCTCTTTAACCGGATCTGCGCCGAGTTCGCCCTGCAGGAGCCCGATTCGCAAATGATGCTCGGCGCTTACCTCGTGGAGTTTATCGTGAAACTGCGCCGGGCCGTCCGGGGCAGCGCCACGAAAAAACCCGAGAGCAACGTGCGCGACCAGATCCGCCTCGCCGCCTCGCTCCTCCAGGAAAACGTCTCGGCGGGCATGGCGCTCGAAAAGCTGGCCCGGCGAACCTTCATGAGCACCTCCCACTTCGCCCACAGCTTCAAGGCATGCGTCGGCGAAAGTCCCCGGCGCTACCAGATCCACGAGCGGATCGAACAGGCCAAGGTCCTCTTGCTGGAAACGGCCAAGCCCGCCACCGAGATCGCGCAGCAACTCGGCTACACCTCACCCTATTTCTTCTACCGCCAGTTCCGGAAAAAAACCGGCTACACGACCGCGCAGTTCCGCGAACGTTTCAACCCGGCTTAAAAAGAGTCTCTAGACAGGATGAACAGGAGCTTTTTGGGTGAGTCCTGTCGGTTTGTGAGCGGAGAAGCCAGGCTTTTTTTAGACAGATCCCCATTCCCCGCATACGGGGCTGCACGCGGCATGAAAAAGGGGAAATTCTATTCTCACGCAAAGACGCAAAGGCGCAAAGAGTCCTGCCTTTCTTTGCGCCTTTGCGTCTTTGCGTGAGCCCTCTGCCTTTTTTCTAGGACACCTATTTTCGGCTTAGGATTAATAGGATTTACAGGATTTTTCAGACTGGGTTTCCCGGGTGCCAATCCTCTCTCGCAGGCTGTCGGCGTAATCTTGTTAATCCTCAAAATCCTGCCTAAATTGCCTAGCCTGTCATCGCTAAAAGCTCATTGATCACCAGACGCGGTATTACCCCCTACTCCCGCGCCGAGAGCCCCGCGATGAGGACGTGGATCACCCGCTTGAGCCGCTCCTCCCTTGGGGCAGCCGGATGCCTGGGGATCGAAAGCGGATGCACAAAACTCGCCGTGGCGTCTTCAAAAATCATCGCGGCATCCACCGGATCGATGGGGGCGAACACCCCGGACTCGATCCCCTGCTCGAAAATCTCCCGGAAAACGTCGAAAAGCGCCTTTCTCCGTTTGGCAATGGCGTCGGGCCGGGCCTCGATCACCTTCCGGAAGGCGAGAAACATCTTCGGGTCCTTTTCATACTTGGAGCGTCGGCGCCGGTAGATCGCCAGCGTCACCGCCTCCAAGCGTTCCGGCACCGTGCCGGGCCGCGCGGCCACGCTCTTGATGAACCCCTCCACGTCGGCCAACCATTCGTCCATCACCGCATCGAGAATCTCGGCCTTCGAGCGAAAAAACCGGTACACATTGGCGTGCGACATCCCGAGCGAGCGCGCCACGTCCACCACCGTCACCTTTTCCTCTCCGTACTGGCTCACCAGCGAGCGCGTCGCCTGAACAATCAGGTGGCGGGTCGGAGATTCTTTGGCAGCTTCAGGTGACATGCGTTGCCCTAATTTTGGTGACAACTGACAAAAAATGCAACTTGTAAGCGCCCGGATTCGTCCTAAACTTTCGCCCAACACCACCCGAGATCCACATGCTTCAACATCCAATTTCCGAGAAGCCCTCGAATCTCCCCGGCTCGGTACCGGAGAAACTTGCGCCACCGTGGAAACGCCACCTCGTCCGCTGGAGCTTCATCATCGTGGCCATCGCGGCCCTGGGCTACTGGCATTTCCGAGGCCCCGGCCAAAGCGCCTCCTCGGCAGGCGGTCCGGGCGGCGGCAAGGGCGCGTTCCGCCCCGGAATGGGAGTGGTGCCCGTCGTGGCCACGCCCGTGGTGCAAAAAGACCTTCCCATTTACCTTGAAGGCCTGGGCACGGTCCAGGCGCTTAACACCGTGACGATCCGCCCGCGCGTGGACGGCCAGCTCGTGCAGGTCGCCTTTACCGAGGGGCAGCTTGTCAAGGCGGGCGACGTGCTCGCCAAGATCGACCCCGCGCCGTACCTCGCTACCCTCGCTCAGGCGGAAGCCAAAAAGCGCCAGGACGAGGCCACGCTGGCCAATGCCCGACTCGACCTCGCCCGCTACGCCGAGATGCTGCCCCGCAAGGCCACTTCGCAGCAAACCTACGACACTCAAAAGGCCCTGGTCGCCCAGGATGAAGCGGCCGTCAGCGCGGATGAGGCCTCCGTGCAGAGCGCCCGCGTCCAACTCGCCTACACCACGCTCGCCTCACCCATCGAGGGCCGCGTCGGCCTGCGCCAGATCGACCCGGGCAACATCATTTACGCTTCCGGCACGACGGGGCTCGTCGAGGTCACGCAGCTCCACCCGATCACCGTCATCTTCACCTTGCCGCAGCAGAACCTGCCCGCCGTGCGCGAGGAAATGGCCAAAGCGCCCCTCCCGGTCGTCGCCGTCGACCGCAACGACGGCCCGGCGCTCGGCAACGGAACGCTCTCGGTTTTCGACAACGCCATCGACTCGACCACCGGCACCATCAAGCTAAAAGCCGTCTTCCCCAACGACGATCTGAAGCTCTGGCCCGGCCAATTCGTCAATGCCCGGCTGCTCCTCTCCACGCGCAAAAACGCCGTGGTCGTCCCGGCCGCCGTCATCCAGCGCGGGCCCAATGGCGAATTCGCCTTCGTCATCGCCAAAGGCAGCGCGCACGGCAGCCATGGCGAAAAGCCCGCCGCCTCCCCGAGCCCATCGGCGGCCCCTTCCGGCGGAGCGGCCCCCGGCGCGGGCGGCCCCGAGCTAGCCGTCGAAGTGCGCCCCGTCAAAGTGGCGCTCATCCAGGACGGCCAGGCGCTCATCGACTCCGGCCTTAAGCCCGGCGAGCAGGTCGTCCTCGAAGGCCAGTATCGCTTGCAGGCCAATTCCCGCGTGCGGCTTGAAAAGTCCTCCCGGAACGCCGACGCAGACGCGGAACCCTAATTCCCCGTGAACATCTCCGAGCCGTTCATCCGACGCCCGATCGCCACGTCGCTCCTGATGGTGGGGGTCATCATCATGGGGCTCCTGGGCTACTCCATGCTGCCGATCTCGGCGCTACCCGCCGTCGATTTTCCCACCATCCAGGTCACCACCCAGTACCCCGGCGCAAGCCCCGAGGTGATGGCCTCCTCGGTCACCACGCCGCTGGAGCGCCAATTCGGCCAGATCAGCGGCCTGGCCATGATGAATTCATCGAGCTCGTTTGGGAACTCGACCATCACCCTCCAGTTCAACCTCGACCGCGACATCGACTCCGCCGCGCAGGACGTCCAGGCCGCCATCAACGCCGCCAACGGCGTACTGCCCAAGTCGATGCCCAACCCGCCGACCTACAACAAGGTCAACCCCGCCGACACCCCCATCCTGACGCTGGCCATCACGTCTGACATCCTGCCGCTGGAGAAAGTCAACGACATCGCCGACACCGTGCTGGCGCAGAAATTGAGCGAAGTCACCGGCGTCGGCCTCGTAACCATCGAGGGCAACCAGAAGCCCGCCGTGCGCGTGCGCATCAACCCCGGGGCCATCGCCAACTACGGCATCAGCCTGGAGGAAATCCGCACGGCGCTGACGCAGAACAACGTCAACAACCCCAAGGGGAGCTTTGACGGCGCCCGCCAGGCCTACTCCATCGGCGTCAACGACCAGGTCTTTTCCGCCGCCGAGTACAAGCCGATCATCGTCGCCTACCGCAACGGCTCGCCCATCCGGCTCCAGGACATCGGCGAGGTGGTCGACAACGTGGAGAACGTCCGCATGGCGGGCTGGGTCGGCAGCAAACCGGCCGTCATCCTCGACATCCAGCGCCAGCCAGGCGCGAACATCATCGAGACCGCCGACCGCGTTAAAGCGCTCCTCCCCCGCCTGCGCGCCTCCATCCCCCCCTCCGTCCAGATCCACACGCTCATCGACCGCACCGAGACGATCCGCGCCTCGGTCTCCGATGTGCAGTTCACGCTGGTCCTCACCGTCGTCTTGGTCGTCATGACGATCTTCATTTTCCTGCGGAAATTCTGGGCCACGGTCATCCCCAGTGTGGCGCTGCCGCTGGCGGTCATTGGCACCTTCGGGGTCATGCAGTTGATCGGCTTCAGCCTGGATAACCTCTCGCTCATGGCGCTGACCATCTCCACCGGGTTCGTGGTCGACGACGCCATCGTGATGATCGAGAACATCGTCCGCTACATCGAGGCGGGCGACACGCCGATGGACGCCGCGCTCAAGGGAGCCAAGCAGATCGGCTTCACGGTCATTTCGCTGAGCGTCTCGCTGATCGCCGTATTCATCCCGCTGCTCTTTATGACGGGCGTGGTGGGGCGGCTCTTCCGTGAGTTCGCCATCACGCTTTCCATCGCCGTGGCCGTCTCGGCGGTCGTCTCGCTGACCTTGACGCCCATGATGTGCTCGCGCCTCCTTAAAGCTGAGGCCGACGAGAAGCACGGGCGGTTTTTCCAATTCACCGAGGGGCTTTTTGACGGGCTGCTCCATGCCTACGAACGGGGCCTCAAGTGGGTGCTCGCCCATCAACGCTTCACGCTTTTCGTAGCCATCGCCACGCTGGTCCTCACCGTCTGGATGTACGCCGTCATCCCCAAGGGCCTGCTCCCGCAGCAGGATACCGGCCTCATCATCGGCGTGACCGATGCCGAGCAGTCCATCTCGTTTACCGGCATGGCCTCGCGCCAAAAGGCCATCGCGGAGATCGTCCAGCGCGACCCGGACGTCGTCAATGTCGCCTCGTTCGTCGGCGCGGGCACCGTGAACGCCACCGTCAACACCGGCAAGCTCTACATCGCCCTCAAGCCGCGCGACCGCCGCAAGGAAGGGGCCGACGAGATCATCGCCCGGCTGCGCGAAGCCACCAAAAACGTCCCCGGCATCACGCTTTCCATGCAGGCGGTGCAGGATGTGCAGATCGACAGCCGCGTGAGCCGCACGCAATACCAGTACACGCTCCAGGACGCCGACGAAGCCGAGCTGGCCGACTGGGCCCCGGCGCTGCTGGCGAAAATGAAGACGCTGCCGGAGCTTTCCGACGTCGCCAGCGACCAGCAATCTGGCGGCCTGCAAGTAGCCATCAAAGTGGACCGCAACAAAGCCGCGCGGCTCAACATCCTACCCGACGCCATCGACCAGACGCTCTACGACGCCTTCGGTCAGCGGCAGGTCTCGGTCATCTTCACGCAGCTCAACCAATACCGGGTCATTCTGGAGCTGCAACCCGGCTTCCAGCTCACGCAAGACGCCCTCGCGCACGTTTACGTAAAATCGAGCAGCGGCCAGATGGTGCCGCTCAGCGCCTTTGCCACGCTGAAGACCGTCAGCGCCCCCTTGACCATCATTCACCAGGCGCAGTTCCCAGCCGTCACGCTCTCGTTTAACATCCGCCCGGGCAGCTCGCTTGGCGCGGCGGTCGAGGCGATCCAGAAAGCGCAAAAGGAGATCGGCCTGCCGGAAACCATCGTCACCACCTTCTCGGGCAGCGCGGCGGAGTTCCAGTCCTCGCTGGCCAGCGAACCGCTCTTGATCCTCGCGGCCATCGTCGTCATCTACATCGTCCTGGGCGTCCTCTACGAAAGCTACATCCACCCGATCACCATTCTCTCCAGCCTTCCCTCGGCAGGCGTGGGCGCGCTGCTGGCCATGATGATCTGCCGCACGGAGCTTTCGCTCATCGCGTTAATCGGCATCATCCTCCTGATCGGCATCGTGAAAAAGAACGCCATCATGATGATCGACTTCGCCCTGGAGGCCGAGCGAGAGCAGGGCCTCAAGCCGGAGGAGTCGATCTACCAGGCGTGCCTGCTGCGCTTCCGGCCCATCATGATGACGACCTTCGCGGCGCTGCTGGGCGCGCTGCCGCTGGCGCTGGAAACGGGCACCGGCTCCGAGCTGCGCCGCCCGATGGGCATCTCGATCCTGGGCGGGCTGATCCTTTCGCAATTCATCACCCTCTACACCACGCCGGTCATCTACCTTTACATGGACCGCCTGGCCCGGTGGCTGCGGCCCGCGCGCCACCCGGAGCCTCAACCCGCCCACGCGGAATGACCTCGGCATGAACCTTTCGGAGCCATTCATCAAGCGGCCCGTCGGGACCTCGCTCCTGGCCATCGGCCTCGCGCTGCTGGGGATTACAGCCTACCACTTTCTGCCCGTGGCCTCGCTGCCGCGCGTCGATTTCCCGGTCATCAACGTCTCCTCCTCGCTGCCGGGCGGGGACCCCGCCACCATGGCCTCCGCCGTGGCCGCGCCGCTGGAGCGCCGCTTGAGCCAAATCTCCGGCATCACGGAGCTCACCTCGGCCAGCAACCTGGGCAGCACCTCCATTTCGATCCAGTTCGACCTTTCGCGCAACATCAACAGCGCCGCGCGCGACGTCCAGGCCGCCATCAACGCCGCCGTCAACGACCTCCCCACCACCCTTCCCAGCAACCCCACCTACCGCAAGATCAACCCGGCAGACGCGCCCATCATGATCCTGGCGCTCCAGTCCGAGACCCTCACGCCGAGCAAACTCTACGAAGCCGCCGACCAGGTGATCGGCCAGAAGCTCTGCCAGGTCGAAGGGGTCAGCCAGGTCAACATCAACGGCGCGGAAAAATCGGCCGTCCGCGTCCAGATCCAGACCGCCGCGCTCGCCGCGACAAGCCTCTCCCTGGAAGACCTGCGCACCTTCCTGGGAAGCGTGAACGTCAACGCCCCGCTCGGCTCACTGGAGAGCGACAGCCAGGCGCTGACCCTGCAAAACAACGGCCAGCTTTTCGACGCCGACCTCTACCGCAACCTGGTGGTCACCCAGACCAACGGCACCCCGATCACCCTCAATGCGCTCGGCAAGGTGATCAACGGCGTCGAGAACCAGCGCCTCGCCGCGTGGGCGGGCAACCAGCCCGCCGTGCTGATGATCATCTTCAAGCAGCCCGGCGCGAACGTGATCGAAACCGTGGACCGGATCAAAGCCGCGCTGCCGCAGCTGCAAAAATGGATCTCCCCGGCGATCGAAACCAAAGTCATCATGGACCGGACGCAGACCATCCGCGGCTCCGTGGAGGATGTGCAGCTTTCGCTGGTCTTGAGCATCGCGCTGGTGGTCATGGTCATTTTCCTCTTCCTGCGGCGCTTCTGGCCGACGTTCATCGCCAGCATCACCGTGCCCCTTTCGCTCGCCGGGACCTTCGGCGGCATGTACCTGCTCCATTACAGCATCGACAACCTTTCGCTGATGGCGATCACGGTCTCCGTCGGGTTCGTCGTGGACGACGCCATCGTGGTCATCGAAAACGTCTTTCGCCACGTCGAGGCGGGCGATAACGTGATGCAAGCGGCGCTCAAGGGGGCGCGGCAGATCGGCTTCACAGTCATCTCAATGAGCACGTCGCTCGTGGCCGTCTTCATTCCGCTGCTTTTCATGGGCGGGCTCATCGGGCGGCTCTTTCACGAGTTCGCCGTGACCCTCAGCCTGGCCATCCTGGTCTCGGGCGTCGTCTCGCTGACCTTGACGCCGATGCTCTGCTCCCGGTTCTTGAAAAAGGACTCCGATTACCCGCCCCCGGGGCCGTTCGCCCGCGCGCTCGAAGCCGGATTCGACCGCCTGCTAGCCGGTTACGAGCGGGGCCTCCAGTGGGTGCTGCGCCACCAGGTCTTCATGCTCGGGGTGACCGTGGCCACGATGGTGGCGACCGTCGCGCTCTACCGCGTCGTACCCACGGGGTTCTTCCCGCAGCAGGACACGGGGCTCATCATGGGCACCACCGAGGCGGCCCAGGACGTTTCCTTCACCACCATGGCCCGGCTGCAACGCCGCGTGGCCCAGATCGTAATGGAGGACCCCGCGGTGGCCGATCTCGGCTCGTTCACCGGGGGCAATAACGTGGTCAACAACGGCCGCATGTTCATCTCGCTCAAGCCGCTGAAGGAACGCAAAATCAGCGCGAATCAAGTCATCAACCGCCTGCTGCCCAAGCTCGCCCATGTGGAGGGGATCACCCTCTTCATGATGCCCGCCCAGGACGTTCGCGTCGGAGGCCGCAGCTCCAAGACGCAGTTCCAGTACTCGCTGCAATGCGCCGACCTGAGCGACCTCAACCATTGGTCCGACAAGCTCCTGCAAAAACTAAAGAGCCTCCCACAGCTCACCGGCGTCACCAGCGACCAGCTCACCGGCGGCCTCCAGGCCAACGTGCAGATCGACCGCGACGCCGCCTCGCGCCTGGGCGTCTCCCCGGAGGACATTGATAACACTTTGTACGACGCCTTCGGCCAGCGCCAGGTGGCCACCCTTTACGGGCGCTACAACCAGTACCACGTCGTCATGGAAGCCTCGCCCAAGGAGCAGATGGACCCGGCGATGTTAAACCGCATTTACGTCAAATCCGGCGCGGGCAAGCAGGTCCCGCTTTCCGCCGTGGCCAAGTTCAGCTTTGGCAACGCCTACCTTTCCGTCAACCACCAGGGGCAGTTCCCCTCCGTCACACTTTCCTTCAACCTCGCCCCCGGCGTTTCGCTCGGCGAGGCCACGGAGCTGGTGCAAAAGGCCAAGGAGGAACTGCGCATCCCCTCGCGCGTGCAGGGGAGCTTCCAGGGGACGGCCCAGGTCTTCAAGGCCTCCATGTCCAATATGCCGCTGCTCTTTTTCGCCTCGCTGGTAACGGTCTACATCGTGCTCGGGATGCTCTACGAGAGCCTGATCCACCCGATCACGATTCTCTCGACCCTCCCCTCGGCGGGCGTGGGGGCGCTGCTGGCGCTCATCTACTGCGGCTACGATCTCTCGCTGGTTTCGTTCATCGGGATCATCCTCCTTATGGGCATCGTGAAAAAGAACGCGATCATGATGGTCGACTTCGCCCTCGACGCCGAACGCAACCAGGGGATGTCGCCCGAGGAAGCCGTCTACCAAGCCTGCATCATCCGCTTCCGCCCGATCATGATGACCACCATGGCGGCGCTGCTGGGCTCGGTGCCGCTGGCGGTCGGCTACGGCATCGGCTCGGAGCTGCGCCGCCCGCTGGGCATCGCGGTTGTGGGCGGGCTGCTCTTTTCGCAGGCGCTGACGCTCTACACGACGCCAGTAGTCTACCTCTTCTTTGACCGCCTCCACCGCGCGTTCGTTCGCGTGAAGGTAAGGCTCTCCGCCCGTCGCCCCCGCACGGCCCCGGCGGTTTCCGAGGCGTTGTGATACCCGTTTCCGGTTAAAAAAGAGTCTTTAGACAGGATGAACAGGAGCTTTTTTGGGGGGAGTCCTGCCGGTTTGTAAGCAGAGAAGCTCGGCATTTTTTTGACAGCAACAAGATTGACATGATTTACAGGATTTTTCAGATCTTGTTTCCCGAATACTATCCAGCTCTCGCAGGCTATCGACGTAATCCTGTTCATCCTAAGCCGCAAATAGGTGTCCTAGAAAAAAGGCAGAGGGCTCACGCAAAGACGCAAAGGCGCAAAGAAAGGCAGGACTCTTTGCGCCTTTGCGTGAGAATAGAATCCCCCCCTTTTTCATGCCGCGTGGAGCCCCTCTGCAGGGCATGGGGATCTGTCTCAATTGCCGAGCCTGTTATCGCTAGAAGCTCATTGATACCTAGACGTGGTATTACCCGAGCGCCTCCAGGCTGTTGTTCGCCTCGATGAGCCCCTTCGGGTTGCCGATGTCGAGCCGTTTGCCGCCCAGGCGCGCGCCGTAGAAGCCCTCTTTTTCCATCACCGTGCGCATGGCGTCCGTGAGCTGGATCTCGCCGTTGCGGCCCGGCGGGCAATCTTGCAGCGCGTCAAAAATGGCGGGGGTAAAAACGTACCGTGCGGCAAAGGCGTGGGGCGGCAGCTGCGTCCCGTCGTCGCGGCGCAGGCGCGGGGCCTTTTCCGGCGCGGGTTTCTCCTCCATCGCGTCGAGTCGAAAGAGCCCGTCCTCCTCCACGCGCCCCCCGGCGATGCCGTAGCGCGAAACGCGGTCCTCCGGGCACTCCTCCAGCGCCACGCATGAGCGGCCCTGGGTGCGGGCCAGCTCGACCATGCGGCCCAGCGGCGAGGGCCCGGCGATGACGGTATCGGCCAGCATGACGGCAAAAGGTTCATCGCCCACAAATTCCCGCGCCATCAACACGGCATCCCCCAGACCGCGCATTTCCGGCTGGTAAACGAATTGGAAACGGGCGAGCCCGGCCGGGCTGCGGAATTCCGCCAGCGCCTCCAGCTTGCCCGCGCGCTCCAGGATGCCTTCGAAAAACGGGTCGGGCTCGAAGTAGCGCCGGATGGCTTCCTTGGATTGGTTGATGATGATGAGGACGTCCGTGCAACCGGCAGCGGCGGCTTCCTCGGCCACATAATGGATCACCGGTTTGGCTCCGAGCGGGAGCATCTCTTTCGGGACGGCTTTGCTGATGGGCAGGAAACGGGTGCCCCAACCGGCGGCGGGAAGAACGGCTTTCATCGGACGGTGGCGGGGAAGGCCTGCTTATCGCAGAGCGGTTCGGTAAGGCTGAGGCGCAGAACGCGGATGCCCTTGGGCTCAAACGCGCTCTCCAATTTGGCAAAGCCTTCGTCGCCGTCGAAAATACCGACAATCGCTCCACCGCTTCCGGCAAAGTTGGCGCTGGCCCCAGCCTTGCGGGCGGTGGCCACCAGTTCGCGGTTGCCGTCGCCCACGTCGTAGAGCGAGGCGCGCTGGTCGAAGTTGGCGTCCATGAGCTGGTGGAGCAGCTTCACATCGCCCTTGAGCAGACCCGCTTTGAATTGCTCGGCAAGGTCGGCCCAGAACGTCATGGCGTCCACGACCTCCTTTTCCCCGGCCTTCCAGCGGGCGCGGATATCGTTGTGGAAGACTTCGGTGCCTTCGGAAAGCTCGGCGCGGTAGGCCACGTAAAGGGAGGGGAGCGAAGCGGGATCGAGCAGCGTGTATTCGCCGTAGCCGCGCGATTCGAGATACTTGCGGTCGAAATCCATGAACACCACGCCTTGGTAGGCCTGGGCCACGCGGTCCTGGAGGCCGGACGGGATGCCCAGCTCGTTGTTCTCGACGCTCAAGACCAGATTGGCCAGCAGGTGGCGCGGAATGGAGACGCCGTAGAAGGCCATGAGCGCGCGGGCACACGCGGTAATAATGGCGCTCGACCCGGCCAGGCCGACACGGGAGGGAATGTCCGAGCTGTAGCGCAGCGTGAACTTGCGCCCGTCGAGCTCGATGCCGTAGCGCAGGCAGTAGTCGTAAAAGACCTTGATCGTCGCCTTGAGCAGCCGAAATCCTCCGTAATACCCGTGCTGCTTTACGTCGCGGTGCAGCTTTTCGATGCTTTCGAAAACGGAGTGGTCGCGGCGGCTGGGAACGAGCTCGATCGAGGGGCTCTCCCACATTTCAATGGAGGCCTGGAAGCCCTTGAAGCAGGCGGAAATGGTTTTGCCGTAGTAACCGTCGGAAGGGTTGCCGATAAGGCCAGCTCTGGGATACGAGAGGGTGCGAATGATCATGGGAGATGGGGAAAGGGGGAAAAATCTACCGGACGCGAACCAGCTCGCCCCGGCCGCGCACGGTGTCGCTGCGCTCGCTGCGGCGGGAGGTACTCTTGAGGGTCACTTCGTAGCTGACGCCGAGGTGGCGCGCGTCGGCTCCGGGCCGCAGGATGTATTTTTTGAAAATCAGAACGTCGGCCTTCCCCTCCTGGAAGCCTTTCTGCGAATGAGCCCGGAGGAATTCGCCGTCCCAGTCCGCCGGGATGGCCCCCTCGGTAAGGGGCGAGAGGCGCGAATCGGGAGCGCTGCTAAAGGGCGGCAGCGCGGTCACTTTGAGGGTGCCCATGTCGGGCCCGATCTCGACGAGATAGGTCACTTCTTCCCGCCCGCCGTTTTCCTTCCGCTCGAAAATGAACGTCCCCTTCCACGCCCCGGCAAGCGATCTCGCCGCCGCGGCGGGAGCGCCGGGCCGAAAGGGCTTGAGCTGAACCTGAGAGTAAGCGGCAGAAATACCGAACAACAAAAACGCGAACGCAACGCAACGAAACTTCATTGAAAAAGGACTAATTTTTCCCGTTCTTCGGCGGATCGAGGTGAATGATGGTCTCACCCGGCTTCATCACGTCAAGCCGGTCGCGGGAAACAATCTCCAGGTAGGTCGGGTCGTTTTTGAGGAGCTGCTCCTCCCGGATACGCCGCGCATTGAGGGCTTTTTCGCGGCCGAGGTCATTCTGGAGGCGGCTGATTTTCTCGCTCTGCTCCCGGTACTGCTTGATGATAGGAACTGACATGATCACGCCGCCAACGCACACGCCGAGGATGATCACGAAGATCAGGAAACGGTTGAGTACCTGGAACGCGCTGTCGCTGCGTCCCCGCTCAATGTCGCCATAGGAGGTCCCGTTCACGTGCGGTTAAAAATTACATGCTACCCGGCGTATTTCCGAAGAGAGGGAATATTCGTGTAAAAATAACGCCACTGTATCGCTTTAGCCAAGGCAAAAAACGGGCGGCATCCCTTAAAGAATGCCGCCCGCCATGAAAAACATGGTCTTTCGGGGAAGCGATTACTTGAGCTTGCCGCCGTAGATGGCGTTCTCGCCGAGGATCTGCTCGATGCGGAGCAGCTGGTTGTACTTGGCGATACGGTCGGTACGGGAAAGCGAGCCGGTCTTGATTTGGCCAGCGTTGGTGGCCACCGCAATGTCGGCGATGGTCGTGTCTTCCGTCTCGCCGGAGCGATGGCTGATGACCGACGTGTAGCGGGCTTCCTTGGCCATTTCGATGGCGTCGAGGGTCTCGGTAAGGGTGCCGATTTGGTTGACCTTGATCAGGATCGAGTTGGCAACGCCCTGGGCGATGCCCTTACGGAGGAAGTCAACGTTGGTGACGAAGAGATCGTCGCCGACGAGCTGGATCTTGTCGCCGAGCGCGTCGGTGAGGAGCTTCCAGGTCGTCCAGTCGTTTTCGGCGCAGCCGTCTTCGATGGAGATGATCGGGTACTTGGCGACGAGGGCCTTGTAGTAGTCAACGAGTTCGGCGCCAGTGCGCTTGGAGCCGTCGGACTTCTTGAAGACGTAGAGATTGCTCTCGGCGTCGTAGAATTCGGAGGAAGCGGCGTCGAGGGCGACGAAGATGTCCTTGCCGAATTCATAGCCCGCGTTCTTAACGGCGAGGGCGATGGAGTCGAGGGCGTCCTCGGCGGAGTCGAGCTTGGGAGCGAAGCCGCCTTCGTCACCGATGGCGGTGGAGAGGCCGCGGCTCTTGAGCACGCTCTTGAGGGAATGGAAAACTTCGGTGATCTGGCGGAGAGCTTCCGAGAAGGTCGGGGCGCTCTTCGGGATGATCATGAATTCCTGGAAATCGATCGGGGCGTCGGAGTGCGCGCCGCCGTTCAAGATGTTGGCCATCGGGACCGGGAGGACCTTGGCGTTGGGCCCGCCGATGTACTTGAAGAGGGGAATCCCGAGTTCAGCGGCACCGGCGTGGGCGGTGGCGAGGGAAACGGCGAGCAGGGCGTTGGCGCCGAGCTTGGATTTGTTCGGGGTGCCGTCGAGTTCGATGATGGTCTTGTCGATGGTCACCTGGTCGAGGGCGTCGAAGCCTTCGAGGGCGGGAGCGATGACGTTGGTGACGTTGGCAACGGCTTTCAGGACGCCTTTGCCGAGGTAGCGGCTCTTGTCGCCGTCGCGAAGCTCGTGCGCTTCGTGTTCGCCGGTGCTGGCGCCACTGGGGACGGCAGCGCGGCCCACGGCGCCGCTGACCAATTTCACGTCGACTTCAACAGTCGGGTTGCCGCGCGAGTCGAGGATTTCGCGCGCGATGATTTCGGAGATATAAGACATAATCTGGTTTAAAAGAAAGTGGGCAGTTTTCAGGGACGGCGGGGTCGGGTCAATTCTTTTCGTTCGGAAGGTGGAGATTTTATCAGGAACTTGAGGGACTCACGAAAAAGGCGGTGAAAACAGAGGGGCGCGAACTCGGGCACGAGGGTCAAAGGTTGACGCTACGCAAGCGTTCTGCAATAGTACTGCCTTACATCTTAAAGAATCTGCATTGGCAGAAGTTGGGCACTGAAAACCTGAGAAATTTTCCGCCACTAACGTCTCTAGCCACGCCGAAGTATCGGCGCGGCTCGATCGCGTTTTGGTGGCGGGCTTCTCAGGGCCTTCAGGCCAACGCGACTCGGGTCGCGCCCTTCTTTTTGCCTGTGCGCACAGGCTTATGATCCAAAGAACGAACGGAAGTCCAGACTCTGCCCCAGGGCTGTATTACAACCCCACCTATTACGCTCAGAACATCCGCCGCTACCGGCAGACTCACCCGCCCGGCGATGCCCTTTTGCGAGTGGAAGCCTTCGACTATCTGCTCATTTCCGTGTTGCAACTGACCAACCTCTCCGCCTGCTGCCTGGAGCTCCAGGCCGTGCATGTGGATTACGCTTTTCCCCTCTTCGCGACGGTGGAAAACACCCCGGATCTTTTTTCCAAGGCGCAGTATCCGCTGCCATTCGCTACGGAGGCATCGCTTTCGCTGTTGCTCAACAACCATATCACCTCCGAGCGGTTCCTGCCGTTCGGAGCGCCCCCGCCCAAGCCTAAAAAGGTGGTCGTCACCACCAGCTCGGGGCTGCTCATTTTCGAACCGGAAGAGTTGTAAAATCGGCCTAACAAGCTGCCGCCCGCTCCTTGCAAGCTACGGCAATTCCTTTTCGTTCCGTTGCAGTTCGGCCCCAGTGAGCGTGATCCCGTAAGTCATTCCGCTACAAGTTCCCATGATTTTGATGGCCTCGCCTTTGCTGATAATGGGGACCCAGGTGCCGTTTTTTACCGAGTCGGCCCGATGCCCGTAGGGGCCGACATAACGGGAGGAGGTTTCATGAGAGCGAACTTCCAGCGTCGTATCGTTGACCCTGAATTCGTAGCCATTCTTTCCATGTGAAATAATGTCGTCCACGACCTCCGTGGCGTACTTTTTCATCTTGTTGAGCTCGATCTTGACGCTCGGAAGGCCGTCCCCGGTTTTTAAATAGACGAAGGCGGCGCTCACGGAGTTCTCGGGCTGGGTGATCCGCTGGATTTCGCCGCTCACGGTGAGCCTTTTGCCGGTATATTTGGCGCTCGCGGCGCTTTGGGAGGCTTTGAAGTCCGCCGCCAGCTTGCGAACGTCCATGGCCCCATCGGCATTGTCGGCAGCGGGCTCGGCTTTTTTTTCCTCCGTGAGACCGGGGATGATGGCCGACTCGGGCGGTTTGGCCCCGGCGATCTGCTGGGCGACGAGGTAGGGCCAGTTGGAGGTTTTGAAAAACGCCGGATTCGAAACTCGCAGGGCGTTGACCGTCTGCACGAATTTGAGGTTCATCGGCGATCCGCTGACCCCGATCTCGGGGAACTCGGCGACGGTCTTCTTTTGCCACTCCTCCACGGTCTGCTGCGCCCAAACCGCCTGCGCCGTAAGCAATATGCAAATGACCGCTCCTAGACTTACAGAATGACGCATGTTGTTTTAACCCTGGGATACCAGCGCTCGAGACTACGGGCTTATTAATTTTCAGGTCAAACAAAAACCCCGGCGGCTCAGATTTACAAACTGCGCACGCTGACCTCGCCGGTGCAAATGACCTTCACGGAGCCATCCGGCAACCGGACCCTCAGGCCGCCGTCGGCATCCAGGCCCTCTGCTTGCGCTTCATAGGGACCAGCCGGGTCGTGAACCATGACGGCGCGGCCCAAAAGCACGCTGCGGGCCCCCGCCTCGACGACGATGGAGGTAAAATCCCGCTCCAAAATGGCGTAAAGCGCCTCAAGCTGGCCGAGCAGAGCGGCGGCGACGGCGTTGCGGTCCAGCGGGGCGGCTTGCGAACCGGCGGAAAGCCGCAGCGAGGTGGCCACTCCCCGGATTTCCTCGGGGAAGGCGGTTTGGTTGACGTTCACGCCGATCCCGACGACGGCCCAGCCCCCGGGGCCCGGCGCGCTTTCGGCCAAAATACCGACGGCTTTCCGGCCGCCGAGGTGAATGTCGTTGGGCCACTTGATCCCGGCATGGCAACCGGGAAGGGCGGCTTCCAGCCCCCAGGCGACGGCCACGCCTGCCCAGGTGGTCAGCCGGGCCCAGTCGGCCAGGGGCCACGTGGGGCGCAGCAGCACGGAAAACCAGAGCCCCTCGCCCGGCGCGGACTCCCACTTGCGCTGCATCCGGCCCCGGCCCGCCGTCTGGGTCTCGGCAAAAATAACGAGCCCCTCGGGGGCTCCGGCGCGGGCCAGCTTGGCCACCAGGTCATTAGTAGAGGTGGTTTCCGCGAGCACCTGGATTTCCCGCCCAATGCGCCGGGAGGCGGGCAACCGCGCGGCGATGGCTTCGGGAGAAAGGGGGGCGTCCATGGGATAGGTTTTATAACCGCTTACCGCTCCCGCTTCAGCTCCAGCGAGAAATCGACCGCCGGGGCGGAGTGGGTCAGCGCGCCGATGGAGATAAAGTCCACGCCGGTGGAGGCGATGGCTTGCACGGTCTTTAAATTGACGCCGCCGCTGGCTTCGAAGACGACTTTCCCCGCTCCCAGGGCCACGCAGGTCTTCATTTCTTCGATGGACATGTTGTCGAGCATGATCACGGCCACGCCCTCCAGGGTCAGGAAGCTTTTGACCTGTTCCACGGTGTCGGCTTCAATTTCCACGCGGATCTCGGGGTGGTCGGCGTGCAGCCGGGTGATTGCTTTGCGCAGAAAATCGAGGTCGTCCCGGGCGGCCAGGTGGTTGTCTTTGACCATGGCCATGTCGTAGAGGCCGATGCGGTGATTGGTCCCGCCACCCGCCTTTACCGCCGCCTTCTGGACGAAGCGCAGGCCGGGGGAGGTTTTGCGGGTATCAAGGATCTTCGCCCGGGCCCCGGGGACCTCGGCCACGGCGTCGACGAAATGCCGGGTGAGCGTGGCGACGCCGGAGAGCTGCTGAATGAAATTGAGCGCTGTCCGTTCGGCGGTCAGGATGGAGGCGACGGAACCGGCGATTTCTAGAACGACGGTACCGGGTTGCACTTTCGTGCCGCACGGGTTGACGACCTGCACCTCCAACTGGGGATCGACCTGCCGGAAGACCGCGGCGGCGAGCGCCACTCCGGCAGCCACGCCCTCCTGCTTGGCAAAGATGCGGGCGCGCCCCTTCTGGGAGGGATCCACGAAATAGGCACACGTCACGTCGCCCGGGCCGATATCCTCGGCGAGCGCGGCGCGAATGACTTGGGCAATGGCAGGGTTGGAGGCGTGAGAATCTGGCATGCCCTCATTGCCTACCTTGGAGAGCGCCGCATCGCAACCCGGAAAACGGGTCAAACCGGCATAAAAAAAGCGGAGCACTTAGGATGCTCCGCGAAATTCAGCTTAGGAGAAAATGGATTCGGGCCGCGCACGGTAAAAACAAACCCCTTCATTTAAAAACCCGCGCACGGCCCGAATCACCCCCTCAACGGTAATTAAGACAGGGCCCTTGTGGGTTCGTTCAAAATAAATGACGATTCGTCGAATTTATTTTTACAAACCCCGGGGCGCGCGGATTTTGCTCCCCGGTTACTCTGAAAAATAGTCCCGGGCCCGCCCCAGCGCCTGGAGCGGGAAGTAGTGGCGGTACATATTGTAATTGATCATGAAGCCGCGGCTGAGCTCCCGCCCCTGGGCAAGCAGCGCCGTGTCGCGGTTCATGCTGATGCGCTCGCCGACGCCGTAGCCGGGGAAGCCGCAGCCAACGTAGTAGGGCTCGTCCCACGTCCGGTCGTGCTGGTGGGTGGTGAGCCACTGCACGCCCCGACGAATCGAGGCATCATACTTCGGGTTGCCGATGGCCAGGAGGCCGATCAAAGCCCAGGCCGTCTGCGAAGGGGTGTTCGGCCCGGAGGCGCGCATTGAATCGTCCATGTACGACTCGCACGATTCGCCCCAGCCGCCGTCTTCCCGCTGTTTGGAGGCGAGCCAGGCGGCGGTTTTCTGGATGCGCGGGTCGTTCATGTCGAAGCCGACGGCGCGCAGCCCGGGCAGCACGAGCGCGGTTCCGTAGAGGTGGTTGACGCCCCAGCGGCCAAACCAGCTCCCCTCGGTCTCCTGCTCGCTCATGACGAAATCGACGGCGGCTTTGACGACCGGGTCTTTGAGCGTGTAGCCCATGAGGCCCAGGGCTTCGAGCTTGTGGCCGGTCAAGTCGGCGCTGGGAGGGTCGAGCACTTCGCCGAAATCGCAAAAGGGAATCCGGGTCAGGACCCACTTGTCGTTGTCCTTATCGAACGCGGCCCAACCGCCATTGGAGGATTGCATCGCCTTGACCCAGACCTCGGCGCGGAGAATGGCCTGCTCGATCCGGCGATGGAACTCCTTGGGGGCGATTTTCAGAATCCGCACCAGCACGATAAGCGCCACCGCCGTGTCGTCCAGGTCGGGGTAGTACAGGTTGGCGCGCTCGAAGGCCCAGCCGCCGCATTCCACGCCCTTGACCGTCAACGCCCAGTCCCCTTTAACGAGGATCTGGCGCTCCAGCACCCAGTCGAGGGCCGGGGCGAGGGCGGGGAAGGTCTCAAAGGTTTCGCCGCAATCGAGCAGCGCCTGCATCGTGAGCACGGTATCCCAAATGGGCGATTCACTGGCCTGGAGGTAGATGGCTCCGTTGCGCTCGTAGGACCAGTGGTGGTTCCAGGCGTCCAAGCCCCGGTGCACGACGGCATGGGTAAGGGGGTAGCCCTCCACGTGCAGCGCCATGAGGCTGTAGATCCACGGGGGCTGAATGCCACCCCATGCACCGTCGGCGTCCTGGTGCTTGATGATCCATTCCAGGCAAAGCTTGATGGCTTCCTCGCGGCCCGGCTTCCAGGGGCTCTTCATATAGGCGTGGAGCATTTTTTCGCCAAAGCGGAAGAACGACGGCCAGAAGCCCTTGAGGCGCTTGGGCATGGAGTAGTCGAACTTCTCCCGGCCTTCCGGAAAGAGTTCGTCCATGCGGCTGCCCTCGGGCAGGGGCCGGACGGGCGTGCGCGCGGAGACCACGGCCAGGGGGACGATGGTGGCCCGGGCCCAGCTGGCGAACCAGTAAAGATTAAAGGGCGCGCCGACCGGGACGCCGATCAGCTCGGGCGGTACGGCCGGGGTATGTTCCCAGGGCCATTCGCCGATGAGCGAGAGCCAGATGCGGGTGAAATTGCGGATTTTGCGCAGCCCCCCGTGGGAGAGAATCCACTCCCGGGCCCTACACACGGGCGCGGCGTCCACGGCGAAGCCGGAGCAGCGCAGGGCCGCGTAGCACTCCACGGTGGTATTGATGTCCCCCATCGGGGCGTGGTGAAAGACTTCCCAGGAACCGTCCTCACGCTGTTCGCGCAGGATCGCGCGCAGCACACCCTCGTGCTTCGGGTCGTCTTTGATGCCCAGAAAATGCATCCCCAGGACCCACTGGGCCTCCATGCAACTGTTGGACTCCAGCATGCCGACCCAGAAGCCGTCTTTCTGCTGCTCATCCTTAAGCCATTCCAGGGCCTCGCCGATGGTCTCGTCCACCGTGGACCGCGCCGGGCTGGCTGCGGCGGGCTCCGGGGCAAGCTCCGGGGCATCCGATGCCTCGGCGGCATCGCGCAAATTGCAGGTGTAATTCATAGAAAGGGAAGTTTTCACGCCCTGGACAAAGATAAGGTGTTGCGAATTCCGTCGGCCAAGGCGCCCAGGGTCGACTCCAGATCAAAGGCGGGGTCCACCGCTTTCCGGGCGATGGCGCCGTCGACCAGGGCATTGAGCCAGATCGAGCAGGTCTCCAGATTTACCCCGGGGGAAACCTGGCCCTGCTGAATGGAGGCGTGCAAGAGGCGTTTCAGGATACTGCGCATCTGGCGGTCCACCAAGAGCCACGCCCGGCGGATCTCGTCGTTGCGGGAGGCCTGGGCCGCGATCTCCAGCCAGAGCCGCCCCTCCACGGGTCTGCAAACATAGCGGATGCTGCTGAGCACAAACCCAATGACGCTCTCCAGCGGGTCGTCATTCTCCAGCAGCTCCTCGTAAACCGGCAGCAGCACCTTCCCCGCCTCGTCAACAATCGCCAGAATGATCGCCGATTTGCTGGGGAAATAGCGGTAGAGGGCCCCGGGGCTCATGCCCGACACTTCGCAGATCTCGGCCATTCCGGTGGCGTCGAATCCATGCCGAATGAAGCACCGCCGGGCGGCATCGAGGATGGCCCGGCGCTTTTCAGAGCGGCGTTCGTCAGTGGAAATCATGCGGGTTGGTATGGAGAATGAACGTTCGCTCTTTTCTTTAAGATTGAGCCGAGTGTCAATTAAAACCATCACAGCGGCAAGAGATTGAAGTAATTTCAGGGTTCCCCCGGGGGCGGAATTCCGGGCATGTATTTAGACGCGGATTAAGGGTGAAAAACCGTCGTGGATCGGCCTACAATGGGCCATGAGCGAACTTCAATTCAACGATTCGGCCCGGGTCGAGTGGACCGTGGGCGAAGGCGACCTCGCCAGTTCTCTGGCCCCCGATCCCTCGGACGTGTTTCCCGCCGTGCTCGCCACGCCGAAGCTGATCGGCCTGATGGAGCTGGCCTGCGCCCGGGTGATGAAGCCGATCCTGGGGCCGGGCGAACTTTCCGCCGGGGCCTCCATCGACATGACCCACACCGCCGCAACGCTCGCGGGCGGCAAAGTCACCATCCAGGCCAAGTTTGGCGGCCGCGACGGGGTGCTCTACGTTTTCCACGTCGTCGCCACCGATGCGGCGGGCGAAATCGGCCGCGCCACGCACAAACGGGCCCTCGTTTCCTCCGAACGCCTGCTCGCGGGGGCACGGAAACGGCAGGCGGCGGGGCAGATTTAGCCGCAAAAAGGCGCAAAAGGCGCAAAAATTAGGACCAAAGCAGGCCGTTGACCGGGCATGGCGGTGATTTGCCCCGCAGTTCCGGGTTTTCATCCGGTTGCGGCAGAGTTACAGTGACCGGCTTGCACCCGACGCCCGCCATTCTAGCCATCGCCTATCCACCGGACCTTCCCATTACGGCCCGGCGGGAGGAGATTGTCGCGGCGTTGCGGCGGCACCGGGTGCTGATCGTGGCGGGCGAGACCGGCTCGGGCAAGACGACGCAGCTCCCCAAGATGTGCCTGGAGGCGGGCCTCGGCCTTAAGGGGCGGATCGGCTGCACCCAGCCCCGGCGCGTGGCGGCGCTGAGCATTTCGCGCCGCGTGGCGGAGGAACTCAAGGTGCCGTGGGGACGCGAGGTGGGGTGCAAAATGCGCTTCAACGACGACACCTCGCGCGAAACGCAGGTCAAGTTCATGACGGACGGCATTTTGCTCGCGGAAATCCAGTCCGACCCGCTGTTGCGTTCCTACTCGGCGCTCATTCTCGACGAGGCCCACGAGCGTTCGCTGAATATCGACTTTCTGCTGGGCCATTTGCAGGGGGTGCTCGAAAAACGGGCCGATTTGAAGGTGATCATCACCTCGGCGACCATCGACACAGAGGCGTTTTCAAAAGCGTTCGGCAATGCGCCCATTATTGAGGTTTCCGGGCGGCTTTTCCCGGTGGATATCCGCTACCAGCCACTCGGGGAGGCCAGCGCAGAGGAAACTGACGCCGCCGGGGAGGAAAGCTACGTGGAAGGGACGGCCCGCGCGGCGGAGGACGCCCTGATCGAGACGGACGACGGCGATGTGCTGGTCTTTCTGCCGACGGAGCGGGACATTCGCGAGGCCCGCGAGCTGCTGGAGGAGCGTCTCGGCTCTGCAGCGGAGGTGTTGCCCCTTTATGGACGCCTCGCAGGGGGCGATCAGCAGCGGATTTTCTCCCCGGGCCCGAAGCGCCGGGTGGTGCTGGCCACGAACATTGCCGAAACCTCGCTCACGATCCCGCGCATCGCCGTGGTGATCGACACGGGCCTGGCGCGCGTCAGCCGCTACAACCCGCGCACGCGCACCAAGCGCCTGCCGGTGGAGCCTGTCTCGCAGAGCAGCGCCAACCAGCGGGCGGGCCGCGCGGGCCGCGTGCGCGAGGGGCTCTGCATCCGGCTTTATTCGCAGGAGGACTTTGAGAAACGCCCCCGGTTCACCCAGCCGGAAATCCAGCGGGCCAACCTCGCGGAGGTCATCCTGCGCATGAAGGCCTTCGGGCTCGGCGACGTGGAGACGTTTCCCTTTCTCAACCCGCCGCTGGGCCAGGCGATCCGGGGCGGCTACCAGCTTTTGCAGGAGCTGGGCGCGCTGCTGGAGGGGGAGGGCGGCTGCTGGACGCTCACCGCGCTGGGGCACGAGCTGGCGCGCCTGCCGCTCGACCCGACGCTGGGCCGGATGCTCCTGGAAGCCCGCACGCGCGGGGCGCTCGACGAGCTGCTGGTGGTAGCGGCGGGCCTGAGCGTTCCCGATCCGCGCGAACGCCCGGAGGAGGCCCGCGAAGCAGCCGCCGCCGCGCACAAGGCTTTCGAGCACCCCGAGTCCGATTTCCTAACGCTCCTCAACCTCTGGAGCGCCGCTCCGGCGACCGATGGCGCGAGCGTCCACACCAGCCGCAACGCCCTGCGCCGTTTCTGCAAGGCCAACTACCTTTCCCTCTCCCGGATGCGCGAATGGCGCGACATCTACCGCCAGCTTTCTGAAACGATGCGCGAAACCGGTGCGCGCCGTCCCCTGCCCCGCCGCGAACGGGAGCCCCGGGGCCGCGACCAACGTGTTACCCCCGAGGACGAACGCTACACCGCCATTCACGAATCCATCCTCGCGGGCTTGATCGGCCAGGTGGCCCAGCGCGAGGAGCGCAACGCCTACAAAGCCTGCGGCAGCCGCGCAGTGACGCTTTTCCCCGGCTCCGGCCTCTACGAACGGATGCAGAAGCGCAAGCCCAAAGCACCGCCCGCCGCCCGGCCCGGCGCGCCCAAGCCGCCCGGCAGCCGCCAGCCAGAGTGGATCGTGGCGGGGGAGATCGTGCAGACCTCGCAGCTTTTTGCCCGGACGGTGGCCCGGATCGAGCCGGAATGGATCGTGGACCTGGGCGGGCATCTCTGCAAATTCAGCTACGTCCACCCGCAATGGAGCGCCAAGGCGGGCCGCGTGCTGGTCTGGGAGCGGGTGCTGCTGCACGGGCTGGAGGTCTTCAAGCGGCAGGTCGACTACGGGAGGATCGACCCGGCGGCGGCCACGGAGATTTTCATCCGGGGGGCGCTCGTCGGCGGCGATGTCCGGCTTAACCACCGCTTTTTCTCGGAAAACCAGGCGCAGCGCGAACGCATCGAATCGGCGCTGACCAAGGTGCGCAGCCACCGGGTCCACGACTTGGACGAAGCCTTTTTCCGCTTCTACGCGGAGCGGATTACGGGGGTCTCCTCGGTGCATGATTTGAACCGCCTCGTGCGCGAACGCATCGCCGCCGAGCCGCGTTTTCTTTGCGCCACGGAGGAGGATCTGATGGACGCCGAGCACTTTGCCTACGACCGCGAGGCGTTCCCGGACCACGTTGATCTGGGCAACTCCGTGCTGCCGCTCGCCTACGCCTACAACCCCGGCGAGGAGGAGGACGGCGTGACGGTGCGCATCCCGCTGCCGCTGGCCGAGCGCCTGACCCCGGCGGAGTTGCAATGGATGGTGCCCGGGCTGCGCACGGAGCAGATCGGCGAGCTGCTTCACTCGCTGCCCAAGAGCGTTCGCAAGCAGCTCATGCCGCTGGAGCCAAAGGTAGCCGAGCTGGTCGCCGAGTTCCGGCCCCTGGGGAACGACCTACCCGGGGCGCTCGGGGCGCTCATCCGACGCAAATACGGCGTGGCGATCCAACCCGAGGACTGGAAATCGCTCCCCGATTACCTCCGCCCCCGCGTGGAGGTGGTGGACCGCAAGAACCAGCCGCTGGCCGCCGGGCGCGATCTGCACGCCGTGCGCGCCACGCTCGATTCGCAGGACGTGCAGTCCGACGCCTGGGAAAAAGCCACGCGCCGCTGGGAGAAACCGGCGTTGACGGCGTGGTCATTCGGCGACTTGCCCGAATCGACCGTGGTGGAGCAAATCGGCGGCGCACCTCTGCTCGCCTACCCAGGGCTCGCGCCGGGCGACGCGCCGGGAACCGCCGATCTGCGCCTCTTCCGCACTCGGGCCGAGGCGGATAACGTGACGCCGGAGGGCGTCCTGCGCCTGGCCGAAGCCGCGCTGGGCCGGGACCTGGCCTGGCTGCAAAAAGAGCTGCGCGGCATGGCTCGCCTTGTAGGGGGAGCCACCACGCAGGGGGCGGCGAATAAGCCGGTCTCCTTTGGCGCGGCGCTCGACCAGCTTTCCGTCCGTTTCAGCGCGCCCAAGGCCGGTTCTCAGAAAAACGCCGTGCCCCCGAGCTCCGCCGAGGCGCTCCCGCAAAGCGCCTACCGGCACCTCACCCGCCACGCGCTGCGGCTCGAACCGCTGCGCCCGCTTACCGAAGCGCGCTTCAAGGCGATGCTCGAAACCGCCCGGCGCGACCTGCCGCTGCTGGCCCGCCGCGTCAGCGACCTGGCGGGGAGCATTCTCAAAACTCGCGCCACCATCCTCGCCTCGCCCAAACGTTACCCGGGCATGGAGGAGGACCTGGAGCGCCTCGTGCCCGCCGATTTCCTCGACCGAACGCCGCACCCCCAGCTCCACCACCTCCCGCGCTACCTGCGGGCCGTCCAGCTCCGGGCTGAGCGCGCCTCCATCAGCCCGCTTTATTTGACCAAAGACCGGGAAAAAGCCCGTTCGCTGGCTCCCTTTTTACCCGGCGGCGAGGTGGAAAAGACCATTCCCCCGGAAAACCGGGAAGCCTACCGCTGGCTGCTGGAGGAATTCCGGGTCAGCCTTTTCGCCCAGGAACTCGGCACCGCCCAGCCCGCCTCGGCCCAGCGGCTGAGCGCGCTAGCAGAGGTATCCTGACCGCCGCCCAAGGCGCTTAAAGGTCGGTTTTTCCGGTTGCTATTTGCCCCGGGGGCTGCGACTTTTCCTCGGCATGCAAACGATCCCGCTGGCCCAACTTGAAGAAATGTTCGCCTCCCTGCGAACAGAAGACAACTCGATCGACGGTGAAATGCTTTGGGGCTATTACTTTACGGCCTCAGAAGCCGAAGCCCTGGAACCGGTGGCCGAGGCGCTCGAAGAGCTCGGTTACGACGTCGCCGACATTTTTGAGAGCGAAGAGGAGCCTCTCTTCATTCTCCAGGCCGAACGCTTTGAAAAGCACACGCCGGAAACCCTTTTTGCCCTTAACGCCGAACTCGAAGCCCTGGCCGCGAAGTTCCCAGCCGTGGAATATGACGGGATGGATGTGAACTCGCTGGATAGCGAGGCTGCGCTCGAAGAGGGCGAAGAAGGCCACGGCTGCTGCGGCGGCCACGGCGGCGAAGGCTGCGGCTGCGGCCACGGCGATGAATCCAAGGAGAAAGACCACGAGTGCTGCGGCGGCAAGGGTGGGGAATCCAAGGAGAAAGATCACGAATGCTGCGGCGGCAGCGGCGAAGGGTGCTGCGGACGCCACGTTCAGCGCGAAGGCGAAGCGATCGAGAACCCCCAGATTATCGACGCCATCGAGCGCATCTCCACGGACCGCTCGGAAGACGCCCAGCGCGAAATGACGCTCGCCTTGCAGCGCGGGCTCTATCTGGTTCCGGTTTTCTCAGGCCGCCTCGATACGGAGCCGACCGACGACCAGGCCGTCCAAGTGCTGGTCTGCACGGACGAAAACAACGACGAATACCTTCCGCTTTTCACCGATGAAGAGGCGCTCAAGGCGTGGACCCAGGAGAACGTCTCCGCGATGGTCCTCACCGCCCCGGAAGCCTGGGACTTCATCCTGACCCAGCCCGAATGCGCGGGCGGCGTGCTCAACCCCGGCAGCTCCGCTCTCCCGCTCAACCGCGATATGGTCGGCATCCTTAAAAAGATGATCGAAGACCACGAGCAGGAAAACGCGTAAGCTTCCTTTAAATCAAAGGCGCAAAGAGAGAGATCTCCTTGCGCCTTTTTTGTTGGAAAAATAACGGCTTTTTTACGCCCCGAGCTTGGCCCGGACCAGTTCGCCGAGCTTCACGCCGAGCGCTTCGTTGCCAAGGCGGTCGATGGCCTCTTGCAGGAAGCCCTGGACCATCAGTTCCAGCGCGACGTGCTTGGGAATGCCTCGCGCCAGCAGGTAGAAAAGCTCCTCGGAATCGATCTGCCCCGAGGTCGCGCCGTGGGAACAGCGCACTTCGTCGGCCAGGATCTCCAGCCCGGGCATCGAATCGGCCTCGGCGTCTTCGCTCAAGAGCAGGTTGCGCACTTTCTGGTAGGCATCGGTGCGGTGCGCGCCGGGCTCGACCTTGATCATGCCCGCGAAGATGGCCCGCGATGTGCCGTCGAGGGCGTTTTTGTAAAGCAGATCGCTCGCGGCCCCGGGGGCGGCGTGGTCCTGGAAGGTGCGCAGGTCGAACTCCTGTTCGCCCGACCCGACGGTGACGGCCAGCATGTCGCTGCGGCCTCCGTCGCCGGAGAGGCGGCTCATGGATTCGGTGCGCGCGTAACGGCCACCGAGGTTGACGTTGAGGCTCTTGACCTCGCCGCCCGCCGAAACCACGGTGTTATTAACCTGCACGGCGAGCGTTTTCAGGTTCCAGTTCTGCACGCAGACGTAGTCCACCCGCGCGCCCTGCCCGATGTAGAGGTCGTTGAAGCCGACGGCCAGACCGGAGGTCCCGGGCGTAGCGCCCATGAAGTAGTCGATCAGCGTGACCTTGCTCCCCTCCTCGGCGATTAAGAGCGTGTGAGGGAAGACGGCGTTAGCCTCGCCCGAGAGCCAGTGGAAGGTCTCGACGGGAAGGGCGATCTCGACGCCGCGCGGAACGTAAAGGAGCATGCCGGTCTTGACGCGGGCGGCGTGGAGGGCGGCGAATTTCTCGCTGCCCAGGGGCGCGCCCTGGACCATGAAGTGCTCGGCCAGGAGGCCGGGGTGTTCCCGGGCGGCCACGTCGAGCGGCTTCCAGATGACGCCTTTGGTGGCGAGCGTGTCGCCATAGAGCTCGCGGGAAAGCAGCCCGTCGTTCGCGAAGACCATCCGGCCCGCCGACTGGGCGAGACCGACGGAGCCCTTGATGATGCGGTCGCGGTCGCCTGCAAACGGGGCCGTGGGCGAGGCGAACGCGGTGAGGTCCAGCGCCTTGAGGTTGCTGAACCGGAATTCCTCGTTGAGGCGCGTCGGCATCGGGAGCGTCTCGAAGCGCTTTCTCGCGGCGGCGCGGGCGGGTTCGTCGATAAATAAAGTCTGGCTCATTGGGTAATGAAAATTTTGGGAATTAGCCGACCGAGCCTTCCATTTCGAGGTCGATCAGGCGTTTGAGTTCCACCGAGTATTCCATCGGGAACTGGCGCACGAGGTCGTTGACGAAGCCGTTGACCGAAAGGCTCATGGCCTGGCCTTCGGTGAGACCGCGCTGCTGCATGTAGAAGATCTGCTCGGCGCTGATCTGGCTGACGCTCGCCTCGTGCTGCACGGCGTTGCCCGTGCCGCGCACGGTGATGGCCGGGTAGGTGTCGGTGCGGCTGTCGGTGTTGACGAGGAGCGCGTCGCAGACGGTGTTGTTTTTGCACCCCTTCAAATGCTTCGGCACGTGGACCTGCCCCCGGTAGGTGGCGCGGCCGGTTCCGGCGGAGATCGACTTGGAGACGATGTTGGAGGTCGTTTCGTCGGCCAGATGGATCATCTTCGCCCCGGTGTCCTGGTGCTGGCCGTTGCTGGCGAGCGCGATGGAGATCACCTCGCCGCGCGCTTTGCGGCCCTTTAAGACCACGCCCGGGTATTTCATCGTCAGGCGCGAGCCGATGTTGCAGTCGATCCACTTCACTTCAGCATCCTCGTGGGCGATGGCCCGCTTGGTGACGAGGTTAAAGACGTTGCTGCTCCAGTTCTGCACGGTGACGTACTGGATTTTCGCCCCCTTCATGGCGACTAATTCCACCACGGCGGAGTGGAGAGTGGCGGTCTCGAATTTCGGCGCGGTGCAGCCCTCCATGTACATCACCTCGGAGCCTTCGTCGGCGATGATGAGCGTCCGCTCGAACTGCCCGAAGCTCTCGGCGTTGATGCGGAAATAGGCCTGGAGCGGGTGCTTCACTTTCACCCCCGGCGGCACGTAGATAAAGGAGCCGCCGCTGAAGACCGCGGAGTTAAGCGCGCTGAATTTGTTGTCGCCCGTGGGGATGACTTTCCCGAACCATTTGCGGAAAATCTCCGGGTGCTTGAGGAGCCCTTCGGTGGGGCCGACAAAAATGACGCCCTGCTCGCCAATGGCTTTCTTGATATTGGAGTAGACGGCCTCGCTATCGAACTGGGCCTCGACCCCGGCGAGGAATTTGCGTTCCTGCTCCGGGATGCCAAGCCGCTCGAAGGTCTGCTTCATGTCCTCGGGCACTTCCTCCCAGGAGCGCGTTGGCTTCTGGCCGTTGGAGAGGTAGTAGCGGATTTTGTCGAAGTCGAGGCTTTCGAGATCCTTGGTGGCCCAGTGGGTCGGCAGCGGCTTGCTGTTGAAAACATCGAGCGCCTTGAGGCGGAATTCGCGAATCCATTCCGGCTCTCCCTTGACGTCGGTGATGTAGTTGATGGTGTCGCGGTTGAGGCCGACCCCTGCGTCGAAGGCGTGGTGCTCGGGGTAGGAAAAATCCCCGACGCTTCGGTCTAGGTTCAGTTCGGTATTCGGTTGAGACATGGCGTGGTCCTCCGGTTTTTTGGGAATTAGGCGACAGGGGCGGTTTCGGCCTCGTCTTTGACCCAGTCGTAGCCCTTGGCTTCGAGTTCGAGGGCGAGCTCCTTGGGCCCGCTCATGACGATTTTGCCGTTGACCATCACGTGGATCACGTCGGGCGTGATGTAGTCCAGCAGGCGCTGGTAGTGGGTGATTAAGAGGATGCCCAGGTCGGGGCCGCGGAGCTTGTTGACGCCGCCCGAGGCGATGCGCAGGGCGTCAATGTCCAGGCCGCTGTCCATTTCGTCCAGGATGGCGTAGCTCGGCTCCAGCATGGCCATTTGCAGGACTTCACAGCGCTTTTTCTCGCCGCCGGAGAAGCCGACGTTGATCGGCCTGGAGGTGAACGAGCGGTCCATCTCCAGGATGTCCATTTTCTCGTAAAGCTTGTAGTAATACTCGGTGGCCTCCAGTTCTTCCCCTTCGGGGAGACGGGCGGAGACGGCGGCGCGCAGGAAGTTGGCCACGGTGACGCCGGGGATTTCCATCGGGTGCTGGAAACCCAGGAAGATGCCTTTGCGCGAACGGACGTCGGGCTCCAGGTCCAGGATGTTTTCGCCATCGAGGAGGATCTCGCCGCCGGTCACGGTGTAGTCCGGGTGGCCCGCGATCACTTTGGAAAGCGTGCTTTTACCGGAGCCGTTGGGGCCCATGATGGCGTGCACTTTGCCGCGTTCGATTTCCAGGCTGAGGCCTTTGACGATTTCGCGGTCGCCGATATTGACGTGCAGGTCCTTGATGACGAGTGACTTCATAGAGGTGAGGTTGTTTGTTTTTGGGCGCAGGCGGGACAGAGGCCGCGCAAAGTGATTTCGACGTGTTCGAGCTCCGTGCCTTCGGGGAATTCCCAGGACGCTTCCTGGGCGGGGTCGATGGGGACGTCGAGGACGACGCCGCACGTTCTGCAAAAGAAATGGCCGTGGGGAACGAGGTTGGGGCAGTAGCGCGAGGACCCCCGCTCGCAGTAGACCTGCCGGATCAAGCCGCTTTCGGTCAGCGCGTCGAGGCAGTTGTAGACGGTGGCCAGCGAGATGGAGGGCATCCGCGCCTTGGCCCGCATGAAGACCTCGGAGGCCGTCGGGTGGTCCCGCTTCTCCATGAGCGCCTCATACACGTAGCGCCGCTGGGGCGTCAGCCGAATGCCATGGCTGGTAATGGCGTCTTCTGAAGTTGCCGGGTGCGCTTTCATGGGTCGACTCACAATATCACGATCCCGGCATTTGAGATCAAGAATTATTCTAAAACAAAATCGAGACCGGTCTCAATAAGGAATGCTTCTACGGGGAGAATCACCACCGATCCCCATGCCCCGGCAACCAGGGGCTCCACGCGGCATGAAAAAAGAGGGGAATATTGATACTCACGCAAAGGCGCAAAGACACAAAGAAAGGCAAGACTCTTTGCGCCTTTGCGCCTTTGCGCCTTTGCGCCTTTGCGTCTTTGCGTCTTTGCGTCTTTGCGTCTTTGCGTGAGCCCTCTGCCTTTTTTATAGGGCACCTATTTTCGAGTCAGCGGACACGGAGAGCACGGAGGGAAAGGCAGAGGGATATACAGGATCCTTGAGAAAACCGCGCGCCTGGGATAGGATGCCCTTCCCATGCACGTCTGCCGGACCGCCCTCTATACTTGCCTCGCCCTTTCCCTGGCGCTTACCGCCGCCGCCCCCGCCCAGGACGGCGACGAGAATATCAAGCCCTCGTGGCTTACGGAAAAGTTCGCGCGCACCTATACGCTCAAGATTCCCGCGCCCCGGGGGCAGATCCTGGACCGCAACGGCGAGGCGCTGGCCGTTACCCGCGTTTGCCAGAATCTCGGCATTTCCTTCCCCACCCCGCTCGATTACCCGGACTCCAAGGCCTCGGCCTTCGCCCGCGAGCAGATCGCCAAGGTGGAGCGCCTCACCGGGCGCAAGCTGAACATTTCCGATAAATCCATCGAGCGTTTTTACCGCAACCGGGGCATCCTCCCCTTTGACATTATCCAAGATGTGTCGCCCGCCCTCCAGAAGACCCTCAAGGGGGAACTCGGCAGCGGGCTCGTGCTGCACCCGGTCTACACCCGCTTCTACCCCCACGGCACGACGGCCGCCCACATCATCGGCTACGCCACCCGCTCGGGCGCTCCGCCGGACGCCCCCATCGAGAATAACGACCTCATCTGGCCCGACGCCGAGGGGCGCGACGGCTTGGAGGCGACCTTTAACGAACAGCTCACCGGCAAGCCGGGGCAGATGACCATCCGCTTCGACGCCAACGGCAAGAAGGTCTACGAGAAAGTCACCGTCCCGCCCACGCCCGGCTGCAACGTCATCACCACGCTCGACCTGAAAATCCAGCAGCTTTGCGAAAAATCGCTGGCCAAGGGGGCCAAGCGCGGGGCCATCGTTTTCGTCGATCCGAACAACGGGGACATCCTGGCCATGGCCTCGGTGCCGACCTTCGACCCGAACGACTTCAGCCCGTCGATCACCCCCGAGCGCTACAACCAGCTTAACAACGACCCGAACCTGCCGATGCTCTCGCGCGCCTTCCGCAGCGCCTACCCGCCCGGATCGACGTGGAAAACCTACGTCGGCATCGCGGCCCTGGAAAGCGGGTCGATCAAGCCCGACGACGAATTCTCCGGCCCGCCCTCGCTGCAAATCGGCAACATCGTCATGCGCAACTGGAGCAAGTACGACGCCGGAATGCTCAACTTCGCCGAAGCCATGGAGCGCTCGTGCGACACGTGGTTCTACCAGGTGGGCATCAAGACCGGCTCCAAGCCGATGGTGGAATGGGCCCAGCGCATGGGCTTCGGCGTGAAAACCGGCATCCCCCTGCGCGCGGAAGTCGAGGGCCTCGTCACCACGCCCGAACTCCTGAAAAAACGCGAGGGACGGCGCTTCACCGACGGCGACCTGGCGAACTTCTCCATCGGCCAGGGCTACCTCATGGTCACGCCCTTGCAGAACGCCCAGGCGATGGGCGCGGTGGCCAACGGCGGCATCCTTTACCAGACCCGCCTGGTCCTCCAGGTGCAGAGCTTGGACGAGCAGATCGTCACGGCCTACGACATCCGCGTAAAGGACGAGCTGGAGCTGAAAAAAGAGACCTTTAACGCGGTCAAACAGGGCCTCATTGACGCCACCAGCGGAGGGCATGGCACCGGCGGCGGTGGGGCGGTCAACAACGTGGACGTGGCGGGCAAAACAGGCACCGCCGAATGGGGCCCGAAAGCCTCGGGCCGCAACGCCGCGTGGTATGCCGGGTTCGTCCCCGCCGACAACCCGAAATACGCCTTCGCGGCCCTCTACGAGAGCGATCCGCACGAAAAACGGAGCCACGGCGGCACCGTGGCCGCGCCGCTCGTGGGCAACGTCCTGCGCGAGCTTTTCCCGGATGAGCCGAAGGCGCAGAAGCAGCGTAAACGCGCCAAGCCCACCCCCACTCCGGCGGCAGAAGACGAGCAGGACTAGCGCGCCGCTTCGCGGGCGGGGTTATGGCACCCGGGGCAGCGTAAAAATTACCGCCGTGCCTTTATTAACCGTGCTCTCGATCCGAATTCGGCCGCCTTGTAGTTCAACCAATGACTTCGCAATGGCTAACCCAAAGCCCATTCCCGGGCTCTCAGGCTCCTTCTCTCCCGGGTCAAATATACGAGCCAGCTTTTCAGGTATAATGCCGCTCCCGGTGTCCTGTACGACGACTTCGATCTCGTCCCCTTTTTCAGAACTGGCAACCGTGATTTCGCCGCCCGTGGTGTAGCGCAACGCGTTTCCGATCAAATTCATGAGGACTCGATCCAGCGCGTCCTGTGAGGCGGCTAATATTGCCGACGCGTCAACCCGGTTGGAGAGAATGACCCGTTTTGCGCGGGCGGGCATCTTAAGTTGTTCCATGACCTTCGCCACCGAATCAAACAGCGGGACCTCTGTAATTTGCAACTTTTTACCCCCCGAAATAACGTCCGACAGTTCTCTCATCGCCTTCTCCATCGAAATGGCGAGGTGTGCCGTATTTCGCTCGATCGTGTCTAGAGCTTCCAGGGTTTCAGGTGTCTTCGCCTCCGCTGGCAGGGTCTCGATGACGTCTGCCACGGCCAAAGCGATGGCTCCCAACGGCGTTCGAAAATCATGCACCAAAAACGCCACTTGGCGGGCATCCTCTTCTTTGATGATATCGGTTTGTTTCTTGCTAAAACGACTCAACCCGACCGCGGCGGCGGAATCAATGACCTCCTCGATAATGAGCCTCGCCTCCTCCGTCAACGGCATGCCCACTTCGATGCAGACATCGCGAATCGCGTGACGAAACGCGCGAAACTCCCTGACCACCTGCCCGGCATTGAAACCCTGTTCGGCGCGCAGAAATCCATGCTCCGTCGCCCGCTCGACCTCGTCCTGCACGGATTGAGGGTCGGCATCGCTGGTGCCGAGCGCTTCCGCAACAACATCCAGGAGAGCGAACATCCTATTTTCTAAGAGCAACTGTTTGATTTCTGGCCCAAAAATACGCCTCGCCTCCTGGATCCAAACCGCGAAAATCCGCGCCTTCTTCGATAGAATGAGCCTCCCATAGTAAGCTCGACTCACGGTGTTCAAATCCATGCTTGCTATACGTTTCTGGGAAGAGCGCAGGATTCAGGGTAATCCTGATCATCCTGCCCTAGTTTGCCAAGATTGCCAAAAAGCTGCGTTCATCTGCGGATTCTTCCCGCTTTTCCCAGGTAACGCCAACGACAACCTCACCTATTCACTTTCCATCCCGGTTTCGCAAACAAGTGCATAGCTGAAACGCAAGCCGGTGCATTTCCGGACCCGGGGCGCATTTGGTAAACAACGCCCATCATGATTACTCTCGAATGGCGTAACCGCGTCGACTGCTGGCGCAAAGTCCTCCCCAAACTCTTTTTCGTTCCCCTCGGCGAAGTCCTTTTCGAAGGGTTCACCACCTTCGAGCAGCTCACCCCGAGCCAGGCGCTCGCGAACCCGCTTCGCCCCTTCCCGCCGGGAACCCGCTGGGGCGCGCACAATGAAACCGCGTGGCTGCGCGCGGCGGTACGGATCCCCGAAACCGCCCGGGGCGAGCGAATTGTCGTGCGTCCGGAGACCGGCCTGGAAAGCCTCGTCTGGATCGACGGGAAAGCCGTCGGTTCGCGCAGTTGGTCGGAGCGGGATATCACCCTCACCCTCCAAGCCCAAGGCGGCGAAACCATCGACATTCTCCTGCAAACCTACGCGGGCAACGGCACGCGCGAATGCGGCACCGGCCCCGTCCCCGACGGCGTGCTCACCGTGCCGCCCACCCCGGAGTGCCAGGCCACGATCGAAAAGAGCGAGTTCGGCATCTGGAACGAAGAGGTCTACCAGCTCTGGCTCGACGTCGAGACGCTCGCCAAGCTCGCCGAGGCCATGGCCGACCGCGAATCGCTCCGGCTGGCGCAGATCGAAGACGCGCTCGCGAAAATGACCGTGGTGGTGGACCCGGAGCTGCCGCGCGCTGAAATGCTGGAAACCGTCCGGCAGGGCCGCGAGCTGCTCAAGCCGCTGCTCCAAGCCCGCAACGGCACCACCGCGCCGGGGATGCACTGCTTCGGCCACGCGCACCTCGATCTCGCCTGGCTCTGGCCGCTGGCCGAGACCGACCGGAAGTGCGGGCGTACCTTCTCCTCCCAGCTCACACTGATGGAGGAGTACCCGGAGTATAAATTCCTGCAAAGCCAGCCCTACCTCTACGAGGTGGCCCAGCGCCAATTCCCGGACATTTACGAGCGGGTTCACGAAGCCGTCAAGCGGGGCCAGTGGGTGCCCGACGGCGCGATGTGGGTCGAGGCCGACACCAATCTGCCGAGCGGCGAAAGCCTCATCCGCCAGTTCCTTTACGGGAAACAATTCTTCCAGGAGGAATTTGGCATCGACAGCCGCCTCATGTGGCTGCCCGACGTCTTCGGCTACAGCGGGGCGCTGCCGCAGATCATGCAAGGCTGCCGCGTCGATTATTTCTCCACGCAAAAGATTTTCTGGATCTACGACGGCGGCGAAATTTTCCCGTACAACTGGTTCTGGTGGGAAGGCATCGACGGCAGCCGCATCCTGACCTACCTGCACTTCGATTACAACAGCCAGACCGACCCCAAAACGCTGGCCACCCGCTGGTCCGAGCGCCCGCAGAAAACCGGCTTCCACACCAAGCGGCTCCTGCCGTTCGGCTGGGGCGACGGCGGCGGCGGCCCCGTGCGCGACCACGTGGAGTACCTTCGCCGCCAGAGCGACCTGGAGGGCAGCCCGCGCTGCACCATCGAGGCCCCCACCGCGTTCTTCGAGGAAATGGTGGCCGATAAAAAAGCGCTCGCCCAAGTGCCAACCTGGGTAGGCGAGCTCTACTTCCAGGCCCACCGAGGCACCTTCACATCTCAAGCCCACGTCAAAAAAAGCAACCGCCGGTGCGAGCACGCCCTGCACGACCTGGAGTTCTGGGGCGGTGCGGCGGCGCTCCTGCGGGGGAAAGCCTTCCCCGCCGAGCACGTCGAGGCGCTTTGGAAGGAGGTGCTCCTCAACCAGTTCCACGATATTATCCCGGGCTCCTCAATACACCAAGTTTACGTAGAAGCCGGGGCCGCCTATGCCCGCGTGCTCGAAGGTGCCGCCCACGAAACGGCCTCGACCTTGAGCGCCCTGTGCGACACCGACGCCGATGCGCTCACGCTCTTCAACTCCCAATCGTGGGAGCGCCAGGAGATCGTCGAGCTGCCCGAGGGCTTCGACGCCGCCACCGACCTCTCCGGCAACGCGCTCCTCACGCAGCAGGTTTGCGGCAAGACCTTCGCGCAAACCCCGCCCGTACCCGCCACCGGCTGGACCACCGTGCGGCGCGGGGCCAAACAGCCCGCCGCTGCCACCAGCCCACTTACGGCCACGCCCACCTCGTTGGAAAACGAATTCCTCCGCGTCACGCTCAACGACCGGGGCGAGCTCACCAGCATCTGGGACAAAGAGACCCAAAGCGAATGGGCCGCCGGAGCCTGCAACTCCCTGCGGATGTACAAAGACGTCCCCAACAGCTTCGACGCCTGGGACATCACCAGCACCTACAAGCAGACGCCGGTGTTACTGGATAGCACCTCCGAAATCGAGGTCATCACGGCGGGCCCGCTGCTGGCCATCGTGCGCGTCAAGCGCCAGATCCACACCTCCCAGCTCGTCCAGGATATCGTCCTGGCCGCCGGAAGCCGCCGCATCGAGTTCCGCACGCAGGTGGATTGGCACGAGAAGCACAAGCTCCTCAAGGTGAACTTCCCCGTCACGGTTCGTTCTGACACCGCGCTCAACGAAATCCAGTTCGGCCACGTCCCCCACCCCACCCACGCCTCGCGCCCCTCGGACGCCACGCAATTCGAAGTCTGCCAGCACCGCTGGACCGCCCTCGCGGAATCCGCCCGCGGCGCCGCCGTGCTCAACGACTGCAAATACGGCGTGGACGTCGAAGGCAACAGCATCAACCTCACCCTGCTGCGCGCCCCGCTCGGCCCCGACATGACGGCCGACCAGGGCTCGCACGAGTTCACCTACGCCTTCTACGCCTGGGGCGGGCGCGGCTTCGCCGAGTCCGGCCTCGTGCAGCAAGGCTACGAACTCAACGCGCCCCTCATGAGCGCCCCCGGCGCAGCCGAGCCCGGCAGCCTCTTCTCGCTCAGCGCGCCCAACATCATCCTGGAAACCCTCAAGCCCGCCGAAGACGGCTCTGGCGACCTCATCGTGCGGTTCTACGAATCCGCCCGCACCGCCACCCGGGCCAAGCTGGAAGTAAAGCTCCCGTTCAAACACGCCACGCTGACCAACCTGATCGAAGAGAACCAGACCCCGCTTCCCTTCGACGGCAAATCGCTCGCGCTGGAATTCCGGCCCTTCGAAATCAAGACCGTCCGGTTCTCAAAATAACCGGAGGTCCACGCGAGGTGGTGGAGGACGGACGGCAAACCCCGGCTTGTTTAGCCGGGGGCCCGCCGTTAACGTGGCTCTCCGATGGCCAGAGTCCTCTTCCACCTCGATATGGACGCGTTCTTCGCGTCCGTCGAACAGCGCGACAACCCGGCGCTTGCGGGCAAGCCGGTGATCGTCGGCGCGCCGCCGGACCGGCGCGGGGTGGTCTCGGCCGCCAGCTACGAGGCCCGGGCATTCGGCGTGCATTCCGCCATGCCCTCCCGCACGGCCTACCGGCTCTGCCCCGGGGGGGCCTTCGTCTCCCCGCGCATGACCGCCTACCGGGACGTATCGCGCCAGATCATGGCACGCCTCGCGGGCTACGCCGACGCCATCGAGCCGATGTCCATCGACGAGGCGTACCTCGAAATGAGCAGCCGTTTCCAGGACCTCCCCCCGGACGACGCCATCCGCGCCGCCATGGACCTGGGGCGGGAAATCAAAGAGACCATCCGGCGGGAACATCGGCTCAACGCATCCATCGGCATCGCCACCAATAAACTGCTCGCCAAAATCGCCAGCGATTACGGCAAACCCGACGGCCTTTTTTGCATCACCGAGAGCGAGAAAAAAGCCTTTCTGCGCCCGCTGCCCGCCTCGGCCATCCACGGGGTGGGCAAAGTCACCGCCGAAGTCCTCACCAAAGCGGGCCTGCGCACCATCGGCGACATCCAGGACCACCCCGGCGACCTGCGCGCGCTCGTCGGCTCCTTCGGCGCGGCCCTCAAACGCTACGCCAGCGGCGAGGACGACCGGGCCCTGGAAGTCGAAGGCGAAGTCAAAAGCATCAGCGTCGAGGACACCTTCGAGCGGGACACCGAAGACCGCCGCATCCTGGTCCCCACGCTCAAAGCGCAGGCCGAGGAAATCGCGCGCAAACTCTCGCGCGAGCAGCTCGCCGCCAAAACCGTCCAAGTCAAAGTACGTTACAGCGACTTCAAGACCCTCACCCGCCAGATCAGCATTGAGGACCCGGTAGAGGACGCCGAAACCCTCTACCTCCTGGCCTGCAGCCTCCTGCGCCGGGACCGCCTCGTCACGCGCCCCCTGCGGCTGCTAGGCCTCGGAGTCTCCCGCATGGTCCCGCCCGCCGCGCAACTCATGCTGCCGTTTTAGCGAAAAACAGCAGGGTGCGATTCTTGAAACTTGACGGTTCAGTAGGTTCCCCCCTGTCTCTCTTCGAAAGACGCAGGGAACTCCGCTGAATAAAGAAGAGAAAAGAGCATGTATGGCAAGTTTCAAGAGTTGACCCCATATACTACACTCTCGCGGATTCATGATTGCGGAGGGTGAGCGAAAACACTGTAAAAGGCCATGCCAATACTGACCGCATTGGCAAGACAGAGTAACCAAAAGCCTTTCTTCCCGATCGCTTGCTTAAATCCGAATCGCAAAACGAGTCCCTCTAAAGAACCATTAACCATTGCTGCAATTACGAATGTGGCGGTCCAAGTAATCGGATTGAATGTTCCGATGTGAAAAATCTCGCAAAAAATCAATCCAGGGAAAAATTCCCAAACTATGCCTGCCAGTGGAATGAGAATGAAACCAAGAATTGAGGAGGCAGCATTCATTGCGATATCAGCGACAATGCACATGCTCCATGAGAGCTTCGTGATATATCGCACGAATAGCAATTCGGCCAATAAGCCTGCGCCGATTGCCCACCAAGAAAACAAACGCTGCTCAAGAAACAACGCAGGCCAAACAACATCAGCGAGAAGTGGAGTGATTGAGCTCATGAGAATTCGAAGGTCGCCTTAACGTCTTGGGCTCATCACCTATATCTTACCTCGCGAATCGACTTCGGTTGAACACGCTCCGCGAGCCCTGGATCGTCAAGATAGGCTAAGTAAACACCAGGGGTATGCTCCGTCATAGCCACACGGATAACAGATCCATCATCCTTGGCGTGCTCGTAAACGGGAAACTGAAATTCCTGGCCATAGATCGGATCGCAAACTTGGGCAGTCTCCCCGACGACTCGATTCCATTGTGAACCCATGAAGCTGACACCATCCACCGTTGCATCTTCAGAACAGAGGCTATCCCAGACGTAAATCCATTTTCCCATAGTCAAGAGGTAAGGTTTTTTTGTAATTCAAGCGGGATCAACTCTCGAAACTTGACGCTTTTGAAGACCTCCGTCGGCCGATTTGGCGCGAACTGGCACCGGGGGGACGCAGAAACGGGAATGGCTGCCTCACTAGGACTCGAACCTATAGTGACTCTCTTGAAAATAAGCAAGTTACAAAAGACGACGCACTTCCTTGCGCACTCGATCTTAAAAAAGGCTTTGAAGTGTGCGAGGTGGTCGAGGCGTGGCCCCGGCTTGCGGAACCCTTCCGGCAGGCCATTCTCGCGATTGTAAGGAGTCAACGGAGCGTAGACTTGTCCACAAACGAGGCCCCGAAGCCTGTCGAAGGGGACCGAGGTTGCGGCAGCGCGAGCCGCGAAGCGAACAGCTCGCGCGCTGGCGCTAAGCCAGAGCAACCGTTTTGTGGGCAAGTCGGAGCGGGGAACGAAAAGGAGGCGTCCAAGTGAAGGCTTCCGAAGCATGCACCCGGTTCTTGGCCGGGGAACTTCTCGTGGTTGGCGAGTTCCGGGGCGGCAGGGCCATTCGGAGCGATTACGTGGACAAGAAGAGTGGGCTGAAAATCCCCCGGCTTCTCGTCGTGTACGTGGTCGAGTGCTCCATGGGCGGCGCGTTTGGGGTAGCCAAGATCACCGCCCTTGCTCCCGACGGAGCCACCGAGCCAGAACAGGTGACTATCCCCCTGGAGAAAGGGAAGCGTTACGTCTTCCCCATCCAGACCGTGGACCCAAAGAACGATTTGGTCACCGCATGGATTGGCAAGAAAGAGCCGTTGCCCCTTGAGGAGGATGAACCGGGCGGCGGTCCTGTGACTGCGCCGCAAGGCGCAGCCACAGGGCCGGCGCTCGCTTAACCTTGTCTATATACAAACAACTCCACTACCCACCATGAAGAAGACCAAAGCCGCCTTTTTGATCGCCACCGAAATCCTTGGGAAACAGCCGCTCTACATGTGGACGCTGACCTTTAAGGAGGTTCTAAATGTGAAGGACACCCGAAAGAAATGGAACTACCTCCTCACCCTCCTGAAACGCCGTTGGGCAGACCTGTGCGGCCTGCGCGTATTCGAGCTTCACAAAGAGCATGGGCTCCACGTCCACCTTGTGACAAACCGCTTCATCAACGTGAACGAAGTGCGCCGCCTCGCCACCCAGGCCGGATGGGGCCGAATCCATGTTGAACGCATCCCGCAAGAAAAGGCCGCCTATCTGGCCAAGTACCTGAGCAAAGATCGCCCCGAGTGCCTCAAAGGCTGGCGGCTATGGGCAGGTTTTGGCGGTTGGGAGTGGACCAAGGTTAAGGACATCGTTTCAAACTCCCCCTTCTCGGTTATCTACCACGCTTGCAAAGAATGGCTCCACTGGACCGGCAACAAAGACTTCTTCGCCCGCGCCCGCTTCGTCGCCTTCATGGAAATGCAGACCATCATCAACGGCTGGGAATCGGGATTTGGGCCAGATGGGAAGCCATACTGGATGTGCTGCCATGAGGAACTACAGGAAAATTTTGCGGGAATTGAATGCCCATTTTAAAGACCCCCAGCCAATCGTGGAGAAGCCCTCAAGGGTTATTGCTTGCCCGCTTAACACGCCGTTACCATTCTTAACTTGCCCGAGAGGATTTCACTTATGAAAAAAGAGCTTAAAAAGGCCACCATCGAAGTGCAGGGAACCCCCATCGCCATCGTGTCCAAGGGCCGGGAGGACTACATTTCTCTGACGGATATGGTCCGCCATTTCGAGGGTGCGGGGGCGCTCATCGAGCAATGGCTCAAAAACAAGGACACCGTTCTCTTCCTCGGCGTCTGGGAACAGCTCAACAACCCGGATTTTAATTCCATCGAATTCGAGGGAATTAAAAATGACGCTGGGCAGAACAGCTTCTTTCTATCGGCCAAAAAGTGGATTGAACGGACCGGAGCCAAGGGGCTGATTGCCCAAGCCGGGCGCTACGGCGGCACGTATGCCCACAGAGATATTGCGTTTGAGTTCGGTTCCTGGCTCAGCCCCGAGTTTAAACTCTATCTTATCCGCGAGTTCCAGCGGCTAAAAGACGATGAAAACCGCCGTCTCTCGCTCTCATGGAACCTTAACCGGACCCTATCGAAGCTCAACTACCGCATCCACACCGACGCCATCAAAGCCCATCTCATCCCTGCGGTGGTCACCCCTGCCCAAGCGGCCGTCACTTATGCCAATGAGGCGGATATGCTCAACGTGGCCCTCTTTGGGCAGACCGCCCGGCAATGGCGCGATGCCAACCCGACGCTTGAAGGGAACATCCGCGATTACGCCACCGTAGAACAGCTTCTGGTGCTGGCAAACATCGAGTCCATGAACGCCGAGTTCATCCATATGGGATTGTCCCAAAGCGAGCGTCTGCGGCGGCTCAACGAAATCGCCATCCGCCAACTTCAAACCCTCACCGCTTCAACAGCTCTTCGAAGGATCGAGCCGAAAAAAGAAAAGTAGCTCCAGACGAGCTTGGAAGCCTGTATTTCCCCCCATTTAACCGCCTGCAAAGAATGGCTTCACAGGAACGGCAACAGAGACTTCTTCGCCAACGCCCGATTTGTTGCTTTCATGGAGATGTAGACCATCATCAACGATTGGGAACCAGGATTACGGCCGACTTAGAAGCCTTACTTTCTATGCAGCAACCGGGAATTGAACACATGATTACATTAGGAGCCGTTATTCTGATTGGTCCGATGTATCTTGTTCTGCCAATGCTTTTTCAACATTTTCCGGTACTTTTGTAAGCAACCCCTCGAAATCGGTAATTCCGAATACAGGACAGGACCTTAATTTTTCTTTGGCATCTTTGTCGGAAAAATCTATTTCTGTAAATCGACCATTAAGCTTTCGCAGATTAGCATAACAGCCAATATCTATTGCAAACGCCTGGAATGTCCCACCCTGTGATTTATGCGTTAATGCTCCAGCAGCACTATGTATAATCCGATAATCCAGCAACCTATTTATCAAATCCCGAAAACCATTGTTTTGCTGCAAGGCACGTTCTGGAATGACGAAGACATTCGTTTTTTTTGATAGGCAAAATTCGCGAATGGCATATATACCCCGCATTAATATATCTTGTTCATCACCCTCAGAATCCTGCTTGAGCTCTTCAATTCGTCTTTGAAAATTCGATCGACTCAACTCCCTAACGTCGTCTTTTCCAATTTTGTCTCCCCCACGAGACTCAACATCGCTCAAAACCTCAAGAAATAATGATAGAGTATCACGAGGGACACCACCGCCCGCCATCACGAGGCGATCAAATCCCGCCCCTCTAAACAGACTATCAACTTCTGATTTTTTCATTCCTGCCAGTTTTCCGAACTCGTTAAATATCTGCCGGTTTTGGTCCCTAGTGCGATTAAAGTCCGCAAATGTATAATCAATATTTATAGGTTGATAGTCATGGCGCTCTTGTGCGCCAATCGGCTGCCCATCACGATCAATATATAAAGTCGATGCATGTCGAAGTGTAGCGACTTTAAAATAAAGGGGAATATCTTTACATAGACGATGAATGTAATCAATGACAAATGGCTGATCATTTCTTCTTAAATGATAAAGATCATCAATCTGGAGAAACACTGATTTTACGGATGTTGATGCCTCAAAAAAGTCCCTCAAACGGTCTTTCAACTTTGGCAACAACATGTCGAGCTTTCGAAGTTTGTCGCTCTGTACCTTATAGACTCGTTCTGTTTCCTCTTTCGATTTTTCAGAAAGAGACGCAGAAATATTCCCATTAGCATTTTTTGCAGTGAATCCAGCAGTCCCATTCACCGATGAACCAACCTCCGATGAAATAGTTTGGCGAATCGATTCTTCTGACGCGTCGGAAGCTTCGCGCAATGATTCAAGATCCTTCCGAATCAACACGATTAGTTCTCGCGACTTTTTTTTGCGTCCGAACCATCCTCTGAGGTTTTTCTCCAGTTCTCGAAATACTGCGTCAAGTATCTCTATTAAGACATTAGGGAATGAATGCCTTTTGAAGTCTTCACAATTCAAATAAACTGTTTTTGTACCTCCATCGACAAGCTTGCTGGAATGGTGTAAAAGTAATGTTTTTCCACATCCCCGCCTAGCGAATATGGCATGGTTCTGGCGTGCACACACTACATCTAGATTGTTTCCCGCATCAATATAAGGTACCGGATCAGTGCTGTCCCTCTGAATGCGAAGGTTCTCTGTGATTCTTGTACGCAAAGCTTTTAATTTTTGGGCATCAACGTTCATGTCGAATATTCCTCAGAACTTGTAAGTAGAAAACTGGGCAATTAGCCAAACAACCCCAGCTGACGTAAACCATAAAACCCCTTCTGTCCTCGTCGGGCAATACTGGAGAAAAAATTTTGACAGATTTTTCGTGAATCATATTGACGCATCATGACGCAGTATATAACTTCCCCGTCATATGGATGAGGAAAATATTGATCTAAGCGACATTGGGGCGGCGTTGGTTGCTGCTTCTGAACAGGGGCCGACCTCGCCGCGTGAGGTTCTGAGGGAGCTATTTCCCTACATCGAGGCGGCTTCGCAACGGATGAGTTCCAGGGCAATAAGTCAGTGGCTCAAGGACAACCACCACGTGCAAATCAGCCCGGCGACGATTCAGCGAGCCTTGCGGGAACCCGATAAGCATTACCGTGACTTTGCTGAGTTCATCGAAAGAAAGGCTCTCATCGTCGAAAAAGCCACGGACATCAGAATGAAGGATTTCCTATCTGATGAGCGCATTTTCGAGCATTTGGCAAAGGGGGAACCTCCTAAGAGTCTTTGCCCTCTTCGAGACGAAGACGGCTTTTCTGAAGTTGATAATTTTAACGCTGCTGTCTCTTTTCTTGAGGATAAATGGTTTTCGCTTTCAGCTCAAACACGGGACAATTGCTACCGCTTTTTTGGTGCAGACGGCGAACAGGAGAGAGAAGGGTCTACGGACACCAAATAGAAGGAGGGCATCATGGACAGGCTCGTGGATATCAAAGAGGTTGCGGAACGCTTTGGGGTGAGCGTGCGCGGTGTGTGGCGGCTTGTGTCCAAGGGTGAACTGCCTGTGCCGGTTAAGGTGGGCAATCTCTCCCGGTGGTGCGAGTCGGAATTGGAAGCGGTTTTTGAAGAAAAGAAGCGCCAGCGGATTCCGTTGTGTGCCAACTAAGGAAAGGAGAAGCTAGGTATGACGGCGTATGTATTTAAACCGAGTCGGATGGTTAATGGAAAGCGGGTGCGCTCGCGGGTTTATCATGGGCGGTATCGGCTCCCGGGACAGATCGGAATAATTCGGGTGTCCCTCGGGACGAGCGATAAGCAGGTTGCAGAGCAACGGCTCCGGGCCATCATTAAGGAACGGGAGCAAGAGGCGGCGGGGATTCTCGCCCCCAAGCGCCTGAGGGATGCCGCCAGCGATGCCTTGGAGCATCATCTCCGGGATTACGTTGCCGACCTGACGGCGCAGAAGCGGGACACCTCTTATATTTACAACGTGGAGAAACGCCTCTCCAAGCTCGCCAGCGAAGCGGGCTGGAAGCAGTTGCGGGATGTTACGCCGGATTCATTCCAGGCATGGCGAGCCCGCCAGAGCGCCGCCGCAAAGACGCTCAATGATTACCTCGCTGCCGCGTCGGCATTCTTCCATTGGATGGAATGCAACGGGCGCGTGTTGTGCAACCCGCTCAAACTCGTGCGCAAGGTGGAGGAGCGGGGCAACGAACGCCGGAAGCGCCGGGCCTTCACCGTGGAGGAAATGAACCGGCTTTTAGGCGTGAGCGGTGCCCGGCAGGTCGGCTATTTGGCCGCGTTCTTTACCGGGCTTCGCCGGGCCGAACTGGAACAGTTGCAATGGGGCGACGTTCACCTGGAGGCCGATCCGCCCTTTCTTTCCGTCCGGGCTTCCACAACGAAGAACCACAAGCGGGCCGATATTGTGCTCCATCCCCAGCTTGAAAGCGAACTCCGCGCCCTTCATCCGGCGGAGCCCAAGGCAGGCGACTTGGTTTTCCCGGCAGGCTGTATCCCCGCCATGGAGACAATGCGCAAAGACTTGGCTGCGGCTGGGATCGCGTATAAGGATGACCAGGCCAGGCAGGCCGATTTCCATGCGCTACGGGGTTCCCTGTGCACGCATTTAGCCGTTCATGGGATCGACCCTCACACGCGGAAGGAAATCATGCGCCACAGCGAGCTATCCCTGACGCTCAAAAACTACACCGATGTGCGGCAGCTCAAAACGTCGGAAGCGATCCGGGTTTTGCCCGCTTTCATTCCTGAAAAACGCGCACTTCCTTGCGCACTCGTTTTAGGCGCGGAGGGGCATAACGTGGCACGGGCTGGCATGGAAGCATCGGAAATCAACCCAGCGGAAGTTGCTCACTTTGAGGGGAATAGGCCCGATTTGACGCGAACTGGCACGGCGGGACGCAGAGACGAGAATGGCTGCCTCACTAGGACTCGAACCTAGACAAGCAGATCCAGAATCTGCTGTGCTACCATTACACCATGAGGCAGTTGGCGTCTCCTCCCGGCTTGCGGGAAGGGTTTGGATTAGTAGCCGGAATCCGCTCCGGCTGCAATAGAAATTTCGGCTTTCCCCCTCTCTTTACGGGCTCTTTCCCTAAAAAATCCCCCTATTTGCCGTCGTCCCAGATGAAGTGCTCCAGCCGCAGGCGCTCCATTTGCCGCTTGGCTTCTTCGGCGCGCGGGCCTTCGACTCCGGCCATTTTCCGGTAGATGGCGATGGCGCTTTTCCACTGTTCGCGCTTTTCGCTCAGGCGGCAGGCGTCGAACCCGGCTTTGTAAAACCAAAAGTACTCCTGCGGGTGGGCCGAGCCGATGTCGACGACTTGGTAGTAGGCCGCGAGGGCTTCGTCCAGGCGCCCGAGCAGTTCCAGGCATTGCCCTTTGTTGTAGAGGGCCCGGTGCAGGACGGTGGCGGGGATGCCCGGTTCGGCGGCCAGCCGCTCGTAGAGGGCCAGGGCTTGTTCGTTGCGCTGGGGGTCTTTGGTTTTGGCGGCCAGGAGGATGAGGTTGTCGGCTTCTCCGGCGGTGGCGGCCCATTTGATTTCGCCCTGGGGGTTGGCCCGCAGGATGTCTTCGTAGATTTTGACGGCGTCGGATTCGTTGCCGAGGCGCTTCTGGATTTCGGCCAGGTGCAGGCGGGCGTTGAGTTTGAAGGGGCCGTTACGCGAGGCGACGTCGCTAAAGAGCCGGATGGCGTCGTCCATGCCGTTGATGCGCTGCATGGAGGCCTGCCCGGCGAGGAAGAGGGCGGCTTCGACGTGGGGCGAGTTGGGGTTCTCTTCGGCGAGGGTCTGGAACTGGGTCTGGGCGCTGGCGAAGTCTCCGATGCGGAAGTAGACTTGGCCGAGTTTCATGCGGACTTCGGCGAGGTGGCCGGTTTGCTGCAAGGCGGCCTGCGGGTGGCGCTCGATGTAGCTGAGGCAGAGGGCGATGATTTTTTCGTCCTTGGGGGGGGTGGCTGCTTCGGCGACGAAGATGGCGAGGTAGTCGGCGCCCTCGGCGGTGCTGACGGGGGCCGGGGAGTCGTTGACGATGCGCAGGTAGCGGGCGGCGGCGTCGAGCTGGCCCCCGGCGTAGTGGAGTTCGGCCAGGGCGAGCTGGGCGTCGGCGGTGCGGGGGTTGCCGGGGAAGTCGTGGATGAATTTGCGGAGGGCCTGGTCGGCTTTGGGGTCGCCCTGGCGGGCGCGCAGGAGGCCTTCTTCGAGGATCAAGCCGGGGCGCAGGGCGCTCTCGGGGTAGAGGCGGCTGAATTCCTGGTAGTCCTGGCCAAACCGGGTGAAGTTCCTCTGGTGGAGCCAGGAGAGGGCGGTGTTGTAGCGGGCGAGCTCGGCGAGGTCGGGGGCGTGATCCCCGGCGCTCCGGTAGATGGTGGCGGCGAGGACGTATTCGCCTGCCTTGAAGTGGGCCTGGGCGGAGGCCATTTCGATTTCGGCCTGGAGTTCCGTGGCCGGAGCGGTGCGGAGGGCTTCGTCGAAGGCTTTCTGGGCGTCGGCGAATTTGCCGGTGTCGGTAAGGAGTCGGCCGCGCATGAGCAGTGCCTCGGTCAGCAGGGGGTGGCGGGGGAAGCGGCTCGAAAAATCGCGCAGGATTTCCAGGGCCCGGTCCGGTTTTTCATCGCGCAGGAGCCCTTTGGCCCAGTAGTAGGTGGCGTAACCGGCGCGTAGCGAGGGCTCGCGCTGGGACCATTTCTGGAGTTCGCCAAGGGAGGCGGTGCTCTCGCCACTGTAGACGATGTCGAGCTTGCGAAAGAGGGCGTCGAGCGAGGGGCTCTGCTCGTGCTTCCAGATGTACTGTTCGAGGATATCGTCGGCGGCGGTGAGGCCGATGAGTTCCGTGCGGGATTCGGTCATGCCGAGGGCGGCTCCCACCATCATGTCGTTGGAAAGGTTGCGGGGGGCTTGCTGGAGGGCTTCGAAGCGGGTGAAGGCTTCGGCGTTGCGGCCCGCGTTGAGGAGCATGCGGGCTTGGAGGTAGTCTTTCCACTTCTGTTCGCGGTCACCAAGCGGGGGCTTGAGGCCATTGAGGACGCCCTGGCAATCTTTGTCGTTACCGTTTTCCAGCAACAGCTCTGCGAGCCGGAGGGAGACCTCCGGGGGGGCTCCCGCCGCGATGCTTTTGAGGGCGTCGATGGCTTCCGCCGGACGGCCCAGCGCCTGGAGGCACTCGGCTTTGCCCGCGATGGCGCGGGGCTCTTTGGCGAGATCGGGCAGCGAATAAAGGTTCAGCGCGGCCTTCCAGTCTCCGGCGGCGGCGAGGATGCGCGCCTCCAGGAGCGGGGCCTGCACCTCGGGGTCGCGCGATTGTTTGAGGGCCTCCTCAACGCGGCCCGCGGCCAGAAATGCCTCGGCCAGGCGGGTTTTCGCCTCGCGCCGGAGGGCGGGATCGAGCGCATTAGGGGCGTCGGGGGCGTCCAACTGCGCCTGGAGTTTGACGACGGCCACCTCGGGCACGCCTTCGTCGAGGGCGCGGACGGCTTCGTCCAAAGGAGAGGCGTGCCCCCTGGTGGCCAGGGCGCAAAAGAATAACAGAGCCAGCCGAAGCCGGGGATGGAAACAGGGCAAAGTCATGAGACAGCCCTTTCCATATTCCAGATTTCCCAAAAAATGAAGGGAAACGCGCTTGCTACGTCTAAAAGAGTGAGAGCTTGATTCCCGCTACTAAATTCTTTATAAGAGAAAACCCCGCATTTTCCCTTATGCCTCCCCAGAACTGAATATGAATTTGCCTCCCGTCCGATCCAAGACGCTCTACTTGATTGCGTTTGCCGCGATTCTGATCTTTTTCGCCTCCTCTTTAACCACGGATATCGACCGCCCGTGGGTCAACCAGATCGACTTCAACGGCGCGGTCTGGTCCCAGGCGGCCCATAACATCCTGCGCGCGGGGCTCTTCGAGACGCAGGGCGCTTCCACGGCTTTCTACTTCGGCCCGCTGCCGATCCCCAACCGTGGGTACTACCTCCACCACCCGCCGCTCCTGCACCTGGCCGTGGCGGCGATGTTCGCGGTGTTTGGCGAGCACGAATGGGCAGCCCGGGCGGTGCCCATCGCCTGCATGATGGCGAGCGTTGTCCTGCTCTGGCTCTTAGTTAATAGCACGCTGGGGCCGCGCACGGCGACATTCACCGCGGCGGCGTTCGTGGGGCTGCCGATGACGTTGCGCTACGGCCCGATGGTCAATTTCGAGCCTATGGTGCTCACGCTGATCCTGCTGGCGCTGCTCTCCCTGCGCTACTGGCAGGCCACCGGCCGGAGCTTGTGGAAATACCTCTTCTTCGGAGCCCTGCTCACGGGCATGTGGGTGGACTGGGCGATGCACCTCTTCGCCATCGTGATCTTCGCCTGGTGGATGACCCGCCCGGGGCGGCCACAACGCCGCCTGGCCTGGGCGGTGCTCCTCGTAACGGCCCTTTCCGGCGCGCTTTACTTGATCCACACGCAGATCCTGCGGCCCGACGCACTCAAGGACCTGCAAAACACCTTCCTGGTCCGGGTGGCCTCCGATGAAAAGTACAAATTCACCTTCGGCCAATGGCTCTTCCGCGTCAGCCGGAGCGCGCTCAACCATTACCTCTGGATCGGCATCATTCCGGCGGTGATCGGGGCGGCGGTCGCATGGAAGCGCCGCCATGAGGAGGGCTTCCGCTGGATGGGCTGGGCGGCCTTCACCGTCGCCGCCATGGATGCCATTTTCGTCGGCGTCTTCCAGAACGACTCGTACATTCACGAATACATCGCCTTCTACTTCATCATGCCGGTGGCCGTGATGATCGGCATCGCGCTCAACGAGGCCTCCCTCGCCACGGAACGCCTCGGCAAATGGCGCGCGCTCGGGTATGCGTGCGTCTGGATCTTCGCCATTGTCGCCATCGGCGCGGGCGAGGCGCAAACGACCTCCATGGCCGGGCGCTTCTGCATCCTGGACCCGTCGAGCAATAAGGCGGAGCCGGAAACCCTGATCCCGCAGCTCGGCGCGGCGATCCGCAAACATTTCTCCCCGAAGACCCGCGTCCTCTGCAACTTCATGCCCTACTACGGGCCGCACCTCCTGTACTACGCCGAGCGCGAAATGGCCCCGAACCTGGCCGACCCGCGCGACTGGAAGCCGTACATCCAGGAGAACAAGGGAACGGAAATGGGCGGCATTGTCTGGATGGGCGACGATGACGCGCCCGCCATTATCGCCAATCTACCCCCGGGCAAGAAAGAGTTCGTGCGCCTGGAGAACGAGAGCTTCTGCGTCTGGACGCCCGGCAACCGGCGGTTCTAGGGAAGGCCAAACGCGCCCTAACCGCGCCCGATGCACTGGAACCTCCTGGCCATTGGCAAACCGAAGCTCGCCTACGCCAAGGCGGGCATTGAGGAGTACGCAAAGCGCATGAAGGGCTTTGCGCCGGTAAATATCGAGTACCTTAAGGCCTCCACGCGCGAGGCCGAGAGCGCCCTGTTGCGCCAGCGCAGCGAGGGGAGTTTCCGTATCGTCCTGGACGAACGCGGCGAGGAGCCCAGCAGCCGCGAACTGGCCCAAAAAGTGGCGTTGTGGGAGCGCGAGAGCGTGAAATCGGTCGCCGTCCTGATCGGCGGGGCCGACGGGCACACGCCCGAGCTGCGGCAATCGGCCAGCTGGACCTGGGCCTTGAGCAAACTAACGCTCCAGCACGAACTGGCCCTCCTGGTCCTCTGCGAGCAGATCTACCGCGCTTACTCCATCAAAGCCGGGCTGCCGTACCACCGGGATTAGGCGAAAGTTCCGCTATCGCTCATTTAACGAGGCGGTGAATTAAAGAGTGACCGCGAGTGTCACAATTTTCTTGGGCCCTGCCGTGAAAATCCCAGAGCGGATTCGCAGGTTTCCGGATTTACCGAGGGGCCGACCGCTCATCGCCTTGCAGCCTCGCGCGGAATCGTCTTCCAGTCGGGGTGCACCCAGATCAGCCCATAAATATCCATCAGGCGTTCGTAGTCTTTGCTGGCCTTGGTTGCATCCAGCGACACCTGGGCCGTTTCACCCGCGTGGTATTCGTTAATAGCCAGCAGATTTGGAAAATATGTATTGGTATCGTGATGGCGGACATCCGGCGGCTGCGTAGCGTTGTTGCATTTCTCAAAAAATTTATCCGGGTAATTGTCGTATTGAGAAAGTCTGATTCTCAACACATTGCTATAAACCCCCGCGATGATTCCCATCACCGGATACCCCGTGTAATTTCCCGTCCCGATATGGCTGGTGCCATCCGGTTTGATATAACCGTCTTCAATATTCGATATTACCTGCCCCGCTGGCGTGACGAATTTAAATGACTCCTGCCCCTTACTGCCGTCCATCATGTAGTTGGCCTGCTGGTTGGGGTAAGGCATCTCCGGTACGTTGCCCAGATATAAAACCTGCTTCCAGGTGACGGCCTGATCGCGGAAAGGCACCCATTTGGCCCCCGCTGGCGCTCCGTCGAAACCGCTCGTCCCAAGGTAAGGCGTATTATACGAGGGCATGGCCAGGGCTGCGACCAGCGCGCCGACATTCCGCGCCGTCCCCCACATGCCGATGTATTGATGCCACCACGTGTAGCCCCCGCGCCACATCAACGCCGTCACTGCAAACTGGGCCATCGTATCCCGGATTTTCAGGTCCTCGATCGCGGTAAAACCGCCCGCATACTTCGGAGCGCGATATTGCGTAATCAGCATATTGTAGGCAACCGCCAACGCCAGCAACGGCCGCGTTTGGTAATACCCGCAGCTAAAGTTGTATCCGGGCAGGGCGGAGAAATTCTGGTCCAGCTCGTAGCCCACCCAGTCGACAAAAAACTGATTTTCCAGCATCATCTGCCTGGCATACGACGCATAGGGCGCGGTATTTCTTTTGTTGGACGAGAATATCGGGGTCTTCGGTCGCCGCCGTCAGCCGATGCTTGATCCGCTGGAACTCCGCATCGTTTCGCCACATCAAGCTCCCGTGCCCGCTCCCATCGGCAAAGACATCCTTGTCGGAGGGATAGCCGGGGTTCTTGACAATCTTCCGGCTCCGGCAATAGTTCGTCTGATAGTAATACTCCAGCGTATGCTCTCCGTCGCTTAAGCCATCGACCCGGATCGGCCCGGCATATTTGACAAAGCCCCCCTGCCCGTCCCAGCGGTAGTAGACCGGCTGGTCATTCATAATGTTAGCCAGGTTCACGCGAATGCCGTCGGTCACATAGCTAGTCTGCTCGTGCAAGACGGGGATGAAGTAATTTTTGATCGGCGTCGTATAGAACTGCGCCCGCTCCGAATCCGCCGTGAAGTAAATCGCGGGCGTCTTGGGGTTGACGATAAAGCAGTGGATCTTCCCGTCGCTGGCCAACTGCCGCGCCTGCTGCCGGTAAGAGTCGACCCCGGTATCGTCGTCCCCCACGGTAATGAGATGCCACTCATCGCCAAACGCGTCCACCATGCCGCGTTGGTAATAATGCTTGCGGTCAGTGATATCAACCCCCGGCTTGGGCCCCAAAGCACCGACCACTTTTACCGTCGGATCATCCGGAGCATACAAGAGGTCCGCGAAAGAGAAGGGCTCTTCGAACTTTGGCAACACCGATTCCCCCGGCGGGCGGTTCGCCCCTTTTGCCGCCTCATCGGGAACGGTGCCCGGAACCCAGGCGTACCGGTAGTTCAGATCCCGATCCACCTTGTACCGAATCACCCCCTTATCTAGGCCGACCCGTTGGTGCGCCACCGAACTAGGCCCCTTGATATAGGCCGAATTCCGCTCATTATGCTCGAACGAAATCTTCGTGGTGTCCTTGATATAGATCACCCCACGGTCGTCCACCAAAGGGTCGTGATACCACCGCTCGAACGCGTAGGCCGTCTCATCGGAACCGGTAATCCCGATGCTGATGCCACTCTTGTTATTAGTGATCGGGTTCGACGCCCAAAGCGAACCCGAAGCCGCCCAAAGCAACGTAACAACCGTTCGTGTAAGGTTTTTCATTCCGGGGGGAAGGATTTTGAAATTAGGAAAGTACGGCGAATGGCGCGGGCTGCCCGGCCGCTTTCGACTCCGCCTTGGAACCCTCCGCTTCCTCCGGCTCCACGGCGATTTCGCACACCACACTCACGCGGGGTTTTCCGCTCCCCGCGCGAATCAGACGGTCCTTGATCGGCTTGCCCTCTACCTCGATCCTGGGGCAAGAACCGCGCCGGATTTGGATATCATAGACAATGCCCCGGAACGGACGGGAAATGTGCGCCTCGCTCCACGAGGAGGGCAGCTTCGGGTTCAGTTCAAAGCCCTCCAGCGTCCGCTCGATGCCGAACAGCCGGTCAATGACATTGAGCAAATCCCACGCCACGGTGCCTGAGCGCCACGGATCGTCGGAAACATGGCGGGTCATGCGCTGCGCCGTGGGGCCGACGTACCCGTTGGCCTGGGCATACGGCTCGGATTTGCTAGCGGCGGGCAGGATCTTGCACAGTGTGTCGAACGCCTTGTCGTTGCGGCCCGCATCGAAATCAGCCGCTATTTTGAACGCCGCCGCGTGGCAATAGACATTCCCGTTGGTGCAATACCCCGCGGGCGTCCCGCTCAACTGCCCGATTCCTGGATCATACTTAGTAAACGGCGGCCAATGATGCACCGGGCCGACCTTCGTTTCCAGCACCGGCTCGACCCGCTCCGCAATGCAGCGGTACTCCGCGGCATCGACCACCCCCGACAACAGCGCCCACGACTGGGGATTGAGGAAAACGCTCCCCTCCTTGCACTCGTGCGAGCCGATCCGTTCCCCCGCGTCATTGATCGCGTAAATGAAATACTCCCCATCCCACCCATGCTCGCGGATGGCCGCGGAGAGAATGCGATGGCGTTCGACGCAGAGCTTTTCCGTCTCCCGGTCTCCCCGCCAAGCCGCCAACTGCCCCACCACCTTGAGCGTGCGGGCCAGGGCGAAGCTCATCCAGACACTCTCCCCACGGCCCTCGACGCCTGCTTTGTCAATGAGGTCGTTCCAATCCCCGCAATGAATCAGGCTGAGCCCGTGGCTGCCCCGGTCGTTCCACAGGAACTCCACGGCTTGCAAATTGTGCCCCCAGACGGTCGCCTCGCCTTGGTCGGAATAAGCCACCACCTCGTCCAGCAAATCAAGGTTCCCCGTTTCGCGAATCAGCGCGTCGGTGGCATGGCTAATCCAGGAGGGCGAATCGGCGTAATGCTTGTCGGCCCCTGCGGCGTCCATGCTGGCCACGCGGAATGCCCGGGGGCAAAAGCCGTCGCTGCGCTGGTTGCGAAGCGCCTTTTTGAGCATCTCGAAAGCGCGGGGCGCATCCAGGAGGCTCACGCCCGCGGAATCCTGGCAAGTGTCCCGGTAGCCTTTGAAATAGAACCGGGCCCAGTCGGCCATGAGGTAGAGCTGGTGCTTGAGCCAGGTATTGATGAGCATGTCGAAATCGGCCTCGGGCGTCTTGATGCTCAGCTCGCCCAGGCGGCCGATATTTTGCCGCTTCATCGCTTCGAATTCCCGCTCGATCTTCTCCGAGGATTCAAAAGCGTCCCGCATCCGCCGGGCTTCCTCGATATCGCGCACAATGCCCAGCACGTAGTTAATTTCCCGGGCGGCGCCGGGCTCCAGCTTGAAATCGTGCTGCAACGCGCCAACGAGATGCTCGTAGCTCGCGTAACTATCGCCCAGCCGCCCCTGCTCCACCCGCTCCGGGCGGGCATAGTCGCGACGTTTGCCCAGGAAACAGTCCCGGCTGACATCCCAGTGTTGCGGCGTCGCGTCGCAGTAGAGGAACGCGCGGTATTTTTCATTCACCACCGTGTGCGTCGTGTTTTTGAAAAACAGAAAGCGTTCCTCCGGTTCATAGGCCGCGCTCAGCCCGCCGAAATAGCCATACGGCATATTCACGCCATCGAGCATCACGTTGGCAGCCACGAAGAGCGAAAGGTCGCGGGCGCGTCCGGATTCATTGACCACCCGCACCGTCCAAATTTCCCCCGACTCCACGCGCGGAACGAACACCCTGAACTCGATCCGGACGCCGTTTTTTAGCGTGCTCAGCACGGAGTACCCCAGCCCGTGGCGGCATGCGAACTCCTCGTGCTCCGTCCAGCAGGGCAGGTAGCCCGCGCTCCAGAATTCCCCCGTGGCATTGTCCCTGACGTAGATCCAGCGCGGATCCTCGCGCATATCCTGCTTCCCAAAGAGATTGGTCACAACCCCGGCTTCGTTCTGGTAGAGCGAAAACCCGTTCATATTCTGCCCCGCGCAAGCCATGTACGTGGAATTCCAGAAGAAGTTAAACCAATCGCGGAACGGAGTATGCGGCGTGCGCACAATGTACTCCAAACCGTCTTGCGAGAAATCGCCGTAAATGAGGTTCATTGGATCAAAGCTGTGATGTATGAGGGCTGTAATGAGGGCTTGTGACTGCTTGTTATTAAAAAGGGGGGGGAGTCCTGGGCGGTTGGCGCGGTCGCGCCGTCCGGCACAGGGCTGTGTTTAGGAACGCAGGAGGGATGGAGCGATAGCTAAAATAAATATCACACGACTGATGTAGAGTCAATCAACGAAATCAGGGCTGCCTTTCCACTCCGGCGGGCCAGGCGCTAAGGTAGTGCCATTCCTCGCGGAAAGGAGCGGGGGCCGCGTCCGTCCGGAAGGGGAGCGGCGGCAGGCCGTCCTCGCTGAACAGGTTGACCTCCGGCACGCCTTGCCATAGGTAGCGCAGCTCCACATCGTCCGCCCGCGTTTCAACCCGGAGAGAGCAGAGCGAAAGCCGCCGGGCGGGGACTTTTCGGAAAACCCCCTCCGCGCCCGCCGCCTCGAAGCCGCTCACCTCGTCGCCCGCCACCCGCACGGGCCGCGAGAAAACGGCCTTGAAACTCCCATCCTCCAGCCGTTCGAGCCGGGCGATTCGCGGCGCTTGGGCCACCGCCTCCCCCGCCAGCGCCGGGCGGATCAGCCGGGCGATCCGCTCGCCCAGGAGCGCCTTATCGGCCGGGTGAATATCCGCCGGATCGCCCAAATCCAGCGCGGGCACGAGGCTGGCGTGCGGCGTCTGTTCCGTGGCGTGGGCCTGGGCCTCGCGGATCGCAGGCCAGTTCGCCATCGTGGCATCCGCCCCGTAGCGAACCAGTTGCACGACAAAAAAGGGAAGCTCCGCCGCGCCCCACACCGCCCGCCACGTGGCGATCAGCTCCTTGAGGTGCCGCTCATAGCGCGAGGGTTCCTCCGCATCGGTTTCCCCCTGGTACCAGAGAGCCGCGCCGATGGGGAAGCGCGCCAGCGGGTGGATCTCCCCGTTAAAGAGCCCGGCAGGCTGGGCAACACACCGCGGTCCGCGCGGGCCGAGAAATAGGTATTTAGTCCACAAAAGCGGAGCCTCCCCCGCGGCGCTCCGGCGCGCATTTTCCGCATCATGAGCCGCCCGGTCCGCCTCCCATCGCGCATAAGCCGCCGCCTCATCGGCCGGGTGCCACGGGTAGGCATCCCAAAAAACTTTTAGATCCTCGTACTTTTGAAAAACCGCCCCGGGCAGCCATGAAGCGATCCCCGTCCCGCCGACCGCCGCGTTTAGGATTCCCACGGGCACTCCCAGGGCTTCCTGGAGCCGCAACCCCAGCAGCAGCGGCAGCGCGGGGAGCTCCGGCGCGCTCTCCGGCGTGACCGCGTTCCAGCGCCCGTTGCGCACCTCCAGCGCAGGGGCCGCGACCGGCTGGCTCTCCTGCGTGAAAATTCGCAACCGGGGATTCCTGGCCATGGGCACGATTTCGTCCCGAGTGGCGAGCGTGGAAACCGTCACCTCGCAGTTGGACTGCCCCGAACAAAGCAACACCTCCCCCACCAGCACCTCCTCCACCCGATGGGTCCAATCCCCGCCGCGGATTTCCAGCACGAAAGGCCCGCCCGCGCTCCGAGCCGGCACCACCGCCTCCCACGCCCCGCCGCACACCCGAACGGAGACGCGCACCCCCTCCAGCTCAACCTCGACCCTCGCGTTTTCCGGCCCCCAGCCCCAGATCCGAATCGGCCGGTTGCGCTGGAACACAACACCCGGGGAAAAAACGGACGCCACGCCAAAAGTCCCGCCAGACGGTGCGCAGAAAGAGGATGCCGAAGGATTCATCACACGAGTGATATCACATCGCGCAAAGGAATCCAGTGTTTTTTATTGCGCGGATAATTTCTCCTGTCGGAACCCCGTTATTTACTGGAAGCGCGGATCACGAGCCGGGGCTGCACGACCGCCGATTTCACGACTTGGCCGTTAGCTTTTTTGCGCAGCATCTCCACCGCGATGCACCCGCATTCCCGCATCTCAGCCGTAGTGGAGGTCAGCGGCACCTGGCACGCGTCCACCAACGGCGAATTATCCACCCCGGTCACGCGCACATCCCCCGGCACCCGGAGCCCGTTTTCCACCAACACGCGAACGGCCCCGACGGCCTGGGCGTCGGATTGGGCCACCAAGCCGTCGAAGGGCACCTTGCGCCCCAGCAGCGTGCGCGCGCCCTTCTCCCCGTCCTCGATGTGGAATGAACTGGCTGTCTTCTGGCGCACGATGAGCCGGCTCTGCACGGGCACCCCCGCCTCCCGGTGGGCGCGCAGGAACCCCTGGTGGCGCGTGTCAACCGTGTGAAAATGCGCGATTCGGCGGCAGCCTTGGTCGAGCAGATGCTTGGTGGTCAGGTAACACTGTGCTTCATAATCCACCGCCACGTTGGCCGGGAGCGGCTTCGGCAGGCTGCAAAACGACGAAACCACCGGCAGCCCGCTCCGGTCGATTTGCTTGAGCTTCTCCAGTAACCCCGGGTGATCCACTCCCGCCACGATGAGCCCGTCCACCTCGTTTTTGAGCTGGTCGTCGCAAGCCGCCAGAAAGTCCTTATCGGTAATAAAAAACCTCAGCCAAAGCCGGGCGCCGGTTTTCTCCATTTCCCCCGCCACGCCTTGCAGAAACGCCTCGGTCAGTTCACTGCCCGGCACCCCCATGGCATGGATGAAAACCCCGAACGCCCCCTGTTTGCCCTGCTTCAAAGCCACCGCGAGGCGATTGGGCCGGTAGTCCAGTTCCTCCGCCTTTTTAAGAATTGCCTCCCGGGTGCTGGCGCTGGCGCCGGTAGTCCCCATGCGCCCGTTGAGGACTTTGGAAACCAGCGTATAAGAGACCCCCAAGTCTGCCGCGATTTGTTTTAGCGATGCCATAAACTCCGGGAATTTTACCGGTTCGCCGCTCCATAGAAAGCCGAATGTCAAAAGAAGGCCCATCATGGTTTGTCCTTGCCGCCCCCGGCTCTCCCGGATTAAAAACATCACACATTTGTTATACCCTCCTCCACAGCCCTGCCAACTGTCCGCGCCCGCCGCGTTTTCATGCCTTCCCCCGGCTTCCTTGCGGACGCCAATGCCCGGGTCCGGCATCCCGGCGACCGGGGGGCCTGGATCTGGCATTCCGCCAAAACCCCTTCTGAAACAGCCATCCTCCGGTTCCGCAGGACCTTGCTGTTAACGGAACCGCTCCAAGCCGTCCTCCACGTCACGGCGGATCAGCGTTTTCAACTAACCTGCGATGGCGCCCCCCTCACCTTCGGCCCGGATCGTTGCGACCTCGAGCACTGGACCGTGCAGTCCATCGAAGTCACATTCCCCCCCGGCGAGCACACGCTGGAAGCCCTCGTCTGGCACCTGGAGGCCCCCCTGGGCCGGGAGCCCATGGAAGTCACGCCCCCCATGGCCCAGGTCACCTGGCGCGGCGGCTTTCTGCTCTTCGCCGAAGGAGCCCCCGGAGCCCTGCTGAACACCGGCCAAGCGCCCTGGACCGTGGAGGACCTCACCGCCGCCGTCCGCCTCGCCCCGCAGAACGCCCCCGGCTACCACGACATCGGCCCCATCTTCGATATCGACCTGGAAAACTGGAACGCACCGCACGAGGCCACCCTCCCCGGCATCATCCAGCCAGGCATTGAGGAAAACCCGCACGGCCTGCGCCCTCCCGGCTGGGCCCTTTACCCCGCCGAGCTTTCCGAGCAGCGCCACGAACCCTGGGCCGGGGGAACCTTCCGGGCCGTCCGCAGCCCCTGGAGTGATGCCCCCTACCTCCCCGGGCAAACGCAACCCGCCGCCACCGAAGCCTGGCAACCCCTTTTGCAAGGCGGCGCGCTCGTCATCCCCCAGCACTCCGAGCGGGAGGCCCTCTGGGATTTGGGTAACTACTACTGCGGCTACCCAAGCTTTGCCACCAGCGGAAGCCCCGGCTCCACGGTCGAGTGGACCTGGGCCGAAGCCCTCTACGACGAGAAAACTTCCAGCGACGTCAGCGACCTCTCCCACAAAGGGCACCGTGGCGAAATCGAGGGCAAAGTCTTCGTCGGCATGGCCGACCGCTGGCGCTCGGGGCGACAACCAGCCACCGCCGTCCCGGCGCTTTGGTGGCGCGACGACGCCCCCTTCATCCAGTCAATGCTCCCCGGCATCCGGAGCCTCCTGGCCGAATTCGAAGGCATCGCCCAAGACGGCCTCCTGCGGAAAGTTCCCGGCTGGCCCTTCATCGACTGGTGCCCGGAATGGCCCGAAGGGTGCGGCCCCGGCGTGCGCGAAGGCGACTCCAGCATCGTCAACCTCCAATGGGTCCTCGCCCTGCAAGCCGCCGCGCAGTTGGAAGCCGCCTTTGGCGATCCCCTCCTGGCCAGCCGCGGCACCCGCCTCGCCCAAGCCGTCTTCGCCGCAGTGGAGAGCCGCTATTGGGACCCCGGGAAAAACCTCTTCCGCGACACCCTCCTGGTGGACGCCTGGAGCGAACATCCCCAGACCCTCGCCCTGCTGAGCGGCCTCCTCGACCCCGCCAAAACGCGCGCCTGCCTGGCCGCCCTGGAAACCCCCGGAGGCCCCCTGGTCAAGGCCACGATCTACGGCTCATTCTACGTCCTCCGTGCCCTGAGCCTCCACGGCCAGGAAGCCGCGCTCCACCGCCGCCTGGCCTGGTGGTTCGACCTGCCCGAACGCGGCTTCACCTCCACCCCCGAAGCGCCCGAACCGAGCCGCAGCGACGCCCACGCCTGGGGAGCCCACCCCGCCTGGCACGCCATGGCCTCCATCGCGGGCATCCAGCCCGCCGCCCCCGGCTTCGCCCAAGTCACCGTGGCCCCATTACCCGGCCCCCTGACCTGGATCAAGGCCTCCGTAGTCCATCCGCGCGGCACCATCGACGTCGATCTCCACTTCGCCAACGGCCACCCCCGGGGCACCATCCACCTACCGGAAGCCACCGAGGGGGATTTCCGCTGGAGCGGCCTCCAAATCCACCTAAATCCCGGCTCAAACACGATCTAAGCGCGCCTCTTCAAAGCAAAAATCCGTTGACAATCACCCAAAAGAATCTAACGTGTGATTGTTTTTGGAGCAACTTCTACCCCGTAACGCTCAGTGATTCCTATGAAAAAACCCCTCCTTCCCCTCTCTGTGGGCACTTTCATCCAAAGTGCCGCGGTCATAGCCGCTTTGTTGAACGTCAGCAGCACCACCCACGCGGTTAGCGCCACGTGGAATGGCAATACCAGCGGATCCTGGGCAACCACCGGTAACTGGACCTCCGTGATTCCCGGCTCGGCGACCGCCGCAGCAAGCTCCGATATCGCCACCTTCAACACGAACAGCGCCAACACCTCCATCACCGTCGACACCACGCGATACATTGGCGGCCTATTGTTCGACACCGGCGCCGGTGCCTACACCTTCGGCGGCGGTACGCTCTATATTAATTGCGGCAGTGGTTCCGGCATCACGGCCACCGGCATCGTGATCAACAGCGGAGTTACGGCCAATCAAACCTTCAACAACAACATCGCGGGATACCGCAGCAGTGCTGGTGCCGGTGGTTATGGCTTCACCAACAACAGCGCGAGCGCACTATTGACCATCAACGGCAATATCACCGGTTTAAGCACCGGTGCCACGGCGCTGACGCTGGCGGGTTCGGGCAGCAGCATCATCACCGGGATCATCTCCAACGGTTCCGGCGGCGCGCTTGGCATCACCAAAAGCAATTTGGGAACCTGGACCCTGAGTGGCGCGAACACCTTCAGTGGCACGACCTCCATCACATCCGGAACGTTGGTCCTCGACTACACCGCCACCACCGCGCCTACCAGCAACATCGGCGGCACCAACACGCTCGCAATCGGCAGTGGAACCGCCAGTACCAGTACGCTCCAGATCAACGGCAAGGCCGACACCGCAAATACCCAGAGCTACAGCAGCCTGGTCGCGACCGCGGGTGCCTCCCACATTAATCTGACCACCTCGGGGGCTGGCAGCATGACCCTCGCCCTGACTGGCGCGTTAAGCGGTGTCTCAACCACCCGTAGTGTCGGAGCAACCCTGGACATCAGCCTGCCGAGCACTTCGACCAAAGTCACCGTTACAGGAGCGACCAACCAGGTGTCGGGCATTCTGGGCGCTATCACCATCAATGGCTCCGATTTCGCCACGAAGGACGCTTCCGGAAACTTGGTCGCCTTTACCGGCTACACAGCCAACACCTCGGGGGGGCTTGGAAATGCCAATCAAGTCGCCGACGTCAAGAGCGTCGACACAACGCTCGCCTCCAGCGCGGCGGTCTCCGGTTTGCGTTTCAACGAAGCCGCCGACCGGACCATCACCATCTCCGGCAATCGCCAACTGGCGGTAGGGGGAGCCTATTACGGAGCCATTCTGGTAACGTCCACGGTCGGTGCGCACCTTTCCAAAATCACGGGGGGGATTTTGCAGGGTTCATCGAGTCGGGACTTGGTGATTCTTCAAAACAACACCCAGGGCGACCTGCAAATCGATTCGGTGATCACCAACTACGGGACTAACATCGATGCCTTAACCAAGAGCGGCGCGGGCAAACTCATCCTTACCGCGAACAACACCTACACCGGGAACTCCTACGTCAATGAAGGCACCGTGGTCGTGGGGGGCAACTACGTCGCGGGAGGCACCCAGACCCTTACCACCACCGCCGGAAGCGCGACCATCACCGTCACGGATGCAAGCAACCTTTTCGTCGGTCAGCGCGTCACCGGCGCAAACGTAGTCAGCGGCGGCGGCAGCGCCAGCAATTCCTTGTATATTTTATCTATCTCGGGCAACACCGTGACGCTATCGAGCACCGCCTCCGTCAGCGGAGCCGCGGCCGTCGTTTTCTGGGACGGAGGCGGCCTCGGCACTGCCTCCGGCACCGTCCAGATCGCCAGCGGCGCGACCGTCCAGATCGGCAACGGCGGCGCCAGCGGCAGCCTGGACGTGGGGCAGAGCGTCTCCAACAACGGCACCGTTTCCTTTAACCGCACGGACTCCCTGAGCTTCTCCAATGTTATTTCCGGCAGCGGCAACGTCTCCCAAATCGGCTCCGGAAGGACCATCCTCACCGGCTTGAGCACCTATAGCGGCGGAACCTACGTCAACTCCGGCACCCTGCAGCTCGGGATTAAAAACGCCCTCGCCACCACCGGGGCCGTCACCGTCTCAGGAGGCACCTTCAACGTCGACGCCTACGACCAGACCGTCGGCTCGCTCACGCTCGTCAGCGGCGCCGTTCAGGGCGGGGCGGGGACCCTCACCAGCACCTCCGCCTACGACATCCGTTCCGGCTCCGTCAGCGCCAACCTTTCGGGCTACGTCGGCTTAAACAAAACAACCAGCGGCACCGCGACCCTCTCCGGATCGAATGGCTATTCGGGAAACACGACCGTCTCCGCAGGCGCGATAGTGATCAGTGGATCACTCACAGCCAATACCAACACCACCACCGTCAAATCCGGGGCCTCCCTGAGCGGCGCTGGCAGCCTCCAGGCACTAGTAGCTGAACATGGAGCCGTGGTTGATCCCGGCAACGGAGCCGCCTCCATCAACGGAGCGGCGATCACCACCAACGGCGTCACCGGCAAGCTGACCACCGGAGCCTTTAACCTGCAATCGGGCTCCTACCTGGCCATCCAGCTCGCGAGCACATCCGCTTACGACCAAATCGAAAGCTCCACGTTGACCCTCTCCGGCAACCTGGACCTCTCCCTGCTAACCGGTGCATCCGTTCTCACCGGGGACATCTTCTACGTCGCGATTGCCGACACCACCCGCATCGGCACCTTTGCCAACGCGGACGAAGGCAGCACGATCACCGCCGGCACCCAGGAGTTCACGATCACCTACCTGGCCAACTGGACGGGCGATGCCTCGACCAGCACCCTGACGGGCGGCAACGACGTAGCTCTGATCGCCGTTCCCGAACCCCAAGCCTGGGCCTCCATCATCGGAGGAACCGCCATGCTTCTCGGCCTTCAGAATCTCCGCCGGAGAAAGCAGTAAACCTTTTGGCAGTGTCGCCAGCCGGGAGTCTGGTGCGCCGCCAATAAAAAGCAAAAGGGTCGCCGAATCATACCGGCGGCCCTTTTTTATGGGTTTTCCCGTCGCTACGCGAGGTAGACCAAGCTCCGGTCGCCTTATACGACTTTCATAGTCAGAGGCCCGTAAAGAGCGCCGGATTTTTGGAGTGAGGCAAGGCGGAAGCCTTGGGCTGTATCTGTGATACTGCCCGAGGCTGACAACGCCGCCTCGCGCCAAAAAGACCAGCTATTTATGGGTCGTTGACTGTGAAAGTCGTATTAGGGCCGGTAGGAAAGTGTCCTACCGGTGAGCGGATCAATCACAACGGCAATATAGTTAGCCGCCGGAGTCACCCCGTTGGTGCTCCGGTCCTTGAGATTTTTCAGGCTGATCGACCAGGCTTGGTTACTCGATGCGTCGGCGGATGCCGGTAAGTTTGTCGATCCATTGGGTTGGAAACGAAAGGCGATGTAACTCTTTCCCCTCACCCGGTAGGGGGCGCTGTTGGATTCCTGCGATTTCCACGGCCCCACGGGATCGGGGTTGGCGCTCGTGGGCACATCCGCGCTGATGTTGGTCAGGACTGTGGAAAAATCCTTGCCCGCCGTCGTATCAACGATCACCGTTCCAGGCAGCATCGCCGGAGCCGCCACCCATTCATCCTTCGACTGTCCCGTCGAGATCGCAGGAATCACCATGCCGACAATGCGCCAGGGATTCGAAGAAATGGAAGTATCCTGGTAAAACCGGACCTCCACGGGCAAATTGCGGCTCATCGCGATTTGCCGCGCTAGCGAGAGCTGGCCTTCCACCAGCTCCTCTGCTCCCGTCAGGTTCACCCCATCGAGCGTCCCGCGAACGGCCGGGGCGGCGGTGGACATCACCGCGACGACAATGGCCATGACCAGGAGCAACTCCAACAGCGTAAAGCCACCCCGTGCGCTCCGCCGGAGGACGGCCGTTTCGCGGAGCAGCGGGGAAGAACTGAGAGACTGGCGGGTCTGAGCACTCATCGGCTGGAATCAGGGCTGGAAATAGTTTTCGGTAACGATGCGCCACTTGTAATAGGCGCTCATTGGTTTGACATCGCCGGGGGCGGAAAAATAATTCGTATTGGCGGCGTAGTCCGGGATGTTGGTGGCATTCGGGTCCAGATAACGCTCCACCAGCGTCGAGCCGCGCAGCTCCGATTGGACGGCATCGTGCGCATCGTCCCACACGCCCTGGTTGCCCGTGCCTTTCCGCAGCGCCTGCACCCGCCAGTGGACCGTGTAGGTATTGGACTTGGTCGTCACCCGGGAATAAATAGCGTTGTAGGGTTCCTCGCGGCCATTGTCGGAGGTCAGCGTATAGTTATTCCACCAAGTTTTAATATTGGAGTTGGCGGAATCCCACGTCTTCAGCGGGGAATTCGCGCTCATGAGCGGCGGCACCGGATCGCTGGTGTCAGACGGGTCGTTGGGGTAAAGGAACATCTCGCAGATCTGGGAGGCGGAGCGGAAAATATCGCCTTGCAGGAACTTGTAGTCAAACGCCTTCAGCGTCTCGTCGATATTGATAGGGTAGCGGGTATGTTGGTCGGACGAGCTATATTTCGACATATTATACCAGCTCTTGTAATCCGGAGCGGTATTTTGGCGCATCGCATTGATCCAGACCGGCTTCAAGACGGCGTCAAGAGCGGTTTTGCGCTGAATGTAAGACGTCCCACCGTTCTGGATATAGGAGAACGGGGCCAGGGCATAGTTCAGGTTGACCTTGCCTGCCGTGGAAAACTGCTCGCTAATCGGGTAAGGCTCCGCCACGGGCATCCAGAAGAAATCGAGGAGGAGGTGATCCGGGGCTGCGGAAAACGGCGATCCCGTGGCGCTGGGCGGGTTGGCCGTGCCCAGGCCGGGATGCGAACTGCCCTGGCCCGGGTTTGGGCAGAAACAGAGCGTCTGCCAGCCCTGAGTCAGCGACGAAGGGAGCGTCCCCAGCATCACCGGAGAGGGGATCTGGCGGTTCGGCATGAAATAGGCCGTCCCGGAAGAGCTGTATTGGCCGTAAACCTGGAAATAGGGCACCGTTACGTAACTGCTCGCGCTGGAGTCAACATACAGCGACTGGTAATCCTGGTCCGGGCGGTTCACGAACCCTCCGTCCCGGGAGTTGCCCGGCATGGAGGTCCAGTCCCACGTCGGGTCCAGGTTCATGGTCACATTGGTTTCGTCCCCGATCCACCCCAACGATGAGGGGTTAGTGGTTGCGTTGCCCATCTGGTTGAGCGTAACGCTTGCATAGCCGCTCGTGGCAAGGGCGGTGCTGTTCTGGAACTTCGGCGCGGTGCGGTAACCGGTCGCCATCGGTTCATTCCCGGGCGACCCCAGGGCGTGGAACTGCTGCTTCGCCGTCGTCCTCGGGTAGGCGGTACTGGAAAAAAGCTCATTGGAGGTTGCCCCGCTAAAGGCACTCAAATTATCAATCCGCTTGAAGGCAGTGGAACCCGTCTTGACCACCCTGGGATCGCCGCCGGAGTTGTCATCCGGGCTAGCCACCATGCTGATGACCGTATCGTACGGAGTAATTAGAGAAGCTCCCTGGACATTGGAAAAATCGGTGGTTGTGTATCGCAAGTCATACGCACGATCCGTACCGGAGGATGCGGTGCGGCCTTCGGCAAAGAGCTGCGTCGGCCCTCCCCCAGTGGAGTTGATCGTGTTTCGTCCCAGCATCAGCTTGAGCCGTTGTGCGAAATCCGTCGAAATCTTATTGGTGGAAGTTCCCGCGCAATAGGCGTAGACAATGGGCCTGTTGCTTAGTGCCGTCGCGGTAGCCGCGGGCGGCTCCTTGCTCCAGTCGATTTCCGGGACGTTTTCGCCTCCCGCCCAGGTATTCGCCACGGTCGGTTTGGTGGCGCCGTCCCGGACATTCCACCGGGGGGCAACGGGAATCGGAAGGTCGACGTTCCAACTGCTGAAATCGACGTCTTGAGATGAAACCAGTTTGCTGCTGTCGCCCGTGGGATCTGTGTTCAAATTGGTGGGATCGGGAGCGTAGATCGAAACGGTGATTTTCGATCCCCTAAACGGGAAAGTAAAACTGTCCGAGGCCGCGTTGATGCTGATGGGACTGCTCGTAAGCGTCCAGACATTCGCCCCGCTGGATCCCGTTTCAGCCGGGTTGGCGAAAACTTTGGGCACAAGCGTGTTCACCGAGCCCGTATAATCGTAAAGCGGGAAAAAGTTGCGGTTCATGAGAACCCCGCGGTCCATGGAGTTCCACTGAACTAGGCTGCGGCCGGAGCTATCCGGCAGGTTGATGCCGCTGCCGTTGACGGAAAATGGGCTACCCGTGACTTTGATCCAAAAAACGGGCGCATAGCTAAGGACCTGCGACAAGCCCGAAAAATGGAACAACATAACCGCCCGCATCGAAGTCGTCTGGCAGCTCACCTTCATTCCGGCGGGAGCCGCCGGGTTGCCGCCGGTGCCCGTGACATTGATCAGGTTCACCCAGTTGGCCGGATTGGCAATCGAGGCGGCGGAGCCGTCCCGGTTGGGGTTGATATAAGTGCCGTTTGCGTTCGTACCCGTAGAGCCGGGCGCGGCCGGTTCATTGCGGTCGGTGGCGTAAAAGACCAGGGAAACCTGGTCCAGCGTGGGGTAAGCGCCCTCGGTCACATAGGTTTTTCCATTGAAGTCAGCCCGCAGCGGCGTCACGGTAAACGAATTGGGCTCGTAGTAGTTTCCATTATTGGCCCCCGAGATCCAGATGGAACGCGCCGAGAGCCCGGTATAGGAATAGCCCAGCTCGTTCTTGCCCGCGACGATGGGATTGGCAGGCGTACTCTCCTTGGTCGTCTGGTTAACCTGCGAGCGAGCGTAATCAAAGCAGTTCAGGGCGATCCAGTCCGCGTTGTCCGAGCCCCATTTCGAGGCCGGGCTGCACCCAAAGCCGGGGACCCGCTGATCAAACGCCGAGCGGAGGTAAGTCACGAGCTGCTGGTTGCGCTGGATCGCCCAGTCCGCGGTGGGGCTGTCCGGCTGCTGCCGCTGGAAGAAGTACCGAGGGCCGGCCCCGGCCGTGCCGCTGGCATTGAGCGTCGAGCAAAAGGCGAGAAGGTTTTCCTGGGGCGTGAGCCATTTATTGCTCGTCAGCGAAGAGGTGGGGGCGACCACCGTGGGCGCGGTGCCATGGCGTCCGGAGAACGCCGAGTTGCTGGTGCTGATGGACGCGAGCTTGCTCCAGAAACTGGAGGGGTTCGGCCAGGTAATCGGCCAGAGGCTGATCCGGGGCGTCTCAAAAAGCGTGGTTTCCGGGGCGCGGCTGTTGGCGGTGAGGAAAAAGAGCCGCTTAGACAAGTCGGCCGCCGTCAGCCCGGCATTACTCAGCGCGGTATTGGCGGCGCGGCCCGGCTGGAACCAGAAGTCATCCGCCGTGGCGTAAAGCCGGTCCGAATCGGCGGTAATGACATCGGGCGTTGCATAGTTGGTGCCGGAGGCCGCGAAGGTGTAGCTCTGCGAGTAGGACGACACCGGCTGGGTGCCTCCCTGCGAGCCGTCCCCATTGCCGCCCCATTCGATCCGGGGCGTCATACCGTAGAGGTTTTGCAGCTCAGTAAGGTAAGTGCTGTTGGCGCTGTTGCTGCTCCACCGGCTGGCTCCCCCTTTGCGCAGTTCCGGCAGCACCGGGCTGATGCAGGTCGTCGCGGAATGGCCCGAAATGCGCTGGTACTCCCCCTTCACCGGCGGATTGGCGGCAAACTGCAGCTCATCCGCGCTCGCCCCCTTGGGCCAGTCCCAGTAAGCCCCCTCGCTGGCGGTGTTGATGTTGACCTTCGCCGTCTCGTCATCCGTCCAGAAGGCGATCCGCCCGACGATCGGATTCGTCCCGGAAGCGCCGGGAACCGTCGCCTGGACTCCGGAGCCGCCGCTGGGCGTCACGTAGCTGCCATCCTGGAGAATGTAGAGCCACTTCACCGGCATCGGCGCGCTGCCCGTCGTCGCCGCCGTAGCCACGGGGTTGGAAGCGTCAATCCGGAACCCCTCGACCTTGCTCATCGCCGCCGGGTCAACGATGGGGTAGACGTTATTGATCGGCGCATTGAGGTCGGTGAAAAACGCCGGTTGCGAAACCCACGTCGCGGAGGGCACCTCGGCGCCGCTCACCGGGTTGAACGCGGTACCCGCCTCCACCAGGTTATCCCATGAGTAGAGCTTGTAGGCATTGGAAAGCGCGCCGCTCGAGTTGTAGGTGCGGATCATCCCCGGCTGCGAAGCCCAGGAGATCCACTGGCCGGTGCCGATGCCTTCCTTGGTGGCATTGTTGATCTGAGTCAGCACCAGGTTAACCGCCGTTTCCGCCAAGTGCCGGGCCTGGGACTGGCGCGAATAGAGGTTCACCCCGCGCCGCTCCGAGGCAACGCTGGAGAGGAACAGCACGGCCATCGCCCCGGCCAACCCGATGGCGATCAGCACCAGGACGACCGCGAAGCCGCGTTGAGGAGAAAAGTGGCGGTTCATAGACATCAATAAGTCACCCATTTGCCGCCCTGCACCTGCACGCAAGTGCGGAACGTATGAAAGCGAATGTGAGCGGCGGTAAGCTGCTGGGAGTAGGTGGTCAGGTCTTGTTCCAAGTTCTGACACTGCTGGAAAAGGGAGGTGGGCACCTGCAAGGCGGCTGGCGGGGTCGATGTCGTCTGGTCCAGCCGGGCCAGCGAGCGGCGGTCGGCGCACACCATCACCACGTCGATCAAGGGCGGCAACTGGTTGCGCATCGTGGCGACCAGATTAGTGGGCACATTGCCCGTGTATCCCGTCTGCCACGCCCTGGAGTCGTAGCAATAATTCGGCGAGAGAACGGTACCGATAAGCGTCGAGTTGTACGTCGTGCCGATTTGCGAGGCGAGCGCCGATTCGTCATCGGGCGAAAGCCGCGGGCGAAACAGCAGCAGCAGGACATCCTCCGCCAGCACGCGGGGGCGCGGCGCGGGCGTGTCGCCAAGCCACGAGGTCAGCCAGTCGAGCGAATAGTTGGCGGACTGGGTGGCCGTGTACGTCTGAATTTTTTCGGTGGGCTGGACGTACTCCACAAGCTGAAAGCGGTACGTTTTGGAGCCGAAAAACGTTTGAACCCACGTCGGCAGCGTCCGGCTGTCGGGCAGCTCGTATTTAATTTGGAACCCGATATTATTGAGAGCCCGGCTCAGCCGCGTAAGGTCCCCCGTGGTCGATTGATCGGAGATATCGCTGTAGCCATACGGCGCCTGAAAGAAAATCGCATCCCCGGCGGTGTATCCGGTAGAACCGGTCTCGGCCAAAAAATCCGTCGCCGGGCCGGAGACGAAGTGCAGCTCGGAATTGCGCGCATAGTGGTCAGGCACGAACGTCGAAGCAGTGGCCGCGCTGCGCGGCTTCCCGCTTTGGTCCACATAGTCGACATACGTGTTCAACGTCGCGCGGGAAAGCGTTTCGCTAATGGTGCTGAAGGCAGAGCGCGCATTGTCAAAAGCAGACACCTGACCGCCAGCCGATTTCCAGGTCGCGGCGATCATCCCCACCGTCTGGAACAACACCACCATCAACATCAGCAGAATGGTGGTGGCCAGCAGGATCTCCAGTAACGAAAACGCCGACGGCTTTTGACGCCGCCGGGCTGGAGGTGGAAGGAGGAACGGACGCATAAGCGCGAAAGTCTTCAGGTCCCGGTTCGGTTGGTCAGCAAAAAAGTCCGTTGCGTCGCCCGATAGCTGGCGGAGTCCGTTTGTCCGGGATCTTTGTGGAAGCCGATCCGCACCGTCGCCTGCCGCATTTCGCCAGTGCCCGACACCACACACTGGACGGTGTAAATGGCATTGGCGCCGGTGGTCTCCAAGCCTTGCGTGTCGTAATAAACCGGGCACCGGAAGGTCGTGTAGTGGTCAATATCCTGCGGTGTCGAATGGCTGCTGTTGGTGTCGGAAAACGGCGTGCTGGCCAGTTCGCTCCCGATCTCGTTGAAAATCGCCGTTTCGACAATCTGCCTGCTGGCGTCATGCAGGTTGCTCAACCCCGTCGGCACCGCCGACAAGATCGTCAACAGCGACGCGCTGGCGATCCCAACCGCGAGGATAATTTCGATCAGGGAAAAGCCTCGGCGCAGCCGGGCCTTGGCGCTTCGTTTGGAGAATACAGGCCACGCAGGCCTTCTTTGGGCCTTGGCGTTTCCACGGGAAAAGCGGCTTGCGACAGATGATGCCATAAAATTTGGGGGAACAAACATCACACGTTAGATTTTGCTTCAAAAATGGCTCTTGTCAAGGGGGAATTCTCTCAGAAAGGCCAGGGATCGCTACTCTTCTCCGGCGGGCGCCTTGTCTTTCCCGGTCAAGGCCAATAGCAGGGCGTTGCCCCGGCGGCCTTCGATGGAGGAGGGCGAGCCCGCGTCGGTTGCCGGCTTCCAGGTCCAGCAATCTTCGAACGCACCGGAGCGCACCGTCACCGTGACGGTATCCCCGTTTTCCCGCAACGTCGTTGTGAGGTTTCGCTTCCAAGGGTCGAGCGCGCAGGCGAACTTTACCGCATTCGCGTCCAAGTAAAACTCGAATTGTTGCATGAGCGCGCCGCCGAAGCGCCCATCGAGATAAGCGTGGTTAATAGCACCGTTAAATTCCCGGTTGGCGAGCATCTGGAAATCGAGCCGCTTGCCCCCCTGGGTAGCCACATAGCACCTGCCCTCGGCGGGATTCTCAAACTGCCCTTTTTCAACGGTTCCCCGCCAGGTGATCCGGTGGGGCCCATCGGCCACCACGTCGTCCAGTATGAGAATATATTCCCCAGGCATCCAGACTGCCGCGCGGCGAAAGCGCTTCAAGACCGGCTGCCAGGCTTGGTCCAGCGGAAGGCGGCTGCGTTCGGCCTGAGCGGTGGATTCATACTCCTTGCGGAGCGTCTGGTAGGCATTGGCGGCCTCCCCCTCGATGATCACCCGCCCCTTTTCCCCCGCCTTCCAGCCCGTCAGGTAAGAGAGCTTGCGCATATCCGCGCCGACCACGGGCTGGGTAAAGTCCTCGCCTTCGTTCACCTGCCCCTTGCCGTCGATGGTCAGCGTGCTGTGGTTTTCGGTGATTTTGTGCAGCGAATAAAACCCGGGGTGGAAGAGAAACTCCCCCGCGCTTCCCAGGGCGAACTCGTTCGCGGCGGGGTCGTCATGAGCCACGTTCACGTAATGCGGCTGGCCCTTTTCGTCTTTAAACGCGTGGGCGTACTGGTTGAGCTTGTAGCCGCCGTAAGGCCCGCACTTGAAGGTAAAGCAAAACGCGCCGTCCTCCCAGTTATCGCGCAGGGAGGCCGCGCCCAGGTCGGGGAAAAGCCGGTTCGTCGGGACGGCCCGGTAATCGCCGCCGCTCAGCGACGGATCGTAAAAAGCCAGGAACCCCCACGGGTAGGCATAGGCACGCTCCGGGTTATTCGGGAACCGCGCCCGCTGGGCAAACCGCCGGACGAGGGCCGCCTGGACATTGGCGTCGCGGGTCAGCTTGGGGCAGAGGAAAAACGCCGTTTCCTGGTTATCGAAAGGCATGGGGCCATTCATATCGTCGCCAAAGCTGATATTGCTCTGCCGCCCGGGGGCCGAATAATAAAGCTGCTGAGCCCAGGCGTTTTTAAACCCTGGGCGGTCAAGATAACGCGTGCCGAGCACCCGGTCCGACATCTCCGCGGCCATGGCCAGGTAGGAAAACCCGAAAACCTGATACGCCGCGCCCTCGTGGCAATCCCCCTCCTCCGGGAACCATTGGATGAGCAGATCCATCTCCTTCTTGAACTCCTGCAACAGATAACCCGTTTCGAGCCCCGGCAGATCGGCGATGGAGAGCAGGCACGCCAGCGAACCCGCCGCGCGGTGCCAGCGGTGATTATTGAAGGGGTCCTGCTGCCAGTATTTAACGGGCATCAAGCAGAGCTGCCGGTGGCCGAGGTAATACATGCGCCGGACGTGCACCAGCATCTTGGCCGCGAGCTTTGCGCGCAAGTCGGGGTCAAGGTCGTTGTAAACGGCGTCAAAAAGCAGCCCCACCATCAGCATGTTATTGCCCGCTCCCATGTTGCTGTCCAGCTCCGGGGTATTAGCCCAGTGCGGCTCCGCCAGCATCATCTGCAAAATATCTACGATGGCCTGCTTGACGCCCGGGTCGCGGTCCAGCGCATAGGAATAAGCCAGCGCGGGCCACGCCTTGAACATCGTCAGCGCGGCAGTGTCGTCACCAAGAATCGCCTTCGGGTTGTAAGCCTTGGCCAGGGTGAACTTTTTGGCCCAGGCGGTGTTGTCCTCGTAGGCTTTTTTAAGAATCGGGTCCGACGGAATGCGCGCCTTGAGGGCCGCGATCTCCCCGGCGGTAAAGAGCAACCGGGGGTGCTGCCCCTTGATGGCTTCCACTAGCGGAGGCACCCCGGCGGGGGCCGGATCACTCGCGGGGATCTTGGCCAGGTTCGCCTGGATCGTCGCCTCGCTGAGCGGTTCCGCACAGCCCAGCGCCGGGATCATCAGCAAGGGAAGGAAAAAGCGAAAAAGCGGTTTCATGGGAGGAAAGCAGGCGGGGTTATTCGGCCAAAGAAATTTTATCGATCACCAGCCGGAAGTCGCGGGAAACCGTCGGCCTGTTTTTGCCCCAAATAAAACCGATCGCCTGGATACGGCTGACGTCCTTGCCCCAGACGGTAAACAGCACCATGGGGAATTTCAGCGTAACAGTTTGCGAAGGGGTCTTTTTATCCGCCGCCACATCCGCCATATTGGCTCCGCCGACCGTCTCCCCCTTGTCGTTGATCAGCGAGGGGCCGATCCACAAATTATCGGGACGCTGCTCGACCACCTTGCCGTCAGGCTGCGTCGATTTGCTGCACCCCTCCAGGCGGCAGGTCAGCAGCAGATAGCCGTACTTCGTCGCGTCAAGCGTCTCCGTAAGCTCCCCCGCCGGTTTCCAGTGGATCGTCACCTTCACGGCATCGCTCCCCACAATGCGGGACTCGATGGCCCCCTCGGCCGAGATCGCCGTTTTGCAGCTTTCAGTCGATTCAAAGACCAGGTGATCCGCCGGTTTCCCTTTTTCGAAAAGCACCACTTTGTCCACCAACGCGTGGCCGTCGTTGACGTTTTTGATCGCCGTGAACGCGGCGGCATGGGAGAGCGGCAGGAGGACCGCGCAGACCCCGGCGAGGGCCGCCCGGAGCCACCCCATTGCGATACCTCCTGCCTTCACCCCATTTGAAAAAGAATCGTTTTTCATAGCGTTATCGTTACCGGTCTGCGGGTGCGAACTCAACCTTCGAGCGGGCCTTGAGATGGATGCTAACAGCCCCCCTGGCGCTCGTCACCTCGGCCGGGCCGCCCCGCTCGCCCTTCTCATTGATCACGCGGGCTTTCAGCGTGGCAAGCGGCGCGAGCGTCACCGTGACCGTCGCATCGGCGGGCGAGGGATTGCCGACGACATAGCCACCGACCGGGGTCTTTTCCACAAACGCCAGCCCCGGCTGGTCGCGTTCAATCGCCGCGCCCTCCGTCCTCAGCACCGTCCCCCCGGCCAAGTAGAGCGCCCGCACTTCTTTCCCTTCAGCGGAAACGAAAGCCTGAAGCCCGTTGGTCTCCAGCCCCGCGGCTCGATAGGCTCCCGGGCGGTAAGCCGCGAAGCAGAGATCGCTCCCCTTCGCGGTCCCAACCCTCAGCAGCCCGTATCCGGCCTCGGGAGATCCCTCCCGCACAATGTTTTTGACATACCCGGTACTATCGCCGGAAAAATCCACGACCGTTCCGAAAAGAACGTTTTTCTTCCCATCCCGCCGCTCGATGATGGTGGGCGGTTCCTCGTCTTTCTTGCTGCCCGTGTGGAAAAAGTGGCCCTTGCCGACAATTACTTCCGCGCCGGTCTCGCCGGGCGCTTTCACTCGGACGGGCTGGCCACCGGAGAGCGTGATGGCGGCCTCCCACGGCTTATCGCCCGCGGCGTGGCGCACCTCGGAGAGCCCGTTGTAACCGGGAGCCACCAGCTCGGGGAAGGTCATCTCCTTAAGCGGCAGGTCCGAGGCGAACTGCCCGCGCAAGTGCCACGCGAGATCGTAGCAGTGGGGCTCGTCGGCAAACGCCGCGAAGAGGTCGGCGAGGTAGCGGGGTGTAAAAAATACCGAGCGATCCTGGGTAACACCCGGGTGAATGGTGTCCGACGATCCGCGTTGCAGCCCCATGGTGGCGGCGGGGGCGTAAACAAGCTGCCGGGCAAACGGCTTGGGCGTGCCCTTGGGAAATTTGTACCAGTTGCCGGCGTATTGTTGCGTCTTTTCATCAACGGTCAACGCGCAGTTGGCGGGCGTCGTCCAGTACCACTTCGGGTCCATCGGATCGTTGTAGGGAAAAATGACGCCGGGGAAGGGCATCACCACATCATTCAACGCGTAGAAGTCGAGCGCCAGCTTGGAGGGATGCGAGTGCCCAAGCATGCTGTCGCCAAACTCGAAAATCAACTGCGCCGTCCCGTTTCCCGTTTCCAGCCGCTGCACCCCGTAGCCGGTAACATAAAAATTGGCGTTCTCGACGGATCGAAGCGGCACCTCCTTCGGCAAATCAAGAAAGCGGGAGGGCCCGCCGGTGTGGATGTTCAACGAGAGCTCCTTCGCCGCGCCTTGGATGATCGGGACATAGCGGGGGTCGCGGTACCGCAGGTAGCCGAGTTCGTAAGCGTAGCCCTCTTCAAGCGTGAACCATTCCGGGCCGCCGAGCAGCGCCAACTGGCCGGAATCGTGCAGCGCCGCCACGGTCATCTTCGCGTCGGGGTACGCCAGCGCCAGCGCGGAATCCAGCATCCGCTTCAGTGCGCCATTACCAATGCTGTAGGCGTTCACGCCATGCCGCCAGAGCACCTCCGCGCCGTTAAACAGCGCGCACGAAGCAATGCCCACCTGGTAGGCGGGAGCCCCCTCCAGCCACAGCCCGTCCGCGAAAAGACAGGCTTCCGTGTAGTGCAGGCCGACCAGCCCGCCGACGGGCATTTCCTTGGTGCCGCCGGTTCCGTAAGCGCCGTTGTTAACCATCTCCTGGTCCTCAGTCGCGTAGCCCGCAATCAACGTCGCCGCCGCGCAAATGGCCGAGCGGTTGTGGAGGCTGCTGAGGTAATCGGGCTTGCCGAGCACCGGGTCGACGAACTCCGCCGCGACCGCCCGCAGCAAATCGGCGTGAACCTTTTTTCGCTCCTCGGCGGTCCAGGAGGGGAGGCTATAAACCAGGTCGTAGCCAAAAGAAGCCGCCATCAGCCAAAAGCCATCGTTCAAGAATTGATGGGTCAGGCGGCCATCGTTGGCGCTGCGATATTTGTTTTTCGTCCACCCCGGGGTGTGGCCGTAGTTGGCGTAGGCATCGGCGTAAGCGAGCAGCAGTTTTTTGCAATACTCGGCATACTTTTCATCGCCGGTGAGGTTGTACAAGACGCCGAGTGCGGCCATGTCCCCGGAATTGCGCTCGCTGTTGCGAGCCAGATGCTTGTACGGCGCTTCGTTTTCCGGAAAATCTCCCGGCCACATCCACTGGCCGTCGGGCCCTTGCCGGGGCACCGGCACATCCAGCGGCTTTTGCAGGCGGGAGTCGCACCGGGCGCGCAGCTTGGCAAAAGCCGCCTTGGCCTCCTCGTTGGTTTGGATGAGGCGCTTGTGCTCCTCCACGTCCTCCTTGTCCCAAAGGGTGCAAGGGTGCCCCTGGCTCACGCGGGGCTGCCCGTAAACCTCCGTCTTGGAAGCCGCCTCGGTTGCCGCGGTGGGGGCAATGTTAACCTTCTCAAAAGGCACGTTATAGTCCAGCCCGTGGGCGCTGGAGAGAGCCATCAATCCGGCCGCAACCCATTGAAGACACGCCGCTAGGGGATTTGTCCGTCGGGGAATATAATAGAGTCGTTTCATCGGTTCTGGAGGGGTTACAAACAGAAAAACCAAAGACTGGCTTCGGAGGCATCAGTTAATGAAGTTTCCATGGATAAAAGAGGATGGAGTCCTGCCATTCGGCCCCTCTTCCATACCCGCGCCCACCGGGAGCGGAAATCAGGGGGGATTTCACGGCTTCACAAGATAGAGGGGTGAGATGGCAAATTCAACTCCAAAAATCTAACGTATGATATTTTCCACATAAGGAAGCTTCTACTCCGGGGCCACGTAATGCTCCGGGCCGCCGAGCATCATGAAGCGCCGGTGCAGCACCACGCACGCCCACAGACAGAGCGCCGTCAACCCGGCCCCGACAAAGAACACATAGCGGTAAACGTGCCCGCAGGAATCCAGAAACACGCCGAGCACGGGCCCAATAATGATCTGGCTCAGGCAGTTGATAATGCCCGCGGCGGAGAAATACTCGGCAAACTTACCCGCGGGCAGCAGCCGCTGGGGCAGCGAAGCCGTCGCCGTCATCCAAATGCCAACCACCACGCCGCAGCCAAACAACGCGATAATAAACGTCACCGTGTCCCGGACAAAAAACCCGCCCCACAGGCAAATCAGCCCATAGGCGGCCAGGCCGATGATGCTCAGGCGAATGGGGTGAACTCGGTCCGCCAGCATCCCGATCGGGTAGGAGAGAGAAAACGAAATGAGGTACATCACGGCGTTGCATTTTCCATATTCATCCATGCTCATGTGAATGCTTTTCGCGTAAAAAATACTGAAGAGATTGAACGGCAAAAACGCGATCGCCGGAGCCGCGAGAACAAAAAACACCAGCAGGTAATAGGAGTTCCCGAAGCACGCTTTCATATAGCCGCGCGTCGCCTCGTAAAAGCCTTTCACCCCCTTGTCTGGCTCGGCGGGCGGGGGCGGCGGATACTCGCCCTCTTTCACCTTCCAGCACATCAGAAAGAGCCCGCCGCCAAAGACCAGGCCGATCCCGATAAATATGATCGCGTAGTGCGCCTCCGTCTGCCCGAAAATCCAGTAGCTAAAGAGCATCCCCGCCGCGAGGCTTAGCGCCCGGAACGCCCCGTAGAACCGCCCCAGCACCGCCGTGGGCACCACGTCGTTGATGAGCGCGCCAAACACCGCGTTGATAATCACCCCCGAAAAAGCGAACATCACCCAAAAGAACGCCAGGAACAGCAACGTGAAGCCGTTGAGCCCCAGCGAATGCGCTCCGCAAACCTGGTGAAACCATGTCCCCAGCTCCGGGCTATACGCCAGGCCGATCATCGCGAGCACGACAATCGGAGTCGGCAGGAGAATAAAGGGAATGCGCCGCCCCCAACGCCCCCGATGGCGATCCGAACGGTAGCCAACGACCGGGCACAGGAACATCGCGATACCGGCGGGAAGCGAGCCGAGCAGAAAGCCCGTGAGCACATCCGAAGCGCCGAACTTCATGAGCAAAATCTGCAACACCTGCCCAATGGAGCGCTCCTTCAGAGACCACGTAAAATCGCCCCACAGCAGCCAGGCAAAGAGCGCGATAAGGCCGCTGGAAGTATAAGTCAGCGTGCCGATGCTCCAGGTTTTGACCGGTGGAACGCCGCCGCCGGATTCTTCCAACACGGATGCCGATTGAGGTTTGGATGGCATAGCAGAGAAAAGCTTGGGGGGGTAAGGGATGAAAACGAAAAGCGCGAAAGCCTAGCAATCACTCGTATGATATTTTCCAGGTCCCCACATGTCGAGCAGAATTGAGGCGAATCCCAAAAACCGTTTTTTAAGCTTGCAGGCCCGTTGCCTTTCCACCGAAAAGAGCGTGCAGGTAATCTCCTCCAAGTATAGCCAATGCAAGCTCCATTTTTAATCTCGTTTTGCTCCCTGGCCCTGCGCGAGCGTCCCGTTTTTGAGGCCGTCGAAGCAATCGCCCGCGCCGGTTTCAAAGGCGTCGAACTTTGGTACGCCCACATCGAGCGGCTCACCCCCGGCGAGCTGGTGGACCTCCGCGAACGCTGCCGCGCACGCGGCCTCTCGATCCCCGTCCTCTCCCCCTATTTCGCCTTCACGCGCGGTCGCGAGCGGGCGTTGGAATCCCTCCGCACCGCGGAAAAAGTGCTGGAAGCCGCCCGCGTTCTCGGGGTGAAGAAAATCCGCACCTTCATCGACTGCGGCCCGGACGGTCTCCCAAGCAGCCAGGCCACGCCCGGCCAGTGGAAGGCCGCCTGTGAGGGGCTCCGGGAGCTCTGCGCCCTGGACGAGAGCCGGGAGTTCGTCGTCGAAACCCACGAATGGACACTCGCCGACACCCTCCCCTCGGTACGCCGGGTTCTGGAGGAAACCGGCGCGCCCAACCTCCGGCTCAACTACCAAGCCTCGCGCGATTTTCTGGAACGCGGATTTTTGCAATGCCTTGAAGAACTTCTGCCCGTCATCTCCCATTTGCATTGGGAGCAAGTGCGGGAAGGCGACGAGCTGACCTACCTCGAAGAGCCGGGGCTCATCGACTTCCCCGCCATCATGCGCCTGCTGCTTTCCCGTGGTTACCGGGGCACGGCGTCGGTGGAATATTGCTGGCCCGAAGTCGCCCCGGAGCGGATCGGAACCGCTTGGCAATATCTCACCGGCGTGTGGGAACAGATCCACGCATAGCCCTGTTACAATGGGAACCCATCCAGGAAGTTCGCATTGATGAACGTCACCGGCACATGCATGACAGTGGGCCGCCCGTCCTTCATGGCCGGGCCGTTCGCGCCGTAGTCGACGTGGACGGAGAAAAAGTCGAAATCAAAGCGCGTCCGATTCTTCCCGCCCCAAATCGAGCCCGCCGCCGCCTGTCGGCTCTTGCGGGAAAGCGACACCCCGGTCCAGGCAATCGCCGCGGAATGCGGCATCCCCGATCCCGTCTATTTCTGCCGCCTCTTCCGGAAAACGACCGGCATGACCCCAGGGGCCTTCCGCCGGTTCCGGTAAAGCCGTATCTACGCGACGGAATCGCGCGGATACATTTCAAAAGTATGCCGCGGGCTCCAGCCGAGGAATTCCCGCGTATGGCGAACGTCGCAATGCAAATCGCCGTCGGGATGGCCGACGGTATAGAAAGTCTCGAACTTCAGCTCCGGAGCCACCAGCGCCAACCGCGCCGCCTCCGCAATGTCGCGGGGGTCGATGAACTGCCAGTTTACCGACGGGCGGCGCACGCCGTATTTGTCCGTAACGGTGCTCTCGTCGCAAATATACGCCGGGCGCAAAATCGCCACCTCCAGCCCCGCCTCGCGGTGGTAATACTCCGCGATCGCTTCCTGGCAAGTCTTCGTCAGCGAATAGAGGTTGATGGGACGCGGCGGTAGCGAACGCTCCAGAAATTCGCCGTTTTTCTGCTGCAACCCGACCACGGTGATGCTCGAAATCAGCACCACCCGGCGGACGCCGCACTGCGCGGCGGCATGGAACAAATTCGCCACCCCCTTGACGTTGATATCCATCGGCACCTCCGGCGTAGCGTAGACTTCCGGGCGGTTGGGGGCCATGTGCGAAATCACCAAATCCGAACATCCCCGGCAGAGCGCCAAGTCGTCCTCAAGCGTTGCCACGCTCCCCTCCAGGCTCTCCCATGGGCCGTCGACCTTGCGAACATCCAAAACGCGGACGGGAAATTGGGCCGCCAAAACGTTGCTCAACTGCTGGCCCAAAAAGCCGGCCGCGCCGGTAATGGCGACCCGTTCAGGTTGACGTAATTTGCTCATAAAATTTCAAGAGATTACCGGTGGCCCCACCCCTACGCTAACGTAGCCCACCCCGAGGGCACTCCGCAAGGTTACGCAAGCCTTGCGGTGCATTCAGAGGCGTGCGAATGAAGATAATCACACCTTTGATTTTTTATCAGGTTTTGTCAAACTCAAAAATAACCCGGACGCTGCGCCACGCAGAGGGCCCCCTGCCGGAAGCGCCAAAGGATACCGCTTTTAAGGCAATCATCGCCTGCTGGAATCCCGAACGGCAAGGCGTGGGGAGATCGTCATCGGCTGCGTGGGCTTTCCCTCGATTTTTTTGAGCAGTACCTCAGCGGCAACCCGCCCGCACTGTTCCATCTCCGCCGTCGAAGAAGTCAGCGGAACCAAGCTCGCCTCGGCCAGCAGCGAATCGTCAACCCCGGTCAACTTCACATCCTCCGGCACCCGGATGCCGCGATGGGTCAACACCCGCAAGGCTCCCATGGCGTGGGAATCGGATTGGGCAACGATGCCGTCGAACTTTTCGTGCTGATCCAAAAGAGCCTGCGCGCAGCACTCCCCGTCGGCGACGGAAAACCCCTCCGCTGGAATCACCAGCGAGCGCACGACGGGCACCTTCATCTCGCGGTGAGCCCGCACGAAACCGCCATAGCGCGACTCGAACCGACGAAAGTGCGCGAGCCTGCGGCAGCCCTGCTCCAGCAAATGCGTGGTCGTTAAAAAGCACTGCATCTCGTAATCCACATTGACGGGCGAAGGCGCTTTTTCGCTATAGAGCTCGGCGAACGCTGTCACAATCGGGAAGCCGCTTTTGTCGATCTGCTGCAGCCGCCGCACTAGCTTGGAATGCTCCGCGCCCGCGACAATCAACCCATCCACATCGCCCCGCAGGCGGTCGTCGCACGCCGTCAGGAATTCCTGGTCCGTCATGAAAAACCGAAGCAGAATCCGCATGCCGCCTTTGCTGATGGCTTCGGCAGCTCCCGTGATGAATTTCTCGGTCAACCCGCTGCCCGGCGCCACCTGATGAAAAAAGACCCCCACGGCGCCACGGCGTCCGGTTTTGAGGGCCACGGCGGCGGCATTGGGGCGGTAGCCCAGCTCCTTTGCTTTCTTGAAAATGGCCTCCCTGGTTTTTTCACTAGCCCCCGTCGTGCCCATCTTTCCTCGAAGCACTTTAGAGACCAAAGTGTAGGAGATGTCTAGTTCACCTGCGATTTGCTTGAGAGAGACCATCAAACGTTTTACTTATTCCATAGCTTTTGCCATTGTCAAGCGGTTCCACACCTTCCTTTCAAATCGGCTCTTGCAACGTTTTCGCTTGTAATCACACGTGGGATTAGCTAATCGTGACCGAAGCTATTTTCATCAACCTTTCTCCGATTTCCAGCCCCGAGCCCGGAGTTCCCGCCCATCCCTGCCCTTTATGAAAACCGTCTCCATTTTGCTGCTCCTAGCCGCCTTCCCCACAGGCATCCTACCGGCCCAGGAGAAGCCCGCCCTGGACTACAACTCGATTCGCCTGGAGTCGCTCCCCCGGGATGCCCGTGGCTATTTAAAACCGGAGATCTGGGACATCGTCGAAGCCGAGGCCAAAATCCACCCCACCGCGAACGAAGCGCGGGCCATTGAGTCGCGCCCCATCTACCAAGGCTACTACGCCACCTACGCTCACTGGACGCCGCCCGAGCAGCCAAAAGTAAAGGAAGGCCGTCTGCGGAACCTCTCCGAAACGCCCAAAGAGCCGCGCTTCCCGCTGACCGACAAAGTATGGCCCGAGCGCCCCGGCGATGCCTCGGTATGCCTGTGGGAGGGCGACAAACTCGCGGCCATGAGCCTCAGCATCGACGACAACTGCGCGGCCGACATCCCGTATTGGAAAGAGCTGTCGAAAAAATACGGCGGCCTGAACCTGACGTGGAACATCATCACCGCCAACGTCGACGGAGCCATCGACAAACCGCGCGGCCCCATGTCCGGCACGTGGGATACCTGGCGTAATCTTTTTGCGGAAGGCTTCCACATCACCTCCCACAGCGTCACTCACCTGGGGGACCCCGTGCCCGCCGACGGCTGGCCTGGGGCCGAATGGGAAGCCGCCGAATCCATCCGCCACATCGACAGCCACCTCCCCGGCCACAAAACCACCATGTTCGTCTACCCCGGCGCGGGCGTGCGCGTCTTCGGAATCCTCGGCGCCTACTATCCCAACAGCACCTGGCGCGCGGACATCGTCAAACACTACGCCTCCGCGCGTGGCGGCGGCGGCCAGCCCATCAACGAAGCGAACCAGATCGACTACTTCAACATCCACTCGACCACGAGCATCCTGGGCATCCTGGAGAGCGCCGACCCGAAGAACGCGCCGTATAACCTGAACAACCTTTTCGCCGCCGACCCCGCCAGCCCCTTCCACCGCTACTATCGCGGCTGGGCCTCCGTCTTCATTCACTACATCAACGCAGGGAAAGCCTTCGACACCGCCCCCTACACCGTGGCCTACGGCAAAGTGCTCGCCTTTTACAACGACCACCGGGCGGACCTCTGGACCGGCTTCCTGGACGACGTGGCCCTCTACGGCCAGGAGCGCGACACCGCCTCCCTACAGACCACCGAGGCAAGCGAAGCCCGCATCAGCTTCAACCTGACAACGAAAATGGACCCGGATATTTTCAGCTACCCCCTCACCGTCAAAGTCCGCCTGCCCGGCTCGTGGAAAAGCGCCACCGCGCTTCAAAACGGCCAGCCGCTTCCCGTCGAAACCATCCTCAACAACGGCGCGCCTTATGCTTTAGTAAAAGCCGTGCCCGACCGGGGCCTCGTCACGCTCACCCGCGCCGCCCAATAATCCCCACCCGCATGAAACCCTGTTGTCTCCTACTGCTCGCGGCCCTGCTCACCAGCGTTGCCCACGGCGAAGTCGTCACCAGCCTCCAGCCGTGGACCCAGCGCGACGGCCTGCAACTCGACCCCGCCAAACCCGGCCCGAGCGGAAGCCCGGCGTTCAAAATCGCCCCCGGCGCGCACGCCGTTCTCAAATTGCGCGATCAGGACGGCTCCGGCAAAGTCAGCTTCTACGTCTACGACGACACCGCCGTCGCCAGCCCCGGCAAAAAAACCGCCGTCGGCCCCCGCTGGGGCACCATGGAAGCCAACGGGCGCATCCTCGTCGGTGCCATCATGTACGCCCCCTTTCTCCACGCCGAGGGCTCCGTCTGTCTCATCGATACCAACCCCGGCGACCCGAACGCCTGGCGGGGCATGAAGTTCCTCGCCCCGCGCGGCCAAGCGGGGTGGAAAAAATGGGAAATCGACTACCAGCCCGACCAGGGCCTTTGCGTCACCGTCGACGGGAAGCCGATCCCGAAGCGCAACTTTGACTGGAACAACTCCCAGGCCACCGGCTTCAACGCCATCGTCCTCTACGGCGACAGCACCCCCGGCGACACCGCCCAAACCGTCTGGATCGCCGATCTTTCCTACGAACTCGGCGCTCCCATGCGCGTGAAGCCCGGCGACCTGCCCACGCCGCCCCCGCCCCTTCCCGTCGCCAAAGGCCCCGCGCCGGAAGAAGAAACCGACAAGTCGCCCCAAACCGCCGTGACCGGCTCCATGAACGGCTTCACCCCGGGCCCCACTTTGCTCGATGACGTAAAAAACCTCCGCGTACCTTTGGTCAAAGACTACGCCGCCCAAAGCCCGCGCCTGCTCTTCGGGGCCGCCGACAGGCAAGCTCTGCAACAGCGCGCCAAGGAACGCCCGGACCTCTGGGGTGCCGTCCTCGCCAACGCCGACGCCATCAAGAATCCCGCGAACGTCCCCACCCCCGAAGCCATCCGCACCGGAAAGCGCTACTGGTTGATCGAGCGCGCCCAATCCGCCGCCCTGGCCTGGTTCCTCACCCGCGACCCCGCCTACCGCGACGCCGCCATCCGCTGGATGCTGGCCCATTGCAAAGAGCAAACCTGGGGCGACACCTACCGCCCCAACCTCGACCTCGTCGCCGCCTGGTACCTCTATCACATCGCCATCGCCTACGACATTTTGAAAAGCGAAATGCCCGAGGAAACGCGCGCCGCCATCCGCACCGGCCTCAAAGAACACGCCCGCTACATCTACCTTGAGCACGACCCGCTCAACACCGCCACCAAAGTCAACTGGGACCAAAACCACACCTACATCCCCATCGTCGGCCTTTCCGCCGCCGCCCTGGCCCTGCTCGACGAAGAGCCCGAGGCGAAATACTGGCTCACACGCAGTTACGCCGTGCTGCGCCGGAGCCGGGCCGTCCTCAACGAAGACGGCTACTACTACGAAGGCGTCGGCTACTGGGCCTACGCCCTCAACTGGCACGTCCGGGGCGCGGAGCTCTTGAGCCGGGCCACCGGAGAGAACCTCTTCAACCTGCCCGCGCTGCGCGACAACTGGCTCTTTGGCCTGCACCTGAGCCTTCCCGGCACCCCGCGCGCCTTCGGCGTAGGCGACACCTTGAGCTGGAAGGATAGCAAACTGACCCCCATCGCCTTCAACGGCACCTCCATGTTCTGGGCCATCGCCGCGCAAACCGGCAGCGCCGAAAGCCAGGCCGCCGCCGAATGGTACGCCGCCCGGGGGATCGAGCCGGACTACCCGGCCACCAACTTCCTCTGGTTCAATTCAGCCGTCAAACCGGCCCCCGTGGACAAGCTCGCCCCCTATCATTACTTCGCCGACCAGGACGTCATCACCTGGCGCTCAGGCTGGGATGCGGATGCCACCAGCTATCACTTCCGATGCGGCCCCCCGCTCGGGCACCGCGCGGCGGATAAACTCAAAACGCTCACCGACTGGGCCGTCAACTGCGGCCATGTGCACCCTGACATCGGCGCATTCCTACTGAGTGCGCATGGATCATACTTGGCAGTAGACACCGCCTACACCGCCGAGAAATACACCCGGGACCACAACACCCTCTTAATCGACGGCAAGGGCCAGGGCATGGACGGCTCCTACTGGAACGACAAAGGCATCCCCTACGGCCAACTGGACGCCGCGCGCATCACTAGTCAATTCCTGAGCCCCGCCTACGGCTACGCCAAGGGCACCTTCGGCAAAGCCTACACCCGGCTCGCCCCCGGGGCCGAGCTCACCCGCGCCCTACTGATGACCAAAGAGTGGCTGCTCATCGTTGACGACCTCGCCGCGGACCGTCCGCGCAACCTCACCTGGCTGTGTCATTCCGTCGGCGAATTCCAGCCCGAGGGGAGCGCCTACCTCTCGCGGCAGGAAAAAGCCACCCTCGCCGTCGTGCCGCTGGCCCCCGCCTCGCTCGAAGCCAAGACCGAGCCCACCATCGTGCAGGCTGGCCGAGGCCCCGGCAAGGCAACCCCGGAGCAGCGCGGCTACACCCTCGCCCTGGCAACCCGCGAAGCCTCGGCCAAAACGCGCTTCGTCACCCTGCTCTTCCCGCTGGCGGCCACGGAGAAAGTCCCCGAAGCCACCCTGGTAAAAAACGAAGGCGACACCCTCGCCCTCCGGATCAAGAAGCCGGACGGCAAAACCGAAACCGTCTCCCTCGATCTCTCCTGGGAGCCCACGAAGAACCCCGAGCCCGCCACGATCCGTCGGGAGTAGCTACGCCAGCACCAGCCGTCCCGCAGCCAGCTTTTGATAAGGCTGCCCCAGGGCGACGGCGAGAACCTCCCCGTGAGCACGCCGCGCGCCTGGGGTGATCATACCCTCGTTGCTCCATATCCTTTAGACAGATCCCCATGCCCCGTAGACGGGGCTGCACGCGGTATGAAAAAAGAGGGGGAATTCTATTCTCACGCAAAGGCGCAAAGAGTCCTGCCTTTCTTTGCGCCTTTGCGTCTTTGCGTGAGCCCTCTGCCTTTTTTCTAGGACACCTATTTTCGGCTTAGGATTAACAGAAGCTTTTTGGGGGGAGCCCGCCGGTTTAAGAGCAGAGGAGCTCGGCCTTTTTTTAGACAGGATTAACAAGATTGACATGATTTACAGGATTTCTCAGATCGGGTCTCCCGGGTGCCAATCCCCTCTCACAGGCTCTCGGCGTAATCCTGTTAATCCTGTCTAAATTGCCGAGCCTGTCCTCTCTAATATTCCACTGATAACTAGACTCGGTTATCATCCGCACTCACATCCAGCAAGATTGCCCCAAAAACGCAACACGGGCCGGATCGCTTTTGGCAACCCGGCCCGTGGAAACGTTATCTAGGACTTTTCGCTTGTCTGCCCTCGGTTACGAGAGGCGGGCGGCGAGCAGTTCGCGCTCGAAAACGAGTTCCTTCGGCAGCGTCTTGTAGAGCTTGAGGAAGAGTTCGGTTTGGAGCGTGAGTTCGTTCTTCCACTCGTCTTTGCAGACTTTGAGGCATTCGGCGAGCTTCTCGGGACCAAAGTCCTTGAGCCCTTCGATGTCGATGTCCTCGGCGAGCGGCAGACGGCCCACGGCGCTCTGGATGGCCTTGGCGGTGCCGTTGCAGCGGCCAATGATCCACAGGAGAACGCGCATGTTGTCGCCAAAGCCCGGCCACATGAAGTGACCTTCGCTGTCCTTGCGGAACCAGTTGACGTTGAAGATCATCGGCGGGTTCTTGAGCACCTTGCCCATTTCGAGCCAGTGGCCGAAGTATTCGCCCATGTCGTAGCCCGCGAAGGGGAGCATGGCCATCGGGTCGCGGCGGACCTGGCCCATGCCACCCACGGCGGCGGCGGTCATTTCGGAGCCCATGGAGGCGCCGATGTAGACACCGTGGCTCCAGCTGAAGGCTTCCATGACGAGCGGCATCGTGGTGGCGCGGCGGCCACCAAAGATGATGGCGTCGATCGGCACGCCGCTGACGGCTTCAACCTCGTCGGAGAGGGCCGGGTTGTTGCGCATCGGAGCGGTGAAACGGCTGTTCGGGTGAGCGGCCTTTTCTTTGCTCTCGGGCGTCCACGGGTTGCCCTTCCAGTCGGTGAGCTTCTGGGGCACTTCGCCGTCCATGCCTTCCCACCACACGTCGAGGTCCTCGGTGAGGGCGACGTTGGTGAAGATGGTGTCCTTGGACGCGCTGTGCATCGCGTTCGGGTTGCTCTTGTAGTTGGTCCCCGGAGCCACGCCGAAGTAGCCGTTCTCGGGGTTGATGGCGTAGAGACGGCCGTCGGGGCCGGGACGCATCCAGGCGATGTCGTCGCCCAGGGTGGTGATCTTCCAGCCGGCTTTCTGGTATTTCTCCGGCGGGATCATCATCGCGAAATTGGTCTTGCCACAGGCGCTCGGGAAAGCGGCGGCGACGTAGTTTTTCTTGCCCTCGGGGCTTTCGATGCAAAGGAGGAGCATGTGCTCGGCCATCCAGCCTTCGTTACGGCCGAGGAAGGAGCCGATGCGCAGCGCGAGGCACTTTTTGCCCAGGAGCACGTTGCCGCCGTAGTTGGAGCCGACGGAGTAGATCGCGTTTTCGTGCGGGAAGTGGCTGATGTAGCGGCGCTCGGGGTTGATGTCGAGCATCGAGTGGGTGCCGCGGTTGAAGTCATTGCTGTCGCCGAGGTGGCCGTAGGCAACGGCACCACAGCGGGCCATGATGCGCATGTTGAGGACGACCATAATGGAGTCGGTGATCTCGATGCCGACCTTGGTCAGCGGGGAGCCAGCCGGGCCCATGAGGTAGGGGATCACGTACAGGGTACGGCCCTTCATGCAGCCCTTCAGGAGGCCGTTGAGGATGCTGTGCATATCCTCGGGGGCCTTCCAGTTGTTGAGAGGGCCGACTTCTTCCTTGCGAGGCGTACAGATGAAGGTGAGCTGCTCAACGCGCGCGACGTCGTTCGGGTTGGAGCGCCCGTAGTAGCAGCCGGGGCGCTTTTCCTGGTTGAGCTTGATGAGGAGGCCTTCCTTTACGGCCAAATCATAGAGGTAATCCTTTTCTGCCTCGGAGCCGTCGACCCAGAAAATCTGGTCGGGCGTGGTGAGTTCCGCCGTCTCTTTGACGAAGTCGAGAACGGCCTGGTTGGTAGGCTTAGTAGTGCCGAATGTAGACATGTTTCTTTTTTTTCTTTGGGCAGGTGGTGGCTTGGGGAGGCAAAAAGGGGGGAGGCTGTGTGCCTTTTGCCAACTTTTCACCACGTGTTGGTCTATGTTGTTAATTTTTTCAGGGTTTGACCAGAGGGTTTTTAGGAACTTTTTTTGGCCTGGTGCGGAAATTTCCCTAGGGAAACCGGCCCGCGGAGAGGTTCAAAAACGGGCAGCGGGGCGAAAAAGGGCGGTTTTGGGCCCCTTCTACGCGGAGAAGACCCGGGCCATCGGGCGGTCGTGCTCCTCAACGGGCAGGCGGGCCACGAGTTGCTCTGAAAAACAGACGCCGAAGGCCTTGGCGCGCAGCCCCGGCGAGGCCAGGTAACGGTCGTAGAACCCCTTGCCGCGCCCCATGCGGTGGCCGTTGGCGGTGAAGGCGACGCCGGGGACAATGAGCAGGTCGATCTTCTCCGGCTGGACGATGTGTTCGTCCCTATGGGGCGGCTCCATCAGGTTCCAGAGGGCGGACTGCAAAAGGGCCTCGCGCCCGGCAACGCGCAGGAATACGAGGTCATCGCCGCAAACGCGCGGGTAGCAGACGGTCTTTTTGCCAAGCACGGCCCAGAGGAGATCCACGTTCGGCTCGGTGTCGAGCGGGGCGAAAAGGCCGACGGTCCGGGCCTCGCGCCACTCGGGGGTATGCGAGAGGTCCAGGCAGATGGCGGCGGATTTTTTGGCAACGGCTTCCGGGCTCAGTGCAGCGAGCCGCACCCGGATGGCCTTGCGAAGTTCGGCTTTGGTCACGGTGCCTCCATCATTGCGCCACGCCCGGGAATAACCAGCCTATTTCCAAACGGAAAGGATGGCGATACCGCCCAACCCGAGGGCGATGCCCGCCCACCCGCGCGGGGCGATCCGCTCGCGAAAGAGCGCCAGCGAAAAGCCGAGCCCGAGCAGAATGGGGCCGGAAAGGGAGACGGGGAAGACGACGTACGGGCTAAGCCGCTCCAGGGCCTTAAGCGTAAACCAGACGCCCAGGTAGCTGGCCACCGCCAAGACGATCCCCCACGGGAGGGCCGCCCTTTGGAAGGCCGATTTGCCGGAAATGGCGATCAGGACCCCCGCGCCGATGGCGTAGGATAGGAAAAGATAGAGCACGTCGTCCACGTGGCAAACCTTGGTGAGCGTCTGGCCTATTCGGGGCCCGCCGCTGAATAAAAAGGCGAGCAGAATGAGCGCCACCCAGCGGAAGTTGATCGCCGCCTTGCCCATGGCCCCGCCCGGCTGCGGCGTGCAGGACATCAGGAAGATCCCCGCCAGGATGCAGCCGATCCCGACGGCTTTGGGTGCTCCCAGCGGCGCGTCCAGAGCAACAAGCGCGAAAACCACCGGCACGAGAAACGCCGAGCGGTAAATGGCGTTGGAATAGCCGAAATGCCCGATGCGCACGGCCTGGTTAAACGCCAGGACCGCGAACGCCCCGCCGACCCCGCCCAGCGCGCCGATGGCCAGGGCCTTGGGCGTGATCTCCGCCCCGCCGTGCCGCCAGAAGACCACCGCCCCCAGGAGCGCGCCGACGTAAAAAAGGGCGTTGGAGAGCGCCAGAGCACCCACGCCCCGGCGCGCGGCCAGCTTGGCGATCAGGGCCGTGGTCGTAATCGCCACGACAACCAAGAACAGATACAGAAGGCCCATGGGAGCAGAGCATTACGCAAACGGGGCGCAGATTGCAAAAGCTACCTGCGCCCCGTCGTTGAAATTTGGTTGGGCAACTGAACCGGAGCGGCCTAGAAGGGCTCCTTGGTCACGAGTTCGCCCGCCTTGGGCGCACCCTTGGCAATATTGCCGATGATGAAGGGCTGCTTCTTCTCGTCGCTGACTTTCAGCGTGGCCGTCGCGACGCCGTCTTTGTCGCGCGAGGTGAGCGTTTCACCGGTTTCGAGCTTGGCGGCCGTCTGCACGAGTGCAAAGCCCGCGTCGGCACGGACGAGCGCGACCTTCCCGACAACCACGGGCGGAGCTTTGATGGGGGCTGGGGTGAAGCGGGGACGGTGGGTGGCGCAGGCGGCAAGGCTTAAGCAGGCCGCCGCGACCATGACGCGGGAGGGGGACAAGTTCATTGGGCGCAGAGCCAAGCATAATTTGCCGCCTCCGGCAACAACGGAGCAGTTTTACTTGAATAATTTCCAATGCTCTTCTCTTGCACCGAGTGCCCCAAAGCGCGTAAAATTGCGCTCCTATGGGTCAACAACTGAAAACCGTTCTCAAACGCCGCCGCCGCAAAGCCTACAACGAACGCAAAAAAATCGCCAAGGGCGCCGCCGCCGTGGCCGCTCCGAAGGCCAAGAAGTAAGCTCTTCTTCAATCGAAATAACAATCTGGCGCATGGCTCGTTTCCTCATCGTAGACGGCCACAGCGCCATTTTTTCGTGGCCGGAGCTGACGGAGCTCCACCGCCGCCGCATGGTGCTGGCGCGTGATGCGCTCATCCAAAAGCTCACACAGTACCAGGATATCTCAGGCATCCGGGTCGTGGTGGTCTTCGACGGCCAGGGCGGGGAGCGCTCCAGCGAAGAGACCGCGCCCGGCGGCATCCAGATCTTCTATTCCGGCAGCAGCGTCACCGCCGACAGCGTCATCGAACGGCTCGCGGCGGCCTACGGCCACACCCATGACCTCACCGTGGCCACCAACGACGTAGCGGAACAGGACACCGCGACCGGGTTCGGCGCGAACTGCATCTCCACGGAAATCCTCCACGGGATGATCGAATCGGCCGACGACGACCTCCAGCGCGACCTGAAAAAGCACCGGCAGAAGTAAAGGGCACCTAAAACCGCCTACTTTTTCCCATTTCGCTCTTGTTCGAGCAGGAAGGCGTACTTGGCAAAGCAGTCGAACATCCGGATGCCCGCGATCACGAACCCGCGCCAGCCGTCGCGCCAGCCGCCCTTGAGCACCAGCGGCTTGATGAACGCGAAAAGCGGCGATAGCAGCAAATAGCGCCACCGGAACTTGCGCCCACACGCCGCGTAGGAGCGAGCCATGATGCGGGAATAGGCTACCGTGCGCCGCAGTTGGTCCTCAAGGTCGCGGTAGGAGTAGTGCAGCAGGTCCCCTTTGAGGCGGGCGGTGGTGCCGTTGATCTTCAGGACGTCGTGCGGGTCCATCCCGCCCCAGCGGCACGTGCCGCGCCGGACCAGCCTCAAGCGCCATTCAGGGTACCACGCATGCCAGATCCACGCGCCCAGGTACCACGTGCGCCGGTTGATCCAGTAGCCGTCGGCCTCTGGGGCAGCGCCGCCTGCAAAGAGCCCTTTCAGCGAAGCAGCCAGCTCCGGAGAAAGTGCTTCGTCGGCATCGAGAAAGAGGATCCACGGCTGCGTGCAGGCCTCAAGCACCCGGTTCTTCTGGAGGATGAACCCTTCCCAGGGCGCTTTAAGAAAACTCGCCCCGGCGGCCCGCGCGATCGTCTCGGTGGCATCGGTGGAACCGGAATCGACCACTACGATTTCCGCCGCCAGCCCCCAGGCGCTCTCCAGCAGGCGGGGGAGGTTCTCCTCCTCGTTGCAGGTGATGATGGCTAGGGACAGGGGCAGGCTCATGGAGCCGCCAAGCGAATCATAAAAAGCCGCTCCCGGCAACCCCTCTTGACCACCCTATACTGCGGCCAGGGCACCCATCCCGGCAGCCTCCGCGTAGAAGCGCTCCAGCGTCCGGGCTTGGCTATGGCTCTCGAAGCCCTCAGCCACGGCCCGGGCCGCCGCCGCGCCCATGCGCCGGTAGCGGGCCGGATCGGCGGTGATTCGTTCCAGCGCTTCGGCCAGCGCCTCGGCGTCCCGCTCCGCAACAAGGTAGCCGCTCACCCCCTCCTCGACGGCCTCGGGAATGCCGCCGTGCCGGGTCGCCACCACGGGCATCCCGGTGGCCATGGCCTCCAGCATCGAGTTGGGCACACCCTCCTGGTTGCCATCGGGGCCGATTTCGCTCGGATGGACAAATACATGGGCCGCAGCCAGTTGCTTCGCCAGCGCCTCGGGCTTAAGGAACCCCGTAAAGCGAACGACCTCCGCCACCCCCAGTTCCGAGGCCAGGGCTTGCAATTCCTCCAGCAAGGGGCCCTCCCCGGCGATGGTAAAGGTGGACCCCGGATGCGCCAAAGAGAACGTCGCGAACGCCCGCAGCGCGGTGTGAAGGCCTTTCTTGGGAATCAATCGGCAGGCTTGGAAGAGCCTCCAGGCCCCATCCCAGGGGAACGACCGCGGCGCAAAGTGAAAATTTTCCAGCGGAATGCCGGTGCGGTGAATCCGGAGCTTCTCCGGCGGGCAGCCCACCTCCAGCAACCGCTGTCCGAGCGCCTCCGATCGCGCCAGCACCAGCGTCGCCACCCGGAAGGTCTCCTCGATCGCCACCCGGTAAGCAGGCCAATCCATGTCCACCCCGGCGTCCGCACCGTGGAAAGAGACCACCACCGGCACGGGCGAATGCCTCAGAAGCGGCAGCGTATGCACGGCGATATTGCCAAAATAAACATGCAGCACCTCGCCCCCTACCCGCTCGATCTCCTCCGCGATCCGCCGGGCCTCGCTCTCGTAGATCATCACCGGGCGGTGGCGGATCTGCTTCACCCAGATGCGCCGCAGCGAATGCGTGCGCGGCTTGGGCAGGACGGTAAGGGCCGCTTCATCAAACGGGAAACGCCCGCCCCCCTCCCGCTTCTGGCAAATGATATGGGGACGCCAGTTCTCCAGAGCCGTGATCTGGCGGTAAATGTGGAACATCTCCGGCTTGAGGAAAGTGGCACAGTATTGCACCGCCACGGGGCGCTGCGCGGCGTCCCGTGGGGGAACCGGCGCTACCGAGGAGGGAAAAAAATTTGAGGAAGCTTCCATTCAGCCCAATATCGGATACGGAAAAACTTCAGGTTGCCTCGTTTCCCTCTATCGTACTATCAGAGAAACCCTTCTTGCCGCCTAGTGGAGTACCCTCGCTTCCCCCAGAGGGAAAACTTGAAATGCCCCGGTCGATCCCCTAGCCTCGGCGCCTTTCGGTCATGAATCCATCCGTAGCGCCATACCATGAACATCCTCGTCCTTGAACTCAAGAGGATTGGCGATCTGATTTTGACGCTCCCGGCGCTGAGCGCCCTGAAAGCCGCCTTCCCCGAGGCGCGCCTGACGCTCTGCCTGCTGGAGGGCTGCCAGGGGCTGCTGCCGGGCATCCCCACTGTGGACGAGGCCCTCATCTACCGCCGCCACAGCTTTAACACCGAGCTGCTCACCCGCCTTGCCAAGGGAAAATATGACGTCTGCCTGGATTTCACCGGCAACGACCGGGCCGCTTTCTTCGCCCTCCTTTCGCGGGCAGGGCGGCGGATTACCTTCCAGCACACCCGGCGCTATCCGCACCGGGCCTGGGCCTACAACGAATTTGTCGATTCCAGCGTGGTCGATTGCCACACCGTGGACCACCACCTCAACCTGCTCGCCCCCCTGGGCATCCGCTACGACGCCGCCACCCCGCCCCCCATCGAGCTGACCCCGCCCCCCGAGACCGAGCGACAGGCCGGAGAACGCCTGGCCGAGCTGGGCATCGAGGGGCCCTTTGCCGTCGTCCACCCCGGCACCGCCCGCGCGGAAAAATACTGGGAGCCGGGAAACTGGGCCGCCGTCATCGACCATTGCCAGGGCGAGCTAGGCCTGCCCTGCGTCATCACCGGCAGCAACGACACCTTCGAACAGACCCACTTGGCGGCCATCCGTGGGAGGATGCACACCGCCCCACACGACTTGTCGGGCAAAATCGACCTCCTGGGCCTCTGCGCCATCATCCGCCGCTCCTCGCTGCTCCTGAGCATGGACTCCGCCCCCGTCCACATCGGCGCGGCATTCGGCACCCCGCAAATCGCCCTCTTTGGCCAGACCAACCCGTACGTCTGGAGGCCCCGGCACCCCCGGGCCATCATCCTTTACCCCGGCAACCCCGGCCCCGTCACCCACTTCACCCCGAAAACCCCCATCCATCCCTTGAGCGAACTGCCCGTCGAAACCGTCCTGCGGGCCATCGACCTTCTTTACCCCGGCACCACCCATTGACCATGATCCGAGTCCTCTACGTCTACATGACCCTGCCCATCGGAGGCGCGGAGGAGCTGATGCTCACGGTGGTGAAAAACATCGACCGCTCCAAGTACGAGCCCGTTGTATGCTGCATCGGAACCCTCGGGAAAATCGGTGAGGAAATCCGCGCCCTCGGCATCGACGTCGTCTCGTGGGGCCACACGACGCACGGATTCGATCTCGCCGCCTGCCGCAGCCTCTACCGGCTCATCCGGGAAAAGCACATCGACCTCGTCCACTCGCACCTCTACCACGCCGGGATCTATTCCCGCATCGCCGCGGGGTTCGCCGGAGTGCCCGCCATCACCACCGAGCATAACGTCTACGCGACATTCAAGCTCAAGCGGAGAATCTACAACTGGCTGCTCTCCTGGAAAACCGCCAGAATCGTCGCCGTCTCCGACCTAGTGCGCGACTACGTCATCCGGCGCGACTGGGTTTCCCCGCAAAAAGTAACCACCATCCGCAACGGCCTGGACCTCTCGAAATGGGCCAACGCGCCCGGCCGCCAGGAAGCGCGCGAACGGCTGGGCATCCCCGGTGACGCCTTCGTCCTCGGTTGCATCGGGCGGCTGGAAACGCAGAAAGGCCACCGGTTCCTGATCGACGCCGTCGCCCGCCTGCGCGGAGAAATCCCCGGACTCAAGGCCTTCATCGTCGGCGAGGGAACCCTGCGGGACTCGCTCGCCGAACGCATCCGGCGACGCGGGCTTCAGGACGCCGTCGTCTTGACCGGCGCGCGCCGGGACCTGGCCGACTTTATCCACGCCTTCGACCTCTTTGTCCTGCCCTCCCGCTGGGAAGGCCTGCCCATCGCCGCTCTGGAAGCCATGGCCTCCCGCCTGCCGGTCATCGCCACCCCTGTGGGCGGCGTCGTGGAGTTGATCGAAGAGGGGAAAAACGGCCTGCTCGTCCCTCCGAAAGACGTGGACGCCCTGGTCAACGCCATCCGCAAGCTCCACGACGACGCGCCCTTGAGAGCCGCGCTGGCCGCCGGGGGCCAAGAGACCGTTCGTGAAAAATTCAGCGCCACCGCCATGCTCGCGGAGATGGACGCCCTTTACCGGAAGGTTCTTCCGAAAAACTGAGTGGATCTACCTTCACGGATATATAACGTATGTTTTTATATTATTTAATCATCCGTTTTTAAATAGACTCTTATTCTCTTCCTCCAAACCACCACATGTTCAAACCGGGCTACTTTATTATACAGCGCTTGGTGCTGCCAGATTTTCGATCCATTTCACCTCTTGAAATGTATACAAGGGATGTGGGCGAAAGCTGCATCTTCCGGCTGAAAGACCAAACCATCCTCCTCGACAAAGGCAGCCAGGTCACTTTCGACACCTATTTTAATGCGCTATCGGTCAAGGTCTGGAAACAGCACACGCAAATCCGGGATTTGACGCTCTTTTTATCAGGCAGGGGACGCTTTCTTCTGCGCTTCGGACTGCACCGGTTTGGCAACCCACAGCGATGGCTGAGCGAACAGGAAATCACCCTGGGAGAAACGGAAACACACGTTGACTTGGAATTCTGGGACAAGCTGGAGTCGGGGCTGCTTTATTTTTCCCTGATTGCCCTTGAGGATGACTCCGTATTCACCGGAGGCTCCTACGGAACCCGAACCCAACCAGAATGTGAAGCCCATTTGGGCGTCGTCATCACACACTACAACCGGCGCGAATTCGTCCTGCCGGCCATTGAAAGGCTCAAGCGGGAATTGCTGGCAGACCCGCTCTTTCACGACAGAATCGAGCTGATCGTGGTGGACAACTCGCGCACCATCCTTCCCCATGAGGCCGAGGGCATCACGCTGATCCCCAGCCGCAATCTCGGAGGCTCCGGCGGATTCATGCGAGGGCTCTTGCACCTCGAAGATGCCGGACGCTTCACCCACTGCCTCTTCATGGACGACGACGCTTCGTGCGAAACCGAATCGATCCGCCGCTCCTATGCTCTCCTCTCCTATGCCCGGAATCCCAAGCTCGCCATAGCGGGGACCTTGCTGCGGGAGCTGGAGCCCTACCGGTTGGTAGAAACGGGAGGCCGGCTCGATAAAATCGTTCACCCGATCAATCCGGATTTGGACGTCAGGGATCTCGACGATTTATTGAAAGCGGAATCTTCCGGGAAATCAGCCAACTACGGCGCATGGTGGTTTTTCGGATTCAAACTGTCTGAAGTTTGCGTCTACGCCTTCCCCTTTTTCGTAAGAGGTGATGACATCGCTTTTTCGGTCATGAACCGATTCGAAATTTGCATCCTCAATGGGGTCGGGTGCCATGGATCAGATTTTGCATATAAATGTGGCCCGACGACTCATTACCTGGACGCCCGGTCCCGCCTAGTCCTGCAAATTGCGCTTTCCCCTCTTGAAAAGGGCAAGCTGTGCAAATCAATTCACCGATTCTTCAAGGAACAAATCTATTCCTACTGCTACGCTTCCGCCGCCACCATTTCTCTGGCGCTTGAGCATGTTGCCAAAGGGCCGCGCTTCTGGAGCGAAAACATCGACATGGGCAATCTGTTTCCACAGCTCGCAACCATGGGCTCGAGCGAAAAATTGGTTCCCTTGGACAGAAGCAAATACCGATTGAAACGGTTCAAGGGAAAACATCGGCGGATCAACACCTTTTTGCGGAAAATAACGCTGAACGGCTTTTTGCTGCCTTCCTGCTTTTTCAAAAATCGGGTGCTTTTCCAAGAAAAGGGGTTTACGGGCAACGCCCTGGCAATTTTCCGCTATAGCAAAGTCTACTACGAATATGAGCCGCTCCAGTGCGGGTTTATCGCGGTTCACAGCAAGAAACGCTATTTCAAAGAATACCTGCTTTTCTTGCGCCGCCTGTATCATTTCCGGCGCAACTTCGACAAGATCCAGGAGGAATACCGCAAAGCCCTCCCCGAGCTGACGAGCCGCCATTTTTGGGAAAAGAACTTGTCCGCATAGCCTCAATGCATCAGATGCCCTTTTTTCACCTGCAACGGTTAGTGCTGCCCAATCTCTGTTTTGACGCGCCGGATGAAATGTATGTGAGAAAGGAGGGAGAGGACTGCATCTTCCGCCCAAATGAACAAACCATCCTCCTGGGTGCCGACAGCCAAATCACCTTCGACACGTATTTCAACGCGCTATCGGTCAACGTCTGGAAAAAGCACACGCACATCCGGGATTTGACGCTCTTTTTATCGGGCCGGGGGCGTTTTCTCCTGCGCTTCGGCCTGCATCGGTTTGGCACCCCGCATCAATGGCTCAGCGAACAGGAAATCGCCCTCGGGGAAACGGAAACCCGCGTTGATCTGGAATTTTGGGACAAGCTAGAGTCAGGGCTGCTTTATTTTTCCCTAACTGCTCTGCAGGATGACGCCGCATTCACCGGAGGCTTCTACGGAACCCAGACCCAACCGGAATGTGAAACCCACTTGGGCGTCGTCATCACGCACTTTAACCGGCGCGAATACGTCCTGCCCGCCATTGAAAGGCTTAAGCAGGATTTGCTGGCAGACCCGCTCTACCGCGACCGGATCGAGCTGATCGTCGTGGACAACTCGCGCACCCTCCTTCCCAGCGAGGCCGAGGGCATCACGCTGATCCCCAACCGCAACCTCGGAGGCTCCGGCGGATTCATGCGCGGGCTTCTGCATCTGGAGGATTCCGGGCGCTTCACCCACTGCCTCTTCATGGACGACGACGCTTCGTGCGAGACCGAATCGATCCGCCGCGCCTACGCCCTCCTCTCTTTTTCCCACACCCCCAAGCTGACGGTGTCGGGAAGTTTATTGTTCGAGACCGAACCTTTCCGATTAAAGGAAAACGGCGGTCTGTTTGATGGAACTTTCCACTCCGTCACCGCCAAGCTGGATACCCGCAAGGTGGCGGATTTATTGCAGGCCGAAACCAAAGGCGTCATCCCCAATTATGGCCCATGGTGGTTCTTCGGGTTCAAATTGAGCGATGTGTGCGCCTACGCCTTTCCGTTCTTTGTCAGGTGCGATGACGCCGCCTTTTCCATCATGAACGGCTTCAATATCTGCACCCTCAATGGAGTGGGCAGCTGGGGGCTGGATTTCGGCTACAAAGCCACGCCGACCACTCAATATCTGGACACCCGCGGCATGCTATTACTCCAGCTAGCCGCGTCTTCGTTGAAAAAGGCGAAAATATGCAAGCTGATCCACCGGTGTTTCAGGGAGCGGCTCTATTCCTACTGCTACGCGTCGGCCGCCACGATTTCCCTGGCGCTTGAGCATGTCGCCACAGGGCCGCAATTCTGGCGCGATAATATCGGCATGAGCGACGTCTTTTCACAGCTTGCCTCCATTCCTTCGAACGAAAAAATGGCTGTAATGGAGCAAAAACCGTCATCCTTGAAATATTTCAATGGGAAACACAACCCCCTCAAAAAACTCTTGGGAAAACTGACGCTCAACGGTTTTTTACTCCCTTCATGCTTTTTGAGAGAAAAAACGCTCTTTCAGAAAAAAAGTTTTACCGGCGACACCAAGGCGATCTTCCTTTTCCGCAAAGTCTACTACGAATACGAACCGCTCCAGTGCGGCTTTGTCGCGGTTCACGACAAGAAGCGCTTTTTCAAAGAATACCTCCTTTTCCTGCGCCGCTTGGTTCATTTCTGGCGTAACTTCGACCGGATCCGCAAGGACTACCGCGAAGCGCTCCCCGAGCTGACCAGCCGCCATTTTTGGGAAAAGAACTTGTCCGCGTAGCGCGGCGGCCCGCTATTCAGGAGCCTGGATGACCTTCAGGCTCTCCTCGATCACGTACCGCGCCAGGAGATCAAAGGTATGGTGGCGCTCCACGTGCTCCCGCGCGCGGCGACCCATTTCGCGCAAGTGCTCTCGGTCGGCCAGGGCCGCTTTGAGTTTCACATAGAGCTGCCCCTCTTCGACGCCGTAGTAGAGCGCGTGTTCGCCGTCGATAAGCGGCGCATGCCGTTGGATGGTGGGATACTGGATAAGCGGAACCGCCCCCACCGCGGCCGTTTCATACGTCCTGAAACAATCCCACCCGAACCCCTCCGGACACCAGACCACCAGCGACTGCGCGCAGCGTTCCCAGAATTCCTCCTGCGAAAGCCGCTCTTCCGGAAGATCGACCCGGTAGCCCTCCGCCCGCAGCCTGCGCAGCTGCTCCAGCCCGGAGAGGCGCGTGGGCCGGTTGTAGGTCGTCCCCGCGAAGAACACGTCGTATTTCTTGCCCGCATTCCCGGGCTCTGCCCCCTTGGCAAGCCCCGGCTCGACGCCCAGCGAAATTGGCTTCAGCTTCGCGAGGATCTTCGCGAACCCCGGCTGGCGCTGAATGTTGCCGTTATCCTCGTTCCGAGCCGTGGTGTAGAGAAAGGCGTTGCACGGGTTCTGCGGCAGCTCGCGCTTAAAGTAGAGGCGGCAGAGCGAGGCCGCGCGGAAGCGCATATTATCAATGATGGGGCGGTCCTCCATATCCAGGATTACCAGCCGTGGGGCGAAAAGCTCCAGCAGACGCGCCAGCCGCACCCCCCGCCACGAGGAGGCGACCCGACACAGCCTCCCCGCAACCCCCGCCCAGCGGTGGAAAAAGGACTTTCGCGGGTTGGGCTCCAGCGTCGGCAGCTTACCAGCTACCACCAAGTCATACTTACCTCCAAGGAAACGCCGCCGGGCCTCCGTGAGGGAAATGCACCGGTCCACGGCATGGACGGCAGGCTTCGCTCCGCAATGAACGAAATCGGCATTTGCGTAGTGCAGGAAAAAGCACAGGTCGCAGTCCCTTTCCTTCTGAAAGCCCAGATCGCCCAGGCAGAGGATCCGCGTTGATAAATAAGAACCGTCCATGAAACTTGCCGCGAAGTGTCGCGAAGCCGCACCTCTCGCGTCAAGGCGGAAACGTCGATATTGCTATTGAAAAAAGACCTCCATTATCCAGTATACCTCCCCATACGCCACAGCCCTCTACCCATGACATCGAACACCGCAGGCCGAAAAATCAAAGTCGGATTGATCATTGACGAATTTTTCGGAGGCGCGGGCACCCCCTTCGGCGGCTACGGCTTTCTGGCCCGCAAATACGTCGCCAAATACATTCCCAACGAACAGATCGAGGTCGAGGTGCTGCTGGGCCGCGGCAAAAAGAACTTTTCCGCCCAACGCTACGAGGAGGACGGCTGTACGCTCTACCGGCTTCCCCGGTGGTCGTTCTTCGCGAAACGCTGGCTCAAAAAGCAAAACTACAGCGTCTACCTGAGCATTGAGCTGACCAGTACCTACGCCCTTAAAAACGAGCCCGACCCCTCCAAGCGCCTGATCCTCTGGATTCAGGACCCCCGCCCGGAATCGGCCTGGTGCACCGTCAACACGCTGCAATCCCTTAAGTGCCCTTTTTTCTTCAACCCCAAGATCTACGATTTTGTCGAGAAGCTCAACGCGCAGAAGCGGGTCGGCTTCATCTCCCAGGGGCGGTCGCTCAATCCGCTGGGCATCGAGCTCTACCACCTGCCCAAAGAGACGCCCGTGCGCTTTCTCCCGAACCCGGTGGACATCGACTGGGAATTCCAGTTCGACCTCGCCAAGAAGAAAAAAGCGGTCGTCTTCCTGGGCCGCCTGGAGGCACAGAAGCGCTGCTGGCTCTTCTGTGAAGTCGCCAAACGGATGCCGGAATATGATTTTTACGTCCTGGGGCAGTTCTTCCGCAACCCGGAGGACAACCGCCGGATGCTCGCGCCGTACATGGAGGGCGACCTCTCCAACCTCCCCAACCTCCACTTCGTCGGCCACGACGAGGGGGAGAAAAAGAAGCAACTCCTCAAGGACTCGCGGGTCATGCTCTCCACGGCCATCTGGGAGGGCATCCCGATTTCGTGGCTGGAGGGGCTCTCCTACGGGACCACGCTCGTCACCTGCCTGGAGCGGGAGGGGCTGGCGGAGCACTTTGGCGAGTTCGTGGGCGAGATCAACGGCGACGGCTTTGAGGGCGTGGACCGGTTCATCCCCGCCATCCGCCGCATGATGGAGGACGACGAGTTCTACGCCCAAAAAGCCCGTGCCGCAGTCGAATATATCCGCGAAACCCATAACATCCCGCGCTTTATCAAAGACCTGCGGGAAGTCATCACCGCCGCCTGCTAGCCCCCCGCGCTATGTGGAAACGTTTTGTTCAGGCTTTCACCCTCGCCTTCTTCCGCGCCGTAAGCCGGGTTTTCCCGCCCGTCCCCGGGCCGCTTCCCCGCGACCCGTCGCTGATTTTGGTGTTCAGCTGCACCGGCATCGGCGATGCCCTTTTCCAGGGCGGCGCGATCCGCAGCCTTAAGAAGGCCTACCCACAAGCGCGGATCGTGGTTTGCGCCCATCACAAGCGCCGGACCATCGCCCTCCACCACCCGGACGTGGCCGAGGTCGTTTCCTACGGGAAATCCCCGCGTTACGCCCTCGGGCTGCTCTGGAAATTCCGGTGGAACCGGCCGGGCATCGTGGTTTTACTCAACACCAATAAAGAGGTGCTGCCGCTGGCCTACTGCATCAACCGCCGGGCGCTCTTTGGCCCGCTCTGGCGCAGTGAGCCCTATACCTTTTTGCTTTCCCACCCCGTGGACGCGCCCAACCGGGGCCACATGACCGCGCGCATGATGCGGGTGGCGGAAGCTGCGGGCGGCCTGCCGGGCGACAGCTCCATGGTCTATGCGCCCACGGAGGAGGAGCGTTCTGCGGTGCGGCAGCGGTTTGCGGGCTGGATCGAGAAGCCCTTCATCATCTTCCAGACCGGCGGCGGAACAACGCTCGGCTGGCGCAACTGGCCCGTGGAGGCTTATATCCGGGCGATTCGCTGGCTTAACGAACGCTACGATCTCGCCGTGGTGCTCACCGGAGGCCGCGACAACGAGCCTCAAGCCACCGCGATCGAGAGCGCCTGCCCGGGCGTGATCAACCTGTGCAGCAAGACCACGCTGGAGGAGACCGCCGCGCTGCTCACCTTTACCCGCCTGCTGGTCAGCTCAGACACCGGGGTGATGCACCTCGCCTTCGCCGTCAAGTGCCCCACCGTCTCCATTCATCACTACCTCATTCCGGCAAGCGATGTGGGACCGCTGGACCGATCATCCGGGAGGCATGAGGTGATCGAGCTTGCGAGGAAAAATCCCGCATCCCCGACCCCCGAATCGATGGAAGGCATCCCTGACGAAGAGGTTTGGGCCGCCATCGAACGCCTGCTGGCGAGAGGCGGCGTGGCCCCCCGCCCGGTCGGCGCGTAAAGCGCCTGGGAGTTTATCCGGTGCAAAAACGGCGACGGAGATAGCCGCAAAAAGGCGCAAGAGGCGCAAAATCAGCGCATCTCTTTCCTTTTGCGCTTTTTGCGCCTTTTTGCGGCTAATCCTATTCCCCGTTTTAGGGGGTTACCGCCCCTGGAGGCTCTCCCGGAGCCGCTTGTGGTGCTCCTGGATCGGGCAAACGCTGAGCCCCTTTTCTTTCATGGCTTCGATGCCGCTCAAGCTCGCTTTGGCGGCGTCGAGCGTGGTCATGATCGGGATGCGGTTGGCCACGGCGGCGCTGCGGATCTTCACCTCGTCCTCGCGCGGAATTTTGCCGCTCGGGGTGTTGATGACAAAGGCGATTTCGCCGTTCTTGATCATGTCGAGCACGTTGGGACGGCCTTCGGCGACCTTGTAGAGCTTGGTAACGGCCACGCCCGCGCCCGAGAGGGCCTTGGCGGTGCCGCCGGTGGCGAACAGCTTGAAGCCGAGCTTGGCAAAGCCCGCGGCCAGCTCCACTACGTGCGCTTTGTCGCTGTCGCGCACGCTGATGAAGAGGTTGCCGCCCTTCGGAAGCTGCGGCTGGGCGGCCATTTGCGCCTTGGCGTAGGCCAGGCCGAAGGTGGAGTCGATACCCATGACCTCGCCGGTCGATTTCATTTCCGGCCCGAGGGCGATGTCGACTCCCGGGAATTTGATGAACGGGAAGACGGCTTCTTTCACGGAGTAGTGCGTTGGCACGATTTCCTTGGTGAAGCCGATCTGCGCGAGCGTCTCGCCCCCCATGATGCGCGCGGCGTACTTGGCCAGCGGCACGCCGATCGCCTTGGAGACGAAGGGCACGGTGCGCGAGGCGCGCGGGTTGACTTCGAGGATGTAGACGACCTCGTCCTTAACGGCGAACTGGACGTTCATGAGGCCCTTGACCTTCAGCTCCAGGGCCATGGCCTTGGTGGCCTCGGCGATGTTGTCCTTGACGGTCTGGGAAAGCGAGAAGGAGGGGATGGCGCAGGCGGAGTCGCCGGAGTGGATGCCCGCGTATTCGATGTGCTCCATGATGGCGCCGATAACGACGGTCTCGCCGTCGCTGATGCAGTCAACATCGACTTCGGTGGCGTCCTCCAGGAAGCGGTCGACGAGCACGGGGCGCTCGGGGCTGGCTTCGACGGCGGTGCGGATGTAGCGGCGCAGGTCGGCTTCGTTGTAGACGATTTCCATGGCGCGGCCACCCAGGACGAACGACGGACGGACGAGCACGGGATAGCCGATGCGGGTGGCGACTTCGACGGCCTCGGCCTCGTTGGTGGCGGTGCCGTTGGGGGGGCAGAGGAGGGCGAGCTTGTCGATCATCGCCGCGAATTTCTTGCGGTCTTCGGCGGTGTCGATGCTCTCGGGCTGGGTGCCGAGGATGTTGACGCCGTTGGCCTTGAGGCCGTTGGCGAGGTTGAGCGGGGTCTGCCCGCCGAACTGGACAATGACGCCCCAGCACTGCTCCTGCTCGTAGATATTGAGCACGTCTTCCAGGGTGAGCGGCTCGAAGTAGAGGCGGTCGCTGGTGTCGTAGTCGGTGGAGACGGTTTCGGGGTTGGAGTTGACCATCAGGGTCTCGAAGCCCTTTTCGCGCAGGGCGAAGGAGGCGTGGACGCAACAGTAATCGAACTCGATGCCCTGGCCGATGCGGTTGGGGCCGCCGCCGAGGATCATGACCTTCTTGCGCCCGTCGGAGGGCTTGGTCTCGTTCTCGTCGCCGTAGGTGGAGTAGTAGTAAGGGGTGTAGGCCTCGAACTCGGCGGCGCAGGTGTCGACCAGGCGGTAGGTCGGGATAATCCCGGCGTCTTTGCGCTGGCAGCGGATCTCCGCCTCGGTGACGCCCGCCATCTGAGCGAGCTGTTTGTCGGAGAAGCCGAGCTTCTTGGCACGCAGGAGCGGGATGTTCTGCGGATCGTTGACGTAGGCGGTCTCCTCCTCCACGAGCTGCTGGATCTGCATGAGGAACCAGCGGTCGATCTTGGTGAGGTCGAAAATTTTCTCCAGGTCAAACCCGGCGAGGAAGGCGTAACGCAGGTAGAAGACGCGCAGGAAATTCGGCGTGGCCAGCTTGCGGGTGATCAAGTCGATGTCCCAGGTGCCGTCGGGGAGCTGGGCGGGCAGTTTCTTGCCGTCGTTGCCGAGACCGGCGCGGCCGATTTCGAGCGAACGGAGGCACTTCTGGAGCGATTCCTTGAAGGTGCGCCCGATGGACATGGCCTCGCCCACGCTCTTCATTTGCGTGGTGAGGGTGGAGTCGGCCTGCGGGAATTTCTCAAAGGCGAAGCGCGGGATTTTGACGACGCAGTAGTCGATGGTCGGCTCGAAGGAGGCGGGCGTTTCGCGGGTGATGTCGTTGCGGACTTCATCCAGCGTGTAGCCGACGGCCAGCTTGGCGGCGATCTTGGCGATGGGGAACCCGGTGGCCTTGGAGGCCAGGGCGGAGCTGCGGGAGACGCGCGGGTTCATCTCGATGACGATCATCCGGCCGTTCTCGGGGTTGACGGAAAACTGGATGTTGGAGCCGCCGGTCTCGACGCCGATCTCGCGGATGACGGCGAAGCTGGCATCGCGCATGACCTGGTATTCCCGGTCGCTCAAGGTCTGGGCCGGGGCGACGGTGATGGAGTCGCCGGTGTGGACGCCCATCGGGTCAAAGTTCTCGATGGAGCAGATGATGACGCAGTTGTCGTTGCGGTCGCGCATCACTTCCATCTCGTATTCCTTCCAGCCGAGGAGGGACTCTTCGACGAGCACTTCGCTCACCGGGGAAAGATCCAGGCCGCGGGCGATAATGGTGTCGTATTCCTCGCGGTTGTAGGCGATGCCGCCGCCTGCGCCGCCGAGGGTGTAGGCGGGGCGGATGATGAGCGGGAAGGTGCCGATCTCGGCGGCGACCTTGCGGGCTTCTTCCTGAGAGTGGACGGTGCCCGATTTCGGCACGTCAAGGCCGATCTTGATCATCGCGTCCTTGAACTTCTGCCGGTCCTCGCCCTTTTCGATGGCCTCGGCGTTGGCGCCGATGAGCTTGACCCCGTGGCGCTCCAGCGCGCCGTTGCGCACCAGTTCCATGGCGGTATTGAGGGCGGTCTGGCCGCCGAGGGTGGGCAGCAGGGCGTCGGGACGCTCGGCTTCGATGATTTTTTCGACGACTTCCGCCGTGATCGGCTCGATGTAGGTGCGCGACGCGAACTCCGGATCGGTCATGATGGTGGCCGGGTTGGAGTTCACCAGCACGACTTCATAACCCTCCTCAGCCAGTGCCTTGCAGGCCTGGACGCCGGAATAGTCAAATTCGCAGCCCTGGCCAATGACAATGGGGCCGGAGCCGATGAGGAGGATTTTCTTGAGGTCGGTATTCTTAGGCATCGGGTAAAAACGTGCCGGAAACTAGAGCATCTGCCGAGTCAACTTTCCAGAAAAATGCGTAACCCGCTCATGGTTATAAGCCGGGAGATAAGATTATACCTCGTTCTGGGGCTTCTGGTTATAAAGCGCGGGCCCTTCTACTCCACGATCGGCTTCCCGGCGTCGATACGGCGCTGGTAGGCTCCCTCCCGGCGGTCGAGGGACTCTTTCTGGCTGGGATCGATTTTGCGCATCTTATTAAAGAGCGCCTGGGTGTAGGCCTTGGCGGCGGCTTTGTACTCGTCGCTTCCCTCGGGGGTGGACTGCATTTTCTGGAGCGCCGAGGCGACTTTCGGGTCTTGGAGCGCCGCCCCCTTGGTCTTGGCATAGGCCTCGGGCGAAACTTCGCGGACCGGGGTGGCTACCGGGGTCTCGACGACCTTGGGGGTCGGCGTTGCCTTGGGCGTTGGAGTCGGCTTCGGGGTCGGTTTCGGAGTGGGGGTGGGCGTCGGGGTCTCGATCGGCGAAGGTTTGGGTGTGGCGGTCGGCTTGGGCGTGGCCGTGGGTTTCGGGGTTGCCGTGGGCTTGGGCGTGGCGGAAGGCTCCGCAGAAGGAGCGGCGACCGGGGTGGAAACCGGGGTAGCCTTGGGGGTCGCGGTCGGCTTGGCGCTCGGAGTCGCCGAGGGGGTGGCGGCCGGGTTCACGGCTTCTGATTTCGCGGTTTCTTTTTTGCCCGGGGTGGCCTCGGGAGCGGGTGTGGCCTCTTTGAGCCATTCTTTAGGGTAAGCGATGCCCTTTTTTTTAGCCTTCGGCGTCGGGGTCGGGGTGGCCTGCGGGGCTTTTTCACCGCCGCCGAACATATTGCGGAAAAATCCGAAGAAACCAGAGCGTTTTTTGGGAGTGGGCGTGGCCTGCGGGGTGGGGGCCGGGGTCGCCTTTTTCTTCACCACCGGGCGGGCGCGTTTCACGGGCTCCGATTTCGCTTCCCCGGGAGTGGCGGCAGCGGGCGTCTCGGAAGCGGAAGCCGAGGCGCTGGGTGCGGAAGTATTCGGCTGGTCAGGGGTCACGGAGACTTGCGCCAAGGCGCTCGATGCGCAGGCCAGCAGGACGAAAGGAATCTTTTTCATGGGGGAGGTAATCGCCTATATCAGTAACAGGGCTTTTTCCAATCGGCAAGTTACGGTTGAGTACGGCGAAAAATAGGCCCAAAGTAGGGTTCCAAACCATGTCTCATCTTCTTTCCGAACCATTCCGCCGCTGCTGGGCGGAAATCGACCTCGACGCGTTACGCCACAACGTCGGGGCTATCCGCGACCATGTGGGGCCGAATGTCAAACTCATGGCCATTGTCAAAGCCAATGCCTATGGTCATGGCGTTGTGGAACTTACGCGAGAGCTGCGCTATCTCGTCGAAATGTTTGGCGTCGCCAGTGTCACCGAGGCCCTCCAGCTTCGCCGGGTCGCCCCGGATACCCCCATCGTCGTCCTCGGGCCCGCGCTGGCCGAGGAGCGCGAGGCGCTGGTCCGCAATGGCTTCATCCCCGTCCTTTCCTCCCTGGAGGAGGCGCGAGCCTACTCAGCTCTGGCCAAGGCCCTGGAGCTAAAGACCCCCTACGCCGTTCATCTCAAAATCGACACCGGCATGGGCCGCATCGGCGTCTGGCACGAGGAGGCCCTGGAGGTGGCCCGGGCCATCGCCGCTCTCCCCGGCCTGAAGCTCGCGGGCGTGGCCACCCACCTGCCGGTCCCAGACGAGGACCCCGAGTGGACCCACAAGGAGCTCGATCTCTGGAACCGCCTCATCGCCAGCTTCCACGAAGCCGGGCTGGACCCGGGCACCGTCCACGCGCTGGCCAGCGGCGGCATCGTGCCCTTCGCCCAAGAGGCGCTGGGCAAGGGGGGCAACCCGGATGTGGTGCGTCCGGGGCTGGTGCTCTACGGCGTCTCCCCGTTTCCGGAGTTTCAGGATAAAATCCAGGCGGTGCTGACCTGGAAATCGCGCATTACGCTGGTCCGCCAGGTTCCCAAGGGGCGCGGGGTCAGCTACGGGCGGACGTTTATCACCCCGGCTCCGATGCGGATCGCCACGGTCTGCGCCGGGTACGCCGACGGCTACCAGCGCCACCTCTCGGGCTCCGGGGCGGAGGTCCTCATCCGGGGCCATCGCTGCAAGCTCCTGGGCCGAGTGACCATGGACCAGATCCTGGTGGATGTGACCAAGGTGCCCGAAGCCGCCGCCGGGGACGAGGTAATACTGCTCGGCCGCCAGGGGGAAGAGGAGATCACCGCCACCGAGCTGGCGAAAAAATCCGGCACCATCCCGTGGGAGATCTTCACCTCGATCAGCCCGCGCGTGATGAGGTATTATATCTAGCTGCTAGACCGCGAGGGGGTGAAGTGATAGGAGAAGAGACTCTCCATCCTTTCACCCCGCTTTTCATGTTCCAGATCGTCTTTAACGAAATCAGCGCAGCCGAGATGTCGGCGCTCCCCATGGACCTCCAGCTCGACCTGCTGGCCGAATTCCAGATCCTGCCCGAGGACCTCGACCAACTCGACCCCGCGCGCTTCGGCCACATCGAGCGCGACGGCAAGACGCTCTACCGCTGCCATGTGAAGGATTTCCGGATTTACTTCGAGAAAACGGCGGAGGGCATCGCGATCGACCGGGTGCTGCACAAGAACACGATCCGGGATTTTCTCTTCCGCTCGAACCTCCCGATGGTGGAGGAGGATAAGTCGCTGGGCGAAAAGCCGGGCTTCTGGAAGCTGATCGAGGAAGGGGAAAAGTCGGGGAAGAAGTAGGGGGGGATTTCACCACAGAGGACACAGAGGGCACGGAGGGGGGAAGAGGATGAGGTGGGGGGGGCCTTCGAGGAGGTGTCTTTGCGGCGGTGCCTTTGTGTGCTGAAAGCGCACAGGGTTCTATAGCCCGGGGTTGAGCGTAGCGAACCCCTGGGGGCAACCATGCAACCTTCCGTCGCGCCCTGAGAGGGCGCTGGTAAAATCGGTGTGCTTTGCCTCGCTGGGGAGCTACTTTCGCTCCAGGCCCTTTATGAAATCCCGGGGGCTCTTTTTGTAGAACCGCCCCCCCAGGCGCAGCGCTTCGGCGTAGAACTCCGGCTCGCGCGTGTCGATCTCGCCTATGATGAACGCCGCCTGCACGCCCGGCCCCACCAGTTGCTGCACTCCGACGCGCAATGCGTCCAGGTCGTGGGCGTCCCCGGCCATTCCGCCCATGTCTTTGAGCTTCATAATCAAGCGGCGTACCTTGCCCGGTGAGAAGGCGGCTCGCACGATGCGCAGGTGGTACCAGAGTTCCTTGACCCGCTTGCGCCATTCGTGGAAGGCCTCGGGGCTCGGCTGGGCGCGGTAGGCCTCCAGGGTCCGGCGACCTTTGCGGTAGGCGCGCCGCACCTCGGCCTTCAGGTCGGCGGGGGTCAGCGCATCGGTGGGCCAGGTCTGGACCCGGCGGCGGGCTTTGTCCAAAAGGCGCAGGGCGCGCCCCACGGTTTCCTCGCTCGAAGCCGCCACGCGGTCCCGGTCGGCCACGAGGGCCGTGCGCACGGCGGTAAATTCTGCCGGTTCGGCCGGGGCGGTGCGGATGAGGGCCTCCAGCGTCCGGAGGCGCACTTCGGCATCGCGCATCGGCCCCAGAAGGTGGGCGATTTCCCCGAGCGCCTCTTTTTCCACCTCGCGGCGGCGGGGTTCGAGCTTCCCTGAGACCAGCCGGAAGGCGGCCCGGAGCTTTTTGAGCGCCTTGCGCGCCTCGTGAACGGAGCGGACGGGGTCGGAGTCGTTGTTGAGCGCCGCGCGCGCGGTGTCGATCTGTTTGCGGGCGATTCGGCGCAACCCGTCGCCGGGGGCTTCATTTGCTTGGAGGCTAAGCGGCGGTGGGTTCATTCGCGGGCCAGGATGCGGTTGCTATAACGGGAATCGGCGCTGATGTCGCGCCCAAACCACTCGGGTGGGACAAAGGCGTGGGCCTCCTCCTCGGTGGCGAACTCCACCTCGGCCACGAGCAGTCCCTCGTTCAAGCCGCTGTAGACGTCCACCTCCACGGTCAGGCTCCCCAGGGGGAGGTCGTGGCGGGTTTTGCGCAGGCGGTGACCCCGGGTCAGCGGCCAGAGCGCGTCGAACTGGATCGCGCTCAGCTCGACCTCCAGTTCCGTCCGCGCAAACCCATTGGGAGCCCCCTTCACGGTGATATAATACGCGTCTGCCTTTCGGCGCAGCCGCACCTGGCGGCCATGCAGTTCCACGGCCAGGTAGCCCTGGTCGATCGGCACCCCGGCCGTCCGGTCGAAACCGTCCGGGAGTGCTTTGACGAGAAATTTGCGTTCGATTTCCTGATTCATACCTCAGCTCTTCTAATGCCGTGCTTTGGGAGTTGTCAGCTTTGGCTGGAAGGGCAACAATAGGAGCTCTTTCCGAGAATTGGAACCAAATAGCCGCTGCCAGCTACCCACCGCCTTCCCCATGAAGAAACGCGTTCTCATTCTTTCCGCCAGCGCCGGTTCGGGCCATGTACGGGCCGCCGAGGCACTTGCGAAAACTTTTGCCCGGGAGCCGGGCGTGGAGGCCGTCAAACACCTTGATGCGCTGAAATACACCAACAAACTTTTCCGCAACTTCTACTCCAAGTTCTACCTCCGGCTCGTCAAGTCGGCCCCGGAGGTGCTCGGCTGGGCCTACAAGGCCAGCGACGAACCGTGGAAAACCGACACGATGCGCCTGCGCCTCGACCGGCTCCAATCCCTGCGCCTGGTGCGCTTCATCCGGCGCTTCCAGCCCGATATCGTCATCTGCACCCACTTCATGCCCACCGGGATCATCGCCCACCTGATCCAGAAGGGGCTCATCCAGACGCACCTCTCCGTGGTCGTGACCGATCTCGACATGCACGCCATGTGGCTTTCGCGCACGTTCCACCGCTATTTCGTGGCCATCGAGGAGACCAAGGCCCACTTGATCGCCCTGGGGCTGCCGCCGGAGCGCGTGACGGTCTCCGGCATTCCCATCGACCCGGTATTTGCCCAGCCCGTGGACCGCGTGGCGCTGCGCCGGGAGCTGGGGCTCGACCCGGAGCGCTTCACGTTGCTCTTCTCGGCGGGGACCTTCGGAGTGGGCCCGGCGGGCATCGCCGTGGCCAAGATGCTGCAAATCCGCCACGACATGCAGATCGTGGTCATCTGCGGCAATAACCCGGAGCTAAAGGCGCAGGTGGAGACGCTCGTCGGCGACGACCACCCCCACATCAAAGTCCACGGCTACACCCGGCGGATGCACGATTTCATGAAGGTCGCCGATCTCTACCTCGGCAAACCCGGCGGGCTCACCACCGCCGAGGCGCTCGCTTGCGGTCTGCCGATGGCCATCCTGGGCCCCATCCCCGGCCAGGAGGACCGCAACAGCGACCACTTGCTCGAAGAAGGCGCGGCGATCAAGTGCAACGAGATGACGACCATCGCCTATAAGATCGACCGCCTGCTCGACACCCCCGGCCGCCTGGAAACCATGCGCCAGAACGCCACGCGCCTGGGCCGCCCCCACGCGGCGGAGACCATCGTGCACACGCTGCTGGAGGACGACCTGCCGCCGCTGCAAATCGACGACGACCAGAGCGTGCAAATCGCCGAGGCCGCCGCAGGCGAACGGCCCACACCCAACCCATAGGCCCCATGTTTACCGATTACCACACCCACACGCCGCTCTGCCACCACGCCCAGGGCTGGCCTCGGGACTACGCCCAAGCCGCCGTGGAGCGCGGCCTGGATGAACTCGGCCTGGCCGACCATAGCCCGATGCCCGCGCGGCTGGAGCCCTTCGACGACTGGCGAATGAGCCTCGCCGATCTCCCCCGCTACTTCGAGGCCGTAGACGAGGCACGGGCCGCGTTTCCGCAATTGCCAATCCGCCTCGGGCTGGAGGTCGATTACCTGCCCGGCCACGAAGCGTGGATCGAGGAGCTCTCCGGCATGGCCCGGTGGGATTACCTCATCGGCAGCGTCCACTACATCGCCCCCGGGTGGGATATCGACAACCCAGCGCATATTTCGCGTTTCGAGTCCGGCTCGGTAGAGGAAATCTGGGAGCTCTACTTCAAGGCGCTGGAAGCTTGCGTGCACACCCGGGCTTTCGACTTCATCGCCCACCCCGATCTGCCGAAGAAATTCGGCCATCGGCCCAAGGGCGACCTCCGGCGCTTTTACGAACCGGTCATCGCGGCGCTGGCGGAGACCGGCACGGCGTTCGAAATCAACACGGCAGGCCTGCGCAAACCGGCGGGCGAATGTTACCCCGACGCCCTCTTCCTGCGCCTCGCCCACGAAGCCGGAGCCCGGCTCCTGATCAACTCCGACGCCCACGCCCCGGCGGAAGTCGGCGCGAATTTCGCCGACGCGCTCGCGCTCGCAAAAGCCGCAGGGTTCACCGAGCTGGTGCGCCTGGAAGGGCGGCGCAAAACCCTGATCCCGCTGCAATAAGGTGCTTCCGTGAACTCAAAACACTTTACTCTCTGCATAATATTTGGGGTGTTCTGTGAACTCCACCTTTTGCAGGCTCGCGAACCGTTACTCCCTGAAAAAATCACCAGTGATAACTTTTCAGTCTCACTGGGAGGTTACTCTCCACACGAAATACGAGCTCTCTCTGAACTGCCGACAAAAATCCAAAAAAAACTGGAGCAACATTTACTCGAACGCTTCGGCGACGCGTACTACAAACGCCTCGTCTTCACTGGGGGGCAAATCGTTAACTTTAGCGAACTGTACAAGGCCGAACCCACGGCGAAAAACTACGACTGGAAAGTCTTTGCGTACCGCTTGACGTATCGCATTTCAGAACCTGAAAAAGGGATTGAGGCTTATTTCGGCACCATCGAACTCGATCAGAAGGGGGAGGTACAAACCGAAATCAATTTGCCCAAAACCCGCCAATTTCCCCAAAAAACACACTTCATTTCTCTGGCCTCGGCTTACAATGCGGCGAAGCAGCGGGGCCTTACACCGGCCAAAGCATGGTTGAGCTATAATCGTCATTATGACTCTGTCGTATTTCATTTCATGCAAGAGTTCAGCGCTGCCGGGAGCACATTCGAAATCTGGAATATTGACATCGATGCCCACTCCGGCGCGGAACTAAAAAACTACGTTTCTCAAGGCATTCACTGATCTAATGAACCTGCGCGCACGCGACCGTCTGATTGCCTTCCCTCGCCGCCCGCTGGTGATGGGCATCCTCAATCTCGAAAGCGACTCCTTCTCGGGCGACCGCATCGAGAGCGTGGATCTGGCCCTGCGCCGTGCGCGCCAGATGGCCACCGAGGGAGCCGACTTCATCGACGTGGGCGCCGACACCGCCTCGACCGTCACGCCCGCGATCTCCGAGGCCGAGGAAACCGCCCGCCTGCTTCCCTTCGTGCGCCGGTTCGTGGCCGAACGCGCCGACTACCCTCGCCCCGCCGATCCCGAGGGGGTCTTCCCGCCGCTGCTCTCGATCAACACGTGGCGGCCCGCCGTGGCCCGGGCGGTCCTGGCCGAGGGGGGCGATCTCCTCAACGACCTCGGCGCGCTGCCGACCCCCGAGAACGCCCGCATCTGCGCCGACACCGGCGCGGCGCTCCTCATCATGCATAACGAGGGGACGCCCAAGGTCTTTCACCCCTACCACGAATACCCCGATGTGATGGCGAACCTCTGCGCGTTCTTCGACGAGAAAATCGCGCTCGCGGAGGCCGCGGGGATTTCGCGAGAGGCGCTCGTTCTGGACCCCGGCATCGGCTTCACCAAGCTGCGGGACGATAACCTCGCCATACTGCGTCATATCGCCCGGCTTCACCGTTTCGGGCGGCCCATCCTGCTCCCGGTTTCGCGCAAGCTCGTCATCGGTGAAGTGCTCGGCGGCATCCCGGCGGCGGAACGCGACGCGGGAACGGTGGCCTGCATCGTGAGCGGCCTGCGGCGCGGGGCGCATCTTTTCCGCGTTCACAACGTCCGCGCGGCGGTGCAGACGATCCAGACCGCCGGGCCGGTGCTGGCAGCCGCTACTTCCGCTTCGGCTTAATCCCAAGGTGGCGCTGGAGCAGCGCCGGGCGCTCTTCGTGGAAACGTTCGTCGCGGCAGCTCGCGCTGAGGCCGCCGCCCTCGTAATCTGCAATAATATCGTTCACGAAAATTTTCTCGACCCGGCAATCGCCGAAGCAGCGGATATTAAGCGCGTAATCGGCCAGGGTCGGGTAACGCAGCTCGAAGCCGCCGTGGCGGGCAAAGACGCGGCGGTCGTAGAACACGGCTTGCTGGCAGGGCGTGCGCGTGCGGAATTTCTGCGCCGTCCAAGCACCGTCCCAAACGACGTTGCGGTCGCGCATGAAAACGTTGCCATAGACGAATCCGATGCCCCGCCGCGGGATGCACGCGGCGACCCGCTCCAGCGCGCCATCGCGCAGAATATCGCCCGCGCCGAGGAAGTAGAGGTAGCGCCCCGAGGCGCGCGCCACGCCTTTGTTCATCGCATCGTAGACCCCTGCGTCGGGCTCGGAAATGGCGCACGCGATTTCCCCGGCATGTGCGCGCAGGACGCCAGCGGTTCCGTCCTCCGAACCGCCATCCACCACCACCAGTTCCCACAGTTCCCGGGGCTGGCGCAGCACCGAGGCGATGGAGCGCTCCAGCTTATCGGCGGCGTGGAACGTGGGGATGACTACGGTGAAAAGCGGGCCACCGCCGGGCTCGGGAACCGGCTGAAACCATTCGCGCATCCGTTGGGAAAGGGTGGAAAGGGGCATGAGCAATAAAAAGGGATGAGTTAGCAATTCAGCGAATTCTCCCGAGCCAGCGCCTGCATATCGGCCGCCACCATTTCGCTCACGAGGTCCTGGAACGAATGCCGCGCGGTCCAGCCAAGCGCGGAGCGGATTTTCGCCGGGTTGCCCACCAGTTGCGTCGGCTCCAGGACGCGCTCCAGCGCGGAGTCGCACTCCACGTAGTCGCGCCACGGGAGGCCGACTTCGTTGAAGGCCGCTTCCACGAAGTCCCGCACGCTGCGGGTCACGCCCGTGGCGACAATGTAGTCGTCCGGCTGCGAATGCCGGAGCATCATCCACATGGCCCGGACGTAGTCGCGCGCGTGGCCCCAGTCGCGCCGGGATTCGATGTTACCCAGTACTAGCTTCGCCTGAAGCCCGAGCTTGATCGCCGCCGCCGCCCGCGTGATCTTGCGGGTGACAAAGGCCGCGCCGCGCCGGGGCGATTCGTGGTTGTAGAGGATGCCGTTGCAGACAAATACCCCGTAGGACTCCCGGTAAACGCGGGCCATGTGAAGCATAAACGCCTTGGCGCAGCCATAGGGGCTCGTGGGCCGGAAGCGCGTCTCCTCTGTCTGGGGCGATTCCGTGGCCGCGCCGAAAATCTCTGACGAGGCGGCCAGGTAGATCCGCGCGTGACTGCCTGATTCGCGGAGGCATTCCAGCAGCCGCAGGGAGGCCATGGCCACCTCCTCGGCGGTCGGCTCGGGGATCTCAAAGCTGCGCCCGACGTGGCTCTGGCCTCCAAGGTGATAGACTTCGTCGGGCTGGACCTCCTGGAAAATCGCGGGCCACAGACAGCGATCCGCAAGGTCGCCGTAATGGAAGAAGAGCCGTTTGCCGAGCACTTCGGGGTTCGCCGCCAGGAGCGCGAGCGCCGACTCCTGCACCCGGCCCGCCCGGCGCACGAGGCCGTGGACTTCGTAGCCATTGGCCAAAAGCAGCTCGGCGAGATAGGAACCGTCCTGCCCGGTAATACCGGTGATCAGGGCAACGGGGCGTGGTGACGGGGTATGGGGCATTGGGGCATTCCAGGCGTACCCCCGCGCTGCAAAAGAGATTCCTCCCCGGAGGAATCCACTGAATTAGCCCAGGGGTGCCGCACATCCTTGTGGGCTCCCTTTATCGCTTAATTTTCTTCGTTTGGAAAGACCGGAAGCACGTTTTCCCGCTCGTGGGCCTCGGCAAATTTTTCCCCAAAGGCCAGCGCCTCGCCAATAATCTTCTCCATATCCATATAGCGGTAGGTGGCCAGGCGGCCGAGGAAGGAGACGCCCGGCTCCCGCTCCGCAAGCGCGCGGTATTCCCTCAGGAGCGCCCGGTCGCGGTCGAGGCGCTTTGGGTAATACGGAACATCACCGGGCTCGGTCTCCTTGCTGTATTCCTTGAAGTAAACCGTCCGTTCATGTTCCTCCCACGGCGTAAAGTGCCGGTGCTCGTGGATGCGCGTGAAGGGAAGCGAGGGATCACTGTAGTTGAGGACGGCGTTGCCCTGGAAATCCCCCTCCGCTTCGCCGCGTTCGAAGGTCACCGTCCGGTAGCCGAGGCGGCCGAGGCGGTAGGCAAAAAAGGCGTCGATGGGGCCGGTGTAGAAAACGTGGCTGCCCTCGCGAGGCGCGCCCGGGTCGAAGCGCTGCCCGAGCTTCACTTCGATCGACGGGTGATCTAGGATCTTCGCGACGATCGCGGAATAGCCTTCCTCGGGGATTCCCTGCCAGCGGCTGTTGTAATAGTTGTCGTCGTAATTAAAGCGCACGGGCAGGCGCTTGAGGATGGAGGCCGAAAGCTCCCTCGGCTCGCAGCCCCATTGCTTGCGGGTGTAGCCGTAGAAGAACGTCTCGTAAAGCTCGCGCCCGATCATCTTGAGCGCCTGCTCCTCGAAGTTGCGCGGCTCGCAGATGGACTTGTCGCCCAAGGACGCGATGAAGGCGCGGGCCTCGGCGGGGTTGAAGGTTTTGCCAAAAAACTGGTTGATGGTGTGGAGGTTCACCGGCAGGGAAAACACGCCGCGCGGGGTGACGGCTTTCACCCGGTTGACCCACTCGCGGAATTTCCCGAAGCGATTGACATACTCCCACACGTGCTCCTGGCTAGTGTTGAAAATATGGGGCCCGTAGCGGTGGACCATCACGCCCGTGGCGGTGTCGCGCTCGGTATGGCAATTTCCCGCCACATGCGGGCGCTCCTCAAGGATCGTGATCCGGCAAGAAATGCGCTCGGCCAACGAGCGCGCAAGAACGGCCCCCGAAAAACCGGCGCCAACAATGATAAAATGAGGAGAAGAGTGATCCATGGCTACCTCCTATTCGTTTGAACCAACCGCCCCGGCGAGTCAACACTTACCATAAAAATCGAGCAATCCCGGAGTGGGTGGCCTTCTGTCCGCGAACCGCTCCGCCATGCAATTGTCACAAACACCCTTTCAGCCCCTCCGCGAGCTCGGCGGTGAACGGAATCCCTAGGGCGTCGGCCCGCTCCAGCACCGTCTCGACCAACCACGCGCTTTTGAGGTCCTCGGGAACGGAGCCGCCCGCGGCGGGTATCCGCACGTCCTCGACGATCACGCGCGCCAAGGCCAGGAGCCACTTGACGGGTGGCTCGGACGCATGGCGCATGACCACGTTCAGGATCTCCTCGTGCACTCGCACGCGCTGGCTGAGCGTCTTGGTGCCCTCGTGCAGGCGCGAACCGGCGAGCACGGCGTCCTCAAGGTAATCAAACCGCGCCGAGCGCCCCGCCCGCAGCCAGTACTCGTAATCCATCGCCCAGTTGAGCCGGTCGTCGAACGTACCGCAGCGCTCCATGAGCTCGCGCCGCCAGAAGACGGCGGGCTGGCAGAGGTAGCATGTCTCCAGCAGCCGCCGGTAGTCCCACGGCTCCGTCGGGTAGCGTTTCATTTTGGAGCCGTCCTCGTACAAATGCCACGCCGCGCCGTAGACCGCAAGGGAATCCGGGTGCGCGTCGAAGTGCCGCTCCACGCAATCAAGCGCCCCGGGGAAATAGACGTCGTCCGAATTAAGGTAGGCTAGCACCTCGCCGCGCGCCCGCCGCAAGCCCTGGTTGATGGCGTCCGTCTGCCCCCCGTCCGGGCGTGAGACATATTCGATATTATTTCCGTAGCTTTCGAGAATATCGACGGTGCCGTCGTCGCTGCCACCGTCGAATACGAGGATCTCTAAATCCGCCCGGTTTTGTGCCAGCAGGCTTTCGATGGTATCTCGGATAAAGCGCGCCTGCCGGTAAGACGGAATAATCACGCTAAATTTCATAACGCATCCTCCTTCCGAGCGGAAAAGAGCGGAATGCAATCGCCCTCCGCGTTTCCAGCCAGCACTGCCTCAATCGCCACAATCGACTCTGCCGCTCCAGCCTCGGCGGGCGCGTCGCCGCAACCGGCCCGCCGGTCCACGATGACCCGCAGCACGCGCCCCAGCGGGCGGCAGTCGAACGCATACTCAGGGTGATCCTCGAAGGTGAACGCCCCGAAGGCCGCGTCGCCCAGGTAACAGCGGTAACGGTTTTGCGGAAACTTGCCGCTAACGCGCACGCGAAGGGTCCAGCGCGCGTCGGAGGAGGGAGTCGCCACGGAAAGCGCGGCCTGCCCTTCGAGCGCCAGGGGTTTGCGGGGGAAGCCGTAGCGGCTCGCGGCACACTGCCGCCAGGCTTCGATTAGTTTGCGCGTCTCGATGCCCAGGTCAAAGCACCGCAGCCGTCGCTTCCCGCGATGCCGCAGCGTTTCGCGCAGCGGCCCGTCGCCCGCCAGCCTTACCATGCCAGCGGCGATCGACTCCGGCTCGCGCGGATCGATAAACAGCGCAGCATCCCCGCCGATCTCCCGGAGCGAAAAGTCAGGGCTCGAAAGAATGGGCACTCCGTACTCCATCGCCTCCACCAGCGGGATGCCAAATCCCTCGTGCAGGGAGGGGAACACCAGAGCCCCGGCATTGCGCCAGAGGCCGCCAAGCCGCTCGTCGGAAACGTATCCGAGGAACTGGACGTGAGCCTCGATACCGAGGGCCTTTGCGAGCGCGCGCAGCTCCCCGGCGCGGGCGTTCTCATGGAAGGTCAGCACCAGGTCCCACGCCCCGTCCCCTGCCCGGCCAAGGTAAAGGCGGTAGGCCTGGAGCAGCGCCTCATGGTTCTTGTGCTTCCAAAGATTGGCCGGATAGAGAAAATACGGAGGCGCTTTCGGCGGCGTGGTGGCGTCAACCCGAGCCCGCTCCAGGCGCGCCTGCACCGGCAGGTAGGTGAAAAAGAGCAGCTCCTCCGGCACGCCGTAATGGTGCATCAGCCGCTCCATTCCATTGCGGCTGATACACTGAATTCGCGTGGCGGTGGCGAGCGTATGGATCACGGACGCCTCCCGTTCGGCGATTTGTTGAGCTGTGAGGGTGAGCGGGTAATCCCTGTGCAGCAGATCGACGATCGTCGCCACGGTCGGCACACCCTCCGCCGCGAAGCCGCAACCGCCCGCCGGGGCGTAAAGCAGATCGGCCCCAATATCCTTGATTAAGCCGGGCGGCGGGTCTGGGAGCCGGTATTCGCGCTCCGGGTCGGCAAGCCCGACGGGGCACGCCGGGTCCTCCTCCACGCACACGAGCAAATCCCCCGGCCGGGCCAGGGCGCGCACCTCGCCGTGCGTGCCCGAGTGGGTCAGGAAGATGAAAAAAATCGACTCCCCGGCGATGCGCCCGACCTCGGTAAGCATGGCGTAGATGGCAGGCTTGATGCCGCCGTTGACGCCGCCGCCGCGCAGCGGAGTGAGGTCGACCGCGATGCCCAGCGGCCGCCTTCCGTAGATGGAATCATCCATGATTTGCAATTATCCTGTAATATCCTTGTCCGGCGACGCCGGGGGGCTCAATTTCTCCACCCGCGCTTCGAGCTCGGCCACCCGCCCGGAGAGCGCCCGGACCCGCGAAAGGAGGGCCGATTGCTGCATGGCCAGCGGGCCCGTGAGTCTCGCGATCTGTTCGGTCTCCCGTACCAGTGCCTCGGCGGCGGAAATCAGGGCTTCGTCGATGGCCTCCTGGTTGCGCCGCAACGGACGCAGCAGGCGCGGCCAGCGCGCGGCTTGAAGGTGCTTGCCCCGGGCGCGATCCAAGGCGTCGACGGCTTTCTGCAAAGCCGTTTTTTTGCGGGGCGCGGGCAACGGGGGCAAATCGGCCTCGGAGCCTTTTCTACGGGCCACCTCGGCGCGAATGCGCTCGATGGCCTCTCCGGTGTTCTCCGGCGGGAGTGGTTGAGATTCGTTCATTCCTTGATGACGCTATCCGGGGCCTGCGGCTGCGGTTGATGGTAAGTTTCCAATGGAGCTGCTCCGGTTTTCACGGATACCGCGCCGAGGATCGCTCCCCTAGTGGAAATGAACTGGCGCTTCCTCTGTATCGCGCCACAGCCCGTGGCCGCGTGGATTCTGGACATATTTTCCGCTTAAAAGGCCGTTTCTACGGGTTTCCCCCCACCAGGCAGACAGGGATCACCCTACTCTTCGGCCACCGTCTGGATGCGGCGGGTGACCATCCGCTTGACGAGCACCAGCACGCCGATGAGCGCCACGACGCCCACGAGGGTCATGGCTTTCGCGGCGGGCGAGTGGTTCACGTCGCTCAACTGCCGCCCCGTCGAACCCAGGCTCACAAAAACGATCTCGCCCGGCAGCATTCCCGCCATGGTGGCGATAAGATAGTGGCCAAAACGGACATTGGTGAGGCCGTAGGCAAAATTGGAAACCCCAAAGGGGATCGGGCAAAGCCGCAGCAACCCGATGATCTTCCAGCCTTCACGCCGGATCGCCTGGTCGATCATTACGAACTTCGGGTTTTTTTGCAGATACTTGGCCACGCGGTCGCGGGCGACGTAGCGGCTGAAGAAAAAGCCGAGGGCCGCGCCAAGCGTCGATCCGGCAATAATGCCCACCAGCCCGCCGGAGACCCCGAACATGAGCCCTCCGATCACGGCAAACGGCACCAGAGGCAGCCCAAAAAGGCTCAGCCCCGCGAACGAAAGGAAAAAAAGGACCGCCCCCGTGAGTCCCATGGACCCAAGGGTGCGCAAATACGTTTCAAGCCATGGCATCATATCGATATTCAGCGGTTAGTATGGAGCCTCCCGGGGAAAAAGCAACCCCTCCCGGATCGGGCTATCCCTTAAGGGCACCTCTGGAAACCGGCGGCACGTCATCCATTTTGTCTTTTTGCGCCCTTTTTGCCCGATTTTTCAGTCAATATTGATCAATATTGCCCGAAAAATGGGGCCAAAAGGTCATCAAAAATCCTTCATGGCTGACATACCCCGGTTTCCAGAGGTGCCCTTAACGCTCTCGGCGGGGCAGGCCTTGGAAAGTGTCGAGCGGCCGCGGCGGCTGTGGCTCACCCAGACCGAACAAATTCGCGACACCTTGTTCATCTCGTCTTCCGGAAACCGAATGGGATGCGGATTTTTGACGTAATGCTCGAAGAGCTCCGTAAACGCCGCGTCCAAATCCGCTTCGGCCTCAGCAAGGGCCTTCTGCAAAGCCGCACGACGTTCCTCGGCGTCCATGATGACTTGCGCAAACTTACAAAGGTGGGAATGCTTCATGACCTGGGATTTTTCGGTCGCACGGCATCAAGCCAGCCTTCGTTGCGCCTTGCCTCTTCAATCAGGGCCGTAACCGCCAGCAGAAGCAACGTTTCGGGAGCGGTCTGATTTTCTCTCGCAATGCGCTCCAAAACCTCGACTTGCTCTCCTGGAAGCTGCAAATCCTGCGAATTCATGTGGCCAGTTGTGGCACAATTTTCCTGCCTGTACAAGCGGGAATTCCGTGCAAATTGCGGCACAACCCACTACAAGTGGCCACAACTGCTGTGAACTATCCATCTCTCAACTTTCGGCTGAATGCGGAGCAGCTGGCGGCGCTCCGGGAAATCGCACAGAAAAACGGGGTCAGCGCCGGGATGCTCGTAAGATGGGCCGTGGAGGCCCTGATCCGACAGGTGGATCGCAACCAAGGGCGCTTGATATTGCCCATCGATTTCTCCTGCGAGCAGAAGTCAAAGTAAGCCCCCCTCTCCCCTCAATTTTCCAAAGCCAAGGATGGCGAAAATATCACAAAATCAAAACGCTTCTCAGTTTCCAACCGCAATTCTCATTGCTGGAAAAATGGCAATGAATTTGTATAATGATCCTCCATGAGCCCGCCTACGGAAAAAAATAGGATTCCACTCTATCGGCGGCTCTTTCCCTATTACTCCGACCGATATCTGCCCCATTTAAAAATTCGGACGGGCATCATGACGGCCGCTATTTTCGCGGGTTGGGTTTACAATCTCCTATTCTCAAATACCTGGGCCATGGATTCCAATCCGTCCACCTTTGCCACTCTCATTAGCCTCCCCTATTTTCCGATGTTATGCGGGATGTTTTTGGTGGGAGTGCCACTGGGATGGGCTCATGCTCCCCAAAAATGGTACGAGCCCGCACTTCTGCTCTACGGATTGATAGCTTCTTACGGCTACGCCAAATGGATCTACAGCGGCTGGAGATGCAAAAAGTAGCCCGCAGAGAGAAACAAAAAAAGGAGAGAAAGATCGCTCTTTCTCTCCTTTCAAGAATTTCAGCTTTTCCGGCGTTTACGGCAGGTCGGTCGCGCCCATAAGGTAGCGGTCGATTTCGCGAGCCACGCCACGGCCTTCATTGAAGGCCCAGACGACGAGGCTCTGGCCCCGGCGGCAGTCGCCCGCGGCGAAGATGCCGGGGACGTTGGTAAGGTAGCGCTCGTGTTCCGCTTTGATGTTGCTGCGCGGGTCGCGCTCCAGCTTGAGGGCGTCGGGGACAGTCGCTTCGGGCCCAAGGAAGCCGAGGGCGAGGAGGACGAGTTCCGCCGGGACGACCTTGTCGGTGCCGGGGACGTCCTGAGGGATGAACTGGCCCTTGTCGTTTTTCTTCCACTCGACCTGGACCAAGTGGACTTCTTTCACGTTCCCCTGCTCGTCGCCGATGAAGCGTTTGGCTGTGGTCAAGAAAATGCGCGGATCGGCTCCGAACTTGGCGGCGGCTTCTTCCTGGCCGTAGTCGGTCTTGAGGACCTTCGGCCATTCGGGCCACGGGTTGCTCGCGGCGCGTTCGAGCGGCGGCTTGGGCATGATTTCCACCTGGGTGACGCTCGTCGCGCCATGGCGGATGGAGGTGCCCACGCAGTCGGTGCCGGTGTCGCCACCGCCGATGACAATCACGTGCTTGCCCTCGGCGCTGATGGGGGCCGGGGTGCCGTCTAGGAGGGCCTTGGTGTTGCTCCCGAGGAACTCCATGGCGAGGTGAATGCCTTTGAGCTCACGGCCTTCGAGCTTAAGGTCGCGGGCGTGGGTCGCCCCGAGGCAGAGAGCCACGGCATCGAAGTCGCTTTTCAGCTTCTCGACGGTGATATCCTTGCCGATCTCGGTGTTGCAGACAAATTCGACGCCTTCGGCCTTGAGCAGCTCGATGCGGCGGAGCACGACGTTCTTTTTGTCGAGCTTCATGTTCGGGATGCCGTACATGAGGAGCCCGCCCGGGCGGTCGGCGCGTTCAAAAACGGTGACGGAGTGGCCCGCTTGGTTGAGCTGGGCGGCGGCGGAGAGACCGGCGGGACCGGATCCGACGACGGCCACTTTCTTGCCAGTGCGTTTTTCCGGCGGGCGCGGGGTGACCCAGCCCTCTTCCCAGCCCTTGTCGATGATGGAAACCTCGATGTTTTTGATCGTGACCGGATCGCCGTTGAGGCCGACGGTGCACGCTCCCTCACACGGGGCGGGGCAGACGCGGCCGGTGAAGTCGGGGAAGTTGTTGGTCTTGTGCAGGCGCTCCAGCGCTTCGCGCCAGAGGCCGCGGTAGATGAGGTCGTTCCACTCCGGGATGAGGTTGTGGATCGGGCAGCCGCTGGCCATCCCGGCAAAAAGAACGCCGGTGTGGCACCAGGGGGTGCCGCAATCCATGCACCGCGCGGCTTGGGTTGCAAGGGCCTTGGGGTCCGTGGGGTTGTGGAATTCGTTCCAGTCTTTAACGCGTTCCAAGGCCGGACGGTCGAGCGGCAATTCGCGGGAGTATTCTAGGAATCCTGTGGGCTTACCCATGGTGTGTGATGCTTAAAGTGTTCGCTTCTTGGGTGATAAGGGATATTAGCCGCCGCCGACGCGCGCGACATCGTGGATGTTGGCTTCGAACGCGGCGTTGAGGGCCTCGTCGCCGCTTAGGCCAGACGCCTTGGCTTTGTCGATGGCCGCTAGCATGCGCTTGTAGTCCTTCGGCATGACCTTGACGAACTTTGGCGCGAGGCTTTCCCACTGGGCCAGCACTTGCTTGGCCCGGGTGCTGCCGGTGTACTCGGCGTGGCGCTCGATGAGGCGCTTGACCTCGTCGGCTTCGGCTCCTTCGAGCTTCTCCAGGCCGACCATCTGCTGGTTGCAGCGGCACGGGAAGGTGCCCGCTTCGTCCAGGACGTAGGCGACGCCGCCGCTCATGCCCGCCGCGAAGTTGCGCCCGGTGGCTCCGAGCACGATGACTTTGCCGCCGGTCATGTATTCGCAACCGTGGTCGCCCACGGCTTCGACGACCGTGCTGGCTCCGGAGTTACGAACGGCAAAGCGCTCGCCCGCGCCGCCGCGAATGTAGGCCTCGCCGCTGGTCGCGCCGTAAAGGGCGACGTTGCCCGCGATGATGTTTTCCTCGGGAACGAAGGTGGAATCGGCGGACGGGTAGAGGATGATCTTGCCGCCCGAGAGGCCCTTGCCGATGTAGTCGTTGGTGTCGCCTTCGAGTTCGAGCGTGACGCCCTTGGGGACGAATGCGCCGAAGCTCTGGCCCGCCGAGCCCTTGAAGTGGAGGTGCACGGTGTCCTCGGGGAGACCGGCCGCGCCATACTTCTTGGTGATCTCGTTGCCGAGGATGGTGCCGACGACGCGGTTGACGTTGCGGATCGGGAGGGTGGCCTTGACTTTCTCGCCCTTCTCCAGCGCCGGTTTGGCGATTTCGAGGAGCGTGGTGACGTCGAGGGATTTGTCGATGCCGTGATCCTGGGCCATCTGGCAGTAGCGGCCGATTTCGGGGCCGACTTCCGGTTGGTAGAGGATGGCGGAAAGATCGACGCCCTTGGCCTTCCAATGCTCGATGGCCTTGCGGGCTTCGAGCGCTTCGGTGTGGCCGACCATTTCGTTCAAAGTGCGGAAGCCGAGCTTGGCCATCAGTTCGCGGGCCTCGGTGGCGACGAACTTCATGAAGTTGACGACGTAGGCGGGATCGCCGGTAAAGCGCTTGCGCAGCTCCGGGTTCTGCGTGGCGACGCCGACGGGGCAGGTGTTCAAGTGGCAGACGCGCATCATGATGCAACCCAGCGTGACGAGCGGGGCGGTGGCGAAGCCGAATTCCTCCGCGCCCAGGAGCGCGGCGATGACGACATCGCGGCCGGTTTTAAGCTGGCCGTCGGTTTCCACCATGATCCGGCTGCGCAGGTTGTTGAGAACGAGCGTCTGGTGCGTTTCGGCCAGGCCGAGCTCCCACGGGAGACCCGCGTGCTTGGTGCTGGTCTGAGGGGAAGCGCCCGTGCCGCCGTCGAAGCCGGAGACGAGGACCACGTCGGCGTGCGCCTTGGCGACGCCAGCGGCGATGGTGCCGACGCCGACTTCGGAGACGAGCTTGACGCTGATGCGAGCCTCGCGGTTTGCGTTCTTGAGGTCGTGGATGAGCTCCGCCAAGTCCTCAATGGAGTAAATGTCGTGGTGCGGGGGCGGCGAGATAAGGCCGACGCCCGGGGTGGAGTGACGGGTCTTGGCGACCCACGGGTAGACCTTGGAGCCGGGAAGCTGGCCGCCTTCGCCGGGCTTCGCGCCCTGGGCCATCTTGATCTGGATTTCCTTGGCGCTAGTGAGGTATTCGCTCGTGACGCCGAAGCGGCCGGAAGCCACCTGCTTGATGGCGCTCTTCTTGGAGTCGCCGTTCGGGAGCGGCTTGAAGCGCTCGGGGTCCTCGCCGCCTTCGCCGGTGTTCGACTTGCCGCCGATCCGGTTCATGGCGATGGCCATGGCTTCGTGGGCTTCTTTGGAGATGGAGCCATAGGACATGGCACCCGTCTTGAAGCGCTTCATGATCGCCTCGATGGGCTCGACTTCGTCGATCGGCACCGGGGTGCGGGCCGCAAAGCCGAGGAGGCCGCGGAGCGTGTAGAGCTGGGTATCCTGCTCGTTGACGAGCGCGGCGTACTGCTTGAAGGCGTCGTAGCTGTCGGTGCGGACGGCCTTTTGCAGGGCGTGGATGGTGAGCGGGTTAAAGAGGTGCGCCTCGCCGTCCGCGCGCCACTGGTATTCGCCGCCGACTTCGAGCGTGGGGCTCGTGGTCTGCGCGTAGGCGTGCTGGTGGCGAAGCTGAACTTCGCCCGCGAGGACGTCCAGGCCCGCGCCTTCGATGCGGGAGGCGGTCCAGGTGAAGTACTTTTCGATGACCTCGTGGTTCAAGCCGACGGCCTCGAAGATCTGCGCGCCCCGGTAGCTCTGGATGGTGGAAATGCCCATCTTGGAGGCGACCTTGACGACGCCCTTCGTGGCGGCCTTGGTGTAGTGCTTGACGGCGGTTTTGTGATCGACGCCCGGGAGCAGGCCCTGGCGGATCATGTCGTCCAGGGTCTCAAGGGCGAGGTACGGGTTGACCGCGCCGACGCCGTAGCCCAGGAGCAGGGCGAAGTGGTGAACCTGGCGCGGTTCGCCGGATTCGAGCACCAAGCCGGTGCGCGTGCGGGTGCCTTCGCGGATCAAATGATGATGCAGACCGGCCACCGCGAGCAGCGAGGGGATCGGGGCGTGGGCCTCGTCGACTCCGCGGTCGGAGAGGATGATGAGGTTGATGCCGCTGGCGATGGCGGCGTCGGCCTTCGCGCAGAGGTCGTCAAAGGCGGCTTCGAGGGCCTTGGCGGCTTCGTCGTTGCTGCCCGCCGGGTTGAAGAGGATCGGGAGCGTGATGGATTTGAACTGCCCCTCGGCGATGTGCTTCAATTTCGCGAGTTCCTCGTTGGAGAGGATGGGCGACTGAAGCTCGATCAAGTGGCAGCTTTCCGGCTCGGGCTTGAGCAGGTTGCGCTCGGCCCCAATGGTGGTCTGGGTCGAGGTGATGATCTCTTCGCGGATCGAGTCGATCGGCGGGTTAGTGACCTGTGCGAAGAGTTGCTTAAAGTAGTCGAAAAGCGGGTGAACCTTGTTGGAGAGGATCGCCAGCGGGGTGTCGGTGCCCATGGAGCCGATGGCCTCGACGCCGTCGCGGGCCATGGGGAGCATGAGCTTGCGAAGTTCTTCGAAGGTGTAGCCGAAGGCCTGCTGGCGGGTCAGCACGGTGGCGTGGTCGGGCTCGGGAAGCTCCGGAGCGTCGGCGACCTTGGCCAGCTCGATCATGTGCTGGTTGATCCATTCGCGGTAGGGGTGCTCCTTGGCAATCGCGCTCTTGATCTCCTCGTCGGCGACGATCCGGCCTTCCTCCATGTTCACGAGGAACATGCGGCCCGGCTGGAGACGGCCTTTTTTGGCGATGTTCTCCGGGGCGATGGGCAGGACGCCCGCTTCGGAAGCCATGACGACCAGGTCGTCCTTGGTGACGTAGTAGCGCGAGGGGCGCAGACCGTTGCGGTCGAGCACCGCGCCGATGAAGGTGCCGTCAGTGAACGCGATGGAGGCGGGGCCGTCCCACGGTTCCATCAGGCAGGAGTGGTATTCGTAGAAGGCCTTGCGCTCGTCGCTCATCGACTCGTGCGCGGTCCACGGCTCGGGGATCATCATCATGACCGCGTGCGGCAGCGAGCGGCCGGAAAGGGTGAGGAGCTCCAGGCAGTTGTCGAACATCGCGGAGTCGGACCCGTTGGGGTCGATCACCGGGAGGACTTTCTTTAAGTCGTCCCCGAAAAGCTCACTCTCAAAGAGGGACTGGCGGGCTTTCATCCAGTTGATGTTGCCGCGCAGGGTGTTGATTTCGCCGTTGTGGGCGATGTAGCGGTACGGGTGCGAACGCTCCCAGCTCGGGAAGGTGTTCGTGCTGAAGCGCGAATGGACCAGCGCGAGGGCGCTCTCCACATCGGGGTCGGCCAGGTCGAGGAAGTACTCGCCCACCTGGACGGGCATGAGCATACCCTTGAAGATCATCGTGCGGGCGGAGAGGCTGGCGACGTACCAGAAGGGGCTCCGGCCCGAGAGGCGGATCTCGTTCATCGCCCGCTGGCGGATGACGTAGAGCTTCCGCTCAAAGGCGAGGTCGTCTTTACACGAAACGCCCCGGCCGATGAAGACCTGCATCATCGTGGGCTCGGAGGCCTTGGCGGTGTTGCCGAGGGTCGAGTTGTCGGTGGGCATTTTGCGCCAACCGAGGAGCGTCTGGCCTTCTTCGGCGACGATCTGGGCGAAAGTGGCTTCGTCCTGAGCGCGCGCGGCGGCCTCCGGAGCGGCGAAAACGACGCCCGCGCCGTACTGACCGGCTTCGGGGAGTTCAATGCCCTCGGCCTGGGCCGCTTTCTTCAAAAACTTGTGGGGCATCTGGATCAAGATGCCCGCGCCGTCACCGGTATTCGTTTCGGCACCCACGGCGCCGCGATGATCGAGATTAAGGAGGACCGTCAGCGCCTGCTCGACAATATCGTGCGACTTTCGGCCTTTCATGTGCGTCACGAACCCTACGCCGCAGGCGTCGTGTTCGAACTGCGGATCGTAGAGGCCTTGCTTCGGGGGTAGTCCGTTGATGGGCGTTGTCTGCATCTTCTTCTTTTCGTTATATGACGGCAGCTTCGACTATTCGCACAAGAACCCGGTGTGCGCCAGGGCTGGTTTTAGGAACAGTGTCGTAATCTGGAACATTCGAAGCGGTGATTTTTCGCGATATATTGGTCTTTTCGCGGGTTGGTAATAGCAGCATTCCTGGAAAAATTTTCAATGTTCTTCTTGCAAAATTTACAGGCAACCGGGGTCGAAGCGCCTTTTATGCCGTTTTCGCAAAAAAAGAGAGGGACCGCACAATCACCGCAAAGCCACCCCGGGTCGCCCGGTTTATTCTGAAAAATTCCGCAATAGCGCAAGATTGACGCGATCCTCGGCCATCTCCTTCCCCTTGGGCGTTTCGAGCACCTTCGGGATGGCGGCGAAGCGGGGGTCTTGCATCAGGAATTGGAAGGGCGCGAGGCCGATTTTCCCCTTCCCCAGGTGCTCGTGGCGGTCCACGTGCGAGCCGAGGGCCACTTTGGAGTCGTTGCAATGGACGGCCACCAGACGCTGGAGGCCGATGACTTGGTCGAATTTCTCAAATGTCTCGCGCGCACCGGCTTGCGTGGAAATGTCGTAGCCCGCCGCGAAGACATGCGCGGTATCCAGGCAGACGCAAAGGCGCTCGGGAGTTTTGCAATGGGCGATGATCCAGGCCAGCTCCTCAAAGGTGTGCCCGATGGAGGTCCCCTGCCCCGCCGTGGTCTCCAGGGCGACCTTGGTTTTAACCTTCGGGATCGCCGCGAAAACCTCGTCCAAGCCCGCCACGATCTTGGCCAGGCCCACCGCCTCCCCCTCGCCCATGTGGGCCCCGGGGTGGAGGACCAGGAAGGGAAGGCCGAGCTGGTCGGCGCGGAGCAATTCCTCCCTCAAGGCGCGGCGGGACTTCTCCGCGAAGTCCGGGTTGGCCGCCGCGAGGTTGATTAAATAGCCACTGTGGCCAAAAATCGACCGCAGTTCGCCCCGGCGGGGGTGCTGTGTAAATGCGCTCACCTCGTCGTCACTAAACGGCCCCGGCGCGAACCACTGCATGTTGTTTTTGACGAAAATCTGCATCGCCGTGGCCTCGACGGAGAGCGCGCGGTCGATCGCCAGCGCAGCGCCTCCGCTAATGGACATGTGGGCTCCGATAAGGGGACTGGATGGCGCTTTCGGTTTCATATCGGGCCAAAATACCCGCCGGAACGCCCCGGCGAAAGACCGAAGGCAGGTTTTTCCCGGGGTCGGTAGAACTACCGACTGTAGAGATGCCCCGTATGGATTAGAATGGACCCCGCTTTACTCCCAAATCTATGAAGCAGCACCCATTCGTCTCATCCCTCCTCTTGCTGGCGCTTGCCGCCTTCCCGGCCACGGTTTTCGCGGCTGGAACCGACAACGTGGCGCTCAAGTGTCCTTACGTTTCCAGCGATCCCAATATAAGCGGCTGGGATAAACCCGGCCTGACCGACGGCGACACCGGCGCCGCTTCCGCTCACTGCTGGGCCTCCGGCGTTACCGCCACCTTTCCTAAATCCGTCACGGTGGATCTCGGACGGGACCGCGGGGTCCAAACTGTCGCGGTAAGCGTGCCGCAATTCGGGTCAACCAAAACCGTCGAGGTTTCCCTCAGCACCGACAACGCCACTTTCACCCCTTTTGCCAAGAAGGAATTTCAGTCAGGCAAAGCCGAGCGCGCCGTCCTCACCGGACCCAAGACCCCGGCCCGCTATGTGCGCCTGACCTACCCCGACCACCACGAAACCGTAGTGCAGTACCCCGTCAACTACGTGTTCACCAGCGAGCTGGAGGTCTACGAGTGCCCGGCGACGGAACTCGCGGCAAAAGCCCCGGTCACAGCCGCTGTCAAGGACTCCTTCCGCCACCAGCAGTTCCTCAACCGGATCCAGGCAGGACCGGTCAATCTGCTCTTCCTGGGCGATTCGATCACCGACTTCTGGCCGCGCACGGGTGAGCTGTCGTGGCTGAAGTTCGCCCCCTACTCCCCGGCGGACTTCGGCATCAGTGGCGACCGCACCCAGCACGTTCTCTGGCGCATCAACAACGGGGAACTGGCGGGCATCACCCCCAAGGCCACCGTCCTCATGATCGGCACTAACAACGTCCGGGACGACGCACCCGAAGCCACGGCCGAGGGCGTCAAAACCATCGTCGAGGCCGTCCGCGGGAAGCTGCCGCAGACCAAGATCCTGCTCCTGGGCATTTTCCCGCGCGACACCGCCACCTCCGAAGCCCGGAAAAAGAACACCGCCGTCAACGCGATCATCTCCAAGCTGGACGACGGTAAATCGGTCTTCTACCTCGACATCGGCTCCACGTTCCTGGACGACAAGGGCGAAATCTCCGCCGAAATCATGCCCGACAAGCTCCACCCGTCGGCCAAGGGGTATGAGCTTTGGTATAACGCCATGGCGCCCAAGCTCACCGAGCTCATGAAATAGTCCGAGACCTCTTTCCTCGCTCACTCGCTCATTTTCTACGAGGGCTGGCGCGGCGGCGACTTCCGGGTTCGCCGTCGCGCCTTTTTCATGCACCTGGCGGGGCTTAATATCCCACGGTAAAGCGTGCGCGTGGGTGGGCCGGGTGCTCCAGTTCGTCCACCAGCGCAATGGCGAAGTCGGCCATGGAGATGCGGCTTTCGCCACTCGCGGTCGCCAGCAGGCGGTCACCCCCAAGGCGGAACTTCCCGGTGCGCGCCCCGTCCGGATCGAAGAAGGCCGAGGGCGAGATGAAGGTCCAGTCCAGGTCCTTTTCGGTCCGGAGAATCTCCAGAAACGCCCGCCCCGCAAGCGATTCCGCTTTATAGGGAGCCGGGAACTCCGGCGTATCGACTAGCTCAATCCCGGGCGCGACCTCCAGGCTCCCCGCGCCGCCCACCACCACCAACCGGGGAACGCCCGCCTCCTTTACGGCTTCGATGACGTTGCGCACGTCGCTCGCAAGGAACATCACCGAGTGCACCACGGCGTCGTGCCCCCGGAAAAGCTCGACCAGGCGCGCTTTGTCTTTCACGTCGCCCACTTCGAGGCTCAGCCCCGGCTTGGGAGCGAGTTTTTCGGGGTGGCGGGCAATGCCTGTCACGGCGTGGCCCCGCTGGAGGAGTTCTTCCACCACCAAGTGGCCTTCACGCCCCGTTGCTCCAAGGATTGCGATGTTCATAGTTCGGCTTTCTGTACTTATGTTTGTTACGGTTTAGTGTAAAAAATCAGACCTCCTTCGCCTCGGCCATCACGTCGCCGAGCACCTGGGCGATGGTCACTTTGCCCAGTTCCCGCTCCAGCCCCGCCTGGGCCTGCATGAAGTAGCCGACCAGCCCTCGCTGGATGTTCTTACCGATGAGGCAGCGGGGGTTGGGCGTTTTATGGTGCATGGCCAAGACGGCCCCGGGGTTCACGTGCTTGTAAACCTCCAGGAGCGTGATCGACTCCGGCCCGCGCAGCAGCTCCCAGCCGCCCGCCGCGCCACCCCGCGAACGGACCAGCCCCGCCCTGCGCAAGATGGCCAGCAGCCGACGGATGACCACCGGGTTCGTATTGACGCTCCCGGCGATGAATTCCGACGTCAGAGGCTCCCCCCGCTGGTAGGCCAGTAGGCAAAGGACATGAATGGCGACGGTGAGGCGGCTGTTGACCATGGGATGTATGTAACTACCATAGTTACAAATTCATTCCAGTCAAATGTCATTTAACGCCGAGCCCCACGGGCCTGGGAGCAAAAGCCTAGCGGTTCAATTTTCCGGTGCCGTCAGGGCCCCGCACCATAAGATGCGAACAACCGGGTCTACCGCGGTCCCCCTTCCCGTGGGGTCCAGTGGCAGAATCGCTCCAATGGGGTCCAGCGGCCCCAGCGGATCGAGCGGTATGATCTCTTTGACGTCCTTGAAGTCCTTGCCGTCGCTACGCACGAATTTCTCAGCGACCGCCAGGCGCTCCACGTTTTTGAAAGCCCCCTGGAAGTCACTCACAACCAAAGTCACATCGCTAGCCCCCGCCGATGCCTTCAACGCCGCAGAGGTAGCGGCGACGATGGTGGGAGCCATACCGCAATACCTCGGCCCAAGCACCCCGGCCACCGCCCGGCCAATGGCCACGATTCGGTCGTAGTTGGCCTGCACGGTGCCGGGAAGCTCCACCGTCAACGAGCCCACGCTCTCGGCGATCGCGATGCGAACCTGCGCATCCGAAGCCCCTTGCTGCAATTTACCGAGCAGCGCCCGGGTAAACGCCGCCGCGATTTCCGGAGCCACCTGGACGAGTTGCGGCTGGGTGGCAAACTCCGCGCCGATGGCGGCGGCAATGTCGCTGGCCCTCGAGAGCGGGGCCGCCGCCACGACCGCTTGGATAATCGCCGGTGCGTTCCGCTGCTGGCGTTGGGAGATGATGACCTCGGCGGTCACGGCGGGAAGGCGCTTCGGGGCCCCTTGCGTCTTCTGGAGAATCGTATCGGCCGCAACCGGTGCAGCCCCGCAGTTCAGATCCTCGGGGATCGTCAGAGCACCCCTCTCGGCCTGAGCCGCGGAAGCCGGAAAAACCACAATAGCGATGGAGGGGAAAGCGATGCCAACAAGGACGGGCATCAAGGGCCGGACAAAGAGTTGCTTTCTCATACGCTAGGTAGGGTCAATGAGGTTAAAAGCCCGCTCGCCAACACATCGATATCCCCGCCGGTTATGTTCCTACCTGTCCTGCTGTAAACCGTTTGCCTAAAGGTCCTTACAATATTCCACTGGACCAGTTCTTCCCCCTCCCGGCAATCGAATCCGACCGGCACAAAACACCGGGCTTTACCCCGGCGGCATGGGGCCTTATGGTTTGCGGGAATGTTCCGTTTTCAAACACTTTGGGAAGCCCGCTGGATCTTCGGGGTACTGTTCGTTCTCACCGCGCTGCTCTGGGCCGCGCGTCGGCGGATTACCTGGATTCCCGCTCTGCTGGGAGCCCTCCTCATCCTGTTTTCCATCTCCTTTTTCCGCGACCCGGACCGCGTCCCCCCGGCTGATCCGCTGGCCGTCGTGGCCGCCGCCGATGGCGTGGTGCACGACGTGGACATCATCGAAGAGCCCGAGGTCGTGAAGGGCAAAATGCAGCGCGTGGGCATCTTCCTCTCCGTTTTTAACGTCCACACCAACCGCGCCCCTATCGCGGGTAAAGTCACCTATTCCCAGGAGCACGAGGGCCTCTACCTCGACGCCCGCGACCCCAACGCCAGCGGCAAGAACGCCTGCCGGACGTGGGGCTTCCAGAGCGGCCAGACCACGCTGGTGGTGCGGCAGCTGACGGGCCTCATCGCGCGCCGGATCGTCGGCTGGAGCCAGGTTGGCGACACCGTGGCCAAGGGCGAACGCTTCGGCATGATCCGCTTCGGCTCCCGGACAGAAATCTACCTGCCCCTCGACGCCGAAATCACCGTAAAACCGGGCGACCGCGTGGAAGCGGGCACCTCGATCATTGCCCGCCTCAAGCAGCAACCGTAGAACCTTTTCCCCCTCCCCTTTGACATGAGCGATTTGAAGTGCGACTCCCCCAAGATTTACCTCCTGCCCAACCTGATGACGGCGGGCAACCTCTTCTGCGGCTTCGCCGCCACCATGCTCATCGTGCGCGGCACCGTCGCGCAGGAACTAGGCGAGCCGGACCTCTTTTTCTTTAACCAGACCTATTTCCATTCCGCCATCTGGCTGATTTTGATCGCCTGCATCTTTGACATGCTCGACGGTCGCCTGGCCCGCCTCGGCGGACACGAGAGCGACTTTGGCCGGGAGTTTGACTCGCTCGCCGACGTCATCTCCTTCGGCGTCGCCCCGGCCATGATGCTCTACAAGATCGTCCTCCAGGGCTTCCCCTACGGCTGGGCCATCTCTTTCCTTTACCTGCTCTGCGGCGCGCTACGCCTGGCCCGCTTCAACTGCCTGGCGGCGAAAAGTACCGAATGCTCCAAGGACTTCCAGGGCTTCCCCATTCCGGCGGCGGCGGGCGTCATCGCGTCCGTCACGCTCTTCATCCTCTGGTGGGAGGGCAAGGACCGCGAGTTAGTCGGCGTGTGGCGCTACCTGCTCGTGGCGCTGATGATTTTCCTCTCCTTCATGATGTTCTCGGGCTTCAAATACCCGAGCTTCAAGCGGGTCAACTGGCGCACCAAGGGGTCCATCCCGGTCTTCATCGCCATCTTCCTGGTCCTGATCTTCACCGCCATCAACTACATCTGGATGCCCGCGGTGCTCTTCATCGCCTACCTCCTCTACGGCTTCCTGCGCCCCTTCCTCTCCAAGCAAATGCGCCAGGAGATCGAAGACGACTCCGAGGAGAGCGACTCCCAGCCCCCGCAACCGCCGGTGCCCCCCACGCAGGGGTAAAAAATCCGCCCTTTTTCCAGGCGGCGTTCATTTTTCCCCTTGCAGTTGACTGACTAGTCAACTATCTTCCCTTCATGAAGCCCGCCTGCGATACTCGGGAAAAACTGCTCCACGTGGCGCTGCGCCTGATCTGGGAGGCCAGCTACGGCTCGGTGAGCGTGGACGATATCTGCCGCCAGGCTGGGGTGAAAAAGGGGAGCTTCTATTACTTTTTCCCCTCGAAGTCCGATCTCACCGCCGCCGCGATGCAGATGCATTGGGAGGAGCAGAAGGCCGACCTCGACGCGATTTTCTCGCCGCAGCATTCCGCGCCCGAGCGGATCAGCGCCTACTGCGAGTACGTGCGCTCCCGCCAGGCCGCCAAGCGGGAGCATTACGGCAAAGTCTGCGGCTGCCCGATGGTGACGCTGGGGGCCGAACTGAGCACGCAAGACGAAACGATTCGCCGGAAAACCGCCGAGATTATGGACGGCTACGTGACCTACTTTGCCTCTGTCGCCCGCGACCTCCCCGGGGTCCCCGATCCCGCCGCCGCGGGGCGCCGCCTTTTCGCCTATTCGCAAGGCCTGATGCTCCAGGCCAAGGTGCACAACGATCTCTCCCCCTTGGACGAACTGAAGCCGGGCATGCTCCGGTTTCTGGAAACGCAGTCCCAAACGCAGTTCTAATCCATCCGATTAAACCTATGAGCCAACCCACGCTATTCGATCCCGTACAAATCGGCGACCTTCACTTGCCCAACCGCATCGTCATGGCCCCGCTCACCCGCTGCCGTTCTGGAAAAGAGCGCATCCCCAACGACCTGATGGTGGAATACTACCGCCAGCGCTCCGGCGCGGGCCTCATCCTGAGCGAGGCCACCTCCATCACCCCCCAGGGCGTCGGCTACCCCGACACGCCCGGCATCTGGTCGCAGGAACAAGTCGAGGGCTGGCGCAAAGTCACCGCCGCCGTCCACCACTCCGGCGGCCACATCGCCCTGCAACTCTGGCATGTCGGCCGCGTTTCGGACCCGATTTACCACAACGGCGCGCTGCCGGTGGCCCCGAGCGCCATTGCGCTGAGCGGGCATGTCCGGCTCGTGCGCCCGCTGCGGCCCTATGTGACGCCGCGCGCCCTTGAGCTCAACGAAATCCCCGGCATCATCGAGGCCTACCGCCAGGGGGCCCTCAACGCCAAGGAAGCCGGGTTCGACGCCGTGGAAATCCACGGGGCCAACGGCTACCTGCTCGACCAATTCCTGCACGACGGCTCCAACCACCGCACCGACCTCTACGGCGGCTCGATCGAGAACCGCGCGCGGCTGCTCCTGGAAGTCACCGACGCCGTGGTCTCCGTCTGGGGAGCGGGCCGGGTGGGCGTGCACCTCGCCCCGCGCGGCGATTCGCAAGACATGGCCGACTCCAACCCGCTGGCCACCTTCACCTACGTGGCCCGGGAGCTGGGCAAGCGGAAGATCGCCTTCATCTGCGCCCGCGAGAAACTGGGGCCGGATCGCCACGGCCCGGTGCTCAAGAAGGAATTCGGCGGCGTGTGGATCGCCAACGAGCTCTTCACGCGCGAAACCGCCACCGAAGTCCTCGCGGCGGGCGAAGCCGATGCCGTGGCCTTTGGAATTCCCTACCTCGCCAACCCGGACCTGCCCGTGCGCTTCGCCCTCGAGGCCCCGCTGAACGAACCCGACAAGGAGACCTTCTACGGCGAGGGCCCCAAGGGTTACACGGATTACCCGTTTCTGAATTAAATCCCAACTTCGCCTTCTTCTACAATCTACAAAGCCATTCCATGGAAACCCTATCTCTACCCGATCTTGCTTTTTCCGCCGATCCCGAACTCTGCAACCGCTGCGGTCGCTGCGTGGCGGATTGCATTGCGGGGATATTGACCCTGCCCGCCAACTCGGGGCCGGTGCAGTTGATCCCGGAAAAGTCCGGCCAATGCTACCAATGCCAGCACTGCATGGCCGTTTGTCCGCACGGAGCCATCTCCATCCTCGGTCGCGACCCGCAGGAGAGCCTTCCGCTAACCGGCAATCTCCCCTCTCCGCAGAGCATGGAGATTCTCATGCGCGGCCGGCGCTCCAACAGATCCTACAAGCGGGAAAACATCCCCTTGGAACAAATTCAAGAACTGCTGGATATCGCCAACGCCGCCCCCACGGGCCACAACAGCAGGGCCGTTCTCTGGACGGTGATTGACGACCGCTCCAAGCTCGACGTGTTCCGCGACAAACTCCTCGACGGCATTGAAAAAGCCACCGCCAGAGGAGCGATTCCGCCCGGACGCGAATGGTTCGCCAGTTTCCCGCGGGCGTGGAAGGAAGAAAAGGTGGATATCCTCTTCCGGGGCGCTCCGCATTTCGTGGTCACCTCAGCTCCCCGGAACGTCGCAACACCGGTAGTCGATGGGGTCATCGCGCTGAGCTACTTTGAGCTCCTGGCCCACACGCGCGGCATCGGCACCATTTGGGACGGGCTGGCCTACTGGGCCATTAACGAGCTCGTACCGGAAGCGCGGGAATGGCTGGGCATCCCCGAGGACCATGTGATCTCCTATTGCATGGCTTTCGGATTGCCGAAAATCACTTTCCCGCGGACGGTACAGCATACGCCGCCGCAGGTAAATTGGGTCCAGTGATCCCGGTTAGGGTCTTTAGACAGGATTGACAGGATTTTTTTCAGATTGGATTTCCCGGGTACCATCCAGCTCTCACAGGCTCTGGGCGTAATCCTGTTCATCCTAGGTGTCCCAGAAAAAAGGCAGAGGGCTCACGCAAAGGCGCAAAGAAAGGCAGGACTCTTTGCGCCTTTGCGTCTTTGCGTGAGAATAGAATCCCCCCTTTTTCATGCCGCGTGGAGCCCCGTCTACGGGGCATGGGGATCTGTCTAAAAATTGCCGAGCCTGTCCTCTCTAAAAGCTCACGGATCGCTAGGCGCAATTTAAATCGTACTACAAGCCTTCCGCACCAACCCGCCTCACAAACCGCTCGATTTTGAGCGCCTTGCCGGTGGTTTCGTCCACGTCCACGATGGCTCCGTGGAGAGCCACCGGGCCCTTGGCGACCGGGAAGGTCGCCGGGAGGCTGGTAAAAAATCGGTTCACAATCGGCTCGATCTGCCGCCCGAGGATCGACTCCACCGGGCCGCACATCCCGGCGTCGCACAGGAAGGCCGTGCCGCCGGGGAAAATCTGCTCATCGGCCGTCTGAACGTGCGTGTGGGTACCCACCACGGCGGAAACCCGGCCATCCAGGAAGCGCCCCGTGGCCACCTTCTCGCTGGTCGTCTCGGCGTGGATATCCACGAAAATCACGGCCGTCTCCTCGCGCATCCGGGCCACCTCGGCCTCCAGAGCGCGGAAGGGGTTCTCCAGCGGCGGCTGCATAAAGGTGCGCCCCTGAATCTGGATGACACCCACCTTGCCCTTGGCCGTCTCCAGCACCACGCTCCCCTGGCCGGGGGTGGCCGGTGGGTAATTGAGCGGGCGCAACAGGCGCGGCTCGGTGTCGATATAGTTGAGGATCTCCTTCTGGTCCCAAATATGGTCACCAGTCGTCACCACGGCCGCGCCCGCGCGCAGCAGGTCGATGGTAATCTTAGGGGTGATCCCTCGGCCTCCGGCGGCGTTCTCGCCGTTGACGATGGCAAAATCGAGGCCATACTCCTGTTTCAGCTCCGGCAGAAGCCCGATGACCGCACTGCGGCCCGGTTCGCCCACCACGTCACCCAGGAACAAAATACGTAACATACAGTCTGTTCATTACTGGAAAAACCGGCTTCTCCACAAACTCTATTCTTCCGATGCGCCATTTCCTTGCGATTCTCCGCGCCGTCTTCCTCTTTTCAATCGGCCTGCTCCCGCAGCTTGAGGGGGCGCAAGCGACCAGCGTTTTGAGCGGCGAGCCCGACTGGAACGACCTCGCCCCCTACCAGAAAACCATCACCCGCGCCGAGTTCCTCGATCTCCTGGATACCGTCTACGCCCCCGGCGGCGCGTGGAAAACCACGATCGACGTCGGCAAGACCAGCGCCCGCATCCACCCGCCGGAGAGCGCGGAGACCGACTTTCGCCTGGAGTTCGCCCCCTCGCCCGAGGCCGCAAGAGCCATCCCGCGCGCATGGAGCGCCCCGGGAACGAAAAAAACCCTCCCCGGCCACCCGCTCGCCGGGTACACCATCGCCATCGACCCCGGCCACCTCGGCGGAAAATGGGCGAAGATGGAGGAGCGCTGGTTTAAAATCGGCGACGGCATCCCGGTAACAGAGGGCGACATGGCGCTCCTGACGGCCAGGCACCTCGCCCGGCGCCTCACCGCGATGGGGGCAAAGGTCGTCCTGGTCCGCGCCTCCGCCGCCCCCGTCACCAGCGACCGCCCGCGCACGCTGCGCACCGAGGCCCGCACGCTGCTGGCCCACGCCGGGATCCCCGATCCCCGCTTCGGCTACGAGGGCCCGAACGACCCAGACAAAACCGCGTCGCTCCAATGGCAAAGCGAGCTGCTTTTTTACCGCGTGAGCGAAATCCGCGCCCGGGCGTGGAAGGTCAACCAGCGCATCCGGCCCGACCTGACGATCTGCCTCCACTTCAACGCCGAGGCTTGGGGCGACCCGGCCACCCCCCAGCTCACCGACCACAACCACATGCACCTGCTCGTCAACGGCAACTACAGCGCCGAGGAGCTGGCCTTGGCCGATGTGCGCCACGAGATGCTCCTGCGGCTCCTCCAACGCTGTGCCTCGGTGGACCTGCCCCTTTCCGCCAAAGTGGCCGATTCGCTGGCCCGCGCCACCGGCCTGCCGCCCTTCGAATACCACGGCGGCAACGCGGTCCCGGCGGGGAGCCCCTACGTCTGGGCGCGCAACCTGCTGGCCAACCGCCTCTACCAAAGCCCGGTGCTCTACTGCGAGCCCTACGTCATGAACAGCCAGCCCGTCTTCGACCGCGTGCAGCTGGGCGACTACAAAGGCACGCGGATCGTCGCGGGCGAACCCCGCAAGAGCCTCTACCGCGAATACGCCGACGCCGTGGCCGAAGGCGTCGGGGATTATTTCGCGGAGAAGGGAAAGTAGGATTTTTACACAGAGGACACGGAGAGCACGGAGGACACAGAGGTAAAGAGAGAATCTAGAATTCACCCCTTCCTTATCTCCGTGCCCTCTGTGACCTCTGTGACCTCTGTGGTAATCCCCCCCTCCTACCGGTTCACAAACGCCGCATGCTGCGCGGAATAGCGGGCCCCGGCCACGTGGGCGAAGGCCGTCTCCAGGGTGGCGATTTCCTCCGGGGTGAGCCGGATTTGCGCCGCGCTGAGGTTCTGCTCAAGATAGGTGCGGCGCTTGGTGCCGGGGATCGGGACGATATCCGGCCCTTTCTGCAAAATCCATGCCAGCGCAACTTGCGCAGGAAGGGCTCCCTTCGCGCGGGCCACTTCCTTGACCCCCTCCGCCGCCTTCTGGTTGACCTCGAAGTTCTCCCCCTGGATGCGGGGATTGATGAAGCTGCGGGCGTCGTCCAGGCTGTATTCCTCGGCCCGCTTGGCGGTGCCGGTAAGGAAGCCGCGCCCGAGCGGGCTGTAGGGCACGAGCCCGATGCCCAGCTCACGCAACACGGGCAGAATTTCCGCCTCCAGGTTGCGCTCCCAGAGGGAATACTCGCTCTGCAAGACGCTCACGGGGTGGGTCTTATGGGCCCGGCGGATCACCTCGACCCCCGCTTCGGAGAGCCCAAAGTAGCGCACTTTCCCGGCGGCGACGAGTTCGCCAACCGTCCCGGCGACCTCCTCGATCGGCACGGCGGGATCGACGCGGTGTTGGTAAAGCAGGTCGATATAGTCCGTCTGCAACCGGCGCAGCGACTGGTCGACGACCTCGCGGATGTGCTCCGGGCGGCTGTTGAGCCCGGTGGCCTTGCCAAACTCGGGCCCGGATTCGATATCGAACCCAAATTTCGTCCCAATGACGACCTCCCCTCGCCGCCCTTTCAGAGCCCGGCCCAGGATTTCCTCGTTGGTGAAGGGGCCGTAGTACTCGGCGGTGTCTAAATACGTGCAGCCCAGCTCAATGGCCCGGTGAATGGTGGCGACCGACTCGGCCTCGTCAGCCGGGCCGTAGGCGTTGCTCATGCCCATGCACCCGAGCCCGATTTCGCCGACTTCGAGCCCCTGGCTGCCTAATTTACGTTTTGCTAACATTGGTTTCTCTTTCATTTCGGCAACCATAGAACCCGCGCGCCCAATTTTCTCGCGCGGTCTTGCGCTTCCTGGCCCGTTCTTGCGGAAATCCACGCGGGATGAAAAAGGGGAAATTCTATTCTCACGCAAAGCCGCAAAGGCGCAAAAAAGACAAAGACAAGAGTTTCCTATCTTTGCGCCTTTGCGCCTTTGCGTGAGCCCTCTGCCTTTTTCCTGAGTCCCTGATAAATTTTCGTAGGTCTCAGCCGTTTTGCCGAAACTCCACCGGCGTCATCCCGGTTTCGCGGCGGAAGACTTTGGCGAAGTGTCCGGGGCTGGCGTAGCCGACCTCCAGGCCGATCTCAATCACGCTCCGGCCCGTCTCGCGGAGCAGGTGGCGGGCTTTGCCCATGCGCTCGTGGATGACGTATTGCGAGGGCGAGAGGCCGGTGGTCTGCTTGAAGATCCTCGAAAAATGGAACGGACTCAGGCCCGCCTCACCCGCCATCCGATCGAGCGAAATTTCCTCCTCCAGATGCGCTTCCACCCACGCCGTCACCTTGCGCAGGGTAAACGCGGGCAGGCCCAGGCGGCGGGGCGCGTCCTCGTCGCCGGGCAGCGAATAGGTGCGGATCAAATGCACCGCGACGGCTTGCGCGATCCCCTGGACGAAAAGAGGGCTGGCCGGACGCTGGGCGGTCAATTCACCGCGGAGCTGCTCCAGGAGGGCCTCCAAAACGGGATCGCGTCCGCCGGAAACCTCCCGCAGCACGGCGCTTTTCATGGCCCGGCCAAACACCTCGTGGTAAGCCCGGGCGAAAATCGGCAACCCGATAAAAACCCGCATCGAGACGAACGGCTCGTCCCCGATCACCTTCCAGCGCAGTTCGTAGGGCGTGCGCGAGGTGGTGATGAAAAATTCGTTTTCGTTGAGCAGGTAGGACCACCACTCGCCGCCCAAGTCCCGCTCCGCGAACTCGGCCCGGCCCGAGAGCTTCCAGAAAATGGCGGGCTCGGCCACGGCCGGAACGATGACGCTCTGCTCGCTGTCGGTCAGGGTGTAAATTTCAACGAGCAGGTCCTTCCACGCCTCGCCCGTGCCGGATTGCACCACGCTCCCGGGACTGTGGCGGGAGAATTCCTCGGCACGGATCGGATCGGGTGGCAGCGCCATAAGGTTAGCCTCCGATGAGCGTTGCCACGTGGGCGGCGACGGCTTTGATATCCGGCGCGGCCAGCGGCTTGCCGGTCGCGGGGCCCTCGCGCAGTTCGCGGGCTTGGAAAAGCGTGCGATCTTTCAAAATCCAGGCTTCCGGGCGGTACGGCCCGACTAGGCGCGGATCGCTCCAAGTGTGGATGGAGAGCAAGTTGGGCGTCAGCGCGGCGGCGATGTGCATCGGGCCGCTGTCCACGCTCACCACGAAGCGGGCGTGGCGGATCAGCCAGATCATCTCGGCGATGCTGGTGTGATTAAGCAGGTTGACCAGGTTTTCCGGCATCGGGTCGGGCAGCGTGGCGTCGGCCCGCCCCGCCAGCACGACCGGGCACGCAAGCGCCTCGGCGAAATCCCCCGCCTGCTCGGCGGTGAGCGATTTTCCCTTGCCGCGCGAGAACGGGTGAAGCAGCACGTAGCTCCCCTCGGCCAGCTCGAACCCGGAGGGGCGCTTCCCCGGCGGCAGGTTCCAGACGAGCGGTTCGGTGTGCCCGGCGCTCACCTTTGCGGCGAGTTTCAGGTAACGCTCCACGGCGTGTTCGCGCCCAACCTGGGCCACGTCGTCGTAAAAATACCGGGCCCCCTCGCGGGCGTCGGAAAGCCCGGCAAGCCGTCCGCCCCGGGCAAAACGGCCCATGACGGCGCTGCGCAGGAGCCCCTGGAAATCGAGCACCAAGTCGCTGCGGTGCCCGGCGCGCAGCTCCCGCAGCCAGCGGAGCGTTTTGAGCGGCGAACCGCCCAGTTCGCGCCGGGGAAAAATTACGACTTCATCCACATCGGGGTTGCCTTCCAGAAGCGGCGACCACTCGGGGTTAACCACCCAGGCCAGCCGCGCCTTGGGCCAGGCGCGCCGCACGAGCGACACCGCCGGAAGCGTGTGCACGACGTCTCCGAGCGAACTCGGCTTGATGACCAAAATGGATTCCGGTGCCACGGGGTGATCTTACGCCCGCTTAGGCCCCCAAGGCGAGCCGATCCGCGAGCCGCTGTGGCAGCCCGGCTTCCACCACCTTGTCCTGGGCGGTGTTGATGTCGTATTCCACCCGGCGCAGCTCGACCAGGTTCTTATCGGCGTGGAAGATGCAGTAGGAGGCGTGCCAATCCCCGTCGCGCGGCTGCCCGACGCTGCCACCGTTGATGAAGTACTTCTTCCCGGGCTCGATCTGGAGCACGTCGAGCGGCACGGAGCGCACGGACTCGTCCCGCACGTAGGCGCGCGGCGAATGGGTGTGACCGAAGAAGCAGAGGTTGGTGAACTGGTAGTTAAAGCTCGCGGCGGCGTCGAGCTGGTTAAATACGTAGCCCCACTGGTGCGGGGTATCCAGCGTGGCGTGGACGATGGTGAAGTCCCTCACCTGCCGCACGAGCCGCAGCTTGGAGAGCCACGCTTTATCCTCCTCGGGCAGATGGGCGCGGGTCCAGCGGATGGCCGTGTCGGCCAGCGGGTTGAAGTTCTCTTTGTTGTCGGTGAGGTAAGCCTGCTCGTCGTGGTTGCCCATCACCACGGGGCAGCCCAGGCTGCGGATGATTTCCACGCACTCGTGGGGGTTGGCATTGTACCCCACGATATCGCCCAGGCAGACGTGGTGCGTACAGCCGCAGTCCCGTGCATCGGCCAAGACGGCCTGCAGGGCTTCTAGATTGGAGTGAATATCACCGAAAATTGCAAAACGCATGGGACCGGAAGGGGGGAGGGGCTACTATGGGTTTTTTGTAGGGGGCTTGTAAACTCTTTGCTCAAGGGGGATGTCGAGTTTTTCTTCAACGGCCCCCAGTCGCTTGAGGAGCGTGGAAGTCCGCTCCACCTGGCCCTCGCGGTAGAGTCCCAGGAGCAGATCGTATGCCTGGCGCTCGTAGCCGGGGCATTGCGCCAGCTCGTAGGCGGCGAAGCGTTTCTCATACCCCATGCAATCGGGGAACCCGGCCGCCTTGGTGTAGGCTTCGTAGGCGCCGTAGTGGTCGTGGAGCTTGGTCATGAGCACGTGGCCCAGGCGGTTGTAGAGAACGAATCGGTCAGGGTTGTTGCTGACGCCGTCTTCCAGGAACTCGCGGCCCAGCTGCATGTACTCCCGGGAGGCCTTGACGCGGAGCAGTTGCCGGGGCTGTTTTTCGTCCTGAAGCGCGGCGGCAGCGGCGTCATAGGCCATATAGTAGGCCGCCATCTCCCAATAGACCGTGACGCGCGGCTCCAGGGTGGTGATCTGTTTGTAGAGGAAGTGGACCCGGCTCCACTGGGTATTCTCCCAGGCGTCGTTGGCCTGGAGCGCCAGGATATCGGCGATGACCCCTCGGAACCCGCTCAAGGCCGCGAGGAAGGCCCCCTGCCCGATCTGCTCGCGCAGGGAGATATTCAGCTTCGCCCCGTGGAAGTACGCGGCGCGATGCGCTTCGCCAATCCGCTGCTCCAGCGGGAACTTCGCGGCTCCGAAAGCAAGGAGCAGAACCAATATGGCGGCAATCCGTTTCACAGTTCCTTTTTGGCGAAAGTAAAGTAAGCCGCGCACGTGTACACCGCGATATAGAGGAACCCGAGGCCGCAGGTGTGCAGGAAGATGGGCAGCGGTATGGCGTTCCCGGCCACGATGTCGTCGGTCAGGTTAAAGAGCTGGAGATCTGGGAAGAGCAGCGCGACCACGGCCACGGTCGCCTTCGCCACGAAGCCGCCTCCGCCGCTCAGGCAGTAGTCCCGCGCCATTGGCACCAGGTGGCCGATCAGGTAGACGGCCACCGAGATCACCACGGTGAAGATGTACGAGCTGGCAAAGGTGGAGATAAAGAGCGTCAAGGCCGCGAAGATGGCCGCCTTCAGGTAGATGGCGATGATCCCGGCGACGAGCGCGCCGCTGAACGTGCCCGCGTAAACGCCTTTAAGCGCCTCGGCCAGCGCGGCCGGGTTGCCAGCCATCTCATGCCGCAGCCCGGCAACGACGAATTGCTCCTTGGCATAGAGGACCACGGAGAACATCGCCCCCATGAGCACCGTGGAAACGGCCAGGAGCAGCAGCACGCCCCCGAGCTTCCCCAGCAGGTACTCGAACCGGGGGACGGGCTTGGCAAGGATGGTGTAGAGCGTCCGGTCCTCGATGTCCTTGGGCAGGAGCATGGCCGTGGCCAGCACGGAGAGCAGCCAGGTGAAGATCGACATGGCCCCGAGCGAGACGTCTTTGATGACCTGGAATTGCAGCTCGGGCCGGATGAAGTCCATGAAGCAGGAGCAGCCGATGAGGACGAGCGCGAAGACGATCAGGAAATAGAAAACCTTCTGCCGGATCAAATCGAGCAGGGTATTGGCAGCCAGGGCCCAAATGCGCACCAGGGAAAAAGCGCGGTGCCGGGCCGGGGAAGCGGTAGGGATAACGGTTACTTCGCTCATTTCGTCACCTCCAGGAAGAAGCGTTCCAGCGGGGCGTGGGGTTTGCTTTTTTCAACCAGCCGCGCGCCGCACGCCGCGGCCTCGGCCTCGAAGCGGGCCAGCAACTCGGGCGAGGCGTTCTCAAAGATCAGCTGGGTCTGGTTTTCGATGGCCACGAGCTTGTCGAGCTCCCCTTCGCAGACGAGGCGGCCCTTGTGGAGAATCCCCACGCGGTCGCACACCTCCTGCACCTGGCCGAGCAGGTGGGAGCAGAGCAGCACGGTGATGCCCCGCGCTTTGAATTGCAAAATGAGGTCCCGGATATCGCGCGAACCGGCCGGGTCAACGCCCGCCGTCGGCTCGTCGAGCACCAGCAAGCGCGGCTCCTGGATGAGCGCCTGGGCCAGCCCGATGCGCTGGAGCATCCCCTTGGAAAAGCCCCCGAGGCGGCGGTGCTCGGCGTCCTCCAGCCCGACGACCTTGAGCAGCTCGTGCACGCGGTCCCGGAGGACCTGGCCCCCCATGCCGCAAAGCCGCCCGTAGAAGCGGAGCGTCTCGCCCGCAGTCAGAAATTTGTAAAAATAGGGGTTCTCCGGCAGGTAGCCGACCTCCTCGTGGCTCTCCACGCGGGTCGAGTCGCGGCCGAAAATCCGCGTCGTGCCCGAAGTGGCGCTCACTAGGCCGAGCAGGATCTTCATGGTCGTGCTCTTGCCCGAGCCGTTCGGCCCGAGGAGCCCGTAGACCTGCCCCGGCTCGACGGAAAGCGAGAGATCGTGGACGGCCACCACCCGCTCCCGCTTGAACGGGATGGGGTAGACCTTGGTTAAGTTCCGAATCGAAATGGCGGGTTCAGACATGGAAGTGAAAAAAGGATCGTCAAACCGGGAAGATAGCAGATTACGCGCTTTTGGCTTCTTTTTGCCTTCATTTTCCGAGGGCAAACCCGTGCCCTGGCAACAAAATGGGGATGCCGCCCTGCACGGGGTAGCCCACCCGGCCATCCTCGCGCACCAGTACGGCATCCAGCGGCAGAGCGGGGTCCCACTGAGGAGCGGCGGCGGGAACGGAGAGCACTCCCTCGCAGCGAAGCGCCTCCAGCCCGGCCAGCACTTCGGCAGGCGCCAGGGACAGGCGCTGACCGCTCTCGGGGCAGCGCAGAAGTTCTAGAAACTGGGGAACCATGGTTAGGGGGAAACCTTTATACGCCATCAGGCCGCTGCCCGGCAACCCCTTATACGCCGACGAAGCCCCCGTGGTTGAGCGTCTCGACGCCATCCCAGCGGCACGACCCGGCAATGGCCCGGGTGACGAACGCCTTTGCCTCGGCCACCGCCACCCGCAGCTCCAGCCCGCGCGCCAGCCCGGCGGCGATGGCAGCGGAGAGGGTGCAGCCGGTGCCGTGGGTGGAGACGCCCGCGACTCGCGCGGCGGTAAAGACCTCCTCGGCCCCATCCGGGGTGACGAGGACATCCGCCGCCTCCCCCTTAAGATGCCCTCCCTTGATCAAAAAGGCGCAGCCGTACTGGCCGCAAAGCACCCGGCCCGCCTCGGTCATTTCCTTAATCCCGGTCACGGGGCGACCCAGGAGCGCGGTGGTCTCGGCCAGGTTCGGCGTTACCAGGCGCGCCAGGGGGAGAATCCGCTCCCGGACGCTCTCTGCCGCCGAGGGCTCAAGGAGCGGCGTGCCGCTGGTAGCCACCATCACGGGGTCGACCACGAGCGCCTCGGGGCGCACTTTCTCCAGCTCCCAGGCCACGGCCTCCACGACGCCCCGGGAATGGAGCATCCCCGTTTTCACCGCTGCCACGGGGAAGGTCTCAAAACACATCCGGATCTGCTCGGCCACCACCTCGGGCGGCAGCGGAGCGATGGAGCCGACCCGCCCGGGGACCTCCGCCACCACGCAAGTCAGGGCGGTCAGGCCGTAGACGCCGAGCGCGGAGAACGTTTTCAGATCGGCCTGGGCCCCGGCTCCGGCGCTGCAATCGGAACCGGCGATGGAAAGGGCGACGGGAATGGACATCAGGCGAAACGTAGCGACCCGCCTCCCCCGCCGCAAGCCCCGCGAAAAATCTGCCGGGATTATCACTGGAAAATGCCCGGCACCGAGTCCATATTGACGCGGATTTAACCATGGCATCCTTTCGTCAACTCGAGTCGCTTCGCGTCACGCTCGACAAACTGGTGTATATGCCCAAGCTGGAGACCCCGGCGGAACGGCCCCACCCCTTTGCCTACTACCTGACGATTGAAAACCGTTCAGAGGAGACCGTCACCATCCGGGGCCGCAAGTGGGTCGTCACCGACGAGAAGGGGAACCGGATCGTCATCGAGGGGGACGGCGTGGTGGGCAAAACGCCCCGCCTGGAGCCGGGCGAGCATTTTTCCTACCACTCCTACCACGTCGTGGCGACCGACAGCGTGGCCGAGGGGGCGTTTTTCGGATCGAGCGAAACGGGCGAGCCGGTGGCGACGCTTATTCCCCGCTTCGAGATGAAGATTCCCCGGGAGGAGGAGTGAACTTCGCCAGCGGGACGACGAGGTTGGCGGGCAGCGGCCTGACGCGTTCCAGGATGCGCGGGGCGACCGTGGCCCCGGTGGCGTAGGCCGACGACATCATTTCGAGCTTGGCGTCGAGGTTGTCGATGTGGTGAAGGGCGATGGCCTCGGGCGTTTTAGGAAGCACCGGAGAGCCGAACGCCATTTCGCCATGGTGCGCGGCGATGAGATGGATCAAGTGATTGCGCACATCTTCGCTGGACGGGGTAAGACCCGCCCACCCCGCCGCTTCCTCGGAGGCAAAGAGCTTGCGCCAGAGGGCGTTGATGGCCTCGATGCCGATGGAAATGTGGCCGATCAGCTCGCCCCGCTCGTCATAGGGCATCGCGAACCCGCGCGGCTCGGGGCAGCATTCCCAGAGCTTGCCGCAATCGTGGAAAAAGACCCCGGAGAGGAGCAGATCGCGGTTGAGCTGAGGGTAGACCCCGGCAAGGGCGTCGGCGGCGCGGAGCATCTGGGCGACGTGCTCGACCAAGCCGCCCCGGCGGGCATGGTGATAGGTGCGCGCGGCGGCGGTGCGGCGGAAACGATCGCCGAATTCCTCCAAAAACATCCGGCAAATCGCGTGCAGCCGGGGGTCGCCGATGCTCCCCAGGAGCGTGCGGAGGGTCTCAAAATCCCGTGCCTGCTTTTCGCGCAGTGTAGCAGGCCCCCCGAGGAGCAGCTCCACCTCGGTCTCCTCCAGGACGCGGCCCGTCCAGCGGCGCGCCTCGACCCCGAAGGCCGGATGCGCGGAGAACTCCCCCTCCACCTCGACAAAGGCCCCCTGCGGCAGGCTCTCGCAAAAAGCGTAGGCCGGGGAATCGCTCCAGGCGCGCAGCGTCAGCTTCCCCTCGGCATCGGCGGCGGTCAGCTCCCAGTAGGGCTTGCCGTCGCGGGTTTGCTTCGGCGTCACCGCGTCGGCCTGGGCATGGAAGCAGGCCTCGACCCGGCTTTCCTGGGCCTGGGCGGCGCGTTTGATCTCGGGAATCGTAAGGAGCGTCATGAGAAGAGTGAAGGTATCGCCGGATCGGCTCCATTTTCACAGATTATTTTTCTTCCAAGGCGGCGGCATCAGGCGTAACAAGGCAATGGATTAACTGCGTATCGCGTATGCCCCTATCTCCACTGCATGGAAGTTTTCTGGTTCGGATGCTCGGCATGGCGCTGCTGACGGGCCCTCTCCCGCTGTTCGCGCAACAGATCAAAGTCGGCTCGGACACCAATCTCGCCCTGCCTCCCGGCTGGAGAGTCATCGAAAACCACCAGGACGGGACGCCCTCGGCGGCTCCTTCGTGCCTCGATACCAAGGCCTCCACGCTGCTGCTGACCGCCCGCCCGGAGGATCCCCGCCGCCGCGTGCTGCTCTCGGTATACCGCACCGCCTTCCAGTCTCCCGGCCCCTCCCCGCTCGACGGCGACCGCGGCGTCCAGGCGGAGACCGAAAAGCTCCTCTGCTCGATGCTCAACCTCGGCTACAGCCCCACGGACGTTAAAACGACCACCAGCAATTCCTCCAAGGGCACCCGGATCGTGACGGTCGAGATCACGGGCAAAGGCGCGGCGGGCGATGAGCGCATCTTTACCGAAGCCGCCGCCGGAGAAGCGGCCATTGTCCGGCTCTCCCTTTCGCGAGGCAAGGAGGACGGCGCGACGGCCCAGGACCTCAGCGCGATCCTCAGTTCGCTGACGGTCGGCGAAAAGCTGGTCGTCGCCAACAGCGCCGCTTTCGCGCCCGGCACTCCGGGCTCACCCGCTCCCGCGTCCCAGCCCGTCGGAGCCATCCCGCCGCCTTCGGCCCCCGCCCCGGCCCAGCCCAGCGCCGAAACCGCGAAAATCGTCTCCGAATACTCCGACGCTCTCCTCATCGTAGAGGGCAAGGAGAGCACCGGGAGCGGCTTTGTCTGCACGATGGATGGAAAGCCCTACGTCATATCCAATGCCCACGTCATCTGCTTCAGCCCGGGCTTCAAGCTGACCAACGTCAAGGGCGGCGGGCTCACTGTCGGAGCGGGCGGCGTCGCAGTGGGGCACGATATCGTGCGGATGGAAGTCCAGAACCCGCCCAAGAGTTTCAGCGTCCTGGAGAACCTCGACACCAGCATCAAAATCGGCGACGAAGTGGCCGTGCTCGGCAACGTCCGGGGAGCCATGGTGGTCAAGCCGGTGGAGGGGAAAATCCAGGGGATCGGCCCGAACCTGATCGAGGTGGACGCCCCGTTTGAACCCGGCAACAGCGGCAGCCCCATCGTGCACAAAGCCACGGGGAAGGTCATCGGCATCGCCACCTATCTGATCAAACGCGAGGTAAAGAACAACGGCGACACCGTGACCACCGACATCCGGCGGTTCGGCTACCGCCTCGATTCCGTCAAAACCTGGGAGCCGATCAACTGGCAGGTCCTGTTCAGCCAGGGAGCGACCGTCGGAAAGATCGAGTCCGTCAGCGACGATTTCGTCCGGCTCTTCGACTCGAAAAGCGGCAGCCGCTTCGAACCGAGCTATTACAAATCACCCGGGATGCAGCGGGTCATGCAGTCGTTCTCCGGCCGGGTGAAGGGGCGCAACCGCCTGTCCGACGGGGAGCAGAAAATGATCCTTCAACAGTTCCTGGGAGACCTTCGCAGCGTCAGCAGGAACGACATTCCGAGCTTCGATATGCGAACCGGCTACGATTACTTCCGCCGCATGATGGAGGAGCAGATCAGCTTCCGCGCCGAGGTTTATAAAGACCTCTCCTATCAGATCGAACAGCGCTCTTCGAGCTGGTTCTAGGCTTCTGGCGGGAACCAGGCCGCCAACGCCCCGACGCTCAGCTCCTTCACGGTGTGCACGGCCCGGTCGGCCATGCCCAGTTCCTCAAGCGGGTGGGTCGTGGCAATGGCGATGACGCGCATGCCGCCCGCCCGCGCGGCTTCGATGCCCGCAAAGGCGTCCTCAAAAACCACGCAACGCTCCGGCTTGCGCCCGATACGCGCCGCCGCTTTCAGGAAGACCTCGGGGTTGGGCTTGCCGAGGGTCACATCCTCGGCAGCAACAATGGCGTCAAAAAGCGGGGCGATGCCGAGGCGGGCCAAGGCGGCGTCCAGGTTTGCGCGCGGCGTGGAGGAGCCGACGGCCCGGGGAATGCCCGCGTCGCGGAGGGCTTCGAGCCATTCGCGCACGCCGGGAAGCGGCTCCAGGGGCTCGGAGGCCATCAGTTCGCGGTAAAGCTCCTCTTTGCGGTTGCCCAGGCGCTCGATCTCCGCGGGGTCGGTGGCCCAGCGGTAAATCTCGGGAATGATGATCTGGTTTTTGCGCCCGAAACCGAGGACGAAATGGTTCTCGGGAAGCGGCAGATGCTCCTCCTCGGCGAGCAGCTCCCAGGAGCGTTTGTGGTGGCGGGAGGAGTCGATAATGACGCCGTCCCAATCGAAAATAGCACCCCAGGAAGTGGTCATTGGATCATTCTAGAGAAAAGTGGCTGCCCGGCATAGATTCGAACTATGACTAGGTGAGTCAAAGTCACCTGTGCTACCTTTACACCACCGGGCAATCTACCCCCCGGCGACGGAACACCGGGGAGCGTCTTGATAGCCGTTTGGCTCTACGATTGCAAGCGGATGAGCAGATTTTTTCCAGTCATTTCCGCCGGAATCGGCAGATTGAGCATGGTAAGCAGCGTCGGGGCCACGTCGGCCAGGATGCCGTCGTTGAGCTTATACTGCGCGGCGTCTTCGCCGACGTAGATCAGGTGAACGAGGTTGGTCGTGTGGGCCGTGTTGGGCGAGCCGTCGGCGTTGCGCATCTGCTCGCAGTTGCCGTGGTCGGCGGTGATGAGGGCCTTGCCGCCGAGCCGGAGGATTTCGCCCACGACGTCTTTGACCGCGGCGTCGATGGTCTCAACGGCCTTGATGCCCGCCTCGATGAAGCCGGTGTGGCCCACCATGTCGGGGTTGGCGAAGTTGAGCACCACGAAGTCGTAATTGTGCAGGTCAGCCACGACTTTCTTGGTGACTTCGGCCGCGCTCATGCGGGGCTCCAGGTCGTAGGTGGCGACCTTGGGCGACGGGACGATGACGCGGTCCTCGTGCGCGAAGGGGGCCTCGATGCCGCCGTTGAAGAAGTAGGTAACGTGCGGGTATTTCTCGGTCTCGGCGATGCGGAGCTGTTTCAAACCCGCCTGGCTGACGACTTCGCCCAGGAGGTTGGTCATTTCCTCGGGGCCGAAGACGCACGGACAGCCGAAGGTTTTGTCGTACTGGGTGAGGGTGACGAAGTGGACCTTGGGGGTGACTTCGCGCTCGAATCCCTTGAAATCGGGCCGCAGGAAGGCCTGGGAAATCTGCCGGGCGCGGTCGGCGCGGAAGTTGAAGAAGAACACGACGTCGTCGTCATGGACGCGCTGCTCATTGGCGTGGGAGAAGATCAGCGCGGGTAGGAATTCGTCGGTCTGGCCGTTGGCGTAGAGGTCGCTGACCGTCTCGGACGGGCTCAGAGTGGAGACGGTACCGCGGCCCAGCACGATGGCGTCCCAGGCGAGCTTGTTGCGCTCCCAGCGGTTGTCGCGGTCCATGGCGTAGTAGCGGCCCACGACGGTGGCGATGTAGGCACCGCTCGGTTTGAGCTCCTCGGCGAGCTTTTTGAGGTATTCCGCGCCGCCGGTGGGCGAACAGTCGCGGCCGTCGGTGATGGCGTGGACCATGATGTCGTCCACACCCGCTGCCTTCGCGGCATTACAGAGGGCCACCAAGTGTTCCATGTGGCTGTGGACGCCGCCGTCGGAGACGAGGCCCATGAAGTGGAGGCGCTTGCCCTTGGCCTGGGCAAAGGCGGCCTGGAGAACGGGGTTCTCCTGGAGCTTGCCCTCGGCAACGGCTTTATTGATGCGGGTAAGGTCCTGGTAAACGACGCGGCCCGCGCCGAGGTTCAGGTGGCCCACCTCGGAGTTGCCCATCTGGCCCTCCGGCAAGCCCACGCTCAGCCCGCTCGCGCTAATTTCCGAGCCGGGGTAGCGGGCGTAGAGGTCATTGTGAAAAGGGGTTTGGGCCAGAAGGGTCACATTGCCATCGGCCTCGGCGGAAGCCTTGCCATTCGGATTGATTCCCCAGCCGTCGCGGATGATGAGCACTACAGGTTTAGACATATTTTTGCCTTTAATTTCCCACACCCCCACCCCCTTTGGCAAGGACTCGCTCCCCGCACACTCCCCGCGCGGGAAAAAAACTCGCATTTCGCCATTTGAAAGCAGGGAAGTGTCCCTTATGTTGACCCTATACCGATGAAGAGCGAAGACGATTTCCAATACGCCGTCGAGAACACGAAAGTAATCGTGGCCCCCGACCGTCGTATCGCGACCTTCGGCAGCACCAGCTTCCGCTTTCACCTCGTCAGTGAATTGCTCGACCAGGTGGATGTGGTGCGCGTGCGCGATGGCAGGATCGAAGCCGATCAGCCCCGCATCGTTTCCCCGCAGAACTTCTCCAAGGTTCTCCTGGAGGGTTTTGGGGAAAAGGCCCGCCGGTACGCCGATTCGCTCGAAGAACACAAGCTGACCTTTCTCAAATACGGCTTCCAGTTCCGCAAGGGGGACGTGATCGAGGAGGTGGTCCATGGGGCCGTTCCCGAGGTCATCTCGCGCATCCAGGACCGCATCAACCCGGCGGATGAGCCGCTCACGGCCATTATTGAAGGGGTGGACGATGCCTGGGAGGTGTGTCTTCTAAAATTCACAGTTGACCTGGTGCAACAATCCGCGGGCGGCAATGTGAACGACTTCCGCCGCAGGGGGCTGTTGTAAGAGCGTGCGATGAGACTGGGCTGCATCTTCAAGTCGCTGACGATCCTGGCGCTGAGCGCGGCGGTTTTCGGTTCCGCCGGGTGGTTCGGCTACCAGTTGATTGTCAAGCCGCAGCAGGCGCCGCCCGGGGAGCTGGCGGCGGGGAAATCCGCGCCCCCGCCCGACCCGAGTCTGCCCGATTTCGATAAAGCGATGAAGGTGGCCAGCGGTCGCGACTTAGTGAAGGCCCGCGAGGCGCTGGAGCATTTTCTCGAAAACTACCCCTTTTCGACCAAGCTGGATGAGACGCGCAAGGCGCTCGGCAAGGTCAACAGCGACATCTTTTTCTCGACGGTCGATTCGCCGGACAAGATCCATTACGAAATCCATTCGGGCGATGCTCTGGCGAAGATCGAGCGCAAGCTTAAGACGACGGGGGAACTGATTATGCGCTGCAACAATCTGGATGACCCGCGCCGCCTGCGCATCGGCCAGGTGCTGCTGATCAGTCCGGCGAATTTTTCGGTGACGGTGGACCGCAAGACGCGGGTGGTGACGCTTTTTAATCAGGGAAAGTATTTCCGCGAGTACGCCGCGCAAAGCTGGAATGTCCCCGCGCCGAAGAAGGGGACGGAGAAGCTGGCGATCGCCGCGAAGGTGACGCGGAAGATGGCTTGGCGCGATGGGAATCCGGTGAATTTCCCGGCCAAGGAGTATATGGGCAGTGACCGCTGGGTGGAGACGAGCGCGAAGGGCTATGCGTTTTTTACGGAGGGGGGCCAGAAGCCGGTCTACGGCATCGGGATCGCTCCGGATGAGATGGAAGAGATTTCGACGCTCCTCAAGCAAGGCGTGCCGGTGATGATCAAGTAGCCAGCGCAAGCGCTGGACTTTCCCGCGCTTCCGCGCGATAGCGTCGGCTTACGCGCGCCGCTTCGGGCCGTTGCCTTTTTCTATTGCAGAAGCATTGGCGTTCCCAAATGGAGTTTGGGAACGAGGAAAAACTACTCTACTCCCTCCATCAGCACATCCCATGAGCAGCCAAGTGCTTTCTTCAGCCGCAAAACAATGGCCAGCGATGGATAAAATCGCCCTTTTTCAATGTATTGCAAAGAGGAGCGGCTAAGCTCCGCCTCTGTAGCAAGTTGCAGTTGCGTCAGGCTACGTTCAACCCGCAATCGCGCAACATTTTTGCCAAATTGTTTGGAAGAAAGCACACCTGAGTGTGGCGTATTTTTTTAAAAATCAGGCCCTATGCATAGGGCTTTTTTATTGTAATAGCGTTTTTCTTTCCGCAAGATGCAACCCGCCCTGAGAAGCCCGTCTCCAAAACACGGCCGCATCGGGAGTTCGATTCTCCCGGTGCGTTGGTTTTCAGCCGACTCTCCGGTGCAAAAATCATTGGGCGTTTCCCCTAAAATGAAGCACAGTAAGGGGCGATGCACCCGAATCTCGCCCTTCGTAACCCGCTTTCCCGATGGGATGACCACCCGTTTATCGTGATCTGGGAAGTCACCCGGTCCTGTGTGCTGGCGTGTCGCCATTGTCGGGCCGAGGCGCAGCCCCAGCGCGACCCTCGCGAGCTGACGACGGAGGAGGGCAAGCAGTTCATCGACCAGGTGGCCCGCGCCACGCCCGGCTACTTCATCCTGACCGGCGGCGACCCGATGATGCGCCCGGATATTCTCGAACTGGTCTCTTATGCCCGCTCGAAGGGGCTGGAGGTAGCCCTGAGCCCGAGCGCCACGCCTCGTTTCCTGAAAGCCGATCTCCAGGGGCTCCACGACGCGGGCCTGCACCGGCTCTCGCTGAGTATCGACGGGGCCAGCCGCGAAACGCACGACGCTTTCCGGGGCGTCCCGGGCACGTGGGACTGGACGCAAAAGGCGATGGAGGCGTGTCGCGCCCATGGGCTCGATTTCCAGATCAATACGACCCTCACCCGCCAGAATCTGGACCAATTCGACGCATTTGTCGCGCTGATGGACGAGATCCGCCCCGCGATGTGGAACCTCTTCCTGCTGGTGCCCACGGGCCGGGGCAAGAACGCCGATTTGCTCGACGGCCCGGAGCTGGAGGCGCTTTTCAACCGGCTTTGGGAGCTTTCGCGCCGCGTGACGTATAAAATCAAGACCACCGAGGGGCAGCATTATCGCCGCGTGGCCTGGCAGCGCTGGCGCGCGGAGCAATCCGGCCCGCCCCCGATGCTCGGCAACACCAACGACGGCAAGGGGTTCGTTTTTGTCTCCCACGTGGGGGACATCTGCCCGAGCGGCTTCCTGCCGATGGTGGCCGGGAACGTGCGCGGGGAGGATCTGCTGACGGTTTACCGCGAGTCGCCGCTGCTCCAGTCGCTGCGCGATCCCGATCAGCTCAAGGGCAAATGCGGCAAGTGCGAATGGAACCGGATTTGCGGCGGCTCACGGGCGCGCTCTTACGCGATGACGGGCAACCTGCTCGCCTCCGAACCGCTCTGCGTCTACCAGCCCCACTCCAGCCCGCTGGAGCCGCCCGGCGAAGTGGCCCACCCGGGGGCGATTCTCCATAAGCCGTAAAAGATTCACCACAGAGGACACAGAGAGCACAGAGATCTGCAAGAGGATGATTTATTTTTCTGCCTTTTTTCCTGAGTCCCTCTGGTTTCCAATCCTTACTTCCCTTTCATGATCAACTTCACCCGCCTTCTCTGCGATGTCGCCCAGCCTGCTGATGGGCTTCGTTATGGCATGGGCCATGGCGCGCCCACCAGCGCCGCCGAACGCCGCCCCATCGTCGTCTGGAATATCACCCGGCGCTGTAACCTTAAGTGCGTCCACTGTTACTCGGACTCCGACGCCCGCGACTACCCCGGAGAGCTGACCTGGGAGCAATCCAAGGCCGTGGTGGATGACCTCGCCCGCTTCGGCGTCCCCGCGCTGCTCCTTTCCGGCGGCGAACCTCTCATCCACCCCCGCTTTTTCGACCTCTCGAAATACGCCACCGAACGCGGCCTGCGGCTCACCATTTCCACCAACGGCACGCTCATTACACCGGAAATCGCCGTCCGGCTGCGCGAAATCGGCTTCTCCTACGTCGGCATTTCCCTGGACGGCATCGGCGAAACGCACGACCAGTTCCGGGGCAAGCCGGGGGCGTTCGCCAAGGCGGTCGCGGCGTTCAAATACTGTAAGGAGGCCGATCAAAAAGCGGGCCTGCGCCTGACCTTGACGCGCCACACCATTACCGATATCGACCGCATTCTGGACTTCATCGAAGCCGAGGACATCCGGCGCGTCTGCTTTTACCACCTGGTCTACAGCGGCCGCGGGGTGAACCTCTCGCTGTTGGAACCGGGGGAAATCCGCACTGCGCTCGACAAAATCATGGACCGCGTGGAAGCCTGGCACGCCGCAGGGCTCGACCGCGAGGTGCTCACCGTGGACCAGCCCGCCGACGGGCCGTATCTGCTCGCCCGCTTGGCCGGGGACCCCGAGCGGCACGCCCGCGCGCTCAAATTGATCCAGTGGAACGGCGGCGGCAACAACAGCAGCGGCGTCGGGATCGGCAACATCGACACGCAGGGGAACGTCCACCCCGACCAATTTTGGCAGGACCACACCCTGGGTAACGTCAAAGAGCGTCCGTTTTCAGAAATCTGGAGCCGCTGCGACGACAGCATCCTGAACGGCCTGCGCACCCGGCCCCGACCCGTCGGCGGGCGGTGCGCCACCTGCCGATACCTGGACCTGTGCGGCGGCGGCTTCCGCGTCCGGGCCTGGCAGCGCTTTGGCGATCCGTGGCGCGAAGACCCCGGCTGCTACCTCACCGACGAGGAGATTGCTTGAGTGCCGCATCCGCAAACGGCGAGTAGACGTACGCTACGTCGAGCGTGGCGTCCAATTCCATGTGGTGGTTGTAAATTCCAAACCCGCCTTTGGACTGAAAGGACTTTGCACAGTTTGAAATGAGGGTCAGGTCGGTTTCTCCGCCACCCTCAGCCGCAAACAGGGCAAGGATTTCCGGTTGGGAATATTCCGTGCTGTCAAAAGGCACCACGCGGATTTTCTCGCCGGAGTTGTATTTTTCTCCCGCCGCCACCTTGGTCTTTACCATGAAGGAGGTTTTTCCATTCATCGCAATGGCCGTGCCGTCGCTGTGCAAATGCAGCGTGATTTTGTTATGAAAGCTGACCTCGGCGAGATGGCGCGAGGGGTTGTCGAAGGAAAACGTCGCCTTGATGGAGGCCGAAAGCGTAAAGGTGATCTTTTCGAGGGTTCCGAGCAGTGAGTCAAAGCTCTGCAGGCAAAACGAGTACGTATCGGCAGTTTCCCTGACGGCGGTGGCCGTGGAGGTCACTAATGCAGGTACGGGGGGTTCAGGGGTGTTGTTTCGGGAAACGAGCGAGCCCAAGCGCGCGCATTTCCGTAAAAGTGAGAAGGTCATTGGGGTATATAGGGTTGTTTTCTAACGCTCATGCGGCCATTCCCGCACGGTTCCTTGCGTCTATCTACGTAGCTTGAAAAGAGTGAGCCAAAAAATCAAGCGGCGTTTTACATTGCATCAGCGGTTGTTTAAATCCGCCGCTTTTTATCCCAAACCCGGGAATACGAACCCACGCTTGATTGAGCGGCGTTTCCTCTCTATGCTTAGCAACCTTTTCCCTATGACCACGCCGACCAACCCATCCTCAGCTTCCGAAACTCCTCTCCTCACCGGCGCGGAGATTCTGGTAAAATGTTTGGAACGCGAGGGTGTGGACACGATTTTCGCCTACCCCGGCGGCGCAAGCATGCCCGTCCACCAGGCGCTGACCCGCAGTAAGCAAATCCGGACCATCCTCCCGCGCCACGAGCAGGGCGGAGCCTTCGCGGCGGAGGGCTACGCGCGCGTCACGGGCCGCGCGGGTGTGGTCATGGCCACCTCGGGCCCCGGAGCAACGAACTTGATCACCGGCATCGCCGACGCCTATCTCGATTCGGTCCCGCTGATCGCCATCACCGGCCAGGTCGCCAGCCCCTTGATCGGCAAAGGCGCTTTCCAGGAAACGGACATGTTCGGCATGTCGCTGCCGGTGGTGAAGCATAACTACCTGATCCTCGACACGGCGGATATCCCGCGCGTCATCAAAGAAGCCTTTTACATCGCCCAAAGCGGCCGCCCGGGTCCGGTGCTGATCGACCTGCCCAAGAACATCCAGGAGGCCAAGGCCCCGCTGGTTTTCCCGGAATCGATCGACCTCCCCGGCTACAAACCTTTCCCCAAAGCCGATGAGGAATCGCTCCAGGCGATGCTCGACCTCATCGCCGGGGCCAAGCAACCCGCCATCTACTGCGGCGGCGGCATCATCTCGGGCAACGCGTCCGAGGAACTGCTGGAATTCGCCGAGCGCACCGGCATCCCCGTCGCCACCACGCTGATGGGCGTCGGCGGCTTCCCGGAAAACCACCCCCTCGCCCTCAAATGGCTGGGCATGCACGGCACCGTTTACGCCAATAATACCGTGAACGAAGCCGACGTCGTGCTGGCCATCAGCGTCCGCTTTGACGACCGCGTCACCAGCAAAGTCGAGCGTTTCTGCGAACGCTCCACCATCGTCCACCTCGACATCGACGCCTCCGAGATCAACAAAAACAAGCCGGTGCACCTGGCCATCCAGAGCGACGTCAAATACGCCCTGACCCGCCTCAACTGCCTGCTGGAAGAGCGCGGCGTCACCCGCCAGCCCGCCCCGGCCACCTACCCGGCGTGGTATGCCAAGATCGACATGTGGAAGCAGCAGTTCCCGCTGACCTACCGCAACACCGAGCGGGCGATCATGCAGCAATACGTCGTCGAGCTCCTCTGCGAAATGACCCACGGCGAGGCGATCATCACCACCGGCGTCGGCCAGCACCAGATGTGGACCGGCCAGTTCTACCATTTCCGCAAACCGCGCACCTTCCTGACCTCCGCGGGCCTCGGCACAATGGGCTTCGGCTACCCCGCCGCCATCGGCGCGAAAGTCGCCCGGCCCGACCTGGAAGTCATCGACATCGACGGCGACGGCTCCTTTTTGATGAACGTCCAGGAGCTGGCGATGGCGCACATCGAGCACATCGCGGCCAAGGCGATCATCCTCAATAACCAACACCTCGGCATGGTCGTGCAGTGGGAGGACCTTAAATACGGCAGCAACCGCGCCCACACCTACCTGGGCGACCCGGCGCACAAGGAGCAGATCTACCCCGACTACGTGGCCATCTGCGCAGGCTTCGGCGTCAAGTGTGAGCGCGTGCTCCACAAAGCCGACCTCAAACCCGCCATGGCCCGGATGCTGGAGGCGAAGGAACCGTACATTTTGGACGTCCTGGTGCCCTACACCGAGCACGTCCTGCCGATGATCCCCGGGGGGATGAGCTACAAGGACGTCATCACCAACCCCGTGAACTCCAAACTCAAGGCCGAGGACGGAGCCAAACTGCCCACCGCGCTATAAGCCCCAAAGGCCTTCTTTGAGGTTTACATTCGCGCCAAACCCGCTTCTCTTTTCAGCCTTCTTTAACCACCAACCATGGATCTTATCTCCAACCTCCGTTCGCTCCTGCACCTTAAGCCGAAGGAACTCATCGTTCCCGGCGACATTCCCGCCACGCTCACCAACTGCGGCGGCGGCGTCGCGGGAGCCGAACAATTTCCGGGGGTCATGGATTACTTTGCCCGCGAGCTGATCCGCGTTTTCCCGGAGCAGCTTGAGGAAGGCAAAGTGGACTGCATGGTGGCCGCCTCCTGCCCAGAGAGCATGGTGCTCACCGCCCACCTCGCCCACCTCACGGGGTCCCGGTTCGCGTCGATCCAGGTGCTCGAAGGGGTGCCGAAGCTGACCCGCCACTACCTCGTGCCGAAGGAAAAAGTGGTGCTCGTCATCGACGAGTGCAAAAACTTCATCCCGCTCAACGAAGCCATGGCCGCGCTCTCCACGCACAAGGTGCAAGTGGTGGCAGTGGCCTGCGTGGTGAACTCCACGGGGCGCACGGAATTCTCTTTCCTGGAACGGGTGCCGATCCTCTCCCTCTACCACGGGACCCTCGCCTCCTCCCGGGCGCACTAAGAGCTTTCCCCCCCGCAGCCTTATGCCCTCGAAACGCTCGCTGCCGGATTACGCGCTGGTATTCGCGCTCGCCCTCGTGGTGCACCTGCTGGTGCTGACGCGTTTCGTGGGGTCGCCCCTCTTCCCTCCCTTCGCGGGGGAGCTGAAGTTTTACGCCGACTGGGCGGAGCAGATTGCCGCCGGACATTGGAGCGCCCAGGGAGCCTTTCCCGGGCTGCCGGGTTACCCGTTTCTGCTGGCGGGGCTCTTTTCCCTTGGGGCGAATTACTACGCGGTCGGGCTGCTGCAAATCCTCTGCGAAGCCGCGATTGCCGCGCTGATTTTCCAAATGGCCGCCTGGCTCTACCCAGGCGCGCGAGGCCGCTGGGCGGGGATCGTGGCCGCCGTGGGCTGGACGTTCTTTCAGCCAGCGCAGGCCTTTTCCCTCGTCCTGACGCCCGCCATCTGGGGTGTACTGGCTTTCTGGGCTCTGTTTTTCTGGAGCATGAAGACGGCGAGCGTTTCGCGCTGGAGACCGTGGCTCGGCATCGGCGTCGTCGCGGGGCTCGCCGCCACGGCGGTCCCGGCAGCGCTCGCCATTTTGCCCCTTTCGCTGGCCGCCGCCGCACGCCGTCTGCGCGGGCCCGCCGCCATTGCCGCTGCAGCCGCCTGCCTCGGCCTGGGGGCGCTCGTGGGAACGGCTCCGTGCTGGGTCTATAACCGCGTCCTTGCCAAAGAGCCCGTCTGGTTTTCCGCGCAATCGGGCTTGAACGCCTGGATCGGCCACCGCCCGCACGCCAACGGCTACCCGGAGCTGCCGCCCGAATTCAAGCGCGCCGACCAGGCCGCGATGCTGAAAGAATCCATCCTTTTTGCCCAAAAAGAGACGGGCCGCACGCTCACCCGGGGCGAGGCCTCGCAATTCTGGGCAGACAAAGCCACGGCCTTTCTGCGGGAACACCCGGGGCAGCGGATCGTCATCGCGCTGGTGAAGATGCGCAATTTCTGGAACGCCGCCCGCCATGACGACCTGGGGGTGGTCCAGCCCTTCACTGCGCAAGGCGTCGTCACCCCAGGCCTCGGCTACGGGATCGTCGCCCTTTTCGCGCTGGCGGCTCTGCCTTTCTCCTGGAGGCGCTGGCCTGCCTCGCGCTGGGTTCTCGGGGCCGTCCTGCTGCAAATGCTGGCGCTCGTGCCGGGATATGTGACCGAAAGCGGCCGCCTCCTGGCCGTGCCCGGGCTGGTTTTGCTGGCCAGCGGAACGGTCGTGGGCCTGGCGCAAACGCTGGCCTCGGGCGAGGTCCGGCAGGCTTGGAAATACGCGGGGGCCCTCCTGGCAGCCACGGTTTTGGTTTTTGCCACCAGCAACCAAACCAAGAGCTGGCAGGAAATCTACCAGGAAGGCCAGGGCGCTCTGCAAGGAGGCGACCTCTACGACGCCTACGGCAAGCTGGTGCTGGCCCGGCAGATGCGCCCCGGCGTGGCAGATACGCTCAATACCCTAGGCGTTTTCTATCAAATCGGAACCAAAAAAGACCTCTCACAAGCGGCTTTCAGCGATGCTCTCGGGATCGATCCGGAATATCCCGAGGCCCTTGTCAACTTGGGCAAGCTTGAATTAGCCGAAGGCAACGCGGCCTCCGCCAAAGCCCGGGGCGAAGCCGCGCTGAAAGTGGAGCCCGACAACACGGCGGCGCGGGACCTCCTTAAAACCTGCCTGGAGAAGGCACAATAACCCATGCCCGAGGAGCCCCGCATTCTTTCTGTCTCGGAAGTGACCCAGCAAGTTCGCGGCTTGATCGAGGGTGGGATCGGCGACGTTTGGGTGGAGGGAGAGATCAGCAACCTGCGCAAACAGGCCTCGGGGCACCAATATTTTACGCTGAAAGACGAGCGCTCGCAGCTCTCGTGCGTCCTGTTTTACCGGCCGGGGCTGCGCCATGCGTCCATTCCGCTCTCCGAGGGGATGCTGGTCCACGCGCGGGGGCAGATGACCGTTTACGAAGCGCGCGGGCAATACCAGCTCAACGTCCGGCTAATCCAGGCGGCGGGAGCGGGCCTGCTGGCGGCGAAGTTCGAGGCGCTCAAACGCAAGCTCGCCGCCGAGGGGCTCTTTGACGCCGCCCACAAGCGGGCGATCCCGAAATTTCCAAAAGCCGTCGGCATCGTGACCTCCCCCACCGGGGCGGCCATCGCCGACATGCTCAACATTCTCCACCGGCGCGCGCCGTGGATTCAGATTTTGATCAACCCCGTGCGCGTGCAGGGGGCCGGGGCGGGCGCGGAAATCACCGCAGCGCTCGAGGAGTTCAACAGCGGGGAACTCCCGCCCGTGGACGCGCTCATCGTGGCTCGCGGCGGCGGCAGCGCGGAGGATTTGTGGGAATTCAACGACGAGGCGCTCGCCCGAGCGATTTACGCCTCGGCCCTGCCGGTCATCAGCGCCGTGGGGCACGAGATCGACTTCACGATCGCCGACTTCGTGGCCGATCTGCGCGCCCCGACGCCCAGCGCCGCCGCCGAGCTACTGGCTCCGGACAGCGCCGCGCTGCTGCGCCATTTCAGCCAGCTCCACGCCTCGCTGGAGCGCTGCCTGCGCGACGAACTGCGCGACGGAGCCCGCCGCCTGGAGCTCCTGCGCGGCAGCCCGCTTTTCCGCGAACCGCAAACCCGCCTCCGCGAGTGGATGCAGGAAAACGACGACTTTGCCGAACGCCTGGCCCGTCTGGCCGCCGACCACGTCACCGGGGAACGCCGCCGCGTCGAAGTCCTCGGCTCCGCATTGCGCGAACACCGGCCCGACCAGGGGGTGCGCCTCCGCCAGGGGCAGCTCGGGGCCCTGCGCGAACGCCTCCAGCGCGGGTGTGCCGGGGCGTTGGAGAACTTCGCCCACCGGCTGGAAAAAGGCCGCGACCTGCTCCGCGTGCTCGGGCCGCAATCGACGCTGGCCCGCGGTTACAGCATCACCCGGACGGCCTCGGGCGAAATCGTGCGCGGCGTGGCGCAAGCTCCCCCCGGAACAGAGCTGATGACGCAACTGGCCGACGGCGAAGTGCGCTCCAAAGTATCGGCATCCTGAAGGGCACCTCAGGAAAAGCAGCAGTCTCACGCAAAGGCGCAAAGCCGCAAAGATTGAAGCGCCGAAGGTGCGTACGAACACCTTGGGCGGTACCCAATGCTGGTATGCATTTGGGCCTTTGGCCCTCAGAATCCCCCACGGCTTGTCGCAGGGATGGTTTCTTTTTGCGCCTTTGCGTGAGAATCGGCCATGCCCGTCTTTTATGAGTAAGCGTCACGCGGAGCGCCTCTATCCTGGAGGGATGAAAATTGTCAGTATGGGAGGATGCAAAGCGAAGCGATTCGGGATGAGTTGTTGAAAATAGACCGCCGAGGGCATGTGCTGGTAAAGAGAGAACGAAGGGAGGCGCTGTTGGATGAGTACGAGCGGTGTGGGGTGAGCGCGGCGGAGTTTGCAGCGCAGATTGGGGTGAAATACCAGACGTTCGCCCATTGGCAGCAGAAGAGGAAGAACCAGCGGCAAGCGCTGTTGGTGCAAGCAGCGGCTCCAGTTCCGGCCGCATTGATGGCACCGCAGCCAGGGCCGGGGCCGCGCTGGGTAGAAGCGGAGGTCGAAGCGGGCGTCCAAGGCGAGCAGGTGATGGCAATCGTAGCGGCGCTCAAGCTTGAGTTACCGGGCGGAGCGAGCGTGGAACTCTCCACCCCTGGCCAAATGAAGCTGGCGGCGGAGTTGCTGAAGGCGCTGGCAGCCAAGGGGCAAACGGGATGCTGAGTTTTAGCGGGAGCCTCAAAGTGCTAGTGTCGTTGGAGCCGTGCGACATGCGCAAGGGCTTCAACGGGCTGCACGCCCTGGTGAGTGAACGGCTGGGAGAGGATCTACGGGGCGGAGCGATCTTCGTGTTCAGCAACCGGCGGCACAACCGGATCAAGCTGCTTTACTGGGACGGCACGGGGATCTGGGTGATGAGCAAGCGGCTGGAAAAGGGATGCTTCTCATGGCCTCGGAACGTGGAGCCGGGACGCACGAAGCTCAAGCTGAGCGCGGAGGCGTTGGCGCTCTTGACCGACGGGATCGACCTGCACGGGGCGAAGATGCGTCCGTGGTATGAGCGGGAATAGCAGTCATATATTAAGTATGATCGGCGCTTGAATTTAGCGACGGGATGACTAGTCTCCTGTGGCCAACGAGCAATGGTCACCGAACGCGAACAGGAACTTCTGGAAGAGAACGCGCGATTGCGTGCAGAAGTCGCGTTACTGCGGCAAAAGGTGGACCTGTTGGTGAAGCGGATCTTCGGAGCGGGGAGCGAGAAGCTCGACCCGAGGCAACTGGAACTGTTGTTGGAAGGGAGTTCGCCGGGAAAAGCGAACGAGCCCGACTTGGCGGCGGAGGCCACTCGGCGCTCGAAGGAAGAATCGACTCCGCGCTCTAAGAGCAAGCCTGCGAAAAACAAAGGGCTGCGGTTGCCTGCACACCTGCCGTGCGTCGAGGAGCTCGTCGATCCGCTGCCGGTGCAGGCAGAACCGCAAGCGTGGCGCTGCATCGGCCAGGAAGTCAGCGAGCAGCTCGACTACGAACCGGCTCGGTTCCTACGTCGGCGCATGATCCGGCGCAAGTATGTGAAGCGTGGCGAACTGGACGCCGTGCCCGTGATCGCGCCATTGCCGCCGGTATTACAGGAACGCTGCATCGCGGCGCCGGGGCTCTTGGCGCAAGTCATCGTGGCCAAATACTGCGACCATCTGCCGCTCCATCGCCAGGAGCGAATATACGCCACGCGCCACCAAGTCATCCTGCCCCGTCAAACGCTGGCGCGGTGGATGGGGTTGGCTGCCGACTGGCTGGGTTTGATCTATCGGGAGATCAACGCGGGCGTGGTGAAAGGCGGCTACATCCAGATGGACGAAACCCCGGTTCGCTACCTTGATCCCGGCAATAAGAAAACGGGTACCGGCTACCTGTGGGTATGCAACCGGCCCGGCGGCGAAGTCGTTTACCACTGGCGCACCAGTCGCGCCGCCGAGTGCGTGGGCGAGATCCTTCCCGCCCACTGGCGGGGCGTCCTGCAATGCGATGGGTATGCGGGTTACCGTAGCTACGCCCGGAGCGCTGGCCGCGAAGGCCACATCCGGCTCGCCGCCTGTTACGCCCACGCGCGGCGCAAGTTCATCGAATCGCAATCGCAGGCCCCATGCATCGTCACTTGGCTCCTTCGGCAAATGGCACACCTTTACCAAATCGAAAAATACTTACGGCAAGAACGCGCCGGGCCGCGGTTGCGGGAAGCCCTCCGAGCGGCCCAAAGCCATCCCATCCACGAACGCATCGGCAAGGCGCTGGTGCGACTAAAAACCAAGAAACGCTACCTGCCCAAAAGCAGCATGGGCAAAGCCATCGACTACGCGCTGGGTCAATGGCCGGGCTTGAGCGTCTTCCTGCAAGACGGGCGCGTGGAGATCGATAACAACCTTGTTGAAAATGCCATCCGGCCCACGGCGGTGGGCAAAAAGAACTGGCTCTTCGTAGGCGACGCCGATGCGGGCCAGCGCGGGGCGGTCCTCTACACCGTCATCGAAAACTGCCGACGCAACGGCGTAGATCCCTACGCCTACTTGCGGGAGATCCTCACCAAACTGCCCGTGCTGACCAACCAGAACATCGCCACCTGGATACCGGCAGCCTACGCCAAAAGGCTTCGCGAAGAGCGGTACCCCCAAGCCGCCGCCTCGTAGACCTCATAGATCTCGTATCGCTTTACCTACGAGATCTATGAGCCTTATGACCCGTTACGAGCCGACGCCCGTCAAGTGGCGCTTCGCGTGACGCTTACTTTTATGAGGCGCGCGCTGCTCGGCAACGAAAAACCCCAGGGCAGCCAAAGCCACCCTGGGGTTTTTAGAATTGCGAACCGCCGGTTAAATTACGGCTGCCAGCTCTTGAGGATGCGGAGGTAGTTTCCGCGCTCGAAAGCGGTGGCGTCCGGGCAGTGCTTGAGGTTCATCGTGCCGGTCATCTGGGCAAGCGAGTCGTACTCGTGCTCTTCGAGCCATTTGGTCAGGTCGGTGAGCACGATGCCGAGGTAATCCGCCCCGTTCTGCAACAGCGCGGAAACCAGCTGCACGCCGTTCGCTCCGGCCATGATGGCGCGGATGGCGTCGGCGGCGGTGTGGACTCCGCCGGTGACTCCGTAGGAGATCCCGTCAATCTGGGCGCTCAGAACGGCCAGCCACCGGAGGCGCAGGCGCAGTTCGGCGGAGGTCGAGAGTTCCAGCACGGAATCGGTGTCGAGGTCTTCGATGTTGATGTTCGGCTGATAGAAGCGGTTGAAAACGATGACGCCGTTGGCACCCGCGTTCTTCAGTTCGCTGACGAAGTTCGGCAGCGAGGAGAAGAAGGGCGAAAGCTTCACCGCGATGGGAAGGGTAACTTCCTTGCGGATCGCCTTCACCAGATCCAGCGCGCGCGCTTCTACGTGGGCCCCGGTCTTGGAAGGATCGGAGGGCAGATCGTAGTAGTTGAGCTCCAGCGCGTCGGCTCCGGCTTCCTGGATCAACTTGGCGTAGCTGGTCCAGCCGCCGGGGGTGATGCCGTTGAGAGAGGCGATCACGGGGACGCTGACGGTCTCTTTGATTTTGCCGATGAGCGAGAGGTATTCCTCGCAGGTCTCCTCGAAGTCTTCCTCGTTCGGGAAGAACGTGGTGGCTTCGGCAAAGCTTTCGGTATGGCTCTCGACGTCCCGCTCGACGGCGAGACGTTCGAGGTTGATCTGCTCCTCAAAAAGCGAGTGCATGACAATCGCCGCCGCACCGGCGTCTTCGAGACGCCGGATGGTGGCGAGGTCGTCCGCCAGAGGGGACGCGCCGGGCATGAGCGGGTTTTTGAGCTTTAGGCCGAGGTAATCAGTTTCAAGATTCATGGAGTATATCTCCTTCTAATGTTCTTTTAAGTTCGTCCTTGGGATTTCTGATTACTTGCCTTCGGCGAGCTTCTGGAGCACGGCGAGGCGTTTCTCGACCAAGTCCTGCGCATAGGCTTCGAATCCGGCCACGTTTTCGGGCTTGGTACGGAAGCGGAGCTCGTTGCGGAGGTACTCGCCGACCTTGGCTTTCGGCGCGGCGCTGTCGATCTGAAGCGCGGGCAGCCCTTCGGCGGTGCGGCGCGGGTCAAAGCGGTAGAGCGGCCAAATACCGGTGTCAACGGCCAGGCGTTGCTGATCCAGGCCGCGGCTGAGCGCGTAACCGTGGGCAATGCAATGGCTGTAGGCAATGATGAGCGAAGGTCCGGCGTAGCTTTCGGCTTCCTCGAAGACCTTGACGGTTTGGGCGTCCTTGGCACCGAAGGCGACGCGGCCGACGTAGATGTTGCCATAACTGATGGCCATCATGCCGATGTCTTTCTTCGGGCTGTGCTTGCCAGCGACGGCGAACTTGGCCGTGGCACCGAACGGGGTCGACTTGGAGGCCTGGCCGCCGGTGTTGGAGTAAACTTCGGTGTCGAGGATGAGGATGTTAACGTCAGCACCCGTGGCGAGGACGTGATCCACGCCGCCGTAACCGATGTCGTAACCCCAGCCGTCGCCACCCACAATCCAGGTGCTCTTGCGCACGAGGTAATCGGCGACGTCTTCGAGTCGGCGGGCGTCGAGGCCCTCGATGCCGGCGATCTTGGCCTTGAGGGCCGCCACGCGCTCGCGCTGGGCGGCGATGGAGGCTTCGTCACGGGCGTTGCCGTTGAGGAGGTCGGTGACGAGCGTGTCGCCGATCTGCGGAGCCAGCTTGGTGATGAGCTGGCGGGCGATGTCGTGCTGCTTGTCGATGGCCCAGCGGAAACCAAGGCCGTACTCGGCGTTGTCTTCGAAGAGCGAATTCGACCAAGCCGGGCCGCGGCCGTTGGCGTCGGTGGTGTAAGGCGTGGTGGGCAGGTTGCCGCCGTAGATGGAGGAGCAGCCCGTGGCGTTGGCGACGACCAGGCGGTCGCCGAAGAGCTGGGTCAGCAGCTTGAGGTAAGGCGTTTCACCGCACCCGGTGCAAGCGCCGGAGTATTCGAAGAGCGGCTCGGCGAACTGGCTCGTCTTGACGTCGGCCTTGATCTCGGTGCGGCTCGGCAGCGGGAGCGTGTTGAGGAAGTAGTCGTACTGGGCGATCTCTTTCTCGCGCTCGGGAATGAACTCCATGGTCAGCGCCTTGTGGCTCGGGTCGGCCTTGGATTTGGCCGGGCAGACCTGGTAGCAAAGGGTGCAGCCGGTGCAATCCTCTGGCGCGACCTGGATGGTGAAGCTCTGGCCTTCCACCCCACGGAATTTGACCGATTTGAAGCCTTCCGGCGCGCTTTCGAGCAGGCTCGAGTCGTAGTGCTTGGAGCGGATGGCGGCGTGCGGGCAGACAAAGGCGCACTTGTTGCACTGGATGCAGATGGAGGAATCCCACACCGGCAGGCGGTCAGCAATGTTGCGTTTTTCCCACTTGGTGGTGCCCACGGGCCAGGTGCCGTCCGGCAGGAAGGCGCTGCTCGGGAGCAGGTCGCCCTGGCCGTCCATGATGGTCGCGGTGACGGTCTTGACGAAGTCGGGCGCGGCGTCCGGAACGGTCGGCGGGCGGTGGTGGCCGGTGAGCTTGTCCTTGGGGACCTGGACTTCAAAGAGGCCACCCAGGGCCTGGTCGACGGCGATGAAGTTCTTCTGCACGACGTCCTCGCCCTTGCGGCCGTAGGTCTTGCGGATGGATTTCTTGATCTGCTCGATGGCTTCCTCGCGCGGCAGGATGCCGGAGATGGCGAAGAAGCAGGTCTGCATGATGGTGTTGGTGCGCCCGCCGGTACCGGCGGCGCGGGCGACGGCCGAGGCGTCGATGACGTAGAACTTAAGTTCCTTGGCCACGATCTGCTTCTGGACTTCCAGCGGCAGGTGATCCCAAATGGTTTCCGCGGAGTGCGGGGTATTCAGGAGGAAAGTGCCCTTCGGGGCGGCGTAGGCCAGGACGTCGAACTTCTCGACGAAGGTCGCCTGGTGGCAGGCCACGAATTGGGCGCTCTTAATGAGGTAGTGGGCCGCGATCGGGCGCGGGCCGAAGCGAAGGTGGGAGATCGTCATGGCGCCGGACTTCTTCGAGTCATAAACGAAGTAGCCTTGCGCGAAGTTGGGCGTCTCGCCGCCGATGATCTTGATGGAGTTCTTGTTGGCACCCACGGTGCCGTCGGCTCCGAGGCCGAAGAAAACGGCGCGGTGAACGTCGGGGGCTTCGAGGTCGAAGGTGTGGTCCCATTCGATCGAGGAATGGGTGAGGTCTTCGTAAATACCGATGGTGAAGTGGTTCTTCGGGCGCTCTTTGGTGAGTTCGTCGAAGATGGCTTTGGCCATGGCGGGGTCGAACTCCTTGGAACCGAGGCCGTAGCGGCCGCCGATGACGATGGGCTCGACTTCAAAGTTGCTGAGGCCCAGGGAGCGGGCTTCGGCTAGCGCGGCGACGACGTCGAGGTAAAGGGGTTCGCCGAGGCTGCCGGGTTCCTTGGTGCGGTCGAGGACGGCGACGCTCTTGACGGTGGCTGGGATGGCCTTGACGAAGGCGGCGACGTCGAAGGGACGATAGAGACGGACTTTGAGGACGCCGACTTTCTGGCCTTGTTCGTTGAGCCAGTGGGCGGTCTCCTCGGCGGTTTCAGCGCCGGATCCGATGGCGATCACGATGCGGTCAGCTTCGGGATGCCCAGAGTATTCGTAAATGTGATACTGGCGGCCGGTGAGCGCGGCGAATTTGTCGAAGAGTTCCTGAACCTTGGAGGGAACGGCGTCGTAGAACGGGTTGCAAGCTTCGCGAGCCTGGAAGTAAACGTCGGGATTCTGAGCGGTGCCGCGAATGGAGGGACGGTCGGGAGTGAGCGAGCGGGAGCGGAAGGCGTGAATCGCTTCTTCGTCGATCATGGCGCGAAGAACGTCGTCTTCGAGCGGGTGAAATTTGGCGACTTCGTGGGACGTGCGGAAGCCGTCGAAGAAGTGCATGAAGGGAACGCGCGTTTCAAAGGTGGCCGCGTGGGCGACGAGAGCGATGTCTTGGGCCTCCTGAACGGAGTTGGAAGCAATCATGGCGAAACCGGTCTGGCGGCAGGCCATGACGTCGGAGTGATCGCCGAAAATGGAAAGGGCGTGCGTCGCAAGGGCGCGAGCGGTGACGTGGAAACAGTAGGGAAGGAGCTCGCCCGCGATCTTGTACATGTTCGGGATCATCAAGAGCAATCCCTGCGAGGCGGTAAACGTAGTGGTGAGGGCTCCCTGGTTCAGCATGCCATGCACGGCTCCCGCAGCACCGGCTTCAGACTGCATTTCAACGAGGCTCGGAACGGCACCCCAGAGGTTCGGGCGCGCTTTGGCCGACCACTCATCGCACGATTCCGCCATCGGGGAGGAGGGCGTGATGGGGTAGATGGCGATGGTTTCACTCAGCCGATAGGCGACGGAAGCCACGGCTTCGTTGGCGTCGAGGGTTGATACTTTCTGGGATCGTACCGAGGAACTCGGCTCTAGATTAACGCTCATTTTCTTACTCAAGCGCAAACGGGCCCGTAAAGCTAGTCCTCAAATTGGCATTCACTCCCCCTGCTTTGCTTTGGACCGCCCGGCCAGGGAGGACGCGAGCAGGATTAAGCGGATGCCTCCATGACACAAAAACGGCGCCGTTTTCGTGGCGCCGTTTTCCCGAAACAAATCCAGCCAAGGCGGTTACGCCCGGCCTCTACCAAGAGAAGACCCCGGCCTGCGGGACGTAAATCTGGTCCCCGGGGAGGACTTTGACGTCCAGGGAGGGGTCTTTGGAAAATTTGGTGGTGTCGTAGACGCTGACTTTCCCGCCGCGCACGAGTTTGACGTGTTTGCGGTCGGCAAAATCGCTGAACCCGCCCGCACCGGCAACGGCCGACATGATGTTGAGGTCGGGAGTGTACTGCAAGCGACCGCTGGATTTGACTTCGCCCGTTACGTTGACCAGGCGCATGTTGCTCTGGATGCCCACGGTGACGACGGGGTGCGTGAAGATTTTCTCCGAAATCAGGCGCGATTCGATGGTCTTCTGGGCCGTGGAGGCGTCCATGCCGGACACTTTGACCTTGCCGATGTAGGCGATGTTGATCATGCCGTCTTCGTCAATGGCCTGCGAGGCGCTCACGACGCTTATTTCATCGCCGGGAATGCCCGAGACGCGAATATCGACGTTGTCGCCCGCGCGAAGCGTGGCCTGCTGGGCCTGGGCCTCCGCGCCGCTCAGCGCGAGGCAGAGGGTGAGGAAGAGGGAGGCAAAAAAGGGAATTTTCATCTCTATAGCTAGTCTCCGGTTTAGTAGTCACCAGGTTTCTGGGGCGCTTGGGAGGCCGCGGTCTCGACCGGCTTTTTGACCGGTTTGCGTTTCCGCCGCTCAGCGTCGGGGGTGTAGTAATCGTAGTACTGTGTGTAGTACTGGTAGCCCGAGTCGTGCTTGGTTTCAACGTTGTTGAGCACGATGCCGAGCAGGTGCCCGCCGACGTTCTCGACGGCGGATTTGACGCGCTGGAGCATGGCCCGTGGGAAGCGGCGGTACTGGACGACCATGATGGCCATATCCACTTCGCTGGCGAGCACTGCGGCGTCGCTGACGCCCAGGATAGGAGGGGAATCGAAAAAGATCAGGTCGTAACGGGTGCGCAGCACGCTGATCAAGTCGATCATGGCCTGCGAGTTCAAAATGCCAATGGCGTCATCGGGCAGGTTGCCGCTGGGTAAGAACGAGAGGTTCGGGACGCCGGTTTTGAGGATGCACTGGTCGAGCGAGCGAGCGCCGGTGAGGACGTCGGTGAGGCCGACTTCGTAGTCGACGTCGAAGAAGGTGTGCTGCGAGGGGCGGCGTAAGTCGGCGTCGACGATGAGGACGTTGTATCCGCCCTTGGCGCAGGTGACGGCCAAGTTATTGAGCGTGGTCGACTTGCCTTCGCCCGGGCCGCCGGAAACGACGGTCAGGGTCTTGGCGTTCGGGTTCTTGCTGTTAAATTCGACGTTGGTGCGCAGGATGCGGTAGGCCTCGGCGTCGGGGGCATCGTTTTGCAGTTTGATTAATGAGCTGATGTTCTTGGGAATCACCGCAAGGACAGGCAGGCCAAGGTAGCGCTCGACGTCGTCGAGGGTTTTGACGCTGGTGTCGAGGTATTCGATGAAGAAGGCGAGGACTACGCCGAAGAAGAGGCCGATGAAGATGGCCACGCCCATGATCATGAGGACGTCAGGCTTGGAGGGGTAGATGGCCGGTTCCGCCTTTTCCCAGATGTTCGCGGGAATGACGGTCATCTTCAGCTGGACGCTCTGCATGGAGAGGCGGGTCTCGGACTGTTCCAGGACGCGCTTGGCCTTGATGTAGTCGCTCTTGACGTTGATGTAGTCCTGGCTCTGGTTGGCCGTTTCGTTGAGGCTCTTTTTGTTGGCGTCCATCTTCTCCCGCAGCGAGGCGAGGTTCGCTTCGTTGACGTTCAGGCGGATGGTAAGGGAGGCGCGAACGGCCGCGACGGCGGCGGTCAACTGGCTGGAGAAAACCGCTTTCTGAGCGCGCAGCGATTTGAGGCGGGGATGGCTCTCACCCAGGCCGCCGTTGAGCAGCCGGGCTTCTTCGGACGAGGCGTCCTGGTAGAGGGGCAGGACTTTGGAGATGGTGGGGTCCTGCAGGTTCAGGGAGGTGAGCGCCGTCATCAGCTCTTCCTCTTTGAGCTTGGAAATCTGCTCGATCTGCGCCTTTAGCTCGGCGCTCCGGGTTTTGGTGTCGTTGAACTGCTTTTCGTCATCGGAGAGCACCTGCTGGGTGGTGGTCTGGGTGTCGATGGACTCGGGGTTGGGATCGACAATACCCTGCTTGGCGCGGATGCGCGCCATCTCTCCCTGGGCGGCCTCGACCGCCTTGCGCTGGGTGGCCACTTCCTCGCGCAATTGTGCGAGGGCGGCATCGCGAATTTGCATCTGGTCGTCCTGGCGCACCGTTTTGTAGACGACCGAAATCGTGTTGGCGATGTTGGCCGCCTCGACGCGGTCGCCAGAGTAGACGCCGATTTCAATCAGGTCCGTGTTGCGAACAACTTCGAGCTTGAGCATGCCGCGGAGCAGCCGGTTGTAAATCTCCTCCTTGGGCAGCATATTACCGCCCTCCTGGGAGCTCCAGGTCTCCACCAGCTTCAGCTCGTTGATGACTGGATAGAGGATTTGCTTGCTCTGGATGATCCGGAACTGGGTGGCCTGGAGGTTCGGGTCGCGATACGGCTGGTACGGGGTTCCGTTGTCGAAGATCTGGAACTGGTTATTGTCCGCCTTCACTTCCATGATGACATGGGAGTAGTACTGCCGGGGCAGGAAGAAGCAGGTGACGCCAGCCGTGACCAGGACGAGCAGGAAGGTGATCACCAGAATCGCCCAGCGAACTCGGATGACTCGCCAATAGTCTAGAAAATGAAGGCTAACTTCGCTGCTGTCGTTCATATCAGGGATGGTTTGGGAAAAAGTAAACGTCCGGTACTGGAAAGCGCCCGGGAGGTATTGGGCTCCGGGCGCTTCAAAAAAAGGCTCGCAGGTCTAGTCACGAACCAAGGATTTTCTCACCTCAATACTGGTAGGTGGCTCCGATGGAATAGACGTTCTTGGAGTATTGGACGTAATCAGAGGGGGATTCTTTTTCGATGCGGTTGTAGTTGGCGAAAACGCTCAGGTCCTTGGTAAAAGCATAACTCACGCCCGCCGTTCCGATAATCGAGAAATAAGAGTTGCTCACGGTGACGTCATTGTCCCCCTGCAACGCATCCGCGTTCTCGATATTAACGCTAAGGTTGGCACGGAGCCGGGAGGTGACCGACTGGTTCAGGTTGATCCCGGTGCGGAGGCTCTTGGCAGCTCCCGTGCTGCTGTTGGTGTCGTTGTAGCCGTAGCGAAGATTCCATCCCAGGAGCGTGGTCCGGGTCAGGATGTAGTTGGCGGTAGCTTCAGCGTAAGGCATCGTGTTGGCGGTTCCGCCGTCGTTCACGCGAGTCTGCGAACCGAGGCGAATGGCGCTCGAAAGGCGGCGGCTCAGGGTAAGGTCGGCGCCCGTTAATGCGTAGTAAGATTGGGAATTCGAGCCAGAGTGATCGTACGTATCCTGGCCGACGCGACCTTCCAGAATGGCGGTCACGTTGCGCGACCAGCTGTAGCGGATCGATTCACCGATGATCTGGTTGAGGTGGTTGGAATCCTGGTAATCCGAATCCGTGTAGTAGGTTCCGTAGGCGACGTAGGTCGTATCGAGGGAGATGAGGGGCGTCCAGCGATAGAGCAAGTCGACTTTCGCATTACCCGTCAGATACGGTTTGCCGTTAGAGTCCGTCAGACCGTTCAGGGAGTTGTAGGAACTCTGGGTCTGGTAGACGAGGCCCAACTGCACTGAAAGCTGGGTTCTCGGGGAAATCCGGTAGGCGTAGATCATGTCCAGGCCAAACGAAGGGGTTAATTTATCCCCATCGCGATCCCAGACATACTGCCCGCCGACGTTGGCGTCCAAAGTAAAGCCCGTGCGGCCCTGAGAGAGAAGGACGCTCACGCCTTCGGAAAGATTCGTCATCATGCTCCCCTTGACGGGTTTCAGCCCGGGGGCGCCGCTGCTGCTGTAGATGTTGTCGTCGTAGCTTTGCTGGACGGTGGTGTTGAACTCAAGCGCGGGGCGGTCAAAGTGACCCTGGCCGGGGGTGAAGTTCAACGGTGCGTTGCCGTAGCCACCCGGCAGAGAGAAGGACTCGGAAATATCCGCGGTTGATTCCGGGGTGGCGGTGAAAATGTTGACCTGGGTGGTTCCGCTGGCAGCGGCATCAGATGACCCACCGCCACTGGTGGTTCCAGAAGCAACGGGGCCGGAGGCATCCTGGGCAAAAGCGTAAGAAGCACCAAGAATCAACGCAAAGCAGGCGGAGGTTCTTTTTAACATAGGTAAAAAAGGGGCTGAGGTGAACGAAACAGAACTTCAAATACTGGACCCTCGAACCATAATCAAACTATTCTTTGGTTTTTATCAGGTTTTCACCTGTTCTTAACCTAGCGCTAAGCGGGTCGCGCGGACAGGAATACGAATAAGTTCTCGCCGTTTTCCGATCCCCTCCTTATATTGCGCCCCCATGACCGAGACTCTCTCTCTCCTGAGTGCGGCAGTTCGCGACGTACAAGACTTCCCAAAGCCCGGCATCCTTTTCAAGGATATCACGCCTATTCTCTCTGATGGGCAGTTGTTTCGGCTGGCGGTGGATTGTTTTGTGGATGCCAATGCCGGCAGGAAAATCGACAAGATCGTGGGGATTGACGCCCGGGGGTTTCTTTTCGGGGCCGCGGCGGCGTACCGCTTAGGGGTCGGCTTTATCCCGATTCGCAAAAAAGGGAAACTTCCATACGAAACCGAGTCGGTTACCTACTCCCTGGAATATGGGCAGTCCGTGGTCGAAATGCACGTTGACGCCATCCGCCCCGGCGAGCAAGTGGTCTTAATCGATGACCTGTTGGCAACCGGCGGCACCGCGGCGGCCGCAGCCTGCCTGATCGCCAAACTCGGCGGGACGTTGCTGGAAGCCCAGTTCCTGATTGAATTGGAATTTCTGGCGGGCCGCAAGGCCTTGGGTCCGGTTCCGACCCGCTCGTTTTTGAAGTACTAGAGGAACTCGCCTTTACCCCCTCTTTCCACTCCCCCCAAACCGTTTCGGTCCCTTTGTAAAAGAGATCCCAGGATGCCATCTACGATCGGCCAACTGACACACAACACCCGCGAATGGTTGCTTGAAAAGCAGGGGCTTCGCGCGAAGCTGCTTTGTTGCCTGCTGGGCAGCACGATCGCCATTGTCTGCCTCTCGATGCTCCTGACGCTGGCCTTCCGGTACATCGTCCCGGACGAGGGAGGGCGGAATTTCTGGGTCTACCTCCGGCTCGCCGGTTACTGGGTCAGCGGCATCCTGGCCATCGGAGGCTTGATCGCCTCCACCTGGTACACGCTGCACACGTTCCAGGAGCACCTGGCCCTCGTCGAGGATTCCGAGGAGCGCACCCGGTTCATCATCGAGTCGTGTCCGGACGTGATCCTGATGGTGGACAGCCAGGGGATCATCGAAAGCTGCAACCAGGCGGCGGAGCTGGTCTTCGGCTACCCCCGCAGCCAGTTAATCGGCGAAAAAATCACCAAGCTCGTCCCGCAGCGCCATTTTCTGCTCGATGTGGCGGCCATGGGACGCGAAGCCTTCATGGCCTTTGCTGAACGGCGCAACGCGGTGCGCTTCCCGGTGGAGATCGCCGTCTCGGAGGCGCAATACCAAGGCAAACGGCGGTTCGTCATTCTCATTCACGATGCCTCGGAGCGGCGCTACTCGGACGAGAACGTCCACCACATTTCGCTCTCGGTCTCCTCGACCACCGGCGTGGAGTACGTTCGCACGCTGGTCCAGCAGCTTTCGTTGGCGCTCCAGAACGACTACGCTTTTATCGTCGAAAAAGACCTCCGGCCCGAAGCAGAATTCTGCTCGCTCACCCTCGCCGAACAGGGCCGACTGCGGAGCAAGACCAACTACGGCCTGACCGGAACCGTCTTCGCCGAGGCGCTCAAAACCGGCGGGTTTACCTCCATCCCGCAGGGCGTGCGCGCCCAGTACCCGGGCGATAACCTGCTGGCGACCCTCAAGGCCGAGGCCTTCATCGCCACGCCGCTCATCGACCAGAAGGAACGCGTGGTCGGCCTGATCGGTATCATCGGCTGCATGCCCGCCGCGCAGATCGGGATCGCGCGCCAGACACTGCAAATCTTCGCCGCCCGAGCCGCCTCCGAAATCGAGCGCAAGCAGGAGGTCGAGGGCCTCTCCTCAGAGAAGGACAAGCTGGAGGGGGACGTCTCCGCCATCCGCGACACGGCGGAAAAGGACCGGGAACGCTTCGAGGACGAGATCGCCGCCGAGCAGGAGCTTTTGGCCGTCACGCTGCGCTCCATCCGCGAGGGCTGCATCACCACCGACAACGAGGGCCGCATCGTTACCGTCAACCCCGTGGCCGAGCGCCTAACAGGCTGGTCCGAACGGGAGGCGTCCGATAAGCCACTCGACGAAGTCCTGAAATTGACCACCATCCGGGGCAGCCGCCCGCTCGACACGCTGCGGCTTTCCGAAAAAGCGCTGCAAACCGAGCCGCAATCGATGGTCGTGGCCCGCGACGGCATCCAGCGCTGCATCGAGCTGAGCGCCGCGCCGATCCGCACCCGCAAGGACCTGAAACTGGGCACCGTGCTGGTGCTGCGCGACGTGACGGAACGCCAATTCCTGGAAGAGGAGCGCCACAAGGCGGAGAAACTGGAGTCCATCGGCATCGCCGCCGGGGGCATCGCCCACGATTTCAACAACCTGCTCACCGCCGTCATTGGCAATCTCTCACTTTCGCTCATGGGCGACCCCCAGGGGGCGGTAAAGGACCGCATCGAGGCCTCTAAAAACGCCGCCTTGCGCGCCCAGGACCTCGCCCGGCAGCTGCTCACCTTCGCCAAAGGCGGCGCACCCATCAAACGCACGGCCTCGCTGCGGCAGCTCGTCCTCGACACCATCGGGTTCTCCCTCTCCGGCACGAACATCCGCTCGGACTTCACCTTACCCAACGACCTCTGGGCCGCCGACATCGACGCCGGGCAGATCAGCCAAGTCATCAGCAACCTGGCCGTCAACGCGGTACAGGTCATGGAGCGGGGCGGCACGCTCTACGTGAGCGGCACCAACGTCGTCGTGGATATCCACAACGCCCCGCCGACACTGGAACCCGGGCGATACATCAAAATCTCCGTTCGCGACGAGGGCCCCGGCATTCCCGAAGAGATTCAGAAGAAGATTTTCGACCCCTACTTTACCACCAAGCCGACCGGAAACGGGCTCGGGCTGGCCACATCGTACTCCATTGTCAAAAACCACGACGGCTTCATCGGCGTGGAATCGCAACCCGGACGCGGGGCCACCTTCAACGTCTACCTGCCCGCGTCAGAGAAGGAAGTCGAGCAGGAGGTCAAAAAGCCCAAAGCGATCGTTCGCCGTAACGGGCGCATCCTGGTGTTGGACGACGAAGAAGTCATCTGCGAGCTGATCTCCTATACGCTCAACTCCGTGGGCTACTCGGTAACGCCCTCCTACGACGCCGAGACCACGCTGCGGCTCTACAAAGACGCCATGGAGGCGGGGAAACCGTTTGATCTGGTTATTATGGACCTTACCATTCCCGGAGGCATGGGCGGGCGGGAAGCCATCCAGGAACTGCGCAAGATCGACCCGAACGTCAAAGCCGTCGTCTCCAGCGGATACGCCATGGACCCGATCATGACCCAGTGCCGCGATTATGGCTTCTGCGGATCCATCCCGAAGCCGTTTGACCTCAACCAGCTTGAAAGCGCGGTACAGGAAGCCATGTCCTCATAGAGGAAACTGCGTTTCCCTTACTTCGCCTGGTAGTAGGCCTGGCGCTTGAGGATGGCTTCGACGTAGGCCTGAGTGCTCGGAAAATCAATCCGCGATCGCAAGTCAGCAGCGGTCGTGGCCTCGCCAAGCTTGGTCTCGGCCACCCATCGGTCAACTCGCCGCCCCCCGGCGTTATATTCCGCCAAAGCGAACGGCACTGGGTCATCCTTTGCCCCCCAGCGGATGAGTTTCTGTTTGAGGTACCACGAGCCAATCTCCAGGTTCGTCCGAGGTGAGAAAAGATCCGTAGGCTGGAAGGTCTCCACCTTGTGCCAGCGTGCCCAATCCCGCGCAGCGGCTTCGCTCACTTGCATGAGGCCGCGTTCGCCGCTGGCACCAGTCTTATGGGGATGAAATTGGCTCTCGCGCCACACCAGCGCCTTCAAAAGCAGCGGATCGACCCCGTTTTTGACCGCGGCATCGCCAATCATGTCGTCATACTGCTCAAAACGCCCAAAACTAAGCCAGTCCGTGACGGTATAAAGCGGGTCGTCCGAACGAACAAGCGCCACCCCTACCGCCACACCAGCGGCGAAGAGGACCAAAAAAATCAGTTTGAGAACGAGACGGAGCATTCGCGAAATTCAGAGGGCTATGAGCCAACCAATGTAAGGCGTGTGGAAAAAACTTCACCTCAAATGACATTCACGGCAACTTTCCGGTAATGAAATTCGCGCGCGTGATCGTCGACCAGTCCGGGGGAGCCGCCCTCGACTACGCCATTCCGCCCGAATGGGAGAGCCGGGTGCAGACCGGTTCGCGCGTGAGCGTCCCCGTGCGCCACCAGGAACGCCAGGCGACGGTGGTGGAGCTGCTCGACGAATCGAACGTCCCGGGCATCCGCCCGATTTCCAAGGTCGTCGGCGACCGCCCGATCCTCAGCGCCAACCTCCTCCGGCTGGCCCGCTGGATGGCCGTCTACTACTGTTGCCCCGTCGAAACGGCCATGCGGGCGGTGCTGCCCCAGGTAATCCGCAAGGGGGCGCTCGGGTTCAAGCAGCGCCTCGCCGCACGGCTGACCCGCGAGATCACCCCCGAGGTGCTCGCGGAACTGGAACGCCGCGCGCCCAAGCAGGCCTCCATCGTCGAGACGCTCTCCGAGGCGGGCACGCCACTGGCCGTTACCGCGCTCCTCAAAATGGCCGGAGCCGACCGCGCCGCGCTCACCGCCCTCAACCGCAAAGGCCTCGTGGCGGTGGAAAGCGAAGCCGTGGAGCGCGATCCCCACGAGGGAGAGACCTTCGTGGCCGCCGCGCCCCTCACGCTCAACGAAGAGCAGGCGGCGGTGTTCGAAAAAGTCTGCGCCTCCATCGAGAAACCGGAGAAGCCGCTCCTGCTCCACGGCGTCACCGGCAGCGGCAAGACGGAAATTTACCTCCAGGGCATCCAGCGCGTGCTCGACCGGGGCCAGAGTGCCATCATGCTCGTGCCGGAGATCGCCCTCACGCCCCAGACCGTGGAACGTTTTAAGAGCCGGTTCGCGGCGAGGCAGCACGAGGTGGCGGTGCTTCACAGCCATCTTTCCGAAGGCGAACGCCACGACGAATGGCACAAAATCAACAACGGCCGGGCGCGGATCGTCATCGGGGCCCGCAGCGCGATCTTCGCCCCGCTGGAGAAGCTCGGCCTCATCGTCGTGGACGAGGAGCACGAGAACTCCTACAAACAAGAGGACCCGCCGCGCTACCATGCGCGCGACCTCGCCGTGCTGCGCGGGTCCTTTGAGCATTGCGCGGTGCTGCTCGGCAGCGCCACGCCGTCGCTGGAGAGCTTCCACAATTCCGAGATCGGCAAATACCAGCTCCTGCGCATGGCCCAGCGCGTGGACGACCGCAAGATGCCGCTCATCCGGATCATCGACCTGCGCCTGGACTCCAACGGAGGCGAGGCCCCCTCGATCATCTCCGAGAAGCTGCGCCAATCCATCAACGAGCGCCTCGCGCGCAAAGAGCAGTCGATCCTATTCCTCAACCGGCGCGGCTTTTCCACCTCCCTCTCCTGCCCGGCGTGCGGGTACGTGGCCGAATGCCCAAATTGCTCCGTGGCCCTCACCTTCCACCGCGCCGAGAACCGCCTCATCTGCCACATCTGCGGCCACACCGCCGTGGCCCCGAATCGCTGCCCGGAGTGCAAGGAGCCGGGGATCAAGTTCGCCGGGTTCGGCACGGAGCGCGTGGAGGAAATCGTCGCGAAGCTTTTCCCGAAGGCCGTGGTGCGCCGGATGGACGCCGACACGATGACCCGCAAGGAGGCCTACCGCGAAGTGCTCACGGCCTTTCGCACGGGCAAAATCGACATTCTGCTCGGCACGCAGATGATCGCCAAGGGGCTGCATTTTCCCAACGTCACGCTGGTCGGCATCATTAACGCCGACACCGGCCTGCACATGCCCGATTTCCGCGCGGGCGAACGGACCTTCCAGCTTCTCACGCAGGTGGCCGGGCGCGCGGGCCGCGGCGACGTGGAGGGGGAGGTTTTCGTACAAAGCTTCACGCCGCACCACCCGGCCATCCAGTTCGCGCGCCACCACGACTACGACGGCTTCGCCGAGCAGGAGACCGAATGGCGCAAACAGTGGGACTACCCGCCGTTCAGCAAGATGATCCTGATCACCTCACGCTCGACGCACCAGGAGCGCGCCGCCTTCTCGCTCGAAACCCTCCACCGGCGGCTCAAAGAAGCCCTGCCGCCCGACACGGTGCTGGGCGACCCGGCCCCCGCCCCGTTGGAGAAAAGCCACGGCACCTACCGCTTTCACCTGATCCTGCGCACCCAGGCCATCCAGCGCCTGACGCGCTACCTCTCCGAAGTGCTCGCCAAGCTCCCCTTCCCCGACGACGTGACCGTCACGGTGGACGTGGACCCCTACCAGCTTTTGTAACCGGCTCCGGTCCCGGCGGCAGATAAAATACTTTTCACGCAAATAGATCACATGTTATCTATTCACCGATGAACGAAAAGAACCGCAACCGGGCTCACTTTGGGCGCGTCGTGATCAGCATCTCCCGCCTCTGGCGGCGGTTGGCCGATCAGGCGCTGGCGGATTGCGGTCTCTCACAAGCCATGGCGCTGCCGCTGCTGGTCCTCACGCGCAACGATCACGTGCGCCAGGGAGCCATCGCCGACGAGCTGGGGCTCGAAGGGCCCTCGCTCGTGCGGATCATTGATCTACTGGTGGCCGAAAAGCTCATCACGCGCAAGGAGGACGCCACCGACCGCCGCGCGAAAATCCTCTCGCTCACGGAAAAAGGGCGCGAGCGCGGGCTGGAAATCGAGCGCGTGGTCGACGGAATGCGCAAGCAGTTCATGGCAAAGGTCCCCAAGGAGGACTTGGCCCTCACGGTCAAAACGCTGGAAGCGGTGGAGCAAACGTTACTGGGTATTATTTCGGAGAAGGAAGGGAATGATTAGAGTGGCGGGTGCGCCGATCGGGCGCGATGAACTGATTTTTTCGCTCAAGACGTTTTTCGCCTCGATGCTGGCGCTTTGGGTGGCGTTCCGGTTCAACTTTTCGAAGCCGAGCTGGGCAATGGCGACGGTCTACATCGTTTCGCAACCGCTCTCGGGCGCGATGACCTCCAAGGCGTTTTACCGCGTGGGCGGCACGTTCATCGGCGCGGCGGTGACGGTGCTGCTGGTGCCCAATCTCGTCAACGCGCCGGTGCTGCTCTGCCTGGCGCTCGCGGGGTGGCTTGGGCTCTGTTTTTTTATTAGCCAGCTCGATCGCACGCCGCGCTCTTATTTCTTTCTGCTGGCGGGCTACACGGCGGCGATTATCGGCTTTGCGAGCGTCGGCAACCCGGGCTCCATTTTCGATACGGCGGTGTTGCGCGTGCAGGAAATCATTCTGGGTATTGTCTGCGCTGCCGTGGTCAACCGCGTGGTGTTTCCCCGCCACGTGGGGCCGGAGCTGACGGCGCGCATCGACGGCTGGCTGGCCGACGCGGAACGCTGGACGCTCGACGTCCTCTCCGGCCACTCGGCGGATGAGGCCAGCCGGGCCGACGCGCAAAAGATGGCGGCGGATACCACGGGCCTCGTCGCGCTGATCTCGTACCTGCCCTACGACACCTCCGTCCCCCCGCACGCACGGGAGCAGCTCACGGTGCTGGAGCAGCACATGACGGCGCTCGTTCCGCTGCTCTCGGCAGTGGGCGACCGGATCACGGCCTTACAGCAAAGCGCGGGCGGCATTCCGCTGCGGATGCGCTCGCTGCTGGACCGCGTTTCCGCCTGGATTGACGATGGGATGGACGCCGAAGCCGATACGGCGGAGCGGCTGCGCTGGGAGATTTGCCGCATCGACCGGAGCGTGCGCGGAGAGCCGGACTGGCGCTCGCTTTTGGAGTTCAACCTCTGCCTGCGGCTCTGGGATTTGATGGACATGTGGGAGGATTGCCGCGTCCTGCGGCGGGCCGTGGCGACGGGCAGCGACGGCATTCCCGGGCATCTCGAAACGGCGGCGCGCATCGCGGGCGAGCCGAAGCTGCACCGCGATTACGGCGCGGCGGGGATCTCGACATTCGCCGCCCTGGTGGGGATGCTGACCGCGTGCGCCTTCTGGATCGAGACGGGCTGGAACGACGGTTGGCTGGCCGCGCAGTTGACAGCGATTTTCTGCTGCATTTTCTCGGTGACGGATAACCCCATCCCGATCCACAAGGCGCATGTCTGGACCTTGCTCGCCACGTTTGGCGTGGGGGCGTTTTATACGTTCAGGATTCTCCCCCGGATCGACGGTTTCCCAATGCTCGTGCTGGTGATGGCCCCGTATTTCCTGGTCTGCGGGGCGCTGCTGGCGACTAACAAATGGCGGCCCATCGCGCTCGACGGGATCATCAATAGCTGCATTTTTCTGAACCTCGAGGCCGCGCTCAACCCGGACGTCGATTACTACATCAACAATAACATGGGCTCGCTGGTCGCGGGCTTCCTGGGGATGGTGGTTATCGCGGTGCTCCGCGTGTTCCCTGCCGAGAAGAGTGCGCGGCGAATCTTGAAGGCCGTCTGGGCCGACGTGGCGCGCCTCACCGACCGGGGCGCGGAAAGCGGCGTCTTTGTGCGCCGGATGGTGGACCGCCTGGGGCTGCTGGTCCCACGGCTTGCCGCGCTGCCGGAGGACTCGGAGGTTCACGCCGCCGATCTGCTGGCCGATCTGCGCGTGGGCTTGAACATCGCCGACGCGCAGCGCGAGCAAACGGGCCTTTTGGACGGCGAAGCGGAGACCGCCGGGACGCTGATGGCGGCCTTGAAAGCGCACTTCCGCGCCAAGCTCTCCGACCCGGGATTGCAACCCGGCCCTTCGCTGCTGGCGGAGATCGACGGCGCGATCGAGCGCCTGCTGGACCCCGCCCTGCGTAGCGGTGCAGGCACGACGCTGCTCCACGCGGGAATCGGCCTGCGGCGATGCCTCTTCCCGCAGGAGGCTCCGTTCCAAACCGCCGCTTTGCATAACCAGAGTTACCCCGTATGATCAGCGAATTTGATTTTTTCGGCGTGCTGCTGCCCGCGCTGCTCGTTTACTCGGCCGTGGCGTTCGGGCTTAAGGAAGGCGTCTGCCGCGTGCTCGCCCGGCTCGGCGCGTACCGGTTTATCTGGCACCGGGCGCTGTTTGATTCCGCGCTCTTTCTCGTTCTCCTCGGGGCCGTTGTTCTTTTCAGCCATTGCCTCTTTCCGTGAAACCATTCCGCTTTTTTATGCTCCGCATCGCTATCACACTCAGTATGGTCGTTCTCGCCGCCTTGGCGAGCTGGTTCATGTGGGACTATTACATGGAGCAGCCGTGGACGCGCGACGGGCGGGTCTGCGCCGACGTGGTCCGGATCGCGCCGGATGTCTCCGGGCTCGTGAGCGAGGTGCTGGTGCGCGATGACCAGACCGTGCGGAAGGGCGATGTACTCTTTCGCGTGGACCGCGCCCGCTTCGAGCTGGCTCTCCAGCAATGCGAGGCGAACGTGGCCAGCGCCGACGCCGCGATGCAACTGGCCCGGCGCAATGCGGACCGGTACCAGAAGCTTCAGGGCCAGGGGGTCTCGGAATTAAAAATCGACGAGGTAACGACGACCGCCGCCCAGAACGAAGCCTCCTGGCGGCACGCACTGGTGGAGCGCGATGTGGCGAAGCTCAATTTGGAGCGTTCGGAAATCAAAGCGCCGGTGAACGGGACGCTGACGAATTTCTCGCTGCGTGAGGGCAACTACGTGACGGCGGGCCAGGCGGTGACGGCGCTGGTGGACGGCGATTCGTTCTACGTGGCGGGCTATTTCGAGGAGACCAAGCTGCGGCACGTTTGCGTGGGGGCGGCGGTCAAGGTGAGGCTGATGGGCGGCGCGGTCCCCCTCGCGGGCCGCGTGGTGAGCATCGCCTCGGGCATCGAGGACCGCGAGCGCTCGGATTCCACGCGCCTTCTGGCGAACGTCAACCCGACCTTCAGCTGGGTGCGCCTGGCGCAGCGCGTGCCGGTGCGGGTGATGCTCGACGAGGTGCCGCAAGCGGTCCACCTCGTCGCGGGTCAGACGGCCACGGTGATCGTGCGCTGATCCAGCAAAACTACTCCGCGCCGGAATTTGGTTTCGGCTCGGTCCCTTCCTCCCGGCGGAAGGCTTTCGGGTCGTAGTTTTTGAACGCGGTAAGGCCTTGTTTCACAATGCGCATCGTGTTGCGATCCACGATCTGGTAGTAGCGCCCGGTCTCTTCGAGCAGATTCGCAAGTGCTTCGTGGAGGCTGGAGAAAGAGTCCAGGAAGTCGTTGTAGCCGCCCAGGGGACGGCCCGCATAGTAGGTGAAAACAAGATATCTTCGCATCGGTGAAACCCCTCGGTTATCATAAGGGGTTCTTACTGATACGCGACCCCGGCTGCTTGTCAACGAACCGGGGCCTGAAAATAAATTTAGCGGCGGTGGCCGTACTAGCTGCGTCTGCGGCCCGATGGGCGGCGGCGGACCGCACGCGGTGCGGCGCCGGGAACTTCGTCGGCAAAGAGCGCGCAGTAGAGGTAAGGGAAGCCTTCCAGCTTCTTGCGCTCGATTTTCGCGCTGATGTAGTGCTCGATACGGGTGACGTATTCGAGGTCCTCGCCGGTGAAGATCGTGAAGGCTTCGCCGGTGGCTTCGGCGCGGCCCGTGCGGCCGATGCGGTGGACGTAGTCCTCGGGGTGCTGCGGCACGTCAAAGTTGATGACGTGCGAGACGCCCGCGATGTCGATGCCGCGCGCGGCGATGTCCGTGGCGACCATGATGTCGTACTTGTCCGACTTGAACCCGGCCAGGGCGTCCATGCGTTCGCTCTGGGTGCGGTTGGAGTGGAGGGCGACGACGGAAAGTTTGTTCGTCTTGAGCTTGGCGGCGACGGAATCCGCGCCGACCTTGGTGCGGCAGAAGACCAGCACGCTGGTGTAGTTGATCTTCGTCAGGAGCGCCAGGAGGAGGTCGAATTTCTGATCCCGCGAGACGGGGTAAAGGGCATGGGTGATGGTGTCGGCGGGGCTCGTGCTATGGCCGATCTCGATGATCATCGGGTCGCGCACGACCCACTGGGTGAGGCTCTGGAGCTCCGGCGGGATGGTGGCGGAAAAGAAGAGCGTCTGGCGCTCTTTGTTGCACTGCTCGACGATCCGGCGCACCTGCGGCAGGAAGCCCATGTCGAGCATCCGGTCGACTTCGTCCAGGACGAGGATTTCGATTTGGGAAAGGTCAATGTCGCCCTGTTCAAGATGGTCGAGGAGACGGCCCGGGGTGGCGATCACGCTGTCGATGCCCCGTTTGAGGTCATCGCGCTGCTTGCCGTAGCCGACGCCGCCGTAGAGGACGGTGCAGGTCAGGTCGTTGAAGCGGCTGAAATCACGAAAAGCGGTCTCGACCTGGGCGGCCAGCTCGCGGGTCGGCTCCAGGACCAGGCAGCGCGGTTTGCCGCCGGGGCGGTGCGCTCCAAGCTTCGTCAGGATGGGTAGGCCAAACGCTGCGGTCTTGCCGGTACCCGTCTGGGCAGAGGCAATCATATCGCGCCCGGACAGAACTACCGGGAAAGCGCGAAGTTGAATCGGTGACGGATCGATGTACCCCATCGACTGCACCCCATGAATAACGGACTCGGAAAGTCCAAACTCCCAAAATGACATTCCAGACAGATTAAGCGAAGAGGGCCATCTCACAAGGGAAAACCGCTTGCAAGGTGAAGCGAAGGGGGCTTTCTTAAAGCGTTACTTATTCAGTTATTAACAACTAATTCACCACGCTTATGATACGCTCGCTTTTTGGGCATGACGAGGGGCAGGGGCGGCAGGAAGTTCCCCGGCAACCGATTCCTAGGGAAATGGGTACGGAACTGGCGGCGGTGGAACAGCGGATCGAGGCGGGCATCCGGCGACAGGGGCGCTACTATGTGGCCACGCGCGCGGAGATGGCGCAGATCGGCGATCCGGTGCATGCGGAGGCTTTCGCACTCTGGCACGGCTGGGCGTTCGTTAACCACCTGGACGGGGAGAACTACGAGTTCTTCGAGGCCCGCCCCGGGCAGGAGCTTTATTGAACTGAACGTTTGACGCCCACGAGGTCGGATGCGATATTACCCCCTCAAATCTTAATTTTATCTGCGCAGGCAGAAGTTGGGCGACCGGAAACCTAGGAAATTTTCGCCACCAACGCTTACCGCCACGCCGTCAATCGGCGCGGCTCGGTCGCGTTTGGTGGCAGGCTTCCTAGGGCCTTCGGTCCCACGCGATTCGGGTCGCGCCCTTCTTTTTGCCTGGGCTCCCAGGTTTATGAAGAAAGAAGGACATCTAGTACGCTTCCGCCCATTGACACCCCCCGCCGACTGCCCCCTGGCCGTCACGAGCTTCGATCACTGGATTGTTTCGCTGCTCGAAATCACCAGCCTCGCCTCGGCGGATTTGGAAATCCATGCCGTGCATGTGGACGCGGGGTTTCCCCTGCTCGTGACGGTGGAGAACGGGACCGAGCTTTTTACTCCGGCGGAATTTCCGCTGCGGATCGCGCGGGGAACGTCGATTTCCTTCCTGCTGCGCGCGCCCGCGGCCTCCGAACGGGTGCAGCGGTTTTGCTATGGTCAAGACCCTACGAAGATCGTCGTTAGCACACCGGGCGGATTGCTGGTTTTTGGAGCGGAGTGACGGGCCGAACGAGGAGCACGAGGCCGTGCCCGGGCAGGAGCTTTACTGAATGACGGGGGTGATGCGCAGGTCTTTGCGCTCGGAGGCTTGCTGCTCGGCGTTGTTGCGGATCATGTCCATGATCTTCCAGGAGGATTCCACTTTGTCGCTGGAGAGGTCGAGGTTGCCGTCGCGGCCGATGACGTTGAGGCTAAAGATGCGGGTTCCGTAACGGCACGCGATATCCGCGCCGTTGGGCACGACGACGAAGGGGATGTTCGTGCAAAGCGGGCCGTTTTCCGCGCCAGGCTGGGTGAAGACGGCGACGAAGACGACTTTCCGCGCGGCGAATTGCTGGTAGTCGCGCTCGATTTTCTTCGCCTGCGCCCGGAATTCTTTGGAAAGCGGCGACGGGGCGATGACCAGCACGACGGGCTGCCCTCTCCAGCTTTGAAGCGTTTTCCCGGAGGCCCAGGAAAAGTTCGGGGCGGGCCGGACGACTTGCGCTTGGGCGAGCCCGGCGGGCAGCAAGGCCAGGGCAGCGGCCAGGAGGAGAAGGGCGGGCTTGTTCATAAAGTCACTCAGACTTTCAGGATTTCGGCCTCTTTGGCGGCCACGGCCACGTCGATGGCTTTGACGGATTTGTCGGTGAGGGTCTGGACTTCTTTTTCGTTGGTCCGGAGATCGTCCTCGGTGATGGCACCCTCTTTTTCGAGCTTTTTAAGGCCTTCCATGCCGTCGCGGCGGATGGAGCGGATGCGAACGCGGGCTTCTTCGGCCATGGTCCGGACGGTTTTACACAGGTCGCGGCGGCGTTCTTCGCTCAGCTCTGGGATGCGCAGGCGGATCAACTTGCCGTCGATGGTGGGGTTGATGCCGAGCTTGGATTCGCGGATGCCCCGGTCGATGTCCTTCATGGTGCTCATGTCGAAGGGCTGGATGACCAGCAGGCGGGGCTCGGGCGTGGTGATCAAGGCGAGCTGCTTCATCCGCATGGGGGTGCCGTAGGCTTGCACCTCGATGTTTTCCACCAGCGCGGGCGAGGCTTTGCCGGTGCGGACGCTGGAAAATTCGTGGTTCATGTATTCCACGGCTTTGTCCATGGTGTCCTCGGTTTCCAGAAGAATGTCGTCAGAGTTCATAGAGGTGCGTTTGGTTTGTGGGAAAAGGGAAATTTACTCAGCCGAGGAGACGAGCGTGCCGACTTTCTCGCCCAGGACGACGCGCTTGATGTTGTCGTCGGCCATCATGTCGAACACGATGATCGGGACCTTGTTATCCATACAAAGCGAGAAGGCGGTGGAGTCCATGACGGCGAGGCGCTGGGTGAGGGCCTCGGTGTAGGTCAGCTTGTCGTATTTCGTGGCGGTGGGGTCTTTGGCCGGGTCGGCGGTGTAAATACCGTCGACTTTGGTGGCTTTGAGGATGACCTCCGCGCCGAGTTCGCTGGCCCGCAAGGCGGCGGTCGTGTCGGTGGAGAAGAAGGGGTTGCCGGTTCCGGCGACGAAGATGACGACCCGGCCCAGCTCCATGTGACGCATGGCGCGGCGGCGGATGAAGGGCTCGGCGACGTTCTTCATTTCGATGGCGGTCTGGACCCGCGTGGCGACGCCCTGGGCTTCGAGGGCGCTCTGGAGGGCCATGCCGTTGATGACGGTGGCGAGCATGCCCATGTAGTCGGCCACGGTGCGTTCCATGCCGCGATGGCTGGCGGCCAGGCCGCGCCAGATATTACCGCCGCCCACGACGACGGCGACCTGCACGCCGAGCTCATGGACTTCGCGGATCTGGCGGGCGATGTTACCGGCGATCTTCGGCGAGATGGTGTCCCGGCTACCGGGTTCCCTCAATGCCTCGCCGCTAATTTTCAAAACGATGCGCTTAAATTTGGGGCTCTGGCTGTGGTTTGACATCAAACGGTGATTGAACACGAATCCCGGTATGCGCGGAAAGGATTTTTCGCAAAAAGATGCGGGGGCCTCGGGGGAAACGACCACCCCGGCACCGGGTTTTTGCCCCGGCCTGTCCGTTTAGTTGGGCTTGCCGCCGGGGAGGAACTCCGGCAAAGTGGGGCCCTTCTATGAGCATCAAACGGTCGGGTTGTCTTTGGGTGGCGCTGATCTTGGTCCTGGGCTTCAGCTTGCTGATGAACGTGGCGCTGGTGGCCGGGAAAGGGAAAAACGTGGCCAGGGGGATGCAGGTGAAGTCCCACGAACCGCAGCGGCTGCAGGAACGCGTGCTGCGGGCGGGCCAGGGCAAGGACCGGATCGCGGTGATCCCCGTGCGAGGGTTGATCAGCTCGGGCGTGTCGGGCAAGATCGGGGCTTCGATGGTCGATGACATCCGCATTCAACTGCGCCAAGCGGAGCTGGATTCCCGGGTGAAGGCCGTGGTGCTGGCCATTGATTCCCCCGGCGGGGAGGTGACGGCCTCGGATAATCTTTACAACGCGGTGCGCCGCGTGAGAGCGGTGAAGCCGGTGGTGGTCTCCATGGGGTCGATGGCCACTTCGGGCGGCTATTACACGGCCTGCGGGGGCTCTTTCCTGATGGCCAACCCGACAACGTTCACGGGCTCCATCGGCGTGATCATCCAGTCGATGCGCTACAACGATTTGCTCAACAAGATCGGCGTGGCTCCGGTGACGTTCAAGAGCGGGGCCTTCAAGGACATGCTCAGCGGCACGCGCGAAATGACCGAGGAGGAGAAGGCGTATGTGCAAAAGCTGGTGATGCAGACGTACGGGATTTTCGTCGGCGTGGTGGCGCGCGAACGGCACCTTAAGGAGGAAACGCTACGCTCGGGTGTGGCCGACGGCCGGGTGGTCACGGGGACGGATGCGCTGGAAGCCAAGCTGATCGACGGCCTGGGGGAGATCGAAGACGCTTATGAAAAGGCCAAAGAACTGGCGAAAACCCCCGACGCGGCCATCGTCGCCTACGAGGCGCAGTTCAGCCTGAGCAAGATTTTCCAGTACCTCGGCACCGAGGGCGAAAGCAACGGGAAGGTGGAGCTCAACCTGACGCAGAAGCTCCTCCCCGCGCTCGAACCGGGCCGCGCCTACTGGCTGCCGGGCTTTTATGCAATGTAAGAGCGGGAAACGGATGGGCTCACACGCAGAGAACCTTATGATTTTGCCTTCCCTTCGCGCCTTCGAAACGAAGGGAGCCTTCGCGTGATGCCTCCCGGCCCGGAAATCGTGCTCTGGCTGGAGGCCTCGCTGACCATCGCGCTGGTGATCCTGGCCGGACGGGCTTATCTGGGGATCTGGCAGAAGGCACGCTTGGAGGCCAAGCTCGAGGAAACCCCGACCCCGTTCGGGCTTCCCGACGTGCTGGTCTGCCTGGTGCTCTTTACCTGGCTGGGCGAGGCGGTGGCCCGGGGGTTCGCCGCGCCGCCCCGGCGGCTCAACGACTTTGCGATCATTGAGGGCGGGCTGGTTTTCGCGGTGGTGGTGAGCGGGATTTTGCTGCTGCTCCACGCCCGGGGCGTGCCGATCGTACGCCTTTTCGGGCTGCACCCGGAGGCCCCCAAGGCGCTCCTGCGGCGGGCGCTGTGGCTGTTCGCGGCGGCGCTGCCGCTGGTGTACGTCAGTTTCATCATCGTGACCACGATCAAGGGCGGAGAGCCGCAGCCACAGGATGTGACCGCGTATTTCCAGGAAGCCGCCGTCGCATTGGACTGGTACCGCATGGGCCTCGTGCTGGGGTTCGCCGCGCTGGTGGCCCCGGTGACGGAGGAGTTCCTGTTTCGCGGCTATTTTTACGGCGTGATCCGGCGCTACCTGGGGGTGTCGCCCGCCCTGGTGCTGACCTCGGCGCTCTTTGCGGCCATCCACTTGAACGGCGGAGTGATGCTGCCGCTTTTCGTACTCGCCATGTGCCTTTCGCTAACTTTCGAGGCGACGGGCTCGGTCCTGGCCTGCATGGTGATTCACTCGCTTTTCAACACGACGATGCTGGCCCTGATGTTCTATAGTGCGCGGCATCCATGAAGCTTTCCCAACTCGGCGAAGAGGCGCTGGTGGCCCGCCTGACCCACGGGCTGCCCCGCAACGAGGGCCTGCTCGTCGGCCCCGGGGATGACTGCGCCGTGGTGGGCCGCCGCAACGCGCCGCTCTGGACGCTGCTCAAGACGGATTGCGTGATCGAGGGCATCCACTTCACGCCGGAGACCGATTTCGCCCGCGTGGGCTGGAAGGCGCTCGCCCGCAACGTAAGCGACATCGCGGTGATGGGCGGGCTACCGGAGCACGCGCTCGTCACCGTGGCTTTCCCGGGCGAGCTCGCGGTGGAAAAGGCCGAGGCGCTCTACGCAGGGCTGGCCCGGTGCGCCGGGGAGTTTGGTATTTCCCTGGCAGGCGGCGAAACGGCCCGCAGCCCGGGGCCGGTCTTCGTCTCGGTGGCGCTGACGGGCCGGGTGGAACGCGGGCGCTGCGTGCTCCGCTCGGGCGGCAAGCCGGGCGACGTGCTTTTTGTAACCGGGACCCTCGGCGGCTCGATCGAGGGAAAGCACCTGGACTTCATGCCCCGGGTGCCAGAGGCCCGCTGGCTCACCGAGCATTTCCGGCTCCACGCGATGATGGATCTCTCCGACGGCCTGGGGGCGGATCTCCCCCGGCTGGCACGGGCGAGCGGGTGCGGCTTCGAGCTGAGCGGCTCGCTTCCCCTCACCCCGGGCTGCTCGCACGACGCGGGCTTGAGCGACGGGGAGGACTTCGAGTTGCTCTTTGCGGCGAGCCCCCGGCAGGCGGCGCGGATCGAGCAAGCATGGCCTTTCGCAACTTTGCCATTGACGCGGGTAGGCCTTTTGACAGCCAATACCCCCCCTGCAACCCTACATGGCTTCGATCATTTCGCATCATCCCCAAGAGACGCTTGAGCTGGGCCGCGCGCTCGCCGCCGAGCTGCGCCGTGGCGACGTGCTGGCGCTGGCGGGCGACCTCGGCGCGGGCAAAACGCACTTCACCAAAGGCCTCGCCGAAGGCCTGGGCGTGGAGGCCGACGTTACGAGCCCCACCTTTACGCTCGTCCACGAATACCCCGGCGGGCGGCTGCCGCTGGTGCATATCGACCTCTACCGCCTGGAGGAACCGACCGAGGTGCTCGGCATCGGTCTGGACGACTACCTCTTTGGCGACGGCGTGACGGTCATCGAGTGGGCCGACAAATTCGAGGCGCTGATGCCGCCGGACGTGCGCTGGATTCGCTTCCAAGTGCTCGAAGGCGACGACCGGGAAATTACGATATGATCCTCATCGCCATTGAAACTTCCACCCACCAGGGCAGCGTGGCCGTGCTGCGGGATGGGGAGCTGATTTTCAACGAATCGTGCGGGGCGGGGCGCAGCCATAGTTCGCTCCTCTTTTCCACACTAGAGCGAGCGCTCGCCGCACTCCCCGACGGGGCGCAGCCAGATCAAATTGCCGTGGGCCTCGGGCCCGGGTCTTACGCCGGGGTGCGCATCGCCATTTCCGCCGCCTTCGGCCTGACGCTCGCCTCGGGAGCTGAGCTGCTGGGGCTGCCTTCCATCGCCGCACTGGCCGAGGGGGACTACGTCGCTATCGGCGATGCCCGTCGCCAGAGCTTTTCCTTCACCCGCGTGAGCGCCGGGGAATGCGTCGAGGGGCCGCTGCTGCTTTCCGCTGACGAGCTGGCCGCGCGGCTCGCGGAGGCCCAAGTGCCCGTCTACACCTCCGAGGAGATCGCCGCGCCGCTGCCCACTGCGCCGGAGCTGCGCTACCCGTCCGCCGAACGCCTGGCCCGGCTCGCCGCCGAGGGCCGCTCGATCACCGCCCGGGGCGACCTGGAGCCGATGTACCTGCGCGAACCGCATATCACCCTCCCCAAGGCCCCCTAGGCTTGCAACCCTCGGGGATTGAGCGAGAATGGCCTTGTATGAAAAATACACTCGTCACCACGGCGCTGGCGGCCGTCACGGCATTCACGCTGATCCCCACCTCGCACCTTCAGGCAGACCCGCCTCCTTTCGAGCTGCGCATCGGGCCACAGGGCCGCCCGAGAGACCCGGGAAGCGATGAACTTTTCAAGGCCATGGACAACCTCCAAAAAGCCAAAAAACACATCATCCAGTCTGGCCCGCCCACCCCTCGCCGGGCCGATGCCTTGCGGGCGATTGACGCCGCCATAGACCAGGTGCGCGCAATTATGGACCGAGGCCGGTAATCCAAATTATACAGTTCACCAAAGTGAGAGGGGGCGCTATGCTCCCTCTCACATGAACGTACCTAATCTCCGCAGCCCACGCGAGACCGTAGGCGGTCTCGTCCACTTCGGGCGGATGCTCGACAAGATCCGCCTCCACGCCGCCGGGAAACTCCCCGCCGACTACCACGCCGCCCTTGGGGTTGGTTTCGACGGCCGGACCATCGCTTTCCTGCACGTTGCCTACGCCGATGTGGTCGCCCAGGTGAAAGCCGGGGCCAGCGATGAAGCCGTGCTGGAGTGGTGCTACCAGCATGGCCGCAAGCCGACCGAGGATGAAATCGAAATCTGGGACGCTTTTATGTCCAAGCGCGGCTGGCGCGACGACGGTGCAGAAAGCCTCGCCAAACGGATCGCCGAAGCACCGGACCTCGCCGGGCGCACCGATATCCTGACGTCTTTCGACTTCATCGACGCCGACGAGGGCCGTCTTTAGAGCCCTCGGGCCCACCGCACACGCGCGCCGGTGTCAACCAAACCACCAGCGCGCGCGGCAAACGGGCTTTTCCTTCATCCCCCTCTCGACAGGCCGCTTAAGGGATGCGGAAAACGCGCCGCGTAAACGGGTCCTGCACCAGGCTGCCCGAGCGCAGGCCTTTGATATTGAAGCAGCCGTAATTCGGCCCAAACGGGCAGAAAACATAGCCGGGCCGCCCCGGGATCTTAGCCGCCGTCGGGACCTCCGGCGGGCCCGCCACAATAGGCGGCGCTCCGGCAGGGCCCGGGTAAGGTGGCGCTGGCGGCACCGCCATGCATGGCGAATTGACCGCCCCAGCCCCCTCCGTGGACCCGGCAAGCGTCTGCCCCTGGGCCGCCGGATTGACGTTCCAGGCCGAGGCCTCCCGCATCTCGTTTTCAAACGCCAGCATCTCCCGCTGCCGGTAAATGGCCCTGCGCCGCATCTCCAAGGCGATCTCCGTATTGCTCGGATACGTCTTATTGAAGTAGCACATGCGTGGGTAGGTAATCATGTAGGGCGCACGATACTGGTCGGTGCAGCCCTCGGTCTTGAGCTTTGGCAAGCACACCCCGGGGTCCGGCCAGTAATCATCGGAAACGCAAACCGCGGTTCCGCCAAACGCGGGAATGACCGCCAGCGCAAATGCGCATACCGAAAGGATAATTTGATTCATACACGTGGTCTTTATACAGAGCGTTTCGCAGGAGCGGCATTTTTGGCCCGGTGGTGGGAATCTTTTTCTCACGCTTACAGGCAAAATTTCCCCCACGTGTCGTGTTTTCAGACACTGGCATAAAAAAATAATCCCGCCCAAAAGCGCCCGAAGGTTGACAACCCCGGCTCCGCCAAAGAGACTTCCGGGCTCTCGTATGAGTGTGATTGTCCAGAAATATGGCGGCACTTCGGTTGGCGACCCGAGCCGCATCATGAACGTCGCCCGCCGTGTTGTAGAGACCCACGAAGCCGGTCATAAGGTCGTCGTGGTGGTCTCCGCCATGTCCGGCGTCACCGACGGCCTCATCAAGCTGGCCCGCGCGGTGTGCCCCGGCATCACCCCGCCCGAGCGGGAGATGGATATGCTGCTGGCCACGGGCGAGCAGACGACGATCGCGCTCACCGCCATGGCCATCCAGAACCTGGGCCACAACGCCGTCTCGTTCACGGGCGCCCAGGCGGGCATCGTCACCGACGGCGTCCATACGAAGGCCAAGATCCAGGAAATCAGCCCGCGCAAAGTACAGCAGGCCCTCAAGGACGGCTCGATTGTCGTCGTAGCCGGTTTCCAGGGCGAATCCGGCGACGGCCAGACGACCACCCTGGGCCGTGGCGGCTCAGACCTGACCGCCATCGCGATTGCCGCCGCCATCAAGGCCGACCTCTGCCAGATTTTCACCGACGTCGAAGGCGTCTACACCTGCGATCCGCGCGTGGTCAAGACGGCCAGCAAAATCGACGAAATCTCCTACGACGAAATGTTGGAGATGGCCAGCAGCGGCTCCAAAGTCATGCAGTCGCGCTCGGTCGAGTTCGCCAAGAAATTTGGCGTCCCCTTCGAGGTGCGCAGCTCTTTCAACAACAACCCGGGAACCCTCGTTAAGGAAGAAACCATGAGCATGGAACAAGTCGTCATTCGTGGCGTGTCCATCGAACGCAACCAAGCCAAAGTCACCCTCCGCCAAGTGGCCGACACCCCAGGCATCGCCTCCCGGGTGTTCAAAGCCATCGCCGAGGCGGGCGTGACGGTCGACATGATCGTCCAGAACGTGTCGCTGGCCGGAACGACGGACATTTCCTTCACGCTCAACAAAGACGACCTGCCCAAGGCCCGGACGACGCTCGAACCGCTCTTGACCACCCTCGGCAAGGAGATCAGCGCACAGGACGGCATCGCCAAGCTGAGCGTGGTGGGCATCGGCATGCGCTCGCACTCCGGCGTGGCGGCAAAGGTCTTTGAAGCCCTGAGCCTGGGCAGCATCAATATCCAGATGATCTCGACCTCCGAGATCAAGATCGCCGTGGTGGTGGACGAGGCGAAGATCGCCGAAGCCGCGAACCTCGTGCACGAAGCCTTCGGGCTCAGCGCCACGAAGTAGCCGTCATTTTTTAAAACTCACGCAAAGACGCAAAGGCGCAAAGAAATGAGCGCGTTTGCGTCTTTGGCTTACCGTCTTTAGACAGGATTAACAAGATTGACATGATTTACAGGATTTACAGGATTTTTTCGGGTTGGGTTTCCCGGATGCAATCCAGCGCTCGCAGTCTCTCGGCGTAATCTTGTTAATCCTGTCAATCCTAAGCCGAAAATAGGTGTCCTAGAAAAAAGGCAGAGGGCTCACGCAAAGACGCAAAGGCGCAAAGAAAGGCAGGACTCTTTGCGCCTTTGCGTCTTTGCGTGAGAATAGAATCCCCCCTTTTTCATGCCGCGTGGAGCCCCGTCTGCGGGCATGGGGATCTGTCTAAAAATTGCCGGGCCTGTCCTCTCAAAAAGCTCATTGATCACTAGACGTGGTATCAGACCGCCAGGCCCACGCCCAGGCAGACGAAGAGCACCCCGGCCCCGCGCTGGATCCACGTGCCGATGGCGGGGGTGGTGCGCAGGCGCCGGGCCACGAGCGAGGAAGCCCCCACGATAACGAAGCACCACAGCGTGCCGACCACGGAAAAGAAGCAGCCCAGAAAAATGAGCGAACCGGTCTTGTTCACGCTCTCCGGGGCCACGAACTGCGGCAGAAACGAGAGGTAAAAGAGGATCGTTTTGGCGTTGGAGAGGTTGCAGAAGAGGCCCGCGCGGTAGATCGGCCATGTTTCGGCGTGGTCCATGACGCCCGGCGCTATTTCGCCCCGGGGCTTGGCAAAGACTAACTGCGCACCGAGGAAAACGAGGTAGGCCGCGCCGAGCCATTTCACGGCCAAAAACGCGGTGTGCGAGGCGGCGACGATGGCCGAGAGGCCGAACGCGGCGGCAAACGTCTGGACAAAGCACCCGGTGATGATCCCGGCCACGGCCACGAGCCCCGCGCGGCGGCCCTGGGTGGCGCTGCGGGTGAGGATGTGGAGCGTATCCTGCCCCGGCGTCATCGTCAGCGCGATGCAGCTTAGGAGAAAGAGGCCTAGATTTTGGGTTCCGAACATGGGGTCGGGACGCCGAGGGCCGTCAGCACGGCTTCGGCATCGCTAAGATCGTCGAAAAGGAAATCGGGGGCGTGCGCGGCGAGCTGCTCGCGGGTCTGGCCGCCGGTGGCGATGGCGACCGTTTTGGCCCCGATGGCCCGGCCGCACTCGATGTCGTGCGGGGTATCGCCCAAAACGAACGTGCGCTCGGGGGCGAAGTCGACACCGTAGCGGCTCTTGGCGCGAGCCTGTGCGAAGGGCCCGAGGCGGTTGCGGTCGTAGTTATCGTCGGCGTAGGCACCGAATTCGAAAAATTCCCAGATGCGGTAGTGCGACAGCTTGATCTTCGCACCCTGTTCGAGATTGCCGGTCAGGAGCGCCAGGGCGACGCTCGGGGTGGTTTTCAGCTTCTGGAGCAGCGGGACGATGCCCGGCAGGAGGCGGCCGTTTTTGCGGGGCAGCTCCTCGGCCAGGTGGGAGAGGTAAAGATCGAGGAATTCCGCCGCTTTCCGGGCCGTCCAGGTGATGCCGTATTTCGCAAAGACGTTGCGGGTGATGAGGTGATCGGTGCGGCCTGCGATCTCGACTCCGGCGAGCGCGGTCTTGAGGTCCGCGCCGAACATGTCGTTGACCGCCAGGCGCATGGAGTACTCCCCCGCCCCCCCGGAGGCGATCAAGGTGCCGTCGATGTCGAAAAGGAAAAGATGAGTTTTGGCCGGAGCTTTGGCAGACATGTGAACCGATAGACTGCCAGTAAAACCGCCTCAGTGCAACCCCGACCCCGATTGGAAGCTTGCCCGGGAGGCGCAAAGGGGGCAATTTTGCGCCCGTGATCGCGCCCGATATGCTCCTTAGCGCCTACGCCCAAGGCATTTTCCCAATGGGGATGCCGAAGGGGGAAATGGGGTGGTTTTCGCCCGATCCGCGCGGGATTTTGCCGCTGGATGAGCGTTTTCACCTGCCGCATGGCCTGGCGCGCGCGCTGCGCAAGGGCCGTTTTGAGGTTCGCTGCAATACGGCGTTCGAGGAGGTCATGAAAGCCTGCGCGGAGCGGGAGGAGACGTGGATCGACGAGGAGATTGTCGCCTCGTACACGGAGCTTTACCGGCTCGGGTTCGCTCATTCCGTGGAGGCGTGGTGCGAGGGGCGGCTCGCGGGCGGGCTCTACGGGGTGGCGCTCGGGGGGGCGTTTTTCGGGGAGTCGATGTTCCACCGGGAGACGGACGCCTCGAAGGTGGCCCTCAATGCGCTGGTGGAGCGGCTGCGCGAGCGGGGCTTCAAGCTTCTGGACATCCAGTGGACGACGCCGCATCTGTGTACCTTCGGCGCGATGGAGATTCCCCGGCGGGAATACCTGCGGCAGCTCCGCGCGGCGCTGCGGCGGGATTGCGCGTTCGTGGATTGAACGCCTATTTCTCCTGCAACACGGCCGCGATGGTCACGTTGTCCTGCTTCGGGTTTTTGAGGTCTTCGATGGAGGTCATCAGCGAGCGGATGAGCTGCGGGGCGGTCATTTCAGAGCCCTTGGATAGGCGCGCGCCCAGCGTGGCTTCGTCCAAAAATTGCAGGCCGTCGGTGGCAAAGAGCAGGATGTCGCCCCGCTCCATGGCGTAGGCGGCGGAGGGCTCGTCGATCATCGGGATTTCCTGCCCCAGGAGGGCGGAGCGGATGACGTTGCGCTGGGGGTGGACGGAAAGGGCGTCGGGGGCGAGCCTTCCGGCGGCGATCTCCTCGGCGAGGAAGGGCCGCATGGAGTGGTCGGCGTTGAGCCGCCTCAGCTCGCCCCGGCGGAAGAGAAATAGGGGCGAGTCGCCGACGCTGATCCACTGGAGCGCAGTGCGCGTGACGGTGGCAGCCAGGAGCGTGGTGCCCATCCCTTCCAGCTCGCCGCTCGACTCGCGCATGGCCCGGTCGATGCGCTCGTTGGCGTACATGAGGCCTTCGTGCAGGGCAAAGGAGTCGTTGGACTTGGCGCTGAGCTGGTGCTGGAAGAACTCCTCGATAAACGCGTCGACGGCGATCTGGCTCGCCCTGTGGCCGCCGGAATGGCCGCCCAAGCCGTCGGCAATGACGACGAGGAGTTTTTCCACTTCGCCATCCTGGTCGGCAACGATGGAGAAGGCATAGGAATCCTCCTGCAGTTGCCTGGCGCCGAGAAGCTGTCTTCCCGCGAACTCGCGGCCGATTTTCATGACAATTACTAAGCGGTAGGGGCGTTCTGCTGCGACCAATCGAAGTCGGGGCCGCAGAGCGCGATAAATTTCAAGGTGGTCTTGCCCAGCGAGATCAGCTCGCCGCCCTTGAGCAGGGTCGGCTGGAGCACGGGGATATCGCCCAAGTAAGTAAGGTTCTGGCCGCCGCCGTGCATGAGGTAGAACTTCCGGCCCCGGGGGTCGTAGGTCAGCGTGGCGTGGCTGTTGCGGGAAATCTCGGTGTCGCCAAAGTCGAGGCGGCAGCGCTGCCCCTCGGAGCGGCCGATGCTGTTCATGCCATGGCCGAGCTTGAGGGTGTTCCCCTGCCCCGGCCCGGCTACGACGACGATCCAGCCCACGACGGGGTCGGTCATTGGGTCGCCCGGGATGGTGGCGGCCTCGCCCAGGCCCATGCGCGCGCGCATCGGCGGGGTGACGATGACGGTTTTGTCGTCGCTCGGGATGCTGGGGCCGGATTCGCGGCGCTCGGGTTCGGGGGAGGCGGGGCGCGGCAGGATGCGCGTTTTGTCGGAATCATCAGAAGCGGCCCTGGACGCGGATGACGGGATGGGGGGCGGCGGGGGCGGCGGCTGCGAGGAGGAGCGCCGGATCAGGCGGGTTTTGTCGTAATCTTCCATCGTGAGTTACAGAGGTTATTGATGGTGGAACCGGAAACGGACTTCGCCCATTTCGACCAAGTCGCCGTCTTGCAGCGATGCTTGCGAAACGGTCTGGTCATTGACTTTGAGGCCGTTGCCGGACCCGAGGTCGGTGATGAGGTAGGCGCCGTCACGTTGGAGGTGGATTTCGGCATGGTAGCCGGAAACGCTGGTGTTGCCAAAGACGATATCGTTATCAGGGCGGCGGCCGATGCGAATGGCGCTGCCCTCCAGGGGAATGCGCCGGGACTCGGCGTCCTGTATGACAAGGAAGGCCCGGGGCGCGGCGACGGCCTGCCCGGGAACGGGCCGCAGGCGCAGGACTACGACGGCGACGATTAAGAGGAGGATCGCCCCGCCGCTGATCAGGTTGGCGGGGGTGAAGATCGTGGCCTTGGGCGGCGCGGGTCTGGCGGGCGCGGGCCGGACAGGGGGGCGGGCCACGGGCGACGGGGCCGCGACGGCGAGCGTGGGGGTGGATGCCGCGACGGCCACGCTCTCAAATGAGGCGGGCGTGGGGCTGGCGGCAGGGGCGGCGGCTCCGGTGCGTTTGTGGACGTAGGTAAAGCTCTCCCCGGCCTTGGTGGTGACGCTAAAGGTAACGTCCCCGGCGGGGTCGAGATGATCAAGGGGGACCTGGATTTCGCCGCCGGAATTGAGCTGCGCCAGGACGCTCCGGGCGAACGCAGTATCGATCTTGAGGCGCTGGCCGGGGTCTCCCTCGCCGATTTTCGCCTGGGCGTAGAGGCCGTGCGTTTCCGCCGCCAGTTTCTCCAGATTGCCCAACGCCGGGATGTCGACGCCGCTTTCCGGGCAGCCCATGGCGCAGATGGTGACGCCGTGAGCGAGGGCGCATTTGACGAGGTCATCGCGGGTGAAGCCGTTGTCCTCGTCCTTGCCGTCGGAGATGATGAGGAGCGTCTTGCGAGCCGCCGGGGTGGCCTTGAGCAGCCCGACGGCGCTGATGCCCTGGCGGTAGATGCGCGTGCCGAGGCCGTCGGCCTTGAGCCGGGTCAGGCGGGGCGGAAGGTCCGAAGGGGGTGGCCCGAACGGGACGATTTCGGCCAGGTCATTGGCGAAGGAATAGACGGCGACCAGGTTCTGGCGCGGCAGCTCGGCCAGGAGGGCCTGGACGAGGGCCTTGTTGGCGGCCAGGGTGTGGTCGCGCGGAAAGCGGACCGATCCGGCGCTGGTGTCGAGCATGACCAGCAGCGCGCTGGGGTTAAGGATGTCGCGGCCAAAGGCGGTGTGGCGGAATTCGACGTCGCCGCCGTTCTGGGTCACCTGGACGGTCTGCACCTGGGCGTCGGGCTGGAGGCGGTATTCGAGCTTGAGGGTCTGCTCCGTCTCGGCGGAGCGCGTCGAGGCGGGGTCGAAACCGGCCCGGGCCGTGAGCGATGCGAAGAGCGCCACCAGCGCCACGGCAAGGAAGGAGCAATCCCGACGCAGGAAGGAATACATCAGCGCCATTACCTATCGGGACCGCGGGCAAAAAACAACTGTAAAAACAAGGTCTACGGCGCGGTGGCAGCGGTCCCTGAGGCCGGGGTGACGCAGCGGAAGCCGATGTTGTTGGCGCTGTCGCCCGGGAAAGCGTAGTAGCGGAAGGAGGAGAGCATGACGTCCTGGGTGCTGCTGTTCCACGCGCCGCCCCGGAGGACCCGGCGGCGGCCCGTGTCGTCGTAGCTGTCCTCGCACCATTGCCAGACGTTGCCGCCCATGTCGAAGAGGCCGAAGGCGTTCTCCGGAAAGCTGCCGACGGGGGAGGTTTTCTCAAACGAATCGCCCACGATCAGGCGCGACGCGCCGTAGTTGCCGACGTGGGGAGGCGGCGGCCAGGCCGTTCCCCAGGGGTAGGCTCCCTTGACGCGGCCGTCTTTGTCGTGGGGCAGCCCGCCGCCCTCGTCCTTGAGCCCCACGGCGACGCTCCACTCGGCGTCAGTGGGCAGGCGGTATTCGCGGCCATCGCGGGCGCTGAGCCATTGGCAGAAGGCCTTGGCGTCCTCCCAACTGACGTTGAGGGCGGGGTCGTCGAGGGTTTGCGGGAAGGAGGCGGAGCGCCACTCGCGCCCGGTCTCCTGGACGAAGGCCCGGTAGTCTTTCACGCGGACGTCCCAGACGCTAAAGAGAACGCCGATGCCCGCGACGGGGGCAAATTTCATCCCGAGCGAGTTGACCACCGGGGTATAGGGCGCCGGTTTGTGCGGGACGGCCTTGACCGGGGCGTTCTGGGAATCGGGAACGTGCGTGGAGCTCGCGCCGCTGGGGGGGAAGAAAACGTTGGTGTAGAGAAACCAGCCTCCACCCAGGAGCAACACCCCGGCAACAAGAGTCGGCAGGAATTTCATCTTATCCCCTCCGGCATCGGCGGCGGCGGGCGCGCCCGTCGTCACGGGGGCGGGCACGGGCTTGGGGGCGACGGAGGCGATGGGGGCCAGGGCCGGGGCGGCACCGGGAACCGGGGGGGGCGCGATCGGGCGGACCTGCGCCGTGGCGATGCGCTGCGAGAATTTCTTGGGCGCGGGCGTGGTGGCGTCCCCGCCCATGATGAGCGCGGTTTTGTCTCCGGATTCAATGACGCTCCCGAACGGTTTGCCCCGAAACGCGCCCCGCGCTTCCCAGCCGAAGCTGGTTCGCCATTCCCGGATGTTCTGGGGCCGCTCGCTTGGCTTGACGCGCAGCGCCCAGTCGAGCGCTTGCAAAAAGAGGGGGCTGAAGCCCTTCAGCTCGCGGTAGCTCAGCCAGACAAAGTCGTCGTCGCTCATGCGGTCGGCGGACATCGGGGGCTTTTCGCCGGTGATGGCCCGGGTGGCCACGGCGGCCAGGGCGTAAATGTCCGTCCAGGGGCCCTGCTTGGTTTTCACCTGATACTGCTCGATGGGCGAGTAGCCGTGGGTGACGAGCGAGGTCATCACGGACGTGCCTTCGAGCAGTTTGCGGGCGGAGCCGAAGTCGATCAAAATGGGCTGGATGTCCCTGCGCAGGAGGATGTTATCGGGCTTGATGTCGCGGTGAAGCAGCCCGGTGGAGTGGACTTCCTCCAGCCCGTCCATGAGCGGCTCGATCAGCTGCCGCATGCTGTGCTCGTCGGGCTCGTGGTTGATCCGGCGCAGGCGGGCCTCGTAGCTTTCGCCCTCGATGTAGTCCATGACCATGTAGACCGTGCCGTTGGCCTCGATCAGCTGGTGGACTTCGACGATGTTCGGATGCTGAAAACTAGCCAGCACCCGGGCTTCTTCAAGAAAGCGCCCCTTGGCCCATTCCCAATTCGTCTTGAGCTCCTCGCTCTGGGCCACGACCTGCATTCCCTCGATGCGGGCGACGATGCTGTCGGGCATCAGCTCCTTCACCGCCACTTTGCGGCCCAGGTGCCGGTCCACGCCCAGGTAGGTGATGCCGAAGCCGCCCTTGCCCAGCACGCGCGTCAGCTCGTAGTTGGCAAGCCGGAATCCCTTCGGTAAAGCGAGGCGGTGGACTTCCATTTGCAGTAAAGAGGGGCGGGGTTACGTGGAACGGCGGAAATGGAGCAGGACTTCGCCCACTTCGAGGCGGTCGTTATCGGTCAGAGGCGCGGGCTGAAAGGGGGGCAGGCGGCGTCCATTGAGCCGGGTACCGTTGGAAGAGTCAAGATCCTCGACCTCGAATAGCCCGGAGCGCACGATGAGGGCCAGGTGTTGGCCGGAAATGCTGGTGTTTTTCAGCAGCAGATGAGCCGCCGCGGGGTTGCGCCCGAGGATGAGCCGGCCGCCGTTTTCGCGTTGCAGGCGGTCCTGGATGGCCAGCTGGACGCGGGCTTTGTTTTCGAAGTCCTCGCCCTGGAGAGTGAAGAGCACCCGGTCGGCAAACGTCGGGCGCGGCACGGGCACGGCCTGGAAAGCTTGGGTTTGGGACGCCGGGCGGGCCCTTTTGCGCACGTCGCGCCAGCGGAGGAACCCATAATAGGCCAGGAGCCCCAGCGCGGCCCCGGTGGCGTCGATCAGGACGTCGTGAACGCAGCCGTCGCGCCCGGGAACGAACCTCTGGTGCAGCTCGTCAGCCGCCGCGTAGACGGCGGCCAGCACCCATGCGTGGATCATCCAGCGCCGAGGGTCGCCCCGGCGGGTGGAGAGCGCGTAGAGCAGCAGCAGCCCGAGGAGGGCGTATTCGCTCATGTGGGCCCCCTTGCGCACCGCAAATTGCACGTTCTCGATCTGCGCCCGGGTAATGGAAGGGTAGATCCAGCGGCAGAAGGGCTCGATGATTCGCGAGGAATGCGCCACCGACTGCCGGTCAGCCGAGGCAGAAAAGATCAGGCACATCCAAAAGATGGCGGGCCCCCAGGCTTTGAGGAGCGAAAAGCAGCGTTTGAGCACGGTTGAGATCATCAGGTCATGCAGATTAACTGCTTCGGGGGATCGGCTCAAACTTTTCCAGAGGCCGTATTTTTGGAACCGGGCCGCAGACGAAAAAAAACCCGCCGGAGCATCCAGCGGGTTTTTTTTAATGAAACGATGAGCGATAGCCCGGGGATAAAGCAATGGCCCCGGGTTAGTGCTGAATTAGAGCCGGTTTATGCCCGGATTACTTAAGGAAAAACCGGGTGCCGGGGCCCGCGCCCTGGCGTTTGAGCAGGGAGGGGTTTTCGGCGATGAATTTGCGAACGCGCATCGGGTCCTGGCCGACGAACTCGGCGATGTCCTTGGCATTGAGGCCATTAAGGCCCTTCTCTGCCATGGCCTTTAGGACCAGCGGCTTGAGCTGCTCGTTGGTAACGGACGGGCGGCGGGTGCGGCGGCGAACGGGGGCGGCAGCGGCTTCCGTCGCGTTGCCGGTCACCTCGGCGAGTTGTTTTTCGAGCTCGGCCACGGTACGCCGGGCTTCGGCGAGCTTCTCCTGAAGTTCCGCCAGGGCTTGCTGCCGGAGGCCGCGGATTTGCGCTTCGAGCTGTTCGATTTGTTGGGTAGCACTAAGGTTTGCCATAAAAGATTGTTAGAAAAGGTCCTGAGCAGCTTTGAGGGAAGCCACTACTAAAAAGCTTAAGCTATATCTATTAAATTTAGTTAATTTAGCAAGAAAAAATCATCTACAGGGCACGGTTTACTCTGGAGACAACAGGACACTGAGCTAACGCATACAACACGCCGTTATACGCATAAGCGCGTCCGGTAATTGACTTATTCAGCGTAACGCTATTAAAACCCTTCGGCCGGAACTCAGGGCAAAGGCCCCTGCTGGCCAAGGGCCCATTGGGGAGGGAAAGGGAAGGGCTCATGCGCAAGTGGGGGCGAATGGCAAGGCAGGTTGTGCCCAAGAAACCCCGGAGGCTGATTCCAAAGCCCACCCGTCGAAATACGAAGGAAGGCAAATCTCTTCTTCGCAACGAAATACAACATACAACCTACCAGCTCCAAAAAAAGCGTCAAGTTATCAGTGGCAAATTGCTGTTACGTTATTTGCCATTTCATGCAGTTTTTGGCGAAGCAACGCGATCTGTTCGGCTTGATTCCATGCCCATTTTCGTCTGTCCTGCAGGTTTTCGACCTGCTCGTGATCACTTAAGCTTCCAAGTGGAACATTAAGCCATAAACTATTCTGAATTAACACGTTCGCATCTTCAATATCCCCTATCCTAAAACTTTCTGTTGGCATTTCTGCAATTGGATTGAATGCGGTAATATTCGTCTTTAGTTGACCCACTAATCCGTCGCGGATCGCAATCTCAAGGTGATCATGCATTGTCTTATCCGCTTGAATCATCACTTTCTCGCCTTGGGGAGCGTCTTGTGCAACTTCCTCCGCGGTTCTGCGACGCCTGGCTGTATCAAATCCGTTGAAAACCCACCCAGCAAAGACAGGGCTGCCGAGACGGTCAAAATCCGTAAAATGAGGATTAGAAGCTTTGAAGCGGCTTAGTCCGCCTTTCCAATCATTAACAAATGAGGGTACCATTTGGCCTATCAATCCAACACAATAGACACTGAAATTATCTGAAGTACACGGAACAATATAATAATCGGACGAGTAAAACGCAGCCCTTACGAGTGCACCAAAGGATGGAGGTAAATCTACAATAACAAAATCATATGCCTCTCCGTGACCTTTCTCAGCTTGGTCAACAATCCTCCTTAGTGCTACATAACGCGACAACCCCGTTCCCGTAAGGAGGTCGGCACCTACATTTAGTGAGTCTGCATACACGTTTAGCCAAAAGTCCCCAGCAATAAGATCAACATTTTGATTCGTATGACATCCTTTATGTAAGAAAATTTGTTCACCTCCAGTGTTCTGGAGAAACCGTTGAAGAAACGATCTGACAGTTGTTCCGTAAGGTGCGTTTTGTGTCGGAAGGGTATTAACAAATGTCTTCTCCCCAAGCATGGCAATCGAGAGGTTACACTGAGGATCAAAATCAATCAGGAGCACTCTCTTACCTTGTGCCCCAAGGGTGTCCGCGAGATTCCAGCAAATCGTCGATTTCCCGACACCACCCTTATTGTTAAATATTGAAATTATTTTTGCCATATGATGACTTTTTACTACCTCGATTATATTTTTACTCTTTGTTCCTAGACATCCCCTATGGTGCTTTGCCTTTCTGTGGTTGCAAGATTAAATGGTTCCTGATCTATATTTTTCCCGTAGGCTCCTAACAAAGCATATACAGCGGTTGAAACATCCCATTCTACCCTGCGCCCAAGCATGTGATACCGAAAATGGGCTTGTTGCCTATTTTTCCCAAGAGGAAGGATTTAGGGAACCGTGGTTTCCTGTGAGCATTCGTCCAATACTTTTTAAAAATAGGCTGTATTGGGAAAAATATGAGAATTTATGCGTGCGAATGAGAATCGCCGCGAACCCTGTATTTAAGCGGATTTCAGGGCATTTTTAGAAGTGGGTTGGGAGGGACTCGAACCCTCAACCAACGCCTTAAAAGGGCGCTGCTCTACCATTGAGCTACCAACCCGCCTTGCTTTCGCGGTCCTTTCGGAAATGAAAGGGTGGCTTGTTTACGCCACGGCGGGCCAAGACGCAAGAAAAATGCGTACCCTGCCCCGAAAATTCGCCCGCTTTTACCAATTACCGAAAGATCAGGTGCAGGGCGCTGACGCCGGTGAGGACCAAAAGCACTTTCTCAAAGACTTCCTGGCGCATCCGGTGCAGGAGCTGCCGCCCGCCAAAAAATCCCACGAGGACCAGTGGCAGCAAGGCGGCGTTGAAGGCCAGGGAGGGGCCGCCGATCAGCCCGAGGTGGTAGCTGAAGGGGAGCTTGAAGAGGTTGACGATCAGGAAAAACAGCCCGCCGGTGGCAACGAATTCCAGTTTGGGCAGTTCCAGGGCGAGGAAGAAGAGGGTGACGATGGGCCCGGCGGCGTTGGCCATCATGGTGGTGACTCCGGCGGCGATCCCCATTCCCCACACGAACCAGGGGCGGCGCGGGACGGCCTGGAAGGGGCCGGGGAAGGCCTGCCGCAACAGATGGAGGGCGAGCAGGAGCAGGACGATGCCGCCGATGAGGGGCTTGAAGCTGGCGTTGCTGACGCGGTTCATCCACAGGTAGCCGAGGGCGATGCCGATGGCGGCGGGCAGGAGCATCTGCCGCAGCTTGCCCCACTGGATGTGGCTGCGGAAGGTGCGAAAGGCCAGGAGGTCGCCACAGACGAGCATGGGCAGGACGACGCCGGTGGATTCCCGCTCGTACCCCTGCATGGCGCAGGCCATAAAGACGAGGACGAGCATGCCGACTCCGTTAAAGCCGCTCTTGGCCAGGCCGACCATGAACGCGGCCACGGCGGCAAGCATCCACTGGGCAGGCGTGAAATGAAAAAAATCCATCGAAAAGATCCGTCGAGCGAAGGGTCCCGTTGCCGGAAATCCGCACGGGAGGGATGGGGGTAAAAAGATTGAGCCCCCCGCGGCCGAATGGCCGCGAAGGGCTCATGTTCCCCCCAGAACATCTTTAAAATCTGGCGATCAGCATACGGGTAACGGCCCAGGTTGCAAGGAAAAAGATGAGTCTTTGTGTCGCCGAGCATTTGCCGCCCCTCCCCAGAAGGGCCTTTTCCCTCTGAAAATTATTTCGCTCCCAAGCCAAACAAAACGACGGGGACGGTTTTAAAAAGGATCTTCAGGTCGAGCCAGACGGACCAGTTGTCGATATACTCGAGGTCGAGCTTAACCCAGTCTTCGAACTGCTGGACGTTGTTGCGGCCGCTGATCTGCCAGAGGCAGGTGAGCCCCGGTTTGACGCTCAGGCGGCGGCGCTGGGCGTGGTTCTCGAAGTTCTCCACTTCGTAAAGCGGCAGGGGGCGGGGGCCGACGAGGCTCATGTCGCCCAGGAGGACGTTGAGGAGCTGGGGCAGTTCGTCGATGCTGGTTTTGCGGATCCAGCGGCCAAAGGGGGTGACTCGCGGGTCGTTCTCGACTTTGAAGACGGGGCCGCTCATTTCGTTGCGGCTGGCGAGTTCCGCCCGATGCATTTCGGCGTCGGTGATCATGCTGCGGAATTTGTACATGGTAAAGGGCTTGCCATGTTTGCCGCCGCGCTGCTGGCAAAAGATGACGGGCCCCGGCGAGGTGATTTTAATGCCCAGGAAGGCGATGAGGAAAAGCGGGCTGGTCAGGAGGACGACGATCAACGCGCCGAGGCGGTCCATGAAGCTCTTGATAAGCAGGGACCAGGAGACTGACGGCGTGGTGCGGAAGACGAGCATCGGGACGTTCCCCATGGCGTCGAAGGTCGGTTTGGCGATGGAGGTCTTGATGAAGTTGGCCACAAGCCACGCTTCGACTCCCTCGACTTCGCAGGCGGCGATGGCCTGCTGGAGCTGCTGCATGTTGGAGTGGCCTCCGGCGAAGATGACGCGGTTGACGGAGTGCTTGTGGAGGGAGTCGACCAAGGCCGAGAGCGGCTGCTGCTCGATGTTGATTTCGCCGACGATGTCCATTTCGATCAACTGAAGGGGCGTCAACATCCCGCGTAGGTGCTTGATGTCAGAGGGCCTGCCTGCCAGGAGCACGGGTTCGCGGTGGGAGCCGCTGCGCACTCGTTTGCGAAAAAAGGTGACCGAGGCGCCCTCACGAACCAGGAGGAGCACCGGAGCGATCGCGCCAAAAAGGCAGATGATAACGCGGCTGGGCGCCTGGAGGTGGAAGAAGATGACGCACCCGGCGACGATGACCCCCAACCAGAAGGAGGCTCCGGCCATTTGGGCCAACGACTTGCCAAGGGTCTTCTGGAGCAGGCCCGAGTAAAAGCCCTGGAGCTCCAGCAAAATGGGCCCGAAGGGCATGGCGATGAAGACGACCCACTGGTTGTCGGTAAAGGAGGTGATCTCGCCCCACGAAAAGATCGGGCCCCCACGAACGCGCAGGACGTAAGCCAGCCAAAAGGCGAACGCGAGGAGCAATGCGTCGACTATCTGGAAAAGCTGAAGATTAAATTCTTGTTTTCGGCCCGTCATGCGCGTGGCAGACTATGTAACCTGTTTTGTTATTACCACCATGTTTTTTTCCAAAAACACTCTTCTTTCCGGTTCTGTGGTCGGAACCATATATAGCCAGGATTCGCTGGAGGCCGCGTTGCGACTCTCGCCGGGGGAGGTTGATTTTCTGGAAATCCGGGTGGACGAGCTCGCGGCCAAAGCGGCCCGGCTGGAAAAGGCGCTTGCCGGTTTGCAGGCACCGCTGATTCTCACGGTGCGCCACCCGGGGGAAGGGGGCGCGGGCGAGCTGGGCACGGCGAGGCGGCGGGAGCTTTTCGAACGTTTTCTGCCGCACGCGGCGCTGGTGGATGTGGAGCTCCGTTCGGCGGGGGCGCTGGGCGGGGTGATCGAGGCAGCGCAGGCCCGGGGAGCGGGGGTGATTTTATCACACCACGATTTCCACCGCACGCCGCCGCTGGAAAAACTCGAGGAGCTCAGAGCAAAGGCGGCCGAGCTGGGGGCCACGGTCTTTAAGCTGGCGGCGGTGGCCAGGACTCCGGCTGAGGCGGCCCGGCTGCTCGGGTTCCTCGCCGCGCCCCGGGCTTCGCGCAAACTCAAGCTGGCGGTGATGGGCATGGGGCGCTATGGGAAGGTGTCGCGTTTGGCGCTGGGCGCTTCCGGGTCAGTGCTCAACTACGGCTACCTAGCCGAGCCACAGGTTTCCGGTCAATGGCCCGCGGTGCTCCTCAAGGAGCGTCTTCGGGAGCTGGAGGGGTAGAGCCCTCGGTGTGAATCTGTAATGCCTGGGCGTATTCTGGGAAAAACTTCTGCGCGCACTCGGGGCAGAGGCTGTGGGTGCAATGGATCTCCAGGCGCGAGGAAAGGTAGCTCTCGACGCTTTGCCAGTAGTCGTCTTCACTGCGAACCTGTTTGCAGTTGGAGCAGATGGGCAGCATCTGGCTGCTGATTTCGCGGACGTCCTCCAGAATCATCAAGACCAGCCTTAGGTTCTCGAAATTCAGCGGGGCGACGGTCATCAAATACTGCATTTCCAGCATCTGCTCGTCGCCGCTCACCAGCAGCTTCACCACCTGGCGCGGCGGGTACTCGCCCTGAAAGGCCTTACCGATGGCCGTCCGGATGGAGCAACTGCGACAAAACGGCGTGCCGCCGCAGCCGACGCTCGTCTCGGCGGCATGGATGCAGCGGAGCACTTCGCCGGGCCGATGCATTCGCGCCTCCTCCGCTGGCATCCCGATGACCTGGTTGGCGGCGCTATTGGTATCAACAATCCGATAACTCTCCTCCAGCACCAGCACGGGGAACGGCATGGCGTCGAGGATGCTGCGGTGGAATTCCGAACCTGGAGAGGGGGTGACGTTGAGGTTCATGGCGGAAAGAAATCCTACGCTTTACTACGAATGCCCATTTCCCCCTGATTACACTCCTTTCGTCCGAAAGGAAAGCGCAATTTGGGTTACGCCCGGGCCATAAGGTCGTAATCTTGCGTACCGGTGATCTCCGTGTCCACGAAGCGGCCAACGGGGGCCGGTTTCTCCAGCAGCACCCGGCAATCGACTTCGGGCGCGTCGGCCTCGGTGCGGCCCACCAGCGGCTGCTCGACGAGGATGCGGCGGGTCTGCCCGACGGCGGATTGAGCGATCTCCAGGGCGATTTTCCGCTGAAGCGTCATGGCTTTGCGGTAACGGGCTTTCTTGGTGGCGGCGGGGAGCTGGCCGGGGAGCTCCGCGGCGCGCGAGCCGTCTTCGCGGGAGTAGGTGAAGATGCCGAGACGCTCGAAGCGGGTGGCGCGGATGAAATCGAGCAGCGCCGCGAAGTGCTCCTCGGTTTCACCCGGGAAGCCGACGATAAAGGTGGTGCGGATGGCCACGCCGGGGATGCCCTTGCGGATGCGGGCCAGGAGTTTCTCGATATGCGCGCGGGAGGTTTCGCGGTGCATGGCCTTGAGCATTTCGGGGTGGATGTGCTGGAGGGGGATGTCGATGTAGCGGGCGACCTTGGAGTTGCGCGCGATGGCGGCGATGAGTTCGTCGCTCCAGTGGGCGGGGTGGGTGTAGAGGAGGCGAATCCAGAAGTCGCCTTTGATCTTTTGCAGTTCGTCGAGCAGCTGTACGAGCGTGGGGCCGCACGAGGGGTCGATGGGCTGGTTGGCCCGGGGGCGGGTCTCCCAGAGATCCATGCCAAAATAGGTGGTGTCCTGGCTGATCAAGTTGATTTCGCGCACGCCCGAGGCAACGAGCCCGCGTACTTCGGCGACGACGCTTTCCACCGACCGGCTCCGATGGCGGCCCCGCATTTTGGGGATGACGCAGAAGGTGCAAGGGTGGTTACACCCCTCGGCGATCTTGACGTAGGCGGTGTGCGCCGGGGTGAGGCGGAAGCGGGGCGTATCGTAATCTGGGATGTAGACCGGCTTGGCGCGGGCGACCAGGTCGAGCGGGGCGGCCTCCTCCCCGGCACTCGGGGTGGCCAGGACCTGCTCGATGAGCTCGCCGACCTGGGCGATCTGATCGATGCCGATGAAGGCGTCCACCTCGGGCATTTCGGTGGAGAGTTCCTTGGAAAAACGCTGGGCCATGCACCCGGCCACGATGAGCTTCTGGTGGGCGTGCTTTTTCTTAAGCCCGCGCTGCTGGTTGACTTCGAGAATGGCGTCGATGGACTCCTCCTTGGCGGAGTCGATGAACGAGCAGGTATTGACGATGAGGACGTCGGCCTGGGCGGGGTCGGAGGTGATCTCCATGCCACGCGCCACGATGCCCCCCAGCATCACTTCGGCGTCGGAGAGGTTCTTAGCGCAGCCGAGGCTGACGAGGCCGACTTTGATCGGCGCGATGGTTTTGGCAAAGGAGGCTGGCTTGGCGGTTTTCACAGGTAAACCGCCAGTTTAGCGCACTTCGCGCAAAGAATCTCCAAAAAAGGAGGGAGCCGTGCTGGGCAGGGCGCGCGAAGGGATTAATCCCCCACCACGCTGCGCGGCACGCGGTAGGTGTGGGGCTGCCGGGCCTGGCCGTTGCCGCGTTTGGCCCGGGACTTGGAGGGGGTGGCCTGCGGCGTGGCGCTTGCCACGGGCGGCGGCGGGGGCGGGATCGGCTCGCGGCGCTGCTCGGCCACGGGCGGGGGCGGCGGCGTGCTCTCGAGTTCCCGGAGCAGATCGCGATCAGACTGCGTTAATTTCTCCGGCCGGGGCGGAGGGGCCAGCATGGCGGCAAGCGTCGGTTCATCCAGGAGCCCCGTGGCCCGAAAGCCGTGAAGGATCTGGTAGCGCCTCACGGCCGCGGCGGTCGCCGGGCTCGCCACGCCGTCCACCGGACCGCGATAGAGCCGCTGATCCTTGAGGAACGCCTGGGCGGCGGCCACGGGCTGTACGGTGGGTTCGTTCGCCGAAAGCCCGTTCACCCCGCTCCACGCCAACGCCCATCCCAGAACCACCATTACACAGCCGCGCCTTTTCATGACCTTTTTTCTCTGCACCCAAAGTATCGGGGCGGAACGTGCCGATGCGCGACACCGCACGGAAAAAAAATCCGGCTCCATGGGGCTATTATTGCCCAGAACGGTGCAGAAAAGTTTTTTAGACCTCAAAATTTCCTCTTTTTTTCCCGCGTTTTTACTATCCTTGCCTTTACCTCTCCAAACCATGAGCACGGAATCCGCCCCCCAACCTACGAATGGACTTTCTGCGGCAAGCGAAGAATCCCCTCTGAGCGGGAACCTCGCCCCTGGCGTGCGCTCCGGCTTCAAGCGGGCGAAAACTCCCGCGCCCGTCTTCGAATCCTGGGAAGCCACCCCCCAGCAGCCTCGTCCCCACCACCACCGTTCGCGGCATCGGAAGCGGCGCCCCTCGCTCGCGGAACGGCTGCGCCTGGCCCTCCCGGCGCTGAGCCTCGCGATGCTTGTCGCAGGGCTGCTGGCCTGTGTCTGGTGGATTATCTGGGGCTAAGCAACACCGCGCTCCCCTGCCACCTTAAGCGCCGGGTAAGTTATTCAGGAGGTTTAGCACGGCGGAACTCCTCGCCCGGCTGCGCGTGGTCCGGCAGCGGGCGCGCCCAGCAAAAGAGGCGACTGTGGAAGGCAGGGAAGGCAGCCTCACAGCCACCGAATACGCGCTCCTGCGTCTGCTAGTGCGCCACACGGGGCGGGTCATCACGCACCGCCAAATGTTGCGCGAAGTCTGGAGGCCCAACGCGGAGGATCACCGGCAATACCTGCGCGTCTACGTCACCCATTTGCGCCGCAAAATCAAGCGCACTCCGTAACACCCGGTCCACATCCATCCCGAGTCAGGTATTGGATATTGTTTGGTCGTCTCCTATGTGCTAGATCTTTTTTGACATGAATCATCACGGAACCCCATCCGATCTCTTGCCCCATTCACCGGTCCTGGCGGCTGCCGCGCGCGAGGGAACCCGCATGATCAGTCGGTTGTGGCTTTTACTTTTGGCCAGTTTACTGGTGATGTTGACGGCGCGGCTTGCCGGGCCGAGCGCGATGCAGCGGTTCGACCAGCCCAAGACGGTCGCTTACACAGCGTCGATGGTTCTCCACCACCAATGGCTGTTGCCGGATGACATGCTGGGCGGTTTGTCGACCAAACCGCCGCTGGTCAATTGGTTGGCCGCGCCGTGGGTGGCGCTGGGGTTTTGGAGCGAATGGGCAGTGAAACTGCCGATGCTGGTGGCCTCCATTTGCACTTTATTGATGGTCGTGGGCATGGGCCGCCATTTGCTCGTGCGCTGCACTGAGACCGCCGCGTGGGCGAGAGAGGGGGGGCTTTTGGCGGGCTTGGCCTGGTTGACGACCCCCGCGACCATGGAATCTCTCTACCATTGCCGGCCCGACCCGGTATTGGTGGCGTTTCTGGTGGCGGCCTGGGCGTTGGCGACGCTGGCTTTGGATGGATCGACCCGCCATCCGCGCCGGGTAGCCTTGGGGCTCTGGGTCGCCGTGGGCCTTGCCGGGTTGACCAAGGGGCCACCCGCTTTGTTGCCGATCCTTTATGTGCCGCTGGCGGCCCGGTTCCTCTATGGCGAATGGGCCGCAGCCCATCGCACGGGGTGGAAGTGGGGAGTGCCGCTGGCGCTCGCGATGATGGGGGGGTGGCTGGTCCCCGTTGCCCTACTGCACCCCGACCATTTCTCCCATGTGCTGCTGGGGCAGGAACTTTTATCTCGCGTGGCGGGCGTGGGCGTCGTGTTCGGGGACGTGGAGAAGGGTGGCGGGACGTTAAGGCTCTTGACCGGGCTCTACCTTAATCCCGTTTGGTTGGTTGAAAAAATGTTCCCTTGGTCGCTGGCCGCCCTCGCCGCGCTGTGGGTGTTGCGGCCGGGGGAGTGGTTCCGGCATCCGCTCGGGCCCGCCATTCTGTGGGTGCTCCTGGTGTTGTTTTTTTTCTCTTTGACGGCCTCAAAAACCGCCGATTACATCCTGCCAGCCTATCCTGCGGTCGCGATGCTGAGCGCCTATTTTTGCGTCAGGGTCCGGGGCCGTTGGCAGCTCTGGCCCGTGGCCTTTGGGGCGGTCGGTTTGCTCCTGGCCGTGGGGTTGAGCGTCCAGGCGGTAAAGTTCAGCAGTGCCGCGCGCGAGCCCTACGGGGAGAACACCAAGCAATTTGCCCGCGAGGTGGCGTCCAAGGTGGGGAACGATTCGCTCGTTTTTGTTGCCACGGGCTACAACACGCTGCAATTCTTCCTGGCACGGCACCAACCGGGAGCGCCTTCTCCCGAAGCGTTGACCACGGCGAAGTGGATCATCCAACCCGTTTGCCGGGGTTTGAAGGCGGAACTGCTATCGGATAAAATCCCCAACCTGAGCAATAGCGGCAAACCGGGGCGTGTCGCTCTCTACCGGGCGGATGATCGCGTCCTGGCCGAGGCAAGGAAGCTCGCGGGGTTGAATTCCGACGGGAATCCTTAAACCATCCTTGCGAGGGAGGGGTGGAGATCTTCTCCCGGCCCAGTTCCAGGATGTGCCGTTCGCCGCAGGTGAAACAGTGGAGGGCACCTCTGGATTGCTTCGCGGGCGATTTTGTCCAGGATCGGGTCGATCTCCTAGCTGATGAACTCGGTGGGATCCAGCAAGATAAGGTGGATAAGGAGTCAACTCTTGAAACTTGGAATGTCTACTCTGAGGCTAATCAACACCGCGCTCCCCTTCCCCGTCGCTGCCTACTGGCCCGAGACGACATCGCTCATCTTGAAGATCGGCAGAAAAAGGGCGATGACGATACCGCCCACGACCACGCCGAGAAAGACCATCAGCAACGGCTCGATCAGCGAGGTCAGCGCGCCCAGCGTGGCCTCGATTTCCTCGTCCCAAAAGTCGGCGATCTTTTCGAGCATGGCGTCGATTTTACCGGTGGCCTCGCCCGCGGAGATCATGCGCAGCATGATGGGCGGAAAGAGCGGCTGCTTGGCCATGGCCGCCGCGAGCGTGTCCCCCTTCTCCACGTCGGCCGCCACCAGCCCGATGGCCCGCTCCGCCAGGACGTTGCCGGAGGTCTCGCCGACAATCGCCATGACGTCCAGGATCGGCACGCCCGCGCGGATGAGCTGCGCAAAGGTGCGGGCAAAGCGGCTCATGCAAATTTTGTGAATCAGGGGGCCGAAGACGGGCATCTTCATTTTGTAGGCATCCCAGGCTTTCTTTCCCTTCTCAGTTCTGAGAATTTGTTTGATGGCAATGAAGGTCCCGACAATGACCAGGATGAGGACCAGCCAGTGGCCCCGGATAAACGAGCTGAAATCGAGAAGCACCTGGGTGGGGCCGGGCAGTTTTTTGCCAAAGCTGCTGAAAATATCGCCGAAGGTCGGTACTACTTTGACCAGAAGGAAGGTGGTGATGAGGATCGCGATGCTGATGACCGAGATCGGGTAGGTCATGGCCGATTTGACCTTCTTGGTCAGGCGCGCGTTCGCCTCCAGGAACCCGGCGAGGCGGTCGAGGATCTCTGCCAGCATACCGCCCATTTCACCGGCCTTGACCATGGAAATGTAGAGGCGGGAAAAGACTTGTGGAAATTTCGAGATGGCCTCGGCGAAGGTCTCGCCCTGTTGGACGCGCCCCATGACTTCGCCAATGACCTGGCGCAGCGGGGCCTGTTTGCGGGAGGTGGTCTGCTCGTAGAGGGCCGTCAGCGCGGAGATCAGCGGGAGCCCGGCATCGACCATGGTGGCGAGCTGCCGGGTGAACATGACCAGGTCCGAGTCGAGGACCCGGGCCACTTTGCGGCTGCCTTTGCGAACGCCCCGCTCCTCCAGGGAGAGGACCAGGAGGCCGCGGCCCATCAGGACATTGATGGCATTTTCCTCATTCACGGCGTCCGCCTCGCCGCTCACGGTTTTGCCTTCGGGGTTACGGGCTTGGTAGGCGTAGGTGATCATGGGATCATCCTTGGTAGAGCAGGTTTGATGCTAGAGGGGGCGGCTGAGAACGCAAAAGAGGTGCTCTAGGCTCCCTTTTTTTGAGGTTCGCTGCGGCGTTTGTGAAGTTCCGCGACGATGGAATCCGGCGCGGGGGCGTGGACGGAGCCAAACTTGGGGTAGATGAACTGTGCGGCGGCGGTGCTCTCTTTGGTGAGGCCTCGCACGGAGGTCAGGCCCGCCTCGCGCAGGAAGGAGAGGCTGTGGGCCAGCATGGCGGTGGCGATGCCCCGGTTCCGGTATTCCAGGGAGAGGCAGGGGCCGGTCAGCAGGTGGTTGCAGGCGTCGCGCTCGACGGAAAGGCCCGAGGCCCCGATGACGCGGGAGCCGTGGCTAACGACCAGGCAAAGCGGCTCGCTGTTTTGGCCGAAAAGCTCGTCCATGGAGGTCTCGAACAACGGACGGATGAGGAAAAAGAAGGAGTTCCACTCGGAGTCGAGCGTAAAGGCGCTCAGGATGACGGAGCGGATGGCCTCCTCGTCGTCCAGGGTGGCACGGCGGATGGAAAACGAAGGAGGTAGGGCGGGGCGGCCCGGGGCGCTCTTGGCGAGGTCCCAGGTAAACTGCGCCCATTGGATGGTCTTCATCATGGGCGAGCAGTCTATGTCCCCAGAGGCGGGCAGGTCAATCCTGCCGCACTTCGAGGTAAGTGGGCGGGGTTCCCTTGCCCTGGGCATCGAGGCGCTGGATGCTCATGGATTTAAGAATATAGCCGTTGCCGGTCTCCTCGCGCTGGACGTTGCGCACGGAAAAGCGCCGGATCAGCTTGCCGCCCCCGTAGCATTCGGCCTGGAGGAGGCCGCCGGTGGGCTCGATCCAGAGGCGCGCCATGTCGTACTGGCTCTCGTCTTTGCGGGAGGGGACGGCCCGGACGATCCAGCAGGAGCGGGTCATAACGGTCTCCTTGCGGGGCTCGACGATGGCGTTGGTCCAGTAGAGGAACTTGAGGGCGAGGTCCTCGTAGCTGATGTCGGTGCCGCGGATCAGGTCATCGAGCTTGGCTCCGGTGATTTTCTCGGGCTTGTCGCCGGGGCCGGTGGCGTGGTCGAGCCGCGAGCCTTTGTCGCCCAGGCGCAGGATGAGCGATTCGGGGCGGTCGGTGAACTGGTAGACGATGGTGCTCTCCCTTAGGAGGAGCCGGAAGGGAATGACGATTTTCTCGTCGCTGGAGGATTTGCGCAGTTTGCCGGTGAGGTCGCGGGTCTGGCTGGACTGGTTGGCGCGCACCTGCGCCAGGAGCTCGCGGGCACTCGGCGCGGCGTCCTCGGCCCGGGCCGGGAGGAGGCCACCCAGCAGAAGCGGCAGGAGGCAGAGGGCGGCGGCCAGGAGCCCGGTTTTCGCATTTACATGTCTCGCAATGCTCATATTGTTCGCTAGTCTCTCCGCTCCCGCAGATGGATCAAACCCTTTTTTCACTCATTAACGGCGTCTGGACTTCCCCTTCGTTGGATCGGGTCATGGCCTTGCTCTCGGATTTCGCCTTCTGGGGGCCGATCCTCGTCCTGGCCGTCCTCGCGGTGGTCGTGCGGGGGAATTTCCGGGCGCGCGCGGCGGTGCTGGTGATCCTGATCGCGGTGGGCATTACCGACGGCGGGGTGGTCAATTCTCTCAAACACTGGGCCAACCGCCCCCGGCCTCACCAGGTGGAACCGGCCCGCGTGGTAAAGCTCGCCCGGACCCAACCCAAGCAGCTGAGCATTTTCATGGCGCCGGTGGTGATGACTTCCACGCCGGAGACCGGCGCGATCAGCGGGCGCTCTTTCCCCTCCGGCCATACGTCGGATAACTTCGCGGCGGCGGCGGTGCTGGCGCTCTTTTTCCGGCGCTGGGGCCGGGGGTATTTTCTCGTGGCGGCGGCCATCGGCTACTCGCGCATTTATACCGGCTCCCACTGGCCGAGCGATGTGCTGATTTCGATGTTCCTGGGGGCCAGCCTGGGGCTGCTCGTGGCGGTGGCGCTCGAAGCCCTCTGGCGGCGCTACGGAGCCCGCCTCGCACCGCAACTTCACCTTTCGCATCCGAGTTTACTTGTTCCATAATCGAATCCTTATGAACCGTTGGCTGATTGTTTTCCTGCTGATCTTGACCGCGCTGCGCTTCACGCTGGGGGGCTCGATGGAGGTCACCCCAGACGAGGCGTATTACTACCAGTGGTCGCAGCGGCTCGACTGGGCCTATTACTCCAAAGGCCCCGGGGTGGCGATGGCGATCCGGGCGGGGACGGATCTGCTGGGGCCAAACTCCTTCGGCGTGCGCCTCATGAGCCCGCTGCTGGCGCTCGGGACGAGCCTGGTGCTTTTCGGGCTGGCGCGGCGGCTTTACGGGGAATCAGTGGCGACGTGGACGGTGCTAATGCTCAACTTGACGCCCATTTTCAACGTTGGCGGGCTCCTGATGACGATTGACCCGATCTCGATTTTCTTCTGGACCGCCGCGCTCTGGGCGCTCTGGGAGGCGCTGGATCGTTCGCCGAAGTTCTCGCTTTTCTGGCCGCTGACCGGGGCGCTCATCGGCCTCGGGTTCCTGGGCAAGTACACCAACGCCATGGAACTCTTGACCATCGTGCTGGTGCTGGCGCTCACCCCCAAGCTGCGCCGCGAATTTCTTCGGCCCGGCTTCTGGGTCATGCTGGCGGTCTTCTCGCTGGCGGTGATCCCCCCGGTGCTCTGGAACTCGAACCACGACTGGATCACCATCGAGCATCTTCGCAGCCGGGGCGGCCTGGAGGGGAAGTTTTCGATCCACCCGGAGGAACTGCTGGGCTTTATCGGCGGGCATTTCGGGATCTACTCGCCGCTGATTTTCGGTGCGATGGTGGTGGCACTCTGGCAGGGCTGTCGCGCGATGAAGGAGGATTTTCGCGCCAAATTCCTGGTGCTCGCCGCGCTGCCGCTGATCGTCCTCTACTGCACGCTTTCGCTTAAAAAAATGGGCGAGCTGAACTGGACCTCCCCGGCCTTCGTGGGCCTGGGCATCCTGACGGTGGCTTACTGGCATGAAAAGGCGCTTTCCAGCGTGAAGGTGCGCCGATTCGCGGTCGCGGGCCTGGGGCTGGCGATGGTCATGAGCCTCATCATCGTCAACACCGACGCCATCCGCTCGCTGGGCATTCCGTGGGCCTACAAAATGGACCCGGGCGGGCGGCTGCGCGGCTGGGAGACGGCCTCCATCGCGGTGAACGACCTGCGCCACAAGCTGGAGGCGGAGTCGGGCAAGCCGCTTTTCCTCATCGCCAACAAGTACCAGACGGCTTCAAGCCTCGCCTTTTACCTGCCCGAGAAGCGCGCCGACGGCCCCGGGCACCCGCCGGTGTACATCCCGGAGTCGCAGATGATCGAGAACCAGTATTCCTTCTGGGGTCGCTACGATGAGCTGACCGAGCCGACCGACATCGCCAAGGGGATGCTCGCCAAGGTGCAGGATCCGGCGCAACGCAGCGCGCTGGAGGCGGCTATCAAGGGGCTCGACGAACCGACCGCCGACGAGCAAACGATGGGCGACCGCCGCCGGGCGCTCATCCGCGCAATGCTGGCGGTGGACCCGACGCTACCCATCGACGAGTACGCGAGCGAGGACTGGGGGGTCAGCCTTTTTCAGGGCCGCGACGCGCTTTTTGTCACAGACCGCTCCCCGCACGCTCCCGAGGCGATTGTCAAAGGATTCGACAAAGTGGAGATGGTGGCTACGATCAGCGAAGCGCGGCGAGGATTGCCATTACGCTTGATATGGGTTTTCGCCTGCCATAATTATCGCAGCCTTCCTTTATGACCGAACCCACGCCCGCCCTCTCCGTTGTCATCCCACTCTACAACGAACAAGACAACGTTGAATCCCTTCAAAAGCAGCTCCACTCCGCGCTAAGCGGGCTTAATTACGAGATCGTATTCGTGGACGATGGCTCGAAGGATGCGACGGCCCAACGGGTGGAAAAGCGCCCGGACGTGGTCCTGCTGGAGTTCGAGAAAAACGCGGGCCAAAGCGCGGCCATGTACGCGGGCATCCATGCCGCGCGCGGCGAGGTGATCGCGCTGCTGGACGGCGATCTCCAGAACGACCCGGCGGACATTCCTCTGCTGCTGGCGGAGATTGCAAAGGGGGCCGATCTGGTGTGCGGCTACCGGGCCAAGCGCAAGGATACGGTGGTTAAGCGCATCACGAGCCGGGTGGCGAATTTCGTGCGCAGCCGCTTTACCAAAGACGGCGTTCGCGACACGGGCTGCACCCTCAAGGCGATGCGCCGCGAATGCCGCATGGCGCTGGTGCCGTTCTACGGAATGCACCGCTTCATCCCGGCGCTGGTGAAGGGGATGGGGTACAAGATTGTGGAAATCCCGGTAAACCACCGCCCGCGCACCGCGGGTGTGAGCAAATACGGCCTGGGCAACCGGGCGATCAAAGCGACGGTGGATATGTTCGGCGTCCGCTGGCTGCTCTCCCGCCAGGTAAAGTATAAAGTGAAGTAGGCGGCCCTATGCGCCTCGTTCCCAATCTCCCGATTGGGGACGTCTTCTGTCTGCGAATCTCTGATTCGTAACGAGGTGAATTCGCCTTTACTTTAAAAACAGGGAAGCGCATTTTCCCTATCAGCTAGCGAGAGCCAGCCGGGACTTGATAACCCCGTAGAAAACGGCTGGCAATAGCCGAAACTCTATTGCCGTTTCCGGGCTATATTCATATGGCCGGGGGGCGGCGGCGTATGTCCAGGCCACCGGCTAAAGCAACTCTGTTAGTGAGCAAGGGCAAAATCGGGTTTTTTAAGGAGATGATTGAGGAGGCAGACGAGTTTACGCATGACGGCCACGATAGCGACTTTGCCGGGTTTGCCGGCAGCGCGGAGGCGTTGGTAGAAGTCCCTTAAAATGCGGTTATTGCGGATGGCTGTCAGGGCAGCCATGTAAAAGCAGGTGCGCACGTTGGCGCGTCCGCCCCAGATGTGGCTTTTGCCCCGTTCCATGCCGCTTTCGCAAACAAACGGAGCCACGCCCACCAAGGCCGCCGCTTGGCTTCGGTCGACGCGTCCAAGCTCGGGAACGAAGGCCGGCACGCTGGCGGCGGTGATTTCGCCGATGCCTTCGACTTGCAGCATCCTCGCCCGTTTGCTTTTCAGAGAGGCCTCGCTTTCGATGAGCTCGCGCACCTTGGCTTCGATCTCTTCGATTTGCACTTCGATGGTGGCAATGAGCTTGTCGGCACGCACCTTCAAGAGCTTTTGGCGATGGTGCTCGCGGCGGTTAAGCTCAATGGAACGCAAGGCCACGAGTTGCTCGCGCCGCGCCATGAGTTCTTCGAGTTCGATCTGGCGCTGCGAGGGGGCCGAATCGGGGCGGGGCACTTTGGCGCGGGCGAACGCAACGATCATTTGCGCGTCGATATTGTCGCTCTTGGCCAGTTGCCCCATGGCCTTGGCGAAGTCGCGTACGTGGCGCGGATTGACGACGCTTACGGCAATGGCCTTGGCGTGAAGGCAGAGGCTTAAATCTCGCTCATAGCCGCCGGTGGCTTCCATGACGACGTGGGCGTTTTCGGGCAGCGCTTGGATCAACTGGGCGTGGCCTAGCGGAGTGTTGGTGTATTGTTTTTTCATTCCCGGAGCGCTCACGGCCAGGGTTTTTTTGGCGATGTCGATGCCGACGTAAACAGGGGATGGATTCATGTTGGTGGATGGTTTTTTGTTGATGTAGACTGGAAGGAGCAGTTCCGACTCAACCTTGCGATACGATCTCATGGGGCTTTTTGTTGGGCTCCAAGGATCAAGCAACTCTTCGAGTTTGGACTGTGCGGTTGAGGCGATCATGCTTTAGCACGGACTTGCTTAAGCGCTCCTTGCTTTAAGCGGTCCAGGACCGTCGTCGATCTGACCCCAACCGTGCCGGAGCGGTCGGCCGACCGCTCCGGCAAATCCAGCCGCCACAAGCTATAGCTCATGGCTAAGAGAAAAGAGAGGAAAACGAACCGGGTTGATGAGGGGCACCTGGCGCCCCTCAAACTCCCCGCACCGCTCGCCGCGGCAGGCGTTCGGGGGGAACTTAAAGAATGACATGCCGGACAACATACAAGGCCGTCGCGGCTGTTTTTCTACGGCTTATCAACTCCCGGCCTCCTTTCGGAATAAACCGAAGGGGGGCTCGAGTTAATAACCTTAAAACAGCCCAAGGACGAATTATGACGCCGTATATTTCTAATCACTGGTATTATGAGGATGCCAATAACGAAATCATTGGCCCCTTCTGCCTCTCAACGCTCGATGCCTTTTATGTGGAGGGAATCATCTCCCTCAATACGCGGGTCATCCGCGCATTCGGGGCGGATTTCCAGCCCTACAGCGACATTTTCACCGACTCGCAGCTGCGGATGCCGTTGCTTTAGGAGGCAGCCTCAGCAATAGGAAGCCTCCTCGTTACGAATCTCCAGATTCGTAACGCAAGGTGTCCTGGAATCTCCAGATTTCCCCACCCCCGCGAAACGGAGTTTCGCAACACAAAGACGTTCCCAATCTGGAGATTGGGAACGAGGCAATTTGAAAAGCCCTTAGTCGCCCTGGCTGAGGCGCTTTTTCGGGGCGTCGACGAGGAGCTGGTGGGCTTCGCGCAGGATGCCGGGGATGCGGTCGGCAAAGGGGGAGGCGTGGAGCACTTTGAGCACGGCGGCTTCGTCGAAGGTCCCGGCGTTGAGGCCCGGGAACCAGTGCCCGGCCTGGCCCATGAGGTTGTAGCGCATTTTTGCGAAATCGACCATGCCAAGCCCCCGGGCGTAGGTCCAGAGGCGCAGGATTTCCTGGACGTTGACGTGGCCGGGGACCTCTTCCCACGCGGGGAGGCCCTGCCACCAGCCGTTGACCCAGTCGGCCCCGAGTTCCTCTTCCATCCGGGCCCGCAGGCGGGCGGCGATGGGGGCGGTGACTTCCCCGGCGCAGTCGTAGTGCTCCAGGGCGGCGACGTGTGCGTCGTAGTCGGACGGGCGGGCGGCTCCGATGGAGAGGGTGTGGATTTCGGGCCGGGCCAGGCAGTAGAGGTCGTTGAAGGCCATGGGCGTGAGCGGGCTGCACGCCTCGACCCACTGCGGGGTGGGCTCGTAGAGTTTGCCCCCTTTGTCGTTGGGGCTGATGATGAAGACGCCCATGTCGTGGCGCGTGGCGGCGTCGATGGCGGGCTGGTTGAATTCGTTGACGAAGTACCAGTGAAGGTTGACGTAGTCGAATTCGCCGGTCTCGATGGCCTTGACGAGGATGTCGCACGGCCCGTGGGTGGAGAAGCCGATGTGGCGCACGCGGCCCTGGCGCTGGAGCTCGCGCGCGGCCTCCAGGCAGCCGCCTTTGCGCACGGCCCAGGCGAGGGTCTCCTCGTTGTTGATGCCGTGGAGGGCAAAGAGGTCGATGTAGCCGACGCCGAGGTAGGCGAACGACGTCTCGAATTTCTCCAAAAAGGCTTTGGGGTCGGCCTCGGGGGCGACCTTGGTCTGGACGATCAGCTTTTCGCGCGGGAACTGCGGGAGGATCCGCCCGAGCTGCATTTCGGAGGTGCCGTAGCCGCGCGCGGTCTCGACGTGGTTGATGCCGAGCTCGACGGCGTACCGGACGGTGGCCTCCAGGTTGGCCTGGTTGTCGCCGGGGACGTCTCCCAGCGGCTCGTCGGTCCACTGGTGCTGATAGCGCATCCCGCCACAGGTAATGACGGGCATCTGCAGTTCGGTGCGGCCAAAGCGACGGTATTTCATAGGTGGATGAAGAACGGCGGAAGTTTATCCGGAGATCACCTCACTGCGCAGCAAGAATCGGAGCCCCCACTAAAAAAGGCCTCCCGCTCTTCCTCCGTGCCCTCTGTGTAAATGCCTTTTACCGCCGCTTCAAGTAGACGGCAACCTCGATCTCGGCGGTCTGCGGGAACATGTCCAGCGGGGTGACGCTTTCGATGAGGTAGGCCCCGCCCAGGAGCGAGAGATCGCGGGCCAGGGTGCCGGGGTTGCACGAGACGTAGAAGATTTCGCGCGGGGCACCGGCCTGAATGGCGTCGATGACTTGCGGGGTGACGCCAGCGGCGGGCGGATCGAGGATAAGGGTGGCGTCCGGCAACTCGGTCAAGACTTCGCCGAGGTGCTGGGCAACGTCGCCCGCGAGGTAGCGCTCGTTGGGCGAGGCCTGGGAGCGGGCGTGCTCGATGGCGAATTCGTTTTCCTCAATGCCGGTGACGCTCTCGTAGCGTTCGTGCAGGTAATGGGCGAAGAATCCGGCTCCGCAGTAGGCGTCCACGAGGGAGCCGCCGGGGGTGATGCGCGCGCTGACATGGTCCAGGAGCGCCTGGGCCACGGCGTTGTTGGTCTGCTCGAAGAAGCCTTTTTTACGGACTTCGGAAAGGGTGTAGTCGCCATCGGGCATCCGGCGGCGGCGCAGCCCGGCGAGGTGCTCGTTGACTTCGTCCGAGGCGATGGGGCAGCGCTCGATGTCGATGATGGAGATGCCGTCGCTGGCGTAGAACCCGACGACGCCCTCGGCGACGTGGACGCGGATGCGGTTCCGGTAGCCGTATTCGCTGGGCGACGGGATCATGGGGGCCATGGGGGGCTCGGCGATTTTCCCCACGCGGCGCAGGGTCTGCTCGACCTGGCTCGCTTTAAGGAGGAGCTGGCGCGGGTAGGCGATGTGCTGGTAGGCACAGCCGCCGCAGCGGCTGAAGTAGGGGCACTGGGGCTCGACGCGGTCGGGCGAGGGCACCTCGACGGAGACTAAGCGGGCCTCGGCGTAATTCTTCTTTTTCCGGGTGATTTCGACCGAGACGGTTTCGCCAGGGATGGTGTAGGGGACAAAGACGACCATTCCCTCAGAACGGCCCACGCCTTTTCCACCGAATGCGACGTCGTGAACAGATATTTGCATGAAAATAATAACGGTGCCGGGGGACGAAAAAAGGCTTCCTTGATGGAAGCCTTTTTTCAAAATGAATCCGTGTGCCAACCGGGTTTGCTTAGGCAGGCCCCGGACAGACGGAGCAACTCTAGTTGCTCAACCCTCCGAAGTATTGGTAGCGGGTTTCGCAGCCGATTTCCGGCGGGAACTCGCTGTAGCGGTTGAGGGTCCACGGGGTGTTGGCCTCGTAGGGAGCCCGGAAGGAGCTCTTGTAGGCGGGAACCGGGAAGGTCAGCATTTCATACCAGCCCGTCCCGAACCGGAATAAGGAACGGCCGACCCCTTTCACGAGTCCGTAGCCCCACGCGGCGTTGTTGCCTTCTTTTTCGTTCACCTGCATCATCGTGGCGGGGATTTCGGTCCAGCCGTAGACGACGTTGGAGAATCCACGCCCGAGCTTGCGGGTCGGCCCCTGATCGGACATCGGGGGGGCTTGAATATCAGCGTAGGCAACCGCGCCAAAGGCGACGGCGAGAAGAATGGTGAGGAGGGACTTCATAAACTAGGATAGTTTTTAGCACGTTCTCCGCTGCAAAAGCAATGCGGATTTTTATTCCGGCTTCAATATATTCTCTAGAGGGCTTCCAGGAATCCCTTGAGGTCTTCGAGGGCCGGGCTCTTGGCCTGGCGGACGTAGAACCCGGAGGTGGCGACGCCCACCTGGAGGCTTCCGGCGATGTCGAGGCCCAGGAGGCGCCCGATGCAGAACCCGGCGTTGAAGTGGTCCCCGGCTCCGGTGGTGATCTTCGGCTTGGCGGTGAAGGGGCCCGCGACGTGGGTGGCCCCGGTGGAGTCGGCGGCGGCGGCAAAGGCCGTCGGGTGGACGACGACGGTGTCGACCTTGAGCTTCTCCAGCAGGCAGGCGGCATGGCGGGTGACCTGCTCGGGGGAATCGTCCGGGGCGGTGAGGCCGAGCACGGTCCCCACCTGGCGGGCTTCCTGGAGGTTCAGGCCCAGGATGACGCGGAAGTGGCGTTGGAAACCGGCGATGATGTCGAGGGCTTCGATGATGTCCTCGGGGGTGCGCTTGGCCGGGTCGGCGAGGTCAAAGAAGATCCAGCGCTTCTCGCCGGTGAGCTTGGGGGCGATGCGGGCCTGGATTTTCTTCCAGATGTCGCTCATGAAGGGGAGCATGGTCCAGTTGACCAGCGCGATGAGGGAGGATTGCTGGAAGAGGTCGACGATTTCGGCCTCGGAAATGTGCTCAAGGAGGGTCTCCCAGGTGACTTGGCGCAGGCTGTCGTGCTTGCCGCACATGAGCTTGCCGTCCTCGAATTCGATGGCGTCGGTGTAGCCGGGCTCGGCGATGGAGATGACGCGGGCGGAGCGGGCGGCGAAATCGGTGAAAACGGAGTGGATATTCGGGCTGCCGAGGTTGCCAACGTAGGTGACGGAGGTGCCGTAGGAGCCGAGGGCGTTGGCCATGATGGGGCCATTGCCGCCGAGCTTGATCATCTGGGTGACGAACTCAAAATTGGCGCTCAGGCCCGCGGCGGCGCTGATGCGCTGGCCGAAATCTCCCATGGCCCCCATCCGCGTGTATTCGGTGGCAGAGGCGCGCTTGGCAACGACGTGAATGATGGTGTCCACAAAGCCGTCGAGGCCAACGAGTACTTTGGCGTTGGCGAGCTTTTCGGCGGCACCGGGGAGTTGATCGAGAACGACTTGGGAGAGCTTGACAGACATGGGGCCGCATGATGCCCGTATTGCCCTTAAATTGCAAATAGGGATCGCACGCGAAAAACAAAAAGCGGGAGAAGCCCAAAGGGCACTATGAGGTATTCCCCCAGGGTTTTAGGTTGAACCGGCGCGCCGATGCCTCTATTGAATGGCCGGTTACCTCATGAATTTGCCCGGTTCTCTCACCTCCGAAGAAGCCCCCCAGGGGGCGCGCCTCAGGGCCAGGATGGATCGTTTTTACCAAACGACTGAGGAGTATGCTGCCTTCCAGCATCCCAATGAGATGCCCGAGCAGTGGCCTTACGTTCGCGCGGCCATCGAGGAGACGCTGCGGCGCAAGACGGTCTGCCGGGTGCTGGAGATCGGGGCCGGGCGCAGCAATTTTGCGCGGTTCCTGGGGCCCGATTTGCGGGGGGCCATCCACTATACGACGCAGGACGTGACGCGCTCGAACGAGGATCACCTCCGCGGGGTGGCCGACGCGGTGCATTTCGGCAGCGTGCTGGAGCTGGACGGGCCCTTTGATGTGATTTTCTCGACGTTCGTGCTGGAGCATATCAGCGACCCGCGCCGGACGCTCGCGAAGCTCTTCGAGATGCTGGCCGACCAGGGGCGGCTCTTTGTTTTCTGCCCGCGTTACGACGCGCCGTTTTACCTTTCCCACTCCGCCGACCACTACGGCCCGGCGCGGCGCGTGGCCATCGGGCTGACTCTCCTAGCGGCCCGGGCCTGGGCGCTCGTGACCCGGCGGCCGCTCTTCCTGATCCACACCGACCCGGCGATTTTCCACATCGACTGGGACCGCGACCGGGACGCCATCCACTGGGCCTCGCTGTGGGACCTGGAGTTGTTCTTTAAAAAGCGGGCGCGGCTGGAAATCCTCAAGCTCCACTCGATGGGGGTAAAGGACTGGATTGTGAAAAACCTCCTTCAAATCAACCTCTGCATCAGCAAACCGGGCACCCCGCCGCTGCTTGCACGGTAGTTCCCGACGGGGTGCTACGACTCTTCAGGCCGGGAACGGAAGGGCGGTGCCTCCACTCCCTTCATCAGCATATCCCAAGAGCAGTCCAGCGCTCGCTTCAAGCGGAGGATCACGGGGAGGGTGGGTTGGAACTGGCCTTTTTCGATTCGCTGCAAATAGGAACGGTCTATCTCGGCCAATTCACACAGTCGGTTTTGGGTGAGAGAACGTTCGAGACGCAACCGCGATATGTTTCTGCCAAATTGGTTGGGCACAGGCACCTTGCTACTGTGGCTTTTTTTTTGGTTTTGAATGCCGCATTCCTGCGGCTTTTTTATTGTAATGCCTTTTTGATTTCCGCAAACTGCATCCCGCCGTAGGAAGCCTGCCCCCCATAACATGGCCCGGCATCGGGAGTTCAATGCTCCCGGTGCCTGCCTTTTTCTGAGTCCCTCAAGTGCCTGATTTTCCCCTTTCCAAGAAAGGGCTTGCCGCACGCCCTTGGGCCGATAGACTCCACAAACGTCTCGGAGCTTGGCGAGTGCCGCGCTCGAGGCGTTTTTTCTGTGAACTGACTGTTTTTTTACCATGGCAAATACCGTTCTTGTGGGGGCCCAATGGGGCGACGAAGGCAAAGGCAAAATCATCGACTTTCTGACCGAGAAAGCGGACATCGTCATCCGTAGCCAGGGAGGCAACAACGCGGGGCATACCGTGCTCACGGGTGGCCAAAAGTACGTCCTCCACCTGATCCCCTCGGGCATCCTCCACCCGGGCAAGCAGAACGTGATCGGCAACGGCGTGGTGCTCGACCCGGTTTCGCTCATCGAGGAGATCGAAGGCCTGCGCGCCATGGGGATCGCCGTGACCCCGGACAACCTGATTTTAAGCGACTGCGCCCACCTGGTGATGCCCTACCACCGCGCGCTCGACGCCGCCAAGGAGCTCGCCAAGGGCAAAAACAAGATCGGCACCACGGGCCGCGGCATCGGGCCGACCTATGGCGACAAAGTGGCCCGCACCGGGCTGCGTCTGGCCGATTTGATGCAGTCGGAGCTTTTCTGTGCCAAGCTGGCCACCCGCGTAGAGGAAGCCAACGCGCACCTCGTCTCCATGGGGGCGAAGCCGGTTTCGTTCGACGAGGTGAAGGCCTCCTCGCTGGAAGCCGGGGAAAAACTCCGCCCGTTCGTCGTTAACACGGTCCTCTATTTAAACAAGGCGCTGAAAGCCGGGAAGGACATGCTTTTTGAAGGCGCCCAGGGGACCTTCCTCGACATCGACCACGGCACCTACCCCTACGTCACCTCTTCCAACACGACGGCTGGCGGTGCCTCCACCGGCTCCGGCGTGCCGCCGCACCGCATCGACTCCGTGCTCGGCGTGATGAAGGCCTACACGACCCGCGTGGGCGAGGGCCCCTTCCCGACGGAGAACGCCGAGATCGCCGACCTGCTCCACGGCATGGGCCGCGAATTCGGGGCCACCACGGGCCGCGCCCGCCGCTGCGGATGGTTCGACGCCGTCTCCACCCGCTTCGCCTCCATGGTCAACGGCATCGACGAGATCGCCATTACGAACCTGGACGGCCTCGACACGGTCAAGACGATCAAAATTTGCGTAGCCTACAAGCTCGACGGCCAGGAACTGGAAGTGCCCCCCTCGGATTTCCAGCTCCTCAGCGCCTGCGAGCCGGTCTACATCGAGATGCCCGGCTGGGAAACCCCGACCGACCAAATCAAGACCTTCGCCGAGCTGCCCAAGAACGCGCAAGCCTACGCGCTCAAGATCGCCGAGCTGACCGGCGGCAAGCTGATCATCGTGAGCACAGGCGCGCGGCGCGATCAGACGATCTTGGTGTAAGAAGGATTTTACCACAGAGGACACAGAGAGCACGGAGGAAGGCAGGAGGTTATTTTTTCCTGTCTTTTTCCTGAGTTCATGAGTTCCTGAGTTCCTGATAAGAATTTCCCAAAACCCGATGTTCAAACCACCCGCCACTCGCCCGGTTCCCAGGCACATTGCCATCATCATGGACGGCAACGGTCGTTGGGCGCGGGGCAAGGGACTCGAACGCCTCAACGGGCACGAGCGCGGGGCCGAGGCGGTGCGCGACTGCGTGAAGGGCTGCCGAGAGCTGGGCGTGGAGTACCTGACGCTCTACGCCTTCTCGACAGAGAACTGGCAGCGGCCCAAGGCGGAAGTCGCGGGCCTCATGAAGCTGCTGGAGCGCTTCATCAGCAAGGAAATCCCGGAGCTGGACGCCCAGGGCGTACGGCTCCAGGCCATCGGAAAGCTGGAAGATCTCCCCGCCTCCACCCGCAAAGCGTTGGAGGCGGGCATCGCGGCCACGGCCCACAATGACAAGCTCACCCTGGTGCTGGCGCTGAGCTATTCCAGCCGCGTGGAGATCGTCGAGGCGGTCCGGGAAATCGCCCGCGAAGCGCGGGAAGGCAAGCTCGATCCCGAGGCCATCGACGCCGCGCTTTTGAGCTCCCGGCTCTATACCCGCGCCTACCCGGACCCAGATCTTCTGATCCGTACCTCGGGGGAAATGCGACTTTCTAATTTTCTTCTCTGGCAACTCAGCTATACAGAGTTCTATATTACCCCCACTTTGTGGCCGGATTTCAGGAAAGGCGACTTGCTGGAAGCCGTCGACGCTTACAGCAAACGCCAGCGCCGGTTCGGAGGAATTTAAAAAGACCCTTTAATGGCAGATAAGTCCCAGACCATCCTTGTTGTAGACCCCGATAGCGATTTTCTCGACTGGGTTCGAAAGCAGCTCGAGACCCCGCAGATCAAGGTCCTTACAGCATCCGCCTCCGACGAAGCCTTCCGGATTTACTGCGAAACCTCCCCCGATCTCCTCATCACCGAGACGCACCTCCAGCCCTTCAGCGGCCTGGAACTGCTGGTGCGGGCCCGGCAGCGCGACTCAAACGCGATGGTGATCCTGACCAGCGCCTTTGGCACGACGCAGACGGTCATCGAGTCGATGAAGCTCGGCGCGTTCGACTTTATCCGCAAAGAGGGCCTGCCCTTTAATTTGAAGCACGTGGTCAACGCCGCGCTCATCGAGCAGGAGCAAATGCGCTCGGCGGTGACCTTCAAGCCGCAGCTGACCGTCGAGCAACACCAGGACAGCATCGTGGGCCAGTCGGCGGCGATGCAGCAGGTCTTCAAGATGATCGGCCGCGTCTCCCACTCCGACGCCCCGGTAATGATCACCGGCGAGAGCGGCAGCGGCAAGGAACTCGTCGCCCGGGCGCTCCACACCTACAGCCAGCGCTCCACCAAGGACTTTATCGCCATCAACTGCGCGGCCATCCCCGAGCAGCTCCTGGAAAGCGAGCTTTTCGGCCATGAAAAAGGGGCCTTCACCGGAGCCGTGGTCCAGCGGGCCGGGCGCTTCGAGCAATGCAACGGCGGGACCCTCTTCCTGGATGAGATCGGCGACATGCCCATCGCCATCCAGAGCAAAATCCTGCGCGTGTTGCAGGAAGGGGAATATTCCCGCGTGGGCGGCAATGAAACGCTCCACACCGACGTGCGCATCGTGGCGGCGACGAACAAAAACCTGGAGCAGGAGGTCAGCAAAAAGACCTTCCGCGAGGACCTTTTCTACCGCCTCAACGTCGTGCGCATCCAGCTTCCGCCGCTGCGCCAGCGCGTGGAGGACGTCCGGCTTTTGGCCGAGTACTTCCTGCAAAAAGTGGCTTCAAAGAAGCACTTGCCTCGGCTGCGCCTGAGCGAGGAGGCCGTCCGGCTCATGGAATCCTACGCCTGGCCGGGCAACGTCCGCGAACTGGAGAACACCATCCAGCGGGCGACCGTACTGGCCACCTCCGACGTGATCCTGCCCAAGGACCTCCCGCTGGGGAGTGTCAACGTCCCGCTCGAATCCGAATTGGCGGGCGGCGGTTCCTCGGTGGAGATGACCAAGGATAGCGCGCTCGAATTTCTGCTCCAAACGGCCCAAGCCGACCCGACGATCCAGCTCCTCCCGTGGTTGGAGCGGGAATTCACGCTCCACGCGATGAAAATCACCAAGGGCAACCAGGTTCGCGCCGCGAAATTGCTCGGCATCACGCGGGCGACCTTGCGCAAACGGATCGAGATCTTCGGGATTACCAAAGAGACGAGCATTTCTTAGGGGGGGCTGATATTAGCCCGCGCTGAAAGAACGGAATTTCTGAGGCTTATGAAACGGATTTACTGCTTGGCCTTGGTCATCGGCGTGATTTTTCTGAGGGAAACCGGCGTGATTGGGATGAACCTGTTTCGGCATACGGCGCAGTTCCTTACTTCCAACGACACGAATGCGTTTCCCAAACTGAACGCCACCCGGCTGGAATTTATCGAAGATGACGGGAAGCCGCTCAGGCCACGGGCCGCCAATATCGAGGAAACCTATCACGTTTTGGTCCGATACAAGTTTACCGAAACACTCACTTGGGCTCGGTGGATTCCGCTGGTTAAATGTGGCAAAAACCGGGTACAGCTCATTTATACCGTGTGGGAAGGAGAAAACCCCATGGGCCTTGGCGTCATCGATTGCGATGGCACACTAAACGTGTTCGGCCTCTGCTCTGCATGGGAATACCGGAACATGCTCACCCATCCGCTGGTTGAGAAAATGAAGGAAACAGCCAAGGGTAGGATCGAAATCTTCACATATCAGGGTTCTCAATAGTGCGTGCCGAAATAGAGTTTTGGCACGAGACAACAGAGGTCTAATTTTCGCGCAAGGCCAAACCAACGCGCCGGGAGCATTGAACTCCCAGCGCGCGGTCGCGTCTGGTGACGGGCTTCCTACGGCGGGCATAGAATAAAGGAAAAAGTTCCTCATACAATAAAATATTCTTCATGCGAATATCATTAAGCGTTTTTCCTTCTAAACAAGGCATGCGTGAAAAAAACTCGTCAGTCCGAAATCAAAAATGTCATCGGGGAGCGGGTAAGGGAGGCGCGGATCAAACTCAATCCTCCAGTTTCCCAAAATGACCTCGTCGGCAGACTGGCGCGACAGGGTATCCAGATTACCCAAACCGGGATATCAAAACTCGAAAGCGGAAACCGGGCAGTTCTAGATTACGAAGTGGTTGCTTTGGCAAAAGTTTTGAAAGTCAGCGTGGAGTGGCTCCTTGAAGGCCGGTAAAGAACGCATTTTTATGTTTCGTAAATACGTCGCTCTGGTTTTATCGATGCTGCTTTTGACGCCCCTTGGCGTGGTCGCTGAGGAAGGCGCTCAGCCGTGGATCGAATCGGTGAAAGCGGATCAGCATTCGTCGACCAGCCGCTTTTTAGTTGAAGAATACATGTACAGGCTCCCTCAGAACGAAGGATACAAACACGAAGTCTGGCTGGTTTCGACCGCTGATGCATCAAAACGGATGCTACTTTACACCCACCAGCGGAACGTGCGGGTTGTGCTCTCCCCGGATGATCGATGGCTCATCATCAATAACGAGTTTGCAAGCAACGAATCGAACCTTCTGCTGTTCCGCCAAAAGAAAGGTATCAAATTTGAGGAGGTGAAGGATGACATTGCCAATGGCGCTTGGAATTTTCTGGCCAAAAAGGAGAAGAAAGCTCCTTGCCTCGATCACAACTACGCTGAAGTGCTCCGCTGGACGGACGATCACACGGTGCTCATCTGTCTCAGTGGCCATCTCGATAGCAAAAATCACGTCCAGGACTGGCTCTGCCTTTACGACGTGACCACCAAGACATTTTCGACGGATTTTGACGCTAATAACAAACGCCATGTGGTGGTGGAACCGGGAAAAACCTCGCTGTGAGTGCGTGGCAATGGACCGGCGGCCAATTCGCGCCTACCATTTCCGTTCCCCTCACTGACCGGGGCTTCCGCTACGGAATGGCTTTTTTCGAAAGCGTGGCTGTGCGCGGGGGGCAGGCCGAGTTTTTGCTGGAGCATCTGGCCCGGTTGGAGGCGGCTTGCGCCAAGGTCGGGTGGCCGGTCGATTTCCACGTTCTTCAACAGGCGGGAAAACAGCTCGAAGCGCTGGCACATGCCTCCCCCACCCCGCTCTTTGGCCGGATTTATGTGACGGCGGGCGACGGCGGCCCGGCGGAACCGGTGACGGCTCCCCGGGTTTTGGTTTTCGCGGAACCGCGCGCGAACCCGGTGGCCCATACGGTCGCCGTGCGGGAGCATCCGGAGCCGTTTTTGCCGGTCCTGGGCGGCCTCAAGACGGCCAATTACTGGGCCAATGCGGAGGCGCTCCGGCAGGCGCATGCGGCGGGCGCGGGCGAGGCGCTGCTTTTTAATCCGCACGGGGAACTGGTCTCGGCCTGCATGGCAAATGTTTTCGTAGAGCTGGACGGGGTTTGGATGACACCACCCTCGGCCCAGGGGGCGCGCGATGGCGTGACTCGCGAGTGGGTGCGCCAACGGCGCGCGGTGGCGGAGGGCCCGATTCGCCGCGAGGATCTGGCACGCGCCACGGGTGCTTTCCTGACGAGTTGCTGGTCCGGGCCGGTGCCGGTTGAGCGATTGGATGGGCGAGCGCTGGCGACGGGCTTTGCCGAGGCGCTCGCGGCGGAGTTTCTGGAACGGCTATGAACGCGCTTTGCCTGGCAGAGGTTGCGGCGCGGTTCCACCGGGAGCCGGGGTTTGTGTTTTTCGACACGGCGCTCGCGGTACCCGGCGCAGAGGCGGTTTCGATGATCGCGGCGCGGCCACGGCAGACCGTTCGCGGGGCGTCCGATGCCGATTGGCACGTTTTTAAGGAAACGCTCGCGGCCCAGCGGGGCGAAGGGTTTGCGGCGGGGTGGGTCGACTACGACGGGGCGTTTTGCTTCGGCTTTTATGACCAGGTGCTGCGGTTCGACCATCGCGCGGGCACGTGGCGCGGGGAGCCCGCAGGGTGGATCGAAACGACGGCGGCGATGGAGCCCGTGGGGCGGCTTCCGTTCGCCGCCTCGATGCCGTGCGCAGATTACATGCAGCGGGTGCGCCGGGCGCAGGAATTCATCGCGGCGGGGCACATTTATCAGGTCAACCTCGCCCACCGCTTTGCCGCTCCGTGGCCGGGCAGGGACCCGTTCGCGCTTTACTCGGAGCTGCGCCGCTGCTCGCCCGCGCCTCACGCGGCGTACCTTGCGTTCCCGGAACGGACGGTCCTTTCGTCGTCGCCGGAGCTGTTTTTGAAGATCGACGGGCGGCGGATTGTCACCCGCCCGATCAAGGGCACTCGGCCCCGGTTCGCCGATCCGCTGGCCGACGCCCGCAGCGCCGCCGAGCTGATCGGCAGCCCGAAGGAGCGCGCCGAGCTGATCATGATCACCGACCTGGAGCGCAATGACCTGGGCCAGGTCTGCGAGTTCGGCTCCGTGCGCGCCAGCGAGGTGCTCAAGCTGGAGCGCTACGAGCAGGTTTACCACCTTGTTTCGACCGTGGAAGGGGAGCTGCGGCCCGACGTGGACGCGGTGACGGCGGTGCGCGCCTGCTTCCCCGGAGGGTCGATCACCGGCGCGCCGAAAAAGCGGGCCATGGAGATTATTCGGGAGCTGGAACCGGGGCCGCGCGGGCTTTTCACGGGGGCCATCGGCTATTTTGGCTTCGACGGTTCGTGCCAGTTCAGCATCGCCATCCGCACGCTGGTCATAGAGCAGGGCGAGGCGCATTTCCACGTCGGCGCGGGGATCGTGGCCGATTCGGACCCGCTCGCGGAGTGGGAGGAGACCCTCCACAAAGCCGCTGGCATCCGCCGGGCCGCCCATTCGATTTGATCTTGGCGCATTCCGTCGATAGTTTGCCTCCAACGCCGTGAACGCCCCGAAACTCATCCAAAGCCCGCTCCACCCCGGATGGCTGATCCCCGAGGGCTGGGAGCAGATTCTCGGCATCCAGATGGATTACCGGCTGGGCAACTCCGTGCTCCACCTCTGGCGGGTGCAGTGGAACCAGCACGTGGGGGCCGCGCAGGAAAACGGCCTCCACAAGCACGAGACCCACCAGCTCCTCTACTACCGCCGGGGCGAGGGCGAGCTGGTGACTTCGGGGGAGTGTTACCAGGTGGGCAAAGGGAGCATTTTCGTGGTGCCCGCCGGGTGCGAACACCGTTTCCTCGGCAGCCATGGCGAACCGGCGCTCTGCCTGGCGCTCGATTTCTCGGTGGCCGAGGCGGGCTCGCCCGATTCCTGGGCGAGCCGGGACGAGGGGGCCGTACTTTTCAGCCTGATCCACGCCGACCGCGCCAGGCCCTTCCAGCTCGGCCTGCGCGACCAGACGGAGGTGGACGCCTGCATCGGCGCGATCGTCGCCGAGAACGACCGGCGCGAACTGGGCTACGCCTCGATGATCCACGCCCACTTGATCCGCCTCCTCTCCCTCTGCCTGCGGGCGACGCAGCGCGCCCAGGGGTTCGGCGAGCATTTCCGGCACACCGCCTGGCGGCATGCGCTCATTGCCGAACGCGCCCAGGCGTTTATCCGAGCGGAAGGGGTGCGCCAGGGGCCGGAGCTGACGTTGACGGAGGCGGCCCGGGCCTGCGCAACGAGCCCCAACCAGCTCAACCGCATTCTACGCCACGCCACGGGCGCGACCTTTCACCAGATCCTCCTGCGTTACCGGCTGGACCACGCGGCGGAGCTGCTGCGGAGCGGGAAAGCAAACTGCACCGAAGCCGCCTACGCCGCCGGGTTCAACGACAGCAACTACTTTTCGCGGGCCTACCGCAAAGTCTTCGGCCACGCCCCCTCGGCGCTGAGCCGGGATGGGAAGTAAGCGTACTGCCCGAAGCGGCGCGCGTAAGCCGACGCTATCGCGCGGTAGCGCGTAAAAGACCAGCCCGCGGCTGGTCCCCGGCCCGGTTGCCCAAACCACTAAGCAACCGAGCCGGGCAGGTCAAACCACGCACGACCCAATAGCAACTGGCGTGCCACACGGCAAAAATGGCCGGGTTACAAAGGCAGACTTCAGGCAAAGCGCACCGGGATCACCTACCCGGAGGCATTTCCCGCCAGCGGAGTGAATAATTTTATCCATCCATGCCGAAAACCGCCCACTGGGAGCGACCCGGCACCCCAGGCGCGGCATCTGGGCGCGGAAAAGCGGCGAGAGAGTGGGTATACTCTCCCGCCGCAATGTCATTCTATGGAATCTTCCGGGATATCAACCCCGGAGCGGAATTACACGGCCTTGTCGCCGGTCTCTTCCGTGCGGATACGGACCGCTTCCTCGATGGCCGAGATGAAGATCTTGCCGTCGCCGATCTTACCGGTCTTGGCAGCCTTCACGACCGCGTCAGCGGCGGCGTCAACGAGGTCGTCCGTGATCACGATCTCAAGCTTGATCTTGGGGAGGAAATCCACCGTGTACTCACTGCCACGATAGATCTCCGTATGGCCCTTCTGGCGTCCGAAGCCTTTGACTTCGGTCACCGTCATGCCTTCGATCCCCAGCTCGGAGAGGGCTTCTTTGACTTCCTCGAGCTTGAAGGGTTTGATGATGGCTTCGATTTTTTTCATGTTTTGAAGTTTCCCTAAACTAGGTACTCCTGGGTTGTGGTTTTAGAGAATGTAGCCTTCTTCACCGTGTTCGGAGAGATCGAGGCCAGCGGTCTCGACTTCCGGCGTGGGACGCAGCGGCATGAACGCCTTGATCGCATAAGCAATCACGGTCGTGCCGACGATCGCCAGGGCGAGGGTCAGGCCGATGGCCTTGAGCTGCTCGATCCACAGGGTGTGGCCCACGATGTCTTTGAGGTTCGTGGTGAGGTTGGCGTTGACGTCGGCGGTGGCGAGGATGCCCGTCAGGAAGGCGCCCATGGTGCCGCCCACGGCGTGAACGCCGAAGGTGTCGAGAGCGTCGTCGTAGCCGATCCAGCCTTTCACCTTCGTCACGAAGAAGAAGGGAACGATACCGGCGCAGAGGCCGATGATGACCGCGCCATTTGCATTCACGAAGCCGGTGGCCGGGGTGATGACAACAAGGCCAGCAACCGCGCCCGAGCACATGCCCAGGACGCTGGACTTGCCGCGGACGAGGAATTCCATGAAGCCCCACGTCGCAGTGGCGATGGCGGTGGCGATCGTGGTGGTCATAAACGCGTTGGAAGCAACGCCGTCGGCGGCGACTGCGGAACCCGCGTTGAAGCCGTACCAGCCGACCCACAGCATGCCGGTGCCGACCATGCAGAGGACGAGGTTATGAGGAGCGAAGTTTTCTTTGCCGAAGCCGAGGCGTTTGCCCAGGATGATGCAGAGCACGAGAGCGCTCCAGCCCGAGGACATGTGGACGACCGTGCCGCCCGCGAAGTCGATGGCCTTGATGCCGGCCTTGGCGTTCCAAACGCCGTTCATGAAGCCGTCAGCACCCCACACCATGTGGGCGAGCGGGAAGTAAACGATGAACATCCACGCGGTGATGAAGGTCAGCACCGCCGCGAAGCGCATGCGCTCGGCGATGGCACCGAGGATGAGCGCCGGGGTGATGATGGCGAACATCAGCTGATACATGGAGAAGACGTTGTGCGATACCCATGCAGCGTAGTCGGTATTGGGAGCGGAGGTTACGCCTTTCAGGAAGGCGAAGTTCAGCCCGCCGAGGAAGGGTGAACCGTGGTCGAACGCCAGCGAGTAGCCGACGGCCCACCAGAGGAGCGTCACCAGGCCCGTGATGCCCAAACATTGGGCGAGGACGGAGAGGACGTTCTTGCGGCGAACGAGACCGCCGTAGAAGAGCGCCAAGCCGGGCAGGGTCATAAAGAGCACCAGCGCGGAGGAGGTCATCATCCAGCCGTTGTGGCCAGGTCCGGGAACGCCAACTGACGGCGTCGTGAGGCCCGTGGGGATCTCGCCCTTGTCGTCCTTGAGAGGGGCACTCGGGTCGGTGTTGTTGATATAAGCTTCGAGCCCGGCCACGCGTTGTTCGAGCGTGGGCACAGGGGTAGCGGCGGGAGCGGCACTTTCTTCAGCGAACGCGGTGATGGAGGCACCGGCCGTGAGAGCGGCGATGGCACCCAGGCACACCATACGTGAGAGGAGGTGTTTGAGTTTGTACATTGTGGTTGTGATGTTCGGTTTTTCGACGCATCCACCGTGAGAGGAGTGAATGCGCCTTGCGTTGTGGGCCATAAGCAACGGCCATGCCAAACACCGAGTAGGATCAAAAAAAGATCTGATTACTCTGGCAGAAGTTTCCCGGAACGCCCTCACCCACCGCCCCGGATACCTCCTTGATCGTGTATAAAAAGCATCACCGGCTGCTATGGTGATGCTTTTTATACATGGGTGGCTGAAATAAAGCAGCCCATTTATTATCAGCCCGTTATACAGGGCTTATAAGATGTAGCCTTCCTCGCCGTGCTCGGAGAGGTCGAGGCCGGAATCTTCTTCCTCGGGGGCGATGCGCACGGGCATGAGTGCGCGCACGACCACGGCGGCCAGCGCGGTGCCGACGGTGGCGATGGCGAAGGTGATGCCCATGGCTTTGAGCTGTTCGAGCCAGAGGCCGTTGCCGACCAGTTTCGCCAAGCCGTTGGCCTGGGCGGCGGTGCCAAGGAGGTTCGGGTTGGCAACGCCGCTGGCCAGGAGGCCGGTGAGCAACATGCCGAGGGTGCCCGCGACGCCGTGGACGCCAAAAACATCCAGCGAATCGTCGTATTTTAGCCACGCCTTTAATTTATAGACCGCGAAGAACGGCAGGAGACCGCCCAGCAGGCCGATGACGATCGCGCCCGAGGCGTCCACAAAGCCGCACGCGGGGGTGATGGCCACCAAGCCCGCGACGATGCCCGAGCAGAAGCCCAGGACGCTCGCCTTGCCGCGAACGATCCACTCCGCCAGCGCCCAAGCGCCGCTCGCGACGGCTCCGGCCAGCGTGGTGGTCAGGAAGGCATTGGAGGCCACGCCGTCAGCCGCCAAGGCGCTCCCGGCGTTGAAGCCATACCAGCCGACCCAGAGCATCCCGGCTCCAACCATACAAAAGACCATGCTGTGCGGGGCGAAAAGCTCTTTGCCGAAGTTGATCCGGCGGCCGACGATGAGGCAGAGCACGAGCGAGCTCCAGCCGGAGGCCATTTCGACCACGGTGCCGCCCGCGAAGTCGATGGCGCGGATGGGGGCCTTTGAGTTCCAGACGCCATTAAAGAGGCCGTCGGAGCCCCAGGCCATGTGGGTAATGGGGAAGTAGACGAGGAACATCCAGATGGCGACGAAGGTGAGGATGGCCTGGAAGCGCATCCGCTCGGCCACGGCTCCGACGATCAAGGCCGGGGTGATGATGGCGAACATGAGCTGGAACATCGAAAAGACGTTCTGCGAGACCCAGGCGGAGTAGCACGGGTTCGGGGCAGAGGTGACGCCGCGCAGGAAGGCGAAATCGAGCCCGCCGTAGATGGTGCCCAGGAGGGAATGGCTGCTGGGGGCGAAGCAGAGGGAGTACCCCACGGCCCACCAGAGAACGGTGACGAGCGAGGTGACGCCGAGGCATTGAGCGAGTATGGAGAGGACGTTCTTCCGGCGCACCAGGCCGCCGTAGAAAATAGCCAGGCCGGGCAGCGTCATAAAGAGGACGAAGGCGGCGGAGACCATGACCCAGGTGTTGTGCCCCGGGCCGGGAACCCCCACGGCGGGGGTGGTGAGGCCGTCGATTTTCCGGCCTTGGGCGTCGACGAGGGCGAGGGCGGGATCGGTGTTCTGAAAGTAGGCCTCCATGGCCGCGAGACGCTGCTCGACGGTGGGGGTCGGTGTGGGTTCGACGGCGGCAGCCGGGCGAGGGGCAAGGGCAAAAAAAGCCAATGCAGCCGCGCACGCCAGTCGCGAGAGACGGGTGTTCATTCGAGTGGTTTGGTTGGGTGGTTTGACCCGCCGCGCGGGAAGAAGGAGCCCTCGCGATGGGCGGAGGGAGCTTTTAGCACCCGCTATGCCAGAATACGGGTTTCCCTGAACCGGAAACGGCGCTCTCTGTAAATATGTGGGCGTTTTTATTCAGTTGGGTCAATTTACATCACAGTATATGCCTAAATAACGCCACAATATGACTTTTTGGCTATTTTTAGACATGTATTGGAGTTATTTGCCCATGCGCTTCGCTTGGAGCACCTGACGCGATTCGCCTTTACTTTAAATTTCCAGCGGCGCATTTTTTCACTCGCTGGCAATGGCCAGCCGGGAGTGCGCCAGCGAGCGCACGACTTCAGAGAGGTGAAAGTCCTCTTCGGGCGGCACACTGGCCGTTCGTAGCCTGTGGTAACTGCGTCGTCGAGAGGCGGGGTGGGGAGCAACCGACAGGCGAAACGCCGATCCATAAGTAAGACAATGCTAAACTCGATTCGGCCAGATACGGCGGCGAGCCTGCTCCCGAAGGGCGAAGCCAGACATCGCAAGCCCTCCGCAAAGGAAGAAGGCGACTGCGAGAACCTGTGTCGCGGACAGACAGTGGGCGCGATTACAACAGGGCCGTATAGGGTGGTTGGAGATGGAGCGGCAGGAAGGAGACGTGTAGTGAAGCAGGGATCACGAGCCGGGAATAGGACGGTGTTCATGAGCCAAAGGGCTCCGAAGAGCCGCCCGGAAGGTGACAGAGCCCTCGTAGTAGCGTGGAAGCGGGGCAATGCCCGTGGAGCGAAGGAGGGCAGGAAGGTGGAAACGTGAAAGCCACAACAAGGGAAGACCCCTCGCCAACATTGGCCGCAAGGCCTAGAACGGGCGAAGAACCCCGGTTCCAATGGAACTGGGTGCAACCCGAGGTGTGGACGACACGCATGTTGACGGCCCTGGAAACGGGGATGAAAAGGACCAAATGGCACAGCCTGATGGACAAAATATGGTCCAGCGGCAATCTGGCGGCATCGGCGCGCAAAGTGATCGCCAACGGCGGCAGCGCCGGAATCGATCGCCAGAACGTGCGGCAATACGCCCTGCAAGAGGCGGCCCAAACCCGCAGCCTCCAAAGGCAACTGAAAGCGGGGAACTATAAGCCCCAAGCCGTCAGACGGGTATGGATACCCAAATCAGGGAGCAAGGAACTGCGGCCGCTGGGGATCCCGGCGGTGAGAGATCGCGTCGTGCAGACGGCGCTACGCCAAGCCATCGAGCCGATCTTCGAGCGGGAATTTGCGCCGCAGAGCTACGGGTTCAGGCCCGGGCGAGGCTGCAAGGACGCGCTTCGGGAAGTGGACCGACATCTCAAGGCGGGCCGCCACTGGGTAGTGGATGCCGACTTGAAGAGCTATTTTGACACGATCCCGCACAAGAAACTCATGCGGCAAATCGGCGAGAAAATAGCAGACGGAAGCGTACTGAGGCTGATCGAGGCAATGCTCAAAGCCGGGGTCATGGAGAGCGCAACAGACTGGAAGCCGACGCAAACCGGAGCGCCCCAGGGAGCGGTCATAAGCCCGCTGCTAGCGAACATATACCTTGATCCGCTGGATTGGGAAATGGCGTGGGCAGGCCGGGAAATGATCCGCTACGCGGATGATTTTGTCATCCTGTGTAAGAGCGAAGAAGAAGCCCAAGAGGCATTGGAGGCAGTCAAAGCCTGGGTGGAGCAGAACGGACTCAAGCTGCATCCGGAAAAGACACGGATCGTGGACGCCCGAGCCAAGGGAGGGTTCGACTTCCTGGGCTACCACTTTGAGCGAGGCTGGAAATGGCCACGCAAGAAAAGCATGGACAAGCTCAAGGAAGCGATCCGAGGCAAGACCCGGCGCACCGAGGGCAGAAGCCTCGGAGCAATCATCGCGGACCTCAACCGGACACTTGGCGGCTGGTTTGAATACTTCAAACAGAGCAACCGGTGGACGTTTGATAGCGTGGACAAATACGTCCGAGGGCGACTGCAAAGCATCCTGCGAAGGCGCAACGGAATGCGAGGACGCGGGCGCGGATTCGACCGAAACCGATGGCCCAAGGCCTATTTCACCGCCCAAGGCCTGACATCCTTGGTTCAGGCACATGGGGCGGCACGTCAATCTCTACAAAGAGGATAAACCACCAACTGGAGAGCCGGATGCGGGAGACCCGCCAGTCCGGTTCGGAGGGAGGGGCGATGGAGAATACCGTCCCTACCCCTATCTTGATAACCCCGTCAAAAACGGCTGGCAATAGCCGAAACTCTATTGCCGTTTCCGGGCTATATTTCATATGGCCGGGAGGCGTCGGCGTATGTCCAGGCCACCGGCTAAAGCAACTCTGTTAGTGAGCAAGGGCAAAATCGGGTTTTTTAAGGAGATGATTGAGGAGGCAGACGAGTTTACGCATGACGGCCACGATAGCGACTTTGCCGGGTTTGCCGGCAGCGCGGAGGCGTTGGTAGAAGTCCCTTAAAATGCGGTTATCGCGGATGGCTGTCAGCGCAGCCATATAAAAGCAGGTGCGCACGTTGGCGCGTCCGCCCCAGACGTGGCTTTTACCCCGTTCCATGCCGCTTTCGCAAACAAACGGAGCCACGCCCACCAAGGCCGCCGCTTGTCCTTGGTCGATGCGCCCGAGCTCGGGAACAAAGGCCAGCACGCTGGCGGCGGTGATTTCGCCGATGCCTTCGACTTGCAGCATCCTCGCCCGTTTGCTTTTCAGAGAGGCCTCGCTTTCGATGAGCTCGCGCACCTTGGCTTCGATCTCTTCGATTTGCACTTCGATGGTGGCAATGAGCTTGTCGGCACGCACCTTCAAGAGCTTTTGGCGATGGTGCTCGCGGCGGTTAAGCTCAATGGAACGCAAGGCCACGAGTTGCTCGCGCCGCGCCATGAGTTCTTCGAGTTCGATCTGGCGCTGCGAGGGGGCCGAATCGGGGCGGGGCACTTTGGCGCGGGCGAACGCAACGATCATTTGCGCGTCGATATTGTCGCTCTTGGCCAGTTGCCCCATGGCCTTGGCGAAGTCGCGTACGTGGCGCGGATTGACGACGCTTACGGCAATGGCCTTGGCGTGAAGGCAGAGGCTTAAATCTCGCTCATAGCCGCCGGTGGCTTCCATGACGACGTGGGCGTTTTCGGGCAGCGCTTGGATCAACTGGGCGTGGCCTAGCGGAGTGTTGGTGTATTGTTTTTTCATTCCCGGAGCGCTCACGGCCAGGGTTTTTTTGGCGATGTCGATGCCGACGTAAACAGGGGATGGATTCATGTTGGTGGATGGTTTTTTGTTGATGTAGACTGGAAGGAGCAGTTCCGACTCAACCTTGCGATACGATCTCATGGGGCTTTTTGTTGGGCTCCAAGGATCAAGCAACTCTTCGAGTTTGGACTGTGCGGTTGAGGCGATCATGCTTTAGCACGGACTTGCTTAAGCGCTCCTTGCTTTAAGCCGTCCAGGACCGTCGTCGATCTGACCCCAACCGTGCCGGAGCGGTCGGCCGACCGCTCCGGCAAATCCAGCCGCCACAAGCTATAGCTCATGGCTAAGAGAAAAGAGAGGAAAACGAACCGGGTTGATGAGGGGCGCCTGGCGCCCCTCAAACTCCCCGCACCGCTCGCCGCGGCAGGCGTTCGGGGGGAACTTAAAGAATGACATGCCGGACAACATACAAGGCCGTCGCGGCTGTCTTTGTGCGGCTTACTAACTCCCGGCCTCCTTTCGGAATAACCCGAAGGGGGGCTTGAGTTAAAAAGTAACCAAACAGCCCAAGGACGATGACGATACCGTATATTTCTAATCACTGGTATTATGTGGATGCCAATAACGAAATCATTGGCCCCTTTTGTCTCTCAACGCTCGATGCCTTTTATGTGGAGGGAATCATCTCCCTCAATACGCAGGTCATCCGCGCATTCGGGGCGGATTTCCAGCCCTACAGCGACATTTTCACCGACGCGCAGCTACGGATGCCGTTGCTTTGAAAGACTGGCCGGTTGACGCTGGGCCTGCCCCTGCGAAACAGAGTTTCGCCACACAAAGACGTTCCCAATCTGGAGATTGGGAACAAGGCCCGAGAGGCCCTCTGTTTACCAACGCGGAGGATACTTCAATAGTTCCACAATCTCTTCGGCCTCGAACATCTCGGCTAAATCCAGAGGAGTCAGCCCATCTCGCTCACAAATGGTTTGATCGGCTCCGTATTGAAGCAGCAATTCGATAACTTCCCGCTTCCGCTGCGCACAGGCTTCGTGCAACGGGGTGTAGCCTTCGCATTCTTGTGCATTAATGTCCGCACCGGCTTCAATCAAGAGCCGAGCAATCATGACATTTCCCCGGATCGCAGCCACATGCAGAGGCGTACTCCCTTCGGGGTCAGTGGAAGAGACCGTGCTTATCCGGTTAACACCCAAACCGCAGCCGAAAGGTCAGAGTCCCTCGGAACTAAGCCGCTTCATACGCTCTTTCTTTTTTCTCGGAACCTGACTCCCTCAAGTTGCAATCTGCCAACAAGAGCGCCATCTTGATCTCTGGATCGGACTTGCATGGAAACCTGGGCACCCAAGATATGCTTGTTAAGCTCGGTCATTATATCGGCCTCTGGAATACCCTTGGTGTAAGGCGGCGACAAATCAGTGAAGCGCACTTCAACGAAATCGGGGTAGCCGTGCCGGTTGTAATTGCCGATGAAAGCAATCTCGACAAGCACCCGGTCGGGCGCGAGAATTTCAGCAATCTGGCCTTTGATGCGATCCATAGTGTGCGAAAAACGCCTAAATCACTTTGCGGCGTAAAGGCGAACTTCGCAAGTTTTAAGCGTCAAGGTCGCTCTGTAAAATTGGGCGACCAACATATCCTCTAACGGCTACCCGAAAAGCAAGGGTGTTTCCATTTTCCAGAGTAAAGCGTGGCGTAGGTCGGGGCGCTAACATCGCCTGCAATTCCCAGCAGGGAACGGAACGCATTAAACGGCTCGTGCCTCCTGTTAAACCGGAAGGTGTATTCGTTGAGGTAGGCTTGCAGGTGCTGGGGACTCACCCCGTGATGAATGCCGATGAGCCAAGTCTTCAGGTTGGAAAAGACCAGATGGATGATTGGCAAGTAAACCTCCGCAAGTTTTGGATCGTCACGAGTGACGACGGGATGATGGTTGTAACCGAGATTACCAAGGTTGCTGTAGCCGTCCCATCCGTCAGTGACGATCAGAGTTCCTGGTGCCACAGCGTTTTTGATGAACCCGCAGAGTGCTTTTCCTGTGCGGTTGGCTACACTTAGCCGAACGCGGCCCGCATAGCGCCCAGCTATCCGATTGTTGAGCGATGAAGCCCTCTTGCGCCAGCGCACTTCGACGGCAGCGGCAACAAGCACTTGGTTGTGGACGCCCCGCCCCTTACCGACCGTCTTCCCGCCTACCCACGTTTCATCTGCTTCAACATGTTCGAGATCGCCAGATCTGCCACCAATGAGGTCTCGGTCTGGATGAACCATGCCTGCACGGAGTTTATGGAGAATTTGGAAAGCCGTCTCATATCGGGTGAGTCCGAGTTGCCGTTGAAACTGTCTGGCGGACATGCCCGGGGTCTGGCTACTCACCAAATATGCTGCCCAGAACCATACGCTTAACGGCGTGTGGGTCCGCTCCATAACAGTCCCCTCCGTCACTCCTGTGTCCCGCTGGCATTTCCGGCAGCGCAGAACCCCGAGTCGGTTCGTGAAACGGTAAGGCATACCTGCTGTTTGGCATTTCGGACAAACGAACCCGTCGTTCCAACGGGATTCTATCAAGTAGTTGACACAGGCCGATTCATCAGGAAACAACCGTTGGAACTCCGGAAGAGACTGCGGAAACGGAAGCTGTTTGATTCGGTTCACAACCGAAAATCGTAGCCACCATGCGGTTTGGGTGTCAACCGGATAAGCACGGAAGAGACCAGCACCGGCCTACAGCCCATAAACGGTGGATGGTCGTCTTCCAGCTCTTTCAGGAAATCTGCCAGGGCTTTTTCCATCAGAACATCATTTTACAGAAGCTCGATCCCAAGTAATTTTACCTCGATCATAGCGTTCATAAATAATCGGTTGGTAACTGCCACTCTTGAATCTCATGTAGCATTTTGTCCAACACCCGCCGCCGCCCCTGCCAATACTTACGAGTTGGGGCCAACCTTTGGAAACTGAGTACAGATACAGCCCTCCTTGAAATCCACCTATGTTTTGCCAATGGTGGTTGAGCTGGCTGTAAATCATATAAGCGGGACCGCCGGAACCGCTGCCAGAGTAGTCATAAATGAAGTATTCGGTCTGGCCATCTTTATTCAGATCAAAAGTAAACCCTCTAATTTCTAAACCAGTTTCAGCAATATCAGTACTATCCAGTTCCTTTCTTAACTCTTTTGGGATTTCCGTAAAAACATCGTCGACATGAGAGGACCGAACAGCCGTTGCTCCAGGTATTTCAAGGAAAGCAGATTCATCTTCATTTGGGTCAGCGATCACCTCCGGCGCGCAGAATAGCAACAACAACCAGAGAAAGTTGATTTTCATACCCATGGAGTCTATTTCCCAGCCCGCTGCCGTTTTTCTTTCAGCACCGCTTCGATTTGTGCAAGCGGGAGGGTGTTGACGACGTCGGCTTTGGTGAGCCCCCCTTTGCGGGCGGCGGCGATGCCAAACCAGAGGTGGTGGAACCCGACGGTGTCGTGGGCGTCGGGGGTGATGACGCAGCGCACGCCTTTTTCCTTGGCCAGGGGCCACCAGCGCCAGTCGAGGTCGAGGCGCTGCGGGGAGCCGTTGAGCTCGATCCAGGTGCCGGTTTCCGCCGCCGCTTCGATGACGGCGGGGAGGTTGAGGGCGTATTCCTTGCGCGTCAGGAGCAGCCGCCCGGTGGGGTGGCCCAGGAAGGTGACGTAGGGGTTGCGGATGGCCCGGATGATGCGCTGGGTCATCTCGGCTTCGGGGAGGTTGAAGACGGAGTGGACGCTGGCGACGGCGTAGTCGAGCCGGGAGAGGATTTCGTCGGAGAAATCGAGGGTGCCGTCTTTTAGGATATCGACTTCGATGCCGCTGAAGATGCGGAAGCCGTGGCCGATTTCGGCGTTGAGGCGGGCGATTTCGTCGAGCTGGGCGGCGAGGCGCGCTTCGTCGAGGCCGTGGGCTTGGAAGGAGGCCTTGGAGTGGTCGGCGATGCCGAGGTATTGCAGGCCGAGGTCGCGGGCGGCGTTGACCATTTCCTCCAGCGTGGAGCGGCCGTCGCTGGCGGTGGTGTGGTTGTGGAAGGTGCCGCGCAGGTTTTCGAGCTCGACGAGCCGGGGCAGGGTGTGGGCTTCGGCGGCGGCGATTTCGCCCACGTTCTCGCGCATCTCGGGCTCGACGTAATCGAGGCCCAGGGCGCGGTAGAGGTCGCTTTCCTGGACGATCTCGGGGATGGGCTGGGGCTTGACGCGCCCGTTTTCGACCGGCGAGAAGCGGTATTCGTTGAGAGACCAGCCCCGCTGCAAGGCGCGGCCCCGGAGGGCGATGTTGTGCTCTTTGCTGCCGGTGAAGTAGTTGAGCGCGAAGGGGTACTCGGCGTTGCTGACAACGCGCAGGTCGGCCTGCATGCCGTTTTTGAGGCGGACGCTCGATTTGGTGGCGCCGCTGACCATGATGCTCTCGACCAGCGGGTGGGTGGTGAAAAAGGAGGTGATGGCGGCGGGCTCGCGGGAGGCGACGACGAAATCGAGGTCGTGGAGGATCTCTTTGCGCCGCCGGTAGCTGCCGCCGACGGCGACTTGATCGACATCCGGGTGCTGGCGGAGGTCGTCGTAGAGGATTTCGGCGGCGATGGAGGCGGTGGAGAGGAGGAAGCTGCCCGCGACGCTTTGGCGCTCTTCGATGGCGTGGAGGATATTGACGGCGGTTTTTTCCCCGAACCCGGCGAGCGTGGCGACCTTGCCCTCTTTGCAGGCTTTTTCGAGGTCGGCGATGGAGGCGACGCCGAGCTGGTCGTAGAGGGCGCGGATTTTCTTGGGCCCGAGGCCGATCAGCTCGAAAAGCTCGAAGATCCCGGCGGGAAATTCGGCTCGGAGGTCCTCGTAGTAGGCGAGGTGGCCGGTGGTGGCGAGTTCGGTGATTTTGTCGGAGATGGCCTGGCCGATGCCGGGGATTTCCCGGAGGCGGCCCTCTTGGATGAGGGACTCGAAGTGGCCGGAGTAGGTCTCCAGGGCGCGGATGGCGTTCCCGTAGGCGCGGACTTTGAATGGGTTTTCCCCTTTGAGTTCCAGGAGCCGGGCGATGGCCTCCAGGGTGCTGATCACTTCCTCCTTCGTCATGCGAGGCAGCGTAGCGTCCGGCGCGGGCCGACGCAACCTCGGAGGGGAGGGGCACCACAGAGGACACGGAGAGCACGGAGGAAAAGACAGAGGAGTATCAAATTAAAAAAACTCTTCACCTCTCTGTGTCCTCTGTGTCCTCTGTGGTGCCCCCTCCCCTCTGGGTCCCTTTCTTTACAGCCGCCCGCCCGCGTGGGGCGCGATTCTCAATCGGAAATTTCTCTCTCTATGAAAAGGATCATTCTTGCGGCGGGAACGGGGTTGGTGGCTCTATTTTTTGGCTTCGGAGGCGCGGCTTTGGCCGATCCTCCCACGCCCCCACCCCTCACCACGGGCGGGCTGACGACTTTCGCCCCGGTGGTCGATAAGGTGGCCCCGAGCGTGGTCAGCATCCAGACGAGCAAGACGGTGCGGGTTCCCAAGGGGCTGCGCGACTTTTTCGGGGTGCCCGGAGCAGGCGGCGGGGTGGAGCGCCAGCGCGGCCTCGGCTCGGGGGTGATCGTGAGCGACGACGGCTACATTCTGACGAACCGGCACGTGGTGGAGGGCTCGGATGATGTGATGATCCGCCTCGCCGACCGCAAGGAGTACAAGGCGCGCAAGATCGGCGCGGACCCGGGGACGGACTTGGCGGTGCTCAAGATCGAGGCGACCGGGCTGCCGGTGCTCGATTTCGCCGACAGCGACAAGGCGCGCGTGGGCGACATCGTGCTGGCGGTGGGCAACCCCTTCGGCCTGACGCAGACGGTGACGATGGGCATCGTGAGCGGGCTCGGTCGGGGCGGCATGGGGATTGTGGATTACGAGAATTTCATCCAGACGGATGCGTCGATCAACCCGGGCAACTCGGGCGGGGCACTGGTGGATATCGCCGGGCGGCTGCTGGGGATCAATACGGCGATTTTCAGCCGCTCGGGCGGCAACCAGGGGATCGGTTTCGCGGTGCCCTCGAATCTCGCTCAGGAAATTTTGAAGAGTATCCGGCAGAACGGACGGGTGATCCGGGGCTATCTCGGAACGGTAATCCAGCCGGTGACGCCGGAGCTGGCCCAGGCCTTCAACTTGAAAGATGCTGAGGGGGCGCTGGTCTCGGATGTTTCGGCGGGCAGCCCGGCGGAAAAGGCGGGGCTGGAAAACGGCGACGTGATCACGTCCTTCAACGGCAAGAAGGTGCAGGGGCCGCGCGAGCTGCGCCTGATGGTGGGGGCGCTCTCTCCCGGGACGAAGGCGGCCCTGAAGGTGCTGCGCGACGGAAAGGAAAAAGAGCTGCAAGTGGAGCTGGGCGAGTTGCCGCAGAAGGAGGCAAGCATTTCGGGCGGGGATGATAATTCCTCCACGGCGCCGATTTTGGAAGGGGTGCGACTGGTCGATCTGGACCCGGCAGCGAGGGAGGAGCTCCATGCGCCAAAAGATTTGCAGGGGGCCGTGGTGGTGGAGGTTGACCAAGAATCCGCCGCCTATCGCGCGGGCCTGCGGCAAGGAGCCGTGATCGTGGAGATGAACCGCCAGCCGGTGAAAAGTGCGGCGGATGCCCAGCGGATCGCCTCCGGGGCGAAGAAGGGCAGCCCGGTGCTGGCGCGGGCATGGCTCCAGGGCCAGACGCGCTACATCACGCTCGGCGGCAATGGGGGTAATGATAGCAACGGCAACGGAAATTAGCGGGTTTTGCGGCGGAGTTACATCTTGGGAGCGAGAGTTGAAGCCTACTTTTGCGCACGTGCATAGAGGCAAGTCACCGTGGATGTCATACCAAACACAATGATCCCCAGTAATAAGCTCTCATCATGAACGCCTTGGCTCGCCTTGTATAAATACGCGCCAATAAAGCCAACCAAGGCGACCCATCCTATCCGTTTTTCGACCACCAAGCTTCTTTGGTATCTGATGAGAATCACCAAATTGGCTACTGAAAAGGCAAGCCCCAGGACGATCCCTATTCCAATGGTCATGAAAGGGTTCATAGGAACTAATTTTCCCGTTCCCGACTTTGTGCCCGGCCATTCGCCTTTATCAACAACAAAAAACCCCGGCCATTGCTGACCGGGGTTTTACAATTATCTAGTCTGGAAGCAAGGGCTACTTCTTGCGATCGCCGGGGCGATACTCTTCCTCGGCAGCCTGGAAGGCTTGTTCGAGGCCCACGAGGTCTTCGCCGGGACGGATGCTGTCGAAAGCTTCCGTTTCCTTGCGGAGTTCGTCTTCGGAGTAGTTCGCGGCTTTGATCGAGAGGCCGATGCGGCGCTCGGTCTTGTCGACCTTGATGACGCGGGCTTCCACGTCCTGGCCAACTTTGAGCACGTCCTTGACTTTCTCCACGCGCTCTTCGCTGAGCTGGGAGATGTGGACCAAGCCGTCGATGTCGTCGGCCAGCTGCACAAACGCGCCGAAGCTGGCGAGCTTGGTGACTTTGCCTTTGACGAGATCGCCGATCTTGTAGCGCGTGTCGATGACCTTCCACGGGTCTTCGTCGAGCTGCTTGACGCCGAGGCTGATGCGCTGGGCGTTCTTGTCGATGTCGATGACGACCGCTTCGACTTCGTCGCCCTTCTTGAGCATTTCGCTCGGGTGATTGATCTTGCGGGTCCAGCTCATGTCGGAGACGTGGATCATGCCGTCGATGCCTTCTTCGAGTTCGACGAAGGCACCGTAGGCGGTCATGTTGCGGACCACGCCCTTGACCTGTTTGCCGATCGGGTACTTGTGTTCGATCTCGTCCCAAGGATTCGGTTCGAGCTGACGAACGCCGAGGCTGATCTTCTGCTCTTCCTTGTTGACGCCCAAGACAACCGCTTCGACTTCCTGGCCAACGGTAAGGACGTCGGACGGGCGGGTGATGCGCTTGGTCCAGGAGAGTTCGGAAACGTGGATGAGGCCTTCGACCCCTTCCTCGATCTCGACGAATGCGCCGTAGGGAACGAGGTTGGTGATTTTGCCTTTGATCTTGGTGCCGATGGGGAAGCGGCCTTCGGTCTCTTCCCAGGGGTTCTTCTGGGTCTGCTTGAGGCCGAGGGAGACGCGCTCCTTCTCTTTGTTGATGTCGAGCACGACGACTTTGAGGTCCTGGCCCACTTTGAGCAGTTCGCTCGGGTGGCCGAGGCGGCCCCAGGTCATGTCGGTGATGTGGAGGAGGCCGTCCATGCCGTCGAGGTCGATGAACGCACCGAAATCGGTGAGGTTCTTGACCGTGCCAGCGACGATGTCGCCAACCTTGACGGTTTCGAGGAAGGCGGTGCGCTTGTCGGCGCGTTCCTGCTCGATGATTTCGCGGCGGCTCAGGACGACGTTTTTACGGTCGTCGTTGATCTTGACGATCTTGAAGTCGTAGGTGTTGCCCACGAATTGCGAGAGGTCCTTCGGCGGAATGATGTCGATCTGGGAGCCGGGCAGGAATGCCTCGACGCCGATGTTGACGGTGAGGCCACCTTTGACGACGGCTTTGACTTTGCCCTTGATGAGGCCGCCACCCTGGAACACCTTGACGATCTTGTCCCAGTTTTGTTTGTAGGCGGCCTTTTCCTTGGAAAGGATGACCATGCCTTCGTCGTTCTCCAAACGGACGAGGAGCACTTCGACCTCATCGCCGACTTGGAGGTCTTCCACGTCGTCGAATTCGGAAAGGGGAATGACGCCTTCGCTCTTGTAGCCAATGTCTACCAAGACTTCGCGAGGGCGGATTTCGAGGACGCGTCCCTTGACGATGCTGCCCTCTTTGAAATCGCGAAACGATTTCGCGATCAGTTCTTGCATCTGCTGATTCATATCAGTTTTCTAACCGAATTTTTGGGTTCGGTATCACTCAAACCACGGTTGCCGTTTATTTATCTATGCCCGGACTCGCCGACTTTCGACGCGCCTGTTACGGACAAAGAGGCGGCAATGTATCGGTTCTACAGAGAAAGGCAAGCGTTTACGCGGGGAGAAAAGTGATATGGAGGAAGAATTTTCCTAAGCTAGCTGCCCCCTAGGCCGCTTTGAAGTAGCGTTTGATGAACAGTAGGTAGATGACCCAGGGCAGCGAGCTGGCCACGGCCATCCAGCTGAGGTTGAAGCGGGAGAAGCCCATTGCCTGGAGCCGCGCAATCTGTTCCTGGCCGTAGCCCGCCAGGGTGTAGAACTCCATGGGATCGTGGAAGTGGTAGGTGATCAGGGCGGATAGGGGGAAGATCAAGAACAGGGCCAGGGCGAGCCACCAGGCGCTCGGGCGCTGGTGGTAAAGGCCCCATCCGGCGTAGGCCCAAAGGAGGGCGATCACGAGGTAAATGGCCGCTCCGGGAATGCCCGTGGCGAAGGTGCCAAAGAAGGGAATGACCCCGTGAGAGGTAATGGCGGTAGTAGCCATGCAGAAGGCGCTCCCCACCAGCAACAGAGCCGCGCCCAAGACGGGAAGCGGGCAGCGGTCCGTCCAGCATTCCCAGGGACTGCGGGCTTCGCAGGTGGCCTTGACGCTTTTGCGGCTGTAGAAGAAGGCCCAGATGAGGGGTGGGATGACGAGGACGAGGGCCACGGAGATCAGGGCAGACCAAAAGACGATTCCCCGGGAGGAGTCGGGCAGAGCGGTGCCGCCCGTGGAGAGGGAGGCGAGGATTTTGTCCCGCAAGATGTCCACGAACCCGAGCGTGACGATCCCGACGATGGCGGTAGCCGTCGAGAGGATGATCAATAGGGCCCGGGCCCAGCGCCGCGCCATGATGGAGCCGACGCCCAGCCAGATGAAGGTGACAGCCAGGCCCCCGTAGATGAGCGCGGGGGAGAGGAGGGCATGAGGAGGAACGTTTGCGGCCTTATTTCCGGAAACGTTTAGGAACATGAACGCCACAAAGAGGGCGCAGAGCACCCCGAGGCCGATGGTCAATAGGCCAAAAACAGTGAGGCCGGTTTTGCGGTCAACGTACGGGGCGGCGGGGAGAGGAGGAGGTTCGGGAGGCATAAAATCCGTTATGGTTCAAACGACGGGCACGAGAGTAGGGCAAATGGGCGGTTTCACAAGTGCGGAAAACGGAGCCCGGCCTCAATTTTCTCGCTGCGAAGCTGGAGATTGGGAACGAGGGAATTCCGGCGACAAGGAAGAATTTTTGCAGATTTTTCCAGAGAAAATTTAACGATGTTCGTTTAAACGAACGGTCTCCGAATTTTGATGTGGTAGAACATCGCCTGCCGTAGGAAGCCCGCCACCAAGCACGGCCAGGCGCGGAGAGTCTCTGGATTCTCCGCGCATTTTTTGTGCTTTTTGCGCCTTTTTGCGGCTAAAAAACCCTATTTCGCCCGCCGCAGCACGACGCTGGCGTTGATGCCGCCGAAGCCGAAGGCGTTATTCACGGCGGCGCGGAGGCTCTGGAACCGGCCTTCGTTGGGCACGAGGTCGAGGTCGCACTTCGGGTCGGGGGTGTCGTAATGGAGCGTGGGGGGGATCCAGCCTTCTTCGAGTGCGAGGGCGCAGATGACGGTCTCGATGGCTCCAGTGGCTCCGAGCGGGTGGGCGGTGAAGGGCTTGGTGCCGGTGACGGCCAGTTCGCGGGCGTGGGCTCCGAAGACGGCTTTAATGCACGCGGTTTCGTTGGCGTCGTTGAGCTGGGTGGAGCTGGCGTGGGCGTTGATGTAGTCGATCTCCTCGGGGGCCATCCCGGCGTCGGCGAGGGCTTCGCGCATGCAGGCGGTGACGCTTTCGCCTGAGGGGAGCGGGGTGGTCATGTGGTAGGCTTCGTTGTTGAGGCCGAAGCCGCAAACCTCGGCGTAGATGTGCGCGCCGCGCTGCTGGGCGTGGCTGTATTCCTCCAGGACGAGGCTCGCGGCCCCCTCGCCCATGACGAAGCCGTCGCGGTGGAGGTCAAAGGGGCGGTAGGCCCGGCGCGGTTCGCCCCGCCAGCGGCTCATGGTCTTGATGGTGTCGAATGCGCCGAAGGTGAGCGGGGCGAGGGGAGCCTCGGCGCCGCCCGCGATCATGACGTCGGCCCGGCCTTCACGGATGAAGCGCAGCGCCTCGCCCACGGCGATGACGCCGCTGGCACAGGAGTTGGCGTTGGTGGTGCCAGGGCCACGGAAGCCGCACTCGATGGCGATATTAGAGTGGGCCGCGCCGCCGAAAATCTGCAAGGCGAGCGAGGGGTTGACGCCGTGGGGGCCTTTTTTCAGGAACCGGACGTGCTCGTGCTCGGCCTGGGCGATGCCGCCCAAAGCGGAGCCAAAGGAGACGCCGACGCGGGCCTGGGGGCGGCTGGCCGACCATGGGAAGCGGGCGTCCTCCAGGGCCAGGAGGGCGGAGGCGACGGCAAGCTGCGAACAGCGGTCCATGCGCTTGAGGCGGTGGGGCGGGAAGTGGTCCGACGGGGTCCAGTCGCGGATTTCCCCGGCACAGCGGGCGTGGAAGGGCGAGGCGTCAAAGTACGTGACGGGGCCGATGCCGCTGTGGCCCGCGTGAACCGCACGCCAGAAGGCGTCGCGGCCCGTGCCGGAGCAGGTGATCGGCCCGAGGCCAGTAATTACTACACGCCGAGGTGTCATGGATGAGCCCACCAGTTTGGCCGCATCCGGCTGGTTCGGCAAGCATTTCGCTCTATCGGGCGGCGGGGGTGAAGTCGAGCGGGACTTCCTCCCTGGAGTCGATCCGCTCAAGGGCCTTTTTGGCAAATTCGCGGTCGGACGAACGCAGGGTCTCGTCTTTTAAGGCGCTGCGGAATTGTTCCTGGGCTAGCAGGTTCTCGCCAGTGGCCGAGAGGGCCTGGCCGCGGAAGATCTGCCAGTAACCGACGGGCTGGGCGCGCCCTTGCAGGAGGGTGATCAGGTTCCCAAGCACCTCGGCCTCTTCTTCGTAGGCGTGGGCGGCGTGGGTGACTTTAGCATGCAGCAGGTAGGTCTCGGCATCGCTCGGAGGGGTGCCGTAGAGGATGCGGGTGAGGTCGAGCGCCTGCTCGAAGCGGCCCAGGGCGTAGTAGGCGTTGGCCAGGGCCATCTGGGCGGGGCGGAAGTCCGGGGCGCGCTGAAGGGCGCGTTTCGCGGCATTGGCGGCGTCCTCCCAGCGGTTGGACATGCTGTAGACGACGGCCTGTTCGGTCCAGATTTCCTTGGATTTCGGCGCGAGCTTGAAGGCTTCGTCGAGCAGGGCCTGGGCGGAGGCGGTCTCTTCCAGGAAGAGGAGCCGGTGGGCGATCTGCACCCGGGCCATGACCTGCTCGGGCACGGGCACGTCGGCGAAGGCGCTCAGCAGGCCGTGGAGGTCGGAGGCGGTGTTCCAGCCGTGGCCGGAGGCGGCGTCTTCCCGCACGAAGAGGTAGCTGGTGGGGTCAAGGCGCTTGAGGGTCCAGTCGGGGGCGGTGCGCAGGGAGTCGAGCAACGGCCGGAAGGCGAGCGGGTCGCCCGTCAGGAGGACCGCGCCGAAGCGCCACTTGCGGTCCTGGGCTCGCCAGATGTGGGGCGCTTGCAGGGAGAGGTCGAATTCGGCCACCAGCTCCTCGGGCGTGATGCCGGTGCTGCCGTAGGCTTTCTGCCAATCCTGCCAGTGGGCTTTGATCCACGGCAGCGCGGCGCGGTCGAAAAAGAGCGGCTTCGTGCGGGCGGGGCCATCCAAGGCGGCCAGGCTGAGCATGGGGGTACCGAGCTGCGGGCTGGGAGGCGCGGCGGGGCGCGAGAAAAACCAGACCCCCGCGGCGATGACCACGGCGAGGGTCACCACGATGGCAACCAAGGTGCGAAAGGGGAAAGAGCGATTCATGGGGAAGGAGTTGCTCTATAATAGAGAGAGGCGAGGTGCCGGGCGCAACTTTTTATTTGCGGCCCGGGCGGAGCCAGCCCTACGCTGCCCGCGCTTCATGACCCTGACCATCCAGACCACGCCCAACGCGCCCCGTAGCCAGATCGTCGGCTGGCAGGGCGAGCGCCTCAAGGTAAAGGTGAAGGCCCCGGCAGTGGAGGGGAAGGCGAACGCGGAGCTGATCCGCTTCCTGGCGGAAACTTTCGGGGTGCGCGCCTCGGCGGTGACGCTGCTGCGCGGCGAGACGGCCCGGCTGAAGGTGGTGCGCCTCGACGGGGTGGAAGCGGAGGACGTGGCAAAGGTTATTGCAACTCAGTCTTGACAAGGTGGGCAAATTTTGAAAAAGTCTGCGCGTTCGAAATGAATAATTCCTACACCACCACGATGAAACCGGTAGCGGCTAGCGCCTATTTTATGCGCCAGTCTGCTCTCTGTGTACGCATTCATCGTTCCGTGCAATGGAAAAATCTGCCAGCAGTGGATTAGGAACGAACCAAGAACCTAAACGAATTTTTCGGAAAACCCACTGCTGGAAACGGCAGTGGGTTTTCTTTTTGAACAAAAACCGCCGAAAGGCATCCAAAAGACAGACAAAACAATGAAGACAAAGAAGAACAACGGCCCCGGGAGCGCGGGGTGGAACTATACCGATCCCGTCGAGGTGCTTTACGGTGCGCTGGACGAGCTGACCGCAATCTACGAAGAGGCCGGAGTGCCACCCATCTCCGCACGCAGCGCCGCCCTGGCGGATTTTGAGTGCGACTTTGGGCTGCTCGCCCTGGCCGCCTAAAGGCCCATGAAAAAGCGTTTATCCAGACGACAACGTTACGCTGATTCGTCTCATCGGTCCCCTGAGCCGGAAGATTCCCCCCGGCTGTCTCGTGGGACCCATGGGACGAATCGGCATGCGGTAAGCTGTCTCCAATAATCCCTTCCAAAGGCGCGTGCCCAACTCCGCAAAGGAGTCTGGGCACGTGTAAGTTTTACGGGATGACGGAGCGCAGGATGGCGGTGTCGGGCGCGACGGGCTTGAGCAGGCGGTCCTCCTGGATCGCGGAGACCAGGAAGAAGTGGCCGGGCCCGAAGGTCACGCCGCCGCATTCCACTTGGCCCGAGACGCAGGCGACGATGGCAAAATCCCCGGCGGGCGCGACTTCGCGCGGGGCCTCCAGGCTCCAGCGGGCCACCTGGAAGTGGGGGCAGTCGGCCAGCACTTCGTTGCGCGAGTCCTGGAGCTGCGGCTCGTAGTCGGCAAAGTTGATGGAGCGCAGCGACTCGGCGACGTGCAGGGCGCGCGGCTTGCCGTCGAGGCCGGTGCGGTTCCAGTCGAAAACACGGTAGGTGGTATCGCTGTTTTGCTGGATCTCGACGATGACGTTGCCCGCGCCGATGGCGTGGACGCGACCGCTCGGGATGAAGATGGTGTCGCCCGGCTGGGTGGTGACGCGGTGGAGCAGGTCGGCGCAGTGGCCGCTGGCGAGGGCTTTTTCAAACTGGTCGCGCGTGGTCCCGGCTTTGAGCCCGGCGTAGAGGTCGGCCCCCTCCTCGGCTGCGGCGACGTACCACATTTCGGTCTTCGGCTCGCCCTTGAGCTGGCGGGCGACCTCGGCCGGGGGGTGGACCTGGACGGAGAGTTTATCGGCGGCGTCGAGGAGCTTGACCAGCAGCGGGAAGCGCCCCTGGAACCCGGAGTAGCGTTCGCCGAAAACCTCCGCGCGCGTTTCGGTCCAGAGTTCGTTGAGCGTCTGGCCCCGGAGCGGCCCCGTGTGCACCACGCTCTGGGCTTCCTCGCGGTCGACGATTTCCCAGGCCTCGCCGATCACCGCTCCGCTGGGCAGGTTCTTGCCAAAAAGGGTCTCCAGCTTGCGCCCTCCCCAGACGCGTTCCATGTAAAGCGGTTCAAAAATCAGCGGTGCGGTCAGTTTCATTTTGGAAAAAAAGCTAGGGGGCGAATATCGGAGCGCCAAAGATAGATGAAATTTGAAGAGAGGCAAGCCGCTTGCCGCAATCGCCCGGAATCCGTATCTTACCCCCCATGCCCGTCGTCGAAGCCCGCCACCTCACGAAGATCTACCGCACCTACCACAAGGAGGCCGGGCTGTGGGGGGCCGTCAAGGGGCTGGTCCACCGGCAGTATGACGAGACCCGGGCGGCCAACGACGTCAGTTTTTCCATCGAGGAGGGGGAGTTCGTCGGCTTCCTGGGGCCCAATGGCGCGGGAAAGACGACGGTGCTCAAGATGCTCTCGGGCCTGCTCAACCCGAGCGGCGGCGAGGCGCGGGTGTTGGGGCACGTGCCCTGGGAGCGGGAGGACGCGCTGAAAAGGCAATTTTCGCTCCTGCTGGGGCAAAAAAACGCGCTCTGGTGGGACCTCCCCGCGCGCGAGTCCCTGGAGCTTAACCGGGCGATCTACGGCATCGAGCGGCGGGCGTTCGAGCAGGTGGTCTACGGGCTCTCGGATCTGCTGGAGGTGACCGACAAGCTCGATGTCATGGTGCGCGAGCTGAGCCTGGGCGAACGGATGAAAATGGAGCTCATCGCGGCCCTGCTCCACGCGCCGAAGGTGCTTTTCCTGGACGAGCCGACGATCGGCCTCGACGTGGGCAGCGCAAAAAAGGTGCGGGAGTTTCTCCAGCAGTATAACCGCGACCACCGCATCGTGACGATGCTCACCAGCCACTACATGGCCGACATCGAGGCGCTCTGCCCCCGGGTGATCATTATCGACCACGGCCGGATCATGTTCGACGGGCCGCTGGGGACGATTGTGGACCGGTTCTCGACGCACAAGATGATCCTTTTCACGTTCGAGGCGGCGGCGGCCCGGGAGTTCTCGATGTTCGGGGAAGTCACAGAGCAAACGCCGCAAACCGTGCTCCTCAAAGTGCCTCGCGCCCAGGTGGCGGAGACCTGCCGGGCGGTGCTGGCCCGCGAACGGGTGAGCGACATCACGGTGCAGGAACTGCCCATCGAAGAGGTCATCCGGCGGATGTTCCTGGAGTCGCAGGCTGGGGATTAGGAATTTCACCACAGAGGACACAGAGGGCACGGAGAGAAAGACAGAGGGATTTGTCCGTTTTTATTCTCCTTCCCTCCGTGTCCTCCGTGTCCTCCGTGTCCTCCGTGTCCTCCGTGTCCTCCGTGTCCTCCGTGTCCTCTGTGGTATTCCCCTCTCCCCTGGGGTGAGCTCAAAAGCCCCGCCGTATCCGTTCCTTCCTTAAAGGGGGAATTTTATGCCTATAGGAGTTATTATGCCGGGGATGGACGAAGTCCGGCGCCATTGGGGCTGGGTGCTCGCGCTCGGCATTGTGCTTTTCGTCCTGGGTCTTATAGCCACCTCGGCGGCGTTCACCACGACGCTGCTCACGGTACTGATGATCGGGGTGCTGCTGGTGATCGCGGGGGCCTTTGAGATGGTCAACGCCTTCCGCAGTGCCAAGTTCGGCGGGTTCTGGATGCATCTCTTCACCGCGTTGCTCGACCTGGTCTGTGGCGCGCTCTTGATGGCTTATCCGGGAGCCGGGGCGCTCACGCTGACGCTGATTCTGGCGATCTTTTTCCTGGTCGGCGGCGGCATGACGATGATCTCGGCGCTGATGGTGAACATGCCCTGTAGCGGATGGGCGGTTTTGAGCGGGATTCTGGATGTGGTGCTGGGGATTTTCCTGCTGAGTTCCTGGCCGTTCTCGGGGCTTTGGTTCCTGGGGCTGGCGGTGGGGATCAGCCTGATTTTCCGCGGGTTCTGGTGGGCGGCCTTCGCGCTCGCGGCACGGAAGTTGCCTGCGGGGATCTAGAGGATCACCACAGAGGCACGGAGGACACGGAGTTCGGAAGAGGTGATTTCCCCTCTACCTTTCCTCCGTGATCTCCGGGACAAGCTATCGGTAGACGGCAAGGGAGGCGCTATTGGAAACGTCCTCCCTTGCCGTTTTTTGCGTTCTTCTGACCGCCTTTCGCTCTTTTTTTGACACCAGAGCGCGAGGGCGGCATTCTTCTTTTCACAAGATATCGCTTGATTTTGCGATTGAATCTCAATACCATCAGACCTCAATATGAACCGCTCTGCTTCCCAAAAAACAGCTCTCCCCGGTGTCTCGCTGGCGACGCTAGCGGCACGCCAGGTGGCCCGTATCACGGGCTTTGACCTTCCGCCGGAACGGCGCGCCCGCCTGCTGGAGATGGGCCTGACCACGGGGGCCGAAGTGGAGCTCATCCGGTTTGCTCCGCTCGGCGATCCCATTGAAATTGAAGTGCGCGGCTACCGTCTTTCCCTCCGCAAGCGGGAAGCCCGGGGGATACGTGTGGCCTGTCTATGAACGTTGCGCACCCAGTCGAGCGTTCCAGCCACAACGGCCACAGCCACAGTCACGCACCAGCTCATCATCAAATTGGCCCGGGCAAGGGGCACCGCCACGTGGCCATCGCGGGCAACCCGAACTGCGGCAAGAGCACGCTATTTAATCTCCTAACGGGCCTGCGCCAAAAGGTGGGCAACTACCCGGGCGTGACGGTGGAGCGCAAGGTGGGCCGCTTTTATGGGCTCCATGGGGAGCCGATGGTGCTCTTTGATCTGCCGGGTGCCTACAGCCTGCAAGTGCGCTCGCCCGACGAGGCGGTTTCGCGCGATGTGCTCCTGGGCCGCGAGGCCGGAACGCCGCAGCCGGATCTGGTGATCGCGGTGGTAGACGCCTCGAACCTGGAGCGCAATCTTTATCTGGTGGCGCAGCTGCTGGACCTTGATCTGCCGATGGTCGTGGTGCTCAACATGTTCGACATGGCCGAGCGCTCCGGCATCCGCCTGGACGTGGCGGCACTGGAGGAGGAGCTCGGCGTGCCGGTGATCCCGGTGGTGGCCACCGAGGGACGCGGCATCGTTGAGCTGAAGACCGCCATTTCGCAAACGACGCTGACGCCTCCGCTCAAGCGCCCGCCGATGCCCGTGGCCATCGACGCCGAGGTGCGCACGCTGGCGCAAACGTTGCCGCTTTCCCCAAACCAGGCATTCTCCGAGGCGCTGCTCCTGCTGACGCTGCACGACCGGGCGCTGGAGGACTTGGCGGCCCATCGGGCGACGGTGGTGGCCGGGGTGACGGCGGCCCAGAACCGGCTCAAAGCCGGGGGGCTGGACCCGCTCTGCGTGCTCGTGGAGGCGCGCTATGAGTGGATCAACCGCATTTGCCAACGCACGGTGGTGAAACCCGCGCGCGGGGGGAGCCCGTCGCTGACGGATCGCCTCGACCGGGTGCTGATTCACCGGGTGTGGGGCTGGGTGTTTTTCATCGGCGCGATGACGCTGATGTTCCTTTCGATTTTCACGCTGGCGCAGATCCCGATGGACTGGATCGACTCGGGCGTTCACGCGCTGGGCGAGTGGCTCGGCGGGCGGCTGCCGGAGAGCCAGGTGCGCAGTCTGCTGGTGGACGGCATCATCCCCGGGGTGGGCGGGGTGCTGATTTTCCTGCCGCAGATCATGATCCTCTATTTCTTCCTGGGGCTCCTGGAGGATAGCGGGTACATGGCGCGCGCCGCGTTCATGATGGACCGCGTGATGTCGCTGGTGGGGCTGCACGGGAAGTCGTTTATTCCGCTTTTAAGCTCCTTTGCCTGCGCCATTCCGGGCGTGATGGCGGCGCGCACGGTGGAGAACCGCAATGACCGGATCGCGACGATCCTGGTGGCTCCCTTGATGAGCTGCTCGGCGCGCATCCCGGTTTACACGCTGATGATTTCCGTGCTTCTGCCGCGGACGGCTCCGCTAACCAAAGCGGGCATGATGCTGGCCCTCTACGGGCTGGGCGTGGCGATGGCCTTCTCGCTGGCGTTCGTGATGAAGCGGACCTTTTTAAAGAGCGACGCCTCGATGCTGCTCCTGGAGCTGCCGCCCTACCGCAAGCCGTCGTTGAGGAACGTGGGCGTCTGCATGAAGGATCGGGCGGGGCTTTTTGTGACCCGCGCGGGCACGGTGATTCTCGCGCTCTCGGTGCTGCTGTGGGCGCTGGTGAGCTTCCCGAAACCGGCCGATCCCACGGTCTCGCGCAGCGATGCGATGGCGCAGAGCTTTGCCGGTCAAATGGGCCGGGGCATCGAGCCGATCATCAAGCCGCTGGGGTATGATTGGAAGATCGGCGTGGGGCTCATTAGTTCCTTCGCCGCCCGCGAGGTCTTCGTGGGCACGATGGGCATTGTCTACAACGTGGAGGGAGACGAAAAGGCCGGAGACGACGCCAGCAAAGGAGGGACGCTGCGCGACACGATGCGCGCCGAGACGCGCCCCGACGGGACGCCGGTCTTCACGCCGCTGGTCTGCCTCGGGCTGATGGTCTTTTACGTGCTGGCGATGCAGTGCATCGGCACGCTGGCGGTGGTACGGCGCGAGACGAACTCCTGGCGCTGGCCGCTCATCCAGATCGCGCTGCTCTCCACGCTGGCGTGGGTGGGCGCCTTCGCGGTATACCAAGGGGGACGCCTGCTGGGATTTCACTAACAATTAAACAATATCCGATTATGAACCCGATTCTCGATCAAATCCTCGTGGGAGCGGTGATAGCGGTGGCGCTGCTGTACTTTATCTTTCGGAAGAAAAAATGCGGGGCGGGGTGCGAATGCACCCAAGCACGGCTGAAGCGTAACGTAAAATGAATGCAACCAACCTTTCGTGGGAGAAAATCCGCGCTGATTTCCCCATCCTCAACCAACAAGTCCATGGCAAGCCGCTGATCTATTTCGACAACGCGGCGACCTCGCAGAAGCCGCAGGCCGTGATCGACGCGATCCGCCACTATTACGAGCGGGACAACGCGAACGTTCATCGCGGCATGCATGAGCTGAGCGCCCGGGCCACGGACGCCTACGAGGAGGCCCGCAAAAAAGTGGCCCGCTACCTCAACGCGGCGAGCCCGGAGGAGATCGTCTTCACCCGGGGCACAACGGAGGGGATCAACCTCGTGGCGCAGACCTGGGGCGAGACGTTCATCCACGAAGGGGACGTGATCTTGATCACCGAAATGGAGCACCACAGTAACATGGTGCCCTGGCAGCTCCTCGCGGAACGGACCGGGGCGAAGCTGCGCTATTTCCCGATCAACGCCCGGCACGAGCTGGACCTCACAAAGCTCGACGAGGTGCTGACCGACGATGTGAAGCTTTTCGCATTCAATCATATTTCCAACTCACTCGGGACGATCAACCCGGTCAAGGAGCTTTGCGCGGCGGCCCGGAAGGTCGGCGCGGTAACGCTCGTGGACGCGGCCCAGAGCGCGGGGCATCTGCCCCTGGACGTTCAGGCCATCGGGTGCGATTTCCTTTCCCTCTCCGGCCACAAAATGTGCGGGCCGACGGGCATCGGCGCGCTCTACGGCAAGAAGGCGATCCTCAACTCCATCCCGCCGTGGCAGGGCGGCGGCGACATGATCGAGACGGTGCACTACGAAAAAAGCACCTTCAAGAACGCCCCCTACCGCTTCGAGGCCGGGACGCCGAACATCGCGGGAGCCATCGGGCTCGGCGCGGCGGTGGATTACATCGAGTCCATCGGGCGGCAGGCGATTTGGGACCACGATGCCGAGATGACTCAGTATGCGCTCGACAAGCTGGGCAAGATTCCCGGGCTCAAGATCCTGGGTCCGCCCGCCGGGACGCCGCGCGGAGCGGTGATCAGTTTCGTCATCGGCGAGACCCATGCGCACGACCTCGTGACGATGGCCGACGAACACGGCCTGGCGCTGCGCGGCGGCCACCACTGCACGCAGCCGCTGATGCGCAAGCTGGGGCTCGTCTCCACGGCGCGCGCGAGTTTCTATTTTTACAACACGAAGGCGGAGATCGACCGGATGGTGGAGATTCTCGGCGCGGCAGCGGGAGCGGAAGCAGCCGCGGCGGTATCGCTGCCACTGGGCGAGCTTTACGAGATGGTGGTCACCGACCACGCTCACCGGCCGCGCAATTTCGGCGAGCTCCAGGGCGAGGAGATCGTCCATGTGCACGGCGATAATCCGTCGTGCGGCGACTCCATCGACCTGCATGTGAAGTTCGGATCCGACAAGGTGGAGGACCTCAAATTCACCGGCGCGGGCTGCATGGTCTGCATGACCTCGGCCTCGCTAATGACCGTGAAGCTCAAAGGCAAGCCGCGCGAGGAAGCGCAGCGGATGCTCCACCTTTTCCACGACCGCGTCTCGGCTCCGGCGGACGAAGATCCGGGCCGGGGCCCGAAGGAGCTGGGCGACCTGAACGTGCTCGGCGGCGTAAGGAAGTTCCCGCAACGCGTAAAATGCGCGATGCTGGCCTGGCGGGCGTTCGAACAGGCGCTCCAGGAGTCCAGCGCGGCTGACCCGTCCGTGACGACCGAAGAGGCGGATCACTAATTTGCAGCCCCGGCGCGCTACCGGCCCACGCCCCACGTTTGGAGGGAATGGGCCTCGCGGCAGTCGGGGCACGTCGCGGCGGAAAGGGCGCGCCCGCACGAGGGGCACACGCCGTCGTGCAGAAACGGATCGAACGGCTGGCCGCAGCCGCCGCAAAGCCAGATAGGCGCCTGCATCGGGTGCGCGTTGCAAGCGGGGCAGGAAAAAGCGTTGTGGCGCGGGATGGCTTCCAAGCGTTTCAAACGCTGCGCTTCTTTGAAACCGCGCCAGCATTGGGTGGCGATGAAGATCGCGATCACTGCAGTCCAGATCGACCCGTTCAGGTAGGCCAGCACCACCAGAGCTGACGCACCGACGACGCCGATGAGCGCGGCAATCCAAAGGCTTCGCACGGGGCCCATGAAAAACCAGAGCAGCGAGCGCAGGATCTGCCCGCCGTCGAGCGGGTAGATGGGCAGAATGTTGAAAATCAAGAGCCCCGCGTTGATGAAAAACACCCTGAAAACAAAGTTATGCAGGGCGGGAAATGCGTCGCCGTCCAAAAAGAAAAACGCCGCCGCGAGCGGAATGGCCAGCACGACATTCACCAGCGGCCCGGCGGCGATGCTCCAGAGCGTCGCGCCCGGGCGCTGCGGAGGGCTCACGAAAGCGACGCCGCCCAGCGGCCAGAGGATGATTTCATTGGCCGAGCCCCCCACTTGGCGGCAGGCCAGCGCGTGGCCGAATTCGTGCAGCAGCACGATGCCAAAAAGGGCCAGATACTCGGCGGCGGCCCAGCCGAGCGAGCTGCGTTGCGACATCCGTTGCATCTCATAAGCCGCCACGAGGAACCAGGACCAATGCAAATGGACCGTGATGCCGAAGACTTTGAACAACCGGATTTGCTGGCTTTGTATCATCCTCCCCAACCCATAGTCGAACCCGGCCCCGGGGGCAACGGCTTTTGCCTTGGCTGTAAAAGTTATCCGCCGCCGGGGGGCGGCTACGCGGGCCCAAGCCGGATCTTTTCCCCGCCCGGGAGCGCGGCATACCTCGCCGTCCCATCCCGAACCGGCACCGTGTTCTCCCAGCGCCCCTGCACGACGCGGCACGCCCGCCAGGCCGAGGGCACCCGGGTGGCAAGGGTCAGCGGCAAATCGTAAAACGCGGGATCGCCGCCGGTGGAAAGCTCGACTTCAATGGCATCGGGCCCCGTCGCTCCGGCTTGCACTGCCGCGCCCTCGCGCTCCGTGGCGTATTGATGCCAGGAAACGGGGTCCGTGATCCAAAGGCGATCGCGGTTTGCCTCCAGCTTGTCGAGCAGCGCCAGGAAAATCTCCAGCGGGGTGGAATGCCAGTCCCCGCCGACGCCGTGAAAATCGTGATGGCCCATCTCGCCTGTTGCGAGCGCGGCGTCCACTAGCGCAAGCACCGCCTCCCCCGATTGGGTCTGGAACGGGTAGCCCCAGAAAGGCGGCCGCCTGACCAAGCGGTATTTCGCTAAAAGCGCCGCCTCTTCCTCCGGGCTCACGTTCCAGGGCACGCCGCCCGGTTGCCCAAAGGAGACCAGGCGCGGCCAGTTGCAGCCGGGATCGAGCCGCCGGATGGCATCGTTGCAGCGGGCCAGCTCGTCGTCGAGCTGCGGCACGGAGAATGCGCCAACATGCGAAAAGGTGTGATTACCCAATACGACGCAAGGGTCCGGAAAGCGGCTTTCCCATTGCTTTTCTAGGGCGAGAAACGGCGGGTTACCTGGGTTGATATAAAAGGTTCCCGGCATTCCCCGCTTGCTGAGTTCGGGGATCGCCGTGGTGATGGCGCTCGGCGCGCTGTCGTCGAACTCCAGCATGAAAACGGCCTGCTTGCCGTCTTGCCATTTGAGAACCTGGGTGGCTCCGATGTCGTCCGAAAGAATCATTGAGTCACCCCTTATCGCACTACAGACACCGCATCACAAACACTTTCAGCGCCCGGAGCGATCCGCCATGCACAGTCCGTTTGCTCCAGCCGGGCCACACCGACCGCCCACAGCGGCGCGGTGCCCCCGGCGTGGATCGCCAGCTTCAAATCAGCGGCGGGCCGGAGGTCGAGGTTTCCGCCCCACGCTTCGAACAATTCGCCTTTGCGGAAGGTCGCTTGCACCCGAATGAGCTGGACATTCTCAATGCCGCCCGGCTCTTGGGAATAGAGCGTGAAGGCGTTCTCGCCGGTCGCCTCGATGTCCCGGAAGACCAAATTGCGGATCGGGAATAGCTGCGTCTCCCCAGGGAACATCACCGTCGATACCTGCACGGGCTCGCCCCGGCCCCACCAGTTGCCGTGGAAGAGCGCGGTCCGGATGCGGCAGTTCTCCACCGTCACATCTTCCACGCCCGCCTGGCGCGCGTAGATGCCGATGCCCCGGTTGCTGTCGACGATGTCCAGGTTCCGCAACGTCACCCGGCGAACCGGATTTTTTCCGTAGCCGATGCGTACCGCCGATGAACGGCTGGAAAGATGGCAGTCGCGCACTTCGATCCCCTCGCAGACTCCGACGATTCCGCTCAGCCCGAGCGCGATCTCGGCCTCCCCGGCGGGGTGGTTGAATCCGGTGATCGCGATGGCGTCGTCGCCGCACACGATGTGGCATTTTTCCACCAGGACGTTGCGGCAGGTGGTGAAATGCAGCCCGTCGTTGTTGGGATGGGTGACGTTGTTGAAAATCTGGACGTTCCGAACGGTGACGCCGTCGCAATCGGCCACATGCGTGGTCCAATAAGTCGCCCCGGTGATGGTCACGTTTTCAATCGTCAGATTCGTGCAGCGGGCGAAGACCAGCATGTTCCCGGGGCGGTTCAATGGCCGCACGGGACCGTGGACGGCAGAGGAGGTTCCATACGACGCGCCGCATTGCCCCTGGCAGGTCGCGGAGGCCCTGAAATCCGCCCCCATCGGCACCACTTCCCGGGAAAAAAACAGATCGGCATTGCCATCTAGAACGCCTTCGCCGGTCACGACGATATTCGGCGCATCGAGGGCGTACAGGAGCCCGCCGACGGCCTCCCCAACGCGGTGATCCTCTCGTTCGGGGCTCGCGATCAGACGAGCGCCTTTTTCGATGCGCAAAACGGTATCGCCGAAAAGCTGCAAAATCCCTGTCACAAAGTCCCCGGGCGGCACCAGGAGCGTGCCGCCGCCTTGGTCCCGGCAGGCGCATGCCGCAGCCTGGCAGGCGCGGGTGTTGACGGTTTTGCCATCGCCGATCGCCCCATAGGCGGTAATATCAAATATAGGATGCGGAGCCATTTAGTTTAAAGATGGAAGCGGGTTTCGCCTTCCAGACAAAGACGCTACCGGCAACGCCCTGGAGGTCAAACCCTCCCCTGCTCTAGCTATAGACAAAAGCGCCCCGGGCCAGCCGCCTAAAAAAAATCGGGACGGCCGTTAAGCCGCCCCGATTCAAATTCACCGTTGGCGAAAACCCGTTCTACTGGTTGTTGAAGGGCTCGTTCGGGCGGTCGGGCTTCCTGCGGTCCTTTTCCCTCTCCCTGGAGGAGTTTTGCTGGCCCTGGGACTGCTGGGGAGCCGCCTGCTGAGGGGCCGCGCTTTCGCGCCGCTGGACCGGCTGCTCCACTTGGCGCTGCGGGCTGCGGGCACCTTCAGAGGCTTGGCGCTGCCGCTGTTCCACCGGGTTACGCTGGAACTGTTCGGTTTGGCGCTGCTGGCTGCGAGCGCCTTCCGTGGCCTGGCGCTGCGGTTCGGAAACCGAACGCTGAACTTGCGAAGCCTGCTGGGCCGGGGCTTTCGGCGTCTGGGCGGCCTGCACCGAAGACTGGGCCCGCTGCGGAACCGTGGTGGCCTGCGACTGAGCCGAAGGCCGATCTTGCGGCTGCGTCTGCACCGCCTGCGATTGCCCCGCACCCGATCCCCGATGCGAACCCTGCGTCGGCTGAGCCGAAGGTCGATCTTGCGGCTGCGTCTGCACCGCCTGCGATTGCCCCGCGCCCGGTCCCCGGTGCGAACCCTGCGTCGGCTGAGCCGAAGGCCGATCTTGCGGCTGCGTCTGCACCGCCTGCGATTGCCCCGCGCCCGGTCCCCGGTGCGAACCCTGCGTCGACTGGGCCGAAGGCTGGGCTCCGGCGGGCTGCTGCACCGCCTGCTGGGGCTGTTGCGAACCGCGCTGCACGTTGTTCTGAACGTTCTGCACGGCACCCGGCGCGCCGGACTGAGCGGGGCGGGGTTCACGGACAAAGCTGCGAACTTCGGCCTCGTTCACCCGGTAAGCCGGGGCGCTCTGTGCGGTGAGGCCGCGGGTCTGCTCCTGGTAACGCTGGTGGATGCGATCGCGCGTCCCGGGATCGGCCACGATGCCCCAGCCCCGGTCGATGCGCGGGGCGCGGATTTCGCGGGCCACATGCGGCGGGGCGAAGCGCTCATGCGGCGGTTCGATGACCGGCGCGTCGATGAAGAGTTGCAGGCCCGCGTTGCGCGAAAGCTCGGGGCGGCCCCGGTGCATCCAGTCGCCATCGGTCCGGAGCACCAGCTCCAGGCGGTTGATGGGGCGATCGGTGCGCGACGCCAGCCAGCGGTAGTCGGGCCCGCCGCAGTAGACCAGCCGCCCGTGGTCCCGGGTGTTGATGTAGGTGATGTTGGTGATGTTCACCGTCATGTCCAGGATCTCAACGTTGCGCCCAACCGGCACGATGACGTTGCGGATAGCTGGCGCGCCAAAGTAGCGCGTCTCGCAGAAGGAGTAGGCCGAGGGGCCGATGTCGTAATCGCGGTCCACCCAGACGCCGACGCCGTTGTCCTCGTTAAAGGCGACATCCGGCGGCAACGGAGCCCAGCCCATGTAGCGGTCGCTCTGGCGCCAGGAGACCCAGGCGGGGCCCCAGCGGAAATCGGGCTTCCAGACCCAGCCCGCCTCCTCCAGCCGCACCCAGCGGCCGTAGTGGTAGGTGATCGAGCCGAAATCTTCGTAGGAAACCCAGGTCCACCCGGCGTCGGTGTAGGTCCAGTAGCCGTCGGTGTAGGGCCGCCAGTCGGGCGTCACGCCGCGCGGGGCCCAGCAGTAGCCGTACTGGTCCACGTCCACCCATTCGCCGTACGGGAGCAAGCTCTCGTAGAAATAAGAGAAAGTCACGCCTGCCTGCGCCTGTCGCGGGGCAAAGAGCGCCATCACGGCGGCTACTAGCAGTGCTGCAAATACGATTGTTTTTGATTTCATATCCAAGGTTGTTGGGGAAGCGGCGAAAGACCGGTGGGGTACTTTTCGCCGTTTCATACCGATGAGACTTTACCAGCCCGGCAAACATTCAAATGAATTTTGGAAATTACAAGGGCCGATCCCATTCTTCCCGTTTAAAAGCCTGCTTTTCAAACCGGTCAATTTCTGGTTGCCTAAAGGTTCGCTGGTGCATCGACCCATGAAAACCATTTCCCTTCTCGCCGCCGCGTTTGCCGCCGCGCTCACCCTGACCGGCCGGGCGCAGGACCCGACCGGCTCCGGCTCGACCACCGACTTGCTCCCCCCTGGGGACCTTTTCCCGTCGATCCCGGCCCCGGCCCAGCCCGCTCCCGAGGCCCCCGAACCCACCACCGCCGCGCCCACTCCGGCCCCAGCCCGCCCCCCCGTGCCGGATGTCCCCGAATCGATGAAAAAAGGGACCTCCGCGCAGCTTCGCCAGGCCATCCGGATGCGCCAGATCAAGACCGACCTGCTTGCCGACCCCGTCATCCAGGCAGAGCTGGCCCGTGCCCGCGCTGCCAAAACCGAGGAGGGCCACCGCGTCCTGATGCGCAACTACTTCCTGCTGCTCTACACGCGGATCGAAAAAATCGACCCCTCCCTTTGCGCTCTGGCCGAGACCGAACTGCGCAATGCGCTGCTCCGCTACGAGCAGCACAACGTGTGCCCCTCGGTCCTGATCGAGCCGGGAATATGCCCGCTGCCGGGCAGCAACTCGAAGGACCACCCGGGGGCCGTCCCCCCCTCCCCGACCCCGACGCCCTCCCCCTCGCCCATGCCGGTTCCGCGCGTTTATTCCATGGCGGCGCAACCGGCTTCCGCCTAGGAGGCTATAAAAGGGCCTCAAAGCGTCCCCGGGCGGGAAATTCCGTTTGATACCGGCGATAAACCGTAGAAAACTTCCCCTATGAGCATTCTCGTGGAAACCTTCCCCGCCCTTTCAGTGGGCGGCCCGGTGCAAAACGCATTTATCGGCCGCGTATCGGACCTCGATGTCCACACCGACCGCGTGACGGCCCTCACCCGACTGGCCCGCTACCACGAGCAGGCCCGGCGCGACCTGGGCTTCCAGGGGATGCCGTTTGTCACCGCCGAGCAGGTCCACGGCAACCGCGTGGCCATCGTGGATAGCTCGGCCGCCAAACCGACCGCCTCCCCGCTGCATCGGATCGGCAAACCGGCCCCCATCCCGGTGGTTCCCGGCGTCGACGCGCTCATCACCGACCAGCGCAACATCTGCTTGGGCATCTACGTGGCCGACTGCTGCGCGGTCTACGCGGTGGACACGGAAAACAACGTCATCGGCCTGGCCCACTCGGGGCGGAAAGGGACGGAACTGGGCGTGGTCCCCGCCATGCTGGAGCAAATGCACTGCGCCTTTGGCACCGACCCGGCCAAGGTGATCGTGCAGCTGAGCCCGTGCATCCGGCCCCCGCATTACGAGGTTGATTTCGCCGCCGAGATCGTGCGGCAATGCCAGGAAGCGGGCGTGGGCGAAGTGGTCGACTGCGGCTCCAACACCGGAGCGGAACCGGACCGCTACTACTCCTACCGCATGGAAAAAGGCCAGACCGGCCGGATGCTGGCGCTGCTGGCGGTGAGGTCTGAGGGCGGAAGGTAGACCTTCGTTTTGCTCACCCCATTTTCCCCAGAGCATGGATGCCCTTCCTAAAATCCAAATCGTTATAGCCACGCTCTTGTGTCTATGCGCCACCCTTGGCGCAAATGAACATGAAACCGTACCGGAACCGCTGATCCTGCAAGCCTATCCCGCGCCGATGGGGATATTTGTTGTTCCCGACCCGGCGAGCAAAACAGGGGGACACAAGCTGGCCCCCGGAGTCAAACCTATCTCTGATAACGATCCACGGCCCGATGTTAAAGACTATTTAATGCGGTTGGGAATCCCATTTCCCACGGGCAGCGAGGCGGTTTACGAAGAAAAAGTGCCATGCGTTATCCTCCGGCAGACTCAGGTGAATCTCGATCTCATTGAGCAAATCTTTATCGTCATCTGTGACGGGTTGCCTCCTCAAGTTCAGTGTGAAGTCAGTGCCTTCCGCGTTCCCGAGTCCTCGGCGGCTTTGCTTCCAAAGAAAGGAAATCTCACCCCTCATGACCTCAAGCAACTGGAAACCTCGGGCAATCTCCTGGACCGCCAACTCTGCGTATCACTAAGCGGGCAGGAAGCCAAAATCACCCAGCAAAAAGGAGACTCCTCAAGCAGGCTCCAGGTTCAGCCCGTCATCGGCGCGGATGCAAACACCACGGATTTGCTTCTTAATTATCAGCTGAAATTTGGCCGGGATAAAAAGCAAACGCAGATAGCCATCAAAAATAAATTACAGATTGAGGACGGCCATTCTGTTCTTCTGAATTGGACAACCGATGCTCAAAAACGGGCCGTTGCCATCGTGGTTCGCGTCACCATCGTCAACTCCTGCGGCTGGCCGATCAGCGAAGCTTACAGCGACGCCCCAAAGCCCCGGGAAAGCGCAAAATAAAAGCACGCAAGGCGCAAAGAGAAACTCCCTTTGCGCCTTTGCGTGAAGCTTGAAAAGCAGCCCTACGCCTTGAAGTCCACAGGCCGCGACTTCATGTGAGGGAATAAGATCACGTCGCGGATCGACTCCGCGCCGGTCAGCATCATCACCAAGCGGTCGATGCCGATGCCGACGCCGCCCGCCGGGGGCATGCCGTGCTCCAGCGCGGCGAGGAAGTCCTCGTCGATCTTCTGGATCTCCTCGCCCGCCTGCGCTTCGAGGCGCTGGCGCTGGACGATCGGGTCGTTGAGCTCGGAGTAGCCGGGCGAAATTTCCTGGCCGTTGATGACCAGCTCGTAGACGTCCACCACGCTCGGGTCGTTCGGGTTCTGCTTGGCCAGCGGCACAAGTTCCGTCGGGCAGTGGGTGACGAAGCATGGGTTGAAGGTCTTTTCCTCCACCAGCTTTTCAAAAACGTGCTGCGTGACTTCGAAATCGGCCATTTCAGGCGAAAGCTCGATCTTCATTTCCTGGCAGCGTTCGCGGCGGGCCTCCGGGGTCAGCTCGAACCAGCCGGGGACGGCTTCGTTGACGAGTTCGCGGTACGGGGCGCGCCGCCACGGGCGGGTGAGGTCGATCGTGCGAATCACGTTCCCCTCGGCGTCCTTGTGCTCGATCTTGAGCGTGCCGATGACCTTCTCCGCCGCGGTGCAGACCATTTCCTCGACCATGTTGGCCATTTCCTCGAAATCGGAGTAAGCACGGTAGATCTCCAGCATGGTGAACTCCGGGTTGTGCCGCCGGGAAACGCCTTCGTTGCGGAAGCTGCGGTTGAGCTCAAAAACGCGGTCGAAGCCGCCGACGAGCAGGCGCTTAAGGAACAGCTCCGGGGCGATGCGCAGGTAGAGGTCGATATCGAGCGCGTTGTGGTGGGTCTTGAACGGCGTGGCCGCCGCGCCTCCCGCCACGGGCTGCATCATGGGCGTCTCGACTTCCAGGAAGCCGCGATCCTCCAGATACCGGCGCATTTCGCGGATGATGGCGATGCGCTTTTTGAAAACTTCCTTGGACTCCGGGTTGGCCAGCAGGTCGAGGTAGCGCTTGCGGTAGCGGGTCTCCACATCGGCGAGGCCGTGCCATTTGTCGGGCAGCGGGCGGAGCGATTTGGAGAGGACCGTCAGGCTCTTGACGCGCAGGGTCGGCTCGCCGGTGCGGGTGGTAAAGGTCTCGCCCTCGACGCCGAGGAAGTCGCCCATATCGAGGAGCTGGAAGATTGCGTAGGCCTCGGGGCCCACCTCCTTGGCGTGGACGAATACCTGGATGCGGCCGGTGGAATCGGTGAGGTCCAGAAAGTGGCTTTTGCCCATGTCGCGATGGGCGGTGATGCGACCGGCGATGCATTCGCAGCGGCCTTCGGCAAAACGTTCCCGCACCTCGCCCACGGAGCCGGTGAGAGCAAAGCGGTGGCCGTACGGGTCCACGCCTTTCTCTCGCAGGGCGAGCATCTTTTGGCGGCGGGTTTCAAAGAGGGCATTGGGCTCTTCCATAAATGATAAGAGGAGCAGTCAATCAGGCTCGGGCCGGAAAGTCAAAATTCCATGTGATTTTCCTGGCAACCCTCTGGAGCCGAAGCCAACCAAACAGCCGTGGGCATGCGAATTGACACGACCGGCGCGCATGAGCAAACGAGCCCTTGGCGATGATCGAGACCAACCGGAGAAAAAAATGTCTATAGCATCCATCAATCCCTATACCAACGAACTCGTGAAGGCTTTTGACGAAATGACGCCGGAAGCTATCGAAGCGGCGCTTGCCACCGCGGAGAAGGAGTTTCGCCACTGGCGCGGCGTCAGCTTCGCGGAGCGTTCGGAGTTATTGCACCGCGTTGCCGCTCTGATGCGGAAAAAGAAAGAAGCCTTAGCCCGGCTGCTGACCGTTGAGATGGGCAAACTCATCGCCGAAAGCGAAGGCGAGATCGACCTGAGCGCGGATATCTTCGACTATTATGCCGACGAGTCTGCCGCATTGCTGGCCGACCGGCCTATCAAGACCAAGTTAGGCGAAGCCTTTATCCGCCATAGCCCGATCGGTATTTTACTTGGCGTGGAGCCGTGGAATTTCCCTTTCTACCAAGTCGCGCGTTTTGCCGCGCCCAATGTGATGATCGGCAACGTGGTGCTCATCAAGCATGCGTCCATCGTGCCGCAGTGCGCGATAGCCATCGAGGAGCTTTTTGCCGAAGCGGGAGCGCCCGAGGGGCTTTATACCAACCTTCTCATTCCCGGCGGGAAAATTTCCTCCCTGGTGTCTGACGTGCGGATCAAGGGGGTGTCGCTCACCGGGAGTGAAGACGCTGGCTCGCATCTCGCTGCCGCGGCCGGAAAGAATCTGAAAAAGTCGGTCCTTGAGCTGGGAGGCAGCGATGCTTTCATCGTGCTGGATGATGCGGACATCGACCGGGCGGTCGAATGGGCTTACGTGGGGCGCATGAACAATACCGGCCAGTGCTGCATCGCCTCCAAGCGACTGATTGTGGAGGAGGCCGTGGCGGATGAGTTCACCAGGAAATTCACCGAACGCATGAGCGGGCTCAAAGTAGGGGATCCGCTGGAGAGGGAAACGGAACTCGGTCCGCTTAGTTCGGAGGACGCGGCTGTTCATCTTGCAGATCAGATTCAAAGTGCCGTGAAGGAGGGGGCCACGGTGCTCCTTGGCGGAAAGCGAATCGAGCGCAAGGGAGCTTTCGTGGAACCGACCATTCTCACGGATGTCCAACCTGGCACGAAGGCCTTCTACGAGGAGCTTTTCGGCCCGGCGGCGGTCATCTACCGCGTCAAGGATGAGCAGGCCGCCATTGAGCTGGCGAATGATTCTCCGTTCGGCCTGGGCGGCTCAGTTTTCACTAATGACGTGGAGCGAGGCAAGAGGGTGGCGGACCAGATTGAAACGGGAATGGTTTTCATCAACCACCCGACCTGGACGGCCCCGGATCTTCCCTTTGGCGGAGTCAAACGCTCCGGTTATGGCCACGAGCTTTCGACCCTCGGCTTGGAGGAATTCGTTAATAAGAAACTCATCCGCATCTCGGATTTGAACGATCCTTTTTAGAGTTCCAGGAGCTGGCCGTTCTTAACAAGCTGTTCCCGCAGCGCGGGATACGGGACGTCCTGAACGGCGCAGCCTTGGGCTATGGCGAGGGCGGCGGCGGTGCCGACCGACTGCCCCAGGATCATGAAAACGGGCTCCATGCGCACGGAGGCAAAGGCGATGTGGGTGGCGGAGACGCTCCACGGCGTGAGCAGGTTGGCGCACTCGGTTTTTTTCGGAACCAGGGCGCGGTAAGGGACGCCGAAGGGCTTGGCGAATTTCTTTTCGACGTCGCCCTCGTTTTTCACCTGCCCTCCCTGGGCGATGCGCTGGCAGTTGTGCGAGTCCATCATGTAGGCGGCGAGGCCGACCGGATCCTCCACGGGGCTCTCGCTCAGGCAGTAGCTCTGCGTGATGACGCAGGCCGACACCATGCGGCGCGCCTCGCGAACGTAGAGCTCGTAGGGCCAGTGGTTATTGTCCGCAAATTCGTCGGCGGGCAGGCCCCACTGGGCGTATTTTTCGCGGATTTCCGCCGGAACGCGCGGGTGGTTTTGCAAGGTCCAGATCAAGCCGCGCTGCCAGGTTTCATGGGCCTTGGCGATGCAGGCGCGCGTGGCGTAGTCGGCCTCGGGGTAGTCGTAGTTGTAGCCGATGTAGTCGGTGGAGATGCCCCCGGCGTTGTTCGAGTCGGTCTTGCCATTTGGCATGGGGCTGGTCTGGAAAAATTTCCCCTGCTGCCCGGCTTCGATGGCACGGAAGAGCAGCTCGTAATCGGCCTCTTGGTACCCGGGCGGCTGGGCCACGGGGATGCGGTTGGCCGGGACGTTGGTGAGGCACATCCGGTAGCAGTAGGCCTGCACTTTCTTGTCGGCGCTGCCCACGGCTCCACCAGGATCGGCGTTCACACCGGGCAGCAGGCCACTTGCGGGGTCGCCTTTGACGCGGTACGGGTCGATGCCGCCGGGGAGGTTGTTGCCGTGGGTCTTGGTCTGGATGCCGTTGAGGGTTTCGCCGTACTGGGCGTTGGCCTCGCGCCCAACGGTGTAGCTGACGCCCGCTTGTTTGAGCAGGTCGCCCTCGTAGGAGGCGTCGATGAAGACTTTCGCCCGGAAGACGTTGCCGTTATCCATGGCGATCTCGGCGATGTTGGGGCCTTTCATCGCGGTTTTGGCCAGGCGCTGGTCGAGGTAGACGCTCACTCCGGCCTGCTGGGCCATGTCATTGAAGACGGCCTCGGCGACATGCGGCTCGAAGGTCCACTTGGCTTTGCTCGCGCCGTACTTCGCACCGACGCGGGTGTAGAATTCGCGGGCCAGGCCCTGGATGTAGGCATCGCCCAGGTGGCCGACGTCCGTCCAGCCGAGGCCGGAGGAGCTCATGCCACCAAGGTGCCGATTGAAGACCAGCAGCGCCACTTTTTTGCCCTGGCGCGCTGCGGCGACCGCCGCCGTGACGCCGCCCGCCGCGCCGCCGTAGACGCAGACATCAGTTTCGACCACCTGCGCGGCATGCAGGCCGGGCGCACAAAGGAGGGCCAGGGAAAGGAGGCAGAGAAGGGAGCGAAATTTCATGATCGTTAAAAAAAAACCTCGTTGCCAACCGGAACGGACGGCAACGAGGGGTAAAAGGCGAACCGCTTGAATCTTTACTGAGCCGGAGCCGCTGTGGGCTGCGCCGCGGCGCTGGCGGAAGGCTGGGCTGCGGGCGATGCGGAGGCGTCGGCCTTGGGCGTGCCACCGGGCAGCATGGCTTCGAGCTGCGAGATCCAGTCTGCGGCGTCCTGGTGATCCGGGTAGGCACGGATGATGTCGGCCATGTCGGTGATGCCTTTGTTCTTCAGGCCGATGGCGATTTCATCCTTGGCACGGTTCCAGAGGATCTGAGGGCGCTTGACGCGGTTGAACAGGTCGATCTGGAAGGCGGAGCTGGTCGCGGTGGCTTTCTGGGTCTCGATCTGGAGCTTCTGGTCCCAGTAGCCGACGGTGCGCGGGTCCTTGCTCTGGCGGTAGTAGGGCAGGAGCGTGCTCTGGTAGATGCCGTCGATGTCTCCGGGGCTGTCGGCCCAGTCCTTCACGTCGCTGATCAGGTTCTGGATCACGTACCACTTCACGAAAACGCTATCTTTATAAGAGCCGGTGATGAGCTTCTGTTCCCAGAACAGCGGGAGCTTATCGTCGGGAAGCGTCCCTTTTTTCGGCGAGGCGGCGCGGTTGCCCCCTTCCATGAGTTGCCGGGCCTTTTCGCGGCGAACCCAGAGGGTGGCGTCGCCTGCGCCAGCCTGCTGGAGGGCGGCGATGTGGGCGGTGAGTGAGGGCTCAAGCTGCTGGGTGGTGGCCCCCAGGGCCCGCTGGACGGTCATGACGAGGTAGTTGAGGTGCAGGCGCGCGGCGCTCTGGATCGACTCCATCTTGGAGATGTCCTGCACGTCGCTGGCGGTCTCGTTTTTCGTCGCCATGAGCGCGTTTTGATAAAACAAGATGGCGTTGCCGTTGCTGGCCGAGGCGTTCCGGAAATCGCTGACGACCTTCTGGACAAATGCCTTGCTGGTGAGCTGTTGCTTCTCTCTGAGGCCTTTGATCTCTTTGAGGAGCAGGGGAAGATTGACCGCCGGGCCATCTTGAAGCTGCGCGAACGCCGAGACGCCCATTACGGAGACAAGAGCGAGCCCGACGAGGGGACGAGGGAAACGGATTTTCATAAGGAGGGGAAAACAAGCCGGATTGCGCGTCAAAGTAGTCCCATGGCGAGCCGAAATGCCAGCAAAAAAACGCCTCACCCGGTTTCCCTGGTGAGGCGCTGTAAAGTTCGCTGCTAAACTGGGCGGCTTACTTCTCGGGTTCTTCGCCCGCGGCGGCTGCGGCTTCGTTGCGCTCCTTCATGGCGGCGCGGCGGCTGAGCTTCACGCGGCCCTTGTCGTCGATGCCGATGCACTTGACCCAGATGGCATCGCCCACGCGGACGACGTCTTCGGTCTTGTTCACGCGGAAGTCGGCCAGCTCGGAGATGTGGACCAGGCCTTCTTTGCCGGGGAGCACTTCGACGAACGCGCCGAATTCCTTGGTGGAAACGACGGTGCCGTGGTAGGTGGTGCCGACTTCGATCTCCTTGGTCATGCCCGCGATGATGTCCTTCGCGCGCTGGAGGCTCTCGCCGTTGTTGGAGTAGATGTGCACGGAGCCGTCGTCCTCGATGTTGATCTCGGCGCCGGTCTCGGCCACGATGCCCTTGATGGTCTTGCCACCAGGCCCGATGAGGAGGCCGATCTTGTCGACGGGGATCTTGACGGTCTCGATGCGCGGGGCATAGACGCTCAGCTCCTTACGGGGCTCGGCGATCGCCGCGGCCATGACGCCCAGGATGGTGGTGCGAGCTTCCTTGGCCTGCATAACGGCTTCGGCAAGGATCTTGATGGGAAGGCTGGTGAGCTTGAGGTCAAGCTGGAAGCCGGTGACGCCGGTGTCGGTGCCGCAAAGCTTGAAGTCCATGTCGCCGAAGTGATCTTCGGAACCGAGGATGTCGGTCATGGTCTGGTAGCGCACGAGGCTGCCGTTGGCGTCGTATTCGGTGACGAGGCCGACGGAGATGCCCGCCACGGGCTTCTTGATGGGCACGCCTGCGTCCATGAGGGCGAGGACACCCGCGCAAACCGTTGCCATGGAGCTGGAACCGTTGGATTCCAGGATCTCGCTGCTGATACGGATGGCGTAGGGGAATTCGTTCTCGGCCGGGATGACCGGGGCGATGGAACGCTCGGCCAAGGCGCCGTGACCGATCTCGCGGCGGCCCGGGCTGCCAGTGCGGCCGGTTTCACCCACGGAGAAGGGCGGGAAGTTGTAGTGCAGGATGAAGCGCTTTTCCGTCTCGCCGCCGGTGTAGGCGTCGAGGTTCTGGGCTTCGTCGGCAGGGGCCAGGGTGGCGAGGGTCACGGCCTGGGTTTCGCCACGGGAGAAGAGGGCGGAACCGTGGGCGCGGGGCAGCAGGCCGACTTCGGCGGTCAGCTGGCGAAGGTCGCGGTAGCCGCGGCCATCGGCGCGAATGCCTTTGTCCAGGGCGCTCTTGCGAACGGTTTTTTCCTGGAGGTAATCGAACGCCTGGCTAATTTCGAACCCGGTGACTTCCGGGAACTTGGCCAGAATGGCGGCTTTGACTTCCGCTTTGATGGCGTCAACGGCCTTGGAGCGGGCGACTTTGCCGGAGGTGTAGAGCGCGGCTTCGATCCGGTCGCTGGCGACCTGGTAGGCGATTTCGAGCACTTCTTCTTTAACGATGAAGAGCGGGGCCTGGCGTTTTTCTTTACCGGCCTTGGCGGCGAGTTCCTTCTGCCCGAGAACGAGCTTGGTGACGAAGGGCTGGGCGAATTCCAGGGCCTTGATGAATTCCTCTTCGGGAACTTCATCGGCGGCGCCTTCGATCATGACGACGTCGGTTTCGTTGCCGACGTAGACGATGTCGAGGTCGCTGCCCTGACGCTGGGAGTGGGTGGGGTTGATGACGAATTCGCCATTAACGCGGCCCACGCGCACCGCACCCACGGGTCCGGCAAACGGGATGTCGGAGACCATCAGGGCGGCGGAAGCGCCGTTGATGAACAGGATGTCAGGATCGTTTTCGCCGTCGGCGCTCAGAAGGGTGCCGATGATCTGCGTGTCGTAGAGGTACCCTTTCGGGAACAGCGGACGCAGAGGACGGTCGGTCATGCGGGAGGTGAGAATTTCTTTCTCGGACGGACGGCCTTCGCGCTTGAAGTAACCACCGGGGATTTTGCCCACGGAAGCGGCTTTTTCGCGGTAATCAACGGTGAGGGGGAAGAAATCCTGCCCTTCTTTGACCGTCGTGGAGGAAACGGCGCTGACGAGGATAATGGTGTCGCCACTGCGGACCGTTACGGAACCGTCGGCGAGCTTGGCAAGTTTGCCAGTTTCAATAGTGATGGGCTGCGCGCCCACCTCGATGTAGATCGATTGTTGCATACTCTAGCTTCAATGCAGCGCTGGCGTACGCTTCGCCGGAGCGGGAGAAATCAGGACTTATGAAGTAGGAAGCACACAACGGGAGCCCGTCTTTTGCTTCGTAATTCATAGTTCCTTAATTTCTCGTGTCTCCGGCTACGCCTTTGCAAGCGCCGCGCTTTGTTTGGATAATCCCGTCCCCCAATGGAACGGGGTGGTTTATATGAGAAAAGAGCAAGTGAATGATCACTTACTCTGAAATGGAAAACCCCGGGCAGGAGATCGTCCGGCCCGGGAGTTGTCCAAAAGGGTATTACTTACGGAGGTTGAGCTTCTCGAGGAGAACCTTGTAGCGCTCGCTGGCGGTACGCTTGAGGTAGTCGAGAAGGCTGCGGCGCTTGGCCACCATCATGAGGAGCCCGCGGCGGGAAGCGTGATCCTTGGCGTGGATCTTGAGGTGCTCCGTCAGCTGTTGGATGCGCTGGGTAAGGAGGGTCACTTGCACGTCGGCGGAGCCGGTGTCTTTGTCGTGCAATCTGATGCCCTGAAGTTCGTTCGTCGTTGCCATATTCTTATTTTTGAGGAGGGGTTAGTATCGACAAAATTTCGGGGTTGGCAAGTGGAAAACCGGGATAATGCCGCCATTTTGCCAAAGATTTAGCCACAAAAAGGCGTAAGAGGCACAAAAAAAGACCGGGGTTCTCCTTTTGCGTTTTTTGTGCCCTTTTGCGGTTAAGTTTCTCAATCCGCGATCTTGGTCATCGTCACCGGGTCGAGCACTCGGGCCAGCTCGTCCTCGGGAAGAATTCTCCAGTCGAGGCAGATTTCCCGGATGGTGCGGCCTTTGTCGTTGCTCTCTTTGGCGATTTCAGACGCCCGGTCGTAGCCAATCAGCGGTGTGAGCGCCGTGACCATGGACATGGAAATCTCGATCAACGCTTCGCAGCGCTCTTTGTCGGCTTCGATGCCGTCAACGCACTTGGTGCGGAAGACTTCCACGGCGTTGGTCATGATGCGGATGGTCTCCATGAGGTCGTAGGCCATGACGGGCATCATGGTGTTGAGCTCGAAGTTGCCGTTGGCCCCGGCCCAGGTGATGGTGGCGTCGGCTCCGATGACTTGCGCGCAGACTTGCATGAGCATTTCGCACATGACGGGGTTGACCTTGCCGGGCATAATCGAGCTGCCGGGCTGGGTGGCGGGCAGGGTGATCTCCCCCAGGCCGCAGCGCGGGCCGCTGCCGAGCCAGCGGATGTCGTTGGCGATCTTATAGAGAGAGACGGCGACGGTTTTGAGCTGCCCGGAGACCTGGACCAGCGCGTCTTTGCTGGCCTGGGCTTCGAAATGGTTGCGCGCCTCGCGGAAGGCGATGCCGGTGCGGTTCCAGAGGTGATGCATGACCTTGGCGGGGAACTCGGCGTGGCAGTTGAGGCCGGTGCCGACGGCGGTGCCGCCCAGCGGGAGCTCCTCGATGGCCGCGATGCCGTTGCCGACCCGCAGGAGGCCGAACTCGATCTGCCGCCCGTAGCCGCTGAACTCCTGGCCAAGGCGGATCGGGGTGGCGTCCATCAGATGGGTTCGGCCGATTTTGACCACTTCCCAGAATTCCAGCTCCTTGCGCTCGAAGGAGTCGTGCAGCTTCTCCAGCGCGGGGAGCAGCCCGTTGCGGAGCATTTCGCCGACGGCGATGTGGACGGCGGTGGGGATGACGTCGTTGCTGGACTGCCCCATGTTGACATGGTCATTGGGGTGAACGGGCTCTTTGGAGCCGATCGGGGTCCCAGCGATCTGGGAAGCGCGGTTGGCGATCACCTCGTTGGCGTTCATGTTGGTGCTCGTCCCGGAGCCGGTCTGGAAAATATCGACCACGAACTGGTCGTCCAGGCTGCCCTTGATCATCTCCTCGGCCACGCGGGAAATGAGGGTGGTGCGCTCTTCATCGAGGAGGCCAAGCTCCAGGTTCGCCTCGGCGGCGGCCCATTTTACGAGGCCCAAGGCCCGGATAAACTCCCGGCTGAACCGGTATCCGGAAATGGGGAAATTCAACACGGCGCGCTGGGTGGATGCGCCATACAAGGCTCCGGCGGGAACTTCCATTTTCCCCATAGAGTCCTCTTCAATGCGGGAGGGGGGTTGCATCATGGCGGGATCATAACTCATTGGCATTGAATCGGAAGACAGTTCTTTCGTGTTTGGTAAAAAAATGGTAACGAAAAAGCCGCAATGAGAACCGCCCTTCAAGCCGCCCTCGCGGCGCTGCTTTTGCTCCCGCTTTCCGCCTGCCATACGACGCGTGATTTCCCCACCCCCGGCGCGCATTGGAAGAACGCCCAGGGGCAGCTTCAATACACGACGCCGAAGCGTTCGGTGATCGGCGAGACGGTCCTGAGCGGCAACGGCCTCCAGGATTTCCAGCTCGACTACCTGGCGGGCCCCGGGGTGCCGCTGATGCGCCTCCAGGAGAGCGGCAATTCGGCCCGGATGGAGGGTGTTTTTGCCGGGGGTAGTTGGCAGGGCGACCCGGTGCACATCCGCGGACGGCTGGCAAGCTGGGCGGCGCTGCGGGAAGTTTTTGCCGCCGTGCATGAGCAGGGAGCCGCGCCCTCGGCCACGCTCCACTCCGCCCCCGGCGCGCAAGCCCCCTGGACGGCGCAGCTCAGCCAGACGGCCGCTACTCAGCGCGTCCGGGTTGAGTTTCCCAGGACGAAGGAGCGGTTTACGTTTGTGCTGGCGAAGTAACCGGGGGTCACGAGATGGCGAAAGCCCCCGTTTCCCAGGGCCGGTTTAGGTAGTGTCCAGATTCTTTCGCACTTTCAGTTGATGGCCTGAGGAAGGTTGGTCTTTGTTTTTGGGTTTCTTGTTTGGTTTTGATATCCGCCCCCGCGGGGGCGGATATCAAATTTGTCGATCAGGCTACGGCTTCCTCTGTGGCTGATGGGTTCTCGCGCAGGCGGCTCATGTCCAGGTAGCGCTTGCTGCCCCACTTGGTTCCGGCGATGTGCCGCAGCCGCGCGGCTGCGAGCATCAAGGCACTCTGGCCGTCGGGGAAGGAACCTACCACTCGGGTTCGTCGCCGGATTTCCCGGATTACGCGTTCCAGCGGGTTGTTGGTTCGCAGGTTGCGCCAGTGTTCGCGGGGGAAGTGCATGTAGCTCAATGTCTCCTCGATGCCCGTCGCGACCAGTTCCGCTGCTTTGCCAAGCTTCATTTCCCGCAGTTTAAAGACGACCGCCTTTGCCTTTTCCTGCGCCGCAGCCAGGTCTTCCTGGGCATGGATCGCTTTGAGCATGGCCACCACTTCCTTGACTTTCCCACTCGGCACCGCCGTCCATACGTTGCGGTAAAAATGCACCGTGCATCGCTGCCATTTCGCTTCTGGGTAAAAATCCGCAAGGCTTTCTACCAGCCCCAGGCACTTGTCGCTCACGAAGAGCTTTACTCCGGCCAAACCCCGCTGCTTCAACCCCCGCATGAAGTTCGTCCAGCTTTCCTTGTCCTCCTTGGTTCCTTCGGCCACTGCTAGCACTTCACGATAGCCGTCCTGGTTAACTCCCACGGCGATCAAAATGCTCACGTTTTTAACCTCTCCGCCCCAGCTTCGCTTAAGCCATACCCCGTCGAGATAGACGTAGGCAAAGCGGCCTTCGATGGGCCGGTTGCGCCACTCCTCAATCTGCCCGTAGATCTTCTGGTTTAAATCGCTCACCACGCTCGGGCTTACCCGGGTTCCCCAGAGCGCCTCGGTAATGTCCTCGACCCGCCGCACGCTCACTCCGGCCAAATACATTTCGACGAGCGCCTCCTCGACGCTGCTCTCCCGGCGCTTGTAGCGTTCGATGATTGCCGTTTCAAAGGGCAGGCTCCGCAGCTTGGGCACCTTCAAACTGACTTCGCCTGCTTTGGTATGCAGTTGCCGTTCGTAATGCCCCGCTCGGGTGTCAGCCCGATCCCCGCTGCGCTCATAACGCTTCGCCCCGCACAACCGGTCTGCCTCCGCGTCTAGTAGCGCGTTCAACGTCTCCTCAACCGCCTCTAGTACCACCCCGCTCAGGTGTTCTTTAATCCTTCCTTCGTCGATACTTATGATCTTGCCGTGGCCTTCGGCCCCGGCTACGGCGCTACCCGCCGTTTCCTGCGTTTCTTCTTTGTATTCGCTCATGGGTTGCTCTCTTTTTGCCAACCTTCCTCTTACCACCCCAAAAAAATGTGCGAAAGAATTACTACGTCATCCCGGTGTAGAAGGTTCGACGCCTCCCACTCGAACCAGTATTTATCGGCCTTCTCGGTTAACTGATGGCGTTCATGGAGCTATTTTTGGTTGGTAAATATAATAATAGCAACAATGACTACAATCACAACAACGGTCAGAAAAGCTGTCTGAATTGCTGATATTTGAGATTCTTCTGCACGCTTTTTTGGATGTTTATTTGTAGTTATAGATGCATCCATGGTTAGCTGAACAGCCTTGTTTTCTCTCAATGAACTCGGGAACTTTTCTTTTAATAAACAATAAAATACATGAGGCTCGGTTTTATCCCAATCCGAGCTAGCATCATCCAGCATACTTAGAACAGCAGAAATTCTTTTAGCTGATTGCTCCTTGAATAAATATCCATAGTCTCTTGCAAATGAATCAATTACGTCAATATACTCAATAAGATCATCGTTATCATTGCACGATACCCCATATTTATGCATCGTGGCGCGCCAAAAATCCACTCGCGCTGCCTTTAGGGACACGCTGAACAAAGCAGCCGTCCACGGCAGAGTGATATAAGAGTGGACGTTCGAAGCCAAAAGCGCGGGAGCGAGTGGCCCGCGACGTGGTACACCGCTGGGAAGCGATCCGTTTTGAGGGGCGTCTCCGGTTTTTGGGGAGCAAATCCAGGCGATTTCCTCCGTTTTGTGTCGTCATGGGCAGGTAGTGGCCAAGAGTTCCCGCTTGGCTAGCACGAGGTTGGCCAAGGCGAAGAGGATTTCAAGTTTGGCGAGGTTTTTTCGTAATCCTCGGTAGCGCACCTTGCCGTATCCAAACCGCCGCTTGACGATTTGGAAGGGATGCTCGACCAGCGCACGCACTTGCGCTTTGGCGTGCTCGAACGCTTGCACGGCTTGCTTCCACGGCCCATCGGGTATGGATTTGACGCCGTTCCGCTTGGCTGCCACATAGAACTTCGCACCCGGCGCCTTGGCCACAACCTCCTCGCGCTTCTGTGCTCCCGTGTAGCCCGCATCGGCAAATACCACGCTCTCCTGTCCGTGCAGCAGGTGTTCGGTCTGGTTGATGTCGGCTTCGTTTGCCGCTGTGGCTGTCACGCTGTGAACCAAGCCGCAATGGGCATCCACGCCGATGTGCGCTTTCATTCCGAAGTGCCACTCGTTGCCCTTCTTGGTCTGGTGCATTTCGGGATCGCGCTCCTTGCGCTCGTTCTTGGTCGAACTGGGCGCGGCGATGATCGTGGCGTCCACGATGGTGCCTTGCTTCATGTAAAGCCCGTGCGCGGCCAGGCTTGCGTTGACTTCCTCGAAGATCGTTCGGGCGAGCTTGTGTTCTTCCAATAGCCGCCGGAATTTCAGGACCGTCGTGGCGTCGGGGACGACATCGCTGTTCAAGTCCACCCCCACGAACTGCCGGATGGACTGTATTTCGTAGACTGCGTCTTCGAGCCCTTCGTCGGAAAGCCCAAAGCAATTTTGCACGACCAAGAGTCGCAACATCCGCTCCAACCCCATCGGTGGACGCCCCCGGTGGCCCTTGGGATAATACGGTTCGAGCCGTTCCTCCAATCGCTTCCATGGAACCACTTGTTCCATCACCGCCAGAAACGCCTCCTTACGTGTGACGCGCTTCTTGCTCGCGAATTCGCTCTCCGAAAAACTCATCTGCCGCTTCATGCCGCTCATCCTGCCGGTAATTCTTCCCCCTGCCCAGTCCTGATTAATTCAGCGTGTCCTTAGGCGATTCAATTCATTCCTGTAGTCATCTATAAATTCATCTTCATCTTTCTCTGCTGATTTCAATTCTTTCTCCGCTGCAAATATATCCGATCTTAAATAGAAAGATGGATAAAGAGGTCTCTCCTCTTCCTTTTTCATCTCTTCTGCCCGCCTTGGAGATATAAATGATGGATCATGGAGGCATTTATCAATCAATGCTGATGCTTGTCGTGATGTAATTTCATCTGGAGGTTCTATCCCGAATCCATTCCGTAAATAGTTCCTTTGCGCTTCACTGGCCGGTTCAGCAGCCCATATTTTTTCTTCCTCTGCCCGGGTAAGCGGCATCATTCCATCAAGAGGCTCCCATTCGGCGAGTTTATCATGCCATGCCAAATCGCTTCTCGATAACGTTTCGCTATCAATCATGCCTCCTATCTCCGTTTTTGAAAATGGCCCGATCTGTTCACCGTCGTGAATTACATAGATCGCGTATTTTTTGCCCATGCTGGTCTTTTACTCTGTAAAACCAGCCAATGAAAGCCGTTTTTGCTAGGCCAAAATAAACCCTCCGGTGTCACTTGATAGCACCTCGCCATTCCCCCTCAGCAATTAGCCATTGCCCGTTTTTCCAGGGCGTCCTAAACTACCCCTCTTATGTCCATTTGGAATTACGCCAACCCTCAGCTTCGCGATCTTGTCGCCTACGAACCGGGCAAACCGATCGACGATGTGGCGCGCGAACTCGGGCTGGAACCCTCCGATATTATCAAAATCGCCTCCAACGAAAACCCGCTGGGCCCCTCCCCCAAGGCCGTCGAAGCCATGAAGGTCGCGGTGGAACAGGCCCACATTTACCCGGACGGCGGCGCTTATTACCTGCGCGAGGCCATTGCCAAGAAATTCGGCCTCGAACGCCCCAACGTCATCCTGGGCAACGGCTCCAGCGAAGTCATCGAATTCGTCGGGCACGCCTTTCTGACCCCCGGCGACAATATCGTCGTCTCAAGGCACACTTTCTCTATTTATAAGCTCATGGCCCAGCTCTTCGGAGCCGAGACCATCGAAGTCCCCGATCCGCACTTCACCCACGACCTCGACGCCATCGCCGCCGCCGTCAACGAGCGCACCAAGATCATTTTCGTCAATAACCCGAACAACCCGACCGGCACCATTGTCAGCCAGGCCCAGCTTGATGCCTTTATTGATAAGATCCCCGAGCGGGTTGTGGTCGTGTTCGATGAGGCCTATATGGAGTTCCTCGATGAGCCGATGGACACCGTGAAGTACATCCAGGCGGGGCGCACCAACGTTATTACCCTGCGCACTTTCTCCAAAATCCAGGGGCTTGCGGGGCTGCGGATTGGGTATGGACTGGCTAGCAAGGAGCTTACCGAAGTCCTGCAAAAAACCCGGGAACCCTTTAATGCCAACTTGATCGCCCAGGTGGGGGCGCTCGCCGGGTTGCTTGATGAAGAGCACCAGAAGGCCACGCGCGAACTCACCAAAGAAGGGCGGGACTACCTCCAGCGGTGTTTCGCCTCCCTGGGGCTGAAATACGTGCCGAGCTACTCCAACTTCATCCTGGTGAAGGTCGGCAACGGCAAGCGGCTCTTTGAAGAACTGCAAAAACGGGGGGTCATCATCCGGGCCATGGATTCCTACGGACTGCTGGAGTGGGTGCGGGTCACCGTCGGCACGATGGAGCAGAACACCCGGTTCATCCGGGAATTGAACCACTTCGTCGAGCCGCCGCGCACGCAAGAAGTGCCCAAGTGCCACTAGAGGAAACGAAGTTTCCAGATGGGATGCAAGGGGCTCTGCCCCTTGACGGGGTCTGGGGCAGAGCCCCGGAAGCCAAAACCATCTGCAAGGCGGGCGAAAAAAACCGCGCTTTTGTGTAGCGGCCACCCTAGCCCCGCCTTGCACACGCTGGATAGCGAAGCGAATCCGCCAAGCGCCTCAGGCGCTTATTCAAGAGGCCCCCGGAGCTCCAAGAGCCCCGAAAAGTCGCTGCGCTCTTTTCGGGGAGCAAGGCGGGCTTGGGTGAAATAGGGAGCGCGGGGTTATGCCCGGTAATGCCGTCTTGAATACAGGTTTTATCGCCCGCCTTGCTCAAGGGGAGATGGGAGGCTCTGCCTCCCAAACCCTCCGTCAGGAGGCTTCGCCCCCTGCACCCCATCCAGGAAACTCCGTTTCCCTTTTTGCTGCCTCTACGTGTTTTCCGACCTCCTTATCCCGAATCCTTCTGTCAAAACCCGAAAGTTTGCGATTGATATTATTTTTCGGCGTCATAGAGTCTCTCTCCTTTCGTCAAAACACAGAAAATGTCCCAGTCCTCCGAATTGAAAATTTTTAGCGGTTCCGCTCATCGCGAGTTGGCCCGCCGCATCGCGCGCTATGTCGGCGTTCCTTTTGGCGATGCGACCGTTGACTCTTTCCCCGATGGGGAAACTTTCGTTAAGTTTAACGAAAATGTTCGCGGCCGGGATGTGTTCCTCGTTCAGCCGACCTGCCCGCCCACCAATCAGAATCTCATGGAGCTTCTGATTATGGTCGACGCCGCGCGCCGCGCCAGCGCGGCCCGCATCACCGCCGTTATCCCTTTCTTCGGCTACGCCCGCCAGGACCGTAAGGACCAGCCGCGCGTGGCTATCACGGCTAAGCTGATCGCCAATCTGCTCACCGCCGCCGGTGTGGACCGCGTCCTGACCATGGACCTCCACGCTCAGCAGGTCGCCGGGTTTTTCGATATCCCGGTCGATCACCTCCAGGCCCTGCCCGTTATCCACCGCTATTTCGCTGAAAAGCACCTCGATAACCTCGTCGTCGTATCGCCCGACGTGGGCGGCGTCAAAAACGCCACCTACTCCGCTCAAGCCCTCGGGGCCAGCCTGGCCATCGTCGCCAAGAAACGCAAAAGCGCGACCGAGATCGAGCACCTCCACATCATCGGTGACGTGAAGGATAAGGACGTCCTCATCGTAGACGACCTTACCGAGACCGCCGGAACGCTCACCAGCGCCGCCACCATCCTGCGCGCCCACGGCGCCAAAGAAATTTACGCATCGGTATCGCATGCCGTTCTCTCCGACCTCGCCATCGAGCGCCTTCGGAAGAGCGTCATTAAAGAATTGATCACCACCAACAGCGTGCCGGTACAGACTTGTGACGGCGTGCCCGTCACCGTCCTCTGCATCGCGGAACTCCTCGGCGAAGGGATCAAGCGGATTCACAACGACGAATCCGTCAGTTCGCTATTTGAACTCAAAGCAAAAAAGTAAGGTATGGCCAAACAAGTGAAGCTTGCCGCACAGATCCGCTCCGAAGTGGGTCGCCTAGCGGTGAAAAAAATCAAGGCCCAGGGATTTGTCCCGGCCGTCATCTACGCCCACAACGAAGCGCCCGTCTCCCTTAAGGTGACTGTGAGCGATATCGACACCGTTCTTGCCCACGCCGTGGGCGAGCACCTCCTCGTCGATCTCCAGCTTACCGAAGGCAGCAACCGCCTGGCTCTCATCCAGGAAGTGCAGCGCCACCCCGTCACCCAGGCAGTCCAGCATGTGGACTTCCACGGCGTATCCACCACCGAGACCTTCGAAAGCTCCGTCCCCGTGGAAGCCGTAGGCGAAGCCACCGGCGTCAAGAACAACGGCGGCATCCTGGAGCAGCTCGCCCGCACAATCACCATTTCCTGCTTACCGCAAGACCTGCCCGAAGTCATCACGGCGGACGTCTCCGCGCTCGGCATTGGCGATTCTCTCCATGCCAAGGACATCAAGCTCCCGGCTGGCGTCACCATCACTGAAGCCCCGGAAACGGCCATCTTCATCGTCACCGAACCGAGCGTGGCCCCCGAACCCGAAGTCGCTCCCGCCGCTGAAGGCGCCGCCGCCGGCCCCGAGGTGATCAAGGAGAAAAAGCCCGCCGAAGCAGCCGCTCCCAAGAAGGACTCCGGCAAGAAGTAATTGAACGCCGCGCGGCCCATGTTTCGCCTCATCGTTGGGTTAGGAAACCCGGGGCGGGAATACGAGCGCACGCGGCACAACGTGGGCTTTATGGTGCTCGACAAACTTGCCGCCCGCTCCGGCGCCAACTGGCGCGTGGAGAAGGACTGGAAGGCCGAGGTAGCCGCCGCCGAAGGGGTGGTCTACTGCAAGCCGTCGAGCTTCATGAACCTCAGCGGAGGACCCGTCAACGCCGTGGCCCGTTTTTATAAAACCGGCCCGGCGGAAACCCTCGTGGTTTACGACGACCTCGCCCTACCCCTGGGTAAGCTGCGCCTGCGCACCGGCGGTTCAGCCGGAGGGCATAACGGCATGGCATCGGTCATTGAGCGTCTGGGCACCCCCGCGGTGCCCCGGCTGCGCATTGGCATCGGAGCCGCGGTACCCGGCAGCATGGTCGGCCATGTGCTCGGGCGTTTTTCACCAGAAGAAGCGCCCGAACTGGAAGCCGCCCTCGACCGGGCCGTCAGCGCCATCGAAATTGCCCAAAATAACGGCTTGCCAGCCGCGATGAATCAATTCAACTAGATATCCACAAAATGAACCGTTACGAAGCACTCCTCATCCTCAACGTCAAAGGCGGCGACGAAGCCGTGAAAGAAGCCGTCGAACGCATCGAAGGCGAATTCAAAAAAGAAGGCGCCACCATCGAGTCCGTCCAGAAGATGGACCGCCGCCACTTCACCTACGTCGCCCAAAAGCTCGACGCCGGTTATTTCGTTAACTTTATTTTCACCGGCACCCCGGAAGTGCTGGAAAAACTCCGCTCGAAGTTCAAACTCGACGCCGAGGTTTTCCGCCAAAACTACACCAAGCTGGCCACCAAGAAGGTCGCAGCCGCCGCGTAGTTTTTCCCGGGGCTTCACCAAGACCCGCATTCCCCTTCAACCCCAACCGCACCCAACTTTTCCGAGGTAAAAGCCTATGGCCAGTCTGAACAAAGTCATGCTGATCGGCAATTGCACCCGCGATCCCGAAATTCGTTATACGCCCAAGGGAACCGCCGTGACGGAGCTTGGGTTAGCCGTGAACCGCCGCTACAGCGCGGACAACGGCGAACGCCGCGAAGAGGTCACCTTTATCGACGTGACCCTGTGGGGCAAAACCGCGGAAGTCGCCGCCCAATACCTCAAGAAAGGCCGTCCCCTGTTTGTGGAAGGGCGGCTTCGCCTGGATTCCTGGGACGATAAGCAAACGGGGCAAAAGCGCAGCAAGCTCAGCGTCGTTGGGGAGAGCATCGAATTCCTCGGAAGCCGCGAGAGCGGTGGCGGGGAAGGCGGCGGAGGTGGAGGCGGCGGTTACGACCGCGAATACTCCGAGGAGCCCCCGCGCCAGCAATCCCGCCCGGCTCGCCCGCCGCAAGGGCCGCAGGGGGGAGGACGCCCGCAAGGTCGCCCCGCCCAAGCGCCCAAGCCGCCAGTCGATCCCGACCTGGACGTGGAAGGCGACGATATCCCGTTCTAAGGCATACCGTTTAACGTTTGTAAAAATTTAGCTGCCGAGTTACTGAGTAATTCGGCAGCTTTTTTGTTTTTCCACTATTAAAAAGGAATGACAGAACAAGGAATAACCCGGCTCATGAGAACCAGACTTTATAGAATCATTTCTATTGTCTGCCTCGTGGTCTTTGCTCCTCTTTGGCTACCCCTCGTAGCGTGTTTTTTTACATTCTTGGCGATCCGTTCTATTTTGATACGGTTCGCCGTCGCGGTGTTCTGGCTTCCTCGAGGGAAGTTCATCCTATTCGTCTATTCAAATAGCCCGAATTGGCAGGATTATATCGAGAAACGGATTCTGCCAGTAATTGAGCAGAACTCGGTTGTTCTCAATTGGTCCCAACGAAAGAGTAGTAAATGGAAACAGTCCTTGGCTGTTCTCGCCTTTAATCATTTTGCTGGGGATAGAGAGTTTAATCCCATAGGCATCGTCTTCCGGCCCTTTCCCAGGGTGAGAGTGTTCCGTTTTCACTCGGCATTTATGGACCTAAAACACGGGCAACCTGGAAAATTGGAAGCTCTTCAGCAGGAGTTTCTGGAGTATACCTCGAGCCAGAGAGCCTAAGAGCTACACCCGCTCCTCCACATACTCCACCACGGCCCGCACGAGCGGCACGCAGGTTTTGTGGAGGCAATCGGCGGCTTGGTAGCTTGCTTTGTCTTCGGGGGAGTTCAGGTCTCGGCCCTCCAGCAGGTCGCGGCAGAGGCACGAGCCGAACTTTGCCTGGACGGTGGCCATTAATTCCTGCACGCGGGCGTAGGTGTACTCCGTGGCGGTCTTGTCGGCGTTCTCGCCCCGGCCCAGGCACAGGCCGAGCGCAAAAATGCCGCCGCTGACGGCTCCGCAGACGTGCCCGCCCCTGGCGATGCCGCCGCCAAAGCCGGTGGCCAGTTTCAGGGCCGTTTGGGCGTCCATTCCCACTTTGTCGCACATGGAGTAAAGCACCGCTTGGGCACAGTTGTACCCGGATACAAGTTTCTCTTCTGCTATATCGCTCCTTGATTTCATAAAAAAGTCCTATCCGGTAGGCCCGGATATCCCGAGGCCTTTGGTTTTACCGCGTGAGAGTTCGATGCGCAGCTTGGCCAGTCGTTCTTCGACCACCTCGGGCGGCTGCTTTTCCGCCAAATCCAGCGCCGCCTCGGCCCGCTGGCACGCCTCCTCGATCTGGATGTGTTCGCTCTCCTCGGAGGCGAATAGCGCCAGGACGGTCACCAACTCCGACTCCACCTCGACGTATCCGCCCATGACCACCCACGACATCGACGGGCCCTCCGGCGGATGAAAATGGATGACCCCCTCGCCCAGCGTGGCAACCAGGGGCACGTGGCCAGGGTAAACGCCGATCTGCCCCTCGGTGGTGGGAAGTTCCACAAGGGTCGCATCGCCTTCAAAGAGACTGGCGTCGGGCGTGGCTATTCTGAGGCGTAAAAGGGACATTCGGAACCGTGAACTCCACGTATTAAATCCCACTTCCGCGCCTGAAACGAGCAAACTTTTTCCCATTGCGCTCGCGGGGCTTCCGGGTGACGATCCCGGGCATGGTTAAAACTTCACTCGAATACCAGGGCAGCCTTCACTGTGTCGCCACTCACGGGCCCTCGGGCAAAACCATCGAAACCGACGCGCCGGTGGACAACCACGGCAAGGGGGAGGCCTTCTCGCCTACCGACTTGGTGGCCGCCGCGCTGGGGGCTTGCATGGCGACGATCATGGGCATCTATGCGGAGAATCACGGGCTCGACCTCACGGGCATGAAGATCGAGGTGAGCAAGGAGATGACGACGACCCCTCCCCGGCGCATCGCCCGGCTGACGACGGAGATCTGGCTACCCGCCGGGATCGCTCCAAACCCGGCGCTCGAACGGGCGGCCCACACCTGCCCGGTGCACCAGAGCCTGCATCCGGAGGTCGAGAAGCCGGTCACCTTCCACTACGCGGCGTAAAAATCCCGCGCGTCACCGCTCGCCAGGGGGCTTGCCAGATTCCCTGGGTGCCCGAGCCAACCGGTGCGGGGGTGGCCGGGGTACCAACCGGAGCTGCACCCGGGCTCGCCGAAGGGGATAGCGCCCCCGAGGGCGAGGCGTTCGGATGCGGCGGGTTGTAGGGAAAAATGATTTTCGGCAACCGCCGGGGCCTCCAGGCGGGCTTCATCAGGCTGCCGTCGGAGACGTATTCCAGCAGGTGGCTAATCGGGGTCAGCACTTTCCCCGGCAGCCCCTGGGCGTTGATGCGGGCGAAGAAATCCATCCGGTCCTCCAGGATGAAGAGCTTGCCCCGGCCCAGGATCGAGAAGCCGCGCCCCTCCATGACGAGGTCCTCGGTGCTCACGACGCCGTCGCGCATCTGAAAGTTACAGGTCCCCTTGCGGGCGACGTTGTAACCGGTGCCGGGCAGGACTTCGTTAAGGATGCCGGAGAAGGGGCCGAAAATGGGGATGGCGAAGACGTTGCCGTCGGCGATGTAGATATTCCCCTTGCCGTCGATGTCCCGGGCGGAGTCGTGAACGCCGGAGAAGTTGAACGCGCCGTAGAGTTTCCCCTGCGAGGTGTCGAAGTCGAAGTAGAGCTTGGTAAGGCTCGGGAAATCAACCGCTTCGGTGTAGAGCTCGGCGGTGTAATCGCCCGCGGCTTTGCGCAGGGAAATATCGGCCTTGCCGCGCAGGCGCCCGCCGAAGAGGGTGGCGTCGAGGTTGTCGAGCTTGAGGCGGTCGCCCACGACGCTGACGACGCCGGTGATTCTCGACGCGGCAAGGTTCTTGCCCAGAAAGGTGTAGTCCATCCCCTGCGGGCCGTCGACTTCGATGCGCAGATGGTTGAGGGACCACCTCCCTCGGGCGCAATCGACCTTGCCGTTGGCCAGAAGGGACGGGGGGTGGGTCTTGAAGCGGTAGGGGGCCAGGTTGTCGGAGAGTTCGCGGTCGAAAATGCGCACGACCTCGGCGGGGTTGATCGTGGTCCGGACGTTCTTAAATTGCAGTTCCTCGGTATTGAAGTCGTAGGCGACCGTGCCGCTGGCGCTCCCCTCCGTGCGCTCCAGCTTGATGTTGCCGATGGTCAGCACGTTTCCCTTGAAGCCGAGCTGAGCCGAGACGCTCTTTAAGGGAACGCCGTGCGCTTTGGTCGCGCCGAGCTGGGCCTGGCCGGAGAACTCAACGGCCTGCGGGTCGCACTTGGTCCCGAAGCCTTCCATATGGATGACCGGCGCGGTGCGGAACTCCCATTCGGCGAGCTTTTCCCGGGCTTCGCCAGGCAGCAGCGGCAGGAAGACTGCGGGGTTGATCTGGCTGTCCAAGTTAAAGCGGAAGTCGCCCGGGACCTGCATGGCGTTGAGGCGAAATTCGCCGTCCTTGTGCCGGATGCGCGCGCCGTGCAGATACCACTTGAGGTTCTGCTTGGTAAGGTCCGGGCTATCCAGGGAAAAGTCGGCTTCGGCCCCTTCGAAGACGAGCGAACGGGCCGAGAAGCGCCCGGTGGAAAAGCGCCCGTAGAGGCTGAGCGATTTGGCGTTGCGGAAGCTGCCCGAGGCGCTGATTTCGAGGACGGGCTCGCGGTAGAGGACCAGTTCGTTGACGGCGCAGGCGGGGTCGACGGCATGGATGAGCGAGGGAAGGTCGAGGGTGGAGCGGGCCTGGAGGAAGGCCTCGCCGGTGCCAATCTGGTAGCTGCCGGTGGCTTCGAGGCTCCCGGTGCGGTCGGTGATTTCACACTGGTCGAGCCGGACAATCCCCTCGGAAAGCGTGGCGGCGATCCGCACGGACTCGATGGCTTTCTCCCCCTTGAGGGTAAAGGACCCCGAGGTGAAGAGGCCCTCGACAAAAAGGCTGGAGGGCCGCGCCAGGTCGCCGCTGACGTTCAACTCCAGCATGGGCCGCCCCCCGCTGAGGCCGAGGCTCTCGATACGGTCGAGGATTTCGCGCAGGCGATCCAGCGGATGCGAATCGGACGGTGCCCGGTGGGGCATCTGGAGCTGCTCGGGGTTCACGAAATGGCCGGTGAGGCCGATGTGCAGGCCGCGCACCCGGGCTTCAGCCCGCTGGATATCGAGGTGATGCGGGGGAAAGAGGATGCGGGCGTTAAGGTGGGAGATGGGTAACTGCGGCCCGCGCGGCCCCGCGGCGACGGCGAGCGGCAGGGAGACGGTGGCATTGCGCAGCTCGATGGCGTTAAGGAACGACTCGTGGTGGACGAGGTTGGAGTAGTTGATGTCGAGAACGACCTCGTTGATGACGGCCATGGCGCGGCCATCGTCACGGGATTCGCGAATCCGGACGTCGCGCGCCACCAGCCCTTGCAGGGGGTTAAGGGTGAGGCGCGTAAAGGTGATGTGAACCCCGCGCTTGGCCAGTTCCTCGGTGAGCGTCCGGCGCCACTTGGATGAAAAGCCCCGGTGGCTGACGTACCAGAGGGCCCAAAAGACGGTCAGCATCGCCGCGATCACCGCTACCCAGAAGGTGCGCGTGACGATCTTCCGCAGCAGGGCCCGGCGCTTGCCACGCGCGGACGAAAGGGCGGGAGAGGGCGGGATGCTCATGAGGATGGGTTGCTAACGAACGACTCTACCGCAAATCTCCAGATTCGGAACCGGAGATTCGCGGGAAACCACCGCGCGCCCGCAACCACGGGCGATTACCTGCCGTAGTTGATGTGCAGGTAAGTGTAGTTTTTGAGGCTCCGCTCGTAGGAGGTCAGGAGCTTCATGCCTTCGTTGGGCTTGAGGCGGTCGCTCTTAATCGCGGCATCGACCTGTTTTTTGAACCGGCGGATCAGGTCAGACTGGCTCCACTGGGTCATGGAAAGAACTTCGCCGATGGTGCTCCCCTCGATGGTCTCCTCGATGTAGAAGCCGTCCTCTTCGTCTTCGTCCAGGAAGACGTGGGCTTCGTTGACGCGGCCGAAGAGGTTGTGGAGGTCGCCCATGATGTCCTGGTAGGCGCCCATCAGGAAAAAGCCGATGTAGTAGGGCTCGTCGGACTTGAGGGTGTGGACGGGGAGGGTCTCCTTAACGTCCTGGAGGTCGATGAATTTGCTCACTTTGCCGTCAGAATCGCACGTGATGTCAACCAGCGTGGCGTGGCGGGTCGGCTCCTCGCAGAGGCGGTGGATCGGCATGACGGGGAAGAGCTGGCCGAGCGCCCAGTGGTCCAGCAGGCTCTGGAAGACGGAGAAGTTGCAGACGTACTGGTCGCCCAGGGCGACTTCGAGTTCCTTGACTTCGTCGGGGATGTACTCGACCTCATCCTGCTCCTCCTGGAAGAGCTTGACGATACGGGCGGCGATGCGCCAGTAGGATTGCTCGACCTTGGCTTTGCTCTCCAGGTCCATGAGGCCGAAGTTGAACATCGAGAGCGTCTGCTCTTTGATTTCCTGGGCGTCGTGGAGCATTTCCGTCCGGTTGGAGGCGGTGAGGTTTTTCTCGATGTCGAGGATGTCGCGAACGAGCTTGTGGTCGTCGGCGCGCGCTGGGGCGTCGTTGCCGTTGTCGAATTTCTCGATGGCCCCGAAGGCTTCGACGATCAGGACGGAGTGGTGCGCCACGAGTGCGCGGCCGCTTTCGCTGATGATGACGGGGTGCGGGACTTCCTCGGAATCGCACACGTCCATGATGTTGTAGACGACGTCGCGGGCGTATTCCTGGAGGGTGTAGTTGGCGGAGCTGTCGAAGGCGGTGTTGGAGCCGTCGTAATCGACGCCCAGGCCGCCGCCGACGTCGAGGTAGCCGAGGTCGTGGCCGAGCTTGGCGAGCTTGGAGTAGAAGCGGGCGGCTTCGCGCACGGCGCGCTTGATGGTGCCGATGTCGGGCACCTGGGAGCCGACGTGGAAGTGGACGAGCTTAAGGCAATGCGCCAGGCCCTCGGCGCGCAGGGTCTCGCTGGCGCGGACGAGGTCGGCAGTGGAGAGGCCGAACTTGGCGTTTTCGCCGCCGCTGGTGGCCCATTTGCCCGCCCCCTTGGACTGGAGCCGGACGCGCAAGCCGATCATCGGCTCGACGCCCATTTCCTTGGAGACTTTCAAAATCTGGAAAAGCTCCTCGAGCTTTTCGACGACCATGATGACGCGGTTGCCGAGCTTGTTGCCCAAGAGCGCGCTGCGGATGAACTGGCAGTCCTTGTAGCCGTTGCAGATCACCATGCTCTCGGGATCGCTATTGATGGCCAAGGCGGCAAGAAGTTCCGGCTTGCTGCCCGCCTCGATGCCAAGGTGGAAGGGGCGGCCCGCGTCGAAGATCTCCTCAACCACTTCGCGGAGCTGGTTGACCTTGATGGGGAAGACGCCGCGGTAGTTGTTCTTGTAGCCGAATTCGCCGATGGCCGACTGGAAGGCGAGGTTGATCGTCTCGACCCGGTGACGCAGCAGATCCTGGAAACGCAAAACGAGCGGAAAGGTAAGGCCCCGGTCGCGCGCATCTTCGATGACTTCCATGATGTCAATGGCAGTCGCCGGGTCGGTGGTGGGGAGGATCTCTACGTTTCCGCGCTGGTTGATGGAAAAGTAACCCGTACCCCATCGGTCGATGTTGTAGAGTTCTATGGCTGAGTCGATGTTCCAATCAAGAGGAGTCATGGGCAAGGTGGGAATCCTAGTTTTCTCACGCCGGTTTGCAATGGGTTTTGCATCCTCGTCACAATGATTTTACACGGATGGGCGGTGGGGCAGGTTTTCGATCTCCGTAATGGCGATTGCGTGGAGGGGATGCGCGCGCTGGAGACGGGCTCGGTGGACGTGGCGGTGACGTCGCCGCCATACAACCTAGGGACCCGGTATGCGCACTTCCGCGACACGGCCCGGCGGGCGGATTTCCTGGAGTGGTCGATGCGCTGGGGGGCTGAGCTGAAGCGGGTGCTCAAGCCGGAGGGCTCTTTTTTCCTCAATGTCGGGGCGGCCCCGGCCAATCCGCTGCTGCCGCACCAGCTGGCGCTGGGTTTTAGCGAGCTTTTCGTGCTCCAGAATACGCTCCACTGGGTCAAGTCGATCACGGTGCGCACGGCGGCGGGGGAGCTGGTTTCCGCCGGGCACTTTAAGCCGATCAACTCGCCCCGGTTCGTCAGCGACTGCCACGAGTACCTTTTTCACTTCACCAAAACCGGCGAGGTCTGCCTGGACCGCCTGGCGGTGGGGGTGCCCTACGCGGACAAATCGAACGTGACCCGCTGGCGGCACACCGGGGGGCGGGACTGCCGCTGCCGGGGCAATACGTGGTTCGTCCCCTATGAAACCATTGAAAACCGGGCCGAGCGCCCCCACCCGGCGACCTTCCCGGTGGAGCTGGCGGAAATGTGCCTGAAACTCCACGGCGTGGGAGGAACGAGCGTCGTGCTCGACCCGTTCAACGGAATCGGCCATACTGCCTTGGCGGCGATGAAGTGCGGCGCGGGCCGGTTCATCGGGTTCGACATCGACGAGGGCTACCTCGAAGAAGCCCGGGCCCGGCTGAGCGCGGCGGCGGCAAGCGCTTCCGAGCCGCTCCAAGACCCTACCCGCCATGCCCAGCCTTCTTTTTAAAAACGCCCGCCTGATTTTCCTCGATCAAGTGATGCCGCAGGCCGATCTGCGCGTCGTCGATGGCAAGATCGTGGCCGTGGGGCGCGCGCTCCAGCCCGAGCCGGGGGACGATGTGCAGCACCTGGGCGAACGCTTTCTTGCGCCGGGGTTCATCGACATCCACCTCCACGGGGCGGCCGGCCACGACGCCATGGAAGCGACGCCCGAGGCGTTCGAGGCGATCTGCCGCGCCCACGCCCAGGGGGGCACGACGGCGCTGGCGCTAACCACGGTGGCGGCGGAAAATGCCGACCTCATCAACGTGCTAAAAACCGCCCGCGCCTACCGCCAGAGCCCGCACGACGGGGCAGAGCTGCTGGGCATCCACTTGGAGGGCCCCTATTTTTCGCCAGAGAAAATCGGCGCGCACCGCTCGGAGCTGATCCGCGACCCCAAGCCGGAGCTTTATGCGCCGCTGCTGGAATGGGCCGACGTGATCACGCAAGTGACGCTCGCGCCCGAACGGCCCGGGGCGCTGGCGCTGATTTCGGCGCTGCGGGCGCTCGGCATCCGGGTCAGCGGCGGCCACAGCGACGCTTGGGACGAAGAGGCTTGCGCGGCGTTCGCGCACGGCATGGAGGGGGTGACGCACGCTTTCAACGCCATGTCCTCGGCCCGCCGCCGGGGACCCTATCGGGTGGCCGGGCTCCTGGAGTTTGCGCTGAGCGAGCCAGGGATCACCTGCGAGCTGATCGCCGACGGGCGGCACGTTTCGCCGACCTTAATGCGAATGCTTTACCAAGCCAAGGGGCCGGGCGGGATCATCCTCGTCACCGACGCCACGGCCGGGGCCGGGCTGCCGGAGGAGACGCCCTTCCGGCTGGGCGAAATGGAGTGCGTGGTGCGCGATCACGTGGGCCTCACCGCCGATGGCCACGCGCTGGCGGGCAGCACGTCGCTAATGAGCCACTTAGTCCAAACGCTTGTGCGCGAGGCGGATATCCCCGTCTGCGAGGCGGTGCGCATGGCGACTTTCAACCCGGCGGAGGCGCTCCATCTCAAAACCAAAGGCCGCCTGGAAGCGGGCGCGGACGCGGACTTGGTGATCCTGGACGACGACCTCGGCGTGCTCGCGACGTTCGTGGGCGGGCGGCGGGTTTACCGGAAAAATTAGCCGCAAAAGTTTATGCTTAAAATCGCCCATCTCTCCGAAATTCCCGCCCGGCAAGTCCGCTCACCCCAAGGTAAGTACCAGCTCAAGAGGCAATCCGTTTCCGAAGCGCTCGGCGGCATCAAGGATGTGGGCGAATGGGGCGGCGGACACCCATTTGACGTGGAATTTTTTACCATCCCGCCCAACGCGGCCAATTTTCCATTGCACGCGCACGCGGCCCAATGGGAAATGTACCTGATTCTCAGCGGCTCCGGTGAGGTTCGCGGCGCGGACGGCAGCAAGCCCATCGCCGCCGGGGACCACGTGATGTTTGCTCCCGGCGAACCGCACCAAATCCGCAATACCGGCGAAACCGACCTCACCTATTATGTGGTGACCAACCAGCCCCGCGCCGATATCGTCACCTACCCGGATACCCCCGGAAAGTTTGCGATGAAGCCGGGGGGCAAGTGCTTCACCAAGGATGAGATGGATTATTACGCGCCCGGCGAATAGCAGCCCCCCCCCTCCGCGCCTTCGCCTTCTTCGCTCCCGCGCATAAGAATCCCCAAAACTCCCGCTTGGCGAACGCGCGGCGGGCACCGATAATACGCGCCGTGCTCAACCCGATCTGGCTTTCTCTTCTGCTCCTGGCCGTTTTTATCGGCGGGTTTTCCGGCAACCTCGGCCCGGTGACGGCCGCCGCTGCCGACAGCGCGAAAAACGCCGTGATGGGCATCGCGCTGCCGCTCGCGGGCTGGTTCGCGCTCTGGCTCGGCATGATGCGGCTGGCGGAGCTGGCGGGGCTGGTCAATGTGCTCGCGCGGCTGCTGCGGCCTCTGATGCGGCGGCTTTTCCCGGACGTTCCGGAGGGGCACCCGGCGCTGGGGGCGATGGCGCTGAACATGGCGGCAAACATGCTCGGCCTGGGCAATGCCGCGACGCCCCTGGGTCTCAAGGCGATGAAGCATCTGGAAGGCCTGAACCCTCACCCCGGCCTGGCCAGCAACGCGATGTGCACTTTTTTGGCGATCAACACGGCCTCCATTCAGTTGATCCCGGCGACGGCGATTGGCATTCTGGCGGTGAACGGTTCGGCGCGCCCGGCGGCGATTGTCCCGAGCGCGCTCCTGGCCACCCTGTGCGCCTTCACCGCCGGGCTGGTAAGCGTGAAGTTTCTGGAGAAGCTGCCGCGCTTTAAGCTTCCGCCCGTTCCGGCGAACCCCGCTCCGCAAAAACCGGATGCGGAAGCCGCCGAAGCGCCCACCGAAATTCCGCCGGAGCCGACGCCGGTTTCGCGTGAGGGCTGGTATCTCCTGGCGCTCTACGCGCTCGCGATGGCGGTGATGTTTTTCATTCTCGCCTTCCCCGCGCTGGCCAACGACGCCTTTGCCGCGCTGCATGCGGCATTACCCAGGGTGATCCCGGAGTTTTCGTTCGCACCGCTGGGGCCCGAGCTGGCCCGGCTGCATTTGGCCACGCGGCTCCTCAGCGTGGCGGGGCTTTTGGCGTTGCCGTTCGCATTCACGTTTTTCCCGCTCTACGCCTGGCTGCGCGGGGTGAAGGTCTACGAGGAATTCGTGGAGGGGGCGCGCGAGGGCTTCCAGGTGGCGACGCGGATCATCCCGTTTCTGGTGGCGATCCTGGTGGCGGTGGGGATGTTCCGCAGCGCGGGGGGCATCGGGCTGATTTCCAAGGCGCTCGGGCCGGTGCTGGGCGCGGTCGGCTTCCCGGTGGATCTGCTGCCAATGGTGCTGATTCGACCTTTGAGCGGCAGCGCGACGACGGGCATTTTCACGGAAATCGTCCACAATTTCGGGCCCGACAGTCTGCAAGCCCTGATGGCCGGGACGATCTTTGGCAGCACGGAGACGACGTTTTACGTCTTGGCTGTCTATTTCGGCTCAGTCGGCATCCGCAAAACGCGCCACGCGGTGCTCGCGGGCCTCACCGCCGATTGCGTGGGGGTCATCGCCTCCATCGCGGTCTGCCGGTGGCTGTTCGCGTAAGAGAAGAAGAATTCACCACAGAGGACACAGAGGGCACGGAGGGGGGAAGAGAATATATATAAACTCTGTGCTCTCCGTGTCCTCTGTGTCCTCTGTGTCCTCTGTGGTAGATCTTTTAAGGCGCGAGGCGCTCGATGGCCCAGGAGCCGTCGGGCTGGGCGGTGTATTCGAAGCGGTCGTGCAGGCGGGCGTGGCCGCCTTGCCAGAATTCGATGGTCTCGGGCTTGACCCGGAAGCCGCCCCAAAATGACGGGAGCGGGATTTTCCCCGCGCCGAATTTCTCTTTCAATTTGCCCCACTCCATCTCCAGCACGGTGCGCGAGGAGATGGCGTGGCTCTGGCGCGAGGCCCAGGCGGCAAGCTGGCTTTCGCGCGGGCGCGACATGAAGTATTTCAGCGACTCCATGGCGGGAATTTTGTCGGCGCGGCCCCGGACGATGACTTGGCGCTCCAGCGGCAGCCAGGGAAACAGGAGCGAGACGTTCGGGTTCTCGCCGAGCTGCTGGGCTTTGCGGCTTTCGAGGTTGGTGAAAAAGACGAACCCGCGCGCGTCGAGGCCTTTGAGCAGCACGGTGCGCAGGAGGGGCCGCCCGTCGGCTCCGCAGCTGGCCAGGCTCATGGCGGTGGGCTCGACGACCTTGGCGTCGATCACTTCGTCCAACCAGAAGTTGAACATGTCAATGGGATCGGGCTTGAGGTCCTCGCGCCGCAATTTGCCTTTGCGGTAGTCGGAGCGTGCGTCGGCAAGATTCATGGTGCCTTTAGCATACCCGCCCGGGCCCGGCTTCCAAGTGGAAGAGTGAGCCAACAGGGAAAAAAGGGCTATCTAGAGGCTCTTGCCTTTGGGTTGGGGATGGTCGGAGGCCATGGAGGCGGGATTGGCCGGGCGCGTGGCGCGAACGAGAATGTTCTCGCCGATTCGCTCGCCGCCGGAAGCGCCGAAGACCTCCGAGCTGCTAAACCCGCGCCATTCGGACTGGCGCATGGTGCAGAGGGCGCTCGGGTATTTTTCCATGAGCCGGGGGAGGTCCTCAAGGTGGAGGATCGGCACGGGGTGCTCGGCCCAGAAGGGCGATGCTTTTTGTGAGAGTACCGAAACGCTGTCGTGGGTGTAGTAGGCCACGCCGCGCATGGCGAATTTGCCCGAGAGCAGCGGCTCGCCGTCGTGGCGCTGGGAGGCCATTTTCAGCGCCGTGGCGCGGATGGAGAGCGTTTCGTCGAGCGGCTCGAAGGAGTAGGAGACCAGGCCGACCAGCAGCACGGCGGTCGCGCAGGCGGTGGCCGCGATCCAGAGCCGGTAACGCCGGAGGCAGAAAGCAACCAGGGCCACGCTCAGCACGAGACCAAAGCTGACGGCACCGACGGAAAAGCCCCGCGCCAGGGGCACGAAGGGCACGGCAAAGGGGACCACGGCTTGCAGGGCAGCCGCCCCAAGGACCACGCGCCGCTCGGCGGCGGACTCAAAGCCGCGAGCCACCACGGCATCCAGCGCCGCGCCGATCGCTACGGCCAGCGGGACGAAGAGGTAGAAGCCGTAGGAGGGGAGCTTCGACTGGGCGAGGGTGACGAAAAGGAGGTTCGGCAAAAACCAGCAGGCGCAGAAGAGCGTGGCGGGGGAGGCGCGGAACTTCCAGCAGAGTTTTTTCAGCCCCAGGAGGGCGGCGGGCAGCCACGGGATGGAGCCGATCAACAGTACGCCTGGGTAGTACCAGAAATGGTTATTGGAGGGGTGCTCGGCCTGGACGAAACGGAGGATGTTGTCGCGGTAGAAGAATTCCTCAATAAAGCGCAGGCAATGTTGTTCGAGCATCAGGCCGTACCAGGGGCCGACGATGAGGAGATGCAGCCCGGCGCCGATCCAGAAGCCCCGGCCCCGGAAGACCCACGGGCGCTTGCCCAGCCAGGTGAAGCTGAGCGCGGCAAAGAGCGGGACGAGCGTGCCGATGGGCCCCTTGGTCAGCACGGCCAGGCCGGTGCAGACGAAGTGCAGGATGACCCAGCGATCCCGGCGCGCCGGTTCCTCCAACGCCCGCCAGTAACAGTAGAGCGCGGCGGTGATAAAAAGCGCCAGCGGGATATCCGTGAGCATGAGCCGCCCCATGAGGCAGAGCTCCACCCCACCGGCCATGAAGGCCCCGGCGATGAGGCCCGCGCGGGCGTTGAAAAGGCGGCGGGCAAAGGCGTAAGTCAGAAAGACCAGCGCGGTGGCGGCCAGCGCGGCGGAGAAACGGCCCGCCCACTCCGATTCGCCAAAGGCGCGGAACGAGGCGGCGACGGTCCAGTAATAGAGGATCGGTTTCTCGAACTGCGGTGCGCCGAAGATTTGCGGCGTCATCCAGTCGCCGGATTGCACCATTTCGCGGGCGGTGAGGGCGTAAAAGGGCTCGTCGGGGTCGATCAGCCCCATCTTGCCGAGGTTCCACCAAAAGGCAAAGTACGAGAGCAAGAGGAGAATCAGTACGTCGCGAAGCGTCGAACGGCGAATTTCAGATAACTGGCTCAAAGCGATATCGGGTCCTTGCCACGCGGGATGCGGAGCAATCCGGCTAATATTGCGTAGGGGAATCTATTAGGCGAGGGGAATTTTGGCCCCAGATTCCTAAGGGCACCGCTGGACGTTGCGACGGTAGGCGGAGGGCGTCTGCCGATAATGACAGCGAAACCAAACGGTAAAGTGCGATTCGTAGCGAAACCCAAGCGTCAGGGCGATTTCTTTGATGCTCAGTTCCGTATGCGTCAGCAGTGTGGCGGCTTCCTCCTGCCGTCGCTGCTCAAAATAGCGCCGGGGGCTCATTCCAACGGCAGTGTGGAAGATCGCGTTGAACTGGGTGCGGCCAAGGCCGACCTGCCGGACCAGATCCGCCTCGGAATACCGCTGATCGATGGGTTTGCGGTCAAGCTCAGCGATGCCTTTGAGAATGCGTTCGTCCATTCGGCCCGGTTCGCGAACCGGATTTCCCAGCGCTGCCTGCGCAGCCAGGTAGGCCCCCAACCAGGCGGGTAAGAGATTCTGCACGCGAAGATAGCGAGAGAGGGTACAAGGCTGCTCTGGCAAAAACGGCAGAGTGACACTGGTAAAGGCCTGCCGGACATGTTGAATGAGGGGGAGGGCGGTTTGTTCGAGTTTTGGAAACCGCTCCGCATCGAACACCACAGTAAAGGGTTGTCTCACGACAGGGAGCCTCCCGGGCCAGCTCAGGTGGAAATGCAGGGAGAGGATTTCCGCGTCGGCGCTGAATTCCTGAAATCGCGTCGGAATCGACACAAAGGCCCATTGGTTTTCCCCCGCTTCGAGGGTCTGCTCCTCTGTGGAAAGCTGCACCTTCCCTTTCCGAATAAGCCAGCATGAAGCATCGGGAGAGGTGTAGGAGCCGCGATGCGCCTGAGCCAACACCGGCCCCTGATAGGCCCACAGAAGCGAGTAGCGCAGAGTGCTCCAATCCCGAAACCGTAGCGTCCTTTCGGCTGTCAACGCAGGGGAGTTCACCGGCTGAAATTATAAGAAAATCCGCCATTTGTATAGATCAATAGCGTTGGTTTTAGGCGAAGGCGTTTTACCTTTGCGAGGAATGACCCACAAGAAATTCCAACGCTCTTCCGGTATTCAAAATCCAACTCGCCGGAACTTTATCCAAGGTTTTGCCTTGAGCGCACTGGCCTGCGGAGGAATCAACCGGCCGCTTCTGATGGCGGCCAACCCGGCAGAAACAGCCATCGCGGCGGATCAATTTGACGTGATTGTCGCAGGCGGCGGCCCGGCGGGAATCGTTGCGGCTACGCAAGCCGCACGGGCCGGAGCGCGCACGCTGTTATTGGAAAAAAGCGGGATTTTGGGTGGCACCACCATTCTCAACGGAGTCAATTTCCCGGGACTCTTCCATGCCTGGGGACGGCAAATCATCGCGGGGATCGGCTGGGAACTGGTCGCGGCGGCCGTTAAGGAGGTCGATACCAAGCTGCCGGATTTTTCCACTTTCCGCCACGGCTCCCATTCGCGTCTCCAGATCCTCGTGGACCGCTCGGCCTACGCGGCTTTGGCCGACCGGATGGTCCTCGATTCCGGCGCGGCACTCTGGCTTCACACGATGCTGGGAAGCGTCGTACCGGCAAGCAATGGCGGTTGGGAGGTAACGGTTTGCCTGAAGGAAGGCCTGAAACCGTTGCGAACGCGGGTCTTGATCGACTGCACGGGCGATGCCAATGCCGTCCGAATGGCCGGGCTCCCCCTCACCCGTAACCCGGCGCGCCAACCCGGCACTTTGATCATGCGGGTCTCGGGGTACGATCTTCGAACCCTGGATTACGAAGGGCTGGAAAGAGCCTTTGTGGAAGCCGTGGGTCGAGGGGAAATGCAGCGACCGGATTTCCACGCGGCGCGCAATCCCGTGTACTCGTTTCTCCATAGCCACGGCAACAATGCCATGCATGTGACCGGCGTGGATGGGGAGACCAGCAAGGGTAAAACAGAGGCCGAAGTCGCGGCGCGAGCGGCCATGCAGCGAATCTTCCAGTTCCTGCGCAAGCAGCCAGGCATGAAGAACCTCCGCATCGACCAGTTTGCCACCGAATGCGGCATTCGCGAAACCACCTCCATTGTGGGAGGAACAAGGATCACCCGGGCCGATTACTGTTCCGGGCGCGTCTGGCCGGATTCCCTCTGCTACAGCTTCTACCCGATTGACGTTCATGCGCCTGACGGCATCGGCATTGATACCCGTCCGCTGAAAGAAGGTGTTTTTCCCACCATTCCCCTGGGTTCTCTGTTACCTCAAAACAGCCGGAATCTGCTGGTAGCTGGCAGGTCGGCCTGTGGAGACCAGGAGGCTCAGTCGGCCTTTCGAGTACAGGCCTCGGCGATGGCCATGGGACAGGCCGCCGGAGCCGCGGCGGCTTTGGCCGCATCCGCCAACCGGGAAGTGCGACAGATTCCCCTTGAGGATATTCAAAAGCTTCTGCGCCACCACGGGGCTATCGTTCCACCCGATATTTCCTAGGCGAGGGGAATTTGCAGCCGGGGGCCGAGGAACTTTGGCCGGGTGTGGAGGACGTAGAGATCGAGCACGGCTTTGACCCGCGCGAAGGTTTCGCGCACCTTCGTTTTGAACCCCCGGCGCAGGCCGATGTCCCGGGCGCAGTAGGCGATGGCGTCGAGGCCGTAATGCTGCGCGATGAAGAGCGCCCGCTCGTCGTGGAAGCGCTGGGAAATGACGGTGAAGCGGGTGACGCCAAAGACTTCCCGAGCGCGGACGATGGAATCGAGGGTGCGGAACCCGGCGTAGTCGAGGGTGATGGCGGTGGCGGGGACGCCCTGCGCCAGGAGCGCCGTGCGCATGAGGGTGGGCTCGTCGTAGCCGCGCGTGCCGTTGTCGCCGCTGACGAGGAGATGCCGCACTTTGCCCGCCCGGTAGAGGGCGACGGCGGCGTCGATGCGGTGAGTGAAGAACGGGTTCGGCTGGCCGTTGCGGCGGAGGTTGGTGGTCCCCAGGAGCAGGCCGACTTCCCGCTCGGGAACCTGGTCCACCCGGGCGTAGAGTTTCTCTTGGGAAGCGCTTTCCACGAGCCAGCCGCTGCCGACGGTTCCCACCGCGAGGGTGACAACGATTGCTCCGACAACAACAAGGCGGCGGCCCATGGCTTGGGGAAGCGAAAACCCGGTTACGCTTTCGCGATCATCCCGCTCTGGCGGGCGAAGTTGAAGAGGCCCCCGGCGTCGATGACGGGCCGGACGTCGCCCAGGGGCTTGAGCTCGTAGGTTTTGCCGTTGACGGTGAGCGTGTTGGCGTCCAGGTCGAGGGTGGCTTCGTCGCCGGTCTTGATCTCGTCGCAGATGCGCACGGGGGTATCGACCGGATAGAGCTCGCCGGTGGCGACGGAGTTCCGGAAGAAAATCCGCGCGAAGGACTCGGCGACGACCGCTTCGACGCCCGCCGCGCCAAGGGCGATGGGGGCGTGCTCGCGGGAGGAGCCGCAGCCGAAGTTGCGGCCCGCGACGATGATGCCGTACGGGGTCTTCGTCTGGCCTTCCGGCACGAATTTGATCGGGTTGACGTCGTCCGGGAGACCGGCCAGGGCGTAGCTGCCGAGCTTCTCGTACTCTTCCTGGATGGTCGGGATGAGGTTGAGGTACTGGGCCGGGATGATCTGGTCGGTGTCGATGTTGTCCGCGACGACGAAAACTTTGCTGGTAATGGTTTTGGCCATGGTAAGGGTCTCCTTAATGGATTAGCAGATGAACTCGCGCGGGTCGGTGATCTTGCCCGTGAGCGCGGAGGCGGCGACGGTGTAGGGGCTGGCGAGGAAGACTTGCGATTCCTTGTGACCCATGCGGCCGGGGAAGTTGCGGTTGGTGGCGCTGATGCACTTGATGCCCGCTTTGTTAACGCGGCCAAAGGTATCGACGGGACCACCCAGGCAGGCGGCGCAGCCGGGGTTCTCGGTCATGCGAACGCCGGCGTCCACGAGGATGTTCCAGACGGATTTGCCTTCCCACTTGATGGCTTTCAGTTCGTCGAGGACGAGGGTGGTGCTCGGCACGCCGAAGGTGTCAATCTTGACGCTCTTGCCCTTGACGACTTCGGCAAAGGCGAGGAAGTCGGAGGTTTTGCCGCCGGTGCACGAGCCGATGTAGGCGCGGTCGAGGGCGATGTGGCCCAGCTCTTTGGCGAGCTTGCGCTGGCCGGGGTCGGGGTGGCAGGCGACGGTCGGCTCCAGTTTGGAGAGGTCGAAGGCCTTGTCGTAGAACAGGTTCTGATCGGCGTCGGGCTCGACCGGCTCGAAGGTGCTCTTGGTGCCGTTCTCCGCCACGCGGGCGTTGACGTAGTCGAGCGTCTTTTGGTCGCAGGTGAAGATGCCGTTCTTGCCGCCCGCTTCGATGGCCATGTTGGTGATGGTCATGCGGTCGTCCATGGAGAGGGAGCTGACGCCCGGGCCCTCGAACTGCATGGCGCGGTAGGTCGCGCCGTCGAAGCCGATTTCGCCGATCAAGTGCAGGATGACGTCCTTGCCCGAGACGCCCTTGGGAAGTTCGCCTTCCAGAAGAAAGCGCATGGTCTCGGGGACTTTGATGAGCAACTTGCCGGTGCCCATGATGAAGCCCGCGTCGGTGTTGCCGATGCCGGTGGCGAACTGGTTGAACGCGCCGGACTGGCAGGTGTGCGAGTCGGTGCCGAAGAGGACTTCGCCGGGGCGGTTATGGCCGCGCTGGGCGAGGGTGGAGTGGCACACGCCGCTGTAGTGGCTGCCGAACTGGCGGGTGAAGTCGCCCTTGACGGTGTCGAACTTCCACTGGCCCTTCGGGTCGTCGATGATGTCGTAGAAGTATTCGATGCCCTGTTCGCCCACGAAGTCGCGCAGGATGTCGACGTTGCGGTTGCACATCCCGTCGGCGGTGAAAATGTAGTGGTCGGGGATGATGACGACTTTTTTGCGGTCCCAAACTTTGGCGTTCTGGCCAAATTCGCGCTTGAAAACGCCAATGGTTCCCGGGCCGCAAACGTCGTGAGTCATCAAGACATCGACGTTGACCCAAACGTTGTCTCCAGGGCGCACCCACGGTTTTCCGCTCGCGCGGGCAAGGATCTTCTCGGTCAAAGTCATAGTCTGCCAAGCTTAGGGCAAACCCCGGCGCGGGGCAACGGATTTTCAACCAACGCCCCGGGGCCGGGTGCGGGCGGTCATCGGGTTTTGGAAATTCCGGAAAAGTGCTCTGGCTCTTGTTTTCTGGGCTCCCGGTGATTCTCCTTTCAGCCTGGCAAAAATTGGCATTACCCAAATTGCATAACCGATCCGCCCGCTCGCCTTTTCTGATAAAGCGGCGATCCCCGGTTTTTTTGGGCAAGAGGATAGGCGATGTAACTCAATTGTCACTTTTGCGCCGCCAAACCCCCACACAAGGCCCCTACCGTCCTCGGCAAAAATACGTATGAAACCTCTAAATTCCATTCTTGCCACCGGGCTGGCGCTCACGCTCGCTCTGGCGCTCGCGCCCCGGGTGGACGCCAGTAGCTTTACGATCAGCAGCGCCTCGACCACCGCCCAAACGCTCTCGGCCTCGCAAACCGGCACGGTATCCTCCGCCGGTTCCCTGAGCGTCAACGGCTCGACGGTCGCCGTGACGATCACCGGCAACAACGCCACCCTCACCAACAGCGGCACCATGAACCAGACGGGCACCGGTCGCTTGATCCGCGACAACACCGGCGTCACGGGCCTCGTGGTGACCAATAACGCCAACGCGCTGATGCAAACGGCGGACGCGGATGTGATCCAGATGAACAAATCATCTGCCAGCGTGACGTTCAACAACTACGGCACGCTGACCTCGCTCAATGCCTCCAAAGGCGGCGCGCAGGCCATCGACTTCAGCGCCATCCTCTCCGGCAGCAACATCGTCAACAACTACGCGGGCGGCGTGATCCAGGCGCGAGACGCCGACGCCGTGCGCCCCGGCGTCAACGGGGCCATCAATAACTACGGCACGATCCTGGCCACGACGACGACCGACACCAGCTCCGACGGCATCGACGCCCAGGCCAATACGGGCGTCGTCATCTCCAACTATTCCACCGGCTCCATCACCGGCGCACGCCACGGCATCACGGGCGGCATCGCCTCGGGCACAAACTCCTCGGGCTCAAGCGCGTACACGATGACCGTCACTAACCAGGCTGGCGGCACGATCACGGGCAACAACGGCTCGGGCATCAACATCGACGGCTACAGCGCCAGCGAGGTCGTGACAATCAACAACGCGGGCACCATCACCGGCAACGGCAGCACCGGCGACGGCGACGGCATCGATGTGGACGGCGTGGTTCACATTACCAATTCGGGCGTCATCCGCTCGCTCAACTCCTACAGCGCCACGGGGACGGCCCAGAGCGAGGGCATCACGGTGGGCGGCGGCAGCATCGTCAACACCGGTACGATCTCCGGCGAAGTGGCCTCGGGCAATACCACCGCCGTCGGGCGCGGCATCACGTTCGCCGGGGTGGACACCACCGGCACCGCCGAGCCGATCTATGCCGCCAGTTCCGTTGAAAACAGCGGCTTGATCAAGGGCCAGAACGACTCCGCCATCGCCGTGGACGGAGGGGCCAGCGGATTCACCGTGACCGTCACCAACCACGCGGGCGGCGTGATCGAAGGCGGCGGCACGAGCGCGGCGATCCGCACCGGCGCGGATAACGACACGATCAACAATGCGGGCACAATTCGCGCCAACGGCACCGGCAAAGCCATCGACATGGGCGCGGGCAACAATACGCTGAACATCACCGGCGGTTCGGCTTCCGTCATCGGCGACATCAGCGGCGGCACGGGCGGGACGAACACGCTCTCCATCACGCCCGGCGCGGGAAATAAATTCAGCTATTCCGGGGCGATCTCGAACTTCAGCAGCGTGCAGATCAACGTGGGAACCGTGACGTTCTCCGGCTCCAGCACGTACGCGGGCAACACGACCATCGCCTCGGGCGGCAAGCTCGTGGTCTCCAACACGGCGGGCAGCGCGACGGGCTCCGGCACGGTGAATATCCAAAACGGCGGCACGCTGACGGGCGCTGGCGCGGTCGGCGGGGATGTCTCGCTGGAAGCGGGCGGCACGATTGCGGCGGGCGACGGCGGCGGCACGCTGGCCATCGGGGGCGACCTCGTGATCGCGGGCGGCTCGACGCTGGCCTTCGAACTCGGCTCGGATCTCGCCACCTCCGATCTGCTCGCAGTCTCGGGCGGGCTCACCTACGAGGGCTCCGGGCTCATCACGCTGAGCCTGAGCGGCACCACAGCCGCCGGGACTTACACGCTCATCACGTTCGCCAGCTCGAACCTTACCGCCAGCGACTTCCAGGTCGAAGCGGCAGACGGGACCGAAGCCACGGTGATCGTCAGCGACACCTCCGTGACGGTGCAAGTGGTTCCCGAGCCCTCCACCTGGGCCATCCTGGCGCTCGGCGGCTTCGTCGCCCTCGGCTGGGCGCGCCTACGGCAGCGGTGCGAAATTGCGGCCTGATAGATGCCACGTTCGGAGTTTGGGTGTATAGTTCCTCTACCTTGTAAAAAGGTGGAAACCCCTCCCCTGCGTCTCGCGGGGTTTCACGGAAGCAATCAACCCAATTCAATGGATATGAAGACAACTCTGATCGTTACCGTATTGGGCGCTTTGACGGCGCTCCCGGTTCTCGCCGCCGAGGGGACGGCACCGAAAACAGCCTCGCCACCGGCGGGCATAGAACAATGGCACCAACGCAAAGCAGCCATGCATGAAGTCTGGCAATCGCTGACCCCGGAGGAGCGCCAGAAACTACAAACCGCCCGGGAGACGGCCAAGAGCAATCCGGCCGTGGCCGAGGCGAAGAAAAAACTGATGGAAGACCGCAAGAACTACCACGAAGTGCTCAGCTCGGCGATGCTCAAGACCGATCCGTCGCTGGCGCCGGTCCTTGAGAAGTTCAAGGAGGCGAAGGCCAAAACGCACCTTAAGAAGTAGAAGCAAGCGCGTTCTAGAACGCTGATCGCAGTATGTCCGAGGGGCCGGGGGGAAATCCTCCGGTCCTTCTGTGTTGAACCTTACGCCTTGGGGAAAAGCCGGGCGTACTCGTCGAGCAGGTAGCGGTCGGTCATCCCGGCGAGGTAGTCGCAGACGGCCCGGTGCAAACCGTCGCACTCGACACGGGCCGAGGTGATGGAGCCCAGTAGATGGGGTTTGGCTAGGTAGGCCTCAAAGACCCGGCCAAGCATTTCGCAGGCCCGGCCATTCATCTGAGCCACGTCGGGGTGGTGGTAAAGATGGGCGTAAAGGAAGGTGCGCAACTGCTGGTTGGCACGGGCCAGGCCTTCGCTGTAGGCCACCAGCGGATGGGGCTGGCGGCGAACTTCCTCCACGGAACTGACGCCCGAAGCTTGGATGGCGGCGTCGGAGGTGGTCACGACGTCCTCGACTTCCCGGTCGATGATGCACCGGATGACGTAGGCATTGAGTTCGCGCCCCTCGATCTCGGGGAAACGGCGCTTCACGTCGTCGTGGGACTCGCGCCAGACGTCCAGTTCGCCGAGCTGGGCCGGGTGGATCAAGTGGCAATCGAGACCGTCGTCCAGGTCGTGGCTGTAGTAGGCGATTTCGTCGGCGAGGTTGGCCACCTGGGCTTCGAGCGACGGGTTCAGGTAGCAGAGGGCGTGGCTGCCGGGGGGCGGGAGGTAGATTTCGCGGTGTTTTTGCAGGCCCTCGAGGAGCTCGAAGGTGAGGTTGAGGCCCTCGAAGTGGGGGTATTTTTTTTCGATCAGCTCGACGAGGCGGAGGCTCTGTTCGTTGTGGTCGAAGCCGCCGTAGGCGCGCATCAAGCCGTCGAGCGCCTCCTCGCCGGAGTGGCCGAAGGGGGCATGGCCGAGGTCGTGGGCGAGCGCGATGGCTTCGGCCAGGTCCTCGTTGAGCCCCAGGGCGCGGGCGATGCAGCGCGTGATGGAGACGACCTCCATGGTGTGGGTGAGCCGGGTGCGGAGGTGGTCGCCGGTGCCGTTGAGGAAGACCTGCGTTTTGTACTCCAGGCGGCGGAAGGCGCGGGAGTGGATGATGCGGGCGTAGTCGCGCTGGTACTCGGTGCGCAGCGGGTGGGGCGGCTCGGCGTGGCGGCGTCCGGCGGACTGGCCGGAGCGCTGGGCGTAGGGGGCGAGCGTGGCGGCTTCCTGGGCGATGGTGGCTTCGCGGGTGCGGATCATGGCTCGTCGTCGCCGTCTAAGATGCGGCGTTTGAGTTCCTGGCGGGCGCGGATGCCCTCGGCTCGGACGCAAAGGGCGTCGTAGAGGGCCAGCAGCGCCGAGGTGAGGGTGAGCCAGAGGCAGGCTCCCCAGTAGAGGAGGAAAAGGATCGGGTGCTGCGAGAGCCAGGCATCGAGCAGCACGGCCCCCACCCCCAGCCACGCCAGCGCGGCCAGGACGATCCAAAAGAGGACATGGCGGCGCATCGTGCGGTCGTGCAAGATGCCTTTGGTGATAAGGATGATCCAGGCGGTCTGGTTCATGAGGGTAGCTGAGACTTCGGTTTTGGGACTCGCTTCAGACGAATTGTAGTAAAGATAATCCCCAAAATCAGCGACCACAATAGATGAAGCCCAAATACCAAAAACCCTTTGCCTTCGGCTAAAGATTTCGAAAACTGAAACGGCAAATCCAGAAGCGCCACAAACAACATACAAATATTTGAAGCTCCTGAGTATCCGGAATTTGTAAAGCAAGCCATTCCCCATCCAAACCCTAGTAAAAATAGACCTAGAACCAGTAACCGGTGTCCCAAGGCAATCACCACGGAACTCACAATAAAGCGCACCAAGGGCATCCCACAAAGTTTGATGGGCTCATCTGGATTTGATGGGATCGATAGGAAGGACATGGACAGGATAACTCTTACCGCCCGTGGGAGACGCTCTCGTAGACTTTCTCGTACTTCTCGGCGGCGGCGGGCCAGGAGAAGTCCGACGCCATGGCCCGGCGCATGATTTCCTGCCACTTGGCCGGTTGGGCAAAGACGGCTTTGGTCCGGCGAATGGCGTCCCAGAGGGCGGCCGGGGTTTCGTCGAAGAAGACGAAGCCGTTGCCGGTGGCTTCGGTCGGGTCGTAATCCTGGATGATCTGGTGGAGACCGCCGGTAATACGGGCGACGGGAAGGGTGCCGTATTTGAGGGTGTACATGGCGGTCTGCCCGCACGGTTCGAAGTGGGAGGGGATGAACATGACGTCGGCCCCGGCGTCGATGCGGTGGGCCAGGGCGTCGTCGAAGCCTTTTCTGAAAACGAATTTGCCGGGGTATTTCCGCGCGGCGATCATCAGCTCGCGCTCGTACTCTTCCTCCCCTTCGCCCAGGATGGCGAGGCGAACGTCGTCGGAGAGCAGGCGGTCCAGGAGGGGGATCAGGAGGTCGAGGCCTTTTTGCTGGGCCAGGCGGCTGATCATGGCGAAAACGGGGCCCGAGGGGGCGGCGTTGAGGCCTAGTTCCTCCAGCAGTGCCTTGCGGCAGCAGGCTTTGCCCGCGAGGTTGGCGGGGGTATAGGCGGCGGGGATCGTTTTGTCGGCGGCGGGGTTCCAGATGGCGTAATCCGCGCCGTTGAGGATGCCGACGAGTTTGTGGGCCTGGGCCCGCAGGATGCCGTCCAGGCCGCAGCCGGACTCGGGGGTCTGGATGTCGCGGCTGTAGCGCTCGCTGACGGTGGTGACTTTGTCGGCGAAGACGATGCCGCCTTTGAGGAAGTTGAGCCGCCCGTGGAATTCCAGGCCGTTCTGGCTGAAGTAGTGGCCGGGCAGGTTGGTGAGGCCGAAGTCGACGCCCCAGAAGCTCCCCTGATAGGCGAGGTTGTGGATGGTCAAGACGGTGCCGAAGGGGAGGCCGCGCTCTTTGACGAAGGCGGGGACGAGGGCCGACTGCCAGTCGTGGGCGTGGAGGATGTCCGGGGCCGGGTCCATGTGGCGGGCGAGCTCGACGACGGCGCGGGAGAAGTAAATGAACCGCTCGGCGTTGTCGTCATACGAGCGGCCCTCGGAGCCGTAGATGCCGCTGCGGTCGAAGTATTCGTCGCGGCGAACCAGGAAGACCTGGACGCCGGTGGGGGCGGTGCACTCGAAAATTTCGGCGTCGAGGCGCTTGCTGCCGACGTTGACTTTGACATCCACGCCGGTGCTTTTCAGGGCGAGAGACTTGTTTTCGCGGATGCTCCGGTAGAGGGGCAGGACTACGCTGACTTCGTGGCCCCGCTTCAAAAGCTCCGCCGAAAGCGCCTCGATCACGTCGCCCAGGCCACCGGTACGCGCCAAGGGCGCCATTTCCGTGCTCGCCATTAATATCTTCATGCCCAAGTTTTATAAACGAGAGCTTCCTCCGCGCGATAGAAAAAAGAAGCCGCGCAATGGACATAAGGCAATCCATTGCGCGGCGGTGGGGATTTTTTTCTCGGGAATCCTAGAAACTCAGCTGCATGCCGCCGACGACGGCGTTGGAGGTGTAGTTGCTGGAGCCGATGTCGCCCAGGTAGTAGGCGTAGGCGCTCACCACCGGGGTGAAGCGCACGGTGGCGCCGAGGTCCACCAGGAAGCTATCGCTGCCCAGGGACTCGCCGGTGACGGTGAACGCATCGCCGATCTGGAAGTTGGCGGAGATGTCGCGGGAGTCGTCGTTGTACTCATGCCGCCACTGCAAACGGGCGTGAGGTTTGACGAGGACGGTCTCGATGGGGAACTCGTAGGAGACCTGCACACCGGCCAGGGTCTTGATGGAGGATCTGCTCTGGTCGTGGATGTTCAGCGGAGACATGGAGCCCTGCTCGGTGAAGCTGTCGATCTGCACGTTGGTGTAGCGTAGGGAGGCGATGGGGCCTGCGCTGAAGCCGCCGACGGTGTAGCTGTAGCCGCCGCCCAGGGCTGCGTTGAGGTTCAGGCCCGAGGTGCTGCCCCGCGCGATCCCCCCCAGCGACTGGCGCTTGAGGTCGTAGTTCGCCATGCCGCCGCCAAGGATGCCGTTAACAAACCAGCCGTTTTTAAACGCGGTGGCGTAGGCGGTGATATCGCCGCTGTCGATATCGGAGTGGCCGTCTCCGCGCCCGTCAAGGGAGGTATTGGCGTAGCCGACTGTGAGACCGGCGGCGAAGGGGATGTCGTAGCTGTCCCAGCGGTAGTCGGCCCCGGCGGAAACGCCGCTGGTGGTGTACTTGCCGTTGTCGTACTGGGCGGAGCACTTATCCGACACCGTCTCGCCTGAACCGTTCAGGAAGAAGCTCCAGGCGCGGTCCAGGGGAACGGGGGTGAGGTTGCGCCCCTGGGGATCGATGTACTGGGTGCCGTCGGTGGTGCGACCCGCGTCGATGGAGGCGGTGTAGTCCACGTAATCGCTGCGGATCTGCTCCATGCGAAGCTCAAGGTTGCTGGTCTGCACCTGCGTCAGCGAGAAGGTGGCGTCGGGTAGGATGACGTAATCCGTCGGCACCATCAGCTCGAAGGCCCCGGGCAGGTTCGCATCGGGAAGGGCGTTGAGGTAGGTAGCCAGGGTAACGAGTTTCTCGTAGTTGTAGAGCTCGGGACTGTCGATGGCATTATCCATCGCTTTTGCCACGGCATATTCGTTGGCGGTCAGGCCCGAAACGATGCTCAGGTAACGGTAGTAGGGCTCCAGGGTGACGCTGTCGGCGTTATATTGCACCGAGAATTTCAGGAAGGAATCCGCCGAGATGGAGGCGAACGACCCCGAAACGCCCGCGTCGGCGGTCAGGATGGTGTACTCCGTGCGGAGCTGCTTGGAGGAGGTCACGGCCAGCGTGCCCCCGAGGACGGCCGAGCCGGAGACGACCAGCTTGTCGTACACGGTGGCCGAGGCGATCTGAATATAGAGGGTGCCTGCGGAGCTCTGGGTATAATTGCCCGAGATGGTGAGGGTGCCGGGCGAGTTGCCGGGGCTGACGATGGCGTCGTTGGTGACGTTGCCCACGATCAAGCCGCTACCGCCGAGGTAGCCGGAGACGTCGACGTTGCCGTCGACGGTGCCGTTGACCACGAGGATGCCGGCGTCGGTCACGTCGCCGCCAAGGGAACCGGTAACGAGCAACCGGCCCGCGGATTCAATCGACACGTCGCCCACGGTGGAGCCGCTCACGACCAGGGTGCCGGACTCCACGGTGATGCCGCCCGTGGCGTCTTCCTGCCCTGCAATGACGAAGGTTCCTGCCCCCGATTTTACCAACGTGCCGGAACCGGAAATCACACCGGAGAAGGTGGAGCTGCCGTTGTTGGCCCCGACTGTCAGGATGGTGTCGGAACCGGTGAGGACGGTGCCCGATCCGGTGATCCCGGAGAGGGACTGGGAGTAGTCGCCCAGGTCAAAGGTCGCTCCGGCGCTGATTTGCAGCTGGGACTGGGTGACCAGCAGGTTGTCGCCGCCCATGACCAGGGTGCCCGCGGAGACCAGCGTGAGGCCGGTGTAGGCCTGAGCGGTGCTCACGGTCAGGGTGTTGTTGCCCGCCTTGATGATGCCGCCGCTGCCGCTGACGACTCCGGTGTAGGTGTAGGAGGCCGATGGCCCCTGGAAGACTACGGTGCCGTTGTCGGCGATCGAATGTGACCAAAGGGTGTCGCTCGGGGAGGCGAGAACGAGGGTCGCCGACGCCCCCACTAAAAGGGCGCTGGTTGAAGCGACAGAACCCGTCACGCCGTCACCGATCCAGAGTGTACCGGCATTGACGACGGTGGCACCGGTGTAGGTATTGGAACCGGTCAGGAAGGTGGTGCCGGTGCCGTTTTGATAGAAGCTGCCGGAACCTGAAATGGTACCGGAAATCGTCAGGGTATTGGCACCGATACTCTCGACAATGCCGCTATTGTTGATCGTCGGGGTACTGACGGCGTTTGCCGCCATGTTAAAGGCGAGCGTGCCGCTTCCGCCGATCGTAATGTTACTCGTTGTGTTGATCGAACCCGAGGTACCGTCACCGACCACCAGCGCGCCCCGGTTGACAACGGTCTCACCCGTGTAGGTATTCGCCCCGGTAAATAGCAGCACCCCGGTGCCGCTCATCACAACATCTGAGTCGCCGATGATGACCGAACCGATCTGCTGGTTTCCCGCTGTATTGAAATTAAAAGACGTGGGGGAATAGAGGTAGCCCCCGGTGATAACGGAGCTGCCACCGGCATTTGCGGTGATATCACCAGAGGAAATCGTGAGCGTGCCGGAAAGTGTGAGTGTGCTCGATGGGGTGAACGTCAGCGATCGGATCGTGCAATTCTCCGTGGTGATCGTGTTATACTGCGCTGTGTAATCGAGGCTGGTCGGGGTGTTCCAGGTGTTGGAGAGGACCAGCGTGGGGGAGTTGATCCCCGGCAGGTAGCCGACGGATTCATACTGGCTTCCGGCGTAGGCGTAATTGAAATAGACGTAGTTTCCCCCCGATGTGTCCGACATCGCAAACGTAAGGGTTCCCGTTTTCAACGCACTGTATAAACTTGCCAGGGAACTCGTACCGGTTATTGAAAAATAACCCGTATCAAGAATTGCGCCTCCGAAACCGGTGCCCGTGCTGAGTGCGGTCGTCCCCGTGGTGCTGCGGTAATACGACGTACCGGACGTGACGCGGGAGTAACTACTGGAGGTTTCCACGGTCGAGACGGAAGAAAAGTTCCCGTAGGAGGTTCCATTAATATAGAGCGAATTTTTCCCATACCAGTAATCGTCAGAGGTGCTGTTCCCATCCCAAAGCGAAATACGAATCGACGCGGAGGCAATCCCTCCCCCCAAGGAAGCGATCTGCTCGGAGGTAAAGCCCGTCGCAGTGCCAATGGTCAGCAGCGAGGAGGTGGTTGTCGTACCAGAGGCAAGAAGACTGCCCGCGTCCACGACGGTCATAAGGCGGGTGCCGTTAAGGCCGACGATATCGACCACGATGCCGCCAACGGGCGAGATCGTGCTCGGCAGGGTTCCCCCGGCGGGGGAGTCCAGGAGTCCGGCCCAGGCCGTGCCTGCGGTGGCCGAAAAGAGCATCAAGGCGGCACAGGAGGCCTTCATGCTGCGCAAAAGCGCTGATTTTTTCTTAGAAGCGGTAGAAGCGGGTTGAGGGAGGTGGTGAGGCATATCCGTTAATTCCAATAGCCGGTCCTTCTCGCAATCGCTCCAGCGGGCTTACTACACGGTGCGTAATACTATCCATTACGTTTTGCTATGAGAGATGATTCCGGATGAGTGTTGGATAAAACCACCACCTTAATCGGAGATCAAGAAAAACACTGTGGAAGTCATCAGGAAAACGTTGATAAACACTTTTTCGTAGGCGTGCGATACGACAACTTTTAGCCGATCCCTAAAATGGGGGCTTTTCATTTTTGGAAAAACACCTGCTCAAAAAGCCGGATAAAAGGCTCTTGCCATGCGAGATTTGACCCCCTAAAGTTCAAAAATCCTGTGATGAGGTAAACATGACCCTGGGGCATCTATTATCCGTTGATCAAATTATACCAGAGATGAAGGCGACCGAACGATGGTCCGCCATCGTCGAGTTGGTGGAAATGCTGGTGAAGCTGGGAAAAATCAAGGCTGCCGATCAGGAAAGCGTGCTGGCGGCGCTCCGGGCGCGCGAGGAGACTATGAGCACCGGCATCGGCTTCGGGATCGCTATTCCCCACGCCTCTTCCGACCGCGTAAGCGAGGTGGTTGCCGCTTTTGGCCGCTCCAGCAGCGGGATCGAGTTCGATTCCCTCGACGGCCTTCCGGTGAAGTTCATCGTGCTCTTTATCGTGCCGAAGGACCAGTTCCAGACCCACCTGCGCACCCTGGCCGCCATCGCCAAGTTCCTTAACGACCGCTCGGTTCGCGACCGGCTGGCCACCGCGGCCAATCCCCAGGAGATCCTGTCCATTTTCGAGGCCTCCTCGCCCATGAAGTAAGGCCTGGGCCGTATTTTACTTACCAGACGACATTGAGGCGAACCGCGCGAGGTTCGCCTTTTTTTTGCCCGAGCGCGAGGGCCCGGGACAAATGGCCTTCCCCCCCACCCCGGTCGTGAGTTAAGCTCGGGGTTTTCTCGTATGACGACGATCCAGACTCTCCTCGAATCCCGGCTTTCCGAAGCGTTGGGGGCCCCGGCCCAGGTTTCCGCCACGGCGGACGCCCGTTTTGGCGATTACCAGACGAATGTGGCGATGGTCCAGGCCAAGGCCCAGCGCGCTAATCCCCGCAAGATCGCCGCCGAGCTGATCGAGCGCATCAACGTGGCCGACTTCTGCGAGCCGCTCGAAATCGCCGGGGCGGGGTTCATCAATTTCCGCCTGAAACCGGAGTTCGTGGCGCAGCGGACCCTCGGGCTCCTCGGCGATGCCCAGCTCGGCGTGCCCAAGACTGAAAAGCCGCAGAAAATCGTCATCGACTTCAGCTCGCCCAACGTCGCCAAGCCGATGCACGTGGGCCACATTCGCTCGACCATCCTGGGCGACACGCTGGCCCGCATCGCGCGCTTCCTGGGCCACGAGGTTATCACGGACAACCATGTGGGCGACTGGGGGACGCAATTCGGCAAGGTGATCTACGGCTGGAAGCACTTCCGCGACGACTCGGCGCTGGAGGCCGACCCGATCCACGAGCTGGTGCGCCTCTATAAAGAGGCCAATGCGCTTTGCGACAGCAACCCGGCCATCCTGGCCGAGTGCCGCGAGGAGCTGGTGAAGCTCCAGGCGGGCGACCCGGAGAATCTCGGCATCTGGAAAAACACGGTGGCCCTCTCCTGGAAGGAATTCGAGGCGATGTACCACCTCCTCGACATTCGCTTTGACGAGCACCTGGGGGAGAGCTTCTACAACGACGACCTGGGGCCGCTGGTGGACCGCCTGCTTTCCTCTGGCATCGCCGAGGTGAGCGAGGGGGCCGTCTGTATTTTCTTCCGCGACCTCCCGGCCCTGGCCGACAAACCGGCGCTGATCCGCAAGAGCGACGGCGGGTTCCTCTACGCCACCACGGACCTGGCCACTATCGAATACCGCATCAAGCGCTGGCACGCCGACGCCATCTGGTACGTGGTCGGCGCGCCCCAAGCGCTTCATTTCGAGCAGATCTTCGCCGCCACCCGGCGCATCGGCCTGGAGGCCAACCTGAAGCACATCCCCTTCGGCAGCATCCTGGGCGAGGACCGCAAGCTCATGAAGACCCGTTCGGGCGAAAACGTCGGCCTACGCGATGTGCTGGAGGAAGCGCGCGCCCGGGCGCTGAAAATCGTCGCGGAAAAGAACCCCGGCCTGCCTGAGGCGGAGCAGCAAGAGATCGCCCGCGTGATCGGCATCGGCGCGGTGAAGTACGCCGAGCTCTCCCAGTTCCGCATGAGCGACTACGTTTTCTCCTGGGACAAGATGCTCTCCTTCCAGGGCAACACGGCCCCGTATCTGCAAAACGCCTACGTGCGCATTCAGTCGATTTTCCGCAAGCTGGAGGGCGAATTCACGGCCCCCACGGCGCTGGCGCTCTCCGAGCCCGCCGAATGGGCTCTGGCCAAGAAGCTCCTCGCCTTCGGGGAGACGGTGCCGGAGACGCTGGGCGATTTCCGCCCGAACCTGCTGGCCAACTACCTCTTCGAACTGGCCAACACGTTCCACAGCTTCTACGAGGCCTGCCCCGTGCTCAAGAGCGAGGGGGCCGTGAGGGAATCGCGCCTCGCCCTGTGCGAGCTGACCGCCCGCGTGCTGCGCGCCGGGCTCGGGCTCCTCGGCATCGAGACGACGGAACGGATGTAGCTTGCCTTCTCCCGCGAAACCCGCAGAGTAGAATACCTCATCATGAGATCCAATATTACCCTGATTACCGCGTTGGCAGGTGCTTGCCTTACAGCCGGTTGCGTTATCCCTCCCCCTCCCCAAGGCCCCGTTTATCGTGGCGGCTATGTGGATGCCGCCCCGTATCCGGACGACATCTTCGTCCCCGATATTATCGTCATTGAAGGAGGCATCCGCCACGACCGGTATTTCTATCAACGCCATCCCGAGATCTATCGCCGGGACCGGATGATGTATCCGGACCGCTTCCGCGGGCCAGCGCCGCGTCCCCGTCCGGATTTCCGCCCGGATAATCACCGTCCGGATGTCCGCCGCCCGGATAATCACCGCCCGGATGTCCGCCGCCCGGAGGGTCAGCGGCCCGAAGTTCAACGGCCTGGCCCTGGCAACCAGCGCCCGAATTTTCAACGCCCGGGTGCCCAACCGCCCGCTAATAATCAGCGGCCAGGCGATCACCGTAAAGATGATCCCCGCAAGAAGAAGCCCCTGCCGGGGCAGCCTGAGGGACCCGAGCGTCCCCAGTAGTTAAGCCTTATAAAAACAGCGCGCGCTTGGGTTACACCGGGCGCGCGCTTTTTTGCTCCTCCAGCCAGAGCCAGACCAGCGCCGCCAGCAAAACAAAATCGCGCACGAGCGCAATGCCGATCTGCCCGACGGAGCCGCTCGGGCCGAAGCATCCGCATTCGATATCCAACCCCCTCGCCCAGGCGCTCACCAGCGCGACGATAAAAACCAGGGTGAGGGCTGTGAGCAAGGCCAGCGAGCCGGTGTAAAAAAAACGCCGCGTCAACAGGCCAGCCCCGCAGAGAATCTCCAGCCACGGGAGGTAAAGCGCCAGAAGCGACGCGGGCGGGCCGGATAGAATCCGGTAGCCCTCGATGGCTTGCACAAAGGCCACGGGGTCCATGACCTTGAGCACGCCTGCAACGATGAAGAGCCAGCCGATGACCCAGCGCAACAACAGGCTACCCCACGGCTTCAGCGCGATTTCCATGTGTTCCAGCCTCCCTGCAAGATCCCTACGGTGCCGAGGTTAAAATCCCGCAGCCGCCCGGCCACCTCGCGGCTGTCGGCCTGCGCCGGAGAGGCACAATAGACCACGACGGCACGCCCCGGCTCCCATTTTTCGAGCAGCGCCGGGAGGGCTTGGTCCCATTCCGCCACGTTGAGAAGCAGCGCGCCGGGGATGTGCTCGACCTCGTAGTCAGTTCTCGGCCGGGCGTCGATCCAGAGCGGTTTTTCGCGCATGGCCTCCTCCAAGGCGATCTCCTGCGGCTCAGGCTCGGGTTTTTGCGGCAGGCCGCCCCGTATCCACGCGGTGATCCCCGCGCCGCAAGCGGCCAGGGCCACGAGCGCCACGGCCTGGCAACCGGCCCGCCGGAGCGCCGCGTTACTTAACCTGAGCATAGGCCTGGAAGTCCTTGGTCTCTCCCGAGCGCGTGACGCCCTGGAGCTTGAGGACGGCTGTTTGTTTTTCCCCGGTGGCGGAGGGCGAGACGCTTAGCTGATAATCCGTCCCCTCCTTGACGGTCGAGAGCTTGGCGGCAAACTGCGGGTTATTGGAGGAAACGCCGACGATTTTAAGCCCCGCTTCGGGCGGCACCCGAACGCGGATCGGTTTCGCCCGGGGCGCTTCGCCGATGCGCCAGAAGACGAGCGGCGGGTCGAGCTGGACGGCGTCGCCGATGCGGGCCACGAGGGTCAGCGTGACGGGCTCGGGCTCGCCCTTGATTTTCACCGCAATGGCCTTGGCCTGGGTCCCTTTGCGCGAACCGGGGGTGAAAATGGCGTTGATCTGCCCTTTTTCGCCGGGCTGGTAGACTTTCTTATCGAGCGCGGCGGTGGTGCAGCCGCAGCCGGGCTTGACGGAGTCGATCACCACCGGCTGTTTCGAGACGTTGGTAAAGCCAAACTCCGCCCGGACTGTTTTTTCTCCCGGGACGCCCTGGGCCTCGACCGTTTTGCGGTCCCATTTCAGCGCCGAATCTGCGTTTGCCCAACCGGTTAGGGCGACCGTGATGATCAAAAAGGGAATGAGCCTCATACCCCCTGAATCGCGGGCCGGACGTCAGTTTGATGGGTGATTCTGGGGGATTCAACCAGCGCCGCTCCTCGCGTCCCTGTCCTCATTATGTTTGGCTGGATAATCCGAGCCAAATTCATTTACTCTAAATCTTGGAATTATGGAACGAAGATCTGAAAATGCGGGCAACCATTTCCCGGAGGGAAAAAAGCTCACCTCTATTACTGGCTCTTGCCGTCAGCGACCACAATCAAGCTTCCTATGCTACCGATTCGCGACAGCAAACCTGCCCCATCTTGCATGTTTTGGCGCAATATTTTGCCTGTTCTTTTTTCTCGGGTTCGTAAAGGCCGCAGCCACCGACTGTCAAGATGACACTTTCAAGATATTCCCGGATCCAGCAGGGCACGCGTACTTTCCAAAGGGGCGAGAAAGTTTCTATACCGCTTATTTGAAGGCGATGGGCGAGCCATCGCTGATGATGCCTACAAAACCACAGAACGATTTTGCGCTACGTTTCACTTGGTTGCGCTCTTTTCACGACCCGATCGTCATTCGCATCTGGCAACAGGGCGATCATTACCAGATTCGCGCAGTCCAACTTGAGAAGCAGAAAGATGATAGCCCTGGACCAATAAGCAAAGATCAAACCAGGCAGCTTACAAAGCGAGAAGTATCCCAGATCAAACATTTCCTAAGGACCAAAGAGTTCTGGAAACCTCTCAACGAGGTAGAGGCAACATTGATGTCAGGCGGTTGCGATGGTTCAAAATGGATATTCGAGCAAGCCGACAAGCAGAAGTTCCAAATGATAGACCTTTGGTCGCCTACCGATTTCAGCCCCGAAAAACCGTGGTTACTTGATTTAAAAAAAAGCGGACTCAATCTGGCAGAGCTTCGTGATTTCACAGGATACAGCCAGCTTGGGTTGTATTTACTGAAAATCACAAATCTTCTGCCTCCAAAGAAAGAAGATATTTATTAGATGTCAGTAAGGTTAAGGGGGGAAACCCTTGAAACTTATCACTGATCTGCGCCCATAAGGTGCGGGATTCTACCAGCGCCGCTCCTCGCGCCGGAACTGGGCGGGCCCGCGCCGGGTGTAGCGCAGGAAGACCCGGCTGAAATGGTGCCGGTTGGCGAAGCCGGTGGCCTCGGCGATTTCCTCGATGGAGGCGTCGGACAAGAGCAGCAGGCGGCACGCCTCGCGAATCCGCCGCCGGGCGACGTACCGGGCGGGCGTGGCGCCGGTCCATTCCTTGAACCACCGGATGAACCCCTCCAGGCTCATGGCCGCCTGGGAGGCCAGGAGCGCGTTGGAGAGGTCGCCCGGCAGCGAACGCTCGATGCGCTCCAGCACGGCCCCCAGCGCGGGGGGGAAGCCCGGGCCCGGGCCGGGCATTTCCGCCGCCCAGGCGTGGAGCAGGCTCAAGGTAAGCTGGTAGAGTCGCCATTTTCCCTCGGGCGGCGGCACGGCCTCGGCCAGGCATTCGCGCAACGCGGCAAGATTGGCCCCCATCGGGCCGGTGAGCGGGACGCGGCAGACCTCCTGAGCCAGCCCCATCGCCAGCGGCGGCGAAAAGTGGACCCAAAGATGCGGCACCCCGGTGGCTCCCCGGGCGTCAAAGGGGGTGTTTTCCGGGATGATGAGCAGTTCGCCGGGGGAGAGCGCCAACCGGCGGCCCGCCACGACCACCGCCGAGCCTTTTTTGCCGTTGTAGTAGAGCCGCCAGAACGGGTTGCAGAGGCCGTCGTAGTGCCAGTCGCCACAGTCGGGCAGGAAGCCGCATTCGTGAAGCTGGAAGCCGCCCCCTCCGGCGGGGGCTACGTCGTGGAGCGCGGCGTAACGCAGCCGCCGGGGGTCTTTCCACCGGATCAGATCATTTTTGGATATAACAAAAGCACGATTCGGCACAGACGTATTTATGCCTTACACGCTAAGATATGACCATTCAAACCTTCTCCAGGCCCATCATTAAAAGACATATCACGCTATGATCCCCAAAAAGCTTCGCTTCCGCCAGGTCCACCTCGACTTTCACACCTCCCCCGACATCGAAGGCATCGGGGCCGCGTGGGATAAAAAGGCCTGGCAGGAGACGCTCCAGGCCGCCGCGGTCGACTCCATCACCTGCTTTTCCAAATGCCACCACGGCCTGAGCTACCACCCGACCCAGGTGGGCGTGATGCACCCGCATTTGAAGTTCGACCTGCTGCGCGAGCAGATCAACGCCTGCAAGGAAATCGGCGTGCGCGTGCCGGTCTACCTCTCGGCGGGCGTGGATAACACCATCACCCAGACCCACCCGGAGTGGCGCGAGATCAACGTGGAAGGCCACCTCTCGGGCTGGAACACTTCGCCGCTGGAGCCGGGCTTCCACAAGCTTTGTTTTAACACGCCTTATTTGGACTACCTCTGCCGCCAGATCGAGGAGGCGGTGACGCTCTTTCCCGAAGCGGACGGGATCTTTCTGGATATTATTTTTCAAGGCCAGTGCTGCTGCCCCTGGTGCATGAAGGAGATGAAGCGCCTGGGGCTGGACCCGCTGAAGGAGGAGGACCGCAAGGCCTCGGCGCGCCTCGCGCTGGAGCGCTACTACAAGGCCACGACCGCCGCCTGCAAAATCCACGACGACGCCATGCCCGTGTTCCACAACAGCGGCAATGTAAGCCGCGAAGACCGCGACCTTCTGCAATACCAGAGCCACCTGGAGCTCGAATCGCTGCCGACCGGCGGCTGGGGCTACGACCATTTCCCCGAATCGGCGGCCTACGCCTCGCGCGTGGGGCTCGATTACCTCGGGATGACCGGGAAGTTCCACCTTTCCTGGGGCGAATTCGGCGGTTTCAAGCACCCCAACGCCCTGCGCTACGAATGCGCCGCGATGACGGCCTTTGGCGCGAAGTGCAGCGTGGGCGACCAACTCCACCCGGACGGGCGGCTGGACTCCTCGACCTACGAGATCATCGGCGCGGCCTACAATGAACTGGCCGCCAGCGAGCCTTGGTGCGCCGATTCCCGCCCCGTGGCCGACATCGCGATCCTCTCCAGCGAAGCCGAGAACGGCCGCCGCGAGGCGACCGGAGCGGCGGATACCGGCGCGTGCCGCGTGTTGCTGGAGGGCCACCACCTCTTTGCGCTGATCGACCGCACGGAGGATTTCGGGGCGTTCAAGCTGTTGGTGTTACCTGATAATATCGCCATCGACGAGGACCTCAAGACCCGGCTCGACGGTTTCCTGGCGGGCGGCGGCAAACTGCTCCTCTCCGGCGGCAGTGGGCTGAAAAAAGGGGAGGCGGCGTTCGCCTGGGACCTCGGGGCGGATTACTTCGGCGAGAGCCCGTTCTCGCCCGATTACCTGCTGCCCGCGCCCGGGTTCCGGCCCGCGTTCATCAGCACGCCCTCGGTCTCCTACGCCGCTTCGCACCGGATCAAGGCGACCACGGGGCAGAGCCTCGGCCAGGTGTTCGACCCGTACTTTAACCGCACCTATGCCCATTTTTGCAGCCACCGCCACACCCCCTACCAGCCCGAACCCTCGGGCTACGACGCGGGCGTGATCCACGGCAACCTCGCCTACCTCGCCCACCCCATTTTCTCGATCTATCGCTGGAACGGCACGCTGGTGCAGCGGGAGCTGGCGCTCAAGGTCATCGACGCGCTCCTGGGCGAAACGCGGACGGTGCGAACCAGCCTCCCCACGGGCGCGCGGGTGACGCTCCACCGCCAGCCCACCGAAAAGCGGCAGGTGCTCCACCTCCTTTACGCGAGCAAACAAACCCGGGGCGGCCTCGCTACGGGGTCGAAGGAAAATAGCGCGGTGGTGGAAGTCATCGAGGACCTGGAGCCGCTGGCAAACGTCTCGGTATCGGTCCGTTCGGAAGCGCCCATCGCGCGGGTGACGCTGGAGCCCCAGGGCGAGGAGCTTCCGCTCAGCTGCCGCGAAGGGCGCATCGAGTTCACGATCCCCTCCTTCACCTGCCACCAGATCGTGGCGCTGCACGAGGCTTGACCCAGGGCAGCTAAACGATGCCGCCGTTGGCCCGCAGCGTCTGGCCGTCAACCCACCCGGCATCGGGGCCCACCAGGAATGCGACGACGTTGGCGATATCCTCGGGCTGCCCGAGCCGTTCCATAGGAGGCAGCTTGGCCAGGTGTGCGATCTGTTCCGGCGTTTTGTCCTTCAGGAAAAGTTCGGTGGCGGTCGGCCCGGGGGCAATGGCGTTGACGGTGATGCCTCGGCCCCGCAGTTCCTTGGCGAAGATATTCGTCATTGTTTCGACCGCCGCCTTGGTCGCAGCGTAAATCGAGTAGCCCGGCAGCGCGAGACCTTTGACGCTGCTGGAAAAATTGACGATGCGCCCCCCGGGACGAAGCTTCGCCGCCGCGATCCGCAGCGTGTTGAAGGTTCCCTTGAGGTTGACCGCCACCAGGCGATCAAAAAGATCGTCGCTGGTGTCGGCGAGCAGGGTCAGTCCCGGTTGGATAATCCCGGCGTTGTTGACCAAAATATCCACGCCCCCGAAGAGCGTGGCAGCCTGGTCGAACAACGCGGCAACCTGCGCGGGCACCGAGACGTCAGCCTGAATGGCCGCCGCTTGACCGCCCTGGTCACCGATCTCCCCGACGACCGCGTCGGCATCGGCCTTGCGGCCCGCATAATTCACAATGACGGCGATGCCATCGGCAGCCAGACGGCACGCGATGGAGGCCCCGATCCCACGCGAGGAACCGGTGACGATGGCGACTTTGCGGGGATGATTTTGCGGATGAGTGTTCATGGCTATTTTTGAATTTCTAGATAACTGATTCGACAGCCCTATCCTCGCCCCGGGGGCCGTTTTTTGTAGCCGCATAGGCATGATATCGTTTATGCTATAAATGCATGGCCATGTTGAGCGACCTGAATCTTCTGCGGGCATTTGTTGCCATCGTGGAGAGCGGCAGCATTTCCGCCGCCGCGCGGAATCTGCGCCTTGGGCAGCCGACGCTCAGCCGCCAATTGCAGGCGCTGGAAGAGCAATGCGGCGCGGCTTTGTTGCGCCGGGACACGCACCGAATGAGCCTGACCGGCACGGGCCACCGGTTTCTGGAAGACGCCCGGGCGCTCCTGTCGCTCGCCGACGAATCGGAACAAAGGCTGCGCCATAACCAAACCGCGGTGCAGGGCAACCTGAGGATTTTCTCAACGATCGATTTTGGCCAAAGCGTCGTCAGCCGCCTGATAGCCAGCTTTATCCAGGCCCATCCCGCCGTGACCGTCGATCTCGCCTATTCCAACCGCCCCCTGCACATGATCGAGGAAGGCTGCGATGCCGGGATTATCGCGGGAACGCTGGCCGACGAGAGCGTCATCGCCCGGCCCTTGGGGCATATCCGACGTTACCCGGTAGCATCGCCTGCTTATCTGCGCGGCCGCGAAAAGGTCAGCGCCCCGGAAGAGATCCGAGCCTGGGCCTGGCTCGCGCTCTCCAGCAGCCAGTTTGGAGGTTCAAAAGAAGTGACCCTCTACGCAAACGGCCAGGAGCGGAGCTTTCCCATCCAGCCCGTGATGATTTCCGAGGGCGTGACCAGCCTGCGCGAGGCGGCCCGCATGGGCCTGGGCATCGCTATTTTGCCCGATTGGCTGATCGAAGAAGACCTCGTGGCGGCCCGGCTCGTGCGCGTTCTGCCGCAATGGTGGGCGCAAGACCTACCGGCCCACTTGGTTTACCCGGTGCAGTGCCGCTTGCCCCAGCGGGTGCGCACCTTCATCCATTTCGCGGCCGACTACATGAAGACGGTCCTTAAACCGGATGAGCCTGACGGCAAACAATCGGAGGAAACGTAGCCAAAACACGTCGATTCAAATGATACTGAACTACCAGGGATCGCGCGCCCTGGCGGCACTATTCATTCCGCTGAATTTGATAGGCTCTACGGTATTCGCGCGGGGCCATTCTGGTTTCCCTGCGAAACCGACGCGAGAAATATAGCTCGTCCCGTGTTTCCTCCGGAATCGCCGGGCCATTGCGGCAAAATTCGCCGTGCCCGCGCATAATTAGTGAAAAATTGCACGTCTCGAAAGCCATCCGCACCCAGTGGTCTTTGTCCTGGATAAAGTCGGCTGTGGACGCCATGCAGGCCTTCGAGGAATCCTCGCTCACGGGACGTTATGTGGAACTGCGCACCACCTGTGCCCAGCCCGCGGCGCTTTTGCAGGGGTTGGAAAAAGGTGTCATCGGATAGGCCCGATCGCCATCGTGTGCAGAGCCAACCCGGCCTTTTAACGCCGGGTTGCTTTCAAGTCATCCTAATTAAAAGCAAATGTCGCTAGTTGCTGCATGCATGTCATGAGTAAGCGTCACGCGGAGCGCCTCTATCCTGGAGGGATGAAAATTGTCAGTATGGGAGGATGCAAAGCGAAGCGATTCGGGATGAGTTGTTGAAAATAGACCGCCGAGGGCATGTGCTGGTAAAGAGAGAACGAAGGGAGGCGCTGTTGGATGAGTACGAGCGGTGTGGGGTGAGCGCGGCGGAGTTTGCAGCGCAGATTGGGGTGAAATACCAGACGTTCGCCCATTGGCAGCAGAAGAGGAAGAACCAGCGGCAAGCGCTGTTGGTGCAAGCAGCGGCTCCAGTTCCGGCCGCATTGATGGCACCGCAGCCAGGGCCGGGGCCGCGCTGGGTAGAAGCGGAGGTCGAAGCGGGCGTCCAAGGCGAGCAGGTGATGGCAATCGTAGCGGCGCTCAAGCTTGAGTTACCGGGCGGAGCGAGCGTGGAACTCTCCACAGATCGGAAGAGCACACGTCTGAAGCTGGCGGCGGAGTTGCTGAAGGCGCTGGCAGCCAAGGGGCAAACGGGATGCTGAGTTTTAGCGGGAGCCTCAAAGTGCTAGTGTCGTTGGAGCCGTGCGACATGCGCAAGGGCTTCAACGGGCTGCACGCCCTGGTGAGTGAACGGCTGGGAGAGGATCTACGGGGCGGAGCGATCTTCGTGTTCAGCAACCGGCGGCACAACCGGATCAAGCTGCTTTACTGGGACGGCACGGGGATCTGGGTGATGAGCAAGCGGCTGGAAAAGGGATGCTTCTCATGGCCTCGGAACGTGGAGCCGGGACGCACGAAGCTCAAGCTGAGCGCGGAGGCGTTGGCGCTCTTGACCGACGGGATCGACCTGCACGGGGCGAAGATGCGTCCGTGGTATGAGCGGGAATAGCAGTCATATATTAAGTATGATCGGCGCTTGAATTTAGCGACGGGATGACTAGTCTCCTGTGGCCAACGAGCAATGGTCACCGAACGCGAACAAGAACTTCTGGAAGAGAACGCACGATTGCGTCAGCAGAACGAGTTGCTGCGGCAAAAGGTGGACCTGTTGGTGAAGCGGATCTTCGGAGCGGGGAGCGAGAAGCTCGACCCGAGGCAACTGGAACTGTTGTTGGAAGGGAGTTCGCCGGGAAAAGCGAACGAGCCCGACTTGGCGGCGGAGGCCACTCGGCGCTCGAAGGAAGAATCGACTCCGCGCTCTAAGAGCAAGCCTGCGAAAAACAAAGGGCCGCGGTTGCCTGCACACCTGCCGTGCGTCGAGGAGCTCGTCGATCCGCTGCCGGTGCAGGCAGAACCGCAAGCGTGGCGCTGCATCGGCCAGGAAGTCAGCGAGCAGCTCGACTACGAACCGGCTCGGTTCCTACGTCGGCGCATGATCCGGCGCAAGTATGTGAAGCGTGGCGAACTGGACGCCGTGCCCGTGATCGCGCCATTGCCGCCGGTATTACAGGAACGCTGCATCGCGGCGCCGGGGCTCTTGGCGCAAGTCATCGTGGCCAAATACTGCGACCATCTGCCGCTCCATCGCCAGGAGCGAATATACGCCACGCGCCACCAAGTCATCCTGCCCCGTCAAACGCTGGCGCGGTGGATGGGGTTGGCTGCCGACTGGCTGGGTTTGATCTATCGGGAGATCAACGCGGGCGTGGTGAAAGGCGGCTACATCCAGATGGACGAAACCCCGGTTCGCTACCTTGATCCCGGCAATAAGAAAACGGGTACCGGCTACCTGTGGGTATGCAACCGGCCCGGCGGCGAAGTCGTTTACCACTGGCGCACCAGTCGCGCCGCCGAGTGCGTGGGCGAGATCCTTCCCGCCCACTGGCGGGGCGTCCTGCAATGCGATGGGTATGCGGGTTACCGTAGCTACGCCCGGAGCGCTGGCCGCGAAGGCCACATCCGGCTCGCCGCCTGTTACGCCCACGCGCGGCGCAAGTTCATCGAATCGCAATCGCAGGCCCCATGCATCGTCACTTGGCTCCTTCGGCAAATGGCACACCTTTACCAAATCGAAAAATACTTACGGCAAGAACGCGCCGGGCCGCGGTTGCGGGAAGCCCTCCGAGCGGCCCAAAGCCGTCCCATCCACGAGCGCATCCGCAAAGCGCTGGTGCGACTAAAAACCAAGAAACGCTACCTGCCCAAAAGCAGCATGGGCAAAGCCATCGACTACGCGCTGGGTCAATGGCCGGGCTTGAGCGTCTTCCTGCAAGACGGGCGCGTGGAGATCGACAACAACCTTGTTGAAAATGCCATCCGGCCCACGGCGGTGGGCAAAAAGAACTGGCTCTTCGTAGGCGACGCCGATGCGGGCCAGCGCGGGGCGGTCCTCTACACCGTCATCGAAAACTGCCGACGCAACGGCGTAGATCCCTACGCCTACTTGCGGGAGATCCTCACCAAACTGCCCGTGCTGACCAACCAGAACATCGCCACCTGGATACCGGCAGCCTACGCCAAAAGGCTTCGCGAAGAGCGGTACCCCCAAGCCGCCGCCTCGTAGACCTCATAGATCTCGTATCGCTTTACCTACGAGATCTATGAGCTTTATGCCCCAACTACGATGGAGGTTCGTCAAGTGGTGACTTACGTGCTTTCAATTACCCACAAGTTTTAACGATTTTTGAACGAAATGTCTGTACATTGATAAACACTTTCTGATGCAAAGCTTGGGATGCAAAACAAGAAGCGATGGAAAGTCACAAAACGTACTCAGTCCTACAAAGAATCCTTTTCTGTTTCGCAATGGATCGACGAGGAAGCAGAAGCCTGCAACTTTGGCGATGTGCGCTTGGGGCGTCGATTAAAAACACTGGTTGAAGAGTTGTCTGGCTGCGTAGGAGGGAGCATCCCCTTTGCGTGTCAGGATTGGGCGAGCACCAAAGCGGCATACCGGTTCTTTTCCAATCCTCGTGTAAGCGAAACCGATATTCTTGGCGGTCATTTTGAATCCACTCGTAATCGCTTCCATGACGTTTGTGGTCCAGCCCTGATCTTGCATGACACAACGGAATTTTCCTATGACCGGGAAAGCGCTGGAAACATCGGCCTTATTGGAAGCGCCTGCCTGAACGGTGGCAGGCATGGGCGTAAGCGTCGCATCACGGTTCGGGGGTTGCTGATGCATTCGAGCCTCGCCATCACCCTTGGCGGGCTGCCCCTGGGGTTGACGGCCGTTAAATTCTGGAGCCGCAAGCAGTTCAAAGGAACCAATGCGCTCAAGAGAATAATCAATCCCACGCGGGTGCCGATTGAAGAAAAGGAAAGTTACCGCTGGCTGGAAAACGTGCGCCAATCCACGAGCTTCCTTGGCGCGCCCGAGCGTTGCATACATATTGGCGACAGGGAAAGCGACATTTACGAATTGTTCTGTGCAGCCCGCGAAGAAGGCACGCACTTTCTGGTGCGAACCTGCGTTAATCGGCTCGCCGGGGATGGTGGACATACCATTGCCGATGCGATGAAAACCGCCTCCGTTAAGGGAATCCATCGTGTTCAACTTAGAACACAAAATGGCGAAACATCCGAGGCAGTCTTAGAGATAAAGTATCGTCAAATCCAAGTCTTGCCTCCGATAGGCAAGAAGGCTCGCTACCCGCAACTTCTCTTAAATGTTATCCATGCAAAAGAAATCGGAGAACCAAAAGAGAGGGAGCCAGTGGACTGGAAACTAGTCACCGATCTGCCCATCGATAGCCTTGCTGCCGCCCTTGAAAAACTCAGGTGGTATTCCTTGCGATGGAAGATAGAAGTCTTTCACAAAATATTGAAGTCGGGTTGCAAAGCCGAAGAGTCCAAGCTGCGAACGGCGGAACGATTGGTAAACTTGATCGCCCTGCTTTGCATCGTCAGTTGGCGCATCTTTTGGATGACAATGGTCAGTCGAACCCATCCTGAAGCGTCACCGAATCTCGCATTTACCCAGGAAGAATGCGCTATACTTGACACCCTAATTGTCGATAGAAAAAATGGTTCCACAAAAACTATATTCTCTTACATAAGAAAACTAGCCATGATCGGCGGCTACCTTGCACGGCGATCCGATCCCCCACCAGGCAATGTAGTCATATGGCGAGGAATGTCCCGTCTGGTGGATATCCAGTTAGGCTTCGAAATGGGAAGAAAACTTGTGGGTAATTGAAAGCTTCGCGTGACGCTTACTGTCATGAAGCAAATTTGCCGTTCTATTTCGGTATGCGATAACCTAAACGGCGTATGGTCTTAATACACTCCCCCGACGGCCCCAACTTCTCACGTATACGACGAATATGCGTATCCACGGTACGGGTATCAGTATGCACGTTGTATCCCCATACGTCATTAAGCAACGCGGCTCGTGATTGCACATACCCGCGGCGCTCCAGCAGGACCCTCAATAACTTAAACTCCGTCGTCGTAAGGTGTATAGGTTTACCTCCAACGGTGACCTCCAAACGCTCCCAGTCCATCACGACATCATTAACGAGCAAATAGCGCCGACAAGGATCCGCACGGGATAATCGGTGTAAAATGCTGCGGATCCTCAAAACCAATTCGCGAGGACTAAAGGGCTTGCAGACATAATCGTCCACGCCCAATTCAAATCCGACAATCCGGTCTATCTCTTCTGTCCGCTCCGATATCATGACGATGGGAATATCCACCGTTTTCAGGTTTGCCTTTAAAGCGCGGCACACGTCCAAGCCGGACATTCCTGGGAGCGCCAGATCCAGCACAATCAACTGTGGCATTTCTTGTGCCGCTTCCAAAACCGATGGGCCGTCGAAAATCCTGATCACGGTAAATCCCTCGCTGGAAAGCGTAGCGGTAATCTGCCGAATCATATGGGGATCATCCCCGGCGACAACGATTTTTTCCTCCATGATTGCTTAGCAAGAACACACTTCACCTAAACAGGTCAATACCGCATCCGCTCGGAAGGCCTTCCGCATTGGTTAGCGGCACAAATATCACCTGACCTCAACATATGCTCAACATACGCTCCATATTAGTGTAACACTTCAGCACGACATCGCAGGCCGGTATATTTACTCATTTCGCATGGAAAAGCCTGACGCTAGTCACATAGTTCAGTGGAGTTCTCCATCGCATTGGCTAGCTTCCATTCGCCTCTGGTAAAGTGCTTGTCTTTTATTGCGCCAACCAGGCGCTCCGCCCTGGTGATCTTCTCCTTAAGCTGCCGAATGGCTAACATTTGCTCGGCGACAATGATCTTGAGTTCGGCATTCTCCGAAGCCAGTGGGGGGGCGGTATATTTTTCCGGGTTCGTCATTTTACTGTCAGGCATATGGCGCATAGCGATCTCTGGATATTTTTTTTGCCAACGATAATACGTCATTCTTGCTATTTGATAGATCTCGCACGCATCCCCGATATTCAGACCGCTGCTCTGAATTTGCTTCATGATGCTCATGATCTCCGCAGCGCTATGCCTATATCTTTTCATGATCCCCACATCTGCTGTTTAAAAATTCTATCGAACAGAAAGATTTGTCGTTCGCCGCATCCAGTTTTTCCAAAAGGTCGCCTTGTTTATAAAGCAGCCGGTGTGAATGTCGCCATCCACACCGGCTCACTCGAACGACTGACCCTCATCAAATTTTCTTTAGGAATCTGTCAGCTAGCCGGGTTATTTCCTTCCCTACAGTTACCTTAATGGTTGCGCCAACATCATTACACATAACGACGCCAACTTTCGCCCGCCTTGGTCCGCTTTATCCATAAAAGAGTTCTATTCATTGTTACGATTTACACCCGCGCCTATTACCACCCTTGGCGCTCCATGGCGTTTCTTTAGTGGGGTGGATTTTAGGCATTATCGACCGGAAATCAATTCCCTCCAGGTTATATTTAAATGCCGGGTTTGTTAAGGAATCTTCGGTTTTCCGTCAACAACTCCGAGCCCGCCAGTATATGCGCAACCTGCTTATCCCACGCGCATTACACATCTCTGCATCCAGCGGATGCCAGCGTATCCCTACGAAACATAACAACGTATTTTCGCACAAACCTCCGCATTTCATTCATCTATCTGCAATATATCAGTCATCTAGATACTTTCAAATAGATTGGTTCACACAATTGTAATTATAAAATATTTGTCGGTATTAGGCACATAGACTAGTCTTCCCTACGAAGCCGAAAAGATACGCAATGATGGATGATGGATTCCAACGCGATTCCGGCTTTTTTCAAAAACAACAAACAAACTCCGACAATTCGAATCTATGAAATTCAAAAATATTCTGCTGACGGCTGTCCTCGCTCTATCCGGCGTAGCTTATGCCAATGCATACACTAACGGCGACATCGTTTTCGGTGTGAGCCAGGTGGGCAACGACACCTGCTACGAGGTAGACCTCGGCAGTATTTCCGACTTGTTGAGCATGTCCGCGGGTGATACCAAAACCTGGCAGCTCAGCACTTCGGACCTTGGCACCATCTTCGGTACCAACTGGGCCAATGACGATACCGTCCGGTGGGGCACCGCCGCAACGACCAACGGATCTAGCCTCTCCGTCGGCTCCACCACTTACGCAGATAAATCCGTTTGGGTTACCCAAGCTACGGCTGGCAAGAACGTAGGAAAAACCAGTACAGGGGTTGGATCTAGTGATATTGCTTCTTTAGGGTGGGCCATGGACGCCTATGGCACCGACTCATCGAATGATTCCAATGCCGTCACGGTTTCAGACGCCGCAACGATGTACAGTTGGGCCGACACGTATATGGCGAACGGTAACGCTAGCAGCTACGGCAGCAAATCTTTTGAAGCCTTCAATTGGTGCGTCACCGCACTGGACGACAGCGACGGCAGTACTTTGGGTCTTTACTACTACGATCCAGCCACCTCAGCAAAGGGCACCGCGTCCACATTGGTGGGCACCTTTACGCTGAGCGATGACGGCGTGCTGACCTACGCCGCCGTTCCGGAGCCCTCCACCTATGTCCTGCTCGGCCTCGGCGGGCTCGCCCTGCTCCGCCGGGCGCGCCGCCGCGCGGCATAAAGCCCATAACCCTTTCTGATGCCCGGGCGGCTTGCCGCGCGGGCGTCAGGGAATCCCACGGATTCCCAAACCCTGTCCGCGAACCGAAAAAAGTTAGCGAACACCCCGCGCCCCCCATCCGGGGATGGAGAGCACGGAGCACGAAAACAAAAAAATAAATCAGCCCCGGTTTAATGCAAGTCCCAATTAAATCATATGAAACTTAATCGTATCCTCACCACCGGAGCTCTTGCTCTGTCCGTGGCCGCCACCGCCAACGCGGCGACCTATACCCTCCACATCGCCGGCTCCAGCGCCTACCGCGCGGCCGTTCACCAGGGGGTCCTTGAAATCCTGGGCTCTTCCGCACAAGCGGCCTATGCCGACGGCAGCAAGCTCAGCGGCGCCAACGCGGCGATCTTCACCGGAACCACCGCGACTGCCCACGGCAGCCTCCCGGCCGGAACCGTCCTCACGGTCTGCACCTCGTGGACGGGCTCCGTGGCGGGCATCTACTCGGTGGTCAGTGGGACATCCACCTCCCGTGGCTTCCTGCCCACCAGCACCACCACGAGCACCAGCGGAACCAGCGATAACGCCGACATCGGCAAGTCTCTGATTACCGACAAGACCTCGGTGGTTGACATCGCCCTCTCCGACGTGAATGCCTCAACCGCCCAGTCGGTTATCGGCACTCTCGACACCAGCGTCCTCAGCGAGGCCAGCACCGGCGCTGTCGGCATCTGCCCCTTCAAGTGGCTCATCTCCGGCACCACCAGCGGGGTGAGCAACATCACCGCTCAAAACGTGCGTGCCCTCTATAACAGCAGCTTCGGCACCATTGACAAGAGCTTCCTGACTTCCGGAACCGGGACGGGAACCGTGTATGCCTTCGGCCGCGATGCGGACTCCGGCACCCGGCTCACCGCCTTTGCGGAAACCGGCCTCGGGGCGAGCTATCGCGCCCTGCAATATGGCCTCCTGACCAGTGGCAGCCTCTCGACCACGGGCACGATCGGCCTCACCCCGGCGGCCACCGTCAACACCGTGCACTACAACGAAGGGTATAACGGCTATGCCAGCGGCGGCGACCTCGTGAAGGCGCTTGCCTTCACGGGCACCGCCACTTCCTCCACGGCCCTCGCCTATGTGTCGGTCAGCGATGCAGCGTCGGCCCTCACCTCCGGCTCAGCCACGGCCCAGGAGCTCACCTATAACGGCGTTCCCTACAGCGTGGACAATGTGAAGAAGGGGGCCTACACGTTCTGGTCCTACGAGCACCTGTTCTACCGCTCGAACGCGGCCACGACGGGGGCGGGGCTCTTTGGCGAGGCTCTCGCCAGTCAGCTCGTCAACACCACCGTCCCGAACCTGTCCAGCACGTACGCCTATTACATCCCTGTTTCAGCGATGAACGTGCAGCGCACCAGCGAAGAGGACGGCGGAACCGTCCTGCCTAACGACTAAGCCAAGCTTAGCTGTTAGCTGTTAGCCTGTTGTTAAAGTTAGATTCGGAGTGCCAGTGCGGGCGCGATGCCCGCACTGGTATTTTTGTGAGCCCCCCCATTTTCCTTTTTCGTTCCGGTTTCATTGCTTATGAATTTGCGCAATCCGCTCCGCTGCTCGCTGCTGCTCAATGGCGCGTTGGCCTCCAGCCTGGCATTTCACGCGCTTTCACCGTCGCGCTCCCCGCAAGCGGCGGCTCCGGCGGCCTTTGCCACGCCGGTTTCCCCGCCCCTCCCGGCACCCGCCGCGCCGGAACCGCCGCTCTTTCAATGGAGTTCCCTGGAGTCTGAAGACTACCCCACTTACGTCGCCAATCTGCGCAAGATCGGCTGCCCGGAACGAACGCTGCGGGACCTCATCCACGGCGAGCTCGACGGCCTCTACTTTTCAAAACAAGCGGAACTTGCCGCGAAGGGGTTGAGCCCACGGGAGTTCAACGCCGCCGTGGAATCTCTTCGCCAGGAAAAGCTCGCACTGCTCAACCAGTTGCTCGGGTTGCCGCGGTCTGTCGCCGCCGTTGCCTCGGCCCCTTCCGCCACCTCCGCACCCTCCCCCATCCCTTCCGTAGAACCGCCAGCGGCGGCGAGGCCGGCCCAAAATTCCACGGAGCTGCCTCTCCTTTTCCAGCCCATCTCCGAGAGCAAGACGTTTAAAGTGACGCAACAGCAAGCCGCCATCGTGGAAGGGCTGCGCCAGAGTTTTGTCCGCGAAATTGGCGGGCCCAATCAAAACCCCGCCGATCCGGAGTATTCCGAACGCTGGAATAAGGCGCTGGAGACTGCCAATCAACGCATCCGAGGCCAGTTGGGCGAGGAGTTTTACATGAGGTTCCAAATCGAATCCGCGCGCCGGAAATCGGCGCGGAATTCGTTGTAGCGGCAGCTTCCCCGCAAGGGAAAACATCTCGTGCCCAAACTCTATTTGGGCACGAGGGCCAAACGAGGGAGGGCCAAAACGAGGCCGAACCCTGCCGGGAAGCAGCTTTTTCAAGTTTACTCATCTTCTTCCCCTCCACCGTATCCAAGCACTTCCACGGTGATAACGGAGGGCGTGTCCAGCATTTCCGAGGTGGTATTGGCCGCTTGGCGCACTGCCATTTCGGAACTATTCATTACGGCGGCGGAGGTGTTGGCCGCGCTCGTCATGGTGCTGATACTCATTCCGGTTGAGGCTGCGGTAACGCCGCTACTCTGCCCCCCAACGTCGATGTGGTTGGCGTTAAGCACATGGAGCGCCGACACGTAAAGATCGCCCGTGGAGCGGATGCCCGCCTCCCCGGCATCCACGGTGCCGATGGGGGCGATCAAGTCCACCGTCCCGGGCTCAACTCCGTCAACGGCGGCCAGCACGCCGATGCCGCCCCCCGTGGCCAAGCCCGCCAAATCGGTCTCCACGTCGGCACTTTGCGGATCGATCCTGACGCGGGTGGGGGAGGCCGTTTTCACCGTCCGCGAAGAGACCCCCGCCGCAATGTCGCCGGTGGTGGACCAGATGATAATATCGCCGCCCCGCAGGGTAAAGATGCGCGAGGTTCCCAGACTGATGCTGTCGTCGGCAAAGATGGAAATCTGCCCGCCATGTTCCGTGATGATCCCCTGGTCGGAAGCGTCCACCGAGGCGTCGTTATAGCCCACCTCAAGCTCCCCTCCCGGGACCAGGATGGTGATATTGCCCCCTTCGTAAACCGTGCTGCCGTCCGAGGTGGTGGTGCTGACCCCGTGGGTGGTCTTGATTTCACGATGCGTCAGGGAGATATCGCCCGACCAGTCGCTGCCGGGGAACAGCGCGGCGATGGCGGAGTAGGCCGACTGGTACTCGTAATCAATGCTGCTGGAGTCGCTGTGGTTGCGCCCGGCGTTGCGCAACACGCGGAAGAAGAGGCGCATCGCCACGCTTTCCTGCTGAGTCTCCGAAAGCGATTCGAAGGCGCTCCATATTTCTGCATCCGTGGCGCCGGAAAGATCCACGCCGGTCAGGTATTGCTCAATGTAGGAAACGATTTCCGAAAGGTATTCCGACGAGTTGGTGGCGGTGGATGGATTAAGGAACTGGGTAATGAAGTTGGAGTAGTTGATGGAGCCCCCGCTCAGCCCGGCGACCAGCATAATATCAGCCCCCTCATAGTCCAGATTGGGGTTGCGCGCGTTTCCGACGCTGGTGATGCCCACGCCAATTTCCGACGAGGAGGTGGCAGAACCTTCATAGGCGCCCCCGAGGTCAATGTCACGGCCCGCGAGGACCTCCAGCGTGCCGGGCCCAGATATCTGGATGTCTCCCGCAAGTGGGCTGGTTTTGTTATAGCCAACCCGGTTGGTGGCGCTGTTGGAGTTGATATAATCGCGGGTGGTTGTGCTGGCATTGTAGAGGACCATGTCGCGGCCCGCATATACGATCGTTACGTCGCCCGAGCGGACGTTCTGGATATAGAACGCGATATCGGTGATGTCATTGCCGGCGACGATTTGAGCCGATTTCGCGGAATAGAGGGTCAGGCCCGAGATATCGCCGGATTCGGCATAAATATAGACGGGGGTATCATCGTCTTCGTGGAGGATCTCTTTATCGTGCAATGCCGTGCGGACGCTGAGGGTGCTATCCACGGCTCCCGTCTCCTTAAAGTATTGGTCCAATGCAGCCTCAAGGAAATCGATAGTCGACGTTTTCATTTTGCCGGTGGTGCCATAAATCTCCTGATAGGAAAAGGGATCGCCCACCCCGGGAATGGAGTCCGGGTCGGCATCCGAAAGGTTGATGGAGCCGGTGGTCCAGACGGCTACCGTCACGCCGTTCTCCTGCGTGTTGCCTGAAACATTCAAGCCGTTGACGGACCCCTCGCAGAGCAGAGAAAGCTGCCCCGTGGAGGAGGGGGAGAGATTGATCGTGCCGATCACGTTGATGTCACCGCTAAACGAGGTAACCTCCAGCGTTCCCGGCATCAACGAACAGGCCGTGGCAAACGCGTCCACGCTGGTTTCATCCAACCGCAGCCACGGCTCGTAATAGGAGGTCGTTGTCGTCTTTGAACTGTAAAGCAACACATTTTTTATATAGAGCAACAGGATATTCATGGTTCCCTGCGATGTCGTCGTCTCCTCCCGGAGGGTAACATCGCCCGTCAGCGAGCTTACGGTGACGGAAGAGTCCTCTGCATAGGTGGAAAAATAGGTCTTGTACCAGTAGGTGTTGTTAATCCCCTCGGGCATCAGGAAGGTATTGACCACGGGACCGAGCAGCACGTCCCCCTCCGCGGAGACATCGAAACTGCCCTTGCCCAAATACAACGTGGTGGGCAGCCATGTGTCCGAAGTCGAGCTATCAACGGACGTCGCGGTGTTGGTCGCGACGGTGTAGGAGGGATCCCGTGCGGCGTTGGTAAGGATGCTGTCTCCCGCATACAAGGTGCCCTCTCCATTCTCCACATAATAAACGCCGCCGCTGATATCGTTGCCAGCCTTGACCACGAGGTCGCCGCCTCCCAACTCCAGCAGCTTGGATTCATCCGTGGTTGCTTTGGGCATCCGGGCATTGGTGGGAATAACGGCGTCTACATTGATGATGTCGTTGCCCGCGATCATGGTCACGTTACCCCCACCCAAAGCGCCCACCCCTTCAAAGAAATTGCTGAAATCCACCCACCACGTCGTTGAGGCCGTTTCGCCATAATAAGACTTTGAAAATACCGTGTTGCCGTTTTCGTCGGTTTCAACGGAGCCACGGCGGTAGAGCCAGTTGTTGGGCAACTCCGACTGCGAATCGATGGTGATGATGCCGGTCTTGGTCAATGTTTCATGCTCGATGTCTTCGCCTGCCACAATCGTTACATCGCCGCCAGCCATCGTATATTGGGCCGGATAAGTCGTGCTTTGCTGGTTTGACCCGCTGACAGTGCCCACACTTGTATTTTGCTGGGGAACATCAAAGTCATCGGTAGTCCAGATCGAGTCTGCATCGGAAACGAGAGTACCCGCCGTATAAATGGTGGCATAGTGGTTGCGCAATTTGACGTTCCGGCCCGCGTAAATCTCAATATCGCCGCTGCCCGTCCGAATCACCTGATAATAGCCGCTCACTGCGGAAGCTGTCGTTGCCGAGCCAGTTCCAGTAAGTGCGTATTTACCCAGGAGCACGGAACCGCTGTTTTCATCGATATCATCCACATCCTCCACATCCGAGTAATCAACTCCGGTCAGGTCCGCCCCGGCGACGATCCGGTAAGACCACGATTGAGCGTTTGTCGAAAGCAGAGAATTCGCATCCGACACAAGGGAATTGTAAGCGGCGCTGACAAAGCCGTCGCTGATGCTGTTGTAGAGCACGATATTCCCGGCGGTGCGCAACGTCAGGACCCCCGGTGCGCTATCAGGCCCAAACCGGAAGTTTGAACTGGAGAGATTCCAGTCGCTTGACCCGGTAGAAGCGATGTTACCAAGCGTCAAGTCATCGACGGAAGTTGAAATATAGACCGTGCCAGACACAGCATAGGTGTGATTCGCCGAAAGGCTCACGCAAATGGCGCCCCCGGACCCTGATGCGAACGTGATCGTACCCGCCGAATTCAAGACCACCGTGCTTCCGGCGGAAAGGGTGGTGGCTGTGTTGGCATTCAGCGTCTGCTTGGTCCCGTCGGACAAGGTAATCGTTCCCGAAACACTGGACGTGATTTTGTCGTTGCCGGGCGTTCCATTGGTGAATGAGAGGGTGGCGCCCTTCTCCACGGAAATCTTGCTGCTGGTCTTCCCAAGTTCAACGGTATAGCCGTCGGTGGTTGGGGTTAATGAGGTTGTGCCGGATATAGTGGTAAAATAGTTGGTGCTCGAGGATGGCAGAAGAACCGCCACCGACGAAGTGCCGCTCGTTACCTTGATTTGTCCACTGCCCACATCATTTGAAAACGTAATGCTGGCCCCGGCTGGGAGAGTGACTTTGGTATAGGCAACAAGCGTGGCGGTGGATCCATCGCTATAGGTAATCGTGGCGTTCGACGTTACGTAGATGGTATTCGACCCGGTGCCATTCGGGAAGGTCACCGTGGTTTCCGTCGGCACCGTGATGGTACTGCCACTACCGCTCAGGCTGGCTTGAAGGCTTTCGGTAGAGGTGCTTGTATTCACGATTTCCGCGCCCACGCGGATGCTCACAACCGATTTGAGGGATGAATCATTCGCCAACAGTTTGGAGAACAGGCGGTCGTACATCGCGGAATAGGTCGGCGATTCGCTTCCCGCCGCCCCCAAAAAGGTGTTGCCGTTGGCGGTGATGAGAGCCTCGACGCTGTCAATCGAACCGCCCGTGGGGGTATAGGTTTTGTATCCCTCGACGATGATGGCCGAGGCGCCAGTGATCGTGCCACTGATGGTCTCCACATTTAGATCGGTCGCTGTGGCGTTCTGCGGTGCGCGCAGATGAAGGATGCCGGTATAATCTCCCTGCGATGCGCTATCCGATGAGTAGCTGAGTACCCCAAGCTCAATCGTGGAGCCTTCTCGGATATCCAACCACGCCGAATCTTCGTGAGTATAATTTCCATCGCTGTCGAGCGTGCTGTCTCCGGCTTCGAGGGTGATGGAGCCGCCTTCGCCCGCCGAGTTGAAGTCATCCGCATACACCGTGAGAAGCGCCCCGCTCCAGAGCTCAAGGTCGCCATGCGCGGCCATGTAGATCGTGCCGCCCGTCGTGCCCTTGGCGTCAACCGTGCCCGTTACAATAATGTCCCCCTTATCCGCGGAGAGGCGGTAGGTCTCCGACTTCGCGTAGCCGTCCACCGCGACATTGCCGTTCCGCACCCGGTATTTGCGGTAATAATCGAACGAGCCGTCGTTGAGAATCGAATCAAGCCATGCCGTGCTGGAAAGGCTGCCGACATCCAGGACAAACGAGCCGCTATCGTTATTGGTACCGGCACCACCCTCCAAAGTACCGGCGATAGAGAGCGTTCCGTTGACCGCGTTCACCGTCAGGGTTCCCGCATCCCCGCCTCCCGCCTGGGCCGCCACGGTAACGACGCCGGAGGAGCCAATCGAAACATTGCCCTTATCGGCTGTAAGCGTAATGGCTCCGCCATCGGTATAGTCGGTGGTATCGTAGAAGCCCTTGGCGACGCCGCTGACATCAAGATCGCCACCCACGCTGACATCGCCTTTGGTGGCATATAGCGTGAGGTCGCCGCTGGGCAGCAGGATTTTCGAATCCACCGAAACCGAGGCTCCTTCAAGGACCAGTGTCGCCCCGAGGCCGGTGTAGTCGGTGTTGGCCGTGCCACCGTTGGAGGTGACGGTCAATGCGCCGCCCGCTTTAATCGTTTCATCGCTAGCCTTTACGCCGCTGATGAGCGGCGTCGCGATGTTCAAATTCCCCACGGCATAAAACTCGCCTTCGCCCGTCGCCACGACCGCTTCCGATGCGTTCAGAGTCACGGTCTGGTAGAGGCTGACCATCAGCTCATTTTCCCCAAGCTTGATGACCTCGGCATTAAAGGTGAGGCTGCCCGCCAAGCTCGAACTTTCTCCGTCAACCGCCGACGGAACCGAGACGTCAGCATTGTTGTTGAGCTCGATTGTTTTGGCCGTGAACGTGACGTTGCCCTGGTTGAAGGCGCGAATTTCCGCCGCTTGCAACGTCAGGCTGGCGTAGCTGGAATCGCCAATCGTGCCCTCTCCGTAAATATCAATGGACGAATAGCTCACCAGTTCCAGTTCACGCGCCGAGGCCATCAGGGAACTCAGCGCATTGCCCGAGAGGACCAACCCCGTGGTCGCCTCGCCATCGGTGGTCTTGAGGTCCGCCGTCCCCTGGTTGCCAAGTTCAATGCTGATCTGGCCGCTATGCAGTGCGATCACGGTCGCGTTAAGAAAGGCGCTTGAATCCAGCGACATACCCGCCGCCGAGTCCAGCGTAAGGTAGGTTGCCGTGAGCCGCGCCCCGCTGCCAATCGTGATAGACCCCACACTTGAACTGGAAACATCGCTGCGGTTGACACCGGCTGATTCGCTCACCGAGACCCGGACCACGGCCCCGTCGCCACTGACCGAGATCGAATCCAGGCTTCCGGCCAGCGTTCCTTCCGCTTCAATGTCCGCACCCTCCGCAAGCGTGATGCTTTCGCTGGCGGCAAGGATAATATCTTTGCCAATAAGGGCCGAATCTTCGTTGTCCACGGTAATCGTCTCGGCGGTCACGGTCACGTTTCCATTCGTATCCCGCGTACCGCCAATCAAGAGACTGTCCGCACTGATCGCATTGAGGACGCTGGTCGTCAGCAGCAGGGTGCCCTCCTCGACCGAGACGCTTTCCCCGGAAATCAACAGATCGCTCACGCTGCTGATATCGACCTGGCTGCCCCGCCCGCCACTGGGAACGTCTCCCGTAATCGAACCCGACCAACTCAGCGAACTAAGCGCGGAAATCACCAGCGTTCCCGCGTCCTGGGGGAGCCGGGGCACGGTCGTCGAGTTTGTATCAGCCTCTTCGGTGAAATAGTCGTTGGCCGAGTAATCGGTGTAGGAAGCGCGAGCGCGGACCACTTCCGAGGAAGAGACTTCAAAACTCACGTAGATTTTGGTGGCCGTTGAGGAAGTGCTGTAAGTGTTCGAATAATAGCCCGAGACGAGATAGGAACCATCCGTGCACTTCACAGCGGTCGCCGTGGGAGAACTGCTGCTAACCGTAATAAGATAGGCTCCGCTCAACAATGCGTAGCGGGCCGGAAGCAGCGTATAGTAGCCTGCGGGAAGCCCGTCGCAACCGCTCAGATAAATGGTATCGCCCACCTTCAGCGACGAACTGACGTAACCTGAATCAGAACTATAGTAGCTCGACGACGTGTTATAAGACGTTGTGGAGGCATAGCCTTGCGTGGAGGCTGGAACGATCGCGTAACTGTTTGAGGAAAGCAGGACGTCCGTGGAACCGCCCGTCCCCGAGACAAACTCATAGGCGTAAAGATCGCCGCCGCCGCTGAGGTCCACCGTTGATCCGGCTTCACTATCGATGTTCTTTCCGGAAATATTGATCGTTTTGTCGGTTGGGCCGCTGCTGGTAATATCGGTGCCGCTGGGGTCGATCCATTCCCCATCGCTCGTAACCGTGCCGTAGGGAATCGTCTGGCCGTCCGCCGAAACCGAGGTAATGCTGCCCGCCAGCAAGGTCACCGTGTCACAGACCGGATAGCTTTCCCCCGAAATCGCATCCACCGACAACCCGGTCACCGTATCCACGGGGGCATCCCCCTCCCCGTTCCAGCCAAGGTTGATCGTTCCATCCGGAGCTCGAAGCACGCCTCCCTGGTTGATGATGGAAGCGTAAATATTAATCTCCCCCCCCGCCGAAAGCGGCGTGGAACGCGTCCCGGAACCCGCGATCGTTACGCTCCCCTGGACACCGTCATGATCATAGGCAATGATCGTGAAGCTGGTTTCGGTGGGAGGATAGATCTGGCCCGCGCGCAGATAGATGTCACCCGCCACATCCAGGGTTCCCGATCCGCGGATATCGCCGTCGTCCGCGATGAAGTTGGCTTCGCCGATGTCCCTAAGGGTCAGGTCGCCAATATCAATCAGGTCGGCGCTGACCGTCAGGACGCCCTCGCCATAGGTCGGCGAATAGTGCATTTTTGCTGCGTAGGCGCTCGCGTATTCGGTCTGGGTTTCCGTTTCGTGCAGCACGTTGCTGCCGATACTGATATAGGCTGCGGTCAGTTTGACCGATCCCGTTGCGTAAATCACCCCGCTGGTCGCCACGGTCAGGCTGCTGTTGACCGTGAGGGTCACATCTCCACTGAAGACCAGGGTCCCCTTGAGCGTCAATGAATCGAAGCCGCCCGCCTCGTAGGTAGACACGGTGAAATGCCCCAGGTTATCCATAATCGCCCCGTTGGGATCCTCCACCTCCACGTCGCTGGTAATCGTCATGCCCACGGTGATTCCCGACGCGTAATAGGAGGAGCCGATTTCCAAACCGCTTTGTGTAATCACCAGCGTGGGATAAAGCGCGGATGCCACTTCATTCGCGGAGGTTTTCGCACTATCGTAATAGCCCGATGAAACCACGAGGGTGCCGCCGTCTGCGGAACTCCCGCCCGCCGCACCCAGCAACGTTGCATCGGAGTAGAGCATCTCCCCCCCCGTTAAGGTAATGGTGCCGCCGCTGCTATCCACCTCAGTCTCGTACGTCCGAACCCGCGTAACCGATCCCTCTGAGGAAATGCCAAGATAGTTCCCCGGAATTTCAAGCGTCCCACTGGCTCCGGAAACATCCAGAACGGCTCCCAAGCTGGCCACGATATTGCCGGTGATGGTGATCGTGCCGCCATCCAGAACCGCTCCGCTCAGATCGCCTTGGCCATCGTCAATCAGCATAACGGCCCCCGAGGCATCCAGAACCGCATTGGACCCGATCACCACCGTCGCGAGGGCGTTACTATTGTAATAAGCTGCCGATGACTCCGTTGCACCGGTAATCGTAATGGACCCGCCGGGCGCGTAAATCGATCCCTCCACGTCAACCGTCTGCCCGCTTAAAGTAACGCTTCCCTGGTAGCCCGCGTCGATCACGGCCCCCTCCTCCAGCACCACATCGCCCCGCACGACAATCGGATTGCCGATCACGTTCTTGTCATTAACGCCGGTCGCCTTGAACGTCAGGGAGACCGCCGCGCGCAGCGATTCTTCCAGTTCAATGGTTTCCCAAGTCACTGAACCGTCCGAACCGAGCACTGCGACATGATTGAGCACTTGAGGCGCGATGGTCGTCCCCGCGGCAATCGTTACCCCCGCCGTGAAGACTTCGTGGCCATTCTCGTCCACCTCGGTTGCCCCCGTGGCGGGATCAATGACGGCCTTTCCGAGGCCGGTCAGGTTGAACGTACTAAATCCGCCTTCATTGAAGAAATCCGAGCTGAGCCAGAGCGTGTCCGAATCTTCCGGATCGCTCCCTCCGATCTGAATCGCCGTGGTCGTGATACTCAGCGTTCCGCCGGAGGTCCCTTGGGATATCGTAACGCTCGACCCCTGGACCGTGGCATTGCCCTTCGTGTAGGAAACCGTGACCTTTTCCAAGCCTCCATATCCCAGGAGCGTCGCGCCCAGATAAAGCTTGCCGCCGATCAGCGACGTTATCGACGGATCATACCCCGCCTGGATCGTGATCGAGCCGCCGCTTCCATAGGTCAGTTTCGACTTGGCGCTGATGTAAACCCCTCCGGAAACATCGATGACGCTGCCGTCCTCAAGATCCACGTTATATCCCTTGATGGTCACCGAGCCGCCATCGACGATATAGGCCTGCGTTCCCGATCCATCGGATCCCTCACGGTCGTCGGCAACCGACCCTGACGCGTCCAGAACGGCCGACGAACCGAGAACGAAATTGCCACGCGTTGGATCGCTATCCGGTGTCGTAGTGAGACTGGCGGCGTTCGTGGGCGAGTAATCGTAAACCGTGAAGCTCATCGAGCCCCCTGCAATCGTGATTTTTCCCTTGATGGTAATGTTGGCCGCCTCGATCGTCAGCGAACCGCCGACAGCGCCTTCCAGTGTCGTTTCCTCCGGAATCACCACGCTTCCATCGCTGTTATCAATCGTGACGTTGCCAAAGCCATTTTTGTTAATGATATCCGAGGAGAGGAACACTTCCTCTTGCCGGTCCTCGCGCAACGTAGAGGAATCAACCGAAAAGTCATCCGCCGCCTCCAAGGTGTTCGTCTCGGCGATGACAACTTCTGGTGTGACGGAAAGGGTCGAAGCCCCCGTTTCAAGTGCGGCAGCCACGGCGGAGGAAACCCATTTATAGCTCCCGCTGGAGGTTTTCACCTGAGCTTCAAAAGTGAGCGTCAAGCTGCTGGAGGTTGGGGCATCGCTAGTCTGCTTTTCACCCGTGACGGTATTGCCGTACATTTCCCCGTCGAGCACCATTGCAAGCGAAGTGATCGTGATCGAACCGCCGTTTCCTCCCTGGGTATAGCCCGATTCGTAGTGGGTTCCTTTGAGCAGCGAACTCGTATAGGTGCTGCTGACGCCCCATTTGGAATGCTCCTCTGTGAACCCGGAATAAATCGAATCGTACACAATATCCTCGGCAGCCTCCGAGATATCGTAGATGTTGCCTCCGCTGACCAGGCGCGTTGTGGTGACCGTTGCGCCGGTATATGAAATCCAGCCGCCGGATACATCCAGGACGGAGCCCTTTTGCAACACCACCGAATCGCCCGCGCTGATGGAGATGGTTCCGCCGTTGATGGAAAGCTCGGCCACGGTATGCTCGATCTTGCTGTTATAGCCACTGACATCAGCCACCGAAACACTCTCCGTTGAGTCGTAAGTAATCGACGCATCGTACAATACGCCATCCCGTTGAACGACATAATCCGCCAGCTCCGTGCTGGTAAGGCTGCTGATCGTGACGATGTTTTCCGAGACTGAAGCCGCGACTCCCGTCAAACCCGCAACGGAGATCGTTGCCCCTTCATCAAGATAAACCTGTCCGCCAGAGGTTTCAAAAGTCGAAAGATACTGGCTCTTGTCACCCGTTAAATACCATTCGCCAGCCTGCAACGTCACCCCCGCGGTAATCTTTGTTCCGTTGAAATCGACCGCCGAGCCCGTGGTTGTGGCACCGGGGGCATAAATCAGCGCATCCTCGCCCATATAGATGACGCGCCCCTGGATGTTGACGATCGAAGTCAGTGTAAGGCTGGTTGTTGCATCCGTGTCGGTACTATCCGTCTCCGGAACAATGGCCGTGACGCTGTCTTCGCCCAATGTGACCACTCCGGTGGACTGGGGAAGAAATGACACCCCGCTCGTGGCACTGGTCGATTGGGAAATGCAGTCATAATCCGCCAGCAGGTCAATGCGGCCATTGAGTGATACTGAGGTCGTGCAATAGATCACACCCATCTGATTGACCGCTTTGCCCGCGATGATGACACTGGCGCGGGGAGCGTAAATCAGCCCAGTTTCCGAATTCTCGGCCGTTCCGTCACTTTCACCGATAAACACATCCAGGCCGCGCAACGTGGAATCGTCCTCGCTATGGGCCGTGAACCCGACTTGAAGACCGGCGGCAAGAATCGTCTGGCCATCCGGCGTGGAGATCGTTCCGGCGTTGGTGACGTTGGCGCCAACCAGAATCACCTTACCACCGTTATTGTCGGAATCCGTGGGACACGATATGACCGCGCCCTCCTCGACGATGACATCCCCGCACGAGGTGGTGTTGCCGTCGCTATCCTTGTAATTGAACAAAAACTCGTAGTTTGAATTGTCCAGAATGCCCGAGTCGATCAAGTTGTCATTGATTGGCACCGCCGAGGCCACGAGCGCGTGGGTGTCCACCTGGCAACCGTTGCCAAAGATGATGCCGTTATGGTTGATGATGTAGACCTGCCCCTCCGCCTTGATGGAGCCGAGGATTTTCGAGGGAACGCCCGAGGGGTCGTTGACTTTGTTGAAGACGATCCAGTCGTCCACATCGGTGCCGCCGGCGGTCTGGTTGAAATAGAGCGTGGTCTTTTTTCCGACGTTAAAGCTGCTCCAGTTGAGGATGGCGTTCTGCGCGGTCTGGACGACGGTCACCGTGACGCTTCCGTCCGATGTCGTCGTCTGCGTCGGGGTGTCCGCGCCCGTCCACCCAGCGCTGGTATCGGTCACCAGCCCGCCGGTGGTCAGCCCGTTAGCCACGCTGCTGGAACTCGACGCGGAGCTGGCGCTGGACTGCGCCGACTTGACTGCCTGCAATGCCTTCGTTGCCTTGGAGAGCGTATCATTGGCCCGCTGCGCGGTGGCCGAGGTGGAGGCCGAGGTGGAATTGGTGGTGGTGCTGCTGCTGCTGGAGGACGAAGAGGAGGAACTGCTGCTGGACCCCAAAATGTTGCGCGCGTCCGCCGTCATCGTCAACGTGACAACAGCCCCAACCGCCGCCACAACGGCGACGGACGGAAATATATTTCCAATGAGCCAGGTGGACGCGCGCATGAATGGTTATTTTTGAGACTTGGGAAGAAGACTGGAAATGGCCAGTTCGTTCACGGAGAACTGATGCCCTTTCGTGAGATTCGCCAGGAAGGCCTGCCTCGCGGAACGCGAACGCTCCTGCCGGAGTTGCTCTGCCAGGCGGGAGCGCACTTCGTCAAACGAGGCTTGCCGGGATTCCCTGACGTCCAGGAGCTTCATGATATGCCAGCCGTCGCTCATGCGAATCGGCTCACTAATGGCATTCTTAGTCATCTCCAATACTTTAGCGCGAATTTCCGGTTGCAGGATATTCTCCGAGAGCCAGCCTAGTTCCCCATTGTTTTTATAGCTGTTTTTATCGTCACTTTGGATCAGCGCAATGGCCCCGAAGTCGGCGTTCGGCTGCTTTAAGCTTTTCTTTACGGCGTCCAGTTTCGGGTTGGGTTTATCGCCCGCGTCCCCCTTCGGCGTGGCGATATAGATTTGCGCCAGCTTGAACTGACGCGGCACGACGAGCGCGGCCTTGTTCGCGTCGTAGGCCGCCTTGAGGTCTGTCTCGGAGGGGTACTGTTCATCCGGCTTGGAGACCGATTGCAGGTAGCTTTCCACCACAACGCCATCGCGAGCCTTTTCAATCAGGGCCAACGTGGCGGCCTGTTTGTCCCATTGTTTGGCCTTGGCTTCTTTAAGCACCAGTTGCTGGGCCAAGAGCAGCCGCACACTTTGGTTCAGGGCCGAGGGATCGCGCAACAGCGCCTCCTTGTCGCGGGCCGGGAGATTATCAATCATACCCTGGATGTCGCTGGCGTGAATTTCGATCTCATCAACCCGCGCGACCACCGTGTTGTCCTCCGCCCGGGCGGCGCACTGCATGGCGCCCGCGGAGGCAATTAGTAAAACAGCGAAACGAACATTTAGTTTTTTCATGGCTTAATTTTTTGGTCGGTCAGTTTGTCCTGGAAGTCCTGCACATAGCTTTCAAGCTTCACCCGCTTGGTGCCCACAAAAGGCTCTTTGGCGCTGAGGGCTTCACCCAGCCCCATGCGCTCGTAGCGGCGCAAGATATCGACCGCGAGCTTGTAGAGTTCCGAATTTTTGGTCTTTTGGTCGGCGACCGTCCGGTCGAGGCCGAGCCTATCTCCCTCCAGCTTTTTGCGTTCCGCTTCTTTGCTTTGGGCGAGAACGGTCACCGCCTGCAGGTTGGCCTGGCTGCGGTCATATTCCGTACGCAGCTGATCCAGTTTCGTCGTAAGCGCCGTTACCTTTGCGGTGAGGTCGTCTTCTTTTTTCTTCGCGGCATCCCGGTCTTCAACGGACCGCTGCGTAAGCTGCTTTACCTGCGTCTCCAAGTCCTTGTTTTTGCCTTCCTGCTCCGTCTTGGCGGCTTGCAGCGAGGCGTTGTCATTTTGCGCCGTGCGCAGTTGCAGCATGGTATTGCGAAGCGTTTCGCGCAGCTTCACTTCAGCGGCGTTGGGTTGATCCGCGGCTTGGAGCTGAACGCTGAACAAGAGCGCTCCAAAGGCGGCCAGGGTTAAAATTCGATTTCGTAACATGGCTAGAATTTCGCGTTAATATCAAATTGGATGACGTCTTCCTTGTAGGTCGGGCCGGCGATGCTGTCGGCGCTCATCCAGCGCAGGGCGACCCAGACCCGCTTGGAAAGTCCGAGCCCGCCGCCCAGCGTGAAGCCTTTCAAATTCGTTCCGCCGCCGCCGAAATCCGAATCACAAAAACCGTCGATGACCGCGTCGCTTTCGACGTATCGGTAGCCGACGTTTAGGTTCCAGTCCCACCGTTTTTCCAGCGCGGGATGGCCAAAGTTCAAATTAACCAGCCAGCCCAGGTTCCCCCCGACGTAATCGCCAAGCGACCCGTCGGACTTATCGCTGCCCCGGTTATTGACCGCGTTGGAATTGATATCCCTCCCATTCCACGCGACGTTTTTGACGACCTCGCCCGTCAGCGCGATGTGGAAGGGATCGAAACCGGCGTAGTCGATCTGGCCGGTCAGCGCCACGTCGCGGAACTTCGATGCGAGTCCGTAATACTGGTACTGATACTCGTCGCCATAGTTGTTGGACGAAGTCGACGCGATGTCTCGCAGCGCCATGTAGGTGTTGCCTTTTTGCGCAAATGTGGGCCGCAGGTTGTCCGTGTCGCCGACGTCCGACGTGCTCAGCGGCGTGAACGGATCGGAAAGCTTTCCGGAAACATTCTGGTACATATAGTACGCGGCCGCCACCTTGGCATTCCAATCGTGGGTGATCTTGATATCGCTTCCAAGCTGGAAGCCTTCCAGCCATTTATCCCGGCTGGAGGTTTTCGAGGCCTGGTTGGTGGCGAAGCTGTAATCGGTGTTGTAGACGGGAAACCCGCCAGCGGTCAGAAACGGCGTGATTCGCTCCCAGCCTTTGTACCTGACTTTGAGGACGCCGCCGTCAAACCCCAGGTCGTCGGCCCAAATCATCGAGGTGCTAAAGAACGGATTATCAAACCGGCCCACCGTCGCGGAAACATCGAAGCTATCCAGACTTTTGGGCGTTTCGTATTTCAAAAACGCGCGATCGAGCCATATGGAATATTTGCTGAAGTAGCCACCCTGGTTGGATGTGTTCGAATTGACCCCGCCCATCGTCTGGTTGGCGGAGACCGGTGAATTCGATTCGCCCGTGCCGATCCGGCCGCCCAGCGTGAACCCCTCGCCCAAATCCGCCTCGGCCCCGGCGCGCGCCCTCAAGCGCAGCCGCCACCGGTCCTGGTCGGCGTTGATTTCCGGCGGGTAGTTGTTCCCCGTGGTATCGTACGGATTGCCCGTGTTGATCTTGTTAAAATCCGGAAGCCCGCCGGTGTTATCGTTACCCGAGGGAAAGGTGTCCCCTTGGTATCGAAGACGAAAATCACCGAAAAGCCGCAAATTAGTAACCCACGACGGCAGCGCGCGGGGAGCCGCCCATTTTTCTTCGTACGCCTGCTTCATCACCTCCGAGCGCAGGTCGTCACGGATCTCGTCTTTGACGACTTCCGGAATATAGGTGACCCGCACGGTATCGTCGTTGACCGGCTTCGCCGCGGCCGCCCGGGCTTGCGTTGCCTGCGCGGCCTTGGCCGCCTCGTCCCGCGCGATGGCTGCGTCCGCCTCGGCCTGCTGAATGAGATCCGCCGCGTCTTCCTTGGCCAGTACGCCGCGCTGCACGAGGCGGTTGATGAGGTTCACCGTCACGTTTTGCGAGGGCGATGGAGCCGGGGCTTGAGCCGCTCCCGACGATGCCGCCGCCGTCGGCGTGAGGCTGGGCTCGGCCACCGGAGCGGCCGCGAGGGCAAGCGGTTCTTCCGTTCCCAGAACCGGGAGCGCCGGGGCATCGGCGGCTTCGGACGGAAGGGCCGCCAGGAGAAGCCATGAGGGAGCAATCACCATGGCGAGCCGCCGCCGGAACTGGCGTCGCGGATTTAGCTTGATGGCTCGAGGTTGTTGACTAGGCATATTGAGTATTTCTAACGTTGGGCGGAAATTCGCATGACGATCGGGGCGGGCATTCCCGCCGGGGGCGCTTCCTTGAGTTGAAGCCCGGTTAAGGCTTCGGCAATCGCCTGGTCGAGCGCGGGATCGTTGGTCGGCTGAGCTTTGATGCGCGTGATGCGCCCGGTAATATCGGGCCATACTCGCACTTTGATTTTAAGCAAAGCCGAGCGGGTCTTGGCATTCTTGCGCAGGGCCTCGGCGATGGAAGTTTGCACCTGGGCCGCGTACCAGCCGTATTTGCTACCGGAGCCCCCCGCGCCGCTGCTTCCAATCTGGCTACCGTTGCCTTTGCCGCTGACCCCGAACGCATCCGGGCCGCCGTCGCCCTTGATGCCCGTGGAAAGCGGCGCTTCGGGCGGCTGTTCACTCTTCTTCTCTTCGTTCTCGGCCACGGGGGCTTGCTCGATCATCTTTTCCTGCTGCTTCATCTCCTGCTGGGGCGGCGGCGTCGCGGCGGGCGGCGGAGGCGTGGGCGGGGGGGGCGGCAGACGCACGGAGACCATTTCGGTGGGCTTGCGCGAGGCCCCTCCGCCTCCGGAAAACTTCTTTCCGACCATCACGACGAGTACGGCGGCAAAGACCACGACGGCGGTCACCACCACCGCGCGGTGTTTCGCGAAAAACGTCTGCTCTTCCTCCGTCGATGGATCGTCGAAATTCATGGTCTATTTCTCCCGGGTCTTGGTCGCGAGGCCGACTTGGGTAATCCCAACCCGCCCGAGCACATCCAGTACGTCCATGACGCCCTGGTACTGCGTGAGGCTGTCCCCCTTGACCACCACGGGAATATCCGGTGTGGCGGCCTTGGCGGCTTGCAGCTTTTGCTCCAGTTCCTGCAACGTCACCGGCACCGTGCCCAAGGTGATTTTCCCATTGTTATTGATGGTAACGGCCTGGGTCTTCGGCTTGCTCAAGGCGGGTGCCTGGCTGGCCTTCGGCAGGTTGACCTTTACGCCCTGCACGGAAGCCGTGCACATCAAAATGAAGATCACTAGCAACACATACGCCAGGTCCAACATCGGCGTGATGTTGATATCGTCGTAGGGTTTGTCGTCGTTGACTTGCATGGCGCTTATTCCTTGTAGAACTCGGCCATGCGCGTGACGAATTCATCAATGAACACGTGCATGTCGCTCGTGGATTCCTTAACCCGCGTCAAAATATAGTTATAGCCAAACAGCGCCGGAATCGCGACCGCCAGCCCGGCCACCGTCGCCAGCAACGCAGCGGCAATACCGGGTGCGATGGCGTTCACATTGACCTCGCCCGCGGCGGCCACGGCGGCGAAGGTAATCATGACGCCCACCACCGTTCCCAGCAGCCCCAGGAACGGCCCGCCCGAAATGCAAATCGTCAGCAATACAATCTTGCTATTGACGCGCTGGGTCTCCCGAACCAAGCCCCCGTCCAGCGCGGCGCGAATCGCTTGAATAGAGCGTCCCGCCAGGCCCTTGCGCCGCCCCACGCATTGGTCCTCGGCCATGCGGTGCCGGATCTCGTCCACGCCCAAATGATAGATGCGGTAGAGCGGCGCCTGGCGCATGGCCCGCTGCGCAGGTTTATCCACCCGCGTCTCCATGTTGCGGACCATCTCCGCGTGAGCGTCACTATCATCCAGCACCGTGAGATCCTTCGCGATGTGCCGCCACTGTTGAAGGAATAGCGAATTCCCTGCGTTGATGGTGTTGAGGTATTTCATTTTGGTAACCATCACGTACCAGCTAATGCACGACATCACCGAGAGGATGCCGATGACGACCCAGCCGTCCACCGAAAGGTTCTTGATGATGACGCCGAAATAGCCGCCGCTAAACCAGCTGGAGGTTTGCTCGTCTTCGCCAAAGGTCAGGCCCGGTTTGTCCCCGCCGCCCTGCTGCACCGCCGCGAATTTCAGGAATGAAACCGGTCGCGCGATTTTTGAGATATTGAGTTCATCCAGCTCGCCCTGGAATCCCGCTTCCGCCGCGGTCGCATCCGACGAGGTCGCCTCGGTATCGCCCCCGATCATCGCCTCACTATTCATGCCCGGCAACGCCGCATCCAATTCCGAATACGGAGCGCCATCGAGATAGAGCGACAGCTTGCCATTGGCCGCCGTCACCGCGAGGTGGTGCCACGCGCCCGCCGCGATCTCCGGCCCCGCCGGGCTGCGGCGTGTGCCGTTGCCACCCAGCGAGACTTCCACATAAAAGCTATGGTTATCCAGGCCCACGATGAACGCTTTATTTCCCTCGCGCCGCACATAGATGACGCCGCTCGATTGCGCCGTGGCGCTCTTCACCCAGGCCGACCACGTCACCTCGTCGCCGTCTTTCCAGAACAAGCCCGGAGCCGTTGGAATCTTGATCGCCGCCTTGCCATCGAGCTTCAGGCCCGTGCCGATCATCGACCCATCCACCGCCACGCCCGCCTTCTCCGCCGTCACGCCCGAGGCCGAGAAATCCGCCGGGGGCGTTCCGTGTTCGCCGAAGTGCAGCACGAGGGCGGTGTTGGCGTCATAGGTTCCTTTGGCATCCTCCGTCCGCACCGCCTTGGGGCCGGCATTTCCATAATAAAGCCAGAACGTAATCTGCGCTCCCGGCTTCACGTCCGGCACCTTTACCCACACGAACGCCTCGCCCATCAGCGCGTCCCATTTTTCAACGTGGAACGTCAGCGCCGTCTTGTCGTCGGCGGCAATAATACGCAAGTCGCTGCCGTCATCTTTGGCTTGGTCAAACTTGAAATTGCCCTCATGCAACCGGACCAGCACCGGAACGGTCCCCGCCGGATCAGCGATCGCAATTCCCTTGTCGGTAGTATCCAGGGTGATCTTCTTGCGCGCCGTCCATTCGTCATTCCACCAGGCATGGGCCAGGCCGCTCATCGTCAGCCATGCCAACAGCACCGCTATGCTATATTTCCGAAATTGTTTTGCGTGATTCATAGTCAATTGGATCAATTAAAAGTCTGCCCAAAGGCGGAAAGTATAGAGAACGTCATGGGGATTAGTGTTACTGGTTCCTATCAGTGGAATCCCGAGATCAAAGGAACCGTTAAAATGCTCGCTCACCCGAATCCGGCTCCCCACCCCCCAGCTAGCTAATGAATTGTGCGCTTCCTCGTCGGGAAGCGCATTGCGCTTATTGAGCGCGCCGCCTTCGGTAAAGACATACACCCGCCAGTCATCCACGTGCGTCTTCACCCATTGCCCGAACGACGGCGAGCGCAGTTCCACGCTCCCCACCAGCGCATTGTCTCCCATGGTAGCCGACTCCAGATAGCCGCGAACCGTGTTCAACCCGCCCGCGCTAAACTGTTCGTTGGAGATGAGCGGCTGATCCGAAATTTGCCCCTGCACTTTTCCAAAAACCTGGAACCCGGCAGGGAGGTCGTGAGTATGCGACAGATCGCCCCGGAAATAGATATAGTCACTGCGCGCGTTGTAGCGGTTGTCGTCGAACTGAGTCGGGTCGTCCCCCATGCCTCGGAAGTGCGTGTTGATCGCGCCGTTGAACTCCGTCACCGCACCCTTTTTCACCCACGAGGCCCCATAGCCGAAGCTGAAAGGATAATACGTAATCGGCGTCTGCGTCGTCTCGCCCGAGGCCACCACGTTGTTTTCAAAATGCTTGTAGTCGATCCCCGCGTTGAACGAGTGATAGAAATCCTTCCCATTCGGCAGCACCCAAGTGATATGCGGCCCCACATACTCGCCCTTGCCCGCGACATCGGTAGTTCCGAGCGTGGAAACATTGCTATCCTGCTTGGTCCCCTGGATCGTCAGGCTCAACTCCGGCACTTGCGAAAACCTCGCCGTGTAAAACGCCGAAAACACCTTCACCTCGCCCACGTCTTCCGGTGCCACCTGGAAACTAGCCCCCGCCGAGTGATAGAGCTGCCACAGGTTGTCGTAGCGAACCGAGCCATTTAACCGCAGCGGCGTCGTGTCCGAGCTATAGCGATTATTCAACTCAAGGCTGCCATGCAGCGGGCGCACATCCTTCACATCGAGATCGACATCCACCGTATTAGGCTCCGCTCCCGCCCGCAACGAAGGCGTCACCTGCATATCGGAGTTCCGATTGAGCGCCACAATATCCGCTGAGACCGCATTGAAATCCATCACCGTCCCTTCCTGCAACGAAGGCGCCTGCTTCTTGATGTCACTAGGCAAAAAGTACCGGCTATTCTTAACCCGGAGCCGCCCCACCGTCACCTCCGAAACCTGGAGGAGCACCACGCCATCCTGCACCCGCTGCTGGGGAACCTGCACCGTAACCGTCTGAAAACCATTGTCGCGGTAAGCCTTCTCCAGCGCCGCGCGCGCCTGCTCCACATCCTTGTCCGAACGCCCCGGCCCCAGATACCGGTAAACCGCCCGCTCCACCTCGCGCCGAGGCAAATGCGCCGCCCCCTCCACGCGATACTCCTTAATATACAGCCCATCCTGCGCCTTCGCAGGAAGCGCCCCCACCATACCCATCCCGACCACCGCCACAGCCAATACAAGCAGGCTGCGTGAAATATGTCGAAATGGTTGAAATACAATCATGGGAAAGCGTTGCCGTTTTAAGGCGCGGTCTTATCCCATTAGATTAGCTATCCCCTCAAGTCATTGATTGTAGTAGTTTGGTGAAGCCAATTTAGCGAAAACATAATATTCCCGTAATATTAACTCCATAAGCCTAGTCATTCGCATGGTTTTGTCACAATACGGATTATCGTCCACTTGAAGGGCCATCTTGGCCATCGATTCATTACGGCCATAGACTTCGTCACAATAGCTGCCGGAGTGTCCCCAAAAAAATGACCAAGGAGAGGTGATGAAGGGCCGCGAGAACTCTCATGAAAGAATTCAAGCCACTTTCAGAGAAACTGAAAAATGGCAGCGCGTAGGGGAATCGAACCCCTGCACCAGCCTTGAGAGGGCTGTGTCCTAGCCTCTAGACGAACGCGCCGTTTGGGAGGGGGGAGAGTATCGGGGTTTTCGGGTTATGGCAACGGAAATCTATTCAGACGGGTTGAGAGAGCCGCTCCTCCTCCTTTTGAAGCGCTTTGTGAAGGGCCTCCAGGCCCACCGGTTTGACCAGGTGTTCGTCGAAACCGGCCTCGCGGCTCGCCTGGATGTCGTTCTCGGTTCCATAGCCGCTGAGCGCGATCCCGGGGATCCGTAGCTGGCGCATGAGCTCAAGGCCGCTGCCGTCAGGCAGGCCAAGGTCGCTTACCAGGATGTCGAAAGAGGTGTTGCGGGCGTGTTCGAGCGCGGCGGCAAGGGTATCGGCGGGGGTCACGGTGTAGCCCCATTTGCGGAGCATCCGGGAGAGAACCAGGAGCGTGTCGCGGTGGTCTTCCACGAGCAGTACCCGGACGCCTTTCGCCTCCGTCGACGACACGGCGGGCCTGGAGACGGCCTCGGAAATGGACTCCGGCGCGGGGACCCAGGCCAGATCCACGGTAAACGTGCAGCCCCGGTTATGGCCCTGGCTCAGGCAGCTCAGCGTGCCGTGGTGCAGCTCCACGATGGCCTTGGCGATACTGAGCCCCAGGCCCAGCCCGCCGGAGCCGCGTTTCTGCCCCAGCTGCTCGAAGGCCTCGAAGATGCGCGGGATGTCCCGGGGCTCGATGCCAATGCCATTGTCGGCCACCTCTACTTTGATCCGCTCCCCGTCGTTGAAGGTCCTGACCTCGATGCGGCCCCCCTCCGGCGTAAATTTGAGGGCGTTCTTAATGAGGTTCCAGAACGCCTGCTGGAGCCGCGCACCGTCGCCCAAGACGTGGTGATGCACGGCTTTGAGCTGGAGGCTGATGGTCTGCTTTTTCGCCACTGCGTCACTTTCGCAAATCTCCACGGTGCTGCGGAGCCAGGAGTGAATATCAGTGACGGAAAGGTCGATCTCCATCTTGCCCTTGCCGATGCGAGTGACGTCCAGGAGGTCATCGATCAGGCGCGCTTCGAGGGCGACGTTGCGCCCGATGAGCTCCATGTCCTCGCGGGATTGGGCGGAAAGGTCGCTCTCCTCACGCAGCATGGCGACGGTGGCCAGAACGGCGGTGAGCGGGGTGCGGAGCTCGTGGCTCAGCACGCCCAGGAACTGGTCCTTGGCGTGGCTGGCGGCCTCGGCGGTTTCCTTGGCCCCCCGCAGCTCAGCCTGGGTCTCTTCGAGCTGGTCAATCACCCGGCCCTGCTGGACGTTGCGCAACGCCAGCTTGGAGAGCTGCCCGGCAATGAGGTAGAGCACTTCCCCGACCTGCTTGAAGCGCTTGGTCGACATATGCGGCACCTCTGCCAGGGCCTCGCGGTAGCGGGCCTGGTCCGCGCCGATCTCCCGGGCATAGCCCATCAACTGCTCGTCGGAAATGGATTCGTCCCGAACCTGGCCGATCAACCAGTTGGCAATGTGCTCCTTGCCCACGCAAATGCTGGCACCGCCGTCAAAGAGCCCGCCACTGAGGCACGGGGCGATGATGGGCCCCTCGGGGTGCGTCCGGCCCAGGGCGGCGTCGGAGCGGTAGCAGTTTTGGCGGCCCTTGGGCGTGGCGCGGATCAGTTGGCAGAGCGTACAGAAGTTGCTCGGCCTGGTCAGGGGCCGCCCGTTGGCGTCGGTGATGATGGAGGCGACGCCCGTGGCGGTGGAAAAGGCGTCCTGGATGCGCTGGATTTCCCCGAGGTCGAATAAATCCTGGAACCGGAGACCGGCGGTCCCTTTCACGGGCAGATCCAGGGGAACACGCCGTTTTTCCAGGACTGGTTCCCTGGGGGCCTCTTTCTCCGACGGTCGCCCAAGAGGCTTCGTACGCCGCCCGACGAAAAAGGCCGCCATGAGGCCAAGGAGCATTCCGCCCGGGACCAAAAGCCGTCGAAACAGCCGCCGGGGGGGTGGGGCTCCAACCGGAACGTGATAGAGATCGCGCATGGTTCTCCCAAAAAATGGCTGCCTTCAGAATCAGAGGTTCTGACCTCTAAAGGATAAGGTCCGTGCCCGCGGTTTGCAACCTGCTCTACGCCGGTTCGATATGGACCAGGACGTCCCGAATGGCCGGATGGGTATCCCGCAGGCAGTCTTTGACTTCATGGGCGATGGCATGCCCCCGGCGAACGGTGAGCGAGCCGTCGACGCGCACGTGGATGTCCACGTAGTATTCCAGGCCCATCTTGCGCACGTAGCATTTGTCGATGGCCTTGACGTCGCGGACCGTGCAGGCCGTCGCCCGGATGGCCGTGCTGAAGTCGCGCGACGGGGCGGTGTCCATGATTTCCAGGACGGCCGGGATGAGCAGCAGCACGCCATTGGTGCCAATGACGGCGCAGGCGGCGAGCGCGGCCCATTTGTCGGCCACTTCGTAGCCCGGGCCCCCGGCCAGCGCGATGGAGATGCCGATGAACCCGGCGGCGGACGTGAGGGCGTCGCTGCGCTGGTGCCAGGCCTCGGCTTTCAGCGAGGTGCTCTCCACGGCTGCTCCCTCTTTGGCCAGGCGGCGGAATAGGAATTCTTTAATAATCACCACGCCGACCAGCACGACGAGCGTGAAGGCCTTGGGCATTTGCTGTTCGACCGCTCGCAGGCCCCGGACGCTCTCGTAGGCGAGCCCGGCGGCGACGCATAGGATGATGAGGGAAATAACCATGCCCGCTATCGGCTCCGCCTTGCCGTGGCCGTAGGGGTGCTCCTCATCGGGCGGGATGGCGGCGAATTTCAGGCCGCTCCAGATGATGATCGAGCTGCCCACGTCGAGCAGGGACTCCACGCCGTCGGCAATCAGGGCGTAGGCATGACCGAACACGCCCGCACCGATCTTGACGACGGCAAGGGCGATATTGATGAACACTCCCTGAAGGGCAAGTTGCTGGCCTCTCTCATGCAGCGACATGCCGGGAAAATTGAGGCTTCGCGGCGCGGGTTCAAGCTCTTTTTTTGCCGCGAAATGAACTTCCGGCACTGGAAAAGAGGGAAAGAAGAAAGATTGACCGCCGGGCGGCTTAAAGGCGACTCTTCTTGCAAAACCATACTATGTCCAAAGCCGTCATTTACCGTCAATATGGCGTTCCTGCCGAAACCGTCGAAGTGGAGGAAACCGCAACGGCCAAGCCCGGGGTGGGCGAGGTCCGCGTCAACCGCATTCTCGCGCCGATCAACCCGGCCGATCTGAACACGATCGAGGGGAAATATCCCGCCCGCTACCCGCTCCCGGCCACGCCCGGCATCGAGGGGGTGGGCACCGTCGCCGAGCTCGGCGAGGGCGTGACCTCCACGGACCTTAAGGTGGGGAGCGCCGTGCTGCTGCCCGGGGGCCTGGGCTCCTGGCGCGAGGAGGTGATCGCCAAGGCGTCGGATCTTTTCCCGGTGCCCGAGGGGGTGCCCTACCAGGAAGCCGCGATGATCCGGGTGAACCCGGCCACGGCCTGGCGGATGCTGCACGACTTCGTGGCCCCGCAGCCGGGCGGCTGGGTGATCCAAAACGGGGGCAACTCCGGCGTGGGCCGCTCGGTGATCGCCATTGCGCAGAAGATCGGCCTTAAGACCGTGAGCCTAGTGCGCCGCCCCGAGCTGATCGACGAATTAAAGGCCCTCGGGGCCGATGTGGTGCTGCTCGATGACGAGACCACCAAGGATAAGATCAAGGAGGCCACCGGCGGGGCAAAGATCCTCCTGGGGCTCAACTCCGTGGGCGGCGAGAGCGCCATCCGCGTGGCGGCGGCACTGGCCAACGGCGGCAAGGTCGTCACCTTCGGCGCGATGAGCCGCCAGCCGATGAAGATCCCGACCGGGTTCCTGATTTTCAAGGACATCCAGTTCGTAGGCTACTGGATGACGCGCTGGTACAAGAACACGACCGTGGAACAGCACCGCGCCCTCTTTGCACAGCTCCTGGAGCTGGCGAAAGCCGGGACGTTCCAGACGCCGGTGGAGAAGATTTACCCGGTGAGCGAGGTTCGCGAGGCCATCACGCGCGCGCTGCAAGGCAGCCGTGGCGGCAAGATCCTGATCGGGCAGGCCTAAAGCTCGTGCTGCCCGAACTTCACACTCCCATTCCCGGCCCCCGCTCGCGCGAGGCGGCGGAGGCGCTGCGCCGTTATGAATCGCGCAATGTGACCTACCTCGACGCGGAGTTCCCGGTTTTCTGGGAACGGGCCGCCGGGGTGAATGTGTGGGATGTGGACGGGAACCGTTACCTCGACTGGACGAGCGCCTTTGGCGTGGCGGGCCTGGGGCATACCGCGCCCGTGGTCCGCGAGGCGCTCATCGACCAAGCCGGAAGGCTCCTCCACGGCATGGGCGACGTCCACCCGACGCCGCTCAAGGCCCGCCTCTGCGAGCGGCTCAGCGCGCTGACCTTCGAGCGCTGGGGCGCGGGCCGGGGCAAGACGATCCTGGGCAATTCGGGCTTCGAGGCGGTGGAGGCGGCGCTGAAAACGGCGCTCCTGGCCACCGGCAAGCCGGGGGTGATCGCCTTTGAGGGGGCCTATCACGGCTTGGGCTATGGCGCGCTGGAGGTGGCGGGGACGCCCTATTTCCGCGAGCCCTTCCACGCACAACTGAAGGACTTCGCCACGCTGATCCCCTACCCTCACGGGCCTTCGATCCCCGAGGGAGACGAATTCCCGGACGGGCCGAAGGGCTGGGAAGAACGCCTGGAGGCGCAGCTCGACGCGGCGGTGGCCGCGAGGCCCATCGGGGCCATTCTGGCGGAGCCGATCCAGGGACGCGGGGGGGAAATCGTGCCGCCGCGCGGGTTCCTGCCGCTGCTGCGCCGTGTGTGCGACCGCCATGGGCTGCTGCTCATCCTGGATGAAATTTACACGGGGCTGAACCGCACCGGGGCGCTCTTCGCATGCGATTACTCTGGCGTGGTTCCCGATCTTCTTTGCACCGCCAAGGCGCTCACCAGCGGCTTCCCCCTCTCGGCCTGCGTGGGGCGCGAGGCGGTGATGGACGCGTGGCCGCTTTCGCAGGGCGAGGCGCTCCATACGAGCACGTTTTTAGGCAATCCGCTCGGCTGCGCGATGGCGCTGGCTTCGCTGGAGATTCACGCCCGGCCGGAAACAGCGGCTCTCGTGCGAGAGCGCGGCCAACGCCTCAAGGCGGCGCTGCGGGGGATTGCCTCGCCGCTCGTCAGGGACGTGCGCGGGGTGGGGCTGCTGGTGGCCATCGAGTTCGCCCTGGACGGCCTGGCCCTTAACCAGCTCGTGAAACGGGCCCTGCGCGACGGGCTCCTCCTGCTCCAGAGCGGCCCGCGCGGGGATGTGCTGGCCTTTACGCCACCCTTTGACATTGCCGACCAGGAGATCGACTTTACCGCCGAACGCATCGCCACGTACCTTACATGAGTTCCAAATCCAACACGGGCGAGCTCTCCGGATTCCTGTCGATGGCCCGGTCTTTCCGGCACCGCAATTTCCGGCTGTTTTTCAGCGGCCAGTGTATTTCGCTCGTTGGGACGTGGATTCAGGGCGTGGCGCTCGGGTGGACGGTCTATCAACTGACCAACTCGCCGTTTTTGCTCGGGCTGGTCAGCTTCGCGGGGCAGCTCCCGGTGTTTCTCTTGACCCCCATCGCGGGCGTCTTCGTGGACCGCGCGAACCGCCACAAGCTGCTCCTTTTAACGCAGTCGCTGGCGATGATCCAGGCGACGTTCCTGACGGTGCTGACCTATTCGAACCATTTGACGATTTGGTGGGTGGTGGCGCTCAACGCCATCGGCGGGACGATCCTGGCCACGGACATGCCGACGCGCCAGGCGTTCATCTCCGACATGGTGGGCCACGGGCCGGACCTGCCCAATGCCGTGGCGCTCAATTCATTCACGATCAACGGCACGCGCATGATCGGCCCGGCCGTCGGCGGCCTGCTGCTGGTGGCGTGGAGCCCGGCGTTCTGTTTTCTGCTCAACGCGGTGAGCTACATCGCAGTGATCGCGGCCCTGGCGGCGATGCATATCGATCCGGTGATCCGCCCGCGCAACCGGGATTCGAAGGCGCTCCACGAGCTGGCCGAGGGGATGCGCTATGCGTGGAATTTCCTGCCCATCCGGACGATTCTCACGCTGGTGGCCATCGTCAGCCTCACGGGGGCGTCGTACATGATGCTGATGCCGATTTTCGCGGCCAAGGTATTCCACGGCGGGGCGCACACGCTCGGCTACCTGATGGCCGTGCCCGGCGGCGGCGCGCTGCTGGCGGGGGTCTACCTGGCCTCGCGCAAGTCGGTGCTCGGCGCGGGGAAACGGATCGCCACGGGGGCGGTGATTTTCGGCGCGGGGCTGGTCGTTTTCGGCGTCTCGCACTGGATGCCGCTTTCGCTCCTGGGCCTGGGGCTCACCGGCTTCGGGATGATCATGCAGCTGGCTCTCTCCAACACGGTGCTGCAAACGCTGGTGGAAAACGACAAGCGGGGCCGCGTGATGAGTCTCTTCACGGTGGCGTTCGTCGGGATGGCCCCCTTCGGCAGCATGCTGGCGGGCAGCGTGGCGGAGCGCCTCGGCGCGCCGCTGACGGTGACGCTCGGCGGGTTCGTCTGCATCGCCAGCGGAGTTATTTTTGGCCTGCGGCTCCCGGCATTCCGGCGCGCCGCCCGGCCCGTCTACATCGAAAAGGGGATCCTCCCGGCGGAAATCGCCTCGGGCATCCGGAATGTCACTCAGTATTCCCGGCCGCCGGAGGACTGAGGGAGCGGGAAACTACGCCCGCCGCAGCGTTCGCGCAGCACCATTTCGAGATATTCGCGGTAGTCGCACTTGGGCATTCGCTCGATGCGCTCCTGCAATTCGGCGGCATTGAGGAACCCAGCGTTGAAGGCCACTTCCTCCAGGCACGCGACTTTGAGCCCCTGGCGGTGCTCGATGGCGGCGAGGTAATCGCTCGCCTCCATGAGGCCCTCGTGCGTGCCGGTGTCAAGCCACGCCATGCCGCGCCCGAGCATTTGCACGTAAAGCTGACCGCGCCGCAGGTATTCCCGGTTAACGTCGGTGATCTCCAGCTCGCCCCGCGCGGAGGGCTGGAGGTTGCGGCAGATGTCCACGACCTGGTTGTCGTAAATGTAGAGGCCAGGCACGGCGTAGTTGCTCTTGGGGCAGGAGGGCTTCTCCTCAAGGCTCACCGCGCGGCCCTGGGCGTTGAACTCGACCACGCCGTAGCGGCTGGGGTCCCGGACGGGGTAGCCAAAGATGCACGCGCCCTGTTGCATGGTGAGCGCGGTGCGGAAGAAATCAAGCGTACCGTAGAATATATTATCACCCAGGATAAGGGCCACGCCGGAGTCGCCGATGAAGTCCGCGCCGATCTGGAAGGCCTGCGCGATGCCCGCCGGATGCTCCTGGACGGCGTACTGGAGCCGGATGCCGAAATTCGATCCATCGCCGAGAATATCGCAAAAGCTGGGGGTATCCCTGGGCGTGGAGATGATGAGCACGTCGCGGATGCCCCCCAGCATCAGTGTGGCCAGGGGGTAGTAGATCATCGGCTTGTCGTAGACGGGGAGCAGTTGCTTGCAAACCACGCGGGTCAGCGGATACAGGCGGGTTCCTGAGCCGCCTGCAAGGATGATGGCCTTCTCTATTTTCATTGCGCTCATAAAAACGCGCCGGAGAGCCCCAGCAGACGCATCAAACCGTTGCGAGTCTTCGGCGGGGGCCCAGGCCGCCGGGGCGGGGCGGCCAGTTCGGGGAAATCGGTGGGATTGAGTGCGTCGAGCCGTTGCCTGAGTGAGGCGGCGTTATCTGCCGCGAGCCCGGCGGCAAAGGCAAGGAAGACGTCGGCGCGGAAATCGGAGGCGCTTTCAAAAAGCTGCCGGAAGTAACGGACGGCTGCGGCGCGCACGTCGCCAGAGGCAGCCAGGCGCGGGGCCAGCTCGCACAGGAGATCGAACTCAAGGCGCACCAACTCCGCAGCGACGGGTGCGCGTCCATCGGCCTTGATCGTATTGCAGGCATGGGTGCGGTAGCGCAACAGCGGCTCGGGCAGCACGCCAAAGGCCCCCTCCAGCGCGGCGGCGGAGGCGAAAAAGTAGTCGTGCGCGTAGCGGTAGGCGCGGAAGGGGTGCGCCCGGGCATAGTCGGCGCGGATGACGTAGTTGCTGGTGGTCTTGGTGAAGTTCGATTCGCCGAGCCACTCGGCCACGTCGCGCGAGGGGTCGGCCCAGATGCGCTGCATCCGGCACACTTTGGCGTGATCAGCCGGGAGCGGCTCGCCATCGGTGCCGATCAAGCGGTAGGCGGTGCAGACTGCGGCTTTTTCCGGGTGGCTCCCGAGCCAGGCGACGCAGCGCTCCAGGCGCTCCGGCTCGTAGAGGTCGTCCGAGTTGAGGATGGCGATGAAATCCGCTCCAGAGGCCCCGGCGATGGCGCGATTGAGGGCGACGTGGGCCCCGGCGTTGGGCTGCTCGGTGAAGTTCAGGTTTACCCCGGGGTTCGCAGAGGCAAAAGCCCGGATGATCTCCGGGGAGCCGTCGCGCGAACCGTCGTCCACCACGGCGATCTCGCGCGCGGGGAGCGTCTGGGCTACCACGGACTCTAGTGCTGCGCCGATGTATGCGGCATGGTTGTAGGAAGGGATAACGACGGTTACGGAGGGCACGCTGGGATGATCCATTCGGGATGGGCTTGGAGCATTTTTAGAGCTTTTCTCCGACTTGGGAAACCCTAAACTTCACCCATGCTACCCGAAACGCCGACCATTGAGACGCAGGTGCAGGTGATGTTTTTCGATACGGATTGCGCGGGCGTGGTCCACAATATCGCTTATTTGCGCTTTATCGAGACCGCCCGCACGGAGCTGGGCGAGCAGCTGGGCCTGGGCCTGGCCGACATGTCGCGCACACAGCTTTTCCCGGTGGTGGTGCGCATCGAGATCAACTACAAGCGCCCGGCGGTGCTGGGCGACCGCCTCGTGGTGCAGGGTCGCCTGGAGACCGTGGAGCGCAGCCGCTTCTGGTGTGCCTTCCGGGTCATCCGGCCCTCCGACGGGGCGCTCATCGTGGAATCCCGCCAGATGCTCGCGCTGGTGCAGATGCCCGAGGGGAAGCCGCAGCGGGTTCCGGCGCAGTGGATGGAGTGCTTCGCGCATTTGAGAAAATAACGCCATGGCCACCAACACCTGGCCGCTGGAGACGCAGATGCTGCCGCCGCTCGTGCTGCGGCCGCCGCATGGCCCGCGTCTGGTGCGGCTCCTGGTGATGGCGCTGGCGATCCTGTTTTATCTCCCGCCCGCGGGCTGGAGCCTGATTACCAACGGCCCCGAGGGCGAGCTGGCCGGGGAGGCGCTGGCGCTCTACCCCCACGGCGGCTGGGTGCCGACGGGCGAGGTGGCCCTCCTGCACGGGCCGCTGGCGCTCTGGCTAACCCGCAGTTCGCTGTGCTTTTTCGGGGAGAGCGAATTCTCGGCGCGGCTCCCCTCGGCGCTGGCCGTGGTGGCGCTGCTCTGGCTGACCCTGCGGATGGCGGAGCGCGCCGGGACGCTCTGGCGGGGCTGCGTGGCCGCGCTGCTGCTTTTGTGTTCGCCGGGGCTGCTGAGCGTGGGGCGGCTCTTGACGCCGATCCCGATTGCCGCGGCGCTTGTGGCCCTTACGATGGCCTGCCTGCAACGGGGCGTGCAGGACCGCCCCCACCGCCGCCGCTGGCTGGGGTGCGCCTGGGCGGCCTGGGGCTGCGCGACGCTGGCGGGGGGGTGGCGTGTGGGGCTGATCCCACCGGGGGCAGTGATCGTGCTGATGCTCTTTTATCCCGAGGCGCGGCTGCGGTTCGCGGGGCTTTTTTCCTGGGTGGGCGGGGCGGCATTTGGGCTCACCGCCGGGATCATGATTGCCTCGGGGTTCGCGCCCTGGAGCGAAAGCGCCGCGCCGGATGTGACGACCCACTGGACCCGGCTCCTCTGGACGCAGGCGCTCTTGCTTTTCCCGTGGTCGCTGATGCTGCTGCCCGCCGTGGGGGGGCTGGCGCTGCGGCTCTGGCGTCTGCGCCGCCCAGCCTGGGACGAGGCGTTTCCGCTGGCCTGGCTGGCGGCGGCGGCGGTGGTGACGGCCTCGGTGCCCTCGACCTTCTACGCGTTCCTGTGCTGGACCCCGTTCGCACTCTGGGCGGCGGCTCCGCTCAATACGCTGCGCCGCAAGCCGTTCCTCTACGGCTGCCTGACGGTGGCGGTCGTGGCGTGCGCGGGGCTCTACCTCACGCAGCATTTGCGCACGATCCTGCCGGTGGTCTTCCCGACCAAGGCGGAGACGCTCGCGGCCATTCCGCCCTTCCTCTGGTTCGCGGTGACGCCGCTGGCTTCGCTGGGGCTGCTCGCCTTCGCGCTGCTGGCGGCGGCGGCGTTCCTGGCCGAGTATATGCAGAACCGGCGCTTTGCGTTGCTGGCGCTTTTCGGCGCGATGATCCCTGCGGGGTTCGCCATGGCGGATATCGGCGCGAAGTTCGCCCCGTATTTTTCCGACGCCCAGCTTACCGGCTGCATCGAGAGCTCCGGGCCGCAGCCGCTCTACCTCGACGCAAGCCGCTACCAGGCCAGCAGCCTGCTCTTTTACCTCGGCGACGACGCGCGCCACCGCCTTCAGCCCGCGCCCCCGGACCTCGCGGCCCGCTGGAAGGCCCCCTCGCTGCTCATCGTGCCGCGCGAACGCCTTGGCTATTGGAAAACGACCCTGCCAGTAAGGATCAGCCCCGGCTGCGACCCGGGCGAGCACCTGCTATTAGGGCCGGAGCTTTAGACGGGCTAACCGTTTTCGTGCGCATCGCGACTGCGTGATCAGGACAAAACGCCCCATCCCACCCGCCGTAGGCACGCGATAAAATCAGTAGAGGGCACCTCTGGAAACCGGAGTATGTCAGCCATGAAGGATTTTTGATGACCTTTTGGCCCCGTTTTTCGGGCAATATTCATCAATATTGACTGAAAAATGGGGCCAAAAGGGCGCAAAAAGACAAAATGGATGACGTGCCGCCGGTTTCCAGAGGTTCCCTCCAGAGGTGCTCGAGAAACCATCCGATGGTGAAACCCGACCTCAGCCAGGCTCCCCGGCCCTAACGTAAAGCCTTCCCCGATGCCCGGCCCCGTGGCATCTTGAAATTCCCACATTTTCAAACTAGCTTTCCCGCCGGGGAGAAAAGCAAATGCCATTCGCCCAACCACTTGAACCAACCTCCCCCCAGCCCGGCGCTGCCCACGAAGGCCATGCCTGGGAGTCGCTGGCTCGCGTGGCAAGCCACGTGGGTATCTTCGAGTGGGATATCCCCGGGAAGAGGGTTATCCTGGATTCCACGCGAACCACGATCTTCGGCCTTGAGGCCGCCGTTCCCGAATACAGCCTCGCCGACTGGATCGGCCATTTTGTCCCCGAAGACCGGCTTCTCCTCGACACCGTGATCCCAGCCTGGATGGACTCCGCGCGGGAAGAGGAGCAATGGGCCTACCGCTTTATTCGGCCCGACGGCGCGATCCGGTGGATCTGCGGGCGGGGGTTGATCTTCCGGGACGCCGGGGGGAAGCCCATGCGGGTCATCGGCACCCACCTGGACATCACTGAGTTCCAGCGTACGGAGCAGGATGTAGAGCGACAGAAGGCGGATTTCGAGAACATCTTTAACCTGCTCCCGGCCCAGATCTGGTACAAGGACGCCCAAAACCGCATCGTGAGGGTCAACGACAAGGTGTGTCGCGACATCGGTTTGTCGAGGGAAGCCATCGAGGGCCATCCCACGGAGGAATTTTTTCCGAGGTTCGCGGAAGCCTATTTCAAGGACGACCTGGAGGTGATCACCTCGGGACGGCCCAAGCTAGGCATTGAAGAACAGATCAATGCCGCAAACGGCGATCTTTTGTGGATTCAGACCAACAAGGTCCCCGTCAAGGACGCGGAAGGTAACGTGGTGGGCGTGCTGGCCATCTCCAATGACCTGACCGAGCGCAAGCGAACGGAGGAATACCTCCGCCAGGAATCCGAGCGCAGCAAAGTGCTCCTGGAGCTTTATGACAAGGCCAAGGGGCTGACGGAAAATGAACTCTACGAATTTGCCCTCGACCGGGCCGTGGAGCTGACCGGCAGCGAAATCGGGTTTCTCCACATCGTTTCGGAGGACCAAAAGACGATCGAGCTCAAAACATGGAACCGCGCGGCGCTGAAGGCTTGCACTGTGGTTTCAGACAGCCACTATTCCATCGAAAAAGCAGGCAACTGGGCGGACTGTGTGCGCACGCAAAAACCATTGGTTTACAACGACTACCCGCACTCCCCCCACCAGAAGGGCATCCCTTCCGGCCACGCGCCCATTCGCCGCTTCATGAGCGTGCCGGTCATTGATCACGACAAGGTCCGGCTCATTTTCGGCGTCGGCAACAAGGCCACGGAATACGACGACAAGGACATCATCCACATGCAGCTGGTGGCCAATGAACTGCAAAAGATCACCCAGAAACGCCGGGCGGACGAGGCGTTAAAACAGGCCAAGGAGGCAGCAGAGGCGGCCAACAGCGCCAAGGACCAATTCCTGGCGGTGCTCAGCCACGAACTACGCACCCCGCTCACGCCGGTACTGGCTTCTGTTTCGGCGTTGCAGACGCAGGAGGGCCTGCCAGCCGAGCTGCGCGACGACATGGACCTGATCCGGCGCAATGTGGAGATGGAGTCAAAGCTCATTGACGACTTACTGGATGTTACCAAGATCAGCCGGGGGAAAATCGAGCTTCATCTGGAGGTCGTGGACATTTGCACGCTGGTGCGTAACGCGCTCGAAATTTGCCAAAAGGGAATCGACGCCAAACACCTGGAGATAGTGACGAGCTTCCAGGCGAAGTTACACCACGCGCTGGCCGACCCGACGCGAATGCGCCAGGTGTTCTGGAACTTGATCAAAAACGCGGTCGAGTTCACGCCCGATGGGGGGAGGATCACCCTGAATATGCGCAACGAGGGCGACCGGTTGCGTGTCGAGATTTCCGACACCGGCGCGGGAATCCGCCCGGAGCTGCTTCCGAAAATTTTTAACGCGTTCGAACGGGGCGACCAGACCAAGACCCGGCGCTTCGGCGGCCTCGGACTGGGCCTGAACATCGTCAAGACCGTGGTGGAGCTGCATCACGGCACGGTCACGGCGTTCAGCGCGGGCCCGGGCACAGGGGCAGCCTTCACCGTCGATCTCCCCGCCCTCGCCCCGCCGCGTAAGCCGCTCGCAGCCCCCGCCCCGGCCGCGACGCGCGAGCGCCCCCGCAAGATCCTTCTCGTTGACGACCACCCCGACACGCTCTCGACTCTCGCCAAGCTGCTGCGCCGCTGGGGATACGAGGTGGTGACGGCGGACTGCGTTCACGGCGCGCTGGAGACGGCGGCCCGGGAGCCCTTCGACGTGCTGATCAGCGACCTCGGGCTGACCGATGGCAGCGGGCTCGAAATCATGCGCGGGCTGCGCCACAGCGATCACCTCCGGGGCATCGCCTACAGCGGCTACGGCACCGAGGAGGATATCCGCAAGAGCCGCGAGGCGGGGTTCGAGGATCACCTCGTCAAGCCGGTGAGCTTCGATGCGCTGCGCGCGGCCGTGCAACGGATCACATCGGCCGCGCCCGCGTCTGCGTCAGTATCCGGTGCCTGAGATACGGCAGGCCCCGAGCGGCTCGCGGTGGACGCTCACGGCGATTTTCGCATCGGGCGGCAGCTCGTCGATTTTCACAGCGAACCGCGAACGGCCCGGGGTACCTTGGCGCGTGGCCGGGATGGTCTTTGGGAAGAAATCCGTGGCGATGGCGCGGATCACTTTTCCATTCCGCGTCGCGGTGATATCGAGGTGGGTATTGGCCGCGCTGACCTCGCCCGGCCCGAAGCCTTTTTTCACGATTCCGGAGATGTGGGTGAGGCCGTCCTCGCTGCCGGCGTGGGTCTGGTAGACGACCACGCCGCTGCGCGATTCGTTTTGAACCGGGATCACTTTTTCATTCGGGCAGCTGTGGTGGCCCGTGAGCATGGAAACAAAGCAGATGGTTTCGATGAACATATATTTAGGTAGTTACGGTTTCTTTGAGTAATTCTTTCGATGATGGATTTCTGCGACGGAAGGTGGTGTAGAGCGTCGGTAGGACGATGAGTGTCAGCAGCGTATTGGATAATATGCCGCCGATGACGACGGTGGCCAGCGGGCGCTGGACCTCGCCGCCAACGCCGACGTTGACGGCCATTGGGATGAAGCCCGCGGCGGCGACCAGGGCCGTCATGAGCACGGGCCGCAGCCGCGAGGCGCACCCTTCGCGCACAGCGGTCTCGACCGGCGCGCCGCCGTCGATGCGCTGCTTGATGAACGTGACAAGCACGAGGCCATTGAGGATGGCCACGCCGCTCAAGGCCACGAAGCCGACGGCGGCGCTGACGGTAAACGGCAACCCCCGCAGCCACAGCGCCAGAACGCCACCCGCCGCGCCGAGCGGAATGCCACTGGCGACGATGAGGACATCGCGAAACGCGCCGAGGCTGAAGTAGAGCAGGATGAAGATCAGCCCGAGCGCCATGGGGACGACGAAAACCAGCTTGCGGTTGGCCCGCTCCATGTTTTCAAACTGCCCGCCCCACTCGAGGCTGTAACCCTCGGGGAGCTTCACTTCCCGGGCGATTTTCTTTTGCGCCTCGGCCACGAAACCGGCCACGTCGCGGCCTTTCACGTTGCACTGCACGGTGATCCGGCGCCGGCCCCACTCGCGGTTGATGGTGGCGGGCCCCTCGGTTTCGACAATATCCGCCACGCGCGAGAGCGGCAGGACCGCGCCCGATTCGGTGGGGATGAGCGTGCTCGCGAGCGCCTCGGGGTCGCTGCGCTGCCGGTCGGGAAGCCGCACCACCAGCGGGAAGCGGCGTTCGCCCTCGCGCACCTCGCCCACTTTGTGCGAGCCGACGGCCTCGACGGCGTCGAGCACGGTGCGCGTGGAGAGGCCGAGGCGCGCGGTCTTTTCGGCATCCACCTTGATGCGCAACACGAGCTGACCGGTGAGCTGTTCGCCGGAGATTTCGCCCGCGCCTTTGATCTTACCCAATACGCCCTGCACGGAGGTGGAGAGTTGCTTTAAGGTCTCCAGGTCCTCCCCGGAAATCTTGATACCAATGTCCGAGCGAATGCCCGCGATCAGCTCATTCATGCGCATTTCGATGGGCTGGCTGAAGGCCACTGTCATGCCGGGCAGTTTGGTAAAGACCACCCGCATTTTATCGACCAACTCGCCCTGCGTGCGCGCTTTTTTCCACTGCTCGCGCGGCTTGAGCGCCAGGAAGAAGTCGGATAGCTCGATGCCCATCGGATCGGTGGCCACCTCGGCGGTTCCGAGGCGCGTCCAGATATTGGCGATCTCGTCGGGGAATTCGGCGAGGAGGATTTTCTCGATACGATCGTTATAGGCGACGGCTTCGTCCACGGAGATGCCCGCGAGCCGCACGGTGGTGCCGACGATGGCCTGCTCGCCGAGCTTGGGGAGGAATTCGCCGCCCATGCGCGAGGCGATCGCGGCGACGATGACGAGCATCCCGAGCGCGGAAAGTAGCGTGGTCTTGCGAAAACGGAGCGCCCAGTTCAAGACCGGCGTGTAGGTCCGGTGGGCCAGGCGCACGAGCCACGGCTCGGTTTCCTTGATCCGCTTTGGCAGGAAGAAGCTCGCCAGCACGGGCGTGAGCGTCAGGGCCAGGACTAGCGAACCGGCCAAGGCGTAGATCATCGTCAGGGCCATCGGGCGGAACATTTTCCCCTCCACGCCTTCGAGGGCGAGGATCGGCAGAAAGACCACGAGGATGATGCCGACGCCGAAGGCCACGGGCCGCGCCACTTCGAGCGCGGCGTCGCGCAGGGTCTCGGCGCGCTCCAGGAAGGTCAGCTCCCGGCCCAGGTGATGCTGGCGCTCGGCGAGCCGCCGCATGATGTTTTCAACCATGACGACGGAGCCGTCAACGATGAGCCCAAAGTCAACCGCGCCCAGGCTCAGCAGGCTCGCAGCGATCCCGGTTTGCAGCATCAGATCGCCCGCGGCCAGCATGGAAAGCGGAATGGCCATGGCCACGATGAGCCCGGCCCGGAGGTTCCCGAGGAAGGCAAAGAGCACCGCGATGACCAGCAGCGCCCCGGCGAAGAGGTTGTGCTTGACGGTCTGGATGACTTTGTCGATCAGCTCGGTGCGGTCGTAGAGCGTTTCGAGCACGACGTCCCCAGGCAGCAGCGGGCGCACTTCGGCGAGCTTGGCTTTAAGGCCGTGCGTGACCGCCGCGCTGTTCTCGCCCATCAGCATGAAGCCCAGGCCCAGCACGGCCTCGCCTTTGCCTCCCGCCGTGACCGCGCCGCGCCGGATCTCGTGATCCTCTTTGACTTCCGCCACATCGCGCACGCGCACCGGCACGCCGCCCCGGGCGTCGATGACGATGTCGCCAATCTCCGCCAGGTTCGTGGCCAGGCCGATGCCGTGAACGAGGAGGGACTCCCCGTTGCGCACGACCTGGCCGCCGCCGACGTTGCGGTTGTTGTTGCGCAGCGCCTCGAAGAGATGATCCAGGGTGAGGCCGTATTTTACGAGCCGGTGCGGATCAACCACGACGTGGAACTGTTTTTCAAAGCCGCCCCACGTATTGACCTCGGCCACACCGGGGACTTTGCGCAGCTGCGGCTTGACCACCCAGTCGTTGAGTTCGCGCAGGCTCACCAGCGTGCGCTTGGGGTCGTCGGAGCGGATGACGTAGTGGAACACCTCCCCGAGGCCCGTGGAGATAGGGCCGAGCTCCGGGCGCGCCAAGCCCTCGGGCAGCTCGACGCTTTGCAACCGCTCGTTGATGAGCTGGCGGGCAAGGTAAATATTCGTGCGATCCTCGAAGGTGGCGACGACTTGCGAGAGGCCGAATTTCGAAATCGAACGGACGTTTTGCAAGCCCGGCAGGCCGCTGACGGCCAGCTCGATGGGGATGGTGATTTGGCGTTCCGCTTCCTCGGGATTGAGCGAGGGAACGGCGGTATTGATCTGCACCTGCACGGGCGTGGTGTCCGGGAAGGCGTCCACCGGCAGATTGACTAGCGAGCGGCCGCCGATGGCGACCAGCAGCGCCGCCAGCACGCAGACAAGCAGGCGGTTTTTGAGCGAAGCTCGGATGATCCAGTTGAGCATGGAATTAAAGAGGGTTAATCATCCGCGCAGCCTGCGCCGAGATGGGAGATGAGGAGTTGCGATTTCAGCGGAAAGCCGTGCGCCACGACGACGGGCTCGCCGGGCTTGAGTCCTTCGAGCAGTTCCACGCGACCATCGAACCGCGCGCCGAGCTTGACGGCGCGGGCGTCGAACAGGTCCGCCTCTTTTTGAACGAAGACCATCGGATTGCCATCGACGCGCTGGATGGCCGACTCCGGTACCAGCACGGCCCGGTCGTTGCTCGGCAAAAGGATGCGCGCCTTGGCGAAGAAATTCGCCTTGAGCAGCCGCTCGGGGTTGGGCACCTCGACCCTGAGGCGCGCCATGCGCGTGCGGTCGTCGACTTCCGAACCGACCCACGTGACTTTGCCTTTAAAGACGCGTTCGCCCAAGGCCTCGACGCGAAGCTCCACCTCCTGCCCCACGCGCACCCGCGCCAGGGCGGATTCCGGCACGGAGGCCAGCGCCCACATGGTGGAGCAATCCGCCACGGTGAAGAGCTGTTTGCCCGCCTCGACCATCGCGCCGCGCACGGCGGAACGCTCGACGATCTCGCCGCCAAAGGGGGCGCGCAGGGGAAGCATGACCGATTCGCGCCGCCGGTTATCCATGGAGGCGATTTGCTCCTCGGTGAACCCGAGCGTTTGCATCAGCTGGCTGGCTGCCTGGAGGGCGGCCTCGGCTTCCTGAAGGTCCTTCTCGGAGGTGGCTTTCATCGCGCGCAGCTTCTGCTCGCGCAGGAGCGCCTGGCGCGCCAGGACGGCCTTGGAGGAGGCTTCGGCGATGGACGCCGACCAGAGCCGCGCGACGCTCTGCTTTTCCTTCACGACGTTACCGAGATCGACCTCCACGCTTTCCACAATCCCGCTTACGGGGGCGACGATGCGCGCCAGTTTGTTCTGATCAAAGGCGATTTCTGCGTAGCACTCGATCGTATCTCGGGCCGCGCCCAGCTCTGCCTTGGCCACCTCGACTCCGACGAGGCCCGCCGATTCGGGCGATGGCAGCCGGAGCTTGGCCGATTCTCCTGGTTTGAGCTTGGCGAGCCCCTCGGGCTTGCAGATGCCGCATTCCCGGGCCAGGACGTTGTGTTCCGGGCAGATTTTGTCGCCCGCCGTGGCCTCTGCCGAGTGGGAGTGGCCTGCGTGTTCGCCATGGCCGTCGGCGTCGGCGTGATCGTCATGCCGGGAGCATCCCGGCAGCAGCGCGGCAAGCGCGCCCAGCGACAATGCGGCCAGTGTTTTAAGAAAAAGAGGTTTCATGAATCGAGACTAGTTAAGTTTGCCCAGCAAGGCTTCGAGATCGGCTTGGGCGGTGTTGAGTTCGAGAAGTTTTTGTTGATAACCGATCCGCGCGTCCATGGCGGTACGCTGGATTTCCAGCAGATCAATGAGTTCGTATTTTCCCTCGTCAAAGCCCGTCTGCATCCGCTCCAGAGCTTCGTTGGCTTTGGGTAGGATTTGCTCGCGGTAGGTTTTGGCTTGGGCCGAGGCGGTACGCAGACGGGCCGCGGCGGCGCTCCATTCGCGCCCAAGGCGCAACCGGATGGCCTCGGCCTGTGCTTCGGCGGAGGCGAGGTTGGCCCGGGCTTCGCGGCGCTTGCCGCTGGCGTCGTCGAAGATCGGCAGCGGGATGCCGAGCTGCACCTGGCCGATGGCCGCGTTGGTCTCCGACTCGCGCCCCGCGCTGGCTCCGACGGTGACGTCCGGGTAGGCCTCCAGGCGCGCCCGGCGCACTTCCAACTGTGCCCGCTGGACGCCCGTTTGCGCTGCCTTGCCGCTCGGGTGGCTGGCAAAAAGCGCGGCGGGGTCGCGGCTCAGCAGCGTCGGATTGGCGCTCTCGGCCAAGGCCCCCTCGACCGCGGTTTCGCACAGGTCTGGGCGTCCCAACAGGGCGGCTAGGGTGCGTTGGGCGATGGCGAGATCCCTCCCGGCGTCGGCCAGCTCCATCCGCGCTTTTTCCAGCGGGATGGCGGCGCGCAGGCCCACGTCTTCGGGAACGGCTCCGGCATCCACACGCTTCTTGGCGGCGATGGCCAGGCGCTCGGCAGATTTGACCATGCCGGTCTCCTCTCCCAGCAAGTTGCGGGCGGTCAGGACCTGGAAAAAGGCGACCTTGGCGGCGCGGGCCGTCTCGGCGCGGCGAAGCTCCAGATCGGCTTGAGAAAGGCGCACTCCGGCGGCGCCGATCTCGCGTTCCAGGCGTTTTTTGCCGGGGAAGGGCACGGTCTGGGAGACCCCACCCAGGCGCTTGGAAGACGCCCAGCCGGAACTTCGCAGCGGCCAGTCCTCCAGGCTGAGTTGCAGCTCGGGGTTGGACCACCGGCCCGCCTGGTCGGCCTGCCCTTTGGCGGCTTCCAGGCGGCCCGCAGTGGCGCGCAGTTCGGGTTCCCGCTCCAGGGCCAGCCGGACGGCTTCCGGCAGGGTGAGCGGGGACGCGTCGAGCCTGCTGGCGCATAATATACTTAGCAAAAGTACGTTACGCGTTATCGATAAGACATTAAGAGACAATAAAGTTTTGGGAAAAGCAGAATGACAAGACACAGATCCTCCTCCGTGTGAAGATTACGGATATGAATCCCCCGCCGAATGGCGCGGGACGGTGTTAGGCACGAAAAAGCCTGAGAGGCGGCCTAAGCCTTGGGAGGATTGAAGATCGAAACCGCCGCCAGACGCGCGTTGGGTTCGAGGCTTACGGCGATGCGTTCGATGGGCCGCTCGGCCGGTTTGACGACCAGCGGTTTGGTATCGGACACTGCCGGAGAATGGCAGCAGCAGGCGTGAAACCCAGCGGGGAGGGACGCCTCGTCCACGCACCCGAGATCGAGCGCGCAGTGAGCCCAACCAAAAACAAACGCCACGGCCATCAGCAGGGCGAGAAGTTGGGTTCGGGGGAATCGCATCGCGGGGAAATTGCGCGAAGAAACGCCGCGGCGCAAGCGGAAAAATTGGCGGCCTCTGTTTTTACAATTCTGTAACATTTCACCCTCCTTATTGCCCCCCCATCCCGTGTTCGTGCTTACTCGCTGGCATGGTTGCTGCGCTGGGCCTCCCGCAGGCGTTGCTCGTCCTCCGGGGTCAGTCGCGGCTGCTCGATGTGGATGGTCAGCTTGCCGAGGGTGCCCGTGAACCGGAAGGGAACTTGGTAATCGCGGTCGTCGACCGGGGTGCCGGTGTCGGCTCCCACGTCGAAGGATTCGTCCCACTGGAGCAGCAGCGGAATGGTGCGCGCCATCGGATGGCTGGCCACCTCGGCTCCGTCGACTTTCAGGACGCCGCTACCGCCCCGGCCCAAGCCGCTGGTGCTGTTGAACGCGAGCGTGCCGATGCCCAGGCCGTCGTATTTGAAACCGAACTCGACCGTGTGTCTGCCGGGGGCGAGGGCTTGCGCGCCTTCCCAACGCTCGCGCTTGAGGTCCAACAGATTCCACAGGAACACCGGCTTGCCCTTGAGCAGGTAGAAGCCCCATCCGCCAAACCGCCCCCCCTGCGTGGCCAGGATGCCCTCCGCGCCACCCTGGGGCACCTCGACTTCGGCGCGGATGGTGTACGAAACCGCGATCAAGCTCGGCGCGTCGCCCATGGGAATGCCGGTCAGCTCGCCGGAGTAGGTGAATTCATCCCGGCCCGCTGTTACGCTCGGGCGAGGCGTGAGGGCCCGCGTCACCAAGCTGTTATTCAGCGGGAATACCTGGTTCTTATTGGCTTCCTCGACGAAAATTTGCTGCAACTCCTTGAGCTTATCCGGGTGGGTCGCCGCCACGTCCTCGCTCTGCGTCCAGTCGTTCCGCAGGTCGTAGAGTTCCCACTGGTAGCTGTTCATGACGTCGGGGTTGGGGGTGGCGGTCTTTTCCCATGGAGGGTTGATCGGCCGCGTGTTGGCATACCAGCCGTCGTGATAGATGCCCCGGTTGCCAAACATCTCAAAATACTGCGTCGTATGGCGTGTCGGGGCGTTGGCGTTCGCGGGATCAAAGGTATACGCCAGGCTCACCCCCTCGATGGGCCATTGTTTGACGCCGTTGACGGTCTCCGGAGCGGGGATTTTGCACGCTTCCAGGATCGTCGGCACGATGTCGATGACGTGGCTAAACTGATTGCGAACACCGCCCGCGTCCGCGATGTGGCCGGGCCAGGCGAGGCACATGCCCTGCCGGGTGCCGCCGAAGTGCGACGCCACCTGCTTAGTCCATTTGAAGGGCGTATCGAAGGCCCACGTCCAGCCCACAGCCATGTGGTTGTAGGTGCGGTCCGAACCCCAGAGGTCGTAGAAATACTTGAGCTGATCCGCCACCGGCACCTCGACGTTGTTGAATTGCGCCACTTCGTTGGGCGTGCCGTTGGGCGACCCCTCGGGGCTCGATCCGTTGTCGCCGCTAATATAGATGATCAGCGTGTCATTGAGCTTGCCGATATCCTCCACGGCCTGGATGACCCGCCCGATTTCGTGGTCGGTGTAGGCGAGGTAAGCGGCGTAGACTTCCACCTGCCGGATAAAGAGCTTCTTTTCATCCGCGCTCAGGCTCCCCCAATCGCGCAGCAGCTCCTTTGGCCACGGGGTCAGCCGGGCGTTTTGCGGAATGACGCCCAGGCGCTTTTGGTTGGCGAAGATCGTATCGCGCAGTTGGTTCCAGCCTTGGTCGAAAAGGCGCAGCTCGTGGATTTTCGCGATCCACTCCGGCGTGGGATGATGCGGCGCGTGGGTGCCGCCGGGAACGTAGTAGACGAAGAACGGTTTGCGCGGATCCACCTCGTTGAGCATTCGGAGGTGCGCGATGGCTTCGTCGGCCATGGCGGTCGTCAGGTTCCAGGTCGGTTTGCCGACGTAGGGGTAAATCGCCGTGGTGTTGCGGAAAAGATTCGGCTGCCACTGGCTGGTGTCGCCCCCCAGGAAGCCGTAGAAATAATCGAAGCCCATCCCAACGGGCCACTGCTTGAAGGGCCCGGCCTGGCTCGTTTGGAAGACCGGGGTATTGTGGTCCTTGCCGAACCACGAGGTGGCATAGCCGTTTTGCTGGAGAATGGTTCCGAGGGTCGCCTTATCGTCGGTGAGGATCGAATCATAGCCGGGGAAGCCGGTGGCCACTTCGGTAACCACGCCGAAGCCCGCGGCGTGATGGTTGCGCCCGGTAATCAGCGCCGCCCGCGTGGGCGAGGAAAGCGCCGTGGAACAAAACTGCGTATAGCGCAGCCCCATCTGAGCCACCCGATCCAGCGCGGGCGTGGGAATGACACCCCCGAAGGTTCCCGGCGCGCCAAAGCCAACGTCGTCAGTCATGATGAGCAGGATATTCGGCGCGCCCTTGGGCGGGACAATGGTGGGCGGCCAATAGGGCGTGGACTGGAAGGCGTTTTCTTTAATGACCCCGCCGAACGGCGCGGGGGGCGCCGGAAGGTGGCGACCATCAACGGTGGCCGTGGCGCTCGGCGAACCGGGCGTTCCAGTGATTTGTTGAGCGCGGGCGGGCGCCGCCGCCATAACGAACGGGATCACCGCGGACAACAAAATCGTCGGTCTCATTCAGGTCTCCTTATTTCCAGCCATAGACCCTATCGGCGGCGCAGCGGCACGCGGTCTCCCCTTCATCGCCTCGGGAGTTCCACGGTTGCCCACCCGGCGAATCTTGCGGCGGGCGGCGACCGCTGGCGCGAATAGGAATTATCATTTTACCCCACACCCCATGACCTCACCCAAACCCCTGGTCCTCCTGTTCGCGCTGGCGTTCGCCGTTCCCGGCAAAGCAGGCGACAAAACAGCCGTAGAACCAACCCCAACCGAACCCCAACCCGGGTCCTGGACCTTCAAGCTGGCCAGCCCGATCTGGCTGGCATCGGCCTGGGGCACAACAGGCCTCGGCGGCAAAGACGCCCACGTGGACATGAGCGCCGCCACCATCCTCAAGCACGTCACCTTCACCACCTCGCTCAGCGCCGAAGCCCGGAAAGACCGCCTGGGCATCTACGCCGATTACCTCTACCTCGGCGACCAGGCAGGCGTCTACACCTCCGGCCTCGTTTCCAAGATGGACCTCAAATTCACGGAAACCATTGCCGACCTGGACGCCAGCTGGCGCGTCATCGAAACGCCCCGCGGATGGGTCGATCTCCTGGCCGGGGTGCGCTACATGAACATCTACTCCCGCCTCCAATTGCATCCCAACGACGGCAACATCGACTCAACCAGCGCGCGCCTGGTGGACACCGCCCTCGCCGACGTCGAGCGAACCCTCGACAAGGCGCTCAAAGGAGTGCTCGACGGAAAAGACCCAACCCTGCCCGTGCCCCCGCTCAGCGGCAGCCTCGAACAAAAGATCGTCGACGCCGTTCGGGCCGCCAAGCAAGACCCCGAGCTGGCGGCGGCCATCGCCTCGGGCATCCGGGAAAGAATTGCCGCAGCCAAGGCAAGAGTTGCCGGCAACATCGCGCAAATCCTCCGGCGCAACCTGAGCCGCGCCTTCAGCCTCAACCAAGACTGGCTCGACCCGTACCTCGGCCTGCGGGCCCGCTACAACCTCACCCCGGCCCTTTACCTCACCGCCAAAGCCGACGTGGGCGGCTTCAGCGTCGGATCGCGGGTAAGCGTGGAAGCCATCGCCGCCATCGGATATCAAATGACGCGCAGTATTTCGGCCGAAGCCGGCTACAAATACCTCTACGTCGATTACCACCACGACTCTTTCGTATACAACATCTCCAACGGAGGAGCTCTCGTCACCATCGGCATAAATTTCTAAGGGGCAGCAGAACCCGCAAAACGAACCGCCGATCGCCCCGCCCGGCCCCAGGAACATCACCCGGCACCAAAATACCGTTGCGAGAGCCGAACGAAGCTGGCAGGATAACGCGGCAAAACGGTAAAGGAAAGCGAGCAACAAGCAGCGTTTCCAGCAACCTTTTGCAGGTCTCGGAGGCTTGAAATTACATCAGCCTCTTGTTTCCAAAAAGCAGTCCCCGTAGTTCAACGGATAGAACGGAGGTTTCCTAAACCTTAGATGCGAGTTCGATTCTCACCGGGGACACCACTTTTAAGACTCTGGAAATAAGAGTGTTATAGGTTGCAAATTGGATTTTCTCGCTCCTCTTGGAAATCCCCAGACCCCCGTAAAACACCACTTTTACCCCAAAAACCCATCGGTAATCTCGAAGCGTGGCGGCTAATTGCGTCCCGGTTTGGCTGCCCAGGACGTCCCGCCAGCGCGGGCTTGAGGTCCCTCACCGGAAGGGTGTTGGAATTCGTAAGGTTTCCTTTCTGTTGTCGCTGGCGAACGCAGTGAAGCAAACGCGGTCTATTTGAATGGCCGGACGGTGCGGGTCGCCTGCCCAGCCGGCGAACGAGGGGGCCAACGGCGAGCGTCATCCTCCCATGCCGACCAGGATGTGGTCGGTTCCGGAGTGTATGATGCACAGGGTGTGCCAAGCAGCCCGGCTCAAATCAACGGATGGAATCCCATGTGGGGCTGGCGTTTGGGCGGAGTTGATCAAAGAGGAGGGGTTCCATTTGTTGGGGACCCTTTTCTTTAACTATATGCATATCCGTCTGTGGCTATACACTATATGACATTGATTGCGCCGCTATATATTCACTGATGTATATTTAAATTCCTCTCAACCCGATTTCATAAACACATCGTCTTTGGTTGCAGACGTATAAAAGTGCATGTTTTTTATGGTTTGGCTATAGGGAACTCTCCCCATAGTCATGTGCGTTTTTCCTCTATAAAACGCACCTCAGTTTGCAACAGATATCCATGTTAGCGAACAGAACAAAAACACAAACTTATGACGACTTCTACTTTTAAGGTGGTGGTGCTAGACTGCCCTTTCGATACGTGGTCTAACCCACAAACCCAATCCCTGTTTAGTGAAGTTCTCAATCTAAAGATCATGGGTTACAAGTCCGTCTACCAAGACGGCGCACTTCCCGTTGATACATATGATTTGATCGCTACACATATCCTCGTGTGCCAGGAGGAGGAAGGGAAACTTAAACCTCTGACTGGCTTTAAATCCGTGACGGCGGATCGCTGCCAGCGATTCAACCTTCCGTTCCCGACTTCTCATCTACTGGATGCTAGCGGCACAGCAACGCATGCCAAGGCTGTCAACTCCATCATGAAAGAATGCAACGCGTCAGGAAACGAACTTGCCTATGATGGATCTTGGACCGTTGCTCCGAATGTGAGGAAGCTTCGGTCCGTACATTATATGCTTCAGGAATTATTTATTGCCAATGTAGTTCATTGGCATTCCTCTTCCACTCCCCACAACCTTCTGGGGTTGGGCGGAGTTCGCGTACGGACTGACAAGTTTTTCGAACGCATCGGGTTCAAACCGGTAACGATGGAAAACAATCCGCTGCCGGCATTTGGCTACGGCTCAAATAGCGGCCAGGAGGTCGTCTTAATTTATTTGGAAAAATTCTCGGAATTTGCCAGGGAAATCGCACGGAAATACGAGTCGTTTTGGAATAATCGGATCACAGTTTAATTATATATATTGTCATGAAATCACATTTTGAAAGTTACGCGGGGCGCAACATTTTGGAGGAGGTGAAGGAATTTGTAAAACGGGACGTGTCTCCCAATTTACGCGAATGGGAAGCCAACTCTCATATCCCGGAATCTGCATGGAAGAGAATGCACGCCTTAGGGTTTTGGAAGATGGCGGTCCCGAGAGACTTGGGCGGTGATCAAGCTACGACCCAGGAGCTAACGTTGCTAATGAGGGAACTTGCCTATGGATCATCCGCGCTAGCCACTGCATTTACAGCCAGCATTATGTCGGGGCTTTGCATTTTCCTCGGCGCAAACGCGGAGTTGCGTAAGGAATATGGAAACCGCATTCTGGAGCACGGAGATATCTCCGCATTTGCGATGACAGAGAAGGACGGAGGCAGCGATCTCTCGAATATCCAGACGACGGCCACGGTTGTTCCCGAGGGATATGTTCTCACTGGAGAAAAGTGCTTTGTCACCAATGCCGACCAAGCCAAACATTTTGTGGTGCTTGCGCGCCTGGCTCACGAACGGCGTACGAGCCGTGGCTTGACGATGTTTTATATTCCGGCGGGTACTCCGGGGCTGGAGGTCGGTACGCCGTATAAAAAGTTTGGTCAAAACGGGGTGCAGACATGCCCCATTTCACTGCATGATGTATTTATTCCGGAGAAACATCGTATCGGCGAGCCCGGATCTGCGATTGAGTTATCTTATCGCGTATTACAGCGTAGCCGCACGTTTCTTGCCGCTGGCGCTATCGGCGTTTGCTGCCGGGCAGATGATATCGCAAGAGAATATCTTTCGAAACGCATTATTATGCGGCGGAGCCTCCTTTCGCAGCCCGTAATCCGCCATCTCTTCACACAATTGCATACTGAAATGGAGGCGGCGTGGCAGTTGATTATTTCCGGAGCTCAAGATTGGGATAACCACGCCTCAAGCCTTCACCGCATCAATATGGCCAAGCTTTTTGCCGGACAAGTCGCAAACCGGTTCGTTGCTGCGATGATGGAACTCTACGGTGGATGGTCCTACACGGACACCTACGATATCGATCAACTCCAAAAAGACGCCAAATTCTATGAAGCGGTGGAAGGGCCTGCTTTTGTTCAGCAAATATTGATCGCAAGAGGGCTTTTCCCGCCAAAAGTGGGAGCTGCCGAAGAGGCTATGGCCTAGAGGATTTCCTGGATAAAATACCCGGGTGGGGAGCTTCCATGCCCCTCACCCGAGCAGCCTAGGCTAGAATTTCGTCCGTGAAAACTTTTTATCCTAAGTAATCGCTCCGTCGACCCTCATGGCCTTAGCGGCCTCCAGCGGCGCTACTAAAACGGAAACGATGGAAATTGGATATGGGGATATCTCCCTATATCCGTGGAAGCATCCGATGTGAAATACTCGGCCTAGGCGTTGCAAATACGCAACGTCTGCTGGGCCCACAAGGCGGCACCACCCCGTCTTTCAACACCCAGCTTACTCATGATGTGTTCAATGTGATGCCCGACTGTTTTGACGCTGATTCCCAGGATAATCGCAATTTCAGGATTGGTTTTTCCCAGGGTCACCCACTTCAGGACCTCCGCTTCGCGTTCCGTCAACCCATGCTCTTTGAAAATTGAAAGTGACAATGTTTCGACATGCTCCTCAAGAACCAGAATATGTTCATTGATCTGGTGGTTCGGCATCAACCGAACCACGAGGCTGGAATTTTCGCCTTCTTTCGTCAGCGGCTGTAATGCGCGTGGAGAGAGAATATCAGGAGAGGGTTTCTCGAGGGCCGTTTTTATCCGACGATAGAGTTCATCGGGAAGTCGGTTCACTACAACCGGTCCAAAAAAGCGGGCGAGGCACTCAGCGGCTTTTTGAGAACAAAACAGAATTATTCCTGTTGAATCAAAGACAACGGTTCCTCCGTTTCCCTGCGAATCCATCGCGCGATGGACTCTTTCCATCGCATTTGCATTCTGGATTGCTTGGGAAAGATGATCCATCAGGGCTTTCAACAGGAAGCGATGGACATCGGAAAAATCCTGTCGATTCCTATTGGCGGCAAAGCCGATTTCCACGCCCTCTTGTGTAAACATGAATCCGAGCTGGTGTCGAATCCCGAGCTTCTTGAAAAACTCATTGTATAGGTCCGTGCGATACCACTCAGTAGCCGATAAAAAATCGGATATTTTTACGGCTTCCCTTGATTTTGTTTGCCTGATGTACGAAATGCTTGGGTGCTGGGCTGCGTAGGTTCCAAAAGCTTCCTGTATTGCAGGGCTGATCTCAGGGCCGATCTTCGGTTCAAGGAGATAGGAGTAATGATTTTTCCCAAATTCCGTGTATGACATGTTTTCACACCCAAGCAATCCTCGAACAGCCCGGAGAAAGTTCTCCGGAACATCTTTCGGGAGAGATGGCGAATACAAACGGAGGATTGCCGATGACAACCGAGACAAAAGTTCAGATGAAATGCGCATGTCTCTTTACCCTCTTTTTGTATACATGGCGGCGGTCGCCGCTACCGTCCGACAGGAAAAACCAATTTGAAATAGGGAAAAATACTGAATTCTGGAAATCGAATAAAAAAGAGGTTCTTTTTCGACCGATTCCAGCTTTTTGTTATACCGAATACTTGAGCTAAGGCAAGACCAACCCTACCCTATTTGAGGGAGCTTCGAATGTCGTAGTATCCTGTCGATAACCACTTTCTGTGACATTTTTCACCTTCCCCACCCATGGCAAATTGGTCAACAAAGCCCTTCTACAGCTGTATTTGCCAGCACTTCCCAAAGAATTTCCCAGCATAGTCCATTCGGCGTTCAGTTTGCTGTTTCCGAATATATGCATCTCATTTGACGAAATTGACAATCAAAGCAAAGTCCTTGTCAATACGCTCAATTGCCCCAGGCCAGAATGGCCTAAAGATTTTATCAGCCAGTGGAGCCAATGGGCGGACGAGCATCCCTGTGTCGCCTACCGGCGCAGAGGCGGAACTCAGACTATCCTTCAAATCAGCGACTTTTTTACCAAACGCGAATTCTCGAAAACCGCATTCTACCAAAATTTCTGGAAGGAATTGGGCGTCAGCCATCAATTATCGGCCGTCGTCCCCGTTTCAGACCGCATCATAGCGGTTTCTGTGAACCGGGATCTCGCTTTTACCCATCAGGAGGTTCAACTGATGAGATCGCTGCAACCGCATCTCGTTCAAGCCTACTGGATTTCCAAGGTGCACGGGCTGGCACAGCACACAAGCACATGGGCGGATCCACATAATTCCGAAGAAAAAGGGAATATAGAAGTCCTGGATGGCACATGGAGGGGCAATGTGATCTCTGGGAAAATTTGGAAAAAAACGAGTTCCCCCAACAATCAATAACCTTAGCTAATCTAAATTCTATGACAGACTGGAATGACTACTCACAAACCTATGACCTGATGGCCACTCTAACACCTGCTTATCAGGATCTTATAACGAGATTTAGAAATGAAATCAGCCAATGGGATATTTGCCCTGGAGCAAAGATTCTTGAGGTAGGTGCCGGAACGGGAAATTTCTCTTTAGAAGCCGCTGAAATCTGGCCCGCCGCCACGGTCATTCACAGCGAGCCGTCATCCGCCATGCAAAAGAGGGCTATTGAGAAAGCAAAACAGAATTACCTATCGAATATCCAGTTCGTACCCGCACCAGCCGAAGAGCTTTCGTTTCCAGAAAATTCCCTGGATGCTGTGGTTCTAGTCCATGTCCTATATGCTCTTCCTGATCCCAAAGCGTTTATAAAGAAGCTGCGGTCCTGGTTGCGCGAGGGCGGATATATTTTTGCCTGCGATGCCGGGCGCGTCATGGATGTCTCCGACTGGCGTAAGTATCTCCGGCACGAGACGATAAAAAAACAGGGCTACTTTAACGGCCTAAAAACCATGTGGATGACACGCGACATCTTTAAGGCCAACGAGAAAATCGCAGAAGCCCAGCAATCGGGACAATATTGGACCCATTCCGAAGACGAATTCGCTGAGGCCTTTCGCAGTGCTGAGTTTGCCATACGGCGACAAGAAATCGTTTACCGCGGCTATAGCGACTTGTTAATAGCCCAGAAGTCTTCTTAGTTGCGGCGCCCTCCTTTTTCCTTTTGGCTTGGATTAGTCGGCACTGATAAAAGTTCTTTCCATTTCCGCCTATTTAGGGTCTCTTCTTGACCAGCGCACCCACGGGTTACTGATATGTTAGTACTAAGCCGGAAAGCAGGAGAGACGATCCACATTGGAGACGAGATCGAGATTATGGTCACTCGTATCGAACGTGACACGGTCAGGATTCGTATTGCCGCCCCTCGTGAAATTCCAATCTTTCGCGGGGAACTTTATCGTGAAATCCAGCGAAATGGTGCGGCCAGCAACCATCCGGAGACAGAAAAAAGCTGCGATTAGTTTTTCCCAGGGAGAGAAGCAAGCTACCGCCAAGCTTGGGAACACTCCGTCATTTTACGAAAGCCTTCCCATCCGGGTGTCTGGTGTTTCATCTTCAATTTGCGAATAGGGAGTCTCGTTGAGTTCGCGCTCAAGGCTCACCCAGTCAACCGCCCCAACGTATTTCAAATCATATAAGATACTGTCCTTAATGATGGCTTTTGCCTCATTCATGGTGCCAATAAGGCTCCGAGCGGACCGTGGAAGGATCAGTACGGACTGGTTTTGGGCGTCAAACGGGATGCCATTTCGATCAAAAAGCTCCCCAATACGGGCGAGCATCTGCGGAAGAAACACCTCAAAGGTCCTTATCCCCTTCAATGGCACGATGAAAGTGGATAACGAGGCATCGTTCATGACCACCGCGAAAGTCCCTACTTTTGCCATTTTAAAAAGATCGAAGCTCCACGAATCCACCGCCAGCTTCTGAAATACGCTGTGTGTAGACACCTGGCATTTTAGGCGTTCTGCGATGGACCTGGAGGCGTGAAGGATCATCGCATGAGATGGTAGATCGATGACGTAGTAATTCTTTCGCACATTTTTTTGGGGTGGTAAGAGGAAGGTTGGCAAAAAGAGAGCAACCCATGAGCGAATACAAAGAAGAAACGCAGGAAACGGCGGGTAGCGCCGTAGCCGGGGCCGAAGGCCACGGCAAGATCATAAGTATCGACGAAGGAAGGATTAAAGAACACCTGAGCGGGGTGGTACTAGAGGCGGTTGAGGAGACGTTGAACGCGCTACTAGACGCGGAGGCAGACCGGTTGTGCGGGGCGAAGCGTTATGAGCGCAGCGGGGATCGGGCTGACACCCGAGCGGGGCATTACGAACGGCAACTGCATACCAAAGCAGGCGAAGTCAGTTTGAAGGTGCCCAAGCTGCGGAGCCTGCCCTTTGAAACGGCAATCATCGAACGCTACAAGCGCCGGGAGAGCAGCGTCGAGGAGGCGCTCGTCGAAATGTATTTGGCCGGAGTGAGCGTGCGGCGGGTCGAGGACATTACCGAGGCGCTCTGGGGAACCCGGGTAAGCCCGAGCGTGGTGAGCGATTTAAACCAGAAGATCTACGGGCAGATTGAGGAGTGGCGCAACCGGCCCATCGAAGGCCGCTTTGCCTACGTCTATCTCGACGGGGTATGGCTTAAGCGAAGCTGGGGCGGAGAGGTTAAAAACGTGAGCATTTTGATCGCCGTGGGAGTTAACCAGGACGGCTATCGTGAAGTGCTAGCAGTGGCCGAAGGAACCAAGGAGGACAAGGAAAGCTGGACGAACTTCATGCGGGGGTTGAAGCAGCGGGGTTTGGCCGGAGTAAAGCTCTTCGTGAGCGACAAGTGCCTGGGGCTGGTAGAAAGCCTTGCGGATTTTTACCCAGAAGCGAAATGGCAGCGATGCACGGTGCATTTTTACCGCAACGTATGGACGGCGGTGCCGAGTGGGAAAGTCAAGGAAGTGGTGGCCATGCTCAAAGCGATCCATGCCCAGGAAGACCTGGCTGCGGCGCAGGAAAAGGCAAAGGCGGTCGTCTTTAAACTGCGGGAAATGAAGCTTGGCAAAGCAGCGGAACTGGTCGCGACGGGCATCGAGGAGACATTGAGCTACATGCACTTCCCCCGCGAACACTGGCGCAACCTGCGAACCAACAACCCGCTGGAACGCGTAATCCGGGAAATCCGGCGACGAACCCGAGTGGTAGGTTCCTTCCCCGACGGCCAGAGTGCCTTGATGCTCGCAGCCGCGCGGCTGCGGCACATCGCCGGAACCAAGTGGGGCAGCAAGCGCTACCTGGACATGAGCCGCCTGCGCGAGAACCCATCAGCCACAGAGGAAGCCGTAGCCTGATCGACAAATTTGATATCCGCCCCCGCGGGGGCGGATATCAAAACCAAACAAGAAACCCAAAAACAAAGACCAACCTTCCTCAGGCCATCAACTGAAAGTGCGAAAGAATCTGGACACTACCGGTAGATCTTAATGAACCAACCTGTCCATCTCGCTCCCCTTTTGGGCTCGAAATCTCTCTACCGCCTAATACCGATTTTACAAAAAAACCAAAGTGATCGTGTAAGGATAGGGGCAAGGAACCCTAGTGCAGCTAACCCATCATCGGGAAGCCCCTCATACCACAAGCGGGCGATTTTGCCATTGCCCCAGGAGGCGCTTCTTGGAATCGTCGGGCATGAAACGGATCCCTCTGCTTCTCCTCGCCGCGGCGGCTCTGAACGGAATGGTGTCGGGATGCTGCTCCACCTGCCACCGATATTTCGCCGTTTCGTGCCCCCCTCTCTATCAACGCGTCGTCCTCGCGGACGTCGAAGGCTGCTGGATTTCCGAATACATCGCCGAAGGCCCCATCACCGAAACCTGCGAGGACGTCTGCTTTCGGGCCATGCAACGCCGCATCTTCAAGCCCTGCGTGCTGACATTCAAATATCCCCTCGGCCGCCCTGTCATTGTCAAAGGAAGCAACATCATCATCACCCCGGCCACCAAACCACTCTGGCTTTGCCAAATGGATAAAACCCTGCCTCCCGAAAACCAATGTTCGAGGGAAAAGCGCCGTTTGTTCCAAAATTAACAAGGCGGGCGAGAAGCGGGTCGGGTAACATGAAAAATATTTTGCCATGTACTGAATTCCGAACATAAACGGCAGAATGATAGCCTAAGATGCGCCTCGCCGTAGGAAGCCCGCATCCAAAGCGCGACGGGGATGCGGAGGATCACCGATTCTCCGCGTCCCTCTCTGCCTTCCTCGTTCCCAATCTCCAGATTGGGAACGCAATTGGGGGCAAAACTCCGTTTCGCAGTGGTGGGGAATCTGGAGATTCGTAACGAGGAGACGAAAAGAGACCGCTGAATAGATAGGCCTATTTCCTCTTCTTGAGCCAGAACGTCAGCGCGGGCTCGAAGCAGGTGCCGCCGAGATCCTCGATTTTCTCCCGGAAATAGCGCTCGGCGTCGGTTACGCCTTTGTTGTAAGCAAAGGGGGCGATCTCTTTCATGATGTACGCCAGCAGAAACTTGGCGTGCATTTCGCTGAGGTCCGTCTCCAATTCTTCCCGGAAATATTTCTGGATCGACGGGACGATTTCGCTGATTTCCTGTTTGTTGAGATCGATGCTCATGGCTAAAAAAACCTACTCCGGCGAGCGCTCCCAAAAGGCCCGGAAGGCTCGCGACCAGTCGCGCTGCAGCACGCTCTCGCGCGCGGCTTGGGCCATTTTTTTACGCAGCAGCTCGTCCCCGACCAGTAGCCGCACGGCACGGGTGAAGTCCTCGACGTCGAGACTGCGCGTCACATATCCGGTAACACCCTCCTCCACCAGCTCCTTCGGCCCCCCGGTGTCGGAAACCACGGTCGGCAGGCCCGCCGCGTGGGCCTCGATGACCACGTTGCCGTAGGTGTCGGTCGTGCTCGGAAATAGAAATACGTCGGCGGAAGCGTAGGCGATGGCCAGCTCCGCCCCGGCCAGCGCGCCGGTGAAGCAGGCTTTCGGCAGCGCCCGTTTCAGGTCCTTCAAATAGGGGCCGTCGCCCACGAAGACCATCTGCACGGGCGCTTTCTCGCTCTCCAAAGCCCGGACCGCGCCGACGATTACGTCGAGGTCCTTTTCCTTGGAAACGCGCCCGACGTAGAGCAGCACAATCTTGTCTTTCCATTTCCCGTAGCGGTCCCAGAAATGCGGATCGCGCCGCTGGGGATGGAAAAGCTCGATATCAAGCCCGCGCGGCAGGATGGCGATACGCTCTGGTAATACTCCACGGTCGATCCACGCCTGGCGGTAAGCGCCGCTGTTGACGTAAAGGAGATCGAGCTGGCAGTAGAACCCGTGCATGTATTTCCACGTGAGGGTCTCCAAAAAGCTGTCGTCGGTGAGGATGCGCACGTACTGCGGAAAGTCGGTATGATAAATTCCTACCGCGCGCAGGCCGAGGAGTTTGGCGGCCAGGAGCGCAGTAAGGCCCACGGGGCCGGGGGTGCTGATGATGAGCTCGCTAAAGCCTTCGCGCGCAATGTAGTCGAGCATCTCCAGGATCGGCGGGAAGCTCAGCTTTTGCAGCTCGTACTCGGGCAGTTCGAATTCGCCGATGGGGGCGAAATTCTTGAGCGGGATGCCCGTCACGCGTGTCTCGGCCCGCGAGGTGACGACGACGAGCTCTTCCCCGGCGGCGACGCCCGCGGCGGTCATTTTGCGGATGGTGGTGGCCACGCCGTTGACGTCTTCGAGGGTGTCGGTGAACCACGCGCGCTTGCGATTGCGCAGCTCGGGCGGGATCTCGCCCGCGATGCGCTGGCACATTTCGCGCAGCAGGGGCCGGGGCGGCGACTGCGTCTGGAAGGCGTAAATGTACGGGCTCACCGTGAGGAGCAGCGGCCCCAGGATGCTGATTTCCTGGATGGCCTCGATCAGGTTGCCGGAGGAAATCTGCTGGACGAATTTCGTGAAGAAGCGGAACGCGAGGCGGCTCACCAGCAAGTTGGCCATCAGGAAGGCGCGGCGCTCGGGCTCCTCGACGCCCTCCGTCTGCCGCGCCATGAGCTGCTTCAAATCGCCGTCGGCGAAAGCAGAGGCCATCTTTTTCCAGAGCGAGGCGTTGGCCGGTTTGGCGAGCTCGAAAATCTTTCCGGAGACGATGCCCTGGGTCAGCAGGCCGATCTTCTCGGAGACGGTGAACTCCGTCGGGTCGCGCCCCTCCATGAAGCGGGAGAAGACCTTCGCCACGAGGCCGTGGGAGGATTCGCTGCTCATGAACTTGTCGCGGGCGAAGGAGTAAATGGTGTTGTAGAGCCCGTGGGAAAGGGCGAGCGGCGTGCCGCCCCGGCCCGAGGGTTCGCAGCGACCCTGGCCGATGTGGGCCAGGAATTCGGCGGGCGTGGCGGCATCGGGCGTCGTGGTCCAGGCGCACCCGGGGAAGAGCCCGCCGTGGTCGTCGGAGCCACCCACGAGAACTTTTTCCCACGCCCGAGGGTGCGTTGGGTCGAGGCCGTGGCGGTTGGCCAGTTCGTCGATTTTCTCCGGAGTGAGGCGGGAGAGCAGGTACTCCGTCACCGTCCCGAGGAGCGCGTGGCGCAGGCCGTTGAGGCCCTCGAAGTGGCGGAAAAGGAGGATCAGTTTTTCGACATTCCCGGCGCTGAGGCGGTCGTCGAGCCGGTAGAGCGGGTGCGCCACGGCGTGGACGATGCCCGCCTGCGCGAGGTAGCGCTGGAGATCGTAAATATTCTCGCGCGCCGCCTGGATCTCGCGGTGCTGCGCCTCGGTGATCCCCCAGGCGAGCAGCTCCACGCGCGCCCGGTCCTCGGGAAACTGGGTGGTGATTTGCTCGCTGATAAAAACGCCCGGCTGATCGGCGATCGTGAGCACGCCGTCGATGCGGTTGTGGTCGGTCAGCGTGACGAACGTGCGGCCCGCCTCGCGCAGCCGCCGGTAAAGCTCCAGGGGGTCCGAAGTGCTGTCGGGGAAGTCGATCCGCCGAAAAACCCATTCCGCCGAGCGGGCGCTGTAACGGGAATGAAGGTGGAGATCGGCGGTGGCGGCCATGATCCCTATTTTTTAACAGGATTCCCGGGTTTGGAAATGATTTACGGGGCCGAATCGGGGGTTGTAGATGCGGCTGCCTCTGGTAATCTTTACCATCCCGCTCCCAGCCCTTCCTAGACGCCTCCTACGCCCTTGTCGCCCTCATCCCCTTCCCCATCGCTCGAACCGGCGGCGGCGCTCCATCAACTCCCCGACCGCCTTGATTCTCTGCACGCCCTGCGGGGCTTCGCAGCACTGATGGTCGTTTTTTACCACTGGCAGTTTTTCGTGGGCGAGAAGGTGGCGCACATCCCGTTTGTGCAAAGCGACCAGCCGTTCTACGGGCTCCTCTGGCCCGCCTACGGCTACGGGGGGATGGCCGTGGATTTCTTTTTCTCCCTCTCCGGCTTCATTTTCTACTGGCTCTACGCCGCGCGGATCGCCCAGGGGGGCATGTCTCCGGGGAAATTCTTTGTCCTGCGGTGCTCGCGGCTCTACCCGCTCCACTTCGCCACGCTCTGGCTGGTGTTGATCCTCCAGAGCGTGATCCGGATGCGCTTCGGCCAATACGCCATCTGCAATTTGAACGACCTTCCCCATTTCGTGCTGCACCTGTTTTTCGCCTCCAACTGGTTTGAAAAAAGCAGCTGGTCCTTCAACACGCCCGTCTGGTCCGTCTCCGTCGAATGCGTGCTTTACGCGATCTTTTTCGTCGTCTGCGCCCGGAACCTTCGGCGCTGGTGGCACCTCCTGGCGCTCGCCCTGGCCGGGTACGTGCTGGAGACCTCCCCCATCGGCCTGGTCGGCCGGGGGATGTTCTCCTTCTTCCTCGGGGCCAGCGCCTATTATTTGCTGACGTATTTGCAGAGCCGCCGCATCGCCCTCCGGCCCTGGGCCGCAGCACTGACCTTGGTCGCCGTCTGGGCCGTGGTCATCCCGGCCTCCAAACACTTTCCCCTCTACCACCTTTACCGCGAAGCCCTGGGCAACCACCTGCTGGTGGCGGGCCGCGACGTGATCGGCTTCGTGCTCCTAGCCTTCTCGGGCCATCTTTTCGAGATCGTCGCCTTCCCCGCCACGCTTTTCTGCATGGCGTCCATCGAAAGCGCCCACCCCGGCTGCTGCCGCCGGGTGGCCTTCATGGGCGACCTGAGCTACTCCATCTACCTGCTCCATCTGCCGCTGATGATGCTATTCGTCGCGGGAGCCTGGGAGACGGGGCTGCAAGGGGCCCGGTGCTATTCACCCGCCCTGCTGCTGCTCTACCTGGCGATTCTCCTGCCGCTCGCCTGGGCCAGCTACCACTACTGGGAGCGCCCCGCGCAAACATGGATGCGGTCTCTCTTGACGGGCAAAAAGCCCGCCGCGAGGGAAAAGCCAACGACGACTAGCGCGCCGCCGACTGTGTCTTAAAATCAGAGTGCGTCACGGCCTCGTGCGCGATGTGGCGCAGGGTCTTGGCCGTTTCGGGGTCGAGCTTGGCCGGGACATAATTCACGGCCTCCACATTCTCGCCGAAGAGCATTTCGTACCAGATCGCCGCGCCGAGGTATTCGCCGTTTTCATTGGCGTGGATGTTCTCCGGGAGATTCACCACAAGACCCTGCGCGCGGGCCACCTGGAAGGCATCGCCCACGGGCAGCACCCGGAAGCCGTTGTCGCTGGCGAGCTTGCCGTAAGCCGCCTTCAGGCCCGTATACATCGTCTGCTGATCGAGCTGCACCGGTTTGCCCTGGTTGAATTTCACCAACGCATCGTCGCCATAGGCCCAGGTCTCCTGAACCACGATTTCAGCATTCGGGGAGTTTTTCTTGATATAACCAATCAGCGTCCCGGCAAAAGGCTGGTAGGTCTCGGCCTTGTAGCTCTTGTGGCTGACCTGCTGGATCGTCACCACGTCCCAGGGCTCGGCTTCCAGGGCTTCCTTCAGGGAAAAATCTTTCTTTTCGCCCGTCCTCGGGTCGGCGTGCTGCTTGTAAGCGTGCCCCTTGGGGTCGTTCGGATCGGCCTCGAAGGCCTGGAGGTAGCCGACGTGCTGTTCCAGCGAGTGGCCGCCCAGGTTCGCCTTGAAGAGGAGCAATTTCTTGCCGCCCGCCTTGGCGAAGGCTGGCAGTAAGTTCGTGGGGTTGTCGGTGAAGCTGTTGCCAACGGTAAGGAGCTTGAGTTCCGCACGGGGCGTGGGCGAGGCCACGGGATCGGCGGCGCGCAGGCCAAAGGGAGCCAAAGCAATGCAAACAAACGCGAAACGAACAAGCAGAGAGGAGTTCATAAAGGAGGTAAGGAGCAGAGTAAATGCCCCCAAAAGCGCCCTCATTGCAAGCCATTCTCTCCAATCCTTCGCAGTCCAAGGCCCGCCGAAACCGGCTCCGCGCGCGACTTCCAGAGGGGAGGCAAAAGATTTTGATTGCGCCCCCGCCCAGACCGGGTATGTTTTCCATCCCTTTTCCGGCCATGAAAGCAGACATTCATCCCAACTATAGCGAGACCACGATCACGTGCGCGTGCGGCAAGGTCTATCACACCCGTTCCACCCGCCGCGACATCAAGGTCGGCATTTGTGCCGCCTGTCATCCGTTCTTCACGGGCGAGCAGAAATTCGTGGATACCGCAGGGCGTATCGAGAAGTTCGCCCGCCGCTACGGCACAGTTGCCCGCCGCAAGTAGCAATCCAGTCGTAATTTTCGAAACGGTGACGCGCCTTTATAGCCGCGCGTCACCGTTTCTTTTTACGTCCTAACCGGCTGCCAAGCCGCAAATTTGACACTGAACCCGAGGATTGCCTGTTCAATCCTGCGAAATGGGCTAGTTTTTTCGATCCATGGATTTTGCCCCACTGATTGCCAAAAAATCGGAACGCTTCCTTGAACTGGAGGCGGAAATTGCCGACGGCAGCGTATTTGGGAATCCCCAGCACGCGCGCGACGTCATGCGCGAGCACGCCCAGCTCAAGAACCTCCTCTCTGCCTGGGAAGCCTTCCAGAAAAAGCAGACCGAGCTGGCCGATAGCCAGGAACTCGCCAACGGCCAAGACCCCGAAATGGCCGAGATGGCCGAGGCGGAAATCCCCGACATCCAGAAACAACTGGCCGATTTCGAGCGCCAGATCCAGATTTCCCTCCTCCCGCCCGAACCGGGCGAGGACCGCGACGCCATCGTGGAAATCCGCGCGGGCACCGGCGGGGCCGAAGCCGCCCTTTTCGCCGCCGATCTCTACCGCATGTACACCCGCTATGCGGAAAGCGACGGTCTCAAAATTGAGGTAATGGAATCGAGCCCTTCCGACCTCGGAGGCCTGCGCGAAATCATCTTCCGCACCTCGGGCGAGGCAGTCTTTCGCAAGCTGCGCTACGAGAGCGGCGTCCACCGCGTCCAGCGCGTCCCCGCCACGGAAGCCCAGGGGCGCATCCACACGAGCACGGCCACCGTCGCCGTCCTCCCGGAAGCCGAGGAGGTCGACCTGGAGCTTAAGGCCGAGGATCTGCGCATCGAAGTCTGCCGCGCGGGCGGTCCCGGCGGCCAGGGCGTCAACACCACCGACTCGGCCGTGCAGGTCATGCACATCCCCACCGGCACCATCGTCCGCTGCCAGGACGGCCGCAGCCAGCAGAAGAACAAGGAAAAGGCCATCAACATCCTGCGCTCCCGCCTGCTGGAAAAGAAACAGCTCGAAGAAGCGGAAAAATACTCCGCCCACCGGCGCAACTTGATCGGCGGCGGCGGCCGCGAGGAAAAGGTGCGCACCTACAATTACCCGCAAAACCGCGTCACCGATCACCGCATCGGGCTGACGCTTTACAACCTGGACCGCTTCATGGAGGGCGAAATCGCCGAAATGGTCGGGTCTTTGCAAGCCGAGGACGTCGCCGAACGCCTCCGTGAGGCCAATCTCGGATAAGGGCACCGGATTTTCCCCGATGGCGCGCCCGTTTCCCTCTGTCCAGCACCTTGGAAAACCAGCAGGCAAGCCATCCCCTGACGCAGGCAAGCGGGGCTCCCCTGATTATGATCTGGGCCCAGGCCTTCAAAAAAGGTTATAACCCGCCTGCCATGATGCCCCCACTTTCTCCCGAAGACCGCTTCCTGCTCATCGCGCCGCATCCCGACGACGAGAGCCTGGCCACGGGCGGTCTCATCCAGCGCGTGGAGCAGAGCGGCGCGGCGGGCCGGGTCCTCATGATCACCAACGGGGATAACAACCCGTGGCCCCAACGCTGGCTGGAGAAACGCTGGCGCATCGGCCCCGCCGAAAGGGAACGCTGGGGAGCCATGCGGCGCACCGAGGCCGAGGAGGCGCTCCAGATTCTCGGCTTTCGCGGCCAGGCGGAATTTCTCGGCTTCCCCGACCAGGGCGTGACCGGAGCACTGCTGAAAAACGAAACGGCGCTTCTGGAAACCCTCGTCAAACACCTGCGGGAGTGGCGGCCAACCTTCCTGGTCTACCCCTCGACCTACGACCAGCACCCCGACCACAATGCCCTGCATGTGCTCATCCGGATCGCCCAAAAGCGCCTCTGCCTGGAGGGCGTAAAAGAGTATCACTTCGCGGTCCACTGCCTCCGGCGCGATCTGGTGCCCGGGGCCGTCACGCTCGCCCTGGACGAGAACCAGCGCCTACGCAAACGCGATGCGATCGCGTGCCACAAAAGCCAGATGATCCTCAGCAGCAAGCGTTTCCTCGGTTACGCAAAGCCGCAGGAGGGCTTCTTCGAGCCGGTTCCGGCCACCCGCGCCATGGCCCACCACCCCGTGGCGGAAGCGTACCTCGAACGGGGAAAACTGCGCCTCACCCTCCCGCTGCCGCTCTGTTGCCGGGGCGTACTCTGGATCGTCGGGGAGCAGGCCTCAGGCGGACATTTTCGCTGGAGCGTCCCGCTGCCGCTCCTGGCAGGGAAAGTCCCCGTCACCGATCTCGTGACCGGAGAACCGGCGGGCGAAGCAGCCATGAAAGTCTCGGCCCCGTTTGTGAATTTCAAGATCCCCGTGCCTGCCGACACGAACCTGCTTTACGTGAAATACCACCGCCCGGCGATCTTCCTCGACCCCTCCGGGTGGCGCGAGGTGCCGCTTTAGTTAACCCCCGCCGCTGCCCCCTCGGGCCCCAGCCGCCGCACGTCCATAAAGTAGCGCAGCGCCTCCACCACTCCGTCGCTGCACCGGGCCTGGGCCACATAACCGCCCGCTTTTTCCACGGCGGCCTTTACCTCGCCGATGGCGTTGCCGGGAGCGGCGGGCCAGCGGGCAAAACGGCCGTCGAGCATCGAAAGGTCGTTATGGTGATCCCCCGCCGCGAAGGTCTCGGCGGGCGTCAGGCGGGTCAGGCGGCAAAGCTCGCCCAGCGCGGCGCCCTTGGAGTAATCCGAGTGGCAAAAGCGCAGGAAAACCGTGTTGCGCTGGAAATTAAACTGCGAACCGGGCTTGCGCGTCGAGCGCAGGCGGGCCACCACCCGGTCCATCTCGCCGTCGTCCTTGGCGCAGAGGCCCACGGGGCGCTCGTTTTCGTAGATCAGCTCCGCCTCGGTCTCCGTGCGAACGTAGCGGAGGAACTCCTCCAGGTAGGGGGCCTCGGTCTGGAAAAGGCGGTCGTGGGCCAGGACGCAGCGGCGGTTCCAGTCCCCGTAGTCGCGCCACTGCCCGGCGGGGTCGCGGTGAAAAATTTCCCGCTCATTGGTGAGAATGTAATCCGGCTCCACCGGGAAGTGGAATTCCCGCAGCCCGTCGAGCGCGAAGGCCAGATCGCGGCCCGTGTTGACGGCCCAGCGCACCCCCGCGTGCTGGAGCCGCCCGAAAAGCTCGAAAAGCTCCGGCGTCACCGGCGGCGTGGCAAAGTGGTCCACCAGGGTTCCATCAAAATCGGTGCTCAAAAGGCGAATCATCGCGGGAAATTGTAGCCACCAAACGGCGGGGGACAAGCCTCGTTAAGGTGCCCTTTAGAATTCAACGGATTTGCGTTCCGCCGCGCGCCCGGGTTATGTTTGCCCCATGAAATCCGCCTACGAACTCGCTATGGAGCGCCTGGAAAAAGTTTCGCCGACCGTCCAACTGACCGAAGCCCAAAAAGCCGAGATCACCGACATCAATACCCTGGCTCAGTCGCGCATCGCCGAAAAGGAGCTCTTCCTGGGCGGCGAGATCGCCAAGGCGCGCGCCACGGGAGACTTTGCCGCCGTCGATTCACTCGAAAAACAGCTCGTGGCCGAACGCCTCCGCATCCAGGAGGACGCCGAGGCCAAAAAAGAGCGCGTCCGAGCGAAGGCTTAGGCAGCGAGTCGCTCTGGCGTTCCGCGTTCCCCGGCTATTCCGCCACCGCCGAGGCCGAGGCGAGATCGTGCGTGATTTCCTGGAAAATCCGCTGCAACTCCGCAAGCTTCACCGGCTTGGGCAGAAAGGCGGTGGCCCCTGACTCGGCCAGAAACGGGCTCTCCACCCCGAGCGCGCCCGAAAGCAGGATGATCTTCACCTCCGGCCGCCGGGAAAGAATGTGCCGACAGAGCGTCAGGCCGTTAATGCGAGGCATGACAATATCCATCAGGATCACATCAGGGTCGAACCGGGCCACGCTACGCAGCACGTCCAAACCGCCCGTCGTGACCGTCGATATTATAGCCTGGTTCTCGTGCCTCAGGTAGGAAGCCAGGGCACAGGCCAGTTCGCGATCATCGTCGGCAATCAGGAGTCTCACGCTGGATTGTAAGAGAAACTTCCGTGCCAGAGTTCCAAAATAGTGTATTCTAAATTCCATGAAAGCCCACTCAACCTTGCAACCGGGCAATCCGGCCCCCGGGTTCACCGCCACCGCCGTGGGGGGCATTTATGGGCTCGGCGCGCCCGTTTCGCTCAAGGATTTCGCCGGGCAGACGGTGATCCTCTACTTTTACCCCAAGGACGACACCCCCGGCTGCACGCTTCAGGCCTGCGGCTTGCGCGACGGCTGGAACCAGTTCTCCGAACGGGCCGTGGTGCTCGGGATCAGCCCCGATCCGGTGGAGCAACATGAGAAATTCATCGCCAAATACGAACTCCCCTTTCCGTTGGTAAGCGACGAGAGCAAGGAGATCTGCCAAGCCTACGGCGTCTGGGTAGAGAAAATCAACTACGGCAAAAAATACATGGGCGTGGAACGCTCGACGTTCATTATCGGGGCCGACGGGACGTTGAAGGCGATTTTCCGCAAGGTAAAGCCCGAGGAACATGTGGAGAAGCTGCTTTCCGCGCTTGAATAACCGGTGTTCAAAAACGCCATGGGAGAAGGGATAAAGGCATGTTGACGCTTCAGCAACTGGCTCGAGGGTTTGAAAAGGTGCTTTTCCGCCTGCCGGGGCCGATCCGCAAACCCGTGGAGCGGGAATGGCGGCCGCTTCAGGAGTTATTTTTGCAACACCGGCCCGCCCGCGTTCTCATCATTGGCGAACCGGGGGCGGGGGTGGAATTCTGGGCGCGCACGGTCTTCCAGATGGAGCCCGGGGCCATTGAGGCGGGGAGCGCGCCATGGCGGGCCTACCAACACCAGGGGGCTCTGATTTTTGCCCTCGCGGAAAGCCAGGAGGCCGCTAAAACCGCGCTGGAGAGCGGCCCGGCTGACGTTTTTCTTTACATGACCGCCAGCGAGCTGCCCGGCTACGCGGAGCTCCGGGGGGAGACCCCGGCGGTGCTGGGCGGGGCGGCCCGCGAGGTGCTGCTGGCAGAAATCGCGGTGCAGCTCCCGATGGAGGCGCGGCTGGAATTCGCCCGAGCCAGCGGCGACGCCGCCGCGCAACGGGAAATCGCCGCGCACCTGACGCGTTCCGCCGCGGCGGTCTGCACGGCCATCGGGGCGCAGCCGATCCCGCTGGCGGATTTCCCGATTCTGACCTCGCTGCAAGTGCTGATGGTGGCCGGGATCATCCACACGACCGGGCGCGAATGGAGCCTCAAGCTGGCGCGGGATTTCCTGGCGGCCCTCGGGGCCAACGTGGGCCTGGCGCTGATCCTGCGCGAGGGGGTCCGGGCGGCAACCAAGTTCCTGCCCGGCTGGGGCAACGCGATTTCGGGGGCGATGGCGGGCGCGGGCACGTATGCCATCGGGCGAGCAGCGACGGCGTTTTTCATCGAAGGGGTCTCGATCGGCGAGGCCCGGCGGCGCTTCAAGTTTCTCAAAGGCAGAAAGCCTAGGGGACTGAAGTAGCCGGAGCCGGGGCGTCGTCCACTTTCAGCGGCGGCGGCAGCTCGCTTTTCTTGAGCAGCTGGATGCCGTTGATTTCGGGGTCAAAGTTGGTGACGGGATCGAAAAGCCGCCAGAGCAGCTCAGGCCGGTAGAGGTCGCGCCAGAAGACATTGAGCACCGTCACGGGCTCGTAGAAGACCCCGGGCAGTTCGTCGAGGACGGCCATGGTATCCTTAATGACGGGGCCAAAGGCGAGCACGTAGTCGGGGGCGGTCTTTTTGACAAAGTAGAGGCCCGGCACCGAGGCGAATTGCCCCCGAGGCTGCGCTTCGAGCACCCAGGCGTAGGTGACTTGCGGCACGTGGAACATCATGGAGGAGAGCATGCTGTTGGGCGTCACCCAGAGGGTCGAGCCCTCCGGCACGAGGCGGCGAACGGCTTCAATGGCGGCGGTGTACGGCTCAGGCGGCGGCTGGGCCAACTCGCGCGCGAAGCACCACGGCGTGCAGCGCAGCCCTCCGCGGAAGAAGAGCCCGCCGTTAAAAAGATTGCTCCAGAAGAGCAACAGGCCGAGCCCGAGGACCGCCCAACCGGGCCAGCGCAACCGGGCCGCAAGCTCCCGCAGGGTGAACACTCCAAGTGCGATGGCCAGCGGCAGGAGCACGCAAAAGTAGCGCACGTTGGCCACGCTCGTCTCGGAACGCGGCTGGCTGGAAATGGCCGTCTCGGCTGCCACGAAAACGACAAAGGCGAGCAACCCGCGCTTGAGCCAGGCGGTCTCGGAGACGAACGCCGCCCACACCGTGGCGAGCAGCAGCGGCAGGACGATCATTTCGCTGCGGTTGAGATCGCGCCACGCCCACCAGAAAAGGGTGAGCCGATCGGACAGGGTGTTTTTGTAGAGATCCTGCGAAAGCCCCGTCCGGAAGGGGTTCCACCACGCCAGAATGACGAGCCCCACGGCCAGCGATGGCAGAATGAGGATGGCCCAGTCCGCCCACCGCAGGCGCTGGACTTTCCGCTGCCACACCAAGTAATCCACGCCGAGGCAGAGGGCCAGGACGATGTAGAAGGAGTAGTTGAGCGAAAGGAGCAGCGCGGCGCAGAGGGAGAGGAGCGCCAGCTTGCGCCGCCCGCCCTCCCAGTGGAGGTAAAGGTAGGCGATGAGGCAGAAGAAGAGGGTCGCCGGGGCGTAGTAGTGGCACTGGCGGGCATACAGGAAAAACGAGACGTTGCCCAGCAGCGCGAGGCAGAAGAGGGAGGCGGTCAACGTGGAAGCGCGCCAGCGCCAGACCCACCAGCAAAGCAGCCCGACGGTGGCCCAGCCGCAGAGCGCGAACGGAAGGCGCGCGCCCAGGGCGTTCTCACCCAGGAGCTTCATGAAGGGGGCGTCGAAATAGGCGCAGAAAGGCGGCTCGCCCTCGGTGCGCAGATTGTGGAGGAGGATCCCGCCGCGATAGGCCACGAGGTTCCGCCCCAGCCATGCCTGGGTATCGCCGCATTGGAGCACGCTTTTAGTGCCCAGCGCCGTGCCCGCCTCGTCCTCCCACAAGGCGTAATGCCCCAGCCGGACGAAGATCAGGAGGGCGGAGAGGGCGAACGTGGCGATGAGCAGGCAGGCCACCACGCGCCGCGAACCGACGGCGTGATGCGTTACGGGGGGCTCAAGCGTTTCCATGGCATTTCCGGCCCTGCCGCACGCAAAGCACCACGGCGGCGATATAGGCGATCAGCGAAATCAGCGAGACCCACAAGCCGACGGTAAACGCGCGCGGCACATACTCGATGCGCAGGCGGTGATGCCCCGCCCCGAGCGGGACGCCACGCAGGATGTAGTTGGCCGGGAGGACCTGGTAGCTCTGCTGGGAGCTGCCGGGAAGGGCCCGGGCCCGCCAGCCGGACGAGTAGGCATCGGTGACGAACAAAATGGCGGGGGCGGAGGTGTCAGCCTCGATCTCCAGCCAGTCGGTGGAAGAGGCGGTAACGCGAGCGGTGCCCGTGGAGGCCGTAGGCGGTTTGGCAAGGCCGGGATCACTCTCCAAAATCACTTCGCGACGCGGATCGAACACCGGGTCGCGCAACGCTCGGAAAATGGCATCGCGCTGCGGAATAACGCGCCAATCATGCACCAACTGGACCTGCTCCATCGGAGCCGCCGGGGCCTGGGCCACTTTGATCCCCTGGCTCGTCGGGATAAAGGCGTAGCGGAACCGGAGCATGGTGTAGAACGGGGGAATCCGCAAGCTACCTCGCTGATCCGCAAAGCTGATGTACTGCGTGGCGTTATCGGGATCGCCCCCCTGGCTCCACGTCATAAACTCGGCGTAACGGCGCTCCACCCCCGGGTCGGCCCCCCAGATGTCGTAGGCCCCGAGCGACAGGGCGGCGTTCGGGTTGAGGAGGTTGAGCGAGCGGTAATTGCCGGGGTGCGTTTTGACGAAGTCAGCCAGCGCGGCGGGCGCGATGGTCTTGGTGTCAACGGTTTCGCGGGTCCAGTAGGCGAAGATGAAAAGCTCTGTCGTCAGCAGCACCACCAGCGTCGGCACGGCGTAGGAGGAGCGCGGGACGTAGTGAAGGATGCCCGCGACGCCCAGGAGGATCAGGGCCGGGATAAAGAGCGCCCCGGCGGCGAACCCGCGCGCATGGTCGCCGAACTCCAGGCTGGCAAAGGCGGCCGGGGGCAGGTACGACTCACGGCTTTCCTGCACGGCCTTGAGGACCGGCTGCCAGCCCGAGGGGCCCAGGAGCGTGATCCAGATGGAGGCCAGCAGCACGACACCGCCCGCGATGGCCGTGCCGATCACGAATTTCCGCGACACCTTGGGGTCTCGCAGCAGGGCGTCGAGGCCCATGGCGGAGAGCATTCCCAGGAAAAGGACGCTCTGGAAAGTGAACTTGGAGATGCCCCGGAATTTCCCAAACCCGGGCACGTGCGCGTAGAGGAACTGGAAGAGCGGCGTGTGGACGCCGAGGGCGAAGATGAAGGTGATGAGCGCCAGCCCCGCCAGCCGCCCGGGCCCGAAGAAACGGCTCGTGCCGCGCCCGAAAATCGCCCCGTAAACGGCCAGGACCAAGCTGACCGTGCCGATAAAGAGGGACATTTCCCAGAGATAGCAGCGGCCCCAGTAGGCCTGGTTCTGCATGTCGCCGAAGAAGTAGGGGTTGAGCAGCGTAAGGAGGTTCTCCGGCGGAAAGCCAAACATCGCGGCGAACTCAAACGGCACCGGAATGGCGCGGATGGTCTCGCCGTTGGCCTGGATGGCCGTAAAGAGCTGCACCGCCGTCAGGAGCGAACCGCCCGCGAAGATCACCCCCAGGCCGATGCCGGGAATGGCCATCTGCCGAAGCACGTTTGCCATCCCCTCGCCCTTGGAGTCCAGGGCGATGCGGGCCATTCCCCACAAGGTGTAAAACCCGGCGGCAATCGCGGTGTAAAAGAGGTACTGAGGATGCCCGCCCAGGACCTGGAAGGCCACGGCGGCCATGCCCACGAGCGCCCAGCGCAACGCCAGCCCCAAGCGGCCCCGGCTCTCGAAAATGCCGTCAATCGCCAGGAAAATCACGGGCGCCCAGGTCATCACGGCCATGTGGACCGGGTGGCCGGAGTAGACGTGCATGAAGTGTGGGCCGCAGAACATCAGGACCACGCCCGCGACGAAGCAGGCCAGCGGCTTCAGCCCCCGGTAGCCCGCCCAGACGTACATCGCCATGCCCAGGAGCCAGACGTTAAGGGCGATGCTCCAGTTGATCCCCATGGCCAGCGGCAGGAAAAGGAGCAGGAGGTTGGTCGGGTAGAGCATCGCCGCCTGGGTCTCTCCAAAAAAGGGCGCACCGCCGAAAATATGCGGATTCCACAGAGCCAGGTTCCCGTGCGCAAGCTGGTCGAAGCCGAATTCGCGCCACGAGTAGAATTGCAGGAACATGTCCGTGCCCGCGTTGCCCAGCACGTAGCTGCCCGGGGCGAGCAGCATGTCCATGAACATCAGGAACACCAGCGCGCCAAAGGTGGCGGCGGCCTTCCCCATCACGGGAAACGCAAGGGCGGGACGGTCGGGAGAGAGAGCGGTAGTCATGAGAAAAAAAGCTAGCGCCGGGAAGAGGTGCGCAAACGCCAGACTTGCACCAGGTATTCCCAATACTGACGCCAGGTCACTTTGCTGCCCCCTTTTTTGCGCTCCTGAAATACGTAGCCGACTTCGGCGATCTTATCAAACTTGCCCCAGGCGAGGGTCTCCAGGAGGATTTTGTAACCCAGCGGGCGCAACTGCGGCAGGTTCGCGGCCTCGCGGCGCAGGGCGAAGAAGCCGCTCATCGGATCAGACACCGCCCGAGCCGCCGAGGGCAAAAGCAGGATGCCGAGCGCCTGAGCTCCGCGCGAAAGCATCCGGCGAAAGATGCTCCAGTCGCTCACGCCGCCCCCCTCCACATGGCGGCTGGCCACCACGAGATCGGCCCCGCCGCGCAGGGCGGCCAACATTTTCGGGAGCACTTCCGGCGGGTGCTGCAAATCGGCGTCGATGACCCCGAGCCACTCCCCTTTGGCCGCCTTCCAGCCGTCCACGACGGCGAGGGCCAGGCCGCGGTTCTCCGTGCGCCGGAGCACGCGGACGACCGGGTTGCGCGCGGCAATTTCCTCGGCTAGCTTCCAGGTGCCGTCGGGGCTGTCGTCATCCACCACCAGCAGCTCAAAGCCATCGGGAGCCGCGTCGCGCAACAGGGCGTCGAGCCGCTCCAAAAGCTCCTCAATGTTTTCCCGCTCGTTAAAAGTGGGGATGATAAGGGAGAAAAACGCCATGGGTACGGTGGTTAGTTTCTTAGGGGAATTTCGCTGCGGTGCCAGGAAAGCCGCCTTGCGTTTTCCACTAAAGCCCGGCCCTGGTCAAGGTGCCAGAGCATTTTTAATGAAAGTGTTGCATTAAGGCCCGATCAAATTCCGCAGTTGATCCACCCCCAGGGCTTACCCTATAATCCTACGCGGATATACTGATGCCCTGTAACCCATACCGAGTTACAGGGCAAAAGTTTACTCAATATTTTGACGCCTCAACCAGAAAAACGACTGCACGAGCTGGCCATTAACGTAAAGGCCTTCGAGTCCACGGAGCAGGGATCGACGCTCGCAGGCTACTTCGAGGAACACCCCGAGGCGCCCGGAGCCGTGCTGACTCACGGTGGGGCGTTTGCAGCCGCCATTTCCCGCCAGGACTTTCTCGATGTCCTGGCCCAGCCGCTCGGGCCCGGGATTTTCCTCCAGCGGCCCCTCTCGGCCCTGGTGGAGCGCCCGTCATACCGCCCGATGCTGATCCTTTCCGGCGACCTCTCCGCCGCCGACGCCCTCGCGCGCGCCATGGAGCGCCCGGGGGCCCAGGCGCACCAGCCAGTGCTGATCGAGGGAGCCGGGGCCATGGCCGACTTCCCCGCGCTGGTCGCCGCCACGATGGAGGCCCACTGCACGACCCGCCGCGAACTCGATGCCGAAACCGCCCGCCGCACCGGCCTGGAAAAGGCGCTCGCCGACGCCCGGCGGGAGACCAGCGAGATCCGGCTTTCCAAGAGCGAATTCCTTTCCACCGTCAGCCACGAAATCCGCACCCCGATGAACGGCGTCGTGGGGATGACGGGGCTGCTGCTCGAATCGGGCCTGCCGCCCCGGGAGCGCGAATACGCCCGCACGATCCAAAAAAGCGCCGCGCATCTGCTGGAAATCCTCAACGAATTCCTCGACTTCTCCAAAGCCGAGGCCCATGTCCTGACCCTCGACACCGTTGACTTTGACCTGCTCGGGGTGGTCGAGGACGTCACGGAGAAATACGGGCCGCTGGCGGGCGAAAAGGGGATCGAACTGGCGGAGTTTGTCGCCTCGACCGTGCCGACCCATCTGCGGGGCGACCCGGCGCGCCTCGGCCAGGTGCTCGATTACCTGGTGAGCAATGGAGTCAAGTTCACCACCCAAGGCGAGGTGGTCGTAAGCGTGTCGCGCGAAACCGAGGCGGCGGGCGACGTGCTGCTGCGCTTCGAAGTGCGCGACACCGGCATCGGCATCGCCCCGGAGGCGCGCGAGTCCATTTTCGAGCCCTTCCGCCGGAATACCGACCCCTCCACCCGCAAAGTGGGCGGCGCGGGGCTCGGCCTGGCCATTTCCAAGGAAGTGGCACAGCTCATGGGCGGCGAGATCGGCGTCCAATGCCCGCCCGAGGGCGGCTCCCTCTTCTGGTTCACCGCGCGATTTGAAAAACAGACGCGCATTCCGGAGAGCGCCAACGCGCCGCTCATGGACCTCTGCGGCGTGCGGGCGCTCATCGTGGATGACAACCCGACCAACCGGCACATCCTCCACTGCCAGCTTTCCTCCTGGCGCATGGTCCCCACCTGCGTATCCAACGCGCGCGAGGCGCTCACGACCCTCAAGCGCGCGCTCGACACCAAGCCCTTCGACGTCGCGCTGCTCGATATGCAGATGCCCGAGACCAACGGCCTCGCACTGGCCCGCGCCATCAAGGAGGACGCCGTCATGGCTTCCACGCGGCTCATCATTTTGACCTCCATGGGGCGCATCCCCCAGCAGGACTTCCTCAACGCCGGAGTCTCGGCCTGCCTGGTCAAACCCGTGAAGCAATCGCTTCTCTACAACCAAATCGCCACCGTCGTCGCCCAGGAACATGAGCGCACCGGCAGCGATGCCTCTTCGCCATCTCCCATGAAACCCACGCGCATCCTTGTTGCCGAAGACAACGTGATCAACCAGATCGTCACCTTGGGCCAGCTTGAGAAGCTCGGCTACAAGGGGGACTTGGCCGTCAACGGCCAGGAGGTGCTCTCCGCACTGCGAAAGTACGATTACCCAATCATCCTGATGGACTGCCAGATGCCACTGATGGACGGCTACGAAGCCACCCGCCGCATTCGCGCCAACGAAGATCTCCCGCGCCAGCCGCGCATCATCGCCGTGACGGCCCACGCCATGGCGGGCGACAGCGCCAAGTGCCTCGCGGCGGGCATGGACGACTACATCAGCAAGCCGGTGAAGCTCGAAGACCTCGCCTCCAAGCTCGCCCACTGGGAGCACGCCCCCTCCGCAAGCGCGCCCGCCGTGGAGCCAAAATCAGCGCCCCCCCCCGCCCCTCCGGCCCCCAGTGAACCCGCGCCGCTCGACCGCGACCGGCTCGATACGCTCAAGACCCTCGACCCGGACAATAGCCTGGAATTTTACGGCAAGCTCCTGGAGACCTTCCTCAACAGCGCCGAGGCGGATTTCCGCGCCTTGCGCATGGCCATCGAGGAGCATGCGTGGGAGCGGGCGAAGAACAAGGCCCACTCGCTCAAGGGCTCCAGCCGCAACATGGGGGCCGACCAGATGGGCGAAATCTGCCAGGACATCGAGACGCTCACGGCCCAGCCCGACCGGCCCGCCGAATTGCAGGCGGCCCTGGAACGGCTCGCCCGCGAATTCAACCGGGTCTGCCAGCAAATCCACAAAGAACAAGCCACGCTCTAACCTCCCCCCCTTTTTTCCCGACACCCCCAGCCCACAGGCCCGCGGTCTTTGTGGTATGACTCCATAGGCCGATGTCATATTAGGACCTTTCAAAGCACACAGCAGCCGTATTCTATCCTTTTTCTTATGCAGCCGACAAACGAGCTGATCAGCAAACTCCACTTGGCAGCGGCCTCCATCGAGCCGCCCAAGAGCCTTCTTTCCGGGCTCCGCTGCCGCCAGGGGCTCTCGCCAGACAACGTGGTAATCCACCGCCGGGCAGGGATGGCGAGGGAGAAGGAAACCGCGAACTTTCATCACCGCTTCGAGCTGGCCCTGGCGCTGGGCGAAGGCGGCGCGGTGCGCATCGGCGAGGCGACCTTCCGGCTCGACCCGGGCGAGGGTGCCCTGATCTTTCCCCACCAGTTTCACCATTACCAGAACGCGCCCTCCGGCCCCTCCGAGTGGCTCTGCATCACCTTTGACTTAAGCCAGCCGCTGGCGGCCTCGGCGCTGCGGGACCGGCCCGTGGCGCTCGACGCCGAGGCGCTGCGTCTCGCGGATCGCCTGGTGGAGGGCTACCGCCGGGGACTGCCGACAGACCCCCTGGGCGTCGCCTACCACCTCGCCCTCCTGCTGGCCCGGCTGCTAGAGGCCGCGCCGGTGCCCAAGGAACGCCGCGCCGGGCCCGACCCCGCCGACGTGCGCGATGTGATCGTGCGGAAAATCAACGCCTACGTGCGCCAAAACCTCCGCAACGCCCCCTCGCTGGAGGAGCTGGCCGGGAAGCTTGGCTATTCGGCCAGCCGCCTGAGGACGGTATTCCGGGACAAGCTCGGGGTAACGCTGGGGCTCTACATTCGCGAGTCGCGGCTGGCAGAGGCAGCCCGCCTGCTCCTGACCAGCGATCGCACCGTCTCCGAGGTGGCCCGGGAGACCGGGTTCACCTCGCTCAACGCGTTTTCGCGGGCGTTTGCCGCGTATTACAAAATCGCCCCAAAATCCTACGCCCTGCACTACGCCCCGCCGAAGGCGAAGCTGCGGAATAAACCGGCAAACGCGGCGGCGAGGAAGGGTTAGGCAGGCGCTTAGACCGCCGGGCCGGTCTTTTGGAGCGGCTTGGGCGTCACCTCGGAGCGGCCTACGAACGTTGCGCCGTCCTCGATGATGAGGCGGGCGGATTTCAGGTCGCCGGTGAGGGTCGAGCCGGATTTCAGCTCGCAGCGATCCTCGACGGTCACGTTGGCCTGAACGCTGCCCTCCACGATGATCGACTTGGTCTTGATTTCGCCCTGAACATGGGCGTTTTTGCCGACCGTCAGGTGACCCGGCGAGTGGATTTCCCCCTGGACCTTGCCGTCGATGTACAGATCGGTGCGAAAGGTGATGGTCCCGGTGATTTCGACGTCGGAGGAAAGCGTATTGGCAGAATTGGGAGTGGACATAAAATGGTGATGGGAGCATCCACGCGTAAACGAATCTGTCAAACACGGCTTTCAGATTCAACGCTCGAACGGTTTACCTTCCCGCAATGGCTTGCCTCGCATCGCGCCTTTCGCGTATTAAAGGGCACCTCTGGAAACCGGGGTATGGCAGCCACGAAGGATTTTTGATGCCCTATTGGCTCCAATTTTCGGGCAATATTCATCAATATTGACTGAAAATTGGGGCCAATAGGGCGCAAAAAGACAAAGTGGATGACGTGCCTCGGTTTCCAGAGGTGCCCTGAAGCACCCGCCCAAATGCCATGATTACCTTTAAGGACTCTACTTTTCACCTGCGCTCCCAGGCCACCAGCTACGTGTTGGCCGTCGCCGCCTCGGGCGAGCTCGTCCACGCCTACTGGGGCGCGGCCCTCCGGGAGCCGGAGGTGCTCCACCGGTTGAACCCGCACGACGTTGCCTTTTCCCCGAGGCTTTTGCAGGACCGGGACGGCTTGATCTTTTCGCTGGACACCGCGCCCCGGGAATACCCCGACTACGGCCGGGGCGACTACCGCGCGCCCGCCTTCCAGGTGCAGGCCGCCGACGGCTCGACTTTAAGCACCTTTCGCTACGTCAGCCACTCGATCCGCCCCGGCAAACCGGCTCTGGAGGGGCTCCCCGCGACCTATGTGGAGGCCGACGCCGAGGCCGACACGCTCGAAATCCTCCTGCGCGATGCCCTCACCGGCGTCGAGGCGACCTTGAGCTACACTGTTTTCAATGAACTCGACGCCATCACTCGCAGCGCGCGCTTCAGCAATACCGGCAGCCAGCCCGTCCGTCTCCTGCGGGCGCTGAGCGCCAGCGTCGATCTGCCCGAAGCTGGGTTCGAGCTGCTCCAGCTCAGCGGCGCATGGGCCCGGGAACGCCACGTCGCCCGCACGCCGCTGCGGCCAGGCACGCAGTCGCTGGAAAGCCGCCGGGGCGCGAGCAGCCACCAACAGAACCCGTTCATCGCGCTCCTGGATCCCTCCACCACGGAGGACACGGGCCGAGTCTACGGCCTGAACCTCGTTTACAGCGGCAACTTTCTGGCGCAGGCCGAGGTCGATCAGCTCGACACCACGCGCGTTTCCATCGGCATCAACCCGTTCGATTTCTCCTGGCTGCTGGAGCCGGGCGAAAGCTTCCAGACGCCCGAGGCCGTGCTGGTATTCTCCTCCGAGGGCTTGAATGGCCTCTCGCAACGCTACCACCGGCTCTACCGGACCCGCCTTTGCCGGGGCCCGTGGCGCGACAAGGTGCGCCCCATCCTCATCAATAACTGGGAGGCCACCTACTTCGAGTTCAACGCGGAAAAAATCGAGGCCATCGCCTCCACGGCGGGCGATCTCGGCATCGAGCTTTTCGTCCTGGACGACGGCTGGTTCGGCCACCGGGATGACGACTGCACTTCCCTGGGCGACTGGACAACCGACCTCAAAAAACTCCCCGCGGGTCTGCCCGACCTGGTGGAGCGCATCAACGCCCGGGGGCTGCGCTTCGGCCTCTGGTTCGAACCGGAGATGATCTCGCCCGACAGCGATCTCTACCGCGCCCACCCCGACTGGTGCCTGCACGTAGGGGGGCGCGACCGCACGGAAGGCCGCCAGCAGCTCGTACTCGATTTCTCTCGGCCGGAGGTTTGCGACGCGATCATTGAGAAAATCTCGGCCGTCCTGGCCTCGGCCCCGATCACCTACGTGAAGTGGGATATGAACCGGCACATGTCGGAAATCGGCTCGGCCTCGCTGCCGCCCGCGCGCCAACGCGAAACGGCTCACCGTTACATGCTGGGCCTCTACCGGGTGATGGGCGAGATAACGGGACGCTTCCCGGAGGTACTCTTCGAATCGTGCTCCGGCGGCGGCGGGCGCTTCGACCCGGGCATCCTCTTCTACATGCCGCAGACGTGGACCAGCGACGACTCGGACGCCGTCGAGCGGCTCAAAATTCAGTACGGCACTAGCCTTGTCTACCCGGTCAGCGCCCAGGGCGCGCACGTCTCGGCCTGCCCGAACCACCAGGTGGGGCGCGTCACCTCGCTCGCCATGCGCGGCCACGTGGCGATGTCGGGAAACTTCGGCTACGAGCTGGACCTTAACCAGCTCACCCCGCAGGAACGCGAGACCGTCCGGGCTCAAGTGGCCCTCTACAAGGACCTGCGCGGCATCATCCAGACCGGCACGTTCTACCGCCTGCGCAGCCCGTTTGAGGGAGGCGACGCGGCCTGGATGACCGTGAGCGAAGACGGTTCGCGCGCCGTGGTCTTCTACTTCCAAGTGCTCGCAAAACCCAACCCCGGCACGACGATCCTGCGCCTGAAGGGCCTCGACCCGACCCGCCGCTACCGTGTGTCGGAGCTGGGCAGGAGCCTCGGCGGCGATGTGCTCATGAACGCGGGCCTGCGGGTGGACTTCCCCCACCCCGGCGATTTCCAGAGCGTCATCTGGCAACTGGAGCGCGAATAAAGAAAACCAAAAAGGCGCGCCCATTCCCGGACGCGCCTTTTTTTAAACAAGTTCCCGCCAGTTACGCGCCGATTTCCCTCACGATCGCCTCGGCGATCAAGTCCGCCCGGGCGTTGATCTTCGCGGCGTCGCGGCCTTCGATGAGGAGGCGGATCTTCGGCTCGGTGCCGGAGTAGCGCAGCAGCACGCGGCCCGCGCCGTCGAGCTCGGCCTCGGTCTCCTTGACCATTTTGAGGACATCCGGGAGCTGCTCCAGCGGGCGTTTCTGGCGCACCTTGAGGTTGCGCTGGGCCTGCGGGTATTTGGAAAGGCAACGTTTAAGCTCGCTGAGCGGCTTGCCGGTTTCGACCATGATGCGCAGGACTTGCAGCGCGCTCACGATGCCATCGCCGGTGCTGGCGAAGTCGCGGAAAATCATGTGCCCGCTCTGCTCGCCGCCGAGGTTGTAGTTGCCGCGCATCATCTCCTCGATGACGTAGCGGTCGCCCACCTGCGCGCGAAGCACGCGCCCGCCCGCCTGGGCGAGCGTTTCATCGAGGCCGAAGTTGCTCATGATGGTGGCCACCAGCGTGTTGTCCACGAGTTCGCCTTTTTTGATCATGTCGAGCGCGGCGATGGCCATGATCTCGTCGCCGTCAACGACCTCGCCTTTTTCGTCGCACAGCATCAAGCGGTCGGCGTCGCCGTCGTGGCTGATGCCCACGTGCGCGCCGCAGTTCTTGACGGCCCGGGCGATTTCCTCCGGGTGGGTGCTGCCGCAGTTGGCGTTGATGTTGCGGCCGTTGGGGGCGTTGTGGATGACGTGCACCAGGGCCCCCAGCTCACGCAGGATGCACGGCGAGGATTTGTAGGAAGCGCCGTTGGCACAGTCAAGCGCGACGTTGAGCCCCTCCAGCGTGAGGCCGCGAGGGAAGCTCGATTTGGCAAACTCGATGTAGCGGCCCAGCGCGTCGTCGATGCGCGTTGCGCGGCCAATGTGGTCGGCGATGGGTCGGATGGCCTCGATCTCGCCTGAGAAAACGAGGTTCTCGATGCGCGCCTCGATGGCGTCGTCGAGTTTGAAGCCGTCGTGCCGGAAGAACTTGATGCCGTTGTCTTCGTAGGGATTGTGCGAGGCAGAAAGGACGATGCCAGCGTCGGCCCGCAACGAACGGGTGATGTAGGCGACGCCCGGGGTGGGCAGCGGCCCGATAAGGAGCACGTCAACGCCGAGCGAGGTGATGCCCGCCACGAGCGCCGTCTCCAACATGTAGCCGGAGATGCGGGTATCCTTGCCAATGACGATCTTTGGGCGACCCCCGAAGCCGTGGGGACGGCCATTGGGCTGGGCGAAAACGTGGGCGGCGGCCCGCCCGAGCTTAAGGGCGGTCTCGGCGGTCACGGGCTCGACATTGGCGACGCCGCGCACGCCGTCGGTTCCGAAAATTTTGCGGGACTTAGGAGAGGACATGGGGGGTGGCAAGGGGGGTTCTAGGGTTCATCGGGGTTGTATCGATCGTCTTTTTGATGAGGAACCAGAGGATGCTCGCGGCCAGAAGCGCCAGAAGCTTCGCCTCCCAGTTCTCCAGAATCAGATTCTTCATATTTCTCCAGAAGCAGTAATTGGCTTAAGCGCTTTTTGAATTCGTCGGGATCGAAATCGCGCTCGATGCGGCCCCGGTGGCAGATGGAGACGTTCCCCGTCTCCTCGCTAACGACGATGGCGATGGCGTCGCTCTCCTCGGTGATGCCGAGCCCCGCGCGGTGGCGCAGGCCCAGGTTGCGGTCGAGATCGTGCCGCTGGCTGACCGGGAAGATGCACGCGGCGGCTAAAATGCGGTCGTTGCGCAGAATGAGCCCGCCGTCGTGCAGCGGCGTCTTCGGATGGAAAATGGTGACGATGAGCTCCGTGGAGAGCTCGCTATCGACGGTGACGCCGCTTTCGGCAAAGGCGTGGACGTTCGACTCGCGCTCCAGGGCGATGAGCGCGCCGAGCTGGCGGTTGGAGAGCTCAAAGGCGGCTTCGGCCAAGACCTCGATGGTCTCGCGCTTTTGCGTGACGGTGGAGAAAATATGCTGGCTGCCCAGGGCCGCAAGCGCGCGCCGCAGCTCCGGCTGGAAGATGACCACCAGGGCCACGACCATGAAGGCCGTGAACGAGCGGATCAAAAAGTAGATGACCTGGAGCTTAAGGAGCTGCGAGACGAGCGTGAAGGTCAAGAGCAGCACGAGCAGGCCCGTGAGCACCTTCGCGCCGCGCGTGCCGCGAAAGTAAAGGTAGCTGTAGTAGATGGCCACCCAGAGGATGCCGATCTCGACGCCGGAGCGCCAGTTCTCATCCACGAACTCGAAGAGCGAAAATGCGAGCGTCGGTATCATTGCGCCAGGATCGCCTCCGTCATCCGAAGGGCCTCCACGTTGGCCCGCACATCGTGGACACGGAACACGGTGGCCCCCAGCTCACGGCCAAGGCTCGTGAGGGCGACGGTGGGCCAAAATCGTTGTTCGAGTGCCATATCGCGGTTCAGTTTTCCCAAAAAGTTTTTGCGCGAGACCGCCCAGACCATCGGGCGATCGGGCATTTCCGGCGGGCACAACGCGCCGACATGGGCCAAAAGCGCCAGGTTGTGCTCCACCAATTTGCCAAATCCGGGACCGGGGTCGAAGGCAATCCGCAAAGGATCGAGCGCCGAGCCTAAGGCGAGCGCGGCGCTTTGTCTAAAAAAATCCCGGACTTCGGCCACAACGTCGCCATATTCAGGGGCCTGCTGCATGGTGCGCGGGGTTCCCCTCATGTGCATCAGGACGACGCCCGCGCCCGATTCGGCCACGGTGCGGGCCATCTCCGGGTCGCCCCGCAATGCCGTAATATCGTTGATGATCCCGGCTCCGGCCTCCAGCGCGGCCCGCGCAACGGCGGCTTTGCTGGTGTCGATGGAGATCTCGGCTTTGAGCTTCCCGGCCAGCGCCTCGACGACCGGGATGACCCGGCGGAGCTCCTCCTCCAGCGGCACGGGTTGCGAGCCGGGCCGGGTCGATTCGCCGCCGATGTCGATGATCTCGGCCCCGGCGGCCTCCATTTCAAAGGCATGGGCGACGGCGGCCTCGTGGCTGAAAAATTTGCCGCCATCGGAAAACGAATCGAGCGTGAGGTTCAAAATCCCCATCACCACCCCGCGCGAGGAAAGGTCAAAAAGGCGATGTTTGGTTTGCCAGAGCATGGGGATTATTTCACCACAGAGGACACGGAGAACACGGAGGGTGGAGGAGGGAAAATGGTGAGTCACCCTCTTGCCGCAGGCTTCCTCCGGCGCGGAAATAGCCGTTTGATGCGTTCCGTGCGCTCGTCATCCGGCTCGGTAATATCTGTCAAGAGTCGCTCCGCGTCCACTCCAAGATATTGTTTGATGAGAACAAAGGTCGTTACCGAAAAAGGGTATACCCCGCGTTCCACATTACTGAGTGTCTGGACATGGATGCCCATAAGCTCTGCCAAACACTCTTGCGTCAGGCCGGCTTTCAGCCTTGCCGTGCGGATGTTTTTTCCGATCACCTGAAGCATTTTGCGTTCGGTCACTCATGCAGTATCGCAAGAAACACCATGTGCTTGACATCGATTATACGCTTAGTTAATTATCTCGTTGCCCTGGGAAGCCTGCGCCACATGCAGTTGGACCGCGGGGGACTAACCCTTCTCCGCGGTCCTTCAGTGCCTCTGCGACTCGGTTGAAAGCGAATCATTCATTAAGTCGCTCCCACGCGAGGAGCGCTCCACGCCAGAACCACAGCGGCGCGCCCGCCAAAACCTGGGGGGAGGTCTGTCGGTTTGCGAGCAGAGAAGCTCGGCTTTTTTTTGACAGGATTAACAAGATTAAGAGGATTAAGAAGATTTTTCGGATTGGGTTTCCCGGGCGCGATCCTGCGCTCGCAGGCTCTAGGGCTTAATCCTCTTAATCTTCTTAATCCTGTAAATCCTGTCCAAATTGCCGAGCCTGTCATCTCTAAAAGCTCATTGATAACTAGACGTGGTATTAGCACGTTCATCGCGCCGGACTCAAGCCGTCGGGAGCGACTCGCTCCGCTCGCACCGCAGCGCGCGGATTTTCGGCTCTGCGGGGAAGGGCTCTTCGTTGTCCAGGTGCCGGTCGCAGATCGCGAAGAAGTCTTTCTCCAACGCAGCCCGGCGGATCTCGTGCAGGAATTGATCGTTCTCGCCGATCCCCTGCCCGATGAAGTTCATGTATTTCTTGAGCTTGGCGACATTGGCCGGTTCGTCCAAATGCGGCACGCGCGTCTCGGCGTAGAGGTGCGCGATGTAGGCGCGCAGGTCCCGCAAGGTGGGCTGAAAGACGGGCCGACCGGCCTCGGCATCGCGGATTTGCTGGAAGATCCACGGGTTGCGAATGGCCCCGCGCCCCATCATGAGCCCCGCCGCGCCCGTGGCATCCAAGGTTTCGCGCGCCAGCGCCACGGAGAGGACGTTGCCGTTGGCGAAGACCGGGGCGCGGAGCCGCTCCACGGCCTGCCGGATGCGGTCCAGGTGCACGGCCGTACGGTAAAGTTCTTTGACCGTGCGGCCGTGGACGGTGAAGGCGTCGATCTCGTGTGCGGCAAAAATTTCCAGCAAGCGGTCAAACTCGGCGGGATCGCTGGTGCCGATGCGCGTTTTGACGGTGAAGGGGATCGAGATTTCCGGCCGCAGGGCGCGCAGAATGGCGTCGATGCGCTCGGGAAATTTCAGGAGTCCCCCGCCCGCGTGCTTGCGGCAAACCACGGGCGCGGGGCAGCCGAGGTTCAGGTCGATACCGAAGATGGGGTGCTTCTGAAGGGCCTTGGCGGTACGGATGAGTGAGGGAATATGCTCTCCGATCATCTGGGCTATCACTGGCTGGCCCGTCGGGTTTTCATCGATGGAGCGCAGAATATGGCGCTCCGGCCTGGAGTCCCGATGTACTCGGAAATACTCAGTATAGTAAAGGTCTGCCCCGCCGTAACACTGCATGACCCGCCAGAACGGCAGGTCGGTGATGTCCTGCATGGGGGCAAGCACTAGCAGCGGGCGATGGGCGGCGATGAGTTCGTCTACGGAAGGCATGGGAAATACAGCGGAAGCCCCATCCTACGCCCTTTCCCCCTCCGTGTCCTCTGTGATCTCTGTATTCTCCGTGTCATTTCCCCTCCCACCCCCAAAAAAAATGAGACACCCCGTTTGGCCAAATGGCTAAACGGGGTGTCTCGTATCGAGGGGGAAAGTCCCTTGAAAAGAGGTCTTAGATCTTGCCCTTGAGATCCTTGCCCGCGGCAAATTTCACGGTCTTGGACTTCTTGATTTTGATCTTTTCACCCGTCTTCGGGTTAACGCCCATGCGAGCGGCGCGCTCGGCGACCTTGAAGGTGCCGAAGCCAATGAGCTGAACGCTCTTGGATTTCTTGAGGCCAACTTTGATGCTGTCGATCACGGCGCTAACGGCGCGCTCTGCTTCAGCTTTGCTGGCACCGAGGGTCTTTTGTACGGATTCAACGAGTTCTGCCTTGTTCATGATTAGATCTTTTAGAGGTTTGTTCCGGGTTTGAGTTAAACTACTTGAACTTAGGGGACCTCTGGGAATCCAGAAATCCTTGGTCCGTGTTGTGTCACCGGCGTTTTACGATGTCAAAGAGATTCTGCAAAAACCCCCAAAAAACCGCCAAGCGCCTGTTTATCGGCGTTGCCAAGCGGCCCGGCCCGTGGGAAATTTAGGGAATATGGCTATGACATTAGACAAACGTATGGACGAATTTTTCGCCCACAAACCTGCGATCCACCCCACGGCCTTCGTGGCGCCTACCGCCGCGGTCATCGGGCACGTGACGCTGGAGGAGGAGTCGAGCATCTGGTACCACACCGTGCTGCGGGCGGATATTAACCGCATTCACGTGGGGCCGCGCTCCAATATCCAGGACGGTTCGGTGGTGCATCTGGCCGACGATTACCCCGTGATCATCGGCGAACTGGTCACGATCGGCCACAAAGCCATGATCCACGCTTGCACGATCGGCGACGAGTGTTTGATCGGCATGGGGGCGATCATCCTCGACGGGGTGGAGATCGGGCCGCGTTCGATCATCGGGGCCGGAGCCGTGGTGACGGGCGGCACCAAGATCCCCGCCGGTTCGCTGGTCCTGGGCACTCCGGCCAAGGTCGTCAAAACGCTCGACCTCGACGCGCAGAAAAACATCAAGACATGGGCCGAGAAATACGTCGGCGTCTCGCGGCGCTTCCTGCAACACGTCCGGGAAAACCCGACGGGAGTTTACCTTTAGGAGATTTTATCAGGAACTTGAGGAATAAAACCTCGATCTCCTCGAGTTCCTGATTCTTCTTAAATTGATTGCCGAACGGACGAGTTTGGCCGAAAATCTACCTTTTCATGTCAGAGATTTCCAAAGCTTACGAACCGCAGGCAGTTGAAGAAAAGTGGTACACGCATTGGCTGGAGACCGGGGCCTTTACCCCCGATCCCGCCTCGGCGAAACCTGCCTATTCGATCGTCATCCCCCCGCCTAACGTGACGGGGATGCTGACCCTCGGCCACGTCCTGAACAACTCGATTCAGGACGTCCTGGCCCGGCGGGCACGCATGCTGGGCCGCGAAGTTCTCTGGCTGCCCGGCACCGACCACGCGGGCATCGCCACCCAGACGGTGGTGGAGCGGCGCCTGCGCAAGGAAGAGCACAAGACCCGGCGCGACCTCGGCCGCGAGGCCTTCCTGGAGCGCGTCTGGCATTGGAAGGAAAAGCACGGCGGCATCATCATCCAGCAGCTTAAAAAGCTCGGCTGTTCGTGCGACTGGAGCCGCGAACGCTTCACGATGGACCCGGAGTATTCCCGCCAGGTCCAGAAAGTTTTCGTCGATCTTTATAAGAAGGGCTTCATCTACCGCGGCAAGCGGATGGTGAACTGGTGCCCCGTTTCGCTAACCGCCCTCTCGGACGAAGAGGTGATTATGAAGCCGCAGAACGGCTGGCTCTACCACATGAAGTACGAGCTGGTCGAGCGCCCGGGCGAGTTCCTGGAAATCGCCACGACCCGGCCCGAGACCCTCATGGGCGACACCGCCGTGGCCGTCCACCCGGAGGACCCGCGCTACAAGCACTTGATCGGCCAACACGTTTGGCGACCTTTCCCGCGCAAGGAAATCCCGATCATCGGCGACGACCACCTGGACATGGCCTTCGGCACCGGCGTGCTGAAAGTCACCCCGGCCCACGACAAGGCCGACTTCGAGATCGGCGCGCGCCATCACCTGGAAGTCATCGACATTTTCAACCCCGACGCCACGCTCAACGAGCTGGCCGGGCCGGAATTCGCGGGCCTGGACCGCTTCGTGGCCCGCAAGGCGGCGGTGGAGAAGCTCCGCGAGCTGGGCCTGCTGGTCAAAGAGGAGCCGTATCAAAACAACGTCGGCTACTCCGAACGCGCCGATGTGCCCATCGAGCCGCGCCTCTCCGAGCAGTGGTTTTTCAAATACCCGCAGGTGGAGGCCTCACTCCAGGCCGTCAAAGACGGCACCATCCGCTTCCGCCCCGAGCGCTGGGCCACGGTGTACGAGCACTGGATGACCAACATCCAGGACTGGTGCATCAGCCGCCAGCTCTGGTGGGGCCACCGCATCCCCGTCTGGTACCGCAAGGACAACCCGAAGTGCATCCATTGCGACACCGTCCCGCCCACCGATCCGGAAAACTGGACGCAGGAAGACGATGTGCTCGACACTTGGTTCTCCAGCTGGCTGTGGCCGTTCGCCACGATGGACGATCCGACGCGCGCCAAGTTCTACCCGACGACCGACCTCGTCACCGGGCCGGACATCATTTTCTTCTGGGTCGCCCGCATGATCATGGCCGGGTACGAGTACACGGGCCGGGAGCCCTTCGCGAACGTCTTCTTCACCGGCCTCATTCGCGACATGCAGGGGCGCAAAATGTCGAAGTCGCTGGGCAACTCGCCCGATCCGCTCGACTTGATCGCCAAGTACGGCGCCGACGGCATCCGCTTCGGCCTCCTGCGCATCGCGCCGCAGGGGCAGGACATTCGCTTTGACGAAAAGCAGATTGAGGAAGGCCGCAACTTCGCCAACAAACTCTGGAACGCCGCCCGCTTCCGCCAGATGCACGGCCCCAGCGCGCCCGAGGTGAATCTCGCCGAATTGACGCTCTCCAGCTACTCCCTCGACATCCTAGCCAAGCTGCAAAAGCTCGTCGCCACGCTCGACGCGGCCTACGGCGAATACCGCTTCAACGAAGTCGCCCAGGCGATGTACGACTTCTTCTGGAGCGAATACTGCGACAACTACGTGGAAGCCGCCAAGAGCGACATCTTCGGCGAGGACCCGGCGGCCAAGGCCTCCGCGCTCGCCGTCATGGACTTCGTGCTGGCCACCTTCCTGCGCCTGATCCAGCCCTTCATGCCGCACCTCACGGCGGAACTCTGGGAGACGCTCGGCTTCAAGGCCCCCAACCACGGTCACGACAGCGCGCTGATGTACACCGCCTGGCCCGACGCCGCCACGCTGCTCGCGGGAGTCGACGCCACGGCGCTCGCCGCCGCCCAGGAGCGCGCCGCCGCCGTCTTCGAATCCGTCCGGCTCGCCCGCAACCTGCGCGCCGAGGTTCGCATCCCGTCGAACAAAAAGGTCAACTTCTTCCTCAAGCCCCAGCCCGCCTGGGTCGCGGAGGAGAGCGCCACCTTTGCCCGGCTCGTCAACGCCGAGGCCGTCGCGCTGGACCCCGCCTACGAACCGGGCCGCGGCGAGCCGCGCGTGCTCACCCCACTGGGCGAGCTCTACCTGCCGCTCGAAGGCCTCGTGGACGCCGCCGCCGAAAAGGAGCGCCTCGCCAAGGAGCTCGCGAAAGTCGAAACGGAACTCATCACCGTCAGGAAAAAGCTGGCGAACGAGAATTTCGTTCAACATGCGCCCGCGGCTGTGGTAGAAGAACATCGCCGCCGCGAAGTGGACTGGAACGAGAAACTCGTCCAGCTCCGCAAAATGCAGCAAGCCCTCGGCACGTAGCAGCCCCCATCCCCTCGCTCCCATGAAAACCTCAATGTGGACCCGTCTGGCCTTGGCCCTCCTTTGCGGATGGATCCCGTTGAGCGCGCCCGGCGACATCCTTGCGCCCAACATGAACGTCAAGGACTCCATCGGGCGCGTCGATTCGATGCAAAGCGAGGGGGGCCTCACGGCGCAATTCTGGCTCACCTCCGACGAGCAGATCTTTTCGGGGTGGGCCCGCACCGGGGCCATCCGGGATCTGAAACCGACCGTCCAGGTCAAGCGCAACACGCCCCTTTTCCTCGCCCTCTTCCTGGTCGACCCGGGCGTCCGGACCATCCTCGGCCCCAACGGCAAGCCCACCCGAAACTCGAATGCCACCTTCGACCTTTACGTCATCAACCCCAACGGCATCCTCTGCTTGGCCAACAAAGCACGCGCCGCATGGAAGGGCGAACCGCCGGCCCCGGGCTTGATCACCCTGGCTCGCGACCGCGGGGTTATCAGCTTCGAGGCCATCGATCCGCTCGGGCAATACACCGTCATCGTGATCATCCACGACAACATCCGGCACATCGACATGAAGCTTTCCCGCCGGTTGGAGCTGATCGACTAATTTTCCCAAACAAAAAGCCCGGCATCCCATCGGACGCCGGGCTTTTTTATTTGGATTTTATCCCCGTCTCCTACACGTAGGAAAAATACTCAGGAATATAGAGTAATTTACGGATCGCGCCTTCGAGGTCCTCGGGGAGCGTCTCCCGGGCCAGACCCGATTTCGCGGCCAGCTTCGCCACCTCCACCGCGATCGCCACGGAGACTTCGCGGATTTGCTTGAGCGGCGGATAAATGCGGCCGTGCTCCAGGTCGGTCTCGGTGACCAGCGAGGCCAGCGTGCGCGCCGCCGCCAGGAACATCTCGTCGGTGACCAGACGGCTTCCGGTGGCCAGCACGCCCAGGCCGATGCCGGGAAAGATGTAGGCGTTGTTGCCCTGCCCCGGGATGAAATGACGGCCCTCGTAATCGACCGGACCGAACGGGCTACCGCTGGCAAAGACGGCTTGGCCCTTGCTCCACTCGTAGGCCTGCTGCGCCGTGCACTCGGCCTTGGAGGTCGGGTTGGAAAGGGCGAAGATGATCGGGCGGCCCGCCGCACGCGTGGCGGCTTCGATGACCGCCTGGGTGAAGGTCCCCGGCTGGCCCGAAGCGCCGATGAGCGCCGTGGGCCGCAGAGCTTCGATGATCTCCAGCGTATCCTTGAGCGGCGCGTGGTCCTGCGCAAAGCGTTGCTTGTGCTCGTTCAAATCCGTACGGCTCTTGACCACGAGCCCCTTGGAGTCGATGAACCAGCAAGCCCGGCGCGCCTCGGCCTCCGAAAGGCCTTCGTGCGTAAGAGCCGTGACCACCAACTCGCCGACGCCCGTGCCCGCTTCGCCTGCTCCGAAGAACAGGAAGCGCTGGTCGCGCAGCTTGCCTTCGGTGATCCGCAGGGCGGAGTAGATGCCCGAGAGCGCCACCGAAGCGGTGCCCTGAATGTCGTCATTGAAGGTGCAAACCTGCTCCCGATACTTGGCGAGGAACCGAAAGGCATTGTGGTTGGCGAAGTCTTCGAACTGGATGAGCGCCTTCGGGAAGGTCTCCGAAACCGCCGAGATGAATTCGTCAACCAAGTCGTCATACGCTTGGCCGGTGGTGCGGCGCTGGCGCAGGCCGAGGTAGAGCGGGTCGTCGAGCAGGCTCTGGTTGTTGGTCCCCACGTCGATCAGCACCGGCAAGCACTGGATCGGGTCGATGCCCGCGCAGGCGGTGTAGAGCGCGAGCTTCCCGATCGGGATGCCCATGCCATTGGCGCCGAGGTCGCCAAGGCCCAGGATCCGCTCGCCGTCGGTGACGACGATAACGCGGATGTCCTTGCGGGGCCAGTTGCGCAGCACTTCGGCGATGCGTCCGCGCTCTTTCTCCGAGATGTACATCCCGTGCGAGCGGCGGAAGATCTGGCCGAACTGCTGGCAGGCGAGGCCAACGGTAGGCGTGTAAATGAGCGGCATCATCTCGTCGATGAACTCGGTGACGACCTTGTAATAGAGCGTCTCGTTACGGTCCTGGAGCGAGGAGAGGTCGATATAGCGTTCCAGATCGCTGGAGCGCTTCCGGTAAGTGATCAGGAAGCGTTTAACCTGGTCCTCCATCCCCTGAACGTGGGGAGGAACAAGACCGCGCAGCCCGAGGGCGTCGCGTTCGGCTTCACTAAAGGCGGTTCCCTTGTTGAGTGTCGGGTCCTGCATCAGGCGCAGTCCCGTTGGTAAATATCCTAAATGGCGTTTCATGCGAAATATGGCAAAAGGCTGCTTACTCATCCGTTCAATTCATGAGCCGCCTGGTGCAAAATCGCTTCTGAACGTAGGAAGAATCTCCGGTTTCCGCCAGTCTATCTTTCGGGTTTTTTCCGATCCGCCGCATTACCGTCAAGGAAATCGACCTTGTGCCTCCGATTTGCCGTTGACAGAAATGCGTAGATGGAGTGCCTTCTCCGTGTGACTCCCTCGGCTCAGCCATCGCCGCCAAGCTCCCTGCTTTTGCCTTCTACGGGGGAGGCAATTCGGATTCCTGCCCTCACCGGCATCCGAGGGGTCGCCGTCCTGCTGGTAATGTACCTCCATTTCCTGCCCGAAGCCGCCTGGCCACAGCACGCCTGGATCAGGCGGATTTTCCAAACGGGCTTGGGGAGCGGCGTTGATCTTTTCTTCGTTCTCTCGGGGTTTTTGATCACCGGCATCCTGCTCGATACCCGGGCCAGCCCCCATTATTTCCGGAATTTTTTCGCGCGCCGCATCCTGCGCATCTTTCCGCTGTATTACGGAGTCCTCGCCGTAATTTTCGGCCTCCTGCCCGCGCTGGGAATGCTCGGCGGGGCGGCATTCGAGCGGGTTCGCGAGTTAAGCGGGTGGCATTGGGCCTATCTGAGCAACGTCGCGTGGCTGCTGCACCCCTCGGCGCTTGATTCGCCGCAGATCGACCTGCGCCACTTCTGGTCGCTGGCGGTAGAGGAGCACTTTTATCTCGTCTGGCCTTTTGTAATTGCCTGGGTCTCGCGGCGGGCGGTGATGCGCATTTGCGCCGGGCTCCTCCTTCTCTCGCTAACGGCGCGGCTCCTGAGCACACGTTACGGCGCGGATTTTCCCAACCTCGTTTTCCTGACCCCGCTCCACTTGGATGGCCTGGCGGCGGGCAGTTTCATGGCCGCGTTAACGCGCGCCCCGGCTTGGCGGAATTGGCTGCCCGCGACAAAGGTCGCCTTCATCGCCGCTTCGCTGGTCCTGGGGGGGCTGCTTATCGCGCTCGTGGGGCATCCGACGCTCACCCACGCGCTTGGCCTCGCGCTGATCTCGGGGGCTCTGGCCTGCGGCGTCTTGTTGGTTTTGGCCGCGCCCGGGAGCAACGTTTCGCGAATGTTGAGCTGTCGGCCGCTGCTGTTTTTCGGGGAATACAGCTACGGACTTTATGTCCTCCACGGTCTGCTCGCCCCGACGCTGAGCACCTGGACGCCCGAAGGCCCGTGGATCGCCGCAACCGGATCAGGGCTGATCGGCTGCCTACTGCTGGCCTCGGCGCGGATCGCGCTGGTCCTCCCGCTCGCCTGGATCTCCTGGCATTGCTACGAAGGCCCGATCCTGAAGCTCAAACGGCACTTTCAATAAGGCACTCCACGGTACCGCGTTTAGTTAAGACACGAAGGATTCGCGGGATAACGTCAACAGCCTGCGAGACGATCTGAGAAATCCTATCAATCTTGTTTAGATTTACCGGCTTCGCTGCTCAAAAACCCATGCCCCCTAAAGCTCCTCCCGTTCATCCTGTTTGAAGACTTTTTTAACTAGAAACGGTATAAGCTGTTCAACCGCCACGGCGGTTCACGAAGAAGTGCTATGCACTAACGTTCATGTGGGCTTGGGCGCTGTTCCACATTACTTCTGAATTTCCAGCTTGTAGACTTCGTTTTCAGCGGGCACGGTCGATTTCATGGCCATATCCACCGAACAGATCGCGATTTGGATTCTTGCCGCCCTAAAAGAGGAATGGGAGCGCGATCCATCACTCTTAACCTGCCGAACTGAGGCGAGCGTACTTGTTTCACTGAAGTCAAAACATAAGATCAACGACTCTGACATTACCCGAGGCATTCGTTTTCTTCTGCAACGCGGAATGTTAACCGCCGTTAATAGAAAAGATGGAAGAGCCACCCTTGCTTCCATGTGCGGGCAGGAATTTCTGGAGGCCCATATGGATTCAAAGAAGGAGCAGACCAAAGCAGACTTCGACCGCCGTTTTAGAGTGTATGCAGTCATTGTTGCTATCATCGTTGCATCGATCTCTGTCGCCGCATTCTTGAGGCAATAAAGATAACGGTATCGCTCCACACAACCTGATCCTGCCCTCTGCTGACTTCTCCATCGTCCTCCCCGCTGTCTCTCAATGGCAGGAGCACTCGTTGGCAGCGATGGAGCCCTCCCTGGGTAATGCGAACGTGCATGACCGCCACATCTCCGCCCGGAACCTCCGGGTAAGTTTCCGCATGTGTGTTTACCCCTTCATCCGTTCCTTTGTAAGCGTCACGCGGAGCGCCTCTATCCTGGAGGGATGAAAATTGTCAGTATGGGAGGATGCAAAGCGAAGCGATTCGGGATGAGTTGTTGAAAATAGACCGCCGAGGGCATGTGCTGGTAAAGAGAGAACGAAGGGAGGCGCTGTTGGATGAGTACGAGCGGTGTGGGGTGAGCGCGGCGGAGTTTGCAGCGCAGATTGGGGTGAAATACCAGACGTTCGCCCATTGGCAGCAGAAGAGGAAGAACCAGCGGCAAGCGCTGTTGGTGCAAGCAGCGGCTCCAGTTCCGGCCGCATTGATGGCACCGCAGCCAGGGCCGGGGCCGCGCTGGGTAGAAGCGGAGGTCGAAGCGGGCGTCCAAGGCGAGCAGGTGATGGCAATCGTAGCGGCGCTCAAGCTTGAGTTACCGGGCGGAGCGAGCGTGGAACTCTCCACCCCTGGCCAAATGAAGCTGGCGGCGGAGTTGCTGAAGGCGCTGGCAGCCAAGGGGCAAACGGGATGCTGAGTTTTAGCGGGAGCCTCAAAGTGCTAGTGTCGTTGGAGCCGGGACGCACAAAGCTCAAGCTGAGCGCGGAGGCGTTGGCGCTCTTGACCGACGGGATCGACCTGCACGGGGCGAAAATGCGTCCGTGGTATGAGCGGGAATAGCAGTCATATATTAAGTATGATCGGCGCTTGAATTTAGCGACGGGATGACTAGTCTCCTGTGGCCAACGAGCAATGGTCACCGAACGCGAACAGGAACTTCTGGAAGAGAACGCACGATTGCGTCAGCAGAACGAGTTGCTGCGGCAAAAGGTGGACCTGTTGGTGAAGCGGATCTTCGGAGCGGGGAGCGAGAAGCTCGACCCGAGGCAACTGGAACTGTTGTTGGAAGGGAGTTCGCCGGGAAAAGCGAACGAGCCCGACTTGGCGGCGGAGGCCACTCGGCGCTCGAAGGAAGAATCGACTCCGCGCTCTAAGAGCAAGCCTGCGAAAAACAAATGGCCGCGGTTGCCTGCACACCTGCCGTGCGTCGAGGAGCTCGTCGATCCGCTGCCGGTGCAGGCAGAACCGCAAGCGTGGCGCTGCATCGGCCAGGAAGTCAGCGAGCAGCTCGACTACGAACCGGCTCGGTTCCTACGTCGGCGCATGATCCGGCGCAAGTATGTGAAGCGTGGCGAACTGGACGCCGTGCCCGTGATCGCGCCATTGCCGCCGGTATTACAGGAACGCTGCATCGCGGCGCCGGGGCTCTTGGCGCAAGTCATCGTGGCCAAATACTGCGACCATCTGCCGCTCCATCGCCAGGAGCGAATATATGCCACGCGCCACCAAGTCATCCTGCCCCGTCAAACGCTGGCGCGGTGGATGGGGTTGGCTGCCGACTGGCTGGGTTTGATCTATCGGGAGATCAACGCGGGCGTGGTGAAAGGCGGCTACATCCAGATGGACGAAACCCCGGTTCGCTACCTTGATCCCGGCAATAAGAAAACGGGTACCGGCTACCTGTGGGTATGCAACCGGCCCGGCGGCGAAGTCGTTTACCACTGGCGCACCAGTCGCGCCGCCGAGTGCGTGGGCGAGATCCTTCCCGCCCACTGGCGGGGCGTCCTGCAATGCGATGGGTATGCGGGTTACCGTAGCTACGCCCGGAGCGCTGGCCGCGAATGCCACATCCGGCTCGCCGCCTGTTACGCCCACGCGCGGCGCAAGTTCATCGAATCGCAACCGCAGGCCCCACGCATCGTCACTTGGCTCCTTCGGCAAATGGCACACCTTTACCAAATCGAAAAATACTTACGGCAAGAACGCGCCGGGCCACGGTTGCGGGAAGCCCTTCGAGCGGCTTGGAGCCGTCCCATCCACGAGCGCATCGGCAAAGCGCTGGTGCGACTAAAAACCAAGAAACGCTACCTGCCCAAAAGCAGCATGGGCAAAGCCATCGACTACGCGCTGGGGCAATGGCCGGGCTTGAGCGTCTTCCTGCAAGACGGGCGCGTGGAGATCGACAACAACCTTGTTGAAAATGCCATCCGGCCCACGGCGGTGGGCAAAAAGAACTGGCTCTTCGTAGGCGACGCCGATGCGGGCCAGCGCGGGGCGGTCCTCTACACCGTCATCGAAAACTGCCGACGCAACGGCGTAGATCCCTACGCCTACTTGCGGGAGATCCTCACCAAACTGCCCGTGCTGACCAACCAGAACATCGCCACCTGGATACCGGCAGCCTACGCCAAAAGGCTTCGCGAAGAGCGGTACCCCCAAGCCGCCGCCTCGTAGACCTCATAGATCTCGTATCGCTTTACCTACGAGATCTATGAGCCTTATGACCCGTTACGAGCCGACGCCCGTCAAGTGGCGCTTCGCGTGACGCTTACGTTCCTTTCGCCTCTTATGTGTTTCTGGTTCATCGGCCTAACGTTTTGCCTATGACTTCCTTTTAGGCGCCGCCTCGCGACGGACGCCGCTGCCATTCGGCTAGTGCTTCCCCTTACTGGTTGTGCTGGGGACTTTAACCCCAACGTGAGTGCGCCCTACCGGGTGCACAAAATAACAAAAAGGCCGAAGGGTTTCCCCTCCGGCCTTTTTGATAAGATAACCAGCTTACGCTTAGCGCGAATAGAGTTCGACGATCAGCTGTTCGTTGACGATCGGAGCAATCTCCTCACGGGTCGGGATGCGCTCCACGGTGCCTGAGAAGTTCGCCTTGTCGGCCGCGAGCCAATCCGGCACGGGGGCGATTTGGGTGAGCTCCAGGAAGCGCGCGGCCAAGCTGCGCGAGGCGGGCTTGTCCTTGACGGCAACCTTGTCGCCAGCGCGGAGGTTGTACGAGGAAACGTCAACCTTCTTGCCGTTGACGGTCACGTGTCCGTGCGAGACGAACTGACGGGCCGAAGCACGGGAGTTTGCGAAACCGAGCCGGTAAACGACGTTGTCGAGCCGAGTCTCCAGGAGCTGGAGAAGGATCAAGCCGGTAACGCCGCGGCGGGTAAGAGCGATCTGGAAGTAGCGGCGGAACTGCTTCTCCAGGACGCCATATTGATAACGAAGCTTCTGCTTTTCAGCGAGAGCGAGAGCGTATTCCGACTGCTTGCGGCGCGATCCCTTGGGACCATGCATGCCGGGGCCGTAGTTTTTCCGCTCCAGCGCCTTGGACGGGCCGAAGATAGCCACCCCAAAGCGGCGGCTGATTTTGGATTTAGGACCAGTATAACGAGCCATATAAAACGATAGAGTTCAGATCAGACGCGGCGTTGTTTCGGAGGACGGCAGCCGTTGTGAGGAACGGGGGTGACGTCCTTGATGACGGTGATGTCGAGGCCAATGGCCTGCATGGCGCGAACGGCGGACTCACGTCCGGCTCCCGGGCCCTTCACACGCACTTCGACTTCTTTGAGCCCGTGGCCCATGGCCTGACGGCAGGCGTCCTGCGCCACCATCTGAGCGGCGTAGGCGGTGCTCTTGCGGGAACCGCGGAAGCCAGCCTTGCCTGCGCTCGACCAGCCGATCACCGCGCCGTTTTGGTCGGTGATGCTGACGATCGTGTTATTGAAGCTCGCCTGGACGTGCGCAACACCGGTGTGCACGTTCTTGGAGCCTTTGGCTTTGATGATCTTAACCGGTTCGATCACATTGGGATCAAGCGAGAGGTTTTCCTCTTTCTTGACTTCGGGAGCTGCCGCTGCTGCGGCGGCTGCTGCCGTCTTCTTGGACGCTTTAGGCGCCTTTTTCTTCGCGGCCCCTTCTGTAGCCGGGGTTGCCGGCGTAGCCGCTTCGGGAGCCACCGGAGCAGCCGCTTCGGGAGCGGCCGGTGTCACGGGTGCATTGTTTTCTTCTGCCATAAATCCTTAGTACTGGAAATTGCTGGAAATAAAAATCTTACTTGGCGTCCTTCGCACGCTGCACGCCAACGGTCTTACGCGGGCCCTTGCGGGTGCGGGCGTTGGTGCCGGTGCGCTGGCCGCGAACGGGCAGGCCGCGACGATGGCGGATGCCACGGTAGCTGTTGATGGCCTGGAGGCGCTTGAGGTTGCTCTGGATGTCGCGGCGAAGGTCGCCTTCGATCAAGAGGTTGTTGGCCGTGATCGCTTGGATGATCTGGTTGATTTGCTCAACCGAAAGGTCCTTGGCGCGGATGTCGCCGCTGATGTTAACTTGTTCGAGGATCTTTTTCGACCAGGAAGGCCCGATACCGTAAATGTACGGCAGGGAAGCCTCGATCCGTTTATCGCCGGGAATTTCAACTCCGAGTAGACGTGGCATAATTCAAAAAGATGATTGGGTTCTGGATGACGCCCGGGCGCTTAGCCTTGACGCTGCTTGTGGCGCGCATTCTTGCACAAAACGCGAACAACGCCCTTGCGCTTCACGATTTTGCAGGATTCGCACAGTCTCTTTACCGAGGCTCTTACTTTCATATCTCTAACGGTTTCTGGTTAAATCTGGTGTGGCCGGTCAAAAACGCCGGTATTGGAGACAAAAAAACCCCTCGGGAAAATCTCTTCCCCGAGAGCGGCTTTTAAAACTTTTGCCGGAAGGTTATCCGCCCTTTTGACAGGTCGTAAGGGGACATTTCTAACAGAACTTTGTCACCTGGCAAGATCCGAATGAAGTGTAACCTCATTTTCCCCGAAATATGTGCCAATATACGGTGTCCATTGGGCAATTCCACCCTGAACATGGTGTTGGGCAACAATTCCACGACCTTGCCTTCTACTTCAATTGCGTCTTTTCTCGCCATGTAAGAATCTCTGGTTCTCCTTCGGTGATAAGTACGGTGTGTTCGAAATGTGCAGAGGGTTTACCGTCTGCGGTGACGACTGTCCAGCCATCTTCGAGAATTCGAACGTCGCACACGCCGAGGTTGACCATCGGTTCGATGGCCAGCGTCATGCCGGGTTTAAGCCTGGGACCGGTGCGGGCGTGGCCGTAGTTGGGCACTTGCGGCTCTTCGTGGAGTTTGCGGCCCACGCCGTGGCCGACGAATTCGCGCACGACAGTAAATCCATGCGCCGCGACAGTCTCCTCGACCGAGGCGCAAATGTCGCCCAAGCGGCCCCCCGCCAGCGCGTGGCTGATGGCCACCCGCAGCGATTCCTCGGAAATCTCAAGCAGCTTTTGCACCGCGGGATCGACGAGTCCGGCGGGGACGGTAGTGGCGGTGTCGCCCACGAAACCGGATTTGATGACGCCAACATCCAGTTTCACGATGTCGCCATACTGAACCTTGCGCCCCCCGGCGATGCCGTGGACGACTTCTTCGTTAACGGAAATACAAATATTGCCGGGATAGCCATGGTAACCGAGGAAGGCAGAGCGCCCTCCGGTCTCGGCAATGAATTGCGCGGCGGCCTCGTCGAGTTCCTTGGTCGTCACCCCGGGCTGAACCAACGCAGCAACACGGCCCAGGACTTCACCGGTGGCTCGCCCGGCAATGCGCATTTTGTCAATCTCCTTGGCAGTCTTAATCGGAATCATGGTCGATTTAAACTCCGTGCGCCTCCAAAATGGAAATGATTTCGCTAAAAACCGTATCGGGAGCCTGCCCGGCCCCAACCGTTTGTAGCAACCCACGCTCCCGGTAAAACCCGATGAGCGGGCTGGTTTTCTCGCGGTATTGATCCATCCGATGCCGGAAAGCTTGGAGCGTATCGTCGGAACGGCGAATCAATTTTCCGCCGCAAACAGGGCATGGGGCGTCGGCAGAAGCCACATCATTCCCGATGCCGAAACTCCCCCCGCAGGCCGGGCACGTTACGCGATTGAGCACGCGCCGCTCGACCACTTCCTCTGGAACGTCGAAAAATAGCACTACATCGAGCGCCTCGCCACGTTCCTTAAGAATCTCCTCAAGCGCCACCGCTTGTTCGATATCGCGGGGAAAGCCGTCGAAAAGAAATTTTCCCGTATGGGCTTTAAGCCATTCCCGAACGAGGGTAATGACCATGGAATCAGGGACCATGGAACCGTCCCGCGTAATTCGATCGGCTTCGATGCCAAGTGCTGTGCCCTTTCGCTTTTCTTCGCGCATCATCGCACCTGGCGAAGCCGAGGGAATCCCGAAGCGGGCCTTCAATCGATCCGCTTGCACCCCCTTGCCAGACGCGGGTGGCCCTAACAGCACAATCCGCGTTTTCAATCTATCGGGTTCCGTGAGCGAGGAAGTAAACCGCGAAAATCAGGATCAGCGCGGACACTCCGGCGTAAAGCCAGACAATTCCACCCGCCTGCACGGCTTCGCCGAAGCCCGAGGGCTTGTTTTCAAAGCGTCCACGGAGGCGACCCTTGCGCAGGAAGCCGTCGTAATGTCGCTGAATCAAATGGGTTTCAATCTGGCGCATCGTATCGAGCACGACGCCGACCATAATCAGCAAGCTGGTGCCGCCGAAGAAGGAAGCCGCCATGTACGGGATACCCATCGCACGGGTGAGCAACTGAGGCAGCACCGCGATGATCGTGAGGAACACCGCTCCGGCGAACGTCAACCGGTTCATGGCGAAGTTAAGGTAATCCGCCGTCGGCTTGCCCGGACGAACACCCGGAATATAGCCACCGTACTTTTTAAGGTCGTCCGCGATCTGCTGCGGCTGGAATTGCGTGGCAACCCAGAAGTAGCTGAAGAAGAAAATCATCGCGCCGTAGATCGTGTAGTGCCATGTGCCGTCAACGAGGCTTGAGGCGATCTTCTGCACCCAATCGATACCACGAAGTGCGGGCAGCTGAGCAATCTGCGGCGGGAACATCAGAAGGGCCTGGCCAAAGATAATCGGCATAACGCCCGCGTAATTGACCTTAAGGGGCATGTACTGCGTGCCGCCGCCGGTCTGACGCCGACCCACCACGCGCTTGGCGTATTGGATGGCGACCTTGCGCTGGGCCTGAGTAACGCAAATCACCGCAGCCACAACGATAAAGAAGAAGGCAATCATCAACACGAGCGCCATCGGACGCACGCCCTGGCTGGCCCCTGCAGTCACGTCGCTCGGAACGAAAAGGTTCCAAACTTGGATCAAACCTGCGGGCAGACGGGCCACGATGCCGATGGTGATGATCAGCGACATACCGTTGCCGATCCCGCGATCGGTAATCTGGTCGCCAAGCCACATCATGAACATCGTACCGGCGGTGAGGACGATCACCGCGGGAATCACAAAACCGAAGCCCGAGCTAACAACCAAAGGCCGCCCAATGCGGGCCACCGTTTCAGCGATGCCCGGAAGGAACGGGTTAGAACTCGGATTCTGGAAGGTCATCGCCAGCGCGTATCCCTGCCCAAGACAGAGGGCAATGGTCGCGTAGCGCGTGTACTGCATGATCTTCTGCCGCCCGCCGTCCTCTTTCGCCAGTTTGGCGAGCTTGGGAATGACGGCTGTAAGCAGCTGCATCATGATCGACGCGCTGATGTACGGCATGACGCCCAGGGAGAAGATAGCGCAGTTCTCCATGGCGCCGCCGCTAAACAGGTTGAAGAGAGCGGCAAAGCTGCTCCCTCCGGCCTGATGCTGGGCTTCGAATTTATACCACTCGTGAAGGACCGAGACGTCGATTCCCGGGCAGGTGATGGCAGCCCCGAGGCGCACCACCACCAAGATCAACAGCGTGAAGAGAATACGATTCCGGAGCTCCGGAATCTTAAACGTGTTGGTAAATGCCGAGATCATTCAGTAAGGTTCGTCCGGTCTCCAGGTGCTCCGCGTTTACTCCGCGGCAGCAGCCTGAACGGTGCCGCCCGCTTTCTGAATTTTTTCAACGGCGGCCGCGCTCACTTTGTCCACGGCGACGGTCAATTTCTTGTTCAATTCCCCGTTTGCGAGGACTTTGACGCCGTCATAGTTGCCACGGATAAGCTTCTTTTCGAGAAGAGTCGCTTCGTTGACTGTGGCGCCGTCGTCGAACCCATTAAGGTCGGCAACGTTCACGGTCGCGTAAACGGTCTTGAAAGCGGCGTTGTTGAAGCCGCGCTTAGGCAGACGGCGAATGAGGGGCATCTGGCCGCCTTCGAATCCGAGACGGATGGAACCACCCGAACGGGCTTTCTGGCCTTTGTGGCCTTTGCCGGAAGTTTTGCCGTGCCCGGAGCTTTCACCGCAACCAAGCCGCTTGACGCGATGCTTGGAATTGGGACGGGGCTTTAAGGTCGCGAGATTCATGGATTAAGCTTGGGTTGCGGCAGGCTTCTTTTCGATGCCGCGGATTTTGTAAATGTCTTCACGCAGACGCAGGCTCTTGAGGGCCTCGAGGGTCGCCTTGACGACGTTGGCATGGTTGCCAGAGCCGAGGGACTTCGCAAGCACATCTTTGATGCCGGCTGCTTCGATGACGGCACGAACGCCGCCACCCGCGATCACACCGGTACCGGGCGAGGCCGGACGCAGAAGGACGCGCCCTCCGCCGAATTCACCGATGACTTCGTGCGGAATGGTGTTGTTGTAAACGGCTACCGTGCCGAGAGACTTCTTGGCCGCATCGGACGCCTTGCGAATGGCTTCGGAAACTTCGTTCGCCTTGCCAAAGCCGTAACCGACTTTGCCCGCTTTGTTTCCAGTCACGATCAGAGCGCTGAAGCTGAACCGACGACCACCTTTAACGACTTTGGCGCAACGGTTGATGAATACGACCTTTTCCGTGAGATCCGACTTAGGTTCGTTGGAGTCCCGGTTCCGGTCGCCACGACGGTCGCCTCGATTTCCACGTTGATTAGGAGCTGCCATAACTTAGAATTCTAGTCCGCCTTCGCGCGCGGCATCGGCGAGCGCTTTAACTTTGCCGTGATATTGGAAGCCGCCGCGGTCGAAGACGACCTTGGAGACGTTCGCTTTCTTGCTGCGCTCGGCAACGAGCTTGCCGATTACCGCCGCGGTGGCGCTGTTCGCACGCACCGTGGTGTCGCCTGCCAGGCTCTTCTCGGTCGTCGTGGCTGCGGCCAGAGTGCGGCCGGTCACGTCGTCGATCACCTGGGCATAAATATTTTTGCCCGAAAAATGCACTGCCAAACGAGGGCGTTCCACCGTCCCGACAATCCGCTTCCGGAGCCGGACATGGCGCAATTTAACTTTTTCCAGAGATGCCATAGGAGATTATTGAACGGTTTTGCCTTCCTTGCGGACGACGTGTTCGTCAGAGTAACGGACACCCTTGCCCTTGTAAGGCTCGGGCGGATAGTAGCCACGGATGTCAGCGGCAACCTGGCCGACGACTTTCTTGTCGATGCCTTCGACCTTGAGCTTGGTGTTTTCCGTGACGGTGATTTTGATGCCTTCCGGGATCGGGAAGAGGATCGGATGGGAGAACCCGAGGCTGAGGTTCAAGATCTTGCCTTGGACGGCAGCCTTGAAACCAACGCCCTGGATTTCGAGATCCTTGCTGAATCCCTCGGAAACGCCGATGACCATGTTGGCTACGAGAGCGCGGGAGAGGCCGTGCAAGGCACGGACGCTGCGCAGTTCGTTGGCACGCTCGACGACGACTTTCGATTCTTCAACCTTCGCGGTGATCTGCTTGGGCAGAGTCCACTCGAGCTTGCCTTTAGGGCCCTCGACTTTGACTCCACCTTCCGGAGAAACGGCGACTTTCACCGCCTTCGGCAGATCGATAGCTTTTTTACCAATTCGCGACATACAAATTAAAGGGTATTACCAAACGTAGGCGAGCAATTCGCCACCGACGTTTTGTTTCTTTGCTTCGCGCCCCGTGATAATTCCGCGAGGCGTGGAGAGGATGGAAATCCCGAGGCCGCCGAGAACGCGCGGAATTTCCTGGGAACCAACATAACGGCGAAGACCCGGTTTGCTAACGCGCTTAAGGCCGGTGATGGCCGGGGCGCGGTTGACAAACTTGTTCGTGACGCGAATCTCGGGGAATTTGCCAGTGGAGATGACTTCGTAACCGGCAATGTAGCCTTCCTGCTTCAGGATGCGGGCGATTTCCGCCTTGATCTTGGAATAGGGGGCCACCGTTTCCGTTTTGGCCGCGTTGTAGCTGTTACGCAGACGCGTGAGAAAGTCGGCAATGGGATCGGACAAATGGCTCATATCTTATTTTAATTAGGCCGCTGGGACTAGGCCGCTTTGGGGGCGGCGGGTTTCTTGGCCTTATCGGTGAACGGAACTCCCATTTCAGTCAGCAACGCTTTCGCGTCAGCATTTGAGGTTGCACTCGTTACGATGGTGATGTCAAACCCGACGGTACGCTTGATCTTGTCGAGTTCCACTTCAGGGAAAATGCTCTGGTCGGCGACGCCGAGCGTGTAGTTGCCCTGACCGTCGAAAGCCTTCGGCGAAATGCCACGAAAGTCGCGGATACGCGGAAGGGCCGTCTTGATGAGACGTTCCAAAAACTCGTACATCCGGGCGCCACGGAGCGTGACCTTCGCGCCGATGGCTTGCTCGCCACGCAGTTTGAAGTTCGCGATGCTCTTTTTGGCGCGGGTTTCCGCCGGCTTCTGCCCGGTGATCAGGGCGAGTTCCGCTTTCGCGTCCTCAAGCGCCTGCTTCACGTCGGTGGCGGACCCAACGCAGGTGTTTACGACCACCTTCTTGATGGAAGGGATCTGGTGCGGGTTCTTGACTCCGAGCTTTTCTTTCAGAGCCGGAACAACCCGTTCCTTGTATTCGGTATAAAATTCTACTGCCATATGCGTTTCCGGATTCTTGGGGGCGGGCTAGTTGGTTAAGCCGCCTTTCCTTTCTTTCCACTCTCTACCACTTTCACGTTGGAGACGTGAATCGGACCTTCGCGCTGGATGATCGCGCCCTGAGGCTGGTCCTGAGATTTGCGGGTGTGCTTTTTGATAAGACGCACGCCCTCGATGAGGACTTGCGCTTTCTTGGAGATGACCTGGAGAACTTTCCCGGTGGAACCTTTTTGGTTACCGGAAATGACCTGGACCTGGTCGCCCTTCTTAACGTGAAATTTCTGAATGGTCATAGGACTTCGGGAGCAAGGGAGACGATCTTCATGAAGTTGCGTTCGCGAAGTTCGCGAGCGACCGGGCCGAAGATGCGCGTGCCGCGCGGGTTGAGGTCTTTGTCGATGATGACGATGGCGTTGTTGTCGAAGCGGAGATACGAACCGTCCTCGCGCCGGACCGGATGACGCGAGCGAACCACCACGGCGCGGACCACATCGCCTTTCTTGACGGTGCCGCCAGGAGAGGCCTCACGGATGTGCGCGGTGATAATGTCGCCGACATGCGCTATTTTGGTCGGCTTGCCGATGACGCCAATCATCTTGGCCATGCGTGCGCCGGTGTTATCGGCCACGTCGATTCTGGATCGGATCTGAAGCATATTACGAAAGGGGTTGCGAGATTACACTAATGCTTGAGGATTTCAACAACCCTCCAGCATTTTAATTTGCTGATGTGGCGAGTCTCCGCGATACGGACGGTATCACCAACCTGTGCTTGGTTCTCCTCATCGTGAGCATGGAACTTTTTGACCTGCTTGATGATCTTGCCAAACTTTGCGTGCGGTACGCGGGTCACCGTCTGGACGACGGCGGTTTTGTTCGCCTTGCTGGAAACCACGACGCCCACGCGCGTCTTGCGCAAATTGCGGGCAGTTTCGGTTGTTACGGATTGATTCTCAGTCATTGGACTCTAAATTTTATGGCGTTAGGCGGTCTGGCCGGCGCGCAGGGTGAGGAGGGTTTCAATCCGGGCGACCTCGCGGCGGATGGAACGAATCTGGCTGGGCTTTTCAAGCTGGCCGGTCTGCTGTTGCAGCCGGAGATTGAACCCTTCCTTTTTCAGTTCCCGCTTGCGGGCCTGAAGTTCTTCAACGCTCAATTCTTTGATTTCTTTGATCTTCATACCTGGAACTAGGCGGCGGGAGCCACACGGTGGAGCGTTAGGAATTTGGTGCGGATGGGAAGCTTGGTCGCGGCGAGACGCAGCGACTCGCGGGCGACGGATTCCGATACGCCATCCAGCTCAAAAAGGATGTTACCAGGACGAACCACGGCAACCCAGTATTCGGGCTGGCCTTTGCCTTTACCCATTCGGGTTTCCGGCGGGCGGGCGGTCACGGACTTGTCCGGGAACACACGGATCCAGAGCTTGCCTTTGCGTTTCATGTTACGGGTGAGAGCAACACGGGCAGCTTCAATCTGGGTGTTGGTGATCCATGCGCGTTCCAGGGTCTGAAGCGCGTAGGCACCGAAATCGATCGTCACGTTGCGCGAAGCAAGACCTGTGCGGCTTCCCCGCTGGGTCTTCCGGTACTTCACGCGTTTGGGCATCAGTGGCATAAACTATTCTCCTCTAATGAATTCGGGTTGGCCGGCTAGGCGTTTTTGGCAGCGGGTTGGGCCTCGACCGGCGCGGGTTCAGGCTTGCAGAGCCACACTTTGACGCCGATTTTGCCGTAAACGGTGTTGGCTTCGGTAAATCCGTAGTCGATCGGGGTGCGCAGCGTATGCAGCGGCACTTTGCCTTCGTGATAACGTTCGGCGCGGGAAATTTCAGCACCACCCAAGCGTCCGGCGCAACGGACTTTCACACCCGATGCTCCAAAGTCCATCGTGGTCTGGACGGCTTTCTTCATGGCGCGGCGGAAGGAAATACGGCGCTCGATCTGGAGAGCGATGTTCTCGGCAACGAGTTGGGCGTCGAGCTCAGGGGTCTTGATCTCCTGAATGTCGATCTTGACCTGCTTGCCGCCGGACATGTGGCCGATTTCTTCGGTCATCTTCTCGATCTCGGAACCCTTACGGCCGATCACGATGCCAGGACGCGCTGTATAGATGGTCACGCGCAGGCTGTTCCAGGCGCGTTCGATGACGATCTTGGAAACGGCAGCCAGGGCGAGCTTCTTTTTAACGTAGTTGCGGATCTGGAGATCGGCGTGAAGGAAATCAGGGAAATCCTTGGGAGACGCATACCAGCGGGAGCGCCAGTCGCGGTTGACGGCGAGACGATAGCCGATTGGATTAACTTTCTGTCCCATAATGATTAAGAGGCTTTATCGCCCTTCTTGGTGCTAGGCTTGGCGGCGGTTTTCTTGGCGCCGCGCTGCGGAATTTCAATCTCGTCCGTCACCACGATGCGAATGTGGGAAGAACGTTTCAGGATCGGGCCGGCACTGCCGCGCGCTTTCGGTTGGAAGCGCTTGGTTGTGGGGCCTTCGCCGATGGTCGCTTCTTTGACGACGAGGGTGTCCGCACGCAGATTGGCATTGTTCTCGGCGTTGGCGACGGCGCTCTTGAGCGTCTTGGCAATCAGAGCGGCCGCCTTTTTCGGGCTGAACGCAACGATGTCGAGGGCCGTTGCGACGGGCAGGCCCTGGATTTCACGCGCCACCTCCCGGGCCTTGAAGGCCGAGATACGCGCGTACTTTGTTGTCGAATGGATCTGCATGTTAGTTAAACTTTTACTGGGTATCTACCATCAGGCGATCGCCCACTTTAATTTTATTCTTTTCCGAATCCAGACTTTGTATCACAGCACCGCAAATTTTTTCTCGCACATCCACCACCCGGACTAATCCAATGATTCGTCCGTCGCGGATTACTTTCAGTGGCATCGCCACCCTCACCCCCTGCTGGCTGCCAATGTTGGCCACCACCAAGGATAGATCTTCTTTAATGCTTACGACCATCCCGTCGTTCAAACTCCCGGGACGGTTGGAGGGCTGCGCGGTGTTGTTCCCGGGAACCCCGAGCGTCTCTTCCGCGCTGCGCATCCGAGCCTCCAAAGCCATTCGGGCTTCGGCGTCGTCGGTTGTTGCCACTTTGGTAAACCGCAAGACCGCCTCACTTAACTGTACCAGTTCCTCGGCCAGCTTGTCCTTTTCGCCCTGGACGAGCTGAAGGTCGCGTACCGCCTTGAGGAGACGCTGCTCAAGCTTGCTTTTGTCGCCGCTGAGTCCATCGACTCCGAGCGCCGTCATCCGCAGCTTAAGATCCGCAGCCTCCCGCCGGAAAACTTCCGCCTCGCCGTTTGACACGGCCAGGCTTTCAGTGAGGGACTTTATGGCGTCCTTCGCTTCACCCAGTTGCCGCTTAAGAACTTCGTTCTCGGCGGTAACCGTCTGAAGCGTCACCTTTGCTTCCGTTACTTCAATGTCTGAATCTGAGAAAGAACCACCCCCAATGGCAGCCGACCCTTTTGTCAGCGCCACGATCACCACGCCTGCCATTACGACAGGACGCAGCATAAATTATTTCGTCACCTTCGCGGTGTGCGCCCCGTGCTTCTTGAACACGCGGGTAGGCGAAAATTCGCCGAGTTTGTGACCGACCATGTTCTCCGTCACAAACACCGAGTTAAAGATCTTCCCGTTGTGAACGAGGAAGGTATGGCCAACGAAGTCCGGAGTGATCATCGAGCGGCGCGACCAGGTCTTGATCGGCTTCTTGACGCCACCGGCATTGAGTTTGTCGATTTTCTCGAGCAAATGGAGCTCAACGAAAGGCCCCTTTTTCAGTGATCTTCCCATAGTCTGCTACTTCTTGGCGTTGCGACGCTGCACGATGCGGTTGTTGCTCTCCTTGTGCTTGCGACGGGTTTTGAAGCCCTTCGCGAGCTGGCCCCACGGGCTCATCGGGTGATGGCGTCCGCCACCGCCCTTGGATTTGCCCTGACCGCCACCCATGGGGTGATCGACGGGGTTCATCACCATACCGCGAACGTGAGGACGGATACCCAGCCAACGGCTGCGGCCCGCTTTACCGGAGGAAACGTTCATGTGATCGACGTTTCCAACCTGTCCGATCGTCGCGTAGGCGGCTTCGTGAATCTTGCGAATTTCACCGGAAGGCATCTTGATCAGTGCATAACCGGCTTCGCGGTTGCTCAAGATGGCTTGCTGGCCAGCCGAGCGGGCGATCTGGCCACCTTTGCCGGGTGCAAGCTCGATATTGTGGATCGAGGAGCCAAGCGGGATATTCTTGAGCGGGAGTGCGTTGCCCACTTCAGGAGCCGCGTCCGGACCAGAGACCACCTTCGCTCCGACCGTCAGGCCGACGGGGGCGAGAATGTAGCTCTTGATGCCGTCGGTGTACTGGATCAAAGCGATACGGGCGGTACGATTCGGATCGTATTCGATGCCGATGACCTCGGCCACGACGCCAAACTTCTGGCGTTTGAAGTCGATGATGCGGTACTTCTGCTTGTGACCGCCACCAATGTGGCGGGAAGTCATGCGGCCCCGGTTATTGCGGCCACCGCTCTTCTTCAGCGTAACCGTCAAGCTCTTCTCCGGCTTGCCCTTGGTGATTTCCTCAAAGTCCGGCAACGCTTTGTAGCGCTGTGCGGGGGTCAGAGGACGAAAAGTTTTAAGTGCCATGTTGGATTAAATGGTTATGCCAGTTCGATCTTTTCCCCGGCTTTCAGGGTCACGATGGCCTTTTTCCAGTGGGCGGTACGGCCCGCGTCGGCGCGGCGTTCGCGGCGCTTTTTGCCTGCGAAGTTGGCGGTGTTGACGTCCGCAACCTTCTTGCCAAAGAGGCTTTCGACGGCCGCTTTGATTTGAAGTTTGTTGGCGCTCGGAGCCACGCGGAAGACGTATTTTCCGTGCTTCTCGCTGAGAATGGTCGCCTTTTCGGTAAAGGCGATGGTTTTGATCAAATCTTGAGGATCACTCATTTCTGCGTCCTTTCTGCGAGTTGGTTCAGGGCGTCCTGGGTAATGACGATCTTCTTGTAAGCAAGAAGGTCTTCGGTGTTCACCTCAGAGGCCGTGATGAGACGGGTCGGTTGGACGTTGCGAGCCGCCTTGAAGGTGGTCTCGTCGAAATCCTTGCCAATAATGAGGGTCTTTTCGACTCCCGCGTTCTCCTGCACCCACTTAACGAAGGTTTTGGTCTTCGGTTCGAGAATTGCGAAGTTTTCAACGACGAGAACGTCACCGGCGATAATCCGGGAACTGAGCGCCTTGCGGAGAGCCAAACGGCGAACCGATTTGGTCACTTTCTTGGTGTAGTCGCGGTATTTCGGGCCGAAAACGACGCCGCCGCCAGTCCAAACAACCGACGATTTGTAACCGGCGCGGGCGCGGCCCGTGCCTTTTTGACGCCACGGCTTGGAGCCGGAGAGATTGACTTCTGCCTTCGTCTTGGTGGAGGCGGTGCCGCTGCGGCGGGCGGCGCGAAGCGCGACGACCACGTCATGAACGGCTTGGGTTCCGATGCCGTTTTCGATAACGACAACTTTTGCAGCCTTAGCTGCTTCAACTGAAAGAACGGTAGCGCTCATTTCTACTTAGCCTCCGCGGGAAGTGGTGATTTCTTTGCCGGACGAACCACGACGTAGCCGCCGTTGGCACCGGGGATCGCGCCGCGAATCAAGAGAACCTGTTCGGCTTCGCGCACTTGAACAATTTGAAGATTTTGAACCGTGACGCGTTCGTCGCCCATGTGACCGGGCATGCTCTGGTTCTTCCAAATACGGCCGGGAGTGGATCGGCAGCCGATGGAACCGGGGCGGCGGTGCATCATGGAACCGTGGGAAGCAGGCTGTCCGTCGGCGTTATGCTTGCGCACGACACCTTGGAACCCTTTGCCCTTGGACTGCCCGATGACGTCGACAATCTGGCCGACCTGGAAATGATCTGCCTTGAGATTCAGTTCGCCTTCGACGGTTTCGGAGGCGGTGAGGCGGAATTCGCGCACAACTTTCTTCGGCTCGGAGTTGGCCTTCTTGTAGCGGCCCAACTGCGCCTTCGGCAGGCGCGATTCTTTTTGCGTGTCGAACCCGACCTGGATGGCGCTGTAGCCGTCCTTTTCAAGGGTCTTGACCTGGAGCAGCGTATTGCCGCTCACGTCGACGACGGTGACAGGGGTGATTTTCCCCTTCTCGTCGTAGACTCGGGTCATCCCGATTTTCTTACCTAGCAGTCCGTATTTCATTCGATTTCGTGGTTCAGGAACGCCGGTCAGATCTTGATGGTGATATCAACACCAGCCGGGAGGTTCAGCTTCTTCAATTCATCCACCGTTTTCGCGGTCGGTTCGATGATGTCCAGCAGCCGTTTGTGGGTGCGGATTTCGAACTGTTCCATGGATTTTTTATCCACGTGCGGGGAACGGTTGACGGTAAATTTTTCGATCCGCGTGGGAAGCGGAATCGGGCCCGCGACTTTGGCGCCAGTGCGCTTTGCGGTTTCGACAATATCCAAGGAGGACTGATCGAGCATCCGATAGTCGAAAGCCTTAAGCCGGATGCGAATTCGTTGACCGTTTGTCATATAAAGAGCGGGTTGGGAAATTAACCTTTCTGGTCGAGCACCGCCGCGAGGACGCCAGCGGGGACTTGTTCAAAGTGTGAGGGCTCCATCGAGTAGGAGGAGCGGCCCTTAGAGAGGGACCGGATGGAAGTGGAGTAACCGAACATTTCGGCCAGCGGCACTTCGGCGTGAACCACCGAGAGATTGCCCTTGGATTCCATGTTTTGGATGCGCCCACGGCGACGGTTGAGGTCGCCCAGAATGTCGCCCTGGAACTCTTCGGGGGTGATGTTCTCCACCTTCATGATCGGCTCCAGCAGGATCGACTTGGCTTTTTTGAAGCCGTCTTTGGCTGCGAAAATGGCGGCCATCTTGAACGCCATTTCGTTGGAGTCGACCTCGTGGAAGGATCCGTCGATGATGTCGATGGAAACGTCGATGACCGGATAGCCACCCACAACACCGTTCAGAACGGCCTCTTCGAGACCCTTCTTGACGGCCGGGATGAAGTCCTTGGGAATGGAACCACCAACGGTTTTGTTCTCGATGATGATGCCTTTGCCGCGCTCGTTTGGCGTGACGCGGACGACCACGTGACCGTACTGACCGCGGCCACCGGACTGCTTGACCAACTTGCCTTCGCCAACGGCTTCGGAAGTGATGGTTTCGCGGTAGGCGATCTGCGGCTTGCCGGAGTTCGCCTCGACCTTGAATTCGCGCATCATACGATCGCGAATGATTTCGAGGTGAAGCTCGCCCATGCCAGCGATGATCGTTTGGCCGGTTTCTTCGTTGGTGAAAACGCGGAAGGTCGGATCTTCTTCGGCGAGGCGCTGAAGAGCGATGGACATTTTCTCCTGGTCGACCTTGGTTTTCGGCTCGATGGCCATGGAGATGACCGGGTCGGGGAACGACGGCGGTTCGAGGATGACGCTGAAGTCTTCGGAGGCCAGCGTGTCGCCCGTGGTGATGTTCTTGATGCCGACGATGGCGGCGATATCACCCGAGTAGCACGTGTCGATGTCTTCGCGCTTGTCGGCCTGGATCTGGATGAGCCGGCTGATGCGCTCGCGCTTGTGGGTGCGGGGATTGTAGACGGTGTCGCCCTTGGTCAGCTTGCCGGAGTAAACACGGAAGAAGACGAGCTTGCCGACGAAAGGATCGCTCCAAAGTTTGAACGCGAGCGAACAGAACTTGGCGTTGTCATCGGCGCGAACGAGGATTTCTTCGCCGGTGTCAGGGTTCTGGCCCTGGGCCGGGAGGGTCTCGATCGGGCTCGGAAGATAATCAATGACGGCGTCGACGAGGTACTGGACGCCTTTGTTCTTAAAGGCGGAACCGCCGACGACGGGAATGAACTTGTTGGCGATGGTTAAGCGGCGAATGCCATGCTTAAGCGCTTCAATGCTGATGGGCTTCTCCTCGAGGAAGAGGGTGCCGATTTCGTCATCGAGGTCGGCAACGGCGGAAACGAGTTCGTCGTAGGCTTTGTCGACTTGGGCCTTAAATTCAGCGGGAATCTCTTCGACGGTGTAGGTGGAGCCCCACTGGTCGTTGTCGGAGTAGACGATCGCCTTCTTGTTGATGACGTCGAGCTGGCCACGGAGGTAGTCTTCCTTGCCGAGCGGGATGAGAATCGGCCATGCATTCGCACCGAGCTTGGTGCGCATGTCGTTGAGAGCGTTCTCAAAGTTGGCACCCGTGCGGTCCATCTTGTTGACGAAAGCGATCCGCGGCACACCGTATTTGGTGGCCTGACGCCAGACAGTCTCGGACTGGGGCTGAACCCCGGCGACGCCGCAGAATACGGCGATTGCACCGTCGAGAACGCGCAAGGAGCGTTCAACTTCGGCAGTGAAGTCAACGTGACCGGGAGTGTCGATGATGTTGACGCGGTGCTTGATGCCCTCGTACAACTTGACGACGCCCTCTTGCTTGACCTGCTGCCAGAAACAAGTGGTGGCGGCGGAGGTGATCGTGATGCCACGTTCGCGCTCCTGCTCCATCCAATCGGTGGCGGTAGTGCCTTCGTGCACTTCACCGATCTTGTGGATCATGCCCGTGTAGAAGAGCACGCGTTCGGTGAGGGTGGTTTTGCCCGCGTCGATATGAGCGGCGATCCCGATGTTGCGAGTGCGCTCCAGGGGATAGGCCCGGTTCGGCGAGTTTGGATTGGAAACAGTGTCAGCCACGGCGTTAAATTAGGTTAGAATCGGAAATGCGCGAATGCCCGGTTTGCCTGGGCCATCTTGTGCGTGTCGTCGCGTTTCTTAATGGCGTTACCCTGTCCGGCGGCCGCTTCCTTGAGTTCGGCGGCGAGGGCTTCCAGCATGGGGATGCTCTTGCGCTTGGAGGCAAAGGTGACGATCCAGCGCATGGCGAGAGCCAGCTGCCGGGGAACGGGAACTTCCATCGGGACCTGGTAGGTCGCGCCACCCACGCGGCGGGACTTAACTTCAAGCCGGGGCTTGACGTTGTCGATCGCCTTGTTGAGCGTTTCGAGCGGATCAACGGCATCGGAACCCTCGCGGGTTTTTTCGATGGCGCCGTAAACAATCCGTTCTGCGACGGATTTCTTACCGCTCTCCATGATGGTGTTGATCAGGCGGGCAACCAAGGGACTGCCGTAACGGCTGTCAAACTTCTCGGTTTTTTTGATGACTCTGCGACGACGAGACATAGGAAATTATTTCTTCTTGCCCTTACCAGCGGCGGCTTCTTGACCCGGCTTCGGGCGTTTGGCTCCGTATTTGGAACGCGAACGGCGGCGACCGTCCACCCCGAGGGCGTCCAGCGTGCCGCGAACGATGTGATAGCGAACACCAGGAAGATCTTTCACACGGCCGCCACGAACAAGCACAATGGAGTGCTCCTGGAGGTTGTGACCTTCGCCCGGAATGTAGGCGATGACTTCCTGACCATTGGTCAACCGGACTTTGGCGACTTTACGAAGAGCGGAGTTCGGCTTTTTCGGGGTGCGGGTCATGACCTGCACGCAGACGCCACGGCGCTGCGGGCAGCTAACTAGCGCCGGCGACTTGGATTTCACCGTCACCTTATTGCGTCCCTTACGGACAAGCTGGTTGATCGTTGGCATGTTAAAAAATCAAAAATTTCTCTCCCCGGTTACAGGGACTAAAAATCCCGCTTCACAGCATGGATTCCACATCCACTGCTGGTTGCGGGGAGCGCGAACTGTAGACGAATACGGCTACGGCGCAAGTAAATTCCGAGCACCGGCTGAATTTTTCGTCTCCCACGGTCCCTGGCGGGCCTTTCGGGCCACAGAAAACGCGGGAGGGTTGTTTTACTCCCGTCCCCTTGGATCTGCAAGGGGTGTTTTTATTTTTTTTACGCTTTTTGCGGGGGGAGAGCCGCTTTCCTGCTTGTTTTCACCCGATTTCTAGCTTCGACTATAGGTGCATCATGAATTTGGATTTGAACACGTTGCTCGAAGGCTGGCCGCATGAGCCGGGGCAGATTCGCGTCCGTAGAATCAGGGGAATCGACGGCAAGGAGAAGATTCAGCTCCGCCTCGATCTCGGCCTGATTCAGATGGAAGTCGCCGGACGCCCGGACGGGTTGCGCCCTAACGGGTTCGAGTCGCTCCTGGACTGGCACAAGACGCGCGCGGCGGAAGCCGAGGCGGAGGATCAGTCGTACACTCTTAATGGAGACGAATGCGGAGAGCTCCATCAGGAGGGGGTGCAATACTATCACCGCTATCTGGCGCTCTTTCAGCTGGAGGACTTCAAGGGGGTAGTGCGCGACACTCAGCACAACCTCGATCTTTTTGCGTTCGTCTCGAAGTATGCCGAACGGGAGGAGATCTCCTGGTCATTCGAGCAGTTCCGGCCCTACGTTATGATGATGAACACCCGGGCGAAGGCGTCGATTGATCTGGAGCGCGGGAATATCGCCGGGGCGATCGCCCACATCGAGCGGAGCCGGGATTCTATATTAGAGATGCTCCGCGCCCGCCCCGAACCGGCGGAGACGTGCCCAGAGGTGGAATTTTTAGGTGAGTGGCTAAGCGAGCTTCAGGGCAAGCGCCCGCTCTCCAAGCTGGAAATGATGGAGCAGGAGATGGACCGGGCCGTTGCGGCGGAAGCCTACGAGCGGGCCGCCGAGCTGCGCGACGCCATCCGGGCCTTCCATGCCAAGGAGGAGGCTCCCGAGACTCCCTCAGATCCTTCTATTAAGAAGGCGACCGCCAAGAAGCGCTCCGCCCCGGCCAAGCCAAAGCGCATCCGGGCTCCGAAGGCACCCAAGTCGCTCAACCCGCTCAAGACGGTCAAGGAGGTCAAAGCCGTTAAGGCAGCCAAACCCGCCAAGAAGGCCAAGGTCCCCAAGGCAACGAGAGCGCCCCGGAAAAATTCCGGCTCCAAGGACTAAAAAGAACCCGCGCCGAGGGTTACCAGGGCGCGGGGTCTTGTAAATCTCTCTGGAATAAGAGCGATCCGGCGGATTACGCCATCACCATGCCGCCATCGACCGCGAGGGTTTGGCCTGTGATGTAGCTGGCCTCCGCGCTGGCCAGGTAGGCCACGGCGGCGGCGATGTCGCCCGGTTCGCCGAAGCGGCCCAGCGGAATCTGCCCGACCACGGCGGTCTTGATGTTGTCATTGAGCACATCGGTCATGTCCGTCTTGATAAACCCGGGAGCGACGGCGTTGACGGTGATTCCCCGTCCGGCCAGTTCGCGGGCGAGCGTTTTGGTCAAGCCAATCAGGCCCGCTTTGCTGGCGGCGTAGTTGGCCTGGCCCGCGTTGCCCATCAGGCCCGCGACGCTGGCGATGTTGACGATCCGCCCGGAGCGCTGCTTGATCATCGGGCGCATGACGGCCTGGATGAAATTAAAGGCCCCCTTGAGGTTGGTATCGAGCACGGCGTCCCAGTCTTCCTCGCTCATGCGCATGGCCAGGCCGTCGCGGGTGATCCCGGCGTTGTTGACCAGGATATCGACCTTGCCAAAGTCGGCGAAAATCTTCGCGGCGGCGGCTTCGACGGCCTTTTTGTCGGCCACGTCCACGGCGTAGGGCTTGGCCGCGCCGGGGTGGAGGGCGTTGATCGCGTCGGCGACCTTGGCTGAGTTCGCTTCCGAACGGCTCACACAGGCAATTTTTGCCCCTCCCTCCGCGAGGGTCTTGGCAATGGCTTCCCCGATGCCGCGGCCGGCTCCGGTGACAATGGCGATCTGGTTTTCGAATCGGTTCATAGTTAGGAAGGGCGCAACCTAGCAGCGCCCCACGCTTTTGGGCAACAGCAAAAGCCGGGGGCGGATTCTTGACTTCGCAAACCGCCGACTCTAGCATCCGCGCTTGTGTCCTCCGAAGCCACCCATACCACACCGCCAAAGAAAACGCCCCTCTTCGAAACCCATGTCGCCGCGGGCGGCAAAATGGTCGATTTCGGCGGCTGGAACATGCCCGTCCATTACACCGGCATCCTGGATGAACACCATGCCGTGCGCAACGCCGTCGGCGTGTTCGATATTTCCCACATGGGCGAGGTTTTCGTCAGCGGGCCCGAGGCGGCCAACTGGCTGAACCAGGTGCTCACCAATAATATAGAGCGCCTGGCCCCGGGCGAATGCCAGTACACCTTTCTGCTCAATCCGGAGGGCGGCGTCATCGACGATCTGCTCGCCTACCGGCTGGAAGAGGGCCGCTATCTGCTCGTCGTCAACGCCTCCAAGATCGACGAGGATGTGGCCTGGCTCCAGAGCCACCTGGCCCCGGGCGTTACGCTGGAGAACCGCAGTGACGAATTCGCGGGCCTGGCCGTCCAGGGACCCCGCGCCGCGGTGCTTTTCGACCGCTTTTTCGAGGGCAAAATCTCCCGCCCCGCCCGCAACGAGATCAAGCACTACGACGCCTGCTGCACGACGGTCTGGATCGCCCGCACGGGCTACACCGGCGAGGACGGCTTCGAGCTTTTCTTCAAGGCGGAATTCGCCCCGACGGTCTGGCAGAGCATCCTGGAGAAGGGCTCCGATCTCGGCATCCGCCCCTGCGGCCTCGGCGCGCGCGACACGCTGCGCCTGGAAATGTGCTACCCGCTCAATGGGTCGGACCTCTCGGCCAGCCACACGCCGATCGAAGCGGGCATGTCCTTCTTCGTCGACCTGGAGAAGCCGGACTTCATCGGGCGGCCCAAGCTGGCTGAACAGCGCGCCCAAGGCGTAGCCAAGCGCCTCGTCCCCTTTAAAATGAAGGGCAAGACGCCGCCGCCGCGCTCGCACTATAAAATCTTCAAAAACGGGGAAGTGATTGCCGAAACCACCAGCGGCACCCTCTCCCCCACCCTCGGTATCGGCATCGGGATGGCCTACATCCCGAGCGAATTCGCCCGAATCAACGAAGAAATCGAAATCGACATCCGGGGACGCCGTTTCCCGGCCACCATCGAAAAAAAACCGCTTCACCGTAAATAGACAATGAACGTTCCCGACGACCTTAAATACACCGAAACGCACGAATGGATCCGCATCGAGGGAGATACGGCGCGCATCGGCGTTACTGACCACGCCCAGGAAGAACTCACCGACGTGGTGTTCGTGGAACTGCCGACCGTGGGCGATAAAGTGGCCGCGGGCGCGTCCATCGCCGTGGTGGAATCGGTCAAATCCGCCGGGGACATCTACGCCCCGGTCTCCGGGACGATCGTGGCCGTCAACGAAGCGCTGGCGGACAGCCCCGCGCTGGTCAATACCGATCCCTACGGCGAAGGCTGGCTCTTTGCCCTCAAGCTCGACGCGCCCGAGGAAGTTGCGAAGCTCCAGGACGCGGCGGCTTACCGGGCGCTACTCGGGGAATAAGCCCTTTTTCTTGGTCCACACTCCGCAGATAAACCTGCATGAGAATATCCATACTCCTCCTCGCGATATTCCTTGCGTGCATCCGCGTTAACGCCGCCGACCCCACGTTTCCAATCACTGTTAAGGTTTCCGACGAAACAACCCTTATTGTGGATGGCTTCAAGGTTTTGCAGCGGCCAGCCTATACCTTGCTGAATGTGCGTTGCCGCTGGATAGGCGTTAACCCGCTAGACAGGTATCGGATTACGCCAACCTTAGCCGGAATTAATCACAAAGAGTCGAAAGAAGGATCTACCTGGTACGTACCGCTGCCGGAAATTTTCAATAAGAAACCTGGAACCGCTTTTGAACTGGAGATTAAAAACCCTCCTGCAGAGGGCGATTCATTGCCTCTGCAAATTTCCTTCCGGCCCAAATCGACAGACATACCACCGCTCGAGGCGCTAAGTATCCGTCTCCCACGTTCTGCAGAGAGCGCGAATTGATATTCACAATAAATAGGATTTTTTCGCCCGTTTCCATGAGGGCTCACACAATGGAGGTGCCAATCCTTCCTTCCCAATCGCCCATTTCCGGGTAAGCTTGCAGGCAAGATGAGTTCCAGTTCATTCCAACGGCGCGTCACCCGCGAGGTCAAAGTCGGCAACGTCGGCATCGGCGGCGAGAATCCTGTGCGGGTTCAGTCGATGATCACGGCCGACACCATGGACACCGAGGCGTGCATCAAAGAGACGCTCGCGCTGGCCGAGGTCGGGTGCGAGATTGTCCGGATCACCGCGCCGACCGTCAAGGATGCGGCGAATTTGCAGTTGATCGCCGCCGGGCTGCGCGAACGCGGCTGCAATGTGCCGCTGGTGGCCGATATCCATTTCAAGCCCGATGCGGCGATGGAAGCCGCCAAGTGGGTGGAGAAAATCCGGATCAACCCGGGGAACTATGCCGACAGCAAGAAGTTCAAGGTGCTCGAATACACGGACACTGAGTACGTGGCGGAGCTGGAGCGTCTTCGCGAACGATTCACGCCGCTGGTCTGTCTTTGTAAAGAGCGCGGCGTGGCGATGCGCATCGGCACGAACCATGGGTCTTTAAGCGACCGGATCATGAACCGCTACGGCGATTCGCCGCTAGGGATGGTCGAGAGCGCCCTGGAATTTGCCCAGATCGCCCGCGATCTCGATTACCACGAGCTGGTTTTCTCGATGAAGTCGAGCAATGTGAAGGTGATGATCGAGGCGTACCGACTGCTGGCCGCCCGGCTCGATGAGAAGGGTTGGAACTACCCGCTGCACCTCGGCGTGACGGAGGCGGGCGACGGGGAGGATGGGCGCATTAAGAGCGCGATTGGCATCGGCTCGCTGCTCTGCGACGGCTTGGGCGACACGATCCGCGTTTCGCTCACGGAGGACAGTGTGAACGAGATTCCGGTGGCTTACGCGATTTTGCAGGCGGCGGGGAGTCGTATTACGAAGACGGAGTACACGATGTGCCCGTCGTGTGGCCGGACGCTTTATAATATTCAGGAGACTTCGGCGCGCATCAAGGCGGCGACGGGGCATTTGAAGGGGCTGAAGATTGCGGTGATGGGCTGCATTGTGAATGGCCCGGGTGAGATGGCCGATGCGGATTTCGGTTATGTGGGCGGCGCTCCTGGGAAGATCAATCTCTATGTGGGCAAGACGCCGGTGAAGTTCAATATCCCGCAGGAGGAGGCGGTGGATCGCCTGGTGGATCTGATCCGTGAGCACAACCGCTGGACCCCAGCGTGACCAGCGTGACGCTGGACCCATTCCGCGCTACCGCGCGATAGCGTCGGCTTACGCGCACCGCTTCGGGCAGTTGCGTTGTTTGAGTCGCAACGTTTCCTCTTTTCCTCGTTCCCAATCTCCAGATTCGTAACGAGGGGCAAAACCAATCGGAGATTCAATAAAGCGAGTCCCGCAGACTGGAGTCGCTGAAAATGGAGCCATAGGTCTGATATTCCACTCCGTTTTCGCGGATGATCCGCGTGCCGAGGGAGATAAATCCCTCCACAAAAAAGAGATCGAGAGCGGCGGTACTTACGGGGCCAAGCAGATGATTCTCTGCATCCACGTAATACCAGAGAGTGGAAATAAACGGCGTCATAATTCGTCCTTGGGCTGTCTGGTTATTTTTAACTCAAGCCCCCCTTCGGGTTATTCCGAAAGGAGGCCGGGAGTTAGTAAGCCGCACAAAGACAGCCGCGACGGCCTTGTATGTTGTCCGGCATGTCATTCTTTAAGTTCCCCCCGAACGCCTGCCGCGGCGAGCGGTGCGGGGAGTTTGAGGGGCGCCAGGCGCCCCTCATCAACCCGGTTCGTTTTCCTCTCTTTTCTCTTAGCCATGAGCTATAGCTTGTGGCGGCTGGATTTGCCGGAGCGGTCGGCCGACCGCTCCGGCACGGTTGGGGTCAGATCGACGACGGTCCTGGACGGCTTAAAGCAAGGAGCGCTTAAGCAAGTCCGTGCTAAAGCATGATCGCCTCAACCGCACAGTCCAAACTCGAAGAGTTGCTTGATCCTTGGAGCCCAACAAAAAGCCCCATGAGATCGTATCGCAAGGTTGAGTCGGAACTGCTCCTTCCAGTCTACATCAACAAAAAACCATCCACCAACATGAATCCATCCCCTGTTTACGTCGGCATCGACATCGCCAAAAAAACCCTGGCCGTGAGCGCTCCGGGAATGAAAAAACAATACACCAACACTCCGCTAGGCCACGCCCAGTTGATCCAAGCGCTGCCCGAAAACGCCCACGTCGTCATGGAAGCCACCGGCGGCTATGAGCGAGATTTAAGCCTCTGCCTTCACGCCAAGGCCATTGCCGTAAGCGTCGTCAATCCGCGCCACGTACGCGACTTCGCCAAGGCCATGGGGCAACTGGCCAAGAGCGACAATATCGACGCGCAAATGATCGTTGCGTTCGCCCGCGCCAAAGTGCCCCGCCCCGATTCGGCCCCCTCGCAGCGCCAGATCGAACTCGAAGAACTCATGGCGCGGCGCGAGCAACTCGTGGCCTTGCGTTCCATTGAGCTTAACCGCCGCGAGCACCATCGCCAAAAGCTCTTGAAGGTGCGTGCCGACAAGCTCATTGCCACCATCGAAGTGCAAATCGAAGAGATCGAAGCCAAGGTGCGCGAGCTCATCGAAAGCGAGGCCTCTCTGAAAAGCAAACGGGCGAGGATGCTGCAAGTCGAAGGCATCGGCGAAATCACCGCCGCCAGCGTGCTGGCCTTTGTTCCCGAGCTCGGGCGCATCGACCAAGGACAAGCGGCGGCCTTGGTGGGCGTGGCTCCGTTTGTTTGCGAAAGCGGCATGGAACGGGGTAAAAGCCACGTCTGGGGCGGACGCGCCAACGTGCGCACCTGCTTTTATATGGCTGCGCTGACAGCCATCCGCGATAACCGCATTTTAAGGGACTTCTACCAACGCCTCCGCGCTGCCGGCAAACCCGGCAAAGTCGCTATCGTGGCCGTCATGCGTAAACTCGTCTGCCTCCTCAATCATCTCCTTAAAAAACCCGATTTTGCCCTTGCTCACTAACAGAGTTGCTTTAGCCGGTGGCCTGGACATACGCCGACGCCTCCCGGCCATATGAAATATAGCCCGGAAACGGCAATAGAGTTTCGGCTATTGCCAGCCGTTTTTGACGGGGTTATCAAGATAGGGGTAGGAACGGTGTCGCCATCGCCCCTCCCTCCGAACCGGACTGGCGGGTCTCCCGCATCCGGCTCTCCAGTTGGTGGTTTATCCTCTTTGTAGAGATTGACGTGCCGCCCCATGTGCCTGAACCAAGGATGTCAGGCCTTGGGCGGTGAAATAGGCCTTGGGCCATCGGTTTCGGTCGAATCCGCGCCCGCGTCCTCGCATTCCGTTGCGCCTTCGCAGGATGCTTTGCAGTCGCCCTCGGACGTATTTGTCCACGCTATCAAACGTCCACCGGTTGCTCTGTTTGAAGTATTCAAACCAGCCGCCAAGTGTCCGGTTGAGGTCCGCGATGATTGCTCCGAGGCTTCTGCCCTCGGTGCGCCGGGTCTTGCCTCGGATCGCTTCCTTGAGCTTGTCCATGCTTTTCTTGCGTGGCCATTTCCAGCCTCGCTCAAAGTGGTAGCCCAGGAAGTCGAACCCTCCCTTGGCTCGGGCGTCCACGATCCGTGTCTTTTCCGGATGCAGCTTGAGTCCGTTCTGCTCCACCCAGGCTTTGACTGCCTCCAATGCCTCTTGGGCTTCTTCTTCGCTCTTACACAGGATGACAAAATCATCCGCGTAGCGGATCATTTCCCGGCCTGCCCACGCCATTTCCCAATCCAGCGGATCAAGGTATATGTTCGCTAGCAGCGGGCTTATGACCGCTCCCTGGGGCGCTCCGGTTTGCGTCGGCTTCCAGTCCGTTGCGCTCTCCATGACCCCGGCTTTGAGCATTGCCTCGACCAGCCTCAGTACGCTTCCGTCTGCTATTTTCTCGCCGATTTGCCGCATGAGTTTCTCGTGCGGGATCGTGTCAAAATAGCTCTTCAAGTCGGCATCCACTACCCAGTGGCGGCCCGCCTTGAGATGTCGGTCCACTTCCCGAAGCGCGTCCTTGCAGCCTCGCCCGGGCCTGAACCCGTAGCTCTGCGGCGCAAATTCCCGCTCGAAGATCGGCTCGATGGCTTGGCGTAGCGCCGTCTGCACGACGCGATCTCTCACCGCCGGGATCCCCAGCGGCCGCAGTTCCTTGCTCCCTGATTTGGGTATCCATACCCGTCTGACGGCTTGGGGCTTATAGTTCCCCGCTTTCAGTTGCCTTTGGAGGCTGCGGGTTTGGGCCGCCTCTTGCAGGGCGTATTGCCGCACGTTCTGGCGATCGATTCCGGCGCTGCCGCCGTTGGCGATCACTTTGCGCGCCGATGCCGCCAGATTGCCGCTGGACCATATTTTGTCCATCAGGCTGTGCCATTTGGTCCTTTTCATCCCCGTTTCCAGGGCCGTCAACATGCGTGTCGTCCACACCTCGGGTTGCACCCAGTTCCATTGGAACCGGGGTTCTTCGCCCGTTCTAGGCCTTGCGGCCAATGTTGGCGAGGGGTCTTCCCTTGTTGTGGCTTTCACGTTTCCACCTTCCTGCCCTCCTTCGCTCCACGGGCATTGCCCCGCTTCCACGCTACTACGAGGGCTCTGTCACCTTCCGGGCGGCTCTTCGGAGCCCTTTGGCTCATGAACACCGTCCTATTCCCGGCTCGTGATCCCTGCTTCACTACACGTCTCCTTCCTGCCGCTCCATCTCCAACCACCCTATACGGCCCTGTTGTAATCGCGCCCACTGTCTGTCCGCGACACAGGTTCTCGCAGTCGCCTTCTTCCTTTGCGGAGGGCTTGCGATGTCTGGCTTCGCCCTTCGGGAGCAGGCTCGCCGCCGTATCTGGCCGAATCGAGTTTAGCATTGTCTTACTTATGGATCGGCGTTTCGCCTGTCGGTTGCTCCCCACCCCGCCTCTCGACGACGCAGTTACCACAGGCTACGAACGGCCAGTGTGCCGCCCGAAGAGGACTTTCACCTCTCTGAAGTCGTGCGCTCGCTGGCACACTCCCGGCTGGATCTCACCAGCTGTGGAAAAAATGCGCCGCTGGAAATTTAAAGTAAAGGCGAATCGATTCCTAATCGAGTAACGCTGTCGCGTGGCTAAAAATCCAGCCGCGCGCCGCTGATGACGTCGAAGAAGTGGACGTCGGAGGGGTCGATGTCGAAGGGCATCCGGCGGCCTACTCCGGCCGGGGGCTCGGTCACCGCGCGGCGGGAATGAAGGGTGCTCGCCCCCGTCTGGAGGGTATAGAAAATCTCCGGGCCGGTGACTTCCACCGCGTCCACGACCGACTGGCCCGTCGCGGTTCGTTTGTTCCCGTCGCCGGAGGCCGAGGGCCGCACGTGCTCGGGCCGCACGCCCAGAACCAGTTCGCGTCCAGCCAGTTCAGCCAGGGCGGGGCGGTCGGGGAATGGCAGTTCCACGGTCCCGGCGGTTTCCTTGAAAACAAATCCGTTGCCGCCCTTGGCCGCGCGCAAATGGCCCGCCAGGAAGTTCATCCCCCCCAGGAACCCGGCGGCGAAGCGGTTGGCCGGGCGGCGGTAGATCTCCGCGGGGGTATCAAATTGCTTGAGCGTGCCTGAGTCGATCAGCGCCACGCGGTGGGGCAGGGTCGCGGCGGTGAGCGGGTCGGCGGTGGCGTAAATCAGTGTGGCTTGGAGGCGTTCCTGCAATTTCACCAGCTCCGCTCGGAACGCGGTGCGCCGGTCGGCGGGTAGCTGGGCCAGGATGTCCTCGACCAGAATGGCTTTCGGCTGCCGGATGATGGCCCGGGCAAGCGCCACACGGAAGGTCTCGACCGGCGATAGCGCCGCCGGGAGCCGCTCAAATTTCTCGGTAAACCCGGCCACTTCCGCCGCCTGGCGAACGCGTTTGCCGGTTTCGGAGGCGGGAAAATGCTGCCCTTTGAGCCCGAAGGCGATGTTTTCGGCGACGTTCCAGGTGGGCACCAGCGCGCCATGGGCGAATACCATGGCCACATCCCGCTGGGCTGGCGGAAGGGCCGTCACCGGACGGTTCCCCACGACGAATTCGCCCGCGCTCACTGGGTCCAGCCCGGCCAGCAGCCGCAGCAGAGCCGAAGCGCCGCACCCGGCGGGCCCTGCCAGCACGATGAGCTCGCGGTCGCGCACTTCGAGGGAAAAATCGTGGACCGCGCCGCCTCCCTGGACGGTTCCGGAAACGTTCTTGAAGGTAACTTGTGCCATGGTCGTAAAACGATCAGCTTTAGAGCATAGAGCCGGGGCCGGTTTGAGCAACCCGAAAAGAAGACGCAAAAGCGCCTCTGGCCGTTATTCTTCCTCCTCCGGGTACTGGACCTCGCCGGTAAGCCGCAGGTCATCGCCGAAACGCTCGTATTGTGGGTTGACGATGCGCGGGGCCTCGGCGCTGGCCCCCACGCCGAGCCCGCCCACGACCAGCCTCGGCCCGCCCATCAGCAGCGGCGCGATGTAGAAACAAACCTGGTCCACGAGCTGCTCGTCGAAGGCTTCGCCCAATACGCGCTCGCCCCCTTCGATCAGCACGCTCGTTACCTCGCGGCGGCCCAGTTCGTCGAGGACGTCGCGGAGCTTTTTCCCGGTGAATACCAGCGTGCGGGTGCGGTATTCGTCGGTCAATAGCGCGGCCTCGGGCGGTAGGTTGCCCGATTGCGTCACGACCACCCGCCACGGCTGGCGATGGCTCGGTTCGCCGCCAGGCAGGCGCACGGTCAGCCGGGGGTTGTCAGCCCGGACGGTTCCCCCGCCCACCAGGATGGCATCGACCTCCGCGCGGAGCCGGTGCGTATCGGCCCGGGAGGCCTCGTTCGTGATCCATTGCCCCTCGCCGGGAGGGCGCGTGATGCGGCCATCGAGCGAAAACCCGGCCTTGGCGATGACCCAGGGTCGCTTGGTGACGATCCACTTATTGAATGCAAAATTGAGCCTGCGGCATTCCTCCTCCAACACCCCGTAGCGCACGTCGATATCCGCCTTGCGCAGCAGCCCGACCGCCCGGCCGACGTGGGACGGGTTCGGGTCGAGCGCGCCAATGACCACCCGGCTGATGCCCGCTTCGATGATGGCCTGGGTACACGGCGGCGTGCGGCCCTGCGTGGAGCACGGCTCTAAAGTAACGTAGATGGTTGCCCCGTGCGCGAGCGCCGGGTCGGGCAAAGAGCGGAGCGCCTCGATCTCCGCATGGGGATGGCCCGCCCGGTGGTGCCAGCCGGAGCCGATCCGCTTCCCGTCCCGGACAATAACGGCCCCCACCGCAGGGTTCGGGCTCGTATGCCCCACGCCCCGGCGGGCCTCCTCCAACGCGATCTCCATCCATTGTTCATCCGAAAGAAGGGCCTCGGCACTCATGCCAGCGATTGAACCCGAAAACCGCGTCCGGGAACAGCCTCAATTTATGCGCCATTTTGGCCCGTACTTGCGCCAGGAAAGCCTGTCGCACTCGGGCCATTGTGGCTCACTTATCCTTTTTTCAATTTGGATAATATTCACTTTAACAAACTCGGGTTCAGCAACTTATAAATTTAGCATTCCCTTGAGAAAAGCCCGGCATTGCATAAGCTTAGTATAGAAAGCGTCAACCGATCTTACCAAGCAATCGAAAGGAGAAATAAACCGTATGAAACTCATTCGTTATCAAGAACCCGGACTGTCCCAGTGGTCGCCGTTCAATCGCCTCGCCTCCCTGCGTGAGGAAATGAACCGCATCATGGACGGGTCGCTCGCGGCCTTTACGGGCGGCAATGTGGGTCTGTTCGGCGGCTGGAGCCCGTCGATGGATGTCGTGCAGGACAAGGACGCCGTCTATGTGAAGGCGGAGCTGCCCGGCATGAAAAAGGAGGACATCGACATCAACTTCCAGGACGGCATCCTGACGCTCAGCGGTGAGCGCAAGCAGGAAGCGGAGGTGAAAGAAGGCGAGTCGTTCCGCAGTGAGCGCTTCTTTGGCAAATTCCACCGGACGGTCTCGCTGCCGACCAAGGTGGACGCCGACAAGATCAGCGCCACGTACAAAGACGGCATCCTGACGGTCACGCTCCCGAAGGCCGCCGAAGTGAAAGCCAAACAAATCGACGTCACCGTTTCCTGACCCGAATCCCCATCCCCAGCCATAACCAGTATGTATTTTCAAATCACACCATTTGCATTCAAACCTATGAACACACGCGCAAACACCCTTGAAAGAGTCGAGGAAGCGGAACCCACCCGGATGCCCGCATGGGAACTGCCCCCGACCAACATCCGCGAGGAAAAGGACGCCTACTTGCTCGAACTCGAAATGCCGGGCGTCAGCAAGACCGGCATCGAAGTGACGGTGGAAGCGAACGAACTGACCATCGTGGGCCGCCGCAGCGACCCGAAGATCGAAGGCGAGCTCGTCTACGAAGAATCCCGGCACGGTGATTACCGCCGCACGTTCGAGCTCGATCCGTCCATCGACACGGGCAAGATCGAGGCCAAAATGGAGCAAGGCGTACTCAAACTGACCCTTCCGAAAGCGGAACAAGTCAAACCGCACCGGATCCAAGTGACGGACTAGTCACCAAACCAATTACAGAGAGAGCACATTGAGGGGTACAGGCGGGGGCACGAAGGGGTTCGTGCCTCCGCTTTTTTGTGGGCTTTTTTCGGGGAGATCTGTCGGTTTATGGGCAGAGAAGCTCGGCCTTTTTTTTTGACAGGATTAACAAGATTGACAGGATTAAGAGGATTTTTCGGATTGGTTTCCCGGGTGTCATCCACCTCTCGCAGGCTCTGGGACGTAATCCTCTTAATCTTCTTAATCCTGTAAATCCTGTCTAAATTGCCGAGCCTATCTTCTCTAAAAACTCATTGTTTAGAGATTCGTAACGAGGAAAAAGAGGCGGGCGACGGACCGTTAACTATAGTTAAAATGACAACTATGTCTGTTTTAGCTATTATCTCATCCTCGTCCTGAGGCCCTGGCGTCCACGTCCTCCATGCGGCAGCGTGGAGGGCGTGGATAGGCCGCAAAGTCAGAACCGCAATTTCATTCCCCCTCGGCCTTCCCCTCCGTGCTCTCTGTGTCCTCTGTGGTGAAAAAATCCTACAAACACCCGGTGCAAACCAAATTCCGGTCGCCGTAGACATTATCCACGCGCCCCACGGCGGGCCAGAACTTCGACGCCCGCACCCAGGGGGCCGGGAAGGCGGCTTGTTCGCGGCTGTACGGGTGGGTCCACGCGTCGCTCGTTACGGATTGCGCCGTGTGCGGGGCGTTTTTGAGCGGGTTGTCCTGCGCGTCGAGCTTGCCGCTTTCGACGGCCAGGATTTCGCCGTGGATGGCGATCATGGCGTCGCAGAAGCGGTCGAGCTCCACCCTGGGCTCGCTCTCGGTCGGCTCGACCATCAGCGTTCCGGGGACGGGGAAGGACATCGTGGGCGCGTGGAAGCCGTAGTCGTTGAGGCGTTTGGCCACGTCCTCGACGTCAATGCCGGTGCGCTCTTTGAGCGGGCGCAGATCGAGGATGCACTCGTGCGCGACGAGGCCGCCCCGGCCGGTGTAGAGGACCGGGTAGTACTCGCCGAGGCGCTTGGCGATGTAGTTAGCGTTTAAGATAGCGTACTCGGTAGCGGCTTTGAGGCCGTCGCCGCCCATCATGCGAATGTACATCCACGGGATGACGAGCACGGAGGCGCTGCCCCACGGAGCCGAGGCAACCGCACCGCTTTTGCCCGGGCCGCCGGTCTCGACGACGCCGTGCGAGGGGAGGTACGGGGCAAGGTGCGCGGCGACCGCGATGGGGCCGACGCCGGGACCGCCGCCGCCGTGCGGGATGGCGAAGGTTTTGTGCAAATTGAGGTGGCAGACGTCCGCGCCGATATGCCCGGGGCTGGTGAGGCCGACCTGCGCGTTCATGTTCGCGCCGTCCATGTAGACCTGGCCGCCGTTGGCGTGGATGATCTCGCAAATTTCCCGAATCGTCTCTTCGTAAACGCCGTGGGTGCTCGGGTAGGTGACCATGAGGGCGGCGAGCGTGTCGCGGTGGGCCTCGGCTTTGGCGCGGAGGTCGGCCACGTTGATGTTGCCCGCTTCGTCGCAGGCAATATCGACGACTTTGAACCCGGCCATGGCGGCGGAAGCGGGGTTGGTGCCGTGGGCGGAGTGCGGGATCAGGCAAACGTCGCGCTGGCCCTGGCCCTTGGCGGCATGGTAGGCGCGAACGGTGAGGAGCCCCGCATATTCCCCGGCGGCCCCGGCGTTCGGCTGGAGCGAGACGGCGGCAAAGCCGGTGATGGCGGCGAGCCAGCCCTCGAGTTGCTGGAAGAGGGCGGCGTATCCCTTAGCCTGTTCAGCGGGGGCGAAGGGGTGGAGCCGCGCCACGAGCGGCCACGTGAGGGCCAGCATTTCGCTGGTGGCGGTGAGCTTCATCGTGCAGGAACCGAGCGAAATCATCGAGGTATTGAGCGCCAGGTCCTTCACCTCCAGGCGGTGGATGTAGCGCATCATCTCCATCTCGGTGTGGTAGAGATTGAAGACCGGCGCGGTGAGGTAGGGGCTCGTGCGGCGCAGGGCTTCGGGGATGACCTCCCCGGCCTCGGCGGCCAACTCGGCGGCGTCGAGTCCGGCCTCCTTGCCGCCGTTGAAGACGGCCAGGAGATCGGCGATGCCGTCGGTGGTTTCGTCAAGGGCGATGGTGACGGTGTGCTCGTCCAGGACGCGCAGGTTGAGCTTCCGGGCCTCGGCGAGGCGCACGATTTCGGCAGCCGGGGTGCAACCCAGCGACACGCGCACGGTATCGAAGAACGGGGTGGGCGCGACCGCCCAGCCGAGTTTCCTCAACCCGGCAGCCAGCGCGGCGGCAAAGAGATGGACGCGCGTGGCGATGCGGCGCAGCCCCTCGGGGCCGTGGTAGACGGCGTACATGGAGGCCATAACCGCCAGGAGCACCTGGGCGGTGCAGATGTTGCTGGTGGCTTTCTCGCGGCGGATGTGCTGCTCGCGGGTGCCGAGGGCGAGGCGCAGGGCGGGGGCGCCGTGGGTGTCGTGCGAAAGGCCGATCAAGCGGCCCGGCATGGAGCGTTTGAAGGCGTTGCGGGTGGCAAAGTAGGCGGCGTGCGGCCCGCCGAAGCCCATGGGAACGCCGAAGCGCTGGGTGGTTCCCACGGCGACGTCGGCCCCCATTTCGCCCGGGGGCTTGATGAGGGTGAGCGCGAGCAGGTCGGCGGCGACGATGACGCGCGCCCCCTCGGCGTGCGCTTTGGCGATGAACGCGGTGGGGTCGGCCAGCGTGCCGTCGGTGGCGGGCACCTGGAGCAGGACGGCGAACGGTTTTTCGGCAAAATCGAGGCTCTCGGCATCGCCCTCGATGACGCGCAGCCCGAGCGCGGCGGCACGGGTGCGAACGACGGCGAGGGTCTGCGGGTGGCACGCGCTGGAGACAAAAACCGTCTTGTGCGCCGCGTTCTTGGACTGGGCGCGGCAGAGGTTGACGGCCTCGGCGGCGGCGGTGCCTTCGTCGAGCATCGAGGCGTTGGCGATTTCCAGGCCCGTCAGGTCGACGATCATGGTCTGGAAGTTCAGGAGCGCCTCCAGGCGGCCCTGGGAAATCTCGGATTGGTAAGGCGTGTAGGCGGTGTACCAGCCGGGGTTGCAGAGGATGTTGCGCAGGATCACCGGCGGGGTGAAGGTGTCGTGGTAGCCCATGCCGATGTGGCTGCGGTAGAGGTCGTTGCCTTCGCCGATGAGCGTGCGCAGCTCGTCGAGCGCCTCGTGTTCGCCTCGGCCAGCGGGGAGATCGAGCGGGGCGGAAAGCCGGATGCCGGTGGGGACGGCGGCGTCGGCAAGGGCGTCGATGGAGTCAAACTCGAGCGAGGCGAGCATGGCGGCCGTGTCAACGGCGTTCGAGCCAAGGTGGCGCCGGAGAAACGAGTCGGCGGGGGCGAGGGCGTCTGAAATAGAGGAAACTGAATGACCTGACATCCGAGTAGGTTAGAGCGGCGGTTTTTCAAATCAATCTGAAAATCCGACGTCGGCAAAACCCGTTACGCCCGCCCGCCGAGCCGTTCGCGCAGGCCGGAGGCGCGCTCGATCCGCCGCGAAACACCCTGGGCAAAGAGCGCCGGATCGGTCCAAAGCTCGACATGCGAGCGGGCGCGCGTGACGCCGGTGTAGATCAGCTCGCGGGTGACGACGGGCGATTCCCGCTCGGGCAGGATGAACAACACGCGGTCGAACTCCGAGCCCTGGCTTTTGTGGACCGTCATGGCAAAAGCGGGCTCGAAGGCGGGAAGCTGGGCCGGGGTGAAGCGGCGCAGGACGGCTGCCTCGCCGTCGCCGGGGAACCAGGCGAGCAGGGATCGCGCGGGGCCCACCGGCTCGGCGGGATCGGGCAGCAGCAGGCCGATGTCGCCATTGAATAAGCCCAACTGCGGGTCGTTACGGGTGATGAGGAGCGGCATTCCGGCAAACAGCGGCCCCTCGCCTCTCAGCAGCCCTGCTTCGCAGAGGACCGCCGCCACGCGCCGGTTGATCTCCTCCACGCCCCAGGGCCCCTGGCGCACGGCGCAGAGAATCCGGAAGCGCCCCAGCGCATCGAGCGCGCGCGCCGGATCGCGCTCCCGCAGCACCGAGCCGTAGCCCTCCACCGCCGCCACGCGCAGGGCTTCATTAAGGTGTGCCGCGCTCGGCGTCGCGCGGTGCCCCAAGCCGTCGCATGGAGTGGTCAATAGGCATGCGGCGTCGGCTCCTCGCCCCTCGCGCACGGCCTGGGCGAGACGGTAAATGGCATGGTCGTTGCCAAAACGGAAATTCTTTTCCAACACGGCAAGCGCCCCCCGGAGCGGCGAGCCGGGCCGCGAGGCAGCATCCACGATGTCGGCCAGGACGCTACCCGGATCGACCGAGGCGAGCTGGTCGCGGTCGCCCAGCAACAGCACGCGGCCCGAGGCGGGCAGGGCATCGAAGAGGCTGGCCATGAGCGGCAGCGGGACCATGGAGGCTTCGTCCACGACCAGGAAATCGAGAGAAAGGGGGTTGCGCGCATTGTGCCGGAAGCCGGAACCTCCAGTAACCCCTAGTAATCGATGCAGCGTGGCGGCCCGGGGCAGCGCGGCCAGCAAATCGGGCCGCTCCGCGCGGGCGAGCCCCTGGCGCACGGCCTCCTCCAGTCGCGCCGCTGCCTTGCCAGTCGGAGCCGCCAGAGCGAGCCTTGGCGGGAGCGATCCCGGCGGGGTGAGACGAAGCAAAATTTGCACAACCGTCGTCGTCTTGCCGGTGCCGGGGCCGCCGCAGAGAACGGCCAGACGGCTAGCCACGGCGAGTTCAGCCGCCGCTTCCTGGCCCTCGGCCACGTCAGCCGGAACCGCCTCCGGCGCGCGCCCGAGCAGCGCCTGGGCAAGCGCCGCCTCCTGGATGAAAAACCGGCGCAAGTAAAGCCGCCCCGCGCCATCGAGCACCAGCGGCGTCATCGCGTCCGAATCCGGCGCGGCCACCGCCCGCGATACGCCCAGCGCCTCCCGCCATTCGTCCAACGAAGGCCACGCGGTCTCGCCCGCCGGGGCTTCTTTTAGATCCAGACAGATATCCCCCCGCGAGACGGCGCGACTCAAATGCGCCGCCGCCAGCGCCACGAGCTCCCCGCCGCCGAAGCGCGCCATGAAGCGCCCGAAGTGCAAATCGAGGTCGGCAAAATCGGCGAGCAACCGCTCCCCGCCCTTCGTGCTTTCGTGCGTGCGCGCCTTCGTGTGAAATTTTTGATTCATCGCGTTTGGGATAATCTGCGAAGGGCTTCAACCAGCGCCAGCGGCGGGCGCATGCGGCAAATACCGCGTTCCGGGTTGCCGCGCTCGACCCCGCGCAGGAACACATAGAACACCCCGCCGAAATCCCGCTCATAATCGTAGCCCGGCAACCGCGCGCTCAAAAAGCGGTCGGCGGCGAGCACGTAAAGATGCGCCTGCAACGCGTAATGATGGGCCCGCATGGCGGCCTCCACGCCCGGGGCGTCGTAGTCGGAGGGGCGCTCGCCGAGCCAGTTCGATTTCCAATCGGCAATATAATAGCGCCCCTCGTGGCGGAAAAACAAATCAACGAACCCGCGCAAAAAGCCCTCGACCGGCGTGAATCGGAGCGCCCCGAGCGCGGCGGGATCAATCACCGGCGTGGCAAACTCCGCGAACACCGCGCGCAGGTCCTCGGCCTTCAGCGAAGGCAGCCGCGCCGAGAACTCGGCCTCCGTAAGCCGGTCGGCGAGACCAATGCGCGAGAGCGTCAGGCCCGGGGCCAGCTCCACTTCGAGCAGTTCCGTCAATTTCTGCACCACCGCCCCGGCATACGGCGACCCCTTGAGCCCGTAAGCCCCAAGGCGCGCCTCCACCAGCGGCGCGATCTGCCCCGGGTGGCGAAAATCGAGGTTCTCCAGCACGTCGTGCAGGAACTCCCCGGCACGCGCGCCTTTCTCGAATTGGAAAATCCCCGCGACGGGCTCGGCTTCGTCCTCCGAGGCCGGAAGCACGGCGGGCAGCGCATCGCGCTCGGGCAATTCCCCGCCGGTGCCCGCAGTGAGCCCGGTGAAGCTAGTCAAAAACGCGGGCGTCCGAATCATACCCGGACATACTCGTGCAGTATGGGCGGTCTTTGCCTCAGGCGCGATAGGTGGCCCAAAATCCGGCCCCGCCTCCGGTTCAATCATCGTTAACGCAATGAACTCCGGGCAACTCGCGGCCAGCGCCCGCGCCCCCTCGCGAATCCCGTCGCCAAGCACGTGCCCGAGCGCCGAGACGCCCGGCTGCTGGATATCGCCCGTGTAGATCACGCAGCGATGCTCGGCCCGCGTGACCGCCACGTAAAGCAGCCGCACCTCCTCGGCCAGCGCCTCGCGGGCGTGGGCCTCAATGTCCCCCGGATCGGCCCCGTCCTTGCCCCGGAGGTCGAAAGTGAGCCGCCCCTCGGCGTCGTGAAATTGCACCCGCTTGCGTCGGGGCGTGTCGGCCGGGCACCAAAGGAACGGACAGAGTACGACGGGATATTCCAGCCCCTTGCTCTGGTGAACGGTGACGATCTGCACGGCGTCGCCGTCGCTCTCCAGCCGGAGCTGCGCCGCCTCGGCAGCCTCGCGCGGGTTCACGCGCTGCTGCGCAAGCCAGTCCACCAGCGCCTCGGGGGTGAAACCACCCGCCGTCTCGGCGTCGTGCAGCAGCTCGGCCAAGTGCAGGTAATTGGTCAGCCGCCGCTCGCCCCGCGCCGCCTCCATGACGCGCCGGTAGAGATCGCCCCCGGCCAGCAGACGGCGGAACATCACGGCGAAACCGCCATCGCGCCAAAGCGTCCCCAGCCCGGCGAACCGCTCCACCCAGCGCTGGTGATCCTCTGGCGAAAGCTCCGCGAGTTCATTGCCGTTCAAGCCGCCAAACGGCGTGACCAGGGCCGCGTGAAGCCGCGCGCGCAGCCCGGGCTCCAGCGCCGATTCCAAAAGCAAACGCATCTCCGCCGCCTCGGGCGACTGGAATACACTCGCCTCGGTGTGCATGACGCCACGCAGCCCGCGCCGGACCAGCGCCTCGTAGACGGCCTCCGCCTGCCGGTGAGTTCGCACGAGGATGGCGAGGTCGCCCCATTGCCACTCCCCTCCCCCGCCGACGTGCAGCCGCGCCACGTCCCGCGCGGCGGCCGCCGCCAGCGCGTGCATGGCCGCCTCCTGCGCAAAACCTTTCTCCGCGTCGCTCGGCAGATAGCGCACCTCCAGGGCGGGCGGCGTCCCGGGCGGGATCACCGGTCTACTTGAATGCACCGGATAATATCTAATCTGCTCCACCACAAAGGGCGCACTGTCCTCGCGCTGGGCGAAAAGGGCGTTAAACCCGGCGAGGAGAACCTCATCGGAGCGCCAGTTGACGCCAAGCGTGGCTCGCCGCCGCGCGCCCCGGGCGGCGGTGAGGTAGGTAAAGATATCCGCGCCCCGGAAGCCGTAGATGGCCTGCTTGGGGTCGCCGATGAAAAAGAGCCGGTGTGCGCCACCGCCGAAAAAGCGCTCGAAAATCGCGTATTGCAGCGGATCGGTGTCCTGGAATTCGTCGATGAGCGCGGCCTGGTAGCCGCTGCCAACCGCCCGGGCAAGCGCGGCCCCGCGCGGGCCCGTCAGCGCAGCGTGGACTTGGGTGAGCAGGTCGTCGTAGGTGAGGATGCCCCGGCGAAGCTTGCGCGCGGGGATCTCCTCGGCGGCGTAGGCGAGCGCTTCGTGCGTGAGCTGATTAAAATAGGCGTCGGCCAGCGCGAAAAAGGCGTCGCAGCGGGCAAAGAAAGAATGCGAAAGGGGCGTCTTGTTTTTCCCTGCGGCGGCGGCGATGGCGGCGCTCGTGAAATCGCCCAGCGCGCCGATGAGTTCCCCGTCGGGGTCCTCGCAGAGCCGCGCCAGCACCGGCAGTCCCGCGACCCGGCGCTTGAGTTCGGCGGGCCGGAGGGTTTTATCGGCTTGCAGCACGGCTTCGAGGCCGGGGCCTTCGAGCAACCATGCCTGCTGCAGTGCCTCGAAGGCTTCGCCCAGTTGCTCCGCGAGCACGGACGCCGGGCACGGCTCGGGGCCGGGGCGCAGCACGAGATCGGGGTGGTTGCGCGTCTGCTCCAGCAACTCCACCCACGCCTCAGGCGATTCGCCGCGCGCCACGGCCAGCGCGGCCACGAGCGCCGGGGCTTCGTGGAAGCGGATGCGCCAGAAATCGGCGGCGACTTCCTCCAACAAGGGCCGGGCGTCGGGCGTCAGCTCCGCGCCGTAGCGCGCGCCGCTCTCAAAAGCCCGCTCCTGCAAAACGCGCTGGCAAAAGCCGTGGATGGTGAAAATTCGCGCGTCGTCGAAGGACTGCACGGCGAGATTGAGCAGCCGCTCGCCCGGTTTCGGATCGGCGTGCGTGGCGAGGTAACCGGCCACGATTGGGTCCTCGGAAGCGCCCAGCCGCAGATCCACCCACGCGGCGTGGAGCCGGGAGCGGATGCGCTCGCGCAGTTCTTTGGTGGCCGCCGTGGTGTAGGTGACGGCCAGGATCGCCTGCACGGGGAGCGCCTCCTCCAGCACGAGGCGCAGGTAGAGCGCGGCGATCGAGTACGTCTTGCCCGTGCCCGCGCTGGCCTCGATAAGGGTGGTCCCCGCTTCGAGCGGGAACGTGACGGCGTCAAAGGGTGTGAAGGGGATCGGCGGCGTCATTGGGCGGCCTCCAGCATCGGCCCGCAGACGGCAAGGGCCACGGTTTCAAATTCCTCGCCGAGCGGATCGGTGTCGCCATGGCAGAGCCGCACGGCGGGGTCCTCGGCCTCGCCCACCTCGCGCATATTCCCGAGCCAGACCGCCGTAGCGCGCTCCAGCGGCGTACGGGTGGAGCGGCCTCCCGGCGGCTTGGCGAACTCGATGGACGCCTTGGGAAAAAACGGCAGCGGCGCGCAGAGTCCCCGCCAGTAAAGCTCCAGCAGCCGCGCGAGCGCCCCCTCCGGAGCGGTGGCGAAACGGACGGCCTCGTCGTCCCCGGCAAGCACGGTCGGCGCGAGCCTCCCAGCGGCGGCGCACCACGCGAGGTGCGAAATCCACGCGCGCAGCCAGTCGCGAGCCTTGAGCTTCGCGGGACGGAAAAAAGCCAGCGTGCCGCCGTAGACCGACTCCAGCCGCCCGGTGAGGGCGAATTCGCCAATGCGCAGATCCAGGGTGACCGGATCATCCCGGCGCGCACCGGGCAACAACGGCAGCAGGCGTTCCCGAAGCTCGCGCGCCGCGCGGTCGCGGTCTCGGTAATACTGCGTCCCCACGCTCCCGGAGGGGAGCAGCGCGCGGGCGGCCAGCGCGGCTTCGCCCGGAGGCGGCTCGGCGGCGAAGCGGGCTTCGAAAATCTCGTTGGCCACGGTATAGAGCCCGAGGGCGTCGGGCGTCACCGGCTCGGATTCCTCCAGCGGCTCATCCGGCAGGTCGAGCGCCACGCCAAGGCGACGCTTGAGCAGGTAGGCCGCCGGGTTGTGGAAAAAGCGGATCAAGTCTGCCAGCGCCACGGTGCGCCACTCGGCGTCCGGCTCCGGCAGCGGGCGGGTGAAGAACGGCGCGGCGGGCGCGGGCCGGGCCGAGGCGGCGGCAGCGTTGGCCGACGAGTAGCTGAAAAGCCGCCCGCCGGGCTCGAAGTAATCCGCGCTGAAACCGTGGAGCCGATGCTCATAGCTGAGCGCCTGGCGGGCGCTGCACCCCCCGGGGAAACAGAACCCGGCCTCCAGCGCATCGAGGAATTCGCTCACCACCACGGAGGGCGGGAATTCGTCGCGGCTCACCAGCGAGCGCCCCACGTAGCTCACGCGCAGGCGGTCGCGGGCGCTCAGGATGGCTTCCAGGAAAAGGTAGCGGTCGTCGTCGCGCGGGGAGCGGTCGCCGGGGCGGGGATGCGCGCCGATCAGGTCAAAGGGGAAGGGCTGGTTGCGCCGGGGAAAGGCGGATTCGTCCATGCCCATGAGCCAGACGACGCGGGCCGGGATGCTCCGCATCGGCTTGAGCGCGCAGAAGGTGACGCCGCCCGCGAGGAAACCGCCCCGTTGCGCGGCCTGCTCCATTTGCTCGCCCAGATGCTCGCGGATCAGCGCGAACTCCACCGTGCCGGAAACCGCTCCCGCGATTTCCCGCAGCCGCGCCACGGCTTCGCGCAGAGCGCGCACGTCATCGAGCTGCGCCTCGTCGGGCAGGCCCGTGAAGAAGCGCCCGATGATGCCGTCGAGCACCTCGCACCACTCGGGCAGCGGGCGCGCGCGGGTCAGCTCGGAGAACGTGCGGAAAAGATCCTCCATCGCCGTGACGAAGCGCCCGAGGAGCCCCGCGTCGGAACTCTCCACGTCCTCCTCGGGGAGGATGCCCTCGAAAAGCGTGCGGCGGTCGCCCGGCATGGCATAGCCGAGAAGCAGGCGCTCCAGGCCGCGCCGCCAGGTGGCCTCAGGCGTGGCGGGCAGGCCCAGCTCGGAGCGTTCGTCGGCATCAATGCCCCAGCGGATGCCCGATTCGGCGATCCACTGGCGCAGGCGGGCGAGCTCCGCGTCGTCAAAGCCGAAGCGGGCGCGCATCACGGGGCTCTGCAACAGCGCAAAGCCCTCCGGCGCGGTAAAGCGCGTCCCGACCGCGCCAAGCAGCGCCAGGAAGAACCGGATGGCCGGGCTCTCGTTGCGCGGCTGGCGGTCGGCGATGCTGTAGGGGATGCGCCAGGCGGGGTTCTCCGGGCCGCCAAAGACGGCGTGGATCAAGGGCGCGTAGCTCTCGATGTCGGGCGTCATGACGAGGATGTCGCGCGGGCGCAGCGTGGGATCGGCGGCCAGCAGGTCGAGGAGCCGGTCGTAGAGCGCCTCCACCTCACGCATGGGCGAATGGCAGACGTGGACTTCCACCGAACGGTCCTCCGGCGCGGCCTCCAGCGGCGGTTCGCCTCCGGGCTCCCCCCGGGCCCGGGCGTGGAGGATATCACGCTGGAGATGGTGAAGCACGGAGTCGCCCAGCGGCTCTTCGAAACGCTCGGGGCGGTATTCCAGGCGGTGGCCCGCACGCTCGTCGGCCTCCAGGAGGACGTTGGTGAACTGTGCGTTAAGCCGCCCGAGCGAGGTCAGGAGCGGATGGCCCTCGCCCGGTTCCTCGACGAGCCCGAGGCGCGCGCGCTGGCGGGGCGTCAGGTCGTCGCCGTGGTATTCGCTCGACGGGGCTAGCAGGAAAAGATGCACGGGGCAGTGAGCCGCGAGCCAGAAAAAAACCTCGACCTGCGCGGGCGGCAGCGAGGCGATGCCGAAGATCGAAACGCGCTCGGGAAATTCCGCCCCCGGTTCTACGCGCCCCCGGCGAAGCCGCTCCAGCACCGCGCCAAAGTGCAGCGCGCGCCCGCGATTGAGCTCACGCCAAAGCGCGGCCTGCCACGCGGCGTCGCCCGCCGGGGCAAAGAGGTCGCCCTCCGGCGCGGCCCCGGCCTCCCACTCCAGGAGCAGCTCGGGGCGGTAGACGAGGTATTGGTCAAACACCCCGGCGAGGCGTTCGGAAAGCTGGAAGCGTTTGAGCGCGTCGCCGTCGGCCACGTAGCCCCGCACGGGGGCGAACTCCGGGCGCGAAAGAAGCCCCGGGAGCAGCTCGTAAATATTCCACGCCATGGCATCCGGCGCGAAGGCATCGCTCGCGGCCATCTCGGGCACGAACCGGCGCAGCGTTTCGTCCAAAAAGGCGCGCGGGAACGGGAATTCGGTGGCCATGCAGACCCCGCGCCTCGCGGCGAGCTGGAGCGATAGCCAGCGGCTCATCCCGAGGCTCTGCACCAGGATGACCTCGCGCGAAAACGGCGAGGCGAGCGGCCCGGCCGTCACTCCGGCCAGTTCGTCCGCAAGGAGTTCGAGGCGGTTGCCGGTATGGAGGAAGAGGCCGTTCACGGGAGAATGTGCAGGCCTAATCCCTATGACAAACCGCACTCCCGCGCCAGCCCGGAGGTGAGAAAATGTACCGCTATCGGGAAGCTGCCGGTGCGATCAAGAACCGGAACGTTCCGCTCTCCGCGCGCGAGACCTTCACCGCATAGCGGCGGTCTTCCGCGCCGAAGTCCATGGATGCCTGGCTCTCTCCGGTAACTGCCTGCTTCGATGAACTCCACGACCGGCTCTTGTCCCAAGACTGGACTACCCGCATCTCGGATAAGCTCTCGGTTCCCTCCGCGGGACGAAACTGGATGCTGATGGTCCGAACGGGATGATCCGGCCGGGCATCCAGGAGGAGCACGGGCTGATCTGGCCGACGCTCCACTTCGAAGGAACCCTCGGCAAGGTCCTCGTAGCCAGCCTCACGGTAATCGTCTGCCGTTAGGTTCAGCAGGTCACCGAGTTTCCGGGCTGCTTCGTCGATCTGCGGCTCCAGATCGGACTTTTCCTGCAAACAAGCCAGCGCTTTCGCCCGGTGGAGCGAGCGCAAGGCCTCCGCCCCGGTTTGGTTGCGGCTGAGGTAAAACCAGGCGGCAGCCGAGCTGCTCCGGCTCTCCCGAATGCGTTGCTGGAGTTCAGCGCGTTGATCGGGCGAAGCGACGTTGGCAAAAACAATCTGGGAATCCAGCGGCGAATCCCAGAGTTGCGTCAAAACATCCTGGGACTCCTGTGCAGAGAAGCCCTCTTCAAACCGCGCGCCATAGTGAGAGGGCCTTGGGTTCATTAAGTCCTCGGAAATTCCAAAAACCTCCAGCGTTTGCTGCCCTTTGGTAAGCCTCAAATACGGAGGCGGCGAGCTGAGCCCACTGCTGTCGCCACGCCACCCCTCGGCGACGTAATGATCCCTGATTTCCCGGAAAAAATCAGCCACGGGCTCCGGGGGCTCGATATTCCAAAAGGTGAGGTTATGGCGCAACAACCCACACCCCGAGAGGATCTGCCCCACGTGGGTTCGAGAAGGGAACCAAAGCGGCGGCGTGGGACGGTAAGGGCCGTAAAAGGCCGGGGGCAGCGCCGGGAGCGCTCCATATTGGGCCCGCTTGCTGGCGATCTCGGCGAGAACGGCGTCCCCGAGGGCTGCCGCGATGGTCTCCGCGACGGGGCGGGTCGACAGGCCAATGAGCGTGCTGTGATGGTTCAAAGCGCCGCCCCACGTAGTCTGCGCCAGGGGCACGGAATCTGTGGCGTAATAATACTGCCGTAAGGAGTGGACCGACTGCCCCATGGAAATACGAAACGTGGCCGCGAACCGGCGATATGGAATGATCCCCCTGCGCTCTATCCTCTGGAGGTCGAGCCGAACGATGAGGTCCGGGACGTGGGCTCCAGCGGCGAGCCCCGCGTTGGGCCCCCTCGGACGGGCCACGGTAAGATCAATCTTGGGCCGCAGCCGGGTGGCAAGCGCTTCAAATACCTGGGCATGCAGTGGGTCCGAGCTTTCGCCAATCAGAAGCGCGCTTCGGCAGGCGAACCGGCAATTTTCCGAGCTGCCGGAGCTGCTCCAGGCGCTCATATTCTGTTCCGACCGGCAGGATTGGGCCCACAGCGGCAGCCAGGGAAACGAGGGCGCGTAAAACGCGGTGGCAACGAGGCAAAGCCCCACGGCCAACAAGATAAGCCCTCTTCTCTTCCATCGAAGCGTCATACCCCCGTTTCTACGCCCGAAGATAGGCGGGAAGCCAGCGCGAAAACGCGGGCCGCTGTAGAGCTACCGCAGGGGCTACGGGTTGAGCCGCAGCGTGATGTCGCCGTTGAGGGCCGACGAAGGGTGAACTTTGACGCCCCCCGGGGCCAGGACCTCGCATGCGGTCCGGTCGGATCGCTCGATCGGCTTGGCTTGCAGAACGCGCTCGACTTCGCCACGCCGCACGGTGACGGCTACTTTCTCCCCGGCGGTGAGGAAAAACGAGGCGTCAAGCACGTCTTCCGGCGAGGTGACGACGGTATCGCCGATCCGCACGACCCGGTCGCCCGGCTCCAAACCGGCCTGTTGCGCCGGGGAATCCTCCTCCACGCGGTCCACCTCCACCGCCAGGCCCGTGCTGCCCGAGGCGACAACCTGGACGCGCACGCCCAGCCAGCCCGGTCGCACCGCGCCGTAGCGGTCGAAGTCGTGCCGGATCTTCTCCACGGCCACGGTGGGCAGTGCGAAGCATGCGGAACCGTTATCAATGCTGCTAACGATGACGCCCACCACTTCGCCCTGCATGTTGAGCAGCGGCGCGCCTCCCTGCCCCCGCTGGACGGAGACGGTGGCGCGGATGTGGCTGGTGGCGAAGCAGCGGCCCAGATATTTCAGGTCCATCCCGGAGACGAGCCCGAAGCTGGGCGTCACGGGCATGTCCATCGCGTAGGCCACGGTCACGACGGGCGAGGCCACCTGCAAACTCCCCGAGGCGAGGGGCAGAAACGGGGTGCCGCACGGCACGTCCTCGGCCTTCAAAATCGCGATCCCTGCCCGGGCGTCGGCTACCAGACGGCGCGCGGTCACTTTGTGGTTGCCCGGCAAAATCACTGAAAGGTTGCTGCTCTCGCCGCCGACGGAATAGGCCGTAAGCAGGGTGCCGTTCGGGTCGATGAAGAACCCGGTGCCGCAAAGCGAGCCGGTTTTGTCGTTGCCCTCCACCTTGACGATGGCTCCGCGGGTCTGTTCAAAGACGCCCCGGACTTCGCTGGAGAGCGACTCGGCCACGGGCCCCGCCCAAACGCGCCCCCCGCTCGCGTACGCCCACACGCCGCAGCAGACCACGGCGGATTTCAGGGCCGTGGAACTAAAAAGTGAACGGAGGCTCATAGCTGGCCGGGCGCGCGTCCAGGATGTAACGCGGAGGCTGATCCCCGGGGAACGGGGTGACGTAGGAGGACTCAAGCAGAGCGTCCGGAATGCGGATCTGCGGGGTAAGGGCGGCGTTCATCGGAACAGGCGCGGAAACGGAAGCGGATGCGACTCGGAGGGCTTCCTCCGGCACGGGGACATTGACATGGGCCGCGAGCGTGGCCGCCGAGGACCCGACACCGGTGCCCGGATGCGCCAACATGTTAAAGCTCAAGGCCGCGGCCACGGCGAGCACGGCCGCGCTGGCCATGCCGTAGGAAAGATTGGAGAGGGTCAGGTACTCTTCGCGCAGCACGTCGAGCCGGTCGAGGAGGATCCGCCACACCGGCCTTTTCAACAGCTCCGCTCGTTGGCGCTCCTGGAATTCACGCAGGAAGGCGTCGTAGTACCCGGCGGGCGGTTGTTCAAATCGCTTCAGCCTCAGTAGCTTAGAGATAGTCTGGTCATCAACGGGCATAAAACGAAAGAGGGGGTGGGTTGGCGGTTTATCAAATTATTGTCGGAATTCTTCGAGGTAGTTTTGGAGTTGGCGGTGCGCGTAGAAGAGCCGGGAACGCACGGTCCCCTCCGAAACCCCCAATATTTTGGCGATCTCGGCGTGTGGCAAGCCCTGGATGTCAAACAGGGTAACCACCGCTCTATGATCTAGAGACAACTTCATCATGGCCTCGTTCAATCTGATTTGGAGTTCGCCCAAATCGGCCTCCCTCACGGGGTTGGTGGTGGCGGTCAGCTCGATGAAGTCCTTATCGTTCTCCACCCCGGCGTCCAGGTCGTCAAGGCTCATGGTCATGCGCCTGCCCCGTTTTTTGAGGAAGTTGATGGTCATGTTGACCGCGATGGAGTGGACCCAGGTGTAGAAGGCCGAATTCCCCTTAAAACCGCCGATGGAGCGGTAGGCTTTGGCGAAGACGTCCTGCAGGAGGTCGTTGGTGTCCTCGTGGTTGGAGGTCATGTTATAGACCAGCCCGTAGAGGCGCGGGGAGTACTTGACGACAAGCGCGTCGAAGGCCGCCGGATCGCCCGCTTGAGTGCGGGCAACCAGCCGGGCGTCTTCGTTGGTTGGCGCAGTCTCTTCGGGCATCACCGGATTGCCTATCAATTTTCCGGCCAATCCGGCAATCCCATTCCCACAGTTTCCATTAATCGTTGCGGCGATTTGCAAGTGCAAGGAGGTAAAGGAGGTTTCCTAGGGCGGCAATAAATGCCGCCACATACGTGAGGGCCGCGGCGCTGAGCACCCGCTCAACACCTTGGGTTTCCTCGCCCGGGGCCACCACGCCCATCTGCCCCAGGATGATCTTGGCCCGCCGGGAAGCGTCAAACTCCACCGGTAGGGTGATCAGCTGGAAGACGGTCAGGACGAGGTAGCAAAGGACGCCGAGCTTGATGAGCCCGAACATCCCGAAGAAAAATCCGCCAATAAGGATAAAGGGGAGGAGCTGCGAGGCAAACTGGGTAATCGGTACGACGGCCATACGGGCTTTCAGCGGAGCGTAGCCCCGGGCATCCTGGATGGCGTGGCCGGTTTCATGCGCGGCGATGCCGACGGCGGCCACGGTGGCGGTGTTGTAGACGTCGGGCGAGAGGCAAAGGCGCTTATTGGTGGGGTCGTAGTGGTCCCCCAGCATGGTTTCGATCTCCTCAACCTCCACGTCGTGGATCCCGGCGGCGTCGAGGATCTCGCGGGCGACATCGGCCCCCGTCCGGCCCGTGGAGACCGGCACCTGGCTGTAGTGTTCGAACGCACGCTTGACCTTGAATTGAGCCCAGATTCCCAGGATCGCGGGAATGATGATCAGGACGATGTAGTTCGTTAGCATAAGGTTACTATCTCTTGGGATCGGAGAATAAGACAGCGCGAAGGGCCGGGTGTTCAAAAAAAACCGGGCTTTCCGGGGTCCCTGGAGCTGAACTTTTCCCCAAGGGTTGCGTTTCCCGCCGGATGAGGGATAGTTGCGGCTTCTTATGGATTGGCTTCTGGATAGCGGGGTGATCCTCGCCTATTTTGTGATCGTCATTGGGATCGGCCTCTACAAGGGGCGCGGCAGCAAGACGATGGAAGGATTCGCCGTGGGCAATCGCAGTATCCCCTGGTGGGCGGTGCTGGCTTCGATTATCGCGGCGGAAATGAGTGCCGCGACGTTCCTCGGAGCGCCCGACGAGGGCTACCGGACCCGGAATTTCACCTACGCGCAGCTCGCCATCGGTACGGTGCTGGCCCGGGTGATCGTGGCGTTCGTTTTCATCAAGCCTTACTACGACTATAAGGTCGTTTCGATTTACGAATTCCTGAATATCCGCTTCGGGCCGCGAACGAAGAACGGCGCCAGCGCGCTTTTCCTCGTGACGCGGGCACTGGCCAGCGGGACGCGCCTTTACGTGGCGGCGGTGGTGCTGGTGCTGGGCTATGAGATGTTCTCCGGCGTGGCGCTCTCGCCGATGCAGCAGGTCTTTATTTACGTCGGCTCGCTGATTTTCCTGACGGCGGCGACGGCGGTTTACACTGCGCTGGGGGGCATTAAGGCGGTGGTCTGGACGGACGTGATCCAGGCGTGCGTGATGGTGGCCTCGCTTTCGTTCGCGGTCTGGGCGCTGCTCAAAATGATCCCGGGCGGCTGGGCGGGGGCCCAGGCGGCGCTCAACGGCCCGAAGGACCTGGTCTTCCTCGACACCGGCACCAGCGATACCCTCCCTTTCCTGACCAATGTGCGCAATGTGCTGGGGAGCGAGTACACGATCTGGGCGGCGCTTTTCGGCTCGACCTTCATCACCATGGCCACCCACGGGACGGACCAGGACATGGTGCAGCGGATGCTCACGGCCAAGGATCACTTTAAGAGCCGCCTGGCCCTCATCCTCTCCGGCCTGGCTGACTTGCCGCTGGTGTTCTGCTTTTTGACGATCGGGGTGCTGCTCTGGGCGCATTACCGCAACCCGGATCTCTCCCACCCGTTCGCCTATTTCATCCTGCACGAAACGCCCCCGGGGATGCGCGGGCTGATGATCGCGGGGGTGTTTGCCACGGCCATGGGCTCCCTTTCGACGGCCCTTAACGCGCTGGCCACGAGCTTTACGGAGGACTGGTACCTCCCTTACATTCACCCCGAAGCCACGCCCGCTCACATCGTGCGGGCCGCGCGCCGGAGCACGGTGGTTTTCTCGTTTTTCCTGGTGATCATCGGCGCGACGACGGCCTACGCGGCCATTGTGCTGAAAAGCGCCATCATCCCCATCGTGCTCGGGATTTTCGGCTACACCTACGGCTCGCTCCTCGGGGTGTTCCTGGTGGGGATGCTGACCAAAACGCGCGGCAGCGAACGGGGCAACTTGATCGCCATGGTCTGCGGCATCGTGGCCGTCTGCTTCCTAAGCGGGCTGCACAACGACCTCTGGAACCTCCTGCACCCGGGCAACCCCGCGTTCGTCGCCTGGCAACAAGCGCACCCGGGGATCCCCTTCCAGCATTGGAAGCTGGATTGGTTGCCGACGATCGAGTTCCCGTGGCGGATTACCGCCGGAACGCTGGTCGCGACGACCGTGGCGCTCTGTTTCCGCACGCCGCCGGAGCGGGTCAAGGCGGTCCTCGACCGGCTCGCGACGCTGAAGGATTAACCCCGTTAACCCCGGATCAGGGGTTGATGAAAATATAGCCGCTGACCGGATCGACCACGCGGGCTCCCGGGCGGATGCCGCGCACGTCAACCGTGGCGTGGGGCCGGTAGGGGCTGATGACGAAGCCGTAGTAGCGCGAGGGCGTGGCCACGCGGTATTCCGGGCCGCCGTAGGCCACGGGGCCGCCTTCGTAGTTAGCGCGACGGTCATCGGCGACCATCTTGCCGATCACCGCCCCGGCCACCGCGCCCGCGCCCGCGCCGATGGCGGTGCTGCGCAGCGAATTGCCCGAAATGGCGCCGATAATGCCGCCCGCCGTTGCACCGGTAACCGCCCCCTGTGCCGGGGTTTCGCAACCGGAAAAGCTCATGGAGACCACGGCCAGACCGCTCATGACTGCAATGGGAAGGAAGATTCTCATAGGATTGGTGTTCGTATAGACGCCGGAAGCGCCCAATCTATTCAATCGAAGCCCAACTTTATTTTCAAGCGGGCAAAAGGTGCCGGACCCGGAGCTTTCTAATAATACCCGTAGCTAGCCCGCTGCTCTTTATTGAGCTGCCCGACGGCCGCGCCGGTGACCGCCCCCGCGCCTGCGCCGATGGCGGCGCTGCGAATATTGCCGCCCGCGATGCCGCCGATAATGGCCCCGCCAGCCGCGCCGGTCGCCGCGCCCTGGGTCGGCGTCTCGCAGCCGGTCAACCCCGCCAAAGCCAGACCGAGTACCGCGGTGGTGAGTATGGGAAATGTTTTCATGTCACAAGGGGCATCGGCGGCTTGCTCCCCCTTGCGCGCGCGGCAGAAACTACCGGCTGCCACCGGTTACGCCGCCCAGAGAAAGACCCGCAGCGCGATGGCCAGCTTGCCGACCTTGCCGACGCGGTAGGTTTTCTCAAAGACCCGGAAGCCGTCCTGCCGCATCCCCGCGAGGATTTTGTAATAAATAAGGCGCATCATCTCGGCAGGCATGATGGCCCGGCGGTCGCGGAAGGGCCGCTCGGCCAGAGCCTGGGCATAGAGCGCCTCGGCCCGCTCGGCCTCGAATGCCATGAGCGAGCCGAAACGCGGGCCGCCCTGGCGCTCGCGCAGGTCCTCCTCGGTGACGCCAAAGCGGGCCATGTCCTCGGCGGGCAGGTAGATCCTGCCGCCGTTGGCGAGGTCTTTGGCGACGTCGCGCAGGATGTTGGTGAGCTGCAAGGCGTAGCCGAGCGAAACGGCGTAACGGTGGGCCCCCTGGTCGCGGCAGCCGAAAAGCTCGATGCAGACGAGCCCGACGGCGCTCGCCACGCGGTAGCAGTAGCCCAGCAGCTGGTCGAAGGTCTCGAAGTGCGCGGGGCTTAGGTCGGAGGCGCAGCCTTCGATGATGAGGGCGACGATCTCGCGGTCAAGCTGGTAGCGCTCCATGAGGTCGCGCATCGCCGGGGCCAGCTCGGGCTCACCCGCGAAGGGCTCGGTGAGCGCCCGTTTCCAGGCAGCCAGCCGGGCCGCGCGCTCGGCCACGGGCGCGTCCGCTTCGTCGGCGATGTCGTCGATGACGCGGCAGAAGGCGTAGAAGGTCACGAGGTCGCGGCGGCGCTCGGCCGGCATGGAAAAGAAGGCGAAGGCAAAGCTGCTCTTGCTCTTGCGGGTGATCGCCTCGGCGGTGACGTTGTGGTTTGGTGCAGCTGCGGCGGCGTTCATGAAAGGAATCCTCCCGGTTGCCAGTCGCGCGCCACGCGGCCCCCGGTCATCTCAATGGCGCGGGTGGCGAAGTGGGCTACGTCGGAGTGGGCGGCGGTGGCGATGATGCAGCAGCCCAGGGTGCGCCGGGTGCTGGAAAGCAGTTCGAGAATGGCGATCAACTCGCTGTCCCGGAAAAGGGCGTCGATATTTTCAACAAAAAGCGCCTGAGGCCGCGTAACGAGCGCCCGGGCGAGCGCCACGCGCTGCTGCGCCCAGAGCGGGAGGGCGTCGACAGGCTCCTCGGCGTATTGGTCCAGGCCGACGTGGTCGAGCGCCCGCGCGGTGGCTTCCCGCGCCAGCTCGGGGCTGGACTGGGTAAGCTTGAAGAAGGGCATGGCCACGTTCTCGGCCACGTTGAAGGAGGGGATTAGGAGCGGCGTTTCAAAGACGAACCCGAAGTGGCGGCTGCGCGCTTCGATGCACTGGGCGTCGGTCCAGGCGCGGGTGGATTCGCCCGTCAGGAGCACTTCGCCCTGGGGGGGCCGCTCCATGAGCCCCAGGTAACGCAGCAGGAGGTTGACCCCCGAGCCGCGGGGACCGTGGATCAGGTTGAGCGAGGCGGGCTCAAACTCGGCCGTGACGCCACATAGCCGCTCGCCCGCGGGCTCGTGAGAGCCGGTAAGATTGAGTGCGGAGAGGGTGGGCATCGGGTGGTGGGGGCGGGGAAGGGCGAATTCGGAGTCCTGATTCGCACCGCTAGACGCGTTTGGTCGCATCTATCTGTGTGACGTAATTCGGCTTTAAAAATTCAGGCCCGCCCAGCATCGCCGCGCCGACGAAGATCTCGGCGTATTTGACGGCCATTTCCGTGACGGTCTGCACCTCCTCGGCGGTGGCTCCGAGGGCGATCATGCCGTGGTTCTGGATGAGGATCAAGCGGGGCGTTTCCTTGTAGCGGTCGCGCCAAAGGGCGATTTTGCGGCGGATTTCCCGCGCCAGGACGACGCCCGGGGGCATGAAGGGGACCAGCACGCTCGACTGGCCGCAAGCGACGATCTCGTGCGGGAGGTTGCGGCGATCGGAAAACTGCCGGGCCCGGGGCGAGCAGACGATCTGGTTGACGGGGATGGGCTGGGTGTGCAACGCGAAGCGCACGCCCTCGAAGGCAAAGAGGTCGGCGAAGGTGAACACGTCGGCACTCGGGAGCGGCGCGGCGGGGTCGAGCTGGATTTCGGCCAGCGCCTCGGCGGCGGGCTCGGGTTCGCCTTCGATCAGCGCGCGGGTCTTGCCCAAATCGCATTCGACGATCCGATCTGCCGTCAGCCGGGCCAGTTTAGAAAGGGCGGCGCTCACCGCAAAAGTCGTTCCGGAGGGGAGCAGCGCGGCCGCGGCTCCCTCGCCGTCCAGTGCCAGGCGGGCCGGGTGGCTGCCTGCCCACTGGGCTAGTTTCAATAATTCTTCACGTTCACTCATTGGATTTACTTGATCAAGCCCCAGTGGGGGCTAAAGGGCCAGTAGACGAACAGTGCGCATCCCATCAGGTTCTCCTGGGGGACGGTGCCCCAGTAGCGGGAATCGGAGCTGTTGTAGGAGTTGTCGCCCAGGGCGATATAGCGGTTGTCCGGCACTTTGTAGGGGGCGTCGGGGGCGGTCAGAAATAGGGGCCCGTTGGCGTAGCCCCGGTAGCCGCCGACGGAGTAGGGGGAGCCGCTCATGACGCGCCGGAAGCCGTATTCCTGGGCCTCGGCACCGTTGACAAAGAGGCGCGGCGGGTCGATCCGCAGTTCGTCGCCCGGCAGGCCGCCCAGGCGCTTGATGTAGAACTGCGAGGGAGCGCCGGGATTGCGGCGGTTCTCGTCGGTCATGATCCCGGAGGTGCTGAAGACGAAAACTTCCCCCCGGTGCGGGGAGCGGAAGTTGTAGGCCATTTTATTGACGAAAACATGGTCGCCGGTGTCGGCGTAGCCCCGCAGCGGGTGGCCCGCCTGGAGCCGGGCCCCGGGCTGGAGCCGGAACGCGCCCACGAGGCCGGTGGCCGGGGCGGGAATCAGGAAGCTCCCGTGAGCGCCGACGACGCGGGTGTAGTGAAAGAACCAGAAGCGGGTGACCTCCTCCAGGCCCTCGACGACGTCATCGACCTTGGGCACGATATCGAAGTAGCTCCGTCCGTACCAGGCCCACTCCAGCCCGCGCACGGCGAGGTTCGGCACAGGCTCGGTCATTTCGAAGACGCGGATGCCGTTCAAGGTCGGCTGCATGGAGCCGGTGGGGATGGTGAAGGGCTGGAGGTAAAAGGAGCGGATGCCGAGGGCGATGATGATGGCCACCAGGAAGACCTCGGTGTTTTCCGCCCAGTCGGCGTGGGCCGGGGCGGGGAAGCGCTTGCCAAAGAAGGTGTTGACCCGCTCGGAGGCCTCTTCGACCGCCTGGGGGTCGCGTTTGCGGAGGGCTTCCTCCAGTTCCGCGATGGCCGCCTCGGCGGTTTCCAGGTCATGCGGGGAGAGGAGGTCGCGCTTGTAGGCGTACATCTTGCGCGCGCCATGGAGTAGCTCGCGGCCTTCTTTCAGGTAACTGGGTGTGAAGAACATACTTAGTGGGTTGCTGCGCGCTGGTTGATGAGGCTCAGACGCCGGGCCAGGTAGTCGGGATACATCAAAGCGCGGACGAGAGTTTCGGGCCGGGCGAAGCGGGAATCAAGCTTTGTAGCAAAGCGAAGCATTTCCGCCGCTTTCTGGTGCTCGCCCTGGGCGTCAAGGGCAAGGGCCAGCCCGGCGCAAACCAGGGGTGAGCCGCCACGGGCCACGTCCTCGCCATTAAGGTAAAATGCCTGCGCCTCGGTGTAGCGGCCCGAATCGAGCGCCATGTCGCCCTGGCCCACCCAGCCGTTGACGGAATACGGGTTGACCCGGGCAACTTCTGCCCAAAGCACCGCTCCATTGCGCCAAAAGGGCTCCTCGTGCAGCGTCGCGGCGGCCAGCAGCACGGCGGCGAGGCCCGCGCCGGTCCACGCGGAGAGCCGCCAGCGCCCGGGCCGCGCCAGCGCGAGGGCCAGGAGCAGCGCCAGGCCGGTCATCGGCAGGTAAAGGTAGCGGTCGGCCATGGGGCGGTAGATGGGCATCAGGTTGGAGACCGGGGCGAGGGCCGCCAGCACGAAGACGCACCCCAGCGCGGCCCGGCGGCTCAAAAACGCCCAGACGCCCCCGGCCACCGCCAGCGTAAAGACGAGGCTGAGCGCCCAGACGGGGTCGATGTTCCGCAAATTGTAAGGCCCGTAATCGGCGCAAAGGTCCGTGGGCCACACCACCCGGCAAAGTTCGGCGGTCCAGATGCGGGATTGGGTGAGCAACCATTCCAGCGGATCGGCGGCCATCCGGGGAGCGGGCTGGGCGAAAATGATCGAGTTTTTCGGCTCCATGCCAAACCGGAGCGCGTAAAATGCCCCGACGGCCACGGAGGTCGCGCCAATGAGCGCCAGCCAGGGCCCCCTGGGCGCGCCCGGCTCCCGGCGCAGCAGGGCCCAGTAAGCCGCGAGCACGACCGGCCCGGCGATGCCGTTTTCCTTCGAAGCCGCGGCGCAGACGAGGCAGGCGAACGTCAGCAGGCCCGGCCCCCAGACCCGCCCGGGGCGGCCCGGCTCGAAGGCAGCCGCCGCGTTGAGCCCCGCCAACATGAATAAGGCCACCAGCAGATCCTCCCGGTAGCCGATCTCCACCACCGTCTCGACATGCAGCGGGTGGAGCGCGAAAATCAGCGCCGCCAAGGCCGAGGCCCCCGCGCTGCCAGTGATGATACGCAGCCACCGAAAGAGCAACCCGGCCACCGCCGCGTGCAAAAAGAGGTGCGTCAGGCGGAACCCGGCGGGATTTTTCCCCCAGAGCTGAGCGTCGGCGATCAGGCTCACCAGGTTCAGGGGCCGGTTAAAGTCGAGGACGTCCTGGCCCAGCACCCGCAGGGAGAGGCAATCGAGCAAGTGCGCGGGCTGGTGGATATAGTCGTCCATGCCCACCTGGACCACGGAATCGTAGACAAAATCGTACCCCAGGGTGGGCAGGTAGAGAGCGAAGGCCGCGAGGGCCGTCAGCAACAGCAGCCAGCGATGGACCCGGGGGTGCCCGCTCATTCCGAGGGCTCCCTCCCGAAGCTCTGGGCGAAAAGCCCGGCCACGCAGTCGGCCACGGAGCGCACGTCCACGGCCTGGCCGCTCTCGCGCTCCAGATTGGTCATTTCCACGCCCGCGATGCCGCACGGGGTGATCTCGTTAAAGGGCGTGAGGTCCCCGCAGACGTTGAGGGCGAAGCCGTGCATGGAGACCCAGTGGCGCACGCCGACGCCGATGGAGGCGATCTTGCGCGGGCCGACCCAGACGCCCGTTAGCCCTTCGCGCCGCCCGGCCTGCACGCCGTAGAGGGCCAGCAGCTCGATGAGCACGCCCTCCAGGTCCCGCAGGTAACGGTGGAGATCCTGCCCCCGGGGGGTGAGATCGAGGATCGGGTAGCCCACGAGCTGCCCCGGCCCATGGTAGGTCGCCTGGCCGCCCCGGTTGATCTGCACGACGGGATAAGGCAGGTGAGCCGCATCGCGCAGGCTGGATTGATCCGGCGTCCGGCCAATGGTGTAAACCGGCTCATGCTCCAGGAGGAGCAGGACGTCCTGCTCCGTGCCCCGGATTCTCTCGGCCACCAGCGCCTCCTGGAGCTTCAGAGCTTCCTCGTAGTTGATCCGTCCAAGCCATCGGGTTTCGAGTTTCATGCGCGGAAGGCGAATTTAGCAGGAACCCGAAGCTTCGGGAAGAGGGGGATTTTTAAATCCTTTTGAGCACTTTGACGCCGAGCTGCGCGGAATCGTAGCTCTGGAGATGCGTCAGCCCGATGGCCAGGGCGTCGGCGGCATCGGGAGAGGGCGTTTCGGTGAGGCCCAACATGGCGCGCACCATGAAAGCCACCTGGGATTTGTCCGCGCCCCCGCGCCCAACCACGGCCTGCTTGGCGTCCTTCGGGGAATACTCGAAGACCGGCACCCCCCGCTGGGCCAGCGCGAGGATCGACGAGCCCCGGGCCGCCCCGAGCGTAATGGCCGTCCGATAGCTCTGGACGTAGATCACCGCCTCGATGGCCGCGCATTCGGGCTGGTATTGGGTGATCAGGCCGGAAATCCGGTCGTGAATGGCCACCAGGCAGGAGGACGCGGGGATCTTGGGCGAGTTGGGGATGGTCCCGTACTCCAGCGCCCGGACCTTGCGCGCCTCCAACCGTTCCAGGACGGCAAAACCGGTGCAACGCAGAGAGGGATCAATAGCTAGGAGACGCATGGCGACAAAAAGTGAGCCTGGTTTTCCGGCGGGTTCTGCTGGCGGGCTTCGTGCCTTCGCGCCTTCGTGCCTTCGTGTGAAACCAGGAAACCGTAGTGAGCAGGACGGGCAAAAAGAGTTCTCCAGGGGGAGTGTTGGCCGAGGGTCGGCATGGCAAAGACGCCCGGCCCCGGGGTATCCGATGCCCCGAGCCCCAGGCGGCTGGCAGTTAGCTCTTTCAGCCCCTCAGCGCCGCCCTTTTTGACGCGAAGGCGCGAAGGCACGAAGGCGCGAAGGAAAGGCAGGGAAAGAGGGCCTGCTTTTGGGTTCGTCACGTGGGTCGGCAGAAACGGCATGGGAGTTCCTCCTTTTTTGAGCGCAAGGCTGGCGATTGTCGAGCCGCCAAGTAAGCCTAAGGCTCTGCTTTTGGGGAATAGGGTTCGCCCTAAAAGGTGGGGGTAACGACAAATTCCACCTCCCGTTTTTCCCAGACCACGCCAAATTTACAGGAAATCTTTCCCTCAAGCGGAAGACCTTCCGGTAAGGCAAATGAAGCATTTTGGCTCTCAAAGCTACCGTGCCAATATTCCGCACGGGGCTCCCAGATTACTTTCCCTTGGGCGTCGGCTACGGAAAGCAACTTCAGCCAGCAGCTTTGCGGATCAGGAGTTGTAAAATGCAAGTAAACGATAGACTTTGGGGCCCTCCACCGTGGCGCGTTTTCCTCGCCCTTGGAGACCCTTACAAACTGCACTTCCTGACCCGCAACCCGCCATTTCCGCCCGAAGGGTATCGACTGCCAATCGCTGGGAATGGGAATATCTGGGATTTCGAGGATCTCTTCGGGGCGAAAGTCTTTGGTTTGCATCAGCGTCACGTGAATTTTCCATGGAGCCAGACATTGCCAAAAGGTGTCGTACAAAATGGTCACGCCGGTCCCGTAAGGAGTAAAAAACGATCCCCGGCTAAAGTGGCTCACCCCCAGTCCCGAGGAATAGACAATCCCCATGGGCCGCCAACGCTTCGTGAGTCCCCCGTTTTCCAGCACTCGCAAAAACAGCCTGGTTCCACTCCCTCGGGTCCCGGAGCCTTTCGGCGCATCGGAGCTTCCGCACCTTAGATCGACAAGCTCCACGGTCAGCGGATCGATCTTCCGGGTAGCCGGGATGGGCTCGGCCTCCCAATGCTCGATACGGCGGGGATGGGGATTGGGGAAGGCAAATTCCGCGAGCGCGCAAAGGGGTGCGTTCTGCGCCCCTTTCGGCTCCCCATAGATACGAATATAGAGCACCTGCGCGGCCACGGGGGCATTCCTGAATTCCAGACGAAACCCGACTTCTACCCGTCCGTTCTTGGTGGAAGGGAACATGCAGAAATTAGTCAGGTCATTATCGGGCCCATCGGAAGCCTCCCTGATGCGGCTTTTCAGGAACATTTTCCCAGATGGATTCGAGCCAATAAACCGCCCGGTGACCCAAATAGTTTCGGGCTTGCCCTCATCAAACCAAATTTTATCGAGAACCACTTTCCCGTCCCCAAAGGGCTTTTCCCGGCCAAACTTGTAGAATCCGCTTCCGGCTACGGAACGCTCCCAATACCGCATCCACGAAGGAAAACCGCCAAACCATACACCAGCTATCGTAACCCAAACGGCCAGCACGGCGGCAATGGGCAAAATCCTTCGGAGGGGGAGGCGCATCGGCTCGCATCATGCCCGCCAAGAAGGTATTATCAAGGAATTTGCGCTTTGCTAAAACAGCTCCCCGTAAGGAGGCTGGTTTTCGAGCCGCGCGTCATTTTCCCCGGAGCAAAACCTGCACGGCGGGCCCGATCGACTTCGCCCCGGGGGCGTGCTGTTGGAGCAGGTAACCGCCAAAGCCCAATACCATGGCCGCGACCACCGCCAGCGCCCACGTTCGGCGGACCATCCCGCCCAGCCAATGTTCCCGGGCGGCTTTGCGCATCCGCCGGTAGAGCCCCAAGACCAGAAACGTATCCACGAACCCCTCGGCAATCAGCGCCTCGGCGTTGAGCAAGCTCATGACCAGGACCGCGGCCCCGGCAACAACGGCCAACACCCCAAGGACGGCCAGGCACCCTTCGGGTTCCGTAAAAAGGCCGCTGGGGAGGTCAAAAAAATCCAGCCCATCCAACCAGCTTGACGATCCCGAGGGTTTATACGGCTTGGAAGGCAGCTTCTCATCCAAAAACTCCGGCTCGATTCGCGCCTGACGCTGCGCCTCGTAACGGTCCCGCTCCCATTCCACCCACATCCGGATCAGGCCCAGGAATACCACATACCCGACCAAAACCGCCAGGGGATAGCGAATCCACATCGCGCCGACGCCAAAATAGAGCAGCGTGTAGGAAACCGAAAAGCCCACCGCCCCGGTAAAGCCGAACACGCCCCAGATCATCAGGCGCGTCCGGGTGCGTTTCTGAAAATAGCGCTTGATCGAGGCTTTAACCCCGAGCTTTCCACCCGTTGGCAGCGAGTCCTTCATGCCGGGGAAAAAATTCAGGCCACCCCTAAAACAAATCCCCGGCGCGCTTGGGCACCTCCACGCCCAGCTTGCGGTAGGCGGGCGGCAGGGCGACGCGGCCTTGCGGGGTCCGTTTCAGGTAGCCTTGCATGATGAGGTAGGGCTCGTTGACCTCCTCCAGCGTTCCGGCTTCCTCGCCGATGGCCACCGCAAGCGAGTTGAGCCCCACGGGGCCGCCCTGGAACTTGTGGATGAGCGCCTCCAGGATGCGCTTGTCCATTTCGTCGAAGCCGTCGGCGTCGATGTCGAGCATCGAGAGGGCCCGGTCGGCCACGTCGCGGTCGATCTTGGAGTCGGCCTTTACCTGGGCGTAGTCGCGCACCCAGCGCAGGAGGTTGTTGGAAATTCGCGGCGTTCCCCGGGAGCGTGCGGCGATTTCGAGCGCTCCCGGCTCGTCGATGTCGACGTTCAAGATCCGGGCGCTGCGCAGGATGATCTTCTGCAATTCCTCAGCCACGTAGTAGTCCAGGCGGCAGCTCATCCCGAAGCGGCTCCGCAGCGGCGCGGAGATCATGCCGGAGCGGGTGGTCGCGCCGATCAGGGTAAATTTGGGGAGGTTAAGCCGGACGCTCCGGGCGTTGGGGCCCTGGTCGATGATGATGTCCAGCTTGAAGTCCTCCATGGCCGGGTAGAGGTATTCCTCGATGGTCGGCTGGAGGCGGTGGATTTCGTCGATGAAGAGGACGTCGCCGCGCTCCAGGGTGGTCAGGAGCCCGGCCAGGTCGCCCGCTTTTTCGATGGTCGGCCCGCTGGTGTTCTTGATGTTGACGCCCATGGCGGTCGCGAGGATGTAGGCCAGGGTCGTTTTGCCGAGGCCGGGAGGGCCGCTTAAGAGCACGTGGTCGAGCACGTCGCCGCGTCCCTTGGCCGCCTGGACCATCAGTTCCAGCCGTTCGCAGACCTTCTCCTGTCCGGCGAATTCGCTGAACATGGGGGGCCGCAACGATATGTCGAAGGGCGTATCGGGGGTTTCGAGGGTGTTAGTAACGAAATTTTCGGCCACGGGGGGATTGAAAAGCGGCCCGGCCCGGTTTGCAAGCCAGAGTGGAGGAAGATTTCACCACGGAGAGCACTGAGGACACGGAGGAGAAGGCAGAGGGAATGAAAAGGGGGGACCTCGCAGGGGTATTTTTGCGGTTTTAGCCCTCTTCCCGCTCTTCGGCATCCTCGGCAGCGCGGGATTCCAGCATCTGGTCGTGGGCGGCCTCCTCGATTCCCTCGGTCACCAATTCCTCGCCCAGGTTGTCGCTTCCGTCCATGTCGCGTTCGTGGACAGACCGGCCCAGCGTCGGCGCCACACTGTAGGTCTCCATGATCGCCCCGAGCATTTCATTTTCCTCCTCGCGCGGGTTGGGATCGTGGTGGCCGCCATGGAGCTCCAGGAAGGCCCGTTTCCAATCCGCCTCGTTGGGGGCGGTTCTTCCCTCAATGCGCGCCAGCTCGAGGGCCCGCTTCCGAACCGTGTAAGCGGAGGGGGTACCCATTCCCTCGTCATGGCTGAGGATCTTTCCTGATACCGGCCGCGAGATTTTCATGATTACGAATACTCCCGGAACCGCCTTTATTCAACTGGGAAAAGGGCGGTCCGGGAGATATCGTGATCGAATTAACGACTGGCCCAGCGGCGCAAATCGCCCGTCCGGTTGAGCCACCCTTTCAGGTACTTGCGCAAAGATGGGCGCGCGTCCGCCAGCCGCCGGTAAAACGCCTCCTGCGCGTCGAGGAAACCGCCGGGCGTGTGGGGGATCGGCGCAGCCTCCAGGAGCGCCTGCGCCCGCGTCGCGCCGCAGTTCACGCAGGCATTAAAAAACACCTCTCCCACCGGCTCCGCCAGCCACTCGCAGCCGTAGCGAACCCAGTACGAGCGCCAGTAGATCTCCATGGCCCCCTCGCGCGTCAGGGCGCGAATATCGACGTTCGGGTGGCTGCGCTTGTCGATGCCGTATTTGGTCTCGCCACCCGGGTCGTCCGGGTCGTTGTCATAGCCGCCTTCCCATTTGAAAATGAACGGCATAAAAGCCGAGAAGCGTTTGGAGTAGGAGTCGCTCATACGCCTGGTTCATCAAACTGTTTCGGCGCGAAGGTCCGTTCAATGTGTTCCTCCACGCTTTGGGCCACGTCGCTCGTCACCTGCTGGCGCATTTGCACAAAGCCCGTGACGCCCACATAAGCCGCAGAGACTGCTGTAATACCGTACAACACCGTCTGCGTCAGCGCCGTAAACGCCGCCACCTTCGCTTCCGGGATGGCGTAGAGGTGGCGCAGCGCCAGTTCGTACGCCGCCCACATCATGCCGTTGGCCGCCAGCGTCATCCAGAGTTTCCTGCTGGCCCAGGGGTGCGCTCGCTTGCTCATAGCCAGTACCTCAGGTAAGCGTATGCCGCCGCCCCTGCCGCCGCCGCCGCCAGCCCCGGCCATGCATAGCAGTAGGGCGAAGGCAGCGCCTTAAGCCCCAGCGCCCGCAAGAGCACCCACACCAGCAGCGCCGCGCAAACGGCCACCGCCAGCGCCAGGCGCGAGAGCCGGTGCGAGAGCTGCGTGTTGGTTTTCTGGATCGAATCCGCCCGCCCCACCGCCGCATCCCGGTCCCGGGTCAGGGAAACGTTGTAAGCCGCCAGCGAATCGATCTTCGTCTGCGTCTCCTCCAGCGTCACCTGGGTGCGCTGCTGCTCCTGGCGGGCGTTGGCGAGCTTAAGGGTCACCTGCTCCAGCTGCGCCTCCGCCTCGATGCGCCCTTCGTCAATCCGTTCGAGCGCAGCCTGGAGCGCCGCATCCCTAGTCTTCGGGGCCGCCGCGCACGCCGCCTTGATTTTTTCCAATCCCCGCCGGGCCGCGCCCGCCGAGACCTCCGCCGCCTCGACATACTGAGTCGCCGAGGCGACATGCGAAGCCGCCAGCTGCGCGCTAAAGTCCGCACCCGTTCTCGGCGCGCTGGCACAGCCTGACAGCAGCGCCAGCATCATCGCCGCGACGGCCACCGCCATCAGCTTGAGATGCCGCATGCAAAAGCCCACCGCCCCCACCACCAGCGCCCCCAGCGCGCTGAAAAACACCGCCAGCGCCGTCAGGCGGCCCGTTTGATAAGCCTGCCAGATCTCCAGCGCCCGCAGCCGCCTCTCAAGGCTTTTTTCAATCCCGTCCAGCCGGTCGTAAATCCGCTGGATTTGTTCGTCTGTAACACCCATGTCATTTAAAAAAAGTAAAGGACGGGCGGCCCGCCGGAACCCGGTGGCCGCCCGTCCCCGTCATCGCGCTAAGCCAGAGCGGCGAGCGCGGCGGCGAGCTTCGTGTCATCGCTCGCGGAAAGGGCTGCGCCGAGCAGTTTGATCTTCGCCGTGGAAGTCGTTCCTAGTGCGGCCGTAATTTCGTCGGCCGTCACCGCCGGGATGCCCGAAGTCGTCACCGCGGCGACCCCGTTCGTCACCTTGTTATTGGCGCTGGAAACGAAGGTCGTCACCTGGTTGAGTTGCGAAACAATGCCGGTCGCGTAAGCGCCGGCCTGGTTAGTTGATGTATTGGTAATAGACATAAAACCGATCCGTGGTTGAAAAATTTAAATATGATTTAGGAGGACGTAATCAGCCCATAATTGCGCGCGGCGGCAAGCCACGCATTGATCGCCGTGAGCGCCGAGGCGAGGTCCGTGGCGTTGGCGATGGCCGCGGGCTGGGTCTTCACCGGCGCTTTTCCGAAAACTCCGAAGCTGCCGTTGAGATAAAGCCCGTCCCCCGCGATGGCCCCGATTTCGCCGTTAACGCCCTGAAAAACCCAACGATTGGTCGGCAGTTGGATGACCGGGTAAGTGTCGTCAACCAAGCTCATCGTGAGGTAGGCGCCCCACGACATATAGGGCGTCTTAAAATTGATCGCTGGCGCGCTGATGACCAGATCGCTCAACAAGTCAGTGGTGATCGTGACGGGGTCGGACCCATCGTTGGTCATGGTGATCGAGGCGCAGTTCACTCCCATGAAGTCCAGATACTCGGTCCCCGACATCCGCATCCGCTCGGCCCCATCCGGCCCATTGAAGACCATCGCCCCGTTGCCGTTGCTTTGGATCTTGTCCGCGTCGAAAGAGAGCGGCCCGTTGCGCAGCGTCCCAAAAGCCGCGTAGCCCCCGAGGTTCGCCGGTTCGACCACCTCATAATACTCCGTAGTGCCGGTGTCGCCTGACGTGACCACCACTCGGTCGCCCGCCTTGACATCGCTTGTGCTCAGCGCGAAAAGCGCCGTTGAATCGGCCACCGTCACCGTCCGGGCGAGCGCAGAGGCATCCGCCTTGGCGGCAAGACTCGCCGCGTCGGCCTTGGAAGCGATACTCGCCGCGAGATTGGTGACCGCCGACGCACTGGCCAGCGTGGCTGGCGTCACGGCCTTCACCGTGTCGCTCCCGGCGTCCACCTCCGCCTGGGTCGCCAGGGCCACCACGCCCGTGGCCGCCGAGGTCGCCGCCTGCTTGATGGCCGAGAACGCCGCGGGGGCATCCGTGAGGTCGGCAAGGTTTTTCTCCCGCTGCATCCAGTCGCGCATCGGCAGGGCCCAGTTTCCCGCCGTGATCAGCGCGGTCAGCTCATGCGTCGCGGTGTCGTCGGGAACTTGAATAATCAGCGTGTCCGTGTTGCCCGTGATGCCTCCAAATCGCACGGCGTAGCTTCCCGCGAGAAGCTCTGTTTCGCCGTTGCCCTGCGCGTCCAGCCACACCGAACGCCTTCCCGACACCGTCAACGCCGCTCCGTTTTGGAACGGCGTATCGCCGGGATAGAAGATCACTTCGCATTTCACTGACACGCCCAGAATGTCTTTTAGACAAATATGAACGGTACTCATGCCGGGCACCGTTGCGGCGCGCGGGGCAAAATGGCAAGCGGGCACCGGGCCCGCGGTGAAAAATTACTGCCGGTGGGCGGCCAGGTGCAGCAGGCGGTTGATCGTCGCCGCCGCATAGGCCGCGCCGAAGCCGTTGTCGATATTGACCACCGTGACGCCGCTCCCGCAGCTGTTGAGCATCCCGAGCAGCGCCGCCAACCCGCCAAAGCTCGCGCCATAGCCCACGCTCGTCGGCACGGCCACGACCGGCTTGCTCACCAGCCCCGCAATCGCGCTCGGGAGCGCCCCCTCCATCCCGGCCACCACCACGACCGCGTTGCACGCCTCGATGGCGTCGCGCACCGCCAGCAGGCGATGGATCCCCGCCACGCCCACGTCGAAAAACCGCTCCACGCGATTTCCGAGCACATCCAGTGTTACCGCCGCTTCTTCCGCCACGGGCAGGTCCGACGTCCCCGCGCAGGCCACCGCGACTGCCCCATCGTACTTGGCCAGCGGCTCGCGCTCCACCGTAATGCAGCGGGCGCGCTCATGCCAGAGGGCCTCGGGGATCGCCTCGCGCACCGCGAGCGCCTGGGCCGGGTCCACGCGGGTCGCCAGCACGACCCCGTGCCGGTCCACGATGGTCCGCGCGATGCGGGCCAGATCCTCCGGCGTCTTTCCCGGGCCGAAAATCACCTCGGGAAAACCGCAGCGATCCCGGCGGCCCACGTCCACGCGGGCCACGCCGATATCCAAAAACTCCGATGCGGATTGATTCATAACTTTCCCTCTTTTCTACACCCCGATAACGCTCACCGCCAGGCTTCTGCGATGCGCGGAGCGCCGATGTTCAAAAACGAAAATCCCCTGCCACGTCCCGAGCGCCATCCGGCCCCCGGTCACGGGGATCGACTCGCTGGAGCGCGTCAGCGCCATGCGGATGTGCGAGGGCGAGTCATCCGCCCCCTCCGCCGTGTGGACAAAACCGCGCGAATCCTCCGGCACGAGGCGCTCGAAGAAAAGCTCCAGATCCCGCCGCGCCGACGGGTCGGCGTTTTCATAGAGCACCAGGCTCGCGCTCGTGTGCTGCACAAGGACCGTCACCAGCCCCGTCTGCACGCCGCTTGCGCGCACGATTTGCGCCACCTCGTCGGTGATCTCGTAGGTCCCCTTGCCCCGGGTGGCGATTTCAAAAGTCTCCGCGTGTGCTTTCATAGGAAATACCGTCGCGCCCTTTAGCGTTTCAGCCCGTGGAGCAAGTCCAGCAGGTAAGGCAGCAGCTGCTTTTTGCGAGATACCACATCGTCGAGCTTCCACTCGTTGCGCCCCTCGCGCGGGTAGTCAATCCGGTGCAGAAACTCCTCCGCGCCCGTCACCAGCAGCATGGAGGTCTGTGAATAGATATCGGTAACCAGCAGCGCCGAAAAGTAATAGCTGTTCTTGGCGCAATACTCCGTAAGCGCGAGCGCCAGCTCCTCCCGCCTGCGGTGGAAATTCGCGAAGCTCAGCTCCTCGATTTGCGCCACCGAGAAGCGCCGCCCATCCTCCTCGTACTCCTTGCAATCCGCCGTGATCGCCTGCTTCGGCGTCATCGTCAGGAGCGGCGAGCCGACCGAGAAAATCTCCTCCGCCAGCTTCGTCGGGTCCGTTTCCGCGATCTGCGAAAGGCGCTCCATAATGCGGCGGTCCACCGGCGTGGCCGTCGGCGAAGTGAGGTTCAAGGTGTCGGAAATCAGCCCCGCCATCAGAAGCCCTGCGATCGGCTTCGGGATCGGCACGCCGAGCTGCTCATAACAGAGCGTCACGATGCTGGAGGTCGACCCGACCGGGTTGTTCCAGAAAAGGATCGGCAAATTCGTGGCGAACCCGCCCAGCCGGTGGTGATCAAGCACCTCGACAATCGGCAGCTTATCCGCCCCGGCCACCGCCTGCGAAAGCTCGTTGTGATCCACCAGGATCAGCTGGCGCGGGATCGGCTTCAAAAAATCGCTTTTTGAGAGAATGCCCACCAGTTGCCCCTCTTCGATCACCGGGAAAACGAACTGCCCCGAGGAAGCCGCCTCCTCCCGGACATCCTCCAGCAGCGCCTCGCGCGAGAAGCTCATAAACTCGCCGTCGAGCTTGCGCCCCACCTTCACCGCGCCGCGCGCCATGAGCACCGTCGTGGCCGTGTCGTGCGGAGAGGTGGCGATCGTCACCGCGTACCTTACCGCCTCGGCGCGAACCGCCTCGCTCACCGGCTTCCCCCCCGTCACCACCAGCGCCGCCACGCCACTCCGGATGGCCGTCAGCTGAATCTCCTCGCGGTCCCCCACGATCAGGACCACATGGCGGCCCGCGTAACGCTTCACCCGTTCCTTAAAGGACTCCTCACCCATCGCGCCCACTAGCAGCAGGTAATCGCGCTCCTCCAGCGCCGGTTCGCCCTGGATCATCCGGCCCGCAAACGTGTGGAAAATCTCCTCCAGCGATGCCCGCACCACGCGCGCCGTAGAGGTCTCCTCACGCGAGGGCACCAGGTGCGAGAGTATCTTAAAGGCCGAGAGCAGCCCCAGGCAGCGGAACTGCCCGTCGATCACCGGCAGCCCGCGCATCTGTTTGCGCTCGATCAGCTGGATCGCCTCGTAAATGGACGAATTTGCCGTGATCGAAATCACCTCGTCCTCCATCACGTCCCCCACCCGGGGCGCAACGTCCGTCACGAGCATCGGGGCTTCCACGCCAAACTTGCCCAGCACGTATTCGATCCGCTCATTCGTATTGCCCGCCCGAGCCGCCACCACCTCCGGATGCCCCGTCAGGCGCTTGAGCTCCGCGTAGCCCACGGCCGCGCAGATCGAGTCCATGTCCGGGTTTCTGTGGCCGATCACGATCGTTTGCATAGGCGGGCGAGGTTAGCGGAAAATCAAGCCGCAACGGAAGCCCATATTGAGCCGCCCTCCTCCCGGATGAATTTCGAATAAGAAACAACTATGCAAAACGTCGCTACCTTTCCCAGCAAAGTCCAGATTCCCACCGGGAGCCGGGACAAAATCGTCGCCCTCTTAAACCAGCAGCTTGCCGATACCTTCGACCTCTTTAGCCAGACCAAGCAGGCCCACTGGAACGTGAAGGGCCCGCACTTCATGCAGGTGCACCTCCTCTTCGACACCCTGGCCGAAGAAGTTTTCGAGTACATCGACAAAATCGCCGAACGGGCCACCGCCCTAGGCGGCGAAGCGCTGGGCACGGCACGGATGGCCTCTGCGACCTCGCGCATCCCCGAGCTGCCCCTGGACGTCGTGGAAGACCTCGCCGTGGTCGAGGAACTCGTGGAACGCTACGCGGAGCTAGCCGCCTCCACGCGCGAAGCCATCGCGACCTCGCAGAACCTCGGCGATGCCGACACCGCCGACCTCTTCACCAACCAGTCGCGCTCGCTCGACAAACTGCTCTGGTTCCTCCAAAGCCACCTGCACGAATAAGAAAAAAATCATCAGGAACTCATGAACTCAGGAAAAGAAAAGAATTTCGCTCTTTTTCCTGAGTTCATGAGTTCCTGATAAAAAAAACCAAAGTGACCGTATAACCGGTATCAGTTAAACTCCCGCTCCAGCTGGTCGATATAGCGCGAAATCGCGTCATTGCGCTTCGGCGGGGCCTGTTTTTCGAACGCCTTTGCACTCTTCATGTAATCGGCGAAGGCCCCGCTCTGCTCGGGCATCTGCGTCGCCTCGTACCAATTAAGGTAGTCCTCGATCTTGTCCATCCGCCCCACGATCAGCGAGCGGTAGGCCACCACGTCCGCGAGCGCCTTATCCATCCCTCGCGAGCGCCCCTGGGCCAGCATCGAGACAATCCGCAGATACTCCTGCACCACCGGGCGCATCAACGGGTGCGCCCGGGCCAGCAGCACCGCTAGCGCCCCTCCCTTGGCCGCCAGCGCGGGCCGGGCCCCGGGGTTTTTCAGGTAGGTTTTGTAGTCCGAAAGCGCGAAATCCGTCTTGGTCTTCTTCTTTTCGTCCGTCACCAGCGAAAGCGTCAAAATCGGCGTCAGTCGGGCGTCCGTCTCCGCCGCCGTGATCATCGAGGCCCCGTCTGAAACCGACGTCCGGGCCAGCCCGAGCGTCCACCACTTCTCCAGCGACGTCTCCGAGCCCCCCAGCGACGGGAAGCTTTTTAAAAGCAGCGCCACCGGGTCCCCGTCCGAGGAGGGCAGCTCTTTGACGAGCTTAGCGAGCCCCGCCGGGCCACCCGGCATATCAATGAGCAAATTCACCAGGCTCGCCGCGCACATATCGTAGACATCCAGCGACGTCCCATCCATCGGGGCCACGTTGCTGCGCAGGAAAGCGCCAATCCCCTGGAGCTTGCCCGTCTCGATCATCTGCCGAAAGAGCGGCGCATTGGGCGAGGCCCCCGTCGCGCGGCGCTGGCTGATCTGCGCCAGGCCCTCCACCAGCCACGCGGGCGGCTCGTTGTAGCGCGAGCCCACCCCCGGCGGCCGGTCGCGGTAGGCCATCTCCAGCAGGATCGCCCGCACCATCAGCTGCGGAAAGCGAACGTCTTTGAACTGCCCCTCCCGGAGCGTAATATCCACCTCCGTCTTCCAGCCCCCGTCGGTCTGGATGAGTTGCACCCGGCTGAGCACCCGGTTCGGGTCAGTGGAACTCGGCAGGCGCAGATCGATCACCACCGGCATCTTCCAGTGGTCACCCACCTTGAGCGTCTCCAGCACATCCCGTTTTGCCGTCTCAGCGAAACTCGCAACAGCCAACCGCATTCGCACATCCGGGCAGTAGATCACGAATTGCCCCGACTGGCTGATACTCCGCTGCGCCGCGCCCATCCCCCGGGCCATTTGCGGCACCAGCGGCTCGTTCAACGGCGTCGGCTCCGGCAGCGAATCCGCCGCACGAACACTCACCGCCGCCAGGCACGCCCAAGCCAGTAAGCCCAGGCGTTTCATCGGAACCCCGCCTGCAACGGAGCGGCAGAGGCAGAGGGAGCGGCGGATTTTTTGGCCGAGGGCGCACCGGCCACCGGGGGCCTCGCCGCAGGGGCGGAGGCCGCCGCCGTCACCGGCTCACGCGTCCCGAAAATCACCTGTTCTTTGGCAAATTGCACCGAATCAAGCCGCGCAATGAGCTTCATCGCGTGCTCCGCGGAGCCGACAACCACAGGGAGAGCCCCCACCGTGCGCTGCGCCAGCTTCGGGTGGATCGGCATCCGGCCAATGAATCCCCCGGTGCAAACCGGGCTCAAAGCACCGCCGGGCCCTTTTTCAAAATAGCACGTCCACCCGGCATAAAGCGGGTAGCCCAAGAAGAGCGCGCCGACCGTCAGCCGGGCCTGGCCCTCCTCGAAATTCACATAAACCCGCTTCAGCGCCAGCGCCTCCATCACCCACGAGGGCACATTGCGGAAACGTTCGTTGCGCAAAAAGAGCGTCACCTCCTTCTCCCCGAGCGAACGGCGCTGGGCCACGGGCAGGGCGATGTAATGCTCCACCATCTCCTCCAGGGGCGGCGTCTCCACCAGCTCCTTCTTGGCATCCAGCGGGAGCGCCCCCTGCGGAGCATGCCCGAAGGTCACGAAAACCGCCACCACGGCGGCCACCGCCAGCGTCTGGAGCAGCGCCCGGAAGGACCTTCCTCCAAATCCCCGGCGCGGCGACATGATTTTTTGCACCTCCCGGCGGCGTTCCTCGGGCGAGGGAATTTTTTCCTGCTGCCGGGCGGCAATGACATCGCGGTCGAGCTTTGCCCCGCAACCGTGGCAATAAACCCGTTCGCCTTCGTTCACGAAGCCGCACTGTTTGCAAACCAACGTGGGGAGGGGGGGCATAAATGATGTGGAACCTATTCTAGGGAAGCTAAGAGCTTTTCGCAGGCGATTTCGGCGCGGAACCCGAGCCATTCTTAAAATCGGTGCAATAAAAGCCGGTGCCGTGGAAAATAATCCCGGCTCCGCTTCCGATCAAGCGTTTCACCTTACCTTTCCCCCAGGTTTTTTGCTGGCAAGCCTTTTCCGGGCAAATCGCCAGCGGTTCATCTTTCATGGATTGGAAGTATTCAAATTTCTTTCCGCACTTTTCGCACTGATAATCGTAAGTCGGCATAGTCTTTGTAGAACCATACCTTCTACCAAAATCCGCGCGTTTCTTCAATCCCCAACCCAACCGACCAAGCAAAACCCTTAGGAATCGTTCGCGAGCGTTCTTGACGGCTTCGGCCAACCGCGCTTAAGTCGAAAGTCCGACTTTCCCTTATATTTTCTATGCGACGTTCTCTTTTCGTTCTTCTCATCGCCGGTGCCGGGCTCCTCACGGGATGTAGCACCGACCCGCGCCTTGACCGCGGCACACAGTACCTCACCGGCAGCGGAGCCATCTCCACCCAGGCCGACCGTGGCCGGCCTGACTTCGACAACATCTCCTACTGGGATGGCGACAGCATCAGCGGCCCGGCCTCCATCGTCATCCGCCTGAGCGAACAGCGCGCCTACTTCTACAAGGGGCCACAACTGGTCGGCGTTTCCAGCCTTTCCACCGGCCGCGAGGGCCACAACACCCCCACCGGCAACTATAAAATCATCCGCAAGGACAAAGACCACGCCTCCTCGCGTTACGGCGACTACATCGACGCCGTCACCGGCGCGCCGGTCAAGAAAGACATCGACACTTTGAAAGACCCGAAGCCGCCCGGCGCGAAATACGACGGCGCCAAGATGCCCTTCTTCATGGAAATCATGCCCGCCATCGGCATGCACGAAGGCTTCCTGCCCGGAATGCCCGCCTCGCACGGCTGCATCCGCATGCCGAGCTTCATGGCCGAGGCCTTTTTCCGCAACGTCAGCGTCGGCACCCCGGTCAAAGTCCTGCCCTAACCGAGGCTCGCCGCCCATCTTTAAAAAAAACCACGGGGAAAACTCTTCCCCGTGGTTTTTTTTTCCCTATAAAAAAGGCAGAGGGCTCACGCAAAGGCGCAAAGGCGCAAAAAAGACAAAGGCAGGAGTTTCCCCCTTTGCGCCTTTGCGGCTTTGCGTGAGAATAAAATCCCCCCTTTTCATGCCGCGTGGAGCCCCATCTGTGGAATATGGGAATCCGTCTTTATTTCTCAAGTTTCTCAAGTCCCTGATTCATTCCCCCCACGTTTTTCCGTTGCATTTGAAAACAAAACCGGGCATTGTCACCCACCCTTACCCTTTCCAGGGGTAAGCTTGGGGATAATGCTCACGTGGCGGAATGGCAGACGCGTACGGCTCAGGACCGTATGGGGCAACCCGTGGAGGTTCGACTCCTCTCGTGAGCACCCCCCCAAAATCAACAACCGACGATGCCCACGCCATCACCTGCCAACCCGCCCCGAAGGGTCAATCTGAGAACTCCGGAAGTGATGACCCAGGTGCAGGCTCTCGTGGAGTCCCACTACCGCAGCGAAGTCGTCGAACACCTCCGGGCCAATGGCGGCTCGATCACCGCCGGGGGGATCACCGTCAAGCTCGCCAAGCAATTTGGCTTCTGTTACGGCGTCGAGCGCGCCATCGACCTCGCCTACGCCGCCGCCAAAGTTTTTAAGGAACGCCGCCTCTTCATCCTGGGCGAAATCATCCACAACCCCGAGGTCAACGAGCAAATCCAGGCCCTGGGCATCTGCAACATGGTCGGCCACCATAGCCCGCCCGACATTAGCCGCCTCGAAGCGAACGACGTCGTCATCGTCCCCGCCTTCGGCACCGACGTCGACACCCTGGCCCGCATCAAAGAGCGCGGCTGCCAGATCGTCGACACCACCTGCGGCGACGTCATGAGCGTCTGGAAGCGCGTCCGGCACAACGCCGCGGGCGACATCACCTCCATCATCCACGGCAAAGCCCAGCACGAGGAGACCAAAGCCACCGCCAGCCGGGCCGTCTCCGGCGGAAAGGGCCACTACCTCGTCGTCCTTACCCTGGACGAAACCGATTTCGTCTGCGACTACATCCGCCACGGAGGCGATAAAGCCGCCTTTCTAGCCCGCTTTAAAGGAGCCACCTCCCCCGGGTTCGACCCCGACCTCCATCTGCGCCGCGTCGGCGTGGCCAACCAGACCACCATGCTCCGGGGCGAGACCGAGGAAGTGCAGAACCGCATTAAAGCCGCCATCACCGACCGCGACGGCGCCGAACTCGCCGCCGAGAACTTCCGCTTTTTCGACACCATCTGCGGCGCCACCCAGGAGCGCCAGGACGCGCTGACCCAGATGCTCAATGAGCCAATGGATCTGCTGCTCGTCGTCGGCGGCTATAACTCCTCCAACACCTCGCACCTGGCCGAACTGGGCCAGCATGTGCTGCCCACCTTCTTCATCGGGAACGCCGCGCGGCTCGGCTCGCGCGAGCACATCTACCACTACGACCTCCAGACCCGCAGCGAGATCGTCACCAAGCACTGGCTGCCCACCGGGCCCGTCACCATCGGCATCACCGCCGGGGCCTCCTGCCCGAACAACCTGATCGAAGAGACCATCCTGCGCGTCTTCGCCCTCCATGGGGTCTCGCGCGAGACGCTGTTGGCGTAGGGATCTCACCACAGAGGTCACAGAGACCACAGAGGGGGGAAGAGGGTTTGAATAATGGGGGAAAGCCTTTTTGTGTCTTTCTCCGTGTCCTCTGTGACAAGATTTCCCCGCCCCTGGCATCCGATACCTTCTCTATAGGAGGTGGACACCATGGTGCATTTTACTTTACCAAAAACGACCAGCCGGGTCTCGGAACGGACATCCCGGAAGGTCAACGAACAAATCTTCAATCAAACCCAAAAGAACGTGGAGCATTTCTGCGGAACGGACCAGGAAACCCTGGCCCGCCGCCTGGAGGAGCTCGACCGCGAATGGGACGTCGAGCGGTCCCTTCAGACTGGCGCTTCCGCCCAGATCCTGCTCGGGCTGCTCCTGGGCCGCTTCGTCGACCGCCGTTTTTACGCCTGGTCGGCCTTGGTAGGCGGCTTTCTGCTGCTCTTCGCCCTCGCGGGCTGGGCTCCGCCCGTCCCGATCCTGCGGCGGTTCGGCTTCCGGACCCAGGCCGAAATCGAGGAGGAGCGCGACGCCCTGCGCCTCCTGCGCGGCGACTTCAAGCCCACCAACAACCCGCGCGAGGCCCTGGCCCAGGCCCGGCTCACCGGGGGCCCCTCCGCCACCGGTGAGGATGTCTCGGATAAGAAATAGCCAACCGCTTTTGCCGTCACCCGGCAAAAAAAGAGCGCGCCCGTTTCGGGGCGCGCTCTACATTTTTTTAGGTTAAGCGAGTCGGTCGATTACACCGTGGCGGGCTTTTCCGTCACCGCCTGGCTTTTGCCATTCTGGCGAATGTGCTCGGACGGGCTCAGATTCGAAATGCGCATCCCGTAGAAGGAACGCCACACGAAGGTCAGGCCGATGGCGAGGAAGATCCCCGCGAGGCTGTAACGAACCGAGTCCGAAGTGATCTGGATCGCGATCTCCACGGCCAGAATGCCGAAGAGCGTCGTGAACTTGATGATCGGGTTCAGGGCCACCGAGGAGGTGTCCTTGAAGGGATCGCCCACGATGTCACCGATCACGGTGGCGTCATGCAGCGGCGTGCCCTTGGCGCGGAGCTCCACTTCCACGATCTTCTTGGCGTTATCCCAGCAGCCGCCCGCGTTGGCCATGTAGATGGCCATGTAGAGGCCGAACACCGCCAGCGAAATCAGGTAGCCGATAAAGAACACCGGGTCAATGCAGGCGAAGGAAAGCGCCAGCGAGAAGATCACGATGAAGATATTGAACATCCCCTGCTGCGCGTACTGCGTGCAGATTTTGACGACTTCGTTGCTGTCGTCGGTGGAAGCCTTGGTCTCGCCGTCGAGGTGCATGTGCTTCTTGATGTAGTCCACCGCGCGGTAAGCGCCCGTGGTCACGGCCTGCTGGGAAGCCCCGGCGAACCAGAAAACCACCGCGCCGCCCATGAGGAGGCCCAGGATGATGCGGCCTTCGGTGATGCTCAACGAGGAGAGATCCTTCCACCCGAAGTGGCTCTGGAGCATCAGGATGAGCGAGAAGATCATCGTCGTGGCGCCCACAACGGCGGTGCCGATGAGCATCGGCTTGGCCGTGGCCTTGAAGGTGTTGCCGCAGCCGTCGTTTTCTTCCAACAGCGTTTTGCCGTTTTCAAAGTCCGGGCGGAACCCGAAGTCGCGGTTCACTTCGGCCTCAATGCCGGGGAGCTGCTCGATAGTCGAGAGCTCGAAAACGCTCTGGGCGTTATCGGCAACCGGGCCGTAGCTGTCCACGGCGATCGTCACGGGGCCCATGCCCAGCATACCAAAGGCCACGAGACCGAAGGAGAACACGGCCGGGTAGGTCATGTAGGCCAGGAAGGCATCCGTACCGGTGCTCACGATGAGCGCGACGGCCATCAGGATGGTGATCGTCAGGCCCTTCCAGAAGCAGGAGAAATTACCCGCGACCAGGCCGGAGAGGATCGTCAGACCCGCGCCGCCCTCGCTGCTCGCGTTAACCACTTCCTGACAGTGGGCGCTGCCGGTGCTGGTGAACATCCGGGTCAGCTCGGGAATGATCGCCGCAGCGATGGTGCCGCAGCTGATGATCGTGGAAAGCCGCCACCAGATGGTGGGGTAATCCTTGGCCAGCATGAAGTAGCTGACAATAAAGGTAACGCCGATGCACAGAATCGAGGTGATCCAGACCAGAAGGGTCAGCGGATGCTCGAAATTGAACGGCTTCTGCTTGGCGAAAACGCCGCGCGTAATGAAGGAATTGATCTTCCAGGCGATCACCGAGAGGGGAACCATCACGATACGCATCGCGAAGATCCAGACGATGAAGGTCCAGCGGAATTCCGCTTGGACGGCCAGGAGGATGAACGTCACCAGCGCCACGCCGGTCACGCCGTAGGTTTCGAAACCGTCAGCGGTTGGCCCAACGGAGTCACCCGCGTTGTCGCCAGCGCAGTCGGCGATCACGCCGGGGTTACGGGCGTCGTCTTCCTTGATGCCGAAAACGATCTTCATCAAGTCCGAGCCGATGTCGGCGATCTTCGTGAAGATACCGCCGCAAATACGGAGCACGGAAGCGCCGAGGGATTCACCAATGGCGAAGCCGATGAAGCAGGAGCCAGCCAGCGCCGGTTCCACGAATTGCAACACCGCCAGCATCATGAACAGCTCGATGCTGACCAGCAGCACGCCGATGCTCATGCCCGACTGGGTCGGGATCTCGGAAACCGCCAGCGCCTTGCCCTTGAGGGCGGCGAAAGCCATGCGGCTATTGGCGATGTTATTGATGAACATGCCGAACCAGGCCACGGCGAGCGAACCCGCGATGCCCAGGAGCGACCAGCCGATAATCAGCGCTACCGTGGGAGGCGTCCGGTGCTGGAGCCAGCCGAAGTAGTAAACCATCGTGCTGCCGATAATGACTTCCAGGAGGAGGAGCAGCTTGGCCTGCTGCAAAAGATACGTTTTACAGGTGCTGTAAATGAGGGAGGAAACGTCCAGCATGCTCTTGTGAGCAGGGAGTTTTTTCAGGTTCATGCATTCGTAGAGACCGAAAAGGACCCCAAGAACGGCAATGACAAGCCCGATGCTCAGAATGGCGGAACCGGAGAGCGGCACTCCGAGAAAATCGAACGTGATTTTGGCGCGTTCGGCGGCGGAAGGCAGCGCAAGGTCGGCATCACCGGCACGGGCTACGGATGGAAGGAACCCGGCAAACGCAAATAGCGCCGGGAGGAGGAAACTTCGACAGGATGATTTCATAGGATGACAGGCGGCAGCGACGTTCTCGCCGCCAGCTTAGAGATTGTCAGGAGTGCCTGGAAAGCGCTCGTCCTATTTTGCTCATTTCCAACAGAGTATTGGCCCCTGTGCGGCAAACCCGGCCGATGTTGCCACCAACCCGGGGCAACCGCGCATGCGATTCAGAGGGAACGCCCCGATGAAACGCTCCCATCTCCTCCTCCTGCTCCTGGCCGCCGCGAGCAGCCTGCTTGGCGAGCCCCAGCCCCAACCGCTCCTTGGGAGGGGCACCCTCCCCCTTACCCTGGATGAAGCCGTCCAGATCGCCGTGCGGCAAAACCCGGACATTCTGAAGGCCAAGGCGGAAATCGAGCGCGCCCGGGGGCAGATAATCGAAGTGCGCGCCCAGATGCTCCCGCAGGTCGTAATAACCGGCAATTACCAGCAGCAGGACCGCAGACTGATCGAAGGAAGCAGCAGTTCCACCACCGGCAGCACGGCGATGGTCGCCAACACACCCACCCCGACGCCGCGCCCCACCCCCGGTCCATCCCCCAGCCCCGGCGTCACCCCCACGCCCACGCCAGTCCCCTCGCCCACCGTCGCCCCCACGCCGTCCTCGTTTTACCAAGACAAATCGTGGCAGGTGAACATCCAGGCCAGCCAGCTCCTCTACGCGGGCGGCCAGGTCACAGCGGGCATCAAAATGGCCAAGCTGACCCGCGACGCCGATTGCTTTCGCCTGGAAGACTCCGTCCAGACCGTCATCGCCAACGTCCGCACCCAGTTCTACAACGCCATGGTCAACCGGGAGCTCATCGGCGTACAGGAGGAGCAAGTCGCCCTCCTCACCCGGGAATGGAACGAACAAAAGGCCCGCTACCAGGTCGGCACCGTGCCGTATTTCAACGTCCTCCAGGCCGAGGTCGCCCTGGAGAACGCCCATCCCAACCTGACCCAGGCGCACAACAGCTACCACATCTCCCAGCTTCAGCTTGCCAAGACCCTCGGCTACGAAACCCGCTGCATCGCCGCCAGCCAGGAGCCGTTTCTCCTGATCGGCGAGCTCAACACCCCCTGCCCCGGCCGTGGCCTATCGCAAGGCCTCTGGATCGCCCGCGAACGCAACCCTCTCCTCCAGGCCCAGCGGCTTTCCATCTCCATTGAAGTAGAGGACATCGTCATCCAGCGGGCCGGGTACAAGCCGACCTTGAGCGCCAACGTCGGCTACACCATCCGCAACCGCCGCCTATCGAGGGACCTGAGCGACACCGTCAACGGCTGGTTTTTCAACGTCCAGGGGAGCTGGGCCATCTTCGACGGCTTCCAAACCTACGGGCGCGTCAAACAGGCCAAGGCGCGCCTCGAACAAGCCCGCGTCAACTACGAGGACACCATCCAGCAGGTGGAACTCCAGGTGCAGCAAGCCTGGGAGAACCTCCTAACGGCCCAGAAAACCATCGAGGGCGGACGGGCAACCATCCGCAAGGCCGCCGAAGCCCTGCGCGAAGCGCGCGAGCGCCTGGGCGTCGGCTCGGGAACGCAGCTCGACGTCCTTAACGCCACGTTCCAACTGGCCCAGGCGCGAACCACCGAACTGCAAGCGCGCGGCACCTACAACTCCGCCCTGGCCGAATTCGACCGCGCCACCGCCGCCTGCCTGCCGCCGCCAGACCCGCTACTCGCGCGCCCCAAAGGGGCCACGCGGTAGCTCGTCGGCCTGTCAACCGAGTGAATGTTTGGGAACCCTTCCGCGTCCGCTTGGGGAACCGGTTATCTAGTCCTCCGCATCCTGCCCCGGCAGCACCCCGGCATAGCCAGGGATAGCGGGCCGCTCCTTCTTCTGGAGCGCACGGCGCAGCTTAGAGAGAGCAATATTTTGAAGCTGCCGGATGCGCTCGCGCGTCACCCCGAACTTCTTGCCCACCTCCTCCAGCGTGCGCGGCTTGCCGCCGTCGAGCCCGAAGCGGGAGAAAATGATCTTCTTTTCCCGGTCATCGAGCACCGATAGCAAATCGTCCATCTCATCATGGAGATTCTTGTCGCGAAGCAGCTCAAAGGGCGTCAGCGCGTCCTCATCGCCCACGATCTCGCCAAAAGCCGTCGAATCATCGTCGCTCACCGGAGCGTCGAGCGAAGCCGGGCGGATCGCCACCGTCTTAAGGTGCGAAACCTTCGCCGTCGAGAGCCCCACCTCATCGGCCAGCTCCTCGTCGGTCGGTTCGCGCCCGAGTTCCTCACTCATCTGGAGCGAAACCCGGCGCATCTTGGAAATTTTGTCCACCAAATGAACGGGAAGACGGATCGTCTTACTCTGGTTGGCCAGCGCGCGTTTGATCGACTGCTTGATCCACCAGGCCGCATACGTACTCAGCTTCCCCCCCTTGGCCGGGTCGAAGCGCTCCACCGCCTTCATGAGCCCGATATTGCCCTCGGAAATCAGGTCGAGCAGCGGCAGCCCAAGGTTCGCATAATCGTGCGCAATTTTGACCACCAGCCGGAGATTCGCGCGAATCATCAGACTGCGCGCCTCCTTGTCACCCACCTTAATAAGGGCGGCAAGTTCGATTTCCTGTTCCGGAGTGAGCAACGGAATGAGACCGATTTCCCGGAGGTAAATCTTGATACCGGAATCTGTGTCTTCAGCAGCCATAATGTTTATGGAACAGGAGCCTCCTTAAAGAGATACGGCTGACGGACAGTCATTGTTCGTCCCGCACGCACAGTTCCGGAAGCGTCTTCTGTGAAGGTTTGGACAGCACACCTCCCCCGCCGTTCAAAAGAAAAACGGCAAAAATCCTATCCCCAGGGAAAAGAAACCCCGACGACAATCAACTTTTTCTGCGAACCTATCACCGGATATTGCCCTACAGCGGTCCCCTGCGGGCGTTCAACAGGGAAAAATAGTCCACAACGGCTACTTGGCAACCGGGTTTTGGCAAATCCGTGGTGATAAGCCTAAAAACGGCGATGGGAATAGCCGCAAAAAAGCGCAAGAGGCGCAAAATCAGAAGGTAAGGATCAAAAAATACCTCATTTTAAGTTCACCCTGCGGGTGAGTCTAAAATTCTCTACAAAATCGGCGCATCGCTTTTATTTTGCGCTTTTTGCGCCTTTTTGCGGCCAATCCTATTCCCGGTTTTAGGATAAGCGTACCCAAAGGCCCAAAAAGGCCATCGGCTCACCCCCAGCCGCAAAAGCGCAGAAAGATGGGGCCCTTCTGCCTTCGTATTGTCTTGTTTTAAGGATCGACCTCTTTCGCAAAAACACCTCGTCGCGTTTTTACAAATCGCGCTGCATTATCGTGATCGCATCGCGCCGTCTTGCAACCGTTTCGACCGCAAGCCAACCTGCCTTGGCATAGAGCATGTCCGCGCCGGTCGTGAACAGCCATAGCCGGGCAATCCCTGTCTCTCTGGCTTTGATTTCCAGTCCCCGGACAAGGCGCAAACCGTGTCCGCGTCCTCGGAACGGCTCGGCAACATATAGATCGGCCAACCAGGGGTTGAGGTTCGGCCTGATATCCAGATCGTCCTCCGCCAGCGTGACCATACCAAGGGGGCGGCGATCCTCCATAAGAACAAAAGTACGAGGAATGCCATCGCGGCTGGACGCCCGCTCGCGCTCGTAACGGAGCACCTCCTGCAAATCAACGCCCTGGTTTTTGAAAAAGCCTTGCCAGCGCCAGTGACCGGTTACGTCCACGAGTTCGGGATGGTCATGCGTCGATATGATGCGATAAGCCGGTTGGGTATCGACCTTGGTGAGTTTGGGTTGAAGAATATCCTGCACCTTTTCCGAGCCCTTGAAGTGTATGGGGTCAGGCATGAAATGGAATGTTTGCGATACCGAGGTGATACGAGGGTGTGATAGGGGGGGGGCAACTTTGACGGCGTGTTGCCCAAATCATACTTTTCTAAAATACGGCCTGCGACATTTCTTGCCTGATTTCTTACATCTGCCCGCCCCCTATCCCGCAATCTCCGGCGTGAACTGCGCCAGCTCGTAAATCCCGAACTGCTTCTCGATCTCCGCAACCTGCCCGACCCTTTTTTCGAACCCGTCTTCGCCAAAAAGATCCCGCTCGCGCTTCTCGAAAACGTCGCCCATCTCCTGGTACTCCCCGGGCGTCCAGAGGCGGTGCATCGCGGGGAAAAGTACCGTATCCTCCCGCGCCGCGTGGGGAGCGTACATCCGAATGAACATCCGCAGCGCATCAGCCAGCCGCCGCCGGTTCCCGGCATCCTTAAGCGCCCCGGGCGTGGCCAGCTCCAGCACCAGCCCCGTAAGCCGCCGCCCGGCCTTGTGCTGGCGAATCAGAACGTCCACCAGATCCGTCAGCACCCCCTCCTTGCGGAAGCGGGGAAAGAGATACTCCTCCTCCAGCTTCTCGTGGTAATCCTCCACGAACGAGCGGATCATCCAGGCCGCCGCCGTCAGCCCGTCCGGGGGGACCTCCTCCCGCGCCTCGATCCGCCGCACCGCCTCGCCGTAGATCAGCAGCACCCGGCGCAGCACCCCGTGCTCGCGCATCAGATCCTCCGCGGGCAACACCTCGATCTCCGGGGCCTTGGCCTTCGGGGCCTCCTCTGCCGCCAAAGCAGCCAAGGGCATCCCTGCGGCCGCTGAAAGCGCCGCCAGAAGGCCCGTTTTGAAGAGAAATTCCCTGCGAGAAGCGCCCACACAATCCATAGATGCCCCGGCATCGCAAGCGGGGAGCCATCCGGACGCAGCGGTTTTTTCCCTGGGCGCGGCCCCATGCGGCAATTTTTTTCCTTCTGCCCCGCCCACTTTTCCGGTTTACTGGTTCTTTGCCTTTAACCGAATCCCTACATGCCTCATATCAAGCTTTTCATCCCGGGTCCGATCGAAGTTTCGGAAAAAACTCTCGCAGCCATGGCCAAACCGATGATCGGCCACCGCAGCGGCGACTTTAAAAAGCTCTACGCGGCCATCCAGCCGCAGCTTCAGGCCCTCTTCTACACCAAGCAGCCCGTATTTCTCTCCACCTCCTCCTCCTGGGGCGTCATGGAAGGGGCCATCAACAACGTCGTGGGCAAGAAAGTGCTCAACTGTATGAACGGCGCTTTCTCCGATAAGTGGCTCGACGTCTCCCGCCGCTGCGGCAAGCAAGCCGACGGCCTCCAGGCTGAGTGGGGTAAGCCGGTCGACCCGAAAGCCCTCGACGAGAAGCTGGCCACCGGCGAATACGACGCCGTCACCATCATCCACAACGAAACCTCCACCGGCGTCATGAGCAACATCGAAGAGCTCGCCGCCGTGCTCCGGAAATACCCGAACGTCATCTCCATCGTCGACACCGTCTCCTCCTTCTCGGTCGTCCCGATCAAGATGGACGAGCTCGGCATCGACGTCCTCCTGACCGGCAGCCAGAAAGCCCTCGCCCTGCCTCCCGGCCTCTCGCTGTTCTCCTGCTCCGAGCGCGCCTTCGAGCGTGCCGCCCAGATCAAGGGCCGCGGCTACTACTTCGACTTCCTCGAATTCAAGAAAAACGGCGACGGCAGCATGACCCCGAGCACCCCCTGCCTCAGCCAGATCTACGCGTTGCAGAGCAAGGTCGAGGAAATCTTCGCCGAAGGCCTCGAAGCTCGCTACGCCCGCCAGGCCAAGACCAACCAGCTCGTGGCCGACTGGGTCGTTGCCCGCGGCTTCGAATTCTTCGCCGAAGAAGGCTACCGCTCCAAGTCCCTGACCTGCATCTCCAACAACAAGGGCCTCGACATGGAAGCCGTCAACGCGCTCCTCAAAAAGCGTTACAGCGCCATGATCAACTGCGGCTACGGCAAGATCAAAGGCACCACCTTCCGCATCTCCAACATGGGCGACGAGACCGAAGCCACCATCTCCGAGCTCCTCAACTGGATGGACGACTGCATCAAGGGCTAAAAGTCCAACAGCTTAACCTCAAGAGGACGGCGCTTCGGCGACCGTCCTCTTTTTTTATGCAAAAATTATCAGAATCCCTTTAAAAAACCCACTTGCGCGCCCCCCAAGGTAAGGGCAGACTCCGGGGCGGCATGTTCCGGCTTCCCCCCATCCTCATTTGCCTGATTCTCCTGACGGCCACGCGGCTGTTTGGCGCCGGGGAGTGGTCCCTTCTTAAACGCGAAGGCCGCGACTACGTCACCCTCGACAACGTCAGCCAATTCTACCAGCTCGGCCCCATCCAGCGGACCGGCGGCAACCTGATCCTCAACACCGGCAACCGCAGCCTGCGCGGCCAAGTCGGCTCGCCCGAATTCTACATCAACAACCTCAAATTCGTCCTGAGCTACCCCGTCGCCGAAATCAACGGCAGGCCGAGCATCTCGCGGATGGACCTCACCAAACTCCTCGAGCCAGTCCTGCGCCCAAGCCGCATCCAGAACTTCGCAAAAGTCGACACCGTCATCCTCGACCCCGGCCACGGCGGCCATGACAACGGAGCTACCTCCCTTTTCGGCAACGAGAAAAACTACTCCCTCGACGTCGCCCTACGCGCCCGCGAAATCCTCAAAACCGCCGGATTCCGAGTCCTCATGACGCGCACCACCGACCGCTTCGTCCCGCTCGAAGAACGCGCCACCTTTGCCAACCGCTACCCCAACGCCCTCTTCATCTCCATCCACTTCAACTCCAGCGGCAACGACGCCACCGGCGTAGAGACCTACACCCTTGCCCCGCGCGGCGTCCCCTCCATGGCCGCCGACGGCCCTGCCCTCTCCGACTTCGTCCCCTGCCCCGGCAACCAGCGCGACGCCGAGAACATCGCCCTAGCCTGCGCCGCCCACGCCACCTTGGTCTACAACTCCGCCATGTTCGACCGGGGCATCAAACGCGCCCGCTTCGTCGTATTGCGCGACAACCCCACCCCCGGCGTATTGATCGAAGGCGGATTTTTAAGCAACTCCAACGACGCCCGGCGCATCGCCACCCCGATGTACCGGCAGCAAATGGCCACCTCCATCCTCCAGGCCGTACAGAACTACCGCAACGCCGTCGGGCCGCGGCAATCCCTCCCCGTCGCCTCCAACACCGTCCCCACCGCGAACCCCAACAGCACCGGCCCCGTCGTCATCACCTCCTCGCAAGCCCAGCCCGCGGAAAAACCGCCCACCCCGTAAAAAGGAAACGCAGTTTCCGAGAAGGGATGCAAGGGGCAAGCCCCTTGCCAGGGCCTGGGGCAGAGCCCCAGAATCCAACCATCCGGCAAGGCGGGCCCAAAAACCTCGAGGTTAGCAAACCGCCACCCCCCGCCTTGCCCCACGATGGAGAGCGAAGCGAATCCGCCAAGCGCCCATGGCGCTTATCCCTGGGGGCCCCGGAATCCCCGAAAAGTCTGCGCTCTTTCCGGGGAAGCAAGGCGGCATGTTTCAGACGTGACTTAAACGCCAGCAAGCGCATTATTCCCTATAATGATGCCCCTTAAGAAAGGACTTTTTGCCTGCGTTGCTTTTTTTATGCCGCTCACCCTGCTGGCGCAGCGGGAGGAGACTCACGAGTTGAAGTTCGGCTCCAATAGTTCTCTAAAGCTCCCCGTAAATTGGGTGGTCACGGAACTGTATCAAGGCGATCCCCCTCAGTCTGCCCCCAACTGCGAGACTCCGGGCTGTACCCAGGTCCTGCTGGCAGCCTCATCCAACACCCCGGGAAACCGAGCTTCCATCACGATTTACCAAACCAGTTTTACCTCCATTGGCCTGGGAATCCAGGATGAGGGAGGCAAATGGGCCGAAATGGAAAAATTGCTCTGCGGTATCTTAAGCCAAGGCTACACCGTCGACGCGATCACTTCATCCGAGACGAATTTGATCACCTTCAAACTGGAGGTTTACGCTCATAATAATACAACGGGAGAATACCGCACCTTCACACAAATCACTTACGGACGATCCCTGCCGGTCGTCCGGGCCGTCCTAACCTGGGACACCTACGGGAACAAGGGATACAGGGAAACCGTCCGCATATCCCATAGCATTCGGTTGAACGAAAAGCTCGTCGATGGGACATCGGCCAAAGTCGCCGCACTCCCCACCCCCAAATCCACTCTCCCCACCCCCAAACCCACTCCCCTTCCTCCAGCCAAATTCGACACCGGCCAATTCGTCGCCGCCTATTCCGACGCGCTCATTATCGTCGAAGGCAAGGAAGCCGTGGGCAGCGGGTTCGTTTGCAACATGGACGGGCACAACTACCTGTTCACCAACGCCCACGTCGTCTGTGCCTCCCCCTCCGGCTTTAAACTCACCACCATGAAGGGTGCCGCTAACACCGTGGGCGCCAGCGCCATAGCTGTGGGGCACGACATCGTGCGCATGGAAGTACAGAACGCGCCCCGGGCATTCGATCTCCTGGGGGACCTGGAAACCAACGCCAAGATCGGAGACGAAGTCATGGTTTCCGGCAACATGAACGGCGGAATGGTGGTCCATCCGGTGGAGGGAAAAATCCTGGGCATCGGGCCCAATCTCGTTGAAGTGGACGCCCCGTTTGAGCCCGGCAACAGCGGCAGCCCCATCATCCACAAAGCCTCCGGCAAAGTGATCGGCATTGCTACCTATCTGCTCAAGCACAAGGTAGAGGAAGACGGAAAAACCGTGAGCCAAAGCGTCCGCCGCTTCGGATACCGCCTCGATAGCGTCAAAACCTGGGAGCCCATCAACTGGCCGGCGCTCTCAAGCCAAGCCACGGCGATCAACCGAATCGAGTTAGTCAGCAATGATTTTATCCGGCTTTTCAACGCCAAGGACGAACAGCGCTTCAACAGCAGCTATTATAAATCCCCCATCGTCCAGCGCGCGATTTACGCTTATGCCAACCGTGTCAAAGACAAAAGTCGCCAGAATGTAGGCGAATGGAGAATGGCCGGGGAGCAACTACTGGGCGATCTGCGTGCCGCCAGCAAAAATGACATCATCAGCTTTGACATGCGCAACTCTTACGACTACCTCCGGCGTGAAATGCAGGATCAGCTCACATTCCGCGATGACGTTTACAAAGGGCTATCGCGCGTGATTAACGAACGGCACTAGAGGGAAACGAAGGTTTCCTGATGGGTGCAAGAGGCTTCGCCTCCTGCACTTCTCCTAATAATCCGTCTCACCCACCACGAGGTGAACCACCCCGGCGGGATCGGAAACATAAAACCCGTCAAAATCCTCCGGCAAACTCTCCAGCTCATCACACCGGGGCACCCCGTGATTCTTCAGATACCGCGCCGCCGACATCGTATCCGAAGTCTCCAGCTCCAGCCACACATCCGACCGAGCCAGGTTCGGGGCCTTATCTACCCAGAGCCGCACCGGCCCGAACTGGAAAATGCACCCCTCCGCCTCCTCCTCCACGAGCGGCAGATTCAAAGTATCGCGATAAAACGCCACCGTAGCGTCGTACTGATGCAGCGGCACCTTGATGGCGACATTCACACCGCCGGTGAAAGTGGGATTGGAAATATTGGCGACCATACTCCCCCAAGATGCGGCCAAACCGCGTGCGGGAAAAGCAGAAAGACAAGGGCCGGGAAATCCGTGCCGAGGTAATAAAAAAAAGGGTCTCCACCAAAGAATGGGGAGGGAGGAAGATATGGTGATATTGTGCTAATTAGCCGCAGGCGGCAAGCACACGGATTTGGTAGTTGGAGAAGTTTCTAAAGCCGTAAGCGCGGCGTTGGATGAGTTTCATTTTACGGTGGAAGCCCTCTGTAATGCCGTTGTTCCTGGTAAAACGCCACATGCAGGCGATGGGCTCGGCCCAGGAACGAAGGGTATGGGCCAGAGTGATGAGGGGCTCGAAGCGGCTGGTGGTGAGGCGGTTGATAAAGCCCAAAAGCTCTTGAGCCAGAGGGCGGCATTCGCGGCGCCTTCTGTGCTTCTGGTTGAGGAGAGCGCGCAGGTGGTGCATTTCGGCGTGCAGAGGCTCCAATGCAGGGTAGGCGGCGAAAAGCCGCGCGAGGCGCAAGTGTTGGGCCGCAGTTAGCTTATTTGGGGCTTTGCGGAGGACGGCAAGAGAGCCGATGTTATTTTTCAAGTCAGGGGCGATCTGCCGTGCCAAGGCCATAAAATGATGGATGACGACGCGGATGACGTGGAAGCGGTCGGCGACGATGCGAGCGTTAGGGAACCACTTGCGGATCAAGGCGCGGTAAGGGCTGGAGAGGTCGATACAGACCACGCGGACATGCTCCCGGCCTTGAAGGCGGGCAACCAATGGGGCCAATTCGCGAGGGCTGCGGCCAGGGACAACGTTGAAGACACGGTGGTTTTTAAGATCAACGAATGTAGTGGCGAAGCGTTGGCCCTTGTGGAGGGTGTGCTCGTCGATGCCGAGGACCATGGGGCAGCGCAAACTGCTTCGTTCCTTGGCTTTGCGCTCGGTGAACTGGTGGTAGATGCGCTCAATGGTGGCGCTGCCGATGTGAAGGATGCGGGCCAGAGTGGAGACGCAGATGCCGTTGTCGTGAGCCCGGTAAGTGCTTTCGCGGAATGGCTCGCTGCTGTGGCGTCCGGGGAGAAGTCCCGGTAGCGGTGGAACAAAGGAGTGCCGACAATCCAAACAGCGCAACCGCCGGGTATGGACGACCAGAGCGGTGGGTTCGCCAAAGCGATCGAGGTGGCGTACCTGCTTTTGATACCTGCCCTTGCTGTGGAGGCGGCCGCCTCCACAGCAAGGGCAGGAGGAGGTTCGCGCTTCGGGTTTAACGTGGATTTTAAGAGGCAATGTGGCTTCGGTATATAGTACCTGGTAGCCACTGATTCCGATTCGATTGAGCAGTGAGGTCATTAGCACTTTCTTTCATCTTTTGACCTCCCTCCCCATTCTTTGATGGAGAGCCAAAAAAAACCGGGCCTATTGAACCCGGTCTTCCGTGGCGCAAGCCCACCAAACGCCGCCTAAAAATAAACAAAATAGGAGCAAAAACGTCCCAAGCGTCAGCATGATGAGAACAGTTGTGCGCCCACACCCCGGTACGCGTCAACGAATTAATATCACTTTTGCGAAATACCGCTAAACACCCGGCACTTACTTCTCCACGCCGAAAAAGTCAAAAAGCACGTCGCGGTAGACCTGGCGCTTAAAATCCGGCAGCCAGCACATGTCGAATTCCGTCGGTTTGATCCAGCGCGTCTGCTGAAACTCCGGGTGCCCCGTCGCCACGTTGACGCGGCTTTCCAGGCAGGTCATCAGCGTCAGAAAATAAATCTGTTCCTGCCCATCAAACCCTTTTTTCTTGCGCCCCTTGCCGAAAAGATACCGGTAGGGCCCCTTCTGCGTGATGATGAGGAAATCCTTCGCCCGCAGCGAAAGCTCCTCGCCCATCTCGCGAATGAGCGCCTGGCGCGGCGTCTCGCCCGCGTCGATGCCGCCTTGCGCGAACTGCCACGCGCCCGGCTGGTGGATGCGTTCGCAAATCAGGATGCGGCCGTCGGTACGCTGGAGGATGCTGGCAACGTTGGGGCGATAGCGGGGGAGCTTGTTGTCCATCTCCTTCATCATCGCGCGCCGCGCCCAACCGGACGTTTCGTGGTTTTAGCAACCGCCTTCGGCTTGGATTTCGCCTTGGCCCGGGCCCGTGAGGAAGGCCGGGGTGCCGCCGCCGGTTCGTGAGCCGCCAGCGCCGCCGTCAAGTGCGGGGTGAAAAGGTGGGGTTCCAGCAGGAACGAGTCGTGCCCTTTGTCGGAATGGACGGTTATCCAGATCACCGGCACGTGCGCGGCCTTGAGCGTCTTGACCAGCTTGCCCTGCTCCCTCTGCGGGAAGGCCCCGTCCGAGTCGATGCTGAAGACCAGGTACTCCTGGCCCTGGCAGCGGTTGAAAAGTTCCACGCAGCTCTTCGCGCCCGATTCCCGCAGCAGGTCGAACCACTGCCAGGCGTCGAGGATGCGCAGGTACGAGTTGGCGTCAAAGCGGCTCACGAACTTCACCCCCTGGTGGAGCATATACGACTCCACGGGGCTGTTCATGGAATACCAGCCAAAGGGCGGAGCGTCGCTGACCACCACGTTGCGGGCGCGCTCTTTGAGGGCTTCCAGCGAGATGAACGTCTTATGAGCGATGCGGCGCGCCAGCGCCAGGCCCGTCGCCGGGAGCGGCCCCTCGTAATGGGCGCCGCCACGGAAGTTCGGGTCTGACTCGATGGCCGTGATCTGCTCGAAATTCATGATCCGCTGCAAAATCGTCGTCTCCTGACCGCTGCCGATCGGGATCACGATTCCCGCGCGCTCCGGGTAGCGCGTCGCGAAGCTCAGCGCCAGCAGCCCACCCAGCGACGGGCCGACGAGCGCGTGAACCTTGTAGACGCCGAGGTGATCCAGCAGGCGCACCTGGGAATCGACCATGTCGCTCATGCGCAGCACAGGGAAGGCGGGCCCGAAGGGTTTGCCCGTGGCGGGGTCGATGGAAGCCGGGCCCGTGGAGCCGTAGCAGCCGCCGAGGTAGTTCGCGCAAATCACACAATACTTCGTCGTGTCGAGCGCCTTGCCCGGCCCGATGTAGCCGTCCCACCAGCCTTCGTAGAGCTCCTCCGACCAGCGGCCGTCGAGCCCGGGCACTTCGGTATTGATCCCCGCCGCGTGCTGGCTGCCGGTCATCGCATGAAAGAGCAGGATGACGTTCGACTTGGCCCGGTTCATCTTCCCGTACATCTCGTAAGCCAGCGTGAAGCGCTCCAGGGCGGTGCCACATTGGAGCCGCATCGGGTTCGCGCCGTCACAGAATTCGAAGAAACGGGTTTGAACTTTGCCGATGGAGTCTTTGAGACGCTTCATTTTTGAATGGGGTAGCTTAATCGAAATTCGCGGGAAAAACAGCGATTTACGCCGTGGCCGCCGCCCGCAGAGCCTGGTCGAGATCGGCAGTGAGGTCCTCCACGGCCTCCAGGCCGATGGAGAGCCGGATGAAGTCGGGCGTGACCCCGGTGGTGGTCTGCTCCTCGGGGGTGAGCTGCGAGTGGGTGGTCGAGGCCGGGTGAATGATGAGGCTCTTGGCGTCGCCGATGTTGGCTAGGTGCGAAAAAAGCTTCACCGAATTAATCAGCCGCTTGCCCGCCTCCAGCCCGCCCTTGATGCCGAAGCCGACAAGGCCGCCGAAGCCGCCGTGTAGGTATTTCACCGCCGTGGCGTGGCTCGGGTGGTTCTCCAGGCCGGGGTAGTTGACCCACGCCACCGCCGGGTGCGCTTCCAGGAACTTCGCCACCGCCAGCGCGTTCTCGCTATGGCGAACGATCCGCAGCGGCAGGGTCTCCAGCCCCTGGATGAGCTGCCAGGAATTAAACGGCGACTGCGCCGCGCCGAGGTCGCGCAGGATTTGCAGGCGCACTTTGAAAACAAACGCCACGTTGCCCAAGCCGGGAACGTTGCCGAGCGCGTCCCAGAAAACCAGGCCGTGGTAGCTCGCGTCGGGCTCGGTGAATTCCGGGAATTTCCCGTTGTTCCAGGCGAACTTGCCGCTGTCCACAATCGCGCCGCCCAAGGTCGTCCCGTGGCCGCCCACGTACTTCGTGGCCGAGAGCACGACGATATCCGCGCCGTAGTCGAAGGGCCGCACGAGCCCCACGCCCACCGTGTTATCCACGATAAGCGGAATGCCCGCCTCATGGGCAATCTTGGCCAGCGCCTCGAAATCGGGCACGTCGAGCTTCGGGTTGCCGATGGTCTCGGCATAGATCGCGCGCGTCCGGGGCGTGATCGCCCGCGCAAACGCCTCGACATCCTGCGAGTTCACGAACTTCACCGTGCGCCCGAGCTTCGGGAAGGTGTGGGCAAAGAGCGAATAGGTGCCGCCGTAGAGATTATCGGCGGAAACGATCTCGTCGCCCAAGCGCGTAATGGCCAGCAGCGCCCCGCTAATGGCCGCCATGCCCGAAGCCGTCGCCAGCGCGGCCGAGCCCCCTTCGAGCGCCGCGATGCGCTGCTCGAAAACGTCATTGGTGGGGTTCATCAACCGCGTGTAAATATTCCCGAATTCCTTCAGGGCAAACAGGTTCGCCGCCTGTTCGGTGTCTTTGAAAACGTAAGAGGTCGTCTGGTAAATGGGCACCGCCCGCGAACCCGTCGTAGGATCAGGTTTCTGACCGGCATGAAGCGCCAACGTTTCGAACTGGAATGGAGACATGGTTTGCTTATTTTGAACCGTTCCAGGCAATTCGCCAGCCCAAAGATGCCCGCGCAAACGCCCCTATAATACCAGTTATACGATCACTTTGGTTTTTATCAGGAACTCAGGAACTCAGGAAAAAGACAGAAATTCTTTTCTTTTCCTGAGTTCCTGAGTTCCTGATGAATGATTACTGGTTTTACGCCGCATGCGCCAGGGTAGAGCGCAGGTCCTCAATGTTCACCGGCTTCACCAAGTGGGAGTCAAACCCCGCCTCGCGGCTGCGGCGCACGTCCTCCGCCATCCCAAAGCCGCTGATCGCAATGGCCTCCACTCCCGGGGAACGCTCTTTAACCGGCCCCACCAAATCCAGCCCGCTGCCGTCGGGCAGCCCGAGGTCGCAGAGCAGGCTCTCAAAGGGCTGGGCCTCCGGCTGAGCCCGCAGCACGTTGAGCGCCTCGGCGCACGACCCGGCCGTGCTCACCTGGTGCCCGTCCCGGCGCAGCAGCCGCGCGAGAACCGTCCGAGTCGATTTGTCGTCCTCTACCAGAAGAATCCGCAGCGGCGGCGCCTTATCAGCCGGGCCCGCCACGCCCGCCGCAGCGGCCACGGGCTCTGTGCAAAGCGGAATCCGGACCGTAAACGTGGACCCCTGCCCCTGCCCGGGGCTTGCCGCGAGGATCGTTCCCCCGTGCATCTCCACGATAGCCTTGGTAATGGCCAGGCCCAGCCCCAACCCGCCGAACTGAGGCTTACCGGTGGCCGCCCCCTGCCGGAAGGGCTGGAAGACCTCCTCCAGAAACTCCGGCGCGATGCCCACCCCCGTATCGCGCACTTCCACGGCCAGGGTGGCCTCGTCGGGGTTAAAGGTGCGCACCGTAATGCTGCCGCCCGTGGGGGTGAACTTGATGGCGTTTTTAAGCAAATTCCAGAAAACCTGGTGCAGCCGGGCCATGTCGGCGCAGACCGTCGTGCTGGCAGCCTCCCGCACCCAGTCCAGCTTCAGCTCCTTGGCCGCGTAATCCTGGCGCAGCATCTCCAGCGTCTTTTCCAGCGGCTCGTCAGCGTTGAACGGCTTGAGGGCGAGCGAAAGCTTGCCGCGCGTCACCTTGGTAAGGTCGAGCAGATCGTCGATGAGGCGCGCCTCCAGCTCGACGCTATTGCGGATCATCTGAAACTGCTCGCGCACGTCGGGCGAGAGGGACTCGTCCGTCTCGGAAACGCTCGCCACCAGCAGCACCGGGGCCAGCGGCGTGCGCAGCTCGTGGGAAAGCATGGCCAGGAAGCCATCCTTGGTGCGATTGGCTTCCTCGGCCTCTTTCTTCGCTGCCAGGAGGGACTGCTCCATCGCCTTGCGCAGCGTGATGTCCTCCTTGATCGCAATGTAATGCGTCGCCCGGCCATGGTCGTCGATGATGGGGCTGATCGAGGCGAATTCCCAATAGAGCTCCCCGTTCTTCTTCCGGTTGTGGAATTCGCCGCGCCACTCGTCCCCGGCGCGGAGGGTCTCCCAAAGCTCCTGCCCCTGGCCGGGGATCGACTCCGGGCCGCGCAAAAGTTTCGGGTTAAGCCCCCGCACCTCCTCGAGCGTGTAGCCCGTGATCTCGGTGAATTTCGGGTTTACATACTCGATATGTCCCCGCGTATCGGTGATCATGACCACGGCTGGGCTCTGATCCACGGCGCGAGAGAGCTGGCGCAGGCGGTCCTCGGTCTGCTTGCGCTCGGTGATGTCGTTGAAAAAGACGTTCAGGCCCCGGGCCGTGGGGAAGGCGCGGATCTCATACCACTCGCCACGCGGGTTCAGGTCGGCCTCCTCGAAACGGACCGGCAGGCCCTCCCTCATCGCCTCGCGGAACTGCCGCTCATAAGCCAGGTCCCTCATTCCGGGAGTCACCTCCCAGACCACCTGCCCCAGCACCTCCTCGCGCTGCTTGCCGAGCATCCTGAGCGCGGCGGAGTTAATGCGGGTATAGCGCCACTCCCGGTCCAGGGCAAAAAAGCCGTCGCTGATGGATTCGAGCAAATCCAGGGTCGCCCGCTCATGGGCGGTCTTGGCCGAAACCGCCTCGCGGTTAAGCCGAAATGCGCCCACGGCCAGCATCAGCAAGGTCAAGAGCGTGCCCGCGGGGAGCACCAGCAGGGCGGTATGGTGGGCGGCCATGTCATAGGAAAGCCATCCCACGGAGATCACCGTACACAGCGCCGCAGCCACCATCACGGTGGTGCTGCGATTCAACGCCCAACCGGCGACGGGTCTGGCATTCGCAGCCCCGCCTCTCTTAAGCCAATACGGGGGGAAAAACCGTTTTGCCATGGGGGTAAGGTTCTCTCGAACTCCGCTTTGTCAAAAAGAAACCTGCACCACCTCCTTATTATTCCATTTCTCAACCATTAGAGAAATGGTGTGAATGCACAATAAAGTTTGTTCCTAAACTTTCGTAAGTTGTTGGGAAAATCAGGGATTTTCCGGCCGCCTAATAATAGAGAAGTGAACTATTGGCATCACTTGGTTTTGGGCCGTGTTGTCAGGAAACAAAAAAGATGTGAACTATCAAGTTCACGGCTCATTTCTGCTTTTTATGGTCTTCTCTTATTCAGGTAAAATTGGGCGACTTCATCATTTCCGGATCAATCTCAGAAATTGCACTCCGTATAATGCCCTGAAGAACGAAGGATTTAATAGCTTCTTTCGGTGAATTCTCGTTTAACGGAAGTTCAACATGATCTGCGGTTCCCCCAACTCAACTCCCTGATAGCTTCAGTGTGGCGATTTTCCTTGGGGGAAGCGATGACTCGGGATTGTTGTTTGCTGATTTCATAAAAAGCGGGCGCTTCATCAAGACGATTGGAGGCCAGTCATTGCCAGTCGCATATCGGCCCAATCGTTCCATTTGCCACGCGCAATCACGTCGTCGATGACCACGAGGGTGTACCCCTGGGGATTGAGGTGCCGATGCTGCATGCGATTTCGTTACCTCTTTGCCTATAGAGCGATGCGGCCTCTGGCCAGCGATCCGGCTACATCGTCGAGGTAGCCTGCCGCCCGGCCTTCCCGGAGGTATTCAAGATACCACCGAACATCGGTTCCGGCCCGATGCCGCTTCCCTACGGCCTTCTACGCCTGTTTTTGAAAGGCGCTGGCCGTTTCCTGTGACAGCGACGGGAAAAAGCCATCAGGGATGCAGTAGCACAACTGAAACGGGCACTTTTCGACGGACCCGGCATCCAGGAGTTGATTGAGCCACCCGGCATCGCAGAGGCCCCCATCGCAAAATACCGCCTGGCCCGCGAGGTCCTTTATCAAGTTGGAGCATATCTCCGAAGCGGGGCGGCCATGCCGGAGAATATCCATCCGATTGATCCCGTGGACCTTCTCGGCGTTCTTATCCCAGTAGGTCCATGTGCCGAGCGGGAGAATCAGGGCCTCTTTGACGGCCCCATCTGGAAGCGACCAAGCCACTTCGATGGGGTAGGTGTCGCCCCCCAGTCCTGATGCTTCAAAGTCGATGAAACAAGGGTAGGTTTCCATGGTGAAATGGTATGCCCAAAAGACGGCGGAAGGATTTCGTTACCTCTTTGCCTATAGTGGGCAGGGTCAGCGATAAGACGGACTGTAATCCAGAACCTGGATCTTTATGTTGTCACCGCAGAATGAATTTTTGCGTTGCAGTTCCTCTGGCGTGATTTCACCCGCCGCCAGCTTGCGCCGGTCTTCATCCCGCTGTGCCTGAACTTCGGCGCGGTATTGCTCCAACGGCATAGGGATCAGCTCCCCGCCTGTGCGTTTGGCCGCATCGGCAAGTATCTGGCAAAATTTTTGAATCGACGGTGTTTTTGGGGGGCTTCCATAGTGGCCATAACGGCTATAATCCCGAGCTTTGCCGTCCAGCATTGGTCGTGAACGCTTTAACCGTGCCGCGCGGGGAGAGAATCACATGGAGGTTCTTCTGCTCGACGTTGGCCCCACCAGCGAAGAAGCCGACCACGGGAACAAACGTATGGGCCTTAGTCTGCACCTTGACGTAGCGCCAGTCCAGTGTTGGGTTCTCGGCGAGATCGGTCCCTTGCAGGTTCGGCTGGCCGAAGAGGGCCACCAGATCGGCCTTAATCGTCACCCCATTTTTGATTTGGCTGACCTTGGAAGCGTTGAAGTTGCTGCCCTGTTGGGTTGCGCAACTGCACGCTGACCGGCTTGTATTCAAGACCGCCCTTTGCTCTTTTGGCCTTATGGGATGGCGGTGGGTTCGTTTTGAAGTTCTTTTGACCGGCAAATGCAGTATGTTGCAAACATACAATACGGCCATATCTGGCCGTATTAGCCCAAAAGGCAAGCTCGTAGTCTTGTTTTGTGGCCTCCGACCCTCATGCGACTACCGTCATTTGCGTTATTACGCTCCTCCGGGAGAACCGTGTCGCCCTGGGACTTTCTCAGGAAAAGCTGGCCAAGCTGGCGGGGTTGAGCCGAACCGGTATTCGCCATATTGAAAGCGGCCAATTCAAGCCAACCCTTTACAGTCTGCTCAAAATTGCCGAGGCCTTGGGCCTCGATCTGTCACGTTTGATCCGGCAAGCCCAAAAGCTCCCCGCTTCTGATGAGTGGCAAAGGTAATTTCTGGGTCGCTCATAACTTTCATTCGATTTGGGGCTATTGACCCGACGACATGGCCGTACCAGGATAACTTTCATCCTAAATTTTCCCAATTCTCCTTACGTCCCTTTTGCCTCGAAGTCGCGCAGGAGGTTGGATAGAGAGCATCTGTTGGAAAATTTTGTCATTATGAAAACAGTTGCGATTACAAATATGCGTAACAAGTTCCCCCAGGTTTTCCGGTGGCTCCACGAGGGTGAGTCCGTCATAATCACGAAGCACGGGCGACCATTCGCCACACTGGCACCGATGCAACGGCAGAAAACTATTTCCCCAATTGATCGCATGGCTCGGCTTCAAAAAATATTCCCGAACGGTCCCGTTGCTGATAGCCGAACGATTATGAATGAAGAAAGAGGAAATCGGTAATTAGTCAGCCCTGAAAAACGTGTAAGATCCAGCAAAACAGGCGGTTCATGACGTGACCTCATTTTTTCGGGGCGTGGGATGTGTTAGTCTGGGGAGCAAAACCAGACGAAATGAAAGGCAAGAGATACACGACGGAAGAGAAGATCCGCATATTGCGGCAAGCAGACGCAGGCAAGCGCATCCTGGATGTATGCCGAGAGTACAACATCTCGAAAGTGAGCTTTCATCGGCGGAAGCGGCAATTTGGGCAGATGGAGGTCAATGAGGCCCGGCGGCTCAAGGATCTGGAACGCGAGAATACGGAGTTAAAAAAGATGCTGTCGGAGGCGCTGCTCAAAAATCGAGTATTGGAGGCGGTATGCGAAAAAATGCTCTGCGCCCGGAACATCGCCGGGTGTTGGCGCAGCAAGCGGTCGAGGAAGGGATGTGTTCGCGGCGAGCGGCGTGTCGCATTTTGAGGTTGGCCCGCTCGACCTACAGCTACCAGGGGCGAGCGCCCAGCAGCGCGGCAGGAGCCGATGCGCAAACGGATGCATGAACTCTCGGAGACCCATCTATCGAGCGCGGCCGCTTCGAGCACGTTGTCCGCATCCAGGCTTTCGTAGAGATTCTCAAATTGACGACCGGCATGATCTTGGCCAGGCGTTAAGTGGAGTGCAACCGCGCAGTTTTCAATGATGGTGGCGGCATGAATCTTGGTGCTGAATCCTCCCCGAGAGCGGCCCAGAGCCTGGTCGAGGCCGTTTTTTTGGGCGCTCCCGCCGCGTGATGATGGGTGCGCACGGTGGATGAATCCATGAATAAGTCACGAGCTTGAGCGAAGTTCTCGGCTTGCAGATTCTTCCATAAACGCTGCCAGATTCCGCGTGCCTCCCATCGGCGGAATCTTATGTAAACAGCAATCCAGAGCCCCAGCGCAGATGGCAAGTCGCGCCAAGGGAAACCGGCCCGATTGAGATAAAGTAACGCCTCCAGAAAATCCCTGTCGATCATTTTGCCGGGCGCTCCCGCCTTGGAGTGCTTGGCTGCCTCCACCGCCGGTTGCAGGGCTTCCCATATCTTATCGCTGATCATTTTTCAGGACGTTGCTTCTTTCATCCCTACCTCCAATCATTCTCTCTTACGCCGTACAAGATATAATTCGTTAACAGCTCCTGGAGCGTGATAGTGACGAGGTGTTCTGGCAGGTTTAAGTGGCTGATACTTCCTCACGCCAAGCCCGCGGTGTGGAGTCAAATTTTGAACGGAACAAGCGATTGAAACTAGACAGTGTTTCGAAGCCGACCTCATGGCTTATCTCCAGCACACTACGTGAGGTGGTCCGCAGAAGCGACGCCGCCATTCGCAGCCGCATATCATGCCAGTAAGTAAGCGGTGAACGTCCGATAGAGCGGCGGAAAAGTCTCCGAAAGTGGGGATAACTCAAGCCGCACCGCTTCGCAATCTGCTGAATGTCGGCTGGCTGGGCATAGTTCTGCGCCATGTAAGCCAGCGCCGGGGCGATGCGTTCGTAATCCAGGCGCCGGGGCTCAGGTGTTGTCGCCGGTTCTGGTGCATGGCGTTGCATGAGAATCAACAATTCCAAGACCAAAGCCCGCAGAACCAGCGTCGAGCCGAGCGCGCCCATATGCCCCAATTCATCGATCAACCTAGTTACGATGTGTGCTATCGCAGGGAAGTGTTCGGGAGACAGGATATTACTAAAGTGCGGCCCTGCCAGCTGGGTTGTGTCGAGCCAGTTGGCATCCACCCCTGGCAGCGCCACTAGTTGCATGGGGTCCAGATAAATCCATGTCCAATGGCTGTTGGTGCCTGGTGCGCTTTGCGCAAGATGAGCTTCGGTGTGATTGATGAACGAAACATCTCCTGCTTTAAACGGCAGGATTTTCTCCCCAACAACAAAGATGCCGCTTCCCGAGTAACAGTAGCCAAGTTCCAAACATTGATGGATGTGCAACGCGATGATGGGATGGTCTGTTTGTTCGAAGGGGGCGCCTCCACGGATAGGCAACGCGGAGTTGAGCTGGATCGGTGCTACGTCAATCCCCAGACTGGGTGATCGTTTCTGCATGGTTTTTGAGCACTATGCGATAGATTCATTCAGCATTCAACATTATGCTCCATCCATAGCCTCTCTATGGCTATGCCGAAGCCGCAGGGAGAAAAGCGGAGTTCAAACTAACCGAAAAACCAAATTTTATGCCTGGATGGGATACTCTTAGGAAACTAGTCACGGAAGAATTTATTCAATCGCAACAGGAGGGCAAATGTCCCGATGCTATTGCTGATTTGGAACGTGAATTTGCTACCATGGCAGATGATGATGCCGAGCTATCTGCCCTCCCTGGACGCCTCCTTGCTTTGCCCATGCGGAAAGATTTTCCGTTCCAAGAGCCAAGCGACTTGGAGACGATCCGCGCCCTACGCCCGTCGAGCCGCCCAGGCTTTTCCACTTCGTTTAGCGACGATGAACTCGCCGACAAAATGTACGGTGCTTGGTTGGGCCGTTGCGCCGGTTGCGCCTTAGGCAAACCCGTCGAGGGGATTGGAATGATGGGGGCCAAGCCTTCTTGGCGCCTTATTAAGCGTTATCTCACCGCGATCAGCCCTGATGAATGGCCGCTGAGGGACTATTTCCCTGGCTATTCTCCTGCTGAGGGCGAGCCGCAAATCACCATATGGTGTAAAGCATCCACTCGTGAACAGATCGCTTTCATGGAGAGCGACGATGATATCCGTTACACGGTGCTCGGGCAGATCGTGCTTAACCAAAACGGCGCGACTTTCACCACGGACGATGTAGCAAAGCTTTGGATGGCGCGCCTCCCCTATAAGTCCGTCTGTACCGCCGAGACTCAAGTCTACCGAAACCTTGTTCTGGCTGATGAGTTTCACATCGGCGCGCGCCTGCCCCGGGACAATTGGGATTGGGTGGCAACGCACCTGAATCCCTACCGCGAATGGATCGGCGCGCAAATCCGCGTCGACAGCTATGGCTACGCCGCCCCCGGGCAGCCAGAGCTCGCCGCCGAATTCGCCTGGCGCGATGCCCGCCTAAGCCACGTAAAAAACGGTATCTACGGCGCTATGTTTTGCGCTGCTATGATTGCCGCCTCTTTTGCCACGAGCGATGTGCGCGAGATCATCGAAGCGGGCCTGGCCGAAATCCCAACCACTTCGCGCTTGTACAGTGAACTCCACCAAGTCATCGCCATCTGTGAACGGCACGGCAATAACTTCGTCAACTTCGAGTCAGTTTTTGATGAGCTCCATAGTCTGCTCGGTCACTACTCCAGCGTGCATACGAACAACAATGCCGGGTTGTGCATCGTCGCGCTGCTACTCGGCGGCGGCGATTTTCACAAGGGAATTACTCTCGCCGTGATGGGGGGGTGGGACACCGATTGCAACGGCGCTACGGTTGGATCGATTGTCGGAGCCATTGCAGGGGCCAAGCAGGTGCCGTCCCATTGGGCTGCCCGGCTCAATGATACCCTCAATTCTGAAATCATCGGTTACCATCCCATTGCAATATCCGAGTGTGCCCGCCGCAGCGTGGTCATCGCTCGGAAAATCGCATCCTAAAGGGCCCCTCTGGAAACCGAGGCGCGTCATCCACTTTGTCTTTTTGCGCCCTTATGGCCCCATTTTTTTAGGCAATATCAATATTGCCCGAAAAATGAGGCCATATCGGTGTGGATAACACTCATTCAGGCGTATTGCTGCGCTTGGGAACAGCTGAAGACATAGTCTTCTGCTTATATCCAGCCATTCAGGATTTTGGCTTCAGGGGATCACCGGATGGCGGTTCGAACGAGCAGAGCCCGCCGAGCCGGTTCCATTCGCGCTTGAGAAAAAGAAGCGACCCTACGGTGAGCAGGATAAACACAAGATTCCAGATTGGCACGAATCGATAGCACTCATCAGGATTCGCCTGGAAACCTTTCGAAATATCCAAAAACGCCCCGCACGCGATTCCGCCGATGGTAAACATGACGGAGCGGATGATGGCGCTGGCTGAGCAGAATTGCCCGTAGCGTTCCTTGGGCAGAAGGAGCATGAACATTGGCATCTCCGAGGCTCCCGCGAGCAGGCGGATCAGCCCGGCGATTACCAACAGGCCAATCCAGATTCGGATGACGTCAGGGGGGGCGAAGAGGTGCCGGAAGAAGAGAAAGACGATCATGATGGGCGTGAAAACGAGCAAAAGGCTCCACCCGGCGAGAAAGACCCGAAGCGGGTGAAAGCGGTCGGCAATGATCCCCGCCGGATATAGCAAGACGAGGCTGATGAGCCCGCAAATTCCGCTTACTTTGCCGAAGAGCGATAAATCCATGCCCACGAGTTTGGTGGCGATAAGCACGTCATAGGTGCCCGTTACCCCCCATCCCATGGCGCTGAAGGCATTGGCGAGAAAGAAGAACCAGTAAAAGCGATGTGTAAAGCACTCTCGCGAATAGGTCTTGATGTCGCCAAGAATCCCGGTCTGTTTGTCGGTGTCGGGCGGGAGCGGCGGGTATTCCCCTTCCTTGATGTTCCAGCACATTACCGAGAAGGCGACCAAATAGAGCACGCCCGCGACCAGGAAGATGGTCGTCATGTGGGTGTTTGCGTATTTGAAGACGAAGTAGTTGTAGAACGACCACGCCCCAATGCTCACGATCTTGAAAAGGGCCATAAACCGCGCCAGGAATGACGGCGGAACCACGTCGTTAAAAAGGTAATAGTAGACCGATGAGACAAAGAGATTGAAAAACTGGAAGCAAACCATGAACACGCCAAAAACGATAATCGTGACGGTGATCTGGGAGCTTTCGCCCAGCATTAACAAGGCGCGCAGCCACCGGCTGATAGGTTCGGAGCAGCCGAGCAGCACCAGGAAGATTACGAGAAAAGGCGTCGCCCCCGCCAGGAAGGGGATGCGGCGGCCCCATTTGCTGCGGTAGCGGTCGCTGCGAAAACTGATGAAGGGGTTGATCACCACATTCATCAAGTTGGGGATGGTCGTCAAAATCAGCCCGAGGGTGGTGTTGGGCACCCCGAGCGCGTTGAATTTCACGGGCAGAATGCTTGGCACCACGGCTTCCATGAGGGTGAAGCAGAAATCGCCCCCCAGCAGCAAAAGAAAGAGCGTGAGCAGGCCGACCTTGGTATAAACCAGCGTGCCGACTCGATAGCGGTCGGGGCTTTTTTCGCCCACCGGGGTTTCCATTCCCGGCGTGCGTAACGTGGCGCTCACGCCGCCCCCTCCCCAGCCAAAGACTCGCCGTAGGGTTGACTCACTGCGCGATACCAGTAGGGGGTGGATTGCCAAGCATGACCTCGGCGATTCCGGTGCTTTGCCGGTTCTCATCGACGATGCCGAAACAGCCCCGGTAGTCCCAGTTGGCCCAGCCGATATGGTTCTGGTCCAGAACGGAGATCCAATCGCGATACCATGCTTTCCGAAGCTCCAGCGGCACCGTGCTATGAACACCAAATTCCCCGCAATAGAGAGGAAGACCGGTTTTCGCCGCGACCGCAAGGGGTTGGGCCAGGTCGGCGGCCATGGTCTCCCGGTCGTAGTGGCGGTTAAAGGCGGAAAGCCGGTCGTGGAGGGGTAGAGGAAGGGACGAAAGAGTCTGGGCGGGGATCTGTTCTCCCGGGTATTGGATCGGCCCATCGTAGTCTCCACCCCCGGGCCACCACGAAGCTTTGTAGTGGGTGATGAGCATGGGGTGGTAGTAATGGAATGTCAGGAGGGTGGCATGGTCCTCGGGCACCCACAATTGCTGGAACGTGAACACGGAGTTGGCCTGATTGGACCCGAGCACGATGACCCGTTGGGGCTCGAGTTCGCGAATCGCCCGGTAGGCTGCCGAAGCAACGCGGTTCCAATCCTCGGGGTCGTGTGCCACGGATTCGTTCATCAGTTCATAGGCGACTTGCTCGATGGGACGGCATTTCAGACGGTTCGACAACTCTCTCCAAAACGTGACGAATTTGATTTGCTCTTGGGGGTCGGTAAAAAGACGCGGATCATTTTGATCGCAAAAGCAATGGCTGCGAAGGAGGTGCAGATCGACCACCACTTTCAATCCCGCTTGCGCGGCCCAGTCCAGCCCGTTATCCAGCAAGTCGAAGGCTTCCCGATCCGGCCGCCCTGCCTCATCCCATAATTGTTCCTCGTCAACAGGCAGGCGGATATGATCGAAGCCCCATTGGGCAATCCGCTCCACATCGGCTTGCGTAAATTTGGCACGCCGCAGTTCGCCGCGCTGGTCGCTCTGGCTTAGCCAGTGCGAGATATTGGTTCCGCGCCAGACGCGGAAGCGTTGTACAGGGGTGGGCATGGTTGTAATCATGGGTCTATATTATTTAATTCGGGGCTCGGCTGGGCCATCGGCCAAGGATAGGCTTGGCGGGAGGAGCGCAGGATGCCCCGCGCGCAAAATTCAGAGGTGCCGTTCTCCGTTAATTGGCTTTTTTTCCCGGCAACATCGTGAGCCCCGGGGCCAGGGTGCCACCGTCATTGGGCTTTGGGCCATCCTGCGGGGAGGCGAGGTCTTTGCGCTGCCAGACGCGGATATAGTCGACCACGAAGTCAGCAGGGAGCTGCGCATCGTCCATAGGTTCGGATTCCCAGCCGCCGGTGATTGCCGTCAGCTCGATGTATTCCTGCACCGTGGCAATGCGGGGGCTTTCCCAGCGGGCCGCTTCTTTCCCGTTGTCATACATGACGACCAGGCCCGGAAGCCACAGCATTCCAACGGTTATAAAACCGTCTTTGTCCGGCTGAACGTAGGCCGAAAACATGCCACAGGATTTGTGGTATTTCTGGTAGCCATCCCAGTGCATTCCGAAATCGTGCCGATTGGGCCCCCAGATGGAGAGCGTCTCCATGATGTCGAATTCCATCCCTCCGTTCTTGGTGTCGTTCCGGGCGTTTGTTTTCCCATAGGCGTTGGCGGGGGTGTCGATCCCGCGATCTGGCATCAGCCAGAATGCCGGGAACATATTGGGGGCTGTCGATAATTTCATGCGCGCCTCAAAGTAACCGTAGCGCTGCGTCCATTTCCCGAAAGTGGTCGCATATCCTGCGGCATAGTCGTTGGCGGGGTAATCAGGGTTATCATTGTGCGGCCCTCTCTTTTTCTCCACCCGCAGGGCGAGTTTGCCGTCTTTGACGATCACGCTGTCTTTGGAATAATGGGTGTTGGCCCCGAGATGCCATTCGCCCTCTGTATAGATATTCCACCTTTTTGCGTCGATGGCAGCGCCGTCGAAGTCCTCGTTGAGGGTTTGCACCCATTCGCCCTCCACCGGCGGCCTCTGGCCGAGCCAAGCGGGCAGATTGAGCAGCGGCATGTCGGCCACGATGGAGGTGACTAAGAGGCTTTGCGCTCCCTGCTTGTTGCCAGGCAGAAAGCTGATGCCGGTGGTAACGTTGCTCTTGTACGTTGTGCCCGTCCCCGGCGTCCTCTCAATCCATTCCTTCTTCGTATCCAACGTCATCTCGTCCTTCTCATTGCTGGGGATCTTCCACGGGGTGGCGGCGGCAAACGGGATGGCGATCTCCCCCTCCGCACCCGGCGCGATGGCCGCTTGGGCCGAGACAATGTCTGACAACCCGCCGCGGCATTCGATTTGCGCGGACGGCGTTATCGGGGAGGATCCCGTATTCTTGACCCGCACCCGGACTTGCAGATGCCGGTTCAGGTTCCACATACCGGCAGCCGGTTTGAACAAAACGGACTCATTCGTTCCCGAGCCGGTAAAGGCAATTTGGAGCGACTTGCCGTCAGCCCCCATAGCCGCCTTGGCTCCCCCTTTTGCCACGAGCTGCCGCGCCGCGTCGATGGGACCAGCGTTTCCGAGAATCACGCCGCCGGGTGGCATCAGCGCGACGCTGTTGGGATCAATATACGGCTTCTCGCCAGAAGGCCCCGCCGCCTGGATTCCCTCAATGTGAAATTTCTGTTCCACGTCAGACTTGCCGGTAAAGATCGTTGCCTGGGTGATGGCCTCCGGTTTCAGCGCCCAGGCTGCCTTCCCATATTGATAGCCGAAAACCGTCGCGACGACTCCGCTCTGCCCGGGTTTGATGGTGACGAAAGTGCCGCTCCAGCGGTTTTCCTGCCATGGCCCTTCGTTGTCGAGGCGCAGATTTGCACGGATCGGTTTCGTGCCTTGGTTGGTCACCTTCATTTCGATATGCCCAAACCCGCTTGCATCCCATGGTTTGGAAGGGGTGATAACTACGCCGGGAAAGGACGACTTCCCATTGGCAACCACGGTAACATCGATTCCCTCCGGGGTTGCGGCAAACGCCACATCCGACGCGCTGCTGCCATTGGCGGAAATCAGCTTGTCGGCTCCAGGGGCCCTGGGGTCAAACATGAGCCTGGGCCCCCCCGTGGCGGCGGCGGGAACCGGAGCCTGCTGCGCCCACAGCGGCTGGAACTGAGCCAAGGAAAAGGCGGCGGTGACAAGGAGGAGAAGGTATCGTTTCACGGTGTTTAGAGGAGTCGGTGGGGGGATTTTTGCGCAATGTTAGTCATTGCGCTTGGTTTAGTTAGTGTAACGGTACTAATGCGGCGTAGGTAGTCCCCTCCTGATCGGGGTTGAGTGATTTCCTGACAGTTTGCATGCAGCGGGCATGCTTGCTTTTTCTATGGTGACAAGGTGCGGAAATAAACGGGGGTGAAGCGGACTTGATTTGTCGTGGCATCGAGATACCTCTCAATCATAGCCTGTAATCTTTGCTCGCCGGTCACGACCAATTTTCCATTTTGCTTTTGCTTTACCGCCTGCCCGATGGAGTAGACGCTGAAAACGTTCCCCCGCGTGGTAACCAGGTTTGAGATTTGGCGCACAAGCTCCTCGCTCTTTTCCCCGGTATCCGCTATTCCGCTAATCTCCACCACTTCTCCGGGGGAATCATAGCCATACTGGTAGCCGTATTGCTTGCCGGGAAAGAGCGTGGTGGAAAGGGTCCGGTTGTAGATATTGGTGGCGAGCGCAAGCGCGGCATCGGGGGCCAAGGTTGCGCTTGGGCTCGTGGCGTCGTACGTGCAATTCTGGAGCACGGCGGCAAGGGGGAGAATGCGAGACAGGCCGAATGGTTCGGCTTTGGAATTGAGATTGACCCGCCCTCCGTAGGTGGTGTCGCGAGGCGCATAGACATACTTGTCATACTGGCTGGGGGCTGTCACGGGAGCAGTGAAAAGATCCATAAACGCCCAATCCGGCACCACCCCCCTGTCGGCGCTGTTGGGTTGGAGGCGCAATGTTCGCCACGGGATGCCCCCAAAGGCAACCTTTGTTCCAGCGCCTGTGCCTATCCTTGAGCAGGGCTCCACCCCGGTGTGGATATAGCCCAGCTCGCCTACCGACATCACTTGGCCCTTGGTATTGTCGTCAATGGTGCCGTCCGCCCGCGTATAGGTGCTACCCGAGGGAGGGGGCATGTAGAAGCTCGCGTCGGAGAGCTTCCCATCCCCGTCGGTGTCCTGTTGAGCTTCGTAGGTCCCCTGTGAGGTCGCCGGGGTATTGACCTTGTTTGCGTTATTTTTGGTTCCCAAAGTATTGAGCGCGCTCGATGTCCAATCGAGGGCGTTTGTATTCACCCGGGGATCGTTGACCTCCATGCTCGGAAGACTGCCCTCCGCTTTCATGCCGGTGGTGTCGATCGTAAGCACAATGGTGTCGGTGAGTGATGCCGGGCAAATATTCCACAGCGAATTGCCCGTTCCCGCTCCATAGGCGACGCGCACACCGACTGAGGACGCGGGGGTCTTCTTCGTAGCCGGAGCGGCCGCGGGAGCTTGGCGCAGATATAGGCACGGAAGCGTCAGCACCGCGTATTCCCCCGCGCTAATGACGGTTCCACTTTTGGGATTACCGTTTTGATCGTAAATAACGAGATTGCTTGAATCGAGTTTCCAATAGGGGGCGCTCGCTCCCATGGTATTTTTGGGGTTATCCGCAGAGCCTGTCCCGCCACTCGGAAGATTCGCGCCAATATAGGTGCCCGCCAATTCGAGGGAGTTCAAACCGTAATTGAGAGGCAAGTAGAGCTCGGCTTTCAACTTAAACATCCAGTCTCCCGCCGCAATGGAGGTTAACATGTAATCCGCCGTGCCGTTGCCTGTCCATCCGGTGTAATTTTTCGTCGCCTGCCCGTACCATAAGGCAAGCTCTGTGATATAGGGAGTCCTGCTGATTCCAAAGTAGGTGTCGTGGCTGCTGTCGCCCATGACGTAAGCCATGGCCGCGGCGTCCCAGGAGCCGCGAAAGGGCTGAATGACGGCCAGTTTAGACTCTTTTGCGCGAACGTATTCGATAATATTCAACCCGAGTTCCAACATTCTGGCTTCCCTTAAAGAAGAGGAGGAAAAGCGGTTGTAATACTTATTCTGGAGGGAGCCGCCATTGGTCTCCGCCGCCGCGGAGGCGCTGTCAACAATGGGCCAGTCACTCCGCTTAAGGTAGGAATTGATAATCGAGAGCGTTTCCGCCACCCGGTTCGCGTCGATTGTGGGAGCGCTGGCTGGGTTGCCGGGGTCGCTGTTCTCCGAATTCTTGAGAATCCTCAGGTAGCGCGGCTGGCCGCCGGCCTCCCAGGTTTTACCGTTCACCCCCACCCACGTGCCGTTTTCATTGGTCCATCCGGCGCGGTCGGGATGCGTTGTAAGAACAATGCGGGGCTCATTAAAAAACGTGGTGTTGGGGTCGTGGTTGTAGTGGGTGATCTCGAATTTATTGTCCCGCAAAACTTGGGCTATCCCCGAGGCAAAGCTTTCCACCCTGCGGGCGTCTTGGGGAGTATTGAAGAAGGAATACTGCTGCGCCGTCCCGCTGCCCATCAACTGCGCGGAACCAGTCAGGACGCTGCTGCCTCCCAGGACGGCGGAGCGCATGGCGTCGGCAAACGTGGATGTCATGCCCGAGAGCGCCGTCAGATCGACCTTGGTGACACTCCCCGGAGGGTCGGTATTGGCTGACGAGCGGCCCCAGGCGATGTTGTAGTTAATCTTGCTGCTTTCGTCATCCGTCCAATAGGCATAGCGCCCAACCACTGGGTCCGTTCCGCTGGTGGTGGGGTCGCTCGAGCGGTCCAGCGTGCCGCTCTTGCGGACGTAGATCCACGCCACCGGCATGTTCAGATCAGTGGTGCCGCTGCTAATCAAGAGGCTGTTCGGATCGCGGAAGGTGTGCACATTGAGATTGGGCGGTTCGAAGCTCGGATCAGTCACCGAAGCCGCGGCCGAGCCGCTATTAAGCGGCACCGGGAGCGAAAGGAGACTGGTGCCTGTAAGGCTTACGACCATCTGCCCGGGTTGCGAAATCCAATTGCCGGTTCCGGTGCCCGAGGTGATGGACGCGTATTTCCCCAGCGTGCCAATGACATTGTCGATACCGGTCTGAGCAAACTGGGATGCTCGCGCCGCTTCGGAGTAGAAATTCGCCGCGGGGCGATCGGTGCGCATGCTGGTTGCCAAGCTTACGATGATCACCGTGATCATTACAATGAACGCCAGCGAAATAATCAGGGCTATCCCCCTTCCGGAATGAAAGGCGCTTTTCATTTGGAATTTTGAATATAGACAGCGGTCTGCCAGGACCGAATTCCCTGGCTGATGGCCTGGAATTTTGATTGTTTCTGCACACTGGTTACAAAGCTTTGGGCGTTGCTGCTGCTCGTCACGAGCGAGGAGAGCTCGCTTTGCAGACTTGCCGTGATCTTTTTGGCAGACCGGGAGTCGATGATCGCAAAGCTAAGGTTCACGATGGCTGGAAGCTGCCTCGTGACCCCGGAATCGGTATAGCCGCGCCGGGAGTCGAACGTGTCGTTTGAAAACGCAGCGCCATTCGTGTCGCTGGTTATCTGGACACCGGTGGAATCCAGACATTGCACCCAGAATCCCAGGACGTTTTCAGCAAACATCCCCTCGTAGCTGTTTGCCTGGTTTGCCGGAGCGACGGCGTCAATCGTGGTTTGTGACAACCATTTTGAGGGCTTGCTGTAGATGAGAAAATTCGTGTTGGAGGAAACGATTCCCGAAGTCGTCTTCCCCGAGCTGACAAAAAACCGGCAGAGCTTCGGAGTCAGCCCGTCCCACTTGACGAAATAGCCAACCTCGGCCACGTCCCCAAGCGTTTGGTCCGATGCCAGCGGGGTTTGCCAAAAGATGGCATCGCGGTTTTGGTAGGCGGAGGGAATCGTTGCATCGTTCACTACGAACTGGAGGCTATTGGTCCCTGTTCGGTTGACAGGCAGCAGCGCCGCCTGGAGCTCGTTGGCAATAAAATCGGAAATGGCACGCATGTTTTGCAGGCGCTCTTTGTTGGACTCCGCGGTGCTCCATGCCCCTTCCACCTGCGCGAGCATTTGCCCCAACAGCACGACCAGCATGGCAAGAATCCCCATCCCCACAAGCAATTCGATCAAAGTGAAACCCTTCCATCGCATGGGGCGTTGCGTGAAAACGCCTCCCTGCGTGGAAAGCGAGTCTCTAGTATTTTGCAATGGTCGCATGGATGACTCTGCTGTTGGTGGGGCTCGGGGCGACGGCAGGCCACACGAAGGTCAGCTTCGCGCGGAGCAAGTTGGCAGTCCCACTCGCGCTGGAGGTATCGCCATCGACTTGCGCGGTTTGGGTGCACTGATAAAGCGCACCGACGGCCAGGGCTGCGGTCCGGTCCAAATCAACCAGCCCGGTCTTGTCGCGAAGCCGCTGCCCGTTCGAGTCAAAGTAGGTGACCGCCGGTGTGCTTGCCTGGACGTAAGTCTGGGCGTTGGCAAAGGACTGGCGCCGGAGATCGCCAAGAATGTCGCTGGCCATGGCCGCGAGTACCGTGTCTTCCGTTGAGGCTTTGCTGCTTCCAAGGGAAACGGAAAGCAAGCCCATCATGGCAGTCAGGGAGAAGGAGACAACCCCCATGGCGACAACGATCTCGATCAACGAAAACGCAAATATTCTGGAAGATTTTTTCATCGTTCAGGGTCTGTCAATTTTGGTTTTTCCCGTCGCGGCCAGGATGAAAACCTTGAAGTAGTTGGCCGCTGTTCCCAAGCTTCCGCGGGAGGATGTATATAAGGGATTACTGGAACCCTTGGGATAATAGCCTTCGCACAGCCTTACCTGCGCCGCGCTGCCGCTTAGCAATGCGCCTCCGGGAAGAAATACGATGTATTTGTAGGAACTCACGGCGTTTGTGCCGTATTTTAAGGGAGGGAGCGCCGTCGGGGGCGGCTGTGTCGAATCCTCAAAAGTGCATTGATCCGCAATAACGCCATTGCTGAGCGCCTCCCATTTTGAGATCTGCCTCCAATCGCCGCTCTTGCTCTGGGCGCCGTTGGTGGGGGGCGTCAACTCGTAAAGGGCAAAGCTGCGATTCATGTCCGCCAGCGCGGGATCGTTAAGCAAAATCAGGGCGGTCATCGCATTTTTCGACATCGCATTTTCCCGGGCAAAATTGGCGAGATTAATGACTTGGTTGCCGGAGGCGGTGAGGAGGTTCGCTTTCCCAATGGTTTTAAAAGCAGGTGCCAGCATGGCCATCACCGAAATGATCACCACCATGACAACCAACAGTTCCACAAGAGTAAAGGCATGTCTTGGTAAATCCAATCTGGGGGAAGAATTGGGCAACATAGGAATGCTTTAGTATATCAATATTACAACCAGCCGGTTCGTCAAAACTTTCTCCATATCTTGCGTTTCAGAAGCTCATGATAACCCCGCTGGGTGGAGACTGGGCGCATTTGCCTGCTTCCTGTCGCCACACTCCCCTTGGTCGGGGATATACGCTCCATAAGACTTGAGCTTGGAGCGGAGAACCCCGGTATTCACGTTGTGAACGTCATGGTCGGATCGGGATGCCATGACGGCGGCCACTCCCGCGGCCTCTCCCATCGCGAGACAGCCCGGCATCACTCGCACGCTGCCTTGGACGGGGCGATCACACGAAATCGAGCGGCCCGCGACAATAACGTTCCGCAGCCCCCGGGGAAGGAGGCAACGGTAAGGAATCCCGTGCGATTCCCCCGGCTTGTAATGTTCGAAACGAATGGCGGCACTAAGTTCATCGTTCGTTTTGTGCTCCTCCTCGGTGAGATGCAGGTCGATGAAGTAGCTGTTGCGGCATATTTCGTCAGGAAAGCTCATCCGCGCAATATAGTCTTCGCTCGTGAGCATGTAGTCGCCGACGATCCGGCGGCTCTCGCGAATACCGATCGTCGGCCCCGTGGCCACCAGGAACGCATTCCCAAACGCCTCGGGGTAAAACTCCGCGAGCGCATTGCGGTAGGCCAAGGCGATTTTGCGCCCTTTCATTACCGCGCGCGAGACAGAGTCCGGATCGGTATTGTCGACGTCCCAAACGTGCCCCGCGTTGAACCCGACTGTGTTGGGCCCGACAATGTTCGAGTTGATGTGTTTGTCGGGGATTTCGGGATATTTTCCGGAAGCAACGATCTGATGGATGGGGCTTTGCGGATTCCACCACCCAAGGTCGGGGCCGTTGACGTAACGCGCTTGGTCAACGTTTGAAAGAATGAAGCAATGCGTCGCGGGTTGCAACTGGCCCAGGTTGTCGCCTTTTTGAAATTGGGCACCCGCCCAGGCGGCAAGGTCTGCGTCGCCGGTACAGTCGATATAGACGGGCGCGTGAAACGCCAAGAGGCCCCGTTTATTGGTCACCACGATCGAAGTGACACTCCCGTTTCCGTCGGTTTCAACGGCCGACAGGAAGGTTTGGAACTTCACGGTCGCACCGGCTTTCGTCACGAGGTCGTCGTAAACCCGCTTGAGCCTCTCGGAATCGATGGGCACCCAGTCAAGATCGCCATTGGCGACGTGAGCCATGCCCTGTTTGGTGGCGTCGAATACCTTTTTCGCCAGCCCCCGGTAAATCATCTTTTCCTTGTCAGAAAACGGGCACCAAGCCGGCACCAAGCCGATAGTCCCCGCCCCCCCCAGCGAGGCGGTCGCCTCTAGCAAAAGCGTGCGGGCCCCTTCCCGGGCGGCGGCCGTCGCGGCAGCGCACCCGGAGGGGCCGCCGCCGACAACAATCACCTCCCAGGAATCATCCAAAGGCAGACTGCGCGCAGGCAATACGATTTCCTTGCGCCTTTCGCCGGGTGCGAGAGGTTGGTTTGTTTGGGAGGCGCTCTGGAGCGTTGCGTTCATTGGCGTTTTAAAAAAGCGATTGTAGGGTTCCGGGCTCGATGTATAATTTAGCTGCATTTCAGTCTCCTCGTGAGCCGATCGCCGACTTCCATTGTGTTGTTTCCCGATTTTCCCCCTCGCTGCATGACACCCCTCAATCCCAGCACTGCAGAGTTGACCGACGCCAGCGATGAAGTCCCGTTGCTTCAGGCGCTGATGACCGCCTTGGAGTGCGAGACCGGGATGCATATGAATTTCGACGACCTGACGGGATCGCTTGAGGGATTTCACGTCGACGTGAAGCCGATGAAGCTTGATTGGCTGCATCAAACGCACTCCTGCAAATTTTGTGAATTTGCCAAAAGCAACTCCCCCGCGGAGTTGGACTGCGTCATGAACAAGCTGGTGGTTAACCGGCTGGTCCTCCGGCGGCGCACAGGCATCCAAGGATACTGCCTTTTTGGCCTTTTCGACATGGCGCAACCGCTCATCTTCCGCGACCGGGTTCTTGGGATTTTTTATTACGGCTCCGTTATGGTGAAGGGGCGGGAAGCGCTGGCCAAAGAGAAAATCAAAGCCTATTGCCAACGGCGGAAGATGAGTCCCGAACCCTATCTGGAAGCCCTGAATTCGGTAAACATCATTGAGGAGCCGTTGATCCCGCGCGCTCGAGAAGCCCTGCAGACCGTCGTTCGGCTGGCACACTATTTTTGCGAAGTCGCCGGAGTGCGCTACGAAGTCTACCGGAACCGGGAGTTGAAATTTCCGTATAGGGATCCCCTGCAGTATCCTTACGTCGTCAAAGAAGCGATCCAATATATCGCCTCGCATGTTGACGAATCCTTCATTGTCAAAGACATCGCCGCCCATTTGCGGTGCCACCCCGACTTCCTGAGCCGGCGGTTTAAACAGAGCACGGGCACGGAGCTTAGCTTTTATCTCCAGCGGACGCGGATAGACCGGGCAAAACGCCTTCTGGCAAACCCTAAAATCGACGTCGGAACCGCCGCCGACATGTCGGGATTTTCCGATCGCGTACACTTCAGCAAGGTTTTTCGCAGGGTTACCGGGCTCACCCCGGGCCAATTTCAGCGCCAGACCATCGGCGAGGCTGGAGCCTAGGGAGTGGGGTCCGCAAGGGAGATGGGGCATCCTTTCCCGCCCGACTGAAATCCAGTCGGCAATGGCAACACCTTCGATCAACCCGGGACTCCCGCACTCGCGCGGATGGTGCCCGGCGAGCCCCTCCATGCCCCCCTCGTCTCTCCATACTGGATTTCTCTCTCCCGGCGAGATTCGTAAATCACCAGGGCACCTCTGGAAATCGGGGTATGGCAGCCACGAAGGATTTTTGATGACGTGCCCCGGTTTCCAGAGGTGCCCACCAGTCTGAAACGGACACATCTAAAATCAGGAGCGGACTCACCGAGGAGAGTTGCGCCCCTGTATGTTGCGAGCATCAAATCCCCAAACCCCTACCCTCGCAAAAACCCCATGAAGAGACATCCCTCCCGTATTGTCCGCCGCCCAGCCGCCAGTTTGGCGATCTGCTCTTGCGCCGTTTTCCTGCCCTGCATCCTCCTTCCCGTGGGGGCGGAGGCCGCTGTTTCCTGGATCGGCACCACGGATTCCAGTTGGGCCACGAGCACGAACTGGAGCGGCGCGGTCCCCGCCAGTGCGGACACAGCCTACTTTAACAACGCCGGTAACGGGAATACCACGATTGACCTGGGATCGGGCGTCACTTTGGGCAAACTTGTTTTTGATACAAGCTCGGCGGCCGCCTATACCATTGGGGCCGGAGGGGTGGGCAACCAGACCTTCACAACGGGGTCGGTGGGGGTTACGCTCACCGCCGCCGTGGTGAACAACCAGACGATCAACGCCAATGTCGTCCTGGGCACTGATGCCACCGCCGCGTCCTACAGCTTCAGCAACTTATCCGCAAAAACGCTGACGATTGCGGGCGGAATTGCGGGAGGCACCGGCGGCACCGCGGGGGCCAAGACCATCTCACTTACGGGGAACGGGAATTTCGCACTCAGCGGCCCGATCAGCGACGGCGGGGCCACTGTTAATATTGCCAAAGGAGGAACGGGAATTTTGACGTTGTCTGGAAGCAACTCCTTTTCCGGCGGCCTCTCGCTCATTGCGGGCACGTTGAACATCAACAACGCCTCGGCGCTCGGCACCGGCACCTTCACCTTGACTGCGGGGACGATCGACAATACGAGCGGAGCGGCGCTCGTTCTCACCACTAATAATGCGATCAAATGGGCGGGCACCTCCTTCGTATTCGGTGGCACCCAGGATCTGAACTTCGGCACCGGCTCCGTCACCAGCACCCTCAATAACGTCATCACCATTAATGGGCTTGGCAGGACGCTGACCTTTGGCGGAACGTTGACCAATACGTCTACAAGTGGCGCGAGTCTTACGGTGTTGGGACAAGGGAATACGTTGGTTCTCGGAGGGTTCGCCTTGAGTTCCGGGGCGGCGATCGTTGCGACCGGCATCCAGGGCAATGCCAACGTGACCATCACGGGCGCCATAACCAACGGCAACGCCTATGCGAACATCTTGCAATATAGCGGCAACGCCACCCTGACTCTCCAGGGAGCCAATACCTTCACGGGAGCCCTAAAGACGGTAAATACGGGGGCTACCATCAAAATCGACGCAAGCACGGCCACCTTTAGCGGAAACAACGGGCTGACCTTCACCATGGGGGGCACGATCAATTACGACAACACCACCTCCACCAGCAGCAGAAGCCAGACATTTGGTGCCATCACCTTCAGCGGAGGGGAGGGAACTTTCCAATCCACCCGTACGGCAGCTCAGGATGTCGCGGTAACCTTTAGCTCCATCGGCACCCGCGGCAGTGGGGCGACGGGCAACTTCGTCACCTCCGGTGGAGTTAACGGCACCAGCAATAGCATTATTCTGACCACTGCGGCTGCCGGTTTTCTTAATTCTGCATACTACTACAATGGTGCCGATTTCGCCGCGACCAGCGGACCCGGCACCGCTGTTCGCGCCCTGGCCTACGGTTCCGACGGCTCCACGGCGGCAGTCGACACGATCACGGCATATAATCACGTTAAACTGACGTCCACGCCTGCAAGCCATGCAGGCATTATCCTGTATACGCTGAATTTGAGTGGCGCTGTTGATTTTACGCTCTCTTCCGGAACGCTGGTGCTAACCAAAGGCGGTTTGCTCAAGTCGGGTGGCGGCTCCAGCACCATCAGCGGAGGGGTGGGAATCACTCAGGGGAGCAGTTCCGAACTGATCATTCGCACCGATACCGCAAGCGACGTGCTTACGGTCGCCACCCCGATCCTTGCCACCACCGCCGCCCTCACAAAGTCGGGCTCGGGCACGCTGGTTCTTTCCGTCGCCAACGCCTACACCGGAGTAACCTCCATCAACAGCGGCGCCCTCAGGGCCGTCGACGGCGTGGGATTGGTAAGCACCTCGCTGCTACAACTTCGAGGCGGCGTGTTGGAATCCAACGGCACCTTCACTCGCACGATTGGCACGTCGGCGGGCAACGTCAACTGGAGCACCGCCAGCGGCGGGTTTGCCGCCAACGGGGGAGGGTTGAATATCACGCTCAACGGAGGAACGTCGGCGGTGACATGGGGCTCCACGAACTTCGTGCAGGATTACCGGGATCTCATCTTCGGCTCCGTGACGGCGGACAATGTCGTTGATTTCCAGAACGACCTTGCCTTGGGCAGCGTGAACCGCACGATTCGGGTCATCGACAACACCTCAACGACCAGCGACTTCGCGCGCGTCTCCGGCGCCATCAGCGGCTCCGGTGGGCTGATCAAGGAAGGAGCGGGCCTGCTCGAACTAACCAACGCTTCGAACACCTACAACGGCTCCACAACGATTAATGGGGGCGTCTTGCGGATCGCGGCAGGCAGCGCCCTGGCGAGCACATCGTCGATCTATGTTGCCTCCGGGGGCGAATTCAACGTCAACGGCACCGTCAACAGCGCCGCGACCACGACCATCTCCAGCGGGGCCACCTTGAGCGGTTCGGGCACGGCCAGCGGCGCGGTGGGCGTAACGGACGGCGGCGCGATCAACGGCAGCGGCATCACCATAGGCGCCACCACGTTAAACGGAATTACCCGCCTGACCGGCACGAATACCGCCAGCAGCATCACGGTCGCCAGCGGCACCGCGTCCGTAAAAAACGGATACACCGCGGCAACGGGCACCCTCTCGGTGGCGGCCGGGGCGAAGCTCGAAAACTCCGCCAGCATTGCGGCCAATAGCGTTAATGTCATTAGCGGAGGCGCGCTGACCAATAACGGAACCATCACCAGTAACCTCTCGGTGGGCGGACGGCTCAACGGCACGGGAACCATCAACGGGGATCTCTCGTTGGCGAGCACCGCCACGTTGGCGATGGGAATTACCGGAGCCACGACGGCGGGGACGGATTTCGATCAAGTCCGGGTAAGCGGTTTGGTGAGCCTCGACGGAATACTCGACTTGACCGCTCTGAGCGGACTCACCACGGGCGACAGCATCACGCTGATCCTAAACTCTGGAAACATGATGATGAGCGGGAGCTTCTCCTCGGTGGAGATCGGGGGCGTGGCCCTAAATCTGATCAACAACACGTTCTCTTACAACAACACGAAGTACCAGATCGGCTACAACGTGAACGCGGACGGCGGGGCGGTAGCCAATGACTTGGTCCTTTCGGTGGTCCCGGAGCCGGGCACCTGGGCGATGTTGATCGGCGGGTTGGGACTGCTCGCCTTTGGCCAGCGCGTTCGCCGCAATGCCGGCAGCGCCAGATAATGGGCACCTCTGGAAACCGGGGCATGGCAGCCACGAAGGATTTTTGCTACAAAGGCGGCGTTGCCAGTGCACAGGCAACGCCGCTATCTTGAGACAAGCGTCTTCGCCTTGTCCCAGCCTTCGGCGATATCCACCTCACGGGAGCTTTGCAGATTCCGAACGACCATTTGCCCCGCGGCAGGGCATTCCAAAGGGTGACATCACCGCGTGAGCGCGGCTTCAAGGAGAAGATCAATGGTCGTATCGGCAACGCATTGGTAGCGATCAGAGGCTCCATAATAGACCTTGACGCGACCGTCCTCCTCAACGACCTGCGAGGAAGCAAAGACGACGTTTGGCACATGCCCGGCAAGCTCGAAGGGAAGCTCCGGCGTCAGGATCGGCTCATTGCCCACCCGGATGACCTGCCATGGCCGCTCCAGCTCGGTAAGCATCACGCCCGCGTGATATATATATTCATAGTTGCAGACCACTTGCACGCCGTGAAAAATGATCAGCCAGCCTTGGTCCGTCTTCATGGGCGTTCCGCAGGGGCCGATCTTTCCCCAGGCCCACGGGACATCCTGGTAGCGCAGTACCAGTTTCTGTTTTCCCCAGAACTTGAGATCCGGCGATTGGGTGAACCAGATATCTCCGGCTTCGTTTGGCCGCTCCAGCGCGGCATAGAGCCCGTCGAAACGCTCCGGGAAAAGAACGGTGTTGCGGAAACCGTTCCCGGTGATGAACCCCTCCCACGCAAACGTCTTGAAATTCCTCGTGCTCATCAACCCCATCCGCACATCTTTTCCGTGAACGCAAAAAGTAATATAATAGATGTCGCCAATTTTGGTGATCCGCGGATCATACTGGTTTGCCCCGAACTGGCGGTATTCCTCGTCGTCGGGGAGCGGAATCATCTCTCCCACTTTCCAAGCATACCCATCGTCGCTATGGGCCAGCCAAAACGAGTCATGCAGGTTGTACCCCTCCGCCCGCAGGATCATGACGTATTTTCCATCGTACTTGACGGCGGACGAATTAAATACTCCCCGGCAACTGAAGGGCATCATTTCATTCGTGATGATGGGGTTTTGTGAAAAACGTTTCAGGATCGTCTTCTTTGGGTGAATCATAGACCAGAGTGGGAGTAAATGGAGGAAGCGTGGTTAAAGGGTCGAAATGCCCATTGCCAATGACTGGGCCATATAAGACGCTACGATAAAGAGCCAACAGAAAACCGGTGAGTCATCCCCCGACTCTTCTTGTGCGATTTGCCGATAAATCGCGACACGGATCACGCACTCACCCCCCCGAAGCCTTCTCTGCGGGGGACACTAGTGCGCCACTTCCAGACGCAGAAAACGCCGAGAGGTATTCTGCGCCGGCACAAGATCTCGGACTAGGACGTTCGAGCCTGACTCGGTGACGTTTCCCAATGAGGTCCACGCCCCGTTGTTCCAGATGGCAACGGGAGCCCACGAAGCCGCGCTGGAGAGATCATCGCTTCCCTGAACAATATAGGTAATATCCGTTGCCGCCGGATTGCGAACAAATTGCAGCGTCAAGTATTCGTTGCCCGAATCACTAGCCACCCCAACACACGGCAGCTCGTCTGGTTGGGTGACAAATGGATCCAAATCAAGCGCGTAGGCCATCAGATTCGAAACGCCCGCCGCGTTGTTGGAGGTCAAGTCACCAGCCGTAGCTGTATTCGAGCCAAAGAGCGCCGTCGCCCACCGGCCGAAGGGCAAGTCTCCCACAGTAACATTCGTCGTGCCACTGTACGTGGCGGAAGTCGCCGTGACCACAAATGGCCCTCCCGCTGTCGTACCTGCCGTGAACAGCCCGCTACTAGAGCCGATCGAGCCCCCGCCAGACGCATTCCAGGAGAATGTCGGCTGCGAAACCAGGTCGTATCCATACTGATCCCTCCCCACCGCCGTGAATTGGAGGGTTTGGCCTTTTGTCACCGTTGCCGAAGAAGGCTGCACCGTAACACTGGATAACGCGGAGGGTGTATAGGTGAACGCTACCTGATCTATGTAAACCGTCTCCACGGATCCGGAAAGCTGGACGAACAGACTTTGAATATTGGTGCTTCCAGAAACGAGGTATGAGCCGAAAGCCCCCGCGAGATCCAGCTTTGCATGGTGCCATGTATCAGCCGACATCGTCACTTTCCCTGTGGTCCCGTCCAAAGTCCATGGCGCGCTGGCGGTGCCGCTGGTAAAGGATGCTTGCCTGTAAGAAGGCGAGCCAAGCTGCACCGAGATGCCCGAAACACTGGACGCGGGCGATTTCAGGTATACCTCGAACTCCAGGTAGGTCATCCCACGGGGCACAACCCCGCTGGTGCCGGAAAGCCTGATTCCGGCTTGCAGATAGTTGCTTCCCGTCACTCCTAATGCCGCCGTGCCGCTTTGAACCGGAGAAGCCACGATCACCGCGCCGGTACTAAACGAGCACCCCGAGCGAAGAGCATCGTCAAAGATCACATAAGGAGAGCCGACCGTCACGGCGGCTGTTCCTGTAAGGCTTCCACTCGTGGCGGCAACCGTGTAGGGCCCGCCATAGGTCGTGCCTTTGGTGAAAAGCCCCGACGGGCTGATGCTGCCATTCCCGGAGACGGCCCATGTAAAGGATGGCTGGGTCGCCAGTGCGGCGCTGTATTGATCCAGCGCCGTTGCGGTAAACTGTACGTTCGTCGCGGTCACAAGCGCGTTCAACGGCGTGACGCTGATCCTGGTGAGAACCGGCGAAAGGGCCACAACCTGCAAACTGGCCGTGCCAGTCACCTCTCCCGCCGAGGCCGTGACGCTGTAGGGGCCTCCCACAGCGTGGGGAGCGGCGAGCAACCCCTCGCTGTTAATGATGCCATTCCCGGTCACAGACCATAAGAAATCCGGCTGCACCCCCAGAGGATAACCCAGCTGATCATAGGCAGTTGCGGAGAACTGCCGGGTGCCTCCGACAACCACGCTCGAAGTGCTTGGGTTAACCACCACGGCAGCCAAGACAGGTGTGACCACCGAAACTGAAACCTGCCCCGCAACACCGCCGCTGGACGCGCTGACAACGTAGGTGCCGCTCGCCGTGCCCGCGGTAAAAAGACCGCCATTCGAGATGGTTCCGCCTCCGCTCACAGACCACGAAAAAGCGGGCTGAGGCGAAAGCGCCACGCCAAACTGATCATAAGCGAGCGCGGCAAACTGATACGTTTGCGACTGACTCACGCTTTGATTATTGGGGGAAAGCACAATCGAGGTCAGCACACTTGAGGAGGCGCCGCCGTTTACAACGACCGAGGCACTTGCGGAACACGTGCCGCTGGCGGCAGTCACCGTGTACGGCCCGCCCGCCGTGGTCCCGGACGTAAAAAGCCCGTTACTGGAAATTGCCCCACCGCCGCTGACACTCCACGTGACGGTCGGCGTGTAAACATCGCCATCGGCATCAACGCCGTTTGCCGTGAACTGCTGCGTGCCACCCGTGGAAACCGCGGCCGTTGTTGGGCTCACTGCAACCGTCGCCAGTTGTGGAAGGCAGTGCGGATCAGGATAAACCGCCCACTGGACGCTTGCCGTCGGCGTGCTGGTGGAATCATAGATCCTAAAGTGGCTGATGGTGGAATTCACCGGGTAATTCGCCGTATCGTTCATGACATAAAGCAGCTTTGTCATCGCGCCGGTATAATACTGGCCGACCGGTATGACGTAATGGAACGTGCCGCCGAGTTGGAGCGAGTATTTGTTGAATACCGCTGCCGCTGAGGTTATGCCGAGAGGGTTGCCGCCCGCCAGTTGGAAGAGGTAAGTATTCAGCGTCGTGATATCATAGGCCGCCGAAGGAAGCAGCCCTATGCAGTAGGAGGAGGCAGCCTTACCCACGGGCACAGGATCGGTTGAAAAATCAAATTCCATCACCGTATTGGCCGTTACCGTATAGTTGAAATTCGCCACTCTCCATGCATTGTTTCCCGCAGTCATGGCTTGGCCCGAGTTTGAAAAGACGAGAGTACCCGCGGGCGAAGTCCGCCCCGGAACAGCGCTGAAGGTCAGCGTGGACAAATCCATGCCCGTCGGGGAGGCCGGAAGGGTGCTTAGGGGGGCCGGTTTTGCAGGCAAGGAGCCCGGAATCTCGAAGACATCCGCGGTTCCCGCATTGGCACCGTTATAGGCCATCGTACTATTGTAGAATTTCAACGAGATATTGTAGAGGCCTGGGGCCAAATCGCTCGGAACCGTAAAGGATGCCGTGAGGGGCAAGCATCCGTAGGCAGCCACGGCAGGGATCGCAATGTAAGAATCGAGGTAAACGGTCGTGCCGAGAAAAAGGTCTCTAATTGCGAAGTGAAGATTGCCCGAGGGAATCGAATTGCCATTGCTATCCGCATTCAGAGAACTTGTAAGCGTCAGCGTCTGCCCCGGCGTTACTCCCGTATGGGCCGAAAGAACGGTGGGGCCAAACCAAGCTCTGTCTGCTCCCGGCGCGGTCGCCACGAGGTCCGTGTATTGGTACGCTTTGACATAATCCACATCCATGTAATTGGGGAACACCGTAAACTTAGTCGGAGCCCCTGTTCCATTATTTGCGCTCCCCATGGCCACATTCAGGATCAGGAACATCGGTTTGCTGGGCACGTTTACGCTATCCGTGATCTGGTAGACCTGCTGGTCATCAATATAAAAGGTCAATTGCCCGGGGAGCCAGGAACACCCGTAGACATGGTAATCGGCAGAATAGTCCACATAGGGGCTCGGCGTATAAAGGGCCCCCGTGCCGGTGGATTTCCCGCTTGCACTGGTATAAAACATGCCAACGGACATGAGCGTCGCATTCCCGAAATTTTCCATGATGTCGATTTCCGGCGGCCACGCCCCATCCATGGCGCACATCCAGAAAGCGGGCCACATACCCACACCCTTAGGAATCCTGGCACGGCATTCAAAATAGCCGTACGTCTGGAAAAAGCTGTGCATCGTACTGATCTCGCCTGATGTATAAGGCTGGGAGATCGTCCCACTAGTGTAGGTGCGCTGATCGACACGGAGGCGCAATCCGCTCCCGGTAAGGAGCACCTCGTCGGGAACATAAGCTTCCGATTCGTGATTGATGACAACGCCTCCGTGGGGCCCCCATTTAGTGCGGTCGAGGGTTCCGGCCCGGAAGTCATCACTAAAAGTCAGCGAATAACTCGTGCCAGCAGGAGGAACCGCGCGAAGGCTTGTGAACGGCGCGAATGCAAACAGCGCCAGGGCACAAACCACGATGTAGATAATCCTGGAGTTTTTCATTGTTCTTGGGGGGGCACTTGTTAAGTCGGAGGACTTTCTGGTAATCCTAGACTACAGGAATGCTCAGATTAGCTTTAGCATCAAGCCGACCGAGTTTGTGCGTTTTACTGATTATTGCCCCCAAAGTTTATCTTGTATGTGCACCAGCCAAAACGCTTCTGAGAGCCCCTCCGTCCCACGTTTTGATCAGTAGATGACAAACGGCCGGTCTGTTAACGGCTAACACAATTCGGCGGAACTCCGTAATATAGGCCCCGACCTCAAGTCGGGCTTTTTAGAAAAAAAGCTGAATCCGCGGCAGTCACCGGTGTCCCCCTTCTTCGATTTTCCCCAACATTGAACAACACTTAAAAACGAAAACGCAAGGCCCACTTGGCCCGGAAACATATGGACTTAACAATGTCGAGTTGCCAAAGGATTTGTGCTTTTGCTGCACGAACCTTCCTATTCATCGCCTGCGCTCTACTGTCCCCAGAAGCCCTCGCTCAAACGACAGCTTTCACCGTGCCCGTCGGGCTCGTCCACTTGAATATCGCCGCCGGCACTGGTTCTTCACCAACGCTCAGCGTTCTTTCTTTCCCGCTTCTTAACGATGCTTCCATCACCGGACAATCAGCCGGCATCATTTCTAGTATTACCTCAAACAGCATCACCAACTCCGGTGCGGGCTGGACGGCGGGGGCTTTGTCAACCGCTGCTTCACCCTATATCATCCAAATCACGAGCGGCTCGGCTACGGGGCGCTCGTTTCTGATTTCGACCAGCACCGCGAACACAGCGACAACCGTTACAGTGGATGCCCAAGAGAGCACGCAGGTAAACCTTACGACGCTCGGTATCGCCACCGGGACATCGGGCGACACGTATTCAATCTACGAATGCGACACATTGCTAAGTATCTTCGGAGCGGGTAGCGCCATGGCCTCGGGAACAGCGGTTCTCGGGGCAACAAGTTCAGATGCGGCGGACAGCGTCCAGCTTTTTGTAAGCGGCGCTTGGAGGCAATATTACTACAACACCGCAACTGGAAACTGGAAACGCGTGGGGCCGGATACCGTCTCGGACAACGTGCCGATCCGGCCCGACACAGGTATAATCTACTCGCGCCTCCCAGCATCCGCACTAAACCTAGCCATCACCGGACACGTTCCCTCCGTCGATCGCCAAGCCATTGTTGCAAACTCAGGAGTCACATTTGTATCTTCCGCGTGGCCCACGGATAGCACCCTTGGTTCAAGCAACATCGCTTCCATTTCCGGTTGGGTTGCCAGCAGTTCATCGTCGGGAGCGGACATGGTTCAAATGCTCATATCGGGCGCATGGCGACAGTACTACTATGACGGCACAAATTGGCGCCGTGTTGGTCCCGACACAGTCAGTGATTCGGTTGCCGTCCCCATGGGCACGGCAGCCATCCTCCAAAAGAGCGGCACTGCCGCGGGTGTAACCACATTGGTTCAAACAATCCCCTATGCTCTGTAAATAGAGCGACACTCTTCACCAATCCCCACATCACTGCGTCGGCAACAACAAACAGCTTAATGAAAATATCATTCCCAGCTCTGGCTCTATCCCTACTGGCTCTTACCACCGTGTCACGCGCAGACGTAACGCTAACCTCATTCGGAACGGGTGATTTCTCAAAAACCAAGAGCACATTCACCACCACCCTCCAAACCGCCACGACATACGAGATCATTGGAAGTGATTTTGGACCTTCGCTTTATGGAACTCTGGCCACTCCTGTAAATATTATGGAGAATGACATAAAATTGGAGCTTACTGCGACATATATAGGAACGGCGACTTCCAGCTTCCAGATCGACCGGTAGTGTCCAGATTCTTTCGCACTTTCAGTTGATGGCCTGAGGAAGGTTGGTCTTTGTTTTTGGGTTTCTTGTTTGGTTTTGATATCCGCCCCCGCGGGGGCGGATATCAAATTTGTCGATCAGGCTACGGCTTCCTCTGTGGCTGATGGGTTCTCGCGCAGGCGGCTCATGTCCAGGTAGCGCTTGCTGCCCCACTTGGTTCCGGCGATGTGCCGCAGCCGCGCGGCTGCGAGCATCAAGGCACTCTGGCCGTCGGGGAAGGAACCTACCACTCGGGTTCGTCGCCGGATTTCCCGGATTACGCGTTCCAGCGGGTTGTTGGTTCGCAGGTTGCGCCAGTGTTCGCGGGGGAAGTGCATGTAGCTCAATGTCTCCTCGATGCCCGTCGCGACCAGTTCCGCTGCTTTGCCAAGCTTCATTTCCCGCAGTTTAAAGACGACCGCCTTTGCCTTTTCCTGCGCCGCAGCCAGGTCTTCCTGGGCATGGATCGCTTTGAGCATGGCCACCACTTCCTTGACTTTCCCACTCGGCACCGCCGTCCATACGTTGCGGTAAAAATGCACCGTGCATCGCTGCCATTTCGCTTCTGGGTAAAAATCCGCAAGGCTTTCTACCAGCCCCAGGCACTTGTCGCTCACGAAGAGCTTTACTCCGGCCAAACCCCGCTGCTTCAACCCCCGCATGAAGTTCGTCCAGCTTTCCTTGTCCTCCTTGGTTCCTTCGGCCACTGCTAGCACTTCACGATAGCCGTCCTGGTTAACTCCCACGGCGATCAAAATGCTCACGTTTTTAACCTCTCCGCCCCAGCTTCGCTTAAGCCATACCCCGTCGAGATAGACGTAGGCAAAGCGGCCTTCGATGGGCCGGTTGCGCCACTCCTCAATCTGCCCGTAGATCTTCTGGTTTAAATCGCTCACCACGCTCGGGCTTACCCGGGTTCCCCAGAGCGCCTCGGTAATGTCCTCGACCCGCCGCACGCTCACTCCGGCCAAATACATTTCGACGAGCGCCTCCTCGACGCTGCTCTCCCGGCGCTTGTAGCGTTCGATGATTGCCGTTTCAAAGGGCAGGCTCCGCAGCTTGGGCACCTTCAAACTGACTTCGCCTGCTTTGGTATGCAGTTGCCGTTCGTAATGCCCCGCTCGGGTGTCAGCCCGATCCCCGCTGCGCTCATAACGCTTCGCCCCGCACAACCGGTCTGCCTCCGCGTCTAGTAGCGCGTTCAACGTCTCCTCAACCGCCTCTAGTACCACCCCGCTCAGGTGTTCTTTAATCCTTCCTTCGTCGATACTTATGATCTTGCCGTGGCCTTCGGCCCCGGCTACGGCGCTACCCGCCGTTTCCTGCGTTTCTTCTTTGTATTCGCTCATGGGTTGCTCTCTTTTTGCCAACCTTCCTCTTACCACCCCAAAAAAATGTGCGAAAGAATTACTACGTCATCGATCGACCTCTTCGATGCGGATGGAAATGACAGATTATACCAGGCCAACTTCACAGAATTTACTCAAAACGTAGAAATGGTGATAGCATTGACATTCATTTCTCAAAGCGGCGCCTTTAATGGCACAGTCAGCTCCCTTGGCCTGCTCACCGCAGGGACCGGTTCAACCGTAGACCTAAAGATGGATACGCTTACCGCGGTTCCCGAACCTGCCAGCTGCGCGCTTTTCGGGGCGGGCACAGTTTGCCTTCTTTCATTGGCAAATCGTCGCCAATCAGGTCCGGGAAAAACGGCAATTCGTGACTAGTGTGGTGAAATGCAAATTCGCAGCATAGCCCCCGGGGCTCGGTGACGGCGACGGTGCAGTCGGCAGCGTCGTACTGCCAGGTAAGGCGCAAGCCGTAATTACGTGGCCGGTAGGGTCCAGATTCTTTCGCACTTTCAGTTGATGGCCTGCGGAATGTTGGTCTTTGTTTTTGGGTTTCTTGTTCTCGCTCAGGCGGCTCATGTCTAGGTAGCGCTTGCTGCAAGGGATTGGATGACACTAGTTTGCAGGCATTTTGGGGACTGAGACGTTACCTTCAAGCTTGTTGTTATCCATGCCGGTCGCATTGAAAGATCCTTTGCCGAGATTGCCGTGAGCGGAAACAGTGGCTTCCGGATGCGCAAGGATGTCTATGGCTGATGGATCCTGGTCGGAATAGATGCCGGTGGCGGGATCCAGCTTTCCCAGATGCCCAAAGATGCACCCTTGCAGATGGGTTGTTCCAGAGTAGGCCACAACGGCTCCGCTGTTTGAGCTAGTTGCAAAATAGTTAGACTTCAGATTTAGGATGGCATTCTTGTTGGCTAGTTCATCTTTTGGGACGAAGTTCCATGCGGTAAATCTGCTGTTGAGAATGTCGATTTTAGCAGGATTCGTTGTTTCTGTGAAAAAGTGGCCATTCCCGTATTCGCTCGCTCCCGGGACAATGTCGAAGATCGTGTTGACGATGACGATGGGATCCGTTTGTTGGCCCATTACACACATATCCACCACGGTGCCGTCGAGGCCAAGTCCGTGCAGTATTCCATTAAAGCCACCGGTCAGCTTCAAACCGACGTTGGATCGGTAATTGAAGATGCTGAAAACGGTTTCATTAGTGGTTTTACCAATGATAAAGGCTGTGTTGTATTTATCCTGAGCGTTAAACACCGTTTTTGGAAGAGCCGCGCCAAGCTTGTTGAAATCAGCTCCGGCCGGGAGTTTTGTGCCTTTGGAGCTTACGATGAAGTGGGGATTGAAGTGTACGTTTTTCAGGACCCCCCTGGTGCTGGAGTTGTCGAGCCAGAGCCCTTTCGAAAAGGTCATTCCGCTTAATGCATCAACATAGTGGCCTCCGCAATCGTATGTTCCCAGATCAAGGGCTTGATACCCATTACCCACCACGACATAGCGGATCGAGATGTCTTTCCCCAGACCACGGATTGCCCACGGGTAGGGATGAATGTTTTCATAGTCTTGTTCGGGATACCAGATGGTGAGGCCGCGCAGGATCGAGCCTTGTTCAAGGGAAATAAACGGGGCTCCGTTTGCATTATCGGCCCCCTGGGTAGTAAGCAACATGCTACCGCAGCCGCTGGTATGGTGCCCAGCTTCGCTGACGCCCCGCAATTCAACTTTGGAGGGGACCACAAGGGTGCCGTTGAGGAGATACATGCCCCCGGGGATATAGACAATGCCGCCGCCAGCTTCTGCCGCGCTTTTCAAAGCTTTGGAAAAGGCTTCCGTACAGTCGGTTGATCCGTCTGCGATGGCTCCGAAGTCGGTTACTGAGACGAGCTTTTTATGAGGAACCGTTGGCGGTATGCCCAAGTCTACTTCGTAGTTCGGATTGGGTAGGGACGCGAACTTCTGATGGGTGTTGATGTGGATGCTATTGTCGCGCCTCTTGCTAACAACTGGCGTTTTGACAGACCGCGCATAAGTGTTCTTGTCGATCACCGCCCCCAGTGCGGAATCCGCAATGGTTATGGCCGTTCCTGGTCCCGTGAATGTGTTGTAGGTGACGGTGAGGGAGCCGCCCATGAGTTGGATGGCATTGGACTTATTGCCCCACTTTTTGAAGGTGCTGTTTTGGGCCGCGAAGACGCCGGGGACACCTTTTTCCACAACCACGCAGGAACCGCCTGGGTTTGAAAACGTGGAATCGATAAAGTGGATGGTGGAATCAAAAGGAGGCTGAAGGCGGACGCATGCCGAACCGGGGCTTCCGTCGGTTGAAATATGGGTGCGAGCCATGGCAATGCCTCCATAGCCGTGGACGCCTGCAATTCCGGTGACGGCGTTCTTAATGGTGACCAGATCCATTTGTCCATCGCCGTAGGACATGCATTTCGGTTTGATGTAGTAGGTATTGAAGAAGAGGCCGACTTTGCAGTCAGCAATGGACAGGTCGTAAATGAAGTTCCATGTATCGTGCCCGAAGGTAAAGCCGGTGAGATGGGCTTTCATGGTATCGACGATGCGGTTCACATTCGGCTTATCTTTGTCGTAGGCCATCCAGTAACTTGCACCAAGAGAGACTTTCTGGACTTTGGGTACATCCCACGACTCAAGGATGGAGATGCCTTCATAAATCGGTGAACCATAGAGGCCGTCGATGACCTGAAGTTGGCAACCCTTTGGGCCGGCCAATACCCCGCGATAGGGATTGACTAGTGTTACATTTTGGACGGTGCTATAGCCGGTGGTCTTGCCGTCGTATTTATCGCACATTTGGATCGCCCACGGATAGGGAATAGGGTTGGTAATGTTTTGTTCCGGGTAGTAGACGGTGATCCCGATCACTCCTGTGCTGCCTTGGAGAATGATGAAGGAGGTGTCTTCCGCGTTCCCTTTTCCCTCATAGGCATAGAGGACGGTGCCTTGGCTGATCTTTTCGGGGTTTGTCTCCGGGTTAAACCATTCCCCCGCTAAATAGACCGATTTTGGAATCATCAGCGTGCCTTTGATGGCATACTTTCCGGCCGGAGCGTAAACGGTTCCTCCGCCGATATCCGAGGCATATTGAATGGCTTGCTTAAACGCTTCGGTGTCGTCGGTTTCGCCATCCGCTTTGGCTCCAAAATCCTGCACCTTGCAAACGGCTACGAGTTCATCGCTGCCGTCTCGCGGATCGGTGACTGTGGTTATGGGCAGCCGATTGGCTTTGGCCAGCGAGCCGTGAAGCGTAAAGGCCAGGATTAGGGAAAGCGTGAGTCTCAAGGTTTTCATGGGGAGGGGGGTGAAATCTTTATGCAGCTGTTTTGCCAAATATTCGACGGGGTTATTTTGAATTGGAGAGTCCGTATTTTATATGGGCCGTCGTAAGCCCGTTCCGGTCAGTTCGGAAGCCTGCCGCAGGGAAGCCGGAGCCATTGTAGAGGTTGCAGACAGGATTGTGCGCCCATGCATATCGAGCGGCCAAAGGATTATCGATGCCTGGCGCGGAAACCACGACAGATGCTCCTTCGATCCGGGCCGTTGCCCACGTCCATTTCATGTCTTTGCCACAGATGGCAAATCCTTTGAGTTCTCCATCCGGAATACCCGGCAGGGAGCGTGCGACCAAGCCGCCGTCGGTGTTGAGAAAATTCAGACGGATCTGATCTCCTTCGATTTTGAAAGAGTTCAGCGTCGGGCCGGCGCAGGGAATCGGTTTGCCATAGGTTTTATTGAGAGCGACTTTGGCAAGCCGTTCGCCGACGTCTTTTTTGTTTGCGGGATGGACGTTCTTGGAATCTCCAAGATCTGTAAGAACTACCGAGCCCGTATTCGGCAGCTTGAGTGCGGCGCGTTGGGATTCTCTCAATTCCGCTAATTTGCTTTCGCCGGGTTGCTCGGGAGCTGGCCAGAGGCTGGCGATTTCGCAGAAATAGAAAGGGAGATCTCCCTGCCCCCATTGGGCTCGCCAATTCTGAATCATGAGAGGAAAAGCCGTGCGGTATTGGAAGGCTCGCTCCACATTGCTTTCCCCTTGGTACCAGGTGACTCCGCGTAGGGTGTAGGGGGCCAGGGGATGGATCATGCTATTGAAAAGCGTGGTAGGTCGTAGTTGCGGGGGCGGTACACTATTCGGCGCGGTCGGCATGGTCGCCTTGGCTTCTTCCAAGGGGTTCAGTTCAGACTCAGCAATAGCTTTCCATTCATTAAGCACGATGGGCGTGCTGCCAGGATTCCAGCAGGTTAGGGTCGGTGGCGGGGCCGCAAAGGCGGCTCCGCCAGCCGGACAAAAGACGCGGATGGCGATCACTGATTTTTCGGCCATGACTTGTTTGAATGGGATGACATAGGTGCGGGGATCCGCGCTGCCCGGGCTGTCGCAGTCGGTTTCTGCGATTTTGATGCCGTTCCAATAGAAAGCGTCAAAATTGAAAATGACGCCGGTTTTGAGTGTAAAATTTCTCCCAGCCATAGAGTCCGGAATCATGACTTCGCACTTAAGCCAGATCGCTCCAGCGTCCGGCAGACCTGCCTGAGAGAGTTTGCCTGGCAGCTTTACGGTTTTCCAGGCATCGGTGGCCCCCTCGGGCGCCGCGAATGTTGCAGGATCTTTTTCGGGGCATTCGAGTTGATATTTCTTGGTCCAATTTCGGAACGATGATGCGTATTCCTTCATTTTTTGCGGGGCGGCCTGAATCGCCGCTTCCAATACCGCGCGGCCTGCCTTTAGATCCGGGTCTGCATCAAGGGCCTTGGCGCTCATCCAGCTTTCAATAGGGGTTCCTCCAAAGGATGAATTGATCAGCCCAACCGGCGCACCAAGAGTTTGTTGCAGGCTTTTGCCGAAATAATAGCCCACCGCGGTGAATTGAGCCGAAGTCGAGGGCGCGGCAACAGTCCATGTTCCTGCGCACTCTTCTTGCGGTGTCGCGGAGGCCGTTCGTTTTACGGTAAATTGCCGAAGCAAGCGATTGCTTGAGTTTGCGATTTCCTGCTGTGCATCGGCCGAATTCGATAACACGAATTCCATGTTGGACTGGCCGGAACAGAGCCATACCTCGCCAATGACAACGTCCTTGACTGTCAGGCGGTTGGCCGCGTCGATTTGCATTTCGAACGGGCCTTGTTCTTGTTTCGCGAGATCCAGGGAAACCTTCCACTTGCCGTCGGTTCCTGCCGTGGTAGAGGCTCTTGCTGTTCCAAGAGTCACCGTCACGGTTTCTCCCGGCGATGCTTTGCCCCAGACGGCTGCCGCTTCCGAACGCTGTAGAACGGCGTGTTCTGAGAAGATCGCAGGCAGGGTTGCGTTGGCCCAAAGGAGATTTGGGAAGCTGATCGCTGCTCCGATGAGGACGGCTTGGCAGGCAGGAGGAAATATTTTGCGAAGCATCGGCTACTATTAACCCAAGGCAAGTGCTCGTGCGAATGGCTTGTCTTATCCAAAAGACGTATTTGCTTGCCTCTGTTTGATGCCGACGAATTTTGGCGTTTCCTAAAGCCAGTTTTTGAATCCGCGTTCCCGATAAGCTCTTGGCGTCATTCCCACCCTATGCGTGAACCATTTGGTAAAATGGGAAGATTGTTTGAAACCGAGTTGGTAACAGATTTCTTTGATCGGGATCGCTATCATTTGCAGGCTCTGTGTGGCTGCTTCTGTTCGCCGCTTTTCCCAATACTCGCGAGTTGTTATGCTGAACTGCTTCCAAAATAGACGATCGAGATGAGCTCTTCCCAAGCCTGACTCCCGTTCCAGGATTTCACCGGGGAAGCCCTCTTCAAAAGGCGCTTCATTAAGGAAACGCACGCACCTAAGCAAGCGATCATCGCATTCGCCGGCCTTTGTCAGTCGGTTTCCCTGTGCCAGCCAGGTGTCGAAAAAATCTTTTAACCACTGAACGAACAGTCTTTGGAACTTGAAGAATACGAAGTAATCCACCGTTTCCAGCGAGAAATGCGCATGGGTGTCTGGAAAAAAGCGATGGATTAGTCGGCGAAGAGAACTGCCGGAGCGCTCCAATCGGGGGAATTGCTCCGCGTCAAAAATCCAACCGCCAGATAATGGGAAGAGGCTTTCTCCGGTAGGCCATTCGCATCGGAAATGAACGGAAAGGATATGTGCGTCGTCAGAAAAATTCTGTGTGACCACGCCTTGAGGAGAAGCCATCCATTGACCTGTTTTGGCATGCCATGTTTCTCCATTCATCTCCACAGAGCCGCTTCCTTGCTTGAATAGCCAGATCCAATAGCCTTGGCTGTGATCAAACGTAGCTTTCTGATGGGTGGCGTGGATTGGGCCTTCATAGATCCATATTAATTCGGTTCTGAGGCTTGCCCAGCGGTGCAACGTCATTTGCTGGTATTGGGGAGGGGGGCTGTCCGGCATATCAAACACAGGTAACTAAATGTATAATATTAGCAACCTAAAAATGTCGTGTATTTAGGAGGCCGTGCGCAATCTACGGAGACTTCGAGCATCATGAATTTCCCCGCCTACTTTCAGCCCGCGCCTTTCCTTTCTCAGACCGTCACGGCGGATCTTTGCGTCTATGGAGGGACTTCCGGAGGTTTGGTGGCCGCGATCGAGGCTGGCAGAAGGGGGCTGAGTGTCGTTGTGCTTGAGCCAAGCCCCCACTTGGGTGGGATGACCGCCGGAGGGTTGGGAATGACCGACATTGGTAACAAATCGGCGATCGGGGGGCTTTCGCGTGAGTTCTACCGGCGGTTAGGGAAGCACTATGGGGTTGCCGAGGATTGGCGGTTCGAGCCGCATGTTGCGGAGGCGGTTTTTGAAGAATGGATTGCTGAAACTTCAACGCGCGTTTTCCGTCGGCAATTTGTGGATCTGGTGATTGTAAAGGATCGCAAGATTACGGAACTGCGTACATTGAGCGGACTGACGGTTCGCGGCAAAATGTTCATCGATGCCAGCTATGAGGGCGACCTGATGAAGCGTGCCGGTGTGCGCTATTTTGTCGGGCGCGAATCCAACGCTCGTTTTGGCGAGACGCTCAATGGCGCACAGATCGGGCCGTTTCATCAGTTTGATGCTCCGGTTGACCCCTATGTTGTTCCAGGCGTTCCGTCGAGCGGAGTCTTGCCGGGAATCGAGCCTAATGGAGCCTATGCCGAGGGCGCGGGCGATGCGCGAATTCAAGCTTACAACTTCCGCATCTGTCTTACGCAAAGGCCGGAGTTGCGGATTCCTTTTCCAAAACCGGCTGACTATGATCCCGCGCAGTATCTTCTCCTTAAGCGTTATTTGGCTACGGGATGGAATGAAGTCTTCCACAAGTTCGATGCCATCCGTAACGGTAAAACCGATACCAATAACCACGGCGGCGTATCGTCTGACTTTATCGGGCAAAACTATGCCTACCCTGAAGCTGACTATGCCACGCGCGATAAGATTTTTCAGCAGCATGTAACCTACCATCAGGGTCTCCTGTGGTGCATGGCGAACGATTGTGAAATCCCGGCAGCCATCAGGGAGCCAATGAGCGCCTGGGGATTGTGCCGGGATGAGTTTGTGACAACCGGAGGCTGGCCTCACGCGCTCTATATAAGAGAATCCCGGCGAATGATCTCCGACGTTGTGATGACCGAAAGCCATTGTCGATGGAAGGAGGTCGCGGAAGATCCCGTCGGCCTGGGCGCTTACACGATGGATTCTCACAATTGTCGGCGGTTTGTCCTTAATGGCAGGGTTTGGAATGAAGGTGATGTCCAGGAAACCGTGCAACGGCCTTATGGCATACCCTACCGTTCCATTGTTCCCGCCAGGGGCCAGTGCGAGAATTTGCTAGTGACATTCTGCCTTTCTGCTTCCCATATTGCTTTTGGTTCGATTCGAATGGAGCCGGTGCTGATGGTGCTGAGCCAATCCGCGGCTATTGCTGCCGCGATCGCGCTTGAAAATGGGAGCAGTGTTCAAGATGTGCCGTATGGTGATCTCCGTATGGAACTTGATGCCGCTGGCCAGATTCTTGCTTCCGACAATCAAATTGTGCGGGCTCCGGGCCATGCCGAATTCATAGAAAGCTAAAAATACCATGACCCCCCTAGATTGGCTGTTTGTCACTATCCCGCTGCTTATTGTATTCAGCGTGGCTGCTTATACTCGCTTCTATATGCGGAGCGTCGCGGATTTCTTGTCGAGCGGGCGATTGGCGGGGCGTTATCTGCTTTCCGTGGCCCGCGCGGAGGTGGAAGCAGGGGCGGTGGTGTTCGTGGCGTTCTTCGAGGTGGTTTCGCATGCCGGTTTTACCTTGGCTTGGTGGCAATGGATCAGTGTGCCGGTGAGCCTTTTGGTTGCGATTTCCGGCTTCGTGGTTTACCGATTCCGAGAAACCCGCGCGATGACGCTGTCTCAATTTTTTGAGCAGCGCTACAGCAAGAAGTTCCGGCTCTTCACCGGTGCGCTCGGCTTTCTGGCAGGGATGGTGAATTTTGGAATTATCCCCGCTGTCGGTTCACGTTTCATGATTCACGTGCTCGATCTTCCTGAGCAGGTGAAGGTTTTCTCCTACGATTTGCCGACCTACATCATTTTGATGGCCGTTCTGTTAAGTATCACCCTTATCATGACGCTCTCTGGTGGTTTGATCAGCGTCATGTTAACCAATTGTATCGAGGGATTGCTCGTTCAGATCTTTTTCATCGTCATTATCGCTTCGCTAATCATGACGTTCAAATGGGCTCAGATCAGCGAGGTGCTTATGGCTCAGCCTCCGGGGCATTCCTTACTAAATCCTTTTGATTCGATGGGCCTTCAGGATTTCAACCTTTGGTATGTGCTCATGAGCATCATCGTCTCGGTATACGGGACGATGGCTTGGCAGAATGCGGGAGCCTACAAAACGGCCGCGATCACTCCGCATGAATCGGTGATGGGCGGTATCCTGGCTAACTGGAAGGAACAAGGGAAGGTGGCGTTTGTCACGCTGCTGACGGTGTGCGCATTGACCTATCTTCATCATCCGGATTTCGCTTCACAAGCCGCGGCGGTGGGAGTGCAGGTACACAAGATCGCCGACACACATATTCAGAGCCAGATGGAGATTCCCATCGCCGTGTCTCAACTCCTTCCAGTCGGTGTGAAAGGCGTGTTTTGCGCGATGTTGCTGCTCGGGATTTTTGGTGGCGATTCGACGCATCTTCACTCTTGGGGAAGTATTTTCATCCAAGACGTTGTGTTGCCTCTTCGGCGTAAACCGTTGGAGCCACGTCAACATATTCGCTATTTGCGGCTTTCTGTGATCGGGGTCGCTTGTTTTGCCTTCGTCTTTGGCATCATCTTTCGGCAGACGGAATACATCATGATGTGGTGGCAGATGACGATGGCTATATACGTCGGCGGCGCGGGGGCTGCGATTATCGGCGGACTTTATTGGAAAAAAGGCACGACCACGGCGGCCTGGGTGGCTCTTGTTACGGGCTCCACCCTGGCTGTGGGAGGTATCCTTGTACGGAATCTTCTGGGCGGGGCTTTTCCGCTCAATGGAACGCAAATCTCGTTCGTTGCGATGGTTTCGGCGGTGCTGCTATATATCATCGTCTCGTTGCTGACTTGCAAGAAAGACTATGACATGGATCGACTGCTTCACCGGGGGCGCCATGCGCTTGATGAGCCGGTGGTTGCGGGAATGGTTCCGGAAAAAAAGGCGCAGGGTTTCAACTGGAGCAAGGTGATTGGCGTGGACAAGAGTTTTAGCCGGGGGGATCGGCGAATCGCCATTGCGCTCTTTAGCTGGACGATGCTTTGGTTTTGCGTTTTTGCCGTTGGAACCCTCTGGAATCTTGTGGCCCCATGGCCTGTAGCGGTCTGGTCTACCTATTGGCACATTACCGGGGTGGGTATCCCGGTCGCCTCTGCTTGTTTGACCGCGGTTTGGTTCACCTGGGGCGGAGTGCGTGATATTCGGAAACTATTTCGGCTGCTTGCAGAACAGAAAGTTAACCCGCTTGATGACGGCACGGTTGTCGGGAATATGAACCTGGGCGAACCGGAGACGGCCAAGGATGGGGCTAAGTCCGGCGCTCTCTAGCTGACAAACTGCCAGAGGGCTCTATTGCCCAATCAAGCGGGGTTTCTATTCGCAAAAGGCGCACCGAGGAGTTTCCAAATTCCAAACCGCCCATTCATACCTAACTCAATGAAACTGACTAAATACCCTCACAATCCGATCCTAACACCCAACCCGGCAGGATATTGGGAAAAAGCCGCCGTTCTCAACCCGGGAGCGTGGTTTGAAAATGGAACAGTTTATATGCTCTATCGTGCCTCCGGAGAGTTTAAAGACTATCGAATCTACTTTGGCCTTGCGACAAGCAAGGACGGCTTCAATTTTGAACGCGTTTTTCAAGAGCCTGTTTTCGGGCCGAGTGAAGGCGGATTTGACGGCGGCTGCGTAGAAGACGCACGCATTGTGAAACTCGATGATCTTTATTATGTGACTTACGCGGCCCGCGCCGTTCCGCCGGAGATGTTCTGGCAGGGGCGGGGACCAAAGATCCCAGAGGGCAGTCCGCGTTCGATCACTGAAAATCTGAGCCGTACGGGACTAGCCACCACCAAGGACTTCCGCACATTCCATCGCCTGGGGCCTATTACTCGCGATGATGTTGACGACCGCGACGTGATTATCTTTCCCGAGAAGATCGATGGCAAATATGTCATGATGCATCGGCCTGCGGAGTGGGTGGGTGAAGAATATGGAACGGACCAGGCGGCGATCTGGCTCGCCTATTCGGATGATCTTCTAAACTGGACCGACGAGCGCTTGCTTGCCAAGCCGGAGTTCGATTGGGAATGCGGCAAGGTGGGCGGAAGTTGCCCCCCCATCAAGACCCCACAGGGTTGGCTGACGATCTATCACGGCGTTGACGCAACCAAGACTTACCGGACCGGCGTCATGATGCTTGACCTCAATGATCCAAGCAAAATCATTGCTCGCGCTCCCGATTTCATTATGGAGCCGGAAACGGAGTGTGAAAAATGCGGATTTGTTCCGAACGTCGTATTTCCGACATCGAATGTCGTGATTGATGATACCCTCTTTGTTTATTACGGGGGAGCCGATCAGGTCTGCTGCGTTGCCACGGTAGTTTTGAAGGACTTGGTGGATTACGTCCTCCAGTATCCTTGGACAAAATAACAACGGCTAACCACAATATGGACAAAGGGCCTCGATTCCCTTTGTCCTTATTGTGAGTTCCTCATCAATCTTTTGCCCCCCTTAACATCATGACTCCAGTGCGTATTGATCCGAAGATGCGCTTTTGAAGGCCTTTATGGTTGCTTCGGCTCTCAAAGGGCTCGCACTCCGGCAAGGGTGAAGTCACTTGCTGATCAAAACCAGAGGAACTGCGCAAGAATGAAAAAAAGGACTCCGTATCTCTTCCGTAAGCGTCACGCGGAGCGCCTCTATCCTGGAGGGATGAAAATTGTCAGTATGGGAGGATGCAAAGCGAAGCGATTCGGGATGAGTTGTTGAAAATAGACCGCCGAGGGCATGTGCTGGTAAAGAGAGAACGAAGGGAGGCGCTGTTGGATGAGTACGAGCGGTGTGGGGTGAGCGCGGCGGAGTTTGCAGCGCAGATTGGGGTGAAATACCAGACGTTCGCCCATTGGCAGCAGAAGAGGAAGAACCAGCGGCAAGCGCTGTTGGTGCAAGCAGCGGCTCCAGTTCCGGCCGCATTGATGGCACCGCAGCCAGGGCCGGGGCCGCGCTGGGTAGAAGCGGAGGTCGAAGCGGGCGTCCAAGGCGAGCAGGTGATGGCAATCGTAGCGGCGCTCAAGCTTGAGTTACCGGGCGGAGCGAGCGTGGAACTCTCCACCCCTGGCCAAATGAAGCTGGCGGCGGAGTTGCTGAAGGCGCTGGCAGCCAAGGGGCAAACGGGATGCTGAGTTTTAGCGGGAGCCTCAAAGTGCTAGTGTCGTTGGAGCCGTGCGACATGCGCAAGGGCTTCAACGGGCTGCACGCCCTGGTGAGTGAACGGCTGGGAGAGGATCTACGGGGCGGAGCGATCTTCGTGTTCAGCAACCGGCGGCACAACCGGATCAAGCTGCTTTACTGGGACGGCACGGGGATCTGGGTGATGAGCAAGCGGCTGGAAAAGGGATGCTTCTCATGGCCTCGGAACGTGGAGCCGGGACGCACGAAGCTCAAGCTGAGCGCGGAGGCGTTGGCGCTCTTGACCGACGGGATCGACCTGCACGGGGCGAAGATGCGTCCGTGGTATGAGCGGGAATAGCAGTCATATATTAAGTATGATCGGCGCTTGAATTTAGCGACGGGATGACTAGTCTCCTGTGGCCAACGAGCAATGGTCACCGAACGCGAACAGGAACTTCTGGAAGAGAACGCGCGATTGCGTGCAGAAGTCGCGTTACTGCGGCAAAAGGTGGACCTGTTGGTGAAGCGGATCTTCGGAGCGGGGAGCGAGAAGCTCGACCCGAGGCAACTGGAACTGTTGTTGGAAGGGAGTTCGCCGGGAAAAGCGAACGAGCCCGACTTGGCGGCGGAGGCCACTCGGCGCTCGAAGGAAGAATCGACTCCGCGCTCTGAGAGCAAGCCTGCGAAAAACAAAGGGCTGCGGTTGCCTGCACACCTGCCGTGCGTCGAGGAGATCGTCGATCCGCTGCCGGTGCAGGCAGAACCGCAAGCGTGGCGCTGCATCGGCCAGGAAGTCAGCGAGCAGCTCGACTACGAACCGGCTCGGTTCCTACGTCGGCGCATGATCCGGCGCAAGTATGTGAAGCGTGGCGAACTGGACGCCGTGCCCGTGATCGCGCCATTGCCGCCGGTATTACAGGAACGCTGCATCGCGGCGCCGGGGCTCTTGGCGCAAGTCATCGTGGCCAAATACTGCGACCATCTGCCGCTCCATCGCCAGGAGCGAATATATGCCACGCGCCACCAAGTCATCCTGCCCCGTCAAACGCTGGCGCGGTGGATGGGGTTGGCTGCCGACTGGCTGGGTTTGATCTATCGGGAGATCAACGCGGGCGTGGTGAAAGGCGGCTACATCCAGATGGACGAAACCCCGGTTCGCTACCTTGATCCCGGCAATAAGAAAACGGGTACCGGCTACCTGTGGGTATGCAACCGGCCCGGCGGCGAAGTCGTTTACCACTGGCGCACCAGTCGCGCCGCCGAGTGCGTGGGCGAGATCCTTCCCGCCCACTGGCGGGGCGTCCTGCAATGCGATGGGTATGCGGGTTACCGTAGCTACGCCCGGAGCGCTGGCCGCGAAGGCCACATCCGGCTCGCCGCCTGTTACGCCCACGCGCGGCGCAAGTTCATCGAATCGCAATCGCAGGCCCCATGCATCGTCACTTGGCTCCTTCGGCAAATGGCACACCTTTACCAAATCGAAAAATACTTACGGCAAGAACGCGCCGGGCCGCGGTTGCGGGAAGCCCTCCGAGCGGCCCAAAGCCGTCCCATCCACGAGCGCATCCGCAAAGCGCTGGTGCGACTAAAAACCAAGAAACGCTACCTGCCCAAAAGCAGCATGGGCAAAGCCATCGACTACGCGCTGGGTCAATGGCCGGGCTTGAGCGTCTTCCTGCAAGACGGGCGCGTGGAGATCGACAACAACCTTGTTGAAAATGCCATCCGGCCCACGGCGGTGGGCAAAAAGAACTGGCTCTTCGTAGGCGACGCCGATGCGGGCCAGCGCGGGGCGGTCCTCTACACCGTCATCGAAAACTGCCGACGCAACGGCGTAGATCCCTACGCCTACTTGCGGGAGATCCTCACCAAACTGCCCGTGCTGACCAACCAGAACATCGCCACCTGGATACCGGCAGCCTACGCCAAAAGGCTTCGCGAAGAGCGGTACCCCCAAGCCGCCGCCTCGTAGACCTCATAGATCTCGTATCGCTTTACCTACGAGATCTATGAGCCTTATGACCCGTTACGAGCCGACGCCCGTCAAGTGGCGCTTCGCGTGCTTTCAATTACCCACAAGTTTTAACGATTTTTGAACGAAATGTCTGTACATTGATAAACACTTTCTGATGCAAAGCTTGGGATGCAAAACAAGAAGCGATGGAAAGTCACAAAACGTACTCAGTCCTACAAAGAATCCTTTTCTGTTTCGCAATGGATCGACGAGGAAGCAGAAGCCTGCAACTTTGGCGATGTGCGCTTGGGGCGTCGATTAAAAACACTGGTTGAAGAGTTGTCTGGCTGCGTAGGAGGGAGCATCCCCTTTGCGTGTCAGGATTGGGCGAGCACCAAAGCGGCATACCGGTTCTTTTCCAATCCTCGTGTAAGCGAAACCGATATTCTTGGCGGTCATTTTGAATCCACTCGTAATCGCTTCCATGACGTTTGTGGTCCAGCCCTGATCTTGCATGACACAACGGAATTTTCCTATGACCGGGAAAGCGCTGGAAACATCGGCCTTATTGGAAGCGCCTGCCTGAACGGTGGCAGGCATGGGCGTAAGCGTCGCATCACGGTTCGGGGGTTGCTGATGCATTCGAGCCTCGCCATCACCCTTGGCGGGCTGCCCCTGGGGTTGACGGCCGTTAAATTCTGGAGCCGCAAGCAGTTCAAAGGAACCAATGCGCTCAAGAGAATAATCAATCCCACGCGGGTGCCGATTGAAGAAAAGGAAAGTTACCGCTGGCTGGAAAACGTGCGCCAATCCACGAGCTTCCTTGGCGCGCCCGAGCGTTGCATACATATTGGCGACAGGGAAAGCGACATTTACGAATTGTTCTGTGCAGCCCGCGAAGAAGGCACGCACTTTCTGGTGCGAACCTGCGTAAATCGGCTCGCCGGGGATGGTGGACATACCATTGCCGATGCGATGAAAACCGCCTCCGTTAAGGGAATCCATCGTGTTCAACTTAGAACACAAAATGGCGAAACATCCGAGGCAGTCTTAGAGATAAAGTATCGTCAAATCCAAGTCTTGCCTCCGATAGGCAAGAAGGCTCGCTACCCGCAACTTCTCTTAAATGTTATCCATGCAAAAGAAATCGGAGAACCAAAAGAGAGGGAGCCAGTGGACTGGAAACTAGTCACCGATCTGCCCATCGATAGCCTTGCTGCCGCCCTTGAAAAACTCAGGTGGTATTCCTTGCGATGGAAGATAGAAGTCTTTCACAAAATATTGAAGTCGGGTTGCAAAGCCGAAGAGTCCAAGCTGCGAACGGCGGAACGATTGGTAAACTTGATCGCCCTGCTTTGCATCGTCAGTTGGCGCATCTTTTGGATGACAATGGTCAGTCGAACCCATCCTGAAGCGTTACCGAATCTCGCATTTACCCAGGAAGAATGCGCTATACTTGACACCCTAATTGTCGATAGAAAAAATGGTTCCACAAAAACTATATTCTCTTACATAAGAAAACTAGCCATGATCGGCGGCTACCTTGCACGGCGATCCGATCCCCCACCAGGCAATGTAGTCATATGGCGAGGAATGTCCCGTCTGGGGGATATCCAGTTAGGCTTCGAAATGGGAAGAAAACTTGTGGGTAATTGAAAGCTTCGCGTGACGCTTACTCAATTTTGACTTAGGCATCAAATCGAGTTTGCAGTTTTTACGCAAAACCCCGTGGGCCAGAACGAAAGTGGAGGAGTTGTATCTGCGATATATTCGGGATTCTTCCCGGCTGTAATTAGCCTCAAAATCGCGCCAGAGTTTGCAGGAGAAATGTATTGGGAACCGACCGAACATGAAATCCGGCCGGTTCAATTAGAAACGGCTACGCCGTCCTTCCGAGGAATTTATCGATCTCCTCTCGCGTTGAAATCAGATCCTTGATCTCACATGGCGCTATAGGCCTTGATGATGCGGGCGCAGCCGGACGGGCCGGACCTGTATTTGCAGGGTTAGAGACAAATTCATCGCAGGCTGTGCCAACTACTTCCTTTATCTCGGATTTACCGGGGCTTCGTTTTCCAGGTCCGGGGCGTCCGAGGCGGCCAATTTCCATGATTGCGGTGCTATCAGGAATGATCACGCGGCGGATATTCAAGCAGGGAACAACCGGCTTGTCAGCACGGATGCCCACCAATCTGAAGATGGCGCGGGCATGTTCCTTGTCCTTGGGATGCGCCACGCAGCCATATTTTCCATCGCGGTAGACTACCAAGTGCTCGCCCTTGGCATCTCCGCCGTCCTGCACACAGGCAGGGCAGCGGGCGGTTACCTTCCCCCCGCTCTCACGTACATTTTCGAGTTTTTTGAGATCAAACCCCATTTTTATACCTCCTCCTCAATCTGCACGTGCTTATAGCCGCGTATCTTCGGGGGACAATGCGGTACCTAATAATTCGTTGAGGAAGCGCGGGCACTCGGCCTGCGGATCAAATTCAAATGGGCACATATTGCGGGAGAAATAATCCGGGTGGAAGGACTTCAGCAACATACGGTCATCCTCAAAGACGATCATGCCGTTCTTGACGTGAATTGCCGGTGGGCGATGGGAAAATGCGTCTGGCTGCTCAACCACGGCACGAAGGAGCGCCACCAAACCTCTAGCGAGCGCATCGGTGCGCTTCATGAACAACCCATTCTGCCCGGTCTCTTTCGCTGTCAGCCTCATGTCCTCAAGGAATTGATACTTAATCGCATCGGCACTTCTTTTTTTCCATAGGCCGGTGGCCTCGTTATACTCGAAGAAATCTCCCAACTCGGAATCGTAAATTACGCGGTGCTCCAAACGATACTTTTCGACGAAAAACATTTGGTTGAGCATCACACTTCCTTTTTCCGAAATGGTGAATGGCTCTCCCTGTGCCTCCACGAGCTTCTCGTAATCAGACTTGGTCCACGGAAGTTCCAAGCCTTCGGGCCACTGAATCTGATCAAAATCGACCGTCACTGGAGCGGCGGCGTTTACAAGGCGATATTCGCCGCCAGTTGGATGGGTGCCGTATATGACGGATTGTCCGCCATCGGCGCGCCACTCACCAAAATTGAGCCGTCAACAGCCTTGATCGGTGTGAGCTTCGGATATTCTCCTGCAACCCTGATCCAAATTTGCTCACCACGTGCTCCTTTGCTGCGTAGTATGCTGCTCAGATTTGGGTTCAATTGGAGGAACGGCGCAACCTGTGCATCGCCATCAATATCAATGGTACAAAGGTCGCCCGATGGTTTGCCCAAAAGCACGTCGATATTACCAGTGCTCAAGCGGGCCAGATATTCTGGGTTCGCCATATCCTCCAGTGTCGTATTCTGCCATCCTGAATGCTGCGGTCTTTTCTGACCGGTTGGGATTGGCAACAGCACAGCAGAACAACCAAGCAGTAAGCGTATTCTCGCCAAGTGCCCGTTATTTCCTGCCGAACCGTTTGAATTCTCATCACCGCAACTGGTGTCAACCCCGGAAGCACCGGAACTGACAGCAGCCGCCGTGATATTATCAACTTCGCCAGAGGCGTTTGTATTTTGATTTTCTTCTGTCATAAAATTGGCTCACCGCCCCCAATCGGGCACCGGTTCTTGTCGCGGGAGCTGTATCTTGTTTCATTGTTTTCATAGTGCCAAATTGGGATTGCAGAACGTACTACTGAATCAGATTTTGCCAACTGAGTTTCGGCTAAAAGTCTGAACTTTTTCCGTTGCAACATCATACGCCGAACGTAGTGGAATTCGTTTTCGCACCGAATCGCTCGGAGAGACAAAAATGGGCTGCCGCCCTACTCAAGGCGGCAGCCCAGCGTTAAGCGATTTGTCCGACAACTATTCCGCAATTTTCATCCCAATACGCCCAGCAGAATCGACGATGTTCTGGATGATTCCCCCCCACGCAGTTTTTTGTTTCATCTCCAACTCCAGCTTTTTCGCCTCCACAGAACGAAAGATCGCAAGGATTTCGTCGGAAGCCGCCCGCGCTTTTTCATCGGGGTCTGCTTGTTCAGGAACAGCGGCTGGAGCGGCATGTGCGAGAGGCTCCGTGTTTTTATCGATTCCGCCTGGCGGCTCCGCTTGAGCTTGCTCCACATTTTGGGTCGGCTTATGAGGACTGGTTTCGCTTTTATAGGGCTTGGCCGCTTCTTTCAACAGTTTGGCAGTCACAGGGCGGTCAATGTCGTATTCGGGTTACACTTCGCAAAGAGATGTTGCCGCATCTCAAGGAATCCACTCTTCGAATTGAGCGACGCATCCGGCCACAGGTGCAACCTGTCCGCGACACCCACCTCTTCAGCGATGTGCTCCACCTGTGTAAGCGAACGGGTGACATAGGCCCGCCATTCGTCCCTGGAAGCGTAAACTTAGGTTGAAATCTCGATACCCAGCTTTGCCGCATGCGACTTGATCCGGTCCACGTTCCCGGCCCGGACGTTGATCGGTTCGTGGAAAATCGTTATCGGATCAAGTTCCTTGACCGCCGCAAGGGTGGCCCGGATATCAGCTTCGCCACATTCAGGGTAAGTCGGCGCAATGGCGACATAGACCGAAATACCCGCATCTTTTGCGGCTTTTAGCGTCTCCATGCGTTTCGACGGAGAAGGTGCATGGGGTTCATAAACCTGCGCCAATTTATCGTTGAGCGTGGGGATGCTCATCCCGAATGCCATGCGGTCCCCGAATGACTTGAACAAATCGAAGTCCTCCTTCGCCTTCGGATTCCACGTCATAATCCGGACGTTCAGCGTGGATTTGTCTCGGATCAGTTCAAGAGCCGTCCGGCGCGTCTTTTTGAATGTTTTATTGAGGGAGTCAGCCACTTTGGAATCGGGATTCTTGAATACTTGGTAAGGGTCGCTGGTGGTGCAGAACATCACGGCGCGATTCCCGTCCGCGTTCAGCTTATCCTCGGGAATTTCATCGGCTTTTTTAAGGCTGGCCAGAAACTTCGCCTTATCCCATTTCCTCAAAAACACATAATTTCCCCATTGAGCGTCGGGATCGGCAACGCCTTTTTCAGCGAGCGCAGTGGCCATTTTGTTGGTCGAAGTCTCGGGGACGTAGCAGAACAAACACCCATGGGAACACCCAACTGCTAAGTTGCAACTGAAGGCGCTGAGGCTCTTGTTCTTGAAATTATTCTTTTCGATGAGCACCGGATGATCCCAAGCGCCCGAAACGGTTTCCGGGCAGGTCTCATGCGGCAGAGTTTGAATTGCAGATTCTTTTTGAGTTAAATATTTCATAGCCGACACCACCCAACGGGTGGGTTTTGAGAATTATTGGTGCTGGCCGCTCGAAGATCGGGGCGCTAGCAGAGGCATCTACAACAGTTAATCTTGCACGCAGGACGGTTAGGGATTAACTATATACTGGTCTCGCGGATTTCGAATTTCAGCAGAGCTGACATTACTTTTGGCCAGAAAAACCTGACGGTTTTATGACCAAGGTGGACAAACGGGATTTTGCGGCGGCGCATCATTTCGTCGACCATTCGCGTGGACGGCAAGTTGAGGCGCGTACGCAGTTCCTCTTTCGTCAGCCAATCAGCTGAGGGTTCATAAGAATAATTCGGGCTAATAGTTGTGTGCTCAAAATTGCGGAGGTGGAGTGAAACTTCTCCATCCCCATGTTCCTGTTTTGGGCATCAACCCCGAATCATTACGCCTGCGAAGAGGCGAGCGATGGACAAACTCTGGGAGCGTAATCCAACCCAGACCGATCGCTGGCAGGCTATTTACGCCAGCACAACTGCCGTGTCAAACGCAAATCATCAAAGTTTTTGTCAGGCATTCAGGTGGATTGGTCCTATGCAACCGTGGTTGCGGAATTTTCAATTACCTGTTGGCACGTTGGGGGGACGATACCCTAGCGAGTGCCAATAAGTGCCAATAAAATCAGATTTCGTGCGCTTTTATGGAGTCGTATGCGCTCGAATCAATTTCCGGCGGAATCGCTCGGAAACCCTGTATTTATCAGGGAATTAAGATGGTGGGCAGGAATGGATTCGAACCATTGAAGGCGTAAGCCAGCGGATTTACAGTCCGCCCCGTTTGGCCACTTCGGTACCTACCCTCCTTTTGGAAAAGGGACGTGTCTTATACGATCCCAGGCCTTCCGGCACAAGGATTTTTCGGCGTTACTTTAAAAAAGACTGCGAAAAAGTTTTCCAGCCCGGCCCGGCTTCGGGTCACCCTGGGCCGCGGCTTCTCTTGGGACGATCTGGACGGACTCGATCACGACCCGGGTTACGGGGGCGTCGTTGGTGTCGGTGTCGCTCCGGCTGATGCTCTCCAGGGCGTCGAGGCCCTCGATGACGTGCCCAAAGACGGTGTACTGGCCGTCAAGGGCTGGCGCGGGAATGAGGGTGATGTAGAACTGGCTGCCGTTGGAACGGCGCGCGGGGTTGATCTGGTCAGGCAGGCGCGCGGCGGCCACGGCTCCGGCGATGTGCTTGCAACCGGGTTCCAGCGGCAGGGTGTAGCCCGGGCCGCCGGTGCCGATGCCCGGGTTCCCTTTCTTTTTGCTCAGCGGGTCGCCCATCTGGACCATTTTCCCGGGGAATATTCGGTGGACGGCGGTGCCGTTGTAGAAGTGCGAGCAGGCCAGTTTCTTGAAGTTCTCGACGGTAACGGGGGCCGCTTGCGGGTAAAACTCGAAGACGACCCGTTTCATTTGGTCGCCCGTGCGGAAATGCAGGACGGCTACGTCGTCGGCGCAAACGGTTCCGGCAGTTCCGGCAAAGGCCAGCGCGGCGCAGAGGGCTAGGAGGCAGGTTTTCATGGGAAACTTGGGGAGCGGGTGAGGCGTGGGGAGCGTCTACGGGTTGTAGCGCTTCATGACAACGGAGAAGTCGAGGTCGGCCCAGCCTTTTTCGATCCCCTCCTCCATGGCGGTGGCGGTGGCTTGGGTGACGGGGACGTCGAGCTTGAGCTCGGTGGCGTTCTCCAGGCTGAAGTGGACGTCCTTGAGCATGTGCTTCAAGGAAAAATGGGTGTCCTCGAAGTCGCCTTTCAGGAGCTTGGGGAACTTCAGGTCGGTCATGCCGCTGCGGGCGCCGTGGTGTTCCAGGGCTTTGACCATGATCTCGGGGTCCATGCCCTCGGCTTTGAGGATGGCGAGCGTCTCGGCCAGCACTTCGATGGCGGCAGCGGAGATGACGTTGGTGAGCACTTTGACGAGCGCGGCCTGGCCGATGTCGCCGATGCGCACGATGGCTTTGCTGACGGGCTCCAGGATCGGTTTGACGGCCTCGAAGGTGGCGTCGTCGCCGCCAATGAAGTAGACGAGCTGGCCTTTGTCGGCGGCTCCCTTGGTGCCGGTAAAGGGGGTATCAAGGAAGCGCGCGCCCCGGGCCTGGACGATTTCGGCGGCCTTAAGGGTGGCTTCGCGCCCGATGGTGGAACTACAAACGACGATGTGCCGCGAGGTCAGCGAATCGCCCATGGCTTCGAGGACTTCGAAGACGGCCTTGGGGTCGGCCACGAAGAGCTGAATGACGTCGCTGGCCTGGGCTACCTCGGCGGGCGAGCCCAGGAAATTCGGTTCGGTCTTGGGGGTGCGGTTCCAGACGGCGACGGGGAACCCGGCCTCGCGGAGGTGGGCCGCGATGCGCGAGCCGATGATGCCCAGGCCGAGAATGCCAACTCTGATGCGTTGTTTTCCAAACATAATGAATACTCCTTTTTAAAAAAGAGACGCGGGCAGGCGCGGGGAGGCGCTAGCTCACAAACTCCAGCTCGACGGGCGCGGGGATGATCCCGGCCTCGGCGGCGCGTTTGAGGAAAAGCTCGATGGCTTTGCGACCCGAGTCGCCGTAGTCGAGGGTGTAGTCGTTGACGTACATCCCGATGAACTGGTCGGCGAGGGTCGTATCCATGTCGCGGGCGTGGGGCATGGCGTGCTCCACTCCGGCCTTGCGGTGTTCCAGGCCGTAACGGACGCTAGCTTCGAGGATGTCGGAGACTTCCTTGCGGACGGCGGGCGGAATGTCTTTGCGGATGACGTTGCCGCCGAGCGGGAGGGGCAGGCCGGTGTCGGCTTTCCACCATTCGCCGAAGTCGCGGATTTTGGTAAAGCCGTCGCGGGCGTAGGTAAGCTGGCCTTCGTGGATGATGAGGCCGACGGGGCTCTCGCCGCGGCGAACGTGGTCGAAAATTTCGTCGAAGGGAACAACGACGGTCTCAACGTCGCCCAGGTAAAGGCGCAGGGCGAGGTAGGCGCTGGTCATTTTGCCGGGGATGGCGATGCGCTTGCCTTTGAGCCAGGCGCGGATTTCGTCATCGGAGGCGTTTTCGGGGAGGCCGTCGCGGTTGGTGGCGATCAACATGGGGCCGTAGCCGTCGCCCATGCTGGCGCCGCTGGGCAGGAGGGCGTATTTATCCAGCACGTAGGCGTAGGCGTGAATGGAAATGGCGGTGATGTGGAGTTCGCCGCGCGTGGCCCGCTGGTTGAGGGTCTCGATGTCCTGGAGCGTGTGCTCGAATTTGTAGCCGTGGGTGTCGATCTTGCCCTGGGCGAGGGCGTAGAACATGAAAGCGTCGTCGGGGTCGGGCGAATGGCCGAGCGTAAAGGTCTCCGGAATGGACATAAGGGGGCAGGATAAGCCAAAGGCAACGCGGGTGGCAATGCCGGACTCGGGGCTCTTTTGGACACCGGCCTTCGCGGTTATTCCGACGGGAATGCGGTTTTGAGCCGCGTGTATTCCTCCTCGTTGACCGGCAGGATGGAGCCGTGGCGGAAGAGGAACGGAAAAGAAACCCCGGTTTCGGGGGTGAACTGGCCCTCCGCAAGGCTGGAGGAGATAAACGGATGGTAGCCGTAGCCGTTGGCGCACTGGTCCAGGAGCAGGCACCAGGTGGCCGGTTGGGCCGCATCCGCCGGTTTGATCTGGAAGCATGCCGGGCCTTCGTAATTGCGCAGTTGGGCCAGGGAAAAGCCGGGAACGTCGCGCCACGGCCCCGAAAGTTTGTCACCTACTTCCATCGTGATGGCACGGAAGTGCTCATCCTTGGTAAAGCGATAGTATTTTCCCTCGGCGCGGACGATGTCGGTATCGATGATGGTGGTCGGCTTTTCGATATAGATGAACGGCTGGCTAAAGGTCTGGAAATCCCGGGTCCGCGCGGCCCATATGCGTTGTTTGGAAAACTGGTCCCGGCCCGTGGTCGAGGCCCAGTAGATGAGGTAGTCTCCGGTTTCGTCGTCAAAAATGGCTTCCGGAGCCCAGAGACAACCGGCATCGTCCGGAGCCAGCTTGACGAGGCGGGCTTTCGACCACTGGACAAGGTTGCGCGATTCCCAAATGAGCAGGGAGCGGCTGCCTTGGCGGGCAGCCCGGCCCCAGTTCCGATTGTGGAACATGGAAAGATCGGTGGCGAGGATGTAGAAGGTTTTGCCATCGTGAGAACGGAGCAGGTAAGGGTCGCGAGCCCCCTTTTCTCCCTGGTCACTGACAAGCACGGGCTGGGAGCGGTTCAGGACTTCCCAAGCGAGTCCGTCCCGGCTCAGGCCAAAATAAATCTGTTCGCCCATGGCATCCTTTTCGCCTTTGAAGGTTACAAAAAGAAAACCGCCACCAGCTTCGCAAGAGCTAAGCGAGGTCAATGTAGAGACGCCAAAAAACAGCAGTGTGAAGAGGAAACGCAAGGGGGGCATGCCCAAAAAAACGTACCAGCAAAAACCAACTCACCGAGGAAATATTTGCGCACACTGGAAACTTTCATGTTAGCTTACCCGTTCCGTGGCTCTGTCACTGATTGATTTGGTCGCCCAAACGCCACCGATTGCCGCCAAGCTGCGCGCTCTCGGCCGGGGGAGCGTTGTCTTCGATCACGTGGACGAGGCGGCCCAGCCGTTCGTGGCGGGGCTGGTGGTGGCTCATGCAAAACCGGCCCGCAAGGGCGGAAACTGCCGGGTCTGGATCGTCACCCCCGGGGTGCGCTCCCAGGAACGGGTCCACAACGAGCTGTCCAACTGGCTCGATACGGTGACGTACCTGCCGGAAATGGAGATCGCGCTGGCGGAAAACGCGCTGCCCGATCCGGAAATGGCTGCCGACCGCCTCCAGGCGCTGGAGCAAATCCGGGGATCGAAATCCGGGGCCATCGTGCTGACTTCAACGGGGCTCGCCGACTCCGCCCCCTCGCCGGACGGCCTTAAGAAGCTGATGCTGGAGCTTAAAAAAGGGGAGGCCCTCGGGCTGGAGCCGCTGGTGGAGCGCCTGGCTGCCGCCGGGTATGAACGGGTGGCGCAGGTGGCGTTACGGGGGCAGTTCGCGGTGCGCGGGGGGATCGTGGACGTTTATTCGTGGCAACACACGCTGCCGCTGCGCGTGGAATTTTTCGGCGAGGAGATCGACTCGCTCCGGTTCTTTGATCTCGATCAGCAGACCGCCGTGGAGCCGGTGGACGAGGCCAGCCTCCTGCTGGGGGAGGCCTCGGAGACGCGCCAGTGTACGGTGCGGGATTATTTCAAGCCCGGGGATCTGCTGGTGGATCTGCAAACCGGCGTGGACGATGCCGCGGTGCTGATTACGGCCGACGCCGCGCCGGGGGGCCGGGTGGAGGATTTTGAGACGGCGTTTTTCGACCACGGGCTGGGCGAATTCGAGGCGGGCGACCTGGTGGTGGAGGCCGGGAAGAAGGACCAATTCCTGCGACAGCTCGGCACCTGGCTCGCCGACGACTGGCAGGTGGCCATCTATTGTAATAATGAGGGGGAGGTGGAGCGCTTTCGCGACCTGCTCCCGGAAACGGAGTTGGACCACCCCGGGATGTCGCTCGTCATCGGGTCCATCGCGCGCGGGTTCACCTGCCCGACGGCGAAGGTGGCGGTGCTCTCGGACGCGGAACTCTTCGGGCGCTACCGCAATACGCGGGCCCGGCGGCTGGCCCTGCGGCGCGCGCGCGACGCGGCCAACCGGACACAGATTGATTTTTCGGAGCTCAACGATGGCGACTACGTGGTCCACCTGGAGCATGGCATCGCGCTCTTTTGCGGGCTGGAGAAGTTCGCCAAAAACGACGGCACGGAAGAGGAAGTGCTGGTCCTGGAGTTCGCCAACGGGGCCCGGCTTTACGCGCCGCTGGAGCAGAGCTACCTGGTCTCGCGCTATGTGGGCGTGGGCAAGCGCAATCCGCAGCTTAGCGAACTGGGGGACGCGAAGTGGGCCCGGGCCAAGTCGCAGGCGCAGCGGGCGGTCTTTGACTACGCCGCCAAGCTGCTCACGCTTCACGCCGAGCGCGAGACGGCCGTCGGCTTTTCCTTCCCGCCCGACAACAAGTGGCAGAACGAGTTCGAGCGCTCGTTCGTCTACAAGGAAACGCCCGACCAGATCACCGCGATTGCCTCCACGAAGGTCGACATGGAGACCGAGCGCCCGATGGACCGGCTCATCTGCGGCGACGTCGGTTTCGGCAAGACCGAGGTGGCCATCCGCGCGGCGTTCAAAGCGGTGATGGGCGGCAAACAGGTCGCGATCCTCGCACCGACAACGGTGCTCGCTCAACAGCATTTTCAGACGTTCCGAGAGCGAATGAGCGACTACCCCGTCACGGTCGAATCGCTAAGCCGCTTCCGCACCGCACAGGAACAGCGCAAGGTGGTGGAGGGGCTGCGCGAGGGCTCGGTGGATATCGTCATCGGCACGCACCGCTTGATTTCGCGCGACGTCGCCTTCAAGCGCCTGGGGCTGGTGGTGATTGACGAGGAACAGCGTTTCGGTGTGCTGCACAAGGAGAAATTCAAAGAGCTCTTCAAGCTGGTGGATGTGCTGACGCTCTCCGCCACGCCGATCCCGCGCACGCTCTACCTTTCGCTGATGGGCGCGAAGGATATGTCCATTTTGGAAACACCGCCGCAGAACCGCATCCCAACGGAAACGGTGGTCTGCGGTTACGATGAGCGAATCATACGCGATGCGATCCAGCGCGAGATGACGCGCCAGGGGCAGGTCTATTTCCTGCACAACCGCATCGGCACCATCGAGGCGATGGCGGCGAAATTGAAGAAGCTGATCCCCAAAGCGCGCGTGCTGGTCGGCCACGGGCAAATGCCGGAGCACGAGTTGGAGGACGTCATGCAGAAATTCGTCGCGGGCGAAGCCGACGTACTGCTTTCCACAACGATCATCGAGAGCGGCCTCGACATCCCCAACGCCAACACGATCATCATCGACCGCGCCGACCGCTTCGGGCTGGCGGATCTCTACCAGCTCCGGGGCCGCGTGGGCCGCGCCCAGCAGAAGGCCTACGCGTACCTCATGATCCCGCGCGACCTGATGCGCACGGAGGCGCGCAAACGGATCAACGCCATCCGGCAATATTCGTCGCTCGGAGCCGGGTTCAAGATCGCCATGAGGGACCTGGAAATCCGCGGCGCGGGAAACATCCTCGGCACGCAGCAGAGCGGGCACATCGTCGCCGTCGGGTTCGATCTTTACTGCCAGCTCCTCAAGCAGGCCGTGGCGAAGCTCAAGGGGGAAAAATTCCAACCCCGCGTGGAACTGCCCGTCAGCCTCGACTTTGCGGCGACCAACGAAGCGGAGTGGTTCAAGGAACCGGAAACGACCGCCCCCGCGTTCCTGCCCACGGGCTACATTTCCGAGCCGCAAACCCGCATCCAAGCCTACCGAGCCCTCGCGGAAGCGACGAGCCAGGAGCAGCTCGACCAACTGCGAGCCACCTGGCGCGACCGCTTCGGACGCCTGCCCGATGCCGTGGAAAATCTGCTCGCGCTCGCGGCGGCGAAGCTAGCCGCAGCAGCCCGGAAAATCACGCGGGTCGAAGTGCGCGACCGCAAGCTGATGCTGACGCGCGGCGGCGATTACGTGCTGATCGGAGGGAAATTCCCCCGGCTGGCGGCCAAGAGCCCGACGGAAATGCTCCGAGAGCTGCTGACGCTGCTGCGGAAGTTTTAGGAATTCACCACAGAGGGCACAGAGGACACGGAGGGAAAAGGCAGAGGGTTAAAGGAAGGGCCTTGTAATAACGTTTCCAGAGGAACCCTTTAGACAGGATGAACAGGAGCTTTAGGGGGAAGCGCGTCGGTTTGCGAGCAGAGAAGCTCGGCTTTTTTTTTCAAGGATTAAAAGGATTTTTCGGATTGGTTTTCCCGGGTGCCGTCCCGCTCTCGCAGGCTCTGGGCCGTAATCCTCTTAATCCTGTAAATCCTAAGCCGGAAATAGGTGTCCTAGAAAAAAGGCAGAGGGCTCACGCAAAGACGCAAAGGCGCAAAGAAAGGCAGGACTCTTTGCGCCTTTGCGCCTTTGCGTGAGAATAGAATTCCCCCTTTTCACGCCGCGTGGAGCCCCGTCTGCGGGGTATGGGGATCTGTCTAAATTGCCGAGCCTGTCATCTCTAAAAGCTCATTAATAACTAAACGCGGTGCAACGAGAAAAAAGAACCCCAAGAAGATTTTCCGTGAATCCTCCGTGATCTCCGTGCCTCTGTGGTGAGCTCCCTCCTACGTGGGCTTCACGAACACGCCCAGGAGCGGGCGGCGCGACGGGGTCGGAGACTCGAAGTCGCTCACAAAACCCTCGGCGGTGCGGATTTCCACATGGCCCGCTCCCGGCCCGCCATAAACAATGACAGAACCGACCGGTGCCTTGAAGGGATCTCGGATAGCCAGGCGACGGAAGCCGTGGCGGTTGATCAACTCATCGCCCGCCTGCTTGGCCAGGGCGGTTTGCGGATAAGTATCGACCACGTTCGCGGCCAGAAGGGCTTCCTTCACATAACGCCAGCAGGCGCGAACCGAATGAGCCCGGGCGCGGGTTTCGGCAATCTGCGCCGCCTGGATCATGCGCGAGTCATAGCGAACGCCGTCGGCTTTCGGGCCGAACCATTTCGAGAAAACAGAAGGGGATTCCTGCGCTGTACGGCGGTCGTAAAGGGAGGATTCGCTCGCGGGAATGGCGTCGATGGCCTTCGTGGAAAGGCGGGACGAGGCGACGGTCCGGGAGCTGGTGATCACCGTGGGCTCCGCATTCTCCAGCAGCTTTTCAGCCGTCTTGGTGCGGGCGGTGCGATGAATCTTGGCGGGTTCCTCCGTCTTCAGCGCGCTGGCTTCGACAGTCACGGTTTTCGCAGAAGCCGCCTTGGAGGCCCGGGAAGCGGAAGATTTTTTATGCCGCGTGCCCGATTCAGCGGAAGCCGACACGGACGAGGAGGAGCGGTGATGGCGCTTTTTGCTGCCGGACGTGGCGGATTCTGCCTGCGCCGCAAGCGGCAGGAGCAGAACAATGGCTAGGATGGCACGTCGGGAAAGCATGGGTGGAGAAGTTGGGTAGAAAAGCGCATTGCGTGCCAAGCGTCAACTCGAAACCACCCCCGAGGCGCTTTTCCCCTGGGCGGCCCCCAGGGAAACGAGAAAGGCCCCCGGGCGATCCCGGATTGCGAAAGTCCTTGTTCCCCCGATGCAATTCTCAGATGATTCTCGATTCTGACGAGCCGCCCCGGTCGACCCTCCACGCCCGCGCGCCGTCACTGTTTGGAATGAAAAACGCACAACCCATTCTCTCACTCGCGGGCCTGGAACTGGTCCGTGACGGCACCTCCATCCTCCGCGGCATCGACTGGAGGGTCGAGCCCGGCGAACACTGGACCATCCTCGGCGCCAACGGCTCCGGCAAAACCTCGCTGCTCTCGGCCATGACCGGCTACGTCACCCCGAGCGCCGGGGAAATCGAGGTCCTGGGCCAGCGCTACGGTGCTTCGAACTGGCCCGAGCTGCGCAAACAGATCGGCATCGTCAGCTCATCCGTGCGCCACCAGATGGCCGACGACGAACCGGTACTCCTGAGTGTGATCAGCGGAAAGTACGCGATGATCGACTACTGGGGCCGCGTCAAGACCGCCGACAAGGAGGAAGCGCGGGAAATCCTGCGCAAGATCGACGCCGAGCACCTCGCCGAACGCCCCTGGCGCGTCCTCTCGCAGGGCGAGCGCCAGCGGGTGCTGATCGGCCGCGCGCTGATGGCCCGCCCGAAGCTCCTCATCTTGGACGAGCCGTGCACGGGGCTCGACCCGGTGGCCCGCGAACATTTCATGGCGTTCATCAACCGGCTGGCTGCCGCGCCCTCCATTTCGCTGGGCAGCATGGGCCGCATGGCCGCGCCGACACTCATTTTAGTCACGCACCACGTGGAGGAGATCGTCTCCGGCTTCAGCCACGTGCTGGCGCTCAAGGCGGGCAAGGTGCTGGCCTCGGGGCCCCGCGCCGGGCTGCTGACCAGCGAGCTGCTCTCGGAGGTGTTCGGCGAACCGGTCCGGCTCGTGGAGCAGAATGGCCGCGCCATGCTGATCGTGGAACCCTCGGCCCGCCGGATCTTCCACGCCCGCAAGCAGGGCTAGAGCACGTTCTAAACGTGGTCTTGTTGAAGCTCGCGCTTTTGGGGCTCGGGCTTCTTCTGCCCCGGCTTTTGAAGATTGTATTTCAGAATGCAGAACAACGCACGGAAACCGTCACGCCATCCTATTTTTTTCCCTTCCTGATAGGTCCGGCCATAATAAGAGATCCCCACTTCATAAATCACGAGGTCTCGGCGGGCTACTTTTGCCGTAATTTCTGGCTCAAAACCAAACCGGTTTTCTTCAATTTGAATCCCCTGAATTACTTCCCGACGGAACATTTTGTAGCAAGTCTCCATGTCGGTGAGGTTCAGATTGGTAAACATGTTGGAGAGAAGCGTCAGGAAACGGTTTCCCACCATGTGCCAAAAATAAACGACGCGATGAGCGCCTTCCCCGAGAAAGCGCGACCCGAAAACCACATCCGCACCACGCTCGATCATGGGCGCCATCAAGCGGGGAAATTCGCGAGGATCGTATTCGAGATCGGCATCCTGCACAATCACGTAATCCCCCGTCGCGGCGGAAAATCCCGTTCGCAAAGCCGCGCCCTTGCCCTGGTTTTTTTCATGATAAAAAACCTTGGCCACTAGGGGCTTGATCTCGGACTCGATAATCGTTCGGGTGCCATCCGTAGAGGCATCGTCCACAACGATAATCTCCATCTCCTCCACCGGAGCGTCGCGAACCGCATCCACAATACCTCGAATGGTTTTCTCCTCGTTGTAACATGGAATAACTACGGTCAGTTTCACATCGTGAACGCTATCGATTTTCAAATCAGCGCGTCAACAGAAAAGCCACGCTCAGAGAAAAACCAACGCCTCGGCGGCGATCAGCGGATTTTTCGCTCCTCCGGGATTTTTGGCATGTAATAGCACAACAACTTGGGCCGATGGGAAATAGGCTTCGTTTTTCGGTGACAGGCGCACCAATTCTCCACATATTTAGGACTGATCCGGCACAGGTCTCCAAACACCCATGAATTAAAAAAAAACCTGATCCGCAAGCGCATGGAGGACCGCTCAACCGATTTGCCAAAGCCTTCCTATGAACCACAGAACCCTTGACGACGGAAATCTCGGCGCGCTCCTGGGCGCGTATCACGGCGACCCTTTCGCGGTACTTGGCCTGCATCCTGACGGCGACGGCATGGTGGTGCGCATCCTGCGCCCCGACGCGCGCGAGGTCGTCGTCGAGCCGGTGAACGACCCGGCGCACAGCTACGGCGCCGTGCGCTTCCACGAGGCGGGCGGTTATTTTGAGGCGCTCATCAGCGACACCAAGGAACCTTTTGCCTACAATCTCCACTTCACCGGCCATAACGACGCCGAGTGGACCATCCGCGATCCTTATTCCTTCGGCCAGGTGCTGGGCGAACTCGACATGCACCTCTTCGCTGAGGGCAACCACTGGGAACTTTACGAAAAGCTCGGCGCGCACCTCATGGAGATCGATGGCGTCTGGGGCTGCCACTTCGCGGTGTGGGCTCCCAATGCCCAGCGCGTCAGCGTCGTGGGAGACTGGAACAACTGGGACGGCCGCATCCACCCGATGCGCAAGCACCCCGGCGTGGGCGTCTGGGAAATCTTCATCCCCGGCTTGGAAGAGGGGTGTCATTACAAGTTCGAGATCAAAGGCTTTCACGGCGACGTTTTCCTCAAGGGCGACCCCTTTGCCTTCTACGCGCAGCACGGAGAGGCGACGGCCAGCATCGTCTTCAACCTCGGCCGCTACCGCTGGGACGACGAGTCCTGGATGGTCTCCCGCCGCGACAAAGAGTGGCAGCGCGAACCCGTCAGCATCTACGAGGTGCACCTCGGCTCCTGGGCCCGCGTCCCCGAGGAGGGCAACCGGCCGCTTTCCTACCTCGAATTTTCCACCCGCCTCCTGGATTACGTCTGCGACATGGGCTACACCCACATCGAGCTGATGCCCGTGGCGGAGCATCCCTTCGACGGCTCCTGGGGCTACCAGGTGACCGGGTATTACGCCCCCACGAGCCGCTTCGGCAATCCGGACGAGTTCCGGCATTTCGTCGACAAATGCCACCAGCGGGGCATCGGCGTGATCCTCGACTGGGTCCCCGGCCACTTCCCGAAAGACGCCTTCGGCCTCGCGGAGTTCGACGGCACCAAGCTCTACGAGCATGCCGACCCGCGCCAGGGCGAGCACGCCGACTGGGGCACGCTCATTTTCAACTACGGCCGCAACGAAGTCCGCAACTTCCTCATCGCCAATGCCCTCTTCTGGCTGGAGCGCTACCACATCGACGGCCTGCGCGTGGACGCCGTCGCCTCCATGCTTTACCTCGATTACTCCCGCCAGCCCGGCGAGTGGATCCCCAACTGTTTCGGCGGCCGCGAGAACCTGGAGGCCATCGCCTTCCTCAAACAATTCAACGAAGTCAGCTACGGGCGCTGCCCCGGCATCGTCACCATCGCCGAAGAATCGACCGCCTGGCCGGGGGTCTCGCGCCCCACCTACCTGGGCGGCCTCGGCTTCGGGCTCAAGTGGAACATGGGCTGGATGCACGACTTCCTGGTCTACATGGGCCACGAGCCGATCCACCGGCGCTTCCACCAGGGCGACGTCACCTTCTCGCTCCTCTACGCCTTCCACGAGCAGTTCGTCCTGGTCTTAAGCCACGATGAAGTCGTGCACGGCAAACGCTCGCTGCTGGACAAAATGCCCGGCGACGTGTGGCAGAAGTTTGCCAACCTGCGCATGTTCTACGCCTGGATGTACGCGCACCCGGGCAAAAAGCTGCTCTTCCAGGGCGGCGAATTCGGCCAGTGGAACGAGTGGAACTACAACCAGAGCCTCGACTGGAACCTTCTCCAATATCCTCAGCACGACGGCGTGCGCCGCCTCGTCCAGCACCTCAACTACCTCTACAAGAAGGAACCGGCCTTCTGGAGCCAGGACGACAGCTACGAAGGCTTCGAGTGGGTCGACTTTCACGACGCCGATGATTCCGTGCTCTCCTTCGTGCGCAAGGGATCCGACGGCAGCGCCATTCTTTTCGTCATCAACGCCACCCCGGTCGTCCGCCACGACTACCGCGTCGGCGCGCCCGGCGAGGGATGGTACGAGGAGATCCTCAACACCGACGCCGAAACCTACGGCGGCAGCAACGTTGGCAACTACGGCGGCCAGGATGCGCAGGCGGTCTGGTGGCAGGGCCATAGCCACTCGCTCACCCTCAGCCTCCCACCCCTCTCGGTGAGCGGCTTTAAGCGGCATTCCTACCCTCCCGCCCAACCGGCCGAATTAGAGGAAAACACGGGCGGCAAAGCGCAAAATGAAGGCCGCGAGAACGAGGCCTAATACGGTCCAGGAAAATATTATTCTCAGATGAAAAATGGCGTTGCCAAAAACAAAGTCTGCGTTAACGTTCACGACGTAGCAACATCTCTCCAAACTATGAAACTTCCCCGTCCCCCCAAGGGCTTCACCCTGGTTGAACTCCTCGTTGTGATCACCATTATCGCCGTTCTCGCCGGCTTCGCGGTACCCGCTGTCACCAGCGCGATTACCAAGGGCCAGTTGATTCAGGCGGTTAACAACGCACGACAGATCCACATCGCCACGATGTCCATGGCAAACGACGGCGCGGCAAACAGCGATGCCACGCTGGGCTGGCCTGGGGACACGGGGGTCACGGATCTCAATACTTTCGTCGCCTTCCTCTGCGGCTACGACTACCTCAAACCGAGCGACCTGAAAGTCTTCTCGGCGGCAGGCGTCACCGCCTATACGAGCGGCACGGTTTCCACCTCGGGGAGCACGCCCACGCTTTCGCCGGCCTTCAGCTATACGACCAACTCGGCCTTTAACGTCTACAAGGTTGCGGACAACGACGCGGGCAACACGGTTTTCATTTCCACGAAAAACTACGATCGCACTGCCTCTGCCCTGAGCGATACGACCAAACCTTTTGGAGAAAAGGGTTTTGTGGTATGCCGCAAAGGTGGCGACGTTTCCATGTATAAGAAACAGCAAGTCAGCAACACCAACATGATTGGTTCCGTTACCACCGGTTCGACGACGGGCTACCTGCAATAACGCACCGCGACGACTCTTAACAAAACGCAGGTCTCCTCGTGAGATCTGCGTTTTTTTCTGTGACGTGAGGCTCAATCGAAGCTATCCGAGCCTTAGCGCAACTTCAGTTTAATTTGTCGCATGCTCTTCGCCGACGCGGACCGTTGCGCTCAAAAAGCCCCGCAACAATCCACGGCGCTCTCAGAGCATGGCGTCGAACTAACCCGAAAACAACCTAGAAATCGCGCACTCTGAGCCTCACTGCCAGGTCCAACCCAGGCCCAGGAACCTCCCCCCTCCTCTGATTCAAAGGAGGGGGCCGGGTTAATCCGATCCTTGAGTAAAAAATTCTCTAGTGCGTCCCAACAGAGCTGCTTTCGCTCTCTTCGTGGTATTCAGCGTCTGTATTCACCTTCCATGGATCGAGCTGGCTACCATGCAACCGACGGGCGGCCAGCAACGCCGACATCATGGAGTGGTCCATGTTGTTGTACTTGTGCATTCCGTTACGGCCCACCACCTGGAGGTTCTCCATAGAGGTAATCTGCTTGCGGATCGCTTCGACGTCGTCCTGGTAGTTGGGGCCGTAAACGGGATAGGCTTTTGGCATCCGCACGACACAGCCGTCGAACACTTCGGAGGCCTTGACCAAACCCAGTTGCTCAAGCTCACGCCTTCCAAGATCAACCAGGCAGCTGTCCTCCATATTCCAAAGCTCGTCGCCTTCGAAACAGAAATATTCCAGCCCCAGGCAGGTCACCCCTTCCGTCGGAACCAGCGCCGCGCTCCAGTTGTTGAAGTTCTGAATACGGCCCAGATGCACCGAGGGGTCGTGGACGTAAATCCAGTTGTCCGGGAAAAGATTCGTGCGATTGACCATCAACGCCACGGTAAGGAAGTCGCGATACGTCAACCGCTCGGCTGCTTTGTGGACGGGTGTCACCACAGGCGGATCAATTGCCAAAAGATGACGTAGTAATTCTTTCGCACATTTTTTTGGGGTGGTAAGAGGAAGGTTGGCAAAAAGAGAGCAACCCATGAGCGAATACAAAGAAGAAACGCAGGAAACGGCGGGTAGCGCCGTAGCCGGGGCCGAAGGCCACGGCAAGATCATAAGTATCGACGAAGGAAGGATTAAAGAACACCTGAGCGGGGTGGTACTAGAGGCGGTTGAGGAGACGTTGAACGCGCTACTAGACGCGGAGGCAGACCGGTTGTGCGGGGCGAAGCGTTATGAGCGCAGCGGGGATCGGGCTGACACCCGAGCGGGGCATTACGAACGGCAACTGCATACCAAAGCAGGCGAAGTCAGTTTGAAGGTGCCCAAGCTGCGGAGCCTGCCCTTTGAAACGGCAATCATCGAACGCTACAAGCGCCGGGAGAGCAGCGTCGAGGAGGCGCTCGTCGAAATGTATTTGGCCGGAGTGAGCGTGCGGCGGGTCGAGGACATTACCGAGGCGCTCTGGGGAACCCGGGTAAGCCCGAGCGTGGTGAGCGATTTAAACCAGAAGATCTACGGGCAGATTGAGGAGTGGCGCAACCGGCCCATCGAAGGCCGCTTTGCCTACGTCTATCTCGACGGGGTATGGCTTAAGCGAAGCTGGGGCGGAGAGGTTAAAAACGTGAGCATTTTGATCGCCGTGGGAGTTAACCAGGACGGCTATCGTGAAGTGCTAGCAGTGGCCGAAGGAACCAAGGAGGACAAGGAAAGCTGGACGAACTTCATGCGGGGGTTGAAGCAGCGGGGTTTGGCCGGAGTAAAGCTCTTCGTGAGCGACAAGTGCCTGGGGCTGGTAGAAAGCCTTGCGGATTTTTACCCAGAAGCGAAATGGCAGCGATGCACGGTGCATTTTTACCGCAACGTATGGACGGCGGTGCCGAGTGGGAAAGTCAAGGAAGTGGTGGCCATGCTCAAAGCGATCCATGCCCAGGAAGACCTGGCTGCGGCGCAGGAAAAGGCAAAGGCGGTCGTCTTTAAACTGCGGGAAATGAAGCTTGGCAAAGCAGCGGAACTGGTCGCGACGGGCATCGAGGAGACATTGAGCTACATGCACTTCCCCCGCGAACACTGGCGCAACCTGCGAACCAACAACCCGCTGGAACGCGTAATCCGGGAAATCCGGCGACGAACCCGAGTGGTAGGTTCCTTCCCCGACGGCCAGAGTGCCTTGATGCTCGCAGCCGCGCGGCTGCGGCACATCGCCGGAACCAAGTGGGGCAGCAAGCGCTACCTGGACATGAGCCGCCTGCGCGAGAACCCATCAGCCACAGAGGAAGCCGTAGCCTGATCGACAAATTTGATATCCGCCCCCGCGGGGGCGGATATCAAAACCAAACAAGAAACCCAAAAACAAAGACCAACCTTCCTCAGGCCATCAACTGAAAGTGCGAAAGAATCTGGACACTACCTTGCCAAAATGGTTTCGCGCAAAAGCATGGTAACGATAAACTCATCGGCAGCGACGACACGCTCAGCTCCCGCTTCGTTTCGGGTCGTAACCGAGGCAATTTGGTTCCCCTCGCGATTGAGCTTCACCACCGTTTCGCCCATGAGAACCGTGCCCCCGGCACGGATGACGTCATCCCGGGTCTTTTCCCACATCTGCCCCGGCCCCAGGCGCGGGTATTCGAATTGATCGATCAAGGTTTTGACGACATTTCCCCCTCCCCCTGCGGTTTGGGAATCAAGGCATAATAAATGGCCTTTAAGAGGGAGAGACCTTTGATTCGCTGCGCTGCCCAGTCGGCGCTGATTTCGTTACACGGCGTGCCCCAGACTTTCTCTGTGTAGGTCTTGAAAAATATGGAGAATAAGCGGCGGCCAAAACGATTGGACACCCAGTCTTGAAAAGATTTTTCAGGCATGATGAGTGAGATCCGGCTCCAGATATAACTCAGGACGCAAAGCGTGCTGGTCCAAATGCCCAGCCTAAAAAGCGCATTCATCGCTTTGAGCGGGTAGTCAAAGAAAACGCGCTTATAGAAAATCCGGGATAGCCGCCCTACCTGAATAAAATCATCGGGAAGCCGCTTTTTCCACCACTGGGTGATTTCGTCGCTTTTACTGAAGAAACGATTACCACCGATGTCGAACCGAAACCCTTTGTATTCAACGGTACGCGCAATTCCCCCCCACATAGTGCGGATCTTTTTCAATAAGGACAGCCGTTGGAGGAGTATCATGCTCCAGCAATACTGTCGCGCTCATCAGCTCCAATAATAACTACTTTGGCACCTGTTTTTCCTATTTTGAGAGTATTTTGGCTTAGGCCTTGGTTGGCAATAAAAATGATGCCCCTGTGATAAGGAAAGTTTTATTCGTGTCCTGCCATATCTCGTCTTGGCGACAACACTGTTCCTTGGCGCTGGTTTTCTGACACAATAAAAAGCCTCCGAAAAGCTAGAACCATAAAGAAAAAAGCCTCCAGAAGCGGAATGGCATAAATGTTTGCACCGACTCCAATCGCGCGAAGATGCAGAATTACTGGAGAACACCATCCTTTGGTAGTAAGCCAACTTATCAAAAGGGAATCTTTATAGAAAACAACTTGATCCAGGTATAAAAACAAGTTCAGCGCCATCATAAACCCTATGATGGCTTTCCACGCCCCTCTGGCCTTGTCCAGTTCCCAAAAAAGCCATCCCGCAAATGGAAGGAAAAGGTAAATCGTGCAGTAATTAGGCCAGACTACCGGGTTAAAGGTGCAAAATATCGCGACCATGCCTACAACAGACGCCACGATGACAACAGGGTTACTCTGCTTGCGGTTTCGCCAATACCTGATGTAAATTACCGCATATAACAGAAATACAGCTATCGAAATAAAGGACTGCAAAGAGATGCCGAAGGCGTCCTTTAGGATACCTTGCAAGCCGGTTCCCTCCGGGCTATTTGCCCAGGGAAGGACCGCTTTGAAAAATTCCCGGTAAATCGACACTCCCGCATAGGCCACCGTAACCCCATTAACCAAAACAGCCAAACCGGCGGACACCAAAAACGTCACCCACTTTACGGGTTTTACCAAAAAGAGCGGATACCAGCTGGCACCAATCCCTTTGAAGGGAATCAAGACAATCAAAGCAGCAGCCATGACGGCTTGCCAACCCTTAATCCACGCATACGCGACAAGCGCGATCAGAAACCCAAGAAACGGGGAGGAGTTGCCAACCGAGAGTGTTGTGGAAGTATTGCTTCCCAAAAAGATGGGAAGCAGCGGCAGTAGCGTAACCCAACCCTGGACATAGGTCGTTCGGCCAAAAAGATGGCGGCAAATCATCGAAGCCAGGAGCCCAATTCCAAAGAATGACAACGACATCCCGGTGAACCAGATTTTTCCAGCCGTCATATAATCAAAATAGCCAAGGGGCTTCAAATAAAGCGCCAAGGGAGGAGGATACATGTATCGCCAGACGAAGCACAACTGCGGGCAAAGAGTCGCGAGCTCTTCTGAAATATCTGTTGCCGAAGGGCTTGCGATATGAGGATACAGGAACCGTTGGTTTTTCCCCTCAACAAAAAATCGCGTTTTGATCAGAGGCTTAAACTGAGGAGCCTGATCAAAGATCTCTTTTTTTTGGATTGGATAAAGATCGCGCCAAATCCCATGGCGCGCAACGAGTCCTCCTGCGTAGTACTGCCCAAAATCACTCCCGTCAATTCGCATGGATGACGGAAGGCTATTCCATGCAAAAATATTCAGTAACGGATAAACGAATATAAGAATAGCCCCAGAGAAAATCAGGGCAAACCGATAAAAGGTTTGAGGCGAAATCAGCCTTCTGAGGCTGTTCGGTAATACGCTTGTAGAATTGATCTCGCTCTTCATGGTACTTGGCGACATACGGCTCCTCGTAAGCATAGCTTCCAAGCAACCTCTGTTTTTTGTGCGGCACTATTTCGAGCCGAGCTGTAATAAGCAACAAAAAAACAGCCCAAAGGGGGGGCTATTATGGCCCACGCTACGGTCTTATACCGGCACGGGGGTGCCGAAATCGGGAAAGCCGTCGCGGGTCCATCCGAAGGGCTGGACGCGCACGTTGCGGTCGTTCCAGCCATGGGCGCGCTGCGTCTTGGCATGGTAAAAAATCAAATCACCCACGCCCGGCTGCTGCGCAAAGCAACAGTGGCCGACACCCCAGACCCGATCCGTGCGGGAAAATACCGGGCCGCGCTTGCGCCATGAGCGGGGGTCCAACAACTTGCCGTCATCGTTGCTCAGCAAGCCGAGGCAGTAATCGGGCGTCCAGGAGCCGCTCGCGGAGTAGATCACAAAAGTGCGCGGCCCCTTTTCCAAAATTTGAGGGCCCTCGCAAAGCGGCAGCGCCACCCGCTCCCACGGCTCGGTCGGTTCCGTGAGGGGGATGCGCGAGCCCATCAACCGCCACGGGTTTCGCATTTCTGAAATATAGAGATTCTGCTGCTCATTGGCCTTGCCGGGCCAGCCGCTCCAGACAAAGTAGCGGCGGCCGTCTTTTTCCAGGATCGTGCCGTCGATGGCCCAGCCATCCGTCTCAAGCATGCCACAGGGCTGCCAAAGGCCGAAAGGGTTGTTCGTCTCCGCGGAAAGCACCCACATGCGGTGGTTGGCATTGTCGCCGTCGTCCGCCGCGAGGTAAATGAACCAGCGGCCATCGAGGCGGTGCATCTCGGGTGCCCAAAGATTGCGGGAATAGGGGCCGGACTGAGGGGCGCTCCAAATTGTGATCGGCTCCGTATCGCCCAGCTCCCCCAAAACGGAAGCCGCGCGGAGCTGCAACGTCCGGTCCACCGCCTGGAGCGAGAACCAGATCCCCTCGTGACGCAGAATCCACGGATCAGCTGCGGGCGCGGGCAGAATCGGATTTTTTAAAGACTGGATTTTGAGGCAGGAATCTTGGGGACTCATCAGGGCTGCTACACTGCAAAGCAGCCCTTGTACCCGGCCCGCAACGAATTGAAAAAAGGAAACGAAGTTTCCAGATGGGATGCAAGGGGCAAGCCCCTTGCCAGGGACTGGGGCAGAGCCCCAGAAGCCAAAACCATCGGCAAGGCGGGCTCAAAAAAAATCCGAAGCCTAGAAAAAAGCACCCACGCCCGCCTTGCCTCCATACCGGAGAGCAAAGCGAATCCGCCAAGCGCCTTGGCGCTTATCCCCGGAGCTCCCGTCTGTCTTGCTATTTCCCTAAAATCTCCCGCAGCACGTAAGGCAGGATGCCTCCATGGCGGTAGTAATCGACCTCAATGGGAGTATCAATCCGGACGATCACCGGGACGTTCTCCTTGGACCCATTGGCCCGGCGAATTACCAGGGTAACGGTCTGCCTCGGGGCCAGGCTCTCGCCCAACCCAAGCACGTCAAAGGTCTCGGACCCATCAAGCTTGAGGCTCTGCGCGTTCACGCCTTCCTGAAACTGAAGTGGCAGCACGCCCATGCCCACGAGGTTGGACCGGTGAATGCGCTCGTAGCTCGCAGCCACAACCGCTTTGACGCCCAAAAGCCGCGTCCCCTTGGCCGCCCAGTCGCGGCTGGAGCCAGTGCCGTATTCCTGCCCCGCGATGATGATCAGCGGGGTCCCCTCGGCCTGGTATTTGACAGAGGCATCGTAGATGGGGAGCTGTTCACCGCCGGGGTAATACTTGGTCACGCCGCCCTCGACACCGGGAACCATGAGATTCTTGATCCGGACGTTGGCGAAGGTGCCCCGCGTCATCACGCGGTCGTTGCCGCGACGGCTGCCGTAGGAGTTGAAATCCGTGGGGGCCACGCCGCGCGCCACCAGGTAGCGCCCCGCAGGCGCGGTGGCCTTGATGGCTCCGGCGGGCGAAATGTGGTCGGTGGTGACGGAATCGCCGAAGATGCCCAGCGGCCGCGCCCCTTTGATTTCGCCAATAACCCCGGCCTGCATCCCAAAGCCGTTGAAGAAGGGCGGCTTTTGGATGTAATCGCTCTTCTCATCCCACTGGTAAACGTCGCCCAGGGAGGAGGTGATTTCGTTCCACTTCGGGTTCTGGTCCGCAAACCCGGTGTAGAGCCTGCGGAAGACCTCGGGCGAAAGGGCACTCTTCAAGGCCGTGGCGATCTCGTCGAGGGTCGGCCAGATTTCGCGCAGGTAGACGGGCTTGCCCTCGGCGTCCTGGCCAAGCGGCTCGTTCTCAAGGTCGATATTGATGCGGCCCGCCAGCGCGAAGGCGACGACCAGGGGGGGCGACATGAGGTAATTGGCCTTGATGTTCTGGTGAATGCGGGCCTCGAAGTTGCGGTTGCCGGAAAGGACGGCGGCGGTGACGAGATCGTGCGCGAGGATAGCCTCCTCGATGCGCGGGTGCAGCGGGCCGGAGTTGCCGATACAGGTGGCGCAGCCGTAGCCGACGACCTGGAAGCCGAGCTGGTCCAGGTACGGTTGCAGGCCGGTCTTGGCGAGGTAGTCGGTCACCACGCGGGAGCCGGGGGCCAACGAGGTCTTGACGGCCGGGTCAACGCGCAGGCCGCGCTCGACGGCTTTCCTGGCCAGCAGGCCCGCGCCGATCATGACGCTCGGGTTGCTGGTGTTAGTGCAGCTGGTGATCGACGCAATGACGATGCTGCCGTTGCCAACATGGCTTTCGCCGTGGGAGAAGGGGTTGATGGAGAGCTCTGCCGACGGCGTGGTGGTGGGCCGGTTGGAGACCATCTCGACTTTGCTCGCCGGTTCGCCTTCCTGGGGATGGTTGTGTTTGTCGTCGGTGGAGGTCTGGTGCAGACGGGTCTCCAACGGCTCGCCGTTGAGCGCCACCGGGACGCGGAAGGCGAGGTCGGTAAGGGGCTTGCCGTAGCCGCCTTCGGTGAGGGGCTTGGCGAAAATCTTGGCGAAGCTCTTGCCGAGGTCGCCCAGATTGACGCGATCCTGCGGGCGCTTGGGGCCGGAGACAGCCGGGACGACGGTGGAAAGGTCGAGCTCCAGGTCCACGGAGTAGTCGATGTCGCCCTTCTGGGGCATACCAAAGAGTTCCTGGGCCTTGAAGTAGTTCTCAAAGGCGGCGCATTGCTCTTCGGTGCGGCCGGTGGAGCGAAGGTAGGCGATGGATTCGGCGTCAACGGGGAAGTAGCCCATGGTGGCGCCGTATTCCGGGGACATGTTGGCGACGGTGGCACGGTCGGTCAGCGGCAGGGAGGCGGCCCCCTCGCCGTAGTATTCGACGAACTTGCCGACGACTTTCTGCGCCCGGAGCATCTGGGTAAGGTGGAGGGCCAGGTCGGTGGCGGTGACGCCCTCGCGCAGGCTGCCGGTCAGGTGAACGCCGACGACCTCGGGGGTCAGGAAATAGACGGGCTGGCCAAGCATCCCGGCCTCGGCCTCAATGCCGCCCACGCCCCAGCCGACGATGCCCAGGCCGTTGATCATGGTGGTGTGGGAGTCGGTGCCGACGAGGGTGTCGGGGTAGTAGACGCCGCCGGTCTGGAGGACGCCCTTGGCGAGGTACTCGAGGTTGACCTGGTGGATGATGCCGATGGAGGGCGGGATGACGCCGAAGGTCTGGAAGGCCTGCTGGCCCCACTTGAGGAACTGGTAGCGCTCCCGGTTGCGCTTGAACTCCATGTCGAGGTTGAGCTGGAAGGCTTCCGCGGAACCGGCGTAGTCGAGCTGCACGGAGTGATCCACGACGAGGTCAACCGGCACGAGGGGCTCGATCATTTTGGGGTCGCGGCCCAGGGCGGAGACGGCGGTGCGCATGGCGGCGAGGTCGACCAGGAGCGGCACGCCGGTGAAGTCCTGCAAAACGATGCGGGCGACGACGAAGGGAATCTCCTCCGCGGCCGGGGCCTTGGCATTCCAGGCGGCCAGCTGGCGCACGGCCTCTTCGCTCACTTTTTTGCCGTCGCAGTTGCGAAGGACGCTTTCGAGCACCACCCGGATGCTCCGGGGCAGGCGCTGGATGCGGCCGCCCAGCTTTTCATTAAGGGCGGGCAGCGAATAAAACGATCCGGTGCGTCCGGCCCCGAGTTCGAAAGTGCGCAGAGTTTGGAAAGCGTCGCTCATAAGTGTCAAAAAGGTATGGTTCCTCCCCGTGGGATCGCTCTAGAAAAGCGAACCTGGCCCCGACCCGCAAGAACAGTATTCGCGTGGGACCCCCGTTTTCGCGTATTTTTGGGCCCCAGGGACCCAAATCGGCCTTTTTCCCCTCCCCGGGCGACCGTTCAGGCTTGCGCTTTTTCTCCGGTTCGGGACGATGGGGGCCGCATGAAATGGTATTACATCGACGGCCCCCGTCGCGTCGGACCGATTGACGAAACCGAGTGGGCCGAGATGGTCCGCACCGGCAAAATCCGCCCCGAAACTCTGGTCTGGCACGAGGGGATGGACAGCCACTGGCTGCCGCTTTCAGAAATCCCCCCCGAAGCTCCCGAAGCCGCCTCCGAGGAGGAAGCCCCAGAGGAAGCCGAAGCCCTCGAGCTGGAACCGGAGACCCCCGAGGCCTTTGTGGAGCGCGTGACGCCCCGGGATTACACCTTTAGCGTAAGCGAGTGCGTGGCATGGGCCTGGTCGGCGTTTGTTGCCCGCATCGGGGTGCTCGTGGGGGCGACGTTTGTGGCCGGGGCTATTTTCGCCGTCTCGGCGGTGGTGCCGGTCTTGGATTACCTGGTGCCGCTGCTCCTGCACGGGGTGCTCATGGGCGGGCTGATGTTGATCAGCCTGCGCGCGCTGCGAAAGGAGCCGACGGAGATCGCCGATTTGTTCGCGGGCTTCCGTAAGCCGGTCTTCATGCAACTGATGCTGCAAACGCTGGTCAGCTCCACCATCTGGCAGCTCTGCTTCATCCCGGCCTTGATCGCGATGAAAATGCTGGGAGTGGACCCGGAGGCCGCCATCAACGCCGCCCGCAATGGGGCGTTTGAGGCGATCACCACCGATCCGCAGACAGCCATGGTGCTTTTGCTGGTACTAATGACCTGCTCCATCCCGGCGGTCTACTTCGTCTACTGCTGGATGTTCTCGGTACCGCTCATCATCGACAAGGGGCTGCCCTTCTGGCCCGCCATGCAGCTCAGCCGCCGCAAGGTGCTCCGGCATCCATGGAAAGTCGGCATCCTCTCGACGGTCGCGGGGTTGGTCGCCGCCTCGGGCCTGCTCCTGCTGGGCATCGGGTTCATCCTCACCGCGCCGCTCTATACACTGATCATGCTGGCGCTTTACGAGGAGATCTTCCGCACGGAGCCGCCGAACCCGGGCGAGCCGCAAGCCTGAGAGCTTTTTTTGCCATGTCATTTCCCGATTCTCTAAAATCCGTCTGGGCGCCCTGGCGCGTGGAGTATTTTTCTATCGATAAATCGCACGATTTCCTCACCGAAGCGGCCCAGACCACGGACGACCCCGCGCACCTCGTCGTGCGGCGGCTGAAAGCCACCTTCCTCATCATGAACCGCTACCCGTACACGGTAGGGCACCTGATGGCCGTGCCGTACCGCAAGGTGGCCGACATCGCCGAGCTGACGGCCAATGAACGGGAGGAGCTCTGGGACCAGGCCGCCTTTGCCGAACGCATTCTGCGCCAGGTGGTCCATGCCCAGGGGTTCAACGTGGGCCTCAACCTCGGGGCGGCGGCGGGCGCGGGGGTGGCCGACCACCTCCACCTGCACATCGTCCCCCGCTGGGAGGGCGACAACAATTTCATGCCGGTCTTAAGCGGCGTTCGCGTGATGGCAGAGACGCTCGGCTCCTTGTACGAAAAGCTGGCGGCTGCTGCCGCCGAGGCCGAGGCGTAGATTCTCATATTTGATAAAAACATTACCCGACAATTTTCACCCCTGCGCATTTATGAACTACCCGACGCTCTGGCAGAAAAAAATTCTTTGGGGCGCTCTGACCGGGCTGGCCATCGGGGTCATCGGCGCGCTGGCCGTGGGGCTCATCTGGGGGGTGAACTCGCTGATGGGCTTTCTCCAGCCGCTGCTGGTGCCCGTGGCGGTGGCGGGGATTTTCTCCTTTCTGCTTAATCCGCTGGTGAACCGGTTCCGGAAGTGGGGGCTGCGCCGCCATACCGCAGTGCTGGCCGTGTTCGCTTCGGTTTTTCTTCCCATCGCCTTAATCTGCCTCTGGGCCATGCCCGAGGTTTACAATCAAAGCGCCGATTTTGCGGTAAAGCTGCCCGGCTACGTGGACCAAAGCGTTACGGCCGTGACGGTGCAAACCCAGCGGCTGGTCACTTGGTTGCAAGTTCAGTACCCCAACAACGATTACCTGGCCGAGGCATTGGGCTGGCTCCAGAAACAAGCCCCCTCGCTGCCGCTCAAAGTGTGGAAATTCGTGACGGGCGGCGTGCAAGGTTTCCTCGGCGTGGCCGGATTCCTGCTAGGGATGGTGCTTGTCCCCGTGTACCTTTATTATTTCCTGATCAATTCCGAATCCATTTCCGCCCATTGGGGCGAATATCTGCCCTTGAGAGCGTCAGCCTTCCGAACCGAGGTGGTCAGTTGCCTCACCGAAATTAACAGCTATCTGGTCGCCTTCTTCCGAGGGCAGATCCTGGTCACCATGATCGACGGTCTGCTCATTGGCGGGGGACTCAGCATCCTGGGGCTTCATTTCGCGCTCTTGATCGGCCTGATGGTGGCGATCCTGCAACTGATCCCGTACCTGGGGGTCGTGCTGTGCTGGATTCCCTCGGTCCTCATCGCCTTTGCCCAGTTCCACGACTGGCTCCACCCGGCCCTGGTAACGCTGGTCTTTTTCATCGTCTTCCAACTGGAAGGGTTCGTGATCGCGCCCAAGATCGTGGGCAATGCCGTGGGGCTTCACCCCATGACGATCATCGTCTCCATGTTCGCCTGGAGCTTGATCGTCGGCGGGCTGCTGGGAGCGCTGCTGGCGGTGCCGCTCACCGCCACGCTCAAGGTGCTGCTGCGCCGCTATGTGTGGGAAAAACGCGTTGCGGAACGGGAGGCCCCCCCCGCCCTATGAGCCAGCCTTACATCGTTCCCAGCACCGCCCGGCGGGATTGGCTCATCGGCCTTGCCGCGGGCGCGCTGTTCCTCGGGGCGGTCATCTACGTCATCATGAACCTCTCGGGCGGGCTTTCCGGCAGCACGCTCAACGGCACCGTCGTGGCCAAGCACTTCACCCCCCAACCCGAGGACCGCATCACCATTGGCAAAAGAGGGCTCGACGCGCGCCATTCCGAAGGCGAATACGTCCTGGAATGCGTCGCCAAGGGCCGCTCATACCTGGTCACCGTGGATAAGCAAACCTACGAAACCAAAGCGGTGGGCGATCCCTTTGTATTTTCACGTCCCTTGGACGAATCCACCCCCAGGTAGTCATAATGCGTATACCAAACTACTTGATTCCCGCTAGTTTACATAGTGTGATACAATTATTCATTAGTAGGTTTGCCCCAGCCGAAGCCGGTCGCCTTTAAACAGCCGGTCACCGAGAACAGATTCAACGCCATGCCCTCACTCCGTGTGCTTCCAGTGGGAATTCCCGAACGATACGCTTCAATCGTACCGGCGGATTTCCGTGGCGATAAAGAGGGGGGGCTGGAATGGCTTTTCCCCGTCGGCTTCGACCACCTCAACGAGGCGCTCTCCCATGAGAAGCCCGACATTATTCTATTTTTCGACGAATGCCGGGGCAGCGCCGCTCTACGCCAAGCCATCGCCACGGTGGGTCGCCTGGCCTCGGTCGTGCTCGTGCCGACTTACGACGAAGACGACGCCACCGATTGCATCCAGCGGGGAGCGCAGGATTATCTGGCAGCCGAAGGGCTTCCCCTGGGCACGTTTAACCGCGCGCTCCTCCACGCCTGGCAGCGCGCGTCGATCCGGGCCGCGCTTTTCCGCTCGCTGGAGGACTCTGTTTCGAACCATCCGGGGCCAGCCTCCTCGGTTTTCGCAAGCCGCTTCAGGGAACTTTCCGAAGAACGGATTCGCGCTGAAAAGGCGCTGGTGGAGACCGTCAGCCGCTACCGCTTCCTGCTCGACGTCGTTCCCCAGATCATCTGGACCACCAACCGCAAAGGAGACATCGTTTTCGTCAACCGGTTTGGCACCGATTACACAGGCCAGTCCATTGAAAAGGTGGCCAACCAGGGCTGGAGGGAGCTCATCCACCCCGATGATCTCGACCACACGCTCAACGTTTGGGACAGAGCCATCCCGGAAGGCGTCGGTTTCGAGATTCAACACCGCATCCGGGCCCGGGACGGCAGCTTCCGATGGTTCGACCTGCGGGCCGTGCCGCGGCGCGATGAAAAGGGAGACGTCCTGGAATGGATCGGCATCGAGGCCGATATCGACGAGGAGAAGCGCGTGGAGGCGCGCCTGACGGAGGCTCAGGACGAGCTGGGCATCCGCATCCTGGAGCGCACCTCCGAGCTGGCCTACGCCAACGAAATGCTCAAAGCCGAGGTGTCCGAGCGCCGCTTCGCCGAGGCCGAGGCCCAGCGGGCAAGGGAGATCGCCGAGGCCGCCAACCGCTCGAAGAACGAATTTTTGGCCAACATCAGCCACGAGATCCGCACCCCGATGAACGGCATCATCGGGATGACGGAGCTGGCAATGGAAACCGACCTCACCTCGCAGCAGCGGGAGTACCTGCAACTGGTGGCCCACTCCGCCGATTCGCTCCTCGTACTCATCAACGACATGCTCGACTTCGCCAAGATCGAGGCGGGCAAGCTGGAGCTGGAGAACGAGCCCTTCCTGCTGCGCAAGGCGGTGCAGGAGTCGCTGGACACGATGGCGGTGCGCGCGGCCCAGAAGGGCCTGGCGCTGGACGTCCTCGTGGGCGACGAAGTGCCCGCCGTGGTCTTTGGCGACGCCATCCGGCTGCGGCAGCTCGTCATCAACCTGCTCGGCAACGCCACGAAATTCACCGAAAAAGGGCGCATCGGCGTGCGCATCACCGCGGCTTCGGACGAAACCGGAAAGTCCGAGGTGCTCTTCGAAATTTCAGATACCGGCATCGGCATTCCCGAGGACAAGCAGGCCGTGATTTTCGAGGCATTCGCCCAGGTGGACGGCTCGATGACCCGCCGCTACGGCGGGACGGGCCTGGGCCTGGCCATCGTGTCGAGCCTGGTCCACAAAATGGGCGGCGAGGTGCGGGTCAGCAGCAAGCTCGGCGAAGGCAGCACCTTCACGCTCCAAATCCCCTTTAAAGTCGGCGTCGCCAGCGACGTCCCCGAGGCGGCCACCTCCAGCCAGAGCGAGGCCTCCGGCCAGGGCAAACCCCCGCGCCAGCAGGTGATGGTAGTGGCCGAGGAGAGCTCCGAGACGGCCCAGGCGCTGGTCCAGATGCTCGAGGGAATGCGCCGGGGCACGACGATCCAGGGCAGCGGCAAGCGGGCCGCCGAGGAGATTCTCCACCGGCGCGAACAGGGCCGCCCCTTCCATCTCGTCATGGTGGATGCCACGCTTTCCGACATGAGCGGCGAGGCGTTTGTGCAGTTGCTTAACGGCGAGGAGCGCAACCTCTCCGCGCCCGTGGTGCTGATGCTCCCGGCCACATCCACCCCGGCGGAAGTCAAATCCGCCTGGTCCGCCGGGCCCGACTGGGTGCTTTACAAACCGGTGATGCCCGCCGACCTGCGCGAGACGCTCGAACGCAGCGCCATGTCCGACCCCGGCAACGACAGCGACCGTTCGCCCTTCGGCGGAGGCTCCCCCGAAACCCGCGCCGCGCTGCGCGTGCTCGTGGCGGAGGACAACCTGGTCAACCAAGTGGTGGCCGAGCGGATTCTCTCCAGCTTCGGCTGCTCGCTGGTAACCGTCTCCAACGGTCGCGAGGCCGTCGCCGCCGTGGAGCACGAGCCCTTTGACCTGATTTTGATGGATATCCAGATGCCTGAGATGGACGGCATGGAGGCCACACGCCGCATCCGTTCGCTGCCCGACGAGCGGGCGCTGCTGCCCATCGTGGCCATGACAGCCCATGCGATGAAGGGCGACCGGGAACGATTCCTCGCGGCGGGCATGGATCACTACATTTCCAAGCCCTTCCATAAAGACGAGCTGCTGCTCCTGATCAAATCCATCAAGCCGAGGGTGCGCCGCGCCGTGGCCATGCCGGTCTCGGCGCCTGCCGTCCGATCGGTTCCCGACGACCCGGAGGCGCGCTCCAACGTCTCCCTGAAGCGTTTCCTCAAAACAATGGGCGGCGACGAGATGCTCTTTCGGGGCGCATGCGAACTCTTCGTAGAGTGGATTCCCGGCCTGGTGATGGAGCTCGGCAAAGCGCTGGAGGAACACCGCGCCGACGACGCGGGCCGCCTCGCCCACAACCTAAAGGATTCGCTCGACTCCGTGGGAGCCCGCGAATGCTCCGAGCGCGTCACCGTGCTGGAGGCCAACCTCCGCTCCCGTGATTTCCCCGGAGCCCTCCATCTCTTTAGAACGATCGAGGAGGAGAACCGGGCCATCCTGGCGGAAATGGACAAATTCCGCAGTTCCACCGTGGCCGGTTAGCCCGTCTACCCGCACGAACGCAGCCACTCGGCCGCCCGGCGCCCGGCGCGGGTCCCGGTGGCAAAGCAGCCTTGCAGCAGGTAGCCGCCAGTGGGGGCTTCCCAATCGATCATTTCCCCGGCCAGGAACATCCCCGGGAAGCGCCGCAGCATGAGGGTCCGGTTCAGCTCGGACCAACGGACGCCCCCCGCCGAGGAAATAGCCTCCTCCAGAGGGCGTGGCCTTGTGAGAAACAGGCGGCAATGCTTGGTCTCGTTAGCAAGGGCCAGCGGGGAGGCATACGGCCCCCGCGAGGCGAGAATGGCGGCGACGGCAGGGCCCAGACGCCAGCGGTTGTGGGCCTCGGGGAGTAAGTCAGCCGGATCTTTGCCCAGGGTGCCGAGCTTGGCCACCAGTTGATCCACGGTGAAGTCCGGTTTGAAATCGAGTTCGAGTTCGGCGGTACCGTTGGCGCGGTGGAGTTCCCGCAAAACGGGCCCGAGAGCGTAAAGCGCGCTGCCTTCCAGGCCGTAACGGGTGACGACCAGTTCCCCCGCCGCTTCGGTAGTCCCGGCGCGGGCGTTCAGGTTCTTGAGCGGGAGGCCCTCGGCCTCTTTCAGCACCGTGTCGGACCACGGGACTTCCCAGCCGCAGTTGGCCGGTTCCAGGGGCGAGAGGCCAATCTCCATGGAGGCGAAACGCCGGATCCATTCGCCATCCGAGCCGGTCTTGGGCCAGGAACCGCCGCCCAGGGCAAAGATCACCGCCTGGGTCTCGACGGAAACGGGCTTCCCCTCGGGGCCCACGGCGAAGTCGAGGCGGATCCCCCCGGGATGGCGGGAACCGTCGGAAAAGGTGATGCCGGTCCAGCGGTGGCGGGTGCGAAACGCAACGCCCCGGGCGCGCAGGTGTGAGAGCCACGCGCGCAGCAGGTGGGCCGATTTGAGCCCCATGGGGTAAACGCGCCCCGAGGAGGCGGCGAAGGTTTCCACGCCGAGCGAGGCGGCCCAGGCGCGGGTGGCGGCGGCGTCAAAGTCGGTGATGAGCGAAGGCCAGACGTCCTCTGGCATTTCAGCCCCCACATAGCGGGTGGCCATCCGCTCGGGAGATTCGGCCCGGGTGAGATTGAGCCCCCCGTTCCCGGCCAGCAGAAATTTGCGCCCCACTGAGGGCTTGGCGTCATAAAGGGTCACCGAGACACCTTCGGCTGCCGCGACTTCGGCCGCGCGCAGGCCCGCAGGACCGCCTCCAACAATGGCAAGATTCATACGCAGAATGGGTTCCCCCTCTTTATGGCCCAAAATCCCCTCGAATTGAAGTATTTACTGAGGGAGGCTGCCCACGCCCCTCGGCTCGGTCAAATTATGGATGTGCTTGGAGATCGCCAAGACCAGCACTACCGGCAGATAGACGGCAACGACCGACAGAATGAGCCAGAGTTTATACTGGGAATCGCCCGAATCCGGCAGCGAGGGCAGGATGGAGACGGAGCCGATGATAATGAGCACCAGCGTGCCCACGAGCACGTACTTCGCCCACGTCTGGCGGAACCACAACGCCGCGAGCAGCCCCGTGCTCCAAAGGCCGATGGCCATCAGGAACACCACGAGCAGATGCTGGTAGCCGACGGAAAGGTGCGGATGCAAGAAGCGCATCACGGCAAGGTCCACGACCCGCAGCCAGAGAAAAAGCCCGAAAATAAAGAGGCGTCCATACTTCGCCCGGTGTCTACGGCGCTTTTTCTTGACCCTCATGATGAGGGGAAAGTCGTCGGGGTCTGGATCGGGGTCGAATTGGGAGGAGGAATTCATGCCTGATGGCGAAGAACGGACCGGAATCCGCCGTAACCTTTTATATAACAAAGCAGGACGCTGGCCAAAAAGCAAAATTTGTCTCTCTCGCGCTCCGTTTTTTGACGCCATAGGCCCTCCCCGGGGTTGCAGGAAGGCAAAAGCGCGGAATATAAGCAGCTAGGTGTATTACACCCACTCTTAAAATCATGGACGAAATTCAAGATACCGCGCCGAAACAGAAGCTCAAACGCCTCCACCAGGAATCGTGCGGCTTTGCCCGCATGGAATACGACAGCTACGAGGACGTTCGCCTGGCGTGCGAAAGGAAGCTCGCGCAGTGGGTGCGCCAGGGGGTGATCCCGCCCTGGCAGCCGATGGCTAATAATGACTGGATTTTTTCCCGCTAAAGGCGCATGGATCGTGGCCGACCCGCCCGCCCGCACTCCATGCCTCTCCCATTGTCCCTTTTTCGCCGCAGCCTGCCGCTCGCCCTGGCGCTGACGCTCTTAACCGGATGCTTCCGCTCGCTCCCCCCCTATGAGGACCCGCTGCCCCGCGCGCGCGTCCAGACCGTGCGCACCACGGCCTACACGCACACGGAGAGCGACCACTGGCGGTACGGGAAAAAGAACGCGCTCGGGAGCAATCTCTGCTACGGCAAGGTGAACAGCGCGGCGGCCGACTGGGCGCGCTGGCCCGCCGGAACGATTTTCCGGATTCAGGAAACGGGGCAGCTTTACGAGGTGGACGACTACGGCTGGGCGCTCTCCGGGCGCAATACGATCGACCTCTACAAGCCGACCTCACGCGATATGAACCACTGGGGCGTGCGCCGGGTGCACATCGAGGTGCTCCACTGGGGCGACCCCTGGGCCAGCTACCGCAAGCTCAAACCCGCCCACAACTACAAGCACATCCGGCGGATGCTGCGGGAAATCCGCGAGTTTTATTGAGAAGGGGGATTACCACAGAGGACACGGAGGGCACAGAGGACGCAGAGATACAAAGGATGGAAATTTTAAAAAAAACTCCTGCCTTTTCTCCGTGTCCTCCGTGTCCTCTGTGGTGAATCTCCCCCTTCTTTAAGGCTTCCAAGCCTTTCCCTGGCGCTCGCCAAAGAGGGCGGTGCCGACGCGAACGAACGTCGCCCCTTCCTCAATGGCTACTTCGAAGTCGCCGCTCATCCCCATGGAAAGCTCCGGTAATTGGACGCCGAATTCCGCCGCCAGCCGGTCGCGCAATTCGCGCAGCGCCACGAAGTAGGGCCGGGCCTCCGAGGGCTCGGCGACCCATGGGGGGATGGCCATCAGCCCATCGATGGAGAGATGCCCGAGCGCAAGGAGCTCCGGCATCGCCACGCGAAGCGCCCCGGGGTCGAAGCCAAATTTGCTCCCCTCGCCCCCGACGTTCACCTCCAGGAAGACCTTCGGCTTCAGGCCCAGTTCGCCCGCGATCCGGTCGACATCCCGCGCCAGGTCCACTTTATCAATGCTGTGGATGCGCTCGAAGAGGCCCAGCGCCTGACGCACTTTATTGGACTGCAAGGGGCCGATCAAATGCCAGCTTACCGGAGCGCCCACCAGCGGAGCCTTGGCGCGCGCCTCCTGCACCCGATTTTCGCCAAACACCGTCAGGCCCGCCTGCGCCGCCTCCAAGACCGCCTCGGGGCCGTGCGTTTTGCTCACCGCCACCAGGGTGATCTCCTCCGGGCGGCGTAATGAGCGCCCCGCGGCTTGGGCGATCCGGGCGCGCAGGGAGGCAATATTTTCAGCAATCATATATTAGTGAAAGATGGGATGTTGACGAGGGGACAGGGACAGCATTAGGTTGGTTAATACCTCGCCAATGCATATCGAGACACTCAAGATATTCTGTGATGTTGTGGAAACCGCCAGCTTTTCCAAGGCGGGATCCTTGAATTCCATGACACAGAGCGCTGTGAGTCAACAGATTCTGTCGCTCGAAAAAAAGCTCGGCCGCACGCTCTTGGAGCGCGGCCGCCGCCAGTGTTGCGTGACGCCCGAGGGGGCGGTGCTCCTGGAAGCCGCCAAGGAGATGCTGGAAATTTACAACAGCCTCGGCGAGCGCTTCAACGAACTGGCCGACGTGGTGGCGGGCGAGCTGCATCTTTCCGCCGTTTACTCGGTGGGGCTCCACGATTTGCCCCCCTACCTGAAGGCGTTCCGCAAGGTTTACCCGCAGGTGGACGTGCAGGTAGCCTACCGGCGTTCTGCCCAGGTCTACGCCCAGGTGCTCAGCGGCGAGGCGGTCATGGGCCTGGTGGCCTACCCGGCGGTGCGCAAAGGCATCCACATCGAGCCGTTCAAGGATGACGAGATGGTGGTCATCTGCCCGCCCTCGCATCCGTTTGCCGAGTGCCAGAAAATCGCCCCGGTCGCACTGAAAAAAGAACGCTTCATCGCGTTCGACCCCGATCTGCCGACGCGCCAGTACCTCGACCGCCATTTCCGCGAAAATGGGGTCATGCTGGGCCACGCCATCGAGTTCGACAACATCGAGACCGTCAAGCGGGCCGTGGAGATCGAGCAGGGCATTTCAATTTTGCCGAAAGCCTCAGTGAAGGACGAAGTGGAAAGCGGGGCGCTGAAAGCCATCCCGCTCGACCCGCCGCTGCGCCGCCCCCTGGGCATCCTGCTCAAGCGCAACCGCCCCCGCAGCCCCGCGCTGCGCGAATTCCTGGCGCTGCTGCAAGGGAAGAATTCCGAGGCGAGCTAATACGACTTTCACAGTCATCCACCCCAAAATAGCTGGTCTTTTTGGCGCGGGGCGGCGTTGTCAGCTCCGGTCAGTATCACAGATACAGCCCGGAGCTTCCGCCTTGCCCCACTCCAAAAATCCTGCGCTCTTTCGGGGCGTCTGTCTGTAGAAGTCGTATAAGGCGCGCGGTAAAAAGAAAGGGGCGCTCCCCGGTTTCCCGGAAAGCGCCCGTATTAGCGGATGGCTATAAGCCGAATTTTGTCGAGCCGTGTTGCCACGGCCGGATGACCATTTATCTCACGGCCAAAGCCCCCTAGGGGACCGGGGCCGAGCCAGCCTTGCGGCCAGTGCGACGATAACCCGGGAGACAACGGGCAGGCGGCCCAACTCCCTGTTCTGTCTTGCACCGCATGGGGTTTTTCGTGCCCCGGAGCTTACGCCCCGGGCGGTGAGCTTTTACCTCGCCTTTTCACCCTTACCGGAGTTGCCCCCGGCGGTTTGTTTTCTGTGACACTTTCCGTGACCGTGGACTTTCGCCCCCGGTCCCCGCATGTTCTACGCGGCATGCTGCCTTGTGGTGTTCGGACTTTCCTCCAACGGTTTCCCGCCGGCGATCACCCGCCATTCGCCGCGCCGAACTTACCCCCCGCCGCTCTGCGGGGCAATGGTAGAATGCTTTTACACGGAGAACACAGAGGACACAGAGAGCGCAGAGGTTTGGAAAAGAAAATCGCGGATTGGGAAATAGAGGCTGAGCGCAGTCTTCAGCAGGCATTCTCTTCCCCCTTCGTGTCCTCTGTGCTCTCTGTGTCCTCTGTGTAAATCCCCAAAAAAAAGAGACCCTCCTGCTGGGCTTGCCAACAGAAGGGTCATATTACCCCACAATGCCGTTCAGGAGCGTTAACCCGTTCCCTTAAGGAAACGGTGGATGACCTGGAACGCCTCGCAGAAGTCCCACTGAAGGGCTTGTCTTTGAGAACGCCACGTTGGCCTCCTTTCGAATACAGTATCGGCCCGGGATTGCTGCCTTAAATCGCGAACACCATAGGGTAAATTTGGTCACCCTGCCCTTCCGCGTTAGCAGAAAGGCAGAGCGAAATTAGTTTGAGGGTCAAAGAGCGTGGCGGGCCTTGTTTTCAAGGGCTCCGTAGATGGCTGCAATCTGCTCTCGAAGTGGCCGGATGTCAACCCATCCCGGCCTCTTTCCGGGTGTTTCCAAAGACCCATTTGCGGATTGTGCGGAGGCACCCAAGCGTGTTAAACACGCGTTATGGATTCCCCCCTCTGGTTACGTTGGATGAAGCTGCCGATGCTCGCGCTGGCGCTTACATGTGTGGCATCCCCGCTCAAAGCGGATTTGCTGATTCCGAGCCTAGCCGACACCGACCACGCCGAGGCTCGGAAACAGGCGTTCATTCCCTGGAGCACACCGGACCAGGGAAGCGACTATTGGCAGAAGCTCTCATCCAACCATGTCCCGATTTTCAAGGAGTTCAAAGAACAGGGGCAGATGGGGCGCGACCTCTACATTCCCAACCCCGGCATCGGCTACTGGGTGCTGGGAGGGCTATCAGAGAAGGCTTTTTGGAGAATTCATCGCGAGAAAGTCAAAACCGGCGACGAACTCATCAGCGCCATGCCCAGTGAAGACGAAAACGGGGTCATCACGTACTGGGCGCTCTGGGCCCCGGCTGCCAAGTCGTTTCTGCTCAAAGACAAGATGCGCGAGTTCGGCATTACCCCGGCCCACGCGGAAGTTTCCGCCGCTGGTGAAGCGGATTCCGTTCAACGCGCAATCCTCAACCCACCGCTGACCCCCATTGTGGCCGCCACTCCCGCCCCGCTCAAGGCAGAGCCAAAGAATGAGATTCAGGAAATCTCCGAAATCCTGAGCCCATATATCGGCATCGCCGTTTTCGGGATCCTCGGGCTCTGCCTGCTGCTGCTGGCCATCGGGGTAACAGCGGTAAACCTGATTTTGCAAAACGGCGGCAACCATTAAGGCCGCCGCCGTCTGTAATTTGTCTCTATTTCAACCGGAGTTTCGCGCTACTCGCGGAAGGTCGCGGCCAGCTCGGCTTTCAGGCGCTCTTTGAGCTTCTGGTGAGCCTGGGCGACTTCCTCGGCGGTGAGGGTTTTCTCCGCCGAGCGGTAGGTCAGGGCGTAGGCCACCGATTTCTGCCCGGCGGGGACTTTGAGGCCTTCGGGATCGGTGAAGACGTCGAAGAGTTCCACGCCCACCAGCAGCGGCTCTTTCGCGCCAAGCAGGGAGGCGGTGATTTTCTCGTGCGGTACGTCGGAGGCGACCAGAAGCGCGATGTCACGGGTGACGGCCGGGAATTTCGGCAGCTCGGTGAACCGCCGGGTGGCGGGCGCGGGGTCGAAGACATCGAGGTCGATCTCAGCCACAAGGATGGGCGCGGTGGCGTCGAGTTCGCGGGCCGTGGCCGGGAGCAGCTGCCCCGCGACGCCGACGACGCGCTTGCCGCGACGGAACTCGACGGCGAGGGCGAGGGCCGGGTGACTGGCTGTTTCCAGCGTGACGCCCTTGAGGCCTAGGGTGGCGATGACGCCCTTCAGGTCAAAGAAATCGACCGTGCGAGGCTTGGCCTCGCGCCAGGAGGCGGGGGCGGCGGCTCCGGTCAGGACGAGGGCCAGCGAGGTGTGTTCCTCGTGCTTGCCCGCCTGGAAGACGCGGCCCAACTCGAAGAGGCGCAGGTCGCGCTGGCCCGCGCGGAAGTTGCGGGCGAGCGATTCCAGGAGCCCGGGAACGAGGCTCGGCCGCAGAACGGCCTGGTCCTCGCCCAGCGGGTTGCGAACTTTGAGGAGGTTCCCGGCGGGGAAGACGGCGGCGGATTTTTCGCTAATCAAGGTCAACGAGCGGGCTTCGTGGAAGCCCAGGCCGGGCGCGGAAAGCTGGCGGCGGATTTGCGTGGCCTGGTCGAAACGGCGGTCGGCCTCGGACCCGGCGGTGTAGCGGGTGACGAACCGGGCCGGAACGGCTTCGATGCCGATGACGCGGGCGACTTCCTCGATCAAGTCGATCTCGCGGATGAGGTCGGGGCGGAAGGAAGGGGAGCGCCAGCCGTTGGCCGTCTTTTCGAGGCCGAAGCCGGTGAGGATGCGCTCGACGGTCTCGGCGGCGACGTCGGCTCCTAGCAGCGCGCGGCAGCGTTCGAGGCGGAAGGGAACTTCGGGCGCGGAGACCGGGGCGGCCCCGGCGGCGCGGGGCGCGGGCTCGGCCTGGCCCCCGGCGACTTCCTGGATCAGCGCGACAGCGCGGGCCGAGGCGGCGAGCACGCCCGCCGGATCGACGGTGCGCTCGAAGCGGTAGCTGGAGTCGCTGGAAAGGCCAAGTTCACGCGAGGTATGGCGGATTTTCGCCGGGGCGAACCAGGCGCTTTCGAGCAGGACGTCGGTGGTCGTTTCCGTGACGCCGCTCTCTTCGCCACCCATGACGCCCGCGATGGCCAGGGCGCGCTGTTGGTCGGCGATGACGAGGTGCTGGGACCCGAGCTCGTAGGTTTTGCCGTCGAGGGCGAGGAATTTTTCCCCGGAGGCGGCGGGACGGACGCGGATGCCGCCCTGGAGCTTCGCTTGGTCAAAGGCGTGCAGCGGCTGGCCGAGCTCCAGCATGACGTAGTTGGTCACATCCACGATGTTATTGATGCTCCGCAGGCCGACGCTCTCCAGTTTGCCGCGCAGCCACGCGGGGCTGGGGCCGACTTTGACGCCGCGAATGGCCCGCGCGGTGTAGAAGGGGCAGGATTCCGGGGCTTCGAGGGCGATGGCGTCACCCGCCGGGGCGGAGGGCGTGCTCTTGCAGCCGAGGATGGCCTCGGGGATGCGCAGCGGCTTCTCCAAAAGGGTGGCGATTTCCCGCGCCATGCCGACGTGGCTCAGGAGGTCGGGGCGGTTCGGGGTGACTTCGACGTCGAGGACGGTTTCGGGCGGGTAGAGCTCCTTAATGGGGGTGCCGACCACGGCTCCAGGCGAGAGGATGAGGAGGCCCTCGGCGTCCTCGGCCAGGCCAAGTTCCTTGGCGCTGCACATCATGCCCGCGCTCTCGACGCCGCGCAGTTTGCCGGTCTTGATCTTAAAATCGCCGGGCATAACCGCGCCGGGCAGGGCGAGCGGGACTTTGTCGCCGACTTTAAAATTCTTCGCGCCGCAGACGATCTGGCGGGGTTCGCCGGAGCCGTCGGCCACCTTGTTGACGCTCAGGCGGTCGGCGTTCGGGTGCTGGGCGGATTCGAGGATCTGGGCCACGACGATGTGGTCAAGGTCGCAACCGCGCGTCTCGATGCCTTCCACTTCCACGCCCGCCTTGGTCAGGATTTCGGAGAGGGCGTTGACGTCGGCGGGAAGGTCGACGAGTTCTTTAAGCCAGTTAAGAGAGACTTTCATGGTGCTTACTTGTATTGCGCGAGGAAGCGCACGTCGTTTTCGGTGAAAAGGCGGATGTCGGAGACGCCGCTGAGGATCATGGCCAAGCGGTCGAGGCCGAAGCCGAAGGCGAAGCCGGTGTATTTCTCGGCGTCGTAGGCTTGGTCGCCACGTTTCTGGTTGATCTGCGCGAATACCGCCGGGTCGACCATGCCGCAGCCCGCGAGCTCCAGCCATTTGTCGCCCTTGCCGAGGGCGGAGGCTTTGATATCGACCTCGAAGCTCGGCTCAGTGAACGGGAAAAAGTGGGGGCGCATGCGCACCTGGGCGTCGGAGCCCAAGAGCTCGCGGAAGAAATACTCGATGGTGCCCTTGAGGTCGCCCAAGGTCACGCCTTCGTCGACGTAGAGGCCCTCGATCTGGGTGAACTGCGCCAGGTGGGTGGCATCGGCCTCGTCGCGGCGGTAGACGCAGCCGGGGGCGATGATGCGCACGGGCGGGGCGACGAGCTCCATGGTGCGAACCTGGACGGTGGATGTCTGGGTGCGCAGGAGGCGACCGTCGGGGAGGTAGAAGGTGTCGGCTTCGTTGCGGGCGGGGTGGTCCTCGGGGGTGTTGAGGGCGTCGAAACAGTGCCACTCGTCCTCGATGTCGGGGCCATCGGCCAGCGCGAAGCCCATTTTGCGGAAGATGGCCACGGCGCGTTCCAGCATCTGGTTGATGGGGTGGACGGCTCCCTGGGGCACGGGAATGCCGGGCAGGGTGAGGTCGATCCCGGCCAGGGCGGCTTGGTCGCGGTCGGCTTCGAGGGCGGCTTTGCGGGCATCGACGCCGCCGGAGACGGCGTTACGGACTTCGTTGAGAAGTTTGCCGATGCGGGGCTTGTCCTCTTTGGAGACGGTGCGCATCCCCTCGCTTAAGACGGAAATTTTGCCCGTCCGCCCAAGGAAGGCGATGCGAACGGCTTCGATGGCGGCTTCGTCGGCCGCCGCCGCGAGGGCCGCGAGGGCTTCGGCGCGGAGTTGTTCAAGTTGCTGGTCCATGGTTGTGCGAGAAAGATTCTCATTGAAAGCCAGAAGATGCCCGCTGGCAAATCAAAGATGCAGGGCGCGCAATTCCTCCAAAAAGTCGGCCAGGGGGGAGGCGGCGGCAGAGGGAGCCGAGTAGGCGAAGGCGTGGCGCAGCCGGGGCGCTGGGGCGGGCAGTTCGCGAAAGGTGACGCCGGAGGCGATGAGCCGCCGGATGGATGCTGAGACAAGGGTGACGCCGCTGCCCGCCGCGACCATGGTGAGCACGGCGGGGAGGCGCTCGGACTCCTGGACGATCCGAGCGGAGAGCCGGTGGGCCTCGACGAGTTCGGAGAACTGCTGGCGGAAAGCCGGGGCAGCGGTGCGGGAGACCATGACCCACGGCAAGCCGTCGAGGTCGGCCCACTCCAGCGGCTCGACGCGGGAAAGTGGGTGGCCCTCGGGCATGGCGAGCACGAAGGGCTCCTCGTTCCAGACGGTAAAGGCGATGCCCTTGGGCGTGCGGGCCGGGGCGGCTCCGATGAACCCGCCATCGAGCTGCCCCGCCTGGAGCGCGGCCATCTGGGCGGCGGGGGCAAGGTCGGCGACATCGAGCTGACAGGCGGGGTGGGCGGCGCGGAATTGTTGCAGGAGGTGGACCAAGTTCTCATCCAGCAGCGCGCCGATGAAGGCCAGGCGCAGCCGCACGGTCTCGCCCCGGCGGGCGCGCCGGAGGGTGTCGGTGGCGCGGTCGAGCTGGCGCAGGGTGGTCCGGGCGTCTTCCAAAAAGAGCTGGCCCGCTTCGGTAAGGGTGACAGAGTGGGTATCGCGCACGAAGAGGCGGGAGCCGAGCTTTTCCTCCAGCGTCTGGATGCGCCGGGTGAGCGGCGGCTGGGAGAGGTGCAGCGCTTTTGCGGCTTTGGAAAAGTTGAGCGCCTCGGCCACGGCGACGAAGCACTCCAATTCCCGAATGTCGGGGCGGTTCATGCCGAAAGGGTATCGCCGTTATTTGGCAATAGCAATTCTGACAATCCGCCTCACGGGTTATGCTTTGGGCCATCCCTATGAGCACGCCATTGGAAAGCAAATCGACGACAGAGGAGATCCGCGCCCGGTTCGACGCCGACGTGGAGCGGTTCAGCAACCTGGAGACCGGCCAGCAGGCGATCCTGGATGCGGCGCTCATTCTAGACCTGGTTGCCCGAGGGAGCACGCTCCACCTGCGGCCCGGCTCGACGGTTCTGGACATCGGCTGCGGCGCGGGAAATTTCACGCTGCGGGTGCTCGGGGAAACCGCGGGGCTGCACTGCCACCTGGCCGATTTAAGCGCGCCGATGCTGGACCGTGCCCGCCTTCGCGTGAGCCAAACAGGCCGGGCGGCCTCGATCAAGGCGCACCAGGGGGATTTCCGCGACCTGGATTTTCCCGCAGGGACCTTCGACGCCATCCTGGCCGGGGCGGTGCTGCACCATTTGCGCGACGACGAGGATTGGAAACGGGCGTTCGCTCAATTGCACCGCTGGCTCAAGCCCGGCGGGCGGCTCTACGTTTCGGACCTCGTCTGCTTCGCTCTGCCGGACGTGCAAGCGGTGATGTGGGCGCGCTACGGCGACTATCTCACGAGCCTGGGCGGCGAGGCCTACCGGGAAAAAGTGTTCGCCTATATAGAGAAGGAAGATTCGCCCCGGCCGCTCCAGTTCCAGGCCGAGCTGCTATCCGCCGCTGGGTTCACCCACTGGGACGTGCTGCACCGCAATAGCGTCTTTGCCTGCTACGTGGCGGTGAAATAAAAACGCTACAGGCCCCGCAGCCGGGCGACGATACCGGGGAGCACCCCCAACACGCGCTCCACCTCGGCCCGGGTATTGAACCGCGAGAACGAAAACCGGAGGCTGCTCCGGGCCCTCTCGCGGGAAAACCCCATGGCGGTCAGCACGTGCGAGGGGGCGAGCGAGCCCGCCGTGCATGCCGACCCGGCCGAGGCGCAAATCCCCGCCCGGTCGAGCATGATGAGCGCCCCCTCGGCTTCGATGCCGTCAAAGGCAAGGTTGGAGGTGTTCGGCAGGCGGGGCGCGCCGCCGCCATTGACGAGGACACCGGAAATGCGCTCCAGCACCGAGCGTTCGAAGAAGTCGCGCAATGCGGCCCCTTCGGTGCGCTCGGTTTCAAGCGCCTCTGCCGCCAGTTCCGCCGCCGCGCCCAAGCCAACGATGCCCGGGACGTTCTCTGTGCCCGCGCGTTTCCCGGCTTCCTGACCGCCGCCGAAAAACAGAGGCCGAAAGGCCACGCGGCGGTCGATGTAGAGCGCGCCGACGCCCTTGGGGCCGTGAATTTTATGAGCGGAGATGCTCATAAAAGAAATAGCGGTTTCAGAGACCTGTAGCGGAATCTTACCCGCCGCCTGAACCGCGTCCGTATGAAAGAAAACACCCCGTTCCCGCACCTTCGAGGCAAGCTCGCCAACGGGAAAAAGAACGCCGGTTTCGTTGTTGGCCATCATGACGGAAACGAGGGCGGTTTCGTCGCTGATTATATGATCGATGTCACTCGTATCAAGATTTCCATCGTCATCGACCCCGAGGCGCGCGACGTGGTAGCCACGGGCTTCCAGCGCCTCGAACGGCTTGAGAACGGCATGGTGTTCGACGGGGCTCGTGACAAGGCGCTTCCGGCCGGGGTTGAGCTCCAGCGCCGAATGGATGGCGGTCGCATTCGCCTCCGTCCCGCCGCTGGTGAAGAGGACCTCCTCCGGCTCGCAGCCGAGCAGCCGGGCCACCTGCTCCCGCGCCTTGCGCACGGCGTTGGCGGCGATCTTGCCAAAGCGATAGCCGCCCGAGGGGTTCCCGTAGTTCTCGGTCAAAAAAGGGAGCATCGCCTCGACCACGCGCGGGTCCACGCGGGTGGTCGCGTTGGCGTCAAAATCGATGAGCGGATCTGCGGGCATTTCAAGTGCTCTTTCCGCTCTTTTGCGGCGGGAGTCAACGACAAACCGCCTCGCCAAGGCCCGGCCCGTTGCTTATTCAATGGGCATGACCGCACCCGATTTCCGCCACGCCATCGAGGATTACCTTCGCGCGAACGCCTTGCCGGTGGAGAAATTCAGCCACCAGCCGCGGCTCTACCGACTGGCGCGCAAGCTGGCCGAAGGGCTCGCGTTCGACGACGACGTGCTCCACGCAGCGGCTTGGCTGCACGACCTGGGGGTCTTCACCGGGCACCGCCCCGAGGACCCGGAGGCGCTCGCCCGCTGGGACAACGTGGCCTACGTCCTCGACCGCGCCCCGGAGCTATTGCGGCAATTCGGTTTTCCCGAAGCGAAAATCCCGGCGGTCATTGAGGCGATCCGTAACCACCAGCCTTCGGCCACCCCCTCAACGGTGGAGGGGGCGCTGCTGCGCGACGCGGACATCCTCGAACAACTCGGCGCGGTGGGGATTCTGCGCACCGTCTGCAAGATCGGGCGCGACACCCGCTTTTCGACCTTCAAAGACGCGCTCCGTTCGCTGGAACGCGCGCTGCGGGAGCTGCCGAGCAGGCTGCATTTCCCCGCCGCGCGCGCGGAAGCCGAGGCCCGCGTGCGGGCTCTGGGCGCCTTTCTGCAATCGGCGGCAGCCGAAGGCGGGGAGTGGCTCTAGTCTAGGCCGAGCACCTTGCCCCAAGTCAGATTTCCAGGCGCTTCTCGAACCGGCTCAGCACGCGAATGCCCTTCTCGGTAACCGTCACCACGTCCTCGATTCGCACGCCCCCCAGCCCGGGGTAATAGAGCCCCGGCTCGACCGTGAGAACTTGCCCCGGCTTGAACCGGGTCCGACCAAAGCGGGGCTCCTCGTGGATCTCCAGCCCGAGGCCGTGGCCGGTGCCGTGAAAGAAGCCCGTCGGGCGGCCGTCGCGCGGTTCGGTCGGATAGCCTTTCGAGGCAAAAAACTCGGTAAGTTTCCGGTGCACCACAGCCCCGTCCATGCCCGGCTTCATCGTTTTAAGGACCCAGTTCTGCCCTTCGAGCACCGTCTCCCAGAGCCGCCGCTGAGCCTCGGAAGCCCGGCCCCGGACGACCGTGCGGGTCATATCGCCAAAGTACCCGGTGCGGGCGTCACGAGGGAAGATGTCCATGATGATGAGCGAATTCGCCTTCAGCGGGCCATGGCCGGTTTCATGCGGATCGCACCCCTGCTCGCCCCCGGCGACAATGGTGTTCGCAGGGCTGCCTCCGGCGCGGAGAATGGCCGAGTCAATCTCGGCGCGCAGTTTTTCCGAAGTGAGCGTTCCCCCACCCCACTGAAGCCTCCCCGCGGAGCCCGTTTTGGTGGCTGAAAGGACCTCCATGGCGCGCGCCAACCCCGCCTCGGTAATCACCAGGGCCTTGCGGAGCAGGCGCAGTTCATCGGCAGACTTGAATTCGCGTTCCGGGAAAAAAAGGCCGTTCACCGGCACCAGTTTGACGCCCCCCTTGACCAACGCCATCGCCAGCCCGAGCGGAAACGATGCAGGCACCAGCGCCTTGCGAACCCGCCGTTCTTTAAGCAGCTGCAAGACCACCGCAGCGAACGACGGCGAGCGCCCCGCACGCCCGGCCACATCGCTCCAGGCGAGCACCTCATCCACCTGGGCCTGAGCGCGGCCACGGTTGAGTTCCAGGTCATTGAGCATCACCGTGCGGCGGCCCCCGGCCTCCAGGAAAACAAAGGCATCGGGAGCGGAAAACCGCGTGGCGTAAAGGAGATCGGGATCGGATTCGCTGACAGCGACAATCAAACGTGCGGGAGAGTTTTTCATGGCATCAATGGGGCCATCGTAATGGAAAGCCATCCAAAGATCGCGCCGAAAGTTCTGGAAGGTCGCCGCCGGGGTAGAGAAAGGGCGGAAAGAAGCGCGCGGCCGCCACTTTTTGGTTGCGCAACCCCCGGGAGCCCACTAGGTTGGCGCGGCAAACAACGGAAGGGTGGCTGAGTCCGGTTTAAGGCACTCGACTCGAAATCGAACGTTGGGGAAACCTAACCGTGGGTTCGAATCCCACCCCTTCCGCCATTTCCCCGCATCAATACAGGCTTCGCGGGGAATACGCTTTAAAGCCGCTGCACAAGCAGGCACCGCAAGAAAAAAGCAGGAAACGGGTAAAATTTGTGCGCTGGGTTTTCAAGGGTCGAACCAACCTTTACCGCCCAACAGATATTTACAGCAAATTTGGCTCATGCTCATAACAATTGGAATGGCTCAGCATTATTACCATGTATGACACACGAATTTTTGGCGCGAATCACCCACCGTGTAGGGCTCAATTCTTCATCCGTAGTCAACGGCATCTCGCCGTCTCCAAGTAGGGTCTGCACATAGGCGTCCAAATAGTCAACTCGTTGGGCAACCTTCTCCAGCTTGCCTTTATCTTGGCCACCAATCACCAAGCGGGTATGCTGCCCGCCCTGAGTCGACTCCACCATTCCCTTTTCGCCAAGGATACGCAATGTTTCGTAGCCCCAGATACCGCTTCCAGAAGGATTGAGATAATTAGCCGCAACGGAGGCAATAGCGCCTTCTTCTAGTCCCAAAAGGAAACTAGCCGCCATCCGCAGATTCCCATTTTTCGGATCTCCCGCAGTGGTCTCGATACTTTGTACGGAACAGATTTTAACGTTTGCGACGTGTTCAATAAACCGGAACGCATGAACGGCACATTGGCGGATTAGCCCTCCATCAACCATCTCGTCCTGCGGACGCCAATCCTTATAGGGATACGATTTCTCCGCTATCACCTGGATCACTCTTCCCAGCGTTCCATCCCTGACGATTTGGCGTATCGAATCGTAGGGGTACATGAAAGCCGTGTCGGCCATTTCATGGAAATGGCAGCCAGTCTCTCCTGCCACGCGCAGAATTTCATCCATTTCCGCCTCCTCCATGGCACAAGGCTTTTCGGCATAAACATTCTTTCCCGCCCGCAATACCTTGATCGCATCGTCTGCTTGATCGCAGCGTCTTGGCGAACACAGCGAAACCAACTCCACGCGGGAGTCGTTCAACATATCTTCCAATGAAGGATAAAAACAAATGCCCGCTTCCGCCCGCAGCTTGGAGGGCAACTTCTCCCGGGGAAATCCAGCTACCGCAACTAAACAAGCTCTAGAGTGATTTGACAGCGCTTCATGGATTTGATGGCCGTTCGCGCCATAAATACCAATATGGACTTTTCTTTCGCCACTCATGAATGAGCCTTATCTCCTGACCAGTTCAGTCTTTCCGCCTCGCTCCGCCCGAGCCATGGCAGCTATAACGTCGATAGCGTGGACAATATCTTCAATCGGCATCGGCACGGCGCGGTGTCGAGTAACGGCGTCATAGAAGGCGTCCCACTGATAAGCCCCAGATATCTCAGGCTGGGTCCACTCCTGCGTAACAACCTTTTTTTGTTCGCAGGCCGCAAACAACAAAAGGCGCGATGTTGCCTCCGCCTGATCATAGCCCACCGGAAGCATATTCCTGTAAATCGTCCCTCTCTCGTAATGAAGAATCAGCGAGTTAGCGTAATGCTGTCCGTTATCAACGCAAAAAGTGGCATAGACGCTGCCAATCGCTTTATTTTCAAATCGCAGACTAAGTTGCGCATTATCTGCCGTGGGCCGCCCGGTAAAGATACGGCTAGCGATAATCTGTACTTCGCTAATGCGACCGAAGAGGCGAATCAAATCGTTTATCACATAAATTCCAAGGCGGAAAACCGGCGCGGCAGGACAACGCTCTGGATCATCGAGCCAGCGGCCATCTTCGGTCTCTCGATACGAAACTAGCACTTCGCCTCGGCAATGAATGGGCTCGCCAAGATGATATTCCTCCCGCCACTTACGAATCTGCTGGAGGTATGCAGGAATTTCCGGCGAAGGCGAATTCAAATGAATCACACGGCCAAGGCTCTTTGCCTCTTCCAGCACACTTCGGGCCGCCACCGGATCAACTTCAAACGGCTTCGTCGTCATCACGTCTTTGCCTGCCCTGATAATGCGCCTTAACAAATCAGAGCGGCCTGCAGGTCCGCTAAATAATGCCACCACGGGAATATCATCGTCCGCAAGCATTTCGTCCAAATCGCGATGGACCTTCACTCCGCATTGACCGCCAAATTCGATCGCTTTCTGGGTATCAATGTCGCACACAGCAGCCAGTTTGAAGAACTGGTTCGTAGGGCTCAATGACAGGGTTTTCGCAATATACCCTCCCCAGTTGAGGCCGATCATTCCAATATTCAGCGGTTTTCCTTGAATCATATACTAACAAAAATAGGAATCGAAACAGTAGGCCGCTTTACTTTCGTAAACTTAATTCGCACTCATGCCAGTCGGCCAATGGCAGTTCAACGGACCCATCAGCCGCAATAGTGAGCGGATGATATTCGACTCCATCGAAATCTTTCATGAGCGATGCGGCAGCCCGCGGACGCGTCAAACGCACCGTCCAATGCAAATCGCCTATAGGTTTCTTCATGCCCATCAAACGAACCCGAGGACCGCTGGTCTCCGCATGGGATGCGTCCAGCGCGGTGCGGCTAATGACTAGACTGCTGCTTTCTTCAATCGGCTTGCCGTCATCCGCTACCAAAATCACCGTCACAAAGCCGTTTTCACCTTCAAGCCGCAGGCGCTTGAGTGCCGCCGGTGCGCGGCTGTCTAAAAATCCGCTAAAGGCTTCCGCCTGAGGTGCGGAAACCGAAACCTGCTTGCGCTGGATATCCTTCACAATTTCACCCGTGTCGGAAATGATGGGATTCTCTGGCGAAGCGGTCATCCACGGAGCAGAATGCTGCTGGGCGGGAACCATCCCAAATACCTTGCGCATCCCGTGAATGTTTTGCCATCCGGGCATGTAGCTGTACTTGCCCCGCATCAGGCTCTTGTAATCGCGCACAGCCAACGGCGCATCGACAGCCATCACTTGCGGTTCCCGACTCTTGGCTACCAAACCGCGCCGGAAAATGATTCCCGCCGTGCGAATATGGTCGATCATCATACCGTCGTTCACCATACTGCCCAGCTGGGATGCCCTCCCCTCATTTTGAGCCCAGCCGTCATCAGCGAGCATTGAGTCGCCATGCTCCCAAGCGAACCAGACCAGACCACTCCAATTTTGCAACAGTCCATAGGCGCTTGCAGCCAACGGCAACATCGTCCGCACTGGCGACTGAGCTTGAATATTATTCGCCCCCTCAGCCTGATTTAACTCTCCGACGAAAAATGGTTTTCCGGCCAGCGCGGTTTTAGTCAGTTCATAGATGCCGTCTGCGGCACTGCCTGTGACTAACGGGTCCATATATAGATGGTTCTCCATATGGTCGGCAGTCCGCGCATGCATTTCGGCGGCACTGTCCCCTTGCCATAAATTCGAGAAAGTCATCGGCGCTTTGCATCCCGTGGCACGCACAACTTTCTTCATGCGGTTAAAAAAGTCCTCGTCAAGCTTCTCCAGGAACTTTGACCGGATTTCCCGCGCCTGCTCGTCCGCGGGCCGGTAGAGGTCGCCGGGAGCAATCCCCGCCTTGGTGGCATAATCGGTCCATTTCTGCACCAGTTCGGCCTGCATGTAATCCGGGAGTTTGTTACCGCAAATGATGGCGTATTCAAAGGATGCTTCATTACGCACTTCTATTGTCAACACCTGCGGGTCCTCGGCATAGCTCAACCCCGTATATGGGTTAACATGCATGAGAAGATTTCTAGCAAATTCTTCATCCAGCAACGCCGCCCGTTCGTCCACCATCGGCAGCATTTTGTTGGGAGACGTAGCCTTCTGCCACGGCCAGCTGTTAAGTTCTTTCACGGAAGCCCGCCAGGCAGTCCGGTCGTTGTCATCGGACTTGAGAATCTCCACGTCGCCAGGAAGATATTTGCGGCTGAAATGAACCGATAGGGATAGATAAATCCCCTTCTTGCGCAAAACAGCGTTAAGATAGTCGAAGTGGTCCAACGCTTCGGTGTCGAACTCGCGAGAGTTGTCGCGATAACGAACAATCGCGCCGCTCACCATACGGGGATTCCAATCCAGACTCGGGCGTAACAGATGATGCGGGCGGACCAAGTTGACTTGCAATGAAGAAAGGTTCTCCGCAATGCCATCAGCCCGAACGTGAACAGGATAACACCCGACCAAATTAACACCCCAAAACCGAATGACGTGCCCAGACGGATCCACGAAATCTTCACCGCGAATAGTTAGCGGCTGAATAGAATCCGCGGCAAATGCCGTAGCCACCGTAAAGGCGAAAAGCGCTATAATGTTGAAAGACTGAAGGATCTTGGGAAATCGCATATGAAAAATGTGAAATATAATGGAAAGACTATTTCGATGCCTCAGCCGTCGACGCCGACATCGGCTCCACCGTGGCCTCATACGCACCCTTTTTCATTCCATCCACATACCACTGTTCCAGATCGTCAATAAAACGCGCATTCGCGATAGCGTGCTCGGCCTGATTGTCAGAACCGCCAGATGTTCGAATCTGGACATCCGCAATCCATACCTCCGCCACAGCCGCGTATTCAAATGTCAGCCGCGAATGTTCCGGGATCGCGCCGTCGGCCTTGAACGGCAACGAATAACGCCGCCATGACGGCGTTAACTGCACCTCACTGCGCAGTCCAAAAAATGCCCACGGGGCAACGCACAATTTGGTGGAAACATTCATTTTGAATGTATCCGTTGCACGCGCCCAAAATGAAACGATATAGTCGCCTCCCGGCTTCAAGTTGATACTGTTTTGAAATAGGGCGTTGCTGGACGCCAAGCTCGGCCCCTTAATCCGCTTTAGATGGATCGCATTCTCTGGAGGAATACGCCCATTAGCATCTTCGCCTTGTTCAATGGCCAACACCGGAACGACCGTCAACCATCCGATGACGACTGCCATTCCCCATTTCGTAATACTAATTTTGAAAGACACGTTAGAACCTATGATAATTGAAATAGTTCGTTCCAATACGAAATATCATACGAACCGGCGACGTCGCTGAAGTAGGATCAGTGCGGCGCAGCCACAAACAGCAATCGCCCATGTGGAGGGCTCGGGAACAGCGACCGCCACCAACCCGATGTCGTTTCCATCACCAGCGGTATAGCTAAGCGTAAACTGTTCGCCGCCGATGCTAATCAGCGTACTGGCAGCTCCCGAGTAGGAAGTACCGTTCACCAGCACTTCGCCGAACTGCGATGTTACAACACTCGAGGAACCGGCATTGAGAATCAGCAGAAGTGTATCGTCTCCTGCAACGTAACTGCTGCTCACGGTCAAGTTCAGGTCTCCCGCCAAGGTCAAAGCGCCTGCGGTTGTGGTCGTGAGCGTATCGTATTCTGTGGCGCTGTTGATCCGTATATCAATGTAAGACGATGCGTTGCACGTAATCCCGCCAACGGTGAGATTGCCAACCGACGAATCTGAACCCGGAGCAATAACGCCACTACCCACCGTCACGATCCCCAACGTTCCGCCGTTGCCACGCAGAGTTTTTCCCAATGCCAAGGAAATATCGCTCGTAACATTCCCAACGGTGCTGTTGTTTAGCGTTACATTACCGGCGAAGGAATGGCCTCCCCCCATGCTTCCGGTATTGTTAACAGTCACATCTCCGCTGAAGCTAACCGAACCGGCAACCGAGCCGCTAACATTTGCCAAACCACTCACGGTGCCATTACCAATGAACACACCGTTGCTTTGGACGTTAACCCCTCCAGCAAGCGATCCACCAAGATTCAGCGTCCCGCTGGTAACGGTCGTAGTCCCAGAGTAGGTGTTTGCTCCATTAAGTGTCAACATGCCAGAACCAAGCTTGGTAACACCTACCGAGCCTCCACCGGTCCCGGTTGTGTCTTTAATTACATTGGCAATCGTGAAGTTTCCGCCCTCTGCATTGGTGGTATCGAAACCAATGGTCGAACCGGCTTGCAAACCGTTGTTAGTTACCGCTCCGTCGAGGTTGGTGAGCAACGTAGTTACGTTACCGGTTGTAAACTCGCCCGTGCCACCGACGTTGAAGGCCACGGTCGCCCCGCTCGATACTTTGATTTTCGCTGCTGTCCAGTTTGACGTGGCGCCAGACATTAACGCATTCGTCCCGCCAAATTGCAGCGTGCCGCCGGAAATGGTGATGGCATTGGAGGAGCCGGTACCATTGGAACCGGTGAGCAATACCGTACCCGAATCCTTTTTGGTTATATAACCGTTCCCTACAATGTTGCTGCTGATTGTGGTGTTGCCCACACCGCCAAGAATCAAGGTTTCCGAACTCGCGGAGAAAGTAATATTGCCCGTGGAAATCGTCAAAGTCTGTCCTGCGGTTGCCGAGTCGACCTCCGCGGTCGTACTGGCGTTGGAGATTGTAATTCCACGCGTCCAAGTGGCGCTGTTACCGGTGTAAACAAGCTTGCCCCCGCCACCAGTGCCACCATTCATGGACAAAGCAGACGCTCCGGCCCCCAAAGCGCCAACATTATTAATACTCACCGTGGCAACACTGCCCGCGGTCGTATTGCCAATGGTTGTCACTCCAGTGTAAGTATTGTTACCAGAAAGGGTAAGTGTACCGCTTCCGTTATAAGTCAGGCCAGCAGCGACGGAACCGCCGTCCGCCACCAGCCCGTTAACGGTCACGTTGGCCGAGCCACCGAATGACACGGCACGGCTGGCTACGTTGCTGGCATTAAGGGTAAGTGCCCCCAATGTCACTGTATTGCCGGCTCCATTCACTGTAACCGCGATGTTCGAACCGGCGCCAAAGCCGACGGTATTGGTAAAGGTCAAACCGGTGGCTCCGTTGAGCGTGATCGCCGCGCCGTTGGCGAGCGAGACGTTGAGAGTGTTGGTCGCGTCACCGATTGTCACGGCCCCCGCGCCGGAATTAACAGTGATCGCGCCGGAACCGAGTGTCAGGGTATGGGCCGTGGAACTACTGCTCTCCAGCTGCGTCTTCTCTGTGTTGTTAAAGATAAGCCCGGCGATCGTGGCATCGGCACTCAACTGGACCGTTTCATCGCCATTGACGCTGCTCTGGTTAAAGACAGCCGTGCTGCTGCTTGACGGTGCAGTGCCGGTATTCCCTCCGCTGGTAGCGGTATCACTCCAGTTCGCCCCGTTGCTCCAGAGGCCGGTGGTCGTTGTATCCCAGTAGAAAGTCGCGGTAGCCGCTTGCGCCTGAAACTGCCCCGAAAGGGCCGCAACCGAACAAGCGAGCAGAATTTTGGTAAGCCGCGAACGTGTGTGCTCGGCGGCCTCAATAGAGGAAACTAATGAACGGGAGGAAGGTATTTTGCAGGGGGTTTTCATACCAATATGAGGGTTATGGAAATCAACTTCCTCACAATTGCTACCAAAAGATCGCAAACGCATCAATTACATTCTCTCAATTTTGCTCTTTTTTTCTATTTTTTGCATTACCCGCCGCTCTTACTGTGTTTTCACCAAGGTTGAATGCAGGAAAAACAGTCGCGATCCGCACTTCTTCCGTAAGAGGCCGGGATAAATACAATCAAGGGCACCTCTGGAAACCGAGGCATGCCAGCCATGAAGGATTTTTGATGGCCTTTTGGCCCCATTTTTCGGGCAATATTGATCAATATTGACTGAAAAATGGGGCCAAAAGGGCGCAAAAAGACAAAATGGATGACGCGCCGCCGGTTTCCAGAGGTGCCCTCAAGAGCGTCGGTTTCGCGTGTGCGTCTGCAAGCTTGAGACTTTCAGATTGCAACGTTTCGCAAATCCTTTTAGTTTCCGGCAGCGCCTACAGAGAGAGCGTTCGAGAAAATGCGAAATCCAGAACCGGTCATTGCGTTGGAAGATATTGCCAAACGGCTCGGCATCGCGGTGTCCACGGTGTCGCGGGCATTGCGGGGCATGCCCGGCATTCACCCCGCCACGCGAGCCAAAGTCGTCAGCGAAGCAAACGCCATGGGGTATATCCCACCGCGCAAAAAAAGCGACGAAGTGCCAGCTCAGCCTCAGAATATCTTAATGCTGACTTCGGGAGCGACGGGAACGCCGTCCGGATACCTTGCGGGGATGAGCCAATCCGCTGTTCCGTTCAATTTTTCGCTGCTCTCACACGTCACGACTCAAGCCGAAGCACTCAACATTCTCAACCCCAATTACCAACCTCCCTCTCTGCGTATGGGATTGGTGAACGGCATCGTGCTGATTTACCGCTGGCCAGATGAAGTGGTGGAGGCTCTTAGCCGCAAATACCCCACGGTTTCCATTGTGGAACAGTACCCCAATCTGCCCATTGACGTCATCGGCATTGACCACATCGGGGGAATGTTTGCGCTGGTCCAGAATTTGAAGCAAAGCGGCCACAAACGCATCGGTTTTCTTGGGTTGCGGACAGACACAAGTTGGGTTCGTTCCCGCTTTGCGGCTTATATGGAGGCACTCCTGGCACATGAACTGCCGTTTCATTTTGAAGATACCGTGTCACTTACCAATGAGCGGGCCGCCTTCAGCGTTCAGGCCAAGGACGATGAAGCCATCGAAAAAGCGATTAAGAAAGTGGAACAAGGAGTACGGGCATGGATTTGCGCAAGTGACACCGTGGGCAACGCTCTTTGCGCCAGCCTGCTCCAGCACGGTTTTCGGGTTCCAGAAGACGTCGCTCTTACCGGGTTCCATCGTCGGCCCTCAGCAATGGCCAACCTCCCGCTGCTAACCACTACAGAAGTGCGGGACGAGTTAGTGGGAGAAGCCGCTCTCCGCCGCCTGGCGTACCGACTGGATCACCAGGATGAAACTCCGCGCCTTATCCTGCTGCCGTGTAAGTTCCTGCAAGGTAAAACCACCGCTGCAATTTCAGAAAAATAACGAGGCAACTGCCTCCGCATCAATGCCGGGTAGCCGAATGGCCCCCCCCCAACCTGAACCGGCAGCCAGCGGCAAATTTTCTACCGGCATGCCCGCATTGCTCCGGAAGACAGTGAGGATCACTCCCGGCAGCCATTTGACCGCGGTGCCAATTATATAATGCGGCTCCCTTAGTTTTACTCCCGGCGGGAGAAAAAACACCTTTCCCGAAGTTCCTTAGTTTTGCAGAATATTGCAGGCCGTTTCCTCAGGCGGAAGAGAGCTTAATGGCTTTCAGATCAAGATATAACCTCGTTGTTCTCTAAAACTCTTCTCGCAATCCATCCCTACGGTTCAGAAATCAGGAAAAAGTAATTGCCACTTTTTGCCATTTGTTGCTACCTTGTTTGCAAGCTCCCCTAAAATGAACCATCCAGAATCCGCTATCGCCTTAGAGGACATAGCCAGACAACTCGGGATCGCCGTATCTACGGTTTCCCGGGCTTTGCGCGACATGCCGGGCATTCATCCCGCAACGCGCGCACGGGTTATGGAACAGGCCCATGTACTGGGCTACATCCCCCCTCGTAAGAAACAAAACGAGGCGCCTTCCCATCCGCGCAACATCCTCATGCTAACCTCGGGCGCGACTGAGGCTCCGGCGGGATACCTCGCGGGAATGAGCCAAGTCGCTCTTTCCCTTAATTTTTCGCTCCTTTCCCATGTCTCCTCGGAAGCCGAAGCGCTCAACATTCTGAATCCAAAGTACCAGCCTCCTTCGCTACGCCTTGGGCTCGTCTCCGGAATTCTCCTGATCTACAAGTGGCCCGACGAAGTCGTCGACGCGTTGAGCCGCAAGCTCCCCACCGTTTCCATCGTGGAACATTACCCCACTCTGCCCATTGATGTTATTGGGATCGATCACATCGGCGGCATGTTTTCCCTTGTCCAGCATTTGCAGCAAGCCGGACACCGCAGGATCGGTTTTCTTGGTTTGCATCCGGAAATCAGTTGGGTTCGTTCCCGTTTTGCCGCTTACGCAGAAACCATGCTGGCTTTCGGCCTTCCCTTTAATCTCGATGACGTCGTTCCCGTTACCGACAAACGCGCCGTATTCAGCGCCCGGGCCCAAGAGGATGAGGCGGCCACGGGAAAAGTCGCCGAAAAAATCACCCAAGGCATTCGCGCTTGGGTATGCGCGAGTGATATCGCCGCCAACTGGCTCTGCTCCGGCCTGCTCAAACGCGGGCTGCAAATTCCGGATGACGTTGCCGTGACCGGTTTCCACCGCCGCCAAACGCCAGCGCCTCACCTGCCGCGATTAACTACTACAGAAGTCCGCGACAACCTCGTCGGCGCCGCCGCGCTCCGCCGCCTCGCCTACCGACTCGACAATCCCGGCGACACTCCGCGTCAGATCCTTCTTCCCTGCGAATTCTTCCAGGGCGAAACCACCTTCCCCACCCCAAAGCCCCATTCATGAAGTCGTTTCCCGAAAAACTCAACGAACTAACCCTTCGCCACGAACGTCTCATCCAACGGCCCAACGAAGCCGATCCCAGTTGGTATAACGGCGTTTTCGAGCGCTACCGTTTCCCGGTTCTCACCGCCGATCACATTCCGCTCGACTGGCGTTTCGACCTGAACCCAACGACCAACCCTTACCTTGAAGAAAGGCAAGCCGTCAACGCCGTCTTTAATCCCGGCGCGATTTACCTGGACGGCAAATATCTCCTCGTCTGCCGGGTGGAAGGAGCCGATCGTAAATCATTCTTCGCCGTTGCCGAAAGCGATAATGGCATCGACCGCTTCCATTTTTGGGACGAACCCGTAGACCTTCCCCAAACCGAGATTCCCGACACCAACGTCTACGACATGCGGCTCACGCAGCACGAGGACGGCTGGATCTACGGTCTCTTCTGCACGGAACGCAAAGACTTGGAGGCCCCGGTCCACGACTCCTCCAGCGCCATCGCTCAATGCGGGATCGTCCGCACGCGGAATTTAAAAAAATGGGAACGTCTCCCCGATTTGAATTCCCCCGCGGCACAGCAACGCAATGTCGTTCTGCATCCGGAATTCATTAATGGCCGGTACGCTCTTTATACCCGACCACAGGAAGGCTTCATTGAAACCGGCTCGGGCGGCGGCATCGGATGGGCTCTCTGCAACAGCATGGAGCACGCGGAAGTGGGCGTCGAGCAGATCGTGGACCCGCGGGTCTATCATACGATCAAGGAATCCAAGAATGGGCAGGGCCCCCTCCCGATCAAAACCGAGCACGGCTGGCTGCATCTGGCCCATGGCGTCCGTAACACCGCGGCTGGCTTGCGTTACGTCCTCTACTGTTTTCTGAGCGACATTGGCGAACCGCAAAAAGTCATCGCCCGGCCAGCCGGGTATTTCCTGGCTCCCCGGGATGAGGAACGGATTGGCGATGTTTCCAATGTGGTCTTCTGCAACGGTTGGATTGTCCGGCCCGACGGCCGCGTCTTCATTTACTACGCATCGTCGGATACCCGCTGCCACGTCGCCACCACGACTATCGAGCGCTTGCTCGACTACGTGCTCCACACCCCCGAAGACGGCCTGACCTCGCGTGCCAGCGTGCAAACCAGGGTCGCCCTGATCCGCAAGAACCGCGAACTCTCCCGAGGCTAGTCTCCGCGGCGTCATGGATACTGCAAACTTACAAAGCTACAAAGGAACGATCCACCTCGTCTTCAGCGCCCACAGGGACCGCGCGTGGTACTATCCTTTCCATCTTCACCGACGGTGACGACGGCGGAAAAATCCGGGGCCCCCATCACTAATCCCTAGTCATCCTTTAACTATGATTGGCGGCGTGGTATCTGATATTCAGCGGTTCTCATTGCACGATGGTCCCGGAATCCGGACCACCGTGTTTCTGAAAGGATGTCTGCTGCACTGCGCCTGGTGTCATAACCCGGAAACCGTTCACCGCAAACCCGAACTCCTCTTCGATCCCGCCAAGTGCCTCGGCTGCGGAGACTGCGCCTCAGCTTGCCCGAATGGTGTTCATCAATTCGCCTCCGGCTCCCACCAGCTCTTGTGGTCGCAATGCCGCGCCTCCGGTGAATGCACGCGCCATTGCAGCACGGGTGCGCTGCAACTGGCGGGGCGCCAAATGAGCGTTGAAGAGGTGATGGCTGAGATTCGCGAGGATCTTCCATTTTACGGGACCAACGGGGGCGTCACCATTTCCGGAGGAGAGCCACTTGTTCAGCCCCAATTCACTCGTGCCATTCTGGAAAAATGCCGACGGGAGGGCATTTTAACCGCCATTGAAACAAGCCTCTGCTACCCTTGGAGCCAAATCGAGCCGCTGATAGATTTCTTTGACTTGATGATGTTCGACATCAAGATCGTCGATCCGGAAAAACATCGTCGCTATACCGGCGGCTCCAACCGCGAGTTGTGGCGTAATCTGGAGCACCTCAACGCCTGCGGCAAACCGCTCATCGCACGCACGCCACTGATGGCCGGAGTTAACGATAGCGAAAACGAGATCGCCCAAATCGCGGCGGCGCTTTGTCCGTTGTCGCATCTGCTGTATTATGAGCTGCTGCCCTACCACCCGCTAGGCACCGGAAAATATGAGGCGCTCGGCCGCCCCGTGCCCAAATTCTCCGCGCCATCCACCAACACCCTTGCGCGGCTCATCACAACCGTCCGCAAAGCGGGAATCTCTGTGGCCGTTGCGGGGAAAAAAGATCCGCCCTATGAATTACCTGAACCGAATTGAACGCCTCCGCGAGAAAAAGCTCGGCCAAACCAAAGCAAAACAGGCAAAGGCAGTATGCCAGGATGAAGACGATTACGGCAACGTTCCGCCGCCGGAAGGCTTCTCCTGGGCACCTCCTGTCCGGGATGCCGGCGGCTTCTTTCACGGGGTTTCCGCGTGGGCTACAAACTTCCGTTCACTAATGGAGCACCATCCGGTTTACCTCGACCCCGATGACGCGTTGGCTGGCCGCTGGATGTTTATGCTCTCGCGGATGCGCCTCAAAGACCCGTTTGCCGCCGCCCCGTTTCCTTTGGATTACCCCCATCTCCGCGAAGAACAAGCCCTCTACAATATTGTCTCGGGCATTGGGTCAGACGCGCATTTTGCGCCCGATTACCGCATTGGCCTTAAACTCGGCTGGGGCGGTCTGAAAGAAAAAGCCGAAACATCCCTGGCAGCCCACGCTGGTGACACCGAAGCCACCGAGTTGCTCAAAGCAGAGCTGGACGTTATTGCAGGCATCCAGAAATGGATTCAACGCACCTCCACCACCGCAGCCTCACTGGCTGATGCAGAGCAAGATCCAGTTCACCGCGGCCATTACCGTGAACTCGCCAATCTCAATGCCCGTTTAGTTGACACCCCTCCTTCCACGATGCGCGAAGCGTGCCAGTGGCTCGCCTGGTACAACATGGCTTCCCGCACTTACAATCGCGATGGAGCGGGCGGTCAGCTCGACGAACTTCTGCGTCCTTATTATGAACGGGATTTGGCAGAGGGGCTCCTTGATGATGAGGAAGCCACTTTCATTATCGCTTGCCTGCTGCTCAACGACCCCCATTATTACCAAATTGGCGGCCCCGACCGCTCCGGCAAAGATCAAACTTCCCGGATCTCGTTCTTGATCCTCGAAGCCGCCCATCTGCTAAAGATCAGTTGTAACCTGACCATTCGCGTTCACGATCAGCTTGAAGAAAAACTCTTCCGGCGCGGTGTGGAGATCCTATTCAACGACCGGCTCGGCTATCCCCGCTTTTCCGGCGACAAAGCCCTCGTCGAGGGGTTTGTAAAAAACGGTTATCCCATCGAACTTGCACGGGAACGCATTGCCGTTGGCTGTAACTGGATGTGCCTTCCCGGCCGTGAATACACGCTCAACGATGTCGTAAAGATCAACATCGCCAAAGTACTTGAAGTCGCTTTCAACGAATTGCTTACTCAGGATGATCCTTCAACGGAAAAGCTCTTTGCCCGTTTCTCTCAACACCTGCGCCGGGCGGTAAAATGCACCGCAGAGGGCATTGATTTTCATCTCGAGCACCAATATCAAAACGAACCGGAGCTTTTCCTCAATCTTCTCTGCCACGGGCCTCTCGAAAAAGGCCGGGATGCCTCCCATGGCGGCGTCGAATTTTACAATATGTGCATCGACGGCGCGGGGTTGGCCACCGTAGCCGACTCGTTCGCAGCCATCGAGCAGCGGGTTGAAAATGAAGCGCGCCTTTCCTGGAAAACGCTACAACAGGCCTTGCAAACCGACTTCGAAGGCAGCGAAGGGGAACGCATCCGGCTTCTCCTCTCCGGTTCTGTGCGATTCGGACAGGGGCGCTCTCTTGGGGATCACTGGGCAATGCGCCTGACTCAACTTTTCGCTGGAACCGTAAAAGCAAGCCCGACCCCGGCTGGGCATCAACTGCTTCCGGGATGGTTCTCGTGGGCTGATACCGTTCGCTTCGGCAAAGCAGTCGGCGCCACCCCCAATGGCCGCCACGCAGGGCAACCGATTTCCCATGGGGCCAATCCCCATGCAGGGTTCCGCAAAGACGGAGCGCTAACCGCGATTGTCAAAGCGGTAGCCGCCGTGCAGCCTGGGTATGGCAACACCGCTCCGCTACAGCTCGAACTGGACCCAGGCGCCAGTTCTTCGCCGAACGCGCCGGAGATCATTGGCCGTTTGATTAAGACCCATTTCAATCTCGGCGGCACTTTAATCAACATCAATATCGTTGATTCCAAACGCATTCTCGACGCCCATCGGCATCCCGAGAAATACCCGGATCTTGTCGTCCGCGTCACGGGGTTTTCCGCCTACTTCGGCAGCCTCTCTCCCGAATTTCGCCAATTGGTAGTCGAACGTCTCATCGGAGAACAGCTCTAGCCATCGGAGTAGAATCTGGCGAGAGTGAAAAGGGCAGATGGCATATTCCGTCGCAAATGAGCGAAATAGTTTCCACTTTTTGCATTAACTTTGCCAATAAATCGGCCAAAATTTGAGTTTCTAAACCACATTGGGCGTTTTATTCCGTCAAGTTATAGTCGAAATCAGATCATTCCAAAAGCCCATCTTACCTTACGGGAGAGCCCATTCCCATAACTCTACCCTCTTAAGATTTCCCTTAAAAACAGCCTAAACTATACAACTAATCCCCGTCCGGTTGACGCACCGGACCCAGCACTTCCGGCTGGAGGCATTTGATGAGATGGAGAAGAAATGCAAAATTTCGCAACACAACGGAATTTTATGGAAACGTGATTTGACACACTCTTCCTTCGCCGCTATTTTGCAGACAAGGCACCCCCTAATTATGGCAAAATTCATTTTGCGCAACCGCAGCTTGCCCGCCCAAAACGCATTCAGCCTTGTCGAAGTTACCCTAGCTATCGGTATTGTAGCGTTCGCTTTCGTGTCAATACTGGGCCTTATACCGGTGGGTTTGGCGAACTTCCGCAGCGCGATGGAAAACTCCATCGAGTCTCAAATCATCCAGCAGGTTGCCTCCGATCTTCAGCAATCCAATTTTTCCGATTTAAAGCAAAATCAGCCGGTGCGGTATTTTGACGATCAAGGTATCGCCAAGGGTGACTCATCAAATACCCCCAGCAACATGAGCGGCGTGGTATACAACGTCAATACGGTGGTGCAAATCCCCACGTCCGGAACCGACGGCGAATCCACGAACCTTGCCACAATTGCCATCGAGATTGTCAAAAATCCGGGCAACCAACCGATTCAAAGAGATTCCACGGGCTATATTGTGGATCAGTCAGCGCCGGGAATTCGTGTTTCCCGCTATTTCACCTACGCGGCAAATCTCGGCCAATGACGTTCCCAATCATTCCTATTGAACAAAAGCTTCCGACTGGTCTGTAACTTGGAGGCTCCGATTTAATCCGATTTCTCCATTTGATTGTCTGTCCAATATGTCCCGCCTCCAGTCCCCATCTTTAGCTGGGGCTTCGCATACTCCAATCAGCTCTCACGGCGGCTTTACACTCATTGAAATGCTCGTTTCCCTGGGGCTGATCGGGATGCTGCTAGTGATTCTGATGTCGATGATCAACCAAGTCAGCAGCGTCTGGGGAATGACTAGCGGGAAAATTGAGCAATTTCAGGAAGTGCGCGAAGCATTTGAAGCCATCACCCGCCGCCTCAGCACCGCTACGCTAAATACTTACTGGGACTATGACAACCCTTCGACTCCATCCGCTTACGTGCGCCAGTCCGAGTTGCGATTCCTGAGCGGACCGCTCAACGGAGCCAACGCCATCGCGGGCAATGCCCCAGAAGGCAAGAGTTGGCAAACTCACGGCGTCTTCTTCCAAGCACCGCTTGGGAATTCCGAGCCGGGCCAATCCCAACTTAGCGGTCTCTATTCCCTTCTGAATACTCGGGGCTATTTTGTCGAGTATGGCGACCTAACACGGCCCGATATCCCCGGGATCACGATCGTTAAATCACAGTATCGCTTCCGCCTTTGCGAACTTGTCCAGCCAACCAGCGACCTCAATATTTATCATTACACTTCGGGCCTCGACAACACTGGCACTGCAGCGAAAAGCCTTGCCTACACCGGAAATGACTGGTTCACTCCGGCGCTCAATCTATCCGGGACAACCCGGCCCGTCCACATTTTGGCGACCAACGTCATCGCGATGGTCCTTCTGCCACATCTTTCTCAAGAAGATGACTCCACAGGCACTCTGCTGGCGCCTCAGTACATTTACGATTCAAGCAAAACGGGAGCCGCCGCCTCGCTCTCCGGTAGTGCCGCCGCGAAGGCTAACAGCAAAAATCAGCTCCCCCCAATGATCCTATTCACCATGGTGGTGATTGATGAAAAATCCGCAAACCGCCTCGACCACGGCACCACCACACCGCCCGATATTGGCGTGGATATGACCACCATCTTCCAGCAAGCTTCTTCTTATTCCGCCGATCTCGCAACGCTGGAAAACGCACTTCAAGCTCATCATATCCAGTATCGTATATTTACGTCCAATATCCGCATCAAGGGAGCCAAGTGGAGCACAGAAGAAACCAACTGATATGCCGAACTCATCTTTCCCCCCCTTCCATGTCATATCGCGCAGCCGCCGGGGTGTCGTGCTCGTCATTGTTCTTGCCTTTCTTGTTCTGATCGCGGTCCTTATTACCGCTTTCTTTTCCACGGTCACCACGGAAACCAGCTCTGCCGGAAGCTACGCCAATGGTGCAAATGTCAAACACCTGGCCGACTCAGCCGTCCAGCTTGCCATCGCACAGGTTGTTGACGCCACCAAGGGCAAAGATGCCGCGGGCAACCTCCTTGCCTGGGCCTCCCAGCCTGGAATGATCCGTACCTATGACACGTCAGGAAATGCGGCCAAACTGTACAAACTCTATTCCTCCAATCAAATGGTGGTGTCCAACGGATCTGCATTTGATCCGGCCAGCGAGGTTCCACCGGTCAACTGGGATGCCACTGCCAACCTGGGGCTCTTCACGGATCTCAACAGCCCCATTGTACGGACCACATCCACAGGTACCGATGAATTTTTCCCAATCATCGATCCGCGTGCCAAGAGCACGGATGCAACTCAAAGCATCGAAGGGTTCGACTACACAAACGTCGTTAATGGGACCGTCCTTCCCGGTGGCGATCAACGGCTTCCCATGCCGGTTCGCTGGCTTTACGTTCTCCAAAACGGGAAGACAGCCTTATCTTCGACCGGCAACAACGGCGTCATCACCTTTGACCAGACTGACGCCACTCGAGTGCCCTCCAAATCCAATCCAATCGTAGGCCGAATTGCCTTCTGGACCGACGATGACACGTGCAAAATCAACGTCAACACCGCGTCCGAGGGAACGTTTTGGGACCGGCCTTGGGCAAACACAACGACGGAACAGGAATTTTCTTACACCATCCCGCTGCAAAATGAATTTCAGCGCTATCCCGGTCATCCCGCAACCACCTGCCTGAGCCCGGTTTTGGGCACGCTGTTCCCCTCGCCGAATAGCGGGAGCAGCACGTTGTCCGCCTCGGCAATTCAGTCGCAACTGCAAACCTATTATAATCTCTGCCCCCGCATTTCCGGCAGTGGCGGCACCCAAGGAGGAACAGTCCCTGATATCAAAGCAACCGCCATATCATCAAAGATTGACCGGCTCTATGTTTCCGCTGACGAATTTTATTACACAACCTCGCGCAACGCCAATACCCCCATCACCAACACCTTCCTTGGAAAAACAAAATTCTTCCTAACCGCCCAAAGCCGCGCGCCTGAAATCAACCTTTTTGGCAAACCACGAATGACGCTTTGGCCACTCATGACGGGTACGAATCAGCGGAACACAAAGGACAAATTGATCGCGTTTTGTTCCGAAATCGGCGGCAAACCCTACTACTTTCAACGCGCAAGCGCCTACTCCAGCTTTGGAACCGCCTCCTCCAGCCAAGACGCTACAAGCGACTGGGCTATTACACGGAATCAAAATCTGTATAGCTATCTTGATACCCTGACATCCAAAGCGATACCCGGCTTCGGAGGCAATTTTAGTACCAAGTATTCCAATAGCCGTTACCAGCTTCTTACGGAGATGTTTGATATGATCCGCAGTGGCGTCAACTGCTACAGCCCCAAGAACCTTGGCACTAATGAACCGCAATATAATTATGCTCCGCAACTCGGGGATCCCGGGGAGGGACAGATCGTTCCGCTCGCGCCTGATAGCGGCAGCGGCGCCGGCACGCGCGGTTTTGGGCGCTTCTCAACCATCACCGGTGCCGCCGTTGTCTTTTACCGTTGCAACCCAGCCAGCGACCCCAACCCGGCCATCAGGGCGGTTCTCATTCTTGAGCCGTTTAACCCAACGCCAGGGCTTCCGGTATGGAGCAATAACGTCCATTACGTCATCAAAGATTTGAGCGGTATTTCAGTAGCGGCGGGTGGAACTGGCAGCACGTTGACTTTTCCAAATCCTGCAGATAACTGGGTTACAGGTCGCGTAGGATACTCTGCGGCAACAAACAGCACGGCAGGAAACACCACGGCCTATTCTGGACTAAAGGCATGTTTCCGGTATGCAAAAAATGTCGGGGATAATGGAGATTACGTAAAAACCATTGGCAATTCCGACCCAAAAACGGGTTATCCATTTATTACCGGCAGCGCCGTACTCCCGGCAGGAGCAAACAGTTTCGATTTTAGCACTTTTAGCTTCAAAATCGAAATTTATCCCGGCTACAGCAGTTCGTATGGAAGTACTCCGTTACAGACGATTAACATGCGCTTTCCTGGAGTAACGGGCCTTCCCTTACCAACAACCGCCACAACAGGCTCGGATTACGACTACAATAGCCGAATCGGCGGAGGGGTCGGACCGTACACCGGATATACTTTTCCGGCCCCCAAGGACTTTCGAACGCATCTCATGATGTCCGGCACAGCCACGTCCGGGACTACGACGCAAGATGTGGCTCGTGGATTGGAACCCAATCCTGCCGCAGCACCCAAAGGAGATCTTCGCATTTACGCCGCGCTTGCGGATGTCCCAATGGACTATTTCACAAAGTCGCCGAACTACGACACCTCGGTTCAATTTGCCCAGGGGTTGAGAGACGGATCTTATGCCGGAAATGCCGCCGACGCCGACTACCAGGTCGGGTATACAACGGTCTCCGGGACGAACAGGAATCTTTGGCTGGATGATTTCGACGGCACTCTGCTAAACGGCATACCCTATTTTCGCCGCAGCAAACCGGCGGTCCCCCGGGGGCTCAACGGAGCCTATCTTTCAGGCGGGGCTTACCCTGGAGATTGGGATAATGGGAATGGAACGATCGAAGATGGTCCTTACATCAACAAGCCAGACGAAGGCAATAGCGACAGTAAAAGCCTTGAAAAGAAGGGATCGATTGCGAGCGCCGCATATGTCACGGGCAGTACAGCATCTTTCTTGGGAATTAGCGACACTAACTACATTACGGGCGGCTACTATTCTCGTGGACTTGTATACGGAGGAACCGACGATTACGTGACGCTTTCCGGGACCACTTTTTCTCCAAACCGCCAGGTTTCATCGGCGGTCATGTTTGGTTCCCTGTCCACGGGGGTCAATCCCAGCGATTCCAGTTCACAGAGTCCCTGGCAAACCCTGCTTTTTTGCCCCAACCCCGCGTCGGGCTCCAATCACCCGGGATTGGCATCGCCACCCGACTATTTGCTACTGGATCTTTTCACAATGCCTATCGTCGAGCCTTACGCCATCAGCGAACCTTTTTCCACGGCAGGAAAGATCAACATGAATTACCAGATCATGCCCTTTACCTACATTACCCGTGATACAGGGGTCCGAGCCGTGCTGAAATCAACCCGGCTGATGGCTATACCGACAACGGCATCCACCACGGTTGGATCCAATTATTCTTACAAGGAAAATAACGCCTACGCCTTCGAGCTTCGATACAAAATCAACCTCGACGAAAGCGGAGGGACGTTGCAGGGCTTTGCCGACAAATTCAAAAAGGGAGACATCTTCCGTTCAGCTTCGGAAATTTGCAGCATTTACCTGGTGCCTGAAAAAATTCCGGGGGCTAACTATACGTCGGGGATCTCAGAGCCCACCTACAGTACCGTTGCAAACTGGTGGACGAACCAAGGGCCGAGCAGCAAGGGCTTCTGCCTAACCGGCGATAATGTGCGTGAACGCCCCTATGGCGATCTCTATCCGCGCCTTACTACCAAATCGAACACCTACACGGCCCATGTGCGAGCACAGACACTGAAAAAAGTTCCCACAACCTCGGCAGCCCAATGGGTTGAAGGCAAAGACCAAGTTGTCGGAGAATTTCGTTCGTCCACCACCATCGAACGCTATATTGACGCGTCCGATCCAAGCCTAAATCAGGTCGATTTCGCCACGGACACTTCTTCCAAAATCGCCGAGGATTATTATCGAATCCGCATTCTTAATTCGACGACATTCACTCCATGAAAAAGGGCGCTTTTACTTTGATCGAGCTCTTAATCGTGCTCGTTATCACCGGTATTGTGCTGGCGCTGGCTGTCCCAGTCGTGAGTTCGTCGCTGCGCGGCATGCAACTGACACAGACATCGCAAATGGTGGATAGCGCCATACGCCTTGCACGCCAAATTGCCCTCACAAAAAACCGCACCGTTGAAGTCCGTTTTTACCGTTATACGAGTGCGGAATCAGGCGGCGTCAACTCGTTCCAGGCATTCCAGAGTTTTGAAATCGATGACAGCGGCAGCGCGAAGGCCCTCAGCAAAGCGAGGAAACTGCCCGCGACCATCCTTTTCGATGCCAGTCCCCAGATGTCCAGCCTCTTCAGTCCATCCCTCGCGAAAGCCTGGACCTCCAGCGATCCGGCCATCTCCATTCCCGGAACGGGAACGACTTACAATGCCTATGCGTTCCAGTTTCGTCCCGATGGCTCTGCTAATCTCGCCATCAATGCACAGTGGTATGTCACTCTTCATTATCGCGTACACGGCGATAATCTAGCGACACTTCCACACAATTTCACGGTTCTTAATATCGATCCCTGGAACGGTCAAACCCATGTTTTCCGTCCTTGATCCGCTCTGGAATATCTTATGCTTCACCTGTCTTTTGAATCCTCTCCGTTGTTGACGCCGTGGCGCGATCCGGTTTCCGGCATTGAAAGCCTGATCCTAACACAGCGGGTTGCTCCACTACAGCAATCATTCTATTTCGTTAACCGCAGCCTTACCAATAACGGACGGTTTCTCTGGTTCTATTGTGCGTTCCCGCCCGGAGGCGATGCCTACTACGGACGCCAGTTGGCTGTAGCGGATTTCGCCGAACAGAGCGTTACCCACTTTCGTGAAACGCAATTTATGGATGCGTCTCCATACATCGATCTGGAAACCGGCGAAGCCTATTGGATCACCGGGCTCAATATTTGGAAACGCGGCCCGCTCCCCGGCGACAAACCACAACAAGTTGCGTCATTTCCGAGCGAACTTGCGCGGAACCGCCGTCCTTTGCGTATTGCCACTCACTTGACTCGATCTGCCAATGGAAAGGCATTCGCTATCGACGCACAAATCGGCAACGAATGGTTCGTGGGCGATCTCCCGCTTGACGGGACATCACCCTTCCAACTTTGGCAGCAATTTGACGACTGCTGCTACAATCATACGCAGTTTAGCCCTGTTGATCCCGATCTTCTACTGACCGCTCAAGACGGCTGGAACGATGCAGCGACGGGCACCCCTGGGAAAACCCGCGACCGGCTCTGGCTCTTGCAGCGTGGTGAAAGAGCCCGTCCGCTCTGCCCCGACGCCCCGCTCTCCTCAGACTGGCGAGGCCATGAATGGTGGGACGCCGACGGAAAACACGTCTGGTACATTGATTACAAAAAGGGAACCGAGAAGGTGCATATCGAAACTGGCGAGCGCACCAATGTCTGGCCAAACGGTCATACCCATTCCCATTCCGATGCAAAAAGCCAGTACCTCGTAGGCGATGTCAACATCGATGAGAATTGGCATGTAGCATTCTTCAATATCAAAACAGGGAAAGAAGTTCGAATCGTCACACTGCTTCCGCCCTATTCCCGCAGGCCGTACCACGTCCACCCGCATCCCCAGTTCTGCATGAACGATCGGTACGTTTGCTACACCACGAACGCCATGGGCACACCAGACGTAGCTCTGGTTTCGACCGCACAGCTCATTGCCGCGACTGAATAGACGCCCTTGCTGTGGAAAGTGTTCGCACCTACGAAATTTGGGCCATCAGGGAATCCACCGGAATGAATATACTGGTCCGACAAACAGAACTGGGGATGCGGGTCAATGTGATACCGCCTAACCCCGGGGAGAGCGGGCATAGTGCACAAGCCATCTTGGTTAGCCTATGCTGCTCGTGTTTACCCCAAGGGCGTCGTACCGCTTCCATCACCGAATCGGTCACCGTGCTAATGAAGTCCGGCGAGACCTCCACTTTATACTGGTCGAGCAGGAAGCCCTGGATCTCCCTCACCGTCATTCCTCGCCCATACATGGCAATGATTCGTTCATCGAACTCCGCGAACCGTCTCTGCCCTTTGCGGATCAACCGTGGCTCAAAGCTGCCCTCCCGATCCCGTGGCACCTCGATTTCCATCGCCCCGTTTTCCCCTTTGATCGTCTTTTTGCTGTAGCCATTGCGGCAGTTGCTCTCGCTTTCTTCCTCGCTCGCCTCGAAGCGCTCGCTCCACGACCGCTTTCGTGAGCTGCTCCATTAACCCGCCTCGGCCCATGATTGCCTCCGGCCCGCTCAATCCCTTCAGTAGCTCGTCGATCGCATCCAGGTTTAATCCGTTCGCTGTTTCGTTCTTTTTCTGCGTCATTTATCCCTTATCTCAGGTTGCGACCCTCACACAAACTTCCGGATACGCTCGCAACCCTGCGCACCCATCGGCACCATGCCAGCAACTTCCTTTTGACCACATGGGCGAAAGGGATTTGATAGATGTCCTACAAGGTTAGCCGCATCTGATAGGCCTTGGCTGTAAGAAGGTTTTTCTCCTCCAGGCGCTGACGCTTGGCTTTCTGTTTGTCGTCGAGATTTTCGGGGTTTTTGAGCCAGATCCAACGCGTTTCCTTCAACTCCTTGCGGGTCGCCCATCCGCCCAAGCGCATTTCCTGGCGTCTCACCTCATCCACTGCCTGGTTGATGTGGGCGATGAGATGGAATTTGTCGAAAACCATCTGCGCCTGAGCGCCCATGTTTTCTTTCACCCCGGCGATATAGGACGGACTCATATCCATGGATATCTCCTCGACGGCCCGATGGTGGCCGTTATGCTCCGCAAGAGCCGCGGCGAATGCTTCCCAAACCTTCTTGTCCTTGCCCGGAACCGCAAAAAGAACCCGCTTGCCCACCATGTCGCAGAAGACACTTACATAGCGATGCCCCTTGCGCACACTCATCTCATCGCATCCAATGCAGGTTACCTCGCTCCAATCCACCCGCGGATACGCTGCTGCCACGTGGGCTTTGATCATTCGCCATAAACGCGTGTCGTGTTCATCAATCAATCGCCCCACAGCCGCCACTGGCATCTCTCGCAACAACAGCAACGCCATCGCTTCGAAGGCCTTCGTGAAGTGTTTGCTCAAGCCCTCCCACGGCGGCGTCACCCGGTAGACTTTCCCATTCCCTTCACATCGCCCTCGTGGCAACCGACAGCGAATCTCGCACTTGTGCTCGAAGACGTTGAGATGTCGCCAAACCATCTCCCCCACATGATCGTAGCACTTCACCCTCTGGCCACTTTCGGAGCAGCGTCCAATCTCCCAAAGATGCTCTGTCTCGCGTATCCGCAGACAAACAACCCTTCCTCACGCATAAATTCGCACTCCTCTACCTTCCAGTTCAGTCCAAGTCCTAAAAGCTCGTGAAATAATTTTTCTGGCGTCACCCTGCTCTTTTACCAGTTCTACCCACTGGAGACAGCGAAGAACCCTTTCTGCCTCTTGATTCCCAAAGGTGGCCTCATTTTTCGTACGCTATCGTACACTGGAAAATGCTCTTTTCGAGCGTAGCTATTGGTGGATGTGATTTTCTTCAGTCGAAGGATCAGGTCGGCTGCACCACGGCAGTGTTACATTCAGAGCCTATAATGCTGATGAAGTTGTAGCTGGTAGAAATCTGCGCCGAATCGGATTTTGTCGTCAAAACAATGCCGCATACTCCGTGCGGTCCGGTTTACTTTTTCCACCGGACTCCTTTGGGCAGACGGCAGTCGATCTCGACCTTTTTGCCGTTGCGACGCACGGAAATCTCGATCAAACCAAACGGGGTCGGCATCGTTCCGCATGCGAAATCGAGGTTGCCCAATTGGGGGGCGATGCGCACTTCGGCAAAGCCAGGCTTGAGCGGTTCGATGCCCAAAACAGTACTCGATAGGAAAAACGTCGGTGCGGCGGACCAGCCATGGCAGTGGCTGCGGGTGAGGCGGCCCTGGCGCATGCTCCACATTTCCCAGAACGTGGTGGCCCCCTGTTCGATCATGAAGCCCCAGTCTTTCCGGATGGTGTCGAGGAACGCCTTTTCCTGGTTTTCTTCCTTGAGGACTTCGAGCAGGAAGAATTCAAAGAACGGACTACCCGCCTTCACGAACCCACGCGGCGGTCGGTGCACGATTTTGCGACAACGCCTAGCTCGGTCGCCGGAGGCCACTCCGGAGATTAGTGCGACAGTTGCCGTCTGTTGGCTGAAGACCTTACTGCGGGTGCCGTCGGAATGAATACTGTCGATGTAAGCCCTTTTTTCAGCGCTCCATAGATGACGGTTGACGGCGGCGGTTATCCGGCCCGCCAGGCGGGTGAAGCGGGCGGCCATTCGAGGCTTTTTAAGCCAGTGGGCCAGCTCCGCTCCGTCGCGCAGGGCGAGGACCGCGAAGCAGTTAAGGTGTGTCATGACGCCGTCAGACGGGGTATCCATCGCCGCCCAGTCGAACATGTTCCAGCCCTGGAACGCAAAGAGGCCGTCCTTGTTCACGTGAGACTGAATGCCTTCGACGTTTTTCTCCACCCACGGGAGAAGGCAGGCCGCGCCTTCGTAATCGCCCGTCCATAGCAGGTACTCTCGGCAGGAGCGCATCCAGAGGAAACTCCACGTGGGCAGCAGGTTGGACCAGGCGCTCGGCGTTTGACTGGCGACGATGGGATTGCAGGGCAGTTCCAGGCTCTGTCCGATCTGCTCCAGGCAGCGGAACCAGAGGCGCGAATCGCCGTTGACGACCCAGTCCACGAGCGCTTCATTGCGGGCATCTCCAACCCAGTGGGTCTGCTCGTATGTGGGGCAGTCGGTGTACGTGTCCTCGGCACAGCAGCGTAGTGTGTGTGCGCCGACTTCCCAGATCTGGTTGAGAAGCGCATCACTGGAGGTAAAACGTCCGGCATGCCGCTGCGGGTAAGTCATGAACTCGACCGCGATGGATCGGATGCGAACCGATTCTTTGATCCTACGACAAATGATATAGGAATACTGAAACCCCCGACGCTGTAGCGAACGATAGCGCTGGCGGCCGCCTTTGCAGATGTAACGCAGGCTGTTGTTCATCCCCTCGGCGTAGTTCTCGCGGCCATCAGGCTGGATGAACTCGAAATTAAAGAAGTCGACGATCGTCCCATCGGGAGCGTCCAGCTCGAAGTCATGTGGGCCGACCACTTCGCGCCCATAATCGAGCAGGATGCGGACGGCCTCTCCCTTTTCACCCGGATGAAGAAGGGCCCACTCGGAATTATCGGATAAAAGAGCATCGGCATTTTCGAGCACCGCCGGTTCGGAAACTTGATCGAGACAGGCCAGGGCGAATGCGTCGCGGTTGGAGAGGACGCATTCCTCGGAAATGGGCTGGAAATAAGGGAGCCGGGTAAAGTCAATCTTACGACCCGCATCGGCATAGAGTTTTTCAAACGTATCAGCGGTCGCATCGGGGTGCATCGCCTTTGCCACGGAGACGCGCGGAAAATCCATGTGGGCGCGCATGAATTGGCCCTGCTTTACCGTGAACTCGAACGGGCCGACGAATGCCCACGCGGGGCCGTTTTCGACGCCCGTGGCCGACCACTTGAGCGCGAACCTCGCGCGAACCGTCAGGACAAACTGGGCCAGATGCAGGTGGCCGAGATCGGTGGCGCTGGTGTCCGGGTAAGGGACAAGGAGTGTGTTCCAGCCTTCTTTAAGACGAGCGCTCTGGCCCTCCAACGTCTGCGCTACATCGCGCAGGTCAGAGAGCGCTTTTCCGTTGAGCTTCATCTCGCTCCAATGGTGGTGTGGTCGCAGGAGGACGATCTCCTGGGCGCGCTCGCTCCAAATGCGGGTAAAGAGAAAGCCCCGCACCCATAGGAGTTCCGAGCTGAGATCCTCTGGGAGAAGATGCCGCCGCACATCGAGCGTCCACGTCTGTGTCGCAGGGGAAATTCGCTCCGCCTTGACCACGCGGCAGGGCAGAATGCGCTCACGGGTCAGCATCGGGATGCCGCTTGCTTCCAGGCTGGGATGCGGTGGGGCAATTTGAATGGCGTCAGCCCATGCACAGGTGTCATAGCTGGGTTCGCGCCACGGTTCGTCGAGCCGGGCATCGAACTGTTCCTCAAATCCTTGCTGCACGGAAACTCGCGGGACCGCCGAGGCATTCGCGCGGGAGGACGAGCATTTCCAGCCGTCAAGGAGCGGTGTGGTTTTTCCCTGGGCATCCGTCAGGCCCACCCACAGGCCCGGATCGGCAGGGATGTATTGGAAATTCCCCGTGCCCCAGTGATTCACCAGCACGGCCAGCGTGTTCTCGCCCTCACGCAGAAGGCCGGCTAAGTCGTACTCGTCGTATTTCCAATGGTTCACCCAACTGCGCACCGGGCCGCTGCCAAGAAATTCGCCGTTGAGCCAAAGCCAGTAGCGCGAGTCGGCACTGATACGCAGCTTCTTTGAAGTGTCAGCCGCCGCAGAAAACACGTTAAGGAACCGCACAAAGGCGTTCTTTTCGGAAACCGGTTTCGGGGTCCAAATCCAAGAAAAATTTTTCATATCGACGATAAATCTACTAATCTTTGGCTTCTGCTATAGGCCCGCACTGCCCATAGCGGTAATGATAAACTCATGACCACTACTACTGGCGTTACAGTCTGAAAGCAGCTTGATCCTAACCCGATGGTTGCCCGGCGATAGATTTTCCCCGATGACTTGCATGCAAAAATAGCCTCCCCATGTTTGGTCAAACCACCCGTCAATTTCATGCGAATTTTCTCCGTCCACGGTAACGCTTACCTTGCCCATGGGACCATTGATTTTCCAATACTGGAGGTAGATGACGGTGCCGTGCGTCTCAAATTCGATTTCACTGCCAAACTCAGTTGCTTTCCACCCTACCACATTGCGATCGGAGATAGCCTGCCACCCTTGATTTGTACACGGCTTTAACGCATCCCCTGCAGTAAGGACCGTGGAGTCGTACAAATCCGTAAATAGCGGAGCCGGAACCGGGCTGTCCTTTTCTTTTTTCTCGTTCTCCGGCAGTGTTTTTAGAATGGTTTTCAGATAACTGCTCACTAATTGAGCCGTATAGCGGTGGCCGATATCATTGGAATGAACGGTATCCGGGCTTAGGTCTTCCCATTTCAATTTGCCCGACTGAATTTCCGGGTAGATCGCATCGCGATAACTGATCATCGTCAGCCCATAGTGGCTTCCAACTTTGACAAACCATTCCTGCGCGCTTTCCCCACTCTTTGACACCATGAACAGCAGGATTAGAGCCGGCCGACTGGAGCTTTTGAGTCCCTGACGGACGACTCCCTCCAGAGTTTCTGCATTCTCCTTGAGATTTTTGTCATTAACGGCAAATTCCACAAACAAGACGTCCGGATTCCTGGAAAGAACGTCCCGTTGAAGTCGCAATGCGGCAAAGTTTGTCCCCGTTGCTCCGATTCCGGCATTCACAACCTCAATCTGCGCACTGGGAAATTCCTGGCGCCACCAGTCGGCTACCAAACTCACGTAACTATGACTCGCCGTCGAAGCTCTTGCTCCCCATGTAATCGAACCTCCAACGAATGCGATAACCACTTTTTCTCCACGCCTCGCTTTGGCCATCGCACGTTGCAGGCGAGCTGTATCGCCAATGCTTACAACGCTGCGTTGGATGATTTCCGCAGGCAGCGCGGTGTCCTCCCCATGTAATGAGACAAATGAGAAACAAGCAAAGAGGGATACCCCGCAGAGAAAAGCCAATGGAGTTGTCATATCTAAGTTATCTAATTACTTCAGTAATCGAATGCCCCTGTAAGCTCTATGATTAAAGGAGTCCATTTTCTCTAATCCAGAAGAGGCAGTCAGCCGCCCACGGGTGAGGGGAAGCAGGGTTTCCCAATCCCATGCCATGCCGCCCTTTTTGATAAATGTGCAAATCGAACGGAACGCCTTTATCCTGCAGGGCACGGGCGAAATCCATGGAGTTCTCCACAGGCACGGCTTGGTCTTCCCAAGTGTGCCAGATAAAGCATGGCGGCGTTTGCGGGGTAACTTGCTTTTCGTTGGAAAGAAGATCGACCAACTCCGGCGTGGGATTCTTGCCCAGCAGGTTCTCTTTTGAACCGGCATGGGTCTGGAGACCCATGGTGATGACGGCATAGCAAAGAATGCCAAAATCGGGACGCGAACTGACCCGCTCAACGGGATCGGGAGAATCCGGCGTTCCGTCGTCGAAGTGAGTCAACAATGTAGCAGCGAGATGTCCACCCGCAGATGATCCGATAATACCGATACGATGCGAGTCCAGCCCCCACTCGTTTGCGTTGGCCCGGACGGTGCGGAGCGCCCGGGCGGCGTCCTGCAACATCGCCGGGTGCCGATAGCCATCCGAGCCAAGCCGGTATTTCAGCACAAAAGCGGTGATGCCATTTTGGGCCAGCCACTTGGCATAACCTTCACCTTCATGGCCGGAGAGCATCCGATAGGCACCGCCGGGACAAACCACAATGGCCGTGCTGGAAGCCTTCTTTGGATCCGGCCAATACGGCGTAAGCGTTGGAATGTCCTTCGGTTCGCTGCCAAGTGCGCCATGCGCGCCGTCCTTCCAGAGCGGCGCTGCGGATGGCTGGGGCTGAACCGACGGTGAGGTTGAGGGAGGTTGTGAAACCTGGGCCGAAGCCGTCAACGACATCAACAGCGCCGCAGCTACGCAGGCCAGGGACTGGATCAACGAATGGAATTGGAAGGACATGGAATTACAGGATTCACGTTGAGGCAGATACTATCTCTTCAAATGCAAGCAGGGCTCCTTGCGGTAAAGAGCCCTGCTCACCCCCAGGTATTTTAGATTTTATACCAAGCGGCGGCGCAACCGCTGGCCAAAGGCAAGCAAACCAAGTCCGCCCGCAATCATTCCCCACGTGCAAGGTTCGGGAACCGCCGTCAAGGTCACATCATTGTGATAGCCATCGTCCTCAGTGTTGGACTTATAGCTTAAGAGGTATTCCTCGCCGTTTACCGAGAACGTATAATCAGAGTTCGAGGTGATCGTGTAGGTGGAACCGCTCGTGAGGATCGTGGCGAAATACCCCGTCGTCGTGCCGCTGCCGGTGTTGTCAATGAGGGTGATGGTGGTGCCCAGCGTTAAGCCGCTCAGCGTGGTGAGGTCCAAAGTGCCGGCAAGGGAGACGTTTCCGCTGACCTGGACCTGGTCATAAGAGGTGCCCGCCACCGTTCCGCTTACTTCCGCAACTAATGTGGAGGAGGCATCCATGGTGAAGTTCCCCTCGACCTTCGTGATGCCGGGGCTGTTGCCGGGGGCCAGGGTGCCGCTGGTCAGGGTGAGGTTACCGGTCACGGTGCTGTTGCCTTTGAGCAAGCCGCTGACGGTGGCACTTCCATCAATGGTGCCATTGGCGTTCAACGTGGCTCCCGCGGAAACCGCAAGCGCGCTGGTGGATTTGGTGGTCCCCGATAGAGAGGTCGAGCCGCTGGCCACGGTCACTTTGCTGGCGATGTTGTAGCCGCTCAAAGTGCTGCTGCCATTGAGCGTGGTGGCCCCCAGGTTCAAGCTGTTGCCGTTGACTGTGGCGCTGTTGACGGTGACATTGCCCGAGATCGCGCCGCTGCCGCTCAATATCTTGCCGCTTTGGACGGCGACTGCGGACGTGATCTCGCCGTTATCGGTGATGTTGCCGTTAAACGCGCTGGCCGCTGCGGTCGCGCCGCTGGCAATGCTTACGTCGCCATTCAAAATCAGTGAGCCCGCGAGGGTACCGCTATTGGTCACCGTGCCATCGATAATCCCTGTGCCGGAAAGGGTGGCTCCGTTACTGACGATCACCGCGCTATTGGTAGACCGTCCGTTGATGGCCAGTTCCCCTCCGGCAATGGTGGTGGCTCCACTGTAGTTATTGCTGCCCGTAAGCACCCACTTGCCCGTGCCTTGCTTGGAGAGGGATGTGTCGCCGCCGTTATCACCGATGACCGTTGCCAGAGTGTTGGCTCCGGTGTTGGTGCCGGTGAGGGTCAGCGTGCGCGCGCCGGCCTGGCTGTTGAAACCCATGGCGCCAATGTTCGTCAAGTTGAGAGCCCCGCTGCCGGAGGCATCGATAGTGCCGCCGCCGGTTCCAACACTGAAGAGGCGGTCGGAGCTCTGAGCCGTGCCGGTGTATTTCAATGTGCCACCGTTGAATACGAGATTGGTGGCGATATTGGATGCTGCACCCAAGTTACTGTTGGAACCGCCATTGGCCAATTTGGAGACCATGAGTGTGCCTCCGTTGATGGTGGTGGCGCCGGTGTAAGTATTTGTGCCAGTGAGCACCCAGGTGCCAGTATCCTGTTTTGTAAGGGTCGTGACGCCGCCGCCGCCCGAGTCAAGGATCACGGTTTGGAACGTATTATTCCCGGTATTCGAGCCGCCGAGCCTGAAGTCAAGATTGCCCTTCTGTCCATATTGACCACTTGAACCAAGTGAGGCAGTGAACTGCATGGAGCCGGTAAAGGTCGCGGTTCCTGCTCCACTGGAGTTGATGATTTCCTGGTTTCCTTCGCTACCAGTCATGATCAAGTTCTGAGTAAATGTTCCAGATACCGCTAAATTGGCCGTAAGTATCAGCACCGAGCTATAGGAATCACTTTGTCTTCCGAACTCAAACCCTCCTGTTCCGGCAGCCGCCACACTATTTAAAACCAAGTTTGTAGTGCCACCCGCGACGGTATTTCTTATTTGGATGCCGCCTGTAAAGGTATTGGATCCTCCAAGAGTTATCGTAGTAAGTCCCGAGCCTGTGTTGGCAAGCCGCAGTGTAGTTTGTGAAGTTTCAGAAATATTCCCATTGAGGTTCAGCACTCCGATACCTTGAAAATAGTTAACCCCCGAAGTTGGGGTCAAATTCATCGCCGAATTGATCGTGAGCGTTCCAGAAGTTGTTATGCCACCAGTTAACGACGAAAGGGTGCCACCGCTAATGGTCGTTATGCCAGTATTGGATAAGGAACTTGGAGCAACCACTCCACTGATGGTCACGGTATCGGTTCCTGTTCCGGAATTAAAGATAGCCACATTCCCGTCGGTCCATAGCCCGGGAGCGGTGGTGCCGGGATTGCTGGATGTCGCCCACATGGACGTTGTGCCTGTATCCCAAGTTCCAGAGCCCGGGGTTATGCCGGAAGCACTGCTGGTATCCCAGTATAAATTGGCTGCAAATGCGTGTTCTCCGCAGGAAATAATCGCAAGCATCGTCAGAAAACGGATGCTTGAGGGGGTGGATATACGGAATGGGTTGGGGGTCATATTGGAGTATATAGGGGTTAATGTATGGCAACTACATTGCGGGAAAATTAATTTTGACTAGCGAATGAATCAACAGGATCGCAACTAGTTCAGACGAGTAAGTCTACCCCTCTATCATCGGAGCAACGTAATGGAAGAAACCGCCATATTTTTTCCAGTACCTGTAGACCACTACAAACGAGGCGACGGAGAGTGCCGCGATCACCAACGCCATCAGAAATATGAGCTGATAGCAATGGCCGGAGTAGTCGAGAATGGCTCCGAAAATCAAGGGTGCGACGGCATAGAGTAGGGCGTTGATGAGGCCGCTCGCGGAGGAAAGCTCGGCGAAAATCGACGAGGGGAGCAGCCGTTGGTTCAGGGACGCAGCCCCCGTGTAATAAGCCCCCGAAAGCACGTTCAGCAGGACGGTAATCACGCCGAAAGACGCGGCGGATACAAAGAAGTACGCCCAAAGAACCGTCGCCACATATAGGACCAGCGTAACGATGAGCATTCGCAGGGGATGGAAGCGGTCGGCCAGGGAGCCCAGGAAGAACGTCAACACAAACGAGATCGCAAAACTGACGGACATATACCCCCCATAGGCGCTCATGCTCATGCTCATGCCCAGGCTCTTGGCGTAAAACACGATGTAGATATAGATCGGGGCAAACGTCAGCGGTCCAAGGTTGCTGGCAATAAAATACCAGACGTAGTAGGGAATGCTAAAGGATTGCTTGAAAAAGAGCTTGATGGATTCCAGCACTCCCGGTAGACCGCGTCGCGCCACGGCGTGCAGAGGCGGGGGATACTCCCCTTCCTTGACCTTCAAGCACATCGAGACGACGCCCACGCCGTAAATCACCCCCACGGCGATGAAGAGCCATACAAAATATTCCTCGGCCCGGCCCAATACCCACGTGGTGAAGGCGATCCCGACAATCAGGCTGACCGCTCGGAAAAATCCGTAAAAGCGCCCGATGACCGGCGTCGGCACGACATCGCAGATCAATGCGCCGAAGATCGAATTAAGGATCGTATTGGCCACGTCAAAGATCATCCACCAAAAGGCCAGCACCATGACCACAGAAGCGTTCAAGCCGGGCGAAAAGGTCCCTAGCGCTTCGTGCAACAATTTCCCAAACAGGGGGCTGAAACCAAACCCGATGATGGAGAGAGCTGCCACGGGAGCCGACGTCAGCAGATACGGAATGCGGCGGCCCCGGGGCCCGCGATGACGATCGGATTTAAAGCAGACCACCGGCCCAACCAGCACCCCGAGAATGGCCGGAAGCGTGCCGATCAGAAGCCCTGCGACAAAATCGGAGACTTCGTAGCTCTTCAATACCAACTGGAGAACGGTTACAACCACGCGGTCGCGGATCGACCACGCGAAGTCGCCCCACAGCAGCCAAGCAAAAAGAACGGCGAGGCCCGACTGGGTATAAACCAGCGTACCGGCCTGCCATAGTTTCGGCTTCGGCCCACCGTTGGACGGCGGTTCGGCCTGGGTGGCGGGAATGGGGGATGGGAGGCTCATGAATGTGGGGGATGAAACCCAACGGATCTATTGTCGTGCCACGGACGCGATTTTTACGAAATGGCGAAGGGCGTGGTGTAACGGCGGCAACTCCGCCGCCAACGCTTCTCTTTGCCACAATGGGCAAAGCGATGCCCGGCGGAAATTTGATATACAAGGATCATGGTTTCCCGGCGCCTTTGAATTCCAAGCGGTCGAGCCCAATGGCGCCGCTGGGGTTGATCAGCGAAAGGCGGTGTTTGCCTTGCGCCAGATTGAAAATCAACGGCTTCCCCGAGGCATCGCTCAACACGAGGTCTTTCCAGTTGTTCTCTTTAACGGACCACCCTCCGGTGCTGGGCAAGGTGAGCTTTGCCAGTTCCAGGAGAGGCGCAGCGCCATCGAGCATCACCCCAAGGCTCACATCGCTTAGGTCCGTCGTATAGCGAACCATCAACTGATATTGCCCGGCCCGACCTACCTGGATATCCCACGAAATCAAGTGTTCTGTCGCACCGTAGCCGAAATTGCGCACACTCTTGCCATTGGCTCCCTTCCGCCCTTCCACGACCTCGGCATGGCCGCGCTTTTGGAGTGCGAAATCCTCCGCTTCAACCGGGATCATCACCGAAGACGGTACCGCGGGCTGTTTCGCCAGCGGCTGCACTGGCACCTGTTTTGCCTCCCGGAACACCAGCAGCGATTGTAGCCACTCCTCCGCCTTGGCCCGTGTCATTGACCCTTTGGCCAGCAAATAACGATAGGGCTTTTGGACGTTTTCAAACGGCTGCACCGCGTACTTCGCCGCCACAATTTCGAGTTCCTGATCCGAATCCACCATCCACGATCCGCCCGGTATTTGCTGGATGCCAATCTGAGCCGGTGCACCGGAGGATACGGTGATGCCTTTCAACGCCACGCGCCTCGCGCCCACGGCAAGCACCGAAGTGGCGCTCCCCTTCTCAGTCCTGATAGAAAGCGCCTTCGCCTGGGCGCTAACACCCGCCTTGGTTTGCAAAGCTGCTTCCGTTTCGCCGTGGTAAATCTCGTCGGACCAGTCCGCCCCCTGGATCACGACGCGCTCCAACCCCGGCGATGGCTGTTCCAGCGTCACTTTCAGCTCCGGCATCGCATCCGCCGAAAAGCTCGGTTGCAGTAGCGCGATGAATTGCGCTTTCTCCCCGTTCGCTTTCACGGCGTAGGTGTGGATGTTCTTCTTGTTCACCCGCGGCGAGGTGGGCTGCCGCGGAGCGAACGCCTCCGCGGGCGAGAGCATTTCCATCCGCAACTGCCCCGAGCCTGAACGCACTTTCATCGCATTGCCTTCACGCTCCGGTTCCTCCGGCAATTGCGCCAGCCATTCCACCGTCGCCGGGGCTTTTGGGAGCACGCTGTCAAATACTAGTATGTAATCACCCCGGCGGTGGAGCACTTCACGCCGCACCGCATTCACCCCCACGTAGACGTTTGTCAAGTCGACCCCTGTCCAGGACCAGTACGGCGTGCTTAGAAAAGCGTCGATGGTCGCCTTCGCATCAGAGTCGAAGCGCTGGTTTCGGTTGTTAATCAAGAGGGTGCTGTGGGACTCCGTCGCGTTGGTAAAGTAAGTCCATCGAGGGCCGTTGATCTCCCAAAAATCAGGCGAACCTTGGCTGTCGCCGTATCCGGGAGCCATCAGCAGCCATTCACTGGCAAAGGCGAAGGCCAACGCCCCTGCATCAAGGTGACTGTGGTTGCGGTTGGTAAAGCCCGCTTTGATGGCCAGCACATAATCCCCCACGCCCCAGCCGCTTCGGGTCACCGCCATTTCCGTGACGCTTTGGCGGTGATCCAGTTCCAACACGGGCATGCGGGACTGCACCGGCAACGCCCAGAGGGCGTTCATGGCAAGCACATCGCCCCCACCTTCGGGTTTCCAAGGAATATGCCGGGCAACCCATACAGCCGATGCATCATTCTCTTCGACTCCAAGGCGATTGAGCAGATGCTGGGGACCATAAAAGTCCTTCAGCGGCGCATCGCCCCAAGGCAGCGTCCCCACAAACCCCGGAGTGGAAGCGTTGAGCCGGTATGATGCGGCGTTTTTAAGAAACGGCGCCTGATAAAGCGCGCCAGAGTCCGTAACGAAGCGGGTTCCCTCAATGTATTGCAGGATGAAGCTCATCGCATAGGACCAATAGGGCACCCCTTCCGCCGAACTCCCGTCTTGTGGAAAATACTGGCCGACTTTTTGGAAATTGAGCCGAGCCGCCGCAAGCCATTCCGGAGCCTGCGGCAAATCGTTGTAAAAAGCCAACCCGCACCATCCCAACCCCGTGCAGTCCACATGGTTGTGGTTGTTGGCATACTGGCTGGCCCAGTAAGCTTTGCCATACAATCCGGCCAGCAACCGGCTCACCCTTTCGTCGATGGCTTTGAGGATCAACTGGCGATCCTCCTCCGTCCATAGCTGCGGGTACCAATTCCAGGCGAGCGCGACCCCCCGGGCCACGTGGGCGCAGGCGAGGTCCATATTTTCCATTCCCGGGATCACCCCCCATTGTGGGTATTTGCAGGCTTCGATGACGCCGTCGTGCAGCGCCCGCTCCCATGATTCATGGGGATCAAGCGCCTGCGCCACCGCGAGCGCAACCAGGTCGTCGCCCACTGAACGCATCCACAATTCCTCGGCGCTCCCGGAGTCGGTGCCCTGGCGCGGTTGGTAGGCAAGCGGGTATCGTTGCGCGATTTTCGCCGCGTGGTCCAGGAGAGCCTGGGCCTCCGGCGGACGCGGGTCTGCCATGAGGCGGGCTTTGGCCGCCTCCAGCCCCGCCCGGTCAAGCAGCAAACATGGGCTGCCTATGGCGTTGATCTTCTCGCTCCACGCCGCTTTGTTTTCCTCCAAAGTCGCGGCGACTTCGCTTTGCATAATTTTCGGGAGCAGCGGTTCTGCCCTCAGCGGCGGCGAAAACAGGGCTAACCCCGCCGCCAGACAGGCAATCCATGGATGAGAACGGTGACGATGCATTTATTTGGCGGGAAGATTAAGCGATTCTACTTTCAATCCCTGGAGACTGGCTTTGACATCTCCTTCGGCAGGCTGGCGCTGGATCTGAAGCCGAAGGGTTGGAGATGCGTTGGTCCATTTCGTCAAGGGAGCGGTGAAAGGAATATTCCACGATTTCGCTCCTCCCGCATCCTCCACGGCCAGGCTGGCGCCGGAAGGCGTGAGCGCAAGCTTCACGCTTTTGAGTGGAAGCACCACGGAGTTGTTCCACCCGAACAACGTGGTATTGACCCCGTTGTCGTCTTCGGAAATCCCCAACATGATGTTCCCGGCGCCGCTGATGCGCAGCCGCAATTCGCTGTTGCCCGCGGGGGCTTTGTTCGAATCGCTGGTTAGAGCTACGATAAACACTCGGTTCTCTGGCGCGGTATCCCCTCCCAATGCAAGATCAGTGAACCGGATCTCGACCTGATGTTTCGTAAAGTTGAGCAATTCGCTCGGCACGGCTGTCCCGATCAAAGAAAAGGCGGATTTGTCCGCAGGCCCCTGCCCGGTGAGCGTTAGTACCCCTTCGGACGAGGTCGCGCTGCCTTTGGGGAGGTTCCCCCAAACACTGGCGGCAAGCGGCGCGTTAAAGCTTTCGTTAATGATCGTATCAGCCCTCGATGCCGAGGGCAGAACCGGGAGAGAACAGGCCAGGGCGGTGAAAGCAATGACGGGGAATGATTTGAATGGGATGATGTTCATGGAAGGGAATCGGTTGAGTTTGGGTTTAACTATTTTTCTGTGGATCTTATCAAAAGGTGCTCTTAGGTGGAGCGGTCGAAAATATCCATTGTGATCATGCCCTCAAGCGGCTTGCCGTCGAGGTATCGGGAAATGTTGTTCAATGCGAACTCACCGCAGCGAGGGTAGCAGTCGACCGTGGGCCCGCCTACATGGGGAGAAATGAGCACGTTGAGGTTTTGGCGCAAGGGGGAATCCTCCGGCACGGGCTCTTCGAGAAACACGTCGGATGCCACGCGGATGCACCGCTCGCGCGAGACGCGCTCCAGAGCTTCCTGGTCCACGAGCGCTCCCCGGGCAACATTCACGAAAACACCCCCCTCGGGGATAAGCTTCAAAACCGCTTCATTGATGATTCCCCGGTTTTGGGGCGTCAGTGCCTCGCACTCCGCCAAGACGTCGTTGCTGGAAAAAAGCGCTTCGAGGCTTGCGCAAGGCTCCACTCCATGACGGCGCATAAAATCGGCGGGCACCCCCTCCGAATAGGCAGAGCAAACCACGCCAAAGGGTTGCAACAGCCGCACCAGTTCCCGTGCGATATTGCCAAACCCGTGCAGGCCCACGCGACGGCCACGCAGCAAATGCGTGCCCATCTTCATCCCGTTGCCCCACCGGCCGCCGATGTTTCCGTTCAAGGCCAGAGTCCACTGCGAAAGGTTCCGCAGCGCAGCCAGGATCAACATCAGCGCGTGTTCGGCCACGGCATAGCCAACGGAGCTTCCCCAGTTGGTCACCCAGCCGCCGTTAGCGATAAATTCGCGAGGCACCACATGCCGGACAGACCCCGACGTATTGCAAATGTAGCGCAAAGGCACAAGACCCGATGCAACCAGATCGTAAGGCACCTTGGGTGTTCGCCAGCAGGAGACGCATACCGTCGGCCTGATCTCCGCGAGCAACGTGCGCCACTCCTGCTCCGATGAGAATGAAAGGGGATCGGCCCATAGGCATTCCGTGGAGCCTATTGTGCTTGGCTCCTTTGAGCGAAAGAACTGGTTGCGCTCCACCGGAGCCATCGCAAACAGGATCTTCTCCTCATTGATTCCCGGAATCCGGGTGTCAATAGGGGTGGGACTCTGGATGAAAATGGGACGTTGCATAACCCACTTTGTAAGCCACTATTGACGGAGAGGAACGCCCCGTGTCACTCGCACAGACGAGCCTCTTTTATCTAGGGCTCGCTTTTTGGGCTGCGGACCGTATCGCCGGGATACCAGACGCCTTCCACCAAAATGCGTTGTGGCCGTTCGGGAATTCCGCGTTCTCCGCGGTAGATCATCCCCACCAGATAGTCCATGGCCACCGTTCCGATATGGTAAGAATCCTCGTATACCCCTGACATACGGACCTCGTCATCCATGTGATCCCGCTCCAGTTGTGGATTGGCCAAGGCCACGTCTTGGGGCACACGAATGCCGAGCGCATCGAGCATGGGTAAGATTTCCCGCTTTCCCGTTACGATGACGTCGGGACGGTATTTGCGATACCATTGCATAAATTTTTCCGAGTCGACAAAAAAGAGCGGCGGGATTTCGCCCAAGGCTCCGGCGGCATACTCCCCAACAAAATAGCCCGCCAGATAGTTGTGGTCCGTTTTTTCGTCGTGGTTGGAATCAAAGAAAAAGCCGATGCGTTGATAACCCAGGAGCTGAAGCTGACGCATCGTAAACACCGTGGAGCGGAACTGGGCTGCAGCGACGGTGTGCAACTGCGGGTTGACGATGGAATAGCCGAATTTGACCGCCGAAAACTCCTCCCACGGAAAACTCACCACGCTATTGGACCGGTTGGATGGGGGCAGCAGAATGCCATGGATGTTCCGGTTCCGGAAGATGGACGCCAACCGGTCCCCATAGGCCGCGAACTCCGCGATATTAAACACCTCAAGTTTATAGCCGTGGGTATTGGCCTGCGCAGCCGCGCCGTCATAATACTCCTGAAACGCTTTGCCCTTGCCTGCGCTCCACGAGGCGTCGGATACCAGCCACGCGATAACGCCCTGAAATGCCTTGGGCCGGAGGCGGCTGCGGTAGGCGGCCAGCGAGGAGAGCATCGGATCGGGGGAATAGCCAATCTTTTGGGCCGCATCGAGCACCTTCCGCCGTGTCACTTCGGGGATGGAGGGGTGGTTGCGGAACACCAATGAGACCGTTGCCCTGTGGACTCCGGCAACTTGGGCGACATCAGCTTGGGTGGGGCGGCGGTCCATAACTCGTCTGTGTAAATAAGCCGGCGGTTGTTGTCAAGTTCTCCCCCGATATGCTGGTTGGAAGATAACCTGGCAGGCTATCCGCCAGAAATTATCAAGTAATACTTTTTTCATGTTCATCCAAGAATTTGGCCTCAAACGCCACGAATCCAACCCCATACTTGCACCCAAGGACTTTCCGGGGGCGGAAGCCGTTTTTAACTGCGGTCAGGCCACCTATAAAGGCAAGACGATCCTGCTCGTGGCGGTAATGCTCAAGGGCCAGCCACATCCCCGCATTCATGTGGCGGAAAGCGAGGATGGTGTGCGCTTTTCCATCCGGCCCGAGCCGTTTATCCAAAGATCGTCCGTCGCCCACATTGCGCCGCTCGACCATTGGCCTATAGATACCCGGGTTACCTATTTTGCCGAGGAGGATGTCTACTATATCATGCGGCCAGGGAACTCGGAGCACGGCTGCGCGGGCATTCTGGGCCGCACTAAAGACTTTGAAACCTACGAAGACCTGGAGGTGATCGCGCTGCCCCACAACCGCGTTCCCTCGCTTTTCCCGGAAAAAATCAACGGCTCCTACGCACGGCTGGACCGGCCCTATTCGCTGGTGGGTGATCCCCACAACCACGAACAATACGGCCATATCTGGATCTCTTTTTCTCCGGATTTGATCCACTGGGGACGCCACCGGCCGCTGCTCAAACCGTGGATGCCCTGGAACTCCACCAAGATCGGCCCCACGCCTCCCATTAAAACCAAGGAGGGCTGGTTGGTTATTATTCACGGAGTCATGCAATCCTGCACCGGCTCCCGATACAGCCTCGGGGCCATGCTGCTCGATTTGGGCGATCCCACCCACCTGATCGGCAAGACCAACAGCGCGATTCTCTACCCAGATGCCCCCTGCGAATTCATGGGTCGGGTGCCCAACGTTGTCTTTGCCTGCGGGGCCATTGCCGACCCGGAAGAGGACCGCCTTCGCGTCTACTACGGCGCGGCCGACACGTGCATCGGCCTGGCAACCGGGCGGATCAGCGAAATCGTGGACCTCTGCAAAAAGGGGATTTAGCAAGTGAAGGCTTCCTCTGTTTACCGGCCCCCTTGCATGATTCCGCTGCTGGAGGGCGAACTCTGGTGGGGCGGACGCACCGCCGACGGGATGCAGATGCCCTTCGGGCCGTGCTCCGCTTTCCGGGCCGAGCCGAACCGTGATCTCCTGGCCAACCAGGGTGCTCCATTGCTCGTATCGTCGCGGGGCCGTTATATTTGGTCGGAACACCCTTTTACCTATGAGTTTTCCAGCGGGGGGATATCCCTCGCGGGCTCCATGGCCCCGGTGCTGCTGGAGGCGGGCGAACCCAAGACACTGGCAGGGGCATTCAAGGCGGCGGCGCGGGTTCATTTTCCCTCGGCGAAACAAATTCCGCCAGAGGTCTTTTTCGCCGTTCCTCAATACAACACCTGGATCGAACTCAACCATCGCCAGACCCAAAAAGGCGTGCTGGATTACGCGCGCGGCATCGTCGAAAACGGCTACCCGCCTGGCGTTTTGATGATCGACGCAGGGTGGTTCGAGTATTTTGGCCATTTCGACTTCCACCCGGGGCGCTTTCGCGATCCACATTCCATGGTGCGGCAGCTCAAAGAGTGGGGATTCCGCGTAATGCTATGGATTTCCCCTTACGTTAGCGCCGACAGCCCGGAATACCGCGTTTGGCGCGACCAGAGGGGATGGCTGCTACGCAACCGCGACGGCACGCCCGCGGTGCTGGAATGGTGGGATGGCCACAGCGTTCATCTCGACCCCACCCATCCCGAAGCCGTGGAGTGGCTCCACAGCCAACTGCGCCGCCTCCAGCGGGATTACGGCATTGACGGTTTTAAATTCGACGCGGGGGATGCCGCCCACTACCTGCACCGTCCCGCATCGTGGCTGGACGCAACGCCCGTGGAACTCAGTGAAGCCTGGGCGCGCATCGGCTTGCAGTATCCTTTTAACGAATTCCGCGCCTGCTGGAAGCTCGGAGGCCAGCCCATCGTGCAAAGGCTCGCCGATCGCTCCCCTTTATGGAACGAAACGGGCCTCGCGAGCCTCATCCCCAACACGCTTGCGGCGGGTCTGCTCGGGCACTCCTTCATGTGCCCCGACATGATCGGCGGCGGCGACTACCTTTACTTCACCAAGCCGGGGTTCCAAGTTGACGAAGAACTTTTTATCCGTAGCGCCCAAGCCTCGGCGCTCTTCCCGATGATGCAGTTTTCCAGCGCTCCGTGGAGGGTGCTTTCGCCAAAGGGCAACGCCCTCTGTCTCGCGGCGGCGAAGCTGCACGAAGAGTTCGCGCCGCTCTTCCTGGCCGAAGCAAAGGCAGCGGCCCGCACCGGCGAGCCCATCCTGCGTTCGCTGGAGTACGAATTCCCTCACCAAGGCTACGGGACCATCCAAGACCAGTTCTTCATCGGCCACACGCTGATGGTTGCTCCGGTGCTGAGGCCCGGTGCGCGCAGCCGCAAAGTGGTCATTCCTCCCGGCAACTGGCAGGACGAGCAGGGCGGGAGCATCTCCGGGCCCCGGCAAATCGAAGCCATCGCTCCGATGGAACGCCTTCCTTACTGGCGTAAAAAATGAATCCGCCTAGTAGTCTGTGCGAGTCCACCTTATGTTGTCTTCTTAGAAAAGAAGGGCTAAATAGCGATCATTATTACCGCACCCATGTTTGGCAAAACCCCCATTTTGCAACTGGCCTTAAAAAAACGCTCGCGGCGGGCCGTTTTGCGACGAGGGTTCACATTGATCGAACTGCTGTTTGTCCTGGCGATCATGGCCATCCTGGCCGCACTGGTGGGCCCGTCCGTCAACACCTTACTGCGACCCTCGCAACTCACCCAGGGAGCGCATCTTGTTTGCGATCAACTCAGCCTCGCAAGGCAGACCGCCATTTCCCGCAACCTGATTACCGAAGTGCGCTTCTACCAATACGCCGACACCACCGTTCCTGGGGAGCAGCCAGGCAATGCCGCTACGGGAAAATACCGGGCCATGCAGATGTTCCAAATCCAGGAATCGGGCTCGGCGGTGGCGCTCTCCAAAGTCCAGCGGCTGCCCGCTTCGTTGGTGATCGACTCGGGAAGCCCGCTTTCCAGCTTGATCGGGCAGGCCCTGGCAGCCCCCAATGTGCCCACTCTGGCCACCGGCAACACCGTCAAGGTTCCCATCGCCCAGGCGGGCACGAGCTACAACACCGCTTGCTTCCGCTTCCTCCCCAGCGGTGCGACAAACCTTTCGCCTCTGGCCACCTCCAGATGGTTTTTGACGCTGCACAGCCTTAAAGACGGCGACAGTCTGGCCGCGCCCCCCGCGAATTTTTTCACCATTCAAATCGATGCGTGCAATGGACACCTCAAAACCTTCCGGCCTTAGCGCGAGCGGCATGCGCTCCCAGCAGGCTTTCAGCCTCATTGAAATCACAGTGGCCATCGGCATCGTCGCCTTTGCCTTCATGGGCATCCTGGGGTTAATCCCCACAGGGCTCAATACCTACCGGCAAACCATCAACCTTTCGGTGGGCTCCAACATCGCCCAGAAGGTGGTCCGAGAAGCGCAGCAAACCGACTTCACCTCGTTGATCGGCGGCAACACCTCGGCTTTCCAGCAATCCTCGACCCCGCGCTACTTCGACGAGCAGGGCAACGAACTCGCCGCAACCGATCAGGCCAAGGCGATCTACCAAGTCAATACCTGCATCACGCCCTCCACGCCGATCATCGGCACCGCCGGCACCGGCAATCCCAACCTCGCGACCGTCACGGTCCAGATCGCCAACAACCCGTCCAATCTCAGGATTGCCGTGGATGCCACCACGCAGCTTTGGAACGATGCACGCATTTCCATCGTCACTTATTCCGCCCTCGTCTCGCGCAATAAATGAGCCCTCCGCGTTCCCAGTCTGGCCCAGGCGGCGGCTTCACGCTCATCGAACTGATGGTTTCGATGGGCATCCTTTCGCTGCTCCTCTTCGTGTTGATCTCAATGACCAACACCACCCAGCGCACGTGGACCAACACCACTGAAAAGATCGAGCAATTCCGCGAAGCGCGCGAGGCGTTCGAAGCCATGGCACGGCGGCTCAGCCTCGCTACGCTCAATACCTACTGGGACTATCACTACCCCAATAACAACACCAGCGCGGCCCCCGACGGTTATATTCGCCAATCCGAACTGCGCTTTATCTGTGGCGATGCCGCCACGCTGACAGGATCGGCCAATACCGCCGGGCACGCTGTCTTTTTCCAGGCACCCCTGGGCTTTGTCTCCAATACGAGCTACGCCAACCTCAATACGTTGCTGAACACGTGGGGGTACTTCATCGAGTTTTCCAACGACAGCGCGGGGCGGCCCGACTTCATCAACAGCATGGCAAAAAGCCCCGCCCTGCGCTACCGCTTCCGGCTCATGGAGCTGATGGAACCCGGCGAGTCTCTCTCCCTCTACAACGCGGAAGTCGCTGCGGGCGGCAATCAGAGCTATACCGGCAGCGACTGGTTCACCACGCCGCTCAGTTCCGCCAACCGGCCTGTGCGCATTCTAGCGGAAAACATCGTGGCGCTGGTGCTGCTCCCCAAACTTTCGCCCGCGGACGACGCCACGGAAACCCTCCTTTGCCCCAAATACAGCTACAACTCTGTCAAAACCAACGACGCCAACAGCGTCACCGCCGATGCCGCTATCAACTGGAAAAACCAGCTTCCGCCGGAAATCCAGGTCGTCATGGTAGCCGTAGACGAAGCCTCGTACAGCCGCTTCCAAACCGATACCGCCATGCCCTCGTTAACCGCCGGACTATTCGCCGATGCCAACAAGTTCACCGCAGACCTGGATACGCTGCAAACCACCCTGCGCTCGCACCGGCTCAACTACCGCATTTTCACTTCGACCATCGGCATCAAGGGCGCCAAATGGAGCCGCGAACAGACTAACTAGACCTTTATGGGAAAAGCTCTAATCTCAATATGACCGCCAACCGTAGAAACGTGTTCCCGGAAAAGCGCGAGGGGGCTGCGCTCGTTTTGGTGCTCTCGTTCCTGGTGCTGATCTCGGCCCTGGTGCTGGCCTTCTTTTCCAGCGTCACCACGGAACTTTCCGGCGCGAAAAACTACGCCGGAGAAATGAGCGCAAATCAACTCGCCGACTCCGCCGTGCAAAACGTCATGGGCACCATCCGGCTGGCCACCTCGGGCACAGCCAGCGACGGCTCCATCACCGCCTGGGCCTCGCAGCCGGGGATGATCCGGACCTACAACAACCAAGGCACCCCCATTGCCTACTACAAACTTTATTCCTCGGGCACGATGGTCACGGTCTCCTACGATCCGGCCAACGACGTCGATACCCAATGGGCTTCCAAACCGGCGCAATACGTCGATCTCAACGCCCCGCTGACCTCCGGCACCTCGGTGCTTTTCCCCATCGTTGACGGCAACAATATCAAGTCCCTAACCGTCGGCGGCAGCTCCGCGCTGACGTATTCGAGCGATGGCAGCACCCAGGATGTCGCCGGGTTCGCCATCGATCCCGCCAAAGTCAGCTACAACGCCACCCAGTCGCTTTCCATTGCCAACACGCCCGTTCCCATGCCGGTAAAATGGATCTACGTCCTCAAGGATGGGACGCTGACGGTCCCCACGGGCATCGACACTTCCGGAAAAAAGGTGAACTGGACCGGCGCGCCCACGTCCCAGACCCCTTCCGCGTCGAACCCCATCACCGGACGCATCGCATTCTGGACCGATGACGACACCAACAAGGTCAATATCAACACCGCCGCCGAAGGCACTTACTGGGACACCCCGCGTGGCGCAACCGTTACCGACCAAGCCCTGGCCAGCTATCAACCAGCGCAAAAAGAATACCAGCGCTACCCCGGGCACCCGGCGATGACTAGTCTTTCAACGGTCTTCCCCAAATCCTTGGGTCTGACTGATCAGCAATGGGCGGAGCAAATCTACGCCATCGTTCCGCGTATCACTGGAAGCGGTTCGAAAGAAGGCACCGTGATGGCAACCGGCACGCTTGCGCCCGACTCGGACCGGCTTTTTGGCAGCCTTCCCGAGCTGCTTTTCAAACCGACCTTGAGCGGCAGCGAACGGGATCTGAATTACGCCTCCGTCATCAACCGCAACACCCTGGAGCAGAAAAAATTCTTTCTCACCGCACACAGCCGCGCCCCTGAACTCAATCTCTTCAACCTGCCCCGAGTGGCCTGCTGGCCCATCTACCAACTCAGCGGCACGGACTACGACACCACCCACACCACGGCCTTTGACCGTCTCATCGGAACCTGCTCCACCGCCAACGGGTACCCCTACTTTTTCCAGCGCAGAACTCCGTTGAGCCCAACCGCCGACATCGGCATCACGCGGAACACCAACCTTTATACCTACCTCCAAAGCCTGACTCAGGAATCCATTCCCGGCTTTGGAGGCGATTTCAAAGCCAAATACGGCGACGACCGGGACCAGATCCTCACCGAAATCTTTGACTACATCCGTTGCGCCAATCTCTGCGATGATAATGTGACCACTCCCTACACCCCGGCATCCGGGGCCGGACACGGCTTTGTCGCTCCCGTCCAATACGGCAGCACGCAGGGCATCGGCCGCACCTACACCCTTTCCAAATTCGGCATCGGGTTCATCTGCAACGCCGTGGCCGCCGATGCCACCACCTCGGGCACCGATTACGGAAGCAACGACCCTGCCACCAACAAGGTCCTGGGTGGCACGAAGCTCAATACAGGGGATAAATACATCCAGGCTATCATCGCCTTTGAATTCTTTTCCCCAATGCAAGGCTGGGCAAGTATTATTCCGGATATGCAGGTGGAGATTACGGGAATCCAAAACCTTTCTGTGACCGACAGCAGCGGCACCCCGCAATCTCTCGGGTTCCCCTACGACGGAACCGTCTCCTATAACGCCACCGCCAACAATATGTATGGAGGAAGAGCTTCAGGGGGCAATCCAGGGTGGCGCTATTGTGTTTTTTCCAAAGGGGCTCCAGCCCGGGGTTCGGTTCCCGGCGACACGGCCTCGGCTTCAATCCCGAACTACCCTTTCATCGGAGTTCCCGTCAAAATCAAAGCCTCGGCCTCGGGGGGAACCATGGGATTTGTCGGCAGCAGCGCCATCGTCGTCAAGCTCTACGCGGGCTCCTCGGCGCTCATGCAAACCATCAATATCAACCTGCCTTCAAGCACCTTCCCGATTCCCAATCTGGTCAACCAGGGCACGCAGAATACCAGCATTGGCACTACTTCGAAAGAAAACTGGTGGTCATTTCCGCGCGTGGGCGGCGTAACCATCAGTGGCTCGAGCTATACGGGCCGGTTGAATAATGTTTCCTCGCACCCCACCCTCTATACCGATTCCAGCGGCAAATCGCAGATCGATTCCGGGGCATTTTTCTACGACTCTCCTCCCGGCATTGCCAACATCGCCAATTTCGACGTCATCCGCACCGTTCTCCCTGCACACGGGGATTACCGGCTCATCGCCGCTCAACCCATCGTTCCCCCTGCCGCCTATGCCAAACACCGATATTACGACGACAGTTCCAAAATGGCGGCATCCAATTTTGCCAACTCCAACAATCCTCAAGTAGAGCCGGGCTACGACTTGGGCGGCACCTATTTTCCCTCCGCCATGCCCTGGACCAAAGCCTCGGCGGACATCCCAGCCATCGCTACGGGAACCAATGTCCCTGAGACTACAGGAGACTTCGACAGCAGCCTGCCCAACTTCAACGACGGTCCTTTTATTAACAAACCCGACGAAGGGAATACCTATGGGTTGGGCACCTCTGGTGCTATTCCCTATTACAGTTCTTATTCCGTGCAGGCGCCCGCCGGTCCAACCTTCTTTTCCCCCAACCGGATCATGCCCTCCCCGGGGATGTTTGGATCGCTCCCCACTGGTGTGAAAAGCGGAACTCCATGGCGCACCTTGCTATTCCGTCCCCAGCCGGGCCACTTCGGGGCGAACACTCCCAGGGACCACCTCATCATGGATTTATTCTGGATGCCCGTCGTCGAACCCTACGCCATCAGCGACCGCTTCTCCACAGCAGGCAAGATTAACATGAACTACCAGATGGCTCCGTTCACTTATATGACCCGGAATACCGGCCTAAGGGCGCTGCTCAAGAGCGAAAAACTTACCGCCATTCCCAATGGAACCAGCAACGGAGGGCAACCCGGCTATTCCAATTTCAAGCAATATAGCACATCGGCCATCTCACCCTCCGCAACACAAACCGAAGCGCGGCTCGCCGTCGACGCCGATGAAACACTCAAGCAATTTCAGACCCGCTTCACCGCAGGGAACCTGTTCATCTCGCCTTCAGAAATTTGCGATCTTCACATCGTTCCCTCGGGCCAGACGGTTTCCAGTATGAGCACTTTTTGGAGCGGCTATGCCGGGACCGGTGACAACGAACGCGAAAGGGTTTACACCACGCTTTATCCGCGGCTTACCACAAAATCCAACACCTACACCGTGCACTTCCGCGCGCAAGCGCTGGTGCAAACCGCTCTATCAAAAACCGGCGGCACCTGGACTGAGGGCAAGGACACCGTGGTGAGCGAATCCAGAGGAGCGACCACAGTGGAGCGCTATCTGGACCCGAGCGACACCACCATTCCCGATTATGCGGATGGCACCAGTCCGTTTTCGAAGGACCTCATGGGAAACCATTATCGCTGGCGGATCCTCGAAACCCAGCGCTTTGCGCCGTAGCATTACTTGGTGTTATCTATTTTTAGCTCAATCACACCTTCCGCGTTCGAGGTCAGCTCGAACCCATGCGGAATCTCCCAAGCCGTTCCCGCCTCCATCCGAATGGTGTAGGCAAATCCTTCATGCTCAAAGCAAATCGCGGAACCATGGGCTTCGATCCTGGAAAATGCTGTCCGGGCCGAAGCCGCCCACCGAACAGAGAGCCGCAGCGGCCCTCCCGATTTTAGCGAAGCGCGCCAGCCCGTCTCCTCAAAGACAATGGCAAGCCGGTCCTCTCCATATACCGGGAAATCGAGGCTGAGGCCGCCCGTGCTCGTCTCTGCGACCTCTGGCTCCCTTACCGTTCCAACCTTCCATTGACCCAATGCCCGCTCTTCCCATGAAGCCGACCAGTTGAACCCGTCGAGTACCGGCAGCGCATCGAAACGCGCCGCATGCAAATCGCACGGGCATTCCAGATAACGTTCCGCATAGCGTTCGTCGAAAACGTGCATGTCGCGCAGAAAAAGCTGCCCGTCTTCGATCAGCAAATTGGCCCGATAATATTTTGAAGTGTACCAGATGGCCTTGCGCTCGGGCGTGGGCGGTTCCATCGTATCCTGCAAAGCCACGATGGTTTGCGGCGGCGTTTCCTTGAAGGTTTGGCGAAACCACTGGCCCGTCTCGCCCAGGGTTTCGAATTCCAGTTCCCCTGCGGCCCGTCTGCGCTGAAATTCCTCGACTTGCATCGCGTATCCTTCCGCCATCGCTTCCCATCCGAAGCTGTTTTCCTGCCCCGCCTGCGCGTACGAAAATCCGGGCGTGGAAGGCTGCGCCACAATATCCAGAAAGCGCCGCACCCAGCCAGGGTTTTTCCCCGCCGCTTCGTACACCGGCTCCAAAGTCAACACTCCCTGCCACGTCGTGCCGATGCCGGTATCGTATTGGTGAATCGGATCCGGCCCCAACAGGCGGAAGACCGGCGTGGAAATTTGGCCCTCCGCCGTTTGCGCGGGCACCAGTGTGTTGCGGCGCGACGGATAATATCCCCCTGCGAAGGGGCCGCCCCAAAAGGTGTAGCCGTCGGTTCCACATTGCTCGCGGCAGATGGCGAACGCCTTCACTCCGTGCAGGTCCGAGAGCCGAGCCAGTGTATGGGCGTCCATATACCAGGCTGCGACGGATTGCGGCACTGCTCCGAACATCTCCCGGAACCGACTGACGGCCGCGTCGGCCAGCCGCTCGCGCTCGGCGGGTGTGTAACCGACCGGAAAAGCCGCCTGAACATGATGATCCCAGTTCACGCCCTCCTTTCCGCGAAACGGAACGCTCGCCGCCTCGCAGTGCATCCGGTTGATTTCGAACCAAAGCCCCACCTCGTGGTTGGCGGGCAGGTTCGCTTTCAGAAAATCGGTGTACGGCCCCGCCACAAGAGCGTCGAATTGCAACAGCCACGTGCACGGCAGCCCGGACAAACGCAGCAGTTCCATTTGCCGTGCAACCGGCTCCAGCAGATCGCGCTGGGGTTCGCGGGGATCATCGTAACGGATGAAGTTGACGATGTTAATGATGTGGCGTTTGGGAAGCATAACTTTGAGTGGAATTTTTAGCGTGCCGCGTCCGATATTCCGAAGCGCTGATATCGAAATGAGCCCGAAAGCACCGGGCAAAATAATTGGCATCGGGCCAGCCCACTTCGGCGGCGATCTCGGCGATGGGCCTTGCCGTGCGTAGCAAAAGACTGGCCGCCCGATTGGCCCGGGTTTGGGCAATGTATTGTCCGGTTGAAACTCCAAGGGCCGACTGAAACAGCCGTCCAAGATAGGAGGCGTCGAGGTTGAGGCGCCGCGCAAGGGTGGCCGCGCTCCACGGCTCAGCCAGGCTCTCGTGGATCAGCGCCAAGCTCCGCTTCACCGCGGTGTGGACGCTCTCTTTTTTCTCGCTGCCCGGAGCCGGTTCGATCTCCCTTGCCAGGCAGGAAAGAATTAAAATGAGCCGCCCTAGCCGGTCGGGGATCGAGTCCGGGGAGGTGCTTTCACCCAAGGCCGCGAGCACCTTAAAATGTTCTACACAGACGGAGAGCGCGGGCGCATCGAGGTGGAGCGCCACGACCTTTTGTGCGGACGAAGCGCGCCAGAGGAGGTGGTTGAGCCCCGGATGATCCAGCGTCCAGAGCAACTCGTGTTGAAGCAAGTCGTCAAGAAAACCGCACACGTACGACTCCATCTCCAGGTTGTGATGATGCCGATGCCACGCTCCGGGATAGATGATCAAAACGTCGCCTTTGCGAAACGGCTTGTCGCCCAGCGGCGATTCCTGCCAACCCTCGCCGCCCGCGCAGAGTTGGATCTCGATATACTCGTGATCATGCTGCGGGCCGGAATGGTTGCAGCGCGGAAAATGGTAAGCCGTAACGGGAACGTGCTGCTCGCGAAAGCGCCGACTCCACCGCAAATGGAGATCGTCGCCATCGTCAATCATTGTGAAGTGACCGGACTTGCTCACGCTGGAGGATTTTATCCGGCAAGGAGCAAAACGGAACAAAATATCGGAAATGTGCTATAGAAACTCCGGGGTTGTCCTGCCCTATCTTTGCTCACCGTAACTCTTTGCATAGCAAAAGGGTGCATCATGAAATCCATGGGGCATCTGCATTTCTGGAATGCTTCCTTGGAAACCAAGGACCGTTCCACCCAATAAATATACGGGAACCCCGTTTTTATGTAGGAATATAGTAGGACCTATTTTCCAACAGAGTAATTACTATCGACTCGAAATCGAACGATGGGGAATCCTAACCGTGGGTTCGAATCCCACCCCTTCCGCCATTTATTTTCAGGGACTTGCGAAAGCAAGTGGTTCCTCAGTCGCTCAATGAGGGCCTGGCTTTCGGCACCCTTAACCCAGCTCAGGCAGGGCTGGCCGTCAGACCAAGCCGTTTCCTGCGCAATCTTTCACTCGCCGGAGTTACTGGATTCCATTCAGGAATATGGCGGTGACGACGTGCAGGTAAGTTTCCAGGCCGCAGCCTCCGTCGCCATACATCGTGCGGCGGAGCATCCCCGCGTGCAGGCAGTCGCGCAGGCTGTCGGTGGTGGCCCCCACGTCGATATCGGAACGGATGCAGCCGCTTTCCCGTGCCGCATGGAACCGCTGAATCAAGGCGTCCCGGATCGGAAGGATTTTTTTCTCCATCATCACTTGGCGGACCGCCGGGGAGAGCCGCCCCCCCTCGCCCACGATCGCGCGCACTAGCGTCTCCCGCTCCAGCAGCCGCGCGTAATACCGCCCGACAAACCGCTCCATTTCCGCCGGGAAGTCCTGCTTCCACACTTCTTCCGGCCCGACCAGCTCCTCGACGTCGATCATCCCGTCGAGAATGGCTTCCCGGAGAAGATGATCCCGGGTTTGGAAGTGGCGGAAGAGGGTGACTTCGTTGACCCCCGCCTCGCGGGCGATCTCGCGGGTGGTAGCGCCCTGGAACCCGTCGCGGGTGAAAACTTTTTTCGCCGCATCCAGGATTTTTTGCCGGGTTAAAAGGCAGGAGGCATGGGTGTAGCGGGGGCACGCCGGATCATTCGGCTCTGTACCTGCGTTGCTTGGCAGCTTAATGTGCGGATCCATTATGGTGTGGTTTGATCGGTTAATGGGCTTGGACAGGGGCGTCCGGCTGGGGCTTGCTTTTCTTAAAGAGAAAGATCAGAGGGGCCAGCGCGAGACAAGCCCATACTAGCACCCGGAATTGCTCGACGTAAGCCCAAAGCCCCGCCTGCTGCTGGAGCGACTGGTACATGACGCCGTACCCCTGCGCATGGGCGGCCTGCCCCGTCTGGGCCGCCAGGGCGTGCTGCACCGTGGCAAGGCCGTCGCGGAACGGGGCGTTGAGCGGCGTCATCGCCTTGGCTAGCAGCGCCTGGTGGACCTGGGTGCTGCGGGTAACGAGCGCCGTGATAAGCGAGATCCCCACGGAGCCCCCAAGGTTCCGGACCAGGCTGGTGAGCCCGGCGGCGTCGCCCATCTCCTCCCGTTTGAGCGATGAAACCGAGAAGGTGGTCATCGGGACGAAAAGCGACGTGGTGGCAAAGCCGCTGATGATGATGGGCCACAGAAGGTTGTGAGGAGCGATGCCGGTGTTGACCCCGCCAAAGACGAACATCGTCAGCCCGAGCACCAGGGCGCCTTGGGCCATCCAGTAACGCCCGTCAATCCACGCGATCATGCGCCCGGCAACCATGGCCCCCACGATGGCTCCAATGCCCCGAGGGCTCATCACAAACCCGGCTTGCAGCGACGGGTAGCCGAGGAGGATTTGCAAAAACTGCGGGATCACCGCCGTGGTGCTGTAAAGAATGGCGCCGATGGTGAAGTTGAGCGCCACCCCGATGGCGAGGTTGCGGTTCTTGAGCACGTGCAAGTTCACGATCGGGTTGGGGGTTTTCAGCTCCCACGCCAGGAAAGCCGCGAACCCGACAACGGCAAACACCGCCAGCCCGACGATGAAATGGGAGGAAAACCAGTCCTCATCCTGGCCCTTGTCGAGCAGGATCTGCAAGCAGCCGATCCAGAGCGTCAGCAAGCCGAAGCCCACGTAGTCAATGGTCCCCGCCCGCGCGTTTTTGAAGAAGGGCGGGTCTTCGAGGAAGCGCAGCACCATCATGACCGCCACGATGCCCACCGGCAGGTTGATGAAAAATACCCAGCGCCAGGAATAATTGTCGGTAAGCCAGCCGCCGAGCGTGGGGCCGAGGATCGGGGCCACCACGACCCCCATCGAGTAGACCGCCATGGCCATGCCCCGCTTGGAGGCAGGAAACGTTTCGAGCATCACGGCCTGGGCCACCGGCTGCAACGCGCCCCCGCCCGCCCCCTGGATGACGCGCGCCAGAATGAGCATCCCAAGGCTGCTGGCCAGCCCGCAAAGCACCGAGGCGAGGGTGAAAATGACGATGCAGGTCAGCAGAAAGCGTTTGCGGCCAAAGTAGCGACCCAGCCAGCCGGAGGCGGGCAGGATGATGGCGTTGGAAACCAGGTAGCTCGTAAGCACCCAGGTGGCCTCGTCCGTGCTGGCGGAAAGGTTCCCCGCGATGTGCGTCAGGGAGACGTTGGCCACGGAGGTGTCGAGCACTTCCATGAACGTCGCCAGCATGACGCCCGCGGCGATCAGCCAGGGGTTAGCGGTCGGCTTCCAGTTCTGTATCGTCTGTGGATGCGCCTTGCCGGGCATTGGGAGCCAACTCCTGTTCCAGTTTCTTTTGCACGCCGAAAATCCGCCGGAGAAACACCGCGATCACCACGGCGGCAGCCGCCATGACCAGGCTCAACTCAAGCGGAGTGTAGTGAAAATCCTGCACCTTGACCGTGGGCACCACGGATTCTCCGGGCCCGATGGGCAGGCCCGTTTCGGGAAGCTCGTCGAAGAGGATTTTCACCGGAACCCGCTGAACGACCTTCACGTAGTTACCGGAGGCATTCTCCGCCGGGAGCAGGCTGAAGCGCGCGCCGCTGCCCATCTGGATGCTATCGACGTGACCCTTGAACTCCTGCGCCCCGAGCGCGTCCAGTTTGATCGTCACCGGCTGGCCGGGACGCATCCACCGCAATTGGTTTTCCTTGAAATTGGCGGTGATCCAGAGGTTCGACGGGATGAGCGCGAGGACGTTCTGCCCCACCTGGATATAATCGCCCGGCTCCACGGACTTGTGGGTAATGCGGCCGGACTCCGACGCGGCCACTTTGGCGTAGGAGTGGTTCAAGAGGGCCGCCTCGACGTTGGCCTCGTTTTCCTTGATCTGGGCAAGGACATATTGGTAGAGGGCCTGGTAGGAGCGGACTTGCGCCTCTCCCTGCGACACTTGCGCCTCCGCGGCCAGCACTTTCATTTTGGCCGATTCCACGTTGGCCTGGGCCGAACGGTCGGTATCCTGGGCGTGGACGAGGTCTTGGGCGGAGACGATGTGCTGCTTGGCGAGGTCCTGCACTCGGCGCAGATCGTCGGCGCTCTGGTGTGCCTGGGCCTCGGAGGCGTGCTGGTCGGCCTCGTCCTGTTTCAAGGTGGCCTGGAGGCTCCGGGCATTGGCAAGCTGCTGCTCCACCGCCGCCTGCGCCGCCGTCGCCTGGGCCTTCATGCTCTCCAGGGCCGCCTGCTTTTGCTTTAGCTGTGCGGCGTAGTCGCGGGGGTCGATCTCCAGGATCGTATCGCCCTTTTTGACCTCCTGGTTGTCGTCCACCAGCACCCGCTCGACCCGGCCCGCGATTTTGGAGCTCACCTGGATGACGTGGCCCTCCACGAAGGCGTCGTCGGTGGACTCGTAATTGATGGCGTCTGCCCGGAAATACAGCCCAACGCCGCAAAGCGCCAGGATTACGATGACGCCCACGGCGGCCAAGGCGATGCGTTTGCCCGGGATTTTACCGGGAGCGGTTTCGCCGCCGTCCACCATCAAGACTTCCTCTTCGGGATATGAAGTCGTATTCATGCAAGCACATACTTGCAGCTCCAGGAAATGCATGCAAGCGTTTACTTGCAATTCCCTGTCAGACAGAAATCACCACCCGAAACCGGGATCGCAATCCGACAGTCTACCGCAACCAGAGTTTGCCGTATTTCTGGGGATCTTTTTCATCCGTGATGCCGTTGAAGAGCCGGAGGCCACGGCGGCCGTTCTTCCCGGGGTCGGCATCGGTGACGGCCAGGGCAATCCCGATCGCCGAGCCGGGTTGGGGGGCTTCCTTCAGGCCCAAGATGTCCCAGGGGAAGGTCAGCAGGTATTCCGTGAGGTCTCCGTTGCGGTGAATTTCCGTGCCCATGCGGGGCTCGCTGACGCCCACGGGGAGTTCCGGCGTGTAGGAGATCCAGCGCCAGTTCATGGATTGCGTGCCGTCCCATGCCGCGCCGTATTCGAAAACCCGGTGGCCCTTCAGGCCGAAAAGGTCGTTGGCTTCCCAGGTTTTTTCGGCGTCGGCATCGAGGCCGATCTGGACGGAATCCTGGTTGAAGAGATTTTCCGGGGTCCGCGTTTGCAAGTGGTGGTCGTCGCGGACGCAAATCCGGAGATAGAGCGCCTTGGGCCCATAGGAAGCCTGGAAGGTGGCCGAGCAATCGGCGGGATCGCTGGGGCCGCCAAAGGGGTCCCACGCGGAAAAGTCGATGGCGGCCACCGAGCCCCAATCGGGCCGTCCATCCGGGGCAACGCGCTGGGCGGAGACCACAGTGAAGTCGAGCGGTTGCCGGGTTTCATCCCGCTCCCCGTTTTCCCTGCTCTCGACCGTTAGCAGGCCCTTGTAGCGTTTGCCAGGAACGAAGTCCTCCACGGGAATGGTAACTTCCGTGCCGCTGGCCGGGGCGGCCTTCACCGGCTCGCCGAACATCCGCCGGATTTTGTCGAACTTGGCGCTGGCGAGGACGGAGAGCGGCACCTCCGCGTGGGAAGTGACGCCGAGGGCTATCTCGGGGGCCTTTGCGGAAAGCGGCCAAACGATCCGGGCCGCCGAGATCTCCACCGGCGCCACCACTTCGACGGGGAGGGAAGTCCATGCGGCGTCCGAGTGCGAAAGCACCAGATAAGAGCCCTGCCGCGCCGTTCGCGGGGCGCTCACCGTCCGGCCCTTGACGCTGAGCGGGGCCGGCGTGATCCATTCCGCCCAGGGGGGCTGGGGAAGCTCCGCCGAGGTCCCGCGCATCAACCGGACGGAAGGCAGCTCTTTGGCTTGATAGAGCCCGCTGTCTTTCAGTTCAAGAAACACGGGGCTGGGCGAAACGTTCACCCCCGCGCCGGGAGCCACAGGCAACGGCCTGCCGGTCATCTCCTCGGCCCGCGCGACCACGCTTCCCAGCGGAATGCTCCAGCCCACCTGCGTATCCCACGCCACGGCCACGGTCTTGCGCTCTTTCTGGAAAACCACCAGGTGCGTCGTGGGCGTCAGGCGCAGCCACCGGCCCTTGCCCCGGACATCGGCGAGCCAGCGGGCCACGTTCGAATACGCGGCATAGGCCGGTTTGGGCGTCAGGTCGTCGTGTACGATGGAGAATGAACGCTCGCCTTCATTGGGCGCGGCTTTGAAGAGGAGGGCGAAGTAGGTGGCGTTCTCCACCCCGAGCGCCGTGAGCAGCGTCAACGAGCGCGTCACGTATTGGGCCTGGGTCAGCTCGTCCACGGGGCGCTGCCACGTCCCGGGTTTCGTGCACCAGCCGAATTCGGTGAGATGAATAGGGAAATCGGGCCGCCCGATCCGCGCGAGGAACGCCTGTAATTCCTCGATGCGCTGAATGAAAAGCTCCTCCGGCGCGCTGCCGTCCACGTAGGCGTGGAGCACGAGGCCGTCGAGGTGATCGAGCAGCCCCAGCCGGTTGACCGTCTCCAGGTCGAGCCGCGCGGCGTCTTTGATGCGGATGGACGAAAAGCCCGGCCCCAGCACTTTCACGTCAGGCCGTTCGGCTTTGACGGCGTCGGCCACGGTCTTTTCAAACCGGACCAAATCCTCGTTCGTGCCTTTCCAATGCCATTCGGGCTCATTGTATATTTCCAGGTAGGGAGGGAACTCAGACCAGCGCGGAGGGCAGCGCGTAAACGCCTTGACCAGCTCCGAGAGGGCGGCCCAGTCCTTCGGAGCCTGGAACGGGTTGGAAAAGCTCTTGTGTTCTTCGCCCGGCTTCGGGTCCACCAGCCAAAGGGGGAGGCCAAACGAAATCACCCCCTCGTAGGTGAAGCCGCCGATATCGAAAGGCGGCTTGGCCTGAAGCGCGGGAGCCGATCCGGTTTGGGGGAAATCCTGCGGCAAATCTTTGATCGTGGCCATGGCCCGGTTCCAGCGGGCTCCGGCGGCAAGCACGAGGTCTTTGTCGCCCTGCACCGTCCACAACCCGAGGCGGGACTGGCCGCGCACGGCCTCGTCGAGCAGCGGGCCGACCACCGCCGCGGTGGCCTCGGCGTGGAGCTTTTTCCCCGAACCCAGGCTGATGTCGGCTGATAATTGATAGAACCCTTTCTGCGGAAGGGGCACGGTGACCCGGCATTCCCCGGAAGCGATCGGCTGCCCGCCCGTAACCTGCCCCCGCTCGTCTTTGATAACAACCGCGCCGCTGGTCACGGTATCGGTTCCCGAAATACTCAATATGATCTCCCCGTTGACGGCCGTGAATATATTCCCCTTGGCGGCGGAAGAGAACCGGGCCGCGGAGTCCTGCCCCCAAGCCTCGGGGAGGGGCAAAGTCCAAAGGGCCGCCACTCCCAATATTGAAAACCACCCGGCTAAAGAATGCTTGAACATAGCGTTACAAAAGATCCACAGAGACATCGTCAATCCAAAGCGCGCCGGGAACTTTGTCCGACGTGTTGGTCCAGATCAACTGCACCTGCCCGGCCTCGGCATTCAGCTTGCCCTCGTATTCCACGGGACGCCATTCTTCGGTTGGATTCAATGAAATCTTACTCAGTAGGCGTTTACCCTTGGTCTGGCCGTTGATCTCCATGGGCGAGAAATAGAGCGCCCCGGCGGGAATGCCCGTAAGACGGTAATAAAAGCGAATCCGAACCCGGCGCGCTTCCCCGGCGAACGCAATCCCCGGGGAGTGGAAGATCTTTTCGCCCGGGGCCGCCTCGGCAACATAGGCGATCTTCACCGCCTTGGCCCCCGAATGGGCGTCGCTCTCGTCGAGCGCGATGAGGAACGGGATTTTCCACGCCGTGGCCGGTTTGTAGGTCTGCTTGTAACCGGCGCCCCAGCCGGGGAGATACGGGCGCACGGATTCGAAATCCTGCTCCGTCAAAAGCTCCGCGGCATTCACCGCTCCGGCGGCGAGCAACAAGACGGCAAGGCAATGTTTCATGGGAGGCGAGGCTATTGGGCCTGCGGAATCTTGAAGGAGACGTTTTTCACAAACGAGTTCACCGTGATTTGCTGAAGGCTCGTGAGGGGAACGCCGCCAGTCACGCAATCTTCGAACGTCACGTTGTCGATCAGGTGATCGGCATCCGCGCCGCGCAGATCAATGGCTCCGCCGGGGGAGACCAGCTTGACAAAATGGAGGCCGTCAAAGTGCCCCCGCTCGTCTTTGTAGCCGTTGTCGTTGCTATAGCGCGTCTTGGCGATGACGATCTCCACCGTTTTCGCAGGGGTTTCGTCGGTGAAGTTTTCAAACCGTATGTTTTTGCACCAGGCCCAGTCGGAGTGGTCGCTGCGAATCGCCGCCCCGGCATGTTTGAGGATGTCGATGTTGCGGAAAGTAATATTCTGAAATAACGGAGACTCCATCGAAGCCCCGATGCGGAGGCCGTTCCCCGCCCCCGTGTTCCAGACCACGCAATTCTCCGCGAGCGCATCCTCGGTGGTGAGTTCCCCGTTCGCCCGGGCGTCCAGGGCATGCCAGCCAAAGCCGTCGTCCTCGGAGCGGATGAAACAGTCGCGCGCGGTGAAGTTCTTCACGCCGTCGATGTCAATCCCATCGGTGTTCACCGTCTTGCCGAGAAGATTCATGTTCGAGACCCGGACATCCCGACTGGCCAGGTAGAGCGACTGCCACCACGTCCCACCGCGGTGCCCGATCCCCTCGACCACGACATTCGAGCACCGTTCGAACAAAATTCCCGGCGTCTTATCTTTCCGGACCGAATACCGGCCGCTGTCGAGAATCCCCCGCCCCTTGACCGTGACATTGCTGGCATCCTTCGCCTCAATGCGTCCCTTGACGAGCGCGCCCGGCGCGAAATAAACGGTCTGCCCGCTTTGGGGACGGATCACCCCCGCGTCATGAACACCCGGGGTAAAATAGATGACCTTGGAATCGGCCTGGCTCGGCACGTCCTGCTCCGGCGGCGTGGCAATGAGCGCCAGCGGAAGTTGCCCCTCCATCTGCACCACAAGCTTGAGCGGCCCCGCAAACGAAAAGCTCACGCTCTGCCCCTTCACCACGGGCGTGATTTTGTGCCGCAACGGATGCACCGTGCAGTTCGGCACCGGACCGTTGAAGGCGATCTCCACGGAGGCCGTTCCCGACAGGCAAAAAGCCGCCGTCTGGAAATCGAAATTCTTCTCATAGTTTACCGGGACCTCCCGGCCATTGACCTTGAGCGACAATGTGGTGCTCTGCGGGACGCCGGGAATCGCGGGCAGGGGGACCACGGTATCGGCGGCCATGGCAAAGGAGTCGGCCACCAACATCGTGGCGGCGACAAAATATTTGGGGAGAAAACTCAACACGGCTTTTGTTTCAGTAAACATAACTGGCTGGGGTGAAAATTCACGGCGAGGCACCGTCACAGGATGCCTTTAGAAGATGTTTCAAAACTACCTTACCTCGCCCGCCTGTCGAATAAAAACCGGCCCGACGCATTTACGACAACTCTCTCAAAACCACCGTGATTTTGGCCCAAAGAAAGGAGCTAATCCAAGGGTGCCCCAGCCGGGGTTTCCCTTCAAGGAATTCCGCACCAATCCCTGTATTTATGCCGTTTCAAAGCGGAATTCGCCGCCTCGCTTCCGCTGCATCGAAATGTTTCGCGAGAGCGATTTCAATCCGGCCCATGCGGCAAAATTCGAGACGCAAATTTTAAAAAACGATCCGCATTTGCATCTGGAAAAATTGCAGATCAAACCTAACATCGATTTCGCAACCGAATCTTATGAATGTCCTTCCCCTCACCGCCCCAACCATCGCCTGCCTGGCGGTTAGTCTTCACGTTTTTGCCGGCGAAACAATCGCGCCTTCCGTTCCGGAAATCGCCCAGGCCGGTTACAGGCTTGCGTGGGCGGACGAGTTCTCCGGCGACAAGCTTGACGTCACAAAATGGGCCTACCGCACCGACAGCAAAAGGGCAAGCACGCAAAGACCCGAAAACGTCGCGCTTCGCGGCGGAATCCTCCGTCTGGAATTGAAGAAAGAAGCGGCCAATGGGAAGCCGTACACCGGCGCGGGCGTCATCAGCAAACCGGCGTTCAAATACGGCTATTATGAGGCGCGGATGAAAATTCCCGCCGGTTCGGGATGGCACACCTCTTTTTGGATGCAGAAGCACGACAACTCCGGCGGCACGTCCCCCGGCGCCACCTGCCAGGAAATCGACGTGTGCGAGAACGATTCCGCTAAACCGTGGGTTTACACCGTCAACCTGCACCAATGGATTTCGCCACACATCCAGTATGGGCTCAAGCCCGTCAAGGCCCCCGACCTGTCGAAGGATTTCCATACCTTCGGCTGTGAATTCACGCCCAAAACCATTCGTTACTTCCTGGACGGCGCATGGGTCCAAACAATCGACGCCACCTGGCTGAAGCATGGAGATCAGAACATTTGGCTGACATCCATTGGAAACAAAGACGGCATGGACGAGAGCAAACTGCCCGCTGCGGCCGAGGTGGATTATGTGCGTTTTTTTGAAAAAACAGCGAATTAGCCGAAACCTTTTTTGCCAGATTCTCCCCGCATGAAGATCCCCCACTTGCGCTGGGTCATCGCGTTCGCTCTTTTGCTGGCGGCGGTGCTCAACTACATTGACCGGAGCGTCCTTGGCCTGCTGGCCAAAACGATCCAGGAAGATCTTCATATCAGCGACCGGCAGTATGCCTTCGTCATCAACTGCTTCCTGCTGGCGTACACCGTCGCCTACCTGCTCTCCGGGCGGATCGTCGACAAACTGGGCGTGCGCGTCAGCCTCGCCATCTTCGTCGGGTGGTGGTCCATTTCCAACGCGCTGACCGGCGTGGCGCAATCCCTCCGGTCGCTGTCGGTTTTCCGCTTCATGCTCGGGCTGGGCGAAGCCGGCGCGTTCACGGCATCGCCCAAGGCGGTTTCGGAATGGTTCCCTCCCTCGGAGCGCGGGATCGCCATCGGTTTATACAGCATCGGCAGCGCGCTCGGGGCCACCATCGCGCCGATCCTGGTGGCCCACATCGCCGTGAACTACGGTTGGCGCTGGGTGTTTGCCGTCTCCCCCATGCTCGGCGGGATGTGGCTCATCTGCTGGCTTTGGCTCTACCGGCCACCGGCCGAGCACCCACGGATCACCGAAAAAGAGCGCGCTTACCTCAACGCCAACCTCGCCCCCGCACCCCAGCCCGTGGAAAAAGGATCGGAACTTGCAATATGGGGCTCCGTTTTCAGGTCTCCCTACATCTGGCGCCTGATGATCGCCCGGCTGCTGACCGATCCCGTCTGGTATTTTTACCAATTTTGGATGCCAAAGTACCTCCAAAGCTCGCGCGGCCTGGACCAGAAGGGGGTCGCCATCATCTGGATGATCTTCCTGGCCGCCGATGCCGGGTTCCTGGTCAGCGGATTCCTTTCGGGCCGCCTGATCAAGCGGGGACGGCCCGCCCCGAGCGCCCGTTTGAGCGTCATGCTAATGAGCGCCTGCCTGGTGCCGGTTTCGTTTTTCATCCCCACGGTGCCGAGCGTGGCCGCCGTCATCGCGCTGGGGATGCTCATCGCATTCGCTCATACCTGTTGGCTGAGCAATTTGACCTCGTTGATCGTCGATATCGTGCCGAGCCGGATTCTCGGCACCGCCTTTGGCGTCATCGCCTGCGGGAGCACCCTGGGCGGGATCTTCATGAACCAGTTGGTTGCCTGGTTCGTCGAAAACCGTTCCTACGACGGCTGCTTTTACTTGATGACCTTCCTGCATCCCGCCGCGCTCCTGTTGATCTGGAGCTTGAGGCACCGTAACTGCCCGGCCTCCACGCCCTCCGTAGCAGCCCAAACCAGTGGCACTACCTAATATTACGACGGAATCCGCAGATTAGACTAAAAATCTGCGTTGATCTGCGGACCATGCCTTTGATCTCGGCGGCGATTACGCCAAAAAGAAAAGGCGATGCTTTGAAAGCACCGCCTTTTCCCATGTTCTCTGTCGTGTCTTGTCAGCCAACTTCAAATCAGGCGCGCCCCTTCCGGCGCAGCAGACCCAGAACTCCCAATCCGCCGACCAGAGCGGCATAGACGCTCGGTTCCGGAACCGCGGTCACCGACAGAACGCCGGAGGATTCATCGAACGTATATTGACCCGAGGCACTGGTCCACGTCCCGCTCGTCAGGGTCAGCGTAACGCCATTGACGGTCACGGAGGAGAAATCGCTGCTCTTGGAGTTGAGGTCGAAGAGATCGTAGCTCCCCGCCTGGGTGAGATCATAGCCATCGACGCTGTTGATGACCAGCGAGCCGCCGTAGGTTAGAACCCCGTCGACGTTAATATAGTCATAGTCCGTCCCGTCCACGCCACCGATGCCCGAAATTTCCATCAGCGTGGAGGCGGTCGAGGCAAGCGTGAAGTTGGAGGAAACGTTCAGTTTCCCAATATCCCCGACGCCGACGCCCGGCGCCACAGATACCGTGGAGATAATCGTGCTTCCCGTGGCTCCGACGATGCTGCCGTTACCCGAAATACTGTCTAAAGAATAGGCCGACCCTTTCAGGCTGACATCCAATGTGCCGGAGGAACTGCCTGCGCTGCCGCCCAATACAAGCGTTTTGCTAATATCGCCGCTGACCCCCACCGCGAGAGAACCACTCTTTACGGTGGTCGCACCGGTGTAGGTATTGGCTCCGGTAACGGTAAGGGTGCCCTGGCCCAGCTTGGTTAACCCTCCGTCATTGGCCGTGCCGCTGACAAGCGCCTGGGCAATGGTGGCGTTGTACCCATTGGTGTCAATGACCGCGCCTTTACCCATTACCGATGCGGTGATTTGCGAGGCGGAAGCCAGGAAGGTGGACACCGAGGAGGAGGTGCCGGCCACCTGCAATGTGCCGCCGTTAAAATTGATGGCATAATGGGCAACGCTGGTGGATGTGCCAACCGTTATCGCGCACACGCTCAAGGTTCCCCCGTCAAGGTTCACGATCGACGTTCCCGAAGTGGCGGCGGTGCTGGTGGAACCAAAGCGCAGCACGCCGCTTCCACTGTTGAGGGTCACGGCCGTACCGCTCTCGACGTTCAACGTCGAGACCCCGGTTGACGCCCCGTTGCCCATAACCAAATTGCCGAAGTTGACGGTGCCGCCATCTATCGTAAGGGTGGCGTTGCTGGCATCATTGCCGATCACCAAACTTCCATTGCTCAGCCCTCCGTTAATGGTCAGCCCCGTCTGCAAAACGCCATTAGTGCCCACCACAACGGTGGCCCCTCCTGCGATATTGGTGTTATTATTTTTACCGGCCCGCACCGTGGCGGTCGCGCTGGGGGAACTGGCGCTAATAATGGTGGTTCCGCTGCCGGTAAACGTCAATGCCTGGCTGCTGCCGGTACCGCTGACAACGGTGATGTTATCACCGACATTCACCGTAACGCCCGGGTCCAGATTAAACCCCGAACCGGTGTTGGCTCCGGCTCCATATCCCAGCCCGATCGTGGTGGAGGTCAGCGCGGTAAATATATAGCCGCTGGAGAAAAAGCGGAGCGTCTGCGCCTGAATCCCGGCCGATGAAACCGTGATGACGTAAGTGCCGGGGGCGGCAGACACCCCGCCGAACACAGCCTGAACGCCGGTGCCGGAGGTCCAGGAAGTGCCGGTGTTGACAGCTCCCGTGGACGAACTCGTCCAAACGGTGTTGCTAGTGGTGGTATCCCAAGTGCCACTGTTAGCGTCAATCTGGCCGTTGTTGGTCGTCGTGTCCCAGTAGAGGTTGGCCGCCGAGGCTTGTAGAGGAAGCCAAATTACAGTCGCCAGGGCAGTCGCGAGTGATCTCGCACACCGCGGCGATGAGGTGGAATGATATGGGGTTTTCATTGGTTTATTGGGTTTTATGAAGAACCCGGCCAACAGAAATCCGTTGCGGACATTCTTTTGACCAGGGGAGGATTTTGGGAAAGGGAATCAAAAAGGGGTAAAACTAGTTTGTTTTTGGATTCAAGGGGCAGGGTCACACCACGCGGTGTTGATATTTGAAAATTAGCACAATCTATTTTCATTTAGTTTCGTTTTTGCGTCGTTTTTTTTGATTCCCGCGTTGCCGCCGCCGACGTTTCCACAGGGATTATAATACTCGATAATATCTCCTAGAACATCGGAAGAATTCACGGCTGAAACGCATGGCGCATTTTCTAACAAAAGATGCGCGTCTGCCTATCGTCCCCATTTCAGACACGCGCTAGAGTGCAGGCAGAACCTGAATCCGCCCCGCCTTTTCCGCCGAATCCCAGATGAACGCCGCGCCCCGCAATTTTAGCCATGAAGCTTAACCTTATCGAAATACAGACCGATTTTTGCGTCATCGGCGGGGGGCTCGCCGGAGTTTGCGCCGCGATTGCCGCCGCCCGTAACGGCATCCGCGTGGTGCTGGTTCAAGACCGTTCGGTGCTGGGCGGCAATTCCTCCAGCGAGGTCAAAATGCACATCGTGGGGGCCGACCGCCACGGAACGCGCCCGGGAGCCCGCGAAACCGGGCTGCTCGAGGAATTCCGGCTGGAGGACTCCTACCGCAACCCGGGCCGAAGCTTCGCGCTTTGGGATCTCCTGCTCTACGAAAAGGTCAAAAACGAACCGAACGTCCTCTTACTTCTGGATTCGGAATGCGTGGATTGCGCGATGGAGCAAATCGGTGGGAACCCCCGCATCGCCGCCGTCACCGTTCTCCGCAATGTTACCGAGGATGAGTTCCATATCCATGCCTCCTTCTTTGCCGACTGCTCCGGAGATGGCCGCCTGGGGATGGAAGCTGGCGCGGAATTCAGAATGGGACGCGAAGCCCAGTCCGAGTTCGGCGAATCGCTCGCGCCCCAAAAGGCCGACCATTTCACCCTCGGAAATTCAATCCTATTTACCGCTCACCAAACGGACACCCCCCAGCCTTTCGTAAGGCCCAACTGGGTGCGCGAATTCCAGCGGAAGGACTTTAAATCCCTGCCGATCGCGGGATACGAGTACGGCTATTGGTGGTCCGAATGGGGCGGCATGCTCAACACCGTCAAGGACTTCGACCGCTTCCGGCACGAGTGCCTGAGAATCGCCCTCGGGGTGTGGGATTACATCAAAAATTCCGGAGACCACCCCGGCGCAGCCAACTACGTTCTCGACTGGATCGGAGCGATCCCAGGGAAACGCGAATCGCGCCGTTTTCTAGGCCCCCACGTCATGGTGCAGCAGGAAGTGATGGGCGGGGCGACCTTCGACGACCAGGTGGCCTACGGCGGATGGTGGGTGGATCTGCACCCGCCGGAAGGCATCGACGCCATCGACGAAGAAGCATGCGTACAGCTTCATTTCCCGAATCTCTACGGCATCCCGCTGCGCTCCCTCTATTCCCGCAACATCGCCAACCTCTTCTTCGCGGGCCGCGACATCAGCGCCACGCACATCGCTTTTGCCAGCACCCGAGTGATGGGCACTTGCGCGGCGGTGGGGCAGGCCGTCGGCACCACCGCGGCGCGCTTCGCCAACCAGGGGGCGGTATCCATCGCGGAAGCCGCGACGCCGGAGAACCTCTGCGTGATCCAGCAAACTCTGTTGCGGGACGACGCGTTTCTTCCCGGTATCCGCAATGAAGACCCCGCCGACCTCGCCCGAAGCGCTTGCTGCACGGCTTCGAGCGAGGAGCCCGGGCTCGGGGCCTCCCGCGTTCTCTCCGGCGTCACGCGTGAACTCAACCCGGTCTGGGGGCCGTGGGCCGATCCCACGCCGAACCACTGGCGTTCCACCACGCTCCCCGCCTGGCTCGGCCTGGAGTTGCCCGAGGCGGCCGCCATCGCGCAAATTCACCTGACCTTCGACTCCGGCCTACAACGGGAGCTGATCCTGACTCCCAGCGATTCCATCACGGCAAAATCCATCCGCGGGCCCCAGCCCGAAGTGGCCAGGGATTACAATATCTACCTCGATGAAACTCTGGCTCTTTCCGTCAGGGACAACTACCTGCGCAAGCGCGTCCACACCCTCGCGGCCCCCGTCTCCGCGCGACGAGTGCGAATCGAAATCCTCGCCACCCACGGCGTCGAGAGCGCCCGGATTTTCGAAGTCCGTCTCTATTCCAACACTTAACGTTCCCTTGTTTAAACACACGCGCCACCCCCCCCCTTCACACGACGCATTTTCTGATAAAAAATTCGCATGTGCCTCTCGAAGAAATAGTAAAACCGCGCTATCCTCGTTCATAGAAAAAGGGCCATGAAGATCCCCCATCTCCCCCCTGAACCCCCACAATCCCCCCGGACCGCCCGGCACACCCGAGGCTTTACACTACTGGAGCTGCTATTAGTGTTCGCCATCATCGCCGTCGTGATCGGATTAACTGCACCGCTCGCGGGCCAGCTTGGCAAAAGCAAGTCCGTCACCGGCGCGGGAAACCATCTCGCCGACTTGCTTGCCTCGGCCCGGCAGAACTCGATGACCAAAAACTGCCTGACCGTTCTATTGATCCCCGCCGGGGCCGACCAATGGAACAGTTGCATCCTCTATCAATTGCGGCCCAAACCGGACGGCACCGCCCCGGTCAGCAGCGATTGGGAGCCGGTGTCGAAATGGGAAAACCTCCCCAATGGCGTCACCATTAGCGACACCACGTTCGTCACCGAAGCCCAAAGCGCCTCGCTACCCGCTCCTCTGCCGGTCATCCAGCGCGGCGGCACCACCGTCAGCCAGTACCGGCTTGTCACCTTCATGCCCCGGGGCATTCTCTACCCCAAAACCCTCCCCTCGGGCGGCAACCCCTATCTGAACCTCGTGGCGGGCATCCACAGCGGCGGGCGCGTCATCCTGCAAGGGCCCACCAAAAATGGCGGCGCCGCCAACACCTACAAGATCATTGTGCTTTCCTCCACGGGAATCACCAAAATCGAAAGAAGCTAATTTATGAAGACTGCATGGCCTTTCTTCATCGCCGCAACCCGCCGCTTCCAACGAGCCTTCTCGCTGGTCGAAGTGACGATTTCCCTCGGCATCATGGCCTTCGTCCTGGCGGGCATCACCGGCCTGATGTCCGGTTCCTGCACCATCAACCGGGCCGCCGCCAACGACAGCGCGCTGACGCAGATCACACGCAATGTCGTGGAAAGCCTGCGGGGCCAGTCCCTGGACGACTTGATGACATGGAGCGAGAGCGCGGAAGCGCAACGCACCTTTTACTTCGCCGAGGACGGCAGCCCGCTCGATTCGAGCGGCGCATCGGCACCTCAATCGACCCTTTACCGCTGCGTGGTCACGGCCGACGCGGACCCCGACACCCAAAGCGCCACCGCCACCGGCAGCGCCACCTCGGGCACCGTAAACATGGTCAAGCTGCATTTGGAAATCGCCTGGCCTGTTTCCGCCCCGACCCCCTCCAAAAAACAGGTTTATGTCCAGCTTGCCCGTTACTGATCCCCGGCAATCCGGGCGCGCCTTCTCCCTGCTGGAAGTGCTCGTCGCCACCACCATCCTGGCGGTAATCGTCTCGCTGCTGGGCTCCATCATGAGTGCCGTGAGCGCCTCGTGGACCTCCGCCACCGACCGCACCGAAACGGGCCTCAGCGCCCGGGCCATCGCGGATTATATCCAGACCGATCTTGCCTCGGCCCAGTTGCCCGTCAACAATGCGGATCAGTCCAACCTGCAATTCATCCTCAACTCCGCCAACGTCCCCGCGGACTACAAAAACGGCGACGCCTTGTTCTGGCAATCCCCGGTGGCCAACGACACCACTTACGGCGATGTCGCCGAAGTGGGCTACTTCGTCAAATGGATCACCGACTCCAAATCCCAGCCGAAGCCGATCCTCTGCCGATTTTTCGTCGAGCCCGCCACCTCCGGTAGCGCCTCCTCCGCCTACCAGATCTACCAATCCCCGGCCAAATGGCTAACCCAGGAGATCATCGACACGGTGGCCCCCGGCACTTCGGACCAAAACTACGCCGGGCTTTTCGCCGAAAACGTCATCGGCATCTGGTTCCGGTGTTTTGACGGCCAGGGCAATGACTACGGGCGGGCGTTCGATTCGCGCACGACCCCGGCCGACAGCACGAAATTGCGGCTTCCCTGCTCGGTGCAAGTCAGCTTTGTGGTGGTGGATTCCCGCAACGCCGCCCGCCTCAACTCGACGCTCCAGGCGGCGCTGGCCACGCTGGCCAGTTCCGTCTCGGAGGCCGCGGCCTCGAAAGACAAGACCGTCTCCCCCGCCGAGGAATTTGTCACCCGCGCCCGTGGAGACTCCGCCTTCAAAAGCATCGCGGCGGGGATCAAGGCGCACACCACCACCGTCTCCCTGGTCAACGCACGATGAAGTTCCCCCCTGCCATGCTTCACAAGCCGTTTTTCCCCCGCCAGCGCGGGAGTTCGCTCGTCATCACCCTCGCCTTCCTGGTGATCCTGACCATCCTGGTCATCGGCATCAACGAGACCACCCGGATGGACCGCACTTCGTCGAACCTCTACGTTGACCGCACCAGCGCGGCGCTCTTATCGCAGAATGCTATCGAATCCGTCATCGCCAAGCTGCAACAGGCCACGGCGGACGTGAATCGCCACTGGATCAGCCAGCCAGGGCAGATCGTCGTCGGCGCGGAACAGGACGACGGGAACCTCACCAACGGGGATTCGCGGAAAATCCTCACCGGTGCCAAAACGCCCGACGCCAACCCCAGCTCCACCGACGCCCGCATCATCTACCTGCACTCCGGAGCCCCCACCAAGACGAGCTACCCGGGGCAGGAATTCCTCAACCCGCCCAACCTGAACGTCGCCACGTTCCAGGACCCGGCGTCCCTCTTGATTACCGACCGGAAATACAACGGAACGGAGCCGCAGATGATCGCGCGCTGGAACTACGTCCGCAAAGACGGCACCATCGACACCGGCGAACCGCCCGTGCTGACGAGCCAAACCAACCCGATCATCGGCCGCTACGCCTACTGGGCCGACGACGAAAGCGCCAAAATCAACTACAACCTCGCCTGGAAACGGGACTACTCCGCCAGCACCGTCTCGGGCACCCTGCCTATCGGCCATCCCTCGCGGGTCTCGCTCGCCGCGCTGGACACCTTTTCCTCGGATTCCGCCCTCGTGGACAAACTGCACGCCTTCCTCACCGCCGACAATTACGGGACCATCGCCAACCACCTATTCAACTCCCCGGCGGACGCCCGGCAGGTCGGCTCGGACGTAGCGGACGCGCTGAAGGCGAACAAATTCGAAGTCACCCACTTCAACCACGATCCCGACACGACGTTCTTCAACGAAGAGCGCATCGTACTGACAACCCACTCCTCCCGCGCCTCGGGCCGTCCCTTCCTCGACATCCTCGCCAACGACACCGACAGCACCGACCCCGGCTCAACCGTCAACCTTGATCAAGCCAAGCTCAACACCGTCCTCTTCGGCAGCGGCGGCACGGCCTCCGCTCCCGTTTCCCCGGGCCTGATATATTATCTGAGCCGCACCGACTGGCCGATGATCTCCGGCACCAGCAGCTTCCAGTCGAAATACTTCGGCGGCAACAAGAGCCAGCTCGTGCAGCTTGCACTCAATATTATCGACTACGTGCGCAGCGCCGAATCGAGCCTGCCCATCGTCGAGCCGATCCGCGGCCAGATCAACACCTCGGGGCAATTCCTAGCGGAATGGCTCGAAGCCAACAGCGCCATCCGCGGCCTCGACAACACCTTCAAAGGCCTGACCCGCGCCCCGATGATCACCAAGATGGGGATGGAAATTTCCACTAGCAGCACGCCCCAGATGAAGATGTTCATCGAGGTCTACCTTCCCAAAAATTACGGGACCGCCAGCATCGACCTGACCAAAGACCTTCGCTACATTTTCCAGGTCAACAACCAGGCGGGGGACACCCGCCTCGCGGAAGCCGACCAAGTCACGCCCGTCACCATCACCACGAACAACATCGTGGGAGGCAATGCCACGCTGACCCCGGGCAACCGGGCCACGGTTTCCATGACGCTGTTCTTCAACACCGTCCCCAGCGGAGCGAACAAGGGAGCCACGCTCCGCCCCAACCCCGGCGACAAAGTGAGCCTCCGGGCTGGGCTCTCCCGGTATGCCGCCAATTCGGACAGCAGCGTGCGGAAATACTCCACCATCGAGGTCGTCCCCATCGGCGATCCGCTTCAGGCCACCGGCGCCAACAAGGCCGCCGGAGCGCTCTGCACGGCCCCGGCCTCCATGGCCGTCGGCTCCGCCGGAGCCCCGGGCACGCCGCCCACAACCGCTCTTCTGACGGACGATCCCAGGGTCAGCGGCATCGCCAAGGACTGGTCTGAAAAAAACGCCACGTGGAACTCGGCCAACCCCGTCGCCACGCCGCAGAACCTCCTGCCCGAGCAGGACACGGACGCCTCGGGCGCCGCGATCTCCCAGGCCAGCCTTTACATGCCCGCGGCAGGCAGCACGTCAAACCCGGGCGTGGTCTCCTCCAGCGGCGAACTCGGCTATATCCACACCGGCATGCAAGTCACCAGCTCCGGCGCGGCGGGGGTGCCCTGGCGCACCATCCGGCTGCAACCGAGCGCCGAACCCGCCACCGTCGTTCCCGACTGGGCTTTCATGGATCTCTTCACCGCGCCGATCACCGTCGGCACAATGGCCAAGCCGGTGTTCGCCCCGCACGACACCTCCACCGGAGGCCGCGTCAACGTCAACGCATGGGCCGAACCCTCCACCTCCGGCAGCATCCCCTTCGGCGGCGCACGCACCCTGCCCCTTGAGGCCGTGCTGCTCGGAGCCCGCTGCGACGCCACCGACTCCACCAAATTGCTCGCCAGCGGCTCCGCCGCGCAAATCGCCAGCTACATTTACAACAAAACCACGGCCAACAACGGGAAACTCTTTGGCTACACCAGCGGCTACTTTTCCCAGGGCGAAATCGTGGAAATCAAAGGCGTAGCCGACCAGGGCGAAGCCAGCGAGGAAACCGTGCGCCAAATCGCCAACATGGTAACAGCGCGCGGCAACGTCTTCAGCATTTACACCATCGGCCAGGCGTTGAAACAAACCCCGCAGGGGCGGCTCGTCATCACCGCCGAGAACCGGCAGCAAACGATGATCGAACGCTATCTTGATTCCTCCGCGAACAAAGTCCGTTTCAAGACCGTTTACTCCCGCCCGCTGACGCCGTAACAACCGCCATGCCGGTATCAGGCCCGGCGGGAGCCCCGCGCCTCGCGCCGGTAACGCAGCGGGGTCGTCTCCAGTTCCTTGCGAAACACGAAGGACATATAGGCGGGCGACCCGAACCCGGCGGCCTCCGCCACCTCGGGCATGGCCAGGTTGGTCTCGGCAAGCAGCCGCTTGGCCCGGTCCAGATGCGAGCGCCGGATATGTTCGGCGGGCGAGCTTCCGAGCACCTCTTTAAAGCGGCGCTCCAGCACCCGGCGGGAAACCCCGGCCCGGCTGGCCGTCTCGCGCACCTGGATGGGTTTCTCGGAATTTTCGCGGATAAACGTCAGCGCCTGAATGAGCGAGCGGTCGTCGATGGCCAACGTGTCCGTGGACTGCCGGGTAACCACGTCCGCGGGGGGAATATAAATGGAAAAATTCGGATCTCCGCTGCCGCACATCAGCGCGTCGAGTTGGCTGGCCGCCTCATACCCGATCCGCTCAGCCGCTACCCGGACGGCGGAAATGGGCACTTGCGAAACCTCGCACAAAAAATCATCCGAGCCGCTCATCACCGATACCTCCTCTGGCACGCTCAACCCGGCATGCTGCGCCGCGTAGATCACCTCCCGGCCCCCGCTCCAGATGAGCACCGCCAGCGGCTTCGGCATCGAGCGCAGCCACTCGCCGAGCTGGTGAATATTGGTGTTCCAATCCACGATGGGAGCACCGTTGTGGGTCTTGACGCTGTGGACTGTGCATGGAAACCCGGCCTCCTTGAGCGTCTCCCGGAAAGCGTCCAACTGCTCGGCCACCGGCTCGAATCCGAGCAAACTGACATAGGCGAAATTTTTGAAGCCGCGGGCCACGAAATAATCCGCCGCCATTTTCGCGACCATCCGCACATCGTTCGCCACGCGGGAAAAATGCGCCCCGGGAACCTGCATTCCGGAGACATTCACCACCGGGATATTACGCGCCTTGAGGTGTTTGGCCATGCGGCTGGTGCTCACCCGGGCGATCACCCCGTCGCCCTGCCATCCGCCGGGAAGGAGCGGATGCTCTTCGAGCCCGAGCGGTTCGATAAAAAGCTGCCATCGCTCATGGCTCCTGACGTAGCTGACCACCCCGGTGATGACGCGCCGCCCCCAATCGGTGGCGGTGTCCACCATCACAGCCACACGGCGAAGATCGTCATCGGCAACCGGCTTTGTCTTTTTAAGCATGGCGATGCGGCTTTTATACGCCCCAAAAAGCCCCGTCGCAATATCAATAAAATATGACGCAACTGCGCCTCCATCAAACGGCGGGAACATGATAAAGTACTCCCATCAACGCCACGCCCCCATGCCACCCATTCCCTTCCCCGCCCGTTCCCAATCCGCGATGAAACGTACCCCGCTCCACACCGTCTCCGTTTGGGCCGCCACCCTGCTGCTGGCCTCTTCGGTCCTCATCCGCGCCGGAGAACCGCCCACAAAGCCATTCATCCAGGAAGCCGAAGGCTGGCGTTCGCTCGAACAAGCGGGCCACCTCAGCGCCAACAACGCCCAAATCCGTTTCGACGCCGGGCGGCCCGTCCTGGAAGCCGCGGCCAACACCACGGCGCAACTCGAACTGACTTCCCCCGAAGGGTTTTTCGACGCGGAAGGATTCACACGCCTTGTGGCAGAGCTGCAAAACGAAGGCTCCACCGAAGTGAAATATGAGCTGCGCCTCGACAACGAGGGCGCCACCGACACCTCCAAAACCGCTTACTACTTCGGGTGGATCACCCCCGGCCAAACCAAAAAAGCCATCGCCCTTTTTCCATATAAAAAAGAGGACCTCAATTCATTTCCAGACCTGAAAGTCTTTTTGCCAATGAAGGGGCTCCCGGGCGGCATGCTTTTCGAGGAGCACAACATCAACCCCGGGAAAATCCAGAAAATCAAACTCACCTTCTTCCCCGCCGGGCGAACCGTCAAAATCGCCCTCGGCACCGTTTACGCCTCTCATCCGCCGGTTCCCGCCCTGCTGGCCAAAAACAATTTCTTCCCGTTCATCGACGCCTATGGGCAATTCATCCACGACACCTGGCCAGGCAAAGTCACCTTGGATGAAGATTTGAAAGCCGCCACTCGGGAAGAAGAGCAAGACCTGGCCCAAAACCCGGGCCCCGAAAACCGCTCCAAATACGGAGGCTGGACCAAAGGGCCCAAGCTGGAGGCGACGGGCTTTTTCCGGGCGGAAAAATATAACGGCAAATGGTGGCTGGCCGATCCCGAAGGCTATCTCTTCTGGTCCAGCGGCCCCACGTGCGTCGGCTTCGGCGGCGCGGACACCACGCTCAAAAACCGCGAATATTTCTTCTCCGGCCTCCCGGAAGCCGACTCTCCCCTTGCCCGCTATTACGCCAAAGACGGCACCGTCTTCATGTATACCCAGGCCAATCTGCACCGCAAATATGGGAGCGATTGGGAAACCCAGTTTGCCGAAACCACCCAGCGCCGCCTGAAAAGCTGGGGCATGAACACGCTGGCCAACTGGTCCAACCCGCGCATGACCGCCATGCGGCGGAGTCCCTACGTCATCGCCGTCGATTTCAAATGCGACACCGTGACCTGGCGGCATTTCCCCGATGTTTTCAGCCCCACCTTCCGCAAGAACCTCCGCGCGGCCTTCCAAACCCGGGCCGAGACCTTCAACGACCCGTGGTGCATCGGCTATTTCGTCCAGAACGAATTGAAATTCGGCGGCCCGCAGAAATTCATGGAAGACGTCTGCATGGACCCCGCCACCAGCCCTTGCAAGGTGGAATGGGTCAAGGACCTGGAGCGCAACCTGCACGGCATTTCAAAGTTCAACAGCCTGGCGGGAACCCACTTCACAAGCTGGAACGCGCTCCTGGCCAACACCTCCGCAATCAAGCTGGACCAGCTTTCCAGCGAAGCCGAAGCCTTCTACAAAAAGATGTGCACCGCCTATTTCAGCATCTGCAAGGAAGAGCAGAAGCGCGTGGCCCCTCACCAGCTTTACCTCGGCTGCCGCTTCCTCCAGAACGTCTCCGCCGTGCCCGTCACCATCGCCGCGCAGTTCTGCGACGTGGTCAGCTATAATATTTATGAGTACTCCGTAGTCTCGCGGACCGTAGCGAAGATCGACAAGCCCTTCATCATCGGCGAATTTCACTTCGGCGCTTTGGACCGGGGCATGTTCGGCCCCGGCTGCCGCTGGGCCGGGGATCAGCAGGACCGCGCCGGGCTTTACCGCGACTACGTCACCGGCGCCCTGCAAAATCCCTATTGCGTCGGGGCCCACTGGTTCCAATACAACTCCCAAGCCTTCACCGGCCGGGACCCGGACGGCGAAAACTACCAGGTAGGGCTCCTGGACATCACCGGCAACCCCTACCCCGAACTGCGCGAGGCCATTCGCAAAACGTCCTACGGCATATACGAGACCCGGATGAGCGCCCCCACAAACGCCTCCAACTAAGATCATACCCACCGCCTACCGCCCGCTGCAACGCCTTTGCCGCTACCGACGGTAAGGTGGCCGGATGGTCTGCAATGCGCAACGAGAATTGCTGGAGTGGTGCACGAAAGAAAGTTCTATTACCGGTTGTGGCGTTCGGTTTGATAAGCCGGAGTCGGTTAGCTCCGGAGTTTTAAAAAATGAACGACGCACGTGGCGGTCCATGCAAAATGGGTATCGCGAACTCCGATGCCGTTGTCGCCACGGTAGTTTTCAAAATTACCCGCCTCTTCGACGTGCTTCAGGTAGCCGTTGATTATCATATCGGCTTCCTTTTCAAACCCATTGACGCGAAGCGCTTCGACGAAAATGAAAACGGTCACGGGCCAAACCGCGCCACGCCAATAACCGTCGGCAGAGAATTTTTCGCTCTCGAGAGGCTCGCTGCGCAAACCGAAGGGGGTCCAGTAGCGAGAGGCGTCCAGCAGACCGTCCAGGCACCACTGCCGGGCCTTCTCCGGCAGGCGATGGCCCAATAACAACGGAATTTTTAGTTGTAGGCTTTTCGATGCAACGGGCTTGTCGCTCCCCATCAACCGCGCAACAAATGCGTTTCCATCCCAAAACCGCTCAAGCAATTTTTCCAACAAGGCTTGAGCCCCCCTGCGCCAGGCCTCCGCTTCATCGGCTTTCCCCAATTTCGCCGCAGTCCGTGCGAGCCAATCTTGTTGAAGCACAAGCCATGTCGCAAGGTCGGGCGTTTTGAGCGGAACTCCTTCGTCAAAAAGCGTGGAATTATCCCAACCGCTATCGATTCCGTGGAAATAGAACGGCAGGCCATCCTTCGGGTCACACCGTTCATTGAGCCAGAAATTCGTGAGACGGGTCAGCCCTTGGTAGGCTTCTTCACGATGGGTGTCCGTCACCCATGAGTAATGGGATTCCAAAAGGCCGATCATCCATCCATGCACTGGCGGCTTGGTATAGCGCCAAATAAACTGATTGGCGGCCATCACATCCGGTAGGCCGCCATTGGCATCCTGGTGGTCGAACATCGCCATCAAATTATTCCATGAGAGCACCGGATCTATCCCCGCGGTTCCCAGCATGTGCCAGCAATGGTCCCATGACCAGAGCCCCACCAGGGATCCCTTGGAAACCAGGACGACATCCCGCTTGAAATTGCCTTCCGCAAAGACACTCAGGTTCCAGATCGTCTGGAGTTCGCGGTCTCTCAATGCCGCCAGGTCCCCGGAAATTTTCGGGAAACAGGCCGACCATTCCATAAAATCTGCCCTACTCATGGCAGCGCAATCCGCCAGCGTTCCCTTGGCTTCAGGGATTGTACCGCCGCACCTCGTGCGATGGATGAGCACTTCGGCGGGCCCTTTCTCGCCATCCAGCCGAAGCGTCCAGCGATCCCCCTTTTGCCGCACCTCAACAGTGCCTTCCAAGGCGCTGATCAAGAGCCAGTTGCAGGTGTTGGCGCGAATCCGCCACTCCCCTTCCCCGGTCTGGATTGGCGCTCCGTTGCGCTGTTCAAAGTAGAGCACAGAATCCTGAACCCGGGCCCGCAGCGTCGCGGCATCCTGAAAGGCAAACTCCGCGCGGCCACCGTTTTGCGGCTCCAGCCTCAAAAGATCGAACCGGAGACTCTCGTTCCAAGGGGCGTCGATCCCATTTCGTTCCATGGTAATATCGAATACCTCGGAATCGTCAAAGAGCAACCCGGCCAGCACGCGCAGGCTCAGAGGAGCCGTGGACAGCCCGCCGCCGGTTTTTCCGGGATTCTTGCGGTAAAGGCAAAGCCAGGCTCCCCGGCGGCTAAATGGAATGCGGTGAAGTTGGATCGAATTTGGAAACGACATGGTTTTTTACTTGGAAGGTTCAGCTAACCTAATGCTGAAGCCGTTGATGATAGGTTTGGATTTTTGCTCCTCTTGGTCAGTGGAGGTTATGGGTGATCTCCTCAATTTCGGGGATATCAAGATCCTTTAAATCCCCTCCGATGAGCGGTTCATCCGGACCGATTGAAATTCCCGATGGATTGGCTTTCATCCCGGCGAACACACGGGAGCCGTCTTTCTCGACAGCCCACATCCGGCTGTCCGCCTTCCAACGCAGAGCCCCCTCACTCCGATGCAACACCGGAAGCAGAGCAGGGGCGGGATCTTTCAACTGCGCGCCCAGCCGATTGATCAAGTAACACCACAACACCGGCGTCTTCCCCACAACGGTAAAGATGGAATCGCCTCCGAGAGCCGAGGGAATAGATCCGTCAGCGTAGACATAAGCGGCCATCGTCTTTTCAAATTCGAGGTACTTTTGACGCAGCAGGTCATCGGGATGCCTCTGAAGATACCGGTCCATGATCTCCAGCAAAAGCGGATAGGACGATACGGTGTAGGGATATTTGATCCACTCATCAACCCGGGCCGGATCCTTCAGCTTCGCTCCCCACGCGGCGTGGGTAAGGCCGTCGGCGCCGGTGTGAAGCGCGTCAAACAGGTGCACAATAATGTTATCAATCACGCCGGGGAGACGTTCATCTTTGGTAATGACATGGACCATTTCCAGGGTATCGATAACGATATGGTAATACGCAGTCCGCTCGACGAAATCCCCCTCGCCGCTCCGCTCGAAAAGCCCGAGGGCCTCGTGGTAATAGGAGGGTGCCAGGAGCATATCCAGCGTTGGCTTTCCAAACTTCTCATATCGTGTCATATCACCAAAAACCTTACCGTAAAGGGCCAGCATGGCGACGATAACGAGATCCTGGTTGGTGACGCCGCAAAAGCCGGCCTCGGGAAGCGCCTTGCCACGCTCGTCGCTGCCTCGCTTCCACCAGTAACCCTCAAACCACCGCCAATGGGCTTCGACGGCCTCCCGGATCGGCTCTCTGCGGTCTGGATTGGCGTGAGGCCATGCGAGATACTCCAGCAGCGCCAGCACAGGGTGGCCCTGGTGAATCGGGCAACTTTGCTCGCAGGTGTAGGTCGGCTCGTATTCGCCCGACGCGTGAAAAAAGCCGCCTTTGGGCGTTTGCAGGAAAAGAATCTCGGATACGATCTCTTCCGCCAGGCCGCGCCAACGCTCCCGGTTGGTGATGTCGTAAAGGCGCATCGTTCCCTGAAGCAGCATATGGAGCGTCGCGATGGTCTCCCCGTGGTAGCGGCGGGAGATCGCCGACGAATCTCCCCAGCAGGCATGGAGATGCAATTCGCCAAAGGCTCCGGCGGCCTGCCGCCAGCTAAAGAGATTGGCCGTGGCTAATTCAAGCGTACGTTGGGAAAATACGTCGCTGGGTAGAGCGGCGCGATGGGGATAGTGAATCGTCATAGCTTTTTTATTTGGAAGTCCCGGCAACCGGCTCCAGTTTGAAAACCTTGGTCTGCGCCAGGAAGAGCTCCACCGGCAGCCCTTTGGCAAGCTGGCCGGAGGTGGATTCAACCACGGCCTCGGGCCCGGAGGTCATGTCGGTAATTTTCCAGCGGCCCTCGGGAATATCGCGCAGATACCACTGAGCCTTCACCGCCGGTTGCTGCCGCAAAAGAGCGCGGTCGAGGACGGCGTTTTGCGGACGGAAGGAATCGGGCAACCGGTGAAGGATGACATAGTGCACGGTGCCCTTCTTGAGATGGTTGAGTTGGATAAATGGCTGCGTCGTTCCATCCTTCCGCGCGCCTCCTGCCCACTGATAAAGGCTCGCCGCGAGGCCCGGGCACTTGTCCCACGCCGGAACACCTGCGAAATAAATGACCTCCCCTTTGCCGTGCTGCCACGTCACCACCGCAGGCGAGCCGTCTTCAAAAGCAGCCTCCATCGAATATTTCGTGGCGGGAATCTTTACCGAGTCATTGTAAACGATTGGCTGATCCGGCCGGAAAAGCCCGGATACCGGCTTCACGGTCCGTAGCTGAGTTTCTTTCCCTCCGACCGGCAGGCCGCTGTTGCCCAGCACCATGGCGCTTGAGTTTGTGTTCTCTCCCGTTGAAACCCCACCGAGGCGGCATACCAGGGCATCGGTATTTTGTGGTTCCTCGATGACCCATTTTCCGGAATCGGCGAAAAGCGCGATTTTCCCGCCCTCGGTCACGTAGCGCTCCAAGGCATCAGCGAGCTGAGCGGGCATCACGCGGGCGGCTGCCGGAGGAACGACGATCAGTTTGTAACGGCCAAGATGGTCCATGGAAGCGTTCTCTGAAAACCACGCCGGCCATAGCTGGTCACGGTAGAGAGCCGCCGCGGTCTTGGTCATGTAGTCGCCCAAGCGCAGGGGGAAAAAAGTACGCACGCCATACTGCATCGTACTCCAGGTGGTGACGCCCGCGATGTCCGGAGCGGGCGCGAGTTCTGCGTCGCGCAGTTCGCGCCAGATCGGCCGCCAGAGGTGCTCGTACTCCGTTAGGCCTTCCTCGCGATCCGGGGTCCACTGGCCAACGGGGATGTTATTGCGCCAGTAGTAATTCCAATGGAAACCGTCGCCGCCCGGGGAGCTGATCTGGAAGGTCGCCGCCTCCAGCCCCGCGGAAACGGGGGTGAGAAGGTGCACTTCCATCGGCCATGTGCGGCCGGTATCGTTGAGAGCGCGGCTGGCCTCTGCTGGTATCTGGTAATACAATTCACACCCGCCGGTGTGCCGCCGCCAGTTCTGCTCCCGGGCTGACTCAGCGAGTTTATGCGATGAGAAATCCAAGCCAAAGTAGCCGATGACCGAGCGACGATCATCAAGCGCGCGCAGCGGCTTGAGCACGGAGTCGATGAAGAACGTTTCAAGACCGTGACGCCGGAAGGCCACCCAGTCACACCATTCGTCGCTGAGATCGGGGCGGCTCCAGTCCTGCGAGGCCATGGGCGGCTGCGAGTACTTGCCATGGGTCCACTCATTGAATTTGGCCAATGCCGCTGCCGAATAGTCGGTGCGCTGCCCGAGGTAGGGTTTGTCAATGGAAGTCCAGTCGAGCGATCCCGGCATTCCCCAAAGATGATATCCCGCGACCTCGGGATGGTTCCGGTAACGCGTGACCACCGTTTCCGTAAAACGGCGGACTGCCTCCAGCATGCCGGGCGTCCAGACCGAAAAGGTGTCGGAGACCTTGCCGTGCCGCCACAAGTCCGCGCGCCCATAACTGTCGAGCTGAGGCGTTGGCCGCATCCACTGCGGAGCCACGAAGCGGAGCTCCAGCACCGTGCGGCCGCCCTGCGCGGCGACTTCCTTCACCAGCTTGTCCGTCACGGAAAAATCGTATACCTGCGGCAGTGGTTCGGCGAAGTTCCAGTCCACGCGAATGCGAAAGAGATCAAACCCGGCGGTCCGGCCGTCCTTGATCCAGCGGGCGCACTGCACCAGGAAATCCGGCTCCTCGGGGTGATATTCGTACATCGACCAGGTGAAGTAATTTTTCCCTGGGCCAAAGAGATCCTGCTCCTTCGGCACCTGGTCTTTTTCCTTAAATGATTTCGGCCCGATGGCGTCTTCCGGCGTCTGGCCGCCAAGCAACCGCTCGTCCCTGTCCATGACCAGCCCCTCCACGCTTCGAGTCGCTTCATAGGTATAGACACCCGGAGCCTCGGGCGTCCATCGGATGGGCGCTCCCATCTTAACTTCGCCCGATCCCGCCACCTTCCGCGAGGTATCTTTAACCTGCCACGTTTTTACTCCCGGCAACCGCGCCCAGGTGGGCTCGGGAATTTCCAGTACCTTGCCCACTTCGGTAGTGAAAGGCTTTGCAAAAATGCCCTTGGCGGCTATCGGCGACGAAACCACCGAAAGCCGCATCCGGGTCCGCTCCAGGATATCGGCCACGGATGCGTCGCCGTTGTCCACAAATTCCACGCCGTTTCGAAACAGCGAGACGCCCTTGAACATGGCCGTTCCCTTGCCCTCGGCGGACAGATCAACATAAACACGGTCCGTTTCATTCGGCAGGGTTACGTCTGTTTCAAAAATTCTCCAAGTGCCGGAGACTATGGAACGAAAAGATTGTGCAGGCCCTGATTCCTGATTGGATCGGTTAAGCGGAATGATTCGGACCGCGGGTATCACGCCGCCTTGGGCCGCCAGCTTGAGGCGATAGGTGCCGGGCGAGGAAATCCGCACGCTTTGGCGCCAGCCGGTGAAGCCGCCGCCTTTTGCGTCGTTGGTCACGCTCAGGCAGCGGGACTCCGTTTTTCCCGGGGCCACACCCCATGCGGCACCATTGCCCAATGCGTTCCATTCGCGCGGCTTTACCTTCGATGGGTCCAGCGGGCGTTTGCTCAAGATCACTTCGTAATTCCCGGCGGGCAGTTCGCCCAGAGAGATCCGTTCCGCTGCCGCCTTGGCGTCTCCAGGCAACAGATTCAGCCGCATCGATCCGCTGGTCACCACACCTCCTTGGAATCCCGACCGGACTTCCCATGAATAGTCAGCCGCGCCTCCATCGGGAGCAATAAAGCTGGCAAGCATGTAGGGGCTCTCGCCGGAGCGCATGAGCGTGGTTTCCATCCAATAGCGTTCACCGGGCCGCACCAGAGCCCAGTAATAATCAGGGCTCTGCAACGTCCGCGAATCAGCCTCCACGGCCCCCAACAGCCAGCGGCCTTCCACATTTCCCTTCAGTGTGGCTACAAGCCCTTTGAATTTAAATGGAGGAACCGGAAGACCCGCATTGCCGTCTTTGGCGATGCCCACGTTGGGGTGCAGCCGTCCGATCTCGTTGGCATCGAAGGGGTATGTGTCCAGATATTGCCAGCCACTCTGCCACTTGGCGGGCACCGTAAGCGTATAGTCAAACTGCCTCCCACGGGCGTCCTCGATGGCTAGCCCTAGTGAACTCAGATCAAGGAACCTGTCCGCATAAATCCAAACGCCCAGCCGAATAGCCGATTCCGGCAGCGCCATGGGTGTTCGCCTCTCCAGGAAAATCATCCGGAGTTTGCCGGTATCCGAAGCGCTTTTTCCCGCATTCAATTGCGTCCATGAACCGGCGGGCTCAAAACTGATTCCGTCGTCCAGTTTTGCGCTCCATTGCTGGGGATCTGAAAAATCCGCAATTTCTTCAATCACTTTGGGCGAGGCGGCAACGCTCAAATCAACCAAAGCGGCAAGGACACAAAGGCAGGCGTAAATTCGCATGGGGCGGTAAAGGAGATAAGGGATGTCGTTTCAATGCCGAGCAGCATTGCTCGGTTTCACCTCATTGAAATGAGAGACAAGGCTTCAATAAATAATGTCTCGTTCATCGTGTTTCAGTGAACCCTCGTCATATGTGTCATAAGCCCCCATTTCAGTCAATTATTTTTCATCGTTTCATTTTCATTTACATAGTTTCATTGCCACTGTTCATCCCACTTGAAGTCTAGGCGGGCAAAATCTCTACCGTCTCCCGGCATTCCGGTTCGTGCCAGGCAAACACGTCGCCATGGGGTAGAGGGCCCTCTCCGTCCACAATACCGCTGATATCCGGCTTGAACCCGGAATACGCCGGTTTGTCGCTACGGAAAAGACGCCAATAATCCGGAGTGCTTTGCCAAACCAGGTCGCCCGCGCTTCGTATGACCGACACAAACCGGTCGCGCCGCACCGCTTCCACCGAATCCCCCAGGTGGTCGATCAGAAAGGCCCAAAAATGAACCAGTTCGCTGTTAGGCACCGCCGCAAAGATCGCATCCGGCGTTTTTACCGCTGCCGGGATCGTCCCGTCGGCAAACACATAGCCAGCCAGCGTCGTTTCAATGCCATCGTAAATCCGCTGTTTCTCCGCGTCGGGGTGCGCTGCCAGGTACTTCCGCATCCATGGGAGCAACACCGGGTAGGAGGGGATGGGAACCGGACCGCGCACCCACCCCTTGAGAATCCCGTTCTCCACATCGGCGCCCCAGGAGAGGTGCGTCCGGCCATCCTCCGCGATAAACGCGGCATCGAACAGGTGAGACGACACATTTTCAATGACGGCAGACAGGCGGCTGTCGCCGGTGCTGTCGTAGGCTGCCTGAAAAGCATTAAGAATGATCCCGTAATAAAACGTGCGCTCCACAAAGTCATGGCGGTTAAAATCTCCACGCCGGAAGAGGCCGAGAGATTCGTGGTAGAACATGGGGCTGATAAGAGCATCGAGCGCTGGTTTTCCAAACGCCTCGTAGCGCTCTGTTTTTCCAAAAATCCTGGCCTGCCGCGCCAGGGCCGCGATGATGACGATATCCTGATTGGTCACGCCGCACCAACCGGCATGACTAATCTGCGATTCGCCGCCCCAGTTGCCCCGTTTCCAGAAATGCTCCTGGAACCAATCCCAATGGGCATCAATCGCGGGGCCAATGCGCTCTTTAAGAAAGGGCTCGGCGTGCTCCCATTCGTAATAATCCATCATCGCCAAAAGCGGCATCCCTTGATGGATGGGGCAGGTCTGCATATTGGAGTAGGTCGGCTCGAATTCGTTGGAAGCGTGAATGAAACCGCCGCCACGGCACAGATAAAGGAGGTTCGCCACGAAATCCGCCGCCTGAGCCCGCCAGAACGGATCACCTGTTCGCTCGAACAGGCGCATCATCCCGCGCATCCACGCGGTGCATTGGAAGGTCGTCTGGCCGTGGTAGTGGCGCTTGATGACGGAGGTCTCGCCCCAGCAGGAGTGCAGATGGAGCCCGCCATAGACCCCGGCCCCCTGCTGCCAGGAAAACAAATAGCTGGTAAGCCGGTCCAGCGTAAGCGAGCTGAGGGCCTCGGCGGGTGGGACGTTGCGTGGAAAGGATAAAACGGATGGGTTCATAAAGAGACTGAGGTTAAACAAACCGAGGAAGTGGCGCTTAAGGAGGCGAAATGGGCTTTGAGCATTCCCGCAACCGCTCCATGGCGTTCCGGTAAATCGCTCCAAATTCCTCGGGGAGGCTTTGCATCGCTTTGGGAGCTTCCAGAAAACGGTAGCGGCGCACCTCCCCGCCCAAGTGAAGCGCCACGGGCAGGTACGTTTGACCATCCACCACCGCGATCACCGGCAGTGCCTCGCCGGTGTTGATAGATTGGCCGGCGTTCAAATCCGACAAAAACCGCACCATCTCCGGTTCGTCCACTTCCATGCGGGTTCCGTATTTTTGAAAGATAGAATAGACGCGCCCATCGGCTTTCTTCACGCCGGTGTACGTCTGAGGCGAGACCCAGTCGAACCCCGGAAAATCGGTCGCATTAAGCGCATACGGAGTAATCGGCAGCCCCTTTCCGTACAGATCCATCTTGATCGCGCGGTCTCCGGGCAGGCGCACCATTTGAGTCGGGCCGATCAGCCAGCATTCCCCCGCCTGACCGTTCTCGAAGCGAAATTGCTCGTGGACGATCTCGCCGGTTTTCGTGAGCAGAACACTCCGGAGCCCCGGCATTGAAGCACTCCCCGGCTTCCCCTCGAACGTCACCTCCCAGCAGGCAAACGCTGGCGCCCGCCGAAGGATCACCGTGGAATTGGGCGGCAACGGGGCGGGGCCGGGACTTTGGGCGCGAAGCCATGAACCCGCCAGCCCCAGGAATATCAAAACCAGGAAGAGTTTTTTCATTCGTCAACGCTTTCTATTTGCTCGTCCAGGATCGTCCCCGTCAGCCGGTCGAGCGCGACGTGAACCCAGTAGTGTTTTTCCCCCTCCACCACAAACTGATCCAGCCCCGAGGCGTTGACCGGATAAACGCCCACCTGCGCAATGACATCGATGAGCAAATTCCACACCCGGGTTTCACCGGCATCGTTCAGGGCTCGCAGCGTGGCTTGCCGCAGCCGTGGGATCATCACCGAGGCCAGCGGATTCCGGAGACTTGAAATGCCGCCCAAGTCTTGGGAAAAACCGCTGTAACGGTGGCTCGGATCGACATCGGAGGGGTCGCCTCCCGCGTATCTTCCGACCAATTCCGCCCGGTTGCAGAGCGGCCCCGCCGTGCCCGTCGTCCTGGCCACCAGCGCGGCGGCGATGTCTTTGCATTGCGCGCTGCTCAAGGCGCTAACGGATCCGAATTCATCCTGCACGGCCCCGGCCAGCAGCGCCTGGAGCACCAGCGGCTGCCGGGTGTTCAAGTCCACCCGCCCGGCCACCAGCCCGGTGGAGTTGTCCAGCTCGTTGAGGCAAAACACATCGAGCAGCGCCGCGTCGCCGCTTTCGGGGAAGGTAAAGTCGATATTCTTCCACGGCGTGTCCCTGAAGGCATATCCCATTTCGGCCACGGACCGGAAGGGGCGGTTTAAAATCACGGGGCGGCTTTGGGTTCCGGTCGTCAACAGCGGCAGCCCAACGGAATTTGCAGTCGAGCCGCCGCTGGCCGTATCCAGTGCGTAACCGCTGGAGCCGCGCCTGGCGATGCCGTCCGGATCGAGCACGTAGTGTTTGTTGCCGTCCACTTGCAGGCCAATGACGTTTTCCGGCAAAAAGCCGTACCGGTAACCGTAGCCATACGCGGCCTGGTTGTTGGTGTACCAGTTCACCCCATTGCCCCCGGTGCTGGGTCCCCCGTTATCGGCGTAGCCCCACTTATGGAAGCCCAGGCTGCGGCCCGAGGCGGAACGCGAGGTCTCGTAGCTCCCGACCGTCGAGTCAATGGAATTGATGAAGTCCACCTTGTCGCCCGCCGCGAAAAACCAGCGGGACGTGCGCGGGTCGAGCCGCTCAAGGTAACACCCCGCGTCTCCGCTGGTGGAATCCGGCCAGTTCCGGGTGTCGTCATGGAAATATTGCCCAATCGTCGCGCTGCCGGCAAAAGAGCTGCCGTTGAAATCCACATAGGCATGGTCGTAGGGAATCCAGTTGGAGCCGTCCGCGTATTCCAACATCACCTCGGAGGTGATTTTTAGAAACGCTCTTCCAGCGCTCAACCCATTGCTGTCGAGCCAGGGGAAGCTTGCCGAACCCGACATTAGCACGGGAAAGCCCACCCACGTCCGCTCCGGGCTGCTCGCTGGCGTTTCCCCGGCCAACCCTCTGCCATCGCTCACGCTCAAGTTCGCGGAAGCCGGTTTTCCCGTCTCTGACAGCAGCGTGGGATCTCGGAAGCCGTAGTAGCCAGCTCCTTCCCCCGCGTTAAAATTGACCGCAATGCCGGAATCAAAATCGCAGGCAAACTCTTTGTGACTCGTCCAAGAACCGCTCGCGGGCCGGTAAAAAATCTGCAAAATACCGGCCCCGAACGACTGAAGACGGATGCGGAAACTGCGTGGCCCGGAAGCCCCTGCTGTGCTGCTTGCGGCGTGAGGGTTCCACAACTCCGGGAAAACGAAATGAGCGCCCGAGGTGCCGGTCACGTGAATGACTTTCGGCCGGATGCGGTAGAGGTAAGGCAGGTTTTCCACCCCGTAGACCACTTTGGCGGTGTCCCCGGCCAGTTGGATTGGCGTGGGGTAATCGTCGCTGTCGTATTGGTCGATGACGTTCGAGCCGATTTGCAGAATCTGCATCGCCACCAGCGTGTCTCGGTAATAATGCTGAAGGTTCGGCATCGTGGCGGGCGACGTCAGAGCGTAAGGAAACATCCCCTTGCCGATGGAGCCCACGTGGATGGCCGCCTTGAGCAACTCGAAGAAGTCGGGCTCGCGACCCGTGACCTCCGAGAGTCGCAAAATGCCCGTCGAGTTGCCGTGATCGTAGTTCCATGGCTGCGAGGCGTCGCTGCGGTAAAGCCCAAAGTAACGGTAAATCAAATCGCTGTCGCTCTTAGCCGCGACGGAGGTATGACTCAATAGCGCGAGCCGCGAGAGTGGAAACCGCTTGGCCGCCGTCAGCGCCAGCACCCCGTCGGTTCCCGTCGTCGTCACCTTGAGAAAGGCCGGGTTGATCGAGGTATCACGGCCACTGCCATCCACCGTGGTCGCATCAAGCCCATAGGCATCATTGCCAGAACCGGTACCCGTGACATTAGCCGAAGCCGATGAAAGCACCAGGGGGCGGTTGGCCGCGGGGGTAAATGACGGTTGCTCCAGACCCCGCGAAAACGTAGCAAAATAGTTCAAAAGCGCCGGGTTGAAACCCTTTGCCCGCCAGAACTTGATCAGCGCCCGGCGGCTTGTGAATGCCTGATCCGTTTGGCCCAGTATCGGCGACGCCGAGGAATTCGCGGATAAGAATCCGTTCGTAGCGGTCGTCATGTAATCAAAGTATCGCTTCGCGGCGGTAGTATCGAAGGTATATCCGCTGGCCAGGCTGCCCGAGGGATTAGCGGTTGCATAATTCCTCCAACCCACAATGAGATCGACCTGCGCTTGCGTCAGCCCCGTGGCGTTGGATGGGACAATTTGGGTCAGATCCGCCAGGGCCACCGTACCCTTTTGCCCCTTTTGCGCGCTGGTGGTATTCGATGGGTAGCCCACCTGATTGATATCCAGCAGCCCGCCTTCGTTGTAGATAGCATAAGCGAAGCGCCCCACGACGGCGTCATCGTTTCCCTTCGGAGAGGCAACCCATTGTTTATTCCATGCGATAGGGTTGGTTCCCGAGCGGGTTACCAAAATCCAGTCGGGCGCGGTGAAGGCGTCCACAGGAGTCATATCCCAGGCTCCCGAGGTGCTTTTGAGACCAAGCAAACCGTGGCTATTCCAACGCGACGGCAAGATGGTCCGGCCGTTGCGCGAGGTACCCGATGCCGAAAGCTGGGCCGCGCGGTTGCTGGCGGAATAGGTCGTGTAGGAAGTCCCGGAAAAAAAAGGAAGATTGAAGACGCTGCGCTTGAGCAGGCTCTCCGTTCCCGCCGAACCGGAGGTTCCCACCATGGCGGAAACCATGGTCGCCGCGGCATTGGGCGTATAGACTTTTCCGCTCGGGACCGTTGCAATGACCGACCCCGCTGCAATTTCCTGCCGCAAATCACCCAGGATGGTATCGACTGCGGAGACGGCGAAGATTTCGCTCCGGGTCTGGTTCCCGCTGGAAAGCGCGACTTGGTGATCCGATACCGCCCGGGAAAAAAACGCCACCAGCAACCCCGTCAGGAGCACCACGAAGGCGAGGACGATGACCAGCGCGGCCCCCCGGCAAAGAAGATCGGGTCGCCATGGCACTGGAGAAATGCAGGGGGATTTCACGGGTGGTTCAGGTAAAAACAGCGTTGATAAATCCGGATATTCGAGGCTGCGGCTTTGGGGATGCCGCTTTGGGTCAGGTAAGCGCTTTGCATCCACGCTTTGGCAATAGAGCCGGTGTTGGTGGCAGCATCAACATCAGGCAATGCCGACACCATTCGAGTGGTGTCCTTCGTGATGATCCGGCTGCCTGTGTCCAGCAAGGCAAGGGTCACCGAAATTCCCGCAACATCCTTGATACAAAACCGTTTGACGGACGAGGACGGCAGATACGGATTGTCCGACCAAGTGCCGTCTTTGAGCAGGAAGCAGAACTCCATCCGATATACCTGGTCCCCAATCACGTGGAAATCGTTAACGCTCGAAGAATCAGCATTCAGCGTCTTGGGCCATCTTCCCGCAATCGTGGTTTGGGTATCGACGGTGTTTGAGCCAGTCACCACCACGCAGGCCATACTGCCCGCTACCGGTGGTGTCGCGGTTTCATTGGGTGTTCCTTCCCAGTCCAGCTGCATTCCCAAGCGCTCCAGTTGCAGCTGCGAATTGATCTGGTAGCCGATCAAACCCACCGGGCTTTTGGAGGTAGTATTCGTCCCGGAATCAGAGTATGCCGGAGCCTCGCTATAAAAGAAGAAGCGGTCATTGTCCGTCTGCTTGAGGAAGCAATAATCAACATCCGAGCGTTGGACCATTTTCCCGAAGTCGGCTGCCATGCGGTCGAAAATCATCCGTGCCTGGCTCTCAGCACTCATGTGTTTACCGCTCGCCGTAATGGTGGTGCCGACACCACCCACCATTTGCGTCACAAACACCACCATCACCGATAACAGCCCCACCGCCAACATTGCATCGAGCAAGGTAAACGCGGTGGATCGGCACCGAATGGGGAACCCGGACTTCATCCTAGTTTTGCTTGAGTGAAACCCATGTTTCAAATGATCCGGAATACTGAGTAGGCCATGCGGCTGGATTCGTATCTCCCAGCGCTGGCCAAGTAACCAGGATGCGCACCGCCGTCGCCGTTCGCTCCCCGGCATTGGGTGGGGTGAAGCCCACGCTGACCCGGTAGCGAGAGAAGGTTGAGCCACCGGCTACCGGACCGGAACCCACACCTCCAGCCGCAGGGACTCCGCTTTGATCCAGGTAAACGGTCTGAGGGGTATTACCACTGGCCGATTCCCCGGATTGCGGCACTCGGAACTGAAACAGCGGCGACACCTGCTTAGTCCCACTGACTGCCAGGCGGAGATCCGCGCTCACCTCCCGCGCGATACTGGCCGCGGCGGTCTGTTCTATGGACGAGCGGGTATTCTCAATCCCCACCGGTAGCAGCGCGACAATGCTTGAAAGGCAGAACCCCGCCACCCCCAATGCCATCGCGACTTCAACCAGCGAAAAACCGGACTGTTGATGCGTCTTCATGGTCTGTAGATGCGAATATCCCCAGTGACGCAGTTGATCTGCACCACTGCATGGTTGCCAATGTTTTGATTCGATGGATTCGGCGGGATGCGGTTGCCGTGCGACGATTGAAGATCCACTTCAATCCAACGCCCGATCTGGTCGGTGTTCGATGCGCTCTGCATCCGTGCGATTCCCTGCGGATCAAATTGAACTACTTTTTTAAACTGGTACTTTCCAGACCCAATCGCCCTCCCCAGCGGCCAGTCAAACGGGGTCTGGACCCCGCACGCTGCGCTGCCGATGTTGTAACTGAAGTCCGCCGTGCTCGACACCTGGGGCCGGTTCAACGCGCCCGACTGCGGCGGCGTTCCGAAATCGGCCAAATGCAGATTCTCGAACAGAGTGACTTTATTGATCGGCACCAGGCCTGCACCCGCGTTGTAATTCCCAAGCCACGTATTCGCACCGCCAGGCGTGCCGCTGCCGTCGTAGAGCAGCGCGTCATATCCGCGCGTTCCGTTACGGGAAGCCACCACGGCCAGGACGACCCGCCCGTAAGGCGACACACCGGAGGCCACCTGGGGGTCGGTCTCCCGGGGCGCCGACGCATCCACTTCGGCGATCCCCGCGTATACGTAAGTGTTTTGAGTCATGGCATAAGTCCGGGCCTGATTAAAAACATCCGCCATTGCGTAGGCTGATTTGCTGACATCCCGATCGGGGCCATTTAGCACCGGCAGGACGAGGGTAATCAACACTCCAGCAATCAGGAGCACGGCCAAAATCTCGATTAGCGAAAACGCACGGCATCCGAAGCCGCAGCCTTTCACATCGTCAGGCCCCTGAACCGGGACCGGCTCGAAAAGCGGCACTCCCCGATGGGATGTAAAGATCATGGTTCTGTAGGGGGGGGGATTTTTTGAGCTGCTCAGCCTCGCGGGAGAGAGACATCGCTGAGTCCCGCTCCCTGCGTAGCCACCGAGCGGCGCTCCACAATGCGGCCCCGCAAAAGCAGCACGGCCGATTCGCGGGCCCGCTCCGGATCTTCAATCCGGGCTATCAGCTCCAGGGCACCCGCGTGCGCAACTTCGGTAAACGCCGCCGCATAGCTTGTCAACGGCGGCACCATCGAGTTGCAAAGAAGCTCGTCATTGTCGGCCCCCACCACGCTGATATCCCGGGGAACTTGAAGCCCCATTTTCGCGATCGCGCTATAGAGTCCGCAGGCCGCCCAGTCGTTTCCAGTAACAATGGCCGTCGGGCGCTCCTCCACGGGGAGGCTCATGACTTGGTGCAGCGCCTTGGACATATCCGGCGGCGTCTGTTCCGGGTCGCCCGCCATGGTCAGCTCCTCCATCACGACCAAGCGGGGATCAAATACCCCTTTGCTCCTAAGAAAACCTTCGTAGCCCTGCAAACGCACTATAAAAATGGGGTGTTTGGCTTCGCTGCATAGAAAGGCGATTTTCCGGTGGCCGTGTTGCCACAGGTAATCCGAGATCATCCAGCCCGCGCTCCGGTTGTCTGGCGCCACTTGGTAAAACGAACTCATGGGGTCGTTCATTCCCAGGCAGACCACCGGCAGTGAAACCGGCAACCGGTCAAAGAATCCAGGCAATCCGCGCGTGGTCTTGATTAAAAGCCCGTCCACCTTTCGCTGGCGAACGCACCGCGGCACTTCCGAGGAATCGGAACACAACTCCACAATGGCGTGAATGCCATTCTCCTGACAGGCCTGCTCCACCCCCGCAACATAAGACGAAAACAGTGGGTGCCGTGACCACGCCTGCCCCATTTCCACAAAAACCAGCCCGATGCTCCCGCAGCGGGAACCGCTCCGCCGCGAACGAAGCAATCCGGCCGACAAGTTTTTTTGATAATTCAACACCTCAACAGCCTTCTGCACTTTGGCGATATTGTCTGCGGCAACGTTGGGGAAACCGTTCAAAACACGGCTCACAGTACCAACAGAAACCCCCGCAGCGCGGGCCACGTCATTAACCGTCACAGAAGTGCGTTCATCGCTGTTCATTGAATTGGGACGAATTTCTCATACCCCGATTCGTACGTCAATAGAAATCATAAAGATTCCCCACAGCCTTCATTGTTCCTTCAACCCACCTATTCATCGAGCAAAACAGAGGTGGCTCTCTTAAAGGATTCCTCTGGGATCAACCCCCATCAGGCAATCGGCCTTATTTGATGAATGAGCGGTTGCCATTCAAGATTGTTTCACTAAAATATTTCGTGACTTCATTTCATATTCATGGTTTACATGAATTCATTCATTCAATGAACGACATGTCGCCAACCCGATTCCAGGGAGCTACTGAGGCTTCTCCTCTTCCCTCTCTCCAGAGCACCTCAACGTTGCCATGCAGGAAACACGCGGCTGGTTCTTTGAAAAAGACAGCGCTTTTCCTGCTGGATTACCCAGATCTCGTCTATTCCAAGGCAACCCAGAAAGCGCTTGCCGAGCAGTTCGATTTCCCCTGGGCACCCATGGCGGCTTCGCAATTGGCAAAATGCCCCGGGATGATGGCTGATATAGAGGTGCTCTTCTCCAGCTGGGGCGCACCGGTTCTGGATGAAGCCTTTCTGGACAGTGCGCCGCGCCTGGAGGCGATCTTTTACGCGGCGGGTTCCATCCGCCACATGGTTAGCGATGCTTTTTGGAAACGCTCGATCCCCATTTGCAGCGCCTGGGCTGCCAATGCCGTGCCGGTTGCAGAATTCACCGCATCGCACATCCTGCTTGCGCTGAAACAGACCCACCGCCTTTGCCGGGATATGCACCGCGAACGGCGCATTCCCAAGGCCGGGATTCATGAGGAAGCCATGATCCTTGGGGCGTATGACGTCAAAGTGGGCATCATCGGGCTTGGCATGATCGGGCGCATGGTGGCGGAGCGGCTCCAAAGTGCGGATTTGGAAGTGCTGGCCTACGATCCTTATTTTCCCGCGGACGAAGCTGCACGGCTCGGCGTCGGGCTGACAGATCTTTCAACCCTATTTAGCGAATGCCACGTCGTCTCTCTCCATGCTCCCGACCTGGACTCCACCCGGAGCATGATCACCGGCGACTTGCTCCGCATGCTTCCAGACAGCAGCACTTTCATCAATACCGCCCGGGGAGGGCTGGTAAAAGAGGATGAAATGATCGCCGTCCTCTGCGAGCGACCGGATATCACTGCCGTTCTCGACGTAACCGAGCCGGAGCCCCCGCCCACCGATTCGCCACTTTACAGCCTGCAGAATGTTTTCCTCACGCCACATATCGCCGGATCACGCGGCAACGAATGCCACCGCCTGGGCGACTACATGCGCGATGAAGCTCGCCGCTACCTGAAAGGAGAACCGCTGAAATGGCAGGTGACTCCGGAGATTTTCCGCTCCATGGCCTGAAGCGGCATCCCCCTTTTTTTCCCCAGAACCCAAACCCCAATTCAATTAACCCAGTTCCCATATGAAAACCCCGTATTTGCTCTCCATCACTGGTTGCGCCCTGCCCCTTTTTGCCGCGGCTTCCATCGCTTCGGCAGCCACGTTAACGTGGGATAGCAGCGGCGCCAATCCCAGCGCCCCCACCAACGGCGGCGGCACGTGGAGCACTTCAAGCGCCAACTGGACAGACGGAACCACCGAGAACTCATGGCCCTCGGGCACCAGCGGCTCGAACTACAATGCGGTCTTCGGCGGCGGCAGCGGCTCCGGCGGCACCGTCACCCTTGGCGGCGTCATTGTTTGCGGAACCGCGACGTTCAACACCTCCGGCTATATTTTGACTGGCGGTACACTCTCCCTCCCGGTCTCGGGCGGCACGAGCATCCTGGTGGCCGCCAACGTCAACGCGGAAATCGACAGCTACATTTTATCCACAGGAGTCAACACCACCAGCGTCCTAGCGGGCGGCACTCTGACCCTGCGGGGCGGCCAGAGCCTGGGCAGCCAAGGCAATTACCTCACCACAACCACCAGCACCATTGTGCTGGCCAGCGGCACCTATGCCGGCAGCGGGATCAATGTTAAGGGGAATATGGTCGTTGGCGAAGTAGGCAGCAGCCTTTCGGCTCAGCTTAACGCAAGCACGCTGCAAATTGGATACGGCGTTTCCGGGACGACCACATATGTTAGCGCCAATGCCAGTTCAACAATCACTAATACCCTCAGCATCGGACGGGATGGCAAGGGGGTGATGGATTTGAAAGCGGGCACGGTTACGGTGACTGCGGCCGCCCCAAACAACGTGACGGTGGGCGTCAATTCCGGAGCCAATAACAGCGCCCTGCTGGTTGAAGGCGGCACATTTTCCATTAACAACACTGCTGCAAAACTAGTCATCAACGGCGGAGTGACCACCGCCAACGGAGCCGCCTCAGTCCTGGTATCCGGCGGGGTATTGAACGCCCCGGCCATTCAGTTTGGCGCTGGCAGCACGGCTTTTGCAGCCAGCACCTCGGGTACCTTCAAGGTCTCCGGCGGAACGGTTTACCTTGGTGTAAGCGGCTCGACCGTAAACGCCATCGCCGTCAATGCGACGGCAGCCCCGGCGACCAATGTCATCCTGCTTTCGGGGGGGACTCTGGCAGCCACCGGGGACTGGACTTCCTCCATGGCGATGACTCTTTCTTCAGCCGATGGCGGCATCACCTTCCAGGCCGCCAATGCCTCCGGCGTATCCCATAATATCGCCCTCAGCGGCACCCTCTCCGGCAACGGCTCATTAACTAAAACCGGGAATGGCACGCTGTCCCTCAATGCCGACAATACCTACACGGGCCAGACCTCGGTCAATGCAGGTACGCTGACAGTTAACGGCTCATTGGCCTCCACGGGAACGGTATCCCACGGAGCAACCTTGAACGGTTCGGGATCCATTTCCGGCGCTGTTGTCGCCAGTGGTTCAATTACAGGGACCCTCCGCTTTGGAAGCAGCCTCACGCTCAAAGGCAATGCCTCCCTGACCGGCGCTTCCCATACCGTATCTGGAGCGTTGATTGCCGAATCCGGCGCAACCGTCGCTCCAGGAGATAACGCCGGGGCGATTGGCACTTTGAGCATCGGCTCATTCAGCCTGCAAAACGGTGCCGTTCTTTCGCTGGATATCAACGGAACCCAAGCGGGAACAAACGCGGACCAGGTAACGACAACCGCAGACAATGGCCTGTCGCTCGGCGGCTCGCTGACACTAACGCTTGGCTCCAGTTATGTTGCCACAAGCACCGACACATTCGTCCTGATCCTGAACAACGGCACGGGCGAAACCTCCACATACTTCAGCGGATTGACGATCACTAGTTCCACGGGGTCGTCCACTTATTCCGGCGCTGAGGGCACCCTGGTGGATATCGGAGGGCAAACCTTCAAGCTCACCTATTACGGCGGCAGTGGAAGCAATGATGTTGAATTGCTGGCCGTGCCGGAACCAGGCACCTGGGCAATACTGCTCGGCGGGGTGGGCATGTTAATCGGCTTCCAACGGATGCGCCGTCAATCAAAATGATTTAGTATTACGCTAACATATTCAGGAAAGGCCTAACCCCATCCGCGTGGATACCTAAGCGGCAACGGTAGAGGGAAAGAAGGTAAGCCACTGTTTCAAATAACGGTCGCGGCGATGCTCGCGCGCCGTCATTGTGTTCTTTGAAGTAGCCGGAAATGGGCTACACTAAGGTAACTTAGGGGTCGGTGTGGAAGGAATTACCGCATGAGCCGTTCGTTTATCTTTACCTCTGAATCGGTGGCCGAGGGGCATCCCGACAAGGTCTGCGATTTCATCGCCGATTCGATTCTCGATGCCTGCCTGGCCCAGGACCCGGAGAGCCGCGTGGCCTGCGAGGTTCTCTGCAAGGATGAACATGTTATTCTGGCCGGGGAAATCTCTTCCTTGGCGCGGATCGATGCCGAAGCCGTCGCCAGGGCCGCCATCCGGGAAATCGGCTACACGGACGGCGCGGCGCGCTTCAATGCCGACTCCGCCCAGGTGCAAAACCTGATCGGCCCCCAGTCCCCGGATATCGCCCGGGGGGTGAACCGCGAGAGCGCGCTGGACATGGGCGCGGGGGATCAGGGGCTGGTTTTCGGCTTTGCGACCCGGGAGACTCCGGAGTTGCTCCCGCTGCCGATCAGCCTCGCACACCGGGTAACGCGCGGGCTGGCCGAGGCCCGCAAGTCGCAGGCGGTCCCCTGGTTGCGGCCCGATGCCAAGGCGCAAATCTCCGTCCGTTACGAGCAGGGCAAGCCCGTGGAGGTGACCGACGCAGTGGTTTCCACCCAGCACGCCCCGGCCACTCCACAGGGGGAGATCCACGCCTTCGTGGAGGAGCAACTCCTGCCGCTGGCCCTGGGCCAATGGTTCCGCAAAGGCATCCGGCTCTTTGTGAACCGCACGGGCGAATTCGTCATCGGTGGCCCCGAGGGGGATTGCGGGCTGACGGGGCGCAAGATCATCGTGGACACCTACGGCGGGTTTGCCCGGCACGGGGGCGGGTCGTTTAGCGGAAAAGACGCCACGAAGATGGATCGCAGCGCGGCATATTTTGCCCGGTTCGTCGCCCGGCAGATCGTGAGCCAGGGCCTGGCGGATTGCGCGGAAATCCAGGTCGCCTATGCCATCGGGGTGGCGCAGCCGGTCTCAATCGGGGTGGACACGCGCGGCACCGGCGACGAACGGCGCGCGGAGCGCTTCGCGAGGCAGTTTGACTACCGGCCCGCGGCCATCATCGAACAGCTCGATTTGCGGCGGCCGATTTACCGGGCCACGACCAACTACGGGCACTTCGGCAAATTGAGCCTGCCCTGGGAAAAATAAGGCCACCTTATCCAGCTTGACCTTCCGGGAACCCGGCGCACAATGGGCGCATTTGCAATATTCCATTGGCAATGCCCAAGGCCGTTTGAAACGGGGCAAAAAGACGGAACTATGATCGAGGATTATCGATGACCCAAAATCCAAGCAGCAAAAAAGGAGGCAAAAAACCTCATGCTCCCGAGGCGGTTCCTTCGGAAAAAGCGCCTGCGAACGATGCGCCGGAGGCAGGGTTCCCCATCGTTGGCATTGGCGCATCGGCGGGGGGGCTGGCGGCCTTCGAGGCATTTTTTTCCGCCATGCCCGCCGACACCATTCCCGGCATGGCCTTTGTCGTCGTGCAGCACCTCTCCCCGGATTACAAAAGCATCCTCACCGAGCTGATCAAACGCTACACGCGCATGCAGGTCTTCGAGGTCGAGGACGGGATGCCCGTGCAGCCCAACTGCGCCTATATCATCCCGCCCAATCGGGACTTGGCGCTCGTCAACGGCACCTTACAGCTGCTGGAGCCGAGCGCTCCGCGCGGCCTGCGCCTGCCGATCGACTTTTTCTTCCGTTCCATGGCCCAGGACCAGCACGAGAAGACCATCTGTATCATCCTTTCCGGCACCGGCAGCGATGGCACGCTGGGGGTGCGGGCGGTAAAGGGCGAAGGCGGCATGGTAATGGTGCAGCAGCCCGAATCCACCGAATACGACGGTATGCCGCGCAGTGCGATTGCCACCGGTATGGTGGACTACGTGCTGCCCCCGGCCGAGATGCCCGCCCAGTTGCTCGCCTTCGCCACTCACGCCTTTGGGAAAGCGGCCCTGGAGGTCGCGCCAGCGCCTCACAAAGTGGAGGACTCCAAGAACAAGATTTTCACCCTGCTGCGCGTTCAGACCGGGCACGATTTTTCCCATTACAAGAAAAACACCATCGAGCGGCGCATCGAACGGCGCATGGCGGTTCACCAGATCGAACGGCTTGAGGACTACGTCCACTATTTACAGCAGAACCCGGCGGAGGTGGAGGCGCTCTTTCTCGATCTTTTGATCGGCGTCACCAATTTCTTCCGCGACCCCGCGGCGTTCGAGGCCCTGCGAAAAGAGGTCGTTCCCCGGCTTTTTGTCAACAAGCCCGCGAGCACGATGATCCGGGTCTGGGTGCCCGGCTGCTCAACGGGGGAGGAGGCTTACTCCATCGCCATCCTGCTCCAGGAGTACATGGAGGCCATCAAGCAGAATTTCACGGTGCAGGTGTTTGCCACGGACATTGACAGCCGCGCCATCGAGCGAGCCCGCGCCGGGATCTACCCCACGAGCATCGCCGCCGACGTCTCGCCGGAGCGGTTGGCGCGTTTTTTCGCCCAGGAACCGGATAAAACCTCCTACCGCATCCAGAAAAGCATTCGCGATCTGCTGGTCTTCAGCGAGCAGGACGTCATCAAAGACCCGCCGTTTTCCAAGCTCGACCTCATCAGTTGCCGCAACCTCCTCATTTACATGGACGGCGATTTGCAAAAGAAGCTCACCCCCCTCTTCCACTACGCCCTCAACCCCGGCGGATACCTCTTCCTGGGGACCTCCGAAAGCGTGGGCGATTTCGTGGACCTTTTTGCCACCCTCGATAGCAAGGCCAAGCTCTACCAGCGCAAAGACGACGCGCACCGGGCGCGCAGCCTGGCCGTGGGGCGTTTCCTGCCCGCCGCCCATGAGCGCGCCACCCAGCGGCCCTCGGGAAAAGCGACCGGCATCAAGACGCCCCTGCGTGAGCTGACCGAACGGACCCTGCTGCAAGAGTACGCCTCGGCGGGGGTGCTCATCAACGAACGCGGCGACATCCTCTACCTGCACGGACGCAGCGGCGACTACCTGGAGCCCTCGCCGGGCGAGGCGGGCATGAATATCCTTAAAATGGCCCGCGAGGGGCTGCGCCGGGATTTGACCATCGCCCTGCACAAAGCCGTCGCGCAAGGCGAGCCGATCCGCCACCCCGGGCTGCGGGTCAAGACCAACAGCCATTTTACCTTGGTTAATCTGACCGTGCGGCCCGTGGCAGCCGAAGCCAACCCCACCACCGAGAGCGCCCTCTACCTGGTCATCCTGGAGAAAGCCCCCGAGGCGACCCAGCAACAGGCGCTCGTGAAGGAAGCCGAGACCGAGAAAGCCATCGACCCGCAGGACGTGGACGCCCGCATCGTCGAGCTCAAGCAGGAGCTGCGCGCCAAAGAAGAATACCTCCACAGCACCAACGAGGAGCTGGAAACCTCCAACGAAGAACTCAAATCCTCCAACGAGGAGATGCAGTCCATGAACGAGGAATTGCAGTCCACCAACGAGGAGCTGGAAACCTCCAAGGAAGAACTGCAATCGGTCAACGAAGAACTGGCCACCGTCAACGCCGAGCTGCAAACCAAGGTGGCCGATTTGTCGCGGGCCAACAACGACATGAACAACCTGCTGGCGGGCACGGGCATGGGCACCGTCTTCGTGGATCACCAACTGCGGATCCAGCGCTTCACCCCCGCCGTCACCCAGGTCATCAACCTGATCCAGACCGACGTGGGACGCCCCGTGGGCCACATCGTCTCCAATCTCGTGGGCTACAACCGGCTGGTGGAGGATGTACAATCGGTGCTCAACACGCTCATCCCCAAGGAAATCGAAGTGCAGACCAAGGTCGGCGCGTGGTACCTGCTGGGCATCCGGCCCTACCGAACCCTGGAGAATGTGATCGAGGGAGCGGTCATCAACTTCGTGGAAATCACGGAAATGAAAAAAGCGCAGAGCGTGCTCCAGGACTCCGAGACCTTGCGCCGCCTGGCGGTGGTGGTGCGGGACTCGCGAGACGCCATCCTCGTACAGGATATGGAGGGGCGCATTCTGGGCTGGAACCCGGGGGCGGAACGCATGTACGGTTGGAGCGAAGCCGAGGCGCTGCGCATGAATATCCGCGATGTGATTCCGGAAGATCGACGGGCGGGCGCTCGGGAAACCGCAAAAGAGCTTTCCAGAACCGGAGAAATGAAACCTTATCGCATGCAACGGCTCGCCAAAGACGGACGGACTCTGGAGGTGTGGATCATCGCCTCCCCGTTGGTCCACGAGACGGACGAGGTGTACGCCATTGCGACGACGGAGAGATTCGTAAAGGACTAATACCAATGAATGCAAAAAAGGCGCGGCCAAGCCCGATCAACGCCTTGCGAAAGCGAGCCGAGGAGAGACTGCAGAATGTCGAGTCCAAGGAGCAGGAGACCCTCTCCCCCGCCCAGGCGCGCCATGTCCTGCACGATCTGCACGTCCACCAGATCGAGCTGGAGATGCAGAACGAAGAGTTGCGCCGGGCCCAGACGGAGCTGGAAGCCTCCCGAGAGCGCTACTTTGACCTCTACGACATGGCCCCGGTGGGCTATTTCACCCTGAGTGAAAAGGGGATGATCCAGGAGGCCAACCTGACCGCCGCCAAGCTGCTCGGCGTGGAGCGCGGGGCCTTGGTCAAGCAGCCCTTGACGCGCTTCATCCTCTGCGAAGATCAGGACATTTACTACAAACACCACCGCCAACTCGTCGAAACCCGCCTGCCCCAGGTTTGCGAGCTACGGTTGACCCAAATAGAGGGCGCTCCATTTTGGGCGAATGTCGAGACGATCGCGACCACGGGCCGGGAAGGGGCGCCCGCCTACCGCATGGTCATCAGCGACATCACCAAGCGCAAGCGGGCCGAGGAGGCCCTCGATATAGCGCGCGAGGGGCTGGAGCGCAGTGTGCGGGAGCGCACCGGCGAACTTCAGATTGCCAACATTGCGCTGGGCGAAAGCGAGGGGCGCTTCCGGCAAATGGCCGAGAATGTGCGCGAAGTCTTCTGGCTGGCGGATGCGGAGCGAACCTATGCCTATTACACAAGCCCGGCTTACGAGGAGATCTGGGGGCGTCCCCGCGAGGAGCTGGCCCGCAACCCGTGCGCCTGGATGGATGCCGTGCACCCCGAGGACCGGGAACTGGCCAACGAGACCTTCCGCTTGATCGGCGAATCGGGGGTCCCCGGCTCGTGCGAATACCGCATTATCCAGCCCGACGGTTCGGTTCGCTGGATCCTGGACCAGGGGTCGCCGGTGCGGGATGATACCGGGCGGGTCTATCGCATGGCCGGAGTGGCGCGGGATATTACCGAGCGCAAGAAGACGGAGGCGGCTTTAATCCGGTTGCAGGAGGAGCTTCTCAAAATCAGCGAACGCGAAAAGCAGCTCATCGCCCAAGAGCTGCACGACGGGCTCTGCCAACACCTTTCCGGCACGGCGATGATGGGCAGCCTGCTCTACCGGCGTCTCTCCGAAGAGGGCAGCCCGGAGGCGGGTAACGCCAAACAGATCGGCGATTTGCTCAAAATCGGCGTGGACGAAGCGCGCAACCTCGCGCACGGGCTCCACCCGGTCCGGGCGGGGAGCGATGGGTTGGAGGAGGCGCTCATGCAATACGCCAAAACGGCCACCAACCTTTTTCATATCCAATGCACCTTTCGGTACGACAAGTCGGTATCCGTCGAAAGCCAGGACGTAGCCACCCACCTCTTCCGCATCACGCAGGAGGCCGTGAACAACGCGATGAAACACGGCCAGGCCAGCCGGGTGTTCATCACGCTAAAGAATAGCGGCCAGGGACTGATCCTGGCCATCCGGGATAACGGCGTCGGCATTCCAGAAGACCGGCCGCTTTCCACCGGCATGGGCATCCAGATCATGCATCATCGCGCCGCGGCGATCGACGCCGAGATTACCATCCGCCGCGCGGGCAAACGGGGAACGGTGGTGACTTGCAAGCTGCCCGCCCGCTAGAGTCGCACCCGCCGCCAAAGGCCCAGCGCCCCAATGCCGCCCAGCAGCAGGGCCCAGGTCGCGGGTTCCGGGACCGCGCTGATATCGTTGGTATCAAGCGTCACGGCTCCGGTAAGGGAAATCACCCTGCCGTTGGTCACAGAGGCCCCCGTACCAAGAGTATCGCTAGCCAGGGAAACCAGATTCCCGTAAAACTCCGCGTTGGTCAAAAGCGTCGCCGAACTGCCAACCTGCCAAAACACATTGGCGTCCGTTCCAGCACCCGCCCCAATGATCGACACGAGGGAATCCGCCGATACGGTCAGGGTGCTGTCGATTTGAAAAACGAAAACCGCGTTGGCGTCCGACTGGGTGTCCAGCGTCAGGGTCCCGTTCAACAAAGCCGATGAATCGAAATGGTAAACGCCCGCGGTGAGCGTCAGTCCTCCCAAGTTCTGGCCCGTCAGGTCTTCCGTCTCCGGTAGCGCGGCCAAAACATTGTAGGCAATAGTAGCATCGGCCAGGGCCAGGATCGCCTGCGCATCATTGATGTTGGTCGTTCCCGTAATCACCCCCGGGGGGAAGCCCGTGATCGAGGTGTTCGGCGTAAGGGCGACATTCCCGTGAATGACACTGGTGCCGGTATTGGTAACCCCCGCGTAGCTGATAACGGTAAAATTCTCCGCCCCTCCCCAGAAACCGGCTTCCCCGGGGTCAATCGCTTGCGCTCCCGTTGAACCGACCAACAACCCCAAGACGGCCATGGCAAAAGTGATAAGCGCCCCGAGCTTGCTCAAACGAATCGCAGGCTGGGCATGTTCAGCAGCCCCAACGAGATGCACAGGGGTTGCTGTTGGCATTGCGAAAGGATATGGTTTCATTTGGTTTCCGCTGAATCGCCGACAGAAGAGACCCTGGTTGGGGAAATACGTGACGCTGTAAAAAAGCCCCGCCGGGGAATTCAGAGGCACAAGGGCCCCAGAGCGTACGGCGTTGCAGCGCAATCCGAAGAGAGGGTTACCTCCGCCATATCCCATCATGACACCATTTACACCACTCAAGGAATTTGAGGCCGTGACGTCCATTCTCTCCAAGATCTCCCTCTTCGGAGGGGTCACCGACGCACAGCGCAACGACCTGCTGGCGCGGTTGGATTACGCCACGTTTCAGGAGGGAGAGTATGTTTTTCGGGCTGGGGACGAGCCCACGCACATCTATATTGTAAAACAAGGGAAGGTCGAGGTGCGGCTTTCAGCGGATGAGGTGGAGGTGGAAAAAATTGAACTCAGCGTGGGGGCCTGTTTCGGCGCGGTCTCCCTGATGTCGATGCACAAGCACACCTCCTCGGCCCTCGTCACGGAGCCGTGCGAAATCGTGGCCCTATCCCGCCATGCGCTCATCGGCTTGCAGCAGCAGCATATCACCTTGTTTGCCCTCCTGATGATGAACGTCGCCCGGGAACTCGCCCGCCGCCTCGTCATGACGGACGATCTCTTCCTCCTCTATTCCCGCAAGGCAGGGAAGGGCTAACCCGGGCTGGAGTAGGTCGCCAACGTGCGGCCAGGGTCAGACCAACAGACGAAAAAGGGGGAGAGTCTATGACCGAAAAAAAAGCCCGTTCAGGCGCTGAGGACGACCTGCGCAAGCGGGCCGAGGAAAGGGCTCGCGCCTCCGTATCCAAGCCGGAGGAAGCGTTGCTGCCCGAGCAGGCGCAGTCGGTGCTTCACGATCTGCGGGTCCACCAGATCGAGCTGGAGATGCAGAACGAGGAGCTGCGCCGGGTGCAGGAGGAGCTCGAAGCCTCCCGCGAACGCTATTTCGACCTGTATGACCTGGCCCCGGTGGGCTATTTCACGCTAAGCGAGCAGGGGATGATCCTGGAAGCCAACCTTGCCGCCGCCCGGCTGATCGGCGTGGAAAGAAGGGACCTGGTCGCGCAGCCCTTGACGCGCTTTATCCTCTCCGAAGACCAAGACATCTTCTACAAGAGCCGCCGTCAGCTCTTTGAAACCGGCTCCCCGCAGGTGTTTGACCTGCGGCTCAAGAACCAGGAAGGCGCTTCACTTTGGGCCCGCTTTGAGGCGACCGCCGCCCTGTCCGTCGACGGCTCCCCCATCAGCCACGCGGTGATGAGCGACATCACCGAGCGCAAACAGGCTGAGGAGGTGATCCGCCAAGCCAAGGAGACCGCCGAAAGCGCCAACCAGGCCAAGGATCAATTCATTTCCGTGCTCAGCCATGAGCTGCGCACCCCCCTTACGCCGGTGCTCGCGATGGTGAGCTCCCTCCAGACCCAGAAAGATCTGCCCGGCCACCTGGGGCCGGATTTGGAGCTCATCCAGCGCAATGTAGAGATGGAAGTGGCGCTGATCGAGGACCTTCTGGACGTAACCAAGATCAGCCGAGGCAAGGTCGTCTTGCAGTACCAGACCGTGGACCTGCAAGACTGCCTCCGAACCGCCTTGGAGATATGCCAGGGCGAGATTGAGCTAAAGCACCTGGCGATCGAGCGGGATCTCCAGGCCGCCCAGCACCATGTGCGCGCCGACCCCGCGCGAATGCGGCAGGTGTTTTGGAATTTGCTCAACAACGCCGTCAAGTTCACCCCCGAGGGAGGCAGCATCACCCTGCACACCCACAACGAGGGCGAGCGGATCATCATCGACATCATCGACACCGGCGTCGGCATCGCTCCGGCGGTGATCCCTCGGATTTTCAACCTCTTCGAGCAAGGCGACCAGAGCAGAACCCGGCGCTTCGGAGGCCTGGGCTTGGGGTTGAATATCGCCCGGGCCGTGGTGGAGCTGCACCAGGGGCGGCTGAGCGCCCATAGCGAGGGCAAGAACCGAGGGGCAACCTTCACAGTGGAGCTGGCCACCGCGCCTCCGCCAGAGAAATCGCAGCCCCAGGCCGCCTCCACCGAACCGCCGGAGCGCCCGTTGAGAATCCTGCTGGTGGAGGATCACACCGATACCCTGCGAGTCCTGGTCAAAATCCTGGAAAATTGGGGCCATATCGTGACCGCCGCGGCGAGTTGCAAAAGGGCCCTGGAGGTGGTCGCCAGCCAGGAGTTCGATTTGCTCATCAGCGACCTCGGGCTCCCCGATGGCTCCGGGCTTGATGTCATGCGACAAATTAAGAGGGGCTCGGAAACTCCCGGAATCGCTTTAAGCGGCTACGGCACCGACGAGGATATTCGCCAAAGCAAGGCCGCGGGATTCGCGGGCCACCTGGTAAAGCCGGTGAACATCACCGCCTTGCGGACGGCCATCCGGCAGTATGCGTTCGCCGACCGGCCATAGCCCCGGTTCCCGATGCTGTTTAAGCCGCAGCAAACGGCTTGCATTCCGGCCATTCGGCTTCGAGAATGCCGTGCGCCCATGAAAATCATCGACCGTTACATCGGCAAGGAACTCCTCGTCACCACGCTTTTCGCCGTGGCGGTGCTGAGCCTCGTCTTGGTCTTGGGCAATGTCTTCAAGCAGCTCCTCGATCTGCTGGTCAACCAGAATGCGCCGCTGGAGCTTATTTTGAGCTTCATCGGGTTCATCCTTCCCTACTCGCTGACGTTCACCATTCCGTGGGGCTTCCTGACGGCGGTGCTGCTGGTCTTCGGCAAGCTCTCGGCGGAAAACGAGCTGGTGGCGCTGCGCTCCAACGGCGTGAGCATTCCGCGCATCTGCTATTCGCTCGGCTTCCTGGCCGTGGTGGCGTGCCTGATGTGTTTGTGGATCAATGTCGAGGTGGCCCCGAGGGCGCAGGAGCGGATGAAGAACACGATTTTCCAGATCGCCACAAACGACCCGCTATCAATGTTCGCCAGCGACCAGGTGATCGACGAATTCCCGGGCAAGAAAATCTACGTGGAGCGCAAGGAGGGGACGAATCTCTTCAATGTGCTGGTCTACGAGCTGAACGAAAGGGGCGAGCCGCTCCGGGTCATCCACGCGCAGCGGGCGGTACTGACGACGGATTTGGTCAACCAACAGGTGCTCATGCAACTCGTCGGGGCGCAGTTCGAGCAGCGCGACTCGGATTCGCCGGGGGACCTGACGCGCATCCGCGAGGGCATCACGACGCGCGAGATCACGTTCCCAATTTCGCTCAAGGCGCTCTACGAAAAGAACAAGGCGCGGCGCGGCGTGGGCCAGATGACGCTCGACGAGCTGGTGAAGGATCCCCCCAAGGACAAGGAGACGGCCGCCGAGACGGAGATCAGCAAACGCTTTTCGCTTTCGCTCGCCTCGCTGGCCTTCGCGCTGGTGGGGGTACCGCTCGCCGTGACGGCCCAGCGCAAAGAGACCTCCATCGGGTTCCTTTTCTCGCTGATCGTGGCCTTTGTGTATTTCTTCTTTGTGGTGATCGCCGACAGCCTGCGCAACAACCCAAACGCCCATGCGCATTTGCTGATGTGGATCCCCAATGTGCTCTTCATTTCGCTCGGCGCGGTGATGTTCCTGCACCTCGCGCGGAAGTAGTCTTTGCGGCTACCAGTTCTCGATAACGTCGGGAAAGGTGTGTTTGAGCCAACGCTGGGCGGATTGGCAGAGGTCGCACCGGCTGGTGTAACGCCCCCGGGGAACGTAGCCGTGTTCACACGCCATGCGGTAAAGGCCCGCGAGGCCCTCGCTCTGAATCGCGGCCAGGAGCGGGTGGGAGAGCAGGTTTTCCTCGCAGACGATCTCCGCGAAGGGCTTCTCGGTCAGGTTTCCCGGGAAGGAGACGTTGCAGAGGTCCACGGTGTTGTTCGGGTTGACCAGGAAGAAGGTTTCGGCACAGAAGTCCTTGGTCGCGCCCCGCTCGTCCTGGATGGAGCAGTAGCCTTCGCCCGTGGAACCGAGGGCGGCCTCGGCAGAGAGCACCGGGGCATACTCGGCCAGGCTGGCGCACGCCCGGCCGATGAACGAGATCGAATCGCGCACGCACACGCGGATGCCGGGCTCCCGCTCCAGTTCGGCAAGCCCCTCTCGGGTGCGGTTGTCGACGGGGATGTCCGTGCGGGAGCGGTCGACGAAGGTGACCATCGCCTCAACCCTCGGGATGCCCGCGTCGCGGCAGGCGCGCAGGGCGCAAAGGACGTGGCCGATGGGAACAAACTCCTGGTGGAGACCGTCGATGCTAAACGCCGCCACAGCCAGGCCCTCGCGCTTGAGGCTCCGGGCATAGCGCGCGGCCACGGTGGCATCGCATCCCCAAAAGCCGTTGGTATTGAGCCACGAAGGGATGCCGAGCTCGGCGGCTTCGCGCAGCGCGTGCGTTACGAGCGAGGGAAAGAGCGAGGCCTCGCCGCCGGTAACAATGACGTACTCCTGAGGGCGCGCCTGGCGAATACATCGGCTGATGGCGGCGGGGCTCATGACCCCCTTGCGCCCCGGGGCACACGAGTGCAGGCAGTGACGGCACCGGGAGGTACAGGCGTCAGTAATCCTTAAGAGAAGGCGTTTCATGTCCTTGGCTGGTGCGCCGTCGCGCTGGGCAGCGTCTTTACCTAACCTTCATCCGCCGACGCAGATACGTGGGGACGTCGAGATCCTGACCGTCGACGATGGTCGGCTCGCTTTTTTCAAAACGGCCGCGCGTGACGGGCTCAAATTGCATGACTTCCTGCTGCGGGGCCTTGGACGAAGCCGCCGCCGGACGGGCTTCCTCGCCGGGAATCAGCTCGGGCGCGGGAACGCCGGGCGCGCGGCGTTCCACCCGGCGGATCACCGGGCGGGGACGGAGTGCGGGCGCTTCGGGCTGCGGCTCGGGAATGGGTTCCGGCTCGGGCTCCGAGGGCTCGGGAAGGGAAGCGGCAGGCGCTTCAGGGGCCTCCGGTTCCAACACGGCCTCGATCTCCGGTTCCGGTTCGGGTTCCGGCTCAGGAATGGGTTCGGGACGGGGCGCGGCAAGGCGTTGCGTGGATTTCGGCGCGGCGGCGGGCACGGAAGGCGCGGGTTCCGGGGCGGGAGCGGGCGCTTGCGGCTCCGGCTCAAGCTCGGGCTCGGGTTCCGGGAAAGGACGGCGGAGCATCCGGCCCGGCACGGGCGGCGCGATGCGTTCGATGGGCGCGGCGGCTTCCTCGCCAAAGAGAGAGCCCTGGTAGGTGGCGGCGCGGAGCCCGCGCGGCTTCTGGAAACGGCGTTCGGCAGGCTGCGGCGCGGCGGGTGCTGGAGCGGGGACTTCCGGCGCCTCTTCCTCGGCAAGCACCACGGGAAGCCCGGCTTCGTCGCCCCCGGTCGGCTCCAGGTCAAAGGATTCATCGCCCTCCGCAGCCTCAGCGGTTTCGGGAATTTCAGACGCTTCGGGCGCTTCGATGATTTCGGGCGCTTCGGCCTCGATGGCTTCAACCGGCTCCTCGGCTTCAATCAATTCGGGCTCCGGCTCTGGCTCCGGTTTGGTCTGAACGGGGGCAGGCTTGGGAGCGGCGGGCGCGGGACGCACCGCGCGGGTTTCGCGAACGGGCTGGGCGGCGGCGGCACGCCCATCGCCCACGGAACTCAAAATACTAACGTCAACTTTCCCCGCCAGGGCCGCCTCGATGGAGGTGCCGAGCAGGACGCGGGTGTGGTCGTTGACGTAGCGGTTGAACTCCTCCATGAGGAGCTGGACTTCGTCGAGCGTCAAGTCGGGCCCGCCCGCGACGCGCACCAGCACGGTGTCGCAATCGCGCAGGAGGCGGCCTTTGTCCATGAGCGGGTTCTTGAGCGCGCGGGAAAGGGCGTCAAAGGCGCGGTTGTTCCCGTCGGCCTGGCCGTGGCCAAAGAGGCAGCGGGCGCTAACGTCCTGGAGCACGGCGGAAAGATCGTCCAAACCGAGCGGGAGGAGGCCTTCCGAACCGTTGAGGATCGCGACGACGGCCTGGATGCACTGGCTCAAGGTGAGGTGCGCGGCGGCAAAGGCGTTCTGGATACCCGAGCGCGCGGGGACGCTCTCGCCCATGCGGTCGTTTTCAAAGCAGATAACGGCGTCGGCATTCTCTTGCAGCTCGGCGAGCGCCTCGGCGGCTTGCGCCGCGCGGCGTTTGCCTTCGAAGCCAAAAGGGAGCGTGACAACGGCGATGACCAGCGCCCCGGCTTCCCGGGCCAGCTCGGCGACGAGCGGAACCGCGCCGGAGCCGGTGCCGCCGCCCAAACCCGCAACAAGGATCGCGGCCTCGGCGCCCTCCAGGGAGGCGCGCAGCTCAGCGGCCGATTCCTCGGCGGCGCAGCGGCCCAGCTCGGGGTCGCCGCCGGTGCCCAGGCCATGGGTGGCCGTGGCTCCGAGCTGGATTTTCTCGCCCGCGACGGAGGCGGTCAGCGCCTGGGCGTCGGAATTGACGGCGACGAGGCTTGCCGGGGCCACGCCGTCAAGCGCGAGGCGGTCGAGGGCGTTCGCACCCGCGCCGCCGATCCCGACGATGGGGATGCGCCGGGGGGAGATCCCCGACGAGGTGCGGTTGCGGATATCAAGTTCGATCATATTTGGGATGATGGGTTCTTACCGTCCGAAAAGGCCGCGCAGGCGGTCGAAAAAGCCGCCCTTCTGCGGCCTGCTGGCGTAGGCGGCCTGGCCGTAGCGGAGCAGGCCGATGGCCGTGGAAAGCGTGGGGTTCTCGGCGGCGGCGACGAGGCCGGAGGTCGATTTCGCGTGGGCCACGCTGACGGGGACGCCGAAAATCTCCTGCGCGAGCGGCCCGATGCCGCGCATCTGCGAGCAGCCGCCGGTAATCACGATGCCCGCGCCGAGCATGGGCAGGTAGGGCTCGGCGTCCATGGCGCGCTTGATCAACTCGAAGATTTCGAGAATCCGGTAGTGGATAATCATATTCAAGGTTTCGCGCTCCACGTCGCGCCCCGCGAAGCCGGTTTCGTCCTTGAGGAAAATCGTCTCCCCTGGCAGCGCGATGCCGAGCCGGGCGTCGCCCTCCTCGACTTTGAGCCGCTCGCTCTTGGCCATGGGGATGCGCAGGCCCATGGAAACGTCGTTGGTGATATGGTCGCCGCCGACGGCCAGGACGCCGCTTTGCTTCACCGCGCCGTCAATGTAGACGACGTAGTCGGTGGTGCCCGCGCCGATATCGATGACCAGCGCGCCGAGGTCCTTTTGCTGCGGCGTGAGGATGGCCTGGGCCGAGGCGTAGCCGGTAAAGACGACGTCCTCGACTTCGATGCCCAGCTCCTTGATGCAGCGCACGGTGTTGCGGATGCGGTTACCAACGCCGTGGATGATGTGAAAATCGGCCTCCAGCATGCGGCCCAGCATGGCGATAGGATTGAGTACGCCCTCCTGCCCGTCCACGTAGTAGTGCTGAAGGATGGTGTGGAGGAAGGCGTTCTGCTGCGGGATGTTGACATCGCGGGCGCTGATGGCGACGTCCTCGCAGTCGGTCTCGTCGATTTCCTCGCGCTCTTCGGGAAGGTTGACGCAGCCCCGGTTGTTGAAGGACTGGATGTGCGATCCGGTGACTCCGGCAAAGACGCTCTTAATGGTCACGTCGCTCTTGTCCTCGGCGTCGGCGATGGCCTCGCGAACGCACTTGTGGACGTTTTCAAAATCGACGATCTCCCCCTTGCGGATGCCGCACGAGGGGGCTTGGCCGACGCCCAGGATTTTGATCGGGCCGTCCGGCTTCGCTTCGCCCACCACCACGCAAACTTTGGCGGTGCCGATTTCGATCCCGACGAGAATCTGGTCTTTGGCCATGAGGGGGTTAGTTACTGGAGACGGGTTGGGCGCGTTTGATCACCGGTTCGGCACGTTTGATGACCGGCTCCGCCTTTTTGACGACGGGCTCTGCCTTGTGGACCCCGGGCTCGGCCCGCCTCACGTTGGGCGTGGAGGAGGAGGCAACAGTGGTTTTCTTTTTCGACTTGGCCGCGATCTTCTCGCCGGGCACGGAGGCGCTGGCCGGGGTAGCGTTCGGCTTGGACGCAGCGGGTGAAGCGCCCGGTTTTGCAGATGGGGCCGGGGTGGCGGCGGCGGTCTTGGCTGTGTCATCCTGCGCGGGGGCGATTTCCGCCTGCACGGCGGCCGGGTCGGCGAGGACGGCGGGGATGTTTTTCTCCACCATCAGGTTGACGGTGCGGATTTCCTTGCCCTGCGAGGTGGCGTAGTCGAGCACGGCGCCAAGGCGGTCGAGCTGGTTCTCGATGTTGTCGAGGCCGAAGGTCAGCTTGGCGCGGCGGGCGTCGGTGGCAATGAGGCAGTAGCCTTTGGAGAGGTCGACGCTCTGGAGGCGGAAGCGGTTGGAGTCCGAGTTTTTCTGGACCAGTTCCAGCGCGGCGGTGACCTCCGGGGTGCCCACGGTGTCGCCCGCGAGGTAGTTATCCAGCGGCGCGCCGTAGATGGCGGGCAGGCGCAGGTACTCGGGCAGTTGGCGCTTGGGCTTGAAGAGGACGCCTTTACTGTCGATCAGGAACGATTTCTCGGACGTGGAGGGGTCGGCGGTCTTGGCGTCGGCGAGCCAGGCGACGGGGCGGCGTTCGACGATCTCGACCACGATCCGGTTCGGCAACGAGCGCTGCAAATCGACGCGCTCGACCTGCGGCAGGGTGAGGATGGCGTCGCGCGCTTTGGAGAGGCTCACGGAGAAGATGTTTTCGCCCAGTTGCAGATTGGCCGTGGAGAGGATGACCTCGCGGGTAAGGGCCGCGCCGTCGTCGTTGATCTCGACGGCGGCGAGGTTGTAGGACGCGTTTTTGAGGAAAAGCCGGTTGATCAATTCGCGCCCCCCGTACATGCCACCGCCCACCATACCGACGGCCAGGATGATTTTGCACATCCACACGAGGATGGTCCGGTTGCGCTGGCGGGTGGCCAGTTCGGAGCGGACCTTCACTTCGAGGAGCCCCTGCATTTTGTGCAGGTTGCCCTTGGAACGGCGGCGGTTGGAGAGGCGGTTTCGGGAATTCATTCGCGGGGAGGTCGGGCGGTAAGGGAGAGTTCGATCACGCGTTGCAGAAGTTGAGGCATGGGAATGCCCGCCTTTTTGGCCGCCTCGGGGACTAGGCTGGATTCCGTCATACCGGGTATGGTGTTGATTTCGAGGACCACGGGCTGCCCGTCGGCGGGGAGCAGCAGATCGACGCGGCTGTAGACCTGGAGGTCGAGGGCGTCCTTGGCTGCGAGCGCGATTTGCTGGACGAGCGCGGTCGTGGCGGCGTCGAGCGCGGCGGGGCAATAGTGGTCCGCGCCGCCCTTGCCGGTGGGGTCGAGGAACGGGTATTTGTTGGTCCAGTCGTAGAAGCCGGTGCGCGGGCGGATCTCGATGATCGGCAGCGCCTGGTCGGCGATGATGCCGACGGTCAGCTCGCGCCCTTCGACGAATTGCTCGACCAGGAGTTCTTTGGCGAACTTGGCCGCGCCTTCGATGGCCGGGGCGGCTTCCGCTTCGGTCTTGACGATGAAAACGCCGACGGACGAGCCTTCGCACGGGGCCTTGATGACGTAGGGGACGGGCATTTTCGGGGCCTGGCCTGCGGGGACGATTTCGAAGCGGGGGGTGGGCACGCCGCGCTCGATAAAGCGGGCTTTGCTCTTCAATTTATCGAAGGCCAATTCGCTGCCGAGCACGCCTTCGCCGGTGTAGGGGACGCCACGTTTTTCGAGTTCGCACTGGAGCTGGCCGTCTTCGCCGTAGGTGCCGTGGATGATGTTGAAAACGAGTTCGGTATCGACGGGAAGCTCGAAACCGGGGTCGGTCACGTCGACTTCGGTGACGTCTAGCCCAAGTTCACGCAGCGCGGCAACCACCGCTTTCGCCGAAGCGTGCGAAATGGTGCGTTCGGAGCCGGGGCCCCCTTTTAAAACCGTGATGCGTTGTGGTTTGATCTGGTTCATTGAAAATTATTTGTACAAAAACGACTCGGATTCGCCGACGATTTGCACTTCGGTTTCGAGCGTGACGCCCCGTTTTTTCCAGGCGACGGTCTTGATCTCGTCGATCAACGTGAGGACGTCGCTGGCGGTGGCGTGGTCGTCGTTGACCAGGAAGTTTCCGTGAATCGTGGAGACGCACGCGCCGCCGATGCGGCAGTTTTTCAGACCTAGTTCGTCGATGAGCTGACCGGCGGGGATCTCCGCCGGGTTTTTGAAGGTACACCCGGCACTCGGCTCTTTGGGCTGGATGGCCCAGCGTTTGTGGGAGTAGTCGTCGATCATCACGCCGATTTCCTCGCTCGGGCGCGGGAAGCCCTCGAAGACGGCGGTGGTGGCGTATTGGCGACCCAGTGACGGGACGCCCCGGTAGTGGATTTCCAGGTCCGAGGGAAGCCGGTCGTGGATGACTCCCTCGCTGTCCACGGTGCGCAGCGAGATGACGCGCTGGAAGGTCTCTCCGCCCATAGCGCCCGCGTTCATGCGCAGCGCACCGCCGACGTTGCCGGGGATGCCTTCGAAAAATTCGAAACCGCCGATGCCCGCTTTGCGAGCGGCAAGGGCCAGTTCCTTCTGCTTGACGCCCGCCCCGGCGGTGATGCGCATGCCATCGACTTCGAGCCGGTGGAATTCGCCCCGGTCCAGGTGGACGACAACGCCGCGAATGCCTCCATCGCGCACGAGCAGGTTGGAGCCGCGCCCCAGGACCATGAGCGGAATGGAATGCTCGTGGCAATACTGGGTCAACCGCGCGAAACCGGCCTCGGTCTCGGGCTCGGCCCAGTACTGGGCAGGCCCGCCGACGCGCAGGGTTGTATGCTTGGAAAGCGGTTCGTAGAGCTTGAGGACGCCCTCGCCCATGACCGCTTGCATGGCCTCAAGGGCGGCGAGGTCGCGAGCGAGCCAGGCGCCCTGCTCGTGGATATTGCCCGCGCCGAGGCTCAGGATGCAGTCGCCGGGGGCCAGGAGACGGCCCGCTTCGATAACCATCTGGGCGCGGTCGGAAACGTACTTGCCCCCCTTGTGCCCGTGCTCGGCCATGGCGTCGGCGATGAACTGGCTGGTGACACCCGGGATGGGCGGTTCGCTGGCGGGGTAGATATCGGCCAGAAAGACGAAATCGGCATCGTCAAAGGCCGCGCCGAACTGATCGCGCAGCTTGACGGTGCGGGTGTAGCGGTGGGGCTGGAAAAGGACGATGGTGCGCTTGGCTTCACCCCCTCGGGCGGTGGCGAGCGTGGCGCGGATTTCGCTCGGGTGGTGGCCGTAGTCGTCGACGACGAGGTAGTTGGCGCTGCGGTATTTGATGTCGAAGCGGCGGCGCGCGCCCCGGAAGCTGGCGAGCGCCTCGGCGATTTTAGCGAACGGAATGCCCAACTCGCTGGCGAGCGCGACGACGCTCATAGCGTTGCTGACGTTGTGCTTGCCGGGGACGTTGAGCTCGACCTCGCCAAGCTTCACTCCGCGCGCGACAACCTCGAAGCGGGACTGAAAGTTGGCGATGCGGAGGTTCTCGTAATGGTAATCGGCCTGCTCGGAGTGGCCGAAGGAAATGGCGCCCGGCCGCGCGCCGCAAATGCGGGAGCCGTGCGGGTCGTCGGCGCAGTAGAAGATTTTCCCGGCGGTGTGGTCCATCAACTGGTTGAAGACGGCCTCGATGGCGGCGAGGTCGTCGTAGTAGTCGAGGTGCTCCTCTTCAATATTGAGGATGATTGCGTGTTCGGGGTGGTAATTGGCCAGCGTGCCGTCGCTCTCGTCGCCCTCGGCCACGAACCACTCGCCGTTGCGGTTCCAGTGGGCGTTGGTGCCGAGGATCGGGATTTCCGCGCCGACGTAGTGCGAGGGCTCCACGCCCCCGACGCGCAGGACGTGCGCGGCCATGGAGGAGGTGGTGGTTTTGCCGTGCATTCCAGCGATAATGATCCCCTTTTTGCACTGCATGATGGCCGCCAGCGCGTCGGCGCGGCGAACCATGCTCACGCCCTGGCGGACGGCTTCGTCGTACTCGACGTTGCCGGGCCGGATGGCGGAGGAATAAATGACCAGGTCCGCGTAATGGATGTTGGCGGCGTGCTGGGGCTGGTGAAATTCGAGGCCGAGGCCCTGGAGGCGGCTTACCTCGACGGTGGAGACCTTGTCGGACCCGGACACGGTGTGCCCCATGGCCAGGAGCAACCCGGCGATGCCGCTCATCCCGGACCCCGCGACCCCGATCAGGTGGATGCGGAGTTCACCGCCCACCAGCATCTGTGCCAAAAATTCGCTCGTATCGTTCATCTCTTAAAATGTTCAATCGTGTCCGCAACCCGAGCGGCGGCATCCTCCGGAGAAAGCCCCCGGCTGGCGGCGGCCATCTGGCGCAGGCGCTCCGGATCGGAGCCGAGGGACGCGATTTTGGCCGCCAACGTTTCGCCCGTTGTTTCGGACTCTTTTAATACCTCAGCGGCCCCCGCCCGGGCAATGATTTCTGCGTTGAATTGCTGATGATTTTCCGCGGCGGTGGGCAGCGGGATGAAGAGGGCGGGCAGGCCGAAGTGGGAAAGCTCGGAAATGCTTGCCGCTCCGGACCTTGCGAGGACCAGGTCGGCGGCGCTGTAGGCCTTCTCCATCTCGTGGCAAAAGGCGGCAACGTGCGCCACTATGGCACGCTTGCGATAGGTGGCGGCAAGGCTTTCCCGGTCGGCCGCTCCGGAGAGGTGGAGGACCTGCCAGCGGGATGCGTCAAGGTGGCCCGATTCGGCGGCGGCGCGTATGGCTTCGTTGACGCCGTGGGCTCCCTGGCTGCCGCCCATGACCAGCAGCGTTTTGCGCTCGGGATCGAGGCCGAAGGCGGCCAGGGCCTGTTCGCGCGGGTACGGCTCGGCGAGCGAACGGCGAATGGGCGTGCCGGTGACTTCGCAGCGGGCTTTGGGGAAGAAGCGCTGGCATTCCTTGAAGCCGAGGAGCACTTCGTCGACCAGCCAGCCATTGAGGCGGTTGGCCTTGCCCGGTATGGCGTTGGATTCGTGGACGAAGGTGGGGACGCCGCGCAATTTGCCCGCCAGGATAGGTGGCGTGGAGGTGAACCCGCCCATGCCGAGCACGGCGTCGGGCTTGAATTCGTTGAAGATCCGGCGGCAGGGGGAAAGGCTGGCGTTGAAGCGCTTGAAGAAGGCGAAGATCGCCGGGGAGAGGAGCCGGGGCATGCCGACGGAGGGGAGTTTCTCGAACCGGAACTCGGTGCGGCCTTTGATGGCAAGGGCGTCAATTTCCTTCTCGGAAATGAAAATCAAGACCTCGTGCCCACGCTCCAGGAGCACTTCCCCAACGGCCAACGCCGGGAATAAATGACCGCCCGTTCCTCCGCCTGCTATCGCAATTTTCATGTGTTAAAAAAATCAGATGCGCGGGGTCATGATCGGGCGCGGTTTGGTCACAGATCGAACCGTTTTTTCCGGCCCCCCGTTCCGGTAGATGTTGAGCAGGATGCCGACGCCGAGCAAACAAAAGAGGAGGTTCGAGCCGCCGTAGCTGATGAATGGCAGGGGGATGCCTTTGTTGGGCAGGAGCGCGGTGGTCACGCCGATGTTCATCGCGGCCTGGAGGGCCAGGATGACGGTGATCCCCACCCCGAGCAGCATCCCGAACCGGTCCCGGGCGTTGAGGGAAATGGCGATGCCGGAGATGATCATGACCACATAACAGAAAACGATCAGGAGCGTGCAAACGAGCCCGAGTTCCTCGCCGATGGTGGGGAAAATAAAGTCCGTATGCGCCTCGGGCAGGAAGCTGAATTTCTGCCGCCCCATGCCGAGGCCCAGGCCGTTGACGCCGCCGCTGCCGAGCGCGATGAGGCCCATCCACTGCTGGTAGCCGCCAGCGTCTTTGAATTTCTCCAGGTCCAGGAATGCGCCGAGGCGTTTGAGCCGCTCGGGAATGTGGATGGCGACGTAGAGGATGCCGCTGATGGCCACGACGGGCAGCGGAAGGAGGTAGCGCATCTTGGCCCCGGCCACGAAGATCATCACGAAGGCGGTGCCAAAGATGATGCTGGTGGTGCCGAGGTCGACTTCGGGGGCGATCAAGGCCAGAATCACGCCGACGATGGCCAGCGGATAGATGATCCCTTTGCGCAGGCTGCGCACTTCGGCCTCGTACTTGTGGAACCAGGCCGCAAGGAAGGTGATGGCGGCGATTTTGCCGACCTCCGAAGGCTGGAAGGATAAGGGGCCGAAGCGTATCCAGCGGTGCGAGCCGTTGATCTTCGGGAAGCCGAAGCAGAGGAGCAAGAGGACGATGGCCACGCCGAACCAGATGGGCCAGGTTTTTTGCCAGAATTGATACGGCGTCAGCGTGGCAACGACGCATAGGACGATGCCGATGCAAAGCCAAAGGGCTTGCCGCCGGACGAGGCTCGCGGGGTCCCAGACGATCTGTTTTTGCACGGGGCCGAACTGCTCGGGCTCGTCGTCGTCATCGGCGCTATCCTTCGCGGCGGCGGAGGGGGCGGCTTTGGCGGCGGCCTCCGTTTTCGGGGCCACTTTGACCACTTTGTAGGCGTCCCGGCTAAATGAACCCGTGCTAAAGAGCATGATGATCCCGATGACCACCATCGTGGTAACGGAAAGCAACAGGCTCAGGGCGGCGAATTTCATGCGGGATCACGGCGAACCCTCCTAGTTGGAAGCGGTGCGCGGCTGCTTGGCGGGAACGCGAAGTTTCTGCCCGATCCGGAGCTTTTTCGGATCTTCGATCTTGTTGAGCTTGCAGAGGTCGTCGTAGACGACGTGGAGCTTTTTGGAAATGGTGACGAGCGTGTCGCCCTTGGCGACGGTGTAGCTCTGGCCGGAGTCTTTCAGATCGACGGCGGGTGTCGAGGCGGCGGTGGCGGCGGGCTTTTTGACCTCGGCGGCAGGCGTGGAGGCGGGAGCGCTGGCTTTCGGGCGCGCGGCGGCGGTGCTGGCCATGGAATTGGTCGCACCCTGGGCGGCGGCGGCCACGGACGCGGCGTTGCCAGAGGCGGCGGCCTCGGAAGCGGCGGCTTTCTTCGACTTGGCGGAAACGGGGGCGCTCGTCTCCGAGAGGCTCGGGCGATGCGTCTTGATCGAGTCAAACATGTACACGCCACCGGCGGCGACGAGGTGCAGCAGGACGACGACGATGAGCGCGGTCTTGAAGCTGGTGGTCGGCTCCTCCTCATCTTCGATGGAAGGGGCGAGGGCCGCGCGGCGGGCGACGGCAGCGCGCAGTTTCTGGCGGGCGGTGGGCCTGGGTCTTGGAGCTAAGGAATTAAGGAGACTCATAACGCAGGAGAAAGCAGTGCCGTAACGAGGCCACGGAATTGGTTGCCCCGATCGGCGTAACTTTTGAACATATCGAATGACGATGTTCCGGGAGAAAAAAGGACGACGTCGCCGGGCTGGGCTTGGGCGCGCGCGAGCGCGACGGCCTGGGCGAGCGAGGCGGCGCGGTAGCACGGCACGCGCGAGGACCAGAAATTCTCAATGCGCCCGGCCATTTCGCCGATCAAGATGACGGCGCGCGATTTGGCGGCCACAAGCTCGGTGAGCGAATCGAACTCAAAGCCCTTGTCCTTGCCGCCCGCGATCAAGACGACGCGGCGGGACTCGGAGAGGAGTGCTTTTTCGAGCGCGTCCAGGTTGGTGGCCTTGGAGTCGTTGACGTAATCGACGCCCTCGACCGTGGCGATGAATTCACAGCGGTGCGGCAGCGCCTGGTAGGTGCGCAGCGCCTCGGTCATGGCGGCGAAGTCGAGCCCGCGCACGGCTCCTACGGCCAGAGCGGCCATGAGGTTCTCGGCATTGTGGGGGCCGCGAAGCTGGGTGTCGGCCATGCGGAGCACGGGGTTGCCGTGGAAATGAATGACGCCGTCGCGCAATTCGAGGTCGCCCCCCGGGGTGTAGGCGCTAAAGGTGATTTTGCGGGCTTTGATAAGGGGCAGCTCGTCCTCCAGCTTAACGATGGCCCAGTCGTCGGAGGTCTGGTTCTCGAAGACGCGCACCTTGGCGTCGTAGTACTCCTTCATATTGGAGTAGCGGTCGAGGTGGTCGGCCTGGAAGTTGAGCCAGACGCTGATCGTGGGCTGGAAGGTAGTGATGGCCTCCAACTGGAAGGAGCTGACCTCCAGGGTCATGACATCCAGGTGCTTGCTTTCGCGCACGCGGGCGGCAAAGGCGGGCCCGATATTCCCGGCGGAGAGCGTTTTGACGCCGCAGGCGTTGAGCATCCGCTCGACCAACTGCGTGGTGGTGGTCTTGCCGTTGGTGCCGGTGATCGCGATGACGGGGCACTCGCAAATGGAGTAGGAGAATTCCAGTTCGCCGATAATGGGCACCGGGCGCGCGCGGATGCCGCGCACGAGCGCCGTGGCGGGGTCGATTCCCGGGCTCAGCACGGCCAGCGCGTAGGCGGTGGTGTCGGCATCGGCCGCCGCGCCAAGGAGCACGCGGGCGCCGTCGGCGCGCAGGGCCTCGGCAGCCGCCCGCAGCGCGTCGGAGTCGCCGCTGTCCAACACCGTCACGCAGGCTCCTTCTTCGAGGAGTCGGCGCGCGGCAGCCCCGCCGCTGGTGCCTAATCCAAGGACAGCGATGGGGTGGTTGGCGTATTGGGAATTCATCAGGAAATCTATTTTTCTTTCTAGCGAAGCTTCAACGTGGCCAGGCCGAGGAAGGCGAACATGAGGGCGATGATCCAAAAGCGGACAATCACCGTGTTTTCCTTCCAGCCCAGCAGTTCAAAGTGGTGGTGGATGGGCGACATGCGGAAAATCCGCTTGCCGGTGAGCTTAAAGCTGGCGACCTGCAAAATGACCGAAAGTGCCTCGATGACAAAAATGCCGCCGACGACGAGTAAGAGCAATTCTTGTTTTGTACAAATGGCCACGACCCCCAGAACGCCGCCGATGGCGAGCGAGCCGGTGTCGCCCATGAAGACGCGCGCCGGATAGGCGTTAAACCATAGAAATCCGAGCCCCGCGCCGACCAGCGCCATGCAGAGCACGGTCAGTTCGCCCGCCTGGGCGTAGAAGGGAATGCCGAGGTAGGCGGCGATTTTGACGTTGCCCGCGGCGTAGGCCAGGAGCGCATAGGCAAAGGCCGCGATGCACGAGCACCCGGCGGCGAGGCCGTCCAGGCCGTCGGTCAGGTTGACGGCGTTGGAGGAGCCGACGATGACCAGCGCGAAGAAGAAGAAGGTGGCCCCGCCGAGGTTGAGGACGAGGGCGTCTTTGTAAAACGGCACGAAAAGTTCACGCGCCTGGATCTCCAGGGACGGGTTCAGCAGGAAAAACGCGGTGACGAACGCCGCCAGCGCGAACTGGCAGGCGAGCTTGGCCCTGCCGGGGAGGCCGTCGGATTTTTTCTTGGTGACTTTCAGGTAATCGTCCAGGAAACCGACGAGGCCCAGCCAGAGCATGGAGCCCAGGGCGAGCCAGATGAAGGGGTTGTCGATCCGCGCCCAGAGGAAGGTGGAGACGGCGACGGAGCCGATGATCAAGACGCCGCCCATGGTGGGGGTGCCGCGTTTGCCGCCGTGGAGCTCGGCGAGCTTGTGCACCTCTTCCTTGGTGCGGATGGGCTGACCGATTTTGAGGCCGATGAGCTTCCGAATGACCCAGTTGCCGAAGAGCAGGCAGAGCAGGAACGAGGTCATGGCGGAGCCGATCGCGCGGAACGAAATGTAACGAAAAACGTTCGTTCCGTCGATCTGTCTCAGCCAGTCGTGGATGTAATAAAACACAGGTAAGTTTTAGGCTTCGGCGGTGGTGGTTTGAAAGGCGGGATGTTCGAAAATGCGTTCCATTCGGGCGGACCGGCTGCCTTTGACCAGGACGAGGTCGCCGGGGCGGACGGTCTCGGCCAGGAGGACGGCGGCGGCGGCGGGGTCGGGCAGGTGACGGGTTTCCTTGAGCCCGGCGGCTTGCGCGGATTGCGCCAAATAACCGGCCTCGGCTCCCCCGACGGCGAGGAGCAAATCGACGCGGGCGGCGGCGGCTTCGGCCCCGACGGAGCGGTGGCCGCGCTCGGATTCGCCCCCCAGCTCGCCCATCCGGCCCAGGACGGCGATGCGGCGGCCCTTCACGGGGAGCGTGGCCAGGGTGCGCAGGGCGGCCCGCATGGAATCGGGGTTGGCGTTGTAGGTGTCGTCGAGGAAATCGATGCCGCCGAGCTTCTTTTGCTCCAGGCGGCCGTGGGTGAGCTGGCTCGCGGCCAGGCCGAGCGCGCCTTCGGAGAGGGGGATGCCGTGGCAGGAGCCCGCGGCGAGGGCAAGGAGCGCGTTCTCGATCATGTGCAGACCGGGCACGGGCAGGGAAACTTTTGCCTCCTCGCCTTTGCCGCGCACGATGAAGCGGCTGCCGGAAATGCCGGTTTCAAGGACTTCCGCGCTGAAATCGCCCAGCCCGATCCCGGCGGTAATGACCCGGGCCGCGCTGCGATGGGCGATGTAGGTGGAAAAATCGTCGTCGGCCTTGAGAATGAGGAAACCGTTGGGCGGCAGGGCCTCGGCCAAGCGGCCTTTTTCCTCCGCGATGCCTTCGCGGCTGTGCAGGAATTCGATGTGCGCGGTGCCGATGTTGGTGATGACGCCGCTCTCCGGCGTGGCCATGGCAGCCAGGGGGGCGATCTCGCCCGGGTGGTTCATCCCCATTTCGACGATGCCGATTTCGTGTTCCACGCCCGCGCTTAGGAGGGTGAGAGGGACGCCGATGTGGTTGTTAAAGTTGCCCTCGGTCTTAAGGACGCGAAAGGTGCGGCCCAGGACGGCGGCGAGCAAATCCTTGGTGCTGGTTTTGCCGCTGCTGCCGGTGAGGGCGATGACGCGCATGGGCAGGGAGGCCCGGTAGGCGGCGGCGATGTCTTGGAGGGCTTTGAGCGTATCGGCCACGCGGATCAGCGTGAAGCCGGGCTCGGGCTCGCCGGTATATGCGCCGTCCACGATCGCCGCGGCGGCTCCGCCCTGGGCGGCGGCGGCGACAAATTGATGCCCGTCAAAGGCCTCGCCTCGCAGGGCGATAAAAAGGTCGCCGGGCCGAAGTCGCCGGGAATCAGTGCAGACCCGCGTGACGGTACGCGCGGGCTCGCCCCCGGCGAGGGTGCCGTTGGCCCATTGGGAAATGAGTTGTAGAGAAGTAGCGTCCACGAACGATTTTTCAGGTCACGAGCAGCGAAACGCGAAAGCACGCCGCAAAACATCTTCGCGCCTCACGAACGGCTCGGAGGCAGCCAGACGGTAGTGCATCCGGGCAAACCGGACGCCGCGCACCCGGCGGTTAAGCTCCAGGCGGCGGGCATCGGCGTTGGCGCTTGGGAGCGAATCAGGGTTGGGTGGGTTCATGATGAGGGAGGTTTGGGCTAATTAATCTTCCATATCCACCGGCCTGGCTTCGACGGCCTGGCGGGCGATGGAGAGGTCGTCGAAGGGGATGGTGTGGTCGGCGAATTCCTGCGTGGTTTCGTGGCCTTTCCCGGCGATCAGGACGATATCGCGCGGACCGGCGAGGGAGATGGCGCGGAAGATGGCTTCTTTGCGGTCTTCGATGGCTTCGTGGGCCTTGTTCCGGAAGCCGGTCTGGACCTCGGCGATGATGTCGGCGGGGTTTTCCTTGCGGGGGTTGTCGGAGGTGACGATGGCCCAGTCGGCTCCGCGCTCGACGGCGGCGGCCATGAGCGGGCGCTTGGCTTTGTCGCGGTTGCCGCCGCAGCCAAAGACGACGATGAGCCGCCGGGGCCCGAGGTCGCGCAAGGTTTTCATGACGTTCTGGAGGGCGTCGTCGGTGTGGGCGTAGTCAACAAAGACGCGGAACTGGCGCTTGACGGGCACGGGCTGGAGGCGACCGGGGACGCTTGGGGCGTCGGCAAGGGCGCGTACGGCGGTGCGCAGATCGACGCCGATGGCGGCGGCACCGGCCAGGGCGGCAAGCGAGTTGTAAACGTTAAAGGCCCCGATCAAGGGGAGGCGCACGAGGTAGGTTTTTCCCTGGGCGTCGAGCTGGTACTGGGAGCCGTGGAGGTCGGTGCGGACGGCTCCGGCGCGGAAGTCGGCCCGGGCGTTCATGCCGTAGGTGATGAGCGGCAGGTTCGGGTATTCCTGGGTGAGGCGCGAAATGAGGCGCTGGCCCCAGCGGTCGTCAATGTTGACGACGGCCTTGCCCTTCTTGTGCTGCTGCCCGGCGAGGGCGACGAAGAGTTTCCACTTGGCCTCGAAGTAGGCCTCCATGGTCTTGTGGTAGTCGAGGTGATCCTGGGTCAGGTTCGTGAAGATGGCGGTGTCGAATTCGACGCCTCGCGTGCGGCCCAGCTCCAAGGCGTGGGAGGAGACCTCCATGGCCACGGCGCGACAGCCCGCGGAGCGGATCTGGAAGAAGATCTCCTGCAAGTCGAGCGACTCGGGCGTGGTGCGCGGGGCGGGAAGAATGCGCTCGCCGATTTCGTAGCGGATGGTGCTCACCAAGCCCGCGCGCTGCTGCACGGCGTCGCAGAGGTGCTTGATCAAAAAAGCCGTGGTGGTCTTGCCATTGGTGCCGGTGATGCCCGCGACTTTCAGGCCGAGGGAGGGACGCCCGTAGTATTCGCTAGCCAGGTCGGCGAGGGCCGCGCGGGCGCTGGGGACGACGATGAGCGTGGCTCGCGGCTGGACCTGTTCGCGCTCGGTGACAACGGCGACGGCCCCCTTGTCGATGGCGGCTTCGATAAAGCTGCTGCCGTCGACTTTTTCGCCGGGAACGGCGACAAAAAGGCTGCCTTTCTGAACGCGGCGGGAGTCGTAGCAAATCGACGTAATTTCCCGGTCCGTCGAGCCAACGGTCAGCACGGCGGGGATTTTGGTAAGAAGGGATTTAAGTTGCATTCTGGTTTGATTAGTGGCCCGTGGCAGCGACCTTCGTTCCCGGCTGGGGCGGGATGGGCATGTCGGGCTGGATGTTAAGATAGCGGGCGGTCTGTTCGCCGATCCGCGAGAAAGAGGGACCGGCGACGGTGCCGCCGTAGGTGAGGTTTTCCGGGGCCTTGGGGTCGCAGGCCATGACGAGGCAGACGAGCTGCGGGTCATCGGCAGGGAAGAAGCCGACAAATGACGTGGTGTAGCGGTTGTCGTAGTAGCCGCCGCCGTTGGGTTTGGCGATGTTGGCGGTGCCGGTCTTGCCGCCGCAGGAGTAGCCGGGGATGGTGGCGGCAAAGGCGGTGCCGCGCTTGCTGACGACCTCCTTCAATGCGCTGCGCAGCTTGGCCGCGGCGTCTTCGCTGACGACGCGCCGGACGGCCATGGGGTGAAAATCGACGACCGCTTTACCCTCTTGGTCGATGACGGAATCAACGATCTGCGGCATCATAAGCTGGCCGCCGTTGGCGATGGCGCTCATGGCGGCGACCATCTGGATGGGGGTGACGGAGACCCCCTGCCCCATCGGCATGCGGGTAATGGTCAGCACGTTCCAGCCCGCGCTTTTAGGCGAGTGAACGATGCCGGAGACCTCGCCGGGCAGGTTGATGCCGGTGCGCTCGCCGAAGCCGAAGGCGCGCACGTACTCGTAAAAACGCTGCTCGCCAAGCTTGAGACCCAGCTTGGCGGCTCCGATGTTGCTCGACTTGACCACGCAGTCGAAAACGCTCAAATCCGGGTGGTCGCCGTGCCCGTGGTCCTTGAGGAATTTGCCCCCGTAGAGCCAGCGCCCCCCTTCGATACCGACCACGGTGTCCAGCGAGACGAGTTTGTCATTGAGCGCGGCGGAAACCGGAACAATTTTAAACACGCTCCCGGGCTCGACGATGTTGATGACGGCGCAGTTCTTCATCGCCTCGGGCTTGATCTCGGGCGCCTTGCTTTTTTTGTCGCTCTTGTCGGCCTTCTCGGGGCCGCGGCTCAATTCGTTGGGGTCGAAAGCGGGGCTGTTGGCCATGGCCAGAATGCGGCCGGTTTTCGGCTCCATCACAATCGCGGTGCAGAATTCCGGGCGGTACTGCTTATAGAGAGCGTCCAGTTCCGTTTCGACGATATGCTGGATTCGCATATCCACGGTGAGCCGGACGTTATAGCCGTCCCGGGCGCTGCGTTCCTGGCCGCGGTAGGGGACGATCTCCTTGCCGGTGCGGTCGCGCTCGATGTAGCGGAAGCCGTCGTAGCCGCGCAGCCATTTATCCATGGAGCGCTCGACGCCCTCCACGCCCATGCGCTCGGTCTCCTGCACTCCAGCCGTCTCGGTGGTTTTCTGCCCGATGAAGCCGAGCACGTGGCAGAGCGAGGTATTGTTGGGGTAAACGCGGCGGGTATCGGGCTCAAAGAAAAGCCCCCTCACCGGCTTGCCCGTGCGGGCGCGGAAATCGGCAAACCGCTGCTGGAGGGCAGCGGTGTCGGCTTCGGTAAGGGTTTTCTTTAAGACGACGTACTTGCGGTTGGTGTCGAATTTTTTAAGCAGCTTGGCCTTGTCGGTCTTGAGCGGCGCGGCGAGAAGGTCGGCGATCTCCCCCGGCTCCAGTTTGGCGGAGCCGAATAGGCTGGGATCGGCGATGAGGGTGTTGAGCGGCTCGTTGTCGGCCAAGAGTTCGCCGGTGATGTCGCGGATCTCCCCCCGGGCGGCGATGATCGGCTCTTTCCAGACGTGTTTCTCGGCCGCGAGGCGCTCGTATTTGTCGTGCTGATCGACCTGGAGATAGACCAGGCGGGCCGAAAAGCCCGTAAAACAGCACATCAAGCCAAAGCAGGCAAGAATTGCGCGTACTCTGGCCATGTGGTTCACGGGCGGGCGCCTCCCTCGTTGGCGACGGCTCGGAGGTCGGTGGCGTTGGCCACGCTGGCGACGTTACGGGTGGCGCGCGGGTAATCAACGTGCACGACGCTGGTGGGGGCAATCTTGATCATCTTGATGGTCCCGTCGTTGAAGCACTTTTGGAGGGCGGAATAGGTGGTGAGCTGCGCGATGCGGCTGCGCAGGGCGTCGTTCTTCCGGTTGAGTTCGCCCAGCTCCTTCTCCATGCGACCGATGTTTTCGCCCCGGTGGACGATCTGGTTTTTGTAATAAACGCGGGTCAGCCCGCCCAGGATGGCGATGGCCGCGACGATGAGCCACGGCGAAAAGGCCCCGACAGGAACGTTATTTTCAAGACGGCGGCGGCGGTTATTGGACATGGGAGAGTTTTTCGACCACGCGAAGTTTGGCGCTGCGGGAGCGCGGGTTGCGGTTGGCTTCCTCCTCGGCGGCCACGGCGGGCTTGCCGGTGAGGAGGCGGAATTGAAAGTCGGGGTTGGCGCGCGGGGCGGGCCACTCGGGCCGGTCGATCCACGGGGTGGACCGGGCGCGGAAAAAGTTCTTTACGATGCGATCTTCCAAACTATGGAAGCAGATCACCCCAAAGCGCGCGCCGGGGTTGAGCCGCTCGGAGATGCCGCTGAGCGCGGCCACGAGCACGTCGAGCTCACGGTTGACGGCGATGCGCAGGGCTTGAAAAACCTTGGTGGCGGGGTGGACGCGGCCCCGGCGCGGGTTCACCTTTTCCACGCAACGGGCAAGGTCGAGTGTGGTGGCGAACAGGGCCGAGACGCGTTCTTTAAGAATTTGCTTCGCGATGCGCCGGGCGGCGTTTTCCTCGCCGTATTCGCGGAAAATCCGGATCAACTCCTCTTCGGAGGCGGTATTGACGATATCGGCAGCGGTGACGGGCCCCTGGGGGTTCATCCGCATGTCCAGCGGGCCCTCGGCCTGAAAGCTGAAGCCGCGCCCGGGGGTGTCGAGCTGCCAGGAGGAGACGCCGATATCCAGCAGCGCGCCGTCGATGCCGCCGATGCGCAGCTCCTCCAGCACGGGCCCGGCCATTTCGAAATTAGCCCGCACGGGGGTGAACCGGTCGCCAAAACGCGCCAGTCGCCGCCCCGCGAATTCGAGAGCCTGCGGGTCCTGGTCGATGCCGATGACGCGCGCCCCGGCTTCCAGGAACGCTTCCGTGTGGCCGCCGCCGCCGAGCGTGCCGTCCAGGAAAAGTTTGCCGGGAGCGGGCGCAAGCAGGGCGACCGTCTGGCCAAGCAAGACGGGCTCGTGGTACCGCACTGCCTCGGAACCGGTATCGGAAAGGTGATGTTCGGCTTTCAAAGCAATCCTCCTCCGCAACCCGGGGGTTGCGGATTCCAAAAACTCAGAGCTGGGGGCGATCATATGCCTAGCAGGTTTGCCAGATCTTGATGGCCCGCTTCCTCGGCAGCCTGCTGGGCAGACCACCGCTCGGTGTTCCAAAGTTGAAATTCTTTCATCGCGCCCAGGAGGAGCACTTCTCCCTGCAACCCCGCCTTCTGGCATAGCTCGGGGGGGAGGACCATGCGGCCCTGCTTATCGACGCAGCAGCGCTGGGCGCTGGAGGCAAACAGGCGCACCCACGTGGCGCGCTGGCCCGCGCTGCCCTCGGCGGTCTCGAGCTCCGCGATGCGCTGCTCAAGCATTCGGGGCGACATGGCGATGGCATGGGTCCCCGAGGAGTGCAGCCGCACGTAAAGAAGCCCCTCTTCGCCGGAGCGCCAATCCGCCGGAATCGTCATCCGATTCTTAGAATCCACTCCATGCCGGTACGTTCCGGTAAAAGGGATGCTATTGTATGCGTCGAGAGACATTGGCGGATTTTTGTGGGATTTTAGCCCATTTTCCTCCAATTTCAACCACCATTTCCCTATGAAAACGATTTTTAGAGTGCTCGCTTATCTGAAGCGCTACCCCACCCTCGCCCTGGGGACTTTGGGGTGCGCGGTGCTGATGACCTTGATGGTCATCGTGTTCCCGAAGGTCAGCCAATGGGCCATTGACGACGTGGCTCACGGCCGGGGCGACCGGCTGATCGGGTTCACTGGCTTAGCTTTACTGGCGTTTTTTGTCCAGAGCATTGCGAATATTGCCCGCATTCGGCTCAACAATACGTTTGAGCAAAAGGTGATCTTTGACCTCCGCAGCGACCTCTACGGGCACATCCAGCGGCTGCCGGTGGGGTGGTTTGACAACCGTTCTACAGGCGACATCATGACGCGCCTGCTGGAGGACGTGACCTCGATGGAGCGGGTCTTGATCGACGGCATCGAGCAGGGGGTGGTGGCGATCCTCCAGGTGGGGGTGGTCTCGGTGATGTGTTTTTACTACAACACGAAGCTCGCGCTGCTGGCGCTGGCCCCGATGCCCTTTCTGATGGCCGGGGCGCTCGCCTTTACGCTCACGGCCCACCGGCGCTACCAGTTCCAGCGCAAAGCCTCCAGCGCCATGAACTCGCTGCTGCACGACAACCTGGCGGGCATCCGCCAGATTAAGACCTACGTGCGCGAGCCCGAGGAGCACGCCCGCTTTAACCACGTCAGTGGGCAGCTCAAGGCGGCGACGCTCAAGATCATGCGGGCCTGGTCGCTCTACTCGCCCTCAATGGACTTTTTTTCCGACTGCGGGATGGCGCTCGTTGTCGGCTTCGGCGGGCACGCGGTGCTGACCGGGGCCCTCCGGATGGGCGATCTCGTGGCGTTCCTGATCCTGACGCGTTTTCTCTACGAGCCGGTGGGGCGGCTCCATTTTTTGAACCAGCTCGTGCAATCGGGCCGGGCGGCGGCGGAGCGGGTCTTCGAGATTCTGGATACCCCGGTGGAGATGAACGCGGCGGGCTCGGATGCCGCGCCCCGGGAAGATCGGCCCGAGGGCAACCCCGCCCGGGGGCTCTGTGGCGACGTCCGTTTCCAGAACGTCTGCTTTGCCTACGCCGAGGAGAGCCCGGTGCTCCACAACATCAATCTGCACGCCCGGCCCGGCGAGACGGTCGCGCTGGTCGGGGCCACGGGCGCGGGGAAATCGACCCTGGTGAACCTGCTCACGCGCTTTTATGAGTTCGACTCGGGCGAGATCCTCCTGGACGGCGAGCCGCTAAGGGAGATCCCCAAGGACATCCTGCGCGAGGCCGTGGGCCTGGTGACGCAGGAGAGCTTCCTCTTTAACGGAACCGTGCGCGACAATCTGCGCCTGGGCAAGCCGGATGCCTCGGACCCCGAGATGATGCGGGTCCTGGAGGCGGCCAACGCCCGGGCCTTCATCGACCGGATGCCCGAGGGGCTCTCGACCATCGTGGGCGAGCGCGGGGTGAAGCTGAGCGTGGGGGAAAAGCAGCGCGTCTCCATCGCCCGGGCGCTGCTGAAAGACCCGCCCATCCTGATCCTCGACGAGGCGACCGCCAGCGTGGACACGGAGACGGAACGCCTGATCCAGCAAGCCCTGGAGCGCCTGATGGAGCACCGGACGAGCTTCGTCATCGCCCACCGGCTCTCGACCGTGCGCCACGCCGACCAGATCCTGGTCCTGGAGCGGGGCCGGATCGCGGAACGCGGAACGCACGATGAGCTGCTGGCCCAGGGGGGCATCTATGCAAAGCTCTGCCGGAATAGTTTCCTCGGTACGACCCTTCCCGGGGTGACAAAATAGGCTTTTGAACCTTCTATTGGCCTGCCGCCGCGCCTACCGGCATCCTAGGAAGCCATGCACGACTCGATCCCCTTGCCGATCAGCTCGGGATCGAGCCCCCGGCCGATGAAAATGGCGCGGGTCACCGGCCGCTCGTCATCGCCCCACGGCTGGCCCACCGTGAGCCGGAACATGCCGTGAACGCCCTGGAAAATCAGGCGCGATTCGCACCCCGCCACCGCCAGGATGCCCTTGGAGCGGAAAAGGTTGTCGGCCTGGGATTGGATAAACTGCTCGATCCACGCCTGGAAACGCTCCGCGTCGAGGCAGCCCTCCACTGCGATGGAGACCGACTGGATTTCATGCCGGTGCTCGCCGTCGCCGCCGCAGCCCTGTTTCCCCTCCCCCTCGTGGAGGCTGGCGCAGCCGGAGATGCCGTTTTCGATCTTCCGCAGGTCGAACCCGCCGAGGTTGAGGATCTCCTCCACGGGCACCCGGCCCTCGCACGCGGTGAATTGCCGCGCCTCGGAGTTGATCCCGCGCAGTTCGCCGGCCAGGGCCTCCAGGTCCTCGGGCTTCACGAGGTCGGTCTTGTTGATGATCAGCGCGTCGGCGTAGGCGATCTGCTCGCTGGCGTGGCCCTCGTCGTCGAGGTGCGCGCGCACGTGGCAGGCGTCCACCACGGTCACGATGCCGTCGAGCGCGAAGCACTCCTTGAGCTCCGGATCGCTCAGGATCGCGTGGGCGATCATCCCGGGATGGGCCACACCGGTCGTCTCGACGAAGACGCGGTCGTACTTGGCGCGGTCGCGGGCCAGCTCGCGCATGAGGCGCACGAACTCCTCCCGAGCCGAGCAGCAGCTCCGCCCCTCGATGGTTTCCAGGCTCTCCAGATCGGTGCGGAAGACCAGGTCGTGCTCCACGGAGGTCTCGCCAAGGTCGTTTTCGATCACCGCCACGCGGCGGCGGTCCACGCCGTCGAGGAGGTGATTAAGCACGGTGGTTTTGCCGGAGCCGAGAAAGCCGGAAAGGACGGTGAGCGGGACGCTGGTCGGGTTCATGATGTCAGAACCATATTGGGCTTATGCTCTTAATTTCAACCCAAAAACGACAAGGGCAGCAAATCACTTTTTGCTTGTTTGCCCACCCATTAAGTGGGAGTATCGATTCCAATTCGAGAGGCGAGTCGGTAACACCTTCGATTTTTGTCAAAATGGCGCATCTCTCTTCTTCCGTCGGAACCGTCCGCACGCGGTTCTTTGAATATAGCAACCCGGAGAACCCCTTGCGCCTCCGCTGCGGAACGGAGCTGGAGCGGTTTACCCTCGCCTACGAGATCTATGGGGAGATCAACGCCGACCGCTCGAACGTGATCCTGCTCTTCCACGCGATGACCGGCAGCCAGCACGCCGCCGGGATCAACCGCGAGGTGTCCGGGCTCGGGGACCGCTGGACGGATGAACTCCACGAGGGCTGGTGGGACGGCTTCATCGGGCCGGGCAAGGCGCTCGACACCCGGAAATTCGCCGTGATTTGCGCCAACTACCTCGGCGGTTGCTACGGCTCGACCGGCCCCGCCTCGATCAACCCGGAGACGGGCAGGCCGTGGGGCGCGTCCTTCCCGGTGCTGCGCATTCGCGATATTGTCGATTCGCAGGTGCTGCTCCTCAAGCATCTCGGGGTGGAGAAGCTCCACGCGGTGGTGGGCAGTTCGCTGGGCGGGTTCCTGGCGCTGAGCTTCGCCACGCACTACCCGGGCCGGGCCAAGGTGGTGGTGCCGATCGCCACGGGGCCCGAGACGGCCATCCTGCAACGGATCTTAAATTTCGAACAGGTCTCGGCCATCGAGTCGGACCCAAACTTCTGCGGCGGCGACTACTACGCGCACGCGCGGCCCGACTCCGGCCTGGCGCTGGCGCGGCGCATCGCGCACAAGACGTTCATCTCGCTGGACGCCATTCAGGCCCGCGCGGGCACGGGGATCGTCAGCGAGACGCCGCCCTTTGGCTGGTACGCGATGAACAGCCCCGTGGAATCGTACATGCTCCACCAGGGGCACAAGTTCGTGACCCGTTTCGATGCGAACTCCTACTTGCGCATTCTCGACGCCTGGCAATGGTTCAACCTGCTGGCCGAAACGGGCGCTGAGACCCTGGACGAGCTCTTTTCCCGCTGCCGCGAACAGCGCTTCCTGCTCTTTAGCATCGATTCCGACGGGGCGTTCCCCGTGGAGGAACAGCACAAGCTGGCGCAGCTGCTCAAGAAAGCCCACGTGCCGACGACGTGGATTACGGTTCACTCCGACAAGGGGCACGATTCCTTCCTGCTGGAGCCGCACCTCTACACGCCGCATCTGAGCCAGATCCTGGGTGACGTCTCCGCATCCCGCCGTCCCACGAGCCGGAACTCCGGCCTGCGTTCGCAACGCCGCGCGGCTTGAGGCCGGGCGGTTGTTTTTTCGCAACCATAGCAAAAAAAGGAAGCCCGTTCCCCCCCAAAGGGAACGGGCTTCGTTATGGCTCCTCTATGAAACGGCCAATGATCTATCCCTAAAAACTAGGCTGTGGCGGCCTTGAGCGCCTGGTCGATGTCGGCCTTGATGTCCTCGATATTCTCCAGGCCGACGGCGAGACGGATGTAATCCGGAGTAACACCGGTGGCGAGCAGTTCCGCTTCGCTCAGCTGCGAGTGCGTGGTCGAAGCCGGGTGGATAACGAGCGTTTTGGCGTCGCCGATGTTGGCCAAGTGCGAGAGCAGCTTGACGTTATCGATGAATTTCTTGCCCGCTTCGAGCCCGCCCTTGACGCCGAAGCCGACGAGGCCGCCGAAGCCGCCGTTGAGGTATTTGGCCGCGTTGGCGTGGTTGGGGTCGTCCTCCAGGCCGGGGTAGCTGACCCACGTGACGAGCGGGTGGCTCTTGAGGTATTTGGCGACGGCGAGTGCGTTCTCCGAATGCCGCACGATGCGCAGCGGCAGAGACTCGATGCCTTGCAGGAAGAGGAAGGACGAGAACGGGCTGAGCGTGGCGCCGATGTCGCGCAGAAGCTCGGCGCGGATCTTGATGGCCAGCGCGATGTTGCCGAGGCCGGGCACGGCACCGAAGGCGTCCCAGTAAACAAGGCCGTGGTAGGCCGGGGTGGGCGCGGTGAAGGCGGGGAATTTCCCGGTGTTCCACTTGAAGTTGCCGCCGTCGACGATCACGCCGCCGATGGCCGAGCCGTGGCCGCCGAGGTATTTCGTCGCGGAAATCGCCACGATGTCCGCCCCGTGTTTGATGGGCTGGACGAGGCCGACACCCACGGTGTTGTCGATGACGAGCGGGATGCCCGCTTCATGGGCGATTTTGGCAAGGGCTTCGAAGTCCGGCACGTCGAGCTTCGGGTTGCCCACGGTCTCGGCGTAGATGGCGCGCGTTTTGGGCGTGATGGCTTTGCGGAAGGCTTCGAGGTCCTGAGAAGGCACGAATTTCACGGTGCGCCCGAGGGTCGGGAAGGTGTGATGGAAGAGCGAGTAGGTGCCGCCGTAGAGGTTGTCAGCGGAGACGATCTCGTCGCCCAGGCCGGTGATGGCCAGCAGCGAGTAGGTGATCGCCGCGGCACCCGAGGCGACGGCAACGGCGGCGGAACCGCCTTCCAAGGCCGCCACGCGGGCTTCGAGGACGTCGTTGGTGGGGTTGGTCAGGCGGGAATAGATCTGGCCGAACTCCTTGAGCGCGAAGCGGTTGGCCGCTTGGGCCGAGTCTTTGAAGACGTAGGAGGAGGTGGCGTAGATCGGCACGGCACGGGCTCCTGTCGCGGGGTCAGGGACTTGTCCAGCGTGGAGGGCGAGGGTTTCGAGATGTTGTTGTGACATAGGTGTGGATTGGTTGGGTTTTGAAACCGGGTCGAAACCGTGGGCCAAGGACGCCAGGAAGGAGAGAATGCTCATAAGGTTTGGTTGGTAATTTGGCGTGCTTGGCGCACGGTTTTTTTAAGGTTCTGTTTTTAGGTTTTGTGGGAGATCCCTCCGGAGGGAGAAACAGCCCTCCGGAGAAATTTTTTCCCTCTATGGACTCTAAAATTCGTATTTGGCGGAGAAGGCGATGCCCTTATCCTCGCGGGTGTTGAGCAGCTGGCCAAAGTTGCCGTAGCCGACGGTGGCCGTGGCATGGGCGTTGAAGATGTAAGCCACGCCGACGGTCCACCAGTTGTCTTCCTTGCCGATCAGGAAGCCGTCGCTCTTTTTCGGGTTGGCAATCTCGTTGTACTGTCCGGATTTGCCACGGAATTCCGCCGCGAGCCCGATGTGGTCGGTGACGAGGTAGACGATGTTACCTTCAACGGTCGCCTTGTAGGTGTCGCCGAAGCCCAGGTAGCCGAGCTGCTCGGCCTCGCTGAAGCGAACGCCAACGCTGAGAATCAGCGGACGCCCAAAGACCTTCGGGAATGCCTTGGTGGCGGTGGCCACGAAGTCAACGCCGCTGTCGCTGTGGTAGCCGATCCCGGTGAGCGCCCCGCCGAGCTGCTTGTCGATTTTATCGATGCCGTCGTTGTATTTGTACTGCGCCTCGAGGGTGATGGCGGGCAGCGGGAGGTCGAAGCTGTTTTCTTTAATCGCCAGGAAGCGGGCGTTGAAGTTGTGGAGAATGACGTTGTCTTTGATGCTGATGTTCGTGGCGGACTTAACGTCGTTCACCAGGTTGCCCACGCCGAAGCGGCTCGGGGCATAGCCGAGTTCCAAGCGGCCAAAGAGGGTCTCGGTGAGGACGGCGCTCTCAACGTTCTTGGAGTTGGCCTTCACGTAGGTGACGGAAGCCGAGGGAAGCCCCCAGATCGTCCCTTCGGGGCCGGGGTTGACGAGATAGGCGATAGGGGTGATGACGACGCCGCCGACGCCGTCGATGGTGTGAAGGGGAAGGGGCGGAGCTTTTTCCGTGGTGGTGGTCGTCGTCGTGACCTCTTTGGAGGTATCGCCAGCCAATGCGGCAAACGGGAGGGCGAGGATTTGGGCGGCCGCGATGGCGGTCCCAAGGAAGGTGGATGTTTTCATGTACGAGGTTTGTTTGTTTTTCTCGGGAACCGCCGGGGGGTCCGGTAGGTTACCGCGTGGGTAATTGGGAGTTACTAATTCACCTCCGCGGGTGCGGTCGGATGAGAGGGATTGCGGGGGGACTGGGAGGGAACTCGGATTTTGCGGGTCGTCTCAATCTGTACGACCTCGCCGCCGTGGACCTTGATTTGGATGGTTCCAAAATCAGAGGCTTCCACGGCCTCCTGGATGAGTTTCAGCCAGGAGGGGATGGAGGAGCGCCGGAGGGCGCTATCGGGGGTTGGGCTTGTGCCGCTTTTAGTGAAAGTATCGAAAGTGTGCGCCGTCGTCATGCATCCACCTACTATATAGGTAGGCATAACAATGCAAGGGTTTTTTTTTACTTTTTTACTTTCTTTTTTTGAGCCTGCCCGAGTGGGCTCGGCTTGGGACCCGTATTTTTCTTGCCTTGGGGCCTAGATCCCCGCCCCGTAAATCAACGCTTCCTTGAAAACCTCCTCCTTCGTCACCGTCTTGGCCTGATACACGGCCTCCAGCGTGGTGCGATCCATCAAGCCCGTGACGTAATTTCGCGCGTCGAGCAGCAGACGGCGGAATTTGCATACCGGCTCCTGGCTGCAACACTTGTAGTTGGTTGACGAGACGCAGGCGATGGGAGCCAGATTGCCGTCGAAATGGCGGATAACCTCCCCCATGGTGATGTCGCCGGAGGCCTTGGCCAGGCGGTAACCGCCGTGTTTGCCGGTCACGCTTTCGATCCAGCCGCGCGATTTAAGGTCGACGAGGATCTGCTCCAGGAACTTTTTCGGGATGTCGTTCTGCTCGGCTAGCCGACGGGTGGACACCAGCTCTTGGTCGGCGCACTCCACCAGCGTCATCAGGGCCCGAAGGGCATAGTCGGTTCGGTTCGAGAGCTTCATAGCCTACGTATCTACTAGGAGAAAGAATTTGTCCACCGGGAATTACTCGCCGGATAAAAGACGGTACCCGATACCAGACTCGGTTTTGAGGTACTGGGGGTGCTGGGGATCGCGCTCGAGCTTGCGCCGGAGATGGGTGACGTAGACGCGCAGATACTGCCGGTGCTCCTCGGCATTGGGGCCCCAGATTTCGCGGAGCATCTGGGAATGGGTCAGGACCCGGCCCGCGTGGCGCACCAGGAGGCGCAGCAGGGCGTATTCGGTGGCCGTGAGGGAGATTTCCCGCCCTTCCACGGTGACGCGCCGGGTGGTGAGGTCGACTTGCAGGCCCTCGTGGGTGTAGACGGAGGCCTCCTCCACGGGGCGGGCGCGGCGCTGGGCCACGCGCAGGCGGGCAAGCAGCTCGGCGGTGCTAAAGGGCTTGGTGATGTAGTCGTCGGCCCCGGCGTCGAGGGCGGCGATTTTCTGCTCTTCGGCGTCGCGCACGGAGAGGATCAAGACGGGCGTTTCGCTCCACTCGCGCAGGCGTTTTAGGACTTCGACGCCGTCCAGGTCGGGCAGGCCGAGATCGAGCACGATCACGTCCGGACGGCGCAAAGCGGCCTCGGCCAGGCCGAGCTGGCCCCGGTCGGCCTCGCAGACGGCGTAGCCCGCCGATTCCAGCGCCACCCGGAGCAGGCGGCGGATCTGCACTTCGTCATCGATAATCAGCGCGGCGGGCTTCATTAAAAGGAGGACCCTAACAGGCAACGCGGGGTTCTCAAGCCTCAGGAAGCGCCTTTTCCTCGGGGAGGCTCGGCAGTTCGCCCGCCGGGAGATCGAGCGTGAAGACCGCGCCGCCGCCGGGGCGGTTGTGGGCCGTGAGGGTTCCCCGGTTGGCCTCCACAAGCCACCGCGCGATCGAAAGCCCCAGGCCGGTGCCGCCCGAGGGGGCCCCCTCGCCGCGATAGAATTTCTGGAAAATCCGCTCCTCCTCTCCGGGCTTTATCCCCTGCCCGTGATCGGCCACAACCAGCTTGAGCCGCCCGGCGTCCAGCGCGGCGGAGACCTCGATCCCCGCTCCGGGTGGTGTATACTGGGTCGCGTTGGATAACACCAGCGCCAGCGCCTGCCGGACGAGCGCCGGGTCGATGTGCAGCGGCGGCAGGTCGGGCGGGATCTGCAAGGTGATGTCGCGGGAGCGCGTCTGCTCCTCCACGCGTTCGAGCGCCTCCATGACGAGCTCGCCCGGGTCGGCCCATTCGAGCTTGGGCTCCATCATGCCAGAGTCGAGCCGCGTCATATCCAGGAGGTTGTTGACGACCTGGGTGAGGCGCTTTACGGCGGGGCGAATCTCGTGCGAGGGGGGCGCGCCCTCCGGCTGCTCCAGCGCGGCGGTAAGTGCGGCGAGCGGCGTTTTGAGCTCGTGCGAAATGGTGTCGAAAAGGGCGCGCTGGAGGCGGTCGGACTGCGTGGCGATCTGCGCCTTTCGGCTGATCTGCGCGAGGCGGTCTTTTTCGACCGTCACGGCGATCTGCGTGGCGAAGGCCTCCAGCAGTTCGCGGCGGTGCATGGTCAGCGGAACGCCGTCGGGGAAGCGGACCGCAAGCACGCCCTCGGCGTTGCCGCCCGTGAGCAGCGGCAGGTGGAGCGCCTCGCTATCCGGCAGCGTGTCGGTGAAGCGCCCGGCGGGCTGCCGATGCTGGAAGGCCCACACGGCCACGCTCTCCTCCTTGGGGCTCAAGGTCAGCGTGCTGGCGGGATGGGCCTCGCCGGAGAAGTGCCCCTCCTCGTCGCGCACGAGCAGGCAGGCGTCGGCCCCGAAGGTCTCGCGGATCTGCTTGACCACCACGGCGAGCGCCTCGGAGGGTTCGCGCGTGGCGGCCAGCGCCCGGGAGAGCCGGTAGAGCGCCGTGGCCCGCTCCTCGCCGCGCCGCTCGGCCTCCTCGCGTTCGTGAAGCCGCGAGGTAAGGTGCCCGATGACGAGCGCGACCACGAAATACATCGCGAACATTAATACGTCCGGTGCCGCGCGAATGAAAAAGGTAAACCGGGGCGGTATGAATAAGTAATCCCAAAGCAGCGCGCTCACCGTGGCGAGCATGAGCGTCGGCCCGCGCCGCAGCCGCAGGGCGGAGAGGATGAGCGTTAATAGATATACAAGCGCGATGGCCCAGTAGCCGGTGACCGGTTCCATGGCGAGCCCGGCCAGCGTAACCGCCGCGACAATCCCGAGCGCCATGCCATATTGGTTCCAGGGCCGGGGCGTGGGCGGGACGTTGGGGACGGGGCCTTTGGGAGCCTCGGCGCGCACCATGTGAACATCGATGTCGCCGCTGTGGCGCACGAGCCAATCCACCGGCGATCTTTTGAACCAGCTCGCCAACGTGCGCGGCCCTGGCTTGCCGACGATGATCTGCGTGACGTTGTGCGCCCGGGCGACCCGCAGGATCGCTTCGCCCGCGTCGGTCCCCTCCACCATCTGCACCTCCGCGCCGAGCTGCCGGGCGAGCGCGAGATTGAGCCCGAGGCGCACTTCGTCCAGCGGCGTGAGCTGCCGGGGCGTCTCGACATGCGTGGCGATCCAGCTCGCCTCCATCGATGCGGCGGCGCGCCGGGCCCAGCGGATCAGCATTTCCGAGGACGGGCTGGCGCTCACGGCCACCAGCAGGCGGTCGCCCGCTTTCCACGGCTCGCCCACGACAAGGCCCTGCTTGAATTCGCGCAAATCGCGGTCAACGTGCTCGGCAGTGAGGCGCAGGGCCATTTCGCGCAGCGCCATCAGGTTGCTTTCGCGGAAAAAGTTATCGGCGGCGTTGGCCGCGCGGTTGCCCATGTAGACCTTCCCCTCGGTGAGGCGGTCGCGGAGCTTGTCGGGCGTCAGGTCGATGAGCGTGATGTCCTCGGCCAGGTCGAGCAGCGAATCGGGCACGGTCTCGCGAACCTGCACGCCGGTGATCTGCGCGACGGTGTCCTTGCGGCTCTCGATGTGCTGAACGTTGACGGTGGTGAAGACGTCGATGCCCGCGTCGAGCAGCTCCAGGACGTCCTGGTAGCGCTTCGGGTGGCGGCTGCCGGGAGCGTTCGTGTGGGCCAGCTCGTCCACCAACACCAGGCGCGGATGCCAGACGAGCAGCGCGTCCAGGTCCATTTCCTCCAGCGTCGTCCCCCGATAGACGACCTGGAGGCGCGGCAAGATCGGGATGCCTTCGAGTAGCGCCGCGGTGTCCTTGCGCCCGTGGGTCTCGACGATGCCCGCCACCACCTCGACGCCTTTTTCCAGCTCCTGGCGCGCGGCCAGCAGCATGGCGAAAGTCTTGCCCACACCGGGGCTCATCCCGAAGAAGATCTTTAAGCGGCCACGCCGGGCGGCTTCGGCTTCCTCGCGGATCGACTTTAAAAGCGCATCGGGGTCGGGACGGTTTTCGTCGGCCATGGGATTACTTTATGGCATCAAGTTTCAGATTGAGAGACAAAACATTCACGCGCGGCTCGCCGAAGATCCCGTATTGTGGCGGCTCCGTGACTTGCGCCACGAGAGCCGCCACTTTCTCAACAGGAAGGTTCCGGGCCGCCGCCACGCGGGCGGTCTGCCATTGCGCCGCCGCTGGGCTGAGGTGCGGGTCCAGGCCGCTTGCGGAGGTGGTCAGGAGATCGACCGGGGCGTTTTCGCCGAATTTCGCCTTGCGCTCGGCCACGGCTTTGCGCAGGGCGTCGCTGGTGGGCCCGAGGTTGCTCGCGCCGCTCGGGACGGTGGCAAAATCAGCCGCCGAGGGCCGCGTCCAGAAGTACGTGGGGCCATCGAATTTCTGCGCCAGGAGCGCGGAGCCGATCGGCTTGCCCTCGCGCCCGACAAGGCTGCCCGTGCTCTGCCACGGGAAGGCCACGCGGGCAAAGGCGGTGACGGCCAGCGGATAGGCGACGCCGGTAAGGAGCGTCAATGCCACCAACAAACGCAGAGCTTGAAGTATCGTTTTCATAGGAATGTAAAATTTGAGGTTTTTAGACAAGGTGAACGGCTACCAGGAGCAGGTCGACGAGCTTGATCCCTGCAAAGGGAGCCAGGAGGCCGCCGACGCCGTAGATGAGCACGTTGCGCCGCAGCACCTGGGCCGCGCCAACCGCCCGGTAGGCGATGCCTTTGAGGGAGAGCGGGATCAAGGCCACAATGATGAGCGCGTTAAAAATAACGGCGCTTAAGATCGCGCTTTCAGGCGAATGCAGGTGCATGACGTTGAGCGCCTGCAACGGGCCTTGAGTGGAACCGGCCACGGCGTAGAGCGAGCCGAAAAGCGCCGGTAATATTGCAAAATACTTGGCCACGTCGTTGGCGATGGAAAAGGTGGTGAGCGCCCCACGCGTCATGAGGAGCTGTTTGCCGATTTCCACAATCTCGATCAATTTGGTCGGGTTGCTGTCGAGGTCGACCATGTTGCCCGCCTCGCGCGCGGCCTGCGTGCCGGTGTTCATCGCCACGCCGACGTCGGCCTGGGCGAGGGCGGGGGCGTCGTTGGTGCCGTCGCCGGTCATCGCCACGAGCCTTCCGGCCGCCTGCTCCTCGCGGATGCGCCGCAGCTTGTCCTCGGGCGTCGCCTGGGCCATGAAGTCGTCCACGCCTGCCTCGGCGGCGATCGCGGCGGCGGTCAGCGGGTTGTCGCCCGTGATCATCACCGTGCGGATGCCCATTTTGCGCAGGTGCATGAAGCGTTCTTTGATGCCGCCTTTGACCACGTCCTTGAGCTCAATGACGCCGAGGACTTGCGCCCCCTCGGCCACGACGAGCGGCGTGCCGCCCCGGTGGGCGATGGCTTCGACGGTCTTCGCCGCCGATTTTGGGAAACAGCCGCCGAGGCTCTCGACGTAATCGTGTACGGACTGCGCCGCGCCTTTGCGAATCGAGCGGGCGGGCGCGCCGTCGAGGGCGGGGAAATCGACGCCGCTCATGCGGCTTTGCGCGGTGAAGGGGACGAACACGGCGTGCGGCTCGGCCACTTCGCGACCCCGCAGGCCGTATTTTTCCTTGGCCAGGACGACGATGCTGCGGCCTTCGGGGGTTTCGTCGGCGAGCGAGGAGAGCTGCGCCGCGTCGGCCAGGAGCGCGGGGGTGATCCCCTCGACGGGGATGAATGCCGAGGCCATGCGATTACCGAGGGTGATCGTGCCGGTTTTGTCGAGCAGCAGGACGTCGATATCGCCCGCGGCCTCGACGGCGCGGCCGCTGGTGGCCAGGACGTTGCGGCGTACGAGGCGGTCGATGCCGCTGATGCCGATGGCGCTCAGGAGGCCGCCGATGGTGGTCGGGATGAGGCAGACGAGCAGCGACACGAGCACGGGAATGGAGAGATTCACAACGCCACTCTGGCCCGCCGCGCCCTCGCTATAGCTAGTGAAGGCGGGCAGCGTGGCGACGGCCAGGATGAAGAGCGCGGTGAGGCTGACGAGCAGGATGCCCAGGGCGATTTCGTTGGGCGTTTTCTGCCGCTGCGCCCCCTCGACCATGGAGATCATGCGGTCCAGGAAGGTGTTGCCGGGTTCGCTGGTGATGCGGATGACCACGCGGTCGCTGATGACCTGCGTGCCGCCGGTGACGGCGCTGCGGTCGCCGCCGCTCTCGCGGATGACGGGGGCGGATTCGCCGGTGATGGCCGATTCGTTCACGCTGGCGATGCCTTCGATGACCTCGCCGTCGGCGGGAACGATGTCGCCCGCCTCGCAGACGACGGTGTCGCCCGCGGCGAGTTCGCCCGCCGCGACCGATTCCTCGCGGCCGCCGACCAGCTTGCGGGCGTTGGTCTTGGTGCGCATGCCGCGCAGCGTGGCGGCCTGGGCCTTGCCGCGCCCCTCGGCCATCGCCTCGGCGAAGTTCGCAAAAAGGAGCGTGAACCAGAGCCAGAGCGTGATTTGTAGATTAAAGCCGGAGAAGGCGCGCACCGTGGCCAGCGCGGTGAGAATGGCTCCGATGTAGACGACGAACATGACGGGATTCTTCCACTGGACGCGAGGGTCCAGCTTCAGGAAGGAATCCAGCGCGGCCTGCCGGAGCAGGGCCGGATCGAGAAGAGAAGTCTTGGGTTTCATGGGATCTGAAAAAATATTTGAAATTATGTAATACCCTTGAGCACCTTAGAATGTGCGCCCGGCCTGGGCGAGGAGGTGCTCGACGACGGGGCCGAGCGAGAGCGCCGGGAAGAAGGTCAGCGCGCCAACGATCAGGATGACGCCAATCAGCAGCACGGCGAAGGTGGGGCTATCCGTGGGGAAGGTGCCTGCGGAGGGGGGCGCGATTTTTTTCGCCGCGAGGCTCCCCGCAATGGCCAGCACGGGGACAATCCCGGCGAAGCGGCCGATGAACGTAGCAAGCGCGCAGAGGTAGTTGTAAAAATCGGTGTTGGCGTTGAGCCCCGCAAACGCGCTGCCGTTATTGGCCACCATGGAGGTGAAGGCGTAGAGGATTTCGCTAAAGCCGTGCGGCCCCGGGTTGGCGACAGACGAGATGCCCGCTTTCGTCAAGCAGGCCACGGCGGTGGCCCCGAGGATCGCCACGGCTGGAACGAGCACGGTGACGACGGACCAGGTAATCTCACGCGCCTCGATCTTTTTGCCAAGGTACTCGGGTGTTCGCCCTACCATGAGGCCCGCGATAAAAACGGTCAGGATGGCGAAGATCAGGATGCCATAGAGCCCCGAGCCGACGCCGCCAAAGACGACCTCGCCGAGCATCATATTGACCATGGCCACCATGCCCGCGATGGGCGAAAAGCTGTCGTGCATGGCGTTGACGGCCCCGCACGAGGTGTCGGTGGTGACGGTGGCGAAGAGGACGGAATTCATGACGCCGAAGCGCGCCTCCTTGCCCTCCATCGAGGCGGTGAGGCCGGTGGCGGGGTTGTGGGCCAGCTCGGCGGGCCAGGCAATGGCGAAACCGGCGATGAAAAGCACGAGCATCGCGCCAAAGAGCGCCCAGCCTTGCCGCCGGTTTCCGGCCATGAGGCCGAAGGTGTACGTCAACCCGGCGGGGAGGGCGAAGATTGCGAAGATTTCCAGGAAGTTCGTGAGCGGCGTCGGGTTTTCAAACGGATGGGCGCTGTTTTGGCCGAAAAAGCCGCCGCCGTTAGTGCCGATCTGCTTGATGGCGATCTGCGAGGCGGCGGGCCCGAGCGGGAGGGTCTGTTTGGCCCCCTCGACGGTCGTCACCTCGGTATAGGGCGCAAAGGTCTGCACCACCCCCTGCCCCGCGAGCACCACGGCGAAGATTGCCGAGAGAGGCAGCAGGATGTAGAGCGTGGAGCGGGTGGCGTCGGCCCAGAAATTGCCGAGCGTCTGGCTCGAACGGCGCGTGAGGCCCCGGATGAGCGCCACCGCCACGGCGATGCCCGTCGCTGCGCTCAGGAAATTCTGCACGCAGAGCGCCCACATCTGGGTGCCGTAGCTCATGGTCGCCTCACCGGAGTAGGCCTGCCAGTTCGTGTTCGTGACGAAGCTGACCGCCGTGCCGAGCGCCAGCGGGAAGGGCAGGTTGGGGAGGTGCTGCGGATTGAAGGGGAGCCACGCCTGGGTCATCTCGGCGGCGAGGACGAGCAGGACGCCGAGCGCATTGAAGGCCAGGACAGCGCCGAGGTAGCGCTGCCAGCTCATCTCGCGCCGGGGGTCGATGCCCGAAACGCGGTAGATCAAGCCCTCCACCCATTTAAGGAGCGGAAGCGTTTTCTCCCCGGAAAGCACCCCGGCTATCCATTTTCCCAAAAGCGGGGTTACCGCCAAAAGCGCTCCGAGGAAGAGCGCCAACTGAATCAAGTCTCGCTGGTTCATAACGACAGTAGTCTGCCGCTATTCCTTCGAGCCCGTGAGTTAAATGGGGGGGCTAAAGCGTTAAAAAAGTATTAACGCGGCCCCACACTAAAGGAGCGAAAGCCCTATGCGACCCGCTTCAAGACGGGCTCGGCCAGGCTAACCGGCGATTCTGCCGCGCTGGGCGGTTGCTGCGCCAGGAAACGCGCGACGGCTTCCGCCGCTTCCCCGGCATCGGCTCCCTCCGCGATCAGCGTGGCCCGTTTGCGGAAGGCCAGGTTGGCCGCCAGGAGGTCGAGGATCGAGGCCGTGCCGAAGCTCTGGCCGTCGACGACCAGCCGGAGATTGCTGGTGAATTTGCCCGCCAACTCCACCAGCGCCGCGGCGGGCTGGATGTGCAACCCGTACGGTTTGAGGACCACGACTTCGCGCACGACGCACTGTGCCGCACCTGTGATGGAGGTGGTAACGAGGTCGGTGTCAGGGGACGCTGTCATGGTTTTCATTGTGTCGATGTGTTATAAAAAAGAGGCGGAGACCGGAATCGAACCGGTGATGCGGCCTTTGCAGGGCCGTGCCTTAGCCACTTGGCTACTCCGCCATCTATTATCGGTTAAGTTTCGCCTAGCTATTTACTGGGTGGGTGTTTATTGTGCAACCCTATTTTTGACTTTCTTGGTATTATTTTCTCATGAGTACGTCCGCCGATTCCACCCGTGGCATTGAAACCCTGGCCATTCACGCCGGGGAAAAACCCGATCCGATCACCCGCGCCTCGGCCCCCAACTTGGTGATGTCCACGACCTTCGTAGCCGACCCGAACGCCGGTTTTTCCGTGGAGGGTCTGGATGAGGATACGCCTTTTATTTACACCCGCTGGGCCAACCCGACGGTCGATCAGCTGGAGCAAAAACTGGCCGCGCTGGAGGGGGCCGAGCGGGCCATCGCGTTCGCCAGCGGCATGGCGGCGGTCTCCTCGCTGCTGCTCTACACACTCAAGGCGGGCGACCACGCCATCGTGAGCGACATCACCTACGCCGCCACGGCGGAGCTGACTAATGAGCTGCTCCCCTCCCTCGGCATCGAGATCACCAAGGTGAACCTCTCGGACCTGGCCGCCGTGCAAGCCTCGCTGCGCCCGAATACCCGGCTCATCTACGCCGAGAGCCCGTGCAATCCGCTCATCCGCCTCACCGACCTGGTCGCCGTGGCCCACATCGCCCACGAGGCCGGGGCGAAGCTGGCGGTGGACTCGACCTTTGCCACGCCGATTGCCACGCGCCCGCTCTCGCTCGGGGCGGATTACGTCGTCCACTCGCTGAGCAAGTACCTCTGCGGCCATGGCGACGCCATCGGCGGGGCGATCCTCGGGCCAGCCGCCGAGCTGGCCGAGCTGCGCAAGAAGGTGGCGATCCGCACGGGCGGCATTCTGAGCCCGTTCAACGCCTGGCTGATCCTGCGCGGGCTGGCCACGCTGCCGATCCGGATGCGGGCCCACGAGGAGGGGGCGCTCGCGGTGGCGCGCTTCCTCGAAGGCCACCCGAAGATCCGCCGCGTGATCTACCCGGGCCTCCCCTCGCACCCGCAGCACGAGCTGGCGGCGCGCCAGATGGCCAATTTCTCGGGCATGCTGACCTTCCAGGTCGACGACGGCCCGAAAGCCGCCGTGACGCTCGCCCGGCACCTGCAAATCATCCACTACGCCGTCTCGCTGGGCCACCACCGCAGCCTCGTTTTTTACCTGCCGAGCGCCGACATGCTGGAGACCTCCTTCAAGCTCACCCCGGCGCAAAAGGCAGCCTACCAGAGCTACGCGGGCGAGGGCATTTTCCGGCTCTCCGTGGGCCTGGAGACCCCGGCGGACCTCACCGCGGATCTCGACCAGGCGCTTTCCGCTATCTAGAGCAGTTTCGGAATAATTTGACGCAATGATCTGAGAGCGCCGTGGGTTGTTGCGGGGCTTTTTGAGCGCAGCGGCTGTATTTTTAAATACGGCCCCTAAAATTACGGGCCGCACCTACGGTGCAAGCGAGCTCGAAACGCCCCGCAACGGCCCTCGCCGCCGAAGAGCATGCGTCAAATTAACCCGAAACTGCTCTAGCCCTGCTCCTGCACCCAGCAGGTGGCCTTGCGGTAAAGTTCGGCGGCGTTTTTCAGGTTGAGCTTCTGTTTGATGCGCTCGCGGTAGGTGTCGACGGTCTTGAGCCCCAGGCCGAGCGCGGTGGCGATCTCCCGGGTGGTTTTCCCCAGGCCGATCATCCGGAAGACTTCCAGCTCGCGGTCGGCCAGCAGGTGCAGCGGGGAATACTCCGCAGGCAGCCCGGCCCCGGCCATTTGGTTGACGATTTTCTCCGTGAAATCGCGGCTCAGGTAGACGTTGCCGGAAAGGACGCGATGAATGGCTGCGAGCACTTCCTCCGAGGCCGCCTGCTTGGTGATGTAGCCCAGAGCCCCCGCCCGCAGCGCCCGCTCGGCGTAGAGCGACTCGTCGTGCATTGAGAGCACCAGCACGGGCGTCGGGATCGCCCGCGCCTTGAGGTCTTTGATAAGTTCCAGGCCGCTTGAGCCCTTAAGCGTTAGGTCCACGATCGCGATGTCAGGCCACTGCGACTCGATGAGATCCAGCCCTTGCTGGACGTTGTCGGCCTCGCCGCTGACGACCATGCCTGGCTCCTTTTCGATGAGGAGTGCCAGCCGCTCGCGCAGCATCGGGTGATCGTCGACGATCACGACCCGCGTGGTCTTGGAGGATTCGTCTTTCATAGTGCCAGGGTCATGGAGGAAGCTTTGCGCGCGGTGGGGCGGCTCTGTTTGTGGAACGAACACGCAACGAGCGTCCCACCGTGCGGAGGACGTTCTATTTTTAGCGATCCGCCGATCATATGCGAGCGGTATTCCATGATTCGCAGCCCCATGCCGCGCTGATTATCCCGCGAATCGGCGGGAATGCCCACGCCATTGTCCTCCACGGTGAGGGTGATCCAGTCATTTTCCTGAAAGAGCGACAGGATGACCTGTCGGGCCCGGCCATGGCGCACGGCGTTGTGGAGCGCCTCCTGGGCGATGCGGTAGAGGTGCGAAGCGGCGCTGCGGTCGGGAATGTTGATGGGCTGGTCGCACCGCAGCACGCAATCGACGTCGAAGGCCCGGCTGGAGTTGGCGGCGAACTCGTAGAGGGCCGAGACCAGCCCTCCCTGCTCCAGCTGCACGGGGAAAATGCCCCGCGCCAGGTCGCGCGCGCGCTGGACGGCATCCTTGAGGAGGTCTGAAACATCCCGGGCTTCCACGGCTTCCGGCACCGAGTTGCGTTGCAGGTCCGTGACCAGCGAGGCGGCGGTGTACTGGATGGCCGCGAGGAATTGGCAAAGGTCGTCGTGGAGATCCTGCCCGATGCGCTGCTGCTCGCGCTCACCGATTTCGAGGATCTCGCATTCCAGCCGCCGGTGCTCGGAAACGTCCATCACCGCACCCACGTAGCCGTGCGCCCCGGTCTCGCCATCCAGCTCCGGCGCGACGCACCCATGCGCCCACGCCACGGAACCGTCGGCGCGCAGAAACCGGCCGTCGAATTCGATGGCATGCTTTTCCCGCGCCGCCCGCGCTGCGTCGGCTGCGATGCGGTCTTTGTCGTCGGGATGCAGCGCGTCGGTCCAGCGGCGGCCCAGCGCGCCTTCCTCGCCAAGGCCGGTGATTTTGCACCAGCGCTGGTTGACGAAAACACACGCCCCCTCCGAGTCGGCCCGAAAGATGCCCACGGGAGAAATCTGCGCCAGGATGTGGAAGCGCTCCAGCTCCACCACGCGCCGGTGGCTGCGCTCGATCTGGTTCTTGATGGCCTCCCCGCCCACCATGGCCGCCACAAATACGCTGAACTGGACCATGGTATTCCAAACAAAGATCCAAACGTCGGTATAGGGATGGCCCGCCGAGATATCCGCGATGCCCCACGAAATGGTGCACGCCACGCACGCGCCGATCCGCGCGGCCCGCCCGGAAAACCAGACGGTGTAGAGAATCGGCAGCGAGTAGAAAGCAAACATGCTGACGTCGTACCCCGCGGCGTAATCGGTGTAACCGATGACGCACACCATGAGGAGCGCCTCAAGGTTGATGGCCCAGCGAGGCTGTTTCCGGAGCAGGTCGAGATTCATTCGAAAGCGCAAAATCAAGTGGGCGGTAAAATGGGCGATTAACCAGTCGATACGCTCCGTACCTGCATTTGCAAGAAATTTTCTCGCACCGGAAAAAAGGCGCGCCACCCGTTAAAGCTGGCGCTTTTTACACAATATCGCTACCCTCGCATCCCATGCACACGCTTCCCCCCGGCTGCGAACCGGAAAACCACCGCCATGCCCTGCATTGGCTGGCGACGCCCTTGTCGTTTGTTGCCGTCGTGGCCTTTGGCCTCGGGTTCATCGTCCTGCGGGCCGCCTACCCGGGCGGCGAAAGCCACGGTCGCACGTGCAACCGCCTGATGAGCGCCGGGACGCCGCAGATCATCGCCGAAAAAGTGGCCGCCTCCCATTCCATCGCCGACAGCGACCTCGCCGTCCTGAGCGCGGGTCCGGCAACGGCCGTCAATGAACACATCTGGGAACACCGGCGGAGAGTTGCCATCGGCGCGACCCTGATCGGCTCCTCCCTCGCCCTGGGCACGGCCGGACTCTCGTTTTCGAACAAAAAAGTCACCCTGCGCAGCACGGCGTGCGGTGCCTCCCCCGACCCGAACCGGCGTCCAAGCTGAGCCGCCCCGTCTGTTTGCCCAATGCAGAAAGGTGATGAATTTGTTTGCATGATAGTCGTCATGTAGTGAACAATCCGAGCGTAAGCTGCGCTTTGTGTAATTGCTGGTAACTTTTTTCTCCCCCCTGCCCTTTCACATACGCCGCTATCACGGTTTCACTCCCATATTGTCCCACCGTGTTTACAACATACCCCTTACCCCAAAATTCTCCTCCCCAGAGCTTCTTTTTCACCTCTGGCTGGCGGGCAAACACTTCACGGGCTGTCAGGCTCTTGAGTGTTTGCACTATCTTTGTCGGGCTATACATCGGCACTGATTGCACCAGAAAATGAGCGTGGTCCCGATCCATCCCTATTTCCAAAAAACAGATATCCCAACGCTTTTCGATTTCCAAACACACCTCTCTTATCACCTCGTCTACGTGCTTGCTCATCACCGCTCGCCGATATTTCGCCGCGCACACAATGTGGTACATCAGCACCGATACATTGTGCTGCTTGTGGATATACCGAAGACGAGCGCCTCGACCATCCCACGCCGAAGCCGCTGGAATGCTTCGCCGGGGCGACCTGAGCGGGTTTTTCGCATTCGTTAAAACGAGCCCAATAGGAAGGATGACAGGCTGATGCAAATCGGGGACGAATGCTTTTCCGACTTGAGCCCGGGGGGCATCCGATTTCGATATGCAACAGCTCGCCACTCGTTTTCGAGAGATCCACGGGAAAGCCCGCCCGATCCTCTCCGTCTGTCTTTTTGGGCTGGTGGCGAGTTTGGCCTCGGTCGGTTTCCAGAGGTGCCCTGTATTTCGTGCCTTCCATTTTCGTCTGGTTTTGGCCCTCAGGCCACCACATTTCCTGGCCCGAAATAGCTGAGTCACGTCACTTGCTTTGATTTCGGCGCGTGCAGCCTAGAAAGGTTCGCACTAAAGGAGGCGGTCTGCAGCCGTTGCGGCTCGATAGCGGATGGGCTTGGAAGTTTTTTCCAGGGTCCCTTGCTTAAGCAACTCCGCCAGCCACGCCTTCGCTTGGGGTTTTGAGATACCAAGGAGTTCCGCAACTTCGGCCTCACTTCGCGGTTGGGTCAGCGCCCGGCTTAGTATCCGGCTAACCGCTAGCAGAAGCTCTTCTTGGGGCAAAGGTTCCGATACGGCCGTATCGGCGACAGGTGGTAGATTCGGTGTCGTTTTCATCACGAGCGGTGCCTGTTCTTCGCCGAACTGGAGGGGAAGTGTTTCCTCTTTTGGCTCTGCGGCGACTGCCGCCGCCACGGTGGAAAGAGCCTCTCTCAATTCTCTTTTATCGCGCGGATTAGGCCAGGGAATGGCTCCTTGTTGCAGCAGTGCTGTATTGCCTTTGCCGCAGAGAGGGGCATTGCGAACGAAGATGGGGACAAAATGCAGCCGCTCCAACTGCTCAATAGCTCCCGCCCACGTTCCGCCTTTTTCAAAATCCGAGGTGACCACAAGCGCCGCGTCGGCCAACGCATAGATGATCTTGTTGCGTTGCATGGCATGCCCCACGTTAAAGCCTGCCGCCGGATCGTAGGGTGAGATAAACGCTAGCTTGTGATCCATGAGGGGATCACGATGATCGCGGGCAAGGGCTGCGCGCTCCAGACTGTCTGCCATAACACCGACAACCATTCCACCAGCCTGTAAGGCACCCTGCATCGAAGCGCGATCAATCCCCTTGGCTCCCCCAGAAATGATTGGACACTGAGCTTCCGCCGCAAGCCGCCCGACGTTCTCGGTGAAACCGATCAGTTCGTCGTCGACATGACGCGATCCTACCACGGCCAGCCCCCCCGAGTCGAGCAGCCCAATTTCTCCACAGCCATATAGAATAGCGGGCGCATTCTCTTTGAGATGCCCCTTAATCCGTTGCGGATAGGCGGCATCCGCTCGGCCGACCACCCAGATGGATCGGGTATTCCAACGATCCACGGCCTGGCTCAGTAGAAAGCCGCGCCCGAGCAGCGCCTCCAGGCGGGCCTGCCCAAACGGTTGCGAACAAAGCTCCAAAACATTCCGCGCGTCTGGCCCGATCAAGTCCGCTGGCTGCAGTTGCTTCTCGCGAAGAATGCGGGCCAGCCGGTTGTATTGGCCCAGGCTCAGCAGGTCGCACGAGGATTCGCCGCTCCCCACGATCAGCGGCGCAGTGAGCAGCAGAACGGCTTGCGTGTTGGGTGTGAGAGGGGCGATCATTCGTCAGTGTTTGCAGTCGAGGCTAGGGCTACAGGATACACGGATCCGCTGCCATGTAATGCCAAAAGATAAGCCGCAACGGTCAGAGTCCATTTGGAGTCCACCATGTCATCCACCAACAGTACAGGGCCCGACGGGATACTCCCCTGAATTGCCAGCGATCCGTCCACATTCCGCGCCTGCTGGTTGCTGTTGGCCATATCCTTCTGCGGCGGCCTATCGCCGGTCTTGGCCAGAGCCGCATAGAAGGGAAGGTGAAGCGCCGTGGCCAGGCGGCGGGCAAAGTCGGGCACCAGTCCATCATGGCGTCTGGAGGGAATACAAGTGACCCAAACGGGGGCGGGTTGTGGCGCCCAGGTCCGCACCATCGCCGCGCAAGCTTCAACCAGTTGATCGTCGAATCTTCCATTGCGATATTTCCCTTCGTGAACCAGTTGCCCCCATCCCGCATCGCCCCAGACACAGAGAACCTTTCCCGGCTGCATATTCCGCTCTCGTGCGATGGACGTATCGCCTTTGACCTTTAGGCTTGCAAGGCCGCCGTTGGGCCATCTTTTCCGTGGCTCTAGTGGTAAATTTGTCCGGCGAAGGAAGGCAATGGCCGCTATCACCAAGGCGGGATCGAAGGTCGATGGGAGAGGATCCATAGCGGGCGGGCGGTAATCAACCGGATCGCCGTCCAGCGCACAGATCAGGAACTCCATATGCCCCGATGTCAGCGCCACGTAATCCTGCATCTCCTGCTGTTCCTTCCGCCTCAACTCAGTCAAGCGTTCTGCCCGTTGCCAAAAGGCGTCCGAAAGATCAGCCGCCGTCAGCGTCCACTTGCTGCCTTGCTTGACAATCGGCGCAGGTGATTCCAGCGACAACAGCTGGAGCGCCTTGTCGATACGCCTGCGGCTAATGTTGACATGGTTCATCAACTCGTTAATGGACCGTCCCTCGGCCGCTGCTCGCAGGGCATCCAATACCTCAGCCACTTCCTGTCGCGAGGGGAAGGCACTCTTGATAAAGTAGCCATTGATGTCGTTCTCTTCCTTGCCGCTGAGCAGAACGCCATGAGCCGCATCAAGTTGGCGCCCCGCTCGCCCAACCTGTTGATAATAGGCCACCACCGACCCGGGGGTCTGGTAGTGGATAACAAAGGCGATATCCGGCTTATCGAATCCCATTCCGAGCGCGGTGGTAGATACCAATACCTTTACGCGATTTCGTAATAGCGCGTCCTCAAGTACCGGCCGCCTCTCTCCCGTCTCCCCGCTATAGGACTCGGCATGGATCCCCCTTGATCGCAGCCACCCGGCTACTTGCACGGCGTCGCGGACAGTAAGGGTGTAGATGATGCCACTGCCATCGATATTCGGCAGGTGTGTCGCTAACCAGGCCATCCGCTCGGCTTGGCTCGGGATTCGCATCGTCTGCAACAGGAGAGACGGACGGCCAAGCCCTCCTCGGGAGACTGTCAAATTGGGCCCCAGCACGGACTCCAAGTCTTGGAGAACCCGGTTGTTTGCCGTCGCGGTGGTAGCTAGAACGCGGAGATTGGGAGGCAGCGTGCGCACAATCCGCTCGATCAACCGATAATGCGGGCGGAAGTCATGCCCCCAGTCCGAAATGCAATGAGCCTCATCCACCACCAGCAGCGAAATATGATGAGACATCGGAGCCAGCACCTTGTTGACAAAATGCTCATTAGCAAGGCGTTCCGGGGAGATGATCAGTATATCCACCTCGTTCCGCTTCAGCGAATCCTCAATATCCTGCCAGCCATTGTGGTTTTCAGAGTTGATAGTGACTGCGCGCACGCCCATCCGCTCCGCAGCTGCTATCTGGTTGCGCATCAAAGCAAGCAACGGCGAAATCAAGATAGCAGGCCCCATCCCCTGGTCGCGCAATAGTTTTGTGGCGATGAAATAAACGAAACTCTTGCCCCACCCAGTCTTTTGCACCACCAGCAGCCGCCCGCCCCCCTCCACGACCTGTCGGATGGCATCCTCCTGATCTTCGCGAAATGCGGCTGTGGGGTTCTGCGTTCCGACCCGCAGGAGATCGAGTGCGCGTGGGGAGTTGTATGGCATAATGGAGTCCGTTCCGGTGCTGCGGCTGTTAGCAGGGAATCCTTGAAGGACCTCTATTTAAAAGGCCGGTGGTATTGAAAACAATGATCAAAAGGGCCGGTATCGATTTTTGAGGTCTATGGCTGCTACCTCAGCACTTTCTTCCAAGGGTTTGGAAACGCTGCCTGACTTAGGTGCGCGTAAGTTCAAACTTGGGACGATTATCACGGCTAGCTGCGGCTGAAGGTGTTTGGAGATGTTGATCCATGTCATATTTGACGTTTTTCGACCTGCGGAATCCATACAAAATGAGGTGTCACAAATTGCAACATGCTTTCTTCAGCGGGTTTCTGAGAAAAGCGCGCTGAGCAGAGGCTGTTACTTTACGAGCATCCTAGCTTACCGGATACTTCGGCACGGATCATTCGTTCCTGAAATGGAATCGGTATTTCACCTGCACGACCGGTGCCGCGACCAAAACCTGAGAGGATGGACTCGAGGGCGGGGCGCAGGCTTGCAACCCGTTTGGCGCGGATGATCCAGTCCCAGAGCGGCTCGAACTTCTTCCAGCCTGCCGCGTAGGCGAAATGCCGAAGCGCATGGATTGTGGAGTCGTGAACCGCCGCGCCGCGTGCAATGTTTGACCAGCGATAGAAGTCGTGATACGCGTTCCAGTAGCCTGCTTCGAGTTGGTCAACGGTGAGTCGTGCCGGGCGGAAGACCGCGTGCCGCGTGTCGTAAAGATCCCAATCGCGGTGCAGCAGACGGTTTTCCGTATCCATGCGTTTGTAGAGGGCGGTGCCTGGATACGGGGTTAGAATGTGGAAGGTGGCGGTTTCGATTCCGTGGCGGATCGCCCAATCGACCGTCCTTTGAAAGACATCCGGCCCGTCGTGGTCCATGCCGAAGACGAAGCTGGCGTTGATCATGACGCCTGCCCCGTGGAGACGCCGGATCGCTTCGGCGTAGTCTCGGTTCAGGTTCTGAAATTTGCTTTGCTCGCGCAGGTTGTCACCGCTGAGCGTTTCAAACCCGACAAAGAGGCTGCGAAGACCGGACGCCACCGCCTTTTCGAGCAGGCGCGGGTCGAGGACCGATTTGACCGTCCCAGCAGCCTGCCAGAGGCGGTTCATCCCGCGCATCCCATCGAAGAGATCGGAGGCAAACCGGGCGTTGCCAAAAAGGTGATCGTCCAGGAAGTAGAGATGCCGTCCGGGCAGGCGCTCGATCTCGCCCAGGGCATCATCAACGCTCTGGGTATAGAACGATTTACCCCCTTCAAAAAAGGCTTCTTTGTAACAGAAATCGCAAATATGCGGGCAACCTCGCGAGACCACCAGGGAGTTGGGAACCAAGTAAAGATGGCGTTTGATGAGGTCGCGGCGGGCGCGCGGCGCTCCTTGGAGCGTGCGAAGGCTCGACTGATAACTAGGCTTCGGGCTTCCTGCCCGGAAGTCGCGGAGAAACGCGGGCCAGGTAGCCTCGCCGGGTCCGAGAAAGATCGCATCGGCGTGCGGGGCCGCTTCGGCAGGACACGAGGTAACATGAAGCCCGCCGAGGGCGACGAATGCCCCGCGAGCCCGGTAATGGTCCGCGATTTGGTAAGCCCGTGCGGCAGAGGTGATGTAAACCTCGATCACGACGAGGTCGGGTTCGTCGGTGAGATCGAGCCTTTCGACGTGTTCATCCTGGAGCGTCACTTCATCGCGGTCGTCGAGATAGCCCGCCAGGGTGGCCAGACCCAGCGGTGGGAAAAGCGAATATTTGATGGGGCGAAAAAACGGGCTCTTTGCCTCGGTCAACGCGGGGAGGATCATTTTCACTTTCATGTGGGAACGAAAATAGTGGGACTATGTGAAGTGTTGATGAAGCGTCCGTGGAATCCGTGTGAATTCCGATGAACATCGGAAACCTCGCCTTGCTTGTCGAGAGCCATTCGGATAACTCAGGTCTATTCCCATGCGTTCTAAGATTCTCCTGGTCGAAGATGAACCCTCCATTGCCGACAACATTGTCTACGCGCTGACGACGGAAGGTTTCGAGGTGGTTTGGTGTCCAACCGCAGAGAAGGCGCTGGCGGCTTTCGCCGACGATGCTTTCCAACTGGTGGTGCTGGACGTCGGGCTGCCGGACATCAATGGCTTCGATGTTTGCAAGAAACTCCGCAGCGGGTCTTCGGTGCCGATTATCTTCGTGACGGCTCGCAAAGACGAAATTGACCGGGTGGTCGGCCTGGAAATCGGGGCAGACGATTATGTGGTGAAGCCGTTCAGCCCTCGCGAACTCTCGGCCCGCGTGAAAGCGGTGCTGCGGCGGACTGTTCAATCCAATGCAGCGCCGGAGCCTGCCTCCATCGTTTCGCCGCCGCCGTCGCCAGTCCCGGCACTCTCTGGACCGTTTGCCGTGGACGAGGAGCGGCTGGAAATTCGCTATAAAGACTCCCTTTTGCAGCTCTCGCGTTATGAATATCGGCTTTTGAAAGTATTATTGGATCGTCCGGGAAAGGTCTTCTCGCGAGATGAACTGATGGAGCGCGTGTGGGATGAGCCCGGTTCCTCGTTGGACCGGACGGTGGACGCACACATCAAGACGATCCGGGCCAAGCTGCACGCCGTCTATCCCGCTGCGGACCCCATTCGCACCTATCGTGGAGTCGGTTACTCCATGGCGGATTAGCTAGCCAACGGAACTATGATCAAGCGCCTTTCCCTATGGTTTAGCGAGTTTGTGGATGGTCTTTTTCTGAGCATCCGGGCGCGCATCATCCTGAGCTATTTGGTGATCGTCGGAGTCGGGTTTATCTGCCTGACTCGGAAAATGGCCGATGATGTCCGGCCCCGTTATCTGGAAGCCGAGGAGGAAACGATGGTGGATATCGCGAACGTTCTTGCGTCCGTCGCCGAACAATCATGGATCGGCGATCAGACGGATTTCACAAGCCTCCGGGCAGCTTATCATTCAGCGCGGGCGCGTAAATTTAGCGCGCCGATTTATGAACTGACCAAGAGCAGCCTCGACCTGCATGTCTACGCCACCGACGCCACGGGGCGGGTGGTCTTCGATTCCAACGATGGCAAGGCGGTCGGCGCAGACTATTCCCGTTTTAACGATGTCTACCTGACACTCCGGGGTAAATATGGATCGCGTTCGACGCGCACTGTAAAAGCCGACTCCTCCACGAGTGTCCTGTATGTTGCGGCCCCCATCCGTCACAATGGGCAGATTGCAGGGGTGCTGACCGTCGCCAAGCCGCTGGCCAGCATGGGCGCTTTCATGCAACGCACCCAAAAACGCATTCTCCTTTTCGGCACCGTAGCGGCGGCGGGGGTGGTCCTCCTCGGGGTGCTCTTTTCCGCGTGGCTTACTTATCCCATTCAAAACCTGATTGCCTATTCCAAAGCCATCCGCGACGGCCACCGCACGCCGCGCCCCCACTTGGGGCACTCGGAAATGCGCACATTGGGGCTCGCGTTTGAAGAGATGCGGGACGCGCTGGAGGGTAAAGATTACGTGAACCGATACGTGCAGACCCTCACGCACGAAATGAAGAGCCCGGTGGCCGCGATCCAGGGGGCGGCGGAACTCTTGCAGGAAGAAATGCAGCCGGAAGACCGCCGAAAATTCCTTGCGAATATCCAAACAGAAACCGTGCGGATTCAAGAGGCCGTGGACAGCTTGCTGCTGTTGGCATCTGTCGAGTCGAAGAAGTCGCTCGATCATGCGGTTGCCGTGGACCTCTGCGAATTGGTGCGATGTGCCGTGGAAAAGCTTTCCGTGCGCATTAGCGTCCGGGCCGTTCAGGTCGTCTGCGATTTCCCAGAAGTGCCGCCGATGGCCAGCGGAGACGCGTTTCTGCTGGAGCGGACGGTTTTGAATCTATTGGAAAATGCCGTGGCCTTCACCCCCGAGGGAAGCACTGTTGCCATCATTGTGCGGCATCACGAAGGGCTCTGGCGGCTAATTGTGGAAGATTCCGGCCCGGGCATTCCCGATTACGCGCTTTCCCGCGTCTTTGAACGGTTCTATTCGCTGCCACGCCCGGACACCGGAAGGAAAAGTTCCGGGCTGGGGTTGGCGTTCGTGAGGGAGGTTGCCCTGCTTCACGGAGGCACGGTGGAGTTATCCAACCGGCATGAAGGCGGCGCGCGGGCGGTTTTGTCGCTGCCGGAAAACATCTAAACGCAGTTGGGGATGGTTGCGGGGCGAGAAATTTCACGCTGATTTCGCGCCCACTTCATATTGCGTTCATCTCTGCCTACGAGACTGGGGCCATGAGTTTAAAAGCAATCTTCTGGGTTTGCGGGGCAACCGTGACGGCGACGGGAGCGATTCTTGGGTTCCGCAATGTGGCCCGGGCCGTTGGCAGCGCCTATGGCGAGAGTTACACAACGAGCCACCCGATCCACCCGGACGACCAACACCATCCGCAAATTTCCGATGACCCATTCTCCCCCGATGCCTTCCGGGACGAGCTTCTCAAATAGGCGGGAGAAAAGTCTCTCAGATATTCCACGCTCCCTGGTAATCAGTTCATCTTCGATGACCTACCAACAGCCTCCGATCAGAAAGAGCAAGCGCTCGCAAAAAATAAAGTCGATGAGCGAACTGCTCTTTTCATCGAAAATTCGCGAGCACTTCAAACTCTCTTCACTCGGGGCTGCGACGCTGCTCCCCGATGAAACCAAAACAAATTCTATTCGGCCTCACCGCCGCAATTCTGTCACTCTGGACTGCGGCCTGTCCTAAAACCTACGCAGAGTCGTCAAGCGAACCGGCGGGCAACAAAACACTGGCTCCTTACTTCTTCGTCCAGAGCCAAGACAGCTCCTGCGATGCGATGCCCCTCAAATCCACGGCGGTGGATGTCAAAGTCGCGGGCGTCATCGCAGACGTCCACATCACGCAGGTTTACAGCAATGCGGGAGGCACTCCATTGGATGCGATCTACGTTTTTCCCGGTTCCACCCGCGCCGCTGTTTATGGGATGGAAATGCGCATCGGCGAGCGGGTGCTCACTGCCAAAATCAAAGAGCGTGCGGAGGCCCGCCGCACTTACGAAGAAGCGAAGTCGGCGGGGAAGCGGAGTTCGCTGCTCGAACAACAACGACCCAATGTTTTCCAGATGAACGTGGCAAACATCATGCCGGGCGACACCGTGGCGGTGGATCTGCGTTACACCGAGTTGCTGGTGCCCGAAGCGGGGGAATACACCTTTGCCTTTCCAACAGTCGTCGGCCCACGCTACTCGAATCAGCCGGAGAGTTCGGCCCCGCCAAGCCAGCGATGGGTCAGCAATCCGTATCTAGCCAAAGGTCAACCTTCGCCTTCTACTTTCAACATCAAGGTCGATCTCGTCACGGGAATCCCGATTCAGGATCTCCGTTGCACTTCGCACGATGTGAAGCCCGAGTTCGTCGGCGCGTCTCATGCCTTGGTCACACTCAATGCGGGCCCCGAGCCGTCTAATGATCGCGATTACATTTTGAAATATCGCTTGGCGAACCAGAAGATCGAATCTGGCCTACTCATTTCCCGTGGTGAAAAAGAAAATTTCTTTGCCCTCATGGTGGAACCGCCAAAAAACGTCACCCCAGCGCAGATTCCCGCCAGGGATTACACGTTCGTCATCGATGTATCGGGTTCGATGTCCGGCTTCCCGCTGGAAACAGCCAAAGCGCTGCTTAAACAACTCCTCGCTTCGTTGCGCCCGGTGGACAGCTTCAATGTTCTGCAATTCTCAGGTGGCTCGAAGCTGCTTGCCGAAAAATCGCTTCCTGCCACGGCGGCAAACATCCAGCTAGCCTGCCACGAGATCGACCAGGTGCATGGCGGCGGCGGCACCGAGTTGCTCCCCGCGCTGAAGCAGGCGATGGGATTGCCCGCTAGCGAGAACACCAGCAGGAGCATCGTAGTGATTACCGATGGGTTCGTGGATTGCGAACCCGCAGCGTTTGACCTGATTCGCGGCAACCTGAACCACTCCAACCTTTTCGCATTTGGGATCGGATCGAGTGTGAACCGGTTTCTTATCGAAAGCATGGCGCGCGCTGGCCAAGGCGAACCGTTCATCGTCACAAACTCCAGTGAAGTGCCCTCAGAGGCCGCGAAGTTTTTGAAATATGTCAGCTCGCCTGTGCTAACCCACATCGATGTCAGCGCCATTGGCTTCGACACTTATGATGTGGAACCAGTGAGCGTGCCAGACGTGCTAAGCGAGCGCCCCGTAATCGTCTTTGGCAAATGGAGGGGAGAAGCGAAGGGAGAGCTTGTCCTGAAAGGGTTGGCCTGCAACGGCGAATACGTGAGCCGGTTTGCCATCAAAGACGCGACGAAGGTCACCGACACCCAGGCGCTTGCCTATCTCTGGGCGCGCTCCCGCATTGCCTCGCTTGCGGATTACACAAAACTCAGGGGAGATGGAAAGGAAGTCGAACGCGTCAGAGAAGTCACAAACTTGGGCCTCACTTATAACCTGCTCACAGCCTACACCTCGTTCGTGGCGGTGGACGACACGCCAGTTAACACCACAGGCGGAGCTCCCATGACGGTGAAGCAGCCGCTCCCGCTGCCCCAGGGCGTAGAAAACAGTGCGGTGGGCGGCGGCACGCTTCCGGCAACCCCGGAACCGGAAACGTGGGCGATGCTATTGGTGTTGCTGGCGATTTTGGGTAGGAAGTTCTTCGCATGGAGGACTAGCCGATGCGCCTGACTTCAGCGAGTGCATCCGGCACGGCCAGCCCGTTGACCGCCGTACTCAGTATCGCTATCGCGTTCTGGCCCGTCTGGGTCTGGTATTGGAGCCGCGTCACCGATGGAAGTGATGAACCCTGGGGCGTGCTTGCGTTGGTTACAGTGGGTTGCATCCTCTGGCGGCAACCCATCCCGACACCGGCGCCGTGGCAAATGGCGGGCGTATGCGTCATCATAATCGGTTACTTGGGAACATCTTATAGCACGTTCCCGCTCATCCGGGCGGCAATGGCGATGAGCGCACTGGCTCTCATCCTGGCGCGCGCCCCGAGTCCGTTGGGAGTGTGGACCCTTCTACTCCTCTCGCTGCCTGTGGTGCCAAGCCTCCAATTCTTCCTGGGCTACCCGCTCCGGATGTTGGTTGCGCAAACCTCGGCGACCATTCTGCACATGGGCGGACTCGCTGTCCTTCGGGAGGGGACGGCGCTCCGCTGGGCGGGCGAAACCGTTCTGGTGGATGCGCCGTGCAGTGGGCTTAAAATGGTGTGGGCCGGGATATACTTCGCCGCAACCCTCGCCTGTTTCCGTCGGCTGGGAACCGTTTCAACGCTCATTCTGTTGGTAGCGACAGGGGCGGTGATCGTGGCGGCAAACATCCTTCGCTCTACGCTTCTCTTTTTCAAAGAAGCGCACATCATCGCGGCGCCGGATTGGACCCATTCGGCCGCGGGCTTGCTGGTATTTGCCGTTGCGGCGTTGGCGATTCAATGGCTCTGTTCCCGCCTGCAAAGGAGGTGTGTTGTATGATTAAGCTCCACGGTCCGCTGCTTCGCTGGGTTTTCTTTGGATTGTCCGCCGTGGCTGCGTTTGCGCCATTGCTCGACCGAGCCTTGGGTTCACGGCCAGCGGAAGCTCCTTCTTCGTTTGACCTCCCACCATGGCCGGTCCAAATCGAAGGCAGAGTATTGAGCCCACTGCCGCTCAATATGCGCGACACCAACTTTGCGTTGGGATTTCCTGGGAAGATCCAAGAGTTCACCGACGGTCGGTACGATTACATCTTCCGTTATGTGAGCACTCCCACCCGCATGCTGCATTCCAGCGCCGACTGCCTGCGCGGTTCCGGGTTCACCATCGCTCCGCAGCCCGTTTGGAGGGAGGCGTCCGGCGTGCAATGGACCAGTTTTATCGCCACGTGCGGAGAAAAACGTCTCCGGGTTCGCGAACGAATCTCAGACCCGTCCGGGAACGCATGGACCGATGTCTCAGCGTGGTATTGGAGCGCGCTCCTCAAAAAAACCTGCGCCCCCTGGCTCGCGGTGACCATCGTGGAAACGGAGTGACATGACCCCTTGATTTCGCTAATTCACTACCCGGATACCTACCGTGGTATTCCAGCGTTGGGCGTTTTCTTAGGATTCGTGAAAAAGGGAGGATCGATTGAAACGATGTAAGCTGCGTATTTTTTCGATTCACGGTTATCCGAGAATCCATGGCATCATCTCTCCAATGAAGAACCTCTCAATGCCGCTCCTTGGACTCTGGAAACGCTCCCCCGGCATGATTACCCAGCTCGAACTCGGGTCGCTGTAAGTCACTGTTAATACCATCCAAGTGTTATGTTCAAACGTCTTCTTTCCTCAAAATCCTTTTCGCCCCTGTTCCTTTGTCAGTTCTTTTCCGCCTTTAATGACAACCTGCTGAAAAACGGGCTGGTGGCTCTGGTTGTTTACGTGCTGGCGAGGGAAGACGGCGCAGCTCTTGTACAGTTAGCGGGTGCGGTCTTCATTCTGCCTTCTTTTCTGCTTTCGGGAATCGGAGGTCAACTGGCGGACCGTTATGACAAAGCCCTGGTCGCCAAACGCCTGAAGTTTGCAGAAGTTTTTGCGGCCTTGCTCTCGGCCATCGGGTTCTACCTCCATTCGGTTCCTCTGCTCATGGTGTCGCTGGGGCTCTTTGGCTCGATTGCCGCGCTGTTTGGCCCCATCAAATACGGCATCCTTCCCGATCACCTCAAATCCGAGGAGCTTCCGCACGGCAATGCGTTGATTGAAGCGGCCACCTTTATGGCCATCCTCTTCGGGTCGATTCTCGGCACCAAAGCCGTGACGGGTGCCTCCAATATGCTTCTTCTTTCGGCATTTATTGTCGTGCTTTCGCTTGCTTGCTGGCTCTCGGCCCGCGCGATTCCTTCCACCAAAGAGGCAGCGCCGGATTTGGTAATTGAGGCCAATATTTTCGCCTCCACTACAGGCCTCCTGAAAACCCTTTGGCAATCGACGAAACTTTGGTGGGGTGCCATTGCGGTTTCGTGGTTTTGGCTGGTGGGCGCCGTGACGCTTCCCTTGCTTTCGACGCTTGTTAAAAATCACCTGTATGGCAACGACAACCTCTACGTTTTTACCCTGACCCTGTTCTCCCTTGGCATCGCGTTGGGCTCGATGTTGGCGGCTTGGATGGCCCATGGACGCATCATCCTGCTCCCAACTCCGGTCGCGGCTATCCTGATGGGGCTCTTCGGCATCGATCTGGGAATCGTTGCCATGCACGCGCCTCATGTTCCGGTGGCTGGTATTGCGGAATTCTTGCATTCCTTCTCGGGGGCACGATTCACCTTGGATCTCGTGGGGTTTTCTGCGGCAGGGGGGCTTTTCATCGTTCCGATTTTCGCCGCTATCCAGTCTTGGGCTGGGGTAGAGTGCCGGGCGCGCGTGATTGCCGCAGTCAATGTTCTCTCGGCGATATTTATGGTGGTTGGGGCAGTGGGCACGGCAGCCCTCCAATCGCGCGGGGTGACGGAGCCCCAGGTGGCGATTATGCTCGGGATCGCTAACATCCTCTTTGCCGTCCTGATCTGCACGCGCCTCCGCATCAACGTGCTTGCCGACTTTCTTTCCATCCTCTACCGGGCGGTCTTTCGCATGGAGGTTCGGGGATACGAGAACGTCGCCAAGGCCGGATCGAACGCGATTTTCGCGCTGAATCACGTCAGCTTTCTGGATGCCGGGCTCGCTTTGTCGCTGACGGACTGCAACCCGGTTTTCGCCATCGACCACAGCATGGCTCAGCGGTGGTGGGTGAAACCGTGGCTGCATTTGGCGAATGCCATGCCGCTCGACCCCACGAAGCCCATGGCCACCCGCACCTTGATCAATGCAGTCAAATCCGGCCACTCGCTAGTCATTTTTCCGGAAGGCCGCCTAACGGTAACGGGCAGCCTCATGAAGGTGTACGATGGCGCTGGTTTGATAGCAGACAAGTCGGAAGCGTTCATTTTGCCGGTCCGCATTGACGGCTTGCACGCTACTCCGTTTACCCGTCTTTCCAGCCGACAGGTTCGGCGGCGGTGGTTCCCCAAAGTCGTGGTGACCATATTGCCCCCGGTTAAATTGAACGTCCAGAAGGGGTTGACCGGAAAAAAGAGGCGCATTGCTGCCGGGGCGGCGCTCTATACCGTGATGTCGGATCTGATTTATCAGACGACCCCCACCAACCGGACCTTGATAGAGGCGACCATCGCGTCGGCCCGCGAACAGGGTTCCTCTCAAATCGCTCTGGAAGACCCACTGACCGGAGAATACTCCTACAAGAAGCTGCTGCTCTCCGCCGCCATTCTGGGCAAAAAAATCATTCCTTACGCGCAGGAGGGGAAGGCTGTCGGCATCCTGCTTCCCAACTCCAACGTCACGGCGGCAGTGATCCTTGCGACCGTGACCGCAGGACGTGTTCCGGCGATGCTGAATTTTTCGGCGGGACCGGAAAACATCAAGTCGGCATGCCGAACGGCCAAGGTCGAAGCCATTCTCACCTCAAAGAAATTTGTCAAAGAGGCCCGCATTGACCACATCATCTTGGCGATATGCGAGGTAGCACCGGTGGTCTATTTGGAGGACGTCAAAGAGAAAATTTCCACTTGGGATAAGCTGGTGGGATTTCTGAAATGGAATCGGCCATTGGTCCACCGGAGTCCCGACGATCCGGCCGTCATTCTCTTTACATCTGGGTCGGAGGGAACCCCCAAGGGAGTCGTTCTTTCGCACCGGAACATTCTGACCAATGCGGCTCAAGCAGCGGCGCGAATTGACTTTGGACGCAACGATATCGCCTTCAATGTCCTGCCGTTGTTCCACTCCTTCGGGTTAACTGTCGGGCTGGTCTTGCCGCTGGTTTGGGGGCTTCGGACCTATCTTTATCCGACCCCGTTGCACTATCGGATCATTCCGGTGCTCGTTTACAACACGAACGCAACGCTGCTTTTTGGAACGGACACCTTTTTGTCCGGCTACGCAAAGAACGCGAACTCCTACGATTTCCGCTCCTTGCGCTACGTGCTGGCTGGTGCCGAGCGCGTCAAGGAAGCCACACGTATGCTCTGGATGGAAAAATTTGGCCTGCGAATCCTCGAAGGCTACGGGGTAACGGAAACCTCACCCGCCCTGGCTTTCAATACGCCCATGTTCAATAAGTTTGGAACTGTGGGGCGTATGCTCCCCGGGATTGAAACGCGGCTTGAACCTGTTCCTGGAATCGAGGACGGGGCGCGGCTTTTTGTTAAGGGGGCCAATATTATGCTGGGTTATCTGCGCGCCGAAAATCCAGGTGTGCTCGAACCTCTGGAGACCGGGTGGCATGACACGGGCGATATTGTGTCCATTGATTCCGAGGGGTTCGTCTCCATTCGGGGGCGCGCAAAACGGTTTGCGAAGATCGGTGGTGAAATGGTGTCGCTGGCGGCTGTCGAAGCCCTTGCGTCTTCGCTCTGGCCCACCGCTGGCGTCGCCGTCGTCGCGGCACCTGATGCCAAGAAGGGCGAAAGAATCATCCTCGTAACCGATTTTGCAGACGCCTCGCGCCAACCGTTGCTCGAACACATGCGTTCTGTCGGAGCCACTGAATTGATGGTCCCCGCCCAAATCAAGATTGTTGCGAGCATTCCGTTGTTGGGAAGCGGCAAGACGGATTACCCGGCGGTTTCCAAGTTGGTTGCGGAGTAATCCCTCTACCCCAGCAAAAACGCTTATTATGAACTAGTATCTGGTATTCGCGCTAAGACGCCTGATTACCTCACGGACGATCTATTGCCTTGGCTTGCGCCTCGACTTCAGCGAGAAAATGACGGGCTATCGGCGAGAGCTTTCCGGCCCACACGGCCCCCATTGTCACAGGGGGAAAACCGTCGAGCGGGATACGGCGCACCTGCGGGTGACAACGCGTGCCGGGAACCGCGGCAGTCAGCCCGATGCCGAAGCCGTTCGCGACATAACATTCAATCAAGCTGATGGAGTTTACCTCGATCCCGCTGAACCATTCAACCCCGAGCGCCTTGAGTCCGCGTTGGAACTGGACGAACACGGGCTCTGTGGGTGGAAAAGTGATCAACGTTTCCTCGATTTTGTCGCGCTGCCATAGTTCTTGCGCATCGGTCAACGGATGCTTCTTGGGGACTAAAAGAACGAGCGGAAGTTCCAGCAGCGCCTGCGAATGGAAGCCGGGGCGCGGCTTTTTGTCGATGCTGGTGATGGCGACATCAATCTCCTGCGCTTGCAGGAGGCTCTCGACCTCGGGTTGGCTTGCCTCGTGAAGGTTGAGCCGGAAGGCGGGAAATTTTACGCGGACTCGGTGTAATAGCTCGGGAACGTAGTCGTGGAGCGCCATGGTGGGCGCGGCGATCCTCAGTTGGGGCGACGCACTGCTGCGGATCTTTTTCGCAACCGTGCCCATGTTGGCAAAAAACGGCTCCACATACTGGAACAGTTCCTCCCCGGCAGGAGAAAGCGAAAACGGGCGGCGGTTAAAAAGTTTCACGCCCAGCGATTCCTCCAACTTCGCCATCTGCCCGCTGATTGCCGGTTGCTGGATGCCATAAGGGATATTACGCACTGCGGATGCGATGCCGCCGTGCTTTGCGACGTAATAAAACAATTCCAAGTGGTGAATGTTCATCGAGTGCGTCGATGATGACCGTAATTTTTATCGATTACCAGAAATCCCGTCGCCCATGGCATCCTTGGGCATCGGAAAATTCACTCTATTATGGACCATTCAGCCCTTACTCTGCGCTCGGGAGACATCATCTTCATTTCCGTTCCCAATTGCCTTTTCAACAAGGTTTCCGACGCCACCAACTGCCCGGCCAATCATGTGGGCATCGTTTTTAACGACCCCGAGCGAGGCTGGCTGGTGGCGGAAAGCGCCGTGCCTCTGAGCCGTTATTCTCCCTTGGAGAAATTTATCGCCCGCTCTGATAGGGGGTGGTACGCGATCCGTCGGCTCAAGACCGGCCTTTCTGAATCGCAGGTAAGTGCACTGAAAGCACAATGCGACGCGGGAATGGGCGTGGTATATCATCAGGGCTTCCGATACGAATCGAAACGGACGTTCTGCTCCAAGTTTGTATATGACGCTTACCAGGGGGCGTTGGGGGTCAAGATTGGCGAACTCGAAACCTTCTCGCATCTGCTGGAACGCAATCCTGAAGCCGGGTTGGCCTTATGGCGCGTATGGTTCTTCGGCCGGATTCCGTGGAACCGAATTACCGTGACGCCCGCCAGCCAATTTGAATCCGACCTTCTGGAAACGATGTGGCAATCGAAGGGTCACCGTTATTCATCGACAGGGCCGATGAAAACCTCATCTATTATCAATTAACCGATTTCGAGCTGGCTGTGGCATCATCCAGCTAAGTCCACCCACCCCTCAACCGAATCCAGCCAAACCTATGGAAGCCATCGTTATCATTCTGCTGTTAGTGTTTGTCGTTCTTCTGATCCTGCCGTTTGTCGGCATGGCGAAGGCGAGCGGGGCACAACGCCGGTCGGAGGCTTTGGTAGCGCAGGTCACAACGCTGGAAATCGAAATGCGGTGCCTGCGGCAATCCGGCACGGCTGAAGGCAATCGTGTCGAGGAGCTGACCCGGAAAATGGCGACCTTGGAAATCGAAATTCAGACATTCAAGCGCGCGGGAATGCCAAGAGGGAACGCAGAACCGCCCGTTTACGTCCCGGTTGAAGAACCCTCGCCCCAAACGACAACACCGCCATCGCCGACGGTGGCAGATGCGCAGCCAAAAACAGCAGAAGCGGTTGTGCCGGAGCCGAAACCTGCCGAAATCTCGTTTTTCAAACCTTCGCCGACGGCCCAGCCTCCCGTGGTGCCGCCCCAATTACCCAAGATCGAAAAGGCAGCAGAGAACCGGGAATCGTCGCCAAGTCTCCGCCCCCGTCCCGAGGCGGCCAAACAAAAGCCTGCGCCAGCCGTTCCGGCGATCAGTCTGGAACAGTTCATGGGCGCGAAACTCTTCGCCTGGATCGGCGGCCTGGCGCTCTTCTTTGGCATCGCGTTCTTTATCAAGTATTCGTTCGAGCAGAACCTGATTCCGCCGCAGGTGCGCGCGGCGACCGGGTTCCTCGCAGGCATCGGACTCCTCGTAGGCGGCGTGATCATGAAACGCAAGGAGACCGCCGTCACGGCACAGACGCTCTGTTCCACTGGCGTGCTGGTGCTTTACGGGGTGACGTTCGCGTGCAACGGCCTCTATCACTTCCCGTGTTTCGGCACGGGTCCGACGTTCCTCTTGATGACACTGATCACCGCAGTGGCGTTTCTGCTCTCGGTGCGACTCAACGCGATGGTGGTCGCCGTCCTCGGCATCGCAGGGGGCTTCTTGACACCCATTCTGCTTTCGACCGTAAGCGTCACGCGAAGCGCCACTTGACGGGCGTCGGCTCGTAACGGGTCATAAGGCTCATAGATCTCGTAGGTAAAGCGATACGAGATCTATGAGGTCTACGAGGCGGCGGCTTGGGGGTACCGCTCTTCGCGAAGCCTTTTGGCGTAGGCTGCCGGTATCCAGGTGGCGATGTTCTGGTTGGTCAGCACGGGCAGTTTGGTGAGGATCTCCCGCAAGTAGGCGTAGGGATCTACGCCGTTGCGTCGGCAGTTTTCGATGACGGTGTAGAGGACCGCCCCGCGCTGGCCCGCATCGGCGTCGCCTACGAAGAGCCAGTTCTTTTTGCCCACCGCCGTGGGCCGGATGGCATTTTCAACAAGGTTGTTGTCGATCTCCACGCGCCCGTCTTGCAGGAAGACGCTCAAGCCCGGCCATTGCCCCAGCGCGTAGTCGATGGCTTTGCCCATGCTGCTTTTGGGCAGGTAGCGTTTCTTGGTTTTTAGTCGCACCAGCGCTTTGCGGATGCGCTCGTGGATGGGACGGCTTTGGGCCGCTCGGAGGGCTTCCCGCAACCGCGGCCCGGCGCGTTCTTGCCGTAAGTATTTTTCGATTTGGTAAAGGTGTGCCATTTGCCGAAGGAGCCAAGTGACGATGCATGGGGCCTGCGATTGCGATTCGATGAACTTGCGCCGCGCGTGGGCGTAACAGGCGGCGAGCCGGATGTGGCCTTCGCGGCCAGCGCTCCGGGCGTAGCTACGGTAACCCGCATACCCATCGCATTGCAGGACGCCCCGCCAGTGGGCGGGAAGGATCTCGCCCACGCACTCGGCGGCGCGACTGGTGCGCCAGTGGTAAACGACTTCGCCGCCGGGCCGGTTGCATACCCACAGGTAGCCGGTACCCGTTTTCTTATTGCCGGGATCAAGGTAGCGAACCGGGGTTTCGTCCATCTGGATGTAGCCGCCTTTCACCACGCCCGCGTTGATCTCCCGATAGATCAAACCCAGCCAGTCGGCAGCCAACCCCATCCACCGCGCCAGCGTTTGACGGGGCAGGATGACTTGGTGGCGCGTGGCGTATATTCGCTCCTGGCGATGGAGCGGCAGATGGTCGCAGTATTTGGCCACGATGACTTGCGCCAAGAGCCCCGGCGCCGCGATGCAGCGTTCCTGTAATACCGGCGGCAATGGCGCGATCACGGGCACGGCGTCCAGTTCGCCACGCTTCACATACTTGCGCCGGATCATGCGCCGACGTAGGAACCGAGCCGGTTCGTAGTCGAGCTGCTCGCTGACTTCCTGGCCGATGCAGCGCCACGCTTGCGGTTCTGCCTGCACCGGCAGCGGATCGACGAGCTCCTCGACGCACGGCAGGTGTGCAGGCAACCGCAGCCCTTTGTTTTTCGCAGGCTTGCTCTTAGAGCGCGGAGTCGATTCTTCCTTCGAGCGCCGAGTGGCCTCCGCCGCCAAGTCGGGCTCGTTCGCTTTTCCCGGCGAACTCCCTTCCAACAACAGTTCCAGTTGCCTCGGGTCGAGCTTCTCGCTCCCCGCTCCGAAGATCCGCTTCACCAACAGGTCCACCTTTTGCCGCAGTAACGCGACTTCTGCACGCAATCGCGCGTTCTCTTCCAGAAGTTCCTGTTCGCGTTCGGTGACCATTGCTCGTTGGCCACAGGAGACTAGTCATCCCGTCGCTAAATTCAAGCGCCGATCATACTTAATATATGACTGCTATTCCCGCTCATACCACGGACGCATCTTCGCCCCGTGCAGGTCGATCCCGTCGGTCAAGAGCGCCAACGCCTCCGCGCTCAGCTTGAGCTTCGTGCGTCCCGGCTCCACGTTCCGAGGCCATGAGAAGCATCCCTTTTCCAGCCGCTTGCTCATCACCCAGATCCCCGTGCCGTCCCAGTAAAGCAGCTTGATCCGGTTGTGCCGCCGGTTGCTGAACACGAAGATCGCTCCGCCCCGTAGATCCTCTCCCAGCCGTTCACTCACCAGGGCGTGCAGCCCGTTGAAGCCCTTGCGCATGTCGCACGGCTCCAACGACACTAGCACTTTGAGGCTCCCGCTAAAACTCAGCATCCCGTTTGCCCCTTGGCTGCCAGCGCCTTCAGCAACTCCGCCGCCAGCTTCATTTGGCCAGGGGTGGAGAGTTCCACGCTCGCTCCGCCCGGTAACTCAAGCTTGAGCGCCGCTACGATTGCCATCACCTGCTCGCCTTGGACGCCCGCTTCGACCTCCGCTTCTACCCAGCGCGGCCCCGGCCCTGGCTGCGGTGCCATCAATGCGGCCGGAACTGGAGCCGCTGCTTGCACCAACAGCGCTTGCCGCTGGTTCTTCCTCTTCTGCTGCCAATGGGCGAACGTCTGGTATTTCACCCCAATCTGCGCTGCAAACTCCGCCGCGCTCACCCCACACCGCTCGTACTCATCCAACAGCGCCTCCCTTCGTTCTCTCTTTACCAGCACATGCCCTCGGCGGTCTATTTTCAACAACTCATCCCGAATCGCTTCGCTTTGCATCCTGCCATACTGACAATTTTCATCCCTCCAGGATAGAGGCGCTCCGCGTGCTTTCAATTACCCACAAGTTTTAACGATTTTTGAACGAAATGTCTGTACATTGATAAACACTTTCTGATGCAAAGCTTGGGATGCAAAACAAGAAGCGATGGAAAGTCACAAAACGTACTCAGTCCTACAAAGAATCCTTTTCTGTTTCGCAATGGATCGACGAGGAAGCAGAAGCCTGCAACTTTGGCGATGTGCGCTTGGGGCGTCGATTAAAAACACTGGTTGAAGAGTTGTCTGGCTGCGTAGGAGGGAGCATCCCCTTTGCGTGTCAGGATTGGGCGAGCACCAAAGCGGCATACCGGTTCTTTTCCAATCCTCGTGTAAGCGAAACCGATATTCTTGGCGGTCATTTTGAATCCACTCGTAATCGCTTCCATGACGTTTGTGGTCCAGCCCTGATCTTGCATGACACAACGGAATTTTCCTATGACCGGGAAAGCGCTGGAAACATCGGCCTTATTGGAAGCGCCTGCCTGAACGGTGGCAGGCATGGGCGTAAGCGTCGCATCACGGTTCGGGGGTTGCTGATGCATTCGAGCCTCGCCATCACCCTTGGCGGGCTGCCCCTGGGGTTGACGGCCGTTAAATTCTGGAGCCGCAAGCAGTTCAAAGGAACCAATGCGCTCAAGAGAATAATCAATCCCACGCGGGTGCCGATTGAAGAAAAGGAAAGTTACCGCTGGCTGGAAAACGTGCGCCAATCCACGAGCTTCCTTGGCGCGCCCGAGCGTTGCATACATATTGGCGACAGGGAAAGCGACATTTACGAATTGTTCTGTGCAGCCCGCGAAGAAGGCACGCACTTTCTGGTGCGAACCTGCGTTAATCGGCTCGCCGGGGATGGTGGACATACCATTGCCGATGCGATGAAAACCGCCTCCGTTAAGGGAATCCATCGTGTTCAACTTAGAACACAAAATGGCGAAACATCCGAGGCAGTCTTAGAGATAAAGTATCGTCAAATCCAAGTCTTGCCTCCGATAGGCAAGAAGGCTCGCTACCCGCAACTTCTCTTAAATGTTATCCATGCAAAAGAAATCGGAGAACCAAAAGAGAGGGAGCCAGTGGACTGGAAACTAGTCACCGATCTGCCCATCGATAGCCTTGCTGCCGCCCTTGAAAAACTCAGGTGGTATTCCTTGCGATGGAAGATAGAAGTCTTTCACAAAATATTGAAGTCGGGTTGCAAAGCCGAAGAGTCCAAGCTGCGAACGGCGGAACGATTGGTAAACTTGATCGCCCTGCTTTGCATCGTCAGTTGGCGCATCTTTTGGATGACAATGGTCAGTCGAACCCATCCTGAAGCGTCACCGAATCTCGCATTTACCCAGGAAGAATGCGCTATACTTGACACCCTAATTGTCGATAGAAAAAATGGTTCCACAAAAACTATATTCTCTTACATAAGAAAACTAGCCATGATCGGCGGCTACCTTGCACGGCGATCCGATCCCCCACCAGGCAATGTAGTCATATGGCGAGGAATGTCCCGTCTGGTGGATATCCAGTTAGGCTTCGAAATGGGAAGAAAACTTGTGGGTAATTGAAAGCTCCGCGTGACGCTTACGAAGAATTCGCGTTCACACCGTTTTCAACGCCGCCCCAAGCGGGCGACAAAGCCTACCTCGTCGATGCCGACGGGCTCCTCTACGTCTTCGAAGTGGAAATCGCCTACATCGATAAGAGAACCGCCGTCCTCAATATCTCTTCGATCAACTCCGAGGCGGTGGGCAAACAAAAGCCGCGGCCTCTCGAAAAGAGGGATTACGCTGAGGTGGAACTCCGCTCCGAGGGATGCATACACGTTCGCTTCGGGACGAAGGGCGAGATCGTCAACTACTCCGACAGGGACGGCTATCTTTTCTTAGACGTTTTTTTGGGGGATCGACCGCCGGAGACGTTGGGACTTTTCAGTTCCGCCCCAAGTTCAGATTGGCTTTGGTCGTCTTTCCATTCTCGATCTGGATGGCTTGTCCTTTGTTGATATCCTGGGAGGGTTTTATAATCTTCATCGGCCCAGCTACCAGTTGCTTGTAGATGGCCACGCCATTTTGGACTTCGTTGGGCTTATCGACTTCAAAACAAATCCGTTCCTTCTCATAAGCAGCTTCGTCTTTATGCACGTAACGAAGGTAATATTGAGGCTTGGTGTCATTGGGCACACCCGTAGCGAGACGAAGTTCACCCCACGATAGTAGTTTCGCGTTCGGGGCGCTTTTCAAAACGCTGTAGGTAGTGGTGAGGTAACCTGCTTGCGGTTGAATAATAGCAATCGGGAAATCCTCCTCTTGGGGTGGCAGATTATATTTTCCTTGGTCATCCGTATACACGCTCAGTTGATTCCACTTGCTCTGGGACACTCCGTTGACTATTTGCAGCGCATTGCCCGGCCCTGCAACTACGATCTGAGCACCTTTGACTGGGGTGCCGTCTGAGGCGATAACTACGCCGTGAATGGCAGGGGCGGGCTTAAGTTCAAAATCAATGGAAACCGTTTCCTCGTCGTTGGCGAGGGGACGGGAAACGGCCGGTTCGTAGCCTGGGGCTTCGATCCGAATACGGTGGAAGCCTTCCGTTCCGAGGCCATCGACGGCGCTTCCCATCATTGCTGGCCCCTCGAAGACGTACCGGTAGGAAACGCCCTTGATGTGCAGTGCGGCACCGCGCGCCCAGCTCGACCAAAATGGATGCATTGTGGGGAAGTAAGTACCCACAATGAGATCGAAACCGGGGATGGGTTGCTTTGTCGTCGCGTCCACGACATGCCCGGTAACCACCGTGGGGCGCTTTAGCTGGATTGTTTGCACGGCGTCTTTCGGTTGAAAAATCATATCCTGGCGCTGGATCGAGTCCCCCATCACGGCATAGGTGATGGGCTCATCCGGCGCGTGATCCCAGACGATCTTGCCATCCCCATCCGAAGTGAAACGGATGCAGCCGAAGGGCCGATGTTTACGCCAATAATCAGCAGCCACGATCACTCCTTGGATGGGATGTCCTTGCTGATCGGTGAACCTCACCCGCAGCGGTTTTCCCACTTTCAACTGAACCCGTAAAGTTTGCGGTGTTGCCAGAGGCTTTAGTTCGACCATCTCCGGAGCATAATTAGGTGAGGTAAACGTCAGAATAGGTAGAATCCGCCCATATTTCTTAACCAGCGAAAGCGCTCCGAAGTGAAAATGACCGGCGGCATCGGTCTTGGTGCTTGGGTAAGAAGTCGAATCGGTTATTTCTCCGAAGGTTACCTCAATCCCTGGAAGCGGTTTTCCACTTTCGTCGGTCACGGTCCCCTCAACCGGAGTGCCTCGGTGGGCGATAAGCACGGCCTTCTGGTTTTTGAAGTCGGCATCGCTCGGGCGTGGATCGATATGGGCGTTGCTGATATAGTCGGGATGTTCCAGCTTCACGCTCAGTGAGCGGAGATCGGACGGGGCTTCGTCGAAGTGCCACTTGCCATCCTTGTCCGTCGTGACGCGCCGTTCCCAAAGGTCATCGAATACCTCTTGGCTGACGCCCATTGATGAGCCACGGATAATCAAAACTACCTTGGCTCCTTTCACAGCTTGACCGTCGTCATTCTTGACCACCCCGCCGATGGATTGAGCCCTTTCCATCTTCAAGGTGAAATCGCCAGGCAAACTAAAACTCGGCTGATCCAAGCTCCAGTATATGATTTTTGGAACATACCCATTCTTGCGCACCCGGACCGTTAAGTACTGCGGGCGAGCCGTGGGCAATGAGATCGTGGCCAAGCCATCGGAACCGGTCATCACGTCGATAGAAATATTTGGCCCCTCCGCTTTCGCGGAAGCTCCCGAAAGGGGTGCCCCATCGCTATCCAGCACATGAATAATCACAGTCTTTGCCTCGGGTTTTGCTGTGGATTTCTGCGTTTGGTCCCCGGCTGTCACCCGCGCGCCATCAACGGGCTTTCCATCGGGTCCGATGACTGTCCCGGCAACAGACTTGGAGGATTTAGGAATCTCCTTCTTTCCCAAGGCCGCTTTGATCATGCTCTTAATTTCCTGGTTATCGCAGTCATCGGCCGCCTGTGAGATGGACTTCTTGTAGTTGTCCGTTTTTCTGGGATCGGCCCCAGCTTTGAGAAGCTCTCTTACTGTCTCCGTCTGTTGGTGATTGATTGCCCAGTAGAGCGGGCTGCGGTTCTCAGAGCACTTGGGATTTGGGTCGGCACCATATTGGAGAAGAAGCTTGGCGATTTCCGGGTTCGTGTGTTCGCCACACACTGATACATGGATTGGAGCGTGGGATTCCCTGTGGATGTTTCGACAAGCGTTTGGATTTGCGGTGCGTTTGAGAAGATCGCGCACGAGATCAACGTCATTGCGGTTAATGGCCATGATCAATGCCGTGCCAAAGAAGTCAGCGTTGGCGTTGGGATCGGCTCCTTTGTTCAAGAGTAGTTGGATATCCGCGGCGTTGGGATTGCTCGAAATGGCGAGCCAAAGCGGCGTCAATCCGGCGGCATCGCGTGCACTCACGTTTGCTCCTGCGTCGATCAGGATTCTCATGATTTCGCTATAACCCAGCGCGCTGGCGCTCATCAGTGGCGTCCATCCTTTGGTGTCAGAAACATCGGGTGAAACGCCACGCGCCAGGAGCTTTTGCACTGTCTCAAGCTCTCCGGCAGCGGCAGCAATCAGCATGTGTTCCGCATCGCTATCTTTCGTCACAGGGAAACGGGCTCCATGGTTCAAGAGCTTGGCAACGAGCTTTCGAGCGGCGTCGGCGTCCGATGGCGCATTGTCTGAGGATCCCCCGCTGATTCCGCCAATCATTACAGCTTTCAGGGCCGATGGAGCCCCCTCTTTTACCCCGGGGTTCTCAGTTCCCAGGTTGAGGTCTGCTCCCTTTGCCAAGAGCTTGTCGATCATTCCAAGCCGTGGCTTATCTTTGAAATAGGGCATGATCGCCCGAATCAAAGGCGTGCCTCCTTCGTCATCCCTCCGGTTCACATCCGCACCCCGTTGGATGAGTAAATCAAAGATGGCCGTTTGCCCATTTGCGGCAGCGGTTGCAGGACATCCACCCAAGCCGCAAGGACCGGCAGAATGGGAACGGTCCGCCCCCGATTGGTTTTCGTCACCGACTTGGGAAGCCGGATACAATTCAGTTCCCTTTGGAAAAATTCCCAACGCAGGCGCTGCAGCTCGGAAGTTCTCATGCCGGTGAAAAAACCCATGCAGTAGTATAGCGCCGCTTCGGTGTTTCCGGCGTCCATGGCCGCGCCAAGAAGCCGTCTCAACGATGACGAGGGCAGGGCATAAACCTCGTGAATGCCGACATTCCGTTTGCGGCGCACCAAATCGAACACCGTCGGCCTGTCGTTCGGGAGGTAACCCTTCAGCTTGCAGTAGTTCCCGAACCGAACAAGCGACGTGCGCTTGTTGTTGTAATATCGATCCGTGTCCGTGGTCGTCCTAAGCCAGGTGACCGCGTCGTCCACGGTCGCGGCGGCGACTTGTTTCACGGCGAACTTGGCGAACTGCCTCAGGTGGCTACGCAACGTTTGCACATCGCGCCGCCGTTTCGGCTTCTTCGCCAGTTCGGATTCGTGGATGGCAATCATTTCCTCGATCGCGTCGCGGGTGTCGATCGGAATCAGGGGGGATGCGGATCTCGCCACGAAATCCTTGGCGGCCCCCACCAGCGATGCCCTTCCGCCCAGAATGTCGGTGGCGGCGACGTAATCCCTGACAGCCCCCGTCAGCGGCCCGCGCCCCCTGAGAATACCGACCGCGGTCGCGTATTCCGTCACCGCCGCGATGATTCCCGTTCCCAGAGGGCGCAATATCCGCTCCGCCTCCACGAATGCGTCGCGATCGGACTTGTCCATAGCGACCACCTCTTCCTTGCCCGCCGCGAGCAAATCCAGTTGTTCCCTTGCAAAGGAAAGGGCCTTCCCCTCTTCGATGAATTTTTTTTGTCGCCGACAGCCTCCGACGTACCAATCCACCCTGTATTCAAAGCGCTCCCCGACTTCCCGACGGTATATTTTAACCGTCGAGCCGTTGCGCGTCAGTTTTTTGGGCCAATTATCCGAGTCGTTCATGGTTGCTGGAACTCCCGCGGCGCGGTTTCCGTTCCAATTGATAGATACATTCGGATTTTTGTTCGGTTGCCCGTTCGTCGTTTGCGCGAGTTCTTAACGACAGATACAGTCCGGTTTTTGCTCGACGACGGATCCCCCGGGGAAAAGCATCCTCCCGTCGGCCGCGGTCGTCCGATCTTCCCGGACGGCGGATGATTTACGGGGCGCGACGCGGACGCGGCGAAAATCCACGCAAAGGGGCCCACTGAAAAATCGGACCGATTTTGGCGTTTTCGGTTCCGACCCAGATCGGGGCAACGCTTGCCGCCCCCGAAGCCGAAGTTCCGCGCGATTTTCGGCCGTACCCTCCCATCCAAGTCAATCGCCTCGGATGTCACTTTCGCGGTTGGTTGCGGGAGTAAACGGGCTCTCCATCAAAGAATGGGGAGGGAGGTCAAAAGATGAAAGAAAGTGCTAATGACCTCACTGCTCAATCGAATCGGAATCAGTGGCTACCAGGTACTATATACCGAAGCCACATTGCCTCTTAAAATCCACGTTAAACCCGAAGCGCGAACCTCCTCCTGCCCTTGCTGTGGAGGCGGCCGCCTCCACAGCAAGGGCAGGTATCAAAAGCAGGTACGCCACCTCGATCGCTTTGGCGAACCCACCGCTCTGGTCGTCCATACCCGGCGGTTGCGCTGTTTGGATTGTCGGCACTCCTTTGTTCCACCGCTACCGGGACTTCTCCCCGGACGCCACAGCAGCGAGCCATTCCGCGAAAGCACTTACCGGGCTCACGACAACGGCATCTGCGTCTCCACTCTGGCCCGCATCCTTCACATCGGCAGCGCCACCATTGAGCGCATCTACCACCAGTTCACCGAGCGCAAAGCCAAGGAACGAAGCAGTTTGCGCTGCCCCATGGTCCTCGGCATCGACGAGCACACCCTCCACAAGGGCCAACGCTTCGCCACTACATTCGTTGATCTTAAAAACCACCGTGTCTTCAACGTTGTCCCTGGCCGCAGCCCTCGCGAATTGGCCCCATTGGTTGCCCGCCTTCAAGGCCGGGAGCATGTCCGCGTGGTCTGTATCGACCTCTCCAGCCCTTACCGCGCCTTGATCCGCAAGTGGTTCCCTAACGCTCGCATCGTCGCCGACCGCTTCCACGTCATCCGCGTCGTCATCCATCATTTTATGGCCTTGGCACGGCAGATCGCCCCTGACTTGAAAAATAACATCGGCTCTCTTGCCGTCCTCCGCAAAGCCCCAAATAAGCTAACTGCGGCCCAACACTTGCGCCTCGCGCGGCTTTTCGCCGCCTACCCTGCATTGGAGCCTCTGCACGCCGAAATGCACCACCTGCGCGCTCTCCTCAACCAGAAGCACAGAAGGCGCCGCGAATGCCGCCCTCTGGCTCAAGAGCTTTTGGGCTTTATCAACCGCCTCACCACCAGCCGCTTCGAGCCCCTCATCACTCTGGCCCATACCCTTCGTTCCTGGGCCGAGCCCATCGCCTGCATGTGGCGTTTTACCAGGAACAACGGCATTACAGAGGGCTTCCACCGTAAAATGAAACTCATCCAACGCCGCGCTTACGGCTTTAGAAACTTCTCCAACTACCAAATCCGTGTGCTTGCCGCCTGCGGCTAATTAGCACAATATCACCATATCTTCCTCCCTCCCCATTCTTTGGTGGAGACCCCGAAATGCACCACCTACGCGCTCTCCTCAACCAGAAGCACAGAAGGCGCCGCGAATGCCGCCCTCTGGCTCAAGAGCTTTTGGGCTTCATCGACCGGCTCACCACCAGCCGCTTCGAGCCCCTCATCACTCTGGCCCATACCCTTCGTTCCTGGGCCGAGCCCATCGCCTGCATGTGGCGTTTTACCAGAAACAACGGCATTACAGAGGGCTTCCACCGTAAAATGAAACTCATCCAACGCCGCGCTTACGGCTTTAGAAACTTCTCCAACTACCAAATCCGTGTGCTTGCCGCCTGCGGCTAATTAGCACAATATCACCATATCTTCCTCCCTCCCCATTCTTTGGTGGAGACCCGCTTTTGGGCTTTATCAACCGCCTCACCACCAGCCGCTTCGAGCCCCTCATCACTCTGGCCCATACCCTTCGTTCCTGGGCCGAGCCCATCGCCTGCATGTGGCGTTTTACCAGGAACAACGGCATTACAGAGGGCTTCCACCGTAAAATGAAACTCATCCAACGCCGCGCTTACGGCTTTAGAAACTTCTCCAACTACCAAATCCGTGTGCTTGCCGCCTGCGGCTAATTAGCACAATATCACCATATCTTCCTCCCTCCCCATTCTTTGGTGGAGACCCCGATAGCCGCAGACCTTGTTTTCAAGCCACTCTCCAGAGATTTGAGAGTGGCGGAGTCTACGGGGCTCGAACCCGCAACCTCCGCCGTGACAGGGCGGCGCTCTGACCAATTGAGCTAAGACTCCACTCTCGTGCCCCCTTCGGGGCTGGGAGCGGTGAAGGTAGCGATCCAACGCCACCTCTGCAATCAGATTTTTTCAAAAATTCACGTTTTACCGCGACTTTTCCCGTTTTTACTCCCATTTTCTCCCTCCCCACTCTCCCGGCTGCCCGCCCCTAAAACGCGGGATTGCCAAGTGGCCTCTTCCCATTTAGAGATTATCTTCTTTTCCCTAGCAATGTCTCAGGTCTTGGCTGATCCCACGGTTCCACTTTCCCTCACCGCTCCCCATCTGGAGCGGGTGCGGCCTCGTGCGAAGTTTTTCTTCGCCGGGGATGAAAAATTCTTCCTCAAAGGGGTGACTTACGGCCCCTTCCACCCAAACGCCGACGGCGATTTCCTTCCCACGCCCGAACGCGCCGCGCAGGATTTCGAGCTGATGCGCGAGCTGGGGGTGAACATTATCCGCATCTACCACGTGCCGCCCAAGTGGTTCCTGGACGTTTGCCGCGACCACGGGATGCGCTGCATTATTTCCATCCCCTGGGCGGAGCACGTTGAGTTCCTCAATAACCGTAAGATCCGCAAGCAGATCGTCAAGACGGTGCGCGACGCGGTGGCCCGCAACAAGGGGCATGAGGCGATTTTCGCCTATCTGGTGGGCAATGAAATCCCGACAACCATGGTTCGCTGGCTCGGAGCCAAGCGCGTGACCTATTTTGTAGAGGAGCTCATCAATATCGCCCGTTCGGTGGACCCGGAGCCGCTCTATTCCTACGCGAGCTATCCGCCAACGGAGTATCTGCTCCCCTCCAACGTCGATTTCTACACGTTCAACGTCTACCTGGAGCGTCGGCCTGATTTCGAACGCTACCTGGCCCGGCTCCAGAACCTCGCCGAGGATAAGCCGCTCATCATGGGCGAGTTCGGCCTCGATACGATGCGCAAGGGCGAGGACGCGCAAGCCGAGGTGCTCGATTGGCACTTCGACTGTGTGGTGCTCGGCGGCGCGGCAGGGACGATTTTCTTCTCCTGGACGGACGAATGGTTCACGGGCGGCCACGAGATCGAAGATTGGCAATTCGGCCTCGTCACGCGCGCCCGGCAGCCCAAGAAGGCCTTTCACACCCTCAAGGCGAAGCTCAACGGCAAGGGGGCGCAGACGGAGCGCGTGAAGCTGAAGGCTTACCCGATGGTCTCGGTGATCGTCTGCTCGTACAACGGCGAAAAGACCCTGAAGGACTGCCTGGAATCGCTCGACCTGCTCAACTACCCCAACTATGAGGTGGTGCTGGTGGACGACGGCTCCAAGGACAACACGCCGGAGCTCGTCCGAAACTTCCTGGCCACTCGCGAGGCAAAAGCAGAGGCGCTGGGGCGCAAGGCCCCGAAGTTCATCCATATCGTGCAGAAGAATATGGGCCTCTCCTACGCGCGCAACGCGGGGGCCTACGCCTCGCATGGCGACGTGATCGCCTACACGGACTCGGACTGCATGCCCGACGCCGACTGGCTTTACTACTTGATCGGCACGCTCTTAAGCGGCGACTACTGCGGCGTGGGCGGGCCGAACATTTCGCCCCCCGCGGTCAACTGGGTGCAGGCGGCCGTCGCGGCGGCCCCGGGCAGCCCGACGCACGTGCTCTTGACGGACGTGGTGGCCGAGCACATCCCCGGCTGCAACATGGCCTTCCACCGTTGGGCGTTCATGAGCATCGGCGGGTTTGACACAGAGTACCGCAAGGCGGGCGACGATGTGGATTTCTGCTGGCGCTTGCAGACCAACGGCGGGACCATCGCGTTCAGCCCGTCGGCCATCGTCTGGCACTACCGGCGCTTTACGCTCAAGGCGTTTAAGGGCCAGCAGGATGGCTATGGCGAGGCGGAGTCGATGCTGCGCTTCAAGCACCTCATTTTCTTCGGGCCGACCGGCACGGCGAAATGGAAGGGGCAAATCTACGGACCGCCCCGGTTCACGTGGCTGTTCAACCGGCCCATCATTTACCATGGCGTGTTTGGCCAGGGGCTCTTCCAGTCCATCTACCCCACGCCGCAATCCGAGATCGCGGCTTACGTCAGCTCGATCGAGTGGGTGACGCTCTCCGCTTTCATCCTGCTGCTTTCGTTCCCGTTCCGTTCGCTCGGGATGGTGGCCTACCTGATGTTCGGCGCCACGTTCCTGGTGGCCCTTTCGTACATGATCCATGCCCGGATCGAGCCCAAGCACGACACCATCCTGGCGCGGCTTCTGGTGGCCGGGCTAGCGCTGGTGCAGCCCATTTCGCGCGGCTATGCCCGCTACTTCACTTGGCTGAAGTACAAGCAGACGCCGCAGGGAGTCATCTCTCGGCCGGAAGCAACGCTCGGCAAGCGGGGCGCGGGCGGGTCGATCTCGAAGCTGACGTTCTGGAACGAAACCGGCGTGGGCCGCGAAAAGCTGCTCGAAGAGATTTTCGCCGTGCTGGAAACCGAGGACTGGCGCTACTCCACCGACACCGGCTGGAAGCCGTGGGATGTGACGATTTACGGAAACCAGCTCTGGAGCATCAGCCTGGCGACCGTCACCGAATACCACGGTGGGCCGAAGTGCCTTACCCGCGTGCGGCTCAAGTTCCAGCCCGTGGTGACGACGGTGCTTTCGAACCTGATTTTCCTTTCGATCCTACTCTACAACATCCACAGCCACAGCAACCTGCACAAGGGGTTGCGGATAGCGTACCTCCTCTACGTGCTCTGGCTGGCGATGCGCGCCTACCGGCTCAAGCACCGCGTGGCAGCGCTGGTGGTGGGGGCGGCGACCCGTTGCGGCTTGATGCGCGTCTCGGGCAGCCAAGCCCGCCCGGTTCCGAAGGAGGAGAAGAAGGAAGAAAAGGCGGAAGCAGCTCAATAGGCGCGCTCTCCCCGATGACTCTCGTGCCCAGTCTCCGGATTGGGCACGTCTTTTGTCCGCGAAACTCTGCTTCGTTATGAACCCCGTTGAAGTTCACATTGAACCGCATCCAACCCCAGAACAAACGGAGCAGATTTTCAGGCACTTGGTGGAGTTCAACGAAACGCAGGCGGGACCGGCTTCCGCCTGTAATCTGGCGGTATTCTCCCGCCAGGGCTCCGAGGTTGTCGGCGGCCTCGTTGGGTTAACGCATTGGAACTGGCTTTCGATCCAATATCTCTGGGTATCGGAAGCATTTCGCAAACAAGGTCTCGGGCGACAAATGATGCTGGCTGCGGAGCGTGAGGCCCGGGTCCGTGGGTGCGAGCACGCTCACCTGGATACGTTCAGCTTTCAGGCGCTCCCGTTTTACGAAGCCCTGGGGTATTCTGTCTTCGGCCGCTTGGATGACTATCCCCCGGGCCACAGCCGGTTCTTTCTCCGAAAGCGGGATCTGTAGTTGGCGTTTCCGGAATCGGAAATTTAGCACTTCGGCACGCCGAGCTTTTCCAGGATGCGGTCGATGTCGATATACTTTTCGACCATCGACTGGATGCGGTGAATTTTCTCGTAGTCGCCCGGCAGCGTTTTGATGGTCATCGTGTGGATGGAGCTGGCCACGGAGTAGCTGTCCATGGGGCTGGCGATGACGGGCAGGGCGGATTGGGCGATCAAGTTGAGCACCGTCGGGTGCGGCAGCATGTCGCCGGAAAGGATGAGGCCGGTAAGGCCCTTGCGCTGAGGCTCCAGGAGGGCGGTCGTGGAGAGCGCGGCCAGGATGATGTCCTCGCGGTCGCCGGGCGTAACGACCAGCGTGCCGGGCGTGAACTCCTCCATGACGTGGCTCGATTCCATGGCCCCGATGATGGTGCGCTCGACTTTGCGGTGGGCTTCGGAGCGGGAATTGACGAAGCGCCCCCGGACCTGTTTGCAAATTTCGTTAAGCGTGGGGCTGGAGAGCACCGGCTCGGCGGGCATCGCGCCGACCAGCTCGATGCCAAGGCGGGCCAAGCCGCGCTGGCAGAAGTCTTTCACGAACTCGAACTTCTCGGGCAGGATCTTGTTGACCACCACCCCGGCCAGTTCCACGCCTTCTTTGTCGAAGAGGGCTTTGTTGAGCGCGATTTCATCAATCGGCCGCCCGATGCCCCCTTTGGTGACCATGAGCACCTTGCTGCCCAGGAGCTTGGCCACGCGGGCGTTGGAGAGGTCGAACACGGAGCCGACTCCGGCATGCCCGGTGCCTTCGATGATGCAAAAATCCTTCTCCCAACAGGCGCGGTCGAACGAGTTCTGGAGCCGCCGCACGAGGTGGTCGTTGTTGGCGTTGTCGATGTAGCGCCGAGTGAAGTCGGGCACGACGGCGATGGGGCTCATGTCCTCGATCGGCGTCTGGACGCTGAACGTGCGGTCCATCAGCACCGTGTCCTCGTCGATCCGCTTGCCGTCGACTTCCTCAAAGCGCTGCCCGACGGGTTTGATGAAACCGATCCGGCCGAGGCGCTTTTTCAAGACCGAAAAGAGACCCAGGGCGGAAGTGGTTTTACCGTCGTTTTGTTTGGTTGCGGCAATGAAGAGACGAGGGGTGACGGTATTCACGAGAAGAGAATAATGGGCGCTAAGGGCGTTCTACACTTCGGGTTGATCTTCCGTGCCGTCGGACGGATAGAGTTTGCGGTATTGGATGGCTTGGAGGCCCACGATGGCGGCGGCCCCTACGATGGTTTCGACCGTGGCGCCACGGGAAAGGTCGGCGCACGGTTTGGAGAGCCCGAGGAGGATCTGGCCGTAGGCTTCGGCTCCGGCCAGGTGTTCGACGAGCTTGGCGGAGATGTTGCCGCTGTTCAAATCCGGGAAAATAAGGACGTTGGCCTGGCCCGCGACGAGGCTGTTGGGGGCTTTGCGGCGGCCCAGCTCGGGGAGCAGCGCGGTGTCGGCCTGGAGTTCGCCGTCGATCTCCATGTCCATTTCGGCTTTTTCAGCGGCCTTTTTGGCCAGCGCCGTGGCGGCGGCCATTTTCTCGGCGGAAGGGTGCTTGGAGCTTCCCTTGGTGGAGAAGCTCAGGAAGGCGACGCGCGGGCGGGTACCGGTGAGCTGCGCGCAGAGTTTGCCCGCCTGGACGCCGATCTGCGCGAGCTGCGGAATGGTCGGCTCGGGAATGACGGCGCAATCGGCAAAGAAGAGGACGCCGTTTTCGCCGTAGGTGGAGTCATTGAGGGCCATGACCATACAGCTCGAAATAAAGGAGACATCCGGCAGCGGCTTAACCAGCTGGAAAAGGGGGCGCAGGAGGGACCCGGCGTAGCCGCTCACGCCGCCGACCAAGCCGTCGGCCTGGCCGTGCTGGATCATCATCGCGGCAAAGTAATTCGGGTTCACCAGGAAGCTCTGGGCCTCGCCGGGGCCGAGGTTGCGGTAGCGCTGCATGCGGTTGAGCCACGAGCAGAACATCGGCAGGTCGCTGGCGCTGGCCGGGTCGATCAAGCCAATGTGCGAGAGGTTCACCCCCTCGATAGCGGCGATGCGCTGAATCTCTGCCATGTTGCCCAGCAGAATCGGGGCGGCGATTTTGAGTTTGACCATCTCGGCTGCGGCGTGAAGGACGCGAGGTTCCGTCCCTTCCGGAAAGACGATGCGCTTCGGATGGCGTTGCAGTTTCGAGAAAACCGTCTCGATAAATTTCATTCGCTACCAAGTATGCCCTACTGAGAGAAACCGGCAATACTAGATTGCACAAATCCGTCCCCCGAATTTCAGGCTTTTGCCGGGGTCCGCGGAGGCGCATCTCCCGCAGGGGGAGGCGATTGCGGCGTTGGGGAAAACCCGGGGAGCTGCGGTTCGTCCAAATTCAGCTCGGGAAAATACTTTTTGGCGCAATCCGGGCAGAGGCTGTGGGAGAACTGGGCCCCGGAATGGGCCGAGATGTAGTGCTCGATCTGGCTCCAGTAGCCCTGGTCGTCGCGGATCTTTTTGCAGCCGCTGCAAATCGGCAGGAGGCCATTGAGCGTGGTGACCTGCGCGAGCGCGTCGGTGAGGGAGGCGTTGGTGGCGCTCAGCTCGGCGGTTCGCCTCCACACCTGTTCCTCCAGGTCCTCGTTTTGCCGCCGCAGCGCCGCCGCCATGGCGTCAAACGTGCTGGCCAGTTGCCGGATTTCGGACGCGCCGCCAGACATGGCGGCCGACGCGCTCCAGTCCTGCGCGGCCAGCCGCCGGGCCGTGGCGCTAAGGTGGTCGACGTTCTTAAGAACAGAGGCCTGACCGATCAGCCCCGCCAATCCCAGCGACGCCGCCGTCCAAAACGCCAGGATGTAGAGATTGCGTCGGAATGCTGCCCGGCTTTCCTCCGTGGCGTCCGCCCTGGAGATGCCCACGGCGACCATGAGCCCTTCGATCCCCGGCAGGTTGACGTAATGGTAATCGCGCAGCGTCCCGTCGTTGCCCACGGTGGTCACCGGCACCCCCACCCGCGCGCCCGCCTCCTGAAACGCAACCCAGGAGCGGGCGGAAACCCCCGTCTGGGTGATCTCCGGACGGCGGGCGACGCACGTTCCTTTCTTATCCACCACCAGGATGACGGCATGGGCCGGTAGATGGATCTGAGCGAGGCAGCGCTGGATCATCTTCAAATCGAGCGATGCGTAAAGCGCCCCGGGAAACGGGTTCCCGGGCAAAGGGTAAAGTGGAAAGCCAAGGTTGACGCCCGCTTTCCCTGAAATCCGCCCGATCAGGTACTCGCTAACGGCAAGTTCGCCCGTCTCCCTCAAGGTGCGAAACCAGAGACGATCGTCGATATATACCGCCTCCTTCATGGGCACTGCACTGGCGAGGACCAGGCCGTCGGAACGCACCAAGCCGATGTTCACATAACTCTTGGAATGCCCGAGCAAGTCGGCCAGCAGCGGCGCGGTCGCCTCGGCGTTCATTGTCCGGACCGGCTCCGTGCAGGCCAGTGCCAGGAGCATTTGCCGGGCCCCTTCCGTTGCCTGGCTGATGCTCCCCGCCGCCTGGGTGGCCAGCCGTCTTGCTTCGTCCTCGCATTCCCTTAATTTCCGATCCTGCTCGCGAGCAGCCTGGTAAAGCATCAGCCCGAAGATGGGCAGGATTGCCGTCACCACCAGAAACATCAGCCGGAAACGCAGGGATGTGGGGCGCTTGATCATGGGACCGGAGGAGGGGGGGAGAATCGAAAAATCACCGTTTCACCGGGAGAGGAAAAGGCAAAAGACATCGGCGACACAGCGCAAACGAAACGGTGTTCGTAGGCGAGCAAGCAGCGCCTTTACTAGGCCGGATAGGCGTCATGGGGGGACCTTTATGCCTTCGTGCGGAAGCGTAACTCCCGCGATGCGTAAATCCAAGAACTAAAATGGCTTAGCGCCGTTTTCAACCCCGGCCTGGGGGCCCGCCGCTAGAGCAGCTTGGAGCTCAATTCCGCCAGCGGGCTGCGCTCGCCCTTTTGCAGCGCCACGTGGGCGTGCATCGGCTGGCCCGCGAAGCGGCGCGCGGCGTGGACGAGGCCGTTATTCTCCGGGCTCAGGTAGGGGGCGTCGATCTGGCTCGGGTCGCCGATCAAGACCAGCTTGGACCCCTCGCCCATGCGGGTGGCGATGGTTTTCAGCTCGCTTAAGTTGATGTTCTGCACTTCGTCGACGATGAAAAACGCGTTCGGGATGGACCGGCCCCGCAGGTAGTAGAGGGGCTCGATTTCCAGGAGCCCCTGTTCGAGCAGGAAGTCATACGGCTTGTGGACCTTGCCGCCGTTGGGCGCGGCGGTCTGCGCCTTGACGGCCTGCATGGGCGACTGGCCTTTGTGCGGCAGCGCGCCCCGGGTGCGCTTTTCGTTGCCGTCCTTGCCCTCCTTCTGGCCGGGGGTGAAAATCCGGTCCAGCGAATCGTAGATCATCCGCGTCCAGGGGAAAAGCTTCTCCTCGATGCCGCCGGGCAGGGCCCCCAGGTCCTTGCCAATGCCGACGGTGGCCCGCGCCACGCACATCTTGTTGTAGGTGCCTTCGTCCAGGTGGATCAGGCCCGAATTGACGGACAGGAGCGTCTTGCCCGTGCCCGCGCGGGCCGCGGCGGTGACAATCTGGATCTCCGGGTCGAGCAGGGCATCGTAGAAGCAGGTCTGCTCCAGGTTGCGCGGGCGGATCTCCGTGCCGTGGCGGCCACCGTAGCACTTGGGGATTTTAAGGCGGCGCAGCTGGAGGCCGCTGATGCGAGCCGGGAGCGCGTGCCCTACCCCACTGCTGACCAGCACGTAGGAGGCAAAGCGATTGGCGGGCTGCTGCTCGGGCTCGAGGTCGAGGGTCCCTTTGGTGGCGAAGCGCTGGAAGAGGGTCGGCTCCAGGACCAGCTTGGGGATCGGCTCGGAGAGGAGCGCGGTTTCCTCGCGGCTGGCGCTGATGCGGCGGTATTTCTCCGCCGGGAGGCCGCAGACCTGGGCCTTGAGCCGCAGCGTAATGTCGTTGGTGACAAGCACCACGCGGATCGATTTGCCCTTGACCGTTTCGCGTTCGCGCAGGGCGGCGCAGAGGATCAAATTATCCGTGATGGAGGGCCCGCCGAAGGCCTCCGTGGCGGCTTCCTCCAGCTTGTGGGCTTTCCGGCGAGAGGCGGTCAGGCCCGTAATGCGCAGCGTGCCGCCGCCGGGGGTCTTGACGGCCTTCTCCGGGTTCTCCATGAAGTCGGGGAACATCGTCGGGTTGAGCGTCGTCTCCAGCAGGCGATGGAACTCCCGGGCGTTGGCGCCGATCTCACTTCGCTCCGTCTTTTTTCGGTCCGTTTCGGAGAGCACCTCCACGGGGATGACCACTTCGTGCTCGCCGAAGGCGAAAAGGGCTTGGGGATCTTCGAGAATGACGCAAGTATCGAGGACGTAACGGGTTTTAGACATGTCGGGCTCTATAAAGTGCAGGCGATCCGTTCAGGCCCAAGGGAAAGCGGTTTTGGGGGCGGAAGTCGAGACCGGAATCAAGCCCCAGGGGGAAATATTTCGCCGCGCCCGAAAAGCCGCTCCAGGAGGGCCTCTCTTGGCGGTGTTCCTTGACACTGGCAGGGATCAGGCGTTACATGGATACTCTATTCAATGAATTTCCGCTTCCATGTTGCGCATTCGGCCGAGGCTGTCATGGGCATGCCTCGCGGAAAGTGGATTTCCCTGCCTGCCCGCGGGGAAATCCTATGACCGCACTTTTTTCTCAGCTCGGGAGCTGGTTTATCGGGCAACTTTCCGCACTCGGAGAGTGTACGTTTTTCCTGCTGGAGTCGGTGGGCCTCTGCTTTGCCCCGCCGATCAAGTGGAACCGCGTGATCAAGCAAATCTGGTTCATCGGCTGGAAGTCGATGCCGGTCATCTGCCTCACCGGGGCGTTCACCGGCATGGTGCTGGCGCTCCAGGGCTACCACTCGCTGCGCCAGCTCGGCTCAGAGGCCTTTCTCGGGCCGCTGGTGGCCCTCTCGCTCTTGCGCGAACTGGGCCCCGTGCTCGCGGCGCTGATGGTCACGGGCCGCGCCGGGTCCTCGATCACCGCGCAGCTCGGCATCATGCGCATTAACGACCAGATCGACGCCCTGGAGCTGATGGGCCTCAACCCGATGCGCTACCTGGTCGTGCCAAACCTGATCGCGCTGGTCGTCGCCATGCCGCTGCTCGCGGCAGTCTTCAACGTCGTCGCCATCTTCGGCGGCTACCTGCTGGCGGTACGCGTGCAGGGGCTCAATGCCGGGGTTTACTTCGGCGAAATGCACAACAACGTGGTCTTCCAAGACGTCCTCAACAGCTCCTACAAGGCGGCGTGTTTCGGGCTCGTGATCGCGTGGGTCTGCTGCTACAAGGGCTTTAAGAGCAGCTTCGGAGCCGAGGGAGTCAGCGCGGCCACCACACAGGCGGTCGTCAACGCCTCGGTGCTCATTCTCGTGCTGGACTATCTCCTAAGTGCGCTGATCATTAAGTAAAAGGAGCCTCCATCCCGTGATCAGCATCCAAAATCTCCATAAAACCTACGGCAAACAGGAAGTCTTGAGCGGCGTCAACCTGGAAGTCAAAGCCGGGGAATTCGTGGCGCTCGTGGGCCTCAGCGGCAGCGGCAAAAGCCTCCTCTTGCGTCACATCGTGCGCCTGGTAAAGCCGGACTCCGGCACCGTGCTCGTCGATGGCCGGGACGTGGACCAGATGCCCCGCAAAGAACTCGAAGCGCTCCGGAGCCGCGTCGGCTACGTCTTCCAGAATGGCGCGCTTTTCGACTCCGAGACGGTCTACGACAACGTCGCCTTTCCCCTGCGGGAAAAAACCCGGCTGAGCGAATCCGAAATCCGCCAACGCGTGATGACAGAGCTCGACCTCGTGGGCCTCACCGAGGCCGTGGACAAATTCCCCGCCCAGCTCAGCGGCGGCATGCTCAAACGCGCGGCCCTCGCCCGCACGCTGGTACGCGCCCCGGAGATCATTCTCTTCGACGAACCAACCACGGGGCTCGACCCGATGGTGGTCAACTCCATCCTGACGCTGTTCGACTCCGCCCACAAGCGGCTCAACCTCACGGGAATCCTCGTCTCGCACGAAATCCCGGAAATCTTCGGGATCGTCCAGAAAGTGGCCATGCTCCACGACGGAAAAATCGTCGCCGAGGAGACCCCGGAGTCGCTGCGCACCTCCCCTGCCCCCATCATAGACCAATTTGTGAACGGCAACATCGAGGGGCCGATCCGTCTCCGTTAATGCATTCCTATGAAACAACGCCATTTCGAATTTTATGTCGGCCTCTTCATGGCGCTCGGCATTCTTTGCCTGGCCATCCTGAGCCTGCAAGTCGCCCGCAACGACTTTTTTGCCGCCAACGGCTATGAGGTCCAGGCCGTCTTCACCAACTGCAGCGGCCTCCAGGCAGGCAGCCCGATCATGATCGCAGGGGTAGAGATTGGCCGCATTAAGTCCATTGGCCTCGAGGATTACGAAGCAAAGGTAGTCTTCGTTATCAAACACGGCATCGTCCTGCAAAAAGACGCCATGGCCTCCATCAAAACCAAAGGACTCATCGGCGAAAAATACGTGGAAATCACCCCCGGCGGGGATGACCGCGCCATCACACCCGGAGGGCTGCTCATCAACACCGAACCGGCCCTCGACATCGAAAGCCTTATCTCCAAGTACGTCCAAGGCAGCATCTCCGCCCCTAAGCCCGCCGCGAACTAAACAGATTTACCAATCTCTATGAAACGACTTTTTATCAACGCCCTCTGTATAATCTCGCTGGCCGCCGGAGCGCTGGCGGGCAGCCCGATGGCCGAAATCAAGACCACCACCGACAAATTGCTCACCTCCCTCAACGACCCCAAAGTGCAGGGCGACGACAAAAAAGCCCAGCGCGTCGGGCTCGTCCAGAGAGCCATGGACCCCCGGTTCGCCTGGGAAGAAAGCGCCCGCGCCTGCCTGGGCCGCCACTGGGCCAAGCTCAACCCGGGGCAGAAATCCGAGTTCATCAAACTCTTCAGCCAATTCCTGGAAGAAACCTACGCCCAGAAAATCGCCACCTACTACGGCGAACTCGACCACATCGCCTACCAGGGAGAAAAAATCATCCAGGACAGCGGCACCGACTTCGCCCAGGTGAAAATCCAGCTCACCACCAAGTCCAGCGTCGATCACCCCGTAGAGTACCGGATGCAGAAAAACGCCTCGGGCGACTGGAAAGTCTACGACGTCGTCATCGAAGGCGTAAGCCTGGTAAAAAACTACCGCGATCAATTTGATGCCATCATCGCGAAGTCGGGATACGATGGACTCCTTCAGGAAATCAAATCAAAGAAACCCGCCTCGCCTGCCCTCCGATGAAAAACACCCTCCTCTTCCTGCTACTCGTCGCCGCCCCGCTGGCTCGCGGAGCTAATCTTTCGAACGACGGCGTTTTTAACGATCCCTTCGACAACCCCGGCTCGGCAGGGGGGAAGATTCAGACCAGCGGCACGGCAAACAAATCCGCCGACAGCTCCTTTCGCGACCCCTTCGCCGATTCCGCGCCCGCAGAGCAGCAGCCCGCCTCGGTCGCCATCTCCGACCCCATCGAGAAGGTCAACCGCGCCTTTTTCACCTTCAACGACAAACTTTACAGCTGGGTCCTCAAGCCCATCTCGCGCGGCTTCGGGTACGTCACACCCAAGTCCTTCCGCGAATCGCTCGACCGCGCGTTTGTGAACCTGAAATACCCGGTGCGCGGCGTCAACAACCTGCTGGAAGGCCACTTCAAAGGCGCGGGCGTCGAGACCGCCCGCTTCGTCGTCAACACCACCGTCGGCATCGGCGGCCTCTTTGACCCGGCCAGCCACTGGAAACTCAAGCCCCACCCGGCGGATTTGGACCAAACCCTGGCCACCTACCGCATTCCCTCTGGGTGCTACCTGAACATCCCGATCCTGGGCCCCTCCAGCGTGCGAGGAGCCGTGGGATCAGTGGGCGACATGTTCCTGAACCCCACCTACTACGTCAACCCCGACTGGATCGGCCTGGCCGTCACGGGCGCAGACGCGCTCACCTACACCTCGCTGCACTACAAGGAATACGACACCCTCAAAGCGGGCACGCTCGACCCCTACGTCGCCATGCGCTCGGCCTACTTCGAGAACCGCCGCCACGCGATGGAGAAGGCGAAAGCGAAATGCCAGGATCAGGCTCAAGATACAGTCCAAGAGACAGCCCCGGATAAAGTCCCGGATAAAGTCCCGAATAAGCCCCAGGCGAAGACAAAAACGAAGGCAAAGGCGCAGGCGAAGCAATAGTCAGCAACCGGGGTCAACTCTTGAAACTTGTCATTCTGTCAAGTTTCAAGAGTTGACCCCGACCTCCCCCGCAAACTATTTCTTCGCCAGCAGATCCTCGATCAGCGTCACGGCATTGGCGACCATCGCCGGAGCCTGCACGATCTCCTTCTTGTGCCCCGGCAGGAACCCGATAACCCGGCCACCCCAGGGCGTCGTGTTTTCCCAGGCCTGGGGAAAAGTCCCCTCCACCGTCGTCGTCTCCAAAAGCACCGTCACGGGGCAGACCTGCTCCAGGCGGGTGTAGATTTCGTCCTCGCCCAAGTCCATCGGCTGCAATTTTTTGCAAAGCGGGTGGCGGCACTTGGAAACGTCCACGCGGTAGGGGCGAACCGGGTGGGTGGAGGGCTCCACGCCATCGGGATCGCCGCCGCGCACCCAGCGCAAGCCCACGATTTCGCGCCACCAGGCCCATTGCCAGAAGGCGGCGCTGGAGCCGTGGAGCAGAAGCAACGGCTTGCCCGCCTCGACGTAGGCGCGCACGGCCTTTTCGGCGGCGGCACTCGGGGCGGGCTGGCCGCAGGTCTCACCGATCACATTGAGGATGAGCAACTCGGTCTTTTCCGCGAAACCGGGGGCCTCCAGCGGCGAAAGATCGTTCTCGGCAAAAGCAATGGAGAAACGGCCCGCGATGGCTTCGTGGAGAGCCGCCCCGGGGTGGGCGTTGTAATGGTCGTCGGCCAGAAAAGTAATCATGCCTTTATGGGATAGGGCACATGGCGGGCTGATGTAAATGCTGGATTCAGGCTTTGCTAAGGGTAGTGTCCAGATTCTTTCGCACTTTCAGTTGATGGCCTGAGGAAGGTTGGTCTTTGTTTTTGGGTTTCTTGTTTGGTTTTGATATCCGCCCCCGCGGGGGCGGATATCAAATTTGTCGATCAGGCTACGGCTTCCTCTGTGGCTGATGGGTTCTCGCGCAGGCGGCTCATGTCCAGGTAGCGCTTGCTGCCCCACTTGGTTCCGGCGATGTGCCGCAGCCGCGCGGCTGCGAGCATCAAGGCACTCTGGCCGTCGGGGAAGGAACCTACCACTCGGGTTCGTCGCCGGATTTCCCGGATTACGCGTTCCAGCGGGTTGTTGGTTCGCAGGTTGCGCCAGTGTTCGCGGGGGAAGTGCATGTAGCTCAATGTCTCCTCGATGCCCGTCGCGACCAGTTCCGCTGCTTTGCCAAGCTTCATTTCCCGCAGTTTAAAGACGACCGCCTTTGCCTTTTCCTGCGCCGCAGCCAGGTCTTCCTGGGCATGGATCGCTTTGAGCATGGCCACCACTTCCTTGACTTTCCCACTCGGCACCGCCGTCCATACGTTGCGGTAAAAATGCACCGTGCATCGCTGCCATTTCGCTTCTGGGTAAAAATCCGCAAGGCTTTCTACCAGCCCCAGGCACTTGTCGCTCACGAAGAGCTTTACTCCGGCCAAACCCCGCTGCTTCAACCCCCGCATGAAGTTCGTCCAGCTTTCCTTGTCCTCCTTGGTTCCTTCGGCCACTGCTAGCACTTCACGATAGCCGTCCTGGTTAACTCCCACGGCGATCAAAATGCTCACGTTTTTAACCTCTCCGCCCCAGCTTCGCTTAAGCCATACCCCGTCGAGATAGACGTAGGCAAAGCGGCCTTCGATGGGCCGGTTGCGCCACTCCTCAATCTGCCCGTAGATCTTCTGGTTTAAATCGCTCACCACGCTCGGGCTTACCCGGGTTCCCCAGAGCGCCTCGGTAATGTCCTCGACCCGCCGCACGCTCACTCCGGCCAAATACATTTCGACGAGCGCCTCCTCGACGCTGCTCTCCCGGCGCTTGTAGCGTTCGATGATTGCCGTTTCAAAGGGCAGGCTCCGCAGCTTGGGCACCTTCAAACTGACTTCGCCTGCTTTGGTATGCAGTTGCCGTTCGTAATGCCCCGCTCGGGTGTCAGCCCGATCCCCGCTGCGCTCATAACGCTTCGCCCCGCACAACCGGTCGGCCTCCGCGTCTAGTAGCGCGTTCAACGTCTCCTCAACCGCCTCTAGTACCACCCCGCTCAGGTGTTCTTTAATCCTTCCTTCGTCGATACTTATGATCTTGCCGTGGCCTTCGGCCCCGGCTACGGCGCTACCCGCCGTTTCCTGCGTTTCTTCTTTGTATTCGCTCATGGGTTGCTCTCTTTTTGCCAACCTTCCTCTTACCACCCCAAAAAAATGTGCGAAAGAATTACTACGTCATCTGATATAAATATAAGCTATAAGATATCGAACCAAGAAACTTAAACGGTTTCAGAGCAAGAAACATCGATATCTTTTCAGTGGAAAGTGAAGCTATGATCATGATAGCCACCCCCATCATCGTCATAAACTCCTGTAGAACTATCTGATCAAACAAAACACCTGCCCGCGCATCTACTACATGCATAATCTGAGGCAACCATTGTGAATTGGTGTAAAGAAAAACAGAAACCACAATAAGCAAATATTTCCAACCTCGATTTTTTTCCGCGAATAAGTGAATGAGTTCATTTCGGTGTTTAGCCAGAAGGGCGCCGCAAATAAAAGCACCGATATATTGGATTGTATGAATGAAGTTGGGCACATTCAATACATGTAAAGAATTCAGATAAATCAAAACCCCACAGAAAAGCGTTAACGAAACACCAAAAATGGCGCTCATTTTCCCCCTCACTCGAACCATAAAAACCAGCATTGGGAAAATTATAGAAATACGCATTTCATGAAACAATGACCAAATTACGGGGTCGTATTCATTATGCAAACCAGGTCCAATTAACATTAGCTGAGTTATAACGACTCGCCATGTTACCGGTTCCTGCCATGATCTATTAAACCATTCGTTCACTCCATCGACAGGGCCATTGTAAAGCAATTCCCGAAAAAACATGGCACCGCCCACGGCAAATAGGAAAGGCGAATAAATCCGTAAAACACGCTTAACAAGATACCCCCAATAGGATGGAGCTTCTTCCCCTAGAAATGGTAATGCCAAAACAAAGCCGCTTAGAACAAAAAAGAAAACAACCCCTTCATGTCCCGCAACAAAAATACACAATGGACCACAAAGCAATGTCGTAACCCATGAAGGAAATGACGGAATCGTTGCCCAAAAATGCGATAACAAGACTGAAAAAGCCGCAAAGCCACGAAGAGAATCCAGCTCGTTATAACGCCGGATACAAAGGGTTTCACCTCTTGCAGGGCTTTCGTATTTTTTCCAAAACATTCGGATGTTCTAGCATGATCAAACGGAATAACACTCATTTTCTGCCACACTTTTGCCCCGTAGTGGACGAGATATCACTTTTACCGTAAACGTGTTTGCATGCCTCTTAATCACCATCACCAAAAACCCGAATTGATGTCCCCCGCCGGGGACTGGACCTGCCTGCGCGCCGCCCTTAAAGCCGGGGCCGACGCGGTTTACTTCGGCGTGCGGGGGATGAATATGCGGGCTAATTACAAGAACTTCACCGTGGCGCAGCTCCCCCGGATCGCCTCGGAATGCCACGCCGCCGGGGCGCGCGCCTACTTGGCGCTCAATACGATTGTCTATGAGCCGGAGCTGCGCAAGGCGGAGCGCATCCTGCACGCGGCCCGCGACGCCGGGGTTGACCAGATCATCTGCTGGGACCTCGCGGTGGTGGAAAAGGCGGCGAAGCTCGGCCTCGCGGTGGCGCTCTCCACGCAGGCGTCGGTTTCGAATTCGGAGAGCCTCGCGGCCTGGCACCGGACGTTCGGCGTCCGGCGCTTCGTGCTCGCGCGGGAGTGCACGCTGGCCCACTTGCGGGCCATTCGGCGGGGCCTCTCGCGCATCCTGGGGGCGGAGACGGCGCGGGGCATCGAGCTCGAGGTTTTTGCGCACGGGGCGATGTGTGTTTCGCTCAGCGGGCGCTGCTTTTTGTCGGAGGAGCGGCTGGGGAAATCCGGCAACCGGGGCGAATGCCTCCAGCCATGCCGCCGCGAATACCGGATCGTGGACGACGACGGCGGGCTCGTCTACCGGCTGGGGAGCAACTACCTGCTGAGCCCCCAGGATCTCTGCACGATGCCGTTCCTGGATCAGCTCCTCGACGCAGGCGTATCGAGCCTCAAAATCGAGGGCCGCGCGCGGACTCCCGAGTATGTCGAGACCGTCACTGCCGCCTACCGCGAGGCGATCGATTTCTATTTCGAGCGCAAGCGGAGCCCGGGCTTCCACGAGGCGTTTGAGGAGCTGAAACAACGGCTCACCGGCAAGCTCGATGGAGCCTACCACCGGGGGCTCTCCAGCGGGTTCTACATGGGCCAGCCGGTCGACCAGTGGACCTCAGGGCGTGGCAGCAGCGCCAGCCGCAGCAAGCAATTCGTGGGCGTTGTGACCAACTATTACCGGAGAGCGGATGCGGCGGAGGTGCAGGTACGCGGGGCGCGCTTCGCTCTCGGCGACGAGCTTCTCATCCAGGGCCCCACCACGGGGAACGTGCGCGTGCCGGTGACTTCGATCCAGATCGAGCACGAAGCCCGCCCGAGCGCCGAACGCGGCGAGCGCGTGGCCGTGGCCGTTCCCGAGCGCGTGCGGTTCCGCGACCGTGTCTTCCTGGTGACCTCGCGGAAAGACGGACCCACCACGTGATGCTTTAGGGCACCTCTGGAAACCGGGGTATGGCAGCCACGAAGGATTTTTGATGCCCTTTTGGCCCCATTTTTCGGGCAATATTCATCAATATTGACTGAAAAATGGGGCCAAAAGGGCGCAAAAAGACAAAGTGGATGACGTGCCTCGGTTTCCAGAGGTGCCCTTTAGCCGTTAACGGCTCGCGTACCAATAGCTGATGAACCGCCGGTATCGCTTCCTCCCGCGATTTCGGCGGGTTACGATGCCTATTAAGAGGAACGAAATAATATTCAGCACGAACCCGATCCCGAACCAGAGCACGACATTGCGGCATGTTCGGTAGGCCCAGATGGCGCAAACCGCTCCGAAAAGCGATAGAACGCCGAGCACGGTTAAGAGGCGGACCACCTTCTGGTCCCGCTCGTCGCACCGGGCCTGGAGCAGCTCCAACTGAGCCGCGTCGGTCCCGTACAGGGGCTCAGGGCTGGGTGCAGGAGCGGCGGCCAAGGGCAGGGAAGCTCCGCACGCCAGGATCATGGCGAGTAGGATAAACCGCAGGGTGCAAAGGGAATAAGCCACGGGAGCAAGGTTATTTGCTTTTCCCACCGGCACAGGGAAAAGCCCCATACTGGCACGGGTCTTTCTTTTAGGCGATCGAGGCCCCTAAAGGCAACTCAAAAACGCCCCAGCCTGAGGAGGTTAGGTTTCGTTTCCGTTACGGTTTCGAGTCCACCTCGGCGCGCCTGCCATTGAGCACTTCATACTGGGCCGCGCACCAGCAGCCGCCGAAAATGATGATCGACCCGGCGAGGTAAATCCACATCAGCACGGCGATGACGCTCGCCAGTGTGCCGTAGATGAAGTTGAAGTGGGCAAAGTTGCTCCAGTAGATGACGAACACCTTTTGCAGGATCTGGAGAAACAGAGTCGCCAGAAACGCCCCCAGCCAGACCTCCCGGACGTAGGTTCTCCGGCGCGGAGCATACTTGTAGAACATCAGGAGGCCGTAAAAGAGCACGGCAATGGGCAGGGTGAGCCGGGTGATGGAAAACGAATAGACCAGCACCTCGAAGCCCGCAACGGCATGCGCCCGCCAGTACGCCTCGATGGCCGTCATGAGGACGGGCGCGAGCACGCCCAGGCCAAGGGTGGCCGCAAGGATCAAGACCATGCCAAAATTGGCGATGGGCAGCCGCCACCAGGAGTACTCCTGCGTCCCCCACGCGCGGTTGACGCCGTGAACCAACGCTTGGAAAAAGCGCAGCGCGCTCCATGCCAGGGCGAGCAGAGCGACGAACCCGGCCTGCCCCCTCGCGTTAAGCGCCCCGTGGACGGTCTCGGCCACGATGTCGCGCTCGTTGGGGTTGGTGGGGATGTACTGGCCAACGAAATAAAGCACCTGGCGGGCGACCTCCTCCTTGTTGCCGAGGATCATGGTGCCCACGTAGACGAAGAGCAGAAGCAGGGGAAAAAGGGCGAAAAAAGCGTAGTAGCCAAACGAAGCGGCCCGCAGTTCGCCGTCAGTCTCCACGTACCGGTTGACCGTGGTGACGATAATGGCCCAGAAGCGGCGGGCCCCCTCCAAAGCGCCGCTCCAAATGAGGCTCCCGATGTGTTGGCCCAGGCCAACCACACGACTACGGAAGCTTTGAAGTCTCATTTTCCCGCCAACTATAAGAGCTTTTCGAAGGGTGGCGAGTGGATATTTGTTCCGCTCGGCCAAAGCCTTTCGTGCAAAAAAAGGGCGGTTCCCTTCTCAAGGAACCGCCCCGCTCTCCCGAACTTTTCAGGTGCCCTTAAGGATTGTGGAATCCGGGCCGACCTGGAGACTCATGGACCGAGGATTCCGCCCCCGTCGAGATGTCCTCGGCGTGATGGGTTTTCAAGATGTCCTTGGCCCGCTCTGCCAGCTCAGCATTCTCCGTGTGAATGGAAATGAGAATGTTGCCCTCTTTGATTTTCGACTCGTAGCGGCGGGCCTCAAACTCCGGAATGCCCATGCCCACGAGCGCCCCGACAATGCCGCCCAAGGCAGTGCCGACCGCCGCGCCGCTCAAGGCCGCCATGATCGGCCCGGCTGCGATAAAAGCTCCCAGGCCCGGAATGGCCAGGCTACCAATGCCCGCGAGCCACCCCAGAATGCCGCCCACGACAAACCCGGTGGTGCCGCCCGTAGTGGCCCCCTCGGGAGCCTTGGTCTCGTGTTCAAGCGCAAAATCCCGCGTACCCGATGTATCGGCAAAGAGCATGGAGATGTCGCTGCTCAGGAATCCCGCGTTCTTCAAGCGGTCTACGACGGTCTCCGCTTGCTGACGGGTGTTAAGGATTGCGAATACAGATTTTTTCATAGGTGATTAGTGACGCGTTTCTCTAAAAAGTTTCGGATCGAATCTGCCGGGCGGTCGTGGTTCCAGGAAAAAGAGGCTTGCCCTGCGGCATGGTTTGGCCCTCTAAATAGGGCATTACCGGAACCCACGGAGCCGACTTCCCCTGATTGTCGCGCCAGGGGGAAGCTTGTTTATGAAATCTGCGCTTTTTTCACTTTGGGGCCGTCCCGTTCACAAGGCCTATACGCTGCTGGAGCTGCTGATCGGAATGGCGATCCTAGTGGTGCTGATGACCCTCTCCACCCCTGCGATCCAGGCGCTGCAAGGCCCGGGAAAGATGAGCACCGCAGCCTACGAGGTCGCGGGCGTGCTGCAAAACGCCCGGACCTACGCGACCGCCAACCGCACCTACGTCTGGGTCGGCTTTTTCGAGGAGGAGGCCGGGGCGCCCGGGACCGCCGGGAACGGGCGCATCCTGATGTCGGTGGTGGCCTCGCGGGACGGCACGGAAATTTACAACGAGAACGGAGACAAGGCACAAATCGCCTCCGATCGTCTCATTCAAGTCGGCAAGCTGGTCAAAATTGAGAATGCGCATCTCGGTCTGTTCGATCTCGGCACCGGCGCGGATAGCTCGTTCGCAGGGAGACCCACCGTGGACGCGGCCTACGGGCGCTATGGCGAAATCAACTTAGGCACGGGTAGCCGTCCCGCCACGACCACCCGGTTCCCCTTCCAATATCCGCTGGGCAACGGCTCGCCCTCCTATCTTTTCCAAAAGACCCTCCTCTTTACCCCCCGGGGCGAGGCCAAGGTCAACGGCACGTACATGATGCGGCCGGTAGTCGAGCTCGGACTGCAACCGGCGCGCGGCGGCCAAGTCGATTCGAGCAGCCAAAACGTTGCCGCCGTGCAAATTTCAGGCATTCTGGGAGCGGTAAAAATCTATCAACCATGATCCTGAACGACCTCCAAATCGCCGAACTCGCCCGGGAGGGCATGATCGCCCCCTTTGCGCCGGAGCTGATCCGCTGTGAGGGGACTACCCCCATCCTTTCCCACGGCCTTTCGAGCTATGGCTACGACCTGCGGCTTTCGCCCCTGGAGTTCAAGATTTTCCAGCACATCCCCGGCACGGTCGTGGACCCGAAGCACTTCAACCCGGAAAACCTCAAAACTGCCTCGCTGCTCCACGACACCAACGGCGACTATTTCATCCTGCCCAGCCGCAGCTACGGCCTGGGCGTGGCGGTGGAGGCGCTGCGCCTGCCGGAAAACGTCAGCGCGATCTGCGTGGGCAAGAGCACCTACGCGCGCTGTGGGATCATCGCCAACGTGACCCCGGCGGAAGCGGGCTGGCACGGGCATCTGACCCTGGAATTCTCCAACAGCAGCGCCGCCGATTGCCGCGTCTACGCGGGCGAGGGCGTGGTGCAGATGATTTTCTTCCGGGGCGAACCGTGCGAAACCAGCTACAGCGACCGCAAAGGAAAATACCAGGAACAACCCCAGCGCATCACGCTCCCCAAGGTATAGGAAAAATAGAGGCAAACCAAACGACGCGGCAGCGCCTATCTCCGCGTCCCCTCTCCTCCGCGCCTTGTCTTTACTCCAGCCCGAGCAGCATCCGCTGCCACGGCAGGATGCGCTCCAGAGTGGCGTCGGTGTCCTGGGCGAGGTTTTCCAGCAAGCTCTTGGAGGCGATCAGCGAAGGGTCGATCCGGTGGTGCTCGGCGGCGTGATCCCGGCGGACTTTGAACTCATCAAAGCGCTTTTCCATCGCCGGGGTGGGCCGGGGACGGTGATTGCGGATCGGCTGAGGCCATTCGCCCTCGGTCAGCGCCAGCGCCTGCTCGGCAGCCTGGAAAAACCGGCGGGCGCGCCCCCCGGAAAGGTGCGGTACATTGACCGGCCTCCCCTCGGCGAAACGCTGCGCCGATTCGATTAAGAGGTCGTTGCGTAAAATGTGGAAAGCGGGTTTATCGACGGAGCGGGCCTCTTCGTCGCGCCAATGCCAGAGCGCCCGCAGCAGAGCCGCCGAGCGCCCGCGAAGAAGGCCGCTGCCGGAAATGCGCCAGACGGTCTCCGCCTCGCGCTCGCGGATAATCCGCGTGGCTTCAATGGCCTTTTCGCACGATTGCCGGAACCACTCCATGCGGCCGAGCTGACAAAGCTGATCCTCCAGCTTGACGGCAAGCTCCTCCAGGTGGCGCGTGTCGTTGCCAGCGTACTCGATCATTTGCGGCGAAAGAGGCCGCCGGGCCCAGTTAGCTTTCTGCGAACCCTTGGCCAACGTGATGCCAAAATGGTTCAAAAGCAGCGCGGCCAGGCTGAATTCGGTGCAGCCGACCAGCCGCGCGGCGATCATGGTGTCAAACACGCCGCCGACTTCCGTCATTCCCGCGCGGCGCAGGAGGCGCAAATCGTAATCGAGCCCCTGGATGATGATCTCATGCCGGGGCAACTCCGCGAAAAGCGGCTCCAGAGGGAACCCGGCCAGCGGGTCGATAAGCACGTCCTGGCCGGGAATGCTGATCTGCACCAGGCAGAGCTTTTCAAAGTAACAGTGGAGGCTGTCGGCCTCGGTATCGAGCCCAATGCGCCCCACGGGACGCATGGCGTCTACAAATTCTGCGAGGGCTTCGGACGATTCGATCACTTCTAGCGCAAGCCTCTTAGCAAAAGTTCGGCGTTGGTTTTGGTCGCCTTGAGTTGTTGGACCAGGATCTCCATGGCCTCCATCGGCGGCAACTGTGCGAGCTGCTTGCGCAGCAGGCTCACCCGGGCGAATTCGTCCGGATGATAGAGGAGATCTTCCCGGCGGGTGCCGGAGTTGAGGATGTGGATGGCGGGGAATACGCGCTTTTCCACCAGTTCGCGGGCCAGGTGCAGCTCCATGTTGCCGGTGCCCTTGAATTCTTCGAAAATGACTTCGTCCATCCGACTGTTGGTGTCGACCAGCGCGGTGGCGATGATGGTGAGGCTGCCGCCTTCCTCGACGTTACGAGCTGCGCCGAAGAATTTCTTCGGCTTCGTGAGCGCCTTGGCATCGACGCCGCCCGACATGATGCGGCCTTTGCCGGGCATCAGGTTATTGTAACCGCGAGCGAGGCGGGTGATGGAGTCGAGCATGACGACGACGTGCTTTTTCAGCTCGACGAGGCGCTTGGCGCGATCCAGGACGATCTCGGCCACCTGCACATGGCGCGGGGCACTCTCGTCAAAGGTGGAGGAGAAGATCTCCGCGTCGACTTCCCGCTTAAGGTCGGTGACTTCCTCGGGCCGCTCATCAACCAGCAAAAGGATGACGTGCGTTTCCGGCGAGCTGGCGCGGATGGCCTTGGCGATGTCTTTCATGATCATCGTCTTGCCGCCGCGAGGCGGGGCGACGATCAGCGCGCGCTGACCGCGACCCAGCGGGGTGATCAGGTCAACGGCCCGGCCCGTCAGGGTGCGGGTGACGTTGTTCTCCAAGACGATGCGCTGGTCCGGGAAAAGGGCGGTAAGGTTGTCAAAAGGCTTCGGCGGTTCCCATTTCTCCAGCGGGATGCCTTCGATGGCCAAAACCTGATCGGCGGTCATCCAGCGGTCCTTGCCCTGAGGGCAGCGGAGCTTGGCAGAAATGAGGTGGCCCTGCTGGAGGCCGTACCGCTGGATCATCCAGCGCGGCACGGAGACGTCTTCAGGGAAGGGTTTGAAGCTGAAACGGGGCCAGCGAAGGAAGCCCTGGTGTTCACCGGCGGTCAGCTCGAGGACCCCCTCAGCGACGAGTTCCCCACCGTGGCTGGCATGGAACTTCATCAAATCGAAAATGAGATGGTGCCGGGTACGATCGGGATTGACGCGCATCCGCAAGGCCTCGGCGCGTTCCAGCAGGCCCGCGAAGGTCATGGCGTGCAGTTCATCGAGATGGAGGCGGCCAGGGCGCTGGGGCGACTCCGGTTCAGGAGCCGACGGCGTTATCGTGGCAGGTTGTTCATCCATAGTGCGTTTCTAATCAGGTATCCCGCAAAAAGTTCGGCTTGTTCATCGAGGCGCTCTAAAGGCGCGTCGTTCCAGACGACATATTCGGCCCGAGCGGCTTTGGAAGCAAGGCTCGTTTGTGAGGCGATCATTTTACGCGCCATTTCCGGGGAAAGTCCACGCCTCGCCACAATCCGCTCAACCTGAGTCTCTTCCCGGCAGGCCACCACGACGACGGCGTCGCATTGGCTCTCAGCCCCCACTTCGTAGAGCAGTGGGATGTCCAGCAGCAGCCACTCCGCCGTTTGCCCCGTGCCGGAGGCTCGGAACGCCCCGGCTTTTGCCGTCCAACGGGCCCGGATGGCCGGATGGAGAATTTCCTCCAAGGCGCGTCGCTTGCTTTCGTCGGCAAAGACCCGTTCCCGAAGCCACTCGCGGTCCACGCTGCCGTCCGCACAAAAAGCGGAGGGTCCGAACCGCTCTTGAAGGAGCAGCCGGACCCCGGAATCACTTTGGACCAGTTCGCGCGCTGTGGCGTCGGCGTCAAATACTTCCGCCTTCAGGAGCTGGGAAAGCCGGTCTGTAAGGCTCGACTTTCCCGAGGCAATGCCTCCTGTAATCCCGATGACAGACACGAACGCTTGAGTCCGCTACCGCTATTTCATCGGCAGTTGAGGAGCGAGGAGCGGAGCGTTGTCGACTCCAGCGCCGCCGGGCAGTCCGCCCACCGGTGCTGCGCCGGTATCGTCCTTATCCTCGTCCTCGTTGTTGATCGGATCGCCAGCGGGGTTGATCAACCGGGCCGTGACAAAGATCATGAGGTTGCGCTTCTGGTGCTGATCCACGGAAGAGCGGAAGAAGCGGCCCACGAGCGGCATATCGCCGAAGAACGGAACCTTGTCCTCGACCTTCTGAACGTCTTCACGCATCAGGCCACCGAGCATGACGGTCTGGCCGTCCCACACGCTGACGCTGGTACGAACGCGACGGGTGCTGAAGATTGGCTGGTTGATGACGTTCTCGGTCAGCAAGCCGCGAGGCAGGTCTCCCGAGAGAGCCGAAGCCCAGTCGCCGCTGGCTGATACGCCGTAGATCGGGGTGCCGTAGTTGATGAAGCCTTCGAATTCCACCACTTGCGGTTCGAGCTGAAGATCAATGGTCGATCCGTCCGCACCCACCGTCGGGTTAACGTGCAGACGAACACCGGTCGGCTTCACATCAAACGCCGTGGGCGTCGTCGGAGTCACAACCATGAGAGTGGTGGTGCTGCCGGAGCTCGGAACTTGAGGCGGGTTGTATTCGGTGGCGTATTTGAACTCGCGAACGATTTCGATTTCCGCTTCCTGGCCGCTCTTGCAGGTCACGCGCGGGGAGGAAAGGAGGTCGACGCCCTTCTTTTGGTTCAAGGCGCGCATGAGCGCCTTGAAGCCGGAATCCCCAAAGATTCCGCTAACACCAATAACCGTTGGAGCCGGGGCGCCAACCGCGCTATTGGGATAGAGCAAGGAATCAATGGCGTTATTGCTGATGGCAGCACCGCTGCTGTTGCCGACGCCCGAACGGTTGCCGGACGTCATGGAGCCGCCTGCGCTTCCGGAGTAGACGGTTCCAATCGATCCCAAACGACCCAGTGACAGGGTCCCCGCAGAGATGTCGAAGCTCAGTTCCTTCAGGTTTGTCTGGGTGATTTCGACGAATTTGGCCTCGATATCAACCTGGGATGGCACGGTGCCGTTCAAAGCTTCCACGAGGTTGTCGATCAGCTCGATCTGCTCCTGGGTATTCTTGACGATCAAGCGGCTGTTGGTCGCAATGAACGTGGCGGAAGATCCCGGAGGGAACTGGACGCCCATGCTGGAGAAGTAATCCTTGGCAGGAACGTGGCTGGCCACGCTGTTGCTGGCACTACTAAGTGAGGCTGCGCCCCCCCCAGGAAGGCCGGTCGCAGGGCTGCCGGAGGCGGAAGCGCCACCCTGCGAGGTGCTGAAGGTGCCCGGCGGAACTTTGTATTCCTTGGTGATGAGCGTGTCGTAGACGGCCGTGAGCGGCACTACCGCGACGGCGTACGGGTCGATCTTATACTTCAGGCCCGCGAGGCTGGTGATGTACCGAAGCACTTCGGCCATCGGCACGTTGGAGAGCGAAAGGGTGATCGGCTGGGTGCCGACGGCACCGCCAGCGGAACCACCGGCTGCGGCGGTCGGAGTGGCGGTTTCGAGGCCGGGAATCGCCGGAGCGGCTCCAGCGCCTGCGTCGGCGGTGGGAGCGGCAGCGCCATTTCCACCGTCAAGCTGAAGCACGATGTTCACGCCGCGACGGGAGGGATCCGGGTCGCGGTCGAGTTCGCGCGATTTGATTTTGAGGAATTCGATGGCCTCGCGAACCGTGGCGTCCTTGAACTCAACTTTCGGGATGATGATGGTGTTGAGCTTGTTCTGGATGGCGACGGTGTTGTTCGTCGTTTGCGCGTTGCTGCCGAGGATGCTCGACTTTGCCTGCACGCGGTGGATGGGCTGCTTCCAGGCGTCGGTCACCTTCCAGAGCATGCGGGCGCGGGTCTCGTCGTAAGCGCGCTCGGCGAAGTCCTGGCGAGCTTTGTCGACCTGGAGCTGACCGTCGCGGGCGGCGGTGTTGGTCGGGTCAACGGTGAGCACCTGGTCGTAGGTGTCCATCGCTTTCTGGTATTGGGCGGAATCGTAATACCCCTGGGCCTTGGCAAGAAGGTCGCGGACTTCCTCGATTTTGGCGTGGAATTTCGGGGTGATGGTCTTGTTGTAGTAACCGCGCTCGGCGAGGTGGGCGAGAAGCGTTCTGGCTTCCTTGCTGCCGGGGTTGTAGTCGGGAGATAGGACGGCTTTGGCGGTCGCCTCGGCCTGGGCGAAGTTGCCCTCGGCGATCTGGCGCTCGGCCAGCTTGATGCTGGCGGTGGTGTAGCGCTCGATGGCAGCCCGGCGCAGGGTGTGCGTCACGGGAGCGTCACGCAGGGCGTCGGCGGCAAATTTATACTGCTGGACTGCGGTGTCGTAATCCTTCTTTGCAAATGCGGCATCGCCCAAGGCGATGGCTCTTTGGGCCTGAGCCACTTGGTCGTTACGGCGGGCGATTTCGCGGTCGGCAATTCCCTGAACCGAATGCTGGGCACTGGAGCGGGGAATGTCACCGGCACGGACGGGTACGACCGCGGCTAAGCACACGGCCGAACTGAGGATGTACAACGGGGGCTTGATCATATACAGGCTGTCTACGGACTTTCTAGGAGGGTGAAATTATCGAGCCGAGCCGTGGGCGCCGGGCGGAGAGGTGTTTTCTGGTTACATGAAAAAAGAGGGAGCAAACCGTTTTTGCGCGGCCCACTCACTCCAGGCGGGGAACTTTGATCTGATCGCCAGTCTTAAGGTTTGTTATTAGCGCCTCGGCCTCCCCAATGTCAATCAGTTTGTACTGGATATCAGCTTCAGGCTTGAGGGTGAAGGTGCCGTCTTTCTTGACGATGACCTCGGTGTTATCCCAGAGGTAGGCGAAGCGGGCGTAGAGATCGGGCGAGTCGGCCAGGTGGCGCACGGTCAGCGTGAGGCTGAGGTGCGTCTCGGCGTTCTCGACGGTAAGGGTGGAGATGTCTTCGTCCACGCCGGTGCGGTCGTTAAGAACCGACTTCTTCTCGAAGGCGATGACTTTGTATTTGGTACCCTGGATGGTGTCGCCGATCTTGACGAACTGGGAGGGCTGTTTGACGTCAACCGTGTTGATCTGAAAATTGCCGTCGTCGTCGTAGGCCTCGAACTTCAGGCGCGAGGGTTTCTTGACGAATTGCTTGAGGCGCAGCTTGGTGATGTAGGCGGGGTGGGATGCCGCGTCGACCGGGTTGGTCTGGCCGTTGAATTCGTTGAGGTTGGTGAAGCCGTCTTTGTCGGGGTCCTGGTCGAGGACGTCGCTGTCAAGGATGCGGTCGGCCAGGCCGTTTTGCAGGAACCAGTCGTTGGGGACGGGCGCATGCAGCGCGGGGCTGCCGGGCTCGAAGGGATCAATCAGCGAGTCTTTCTTGGTGGCGGGGTCGGTCTTGCCGACGTATTTGCGCGAGACGAAGAGTGAGCCGTTATGCGCCTTCCAATCCGGAGGGGTCTGGAGGATGGTATTGGCCTTTTCCATGGCTTCGGTCTCCAGCAAAACGACTTTCTTGCCATGGGGCGGATCGGTGAGCACGGGGGCAAAGCGATCAGAGAATCCGTGGGCGGTCAGAATCAGGAAAATCGACGAAACCAGCAGCGCCACCGCCGCGACAATCAGGGCGAAGCGATCGTAGTTCTTTTTGATCCAGTCCATAATTATTTCGGCAGGTTGCTGGCGAAGACGACAGAGTCGAAGTCCAGGGTCACGTTCAGTTTTTCAATGCCGAGAACGTATTTGAGTTTGTCGGCTTGCGGTTGAGCGCCGGGAGTGGGCGTCGGGGTCGCTTTTTTGGCGTCGCCACCCCGTTTCGGCGGTTTGGCCAGCTGGTTCTCAACTTTGACGTTGCGAATGATGTAAAACTGCTGGGTGCTCTTGGAAAGGTCGTTGATGACGTCCTGGAAGGCTTGCTGTTCGCCAGCGAATTTGACAGTGAACGGGTACTTGGTGACGAGCGGGACAGGGGTTCCGCCAGCTTTGCCTTTGCCCTTCTGTTTCGGGTCGGACGGCGCGGGGGCTTTGGCCTCGGCTTCCTCGGGGAGCTGGGGCCGGGTGATCGCTTCGATGGAGGCGACTTTCCGGTCGATCATGGTGGAGACGACCAATTCGATGCACTTGAGCTGGCGACCAAGGGCGGCGGCGGCTTCGGGCTTGGGCACGGAGGTGCGATATTCCGTGAAACCGAGATTAAGCTTCTCAGGGAAGACGACTCCGGCTTTGGCGGCTTTTTCGACAAGCGATTTCACGGAGGCGTTGAGCTGGTCCTGGAACTGCTCGGGGGTGAGCGGATCAAGCGGGAAGGCCATCGGCATGAGCTTCTCATGAAGGGCGACGACGGATTCATCCGCGACTTTTTCCTGATCCTTGAGGATTTTGACGTTGGAGGGCTCCGGGTAGAGCGGCAGAGACTGGAGCTCGTTTAGCTTGTCCTTCTTTTCGTTGAAGGCGGTGTTGGCTTCGTCGTAGGCGCTATAGGAGGAATAAACCGCCCATCCGAGGCCCAGGGTGCCCAGGCCGATGACGGCTCCGAAGATTGTGAAAAACTTGTTCTGACCCAGATTCATGGCACGAGGGACTTGTTAAGGGAGAGGCGAATCGTGTAGGTGGCGGCCCATTCGTCCGGCTGCATGGAGCTGCGCTCCTTGGCAGACTGGATGGTGAAGTAGGATGATTTGGCCAAGGCGTTGGAGAAGTCGTCGACGATTCCAACCCCACGGGAGTTCTGTGCGTCAACATACATGCCTTTGAGAACGAGGACGGGTTTTTGTGGACCCTTGGCGTTTTTGTTGTTGGCGGCGGAAGGGGTATCCTTGGGCACTTCGATCTCCAGCGAGGAGACCCAGATGGAGCGGTCAGGGAGGCGCGAGTTGATATCCTCGATCATGCTCAGCCAGTACTGGCGGTCGTCGACGGCGGCGGTGAGCGGCGCGGCGACTTCCTGTTTGGCTTTGATGGTGGCCCGGATCTTGGAGAACTGTTCGTTGACGGATTCGAGGCCGGCGATCTTTTCTTCCAGCTTGGCGGTGACTTCGCGCTGGACGGTCGCGCCGTGCGAGAGGTAGGCCCACCAGCCGCCCAAGATGGCGAAGAGGCAGACACCCGCGATGACGAGGCAGGGAACGCGCGCGGCGGTCTCCTTGGCCTGAACGACGCTGGCGGGCTGGAGATTGAGCTCCATGGGGCACTCTGAGCCGCTCCGCAGGCCGAGACCGACCAATTCGCCGAGCAGGTGGGCGTCCCGTACGATTTCGGTGACGTCGACGCCTTTGTCCACGGCGACGTTGCGCAGGGGATTGAGGAATTCAATGGGCAGCGCGAGCTTCTCGCTGAAGAATTCGCGCATGTAGGGCATGGCGACGGCGCCGCCGCACAGGAAGACGCGCTCGGGCTGGCTGCCGCTCTGCTGGGAGCGGTAGAAGGAGATGGACCGGGTGATCTCGGCGTGGAGCCGGGTCATCGAGTTGCGCACGAGCTTGGAGACGCGGGCGATTTCCGGGTCCTGCGGCTCGGCGTAGGTGCCGCCCAGGCTGACGAAGCCCTGGCGTTTTTTGCGCTCCTCGGCCTGGCCAAACGGTTCGTTGAAGTCCTTGACGATGGCGGCGGTGATGGTGTTGCCGCCGATCGGGATGGAGCGGGAGAAAACCTTCTTGGCTTCGATGAAGATCAGGTTGGTGGTGCGCGAGCCGATGTCGATCAGGAGCGAGCAGCCCGAGAGGTCGCTGTAGTTGTAGCGATAGGCGTTGTAGAGCGCCATGGGGCTGACGTCGACGACTTCGGTGCGGAAACCGGCGTCCTGGACGGCTGCGTTGAGCTCTTCCAGCAGGTCGCTCTTGATGGCCACCAGCACGACTTCAAGCTTGCCCGGGTCGGGTGAGGTGACGAGCTGGTAGTCCCAGACGACTTCGTCGATGGGGAAAGGGACGTTTTGCTGGGCTTCGAAGGCGACGATCTGGTCGATCTGCTCCTCTCCCACCGAGGGGAGCTTGACGAAGCGGGTGAAAACGGACTGGGCGGGGATGGAGTAGTTCACCGCGGCCCCGGAGGCTTTCAGGTTCGCGGCGAATTCCTTGAGGATCACGCTGGTCTGAGCGACCCGGGTGATGTCCTGGGCCGGATCAGCCATCAACTCGGCGGTGCGGTAGCCCGAGAGGATCAGACCTCCCTGGGGATCCCGGATAAATTCGGCAAGTCGGACGGTCTGGGAACCCAGACTCAAGCAGTAGATACGTTGAGGCGCAGCCATGATTCGTTAACGCACCCGCACCCGGTTTAGAGGCATCCGCTGGAGTAGGTCGCAGGCTCCGGCGCCCGAACGGCGGACGTCGGCCATGCGATTCCCGGTCTTAGACCAGGGCAAACTCGCCCCGGCGGCGTCTGCACAGACAGCGACCGGGCGCGTTAGCGCGAGAAGCGTAAACTCTTTCATGGTGGGGGAAAAAAGGGGGCGAGATAAATTTATGCGTGATCCCGTCGGAAGGCAAAGCAAAAGTCGGCCTTTTTCAAGAGTCGACCCATGCCAGACCCTGGGCCTAAACCCGGGGCCGGAAGTAGTCGATCGTTTTGACGATGCCTTCTTCGAACGTAACCTTAGGTTCCCATCCGAGCAGCTTCCGTGCCCGGGTGATGTCGGGTTTGCGTACTTTCGGGTCGTCGACGGGCAGCGGGTGGGTCTCGATGGTGGAGTGGCTGCCGGTGATTTTGATGATCTGCTCGGCGAATTCGCGGATGGTCATTTCGCGCGGGTTGCCGATGTTGACCGGTTCGTGGAAGTCGGAAAGCATGAGACGGTAGATGCCGTCGATCAGGTCGCTCACGTAGCAGAAGGAGCGGGTCTGGGAGCCGTCGCCGAAGATGGTGATGGGGGCTCCGGTGAGGGCTTCGCCGATGAAGGCGGGGACGACGCGGCCGTCGCGCAGGCGCATGCGGGGCCCGTAGGTGTTAAAGATACGCACGATGTGCGTATTAACGTGGTGGTAGCGGTGGTAGGCCATGGTGATGGCCTCGGCGAAGCGCTTGGCTTCGTCGTAGACGCCGCGGGGCCCGATGGGGTTGACGTTGCCCCAGTAATCCTCGGTCTGCGGATGGACGAGCGGGTCGCCGTAGCATTCGCTGGTGGACGCGATGATGAAGGCGGCTTTCTTGGCCTTGGCGAGGCCGAGGGCGTTATGGGTACCGAGCGAGCCGACTTTGAGGGTCGGGATCGGGTGCTCAAGGTAATCGATGGGGCTGGCCGGGGAGGCGAAATGCCAGACGTAGTCAAGCGGCTCGTCGATGAAGAGGTACTCCGTCACATCCTGTTTGATGAAGCGGTAGTTCTCGTTACCCGCGAGGTGGGCGATGTTGTCCTGGCTGCCGGTGATGAAGTTGTCGATGCCGATGACGCGGTGGCCCTCTGCAAGGAGACGGTCAGTAAGGTGGGATGCCAGGAATCCGGCGCCGCCGGTGACAAGAGATATCTTTTGCGAGGGTTTGTTGCTCATAGCTTGGGCTTATAGATTAGTAACGGAATACGTAAAATGGGAAGAGAAGATTTTCAAGGATGCGAGGGAAGCGCGTCGGGAGCGGCAATTTTGACCACGATTTCGGTGAGGACGGTCTTGGGATCGAGGCTGCTGGTGACCAGCGAGACGTTGGCCGCGAGGCAGGCGGCAAGGGCGGCGCGCAGCTCGGCGATTTCGTAGCGGTGAACGTGCATGGCGGCGAGGCCCAGGGCGTAGGTGTTGAGGCCGCCGTCTTTTTTGCGAGGGAGGTGGTCTGTGGCGGTCGCGGGGAGCCGGTTGAGCGCGCCGGAGAAGTGGAACGGGGCCGAGGGGCGGCTCAGGCGGTGGCGCACCATGAGGTCCTTGGCCAAGAGCAGGTTACGCACGGTGGGGATGACGGCCACGAGCAGGATGCCGATGGGGGTCTCGCCCTGGAAGAGGAGCTGATCGACGAGGGCGAGCGCGGCGTCCAGGTCGCGGGCAGCCAGGGCGTTGCCGAGCTCGAAAACGACGCCCGCGCGGGAGGATGGGACCATGAGGCGGACGTCGGCGGGGGCGACTTCGCGCCGGGAGGGACCGAGGTAAAGGTCGACCTTTTCCAGTTCGTTGTCGATCTGGCGGGAGTCGCCGCCGGTCTGGAGCACAAAGAGTTCCAGCGCATCGGGGTCAAACCGGAGGCCCAGCGCGCGGGCCCGGTGCCCGACGATGGAGCCCGCTTCGTCCTCCCAGCCGCTGCGGCTGGTGTCGAGCTTGTCGAAAACCTCCAGCGTGCCGACTTTGCCGAGGGCTTTGTAGAAGGCGCGGCGCTTGTCCACCTCGGGGGCGCTGATGAGGAGCTTTACGCCCGAGGGGAGGCCGGTTTCGAGGGTTTGGGTCAGCCGGGCCAGGGCGTCGAGCACGGCGGAGGAACGGCCGGTGACGTTGTCGGCCAGGAAATTCGCATTTTTGAGCCAGACGAGCTTGTCGCCGCCGAAGAACGGGAGGGTAAGAATGGCCTCAATCGTCTGGTGAACGCGCGTGGAGGCGGCATCGGCGTTATCGGCCACGCCGTCGATGATTTCGCAGGCGAGGTCACCCGCGTCCGGCGGGGTCATCTCCCCGGCCCGCTGCAAGGCGACGCGCTTGACCTCCGCTTCGTCCGACCCGACGACGGCATGGATGCCCGAGGGGGCGGCGGCGTTTTTGGAGGGGGAGCGTTTGGCGGGAGCTGGCATGGAAGATCGGGAATTTACGGACAAAGGGGCGGAACAATCAAGGCTATCTGGCGAAGCGGTTGTAGCGCCGGACGAAGCCGGTGTAGTCGCCCACTTGATCGCCGTAAACTTTCGCGGCGGCGGCGGTAAAGGGCGTCCCGGCAATTATTTCCCCCACCAGCCGCGGGAAACGCTCGGCGGGAAGGTCGGTGATGAGGAAGCAGACGAGCTTTTCGCTGGTCTGGTAGAAGCGCCGGACGTCGTCCCGATCTTTGGGGTAGCCGATGATGGCGGTGAGCTCTTCGAGGGGGTAGGTCGCATCGGAGAGCGGCGGCAGGATGCCCTTGGCCCAGACCTGCTTGCGCGTGGCGATGCTGGCGCTCCCGCAGTACTCGGCGAAGCCTTCGTTGAGCCAGTGGGGCCAGGGGTGCCCGGGGTAGATGCGGTCGACAACGGCGTGGGCGGTTTCATGCGCCAGGGTGTTGCTGTTGAAATTCTCGCCCATGCCGCCGACGTGCAGGTAGAGGTTGCCGCCGCAGGCCACGCTGCTGGACCATTCCATAAAGCCGACCTGCCCGCGGAACTCCTCCCATTCCCGCCGGTCCTGGAAAATGAAGACGTGGGATTTGTGCGCGATCTGCTCGTTGGAAGCCCCGAGCGCCCGGGCGGCGAACCAGAGGTCGTACTCCACCTCGCGCACGACTTTCTGCGCCTCGGTGGCGCGGCGGTAGTGGACGATGAAGTGCGGGGTCTCGGCGTGCTTCCATTTCTGGGGCGCGAGGGCGAGGGCTTTGAAGGCCAGTTCGTCCATCGGGAAAGCGGAGAGCGCTTCCAGCTTTTTTTCCTCCAGCCTCACCTCGCGCGGCGCTTCATCCAGAGCGGCGATGGCCGTGGAGAGGCCCATTGCCAAGCCAGCCACCAGCCAAAGAGTAATCCGTGCTCCGATCATATGGGGGCTCCTTTTCCCGGGTTTGGGGCTAAAAAGCAAATCCAAAACTGAAATGCCACGCGCCGGTCGGCTGGTCGGCCTGGCGGGCGGGGTTCCAGCCGTAATCGAAGCGGATCGGGCCGATGGGGAGCCGGTAGCGCAGGCCCGGGCCGATGGCAAAGCCGGTCTGGCCAACCTCGGATTTGAGGCGGCGGCCCGTGGACCCGGCATCGGCAAAGAGCGCCAGGTCAAAGTTATCGCGAATGGGCGTCACAAACTCGATATTGGCGACGGTGAAGGTCTCGCCGCCGACGGGGTGACCGTTGACGTCCTTCGGACCCAGGGTGCGGTCCACGAAGCTGCGAACTGAGTTGGCACCGCCGTTGAAGAAGCGCTCGTCGATGGGCAGGGCGGCGCTGCCGTCGAGCGGGGCGATCGCCCCACCGCGCACGCCGAAGGCGAGCAGCGAATCGCGCCCCACCGGCAGGTAGTACGAGCCCCGGTAGGTGGCGCGAACAAATTTCAGCGAGCTGCCAAAGAGGGTGGAGGCGTAGTCCCCGGTGGCGTTGAGGACGTAGCCGCGCCGGGGGTTGAGGACGCTGTCGCGGGTGTCGTAGGTGGCACTCATGCCGATGCTATCGGTGCGGTAATTGGTGGTGCCGAGGTCGGCTTCGGCGATATCGGCGTTTTTGATATTAACCAAGCGGGTAAGTACGAACGCGCCGAGTTCCAGATGCTGGCCGATTTTGCGCGAAATCTCGGGCCGGAAGCCGGTCTCTATTTTGGAATAGCCATCCAGGTCCTGGTTCAAGGCGTAGAGGCGCAGGCGCAGCGTGTAGTCGCTCTCCAGGATCCACGGGTCGCTGTAGGCGAGCTCACCGCGCAGGAGTTTCTGGGCGACCTCGGTGTCGAAGGTGAGCGGGCGGCCGTTGCCAAAGAGGTCGCGGTCGGTGTACCGGGCACCAAGGATCGCGCCATCGATCTTGGCGTAGCCGATGGAGAAACCGACTTCGTGCGCCTTGGCCTCTTCGACCTGGAAATCGAGCCCCACCTCGTGGCCCGGCAGCGGCGTCTGGGTGAGGCGCAGGTTGCTGAAAAGGCCGGTGCTCATGAGCCGCCGGTAGCGTTTTTCGACTTCCTCGGGGTCGTAAACTTTGCCCTCCAGCGGCTTGAACCGGTTTTCCAGGAAGGTGGAGCGCAGGCGCTTGAGGCCTTTTTGAGAGATGCCCTTAAAGTGGTAGACTTCGCCCGCTTTGACGACGAATTTGACGGACACCGCGCCGTCGACGGCCTGCGCCGGGTCGGCCTGGCCGTGGACCTCGACGGTGAAGTAGCCACGCCGCTTGTAGAAATAGACGATTTTGCGCTCCAGGTTGGTGACGGCCAGCGGGGTGAAGGGCTTGTTGGTAAAGACCTCCATTTCTTTGCGCAGCTCGGCCTCGGGGTAGAAGATGATGTCGCCTTCGAAGGCGATCTTGCCAAACCGGTACTTTTGGCCTTCGTGGATGGCGATGAGGACGTCGGCGCGGGTTTTATCGGCGGAAAGGGTGACTTGCGGCGGGGCGACGACGGCGTCGAGGTAGCCCTCGGATTGATAGAGGCCCCGCAGCCGCCCGACACCGCTGTTGAGGTCGCTCTCGATATAGGGCAGGACTTGGTTTTTGCGGCGGCGGCCGGGGAAACGCTCGCGAATGGCACCGGTGACGTAATCGAGCAGCGTGGCGGCGGGCAGATGGGCGTTGCCTTCGAAGCGGATCGTGCCCAGCTGGGTCAGCGGGCCTTCGCGGATGCTCAGGCGCAGGGTGGAGCCGCTCGCGATGGTCCAGGTGACCTCGGCCTGCGAGTACCCGTGCTGCCGGTAGAAGACGCCGAGGAAAAACGCGGCGTCATCGGCCAGCGCCGGGGAGAGGCCGGATTCCTCAATGGCGGTGAGCTGGTCGGCCAGGGCGGCGTGGATCTGGTTGGAGTTAAATGCCTTGGCCCCCTCGGCGATAAGGTTGAGCCGGGTGAGCTTGACGGGGCGGGGCGTGGGGGTGGCCAGCGGCAGGGCGGGCTGGTAGGGCTCGACGGGAACGGGGTTTTCCGGCGTGGGCAGGAGGGGCTTTTCGCGCTCGGCCTGAGTGGTACGGGAGACCGGCATCTCCGGCGGCGTAGGCAGCGGCGGCGGGGAGGGCTGGCCCCTGGGCGACGGCACGGGGCTCGGGCCGGGCCATGGCGAAACGCCCGGCAGCGGGGTCGGCTCCTGAACGGTCACGGGCGTCTGCGCCCGGAGCCCGGGCGTGAGCAGCAGACCTAGGAATAAAAACAGGGCTATGAGGGCTTTGCGCAAAGCGGTACGACTGGGCCTCAATTAAGTCATACTACCGGAAGCGGATCAAGTATTGCAATTGCATGCGCATGTCGCCCTGCATGTCGACACCCGCGCCGATCTGGTAGGCGTTGGAGAGTTTGAGCTTCCCCATGAGCTCCTGTTTGCCGGTGCGCGGATCGACGCCGCCGACGTCGAGGGAGAACCAGTCAAATGGGTTGGCGCTGTTGCTGGGGGCGGTGCGCCGGGGGAAGACTTTGCGGTAAATGTCCTGGAAAAGGAGCGCGGCGGCGCGGCCCGTGGCAGCCTGGTTGTTCTGCTGAAAGTCGCGCGTGGTGGCCCCGGTGGCCAGGAGCGTGACGACTTCCTCCTGTGGCAGCGCGGGCTCGGAGGTAAAGAGCGTCTGCGGCTCCAGCGCGGTGCCGTAGAGGTAGACGTTGACGTTGTAATCCCGGATGCGCGAGGAGCCGTGGATGTCGAGGGTCGGGTTGAGCGAGGCGTTGCCGGAGAAATAGAGCGCGCCGTGGTCGACGTTAAGGGTGCTAAAGGGGAGCGAGGCGACCAGGTTATCGACCCATGCCACGCCGTCGAGCGTCGGGGCCAGGCCGCTGCCGCCGAGGCGCAGGTGGGCCCGGAGCGCGCCGTCGGCCATGTTGCCCTTGATGACAAAGGGCTCGTCGGTCTGGATGATGACGTTGTAGGTCCAGTCGCGGAACGGTGTGACGGTGGTGGAGAATTGGTAGGCCCCCAGGGCCGGTTTGGGCGCGGGGCGGCCCGGCAGGCCGATGGGCAGGATCTCGACCTGCCGGAAAAAGCGGCTCTTGTTGATGCCGAGCCTGCCGCTGACGTTGACGGTGCCGAGCGGGCCGGTGAAGCGCAGATCGGCGTTGCTGCGGAAGGTCAGCGTGTCGTTACGCACCAGAAGCGTGCCCTGGGATTGCAGGCGCAGGTCGAGCTGCGGGTTGGTAAGCGGCTCCAGCTTGACCTTGCCGGTAACGGAGAAGGGCCCGCCCGCGATGGCTCCGCTGAAGCGCTGGAAGGTCAGCTCATTGCCGTTGAAGCGCAGGTCGCAAAGCAGGCGGTCGATGCCGGGAACGTCGGGGCTGCTGAAGCGGATGGCCCCGAGGTCCATGGCCACGCCGCCGCTCAAGACCGGGTGGGCCAGCGTGCCGCGCGCGTTGGCGTCCACGCTCATGCGGCCTTCGAGGTACCGGACGCCGGGCAGGAAGGGGGCGAAGATCCCGGCGGGAGAAGGCGGCAGCTTGATGGACCCGGCGATGGGCGCTTGCGGGTCGAGCTTGCGCTCGCGGATCAGCTGGCGCAGATCGGCGGGCATGGAGCCCTTGAAAAGCAGGGGGCTTAAGCCCGGCTGGGCGAGCGAACCGGAGATGGCGAGGCGCCCTTCTTTATAGGTGATCAGCGCCGAACCGGCGGCGGGGGGCAGCTTCTCCGCCGCGCCGCTCTGGAGGTTGCGGGCGTCGAACTGGGCGGTGAGGTCGGGCTCGGAGAGGGTCCCGGCGGCCTTGAAAGTCCCCTGGAGCGCCCCGCGCACGGCGAGGCCGGGGCGGGAGGCCGGGAAGCGTTTGGCCAGGTCGACCGCCTCCAGCGTGAGCGCCGCCTCGATCGGCTCCAAGGGCGGCAGGAGCGTCGCGGGATCGGTCGGCGTGCGCAGGTCGAGCGGAAAGCTGAGGCTGCCGCTCACGGTGGTCTGCCCGCCCACGGTGAGGCGCAAGTCGTTCACGTAGAGGCGCTCGTTGTGGAGCCGCACCCCGGCTTGCAGTGTCCCCTGGTCGCTGGCGAGTTTCAACGCGGTGATCTCGACGCTCTCCGGGGAGTAGCTCCCGGCCAGTTCGCCGTCGACGCCGGTGAATTTCCTCCAGAAGCCGTGGCGGAGCGTCACCCTCCCCTCGCCCTGGTGGCGCATCGCGGCGATGCTGCCCGAGCCGTGCCAATCGATGTCGAGCGCGCCGCCGATGGGGGTCTGGAAAAAGGGCTGGAAAAGGGAGATATCCTCCACGGAGCCTTTCAGGCTGGCTTCGTAGGCGTGGGGCTGGTCCAGGGCGAGCCAGCCGCTGGCGGTGAGCTTGTCGTGGCCATTGAGATCGAGCAGCCCCTCTTTAAGCCGCAGAAGGCCCTTCTCCAGCGGCAGCTCCAAGCGAATTTGGCGCGCGAGGAACTGGCGGAAATAGACGTCCCCGGCGTCGAGCCAAAGCCCGCCCCCAAGCCCCTCGTGCCACGGGTGATCGGCGTTGACCGGCCCCAGAGGCCGCGAGGCGCTGAACCCCACGCTGGCCTGCTTGAGGCCAAACTCCGCCCCGGCCAAGTTCACCGCGTTGCCCGAGCCCTCCAGGAGCAGGCTCTCCCCATCGACGCGCAGGCTTCCCCACGCCTCCACCGAGCCGCCGGTAAGGTGCGGGTCGAGCCGGGCCAGGTCGGACGCGTTCAAGTCAAAGGTGCCGCGCAAGCCGTTGATCCGGACCTCGGCCCATTTAGTGGGAAGCTGGTACTCGCCATCGAACGCAAGCCGGTTCGCGCCGGTGGAAGCCTTGATGCCTTGCAGCCGGACCCTCCCCCCCTTTAGCAAAAAGCGCCCCGAGGCTTCGTCGAGCGCGAGCGCTCCCACCGTGGCGTTTTCCGTATTGAAAACCACATCCCCCTCCCACGCCGCCGGGTTGCGCGGATCGCCCTCAAGCGATACCCAGGCTTCGCGCAGCGGCCCGGAGAGCGGCACCTTCCAGCCGAAATGCCGCCCGAGAGTCCCCAGCGGCAGGTTGCCCAGGTAGGCGTTCACCTGCACCCGGCGGTTCTCCCCGGAAAGGTCGCGCCCCCAGATAAACACCCCGAGGTCGCCCCCGAGCACGGTTCCCTCAAAGGAGAACGAGCTGACCCCCTGGTCGCGCCGCGAGGCGTCAAAATCCATCCGCACGCCGTGGATTTCCTTGCCGATATCAAATTCCCGCAACACCAGGTGGCGATTGACGTAAGTAGCCTTGGTGCGCAGCCCGTGCCACGAGCCGAAGCCGGGTAAATCCAGCTCGCCAATGCGAATGTAGCCCTCGCGGTCCGGGTCCAGCAGCGCATGGATGTCGTTCCAGACGAACATGCCGTGGCGGGTCCGGATGCTCAGGTTAAAATTCTCGATCTGCGCCCGGTCGCTGTACATGGCGGGCTGCTGGAGGATGTTGCGCAGGAAATGGGCCAGCTTTTTCTCCTCGTCGGTGCTGCTGCGGACCGGGGCGAGCTGGAGCCTGGCGTTGCGGAGGTTGTAATAGGTCAGCGCGCGCGCCGGGCCACGCCGCACGAGGGCCCAGAGGCTGTATTCCAGGCGCAGGCGGTCGACGTCGATGGAGTCAAACGGAATGGCACCATTGGAGACGGCGTGGATATCCTGCAGCGTCAGGTGGGTCCAGACGCTGCCCCTCAGCTCGCCCGTGATCACCACCTGGTACCTCGCCGCGAGCCGGACGACGGCGTTCCAGAGCACGGCCCGGAGGATTATCTGGTGAAACACCAGCAAAAGGACCGTCGCCAGGAGCCCTCCCCGCCAGAGCAGCCGCCCCCATTTCGCCCTGGAGCGATGAGGGGCCTGCGAGTGGGCCTCAGATGGTGCGGAATCCGGCATGTGTCTCAAGAAAATTGCCCTAGCATAAAAGCGCTTGTGAAAAACGCAATGCCACGGCTTTCCTTAGACCGGATTCCCCCCAGGGTTATTCAGCTTATTTCCTACCGGGACTCCAGAATCGCCTCAACAAAGCAGTCAATCGACGGCTGCCACTCCTTTTCGTAAACGGCGGCAATCCCGAAATCAAAGCAAATAAGGTAGTTTCCGCGCTGAACCACCGCGAGCTTCACCAGGGCGCGGTCGTTCCACACAGGACGGTCAAACGCCGCTTGGGCCACCAAGGCACTCTCTTTGCCAAAGATCCGCTGGCCCTGGTATTCCTCTCGGGTAAAGTTGGGCTTCTCCTGGGCTTCTCTCAGCGCCACTTTGATCCACCCGTCCGGGGTAATCATCGACTTCGGAATGACGAAAACCCGGCAGTGCAGATAATAGTTGAGCTGGTTGGTGGTCGTCGGGGTTTGCTTTTTCTCGTAGTAAACCTGCAAACAGCCCCGGCTCGGAGCGTTCTGGGTCACCGAAACCCGCGTCTGCCCATCAAGGTATTTGGGAAACACCAACCCGCTGCCGGGATCGACGCAGGCCCTCGTCGTGGGGTCGAGCGGCAAATCCGACGAATTATCTTCCTTAACCACCTGGCAGCCACAGAGAAGCAACAGCGCCGCCACGCCTGCCGCATTCCGCATCCAGAGTCTTAAGGGCACCTCTGGAAACCGAGGCATGGCAGCCATGAAGGATTTTTGATGACCTTTTGGCCCCATTTTTCGGGCAATATTCATCAATATTGACTGAAAAATGGGGCCAAAAGGGCGCAAAAAGACAAAATGGATGACGTGCCGCCGGTTTCCAGAGGTACCCTTTAACTTTTGCATTGAAAAAACCACCATCCTTTTCTTTTAGAGGAGCGCCAGAGGCAGGCCAAGATCGGCAACGTGACAATCTCATGAAGAGGGCTTCACCTCGCTGAAAATCCGCCTATATTAACCCGACTATGTCCGATTCCTTCGTCCATCTGCATCTCCATACGGAATACTCGACCCTCGACGGGGCCGTTCGCATTTCCGACCTGATCAAGAAGGCGAAGAAATTCAACATGCCCGCCTGCGCCATCACCGATCACGGCGTCATGTACGGGGCGATCGATTTTTACCTCAATGCGAACAAAGCGGGCCTCAAGCCGATCCTCGGCTGCGAGGTCTACATCGCCCCCGGCTCGATGACCGAGCGCAAGGCCGCCAGCGCCCGCGAGGCCGCCTATCACCTGAATCTTCTGGCCGAAAACGAAGAGGGATACCAGAACCTGATCAAGCTCGTCTCCCTGGCTCAGCTCGACGGCATGTATTACAAGCCGCGGATCGACTTCGACTGCCTGGCGCAGCACTCCAAGGGCCTCATCGGCCTGAGCGCCTGCCTCAAGGGCCAGGTGCCCGCCGCCATCCTGGAGGATAACTACGGCAAAGCCCGCGACCTCGCCGCCCGCTACCGCGAGATCCTGGGCAAAGACAATTTCTTCCTCGAAATGCAGGACCACGGCATGGAGGCGCAGCGGAAAATCAACGCCGTCATGCCCAAGCTCGCCAAGGAGCTGGGCCTCGGCCTGGTGGCCTCCAACGACGTCCATTTCCTCAACAAAGAGGACCACGAGGCGCACGACGTCCTCATCTGTATCGGCACCGGCTCCAACGTCGCCGACGAACGCCGGATGCGCTACGGCACGGAGCTTTACTTCAAGAGCGCCGAGGAAATGCGCGAACTCTTCCGCGAACTGCCCGAGGCCTGCGACAACACGCTCGCCATCGCCGAGCGTTGCCACTTCAAGCTCGATACCTCGCCCAAGTACCCGGACTTCGCCCCGCCCGCCGGGAAAACCCAGAACGGCTACCTGCGCGAGATCGTCGACGCGGGCATCAAGCGCCGCTACAAGGAAAAGGCCGACTCCACCGAGGTGCAGGAGCGCTTCGAGAAGGAAATCGAGGTCCTCGAAGGCCAGGGGTTCGTGAACTACTTCCTGATTGTCTGGGACTTCATTAACTGGTCCAAAGAGCACGGCATCCCCGTCGGCCCGGGCCGCGGTTCCGCCGCAGGCTCGCTCATCGCCTACGCCATGGGCATCACGGACATCGAGCCGCTGGAGTTCAAGCTCCTCTTCGAACGCTTTCTGAACCCCGAGCGCGTCAGCCCGCCCGATATCGACGTCGACTTCTGCCCCAACCGCCGCCCCGAGGTGATCGAATACGTGCGCCAGAAATACGGCGAACGTTCCGTGTCGCAGATTATCACCTTCGGCACCCTGGGGGCGAAATCGGTCGTCCGCGACGTCTCCCGCGTCATGGGCTGGAGCTACGGCGACGCCGACCGCATCGCCAAGATGATCCCCAACGAGCTCGGCATCACGCTCACGGGCTTGGAGAAGATGGACAAGGAAACCCACGAGATGAAGCACATCGACGGGGCCATCGACAAGAACCCCGAGCTGCGCGCCGCCGTGGATAACGAACCGGCCGTCAAGCAAATGTGGGAAGCGGCGGTCAAGCTGGAGGGCCTCACGCGCGGCACCGGCGTCCACGCGGCGGGCGTCATCCTCGGCTCGCGCGACTTGAGCGACTTCATCCCGCTGACCCGCGCCAACGACGGCTCCATCGTCAGCCAATACTCCATGGCCCCGACCACCGAGGTCGGCATGTTGAAGTGCGACTTTCTGGGCCTGAAAACCCTGACGATCATCACCGACGCGCAGAACCTGATCCGCAAGCACACCCCGGAGTTCGAGATCAGCACCATCCCGCTCGACGACGAGAATACCTACGACCTTCTCAACCGGGGCGACACGACCGCCGTGTTCCAGTTGGAATCCGGAGGCATGGTCAACGTCTGCCGCCAGTTCGACCTGACGAACATTGAAGATATCAACGCCATCCTGGCGCTCTACCGTCCGGGCCCGATGGACCTCATCCCGGACTACATCAAGCGCAAGAAGGGCCTCGCCAAAGTCAAATACGCTCACCCCCTCCTGGCCAAGGTCTGCGCCGACACCTACGGCATTTTCGTCTACCAGGAGCAGGTCATGCAGGCCGTGCAGGTGCTCGGCGGCTACACGCTGGGCGGCGCCGACTTGCTCCGCCGCGCCATGGGTAAGAAGGACAAGGAGAAGATGGCCAAGGAGCGCATCAAGTTCGTCGAAGGCTGCGCCAAGCTCCACAAAATCCCCGAGCCCAAGGCGAACGAAATCTTCGACTTGCTGGAAAAATTCGCCGGTTACGGCTTCAACCGGTCCCACTCAGCGGCGTATGCCTGGGTCAGCTACCAGACGGCTTACCTCAAGGCCAACTACCCCGTGGAATTCATGGCCGCCGTAATGAGCAATGAAATTTCCAACACGGAGAAAATCTCCGTGCTCGTCACCGAATGCGACCGCATGGGGATCAAAATCATGGCCCCGGACGTCAACAAAAGCTCGCTCAAGTTCGCGCCCGAGAAGCTCACGGGCGAACTGCCGCCGAAAGCCGACGGTACCGAGTACCACGGCAGCATCCGCTACGGCTTGGCCGCCATCAAGAACGTCGGCGAGGCCGCGATGGAAGCCGCCATTGCCGAGCGCGAAACCAACGGCGTCTTTTCATCGCTGGAGGATTTCTGTGGCCGGGTCGATTCCAAAAAAATGAACAAAAAGGGCCTCGAATGCCTCGTCAAATGCGGCGCATTCGACTTCACCCGCGTCGAGCGCGCCCAGCTTTTCAGCGAGATCGACGGAGCCCTCGCCGCCGCCGCCAGCGCCCACCGCGACCGCGCCCAGGGGCAGATCTCCATGTTCGACGTCTTCGAAGCCGCGCCCAAGCCGAAGAAGCGGCCCGGCTCGGTCGTGCAGCCGTGGAGCCAGTCCGAGAAGCTCACCTACGAAAAAGAGCTGCTCGGCTTCTACGTCACCGGCCACCCGCTCGACGAATTCCGCAGCGTGCTCGAAAGCGGCAAATACCTTCCCATCGCCAGCCTCGGCGGGCAGGAAGACAAAGCCACCGTCGTCGTCGCCGGAGCCCTGGCCAGCGTCGAGCGCAAATTCACGAAAAAGGAGAGCAAACAATTCGCCATCCTGAACCTGGAAGACCTCACCGGCTCCATCGAAGTCATGGTCTGGAGCGAGACCTTTAACAAAACCAACTCGCTGCTCGTACAGGGCGAAGTCGTCTCCATCACCGGCCGCCTCGACAAGCGCGAGGAAAGCCCGCGCCTGACGGCCAGCGACGTCAAGCCCGTCAAAAAACCCCAACGCGTGGAAAAGCCGCTCGTCCTCAAGCTCGACCGCGTCACAGCGCTGCCGGAGGACCTGGAGCGCATCCGGGATATTATCTGGAAATACCCGGGCAGCCGCCGGGTAAAAATCCACGTCACCGGCGGCGACGGCAAACCAGTCTGGATCGTCCCCTCCGACGAATTCCGCATCGGTAAAGAAGCCGAGGCGGCCCTAGCGGCCTGGACGGTGTAGGAATTATTTTCACCCCTTTTCCCAGACGGGCACCGGGAGCACTCAGCCTGCCGCAAAATTTCTGTTGCTTATTTCCCAAAATGCCTCACACTAAGGGGAATTGGATTTGAGATTTGGATAGTTCGTTGCTCGGTAAATTGTCAGGTGGGTTCGCCCGGTGGTGATTTTGAGACCCGATTCTCGGGAACGGCTTTGCAGCTTGTCGATTGAGACTCCACCACCATTAATATGAAACTTTACGTCGGAAATCTTTCCTTCGATACCACCGAAAACGACCTCCAAGATCTTTTCGCCCAATACGGCACCGTCACTGAAGCCGCCCTCATGCAAGACCGCATGACCGGCCGCTCGCGCGGATTCGCGTTCGTGACGATGGGCAGCGCCTCCGAAGGCGAAGCCGCCATCAGCGCCCTTCACGGCAAACAAGTCCAGGGCCGCGCCCTTACGGTCAACGAAGCCCGCCCCCGCGAAGAACGTGGTGGGAACGGTGGTGGCCGTTCGTTCTCCGGCGGCGGATCACGTGGTGGTTCGCGCCGTTAATTTAACGGATTTCAGTCGACCGGCCAGTCCTCGAAAGGGGACTGGCCGGTCGTTGTTTCAAAGCACTATTCTCATGGCTGTAAACGATACCATACAAACTGAAGGCAAAATCAAAGCGGTACTGGCAGGCACGATGTTCCGGGTCGAACTGGCCAACGAACACCTCGTACTCGCCCATATTTCCGGCAAAATGCGCAAGCGCTTCATCCGACTGACGCTGGGAGACCGCGTCAAACTCGAAATGTCGCCCTACGACCTCAACAAGGCGCGCATTGTTTATCGGTTGCAGGGGTAAACTGCTCCCTGTCCCGAGTTAATCGCAAGTAGGCAGCACCTTCCTTCGTTCGCAAACTTAGGAAGAACTCCGGCGGATGGGTGCCGACGGATGGCTTTTTGTGGGCAGCGTCCACAAAACAAAAACACCCAAATCAGAAAACCAGGGCCCGCAAGGCCCCGCCCCCCCGATGCCGAGGTGGGTAACGCCGTATTTCTTTCGCAAAAGAAAACCAAGGCGTCGGCAAAAACAGCCTGGTTTTTTAGCCCAATAACCGCGCCGCCCATCTTCCGGGCGCTCCCCCGCCGCCGCATTCGCGTCGTCCGTACGCCCGCCGAACACATCGGCTACCTGGCCTGGCGAAATACCTCCCAAAAACGCCCCGGATGCCTACGGCATTGGCGTCTTTGAGCCTACTTCGGCAACGACGGGGAACCGACCCAGTGTAAGGACATCAACAAGCAGAGCCTCTTTTCCGTCATCTACCGCGCCTGCAAAGAATGGAGAGGCTGGGAAGGCCGGGGCGACTTCTATACCCGCGTGGCCATACCCCTGTTTCCAGAGGTGCCCTTAAGCGAATGTTCCGATGAATTCAATTGCTACACCGCTGCCCCAATCTTCGTTAACACTTTTTCGCAGATGCAGCTCTGGTGCTGGAGCGGATGCTTTTTTGCCTGGTATGAAGGGCTTGGATCGTTAAGCCGAAAAAGAAACAACCAGAGAACCTGCTGCCAGCGGACTCAGTTGTTAAGGAATCCTTAATAACTGCCGCTGGCGGCAAGAGAGCTCAAAATCCCGGCGCTTTGGTATTACGGTTTCAGCGGGAGCGTGAAAGGCATGCAAGCCGTTGGCATCGGCGGGTAGTCGGGCCGCTCTAGGTTCGGGACGAGGTCTTCGATTTTGACCCAGCCGCCCTCGGCGATCGAACGGTTGGCCGCGATGCCGCACAGGATCGACGCTGCGCCTGCACGCTGGTCTGCCGCCCGCAGATACTTGTCCTGGCCATCGGGCGCGAAGAGGTCTTTGAGCATCGCGGTGTCTCCGCCGCCGTGGCCGCCTTCGCCGGTCCATAGCGGGACTTCGTAGGCGGGTTCCCGGGTCGGGTAGATGCGCGTGAAGGTGCCTTCTTTTTTCAACGCGCCGGGAACGGTGCCGTCGCCGTTGATGTAGACGGTTTCCTCGCATTTGTGCTCAAGGCGTCCCTTGGTTCCGTTGAACTGGATGTTGAACCCTTCCCATGCGCAGAAAGCGTTGAGGCTGTACTTTAGCGTCACACCGCTGTCGTAGTTCACGATGGCTTGCATGGAGTCCTCGATGTCCATGTCGGGGCTGAAGATGCATTGGTCGCGGTGATATCCGTCGTAGGATTCCTGATCGAGATAGACCGACTTCAATTCTTCGTTGGACGCGAGATCGAGGAAGAACGGGCAGCGGGTCTGTTCCGCGCATTGCGTGCAGCGGGGCGCGGGGTGCGCGAGGCCGAGGCGCTGGGCCGTTTGCGGCGTTGCAAAGCGGCGGTGCCCGGCGGCGACGAGTTCTTTGGGGAGGGCGGAGAGCCACCAGTTAACGAGATCGAAATGGTGGGTGGATTTGTGTACCAGCAGCCCGCCGGAGTTGCTTTTATGCCGGTGCCAGCGGCGGAAGTAATCCGCACCATGCGCGGTGTCCAGCATCCATTGGAAATCGACCGAGAGAATGTCGCCGATGACGCCGGACATAAGGAGTTCCTTAATCTGCGTGCGCGGGGGCGAGTAGCGGTAGTTGAATGTGACACGGAGATTGTGCCCGGTGCGCCGTTTGGTCTCCAGGATGCGCCGCGCCTTTTCGGCGTCGGTGGTCATCGGTTTTTCGGTGATGACATCGCAGCCCAGCTCCATGGCGCGGCAGATGTAGAGATCGTGGAAGGAATCCTGGCAGGTGACGATGACGATGTTCGGACGGGTTTCCGCGATCATCTGGTCGAACTGCTCTGCGGCGTATCTTTTGGGGGTGAACGGCGCGACGTAGGGGAGCTCCGCCGCGAGGTTTAAGCGGCCTTCATTGCGGTCGCACAGAGCGACCAGGCGGGAAGTTGAGGTATAGGTTTTGCAGATGGCTTCCAGGTACATCCGCGCTCTGCCGCCCAACCCGACGATCGCGTAGGTGGTGATTTTTTCCATGGGCTTGATCGTGCCCCTTTTCCCAGCGAACCGGAATACCGCCCGGACTCATCCACTTGACATTTGCGCTCATTTATCCGGATGATGTGCGCCATGCTTATTTACCTGGGGCGCGGCAAGCGCCGCTACGGCGAAGCGCCAGTTTTGCCGCTACAGCGCCGGGCCTGGGAATTCCAGGCTGTGCTTCGGGGCAGGCTCGCGCCGCTGTTTCCCGAGGGGCCGGGACCGCTGGAGGCCAGCCACCTGTGGATCTTTCCGCCGGGGCACGCTCACGGCTGGACCTCGGAAAAGGCAACGACGGCCGAGGTGGCGGTGTTCCATTTCCTTTCCGCGCCGGAGTTGCTGAGCCGGATGCTCGACGCGAAAGGGTACCTGGAGCTGGCCTTGACGCCCGCCAATGCGCGGCAAATTCGTGAGCTTGCGCGCAAGGTTGGGCGCTACTGGGAACATCCCGCTCCGGGCATGATCCTTTGCTACGAATACGCGCTGGCCGCCCTGAGTTTGATGGCCTGCGAGGCCCTGGCGGCGCAGCCCAAGGCCAAGCGTTTTCCCGAGAGCCGGGTCAATGCCGCGATGGTCTGGTACGCGGAGCGGATGGAGGAGAGCCCCTCCTTTCCCGACCTCGCGCGGGCCGTTGGCGTTTCGCCCGCGCACCTGCGGCGGCTCTTTCACGAAGTCTTGCAGGCGTCGCCCGCGCAGGTCTTTGATCAGTTGCGTTTTCAGCGGGCGCTCCAGCTCATGTCAGAGCCCTCGGTGAAGCTGGAGGAGGTGGGTGAGCGCTGCGGCTTTGGGAGCGCGAGTTCGTTCTCCCGCGCTTTTAAAAACAAATTTGGATGTTCACCCCAGGCGTGGCAACCATAGTTCGCTGCCCCCGGTTACGTGAGTGATGATGATTTCAGGCCTCCCGAGGCCAGGGTTAGCGCGGCTGCGCGGCCCGCGTCGAGGATCGCGGCGGAAAGCGCGGGATCGGGCACTGTTCGCGCGAGCTGGAGCGTGCCGACCAGCGTGGCAAAAATGGCCTGTGCCGTGGCCGGTTCGGGCCAGGGGAGAAGCGATTCGATGAGCGCCACGACGCGGGCGAAGGTCTGGGCCGCGGCGGCGCGGATCGGTTTGGCGCGCCGCGCGATCTCCGGCGTCAGTGTCGCGGCGACGCAGCCGGTTTCCGGGTGGTCCCGGTGCTCCGGGCGCAGGTAGTAGCGGACCAGCCCCTCGATGCCGCCTTCGCGAGCCGCTTCGGCGAGGTGCTCGAAGGTGGCCGTCATCGCTTCCTCCAGCGCCTCCTCCACGAGCCCTTCCTTTGAGGAAAAATGGCTGTAAAAGCCGCCATGCGTCAGCCCCGCATCGCCCATCAGGCTGGCCACTCCCACGCTGTCGATGCCTTCCTTGCGAAAGCGCTCCGAGGCGACTTCAACGATGTGACGGTGCGTGGCCTCTTTGTGGGTGGATTCGTAGCGCATGAGGAAATGGTATTACGGCTATAATACAACACCTTTCTCGCGCTGCCACCGAAAATCGCATGAGGGGATCGGAGAACGTCCCGGGGTGGGAACGCGGGTTGCCAAACCGGCGCGCCGCTGTTAAAAAAGGCTCGCCGCTCCCGCACCCTGTGTGCCGCGACTTTGCCATGAAGCATTTCGTTTTGCTAGTTTCCTGCGTTGCCTGCGCCGTTCCGCTGCGGGCCGCTCCCGGCGTCCCCGAGGGGTTGCGCGAGTGGCTGCGGAAATCGTTTGGCACCCATGCGGAGGCCTATCGGTACGATCCGCACATGATCCGCGCGGCGGAGCTTGCCGCCCGGCGCGCGGGCAATGCCACCAAACCGCGTTGGCATTGCTGGCGCTCTGTTAAGGACGTGCTGCTCGAAGCGGGCGTCGTCGATACCCGCCCCCTCACGCAGTGGGCCAAGCAGGCGGGCGACGAACTTTGCACGCGCTACGGCTTTACCCGCATCCCTGTCTCCGATCCGCTCCGCGCGCCGGTGGGGGCGGTGATCGTCTACGACGGGGCCGACGGGGGACATGTGGAACTGCGCACCGCCTCGGGTTTCGCGAGCGATTTTGTCTCGCCCACGCCCTATCCGCGCCCGGTGATCGGCGTCTATATCAAGCCGTCGTAAATTGCTCTAGAGACAGGATGAACAGGAGCTTTTGGGGGGAGGTCTGTAGGTTTTTGAGCCGAAAATAGGTGTCCCAGAAAAAAGGCAGAGGGCTCACGCAAAGACGCAAAGGCGCAAAGAAAGGCAGGACTCTTTGCGCCTTTGCGCCTTTGCGTGAGAATAGAATTCCCCCTTTTTTTTCATACCGCGTGAATCCCCGTCTGCGGGGTATGGGGATCTGTCTAAATTGCCGAGCCTGTCTTCTCTAAAAGCTCATGGATCACTACTGGGCCGGACGGCGGGCCAGCATCAGGTTGGCCGTCTTCGGGTCCCAGTGGTAGCCGACGCCGAAGGGGAGCCGCGCGGAGGGGTGCGCTTCGTAGAATGCCGCGAGATCCGGCTGGGTGTATTTCTTGAAAATGTCCAGCGGGTTCGCGTAGACGCCGAAGGCCGCCAGGTTCCAGCGGGTGGGGTCGAAGGCGCGCATTGGAATGCCCGAGTCGTCCTGGAGCACGGCCGGGCAGTTGGCCAGGATCGTGTCGCGGATCAGCGAGAACTCGTTTTCGTGAAGCAGGTAGGAGGCCGATTTCAGGTACCCCGTGTCGGGCCGCAGGTGGGCCACGAAATCCAGGAACGACTTGTTTTTGCGCAGCGCGTCATTCGCGAGGTTGACGGAAAAGTAGTGGAGCGTGCGCACGCGGTTCTCGCCGAGGGCGGAAAAGCGGATCTCGGCGTGGGTCGCGTCGGTCTTGACCGACAGAATGCGGTCCCCGCTGCGGGCCATCATCAGGCAGATCACCGGGACGGTCCCCTGGAGCGGGCTTTGCTTGAACTGCACGCGCATTTCCTTGGTGACGAAGTACCCGGCTTCCAGGAACGTCTTCGTCGAGAGGCGCATCCACCCGAGCGTGAGGGCCAGGGGCTGGACGTTTTGCAGCGAAGGGGCCACGCCCGCCGGTTCGAGGCCACAGAGAACGTAGGTCGTGGCGTCCGGGAAATAGGTCCGCGCGTAGATGTAATCCGGCCCGCTGAAGGGGTAGAAAACCGTCTCGGGGCGGAAGCCCGGGAGCGTCTGGGGCACCCAGTTGCGGATCGGCAGCAGGCGGGACGTGTCGAAGCTTTGCCAGGCCGAATCGAGTTCCCGGGCGTAGGACTTCCACTCCGGAGCGTCGGCCAGTTCGGCCAGGGGACCGGAGGCGGGCCGGAGCCCTGCGATGAACTGCGAGGCGGTATCGACGTCCGAGGAATCCTCCTGTTTGAAGAGGCCTACATCAACCGGCGTGGCGCGCCGGACCTCGGGCACGTAATCGCCATTGACGGTTTGGGCAAAGAGAGGGCCGGCAGCGCAGAGCGCGGCGGCGAGAAGCGGAAAAACAGTTTTCATGAATCAGGAAAGACCCGGCTTGTGGCTTGATGCGTCCCCGGGGCCGGGATAAGCTGGAAACGCCTTGCACTCTAAACAAGAAACCCCGGCGGCTCAATCCTCCATTTCCCTCGTCACCGCCACGGCGATCGTCGTGGCCAACATGATCGGCACCGGCGTCTTCACGAGCCTTGGCTTCCAGGTCGGCGGGCTCCCCTCGGGTTTCGTGCTGCTTTTTTTGTGGGCGCTCGGGGGCGTGTGCGCCTTCTGCGGCGCGCAGGCTTACGGCGAACTGGCCGCCGCGCTGCCCCGGGCGGGGGGCGAGTACCATTTTCTTTCCGAAATCTTCCACCCCGCCGCCGGGTTCGTGGCCGGGTGGGCTTCGGCAACTGCCGGGTTTGCCGCCCCCGTGGCGCTTTCCGCCATGGCCTTTGGGCAATACTTCCAGGGCGTCATCCCCGGCCTCCCTGCGCTGGGCCTTTCGCTGGGGCTCGTCGTGGCGGTCAGCGGCGTTCACCTGTGCAGCGTGCGCGCGGGGAGCGTCTTTCAGAACGCGTTCACCTGGGGCAAAGTCGTCTTGATTGTGGCCTTCATCGCCGCCGGGTGGTTTTTTGGTCCCGTGCAGCCGCTCGCGTTTTTGCCGCAGGCGGGCGACCTGGGCCGCATCGCCAGCGCTCCCTTTGCCGTCAGCTTGATCTACGTCATGTACGCCTACTCCGGCTGGAACGCCGCAGCCTACATCTCCAGCGAAGTGCGCGACCCCGCCCGCAACCTTCCCCGCGCGCTCCTCACCGGCACGCTGCTCGTCGCCGTCCTCTACGTCGGGCTTAACTACATCTTCCTGCGCACCACGCCCCTGGATGCCCTGGCCGGGCAGTTGCAAATCGGCAGCATCGCCGGGGCGCGCATTTTCGGGCCCGGTGGCGAACGGTGGGTGAGCGGGCTCATCTCGCTCGCGCTGATTTCATCCATCAGCTCCATGACCTGGGCCGGTCCCCGCGTCACGATGGTCATGGGCGAGGACCTCTGGGCGCTGCGCCTGCTGGGGCGGAAAACCCGGCGGGGCATTCCGGCCGTGGCTATTCTCTTTCAGCTCGCGCTGGTCATCCTCCTGCTCTGCACCGCCACCTTTCAGATGGCGCTCATCTACGTCCAGTTCACGCTGCTGCTCTGTTCGTTTTTGACCGTCCTGGGCATGATGGTCCTGCGCTTTCGGCGGCCCGAGCTTCCCCGGCCCTATCGTGCGTGGGGCTATCCCGTCACACCGCTGATTTTCCTGGGCGTCACCGGCTGGATGATGGGCTACGTCGTCTGCACCCAGCCAAGGGAATCGCTTGCCGGGTTGGGGACCCTCGCGCTCGGCTTGCTGCTCTATTACTTCTCCCCGCGCGAGACAAAAAAAACCGGCCCCGTTTCCGGAGCCGGTTTTCTTGGCTAAGAAAAAAGCTGCTTACAAACGCTGCTTACTTAAGCGCCGCGTTCCACTGGGCGATGCGGTCGGCCTCGGCGGCGAAGAGATCGTCCACCGGGTCGAGAATCTCGATCGCGGTAATCTTGTCGCCCTGCGCCACCGCGTCCACCACGTCCTGGCCCTTCGTCACCGCGCCGAAAATCGTGTGGTGATTGTTGAGCCACGGGGTCGGCACGTGCGTGATGAAGAACTGCGAGCCGTTGGTACCGGGGCCCGCGTTGGCCATGGCCAGCAGACCCGGGCGGTCAAAGCTCAGCGTGGGCGTGAACTCGTCCTCGAACTTATAGCCGCGGTCGCCGCGTCCCGTTCCCGTGGGGTCGCCACCCTGGATCATGAAATCCTTGATGACCCGGTGGAACACGATCCCGTCATACTTGCCCTGCTTGGCCAGGTTCAGGAAGCTGGCGACCGTCACCGGCGCCTTCGACGGGAACAGCGTCAGATCAATGTTCCCCTTGTTGGTTTTCATCACAATGCGGATGTCTTTCATTTTCGTGGTGTCTGGTTTTGGGGCTGCTTGTTGTTGAGCCATACCCGTGAGCGGGATGGCCAGGCCGAGCAGCGCGGCGGCGATTTGAAGGAATTTCGGGAGAATCATAAGCAATCCGTACGATAAATGCGGGGCCGCCCCGTTGTCCAGCGCGGAGCAGGATGCAAGAAAAAACCACGGCATCGGGGCTTTCATGACGAATTTTTTGCCCCAAAAAAAGTTCTCCTATGCGATGGGTTTACGCTATTTTTCCTCCCGATGACCCAACAACGTCACCAACAAACCCAACAAGTCCACCTCGCGCTGATCCAGACGAGCTGCTCCGCCGACCCCGCGGAGAACCTCGCCCGCACGCTCGTGCGCATCGAGGAAGCCGCCCGCGGAGGTGCCCAGATCATCTGTCTCCAGGAGCTTTTCCGCTCGGTCTACTTCTGCCAGGTCGAGGACTACCGCTACTTTGACTTGGCGGAGCCCATCCCCGGCCCCACCAGCAACGCCCTTTGCGAAGCCGCCCGCCAGCACGGCGTGGTCATCGTCGCCTCCCTCTTTGAAAAGCGCGCCCCCGGCGTCTATCACAACACCGCCGCCATCATCGACGCCGACGGCACGCTCCTGGGCACCTACCGGAAAATGCACATCCCCGACGATCCGCTTTTCCTGGAGAAATTTTACTTCGCCCCGGGCGACCTCGGCTTCCGCGCCTGGGAGACCCGCTTTGGCAAAATCGGCGTCTGCATTTGTTGGGACCAGTGGTACCCCGAGGCCGCGCGCCTCACCGCCCTGCACGGGGCCCAGATCCTCTTTTACCCCACCGCCATCGGCTGGCACCCGGCCGAGAAAGCGGAATACGGCGAGCGCCAGCACGACTCGTGGGAGACGATCCAGCGCTCCCACGCCATCGCCAACGGCTGCTACGTCGCCGCCGTCAACCGCATCGGGCACGAAGCCCCGGACGGCGGCGAGGGCATCGAATTCTGGGGCCAGAGCTTTGTTGCCGACCCTTCGGGCCAGATCGTGGCCAAGGCCGGTGTGGACCACGAGGAGATCCTTCACGTCACGGTAGACCTTTCCGAAATTGACCGCCAGCGCGTGCATTGGCCCTTCCTGCGCGACCGCCGTGTGGATGCCTACCAGGGCCTTGACCAACGTTTCCTTTGAGGTAGCCTCCCCCAGGCGTTTTATTTCCCATTTTTAGTTCCATGACTTCGTCCGATACCCCCTCTCCCTCCGGTGCCACCGCGCCCACTCCTGCTCAACTGGGCTACCGTATGCCCGCCGAGTGGGAACCCCATGAGGCAACCTGGCTTTCGTGGCCCAACCGGGATGGCGTAAGCTTCCCCGGCGCTTACGAATCCGTCCTGCCCGTCTTTGCCAAAATCGTCAACGCCCTGGCCGATTCCGAGCGCGTCTACATCAACGTCTCCGGCCCCCAGCAAGAGGCCGAAGTGCGCCAGGTGCTCGCTCGCAACAAAGCCCGCGCCGACCACGTTCGCTTTTTCCACATCCCGACCAACGAGCCATGGTGCCGCGACCACGGCCCCATGTTCCTCACCCGCAAAGGCGACCCGAAACCGGCCATCATCGACTGGGACTACAACGCCTGGGGCTGGAAATACCCGCCCTTTGATCTGGACGACGTCGTGCCCACCGAAGTCGGCAAGGCCCTCGGGATGGAAGTCTTCTACCCCGGCATCGTCATGGAAGGCGGCTCGCTCGACGTCAACGGCTCGGGCTCGCTCCTGACCACCCGCTCCTGCCTGCTCAACCCGAACCGCAACCCCGACCTGACCAAAGCCGAGATCGAGCGGAAACTGCGCGATTACCTGGGCGTAAAGAACATCCTCTGGCTCGGCGACGGCATCGAAGGCGACGACACCGACGGCCACGTCGACGACCTCACCCGGTTCGTCGGCCCCCACTCGGTCGTCACCTGCGTCGAGGACGAAGAAGACGACCCGAACTACGACCCGCTCAGGGAGAACCTCGCCAAGCTCAAGGAAATGGACGCCGAGGACGGCACGCCGATCGAAGTCCACGTGCTGCCCATGCCCGGCAAGATCATCCGCGACGGCCAGCGCCTCCCGGCCAGCTACGCGAACTTCTACATTGCCAATAAAGTGGTGCTCATGCCCACCTACGGCGACAGCGCCGACGCCTGGGCCTCCTCCGTGCTTCAGACCGTCTTCCCGACACGGAAAGTCATCGGCATCGACTGCCGCGAGCTCATCTGGGGCCTGGGGGCCTTCCACTGCCTCACCCAGCAGCAGCCGGTAGCAGGCGGAGCATAACCCTTTGGAGATCCCCCCATGAAAAAGCTGCTCCTGCTCCTTTTTCTTGTTTGGCCGATCCTGGCGGGTCAGGCCCAGGAGGCCAAAAAGTCTCCGAAGTCCACCCCCACGCCCACCCCGCCGCCTCCCGTGGCGCTGGAAGCGGCATTCCTTCCGGCGGACCTCTGGCAGACGCCCGCCTCGCAATTCGTCGAAGCCCACAAGGACGCGGATAAGGACGCCGGGTTTGGCTGGCTCTCCGAAGCCCACGACGCCGCCCAGAGCACCCGCAAGTGCGTCACCTTCCTCGGGCTGCCCATCCTCCAGAGCGTCGTTCGCTTCCAGGGGGAGAAAATCACCGGAGTCGATCTCCAGCTCTACAACCGGGGCGACGCGGGCGAGCTCGACCGCCCCGGCTACGAGGACCTCGTCAAAAAAGCCGTCACCGCCCTTTCCGCCGCCACGCGCGTTCCCTTCGCGCCCCGGGGCCGCGACCCCTCGGGAGCCGTCCGGGCCGACGGCGTCATCTGGGCCACCCCGCAGACCGATTACCTCCTGGAATACTCCGCTACCAAGGCCCCCTTCCGCGCCGAATTCGTCCGGCTCCAGCTCACCCCGTCCCTGCGGGCCAAGGGGATGCTCGCCGCCTCCTTTGAAGCCTCGCGCAAAGAGCAAGCGGGCTTCCGGGGCCCCAGCCACGTCACGCGCGACCCCACCGGGGGCGACGTCGTCATCAAAGACGTCCCGATGGTCGACCAGGGCGAAAAAGGCTACTGCGTCGTCGCCGCCTGCGAGCGCCTCTTTCGCTACTACGGCATCAAAACCGACGCCAACGAACTCGCGCAGCTGGCCAACAGCTCCGCCATGTACGGCACCAGCCTCCAGGCCATGATGGAGTCGCTCAAAAAGCTCACCGCCCGCCTGAAAATCCACGTCCGCACCCTCTACGAGATCCAGTTCCAGGACCTCATCTCCGATTACGCCAAGGAAGCGAAAAAAACCAAAGACATTCCGCTCAACACCGACGTCCACTTGCTGGGCGAACTCTACGCCCAGGCCAAGCCCGACGTCCTGCGCGCCGCCCGCGCCCGGCGCAAGGGCGAGCTGGATAGCTTCCAGCGCAATGTAAAAACCCGCGTCGGCGAAGGCGTCCCACTCCTCTGGGGCGTGATCCTGGGTGTGCTCCCCGACGGCTCGAAAGCCAAAACTCCCGGTGGCCACATGCGCCTCATCATCGGCTACAACGACAAGACCGGCGAAATCCTCTACTCCGACACCTGGGGCCCCGGCCACGAACTCAAGCGAATGCCCCTCCTGGACGCCTGGGCCATCACCACGCACCTCGACACGGTCGAGCCGTTTTAGCTCAGGGCCTAGAAACGGCGATGGGAATAGCCGCAAAAAAGCGCAAGAGGCGCAAAATCGTAAGGATCAAAAAATACCTCATTTTAAGTTCACCCTGCGGCTGAGTCTAAAACGCTCTACAAAATCGGTGCATCGCTTTTATTTTGCGCTTTTTGCGCCTTTTTGCGGCCAATCCTATTCCCGGTTTTAGGTTTAGGTAAAAAAATTGCCCCAAAGAAGTGGGTTCCGTGGTTTCGAGGCAGTAAAGATGGAGCTATAGGGCTGAAATTCCGTCCCTTCTTCGCGACGGACGCGGGTATTTAGGGAAATGATCCCCTCCAAGAAAAGGGCATCGAGGGTTTCGGCGCTTACGGGGCCAACCAGGTTGTTTTGGGCATCCACGTAATGCCATCGGTATGGAGTATCCGAGAAAAGAAACGGCGTCATGATCGTCCTTGGGCTGTTTAGGTTTTTCAACTCAAGCCCCCCTTCGGGTTATTCCGAAAGGAGGCCGGGAGTTGATAAGCCGTGTAAAAACAGCCGCGACGGCCTTTGGCCGGTGGCTTGGACATGCGCCGCCGCCTCCCGGCCATATGAATATAGCCCGGAAACGGCAATAGATTTTCGGCTATTGCCAGCCGTTTTACACGGGGTTATCAAGATAGGGGTAGGGACGGTATTCTCCATCGCCCCTCCCTCCGAACCGGACTGGCGGGTCTCCCGCATCCGGCTCTCCAGTTGGTGGTTTATCCTCTTTGTAGAGATTGACGTGCCGCCCCATGTGCCTGAACCAAGGATGTCAGGCCTTGGGCGGTGAAATAGGCCTTGGGCCATCGGTTTCGGTCGAAACCGCGCCCGCGTCCTCGCATTCCGTTGCGCCTTCGCAGGATGCTTTGCAGTCGCCCTCGGACGTATTTGTCCACGCTATCAAACGTCCACCGGTTGCTCTGTTTGAAGTATTCAAACCAGCCGCCAAGTGTCCGGTTGAGGTCCGCGATGATTGCTCCGAGGCTTCTGCCCTCGGTGCGCCGGGTCTTGCCTCGGATCGCTTCCTTGAGCTTGTCTATGCTTTTCTTGCGTGGCCATTTCCAGCCTCGCTCAAAGTGGTAGCCCAGGAAGTCGAACCCTCCCTTGGCTCGGGCGTCCACGATCCGTGTCTTTTCCGGATGCAGCTTGAGTCCGTTCTGCTCCACCCAGGCTTTGACTGCCTCCAATGCCTCTTGGGCTTCTTCTTCGCTCTTACACAGGATGACAAAATCATCCGCGTAGCGGATCATTTCCCGGCCTGCCCACGCCATTTCCCAATCCAGCGGATCAAGGTATATGTTCGCTAGCAGCGGGCTTATGACCGCTCCCTGGGGCGCTCCGGTTTGCGTCGGCTTCCAGTCTGTTGCGCTCTCCATGACCCCGGCTTTGAGCATTGCCTCGATCAGCCTCAGTACGCTTCCGTCTGCTATTTTCTCGCCGATTTGCCGCATGAGTTTCTTGTGCGGGATCGTGTCGAAATAGCTCTTCAAGTCGGCATCCACTACCCAGTGGCGGCCCGCCTTGAGATGTCGGTCCACTTCCCGAAGCGCGTCCTTGCAGCCTCGCCCGGGCCTGAACCCGTAGCTCTGCGGCGCAAATTCCCGCTCGAAGATCGGCTCGATGGCTTGGCGTAGCGCCGTCTGCACGACGCGATCTCTCACCGCCGGGATCCCCAGCGGCCGCAGTTCCTTGCTCCCTGATTTGGGTATCCATACCCGTCTGACGGCTTGGGGCTTATAGTTCCCCGCTTTCAGTTGCCTTTGGAGGCTGCGGGTTTGGGCCGCCTCTTGCAGGGCGTATTGCCGCACGTTCTGGCGATCGATTCCGGCGCTGCCGCCGTTGGCGATCACTTTGCGCGCCGATGCCGCCAGGTTGCCGCTCGCCCATATTTTGTCCATCAGGCTGTGCCATTTGGTCCTTTTCATCCCCGTTTCCAGGGCCGTCAACATGCGTGTCGTCCACACCTCGGGTTGCACCCAGTTCCATTGGAACCGGGGTTCTTCGCCCGTTCTAGGCCTTGCGGCCAATGTTGGCGAGGGTTCTTCCCTTGTTGTGGCTTTCACGTTTCCACCTTCCTGCCCTCCTTCGCTCCACGGGCATTGCCCCGCTTCCACGCTACTACGAGGGCTCTGTCACCTTCCGGGCGGCTCTTCGGAGCCCTTTGGCTCATGAACACCGTCCTATTCCCGGCTCGTGATCCCTGCTTCACTACACGTCTCCTTCCTGCCGCTCCATCTCCAACCACCCTATACGGCCCTGTTGTAATCGCGCCCACTGTCTGTCCGCGACACAGGTTCTCGCAGTCGCCTTCTTCCTTTGCGGAGGGCTTGCGATGTCTGGCTTCGCCCTTCGGGAGCAGGCTCGCCGCCGTATCTGGCCGAATCGAGTTTAGCATTGTCTTACTTATGGATCGGCGTTTCGCCTGTCGGTTGCTCCCCACCCCGCCTCTCGACGACGCAGTTACCACAGGCTACGAACGGCCAGTGTGCCGCCCGAAGAGGACTTTCACCTCTCTGAAGTCGTGCGCTCGCTGGCGCACTCCCGGCTGGCTCTCGCTAGCTAATGGCGAAAAAAGCGTTTTTTGAAACCAAAGTAAAGACGAAAGGAGCCTTGGCCTTTGACCGTAAAATCTGTATCAGACGCGCGAGTTTGCCTTGATGAAAGCGACCAGCTCCTCCACCTGGCAGAACGCCAGCGAAGTGACCGTGTCGGCCGCGCCGCAATAGAGCGCCACGCGCCCCGTGGCGGCATCGACAAGCGACGTCACCGGGAAGACGACGTTCGGCACGAAGCCCGTGAGCTCGTAGGGAGCCTCCGGCATCAGGATCGCCTGGTTGGTGCGGTAGAGCACTTTCCCGGGCTGGTCCAGATCGAGCAGCGCCGCCCCCGTGCTGTAGACAAAGCCGTTACAGGTTTCGGCCACGCCGTGGTAGAAAAGCAGCCAGCCCTCGCTGGTTTCGATGGGCGAGGGGCCCGCGCCGATCTTTTTGTCCTGCCACCAGCCGGGGCCCTTGGCCATCACGTGGCGGTGTTTGCCCCAGTACGTCAGGTCCGGGCTTTCGCTGTAGAAAATATCGCCAAAGGGCGTGTGGCCCGTATCGCTCGGGCGGCTGAGCATGGCGTATTTGCCGTTGATCTGGCGGGGGAAAAGGACCCCGTTGCGGTTGTAGGGCAGGACGGCGTTTTCCAGCTGCTCGAAGGTCTTGAAATCCCGTGTGCGGGCGATGCCGATCGTCGGCCCGTGGTAGCCGTTGCACCAGGTGACGTAGTAGTCGTCCCCGATGCGGGTCAGGCGCGGATCGTAGCTGTATTCCCGTTGAGCGATCTCGGCATCCGCGCAGACAAACTCGATTTCCGTGGGGCTGAAGCTCCAGCTCAGGCCGTCCTCGCTCCAGCCGACGTGCAGGTGCGGCATCCGGTCTTTGTACTCCGTGCGAAAGACGCCGACAAACTTCCCCTCGAAGGCGACCACGGCGCTGTTGTAGATCCCGGTGGCCTGGGGCAGCGGGCGGCGGTCGATGATCGGGTTGGCATCGTAGCGCCAAATAACGTCGGGGCACCCCGCCGGTTTGGGCTGCCAGGGAAGGTTGGGAACAGAGTCGCCGTGGATGATAAGAGACATAGGAGGTTTCGGGATTGGGAAGTGGATTAACTCCCGAAATTCCCATTCCCTTCGCGGCAAATCCATCCGCTTGTTGTCTGACAGTTAACTTAGGCCTTGCTGCCGCGGCGCAAAGCTCTAAAGCCCCGCCATCGAGCGCGCCTCGCGGATGGAGGAGCGCGTCCCGCCCAGGCGGGAAAGATAGGGGCACACCGGGGGCAGCGCCGAGGCCTTCTCCAGCGCCTCCGGGTGCTCCAGCCGCGAGAAAATGGCATAGGCCACCCGGCTGCGCGGCACCGCCTTCTCCCCGTAGCCGCCCGGCACGTTGCTCGACCAGAAGCGCACCATCTCCACCCCATCGCGCTCCTCCAGGCCAAGGAAAATCACCGAATGCCCGCGCTCATGTCGGCCCACCTCCTGCGACCAGAAAATTTTCATAAAATCCCCCGGCCGCGCCTCCTCAAAGCGTTCGAAATTCCGCCCCAAGCCCAACTCCTGGAAAAGCCGCGCCGTTCCCGGGCCATTGGCATTCCACCGGCCCCAGATCCCATCGCCGTCGAGTTGCCCCCGCACCCGCAGCGCCTCCAGCGTCGCCGGGTCGAGCCGCAGCGGCGCGACGGCCTTTAGGAAAACCAGGTAAGTCGCCTCCGAGCAGAAGCTCGGGGTCGCCCGCGACGGCTCCACCGTCAGCGCCCCCCCGCGAATCTCCACCGCGCGCGAGAGCTGATCCAGCGCCCCCCGGTTCGCCGCATAAGCCCCGCCCCGGGGCATCGAGGCCACCCCCGCCAGCACCCGGTCATTCCAGTCGGCCCCCCTGGCGATCATCGAGAAAAAAAGCGCCGCCAAAAGCGCGAGGGCCGGGAGCCAGCGGTGCGCGAGAGATACGCGCTTTCGGCAGGGCGAAAGAAAAGCGTCCACGGAGGATGGGGATAACATGGGTAGGGAGGAGGGCAGTCTGGATGGGGGCATCATAGGAAAAAGCCCGGCAACTTCGCTGCTGTGGGCCAAATCGCAAGTGGGAGATCGAGTGGTTGCCCTGAAAAAACGCTCCAAACTGGACAAAACGCCCCCCGCGCGGCACCCTTTCGCCTCCTTTCCACATCCTTGAGCCTCCACTAAACCTCCACAGCGAACCCACGTTTCCCCATTGAAAAAAGTCACCATCTACACCGACGGCGGATGCCACGGGAACCCCGGCCCGGGCGGTTGGGCCGCGGTGCTATTATGGAACGGCCGCACCAAGGAACTCAACGGCGGCGACCCGGCCACCACCAACAACCGCATGGAACTCCAGGCGGCCATCGCGGGCCTGGGCGCGCTGCGGGAACCGTGCGAAATCGAATTTTTCACCGACTCCGAGTACCTGCGCAAAGGCATCTCGGAGTGGATCAAGGGGTGGAAAGCGCGCGGCTGGCAGACCCGGCAGAAGACCCCCGTGAAGAACGACGACCTCTGGCGGGCGCTCGACACCGCCGTGCAGGGGCATCGCATCGTCTGGCGATGGGTCAAAGGCCACGCGGGCAACCACTACAACGAGCGCTGCGACGTCCTGGCCGGGGAAGCCATCGCCCGGGTGAAGAAAGAGCGGAGGGGCGCACCCGTCGCCGCCCCGGTTTAAAGATTTCGGGAAAAAAGCCGATTTTTCGGCTTGCAAAGCGGAGGCATTTCAAAGAGCTTTATCGCCCCGCAACGCTTTGCGGCAAAAGGAACGCGCGGTTAGCTCAGCGGTAGAGCACTACCTTGACACGGTAGGGGTCACAGGTTCGAACCCTGTATCGCGCACCATTTTTTTCCTGATGACTGGTTGTGACTTGGAATGACTGATCGTGTCCAAAGTCTTTGTTTATCAGCGTTCCAGGCTCCTCGCCGTTTTTTGTGATCGTGTCCGGTTGTGACTCCTCGGGACCAGAAAAGACCGCAGCGTGTGCGGCTATTTGTGCGTCGGTTTCGAGATAGGCGGGGATGCGCTCCACAGCCTGGGCAACCGGGAGGAGGTTCGAATCGGTGTAAAGGGAATCGCTCAAACGCCGTTCGGAATGGCGCATGAGGTCCATGAGTTCCCTTTGGCCAACTCCGGCAATCTGCAAACTCGTGGCGAATGTGTGCCGCAAAGAGTGAAAATCCGCTCGGCGGCCTTGTGCGTCGAGGAAGGGGATTCCTGCGGCGGTAAGATCGGCCTTGAATTGATCCATCTCCGGGAGCAGGTCCGCAAAGACCGGAGTACCCGTTGGCAGGGCTTTGGAATGGAGGAAAGCCCGCAACTCCTTGGCAAGCTGTTCATGGACTGGCTGGGCTGCCCGCTTGCCGTTCTTGGTCGTGGTCGCCCTGGCCACAATCCACGCCTTCGGCCCATCGAGGAGAATATCCGTTGGCAGCAGTTGCGCCAGTTCGCCCCGGCGCAGGCCAGTCATTACCGCCGTAAGATAGACAATGCGCCGCACCCCTGCCACATGGAGCAGCGCGCAGACCTCATCATGCGACAGCGCCCGCCGGGGCCGCACTTGCCGATCGCGGGTGGGGAGCATTTCCACGCTTTGAAGCGGGTTGGAGAGAATGCGGCCCTTGGTCACCATCCAGTTGAGCAAGGCACGGATGGAAAGAAGATACTCGTTGAGCGTTTTATTGGAACTTCCATGCTCCGCCCGCCGCTGTTTGCGCCAGGCAATGAATGTTTCGGAGCTAATCTCCTTGGCTGCGTTCCACTCGCATTCCTTGGCGAGCTTCAAAACACGGTTCTTTAGCTCGTAAAGATAGCGTGCATCGCGGGTTTCGGTCTTTGCTTCGAGGAACGCCGCCAGATGCTCTTGAAGCGGTTTCTGAGCCGTTTCTTGTTGATCCCTGGCCGGGATAAGCCCCGCGCGTTCCAGTTCTTTCTCGTGGACGATCTGCCGCAACTTTTCCTCTGCAACCCGCTTTTCTGAGGTATGCAGCGGAACCCGTGTGGGCTTGGGGTCGCCTTCGAGCCTATACTGGCCAATATAAAGCCGGGCTTTGCCTGTCCTACCGTTTTGTTTCCGTTTGGGCAGAATAACGTGTTCTTGCATGCTGGTTTCCTCCTGATTGCCCTACAAGCTTGCGATGTATTGCTGCACGCCACTAAGCGGAAGGCGACAGGCTCTCCCCACTTTTTTGATGGGTGGCAACTTTCCGCGTTGAATTTCTCGGCGCACCGTCCGCACGCAGACCTTCAGGATTCGCCCGGCTTCGGCCAGAGAAATCAATTGTTCATTACTCATCGTCACCCTCCTTTCGGGTTTTACTTGTTGCAAAATATGGCCAACACGCCGCCCGTGCGGTTGGCGTCAAGGGAAACCAAAGCCGACTTAGTTTCTCCCCAGCCTCCCAAAACCGAGCAAGTTCGCCCTCAAGCTCATCCGGCGAATTACAAATACTATCAACGTGATCCAGTATTCGTTGGCGGTCGCCCCGAATAGCAGAAAACACCTCGTCTTTTAGAAGAAATGCCTCCATCGCAACGCCGGTTCCTGCCTCAAAAGTCAGAGCCAAAGGTTCCACCTCGTCGGCCAGCGCTTCCCAATATTTCTCAGGAGTCCGGAGAGCTTTCGCAATCGAAACATCGCTCACCTTGATTCCCTTTGTCTCTTTCAACCATCGGCTGATGGCTCGTGCGCTCATCCTCTTTGATGCCTCGTAGATGAACGGAAACATTTCGGCAACCAATCCCCGAGCGGAAAATTCTGCCGCCGTCCGGGAATAGTCCACCAACTCTGAACCGATTTGATAAATTTCGTCTTCCATATCGTTTATTTTCTTTCTTCGCATTCTTCGCGCTATTCGCGATCAATGGCAATAAAAATCTTTCTTTTGCCAGAATTCTAGGCCGAAATAGCGCCCGCGAGGCGCATACACCACCCTAACCAGTTTGATCTTGTGAGACTCGATATGAAGGGGCACTCTTTTAAGTAGGAATTTGGATCTCCAATCGCAGCAATACAGCCCATCAAAAAAGAGACTTATGAATCTTGCTACAGAAAAAATGGCTCTAGGAATCGCCAAATCAGCTATTTACGTTGTAAGCCCGATACTCGGTCACCTCATGGATGTAACCGTCGGCTCGGTGAATGAGTCTAAACAGGTGGCTGAACATGGCGGTATCGACGAACTTCGAAAGGAAGCCGAACGACAGGAACTGATGATGCAAATGGCTGAACGTCAAGCAAAAGTTACGCAGGAACTAGCCTTAGCACGCCGTATTGAATCTGCGCTTGAAGTAGAAATGGAGGAATTCTACGACGGTAACGCTTCTGGACACGCCGGCGTCGACACCGATGGAAGCACGCTTTCTTTAGGAATCGCGGGTAAGGGTCAAAAGGTCACAAAACGGATATTCCGATTTAAGGGAATCATTCCAAACGCATGATCGTCAAGTAGGCCAATATAGTCGGCAAGCTTACAGGTCAATTACGGAACTCGTCGAAACGGACTCAGCCGAAGCCACATAACAATCCTGCCGATTATTGTGAACGATACCACCAAGGAACATATTCTCGCTAGTTACGAAGGAAACCGTGTATTGCGCAGCCTTTTCCAGCTCATTCCTTATGTTGGTGGGGCCTTGGATGTTATCCTAACAAAAACTCTGGACCAAATCCGGGAGGAGCGGGCACGTGCGTTTTTTGATGAACTGGCTGAGGGGAAAGTTGTGCTTAATGAGGATCTTCTCAAGTCAGAGGACTTTCTTCATGCGTACTTTTCCACCGTAAAATATGCGCTAAATTCCCAGAGGCGCGAAAAGATTAGGATGTTTGCCCATCTGTTGGAGTCCTCACTTATGCCAGACGGCCCCCAAAGCACGGACGAGTATGAAGATTTTTTAAAGATTCTCGACGAGCTTAGCTATAGAGAACTTACGGCACTAGTTACGCTGGATGAATATTCAAGCAGGTTCCCTAAAAATGAATTAAATGAACTGCAGTGGACAGAAACCTTTTGGGACGCTTTTGCCCACCAACTGACGGAGACGAATGGCATTCCCAGCAACGAAATTACGGATTTCATGAATCGTATCTCGCGAACGGGATGCTATGAAATATTCCCTCCGATCTATAATGACTATAAGGGAGGCAAGGGGCAACTCACACCAATTTACCAACGCCTCAAGAAGTTTATTATCCGTAAAAACGAAGAAAATTAAACGTCTACCGTAACAAATGCGCTCCGGCTCTTCGCTCTTTGTTGGCCCGGTTGCGATCATGGAGGGGAATCTCCATTTGTCCTAGCTGAACTCCAAAGAACTTTTGCAGTACCCGCGATTCTGAGACAGCCGGAGAAACAGATTTTGCCGCCAGCTTATAGATGCGGCCAGTGCCTTTTTGTAACTGCGGGACTACGGGAGCAGCGGATCGAGCCGCGCGAACCTCCTTGTGCCAATCCCTTCCTGCTGAACTGGTGAGCGTAATATTGACCGCATCCTCCGGCCCCCAGTGAGAGCACGTGCAACTGATATCCGCCGCCATGTGGGCCGTTGTAGGCCAAAACGAGAGTTTCGTTCGCAGAATCGCGGCCCGGCAATGATAACCCCAATTTTTGCCGAAAACCTGCTTCATCTCCTCCTCATTTTTAATGTCATTCTGGTAGGCCCATACACGAAGTTTTTCACGCCAAAGCCAGCTTCCAACACCTACCCACGCAAAATTCGTTGTGCCGTCGCGGGCACCCTTTGAATATTCTACTAAGCGCATCCCCTTGTCCTCTGGCAATCGCTTTTCGACATGCTTCAAAATGTATTTACCAACATACTTCGAAATCGCTGCGGAGTTGCTTTTGATAGGCATAAGCTCGGTCCGACCAAAATGATATTTTGGGGCGGTTTTACGCCAGAAAGCCCACTCAGCCCGCAACACCTTGTTTGCTGAATTGTAAACGCCCACTTTCACGGCAGCAAAATCAAACCCCGTTCGGATGTCTTCATGTAGAACAACCACAAGGTGGTAATGCAACCGCCCGGACTTTTGGCGCTCGGGAACCCTCACATAGTCCAAATATCGCTTTTTCAAGACGCCGGTTCGCAGTGAGTTATACCGCCGGTGGCCTTCTTTGGGATCTGTGACATGATCGGCGAAGGTCAGAGTCAAAAAACCGAGCCGTTCAAGGCCATATTTGTTGCACAATTTCTCAATGGAGCGACGCAGCAAATCCGCCGTTTTCTTCTGATAACTAGACAAGAAGAGAGGTCTCTCGTTTGCGTTATTTCTAGATAGACAAGGAAGGGGAGCGGCGTCGGGCGTCCCGCTTGCGCGGTCCGCCCAACTGCCGCTCTCCCCGTCTTGCTCTGACAGCATATTCCGATAAAACGTGCTCATAGCTGTCCTCCAAAGCCATGCTCCGCTCCGCGTTCAAGCCGGGAGTGGGCATAAAACTCGTTGCGTTTCCATACTGCCGCGTTTGTCCGGCATTTATATCCACTCCCGGCTTGAGCGCTCCGCTGCGATGGCTGGAAGGGGGCTATGGGATTTGCGAGCAAATCCCTTGTCAGGGGATTCAAGGGCAAGCTCATCATCGCCCCCCTTTGGCTACTTTGCCTAGCGTGCCATGCAGTCCCGTTTGACTTCTAACGATGGCTAGCACCGCCGCCCGGAGAGGTTTGGGAAGGTTCGGCCATGCCTCTACGACTTCGCAGATTTCGCGGCCCTTCTGCAAACCGTGTGCGGCTATTTGTGCGTCGATTGGCACAAGTCCCTGAGCCGCAATACCTCCCTGACAGGTTCGAACCCTGTATCGCGCACCATTTTAGTAGCTCATTTCGAGTTACTTACTGAAGAACAGCAAGTCTCCTTAGGAGGCTCTTTTTTCTCCTCCTTCCGCAGGAACTTCCCGGATGAACTGAAAATACCCAAACGGTCAGCTTTGATATAAAAATCTGATGAGGGCTAATTGCTACACCCGTTGCTACGGTTTTGTTACAGCAGCATTGCTACACGCTCGAGAGTGGTCGCAGATGGGCTCTCCATCAAAGAATGGGGAGGGAGGTCAAAAGATGAAAGAAAGTGCTAATGACCTCACTGCTCAATCGAATCGGAATCAGTGGCTACCAGGTACTATATACCGAAGCCACATTGCCTCTTAAAATCCACGTTAAACCCGAAGCGCGAACCTCCTCCTGCCCTTGCTGTGGAGGCGGCCGCCTCCACAGCAAAGGCAGGTATCAAAAGCAGGTACGCCACCTCGATCGCTTTGGCGAACCCACCGCTCTGGTCGTCCATACCCGGCGGTTGCGCTGTTTGGATTGTCGGCACTCCTTTGTTCCACCGCTACCGGGACTTCTCCCCGGACGCCACAGCAGCGAGCCATTCCGCGAAAGCACTTACCGGGCTCACGACAACGGCATCTGCGTCTCCACTCTGGCCCGCATCCTTCACATCGGCAGCGCCACCATTGAGCGCATCTACCACCAGTTCACCGAGCGCAAAGCCAAGGAACGAAGCAGTTTGCGCTGCCCCATGGTCCTCGGCATCGACGAGCACACCCTCCACAAGGGCCAACGCTTCGCCACTACATTCGTTGATCTTAAAAACCACCGTGTCTTCAACGTTGTCCCTGGCCGCAGCCCTCGCGAATTGGCCCCATTGGTTGCCCGCCTTCAAGGCCGGGAGCATGTCCGCGTGGTCTGTATCGACCTCTCCAGCCCTTACCGCGCCTTGATCCGCAAGTGGTTCCCTAACGCTCGCATCGTCGCCGACCGCTTCCACGTCATCCGCGTCGTCATCCATCATTTTATGGCCTTGGCACGGCAGATCGCCCCTGACTTGAAAAATAACATCGGCTCTCTTGCCGTCCTCCGCAAAGCCCCAAATAAGCTAACTGCGGCCCAACACTTGCGCCTCGCGCGGCTTTTCGCCGCCTACCCTGCATTGGAGCCTCTGCACGCCGAAATGCACCACCTGCGCGCTCTCCTCAACCAGAAGCACAGAAGGCGCCGCGAATGCCGCCCTCTGGCTCAAGAGCTTTTGGGCTTTATCAACCGCCTCACCACCAGCCGCTTCGAGCCCCTCATCACTCTGGCCCATACCCTTCGTTCCTGGGCCGAGCCCATCGCCTGCATGTGGCGTTTTACCAGGAACAACGGCATTACAGAGGGCTTCCACCGTAAAATGAAACTCATCCAACGCCGCGCTTACGGCTTTAGAAACTTCTCCAACTACCAAATCCGTGTGCTTGCCGCCTGCGGCTAATTAGCACAATATCACCATATCTTCCTCCCTCCCCATTCTTTGGTGGAGACCCGATGATTGAGGAGGCAGACGAGTTTACGCATGACGGCCACGATAGCGACTTTGCCGGGTTTGCCGGCAGCGCGGAGGCGTTGGTAGAAGTCCCTTAAAATGCGGTTATTGCGGATGGCTGTCAGGGCAGCCATGTAAAAGCAGGTGCGCACGTTGGCGCGTCCGCCCCAGATGTGGCTTTTGCCCCGTTCCATGCCGCTTTCGCAAACAAACGGAGCCACGCCCACCAAGGCCGCCGCTTGGCTTCGGTCGACGCGTCCAAGCTCGGGAACGAAGGCCGGCACGCTGGCGGCGGTGATTTCGCCGATGCCTTCGACTTGCAGCATCCTCGCCCGTTTGCTTTTCAGAGAGGCCTCGCTTTCGATGAGCTCGCGCACCTTGGCTTCGATCTCTTCGATTTGCACTTCGATGGTGGCAATGAGCTTGTCGGCACGCACCTTCAAGAGCTTTTGGCGATGGTGCTCGCGGCGGTTAAGCTCAATGGAACGCAAGGCCACGAGTTGCTCGCGCCGCGCCATGAGTTCTTCGAGTTCGATCTGGCGCTGCGAGGGGGCCGAATCGGGGCGGGGCACCTTGGCGCGGGCGAACGCCACGATCATTTGCGCGTCGATATTGTCGCTCTTGGCCAGTTGCCCCATGGCCTTGGCGAAGTCGCGTACGTGGCGCGGATTGACGACGCTTACGGCAATGGCCTTGGCGTGAAGGCAGAGGCTTAAATCTCGCTCATAGCCGCCGGTGGCTTCCATGACGACGTGGGCGTTTTCGGGCAGCGCTTGGATCAACTGGGCGTGGCCCAGGGGAGTGTTGGTGTATTGCTTTTTCATTCCCGGAGCGCTCACGGCCAGGGTTTTTTTGGCGATGTCGATGCCGACGTAAACAGGGGATGGATTCATGTTGGTGGATGGTTTTTTGTTGATGTAGACTGGAAGGAGCAGTTCCGACTCAACCTTGCGATACGATCTCATGGGGCTTTTTGTTGGGCTCCAAGGATCAAGCAACTCTTCGAGTTTGGACTGTGCGGTTGAGGCGATCATGCTTTAGCACGGACTTGCTTAAGCGCTCCTTGCTTTAAGCGGTCCAGGACCGTCGTCGATCTGACCCCAACCGTGCCGGAGCGGTCGGCCGACCGCTCCGGCAAATCCAGCCGCCACAAGCTATAGCTCATGGCTAAGAGAAAAGAGAGGAAAACGAACCGGGTTGATGAGGGGCACCTGGCGCCCCTCAAACTCCCCGCACCGCTCGCCGCGGCAGGCGTTCGGGGGGAACTTAAAGAATGACATGCCGGACAACATACAAGGCCGTCGCGGCTGTCTTGTTGCGGCTTATCAACTCCCGGCCTCCTTCGGATAACCCGAAGGGGGGCTCGAGTTAAAAAACCCAAAACAGCCCAAGGACGAATTATGACGCCGTTTATTTCCACTCTCTGGTACTACGTGGATGCAGAGAATCATCTGCTTGGCCCGGTAAGTACCGCTGCCCTCGATCTCTTTTTTGTAGAGGGATTTATCTCCCTCGGCACGCGGATCATCCGCGAAAACGGAGTGGAATATCAGACCTATGGCTCCATTTTCAGCGACTCCAGCCTGCGGGACTCGCTTTATTGAATCTCCGATTCCATAACCGTGCATAACGAATCAGAGATTCGCAGACAGGAGACGTTCCCAATTTGGAGCTTCTGGCCTTGGCCTGTAGAAAACGTATTATGCCCGCTGGTGCGATTGCGCCCGGTGGGCGGCCAGGTTGATCCGCTCCGAAAGGGCCGTCAGCTTTTTATCCGCCTCGCCCTCCTCGTGGAGCGTCTGGTTGAGGAGCAGTTCATCCTCCTCAAAGCCGAGCTGCGTGGCGAACGTGCGCGCACAGCCATACCCGGCAATCTCGTAATGCTCTACCCGCTGGGCCCCCGCGATGATCCCCGCGTCCATCACCTCCGGCGCGGCGTCCTCCATGATCCAGTCCTCCACCTCCTCCAGCACCCCCTCCATGCCCTTGCACTTGGCCCCGCGGGTTGACTTCCCGTGGCGCTCGAAGATCTGCTCCAGGCGCTCCGCCTGTATGCGGGTTTCCTCCCGGTGCTGATCCAGACTGTCGCGCAGCGAGGCCGACGAGGCGTGTTTGGCCACCTTTGGCAGCGCCCGCAAGATCTGTTTCTCGGCGCTGTAGAGATCCTTGAGCTCGTGAAAATAAAGGTCCTGAAGAGATTCGTAGTCCATACTGATTTTTCGCTTAAGGGTTCCCAGGGAGGAGGCTGTACCTAACAGATACGGTCCCGTGCTGTGCCCCGGCTGTAGAACAAAAGAACACGCCCCGCGCAAATCGCGCCTTGCCTCCGCGCCCCCGAACGGGCTTCAATCCTCTAGTACTCACACGGCAACCCAAGGCCCCTCTCTATGAAAGCACTCCTTCTTACCAACGAATACCCCCCCAACGTCTACGGCGGCGCGGGCGTCCACGTGGATTACCTCAGCCGGGAGCTCGCCAAGCTCCTCGACGTGGAAGTGCGCTGCTTCGGCTCGCAGGACGAAACCTGGGAACACCTCCGCGTGCGCGGCTTCGGCATCGACGAGGCCCGCCACACCGAGCCCAAGCCGCTGAAATCCGTCTTCGGGGCCGTTGAGCGCTGCACCTCCTTTAATAGCGCGGGCATCGACGCCAACCTCGTCCATTGCCACACCTGGTACACCCACCTGGGCGGCATCATGGCGAAGCTCAACTACGGCATCCCGCTCATCATCACCGTCCATTCGCTGGAGCCGCTGCGCCCGTGGAAGCGCGAGCAGCTCGGCGGCGGCTACGACTTCTCCCTCTGGGTGGAGAAAACCGCCCTCGAAATGGCCGACGCCGTCATCGCCGTCTCCGAGGAGACCAAGGCCGACGTCCTGCGGCTCTACAACGTCGACGAAAAGAAAATCCACATCATCTACAACGGCATCGACCTGGACGAATACCAGAAAACCGAGTCCACCGGCGAGCTCATCCGCTACGGCATCGACCCGAACGTTCCCTTCGTCCTCTTCGTCGGCCGTATCACCCGGCAGAAGGGGATCGTCCACCTGGTCAACGCCATCCGCTACCTCGACCCCGAGATCCAGGTCGTCCTCTGCGCCGGAGCGCCCGACACCCCGGAGATCGCCGCCGAAATGAAAGCTGCCGTGGAGGCCGTGCATCGCCCGGGCGTCATCTGGATCGAGGAAATGGTCGCCAAGCCGACCGTTCGCGAGCTTTACTCCCACGCCGCCGTCTTCTGTTGCCCCTCCATCTACGAGCCCTTCGGCATCATCAACCTGGAGGCCATGGCGTGCGAAACCGCCGTCGTCGCCAGCGCCGTGGGGGGGATTAAAGAAGTCGTCGTCCATGGCGAGACCGGCTACCTCGTTCCGCTGGAACAAATGACCGAGAGCCCCTTTGAAGCCGTCTGCCCCGACCAGTACGCCCGCGACCTCGCCGCCCGCGTCAACGAACTCATGGCCGACCCCGACCTGCGCGAGCGCATGGGCAAAGCCGGTCGCCGCCGGGCCGAGGAAAAATTCAGCTGGGCCGCGATTGCTCGCCAAACCGCTTCCCTTTACGAGCGGCTGGGTGCATAAAAAGAAGCTTTATGGTTACCAAGCAAGCCGCCTTTCGTCTTTGGGAAGCCGACGCCCCCGGCGCCACGGGCATCTGCCTGACCGATATTCCCAGGCTCACCCCGTACCTCCCTGAACCCGCCCACGCTACCGGCACCTCCATCGTCGTCCTGCCCGGCGGCGGTTACGGCAGCCTCGCCGACCATGAGGGTGAGGGGTACGCCCATTGGCTAGCCGAGCAAGGCATCGCGGCGTTTGTCCTCCAATACCGGCTCGCCTCCTCCGGGTACCGCCACCCCGTCATGCTCCAGGACGCCGCCCGCGCCCTGCGCACCGTTCGGGCCAAAGCAGAGTGCTGGGGGGTGGACCCGCAGCGCATCGGCATCATGGGCTCGTCCGCCGGTGGCCACCTGGCCTCGACGCTCCTGACCCACTTTGACGCGGGCGACCTGAAATCCGCCGACCCGATCGAGCGTGTCAGCTCGCGCCCTGATTTCGGCATCCTCTGCTACGCCGTTATCACCATGATGGAGAGAACCCACGGCGGCTCGCGCGACAACCTCCTGGGCGAGAACCCCTCCCCGGAGCTGCTTGAGCTGCTCTCCAACGAAAAGCAAGTCACCCCGCAAACGCCCCCCTGCTTCGTCTGGCACACCGGCGAGGACGGCTCTGTACCGGTCGAAAACTCCATCGACTTCGCCCGCGCGCTGCGGGCCAACGGCGTCCCGTTCGATCTCCACATCTTCCAGAAAGGCCCGCACGGCATCGGGCTCGTTGACCCCGCCTCGCCCCACCCGTGGGCCGCCGACTGCCTCTTTTGGCTGTGCGAAAACGGCTTCCTGCAATCCTAACCCCCACCGAACCCTCCATGACACCCAAACGCACCCTCCTGGCCGGGCTGGTCGCCGCCCTGCTCCTCCCCGTCGCCGCCTTTGCCCAGCAAAAGCAGGCTGAATTCCCGCTCTGGAAAGACGGCGTGCCTGGGGCCCTGGGTGCCGAGGCGAAGGACATCCCGACCCTCACCCCCTACCTGCCCGACCCCGCCAAAGCCACCGGCGCGGCCATCGTCGTCTGCCCCGGCGGCGGCTACGGCGGCTTGGCCAAGCACGAGGGCGAAGGCTACGCCCAGTGGTTCGCCGACAACGGCATCGCCGCCTTTGTCCTCAAATACCGGCTCGGCTCCGCTGGCTACCGCCACCCCATCATGCTCCAGGACGCTGCCCGCGCCCTGCGCACCGTGCGCGCCAACGCCACCCAGTGGCAGGTTGACCCCACCCGCATCGGCGTCATCGGCTCCTCCGCGGGCGGCCACCTCGCCTCCACGCTCCTGACCCACTTCGACGCGGGCACCGCCGATTCGCCCGACTTGATCGAGCGCGTTAGCTCGCGCCCGGATCTGGGCATCCTCTGCTACGCCGTCATCACCATGGGGGAGAACACTCACGCCGGGTCCAAGAAAAACCTGCTCGGCGACAACCCCGCCCCCGAGCTGGTCGAGCTGCTCTCCAACGAAAAACAAGTTACCGCGCAAACGCCCCCGTGCTTTATCTGGCACACCTGGGAGGACCCCGTGGTGAAAGTCGAGAACTCGCTAGCCTTTGCCATGGCCCTGCGGGAAAAAGGCGTCCCCTTCGACCTGCACGTCTACCAGAAGGGCGGCCACGGCATGGGCCTGGGCACAGACGGCAAGGGGGGGCGGCATCCCTGGACCGCCGACTGCCTCTTCTGGTTGCGCCAGCACGGCTTTGTGAAATAGTGTTGTCACCCGATCCATAATCCAGTATTGCTTGCCCCTGCCTATATGAAGCGAATTCTCCTTTGCTCGCTGCTATCCTGCTCCCTTCTGGCGGCCTGTGCGCCCCATAAGCGGACTACGGTTTACAGGGCCCCGTTCCCGAGAGAGGAAACCCAGGTTGAAGTGCCGCCTGCTCCGGTAGCCCCGGACACGACGGCCAACATGGCTCCCGCTCCGGCTCCGACGGCCACGCCCACCCCCGCGCCCAAGAAGCGGGACGTCCTTTACGGAGTTCCCGAACCCGGCAAGCCCGGCTTCGTGCGCAGCCCGTATAACCCCCAGGGAGGTCTCCTTGATTGCCGTGGCTATCCCCCGGGAACCGAGATGAAAGACGAATACGCTCCCGGCAGGACGTTCCTGGTTCCCTAAGGTCTACCTCAAACGTTACAAAGCGGATTTTTTAGAAACAAGCCGCCCTGACCGGGGCGGCTTGTTTTTGTAATCAGCCCCACCCTTTTTTCCAATGAACCACCTCGCCATCTTGGGACCTGGACTCCTCGGCGGCTCGCTCGCCCTGGCCGTTCGTGCCCGCGCGCCCCGGTGCCGCGTCACCGTCTGGGCCCGGCGCGAGGCGGCGGCAGAGGAAGCGCTCCAGGCGGGCATTTGCGACGCTGCTTCCACCGAGCTTAGCCAAGTGCTTAAAGGAGCCGACACCGTCGTCTTCTGCGTCCCCATCGGAGCCATGGAGGGCTTGGCGCAACAGGCCGCCCCGCTCATCGAGCCCGGCGCGCTCGTTACCGACGTTGGCAGCGTCAAAGCCCCCGTCGTTGAGGCCCTCGCGCCCATTTTTGAGAAAGCGGGCCGGGGCCGCTTCATCGGCAGCCACCCCATGGCCGGGTCCGAACAGGCCGGGCTCGCCGCCGCCAGCGCGGACCTTTTCCAGGACACCGTCGCGCTCCTCACCCCGCACCCGGGCATCGCCCCCGGAGCGCAAGAGCAAGCCGCCGCCCTCTGGAGCCTCGTCGGCTGCCACATCCGCACCCTGCCCCCCGGCGAACACGACGCCGCCATCGGCCTCGTGAGCCACCTGCCCCACTTGATCGCCGCCTCGCTGGTCGATTTTGTCTGCGCGCAAAACCGCGACGCCATCGATTACTGTGGGAACGGATTGCGCGACACCACCCGCATCGCCTCGGGCCTCCCGGAAATGTGGACCGAAATCCTCGCCACCAACCGCGCCGTCCTCGGGGCCCAGCTCGACGCCTTCATCGCCCGGCTCCAGGAGATCTCGCGGGATATTGCTGGCGGCAACGACGCGAAACTGAAAGAATTCCTCACCAACGCCAAGGTCGGCCGCGACCGTCACATCAAGCGAAAGACACCTTAAATCATGGAACGCTGGACCATCCAAAGAGGCCCCACTATCCGGGCTGAAATCACCGTCCCCGGGGACAAGAGCATCTCGCACCGCGCCGTCATCCTGGCCGGGATCTCCAACGGCACCTGCGTCGTCACCGGGTTCCTGCCCAGCGAGGATTGCCTATCCACCGTCGGGGCCATGCGCGCCCTGGGCGTTGAAATCGAGCAGCCCGCGCCCGCCACCCTCATCGTCCACGGACGGGGCCGCAATCTCGTCGCCCCTGAGAAAGACATCGACTGCGGCAACTCCGGCACCACCATGCGCCTCATGTCCGGCATCCTCGCCGCCCAGCCCTTCCGCAGCCGGATGGTCGGCGACGCCTCCCTTTCCCGCCGCCCCATGAAGCGCGTCATTGACCCGCTTTCCCAGATGGGCGCGCAGCTAACCGCCGAGGGCGAAAAAAGCGCCCCGCCGCTCGTCATCGAGGGCACTGCGGAGCTCAAACCCCTTGCGTACCAGTCCCCCGTCGCCAGCGCCCAGATCAAGAGCGCCGTCTTGCTCGCGGGCCTCTTCGCCCACGGGCGCACCAGCGTCACCGAACCCGAGCAGAGCCGCAACCACACCGAGCGGATGCTCCAGTGGTTCCTGGCCGCCCCGCACATCGAGGGCCACACCGTAACCGTCGTCGGGCCCAAGACCCCTGAATCGCGCGATTTCCACGTCCCCGGCGACCTTTCCAGCGCCGCCTTCTGGCTCGTCGCCGCCGCCGCCCAGCCCGGCAGCCACCTGCTCGTCACCGACGTCGGCCTCAACGAAACCCGCACCGGCATTTTGGCCGTGCTGGTCCGAATGGGCGCGCACGTCCGCGAAATCGTCGAAATCGAAGAAGGCGAGCCCTACGGCACCGTCGAAATCGAAGGCTCCGAACTCAAGGGCACCGAAATCCGCGGCAAAGAAATCCCCAACGTCATCGACGAACTGCCCATCCTGGCCGTCGCCGCCGCGCTGGCTAAAGGGACCACCGTCATCGCTGACGCCGCCGAGCTGCGCGTCAAAGAGACCGACCGCCTCGCCGCCATCGCCACCAACCTGCGGGCCATGGGCGTCACCGTCAACGAGAAGGACGACGGCCTGGAGATCTTCGGCGGCACCCCGCTCAAAGGCGCGAGCGTCTCCAGCTACGGCGACCACCGCATCGCCATGGCCTTTGCCATCGCGGGCCTCTTCGCCGAGGGCGAGACCATCATCGACGGCATCGAGTGCGTGGCCACCTCCTACCCCACCTTTTACGAGACCCTCGGGCACCTCACCTCCCCCTCCGAACCGCAGATCCCCGTCGTCGGCGCGCTACCGAAATAGGGGCCTGATTTTCGCTTTCCCGGGGGCGGTTTTTTGTGCCAATCTGAGCGGCCAGTGGAAACCACTCCATCACCTCTCCCTCATAAAGTCGTCGCCATCGACGGGCCCGCCGCCTCGGGCAAAAGCACCGTGGCCCGGTTGCTGGCCCGGCGGCTTGGATACGTTTACGTAAACACCGGGGCCATGTACCGCGCCGTCACCTGGCTCGCGCTGCGCCATGGGCTCGATCCCTCGGACGCCGCAGCCGTCGGCGCGCTGCTGGAGGCCACCCCCTTCGAATGCGGCGTCTCCGCCAACGAGAGCACCCTGCGCGTCGAGGGCCTGGACCCCGCGCCGTTCCTCAACGGCCCCGAGATCACCGCCAACGTCTCCGCCATCGCCGCCATCCCGCACGTGCGCGCAGTCCTCGTCGCCCGGCAGCGCGAATTCGTACACCAGCACGACCTCGTCATGGAAGGCCGCGACATCGGCACCGTCGTTTTTCCGCAGACCCGCCTCAAGGCCTACATCGACGCCTCCGAGGAAGTGCGCGCCGCCCGCCGCGCCGCCCAGGGCATTCGCGATAACCTCGCCCACCGCGACAAAATCGACTCCTCCCGCGCCACCGCCCCCCTCAAAGTGGCCGACGGAGCCGTCGTCATCGACTCCACCTTCCTCACTATCGAGGGCGTGGTTGACGAGGTGGTTCAACGCCTCGGGCTTTAGCGGGCACCGGGCAAATCCCCCCTTTTTCGTTTGGAATGAAACCGCTTTATCAGCTTGGCCACCGGCTTTTCAAATTCTTTGGCAGCACCTTCTTTTCCTTTCGCGTCGTCTACCCGGAACGGATGATCGAGGAGGGCCCCGCGATTCTGGCCATGAACCATCAGAGCTTCATCGATCCCCCCATGGCCGGGATCAGCACCGAGCGGGAACTCTACACGCTGGCCCGCAATACCCTCTTCAAAGCGCCCGTGATCGGGAAGCTCCTCCCCAAGGTCAACGTCCTGCCCATCGATCCGAAGGGGGGCGACTCCTCGGCGCTCAAGCTCACCATCCGCGTCCTGCGCGAGGGCAATGCCACGCTCATTTTCCCCGAGGGCACCCGCTCCAAGGACGGCCATTTGCAAAAAGCCCAGCCGGGCGTCGGCCTGATTATCGCCAAGACGCTGGCCCCCGTGGTGCCGATGCGCATTTTTGGCTCGTTCGAGGCTCTGCCCCGCAACGCCAAGTGGTACGCCTCGCTCAACGCCATCCCGGTCACCGTCGTCCTGGGCCAGCCCCTTTACTTCACCAAAGCCGACCTTACCGGCGGCCGAGACGACTACCAGCGCCTGGCCGACCGCGTCATGGAGGCCATCGCGGCCATCGAATACGTGGACGACTTCCCGGCGAACACCCGGCGCTGACCCAAAAACCATAAAAAAAGCCCGCGCGAGGCACGGGGCCGGGCGCGGGCTTGAAAGATCGGGCTTGGGCTATTTCGCGGGAACGTACTTCTCCACGATCGGCGCGATCGCATTCGCCCAGATTTCGTACCCCGCTGCGTTGGGGTGCAGGAAGTCCGGCATGATGTCGCGGCTCAGCGTCCCGTCGGGCTGGAGGAATTTATCGCCGAAGTCGACGTAGATCACCTTCTTGCCGTCGCCGAGGCTGGAAATGATCTCGTTGATCTGCTTGATCTTGGCGCGAACGGGGTTATCCGCCTTTTCGCCGCGCGGGAAGACGGCCTGGAGCAGGATCACCGTCTCCGGGCAGCGCTTCTGGTAGTCGGTCACGATGGCCTTGATGCCCTCGGCGATCTGCTCGGCCGAGTTGCCCCCGGTGTTGTTGGTGCCGATCATGAGGGCCACCAGCTTCGGGTGAAGGTTGTTCACCTGGCCCTGGGAGAGCCGCCAGAGGACGTGCTCGGTGCGGTCGCCACCGATGCCGAAGTCGAACGCGTTGCGGTTGCCGTAATACTTTTGCCACACCTCCTTGCCGGGGCCTCGCCAGTTGTCGGTGATCGAGTCGCCGTCAAAGATCAGCTCGATCTGCCCGGCGCTCGCCTGAGCCTTGGCGTTCGTGTTGATAATGCGCTGAAACCAGTCCATCCGGGGGAAAGGGACTGCCGCCGGATTCGCGCCCTGCGCAAGAGCCGGGAGCGGCGAGGGCATTGGCCAGACATCGGGAGCATTTTGGGCCATCGCACCGGCGGCGAAGAGGACCCACGTGGAGAGAACGATTGGGAGCTTCATAAGTGCGCAAGAATGCCGGGCTTCCGATGCCGAGTCAGCAAAAAACATGCTCTCTCGTTGAAGGTAAAAACAGCCGGAAGGTGAATCCCCCGCGATTAAGCCCCCGTATAACCCGATCCCGCCCTCATCCATGAAATTAGCCTCCTTTGCAGCCTTTCTCGTCACCTCCATCCTTCCCTCCGCCGTTTTTGGCGGCACCCAGCTTTCCACTCCCGTTACCACCGCCGTGGCTCCCTTCGATCCCTTTGAGAAGGGCCGCAACGAAGTGAACGTGCTTGGCGGCTACTTCTATTCCCCGGTCATGGCCACCGGGGGACGCCCGGTGCTCAAGTACGCGCAGGGGGATCTCATGCTGGGCTGGATGCTCACCTCGCCCGCGCCCGGCTGGGGGCAGGACTGGCTGCGGGGCAACTGGGAGGCCCTGGCGAACGTTTTCGGTGCTAATTCGGTCAAGGGGCCCAGCGGCTTCATGGCCGGGGGGCGCCTCTTGTTTCGCTACAATTTTGTCCAGCCCCAGGCGCGGTGGGTCCCTTTTATCCAGGTTGGGGGCGGTGGGTTGGGCAATAACATCTACAAGCACGAAGACCAGCGCGTGGTGGGCAGCGGTTTTGAGTTCACCCTCGTGGCCGACGGCGGGGTGCGCTACTTCATTACGCCCAACGTGGCGGCTCTCCTGATGGTCGATTTCGAGCACATCTCCAACGCCAACACCGCCTGCCGCAACCTGGGCATCAACGCCTTGGGCGGGATGGCGGGCATCGGCGTCTTTTTCTAGCTGCTTACCCCATCCGGCAAGGGGCCGGAGGGCGAAGTAACCGGTTGGAGCGTATCACTTACCGACTTTTTGAAAAAAGGGGGTATCAAAGGCGCTTCCTGGCACTTGCGAAGAGACGGGGACTCATGCACAGTTCCCTAACCGAGCATTTGCTCCAGCGCTATGAACGTCGAGACCAACCGAATCCTCATTGCGGAAGACCACTTCGTATCCCGGCATTTGCTGGAACGCAACCTGGCAAACTGGGGCTTTCAGGTTAACAGTGCCGAAGACGGGGAGGCCGCCCTGCGCGTGCTGGAAGCGCCCGATCCGCCCTCCATCGCCATCATCGACTGGATGATGCCCAAAGTGGACGGCCTGGAGGTGTGCCGCCGGGTCCGGGCCATGAAAGAGCGCCCCTATCTCTACCTGCTGCTCCTCACCGCCAAGGGCCAGAAAGAGGAAGTGGCCGCCGGGCTGGAGGCGGGAGCCGACGACTACGTTATCAAACCGTTCGACCCCGATGAACTTCGCGCCCGGCTCAAAGTCGGCCAGCGCGTGGTGCAGCTGGAGCGCACACTGGCCCACAAGATCGCCGACCTGGAAAAAGCGATCACCGAGGTGCGCAAATTGAAAGAGCTGCTCCCCATTTGCAGCTACTGCAAGAGCATCCGCGACGACAAGGACTACTGGCACCAGATCGAGGAATACATTCACACCGAGACCGGCACGGACTTTACCCACGGCATCTGCCCCAAGTGCCTGGCCCGGCTCCAGAGCGAAGTCGACGCCAAAAACCCCGGCGCGAAAGCTTAAGGGCACCTCTGGAAACCGGGGTATGTCAGCCATGAAGGATTTTTGATGACCTTTTGGCCCCATTTTTCGGGCAATATTCATCAATATTGACTGAAAAATGGGGCCAAAAGGGCGCAAAAAGACAAAATGGATGACGTGCCGCCGGTTTCCAGAGATGCCCTCAATAAGCGGGACTTTTGTTGAGGGCACCTTAAGGCCGCTTAACTGAAGATTAACAGCAAAGGGCTGGCGGGTAATGGAGAGTGGTGGTGGAGTAACGCTCCGTGAACCCGAATCCCCCCTCCTGCGGCTGGAAGTGGAGCCTGGCCGGGCTCGTGACCCTGGTCGCAGCCGTTCGCGCATCAATACTTTTTGCCACGCCGCTCGTGCCCGGTATGAACGGCGCCTACTACCTCGTGCAGGCCCGTTCAGTGCTCGCGCGGGGCACCCTGGGCATCCCCGATCTGCCGCTGACCTTCTACCTTCAGGCCGCAGTGGCGTGGCTCGTGCGGACCCTTTCGGGCTGGCAGCCGGAGCCCTCGATTCTCCTGGCCGTCAAACTCTCCGATGCGCTCTTCCCGGCCTTGGTGGTGGTTCCCGTGGCCTTGCTCGTGCTGCGCTGGAGCCGCCGCGCCGGGGCCCCGGACTGGCTGGCCCTCGCCGCCGGAGCCGCCGCTGCGCTCAATGCTCCGCTGCTTGGCATGGCGGGGGATTTTCAAAAAAACTCGCTCGGCTTCGTCTGGCTGGCCGCGCTGCTTTATGCCCTCCAGCTCTGGACCGAGGACCCCTCGGCCCGCCGTGCCGTCGCGGTCGTCGCCTTCTGGGGCCTGGCGGGGTTGACACACATTGCTGTCTTTGGCGCATCCCTGCTCCTGGGGGGGCTCGCGCTAGTATTTTTCCGCACCAGTCGCCGTTTTTCCTGGCGGGCCCTTTGGCCGCTCCTTTTGGCGGCTGGTGCGGTTCTGCTATTGGCCGCGGGGCTGGTCCTTTGGAAGTTCGATCCCGGGCGCATTGGCAAGCTCGCTCAGGCCCTGGCCCATCCCGCCAGCTACCTCACCGGAGAAGGTCTGCGCGGCGGTCCGGGTGGCGGCGGTGGCGGGCCTCCGGGCGGGATGCCGGGCGCGGGACGGCTCTTGGGTTCCTCGTTCCTCCTTGTACTGGTCGCGGCCCTAGCTGCGTGCCGAGCCGGATGGCCGCTCTGGCGGCGGGGGGAGGGGCAGTGGTGCCTGCCCGTTGCGTGCGCGCTCGGGGCCGTGGTGCTCACCGGCCCATGGGTACAGGGGGATAAGACCGAGCGCTTCGGGCTCCTCGCCGTCGTGCCCGCTGTGCTTGCCGCCGCGTTTGCGCTGATCCACTGGCCCCGGCCCCGGCTCCGCGCGGGACTCGCCGGGGCGCTCGTTTTGGCCCTGGCCGTCTCGGGCTGGGAAACCCTCTCCCGGGGTGGGCGCGGGATCGTTAACGAAGCAGCCGTGCGCGAACTTCAGGCCATGGCCCCGCTGATCCCGCATCCGGAAAAAACGCTCGTCTGCGCCCGGCACGGCCTGGAGTGGTGGGCGGCGTGGACGCTCCACACCCACATCGCCCAGCCCTCCGCGCTCCAGGCTTCCGACTGGCAGCGCTTCGAGAGCGTTTGCTTTCTCAAGTCCAGTGGACAAAGCGGCGAGGGCCGTCCCCCGATGGGCGGTGGCCCTCCCGGGGCCGGGTGGCTGCGGCGGATCGGCTTTTCCCAACCCGGGCCCCCTCCCGGCGGCGGTTTCCATGGCGGCCCTCCGCCATTCCCGGGTGGCCCCGGAGGAAATGGCGGTCCCGGCGGTCCACCCCCGGGCGGCGCTGGTGGCCCAGGTGGCCCAGGTGGCCCAGGCGGCGGCAGCCCCATGTCTGATCCGGAGATTCCCTCCGACGCCGAGCCCCTCCACCAGGGTGCGCACTTCACCCTGGCGCGTGTCCCCTCGGCTCCGGAATTCGTCACCCACCCGGCCCAGAGCTGGAAATAACTGCGGCCAAACGCCGTTTTTTCCGCTACCATCCCGGGGCTGTGATCTCATTTTCCGAAATCGACTGGACCCACTGGACCCCGGGGCAGCGCGCCGTGCTCTGTTTCATCTTTGAGCCGAGCCGCGTGCTCCTCATCCGCAAAAAACGGGGCCTCGGCGGCGGGAAAATCAACGCCCCCGGCGGCAAGATCGAGCCCGGCGAGACGCCGCTCCAAGCCGCCATCCGCGAGACCGGCGAGGAAGTCGGCCTGCTCCCGCACGCGCTCCGGCCCGTGGGCGATCTCTCCTTTCAGTTCACCGACGGCCTCGCCCTCCACTGCGTCGTCTTCCGCGCCGAGGGCTGCGAGGGCGAGCTGGTCGAAACCGACGAAGCCCTCCCCCTCTGGACCGCCCTTGACGCCGTGCCCTACCACGAAATGTGGGCCGACGATGTCCGCTGGCTGCCCCACGTCATCGCCGGGAAATCGTTCCGGGCCCGCTATCTTTTTAACGACGAGATCATGCTCGGGGAGCACCTGGAACTGTTCCCGGACCCCGAACTGCCTCCGCTTCCATGAACGTGAACCCGCCCACGCCCTCCCACGAGCTTCCCTGCGAAACCCGGCAACGCACGGGCCGCGCGCTCGTGGCCGGATGCGGCTACCTTGGGCTAGCGGCGGCCCGCCTGCTCCATGCCTCCGGCTGGGAAGTCGTGGCCCTCACGCGGCGCGCGGAGTCCGCCCTTGCCCTGCAAGAGGAGTCCTTCCCGGTCATCGCGTGCGACCTGGGCGAACGCGCCACCCTCTCCCGCCTCGGCTCCTTTGATGCCGTTCTCCACACCGCCAGCTCCGGCCACGGCGGGCCCGAGGCCTACCGCCAGGTCTTCCTGGACGGGACGCGCAACCTCCTGGCGGCGTTCCCCCGGGCGCGGTACGTCCTGACCGGCAGCACCTCGGTCTACGCCCAGAGCGACGGCTCGTGGGTCACCGAGGAAAGCCCGGCTGAGCCCACGCGCGAGACCGGCAAAATTCTCCTCCAGGCCGAGGCCCTTGCGCTGGAGGCGGGCGGCAGCGTGGCCCGGCTTTCGGGCATCTACGGGCGGGAGCGATGGGTGCAGCTAGAGCGGTTCCTTTCCGCCGAGGCGCGGATCGAGGGCGATGGCGGACGCTGGATCAACCAGATCCACCGGGCCGACGCCGCCTCGGCGTTGTGCGCCCTGATCGCTGCCGAGCCGGGGGTCTACAACGTTGCCGATGGCCACCCGGCCACCCAGCGCGAAATCTACTCGGCCTTTGCCGCCCACTTTCAGCGGCCCCTGCCGCCCGTCGCTCCGCCGGACCTTGCGCGCAAACGCGGCTGGTCCAGCAAACGAGTTGCCAATACCCGGCTTGCCGCCCTGGGCTGGCAGCCGCTCTACGCCTCGTTTCGCGAGGCGCTTCCGGCGAAAAAATCAGCTGGGTAGAGCCAGCTCCAGACGCGTCACCACCGGCGCGCCGTCTGGCTGGGCGGGCTCCGGGGCTCCCATCCCGGTATGGAGCCGGATCGCCCCCGCCAGAGAGGCCGCCCTCGGGTTGAAGCGGAAGTCGAAGACCGCGAGCTGCACTTCCCCCGCCGATTCGAGATCCCAGACGGTGAGCGGCAGCTCGTCGATGAGCGGGGAGAGTGGCGGGACTTCGCCGTGATAGCTGGCATCAACGCGCGCGCTGATGGCGACCGTGAGGGGTTCGGCGCAGGCCGAGTCCCATCCCGCGACGCTGCCGAGCCCGGTGCATCCCGCCAGCAGTGCCACGGCCGCACGGTGGGCGGGGAATTTGTTTGAGTACTTCATATCCTTGAATGGGTTCGACTAATAGGGGCGGCGGTTCCTTATGACCTGGGTCATTACAAGCAGCCCCAGCCCGCCCATAAACACGGCATACGTTTCCGGTTGCGCCGTTTCGGCTGCCGCGGCGGCCTGATGCGGCAATCCCAATACCCCAAGTGCCCCAAGGAGGAGCGCCCACCTGCTCTGGACGATTTGGCGAAGTCTCAGACTGTTCCGGGGGGACGGAGACAGTTTGGTGTAGGTCATTTTTTCCTTTTATGGGTTGTTGGTAACAAAGTTGCGACGTTATCTCAAATAAGCGAAAGGGTGTAAATAGGTACAAGTACGCACAGCAAGTGCGTGGGAGTTTCCCAAAAACCGCGCAAATCCGGACAAGGAATGCCTAAAATGCGAAGAGCCAACGTTCTCACAAATGAGAGAGCGTTGGCTCTGAAAGCGCGTTGACGTAACCGGCTCTAAATGCCCTGCGTGGGAAGGATCTCCACCACCCCATCCGGCGCGGGCTTGCCGTTGATCGTCACTTCGATGGAGGCCGGGTCAGCCGTCTTGATCCAGAAGTGCTTGCCGACAAACGTCAGCGGCTTCATCAGCGGGTTCATGTTGCCATGGTAAACCGAGGGCGATTTGGGGTCGTCGCGAACCACCCGCAGGCGGATCTTCTTATTCGAGCGGATCGCGATCTCCTGCTCCTCGCCCTCTACCACGGGCGTCGGCGCGGCCTCGGGCGTTGCCGAAGCGACAGGCGAGGCGACGACCACGGGCTCGGGGATCTTGACCAGTTCAGGCTGCGGGTTCCCGTCGTCGATGGCGTCGGGGCTGGGCACGGCGCTTTCCGCTGGAGCGGCGGCGGATACGGGTACCGCGCGGATCACCGGCTCGGGCGTCCCGGCTCTGGAGGCGGGCGAGCCCAGGGGCGAAACCGCCGGGGAAGCCTTGGGCGCGGGCAAGCCCGGGAGCCCCGGCCTGGCGGTCGCGGTTGCGCTCGCGGTCGCCGTGGGCGATCCCTTTGGCGGCACGGCGGCCCCCACCGGGCCGAGCCGCTTGATGGTCATCACACCCCACGTCACCAGCGCGGCCGCCGCAAAGGCGACCAGGAAAATGAAAAACGAAATGAGCCACTGGGGCTTCTCCGGGGGCGCGGAGGACTCCGCCCGGCGGTGTTTCCGGGCGGGAGCGCCCGCGGTGTTGTCGCCTTCCCCCTGCTGCTGGAGGTACGAATATTCGCTGACCCCCGTGTCGAACCCGATCTCCACCGTCGGGTAACGCGAGATGTCCACCCCCAGGTATTTGGCGTAGAGGATCAGGAAATTGCGTGCGTAGACGATATTGGGGAAGCCCATGTAATCGTCCGCCTCCAGGTCCGAAATCCGTTCGGGCCTGATTTTGGTCGCCCTCGCGACCTCTTCAATGGTGAGTTTTTTTGCCAGCCGCGCATCGCGCAGGGCTTGGCCTATACTGCCGTTCATAAAGCTTTTTTTAGATTAATTCATCCAAATCAACCAGGATCTCGCGCGGCTTCGCGCCCTCGCCCGCGGCCACGTAGCCGCGCTGCTCAAGAATATCGACGACGCGGGCCGCGCGCGTGTAACCAAGCCGCAATCTCCGCTGGAAAAGCGACGTGCTCACCTTACGCTCCTGTTTCATGATTTCGATGCATTTCTGCACGAGCTCCTCGTCCTCCTCGGAGATCTCCTCGGCCTCGGCACCCTCGCCGGTGAGCCGTTCGTGGGCCTCTGCGTCAAAACGCGGTTCGCCCTGGGCGGAAACGAAATCCACGATCCGCTTAATCTCGTCGTCCGTCACCAGCACGCCCTGGGCGCGGGTCATCCGCGAGGTGCCCGGCGGCTGGTAAAGCATGTCGCCCTGGCCCAGCAGGCGCTCGGCCCCTTTTTCGTCCAAAATGATGCGTGAATCGAGCCCGCTGGCCACCTGGAAGGCGATCCGGCTCGGGATGTTCGCCTTGATGACCCCCGTGATGACGTCCGCGCGGGGCGTCTGGGTCGCCACGATCATGTGGATGCCCGCCGCGCGCGCCATCTGCGTAATGCGGGCGATGCCGCTTTCCACATCGGCCGGAGCGGTCTGCATCAGGTCGGCCAGCTCGTCGATAATCACCACGATGTAGTGCATCGGCCCCTCGGGAATCTCCACCTCGTCGTCGCGACGCACGCGGATGGGCGGTTTCTGCTCCTCTTCCTCCTCGGCGGGCTCTGCATTCTCGTCGCCCTCTTCCCACGGGGCTTTTTCGGCCCCATCGGCGGCAGCTTTTGCCTCCGCCTCGGCATCGAGCTCCTTTTGGCTCTTCGGCTTGGGCCGGGCATTGAAGCTCGTAATATTGCGTACGCCCGTCTTGGCGAAAATCTTGTAGCGCTTCTCCATCTCGTCGATCACCAGGCGCAGCGCGAGGAGCACCTTTTTCGGGTCGCTGACCACCGGGATCATCAAGTGCGGCAGCGTGTTGTAGACCTGCATTTCGACCACCTTCGGGTCGATCATGATGAAGCGCAGGCTATCCGGTTTGAAGTGAAAGAGAATGGAGGCGATGATCGAGTTGATGCAGACGCTCTTGCCCGAGCCGGTCGTGCCCGCCACGAGCAAGTGGGGCATCGCAGCCAGGTCGCCGATAATCACCTTGCCGTAAACATCCTTGCCCAGAACGAGCGGGATCTTCGCCTTGCTGTGGCCCAGGTCGGCGGATTCGATGAGCTCGCGGAAGGTCACCTTCTGCTTGCGGCTGTTGGCGATCTCGATACCCACCGTGTCCTTGCCGGGGATCGGGGCCAGGATGTTGATGCGCTCAGCGCAGGTGGCTCGGGCGATGTCGCGCTCGCGGCTCACGATCTTGTCCACGCTGACGCCCTTGGCCGGGTAGATTTCGTAACGCGTGATGGTCGGCCCGCGCGTGATGTCGCCGGGGGCCACCGCCACGCCGAACTGCGAGAGCGTCTCCACCAGGGTATTCTGCACTCTGAGGAGCTCCTGCGGATCGGTCGCCGTCGCGTCCGCCGGGACCGGTTCGTCGAGCAGGTCGATGGCCGGGAGCTGGTAATCCTCCACATGCACCGGGTCCTTGGCCAGCAGCGTCTCGGGAGTCTTTTCCTTGGGCTGCGGCTTCGGGCGAATGGGTGCGCTGGTGTCGATCACCTGCGGCGCGGGGCGGTCTGGGTCGAACAACGGCTCGCTCGCCGCCGCATCCGGCACCCCCTCGGGCTGCGATGTCTCCGCTCCCTCCGCCTCCGGCTCCTGTGCCGCCGCCGCGGGTTTGATGCCCTTCTTCTTGAGGCGCTTCTCCAGCTTGCGGGTCTCGGTTTCCAGCCGCTGGCGTTCCATCTCCAGGCGTTCCTGGTCGTTGGCGCGCGCCAAGCGCCATTGGCGGATGCGCTCCAGCAGCGCCGGGATCAGGTCCACCGTCTTGCGCACCACCAGCGCCGGGTGAATGCCGGTCATCAGCACCAGGCTCACGAGGTAGAGGCCCGTCAGAATAATGAGCGAACCAGGCCGGTCAAAAAGCGCCTTGAAGGTCTGGTGAAGCAGGTAGCCGAGCATCCCACCGGGGCAGAGCACATTGCCCGGCCCGTGGAGATTCATGCTCGCCGCGTACTTCGGCAGAAAGTCGCTGCTGAGGAACATCCGCAAAAACCCGGGCCGGAAATGGGCCAGCGAGGCCGCGCTGAGCACAAACACCGCTGCCCAGGGTGTGCGGCGCAAAATCCGCCAGCTCGGGCAGATCAGCTTCACCGCGCCCAGGCCGAAGAGCACCACCGCGACGAAAAACGAAGCCGCTCCGACCAGGAAATTGCAAATGCTGGCGATCACCGCGCCCGTCGCGCCAAACATCGTCTGGTGCACCGGGTTCGAGGCGCGCGCCAGCGGGAACCAGCTCGGGACGTCGCTGGGATCGTAGGAAATCAGCGCCAAAAACAAGAGGGTTCCGCAGCCCAGGAGGATCAGACCGATCAACTCATGAGTGAAGCGATTGTCGGGCTCACGTGACATTCGGGCCACTGTATCCTCCCCCGCCGCGCTTTCAAGCAAACGTGACGTTTGATCCATTTCGCGCTGCCGCGCGGTAGAGCTTAGAAGCCCCCAACAGGTCAGTGGGCTAAATTTTGTGCCGGATGCCGCGCACGGATTCCGAGAGCTTCCGCAGGCCCAGCTCCAGGCGGGTCTTGATCGTCCCGAGCGGCGTTTCCGTGGCTACGGCGATCTCCCTCTGGCTCATGCCCTTGAAGAAAGCCATCTCAATCGCCTCGCGCTGGAAGGGGGGCAAATTTTCGATTTTCGCTTTGAGGAACGTTCGCATGTCCTCCAGGTGAATATCATCCTCGATCCGGTTGTGAACCCACGACTCCGGCTGCCGGTCAGTGGTCACTTCGAAGCGGTCCTTTGCGCGGCAATACGCCTGGCGTTTGCGCAGGCGGTCGATGGCGCGGCGGCGCGTGAGCGTCACAATCCACCCGAGCGGTTTGCCCTTGTCGGACGAATAGTTATGGGCCTGCTGCCAAACCTGCATGAAGACTTCCTGCAATAAATCATCAGCCTCCGCCTCGTCGTGTACCACGCGGATCGTCAACGCCTTCAGGATGGAGGCGTAACGGTCGTAAAGTGTTGATAATGCGGCAGCATTGCCATGCGAAATCGCCTCCATGAGGGCCTCGTCGCCGATGGCGCCCTCCTCTACGATCGGCGTGGGCAGGGGGACCGCGGTCTCCGGGTCGGCCAACACATCGTCGAGCGTTTCTGGTTCCGTCAGATCATGGATTTCTAGCATGGCGTTCCTTTCGGTTACCCCCCCAGCCTAGAAGTCCCGGCGCTCTCCCACAATCGGAGCCCCCCCGTTGGGCAGGGGGGTGGAAGAATGACGTGGCACTACGTGACACCCCGGTACTAAAATGGCCTGTGAATAACTTGGGAATATCCTGTAGATTAGGGTGGAAAACGCCCCGTTTTGGGCACCGGGTCGTCCATGAATGCGAGAAAGTTCTTCTCCCTAATACGTTCCCTTCGTGACATATTCCAGCTTTTTCCGTCATGCCCAGCTCCAAAAATCCACCCCCCATCACCGGGACGGCGTTTCTCGATACGCCTCTGAAAAACCTGGAGTGGTTTCCCCCCCAGCGGGCCCGGGCGCTGGAGCGTTTCGGGCTCCGGACGGCGGAGGATCTCCTGACCCACTACCCCCGGCGCTACGAGGACCGCCGCGAGTTCGACCGCTTTCCGCACGACGAAACCGAGAAGCCCGTCTGCATCTGTGGACAGGTTATCAAGACCGCGTCCCGCCGGTTCAAGGGCTGGCGCTTCATGTTCGACGCCACGATCCAGGAAACCAGCCCCGATGGGGAGCCCAATATGCTCAGCCCGCAGATCATCTGCCGCTGGTATAACGTCCACTTTGTCAGCAAAATGATCGCCACCGGCATGCGCCTCGTCGTCTACGGGCGGCCCCGGCGGCGCGGGCGGCAGATGGTCATCGAGCACCCGGAGTTTGAAGTCGTCGAGCCCGATGCAGAGGAGGCTTCCATTCATTTGCGCCGGATTACGCCCGTTCACCCGGCCACCGAGGGGATCACCCCCCGGATGCTCCGCGCCTGGATCCATCGGCTCCTCTCCGTGTTGCCCGATGTCCCGAGCCCCCTGCCTGAGGGCATGGCCGGGATGCCCTACGCCGAGGCCCTGCGTGCGGTTCACTTTCCCGAGGACTGGGAGGCTCTCCACGCCGCCCGGCGCGATCTCGTGCTGGCCGAGTTTTTCCAAATGCAGCTCTTTATCTGCGCCCGGCGCGCCGAGGTCGTCCTCCAGCCCGGCCAGGCCCACTGCGGCGCGGGGCGGCTGCTCGAAGCTTTTCAAAACGAGCTACCCTTCCCGCTCACCGGGGCCCAGCACCGGGCCGTGGCGGAAATTCGCGGCGACCTCGCCTCGCCCCGCCCCATGAACCGCCTCCTGCACGGCGACGTCGGCTCCGGCAAGACGGTCGTGGCCCTCTCGGCCATGCTGCTGGCGGTCGAAGCCGGGTTCCAGGCCGCGCTGATGGCTCCCACGCAGATCCTGGCCGAGCAGCATTACCTCAATTTCAAGAAATGGCTGGAGCCCCTGGGCGTGCGCATCGCCCTGCGCACCGGCTCCCGCAAGGAGGAGACCGGCGCGATGCCGCTTTTCGACGACCAAGCGTGGTCCTCCGCCGTTCGCGAGGGCGACGACGAGCAACGCGCCGAGCTGATCCAGAAAGGCGCGGGCAGCGAGCCGCAGATCATCGTCGGCACCCACGCGCTCCTCTACGAAGGCGCGCCGTTGGCCAATCTGGGCCTGGCCGTTATTGATGAGCAGCACAAATTCGGCGTCCTCCAGCGGGCGGCGCTCACCAAGCGCATTCCCGTGCCCGATGTGCTGGTGATGACGGCAACGCCCATCCCGCGCACGCTGACGATGACGCTTTTTGGCGATCTGGACGTCTCCACGCTCGACGAACTGCCTGCCAACCGGGGCAAGATCATCACCGCCGCGCGCGACGGCACGAAGCTTCCCGACGCCATCGCCTTTATTAAAGACCACCTCGCGCGTGGGCGGCAGGCCTACGTGGTCTACCCGCTCATCGACGAATCGGCAAAGCTGGAGGCGAAGGCCGCCGCGGCGGAGTTTGAGAAATGGCGGGAAATCTTTGCCCCGCTGCGCTGCGAGCTGCTCCATGGCCGCATCCCGCCGGAGGAGAAGGACGCGATTATGGGCCGCTTCCGCCGCAACGAGAGCCAGGTGCTGGTGGCCACGACGGTGATCGAGGTGGGTATCGACGTGGCCAACGCCAATATTATGCTGATTGAGAATGCGGAGCGGTTCGGGCTCGCGCAGCTCCACCAGCTTCGCGGCCGGGTGGGCCGGGGCACGCACAAGAGCTATTGCATTTTAATCCACGCGGCGGCCGATGATCTCACCCCGGAGGGGAAGGACAAGATGGCCACCCTTGAAGCCACTTCTAACGGTTTTGAAATCGCCGAGGCGGATCTACGCCTTCGCGGCCCGGGCGATATCCTGGGCACGGACCAAAGCGGCCTGCCGCCGCTCAAAATCGGCGATGTCCTGAGCGACACGGATCTCATGCAGACCGCACGCGAGACGGCCCAGCGCCTTTTCGCCGCCGACCCGCAACTGGAGCTCCCGGAGAACCTGCGCTTCCGAAAGCGCCTCGCCGAGACCCGCAAAATGATCCTCTCCCGCGTGAGCTAACCAGCGCAAGCACTGGTCACGTTTGCTTGCGGGCAGCCTGTATATCGGGGTAGATGCGGAACACCTGGTCGAGCCGCGCGATGTGGAAAATCGTCTCCACCGCATCGTGAATCCCGAAGAGCGCCAACTGCCCTCCATCCGCATTAATCCGCTGCATCGCCTCGATCAACACCGCCAAGCCCGAGCTGTCGATAAACGTCACCCCCGAGAAATCCACATAAAGCGTGTGGGGATGCTTATCCAGCACCTTGCGGACCTCCTCGCGCAGGCGCGGAGCCTCATGCAGGTCGATCTCCCCCTCCAGCGCGAGCACATCCGGCTCCGGAATAAATAACGTCGCCATTTTTTCCAGCAATCAAAAGCGGGGGCCTCTCATAATATACCGCACCCCGCCCCGATGCCGGACTTGCCGCCCGCGTTATTGTTTCAGCGCCGTCTCGATTTCCGCCAGCTCCTTGGGCGAAAAATCCAGCCGCGTCAGCGCGTGGAGATTCTGCTCCAGCTGCGCCACCGAGCTCGCCCCGATAATCGCGCTCGTCACCACCGGCAGCCGCAGCACCCAGGCGAGCGCCATCTCCGCCAGTGGCTGGCCGCGCCGCTCCGCGATTGCGTTAAGCGCCCGCACCTTCGGCAAATTCGTCTCCACCTGGTCGGTATTCAAAAACTGCGACTTCGAAGCGCGGGAACCCTCCGGGATGCCCTGCAAATAGCGCCCCGTGAGCTGCCCCTGCGCCAGCGGCGAGAACACCACCGAGCCGATCCCCTCCTGCGCCAGCACGTCCGTGAGGCCGTCCTCGATCCAGCGGTCCAGCAGGTTGTAGCGGGGCTGATGCACCAGGCAGGGCGTTCCTAGTTCGCGCAGGATCGCCGCCGCATGCCGGGTCTGCTCCGCCGGGTAATTCGAAATGCCCACATAAAGCGCCTTGCCCGAGCGAACCGCGTGGGCCAGCGCCCCCATCGTCTCCTCCAGGGGCGTCTCCGGGTCGAACCGGTGGGAGTAGAAAATGTCCACGTAGTCGAGCCCCAGGCGCTTGAGGCTCTGGTCGAGGCTGGCCAGCACACTCTTGCGCGAACCCCACTCCCCGTAAGGCCCCTCCCACATGTGGTAGCCCGCCTTGGAAGCGATGACCAGCTCATCCCGGTAGGGGCGCAGATCCTCGCGCAGCATCCGGCCGAAATTCAGCTCCGCCGAGCCGGGCGTCGGGCCGTAATTATTGGCCAGATCGAAATACGTCACCCCCAGGTCAAACGCCCGCAGCGCCACCTCGCGGCCCGTCGTGTAGCGGTCCACGTCGCCGAAGTTCTGCCACATCCCCAGCGCAATGCGGGGCAGCTTCAAGCCGCTGCGGCCACAGCGGGCATAGGGCATTGCATCATATCGGGCAGGAGAGGCGAGGTAGGGCATGGGAAAGTTTGGATGATATTATTTAGAATGAGTGCGTAAATATTCGCGGATCGGCTGGCCGTCGATGACCAGGTCCACCAGCGCCGCTTTGCCGTGGCGCAGCCGGACAACCGCCCAGCTCGGCTTCCCACCGTTGCGCCGGTTGGCTTCGCGGTAGGCTTTCTCGGCCTCGGGGGCCAACTTTTCGTCCATGAAGAACTTCGCAAACGGGAACTCCAGCCGCACCGTTTTGGAGCCCAGCCCGCCCTGGGCCTTGGCGCGAAAGACGTTGTCGCCCGCGATCGGCGTCAGGCTGTAGCGCTCGATCTCCGCGAACCCCTCCGCGTTCGGCTTCACCGCCACGTAGACCGTGCTGGCCCAGGGAATATCCGGGCCACCCTTGAGATCCAGGTCAGCCGCCTTGAAGCGGAGCGCCACGTACCGGCCCCGGAAAAAATCGTACGGGTCCACCGGCTCCGTCTGGAAACGGTACTCCACGCCGTGGCGCAGCGTCTGCTCCTGGTCGAAAATCATCCAGCCCGGCACGGCGCACTGGATCAGCAACACCACGCAAAGTAGCCCGGCCCGCAGGTTCATCGTGCTGCCCCCTTTCCGCGCAGCATCCAGAGATTGGCCCCCAGGATCAGCGCGCCCGAAAAGATGAAGGCCACGCCCCGCTCCAGCGTGCCAAATTCGCTGTCCATGAACCGCGCGACCAGCAGCGCCGCGAAGAGGATCAGCCCGGCGTTGAGCGTCAGGGCCGCCCGTTCGCGCAGCCCCCGGAAGGCCGTCGCCAGCGCCAGCAGGAAGCCGTAGAGATTCATCACCAGCACCGCGAAAAGCGCGCGGCTTGGGTCCTGGCAAAAAACGAACACCACCGCCGTCAGCACCGGGAACGCCGCAGCCACCCGATTGAAATCCGCCTTATTGCGAAACGGCCAAGCCTCCAGCGCGAACGCCGCGCAAGGCAGCACCAGAGCCGCCACCCCGCCCGCGGTAAAGAAGCCCGGCCAATGGAGGTGGAGATCGCTCCACGGAGCCTTAAAGGCCAGCGCGAAGGTCAGCCCCGCGATGCCCGCCGCGCCCAGTAGGCGTACTGGGTGATACCGGCGCTCCGGAAAGCCGAGCGCCCCCGCCAGATAGACCACGCCGGAAAATCCCGCGAACGCCGGAATCCAGGCCCCGTCGGGGTCCGAGAAACCGAGCCCGAACGCCGCGCTAATCACGCCGACCGAAGTAAGCCAAGCCGCCGAGCGCCCCAGGCGGTTTTCACGGATCACCGAAATGAAAAACGGCACCAGCGCCGCCAGAAAAAGCCAGTAGCCCGGCTGCCCCCCGGCCCCCCCCGGCGCCGAGGCACGGCACCCCGCCCAGGCCGCGATCCCCGCGAGGTAAATCAACGCCGGGCAGAGCGCCCGCAGCAGGTAGGGCAGCGGCAGGATCAGGATGAGCCAGGTGAACAGAAAATCGCTCAGGTTGCCCACGATGTGGTAGGTCTGCGAAACCAGCGCGATGGAAGCCGCCACCCCGGCGCTCTGCGCCACCCCCGCGCTCTCGCGCCAAGCCACGGACCCCGCCCGCCGCCAAGCCGCGAAAATCGAAAGCGCGCCGGAGACCAAGAGCGGCAGCATCGAGAGCCCCGTGCGCGCGGGCCGCCCGAGCGCGTCCCAGTTGTGCGCGATGAGCAGGATCACCCCCGCGCCGATCAGCGCCGCCCCGATCACCGAGAGCACCACCGTGCGCCCGGCGGTGTCCGTCCCGGCCAGCCGCTCGCCGTAGTGGCGGCGCAGCGCCTCGCCGCATTCCGGCGGGATCACCCCCGAGGCGACCAGGCCGTCCACCTCGCCGAGCATCCATTCCATGGCGTTGCGCTTGTTCATTGGTGGGGGGAGGAGGAAAGTGAAAAATCAGGCTTCCTGAGTTCGCGAGTTGCGCAGCCCGAGGCTGGCGAAGATCCGCCGCGTGGCGTCGGATTTGTTCAGCGTATAGAAATGGATGCCGCGCACCTCGTTCTCCAGCAGGTCCAGGCACTGCTCGGAGGCGTAGTGCACCCCCACGGCCGCCACCATCTCCGGGTCGCTCCCGCAGCGTTGCAGCGCCCGCAGGAGCTTCGCTGGGAAATGTGTGCCGCCCGAGAGCTCCGCCATCCGCTTCAGCCCCCCCAGCGAAGTCACCGGCATGAGGCCCGCGATGATCGGCACGCGGATGCCCGCCAGCTCGCAGCGGTCGCGGAAGTCGTAGAAATCGTGGTTGTCGAAAAAGAGCTGCGTCACAATGTAATCCGCCCCCGCGTCCACCTTGGCTTTCAGGTAATCCAGCTCCAGGAGGCGGTTGGGCATCCCGGGGTGCCCCTCGGGGAACCCGGCCACGCCGATGCCGAAGCCGCGTTTGTCCGGATGCGCGCCGCTTTCATTGAAGCGCTTGATAAATTTCACAAGATCCGCCGCATGGTGGAAGTCATCCTGCCCGCTCTCGTAGCCGGGGCCGCGCGGGGCGTCGCCCTTGAGCGCCAGGATATTGCCGATCCCCTCCGCCGCGTAGCGTTCCAGGATCGCGTGGATCTCCGGCTCCTTATGGCAGACGCAGGTGAGGTGCGGGATCGGGTCGAGCGAGGTCTGCGTCTTGAGGCGCAGCACCAGGTCGTGCGTCAGCTCGCGCGTTGAGCCGCCCGCGCCGTAGGTCACGCTCACGAAGTGCGGCAGGTAGGCCTCCAGCTCCAGGATCGTCCGGAAGAGGCTCTCGGCGGCCTCGGGCGTTTTCGGCGGGAAAAACTCGAACGAAAAAGTCGTCGGGTGGGAGGCAAAAATGTCCTGAATGTGCATGGGCGAGTGGGGAGCAAGCCTAGGGGCTTCGGGCGCGTCTGGCAAGCCGGGGTTCGCCCGGAGCGTCCACCGGTATTTTGCTCTGATATTCGGGAAATAAACTGGAGTTTCCGGCGCGAGGCTTTACCCTCGGCCCATCTCTTTTTCTTTCCCGTTTTTTTCCCGAATTTTTCCGAGTGAAACCCAACGAACCCTTTCTTGATCTCCCTGAAGGCGACGACCTGTCGACCGAACAACTGGACGCCCAGGTGCAGCGCGCCCAGGAGCAGCTTCTTTCCCTTAAACGCCAGCAGGATTTAATCGAAAAACAAAAGCGCGAACTCGAAGAACTCTCCCGCCGCCAGGAACAGCTCCACCAAGGCAAAACGGAGATGATCGAAAAGCTCACCCGCGCCGCCGTCGTGCTGGAGCGCGAGCTTTACGATGCCCAGAAACGCGTCGAGCAGCTGCGCGAAATCCAGACCGCCTTTTCGCAGCACTATAATATCCTCGAATCCATCAACCCCAAAGCCTGGGGCGAGGGCGGCGGCGACCTCACCCGCGAGCTGAGCAAAGCCCTCAGCGCCGTGGACGACGCCAAGGCCGAGTTCAGCAAATCGCTGCCCAAGATCCAGCCCGAATCGCCCGCCGAGGCCTACACCGGCGAGGAAGAGGCCCTCGATGGCGGCGACAGCCACGACTTCCTCTACTGGCTCAAAGCCGGGTTCGCCTTCACCCTACCCATTTTTATCCTGGGAATCATCGCGCTCATCGCGTTCATCGCCCTGCATTGATATGTTTGGGAAATCCTCCAAATCATCCACCTCGCGCTCCGGCAATCCGTTTGACCGGAAGGCCCGTGCCTTGCGCGAAACGGAGGAGAAGCTCCGCCGCGACAAAGAGCGCCTGGAGCGCCTTCTAAAGGAAGCGCCCAAGCTCAAAGAAGAGCAGACCCGCCGCCGCCGCGAGGAATTCGCCCACGACCCGCGCTTTTCCCGCACCTCCACCATGGACCGGCATGTCTACCACATCTCGGCCATGGCGAACCCGGCCTTTGGCCGCCGCAAGCTGCGCAGCGAAAAGCAGGACGGCCTCTACCTCTTCCTGTTCCTGGTCGGCGTCCTGGCCTTCGTGGTCTTCTGGATCTGCCACCTGATGATGTAGATCTATCCGCGGGTTTTGCTGATTTTTAGGCGTCACATTTCCTCGGGAGGCTGGGGCGGCAGGTTCGGCGGGTAAAACCGGGGCTTGGAGATTTTCTCCCGCTTCATTTCTCTTTGGAAACAGGGGACGCAGATGATATGCGAGCGAGGGCTTCCCTCGCCGCTGTCTTTGATGATTTTGCCGCACCAGGCGCAAATAATAGTGAACATAAACGCTTCCTTGGGTCCGTGGGCAAAAAAAGGGGCGCGGTCCGAGTCACGCCGGTTCTGAGGCCCTGGAAAGCCCGCCACCAAGACGCGCCCGAACCGCGCCGATTCGGCGCGGAGAGCAGCGATTGGTGGCGAGAAATTTCCAGGTTTCAGAACGTCCAATCTGCCTACGCAGTTAAAATTAAAATGTCCCTGTACCTTTGCGGGAGAATGAGTCGCGGGTCAAGTGAGAAAGCCTTAAGGGCACCTCTGGAAACCGGGGTATGGCAGCCACGAAGGATTTTTGATGACCTTTTGGCCCCGTTTTTCGGGCAATATTCATCAATATTGACTGAAAAATGGGGCCGAAAGGGCGCAAAAAGACAAAGTGGATGACGTGCCGCCGGTTTCCAGAGGTGCCCTAAAGAAAACGCTTGAACCCGTCGCGCACGTCCCCTAATTTATCCGTCCCACGCGCCAGGGTAGCTCAGCGGTAGAGCAGGGGACTCATAAGCCCTTGGTCGGGAGTTCGATTCTCCCCTCTGGCACTTTCTTTTTTTCCCGCCTCGCAAGCCACTCGGCGCGAGGCTTTTTTCCCCTCGGAGGCCCCGGGGTGATCCGGTTTGGGCCAATGCATTCTTTAGGAGCGGAAAAAAGGCAGAGGGCTCACGCAAAGGCGCAAAGGCGCAAAAAAGACGAAGGCAAGCTTTCTCCCTCTTTGCGCCTTTGCGGCTTTGCGTGAGAATATCTTTCTTCCTCGTTCCCAAGTTGCACTTGGGAACGAGGAGGGAGGCGCTCAGGAGCGTTTCAAGCCCCTTTTTACTCCACGAACTTCCCCGGATTCAATATGCCGTTCGGGTCGAGCGCATGCTTGAGGGCGGTGTGGACTTTCCGGCTAACGGGCGAGGTCGCCGCGTCCCACCAGCGCTGCTTGGCCAGGCCAATGCCGTGCTCGCCCGTGATCGCCCCGCCCCAGGCCAGCACTTGGGCAAAAAGCTCGTCCAGCGCACGGCCCACTTTTTCCTTCACCTCGGGGCGCTCGTAGCCCTCCACCATGATGTTGGTGTGAATGTTGCCGTCGCCCGCGTGGCCAAAGCAGGCGACCGGGGTGCCGTATTTCTCGCGCAGGTGGGCGGCGAATTGCGCCAGGTCCACGAGCCGCCCGCGCGGGACGACGATATCCTCGTTGAGCTTGCGCAGGCCGGTGGCTTTGAGCGATTGGGAGAACTGGCGGCGCAGGTCCCAAAGGGCCTCGCAGTCGGCTTCGCCAAAGGCTTCGCGCTGGAATACCGGCCCGAGGCCGCGCACCAGGGCGGCGAGGCTCTTGACCTCGCTTTGCACCGATTCGCTCTGGCCGTCCACGTCGATAAGGAGATGGCCCTCGCCTCCGGGAACCAGCTCGGCTCCCAGGTATTCGCGGGCTGAGCGGAGCGTGAAGGCGTCGGCGATTTCGAGCGCGGAGGGGAGGAAGCCCGATCCGAGGATCTTCTGGACGGCGTTGGCCGCCTCCGGGAAGGTGGCGAAGCTGGCGGAGACCGTGGCGCGGGCCGGGGGCAGCGGAATGAGGCGCAGCGTGGCTTCGGTGACGATGCCCAGGAGCCCTTCCGAGCCGGTGAAGAGGCCCACAAGGTCAAAGCCGGTCTTGTTCTTGTGCGTGCGGCCGCCGGTGCGGAGGATTTCGCCCGTGGGGAGCACTACCTCCAGTCCGAGTAGGTAAGATCGGGTCACGCCGTATTTCAGGCAGCGGGGGCCGCCCGCGTTGGTGGCGATGTTGCCGCCGAGGGTGCATTCCTTGAGGCTCGCCGGGTCCGGCGGATAGAAAAGCCCCTGCTCGCGCGCCGCCGCTTGCAGCACGCCGGTGATGACGCCCGGCTCCACCACGGCCACGCCGTCAGCCGCGTTGATTTCCTTAATGCGGTTCATCCGGATGAGCGAAAGGGAGATGCCGCCGTGCATCGGTACGCAGCCGCCCACGTAGCCGACGCCGCCGCCACGCGGGGTGACGGGGATGCGGTGCTCGTTGGCGTAGGCCATGACCTTGGCGACCTGCTCCGTGGTTTGGGCGAAAACGACACACTCCGGGGCGTGGTTGGCGAACCATTTGTCGCCGCCGTTTTCAGCCAAATCGGCCGATGAGGCGGAAACGGCTTCGGGGCCGATGAGGCGAATCAATTCTTGGACGAGATGGGACATCAAACAATGTTTCAAACGCTCTGGTGGCCTTTGGACGGGGTATAAGAAAGGATAAAAGCCTACCAGAGTTTGTTTCGAATTACCAGCGTTCTGCGGAGGGCCCACCTTTTGTTGCTCAGCAAATGGCATCCGTTGGCAATTTGACTGATATTAGATGAGATTATCCGGAGATCGGCTATTTTATCCTCCAGACTATTCTATTTATGCGCAACACGAAGATTATCTGTACCCTGGGGCCGGCCACGGAGTCGGAGGCCATGCTTAGAGCCATGGTCGATGCCGGGGCCAATGTATTTCGGCTGAACATGAGCCATGCCTCGCACGACTGGGTGCGCATGATCGTGCCCCGCATCCGCCAAGTCGCCGCGGATCTGGATTCGGTGGTCGGCATTTTGATGGATACGCAGGGGCCCGCCATCCGCACGGGCGACCTGGCCACCAAGCTTCAGCTCAAGCCGGGCGACATTGTCGAATTCACCGTCCGTGGCGAGAAAAGCGAGGAGCAATACTCGGTGGACGTGAACTACGACGGCCTGGTCGACGATATTTCCGTGGGCGACACGGTGCTCGTGGACAACGGCGTGATGCACATGGAGGTCCTGGAGAAGGAAGCCAACCGCGTCCGTTGCCGCGTGCTGACGGCCGGTACGCTCGGCTCCCGCCGCCACATCAACCTGCCCGGCGTGAAGGTGAACCTGCCGCCCTTGACCGAAAAAGACCTGGCCGACCTCGCCCTCGGGGCCGAGCTACAGGTGGACATGGTGGCCTTGAGCTTCTGCCGCGAACCGAGCGACGTCGACGCGATCCGCAAGGTGCTCTGCGAACACGGCAGCAATGCCCGCGTCATCGCCAAGATCGAGGACCAGATGGCCGTGCGAAACATCAGCGGCATCATCGCCAAGGCCGACATCATCATGGTGGCCCGGGGCGACCTCGGTATCGAATGCGCCATGGAGGATCTGCCCATCATCCAACGGTCCATCGTCAAGCGCTGCCTCAAATCCGGCGTGCCGGTGATCGTGGCCACGCACCTGCTCGAATCGATGATCGCCAACCCGGTGCCGACCCGCGCCGAGGTCACGGACGTTTCCAACGCCGTTTACGAGCAGGCCGACGGCATCATGCTCTCCGGCGAAACGAGCGTGGGCAAATACCCCGTCAAGTGCGTCGAGACCCTCCACCGCGTGGCTTACCGCACCGAGCGGAGCGGCGGCGCGGGGTACGCGAACGAGGCCTTCTACACCGAGAACCGCCAGCGCACGATGCACTCTGCCGTGGTCCTGGCCAACTCGCTGCGCAACAGCAAGCTCGTTGTTTTCACCCGCCGGGGCCGCGTGGCCGACTACGTTTCGGCCCAGCGCCCGGAGCACTCGCCCATCTTCGCCTTCTGCAACACGCCCGAAACGTGCTGCAAGATCTCGCTGAACTGGGGCATCGTGCCGCTCCTGCTCCCCTTCGAGAAAGATCCCGAGGAGACCATCGAGGCCGCGGTGAACCTGCTTCGCAAGAAGGGCCACGTCCACGCGGGCGATAATCTCGTCATCGTGAGCGACCTTCAAGCGGGCCAGTCCACATTCGACTCGATCCAGCTGCGTCCGGTGCTGTAGTATCGGCGGCCCATTCCAATGGACCGCTTCGTCTACTACCTTTTCCGCGCTTTTTGCAGCCTGCTATCCGCCCTTCCGATGGGCGTCGTCTACCGTTTGGGGGCGGCGCTCGGCGGGGCGGGCCATCTCATCCTGCCGGGGTACCGGGGGCTGGTCATCCGGAATCTCACGCTCGCCTTTGAGGGAGAGATGACGGCGGGGGAAATCCGCGCCCTGGCTCGCAAGCATTTCATCCGGCTGGGGGGCAATCTCCTCTCGTCGGTGAAAATGGCGACGATGTCGCGCGAGGAGGTCATCAAGCACGTCCAGGTGGAGGGGGTGGAGATCATCCGCTCCGTCGCCAATGACCCCGTGGGGGCCGTCGGCATCTTGAGCCACCTCGGCAACTGGGAGGCGCTCGGGCAGATCACCCCGCTCATCTACCCCGGCAAAAGCTCGACCGTCTTTCAGCCGCTCAAAAACCCCTTTATCGACCAATTCATCCGCGACTCCCGCTCGCGCCTCGGCATGGAGCCCATGGCGCGCAAAAAGGGATTCCACCGGGCCATCGAGCTGCTGCGGGAAAAGGGGCTCGTCGGCATTTTGATCGACCAGCACGCGGGCGACGCCGGCATCTGGTGCCCCTTCTTCGGGCGGCTGGCCTCCACCTCGCCCCTCGCCGCCACGCTGGCCCTGCGCACCGGGGCGAGCTTCCTTTTGGCCGCCGTTTTCACCGACAAGCCCGGCTACTGGCGCATGGTCATCGAAAAACCGGTGCTCAGCGGCACCCGCAACGTGGCCCAGCTCACCGCCGAGCTCAACCAGGCCCTGGAAAAGCAGATCCGCCGCTCGCCCGCCGACTGGTTCTGGGTCCATAACCGCTGGAAAACGCCCAAGCCGAATTTCCTCCTCTCCGAATACAAGCGCGGCATCGCGCTGCCCGCCGGGATGACCACGGCCGATCTAAAGCCCTTTCGCGTCGTCGTGCGCTCCAGCAACTGGCTGGGCGACGCCGTCATGACCACCCCGGCGGTGCTCTCGATCAAGAAAGGGCGGCCCGACGTCCGCGTGACCGTGCTCGTCAAAGCCAAGCTGGCCGATTACTGGCGGCGCTTCCCGGAGATCGACGAAGTGCTCACGATCGAGCCGGGCGAGGGACTTTTCGCCGTGGCTCGCAAGCTGCGCGCGCGGTATTTTGACGCGGCGGTCATCCTGCCCAACTCCATCCGCACCGCGCTGGAAGCCTGGCTGGCGGGGATCCCGCGCCGGGCGGGCTACGCGGCCAAATGGCGTAAGGCGCTCCTGGCCCCGGCCTTCACGCCCGAGGCGGCTAAGGCGCCCAAGGGCTCCAAGACGCCCGCCCCGCCCCAGCCCGCGCAGCACCAGGTCCACCACTACCTCCAGCTCGCCGAGTGGATCGGCGGGGAGATCGCCGAGGTGCCGCTGGAATCCTGCTTCCCCGTCCGCCCCCGCCCGGCGGGACCGCTGAAAATCGGCCTTTGCCCTGGCGCGGAATACGGCCCGGCCAAGCGCTGGATGCCCGAGCGGTTTGCCGAAGCCGCCAACGCCGTCTCGGCCCGCGTCGATTGCGAATGGGTGATCTTTGGGGTGGCGGGGGATGCGCCCGTCGGCGACGCGGTCGCGGCGAAGCTCTCCGGCCGCGTCACCAACCTGATTGGCAAAACCACGCTGGCCGAGCTGATGGAGCGCCTTAGCGAATGCTCCGCGCTCCTCACCAACGACACCGGCACCATGCACCTCGCCGCCGCCCTGGGCGTGCCGACCGTCTCCGTCTTTGGCTCCACCGAGCCCCGCCTTACCGGGCCGCTCGGGCCGGGGCACCGCGTGCTGCGCCACCAGGTGGAATGCAGCCCCTGCTTCCTACGCAAATGCCCAATCGACTTCCGCTGCATGGAAGCCGTCACGGCGCAGGAAGCGGCGAAAGCCGTGCTGGAAGTGATCGGGTGTTGAAGGGCTTCCCGCTTGGGGCCCGAAGCCGATTTTGCCTCGTCGTTCCCAATCTCCTGATTCGTTGCGTGCGGCTATGGAATCAGAGATTCCCAGACATGGGCGTTACTCCTCAACACCTTCCAGTAACTCATCCCAGGAACAGCCAAGGGCTTTCTTCAGGCGAAGCACCACAGCGAGCGTCGGTTGGCATTGGCCTTTTTCTAGGCGTTGCACGTGGTTGCGGCTAATTTCAGCCTCAGTAGCGAGCTGGAATTGCGTCAGGCCGCGCTGAACACGTAGCCTCGAAAGGTTTTTGCCAAACTGTATTGAACCGGGCACGCATCAAGTGTCGCTTATTTCTTCGAAAATATAGGCCACTTATAAGTGGCTTTTTTATTGCAAAGCCATTTTTATTTCCGCAGGATGCGGTTGCCCTGGGAAGCCCGCCACCAAAACGCGGCCAGCGCATCGGGAGGTCCATCCTCCCGGTGCGCTATTTTTTCCTGAGTTCTTGAGTTCCTGATTAACTCCTCTTCCGGGGCGATGCTTGACAAAATCGACCCGGATCGGAAAAGTCTCTCTTTCTTCAACCCGTTTTTTTCTTATGCCTCGCATTCTTTCAGGGATCAAACCCACCGGTCGGCTTCACATTGGCAACTATTTCGGCATGATGCGCCCGGCGATCGACTGGCAGAACAAGGGCGAGGCGCTCTATTTCCTTGCCGATTACCACGCGCTGACCACCGTTCACAACGCCGCCCAACTCCGCGAGAACAGCCGCCGCGCCGCGCTCGACTTCCTCGCCTGCGGCCTCGACCCGGCCAAAGCCGTTCTTTTCAAGCAATCCGACGTGCCCCAGGTCACCGAGCTTTCCTGGCTGCTTTCCGTGATGACGCCGATGGGCCTCCTGGAACGCTGCCATGCCTATAAGGACGCGCTGGCTCACGGGAAGCCTGCCAGCCATGGCCTCTTTGCCTACCCGGTCCTCATGGCGGCGGATATCCTCATCTACGACAGCGACATCGTCCCCGTCGGCAAGGACCAGAAGCAGCACGTGGAAGTCACCCGCGATCTCGCCATCAAGATGAACGAGACCTTCGGCAAGGACCTCCTCCGCATTCCCGAGCCGAGCATCCTGCCCGACTTGGCGACCATCCCCGGCCTCGACGGCCAGAAGATGAGCAAGAGCTACAACAACACCATCGAGCTGTTCCTGGAGGAAAAGGCGCTCAAGAAGAAGATCATGGGCATCATCACCGACTCCACGCCGGTCGAAACGCCCAAGGACCCCGAGGCATCCTCCATCTTCGGGCTCTACAAACTCTTTGCCGGTCCGGACGACGTGGCCAAAATGGAAGCCGACTTCCGCAATGGCGGCACCGGCTACGGCGACTTTAAGAAGCGCCTCTTCGCGGCCATCTGGGACCACTTTGCCCCGGCCCGCGCCCGTCGCGAGGAGATCGAGCGCGACCCCGGCTATATTGACGAGGTGCTCCACAAGGGAGCCGCCCGCGCCAATGAACTGGCCAACGTCACGCTAAAACGCGTGCGCACGGCCATGGGTCTCTAGTCGTCGCCTTGCCTCGGGGGCTTTGGGGGCTCTTATTTCCCCCGCCGTTTGCTCCCTTCGGAGCGGCGGCCGTGGCGACCCCGACGCCGGGAAGCTTGTCCTTGCCCCTCCTGGGGTGCTTCTTTCTTGGAGCGCCCGGGCTGTTGCGGCTTTTCCGCCTTGGGGGTCCCCTCAGGTTTGGCGGGCTTGCCGCCGCGTCCCTTGGATTTCTCCTCCACGGGCGCGGGCTGGAAGTCGATCTGCTGCTTGTAGAGATCGACCTTGGACACGGAGACTTCGATGTGCTCCCCGGCGGCGAAAACGCGGCGGCTCTTGCGGCCCATGAAGCGCATCCGGGCGGGGTCGTAAACGTAGAAGTCGTCCGATAGCGTCGAGACGTGGATGAGCCCCGTGATGAGGTACTCCGGCAGCTCGACGACGAGCCCGTAGTTGCGCACATCGAGGATGACCGCCTTGAACCGGTCAAGGCGCTGGGCCGCGAGGGCGAAAAACTCGATCTTCTTGAGTTTTACCGAGTCGCGCTCGGCCCCGTCGGCGGTCCGTTCCGTCTGGGAAATATGCTCGGCCACTACCGGCAGCGCCGCGGCGGCGAGTTGCTGGCGCTGCTCGCCAATATGCCCCAGGACGCGGTGGACCACCAGATCGGCGTAGCGCCGGATCGGGCTGGTGAAGTGGGTGTAGTTGACCTTGGCCAGGCCGTAGTGGCCCAGGGCCCGGGTCTCGTAGGCGGCGCGCTTGAGGCTCTTGAGGAAGGCGATCTTGAGCGCGTACTCCTCTGGCTTCCCCTTAATGGCCTCCAGTAGGCGCTGGACTTCCGAGCGCACGGTCAGGTCGCCCACGCGGTAATCGTAAAGGCGCACGAGGTCGCGGAATTCATCGAGTTTTTCGGCGTCGGGGCTTTCGTGGACGCGGTAGATGGAGGGGAAATTCTTCACCTTGGTCTCGCGGGCCACGGCTTCGTTGGCGGCGAGCATGAACTCCTCGACGAGCTGATGGGAGATGTCGTTATCGAGCTTCTCCAGCTTGACCGGGGTGCCCTTGGCGTCGAGCCAGACTTTGACCTCGGGGAAATCGAGGTCGAGCGAACCGGCGGCGAAGCGGTTTTTGCGCAGGATGGCGGCGAATTCCCAGGCGACCCGGATATTCTCCACCACGGCCTGGGGGATTTCCTCGGTGCGGTCGGGCACGGTGAGCGGGAGCGGCTCGGGGGTATTGCCGGAGAGGATGGCGTAGGCCTGCTTGTAGGTAAGCCGGGCTTTGCTGCAAATGACGCTCTTGGAAAAACGGGCGGCTTTCAGGCGGCCGTTGCGGGTGAACTCCATGATGGCCGAGCGGGTGAGCCGGTCGACGTTCGGCTTGAGCGAGCAGATGCCGTTGCTCAAGCGCTCCGGCAGCATCGGGATGACGCGGTCGGCCAGGTAGACGCTGTTGCCCCGTTCGTAGGCCTCTTTGTCGAGCGCGGTGCCGGGGCTGACGTAGTGGCCGACGTCGGCGATGTGGACGCCCACGCGCCAGCCGTTCTTGAGCTTCTCAACGCCGATGGCGTCGTCGAAATCGCGCGCGTCGTCGGGGTCGATGGTGTAGATGAGGGAGTCGCGCAGGTCCTCGCGCCGGGCTGCCTCCTCGGGCGGGACGATCTCGGGGATGGAGTGTGCTTCGTTGAGTACTTCCTCTGCAAAGAGGGTGGGCAGGTTGTACTTCCGGATGATGGAAAGCATGTCGACGCCCGGGGTGGAGGCGGCTCCGAGCACTTCGATGATCTCGCCCTCGGGATTGATGTGGCGCGAGGTCCATTCGTCGAGCTTGACGACGACTTTATCCCCCACGACGGGCGGCTTGGGCAGCGGCGCGGAGCCGGGGTGGACGTAGATATTGTGGCCGATGCGCGGGTCATCCGGGATGACGTAGTGGAACTTCTGCGAACGCTGGAGGGTGCCCACGAGCGTCTCGCTGGCGCGCTTGAGGATGCGGATGATGCGCCCCTCGCGGCGTTCGCCCGGCGCGGGCCTGCGGCGGCGGAAGCTCTCGACGCCCTCGATCCCCTCGTGGAGGATCCGGGCCACCACGCGGTCGCCGTTGAAGGCGGTCCAGCTATTCTCGGCGGCGATGTAGAGATCGGGCTGGCCTTTGCGTTCGCTTAAGAGATGGGCATTGCCGCTGCCGTGGACTTGCAGGATGCCGGTGACGAGCTCGGCCTCCTCGGGGATGATGTAGCGGTCCTTGCGGATGCGGGCGATTTCGCCTCGCTCCTCCAGGCTGCGCAGGAGGTCGCGCAATTCACCTCCGTCGTCGGCGGGAAGGCCGAGTTTTTTGGAGAGGGCGATTTTATCGAGAGGTTGGTAACGGGGGGAGCGCATGAACGCAAGAAGGCGCTCAGCGAGATCGGGTGTGCTCATACGGCAGAATATTCCTAAGAAGAGAACTTACGCCCGGTTAGGGCTTTGGCCCAGCATTATAAATGAATTCACCACAGAGGCACAGAGGACACGGAGGAAAAGACAGGAGGTTTTTCTCATCTTTTCTCCGTGTCCTCTGTGCCTCTGTGGTGCGCTCATCTGTACAAAAGGAAACGGACGGTGCCGGTATACCCTCCGGCACCGTCCGCCCAACCAAGGAACATTTAATTTTCGATTTTCACCACCCCGTAGGTCTTCTGTCCTTTGCGTTCGAGGAATAAAAGTACGGCTTTTTTTCCAGCCTGGGCGTCCAGCACCGTGCGCGCGGCGGCGAGATCGGCGATCGGCTTGGAGTCGATTTCGGTGATCACATCATCCTGCTGGATGCCCGCGATGGCGGCGGGGCTGTTGGGAATCACTTCCGTGACGCGCACTCCATGGCCGGTCAGCTTGCCGTTGGCCTGGGGGATTTCACCCAGGCGCAGGCCCATTTTCCCCTCGATGTTGCCTGAGTTGGCGGGTTTCTCGGAGAGCGGGGGCCGGGTGCCGGTGGCGGTGGTTTTGGGCAGTTCGCCCGTGGTGACGGAAATTTTCAGCTCCTTGCCGCCGCGCCAGACGTTCAGGGACACGGGCTGGCCGAGCTTCTTGGAGAGCACCTGGCGGCGCAGCTCCTGGGCGCTGGTCACCGGCACGCCGTCGATGGCGGTGATGACATCCGCCGGACGCAGGTCGCTCTTATAGGCTGGGGTATCGGGCTCGATGGTGGTGATGACGGCCCCTTTCTCCACGCCGCTGATCTGCTCGCGCAGGCTGGAGTCGGCCCCGAGGGTCTCAATCCGGATGCCCAGGGCCGGGTGAGAGACGCTCCCTTTCTCGATCAACTGCCCGCTGATGTCCTTGATCAGGTTGGCCGGAATGGCAAAGGCGAGGCCCCGGTTGAGGCCGTTGACGAGCGTGTTCATGCCGACCACCTTGCCGTCCACGTCGATGAGCGGCCCGCCGGAGTTGCCGGGGTTGATGAGCGCGGAGGTTTGCAGGTAATCCTCGTAGGGGGTGACTTCGGGCGTCAGGCCCGAGCGCCCCTTGCCGCTGACGCAGCCGATGGTAAAGGAATACTCCAGCGCGTACGGAACGCCGATGGCGCAGACGAGCTGGCCGATGCGCACCTTGTCGCTGTCGGCCCAGGCGGCCACGGGCAGGCCGGTGGCGTCGATCTTGATAACGGCGATGTCGGTAAAGTCATCCACGCCGACGACCTTGCCAGGGAGCACGCGGCCATCGCGCAGCTTGACGGAAAGTTTTTCCGCCCCGTCGACCACATGGGCGTTGGTGACGATAAAGCCCTCGCTGCGCACGATGATGCCCGAGCCTTCGCTACGGGCGGGCGGGTCCTGCATCCGGAGCGGATTGCGCAGGCCCGCGTCGGGCGCGCGAAAGAAAAAGTCGAACCCGCTCCCGGTTTCCTCATCCGCGGGGGCCCCTTTTTTCGATACATCAATAACGACCACGCTGGGCGCCGTTTTATCGAAAACCTGGACAAAGCCCTCGTCGAGTTGGTGAAGAAGATCCCGGGGGACTTCGGCCCCGGTGGAGGCCCGAGGCAGGACGACCAGCGCCAGGCTACCGGCATAACCCAGGGAGTAAACGGCTTTTCGGAAGGATGCGATCATAAGCGACACTGCTTTTTATGACATGCTCCCGCGGCATCCGTTCAACCCGAATCTGCCGATTTCGCTATAGCCAGGAAAAAAATATCCCTATACCCCCTATTCCCGATAGACAATACGATATTTTCCCGCGCCCGTAGTTGACAAACCCGCGCCGCGGCGTAACCTGCCCGAAAACCATGCACACGAACCTAAAGGCGTTTGAGTCTCATACGCCTGGCTGCTGGCCCGATGTGGATGCCACCCAGTGGAATGACTGGAAGTGGCAGCTCAAGAATCGGATTCATTCACTGAAGCAACTGGAAAACCTGATGGAGCTAACGCCCCAGGAGCGAGCCGGAACCATCCTCTCCGGCAGCAAACTGGCGTTGGCCATCACGCCCCATTTCTTTAACCTGATCGACCGCAACGATCCGGCCTGCCCGATCCGCCGCCAGGTGATCCCGCGCCTGGAGGAAACGCACGTTTCGCCCCAGGAAATGGCCGATCCGTGCGGCGAGGACGGCGACATGGTGGCCCCGGGCCTGGTCCACCGCTACCCGGACCGCGTGCTACTGCTCGTCACCGACCGCTGCGCCTCCTACTGCCGCTACTGCACCCGCAGCCGGGTAGTCAGCGGAGCGGGCGAGCAGGAGCTGCACATTGATTTCGAAGCCGCCTTCCGCTACCTGGAGGCCCACACCGAGGTTCGCGACGTGCTGATTTCCGGCGGCGACCCGCTGCTCCTCTCCGACGACCGCCTGGAGGGGATCCTCTCGCGGCTTCGATCCATCGAGCACATCGAACTCGTCCGGATCGGCTCGCGCGTCCCCATCTTCCTGCCCCAGCGCGTGACGCCGGAGCTCTGCGCGATGCTCAAAAAATATCACCCGCTCTGGATGAGCGTACATGTGAACCACCCGCGCGAGCTGACGCTGGAAACGCGCGCGGCCCTCGGGCGGCTCTCCGACGCGGGCATCCCCCTCGGCAACCAAAGCGTGCTCCTCAACGGCGTCAACGACAACGTGGAGACCATGAAGGCCCTGGTGCAAAAGCTGATCATGTGCCGGGTGCGCCCGTATTACCTCTACCAGCTCGACCTGATCCTCGGCTCCTCGCACCTGCAAGTGCCGGTGAGCAAAGGCATCGAGATCATCGAAGGCCTGCGCGGGCACACCTCCGGCTACGCCGTGCCACAATACGTCATCGATGCCCCGGGCGGCGGCGGCAAAGTGCCGATCAACCCGGATTACGTGATCTATAGCGACGCCGAAAAAACCGTGCTGCGCAACTACGAAGGCCGCACCTTCGAGTACCCGGAAAAGGAAACCGAGCAGGTCAAGTGCGGCTGCTGCCGCCAATAGGCGGCGGTGAACGGATGCCGAGGCAGATCAGCGCATTTGGGCCTCGTTCCCAATCTCCAGACTGGGAACGTCTTCTGTCTGCGAATCTCTGATTCGTGAACTGCGAGGATGGAATCAGAGATTCCAAAACAAGGACATTACAAATCTGGGGATTCGTAACGAGGAGGCGAGGAGGCCGCTTCGTAACCAGGTGAATTCGCCTTTACTTTAAAAACCGGGAAGCGCATTTTCCCGTTAGCTGGTGAGATCCAGCCGGGAGTGCGCCAGCGAGCGCACGACTTCAGAGAGGTGAAAGTCCTCTTCGGGCGGCACACTGGCCGTTCGTAGCCTGTGGTAACTGCGTCGTCGAGAGGCGGGGTGGGGAGCAACCGACAGGCGAAACGCCGATCCATAAGTAAGACAATGCTAAACTCGATTCGGCCAGATACGGCGGCGAGCCTGCTCCCGAAGGGCGAAGCCAGACATCGCAAGCCCTCCGCAAAGGAAGAAGGCGACTGCGAGAACCTGTGTCGCGGACAGACAGTGGGCGCGATTACAACAGGGCCGTATAGGGTGGTTGGAGATGGAGCGGCAGGAAGGAGACGTGTAGTGAAGCAGGGATCACGAGCCGGGAATAGGACGGTGTTCATGAGCCAAAGGGCTCCGAAGAACCGCCCGGAAGGTGACAGAGCCCTCGTAGTAGCGTGGAAGCGGGGCAATGCCCGTGGAGCGAAGGAGGGCAGGAAGGTGGAAACGTGAAAGCCACAACAAGGGAAGAACCCTCGCCAACATTGGCCGCAAGGCCTAGAACGGGCGAAGAACCCCGGTTCCAATGGAACTGGGTGCAACCCGAGGTGTGGACGACACGCATGTTGACGGCCCTGGAAACGGGGATGAAAAGGACCAAATGGCACAGCCTGATGGACAAAATATGGGCGAGCGGCAACCTGGCGGCATCGGCGCGCAAAGTGATCGCCAACGGCGGCAGCGCCGGAATCGATCGCCAGAACGTGCGGCAATACGCCCTGCAAGAGGCGGCCCAAACCCGCAGCCTCCAAAGGCAACTGAAAGCGGGGAACTATAAGCCCCAAGCCGTCAGACGGGTATGGATACCCAAATCAGGGAGCAAGGAACTGCGGCCGCTGGGGATCCCGGCGGTGAGAGATCGCGTCGTGCAGACGGCGCTACGCCAAGCCATCGAGCCGATCTTCGAGCGGGAATTTGCGCCGCAGAGCTACGGGTTCAGGCCCGGGCGAGGCTGCAAGGACGCGCTTCGGGAAGTGGACCGACATCTCAAGGCGGGCCGCCACTGGGTAGTGGATGCCGACTTGAAGAGCTATTTTGACACGATCCCGCACAAGAAACTCATGCGGCAAATCGGCGAGAAAATAGCAGACGGAAGCGTACTGAGGCTGATCGAGGCAATGCTCAAAGCCGGGGTCATGGAGAGCGCAACAGACTGGAAGCCGACGCAAACCGGAGCGCCCCAGGGAGCGGTCATAAGCCCGCTGCTAGCGAACATATACCTTGATCCGCTGGATTGGGAAATGGCGTGGGCAGGCCGGGAAATGATCCGCTACGCGGATGATTTTGTCATCCTGTGTAAGAGCGAAGAAGAAGCCCAAGAGGCATTGGAGGCAGTCAAAGCCTGGGTGGAGCAGAACGGACTCAAGCTGCATCCGGAAAAGACACGGATCGTGGACGCCCGAGCCAAGGGAGGGTTCGACTTCCTGGGCTACCACTTTGAGCGAGGCTGGAAATGGCCACGCAAGAAAAGCATGGACAAGCTCAAGGAAGCGATCCGAGGCAAGACCCGGCGCACCGAGGGCAGAAGCCTCGGAGCAATCATCGCGGACCTCAACCGGACACTTGGCGGCTGGTTTGAATACTTCAAACAGAGCAACCGGTGGACGTTTGATAGCGTGGACAAATACGTCCGAGGGTGACTGCAAAGCATCCTGCGAAGGCGCAACGGAATGCGAGGACGCGGGCGCGGATTCGACCGAAACCGATGGCCCAAGGCCTATTTCACCGCCCAAGGCCTGACATCCTTGGTTCAGGCACATGGGGCGGCACGTCAATCTCTACAAAGAGGATAAACCACCAACTGGAGAGCCGGATGCGGGAGACCCGCCAGTCCGGTTCGGAGGGAGGGGCGATGGAGAATACCGTCCCTACCCCTATCTTGATAACCCCGTGTAAAACGGCTGGCAATAGCCGAAACTCTATTGCCGTTTCCGGGCTATATTTCATATGGCCGGGAGGCGTCGGCGTATGTCCAGGCCACCGGCTAAAGGCCCTCGCGGCTGTTTTGTTACGGCCTATCGACTCCCGGCCTCCTTTCGGAATAACCCGAAGGGGGGCTCGAGTTAAAACCTAACAGCCCAAGGACGAATATGACGCCGTATATTTCCACTCACTGGTATTATGTGAATGCCAGCAACCAAATACTTGGCCCCTTCAGCCTCTCAACGATCGATGCCTTTTATGTGGAGGAAATCATCTCTCTCAATACGCGGGTCATCCGCGAATTCGGGACGGATTTCCAACCCTACAGCGACATCTTCACCGACCCGGACCTGCGAAAGTCGTTTCTTTGAAAGGCTGGTCGGTTAACGCTGTTTTTCCCCGCCCCTCGTTACGAATCTCCAGATTTCCCCGCCCCTGCGAATCGGAGATTCGCCCCCACTTGCGTTCCCAATCTGGAGATTGGGAACGAGGACCAACTTGGATATGGGGTCAACTCTTGAAACTTGCCGTGCCGACTCTTTTCTTCTTTACTCCACATTGTCAAGTTTCAAGAGTTGACCTCCGGCGAGGCCACGGCTTTTTGCAGTTCCTCCAGCGTCAGATTCGCATCCCCATTGGCATCCCACACGGAAAACTCTGCCAGCGCCGCTCCACGCAATCAGTCTCGTCCGGTAGCTCAGCATGGAGGCCGACTTTACCGCATCGCGGGAAAAAGGATAGCTCGCAGCGTGGGGTGGATAGAAAGTTGGGGGGCAACTCATGACGGCGTTAAGGTTGATTATTGCCGCCTGCCTTTTATGACTTGGATTGCAAATGGCTGTTTACGGCATCCCGGATGGCTTCCAAGTAGGCAAAGCGATCGGTCGTATTGGGCTCCAGATAGCTTCCCTCCGTCCATTCGTTCCATGCGTTGATTGTCACCATCTCGGGCAGTCTGCGCTCGCGCAATTCGGAAAGCATTCTCCGCAATGTCGCGCCAAAACGTTCGGGAGTATTGCCAGAAAGGATCCCCGTAAATGGATACCCCCGCACCTCCCACTTATCGCTTTGTACCGTTCGAGGCGAGGCATCCCATCCCATGGATACATTGGGAAAATAGGGAACCGGAAGCTTCATTCCTTCGTTGTGCCAGAATTGCATGAAGTCATTGCAGACGTCCTCGAAAGAAACGAGGGTTTGGGTGGAAAGGCGATTGGTGTGGTGAATCCAGACATAGGACGTTGCACTATCCAAACCAAGCTCCGACACAAGATCGCTAAACTTTTCGGACGTTTTTTCACCTTGCAGAATGGGCGATTTTTTAAAGATGCCGTTTAGGTGTAGTTCTGCTCCGCTGCGCGCCCTTACCCGCTCGCGGAAACGTTCAATTTGAGCGGCGGCCTCCCGCAGTCCCCCCGCCTGCGCGATCAGCAGGTCGACTTCGTAAATAGAAAAGTAAGCTCGTCCGTCAATGCGGAAATAGCTCGGATGCGTCGCATATTTTTCAGCAAAGGTGTCGGCTATCTGGTCCATCGTCGCCTGCGTAACTTTGCCGGGATAGAGAATGTCGGAGGGGCGGCCGAATTTGGCTGGCATGATCTCGCGCCAATCGTGATTGGCCCACATTAACGCAAATTGCGTCAGATGGTTATTGGAGGCTCCAAGGTATCCATGGTCCAAAGCACGGTTGAGGAATTCCCCGTCATTATAGTGATACCAGTCGAAGATGAAAAAGTCGACGGCGTGATCCGCCGCTGCCTGGATTTTCTTTGCCATTACTGCAGGATCGGATTCGTCCTCGTATCCCCAGAGAGGCACCAGCGGCTGGTTGTGTCCCTCAAATCTTGGAGTGGCGTGCTTGACTAGTTCCCATTCCGTCCATCCGCGGCCGTGCTCGGCCTCATTGCGCGGGTCGCAGTGGTAATTAGGGAAATAGTAGGCACCGATTACTGGTTTCGTCATAATACATTGTATTCTATGGCAACCCTGCTGGGTGTCTATGGATGGAGGCGCCAAATACTTGATTGCTGTGGCCATTCCGTTGGGCGTGTTTCCCTAGGCATTTCAGGCTTGTCACAAGCGGTATTCGGAGGGCGATGTCCCGAAGCGTTTATGGAAACTGCGGGAAAAGTGACTTGGATCCTGAAATCCCACAGCGAAGGCTATTTCGCTGATCGTTTTTTCCGATTCGCGAAACATCCGGGCGGCTTCGTTAAGCCGGCAACTGCGTAGATAATTGAGCGGCGAATCTCCTGTTACGGCCTTGAAAAGCCGGTAGAAACTGCGTTTGGAAAAGTGCAACCGCCGACACAGTGAATCAATATCGATCGGTTCGGCCAGGTTGTCCTCAATATAGCGGAGCGCACCGGCCAATCGTGTGGCCTCCCTCTTGGGCGACGAAGGTTTTGCGTGATAAAGGCGCGCAAGCTCCACGATGAACTGGAGCAAGCGGGCCTTTGCCATTACGCGAAATCCGGCGGGACGGTTGCAGGACTCTTGAACAACCGTATCGGCAATGGCCTCGACTCGGGAAAGATCGGCCTTTGAAAGCTGTAAAATGTGATTGCCCACGCCAGCGGATCTCAGCCGCGGCTCCACTTGAAACAAGGCTCGATAGCCCGGCAAATCATCAAGATCGCGTTCTTGCAGGTCCATTTCCGCCGGGTTGTAACAAACTACGATCACCCTCAAGTCATTCGTCTGCAGCAGGGCGTGCTTAAAGCTGGGCGGCATAACGAAGACGTGTCCGGAAAAGATCGGGATTCCATGCCCGTTAATGACATGGATAGCCGTCCCTTTGACAACCAGAACGATTTCAATAAACCGATGCCAATGTTCAGGAAACTCCGGGTGATTGGGCACGATCGCTCCCGATATCGGAAAGGTCTCCAAATTGACGCTCTCTGTTTTGATCAGTTCCGGCGCGCCGCTGCGGCGACTGCTTCGCGCGATGGTGTAGGGGGCCGGGGGAATATTCTTTGCCATAGATCGAACGTGCGACCCATTGCAATTAATCCACAATCGGCATGATATCAAGCCGCTCATTGCGAGTGCCAGTCCCGACCGCGCCATTGCTAAATATCGATTTTTAATGCCACGCGGCATTACAGAGAACGATATCACGATACAGTGAAAACCACGTGAATCCCCCTTCACCTGGCCGACGAGCGCCGCACCGATCTCTTTTCTGCCATACCACGGTTTCCAGAGGTGCCCTTTACTCCATATTGTCAAATTTCAACAGTGCCCCCGTTTCCATTGACATATGGCGCGGGTTTTGGAGGAAAAACTTGCTCAGCGATATCTGGCTGCACATCCTTCGTCGGTATCCATCGAGCAGCTAACGGCGAAGGAGTTCATTCGCGATATTGTGGAAAATGTCATTTTGAAGATCTAATAACCACAGGTCGTTGTAAGTGGGAAATTACATTCCTTTTACACTCAGGGTATTCAGATCCACAAATTCCGGTCCAACGTCCGATACTGGATCGCCTCGCTCAGGTGGGTGGCGTTGATCGTCGGCGCTCCCTCCAGGTCGGCGATGGTGCGGGCCACTTTTAGGATGCGGTCGTGCGCGCGGGCGCTCAGGTTTAGCTCGCTCATCGCGGCCCGCAAGAGTTCGCGGCATTCCTCGTCGATCGCGCAGAAAGTGCGCAGCTGGCGCGGCAGCATCCGGGCGTTGCACGCGCCCCGGCCGGGGCCGCCCGCGAGGCGCTTTTGCTGGAGGGCCCGCGCCTCCATGACCCGCTCGCGAATGGTCTCCGAGGGCTCGGAAGCGCCGTTGCCGGTGAGGTCTCTAAACGGCACTGCCGGGACTTCGACGTGGATGTCGATGCGGTCCAGGAGCGGCCCGGAGATGCGCTGGCGGTAACGCTGCACTTGCAATCCGGTGCAGCGGCATTCGCGTTTCAGATCGCCAAAGAATCCGCACGGGCACGGGTTGAGCGCGCCGACCATGATGAATTCCGAAGGGTACGTCACCGACCCCGCCGCACGCGAAATCGTCACCTTGCCGTCCTCCAGCGGCTGCCGGAGCACTTCGAGCACCGAACGCTTGAACTCGGGGAGCTCGTCCAGAAACAGCACGCCGTGATGGGCCAGGGTGACTTCGCCGGGCGAGGGGTTTGTTCCGCCACCGAGCAGCCCTGCATCGGATATGGTATGATGGGGTGAGCGGAAGGGGCGCTGGAGGAGCAGCGAGCGTTTGGGCGCGAGGAAGCCGCAGATGCTGTGGATCTTGGTGGTCTCGATGGCCTCCTCGAAGGTCATCGGCGGCATGATGGTGGGAATGCGCTTGGCGAGCATCGATTTTCCCGAGCCGGGAGGCCCGACCATGATCAAGTTATGCCCGCCCGCCACGGCGACTTCGATGGCGCGTTTGGCGGCATGCTGCCCGCGCACGTCCGAAAAATCGACCGCGTAATCGGGTGCGGCATCGACCACCGCGGAGGGCTGCGCCGGGGTGAGCATCTCGTTGCCGCGCAGGAATTCGCAGGCCTGCCTCAGGGTGCGCACGCCGTAGGTGGCAATGCCCTCGACGACGGAGGCCTCAGAGGCGTTCTCCTCGGGCACGACGATGGCCCGCCGCCCGCGCCGCCGGGCTTCGAGCGCGATGGGGAGCACGCCCTTGGCCGAGCGCACGGTGCCGTCGAGCGCCAGCTCGCCCACGAAGCAAAACTGCTCAAATCGGGTCAGCTCGATCTGCTCGGAGGCGGCGATCATCGCCAGCGCGATCGGCAAATCGAAGCTCGGCCCCTCTTTTTTGATGTCGGCGGGGGCCAGGTTGATGGTGGTCCGGCCCCGGGGAGGGCGGTAGCCGCTGTTGCCGACCGCCGTGGTGACGCGGTCGCGGCTCTCCTTCACGGCGGCATCGGGAAGCCCGACAATCACGATCACGGGGTTGCCCGCGCTCGCATTGACTTCAATTTCGACTTCGTAGGCGTCCACGCCATAAACCGCCGCTGAAAAAACCTTGGCCAGCATCCGGCGAGAGTGACATCAAGTTATTCCAAGCAAAAGGAGGAATTTTTCAACGAAGGGATGCCCCTCCGTGCCCGCGCTATTTAATCCAGCGGAAAATAAACGGGTACCGGTAGCGTTTGCCTTCGTTGGCGGCGACGGCGGCGATGATGATCAGCACCAGATCGGCCAGCCAGACGATGCCGAAGAGCGCGAACCCGATGAGGATCGGCATCAGGAGGACGGAGATGATGAAATAGATCGTGAAGCTGATCTGGGCATTGAGCGCCTCTTTGGCCTGGTCGTTCACGAGCGGGTATTCGTCGCGCTTGAGGATCCAGACGACGAGCGGCCCCAGGATCTGCCCCACCGGCGGAATGAAGTGCCCCGAAAGGGCGCTCAAGTGGGCAACCATGGCCCAGGTGCGCTCTTCCTTGCTCGGAATGGGGGGAGGAAGAGGGGCTTCGGGAGCGGGGGTGTCTTCGGAGGGGGGGATGGGTGGCGTTTCCATGACGGTGGTTTCGTAACCCGAATCCCTTCCGGGGGCAAGCTGCTTTCCGTCTGCAAAAAGATTCGCGCGCATCCCTCCGGCGCGTAAAGTCCACTCCATGCGCTGGTTTCTCATCCTTTTCCTTTTCTGCGGGCTCCGGGCTGGCGAGGCGGCTTGGCAGGCCGAATCCACCCCGGCGCAGGCCACGACTTCGCCCACGGTGAGCCACCTAGCTCTGACGCTGCGCGATGACGCTCCGGACGCCACCCCGTTGCAGGCTCATTTGGTGAAGTTCGACCGCGCCCGGTGCCGCCTGGAGGTGGTCGATCTCGCCCCGGGGCAATCCGTGGCCGACGGGGCTGCGGCGGCCCATGCGCTGGCAGGGGTCAACGGCGGCTATTTCCTGGCCGACCGCACGCCGCTCGGCCTGATGATCAGCCGGGGCGTCACCGTTCACCCGTGGGAAAACTCGAAGATCCTCACCGGCGTCCTTGCCGTGCCGCAACGGGGCCCCGCGCGGGTGCTCCGCTCTGCCGAGTTTCGGCCAGCGGGGATTCGAGACGCCCTCCAGACCGGCCCTTTTCTGGTGGACCACGGGAAGCCGGTGGCGGGCCTCAATGCCGCCAAAGCCGCCGAACGTACCGTGCTGCTGGCCGACCGCAAGAGCGTCGCCGCGCTGCTGACCACCGGGCCGGTGACGCTGGACGAGCTGGCCCACATCCTCGCCACGCCAGGGCTCCTCCCGGGGCTGGAAATCGACCGGGCGCTCAACCTGGACGGCGGCAGCTCCACGGCGCTCTGGGTTGCCGGGAAAGAGGCACCTTTTTCCCGCCCGGAATGGAAACGGGTGCGCAACGCCGTGGTCGTGGTGCCGCAACCGTAGGCTCTGGGTAGGTCGATATGCGTATTTTCACGCATTCGCTAAATTTCGTACGTGACAAGGACGAGTACTCCCTGGTAAGAGACACATAGTCCCTATGAAACCGCGTTTGCTGACCTCATTCTTAAGCGTGCTCTGCGTGTGTTGGGGGCTTTCGTCGGCTATGGCCAGCGTGGTTTCCCCGGTCCAGTCGACCTCTGATCCTCTGAATCTCCCGGTAGCCGGGCTGGTGCAGACGGCTGGTTCAGACGCCGCTTCCGCCGCCTTCCAAAGCTCGCTGCCCGCCATCCAGGCGCTGGTCAAAAGCACGCTGCCCGAGTACAGGGCGCTGAGCGCCGCGAAGCTCAGCTCGCTGGCGGTCAATTTTTCCCAGCTCTACCTGACGGCCGACTCCACCGTGCGAGTTTATTTCATAAGCGAGGGTGCCGCCTACCGGAGCAGCCTCGGGGTGAACTACCTCACCGGCTACTCTTCGCTGCCGACCGCGTCCACCGCCAAGGTGACGAGCTCGGCTGAGTTGGTCTTCCCCGACGCTTCGAGCAATGACCCGACTTCCTACTACTCGAGCGGAAACTCGGTGCGCACCTCCACGGCCCCGCTTTTGGCGGGCGACTTCGTGGACCTCGGCACCGTCAGCTCGGGCACGCTGCTGGATTTTTTCCTGATCGCCAGCGGGGCGACTGGCGGCACGACGACCCTCACCGCCGAGGCCTCGCGTAACAGCGACGCGCTCCAGCACGTGGTGGCCTTAGTCTACGGCAACTACCTGATTCTCTCCTTTGAGGACGCCACCAACGGCGGCGACAAGGACTACAACGATGTGGTCCTGGCGGTGGAAATCACCTCCGTGGTGCAGACCCCGGAACCGGGTGCCTGGGCGGGCCTTCTCGTAGTCGGTGGGCTGAGCGGCCTGGGCGGATGGCGCAAATGGCTCCGCCGGAAAGCCGCTCCTCTCGCCGCGTAACGGTGGCATAAAAAAGGAGCGCCCGAGTTTTCACCGGGCGCTTTGCAATGAAGGGCACCTCTGGAAACCGGGGTATGGCAGCCACGAAGGATTTTTGATGGCCTTTTGGCCCCATTTTTCGGGCAATACTCATCAATATTGACTGAAAAATGGGGCTAAAAGGGCGCAAAAAGACAAAGTGGATGACGTGCCCTCGGTTTCCAGAGGTGCCCTGAAATCTTATCGGAAGCGGGCTTATGCCTGCGGCTGATCCGGGGCGGCGGGCTGAGCCGGTGCCTCGCCTTGCGCCTGAGCCTGTGCCTGCGCCTCGGCCTTGGCCATCATTTCCTGAAGCTGCGCCAGTTCCTGCTCGCTCGCTTCGCGGATATCGATCACCTCGACGTCGAAGGAGAGGTCCTCGCCCGCCAGCGGGTGGTTGCCGTCGAGCACCACGTGCGTATCGGTGATTTGCTTGACGGTGAAGGGCATCGGGCTCTTGTTGGACTGGAAAAGATCCCCCTCTTTAATTTCCTGCTTGGGCAGGGATTCCCGGGGCACCTGGATGAATTTGCTGAAATCGATGAGCCCGTAGCCGTCCTCGGCCTTGACCTCCACGCGGCCGGTCTGACCCGCCGCGTAGTTGATGATTTCGCGCTCCAGACCGGGGACAATCATCCCCATGCCGGACATGAAGGAAACCGCCTCGCGGTCTTTCGACGACTCAAGGACCACGCCGTCGCAATCGCTCAGCGTGTAGTGGAATGAAATGACTTTGTGAGACATGGGAAAGCAAGCAACATGCACCAAACGGTGCGTTTTAAATAGAAGTATTTGGTGAAATCTGGGTCACATATTCGGGGGCGCTTTTAGGCCTGGCGAGTGCGGAAACGACCCCGCCCAGGATCTCCACGCCCCGTTTCAGTTCCTCCTCGGTGCCCCGGGCGCAGTTAAGCCGCACGTGGGGCAGCGGGCGCGCGCCGCCCTCGGCCACGGCGTAAAAGCCGGTGCCGCTGGCGAAGGAAACTTTTTCCTCCTTCGCCCGGGCGACCACGGAGCGGATTTCCACCTGCTCCGGCAGCCGCACCCAGAGCATGTAGCCGCCCTCGGGCGCGTGAACCTCGGACCCCGGGGGGAAGCTGGCGCGGATGCTCTCCAGGGCCAGCGCGCGGCGGCGGCGATTGCGCTCCCGCAGCCGCTGGAGGTGGGGGTCGAACAGCCCCGCGGCCAGGAACCGGCGCAGGATGGCTTCGGTGAGGACAGGGCTATGGATATCCTGGCGGCACTTGAGCGCGGCGAGGGCGTCCTCGATCTCGGGCGTCCCCGGGATGCAAAAGCCGATCCGCAGGCCGGGGGCGACGGTTTTGGAGAAACTGGTGACGTAGGAGACCACCGAGCCGTCGTCGAAGGCGCGGCAGGGCGGCGGGGCCCCGGCGTCGAGCAGCTCAGAGTAAATGTCGTCCTCCACGAGCCGCACGCCGTGCTTGCGGCAGAGGGCCACCAGCCGCTCCCGGGCGGGAACGGGCAGCGTGGCTCCGGTGGGGTTGGAAAGGGAGGTGCAAACGACGAGGCAGGTCGGCTTCCAGCGGGCGAAAGCGGCTTCGGCGGCATCGAGGTCGAGCCCCTGGCTGCCCCGGATGGGCAACGGCAGCGCGCGGGCCCCGGCGTCGGCCAGGATTTCGAGCATCCCGTAGTAGGCCGGGCTCTCGCAGGCGACGACGTCGCCCGGCTTGATGAGCACGGAAAGAATGGCGTGGAGGGCCTGGGTGCAGCCGGTGGTGGTGACGAGGTTATCGGGCCCGATCCCCTTGACGCCCCGCAGGGCGAGCCGCTCGACCAAGAGCGCGCGCAGCCGGGGATCGCCCGACGGGTGCTGGTAGCTGAACAGGGCGGCCCCTTCCTCTGCGAAGGCCTCCTCGGCGGCGTGGCGCAAGGCCTCAAAGGGGAGGGCGTCGAGGCCGGGGACCCCTGCGCCCAAGTTGATGACTCCCGGCTCGGCGGCCTGCCGCATATGATCAACCAGCCGCGCCGGTGCGTTGAATGGGAACGGAGAATGCATGAATCGCCTATTTTCATCCGAAATCCGGCTTTCGCCAGTCGGATTTTTCAAATAGGCGATTCGAAATTGCCGCGAGGGACTAGGTAGTGTCGTCACGAGATGCGCATGGCAGCCACGAAGGATTTTTGATGCCGTTTTGTGGCTATTTTTGAGGGCAATATTGGTGAATACTGACCCAAAAATAGCTGCAAAACGGCGCAAAAAGCCGAAGTGGATGCCGTTGCGGCTCTCGTGACGACACTACCTAGCCGCGCGTTTTTTCCTTTAGGCTTCTTCTTCGACGATAATCTTGTCGTAGAAGGCCACCAGGTCGTCCTTTTCCTCGGACGAATTCCACTTGATGGCGGAACGCGGGTGGCGGTTCAGGAACCCGGTGAGCATGTACGGGACGCTGAAGCCCCAGCCGAGCTGCTCGCGCATCGGCTCGATCGCTTCCTGGATGCTCTTGAGCACGGGGCGAACGTTGTACTTCGGGTTGTGCAGGAAGCGCAGGAGCAGCTCCATGGGGCAGTTGCCCGCGCCGCGGCCGAGACCGGCGAAGGTGGCGTCGAGGTAGTTGGCCCCGCTGATGATGCCCTGGATGGTGTTGGCGAAGCCGAGCTGCAAGTTATTGTGCATGTGCAGGCCGACTTCCTTGCCGGTCGCCCGGGCGTAGTGGAGGTATTTGTTGACCAGGTAGTCGATCTGCTCGCTGTAGAGCGCGCCGAAGCTGTCCACGAGGTAGATGGCCTTGGCGTCGCACTGCGTTACCAGCTCGAGGGCGCAATCGAGCTCGCGCTCCTGGACGTTGGAGACGCTCATGAGGTTAATACACGTCTCGTAGCCCTTGTCGGTGGCGTCCTTGACCATGTCGAGGGCGATGGGGATCTGGTGGATGTAGCAGGCCACGCGCACGAGGTCGATGACGCTCTCGCTCTTGGGCAGGATGTCGGTGTGGTAGTCGGTCTTTTCGGCGTCGGCCATCACGGAAATCTTCAATTTGGACGGGTTATCGTCCAAGACGCGGCGCAGGTCGGCCTCGTCGGAAAAGCGCCATGCACCGTATCGGTCCCGGGCAAAAACCTTCTTGGAGGCTTTATAGCCGACCTCCATATAGTCGATCCCCGCCTCAACACAGGCGTTATAGACCGACTTGACGGTTTTGTCGTCAAAGTGGCTGTCGTTCATGAGCCCGCCGTCGCGGATGGTGCAGTCGAGCACCTTGATATCCTCGCGGTAGGAAACCCAACGTCCGGCAAATCCGGATGTTTCTGTCGTATTTTGCATGGCGCCCGCTTTGGTATTCTGGATTGGCTCCGGGATCAATCCGAAAAGGGAAACGTTTTAGTTGCACAACGGCCCCGCAAGCAGGATTGACTCCGCGCCGCGCTCGGCGCATCAATGAGCAAACGGGTTATGACGCCAAAAACGGAAAAAGACGTGCAGGTTTTTAAAACGGGGAGTTTTTCCACGTGGCTGATCTACCTGTTGGCGGCGCTGGCCCTGGGCACCTACGGGCTGCTGATTCACTTCATGCACAGTCCGGATGAAATCGCTCTTTGGACGCTGATTTTCCTGGGACTCACGTTGGTTGTCGGCTGCGCCATCCTGCATCTCCGGACCAGTCGCATCGAGGTCGACGCCTTGGAATTGCGCCTTGTGTGGGCGCTTCGCTCCACGGCGATCCCCTTCGAACAAATCCGGGGCTTCCGGCAGTTTCACAACCGGCACGAAAATCACATTGAACTGGTAATGAACGGAGGGAAACGCCAGCGGATCGGCCTCGGTTTCAAGGATGCCCCGCTTTTTCTCATCTACCTGGAAAAGATAATCCCCAATCTGGACCGGGCGGAGCGGGAAGCGGAACTTCACGAACTTTTTCGGCAGGAATGCCTCGGCCGGGGCACCCCGGAGGAAAAGGCCGCCACGATCAAGCGCCTCCGGCGGCTCTGCCGGGCGATCAACCTGGCCTCCATGGGCCTCGCCGCATGGGCTTACTTCTACCCCCACCCCTACGGCTCCGTTGTTTCGACTTTGCTGGCCTTCCCGCTGGTGGGGCTCATCCTCCTGCGCCGTTACGAGGGGGTCATCCGGTTCTACCCCCGGGCCAGGAGCCTCTTTCCCCGGATCGACGGCGCTTTTGTCTTCCCTGCCCTGGCTCTCGCGCTCCGGGCCGCGCTGGACTGGCATGTTCTGGAATGGGGCCCTTTCTGGCCACCGTTCGCGACCATTCTGACGGGCGGCGGGCTTTTCTGCGTCGTTACCGCCCGGGAACTGCGCAGGCAGCCCAGCGCGGCTGCCCTTTTCGCCATCGTTTTCACCTTCTACGCCTTTGGCGCGACCGGCAACCTCAACGGGCTCCTGGCCGACTCCCCTACCCTGGCCTTCCCGACCAAAGTCCAGGCCAGGCACTCTGACGAACACGACCGGATTACCGTCTACCACTTGACCGTCTCCCCATGGGGCGACCGCTCCAAGATCAACGACGTGCTCGTCTCCGAGGAGGTTTACAACCGGGCGAAACCGAGAGACACGGTGGAAATCCAGGTCCGGATCGGGAAATTCGGCATCCCGTTTTACCAAGTTCGCTAGGCGGCGTTATCTCCTCCTTTGCGCCGGATACGGTAGGGAGATATTTTGTTCGCCTTCAGCGCCTTTTCAAAACCGGCGGGGAACAAATCCTCAAGTTTGATATCGAGCCCTTTTGCCAAAGCAAATAGCTCGACGTCCGAGACGGCCCGGATGCCCGCCTCGATTTTCGCCAACGTGGAGCGGCTGATTTCGTAACCCTTGCGCAAGCACAGCACGGAAAGTTGTTGTTGCGAAATTCCCGCCAAGGTTCTGATACGCCGGACCTGCGCGCCAATGGCATTTTTGTTCAATTGCTCCATATAAGAGCTTGACTGTAAACGGAAAAAAGAGAAGTTGTGCTCTTATCAAGAGCAACTTATCACAGCTCGCCCTGGGAAGCCCGCCGCCAACGCGGCCCGGACGCGGGGGATCGCTGATCCTCCGCGTCTCTTTTTCCTAGCACCAGCCCAACTTCCGCATTGAGCGCGGGCGAAACCGGGACCAGAATACTGGCGTTCGGTACCACCTACCTTTTCCACCTTTAGATCCCGTAAAACCATGGACATCGTCACCCAACTTTCCGTTTTCCTCGCCAATAAGCCCGGAACCCTTGCCGAAGTCCTCGACGAACTCGCTGGCGCGTCCATCAATATCTACGCTCTGACGATCTCCGACACGGTGGACCACGCTGTCGTTCGCATGGTGGTAAGCGACACCCAGAAGGCGATCCACATCCTGGGCGAACGGGGTGTGCTGGTCGTGGAGAACGATGTGCTGATGGTCAACAACATCAACAAGCCGGGCGCGCTCTCTCGCATCGCCAAAAAGCTCGCCACCAAGAAGATCAACATCGATTACGCCTACCTGGCCACCAACCCCGGCTCCAAGAAAGGCCTGCTCATTTTGCGCGTCAACGAGAGCAAAAAATCACTCAAGATCTTGACGGCGCCCGGTACGCGGCAAGAGTTAGGGCTCTGACTTCCGCTCACTTCCCTTGTTTTCGCTAAAAAATGACGCCGCTTAAGGTCTGGCTTGGTGAACCGTATCCGCTCGGGGCCACTTGGAATGGCCACGGGGTGAATTTTGCCCTCTACTCCGAAAATGCCACCGGAGTGGATCTCTGCCTGTTCGAGAACGCGGAGGATCCGCACGAGCAGATCCGGGTGCGCATGACGGAGCAGACCGACCAGGTCTGGCATGTATTCCTGCCCGACATCCGGCCCGGCCAGTTCTACGGCTACCGGGTCTACGGCCCCTACGACCCGGCCAAGGGGGCGCGGTTCAACTCCTCCAAGCTCCTGATCGACCCCTACGCCAAGGCCGTCGCGGGTGAGGTGCGCTGGGACGACGAGATGCACGGCTACGAAGCGGCCTCCAAGGAGGCTGACCTTTCCCGCGACTACCGCGACGACGCCTGGTGCGTGCCAAAGTCCGTGGTGGTGGACCCGCGCTTCGAATGGGAGGGCGATACGCACCCCCGCACGCCGCTGAATGAGTCGATCATTTACGAGGTCCACGTCAAGGGCTTCTCCAAGCTCTGCGAAGAGCTGCCCGAGGAGCTGCGCGGCACCTACGCGGGCCTTGCGAGCCCGTTTGCCATCGAATATTTTAAGAAGCTCGGCGTTACCGCCCTGGAGCTGCTGCCCGTCCACCAGCATTACGACGACGAGGCGCTCTGCCAGCGGGGCCTCACCAACTACTGGGGCTACAACACGATCGGCTACTTCGCTCCCGAGGCGCGCTACGCCTCGTGTGGCGTGGCGGGCCAGCAGGTGGCGGAGTTTAAGGAGATGATCAAGGCGCTCCATGGCGCCGGGATCGAGGTGATCCTCGACGTGGTCTACAACCACACCGCCGAGGGCAACCAGCTCGGGCCGACGCTCGGCTTCCGTGGCATCGACAACGAAGCTTACTACCGCCTCTCGCCCGAGGATCCGCGCTACTACATCGACTACACCGGCTGCGGCAACACGCTCAACGCCACCCACCCGCGCGTGCTCCAGCTCATCATGGACTCGCTGCGCTACTGGGTCACCGAGATGCACGTGGACGGCTTCCGCTTCGACCTCGCCTCGACGCTCGCCCGCGAGAGCCACGCCGTGAGCAAGCTCTCGGGGTTCTTCGATATTATCCACCAGGACCCGATCCTTTCCAGGGTCAAGCTCATCGCGGAGCCCTGGGACGTGGGTGAAGGCGGCTACCAGGTGGGGAACTTCCCCGTGCTCTGGGCGGAGTGGAACGGCAAGTACCGCGACTCGGTGCGCCGCTACTGGAAGGGCGACGAGGGCCACGCGCGGGAGATCGCCCACCGCCTGGCGGGCAGCCCGGATCTTTACCAGAACAACGGCAAGCGCCCGTACGCGAGCATCAATTTCGTGACGAGCCACGACGGCTTCACCCTCACCGACCTAGTCAGCTACAACGATAAGCACAACCAGGCCAACGGCGAGGAGAACCGCGACGGCGACAACACCAACAATTCGTGGAACTGCGGCGCGGAAGGCCCCACCGAGGACCCCGCCATCAAGGCGCTCCGGGCGCGGCAGCGGCGCAACTTCCTGGCCACGCTTTTCCTGAGCCAGGGGGTGCCGATGCTGCTGGCGGGCGACGAATTTGGCCGCACGCAGAACGGCAACAACAACGCCTACTGCCAGGACAACGAGTTCAACTGGCTGCCGTGGAAGCTCGGCGCGGATGCCCAGCGGCTCCAGGACTTCGCGACCCGCCTTATCCACCTGCGCCGGGCGCACCCGATCTTTCGCCGCCCGAAGTTTTTCCAAGGCCGCAAAATCCACGGCTCGGAGATTAAGGACATCATGTGGTTCACGCCGCAGGGGCGCGAGATGACCGACGAGGAATGGCGCTACGACTACGTGCGCTGCCTGGGGATGCTCCTCTCCGGCGACACCATGGACGTGCGCGACGCCCACGGCGAGGCGATCCACGACGAGAGCTTCCTGCTGCTCCTAAACGCCCACTACGAGCCGGTGAGCTTCACGCTGCCGGGCCGCGAGGACGTCCACTGGGAGCTGATCCTCGATACCGAGGCCGACACCGGCTTCGCCGAGGCGGGCTGCATCCTGCACGCCGGGGCGGCCCTGGAGCTGCTCGACCGCTCGCTTTGCCTGCTGCGGCTGCACACGGGGTCCCACTCGCACGCCCGCAGCGAATCGTGGCAGCGGCCCCGGCGGATGGTTTAGGGGAGAACCCGCTACGCCTCGGGCGCGTCGGTTACCGTGACTTCGATGCCGCCGGTGAACTTGGCGACCAAGTTGTAAACGGCGGCGCCGATTACGCCGCTGATGAAGCCCATGATCGCGTACAGCACTGGCATCCCCAGCAGGAAGAGGCCGGAAAACGGAAAGGCCGTGGGGGCCGAAGAGACGCTACCCATCGTGTGGCGCCCTGCAAAAAGGAGCCCCATCGGGACGAAAACAATCAGCGAAAGTAGCCCGTAGAGCACGGCAAGAACGATTCCGAGTTGCAGGGGGGAGATGCGGGCGAGTCTCTTTTTCATAAAGGGGGGAATGATCAATAAGGTTTTGTGAGGGGTTTACTGGCAATCAGCCATTTTTTCAATTTTTGTCGAGCCTGCTTGTGCGACAGGGTTCGGCCATCAACGATGGCTTGCTCCCCCCGAAGGATGCCATGAAGAATATTCAAACGGCATTGCCGCTTTCCATCGGTTTCCATGGTCCTGGAGGGTATGCAGAAAGGGCACATCTGGAAACTCCAAAAAACGTTTTGGAACCATAGCTTCCCCACGGCAATTTCCGCCCGTCCACCCGGCGGTCCTTTCCCGGAAGTGCTTTGGATGAAAGAGGCCATTATACACAAGGTCGCCGAGCCGGTGCGGATGATTGGCGGCATGGTTTACCTGGGCGTCGACATGGTGCTTGAGGGGATCGACCATACCCTGCGCGGCTTCGCCCCGTTCCGCGCCAGCCTGCTGTTCTGGCAAACCAACCGCGCCGGGGTCGGCTCGGTGCCGCTGGTCTCTTTGATCTCCTTTTTCATGGGGATGACCATGGCGCTCCTCACCGGCTACCAGCTCCGCAAGCTGGGAACGCAGAACCTCGTGCCCGGCCTGGTGGGCATCGGCTTTACTCGCGAACTCGGGCCGCTGATGACGGGCATCATGGTAGCGGCCCGCATCGGCGCGGCCTACACGGCGGAGCTGGGGACGATGACGGCGAGCGAGGAGGTGGAGGCCATCGAGGCGATGGGGATCGGCCCGGCGCGCTTCCTGGTGGCCCCGAGGGTCCTGGCCGTGTTTTTCCTGCTGCCGTGCCTGAGCGTCATCGCAGATCTCGCGGCGCTCCTGGGCGGGGCGCTGGTGTGCGAGCGGCAGTTCGGCATCGCCTACCCCTATTTCGTCCAGCTGGTGCTGGATAACCTCATCGTGCGCGACATCATCGCGGGGGTCATGAAAAGCTTTGCGTTCGGGCTGATCATCGGGCTGATCTCCTGCTACCGGGGGCTGACCGTCAAGGGCGGCTCGGCGGGCGTCGGCGCGGCCACCACCTCCAGCGTGGTGTCGGCCATCGCCGTCGTGATCGCCGCCGATACGCTCATTAATATCGCGCTGGTGGCCATCTATGAATGAGCGGGAACAACGCACGGACGAAGAAAAGGAGCCGCCGATGGTGGAGCTGCGCGGGGTGTCCCTCGACTTCGACCAAAAGCCCGTCCTGCGCCAGCTCAACCTCTGCGTCCAACGCGAGCAGCGCATGGTCATTATGGGCCAGAGTGGCGCGGGCAAAAGCACGCTCCTGCGGCTGATCCTGGGCATCCTGAGGCCGACTTCCGGAGGCGTTTACTTCAAGGGGCGCAACATCGAGCATGCCTCCCGCCGCCAGCTCAACAACGCCCGGGCGCGCATGGCGATGGTCTTCCAATCCTCGGCGCTCATCTCGTCCATGACGGTGCACGACAATCTCGCCCTGCCGCTCCAGGAGCTGACGCACAAACGCCGCGCGCAAATCCACAAGACCGTGGAGGAAAAGCTCTCCATGGTCGGCATGGAGGAGACCGGCGCGCTGATGCCGGAGGAGCTTTCCGGCGGAATGCGCAAGCGTGTGGCCATCGCCCGGGCGCTGGTGATGGAGCCCGAGCTGATCCTTTTTGACGAGCCGACCACGGGGCTCGACCCGGTGCTCTCAGCGGTCATCGACGAGCTGATTATCGACCTGACCGAGAGGACCCACGCCACCTCCATCATCGTCACCCACGAGCTCAAGAGCGCCTTCCGCGTGGCCACGCGCATCGCGATGCTTTTCCAGGGCCGCATCATCGAGGAGAGCCTGCCCGAGAGCTTCCGGGACAGCCACAACCCCGTGGTGGAGCAGTTCATCGAAGGCCGCACGGAGGGCCCCATCCATAACGGCAGTTAACCCAAATTTATTGGAATGAGAGGCACACATGGCAGTTGTCCGTGACGAGTTGCGAACGGGGCTCCTGGTGGTCTTTACCTCCACCATCCTGGCGGCCGTACTGATCTACCTGCAAGCCCCCGGGCTTTCCGGTGAGCGAACCATGTACCGCGTCTACTTTGACAACGCCAACGGCATCAACGTCGGCGCGCCGGTCATGCTGGCGGGGCGCAAGGTGGGGCAGGTCTCGCGCATCGTCACGCCCGTGCCCGACGAGGAGCGGCCCAAGCCCGGGCTGGAGGCGATGGTGGAGGTGGCCGTGGACCCGCGCGCGCAGATCTTCCGCGAGGAGCAGGTGACGATGATGCAATACAGCCTGCTGGCCGAGCAGGTGATCGACTTTGCCCGGGGCAACCAGTCCTCCGGCCCGGCCCCGACAAACACTTCCTACATCGGGCAGCGCCAGCTCGGGCTCACCGAGGCGGGCGCAAAGGTGCTCGAAAAGCTCGACCCGGTCATCGCCGACGCCCGCGCAACCATCCAGAGCATCCAGGGCACGAGCGAGAACCTCAAGGGCCTGACCGCGCCCAACTCCGACCTGGCCACCAGCCTGGCCCAGTTCCGCCAGTTCAGCGGCGACATGGTCACCCTCTCCGGCAGCAATGGGCCGCTCCACTGCACGCTGGAAAACCTGAAATCGCTCACCTGCAACGACGGCCCGCTCAAGATGACCCTGCAAAACACCGCGCGCTTCACCGGGCGGCTGGCCGACAACCCGGACGTGGACGCCTCGTTGCACAATTTCCGCCGGGCCAGCGAGAACCTGCGCTCGACCACCCGGGGCATCAAAGCCAGCGTCAACTGCATCCGCCCGTGCATCTCGAAAACGGTGAAAAACGCCGAGCAGTTCACCGACACCATCAAGCGCGAACCGTGGCGGCTCATCTGGCCCTCCAAGAAGACCTACCCCGGGGATCAAAAGGGGGCCCAATGCTCGCCCACGCCGAAGTGCCCCCCGCCAGTGTGTGCCCCGGCGCGGTAAGCGGATCAGGTCAGGCTCGGCGGCGGTAATCGCCCGGGCTTGACTGGGTAAACTGCCGGAAGACGGCCGAAAAGTAATACTCGTCCTTAAAGCCGCAGAGCGTGGCGATCTGCTTGAGCGGCAGGCGCGAGTGGCGCAGGAGCGTCTCGGCCCGTTCGATGCGCACTTCGTTGAGGTGGCGGATGAGCGATTTGCCCCGCAGGGTCTTGAAAACATGGCGCAGGTGGTCGTGCGTCACGCCGAGGTGGGTGGCCACTTCGTCGAGCGAGCGGATTTCGGCAAACCGTTCGCGGATGAACTGCTCGGCCCGCAGGACGTGCTGTTCGGCGGCCGGGGCTTCGTCATGGTCGCGCCGGGAGCAGGCCAGGTGGATCAACTCCAGCAGCAGCGCCGTGGCCCGCAGGTTAAAAAGCGTCTGCTCGGTCTTCAGGAGCCGGGGCACGCCGAGCGAAAGCAGGTGCAGATCCTCGCGCAGCGTGCGGCTTTCAAAATGCGGCAAATAAAGAGCGCCGGAGGGCAGCTTCTCCAAGGTGGGGGCGGCGATTTTTACGCAAAAATCATCCCCGCTCTCGTTCATTTCCTGGTTGTGCCCCACGAACGGAGCGTACACCACCACACCGCCTTCCTTGAAGGGCAGCGCCGTACCGTCCCCCAGAACGGTGACGCCACGCCCCCGGGGGTGGTAAACGATCTCGAATTCCGGGTGATCGTGCAAGCCGCAGGAGGTCCCGCCCTGCACCGGGTGGCGCATTCCGTGGACATACTCCAGCGAAGGGCACTCGCTTTGCCGGGCGAGAAACCGGGACCAGGAATCGAAGGGAACCATGCCTTCAATCCTCCCTCATCACCCCGAAATTTACAAATCTGAAATCCCTCTATTGAGTGGCGTCCAATACAAATCGCCGGAATCCACAATAAATCGCCATTTATTCGAATGGCTAAACCGGCGGGAAACGTGGTTTTTGGAAGTCATGCCAAACGCATCCCAAACCGCCGCCCAACGCCTGGTTTTCACCGGCAAACAAGCCGTCCAACTCGACACCTACGAACTTCCTCCCATTGCGGAAAACGAAGTCCGTATCCGCACCCACGTCTCGCTGATGAGCATCGGGACGGAGAACATCGTCTTCAACCGCCTCTTCGATCCCGGTACCCACTGGGACAACTGGGTGAAGTACCCCTTCCACCCCGGCTACTGCAACGTGGGAACCGTGGAAGCCGCCGGAGCCGCCGTCACGGCGCTCAAGCCCGGCGACCGCGTGGCCTACCGCTCCGGCCACACCTCCCACGCCAACGTCGACGCCGCCTCGTGTTACCCGATCCCCGACGGTCTGGAATTTGAAAAAGCCGTCTGGTTCGCCCTGGCCAAAATCGCCTTCCACGGAGCGAAAGTGGCCGAATACCACCTGGGCGACAGCGTGCTCATCATCGGCGCGGGCCCCATCGGCCAGATGTCCGTGCGCTGGGCGCACGCGGCGGGCGCGGCTGCGATTATCGTCGCCGACAGCCTTTCCACTCGCCTTTGCATGGCCCAAGCGGGCGGGGCGACGGCCACCATCGCCAACACCATCGAGGCGGCCCGCGAGGAGGTCCTGGCAGGCAACGGCGGCGAGCTTCCCCGGGTGGTCATCGACTCGACGGGCAACGCGGCGGTCTTTGCGGCGGCCCAGGGGCTCGCGGCCCAGTACGGGCGCGTGGTGGTCCTCGGCGACACCGGGCGGCCCGGCCAGCAGCACCTCACCTCGGACGTCATCATGCGGGGACTCACGATCGTCGGCGCCCACGACTGCCACAACACCCCGGAGTGGAACGAAGCGTCGATCACGCGCCTCTTTTTCGCCCTGGCCAGCACCGGCCGCTTCTCGCTCGACGGGCTCAACACTCACGCCTTCAAACCCGCCGAATGCGAGGAAGCCTACGCCGTTGCCAACCGGGACCGGGCCCATACCATGGGCATTCTCTTCAACTGGAGCCTGTAAATGAAACAACTGAATTTTGGTTTTTCCTGGTGGTGCTTCGCTAACCGGGGTTTGGAACCCAAGGCGCTCCTTTCGGGCGCGGCCAGGCTCGGCTACGCCGCCGTGGACCTGATCGACGAAGCCCTCTGGCCCCTGGCGCGCGACCACGGGCTGCGCATCGCGGCAGTCAACGGTCACGGGACGATCGAGGACGGTCTCAACCGGCGGGAAAACGCCCGGCGGATCGAAAACGAACTGCTGGCCAACATCGACAAAGCGGCCCAGTGGCAGATCCCGGTGCTGATTTGCTTCTCCGGTAACCGCAACGGCCTGGACGACGAGACCGGCCTGGCAATTTGCGCCGAAACGCTGGGCCGCGTGGCCCCACGCGCCGCCGAGGCCGGGGTAACGCTCGCGATGGAGCTGCTCAACAGCAAGGTGGACCACCCCGATTACCAGGCCGACCACTCCGCCTGGGGGCTGCGCCTCTGCGAGCGGGTCGGCTCGCCCGGGTTCGGCCTGCTCTACGACATCTACCACATGCAGGTCATGGAGGGGGACATCATCCGGACGATCCGGGATCACCACCCGCGCTTCGTACACTACCACACGGCGGGCAACCCCGGCCGGGGGCCGATCAACCATACCCAGGAGCTGAATTACCCGGCCATTTTCGAGGCGATCCTGGAAACCGGCTACACCGGCTACGTGACGCACGAGTTCATTCCGCCTGAAGGGAGCGATCCCCTCCGGGAGCTGGCGGTGCTGCTGCAATAGCCTAGCTATCATAAACCAACGAGCCCATGGGAAACTGCTCCCATGGGCTCGTTACGTTTAAGGCAGTCTATGAAGATCGCGGAGGGCTTTTACGCTTGGCCGTGAACGCGGGCGGCTACCTTCAGGCGCAGCGCGTTGAGGGCGATGAAGCCGGTGGCGTCGTCCTGGTTGTAAGCCTGGGTCGGGTCGGCCTCCATGGTCGCGATCTGCGGGTTGTAGAGGCTCACGGGGCTCTTGCGGCCCGCGGTGATGAGGTTGCCCTTGTAGAGCTTGAGGCGCACGGTGCCGGTGACGTTCTTCTGCGACTCGGTGACGAGCGCCTGGAGCGCGTAGCGGTCCGGCGAGAACCAGAAGCCGTTGTAAACCAGCTCCGCGTACTTCGAAATGAGGCCGTCGCGCAGGTGCATGACCTCGCGGTCCATCGTGAGGGTCTCCATCTGGCGATGGGCAAAGAGGAGGATGGCCCCGCCGGGGGTCTCGTAAACGCCGCGGCTCTTCATGCCGACGAAGCGGTTTTCCACGAGGTCCACGCGGCCGATGCCGTGCTTGCCGCCGAGGCTGTTGAGGACCTTCATAACCCAGAGGGGCGAGAGGGTCACGAACCCTTCGGCGTCGGCGACCGTGTCGCCGGTGTAGCCCTGCGCCTTGAGCAGCTCGGCGAGGCCCTCGACCTTGAGGGCGCGGGCGATGCCTTTTTCAAAAGCGATTTCGATATACTCGGCCTGGTCCGGGGCGTCCTCGGGGCTGACGGAAAGCTTGTACATGTCCTTGGACTCCGGCGCGCTGGCGTCGAACCACGGGTCCTCCAGGATGCCGCTCTCGTAGCTGATGTGCAGGAGGTTGCGGTCCATCGAGTAGGACTTCTTGGCCGAGGCGAGGACGGGAATGTTGTGGGCTTCGGCGAAGGCGATCATCTCGGCGCGGCCGGGGAACTGCTGGCGAAAGCGGTCCTGACGCCACGGGGCGATGACCTCCAGCTCGGGAGCGAGCGCGGCGGCGGTGAGCTCGAAGCGCACCTGGTCGTTGCCCTTGCCGGTGGCGCCATGGGCCACGGCATCGGCCCCTTCCTTGCGGGCGATCTCGACCATGCGCTTGGCGATGAGCGGGCGGGCGATGGAGGTGCCCAGGAAGTACTGGCTCTCGTAAACGGCCCCGGCCTGGATCATCGGGAAAATAAAGTCGCGGGCGAATTCCTCGCGGAGATCGTCGATGTAGCACTTGGAAGCGCCGGTGTTGAGCGCCTTGGCTTCGAGGCCGTCAAGCTCCTCTTCCTGGCCGACGTCGGCACAAAAGGCGATGACCTCGGCATTGTAGGTTTGTTTCAACCACTGAAGGAGGACGGACGTATCGAGCCCGCCGGAGTACGCACAGACGATTTTCATAGAGGGGAAGGATTGAAGCATCAACGGCAGCCGCCGCCAACAGGAAAAGATTGCCAATTGCGAATCCGTGATTAGCAATTGGCAATTCCATGCAACCCGTCTTCCTCGTCCCGCCCGACTCGCTGGAGTATGTTCCCGAGAATTACCTTTATCCGCTCGATCTCGTGGCGGTGTTCCCGGGAAGATCGGGCCTGCCGCTGGAGATCGACCTCGGCGCGGGCGATGGGGATTTTATCCTGGAGATGGTCAAGCGCCACCCGGAGCGCAACTTCCTGGCCGTGGAGCGCCTAATGGGGCGGCTGACGAAAATCTGCCGCAAGCTGGCCCGGATCGCCGCGCCCAATGCCCGGACCCTGCGCATCGAGAGCCACTACTTTGTGCGCTACCTCCTGCCGCCCGGTTCGGTAAACATCTTCCACATCATGCACCCGGACCCGTGGCCCAAGCGCCGCCACCACGGCAATCGCTTGATTCAGACGGAGTTCCTTGACGTGGTGCACCGGGCGCTGGCCCCCGGGGGCGAACTGCGACTGACCACGGATAATGAGGACTACTTCAAGCACATGCGGGCGGTCTTCGAGGCTCATCCCGGTTTCGTCGAGGAGCCGTGGGACCCGGGCGAGGAGTACCCGCAGACTGACTTCGAGCGCCAATACCGCGCCAAGGGGCAGCCGATCTTCCGGGCGCTGCTCCGGCGGGGGTAGGGGGATTTCACCACAGAGGACGCAGAGAGCACAGAGGGGGGAAGAGGGTTGGGATGGGGTGGATGCTGTCACCGGCAGGACCAGGAAAACCGCACCCCATTGGGATTTCCGGCACCAAACCTTAAAAAAACTCCGTGCTCTCTGTGTCCTCCGTGCCCTCTGTGGTAAAATCCTCCCCCCCATTTCACAAAAAAAGCACAAGCCCCCCGGAAAGGAGGCTTGTGCTTTTTAAAATCTACCAGCGGCTTGCGCGCTTAGGCAAGCGCGGCCAGCTTCTTGGCGAGGCGGCCTTTGCGGCGGTCGGCGAGGTTCTGGTGAACCCGGCCTTCTTTGGCGGCCTTGTCGAGAGCCGAGGTCAGCTTGGCATAGGCGGCTTTGGATTCATCCTTGTTCCCGGCCTTAACGGCGGTGTCGAAGGATTTGGCAAAGGTCTTGATGGTGCTCTGAACGGCACGGTTCTGCGCAGTCCGGACTTCGGTCTGGCGAGCGCGTTTGGCTGCGGATTTGGTATTGGCCATGGCTTATCTTTTACGAAAGGAAAGGACGCGGAAAATGCACTTCCCGAGGCCGCTTGTCAACATAAGACACAAAGAATTTACTCTAATCGGTTTGACTCCGGGCCCTACAGACCGCATATTCCCGACCCTTTTGAATAAGAATTTACCGAATACACTCATGGAGAAAATCCGCAACATAGCCATCATCGCTCACGTCGATCATGGCAAAACTACCCTGGTAGACCAGCTGCTCAAGCAGTCGGGCACCTTCCGCGCCAACCAAGCCATCTCGCAGGAGATTCGCATTATGGACTCCATGGATTTGGAACGCGAAAAAGGCATCACCATCCGTGCCAAGAACGCTTCCTTTGAGTGGAAAGGCTACCATATCAACATCGTGGACACCCCCGGCCATGCCGACTTCGGCGGCGAGGTGGAGCGCGTCATGAAAATGGTGGACGGCGTGCTGCTGCTGGTGGACGCTAAAGACGGCCCGCAGGCCCAGACCAAGTTTGTATTGAAGAAGGCGCTGGCGAACGGCTCCACGGTGATCGTGGTCATCAACAAGATCGACCGCGAAAACTCCCAGCCCCATAAGGTGCTCGACCAGGTGTTTGAGCTTTTCCTCGAACTCCACGCCACGGACAAGCAGCTCGACTTCCCGGTCATCTATGCCAGCGCCCGCGACGGTTATGCCATGAAGGAAATCGGCGAAAAGTCCGACAACATGGAGCCGCTCTTTGAGGCGATTGCCAAACACATCCCGGCCCCCGCGAAGTCCGACGTGCACTACTTCCAGATGATCGCCTCCAACCTCGACTACTCCGACTACCTCGGGCGCGTTGCCTACGGGCGGATCGTCAGCGGCCGGGTCAGCGTGGGCGACACGGTGGTTTGTATTCACGCCGACGGCCACCGCGACCGGAACAACGTCACCGCGCTCTTTGGCTACAAAGGGATGCAGAAGGTGGAGCTCAAACACGCCTCCGCCGGAGACATCATCGGCCTGACCGGCTTTGAAGACGTCTACATCGGCGAGACCATCACCGACACCGAGGAGCGCCTGCCGCTGCCTTTCGTGGACATCGACCCGCCGACCATCACGATGGGCATCTGCATCAACGACGGCCCGCTGGCCGGGCGCGAAGGCAAGCTCCTGACGGCCCGCCAGATCCGCGAGCGCCTCGTGCGCGAGACCCGCACCAACGTTTCCATTATTTTCAGCGACACCGATGTGGCCGGGCAATTCGAAGTCCAGGCTCGCGGCGAAATGCAGATCGCCATCCTCGTGGAGCAAATGCGCCGCGAAGGCTTTGAGCTCCTGGTTTCCCGCCCGGAAGTCATCTTCCACCGCGATGAAAAAGGCAATCTCCTGGAGCCGATTGAAAGCGTCTACGTGGATGTGCCCTCCAACGACTTGGGCGCGATCCTGCAATCGCTGGCCACCCGCAAGGGGAACATCATCAGCATGAACCACCAGGCCACCACCGTCACCGTGGAGGCGGAAGTCCCCACGCGCGGCTTGATCGGCTTTGAAACGGACCTGATCAACTGCACCAAGGGCCTCGGCATCATGTCGCACATCTTCAAGGAATACGCCCCGCACAAGGGCGACATCCCCACCCGCTACAACGGCGTGCTGGTTTCCATGGAGCAAGGCGTCTCCATGAGCTACTCCCTGGAAGCCATCCAGGAGCGCGGACGGCTCTTTATCGGGCCGCAAGAGGACATTTACGGGGGAATGATCATCGGCGAAAACGCCCGTCCCGACGACATGCCCGTGAACCCGTGCAAGGCCAAGCGGCTCAACAACATGCGTTCCAGCGGCGACGGCAAGGGCATCGCGCTCGCGGCCCCCATCGTCATGACCCTCGAACGCTCGCTCGAATACATCGGGCCGGACGAATACGTCGAGGTGACGCCCAAGAGCCTGCGCCTGCGCAAGAAGATCCTCGACGCCGGTGCCCGCAAACGGGCGCAGAAGTAGTAATCCCGCCGATACCCCAGCGGTAATCCAGTTCAAGAAGGCCTGTCTCGTTCGAGCGGGCCTTCTTGCTTTCGGAGTCAAACGCGGTTATGGTCTGGAAATTCAACCATGGCTAGAGCACTTCAAGAGATTACGCACGACGTGCTGGGGTTGCCCCGCAATCAGCGGTTTGCGCTTGCCCAGCTGTTGTTGAGCATCGAGGATACCGAGGTTGCCGATGGGACCGACGAGGCGTGGGATAAGGAAATTCGGGCGCGCCTGAGCGCCTTCGACGAGGGGCGAGTAGAAGCCATTCCCTTCGACGAAGTCCGGCGAAGCATGGCCTTGCGGTTCTCGCGATGAGCCTTCTAGTTCTTCCCCAGGCCGCCACCGAACTAAAAGAAGCGGTTGAATACTACGAAGGCGAACAACCCGGGCTGGGGGAACGGCTTTGGAATGAGATCGACCGGTATCTGCATTGGATTGCCGAAAATCCGACACTACCCCGGCTGCGCTCCGGCGGATATCGCCGGGTCAATATCTCCGTGTTCCCCTACTACGTTGCTTATGCCATTCGCGGCGAAGCCATCGTGATCCTGGCCATCTCCCACTCTGCACGGCTGCCAGAGCATTGGATTGGAAGGGTTTAGCTTTCGTTGCACCGGATTAAACTCCTTAATATTCGAACATTTTACCCCACAGCGCTGTCTGAAAACGATACATGACGAAAACCACTGAAGAAATCACGGCTGAAGTCCGGCACGCGGGCCGATGGATCGCCCCATTGCTGGCGGAAGTGTCCCGCGTCGTCGTGGGTCAGAAATACCTAGTGGAAGGGCTCTTAACCGGGCTCCTTACCAATGGCCACGTGCTGCTGGAGGGCGTCCCCGGCCTCGCCAAGACGCTGACGGTTAAGACACTGGCCCAGGGCATCCAGACGGGCTTCCAGCGCATCCAGTTCACCCCCGATCTCCTTCCCGCCGACCTGGTCGGCACGATGATCTACAACCCGCGCTCGGGCGAATTCACGGTCAAGCACGGGCCGCTTTTTTCCAACCTGATCCTGGCCGACGAAATCAACCGCGCCCCGGCAAAGGTCCAGAGCGCGCTCTTGGAAGCCATGCAGGAGCGCCAGGTGACCATCGGCGAGACCACCTACAAGCTTCCCGACCCGTTCCTGGTCCTGGCGACCCAGAACCCACTGGAACAAGAGGGCACCTACCAGCTCCCCGAGGCGCAGCTCGACCGTTTCCTTCTTAAACTGCGCGTCGGCTACCCGACCAAGGCGGAGGAGCGGCAAATTCTCGACCTCATGGCCACCTCCTCGCCGAAGCTCGACGTGACGCCGGTGGTCGATCCCTCCGACATCATCCAGGCCCGCTCCATCGTGAACGAAATCTACGTGGACGACCGGGTGAAGGACTACATCGTGGACGTCGTTTTCGCCACCCGCACCCCGGCGGATTACAGACTGCCGCTCGATGGCATGATCCGCTACGGGGCTTCGCCGCGCGCCACCATCGCGCTGACCCTCGCGGCCCGCGCCCGGGCGTTCATCGCGGGCCGGGGCTACGTCACGCCGCAGGATGTCAAAGGCGTGGGCCAGGATGTGCTGCGCCACCGCATCATCGTCAGCTACGAGGCCGAGGCCGAGGAGGTGACGAGCGAGAAGATCATCGAGCGCATTTTCGCGGGTCTGCCCGTGCCCTAGGGGAGGACCAGGGAAAGACAAAGACGCGGAGACGGGGAAATTTTCCATGCAGGAAGCCAAGCGCATTCTATCCAAAATCCAGCACCTTGAGCTCAAGACGCGGGGCCTCGTGGAGACGGCCTTCGCGGGGCAATACCGGAGTGTATTCAAGGGGCGCGGGATGAATTTCGAGGAAGTCCGCGAGTACCAGCCGGGCGACGAGGTGCGCACCATTGACTGGAACGTCACCGCGCGCCTCGGCCACCCTTACGTGAAGAAATTCACCGAGGAACGCGAACTTACCGTGATGCTCATCGTGGACGTGAGCGCCTCCGGGGCCTTCGGTAGCGTGGAGCTCTCCAAGCGCGAACTGGCCGCCGAGGTGGCCTCCGTGCTGGCCTTCAGCGCGATCCGCAATAACGACAAAGTGGGCCTCATGCTTTTCTCGGATCACGTGGAGCTCTACATCCCGCCGAAGAAGGGGCGCATCCACACGCTGCGGCTCATCCGCGAGATTCTCTTTTTCGAGCCGAAGGGGCGAGGGACGGCCCCGGCGGAGGCGCTGCGGTATTTGAACCGCGTGCTGACGCGCAAAGCGGTCGTTTTTCTGCTTTCCGACTTCCAGACCGCCCCCTTTGACCGCGAACTGGGCGCGACGGCGCGGCGGCACGACTTGATCGCCATGCCCGTGCGCGACCCGCGCGAGTGGGCGCTGCCCGACGCGGGGATCGTGATTTTCGAGGACGCCGAATCGGGCGAACAAATCGAAGTGAACACTTCGGACGCCTCGGTGCGGGCGGCCTATGTGCACTTGGTGGATCGGCGGCGTGAGGAATGGCGCAAGACCTTCCGGCGCAAACGCATCGACACCATCGCGCTGGCCACCAACGAGGATTACCTCCCCTCGCTGCGAACCTTTTTCCGCACCCGCGAAAGGAGGCGGAGATGAGCGTTTTGTTTTCGCGTGGAATTCCAGCAGCGTGGCTGCTCACAGCCGCCACCGCCTGCGCCCAGATTACCCTGCCGCAAAATCCCGGCGGTGCCGCCCCCTCGCCCACCCCGGTGGACCTGGCCCCCATCGCCCCGCCCGTGCCTGTTTTTCCCTACCCGATGTGGATGGTCGCCATCGCCGCGACCGTCGCCGTGCTGCTCCTGGCCGGGATCGTCTGGGCCATCGTGCGCTACGTCAAAAGCCGCCCGGCCCCGCCGCCTCCCACGCCGCGCCAACGCGCCCACGCCGCCCTGGAGAGCCTGCGCGAACGGATCGGCCAGACCGAGCCCTACCCGTTCAGCGTCGAGGTTTCCGACGCGCTGCGCTCCTTTGTGACCGACGAATTCCAAGTCCGCGCCACCCGCCAGACCTCGCCCGAGTTTCTCGCCGCCGCTGCTGCCAGCCCCCGGTTTTCCGAGGCGGATAAGGCGCTCCTGGCCGCGTTTTTGGAAAAAGCCGACCTCATCAAATTCGCCCGGCTCGCCGCCACCGCCACCGATAGCGAGGGGCTCCTGGAACAAGCAGGCCGCTTCGTGGAAGGAGGGCGCGCGCAATGAACCCCTTCGACGGCTTCGGCATCAGCTTCGCCAACCCGTGGTGGCTTCTGGCGCTGCTTCTCATCCCGCTTCTTTCGTTTTTGAAAGGCCAGCGCGGCGGCGCGCCCACGGTCGTTTTTTCCAGCACCGAGGCGCTGCGCACCCTGGGCAAGCCGGTCCAGAGCCGCAAGGGGTGGTTCCTCACCGGGCTGCGCTTCCTGGCGCTCGCGTGCCTGATCACCGCCCTCGCCCGGCCGCAGAAGGGCCACACGCTCAAGCACGTCGAGGCGAGCGGCATCGATATCATGCTCGTCCTGGACGTCTCCGGCTCCATGAAGGCCGAGGACTTCACCATCGGCAGCCAGGCGGCGGCCCGCATCGACGTGGTGAAAAAGGTGACGCAAGACTTCATCGAAGCCCGGCCTAGTGACCGCATCGGCATCATCGCCTTTGCCGGGCGGCCCTACCTGGTCAGCCCGCTGACGCTCGACCACGACTGGCTTTTTCAGAACATGGACCGCGTTAAAATCGGGCTCGTCGAGGATGGCACGGCCATCGGCAGCGCCATCGCCTCGGCGTGCAACCGCCTGCTCGGCGACAAGAACGCCAAGAGCCGCGTCCTGATTCTCCTCACCGACGGCGACAACAACGCGGGCAAGATCTCCCCCGCCACGGCAGCCGAAGCGGCCAAGTCCGTCGGCGTGAAGCTCTACGCCATCGGCGCGGGCAGCGACGGCGAGGCACAGATCCCCACCGGCCAGCGCGACATGTTTGGCCGGATGATCTACGGCAAAGTCGATCCTCTCAACGCCGAGGGGCTCAAGGAAATCGCCGACAAGGGCGGCGGACAATTCTTCCGCGCCACCGACACCCGCTCGCTGGAGTCCATTTACAAACAGATCGACCGGCTGGAGCGCTCGACCTTTGAGATGAAGCAATACCGCGAGTACCACGATCTCTTTGACTGGTTCATCGGCGTGGGCGCGGGGCTGCTCCTGCTCCAGCTCGTGCTCGGCCAGACCATCTGGAGGAGGCTGCCATGAACCTGGAACACTGGATCACCTGGGGGGCTCCCCAATGGCTTTGGGCGCTCGCGCTCCTGCCGCTGGCGGTGGGCCTTTTCGCCTGGAGCGAACGCCGCCGCACCGCCATGCTCTCCAAGCTCGTCGCCGCCCGGCTGCAAACCGAACTGGCGGGCAGCGTCAGCCTGTTTAAGCGGCGGCTGCACTTCGCGCTCACGTTGGCGGCGCTGGCATGCTTCATCGCGGCCCTCGCCCTTCCCCGGCACGGGTTCACGCTGGAGGAGGCCAAGCGCAAGGGGCGCGATGTGCTCCTCGCCGTGGACACCTCGCGCTCGATGCTCTCCACGGACGTCAAGCCCAACCGCCTGGAACGGGCGAAGCTGGCCGCGCAGGACTTGATTTCCTCGCTCCAGGGTGACCGCGTGGGGCTGCTGGCGTTCGCGGGCTCCTCCTTTTTGCAAGCCCCGCTGACGGTGGACTACACCGCCGTGCTCGATTCGCTCAAGGAGCTGGACACGAATATCATCCCGCTCGGCGGCACGGACATCGCCGAGGCGATCCGCGCGGCGGTGAAAACCTTTGGCAAAGGCGAAAGCGAGAGCCGCGTGCTGGTGATCTTTACCGACGGCGAGGACCTCTCTGCCGACGCCATCGCAGAGGCCAAGCGGGCGGGGAGCAGCGTGCATATTTTCACAGTCGGCGTCGGCTCGGCGGGCGGTTCGCTTATTCCGGTGCCGAACGAAAACGGCGGCACGGAATTCGTAAAGGGCCCGGACGGGCAATTCGTGAAATCCCACCTCGACGAGAAAACGCTGACCGCCATCGCGGAGAGCGCGAACGGCTTCTACACCCACCTGCAAAACAGCCCCGCGGAAATGCAGCGGCTGGTGGACGCGGGGCTCGGGAAATTGAAGGAAGGAGACATCGACTCGCGCCTGGCCAAGCGGCCCATCGAACGCTACCAGTGGCCGCTCGGCTTCGGCATCGTGCTCTTAATCGGCTCCGTCTTGATCAACGAGCGCCGCCGCAATGCGCCCAGGCTGCGCGTGGGCCCGGGAGCCGTGGCCGCCTGCCTCGCCGCGCTGGCGTTCACCTCCAGCCCGGCCCGCGCCGACGAAGGAGTGGAGCTGTATCTAAAGGGCAAATTCGCGGAAGCCCAGGCGCATTTTGAAAAGATAGCCAAGCGCCGCCCCGGCCTGCCGGATCTGGAATACGACAAAGGCACAACACAGTACGCGCAGGGCAACCTCGAAGCGGCCTCGGTGGCGTTCGGCAAAGCCCTGGCGACCGACGACCCCAAGCTGCGCGCCAAAGCGGAGCACAACCTAGGCACCACACTCCTCAAGCGGGCCCTGGGCCGCGACGAAGTGAAGCAGGAAACCGAGCGCAAGACCGATCTAAAAAACTCCATCCAGCACCTGGAGGAAGCGCTCAAAGCCGACGCCAACAACCCCGATACCCGGAAGAATCTCGACCTCGCCAGGCGCGAACTAGCCAAGCCCAAACCCACCCCGACGCCGCAGCAGCAAAAACAGGACGACCAAAAGAAGGACGACAAGCAGGACCAAAAAGATCAGCAGGATCAGCAGCAAGCCAAAGATCCTCAGTCCAAAGATCAAAAGTCCAAGGATCAGCAATCCAAGGACCAGCAGTCCAAGGACCAGCAGTCCAAGGACCAGCAATCCAAAGATCAGCAGTCCAAGGATCAGCAGCCCAAGGACCAGCAATCCAAGGATCAGCAATCCAAGGATCAGCAATCCAAGGATCAGCAGTCCAAAGACCAGCAGTCCAAAGACCAGCAGGGGCAGGATCAAAAGACCGAAACCCCGCAGCCTTCGCAACAGCCGCAGGGCGCTTCTTCCCCTACTCCTGGCCAGGACGAACAAAAAAAACTTTCCGGCGACATCAAGGCGAACGATTCTTCCAAGCATGAGGAGGAACAGCAAGCTGCCGAAGAGGCACAAGCCAAACCCGGCGAAATGACGCCCGCCCAGGCGCGCGCCGTTCTCGATTCCCTCAAAGGCGAAGATGAACAGCCCTTCAAAATTCAACCAAGGAGCAACGCTCCTGTTTTAAAAGATTGGTGATGAAACCTTCCTGCCTTAGCGCTTTTTTACTCGCATTCCTGCTCTTCTGGAGCGGCGGTGCGGCCCGGGCCGCGTCGCCCTCGGCCACGGCTTCCCTTTCCAGCAATCAAGGCAAAGTGGGAGACGGGATCGAACTCGAAGTCAAAGTGGAGGGAACCCAGAGTGTTTCCCCCGCCAAAGTCGAGGTGGACGGCCTCAATATCAGCTACGTGGGCCAGTCCAGCCAATTTTCGTGGACCAATGGGCAATCATCCCAAAGCATCCGGTACACTTACCTTATTACCCCACGAAAAGCGGGTTCCTATACCATTCCGGCCTTAACCTTCGACGCCAAGGGCGTCAAATTCTCGACCGCGCCGCTCCAGCTGGTGGTGACGGGCGGCGGGAACCAACCGGCGGGCGGTAGCAGCCCCGCTTCCGCGGCCACCCCTCGTAACGAGGGCGACTTTGCCTACGCCCAGTGGGTACTGCCCAAAACGACCGTTTACGTCGGCGAGGCGATCCCGGCGGAACTCTGGCTCTACGTCGACAAGCGCACGCGCTGCCAGCTTCAGCAGGTCACGGCCAAGTCCGACGGCTTCAGCATCGCCCTGCAAAAAATGGACCGGCTCCAGACGCGGGATGTCGAAAAAGATGGGCGCGAAATGATCCTGGCTGTCATCAAACTCGCCATTACCCCGGTGAAGGCGGGCAAGCTGACGCTCGAACCGGCGGAGATCAACGCCATCGCCGTGCTGCCGCAACAACGCCCGCGCCGGTCCAGAATGCCCGGCGGCCTGGACGACTTTCTCAACGATCCGCTCTTCAACCAAGCCTTTAACGTGCAGCAGCAGGTGACGATCCGGCCCGGCTCGGTGGAGATGGAGGTCAAGCCGCTGCCCACGGCGGGAAAACCGGCCGATTTCTCCGGAGCCATCGGGCAGTTCACGCTGGAAACCAAGGCCGCGCCCACCCGCGTCAAGGCAGGCGACCCCGTGACCCTCACGGCAGTCGTGAAAGGCATCGGCAGCTTTGACCGGATGAACGCTCCGACCACCGCCGACGTGCCCGGCTGGCGCGCCTACCCGCCCAGCGGCAAATTTCAGCAGGACGACGCCGTCGGCATCTCGGGCGCCAAGACCTTCGAGACGGCGCTCATCCCGGAGGAAAAGCAAGCCGAGCTTCCGCCAGTGACGTTCAGCTTTTTCAATCCCTCTTCTGGAAAATACGAGACCCTCAAGGCCACCCCCATCGCGGTAAACGTCGAGGGGGCCCTTCCGCCGACCTCGCCTGTGACGGCAGCCGCCGCCGCGACCCCGGGCCAACCCGCTGCCGCGCCGACGCCCACCCCGGCCCCGCGAGACATCCAGTACCTGCGCACCGACCTCGGGCGCGCGTCTGTGAGCGGCTTCGCGCCCGTCTGGCAGACGCGCCTCTTCTGGATTGCCCAGGGGGCCGCCGCGCTGGCGCTCGCGGCCTTCGGCGCCTGGCAATGGCGGCGCGCCCGCAACGGCAACGGCCTGCGCCAAAGGACCGCGCGCCTGCACCGTGAAAAAGAAAAGGCGCAAGCCCTCATCCGCCGCGAAGGCGTGGCGGCTCCGGAATTCTTCGACGCGGCCATCCGTGTCATCCAGATCGAAACCGCCCTGGCCCGCCTGCCCGAGGCGCTCGAACCGGCCACGATCGACGCCGAGCTGGCCTGCTCAAGCCGCGCCCTCGAATGCGAAACCGCCGAGGGCGTGCGCCGGATTTTCGCCGCGCACGACGAGCTGCGCTACGCCGGGAGCGGAGCCGCCGCGCCGATCGCGCCCGACCAACGCGGGCAAGTGCTGCAAATCCTCGAAGCCTTTGAAACCTGCCATGTTTAAAGCGTTTCTACTTTCACTCTTGATCGGCCTGAGCACGGCCGGGGCCCTTTTCGCCGAACCCTCCGCCACCGCCTTTGACGAAGCCAACCGCCGCTACGACCAGGGCGACTTCCAGGGGGCTCGCGGCGGTTACGAAGCTCTCATCGACGCGGGCGAGCGCCGGGCCAATGTCTTCTACAACCTCGGCAACGCGGCCTTCCGCCTGGGCGACAAAAAGGCGGCCTACCTGGCCTACGAACGGGCGCTCGCCCTCGACCCGGCTCTGCCCGAGGCGGCAGCCAACCTGCGCTTCTTGCGGCAGGAAACCGGGGCCAAGCTCCCGGCCCAGCCGTGGTACGCGCAGGCGTTTGCATGGCCTTCGCCGCAATGGGCCGCGTGGCTCGCGGCGGCGGGTTTCTGGGGGCTCTTGCTGAGCTTCGCGCCGAGGCTTTGGAAGCGCGAAGTGGCGCTCGCTCCGGCGGTCTTTTGCACACTGGCGCTCGTCTGGGGCGCGGCGGTGGCGGCGTGGAACGGCACGCGGGGCGATCTCTGGATCGTCACCGCCGATTCCACCCCGGCCCGGACAGCTCCCGCCGACGGCTCGCCGCTCCAGCTCACGCTACCGCTGGGCAGCCACCTGCGGCTCCTGCAAGAGCGCGGCGCGTGGGTCCACGTGCGCCTCCCGGACGCCTCGACCGGCTGGATCGCCCTCGATGCCGCCGCGCCGGTCCGGATTAACTGACGCTAAACCTAAAATCGGAAATAGGATTGGCCGCAAAAAGGCGCAAAAAGCGCAAAATGAAAGAGATGCGCCAATTTTGCAGAGAGTTTTAGACTCACCCGCAGGGTGAACTTCCAGGCAGGCATTTTGTTGTCTTAACCTTCTGTTTTTACGCCTCTTGCGCCTTTTTGCGGCTCAAAAACCTACAGCGTCTCCGGCTCCGCGAGCAACTCGGCGATGCGGCTCAGGAGGCGGCCCGCCGCTCCGCCGTCCAGAACGCGGTGATCGAAGCTCAGGGTCATCCCGGCTTCTTTGAGCGGCTCGAAGGTCTTGGTTTCCGGGTTCCAGTTGGGAACGATCCGCGCGGAGCTTAGGCCCAGGACGAGCGTTTGCTCTGGCAACGGGATCGGCGTGGCCCACATGAGGCCGAAATTGCCAAAGTTCGTGACGGTGGCGACCGAGCCGCCGTTGGCGCTCGGCGGGATGCGCCGCTGCCGGGCCTGGGCCACGAGGTCGTTGTATTCGCCCACCATTTCCGCGAGCTTGCGGGCGGCGACGTTGCGGATAACAGGGACGAGCACGCCGTCCTCGGCTTCGACGGCAAAGCCGATGTCGATGGAGGCCGGGTGGACGATGCGGTCGCCAATGAGCCGTCCCGCCGGGGCGCTGTTTTCAGAAAGGGCGATGCCCAGCGCGCGCAGCATGTAGAGGGCGGGGCCGGGTTTCGGGTCGCGTGTTTTGCGGTGGCTCAGGATGGGCTCGACGTTGATCGGGCGGCCCACAGTGGCGATGGGCCGGGTGGCGCTGCGGCGCATGGCGTCGGCGACGGCGACGCGCATGGGCGAGGCCGGGGTGAGGGATTGGTGGTCGAGCTGGCTTAAGAATTTCTCCAGGTCGTCGATGGTGACGCGGCCCGCCGCTCCGCTCCCGGCGATGCCGGAGAGGTCGGCGGCGTGGAGGCCGAGCTCCTCCATGCGCGCCTTCATGCGCGGGGAAAGGTAGCTGGCGCCCGTGGCGTGGACCGGGACGGGCAGGCCGTGGACGGTCGGCTGGACGGCGGCGTGCCGGGCCGGTTCGGCGGCTTTGGCGGGCTGGCCGTCGAGCGCTGCCTCGGCCGAGGCAGCCGCCTCTTCTTCGGTCTCGGGCGGGGGCACGTCCAGGCCGTGGCGCTTGGCGTCCTCGACGGTGGCTTCCAGGTAGCCAAGGGTGGAGCCCACGGCGTAGCTGTGGCCGGTTTCTACCAGGATGCAGCTCACGCGGCCAGGGCACGGCGTGGTGACGCTCATGACGGCTTTGTTGGTTTCCACTTCGATAACGTCTTGGTCGGCTTCGACCTGGTCGCCGACCTGCACGGCAACGTTGACGATGGTGGCCTCGGCGATGGATTCGCCGAGTTGTGGCATGATGATGGGAATTTGCGGCATCGGGATGAAAGTTTTTTATCAGGAATTCAGGAACTCAGGAAAAAGGCAGAAGAATTGGAAAGGATGGAAGAGCTTTTACAGACAGGAACGGCTTGGCGCTGGGTTCTGTTCCTGAGTTCATGAGTTCCTGATGATTTTTTTGGTTACAGCCGCAGCAGATCGCGCAGGGCGCGGGCTACGGTGGAAGCGGTGGGGCGGTGGGTGCCCCAAAGGTTGGGGTGGAAGGGGATGGGGGTGTTTTTGGCGTTGAGGCGTCGGGGCGGGGCGTCCAGGAGGGCGAGGCCTTCGCTGGCCACGCGGGCCACGATTTCGGCGGTGACGCCGCCCCACGGCCACGCTTCGCCGACGGCCAGGAGCCGCCCGGTGCGGGCAACGCTGGCCAGGACGGTGTCGGTGTCGATGGGCTTGATGGAGCGCAGGTCAACGACCTCGACTTCGTAGCCTTCGCCCGAGAGTTCTTCGGCAGCGGCCAGGGCCTCGTGGACCATGGCGCTGTAGGTGACGACGGTGACGTCGCGCCCGGGCCGCGCGATGCGGGCCTTGCCGACGGGGAGCGCCTCGGTGGGCAGCCCCTCGGCCTTGAGGTGGTAGTAGAGGTACTTGTGCTCGCAGAAGAGGACGGGGTCGTCGATGGCGACGGCTTCGAGCAGCATGGAGTAGGCGTCCTCGACGGTGGCGGGCGTCAGGATGACGAGCCCGGGGTACTGGGCGTAGACCCCCTCCATGCTCTGGCTGTGGAACGGGCCGGAACCGGCGGTGCCGCCGGAGGGAAGCCGGACGGTGATGGGGCACGGGACGCGGGTGCGCCAGTAGAGGGAGGCGGCGTGGTTGACGATCTGGTTAAAGCCGGGGGTGGAGAAATCCGCGTACTGGATTTCCACGATGGGGCGCATGCCTTCGATGGCGGCTCCGATGGCGGAACCAACCATGGCGTCCTCGCTGATGGGGGCGTCGAGCACCCGGCCCGGGAATTCGTGGGCGAGGTTCTTGGTGGCTTTGAACGCGCCGCCAAACTGGCCGACGTCCTGGCCGTAAATATACACACGGGGATCGTCCGTGAGCGCCTTGGCCTGGGCTTCGCGAATGGCTTCGAGGTAGGTAATCATGAAAAAAACAGATTCACTTTTTTACGCGCAAAAGGTGTCGTCCAAGCCGGGGGTGGCTAGCGCGCACCACGTTTCGGTGGCGGGGTCCGGAGCAGGTTCGCGCTGGACGGTGGCGATGGCCTCCTCGACCTGCTGCTGAATGGAGCCCGCCAGCTCCGCCAGTTCTTCGGGCGCGAGCCATTTGCGTTCCATAAGGGCGCATTCGGCGGTTTTCAGGCAATCCAGGCCGAGGTGCGCGGCTTTGAGCGCCTCGGGGATGTAGCTGGCGTCGTCGTGTTCGCCGTGGCCGGAGAGGCGCAGCAGGCTGGCGACGACCATCTGCGGCCCATGCCCCTCGCGGGCCCGGGCGACGGCGCGGCCCACGACGTCGAGGCAGGCGTCGAGGTCGGTGGCGTCGACTTTGTGGCCCTCCACGCCGTAGCCGATGGCGCGGTCCACCAGGTCATGGCAGGCGAATTCGCGGTCGTTCGGGGTGGAGTAGGCAAATTGGTTGTTGGCAATGATGAGGACCAGCGGGAGCTTCTCGACGGCGGCGAGATTGAGGGCCTCGTGGAAGGCCCCTGTGGAGGTGCCGCCGTCGCCGATGCACGTGGCTCCGACGACGCCCTTTTCGCCCTTAAACCGCCGGGCGATCAGGCCTCCGCAGACGACGGAAATCATGGCCCCCAGGTGGCTGATCATGGCGTAGTAGCCGTCCTTGGGGCGGCCCCGGTGGACGTTCCCCTCGCGGCCCCGCATGGGCCCCAGGGCGGAACCCATATAGGTGCGCACCGCTTCCAGGATGTCCTCCCCGAAGGCGAGGCGGCCCGCCTGGTCGCGAATAAGGGGGGCAAAAATATCCCCCTTGCGCAGCGACATGCCCAGCGACGCGCTCAAGGCTTCCTGTCCTTTGCCCAGGAATACACCTCCGTTGATCTTCCCGGCTCGGTACAAGCTGGCCAGCTTCTCCTCCAAAATCCGGGCGAGAAGCATCCAACGGTAAGCTTGGACAAAGGTTTCTCGCGCCGCCGCGGGTGCGGAACAAAGTGCATTGTCAGGCATGAGGCAGAGTTTAACGACGTTATGCAGCCGCACGCAATCGTTCTTTCTACCGAGGCATTCCCGCCCTTCTGATCAGGTTTTCCTTGATCATTGAATCGGCGGTGAATAAGTTGACTCGCGATTAAAGCAGTTGCTATAGTCCTCCCAGCCCTTCCCCCTGTGAAAACACTCTTAAAACATCAGCATGTCGAAGCCGAGGTGCGGCAGTTGATCCGCAGTTTACCGGTGGGAGCCAAGCTGCCTGCGGAGCGGGAATTGGCCTCGATGTACGGCTGTAATTTTTTAACAGTGCGCCGGGCGCTCAAGCAGCTTACCGACGACGGATGGATCGCCCGGCGGCGCGGCAGCGGGACTTTCGTGGCCCGCAACGCCGAGGCAACGCGGCCCGGTACGGGCCCGGTGGGGGTGCTGGTTTACAAGGAGGGCAACGCCTATGCCTCCCGGCTCCTCCAGGCCATCGCCGAGGCGGGGGGCAGCGCGGATCTGGAGATCCGCTCCGGCTGGGTGCGCGACCTCGCGGGGGATGCGCTGGCCCAGGCGCTCCGGTTTCAGCAGGAGGGCTGCACGGCCTTGACGCTCCCGTGGTTCCCGCACGAACAGAGCGAGGAAGTCCGCGCGCTGGTGGGGCGCAGCCCGCTGCCGATCAGCCTGGCGCTCTTAATCCCCGGCCTGGAGCGGTATTGCTACATCAAACCCGAGCTTTTCGAGGCCAGCACGACGGGGGCGGTGGAGGAAATTTGCCGCTACTTCCAGGCGCTGGGCGAAACGCACATCGCCTACCTCGGGCCGGATTCGCCCCACGACGCCGTGCTCCAGTACCGCCTGGCGGCGTATCACCACTTCACGGCCCGCGAGAATCTGCCCCGGCTCTGCGGCCTGGCGGGCCCCGGAGCCCCGGCCATGGACGAGCTGGCGGAGCGCTGGAGGGAATTTCGCGGGCGCCTAGCCGTCGTAGCCTACGACGACGAGCACGCGCTGCGCTTCATGACGGCCATGCACAAGCTGGGCCTCGGCGCGCCGGAGGATTACCGCATCGTTGGCTACAACGACACCGAGGCCAGCCGGTTCAGCGATCCGCCGCTCTCGACGATCCACCAGGATTTCGACTTCATCGCCCATGGGCTGCTGCAAAGCGCCCTCGGCCTCGCCGGGCCCCAGCCGCGTCAATGCGACCGGACGCCCCGGCCCATGCTGCTCGTGCGCTCGACATGCGGCGGGGCGGGCCGTGTTGACGAAGCCCTCCGCACCCACCTTCCGGAGATCGACCTCGCCGCCGAATAACCCTTTTTTTCCCACCCACTCCCATGCAAAATCCCTACGGACACTTCGACGACGCGCAACGCGAATACCTCATCACCAACCCGGCGACGCCGTTGCCGTGGATCAACTACCTCGGTTGCGAGGAGTTCTTCGGCATTATCTCCAACACGGCGGGCGGCTACTGTTTCGACCGGGACGCCCGGCTGCGCCGCTTGACGCGCTACCGCTACAACAACGTCCCGCTCGATTCCAACGGGCGCTACCTCTATATAAAGGACGGCGACACCGTCTGGAACCCCGGATGGAAGCCGACCCGCACGGCGCTGGATCGCTACGAATGCCGCCATGGCATGGGCTACAGCGTCATCACGGGCGAAAAGAACGGCCTGGAGGTCAGCGTGCGCTATTTCATCCCGGTCGGCGAAAAGGCCGAGGTGTGGGATGTGCGGGTGCGCAACCTGGGCGCGGCGGAAAAATCGGTGAGCCTCTGGGGCTTCGTGGAGTGGTGCCTGTGGGACGCGATGGACGACCAATCCAACTTCCAGCGTAATTTTTCCACCGGCCAGGTGGAGGTGGAGGCCAACACGGTCTTCCACGTCACCGAATACCGCGAGCGCCGCGATCACTTCGCCTATTTCTCGCTTTTTGGAGCGCAGGCGAGCGGGTTCGAGGTGAGCCGGGACCGCTTCGTGGGCGTTCACGAGGGGCTCGATGCCCCCCGCGCGGTGCTGGCGGGCAAGTGCTCCAGCGAAGTCACGCTCGGCTGGGCCCCGGTGGCGGCGCAGCAGATCGACCTCACGCTTGCGCCCGGCGGCGAAAAGCGTTTCCATTTCCTCCTCGGCGTGGCCGAGAACCCGCACGCCGAGAAATTCTCCGCCCCCGGCGTGGCCAATAAGGCCCCCTTCCGCAAAGTCGCCGAACGCCTCGGTACCTCGGCGGCGGTGGACGAAGCCTTTGCCAAGCTCAAGGCCCACTGGGACCGGCTCCTCTCCATCTACCACGTCGAAATCGACGATCCTCACGTCTCGCGCATGGTCAACATCTGGAACCAGTACCAGTGCATGACGACCCTCAACCTCTCGCGCTCGGCTTCCTTCTACGAAAGCGGCATCGGGCGCGGCATGGGCTACCGCGACAGCAACCAGGATCTGCTGGGCGTCGTCCACATCCAGCCGGAACGCGCCCGCGAACGCCTCCTGGACCTCGCGGCGACGCAATGCGCCGACGGTTCGTGCTATCACCAGTACCAGCCGCTGACGAAGAAGGGGAACACCGCGCTGGGCGGCGGCTTCAACGACGACCCTCTCTGGTTGCCGCTCGCCGTGGCCGCGTACCTCAACGAAACGGGCGACACCGCGATCCTCTCGGAGAAGATCGGCTATGCCGATAAGGACAACCAGGACGGCGCGACGCTGCTTGACCACCTGGAGGTCTCCATTGCCTACACGCTGCGGGAGCGCGGGCCGCACGGCCTGCCGCTCATTGGCCACGCCGACTGGAACGACTGCCTCAACCTCAACTGCCACTCGACAACGCCGGGCGAGAGCTTCCAGCTCGCGGGCGACGTCTCCGGCGCGGCGGCGCGCGTGGCGGAGTCGGTGATGATCGCGGGGCTTTTCTGCGCGGCCACGGAGAGCATGGCGGGTATTTACCAGCAGCTCGGCCAGGCGGATAAAGCCGCCGAGTCCCTCGCCCGGCGGGCGGCGATGCAGGAGGTGATCGAGGCGCACGGCTGGGACGGGAAATGGTTCCTGCGCGCCTACGACGCTTTCGGCGAAGCCATCGGCTCGGCCAAGAACGACGAGGGGCAGATTTTCATCGAGAGCCAGGGCTGGGGCGTGCTCGGCGGTGTGGGCTTGGAGAACGGCCATGCGCTGGCGGCGCTCGACTCCGTGGCAGAGCGCCTCGCCACCCCCAACGGCATCATTCTCCAGCAACCGGCCTACTCCACCTACCAGCCGCGCCTGGGCGAAATCACCAGCTACCCCCCGGGGTACAAGGAGAACGCAGGCATCTTCACGCACAACAACACGTGGATCCAGGTCGCCGAGGCGCTCGTGGGCCGGGGCGACAAGGCGTTCGAGTATTACATGAGCGTCTGCCCGAGCGGCAAGGAGGAGCAGATCGACACCTTCCGCTGCGAGCCCTACGTCTACAACCAGATGACCGCCGGGCGCGATGCGCTCACCCCGGGCGAGGGCAAGAACTCCTGGCTGACGGGCACGGCGGCGTGGTGTTTCGTGGCGATCTCGCAATACATCCTGGGCGTGCGGCCCGGAGCCGAGGGGCTCGTGGTCGACCCGTGCATCCCGCGCGCTTGGAAGGGGTATAAAGTGGACCGCGTGTTCCGTGGGGCGACCTACCACATAGAAATCCAAAACCCCGGCGGCGCGTCCAAGGGCATCAAGACCTTATGCGTCAACGGCCAGGCGGTGAGCGGGAATGTGATCCCGATCCAGCCGAAGGGGGCCGTGGTGAACGTGGTGGCAGTGCTGGGGTAGCGACACCCGCGACCCTCGTTACGAATCTCCAGGTTCGTAACGTCGGTGTCTGGGAATCTCTGATTCCATAACCGTACGGAACGAATCAGAGATTCGCAGACAGAAGACGTTCCCAATCTGGAGGTTGGGAACGAGGCCCAAGAGACGCACCTGCCTCCTTTGCGTCTTTGCGTGAGACTTAATGGCTTTTGTCCGTGTAGATCGTATTAGTCGTGGTAAAAAGCTCGCCCCGTTTGGTACCAAATTCCCTTGGATGTGGGGGCTCGCATTAATGCGAGGGCAATGTCTTCGTCCTGGTAAATTTCGCTCTCCAAATCCTCAGGTGCGATTTCGCCAATTCGATCAAAATGGATGATTGCGTTTTCTTCGTCTTCCCGAGCCAATACAATCGCTCGAACCATTTCCTGCATCTCCAGTTGAGAATCGGCCGTGCAGCCAAATTCCTGCACAAAGCCCAGTATCTTCCTGGCTTCTATCTTTTCAATGGAAACGCGCCCTTGCTGCGTCAGGTCAACGCCCTGAAGTGGCCGCACAAAGGTAACATCCACATTAACGTAGAAAATCCGGCATCCATCCATATTAAATCTGTAACCTACGCGAGCTTCTCGTGGTCGATGGTCGTGAGCCTGCGCGCGCGGCTGCCGAGCTTGGGGATGCATTCGATGAGCGCCCGGGTGTAGGGGTGCTGGGGGTGGCGCAGGACGTCCTCGGTTTTGCCGTATTCGACGATTTTGCCCCGGAACATCACGGCCACTCGGTCGGCCAGGCCGCCAATGATGCCGAAGTTGTGCGTGATGAGGAGGATGCTCATGCCGAGCTGGCGCTTAATATCGCGCAGAAGCTCGATGATCTGCGCCTGGATCGTGACGTCGAGCGCGGTGGTCGGCTCGTCGGCCACGAGGAGGTCGGGCTGGCAGGAGAGGGCCATGGCGATCATGGCGCGCTGCTGCATGCCGCCGCTGAGCTGGTGGGGGTAGTCCCACATGCGCTGCTCCGGGTTGACGATGCCGACCAAGCCCAGCCACTTGGCGACCTCGGCTTCGTAGTCGGTGACGTCGGGCCGGTGGAGCTTGAGGGCTTCGGCGATCTGGAAGTGGATGGTGAAGACGGGGTTGAGCGAGGTCGAGGGCTCCTGGAAGATGTAGGCGATCCGCTTGCCGCGCACGCCGCGCAGTTCGCTGGGCCGCATGGCGAGCACGTTAAAGCCGTTGAGCAGGATCTCGCCGCTGGTGTACCGGGCGGGCGGCTCCGGCAGTAGGCGGGTGAGCGAAAGGGCAGTGACGCTCTTGCCCGAGCCGCTCTCGCCCACGACGGCGAGGGTTTCCCCGGCGTCGATCGTGAAGGAGACGTCTTTGACGGCCTCAACGACGCCTTCTTCCGTGGCGAACTGGACCGAGAGATTCCGGACTTCTAGCAGCGGTGCTTGGCTCATGTGATTTGCGGCAAAGTATAGCAGAACCTGGAGGGGTTCGCGAGCGGCACCCCGCCCGGTTCCTCCCGGGGCGTCTATTTCCCGGCGAAAACGGCGGCGATTTCCCGCTGGATGGCCTGGGCGGCGGCGCGGGGATCGGGGGCGTTGCGGATGGGGCGGCCCACGACGATGTAGTCGGCCCCGGCCTCGAAGGCGGCGGTCGGCGTGACGATGCGTTTCTGGTCGTCGGCGGGGCGGTTCTCCACGGGGCGGATGCCGGGGGAGACGATGAGGAGTTTTTCGCCCAGGCTGTCGCGCAGGCGGGCGACTTCGAGCCCGGAGGAGATGACCCCGGCGCAACCGGTTGAGAGGGCGCGCTTGGCGCGGGAAAGGACGAGCTCGGCGGTGTCGCAGGCGAAGCCGAGGTCGGCCAGGTCGCCCTGGTCGAGGCTGGTGAGGACGGTGACGGCGAGCACTTTGATGCTGCTGCCCGCGGCGGCTTCGGCGGCGGCTTCCATGATGCTCTGGTTGCCATGGACGGTGCAGAATTCGACGGGGCGGCCCTTGAGGGCGGCGACGGCGCGTTTGACGGTCTCGGGGACGTCGAAGAATTTCAGGTCAACGAAAGTTTTCTTTCCCTGGGAGGCCAGCCAGTCGAGCAGCTCGAAGTAGCCCCCGGCCATGAAGAGTTCGAGGCCGATTTTGTAGAATTGGACGGCGTCGCCGAGTTGGGTGACGAGGGCTTTGGCTTCGTCGGCGGTCTGCACGTCGAGGGCGAAGATGAGGCGTTCGGCGGATGGTATCGGCTTGGTCGAGAGAGTCATGGCGGGGGTGATTAGAGCAACTGCGCGGAAAATTTCCAGTAAAGATGCGCGCCCCCGCGCCGTAATGAATACTTGACCGCCCGCCCAAGCTTTGCGAAGGGTACTCCGAACATCTTACATTTTTAAACTGCGTAAGGCAGATTGGGGCTCCAGAAACCTGAGAAATTTCGCCACCAAACATGCTTACTACGCCGAAGAATCGGCGCGGTCTGTTGTGCTTTGGTGGCGGGCTTCTCAGGGCCTCTGGACCAGCACGGCATGGCCGCGCCCCTTTTTTTTGCCCCGCGCCAAAAAAAAGGAGCCCTCAATTGTTTACCATTATTTGTGCTTGGTGCGGCAAGATCATCAAAGACAGCGGCAAAGGCAGGGTAGTGTCCAGATTCTTTCGCACTTTCAGTTGATGGCCTGAGGAAGGTTGGTCTTTGTTTTTGGGTTTCTTGTTTGGTTTTGATATCCGCCCCCGCGGGGGCGGATATCAAATTTGTCGATCAGGCTACGGCTTCCTCTGTGGCTGATGGGTTCTCGCGCAGGCGGCTCATGTCCAGGTAGCGCTTGCTGCCCCACTTGGTTCCGGCGATGTGCCGCAGCCGCGCGGCTGCGAGCATCAAGGCACTCTGGCCGTCGGGGAAGGAACCTACCACTCGGGTTCGTCGCCGGATTTCCCGGATTACGCGTTCCAGCGGGTTGTTGGTTCGCAGGTTGCGCCAGTGTTCGCGGGGGAAGTGCATGTAGCTCAATGTCTCCTCGATGCCCGTCGCGACCAGTTCCGCTGCTTTGCCAAGCTTCATTTCCCGCAGTTTAAAGACGACCGCCTTTGCCTTTTCCTGCGCCGCAGCCAGGTCTTCCTGGGCATGGATCGCTTTGAGCATGGCCACCACTTCCTTGACTTTCCCACTCGGCACCGCCGTCCATACGTTGCGGTAAAAATGCACCGTGCATCGCTGCCATTTCGCTTCTGGGTAAAAATCCGCAAGGCTTTCTACCAGCCCCAGGCACTTGTCGCTCACGAAGAGCTTTACTCCGGCCAAACCCCGCTGCTTCAACCCCCGCATGAAGTTCGTCCAGCTTTCCTTGTCCTCCTTGGTTCCTTCGGCCACTGCTAGCACTTCACGATAGCCGTCCTGGTTAACTCCCACGGCGATCAAAATGCTCACGTTTTTAACCTCTCCGCCCCAGCTTCGCTTAAGCCATACCCCGTCGAGATAGACGTAGGCAAAGCGGCCTTCGATGGGCCGGTTGCGCCACTCCTCAATCTGCCCGTAGATCTTCTGGTTTAAATCGCTCACCACGCTCGGGCTTACCCGGGTTCCCCAGAGCGCCTCGGTAATGTCCTCGACCCGCCGCACGCTCACTCCGGCCAAATACATTTCGACGAGCGCCTCCTCGACGCTGCTCTCCCGGCGCTTGTAGCGTTCGATGATTGCCGTTTCAAAGGGCAGGCTCCGCAGCTTGGGCACCTTCAAACTGACTTCGCCTGCTTTGGTATGCAGTTGCCGTTCGTAATGCCCCGCTCGGGTGTCAGCCCGATCCCCGCTGCGCTCATAACGCTTCGCCCCGCACAACCGGTCGGCCTCCGCGTCTAGTAGCGCGTTCAACGTCTCCTCAACCGCCTCTAGTACCACCCCGCTCAGGTGTTCTTTAATCCTTCCTTCGTCGATACTTATGATCTTGCCGTGGCCTTCGGCCCCGGCTACGGCGCTACCCGCCGTTTCCTGCGTTTCTTCTTTGTATTCGCTCATGGGTTGCTCTCTTTTTGCCAACCTTCCTCTTACCACCCCAAAAAAATGTGCGAAAGAATTACTACGTCATCAAAGGCAGCCCCGTTTCGCACATCATCTGCGTTCCCTGCTTCGAGCGGGAAATGAAACAGGAAAAAATCTCGAAACCCCGTTTCTACCCGCCAAACATGCAGCACCGGCCTCCCGGCTCCTCGGATTCGTGACGGCTACAGCACCATCAGCTCGAAGTTGGCGTCCTGAACATGGGGCAACTCTTTAAAAGAAGCCAAGTGGTTCTTCTTTTTTATACTGTCAAGTTTCAAGAGTTGGCCTTCAGGATTTAGCATCTGTTAATCAGGTCAAGACTGAAAGCCCGACTCCTATCTATACCATCCGTCGCCATAAACTTCGCGAACTTTGGCCAAGTGCTCAGTCGTCGCACTGCTCTCGATCTGATCTAGAAAATCGAGAAATTCTTCTTTCGAGCGCAGTGAGAAGATTTTCGTTCCATAGTTCAATGCTTTTTTGAGCGGTTGCTCATCGAGTAATCCGTGCATTTCCTTATCGACGAACATCCCATCGCAACACGGAAGGTAAGCTGCCAGCATATCAACATCATTGAATGGATGTTTCGTTGGAGGTTTTTTTCGCCCTGGTGCCCTTCGAGCCAGTGCAGCAAACAAATGGCAGGATATTTTTACGAACGGGACATCCCCGAACGCTTCGGATTCCAAACACTCCCACGGTTTCCCGAACAATTCGTCCTCTCTCATCCCGGCTTCGCGAAAAACTGCGTCCAAGTCAATCAACAACTGAAAGTCTGGATCCATCAGCGAGAAAACGTCCTCGCATGTCCGCTCATGTTGAGCAGCGCGAATTTGGAATTCTCGTGCCATCGTCCTCGCAAATCTCGCTTTCAATACCGTGCTAAGCGCCAATTCTTCTTCCCGGAGCCAGTATGCAAATTTGCGATGATCTTCTGTTTTCCATCTTTCGTGAACGCCCAGGTAGCCTTGATACTTTTTCTCCCGAGTTTCGCGAAGCTCGACTATTACTTCGGGGATGATGGTTCGGTTGAGAGTAATTTGAAACCAATTCTGCCATTCATCGATCCTACCGCAGATCACCGTTTTGCGATCAATGATTTGTTGGTCATTTGCCGCGATACCCGCCCAGTTCCTTGCGAATGATAGGATTTGAGCGTTACGAATCTTCTCCGGTGTTTCGAATCTCGCACCGTACGATAGCATCTCGTACAGGCGCTTCAGCTTTTTGAAGTAGTCTTCCCAGACAATTGATTCGTCTTGGTGAACCCGCGAATAGGGACAAACCAGAAGCTGGAGGTTGCAGAGTCGGTGAATTTTCTCAAATGCATTCCGATAAAAGCCCAAGGGATCGGTTCTCCGGAGGTGGGCCGGTTCGGTCGTGGGATCAAGTGTCTTAATGACGTTGCTCAAGAAGAATTGGTCTAGGTACAGAACCTTTCGCTCCAGATTCGGGAGAGGAAAATTGCGGGTTTGCCAGCATTTTTTGCATCGCCTGGAGTAAGAGTTTCCATCCACACTCAATACTCCGAAAACCGCCTCCTCATGACAAAATGGGCAATTCCAATACGGCGCACGAATTAAGTCTGAAGCACGCAAGGTCATTTTATCTTTGCCGTCAATTAATGGGGGCAAGTTAATGGGGTCAACTCTTGAAACTTGGCGCGCGCTGTTTTTCGGGCTCGTAAGCCTACGGCACCATCAGCACCATGCCGGGCTTGAGTTTGGCGGTGCCGTCCATCGGCTCGAAGTTGGCGTCCTGGATGTTCTTCCACTTGGCGGAGTTGTTGTAGAACTTCCGCGCGATGGAGGCCAGCGTGTCGCCGGGGCCGACGGTGTAGGTGCGCACGCCTTCGCGCAGGGGCTTCTGGGTCTGCTCCGGCTTGGGCCCGCCCGCTTTGCCGAGGGCTTTGTACGCTTCGATGCGGGCTTTAACGGCGGCTTCGAGGTCGCTCTTGAGCTGGACGATTTTCTTCTGCATCTCCAGGTTGGCGTTTTTCAGCCGCTTGGCGTCCTCCTGCGAGACGGTGGCCCCGTTGCCGAGAGCGGCGCCGAGCTTCATCTGGTCTTCTTTGAGGAAGCGCTGGGCGTCCTTGGCGTGGGGCCCCGCGGGGGACATGGCCAGGTAGCGCTGGAAGTGGTGGATGGCTCCGACGGGGTCTTTGAGCTGCTCTTCGTAGATGATGCCGAGCTTGAAATGGGTCTCCGCCGTCTTGGGCGTGCCGTCGAGCGCCGATTCGTAGAGCGGGATGGCTTCGTCGTACTGGCCGTTGGCCGCTTTCTGGTCGGCCTGGACGCCGCTGCGTTCGGCGCGGTCCTGGAAGGCCTGGTCGCAGCCGGTGAGGGCGAGGGCGATGACCAGGGCCGGGATGAACGTGAGGGTCCGGGGGGGGCGGCTCATTATTTTCCCAGGAGTTTCTCAAACTGCTCGGTGACGATCTTCACCATGCGCAGGCGGGCGTACCATTTGTAATTGGCGGGAATAACGTACCACGGGGCGACGGCGCTCGACGTGTGCTCGAACATCTCCTCGGCGGCCTGGTTGTGCTGGTCCCAGTTGCGCCGGTTGCGCCAGTCTTCCTCGGTGATTTTCCAGTGTTTGTAGGGGTCAGCCTGGCGGCGGTTGAACCGGATGAGCTGCTCGTCTTTGTCGATGTGGAGGTAAAATTTGAGGATGAGGGTGCCGTCGTCGGTGAGCACGCGCTCGAATTCGTTGATCTCCCGGTAGGCGCGCTTCCACTCGGCCTCGGAGGCGAACCCCTCGACGCGCTCCACCAGCACGCGGCCGTACCACGAGCGGTCGAAGATGGCCATCTGGCCGTAGCCGGGCAGCTTATTCCAAAAACGCCACATATAGTGGTGCAGGTACTCCTCGGCGGTCGGCTTGACGACGGAGTAGACCTTGAGGAGCCGGGGATCGAGCCGCTCGACCAGACGCTTGATGGCCCCGCCCTTGCCCGCGGCATCGGGCCCCTCGACCACGACGATGACGTTGTTGGTCTTGGACTCGGCCAGCTGGCGCTGAAGGCTCAGGAGCTTGAGTTCCTGCTCTTTGAGTTTGCGGCGATAGTCTTGCTCGGAGATCTGTTTGTGCTGCAATTCGTCGAGTTGAACGCGGCTTTTTTTGGCGGTAGACGGCATCGGCCCCCATTTCAGCATTACCGGGAAGAAATTTCCAGTAAAAGGAAGGGGAGGAAAGACCGCAGTCCTTGCGGTTCCTTCCTCCCCCTGACTTCCATTGTCTTTAAAGGCGCCAGTCTCTCCGGGCGTGTCCATCGCCCGGCGTCGAGTCCATGACTGAAACTGTCGACGGGAGAGAGTTGATCAGAAAACGCATCCGCTGCCTATCGGGGCAACCCCCCGATATTAAGTGCAGGTTTAACCCATACTGCTCTTGATTTGAGTAGGTTACATGTGGGAAGTTCTGGGCATTCCCCGATGCCGCTCAAATCCTACGCCGTTCTGAAGGGCCGTCCCTGTGCAACGCGTTCTTCCCTGGAGAACCACCCCCATTTTCAGCTCCAGATCGACGCCGAGGGCGTCTTCTACCGAGCGGCGATCAACGTGCGCTCGATGCTGGAGCCCTCGGAGATGGAGTATTTGATCAAGCTGCGCTTCGGCCACCCGATTACCTCGGCCCTGCACCGCATTTCCCCCGGGCTGCACCGCATCGAGCAGCGCCCAGGCGGGCTGGCGCTCGACTATATCCGGCTCAACCTGTTTCCCCGCGACCAGTTCATGAAGCTGCCCTCCTCGGCGCAAAAGGGGGGCGTGGACTTGAACGAGGTGCTGGAGGGGATTTTCGCCGGGGCCATGGACGACCCGGGCTGCTGGGTGTACGTCTTTGGCGAGCCGTGGGAGGCCGAAGCGAGCGACCACATTTTCAAGTTCCACCCCTCGCGCGGGCTGCACGACGTCCACATGAACCAGGGCAACGACCCGTGCCACCTGGAGCAGGACGGGCCGTGGCAGGATGGGGCCGTTTTGATCGAGCACCCCCGGCAGCAGCGCTGGACGGGCATTTTCCTGAAATTCCAGTCGCAGTCGTGGCGCACCGCCTCCGCAAGCGGCCATGCGCTGCCCGCCCCGGTCTTTCCGCGCGAACTACTGGCGCCGGTGGTGGGCGGCGAACGAAGCTCGCACGCCGACGAATCCACGGTGCGCATCGCGGCCCTGATGGTCAACCCGGCTCCAAACCAGCCCGCGCGGCAATCAGCCACGCTGCTCAACATCAGCCCAAAGACCATCGACCTGGCAGGCTGGCGGCTGACGGGGGAAAATAAGATGCGCTGGCCACTCCAGGGGCGCATCACTCCGGGGGAAGCCAAGGAATTTCAGCTCGATAGCGGGATGGAGCTGCCGCAGAACGGCGGCATCCTGACGCTGGTGAACCGCGACGGCCTAAAAATCCACGGCGTTTACTTCACCGCCGACCAAGCTGCGAAGCAGGGCTGGCGGATCGCTTTTTAAGAAGAAGACAGGGGAGTTATCCGCAGATTTTCGCAGATTATACCTGTGTAAATCTGCGTTTCTCTTCTTTCCGAAGAAATCCTTGAGACAAGGTACTAGGTAGTGTCGTCACGAGATGCGCATGGCAGCCACGAAGGATTTTTGATGCCGTTTTGTGGCTATTTTTGAGGGCAATATTGGTGAATACTGACCCAAAAATAGCTGCAAAACGGCGCAAAAAGCCAAAGTGGATGCCGTTGCGGCTCTCGTGACGACACTACCTAGTCTCCCCTAAGCCGAAAATAGGTGCCCTATAAAAAAGGCAGAGGGCTCACGCAAAGACGCAAAGACGCAAAGAGTCCTGCCTTTCTTTGCGCCTTTGCGCCTTTGCGCCTTTGCGTGAGTATCAATATTCCCCTCTTTTTTCATGCCGCGTGAAGCCCCCCCGCTGCGGGGCATGGGGATCGGCCTTCTTCCTAGCCCGGGGGCCAACCCAGCGCTCGGCCGCCGAGCAGGTGGATGTGCAGGTGGGGAACGGTTTCCCCGGCGTCTTTGCCGTGGTTGATGACCAGGCGGTAGCCGCCTTCAAATACGCCGAGCAGCCGGGCGATCTTGGGCGTCGCCACGAGCATTTTGCCCATCAGCTCGGCATCGCCGGGCTGGCTGCCGCTGATCCCCGGGATGACCCGCTTGGGAACGATCAGCACATGCACGGGAGCCTGTGGGGTGATGTCCCTGAAGGCGAAGAAATCCTCCTCCTCGTAAACAATGTCCGCCGGGATCTCTCGCGCGGCTATTTTTTCAAAGATAGTCATAGGAAAGGGCGCAAGCGTACACCCGCCTCGCGGGGGAACTGAAGGCAAAAGGCTGGGCCAATTTTGCCGGGATCACTGGACGGGGCGAATTTCACGGCTTATGATGCGCAGCTTCATGCTCCTGTCGCGTTTCATCGGTTCCACCGTCCTCGCGTTTTTGGGTTACCTGGGCGAACTGATGTCCCTGGTGCTCGAAACCGCGCGCTCCCTTGTGACCAAGCCCATCCGCTGGAAGCTCGTCCTGGAACAGTTGATGGAGGTGGGCTACCGCTCGCAGCTCGTCGTGATCGTCACCGGGGCCTTCACCGGGATGGTCTTTGCCGCCCAGACGTATTTCCAATTTCACCGGCTCTCGATGGAAACGGCGGTGGGTGCGGTCGTCTCCGTCTCGATGTTCCGCGAACTCGGCCCCGTGCTCACGGGCCTGATGGTGGCGGGCCGGGTGGGGGCCGCGATGTCGGCTGAGATCGGCACGATGAAAGTGACCGAACAGGTCGATGCTCTGCGCTCCCTGGGCGTTCACCCGGTGGATTACCTCGTGGTGCCCCGGATGGTGGCGCTGATGATTTCCATGCCGATCCTCGTGGCCGAATGCGTCTGGATCGGCATCCAGGCGGGCCAATTCGTCGCCGTTCACATGATGGGCGTGGCGGAGGTCTATTACGTGAATTACATGGAGAAATTCACGGCCATGCGCGATGTGGAGATCACGCTGACCAAGGGCTTCGTCTTTGGCATCATGATCGTTTTCATCGCCTGCAACGAGGGCCTCAAATCCAAGGAAGGGGCCGTCGGCGTCGGTTACGCGACCACGCAATCCGTGGTGATCGGTTCGCTGGCCATCCTGATCGCGAACTTTTTCCTCACGATGATCCTTAACGTTTTCTTCCCCGCCGGAGTATGACGACGACCGCCCAACAAAGCATGCTTTCCGTGGTGGGGCTGACCAAGACGATCGGCACCCAGCAAATCCTGCGCGGCGTGGATCTGGAGGTCTCCGAAGGCGAAACGCTGGTGATCCTGGGCCGCTCCGGCAGCGGCAAGAGCGTCTTTTTAAAGCACTTGATCGGCCTCATGACGCCCACCGAGGGCCAGGTCTTTATCGAAGGCCGCCAGATCGTGGGCCTCAAAGAGCGCGAGCTGCTGCCCATCCGCAAGACCATCGGCATGATGTTCCAGGGCTGCGCCCTTTTCGACGCGATGACGGTGGCGGAAAACGTCGCCTTCCCCCTGCGCGAAGCCGGGGAGCGCAACCCGAAAATCATCCGCGACAAGGTGGCCGAGGCGCTCGAATCAGTGGACTTGACCGGCCACGAGGAGAAGCTTCCGGTGAACCTCTCCGGCGGCATGAAAAAACGCGTGGCCCTGGCCCGCGTCATCATCACCCACCCGAACTGCGTGCTCTACGACGAGCCGACGGCGGGCCTCGATCCGGTGGTGTCGGACTCGATCAACCATCTCATTCGCCGCACGCAGAAGCGCTTCGGCATTACGTCGGTGGTCGTCACGCACGACATGAAGTGCGCGGGCCACGTGGCCGACAGTGTGGCATTCCTGCACGAGGGGTCCATCTACTTTCACGGGGCCTACTGCGAGCTCGTCGCCTCGCCCGACCCGCTCATCCAGGACTTCATCGAGGGCCGTTCCGGCGACTCGGACTAAAAAACATTTTCCTTTATTCCCATGGCTAACGATCAAAAAAGTCTCGAAACCAAGGTCGGCCTCTTTGTGCTGATCGGCCTCGTCATCATCGGCGCGATGGCCGTTCAGTTTGGCCGCGTCGGGCAGGGCCTTTCCGACACCTACGAAATCACCGTCGAGTTCCCCAACGCCAGCGGGCTCGTCAAAAACGCCGACGTGCAGCTCTCCGGCGCGCGCATCGGCGTGGTGGCCGACGCGCCGAAGGCCATGCCCGGGCAGATCGGCATCATCCCGGTGAAGCTGAAAATCCGCAGCGACATCCGGCTGCCCAAGGGCTGCTTTTTCATGATCGGCAAATCCGGCCTGATGGGCGACACCTCGGTAATGGTGGGCCTGCCCACGGGGTTCGATTACGAGAAATTTGAACCGAAGGACGACAACGTGATCGTCGCGGGCTCGAAAGTGCGCGGCACCCCGGTGACGGATTTCAACGAACTGGCCAGCCAGGGCGAAAAGAACATGAAGAAGCTCGGCGTGGCGCTGGATGAAATGACCGACGTCCTGACGCAGGTCCGCACCGGCGCGCTCAACGACGAGAACATGAAGAATCTGCAAGCCTCCTTCGCGAATATCAAAACCACCAGCGACAACCTGGCCCAGGCCTCGACCAAAATCGACGGCGTGATCGGCGGAGCCCTCTCGGCGGTTGACAGCGCAAAGGAGACGTTCTCCGAGGCGAAGGCGGCCATGGTGACCATCAACGGGGCCGCCACCGATGTGCGCGGGGTCGTGACCGACGTGCGCGGCATCGTCAAAGTAGGCCAGGGCGTGCTCAACCAGGCGCAGAACGGCCATGGGGCGATCCCGATGCTGCTTGGCAACGGCCAGGTGGCCGACGACCTGCGCGCGGTGATCTACAACATCCGCCGCCACGGGGTGCTCTTCTACCGCGACAACGCGCCGACTCCCGTCCCCGCCACCGCGAATGCCGCTCCGGCGGCTTCCAAGAAGTCCCGATGAACCTTGTTTTAGCCTCCGCTTCGCCCCGCCGCCGCCAGCTTCTCACCGAATTCGGCTATTGCTTCCGCGTGGAGCCAGCTGACGTCGATGAGATCATGCCGCCGGACCTGGACGTGGCCGAGATCACGCTTTTCAACGCCCAGCAAAAGGCGCTCCATATTTCGAAAAAGAACCCGTCGGAAATCGTCGTGGGCGTGGACACGCTCGTGGCGCTCGACGGGGCCAGCCTCGGCAAACCGGCTGATATGGAGGCCGCTTTCGAGATGATTTCGCGCCTCAACGGGCGCATCCACGAGGTCTACACCGCCGTCTGGGCCGAGCGCGCCACCCCGGCCACCAGCCGCGCGCTGGTGGAGATGAGCCGAGTGAAATTCCGCACGCTCGACGAAGCGGGCCTGCGCCGTTACCTGGCGCGGATCAACCCGCTCGACAAAGCGGGCGCCTACGCGGCCCAGGACGACAGCGACGAGAGCATCGTGGAAACCATCGAGGGCTCGCGCACGAACGTGATCGGCCTGCCGATGGAGGCGCTCGGGCGGATGCTGCGGGAATTTCCGCAGGCGTAATGGTACCAGTTATACGATCACTTTGGTTTTTATCAGGAACTCAGGAACTCAGGAAAAGAAAAGAATTTCTGTTTTTTCCTGAGGTGCCCCTAAGTAACTGTAAAAATGGTGTTATACCTAGTATCAGAGTTTCCAAGGCAAGAGACGTTACGAATCTGGAGATTCGTAACGAGGCAAAAAAAGTTATCTTTTGAAGAGCTGGGCCAAATCTCCAAGCGGCCGTGGCAGTAAATCATTCAGGGTTACGCCGAGGACCTTGGCGATCAAGATAAGCTCATAATCTGTAATGCACCGGTGACCATTTTCAATTTTGGTCAGAACGGTTCGCTCGATGTCCCAACCACCGAGTTGAAGTTTTCCCACCAATTCTATCTGTGACCACCCCTTGGCCTGACGAAGTTTTTGGATCTTAGGTCCAATGACATTTCGGATTGGTTGAGAGAATGAAGCGCTCATATGTGCCACTGTTGGCACTTGACTGTGCCGAATTTTTCGATTGAAATGGTGCTACTGGTGGCACATCAGTAAATCTTGCCCGTAGGAAGCCCGCACCCAAACGCGGACCGACGCGGTGGGTCGCCGATCCTCCGCGTCTTTTTCTGCCCTCGTTCCCAATCTCCATTTGGGCACGCTAGTGAACCGGCAACTCGATTGCCGAAAATAAAGGGAATTGAACGCCTAGGAACGGTGGAGTGGGGAATCGGAGATTCCAAGACAGGGTGCGTTACGAATCTGGAGATTCGTAACGAGGAAGTGAGAAGAAAAACGTGGGGAAAGTGCATTTCACGGCCCAATACGCCGTTCCGCACATCCATCAACTGCGGCATAATGTGACTATTCCATTTGCCCGTAGGAAGCCCGCACCCAAACGCGGACAGACGCGGAGGGTCGCCGATCCTCCGCGTCTTTTTCTGCCCTCGTTCCCAAACTCCATTTGGGCACGAGGAACGAGGAAAAAAGGCAGTGGTCTCACGCAAAGCCGCAAAGGCGCAAAGAACGGAAACGCTTGCCTTTGTCTTCTTTGCGGCTTTGCGCCTTTGCGTGAAAATAATCCTCTTTCCCCCCTCCGTGCTCTCCGTGTCCTCTGTGGTGAATCCTAAAAAACGGCACAAAAAAAGGCCGTCCGGATTGCTCCGAACGGCCTTTCAACTGAGTTGATCAGTATGCCTTGATCTTTCTTAGCGCGATTACGCGAGCGCGGCCTGGGCGGCGGCGAGGCGGGCTACCGGCACGCGGAAGGGCGAGCAGCTCACGTAGGTCAGGCCCAGCTTGTGGCAGAACTTGACGCTCTCGGGATCGCCACCGTGTTCGCCGCAGATGCCCAGCTCGATGTCGGGGCGGGTCTGGCGGCCTTTTTCCACGGCAATCGCCATGAGCTGGCCCACGCCGCCCTGGTCGATCGTCGCAAACGGGTTGCGCTTCACGATTTCGTTGTCGATGTAGTCGCCCAGGAACGAGCCAGAGTCGTCGCGGCTCATGCCGAGGGTCGTCTGGGTCAAGTCGTTGGTGCCGAAGCTGAAGAACTCCGCGGTCTGCGCGATTTCATCAGCCGTGACGGCGCCACGCGGCACTTCGATCATCGTGCCGACCATGTAGTTGATCTTCACCTTGTATTGCTTCTGCACTTCCTCGGCCACGCGCTTGACGATGCCGACCTGGATGTCGAGCTCCTTCTTGAAGCCAACGAGCGGGATCATCACCTCGGGCTTGACCTTGATGCCCTTCTTCATGACCTCGGCGGCCGCTTCGAAGACGGCGCGCGCCTGCATTTCGGTGATCTCCGGGAAGGAGATGCCGAGACGGCAGCCGCGGTGGCCGAGCATCGGGTTCTGCTCGTGCAGGTCATGCACGCGCTTGGAGATCACGTCCACGCTCACGCCCAGCTTCTCGGCCAGCGCGTTCTGCGAGGTGGCGTCGTTGGGCAGGAATTCGTGGAGGGGCGGGTCGAGCAGACGGATGATGGCCGGGAGGCCTTTGAGCGCCTTGAAGATGCCGGTGAAGTCGCTCTTCTGGTAAGGAAGGAGCTTGTTGACGGCTTTCTGGCGATCGTCGATCTTGTCGGCGAGGATCATTTCGCGGACGGCGTCGATGCGGTCGCCCTCGAAGAACATGTGCTCGGTGCGGGTCAGGCCCACGCCGCTCGCGCCGAAGGAAACGGCGTTGGCGACCTGGTCGGGCGTGTCGGCGTTGGTGCGAACTTGCAGCTTGGTGGCCTTGGAGCACCAATCCATGAGCTTGACGAAGTTCTTGTAGGTGGGGCTCTTCTTGGCGGTAGCGTCGCCCTTGAGCAGGCCTTGGATGACTTCCGAGTCAGCCGTCTTGACTTCACCGGCGTAGACGATGCCGCTGGTGCCGTCGATGGAGAGGTAGTCTTCGCCTTCCTTGAAGGTCATGCCACCGGCCGTGAGGGTCTTCTTGGCGTAGTCGATTTCGAGCGAAGCCGCGCCGCAGACGCAGACTTTGCCCATCTGGCGGGCGACGAGGGCCGCGTGCGAGGAAACACCACCGCGAGCGGTGAGGATGCCTTCGGCGGCGATCATTCCGCGCAGATCTTCGGGCGAGGTTTCGATACGGACGAGCAGAACTTTTTCACCCTTCGCGGCGGCCGCGACAGCGCGGTCGGCGTTGAAGTAGATGATGCCCGTGGCGGCGCCGGGGCCGGCCGGGAGACCGGTGCCGATGGCCTTGGCGGCCTTGATGGCGCCGCGGTCGAAGATCGGGGCGAGGACCTGGTCGAGCTGATCGGCGGGAACGCGGCCCACGGCCGTCTTCCAGTCAATCAGGCCTTCCTTCTCCATTTCCACCGCGAAGCGAACGGCGGCGATGCCGGTGCGTTTGCCGTTGCGGGTCTGGAGCATGAATACGGTGCCAGCCTGGATGGTGAACTCAAAGTCCTGCACATCCTTGAAGTGGGTTTCGAGCACCTTGCGGATACGATCGAGTTCGGCAAAGGCTTTGGGCATTTGCTTCTTGAGCTCGCGGACGGGTTCCGGCGTGCGAACGCCAGCCACCACGTCTTCGCCCTGCGCGTTGATGAGGAATTCTCCGTAGAACACCTTTTCGCCGGTGGCCGGGTCGCGGGTGAACGCCACGCCGGAGCCGGATTCGTCGCCGGTGTTACCGAAAACCATCGCCTGCACGTTGACGGCGGTGCCCCATTCGCTGGGGATGCCGTACTTGCGGCGGTAAACAATGGCGCGGTCGTTGTTCCAGGAACCGAACACTGCGCCGATGGCGCCCTGGAGCTGCGTCCACGGATCAGCAGGGAAGTCCTTGCCGGTGCGCTCTTTGACGAGGGCCTTGAATCGGGAAACGAGTTCCTTCTGGTCGTCGGCGGTCAGCAGGGAGTCAGCGATTTCGGCATCATTGTAACGCTCGGTTTTCACCGCGGTGATGATGGTTTCGAAAGGCTCGTGGTCTTCGCCGGGGAGCTTCTGCACACCCAGGACGACGTCGCCGTACATCTGGACGAAGCGGCGGTAACAGTCCCAAGCGAAACGCTCGTTGTTGGTGACCTTGGCCACGGCAACGACGGTTTCGTCATTGAGGCCGAGGTTCAAAATGGTGTCCATCATGCCGGGCATGGAGTCGCGAGCGCCGGAACGGACGGCGACGAGGAGCGGGAACTTGGAGGTGTCGCCAAATTTGCGACCCATGATCTTCTCCATGTTCTTGACGCCTGCTTCGAGCTGGCCCTGGAGCTCGGCCGGGTAGGTGAGCTTGTTGGCATTGAAGTAGGTGCAGACTTCGGTGGTGATGGTGAAGCCCGCGGGAACCGGCAGACCGATGCGGGTCATTTCCGCGAGGTTCGCGCCTTTGCCGCCCAGGAGGGCTTTCATGGAGCCGTTGCCGTCAGCTTTGCCAGCGCCCCAGGTGTAGACGAATTTCTCCTTGCGACCAGCACCGGCCTTGCGGCCAGGGGCCTTCTTGATGGCCTTGGGGGCCTTAACGGCCTTGGCTTTGACGGGAGCTTTCTTGACGGCTTTCACGGCCTTGGCTGCCTTGATGGCTTTGACTTTCACGGGGGCCTTCTTGGCGGCGGTTTTTACCGCTTTGACCTTGAGCGCCTTAAGGGAGGCTTTGGAGGGGACTTTTTTCGCAGGGGCTTTTTTGGAAGCGGCCTTGCCGGGTGACTTCTTTAGTTTGGGCATATTAATTTTCAGTTGGTTGTAAATCCCCGGGGTTCATGGGCCGGGGTTTAAAAACGGGCGCTGCATTTTTTCGGGATGCCGGGACGCCTTGATCGCGCGTTAACTCGTTTGGGATGGCCGATGGATTCGCCACGTCATGTTGCTTTCCATCACCGATTCCCCACGCGAAAAAAAGCCGACAGACCAGAAAGGCGCTGAGCCTCTCACACATCGCTTAAAGCGTAAATATTAAATTGAAAGTTTTGCTAATAGCTGAAACTTCCGCGCAAACTTTGACGCACAACGCAATCGCTATTTCCAAGGCAGCAGCAGCGCGCCCGCCACCGCCCGCTGTCCCAAAGTTGCATGGCCGTTGACCGTGGGGCATTCCCCGGGGAAAAACAATCCGCGGGGGCGGGCTTTGATTTCGGGGCATTTCGGCTTACAATGCTCCGTATCCGTGGACAAACAATTATCATCCGAGCACGAAGCGAGCAGTCCCCTCCGCAAAAAAACGCGGGAGTCCGGCGAACGCAAGCCAGCGGCTGCCGCGCGCAAAGTGGGCCTCAAACCGGCGCAGGGCTGGGCTAAGCGCAACTTCGTTACGGAAGTTTTAATCCCCTCCCTTTTCACCAAACGCACCGGCCCGCGCAAGCCCAAGGCCGCGCCCCGGTTCCCGAAACTCAAGGCGGGCGAGATCGGCCTCACGTGGGTGGGCCACTCCTCTTTCCTCGTCCAGACGCCCAAGGCCAACCTCCTCGTGGACCCCATCTGGGCCAAATGGCTCAAGGGAATTAAGCGCCTGCGCAACCCGGCCTTTGACATCGACGACCTGCCCGGCATCGACTTGGTGCTAGTCACCCACGCCCATTTCGACCACCTCGACCGCCGCACCCTGCGCAAAGTCGCCGAAAAACAGCCCATCGTCGTCCCCTTCAAAGTCGGCAACCTGGTCCACGACCTCGGCTTCAAAAGCGTACACGAGCTGGATTACTGGGATTGCTTCCAGCGCGGCCCGGCCCGGATCACGCTCACGCCCTGCCGCCACTGGGGCGCGCGGATGCTCCACGATTCGCACCGGGGCTTCGGCGGCTACATCATCGAGGTCGACGGACGGACCATTTTCCATTGCGGCGACACCGCCTTTTTCGACGGCTTCAAGGAAATTGGCGAGCGCTTCAAAATCGACATCGCGCTTCTGCCCATCGGCGCGTACGACCCGCCCAGCGGCCGCCAGGTTCACATGAACCCCGAGGAAGCCCTGCAAGCCTTCCAGGACCTCGGCGCGAAATGGATGGTGCCGATGCACTACGGCACTTTCCGGCTTAGCTACGAACCGCCCGAGGAGCCGCTCCAGCGCCTCGCCGCCGCCGCCAAGGCGCAGGGTTTGGAAAAGCGCATCGCTGTGATGACCGAGGGGCTGCCCATGGTTTTCTAGGCGACATCATCCGCGCGCTATTATATATAAGCGGACGTTAGACAACCTCCCACCCCCATGATCGTCAGCACCACCTTCCAACTCGACGGCTACGTCATTACTGAATACCTCGGCCTCGTGCGCGGGATCATCGTGCGCTCTCCCACGATAACCCAGGGCCTGCTGGGCGGGCTCAAAAGCATCATCGGCGGCCAGATTGGGGCCTACACCGAAATGTGCGAGCAGGCGCGGGAGCAAGCCTACGAAATCATGATCGCCCATGCCCAGGAGCTCGGAGCGAATGCGATCGTTGGCGTCTCCTACGATGCTTCCGATGTGGGCGCGGGCCAGTCCTCCGCCACGGAAGTCCTCTGCTACGGCACCGCCGTCGTGTTGGCCAAAGCGCAGTAACGGGGCGGCGCGGCTACAGCTTTTTCAGCCGCATCCGGTGCCGCCAGCGCAGGCGCATCCAGTTATTCCACGTCTTGCGGATCTTGTCGCGGGGCGAGAGCGGATTGCGCACGAGCCCGTTGCCCGGTTTCACGATCTGCGCCAGCACCGACTCCAGCGTGAGGGTCTCGGTTTGCAGGACCGTGTAGGCCGACCCCATCGAGTTCTGGTGGTGGGCGTCGCTGCCGGAGGTCATCGGGTAGCCCTTGCGCGTGGCGTATTTCAGCGCCTGCCGGTTGCAGAACTGGAACGTCGTTGCCGCGTTGAACACCTCCACCGCGTCCACATCGAGGGTCTCCAGCACGGATTGCCGGATGCCCGCGCGGAAATAGTCATACGGATGGGCCGGGATCGCCAGCCCGCCCCGTTCGTGGATCTCCCGGCAAACCTCGATCGCCGGTTCCCCCTTCATATTGGGGAGCGTCACTCCGAGGCAGAGCAAGTGGCCCTCGTGGGTCGAGACCTCCACGCCCGGGATCACCAGGAAGCCGTCTACCGGCAGGCCGTCGGCGCGGATAAGCCCCCTGCGGGCCAGATAATCCATGCCCTCGCAGGTATTGTGGTCGGTCAGGGCGAGGCCATGGAGCCCCTTCGCCTTTGCGCCAGCAATCAACTCCTCTGGCGTGCTCACCCCGTCTCCCGAGAAGAACGAGTGCGTATGCAAGTCAATATTGAGGGGCATGCCCCAACTATGGCGCAGAAAGCGGGTGGGGGAAAGAGGAGAAATTGCCCCAATGGCGTGACAACTCTGTAACGGTTCCTTCTTTTTCCCCAGTTCCTCAATCGCGTCACCATTTCTTAATCCATCCGCGCCTTGCCAAGCGGCCCTACTCGGCGCAAAATGCCTAATTCATATGCGAAAAATCGGCATCGGCATTGCAGGCTTAGGCACCATCGGGTTGGGCGTTTACAAGCATTTGGAGGGCAACCGCAGGTTGCTCACCGAACGTCTCGGCCTGGAGCTTACGGTTACCAAGATCGCGGACCTCGACCCCGAGCGCCCGCGAACCCCCATGCCGCCGCGCGAACTTTTCACCAGCGACTGGCATGACTTGATCGACGACCCCGAGGTCCAGGTCGTCGTCGAGCTCATGGGCGGCATCAAAGTCCCCTACGACTTCGTCACCGCCGCCCTGGAAAAGGGCAAGATCGTCGTCACCGCCAACAAGGCCCTCCTGGCCGAGCGGGGTAAGGAAATCTTTGCCCTCGCCGCCGAGAAGCGCGTCCCCGTTTTCTACGAAGCCGCCGCCGCCGGTGGCGTGCCCATCATCAAGGCCCTCAAAGAAGCGTTCGTGGCCAACCACATTCGCTCCATGCACGGCATCATCAACGGCACCAGCAACTACATCCTCACCCGGATGAGCCAGGCGGGCCTCAGCTTTGAGGCAGCCCTCAAGGAAGCCCAATCCGCCGGTTACGCCGAGGCCGATCCCACGCTCGATATCAACGGCTGGGACGCCGCGCACAAAGCCATCATCCTCGCCTCCCTGGCCTACGGCTTCTGGGTCGATACCAAGGACATCCACGTCGAGGGCATCCAGGGCATCACCGCCGCCGACATCGAATTCGCCGAAAAGCTTGGCTACAAAATCAAGCTCCTCGGCGTCGTTAAGTCCGACGAAAAATGCGTCGAGAACTGCAAGATTGAGGTGCGCGTTCACCCGACCTTGATCCCGAAGGACCACGTGCTCGCCTCCGTCAATGGCGTCTTCAACGCCGTTGCGGTCAACGGTGACGTTGTGGGCGAGACCCTCTTCTACGGACGCGGCGCGGGCCAGGACGCCACCGCCAGCGCCGTCATCAGCGACATCGCCGAAGCCGCCGTCGCGCTCGAAATCCCGAGGCCGAATTTCGGCTTCGTCCCGCACGGCCTCTACGCCGGGTGCAAGCCCATCGACGAAGTCATCACCCCCTACTACCTGCGGCTCGCCGTCGTCGACCGGCCCGGCGTGCTCGCGCTCATCACCGGCATCCTCTCCGAGGAGCAGATCGGCATCTCGTCCGTCATCCAGCCCGAATCCTCCGAAGAGCAGACCGTCCCGCTCGTCCTCATGCTGCACAGCGCGGCGCAGGGCCGGATGAACCGCGCGGCGGAGAAAATCGCCGCCCTCGATTGCGTCCAATGCCCGCCGCAAGTCCTGCGAGTCGAAACCTTCGCTTAAAAAAAAGCCCTTTTCCCAACCAGCCAGATGTCTACACCCAACTTCCTCAACGACCGGGGCATTATCGCCCGTTATAGAGAGTACCTCCCCGTCACGGATTCGACGCCCATCATCTCCCTCAACGAAGGCAATACACCGCTCATCCACTCGCCCAAGCTGAGCACCATGGTGGGCCGCGGCTGCAACGTCTTCATCAAATACGAGGGCCTCAACCCCACCGGATCCTTCAAAGACCGGGGCATGACCATGGCCATCTCGAAAGCCGTCGAAGCCGGGTCCAAGGCCGTCATCTGCGCCTCCACCGGCAACACGTCCGCCGCCGCCGCCGCCTACGCCGCCCGGGCCGACATCGACTGTATCGTGCTCTTGCCCGCGGGCAAAATCGCCCTCGGCAAACTGGCCCAGGCCTTCATGTACGGCGCGAAAGTCGTCGCCATCGAAGGCAACTTCGACCAAGCCCTCGACCTCGTGCGCGAGATCGGCGCGACCGAGCCCATCACCATCGTCAACTCGATTAACCCCTACCGCCTCGAAGGCCAGAAAACCGCCTCCTTCGAAATCATCGAGGCCCTCGGCGACGCCCCTCAGGTCCACATCCTGCCCGTTGGCAACGCCGGGAACATCAGCGCCTACTGGAAGGGCTACCGCGAATTCAAGGACAAGGGCAAATCGACCCGCCTCCCCATGATGGTCGGCTTCCAAGCCGCCGGTTCCGCGCCCGTTTACTATAACAAGGTGATCGAGAACCCCGAGACCATCGCCACCGCCATCCGCATTGGCAACCCGGCGAGCTGGGACTTGGCCCGCGCTGCCCTCAAAGACTCCAACGGCGCCATCGACATCGTCAAAGACGACCGCATCCTGGCCGCCCAGGCATGGCTCGCAGCGAAGGAAGGCATCTTCGTCGAACCGGCCAGCGCCGCCTCCATCGCGGGCCTCTTCAAGTGCATCCAAGGGGTCGAGCCGGCCTTCAACTTCAGCCGCGTCCCGGACGGCTCCAACATCGTCTGCACCGTCACCGGCCACGGTCTCAAAGACCCCGACGTCGCCAAGGAACAGTGCAAAGGCCTCATCGCCGCCAAGGCCGAGAAATCGGAGATCATGAAACTGATCGGCCGATAACCGTAACGACAAAAGATTCATCAGGAACTCAGGAAAAGAAATTTTCGATTTTTTCCTGAGTTCCTGAGTTCCTGATAAAAATTCTCCCCATGCCGCGCCCGCTGCTCATCGCCACCCGCAACCGCCACAAAACCGGCGAGATCGCCGCGCTCCTGGGCGGGGCCTTCCGGATCGAGGACCTCGCGTTTCACCCGGAGATCCCCGAAGTCGAGGAAACCGGCACGACCTTCGCCGAAAACGCCGCGCTGAAAGCCGTCACCGTCTCCCGTTACTCGGGCGGCCTCGTGCTCGCGGATGATTCCGGCCTCGAAGTTGACGCGTTGGGAGGCGCGCCCGGCGTCCGTTCCGCCCGTTTCGCCGGGGAAAAGGCCACCGATTGCCAGAACCTCGAACTCCTGCTCCAAAAGCTCGAAGGTAAAGCGCAGCGCACCGCCCGGTTCCGCTGCGTCATCGCCATCGCCGACAGCGGCAAGCTCGTCACCACCTTTGACGGCGCGTGCGAAGGCCGCATCATCGACACCCCGCGCGGCAAGGATGGTTTTGGGTACGACCCGGTATTCATCCCCGACGGACGCGATGAGACCTTCGCCGAACTCCCCGGCGAAGTGAAAAACGCCATGAGCCACCGGGGCAAAGCCATGGCGCTCGCCCTCGAATGGCTGCGCCGGGCTTCCTCGTAAGTTCACCCATGGCCTTTGATTCCGTTCGCCGGGTGCTCACCTTCATCCGGTTTTCCCACACCGTCTTTGCCCTTCCCTTTGCCCTCGGCTCCATGGTGGTTGCCGCCAAGGGGTTCCCGCCGCTCTGGGTCTGCCTGTGGATCCTGGTTGCCATGGCGGCGGCGCGGACGGCGGCCATGTCCTTTAATCGCCTTGCCGATTGGCAGATGGACCAGCGCAACCCTCGCACCGAGGGGCGTCACCGGCTCATCTCCCACAGCGGGGCCGTCGCCCTGTGCGCGGCCAGTTCGGCCCTCTTTGTTTTCGCCGCCTGGGCCCTCAATCCCCTTTGCTTTGCGCTCAGCCCCGTGGCGCTGGCTATCGTTTTTTTCTACTCGCTGACCAAGCGCTTTACCTCCCTTTGCCACTTCTTTCTCGGGCTGGCCCTGGCTGTTTCACCCGTGGGCGCGTGGCTGGCCGTCACCGGGCAGTTTGCGCTCGCCCCGCTCGTCCTCGCCGCCGGGGTCGTCTTCTGGGTTGCCGGGTTTGACGTGATCTACGCCACGCAGGACTTCGAGTTCGACCGCCGCGAGGGCTGGCACTCGCTGGTCGTGCGCCTCGGCATCCCCCGCAGCCTGCAACTGGCCCAGGCGATGCACGTCGTCATGGCGTTGCTGCTGGTCGGCTTCGGCTTGGCCGCTGGATTGGGGAAAATCTACTTCGCCAGCCTCGTGCTGGTCTTGGGCACTCTGATCTACGAGCACCGGGTGGCTCGGCGGCTCGATTTGGACGCCATCAACGCCGCCTTCTTCACCAGCAACGCCTTCGTGGGGCTGGTTTTTGTCGCCGCTACCTGGGCAGACACTTTTCCCATGCCGTATCTCGCGACGATTTTCCGATTCTGACGCGGCGCTTCTTGCGGAACTTGATCGACCCCCGGTGAATGTGCCAGAGCCGGGTGGCCATGTAGTAGATGTCCTTGGTACGAACGCCCAGCGACGTCGTATCCATGTAAAAAGGGGCGATACCCAACGCCATCTTGAGCTGGGCCGCCACGCGCTTCAATAACGGCATTGCCGCCACATAGAGCGCCGGGTTGCGCAAGGTGATCTTGATGTACTTGTGCCCGGCGAGGCGCTCAACGGCCGCGATATCCGGCCAGGCGATCACGTGCGTGCACCAGCGGCGGTCGCAAATGCCTTCCGGAGAGACCGTTACCGTCGGCAGGTCGGGGAAACGGGGGTGGTAAAGCTCGATGCTCTCGTCGAGCTCCGGGTTGAAGTCGTCCTCGGCTTCCGGCACGTAAGGGTGGGGCAGGAGCTCGTCTTGCTCCAGCGACGGTGCCTCGGAGATGCCCGCCTGGGCCTCGGGCGCTTCGGCTACCGCCGTCGTGGCGGATGGCGCCTCGATGGGCGACCCGAGCGGCGTGATTTTCCGGCTGGGCGCATGGGAAACCGGGGTATTGAGCGGGGCGGGGCCCGTCTTGGGCAGGGCCGATGGGGCGGTGCCTTCGGCCATTTCGATTTCCCTCAGGGCGGATTCCGGGTCGTCGATCAGCCGCGAGGCATAGGCGACCGCCTCCGTGAGGTCCTCCATGGTCAGGACGGGAAGCATCCGGATGACTTCGTCGCGTTGATGGCCGCTCGAAAGCAGGGCGATGACCGCCGATACCGTAATGTGCGTGTCACGGATGCACGCTTTGCCTCCCATAATGGTGGGATCTTTAGTGACGCGAAAAAACTCGGCCATGATTTGAAATCAGGGATTAAAGAAAGAGGTGCGGCAGGACGGGGTAAGTTGAGCTAAACCCTATCCAATGTTCGTAAAGTGTAAAGGGACAACGCTTATCAAGCATTGATCATGCCACCAGGGGATTCAAATCGGCCAAAATATCCTTACCCATCCGGCTATCATGATGCGTCCATAATATCCATTGAACGCCTCCCTTCCTTCCGCTAAAGTACCGGAGTGATTCCATCCGAACATCCTTTCGCCCAACTCCTCGCCCAGCGTATCGCCATCCTTGACGGGGCCATGGGGACGATGATCCAGCGCCACCGGCTGGCCGAAGCCGATTACCGCGGGGAACGGTTTGCGAATCACCCCAAGCTGCTCAAGGGGGCCAACGACCTCCTCTGCCTCACCCGGCCCGACATCATCGAGGCGATCCACCGGCAGTACCTCGAAGCCGGGGCCGACCTGATCGAGACCAATTCCTTCAACTCCCAGCGCATCTCTTTGGCCGATTACGGCCTGGAGCCTTGCGTGCGCGACATCAACCTGGCCGCCGCCGCGTGCGCCCGCCGGGCTGTCGAGGCCTCGGGCCGCCGGGCGTTTGTCGCCGGGTCCATCGGGCCGATGAGCAAGACGCTCTCCATTTCCCGCGATGTCAACGACCCCGCCCGCCGCGAAGTCACCTTCGACGAAGTGAAGGCCTCCTATATAGAACAGGTCGAGGCCCTCATCGACGGCGGCGTGGACGTGTTCCTGGTGGAGACCGTTTTTGACACCCTCAACGCCAAGGCGGCCCTCTTCGCCATCCTGGAGGTCTTCGAGGCGAGGGGAATAAAAGAGGGGGCCATCCCCATCATGGTCTCCGGCACCATCACCGACCTGAGCGGCCGCACCCTGACGGGCCAAACCGTCGAGGCCTTTGCCATCTCCGTCGAGCACGCCCCGATCCTCACCCTCGGCCTCAACTGCGCCCTGGGGCCCAAGGAAATGAACGCCTCGCTCGAAGCCCTGGCCCGCTGTTCGCCGGTCTACGTCAGCGTTTACCCCAACGCGGGCCTGCCCGACCCCCTTTCGCCCACCGGCTTCCCCGAAACGCCCGAGACCCTCGCTCCGCAGATCCGCCGCTGGGCCGAGCGGGGCTGGCTCAACGTCGTCGGGGGCTGCTGCGGCACCACGCCCGACCACATCCGGGCCATCGCCGAAGCCGTGCGGGATTGCCCGCCGCGCCCGCTGCCTCACTGGCCGCGCGCCACGCGCCTGAGTGGCCTGGAGCCGCTCGTCGTCACGCCCGAGACCGGCTTTTTGATGGTCGGTGAGCGGACCAACATCACCGGCTCGCCCAAGTTCGCCAAGCTGATCCTCGCGGGCGACTTCGACGGGGGCCTCGCCGTCGCGCGCCAGCAAGTGGAGGGGGGCGCGAACATCCTGGACGTCAACATGGACGAAGGAATGATCGACGGCCCCGAGGCCATGACCCATTTCCTCAACCTGATCGCCAGCGAGCCCGACATCGCCCGCATCCCGATCATGATCGACAGCTCCAAGTGGGAGGTGCTCGAAGCGGGGCTCAAGTGCGTCCAGGGCAAGTGCGTCGTCAACTCCATCTCGCTGAAAGTCGGCGAGGAGGAATTCAAGCGCCAAGCGCGCATCCTGCGCCGTTACGGAGCCGCCGCCGTCGTCATGGCCTTCGACGAAAAGGGCCAGGCCGACAACACAACCCGCCGCATCGAAATCTGCGGGCGCGCCTACCGGATCTTGACCGAGGAAGTCGGCTTCCCCGCCGAGGACATCATTTTTGACCCCAACGTGCTCACCGTCGGCACCGGCATGGAGGAGCACGCGGGCTACGCCCTCTCCTTCTTCGAGGCCACCCGCTGGATCAAGGCGAACCTCCCCGACGCAAAAGTCTCCGGCGGCATCTCCAACGTCTCCTTCGCCTTCCGGGGCAACAACCCCGTGCGCGAAGCCATGCACGCCGCCTTCCTCTACCACGGCATTGCCGCCGGGCTCGACCTGGGCATCGTCAACGCCGGGATGCTGGCTGTTTACGAAGAGATCCCCAAAGCCCTCCTGGAGCGCGTCGAGGACGTCCTCCTCAACCGCCGCCCCGACGCCACCGAGCGCCTCGTGGAATTCGCCGAAACCGTCAAAGCCGCGGGCAAAACCGCCGCCGTCGACGAAACCTGGCGCTCCACCCCCGTCGCCGCCCGGCTCGCCCACGCGCTCATCAAAGGCATCACCGATTTCATCGATACCGACGTCGAGGAAGCCCGCCAGGCCCTCGGCCGCCCCATCAACGTCATCGAAGGGCCGCTCATGGACGGCATGAAACAGGTCGGCGACCTCTTCGGCGCGGGCAAAATGTTCCTGCCGCAGGTCGTCAAAAGCGCCCGCGTCATGAAAAAAGCCGTCGCCTACCTGGAGCCCTTCATGGAGGCCGAAAAAACCGCCGCCTCCCAGGCCAAGGGGCGCATCCTCATAGCCACCGTCAAGGGCGACGTCCACGACATCGGCAAGAACATCGTCACCGTCGTGCTCCAGTGTAACGGCTTCGAAGTCATCGACCTGGGCGTCATGGTCCCCGGGGAAAAAATCCTCGCCGCCGCCCTTGAGCACAACGTCGACGTTATCGGCTTGAGCGGCCTCATCACCCCGTCCCTGGAGGAGATGGCCCACGTCGCAGACGAAATGGAAAAGCGCGGCTTCAAAATCCCCCTCCTCGTCGGCGGAGCCACCACCAGCAAGGCCCATACCGCCGTCAAAATCGCCCCGCACTACAGCGGCCCGGTCGTCCACGTGCTCGACGCCTCGCGCGCCGCCGGGGTCGTCGGCTCCCTGCTGAGCAAGACCCTGAGCCCCGCCTACTTGGCCGAACTCCGCGAGGACCAGGCCCGCTTGCGCGAGGAGCACGCTGCGAAAACCGCCGCCCGCCCCGCCTTTTCGCTCGCCGCCGCCCGCGCCAACCCGACCGGCCTCGACTGGTCCAGCTACGAACCGCCCCGGCCCGCCTTCACCGGCCCCCGCCCTGCCTGCCCGAGCGTCAAGGAGCTGGCGAAATTCATCGACTGGTCCCCCTTCTTCCACGCGTGGGAACTCCGGGGCCGCTACCCCGCCATTTTCGACGACCCGGAAGTGGGAGCCCAGGCTCGCGAACTCTTTGAGGACGCGCAAAAAATGCTCGCCCGGATCATCGCCGAAAAGAGCCTCAGCCCGCGCGGCGTTTTCGGCTTCTGGGCCGCGAACTCCGAGGGCGACGACGTGCGTGTGTACGAGGACGCAGCCCGCTCCAAGCCCCTCGCCGCCTTCCACTTCCTGCGCCAGCAAATGGCCAAGCCCACCGGGCAGAAGAACCACTCGCTCAGCGACTTCGTGGCCCCGGCATCGACCGGCAAGGCCGATTACCTGGGCGGCTTCGCCGTCGCCATCCACGGCGCGGACGAGCTGGCCAAAACCTTCGAGGCCGCGCGCGACGACTACAGCGCCATCCTGGTCAAAGCCCTTGCCGACCGCTTGGCCGAAGCTTTCGCCGAGCACCTCCACCGCGAGGCCCGCATCGCCTGGGGCTACGGTCAGGACGAGGCGCTCACCAGCGACGATCTGATTCACGAGCGTTACCGGGGCATCCGGCCCGCGCCGGGCTACCCGGCCTGCCCGGACCACACCGAAAAGGGGCTCCTCTTCGAGCTGCTGGAGGCCGAAGCCAACGCAGGGGCGCGGCTCACCGAATCCTTCATGATGGTCCCCGGCTCCGCCGTCAGCGGCTTCTACTTCTCGCATCCCGAGGCCAAGTACTTCGCCGTCGGCAAAATCGGCGCGGACCAAGTGGCCGACTACGCCGCCCGCAAAGGCGAAACCCCCGAGTGGGTGGCTAAATGGCTGCCGGGGAATTTCTAGGGGATTACCACAGAGGACACAGAGAGCACGGAGGACACGGAGGGGGAAAGACAAGGGCGGTTCTTGTCCGCTATTGCCTTCTCTACGAGGTCCTTACCTGTTACTTCTTCACCCGGTAGCAGGCAAACGCTTCGCCTTCGACGATTTCCAGCGAATCCAGCTGCCAAGCGAGGGTCTCCGGGAGGTAAATGCCGCGCTCGTCCGTGAGCGTCGGTGCGCCGAGGCCGCCGAAGATCAGGGGGCAGAACGTTACGTTTAATTCATCCACGAGCTTCGCCTCCAAGAGCGAGCGCAGGAGCGCCGGGCCGCCCTCGCAGATGACCCGCTTGGCCCCGTGCTTTTCGCGCAGCGTTTCCAGCATGGCGCGGAGATTGAGCCGGTCCTTCCCAAGCAGGTAAACGGTGGCTTTGCCCTCCAGTGCCAAACGGACTTCGGCGGGCATTTGCTCCGTGGAAAAAACAATCACCGGGGCCCCCTCTGGGTCGGCCAAAATGGGCCACGTGGGGTCGATTTTGCCCGAGGCGCTCACGATGACCCGCAGGGGCTCGGGCGGCATCCCTCGGGTCGCGCGTTCGGCCTGGAGCTGGGCATCGGGCACGCGCAGCCGCATCTTTTCCGCGATCACCGTGCCGCGGCCCGCCATCACCGCGTCGCCCCCGGCGCGAATCTCCTGGAGGCGGTATTTGTCGCCCGGCGAGGAAAAATCGGCCCGGGTATGGTTGCGCGTCGTGGCGCGGGCGTCCCACGTGAGGGCAAAATTCACCGCCAGCTCGGGCAATGGTTTGGGATCAAGGGTGTTCACGGATCGGCGTTGGGTTTTCCGCGGCTTCCTCCGTCTCGGCAATCTCGTGCTCGACCTCGGAAACCTCCTGGTTCATATCGGCCACGCGGGCATGGCCGGAGGGGCGGTAGAGCAAATAAACCACCCCGCCCACCAGGCTCCAGGCGATCAGCACCGCGTAGTTGGTCAGCGAAATCGTCAGCGCGGATTCGCGGGCGATCCCGCACAGGTCGCCCAGCAACTGCACGAAAAGCCCCTCGCGCACGCCCGTGCCGCCGATGCTCACGGGAATCGCGGCGATCGTCCCGACGATGGGCATGATGCCCCAGTAGTCCATCAGCGTGCCGCGCGAGGCAGATTCCGTGAAGGCCCGGCCCACGCAGTAAGATAGCGTAAACGCGCTGAGCTGAACCGGCACGCACAAGAGCAGGCCCAGGAGGGACGCCTTCCAGGCGCGGGCGTACTGGGCGTAGGCCACGGAGAGGTCCACGAGCACGTTGCGCATCGGCATTTTCGAGGGAAGCTTGTGCACGAGGCCCAGGCCCGTCACCGCGAAGGAAACGACGATGAACCCGAGGCTCCCGGCGAAGATCGCCAGGAGCGTGTAGAGCAACGTGGCCGTCGCGGACGTCTGGGTGAGCCACTGGTAGCGCAGGGCGATGACCAACCCGGCGATCACGATCACGCCAAAGAGGCCGATCAAGCGGTCCATCAGCACGGCCAGCATCGCCGCCGGTTTGCGTTCCGGGGTTTCTTTAAGCAGGTAGAAAATCTTGGCCACGTCGCCGCCCGTGCCGCCGGGCAGGAAGGGGTTAAAAAGCACGCCGATCAAGAACAGCGCCGCCAGCCGCCACCAGCCGATGTGGATGCCCTGCACGCGCAGGAGAATCTGCCAGCGGGTGATCCCGGCCACCTCCACCACGGCGAAGCAGCCGAATGCGGTGGCCAGCCAGCCGAGGTCGGCATGGGAGAGCGCCTGGAGAATCTTGCGGTCCGTCTCCCCGTCCCGGAAGAGCCAGGCCAGGATGCCCGCGGTGATGGCGATTTGCAGCAGCGTTAGCAGGGTCTTTTTATTCATGATACGAAGCGTTCCTTCCAGCGGGCGAGGGATACGGCGATCTCCTCGCGGGTGCGCTTGGGATTCATTTCCCAAACGAAAAGCGTTCCCTTGGGCAGGAGCGGGATGAGGCGGTCGTAATCCACCGAACCGCCCGTGAACGGGGCCCGGTGGTCGCGCCCGGGCCACTCTACGTCGTGGAGGTGGCAGGCCAGGAGGCGCGGGGCCATTTTGGCGAGCCACTCGGCGTGGTCCACGAAGCCGAGGTTGTGGCGGATCTGCACGTGGCCGAAGTCGTGCCAGTAGTTGACCGTCGGCGCGGGAAAAGTCTCCAGCAGATCGGGGAACTCCCGTTCGCTCGGAATCTCCTCGTAGGCTTGGCGGCTTTCCAGCCCGAGGCGGATGCCCTTTTCGCCTGCGTATTCCGCGATCTCCTTCAGGCAGCCTTTGAGGCGCTCGATGTGCTTGGGGGCGGCTTTTTCGCGGCGGATGACGGCCTGCGTTTTAAGCCGCGCGTACTCCGGGGCGAGGTGGCGGCCTGCTTTGGCCAGCTCGATGAGCGGCTGGGTGATGGGCTTCATTACCACCCGGCCGCAGTGGAGCACCACGTAGGGCGCGCCGATGCGCACGGCGAAGTCGATGGTTTTGAGCGTCTGGCGCACCGCCCGTTGGCGCTCGACCTCGCGGTAGGTGGTAAAGAGGAGGCAGTCGGGCGAGGGCCGGGTAATCTCCACCGGCAGGGGGCAGAAATTATGCAGGCTGGAGAAGCGGACTCGGCCCGAGTCGTAGACCTCCTGAATGCCCTCCCAAAGCGAAATCCGGATGCCGTGCCCCAGCTCCACGGCGTCGAAGCCGAAGGCAAGAAGTTCCTCCAGCATGGCCTTGCCGTCCGTGTGGCGGGAAGAATTCCAGCAGGTGGAAATGGAGAGCATTGGAGCGAGAAAAAGGGAGCGGCTCCGGGTGGTTTGGCCAGCCCGGAGCCGCTTGAATTCAGACGATTACGACGCCCAGGTGATCAGGCGCAGCTCGTGGGCTTGCGTCAGGTTGGGGTGCGTTGGGATCACGCGGACGTTGAACCCGTAGGCGCCGCTCTCGGGGGCGCTGATTTCGCCCCGGTAGAGGTGGTTGCCGTCGGAGTCCTTCTTGCATTCCGTGAGGTCGACCGTTACCGGGCGGTTGATATCGCCATCGGAGGTCTCGCCGACGTACACCTGCACGCGCACGAATTCCGGGCTCAGCTCGCCCAGGTGGACGCGGGCTTCGACGGCCAGCGAATCGCCCACCAGCACGTTGATGTTGTCCGGGTTGACGATGGCGACTTGGTTGATCTTTACCTGGCCCCAGAGCTGGCGGATCTGGCGTTTCCAGGCGGAGATTTCCTTCGCCTTGGCCGCGCCGTTGGCCCCGAGGTTCGCGGCGGCAAGGGCCGCCGGTTCGTACATCTGCTCGCTGTATTGCTGCACCATGCGCTGGGTGTTGAAGACCGGCGTAACGGAGCGGATCGACTCGCGCATGAGCTGGATCCAGGCCAGCGGCAGACGCCCATCAGGCTTGGCGTAGTAGAGCGGCACCACCTGCGTTTCCAGGATGTGGAAGAGGCTCGCCGTGTCGACTTCGTTCTGGAACTCGACGGAGCCGTCGGTAATTTCCGCGCCGATGGCCCAGCCGTTCTTGCCGTTGTAGCTTTCGCACCACCAGCCGTCCAGGACGCTCAGGTTCAGGCCGCCGTTGGGGGGCAGCTTCATGCCGCTCGTGCCCGAGGCTTCCAGGGGCCGCAGCGGGTTGTTAAGCCAGAGATCGACGCCCTGGGTGAGGCGGCGGCCGACGTAGGTGTCGTAGTCCTCTACAAAGAGGAGGCGGCCTTCGAGGCCCTCGTCGCGGGACCACTTGTAGACATCCTGGATCAAGCGCTTGCCGCCCTCGTCCTTCGGGTGCGCCTTGCCCGCGAAGATGAACTGCACGGGGCGCTCGGGGTGGGTCAGGATGCGCTTGAGGCGGTCCATGTCGGAGAAAAGCAGCGTGCCGCGCTTGTAGGTGGCAAAGCGCCGGGCGAAGCCGATCGTGAGGATTTCCGGGTCGAGGAGCCGGTTGACGCTCCGGACGCGCTCCGGGGCCTCGCCGATGCGCTCGCGCTGGGCCCGCAGGCGGTCGCGAACCATGTCGAAGAGGCGGCGCTTGAGGTTCTGGTGGGTGTTCCAGAGGTCCTCGTCCGGGATGTCGATGACGCCGCGCCAGTACTCGGGATCGGTCAGTTTTTCCTGCCAATCCGGGATGTAGCGGCGGTAGAGGCGCTCGAATTCGGCCGAGAGCCACGTCTTGGTGTGGATGCCGTTGGTGATGGCGCCGATGGGCACCTCGTCCTTGGGCACGCCCGCCCAGACATCCTGCCAGAGGCCCTGGCTTACCTCGCCGTGGAGCTGGCTCACGCCGTTGGCGTGGCGGCTCGTGCGCAGGGCCAGGATGGTCATCGAGAAGGCGTCCACCTTGTTGATGGTCGTCTGGCCGTAGGAGAAGAAGTCATCAAAGGAAATGCCGACCTTCTGCGGGTAATCGGCGAAGTACTTCTGCATCAGGTCGCGAGGGAAGGCGTCGTTGCCCGCCGGGACCGGCGTGTGGGTCGTGAAGATGTTGCCCGCCGCGATGAGCTGCAGGGAGCTCTTGAAGTCCATCCCCTTGTCCTGCACGCAGCGGCGCATCAGTTCCAGGGAGAGGAAGGCCGAGTGGCCCTCGTTCATGTGGTAAACCGCGGGCTTGAGGCCCATGGCGTGCAGCGCGTGGACGCCGCCGATGCCGAGGACGATCTCCTGCTTGACGCGCATCTCCAGATCGCCGCCGTAGAGCTGGGCCGTGATCAGCCGGTCCTCCGGGCGGTTCTCGGTGACGTCGGTGTCGAGCAGGAAGAGCGAAATGCGCCCGATGACCATCTCCCACACCTTGGCGTGCACGTCGTGATCGCGGATGCGCACGGCGATGGTCAGCGGCCGGTCGGCCACCCGCACCTCTTTCATCGGGAGGTGGTGGAAGTTCTGGTTGAGGCTGATCGATTCCTGCCAGCCGTCTTTGTTGATCTGTTGTTTAAAGTACCCGTGGCGGTAAAGGAGCGTCACGGCCACGAAATTGAGGCCCAGGTCGCTGGCGGCCTTACAGTGATCGCCCGAGAGGATGCCGAGGCCGCCGGAGTAGTTCGGGATCGACTCGTGGAAGCCGAATTCGGCGGAAAAATAGGCCGCCAGCTCGTTCTTGCGGGTGCTCCCGTAAGTGTCCTTGCGGGCCATGTAGTTCTTGAAATGGGCGTAGACCCGGTTCATTTCCCGGAAAAAGTCGTCGTCCTCGGCCAGCTCGATGAGGCGCGCCTGACGGCAGAGCTGCAACATGCGCACCGGGTTATGGTTGGTCTTGTGCCAGAGGACCGGGTCGAGTTGCCGGAAGAGAGCGCGGGCATCGGGTTCCCAGGTCCACCAGAGATTAAAGACCATCTCCCGAAGCGGCTCGAGCTCTACGGGAAGTTTAGGAATGACGTTGAAGGCGAATAACGGCTGCATTGTTTTTTGTTCCCCCTGAAGGTGAGTCCTTGCGAAGCCCTTGGAGCTTCCAAGTTGCAGACCATACCGGCGCGGGGCCCGTGTGCAAGCCAAGAAAAAGGGGCGGCAGAATCCCCCGGGTTGCGCTATGGGTGCAAACCTGCATACATTGCCGCCAGTGAAAGCCCCGTTCAGCCTGTTTCTCGCCCTCCGCTATCTTAAGCCCAAGCGAACCTTCGTCAGTGTCATTACGCTCATTTCCATCCTGGGCGTGACCCTCGGCATCACTGTCCTGATCCTGGTGATCTCCGTCATGACCGGCTTTGACCGGGAGCTGCGCAATAAAGTGCTCGGTTTCGAGCCCCATATCGTCATCCAGAACCAGAACGACACCCTGGGCGACTGGCAGCCGCTGCTGAAAAAAATCAAGAACACCCCCGGCGTGACCGCCGCCGCCCCCTTCGTCATGGGCCCCGTCGTCGCCGAGGCGGGCAACCACCGCACCACCCCCGTCATCCGGGGTGTGGACCCGGAGCTGGAGAAAAACGTCACCGGGATCGCCAAATTCATCCAAAAAGGGGGCTCCTTTGACCTTTCCGGCGACACCGTGGTGGTCGGCTCGGGCCTGGCGCAGATGCTGGAAGTGCGCGTGGGGGATAAGATCACCGTCTACTCCCCCGGGCGGAGGATGTCCGCAGTCATGGACGCCATCAAAAAGGCCGAAAAAGACCCCAAGGCGCTCCAGGAAGTCAAAGAACTGGTCCTCCCCCGCGACCTGATCGTTACCGGCATTTTCCAGAGTGGCCGCTACGATTACGACGCCAATTTCCTCATCGTGCCCCTCTACGTCGGCCAGGATCTCTACGGCATGAGCGATAACGACTCCATTACCGGCATCGCCGTCCGCACCGCCGACCCCAACTTCGCCTCAGCCACCAAGGCCGCGCTCCTGCCCCAGCTGCCCGACGACGCCCTGGCCCGCACCTGGGAGGAAACGAACAAGACCTTCTTCGACGCCGTGGCCATGGAGCGCAACGTCATGTTCTTCCTGCTCCTCTTCATCGTCGTCGTGGCGGCCTTTGGCATCATGAACACGCTGATTACCGTAACGGTGCAGAAAACCCGCGAAATCGGCATTATGAAGGCCCTGGGAGCCTCCACGGGGCAGATCGTCTGGGTCTTCCTGGGCCAGGGGATGGTCGTCGGCTTTTTCGGCAACTTGACCGGCCTTGCGCTCGGCATGACGCTCATTAAGTACCGCAACGAATTCAAGGACTGGCTGGCCGACGTGCTAGGCATCCAGGTCTTTCCGGCCGACGTCTACCAGTTCTCCAAGATCCCCGCCGAAGTGGTGCCCCACGACGTGGCCATTATCTGTGTGAGCGCCTTTGTCATCTGCGCCATCGCCGCGCTCATCCCCGCCTACTTCGCCGCCCGGCTCGACCCGGTGAAGGCGCTCCGCCAGGAGTAATCGTAGAAAAAAACGGGAATTTGAGGACAGGAATTCCCGTTTTTTCCTAAGTTCCTGATGAATCAGCCGCGTGCACAAAAAAAGCCGGGGCTCCGAAGAACCCCGGCTTTAGATTATATGGTTTAGATTTGACGGTTTGGGCTAGAACACGAAGCGCACGCCAACGCGAGTGATGCTGACATCGTTCTTGTTGGTGCTGGTGTCGCTGATGTTGAGCTTGTCGTATCCACCCACGGCCTTGGCGAGGGCCTTAATGCTGGAGTCATTACGCCAGTCGCTGTTGCTGTAGCTGCCTGCGGTGAACTCCCAGCGCCAGTCGGTGAAGAAGCCCATGTAAGGAGTTACACGGAATTCCACGCCCACGCCGACATGACCGAATCCGGTGGCTTCGCCGTCGAAGATTCCGCCGCCGCCGCCGAAGATATACGGCGCCCAGCAGACAGCCCCTTCAAACGGATAGCGCAGGAATAGGTTACCAGTGACCTGTTGAGCCGCCGAGGCGCTGCTGCGTCCGTACTTGACGCTCCGCTTCAAGACCAGCGTGCTGGAATTGAGGACGGTAACGCTGGTTTTCGAGGTAGCCGCCGCGACAGCCGCCGCGACGGTGGTGGCATCAGACCCGGCGGGCAGGGAGACCACTTCGCGGGAGATATAGCTCCCACTGTAGCCGCTGTTGATGCCGTTCCACCAGTTACCTTCAACACCGATACCGAAGTAGCGGTAGAAGATATAGTTCAGGCCGAGGCCTCCCCCACTTCCGTCACGGAAGTATGGGCTGTCTTTGACCTGCGTGTTGCGGATACCGGTGACGGTGCTGCCCGCGGGAATGACGTCCGTATTGTTGAGGAGACTGCCAGAGCCCCCGGGGACCAATGAGGAAACCGGCGTCGTCTCTGGTCCAAAGAAGTGGCTGTCGGTTGCGGAATTGCTGCCCTGGTGTTCCGCGTTGTTATAGGAATAAAAGAGGTCCAACTGGAGCTCAGTATCCCGGAAGCAAGGCGTCACGCAGGGCTGCTTGTACTCCTTGGAAGTAACCACGGTTTCGGGGCCGGCGAAGGCCGTCCCTGCCACCGTGATCGCCGCCAAAGCGCTGAGTGTGAATTTTTTCATCATGATGTGGTTTTCTTCGGTTTGTTTCTACTTGTGCGATGGCAAATCGCGCAGACACCAGCAAAGAGATTTTGGAGTGTTGCAGCAAGCCGTTTTAAGTCGGTTCCCAGGGTCGGGGATTTCCCGAGGTTGCTTGTCATAAGGGACTTACAGAAGCTATTTTTGCGAGGCATCCGCCCGGGCGGCGGCATGCGAAGTGGAATGGATTTCGTGCTAAAAACCGGCCCTTTCCGGGGCGGGAAGGGGGTGCGGCGGGCGCGGGAACTGGGCGAGGGCACGAATTTCGGAGTTGAACTCCGTCGCGTTTCCCCCCATGCTGCACCTTCCACGTCGGCGCGGGTTCATGCGCCGGGCAAAAAAAGGAGGGATGGCAGAGTGGTCTAACGCGCACGCCTGGAAAGCGTGTTTACCTTTATCGGTAACGAGGGTTCGAATCCCTCTCCCTCCGCCAGTTTTTTGAGCAAAAAACTGACGGTTCACTTTCCCGTTTATCGGAATTCTGAGAGGGTTTTCGAGAAGTTCCACCGGTCAGGCGACCTCGGTGAAACTCTCAAGCCCGAGTTCCTGCATCTGCGATTGCCAGTCGAGCGAGTGCTCCGCGATGACCTTTTCAAGGGACTTTTCCGGATGAAGGAGAAGTTCCGTCCTCCAGAATTCGGCTTGGGCAATGGTCTGGATCAACGCAAGATTGGGGGCTGTGCTGCGAGCCGTAATGGCTTTAGGGCACCTCTGGAAACCGGCGGCACGTCATCCATTTTGTCTTTTTGCGCCCTTTTGGCCCCATTTTTCAGTCAATATTGATGAATATTGCCCGAAAAATAGGGCCAAAAGGTCATCAAAAATCCTTCATGGCTGCCATGCCCCGGTTTCCAGAGGTGCCCTTTGCCGGTTTTTCTGTCGATAATTTCGGACCAGCCTCGGCGGGGTTAGAAGGAAATGTTTGCCGATAGGATCACACGATCTCCTTCCTCCGCTATGGGGGCTGAGAGGGAAGGCGATGCGTTTCCCGGCCCAGTCGCGAGTAGCATTGGCCGAATGCTCGATTACTTCTCGAACACGCCGGAAGACGCCCTGACCACCCAGGCTAGCCTCAAAACGCGCCTGGCCCTCATTCGCACGAATCGCTGTCTGGATTAAGATTTCGTTTGCTTGGGGCCACGCTTGATGAAGTAGGGAAGCCGTTCCAAAGGGGTTTGAATTTCGACCGTGGCGGGTCCCGTGAATTTCGCCCCGTCATCGGCAACCCAATTCCCGGGAGGAATCACTACGTTCCTCGTTTTTGCCCCCTTTTCGAGTACCGGAGCCACCATCAGGTGTGAGCCGATCAGGAATTGATCGTTTACTTTCTCATATCCACCAGCCGGATACTCATAGGCAAGGTGGCGGACGATGGGTTCGCCGGTTTGGGCTGCGGCCTTGGCGAGCTGAAGTATTTTCTTCCCAAATTTGGAATGAAGTTTTGCCGCCTCGACACAGATCCGATGATGACGGCGGTCCAATACCCGCCAAGTGGCGGCGGAAAACTGCATCATCGGCATGAGCGCGCAGGCTTGGGCGGAGCGGACGAATAGCTCCGGGTCGAGCCTGTGATTGCGCTGCAAGAAGCTCTCGTAGTCGCCGCCGCCAATCATGTCGGGGCATCCGAAGGGGTAGCCAAGCATGCCTTGGGAAATCATATTGGGTACGATGCAGTTGAGACCCTGCTGGTCCCAGGTGTGGGTGCGGTCGCGCAGCCGCTGCACGAGCGGTTCGCCGCCGCATTTCCAACAGGCTCGGTACTCATTGTAAGGATACTTAATTCCGAAACGCCCGAAGGCTTCGGTCTGCCCGTTGGGGTGTGTGGGCAACGCCACCGCATCCTGGGCGCGGTAGGTCGGCGTGTCTCCCCCGTCGAATTTGAACCCATCGATTCCGTAGTTGTGCTGGAGTCTGTCGAGCTGTTTTTCAAACCACTCCGCGCCTTCGCTGCCGGTGAGATCTACCACAGCGCTATACCCGTTCCACCACTCGCGGATCGCCGGTTTCCCATTCGGTTCCTTCACCAACACGCCGCCCCCCCTCAATTCGCGGAAAACGCGGCTGTCGGGCACGATGAATGGAACCACCCACAACATGACTTTGAAGCCGAGCTTGTGGAGTTGCTGGACGAGTTCCTTGGGCTTCGGAAAACGGATTGGATCGAATTCCCAATCGCCGTAATACCGTTGCCAACCCTCGTCAATCATCAGGATGCCGGGTGGATACCCCTCGCGAAGCAGATCGCGGGCATACCGTAGTACGTCTTCCTGATTTTGATCATACATCAACTCGATCCAGGTGTTGTATTGGGGCTGGGTAAAGAATAGCGAGCTGGGTATTTTGTTGCGGGGCGGAAAAAATTGCTTCGCCGCGTCGAGGATGCCTTCTTTCATCGTCTTGTTACGGCTCTCGATGACGAAAGGCCCATCGCCTTCCAGGGACAAAAATTGATTTTCAAAACTGAACCGAAAGGGTTCCTCTGACCAGACATAGCGTCCGGCGCTCGAGACTAAAAAGGGCGCGGCTTGATTGCCCCAGTTATCCCCCCGCAGTTCGTAGGCCGCCCCGGAGGTGAAAGGCATTTCTGTACCTGCGTTAACCGCGCCTCCCCACCAACATTCGTTCCGAAGCAGTCTGATTTTCTTATTCATATATGTGAACCCTGGAGCAACTGGCTGATATTTATCGAATGCAGGTATGCACCAAGGCCGTTTGGATTCACCGAGGACCGGACGATTTCTCCGGTGAATCTCAAACGGCCTTGAATACACCCCAATGAATTAGAATCCCTTTAAATCGGAGATCAGAATGGCAGAGCCGCCGTCGGGGCTGAAACCGTAGATCTGAATGGCCGTAACAGCCTTTGGGTTGAGGGCAAACGCCGGGGAACCCCAGCTCATGCCAAACACGACTTGGATCGTCTTGGTTTCGCCAGGCGCGATCACCGCACCGCCGGTGTTCCAGGGCTTGGCGTCCGGCTCTCCGGCGTTGTCCACGCGCATGCCGATCCGCATCGGTTCCTTGTAGGTATTGGTGATATCCGCTTGAACGCCGGTAAAGGCGGAGAGGTCGCGGATTTCGCCCGGTTTCAAAAATTGCACGTTGGGAAATTGAGCTCCCGGCTGAAACTCGACCTTGAGCTTTGCTTTCCCCTCCTGCTCCACAATGCTGAGAGTGGATTTTTGTGCAACAATGGCCGAGATATCCGATGTTTTGGATAACGGAAAAATCTCCGGTTGGGTTGAACTGGTTTGCGCTTGCAGAGGCTGGAAGGCACAGGCCGCAAGCAGCGAGGCGATGAGGATTCGTTGGACTTTGTTCATGGGTGGTTCTTTCTCGAGTTGTTGTTTGGATTTTGGAGTAAAGCTCATGAGGCGAATAGGCAGCCACCGTTGGACTCGATGACATCCCGATACCAGAAGGCGGAATCTTTCAGCGTTCTCTTTTGGCTTTCGTAGTCCACGTGGATTAGCCCAAACCGCGCGCGATAGCCTTCGGCCCATTCGAAGTTATCCATGATGGACCATTGAAAATAACCGCGCACATCCACGCCTTCGCGGATCGCCCGGTGCAAGGCCCGCAAGTAGCGTTGTAAATAGTCGATGCGGGCTCCGTCATGAACTTTCCCGTCCGTGGCTACCCAGTCACAGTTGCTCATACCGTTCTCTGTGATGACCAGGGGAATACCGTACTGATCCGCCAGATATTTGGGTGCCCAATATAATGCGTCCGGGGTGACTTTGATCCAGTCGAGCTGTGCCTGCGGCTGCCCGGGAGGCCAGGGGAGATGGACCGGCTCGCCGTCGGGGCCCGCTTTGACCACGCTGGTGGCGCTGTAGATGTTAAAGCCAAAAAAATCGAGCGGCTGGCGGATGATGTCGAAGTCGCCCGGCTTGACGTGTGGCACGGCTTCTCCGTAGGCCCTGAGGCCGCTTTCCGGGTAATGCCCCAATACGGCGGCGTCTCCCCACCAGTGGTTATTCCACAAATTCTCCGGGTTCACGGCCCCCATGGCTTTTTGAGCGGCCGCAATGTCTTGCGGCGCATCGGAGGCGGGGCTGTAGGCCACGCCCACCACGGCCCAGCCTACCTGCGGGGTTTTGTGGGATCTTTCGCGGATGGTTTGCACCGCACGGCCGTGCGAGAGAAGGGTGTGATGCGCCGCGAGCAGCGCCTCGGTCATGCCCAGTTTCAAACCGGGGGCGTGGACCGGGTGATCGCCCCGCAGGTAGCCCAAGCCGACGAACGCCTGCGGCTCGTTGAGGGTCATCCAGTGATCGACCCGGTCCGAGAGCTTATCGACAACTACGGCGCTGTAATCCGCAAACCAATGGGGAATATCGGGGTTAAGCCAGCCGCCACGGAGGGAAAGCTCGTAGGGCAAATCCCAATGATAGAGCGTCACCCACGGCTCAATGGCGTTGGCCAGCAGTTCGTCCACCAAGCGGTCGTAGAAATCCAGCCCGGCTCGGTTCACGGCCCCCGTTCCGGTGGGTAGGATGCGCGGCCACGATGTGGAGAAGCGATAGGCCTTTAGGCCGATCTGCCGCATGAGGGCCACGTCTTCTTTCCATCGGTGGCAGTGATCACACGCGGTATTACCGGTGTGATTCTCCCAAATGTTGCCGCGTTGATGGGTGAAGGCATCCCAAATGGAAGGTCCCTTTCCCTGTTCATTCCAGGCCCCTTCGATCTGGTAGGAGGCCGCCGCGGCACCCCATGTAAAATGATCCGGGAAGTTCATTTCGGTTCGGAGGGGTTGAGGATATTGCCCTCGATAAGCTTTCCGTTAAATACAACGGACCCAGACTCCGTCCATTGGATATGGTCTTGACCTACTTGAATTTCCGGCGCTTGAAAATCCCCGTGGAACTTCGGATAGACACTGGTGGTGGTGAGAACGGTAATGAGTCCGGTTGACGGCGTGCCGCCCTCGGGGGTTACCACCAGTTCAAAGCCGCGTTGCTCCGGCTGGTGGTCGCTATGGCTGATCACGCTCAGAACCTGGTTAGTGGCCACGAATTTTCCCGGTGCGTTCAGGTTGACGTTGGTTCGAGTGGAGTTGGCGATTTGAAAATATTTTGGGTTGCCCGCCTGTGGCCTGAGGAAACTCTCATAGGCATGAAAATAGGCGGCCCAAGTTTGCGGTTTTCCAGCTTCCAGCCGGTCGTACACCACCACATACGGATGGGGGTTCTTTACAAAGAGGATGCGCCGCTCGTAGCTCTTCAACTCCGAATCGTCGGCATAAGCGGGGGCCGCCTCGCCAACAATATAAGAAACCGCGGCGGTATCGACAGCCCTGACCAAATGGGGTTGCGAGGTCCGGCCCATATAACTGGCGCCGTCTTCAAACCATTCGCCGCCGCCGCGCTGGCCTTTGCCTCCGACCATCCAGGTATTCTCGTTATGCGCGTCCTTCTGGTTGGTGTATTCCCCAGGGAGCCCGATTTGCCACTGGCGCTCGGCCCAGAAAACAAAGCTGTTGGCGTCGGGGTGATTGTGCCCGCTGGAGGGGTTGGCATTTTTGAAGGTTTTCCAGTTGATGGCCACGTGCGTCCCTGCGGGGGGGCCGCAGCGGAAAGCAACCACCGCGGCGTCTTCCTGCCAGCTCGTTCGGAAGAAAGCGACCCCTGCGTCCGGGTAGATTTTTGCTAGTGGGAGATCGTCCACCGGGGCCGCTTTAAGCGTGGGGTCAGCCCATATGATGCAGAAGGGATCTCCGTACTTGTTGCGATAAAATGCGGGATGCTTTTCCTCCACGCGATCCAATACCGTAAGCAGGCGGCCGTCCTGATATTCACTGGCCAATTTGACTAGCGTGGCGCTGGAGTAGTGCAGAAACATCTGCGGAGGGCAGTCGCTGAAATTCGCCACGTCTTTCCAATTTGGCATCAGGTGCTCGCAGAAATACTCGCCCGCATTCTTCAGGTACGGCATATCAAAGAGGTTCTCTTTGCTAACGCTGCGCAACGCATCACAATAATAGAGGAGCCAGGCCGTTCCATAGTCGGCATACGCGGCTCCCTCGGGGTAATAGCCATCGGTTGCAAAATGGTCGTGGGTCACCTGGAAAAGGCTCCGGGCATGGTCCAGCCAGCCTTGCATTTCAGAGGGATGGACGTCGTGAAGCGCCATGGCGACGGCACTGATGCCGGTGTAGTTAATAAAGAAGTGATTTTGAAAATAGGCCCAGCCCCAAGGCCAGCCCTGCCCGGTGCGCATGGGGTCTGAAATCTTCAGCAAAATGCGCCCATGGCGAAGCATCTTCTTTTCCAAAAGGCCCCGCTCTTCGCTCGATAGTTCGTCATAGAGCCAGTCATAAGCCAGCGCCATTCCAAAGCAAAGATGCCCACCGGCCAAATCATAGTCCTGATCAAAATAGGGATACCCCACGATGGCTCCAATCCACTTTTTGGCCGCATCGAGGTATTTCTTGTCCCCCGTCATAAGGTAGGCAAAAGAGATGACCGGAAGGCGGTCGCCCATCGTGCGGGTGTCCATTTTAAAAGGAGGCCCGGCGGGTGGTTCCTCCCCAACGATCCCGTTGGCTTGCGTGAGTAAATCCGCCAGCATCGGGGCAACCTGCGGGTCTTTCGTTTTGGTGCGGAGCACTTGCAGCCCCTTTGCGTCAAAAAAAAGGCGGGGGTGTTTGCCTAAAAGCTCGCTGCGTATCTGGACATGCTGTGTGGCGGGAGGAAGAGGGATCGGCGCGGGATCTGGGCCGACCCAGTTTTGCGCGTCCAGGGGACGACAAAAGAGGGAAAGGGAGAAGAGGCAAAGAAGAGTTCTTAAAAACATAAAAAGGGGAAATCTGCGAACTTGTTTCTAAGCATTTCCATCAAACCTACAACCTTGAAATAACTTTCCAGTTGAGTGAGCTGTTTCCAAGATCAATGCGTCTTTAAAAAGGTTCCGCTTTACTGGTGAGTGATCCGGCGGTTGAAACGATATTCCACCTTACCCTAACCTTAGAGGATGTCCAAAAACACCTTGAAGCTATTTGTCTGCGTGTTCACTAGTCTTGCCCTCCAGGTTTTTCCGGTGACGAGCCGGGGGGAGGCGATTCCGGCGGTGCCGGTGGATCAGGGCGCTGAGATCCCGGCGGCGCTGCCTGTTGTCGTGGCCCCCTCGGAGGTTAAGTTGAGGTACGAGGGGCGCTTCAACACTGCCAAGCCCGATGCGGTTGTCTGCGCATGGTCGGCCAGCGCTATTACGATCCGCTTCCATGGAACGGCTATCAATGCCGACATGGATCTGGTGACGAACAATCGCTTTGAGGTGGTGGTGGATGGTGTTCCGCAGAAGGTTTTGGCGTGGGCTGAAACGCCCGGGCGGCGGCTCTACCGGCTGGCGTCGGAGCTGCCTGACGCGGACCATACGGTGACGATCTTTAAATGCACGCAAGGGTATTCCCCCACGGTTTCCTTTTTCGGTTTTCAACTCAACCCGGGAGCGGCGGTTCTCAACGTTCCAGCTGCGAATGGCCGCATTGAAGTGATCGGCGATTCCATCAGCACCGGCGTGGGAAATGAAGCCGCCAACGAAAAGGAACCGTATTCCGCGAATAATGAAAATGCGTTTTGGAGCTATGGGGCGATAACGGCCCGCGCGTTCGGGGCGGAGTATGCCTGTTACGCTTTGGGCGGAAAATGTCTGTGGCCTGACAACACCATTTCATCCCTGTACGACCGCACGATTCCACTGGCCCCCGCGTCCCCCACATGGAACTTCGAAAAGTGGAAACCGCAAGTCGTCCTGATCAACCTGGGCACTAATGATTTCAACAAAGGCATTCCCGAGGAGGAAGGCTGGGTAAAGGCCTATCACGATTTTGTGGATCGCGTTCGCAAGAACTATCCCGAGGCGCTGATCTATCTCGCGCTGGGGCCGATCCTCAATGACGAGTACCCCGCCGGTGCCAATCGCCTTTCGATTTGCCGCAAATACATTCAGCGCGTGAAAAACGAATGCAACGCCGGTGGCGACCCGCAGGTACGTTTTCTGGAATTCTATACCCAAGACCGGTCGCTGGGCCTTGGAGCCGGTTGGCACCCGAGCGTGAAGCGGCATCAGTACATGGCAAAGCAGTTCAGTGCCGCGATTGAAAAAGACTTGGGGTGGACGCAGGCGGTTCCGTCCGCTGTACCTAAATAGATAGGGCCACGCTATGTCATGGAATTTCGGCCCGTTTGTTCGGCGTAAAAATGGATGGTTTCCGCCAATCCCTCTTTGACGCCATGGGTGGGCTGCCACCCCAGATTGATGAGCTTACGAGCGTTCGCCACGGACTCTCGAACGTCGCCCGCGCGTTGCGATGCATGGACGAGTTTGGAAGAAGAACCCGTCTCGGCGAGGATCGCCCGGGCAAGTTCGATGACCGCGATGCTCTTGCCGTAACCCGCGTTATAGATTCCCGTGGCATCATGGTGTGCGGCAAGAAAGCTTAAAGCTCCCACGATATCCTTTACATAGACAAAATCGCGCGTCTGCCGACCATCGCCGAAAATGGTGATGGGGTCATTGAGGAGCGCTCTTTGGATGAATGCCGCCACCGCCGCGGCGTAGGGGCCCTCGGGGTCCTGTCGCGGGCCGAAGACATTGAAAAACCGCAGCGCTGCGGTTTTGAGCCACCCCTGCGATGAATAGAAGGCGCAATAATGCTCGCCATCCAGCTTGGTAATGCCATAAGGGCTTCGCGGCATCGGCAGCATGGATTCCAGCTTCGGGCATTCTGGATCCTCTCCATAAACCGCGGCGGAACTGGCGAAGCAGAGCTTCTTTACCCGATGCAGGCGAGCCGCCTCCAGCACCGTGAGCAACCCCAGGGTATTGATCTCCACGGTTTCCTTCGGCCGCGAGATGGATTCGGGAACGCTGACTAATGCGGCAAGGTGAAATATATAATCGGTATTGGGCAGAATGCGATGGAGCAAGGATGCATCCAGGACGCTGCCCTGGATGATTTTACAATTCAGGCCTTTAAGGTTTTGCCGATGTCCGGTCCGGAAGTTATCCAAGACAACGACCTCTGCCTTATGTTGGTAATGCTCTACCAAATGGCTCCCGATGAAGCCTGCGCCGCCGGTCACCAGCACCTTCATTTCCGTTCTCCTTTCCCGCAATGAGGGCGCACTGACTCCCGGGCGTTTGCCTCAGGGGCCAAGGCATTAAGCGGCTTTACGAGAACGGGCAAGGGGCGCATGAATCACGTGGGTTATTCACCCACTGTGCCTTCCCCTTGGTGGCCCGCAAGGGCTGCGTCACTTTCCAGTTGAGCTTATGCGGAATGGCTCGCCGGAACCAATTTTCGCAAGGTTTTGCCGGGAACCCAGGTGCAGGAAACCAGGTGCCGATTGGGAATATCGGGTATTCCAAATTCACCGCGCTGAACCAAACCGGTTAAAATATCAATCGCCATCGACCCTACGCGCCGGGGATTTTGGTCGATGCCCGACTGGGTAGGATCGCTGGCCTTTGCGTGGAAGCTGGCCAATCCGATTTCTTCAGGAACACGGAAGCCAAGTTCTTGGATCCAATCGCCAATCGGCGGAAAGTGATACAGGATGCATTCCGGTTGATGCTGCTTGAGCCATTGGGCGATTTGCTGCTTAAGATTCGCCATTTTGGCGGGGTCGGAAAGAAGCTTCGGCGGCTCGGGCGCTGAAAAGATAAGGGGGGGAATCCGGTCTTCCGGGTGGGCGCGCGATTGTTGGACGAGGAAGCCGCCGAGGTAGTTATAATCGGTGCGTTCCATGGCCCGATCGTGATCAATGAAGCCGATCCGACGGTAGCCGAGCTGCTTCAAATGGCGCATGGAGGTAACGGCGGCCCGGAATAGTTCCGTCGTGACGGTGTGGAACAGGGAAGGTGAAAAGCTATAGCCAAGGGCCACCACGGCGTAGTTCTCCCAATCGAAATGGAAGTGAGCCCTGGCGCGGGGCTGCGGCGGTAAGATGACCCCCTGGATGTTTCGCGCTTTTAAGATTTGCGATAGACGGTGAGGGGTCATGCCCCCCTGCTTGAGGTCGAAACTTTCCAAATGATATCCCAATTCGTTGACCCGTGCGCAGGCGCCCTCCCATAAATCCCGGTAATTTTGGAAAAGCAATTTGGGCTCGGGCCAGGTGTTGATCCAGGCCAGGGTCGCCTGGTAGCTGGGGGCCGTTTTGGACCGGTAGCGTTGCATGAGGTCGGAAAGCTCGGGGTCTTTGCAGTAACCCAGCGCTTTGGCTGCTTCCTCGATTTTGACCCGCGTCGCGGTGGGGATGCTGCGATGGTGGCGCATCGCCAGCGAAACCGTGGAGTGGGAGAAACCGGTGGCCTTGGCGATGTCCCGCATGGAAACACGCATAGTTTATAATGGGGTAAAAAAGGGGAGGACGCTTGACTCAACTGGAAAGTAAATTCCAGGTTGCAGGTTGTCAATGGTACATCCATAGATAGATACGTTGAATACGAAACCCTCCCCCCCCAGAGATCAGGCATTCTCGTTGTTGGAGCTGTTGCTCATTATTGGAACAATGGGAATGCTTTTTGGTCTGGTTGCGCCCGCGCTGCCTTCGTTGTCCAATAGTGGAAAGACGAATACCGCCATCTCGGGTATCGCGGGGACGCTGGAGCAGGCCCGGCAATACGCGGTGGCTCAAAACACTTATGTATGGGTGGCGTTTCGTCAGAATGCATCCGATGCCAACGGCGGCTCTTTGGAGGTTGTTGTTTTGGCTTCAAAAAGCGGAATCGACCCCTCGCCCTGGGCGGACTTTGGGAGCGTTCCCAATGCCAATATTGATCTCATTGGAAAGATCCAGACCTACCCGATGGCTAAATTAGGCGAAGCCGGTGCCTTTACCGCCGCCCAGATTCCAACGCTTCCCAATATCTCTCCCGAGGTGAGCTCCATTAATAACAGCCCGGCATCGACCGCTGTTTTTAAGGTGAACGTTCGTGGGCAAGCGGTGGATTTTGGACGAGCCCTTCAATTTACGCCCTCGGGGGAAGCGCGCAATACTTCCAGTCCGGTCAATGTCATTGAATTCGCCCTCCAGGCCATGCGGGGAGCGACTCTTGAAAGCCATAATATCGCGGTCTTCCGGGTCAATGGCTTTACCGGCAATACCATGGTTTATCGTCCGTAACATGATTACCAAGAATGGTCGTGCCTTTTCGCTCGTCGAGATCGTCGTCGCGATGGGGGTGTGTTCATTTGTCATCGTTGCGTTGGTGGGATTATTCAGTATCGGGCTCAAAGCGCGGCGAGACTCGAACAACCAGTTTCATGCGGCCGATCTCGCCTCGAATATCATCGCCACGCGAAGCGCCTCGCCCACCAAAGACGCCGCGGGATCGGGGACGTGGGCGATACCGGCGGCGGCAATGACGCAAGCCTATGGAGACGCCTACGCCTCGGAACCTTGTTTTGTGGGGCATGATGGTAAACTTACGGATCCATCAAAGGCTGCCTATTCGGTCGCTTGTTATAGCGGGACTAGTAATGTTACCGGCCCCCGGATGGCAATGGTGCATTTGATCCTAAGTTGGCCCCCCACTGCGGCTTTAACCAACGCCGAGGGACGGTATGAAACGGTTACGTTTATCCCACTATACTAGCGGGCGCATCGCGGGGCGTAGAGGATTTACGCTGCTCGAAATCATGAGCGCGATGATCATCCTGGGATTTATCGTAATGCTCCTGACCCAACTGGCGCGGATGGCTGGAGATACCTGGCTGATGGGCGAAAAACAGGCCAACAATCTTTCCAAAGCGCGGTCCATGCTCGACTTGATTTCACAGGACGCCCAAATGGGAATATTCCGGGAGGACTTGAGCGCCTTCCCGGTCTCGTCGGGGTCAACGGTCCTTGCGTTTTATACCCGGCGCGCCGGGCTCAGCGGAACCAATACCATGCGCGATGTTTCGCTGGTCACCTATGGGATCAATAGTGCCTCCGCCAATAGCATCCTGCAACGGGGCGATACCGCTATTGCATGGAGCGATTCGCCGGGCTCAGTGCCGTTTAGCACCTCAACCACCGATTTTGGAGGCAATCTCAACAGTATCATATTACGAGACACCGTTCCCGGGGTGGTCGGCTTTAAAATCACCTTCGTTTACGCCGATGGCACCATGTCCTCTCTTTATAATGCCTCCAATGGTGTCCAGGCGATGGGTATTGCGTTGGCGATCGTGGATGACCACACGCTCAAGCAACTAAGCGCGGCAAATCTTGTTTCAATCCGTCAAGCTCTGGAGGCGGCTGCCACGGGAACCACGAGCACCAAGGCGAATTGGGAAGCCTTTCTTAACAGCGGCGCATTTTGGGCCAAGTATCCCAAAGGGCTCCCCACGGGAATTCAAATTCTTGAAAGATATGTATCGCTGCAATAATAGGCGAATTCAGGCAAAGACAGACCGAGGGATCGCCCTTGTGATTGTCTTATCCATGGTGGCGCTGATCAGCATCGTGTTGATGGCCTACATGAACCGCATGAGCACGGATCGCTCAGCGACGTTCAGCTATAGCCAATCTCTAAAGGCCGAGCAAATCGCAAGAGGTAGCTTGCGGTTGATCATCGCCGATCTGCAACAGGAGATGGGCAAAGATAGCGCGCCGGATACGACATTTCCCGAAAAGCCGCTATATACTAACGTCACAGGATCGAACATCGCCCCCCAAGCCACCGGGACCTGCGCGGGCGTGCCTGCCCTGATCAAATGCAGCGGCACTTCACCTTCATACACGGGCACGCTCGCAAGCGGCACCCTCCTTTTGTCCTCCACGGTGAATTCCCTGACGCCCTCCCGTAACGGGCGCTTTGTGGACCTCACGCGCTGGAATCTCCCCAAGCTCGGCACCTTAACCACCGCGCCCAATTGGGTCATCCTGACCCGCAGCGGTCCCACAAGCGGCGCGGGCATCCCGCTGGGAACCGGCGCCAACACGCTCAACAATCCCGCGCTTTCAAATACAAACTACGCCGTCGGGCGCTTTGCCTATACCATCTATGACGAAGGGGGGTTATTGGATATTACGGTCGCGGGCTATCCCAAGGATCTTCTCTCAACCCCGTCAGCGGTGAGCCCCCTCAAGGGGACGCTTGCCGGAGCGGACCTCTCGGTATTGGGGATCGACACCACGGCCTTGGTGCAGTGGCGCAATGCCGCCAGCGCCACCAGCGGCACGAATTACATTTCCTATGTGACCGGTTCGGCTTCGGCGGGCGGAAACAAGAAAGTTGCCTCCGGCGACCGGGCATTTCTGAGCCGTCAGGATCTCATAAAAGCCGCCCAAAGCAACATCGCCGGTTTGACGACGGCCATGCTTCCAAACCTGACCACCTTTACCCGTGAACAGAATGCCCCGAGCTGGCGCCCCGCGTATAACGCCAGCGATCTGGGGGGCAGCAACGGAACGGGCAATGCCTATGCCTATAAGGACAATGCGCTCGACGCCACGTCGGTTAATCCTTTCATTTCCTGCGTCCGCCGTAGCGGCACCACGACCATCAAGAGCTACGGGATCGATGGCGTCACGCGGGCCGACTACAATGTGGTACCTGGCGATCCGGTGGTCTACCGCCGCTTCCCGCTGGACCGTATGAAGTGGATTGGCCCCGGCGGACTTCAGAACGGAGCCACCGCGGACGCCGTCCAGACTTGCTTTGGGCTGCATTGGGACTGGACGAACGGAGTCTGGCAATATGTAGGCCCCACGGGAACGACCGTTCAGCCCTCCATCAAAACTCTGGCACAAGTGCGCGACGAGGGCACCGCCCGCGAGCCCAACTTTTTCGAACTGCTCCAAGCGGGCCTCCTCGCGGGTTCATTGGCAAAGGATGGAGATTCCCCGGCCACCGCGCCCAGTAACACCCGGTTTTCCACGCTTGCGCAGCAGAAATACGCCTTCCACCTTTTTCGCATCGGGGCCAACATTTTGTCTCAATACGATTCGAGCAGTTGCCCCATCGTGATCGAGTACAATCCAGCCGCAAGCCCGCCCTATTGGCAGGCTTGCGGCATTGAAAGTCTGCCCTATTTGAATTTTCTAAAGACGATGGCGGGCACCACCACCGACCCCAATACTTTAAACAATTACTTTGTATTATCGCTGTGGAATCCGCACCAGGGGTCCGTGCCCAGCGCCCGTCCGCAGGTTCGGCTTTGTTTGAAGGGGTCCTTCGGAGCCTTCAACAAATTCAGCACGCTGACCACGAAATACCTTTGGGCGTCCGGTGGCTATACCGACAGTATCGCATCAACGAGCATCGAACTTTCCCAGACGGCGAGCCAGGGGGTCAATGGATTCGCGGAACCGGCCGTGCCTGTTCAGTTGGACATCAAAGACCCCGTAAGCGCTGGAAGTTCAACCGGGCACAGCTGGGCGCTGATGAGCGCGGTCTCGACTTCCGATACCAAACAATACCTCGGCTACCGGCTGCCGGATTTTTCCGTCAACCCGGCCACCACGGGCACGCTCGGCAGCGGCGACTATATATGGTTTGAAACCGCCACCGGCCATGATGCCAACGACCCCTTCAATGCCTGGATGGAATTCAAAACACCGGGGGGGAGCTGGATTCCGTATAACTATTTTGTCGGCATGAACGATCCCGCCTCGGGCAGTTTCAACTGGATCAACGGGTGGTACGTTGTGGGCACGGGCAGCGGAGCGACCCCGGCCCTGCCAAGGTTGGATTTATCGGGATTCAACGGGCCGATCTGGCAGGTGGGCACATCCACGGTCACCTGGGCGACCTCGGACCCGCGTTCCATCCGTTTCAACCCCGCCATGGTGAGAAATGTTAGCCGCTCTTACTGGCAGGGATCGCTTTGGTCTTCCTCCTCAGAGCCTTCCCTTCTCACCGACGGCGCGGTTGGCAACCAAGCCATTCCGGACGGTTTTTACAAAACGAATTACTATTTGGCCCAGCTTTCACGCAATAATAAAGCCAGTGGTGGTTCCAATACTTATAGTTATCCTGATCCGGACGGCATCATGCGCATCGCCGACAGCGGGATGTTCACCACGAGTCCTTCCACGGCCAACTGGGAGGGCGATCCCTATGCGCGGTCCATCGACCGCCCGGTGGTGTTGAACCGGCCCTTTTATAGCGTCGGTGAATTGGGTTACACCTCGCGTGACTATCCTTGGCGAACGCTGAACTTTATTACTACATCGAGCGCGGACAGCGGATTGCTCGATCTCTTTACGGTCAGCCAATGCAGCGGTACGGATCGGGTCATTGCGGGGCGGCTTAACCTAAACACCCAGAATAAAACGGTATTGCAATCCGTGCTCGCCAACACGATCTCCGATGTGGTGGGGGCCGCGGCGTTATCGAAGCCGGAGCAGATCGCCACTGATTTGGCGGCCCTCAACGCATCGGGAACCAATGCCATGGTGGGCCGGGATGAAATCGCCACCAAGCTCGTGCCTTCGCTTGGAAGTTCGGATTTCGGCACGACGGACGAACAAAATATCAAAACCCGCCGGGAGGGAGTGGTTCGGGCGCTGGCCGATGTGGGGCAAACGCGCACGTGGAATTTGATGATCGACATCGTGGCGCAAGCGGGACGCTATCCGCTTAACGCCAGCAAGCTCGACCAGTTTGTGGTTGAAGGTGAGCGGCACTACTGGCTGCATGTGGCCATTGACCGCTTCACCGGCGACGTCATTGATCAGCAACTTGAGGTGGTGACCCAATGAGCGGATTTTCTTTTAACATGGTTATTGCCGCGCTCCTGTGCGGCGTTGCAAACCTGTCGGCCCAATCTTGGTATCCGCCGCCAAAAGCGCCCTTCGTGCGCCCGGTTCCGGATAGCGCAGACTGGACCGTTACGGTCCGCAAACCTAAACCCCCGGAGAGTTCGCAGGAGGCGTCCGCAAAGGCTCCCTCTGGCGAGATCAGCCAGGTTCACACCGTAAAAACCGGCGATACGGCTCGCATCACCGTCAGCTATTTCGAGCACCCCAGTGATGAGTATTGGATTAGCCGCCAGGCCGTGATGATGCCGAATACGCATAATACCCGCATTATCTTAATGCGACTAGTGGACGCAAAGTCCGGGTTCGCACAATATACCCAGGAATCATCGTCGGCTGATTTGTCGCCGCGTTATTTTGACGGGTTCACCGGGGTGGGTTGGATTAAGGAATCCTATTATGACAAGGTCGTCTCTTACGACCGGCGGGTTTGCTACCATTATGTGCTGGGGGGCAAACAGGAGGCCTGGATCGAGGCGGATACGGGCTTTCCCGTGGCCTATAGGGATCTCCTGACCGGCACCATATTTCTTTACACCTTCGCGTCGCCCCCGTCGGCACCTTTGATCTTGCCAGCGAGCTACCAGGAAGTGCTGGAGCGCTATCTTAAAACAGAGGAACGGCGCAGGCAGCTTAGCACGTCTAGCGATCAGCCCGGGACGTAAAGCTTGTATCAGCAGGGTGTAAAATTGATTAGTGATAACACCCCGTATTATCGCCCCAAAAGGAGCCGCGAATCCACTCAACTGTAAAGTTGCAAACTGATTGTTCGCGCCGGGCTTTAGTGGTGTTTTTCAGGTGCAAACCCAAATCCCCCAATGCCATCGACTACGTCAACCCCGAATACCCCTAAAATGAAACGCTTATTCTTGCTCCCCTTGGGAGTCCTGTGGCTCGTCACCCTGAATTCCACGAACGCCGCAACCGTTACTTGGGACCCCGGCTTAACGCACAACACCTCAAGCGGCGGCAATGGAACCTGGAATGCCACGACGGCAAACTGGTCCACGGGAACCGCGGATGCCGTCTGGAATTCGGGAGACGCTGCCGTGTTTAGCGGCGCCTCCGGCACGTCCGGCGGTGCGGTGAGCGTCTCGGGAACCGTTACCGCAGGCGGGCTGACGTTTAACACCAAGTTCTATACGATCAACGGCGGGGCCACGGATCTTTTGAACCTCACCGCCGGGAGCGTGATCGCCAACAACGGTGGAACGCTGACGATTAACGCCGCTTTGGGCGCGGCCTCCGGTTTTTCCACCAGCGGCGCGGCGGGCACGATTCTGGCAGGCACCAATACCTCCGTCGCCGGGACGGTCACAATCGGCGGAGCGGCGGTTACGCTCAAATCGTCGCAGGCTCTGGGCAGTGCCAATATCAATATCAATACGGCGGCAGGCACCGGCGGAACCGGATTCAATGACTCTTTGATCATCTACGGCACGGGACTTACGATCGCGAATAATATATCGCTGGCTTCAACTAGCCTTGCCACCAATATCGGAAACCAAAACGGTAATAATACCATTTCTGGAAATATCACTTTCAACCGCGGTTCCAGCAAGATTTACGCGGCTGCCGGGACCACTCTGACGCTCACGGGCACCTTTACTAACAATGCCGGTAGCTACCAGAGCATTTATCTGAATGATGTCGGCAATACGGGCACCCTTAAATTCACCGCAAACGGTGGGGGAACCGGTTCCTCCGCTGCCGGATCCATCAATATTGCGGGCGGCACGGTGATTGCAAACGGCGTTACCAATCCGTTCGGGCTTGGAACGATTACTATCGGACAAAATACGGCAAACGCCACGTTGTCCACGGATTCAGTGAACTCCGTGGTTTCCGGATCATCCAACGGAGCGAATATCTACGGCCTGGCCACAGGCGGCCTGGTCTTTGGCAATTCTGGAAACGCCACCGCCAATACAGGAACGCTGATTTATACCGGCGCGGGGGAAACCACGGCACGATCGCTTTCGCTGGGATCGGGTACAGGCACCACCTCCGGCACTTTTGGAGCCGTATTTGACCAGTCGGGCACGGGGTTGTTAAAATTCACGTCCAATCTGACGAATACCGGCACGTCTAGTTCAACCGGCGTCCACCTGGTGACATTCCAAGGCTCCACCTCCGGCACCGGTGAATTCGCTGGCGTGATCTCCGACGCCGTAAACGGAACGATCAAAACCACCTCCGTTACCAAACAGGGAACCGGCGTCTGGATTCTCTCCGGTTCCAATACCTATACAGGAGCCACCACCGTATCGGCTGGCGAATTGGATATCAATGGATCGCTCAACGCGGCGAGCGCCGTGGCGGTTAATGCCGCCATCTTGAGCGGCAGCGGTAAGGTGAGCGGAACGACTAGTGTAGCCGGGGGCACCATCAACGGCCGCGGCTTGACCTTGGGGGTCACCAACATTACGGGAAACAGCACTCTGAGTGGAACCACCACCGTGAGCAGCCTCTCCATTTCCTCCGGCAGCACGGCGCTGAGCAGTGGCGGAAAAGTGACCTCCAGCGTCGGCATATCGGTTTCCGGCACCTTGAGCAACAATGGAACGCTGGGCGGCAATGTGACGGCTTTGGGCGGCTTCATTAGCGGCACCGGCACCATCAATGGCGACCTTTCGCTCGTGGGGGGCACGCTGGCTCCCGGCAACAGCCCCGGTAACAGCATCATTAACGGTACGTTTAAGATGGACGGCGCTTCCAAGCTATCGATGCAGGTGACGAGCGGCACGGCGGCGGGCACTTACGACCAAGTGGTGGTGAGCGGACTCGTGACACTCGCCGGAACATTGGACCTCAGCTCTTTGAGCACGTTGACGACTTTGGGCGACTCGATCACGTTGGTGATCAATAACAGCGGCCAGGCGGCCAGCGCCGAGGGCTTTTTCGACACGATCCTAGTCAATGGAGTCGCCGTAACGCTCGGGGCTGACAAGATTTTTACGGTCGGCAGCGGTGGCAGCGCCGTTCAATATCAACTCGCCTTTATCTCCTCGGCGGCAAGCACCGACGGGGTAGCTAATGATCTGACGCTCACGGTGGTTCCCGAACCGAGCACCTGGGCCATGTTGATCGGCGGGGTGGTCATGCTCATCTTTACCCAAAGGCTTCGCCGAACCTATGGCGTGGCCAATATCGATACCTCGGCCCGCGGCACATGCTGAACCGCGTTACCCCGCAACTCTCACCCCCAGTCTTCTGAATGAAACTCTGCACCAAAATGGATATCTGTAATATCGGGGTTATTGGCACCGGTTGGATTGCCAACCTTGAGCATGGCCCCGCCTTGCAGAACTATGTGCGCGGTAATCCACGGTTCCATTTGAAAGCAGCATGCGATATCAAACCGAACCAGGCTGAGAGTTTTGCGGAGCGCTTTGGATTTGAACGGCATTATCAAGACGTCGCCACGATGTTGGACACGGAGGATCTCCAAGCTGTCTACGTCATGGTGCCCGACCGTTTTACCGCCTCAATCGCCGAATTGCCATTGAGGCGGGGAATGGCCACCTTGATCGAAAAGCCGCCGGCCACCACCCCGGAGGAACTCTCCAGGCTAATCCAAATCGCCGATGAAACGGGGGCGCCGAATTTCGTGGCTTTCAACCGCCGGTGCATGCCGCTGATCAACCGCATGCAAAGCCGCATTGCCGAGATCGTTCTACAGGAACATGTGGTTCCAGAGCTGATCTCGTGCCGTTTCGCACGGTATGGCCGTTTTGACCAAGACTTCTCCACTACGGCGATCCACGCAATTGACACCATTTCCTATATCTGCCGCAGCCCCTACAAGTCTCTGCAAATCGACTATTGGAAACAAGGTGCGGCCTACCGTCATGACAACATTCTGATGCGGGGCCAAATGGTCTCGGATACCGTCTGCAATATTGAGATCACCCCGGACACCGGGATCAACTACGAGCGGATCAACGTCCATTTTCCCGGGCGAATCCTAAAACTCGAACTGCCCGGGGTCTCCAAAAAAGAAGGCAATGGGAGCTTGCTGGAGTTTCGCGAGGGGGAAGTGGTCGCAAATATTTCGGACGGAATTCCCGAGATCGAGGGGAATGGATTTTATTGCGAAACAGATCTATTCTTGAGCGGACTCCTTAATGGAGAAACTCACTTTGCCGATCACGATCTCAAGAGTTGCATGCAAAGTGTTGAGATCATGAATTGCCTTCACCATAAGGGGCGTTGCTATCCCTGACTTTTCCCAAAACAGGGTTTGCCTCAGAATTCCATTTGGGAGACTCTTACGCGCGGTTCGATATTTTCAGTTTGTAATCCGCCGACCCACGACGGCTTCCCCCCAACCTCGTTGATATGCCCCACGAAGCAGCCCTAGCGTCTCCGCCATCCAAAAAGGTCTGGACCATCGGCACCCTCACTTACACCGTCGGGGGGCTGGTCGCTCTTTTTTGCTGGCTGCTTTGGGGAGACTTCGCCTGGGCAATGCGAGATCGAGCCATCCCGCAGGTCATGCAGGTGGTCTTTAAGAAATACGGAATCACGGATACGATGCTGGCCCTGCTCTTTAGCTCGTTTCCCATCACGATCGGACTCATTACGGGGCCTTTTATCTGCTACATGTCAGACCGGCACCGCGGGCCTCTGGGCCGCCGGATACCGTATCTGCTTGTGACGATCCCCTTTATCGTCGGGGCCATTATAGGTCTCGCTTTTTCGCCCCAGCTTGGTGCCTTTTGCCATCGTTTGTTGGGGAGCCACTCCATGGGGGAGAGCTCATCGATCCTGTTGTTTTTGGGAGTTTTTTGGATGATTTTCGAGTTCGGAATCGGCGTCTCCAACATGATGTTCGGCGGGCTGGTGAACGATGTCGTCCCACAGTCACTAGTCGGACGTTTTTATGGATTGTTTCGCATTATAAGCCTGCTTGCAGGTATTATATTTAATTACTGGATATTCGGAAAAGCCGAAACGCATTTCGCTTGGATTTTCCTCGGCGTCGCCGTTCTCTTTGGCGGCGGGCTCACCGTGATGTGCCTCAACGTCAAAGAGGGCGAATACGAGCCGGTCCCCGCCCATCAGGTCAATGAACCGATCTGGAAACGATTTATTGACGCGGCCAAGACATATTTCAAAGACGGCTACAGCCATAGCTTCTATTTGTGGATGTTTGCCGCCACGATTGTTGCCGGGTTGGCCTACGCCCCGTTTAACCTATACAGTGTCTTTTATGCAAAAAGCATCGGGATGGACATGGTGAGTTATGGAAAATGCCTTTCCATTACCTACGCGATTTCCGTCGCCCTTGCCTATCCCCTGGGAGCCTTATGCGATCGGTTCCACCCGCTGCGCATCACGTTGGGAATTTTAGGCCTCTATGCCGTTTCCATGCTTTTTTTCGGTTTGGACGTCAAAGACGCAACCACCTTCCGGATTGCGTTGATCGTCCAGAGCGTGTTGTCGGGATGCTATTTTACCGCGTCTTCCTCCATCCCGCTAAGGTTGTATCCGCGGCAGAAATTCACGCAAATCGGGTCCGCTGGAGGAACGATCAATTGCCTGGTGGGAATTGTGTTTGCTCCGGCTGTTGGGGTTTTTCTGGATTTTACAAATCACAACTACAGTTGGACCTTTCACATAGCCTCCGGCTTGGCTGCGCTGGCCTTTCTTTTAAACGTGGTGCTTTACAGGAAATTCAAGGGATTGGGAGGAGTGAAGGGCTTTGTTGCGCCGGTTCAATGAGTATTGACGGCACCGTCTAAAAAATTCGGAGGCCCAGCGACCAGCTAATTGAGGGCAAGGTATAGAGGGATGCATGGACTAAATTCCCTGCTATCTTGCAAAATAGGGAACCTTCTTCTCAAGATCATTCAAATGAAGTGGTTGCGGGTTTTTACTTTGCTCAAATGGCAGAAAATCCTTCGTGGCTGCCACACCCCGGTTTCCAGAGGTAGCCTTTACAATTTAGTAAATTCGACGCTGGCCGGTTCCGCATCCCCCGCTGTCTGGTCGCATTCGATTTTGATCGCCTGCGTGTCTGCTTCGCCACGCGAGAGCGTGAAAACCTTCTCCCACTTGTGCGCCTGGCCCGGCTTGAGACGTTCCGTCTTTAGGTCGAGCGGCGTTTCCTTGCCTTTCGCATCCACCACGTGACCGCTCACGTGCACGTGGGTGAGCGGGTATGGCGACTTGTTGGTCAGAATCACGTCATCGGTGCCAAAGCCCATTCCCAGGGTCAACGTTCGGCCGGTTTTCCAGCCGAGGTCGATCCCCAGCGCGCAACGAGGGCGGACGAGCGTAGCGTAGGGCTCGACATTGGCGTCTCGCAGCGGCTGAAAGTCGGGGTCGTTCTTGATTCTGAGGATATCCGGATAGGCGTACTTGCCAAAAAGCAGCTTGAGGCTCGCGCACGCACCCTCCGGATTGCCGGATAGGCTCTGGAGCGCGGCGAGATTGAGGGTGAACGCTGCGTTCGCCCCTCGTTTGTCTTGCACCGCCAGTGCTTGCGTCAGCGCTTCTTTGTAATGTCCGCAGGCGGCCAGCGCCCAGGCGCGCTCTTCTTCCATCTCGCCGGAGGGATCGCCGCGCGGGAAAAGCTTTAAACAAGCATCCCAGAGCCCCACCGCCTGTGCGGCCGTGGCCGGGTCGGAGCAGGTGCTCCAGCTCTCCCCCAGCGAGGCCATTTTCTTGCGCACCGCCTCGGTGGTCAGCGTTGCCGCCGTGAAGAGGAGCTTGGCGCGATAAGCGTCGTAAATGGAGGGGGCGGGAATCAGGGTTGCGGCCCGCCGGGCATCGGCGGCCCGCTCCAGCATGGCCTCGGGCGGGCGCTCTTTAATCAACGGCAGAAAATCGAAATACCAGAGGATGACCAGCGGATCGTTAGGCCGCTGTTCTTTGGCCGTCGCAGTGAACCGGGCCAGAGCGACCTGGGCCTCACGCGGCTTGGCCGGGTTGTAAAGGCCGACGATTTTCTGAAATGCCGCCCGGTCTTCTTTCGGCGCGAGACAACCGGCGGCTCCCTTGGGCCAGTTGTACTTGTCGGTGAGCATGAATGCGGCGTTCTGGAGCGAGCCGATGAAGTTGGAGAGATTTTCATCCCGCTGGCGCAGGATAGCGGTGAGCGCTTTCACCTTCTCCTCGGTGCGGGTTGCGCCGGGACGGAACACGTTGGAGGCACCGGTGGTCGCGTTGGAATAACCGCCAATGACGTCGCCCATGAAAAATACCCGCGCCGCCCCGGTCGCGATGCCGCCCATTCCCTGGGCGATATCCCAGCCCATGTTCTCGGTCGACTTTTTGTTAATGAACTTGGCGTCATCGAGCGAACTGATGTACGCGCGCACCATGGTCAGGAATTTGTCGTACAGCGGTGCCAGCGGCTCCTCGAGCTTGCGCCCCTTGATGTTCTCGGAATGGAGGTAGCTGCGGTCGCGCAGGTCGCCGAGCTTGGCTTGAAAGTTTTTCCCTTGGTCCACCGTCTCGGGCCACTCCATGTAGAAGCCCTCGATCAGGCGAATCAAAAAGAGCGGCTCACTTGCCTCGGGCGCGGTGGCAATATCGAGTTTCGGGATTTCAGTGGGAGCCCCTGGCGCACGGACGCCTGGCGAACCCGCCTCGTTTGCACAAAGCACGGACCCGGAGAGGGCCAAAAAGAGAACAAAACAAAAAATCGGAGATTTCATCGACGCGGCAACGCTGCGAAAGATGCTAGGGTGCTCTCCCAGAGGCTCAAGCCAAAACTTGGATCGAACGCCGCTGTTTTGGGTTCCCAAAAACCGTTTTTAAAGAAAACAAAACCCTTCGCACTTTTGTGTGGATAATCACTGAACTCCGTGGCCTATAGAGGTGCATGCGCATTTTCCGCGGGCTGATGGAGTTCCTCTTTGGGCACGTTTCCTGGGTTCCCCCTGTTTGGCTGGCGGCATTGGGGCGTTGGGCCAGCTCCCACCGTAAAATGGCCACCATGCTGGCCCTCCTCGTGGTCTTGCTTTCGGGAGGCGGCTGGTGGGGCTATCGCGTTTACAAAAACCGGCCTAAACCCGAAATGGTCAAGGTCTCCGTGGGGCCTTTGCCGGTGACCCGCCTGCAAGACGGCGAACTCAAGCCGCCGTCGTTGGTGGTCAATTTCGGAGCGTCGGTGGCTCCGCTTGGGCAAATCCGGAAGTCGGTGATGGAGGGGATCACCCTGGAACCCGCTGCCCACGGTTTCTGGCGCTGGGATAGTGACCGGCAACTAGTTTTCCATACTCGGGAGGACTGGCCCGCGGACAAGACCTACCGAATCACCATCGACCCCAAAATACTCGCTCTGCACATCCTCCTGGACCGGTATGTGTTGGAGGCAGCCACGCCCAAGTTCAAGGCGACTTTCTCCAAGCTGGAGTTCTATCAAAACCCCAAAGATCCGACTCAAAAAGAGGTGGTTGCCACGCTGGAGTTTACCCACGCCGTCGAGCGTCCGGAGTTGGAGAAGAACTTGTCGCTGACGATGATCGGCGGCTCGCCGGTGCTCAAACAAGGAGTGCCTCCGTTCTCCGTCGATCTCGGGAAGCACCATCGCCTTGTCTATATCCATAGCGCGCCGCTATCCCTGCCCGAGCGGGAGGATTTCATGAAAGTGGCCCTTGGCAAAAACCTCCGGACCGCCCAGGGCGGCGCGACGTTGGCCGAGCCGATCGAGCAGAAGGTCCGCATCCCCGACCTCTACAGTTTCTTCCACATCAACGGCGTCAACGGGCAGATCGTTAAAAATAACGACGGCGATCCCGAGCAGTTCCTCATCGTGGAAACCTCGGTGGAGGCGAAATCGGAAGATGTAGCCAAGGTTACGGAAGCTTATCTTCTGCCAGTCCGCAAGAAGGTCGAGGAGGGGCAGGAAGTAGACGATCCCTGGGGCAGCCCCCGGGAGGTCAAGGCAGACACCCTTCAGAACGCGTCCCCCGTGGCCTTGACGCTGGTGCCCTCCAAACAGGAAACCTCGAAGCTGCACACCTTCAAAATCAAAGTGGAAAAAGAGGGCCAGCTTTACGTGAAAATCCACAAGGGGCTGACCTCCCTGGGCGATTTCCTGCTCGGGAGCGATTATGACAGCTTGCTCAATGTCCCCCTCCCCCAGGCGCAGCTTGAGATTCAGGGCAAGGGCGGGCTGCTGGCGCTCAACGGCGAGCGGAAGCTCTCCATCAAAAGCCGGGGCGTTCCGCTGATCGACTACGAGATCGCCCGCGTCCCCGCCGACCAGATCAACCACCTCGTCAGCCAAACCCAGGGCGATTTTCAGAACCCGGAATTCTATAGCATTCGCCAGAACGATGAAGACTACGGCTTCGATGAAACGGATATCGCCCGCTACGCCGGAGAGCGGCAGCCCATCACGATGGAAAGCCTGTTCAAGGCCAACTACTCCACCTTCGATTTCTCCAAACACCTCCAATCCCCGGCCCAAGACGGAACGCCGATGCAGGGGCTTTTCTTCCTCAAAGTACGGGCTTGGGATCCCAAGAAAAACGAGGCGATCGAAAACGTCCGGGACAATCGGTTCATTCTCGTCACGGATCTGGGCATCCTCCTCAAAGAGAATACCGATGGCTCGCGCGAGGTCTTTTTGCAATCGATCAAAAACCGGGCTCCCATCGGCGGGGTCAGCATCGATATCCTGGCCCGCAACGGCGTTCCGGCCATCAGCGGGACGACGAACGCCGAGGGGCGAGTCTCGTTCCCGTCCATCGGCAAACCGGAGCGGGAAAAGGAACCCGTCGCCATTGTCGCCCGCCTGGGCAATGACGTCGCGTTTCTCCCGCTGGAGCGCCGGGCCACGCGCCACGAAGACCGCAAACTTGACTACTCGCGGTTCGATGTCGGCGGCATTGAGAACGTCTCGGGGAAGGAACTCGAAGCGTTTGTGTTTACCGAGCGAGGGGTCTACCGGCCCGGCGACGAATTGCACGTGGGGTTCGTGGTCAAGCAGCGCGACTGGTCGGGGAACCTCACGGGCCTGCCGATCGAAACCGAAGTGCGGGACGCCAGCGGCAGCGTGGTGCAGGTCAAGAAAATGGCGCTGCCCGAAGGTGGGCTTGCGGAGTTCAGCTACCAGACGGCTTACGAATCCCCTTCGGGAGATTACCAACTGAGCGTCTACCTCGTGCGCGATGGCAAGCGGGGGAAACTGCTCGGGGACACCAGCGCCCTGGTGAAGGAGTTTCTGCCGGACCGGATGAAGATCGACTCCGGCCTGCTCCAGGAAGGCAAAGCCATCGGCAACAGCGTGGGCTGGGTGGACGCCAAGGCAATCAGCGCGTCGGTTTCGTTACGAAATCTGTACGGAACACCCGCCACCGGACGGCGGATCGTGGGCAGGCTGGTGCTCACGCCCAGCCGCTTCGCCTTCGAGGCGTACAAAGATTACTCGTTCTTTGACCGGCTGCGGGAAAATAAGCCCGACGTGGAGGCGGCCACCGCCGAGCTCGGCGAAAAGAACACCGGCGACGATGGCAAGGCCGCTTTCGACCTGAACCTTGAACGCTTTGCCGCCGCCACCTACGAGGCCACCTTCTATGGCGAGGGCTTTGAGGCCGAAGGCGGGCGCAGCGTCAACACGCAGAGCCGCGTCCTGGTCTCGGCGTTGCCTTATGTGGTCGGGTTCAAGCCGGATGCCGACCTCGCATACCTAGAGATGGGGAGCGAGCACGCCGTCCATTTCATCGCCATCGACCGGGCGTTGAAGCCGACCGCCGTGGACAACGTCGAGCTAAGCCTCACGGAGCAGACCTATGTTTCCGTGTTGGCCAAGCAGAACGACGGCACCTACCGGTACGAATCGGTCCTGAAGGAGAAAGTGATCCATACCGAACCCGTGACGATTTCCGCCCCGGGGCTCTCCTACCAACTCCCGACGGCCACGCCCGGGAAGTACATCCTGGAACTGCGAGACAAAGAGACCCGCGTGCGCTTGAGCCGCCTTTCCTTCCAGGTGGTTGGCCGGGGCGCGGTGGCCCGCTCGCTGGAAAAGAACGCCGAGCTGGATGTGAAGCTCTCGGCCAAGCAATACAACGCGGGCGACGACATCGCCGTCAGTATTACCGCACCCTACACCGGCAGCGGCCTCATCACCATCGAACGGGAAAAAGTCTACGCGGCCCAATGGTTCACGGCGGATACCACCAGCAGCGTCCAGCATATCCGCTTGCCCGACGGGTTCGACGGAACGGGCTATGTCAACGTCTCCTTCATTCGCGGGCTCGACTCGAAGGAAGTCTTCATGAGCCCGCTGAGCTATAGCGCCGTCCCTTTCACGGCGAATCTGGAACGGCGGCGCCTTAAAATCGACCTCGACGTGCCCAAGCTCACCAAACCCGGTGAGCCGCTGCACCTCAAATACAAGACGGACCGCCCGGCGAAGATCGTCGTCTGGGCCGTGGACGAAGGCATTTTGCAGGTTACTGGGTATGAGGTTCCGAAGCCGCTCAATTATTTCTTCCGCAAATCGGCCCTCATGGTGCAAACCTCGCAGATCGTCGATTTGCTGCTGCCGGAATATTCGATCCTCCACGCGGCGGCCTTCGGCGGGGACGGCGACGAGCGCCGCCTGAATCCGTTCAAGCGGGTGACGGAAAAACCGGTGGTCTACTGGTCGGGAGTCATCGACGCGGATCCCACCGAGCGGGAAGTCGTCTATGATGTGCCGGATTATTTCAACGGCACCCTTAAAGTCATGGCCATGGCTTATGCGCCCGAACCGGCCCACAAATCATTGCTCAAGCCGTTCCTTGCAAGCGCCACGCCGGATATTTCAACCATTGCCGCGACCCATTCGGTCGAAGAGGAGACCATTGTGCGCGGGCCGTTCGTCATTACGCCCGGCGTGCCGACCCTGGCCGCGCCCGGCGACCAGTTTGAAGTGGGCGTCACCGTGGCCAACAACGTCGTTGGGTCCGGCCCCGATGCCAAGGTGACGCTGACCGCCACCCCTTCCGAACACCTCGAAGTCGTGAAAGCCCCCGCCGAGCCGCTCGTCATCCCGGAAGGCCGGGAAGTGAGCGTGGTCTTGTCCGTGAAAGTAAAAAAAGTTCTCGGTTCGGCGAGCCTGACCTTCACGGTGGCTTCGGGGAACGAAAGCGCCAAGCTCCGGTCCACCCTGAGCGTGCGCCCCTCGGTGCCGCTCATGACGGATGTTCGCAGCGGCAACTTTACCAAGCCGCAATGCGACGTCCCGCTGAGCCGCGCGATGTACCCGCAATACCGGCACCTCGACGCCGTGGTTTCCGCGCTTCCGCTGGGGCTGGCCCACGGGCTCGATGCCTATTTGAAGAACTATCCCAACGGATGCTCGGAGCAGATTACCAGCGGCGCGTTTTGCCGGTTGATGGTCAGCGGAGAAGCCGATTTTGCCTTAAGCCGGGCGGAGGTTTACCAGCAGATGCAGAAGACCTTCGGCGTCCTGCGCCGCCGTCAAAATGATCAGGGAGCCTTCGGCTATTGGAGCGCGGGATCGAGGGACGGCATCGACTTCCTTTCGGTTTACGTGATGCACTTCCTCTCGGAAGCGAAAGAAGGGGGATTCGAACCGCCGCAGGATGTGTTCGAAGCGGGCTCGCGCAACCTACAGAAGATGGTCACGCTCCAGCCTCAAAATCTTGAACAAGCCCGCACCATCGCCTACGCCATCTACCTTCTGACCCGGCAGGAGATCATCACCACCAACTACATTCTCAATCTGCGAGATTACCTCGACAAACAATACCCGAAGACCTGGCAAAACGATCTCACCGGCGTCTACCTCGCCGGGGCGCTTGCACTGCTAAAGGACAACCATGCCGGGGACCTCATCGCCGCTTACAAAATGGGCGCGCCCGAACCACGCAACGCCCGTTGGTGGGGGGACTTCTACCAGCCCCTCGGCGCGGATTCGCAGTATGTCGCCATCGTCGCCCGGCACTTCCCCGAGCGGCTCAAGAAAATCACCGCAGCCGAGTTTCAGTCGATTTTGAAGCCGGTGAGCGAAGGGCGCTTCAACACTCTCACGGCCGCTTACGCCGTGGCCGCGCTGAAGAGCTACTCGCAGCACCTCGAAGCGGGCAATGTCACCCTCGGCATCAGCGAAACCATCCCCTCCGGAGACAAGACCGCAACCCATGAATTGCAGGCCGTTGGCAAGCTCCTGAAGCAGGCCCCCTTCTCCGAAAAGGCGACCGCCTTGCAATTCAGCGCCCGGCCTCAACCCGCCGGAATCGGTGCCTTCTACCAAGTGATCGAGACCGGATTCGACCTCCGGCTGCCGGAAAAACCGGTCAAAGACGGCATGGAAGTCTACCGCGAACTGGTGGATAAAAACGGAAAGCCGGTCAATGCCACCGATAATCCCGCGAAACTGGGCGAACCCGTCACCGTACGGCTTAGGATCCGCACATTGAACGGAGCCAGCGTGAACAACGTCTCCATCATCGACCTCCTGCCCGGCGGCTTCGAAATCGTGAGCGCCTCCCTGCCCCCTGGCCCCGGATCGAACGGATGCGATTTCGTGGAACCGCGAGAAGATCGCGCGATCCTCTTTACGTCGATCCAGCCGAGCGTCCGGACCATCACCTACCAGATCAAGCCGTGCAACCGGGGCGAGTTCGTCGTCCCGCCGGTATTCGCGGAATCGATGTACGACCGCACCCTCAAGGCACGCGGCCTGGGCGGGAAAATCCGGGTGATCGAGGCCAAGTGATACCACGTCTAGTAAACAATGAGCTTGAGGATAGGCTCGGCAATTTTAGACAGATCCCCATGCCCCGCTGGTGCGTGGGCTCCACGCGGCATGAAAAAAGAGGGGGAATATTTATACTCACGCAAAGGCGCAAAGGCGCAAAGAAAGGCAGGACTCTTTGCGTCTTTGCGTGAGCCCTCTGCCTTTTTTCTAGGACACCTATTTTCGGCTTAGGATTGACAGCAACTGTGTTTTAAAAAATGCCGAGCTTCTCTGCTCGCAGACCGGCGGGCCTCCTCCCAAACTCTTGTTCATCCTGTCTAAAGACTCTTTTTTAACTGGAAACGGTATGAATCCCCGCCGAAAATTCGCGCTGACCGCCGTTGGCGCGGCCTGCTTGATGGTCGGGCTTGGGTGGATTTTCCTGCCCAAGCCACCGCTCCTCGACGGGATTCCGTTCTCCCGGCAAGTCTTTGACCGCCACCACGAGCTACTGCGGGTGACGCTGACCCGCGACGAAAAATACCGGATTTACACGCCGCTTTCCGAGATTTCGCCGGAGCTCGTCCGGGCGACGCTTCTTCACGAGGACCGCTATTACAACCGGCACCCCGGGGTGAACCTGGTGCCGATCACCCGCTCCGCTTGGAGCCTCATCACTTCGGGCAAAGCTCACGCGGGAGCCTCCACCATCACGATGCAGTTGGCCCGGCTGCGCTACGGAATCCGCTCCCGCACGTTCCAGGGCAAGCTCCTCCAGATGTACCGGGCGCTCCAGATCGAGCGGCACTATTCCAAGCAGCAAATCCTCGAAGCCTATTTCAACCTCGCGCCGTATGGGCGCAACCTCGAAGGCGTGGGAGCCGCCAGCTTGCTCTACTTCGGCAAGCCGCCCGCGCAGCTATCGTTACCCGAGGCGGTCACGCTCAGCGTGATTCCTCAAAGCCCGACGCGCCGGGCCTTATCCTCAGACCGGGATAACCCCGCGCTCACCGCAGCTCAAAATCGTTTGTTCGAGCAAATAGCCCCCGGAAGCGGCGGAAAAGCTTTTCGCGCACGGGCTCTCTCTTCCCCGCCGTTTCTCGCACCCCATTTCACCCGGCGGGTATTGAGAGCCAGCGGCGATCAGCGCACGATCGCCACCACGCTGGATCTGACTTTGCAGCGCACGCTGGAGCGCCGCGTTCGGGATTACCTTGCTTCCCGGCGGGAACTCGGAGTCCACAACGCGGCGGCCCTCCTGGTTGACACCTCCACGATGGAGATCTTGGCCGATATCGGCTCGGCGAATTTCTTCGACCCGGCGATTCGCGGTCAGATCGACGGCACCCGAGGCAAACGCTCCCCCGGCTCAGCGCTCAAGCCGTTCATCTACGCCCTGGCCATGGATCAAGGCTTAATTCACCCCCTAAGCCTTCTCGTCGATGCGCCGCACCGCTTCGCCGGATACAACCCGGAGAACTTTGACCGCGAGTTTGCCGGGCCGATCCGGGCCACGGATGCGCTGGTCCGCAGCCGCAACCTCCCGGCCATCACGCTTGCCGCCCGGCTTGCGCATCCCCGCTTCTATGAGTGGCTGAAAACGGCCGGGATCGACCTCCCGCATGAAGAGCCGTTCTACGGGCTGACGCTGGCGCTCGGTGGAGCGGAAGTCACCCTGGAGGACCTCGCGCGGCTGTACGGAGCGCTCGCCAACGATGGAAAGCTCCATCCCCTTCAGCGCACCCTTCCTTACCTGCCTAACCCGGGAACGCGCGCGTTTAGCCCGGAATCGGCATTCCTGACCCTCGAAATGCTCAAAACCAACGGCCGGGTTTCCCCCGGCGCCGAAAACGCGGAGGAGCCCGTCTACTGGAAAACCGGCACCTCCAATGGCTTCCACGACGCCTGGACCGTGGCGATTTTTGGGCATTACCTTGTGGCCGTCTGGATGGGCAATTTCGACGGGCGCGCCAATCCCGCCTTTGTCGGCCGGAGCTGTGCCGCGCCGTTGGCGTTTCAGATTATCGACAGCCTGCGCGCCACCCACGGCTTGCGCTGGCGGGCGCGTCAGCCTCCTCCCGGAGCCAACCTCCGCAAAGTGGATTTTTGCGCCGTCTCCGGGCAACTGCCCCTGGACGGGTGCAAAGACCGCGTCACCGGCTGGTTCATTCCCGGGATAACCCCCATTTCCACCTGTTCCATCGATCGCGAGGTGCTGGTGGATGCGGAGACCGGGTTGCGCGTGGCGGTGGATGACGGCACCCACACCTTGAAGCGGGAAGTCTACGAATTCTGGCCGTCCAACCTCCTGGAGCTTTTTGAGCGGGCCGGCCTGCCGCGACGGCTGCCGCCGCCCTTCCTGCCAGGGTGCGGCCCGGAGTCCATCGCCGCCAACGCCATCAAAGGCCAGGCGCTGCGGATCGTTTCCCCCCAACCCGGGCAAAGCTACGCAATCCGTGCGGGCGGCGACGACCACCGCAAGCTGGCGCTCAAGGCCGAGGCGGACACGGGGGTGGCGCGGCTCTACTGGTTCGCGGACAAACAATTTCTGGGCACCGCCGCCCCCGGCGAAGCGTTCCCCTGGAAGCCCAGCCCGGGGCGCTACAGCGTCACGGCGGTCGACGACCATGGGCGCTCGGATTCAGTTCCGGTACTCATTCAAGCCGTCGAGGGACAGTAAGGGTGTTTCCAGCTCCTATAAATCATTCCGGCATTGACCGCATTGCGCCGGGGGTGCGAATCTGGGCGCGCTCCGAATGAACCTGCCCAACCGCCTGACTATCGCCCGATTCTTCCTGACGCTCGGGTTTGTCTTTTTGCTGAGCGTGGACTGGCCCTACAGTCACACGCTGGCCCTGCTATTGTTCATCGCCGGGAGCGCCACCGACTACGCCGACGGCTACATCGCCCGGCGCGACGGCCTCGTCACCGATTTTGGCAAATTGATGGACCCGCTGGTGGACAAAATCATGATCACCGGGGCGTTCATCTGCCTGGTGGGGCGATGTATTCCGGCCTGGGCGGTGGTGGTCATCATCAGCCGCGAGTTTTTGATTACCGGCCTGCGCCTGCTGGCGGCGTCCAAGGGGATCGTGCTCCCCTCCGAGGCCATCGGCAAGCACAAGACCGGCTGGCAGATCGCCACGGTCATTTTCTTTTTACTGATCCTGGCCGCGCGGGAATTCCACGGCCTGGGCCTGAGCCGGGAAATGCTCGACCGCATCCAATCGCAGATCGGCACCCCGTTAATCGGCATCGCCCTCGCCCTCACCCTCTACTCCGGCGTCGGCTACCTCTGGAAAAACCGGGTGCTGCTTAAGACGGAGTAGGCCGTTGAACACTTCAGCTCTCATTATCGGCGCCTCCTCGGGAATAGGGCTTGAGATTGCCAAAGTTCTTTCGGCCAGAGGATATCGGATCGGCATTGCAGCTCGCCGCCAGCAACTGCTTGAGCAATACGCAGCGACCCATCCCAATGTTGTGCAGTTTCAGGCTTTTGACATCACATCAGACGATGCGGTAGAGCGTTTTCACGAGATGTCGCGAGCGCTGGGAACGGTCGATTATGTCTACATCGCCTCGGGGGTGGGTTTTATCAATGAGTCTCTGGATTGGGGGCTGGAGGAGATCACGATTCAAACAAATGCCTTGGGATTCGCGAAACTTTCTTGTGCGGCTATGCGAATATTCGAAACGCAAGGCCATGGACACTTGGTTGGCATCTCGTCAGTGGCCGCATTGAGGGGCGCGGGGGAAGCACCTGCATACGGCGCTTCCAAAGCATTTGTTTCCCGTTACCTCCAAGCGTTGCGAATGCGCGCAAAGCGGTCGGGTTTGCCAATCTATGTCACTGATATTCGCCCGGGATTTGTAGACACCGCCATGATGAAAGCAAAATCCCCATTCTGGATATCGTCGCCACAGAAAGCAGCTCAACAGATCGTTAACTGTGCCGATAAACGCCGCCCGATTTCCTATCTGACCAAGCGATGGTCTGTAGTCGGTTGGCTTTTGAAACACCTTCCAGAATAGAAAGGCATGATCATCGGTTCCGGCGCGCTACTCCGGCGTCGGCTACCTCTGGAAAAACCGGGTACTGCTTAAGGGCGCCTCGGTTTCCAGAGGTGCCCTTTACTTGATGGAGCAGCCAGCCGTTTCCTTTTTCATCAAGTTTGCTTCGGGGTCTTCCCATAACCCTTATCCTACGTTTTCCTCGATCCAGCGCAGGTAGGCGGGCAGGCCGCCCTCGGGGCGCAAGACGAGGATCTCGGGCACTTCGTAGGGATGCAGCTCTTTCAGGCGCGCTTCGAAGTGGGCCCGGCAGGCTTCGGTGGTTTTGAAAAACGCGACCACTTCGGCGGCCCGCTCTACTTTTCCCTCCCAGCGGTAGATGGATTCCGCGCCGGGGAGCAGGTTGGCGCATGCCGCAAGGCGCTCCTCGACCAACGTTCCGGCGATCCGCCGGGCGGCTTCCGCATCGGGAAAGGTGGAGAGCAAGAGAAGCGCGCTCATGGGGCGGTGCCGTTACTTCTTGGTTTTTACGCGGGGGGTGATCACCGGGGGGTTGTCCATCTGGATCTTCTTCCCCTGGCCGTCGTAGGACTCGATGCTGGTCAGGCGGCCCTGCGCGTCGCGAATAAAAACGGTGCGCCGGGTTACGGCACCCGTGGCGCTCTTTTCGACCTGCTCGATGATCTGTCCCATGCCGTCGTAGCGCAGCGAGGTCATGGAAACGACCTGGTCTTTGGCGTTGTAAACGGTTCCCTCGGTTTCGCGGCCCATTTCGTCGAGCCGAAAGACGACATGGCTGATGAGTTTGCCGTTTTTATCCGTCGTGCGGGCGTCGGAGATGCGCTCTTCCAGGTTTTTCTGGGTGTCGGTGCGCGTCCCGTTGGCGTTGAGGCGGGTGGTGACTTTGATGCTGGCTTGGGCGTCCTGGGCTTGCGCTCCGGGGAGGCCGCAAAGGGTGGTGGCAATGGCCAGCATCGCCGCGGCGATAGAACGTTTCATCATAGGGCTAGACGGTTTCAACCTCGTGGGATTTGAACTGCAAATCGTAAAGCCGCCGGTACTGGCCATCGAGGGCGAAAAGTTCGTTGTGGTTTCCCTTTTCGACGATGTGGCCGTCCACCATGCAAACGATCTGGTCGGCGTTCAGGATGGTGGAGAGGCGGTGGGCGATGGCGATGACGGTACGCCCGACGGCGAGGCGGTCAAGGGCCAGCTGGATTTTTTGTTCTGATTCGCTGTCCAGGGCGCTGGTGGCCTCATCGAGCAGCAGAATGGGGGCGTTGCGCAGGAGCGCCCGGGCGATGGCCACGCGCTGCTGCTGGCCGCCGGAGAGCATACAGCCTTTGTCGCCCACCAGGGTCTGGTAGCCGTCGGGCTGGGCGCAGATGAACTCATGCGCGTAGGCCTGCTCGGCGGCGGCGTAGACTTCTTCATCGGTGGCGTCGAGCCGCCCGTAGCGGATGTTTTCCAGGATGCTGGTGTGGAAGAGGAAGGTGTCCTGCGTGACGATGGCCATGTTTTTGCGCAGGCTAGCCTGGGTGACGGTGCGGAGGTCCTGGCCGTCGATGCAGATCGCGCCGGTCTGCGGATCGTAGAAGCGCATGAGGAGGCTCAAGATGGTGCTCTTGCCCGCGCCGCTCTGGCCGACGAGCGCGTAGCTCTTGCCCGGCTGGATGTCGAGGCTGATCCCCTCGACGGCGGGAGGCAGGTCGTTGCGGTAGCGGAAGGAGACATTATCAAAGGTGATGCCACCGCGCGCGCGGCTCAGCGCGATCGCCTTCGGGGCGTCCTGGATCTCGGGCTTGACGTTCATCAGGTCAAAGATGCGCTCGGTGGAGACCAGGGCCTTCTGGAGCTGAAGGTGGATTTTGCTGAGCTTCTTGACCGGGTCGTACATCATGAAGAGGGCGGAGACGAGGGCCAGGAAGGTGCCTGCGGAAATGCCGCGCACGCCAACGTAGACCAAGGCCAGCATGACGCCCACGGCGGAGACGGCCTCGATGATGGGGCCGACGATTTCGATAGCCCGGCGCACTTTCATGGCCACGACAAACTGAAAGTCGCCCGATTCCTCGAAGTTGCTGACTTCATGCGGCTCGCGCACGAGCGCCTTGACGACGCGGATGCCCGCGAAGGCTTCCTGGAGGATGACCATCATCATGCCCGCCTTGGCTTCTTCCGCCCCGCCCTCGCGGCGCACTTTTTTGCCAAAGATGGCGATGGGCACCAGGCAGACGGGGAAGAGGATGAGGGCGATGATGGTAAAGCGCCAGTCGAGGTGCAGCAGTACGGCCACCGAGGCGATCACGGTGACGGGCTGGGTGACGATGTCGGCGCTGACTTGCGAGAGGGCCATCTGGGCCATGCGCGAGTCGTTCATGATGTTGCCGATCAACATGCCGGAGTGCTGCCGGTTAAAAAAGGCAAGCGGCTGGGAAATGATGCGCCGGAAGAGGTCGTTGCGGATGTCGTTGAGCAGCTTGAGGCTGACCCAGGTGACAAAGTAGACGTTCAGGTAGCCAAAGAGGCTGCGGGTCAGCATGACGACGGGGATGAGCGCGCAGACCCAGATCATCGTGCTGGTGGAGGGCCCGGCTTGCAGCATCTCGGCGCTGAGGTGTTTCTGCCCTTCGGGGAAGATGGTGTCGGCCACGCGCTTGAGGGTCAGGGGGACGAGGGAATTGGTAACACCAGCGCCGACGCCGAAAAGCAGACCCGCAACAAAACGCCAACGGTAGCTAAATAGGTAGGGCAGTAGCTGTTTGTAGGGCACCCACATCCGGTGAAACAGTTCGCGCATCGGAATTTTGGGCTCTTTATTTTTGCTCATGGATCGGAGAAAGGGATGGGAAGAGGGAGTCGATAACACGAATTACCGCATCCGTCGATATTTCGCTGAGCGATCTGGGAAGGGCGCGGGGGTCGAAACAGGTGAGCGGCTCGGGTTCCCCAGAGAAAAGCACGACGGCCCGGGGGTGGCGGGGTCGCCAGGCGAAGGGGTTGGTCTGGCCAAAAAGGGCGACCTGCGGGGTGCCAAAGGCCGCGCCGAGATGTACGGGGGCGCTATCCATGCTCAGGAGCAGCGAGGCGCGCCGGATGATGGCGGCGAGGCCCAGGAGATCGAGGCTGCCGGAGAAATCGTGCCACGGGGTGCGCACATGGTGGCAAATGGCGGCGAGGTGGGCCTGCTCGAAGGGGGCGCTGCCGCCGGTGACGACACACGGCAATCCCAGGTCGCCCTGGCAATGGTCGATAACGGCGGCCCAGCGTTCGGGCTCCCAGTATTTCTCCGCCCGGGCGGTGCCGGGGTGGACGACGGCGAATTCGTGGTCGATGCCCGCTTCGTAGAGGAGCCGCCCGGGGGCGGCGTCGGCGCTGGCGGGCAGGCGCAGGTCGATGGGGGTGGGGGTTCGGGGAATTCCCAGGGGGGCCAGCATGTCGAGATGGTGGTCGATGGTGTGGTTTTCCCTGACGCTGGAGTCCACGAACTCATTAAAGGGAAGCTGGCGGTGCCAGCGGCGGCGCACCCACTGCCATGTGATCCGGCGCGGGGCGCGGGAGAGGAGGGCGAAAAAGGCCGAGCGGTCGTTGCCGGTGAAGTCGAGGCAGACGTCGAACTTCCCCGCGGCCAGGCGCGCCAGAAGCCCGGTGTTGGGACGCCAGTAACGGAAGACCAGCGTTTCGTCCACAGAGCGCACGGCAGGCAGGAGCCCCTCGCAGTTTTCCATGACGCAGAGGGTAATTTTTGCCCCGGGGAACGCCCCACGCAACGCCGCGAGTGCCGGGGTCGTCAGGATCAGGTCACCGATCCGCTTCAGTTTGAGCGCGAGGATGTTCATGTGGTTTGCCGATTTCCCGCAGCGGGTGCGGGAAATGCTGTATAAAGCAGGTCCGAACCCTTATCCTGTGCCCCCGATGTTTTCAAGCGCGCTTCAATTTTCCCCTTATATTGTCTCATGAAGATCGGTCTGGTACGGCGGGGATATTCGGCCACGGGCGGAGCTGAAGCTTATTTGAAACGCTTCGCGCGGGCGCTGCGGGAGGCTGGGCACGAGTGCCTGCTTTTCACGTCGGCGGACTGGCCTGCCAGCGAGTGGCCCGACGGGGAGATCGAGGTAATCCCGGGACGTTCGCCCAAGGCGTTCGCGGCGGCGCTGGAGCGCGCCCGGCCCCGGATGCGCCCGCACGGGGCGTGCGATTATCTTTTTTCGCTGGAGCGCATCTACGCCTGCGACGCCTACCGGGCGGGCGATGGCGTGCACCGGGCCTGGCTGAAGCGGCGGGACGCCTTCGAACCGGCTTGGAAGCGCTGGACCCGGGGGTTCAACCCGAAGCACCGGCAGCTCCTGGAGCTGGAGGCGCGGCTTTTTTCCAACGACGGCGCGGGAATCGTGATCGCCAACTGCCGCATGGTAAAGGACGAGATCGTGCGCGAATACGGCTACCCGCCCTCGCGCATCCACGTGGTTTACAACGGGCTGCCTCCGATGCCCCGGGTGGAACCGGGCCGACGCGAGGCGCTCCGGGCGGAGTGGGGCCTTTCGGAGGGCGATACGGCGGTGTTTTTCGCCGGAAGCGGCTGGGAACGCAAGGGGCTGCGGGCCGCCGTGGAGGCGGTGAACCGGATGCGGGGCCGCCCGGTGCTGATCGTGGCCGGGAAGGGCGACCCGAAGGCTTACGGCGGAAGCACGGCGCGGGTGCGGTTCCTCGGGCCAGTCAAAAACATGCCCGCGTGCTATGCGGCGGCGGATGTGTTCCTGCTGCCGACGTTTTACGATCCCTTTTCAAACGCCTGTCTGGAGGCGCTGGCCGCCGGGCTGCCGGTGGTGACGACTTCAGCCAACGGGGTTTCCGAAGTGCTCGGGGCTTGCGGCGACGTGATCGCCAACCCGGCCGACTCGGGCGCCATCGCCCGGGCGCTGGAAGGCTGGACTGACCCGGAACGGCGCGCGGCGATCCGCCCCCGGCTCGGAGAGCTGGCTTCGCGCTTCACCATCGAAGCCAATGTGAAGGCGACGCTGGCGGCCATGGGGACCAACTCGGCCAAGCCGCTGGTGTAGTACAGCCCGAGGCCAAGAAGGAGCTAATCCCGCGATTTTTCCACAACCCCAGGCGCCCTGGCCAGCTCCGCAGCGAACCGTTGCCGCTCGGCCTCGAAGGCCTCCTCCGAAAGATCGGCGGGAATCCAGTGCATCTGCCCAAAAACCACGTCCACGCGGGCGAACGGCTTGGGAATCCGGAAGCCGTCCCAGCTCTTAACCTCCCAGTAGCGGGAGTAATCAATGTGGACCAGGACCAGCGGCACTCCGGAGAGCTGCGCGAGCTTGAGCGCCCCGGGGTGGAAACAGTAGCGCGGCCCCTTGGGCCCGTCGGGCGTGATGGCTATGTCGTGCCCCGCTTCCATCACCGCCGCCATTTCGCGCATCGCCGTGGCCCCGCGCCGGGAGCTCGACCCCCGCACATTGCCGATATTAAAGCGCTCCATCACCCCCGCCACGATGGATCCGTCCTTGCTCGGGCTCGTCAGGCCGTACCCCTTGCGCCCGCCGCTGAAGCGCTTGTAGAAAATCGGCACCATCAGCAGCCGGTTATGCCAGAAGACCCCGACGATCGGATGGCTCCGGGTGGAAAAACCGCAGCGGTCATCCACGCGCCAACGCAGCGTCAACGCAAGCGCGCGAACCAAAAAAACGACCAAGGCGGGAATAAAAGAGCGGGCGGCTTGCATTAACGGTGTGAAGCGGGAATATTGCCAGACTTGCCAGCGCCCCTCAAGTGTGGCTATGATCAATTTTACTGATCCTTCCCTCGTCCCCATGCGTTCCTCCCTCACCCTCCCATTGATTGCCGGAGGTCTGCTTTGCCTCGGGGCCGCCACGGCGGGAGCCCAGGAGCAGGAGTCGCGCATCGAGAAAATCCTCAAGCCGGACATGACCCGGCAGTACGATTACGGCAAAACCGCCAACGGCGCAAAGGCATTCAACTCCTCCACCGGCGGCCGCGTGCCGGTCGAAAATAAATCGGTGGGTCTGCGCAAGTTCGACTCCAAGGATTTCCTCACCGGGGCCTATAACGGCCAGAAAACGTGCTGGATGGGCGACTTCAAATACGCCGCGGATGAGAAAAAGTCGTCCCGCTTCCTTTTCATTTTCCCCTCCAAGAACTACAAAACCCAAACTGCCGCTACCACCAAGGACTACTCCGGAGCCCAAAAAAAATACTCGGACGCGGCAGTCTCCACCCCCACCCGCGATTATCGCGGCAAGGAGCGAGAGAAATTAAAGCAACATCTCACGGAGGAGCAGGCCACCAACAACGGCTACCGGGGGGATCTCATTCAGTTGAAGTCCATCGACGATGTCCGCGCCCTGCTCAATAAAAGCAAGTAACCCGGCCATGAGCCCAGAACAACAACTCGAAATCCTCACTCGCGGAGCCGCCCACATCATTTCCGAAGCCGAACTGCTCGAAAAGCTCAAGCAGGGCCGCCCCCTGAACGTCAAGCTCGGCGTCGATCCGACCGCCCCCGACATCCACCTCGGCTTCACCGTCGCCCTCCAGAAGCTCCGGCAATTCCAGGACCTCGGGCACACCGCCATCCTCATCATCGGCGACTTCACGGCCATGATCGGCGACCCCAGCGGCCGCAGCAAGACGCGCCCCCAGCTCACCCACGACCAGGTCATGGCCAACGCCCAGAGCTTCCGCCAGCAGGCCTTCAAAATCCTCGACCCCACCCGCACCCGCACGGTTTTTAACGGCGAGTGGTTCGAGATGATGACCTTTGAGGAAGTCATCCGACTCAACAGCCGCGTGACCCTCCAGCAGATGCTCCAGCGCGAGGACTTCGCCAAGCGCCTTTCCAAAAACGAGCCCGTGCGGCTCCACGAAATCCAGTACCCAATCATCCAGGGCTGGGATTCCGTGAAAGTGCAGGCCGATGTGGAAATCGGCGGCACCGACCAGCTTTTCAACATCCTCGTGGGCCGCGATCTCCAGAAAGAGGAAGGCCTGCCGCAGCAAGTCGCCCTCATGATGCCGCTCCTGGAAGGCCTCGACGGCGTACAGAAGATGAGCAAGAGCCTGGGCAACTACGTCGGCGTCAGCGAAGCCCCCGAGACGATGTTCGGCAAGCTGATGAGCATCTCCGACGCGCTCATGGAGCGCTACTACCTGCTCCTCCTGGGTGAGGTGCTCGATAAATCGCTCCACCCGATGGAGGCCAAGAAGCAGCTCGCGGCCAAGATCGTCGCGCGCTACCACTCCACCGAAGCCGCCCAAGCGGCCCTGGAGGATTTCAACACCCGGTTTTCCAAAAAAGACCTCGCCCACGCCGACCTCCCCGAGCTCCCGGCCAGCGGCATCGGCGCCGACATCGTTTCGGCGGTCGTGGCGGCCTATGCCCAGGGGTTCAATATCAAGAAATCCCGCGGCGATGCCCGGCGGCTCGTGGAACAAGGCAGCGTCCAGTGGAGCGGCGAGAAAATCACCGACCCCAAGGCCGCCCCCGCATTTGCCCAGGGCGGCGAACTCAAGCTCGATAAAACCCGCGCCGTTCGGGTGGTGGGGTAAACGCGAGGCCATGGATGTTACGATCCATTTCCCGTTTGGAACCAACGATAGCGGGCTATGGATTCCGGTTATCATCAGCCTGTTCGTTCTGTGGGTTCTCACGCTCGTTTCGTTCCTGAAACGAACCGACCTGAAGGAAACAGACCGGCTGGTGTGGACAATCGTGCTTTGCCTGCTGAATGTAGTGGGAATGGTTCTTTACTGGTTCATGGCCCCGCCTTCGTCTTCCAAGGAGTATCAAGGCAGGGTAAGAACCGAGAAGGAACTGAAGGAATATTTCAACCGGCGCGGTAAAGCTCAATAGGACGGTGGCAGCAGTAATTCAATACACGCTAAAACGTCCTGGGAGCCGAATTGCGCAAGTCATGCTTGCCTTCAACCTCCTGGCTGTCGTTCTCCTCGGCGCACCCCCGACCGCGCCGCTTCCCTCGGTGGAGGAAGCCATCACCCAAGCCGCGGACCAGCCCCGACGCCAAGCTCAGGAAACCCTCGCCCGCGCCACGGGGCAGGCTCCGCGCGACAATGCCCGGCTGCTGGCCCGGCTTTCCCGCGCCTGGTCCGACGCCGTCGATCTCTCCGACCCGGCCTCGGCCAAAGTCGCCGCCCGGCACGCCCTTGACCTCGGCCTCCAGGCCGTGGCCGCCGACCCGAAAAATGCCCAGGCCCACTTGGCGCTCGCCATCGCGGAGGGGCAATGGACCGATTTCGTGGACCGCAAAACGAAGGTAGCGCTCTCCCGGCAGATCCGCAGCGAAGCCGAGAGGGCCATCCAGCTCGATCCCAAGCTCGACATGGCCTACCACGTCCTGGGCCGCTGGCATTTGGAGGTTGCCGCGGTCAACCCCATCCTGCGCTTCGGCGCGAAGCTCACCGTGGGCGAGCTGCCCCCGGCGTCGATGGACGAGGCGGCGCGCAACCTTGAAAAGGCCACGGACCTTTCGCCCAAGACGATCCTGCACCACCAGTACCTGGCGCAGGTCTACCAGGCCCAGCACCGCAAGAGCGACGCCCAGCGCCAGTGGGAAAAGGTCTTGGCCCTCCCCGCCCAGGATCACGACGACGAGGTGGCCCAGCAGCAAGCCCGCGCGGCTTTGGGGCGACGTTAGGGCGGCATTAATCCTCGGCCGGAAGCGCTGCTTCGGCGGAAGGCGCTCTCTCGGTGAGGAACAGGAACGCCGCCAGCGCGCCAAATCCGCACACCACCATGATGGCCGTCATTGGCCGCGCGGTGCCGTTGTGCAAAAAGCCGACCGTCGCCCCGGAGAGACCACCCAGCGCAAACTGCATCAACCCGAGCACCGCCGAGGCGCTCCCGGCTTTTCGCCCAAAGGGAGCCATGGCGGCGGCAGGGAAGTTCGGGGCTGCGAAGCCGAAGGTCAGCAGCGTGGCAAAGAGGCACCCTGCCAGCAGTGGCAACCCGCCCCACCCGGTCACGCCACAGGCCAGGAGCGCCAGCGCCAGCACGACATTCGCCACCAGCGCCCAGGACAGGATGGACTCCGGGGTGTAGCGCCGGAGGAGCCAGCGGTTGACCTGCCCCGCGCCCATCATGCCGAGCGCGTTGATGCCGAAAAAGTAGCCAAAGTGCTGCGGCGAGACGCCGTAGAGGTCGATATAAACGAAGGACGAATCCGAAATGTACGCAAAGAGCGTCCCGGAGGTAAACCCGCCCACCAGCGCGTAGCCGACGAAGCTCCGGTGCCGAAAGAGCGAGGCGAGGCTGCAAACCGCCTTCCATACCCCGTCGCGCAAACGGCGTTCCAGGGGGTGGGTCTCCGGCAGGCCCCACCAGGTCGCCAGAAAGCAGACGCCGCCGAAGCCCGCAAGGATCATGAAAATCAGCCGCCAGTTCCCCAAAAGCAGCATCTGGCCGCCGACCCACGGGGCCACGATGGGGGCGATGCCCGTCACGAGCATCAGCTCGGAGAAAATCCGCGCCGAGGCCCGTTCGTCGTAGAGATCGCGTACCACGGCCCGGGCGATCACCATTCCCGAAGCGCCACCGAGCGCCTGGAGGACCCGGGCCGCCACGAGCGCGCCGACAGAAGGCGCGGCCATGCAGCCGAGCGAGCCGAGTGTATAGAGAGCGCACCCGGTCAGCAGCGGTAAGCGGCGTCCGAACCGGTCGGCCAGAGCCCCGTAGAACGCCTGGCTCAAGCCCGCTGCCAGCAGGTAGACCGCGAGGGTTAACTGCACCGAACCGGGCCGCGCGCCGAGATCCCGCGTGATCTGCGAAAACGCGGGCAAATACATGTCGATCGACATCGGCCCAAACGCCGTCAGCACCCCGAGCAGGAAGGTCAGGTGACGAGGAGGGCGGATGGGCGAGGTAGACACTTCTAGCACCCTAGCAGTTCGCGGGCCTTGGCCAGGGCGGCTTCGACCTGCGAAGCGTCCTTGCCCGCGCCGCGAGCGAAGTCCGGACGGCCACCGCCGCGTCCGCCGAGGATCGGGGCGAGCGCCTGGACCAGCTTGCCCGCCTGGAATTTCTTGACGAACTCCGGCGATACGCTGGCGACGAGCGGGACCTGCACCGCGCCGGTTCCGACGAGGACGGTGACGCCGACGAATTCGCCCTTGAGGGCTTCGGCCACGGCCTGGAGCGCATCACCATCGACCGCGCCGAGGTGGGCCACGATGGCGGGCGTTTCACCGAGCTGGACGGCCTTGCCGATAAGCGTGCGGGCGGTTTCGGCGGCTTGGCGCTGCTGAGCGGCCTTGAGCTGTTTGTGAAGTTCTTTCTGCTCGTTGATCAGTGCTTCGAGCTTTTTCTCCAGTTCCCCTACCGGCGTGCCCAGACGGCCCGCGAGCTCGGAAAGGCGCTCGGAGGCGGCGCGGGCCTGTTCGTAGGCCTCAAGGCCCGCGACGGCTTCGATACGCCGGACACCCGCCGCGATGGCGGATTCGCCCAGAATGCGGAAGAGACCGATCTCGCCGGTGGCGGAGACATGCGTGCCGCCGCAAAGCTCCATGGAGTAGCCGTCCAGGACGTGCGGGTCGCCGCCGACCTGCACCACGCGCACGACGTCGCCGTACTTGTCGCCGAAAAATTGCTGGATGTGCTGGTTGCCGCGAATGTCGGCGTAGGGCACCTCGGTCCAGGAGACCGGAACGTCCTCGACGATCTTCTCGTTGACGAGCCGCTCGACCTCGCGCACCTGGTGCGGGGTGAGCGCGCCGCTGTTGAAGTCGAACGTCAGCTTGTCCGGGCCGACAAAGGAGCCCTTTTGCGCGATCTCGGTGGAGACCACCTTGTGCAGCGCCCAGTGGAGAAGGTGCGTGACAGTGTGGTGCCGGGCGATGGCCGCGCGGCGGGCGGTGTCGACGGAAATGGTGACGCGGGTGCCGATGGCGGGGGCGTCGGCCTCGGAGAGGAAGTGGAGCCAGGTCGCGCCGGTTTTTTGCGTGCCGACGACGTGCCAGAGCTGGCCCGCGCCTTCGAGTTCGCCTGTGTCGCCCACCTGGCCGCCCATTTCGGCGTAGGAAACAGAAGTATCGAGGATGACGGCGGTTTTGCCCTTCACTTCGACGACGTCGAGGACCGTCGCCTCGGCGCTGAGGTTGTCGTAACCGACGAATTTGGTCGGCGCGGCATCGATGTTGGAGACGCTGATGATTTCGCGCTTCTGCGCGGCCCGGGCGCGTTCGCGCTGTTCGTTCATCAGTTTATCAAAGCCCTCGACATCCACCTTGAGGCCGCGCTCGCGGGCCAGGAGTTGGGTCAAGTCGAGAGGGAAGCCCTGCTCGTCGTAAAGGCGGAAGGCAAACGCGCCGCCAATCAGCTTGGTTTTAAGCCCGGCGGTCTCGCTTTCGAAAAGCGCGATGCCGTGGTCGAGCGTCCGGTTGAACGCCTCTTCCTCGCGCTTGATGACTTCCTTCACATGCGCGGCCTTGGCGCGGATTTCGGGGAAGACGTCGCCCATGGTGCGGGAGAGCACGTCCACGAGCTGGTAGAAAAAGGGCTTCTGGAACCCGAGCGTGCGCCCGTATTTGACGGCCCGGCGCAGGATGCGGCGCAGGACGTAGTTGCGGTCGGTGTTGCCGGGCTGGATGCCGTCGGCGATGGCGAAGCTCAAGGTCCGAATGTGGTCGGAGATGACTCGGAAGGCCACGTCCACTTTCTCCTCCTCGGTGTCGCCCGTGCTGCCGGAGGCGGGGAGCGTGCAGCCGTATTTCAGGCCGCTCATTTTCTCCAGTTCGTCGAAGATCGGGCGGAAAATATCGGTCTCGTAGTTGGAGATCTTGGCGTGGGCGAAGTCGCTGAAGTTTTTGGTGCCCTGGATGATCGAGACGACGCGCTCGAAGCCCATGCCGGTGTCCACGTGCTTGGCCGGGAGCGGGACAAAGGAGCCGTCCGGGTTGGCGTTGAACTGCATGAAGACGAGGTTCCAGATCTCGATACACTCGGCGGTGCCCTGGTTGACGAGCTTGCCCGCAGTGTCGCCCGCCGGGGTGAGGTCGACGTGCAGCTCGGAGCAGGGGCCGCACGGGCCGGTCTCGCCCATCATCCAGAAGTTATCCTTTTTGTTGCCGTTGACGATGTGGACCTTCGGGTCAAGGCCGACGCTCTCGAAGAGGACCTTCCAGCAGTCGTAGGCTTCCTGGTCGAAATCGGCGGGGTCGCCCTGGGTCTTGTCGGGGCTGTAAACGGTGGCGTAGAGGCGCTGGGCGGGGAATTTCCACTTGAGGATGACCAGCTCCCAGGCCCACTCGATGGCCTCTTTCTTGAAATAATCGCCGTAGGACCAGTTCCCCAGCATCTCGAAGAAGGTGTGGTGGTAGGTGTCGAGGCCGACGTCGTCGAGGTCGTTGTGCTTGCCGCCCGCGCGGATGCACTTCTGGGTATCGCAGGCGCGGGTCGGGAGCGCGGGCTTGGCCAGCGGCCACTTATCCACGTCCGGAGCCGCTTCACCGAGGAAGATGGGGACGAATTGGTTCATCCCGGCGTTGGTGAAAAGCAGGTTCGGCGAGCTCGGCAGCAAGCTCGAAGAAGGGACGATGGTGTGCCCTTTTTCGTGGAAGAAATCGAGATACGACTGGCGGAGTTGCGAACTGGTCATAAAAATGTGCCGCGGGATGAACCGGCGGAACGGGAAATAAACCATCACCGGAAAGAAATTTCCAGAAAAGAAGCGTGCGGCCCGGAGGTTGCGATGAAAGGATGCCGGTGGCCTAGAGTTTATCCGTAAATAGACATGGAAACAGATGCGAACAAGTTTTGGTGGATGGCGTCACCGGGAGCGGCGGCAATATTTGTAAATATTGACGGCGTGAGCGGTGGCGGCAGACGCCGAAAATCGTTCGCAGATGGCCCATGGTTATTTACGGATAAGCTCTTAGTTTGAACGCGCAATCGGCTTGACGTAGCTATCAAATAGGCCCAAAAGGCTGCCTTTTACGCATTTATGTTTCACCGCCAGATCCCGAACTACCTTCCGCACGCCATTCTGACGGCTATTTTTTGCTGTATGCCGCTCGGGTTGATCGGGCTGTACTACTCCTTCCAGGTGAACCGGAGGCTTCGGAACGAGGATTTCGAGGGAGCGTGGGCGGCCTCCCGGCGGGCCAGAATGTGGTGTACGGTCAGCTTCGTCATCGGCTTCCTGTGCCTTTTCATCTACGCTTTGGGCCAGGCCTTTACGCTCATGGGAGGAAAATGACGGCCCTCGCGCGCCAGCTCGTCTGGGGAACAGCGGCGCTGGGAGCCGCCGCGCTGCTCTTTCATTTCAACCCGGCGGGGAGCGGGCTTTACCCACCCTGCCCCTTTCATGCGCTGACGGGCTGCTACTGCCCCGGCTGCGGGAGCCTGCGGGCGGCTCACGAATTGCTGCACCTGCACTTCGCCGCCGCGTGGCAGCTCAATCCGCTGATGGTCGCCGCGCTGCCGGTGCTGGCCCTGGCGCTGGTGACGGGGAGCCCTGTAAACCGGGCATTCCGGCATCCCGCCGCGCCGTGGGTGGCCGGGGGGATCATCGTGGCGTTCTGGATTTTGCGAAACCTGCCCTTCGCGCCGTTCAACCTTCTCTCGCCGCATTGAGCGCGCGCGGGCCCCAGGACCAAGACGTTCCCAATCCGGAAATTGGGAACGAGGAAGAAGACACCCTCTTGCGAACCTCCGTGTCCTCCGTGCCCTCTGTGATAAGTCTCGTTCTTTACGGTGCGCGGAAGATGAGCCGCACGGAATCCAGGCGCAGGCGGGCGTCGGCCAGGTGGTCGCGGAGATCGTAATACTGATTCTGCATCGCCTCGACATCCTTCTCCGTCACGTTCGGGTTGACGGCTTGCAGGCCCTTCAGACGGGTCACTTCGCCGCCGACTTGCTGCTCCATCGCGGCCATTGCGGCGGCCACGGTCTGCATCGCGCGCTCTTTGGCGATCGTCTCGGCCGCTTCCAGCATGCGCGGGAGCAGCTTGTAACAAAGCTCCGTTTTGCCGAGCACCTTCTGGATCGGCGCGTCAGAAAGTGGCTTGAGCGGATCGGTCAACTCCCGCAGGTGATTATCAACCACCACGCGCACGGGCATCGCAGCGAGGAATCGGCCGGAATGGAGTTCCGCCGGGGCCACGACTTCGAGAACGTGGACGGCTTCCGCAAACACGCCATCGGTTCCGGGGTTGTCGGCCTGTGCCAGGGAGGCGTTGCCCTTAATCGTGCCGGTCAGCATTTCAAAAATGCCGCGCACGACGGGGTGATCCCACGTCAGGAACGAGACGTCCTCGCGGGCAAGCGCGCGCTGGCGGTCGGCGGTTAGCGTGACGCCGTCCTTAGGGATGCCGGGGAGGCCCTCGCCCAGTTCCGGGCCGGGCGTGACGATCCAGGTGCGCGGGGCGATGTCCTCGACGTTCGCGCCGAGGTAATCCCATGCGGTGAGCAGAAAATCGTCGAGCGCGGTATCGGCATCGGCGGCGCGGATGGCCTCGATGATCGCCGAGGCGTCGGTGCGGCGGTTCTGGAGCGAAAGGAGGCGGTCCTCACCGGCGGCGAGGCGCTTGCGGATGTCGTCGTGAACGGCCTTCGTCTCGGCGATGAGCGCATCGAGTGCCCCGGAGGCTTCCGGCTTGGCGAGGGTGACTTTTTTGGCCTTCGGCTTCGCGGCGGTTTTAGCAGCGGTCTTTGCGGTTTTCTTGGCCTTCGGCTTGGCCTCCACCTCGGGGGCGCAGGCCAGGGCGAGGGTCGCGACCGGCTCGCAGAAGCGTTCGAAGAGTTCCGCGCCGCCGTGCAGGCTTTCCTCAAAGGCGTTGAGGCCTTCGTGGAACCAGCGGGCGAGGACGGCGTAGGGGCCGCCCGCGACGTAGGGGACGTGGATCTGGATGGTGGCTGACTGGCCGATGCGGTCGAGCCGTCCGATGCGCTGTTCCAGCAGCTCGGGGTTCTCCGGCAGATCAAAAAGGACCAGGTGGTGGGCGAACTGGAAGTTGCGCCCCTCGCTGCCGATCTCCGAGCAGATGAGGAGCTGCGCGCCCTCTTCCTCCTCGGCGAACCAAGCGGCGTTGCGGTCGCGCTGGAGCAGCGTCATCCCCTCGTGGAAAAGGACCGTTGGGAGGTTGATTTTCTCGCGCAGTGCGGCTTCGAGCGCCTCGGCTTTCTCGCGGGTGCGGCAGATGAGGAGGGCTTTCGCGCCCTTGAGTTTTTTGAGGAACCCGACGAGCCATTCCACGCGAGGGTCGGCGGAAAGCTCCACGGCCTCGCCCCGGAACTCGGCTGCTGAGGCCGACGCGTCGCCTTCGAGCGCGACGAGCTTGACGCTCCGTTTCGGGAAGCCGGAAAGTTCGGCGCGGGTATTACGGAAGATGACGCGGCCGGTGCCATGCCGGTCGACGAGTTCGCCGAGCAGCGCGGCGCGGGCGGATTCATCGCCCTCCTTGAGCGCCAGGGCCAGTTCGCCCGCGCGGCCCGGGAGGGCGGCGAGCTTGGCAGAGTCTTTGGCGGTGAGTTTCTTTTCGTCGGCCAGCTTCCCGGCGAGCTGGGCGATGGGGGCGTATTCCTTGGCCTCGGCCTGGAAGGCTTCCAGCGAAGGGTAACGCTCAGGGTCGAGCAGGCGCAGGCGGGCGAAGTGCCCCTCGGGCCCGAGTTGCTGCGGGGTGGCGGTCAGGAGCAGCAGGCCCGGGGTGGCGGCGGAAAGGGCCTCGACCAGCGCGTACTCGGGGCTCGCGGTCTCAGGGGTCCAGGCAAGGTGATGGGCCTCGTCGACGACGAGGAGGTTCCAGCCCGCCTCGACGGCCTGGGCGCGGCGTTTCTCGTCGTGGGCCAGCCAGCCGAGCGGAGCCAGGATGAGCTGATCATCCAGGAAAGGATTGGCGTTTTCCTCATCCAGGGAGACGCAGCGGGCCTCGTCGAAGATGGCAAAGCGGAGGTTAAACCGGCGGAAGAGTTCCACGAACCACTGGTGGACGAGCGGCTCGGGCACGAGGATCAGGATGCGCTCGGCGCGGCCCGTGAGGTAGAGGCGGTGGAGGATCAAACAGGCCTCGATGGTTTTGCCCAGGCCCACTTCGTCGGCCAGGAGCACGCGCGGTTTTTGGCGCGAGGCAACCTCGCTGGCGATGGCGAGCTGGTGCGGGATCAGGTCGATGCGCGCGCCGGTGAAGCCGTAGGCGGGCGATTGCAGGACGCGGTGCTGGTGCTCCAGGGCCTCCAGCCGCAGGTCGAAGCTCTCGCACGGGTCCACCTGGGCCCCGGCGATGCGGTCGCCCGGCTTATCCCACGTGAGGGTGTCGCTGAGCTGCGTTTCCACCAGGCGCTCGCCCGTGGCGCTGCCGTAGGTGACGGTGCCGTCGGAGCGTTCGTTGACGACAATGACGACGAAGCTGCCGCCGTCGTGGGCGTGGATCGTGTCGCCGACTTTGAAGCGGATGCGCCTCAATGGGGCCGCGGCCTCGGCATAGAGCCGCATGGCATTGCTTGCCGGGAAAAACATATTGACCCGCCCTGGCTCCACGCCGAGCACGATGCCCAACCCGAGTTCCGGTTCCGGTTCACTGATCCAACGCTGGCCTGCTGCAAAACGCATTTTTTTGGTGTAGGAAAGATGACTAGTCACCGGTCGTTTATTTCCCACCGGTGTCAAGGGATGTTCAACTGGACAAAAGGGCGGCTACCGCCCCGAAGCCTCGGCCACCGCTTCGGCTGCCAGCGGTGTGGAGAGGTAACGCTCTCCGCACGAGGCGGCCACGGTGACGATCAGCTTGCCTTTGTTCTCAGGCCGTTTGGCGAGTTCAAGGGCGGCCCAGACATTCGCGCCGGAGGTGATCCCGGCAAGGATGCCTTCTTCCTTGGCCAGACGGCGGGCAACGGTAAAGGCGTCTTGGTTGGAGACGGTCACTACCTCGTCCACTACGTTCAGATGAAGATTTCTCGGAATAAAGCCCGCGCCCGCGCCCATGATCGAGTGCAAGCCGGGGCGGATGGGCAGCCCGGCGCGCGTCTGGGTGATGACGGCGGATTCGGTCGGCTCGACGGCGACGGCTTGGAAGCCCGGTTTGCGCTCTTTGATGGCCTCGGCGACGCCGGTGAGCGTGCCGCCGGTGCCGACAGCGGCGACGAAAATATCGACCAGACCGCCGGTCTGCTCCCAGATTTCCCGCGCGGTGGTGTTGCGGTGGGCCTCGACGTTGACGGGGTTGTCGAACTGGCTGGGCATCCAGGCATTTGGGTTGCGCCGGACAATATCCTGCGCGCGGGCGATGGCCCCGGGCATCCCCTCGGCCCCGGGGGTCAGCTCCAGCTTGGCCCCGAGCATGAGGAGCAGCACGCGGCGCTCGAGCGACATGGTCTCGGGCATGGTCAGCGTGATCTTGTAGCCGCGGGCGGCGGCCACGAAGGCGAGCGCGATCCCCATATTGCCGCTGGTGGGCTCCACGATTTCCGTACCGGGGCCGATCCGTCCCTCCTTTTCCGCCGCCTCGATCATCGCGCGACCCACGCGGTCTTTGATGCTGCCGAGCGGGTTAAAGTATTCGAGTTTGAGCGCGATGGTGGCGGCGAGCCCGGCGCTAAGGCGGTTCAGACGGACCAGCGGCGTACACCCCACCGTTTCGACAATGCTGCTTTGGAGACTACCCATGAAAGTAATCGGTGTTTTTACACCCACGCATCTCCAGGTTCAAGGGCGATGTCACCGTTGCGAGGGTGGACTTCAATCCGCGCCCAGCAAACCGAAAACGCTCGTTTAAAAACCTATGGCCACGCTGATTGCTCAATCGCAGTTGGAGGAAATGATGAAACGCATCCCGGAATGGGAGGCCGACCGAAAGGCGATCGAAAGGACGTTCGAGTTCGACGATTTCGACCAGGCGCTCGATTTTGTCAACGAGGTGGCGGAAATCGCCGCCGAGCAGGAGCACCACCCGGATATCGACATCCGCTTTAACAAAGTGCGCCTCGTGCTCTCGACACACAGCGAGGGAGGCGTCACCGATCTCGACTTGCAAATGGCCCGGAAGATCGACAATCTCTCGGAATAGCTTTGCGTGCACACTCTATCTACGAGCTCACGACCCTCTCTTGCCCGCTCTTGTCCGTGCATGAGGCCTGGGCTGGCGCACGCGCTTTCCTAGGCGAGGGCGATGCGGCGGGCGAGCTTCTCGGTTGCTGGCGAACCGAGATCGGTCAACTCGGGCGGCTGCTGCTGTTGCGAGGCTTTGAGACCGCCGAAGAGTTGGCAGGCGAGCGTCGCCGGGCGCTCTTGAGCGGCAATCCATTCCATGCGGGGGGCGTTGTAACCGCGTTGAGCATGGAAAGTTATGCTCCCTTCCCCTTCCTGCCTCCCGTTGAACCCAGGCCCATGGGCGGCATTTATAAGTTCCGCACTTACCATCTGAAACCGGGCGGCTTGCCCCCAACCCTTGGCGGTTTCGCGGAGAACGTTGCGCCCTGAAGGGGCGCTGGTAACCATGCGCCGCCAGCCAGCGATAACTCGATAAGAGGTCAACACTTGATGGCGTGTTGCCCAAATCATGCTTTTCTAAAATACGGCCTAATTTGGATGTTTTTGAGGGATCAAAACCCACTCCCAAGAAATTAGGAACCCGTATAGGCCATTTTAAAGCGTTGAAGTTTTCCACTCTGACGCGAAATCATTTGGGCAACACGCCGTCAAGATTTGACCCCTTTGCACTACGTCGTCCATTCCTAATCAGGAAATATCCACAAGCAGTAACGGCGAGATAAAAAAACAACAGTGCGAGATTACTGCCTAAGCCGCGCGGTTTACCAAACGGACTAGCATCGTCTGTAAGTTGGGCAGCAGCAGGATCAATCATACTCAATACACAAACTAATACTGCAATAACACCGAACAATAGCAGGGCCGCACCTAAAATCGTCTTAACTCGTCGCATAGGTTATTTTTTTGAGAGTGTGGGAATGGGGTCAACACTTGACGGCGTGTTGCCCAAATCATGCTTTTCTAAAATACGGCCTAATTTGGATGCTTTTGAGGGATCAAAACCCACTCCCAAGAAATTAGGAACCCGTATAGGCCATTTTAAAGCGTTGAAGTTTTCCACTCTGACGCAAAACCATTCGGGCAACACGCCGTTGAAACTTGACAATGAAAAGGAGCAGGTGTGGCAAGTTTCAAGAGATCCCCTAGTTTTCTTCATTGTCCCGTTTTGACATTTGCTATTTCGCCGCTGAGCCCGAGAGGGTTGCCGGAGGCAGCGGCGCGCTGGGGGGCGGGGTGGCGGAAGGCGAAGGCGTTGCGCTCGGAGAGGCGGCGGGAGAGGGCGAGGGGGCTGCGGCGTTGGGGTTCCACGGGAATGTCCCGGCGTCGAAGGCCATCAGGTTGGCGATGCCGGAGATTTGGTACTCCTCGACCGCCGCGCCGTCGCTGGCGAAAAAGGTGACGGGCCGGTTGGCGGCGAGCCGCCCGAAGGCTGCCCAGCGCAGGTTGGGCGTGTCGGAGACTTTGCAGAGCGGCAGGCCGTCGGCGGTGGCGATCCACGCGCCTTCTTTGTCCACTTGGGCGCGGAGCTGGATGGATGGGGCTTTGCGCTTCTTTTTGTCCTTCTCCGGGGTGTCGAGCGGGTTCTCGACGAGGTTGACGGTGAGCACCGGGGCGGGCGCGAACGGGCGGCCGTCGGGGAATTTCAGCCGGGAGGCGACCTGTTCGTAGCTGTTGCTGAAAATGATGTCGTTTTCGAAGAGGACCTTCGGGGCGTCGCCGGGCTTGAGGCCGGTGAAGTCGTAGCCGCGCACGCGCTGGAGATCGGCGTTTTCGTAGAGGACAAAGAGTTTGTCCTCCGTCTGAGAGGCGGCGAGCTTGACTGGGAGCGGGTCGCCCGGCTTGGAGGCGAGCGTACGAATTACCACCGAGTTAATGGCGTATTGTTTTACGGCGTTGCCGTCGATGACCCAGGCTGTGTTGTTGAATCCGAAATCGTGCGGCTTGTCGCCAACCGCTGTCGGCACCGGGCGCGCAAACATCACCGGCGGCATCTCGGCTTGAGGGGTAAGCACGGTCTCCGCATCTTCACCGGGCGTATCGCTCGGTTTGATGGTCACGGAGTAAACCGCCGCCTTCTCCTGCCCGGGCAGTTGGCTGGCGATAAAGAGCGTTCCGGTGCCATTAACCTTCAGGTCAGTGATCTTGCTCAAGTGCGGCGCGTCGTCCCCGCCCACCCAGTCGTTGCCGACAAAGTCGATCCCCTCCACGCCCAGCTCGCCCACGGCGACCCCTTTGGCGCGGTAGGTTCCGGCGGGAGCGGGGATGCCGTGGTCGTCGTTGCCGTCCCACTGGGTGCGCAGGCCGTCGTCGCCCAGGGTAAAGTCGGAGTTCTCGGCCTCGCGGTTGAGCACGCGCACGAGCTTACCCGCGCTGTCGTAGATACCGAGCGAGATCGTTCCCTCGATGGGCGGGGGCACGAAGTCGATCCGAACGGGTTCGGCCTGGGCCAGCACGGAGCCAAGCGCGAGCGACCCGGCGATGATGAAGTGGAAAAAGGAACGAGGCTTAAGAGGCTTAGGGTTTGCGAACATAATGACGCCATTGGACGTCGGCGAATATGTTGTCTCGCCATTCGCAATTATCCAGAAACTTTTCGTCAATATTGCGGCCCCGGATCTGGTCGTAGAGGCGGGTGAAACGCAGCACGTGGTCCTTGGTCCGTTTGGAGGCGTAGGCCGAGGCGGTGCCGGTTTTCATGAGGAAGGCCCAGTCGCTCGACTGCGCCAGGAGGAGTTCGCGGGCGAGCTGTTTCAGCGCCCGCTCCTGGATCTCGGGCAAGGGCTGGGCAAGCGCTGCGAACTCGGTGGCCACCTCGGTCATGCGCCGGGCGGCGACGTGCAGGTGGGGGTAGATCCACGAGTTGCTCTCGTCGAGCCATACTTCCCAGTACCCCTTGTGGCCCCAGCTCGAAGCGGAGGGGACGACGAGCTGCTGGGTGGGGTGATCGGCCAAGAACCGGCTCGGGGTGGTCATCCGGAAGGTCGTCTGGTCGTAGGCGGCTTTGCGGATAAAGAGGTTGAGGAACTCGGGGCCCTCGAACCACCAGTGGCCGAAAAGCTCGGCGTCGTAAGGGCTCACGACGATGGGGTCGATGTTGGTGTTCTCCAGGAGGTTGCGGACCTGCTCGACGCGGGAATGGAGGAAATGCGAGGCGTGGGCGTCGGCGGCTCCCATGGCCCAGGCGCGGTTGTAGACGTCCTTTTCCTGCGTAGCGCCGGTGATGCGGTGGTACTTGATGCCGGAGAATTTGCGCGGGCTGCCGGGGGTGAGCCAGGCCCCGAGCTGCTCGGGGGGCAGGTCAAAGCCGATGTCGCGGTAAAAGTCGCGGTAGGCGGGGTCGCCGGGGTAGCCGTCCTCCTGGCTCCAGACTTGGCGGCTCGATTCGCGGTCGCGGGCAAAGACGGCCGGGCCCGCCGGGGTGTAGCAGGGGGCAAAGATGGCGTAGCGGGGCCGGGGGCTGCCGAACATGAGCCCGTGGGAGTCGATGACAAACCAGCGGATATTCGCCTCGGCGAGCACTTTTTCCACCCCCGCCACGTAGCCGCACTCGGGCAGCCAGATGCCCGCCGGGTCGCGCCCGAAGGTGGCGGCGTAGTCGTCGCGGGCGATCATGACCTGCGCGCGGACGGCCTCGGGGAAGTTCTGCATCAAGGGCAGGAAGCCGTGGGTGGCCGCGCAGGTGATGATTTCCAGGAGCCCCTGGTCCTGGAGCTTGGCAAAGGCGGGGAGGAGCTGCCCCTTGCATTCGTCCACGAAGAGACAGCGGGCGGCCACGAAGCGGTCGAGGTAAAAGCGGGCCAGGGGCTGGAGGCGGCTGTCGCCCCCGATACGGTCGAGCTCGCGCGTGGCCAGGTCGATGGCGCGGTCCAGGTAGCGGACGTAACGCTCCTGGAGCAGCGGATCGCGCAGCATGGCGCACAGCGGCGGGGTGATCGACATGGTGAGCGCGAAGGGCACCGAGTCGGCGGCCAGCCCGCGCATCATCTGGAGAAGCGGGATGTAGGTCTCCGTGATCGCTTCAAAGAGCCAATCCTCCTCAAGGAATTCGGGATATTCCGGGTGCCGCACATACGGGAGATGTGCGTGGAGGATCAATGCGAGGTAGCCGCTGGCCATGGCCCCGAAGATGACCGAGGAATGCCCGGGGATGAAGGGAAAAATGATCCTTCAGAGGAATACAGGACATTCCCCGACGCAATGGCAGGGGAAAAGCTCGAATCTGGCGGAAAATGGTAACCCTCCCCGGGGTCCGCACGATCAATTTCCCTCGTCGGTAAAAACGGCACGGCATTGCCGCCATGAGCCGCCGCCACGCTCTGGAAGCACTAGCGTATCAAAGGTGACGGCCCCCTTGAGAAGAAGGAAGTGGAGGGCTTCGAGGGTGACCGGACCAGCCACCCCATGGTTGCCGCATGCATAATACCAACGGGCAGGCGCATCTTCGGAATGCGGTGAGATTCTCATATATCCTTTGCTGTTTTGTAGATTTCCCAACTCGAGCCCCCTTCGGGTTATCCGAAGGAGGCCGGGAGTTAACAAGCCGCAACAAAACGGCCGCGACGGCCTTTAGCCGGTGGCCTGGACATACGCCGCCGCCCCCCGGCCATATAAATATAGCCCGGAAACGGCAATAGAGTTTCGGCTATTGCCAGCCGTTTGTTGCGGGGTTGTTAAGATAGGGGTAGGGACGGTATTCTCCATCGCCCCTCCCTCCGAACCGGACTGGCGGGTCTCCCGCATCCGGCTCTCCAGTTGGTGGTTTATCCTCTTTGTAGAGATTGACGTGCCGCCCCATGTGCCTGAACCAAGGATGTCAGGCCTTGGGCGGTGAAATAGGCCTTGGGCCATCGGTTTCGGTCGAATCCGCGCCCGCGTCCTCGCATTCCGTTGCGCCTTCGCAGGATGCTTTGCAGTCACCCTCGGACGTATTTGTCCACGCTATCAAACGTCCACCGGTTGCTCTGTTTGAAGTATTCAAACCAGCCGCCAAGTGTCCGGTTGAGGTCCGCGATGATTGCTCCGAGGCTTCTGCCCTCGGTGCGCCGGGTCTTGCCTCGGATCGCTTCCTTGAGCTTGTCCATGCTTTTCTTGCGTGGCCATTTCCAGCCTCGCTCAAAGTGGTAGCCCAGGAAGTCGAACCCTCCCTTGGCTCGGGCGTCCACGATCCGTGTCTTTTCCGGATGCAGCTTGAGTCCGTTCTGCTCCACCCAGGCTTTGACTGCCTCCAATGCCTCTTGGGCTTCTTCTTCGCTCTTACACAGGATGACAAAATCATCCGCGTAGCGGATCATTTCCCGGCCTGCCCACGCCATTTCCCAATCCAGCGGATCAAGGTATATGTTCGCTAGCAGCGGGCTTATGACCGCTCCCTGGGGCGCTCCGGTTTGCGTCGGCTTCCAGTCTGTTGCGCTCTCCATGACCCCGGCTTTGAGCATTGCCTCGATCAGCCTCAGTACGCTTCCGTCTGCTATTTTCTCGCCGATTTGCCGCATGAGTTTCTTGTGCGGGATCGTGTCGAAATAGCTCTTCAAGTCGGCATCCACTACCCAGTGGCGGCCCGCCTTGAGATGTCGGTCCACTTCCCGAAGCGCGTCCTTGCAGCCTCGCCCGGGCCTGAACCCGTAGCTCTGCGGCGCAAATTCCCGCTCGAAGATCGGCTCGATGGCTTGGCGTAGCGCCGTCTGCACGACGCGATCTCTCACCGCCGGGATCCCCAGCGGCCGCAGTTCCTTGCTCCCTGATTTGGGTATCCATACCCGTCTGACGGCTTGGGGCTTATAGTTCCCCGCTTTCAGTTGCCTTTGGAGGCTGCGGGTTTGGGCCGCCTCTTGCAGGGCGTATTGCCGCACGTTCTGGCGATCGATTCCGGCGCTGCCGCCGTTGGCGATCACTTTGCGCGCCGATGCCGCCAGGTTGCCGCTCGCCCATATTTTGTCCATCAGGCTGTGCCATTTGGTCCTTTTCATCCCCGTTTCCAGGGCCGTCAACATGCGTGTCGTCCACACCTCGGGTTGCACCCAGTTCCATTGGAACCGGGGTTCTTCGCCCGTTCTAGGCCTTGCGGCCAATGTTGGCGAGGGGTCTTCCCTTGTTGTGGCTTTCACGTTTCCACCTTCCTGCCCTCCTTCGCTCCACGGGCATTGCCCCGCTTCCACGCTACTACGAGGGCTCTGTCACCTTCCGGGCGGCTCTTCGGAGCCCTTTGGCTCATGAACACCGTCCTATTCCCGGCTCGTGATCCCTGCTTCACTACACGTCTCCTTCCTGCCGCTCCATCTCCAACCACCCTATACGGCCCTGTTGTAATCGCGCCCACTGTCTGTCCGCGACACAGGTTCTCGCAGTCGCCTTCTTCCTTTGCGGAGGGCTTGCGATGTCTGGCTTCGCCCTTCGGGAGCAGGCTCGCCGCCGTATCTGGCCGAATCGAGTTTAGCATTGTCTTACTTATGGATCGGCGTTTCGCCTGTCGGTTGCTCCCCACCCCGCCTCTCGACGACGCAGTTACCGCAGGCTACGAACGGCCAGTGTGCCGCCCGAAGAGGACTTTCACCTCCCTGAAGTCGTGCGCTCGCTGGCGCACTCCCGGCTGGCTCTCGCTAGCTGCGAAGAATTTGTTTATTCCGAGGCGAGAAGTAAAGCCGGAACCGATGATCATCTTCCGTTCGCCTGTAGCCTCCTGCGTAAAATTGCGCGAATCTCCGATTCGCAGGGGTGGGGGAATCTGGAAATTCGTAACGAGAACTATAAAAATGATCCGTTATAGGAATACCCGGATTTCCCCCATGGCCCGGTCAGAGAGTTTCGGATTTGCCCTTCCCATCCTGACCCATTCGTCCTACGCTTCACGCAGCTGCCGTATATGAAATTTTTCTGCTGCTATACCGAGGGACATCGTCTGCTTTTCGAGGAATATTTCCGCCCGTCGCTGCCGAAAGAGGTGGAACTGCGGTCGACGCTGCTCCCTGGGCCGGGAGCCGGGGATTTTCTGAGCGCGGAGTTCCTGGAGTGCATTTCCCGCAAGGTGAAGCTGGTCATCACGAGTCTGCGAGAACATTCGGGGGAATTGCTGGTCTGGACGGATATCGACATCCTGTTTTTCAGGCCGGTCGTGGCCGAGCTGGAGCAGCTGCTGGCGCAGTCGGGCAAGAAGATTCTCTTTCAGCGCGAAGGGAAGCGCGTTGCCCACGTGAACACCGGCTTTTTTGTCTGCCGCGCGAGCGAAGAGCTGGCGGTGTTTTTTGAGCGCGTGCTGGCGCTTCTGAAAAGCAACCCGCGGATCAATGAGCAGGCGGCGGTTAACCAGCTACTGGAGGAAGGCTGCGGCCTGGATTTTGGCTATCTGCCTTTCTCCTATTACGCCCGAACCCATGGGTGGCCCCCTCCGGAGGACCTGGCCTTATACCACGCCAATGCCACGCCCGGGAAAAACGGGCAGCGGAAAAAAATCCGGCAATTCAAGGAAATCGCCTGGGTTCGGCGCTATGGGCGACCCGCTCGCGCATGGTCCTGCGTGACGAAAATCCCCAAGCGGCTGATCCGCGTGGCTTCGGAGAAACTCAGGCCTATTCCGTCTTAAGCAGGGTGCGGTTCTTCCAGAGGTAGCCGCTGGCCATGCTTCGGAAAATGCCGATGGAAGACTCTGAGATGAAGAGATAAATCGAATCCCTTGAAAAAAATCGACGGCACCCCGGTGCCAGGCTATTCACTACCGCCACAAGGATATGAAATGCTTCCCCTCCTCCCGCGCCGCCCGGCTGCGCCTGTTGGCCCTCGTCGTGGTCCTCGCTGTCATCAGCTATGTGTTCCATGTCCAGTCGGCGCTTTATCTTCTTTCTTACCATCCTCGGGAAGGCGACATCCTGTTTCAGTCGCTCCCACACGATCCGTTGGTGGATGCCATCGAGGGGGTAACGCACTCGCCCTATTCCCACTGCGGCGTGGTGATTAAGAGCGGGGATCACTGGGTGGTGATCGAGTCGATCTTTGATGTGCATGAAACCCCGCTGCTTCGGTGGCTGACGCGGGGAAGAAGCGGTGGTTTTGCCGCCTACCGGCTGGATTCCCGGTTTGAAAAAGCCATCCCGAATTTCAAAAAGGAGCTTCTTGCGTATACGGGGTATCCGTACGACTTCGACTACAGCCTTTCGGACCAGGCCATTTACTGTTCCGAGCTACCCTACAAGGCGTTCAAAAAAGCCACGGGGGAGGAACTCGGGAAAATCGAGGCACTGGGCGACCTGGATTGGAAGCCCTACAATGGGTTCATCAAATCCGTTCAAGGGAAGGTCCCGCTGGAGCGCGAGATGATTACCCCGGTGTCTCTCGCCAAGGCGCATCAGCTCAAGGAAGTTTTCCGGAAAGGGATCGACGGCCCTGCTTTAAATCCATGACGCTCCGGAACATGGCCTTGCCCGTTACGAATCAGAGATTCGCGGACAAAAGACGTTCCCAAGCTGGAGATTGGGAACGAGCAAGCAGCTTGGCTTTCTAGATTGGCTTGTTCCTTAACCAGCACCAGCCCACCCCTATCATTAGATATGATTGGCCAAAACCACCAATAATCCGAAGGGCTCTGTACGAACCTTGCGGGAACTCTGGCGTGAAAATGAAACAGTTGTAAACGATCCATGCCGCCAAGCCTGCTCCATAGATAATCGCAAGCATTCCAAAAGGGCGTTTGATGATCTGCCACATAAAAGCCGTGTGTCCTCGTTCCCAGGACAATCTGGGAACGAGGATCAGCAAAATGCCAAGCGCCTAAATATGAATGGATAACCCGAAGGCGTTCTCCGTGGCTTCGTGCACGGCTTCGCTTAAGGTCGGGTGGGCGTGGATGGTCGCTTCGATCTCCTCCCAAGTCGCTTCCATGGTGATGGCCAGGCCGAGCTCGGCGATCATCTCAGGGGCGTCGGGGCCGACGATGTGCGCGCCGAGGATTTCGCCGTTCGGCTCGCCGATGAGGATTTTCACGAAGCCGTCGGTCTCGCCCACGGCGCGGGCTTTGCCGCTGGCCATGAAGGGGAATTTGCCCAGTTTGTAGGCGATTTTCTTCTCCTTGGCTTCGCGTTCGGTGAGGCCGACGGAGGCGACCTGCGGGTGGCTGTAGGTGCAGGCGGGGAAGGTCTTTACGCGCTGGGGCTTGTGGCCTTCTTTGAAGATTCCCTCGACGGCCTGGATGGCTTCGTAGCTGGCGACATGGGCGAGCCATGGCTGGCCGATGATGTCGCCCGCCGCGTAGACGCCGGGGATGCTGGTCTCGTAGGCGTCGTTGACTTTGATGTAGCCGCGCTCGGTGAGCTCGGGCTTGAGGCCGCCGGGCAGGACCGGGGAGACGCCGATGGCCACGAGGGCGAGGTCGGCTTCGAGGGTCTCGTTTTTCTTGCCCTCGACGGTGATTTTGACGCCGGTTTCGGTCGCCTCGGTTTTGGTGATTTTGGTGTTGGTCAGCACCGGGATGCCCTGTTTCTGGTAGGAGCGCTCGATGACTTGCGAGACGTCCGTGTCCTCATACGGAAGGGCGTTGGGGAGCATTTCGACGACGGTGACTTTGGTGCCGAAGGCGTTGAAGAAGTAGGCGAACTCGATGCCGATGGCCCCCGCGCCGATGATGACGATGGACTTGGGCTGGGTGGGCAGGACCATGGCTTCCCGGCTGCTGATGACGGTCTTGCCGTTGAAGGGGAAGGTGGGCAGCTCGCGCGAGACGCAGCCGGTGGCGATGAGGATTTTCGCGGCGGTGTGGGTCTCTTCCTTGCCGTCGGCGGTCTTGATCTTTACCGCGCCGCCCGCTTCGAGGCTGGCTTCGCCTTTGAGGTAGTCGATCTTGTTTTTCTTGAAGAGGAACTCGATGCCGGTGGCGTTTTTGTCGGAGACGTCGCGGGAGCGGGCGATGGTTTTGCTCCAGTCGAACTTGAGGCCCTCGAAGCTGAACCCGAACTCCGCGGCGCGCTTGCAGAGGATCTGGTAAAGCTCGGCGTTGCGCAGGAGGGCCTTGGTGGGGATGCAGCCCCAGTTGAGGCACGTGCCGCCCGCGCGTTCTTTTTCAATGCACGCCACTTTTTTCCCAAGCTGGGCCGCGCGAATGGCTCCGACGTAGCCCGCGGGTCCTCCGCCGATGACAATTAGGTCGTAGTTCATAATGTGTGAAGATGCGGCGGTTGGGCTCGGAGCGTCAAAGGAATTCGCCCCCGAGATGGACCGCCTGATTGGATTTTTGGGTTGTTCTGCAAAGGCTTCGGTTATTCCCCTAGCCGCTTATCGGGGATGAGGTAGTTGCGCACGTAATCGGCCACCGCGTCGGCCAGCGGGGTGACGGGCCGCTCGTAGCCGCTGGCGCGCAGCCGCCCGATGTCGGCTTGGGTGAAATATTGGTATTTCCCGCGCAGGACTTCGGGCATGTCAACATACTCGATCTGCGGCTCGCGGTCCAGGGCGGCGAAGATGGCCCGGGCCAGTTCGTTCCAGGAGTGGGCCTTGCCGCAGCCGAGGTTGTAGAGGCCGCCCGCTTTGCGGTTTGCGGCCAGGTGGAGGGTCATGGCGACGGCGTCTTTGACGTAGAGGAAATCGCGCTGCTGTTCGCCGTCCTCGTAGTCCGGACGATAGCTGCGGAAGAGGCGGATGACGCCGGTTTCCTTGACCTGCGCGAAGCTCTTGTGGACGACGCTGCGCATGTCGGCCTTATGGTCTTCGTTGGGGCCGAAGATGTTGAAGTACTTCACGCCCACGATGCGCGGCAGCCAGCCCTGGCGCTGCGCGTAGAGGTCGAAGAGGTGCTTGGAGTAGCCGTACATGTTGAGCGGGCGCAGCGGCTCGATGGGGGCCGTGTCGCTCATGCCCGCGCTGCCGTCGCCGTAGGTGGCCGCCGAGGAGGCGTAGACGAAGCGCGCCCCGTGGCTGAGGGACCACGCGGCGAGGCGCTTGGTGAACTCGAAGTTATTGCGCACTAGGTACGCGGCGTCCTGCTCGGTGGTGGCGGAGCAGGCCCCGAGGTGGATGACGAGGTGGAAGCGGCCCAGCTCGCCCGCTTCGAGACGTTCGAGGAGATCGTCGGCTTCCAGGTAATCCTCAATATGCAGGGGGACCAGGTTGCGCCATTTCTCGGAGCGCCCGAGGTGGTCGGCAACGACGACGGCGTCCACGCCGCGCCGGTTCAGCTCCCAGACGAGCGCGCTGCCGATGAAGCCCGCGCCGCCGGTGACGAGGATGCGCTGGTTTGCAAAATTACCATCCGAGGACATAAGCGAAGAGGAGTGGGGCGACGATGGAGGCGTCGCTTTCGATGATGAATTTCGGGGTTTCGGCGGCGAGCTTGCCCCAGGTGATTTTTTCGTTCGGCACGGCGCCGGAGTAGCTGCCGTAGCTGGTGGTGGAGTCGCTGATCTGGCAGAAGTAGCTCCAGAGCGGGACCTCCGGGAGCTGCAAATCCTGGTGGAGCATGGGGACGACGCAGATGGGGAAGTCGCCCGCGATGCCTCCGGCGATTTGGAAAAACCCGATGCCGCGCTCGGCGGAAACGCGCTGGTACCAGGCGGCGAGCTCCATCATGGTCTCGATGCCGGTGCGCACGGTGTGAACATTCTGGATATCACCGGATAGGCAGTGGGCGGCGAACATGTTGCCGAGGGTGGAGTCCTCCCAGCCGGGGACGAAGATGGGCAGCTTGCGCTCTGCGGCGGCCAGGAGCCAGCTATCCGCCGGGTCGATCTCGGGGACAAGTTCGCCGCTCAAGAGGAGGTCGTAGAGGAACTCGTGGGGAAAATGGCGCTCGCCCGCGCGGTCGGCCGCGACCCAGCGGGCAAGGACGGCTTTTTCGATGCGGCGCATGGCCTCTTCCTCGGGGATGCAGGTGTCGGTGACGCGGTTCAAATGCCGGTCGAGGAGGGCTTGCTCGTCGGCGGGGGTGAGGTCGCGGTAGTGCGGGACGCGCACGTAGTGGCTGTGGGCCACGAGGTTGAAGACGTCCTCCTCGAGGTTCGCGCCGGTGCAGCAGATGGCGTGGACTTTGTCGCCCCGGATCATCTCGGCCAAGGAGAGGCCGAGCTCGGCGGTGCTCATGGCCCCGGCCAAGGTGACGAGCATCGCGCCACCCCGGGCGAGGTGGTCGCGGTAGCCTTGCGCGGCATCGGTGAGCGCGGCGGCGTTGAAGTGCCGGTAATGGTGGGAGATGAACGAGGAGACGGGCCCCACGGACAAGCTGGCGGTTTCTGGAATCATGGTAACGCTATGGATTTTTTTAGTTTCCGCGTGACCCTCCAATAAAACGAAAGCCACGCGCTGGGAGCTACGGGCTCGCGCCCGCCATCGCTCCAAACATGTGGCTACCGTTTAGTTAAGGTTTATCCCGTCATCTTGTCAACTAGTCTGTTTTGCCCCATGGGTTACAGCAACATCAGCGCCGGGTTTTCGATGAGGTTCTTCAATTCGCCCAGGTACTGTGAGCCGAGTGCGCCGTCGACGACGCGGTGGTCGCAGCTCAGGCCGATCGACATGCGCTGGCCCGGGACGATCTGCCCGGCGGCGTTGACGACCGGTTTTTTCACCGCCGCGCCGATGCTCAGGATGGCCGATTGCGGCGGGTTGACGATGGCGAAGAAGCTCTCGATGCCGTAGCTGCCAAGGTTGGAGACGGTGAAGGTGCCGCCTTGGTATTCCTCGGGCTTGAGCCGCTTGCCCCGGGCCCGGGTGGCGAGGTCTTTGACGGCGGCGCTGATTTCGCTGATGGATTGTCCCCCCACATCGCGTATTACCGGCGTGACGAGCCCTTCCTCGACGGCGACGGCGACGGATAGGTTTATTTTATCATACTCAATAATCGCGTCGCCAGCCCACGCGGCGTTGACTTTCGGCACGCGCACGAGTGCGGCGACGGCGGCTTTGAGGATGAGGTCGTTGACGGTGATTTTTCCGCGCCCGGAGGCTTCCGCGCCCGCGTTGAGCCCGACGCGCAGCTTGAGGAGCGGCTCGGCGTCGGCCTCGATTTGCAGGTAGAAGTGCGGGATGGTCGATTTGCTGGCCACGAGCCGCTCGGCGATGACCCGGCGCATGCCGGAAAGCGGGATGACGCGGTCGCCGGGCCCGGCGGGGATCGGCGGAACGGCATTGACGGCCGATGAAACCGCGACGGGGGCGGCTGGAGCCGCGGAAGCTGCGGGCCGGGCGGGCGACGCGGGAGCTGGCGCACCCACGGGGGCGTTGGCGAGGTCGCGCTCGATGATGCGGCCTCCGGGGCCGGTGCCGGTGACGCGGGTGAGGTCGATCCCCTTTCGGGCGGCGAGCTTGCGGGCCAGGGGCGAGGCTTTGACGCGGCCTTGCGGCGTGGCAGAAGGCGCGGGAGCGGCGGCTGCGGGAGCCGGGGAGGGCGCGGGGGCTGCCCCCGTGGCTCCGGGGATGGGCGCGCCTGCGACTTCCTGGTAATGCGTGGAGGCAGCGACGGCGGGCGATGGGGCGGCGGCCTTGGCCTCGCCCGGCTTCTCTCCGGCGACGGCCAGGAGCGCGATCTGCTGGCCCACGGCCACTTTCTCCCCTTCTTTGACGTAGATTTCGGCAAGCGTCCCGTCGTCGAAGGCTTCCATTTCCATGGTGGCCTTGTCGGTCTCGATCTCGGCGATGACGTCGCCCATTTCGATTTTGTCGCCCAGTTTCTTGCGCCATTTGACCAAGGTACCCTCGGTCATCGTGTCGCTCAGCTTGGGCATCTCAATGGATATTGGCATAGGGGATTTCCTCGTGGTTTTTAGAAAAGTTTAACAGGTGGCCAACACTTTTTGCACCACGCGGCGCGCGGTGGGAAGCTGGATTTTCTCCAAAGGCGGGCTGTAGATGGCCGGGGCGTCGAGCGCGGAGATGCGGCCGATGGGGGCGTCGAGCTCGTCGAAGGCTTTTTCCTGGATCATCGCGGCCAGCTGGGCGTCGACGCCGCAGAAGGGTTTGTTCTCCTCGACCAGGACGGCGCGGTGGGTTTTGCGCACGGAGGCGAGGATGGTTTCCTCGTCCAGCGGGCGGATGGAGCGCAGGTCGACCACCTCGGCGTGGATGCCGTTCTCGGCTTCCAGGATTTGCGCGGCCTCCAGGCAGGTGATGACGGCGCGACCGTGGGCGACGAGGGTAATGTCGCTGCCAACGCGCTTCACATCGGCCAAACCCATCGGTATAAGATACTCCTCATCAGGTACTTCCCACTTTTCGCCGTAGAGGAGGGTGTTCTCCATGAACATGACGGGGTCGTTGTCGCGGATGGCCGTTTTGAGGAGCCCCTTGGCGTCGTAGGCGGTGGCCGGGGCGACGACTTTGAGGCCGGGCATGGCGGCGAAGAGGTTCTCCGGCGTGTGGGAGTGGGTGGCCCCGACGTTGGTGCCGCCGTTGGCCGGGCCCCGGATGACGATGGGGCAGTTGATCTGGCCGCCGGACATGTAGCGGACGCACCCGGCATTGTTAATGATCTGATCAAAGGCGACGTAGGCGAAGCTCCAGAACATCAGCTCGACGACGGGCCGCACCCCCAGCATGGAGGCCCCGACGGCCATGCCGACGAAGCCGCCTTCGGAGATGGGCAGATCGACGATGCGCTTGCTGCCGAAGCGGCCCCAGAGGCCCTCGGTGACTTTGTACGCGCCGTTGTACTCGGCGACTTCTTCGCCCATGACGACGACGTTCTCGTCCCGGAGGATCTCCTCCGCGAGGGCGTCGTTGAGGGCTTTTCGATAGGATATCAGCGCCATATGCTCGGAAGTCTGGGGTCCTTAGTTGAAGAAAAATGTTCCACGTGGAGCATTTTCACCCTCGGCGGGGTGATCCAGCTCGCTGTAGATGTCCTTAAAGATGTCGGCTTCCTCCGGGAAGGGGCTCTCGTCGGCGAACCGGGAGGCGGCGTCGGCCTCGGCCCGGGCCTCATAGTCGATAGCGGTGGCCTGCTCCTCGGTGAGGAGGCCCTCGTCGATGAGGCGCTTCTGCCAGAGGAGCAGCGGGTCGTGGTAGGTCTTGTAGTGGTCGATCTCCTCCGGGGTGCGGTACTTGCGGGCGTTGGCGTCGGCGACGGAGTGACCGTAGTAGCGGTAGGTGGCGATTTCCAGGACCGTGGGGCGGCATTCCTCCTGCGCCCGGGTGATGGCGGTCTGGGTCTTGGCCCGGACTTCGTAGATGTTTTCGCCGTTACATTGGTCCCAGCAGATGTTGTAGCCCTCGGCGCGCTGGGCCAGGAGCTGCTTAAAGGCGGAGGAGCGCGCCAGGCTGGTGCCCATGGAGTAGCCGTTGTTCTCTATAATATAGATGACCGGCAGGCTGAGGAGCGAGGCGAGGTTCAGGCTCTCGTGGTAGACGCCCTGGTTCACCGCGCCGTCGCCCAGGTAGGTGAGGCAGCAGCCGGGGATCCCTTTGTACTTAAGCGCGTAGGCGATGCCGAGGCCGAGGGGTGTCTGCCCGGCGACGATGCCGTGGCCGCCCCAGTAGTGTTTATCAGGGGCGAAGAGATGCATGGAGCCCCCCTTCCCTTTGGAGGAGCCCGTGGCTTTGCCGAAAAGCTCGGCCATGCACTCGTTCATGGTCATGCCGACGGCCAGGGCGTGCCCATGGTCCCGGTAGGCCGTGACGACGTGGTCGTTTTCGCCCAGGAGCGAGATAGTAGCCACAGCCACAGCCTCCTGCCCTGTGTAGAGATGCAGGAAGCCGCCCATCTTTCCGGCGTTGTAGGCCTTCAGCGAGGTCTGCTCAAACCTACGGATGCGATACATCTGCCGGAGGAACCTAATTTTGTCCTCTGGCGAAAGGTTGCGGTTAATTTCAGATTCAGCGAATGTTCTAGGTTCGGCTTCCATCAGGGTGCACCGTTTGAATTCGCAACGAATGTAGGCAACGCGCCCTGTAAAGCAAGCACTCTTGTGCAATTTTTGCTTACCGCAGAACAATTTACGGCCACCTCAGGTTACCCATCCCGCACCCATCCTCCGGCATCCAACGGGCCGATACTCTCTATGGCGCGGTTCCAATGGAAAACCCTTCGAGGATCACCACGGAGCCGCGTCCTTTCTTTTGTACCCGAAAGAGCCCGGGTATCCCCATACCACCCCCCGATAAAGCCATTTCTCCCAGCTCCGGCGATACTTTTCATGACGCGACGTTGTGGACCCACTGGGGTTTCCATGATGTCGCGTCCTTTCTTTCTCCACCAGGCCTCTGGAGCGCTTTGCGATTCCGGATTGCCTTGCGCGCCCGCTTGGGCGACACTCCCGGACCCAATTTTCCCCGAGGAAGGCCCTTCCTGGCGGGAGAATTGTTCCACGTAGAACATGTTTATTGATCCCAAAGTGTACGATGTCGCGGTTGTCGGTGCCGGTCATGCCGGTATCGAGGCCGCCCTGGCCGCTGCCCGCCTCGGCTGCCAGGTGATGCTGATTACCCAGAACCTGGATACCATCGGCCAGATGTCCTGCAACCCGGCCATCGGCGGCCTGGCTAAGGGACACATCGTGCGCGAGATCGACGCCTTGGGAGGGATGATGGGCCTCAATACCGACGCGACGGGGATTCAGTTCCGGATGCTTAACGGCAATAAGGGTCCTAGCGTGCGCGCTCCCCGGGCCCAATGCGACAAGAAGGCCTACCAATTCCGCGCCAAGGCCCTCTGCGAACGCCAGCCCGGTCTCACCCTGCGGCAGGGGCACGTCGTGGAGATTGTCACGGAAGGGGACGCTGTGGCCGCTCTCCGCACGAACCTGGGCATGGAGATCCGCTGCCGGGCGGCGGTCATCACCACCGGGACCTTCCTGCGCGGCCTGCTGCACGTGGGCCTCAACCACACTCCCGGGGGCCGGATGGGGGATGCGGCTTCCACTTTGAGCGAAAGCCTGGCCAGCCTCGGCTTCGAACTCGGCCGCTTTAAGACCGGGACGCCCTGCCGCATCAATGGCCGGACCGTCGATTTCTCCCACACCACCCGCCAGGATGGGGATACCCCGCCGCCGCCCTTCTCCTTCCTCCCAGAGCGGATCAATCCCGCGCCCAACGACATCTTTACTCTGAACCGCGTGGAGGGCGAAAAGTTCCACGTGGAACAAATCCCCTGTTGGATCACCCATACCACGGCCCAAACGCATGAGCTGATCCGGTGCAATCTCGACAAATCCCCCCTCTACGCGGGGATCATCGAGGGCATCGGTCCCCGGTACTGCCCCTCCATCGAGGACAAGGTGGTCCGGTTCCCGGAGAAGGAGAGCCACCAGGTGTTCCTGGAGCCGGAGGGTCGCCATACGGAGGAGATTTACTTGAACGGCGTCTCCACGAGCCTCCCGCACGAGGTCCAGTACGCCTTTGTCCGGTCCATCCCCGGGCTGGAGAATGCGGATATTTTGCGGCCCGCCTACGCAGTGGAGTACGACTACGCTCCCCCCACCCAGCTCTACCCGACCCTGGAGACCAAGCGCGTAGGGCACCTTTACTTCGCCGGGCAGATCAACGGCACCTCCGGGTACGAGGAAGCCGCCGCCCAGGGGCTCGTCGCCGGGGCCAATGCCGCCCTCAAGCTCCTCGGACGCCCCGCCCTCACCATCGGCCGGGCCGAGGGGTATATCGGCGTCCTCATCGATGACCTCGTGACTAAGGGCACCCAGGAGCCGTACCGGATGTTCACCAGCCGCGCCGAGTACCGTCTGCTGCTGCGCCAGGATAACGCCGATCTGCGCCTCACCCCCCTGGCCCACCGCCTGGGCCTCGTGGACGACGACCGCTGGGCCGCCACCCAGGCCAAGACCGCCCAGCTCGAAGCCGCCCGCGCCTTCGCCGATGCCGAGCGTTTCGAGGGCACACGCCTCTCCCAGTGGCTCCGGCGCCCCGAGGTCTCCGCAGGGGAGATCCCCGTGGAACTTCGCGCCCGGTACTCCGAGGCCGTCTGGTCGCTTTTGGAGACCGACCTCAAGTACGAGGGGTACATCCGCCGCCAGGAGGCCCAGGTGGCCAAGGCCCGGGCCGGGGAGACCCGCCTCATCCCGGAGCGCCTCGATTATGCCGTCGTCCCGGAGCTGCGGGCTGAGGCCCGGCAAAAGCTCACCCAAATCCGCCCCGCCACCTTCGGCCAGGCCGGGCGCATCAGCGGGATCACCCCCGCAGATCTCGCCATCCTGGAAATCTGGCTCCGCAAGACAGGGGGAGCCTGAGCCCCATCCCCTTCTCCACCGCTCCGGAGCATAAAACCCCGAGGAAAACTCTCCGTAAATCACGCTTAAACTACTTATTAACAGGATGTTACATTTTAGCATCCCTGTGGGCCTGCTTCCTGCTGCTTATCCACCTCTGGAAAAACTCGCAGTCGCCCGCTATTTGACCTGGAAAATATGCTGGTCCGGGCCTTATGTGTGAACTATCCTAACCATCCATTTATGAAGTTTCGTCTCCCCCCACGACGTGATCTCTTCGCCATGCTTGTCAGCGGCGCGATGATCGCGTCTTCCGCCGCCCTCCAGGCCCAAGCGCCCACTTCCGAAGCCGCCGCCAACGCAGCCCAGGAGCTCATGAACAGTGGCAAACTACCCGAGGCCGCCGCCGCGTTCGAAGACGTCATCAAGAAATACCCCACCTCCACCCTCGTCCCGGACACCCAATACCGCCTCGCCAACCTCTACAACATCCTCGGCGAGTACGATAAGTGCCGCTCGCTGATCGACAAGATCACCCGGCCGCCATCGCCGGACGACATCGTGGAGCTCGGCTTCGGCCTACTCCCGCAGATGCTTGCCGCCAAGGCCGAGAAGGAAAAGACCGACGCTGCCCGCAAAGCCGGTTACGAAAGCGCCCTCAAGGAATACGACGCCTTCCTCCAGAAATACCCCGCCAGCACCCAGGTTGAGAACATCGTCTACAGCCGCGCCCTCGCCTATTTCCAGATCGCCCAGTACGACAAAGCCTCCGAGACCCTGCGCGACAACCTCAAAGCCTTCCCCAAGAGCGAGACCATCCACGAAAGCCAGATGCTGCTCGCCATCTCCGAGATGACCCGCGGCTGCCTGCTCGCCCAGGCCACCCCCGGCGAGGCCAATCCACAGGCCGACACCGCCTTTACCGAAGGCGAGCGCCTGCTGGCCGACATCATCACCCGCCGCCCCGACCTCGGCATCGTCAACGACGCCCAGCTTCACCTTGGCGAACTCTACGCCAACCGCGCCCTTTTCGCGCCCACCGAAGCCCAGGCCGCCCTCTTTGAAAAGGCCCTCCACGCCTACCGCAACCTGATGCCCAAGGAAGCCGTCCTCGCCGCCCAGGAAGAACGCGTCAAGCGCCTGCGCGACCGTCGGCTCGCCGCCCTCCAGGCCAAGAACATCGCCCAGATGAAGGTCCTCGACGGCATGGCCGACCACGAAGTCGAGAAACTCGCCGCGCTCAAGGCCAAGGGCGATCTCTCGCTCACCGCGCAGATCAAAGTCGGCCAGCTCTTCCTGCAAAACGGCGCCTGCGACGAAGCGCGCCTCGTCTTCCGCGAAATGCAGCCCTTCGCCCAGGCCGACGACCAGAAAAAGACCCTCCAGTACTACCTTACCCTGAGCTACGCCCAGCAGGCCCCCCGCCTCCCGGCAGAGACCCGCCCCGCCTTCCTGCAAAAAGCCGTCGCCAGCTACGACACCTTCCAGCAGGCCTACAAAGGCGACGAACTCGCCGAGAACCTCCCCTACACCATCGGCTCCCTCTTCCTGGCCACCAACCCCTCCAAGGCCCTCCATTACTACCAGGAGCAGATCGCAATCTACCCCAAAGGCCGCCTGACCACCGAGACGCTCCTCATGCAGGCCCGCGCGCTCGTCGCCCTCAAGCAGTTCGACAAAGCCCTGGCCACCTTCCAGAATTTCCTGAAGGAAAACCCGAAGCGCGACGTCGCCGCCGCCGCCCAGCTCGGCGTGGCCGACATTCTGCGCGAAAATGGCCGCGTCGACGAAGCCCTCAGCGAGTACGGCAAGATCGCCACCGCCTACAAGGGCCTCCCGCAGGCCGAAATCGCCTCCTTCTTCGTGCCCAAGCTCCAGCTCGACAAAGGCGCCAACGAACTGGCCATCAACGGCTTCACCGAATTCCTCAAGAACTTTCCCAAGAGCGAGCAGGGCTCCATGGCCAAATACAGCCTCGCCCAAGGCTATGGCCGCAAAGGCGACCCCGCAAACGCCATGCGCCTCTTTAAGGAAGTCGCCACCGATTACCCGAAATCCGAGGCCGCCCCCTACGCCTACTTTGAGCAGCTCGCCCTCCTCCAGGGAGCCGACAAAGCCGAGGCCCGGACCGCCCTCATGCGCGAATTCCTCCAGCGCTACCCGGAGTCCGACAAAGTCTACTACGCCTACAACAGCCTGGCCCAGGACCAGCTCGCCGCCAAGCAGACCCCCGAGGCCATCACCATCTATAATGAGATGGTCCACAAACACTCCTCCGACCCCCTCGCCGCCCTGGCCCTCTTCAACCTCACCGCCCTCTGGACCGGCCAGGCCAACGCCCTCGGCCAATACTACGGCCTCAACGACACCCAGCGCGCCGTGTGGACCTCCGCCATCGACAACTCCATGGCCGCCGCCGAAAAGCTCATCGCCAGCTTCCCCGGAAACGAACAGCTCCCCAACGTCCTGCAATACGTCGTTCTCAATCAAAAGCTGCTCGCCAACGCCAAGCTCAAGACCGACGACGACATCACCGCTTACTTCAAAGCCCAGGCCGACAAAGCCTCCGAGCCCCAAACCCGCAGCAAAATCCTCTTCACCCTGGCCTCCTTCACCTACGAAAAGGACAAGGAAAAAGCCCTTGAGCAAATGAAGGCCGCCTACAACCCCGGCCTCCTCTACGCACCCGCCGACCTCGATCTCTACGCCAACGCCCTGCTCGACACCGGCCGCCTCCCCGACGCCACTGCCGTCTTTAACAAACTGGCCGCCGACTACCCCCTGCCTGATCCCGCCCACCCTGAAAAGGCCCCGGCGCAGATCCAGCAGGCCCAGGGCATCGCCCTCTTCGGCCAGGCCAAGGTCCTCCAGAAACAACAGAACACCGCCGCCGCCGCCGAGAAATTCGAGACCTTCAAACGCCTCTACCCGAACTTCTCCCCGGCCAAAGTCCTCGAAGCCAACTACGGCATCGCGCTGGCCGCCCACGAGGCCAAACAGGACGACAAAGCCGGTCCGCTCTTGATCCAGATCTTCCGCACCCCGGCGGCCGCCATCGACCTGCGGGCCAACGCCATGCTCCTCCATGCGAAAATCCAGGAGGACAAAAACGAGCTGGCCCCCGCCATCGACGAAAACCTGAAAATCGCCCTCTTCTTCGATTCCGTCCCCGCCGTCGCCGCCGAAGGCCTCTGGCGCGGCGCGCAGCTCCTGGAAAAACAGGCCGCGAACCTGCCTCAAACGAGCCAGAACCCCAAGGACCCCACCAAGCCCGCCCAGCTCCAAAAAGCCCTCAAGGCCTACAAAGATCTGGTCTCCAAATACCCCACCGCACCTCACGTCGCGGAAGCCAAAGTGCGAATTTCTGCACTGGAACCGAAATAGGTGTCTAAAATGTGTCTTGATTTAGCCACCGCTGGCTAACTTTGGCCATTTTCCGCCCGCACCACCCCCCCTTGTGCCCCCGAAACCGGGGGGTGGGATAACCCCGACAGAGGAAAAGAATTTCTCACTAGCCTTTGGCATCGAAGATGCTAATTTTGCGGCTCTCACTATCTCACCATGAGCGCAAGCATCTCCAGACTCCAAGCAATCAAGGCCGTGACTGAGTACAAGCCGAGCGAAACGGATTTCCGTAGCGTCTTTTCGGCCGACCTCTACGGTTCCAACGTCTTCGGCCCGGCGGAAATCAAAAAACGCCTTCCCAAAGACATCGCCAAAAGCGTCCTCAAGACCATCGAAAGCGGTGCGAAACTCGACCCGACCGTTGCCGACGTCGTCGCCACCGCGATCAAGAACTGGGCCTTGGAAAAAGGCGCCACCCACTACGCCCACGTCTTCTATCCGCTGACCGGCCTTCCCGCCGCCAAGCACGATTCCTTCCTCTCTCCGGAAGGCGTAGGCTCCGCGATCACCGAATTCTCCGGCAAAACGCTCATCCAAGGTGAGCCCGACGCCTCCTCCTTCCCGAGTGGCGGCATTCGCTCCACCGCTGAAGCCCGCGGTTACACCGTCTGGGACGTCACCAGCCCCGCTTACATCCGCGAGAGCCCGAACGGCACCACCCTTTACATCCCGACGGCCTTCATTTCCTGGACCGGCGACATCCTTGATAACAAGACCCCGCTGCTCCGCGCCGCGCAGGCTCTCAACATCCAGGCCCAGCGCATTCTGGCCCTCTTCGGTCACGAAAAAGTAGCTCCCGTCGCCTCCACGGCCGGCGCCGAGCAGGAATACTTCCTGATCGACCGCAACTTCTACTACGCCCGCCCCGACCTGCTCAACGCAGGCCGCACGCTTTTCGGCGCTCCCTCGCCCAAGGGCCAGGAATTCGAAGACCAGTACTTCGGCATCATCCCCGAGCGCGTTCTCGCGTTCATGCAGGACTCCGAACGCGAACTCTTCAAGCTCGGCATCCCGGTCAAGACCCGCCACAACGAAGTGGCCCCGGCCCAGTACGAAGTCGCCCCGGTCTATGAGACCAGCAACCTCGCCGCCGATCACCAGCAGCTTGTCATGTCCACGCTTCGCGGCGTCGCCACCAAGTACGGCCTGACCGCGCTCCTCGCCGAGAAGCCCTTCGCGGGCGTCAACGGCAGCGGCAAGCACCTCAACGTCTCCTTGGGCAACTCCACGCAGGGCAACCTGCTCGAACCCGGCGAAACGCCTCACGCCAACGCCCAGTTCCTGCTCTTCGTGGGCGCCGTCATCCGTGCCGTTGACATCCACGCCGCGCTCCTGCGCGCCGTCGTCGCCAGCGCCGGAAACGATCACCGCCTCGGAGCCAACGAAGCGCCTCCCGCCATCATCTCCATCTTCCTCGGCGAACAGCTCGCCGACGTGTTCGAGCAGATCCGCAAGGGTGGAGCCAAGACCAGCAAATCTGGCGGCACCATCAACATCGGCGTCGACACCCTGCCTCCGCTCCCGAAGGACGCTGGCGACCGTAACCGCACGAGCCCGTTCGCCTTCACCGGCAACAAGTTCGAATTCCGCGCAGTCGGTTCCAACCAGCCCGTCGCCCCTGGCATCGCCGTCCTCAACGTCATCATCGCCGAGTCCCTGGACTACATCGCCACGGAACTCGAGAAGGTCGCTCCGGAGAAGCTCAACGAGACCATCCAGAACGTCCTCCAGAAGATCGTCAATGAACACGGCAAGGTCATCTTCAACGGCAACGGCTACTCCGAAGAATGGCACGCCGAAGCCGCCCAGCGCGGACTGCCGAACCTCAAGACCACGGTGGACGCCCTCCCGGCCTACACCTACCCGACCACGATCGCCGCCTTCGAGAAATTCGGCATCCTGACCAAGCGCGAGCTCGAAGCCCGCGAGGAAATCGGGTTCGAACAGTACGTCAAGACCGTCAACGTCGAGGCCAACCTCGTCGTTGAGATCGCCAAAACCACCATCTACCCGGCTGCCGTTCGCTACCAGAGCGAACTCGCCGACAGCGCCTCCAAGACGAAAGCCGCTGGCGTCGAAGCCGACACGACCGTCCTCACCGAGGTTGCCGCCCTCTCCAAGGGTCTCCTCGCCGCGGTCAGCAAGCTGGAATGCGTCCACGCGCAGGAAGTCAGCGGCGGCCTCATAGCCGAAGCGACCCACTACCGCGACGCCGTCATCCCGGCCCTCGCCGAAGTCCGTTCCGTCGTCGACGCTCTCGAAGCCGTCGTGGCCGACGACCTCTGGCCGCTGCCGACCTACCAGGAAATGCTCTTCATCAAGTAAGAAGCACTTTCCAAATTAGGCAAAAGTTTGGGCCGCCTTGCGCATCCGCGTGGGGCGGCCCTCTTCTTTTGTAATACGACTTTCATAGTCAGAGGCCCGTAAAGAGCGCCGGATTTTTGGAGTGAGGCAAGGCGGAAGCCTTGGGCTGTATCTGTGATACTGCCCGAGGCTGACAACGCCGCCTCGCGCCAAAAAGACCAGCTATTTATGGGCTTCTGACTGTGAAAGTCGTATAAGCATCCACCACCCGGCCATTCGTTGCACGCAGTCCGATACTTTTAATGGCGCGACTCTGAAGTGGAACCCAAAACGGAAGTACACTTCAGGGCCGCGTCCTTTTTGTGCCCGGTTGTTCTTGCCAAGCGCCCCAAGCAACGCTTGATTGCATAAAGGGCACCTCTGGAAACCGGGGTATGGCAGCCACGAAGGATTTTTGATGCCCTTATGGCCCCATTTTTCGGGCAATATTCATCAATATTGACTGAAAAATGGGGCCATAAGGGCGCAAAAAGACAAAGTGGATGACGTGCCTCGGTTTCCAGAGGTGCCCTAAAAAAGGAAGGACCTCTCCCGGCCTATGATTCCAGAAAACGCCCCCGTCCCTCTCTCGCCGTTTCACCGGATTGAAATCAACGAATCGCTGCGCTATCTCCTCACCGATCCGCGCGACAAAGATTTTTCCCTCCGCACCATCGCCCGCAAGATGGGCCCCGACGGCCGCGAACTGGTCCACATGGACCTCGTCATCGCCGGGCGCGAGACCCGGGCCGCCTTCCCGCTGGCCCAGCGCTACCCCATCCACTTCGTCAAGACCTACCAGCCCTGGAGCTTCCACGGCGACCCGAAGGTGGAATACGAGAACCACCTCACCGCCGCCAAAATCCTCGGCGCGCCCGAACCGATCGGCTTCGACGCCAACTCCATCCGCTCCGCATTCCTACCCGGCAGCCCCCTAAGCCGCCTCTCCCCCTTTACCGATGTTCAGCCCCAGGAGCGCTGCCTCGGACTCGCCCAGCAGACCCCTCCGGCCACCCTCATCGGCCTCTGGAAACTAGCTGAGGAAGCCTTTGCACAGCTCGAAGCCCTCCATGCCCGCGCCTTCTTCCACCGCGACCTGGAGCTGCACAACCTAGTCGTCTGCACCGCGCCGGTCCGCGTCTTCATCATTGATTTCGAGAGCGCCGAGCGGGCATTCAAGGGCTCCGACGAAGAGCGCGCCGAGCTTCGTTTTACCGACTTGGCCGAGCTTCTGCGCCTGGCCATCTACATCCAGAGCGGCCTTGGACGCCAGGAGGGCCCGCTGGCCGACGCCGCCTACGAAGCCCTGCCGCGCCTCTTCCGCGCCGGGCTCTACGACACCTTCGCCTCCCGGCTTGCCGCCGCCGATCGCCGGGCCGCGGGAGAATAGCCACAGGACCGCCGCGTCCCACACCCCATGAATATTTCCTGTGTCGCTTTTTCCGAAATTCTGACAAAAAAAGCCATGCTTAAGGAGTTTAAGGAATTCGCTCTGAAGGGCAGTGTCCTCGATCTTGCCGTTGGCATTATCATCGGCGCGGCTTTCACCAAAGTCGTCAATTCGCTCGTCACCGACATCCTCATGCCGCCGCTCGGGCTCTTGACCCGTTCGAGCGACTTCGTCAAGCAATGGGGCATCCCCCTGCCGATCCCCGGCGTCGGCGAGACTACCATCCGGATTGGCTCGTTCCTGGACAGCCTCGTGCAGTTTCTCATCATGGCGTTCGCCATTTTTCTGCTCATCCGGGGTATCAATCGCCTGCGCGCTCCCGCCCCGGCTCCGTCGCCTACCCGCGAGTGCCCCTACTGCACCTCGACGATCTCGCTGCAGGCCACCCGCTGCCCCAACTGTACTTCTCAGCTGCCCCCCGACGCATAGAGCCGCCCCTTGCAAGCTTGATCCTCACAATTCTCCCCATTGCCCACGCAGTTGCCCTGTAGATAGCTTGACCTCCAAGCGCCGTTGTCCTATGCGTTGACTTAGTTTCTTATGTCAGACCCCGCACCCCAGACCATTAGCCTGAACGATATCGGCCGGCGTTACGTCGGCGCACTCCAGCACCTTGGCGACCTGATGGTCCTTACCTGGGCAGGCACCCGGGTGGTTACCGAAGCGGGTTACGAGGAAGTCTTCCGGTCCGTGGCCGGGCTGCCCTCCACGCCCTTCCGGCTCAACTTCGAGTCCGCCCGCGCCGAAGCGGCCCGCTGGAATTTCAAGAGCAGCCTGGGCGACATCCTGGGCCTCAACCAAGTCTTCTTGGAGGATATCCGGAAAATCTGCGGCCTCGTTTCATTCAACGTCGCCAAGCAATCCGGAAATGGCGATCTCGCCTCGTTGGCCGCGGAAATCAACGCCGAGACCGGGTCTGTCGACATTCCAGCGCGTCTCAAGCACCTCAAGGAACGCTACAGCCTCTCGGTTCCCCTGGAGCCGCAGATGCAGAGCCTCCACGCGTTGCACTACCATTTTATTCATACCGGAGGTGTCGTTCCGCAAAACGGCGCCGTCACCCTGCAACTCAAAGTCATCCAACCTCCCGCGGAAGGCCAGAAGGAGCCGCGGTTGGCCGATTACCAGCGGACGTGGAACCCGGGCGAACGGATCGCCGTTTCGCGCGAGGAACATGCCGCCGTTTTCACGACCGTGTCGATTTTCCTGAACTCCATGCTCGGATCCGTCCAGGAGTTCGCCAAAGCGTTTGGGTTGGATGAACACCCAGAACCCCAATGACCGATTTGTTAGCGTCTGCACCGCCCCCGCCCGACCTCCCACCGCCGAGCTTCATGAATCCCCTGGAAAAGCGGATTCAGTATAAATTCCGCAACTCGCTTCTTCTTGCCGAAGCGCTGACCCACCCCTCCCTGGGCCACGAGACCCAGCGCCATCATTTCGACAACCAGCGGCTCGAGTTCCTGGGTGACGCCGTCCTGCAGCTCATCTTCACCAAGCATCTTTTCGAGCGATTCCCGACGCTCCCCGAGGGGCACCTCACCAAAATGCGCTCGCGGCTCGTCTCCCGCGAGGGGCTCAAAGTCCACGCCATCGCCATCGGCATCGGCGAGTACCTTATGATGGGCCGTGGCGAGGAATCCAGCGGCGGCCGCCTGCGGGCCTCTGCCCTGGCCGACGCCTTCGAGGCATTGATCGGCGCCATGTACCTGGATAGCGACTTGGAGCTCGTGCGGCAGTTCGTTCTGCGCGAAGCCGAGCCGGATATCCAGAACCTCCAGCACGAGCCCATGGACGTGAACCCCAAGGGACGCCTCCAGGAGATCCTCCAGGCCCTCTCCCCTCGCAGCCCCTGCTACGACATCGTGGGGCAGTCCGGGCCCGAGCATCAGAAGCACTTTGACGCCACCGTCAACTGGAACGGCATCGCCCTCGGGCACGGCAGCGGCAGCAGCAAAAAAGAGGCCGAAGTCGACGCCGCCATCAACGCGCTTACGGCCCGGCTTTGGGAGGCGGATAACGTTGGGGATAACGTCCCAACAACTGCGAATAAGCGGGATTAACTTCGGGCTCCCGAGAGTTCTTGGTCACCGTTCCCAATTCGCCTCCAAGTTCTTCACCGATTTATTTCCGCGTGGAACCCGCCCCAATCCGATGTGGAACGCTCCTGGAGGCGGTTATTCACACAATTAAGATTAAGAAGTTCTATTTAAAAAAATAAAATCATCTTAAGAACGTCGGGGATAACTTGCCCCAAGCGGGCATTTCCCCAGCTGCGCAAATCTTCCGCACTAAACCCAAAAGCCGCATCCGTTTTCCATCGTATGATCACCGACCTCGCATTTGTAGCCACCCCCGTCACCGATATGCGCCGAGCCCAGACCTTTTACGAAGGCATCCTCGGGCTGAAATCCACCCACGAGGCCGTCGAAGGCCATTGGGTGGAGTACGAGTTCCCCGGCGGCACCTTTGCCATTACCGACATGCAGCCGGAGTGGAAACCCTCCAGCCAGGGAACCGTGGCCGCGTTCGAGGTGGACGACATCGACGATACCGTGGCCAATTTGAAGCTCAACGGCGTCGAACTGGCGATGGGGATTTTTGATACCCCCGTCTGTCGCATGGCCATCGTCGAGGACCCTGACGGGAACAAAGTCACCATCCATCAGCATAAGAAGTAGGATTTTTTCACCACAGAGGACACAGAGGACACGGAGGGAAAGGCAGGAGGCTTTTTAGGGTTTGCTTTAATGGCCCAGTCTCTGTTCCCCCGCTTTCCTTATTCTCCGTGCTCTCTGTGTCCTCCGTGTCCTCTGTGTAATTCTGCCCCCGCGGTAAAATCCCAATTTTCCGTTGTCGTGCCGGGCCAAGCCGCTATTCTCTAGGCACCATGCTCGACATCAGGCTTATCCGCGAAAAACCCGATTACGTGCGCGAACGGCTCGCTACCCGCAACGGCGACGCGCACCTTAAAATCGACGAGATTCTGGCGTGCGACCGCCGCCGCCGCGAACTCGAAACCCGGCTCCAACAGCTCAACGCCGACCGGAAACGTCTGAGCAAGGAAATCGGCGCGAAACGGGCCAAAAAAGAACCCTCCGAAGACCTCGAAGCGCAGGTTCGCGGCATCGGCGAGGAGATCACCCAGCTCAACGACGAAACCGCCCAGGCCGACGAAGCCCAGCGCAATCTCCTCCTCCAGCTTCCCAACCTGCCCTACGATCAAAACCCGATCGGCGTTGACGCCAAGGACAACCCCGAAGTCCGTGTCTGGGGGACCAAGCCGGAGTACGCCTTTGCCCCCGCCGATCACATGGCGCTCGGTGCCCATCTCCATCTGTTCGACCCGGAGCGGGCCGCCAAGATCAGCGGCAGCGGGTTCATCTGCTTCACCGGCCCCGGCGCGCGGCTGGAGCGGGCGCTCATCAATTTCTGCCTCGACCTCCACACCCGCCAGCACGAGTACCTCGAAGTCAGCCCACCCTTCGTCGTTCGGCGCGATGCCATGATCGGCACCGGCCAGCTCCCGAAATTCGAGGACGACATGTACGGCCTCGAAAACGGCGAAGTCTTCCTGGCCCCCACGGCGGAAGTCCCCGTCACCAACCTTCACCGCGAGGAGCTCCTAGCCGAGGCCGACCTTCCCAAGCGCCTCGTCGCCTACACCCCGTGCTTCCGCCGCGAAGCCGGTTCGGCGGGCCGCGAAACCCGGGGCCTCATCCGCGTCCACCAGTTTGACAAAGTCGAGCTCGTAAAGCTTGCCACGCCCGAGACCTCGTGGGACGAACTGGAAAAACTGACCGGCAACGCCGAAAAAGTGCTCCAGCTCCTGGGCCTGCACTACCGGGTCATCGAACTTTGCACCGGCGACATGGGCTTCGGCTCGGCCCGCACCTACGACATCGAAGTCTGGGCACCCGGCCAGAACGCCTACCTCGAAGTCTCGAGCTGTTCCAACTACACCGACTTCCAGGCCCGCCGGATGAACCTGAAATTCAAGGATTCGGAAGGCAAAAACCGCTTCGTTCACACCCTCAACGGCTCGGGGACCGCCATGCCGCGCCTCTTCGTCGCCCTCGTGGAAACCTACCAGCAAGCCGACGGCAGCATCAAAATCCCCGAGGCGCTCCAGCCGTACTTTGGCGCGGCGGAGATTCGGTAGGAGGGGAACACCACAGAGAACACGGAGGACACAGAGGGCACGGAGAAAGACGACAGGAGGATTGCTCCTCATGCTCCTCGTTACGAATCTCCAGATTCGTAACGTCGGTGTCTTGGAATCTCTGATTCCATAACCGTACGGAACGAATCAGAGATTCGCAGACAGAAGACGTTCCCAATCTGGAGATTGGGAACGAGGGCACCCCCCCCATTTTCCCATTTCCGTCATCTATTTTTCCCTCTTCCCCCCCTCCGTGCCCTCCGTGTCCTCTGTGGTGAACCCTCCCCTCCCATGAACCTCACCCTCCCCCCGCTATCCCAGACGGCCCGCTACCTGGTAGCCGTCTCCGGCGGGCGCGATTCCGTGGCGCTGCTCCACGCGCTCATCGAGGCGGGGTTCAAGCGCCTCATCGTCTGCCACCTGGACCACGGCTTGCGGGCCCGGGCCTCGGCGGGGGACGCCCGGTTCGTCGCCAGCCTGGCCCGGCGGCTCGGGCTGGAGCTTGAGACCGAAAAAATCGACGCCGCTCAAGTGGCTCGTGAAACCGGGGAATCCATCGAAACCGCCGCCCGTCATGCCCGTTACGCCTTTTTCGCCCGGGTGGCCCGCCGCCGTCGGTGCCGGACGCTTTTTTTGGCCCACCACGCCGGGGACCAGGTGGAGACCGTCCTCTTCAACCTCTTTCGCGGCTCAGGCCGGGCGGGCCTGGGCGGCATGAGCCCGGACGGCGAGCGCACCGAGGCAGGCACGCGGCTGCGCCTGTTGCGGCCCATGCTCGGCGTCTGGCGCGAGAAGATCGACGCATATTTAGCCAAAAACGGATGGACCTACCGCGAGGACGCCAGCAACGCAAGCCGCCAACACACACGCAATCGCATCCGGCACGATCTCATCCCCGCGCTGGAGGCCGTCTTTGGCCGCGACGTGCGCGGGGCCGTCTGGCGCGTCGCCACGATCCTGCGCGACGAGGAAACGTGGCTCTCTGATTTGATGGGCCCCGAGCAACCCGGTGCGGAACTGCCCACGCCAGCACTGAAAGCCCAGCCTGCCGCCTGCCAGCGCCGCCGGATTCTCGCCTGGCTGCGCCAGAACGGCGTGCCAAATGCGGGTTTTGAAGAAGTGGAGAGCGTCCGTTCGCTTCTGGAGCCGGGGGCCGCCGCCAAGGTGAACCTGCCCGGGGACCGCCATGCCCGCCGCCGCGCCAAACGGCTCTTCCTGGAATAGCAGCCAACCGATAAAAAACAGAAGGCGCAAGGTGTCAAAACCTTGCGCCTTCTTTCATAGGGGAAACAGGAGTGAAGATAATCAATTCCCTGCCATTTGCAACAGGAATCTGAGGAGAATTTATCAGGAACTTGAGGAACTCAGGAAAAGAAAAGAATTTCTGTCTTTTTCCTGAGTTCCTGAGTTCCTGATTAGTTTTGCCTGAAGTAATAGGGCCAAGTATCGGAGCTGGGGCCCGGAAAGGGGGTAAAAATGAGAGCAAAAACGAGAGATTTCCCATTTTTGAAAAAGCAACTTCGCAAATGAGATAAGAATTTCAGTAAACCGCGGAAAAATATTCCTCACCGGGCAGAGCGTATCCCTCTGTAGAACTTGTGATTACCTAGTGCCACGGGCCCCGCGTGCCCTGGGAAAAACGAAAGCTGGCATTGCATGGGCGCACGAGTTGCTTTTATAAGGTAATAGGCGTCGGCAAGTGGGCTGGCACCACCCAACTCAACCATCCAAAAAATATGCTCCAGAAAATCAAACAAACTCGCGGGGGCTTCACCCTCGTGGAAATCATGATTGTCGTGGCGATCATTGCCCTCCTGGCATCCATCGCCGTCCCGAATTTCATGCGTGCGCGGCAGCGTGCCCAGGCAACCACCATTCTTGAAGAGGCCCGGATGGTCGATGCTGCTCGCGACCAGTACGCCATCGAGGCAAATGTAGCAAGTACTGCTACTGTCACATTTGCTCAACTCCAACCATACCTCAAGGCTGGTAGCCGCCTGGAAACATCTGGTGGACAGGATAGCTATGGTGGCGTCTATGTTATCACGCCGATGAGCACACCGGTGGCGATCGCCGATACTACCATTGCCAACTTCGATACCTCTGTTGTGCCTGCTACCTTCTGGGGCAATTTCAACACTGCAAACCGCACTACCACGACTACCAATCCGTAATTACTGGTTTTAACACTTGAACTTAACACCAGCCGCCCGGCAACAGGCGGCTGGTTTTTTATGCCTTGAAAGCGCTAAGCCCTATTTCCCGGCGACCTTCCCGTCCTTGCCCACCTTGAAGGCGCTCGGGCAGAGGTCCTTCACTTCGCATCCGGCGCAGTCCGGGTTGCGGGCGGTGCAGCGGCGGCGACCGTGCCAGATCAGCCAGTGGCTGAAATTCGTCCAATCATCGCGTGGCACCAGCGCCATGAGGTCCTGCTCGATCTTCGCGGGATCGGTTTCCTTCGTCAGCCAGAGCCGCCCCGATAACCGGGCCACGTGCGTATCCACCACCACCCCCTCGTTGAGCCCGAAGCTGTTGCCCAAGACCACGTTAGCCGTCTTGCGGCCCACCCCAGGCAGGGCAGTGAGCGCCTCCATATCAGCGGGCACCTGGCCATTGTAGCGTTCGATCAGCGCCGCGCAGAGCGCCCGGATGTTCTTCGCCTTGTTGTGAAAAAAGCCGGTGGAGCGGATCGCATCTTCCAGATCCTCCTGGCTCACCTTGGCGAAAGCCGCGGGCGAGGGGTAGTCCTTGAAAAGCGTTTCCGTCACCATATTCACCCGCTTGTCCGTACACTGGGCCGAGAGCACCGTGGAGATGAGGAGCTGGAAGGGATTGTCGGAAACCAGCTCGCAATGGGCGTTCGGGTAGACGCTCGGGAGGACTTTAAGCAGCGCGGAGATGCGTTCGGATCGGTTCATGGTCGTGATAAAGATTGCCTGTGTTTTCGGAAGCATCGCACAGAATCACCCCGAAGGCAGCGCCAGAAGCGGCTTTTTCTTCCGAGCGGCGAGCCCCCCTGATACGAATCGAGAGAATGCCCGTCCTCTTTCCCACCCTTCGCAAGCTGAAGCTCAAACTCAAGCGCGAGCTGCTCGGAAGCGCCTCGCGCGCCGTCACCGATTTCCGGAGCCGCCGCCAGATCCGCTACCGCGTCGCCGCCTGCCTGCGCTTCAAGAATGCCGCCCGCTACCTGCCCGAGTGGCTGGAGTTCCACCACTTGGTAGGCGTCGAGCACTTCTACCTCTACAACAACAACTCGGAGGACGATTACTCAAGCGTCCTGGCTCCGTACCTGCGCGACGGCCTCGTCACGCTCCACGAGTGGCCCTGGATCCCCGCCAGCCCGTCTGCCGAAGAGCATTGCGTGGCCCATTATGGCCAATTAGCCCAGTGGATCGCCTTCCTCGACGACGACGAATTCCTCTTCCCCGTCAAGGCCCCCTCGCTCGCCGAGGCCCTCGAACCGTACCGCGCCCACCCCGCCGTGGCCGTCTACTGGCGGATGTTCGGCTCCAGCGGCCACCGCGAGCGCCCCCCGGGCCTCGTCATCAGCAACTACACCCGCGCCCAGGAGCAGCCCTTCCGCCTCATTAAGAGCATCGTCAACCCGCGCCGAATCCTTCGGGCCAAGCCCTCCACGCACTACTGGCTCTACCGCCACGGCCAGAGCGCCGTCGATGAGCGCTTCCGGCCCGTCGCCGCCTCCAAGGGGCCTGGGCCGGTCAACGAAGTCCTGAGGATCAACCATTACTGGTCCAAATCCTACGAGGACGGCGTGGCGAAATTCGGCCGGGGCTACGTGGACCGCTGGGGCATGGAGAACCCGCGCACGATGGATACCTGGCGGGAGAACGACGCCACGATGAACGCCGTCGAGGACTGCGCCATCCTGCGCTTCGAAGCCGCGCTCAAAGCTCGCCTCGCCGCGCGGGGGTCATTGTGCTAAACTGTTCGACCCGAGGTTGACGGTAAAGGGGGTTAAAAAACCTAAAACGTTGACTTCCCCACAGCTCTTCATAGCCTGATCCAAAGTCCTTCTTTAAACTTAACCATTGCTCTTAATGAAACTCGAAAGTCTGAAACAAGCCGCCAACGAAGCGCGCGGGCTGGCGATTGACGCCGTCCACAAATGTTCCTCCGGGCACCTCGGGCTGCCGCTGGGATGCGCCGAGATAGGTGCCGCCCTTTTTGGCGAGGCCCTGCGGTATAACCCCTCTGAGCCGAAATGGCTGGACCGCGACCGCTTCATACTTTCCGCCGGGCACGGCTCCATGTTCCTTTACTCCTGGCTCCACCTCGCCGGGTACGATCTTTCCATCGAGGAAGTGAGCAACTTCCGCGTGCTGGGCAGCAAGACCCCCGGCCACCCCGAGTTCCGCGAGACCCCGGGCGTCGAAGCCACCACCGGCCCGCTTGGCCAGGGCGTCGCCAACGCCGTCGGCTACGCCGTTTCCGCCAAAATGGCCGCCGCCCGCTTCAACACCCCCGAGCACACCATCTTCGACCAGCACATCGTCGTCCTGGCCGGTGACGGCTGCATGCAGGAGGGCGTGGCCCAGGAAGCGTGCGCCTTTGCCGGGCACGCCGGGCTCGACAACCTCATCCTCATTTACGATTCCAACGACGTCACCCTGGACGCCCTCGCCGACGCCTCGCAGAACGAAGAAACGCCCAAGCGTTTCGGCTCCCTCCAATGGGGCGTGCAGACCGTGGACGGCCACGATATCGAAGCCTTCCTGGCCGCCTTTGAACGGGCCAAAAACGCTAAAAGCGGCAAGCCGCAGATCATCATCGCCAAGACCGTCATCGGCCAGGGCATCCCCGAAGTCGCGGGCACCAGCAAAGGCCACGGCGAAGGCGGTGCGAAATTCGCGGAAGCCGCCAAGAAAGGCCTCGGCCTGCCGGAGGATTCCTTCTACGTCTCCTGCGACACCAAAGCGTATTTCGCCGAAGTAAAAAAAGCCCGCCAAGCCGATTACGAAGCCTGGCAGGCCACCTACGCCGCCTGGCGCGCCGCCAACCCCGACCAAGCCGCCCTCCTCGATAGCGGCGTGGCCCAGGAAATCCCGGCCGACCTCGCCTCCCGCATCCCCGCCTTCCCGGCCGACGCCAAAATCGCCACCCGCAAAGCGGGCAGCGACGTCCTCCAGCCCATCGCCCAGGCCCTGCCGCTGGTCGTCAGCGGCTCCGCCGACCTCTACGGCTCCACCCTCAACTACATCCAGGGCGCGGGCGACTGGTCCAAGGCCGACTACGCCGGGCGCAACGTCCGTTACGGCATCCGCGAGCACGCCATGGGCGGCATTTTAAACGGGATCGCCTACGACGGCATCTTCCGTCCCTCGGGCGCCACGTTCCTGGTTTTCGCCGATTATATGCGGCCCTCCATCCGCGTCGCCGCGCTGGCCAAGCTGCCCGTCGGCTACATCTTCACCCACGACAGCATCGGCGTGGGCGAGGACGGCCCCACCCACCAGCCCGTGGAGACCGTCAGCGGCCTGCGGGTCATCCCGAACCTCGACGTCATCCGCCCCGCCGACCCCGAGGAAACCGCCGGAGCCTTCGCCGCCGCCTACCAGCGCCTCGACGGCCCCACCGCCCTCATACTCACCCGCCAGGCCGTGCCGAACCTAAGCTTCGCACCCGTGGAAACCCGCCGCGAAGGCGCGGCCAAGGGAGCCTACGTCCTCGTCAAGGAAACCGCCCCGCTGGAGCTCATCCTCCTGGCCGCGGGCAGCGAAGTGCAGCACGCCGTCGCCGCTGCCAAAGAGCTGGGTGCGGGCGTGCGCGTCGTTTCCGTGCCGAGCATGTTCCGCTTCGACCGCCAGAGCGCCGAGTACAAAGAATCCGTGCTCCCCTCTTCGACCCGCCGCCGCGTGGCCATCGAAGCAGGCGTCACCGGCCTTTGGTACAAATACGTCGGGCTCGACGGCACCGTCATCGGTATCGATCGCTTCGGCATCAGCGCCCCGGGCAACCAGGTGATGGAAATCCTGGGCATGACCGCCGCCAACGTCGTCGCCACCGTCAAGGCGCTGAAATAAGCGCTGCGGTTTAGGCAAAACCTTCCAAACGGCAGCCGGGAAACTGGCTGCCGTTTTTTTGTCTCACGCAAAGCCGCAAAGGCGCAAAGAGTTGGCAATTGCGTGCAGGGCCGAATAGCGTGGCAGCCTGATGCCGCTAATCACCCACCGCCAAGGCGCCCTGTTCTCGCTGCTGGCCGCGCTGCTCTTCGGAGCCGTGACGCCCCTGGTCAAGCTGCTCTTCGGAGCCGTGGACCCCGTGTTTTTAGGGGCGCTCATCAGCCTGGGCTCCGGGCTGGTTCTCGCGGTGGCGGTTCCGTCCCAGTGGAACCCCCGGCCCCTTTTCAAGCGCGGCAACCGGCTGGCGTTCGCCGGGTCCGTCGTCACCGGCGGCGCGCTCGCTCCGGTTTTGCTGGTGTGGGGCATCGCCCAAGCGCCCGGTTCGGTGGCGGCCTTGCTCCTGAACCTGGAGGCCCCGTTCACCGTGCTCATTGCCTGGCTCTTTTGCCGCGAAAAGGCCGGGCCGCACCTGCTGGTGGGCCTGGGGCTCGTCACCGTAGGCGGCATCCTGGTCTCCTACGGCGGCCCAGGCGGCGGGGGGCGACTTCCGGCGGCGTTGGCCCTGGCCGGGGCGTGCCTTTGCTGGGCCATCGACAACAACTGCATCGCGCGGCTCCGGGGGGTCGATCCCGCGAAGTTCACCATTTGGAAGGGGCTCCTGGCCGCCGCGGCTCTCTTTGCCTGGGCAGCCGCCGAGGGCACGCGCGGCCCCTCCTGGCCCCTTGCGACAGGGGCCGTGCTTGTGGGCGGCGTTTGCAGCGGTCTGGCGCTGCTCGTTTTCGTCATGGGCATCCAGCGCCTCGGCGCGGGCCGCGCCGCCGCCTTTTTTGCCACCGCGCCCTTTGTCGGGGCGGCGGTTTCCATTATGATTTTGGGCGACCCCGTCACGCTCCACCTGGTGGCCGCCGCCGGGCTCATGGCCGCCGGGGTGGCGGTGTTGCTTTCCGAAAAGAAGACTATCCAGGCCAATTAATACCCTTTTTACAGTTACTTAGGTTAATCAGGAACTCAGGAACTCAGGAAAAAGACAGAAATTTGTTTCTTTTCCTGAGTTCATGAGTTCCTGATAAAAAACCAAAGTGACCGCATAACTGGTAGAACCTCACGCAAAGCCTCAAAGGCGCAAAGAAAAGACAGACCCTTTGCGGCTTTGCGTGAGAATATAGAACGCGCCGCCTCCCGTATTTTAACCTTTCCCTTCGGGCCGGTCTCTTCCATGGTTTGGGGTTTACTATGAGTAGCAGCGACCGGCGCAAACCGTTTCCTTTCGACGTTTTCGAACCCAAGTGGCAGGCCTATTGGGACGAGCACCAGACCTTCCGCGTGGCCAATCCCGGCGAACCCGGCTTTGACCCCTCGCGGCCCAAGTTCTTCGTCCTCGACATGTTCCCTTACCCGAGCGGCGCGGGCCTGCACGTCGGCCACCCGGAGGGCTACACTGCCACCGACATCATCGGCCGCTACAAGCGCATGAACGGCTTCAACGTCCTGCACCCGATGGGGTGGGACTCCTTCGGCCTTCCCGCCGAGCAGTATGCGATCAAGACCGGCCAGCACCCCGCCGTCACCACGGCCCAGAACGTCGGCCGGTTCAAGACGCAGCTGAAAAAAATCGGGTTCGGCTACGACTGGTCGCGCGAAATCGCCACCAGCAATCCCGAGTATTACCGCTGGACCCAGTGGATTTTCCTCAAGCTCTACAACGCTTGGTTCAACCCCGCCACGAACAAGGCCGAGCCGATCGAAAACTACATCGCCACCCACCCCGGTGAAGATCCCGACCGCGTGCGCCTGGCCTACGTCTCCGAGGCCCCGGTGAACTGGTGCCCCGAGCTGGGCACTGTGCTGGCCAATGAGGAAGTCATCGACGGCAAGAGCGAGGTCGGCGGCTTCCCCGTCGAGCGCCGCCCGATGCGCCAGTGGATGCTCCGCATCACCGCCTTTGCCCAGCGCCTCATTGACGAACTCGAAGGCCTCGACTGGCCGCAGTCCATCAAGCTTCTCCAGGAGAACTGGATCGGCCGCAGCGAGGGCGCGGAGGTGAAATTCCAGCTCGAAGGCGGCGCGGAGACCGTCACCGTCTTCACCACCCGGCCCGACACCCTTTTCGGCGCGACGTATATGGTCGTCGCTCCCGAGCACCACCTCGTCGACCGCATCACCACCGAGGAACAGTGGCCCGCCGTGCGCGAATACCGCGCCAAGACCGCCCGCAAGAGCGATCTGGAACGCACCGAGCTTTCCAAGGAAAAATCGGGCGTCTTCACCGGGGCCTACGCCATCAACCCGGTCAACGGCGAGAAAATCCCCATCTGGATTGCCGACTACGTGCTCCAGGGCTACGGCACCGGCGCGATCATGGCCGTGCCCGCCCACGATGAGCGCGACTACGAGTTCGCGCAGAAATTTGGGCTGCCCATCAAGCCCGTCGTCCAGGCTCCCGGCAAAACGCCCGAGGAATCCCTCGGCTTCTGCGAGCACGGCACCGCCGTCAACTCCGGCTTCCTCGACGGCCTGCCCACGCTCGAAGCGAAAGCGAAAATGGGCGCGTGGCTCGAAGAGCGCGGCCTGGGCAAGCTCACCATCAATTTCAAACTGCGCGACTGGCTCTTCTCCCGCCAGCGTTACTGGGGCGAGCCCTTCCCGATCGTCTGGGAAAACGGCCAGCACCGCGCCATTTCCGAGAGCGAACTCCCGCTCACCCAGCCCGAGCTGGCCGACTTCAAGCCGACCGGCACCCCCGAGCCGCCCCTCTCCAAGGCCACCGAGTGGGTTCGCTACAGCGAGACCGCCACACGCGAGCTCAACACCATGCCCCAGTGGGCCGGTTCCTGCTGGTATTACCTGCGTTATTGCGACCCCGCCAACGGTGGCCGCTTCGTCGGCGAAGAAGCCGAGCGTTACTGGATGGGCGGCGGCAAACCGACCTCCAAGCCCGGCGGCGTTGATCTCTACGTCGGCGGTACCGAGCACGCCGTGCTCCACCTCCTCTACGCCCGGTTCTGGCACAAGGTCCTCTTCGACTTGGGCTACGTCTCCACGCCCGAGCCTTTCCAGCGCCTTGTCAACCAAGGCCTCATCATGGGCGAGGACGGGCAGAAAATGTCCAAGAGCCGCGGCAACGTCGTCAATCCGGACGATGTGATCGTGGATTACGGCGCCGACGCCCTGCGCCTCTACGAAATGTTCATGGGCCCGCTGGAAGCCAGCAAACCGTGGAGCATGACCGGCGTGGAAGGCGTCTCTCGCTTCCTCGCCCGCGTCTGGCGCTTGGTCATGCAGGAGAACCAGGCCAGCGAATGGGAGCTCGGCGCCCTCTCCGCCGACGCCGCGCTGGACCGCGCCCAGCAGCGCGTCATCCACGCCACCATCAAGAAAGTCGGCGAGGACATCGAGGCCCTGAGCTTCAACACCGCCATCGCGCAAATGATGGTCTACGTGAACACCTTTACCGGCGTCACCCCCAGGCCCGTTTCCGCGCTGCGCACGCTGCTGGTGATTTTGAACCCCTTCGCCCCGCACCTTACCGAAGAGCTTTGGGCGCGCCTCGCCGGGGCCGGTTTCGCCGGGTTCGAGGGCCTCGTAGTCGATCGGCCGTGGCCGAAATTCGACCCCGCGCTGCTCGTTGAGGACGAAGTGGAAATCCCCATCCAGGTTAACGGCAAGGTGCGCGATCGCCTCACCGTCTCCAAGGACGCCGACAAAGCCACCCTCGAAGCCGCCGCGCTCGCCAACGCCAAGGTCCAGGAATTCACCGCGGGCAAGACCGTCAAAAAAATCATCGTCGTCCCCGGCAAACTCGTGAACATCGTCGCGGTGTAGGTTCCACGAGCCCGTTCAAATCAAAAAAAATAGCCGGAAGTGCAGGCGCTTCTTCCTGCCCTTCCGGCGTTTACCCAATCCCCACAACGAATCGGGGGTCCTAGCTCCGACTCGCTGGGGGATCGGGTAACACCCACGCCTGGAGGACCAGGCGCGGATGGAGTTGCGCGGGGGTCCAAGTCCCCCTTGTTTCCCGCGCAGTTACCCTCAAATCTACTTTTTCTCTAGAAGCCCGGAGGAGGCATCGGAGCGCCTTCCGGCGGCCGGTGAGCCTTGCGGGCGGCTTCCAGCTTATCAAGCACCGGCCCGATGGACGGATCGGCTTTCAAGAGCGCCGCTTTTTCAGCCTCCGCCACCGCCTTGCGGGCGGCCTCGGCTTTCTTGCGGGCTTCCACTAAGGCGGGGTCATCCTTCGCCTTTTGATGCGCGGCTTTAAGCTGCTCGCGTTCGGCGGGCGTCAGGGCTTCCAGAGCTTCCTTGAACGGACCGCCAGGGCCGCCGTGATCTTTCCCGCCTTCGCGATGATGGCGAGGGCCCTCGGCAGGTGTTGCCGACGGGGTCGGCGTGGCGTCCTGCGCTAAGGCAGTGATTGCCGAGGTTGCGGCCACGAGGGCGAGCGTGAGTATTGTACGTTTCATAACCATTTTTGATGTTTGGCTTAACGAGGAATGTTTCGTTCCTACACATGAGTAGACGCTTGGATTGTTAAGCGATGATTGAGAAAAGCGCCCGAAATCGTTAATTCTCGGTTAATCTCAAAACAGCCTTCCTACTTTTAAATTTGACGAAAGTGCCCTTCGTGGAAGAAACTGGTGATTCTCTCCACATGCGTCACACACTCTCGGTATTGGTTGAAAATAAATTTGGCGTCCTCACGCGTATCGCCGGAATGTTCAGTGGCCGTGGGTTCAACATCGACACCCTCAATGTCGGCCCGACCCGCGACCCGAGCCGGTCGCGTATGACCATCGTCGTCATGGGCGACGACGCCGTCCTGGAGCAAGTCACCAAACAGCTCAACAAATTGATCGACGTCATCGAGATCGAAGACTTCCGCGACGGCGACTACGTCGACCGCGAGCTGGTGCTCCTGCGCGTCAACGTCAACCCGCAGACCCGCGCCGAGGTCATGCAAATTTGCGACATTTTCCGCGCCAAGATCATCGACGTGCAACACCTCAACGTCGCCATCGAAGTCACCGGCAACGAAAGCAAAATCGAGAAATTCCTCTTCCTCATGGAACCCTTCGGGATCAGCGACCTCACCCGCACGGGCAAAGTCGCCGTCGCCCGCCATCAATAAAACTTTTCCCCCCCGACTAAATACCAACCAGAAGTTATGTCCGCCAAAATCTATACAGACAAAGACGCCACCCTCGACGCCCTCAAAGGCAAAACCTGTGCCGTCATCGGTTTCGGGTCCCAGGGTCACGCCCACGCGCTAAACCTTAAAGACTCCGGCGTCAAAGTCATTATCGGCCTCTACCCGGGCAGCAAATCCCGCGCAGTCGCCAAAGAAAAAGGCTTCGAAGTATTCGACACCGCCGAAGCCGTCAAGAAGGCCGACGTCATTTTCCTCGCCGTGCCCGACACCAAGATGGGCGCCGCTTACAAGCAGGACGTCGCCCCCAACCTTACCAAGGGCAAGACGCTCCTCTTCAGCCACGGCTTCGCCATTCACTTTAAGACCGTCGTCCCGCCGAAAGACGTCGACGTCATCCTCGTCGCCCCGAAAGGCCCCGGCCACATCGTTCGCCGCCAGTTCACCGAAGGCAAAGGCGTTCCGGCCCTGATCGGCATCTACCAGAACCCGAGCAAGAAGGCCAAGAAAGTGGCCCTCGCCTGGGCCAAAGGCATCGGCGGCACCCGCGCGGGCGTCATCGAGACCAGCTTTAAAGAAGAGACCGAGACCGACCTCTTCGGCGAGCAAGTCGTCCTCTGCGGCGGCACTTCGGCCCTCATCACCGCCGGGTTTGAGACCCTCGTCGAGGCCGGGTACGCTCCCGAAATGGCCTACTTCGAGTGCCTACACGAGCTCAAGCTCATCTGCGACTTGATCAACGAAAGCGGCATCGCCGGAATGCGTTTCTCCATTTCCGAGACCGCCAAGTGGGGCGACGTCTCCGTCGGCCCGCAGATCATCGACGCCGGCACCAAGAAGCGCATGAAAGCCGCCCTCAAAGACATCCAGAACGGCAAATTTGCCAAGACCTGGATCAAAGAATACGAAGGCGGATACAAGAAATACAACGCGCTCCTCAAAGCCGGTGAAAAGCACCAGATCGAGAAAGTCGGCGCGCGCCTGCGCTCACTCATGCCCTGGGTTTCCAAGAAAAACATCAAGGGCGCCCAGGCCGCTTACTAAGCTGCCGGTTGCAATAGATTAACGCAAAAGCGCGATGGCCCAAAAAGCCATCGCGCTTTTTTTGGCAAAAAGGAAACGAAGTTTCCGAAGGGGATGCAAGGGGCGAAGCCCCTTGACGGGGTCTGGGGCGGAGCCCCGGAAGCCAACCCCTCCGGCAAGGCGGCCCAAAAAACCCACGTCTTCCCTAAAAACCCCTCGCCGCCTTGCCTCCATTTTGGAAAGCGAAGCGAATCCGCCAAGCGCCTCGGGCGCTTATCTCATGGCTCCCCGGAGCCCCGAAAAATCGCTGCGCTCTTTTCGGGGGGCAAGGCGGGCATAGCTGCCACCGAGAGCGCGGGTTTGGTCTGGGCACGCCGCTTTGTGGAGGATGGGTTAGGCCCGCCTTGCCAGAAGCGGGGAGATGGGAGGCGCTGCCTCCCAAACCCACCGGCAGGAGGCTTCGCCCCCTGCACCCCATCTGGAAACTTCGTTTCCCTATCCCGGTTCCCCTGAGCCCTCTTTACAGGATTCCTTTTCTCTGATTAAGATTGCGGTTTACCCATGAACTTCCTTAAGCGACTTTTCGGCCGCGATGACAAATTCTACGACCTCCTAGAGGCCAGCGCCCGCGAGGCTCAAAATAGCGCCCGTATCCTGAACGCCCTCATGCCTAAAATCGGCGATGACCGGGCCATCCACGAATCCCTCGAGCTCCTCGCCCAAAGCCGCCGCAAACACAAGCGCATCAGCCAGGAAATCACCACCGCCCTCTGTCGTACCTTCGTCACTCCGCTCGAACGCGAGGACATCGAGGCCCTCTCCAGCGCCCTCTCCCGCGTGCCCAAGACCATGGAGAAAATCGGCGAGCGCCTCCTCATCTGTCCGCTCAATAACCACGCCGAAAGCATGATCAAGCACGTCGCCATGCTCGAGGCGGCCACCAATACCGTCGTCGCCATGGTCAAAGCCCTGCGCACCAATCCGCATGTCGAGGAGGTCGAGGACGAATACGCCCAGCTCCAGACCATCGAAGGCGACGCCGACCGCTTCATGACCTCCCTCTTGAGCGAGCTTTTCCACGGCAAAGCCGAGGCCAAGGACGCCATTTTCCTCAAGGACATGTACGAGCTGCTCGAAAAGGCCATCGACCGGTGCCGCGACGCCGGGAACGTCGTCTTCCAGGTCGTCCTGAAATACTCCTAAGAGAGCGGGGAAAAAACCAGCCATGACGCTTTTCCTGCTCGTCCTATTGGCGGCACTCGCCTTTGAGTACATCAACGGTTTTCACGACGCCGCCAACGCCATCGCGACCGTCGTCTCCACCAAGGTCCTCACCCCTCGCCAGGCCATCCTCATGGCCGCGGGCTGCAACCTCCTCGGCGCGTTCTCCGGCATGGCCGTGGCCAAAACCATCGGCGCGGACATCGTGGATATCCACGTCATCACCATGCCGACCGTCTTCGCGGCGCTCCTGGGGGCCATCATCTGGAACCTGCTCACCTGGTGGCTTGGGCTGCCGTCCAGCTCCAGCCATGCCCTCATCGGCGGGCTCTGCGGCGCGGCCGTCGCCTCCACACGCGGCGACTGGACCGTGCTGAAATGGTCCTCGGTCATCCAAAAAGCGGGCCACATCACCCACGAAGGCCTCTGGCCCAAGGTCGTCCTGCCGATGCTCACCTCGCCCCTGGCCGGGTTCATCATTGGTGCGTTCATCATGATGCTTCTCATCATCCTGCTCCACCGCATGCGGCCCTACCTGATCCAGAAAATCTTTGGCAAAGCCCAGCTCGCCAGCGCCGCCTTCATGGGCTTCAGCCACGGCGGCAACGACGCGCAGAAGACCATGGGCATCATCGCCCTCGCCCTCTATACCGGCACCACCACCAAGGCCTTCGACAACCTGCCCCCCATCCTCCACTTCCTGCGCACCCCCGAATTCCGTATCGACACATGGGTCATCATCGCCTGCGCCTTGACCATGGCGGCGGGCACGGCGGGCGGCGGCTGGCGCATTATCCGCACCCTGGGGCACAAAATGGTCCGGCTCCAGCCCGTGCACGGCTTCGCGGCGGAGACCTCCGCAGGCATCGTCATTCACATCGCCACCACGATGGGCATCCCCGTCTCCACCACGCATGTCATTTCAACGTCCATCATGGGCGTCGGCGCGACCAAGCGCCTGAGCGCGGTGAAATGGGGCGTCGTGCAGCGGATCGTCTGGGCCTGGGTGCTCACCCTGCCGACCACGGCATTTCTGGGCTGGCTCGCCTTCCACTTCCTGCGACTGGCGGGCGTATAGGAAATTCCAGCCGAAGCCGTCAGATGGCTGGTAATGGCTGGAACAGGGAGCGCCGAACAAGCGCTCCCTTTTTGCATCCTTCCGAAGGCGGGGCTAGCGGAGCACCTGCGTCTTCTTCTTCTCCATCTCGGGCGGCACCTGCCCGACCACGCTCGGTTCCAAGCCGATGCGGTGGAACAGGTTGAGCAGATCTTTAATGTTCACCTTCGGTTCCTCGATCTCGAAATAGACGATATCGTGGTTCCGGTCGATTTTGTAGTGCAGGCCCGGCATCGTCTCGAGCGCATGATCCAGCTCCAGGATGATTTTCAGGTCGCGTACACCGGCAGCGTAGACTTCGAGTTCGATCATGGCCGTAAAGGGGTGGGTGGTTTGTGCCTTTGTGACAATCAAGTAAACAATAATTGCCGCTTATCGTCAAGCCGCCAGAAGGGAAGGTTGGTTATTGTGGAGGGCTCTTCACGGCTTTGGCTTGCGCCGCGCACCTGAACAGAATATCTCTTACAAATTGTGCATCGGGCCCGCGCATCCGTTGGCGGATTGATTAACCCCTGCACGCCTTTTTTTATACACCCGTTTATGGAGAGCACCGATACCTCTGTTCCGACCCTGCAAACCCTGCCCGGCGATGGCGTCCGCCAGATCCTCTGGGGCTTCGCCGACCGCTACGACCTCGCCATGCTGGTCCAGGCCACCCGCTGCGTCGCCCGCGGCCCCGTGGCCCGGCTGGTCGCCGAGGGGGGCCGCAACAGCCACGAATGGACCGATGGCAAGGCCGCGCTCCTCCCCGTTTACGATGAGAGCGGCATCACCGCCGCCGGTCTCGACGTGGAGCTGGGCGGCTTCATCGAAGGGCCCAAGAACCTCGCCTTTGCGCTGATGGGCTTCGAGCTCGCCTGGGTGGACGCCGGTGCCGCCACCAGCAGCCTCGCCAGCAACCTTGGCCTAGCCCCCATCCACGAACGCGGCACGCCCGAGCAGCGCGCCCACTACCTCGGCCTCGCCGCCCCGCGCCAGCCCGGCGACGAGCGTCCGCAAATTCGCGCCGCCTTCGCGCTCACCGAACCGATCCCCTTTGTCGGCGTCGAAACCGGCATGCTTTGCGGCAAAGCCGAAGTCGCCGAATGGATCGACGGGGGCGAGCCCCTCCTCCACATCGACAAGCGCGCCCGGTTCATCACCGGCATGGCCTTCGCCGACGTCGTCACCGCCGCCGTCGAATCGACCGATCCCCGCATCAAAGGCAGCTTCATGGTCATCCTGGAGGCGGGCGATCCCGGCGTCTTCGACCGGGGTGTCCCGACCAAGAAAATGGTCCACCAGCTCTCCTCCACGCGCGACCCGGTGTTCAACCTCACCGTGCCCGCCAGCCGCATCGTCGGCGGCTACACCGTCAAAGACGGCGTCATTATCCCGAAATACTCCCACGGCGAAGTCATCGAAGCCGTCTTCAAGCGCACCCGCGTGCCGGTCGGCCTCATGACCACCGCCAAGGTCCTTTCCGCCATCGAGCCCGTCATCCGCTACCAGCGCAACCGCTTCCGCGGCGGCGACGGCGTCAAACCCGGTTCGCCCCGGTTCGAGCTCGGCATCCAGCAGAAAGAAGACGCCCTCCACCGCCTGGTCGACATCTGGGCGGGCGGCGAAGCGGGCGCATCCCTCGGCTTTGCCACCTCGCGCCTGTACGACGAAGTCGACGTGCACGAAAAAACCAAAGACCGCTTCCTCGAAGAAAAAGGCCTCACCGGCCGCGCCGCCTTCAAGGTCCTCATGCAGAACCAGGCCGACGCCATCGAGCTTTGCAAGCTTCCCCCAGGGGAGCGCGAAGAGGCCTTCTCCAAGGCCGATCCGCTCATCCAGTTCGCCCGCATCGACGCCCTGGCCAACGTCCTCTGCCCGGCCACCAAGCTTTGGAACACCGGCCACGGCTCCACCCTCCTGCGCGAGGCCGTCAGCCTCATGGGCGGCTACGGCATCACCGAGGATTGTCCCGCCTTCCTTTTCCAGAAGTGGAACGATACCCAGCTCGAAGCCACCTACGAGGGGCCCGAAGCCGTCCAGCGCCTCCAGCTCTCCATCACCATGAGCAACGCCCTCTTCCTCACCCAGTTTGAGGGCTGGATCGAGGAACTCAACACCCTTGCCGTCACCAAGCCCGCCACCGGCGCGGCGGCGCTCGCCAAGGGCATGGAACTCTGGCTCTGGAGCCTGCGCCATCTGGAAACCGCCAAAGACGCCAACGGCGCGAAGCTCTACGCCAAGAGCCGCCAGGGCGTCACCTTCCCGCTGGCCGACGCCCTATCCTGGCTCGTCGCCACGCGTCAGCAGATCGTCGACATCCTCCGGCTCGAAGAGCAGGGAGCCAACGACCCGTCGCTCTCCGAAGGGCTGCCCGGCACCGTCGCCTTCCTCACCGACCTGGCCCACGTCCACGCGGCCACGGCGGCGGGCGAAGCGGGCCGCATCTGCGCCGAACTCGTCTACGGCTACAACGCCGAACCGGCAGAAATCGCCGAGTTTGCCGCCCAGCGCGCGGCCCTCGACGCCAGCCTTGCCGGATCGCGCCTCGCCAAAGACCGCGCCGCCCAGTCGCTCGCCCGGGTGATGATCCCCGAGGCGCTCGATTACCCGCTCTAAGAAGAAATATCTCACGCAAAGACGCAAAGGCGCAAAGAAAGACAGACTTTTTGCGTCTTTGCGTGAAATCGATGCCCAATCTTTCCGAAAACGAGATCGCCCAAATAGCGGTCGACGCGGCGTTCCATATTCACCAGGAACTTGGCCCTGGTTTGCTTGAGTCGGTTTACGAAGTTGTATTGGCTCGCGCATTGGAAAAGAGAGGGTTAGCCGTGGTTCGACAGAAGCCGGTGCCCATTTTTTATGATGGCGTCAAATTCGACGAAGGCTTTCGTGCGGATATGGTCGTGCAGAACAAATTGCTGATCGAACTGAAATCCGTCGAAACCATCGCCCCGGTACACAAAAAGCAACTACTGACCTATCTCCGACTGAGCGGAACCCGTCTGGGGTTGCTAATCAACTTTGGCTCCTCTGTTATCAGGAACGGCATTTTTCGCGTCGTAAACGGCCTCGACGAGTAGCATCGACCCTTTGCGCCTTTGCGTCTTTGCGTGAGAATAAATGCCTTTTTCCGACGTGCACACCCCCACTCTGTTTTGCAGCGGCTTGTGAAATCTGGATTCGTAACGAGGGAGCTAAGCCGAAAATAGGTGTCCTAGAAAAAAGGCATTTATTCTCACGCAAAGCCGCAAAGCCGCAAAGAAAGGCAGGACCCTTTGCGCCTTTGCGTCTTTGCGTGAGAATAAATGCCTTTTTCGCACGTGCACACCCTCACTCTGTTTTGCAGCGGCTTGTGAAATCTGGATTCGTAACGAGGGGAAACAAGACAAAACGAGGGGGCTAAGCCGAAAATAGGTGTCCTAGAAAAAAGGCAGAGGGCTCACACAAAGCCGCAAAGGCGCAAAGAAAGGCAGGACTCTTTGCGCCTTTGCGTCTTTGCGTGAGAATAGAATTCCCCCTTTTTCATGCCGCGTGGAGCCCCACAGCTGCGGGGCATGGGGATCTGTCTATTTTTTGCCCCATTCACACCCTCCACGCAAGCCGCATGGAGGGTGTGGTGCCAGGGCCTCGGAACGAGGGAAGCAGTCTCACTATAGTGAGATATCTTGTCAAGCGGACATTCTTTTATGCTGCGTGAATGCTCAAGACTTCCACCGTCCATTCCTTCAGCGCTGCCATGGCGCGGATTTTCAAAGAAGAGCGGCTGCGCAAGAACTTGACCATGAGCGCCGTGGCTGAACGGGCCGGGATCTCCCAGCAAATGTTGAGCTACGTCGAACGCGGAATCCGCAAGCCAACGCTCGAAACTTTTTTCCGTATCAGCGTTGCTCTGGAGCTAGACTTGTCTGAGGTCGTTACGCTGGCTGCCAAAAGTTCTGGGCGGTAATCAAAAGAAGTTTCCTTCTCTTTTTCCCGAGTTCCTGAGTTCCCGATTAAATTCCTTCTTTGCGCCTTTGCCTCTTTGCGAGAGAATAGGCCCTCCTTTTCCCCCCTCCCACACAAACCGCATGACCACAGACTCACCCATCGAACGCGCCCGTATGGACGTAGACATCGCCTGCGTCGGCTTCGGCCCGGCCATGGGCGGCTTCCTTTCCACGCTGACCAAAAAACTGGTCAACGAAGACGGCACCCCGGCCGTTGAAAGCGCCGCAATGCCTGGCATGCCGCCCCAAGTGATGTGTTACGAGCGGGCCGACGACATCGGCTTCGGCGTCTCGGGAGTCGTCACCCGCGCCCGGGCTATCCGCGGCTCCTATCCCGAGCTGGACGAGGCAGGCATCCCCATGGCCACCCCCGTCGAGGCCGAAAAAGTCCTTTACCTCCTGGACCCCACCGGCGCGAGCCGCCGCCCGGCCCTCATGAAGGCCGCCGATGCCGCCATCAAAGCCCTCAAGTGGGCCCTTCCCGTCGAGCACGACGCCCTCGACCTCCCCTGGACCCCGCCCTTTCTGCACAAAAAGCCCGGCATGGTCCTCTCCATGGGCCAGTTCATGCAATGGGTCGGCGCACAGGTCCAGGCTACCGGAGCCGTCCAAGTCTGGCCCGGCACCCCGGTCTCCGAAGCCCTTTTTGAAGACGGCAAAGTCGTCGGCGTCCGGCTCCTCGACCAAGGCGTTGATAAAGCGGGCACCCCCACCGACGGCTTCATGCCCGGCATGGATATCCGCGCCGCCCTCACCGTCATCGGCGACGGCCCCGTCGGCCCCATCGGCGCGCAGCTCGACGAACGCCTCGGCCTGCCCGAGGGCCACCGCGCCCGGGACTGGGCCATCGGCATGAAATTCGTCATCGACCTCCCCGCAGGCACCCCGCTCAAACCCGGCACCGTCCTGCACACCTTCGGCTACCCCGAGCCCGAGATCTTTGGCTTCCTCTACGTCCACCCCGACAACGTCGCCTCGCTGGGCATCTTCGTCCCCACCTGGTTCGACAGCCCCGTGCGCACTGCCTACCGCTACCTCCAGCACTGGATGCTCCACCCCTACCTCTGGCGCTACCTCGACGGGGGCAAGCTCCGCTCCTGGGGGGCCAAAACGCTCGGCGAATCCGGCCTGCACGGCGAACCCCGCCTCGCGGGCGACGGCTTTGCGCGCATTGGCGAGGGAAGCGGCACCACCAACGTCCTTACCGGCTCCGGCGTCGACGAAGCCTGGGCCAGCGGCGTGCAACTGGCCGAGGGAGTCCTCGAACTTCTTAAAGCGGCCAAACCCTTTACCAAAGAAAACCTCGAAGCCGCCTACGTCTCCCGCCGCCGCGCGAGCTGGCTCGAAACCGAGGGACGCGTAGCCGAGAAATCGCGCAACGGCTTCCAGAAAGGCTTCATCCCCGGCCTCATCGGCATGGCCGTCACCGGCCTGACCGGCGGCGTACTCAGCCCCGGCGGCGAACCCGTCCAGCCCTACAAACGCATCCCCACCCTGGAGGAATACTACAAAGGCCGCATCCCCGCCGACGAAATCGAGGCCATCCGCCGCGACTGTGCCGCCAAAGGCACGCCCCTCCACGGCGCGTTGATGGAACGCGCAGGCTGGCCCGCCATCCCCTACGACGGCGCACTCCTCATCTCGCACCAGGACTCACTCCTCCTCGGCGGCAAAGTCCAGGCCCCTCCCGGCTACGCCGACCACGTCGTCTTCACCCACCCGGAGGTCTGCACGACCTGCCAGGAGCGCATCTGCATCGAAGGCTGCTCCGGCCAGGCCATCGCCCCCGGCGAAGCGGGCGGCGTCCCGGCGTTCGACCGCGAGAAATGCGTCCACTGCGGCGCGTGCCTCTGGAACTGCTCCAAGGCCCGCCCCGGCGACGAGGAGCGCATGATCATCGCCTTCAAAGCAGGCGCGGGCGGGCTGCACTCGGCGGAGAACTAAGGCATTGAATCTCACGCAAAGACGCAAAGGCGCAAAGAAAGGCAGGACTCTTTGCGCCTTTGCGCCTTTGCGTGAGCCCTCTGCCTTTTTTATAGGACTCCTATTTTTCCTCGTTCCCAAACTCTGATTTGGGAACGCACTTGCACCCGCAACTCCATTGCGGGGCCAACCGAACGCGCAAAAAGCATCACTTCTCGCCGGTAAAAACAATACGACAAGGCTGCCAAGGGCCGCCGCCGCGCTCGGGGAGCACCGGCGTCTCAAAAGTGATCTCACCTTTCAGAAGAAGAAAGTGGAGGGCTTCGATCGTGACCGGGCCTGCCACGCTATGTTCGCCCACCGCATAATACCAACGGGCAAGCGGGTTTTCGGACCCTGGGGTGATATTCATATCCATTGCTGTCTTTTTGGCTTTTTACAACTCAGCCTCCTTCGGTGGATCCGAAGGAGGCCGGGAGTTGATAAGCCGTCAAAAAACAGCCGCGACGGTCTTTAACCGCGAGGTCTGGACATGCACCGCCGCCCCCCGGCCATATAAAATAGCCCGGAAACGGCAATAGAATTTCGGCTATTGCCAGCCGTTTTCGACGGGGTTCTAAAGATAGGGGTAGGAACGGTGTCGCCATCGCCCCTCCCTCCGAACCGGACTGGCGGGTCTCCCGCATCCGGCTCTCCAGTTGGTGGTTTATCCTCTTTGTAGAGATTGACGTGCCGCCCCATGTGCCTGAACCAAGGATGTCAGGCCTTGGGCGGTGAAATAGGCCTTGGGCCATCGGTTTCGGTCGAATCCGCGCCCGCGTCCTCGCATTCCGTTGCGCCTTCGCAGGATGCTTTGCAGTCACCCTCGGACGTATTTGTCCACGCTATCAAACGTCCACCGGTTGCTCTGTTTGAAGTATTCAAACCAGCCGCCAAGTGTCCGGTTGAGGTCCGCGATGATTGCTCCGAGGCTTCTGCCCTCGGTGCGCCGGGTCTTGCCTCGGATCGCTTCCTTGAGCTTGTCCATGCTTTTCTTGCGTGGCCATTTCCAGCCTCGCTCAAAGTGGTAGCCCAGGAAGTCGAACCCTCCCTTGGCTCGGGCGTCCACGATCCGTGTCTTTTCCGGATGCAGCTTGAGTCCGTTCTGCTCCACCCAGGCTTTGACTGCCTCCAATGCCTCTTGGGCTTCTTCTTCGCTCTTACACAGGATGACAAAATCATCCGCGTAGCGGATCATTTCCCGGCCTGCCCACGCCATTTCCCAATCCAGCGGATCAAGGTATATGTTCGCTAGCAGCGGGCTTATGACCGCTCCCTGGGGCGCTCCGGTTTGCGTCGGCTTCCAGTCTGTTGCGCTCTCCATGACCCCGGCTTTGAGCATTGCCTCGATCAGCCTCAGTACGCTTCCGTCTGCTATTTTCTCGCCGATTTGCCGCATGAGTTTCTTGTGCGGGATCGTGTCAAAATAGCTCTTCAAGTCGGCATCCACTACCCAGTGGCGGCCCGCCTTGAGATGTCGGTCCACTTCCCGAAGCGCGTCCTTGCAGCCTCGCCCGGGCCTGAACCCGTAGCTCTGCGGCGCAAATTCCCGCTCGAAGATCGGCTCGATGGCTTGGCGTAGCGCCGTCTGCACGACGCGATCTCTCACCGCCGGGATCCCCAGCGGCCGCAGTTCCTTGCTCCCTGATTTGGGTATCCATACCCGTCTGACGGCTTGGGGCTTATAGTTCCCCGCTTTCAGTTGCCTTTGGAGGCTGCGGGTTTGGGCCGCCTCTTGCAGGGCGTATTGCCGCACGTTCTGGCGATCGATTCCGGCGCTGCCGCCGTTGGCGATCACTTTGCGCGCCGATGCCGCCAGATTGCCGCTGGACCATATTTTGTCCATCAGGCTGTGCCATTTGGTCCTTTTCATCCCCGTTTCCAGGGCCGTCAACATGCGTGTCGTCCACACCTCGGGTTGCACCCAGTTCCATCGGAACCGGGGTTCTTCGCCCGTTCTAGGCCTTGCGACCAATGTTGGCGAGGGGTCTTCCCTTGTTGTGGCTTTCACGTTTCCACCTTCCTGCCCTCCTTCGCTCCACGGGCATTGCCCCGCTTCCACGCTACTACGAGGGCTCTGTCACCTTCCGGGCGGCTCTTCGGAGCCCTTTGGCTCATGAACACCGTCCTATTCCCGGCTCGTGATCCCTGCTTCACTACACGTCTCCTTCCTGCCGCTCCATCTCCAACCACCCTATACGGCCCTGTTGTAATCGCGCCCACTGTCTGTCCGCGACACAGGTTCTCGCAGTCGCCTTCTTCCTTTGCGGAGGGCTTGCGATGTCTGGCTTCGCCCTTCGGGAGCAGGCTCGCCGCCGTATCTGGCCGAATCGAGTTTAGCATTGTCTTACTTATGGATCGGCGTTTCGCCTGTCGGTTGCTCCCCACCCCGCCTCTCGACGACGCAGTTACCACAGGCTACGAACGGCCAGTGTGCCGCCCGAAGAGGACTTTCACCTCTCTGAAGTCGTGCGCTCGCTGGCGGCGGGTGCCAGCTTTGGCGAATTTCCATGTTTTAGGGTGGGATGTAAAGCTGGAACCGGAGTAACCCAGGGGAAGTTTTTCTCTGTTTCCTCTGTAGACGCCCTCGTTTTTTGGCGTTAAAGTCGCCCCTCTTTTTGCCACTTCATTTATGAGTCAAGCCTACCAAATCGTCGTTTGCGGAAGCATCGTTCCGGACCCGCTCCAAACCCTTGAGCCCATCACCGGCCCCGCCGGTCCCGCGCTCAAAAACGAAGCGATGCTCCCTTCCGTGCTCGACCCTTGGGCTGGCCACGCCCTCTTCGAAGCGGCCAACCTCGCCAAGAACCACCCCGGCAGCAAGGTCTACCTCGTCAGCCTCGCGCCGAAGGCCAAGCTCCAGCAGGTGATGATGACCCTCGCCCAGAAGGTGCCCTTCGAGCTCGTTGCCCTCGACGGTTCCGCCAGCGGCTTCACCGATTCCGCCGAAACCGCCGCGCTGCTGGCCGACGCCATTTCCGCCATCCCCGGCCTGGACAAATCCAAGCTGCTCCTCTTCGGCGGCTGGGAAAGCGCCTCGCGCTGTTCCGGCTCCACGCTCGCCATGGTGGGCGAAAAGCTCGGCATTGCCGATCAATTCCAGGGCGTTGACGAGATCACCGTCCAGCCCGACGGCTCCTTCCAGGTCCTGGAGCGCATCGAGGGGGGCCGCCATCAGATTTCCGTCTGCCCGCAAGCGCCCGCCGTCCTCGGCTGGGCCACCGGCAACCTCCCCGAGCCGAAGAACAACCCGCAAGTCGGCATGATGAACATGCGCGCCGTCATGCCCGCGCTGCAAAAAGCCAAGCCCGCCAAGGCCGGAGCCGAGGGGCTCGCCTTTGCCAAGGTCGCCCTGCCCAGCCAGATGCGCGAAACCCGCATCGTCAAAGACGCCACCCCGGATGCCATCGCCCAGGAAATCATCGAGTGGATCAAGAAGTAAGCCCACGCGCAACCGACCAACCCTCTTTTTTCTCCATGGAAACCATTCTCGTTCTTCTTCACACCGAATCTGACGGCGCGCTGGCCAAATCCGCCTTCGAAACCATCGGCGCAGCCCAGGCGCTGGGGCTCAGTTTCGTGCTCGGCCTCGTCGGGGGCTCCGTTCAGGAGGCCGCCAACCAGGTCGCCGCTTCCGGCGCGGCCCAGTTCCTCGCCGTCGAGGGAGCTGATTTCGCCACGCCCCGCTACGGCTCGGACGCCGCCGCGGTGGAAGCGCTCGTCAAAGCCAGCGGGGCCACCATCGTCCTCGCGCCCGGCACCTCGCGCTGGAACCGCGTGCTCTCCGGCGCTGCCCAGCGTCTCGGGGGCCGCGTCGATACGCACGTCACCGGCCTCGCCGCTGAGAACGGCGCTTTGAGCGTCTCCCGCTGGTATTACCGCCAGCGCATGGAAGCCCAGCTTTCCCGCACGCAGCGCCCGTGGATCGTCGTCATCGACCCCGGCAGCCAGGCCGTATGGCAGGGCGAGAGCGGCGCGGCTACGCTCGAAGCGGTCGCCGTCGCGCTCCCCGACACCGCCAAGCGCACCTGCGTCACCGGCATCCGCACCCCGGCTGCCGACGCCCAGACCATCCGCCCCGACGCCGATCTCCTCTTCGTCGCGGGCGCGGGCTGGACCAAGAAACAGGCCGACGGCCAGACCCATGTGCCGGATGCCGAAGTCGCCATCCGCAGCTTTCTCAACCTTACCCGCGCCTCCCTTGGCAGCAGCAAATCGCTCGTCGACATCGGTGGCGAGGGGCAGGCCGTGCTCTCGTTTTTGACGCACTTGAACCAGATCGGCCAGACCGGGGCCACCCCGCGTCACCCCAAGGGCCTCTCCACCTGCTGCCACGGCGAGGAGCCGCACGCGGTCGGCTGGCGCTTCATCAAAGAGCGCCGCGCCATCAGCCTCGACGCCAACTGCGGCTGGGCCCGCGGCAAGGCCGATGTCCTCTACGTGGCCGACGCCTTCGCGGTCATGGCGAAGGTCAACGAGCTGCTGAGCAAGTAATACCGTTTCCAGTTAGAGCCTATAGACAGGATGAACCGGAGGAGCTTTTGGGAAAGGTCCGTCGGTTGGTGAGCAGCGAAGCTGGAAAAATATTAATCCTAAGCCGAAAATAGGTGTCCTAGAAAAAAGGCAGAGGGCTCACGCAAAGACGCAAAGGCGCAAAGAGTCCTGCCTTTCTTTGTGTCTTTGCGTGAGAATAGAATTCCCCCTTTTTCATGCCGCGTGGAGCCCCGTCTGCGGGGCATGGGGATTTGTCTAAAAACTGCCGAGCCTGTCATCGCTAAAAGCTCATTGATCACTAGACGCGGTATAATCCTGGGTATTTCGCTTTCCCAATAAAAAACGCCGGGCGGCCCAAAGGCTTCCCGGCGTTTTTGTTTCGAAAAATGGGGCTCTATTTCTTCTCGTCCGTATCCGTGCGGAAGGGCGAGGCGGGCAGGCCGGCTTTGTTGTAGAGATTGGCCTCCGGGTTGTCGGCCCAGGCGTACCGTACCGCCACGGGGGCCGTCACGCCTTCGGCGGAGACCACGACCGTGTCGCCGTCGATCTTTGCCTTGGCCCATACGAATTTGTTGTCAGCCCCGGCGATGGCGAATCCTTGCAGCTCCGGCGCGGCGGTTCTCGGCTCGCCCGGGTGGAAATGCTCCGGCGGAACGCCGATCGTGAGGCCGCCGTCAGTATGATCGAAGGTGAGGCGCGCTTGATTTCCCTCCACCTTTAGCGCCTTGTAGATCGGCCCCGAGTAGGCGAGCTTTTCGCCATAGGCCACGTGCCGCCCGGCCAATGCCAAGCGCGCGCCGACGTCCCATTTATCCTTCGGGTGGATGTCGCTCCCCTCGCCGAGGTCGATGATCACCGCCATGCCCGTGTTCGGCACGGAGAGCGTCTTGAGCTGCGCCTCGCGCAGGAGCGCCCAGGAGCTGTCGCCCGGCTCCGGTTTGCGGGCCATGTAGTTGGCCAGCTGGACGAAGAGGAACGGGAAATCGCCCTGGGCCCAGTGTCCGCGCCAGTCGGCGATCATTGCCGGGAAGAGCGTCCGGTAAACCACGGCCTGCGAGGCATTGGACTCGCCCTGGTACCAGATGGCCCCCTTGATGCCGTAGGGGACGATCGGGGCGATCATGCCGTTGTAGAGGCCCGTCGGGTTGTTGGGGGATTGATCCGGCGAAACCGGGGCCTTGGGTTCGCTGACTGGCGTCGGTTTCGGCGCGGCGGGTTTGCCCTCGGCGACGGCCTGTTTGGCATCGGTTTGCCACTGGGCCAGGGCCGTTTTGTAGGCTTCGAGCGCCTCCTTGTTGGCTTCCTTCCACTGGGCGAGGTCGACTTTGTACTTTTCGAGCGCCGGGCCGTAGGCTTCCAGGTTCGTTTGGAAATTTTCGGAGAACTTCTGGGCCGCCGTGGCGAGGTTTTCCAGGCCGGGCGTCTTTTTCAGCGTTTCCAGGCTCGTCCATGCCTGCGCGACCGTGCCGCCCCAGGCGGATTCGATGAGCCCCACCGGTTGCTTGGTGGCCTGGTGGATGTCTTTGCCAAAGTAGTAGCCGACCGCCGAGAAACCGAGCTTCGAGAGGCTCTCGGGTGTGCAAACCTGCCAGCTCCCTTGCGTGGATCCGGCGGGGGCGGCTTTGATGTCGGCGGCGGGCTGCGGCGCGACGGCGCGGGGCACGTAAAAGAAGCGGATCTGCGGGAAATTGGCCTGGGCGATCTCCGCCTTGGAGCTGGCGTCCTCGCGGATGCCGAAGGCCATGTTCGACTGCCCGGAGCAGACCCACACGTCGCCCACGAGCACGTCGGAGAAGGTGAGCTTGTTTTTCCCCTGCACCGTCACCTCGACGGGCGTGGCCGAGGGAGGCAGATTTTTGAGGCGCACGCTCCATTTGCCATCGGGCCCGGCGGTGGCGGAGGCCGAGGCGCCCGCCGCGCTGACCGTTACCTTTTCACCCGGGTCGGCGTGGCCCCAGACGGGGACTGCGCCGTCGCGCTGAAGCACCATGTGATCGCCAAAGATGGCGGGCAGGCTGACATCGGCCAAGGCAAACGGGGACCCGGCCACGACAAACGCGGCCGCCAGAATTCCGGGAGGGGAAAGTTTCATGTTGGGAGCACCAAGTAATGGCGGCTTGTCTCCCAGACATCAAGCGTGATTCGCCGGGAAAATTATTCCTCCAAATGGGCGCGGCGGCCCCGAGCTTCGCGCTCCTTGAAGTAGAACTTCAGCGGCAGGCCGGTCCACGGGACTTCCTCGCGGATCTTCGTTTCCAGGTACTTCCGGTAGCTCGCGATGAGCAGGTCGGCCTGGTTGACAAAGAGCAGCAGGGTGGGCGTGGGGATGGGCGTGCGGCGCGGGTCGTTGCGCTCGGGCTGGGTGGCGTAGACGATTTTAAAGCGCTTGTTGGACCGGGTGGGGGCCGGGTGGAGGGTCATCGCCTCCGAGAGAGCCCGGTTGAGCGCCCCGGTGCTGATGCGCGCCTGGGCCCCTTCGCGGATCTGCTCGATCATTTTGAGAACGCGCTGCACCCCCTCGCCCTCATGGGCGGAGGTGACGACGATGGGGGCGTAATCGACGAAGAAAAGCTCCACGCGGATGCGCTCCAGCAGCGCCTCCAGCTGCTCCTTGCGGCCCGCGAGCTGCTCTTTGCGGTTGCCGTGGATTTCGCTGACCAAGTCCCACTTATTGACGGCCACCATGCACGGCTTCCCGGCTTCCTGGATGAGCCCGGCGATGCGCTTGTCCTGGGCCGTGACGCCCTCCACGGCGTCAATCACCAGCACGCAGAGATCGGCGCGGCGGATGGTGCGCTCCGAGCGCATGACGCTGAAAACCTCCACGGAGGACTCCTGCTTGCCCGCGTGGCGGATGCCCGCGGTGTCGATCAAGGTGTAGCTGTGCCCGCCCCATTCGTAGGGGACGTCCACGGCGTCGCGCGTGGTGCCGGAGATGGGTGAGACGATCGTGCGGCGGTCGCGCAAAATGGCGTTGATCAAAGAGGATTTGCCGACGTTCGGGCGGCCCACGATGGCCAGCTCCAGCGGCGGCTCGGGGATCTTCTCTTCCTCCCCGGGGGCCACCTCGGGCAGGTGGGCGCGAATCAGGGCGAGCAGATCGAGCATGCCCCGGTTGTGTTCGGCGCTGATCGAGACGGTCTTCTTGAAGCCGAGCCGGGCAAAGTCGATGTCCATCTCGGCGTGCTTCTCGTGGTCCACTTTGTTGACGACCAGCAGGATCGGCTTTTTCACGCGCCGGAGCTGCTGGGCGAGCTCCTGGTCCACGGGGTTGAGGCCCGCCTGGCCGTCGACCAGGAAGAGGATCACGTCGGCGGCTTCCATGGCGAGGCTCACCTCGGCCACCACCTGCTCGGTGAAGCTCGTATCCACATCGCTGCCGATGCCGCCCGTGTCGATCAGTTGAAAGGGTTGCCCGACCTCGTCCCAGCGGCACTCGGCGAAGATGCGGTCGCGCGTGACGCCGGGCTGGTCGTGCACGATGGAGATGCGGCGGCGGGCGAGGCGGTTAAAGAGGGCGGATTTGCCCACATTGGGGCGGCCGACAATGGCGACGGTTTTCATGGCTTTAGACTGAGGTGTGACCTCCGGCCTGGAGTTGCCGGATGCCGTCGATGACGTATCCGATTCCCGAAACGAGGGTAAGGAGCCCGGCGGCGGCGACAAGGCCGCTCATCCAGGTAAAGGGTGGGAAGCTGAGTTGGTTAAGCTGGAGCATGGCGGCGATGATCGCGGCCATTTGCAGCACCGTGGCGGTCTTGCCCGTCCAGCTCGGGCGCACGGCGACCTTGCCGTTAAAGTGGTGAATGAGCAGCGCACCGAGGACCACGACGGCATCGCGGCTGACGACGAGGATCGGGAACCAGAGCGGGAATTCGTAGTGCCAGTTGGAGAAGGAGAGGGTCACAATGGCCGAAAGGAGCAGGCCTTTGTCGGCCAGGGGGTCGAGGATCAGCCCGAGCCGGGTGCGCTGGTTAAAGTGGCGGGCGACGAAGCCATCCAAGGCGTCGCTGGCCGCCGCCAGGGCGAAGACCGCGATAGCCGCCACGCGCTGCCACTCCCGGGGATGCCCCACCTGCACGCCGCTGCCATAATAGACCGCCAGCGTCACGAACACGGGGATCGCGAGAATGCGCAGGAGGGTGATCTTGTTGGCGGCGGTCATGGGTAAGCCGGGCAGTATAGCGCGGCTTACCCACGGAAGGGAAGGACTGTTACTTCAGCGCCTCGGTCACCACCGGTTGGGTCAGGAGCTCGGGTAGCACCTTCGGCTCGGAGCCGTCGGAATGGTCCACGACGTAGACCGGCACGCCGCCACGGCCCAGCTTTTTGAGCTCGGCGGTGATGCGGGGATCGCCCCGGGTCCAGTCGGCCCGGAGTTTCACGTAGCCTTTGAGGGCCCCCTTTACCGCGTCGGTGTTGAGGACAAATTTTTCGTTGTATTTGCAGTTAATGCACCAGTCGGCGGTGAAATCGACGAAGTACGGCGTGCCCGCTTTTTGCAGCTCCACCACGCGCTCGGGCGACCACGCCTCCCAGTCCGCCTCAGCCGGGGCCTTCTGGCTGGAGGCCAGGTTGAACCCCGCGCCGACCAGCACCACCATCGCCCCCACGGCCAGGTAGCGCTGCGGCCGCCGCGCCGCGGGCGTGCACCAAGCGCCAAAGATCCAGCACGCGCCGCCCACGCCCAGAAGAATCCACGCCGCTCCGATGGCTTCCGCCGTCCCCTTCTGCGCCCCCAGCACGCCCAGGAGCCAGACCACCGTGGCGAGCATCAGGAAGCCGAACGCCTGCTTGAGGCGCACCATCCACATCCCCGGCTTGGGCAGCCAGCGCATCCACCCCGGGTTGGCGGTGAGCAGCAGGTAGGGCACGCTCATGCCCGCCGCGATCGAGGCGAACATCGAGAGCGTTATCGGCGTGCTCTGGGTAAAGGCAAAGGCCAGCGCCGAGCCCAGGAACGGGGCCGTGCAGGGGGTGGCCAGCAGCGTGGCGAACATCCCATGCAGGAACGCGCCGCCGTAGCCCTCTTTCTCCGAAAGTGCGGCCAGCTTGTTCGTCCCCGGTACCCAGATCTCGAAGACCCCGAGCAGGTTGAGGGCGAAAACGAACACCAAAAGCATCATCCCGAGGACAAATACCGGGTTCTGGAACTGGAAGGCCCACGTCACCTCTCGCCCGGCCCCCCGGGCCACGCAGATCAGCACGCCCAGGCCCATGAACCAGGCGAAAATCCCGCCCACGAAGGCCAGGCCCGAGCGAAAGACCCGCTGGCGCGATTTGCCCGCCTCTTTAAGAAACCCGAAAATCTTCAGCGCGATGACCGGCAGCACGCACGGCATGAGGTTCAAAATAAACCCGCCCAAAAAGCCGAACCCGAGCGCGCGCGCCAGGGTGAGCTGGGGGGTGCCTTCCGGCGCGGCGGAAGTGCCGGGCGCGGTGGCCGCGAGGGGTTGCTCGACGATCCAGCCTTTTTGCCCGCCGCCGTCGTCCACCAGGAGCAGGCCGCGGACCGCCGCCGGTTTTTCGTCCGTGTACGGCACCCGCAGCAGGCCTCCGGAAGTCCATTCGGGATGCGAGGCGCTGGGGGTAATCGGGTAAAAATCCGCCTTGGCTTGCGACGGGAGCCCCTCCACTTTGAGGCGCATCTCGGCGTCGCCCGGTTCCCAGGAAATACGGTATGGGACGGGGCCGGGCTGCGGTAGGCGCGCTTGCGTGGCCTCAATAGACGGGGCCACGGGCGAGGCCTGCGGGGTGGGGGAGGCCGGGAGCGTGAGGGTTACGTTGGCGCTGCCGGGCACGCAGGTTTTCTCGCAAACGAGCCAGGTGGCGCGGGCGGGCAGCGTGATTTTTTCCCCGGGAGCGAGATTGGCGGGCGGCGTCAGCTCGGCCAGGAGGAGCACTTCTTTTTCATAGCCGTAGGTGACGAGGCCGCCGTCTTCCAGGTGCTTCTGAGGGATGGGCCATTGCAGCTTCCCGGCCTTCCAGCCCTCCGGGAGCTTCCAGGCGAGGGTTACGGGCAGGCCGGAGTCGCCCGGGTTTTCCCAATAAACGTGCCAGCCGGGCTGGATGCGAAGGTGGAGGGCCGCCAGGAACGGCTTGCCGGGGGCGATGGCCGTGGTGTCGGCGACGAGCTCGGCCTGGACTTGCGCGGAGCCATTCTCCATGTCCGGGGCCTGGGCCATCATGGGGATTCCCGTCAGCCAGAGGACGCAGCCAGCGATCAAATTGCGAAACATGGGGCTACACGTAGCACAGGGTGCCCGCCTTCGCAACCGGAGCCCGCCGTGGGGAGGCCGCTGGCAGGGTTAACTTTTCCGCCCGACCTCCTGGTCTTCCGCCAGGGAGAGGAGGGGAAAATAGTCGTTGTAGTGCTTCTGAATAAAGAGCGCGCTCCGTTGTTTGTAAAGCCGCTCGGCGAGGCGGTCGGCGATGGGCAGCACGATGCGTTCGTGGGCGCAAAGCACGGGCGAGACGCGCTGGATATCCCCCGTGGCCTGGCGGTTAAGGCAGCCGCAGAAGTGGTTGCAGCGCCCCCGGATGGCACACCGGGCACACGGCTCTTTTTCGGAGACGGCGCGGGTGTAGAGGTCCTGCCGCCGGGTCTCGTCGATCCCCGTGCGCACCTCCCCGATGCGGTAGGCCGGGTCGCCCACGAACTGCACGCAGGGGTAAATGCCGCCGTCGGGTGCGATGGAGACCTGCTTTTGGCCCAGCTCGCAGCGGTCGTGTGTGCAGCTCCCGGGGCGGACGTGGGAGGCGATTTTCACCTCGAAGGGGCTGAAGTAAAATTTGCTCTCCCGGAGCGTCTCGGCCTCGTACCACTCTGCGATGCGGCGGTACTGCCGCTCCAGGCGCTCCAGGTCGCGCTCCGTCCACGGGGCGGCGTAGTTGAGCGAAAAAATAAGGTAGCGGAAGCCCTTTTCGAACAGGAACCGGACCGACTCGGCGTAATGCTCCACGGTGTCCGGGTTGACGACGGACATGACCGGGGCGTAGGGGCGGTGTTTCAGGAGCAAGCCCGCCCTTTGCTCCACGAGCGCGAAGGTCCCCATTCCCGAAGCGTCGATCCGGTGGGCGTCGTGGGCGGCCTGGACGCCGTCCAAGCTCAGCGCCACAAAAATTTCGCGCGTTTCCTCGTTGGTGAGGAAGGCCTCATCGAGGAGCGAGCCGTTGGTGGTGATTTTGTAATGAAACGCCTGGCCCGTGGCGGCGGAAAGGGCACGGGTATGGCGCATGATCTGGCCGATCAGGTCGCGCCGCAGGAGCGGTTCGCCGCCGAAGAAGATGACGCCGAGGTTGCGTCCCTCCTGATCGCGCAGGGCGAGGTCGATGGCGGCCCGGGCGGTCGCGACCGTCATGTTGCCGCCTTCGTGTGAACCGGCGTAGCAGTAGCGGCAGCGGAAATTGCACGCGCCGGTGAGATGGAGGGTCAGGTGCACGGGGCGGGGGGCTATTTGGGCTCCGGCGTGGGGATCGGACGGGGAGAGGTGGCGGCTTCGGCCTCCGTGTTGAGACGGGGCGGGGCGGGTTCGCCCGGAACAAGGGGTATCAATTGATCGGACGATGGTTTTGGGGAAGGGGATGCTTTCGGCCCGGCGTGGCGGGGTGCCTGGACTTCCTTTTCGGTGACCAAATCCTCGACATGGGGTGTCCCGGCCAGAGGGATGGAATGAGGGCGCTGGGAACACCCCTGCTGGGCCAGCGCCAATGCGGTCGCCAGGGCGGTTAGCACGGCCCGGTTCCCCTTCCATCGCCGGGGCACGGAGCGCAAGAGTGCGGGATCGGCCTTTGCGCTTGGTTGCGTTGGGTATTCCGGGGTTGGGTAATCAATGAGCGGGGCGAGGTTCATGGGGAAAACGAATCAGGCTGATCTTTGCAGATTCGGCGCGTTCTTCAAGGTTTCCCGGAATGGTGTCGGCGCGTCCGGTCTTCCATGCGCCTGCGAATTCGTGGAGGGGTGGAAGCGATGAATCTGGAAGGCAAAGTGGCGCTGGTGACGGGGGAGGGGCTGGGCGTTGGCGAGGCTGTCGCCGAACGGCTGGCTCGCGAGGGGGCGGATGTCGTGATCGATAACCGCGCCCGGGGATATGGCCCGGGGATTCTTCGCCAAGTACGGGCCACGGGCCGCCGGGGGGTGTTTCTTCAGGGAGCCCTGGGGACGGTGGGTGATGATTTCCGCATGGTGGCCCAGGGAATTGAGGCCTTTGGGAAGCTCGATATCCTCGTTAACCATGCCGCCGTCGAGAAGCGGGCCGATTTCTGGGAGGCCACCGAGGCGGATTACGATGCCGTGCTGCGGGGGAATCTGAAGGGGGTGTTTTTCGCTACCCAGGCTTTTGTCCGGCATCTTCGCGAGAATAAGCACCCGGGCAAGATCATCAATATCAGCTCCGTTCACGAGGAGCTCCCGGCCCCCCGTTTCTCTGCCTGCTGCGCCAGCAAGGGGGGCTTGCGGATGTTGATGCGCGCGCTGGCCATCGAGCTGGCTCCCCTGGGGATTACTGTTAACAACGTCGCCCCCGGGGCCATTGAAACGCCGCCTCTCAGCTCCCGCCTTCTCCAGAGCCCCGACCTTCTGCGGTCGCTGCTCGACAACATTCCGCTCAACCACCTGGGAGAACCGGCCGACGTGGCCGGGGCGGTGGCGTTCCTTGCCTCGCCGGATGCGGATTACATCACCGGCGCGACGCTGATCGTGGATGGCGGGTTGCTCTGGAATCGGGCTGGCTACTCGCAATAACGCCAAAACCCCGGCTGGGTTTTCCCATGCCGGGCTCTTCGGGTTAGGCAATCGCCGGGTTCTCCCCCTCTAGGAGATCCTGATGCTCTGGTCGAGCATGCCGCGAAGGTGTTCCTTCACTACCGGAACGGCGAGGACCCTCGCCTTTTGGAGCATGGCCGAGGCCACGGCGGATTCCCCGTTGCGGTAGTCCAGGCGGCGGATGCCTCCCTTGCGCAGGCGGTAGCCCACCTGACCGGGGGTCAGGTCCGTGTGTTCCATGATCAGCTTGGTTGAAAAACCAAGGCTCCCCAGCAGCGCGCATTTGAAGTCGTCGCCTTTAAGAAGCTCTACTTTGCGAGGTAGCGTTCGCAAGCTCGTGTCGGATTCGTAACTCATGTTTAGTTCCCGTTGACCAAGGCCATGGCCGCGTTGACGATCTCCATATTGAAGCCGCACTGTGGGCAGAACTTCACGTGGTTCGCTTCCAGGGATGGTGCTCTGCGCACCCTATCGGTTTTGGAAGCGGGGGCGGCTGCCTTTTTGGATTCTTTTTTTGATTCTTTGTCGGTTGGTATTCCGTGAATCCGCCGCTTGTGCTGGGCGACGTCGGAGTCGGTGCGAAAGGTCACGCCTCGCGCGTTGTGGTCCACGCCGCAGATGTCGCATACGAGCGCCCCGGGCTGGGGCTCTGGCGCGGCGGCGTCGGGCTGGACGGTTTCTTTGCCGCTGTGGAGGTGCGCTTTATGCGCCCCCAAGCCGGCGGGTGTAAACGGTTTGCCTGAGAGAGACTCAGTCGCACCGCAGATGTCACACTTAAGACCTGCGTTTTTCATGGAATAGGGTTTTGCGTAAACAGGGGGGAGTGCCGCGCAGAAAATCTGCCTATTAATCCAGTTCTTTCGGCAATCCTGGTTTCACGTGCTACGTCTCCGATCCTGGAACCGAAACCAACTGTAGACAGTAGGAAAACAACGCCCCCCGGTCAATAGGAAACGTTGTTTATACGCGATAGTACCCTCCGACTACGCGTGCGCTACGTCTGGAGAACGCCTACGGAACGTGGGTAGGCTCGACGGCAAACGGGGCCAGGATTTCCATGGCTCGCTTGGGGACTGTTGCCACCACATGCGCGATGTCTCCGTCGTATTCAAGGCTCGCCACGGTGCCGTCGCGGTGGAGCTTGGCCAGCAGGTCAGAGCGGGAGGCGGGTAGGCGCAGCTCTACGGTGAGGGTGCCATTGCTGACGAAATCCGAGATCCGCTCCACCAGCTCGTCGATCCCCGCCCCGGTGTGGATGGAGATGAATACGGCGTCCGGGAATTGCCTGCGCAGGCCCGCGAGGATGGCCGGGTCGGAGACCTTGTCGGTCTTGTTGAAGACCATCAGCATCTGCTTGGTGTCCGCGCCGAGGTCCGTCAAAACGCGCAGGGTGGTTTCGTAGAACTCCATGACGCGCGGCTGCGAGGCGTCGAGGACGTGGATGATGAAATCGGAAAGGGTGGCCTCCTCCAGCGTGGCGTTGAAGGACTCGACGAGCTCGTGCGGCAGCCGCCGGACGAACCCGACGGTGTCGGTCAAAAGCAGCGGCTGCTTGTTGGGCAGGGCGATCTTGCGGGTGGTGGTGTCGAGGGTGGCGAAGAGTTTGTTTTCCACCAATACGTCCGCGCCGGTCAGCCGCCGGAGCAGGGAGGACTTGCCGACGTTGGTGTAGCCGACGATGGCGGCGTTGGGCACAGGGGCGCGTTTGCGGTCTTTGCGCTGGGTGGCCCGGGAGCGGCGGACTTCGTCGAGCTCGCGCTTGAGGCGGTCGACCTGGCCGCGAATCCGGCGGCGGTCCTGTTCGAGCTGGCTTTCGCCCTCGCCCTTGCCGCCGATGCCGCCGCCCTGGCCGCCCAGGTGGCTCCATGCGCGGGTGAGCCGGGGTAGCGAGTACTCCAGCCGGGCGACCTCTACCTGGAGGCGGGCCTCGCGGGAGCGGGCTCGCGCGCCGAAGATGTCCAAAATGATCTCCTCCCGGTCGGCCACGGTGACGCCGGTGAGCACCTCCCAGTTGCGCTGTTGGGCGGGGGTCAGCTCGTTGTCGAAGACGAGGACGTCGCATTGCCGCTCTTTGAGCAGCGCGGCGAGCTCCTCAGCCTTGCCGGAGCCGATCAAGTAGCGGGGGTGGTTCTCGCGGTGATGCACGAGGTGGCGCTCGATGACCGGGATGCCCAGGGTATCGACCAGCTCCTCCAGCTCCTCCAGGAGGCTTTGCGCTTCGTATTTATCACTGGCTTCGACGTAGGCCCCCACCAGCAGCGCCCGCTCCACCATTTTGTCGGCTTTAATTTCAAACATTGGCGTTGAACTACAATATCGGTCGGATTCGCCGAATTTATACGAAAATCGCGTGGGCGGAAAACAAAACAGCCGGGGCTTTGTGGGCTCCGGCTGTTTTTAGGAAAAAAATGGTCGCTTTCGCGGTTATTTCTTCGCGTCGGCGGGTTTGGCTGCCGGGGAGGCTGCGGGGGCTTCCTTGTCGGCGGGCTTGATGCTGAGCAGCTCGACCTCGAAGACGAGCGCCTGGTTCGGCCCGATGACGGGCGGGGCACTTTCGCCGTAGGCGAGGGCGGGCGGGATGACGAGCTGCCACTTGGAGCCCACGGGCATCAGCTGCAGGGCTTCCACCCAGCCGGGGATGACGCCTTCGACGGGGAAGGTGACGGGTTCCTTGCTCTTGTCAAATTCGGTGCCGTTGATCAGCGTGCCGCGGTAGTTCACCGTCACGGTGTCGGTGGGCTTGGGCTTGGGGCCGTTGCCTGCGGTGATGACTTTGTACTGAAGGCCGCTGGCGGTGGTGACAACGCCTTCCTTCTTCTTGTTCTCTTCGAGGAACTTGTCGCTGGCGACTTTGTTCGTCTCGGCGAGGGCCTTCTGCTTGGCGGCCTGCTTGGTCTGCATGTCCGTCTGGAAGGCTTGCAGCGTGGCTTTCATTTCCTCTTCACTGAGCACCGTCTTGCCCTGGAAGGCGTCTTTGAGGCCTTGGGCGAGGAAGTCGGGGTTAATGTCGAGGTCGTTGCGTTTCAGGTTATTGCCGATGTCGGCGCCGATGGAGTAACTGATTTTGTCCCGGGTTTCCTGAGGTTTCTGGCCCGCGGTTTTCTGGTCCGCCGCCTGGGAGGCCGGCTGGAGCATGAGAACGCCCGCGAGAGCCAGTGCGAAACCGGCGAATGGTGCTATTTTCATAGAATTTGGTTTGTGGCGTATTGATATGAGAAAACGCGGGCAGCCATTCATCCGGCCGTTTCTTTGAGCTTAGGTGCGGAGAGGGGCAGAACGGTTTCGTCGAAGGGAGTGCTTAGCCTTGCCCCCTCTTGAAACCAAGAAAAAAAACGCGGCGACCGGAAAAGATCAAATCTTTCCCGGCCGCCGGTTTGCCTTGGTCGGCTCTTTTGATGAGCGATTTTGGGTTCGCTCTAAGGTACTTGCATTAGTGATGGGTCTGGCAAAACTGCCAGCCTAGAACCCGCAGCCGCAGCTGGGGGTCGACCGGAAGGTGGTGGTCCGGATGATGGTCCTCTCACCCACGGGTTTCAGGAACTTGTGGTGCCGGATAATCGTCTTTTCCGCTACGGGAAGGGGCGATTGGCGCACCAGGGTTACCTTTTTATGCATGCTCTTCTTGCTGTGCTTGATGAGCGTGCAGCTGTATTTCTCGCCGACTGGGCTGAGCATGGGTTGATGACGGATGACCCTAACGGTTGTGATGCGTTCGGCCACCGGCATAAGCGGTTGCTCATAGCGAACCACCCGAACGGTTGTGAACCGTTCTCCCACCGGTTGCAGCATGGCGGGTTGGTAGTAACGGGTCGTAGTGAAGCGTTCTCCAACGGGCATGATGGCCGGTTGCCGGATGGTGCGAATCGTGTAGTTTTGGCTCGGTACGTAATAGTTGCACGAGCTCACTGGCTGATAGCTTAGGACACGCTCTCCGACCGGGTCCACATTCCACCCCGACCAAGAGCTGCTGCCGCAGCCACAGTCCCCGAAGGCGAAGCTCGCCGATGCAGCCATGACAAGAGCCGCTAACCATTTACAATTTTGTTTCATAGATTCCTCCTATAGAGGTTTTCGGAAGTCCGGGCCGGGCTGGCCTTGCGATTCGTTTTAGGATGGACCCGCTCGGGCTGCGACGGACGGTGGGAAAAATTTTCCTTTCCGTAACACGTTGGGGAAAAAGGCTCTAGCTTTCCCTCGGGCTTGCTTTAGGATTTTGCCTGCATGAGCTCCCAAGCCCCGCGTAAAATACTGGTCCTGGAACTTTGGGGCCTGGGGGACCTGACGTTTTCCACTGTCCTGATCCGCAAGGCGGTGGAGGCCGGGGAGACGGTGCATGTGCTGGGCAAGCCGCATGCCAAGCCGCTTTTAGAGCCGACCTTCCCCTCGCTGAAGTTTTTCCCCTTCCAGGCGGGCTGGACGAAGTTTATCCACAAGTACCGGCTCTGGAACTGGAATTGGAAGGTGTTCTTTTCTCTGATTTTGCAGCTTCGGCGGGAGCATTACGATGCGGCGGTGAGCGCGCGGGACGATCCGCGGGATCACTTGCTGATGTGGGTGATCGGGGCGAAGCAGCGCTTTGGGTTTCCCCACGCGTGGAGCCATGTTTTGCTTAACCGCCCCGTGGCTCGCAGGTGCGGTCACCGCCAGCATAAAGTGGAAGACTGGCGCGATCTCACCGCTGGCATGGGATATGGCGAGGCTGGCGACCCTGAGTTACGGCTTGCCGCCTACCGTACGAAGCGGGTGGACGAGGTTTTGGGGGAACAGCGTTCGCCCGTCCTGGTCCTGCACACCGGAGCCCGGATTGCCGTCCGGCGGTGGCCGCTTGCCTACTATGAAGAGGTGATCCTGCGGCTGCGGCGGTCATTCCGCTTTTTCCTGGTGCTCATCCCCGATCCGGATGGCTGCGGCTCGAAGCTTAGTTCGCTGGCCGACGCGGTTCTAAACGACCTGACGCTGATGGAGATGATCGACACGGTCGGGCGGGCGGATTTTCTTTTGTGCAACGACTCCGGCCCCGGGCACATTGCCGCGGCGTGTGGCACGCCCTCCATCTCGCTGTTTGGCCCCACCGAGGCCGACTGGTTCCGCCCGTGGGGCCCGCTCCACCGGATCATTCTGCGCGACAACTGCCCCCACCGGCCTTGCTTTGACTACTGCCACTTTTCCGAGCCCCACTGCATGACCCGGCTTACCCCCGCCACGGTCTGGCCCGAGGTAGAGGCCCATCTTTGCGCGTTGGTGGCCCGGGGAAGCCTGCCCGAGAGCTTTTTACTGGCCCCCGGGACGGTATCCGGCCAGCCATTGGTAGCCGCCGTAGTGGCCACCTACAACCGCCCCTTGGAACTGGCCCGCTTGCTGCAATCCCTGAAAGGCACGCCCACTCCGCTTGGCGTAGTAGTGGTCGACAACGCGGATGACCCCGCCACGGCCGCCGTCATCGAAGCCGCGCAGGGCTGGCTGGATGTGGCTCGGGTCGTACCGGGGAGCAATCTGGGGTGCGGCGGAGGGCTTGCCTACGGGGAAGCGGAGGCACTCAAACGCTTTGGCCACCGCTTGACGCACTTTTGGGTCATGGACGACGACGCGGAAGTGTTGCCCGGGGCACTTGAGGCATTGCTGGCCGCGATGGATCAAGAAAAAGCCGTGGTGGCGACGCCGATGGTGTTGAACGACGCCGGAGAAATCGGCTGGTTTCCCGGGCTGCTTCAACGGGACGTTTTCAATGCGGTTCGAAAGAACCGGGTTCGCCAGCCCGCCGAATACCATGGGCAATTTGGCCATCGGCCCGTGCCGTTTTCCTGGTCCACCGGCATTTCGCTTCTGGCCGAGCGCGGAGCGGTGGAGGCGGTAGGGCTGCACCGCACGGATTTCCTGATCCGGGGAGAAGATCTCGATTTTAGCCTGCGCCTGACGGCTTGGGGCAAAGGAATCTACGTGCCGGATGCCGAAGTGCGACATCTGCCGCCGCCCGGCCTGGACACCCCGCAAACGCGGCAAAGCGACCGCCGCAAGCACGCCATTTTGCTGCAAAACCTCGCATTCATCAGCTTGCACCTGCGGCATGGGCGGCGAATCCTGCGCACCCTTCCGGGGAACTTTTTGCGATACGTGCGCACCTGGGGGCTTTTCAGCACCGGCGAGGCGCTGGCCGCCTTCTGGGTGGGGGCCGTGCGGAGCTGGCCTGCGGGGTATGACAAGGCTTCGGAGCCAGTCAAACTGCTTGTTTTCGCCCATACCCCCCCGCCTTATCACGGCCAGAGCTTCATGGTCCAGCTGATGCTCAACGGCTTCGGCGGCGATGCGCGCCATGGAAAGAAAAAGGGCATTGGAGGCATAGAATGCTACCATGTGAATTGCTCCCTTTCCAAAAGCATGGAAGACATCGGCTGCATCCGCTGGGGGAAAGTGCTCCTCCTGCTGCGCTATTGTCTGGAGGCCATCTGGTGCAGGTTGCGCTATGGCGTTCGCAACTTTTACTACGTCCCCGCGCCCGGTAAGCAGGGGGCGCTTTACCGAGATTGGATGGTGCTTTTAATATGCCGCCCCTTTTTCCCGAACCTAGTTTTCCACTGGCACGCCACCGGCCTGACCCAATGGCTGGATCACAACGGCAATGCGTGGGAGAAATGGATCACGCGGCGACTGCATGGCGCTCCCGAGCTCTCCATTCCTCTGGCTGAGGCGAGTTCCATGGATGCCGCCTGGCTAAAATCGCAAAAGACCATAGTCGTTCCCAACGGCATTCCCGATCCCTGTCCGGATTTCCAGAAACATCTTCTACCACGGCGCAAAGCCCGAATCGAAGCGCGCCGTCAGGAGCCGGGAAAGGACTCCATCGAAATTCGCCTCCTCTATATGGCGCATTGCACCAGGGACAAAGGCCTTTTTGACGCCTTGGAGGGGGTGGCGCTTTTTAATCGCAACCAGACCCGCTGGCGTGCTCACTTTTCGGTGGCGGGGGCGTTTATGGACCTGAAGGAAGAGCGGGAATTTCAGGAGCGCATCCAGCGACCGGACCTTGCGGGCGCAGTAACCTACATTGGGTTTGCCTCCGGAGACAAAAAGAAGGCGCTTTTCGAGGAAAGCGACTGCCTTTGCTTTCCCACCTACTACCTTGCCGAGAGCTTCCCGCTTACCCTGGTTGAAGCGGCGGCTTATGGCTTGCCGTCGGTGGTCACCCGTTGGCGGGCCATACCGGAGATTCAGCCGCCGGATTACCCCGGCTTCGTTGATGCTCGGGCACCCGATCAAATTGCCGCCGTGCTGGAGTGCCTCGCCGTGGCTGATTTCACGGAACTCTTGCGCGAGCGTTTCCTGGCCCGCTTTAGCGAAGAGATGCACCTGCGGCAGTTGGCCGAGGCAATTCGCGCCCGATAGAGGTCAAAGCTCTTTGAGTTCCAAAACCAGTTTTTCTTCGGGCCAGCGAGTTCTGAACCGGTGGAGGCAGCGCTCGCGCATGGTCTCTACTCCGTTTTTGCTCCGGGCGATTCCTCCGCAAAGAATCCCAATTAGAACCTGAAGTTCAACTTTGGGATAGGAGAGGAGGGCAAACATCCCTCGCAAATGCAACGAATCAAACCACCTGTAGGTTAGGTTATATTGCGACTTGAAAGAGCCGAAGTAATAACGCAACCACCAGGAAACGGAGCGGTTGCTTACGGCCACCCGCCAGAAGGGAGGCAGGCGGCGCTCCAGTTCGTAATCCAGATCGGCCCTAGCCGCTTTGCATATCAATACTTGAAAGCCTGCGCGGCTGAAGCGCAGTGTATACGGCCCATCACCATAGTGGGGGTGATGTTTGGCATCAGGCAGCCCGATTTTGCAAACCGCGTCGGCGCGGAAGCCGACAAAATTTCCGTTGGTGCCATCGGCGCAAACCGTTTCCCCAGCGGTTGAATCCATTTGCAGAGGCTGGAAGTTCTTGAATCCGGGGTTGACCGGGTAATCGGGGTACCCCGCGATCCGGCACCAACCCGAAACCACGCCAACCTGGGGGTTGTTCAACACTTCAAGCACTTTGTTAAAAGCCCCGGGTTCCGGTCGGCAATCATGATTGAGCCAAAAAATAAACTGGGCATCTTCCTCCAAGGCCCGCTCCATTCCCTTGCGGATGGCGCCGGTCCACAAGAGTTGGCCGTTGCCCGAAACTACTTGCACCGAGGGATATTCTTCAGCAATCATCCGGGCCGTTCCATCGGATGAACCGTCATCTACAACCAAGACTTCAGACAGGGCTAAATCGGGCAGCCTTGCCAGATGCCCCAGGAGTTGTTTGAGCGTGCTTTTCGTGTTGAAACAGGGCACGATAACACGCAATCTTGGCGCTTTAGTTGGTGGAAACAAACCCATATGCGTATCGGGATTCTAAATGTTTATGACGGGCGAAATCTTGGGGATCAGGCTATTGTGGAAGCTCAACGTGTTTGGCTCTCCAGGCAGTTTCCCGGTGCCGAAACCCGAATCTTTTCTCACCACTTTGCACAGAACAGGCAGATATGGAAGAACGAATCGATTCGCTCAGTGGTAGGGATTCCTCCCGAAGGCAGCAGAATCCGGAGGCTAACTACGCCTCTAACGGATTGGCTTGAGCGGCGCATGGAAAAGCGGGGTGAGGATGATCGGGAGTTTGACGGATGTGATTTTTATACGATTTGCGGGGGGGGGTATTTGTATTCTTCGTTAACTCCCACAGTTAGCCGTAATCTTTGGGTCCACTGCATCAATGCTTTCGAGGCATTGAGCACAGGTAAACCGGTTTTGCAATTTCCCCAAAGTTTTGGACCCATTACCAAACCGCTGGATATCTGGATTATTCGTAAGCTGGCTTCTAAGTTGCCAGTGGTAACTCCGCGGGACCAGTCTTCACTCGACTTGCTGGAGTCCATGGGATTTGGCGGAAAATCCATGTTGATCCCTGACATTGTTTTTGGGCTTCGACGATTTTGCCCCGAGTGGTTTCCAGAGCCGCTTTCCCCTCCCCGGGGGCTTGGCATTGCTCCTGTCGATTTTCGCTTTGCGATGCAAACGACCCCCGAAATGGTTGATGAGTATCTTGCCAAGCTGGTTCAGGTAGGGGTGGAATATCATCGGAAAACAGGGGAGAAAATCTACGTATTTTCTCAAGTGACGTTGACCAAAGATGATGATGACGGCGTAGTGGCGCAAAAACTCCACAATATTCTAGAGGCCAAGGGGGTGCCCGTGGTTCAGATCAGTTGCGGGGAATGTCTCAAAGATTACCTGGGGAATTTCCAAGAACTTCGGGCATTTATCGGCTGTCGGATGCACGCCTGCATCTTTTCATTAATATCGGGAGTTCCGACCATCGGATTGAGCTATCAACCTAAATTCCAGGGGGCGTTTCAACATGTAGGCCGGCCCGATTGGACTCGGTCTATCAAAGCATGGAGCCCGCAATGGGCCGCCGGGGTTATCGAAGAAATCCTTGGCAATGAAGCGACTGTTCGTCAGCAACTCCGCCAAAGAATCCAAAAGCTGGAAGAGCAGATTGATCTCGGCCTCACAGCAGCAATGGATCGGTCTTGGCAGGCTCGCCGGTAAGGGGGGTTATGCGTTCACCACGGTAATCATATACCGTGCCTTGCCTTCTCCAAGGCAGATAAAGCGGCCGTCCACACTTTGCATTTCCTGATTGCGTTCTATACAGAGGGTGCGTTTGCGCGCAAGGTCTGCATTGCGAACCTTGGGGGCAGCCTGGAATAATTGGATGTAATCCCGCATGGCCGTTCCCTCGTCATGGTGGGGCATGAATAATTTTGCGTAAGATTTCCCCACCAGCTCTCCCCGGGGGATTTTTAGGAAATCCACGGCTTCGTCGTTGGCAAAGATGATGGCCCCCATGGCGTCAGAGATGACCACCGGCATCGGCATGGTGACCAGAATGTCCATGGTCTGATCCTGGCGCGCCTTGGCTTCGCACCGGGATTTGCTGAAAAGAATGGCCAGCATTCCGGTAAATACAAAGCTGATCATTCGCAATCCCAGTCGAATCCATGCCTCCCGGCTGCCGTCGAATGACGCCATGTACTGGAGCGAGTAGAAAATGGCTCCGGTAAACGCGAGGGCAAAGGGAACCAGCTGCAACGGCTCAAGCACAAACGAGAGCGCCAGCATTAAGCTCGTTGAGAGCATCGGCGCCACAACAATGGCCGTGGAGGTTTCCTTCTCAAGAAACAGGATGAGAAGCGTTAATAAAATCGGGATCAGCAAACAATAGATCCATGGCCAGCGCGGAGGGTGGTAAAAGCTGAACGGAAGCGCGGGGGAATGCCTCATGCGCAGGGATTCGTTGATGCCCACGAACTGGCGAAGCTTGTCGAGGGGTTTGAGCCACGACGAGGCGGCTCCCTGCTGGGGCTGGGCTTTTTTCCATGCAAATGTCAAATGCTTGGAGGAAACCTTGGCGCGCTGGAGGGGCGACGAATGGGTGTAGACTTCCGTGCTGAAATTCCTGACGGCGTAGGCGCCATGGATGAACTTGCGGATGCGATGCCAGAAAATGACCGGGCCCTTGAGCCCCAGCGCCCAACGAGAAAATGACCGGCGCTGCCATTTTTCGCTTTCCTTGAAGGCCAGGCTGCTCTGACCGAGATTTCCTGTCGTGATGGTGAACGCGGCAAGCGGCTCTGGTAATACCGCCATCCGCAGCTTTCCCTTGATCATGCTGGCCACCCAGACGGCATCGGCGATGGTTTTCCATTCCGTATCCAACAGGAACCCCTGTTCGATGACCGAACGGCGGATGAAGGTGCCGCACGAGAGGGTGTTGAGATGCGAGAGCTGGATATGCAGCAGGGAGGGCGGAATGGCACGCCGGTAGGAAAGCAGAGCTCCATTTTCGCCCAAAAGGACGACGTCCCCAAACAACACGTCGACATTGGGATGTTGCTCAAAAAAGGCGGCCACTTTTGCCAGAGCACCGGGCAGATACTGTTCATCGCAGTTGAGCCAGGCGACGATGTCTCCAGTGGCTTTGAGAAACCCGCGGTTGATCGCGTCGTACATGCCCGAGTCTCTCTCCACGAAAAGCTTGGTATGCGTATGGATCTGCACCCAATCGGTGAGCTCCTGCCCCGAACAGGCGTCCTGAATGATATGCTCGAAAGCAACGCCTTGTTGATCGGCTACCGATGCCGTGCAGAGTTTCAACCACTCAAGTTGCTTATGACTAGGGGTGACGATCGATATCTTCATCGAGAGGGGCATATAAGTAGTAGCACTATCAGGAGGGGCATGGGAGGAAAAATTACGTATTCGCGCTTTTATTATTCTCAAGCGACCAAGCTCCCTGCAAGGAGTCCGTTGGAGACCCAGAAATTCGTTCCCTTTGCTTGAGTTCTGCATTACGTTCGCGGGAATTCAAGCCCGCCGCAGCTCTCCTGTTATTCAGTTATTCCTATGAAACCAGCGCCATCTCTCACGATCGGTATCCCTTGTTACAATGAGGCCCTTACCATTGGAAAAGTGGTGAGTGACTTTCGCCGGGTTTTCCCTGAAGCCAGGATTCTGATTATTGATAACGCAAGCACGGATGACACCGGGGTCATTGCAAAAGCCGGGGGAGCCGATGTGATCCAGGAGCCCCGGAAGGGAAAAGGCTATGCGGTGCAACGGCTCTTTATGGAAGCCGATACCGATTACTTGATCATGGTCGACGGCGACGACACTTACCCGGCGGAGGAAGCCCCCAAGCTGATCGATGCGATCCAGACCCAAAGCGGGGATACGGTGGTGGGCCGGCGTGTGAGCAAAGATCAGGCGGCCTTCGTGACCACGCATACCTGGGGCAATAACCTGCTGGCCTCTTTTATTGAAACCGTTTTTTGTGCTCCCGTGGGGGACTTGTTTTCGGGGTACCGGCTTTTTACCCGGTTTTTTTACCGCAATATCCCTATTCTTTCCTCTGGCTTTGAAGTCGAGACCGAGCTTGCTTTGCAGACCATTGACAAGGGGTTCTATCAACTCGATGTGGACATTGATTTCCGGAGCCGTCCGGAGGGATCGTTTTCCAAGCTCAATACGGTGAAAGACGGCTTTCGGGTGCTGCGGGAGATTCTGCTGGTCATCAAGGATTACAAGCCGCTGCTGTTTTTCTCCGTCATCAGCCTGGTCCTATTTGCCCTGGCGATGCTGGCCGGGTTCTTCCCGGTGAGGGATTATATTTGCTACCGCTATGTCTATCGCCTGCCGCTGGCTGTTTTGGCCACGGGGTTAACGCTTCTTTCCGCGCTGAGCTTCATGTGCGCGGTTGTGTTGGACACCCTTGTTCGCCATAGCCGGGAACAGTTTTTCCTGCGAATCCGTAATTTCCGCCACTGACCGGATGCGGGGCGGTGGCCGCTGTTGCGGCCGATGGGGGGCTATTCCCGGTTTTTCCCTTTGGTGAATTTGACCAAGTAGAGCGTCTCATCGCCGCGGGCGATTTTCAGGTGTACCTTGGGCGTGGCGACAACTTCGGCCTGGTAGCAGGCGAGCCACTGTTCCATGGTCATATTCCAACGCAGGGAAAGACCGAGGGGGACAATCAAGACATATTCGAAATCCCGATTTTCCAGGGGGGTCTTAAGGCTGATGTTCCGGAGATGAAGTTTCCCATAGGGAAGCCACAAGCTGCCTTCGACATCGTCGCCCGTTGAGACAAAGCCAACGGTATCAACCCCGGCCGGAATTTGCTGGAGCGCGGGCCAAAGAGCCTGCGGGCGCAAACGATAAACCTGATAAACGCTCAGGGCCCTTTGGGTTAAGCCATTCGAAAAATGGCTCTCAAGGGCCGCGAGAACGGTTTGGGCGGGCCACAACGGGCGAGCCGGGGTCACGATGACCACAAACATGGACGTGCATGCCGCGAAGACGGCGATGGATTTCCATGCTTTGGTGCGCACCAGCCGTTCCGCCGAGGCAGCCCCGAGCAGCGGCAGAAACAAGAGTGGGTAGTAGGCCGCGCTGACCCGGCTGAAAACGCTGATGTAAGATTTGTCCAGCAAGACGGCAAACGCAATCCAGGTCGCGATTGCCATGAGAAGTGCATCCCGGTTGGTTCTGCAAAGGTTGGCCTGACCTGCGTATTCCCGCCGGGTCGCGCAGGAATATCCGAAGGCAAAGAGGGACAAAATGCCAATCCCGAAGCCGATCCCCGCGAATTCTTCGATTTGGAGCTCCCCCAGCGAAAGATCAAAATGGCCCTCAAAGCCAGCTTTCAATTTACTCCGTAACGGCTCCGGGATGGATTGGACGATGGCGTGCTCCAGTTCTTTGGGCTTGGGAAACAGGGGGGGGATCAGATTTTGACTGGCGAGCTGGATGGTATTGCCGATCAAAGCGGCGTGGCCAAGATTCTTAAAGTAAGTGGATTCAAGCGAAAGGCCTGTCCAATCCTTGCATTGGCGGTAGTTGAGCACAGCCGTGGGGAGAAACGAGGCTCCCGCGGCGAGAACGATGCAGAGCGACGCTAGCAACTTTTGCTTCCAAAGCAGGCGAAGTGCGGGCCAGACGGCAACCAGCCAAGGCAAAGCCAGGGGAGCGTTGGAGGTTTTTGAACCCGTAACTAGCGCGATGGCTAGCATGGAAACGAATAAGGGCGCCAGCTTGCCGGAGGCCCGGGCTTTGAAAGCAAACCCAATGGAGGCCAGAAAGTAGGTCGCCGCGATGGCGTCATTGCCCGCGCTGCCCGCCTGCAGAGCATAAATGTAAGCTGTCGGCAGGACCCACATCCAGTTCCACGCCACCCGTTGGCGCACTCCCAGGAAACGGAGCGTCTGGAAAATAAGCCCAGGCAGGAAGAGGAAAGCGGAGAAGTTAATCAGGAAGATCAGGCGTACCGAACCCGTCAAGGCGAGCAACGGCGCCATAATCCATTCAAACCCCGTGGCCCGGGTATTCATTCGCACGCCGGCTGCGTCGATCCAGTGCCAGCCATGTTGGTCGAGCCAATGGCAGATCCGGGGAATCCGGTAGCTCAGGGCATCGTAGTTACAGGGCGCGTAAAGGGCCCCGCCGAGAAATATCAGGATTGCGAGGACCAGGAAGCAGAGCGGCAGCGCGTGGCGGTAGCGCCACTTTAAATGATTCCAGCGAACAGGCTTCAAAGGCCTCCCATACTTTACAAAGAAGGCAACGACTCCCACCGTCCCAAGGAGTAATGTGATTAAGTAACCCCGGAAATCGAGGGCATGAAAGGCGGAGAGGACCCAGCCCGCGACGTTTAGGTAGGCGCAAAGAAAAATCCAGATTGCCAGTAATTGAATGGATTGAGGCATATATCTTTAGAAATTTGGACTAAACGCCAGCTTAAAAGAGAATCATGAGGAGCATCATTCTCGCAGATTTCCCTCTATTTGTCATTACTGACTGTAACGAACGGTCCGGTCCTCCGGTCCGCGTCGGACTGGCACTATTTGGGCATAGCCGCCGATGCATTGAATGACCCGCGGAGTGAAGATGCGCATTCCGGGGGTATTCCAAGTTCATGCTTGTTGTCTCCCTGAAATCTTGCCAACGTTGAAAAAATAAAATCCAGTTCAGATTTCCAGCGAATATGAAGATTCTGCTTAGCCATAGTACACCTTTCTTTTTGGCCCATGGCGGTTTGCAGACCCAGATTGAGCAAACCAAAGCCGCGCTGGAGGCAATCGGTGTCGAAGTTGAGTACGTGCGCTGGTGGGATGAACATCAAACGGGAGATATTATTCAATATTTTGGGCGGCCCAGCGTCACTACGTTGCGCATGGCCCATGAAAAGGGAATAAAAGTTGTGCTTTCCGAACTACTGACGGGCCAGGGATCGCGGCCTGCGTGGAAGCACTGGTGCTATCGATGGGCTATGAAGAGTCTGGGAGTTCTCCTGCCTTCCATTTACTCGTCCCACTTAGCCACCGCCGTATACGGGAGCGCCGATGGGATCATTGCCCTGACCTCCTGGGAGGGGCATTTGATGGAGTATTTGTTTGGAGCTAACCCAGCCAAGGTGAAAGTGGTGCCCAATGGGGTTGAAAAGCCCTTTTTTGATGAACCGCCCCGCGAACGTGGAAAATGGCTGATTTGTACGGCCACTGTTACAGAACGCAAACGAGTGCTGGAACTTGCCGAGGCGGCGGCGGTGGCTCAAACGCCGCTATGGATCATTGGGAAGCCCTATTCCGAAGAAGATGATTACTATCATCGCTTCCAGCAAGCGGTGAAACATAACCCGACATGGATTCGCTATGAAGGCCCCATCAACGACCGCCAGCAAATGGCCCGGATTTACCGCGAAGCGCGAGGTTTTGTTCTGATGAGCACAATGGAAAGCCTCAGCCTCTCTGCATTGGAAGCAGCCGCCTGTAAATGTCCTCTATTGCTAAGCGACCTCCCTTGGGCCCGCACAACGTTTGGCCGATCCGCTGAGTATTGCCCGATTACTTCGCCGTCAAAAACAGCGACCTATCTCCGTCGCTTCTACGATGCCGCCCCCACCATTACGCCGTCCTTGCAACCGGCTACATGGATCGACATTGCTCAGCAATTAAAAAAAATCTACGAGGAGCTCTTAAGCACATCGCGGTAGATTTCAAGATGGCGAAGGGCGATGTTGCGCGGATGGTAGCGTTCCAAAGCATCGGCTTTGGCGGCAATCGCTTGTTGAATTACGCCAGGGCGATCATTGATAAGGCGCTCTACGGTTTGCCGCATACTCTCGGCTTCAAGGGGGTTGCATAATTGGCCGTTGATTCCGTCCTGAATCAGATCTGGGACGCCTCCCACGTTTGGCCCCACCACGGGAACCCCGGCGGCCATGGCTTCTAGAACAACCATAGGGCAGTTGTCCTCAATGGATGGCAAGACCAAGCCCGACGCATGAGCGAGCTGTTCTCTGAGTTCCTCTCTTCCAATAAAACCGCCGTATTGGCACCAAGGCCGTTCCTTCAAAAGATCGAGAAACTCCATCCCGTAGCTGTCAGCTCGATTCAGGCCCCCAAAAAACGAAAGCCGTAGTTTTTGGTGTGCGGCTACGACATCAAGAGAGCGGATAAAATCAATCTGATTTTTCCGGGGCGAAATATTCCCCACCACGATGATATTGGGAATGGTATTCGGCGTGTTATTTATCGAAAAAAAACGGGCATCGACGCCGTTGGGAACCACCCATGTCCGCCGGGCCAAATCTTTCACCGCATCCTGGGTGTAGTTCGTAATACAGACAACTCCGGCCGAGCGCGGGATGGTATAGTTTTCCAGCTTGCTTACCAACCATGTATAGGAAAACAGGCCCGCATGGTTAAGCTTTGCGATGATCCTCATATTTCCGTGGATGGTCAGCACGTTTGGAAAACCGGATAGCACGGCGCAAATGGCGCAATCTCTTTCGGTTCCCTGTCCGTGAACGATGTCTGGACCAATTTCACGCAGTTTGCGGCGGATGGCGCTGGCGCAACCTTGATAAGCCGTTGTCAGCCATCCAATTTTTGGCACAAGTATAGGATGGTACCAAACATTATCGGCAAGCATTTTAGGGGAATCCATCGGCTTGCGGATGGACGAAATGACATGGACTTCCACGTCGGGCAACATCGAAAAGCCCTGGATCAAAGCCTCCGGGGCAGTGCCAAAGTACGGGGTTGGACAACCGTAATCTTTCAGATGCTCCCGATTGTCGGTGGTAATGAGGGCGATTTTCATCGGTTGAGAAGGCGCTGTTGATACATTTTAAGCAAGCGGTCGCCGTAATCCTGCCAAGTATTCCGTTCAGCGCCTTTGGTATATGCGGCATTCCCCATTGCTTTCGCTTTATCTTTATCGAGCGCAATTTTAATCATCGCTGCGGCTATTTGCTCAGAATCACGCCGAACGATGAAGCCTTGAACTCCGTCCTTAACAAGCGTTGTCGCGCCGCTTTCGTGCGTGGCAATAATCGGTAATCCGCTTGCCATTGCCTCAGGAATGACTCGAGCGAATCCCTCTTCGCAAGACGGGAATACGAACGCGCTGCACTGTTTTAGTAACTTGCTAAGATCGGGATGCGAAAGGGAGGGATAATGGGTGAACGTTCCCTCCCACTTCTTCCGCTGATATCGAAAGTCCGTTTTGTATGATCCGACGCAGATGAGTTCGGCGTCAGGCAATTGTTTTTTTACGATCTCAAAAGCTTTCAACAAATATTGATGCCCCTTGCGCAAGCAGATGGTGCCGACGGAAATAAAGCGAGGGTGGTCAGGAACGTTTTCCCGAGGCTGAAAGTTCTGCGTGTTGACCCCAAATGGATTCAAAAAGCATTTTTCCTCGGGAATATCATTTTGAATCATCGAGTCCCGCACGAAGGTAGATGGGCATAAAACCACATCGGCGCGTTGAAGTTCGCGCGTCATCCGGGCAAACATCCAGCGGGGAATAGGAACCTTTTCTTCAGGGCACCAAAGATCGCATTCTCTTTGCCAATAACCATAATAAGTTGTTGGGTGGCTGTTGGCGCAATCCACAACTTTGAGTGCCCCAATTTTATCCGCTTGGTCAAAGGGTTCTGTGGCAAACCCCATGATTGCTTGGACGACGTTGCATTGAGGAAAAGGTTGTGACAAAAACCAATATTTCCATATGGGGAAAAGTGCATAAAACGCTTTTTCAACCCCAATCTGCGGTGCCAGATGGAAAAACGGCTTCATTGCTAACTGGAACGGCCAAGAGCGGCGATACGAACTGGGCGCAACGCCGGTGCGATTCTTGTCGGAGATCCACAGCCCAGCCAGTGCCCCGCGATTTTCAAAAGCTTTTGCCGTGTTGGGTAAGTGCCAACCGCCTGCGCAACCGAGCCAAGCACGGACTGACTTGAAGTCATCTGATGTCATAAAATAGGCCTCCAATAGCTCCCTTTTAGCTAGCTCCGTTGTTTGAAGTGTTATCGGAGCTTCGGTAAGAGCCAAAAAACTCTCCCATAATGTGGGCACTGTATCGCAACCAGTTTCCCCAGTCGATTTCGCCTGAAACCTTCTGCATGGCGATTTTTTTCAAAGCCCCTCCCAAGCAATAGATGGACATCGGCTTGTGCTGAGGGAGGGCACGCTCGTCACGATAGCCTTTCCAGAACATATATTTGAGAGATGCCTGATTTTTGTTAATTCCACGGGCGCGGGGAATGTAGGCAAACCGGTAGCCTCGTTGGACCATTTCCTGAATCCAAAGCTTGTCCTCAGCGGTTTTCTTGGTTTCGTCAAAGGGCAATTTTTCCCAAGCTGTTTTACGGTAAATGGTGTTTCCGTTTCCACATACCTGACGAACGCGCGTGTAGTCGCCAGGAGCAAAAATAGAGGTGTTTTCAGGATCGAGTTGGGGGTCACTCTTACCTGAAATAGTCGAGGGACAATAACCTACCAGCACCTCTTGAGGGAGGCCAGCGGCTTCGCTCCGAAGTATCTCCAGAAAACTTGGGACAATGGGTACGCAATGCGAGCTGAGCACTAATACCCAGGGATTGACGGCTGCGTTGAAGCCGATGTTAAGCGACTTGCTATAGTTGAAAGGCTTGGGGGCATGTAGGATCTTGGCACCATATTCGCCCGCGATTTTTAGCGTGGAATCTGTCGAGCCGGAATCGACGACCAAAAATTCATCGCCCTCTTGGAGATGAATTCCGCAGAGAACCTGACCGAGCGTCTTTTCAGAGTTAAAAGTTCGGATTAGAATAGAGATTCGATTTTCCATCGGAGAACAATGGTTATTGTAACTTGCCGACTTGGGACAAACAAGCGGCCATTACCTCGTTCACGGAGATGGTTTTCATGCAGGCAATGCCTTTAGGGCAATCCGTCATCCAATGCAAGCGTGGGTGCCGATGGTGACATCCCTGGCACGCAGCGTTGCTTGTGATGAAGGATTTCCGGATTTCGCCGCAAAAGCGAAGATGAGGGGATGTCGGCCCCCACAGGCCAACGGCCGGAGTCCTTGTTGCCGCCGCGATGTGTAAAAGACCGGAATCAATACCGATAAATAGAGAAGCCTGAGAAATCAGGGTTACGGTTTGTTCCAATGTCAATTGGTCCACAAGGGAAACGGTGCCCGGGATTTCCGGTTGCGCTATTTCCCCAAGGGCTAGATGCTTGGCAACCCCCAGTTGGACGACATTGGTGAGCCCGTTTTGGTGCAATTCGCTAACCAATGTTTTCCAATGATCGAGCGGCCATTCCCGGACAGGCCAACTCGGCCCGGGATGAATAACGACCATGGTTTGATCTGAAATGCCTTTTTGGGCTAAAAGGGGGTGGATTTCCCGGATGTTTTCCTCGCTGAGGTCGAGGCACGGGTGCATCTCGCCCACTGCGACGCCATGGGAGCGGCCGAAGTCTTTGATATAGACATCGGTGGGCGTAACTTCGGGCTTATCGTCATCCGAGGCGAAGTTGTAATAGCCCGCAAGCAGAAATCGGTACCAATAGCCGACGACACCGACGTCAGGAAAACTGGTGGTTTTATCCGTGATGCCGCCGAGCTTCGGGAGGCAGGTATATTCGGGGTGGCAGTTGTAGATATGCGCGGCATTAGGATGCCGCTTTTTAAGTTCAATGACCGCGGGGAATGTGCAGATAATATCACCGATCCCACTCCATTTGTTGAAGATGACGGGCCGTCTGCCTGTGCGCAAGATGATTGGCAAGGCCACGGTGATGGCGTACCATGCAGCCCGAAGATGGTGCATCACCAATAAGAAGCCCTTTTTTAATCGCATAGCTTTTGGAGAATAGGTTGTATGTGAAATGATTTTTAGAATGGGAAAGCGGGTCAATCTATATTCTATACATCATGCACAAGGCGTAAATTCTTTGCGTGATTTATAAAACTTTCGCAAAGAAAGAGGCAGGGGCAGTATCGCAAGCATCAAATCGAATAAAACAACTGGACACCAACGCAATAAACCGAGCATAAAGGCCTGTCGAAAGTTGTTTAGAGCACACCGACGATAACCAGCACGGAACCAGTTATGCAGGAAAAAGCCCCATGCACCTTGAGCTCCATAGGATTTTAGATTGAACTTTGCCTGGCTGTAAATCCGACGCCACCTATAGATATCTGTAGAATGTTTGATTTCTCTAAGCCCTTTTAAAAAAGCTCCATCGAACCATTCCACGAAAATCCGTTCAGCCAATAATTTTTGATTGCTTGGCTGTGTTAGATATGCAGGGATTTGACTGAGTCGAAGAATGCAGTCTAATGTAGACCATGCATGCGCCGGATCGGAAGGGTCTGGAATGAGCCGGAGAGGGCTTAATAGTACCTTGCCGCCGTGAGATTCAAGGAGGGCTAAAATCATGATTAAATGAGGGCCCCAGGTGGAGATGCTCTCGTTATACATTCTAAACAGAGGTACAAATGATGCGGTCCGATATATAGCAGGAGAGATCCACAGCAAGGAACCAAAATTCGTGTAATCAAAAAGTGAAGCAATATCTGATAGTATCAGATCAGAATCATACGTACGATCCGCCGTGGATGTATGAATTAAATCACAGGTTTGAGTGTGCAAAAGAGACAGTAAATCTGAGATGGCGGTTGAGGAAATCGGATCGTCGTCGCTCAATACCCACAACCATTCCGTTTGGCACTCTTCAAAGCAGCGAAAAATATTCCGTCCAGCGCCGCAGTTAGTCGCAGCTCTAAAATAGGAAACGCCCAGGGAAATGTATGGTTCTACTATTTCTTGAGTTCCATCCGGACTTGCGTTGTCGTAGATGCACAGGCGTATTTCGGGACCGATTTGCGGCAGCAGCCTTTCGATCTGAACCTTAAGCTTGGCGGCGCGGTTGTACGTCGGGATGGCAATCGTTAGAAGTGGCGTAGCCATATCATTCTATGTCAGAGCGTTTTGTGTGTCGGTTTCCTGGCGCGGGGCCAGGTTCGGGTCAACTGCTACGCGATATTCAATTCGCTTGCTGTAGTAGATGATCGCGGCAGGGATAAGCGTGATCCATATCGCCAGCGTATAGGCCATGGCTTCTCCCGTGATTCCCCATTGGCGGGTCATGGGATAAATCAAGGCTATGCTTAGGACCGCGTTGCCCACGGAGAGCCACATGTAGGGTTCGCGCTTGTGGGCGCGCAATTCCAGAGCCATGGCCCCGATGACGGTCTGAACCAGCATTCCCCCCGCAATCCAAGCGGTGACTTCAAGGGGTGCAAAGCGCTGGGGTATTTTCGGAATGAAAGCGCCAACCGTCGGAATGGCGGCAAGAAACAGCCCCAGCCCCAGCGCACTCATTGAAGTAGCCAGGGTTGCGCTGTGTCGCCAGAGTGCGTCTAGTCCTTTCCAGTCTTTTGATGCAACCAAGATTCCAAAGCGCGGGGCCTTGGTGTAGATCCAAGCCATTCCGACATTGGTGATCATTTTGGCGAATTGGAGGCTCATGCCGAAGCGCCCGGCATCGACCGCTCCGCAATAGCGGAAGGCGATGGGGTTGACAATGTCGAAGATGAAATACCCGGACATCCAGCTTACGGCGATGCGCCATTGGAAGGGCCAGATCTCGTGCCGCCATGAGATGGTTCCATGGGTTGGTTTATTGAGAAGCTGGAGGAAAAAGGGCTTCCACCGGATGGCAAGGTAGACCAGGGAAACCAGCAATATAACGGCGCTGTTAAAAGCGGGGACAAAAATGCCGAAACCGCAAACTAATGCGATGGCGTTGCTGGCGAATCCGGCCAGGGACTGCCAAAAGCGGAATTGCGAGATGATGGCCACTTGGTTGCACCCGTCCAGTAGCGACCATGCCGGGTTGATCATCAGCGAAAGGGCGGCGCATAGAGCGATGATCCACCAGGATATTTGCCAAGCCACTCCGTGGTTGGGGGATGTGGCGAAGAAGATGTGGCCACCGCCGCCTATGAAAATCAAAAACAAGATGGCTGCGCAGGCGTAGTATTTGAAGGAGAGGCGAGCGAGGGAGGATAGCCGCGAAAGGGCTTCGGGGTCGCCTTCGAGTTGTGAGTTTGAGTTGATTCGCAGTTTGGAATATTCGTGCGAAGCAAATTGCAGGATGTTCTGAGAGAACCCCATTTCCAGGAACGTCTGCATTGCGACGATCCCGCTAAACGCATAGAAATAGCCCTGAAGCTCCGGGGTGAGGTACCGAAGGACGAGTGCAATGGTGATCGGGCCGGTGAGCAGTCGCGTGATCTGGTTTGCATTGGAGAAAAAAACGGCGCGGTCGATTCCCAGAATACGGAAGAGAGCTTTGATCATGTGCATCATATCAAAGCGGTTGCTTAAGTTCCTTCCATTTCCAGCGGTTTTGCAAAAGGCTCCATCTCTGACATTGGTTTGCCGAAAGCCATTTTGGGATAAGCGTTGGCTGCCGGGGCGATGTTTACTTCAAGCAGATATGGTGTTTGGGGGTGGGCCCAGCTTTCTTCGATGGCTGCTTCTAGGCAGGCGGGATCTGTGACGCTGCACGCCTGGATGCCGTATGCTTGCGCTACCGCTGTGAATGATGGCGCTGAATAGCCCCATACGGTGGATTGGTAGCGGGAGTTGAAATAGGATTCCTGGAATTGCCGCACCATGCCGTGGCAATGATTGTTGATGACGACAATCTTTATCGGTAACTGATGATGCGCGATGGTTTGCAGTTCTTGAATGTTGAGTTGGAATCCTCCATCTCCGGAAATGGAGACGACGGGATTCCCGTTGCTTGCAAAGCATGCGCCAATCGCCGCGGGAAGGGAAAACCCCATGGCGCCCAGGCCTCCTGATGTCAGCAGGCGTTGATGGCTGGCTATTTCGAGTGATTGCGCCGCCCACATCTGATGCTGGCCCACGTCGATTACATAAGCGGAGGCCATGCCTGATTTCTTCGAAAGCTGGTGCATCAAGACGTTCGGATTGATGCCGGGAACTGAAGCTTGTTCGTTGGTATCGGGCCACTTTTCCCGGAGGGTGCTGATCTGGGAAATCCACTCTTGGTGCGAGAGCCTCGCGGGAGGGTTCGCCGCGGCATGCGCCAGGAAGTCTTTTAGTTCGCATTGCAGGCTGACGCAGCCTTCGATGCGGTTGTTCATTTCTCCAGCCTCGCAATCGACATGGAAGATGGGTCTTGCGCCTTTGAATGCCTTGGTATCCGCTCCTGTTTGCCGAACGTCGAGACGACTGCCCAATACGAGGAGGTAATCGCTCTCACTCAAAGCGATGTTGCTCCACCGGTTCCCGTAGGTGCCAATTAAGCCGGCTCGCAGCGGATGGTGGGATGGAATGACGTCGCCGGCCATCAGGGAGTGGACGACGGGAATGCCCATGGTTTCCGCAAACTGCCGGAAAAGATCGGTGGCTTGTCCGGACCGAATACCACCCCCGGCTAAAACCAGCGGTTTTTTTGCTTCCTCCAACCGGGCGCATGCTTCGTTCCAAAATTCACGGGTTTCGGACGCGGCTGCGGAAACCGGGATTTGGGCGGGGGTGGATTCCAGGCGTTTGAGATCGGTGATTTCAGCGCGCTGAACGTCGAGAGGGAGATCCAGCAAAACGGGCCCGGGGCGGCCTGATGTTGCCAGGGCGAAGGCTGCTTCGAGAAGCCGGGGCAGGTCTTCGGGTTGATTGACGAGCCAGGCCCCCTTGGTGATGGGGAGGGCCATGGAGACGATGTCGGTTTCCTGAAATCCGAGCTGGCGGATGGGCCGCGAGGCTTTTTGTTCTGTCCGGTTAACCTGCCCGGTAATGAAAACGGCTGGCGTTGAGTCGAAGAAGCAGCTTCCGATAGCGGTGAGGAGATTGGTTGCGCCGGGCCCGCTGGTAGCCAATGCCACGCCGGGAATTCCGCTGGCTCGCGCCCAGCCTTCGGCGGCGAACCCCGCGCCTTGCTCATGGTGCATGCTGACGATGTTGATGGATGTGCGCTCGTGCAGCGAATCGAGCAAGAAGGTGATCATTCCTCCAACGAGCTCGAAGACGTGCGTGACGCGACGGTGTTGCAGGTAAAGAGCAATGTAATCGGCGGCTTTCATTCGAGGTGTTGATTATCGGGGCAAAGGTAACTTAGGTTTGAGCCGTATGAAACGACCAAGTCCGTTGAAGAGCTTCCTCGATTGGCACGGAGATTTGAAGCTCTAACCGGTTTTGGGTGAATTGGGTGTCGGGGACGTATCGCTCGGGGAGGGCTCCCTGTATTGGGGTGCCCTGGATTTCTACGGGGATCGGGGGCTGGGGAAGGCGGGCCACCATTTGTGCCAGCTCCGCGATGGAAAGGGGGAGGTTTGATCCGACGTGATAAGGCTGCATGGCCTGGCCGTTAAGCAGGATGGTGAGCAGCCAGACGATCAGGTCCGTGGCATAAAGATAGGAGCGGTATGGGGTGCCGTCGCCTTTGATGATGACGGGCTCTCCCCGCAGGGCGTTGCCGATGAAGTTGCCGACGGCAAACTGGGTCTCGAGGGGAAGATAGGGCCCGACAAAGGCGAAGCACCGGGCAATGGTGCACTCGATCCCGTGTTGCTGGTGGTAGATGGCGCAGAGCTGCTCGGCCATGCGCTTGCCTTCGCCGTAGGCGCTGCGGGTTGAGCAGGGATCAGGTGCGCCTGTGTAGGTTTCGGGGATGAGCGGAAGCTCTGGCGGTTGCCGCCCGTAGACGGCACCGGAGCTGGTCAGGAGGAATCTGGAGGCTCCGGATTGGAGCGCGAAATCAAGCATTCTCCGGGTCCCCGCGACGATGGGGTCGAGAATGGCCAGCGGTTGGTGGGCGTTCAGCGATGTGCTGGCCTCCGTGGCGGCATGAATTACGTAATCAAAGTGGCCTTTTGGAAAGGTGAAGCCGGTGATGTCGCCGCTAATGAAGTCGATTCGGGGATGATGATGAAAATGGGGAGCTTTTTGGCAAAAACGTTCGGGGTTCCGGCTGAGCACGGTTACCGATGTGTCGACTCTGCGGCAGCGGTTCAGGTAGTCGAAGGTTTCCAGCAGCCATCGTCCAAAGAAACCGGTTCCACCGGAAATGAATAAACGCTTTCCGTCCAGTTTTTCCCAAAGAGTACGGCCTTTGAGGAAAATTTCATCCAGATCCTGGGTTGAGGGCCGCTGGGTCATTGGCAATGGCAGAACGCCCTGATCGTCTCGATTTCATAATCGAGCATCGCTTTGGAGAGGCCGGGATAGGTCCCCAGGAAGAGGGCTTGGTTCATGATGCGGTCGGCGCCGTTGAGGTCGCCCACGACGCGGAAGGCGGCTGGGTTGTCTTTGCGCAGTTGGATGAAGGCGGGCTGGCGCACGAGGTTTCCGCCAAAGAGCATTCGGTTGCCGATCTTGGCGGCGTCGAGCGCACGGGCCAGCTGGCTGTTGGTAAAGGGGGCGTTGGCGCGCACGAGGAGCAGGAAGCCAAACCAGCTGTTGTCGGTGCGGCAGCCGCTTGGGTCCCAGGTGAAGCCGTCGGCGGTCCAGCCGGTGGCGTGGGTGGGCAGGGAGAATTCGAAGAATTCCTCCAGATCTGCCAGGCCTCGGCGCAGGGTTTCCCAGTTCTCTTTGCGGGTTTGGATGAAGCGGGGCAGCTTTTTGAGCTGCTGACGGCCGATGGCGGCCTGGATGTCGAGCGGCTTCAGGTTGTAGCCCAAGTGGCTGTAGATGTATTTATGGTCGTAGCCGCGCGGGAGTTCGCCGAGCTGCCAGTCGAAGCGCCGGTGGCAGGTGTCGTCCATGCCGCTGGCGCACCAGCAGTCGCGCCCCCAGTCGCGGAAGCTCTCGGCGTAGGTCTTGAGCTGTGGCTTGGAGATGATGTTGACGGCCCCTCCTTCGCCGAGGGTTAGGTGGTGCGGCGGGTAAAAGGACTGGGTGGAGATGTCGCCCCAGGAGCCGGTGTAGCGGGTGACGTTTTGGCCGTCTTCGGCAAACTCGGGGGAGTTGCCTTTGATTCCGAGTCTCTGGGCTCGTTCAAGCGGCATGGTGTAGGTGCACCCGAGGGCGTCGCAGTTGTCTTCGATGAGCCAGAGGTTGTGGGCCTGGCAGAATTCCAGAACAGTGGCGAGGTCGAAGGGGTTGCCCAGGGCGTGGGCCATCATGACGGCCTTGGTTTTTCCGGGGACGTAGGCGGCTTCGAGCTGCGAGACGTCGGCGTTGCCCGTGGCGGGGTCATTGTCGATGAAGACGGGGATGGCACCGTTCTGGATGATTGGGGAGACGGTGGTGGGGAAGCCCGCGGCGCAGGTGATGACTTCATCGCCGGGGCGGATGCGGCGTTCGGCGGGAAGTTTATGGCTGGTCAGCGCAGCGAAAGCGACGAGGTTGGCCGAGGAGCCGGAGTTGACGAGGAGGCTGTGCCGGACGCCCAAGATCCCGGCGAGCTCTTTTTCGAACGCCGCGCCTTCGGGGCCGAGGGTGAGCCAGAAATCGAGGGTGCTGCTCACGGCCGCCTCTACTTCGTCTTCCGTGAAGACCCGACCGGCATAGGGCACGGTGGTTTGGCCGGGGACAAACTCGGTGGCGGCTTCCGATCCGGGGCGATTGGCCCGGTGCATCAGGGCGGAGTAGTCGCGGGTCAGGCGCAGAATTTCGGCTTTGATTTCGGCGGCGGTGTTCATGGTTGGTTGACGGCCCAGGCGATCCCCGCGGCTTGGGCTGAGGCCGTGTAGGCGGCAATCTGTTGATGGGTGAGGGATTGGAACCGGGCTGGTTCGCCCTGGCAGGTATCGGTTTCGTGGTACCAGCGGACGGTTTCGGCAATGGCTTGGGGAAACTGCCAGGCGGGGGACCAGCCCAGGAGGGCGCTGGCCTTGTCGGTGCAAAGCTGGAGCAGCTTGGCTTCGTGCGGGGCGTTGGGGTCACTCTGGTCTGCCCAGGTGCCAGGCCAGGATTTGAGGATCTCCCGGACGAGTTCGCCCACGGTGCGGTTGGCGTCGTGTCCCGGGCCGAAGTTGAAGCCGGAGCAAAGCGGGCCCTCGCATTTTTCCTGCGAAGCGAGGCGGGCGCCCAGCCAGAGATAGCCGCTCAGGGGTTCCAGAACGTGCTGCCACGGACGGGTGGCATGGGGGTTGCGGATGCCTATGGGGGCAGCGCAATGCAGGGCCCGGATGCAGTCGGGCACGATGCGGTCGAGGGCCCAGTCGCCGCCGCCGATGACGTTGCCTGCGCGGGCGCTGGCGATTTTGACGGGGTGATTCTGGAAAAAGGACCGGCGGTAGGCGGTGATGGCCAGTTCGGCCATTCCCTTGCTGGAGCTGTACGGATCGAAGCCGCCCATGGGGTCTTCTTCGCGGTAGCCGTAGATCCATTCCCGGTTTTCGTAGCACTTATCGGTGGTGATGAAGACCGCGGCGCACGGTTTCCGAAGCGAACGCAAGGCTTCCAGAACGTGGACGGTTCCCATCACATTGGTGGCATAGGTTTCCACGGGCCTATCGTAGGAGAGCCGGACGAGCGCTTGCGCGGCGAGGTGAAAGACGAAATCGGGCTGTACGGCTTCCACCGCCTGTCGCAAAAGCGCGGCGTCTCGGATATCGCCGATCTGGTGATGGAGACGGTTGGCGAGCCCGAGTTGATCAAACAGCGCCGGGGTGCTTTCCGGCGCCAGGGAAAACCCATGGACGTCCGCGCCCATCTGGAGCAGCCATTCGCAAAGCCACGACCCTTTAAAACCGGTATGGCCGGTTACCAGAACCGTTTTGCCCGAGAAGGCATTCCGGAACGGAACTGCTGCCGCTGTCGTTGAATTGGAGATCAGGTTTGGGCACGCCATGGAGGAATTGAAAGGGATAGGCAAACGGAGTCGAGCGTTGAATGGTCAAATAAATGTTACCAAACTTTCCAAGGCGCTTTCCCTTCGTTCCATAGACGGTTCAGGAACAGATTTTCCTGGTAGGTGTCCATCGGGTACCAGAAGCCCGAATGCTTGAATGCCTTGATTTCCCCGGCTGCCGCGATTCGCCGCATCGGTTCCTGTTCGAACATGACGTTGTCGGCATTTTGCAGGTAATCGAATATTTTGGTTGATGCGATAAAATAGCCTCCGTTGATCCATCCCGCTTCGGTTTGAGGCTTTTCATTGAAGGTTTTTACGGAGTCTTCTTCATCCAAGGTCAATTCGCCGAAACGCCCCGGAGGGTGGACGGCGGTCAACGTCAGGAGGTTTTTGTGGCATCGGTGGAAGGCGAGTTCCGCGCGGATGTCTACGGAGCTGACGCCGTCGCCGTAAGTCAGAAAAAACTCTTCGTCGTCGCCGAGGTGTCTGCGGATGCGCTCGATGCGCCCACCGGTCATGGTTTCTTCGCCGGTTTCTGCGAGGGTCACCGTCCAGCTCTCCTCATCGTGCTTGTCATGAAAGTGGAGGCACGGCTCCTCTCCCAGCTGCAGGGTGACGTCGGTGGACATCCATTGGTAATTCCGGAAGTATTCTTTGATAATATTTCCTTTGTATCCGAGGCACAAGATGAAGTCTTTGAACCCATGGGTGGCATAGGTCTTCATAATGTGCCACAGGATGGGCCGCCCCCCGATGGGGACCATGGGTTTAGGGCGGTACTCGGTTTCTTCCCGCAAACGCGTTCCTTTACCACCGCAGAGGATTACAACTTTCATAGGGAGCCTTTGGTGATCGAAGCCTTTAAAAATTGAGGAGCAAACTCAAAGTCGGGCAGGGGGGCGGGCCGTGTTGAAGCCGATTGTTTTTTTTCTTCAAGATAGGCTTCCAGGGATCGGCTGATGAGCCGCATCCAGGCCACGGCGATGACATTGCCCGGAGCTGTGAGGTTAAATGCTCCAAAGATAAGGATGGATGTCACCGGGAGGTAGACCTGGGGGGCTGCGACGAAAAGAGCCAGTGCAAAAAAAGGCGTCCTGCGGGAACGGGCGACCAACTTGTACGCATAAAATGATTGTCCGATCAGCTGGATCATCAGAAGCACAAGGCCAACGTAGCCAACCACATGGATTGTAGAGAGCGGCAGGCTGTGATAATCCCCGGCAATGGTCAGATTTTCCTGAGAATCACTGGTTATCATTTGGCTTTCGCGTAGCTGCTCCCGGGTCATTCCAAAACCGTCCCCGAACCACCAGTTGTTGATATATTTATTTCCGGAACGCCGCACATTATCCCAGATCTCATGCCGCCATTCCGTTGACCCCTTAGCGTCTTGTACGGAGCTCGAATCCCAGCGTCCTGGAAGAAACGAAAGGGAACGTTGCATATTCAGCGGCAGGTTGAAAAGGGTGCCCTGCCCCATGACGGCGATGATGATAATGGAACCCGCTAAAGCAGCTATTCGGATCACCGAGGCAGCGCCACTGCGGAAGTAAGTTGCGATGACGGCAAAAATAAAGGCGTCGAAAAGAATTGAGCGGAATCCAGATTTCAGAATCGCAATTAAGGCGAGCAATGTTATTGCAAAACGAAATAAATGAATGGGGTTTAGAAGCGATAGAGGTGGAAAATACGAGCATAACGCTTGAAAAATTTTACTCCCACCAGATGCCATATACGTCTCGCGATTGACGCCATTGGGATCGGCCGTTCCCAGCACAACACTTTGGGGGGGAGCAAAAGCACTATAAATACTGTACAGCTTCATTCCCACAGAGGGGAAGAAAGCTCCCACCGCCCCGGCCAGAGTGTTAAAAGTGCTTCCCAAGATCATCAAGAGCGGTAAGCGCATGGCGAGCTTCGGAGATATTTTTACCAGCCCGAGAACATAGTAGGCCAGGAGCATGAAAATGATCTCAACGTAAGGGCGGCCGCCGATCTTTTCAAAGCCAGTGCTATTCGTGCCGACCGGGTTGCGAAGATAGGTGACCGCGAGATAGGCAAGATTGGCAAAAAGCAAGTAGTCCAGCCAACCATAGGACGCCTTGGAACGGACGATCTTCAAGGCCCTCAATGTCAAATATACTGAAAATACGTAAAAAATGGAGAGATGGCTGAGGTTGAAGCTGCTTCCCGCAACGGTCCCTGTAAAGGTGCTGCTGATGGGAATCAGGAGCCAGATTTTTTCCTTTAGCGTTAACGCTACGGCCATCGCCAGAAAGCCAGCGAGCAAGATGACCGGGGTTCGCGATCCCGTGCCGGCGGAAACACCTACGTAGAGGGCAAGCAGCATCCCGCAGAAGATTGTAACAACAATCGTGGTATACTCCGGTAGGCGTTCGAGTTTCATGAATGGTTAAGAGAGCGAGGGTGGCACAAGGAAAATACTTCCGCAATGGTTTTGGGCGTTTGTTTACCTAAAACAACTCCCCTTGGGTTGGCCGGGCTGTTTTGGCGGCTTCGTCGCGGATCTCCTGGGTTAGCGATTTAAACTCCCAGGGCTCCAGCTCGGCCAGCAGCTCGGGGTAGCGCGGGTTCAGGGTCAGTTCGTCCAGCGGAGCGGGCAGGGGGAGGCAGGTGTCGAGCTGGATCATGACCTGGTTCTCCAGGATTTGCTCGCGCCCGGCCAGCACCTTTTCGCGGAGGGTTTCGTTCGGGATCGACTCTGCTTGGTTGAGCAGCGCGGCGATGTTGCCGTATTGCCCGATGAGTGCTGCCGCCCGCTTGGGCCCCAGGCCGGGGACGCCGGGAATGTTGTCGGCGGAGTCGCCGACCAGGCAGAGGACGTCGCCGATTTGCTCGGGTTCGACGCCCCATTTGGCCCGCACGTAGTCCCCGCCCAGGAGCGCGAAGGCGTCTTTGGGCGAGGCGAGGTCGGTTTTGTTGGTGGAGTAGACCCGGATGCTGCCGTTGACGAGCTGGAAGAGGTCCTTGTCGTTGGTGGCTACGACTACTTCCATGCCGCGACGGTGGGCTTCGCAGGCGTAGGTGGCGATGAGGTCGTCGGCTTCGGTGTCGGGCATGCGGAGGCTGGCGATGCCCATCAGGGGGACGAGCCGCCGGATGGGGGCCAGCTGCGGGCGCATCAGCTCGGGCATTTCCGGGCGTTGGGCTTTGTACTCGGGTTGCAATTGGGTGCGCCGGGGCGGGAGGCCTTCGTCCCAGCAGACGGCGACCAGGTCCGGGGCGATGTCCCGGATCATTTTGCGGAGCACTTTGACGAAGCCGTAGATGGCGTTCGTCGGCTCGCCCCGCGAATTGGAGAGTTCGCGGATGGCAAAAAACGATCGGTAAACATAGTAGGGGCCGTCGACAAGCAGCAGTTTCACGGGCCACACGGTAGACGCAAACTGGGGATTTTCGAAATTCCTTTTTGTAAATTGTCGATGACGGCCAAGAAGCCCCCAAAGTTTCCCTTGCGCCCGGCCCGGCGGGGGAGTGCGAATCAAGGGGTATGGAACGCAAGATCTTTTGCCCCAAGTGTGGGGAAACGGTGGAGAAAACGGCCCAATGCATTCGCGAGCATCCCGAAAAGGCGGCGCTTTTTAGCCTGGGGATCGGCTTTTTGCTGGCTCAGCTGCCGTTGCGGCTGGTGATGGCGGCGGTGGCCAGCCTGGTGCTGACGGTGATCAAGCCCGCCGCGCTGATCTATGGGCTTTTCCGACTGGCCGAGGATGTCTACCACCAGCCTCGCCCGGCGGCGCCAAATCCGGACGAACAGGTTTCGCCCTAGTTTTTCAACAAGCCGTTAAGCCGGGACTTGCACCGGGCGCGCCCACCTCTCTAGGGTAAGGCGCGTGTTTGAACTCCACGATGTTTCGCTTTTAGCGGCGGCCCTTCCCCAGGAACGAGTCCTTTTGGGGGATGTCAGCGCCGTTTTTCCCCCCGGCGAGGTGGTGGCCCTGGTGGGGCCCCCCGGCTCGGGCAAGAGCCTTTTGTTGCAGGTCCTCGCGGGCGTGCGGGTTCCCACTTTTGGCGAGGTGCTCTGGGCGGGGCCGACTCCGGCTCCCTCTGTGGCGTACCATCCGGCGCTGAATTTCGGCCACGACCGGGCGGCAAGCTGGCTGACGGTTCGCGAACAAGTTTCCGGCGCGCTGCGGCTGCGCGTGGCTGCCTCGGCGGCGGACCGGGCCGCGCAGGCCGATGCCCTTTTGTGCCGTGTAGAGCTGGCGGAGGTCGGGGAGCGCCTGGGCGGTACCCTTTCGCGCGGGCAGCGGCGGCGGCTGGAGCTGGCCCTCGAGCTGGCCGGTTCCCCGGGGCTGCTTCTCTGGGATGAGCGGGACGACGCCGGGAGCGATCCCGGATTCGAGCGCCTCCTCCGCACCGTGGCCGGGGAGCTGCGGATCGCCATCGTGCGCGTTACCGAGGCCCTGGACCGGCTGGGGGATTTCGATTCCGTACTCGTGCTCTGCGGTGGCCACCTGGCCTACCATGGCGTGCCGGGGACTCTGGCTCATTATTTTCAGATCGAAGAACCCGGGGCGCTCTGGGCGCAGCTCGCCTCGCGGGACGGCGGGCAGTGGCATGGGTCCTGGGAAAAACACGGCGAGGCTTATCGTCGCGCCCTTCCCGCCGGAGCCGAGAGCGGGGCCCCGGCGCGGCTTGGGCCGCCGGGCGCGTTTCGGCAGGGGCTTGGGCTGCTGAGGCGGCGTTGCAAAGTCCTCCTTCGCGACCGGGCCGAGCTTGGCCGCGAGTTGACCCTGGCCCTGGCGTTTCCCCTGGCCGCGGCGGTGTTCGCCATGGACGGACTGCCGAGGTTCGTCGGCCTCTCCGGGGCGCTGCGGGGCGACGTGGCCGCGCAGGTCCGCGAGAACGCGCTCCTGGCCGTTGACGCCACCTACGGAGTGGGGTTGGTCAATGGCCTCGTGCTGGCGCAGTTCGTCCTGCTGGCCTTCCTTACCGGTCGCCTTGCCTCAAACGAGGTCGCCGGAGAACGCGGGTTCCTCGAACGCGAGAAATTCCGGGGGCTGCGCGTCGGGGCCTACGTCGCCAGCAAGGCCGCTTTTCTCCTCCCCTGGGTGGTGCTTCAGGCGCTTTGGATGGGGGTCTTTATCCACGAAGTCTGCCGGATGCCGGGCGCGCTGGGGTGGCAGGCGGGCGTGTTGGCCCTGGCCAATGCTGCATTTGCCGCGATGTGCCTGGCCCTTTCAAGCTTTGCACGAACGCCCGGGCGGGCGCGGCAGCTCTGCTTCGGGCTGGCGGCCTTGCAGCTGCCTTTTGCGGGCGTGCTCCTGGCCCCGCCCGAGTGGCTGAGCTGGACGCTGCGGCCCCTCTCGCCGCTTTACTGGGGCTCCGGCGCGTACTTCCAGTCGATGGAGGGGACGCGGTTTTACGAAATCCTCCAGATGGTCAACCCGCAAAGCCCCTCCGGGCTCTGCCTCGGGATGCTGGGTGGGCAGCTCGCCCTCGGGTTGATTTTCTGCGCGGTGGGCTGCAATATGAATCGTTTGAGAGTTGCCCCGGGCCGCGAGGGCACGTAACCTGCTCCTCAAACTCGGTTTCACAACCTCCCAATTCATGAGCCGTCATCTCCCCTGGTAGTTGTTTTCCCTCATGGCCACACTCTACGTACATATCCCCGGATCGGGTATCATCTCCCACGGAGTACCCCAGAACCAGCCGCTCACCATCGGCGAGGCAGCTGAAAACGCGTTCCCGCTCAAGGCTCCCTCGGTCTCCCCGCGCCATGCCGAGATCATTTTTGAGAATGGTACGTATAAATTGCGCGACTTGGGCTCGGCCAATAAATGCTGGGTCAACGGCGTGGCGATTTTCGAGGCCGGTCTCAAGGAAGGCGATTCGGTACGTTTCGGCAAGATCGAGGGCCTCTTTCTAGAGAGCGACCCCGGGGAGGGCAAATCGGCCGTCGAAGCGCGCCTGCGCGGCCGCCTGGCCCTGGCCACCCCGGAGGGCGACACGGATATCGTCCAGTTTGAGGGAGCCGCCACCGTCGGCTGGAAGTCCGACAACGACGTGCGGATCAAAGACCCCTCGGTCTCCGGCCACCACGCCCAGTTCATCCAGCAGGGGGGCAAGTTCGTCCTGCGCGACCTCGGCTCCACGAATAAAACCTTCGTCAACCAGGAGCCGATCGCCGAGCAGGAGGTCCAGGACGGCGACATCGTCCAGTTCGGCGCGGTCCGGGGCACCCTGACCATCCATTACGGCCTCCAGCGGCAGGCGGGCAGCGGGGTTTCCGACGTCGCGGCAAAGGGGCTCGCCGACGAGGTCGAGAAGCTCAAAAAGGAGACCGAGACCCTCGCCAAAGAGCGCGACGGGCTGGAATTTCATAACAAAGCCCTCGCCGCCCAGCTCAAGGACGCCGAGGAGCAGCTCGATAAACTCCAATCCGAGACCGATAGCAACCGGAAGGTCATCGACCTGAAGGAAAAGAGCATCGCCACCGCCCTTTCCATCGCCGGGGCCCGCGTCACCGCGCTGGAGGAGAGCCTCAAAGCCGCCGGGGAAAAGACCGCCAAAGCCGAGCGCGAATTGCAGAACGCCAAGGGCCAAGTGGAAGCCCTCTCCGGCGACCAAACCGGCCAGCAGCAGAAGATCGCCTCCCTGATGCAGGCCCGCGACACCCTTCGCGCGGAAAAAGAACAGTTCTCCACCCAGCTCGCCGCCGCGCAAGCCCAGGTAGAGGCCGAGACCAAGGCCGCCGCCGAGAGCACCCGCAAGCAGAAGGAAGCCGCCGCCCGCCTCCTGGAGCAGGAGAACGCCATCGGCGAGCTGAAGTCCGAAATCGACGGCCTCAAGGCCAAGCTCGACGCCGCCCTCGCCAAGCGCGACGAAACCCTCCTGCGGTTGGAAAACGCCTCCCGCGACCGCGATCGCGACCAGTCCCAGGCCACCGAGGAGGTCGCCGCCGCCGAGGCCCGCGCCGCCAAGGCAGAGAAAGAGGCCAAGGAAGCCCGCGAAGCCGTGGAGCTCACCGCCCGGAAGCTGCGCGACTCCAACGCGCTGATTTCCACCCTCTCCGGCGACCAGACCGGCGACCGCCAGCAGATCGCCGCCCTCACCCAGACCCGCGACAGCTTCCAGCAGGAGAAAGACCGCCTCGCCACCCAGCTCACCGAGGCCAAGGCCGAAACCGAAAAGGCTGCCCGGGAGCGCGACGAACTGCGCAAATCCCTCGACGAAACGGCCTCCCGCATCAAGATCCTCACCGCCGACTGCGACGGCTTCAAATCCTACGAAAAGAGCCTCCAGCAGCGCATCGAGGAACTGATGCGCGAACGCGATTTGGCCAAAGCTTCCGCCACCGATTTGCAGGCCCAGATCGACCTGCTCTGCACGGAAAACGACGAAGTGCGCGCCGAGGTCAAGGAAACCCAGGTCAAGCTCGACGCCATGGCCAAGGAGCGCGACGCCGCCAAGGCCGCCGAAGCCGGGCTCCAATGCAAGCTCGATGCCATGACCGAGGAGCGCGACGAAGCCAAGGCCGCTTCCGTGACGTTGCAGGCCAAGGTCGATTCCGTTTCCAAAGAACGCGACGAGGCTCGGGCCACTGTAACGGAGACCGAGGCGAAGCTCACCGCGATGACCCAGGAGCGCAACGCCGCCAAGATCAGCAACGCGGAACTGGAGTCGAAGTTCGCCGCCGCCACCCGCGACGGGGCCTCCTCGCAATCCACCGCCTCCGACTTGCAGGGCCGCCTCGCGGCACTCACCAAAGAGCGCGACCTGCTGAAAACCTCCCTCTCCGAAGCCCAGGCGAAAGCCGGGGCCGACGCCCGCGATCTCGAAGCCGCCAAGGCATCCAGCGGGGAACTGCGCGGCCAGCTCGAAAGCCTTGTGCGCGACCGCCGCAGCGCCCAAGGCGCGGAATCCGGCCTCCAGGCGCAACTCGACGGGCTCGCCCGCGAGCGCGACGCCCTCAAAGCCGAAGTCGCCGCCGCCGCCGGGAAGCTCTCCCTGGCGCAAAGCGAGATCGCCGCCCTTGCCGCGCGGCCCGCCGCTCCGGCCCCCGTGCCGGTTGCCATGCCCGCCGCCGTTGCACCTGCCGCCGCCGCACCCGCGCCGATGCCCACCCTTTCCATGCCGACGGTCTCCATGCCGAGCGTGCAAATGCCTTCCACCCCGCGGCACCCGGTGCCGGTCGCCACGCCCGCCCCGGTCCAGCCTGCCGCCTCCAGTTTCCCGCCCGTCCCGAAGCTCTCCCTCGCCCAGGAGGAACCGCTTTCGCCGCCGCCCGTCGCCGCCGATCCGAGGCATTCGCTCATCGAAATCGCCCCGCCCGCGCACGATCCCGGCATGGTCTCCACCCGCCCCGTGCCCGTCTTTGGCGGAGGCGCGCCCGATCTCAAGAAAATCCTCGAAACCGCGCCCGAGGCCCTCAACTCCATGCGCCGCAGCCTCCACGCGTTCATCAAGAACCAGATGGAGATGTCGCTCCTGGAGGAATTCCAGGTCGGCCTCCACTGCATGGCCGAGGAAACCCGCCGCGCCAACGTCACCCCCGTCGCCACCCTCTCCAACGCGCTCGAAATGCTCGTGGACGACCTCAAGAAAATCCCCGGCCAGATCAACCCCTCTTCCCTGCGTACCGTCAGCCAGGCCGTTGACTTCCTCGTCACCCTCATTCACGAAAAGAACCTTTCGCTGACGCAGGACCCGGCCCAGGCCCGCCTCTTTGCCATCGACGACGACCCCGACGCCCGCAAGACCATCCTCGCCGCCCTGGAAACCCTCGGGCTCAACGTTTCGAGCGCCGTGGACGCCAAGGGGGCCCTCGCCGCATTCGATAAGGACCAGTACGACCTGGTCTTGATCGACGTAGGCCTGCCCGACATCAACGGCTTCGAACTCTGCACCCGGCTGCGCAAGCTGCCCAACTACAAGAAAGTGCCTGTCGTCTTCATCACGGGAGCCGTGACCGTCCAGAACCGCGTGCAATCAAGCCTCAGCGGCGGCAACGACTTCATCGCCAAGCCCTTCAACCTCCTGGAGCTGGGCGTCAAAGCGCTCATCTGGATCTTCAAAGGGCAGATCGGGCTGCTGTAGGCTACGAACGCATTCTGTCAAGTTTCAGGAGTTGACCCCATTCCCTTGATTAAGTGAGCATCACCACCCGTTTCATTACAAATATATACATCAGCTGTGTTTATGGTTGGGGCTGGACTCAATCCTTCGATCAATATTCGGAACCGGTATGTATCGATGAGTATCCGACGAACATTGAAGCCAATACGGGCCTATTATGTGAATTAAATGGATTTGTTCGTTTCATACAAATAAAAAACGCCAAAAGCGATTTTTCAATTGGTCAAAATATAATTATTTACCCATCGCATTCAGATGAACCTGTTTCATCAGGGGAATTCCATTTTGCTCGTTTAAGATTTGGAGATAATCTTATTTCAAATTCTTATGCGGATATTGCGATTAAAGCAGACAAACAATTATATCAATTTAATTTCCCCGAAACGATTGGGTTCGCCGACATTGTTCGGTTCAAGCTTGAGCCATAAACGGGGTCAATCTAGTTAAGGGGGGCAATCAATTAATAGGGGTAGTTAGGGGTCAACTCTTGAAAATTGACAAAGAAACGAGCAGGTGCGCCGAGTTTCAAGAGTTGCCCTCTTATCTTGTTATTTCCAACCCTTAAGCAACTCCCGGGCGTGGGCCAGGGCGGATTCGGTTTGGCCTCCGAGCATCCGGGCGATTTCCTCCACGCGCGCTTTGCCTTCCACTTCTACTAAGTGTGAGCGGGTGCGGCCGTCGTGGAATTCCTTGCTGACGACGCATTGCGCCTGCGCGGCGGCGGCTACCTGGGGCAGGTGCGTGATGCAGAGGACTTGCCGCGCTGCTCCCAGCGAACGCATTTTGGCCCCGACGGTGTGGGCGATCTCGCCGCCGACGTTGGCGTCGATTTCGTCGAAAACCATCAGCGCCACGGTGTCCTGGGCCGCGAGCGAGGACTTCACCGCCAGCATCACGCGCGATATTTCGCCGCTGGAGGCGATGGATTTGAGCGCCTTGAGCGGTTCGCCGGGGTTGGGGGCGAAGAGGAATTCGGCCCCTTCCAGGCCGTGCGGGCCCGGCTTCTCCTGCGGGGTGAGGGTGACTTCGAAGCCGCTTTTTTTGAACCCGAGGTCGCGCAACTGCCCGGCGACGTCGGCGGCTAGCTTGGGCGCGGCGGTTTTGCGGGCTTTGCTGAGCTTGCCGCCCACGGTCTGGACCTTGGCGCGCGCGGCTTCGATTTCTTTTTCCAGCCGGGCCAGTTCGTCACCGCGCGATTCGATTTTGTGCAACCGGGCGGCGGCTTGGGCTCCGAAGGCGATCACGTCGGCGAGCGAGGGGCCGTACTTGCGCTTGAGGGTTTCGATGAGCGTTACGCGGTCCTCCAGCTCGGCGAGTTGCTCCGGGTCGAGGTCCAGGCGGCCCGCGTAGCGTTCCAGTTCGCGAACGGTGTCCTCCAGGGCGGCGACGGCTCCGGTGTGGGCCTCGGCGAGCGGGGTGGTGGAGGGGTCGAGCTTTTCGAGCTCGCGGAAAAGGCGGGTCAGCTCGGCGAGGCCGGGGAGGAGCGCGTCGTCGGCGTCGGAGAGGCGGCGGGCGATCTGCGTGGCCAGCTCGACCAGGCGGCGGCTGTTGGTGGCGACGTGGTAGCGGGCGAGCACCTCGGCTTCCTCTGCTTCGCGCAGGCAGGCGGCCTCGATCTCGCGCGACTGGTGGCGCAGGAGGTCCAGCTCGCGCTCCAGGGCGGATTCGCTGGTGGAAAGCTCCTCGTATTCCGACGTGAGGCCGAGCCACTCGCGGTAGCGCGCCTCGTACTCGGCCAGCAGCGCGGCGTTGCCCGCGAAGGCGTCGAGGAGTTCGAGCTGTTTTTCCACGGAGAGGAGCGACTGGTGGTCGTGCGGCCCGTGGAGATCCACCAGGCCCTCGCCCAGTTGGGAGAGGACGGAAAGGGTCGTGGCGCTGGCGTTGATGAATTGGCGGTTGGCGCCCGCGCGGGTGAACGTGCGCTTTAAAATCAGCTCGCCCCCCTCGCACGGCTCCACGCCCTGCGCCTCCAGCCAAGGGTTGAGCCGGGCCGAGGGCGCGCCGCCTTCGAGTTCAAAGACCGCCTCCACCGTGCAGCCGTCCGCGCCGGTGCGGATGAGGGATTTGTCGGCCCGCTCGCCCAGGATCAGCTTCAGCGCGCCCAGGATGATGGATTTGCCCGAGCCGGTCTCGCCCGTCACCGCGACGAACCCGCGCTCCAGACGCCATTGCAGGTCTTCGACGAGCGCCAGGTTGCGGATGCGGAGGGAAGTGAGCGTTGCGGTCACGTGGGTTATTATGTAGGGTCCCTAGAGTTTTTCAAACCCGCAAATCACGCCCAATGGATCGCTTCCAAATTACTTTCCTCGGATCGGGAACTTCCCAGGGCGTGCCGATGATCGCCTGCGACTGCCCCGTCTGCACGTCCGAGGACCCGCGCGATTTCCGCACCCGCTCCTCGGTGTACGTCGAAACGCCCGAGGCCGCTTGGGTGATCGACACGGGGCCCGATTTCCGCTTACAGTGTCTGCGAGAGAAAGTTCGCCGCATGGATGCTGTGCTCTATACCCACGCCCACACCGACCACATCATGGGCTTTGACGACCTGCGCCGTTTTTGCGACGGCGACCGCTGGCTGCCCATCTACGCGGGCTTGGCGACGATACAGGATTTGAAGCGGATTTTCTTCTTTGCCTTCAACGGCCAGAACGTCTATCCCGGCTACATCAAGCCCAAGCCGCTGGTCGTGCAGGGCTTCCGGCCCTTTAAAATCGGCGAAACGACCCTCACGCCGCTGCCGATGACCCACGGGCGCTCCCCGGCCTTTGGCTACCTGATGGAGCGCGGCGGCCGCAAGCTCGCCGCCTACCTCAGCGACTGCAAAAGCGTGGAAGAGGCCGTGGTGGAGCTGCTCCAGGGGGTGGAGGTGCTCATCGTGGACGCCCTGCGCCACCGGGAGCACCCAACGCATATGAACCACCAGGAGGCCCTCGCCCTTTCCGCGCGCATCCGCCCCGGGGCCACCTGGTTTACCCACCTTTGCCACGAAATCGGCCACGCCGAGACCGAAGCCGCCCTGCCGCCGGGCGTGCGTCTGGCCTACGACGGGCTGAAGCTGGAGTTTTAGAAAAAAATGACTCACGCAAAGATGCAAAAGCGCAAAGCATGGAAGCCCTTGGCGCTGGCTCTCTTATATTGGGGGACGTTGGGGCATGCCGCGCCGCCGCCCACGCCGGAGGCCCAGGCGACGGTCGTGATCTTTAACCAGGCCGACCCCGCCTCGCTCGCCCTGGCCAGCTTCTACGCCACCCAGCGCAATATCCCGCTGGACCACGTCATCGCGCTGACCTGCCCCCCGGGGGAAACCGTCTCGCGTCAGGATTACGACGCCGCCATCGCCGGGCCGCTGCGCAAGGCGTTCCTCGCCAAGGGCTGGTGGAAAACCGAGGCCGATATCGACTCCGGCCAGGTGGTCACCAGCCGCATCCGCTACGTCGCCCTCATCCGGGGCGTGCCGCTCAAGATCGCCCCGGTGGCGGAGTACCCGGGCGACAAGCCGCTCTCCGGGCCGATTAACCACAACGAGGCCGCGGTCGACTCCGAGCTGGCCACCCTCGGGCTCGGTTCCCGGCAGATTTCGGGTTTTGTCGATAACCCCGCCTTCGCCCGCCCCGGCCACGCCGCCAACCCCGCCGCGCCCTGGCTGCTGCGCGTCTGCCGCCTGGACGCCGCCACGCCCGACACCGTGCGCCGGATGATCCGCGACGGCCTGGAGACCGAAAAGGCGGGCCTCTGGGGCTTCGCCTACGTCGATTCGCGCGGGATCACCGAAGGACCCTTCGGCCAGGGGGACGAATGGTTCCGCCAAGCTGCAGGGAACCTCTTCGCGCAGGGCTTCCCGTGCGTGCTCGATACCCGGCCCGCCCTTTTCCCCGAGAACTACCCGCTCACCCGCGCGGCGGTTTACCTCGGGTGGTATTCGGGCGGGGTCGAGGGTGTTTTCAGAAGCCCGGCGGTGAAATTTGCCCCCGGGGCCATCGCCTTTCACCTCCATTCCTTTAGCGCCACCTCCCTGCGCGAGCCGTTGCAGGGGTGGTGTGCGCCGCTTCTGGAGCACGGGGCCGCCGTCACCTTTGGCAACGTCTACGAGCCCTACCTGACCTTCACCACCCGGCCCGATCTCCTGGAGGACCAGCTTTCCGGCGGCGCGTGCTTCGGCGACGCCGCCTACGGCGCCCAGCCGGTGCTCTCGTGGATGTCCACCTTCGTGGGCGACCCGCTCTACCGCCCCTTCGCCGCGCGCCAGGCGGGCCGCAAGCCGCCGGTTGATTACGCTGAATTCGGCGTCGCGGCCGAGGGGGCGCTCCACTGGGGCAGCGACCCGAAGATCGGCGAAGGCTGGCTCGCCAACCGCGCCAGGAGCCTTAAAAGCGGGCTGCTCTGGGAGGACCTGGGGCTGCTGCAAGTCCAGGCGCGTGCCCCCCGTGGGGCGATGGCCTCCTGGGAGCAGGCGCGCGCTGCCTACCGCGACGAAGCAGACCGCCTCCGGTGCCTGCTGCACGAGATCGGCCTCCTGCGCTCGCAGGAAAAAACCGCCGACGCCCTGGCGCTGGTTCGCAAAGGATTGGGAGAACCCTGGCAGGCCGGCCCGGTGGCGCTGCTGCGGTCCATCGAGCTGGAGCTGGCCCCGCCGCCCTCGCCCTCGCCGAGCCCGGCGGCCTCAGCGGACGGGAGCCGGTGAGGAGACCATGGATCGGCTGAACTGGCCGAAGCTCATACTCTGGAGAAGCTCTCTAATATCGCCGTTTTCGCAAAGGGGCACCATTTCATCAATGGCTTTTTGCAGGGTTGCCGCATCCTTTGCGGAGGCATAGTGAAGGGCGATGGTGACGTAAGCTTGGATGCCGAATCCGTCGTTGGGGTTGATTATGGCCCGGACCTCATCCCATCTTTTCGAGCCGTCGATAACCGCTTGGGCTTGTTGATAGGCGGTTCTGTCGGTTTTCATATCCAGAATTTGTTTTCGGATAGCCTCGACTTCCTGTTGATCCCCTTTGTGGAGCGCACATAACCAAAGGACGTTCTTCCCCGTAATATTCCAGGGGCGCTTTTGATCGAAAAGCCGTGCGGCTGCTTCTGCTTTTTCCCAGTCTCCGGCCATCGGGGCGATATTGATGACGTCAAAGAGCGTGTTGGGGTTAGCTGTGTTGACGTCAATATCGAGGAGTTGAGCATATGTCTGCTTGTCATTGGCCATTAGGGGGAGAAGTTTGGCCCTGGGCCCTTCTCTTTGATAGAAAGGCTTCAGCCAAGGATTGGTCAAAGGATCGGGGTGAAAGGATGTATACATTTTTTCCGCTTCGTCCAATTTTCCTGACCGTTCCAGGTCCATGGCCTTTTGAATGGGTTCATCCGCACCGCATGCCTTGCGCAGCCGGACAAAATCCTGCTCGCTTCCAGAACCCTTCGTCCAGATGGACGGGCCCAGGTCCAGGATCAGGTTCCGGGCGGTTTCCTTGTCTCCCTGGATCGCCGCAAGGAAGGCAAGATCGCTCAGATCTTCAATCCGGGTTTTGGGATTTTGTGCCGAGATCAAAAGCCCTCGCTTTATCCGGGCGTAATCCAGGTGGAATTTTTGGAAAAAACTGTCGTCGTAGAGCCGGGCCTGGAACCGGATTACCCTTGCATAAAGGACATCTCCTTTTTCGCTGGGGAACGTGTTGGCTTCGTTTGTAACGAACTGTTCGAAGTCCCCCTTTTTGCCAAACCACATTGGGAGCAGGAAATAGGCCCTGCTGGCGTAGAGGGGGTAGTATTCCTTAAACTTGCCTTTGCCCTCATTGAAGGCGGCTTTTCCGGCACCTCGGTTGGCTAAGTCGGGTTCGGCTTCGAGGAAACTCCAGAGGCGATAAGCCTCGGGATCGTCGCTGCCGTGGACGTTTTTTAAAATTGCGGACCCCTGGCGAAGCCGCTCCTCCATAAGCTTGAAACCTTCGCGAGACACCTTGTCCGCCTCCTCGGTTCCCCGGGCCTTCCACCCATAATCGAGGAACCAGTGGACCATGGCGATTTTGGCGGTTTGCGAATCGGGGTTGTCTCGCATCCAACAGTCCAGCCGTCCCTGCTGGTCGAGCCATTCCCTGTCGGTGGCTGAGTCTTTGATCCGGAAGCCTTCATAAAAAGCTTGTAACTCGGGATAACGCTGCCGGATGTCGTAGCCTTTTGCTTTGATATCGATCGCCAGTTTGTCCAGTGCTGCGAAATCCTCTTTTTTCAACAAATTTGCCGAGATCTTTATGATTTGATGGCTATCCCAGCCAGGTTCGGCAAAAGCGGGGGTGGCGAGCAGGGGGAGAACGAGGCAGGCCCAAAGCAATATCCGTTTCATGGCCGCGAGAGTAACTGCTCCGGGGCAGGGGAGAAAAGGGCAAATGATTGCAGGCTTCCCATTAGGGCGGGGGAAGGGTTAACCTGTCGGGCTCAAATGGACCTTGCCGACCGCTATGCCCAATGGAAGGAAGAGGGCTTCGTCTCCGAAGCCGCGACGCTTCGCGCTCCCAGGGAGCTGCCGGAGGTCGAGCTGCAGACGCTCTGGCTGGCGGGGGAGTTCGGGCGCGAATTCCTCTCCACCACGCGCGCCCCGCTGCGCATCGAGCGCTTCGGCCGCTGGAACGCCGGGTCCGGGCCCCACTTTATTGACGCCGAGATTACCTTTGGCTCCACCCGGGTGCGGGGCAGTGTCGTGGTCCATGCCAGCGCTGAGGCTTGGGAGGCCGAGGCCGCCGCGAGCCCGGAGTACGAGGGGACGATCCTGCACGTTTTCGCCAGCCACCCCGCACACGAACGGGGGCAACTGCTGCCCGCCTCCTGCACGCGGCTGGGCCGCGAGGTGCCGCAGCTCTGGCTCGATACCATCCATTTTGAATACCCGCCCGCCGAGCCCACGAACAGCGAAAGCACCGCCTGCCGGGGGCTGCTCTCCGAAATGCCGCCCGGGCAGGTCGAGGAGCTCATCGAGGCAGCAGCGCAGTTCCGCCTTTGCAAAAAAGCCGCGCGGCTCAAGCGCCTGGGGGAGATCTTCGGGCCCTCCGAGGCCCTCTACCAGAGCGTGGCCGAGGCGCTCGGCTACCGGAATAATAAGCTCCCCTTTAACCTGCTGGCCCAGCGCTTCCCCTTAAGTCTGCTGGAGGCCGAGCGGGGCGAAATCGAGCCGATCCTTTTCGCAGGGAGCGGTTTCCTGGGGCTCACGGACTTCCAGCCCCTGCCGGGCGACACCCGCAGCTACCTGCGCGACGTCTGGGCGCGCTGGTGGCCCCGCCGCACCGAGTTTGACCGCCTGACCGTCCCCGCCTGCCTCTGGAACTTCCGGGGCGTGCGCCCGGTTAACCACCCCCAACGTCGCGTTGCCGCCCTGGCCGAGATCGTCCGGCACTGGCCCGTCCTGGAGGCGCTCGTCGGGTCCGGAAACATCGCCGGGGTGCGCCACTTCTTCAGCCAGCTCAGCGAACCGTATTGGGACTGGCACTATACGCTGAAATCCCCACGCACGCGTGCCCCCATGGCGCTGGTGGGCGAAAACCGCGTCACCGATCTCCTTCTCAATGTTTTCTTCCCCAGGGCCCTGGCCGCCGCCCCGGACTTCTGGGAAACCTACCGGGAGTTCCCCGCCACGGCCTCCAACCGGCGCGTCGACCTGGCCGCGCTCCGCCTTTTCGGGGCCGGGCCGTTGATCAAGCGGCTTACCCGGCGGGCCGTCGCCCAGCAGGGCCTCCTCCAGCTCTACGAAGACTTCTGCCTGGCGTGCGAAGGGGATTGCGCCCGGTGCCCCCTGCCATTACGGTTGGGGAAGTGGGTCGATTCCAGGGAACAACTTTCCTAATGAATACCCCGGCGTTCTTCTCTGCTTGACGCTAGGGAGGAACGCTTCTAGGATTGACAAGTTATTCGAAGCGCGAGTGGGCTTACCCCCCACTCTTTTTTGTCTCCGGATATCCCGTTTTTTTATGAACAGCGATCTCATTTCAGGCTTGGATTATTTTGAACGCGAGAAAGGCATTAAGCGCGAGGTGCTCGTCGAGGCCGTGCAGAATGCCCTCCTCTCCGCGTCCAAAAAAGCGATCGGACCCGCCCGGGATTTGCGCATCGAAGTCGATGGCAAGACCGGCGAAATCCGTGCTTTGGCGAACCTGGTGGTAGTGGAGAACGTCCAGAACCCCCACGACGAGATCGCGCTGACCAAGGCCCGCATCCTCAAGCCGAACGCCGAGCTCGGCGAATCGCTCGAAGTCGAGGTCACGCCCAAGAATTTCGGCCGCATCGCCGCCCAGACCGCCAAGCAGGCCATGATGCAGCGCATCCGCCAGGCGGAGAAGGAGATGGTCTACGACGAGTTCAAGGACCGCGCCGGGGAGATCGTCAGCGGCACTGTGCGCCGTTTCGAGCGCTCCGACGTCATCGTGGACCTCGGCAAATTCGAGGCCGTCATGCCCTCTCGCGAACGGGTCCAGACCGAGGACTACAACGTGGGCGACCGCATTCGTGCGTACGTCGTCGCCGTCGAAGTCGGCCCGCGTGGCCCCGAGATCATCCTTTCCCGCAGCCACCCCAACTTCGTCCGCCGCCTCTTTGAAACGGAAGTCAGCGAAATCGCCGACAAAACCGTCGAGATCCGGGGCATCGCCCGCGAAGCTGGCTACCGTACCAAGATCGCCGTCCATAGCGCCAATGACAAAGTGGACCCGGTTGGCGCGTGCGTCGGCATGAAGGGCTCCCGCGTGAAAAACATCGTCCGCGAACTCAACAACGAGAAAGTGGACATCATCCGGTGGAGCGCCGACGTGAAGGAATTCGTTCTTGAAGCCCTTAAACCGGCCAAAATCAAGAGCGTTACCCTGGACCCCGTTAAAAAAGCCGTTCAGCTTCGCGTCGACGAGGACCAGCTTTCGCTGGCCATCGGCAAGCGCGGGCAGAACGCCCGCCTGACCTCCCGCCTGCTGGGCTGGGAGATCAACATCGAAAAAGACGAAACTGCCAAAGAAGCGTTCGCCCAGAGCGTCTCCAAGGCCGCGAGCGCGCTGGCAGCCTCGCTCAAGATCGCCGAACCCATTGCCCGTAAGCTTATTACGTCGGGCATGAACAGCGCCGAGGTGATCGTGGGGGCCGAACCCCAGGACATCGCCGACGCCACCGGAGTCGACCTGGAGCAGGCAGCGGCTATTTACAACGCGGCCCAGAGCGAATATCAAAAGGGGGCGGCTAAACCCTAGCCGAGCCCTCCGCATTTTTTAGAATTAATAATGGCAACCCGAGCAACACCCAATTCCCAAGGCGCAAGACGTCCCGCACCCCGCAAAAACACGGGAGGCGGCGGCGCACATCCGCGTCCCTCGGGCGGCCCTCAGAAACCGGAGCCCGTCGTCGAGCCGAAGGCCCCCGTCGAACCCAAGCCCGCGCCTCCTGAGACCGTCTCGCTCATCGACGGGCCCAAGCCCGCCCGCCGTCGCGCCACCACCACTGGCAGCGGCTTCAAGCCCTTCTCCGCGCTTCCTCCCATTTCCCGCATTCTCGCCCCCGCGCAGCCCGAGCCCGCACCGGAACCGGTCGAGCCCGAGCCCGTGGCCGAAGTCCCGGCCGAGCCCGCCGCTCCGGCCCCCGCTCCCGAGGAGATCATCCCGGACGAGAAACGCATCCACATCAAGCCGCCGATCGTCGTCAAGGAGCTGGCCAGCCAGCTGGGCCTCAAGCCCTTCCAGTTGATCTCCGAGCTGATGGACATGAACATCTTCGCGGCCATCAACCACACGTTGGAGCCCGACATCGCCGCCATCCTTTGTAAAAGGCACGGCTTCGTCTTCGAGCGCGAGAAGCGCAAAGAAGGCGGCGGCGTGCACAAAGTCGAGCCCGTCGTCGAAGCGCCCAAGCCCCCGGCCCCTCCCAAAAAGGAAGAGCTCAAGCTGCGCGCCCCGATCGTGACCTTCATGGGCCACGTCGACCACGGCAAGACCTCGCTGATGGATTTCATCCGCAAATCCCGCGTCGCAGCGGGCGAAGCGGGTGGCATCACCCAGCACATCGGCGCGTACACCGTCGATTACAACGGCCACCCGATCACCTTCCTCGACACCCCGGGCCACGCCGCCTTCACCGCGATGCGTGCCCGTGGCGCCAACGTCACGGACATCGTCGTCCTGGTCGTCGCCGCCGATGACGGCATCATGCCGCAGACCATCGAGGCGCTTAACCACGCCAAGGCCGCCGAAGTGCCGATCATCGTTGCCATCAACAAGATCGACCTGCCCGGCGCTAATGTCGACCGCGTCAAAGGCCAGCTCCAGGAAAAGGGCCTCACGCCCGAAGATTGGGGTGGCGAGACCATCACCTGTCCCGTCTCCGCCGTCAAAGGCGTCGGCATCGACACCCTGCTGGAAATGATCCTGCTCCAGGCGGAAATCCTGGAACTCAAAGCCAGCCCGTCCGCCGAACCGCGCGGGACCGTCATCGAAGCCCGGGTCGAACCCGGCCGCGGCCCCACCGCCACCGTGCTCGTGCGCATGGGCACCCTTAAAGTCGGCGAGCCCTTCATCTGCGGCAACTACTCCGGCAAGGTCAAATCGCTCATCAACGACAAGGGCAAGAACGTCAAACTCGCCGGGCCCTCCACGCCCGTGCAAGTGCTCGGCTTCGCCGGTCTCCCCAACGCGGGCGACGAACTGCTCGTCATGGAGAGTGACAAAGCCGCCAAAGCCCTTTCCGAAGAGCGCCTCGCCGAACAGCGCGAGGAAAAGCTGGCAGTCCCGCGCGGCGGGCGCGCCACGCTGGAAAACCTCTTCGCCAGCCTCGCCGCCGACGCCAAGAAGGAACTGCGCATCGTCCTCAAAGCCGACGTGCAGGGCTCCCTCGAAGCGCTGGTCGCCTCGCTCAGCCAGATCGAATCCAAGAAAGTCTCCCTGGTCGTCATCCACTCCGCCGTGGGGCCGATCTCCGAGAGCGACGTGCTCCTGGCCACCGCTTCGAACGCCGTCATCATCGGCTTCGGCGTGAAGGTCGAGAACACCTCCGCCGCCGCCGCCAAGCGCGAGCAGGTGCAGATCAAGCTTTACTCGATCATTTACGAACTCCTTGACCAAGTGAAGGAAGCCATGGCCGGTCTCCTTGAGCCGGAGTTGCGCGAAAGCGTCATCGGCCACGCCGAGGTCAAGCAGGTGTTCGAACTCACCAAGGGGATCGTCGCCGGGTGCTCCGTCACCGACGGCCGCATCGCCCGCACCGCCCGGGCTCGCGTGCTTCGCCGCCGCCAGGCCGTTTACGATGGCAACATCGCCACGCTGCGCCGGTTCCAGGACGACGTCAAAGAAGTCCGTACCGGACTGGAATGCGGCATCAAACTGGGCGATTATACCGAATACGAAACCGGCGACATCATCGAGTGCTACACGCTCGAGAAATTCACCCAAACCTTGTAGAGGCTTCAGCGGGAAGGCAAACGCGGGCGCAGGCAATCGAGCTGGAGCGCCCTGCCGCCTTCCCCTGAACCCTCGTTCCAAGCCATGAAACATCGTCTTGTCCGAGTCAGAGAATTGTTAAAGCGGGAACTCGGGGACCTCATCAGTCGCGAGTTCCACTTCACCCAGTTGGTCACCGTCCAGGACGTCGACATTACCCCGGACCTTAAGCAAGCCCACGTCTACGTCTCCGTGCTGGGGGATAACCCCCAGGCCGTGATGGCGAAACTGCACGAGCACCGCAAAGAGCTGCAATCAGCCGTCTCCAAGCGCGTTATCCTGAAATACACCCCGCAGCTCCACTTCAACCTCGACGAAGGCATCGAGCGGAGCGCGCGCATCTTCGAAATCCTGCAAACCCTCGACATTCCCGAGACCCCGGAAGAGCCCGGCGATCCGGAGGACGAACACAAAGACTGAGCTTTTGATCTCCCGGATGGTTGGATTGACCCAGATAAAAAAGTCGGGCCATGGGGGCGAAACAGGAGTACCGTACCCCTCCTCCGCTTCTTGTGAACCCAGGCAACGGAGGGCTTCTCTATGAGTAAGAGTAACTGCACCCTCCTTCAGGTTGCCGACGTCCTGCGGCAGAACCGGAAATTCGTCGTCATGTGCCACGTGCGCCCCGACGGGGACGCCATCGGCTGCGCCGTCGCCCTCGCCATGAGCCTGCGCGAGATGGGCAAAGACGTCACCGTATGGAACGACGACGGCCCGGGCGAGAAACTCGCGTTCCTTCCCGGCACCGACCTCGTCGTCAAGCCGCCGCGCGAGCCCCAGGACTTCGACGTCGCCATCGCCGTCGACACCTCCACGCACCCGCGCCTGGGCGACGCCCCAGCCGCCGTCCGCTCCGCCCGCGTCTGGCTCAACCTGGACCACCACGTTTCCAACACCGGCTACGGCGACCTGGTCTACATCGACGCCGGGGCCCCCGCCACCGGGCAGGTCATCTACGAGCTCATCCGCGAAGGCGGCATGCCCTTTAACCTCGCCATCGCCGAGAACCTCTGGGCCGCCATCGCCACCGACACCGGCTCCTACCAATACTCCAACACCACCGCCCGCACCTTCGAGATCGGGGCCGAACTCATCCGCGCCGGAGTGCGCGTCGGCAAAATCTCCGAACAGCTTTTCCAAACCCACCCGCGCCGCCGCCTGGAGCTCATGCGCGTCATGCTTAACGGCATGAAGTTCACGTGCGAGGCCCGCGTCGCGAGCTTCGCCCTCACCCGCGCCGCGTTCAACGGCATCGAGGGGGCCCTGCCCGACGACACCGAGGGCCTCATCGACACGCTCCGCTCCACCGAGGGCGTGCAGGTCGCCGTATTCATGGAAGAAATGGAGGGCGGCAAAGTCCGTGTCTCCATGCGCTCCAAGGACCCGCGCCACGACGTCTGCGCCATCTGCGCCAAGTTCGGCGGAGGCGGCCACACGCTCGCCGCCGGGGCCCGCGTCACCGGGCGTTTGGAGGAAGTCGAAACCAACATACTCAATGCTATTGCAGATGCCATCCACCACCAGCCTTGACGGAGTCCTCATCGTAGACAAAGCCCCCGGAATGACCTCGCACGACGTGGTCGCCATCGTCCGCCGCGCACTCGATACCAAGAAAGTAGGCCACTGCGGCACCCTCGATCCGCTGGCCACCGGGCTCCTCATCGTGGTCATCGGCCGCGGCACGAAGATCCAGGACCTCCTCATGAGCGAGGACAAGGAATACGTCGGCACGCTGCGCCTGGGCGAGATGACCGACAGCCAGGACGCCGACGGCCAGATCACCGAGACCCGGCCCGTGCCCGAGCTGCCCCCCGAGCGCATCGAAGCCGCGTTCGCCAAGTTCGACGGCGACTTCTACCAAATGCCGCCGATGGTCTCCGCCATCAAGAAAGACGGCGTGCCGCTCTACAAGCTCGCCCGCCAGGGCAAGACCGTCGCGCGCGAACCGCGCTTCGTCCACATCTTCGCCCACGAGATCAAAGCCATCGCCATGCCCGAAGTGGAGTTTCGCGTCGTCTGTAGCAAAGGCTTCTACGTGCGCACCTACGCCTTCGACATCGGCAACGACCTCGGCTGCGGCGCGCACTTGAAGGCCCTGCGCCGCACCAAGAGCGGCAAATTCACCCTTGAGCACGCCGTCACCGTCGACGACCTCAAAAACAAACCGCGCTCGGAAATCATCAGCAAAATCCTGAGCCTGCCCACCGTCTCGCGGATGCGCGGCGCGTAATTTCTATCCGAGACGGGAAATGAATCACGCAAAGACGCAAAGACGCAAAGAGAAGAAAGCCCTTTTGCGCCGTTGCGCCTTTGCGTGAGAAAAAAGAACCATGCACTTTCTCCACTCCATCGCCGAACTCGCCACCGTCCCCGGACCGGTGTTTCTGGCCATCGGAGTGTTTGACGGCGTCCACCTCGGCCACCAGGCCGTGATCCGCCGCGCCATGGACGACGCCCGCAAAGCCGGGGGCTCCGTCGTGGTCGTCACCTTCAAGCCCCACCCGCTGCGCGTCACCAGCCCCGAGCACGCCCCTCGCCTCCTCACCGCCACGCGGCACAAGGCCCGGCTCATCGAGCGCATGGGCGTGCATCATCTGCTCATCGTCCCCTTCACCGGCGAGTTCGCCTCCATGCCGCCCGAGCACTTCGTGCGCGAACTTCAGGCCGCCTGCCGCCCCCTGCGCGAAATCTGCGTCGGCCACACCTGGGAATTCGGCAAAGGCCGCGCGGGCAACTTGCAGCTCCTCAAACGCATGGGCGACGAGCTGGGCTTCGACGAAATCGGCATCCCAGCCGTCGAGGTCGGCGGCGAAATCGTCAGCAGCACCCTCATCCGCGCCGCCGTCGAAGCAGGCGACCTCGAAAAAGCCGCCCTCCTTCTGGGCCGCGACTACACCCTTCAGGGAAGCGTCGTCCAGGGCGACCAGATCGGCCGCACCCTCGGCTTCCCCACCGCCAACCTCAGCGTCCACAACGAGCAATTCCCGCCCAATGGCGTCTACGCCGTCGTCGCCGAGCACCAGGGGCGGCAATTCCCCGGCGTCGTCAACATCGGCGTCCGCCCCACCATCGCCAACGCCACCGGCGCGCGCCTGCTGGAGCTTCACCTCCTCGATTTTGACGGCGACCTCTACGGCGAGGAGCTCGAAGTCCACTTCCGGGGCTTCCTGCGCCCCGAGCAGAAATTCAAGGACCTCGACGCCCTCAAAGCCCAGATCGCCTGCGACACCGCCGAGGCCCGGCGGATTCTTGGGCTGAAAAAAGCCTGAATTTTTCGAGCCCCGCGCCTCTTTTTGCGGTTAAATAACGGGCGTGTTCCAGATTACCCTACTCGGCAGCGGCAGTGCCGGGAACTGCGCCCTCATCGAGACGGGCGGCAGCCGCCTGTTGGTCGATGGCGGCTTGAGCGCCCGGCAGATCACCCTGCGCCTGGGCACCCTCGGCGTCGATCCGCTCTCCATCGACGCCATCCTCCTCACCCACGAACACACCGACCACGTCGGCGGCCTGCGCGTCCTTTGCAAAAAGACCCCCATCCCCGTCTACTGCACCCGGCTCACCGCCGAAGTCTTGCGCAAAGACCACCTCGCCGGGCACCCCAATATCCACCAGTTTCAGGCCGGGGCCGAGTTCTGTATCAAGGACATCGGCGTGCGCACCTTTAGCGTCCCGCACGACGCCGTCGACCCCGTCGGCTTCACCTTCCAGAGCGGCGACGAATCCCTCGGCTTCCTCACCGACCTGGGCAAATGCACCAACCTCGCCAGGGAACGCGTCCGGGGCGTCAGCACGCTTGTCATCGAGACCAACCACGACGAAAAAACGCTCCAGAACGACCCGCATCGCCCCTGGTCACTCAAGCAGCGCATCATGTCCATCCACGGGCACCTCTCCAACGCCGCCGCCGCCAACGTCCTCGCCGATCTCGTCAAAGACGGCCTCAACCGGGCCATCCTCTGCCACCTGAGCCGCGACTGCAATTCGCCGCAAATGGCGCTCGCCGAAGTGCGCAACCGCCTGGCCGCCGATGGCGCACAGGAAGCCATGGAAATCTTCTGTGCCTCCCAGCACGAAGTCTCGCCGCGCTTCGCCGTGCGGAAAAAAACAAGCCAGGGCTGCCTGCCCTTCTTCGTTGCGGAGTAGCGCCAGCGAAGCTTCCTACACCTTAGGCCGTCGGTCCCGGGTGGTTTGCGTCCTCCTGCGGGGCGGCTTCGCCCTGCAAGGGAACGGCTCGCGCCGCCTCGGATTCCTGCTGCTGCTGAGCGGCGAGGTAGGCCTCCTCCTGCGCCTGGCGTTCGATCTCCGCCATCCGGTGCGTGGCGTTGGCCGCCTCGCGAGTCTCCGGCATTTCCTCGACAATCTTGGACAGAATGGCATTGGCGCGAACCGCGTCACGCTGAACCCCCCAGCAAATATCCACGAACCGTTCCGAAAAGAAAGCGCGCTCCTCCGGCGTCAGGTCAGAGGCCGAGAGCACCCCCACCAGGAAATCCGAAGCCGGTTCGGGCGTACCGAGCTTCTCACAATAGAGGCGCACGATTTCATTGGCCGCGTGCATATCCTTCGGATCGTCATCGAACACCTCTTTATAAGCCTCCACAGCCCCTTCGTAGTCGCCCACCGCCAGCTTGGCCAGCGCGGCGGAGTGGGGGCTCTTTTCGATCTCGACGCTCGGGGAGAAAATGACATTCCCCATGAACTCACCCAGCACCGGCAGCAGCAGAATCCCGCTGATAATGGCCGAAACCAGCCCGGCAAGGACAATGCCCATGTAGTACGAAGAAAGCGTAGCATTATCGACATCCTCAGCGCTTTGCATTCCTTTGACGTGTTGGAACAAGTAGTAAATACCACCCCAAAGGAGGCCGATGACAAGCAGACGGGGGAACACACGCATAAGGATTACTTAACAAAAGCTTAATAAAACGCCTAGCGCAAAGTTGGGCTTGCGCGACCGGGAGAGAGCCGGTAAAATGCCCGCAATGTGGAGTCTCCTGGTTAACGCAGGTTAAACCTAGGGGAATCCGGCATACAAAAAGCGGGTATAGCTTAGTGGTAAAGCTCCATCCTTCCAAGTTGGCTATGCGGGTTCGATTCCCGCTACCCGCTCCAACTCTTTGTCTATCAGCCTTTTTTGGCTTTCTCTAGAGTAAATCCTCTGGAGTCCTTTATTTATCGGCCTTGCGGGCGTTTTAGGGCGAAAAATATGAGTAAAACTATGAGTCTATCCTTCATTTTCCCTCATAGTCCACGGGTTCTTTTTTCTCCGCTTTGGCCCGTCTTGGCTCTTAGCATCTCACAAAAGCCCCCGCTTCATTTTGCGTCCTCGGTTCCGACTTTACTTTTTTCTCTGGAATAGGGAACCTCCCCAAAGCTGGCGAGAGCCAGCCGGGCCGCTTCGATATTCGCCTCATCAGCAAGCGCAACAAAGAGCGGACGCTCTATGTCACCGGCAACGCCTCGCTTATTATTGAGCCATGGATACTGACACCTTGTTGAAATCGGTCGCACCTATGACGGGATTGGTTGCTGCCGTTGCTACGGCCCTCGTTGGCGCGGCTACGTGGTATCTCAACCGACGCACTCAACTTTCCCAGCTTTCTAGGAACGAGTTAGAGGCTGTCCAATCGGCTGTGACGACATTCTCTGCCGATGCAGAACTGAGCACATTTTGGCACGACGTTCAAAAAGAGAAACTCTGCCAGTTGATGTTTGGGTGTTCGATCCCAATCGGCGAGATTGGGCGCTTGATTTCATATTATCGCAGGGGATTTGCGACAACGGCAGAGATATGTGAAGCGTGGGAGCATCGTAACGAAGATCCTGATGCGCTTTCGTTCCGGCTCGGGTGGTTTGAACGTGCCATGGTCTTTGGTCTCTCGATTTATTGCCTTTTTTGCATCCTCATGGGAATGTTTGCCTTCGTTTTCGCATATGTCATCGGCTTTTTTGCCCATAATCTCCCCTTGGCCGCTCAGACTTTAGGGATGTCTATATTGTTGTTCGCGGCTGCTTGGGGTGTCCAAAAAACCAACAGAAGCCTTTTTACTGCTCACAGGCTGGCAGAACGCGAAAAGAAACACGGTCAGCAGCCCTGAACCCGAAGGATTGCGTCTACTCCGCTTTCCCTCCTCAAAAGTGCAACTTGTTGCAACAGGATCGGCGAGGTAAAAATTCAGCATGAAGGTGCAACAAATTGCACCTGGATTAGTTGGGGATCAAAGACTGGTTTGGCTGAGCGGCTGAGATGCTCAACTGATCTTGTGCGCCGATAGGATCTCTTGGATTCTCCCAATCTGCCGTTTCGGCTGCCGAATTTGTTGCGGCATCAGCGGCGATCTCCTTGGCGGATTTGCTCTCTTCAATTTCCTTGATGATCCGCTCCTTATCCAATTCAAGCTTCTCCAAGATGCTGTTGTGACGGCACTCAAACTCGGCGAAAACATCGCTCCAACACATGACGTAGGTCTTGGAGCGAACCGAATGAATTTTGCTAACTAAATAAGGCTCTCCATGATTCGAGGCACTTTCGATTGCATTCGTGATACTTTTCGATGTGTCGAACTCCTTTCCGACAAGAATAAAGTTCCAGCTTGTATTCTGTGCGGTGAACTCCGATTCGCCCAAGATGACGCTTGCGTAAAGGTTAATCTGGTTTAATTCCTTTTGCCCCAATTTAATATCGGGATGCTTTAATTCGACGACGATATTCTGAATAGAATTATTGCCGACATTACGTCTACAAGCAAAGACATCCATTTCCTTGTTTTTGTGGATGTTCTCTATTTTAGATTTTTTGGCTACCCCATCACCATAAAAAATATAACGGTATCTGCGGAGAGCCTCTTCGAATTTGGTTTCCTCCGCCGTCACAAGGTTGTATTGCTCACCGAAAAGCCAAAAATGCTTCTCAACGATTGCTTGGATATCCGCTTCGGCTCCATCCCATTTTTCGTTAAAAACAACCTCCTTAAGCTGTTCTACGACCTTAAATCGATCTTTAATCATGGAGATAACTTTTGTTATTCCAGAAAGGCTGGCATACTCCAAGACATGAGCAAGCTGAGAGCGTTCATGCGGAGTCATTTCAACAACCTTGGAAATAATCTCCATAAGTCGATCATCTGCTCCAAGGTCAATCATTGCGTCCAGCAAACCAATAAAGGCTCTCTTTTGGATCACGTTTAGTGACGTAAATACCTTTGGTTCAACCTTGTAAAGCTCTCGAACGGTTTCCCTGATGACCTGATTCTGGTATTGCGCAGTTATGGAAGCTCCGTGATCTGGAAATAAGGCCTCCTTTTCGTATTCCCGAATCAGTGATTTTGTATATGCATCAATAAACGGATTGCGTTTTTCATGCAGCAGCTTTGAAAGCTTTTCCGCCAAATCCTTGAATGTCTCGTGACTTCTGTTGTTCTGCAATTCCGTTTGCCCATTTGGATCAATGACATTCCAATAAAACTGATTAAAGAAAGGACCTTTGATATAGACGCTGTGGTAAAAATTGTCCCCCTTATTATTCAGAGTGGTGTTCTCTTTCCAAGCCTCGTCACCGTCTTCCTTGAGGTAGTAATACTTTGAATACTCCGCGTGAAGCCGTTCTTTCCACAAGACAAAGGAAATAGAAAAACGCTTTTCTTGGTCTTCTTCGTTCACAACAAGGGAGCAGCGCTCTTGAATCAGGTCGCAGTAATCCAAAGGCCGCCCATTTATTTTAATGGAAAAGCCCTTTGCCTTGTATAATTCAAGAAACCACGCAAATTCCCTTTTTAGGTGAGGTATCAATTCGCAGTTGATGCCTTCCGTTGTTAATCTGTTTGTGCCAATAAATGTTACCGTTGTCCCACAGTCAGAATCGGGCTCGTCAATATCGACTGGATTGTAGCTATCTACCGCGTCGGCATTGATCGTGATCTCTTGTGTGAAAAGTGTATCCCCTTCCTTGCAGGTGGTGCGCCATTTGGCGAGTTGGGCAAAAGTGAAAAAGGTAAGCCTCCCTTTTCCGCTTTTTCCATGCGGAAGCGAGTGGTTTCTGGGCTCACTGTTATTTGCCGCTTTCGCCGACTCATTGATGGGGCGAAAGTGGATCTTTAAGGATTGTTTCGAGATGCCGCGCCCATTATCGGAAATTTTCAGTGAAGTGAGGCCGGAGAAAAGCCCTCCTCCGCTCGCGTAGTCCAAGCATATCTCGGTGGCTCCCGCATCAAATCCATTCCAGATATACTCACAGATTGCCTGCTCCCACTTGTAGGATTTAAGGAATTCCTTGATGCCACTTGACGTAAGGACAGCTTTTTCAGTTTTTGTGCTCATGGCGTGTAGCGGGCTTGAGATGGGATGTTACATCAATTTTTGGCTCTTCGTGAAAAGGCGTGGTTTTTTTGATGAGGGTAAGGGAGGCTGGACAGGGTGCAAGACAAAGAATTTTCTCGATGGCCCCTGGGCTCAAAACGCCGTGGTATGTGAAGGACGTGCAGATGGACATGGGGGCGTAGCGGTTGAGTGAGCACCCATTCGTCTTTACATCCCCTCCCAACATGAGGCATCTTGCTGTTAGCTGGCGAGAGCCAGCCGGGAGTGCGCCAGCGAGCGCACGACTTCAGAGAGGTGAAAGTCCTCTTCGGGCGGCACACTGGCCGTTCGTAGCCTGTGGTAACTGCGTCGTCGAGAGGCGGGGTGGGGAGCAACCGACAGGCGAAACGCCGATCCATAAGTAAGACAATGCTAAACTCGATTCGGCCAGATACGGCGGCGAGCCTGCTCCCGAAGGGCGAAGCCAGACATCGCAAGCCCTCCGCAAAGGAAGAAGGCGACTGCGAGAACCTGTGTCGCGGACAGACAGTGGGCGCGATTACAACAGGGCCGTATAGGGTGGTTGGAGATGGAGCGGCAGGAAGGAGACGTGTAGTGAAGCAGGGATCACGAGCCGGGAATAGGACGGTGTTCATGAGCCAAAGGGCTCCGAAGAGCCGCCCGGAAGGTGACAGAGCCCTCGTAGTAGCGTGGAAGCGGGGCAATGCCCGTGGAGCGAAGGAGGGCAGGAAGGTGGAAACGTGAAAGCCACAACAAGGGAAGACCCCTCGCCAACATTGGTCGCAAGGCCTAGAACGGGCGAAGAACCCCGGTTCCGATGGAACTGGGTGCAACCCGAGGTGTGGACGACACGCATGTTGACGGCCCTGGAAACGGGGATGAAAAGGACCAAATGGCACAGCCTGATGGACAAAATATGGTCCAGCGGCAATCTGGCGGCATCGGCGCGCAAAGTGATCGCCAACGGCGGCAGCGCCGGAATCGATCGCCAGAACGTGCGGCAATACGCCCTGCAAGAGGCGGCCCAAACCCGCAGCCTCCAAAGGCAACTGAAAGCGGGGAACTATAAGCCCCAAGCCGTCAGACGGGTATGGATACCCAAATCAGGGAGCAAGGAACTGCGGCCGCTGGGGATCCCGGCGGTGAGAGATCGCGTCGTGCAGACGGCGCTACGCCAAGCCATCGAGCCGATCTTCGAGCGGGAATTTGCGCCGCAGAGCTACGGGTTCAGGCCCGGGCGAGGCTGCAAGGACGCGCTTCGGGAAGTGGACCGACATCTCAAGGCGGGCCGCCACTGGGTAGTGGATGCCGACTTGAAGAGCTATTTTGACACGATCCCGCACAAGAAACTCATGCGGCAAATCGGCGAGAAAATAGCAGACGGAAGCGTACTGAGGCTGATCGAGGCAATGCTCAAAGCCGGGGTCATGGAGAGCGCAACAGACTGGAAGCCGACGCAAACCGGAGCGCCCCAGGGAGCGGTCATAAGCCCGCTGCTAGCGAACATATACCTTGATCCGCTGGATTGGGAAATGGCGTGGGCAGGCCGGGAAATGATCCGCTACGCGGATGATTTTGTCATCCTGTGTAAGAGCGAAGAAGAAGCCCAAGAGGCATTGGAGGCAGTCAAAGCCTGGGTGGAGCAGAACGGACTCAAGCTGCATCCGGAAAAGACACGGATCGTGGACGCCCGAGCCAAGGGAGGGTTCGACTTCCTGGGCTACCACTTTGAGCGAGGCTGGAAATGGCCACGCAAGAAAAGCATGGACAAGCTCAAGGAAGCGATCCGAGGCAAGACCCGGCGCACCGAGGGCAGAAGCCTCGGAGCAATCATCGCGGACCTCAACCGGACACTTGGCGGCTGGTTTGAATACTTCAAACAGAGCAACCGGTGGACGTTTGATAGCGTGGACAAATACGTCCGAGGGTGACTGCAAAGCATCCTGCGAAGGCGCAACGGAATGCGAGGACGCGGGCGCGGATTCGACCGAAACCGATGGCCCAAGGCCTATTTCACCGCCCAAGGCCTGACATCCTTGGTTCAGGCACATGGGGCGGCACGTCAATCTCTACAAAGAGGATAAACCACCAACTGGAGAGCCGGATGCGGGAGACCCGCCAGTCCGGTTCGGAGGGAGGGGCGATGGCGACACCGTTCCTACCCCTATCTTTAGAACCCCGTCGAAAACGGCTGGCAATAGCCGAAATTCTATTGCCGTTTCCGGGCCATTCATATGGCCGGGAGGCGGCGGTGCATGTCCAGACCTCACGGTTAAAGACCGTCGCGGCTGTTTTTCGACGGCTTCTAAACTCCCGGCCTCCTTTGGCAAACCCAAGGGGGGCTGAGTTGAAACCCAAAAACAGCCAAGGACATCATGACGCCGCTCTCTCCGCCCGCAAACGCACTCGCACGGGTTGGTATTACGCAGATTCCGATAACCAACTGCAAGGCCCAGTTTCCGCAACCCCCTTTCGTCCACTTCTTCAAAGTGGGACAATCACGCTTAATACCCTTTGTTTCCACAAGAAGACGGAAGCGTGGGGTTGCCCTTCGGCGTTCGTGAGCTTGACGTAATATAGCCGGGAATAAAGTGAATTTTTTTCAGACCAAAACCATAAACTAATAATATCTCCTCATACCGTGAAAACCAAACTGATGTTAACCGTAGTTGTTTGTCTTGTCTCTGGATGCGCTTCCCCGCTTTCGCAAAACGAAAGCGGAGGCAGAGCGTTTGCGCGCGGCCTTGTCCGGGCCATGACGGAGAAAGACTATTATGACCCGTATCGAGGTTATGCCCGTGACAATCGGGTCGAGGCTGCGATTTTTGGCGACGGGACGCCGATTGACCCTGAGCGCGGCGGTAACGCTACGCGGTAGTCCCGAAGATTAAAGCCGTTGAAATGAAAAACGTCATTTTCCGCCGTCATTGTGGGTGCCGCGCATCCCTTCATATTTTGGCGACAATTCTGTAATACTTGATAGCGTCCGCTCTGTATGGCACTCGTGAAATGCAAAGAATGTGGTTCGGAAATCAGCAACAAGGCCGCAGTCTGTCCAAGATGCGGCGCGAAACCCCGCCGAACCAGCGGGTGCGCGTGGCTGGTTTTGATATTGTTTGGGCTGCTTATCATTCCGCCTATGTTCTCCGGCGTCTCCGATGGGGCGCGTCGCAGAACCGAGACACTCGTCACCGGGACATCTGGCACCGCAACGCCAACCCCAAAGGCGGCAAGCTCAAAGGACTCTACGCCCGTGGTTTCGACGATAACCGACCCGTGGGCATCGCTGCCGTCTGACAAGGCACCCACCCCGCCTGCAAATTGGAGCTATCGCCACAGCGACTACGCGATGAGCAAGGGCCGCGTTCACCAAGCGATCACCGATAGCAAGAACACAGTAAACTTTAGATTCCCGTATGAAGGCTCTCAGCGTGGAACCCTGATCCTCCGAACTCATCCCAAATTCGGGAAGGACGTTATTTTAGGCATTGAGCAGGGGCAGTTCCTTGTTCGGGGCTACGAGGACACCAAAGCCCTTGTCAGGTTCGACGACGGCGACCCGATAAACTTTCGGGTGGTAGGAGCGGAAGACCATAGTACGACCGAGGCATTCTTCCGAGATTACCAAGGGTTTGTTGATAAGATGCTTAAGGCCAAGCGGGTGCGAATATCGGTGCCAGTTTATCAACAAGGCAGCCCAGTGTTCGAGTTTGATGTGAGCGGCTTTGATATAGACGCCTACTCGGAGAAAAAGAATAAGGGGTAATGGCTGCACAATCTCTATTGGATACTCTCCCCAAATTTTCTTCCATCCTCTTCCGGCATTCCTTTTTTCTCCAAAAGAGTTTGTAACCACGGTAACTTAAAATTCAAAACGTGATTACAGTCCAAAAATAAGGGTAAAATTGATAAATTGTAATCACTGTAATCATTTTAACCTATTTTTAGGAAAAAAGCCCTTCGCCTCACGCGCGTGAGACATTCCGCGTGGATTCGCGTAAATGGGGAGGGGGATAGATTCTAAAATTGATCGCGGTGATTACAAACAGCGGAACCAGCTAATCACAAGCAAGTTACGAATGTTATGATGGCGATTACAAAAATTACAAAGATTACAGTTTAGGCTTTGCAGCCTTCCATCTGCAAAAATTGTGATCGTCGATAAAGTGCCGGGTGCTTGTGCCGTCATACCAAAAACGGACGCCTTCGCCCGTGTGACAATCATTTCCGACATAAACACGGACGGCTCGGCCTTCTGGATTGTGGAATTTCCCGATTGTGCGCATACCCACGATGCGGCGACGGCGTGAGGGTTTAGGATTAGCCATAAGATTCTAAGACTGAAATTTGTTTACCATTCTTTGCCCGGGTAATAAATGGGGCTTTTCGTCCCGAATGAGAGAAGCTGTTGGAACGAGAACTTTTCTAAAATTCCACCGTTAACCATGCCTTCTAAGCATTCTTTCAACGCCCGCCCCGGCCCGCGTCGATCATTCTTGAAACAAGCTAGGGGGCGACTGTAAACCGTTAAAAAACGCTCTGGGCAAACCTGCATTTGCAACAAGCATTCAGGACAAGAAAGCTTCCGCCGTCGTTCTGGCTCGAATGTTTGGAATTTGTCAAACAATCGCCGAATTTCGGATTCCTGTTTTGCTTCGGGGCTACCAATGTCCCCGCTTTTAAAACGCTCCATAATTCCCCCAATTTCCCGGCGAACAAAGGCGCAAGCCCATTCCGCGATGTCGGGAATTATGTTAGGCGCGTGCATATTGCATCCAACGGCAACAAGTGCCGCCAGCTTCAATGCTTTGAGGTGCGCCCGGTTCCACAATTCCGCTTCCGTGTCGAGGGTCGGTGAATTGATTCTCCTATCGGCTTCGGCGTTGAGCTTGTCAAAGATTTGTTTCGCTTCCGGTGACACGCTAACGGGGCTGCAAGTGTGGTTTTGCGCGGTGTTGACGGCGGTGGCCACAAGGGCAGCAAAGTTTTTTATAAGCATCACCGATGGGGGATGAAACGGGTTCTCATTAGGAATTGGCCGGGGGCCGTTATACTCGATAATTGAAAAACGCGGAATCAATCCCTCGGTGATATGGCTTGCGTCTAGGCTGCTGAAAAACGTCTCTGGCGTGGATTCGCCAAGGATTGTGACGTTCGGGGCTTGAACAATGCGCGTGTTTTTTTCGCTGTCTGAATAGACGCTAGAGCGAAGGACTTTTGAGAACCCCGACTTCGCGTAAATGTCCAGCAATACCCTTTTGAGCATGACTTGCGGCCCCGGCGCTTTGGGGTCGCACATTTGTTTAAAGGTAAATCCTACTTCCCCCAAAATGGACACAAAGCATTGCTGTTTATCGAGGGTCTTGATTAACGCTTGGCCGGATGCGAACGCAGCCGGGCCGATAAACTGGTCTGCCATTGGTATATTCTGGCGAACTGCCGCCATGAGATTGTCGATGCCCGTTGCCGCGCCTTCTTTGCCGCGTCCGGTCTTTGCGAGAAGGATGATATATTGATTTAGGCCGGTTCCCGAAATGTTGTAGGAACGGCCACAAACGCCAGCGCAAAGGGCGATTGCTGCCGCAAGCGCAACCTCGGGAACGGGACGAATTGCAGACGAAAGAACGTATTCGGCAACTTCCCCAACCAATCCCGGCGGGAACGTGTAGCGTGGCAATGCGGCTTCTCTAATAGCCGTCACGGGCATTTGTGGAGGCAAGGGCCGCAATGAGCTATCATCGAACGATGAGGCGGGTGGTTCCCAAAAGTTAGCCATTACGCGATGCCCTCCGTTGCGTTTTCGATGAACAGCGCAAGGCTATCGCGGGAAATCAATCTGATCCCCTTAATGGCTCCGCGCTGGCGCAAGCAGCGGCTCTTAATTTGCCCGCTGGCAATTCGGACATAAAGCCAGCTACGACTCACCCCGAACCGCTGACAAGCAGCCTTGATTCTGAGCCATTCGGGTAGGTTGTTGATGTTTTGGGTTTCAGCCGCAACGGTGGCGGCTCCTGTGGGCGATGTAGTATTTTGCACAAATGAATACTACAAACGGCACTCGCCAATTCTCTGAAACGGCCCACCAAAAACTGCCAACGCAGCCCCCGAAAATCACCACTTTCTGCCAACGGATACCGCAAAACTGCCAACGGTCACTTCCCGGTTGGCTGCTTTTTGCCAGTGGCTTGCTGCCGTTTGCCAGTTGATGCCTTTTTTGGGGCTGACCAAGCGTTTTCTTCCAAGGGTGTTTTATGACGATTGTATTCGATCATAATTGCCCGCCATTTACCCGAGGGGATTGCCTCGTATTCCCCTCGCAGCCTCTCCACTTCCGAAGGAAGAAAGCCTTGGTCTTCATCCTGAGCAATAAACTCCGCTGAATATTGATAATCACCAGTCTCCTTAAATTTATACCCGATAAATGCACGGTGGGCGTCAAGATTGAGATAACGTTTAGAACGCTTGTAAATTTTCTCTAGCGCGGAACTAAACGGAATACGCTTTGATGTCCGCGACTCGGCTATCTTTGCCTTGGTTTGCTTCGCGGATTCTTCAATATGCGCTTTGTTTTTGGATGCATGTTCTAGAAATTCCTCACAGGTTTTCAGTAGCCACGCAGCACGGAACACAGCGTCCTCGTATTCCTCGCCTTCAAGTAATCGCGATGCCGTAGCTGCCAGCAATTCCAGCGGGTAAGTTTTCGTGAAACGTCCAACACCGCCTAGCCTATTGTGTGCCTTATCCACAAATTCGATTTCTTCTTTTGAAAGTCCAGCGTCACAAGGGAGGGGTTGTTTTTCCATAATTCTTGGTGTGTTCACTTCCCGCTACCTCCGATTGCTGGCATCTTGGCGACGGCGGCGCGTAGTGTCTCCAATTCGTGGTGGGTATAGCGGTCGTTCATGGCCGCGCTAGAGTGGCCCGTGAGCTTCTGGCGGATTTCCTGCGCCACGCCCGCATTGGCGAGAGTGCTGTTGAAGGTGTGCCGTAGGGAGTGGAAAGAAAGGCTGTTGGTAGTGCGTCCTTCTCCTTTACCTGAGCGCAATACGCGGCCTTTGATCCCCGCCGCTACCATGATTCGCTTGAATTGCTCAGAAAGGCCATTGCGCCCCGTGCCTGACTGTTTTGCCAGCGAGGGAAAGAGCGGTGCTTTGCCGATGCCTTGGGGCTGGGTGTCGAGCCAGTTGAGCATATCGGGGAGGATCGGAGAATGAACCATCGTGCCCGTCTTGGATGCTCGGACGTGGAAAAAGCCGGTCTGAGCGTCGATGTTCTCCCAGCAAAGGCGCGCAATATCGCCCATGCGCAAGCCTGTTGTCGCCCCGCATAAGATGAAGCCCTTCCAGTCGCCCTCCGCTGCATCTACAAGTGCTTTGAGTTGCGCATCGGTGAAGGCATCCTTTTCGACAGCGACTCCATCCTTGAGGGCTTCTACACCAGCGCAGGGATTCGCGGCAATATAGCCAAGCCGCTTCGCCGCTTCAAACGGCGCTGCTAGGACTTTGCGGGCGAGGAGATTCACCGTAACCGGGGAAAGTCCTTTTGCCTGCAAAGCATCCCGGAAGCTCCGCACGTCCGAAACGGAAACGGCTTTCAATGAAAGCTCCGCACGCTCGCCTAGGTGTTCAAGGAAATCGTCTGCAACCTGCTGATACTTCAAACGTGTGCGCTCCGATGTCGTTCCCTTCTTGCCACTAAGCCATTCATTAAGCCAACCGCGACTGGTGTAGAATACCAAGGATTGCCCGGTGGATTGCTCCAACATTTCGGAAATGATCTTCCGCGCTTGGGCTTCAAACAGTCGCCCCTCCCTCCCGGCCTTCGCCGCATTCTCCCACTCAACGGCAACACTCATTGCTTCCTTGCGGTCGCGTTTCTTGGTAGAGCGTCGAATCTGTTTGCCGGTGGCGTTGGTGAAAACTGCCGTCCAACGGGAGGAACCGGGTTGCTTGTAAAGGCCAGCCATAACACTATGAGCAATACTATGAGTATCCCCCATTGTCCACCACTTTCCAGAATCAAGCATTTATCAGGGCTTGCGGGCTACTGAAGGGGGCGGGTTAGAAATGCGGGTTCGATTCCCGCTACCCGCTCCACTCCTCAAAATCAGCTACTGGGTCTCCACCAAAGAATGGGGAGGGAGGAAGATATGGTGATATTGTGCTAATTAGCCGCAGGCGGCAAGCACACGGATTTGGTAGTTGGAGAAGTTTCTAAAGCCGTAAGCGCGGCGTTGGATGAGTTTCATTTTACGGTGGAAGCCCTCTGTAATGCCGTTGTTCCTGGTAAAACGCCACATGCAGGCGATGGGCTCGGCCCAGGAACGAAGGGTATGGGCCAGAGTGATGAGGGGCTCGAAGCGGCTGGTGGTGAGGCGGTTGATAAAGCCCAAAAGCTCTTGAGCCAGAGGGCGGCATTCGCGGCGCCTTCTGTGCTTCTGGTTGAGGAGAGCGCGCAGGTGGTGCATTTCGGCGTGCAGAGGCTCCAATGCAGGGTAGGCGGCGAAAAGCCGCGCGAGGCGCAAGTGTTGGGCCGCAGTTAGCTTATTTGGGGCTTTGCGGAGGACGGCAAGAGAGCCGATGTTATTTTTCAAGTCAGGGGCGATCTGCCGTGCCAAGGCCATAAAATGATGGATGACGACGCGGATGACGTGGAAGCGGTCGGCGACGATGCGAGCGTTAGGGAACCACTTGCGGATCAAGGCGCGGTAAGGGCTGGAGAGGTCGATACAGACCACGCGGACATGCTCCCGGCCTTGAAGGCGGGCAACCAATGGGGCCAATTCGCGAGGGCTGCGGCCAGGGACAACGTTGAAGACACGGTGGTTTTTAAGATCAACGAATGTAGTGGCGAAGCGTTGGCCCTTGTGGAGGGTGTGCTCGTCGATGCCGAGGACCATGGGGCAGCGCAAACTGCTTCGTTCCTTGGCTTTGCGCTCGGTGAACTGGTGGTAGATGCGCTCAATGGTGGCGCTGCCGATGTGAAGGATGCGGGCCAGAGTGGAGACGCAGATGCCGTTGTCGTGAGCCCGGTAAGTGCTTTCGCGGAATGGCTCGCTGCTGTGGCGTCCGGGGAGAAGTCCCGGTAGCGGTGGAACAAAGGAGTGCCGACAATCCAAACAGCGCAACCGCCGGGTATGGACGACCAGAGCGGTGGGTTCGCCAAAGCGATCGAGGTGGCGTACCTGCTTTTGATACCTGCCTTTGCTGTGGAGGCGGCCGCCTCCACAGCAAGGGCAGGAGGAGGTTCGCGCTTCGGGTTTAACGTGGATTTTAAGAGGCAATGTGGCTTCGGTATATAGTACCTGGTAGCCACTGATTCCGATTCGATTGAGCAGTGAGGTCATTAGCACTTTCTTTCATCTTTTGACCTCCCTCCCCATTCTTTGATGGAGAGCCCAGCTACTTACACCAATTTGGGGTGCTGATTTGCCCAAAGTAACAACAAAAGTAACAACGCCACCGTCTATTTCGGTGGTGTTTAGAGAGGTTCGGGGATGTTGATGGGAAGCGCTGGACTCCTAATTTTGCTCGGCGGTTTTATTCAGAGGCGTTATGTAGGAAGTGATTTATCTCACCATTTCCGACCATGCCCCGTCCTCGCAAAAAAGCGCCTCGTGCACAGCATCCGAAGAGCCCGAATGACTCTGGGATGCCCCGTCCTTTTCAAGTAGCCCATCTGGCAGCTGTTTTGGCGATTAGCAAAGATAAACATCCGACATGGCGAATGCGCCCGGATGAGTTAATCGCGGATGAGGACTATTACCAGGATCTGATTTTGAGGGCTGATTACCTGCTGCGTTGTGCCGAGGAGCAACAATGGCGCGTTTACGCCAGCGAATACTTCGATCCCTATCGCTCCTACTCCTATGCAGAGATGGCCAAAATTTTCACAGATGCCGGGTGGCACGGTCTCCAGTCGAAAAACACCGTGGAGAAGTTTTTCAAAGATGCCAAGAACGCCATCTTACAAGAGGTTCAACAGACGAAAGAGGAGCAGTTTGACCTAGAGAGAGCGAGAAAAGTTTTCGCGCCAAACCATCTCCGTCGAGGCGATTTCGTTGATGTACCGATAATAAAACAAAATCAGTGGATTCGAGAAGACTGGGATCAGGTACACCAAGGCGATATCAACTTTGCTGAAGAAGAGGAAAGATGGGTTCATCAGTTCCTTTGCAAAAGTGGACCGTTCCAAGCCCATTACATCTTCAGCCATTTGGAGAAACTACCTACCAGATGTTCATCGTTGAACTTCTCTGAAAAGGTGATCCGAATTCGGGGGAATCTAAAAAAGGGGCCGCTCTAGATTTTTCTTACACATTGTTGGTTGACAGCCTCTTGAACAAAACGCCGGTCATTTCTGATAATGCGACATCTGGGCAGAACCTGCTTCACTGAAGGATTGCAGGGCTTTCACGGGCCTGTTTGCAGACAACCAAACCGCAGTCAGCGGTTTCGTAATTGTTGTTAGTCAAGTCCGGCGTGCGTCGGGAGTAATAGGTTTGAAGTCATTGGTCAAATGGCGGTCAAACATGCGGAAATTGCCGCATGTTAATTGGGGGGCGATGACTATTTACAAACCCATCAAGTCGGGTCCCGTTACCAAACGGAGGTAAGCGTCACGCGAAGCTTTCAATTACCCACAAGTTTTCTTCCCATTTCGAAGCCTAACTGGATATCCACCAGACGGGACATTCCTCGCCATATGACTACATTGCCTGGTGGGGGATCGGATCGCCGTGCAAGGTAGCCGCCGATCATGGCTAGTTTTCTTATGTAAGAGAATATAGTTTTTGTGGAACCATTTTTTCTATCGACAATTAGGGTGTCAAGTATAGCGCATTCTTCCTGGGTAAATGCGAGATTCGGTGACGCTTCAGGATGGGTTCGACTGACCATTGTCATCCAAAAGATGCGCCAACTGACGATGCAAAGCAGGGCGATCAAGTTTACCAATCGTTCCGCCGTTCGCAGCTTGGACTCTTCGGCTTTGCAACCCGACTTCAATATTTTGTGAAAGACTTCTATCTTCCATCGCAAGGAATACCACCTGAGTTTTTCAAGGGCGGCAGCAAGGCTATCGATGGGCAGATCGGTGACTAGTTTCCAGTCCACTGGCTCCCTCTCTTTTGGTTCTCCGATTTCTTTTGCATGGATAACATTTAAGAGAAGTTGCGGGTAGCGAGCCTTCTTGCCTATCGGAGGCAAGACTTGGATTTGACGATACTTTATCTCTAAGACTGCCTCGGATGTTTCGCCATTTTGTGTTCTAAGTTGAACACGATGGATTCCCTTAACGGAGGCGGTTTTCATCGCATCGGCAATGGTATGTCCACCATCCCCGGCGAGCCGATTAACGCAGGTTCGCACCAGAAAGTGCGTGCCTTCTTCGCGGGCTGCACAGAACAATTCGTAAATGTCGCTTTCCCTGTCGCCAATATGTATGCAACGCTCGGGCGCGCCAAGGAAGCTCGTGGATTGGCGCACGTTTTCCAGCCAGCGGTAACTTTCCTTTTCTTCAATCGGCACCCGCGTGGGATTGATTATTCTCTTGAGCGCATTGGTTCCTTTGAACTGCTTGCGGCTCCAGAATTTAACGGCCGTCAACCCCAGGGGCAGCCCGCCAAGGGTGATGGCGAGGCTCGAATGCATCAGCAACCCCCGAACCGTGATGCGACGCTTACGCCCATGCCTGCCACCGTTCAGGCAGGCGCTTCCAATAAGGCCGATGTTTCCAGCGCTTTCCCGGTCATAGGAAAATTCCGTTGTGTCATGCAAGATCAGGGCTGGACCACAAACGTCATGGAAGCGATTACGAGTGGATTCAAAATGACCGCCAAGAATATCGGTTTCGCTTACACGAGGATTGGAAAAGAACCGGTATGCCGCTTTGGTGCTCGCCCAATCCTGACACGCAAAGGGGATGCTCCCTCCTACGCAGCCAGACAACTCTTCAACCAGTGTTTTTAATCGACGCCCCAAGCGCACATCGCCAAAGTTGCAGGCTTCTGCTTCCTCGTCGATCCATTGCGAAACAGAAAAGGATTCTTTGTAGGACTGAGTACGTTTTGTGACTTTCCATCGCTTCTTGTTTTGCATCCCAAGCTTTGCATCAGAAAGTGTTTATCAATGTACAGACATTTCGTTCAAAAATCGTTAAAACTTGTGGGTAATTGAAAGCTCCGCGTGACGCTTACTCTCCACTCCCTTGCCACGTTGATGCATGAAGTGGCCCATCACCATGATAACACCCAGCGCGTCCGACACGGACGTTGGCTTGCCGACAGAACCGAGCACAACGAATGGTATGCAGAGAAAATGGAATACGCATGGGTTTGCGACGTCGTAATTCCCTATCTGGAGAAGAGCTACCCGCAGCAGGTAAAAGCACTACTTGATTGGTTGAAACAGTTTGGAGGGTTGCGCCTGCCCCTTGAATTCTTTGTCGGTGATCCCCGTGTCACCACGCGCAACGGAATGACGCGCCTTTCATGCGATGGGCATACCGCATTTGAGGGATGGGTTACGGAGCTTCCCAATTGCCCCGACATCATCGCCTCGTGGCTCGCATTCGCTTGGGAACTCCATTACGCGGACGAATACGACACTTGCCTGCAAGTCATCGAGAAGATTCTCGCCAAGGAACCCTCTCACCCGGGAGCCTGCGAATGTTACGCAGACACGTTAGTGCATCTCGAACGGCTCGACGAGGCATGGTCGATTGCATCACAGTTATTGGACGAAAACCGCGCGAATAGAGATGTATGGAAAATTCTGGCCCGTGTTCATAAAGCGCGGAGGGAGTGGCTTAAACTGCTGGCGGTTTGTGATGAGTGGCAAGGCATTGAGGATCCAAATTACCACTCTCTAAATCTCTACCGCACCGTAGCTTATTGCGCGCTTTGCCGAGATGCGGAGATGGAAGCTGAACTTGCGCGATTCCGTTTGCGCTTCGTCAATCAACCAGAAGATGTGCAACGTAGGCGTGTGAAAGCGCATCGGCGCCTCGTCTTTCGCCACGCAGGTCGCAAGCTGGAAGATTAGACAAAGCGCCGAACAGCTTGCTTTTTAACTCTCCGTCCATTGTTTCAGGATGGCAGTGATTTCCTGAACCAACCCAACAGCCAAACGGGGAGCCCTCAGGGATATTACTTCTTGTGATTCCTGAAGTTCACGTTTATTGGGTCCTACATACGGCGCTTCTCGATATGCGCCAGAACCTCGAAACGCTTCGCCGAGACGGATTACAGACCTAACGTTGCGAGGAGGGGCAGCGGCTCCTTTCTCTTTGGCTAATGCTCACGGGCAGTTTTAGGCGGTTAGGGAAAGGTGTCGCTTCAGATGGTTCGGCGTGATACGATGCTGCGCGAATGAAAACATTCGAGAAGCTGGTTGCTATCGGGATCATGGTTGTGTGCGGTCCTTCCGTTTGGGCGAATGGGGGCGCATGGCGCACAGGAGTGGTTTCCACGGGAAACCCGGGAGCCTCCAACGAAGGCCATTTGACGGACGTCACTATCGAGGAGGAAAATCTCACCATCGATTTGCATCAGGAATTCGCCGACGTGGAAGTCCGGTACCGAATGCACAACACCGGGTCACGGGTTAAACAGGACTTCTTTTTCCCTGTGGAAAAGTCAACTGAGGATCTCGACGATTACCGCATCACTGCTGACGGCAAAGAGTTAAAGTGGGAAGCTGTCGCGGCAGTAGATAAAGAGGAAAGGAAGAACGGGAATAGTACTCAAGGAGTCAATTTTTTTGGAGGCCAGCCAGCCATCAAATCCTGGAAGGAGTCCAGAATTCCTTTCTCAGGAGGGCAGACACAGGACGTTGTCATTCGATACAAGGCTTCCTATGAGAGAAAATCATGGCCCGTTTCAGACCATGGCGAAATCGGTGCCGCAGTATTTTCCTATGCGCTTTCTCCCGCTGCAACATGGAAGGGCGCGATCGGGAAAGGCAAGGTGGTTGTTAATGTTCTTCATCCCGAACCACATGATGTGATGATTGCAAAACCGACTCAGCGATTTGCAAAGGTCACAGACACTCGGTATGAATGGAATTTCCAGGATTTGAAACCCACTCTGCAGGATGACATTAAGATTACCGTATACCGCGGTTACGAATTCTTTCCGGTAAGCTATGCGCAAGACGCTGACCGTCATTCTGAGTTTCCGGGCGAATACATGCTTTACGATGACCGGAATTTTCTCGTCCATGTGGCCTATGACGCGGTTGCCAGCTCTACGTTAAAGCCGGATGGAGAACACCACTACGACGTCAACAACATCAAAGAGCGCGGGGACCGGAACCACACTTGGTCCGAAGGAGTAGAGGGAGATGGGATTGGGGAGAACATTTCGTTTCGTGTGAAACGGCCATTGCCACTCGACGCAATTTTGATCATTCCAGGCTACGGAGCTAAGAACGGAAGCAGTATTTTCAATGATGCGCCAGAGATGAGGAAGGGCAACCAAGACGAGCTCTGGTGGCAGAATAATCGCGTGGCGCAATTGGAAATCACGTTAAACGGGGAATACACATTTACGGCCGCGATCCCTGACGAAATCTTTCATGATCCATATCCCATTCTTGTGCGCGGCTATACCAAACCCGTCTCCACTATAAAACTCGCCATTAAAGGGGTGCATCGAGGCACGGTCTATCAGGATACGTGCATTTCGTTGGTCGAATTGAGAGCCAAACTCACCAAGAAGCCGAAAATCCAGCCTGCGCGATGACTGCGAAGTTTTCCTCGGTATTGACCGTAGTTCTCGCTTGGGTTTGTGCTGCGGCTGCATCGACGCCTCCTATCTCACTCCCAATTTACCTTGAAGATAACCACGCGGGGTCCTTTTCCTGGCTGGCGCAGCACTTGGACCTCGGCGAGGAATGCACGCTGATCCATTTCGACGCGCACAGCGATGCGTCAGGGATTTTTGATTCTGACGAATTGCGGACGATGACGTAGTAATTCTTTCGCACATTTTTTTGGGGTGGTAAGAGGAAGGTTGGCAAAAAGAGAGCAACCCATGAGCGAATACAAAGAAGAAACGCAGGAAACGGCGGGTAGCGCCGTAGCCGGGGCCGAAGGCCACGGCAAGATCATAAGTATCGACGAAGGAAGGATTAAAGAACACCTGAGCGGGGTGGTACTAGAGGCGGTTGAGGAGACGTTGAACGCGCTACTAGACGCGGAGGCAGACCGGTTGTGCGGGGCGAAGCGTTATGAGCGCAGCGGGGATCGGGCTGACACCCGAGCGGGGCATTACGAACGGCAACTGCATACCAAAGCAGGCGAAGTCAGTTTGAAGGTGCCCAAGCTGCGGAGCCTGCCCTTTGAAACGGCAATCATCGAACGCTACAAGCGCCGGGAGAGCAGCGTCGAGGAGGCGCTCGTCGAAATGTATTTGGCCGGAGTGAGCGTGCGGCGGGTCGAGGACATTACCGAGGCGCTCTGGGGAACCCGGGTAAGCCCGAGCGTGGTGAGCGATTTAAACCAGAAGATCTACGGGCAGATTGAGGAGTGGCGCAACCGGCCCATCGAAGGCCGCTTTGCCTACGTCTATCTCGACGGGGTATGGCTTAAGCGAAGCTGGGGCGGAGAGGTTAAAAACGTGAGCATTTTGATCGCCGTGGGAGTTAACCAGGACGGCTATCGTGAAGTGCTAGCAGTGGCCGAAGGAACCAAGGAGGACAAGGAAAGCTGGACGAACTTCATGCGGGGGTTGAAGCAGCGGGGTTTGGCCGGAGTAAAGCTCTTCGTGAGCGACAAGTGCCTGGGGCTGGTAGAAAGCCTTGCGGATTTTTACCCAGAAGCGAAATGGCAGCGATGCACGGTGCATTTTTACCGCAACGTATGGACGGCGGTGCCGAGTGGGAAAGTCAAGGAAGTGGTGGCCATGCTCAAAGCGATCCATGCCCAGGAAGACCTGGCTGCGGCGCAGGAAAAGGCAAAGGCGGTCGTCTTTAAACTGCGGGAAATGAAGCTTGGCAAAGCAGCGGAACTGGTCGCGACGGGCATCGAGGAGACATTGAGCTACATGCACTTCCCCCGCGAACACTGGCGCAACCTGCGAACCAACAACCCGCTGGAACGCGTAATCCGGGAAATCCGGCGACGAACCCGAGTGGTAGGTTCCTTCCCCGACGGCCAGAGTGCCTTGATGCTCGCAGCCGCGCGGCTGCGGCACATCGCCGGAACCAAGTGGGGCAGCAAGCGCTACCTGGACATGAGCCGCCTGCGCGAGAACCCATCAGCCACAGAGGAAGCCGTAGCCTGATCGACAAATTTGATATCCGCCCCCGCGGGGGCGGATATCAAAACCAAACAAGAAACCCAAAAACAAAGACCAACCTTCCTCAGGCCATCAACTGAAAGTGCGAAAGAATCTGGACACTACCTTGCGGACTCAGATGCGGCGGGTCTATTCCAAGGCAGATCGGGAGCAGCGCCTGGAAGAGTGGCGGCGGGCGGGTGTCGTGCAGTGCTTCGGGTGGATCGAACCATTGATGCCCACCCCTTTCTCGAAGGTAATCTGGGTGCCTCGTGAGAAAGTGGCTCCGGCCGAGGCTTCGCGACTACAATCGGACGCCGTCGAATACCTTGATGGGCACCTTGAAGCAGCGCCCCGGCGTAGCGGTTCCTTTGGAGGCCGGTATAGCGTGGCTGGGCTCGACGACCTGCGCGCTCGGTTTGCCGAGGGGGGGCCAGTCGTGGTGACGGTCGACCTGGATTACTTTTCGGGCATGGAACCCGTTGCACAAGCCACCGCGTTCGAGCGTGTATGGAGTTTCTTGACGGGTGTACGCAACCTAAGAGCGGTAACCATTGGAATTTCGCGTCCATACCTGACGGGCGATCCGGAGGCTCACCGGCTTGTGCAACTGGCACTCGAAGCGGCATTTTCTCTCCCGACAGCGACGGTGGAGTTTGAGCCGTTTGCTGTGGTTAGCAATGACCAGTCCCAGCGAGCCAAGGACCTTCGCGAGCGGGGCAAAACCGTCCCCTTTTACGATATTCGCGGCGCGCCGGAGAAGTTGCGTGCGGTGATTCTCGCAAACCGTGACCGCGTGACCGTTAGCCGGGACACCAAAAGATGGAAAGTGCTGCTGCGCAAGTGGGCAGCAGAAGCACCGCAATTCCATGTGGCTGTGCGAGGCCGGTCCCCTTCGACCGACTGTATTTGGCGCGTCCCCGTCTTAGAGCCTTTGGAAATGGAACTCGTTGCGGAACCATGGGATGCCCCCGCAAAGGAGGTGATATGGTTCGCATTGGTGCCTGCATTTCCAAGTTGCAACCTCACCGCGCAACGGGCGGATGAAGGCCCATTTGCGACAGGCGATCCCCCGCGCCCGCGTTGGAAGGAAGTTGTTCTAAATGCTCACGGCAACACTTTGAGCCCCGATATTCTACAACCGTTCTTCGACGCGAAATCAGGTTGCGGGAGCGTGCGAGTCAAAGCGCACGTTCAAGGTAAGGGATGGGTCCGCGAAACACCCGTGATTGAACTGCGCCGGTTTGCCGGAGCAGGATTTCACGCGGCAATCACCGAACAGTTTGGTCTCCTCTATCTTTTTGGGAGTGGCTTGTTGCAGAACGGAAACGATACCGGCCCAGAAACTGGCTGGGGAGCCGACTGCGCAAACTTTGTCGTCTATGCACTCCGACGGCAGGGGCGCTGCGTGCCTTGGTCAAACCCCAAACAGCTCCGTCGCTATTTAGAACCGGTGGCCGCACCTGCCATCCTTGGAGAAACGAAGTTTACAAAAGAGGACGTGGAGTCTGGTCTCATCGTTCATTTCGGGAATCATGTCGCGGCGCTAATGACGGATCGGCCGCCGCTCGGAGTGCTGGACGGTGGGGATTTGGTCGCGCACCACCTGGAAGGAGTGCCCGAAGTGGTGCCGTTGCAGAAACTCCTGGAATTGCGAAAGGATGTTCCATTTGACCTTTTGCGCGTGCCTCACCCAGCCCCTGAGTCGCGCATCCTCATTGGCGGCGACGTCATGCTCGCACGAACAGTGGGAGAACGAGTGAAATCTGGAGTGGATCCTTTTGCGGGCATTCGGGACTTGTGGGAGAGCGCTTCTCTTCGCGTCGTGAATCTCGAATGCGTCATTTCTGGCAAAGGCACGCCCATACCCGGCAAGCACTACATATTCAGGGCACCAATCGAAGCCGCCAGGGCGCTCCGATCAGCCAAAGTGGACGTTGCTGGTTTGGCAAACAATCATGCCGGTGACTGTGGCCGCGCTGCGTTACGCGATTGTGTCGCGCGCCTCAAACGTGAAAACATCGGAGCCGTTGGGGTAACTGAGTCCCCAACGGACGCTGTTTCGGTTCCTTTCTTCGCACCGTTAGGGAATCAAAGGGTTGCCATCCTAGCATATAATGCGTTGGAAGACCGCAAAACCGAAGACGATGCCATTCTCTCCCACGAACCTCTATTGCAGGCTATTCGCCAGGCCCGTTCCAAGGCAAATTTGGTTGTTTTCCTGGTTCACTGGGGTGAAGAGGACACTTCTCGCGTTACCGACGAGCAACGTAGCCTTGCCCGCTGGCTCATCGACCACGGGGTTGACGCGATCGCCGGTTCCCATCCTCATTGTATTCAGCCGCTCGAATCCTACCACGGATGCCCCGTCGCGTATTCCCTCGGGAATCTTGTCTTTGACGGTGCCCCAGCGCTCGATAGTTGGAGCCATGGCGCATTGTTACAAATCAGCCTAACGCATCTCAATCCGTCTCCCGACGCCTGCCTGATTCCCATCCAACTCGACAAGGGCGGATTCCCCGGAAGTGCGCTTGATCCGCCGCCCACGTTCTGAAAGAATCGTGGCAATCGGCCCCCTATGAAGCTCACTCCACTGAAGGATTATCCTGAGCCTGCCTATCCAACAAAGGAAGTGTTCGTACAGGACCCGGAACTCCTCCGAAAACTTCCCCGAAGGTGGCGCGAAGGCGGCGGCGTTCTCACAAGAATGGCCGGGTTCGTGGGAGTAACGGCAATGGCGGTTTTGTTGTTATCTCAAGCACGCACGGTAGGCGCTATTGCCACTCCACCGCTGTTTTTGACTGAAGACGAAGCCCGCGCGGTCATCGAGGAGGAAGCCCGGAAAGCTGGCGTGGAATTTCCTGAGCATGGTCGCACCCTTCGCGGCCTCGACCTGCCGGTCACTGATCCATTCGCTTTTTTGCCGTCATGGATTCACAAGAGCACCAAAATTCCCGGGATGACACGGAAACCGCACAAAAAAGACGAGACTGAACTTGATGGATGGAACCCCAAGCTCCATATCGGCTACAAATTCGTATACCGGAGAGAGTTCACGGATTGGGAAGAGAATGACAGAAATCGCGATTCGAATGTCACCGTTTATGATGCAGCAGCTTGCGTAAAAAGAACCAAGGCCGAATACGCCAAGGGAACGGACGCGGTGGCCGTCTTTTATGATCCGATGGGAGGACGGCCACGAAAGTTGAGCCATCCGAATGCCGCTGAATCGAAAAAGGAGATTGTCGCAAACGCTTCGGAAAACCAACCACTCACAAATCCGACTCCAAATCCCTACCGCGACTACTGGGAAAAACGCAACGCCGATGCGGCAAAACGAGGCAACGAGGAACTGCGCGGGCAGGTTAGGGATTTCATCGAATGGCTGAAAGATGAAGGAGTGATTCAGTAATTTAGAACCCAGCTATGAAACTTACCCCCATCAAGAGCTACCGTGAACCGGGATATCCAACGAGCGGGATACTCGCCCAGCATCCGGAACTCCTCCGGGTGCTCCCTCGGCGCTGGCATAACAGTCCGCTGGTTCTCGGCACCCTCGCCGGGCTCCTTGCCCTAATGGAACAGCCCACAGCAAGGGCGGCGGATAAACCCGCCTTGCGCGTTGCTCCGCTTTTTGCGCATGGCAAGGGGCAGGGTGCATTTGGGTGTGTCGTCGTAACCCCGCCGGTTTTTCTGACGGAAGCCGAAGCCCGCGAAGTAATCGAAGAGGAAGCCAAAAAAGCGGGAGTGGACTTCACCGAGCGCGGTCATAAACTCAGCAAAGTTCCCGTGCCGTTTCTAGAGAAATTTATTGTCTGGGAAGACCCAAAGCCAAACCCAACTATCACCGGTACCGCACCCGACGGCAGACGCACGTGGACCGTTAAGGGGACGAGCAACCTGGAGGAAAGGTATCGGAAGAAAAGTCCCGAGCAGACTCAAGAGGTATCTCGCGATGTGGAACTCGACCTGACAGGGTGGAACCCCAAAAAACAGATTGGCTACCGGTTCGTGACGCGCGAAGATTTTGAGACGAGGGCACGCGGCGGCGTACTAAACTATGAAAAATTGCCCGATGGCACACTGAAGGCCATTGAATCTTATATCTATTCCTGCTCCAGCGTTTCATATTATGACGTGCGAGGAGCCGCCCAGAGGCTTGCGCGTGGGCTCGGAAAAACAAAAGAACCCGGCACTGTGGGGGTCTTTTATGACCCCGCCGTCGGCGCATCCAAACGTCCGCCATATCCAAACTTTCCCTCAGCGCCAGCCCAGAACGGCAAGGAACCAAGCAAAGAAGAGAAAGAGGCACTGGCCGAAGCGCAGAGGAAAGCCTGGCTGGAATATGAGAAGGCTTACGACGCCACGGCAAAGGCAGAGAGCGCAGAAGAACTGCGCAGCCAAGTGCGCGACTTCATCGCTTGGCTCAAGGCTCAAGGTGTTATCTAATCTGGCTGCGCCCATGAAACTTCACTCTCTTGAAGGCTACCGCGTCCCGGAATATCCGACACAGGAAAACCTGCGACAAGATCCGGAACGCCTCCGCGCAGTGCCGCGACGTTGGGGTGGAAATCGAGCCGTTCTCGGCGCGCTAGCGGGAGCGCTGGCGTTGATGAATCAGTCTTGCACCGACCCATATCGCGCGAACTGGGGAAGAACAATGGGTAAGGTGGCCGTTCCGCGATCTGCGGTTTCCGAAGATGAATCTAGAGCGGCTTCGGAGCAGACACGTAGAGCGCAAATTCCCCAAGAATTTGTCCCAACGCCAGGGATTATCGCGACGCCTCGGTCACTTGTGCCAGAAGACGAGGCGAAGGCCGCGCAACAACAGACATCTAAGCAATCTGGCCAATAGTAACATTTTCGCCGTGCATCTCACTCTACATCTCACCGGTTCGTGTAATTTCCGCTGTCGCTATTGCTACGCTGATGCGCACGACGGCGGCGGAACGCTCGCTTTTGGTTCGTCTGGGAGCGCCGCTGGGCAATGCGATCCAGGAGTTGTTTTCCATTGTGAATTACAAGACGTTCCTTTGCTGGAGGAATGAGGGCCGGGCAAGCGCTGGCGCTAGGAACGCGGCGTCGCTTCAGGGGCGACCGCCAGTGCCGCAAAACGTGGAGGACCTGATCTTGCGTTTCGCCAAAGAGAACGCTTGGGGTTACTCCCGCATCCAAGGAGAACTCCGGAAGCTCGGGATCATCGTCGCGCGAAACACGGTGAAGAAGATCCTGATCAAGGACGGCTTTCATCCGAATCCTGGAAAAAGAGCAGGGGACTGGGCATTGTTTTTGAGGCGTCACATGGACACGCTTTGGGCCTGCGTTTTTTTTGTGAAAGACATGTGGACTGGGTGTGGAAAGGTGACCTACTACGTTCTCTTCTTCATCCATGTTAACGCCTTTTCCGAACGGTTCGTGCAATCTATCAAGCAGGAATTTCTCAGCCAGTTCGTCGTCTTTGGCGAGCACCATTTGAACTATTTGATCCGCGATTACGAGGCCTACTACAACACGGTCCGTCCGCATCAAGGTCTGGAAAACAAGCCATTGGTATTTTTGGAATCCCGCCTCCAGATTCCGGCCCGCTGCCTTGGTGCTTTCCTCTGGCAGTCTTTTTGTTTCAGCGAGTTGGTATTACAAGCCTCCCGAATTGCCAGTGGCGCCGGACGAAGATATTGGCGGTGTTGGCGCGGTGGGGGCAGACATGGTGCCGGGTGAAAGGATCACCCGCGCGATTTTTCCGCTGTTTTCACGCACGATTTTATAATCGAAAACCTCCGTTACGTGCAGCGTCTCAAAAATTTCTTCCAACGATTTCTGTTCGAAAAGGCCACTCAACCTCAACCTGCCGAGTTTGCGATCGGTAAATTCCACGGTGATACCAAAGCGCCGCTCCAACTGGTGCATGGCGGATGCTGCGGGTTCGAGATTCCAGAAAAAACGGTCCTGCATCCAGCCGGTTGCCGCTTGGGCGGAAATGGGCTTGATATCCGCTTTCCTCGTTTCAGGAGCACGCTCATATTCCTGGCCAGGGGTCAGGTACACCGGTTTGGGCGCGTTGGCCTGACCGGATACGCTTGGAGTGAGTTCGGAGACCTCCACTTTTCCTTTTACGAGGGAGACCTTTGCTTCGCTCCCATCGGCAAATGCTTGCACGTTAAACTGGGTGCCGAGCACCTTGATCCTGAGAGTTGGCGTTTCGACGATGAACGGCCGGCTTTCATCGTGGGTAACATCGAAGAAAGCCTCCCCGGTAAGGCGGACGACGCGGCTGCGGGAGCCAAATGCTTTGGGATGAGATAGGGTGCTTCCGCTGTTGAGTGTGATTTTGGTGCCATCCTCAAGGGATACTTGCATCCGCTCGCTTACGCCGCACGTTTGCTGCACCCAGGCAATCGGTTGTGTTTTTACCGTGCCGGGTGCGTGGGGCTTGAACCAAAGGATTGATGAAAAGGCGGCGATAGCAATCGAGGCCGCCACAGCCAACACCGGGCCGGTGAACCAGCGGCGGATGCCAATTGGGCTCGATTGCACGGTCTCCAGTGCCTCTTCGGTTTCGGACGATACCGCCTGCGCGACTCTTCGGAAGACGTCATCGGCATCGCAGGCGTTATCGAGGGCTTTTGGCGACTTCTCCCAGCCAAGCCGCAAGTCTTCGAACAAAGCATCGTTTCCCGGCTCCTCCAGCCGTTCGCGCAACAGTTGGCATTCGGCATCGGATGCGATTCCGGTCAGGTAGCGGATTGCCAGTTCGCAGAAGTTTACTTTTTCGTCGAGAGAATGCATGTATTCAATAGATAAGTATCAAACTGCGGAGAAAATCTGCCCCTGAAATTGAAAAAAATTACGGGAGATAACCAGATTTTTATGACAGTGGGTGTTGTGCATAACGGGATACGGAATGTGCTGCGTGCCTAAACCCAGGCCGATGAGCATCCGAATCGTGGGTGGGCGAAGCTTGTTTTATTGCTTTTCGGCATTGCCCTGCGAACGATGATGGTCTGATCACGACGTTGGAATACGACGTTTGCCAAGGAGGAAACCGTTGAAAGGAGATCGGCTAGCGACATAACCCCGGCTCCCTCAAAATTCATCTCTCCACGCAAAGGGATGCGGTCGGCGACGTAAAAGAACGTGAGATTTGTCTGACTTTCCACGAGCGCAAACACATCGGATAGTTTGACGAACTTTCCGCGCAGGGGTGCCGTGTTGATTTTCGTTTCCATGAGCACCTTGTCTGCCGAATAATCCACGGTTTCTGCCTGGGCCGGGCCGTTGAGAACTGTTAGAAAACCGAGGATGAAGCTAATCAGAACCATTCGCCGGAGGCAGCCCAAGGGATGGAACGAGGGAGAGATCATAAACAAGAGGGGAATCTTTGAGAGCGCATGTGAGGCGAAATTCATGTCGATGTAGGTAATGTAATGATAGGTTTCTGGTCGGTCTGACAAGCGGCACCCGGGCGTAAGGCCAGTCGCACTGTTCACCGGCGCTACAGCCCGGGGTCCTGTTTGAAGGGATAGCCCAGCTTGGGAAGCGCCGCCGCCATTTGCGCTTTGGCCCGGAGCATGTGCTTTTGAACTCCACTAACGGAAATTCCCAGCGCCGAGGCTATTTCTTTATAACCAGTATTTTCAAAGATGCTCATTCGAAATACCTTCTGCCGTTCCGGTGGCATCTTTTCCAGTAGGGCCTCGATGTCGCCGATAAATTCGTGGAGCTGAACTTCTTTAACCACGCAACTGTTCTCAACCAGGTCATTAGACGGCACATCGTCAATGGAAACCTCATCGAGATGCGCCTGTTTTCGGAGCAACCTGAACGCTTGGTAGTTAGTGCAGGAAAAAAGGTAGGCGTTAACGCTGTGGGTGATGCTCAGCGTAAGACGGCGTTGCCAGATCGAAATAAACACATTCGAGACAGCCTGTTGCGTGCGATCGTGATCGCCGAGTATGGAAGAAGCAAATTGATACAGATAATGCGAGTATCTGCCGATGAGCGCCTTCAGGGCTACCTCGTCGCCGCTGGCAATCCTGGCAATGAGCTGCTGATCTTCATGGTCAGACGTGTCCATAGGGCAACGGTGTGACTTCCCGTCAATACGTTGGAGGAAGCGGCGTTTCATCATCTAAATTCGGGTGATTGAGCCCATGAATTGTTGCAGGAGTGGGATCGGTTCGGTGAAATTCCGGTGAAAAGTAATACGCCGTTTTGATGCCTTGCGAGGCGACGTCGGCCCCATGCTTTTTTCCAAGGGTTATGCTGAGGAAAGGGTTACGGCAAGGAAAATGACCCAAGGGTCGCCTCAAGTTCGGATCATCGTGGGAACACATTGCGAAACAGCTCCTAGCAATCAATGCACGGCGTTTCTTGTCACGAGATTGTCACAATTATGGCAGGTAGGTTTTTCCCTGAGTAGGTCACTTATATAATGACGATGAATACTTTTTTTACACCACTTGCTGGGCGCTACGGGACCTGGCCGTCAAGGCGCAGAGCTTTCGTCATGATATTGTCACAATTCTGGAGGGTAGGTTTTTCCCCGAGGGGGTCACTTATATAGTGACGATGAATACTCTTTTCTTACTCCGCTCGAATTTTCTCGCTATCGGTCACTCTCTATTTAAGTAGGCGGTCCGCTTTCTAGCCTCGCACCAATACACTCCTGTGAAATCAGCACGCATCTATAGATTAGCTTTCTTGTTTTTGGTCGTTTGCACGGTCTCGTTGGGCGCGGCGGAACCTGCGGCTCTGCAAACGCAGCCAGCGCCGCCTTCGCGGATAGACATATTTGAATATCGGATATTGGGAGTGACTAAGTTAACGCCGGTGGAGGTGGAGGCGACGGTTTATCCGTGGCTTGGGGAGGCGCGGACGCCGGAGGATGTGGAAGGGGCGAGGGTTGCGCTGGAGAAGCTTTATCAGAAGCGGGGTTACCAGACAGTGTCGGTGCAGGTGCCGCAACAGCGGGTGGCGGATGCGACGGTGGTGATCCAGGTGGTGGAGGGGAAGGTGGGGCGGCTGCGCATTCACGGGTCGCGCTATTTTGATCATAATACGATTAAGGAAAAGGTGCCGTCGGTGTCGGAGGGGGAGGTGCCGGATTTCAATGCGTTTACGCGGGAGATGGTGGGGATTAATCAGTCGGCGGATTGCAGGGTGACGCCGTCGCTGCGGGCGGGGGTGACGCCGGGAACGGTGGATGTGGATTTGAATGTGGAGGATCATTCGCCGCTGCACGGGAGTTTGGAGTTGAATAACCGCTATAGTGCGAACACGACTCAAACGCGGCTCAATGGGGCTGTTAGTTATTCGAATTTGTGGCAGTTGGGGCACGTGATTGGAGGAAGTTTCCAGGTGGCTCCGGAGAATCTTGATGATGCGAAGGTGTTCTCTGGCTATTACATGGCGCCGATACCGGACACGCCGGTGAAGTTGCTGTTCCAAGGGACGAAGCAAGATAGCGATGTTTCGACGCTGGGGGCGTTTGATGTGGCGGGGCGCGGGGAAACGATTGGGTTGCAAGCGATCGTGGCGCTGCCTAGTACGGAGAGCTATGTGCACAGTTTTACGGCGGGCATGGACTATAAGCATTATGAGGAACTGCTTTCGCTTACGCAGAGTTCCACGGCGACGAACACGCCGATTACCTATTTCCCGATCGCCCTTGGCTATTCGGGATCGCTGATCGAGAAGCGAGTGATGACCCAGGTTAACGGGAGTGTAAATTTTAACGCGCGGGGGATGGGCAGCTCGCCGACGGAGTTTGATAACAAGCGCTACAATTCCACAGGCAGCTATATATATTTCCGCGGTGATCTCTCGCAGACGCGGGACGTGATCGATGACGTGCAGCTTTTTGGGAAGGTGCAGGGGCAGGTCTCCAGCGGGCCGCTGATTTCTTCGGAGGAATTTGGGGCGGGGGGCTTGAGCACGGTGCGCGGGTATTTGGAAAGTGAGGCGATGGGCGACAACGCGATTGTCGGAACGTTCGAAGTGCGCACGCCGCCCTTTACGCTGAGGGGTTATGTGGACGAATGGCGGGCGTATGTGTTCACCGACTGGGCCTATTTGAAGGTACTGGATACGTTGACCGACCAGGATTCCAACTATTGCCTAGGGAGCGTGGGCGTGGGCTCGCTCTTGAAGTTTCACAAGCATTTCAACGGTACGGTCGACCTGGGTTTCCCGCTGCAAAGCGAAGGGGACACCGAGCGGTATCACCCGCGGCTGACCTTCCGTGTATGGACCGAATTTTAACCTTTAATCGTAGCAAATTACCCTTCAACCAAAAACCGTCTCCTATGATACGAACGACTCGAAACTGGCTTAAGAACGCGCTGCTGGCCGTGTTGGCCTGCCTATGCGTGCCGAACGCAGCCCACGCCGCCTGGTGGAAAAGCGACTGGGCGCTGCGCAAGAAAATCACGGTGGACACCACCGGTAACGGAGCCGGTGTCGCGGAATCCATCGGCGGCGTGCCGGTGCTGGTGCGGCTGCACGTGGGCAATTTCCAATTTGACCTGGCAAAGCAGGACGGATCGGATATCCGTTTCGTAAACGCGGACGATAAGACGGTGCTCCCGCATCATATTGCATCGTATGATCCGATGCTCGGAGAGGCCTTTGTGTGGGTGCGGGTACCGGAGGTGAAGGGTGCGGCGCAGACGGCCTTATGGCTTTATTACGGCAACCAAGCCGCACCTTCGGTCGAGAACTCAAAGGGGACCTACGACGCGGGCACCGAACTGGTGTGGCACTTTGGCGAACGCGGGCAGCCCGCGCGGGATTTTTCGGGCAACGAGAACAACGCGGCCAACGCGGGGATTCCCGCCGAGGGAACGCTCATTGGAACCGGACTGCACTTTGACGGGAAATCGCTAGTGAGCGTCCCGGCCTCTCCGTCGCTGGCGTGGAGCGCCAATGGGGCCATGACGTGGTCGGCGTGGGTTAAACCCGCGGACGCCCGGGGACATTCGATTTTATTCAGCCGCCGCGATGGGCAAAACGCCTTTGCGATAGTGACCGAAGCCGGAGTGCCGTTTGTGGAAGTGACGAGCGGCGGGACGGTTTCCCGGACCCCGGGAGCAGCTCCGCTGGTGGCCAACACGTGGCATCACGTGGCGGCGGTTGCCGATGGCGGCGCCATCACACTTTGGATTGATGGGCAGGTTTACGGCAAAGTGGAGGCGGGGCTTCCCGCGCTCAACAGCCCGGCAACGCTAGGTGGCGAAAGAGCAGCCGACGGAACGGTTGCCTCGGGTTTCAATGGGGACGTGGTCGAGATGGAACTTGCCGGGGCAGTCCGTTCCGCGGGTTATCTTAAATTTGCGGCCATGACGCAGGGGGGCGAATCGGGGCCGAAGTCGGTGGTGTTTGGCGAGGAAGAAGGGGGCAAACGCAGCGGTGGGGGATCCAGTTACATCAGCGTTATCGTTCGCAGCCTCACCGTGGACGGCTGGATTGTCATTTGCCTGCTCGCCGTGATGAGCGTCCTGAGTATTACCGTCATGGTGGTGAAAAACCGCTACATCACCGGGGCTCTCAAAGGCAACGAGTGCTTTTTGCGGCTCTTCGAGGAGCGCGTTGGTGACGACTTGACCGTGCTGGAAAGCTCCGCAACCCAGCATCTATCCGCCTCCGTTGGAGGCGAACTGAGCAAAGAGGAAGGCACCGCGGTTTCCCTCTCGCCGCTTTACCGGCTCTACCACATCGGCGCGCGCGAAATCCGCAAGCGCATCGCTGAAGAACATGATGTGCACAGCAAAAAGCCGCTCTCCGGCGCCGCGATCCGGGCGATCAACGTCAGCATGGATGCGGGCCGCGCCCGGGAGTTGCAACGGCTCCAAAAATGGATGGTGCTGCTCACGATCGCCATTTCCGGCGGGCCCTTCCTGGGGCTGCTCGGAACGGTGGTTGGCGTCATGATCACCTTTGCCGCCGTGGCCCAGGCGGGCGACGTCAACGTCAACGCCATCGCCCCTGGCATTGCCGCCGCGCTGCTCGCAACGGTCGCCGGTCTGGCTGTCGCGATCCCGGCACTCTTTGGCTATAACTATCTGCTTTCGCGGCTGAAGGAAGTGACGGTCGATATGCAGGTGTTCGTCGACGAGTTCGTCGCGAAGGTCACCGAGTTCTATTCCAAGCGGCGCGATAAAGCGTCGGTCGCCGTCGAGCTTTAACTCTTTGCATCGCCATGAATATCCAAGACGACGACAAGCCTTACGACGATATCAACATCACGCCGATGCTGGACCTGGCGTACGTGCTGCTCGTCATCTTTATTCTCATGTGCACGGCGTCGGTGGCCGGGACAAAAGTGAACCTGCCGAAATCGAGCAACACCCCGGCGAGCCTGGCCAAACCAAAGACCAAGGCCATCACGGTCAACAACGAAGGGCACATCTTCCTGGACACCGTGCCGGTATCGCTCTCCGAACTAGAGCAGCGGCTAAACTCGCAAAAGTCGGCTACGCCGGAGTTCCCAGTAGTGGTGCGGGGCGACAGCCTCACGCATTACCAGGGCGTGATGGATGTTCTCGATGTGCTGGGGCGGGTCGGGATTTCGCAGGTCGGTCTCGCGACCAAATCGGGCAAGTAACTAGTCATGGCACAAGAAATTCATAACGCTCCAGTTCGTCCCAAGAAGCAGCCAGCCAACCGCCGCGACGCCCTGGCGTTTTTGAGCCGCAACGGCGTGGTCATCGCCGTCGCCGTGGTGGGCATTGCCGCGCTGATCTGGGGCGTCCGCACCGTAGCCAATTCCAAGACGGCCGCCAACAAGCCGCAGGAATTTTCCATGGTGCGCGTCGCGCTGCCGCCGCCGCCCACTCCACCTCCGCAAATTCAAAAGAAGGAGGAGCCGCCGAAGGTCGATGACAAACAGCAAATGATCGAACAGGAGCCGGTGGCCAATAATGAGCAAAAGCCCGCCGAACAACCCAAGCAAGAGGAGGAAGCCGCGCCGATGGGGACGAACATCCAGGGCAATGGGCCTGACGCCTTCGGTCTCGTGGGGCGCGGCAACGGCGGGATCATCGGGGGCCGCGGAACCGGCAACGGCTCCGGCGGTGGAGGCAGCCGCTGGGGATGGTATGCCGGTCAAGTCCAGTCCGCCATCCAGTCGGCGCTGGGCAAAAACAACAAGACGCGCACGGCCACACTCGATATCTCGGTCCGCATCTGGCCTGATTCCACGGGCCGTGTGGAGCGGGCTCAACTCATCACGTCCACGGGCGACCGCGAGATCGACGACGCCCTCCAGAACGAAGTCCTCAAGGGCCTGACCCTGCGCGAGCCGCCTCCCGCGGATATGCCCAGCCCCATCGTCCTGCGGCTCACCGGCCGCCGTCCCTAATTTCAACACCTCTCCATCCTACCAACAACCATGACAACTTTGCTGCCACGCACCCGCCGCCACGGGCCCCGGCTTCCCAAAATCTTATCCACCGCCTGCCTTTCCGCGCTGATCGTTGCGGCACAGGCCGCCGACCCCAAAGCGCCCGCCGCCGCATCCGCGCCCGACGAAGCGCCCTCGCTAATGCCCGTCGCCGCATCCACCAATGCGATGGTGAACCTGGTCAATTTGCTCGTCCAGCAAGGCGTGGTGAAAAAGGAACAGGGTGACGCGCTCATTGCCCAGGCCGAAACAGAAGCCGCCAATGCGAAAGCCGCCCAGGAACGCGCGGCCTCCGTGGCCGGTCCCGTTAGCAGTTGTCCCCCGGTCGACGCCGTGCCGTATTCCACGCGAGGCGGCGACGGCGCAATCCGCGTCACGTACGTGCCCGAGTCGGTGCGGCGACAACTGCGCGAAGACATCAAACAGGACGTCATGAAGGAGCAGCTCGCGCAAGGCTGGGCGCTGCCTGAGCAGGTTGCCCCGTGGACCAAGGCAATCCGCATCAGCGGCGACGTGCGGGCCCGATACGAGGGCGACTTTCTCCCGTCCGGCAACGATGCGCTGGGCTACCCGAACTTCAACGCCATCAACACCGGCTCGCCCTACAACGCCTCTTCCAGTAACACCAAGTATCCGCCTATCTACAACGTCGACCAGGACCGCGAACGGATGCGCATTCGGGCGCGTGTGGCGCTCGACGCCAACTTGGGCGAAGGTTTCTCCGCCGGTATCCGCCTTGCCACCGGCAACGACAGTTCGCCCATCTCCACCAACCAGACGCTCGGTTCCAACGGCCTCGGCGCGAAGTACGCCGCATGGATTGACCGCGCGTTCATCCGCTACGATCTCCAAGGGTTTGAGGATACCAAGGCGAGCTTCATGGTGGGCCGCTTCGATAACCCGTTCTTTTCCACCGATCTCATTTGGGACGACGACCTCGGGTTTGACGGCGTGGTGGCGCATGTGAGCCAGCGCCTGGGCCGCTTCACCCCGTGGCTGACCTTGGGCGCGTTCCCGGTTTACAACACCGACTTCAACTTCTCCACCAACGAAGCGGCCAAATATGAGAGCAAAGACAAGTGGCTCATCGGCGCGCAGCTCGGCACCGACATCACCATCACCAAAGACCTCACCACCCGCATTGGCGTGGCCTTCTACGACTTCCTCGACATCCAGGGAGAGCTCTCCGCCCCGATCTATTATACCGACGAAGATGGCAACACCGATATCACCCGGCCCTCGTTCGCGCAAAAAGGCAACACCTACATGGAGCTGCGCAACAACGCTTACTATACCGATCCGACATCCGCCTATTACGGTGAGAACTATCAGTATTACGGACTAGCCACGCCGTTTCGTGAACTGGTCTACACGCAGAAGATCGACTACTCCCGGTTCGATCCCTTCCACATGTCACTCGAAGGCGAGTTTGTTAAAAACGTGGCCTACGACGAAAACCGTATTAACTATTACGGCGCGCAGAACAACCTTGGCGACAACTCCACAAAAGTAGACGGTGGCGACACAGGCTGGCTCTTGAAGTTCACCGTCGGCATGCCGGCGATCGAGCAGCGCTGGGATTGGCAGGCCTTTGCCGGTTATCGCTATCTCGAAACTGACGCCGTCGTGGATGCATTCGCTGATTCAGACTTCGGCCTCGGCGGCACCAATTTGAAAGGCTTCTTCGTCGGCGGCAAACTCGGCCTTTCCAAAAACGTCTGGGCCGGGGTGCGCTGGATGAGTGCCAACAACGTCTCGGGCTCACCCCTTGCCTCCGACGTCATCCAAGTCGATCTCTCCGCCAAATTTTAGATATACGGAATACTATCTTATGAAAACATTACGATTTCTCGCCGTGTTTGCGCTCTGCCTGCTGCCGCTCGGCGTGTCCGCCCAGCAACAGGACACCCCGGAAACCAAACTGCGTGACGCGCTGCGCAACTCAACGCTTCAGCTGCGCAAGGCCCAGAGCGATACCGCAGCCCTTCAAGTCACCCAGGCCGAGGCCGAGAACGAACGCGACACGCTTAAAAAACAACTCGACGCCCTCACGAAGCAAAGCGACAAAGATCGCGCCAAAGCCGAAAAGGAACTCGGGGATTTGAGCGCGAAAACGACCGCGCTCGAAGCCAACAACGCAAAACTCATCGCGGAATTATCCAAGACCCGCGAGGCCTTCCAGCAAGCTGCGGATGTGGCCAAAACCAAGGAACTCGCGAGGTCCAACCTCGAAATCCGCGTGGCTGAACTGGAGCGGATCGTGGCCGACCGCGAACGCAAAAACGTGGCCCTGGTCAAGGTTGGCCAGGAAATATTGAACCGTCTGGAGCGCTTTGGCTTGGGCGACGCCATCAAAGCCAAGGAGCCCTTCATCGGAGCCAAGCGCGTGCAAATCCAGGCGCTCGTGCAGGATTACAACGACAAAATACTCGACCAAAAATACCAGCCCGGAACCCCGGCCGCCGCCCCCGCCGCGTCGGCAACGCCAAAGCCCGAGCCCAAGACGCAAGCGGCCAAGGCGCAGTCCTCGCCGACTCCATCCACTCACTAGCTTTAACCGACCCAAATAATGACTACACTCCATTCCTCCAAATTCACGACCGCCATGTACCGCAATGCGATTACCCTTGCGGTTGCGGTGAGCCTCATTTCCAACGCGGTTGCGGCCGACAGTATCCTGGCGCGTGTCAACGGCACCGACGTCAAGGCCGACGAAATCCGCCCGCTATTGGAAAGCCTAAACCCGCAGGCCCAGGCCGAACTGGCCGCCAAACCGGCGGAATTGAACCAAGCCATCCGCATGCTGCTCGTGCGCCGTGTCGTCCTCTCGGAAGCCCAGGCACAAAAGTGGGATCAAACCCCGGCGTTCACTAGTCAATTAGACAAACTGCGCGAAACCGCGCTGGTCGAAAGTTACCTTCAATCCCAAACCGAACCGCCAGCCGACTTCCCTTCCGCCGCCGATTTGAAAACCGCCTACGAGGCCAACAAAGCTGTGCTGCAAGCCCCGCGCCAGTACCGGCTCGCCCAAATCTTCGTCGCCGCTCCGAAGGGAGCCGACACCGACACGCTCAAGAAGGCGCAAGCCAAGCTCGACGGCATCACCAAGCAACTCGCCAAATCCAACGCCGACTTTGCCGCGATTGCACGCACGGAAAGCGATGAGAAGGACGCCGCGACCAAGGGCGGCGAACTCGGCTGGCTCGCCGAAGCGCAAGTGCGTCCCGAGATCCGCGATAGCGTGACTAGTCTTTCCAAAGGGGCGTCAAGCAAGCCCGTCCAACTCGCCGACGGCTGGCACATCCTCAAACTCCTCGATGTCCGCGAAAGCCGCCAGCTCACCTTCGACGAAGTCAAAAGCGAACTCGTTAAACGCCTCCGCGCCAAGCAATCGCAAACCAACCGGCAGGCGTACCTCGCCAAGCTGCGCGAAAAAAATCCCATCACGGTCAACGAACTCGCAGTGGCGCAGATGCTCAGCCCTTCCAGTCCAAGCAAGTAATATTCGGAGCGTTCATGGCGGAGGGAAAAGGATTCCCGCGCCATGAACGGCATCGATTTTTTGGGTCGCCGGATTCGGGTGCGCTCGAGTGAGTGCACCTGAGTCCGGTCACTTCCCGCACATTTGCAGGTCTTCCTCTCTCTCTCCTCAACCCTGTTTTTCCTATTTCCCTATGAACCGCTTCGTTCGCATAAAAAGGTACTCGCTCACGGTCCTTGCCGCCCTTCCCGCAGCATTGTTCTGGACCGTCGACTTTATCGCGTGCTCGATCAAAGCGGCCTTTTGCATCCTGCTCGTCCTCTTGGTTCCCGCGCCAATGAGTATGGCCAGCCTGGTGGGCACCATGCGCGCAAAAAGCTCCAGCAGCACCACGGGCAACAGCGCCACCTCCACGAGCATCTCCGGCGGCAGCAGCACCGACAGCACCGCATCGGCCACCGCCGAACGCCAATCCCTCACCCGCACCACACAGACCATCGCCGCCGTCCGGGCCGCCCAGGCTGCCGCCCGCGCCGCGGCCAATGCCAGCGCCAGCAGCGTCCCCAATGGCTTGACTTCCGGCGGCCTGGTGGTCGCCTCCGGGGTTTCCAGCAACTCCTCTTTGTGGCAAAACGCCAACCTCCCCACGCAAACCGTCGCCAACGGTGAAACTACCGTCACCGTCAAACAAACCAGCTCCAAAGCCATTCTCACCTGGGACTCCTTCAACGTCGGCAAAGAAACCACGCTCGACTTTGACCAGCAAGGCAACTCATCGTGGGTCGCCCTCAATAGGCTCTCCGACGCCAGCGCTTCGCCCTCGCAAATTTTAGGCAGCATCAAGGCCGACGGATCTGTTTACATCATCAACCGCAATGGCATCATCTTCGGCGGCGCCAGCCAGGTCAACGTCCACTCCTTCATCGCTGCTGCGGCGAATATTACCAACGACCAGTTTCTTAATAACGGCATCTACTCCACGCTTTCCAGCAGCACCTACACGCCGGTCTTTACCGATGCCGCGGGCAAAGTTATTGTCGAGGCCGGAGCGCAAATCACCACGCCCGCCCCATCCAGCGTTACCAGCGGCGGCGGATTTGTCCTTTTGCTCGGCAGCGAAGTTGACAACTATGGCACGATCACCACTCCGAACGGCCAGACACAACTCGCCGCCGGGGATGACTTCGTCCTGCGGTACGGTTACAGCACTTCCTCCAACAGCTATTCCACCACGTGCGGCAACGAGATCGCGCCGCTCTTCGACGCTAACTCCATCGCAGGCAGCGTCACCAACACCGGATTGATCACCGCCTCGGAGGGCGATATTACGCTTGCCGGACGCACCATCCTGCAAGACGGCGTCCTCATTGCCAGCACCTCGGTCAGCCAGCGTGGCACCATTCATTTGCTTAACTCCGCCTCCGACACTTCCGGGTCCATTACGTTCAGCGCCGACAGTGTCACCGCCATCCTGCCAGAGCTTGACAGCACCGAAACCGCGCTCGATTCCCAGCGCGACACGCTAGTCGCTGCATCCGGTGCCAATTCGGCTGCGACGGGTCAGTTTGATAATCTTTCCGTACTCTCCGACCGTAAAGACCAATCCCGCATCGAAATCGTGACGGGCGGTGACGTTGTATTCCAAGACAGCTCGACCGCGCTCGCCCAGGGCGGCCAGATCGCCACTTCCGCCGCGGGCCGAATCACCGCCGAAAGCGGGGCCACGCTCGATGTCTCCGGCGTGAGCAACGTCACGCTGGCCATGTCTGCCAACAACATCATGGTGAACGTCCAAGGCAACGAACTGCGCGACTCGCCCCTCAATCGCGACTCCGACGTTCTCAAAAACACCGACGTCTGGATCAACATCAGTGATTTGACCTACGTCCCTGCCGGAACCGGCGACTACACTTCGGACCGCTATTATACTGCAGGCGGTCTTCTTGAAGTAAGCGGCTACCTCTCCAACATCGGCCACACCATCGGTGAATGGGCTTCCGTTGGCGGCTCCATCACGCTTTCCGCAAACGAAGTCGTCGCCCAGGCCGGTTCCACCTTCGACATCTCCGGCGGTTCGGTCCATTACGACTCAGGCACCCTTAAGTCCACCCGCTTGCTTGGCAGCGACGGGAACTATTACAGCATCGAGGATGCGCCTTCGACCCTCACCTTCACCATTGCCAACAACGCCTTTATTGTGGACCACGAAAAGTGGGGTATTCAAGAAAGTTACAGCAGCCCGCTTTCCGACCGAAGCACCATTTATACCAAGGTGGATGGATACACCATAGGCAAGGACGCCGGTTCACTGATTCTGAGCACCCCCACCGCTATCTTTGAAGGAACCATCAAAGCCGATGTCGTTAACGGAGCGACTCAAACCAACGCTCGTTCGTCCGACATCACCGACGGCTACAAGGTGCCTTCGAACACCCGTGCGCAGGCCGGTTCGCTGGTGCTGGGACGCTATGATTTCAAGGTGGGCAACAACGCCCCTTATGCGGTGGACGTGAAGATCGGCGACGTCGCGGACATCACCGGCAATCTGGGCACTGGCGATGCGCTTCCCGAGGATCGCACCGGGACGGCCTGGTTCAACGCCACGCGTCTCAACGAGGCCGGTCTCGGCGGCCTGACACTGGAAACCACAGGCTCGATAACGATCGAAAGCGACCTGACGCTCAGCCCCGGCGGCGCACTCGTGATGATCGCCCCCACCATCGACATTGCTGCCAACATCACCGCGCGCAGCGGTTCAATCAGCGCGACCAACTGGTTCGAGAGTCATACGACGGACGTCACCGCTGCGCTGCTCGATGCAGATGGCGGATCACTCATCACTCTGCGCGAGGACGTGACGCTCGACCTGCGTGGCTTGTGGGTTAACACCGCGCTCAATGCCGACGACGCCAGCCAGCTCGGCCTGATCAACGGCGGCGAAGTCTATCTGGCGACCACTCATGACCTGACCCTAAAGGAAGGCAGCCTGATTGACGTCTCTTCGGGTGCGGCATCCCTTCCGGACGGCAAGACCAGTGGCGGCACAGGCGGCAATGTCACGCTCATCGCCGATCTGGAGGTGACGGATGTCAAGGCCGACGGCTTGCTCACCCTCGACGGCAAGATCGCCGGGTTCGGGGTCGATGGCGGCGGCACGCTCAAGATCGAATCCGGCACGGCCATTTCCATCGGCGGAAAACTCCTCGAAACCGATGGGGTGCTCCCAGCCGGCGAAACCTCGCTCGCAGAACTGGTCTTGCTTGAGGATTATGAGATCAAGGTCGGAGAAACACTGCTGCTCGACTATAACTATACCGTCAATATTTCGATGCCGGGCGAGGCAATGCCGCCGACCGGGTTGAAAACCAATACTAAATTTACGACTGCAGCTAACTGGACACCGGTCACACCAGAACCAACGGCCTGGGAAAGTTATCGCCTATATGTAGAAAGCGGCAACTTTACCTATGAAGGCAAAACATATAAAGGCGGATATATCTATATCTATAGCGAATATTATGCATCTGTAATGGGTAGCAGTGGCGGATTGATACGCGTCCAAAATGCGGCGACTGGCGCTTATGAATTTATTAACTATATCCCCGCCGGAGTAACACTAAATCTGAAGACATCGAGCGGAACTGACTCAGCTTCTGCATATTATGCCAACTATGTGGTCCCGGCCGACGTGTTCCCCAATGGCTTGCCGACCTACGATCAGACACGGACGCTGGCCGCGGGCAACCCCTCGCCGGTGGACATGACCGTTCCTGCAGGCACCCACATTCCGGCGGGTTTCACGAACGACAGCGCAGTTTTGGTCCAGTCGAACCTCGAACTCAGCACCGACCTCTTCCAGACCGGCTTTTCGAATTATGACATCACCGCGCGCAACGGCGTGGTCGTTGTAGAGGGAGCCAAGCTCGAGGTAGAAGTGCCGGTCTATCGCCTCACGACCACCTCGGCGTCCACGGCAACCGGGGCGGACCTTGCCTCGGTGCTTGAACTGTGGACTCCTCCACTCTATCAGGAAGACCCGGTCAACGGCGTTCTGACTCAGCGCGAAGGTGCCAGCCTGACGCTCCGCTCCAGTCGTTTCAGCGCCAGCAGCACTAGTGCCGTGACGTCGGGGGGGCCACTGGTGGTTGCCGAAGGCGCGTCGATTACCGTCGATCCGGGCGAGTCCATCAGCCTGCTCGGCTTTGACATGACGATCGAAGGGAGTCTCATTGCGCCGAGCGGGACGATTACGCTAAATCTCCCCGAGGGCTTTGACCAGAATTTCTACGGCAACACCGATCCGAGCCTGATCTGGATTGGCGACCATGCTATCCTTGACGTCGCAGCGCGTCCGGCGCTGGCCGTGAATCAATATGGCTCCTATGGCTGGATCTCGGACGGTGGCACCATCGCCATCGGCGGCGATCTTGACTGGGAGGAGACCGGTGAAGCCTATGCGCTCGATGCATTCGTGGTGATCCGGCCGGGCGCGCTGCTCGATGCTTCCGGTGCGAGCGGCACGCTGTATACGGCATCGGATAGCGGTCTCAACAAGAAATCGACGCCTGTGGAGGTTGCCAGCGACGGCGGCTCGATCATCATCAAGTCGAACAACGGCCTCTATCTTGAAGGCACGCTCCGCGCGGAAGCGGGCGGCAAGGGCGCGGCAGGCGGCACGCTCGCCCTGGCGCTGGAAGCGCCCCTATACTATACCTCGACCACCAACGGCGGGATATTGAACCCGCGCGAGTTCATCCTGACGCAAACGCAGGGCGAAAGCCTGCTGTCCGAAGGCGTCACCGCGCAGACGGTTGAATCGGAGCTAGCCAGCGGTACGGCGCGCTACAGTGTCGAGCAGATCCAGGCCGGCGGGTTCGGTAATCTCTCACTGCTAGTCAATGGTCTTCTCAGCTTCGATGGGAATATCTCGCTCAATATGAGCCAGAGCTTGCAGCTTTATGCCGGGAGCTATGCGCTTTCAGAGAATGCGGCGTCCGATTCGACCGTATCGCTGAGCGCCCCCTATGTGCGTCTTGCTGGCGTGACTCGCTACGCACGAGACTATTACACGATGCCCTCGGTGGATTGGACCGACGGGATTTCGCAGCAACTCACCGAAGCCTTGTTCAAGGTCTATGCCGATCTGATCGACATCCGCGATACCGTCGGTTTCGGCGCACGTGGCACGAACAACGCCACGGGATTAAAAGTTGACCGGCGCGGCTTCGCGACCGTGGACCTGACCAGCACCGGCGATCTGCGGTTGTTGAGTGGCATCTGGCGTTCGAATGAGACATCCTCCAGGCAGACAAAGTTGGAAACCCCAGGGGACATCATCCTGACGGCCGCGCAAATCTATCCCACGACTCAAGCGAAAGCGCGGATCGTTGCGGGCTATCAGGGGGACTATGAGGACTTTGCCGCAGGCACCTCGCTCACCATTCACCGCTATGGGGACGGCGAGGTTGCCATGCCCTATTCGGCATTTGGACAACTGACCCTGGCCGCCGAAACCATCAACCAAGGGGGCATCGTGCGCGCGCCCTTCGGAATCCTTAACCTGGGCAATCTGACGTCCTCTGTGGAGTCCGACAGCGTAAACCTGCTGGCAGGCAGCATTACGTCCGTCAGCGGCGCCGGCCTTACCATGCCTTATGGCGGCACGGTGGACGACGTCACTTATACCTATGATGGCCAGGAACTCGCCCTTTCCGACAATACACTGAGCTGGGGCGAGATCGGCGGCACGATCCTCATCCAGGCCGCGCACGTCACCTCGGAGAATGGCTCGATCCTCGATCTTTCCGGTGGCGGCGAATTGACCGGTGCAGGCTTTGTGAGCGGCCGGGGTGGCTCTGTCGATGTGCTGACTACAGCCTTCGCCAATTCCAACCCAGGCTACACCTACAGCAGCAGCGGCAATGCGGTCTATGCGATTGTCCCGTCAAGCAGCGCCAGCTATGCGCCGGTCGCAGGCGAAGCCGGTTATGGCGATCCGCTGATCGGCCAGCAGATCACGATCCCCGAAGGCGTGCCCGGCCTGCCCGCGGGAACCTATACCCTGATGCCGTCCACCTATGCGCTTGCGCCTGGCGCGTACCGGGTTGAGATCGGCGCGGGCAACCAGACTGCGCTCAAGGGCGTCTCCGCAGTCGGCAATGGTTCCTACATCGCCGCAGGCACGCTCAGCATCGCCAATACCGGGATCAGCGAGGCGCTGCCGAATCTGGTCATCATCACGCCTGCCGACACGGTGCGCACGCACTCCTCCTACAATGAGACAGACTACAACGCCTTTGTGGTGGCCGATGCCGAAAGCATCGGGGTGCCCCGGACAACGATCACGGCGGACGCCGGATATCTGAGTATAAACCTCTCCAAGTCGAGCGTGGCGGATGACATACGCGAGGCGCTTGTGATCGACGGCACGGTGCTGCTCACCCGAGAAGCGGACAGCGACGGCTATGGCGGCACCGTCTCCGTCACCGGCATCAGCGAAGTACTGGCGGACGGCCAATCGGCGACCTCGGGGCTTAGCGGCGCTTCGGTCCATGCCGACGCGCTCTCGGCCTTCGACGCGCCTCGTCTCCTGCTCAACGCGGACATCAGCGTGAACTATGGACAAACGGGATACTATGCCACCATCACGGGCTCAGGCGACCTGATCGTTCGCAGCGGCGCCGAAATTACGGCTGGAGAAATCATCATAGGAAGTAGCACCAACTATGACAGTGAAAGCGGTAGCTATATCGACGGTGCCATCACCATTGAGCAAGGTGCATCGCTGATCGCACGGGCGAGCGATTCACGCGCTTTCGATTCGAGCGACGGCTATGTGTTCCAGACCTCTGGCGCGCTGATCCTCTCGGGCGGCTGGGTCAACCTGCTCTTGACGGACACGGACTCGGAAAATGGCGCTGGCATCAATATCAACATCGGTGCCCGCGTGACCGCTGCCGGGGATCTGACGACGACGCTCATTTCCGACGGCACGATCGCCATCGCCACTTCCCGCGCGCTGACCATCGCCGACAATGTCAGCTACGGGACCAAGAACCTGGTACTCGGCGTTTCCTCGGTCAATCTCGGCGAGGATTCGACTATCGCTGCGGCCAGTGCGGCCGGGCAACTGCCCGACGGGCTGGTACTCAACCAGGCGAAGCTGGCGGCGCTCCTGGCGGGTAATACGGCCACCAATGCTCCCGCACTGGAGACGCTCGTCCTTAATGCCAAAGACGCGGTGAATGTTTACGGCGCGGTCGAGTTGGACGCCACCTCGGTAGAGCGCATCGTCTTCGGCACGCCTGCCATCTATGGTTATGGCGCGGCGGGAGATGTCGCGACCATCCGCGCGGACGAGTTCATCTGGACCGGCGCAGAAGGCGAAGCAGGTGCACCGGTCGCCAGCCTGCTTGGCAATGGCACGCTGGCGATTGAGGCCACCTCCATCCTGTTCGGCTATGGTCCCAATACCCAGCCCGCCAGCATAGCCAAGGATGAACGCCTGGCGCTCGGCTTCGCCAATGTGAGCCTCAACGCCAGCGGGCGGATTTCCGCAAGTGGCGAAAGCACGCTGTCGGTCTATCAGTCGCGCGGTGATTATGTGAGCGGCGAAGGCTGGCAATACACGGGCGGCAATCTTTCCATTTCCACGCCGCTCGTCACCGGTGAAGCCGGATCAAAATTCACCGTCACCGCCGGGGGCGATGTGGTGCTTAGCGCGCCCGGTAGCGTGGCCGACACCGCCGACGTGGCTGAGCTGGGTGCGCAACTCGCGATCTCGGCCCGCAATGTCACGCTGAATACGGCAGTGGCGCTGCCGTCGGGCGTGCTGACGCTCACGGCTGAACAAAACCTGACCCTTGGCGAAGCTGCCCACATTGACCTTGCGGGACGGTCGGTCGCGCTGATCGATGTCACCAATTACAGTTGGGGCGGCGATCTGGTGCTGGTCAGTACCAATGGTAATATCACCACGGCGGAAGATTCCCTCGTCGACCTGTCAGCCAAGCACAATAGCGGTGGCACGATGACCGTGACGGCGCTGGGGGCGGCGGCCGGTCAGGTCGATCTGGCGGGCGCGATCCTGGGATCGGCCACCGGCGACTATGAGACGGGCGGCTCCACCGTTCCCTATGACGCGGCCGAGTTGACCGTCCGGGCACAGACGCTGGCCGACTTTGCCGGTCTGAATGCGCGGCTCAACGAGGGCGGGGTATTCGGCGCAAGGCGCTTCCAGATCAAGCAGGGCGACCTGACCATCGGCGACGAGGTGAAGGCGCGTGAGGTACAGATCGTCCTCGACGGCGGCAATCTCACCGTCAACGGCACGATCGATGCCTCGGGCGTTCAGGTCGGCTCGATCACCCTTGCGGCCTCGGGCGACCTCACCATCAACGGCATCCTCGACGCCCACGGCACGGGCCTGCGCGTGGACAGCTATGGGGAGATCATCGACAGCCCCAACCGTGCGATTGTCGATCTTACCAGCAGCCACGGCACGCTGACGCTGGGCGCTGGCGCGGTCATCGACCTGCGCACTGGAACGGAAGTGGCCGTGGGTACCGAAGACGGGCAATATGACGGCGTGGCACGCGGCACGCTCGACCTCAACGCGGCGCGGATCGGTTCCGACGACGTCGCGATCGAGGTGACCGGCACCCCGGTCATCCGGGGCGCCAAGACCATCGCGGTCAATGCGTTCCGCACCTATGACGACGCGCCGCTGGCAGACACCGCCGACGTTTCGGGCGCGCGTCCGCAGCTCATCACCCAGGCCTATCTCGATACGATCGATATTGACAGCCAGGCGTTCATCAACGCGGCGCTGCTCAATACTGGCCTGTCCGGCCGTCTGGCGAGGCTCGGCACCTATCATCTGCGCCCCGGTGTTGAGATTATCAGCAATGACGCCACCAACCCCACGGGCACGCTGACGGTCGCTGGCGATCTCGACCTCTCCGGCTATCGCTACGGGCCGGAGGCCGATCGTACCAATCCGGCGATGCGCGGCTATGGCGAGCCGGGCGTACTGGTCCTGCGTGCAGCGGGCGACCTCAATATCTATGGCAGCATCACTGACGGATTCGCGCCACCAGCGGAAACGCCCGACGATAGCGGCTGGATCCTGACCGAGGGCACGACACCGTTCGGTGGCGATATCGTCATCCCGATGGACGGCGTGGTCCTGGATGCGGGCACGACCTTCGTGGCGGGGGTCACGCTCAACTACAGCGTGCCGTTGACCGCGATGACGCTGGCCTCCGGCACGGTCCTGCCGGTCGATGCAGTCCTGACGAGCAGCTACAGTCTCTCCTCGGGAACGGTGCTCGCGGCCAATATCTACAACGCCGATGGCAGCATCGCCTACGCGGTGGGCACGGTGTTGGCCCAAGCGGTGACGCTCAACGCTGGCATGAAGCTGGGCGCGGGCACGACGCTCAACGCAGCAACAGGGGTTGCCGCGCTAACCTGGCCCAAGGGGATCGCACTTCCGAGCACCTCCAATGTGAACACTCCGTTGGTGACGTCCGCGCAGGTTTCGCTCGCTCGTGGCTCGCTCATTCCCTCCATGACCAATGTTCAGCTTGTGGGTGACACAGCGGTCGATCTGCGCTCTACAGTCGATGGCCGCCAGGGAGCCAACTGGGCCGTGGCTTCGATGCTCGGCGCAGGCGCGAGTTCCTGGAGTATAGATCTTGTCGCGGGCGCAGACCTCACCTCCGCCGATGTCCTGGCGCTTAATCCGGCTTCGAAGGGCACGATCAGGCTTGCGGATACGCATTATGTATACGGTTACGAGATAGAAGTCGAAGAGGGCACCGGCACCTATGTCTGGTCGGAGAACAACGATTGGGGTATGACACCGGGCGAGGTGATTGATCCATATGATTTAGAGTATCTGTTGGACCCCGATTACAACTACCTCTATAAATACTTATACGAAATAGTGGGTGGCGTGGAGACGCTGGTCAAAACCGACCCAGTCAGTCCCTCTTTCAGCGTCGTACGCACTGGCGTCGGCGATCTCTCGCTGGTTGCCGCGGGGGATATCCGCATGGAGTCGCTCTATGGCGTTTACACGGCGGGCACGGCGACAAGTGTGGAAGCGGCCTATAATCAGGCACGCGGCACGCTGACGGACGGCTCGGTACTGGGCAACACGGATGCCGATTATTCGGCGGCGATGGCTAGCTATGAGGCTTGGTATCCCGATCAGGGCGGCAACCTCCTGATCGTGGCCGGCGGCGATCTCGTCGGCGACATCTTGGAGAATGGCTGGAGCACCGATGCCTATGAGGATGTTTCAAGCGTGGTGACCGGCACCTGGCTCTGGCGGCAAGGTTCGGGCAGCGTAGACCTGGACGATACCATTCTGACCTCCTGGTGGATCAACTTCGGCACTTATATCCGGGTTTCCAGCACAAGCGATCCGATCGTGACCGGCTTCACCGGCTACGGGACGCTCGGTGGCGGCAATGTCACGGTCCGCGTCGGCGGCGATGCCGGTGAAATCACCTCCAGGGGCACCGAAAGCAGTGGGCTTAACAAAACCAGCCGCAGTCAGGGGCTAGTGATCGCGGTCGCTTCCACTGGGCGGGTCGATGCCGATGGCACCCTGGTCCAGACTGGCGGCGGCGATCTCGACCTGAGCATCGCCGGTGCGCTCAATCCTCTGTCCACAAGCACTGATCGCAACAATAAGACGGCGCTTGGCGGCAGCATCATCAACCTGCGGGGCACGACCCAGATTGACGCCGCATCGATCGGCACCGTTAATACCAGCTATCGCATCGGTACAACCAACAATCCGGTTGATCCCCGAGGCACCGACCCGTTCGAGGAAAATAGCGCGACTTCCTATTCCGGGATCGTGCTGGTGCCGGGCGACTCAGCGGTCTATGTGCAAACCCTGGGCGACATGGTGATCGCGGGGGCTGGCGACGCGACCCGCAGCCTTCAATACAATACGTCGAGCTTCACGGTGGACGGCGCGACCTCTACGGGCGGCGGCTATAGCTGGTTTACCCTCTGGACCGAGAACACGGCCATCAACCTGATCTCGGCGGGCGGCAATATGGCACCGAGCAAGGCAGGCAGCAGCTCCTATAATGGCAGCGCGTACAGTTCCGATGTTATCGACGACGTCTGGCCGTCGATCCTGCGGGTCGCCGCCTATAGCGGCAGCATCTATTTCGGAGTATCCGCCGGCTACACCTCACAGTATCAAACTCCTACGAGTGACGTGCTCGCCCCCTCGGCCACTAGTGAACTATCGATCATCGCGGCCGGATCGATCTACGGTGGGGCCAGGCTAACAGACACAGTGGACGAATCCCGGCACTCTATCACCCTGTCCTCATCGGGAACCGAATTGCCTACGCCGTTCGACCCAGCTTTCGTTGGGGTGTCTAGAACTGGCGGCGACGAGGTTTCCAATCTCTCCATAGAGGGCGAGGCCGCTGTTACGTATAACGGCGGCAGAAGCTTTTCTTGGAACGGGGAATATTCCCTATTCGCTTTCGGGCTGAACACCGCTGCGACGGCCCTGGAACGCGATGCAGACGCTGAGCCGATCCGCATCTACGCGGTAGAAGGCGATATTGTGGGTCTCTCCACAGGTCATACCATAGAAGGCAGCATCACCGCCTATGTCGCCGGCGCTCCGGTCTGGATGCAGGCGGGTCGCGACATCGTGTCGAGCGGCTCTGCGGATGACGCGAACCTGATCGTTCACAGCAACGAAACGGACGTTTCGATCATCTCGGCCGGTCGCGACATCCTCTATAGCAACTTCGATATTGCCGGTCCCGGCACACTGGAGATCAGCGCAGGCCGCAACATCCAGATGGGGGACAATACCTCCGTCACATCCATCGGGCCCATTGTTGCGGGCGACAATCGTTCGGGTGCCTCAATCACGATGATGGCGGGCATGGGTGACGGCGCGGACTGGAGCGCGATCCGCACCCGTTACCTTTCCGTCAATCTCGACGATGAGGCTGAAGTGACCACCAAGGTCTATACGGAGGAGTTGAGCGAGTGGCTGGCTGACCGATACAGCTTCACCGGCACGGATGAAGGAGCGCTCGCCTATTTCGACGCCCTGGCGCCGGAGCAGCAGCGCATCTTCCTGCGCCAGGTCTATTTCGCCGAGCTTAAGGCCGCCGGACGCGAGTACAACGACCCCACCAGCAGCCGCTATCACTCCTATCTGCGTGGCCGCGAGGCGATCGCCGCCCTGTTCCCCGAGAACCGCGAGTATTCCGGCAGTGTGACAATGTACGGCAATTCCGGCATCAGCACCCTCTTTGGCGGCGACATCACCATTCTGACCCCCGGCGGTCGGCAGGTGATCGGGGTGGAGGGGACCAGACCCGGTTCGACGGCTGGCTTGATCACGCAAGGCTCGGGCGACATCAATCTCTATTCCGAAAGCAGCATCCTCTTGGGCCTCTCCCGCATCATGACCACCTTTGGCGGAAATATCATGGCGTGGTCAGCCGAGGGCGACATCAACGCGGGCCGCGGCTCCAAAACCACCGTCATTTATACTCCGCCTAAGCGCGTCTATGACAACTACGGCAACGTAACGCTATCGCCGACGGTGCCCTCCAGCGGCGCGGGCATCGCCACGCTGAACCCGATTCCGGAGGTTCCGCCGGGCGACATCGACCTGATCGCGCCCCTTGGCACCATCGACGCCGGTGAAGCGGGCATCCGCGTCTCTGGCAACATCAACATCGCCGCCCTATACATCCTCAACGCAGCCAACATCCAGGTGCAGGGCAACAGTAGTGGCATCCCAACCGTGACTGCCGTTTCTCCGAACATTGGGGCAATGACGGCGGCAGCCAATACCTCTGGCGCGGCTACAAACGCGATGAACGCCCCGGATACCGGAAACGGTGCGGCACAGCAAGCGCTTCCGTCGATCTTCCAGGTGCAGGTCGTTGGCTACGGGATGAAGGGGGATACCGGAGACACAAACCCAGGCGACGGCACGACGCAAGTCCCCGGGAACGATACCGAGGTAATCTTCGCCAAACTGAATCAGTAGATGCCAGGGAAGTCATGAATAGAAGGCATAGTGAAAGAGAGGTCCTCTGGATACTCACTCAAATAAAGCAAAGCGGCATTTCTATTGGTGCCGCATGTGAGGCACATCACATCACCAGGATGACCTACTACCGATGGCAAAAGAGGTTTTGGCGAGACCTTGCTCGCGGCGACGCTACGCATGAAAAAATTGGAGAAGGAAAACGGGCTGCTGGACCGACACGTTGGGAAAAAAGACTCCATTCAGCGGAATGAGAGCGGAGAGCACCCGGCAATCGACCCTCTACATGAGAGCGCACACATAACCGTGTTGCTGGAAGAAAATGCCCGGCTGAAGTCCCTGATCATCGAGCAGGCGTTGGATATCCAGCGGTTTCGGGAGACGAGTTCCAAAGAAGGACAGGCGCCGCTCCTGAAACGGTGATGGAACCGAATAGTCGCCGGAGGTCATGCTTTTGAATAGGAGTCACATGCGTAGAGAATGAGTGGGCAGATTGTTTCAGAAAATAAAGTCAAACCACCCAAGAAACCGAAAAATTGGATGTATAACATGCAGGAGATAGCGGACGAGTTGCATGTCGTAAAGGAGACCATCCGCGAGGGGGTAGCTCATATTCTTTGCGCTATTTCTCCATATCGGAGGCCGCTGGGAGCGCTTTGTAAAGAGCATACCGTTGCGCTACGAAGGCAATCGGGGCAGCCGCGTGGTGGATGTGCTGGGCACGGCGGCGCTCTCGATCCCGCGCACCCATTGGCCTGCGATGCTGCGCGGCGACTGCGGCTACGGCAACGAGGTATTGCTAGGCGAAGCCGAATCACGCGGGCCGGACGGATCGCGGTGCTGGTAACCCGATTCGGGAAAAGGGGCCGCGGCTTATCGATGAGCGCTGAACGCCCGGGGGATTCCCCGAACGAAACGGGCGCGGTATCTGACGGCATGAGAATCCTTACCGTCTCCGATCTCCATTTCCGTCCGGGGTTATTCCAACAACTGGCGAAGGCCGCCGGGTTCCCGTGTGGATTCGGTTACTCTCCCCGGGCGGGCGAAAACGCGCTTGATTACGAAACCTGGCTACCCGATCTCGTTGTGGAACGGGCATTGCCGCGGCGACCGGATTGTGGCTCATGCACGAGCCGCCCGTCGCACGCGGGATCGCCATTGGACTCACGGCGCGCCCCCAATGGGCGGAAGCCATCGAACGGTACCGCCCCTGTCTTGTCGTTAGCGGGCACGACCACAACACGCCGCTCTTCGGCGGCGTTTGGAGGACGCGGATCGGGGAAAGCGTTGTCGTCAACGCGGGCCAGGACTCGGAAAAGTTATGGTTTTGCGTGGCCGAGATTTCCGTTTCCGGGAATGGCGTCGCGCGGCTCGACTCAATACGGCGGCATTGATGGCGGTATCTCCGCCATGAGAACAAGACAAGAGCAATTGGATTTCATTCGACAGAACGTCAACGCCCTCGCGTATTGCGCCTGGCGGGGATACCTGGCCGAAACGTCAGGCCGGGATGCCGCCATCGAACATCTGCGAAAGGTTTGCAGCCGGTTTCCGCAGAACTTCCGCCTGCAGCAGCTCCTTTTGGAACATTTGCGCGCGGAAAGCGAGGCCGAGGCCGAGCCGGTTATCCGGAATATCGTGGGTTGCTTTCCCGATAACGCCTGGGCGCGCCGCGAATTGGCCGTGGTCCTTTCACTTAACCGAAAAAGGGATGAAGCGCTCGCTGAGGCACGGACAGCGATCAGCCTTGCTCCCAACCACAGCTACGGATTTTCCGTTCTGGGCTCGGTCTTGCGGGGGATAGGCAATTTTCCTGAGGCGAGGGAAGCTTATCGTCAGGCAATCCGGTTGGATGTGGACAATTCCTTTGGGATTGAGTCATTGATCAAATTAGGAGAATGCGTGGAGGATAAGCGCCGCGAGCTTGAGTTCATCCATGCCGAACTGGTCAGGCAAGTGGTTTATGGAGACGGCCTCATTGCCTATAAAAACGTAGCGCAGGGACTGCTGAATCCCGAGGAGTTGCTGGCGTCGCTTTCCGAGGCTTTGGAGGCGCGCCTCGACCTTTGGCATGCGTGGTCGGTGGTCACGACGCAGCTGGTCGTGTGCAAGCGTCTGGCAGATGCTGAGGCGCGTGCGCGTGAAATGGTGCGGCGCTTTCCCCTGGTTCCTGGTTCGTGGCGGGTATTGGGTGGTATTTATACCCACCAGGAGAACTGGAATTCTGCGGCTGAGGCTTTTGAAAAAGCGGTCGAACTCAACCTTGCCTGGAACGACGCAAATTTCGACTGGGCTAATGCCTGCATCAAAGCGGGCCAACAAGCCAAAGCCAGGAGTATTCTGGAGAAATTCGTAAACCGTTGTCCGTTGGATGAATATGCCTACGGCAACCTGGCGGATCTGCTCCATTCCATGGGAGAGAAGGAGACGGCGCTGGAACATCTCCGGCAAGCCGTGCGGTTGAGCCCCGGCTATGATTGGGCTTGGGAGAAGCTCAGGGCCTGGGGTAAGGAGGGCGAGGCCCTCCAGTTGGCACGTGAGCTGACCCGGACGCGCGCCGGTGAAGCCCGCTCCTGGTTCATTCTCGCAGAGAACCTTATAGCCAAAGAAAACTTGGCGGAGCGAATGGAAGCTTTGGATAGGGCCATTGAGCTCAACCCGCAGTACGGGAAGGCCTATGACACGAAAGCGTCCATTCTGGCTGATGAAGAGCGCTATGACGAAGCGCTTGCCGCCTGTACCCCACCGGTCTGGAACGGCCATCCTCCAACGTTTCTTTTGGGCCGCAGCGCATGGATCGAATGCCAGCGGGGCGACCGCAAACGGGCGATTGAGATCATGCGCCGGGCCCTGACCGAGGATGACAGTTACCGTTGGGGTTGGCAAAATTTGGCGGATTGGCTGGACGAGGAAAAGGAATATGCCGGAGCGCTCGCTGCGGCGGAAAAGTTGGTCTTCTGGTATCCCAAGGGGGCGGCTTCTTTTGGATACCGGGGATACGCGAAGCAGCAGCTTGGGGACAAGGTCGAGGCTCTGAAGGATTATGAAAAGGCCTACCAGATGGACCCGGAGTATACGTTTGCCGGATGGCGGCTGTTCAATTTATGCCTGGATGGCGAGCGCTTTAAGGAAGCTGAGGCGACGTTGGATTCTTTGGCCAAAGTGGAGGGCAAGGAATGGATTTCCTCCGCAGAAATTCCCCTCGCATTACGCCAACGGCAGGTTGCCCGGGCCGAGGACTCTTTGAGAAAACTAGCCACTTTGGAGAATCCTGATGCGGATGCTTTTAAAAACGTCGAGGCGAACTTTGAAAAGGCGAAAGCCTTGCGGCGGCTGGATCGAACCCTGAAACGCTTGGTCAATAAGGCTACCCTTAATGGGCCTGCCGCGGATCTTTGGGCAAGACGGGAGATGGCCAATGGTCGCTGGTTTTTCCTTCCGGCAATCAGGCGGCTCATGGGAAACGAGGCGGCAGCCAGGAGCGCCGTATATGCTTGGTTAAGCGGAGTCAACCAGACCTGCCCCCGGCAGTTGAAATTCGGCGTGAAAGCGCTGATGGCCCAGCATGCAGACTGGATGCGGCGCGATACCCAGAGCTGGGGCATTCTTGGGCAGGCCCTTTATGAGGGGCGATGGTACGATGATGCTGCAACGTGGCTTTCAGATTGGAAGGACCGCCAGGATGCCGCGCCGTGGATGCTTACCAATCTTTCGTTTGCGTTGAGGGTCCTCGGAAGGCACGGGGAAGCATCGGAGGTCTCCAGGTGCGTCGTCGAACGCAATGGAACGGATTACAACACGACCACGAATCGGGTTTTCCTCGCCGTGGATCTCGCATTGGCGGGGAATTGCGCGGAAAGCCTGAGCCTGCTGGAGCCGGTTAAGGAATCAGATCTCCATGCTCGCGAGCAATGGCTCGGGATGTTGTCGAAAGCGATTGTTGATCTCCACAACCATGGAATTCAGAACGGACAGAAAGCCATTTTCCGCGAGGCCTTAAGAAAACTTCGTGCTTGTGGAAGCACAGTTGGTTTCTGCGGGGTTGCCTTTTCGGCGACAGCGCAATATGCCCTCCGCGAAATGGCCAAAATGACGGGATGCGTCTTTCCATGGGCTCATGGCCTTTTCATGAGGAGGCGTTATTTTCCTTCAACGTCCTCCGGCTCCTCTACGCTGACCGTTGGATCTCGGCATTACCCGTTATGGAAGATCATTTGGTGGCTTAGCTGGTTACTGTTTTCGATTTTGAGGATATTGCCGAATTAGAGCATTTACAAAAAACATGTAGCGGTCGTCTTGGTGCGGCGTTGTTGTCAGAGGATCTACGGTTCGGGCGGGTAGCCGACGCATTGGTTATAAAGCGCTTCCTTTTGGCCTTGCAGCCCGAGGAGCTTCCCGAGCGCGTCTTTGTCGATCGAGCCGCAGACGACCGTGGCGAGGTCTTCGGAGGCGCAGAAGAGGTAGATGTTTTGGCTGATGAAGCCGCTGTCGGCGTGGGCGAGTTCGCGTTCTTGCAGGGAGAGGTCTCCCACGAGGACGATGTCCGCTGCCGCGTTGGCCGCGAAGGCTTGTTTGCCCGTCGCTGGCCGGTGGTCCCCGGTGATTTTTTTGAGGAGCTTGTTGGCCTTGGCGTCGTAGAGGTAGACGCCTTCTTTTAGGAAAACATAGAGCTCGATTTCCTGCTTGTTGCGGGCGCTGGGGGCCGTGCGTTTGCCGGGCCGGTTGAAGCCATTGGCGGCCCAAAGGAGGTTGGAGAGCGTTTGCGGGGGCAGCGCGCGGTCGCTGAACTGGCGGGAGGTTTTGCGGGCGGCAAGGGCCTGCATGAGCGGTTTGCCGCCGCTGGTTTGAGGGGCGGGCAGCGCGATGTCCTGCGCGAAAGCTAGCGATGCGGAGAGTGTAAGGAGCAGAATGGCGATGATTTTCATAGAAATAGTCCCAGGAAGTATCGATGCGAAGGTCAGTGAATGGTGCCCGAGGGCACGTTGGGGAGTTGTCTGGCAACCAGCCAAATGTCGGGCGACCCTGCCAAAATTCGCCTTTGACCTTAACCGAAGCCAATGCCGTCGAATATCTTTTTTTAAGGGAAAGCAGGGAATTCTATAGCTAGAGCAGCAAACAATTTGTGATCGTCCGAAGGGGCCATAAGTTGGGGCCGATGCAAAAATTTCCCTCCGTTTTTGCGAGGCTCTCGCTCCTCGCTGGCGCTTGGCTTGGCCTTCAGGCTGCTCTCTGTGGCGCCGGTGATGCCCCGGCCTCTCCCGGCCCGGTGGCCAAGGTCTCGACGCTGCCGGTGCTCGACCCGGCTCGGATCCGGGAGATCGCCTCTTTTCTCGATGAGCAGCCCCGGGGGACGGGGCCGTCCCTGGATGACCGAAAGGTCTGGGAGGAGCTGGCCCGCGACGAGGAGCTCAAAAACAAGACGCTCAAGCGCGCCGAGGGGTTCCTTAACGAACCGACGCCGGAGGTGAGCGAGCAGCTTTGGATGCAGTCCATTCGCTCTCGGGATCGCAAGGCGGATGGCCTGATCGACAAACGCCGTTTTCGCCTCGCCACGTGGGTATTGGCCGAGGGGATGGAAAACCAGGGGCGTTTTCTTCCCGCGATTGAAAAGGAGATCGGCGTCATCTGCTCGGAGCCGACGTGGATCATGCCTTCTCTCGATTTCCGGGCCCAGGGGTTCCAGTCGCCGGAACAGCTGCTCGATCTCGGGGCGGCCATGGTTTCGTGGACGCTCGTTACTGCCGACTCGATGCTCGGCGACCGGCTTTCCGCGGCCACCCGCAAGCAGATCCGCGACAGGGTGCGGGAGCGGATCATCCTTCCCTATCTGGAAAAAACGCGCGGCCAGGGGACGCCGGAGTGGTGGCGGATCGACAATTACAATTGGAACGCCGTGGTGCACGGGGGGGTGGTGGGGGTGGCGCTGGCCGTCGACCCCTCGCGGGAGGAGCGCGCGGAGGTGATCGCGTCGGTGGAAAAGGAGCTGCCGTATTACCTCCAGGGCTTCCCTTCCGACGGCTATTCGTGGGAGGGGATGGGCTATTGGAAGTACGGGTTCGGCCACTATGTCATGCTTTCCGAGGCGATCCTGCGGGCGACCCACGGGAAAGTGAATCTCTACGCGGGTGAAAGCGCGCGGCTGGTGGCGCAGCTCCCCCGGCGCTTCGAGCTGGTCCCTAAGGTCTATCCCGCCTTTGCCGATTCCCAATTCATGGAGGAGCCGAGCCTGTGGCTTTACCACATCATCGACCATCGCTATGGCCTGGGGGACGCCGCTCCCCGCGTTTGCAAGGTGGACGGCATTTTCGCCACGTTCCTCTACGCCTATGGCACGGCGATGACATTCGATTCTTCCGCCGCGCCGGTCTTTACCGAGGGAGGGGCGGTGGACCGCGGGCACAAGCTGCGCGATTGGTTTGAGCGCGGCCAGGTGTTTGTTGGTCGCCTCCCGGAAGGCGCGGCCGGGTTGACGCTTGGCCTTAAAGGGGGCAACAATGGAACGCGCCACGGCCATTGCGACCTCGGCTCCTACGTGGTGGCGATGAACGGGCAGCCGCTGGTGGTTGACCCCGGCTCGACGCAGTACACCGGCGCGACCTTCAGCGCGGAGCGCTACCAAAACCAGATCATCGGCTCCTACGGCCACTCCGTCCCGAAGGTGGCGGGGGATGTGCAGCGCGAGGGCTGGCCAGGCCGCGCCGTGGTGACGGGAACGAGCTTCACCGACGAGGCAGATGGAATAACGCTCGATATCTCTCGGGGCTACCAAGTCGAGGCGCTGCGCGGGCTCACCCGGCGTTTTGATTACAGCCGGGCGGGGCAGGGGAGCGTCACTGTGACCGACCAGGTGGAGTTTGAAGCGCCGCAGGCCTTTGGCACGGCGCTGGCCACCTATGGGGAGGCCCGGGAGGAGCAACCGGGGGTCTGGATCCTTTCGCAGAAAGGGGAAGCGGTGCGGGTGGAGATCACTGCCGACGCGCCTTTCACCGTTACCAATGAGCTCCTTAAGGACGAATCCCGCGCCGGAAAGGTACGCCGCCTCGGCATTGATTTGAACGCCCCGGCGGCGAAAGCCACGATCGCGGTCAAGATCACCCCCGCCGCCAAGCTCTAGCCCTCGTTGCCCACTATGACCACGGACACCCCAGTCAAACCCTCCGGCAAACGCTGGAGCGTCGGCACGCTGACCTATACCACCAGCGGTCTCGTAGTCCTATTCTGCTGGCTGCTGTGGGGGGATTTCGCCTGGTCGCTCAAAGACCGTTCCGTGCCGTCGGTGGTGCAGTTGCTGCTTAATAAGTACCAGGCGTCCGACTTGCTTTCGGGGCTGCTCATCGGGTCGCTCCCGGCGGCGTTCACGATGATTCTCGGGCCGATCATTAGCTATCAATCGGATCGCCACCGGGGGCGCTGGGGGCGGCGCATTCCCTTCCTGCTCATCCCGACGCCGGTCATTGTCCTTTCCATGGTGGGGCTCGCTTTTTGCCCGCAGCTGGGGACGGCGCTGCACCACGGGCTCGGGGCCTGGTCGCCCGGGTTCCATGCGTCGATCCTGATCCTCTTCGCGGTGTTCTGGACGCTCTTTGAATTCGCCAGCGTGACGGCCAATTCCGTCTTCAGCGGGCTGGTCAACGACGTGGTGCCCGCGCCGGTGCTGGGGCGTTTTTACGGGATGTTCCGGGCGCTGAGCCTGATCGCGGGGATCGTGTTCAATTACCAGATGATGGGAAAGGTGGAGACGCACTTTGCCTGGATCTTCCTGGGCATGGGGGCGTTGTACGGCGTGGGCTTTACGATGATGTGTCTCAAAGTGAAGGAAGGGAGTTACCCGGCGCCGCCGCCTCCTTCCCTGCCGCGCCTGAATGGAAGCGGGTTCCTCTCCGCCGCGAAGGATTATTTTAAGGAATGCTTCGGGCACTCCTATTACGTCTGGTATTTCGTGGTGATGGCGGTGTCGTGGGCGATGATGCACCCGATCAACCTTTTCAGCGTCTACTTTGCCAAGAGCGTGGCGATGAGCATGGATACCTACGGCAAGTGCCTGGCGCTGACGTTTGCGCTCTCGCTGCTCATCTCCTACCCGCTGGGGGTGCTGGCCGACCGGCTCCACCCGCTGCGGCTGAGCCTGGGCGTGCAGGGGCTTTACTTTGTGGCGTCGCTGCTGGGGGGGATCTTCGCGCGGGACGCCTTTACTTTTGGGGTCTTTTACGTGATCACGGGCGTGCTCGGGGGGACCTGGATCACGGCGGTGGCGTCGCTGGGGCAGCGGTTGTTCCCGAGGTCGAAATTCGCCCAGCTCGGCTCGGCGGCGGGGCTGGTCGGCTGCGCTCTCTCGATCTCCGTGGGGCCGCTGGTGGGCGTGTTCCTGGATCATGCCTCGCACATTTACCGCTATACTTATTTCATGAGCTCCGGCCTCGCTCTTCTCGGATTCCTGGGCGGGCTGGTCGTGCATGCCAAGTTCATGGCCCTTGGCGGGCCAAAGCATTACGTGGCGCCGGAGGTCTAGCAGCGCTTTTTGCTCCCCCTATTTTTTAACCCGGAAATTCCCGTTGTGAAACGCAAACGCAAGGCCTATTCTAGCTATAGTATGCCTACCCCCCAGGGAGTCGTTACACAACAAGACATCGCCGACCGTGCCGGTGTCCACATCACCACCGTTTCTCTCGCGCTGCGGGACAACCCCCGGTTGCCTCCAGCCACGCGCAAACGCATCCAGGATCTCGCCGAGGAGATGGGCTACCGGCCCGACCCGATGCTCTCGGCGCTGACGGTCTACCGCAAGCGGCTCAAACGCGCCCGGCACCAGGGGGTGCTCGCCTGGCTTTGCCCGAGCGTGAAGGAGGGGGAGCCGGTACCGCGTAACATCCAGTATCGATGCGGAGCCGTTGAACGCGGGCAGGAGCTTGGCTACCAGATCGAGGATTTTAGCGTTGCCGAGCTGGGGCGTTTGCGGCTTTCGCGCATTCTGCGGGCCCGGAGCATCCAGGGCCTGCTCATCCCGCCGCAGTCCTTTAACCGCACGCACATTAATTTCGATTGGGAGAACTTTTCCGCGATTTGTTTCGGGTTTTCCGTGGCCCGGCCCCGGCTGCACGTCGTCACCAACGCCCAATACCAGTCCACGCGCACGGCCATGCGCGAGCTGCGCGTGCGGGGCTATCGGCGCATCGGCTTTGTGACCACGCACAATATCGACGAGCGCACCAATCTCAATTTTTCCTCCGGCTTTCTCTCCGAGCAGCGGCGGTTTAAGCCCTCGGAGCAGGTCCCGATGTTGATCATCAACGACAGCACCATTCCCGCCGAGAGCGAGGAGTTCGGCCGCTGGTATGGCGAGCATCGGCCCGAGGTGATCCTGGCGCTTTACCGGACGGTGCCGGAGATCATGCGGCGGCTGAACATCGGCCATGGCGAATGCGGCTATGCGACGCTGGATGCCGATCTGGACGGGGCCGAATCGGGCATTTGCCAAAACTACCCGCTGCTGGGGCGGGCCGCGGTCGATTTCCTGGTCAAGATGATCCAGAACAACGAGCGCGGCATCCCGCTGGAGCGGACCCAGCTCCTCATCGAGGGCGTGTGGGTCGAGGGGAAGACCATCCGCACCAAAGCCGGCTACCGCGCCGGTTCGTAGACGCGAACGTAGTCGACTTCGTAGCGCTGCGGGAAGCTGTCGGCGTCGATGCCCATTTCACCGCCCCAGACGCCGCCGATGGCGAGGTTGAGGATGAGGTAGTGGGGGTGGTCGAAGGGCCACGTGCCGTCGCAGGAATCCTCCTTGCGGCAGGTCAAGTAGACGCGCCCGTCCACCATGAAGTCGAGGTGATCGGGGTGCCACTCCACGGCGTAGACATGGTAGGCATAGGCCACGTCGGGCACCACGAGAAAGCCCTTGGCGTTATGGTGGACGGGGTCGCCATAGTGGATATTACCAAAAATGACGCCGGGATGGTGGGCGACGTGTTCGAGGATGTCGATTTCGCCGCAGCGGGGCCAGTTCACCTCGGGGTAGTTTTCTCCCAAGGTCCAGAAAGCGGGCCAGGTGCCGCGCGCGGCTGGGACCTTGGCGCGCACTTCGAAGCGGCCATAGCGCCAGCTCGCCTTGCCCAGTGTGTGGAGGCTTGCGGAGGTGTAGTGCGAGCCAGCCCACTCCTCCTTGCGGGCTTCGATGATGAGCCGCCCCCCTTCCACACGGGCGTTTTCCAGCCGCGAGGAGGTGTAGTATTGCAGCTCGTTATTGCGAACGAGGCCGGTTTCGTAGCTCCATTTCGCGGGGTCGGGCAGGCCGGGGCACTCGAATTCGTCGGACCAGACGAGCTTCCATTTGAGGGGATCGGGAGAGGATGGCGTCATGTGCCCCTACCATAAGAGCGCGGCGGCGAAGGACAACCGGCGCGCGGTGCTAACTATAGAGCGGAAATCTGCAAAGTGGCGGAATTCTATAGCTAGAACACCAAAGCATTTGGAGTTAGCGCCGAACGTTCTTATTTTCCAAACAGATTCGAGCCGCATCACGCGGCATGTGCAAAGATATAGCGCCCCCAAATTTTATGACCTCCTCCTCCTTGTTCCTTCCGGCATCCCGCTGGCGCGCAGCGTGCGTCTGCGTTGCCGTGGCCCTTTCCTCTGCCGCTTCGCTTTTCGCCGGGGCTTCCTCGGACGGGGAAAAAGCGGTGGAGTATATCGTTTCGGTCTACACCGAGCGTTCGGCGGCCGTTTACCATAAGGGCGAACCGGTGAACTTCGAGGTCTACCTGGAGCATAACCGGCAGCCTGCGACGGAGGGCGCGGTGGTTTGGAAGCTCACCAAAGACGGCGTCATCCCGCCGCTGCAAACCGGCACCGCTACCCTCAATGCCGAGGGGCGCGCCGTGGTGACGGGCACGCTCGGCGAACCGGGTTTCCTGCAATGCGAAGTGAGCTTCAAGGGCACCGACAAGAACTACACCGCGCTGGCCGCAGCGGCCATCGATCCGAGCGACATCCAGCCGAGCCTCCCCAAACCGGCGGATTTCGACGCGTTTTGGGCGGAGAAAAAGAAGCAGCTCGCCGCCGTGCCGATCAACCCGAAGCTGACCTCGGTGCCGCCGCCCGCGGGCCGGACCGGGGTGGAGACGTTTGAATTCCAGGCCGATTGCGTTGGCAACCCCGCCTCCGGTTACTACGCCCGCCCGGTGGGCGCGAAGCCCAAGAGCTGCCCGGCGCTGCTCTACGTGGAGGGCGCGGGCGTCGTGGCCACGGACTTACTGGCTCCTACAAGATACGCGCAGAAAGGCGTCCTCGCGCTCGACCTCAACGCCCACGGCATCCCCGTTGGCAAACCGCGCGAATATTATAACGACCTGGCCAACGGCGAACTCAAGGACTACCGCGTGCGGGGCCGCGAATCGCGCGATACCTACTACTTCCTCGGCATGTACCTGCGGGCGCAGCGGGGGCTCGATTTCCTGACCTCGCAGCCGGAATGGGACGGACGGACGCTGCTCGTCGTCGGCGTCAGCCAGGGCGGCGCACAGTCGCTGGCCGCCACGTCGCTGGATCCGCGCGTAACCTTCACCGTCGCCTGTGTCCCCGGGCAATGCGACCCCAGCGGGCCGGTGGTGGGCCGCATCGCGGGCTGGCCGAAGGTCGTTCCGAAGGGTGCTGACGGGAAGCTCGATCCGAAGGCCCTCGAAGCCATGCGCTATTTCGACACCGTGAACTTTGCCACGCGGATCAAGACGCCGGTTTACGGCTGGATTGGCTTCTGCGACGTCACCTGTCCGCCCACCGGCAGCTACGCGGCGTTCAACCAGCTTGCCGGTCCCAAAACCATCGTCAACGACCCCGTGCGCGGTCACGACGCGGGCGGCCCCGGCGTATGGATGGCCATCTCCAAAGCCGTCGATGCCCATATAGCCGAGCAAGCCAAAGCGGCGCAGTAATCCTAAATTTCCCCCGGCGAATTTTTTCCTATGACCGATTGTTTCAAAAAGCCGCGCATCCTTGTCTCCCTCAATGCACGCCGGGGCAAGGGGCTGCTGCCGCAAGACCTGCTGGACCGCATGCAAAGGATGGCCTCGGAAATGGTCGTCTTTGACCCCTATTGCGACACGGTCGAGCGCTGGACGGCGCTGATGCGCGACTTCCGCCCCGACATTCTGGTGACGGGATGGGATACCTACCCGCTTCCCGCCGTCCTTCCGGAGAGTCTCCGCTACATCTGCCATCTTTGCGGCGAGGTGCGCTGGATTATCAGCCGTGAAATGATCGAGCGCGGAATGCTGGTGACCAACTGGGGGGCTTCCATCAGCCGGACCATCGCCGAATGCACGATGATGCTGACGCTGTGCGCCATGCGCCGGGTCACCTACTACGCCCTCGGGATGCACATGGAGGGGAAATGGGAACCGGAGCTGCTCCCCTCCAGCCTTTTCGAGAAGCGCATCGGCATCCACGGGTTTGGGAACATCGCGCGCTGCTTTTCGCGGCTCATTGCGCCATTTCGGTGCTCGGTTCGCACCTACGATCCCTATGTGAGCGATGCGGTGCTGCTGGCCCACGGCGTGCAGCGCGTTGACTCGCTTGAGGAACTATTTTCCGATTCGGATGTCCTGGTCGAGCTGGCGGCGTTCACCGCCGAGACCAAAGGGTCCATTACCGAGGCTCTGCTCCGGCGGTTGCCTCCCGGGGCCGTCTTCGTCAACACCGGCAGACCGGGCGTGGTCGACGGCGACGCGCTCCTTAAAGTGGCCCGCGAGGGAACGCTTCAAATCGGGCTCGACGTCTACCACCAGGAACCGCTTCCGGCGGTTCATCCCCTGCGCGGCCTGCGCAACGTAACCTTGCTGCCGCACATCAGCGGCCCCACCACCGATCACCTGCGGGCCTGCGGAGAGCTGGCCTTGCGCAACATCGCCCGGTTCATCATGGGCGATCCGCTGGAGTCTTTGATCACCCTCGATGTCTATGACCGGATCACCTGAGAGGCCCATCGGCCTCATTCAATAGTTAGAACTCCGATACCATTGCCTTCCTTCTGCTTTGTGGGAAAAGTCCCACACCAACACCCCAACGTCCCTCCCAAACATCCCTTGAGTATGAAAACCCCTACCTCTCTGAGGATTCGCCAAATTATCACCCCCGCCGCTATTTCAGCGGTGCTCCTCGCAGCCAATTCCGCCTTCGCGACCACTTCGACGTGGAGCGGTACCGGAACCCTCTGGGATGCCCAGGCCAATTACCTGAGCACCCCGACGTTCTCCACGACCAACGATCTCAACTTCGGCGCGATCAACAGCTCGACGTCGGTCGTTTTGAGCGCCACCACCGTCGGTACCATTAACGTTCAGAGCCTTTACTTCGGTACCACTTCCAATACCGGTACGGGTACCGAATCCATTACTTTCAAAGGAGACGGTACGGCGGGCGACACCATCGTCAATCTTTCCAAGAATATCTACCTGCCCTCGACGACGAGCAGCGTCGTGACGTTAGGCAGCGACCTGACCATCAACCTCACCAACGAGAAACACACCGTCAGTTATCAGGCGAACTCCAGCATTACCAGCACTCCCGCCGTCCTTCCCGTGTTGGTGATCGCCTCCAAGCTCACCGGCGGCGGTGCCAGCACCAACTTTACCGGTGGCTATTCCCAGCTTGGCAGCACCAGCAGTGTGTCTGCGGCACCCGCCATTGTTCTCTCCAATAATTCCAACACCGTCGACACCACCTATACTATAGCCGGCCTCTTTTCCTATACGTCGATCAACAACACTGGAGCCGGGGCCGGAGCCAGCGCCCTGGGCATCTCCAATGCCAGCAGCGGGGCAATCAGCCTCGGTAACGGCGGGCGATTCAGTTACATCGGCTCCGGGGATCAGACGACCAACCGGGCCATTACTTACGGTGGAGCCAACGCGATCAACAACTACGCGACCAGTTCGTCGAACCTAACTTTCAACGGGACGTTTACCACGGCTGCGACCGCCGCCAACACTTTCTCATTCGGCGTATCCAACGGCAATACGATCACCATGGCCTCCGGGTTTGGCAACGGAACGGGAGCTGGGATCTATAGTTTGACCAAAAGCGCCGGGACCGCCTACTACGACGCCAACGGGGTCTACCGCTCGGGCGACGGCAACGGCACCCTCGTGCTGACGGGCGCTTTTACCTATACCGGCACCACCACCGTTGCCTCCGGGACGTTGCAGGTCGGCAACGGCACCAGCGGCAACCTCATCAACTCCGGCGGCACCTATTCCGCGCTGAACTTCACCACCTCCGGCGGGACCTTTAATGTGAACGAAGCCAGCGGCGTGAGCCAGAACATGGGCTCCCTGACATTCACTGCGGGGGATGGCAACGTTCAATCCACCAACAACGGCGGCAACAGCACCCTCACCTTCACCTCGCTGGCTGGCAGCTCCAAAGGGGCCACGGGGAATTTTGTAACGACCAACGGCGTCAACGGCTCCACCAACAAGATCGTCCTGACGGGCCAGGCCACCGGGGTCCTCGGGGCCCGCTATTTTTACGAGGGCAACTCAAGCAGCGCCTCCTTTGCCTATTACGACAGCACCGGGTATGTGCGCGGGATCAACTACGGCACCGACAGCAACACCCAGAACAACACCACTGGCGCGGCGTTCACCTCCGGCAATAGCGTGCAGGTGGGCACCACCAATGTAACCGGGCAATCCTCGGTGAGCATCGGCACCTTGCAGATCGCAGACACGAGCACCGTCAGCCTGGCCACCGGAGCCACTCTGACCGTCGGCGGCATCCTCAAGTCCGGAGGCAACGCCTCCACCATTTCCTCCGGCACCATCACCACCGGCAATTCCAACGAATTGGTCATCCGGGTCGACCAGGCCAGCGACACGCTGACCATCGCCAGTTCGCTGGCCAGCACCTCCGGAGCAGGGCTCACCAAGTCCGGCCTAGGCACCTTGAAGCTGACTGGAACCAATAGCCTTACCGGTTCTGTTTATATCAACTCCGGCGTTCTGCAATTTCAGAAGTCGAACCTCCCCAATGCGGGCGGTGGGTATTGGTATCTGGGCAATGCCAAGCTCGAATCGCTGAGCGGAAACACTAGCACCTATGCCACGCTTTCCTTGGTCGGCTCCGGCACTCTCCAGGTTGATGCGGACACACTGACTTTCGCCAACAGCACGAATCTTAACTCCAGCGGGGTCAACACGCTGACCGTGGGAGGCGCTGGCAACGTCGTCTTTAGCGGGGCCGTTACCGGCGCGGGCTCGGGCCTGACGAAGTTCGGCTCGGGCACCGTGACCCTTTCCAATGCCGCCAATACCTACAGCGGTCCCACGACCGTCAACGAAGGGCAACTGACCCTCAACGGGGCGCTCGCGGTGGACACCGGCGTCACCGTCAACTCCGGCGCAACCCTTGCGGGCTCCGGCACGGCAAATGGTACAGTAACCGGCACGAACGCCACCATTAACGGCAACGGCCTGACCTTGGGAAGCACCACTCTGAATGGTACAAGCACGCTGAGCGGCTACAATATCGCCAGCAGCGTGACGGTGAATAGCGGCACCACCGTTCTGACGGGCACCACCAAGTCCACCAGCGCACTCACGGTTTCCGCCGGAGCCACGCTAGACGCCAACGGCATGATTATCGGAAGCGCCAGCGTCAGCGGCTTGCTCAAAGGCAACAGCACCGTGACAGGCAACCTCACTCTGACCAGCGGCACCCTCTCCCCCGGCAACAGCCCAGGGATTACCACGGTCCAGGGCGACTTCACCATGAACCACACCTCCACATTGGTGGCGCAAGTGAGCGGAGCGGTGGCGGGAGATTCCTACGATCAGGTGAAGGTTAGTGGAAATGTAAGCCTTGACGGTGCGCTGGATCTTTCCGCTCTGAGCGGCCTGACGCTGGGCGACAAGATCACGCTCATCGACAACACCGGCACCGGCACGACGACGGGTTACTTTTCCACGATCATCACGAACGGCTCCACCTACACGCTCAGCTCGAACTCCGACTTTACATTTACGGCAGGCGCAACGGAATACCTCTTGAGCTTCTCGTCCAACGCCGATGGGGACAGCAGTTATAACGACGTGACCCTGACGGTGGTTCCCGAACCCGGCACCTGGGTGATGCTCGTGGGCGGCATCGGCATGCTCGCCTTTGGCCAGCGCCTGCGCCGCCGCGGAGACCAGACAAACTTTTAACAGCCTGCTTTTGATCCGGCGCGGGGTTCGCTCCGCGCCGGGAAATCCCTGGCGAACCTTTTTCCTAAATTTACTTACGCAAGTCTATAGCTAGAACAGGTTATCCGTTGCACAAGTTTTTCGAACTGCTGTAGGTTATCCCCACACCAAGGACAGTTTCCCCTGTTTTTGAAATTCCCTTCCCCCATCCCTCTACTCCGTTGCTCATCCCAATGGTTCACTAAAATTTCATTCTTCCTTTTTCCAATCAACCCATGAACTCAATCATCCCACATCGGGCTCCCTCCGCTACCGCTTCCCGGTCCGGGTTCAGCCTGATTGAAATGCTGACGGTGATGTTGATCGCGGGCGTCCTCTTCGGTTTCTCCGGCCCGGCCATCAACTCGCTGCTTCGCGGCAACACCATGAACGCCTCCGTGGCCGACCTGGCGGGTCTGATCGAACAGGCCCGCACCTACGCCGTGGCCAATAACACCTCCGTTTGGGTCAGCTTCCAGCAAGTGGACGACTCGCTTAACGTCGCCGTGCTCGCCTCCAAGTGCGGCGGAGAGCAGTCACCGCTGGACACCTACGGCACCGTGCCCAATAGCCAGATCGACCTGATTGGCAAACCGCGGGTATTGACCCGCCTCAAGCTCAACGACGCGGGCACCTTCACCAGCACCGAGATCCCTCAACTTCCCAGCACCGATCCGATGGTCATTGATTCCGTCAATAGCCCCGCCACCAATGCCGCCGGGTTCTTCACCGTGAACGTGCGCGGTGCGGCCATACCCTTCAAACGGACTATCCAGTTCACCCCATCGGGCGAGGCCCGCACCACCGAGAGCCCCATCAACCTCATTGAATTTGCCGTCCAGCCGTGCCAAGGTAGCGTGGTGGACAACCACAACGTCGCAGTGGTCCGGATCAGCGGCCTGACAGGTCAGACGATGGTCTACCGCCCGTGACGATATGAACCCGCGCCATCTCCCCCGAAATCTCCAACGTGGCCTGCCCGCTTTCACGTTGGTGGAGGTCGTCATGGCGTTGGGAATTTGCGCCGTCGCACTGGTGTCCATGATCGGCCTCTTTAGCGTGGGGCTCAAGGCCAGCCGCGACTCGATGAACCAAGTGCAAGCGGCGGGCATCGCCTCGAAAGTCATCGCGATCCGCAGTGCCTCGCCCGGCCTCGCGGACTCGGCCACCACCGGCACGCTCGCCATTCCCGCCGGGGGCCTCGCACAATCCTATGGCGATGCCTACGGCGGCGCGTCACCGCGTTACGTCGATACCGAGGGTCGCCTTACCGTTTCCGGCAGCGCCGCATTCCGAGTGAGCTGCTCCAGCGGCACCAATGATCGCACCGGCACGCGGATCGCACAGGTCCACCTTGTATTGAGCTGGCCTTCCGGGGCCGCTCCCGAACTGGCTGAGGGGAAGTATGAAGTCACCACGTATCTCCCCACACCGTAACCGGGCCTTCACGCTCATCGAGCTCATGACGTCCATCGTCGTGCTGGCCCTTGTGCTTGTACTTCTCGTCAAGTTCGCGGGCATCGCGGGCGATACCTGGCTGGGCGGCGAAAAGCAGGTCAATAACCTCTCCAAAGCGCGGGCCATGCTCGACTTGGTCGCGCGCGACGCCCAGGCGGGCGTATTCCGCGACGACCTCCCCGCCTTCCCCCCAGCCATCACCGGCACGCTCGCCTTCTACACCCAGCGGCCCGGCGTTCCGGCCGTGAGCGGCACCGTGCGCGGCGTCTCGCTAGTCACCTACGCCCTCGATCCGGACCAGACCAAGACCACGCTCAAGCGCGGCGACATGGCCATCCTCTGGGACAGCCCCGCGCAGAGCATCACCTTTAGTAACACCAGCGCCTTCACCGCGAGCGCGAGCGGATCGGTGACGTTGCGAGACACCGCACCGGGCATCGTCGGTTTCCGGGTGCTCTTTATCCAAGCCGACGGCACCACCTCGGGAACGTATGCCGCGATGAGCGGCACGAACCCAGTGCTGGCCATGGGCGTCTCGCTCGCGGTGCTCGACGACCGCACGCTTACCCACCTCAATACCTCGGCGATCAGCACGCTGCGGCAGAAGTTTTCCGACCCCGCCACCTGGGACAACCAACCGGCCCGGCTCTCCCCGGGGCTTCGGATTTTTGAACGCTATGTGCCCCTCCCCAAATACTACCAGTAAGCTTTCTTCTCGCGAGCAGGCCGAGCGCGGCGTGGCGTTGATCATGGTCCTCTCCACGGTAGTGCTCGTGACCATTCTGCTGGTGGCCTTCAGCAGCATCATGAACTCCGACCGCTCGGCCAGCGTCGCCTACAGCCAGTCCGTGCGCGCGGAGCAGACGGCCTCCGGCTGCCTGCAACTGATCGTCGGCGATTTGCAGCGCGAGATGGGCAAGGACGCCGCCCCGGACACCGGCGGGGGCAGCTACCCGAAAAAGCCGGTCTACACCAACATCACCGGTTCCAACGTCGGCCCCCAGGTCACGGCCACCGCCGCCGCCATTCCCACGCTAGTTAAAACCAGCGGCCCCTCGCCCTCGTTTACCGGATCGCTCGTGAGCGGCACCTACCTGCTCTCCACCAGTGTCAGCGCCACCGCCGCCTCGCGCAACGGCCGCACCGTGGATCTTCCGCGTTGGAACTACGCCAACTTCGGCGCCTATGCTTCCACGGACTCGGTGCCGCACTGGGTGCTCTTAACCCGCGAGGGGCCGAGCGACGGCGCGGGCCTCACCTTCGGCGCCACCGCCGCCAGCGTCAACAACGCGGCGGTCTCCAACTCGAACTACGTCGTCGCCCGGTTCGCCTACGCCATCTACGACGAAGGGGGCCTGCTGGACATCACCTCGGCGGGGCACCCGGCAGGCATGACCGCCGATGACATCCAGAAATTCAAAGGAACGCTCGCTGGCGCGGACCTCACGAAACTCAACATCGACGTTCAGAAGCTCATTCAGTGGCGCAACGCCGCCACCGGCGTCAACAACACCAGCTTCACCACCTACGCCACCGACTTCTTCGCCAAAAACGGCTACCGGCGGGTAGCCCCCGGCGACACGAATTTCCTCAGCCGCCAGGACCTCATCCGGGCCGCTGAAACCGGCGGCGCGGGCCTTTCCTCGGGGACCTCAATACTTCCGAACCTCACCACCTTCACCCGCGAACGCAACGCCCCAAGCTGGCGGCCTCAAAATCCCGCGGGCGTAACGCTCACCAACAACTTCGATTACTCCGCCAACGCGCTGACGGTCTCCTCGACGAACGTTTTCATCCCGCTCGTGCGGCATGCGAAAGCAGGAAGCGTCAAAGCGTACAAAATCGACGGGGTCACCTCGGCTGACTACCCCGTAGAAGCGGGAGATCCGCTGGTGTACCGGCGCTTCCCCCTCGACCGGCTCAACTGGATCGGAACGAGCGGTCCACAGAATGGTGCCACGGCGGATGCCATTCAGACGCACTTCGGCCTGGTATGGGACGGCACTGCGGGCTGGAATTACTGCGGACCTTCGGGAAGCACCCTTCAGGCATCCATCGAGACCCTCAACCAAGTCGCCAGCGAGGCGACGCTTCGCGAACCCAACTTCTTTGAACTGCTTCAAGCGGGTATTCTTTGCGGCTCATTGGGGGCGGAAATGCAAACAAGCTACGGCGGCGCTGTTAGTGGGATTCCGTATTACACGACACACCAAACCTACAAACCCTTCCATCTCTTCCGGATCGGCGCCTCCATTATATCCCAATACGAATCGAGCAGCTGCCCCATTGTTATCAACTACTCGCCAGCCAGCGGCGCGATATGGCAGGCGTGCGGCATCGAGAACCTCCCGTATCTGAGCATGATGACCATGCTTGCGGGCCAGAGCAGCGCAAGTAATTTGGGATGTTACTGGACGGTAGCACTGTGGAATCCGCATCAAAGCCCGGCCTCCGTAACTCGTCCGAACGTCCAGCTGCACGTAGAGGGTTCGCTAGCCATGCAGAGTATGTATGGAAGGAATACCATGCCCAAGGTCAACGTCTATGGTAAGACGGTCCTGGGTGGGACGACGTATTATCTCGACGCCACCACCGCGCTTTCCCAAAATTCGGGCTTCGGCGTCAATGGCTTCACCGATCCGCATGTGCTCACGAAGGATGACCTGTCTCCCGCCCCTAGTGCTGGCACCACCTCGGGATCGACGTGGGCGACCCTGGACAACATTTATTCGAATAATTCGGCCAAATACGCAGGGTACCGGGTCCCTGATTTCATAGTTGACCCTACCGATATGCCGGAAACCGTTACGACGGCCACCACGGACAACTGGAACCCCCTGATCACCTATTTCAACAACGACACGGCAGCGCCCTTTAACGCATGGCTCGAATTTCAGAACCCGGCGGGGAAATGGGTTCCCTACAACTACGTGGCGGGCATCAACGACGACGCCTTATGGTTCACAAAAACCCGTTTACTTTATACGGAAGCCCTTAACGTAAGAACTTACTCCACATCATCATCCGGCACCACCTTCTATCCCGTAGCGCTTAAAAAGCTGGATGATACAACGGATAACAACTACTGCACTAAATACTGCCTTGAAGCCAACGACCCCCGCTCGCTGCGTTTTAACTGGGCGCTTACGCAAACCCAGATGGCAGCAGATTGGTCGGCGGTGCTCAACAGCTCCCTCTGGTCCGAGACAAACCAGAGCGGATATGTGACCTACGGCCGAAAACAATCCCAGGATATGGCGGCGTATTGGCTGAGCAAAACGCAGTACTTCGCCGCTCTGTGCAGGAATAATACCGCGCCCCGGGGCGACGCCAGCCTGCCGACGCAGACGGCCTACGTTGATCCCGATGGCGTTCAGCGCATCGGAGACAGCGGCCGGTTCACCGATCTCCCCTCGACCGCCAATAACTGGGCGGGGGTCCCGTTCGCCCTTTCCACGACGCGGGTTGCCGATCGCCCCGTCATCCTTAATCGGCCCTTCTACAGCGTCGCGGATCTTGGGTATGTGAACCGGGATTACCCATGGCGCACCCTCGATTTCTTCACCGCCAACAGCGCGGACTCCGGCCTCTTGGATTTATTTACCGTAAGCCAAAGTGACGAAAATATCCTTGGCGGGCGCATTCAGCTCAATTCCAAAAATAGACCGGCAATGCAGGCCGTGCTCGCCAGCACGATTGCGGACGTCATCGCCCCTACCGCCCTTTCCAGCCCCGACCAGATTGCATCCCAGCTCCTTGTCATTAGCGGTACGGGCCCGCTGGTCGGACGCGACGAAATCGTCACGAAGTTCATCGCGAATATCCCCGACGCGGATTTTGGCAACGGCGACGAACGAAATGTCAAAACGCGCCGGGAAGGCGTCGCCCGGGCGCTGGCAGACGTGGCCCAAACCCGGACTTGGAACTTGATGATCGATTTGGTTGTCCAGACCGGTCGTTACCCGACCTCGGCCAAAACCTTGGATCAATTCATGGTTGAGGGGGAGCGCCGCTACTGGCTTCACGTGGCCATTGACCGTATCACCGGCGAAGTAGTGGACCAGCACCTCGAGCCCGTGAACCGCTAAAGCTTTCCTTTCATGATGAAACTTTCTCTACTTTTAGCCGCGCTACTGGTCGCTATTACGGCGCAGGCGCAAACCCCGATCCCGTTGCCCACAGCGCCGCTGGTTGCCCCCTTTCCCGCCCTTGCGGACTGGACCGTGACGGTGCAGGTTCCGCCGGGCTTGCGGCCTGCCAATTTGCAGATCCTTGAAGTTCGATCCACCGCGACGCCGGATCTCAAGCGGGACCGGGTCACCTATACCAACCATGCCACCGAAGAACGCTGGTATGCCGGAACGCTTTTGTTGTTGATGATGCCCGGTGGGCGAGTGTTCGCCAGTGATCTTTCGGGAACGCCATTTTCGGATTCCATGGAGGCCACCGTGCCCACGGGTTTTCCCGGCGTCAACTGGATCAAACTCGGCGCATTTGCGGGCGCGGAACGGTTTGGAAACCACCTTTGCGATCACTACGCGCAGAACAACCGGGAAGCCTGGATCGACAGTGCGACCAAGCTGCCTGTGGCCTACAAAGACGGAGACGGCATTTTGTACCGATTCCAATTTAACCCGCTTCCCGCCGAAGCGCTGGCCCTCCCCCCCGCTTATCAAAAAACGGCCGACCGTTGCCTTGAGCGAGCGGAACGAAGGAAAAGGATCGAGGCTGCGGCTGAGGGAAAATAGCCCCCGGTATTATGAATGCTCGCGGGCATTGACGATCCCGAGGAAGCGCTCCAGGGCCTCGTCGAGCGGTGGCAGCTCCGGGTGCCATTGCTTTTCCCATTCCAGCGAGAGCGTCAAGCCCTTGCCTTCGGGGGAGCAAAGCAGCTCCAGAAGATCGCCGTAAGGGAACTCTCCCTCGCCGGGAAAGACCAACCGGTACCCCTCGCCGCCGGTGGAGATACTGTCGCGGCAATGGAGGTGGCGAACGTTGCGGCCGATGAGCGCGAAGGTCTTCGCGAGCGCGTCGCCGCCGAGCCGCCACGTATGGTGGGTGTCCCATAAAAACAGAATGCCCTGTCCGGCGTGTGCGATGAAATCCGAGAGCGTCGCCGTATCCACGAGCGCGCCGTGCGTCTCCACCAAAAGCTGGCACTCGGCCCCCGAGTCGGCCCGGGCCGCATCGGCCTGGCGGTAGAGGTCCGCTGCGTAGCAGAGATCTTTTGGCGTCATCACTTGCCGCTCAACTCCGCCGCCGAAAATCCGGACGTAGGGGCTCCCGAGAGCGTCGGCCACGCGGCAGGTTTCCACCAGGTGCGGGATATCGGCGAGGCTGCTTCCGAGCAGGTCGAACGACGCGCCGAGCGCCGCCACGGCGAGCCGGGCGCGTTGCAAGCGTTCGCGGGCATGGGCGAGGGCCTCGGGATGCTCCGCGAGGAACCCTGGGTAATCGACGTGGCCCTCCAGCGAGCGGATTTCCACCGTGGAAATACCGAAGCGCCGGGCGCGTTCGCAAAGCGTGGCAACGTTGTCCTGGGGACAGCCGAGAGTGGAGAAGCAAAGGGGGACCATGGGATGGGGGGATCGTTTTTCAGGGGTGGGTCGCGCCGAAGCACGTCCTCTTCCTGCCAGGGGGCCATCATGGAATCGCCATTCCCGTTGTCAATCCTTGGCGTGGCGATTTTCAGTTCTTTTCGCGGAGGTAGAATGCTATGCTGGGGGGAGACAAACGCCTCCGCGTTTTTCCTTATGAGCAACTTCCTTACGATCCGGCAGCTCGCGGCGCTCGCCGGAGTCTCTCAGGCCACGGCATCCATGGCGTTGCACCATCATCCCCGTATCGCCCAAAGCACCCGCGAGCGCATCCTGAAGCTCGCCGAGGCGCACGGCTACACGCCCGATCCGGTCGTCTCATCCCTCATGACGCGCCTTCGCACCGCTCGCCGGGACCGCTCCTGCGAGAAAATCGCCTACCTCACCTTTTGGAAGACCGCCGATATGTGGAAGGGGAACATCAACGAGCGGGCGTATTACGAAGGGGCCTGCGAGCGGGCCACGGAGACCGGCTACGAGCTCGAGCATTTCTGGGCCAAGGAACCGGGGATGAATGGCACCCGGCTCAGCCGCATCCTGTACACGCGGGGCATCCGTGGCGTGGTGCTCGGGCCGTTGCCGAGGCACCTGGGGCACGTCTCGCTCGACTGGCGCTTGTTCGCCAGCGCGGCCCTCGGCCTGACGATCGCGCAGCCGAACCTGCACCGCGCGACCCACGCCTATCACGACGGAATGATGCTCGCCCTGCGCACGCTCAAGCGGCGCGGGTACAAGCGCATCGGGTTTGTAAACTCGGCGTTGTTCGAACGGCGCGTCAAGCACGGGTGGCTTTCCGGGTTCCTGACCTTCCAGCAGATGCTGCCCCAGAGCCAGCGCGTGCCCCCGCTGCTGCCGCGCGAATGGGGGCTTTCCGACGGGCCGCTGAGGGCCTTCCCAAAATCCCCCGAGATCGGCATGCACGCCTGCGCGGGCGGCATGGTTTGGAGCCCGGAGCGCTTCTACAAATGGTTTGACGAATACCGGCCCGAGGTCATCGTGAGTAATACCGCGCACCCGCTGGCATTCCTGCGCGAAAAGGGCATCCGCGTGCCCGGGGAGATCGGCTTCGCCTCCCTCCACCGGCTGCTGGATACCGACCCATGGGCCGGTATCGACCGCCTGCCGCGCAGCATCGGGGCCGCCGGGGTCGATCTCGTCACCGGGCAGCTTCAGAACAACGAATACGGCCTGCCGCGCTGCCCCAAGATTGTGAGTATCGAAGGCGTCTGGCGCGACGGGCCCACAGTGCTTTAGCCCGGCAATTACCGGTAGGCAATCGCCTCGCCGTGAACCTCGGCGCCGTTGACGGTGACGCGGGTTGTGCCGTCCGCCTGGCGTTCGAGGAGGATCTCGTAATCGCTCCCGCGCAGGCGGCGGTGGATCTTCACGCGGTCCCACGCGGCGGGCAGGCACGGCTCCACGGTGAACCCCCGGTAGCCCGGCTTCACACCGCAGAAGTACTCCAGCACCGCGCGGAACATCCACCCGGCTGTGCCGGTGATCCATCCGCTGATCGAATCGCCCGAGCGTCCGTTGCCCGGCCCGAGGTACTGGTTGGTAAAAGCGTACGGTTCGCAGCCGGAGACCGCCGAGGGATGCGCGGCGTTGTCGGGCATCACCTTCTGCCAGCTCCGTAGCGCCTCCTCGGGACGGCCCGCGAAGAGGTCGGCCACGATTTTGAAGGCCGTGCCGTGGCAGTATGGCGTCCCGTTTTCATACATCCCGGGGAGCAGCATCGTCACGCGGCCCACGTTTTCATCCGCGTGCGTGTAGTGCGGCGTCAGCGTCAGCGAACCGTGCTCGGCTTCGAGAATTTCGTCCACCGCCTTGAGGCACTTCGCCTTGCGCTCCCCGGTGGCGAGGCCCGTCAGAACGGCCCACGTCTGGGAGTTGAGGAAAACGCGCCCCTCGGTGTTTTTGGAGGACCCCACCGGATTGCCAAAATCGCTCCAGCCCGCCAGGTACCACTCGCCGTCCCAGCCATGCTCCTGGATGGCCGCTGCGATGCGGGCCGCGCGCTCAGTCATCTCGGCCTCCAGCGCGGCGTCGGAGAGAACCTCGCGGGCCAGCTCCGCCACCACGTTGCACGAATGGTAGAGCGCCATGCTCGTCCAGACACTCTCGCCCTTGCCGCCCCGGCCCATCCAGTTGAGCGAGTCGTTCCAGTCCCCCTCGTGCGCCAGCACCAGGCCGTGCGCCCCGAGGTCGCCGCTGAGGTGCCGCACGCCGTTCAGCGTGTGGCCCAGCACCGTGTCGCTGCCTTCGTCGAGGTAGGGCACCGTTTCGTTGAGAAAATCGTAATCGCCCGTCTCCTTGAGGTACGCCGCCACCGTCGGTGCGATCCACGCCGGGCCGTCGGAATAATGGTGCATCTGGAGCGGCAGCCAGCCGCGGATGCCGTGGCCGTCGCTGTGCTGGTGAGCCAGCGTCTCCTTGATCTTCGCCTTCGCCAGCGGCGCGTTGAAAGGCGCGATGCCCCAGGCGTCCTGGAGCGTGTCGCGAAAACCGCGCGCTCCGTCGCGGCCAAACTCCACGCAAAGCTGGATCTGCTGCTTGGCCCAGATGTTGACGAGCCGGTTCACCTGCGCGTCCGGCGTCTCGACGACCACCGCGTCGAGCATCGCCTTCTTATCTTCGATCAGCGAACTCCAGGCCTTCGCCCGGTAAGCCTTCGGCAGGACCTTGGCGATCAGGCGCGCCTTTTCCTCCTCCGTGTCAAAACTACCGAGTAACACCGTGACCTCGCGCGCCTCGCCCGGTTCGAGCGCGACCTCGATGCCCATGGCCCCCGCCAGCTCCTCGCACCACGCTTCTTTGTTGGAAAATACGCCCTCCACCACCGTCTGGGGCCGCGCGGGCGAGCCATACGCCCCGAGGAAATCGCGCCGTCCGCCGCACCACCCGGTGATCGTCCCGTCCGTGGCGGCAAACGCGTTGTAGCGCCCGTGGGGCCGCTCGTCGGACGTGTTGTAGCTGCTCACCGCCTTCAGCTCGGGATCGTAGGCGCTGCGGAGATAGGAGTAAGGACTACTGAAGGTGGCATAGCCGCCCAGAAGCCACTCCACATACGGGATCAGCGTGAGCGTGCGCGGCTGGCCGGAGAGATTCCGGAGCGAGAACTCCCAGATCTCCACCGGCTCATCCGGCGCCAGGAATACACGGCTCTCGGCGAGAATCCCCGACCACTCCATCGAAAAACGGGAGTACCCCAGCCCCACGTGAGAGGTGAACTTCGCCCCAGCGGTATTGACTGGGTAGAGCCCCGTGTTCCAGAACTCCCCGGAGGCATTGTCGCGCAGGTAAAAGTAGCGCCGCCCGTCGCGGATCATGCGAACGCGCCCGCGCGCGTCGTTGTACATCATCGCCTGGTTGTTAAAGACGCCGTCGCCGCTGCCGAACTGGTTGAGCCCGGAGATCAGCGTATCGTTCCACAGGAAATTGACCTGGGCCCGGGGCGGAGCGAGCGGTTCCGTAATGCAGTATTCGCGGCCGTCTTCGGAGAAATGGCCAAAAGGGGAAAGGGGATGATTCATGGAAAAAGAGTGAGCAGGTCCGGTGCCGGAGCAAAACGCCAGCTATTTGACGGCTAAAAACCGGGCAACGCAACCCGGCGGTTGTTGAACAGTTCAACACCCCCTCCCCAAGACCATCGGCGTCGGGCTAATGCCCCCGCAAAAGCGCCAGCGCACGGCGCATCGAGTCGAAGGCCAGCTCCTCCGGGTCGATCTCCGCCAGTGGCCGCAACTCGGAGGCGCTCGCCTCGTCATCCTGTAAGCGCACCGCGAACGAATCGGTGCGCGCGGTAAAGAAAGCGTCGCACACCGGGCGGCTCAGGCCATGGTAGAGATAGCGGTTGGGGAACGCGCCGATATAGCGCAGATCGCGCAGCTTCAGGCCCGTCTCCTCGTCGATTTCCCGCGCGGCGGCCTCCTCCAGCGTCTCCCCTGCGTTGACGAAACCGCCTGGCGGGGCCCATTTTCCCCGGGCGGGCTCCTTGGCCCGGCGGATCAGCAGCACGCGCCCCTCGGGGTCGAGGATGAACACGGCCACCGCCGCGATCGGGTTGTTGAAGATCCGGTGACCGCAATGGCCGCAGGTCAGGCCCTCGGGGTTTTGCGATAATTCCTTTGCGCCGCAGAGCGGGCAATACACGTAGGCATCAAGCAGTTCGGTAGGCATCTTGGGGACGCCCCCGGGGTTTCTCCCGAAGGGCGGGTTGCGAGAGAAAATTCGCGCAATTTTCCAGGGATCGTAGCGGCCCGCCCGGTGCCCGGCGAGGAGAATTCGCCGCGAGCATATTCGGATTGCCCCCGGAAAGCCTCCGGCGCACGATAAGGGCCGGGATGATCACCATTCAGGCAGCTTTGGCGCGCGATCCCGGTTCGGCCCGGGCCTTTCGCATGGAACCGGTGGGGCTCGACGCTCCCAGGCCCGGTGAACTGCTCGTGCGCATCGCCGCGTGCGGCATCTGCCACACCGATATCGGCTTTGCCGGGTCCAGCAGCGGCGGCCTGCCGCAGATCCTCGGTCACGAAGGGGCGGGGGTCGTCGAGCAGACCGGGGCGCGGGTTCGCGGCTTGCGGCCGGGCGACCACGTCGTCCTTTCCTATCAATCCTGCGGGCGCTGCGCCGCCTGCCGCCGGGGCTCCCCGGCCCATTGCGCGCGCTTCTGGGAGCTGAACTTCGACGGCGAGCGCCTCGACGGCTCCAACGCCTACCACGGCGCCCGGGGCCACTTTTTCGGCCAGTCCTCCTTCGCCACTTATGCCCTGGCCACGCCCCGCAACACCGTGAAAGTGCCCAAAACGCTCCCGCTCGAACTCCTCGCCCCCCTCGGCTGCGGCTTCCAGACCGGCGCGGGGACCATCCTGAATTCCCTGCGCGTCCGGCGCGGCTCCAGCGTGGCGATTTTTGGCGCGGGCTCCGTGGGGCTCGCCGCCGTGATGGCCGCGCGGATCGCCCGAGCCGGGGTCATCATCGCCGTCGATCTCCGGCCCGCCCGGCTGCGGCTGGCCCGCGAGCTGGGGGCCACCCACGCGCTGCTTTCCAACGGACGCCTGGCCGGGGCGCTCCGGAAAATCGTCCCCGGCGGGGTCGATTACGCCCTGGAAATTACCGGCGAGCCCGGGGTGTTTGACGTGGCCATCGAAACCCTCGCCCCCGGCGGCGCGCTGGCCAATATCGCCGTGCCCGGGGCCGACGCCTCGCGCCTCCAGCCGGGCCAGCGGATGGTCGAAATCATCCAGGGCGACGCCGTTCCCCAGGTATTCATCCCGAAAATGATCCGGTATTATCAAGCCGGGCGCTTCCCCATCGACCGGCTCATTCGCGTCTATCCGTTTAGCGAAATCAACCGCGCCTTCGCCGATTCCGAGTCGGGCCGGGCCATCAAGGCCGTCCTCCGGATGGATTAGCGCGGGATCGGGGGGGGCGCAAAAACCCCTCGCGGTTTTCCCCGGCGAAGAGGAAAACAAGGCGTCCGTGCCGAAAACTTCGTTTTGGGGCCCTCGCCTACCTCAAGGGGGATGGCGGGCCCTTGGAATCGAGGTAGACCGTGAATTCCTGGATCAACGCAGCGATTTCCGGCCCGCGGGTGCAGACCGACTTCGCCAGTTTCTCGAAATTCTCGGGATTGCGCTGGGCCAGTTCCGCCAAGGCCATGAACACCGCCAGGGCATTGTTCAGCGAGTGCTTTACCGTGCTGTATCTTTGGCGGAAGTCCATCCATTCCTCGGATGTAAAAGTGACAGATTCGTTGCTCATGGAAGATAGCTCTGGAGCTGGGCTAGAGGTTGTGCTTTTGTGATAATTTCCACCAATCCAGCAAAATGGCTGCGGAGACAATCAAAATCACAGGCGCAAGACAGCATAACCTCAAGAATCTTTCATTGGAGATTCCGAGGCAGAAGCTTGTCGTGATGACCGGCCTAAGCGGTTCTGGCAAGTCCTCACTCGCTTTTGATACGCTTTATGCCGAAGGCCAGCGCCGCTACGTCGAGAGCCTCTCCGCCTACGCCCGGCAGTTCCTCGACCAGATGCAGAAGCCTGATGTGGACTTCATCGAGGGCCTCTCGCCCGCCATCGCCATCGAGCAGCGCACCAGCGCCAGCAACCCCCGCTCGACCATCGCGACGACTACGGAAATATACGACTACCTACGCGTCCTCTACTCCGCCATCGGCCAGCCGCACGACCCTGCCACCGGTCAGCCCGTTTTTAAACAAACCACCCAATCCATCGTCGACGCCCTGCTCGCCTTCGCGCCCGAGACCAAAATCGTCCTCCTGTCCCCGCTCGTCGAAGGCCAGGCCGGGGAATTCCGCGACGTGCTGGAAAAAATCAAGCGCGAGGGCTTCGTACGCGCCCGCATTGACGGTCAGATCGTCGAAATCGGCAACCCGCAGCAGCCGGTGAAGCTCGACCGGGAGAAAAAACACTCCATCGAAGCCGTCGTCGACCGCCTCGTCGTACGCGACGGCGCTCGCCAGCGTTTTGCCGACTCCGTCGAGACCGCCCTCAAATGGGGTCACGGGCGCCTCTCCGCCCTCACCCAACTCCGGGGCGAGAGCGCCTGGGAGGGCCACCGCTACTCCACCGAGTACATCAACCCCGAGACCGGGTTCACCATCCCGCACCTCACCCCCAAACACTTCTCCTTCAACAGCCACGAAGGGGCCTGCCCCGCGTGCAGCGGCCTGGGCACCGAGCTCGTCTGCGACCCCGAGCTCATCGTCCCCGACCCCACCAAAAGCCTCGAAGGCGGCGCGGTCGTCCCCTGGGCCAAGGCCACGAAGCGGATGCACGGCTACTACCGGGCGCTGCTCCTTTCGCTCACCAAAGCCTACAAAGTCTCCATGGAGACCCCCTTTGGCGAGCTCCCCGAGCGTTTCAAGGAAGCCCTCTTCCACGGCACCGGCGATCGCACCATCGATCTCCAGATGCAGAGCAGCTCGCGGAGCACCCGCATCCAGAAGCCCTTCGAAGGCGTCGTCGGCAACCTCGGCCGCCTCTACGAACAGACCGCAAGCGAACTGCGCCGCCTGCAAATCCGCGCCTTCATGAGTCGCCGCGGCTGCACCGTCTGCCACGGCGCGCGCCTCAAGCCCGAGATCCTCGCCGTCACCCTCACCGACGCCACCGGCGGTGAGCTCGGCATCCAGGGCCTCTGCCACCTGACCATCCGCGACGCCCGGGAATTCCTCGAACACCTCAAGCTCACGCCGCAGCAGGTCATCATCACCGGCGAAGTCCTGCGCGAGATCCTTGCCCGCTTGAGCTTCCTGGACGAAGTGGGCCTCTCCTACTTGAACCTCGACCGCGAAAGCGGCACCCTCTCCGGCGGCGAGGCCCAGCGCATCCGCCTTGCCACCCAGATCGGCTCTGGCCTCGCGGGCGTCCTCTACGTCCTGGACGAGCCCAGCATCGGCCTCCACCAGCGCGACAACGACCGGCTCATAACCACCCTGCGCCGCCTGCGCGACCTGGGGAACTCCGTCATCGTCGTCGAGCACGACGAGGACACCATCCGCGCCGCCGACCACATCGTCGATCTCGGCCCCGGCGCGGGCGTGCGCGGCGGCCAGCTCGTTGGCCAGGGAACGCTGGAAGACATTCTAAACAGCCCCGGCTCGCTCACCGGCGACTACCTCTCCGGGCGGCTCTCCATCCCCGTGCCCAAGCACCGCGTGCCGCCCCAGGGCCGCCGCGAACTGGCCCTCGACTCCCGCGCCCTCTCCAGCGGCTGGCTCACCGTCCAGGAAGCCAGCGAGAACAACCTCGCGGGCGTCACCGCCGCCTTTCCGCTCGGGTGCTTCACCTGCGTCACCGGCGTCTCCGGCAGCGGCAAGTCCACCCTCGTCGACGACATCCTGCGCCGCGCCCTCTTCCGGCACTTCTACGGCTCCAAAGACCGCCCCGGCAAACACAAGGGCATCCTCGGCCTCGACCAGGTGGATAAAGCCATCGTCATCGACCAAACCCCCATCGGCCGCACCCCGCGCTCCAACCCCGTCACCTACACCGGCGCGTTCGGCCCCATCCGTTCCCTCTTCGCCCAGCTCCCCGCCTCGCGCGTGCGCGGCTACGACCCCGGCCGTTTCTCCTTCAACGTCAAAGGGGGCCGCTGCGAGCATTGCGCGGGCGACGGCCTGATCAAAATCGAGATGCACTTCCTGGCCGACGTCTACGTCGAGTGCGAAGTCTGCCACGGCCGCCGCTACAACCGCGAGACCCTGGAGATCACCTACAAGGGCAAAAACATCGCCGACATCCTCGACCTGACCGTCGACGAAGCCGCCCGCTTTTTCCGCAGCGTCCCCACCGTCTGCGACAAACTCATCGCCCTGGAGGACGTCGGCCTTGGCTACGTGCGCCTGGGGCAGTCCGGCACCACGCTTTCCGGCGGCGAGGCCCAGCGCATCAAGCTCGCCGCCGAGCTGGCCAAAAAAGCCACCGGCCGCACCGTCTACATCCTGGACGAGCCGACCACCGGCCTCCACTTCGCCGACATCCACAAACTCCTGGAAGTCCTCCTCAAACTGCGCGACTCCGGCAACACGCTCATTGTCATCGAGCACAACCTGGAGATGATCAAATGTGCCGACTGGATCATCGACCTCGGCCCCGAGGGAGGCGCGGAAGGCGGCCAGATCATCGCCGAAGGCCCCCCCGAGCAGATCGCCCGCGCCAAAGCCAGCCACACCGGGCGGTACTTGAAGCGCGTGCTTTCGCCCTGCAAAGGGTGAACGGCCTACGGCTCAGCGTATTCCTTCAAACCACGGTAAAACTGGTAAACGGTCAAGAGCAAGACAGCCAGGATGATCAGAAAACCGCTGGCCCCTGATCCATAGCCAAACGTGGTCGTTGTGGTAATTTCTCCGGCAGGTATCGAAGAAGTACGGCTGTAGCTTGGAAGCAGGAATAAAAGAAAAAGAATAAACATCGGACCTGCGGAAACAAACTTCACTTTCGCTGGAACCCGGGTGCCCCGATCCAATAAATCGCGCAGCAATCGGTAGAGTCGGCGGGAATAGACGATGAGCCCAACAATGCAGATGACAACCCCAATTCCCGCGCCAGCCAAATTGACCGTTGTACTGCTGTGGTTGTGGTTATGAACAACCGTGCGGGTCCAGTGCCAATTCGTCACCACCAGGAAGGCCGCAAATAGCGTGGATTTGATTTTAGCATTCATAAAAACTTCCGTGTTTTCAGGTAAGCCTGAAACTATTCCTCCTCCGCCGCTTCCTTGAACGGCTTGGGCGTCGTCGAAATAAAGTGCGGGCTCTCCGGGGCGTCCTCGCGGCGGCGAATCTCGATCTCCGCAAACGGCTCGTCCTGCCGGATCGCGAGCTGCTTCAAGCGGATCAGCTCCAGAATCGCCAGGAACGTCACCACCACCTCCGTGCGCGAAACCGTCCCCTCCAGAATGCTCGAGAGCGTCAGGCGCTTGCCCGAGGCCGTCAGCTTGAGGACCCACTCGATCTTGTCCGAAACCGTGAAATTCTCCTCGAAAATCTCCCGGATATGCTCCTTTTTAACGGTCCTTTTGAGGATCTTCTGGAACGCATTGATCAGGTCGAAAATGCTCACCTCGCCAATCGGCCGCTCCGGTTCCGTATTCGGGACCTCGGGAATGTGGCGAAAGAGCGCCGACTGATTGGCCTCCATCTCGCCCAGGCGCATGGAGGCTTCCTTGAATTTCTTGTATTCGAGAAGCTGGCGCACCAGTTCCCAGCGCGGATCGGCCTCTTCCTCCTCCTCTTCCTCCCCCCGGTCCTGCACGGGCAGCAGGCTGCGGCTCTTGATGTAGATGAGGTTAGCCGCCATCAGCACGAACTCGCCCGCGATATCGAGATCCAGCTCCTGGAACGCCTCCAGATACTCCAGGTACTGGCTGGTAATGTGCTCGATGGGGATATCGTAAATGTCGATCTCGTCCCGCTTGATCAAAAATAGAAGCAGGTCGAGCGGCCCCTCAAAAACCTCGAGTTTGACTTTGTAATCTTTCTCCATCGGGTGGGGGTGAAACTAACTGGGTTCAATGGAAATGGAAAGGGGAGTTTGTGGCGGCGATCGGGATGGACAACAGGCAGCGGAGGGTAGAAAAAGGGGCTGGATCATCATGAAGAAACGCAGCCTTTTCTGGAAAATCACGAGTCGGGTGTTTTTGGCTGCCATTGCGCTGGTGGCAATAGGGCTCCTGGTCATCGCGGAGGAGAATATTCGGGCAAAGTGGCTTTGGGATCGCTACAAGCGCCAGGCCGAGGCCCGGGGCGAACGGTTCGACTTGGCGGCGTTTGCCGAACCCGCCGTCCCGGACGAGCAGAATTTCTACATGACCCCGCTCTTGAAGCCGGTGGTTACAGATACGAATGCAGCCGCTGCCGTTCAAAAACGACTGGAGCGGTTCGACCCGTGGGGCGGCGAGAACTGGCCACGGCTGGGAAAATGGGCTGACGGGGTAAGCGTGGACCAGAAAGCGTGGGCGGAACACCTCGGCGCCGACTCCTTGGTGGCGCTGAAGGCAATCGACCCGGAACTGGATGAGATATCGCAAGCCAGCCGCCGTCCTTTTGCCCAACTTCCCATTTCTCTCGAAATGCGGTATTTCCACCTCTATCTTCCTCTGCGGCGAGCCACCCAAATCTTTTCGCTGCGTGCCACAGCCCGACTGGATCAAGGCCAGTCCAGCCTGGCGCTGGAGGATGTGAAAACGCTCTTTGGCATCTCCAAAGCCGCCAGCGAACCCCCGTCGCTGATGTCTCTGATGATGGAAGTCTCCATGGTTTGCGCTGATCTTCAGCCCGTTTGGGAAGGGCTGGCCACACACCGCTGGAATGACAGCCAACTTGTCGAAATCCAGCAAATGCTGGTGCAGACGGACCTTCTGGCCTCTGGGCTCCGCGGGATGAAAGGGGAGAGAGCCTTTGCAATCGCGGCCTGCCAAACCCAACTCTCCGGCTACTGGAAACTGGCGCGGAATGTTTTGTATCAAAACATCCTCGCCCTATCGCGTTTCTATGAGGAACGGTTTTTTCCCTTATTGGACCCGGCCTCCCGCGTCATTTCACCGCAGGCGCTTCCGCCGGTGATGCCCCCGGTTGATGAAAACGCCCCGATTTGGAGCAACCCGATTTGGCTGCGCCCCTACACATTCCTCTTTGAACTGGCCATTCCCGCGTTGAATAACGGCTTTAAGAAAATTGCTTATGCCCAAACCGCCGTGGACGAAGCCCGCATTGGCTGCGCCTTGGAGCGCTACCGGCTGGCCAACGGGGAATATCCCAAGAAGCTCGAAACCTTGGTGCCACGATTCATCGACCGCCTCCCCTGGGACATCATCACAGGCCAGCCGCTCCATTACGAGCGCACCGCTGACGGCCTTTTCACTCTCTACTCCGTTGGCTGGAATGGCGTGGACGACCACGGAGCCGTGCCGAACGACCAAGGCTGCCACGATCTCGACCAAGGCGACTGGGTCTGGCGCTACCCCGCCGCTCGGCCTTGATGGGAAGAATCCCAGCCTCTACCGGTGTTTCGCCGCCGCCTCTTCCTGGGCGTGCTGGCAATCGGGGCAAATGAACGTATCGGCGTCCGTGTCGGGCTGGTCCTGGATGTACGCCTCGAAGTCGTGCCAGTAGGCGTTGTCGTCGCGGATTTTCTTGCACACCGAACAGGCGGGCAGGAGCGCCCGGACGCGCCGCAGGTGCCGGGTGAAGTCCAGGAAACGCCGGGCCACGAACAGCCGCCGCCACACCTCGTCGGGGTTGATCGGCTTGAGCAGGAAATCGTCCACCCCGGCCCGCACCGCCGCGTCGTGGTCCTCGTTGGAGGTGCGCCCGCCCGTTGCGAGGATGAAGTAGGTGTAAGTCTTCGACTGTTTGTGCCGGAGGCGCTTGCAGAGCTCCAGGCCGTCCAGGCCCGGCATGACCCAGTCGGAGAAGAGCACTTCCGCCGGGTCCGCTTCATTCGCCGCCCAGGCTTCATCGCCGGAGGGGTAGGCTCGGACTTCGTGGTTCAGGTTCTTGAGGATTTTGACGATAATCTCGCGGGTGATGGGGTCGTCTTCGGCTACAATGATTTTCATGGGGCGGCAGAGGGGGCCGGGCCGAAAACCGGTCCGGTAAGCCGACGATAACTCGCGGGCGCGGCAAAGTCGATAGCGTCGAGCGGTCCCTCTTGCACCGAAAGGAGCGTGGTCGTAATCGTGCGGCCGTCCGGGGTGAGCAGCTCCGTTTTTACAGGCAGCCCGGGCAGTTCGTCGCCCCCCGGCAGGCCGGAGAGTCCCCCCGCGAGCCGGACCATCGGGGCTTTCTGAAGCGTCTCGAATACCTCCGCCAGCGGATCGTGCTCGCCGGACTTGTCCGCCAGCCACCACGTCATCTTGATGGCGGCCGTTTGCACCGTGTAGCGCCGGGTCTCGCGGCCCGCGATGGTCTCGCCCTTGCCCGCGGGCTGGAGCTGGGCCTTGCCAATCTCCGTCGCGCCGCGAAGGTTCTCCGCCTGGTTCATCAGCTGGCGGGTGGCCGCGGCGTCGATCTCCAGGGCCGTCTTCTGCGGATGGCGCAGCGTGATCGTCGCCCCCGAGGCGGTATCCATGATGATGGTCGTCTCCGGCCCCAGATCGGCCCGGATTTTGGGCCCCTTGACCTTGAGCGTCACCTGGGTCGCCAGGTAAGGTTTGCCGGTCTGCTCCACGCTCTGGACCACCACGACGTCGGCCAGGGCCCCGCTCCCCGCCGCCGCCAGCGCCAACGCCGCCAAAATGCCGCTTGCCTTCATGCACCCAAAGCATCGCGGGCGGGGTGCGGCCCGGCCTTGCCCCGGGCGGCGGGGCCGTGCGCGCCCGGTCGCCCTGCAAATCTTGCTGGTTTTTTCTGGAAAGCCTGGAAAAGATAGACGTAGTTGTCTTCCCGCCCGTGAATCACTCCTTCCGGATCCTTATCGCCGCCGTTACCCTGCTCATCGCCGGGTTTGCCCTCTTTTTCCAGCTTGGCCACTACTCCCTCTGGGACGACGAAGCGGCTACTGCCATCCATGCCAAGGGGATTCTGGCCACCGGCGATACCAGCACCATCGTGGGGCATAATCTCTACGCCTACCGCAACGGCGTGGTGCTCAAAAACCTGCGCGACCGCGTGACCCCGCCCTTGAGCTCCTACCTGGCCGCCGGGGCGATGGCGCTTTTCGGCGACAGCCCGGCCGCGGTCCGCTTCCCCTTCGCACTCTTTGGCCTGGCCACCGTGGCCCTGATGCTCTGGTGGCTGCACCGGGACGACGCCAGCCGGACGATGTGGCTCTTAACCTGCATCGCCATCCTCTGCAACGTATCGCTCTACCTCTTCTCGCGGAACTGCCGCTACTACGGCCCCGTCCTTTTCACCAGTACCGCCCTGGCCTACCTCTACCTCCACTGGCGGGGGACGGCCTGGCAACGCCTCCTATGGGTGCTGGTCTCGCTGGTGCTGCTGGCATCCAACTACATCAACTTCATCGCCATCTACCTCTGCCTCGTGGCCGATTACCTCGTTTTTGCCCGGGGGCGGATCACTATTTCCAAGGCCGATTTCGCCTGGACCATCCCGCCCGTGGCCGCGTTGGGCGGGGTGATCGTCTCCATCTGGAACCCGCTTACCACAGAGTTCGCCGCCAACCGCGCCCCCTCTCCCCTTGGGGAAAAACTGACCCTGCTCTGGTGGAACCTGCGGGACACCAACGCCAATGAATTCTACGCCGCCGGGGTGCTGCTCATCGGGGCCGTGATCGCCTGGCGCATGAAGGACGGATGGCTCCGGCGGGCCCTGCTGGCCTTTGCCGTGCTTTTCGTGGGCACCACGATTTTTTCTCCCCAGAGCATCCAGGACACCAACGCCTCTGACATCCGCTACTGCCTGCCGCTCATCCCGCTGGGGATCTTCATCGGCGCCCGCACCCTGGCCTTCCTGGGGGCCAACATGCCCGGGCAGATCCTCATGCTCGGCTCGGCAGTCTTCTTCACCAACGTCCTCAACGGCGGGATGTTCCTCCCGACCGGCTTCCACTCCGGCATCGTCCTCTTCTACCAGGAGCTTTTCCGCAAACCCGAGGACCCGTATGCCGTCGCGTCGGCCTGGATCAACAGCCACCTCAAAGAGGGCGAATCCATCTACGTCATGCCTTCCTACATGACCGGGCCGCTGATTTACCACGCCCCCAAGGCCGTCTACGCCTGGCAGCTCGACCGGCCCGCCGAGGGGCAGTTCAAAGACCTCGCCCCCATCAACTTCGCCTACGAGGAAGACCCGGATTACCTCCTGGTCTTCGGGCCGCGCAACCTGCCCCTCATGAAGAAGAAAATCAGCGCCCGCAAGCAGGAGAAAAGCCGCTACCTCCAGATCGAGGCGCTGACCGCCTACTCCCGGGACCTTTACCGGCCCGAGATCTTCCTGCGCAACTTCGGCAGAGAGCCTGGCGACGACGGAGCCTGGGGCATCATCGTCTACAAGCGCATGCCCCGCCTCCCGGACGAGCTCAAGGAGAGCCTCATCGCGCCCAAACCATAGGGGTGCAAGTGGCTATTGTTCCAGCAACGCCGTGACCGCGCCCATCACCTCGCCGGGCGTCATGTCCATGCAGGCATTGCGGCGGCAACCGCTCCGGCGGCCGTTTTCAATGCTGAAGCAGGGGCTGCACGCCAGCCCGCGGCAGATCACGCGGACTTCCTTGCCCAGCGGACGCCAGAGTTGCGGCGTCTCGGGGCCGAAAAGCACCACCACCGGCATGCCGGTGAGCGCCGCGAAGTGCGCCGGGCCGCTGTCGTTGGTCACCATCAGCGCCGAGCGCCGGTAAAGCGTCATCAGCTCGCGCAGCGTCGTCCGGCCTGCCACGGAGCGGCAGCGCCCGGACCCGACGGCCCGTTCCAGCCCGGCAACGGCCCCGGCTTCCCCCGGGCCGCCAGTGAGCAGCACCCGCGCCTGGCCAAAACGGGCCAGGATTTGCCGGGCCAGCTCGGCGTAGTTTTGTTCGTCCCACCGGCGCAGCGGGATGAGCTCGCGGTCGCTCGTATTGGCGTTGAGCAGAACGAGCGTCTCCCCCGGCTGCCCGCCGCATTCCCTCACGAGCGCCTCCACCAGCACCTCCTCCTCCGCCGTGGGCTCGAAGCATTCTTTGACCGGCGCCACAGGCCCGGGGATAAATTCCAGCCGTTGGAGCGTGTTTTCCGGCAGCAAGGCCGCCTCGATCAGCGCCCCGAACATCTGGCTGATGTGCAAATGGGGATTGAACTTCACCGGGTGGGTCATCAGCTCCCCGCGCCACGGTCCCGCGCCGAAAAAGCTATGCACCCCCGTCCGGCGGCGCGCTCCGGAGAGCCACGCCAGCAGCGCGCTGGCCCGGGAGAAAAACTCCAGATCGAGCGCCGCGTCCACCTTCAGGCTCCAGATCTTTTTCAAGGCATGAAACGTACTCGCGACGAAGCTTCCCAGGCTTTTGCAGGAAATCGTCAAAATGTTTTCCGGCGGCACCAAGTCCATGATTTTGAGGATCGGGCGGCTCTCCTCGAACGCCAGGAACCAGATGTTCTCCCGTGCGTATCCCTCCCGAAGCCGCCGGAACGGCTCGCCCAGCATTACCACCGCTCCCTGCTCTGAAAGCTTGATCACCAGCAGGCGGCGGCCGACTGGGACATCGTCTCCAAGTCTCCTCGCCTTTTCCAAGGCCGTGGCGACTAGGCACAAGGGTCTGCCCAGCCAGTCGTCGAGCAGTCGCATGGTATTGATCTTCATAACTCCCCCTGATTAAAGAGGATGAAGGCTGGAGTCAATCCTGGTATCGCTGCAAATCGTTACAAATGGATCACGACTACCCTCAGGGCCGCTGCCACTCTGGTTTGTTGTCGTAAACCCAGCGGTAATAGTCGCGCCGTTCGAGACGGGCCGCCGCCGGTTCGTCCACGATCAACGTGCAAACCGGGTGTATCTGGAGCGCCGAGGCCGGGCACGAAGCCGTTACCGGCCCCTCCGCCATCGCCGCCACCGCTCGCGCCTTCTGCTCGCCAAAGGCCAGCACCAGACAGTGGCGCGCCTCCAGGATCGTCCCCACGCCCATCGTGATCACGTGCCGGGGCACCTCGTCCGGAGAGGCGAAATGCGGCGCGTTGTCGGCCACCGTCCGGGCCGTCAGCGTCTTGAGCCGCGTGCGCGAAGCCAGAGACGACCCCGGCTCATTGAACCCGATGTGCCCGTCCGAGCCGAGCCCCAGGAGCTGGAGATCAACCCCGCCCGCCTCGCGAATCGCCGCCTCGTACCGCGCGCAATGCCCGGGAACGTCCGGATCTAACCCGTTGGGAATGTGCCAGCGGGCCACCTTGAAGCGCTGGAAGAGGTGTGCCTGCATGAAAGCCGCGTAGCTCTGCGGGTGCGTCCCGGGCAGGCCCACATATTCGTCCAGGTTAAAGGCCGTGGCCTGGGAAGGGTCCACCAAACCGGCCTCGGCCATCCCACAAAGGATCTCGTAAAGCCGCAGCGGAGTCGACCCGGTGGCGAGCCCCAGCACACAGCCCGGTTTCACGCGTAGCTGCCGGGCGATCAATGCCGCCGCTTCCAGGCTCGCTTCTTGTGCATCGGTTTTTATAATGATTTCCATAATTCTCCCAAGCCTCCCTTTTTTTTGCTTTTCCCAAGACAATGAACGCTTCCTCCACCTCCGGGGCAAATGAATTCGCCGCGCGCCTGGCACGCCTGGGCCTGCGGGTCGAGGACATCGAGGAGAGTTTTGCCCGATCTTCCGGCCCCGGCGGCCAGAACGTCAACAAAGTCTCCACGTCGGTGACGCTGCGGCACGGGCCGAGCGGCGTCTCCGTCACCGTGCAGGACTCCCGTTCCCAGGCCATGAACCGCCAACTGGCGCGCCAGCGGCTCATCGAAACCCTGGAAGAGCAGCAGCGCGAGTGCCAAGCCCGGGCACGCTCCGAGCGGGAGAAAACCCGCCGCCGCAACCGCCCGCGCCCCAAAGGCGTCAAACGCCGGATGGTCGATTCGAAGAAGAAGCGCGGCGCCGTGAAGAAACTGCGGGGGCGGGTGGAGTAATTGCTTGTAAGGGAAAAGCATACCTCTTTTATTCACAGTCATGCCTTCCTCGACCCAGCTATCGGATCGTCAAATTACGGGAACCGGTTGTTCAAAGCAGATTTTTTGGTCGCTTTGCATCGCGGTGTTGTTGCTTTCTTCCGTGTTACTTTTCGCGCGGCTTGGACATTATGCCCTATGGGATGATGAAACTGGAGACGCTCTTTCCGCCGAAAGCGTGCTGCAAACGGGGGATACCAAAGCGTTTGTGGGGCACAACATCATTGGATATGATCATGGAGGACTGCTGGCAAAGTTGAGGTGTGAGGCGGATCCTCCTTTCGTAGCTTATACAGCAGCCCTTTCGATGCGGATCTTTGGGATCAATACTTTCGCCGCGCGGCTTCCCTTTGCGCTGTTTGGCCTCGCCTGCGTGGGTTTGATGTTTCGCTGGATGTGGAAATGGAAAGCATCGACCGTGACGGTCGCCGTATTTTCCGTGGTCCTTATCACGAACGTTTCATTTTTCCTCTATTCGCGCCAGTGTCATTATTACGGGGCTGCGATGTTGTTTTCGATGGTGGTTGCCTATATCTATACCAACTGGCGTGGCGATATTTTGCGTGGCGGCATCATGGGTATTTGCTTGGCATTGCTCATGTCGACCAACCCCTGTTTCTTCATTTCAATCTGCATGTGCCTTTTGGTGGACTATTTGATTTGGCAGAGGAAAATCAATCCGGTTCGCTGGCTGGATCTGGCGGTGGTGCTCCTGCCTTCCCTTGTTATGGGGTTAATCATGCTGCAATGGTGGAACCCGTTCCACTGTGAGTTGGCCAAATGGCTCGGGCATAACAGCCATTTCCAACAACTGATTCTGTTTTTATGGTATTGCAGAGACGTCAACCAATGCGAAATGCTAATGGTTTTGCTGGTGCCTTTTGCGATTGTGGCCTCGTTTGTCAACCACATTACCCCTCTCAAGCGGGGGTTGGTTGCCATATTGGTTGATATTGTGGCAATGACTTTGCTTTCCAACCAAATCGTGAATGTCACGAACTGTGCGGATATCAGGTTTCTTTCTAATCTGATTCCGCTGTTTATTGCAGTTGAGGTCTTTACATTGTGTTGGTTGGTGACAGCGTCGTTTGAACGCGCTTGGGTAAGTATTCCTGTTGCCATCTTGGCCTTTGGTTCCAACCTGTTTTACGGGGCTGGGTTGATTACCCCTGAGGATATTCGATCTTCTCTTTACTGCTTCGCTCGGGAACTGTGGAATCCCCCCAGCGATCCCTATTCCGAAACTTCAAAATGGATTCGAAAAAATGTCCAGAAGGGCGAATCGGTATGGGTTCAGCCTGCTTACGCAACCGGCCCATTGATGTTTCATGCTCCTGATCCCCTTTATGCATGGCAGTTACTCCCGCCACCGCAGGGGCAGTTTGCCAAACTTGCGCTTATCCATTTTGCAGGAATCCTTCCACCCGATTACATGGTGGCTTTTGGCCCGAATTTGGCGGAGGTTAAAGATGCAATTCAGAAGATGAATGACGCCGACAAAGATTTTTATTACCGTAGGGAAGCGGTTATCAATTATTTCTGGCGGGATCTTTACCGCCCTGAACTCTTCTGGCGCCGTTTTGAGTCCGTTCGCAATTTCAATCCCGAGATCGAAGCCATTTATGTATTTAAGCGAGTTCCAAAAACTCCGCTTCAGTAATTTCAAGAGATTATGCCCAAAGTTTCCAATTCCCGTCTGAAATCGCCTGTTCCATCTTCCACGGCAGAAGGGGGCATTATGTGGAACCTCAAAAACTGGCCCGTGTGGTTGCTGGTGGGCTTGGTACTTCTCTTCTTCTGGGACTCGTACTTTGGGGGAAAAGTGCTCTGCTTCCGCGATCCCTCGTTCCTTTTGCAGAATGCTCCGCAATTTGTTTCCAAAGCGCTCAAGACCAACGAGTTCTTCCCGCTCTGGAACCCCTTTATCGGCCATGGCAAACCGCACCTTGCGGACCCCGAGACCGCCTTTTTTTATCCGGTCAACTGGGTCTACTACATCTTCTCGTTGAGCCGGGCTCTCTCCATTGCCTATGGCATTTGCGTTTTTACGGCGGGGCTTTCCGTCTATGCTTTGGCGCGTCATTGGAAGATGGATGTTTTTCCTGCGCTCTGCGGGGCCATTAGCTTGATGTTCAGCTCGTGGGTCATTGCGATGCTCGAATTCCGCTCTCACATTGGCGTATTTACGTGGGTGCCCGTGGAATTGCTGGTGATGAGCTCCCTGCTGGAACGGGCTCGGAATCCGGAAACGGCGGGCATCCGGCGGAATTTTTGGAGAATCGTCGCCGTCGCGGTGACGGTATCCCTTCAATACCTCGCGGGTTATCCGCAAATGATGATCTTCGGGCAGTTTCTGGTCGGCGGATACGTTGTGGCCCGCGTTCTTTGGCTTCGGAATGCGCGGGTGTTTTTCTCACTCTGCGTTGCGATGACTGTCGCCGGGGTGATTACCGTCGGGCTTTGTATGGCTCAATTTTTGCCGAGTTGGGAGTTTATCAAATCCAGCGAGCGGTCCATCGCGGTCGATCCAGGTCTGGACATGGCCTCCTATCACCCCATGCAATATCTCTCGCTGCTATTTCCGTTCCTCTTTGGACGGTCGGGCTATCCCAATGCATACTGGGGAATCACGGTCTATGAGTTCTGGGCGGGCACCTGTTTCATCGGGATCTTTCCGTTAATCGTCGCCACGTTCTCGCCGTTTTGCCTCAAGCGGTTTTCGAAAGAGGAAGGCAACGAATTGCACCGTTTTCTTTTCTTTTTCTTCCTCGCGGTCGCCATTCTGGCCTTGGTCTTTTCCGCGGGCAAATACTTCCCTGCATACATGTTACTGAATAAATTCCTGCCGGGCTTTAGCCACTTTCGCTGGCCGTCCAAATTTCTTGTATTCTTGGTTTATGCCCTGCCGGTGCTGGCCTCGCTGGGCTTTCAGCAAATTTTGAACTGGAACCGTTCCGGTCGGAAGATCCCGGTGGGAGGCTGGGTTGTCTTTGCCGGCTGGGGAATGATACTGCTGCTGACGCTCATCGGCTTGATGCTTGGGGGGAGCGATAGCTCGCTCTTTGAAACCTTGACGGGCAATTCCACCGCCCTTCCGCTCCACGCCAAGGAAGTATTCGGGGATTATTGCCGGGGTATCCTCTTCCTGGCTCTGGGGCTGGGTGTGGTTGGGATGTTTTTTTCCGGAAAGGCACCATGGAAGGTCACTGCGTGGACTGCTCTGGCGGTGACATTTATCAACTTGTTCTTGGTTGGACGCGAGATCCAGCCCATCATGGACAAGGATATTTACGAGCTGCCCCCCAAAACGCTCCATGCTCCTTTTGAACCGTTGCAGCCCTGGCAGATCTACAGCACTAGTGCCAATGCGGGGCAGTATTTTTATGGGTGCCGGGACCGCTCGTTTTACCAGTGGGCAAAAGACGCGGCGATTCAAGACGTTCTTCAACCGTTCGGAATGTTCCAGGAGCATACGGTAGGCTTGAAGCTGCTACGTTATCAGGAAGTCAACGCGCTGCTTGAAACGCTTAATCCTCCGGCACTGCGTGAACGGCTGGCCGACGTTATGAACATCCGTTACGTGGTTCAGAGCCAGCCTTTTCCCCAAGTGCTATGGAATCACGCTTCCAAGGAAGTTAACGTGCTGGACCGTTCGACGGCGCTTCCCAAAGCGTATGTTGTGGATCGGTGGAGGCTCTCCAAAAATTTTGAGGAGTCAATCCGGACAATCCTTACTGATAGCTTTGACCTGCGGCGCGATGTCGTGCTCGAATTGATGTCCGGCCAGAGCAACCCGGATACTGCCGGTTTCGGCGATTTTGAGCCCGCTGGAGACGTGCAGCGGCTTCATTATCAATGGAATTCTGTGGATATGACGGTATCGGCCAAACGCCAGGCGCTGTTGGTGCTTACCGATACTTGGTTCCCCGGTTGGAAAGCGACAGTCAACGGCAAGGAGGTGCCCATTTATCTTGCTAACGGATTGTTCCGGGCGATTCCGGTCCAGCCTGGGAATAACGAGATCGTTTTTTGCTACCAGCCGCAGCCCTTTTTCATCGGCATCTGCATCACCCTGGCGACCCTTGCATTGCTCTCGTTGGCGGGTGGTATTCAGGTGTGGATTTACTTTTGCCGCAGTCGGAAACTCTGCGGGGTCTCTTCGAATTCCTTTCGGAAGATTTTCCCGAGGTAGTTGCCGTTGGAAAAGCCGCAGTGTTGGGCGATTTTTCCGATGGGCCAGTCGGTCTCGATCAGGAAGGCCCGCACCCGCTCCAGTTGCGAACGGCGGATTTCGGTGAGCACGGTGTGCCCCAGGGCGCGGCGGAAGCGCAGTTCCAGCGAACGCCGCGAGAGGCCGATGTGCTCGGCTACATCCGGGATGCCCAGGGGCCGGTTGGCTTCGTGGCGGATGAACCGTAGGGCGTCGGCGATTTTCCGGTCGTCGGTGGCGGCAATTTCCGTCGATTGCCGCGCCACGACGTGGGTCGGCTCGATCAAAATTTGCCTCGGGGGGGCCTTCTGCCCGCGCATCATGGCTTCGAGCAGTTCGGCGGCTTCGTAGCCCGCTTTCTCGGCGTTGAGGGCGACGCTGGAGAGGGGCGGGTCGCACAGTTCGCAGAGCAGTTCGTCGTTGTCCACGCCGATGACCGCCACTTCGTCGGGCACGCTTAGGCCCGCTTCCATGCACGCTTCGATGACCTGCCTGCCCCGGGCGTCGAGCGCGGCCATGACGCCCAGCGGTTTGGGCTGGGCGGCGAGCCAACGGACCAGGCGCTTTTGCTCCCGGCCCCAGTCCTGCTCGGAGGTCGGCGGCTTGGGGTAGATGGCGCACGGGAACCCCGCTTCTTTGAGCCTCGTGGCGAATGCGCTCTGGCGGCGTTCCACCCAGTTGGTCGTGCGATAGCCGCCGACGAAGGCAAAGTGAGCGAGGCCCCGGTCCATCAAGTGCTCGGCCGCGAGCCGCCCGATGGCCTCCCCGTTGGCTCGGATCTCCGGGCAGCCCGAGAGCGGGCTTGACGGGGCGAGCTGGCGGTCGGAGAGGGGACCGGCGATCACCGGCAGGCCCGTGCGCAGAATGGCGCGCGCCACGCTGTCGGTGGGGACGCGGGCGATGATCCCCGTGCCGCCCCAGGCGCGCATGGTTGGGAGCGTTTGGATGAGGTCCCCGGGCATCACGTGCAAGCCCCAAGGCCCGTGCAGCCGGGCGTAGCGGCGCACGCCTCGCAGGAGGCCCCTGCCGACCTCTCGGGAGGTTTCCAACAGAAGCGCGACGTGAAATTTGGCGTGGGGGACGGGGGATGTGGTCATTGCGCAATATTACCCTGACTCTGCGGATCATTACCATAGATGCGCCCCGGGGAATGTGCGATAAGAAAAATGATCCCTTTCCATGAGTAACTCCCCTTTCATCCACGACGATTTCCTTTTGCAGACCCGCGCCGCTCGCGAGCTTTACCACGGCTACGCCGAGGGCCTGCCCATCATCGATTACCACTGCCACCTGAAGCCCTCGGAGATCGCGGGCGACAAGCGCTGGGAGAACCTTACGCAAATTTGGCTCTACGGCGACCACTATAAATGGCGCGCCATGCGCACCGCCGGGGTGCCCGAGCGCCTCTGCACCGGCGGCGATACCTCGGACTGGGAGAAATTCGAAGCCTACGCCGGGATCATGCCCAAGGCGCTGCGCAACCCGCTCTACCACTGGACTCACCTGGAGCTTTCCCGCTACTTCGGCGTTACCGACCGCCTGCTCGGGCCGGAGACCGCGAAGTCCATTTACGACGACTGCAACCGCGTCATTACCGCGCCCGATTTTTCCTGCCGCTCGCTCATGACGCGCTCGAAGGTGGAGGTCGTCTGCACCACGGACGACCCCGTCGATTCCCTGGCCGACCACATCGCCATTGCGGATGATCCCTCCTTCGCCGTCCAGGTGAGGCCTACTTGGCGCCCCGATCTGGCCTACGCCGTGGACCGTCCCGAGGCCTTCCTGGCTTGGCTCGGCAAGCTCGAAGCCGCCGCTTGCACGGAGATCGGCAATCTGGAGGCCTTTCTCGCCGCCATTCGCCAGCGCCACGCCTTCTTCCACTCCCATGGATGCCGCCTTTCCGATCGCGGCCTCGATACGGTATATGGTGACGACTGCACCGCATCGCAGGCCGCGACGATCTTTGACAAAGCCCGCGCCCGCCAGCCGCTCGATCCGGCGGAGGTTCGCCGCTTCAAGTCGTTCATGCTTTTCGAGCTGGGCGTCATGGATGCCGAAAGCGGCTGGACGCAGCAGATCCACTTCGGCGCGCTGCGCAACAACAACACCGCCATGTTCCGCGCGCTGGGGCCCGATACCGGGTTTGACTCCATCGACGACCAGCCGGTGGCCCAGGGTCTCTCGCGCTACCTCGACCGCCTTGCGCTGGCGGGCAAACTGCCCCGGACCATCATCTACAACCTCAATCCGCGCGACAACGAGCTCATCGCCACCATGCTGGGCAACTTCCAGGATGGCGAAATCGCGGGCAAGCTGCAAATGGGCAGCGGCTGGTGGTTCCTGGACCAGACCGACGGCATGACGCGCCAGATCGAGGCCCTCTCGCAGCTGGGCTTGCTGAGCCAGTTCGTCGGCATGCTCACCGACAGCCGCTCCTTCCTCTCCTACACCCGCCACGAATACTTCCGCCGCCTGCTTTGCAACCTCCTCGGCGCGGACATGGAGCGCGGCCTTGTTCCCAACGACCTCGCGCTCGTCGGGAAGATGGTCGCCGACATCTCTTACCACAACGCCCGCAATTACTTCGGGTTCTTCTCCAAATAACAAATCACACGCAATGTCCAAACTTCCTTCTCTTACCCGGTCGCTGCTCAAAAGCGGCTTCAATCTCCCGAAAAACGTCGCCGTCGGCCCGCTCGCCACGCGGCCTGAAAAAGTCCTGCAATTTGGCGAAGGCAATTTCCTGCGCGCCTTTGTCGATTGGATGATCGACGAAGCCAACGAACGCGCCGGGTTCAACGGCAGCGTCGTCGCGGTCCAGCCGATCGCCCAGGGCCTCGCGGGCAAGATCAACGAACAGGACGGCCTCTACACGCTCATCGCCCGGGGCGTCGAGGCGGGCAAAGTCGTCGAGAACCGCCGCATCATTTCCTCCATTTCTCGCGCGCTCAACCCCTACGACCAGTGGGCCTCGCTCGTGGAGCTGGTTCGCAGCGCCGATCTGCGCTTTGTCATATCGAATACTACCGAGGCGGGCATCGCCTACGTCGAGGAGCCGCACACCCCGGGCGTTTGCCCCAACTCCTTCCCGGCCAAGGTCGCGAACCTCCTTTACGAGCGTTTCCAGGCCGTCCAGGGCGACGCTGCAAAGGGGCTCGTCTTTATCCCGTGCGAACTGATCGAACGCAATGGTGCGAAGCTTAAGGAATACGTCCTCAAGCACGCCGCCGCGTGGAACCTCGGGGCCGAGTTCACCGCGTGGATCGAATCCGCCAACGCGTTCTTGAACACGCTGGTCGACCGCATCGTCCCCGGCTACCCGCGCGCCGAAGCCGAGGCGCTTGTCAACGAACTGGGCTACCAGGATAACCTCATCGACACCGGCGAAGTCTTCCACCTCTGGGTCATCGAAGGCCCGGCCAAGTATGCCGAGGAATTCCCGCTCGCCAAGGCGGGGCTCAACGTCATCTGGACCGACGACCAGACCCCCTACCGCACTCGCAAAGTGCGCGTCCTCAACGGCGCGCACACCTCCAGCGTCCTTGCCTCTTACCTGGGAGGCCTCGATACCGTGGGCGAAATGATGGACGACCCGGTTTTTGGCAAATTCATCCGCCGCGCCGTGTTCGACGAAATCGTCCCCGCCCTGCCGATGGAGGAAGCCGCCAAGAAAGCCTTCGCCGAAGCCGTCGTGGAGCGTTTCCAGAACCCGTTCATCCGACACGAGCTCCTGAGCATCTCGCTCAACTCCGTTTCCAAGTGGAAAGTGCGCGTGCTTCCGTCGCTGCTCGACACCGTCAAGAACACCGGCAAGCTCCCTGCCGCGCTGGCCTTCTCGCTTGCCGCGCTGATCAGCTTCTACAAAGGCACCGCCACGCCCGAGGGCGCTTTCCAGGGCCTGCGCAACGGCGCGGCCTACCCGATCCGCGACGACGCCGACATCCTCGAATTCTTTAAAACCCGCTGGGCCAGCCTCGCCTCCGAGCCCGCCGCGCTCGCAAAAGAGACCCTCTCGCAGACCGCCTTCTGGGGCCAGGACCTCAACGCCATCCCCGGCCTGACCGAAGCCGTCGCCAGCGGCCTCGCGGCCATCCAAACCAAAGGCGCCCGCGCCGCCGTCGAAGCGCTGCTCGCCTAACCGCCCATGAATCCCCTTCTCCGCATTCATCCGACCGACAACGTCGGCGTCGCGCTCGAAGACCTCGCAGCCGGGCAGACCCTCGCCGTGGGCGGCTTCGAGATCACCCTCGCCGAAAAAATCGCCCGCGGGCACAAGGTGGCGCTCTCGGAAATCGCCGTGGGCGAAAATGTGATCAAATACGGCAGCCCCATCGGCCATGCCATCGCGCACGTCTGCCCCGGCGGCTGGGTGCATTCGCATAACCTCAAGACGAACCTGGGCGGGCTCCTGGAGTACACCTACCAGCCCGTGCCCAGCGCCATCGCGGCCAAGGGCGAGGGCCCCACGTTCGAGGGCTTCAAGCGGCCCAATGGCGACGTCGGCATCCGCAACGAACTCTGGATTCTGCCCACCGTCGGCTGCGTCAACCACATCGCCGAGGCGCTCGCCCGCCGCTTCAACGAAAAAGCGCAACGGGGCGAGTTAGGGACCATCGAGGGCGTCTACGCTTTCACCCATCCCTACGGCTGCTCGCAGCTCGGCGAGGACCACGCCAACACCCGCAAACTGCTTGCAGGCATGGCGCACCACCCCAACGCGGGCGGCGTGCTGGTCATCGGCCTCGGGTGCGAAAACAACACCATGGAGAGCTTTAAGGAAGCCCTGGGCGACGCCGAGAGCGGCCGCTACCGCTTCCTCATCTCGCAGCAGGTCGAGGACGAAATCGAATCCGGCCTGGCGCTCCTGGGCGAGCTCGCCGACCTCGCGGGCAAAGTCCAGCGTGAGCCGGTGCCTGTCTCCAAGCTGCGCGTCGGCCTCAAGTGCGGCGGCTCCGACGGCCTTTCCGGCATCACCGCCAACCCGCTCGTCGGCGCTTTCTCCGACCTGCTCGTCGCCAGCGGCGGCACCACGGTCCTTACTGAAGTCCCCGAAATGTTCGGCGCGGAAACGCTCCTCATGAACCGCTGCGTCAGCCGCGAGGTCTACGACAAGGCCGTCGATATGGTCAACGGCTTCAAGGATTACTTCCTGCGGCACAACCAGGTCGTCTACGAGAACCCATCGCCCGGCAACAAGGACGGCGGCATCACCACCTTGGAGGAGAAATCCCTCGGCTGCACCCAGAAGGGCGGCTGCGGCCCCGTCGTCGATGTCCTCGACTACGCCGAACCGCTCAAGCTGCCCGGCCTCAACCTCCTGGACGGCCCCGGCAACGACATCGTCGCCGTCACCGACCTGGCTGCTTCCGGCGCGCACATCATCCTCTTCACCACAGGGCGCGGCACGCCGCTGGGCGGCTGCGTTCCCACCATGAAGATCGCCACCAACAGCGAGCTGGCTCGCCATAAGAAGAACTGGATCGACTTTGACGCCGGGGAGCTGATCCACGGCACCACGCGCGAGGAACTGGCCGCCCGCCTCTTCCTGGACGTCCTGGCCGTCGCCAGCGGCAAGAAGCAGACCAAGGCTGAGCTCAACGGCTTCCGCGAAATCGCCATCTTCAAGGACGGCGTGACGCTGTAGGCAAACCGCGAAATTTAGGGGTTCCGCGCCGGAGCAGAGACCGGTTCGGGATGAAAAGAAAAGGCCCCCTTTTTGAAGGAGAGGGGGCCTTTTTAATTTCGCGTTTTCGGGGCGGCAGGGCACAATCCGGGAACTCCCATGAAACCGTCCCCCCTTTTTCTCGCGGTCGGGCTCTTATGCTGCCTGCCCTTCCGGATGCCCGCCTCCGAAGAGCCCCGTTTCCCCTTCGGCCTCCCGTGGGACGACGCCACCCCCGGCGTCACCGACATGAGCGGCCTCCTGGAGAAACCGGCGGGCGCTCACGGCTTCGTCCAAGCGCGCCCTGACGGCCACCTCTACGCGGGCGACCGGCGCATCCGCTTCTTTGGCGTCAACACCACCTTTGGCGCGAACTTCCCCACCCACGAGGCCGCCGAGGGCGTCGCCGCCCGCATGGCGAAATTCGGCATCGGCTGCGTCCGCTTCCACCACATGGATACCCAGAAGCCCCCGGCCGGGATCTTGCAGGCAGACTGGCGCACCCTCGACCCCGAGCGTCTGGACCGCCTCGATTACTTCATCTCCCGGCTCAAAGCCCACGGCATCTACGCCAACCTGAACCTGCACGTTGGCCGAAACTACCCCGGCATGCCCGCTTGGGAGAAACATCCCTCATTTTTCAAAGGCGTGGACCTCTTTTACCCGCCCATGCTGGAGGCCCAGCGCGACTACGCCCGGCAACTCCTCCGCCACGTCAACCCCTACACCCACACCGCCTACGCCGACGAGCCCGCCGTCGCGTTCGTGGAGATCAACAACGAGAACGGCCTGGTTTCCGAATGGTGGAGCGGCTCGCTCGACGCCATGCCGGAGCCGTACCGCGCGGCGTTGCAAACCCCCTGGAGCCGCTGGCTGCAAGCGCGCTACCCTTCCCAGGCGGCGCTGAAAAAAGCCTGGAACATCGCCGACGAACCGCCCGGCGGCGAACTCCTGCGCGAGGGGAATTTCGCAAGTGGCCTCGGCTCGGCGTGGACCCTTGAGGAACACTTCGGCGCGAAAGCCAGCATCGCCAAGCTGCCCGAAGGAGAGGGCGGCCTACGCCTCCATGTGGAGAAAACCGGTGACCAGGGTTGGCACCTCCAGCTTTCCCAGCCCCTCATCGCCCTGGAGCGCGACAAACCCTACACCCTTGCTTTCCGCGCCCGGGCCGTTGCAGGCACCCCCCGGCGGCTGAGCCTTGATGTCAGCCAGGCCCACGCCCCCTGGGACCTTCTCTGGTCCGCGAAGGCCGATCTTGGGCCCGAGTGGAAGGATTACCGCTTTGTTTTCCAAGTCACCGACGGCGAATCGAATGCCCGCGTCGTTTTGAGCAACCTGGGCGAGCCCGGGGTCGATCTCGATTTCGCCGACGTCTCCCTGCGCTCCGGGGGCCAATTTGGCATGGCCGAGGGCGAAACCCTGGGTACGCTGCCGCTATTCGCCAAATCCAGCTTCGCCTCCCGCACCGCCGAGGCCCAGCGCGACTGGCTGCGCTTCCTCTGGGAAACCGAGGAGGCCTACTGGACGGGAATGCGCCGCTTCCTGCGCGACGAAATCCAGACCCACAGCCTGCTGGTGGGCACGGCGGCGGAATACAGCATCCCGCAGATCCAGGCCACCCTTGACGTCGTGGACAGCCACGCCTACTGGCAACACCCCAATTTTCCCAGCAAATCGTGGGATATGGGAAACTGGACCGTCCAGCCCCTCTCCATGGCGGGCATCGAGGGCGGGGGCACCCTCCCCGGCCTGGCCCTGCGCCGCGTCGAGGGCAAGCCCTTCATCTGCACCGAGTACAACGCCCCTTCCCCCAATCCCCACGCCGCCGAGGCCTTCCTGCTCGCCATGGCCTTCGGCGGTCTCCAGGACTGGGACGCCCTCTTTGCCTTCGAGTACTCAGGCCGCATCGACGACTGGGACAGCCGCCGCCAGGGCAGCTTCTTCGACATCGACCAGAACCCGGCCAAGCTCGTCACCCTTCCCGCCGCCGTCTCCCTGTTCGTCCGGGGCGATATGCCGAAAGCCGCCACCACGCGCACCCTGGCGATGTCCCAGGATCAAGCCCTTGAGTATTGCCGCCGCCGGGGCACCTGGTGGAATGCCGAAAAGATGATCGGAATGCCCTCGCGGGACCTGTTCCGAGTGGCCTTCCAAATCGGAACCGCACCCTCTTCCCCAACCGCCGGGGAAAGCTCCCCGTTGCTCTGGGATACCCCCCACGCCCACGCCATCGTCGACGCCCCGCGCGGCAAAGCCCTCGTCGGCCAGGGATCAGGCGAGCCCGTCGCGCTCGGCGAAGTCGGCGTCACCTTTCAGGGCTGGGCCACCCTCGCGCTAACCGCCATCGACGGCCCGGATTTCCACTCCCCGGGCCGCGTGCTCATCTGCGCCGCCGGGTCCGTTGAAAACACCGGGATGCTCTGGAAAAGCGCCACCAAAGACACCGTGGGCCGCGACTGGGGCCACGCGCCCGTACTGGCCGAGGGCATCACCGCCCGCGTAACCCTGCCGCTCCCGCCCGCCCGCATGAAGGCTTGGGCCCTGGACGAACGGGGCCAGCGCGGAGCCCCCGTCGCCCTTCAGCCCGAAGGCCCAGGATCGGTGCTCAACCTCGGCCCGGAACACCGCACCCTATGGTACGAAGTGGAAATCGGCGGCGGCCCCTTGGCGAGTCATTGACGGCGAGCCAGGAGCGTGACACTTCAAGAGCCACTTGGCCCGGACTACCTCAAAGCTGCAACCGCGCCCCAGCGGGTTAAGCGATCGCTGGAGGCTGCTGACGCACTCCGCATAGAGGTGGGCCGGGCAGCCGCTTTCGATAGAGGCTAGGATTTCCTCGCGCCAGGCTTCCGTGGTGAGAATGAGGTTGCGGAACATCGGGGCCAGGTCCGGGGGAAGCCGCCGCTCCCATTCGGCATACCGGGCTTCCGCCTCGGCCCGGGTTGCGCACTCCCAGATGGCGCGATAGCGCTCCTTGGCGTAGTAACCGGCTTTTAACCGGGGGTAGCAGCCCAGCCAGGTGTCGAGTTTCATTCGCTGAGCGGTATTGAGGCGCTCGGGGGTGCGGAGAATCATGCGGCGGTCATTCCGGATCAAGCCATGCTTGGATACGGGGGTGGCCATTTCGCTCCGGAGGCGGTCCATCGCCTCGTTGGCCTGCTTGGCGATGTGAAAACGGTCCACCATCAGGCACGTCCATGGCAGAACGGCCGTTACCGCCTTGCGGTAGGGCTCCCACATGCTGATCGTGACCCGTTCGATGGCCTCTTTGCCCGGGAGGCCGCGAAGAAAATCGGCGACGGCTTCCTCGCTGCGCGAAGGCAGAAGATCGAGCAGCGTTTTGTTTTCCACATCGGTAACCGCCGTCCAAAGCCGGTGGCCATAAGTTACCGGCCCGATCCCGATCCATCGCGGGGCGTCCGCGCTCCGACTCGCCAGGATGCGAGTCGCGTAAGCTTTGAAGACCAGCCGGACCGTTCCCTCGCTGACCCCAAGTTTACGGGCAATGGTGGTGAACGGCTTTTCCCTGCCTGCGGCTTCGATATACCGGACGAGCCGCTCGGTCATGGCATGGTGTTTATCCATGTGGGGAACGTCCTGGTAAACCGTTCCCTGGCACCGTTTGCAAAACCAGCGCCGACGGTTAACCCAAATGCTGACCCGCTTTCCCTGCACGGGAAGATCAAGGTATAGCCCGCGCTTGGTCCCGTTTTTGACCAGGCACGGCCCGTCGCAGCATTTGGGCGGCGGCGTGTCGCCGGAGACAATGAAAATAAATTGCCCGTTATCTTCGGTCACCTTTTCGACCGTAAGCTGAGGGAGGTTAAGCAGGCCTTCCATACCGAGTTACAAAAAAATGCCAGGGGGGAATTTTTCTGCGGTGTAGACCGTGGGAATGTTACTGAGCTCTCCCTAGAGGTGCCCTCTTCGCACATAAACCCCCTGACAGCCGATGGGCTGCCAGGGGGCAATGAACACAACGTGTTTTCTTCTTTTACCAGCTGATGCTCACACCGGCGTTGCCGTTGAAGGAGGGCGCGCGGTTAAGCAGCGCCGCTTCCCCGGCCAGACGCACATCGACGTTGCTCGTCAGCTTTACGTTGACGGCCACGGTGGGCGTCAGGCTGTCGCGCTCAGTGGAGGCGCTGTCCACGGTGAACGTTCCACCGGCTCCGCTGGCCAGGTGGGCCGTAACGGAGTGGTCGGTGTCCAGGAACTCGTGCTGCCAGTAGAGACCGATTTCAGGAGTCACTGCCTTGCCTGCCACCGTGCCGTGGTAGTTGACGCTCGCGCCCAGACGGGACCGGAGCGAAGCCGTGTTCTTGATGTCGCTGATCTTCAAGGGAGCCAGCGAGCCATCTTCCGTATAGCCGTTCAACCAGACGTTGGTGTAACCCAGGGAGGCATTCGGGGTGATGGTGAATTGCCGAATCGGCACATCATATCCCGTTGCGATTTGAACGTGGACTTCCTCGCCGTCCGTGCTGCCGTTTACGTTGGCGCGATCTAGGCCGGAGCGCGTGATATCGTAGGAACCGGCGCCGCCGCCAGCGAGTCCGTTAAGGAAGAACCCGTCAGCGATCCACTGGGCGTAAACTGACGCCGAGAAATCGTTGATCTTGGTCTTCCCGCCGCTGTTGAACTTGAGGTCATCGTACAAGTACGTGCCAGCCAAGCCGAGGCGGATGTCGCTGGATACCTGCCGGTCGTACCCGAGGGTCACACCGTAGGCATCGTCTTTGCCGCCGAGGATATCGTTGTCATCCTTCACCTTGGCCGTGTTGACGTTGCCAAAGGCGTAGAAGCCGTTGAGGTCGCCCTCGGGGGCAACGACAGCCTTCTTGCCGTCTTTGTCTTTCCCTGAGCTTACGGGCAGCGGCGTGACTTCCTCCGGCAAGCGGAGCTGAGTCAAGCGCGATTGCACCGAGATCTCGTGGGAGCGAACCACGCCCAGGGCCGCGTCGGCGACGAGACCCAACTCTTCAGGCGCGATCTGGTCGAGAGCCGTGCGCAAGCCCACCTTGTCGATGTCGTCCAAGCGGTAAATGAGCTTGTCCGCGCGGCTGTCGGTGCCGCCGTTCCAGTCGGAAGCGACGATGGCTTTGTCGAGGGCCTTGGCCACGGCGCGCTGATTATGGGTCAGCCCGTCGGTGTAGCCGTGGTACAACGTATCAAACGTGCTCTGCTTGGTGACCAGGGTCAAACTGGTTGACGTCACGAGCGGGTCCTGGTCCAACCGGACGAGGTAGTTCTTGACGAAGTAGTCATCGATCACCGCGGTCGAGGCCACTTGCAGTGTACCGGCGGTCACCACCGTGAAGGAGTCTGCCGCCAGATTCCAGTGCACATTGGCGTTGATCGGGTTCGGAACGTACTTGTTGGCCTGGTAGGTCCGCAGGGTGCCGTCCACATAGGCGGTGCCACTGACCGAGGCGTGGTCATAGGTAATCCCCTGGCTGGTCCCGCCAATCTTGACTCCCGTCACACCGGTCGACTCCTGGGTGTAATTGCCGGTGAGCTGGGTGTTGAGGATGGTGTCGTAACCACCGATGAGCACGAAGCCGCTGTTGTAGAACGTGTTGCCCGCTCCGAGGTTGACCGTGCTGCCGCTGTAGTAAACGCCGCCCTCTTCATTGTAGACAGTGTTCGTATTGGCAATGGCGGTGCCGCCATCCCCGACGAGGTTTACCGAGCCGATGAGTGTTCCGCTGTTGTATACAACATCGGATGCGGTGTTATTGAGATCGCTATAGACGGCGAGGCCTTTGACGCCGGAAGCGGTCGTCAGCACGCCGGTACCGGTAATGGTCAAGGTGCTGGAGGCGCCGTCGCCGAAATAAACGCCGACGCTGTTTCCCGTGCCGCCGGAGGTGTAACCCGCGATGGTAACGTTCAGGTCACCCTTGCCCGCCGAGTCCGAGCCGCCCGTGCTTTGTGCATAGATGGCTGCGGTGCTGCTTCCGGAAACATTGATGTTGCCGCTGGTGTAGATCGTGATGTTGCCGCCCGTGCCCACCGAGCCGTTCGTGAGGCCCGTGCCCGCCGCGCCGCCGAGGCTGATGGCCTCAATGCCGTGAGCCCAGGAACCCGTGGTCAGGATAACGCCAGTATTGACAATGGAGATATCGCCACCGTCGCCGCCGTTGCCACCTTTGCCGTCGGTAGAGCCGTAGCCCCCATCGCCACCGTCGCCGCCATTGCTATAGGCGGAGATGCCTACGGCTTCATCGGCCGAGGTCGAGATCTTGCCGAGATTGGTCAGCGTAATCGCGCCGCCCGCGCCACCATTACCGCCAGCTCCGCCGGAGCCGGAAATGACACTGTTGCCATCGTACCCGCCTTGGCCGCCGTCGCCGCCATTGGCGCCAGTGGAGATTGCCGTGATGCCGAGGACCGTAAGTGTGGCTTGATTGGTGCCGGTGATCGAGCCGCCAATGCCGCCCGCGCCACCATTGCCACCGTTGCCGCCAGCGCCGACAGATCCATTCGAACCATAGTAGTAATACCCGGCGCCAGCCGCTCCAGCGGAACCGCCATCGCCGCCATTGCCACCATTACCACCCGCTGCACCAGTGCTAGTGAGGTTGATCCCTCCCGTTAAGCTGGCTGCCGTCGGTGCGAAAAAAATGATGTTGCCGCCATTACCTCCAATGCCACCGCCGCCGCCACCGCCACCGGAACCACCCGATCCGCCATTGCTACCGTAATCATAGCCGGAATAGGAAGCGCCGTCGCCGCCGTTGCCGCCATTGCCACCGATGCCGCCATTGCCGCCAGCACTGCCGACCGTGGTGATCGTGATGGTGTTGTTTCCAGAGATCCACGTAATGTTTTCAGGGTCGCCACTGACCCCGGCATGTCCGCCGTCGGCACCACCGCCACCACCACCGCCACCGCCGCCGCCAGCAGTGGCATAGGATGAACCGCCCGAACCGGCCGCGCCGCCCGTACCGCCAACGCCGCTGTAGGTGTAGCCGTTACCGCCCGCGTTGCCGCCGGTAGCAACCCCGCCGCCGCCGCCGCCGGAACCGGCGCCACCACCACCACCACCAGCGCCGCCGGTGGTATTCCCGTTGAGTCCATTAAACCCGTGACCACCATTGGCTCCGCTCTCGGCGGCGGCATTAGTGCTGGTAACGGTCTGACCCCATGACACCCCGGTTCCCAGGAACAGGGAGGTCACGGCAACTGCCGTAAGTATAGTTTTTTTCATGAATCGATAACGTTGTTTTGCCTACTTGCGCCTCATGGAAAACATGCTCAGATTGGTAGGGTTTACATGAAATGCGTATCAGGTGTTATTTGAAACAAAGTTTTACGCAAGGCAAAATGCCGATTTATGTACGTAAAATTAGGTTGATGCTTCTGGGCTCCGTCTAATTGGAGCTACGCTAAAAGACGTATACTATTATATCCCGTCGGCATCGTTTCCCGTGCATAAGGGAGCAAGAGATGGTGAGTGATGGTCGTAAAATCCGGTTGATTTGCTATTGGACATCCCCCCGAAAAGTGCCCCGGCTTCTGGAATTATTGAGACTTCATCTCTTTTTCTGGAAATTTACCTTCGGACATGCTTCAGTTTCCGCGTCCGAGACCTTCTTAAATATTCTATGGAAAAAGTCGTCATCATCGGTTCCGGTTGCGCCGGACTCACCGCCGCCATCTACGCCGCCCGTGCCAGTTTAGCCCCGCTCGTCCTGGAAGGCCGCGAGCCCGGTGGCCAGCTCACCACCACCACGCTGGTCGAGAATTTTCCCGGCTATGTCGACGGCATCGACGGCCCGCAGCTCATCATGAACATGAAGGCCCAGGCCCAGCGCTTCGGGGCCCGCTTCGAATACGCCTTTGTCGAGGACCTGGAAACGGCCGACGGCTTCGTGCGCCTCAAGATCGACGGCAAGTGGATCGAGACCCGCACCCTGATCATCGCCAGCGGCGCCAGCGCCCGCTACCTCGGCATCGCCGGTGAAAAGCAGCTCATCGGTCATGGCCTGACCGCCTGCGCCACCTGCGACGGCGCCTTCTACCGCAACGTCCCCGTGGCCGTCGTCGGCGGCGGCGACTCCGCCTGCGAGGAGGCCAACTTCCTCACCCGCTTCGCCTCCGAGGTCTACCTCATCCACCGCCGCGATACCCTGCGCGCCTCCAAGATCATGGCCGACCGCACCCTCGCCCATCCGAAGGTCAAGCCCGTCTGGGACAGCGTCATTACCGACTACCTCAAGGACGACGCGGGCGAGCTGCGCGCCGTGCGCCTCTGCAACCTCAAGACCGGCGCGCAGAGCGAGCTGGAAATCAAGTGCGTCTTCTGCGCCATCGGCCACACCCCCAACACCGCCCCCTTCAAAGGCAAGCTGGAGATGGATGACGCCGGGTACCTTATTCAGAAAAAGGGCACCGCCACCAACCTCCCGGGCGTCTTCGCCGCGGGCGACGTGGCCGACCCCGTCTACCGCCAAGCCGTCACCTCTGCGGGCCAGGGCTGCGCCGCCGCCCTCGACGCCGAGCGCTACCTGTCGCAGTTCGAGGACTAGCCTAGAAAGGCGAGGGAAAACGCAAAAGGAGTCCCAAACGATTCCTTTTTTGTGCCTTTTTGCGCTAAAACCTCCTCCCCCATTGAAAATCTGTGACCTGACCCAGTTCTACTCGCCCGTCAGCGGCGGGGTGAAGCGCTACGTCCAGGAGAAAGTCCGTTACCTCGAAGCCTCCACCGACGACCGGCACCTCCTCATCATCCCCGGCGAGCGCAACGAGCGGATCGTCAAAGGTCGCTCCACCGTCTACACCATCCGCTCGCCGCTGCTCTCGCGCACCTCGCGCTACCGGGCCATCCTGCGGCTGGGGGCCATCGAGGAAATCCTCGAAACCGAGCGCCCCGACGTCATCGAATCCGGCGACCCCTACCAGGTCGCCTGGAAAGCCATCGCCAGCGGTCGGGCCCTGGGCATCCCCGTCATCGGCTTCTACCACTCCCACTTCCCCGAGGCCTACCTGCGCACCGTCGCCCGCTTCTTTGGCCAGACCGTTACCGAGCTGGTCATGGACGGCTCGCGCCACTACGTCTGCTCCCTTTACAACCGCTTTTACCGCACGCTGGTTCCGTCGCCCGCCCTCCAGCGGCTCCTCTCCGACTGGGGCGTCGCCAACACCGAGCACGTCGACCTCGGCGTCGATACCGAGGTCTTCCGCCCCGAGCCGAGCTTCGAAGGCGAACGCGCCCGCACCCGCACCGAGCTCGGCCTCCCGCGGGGCCGCACCCTCCTCCTCTACGTCGGTCGGCTCGCCCCGGAAAAGAACACCCGCACCCTCTTTGACGCCTTTGAGCGCCTCCACCAGGCCGACCCCGCCCGCTGGCACCTCCTCGTCGTCGGCGACGGCCAGCAGCGCCGCTCCGTAGAGCAGCTCCAGGCCGCCACCGGGCAGGTCACCTGGCTGGGCGGCAGCGCCTGCGTCGACCGTGACCAGCTCGCCCGCATTTACCGAAGTGCCGACTGCTTTGTGCATCCCGGAGTCCAGGAAACCTTCGGCCTCGTCACCCTGGAGAGCCAGGCGTGCGGAACCCCCGTTGTCGGCATTCGGGGAAGCTACATGGACCGCATCGTCTTCACCGACCAGCGCCACTGGGCGGGCGAGAACACCCCGTTTTCCCTCGCCGAGGCCATTGCGTGCATCTGCGAGGGCGACCTGCGGGGCCAGGGGTGCGCCGCCGCCGAGACCGTGCACCTCAGGTATTCCTGGAAGCGCGTCTTCGAGCGGCTCTTTGGGATTTACCGCGAGGCCGTAGTGGCCTGTTCCGAATTCCCGAAATAGCTGGAATTGAGAGAAGTTGGGATTAAAAAAGAGGCGATGTCGGATCATCGCCAGATTAAAATTCGCCCTTTTCAGAAGGCCGACCGCCCCCGGGTACGGGAACTATGTTGCGAAACGGGCTACCTCGGCAACCCCATCGACCCCGTCTTCGAAGACCGCGAACTTTTTGCCGACTACCTCACCGCCTACTACACCGACCGGGAGCCCGAAAGCTCCTTCGTCCTCCTCGTCGAAGGCGAAATCCGCGGCTACCTCCTCGGCTCCCGTTTCCCCCTGCGCCAGCAGCTCTACAACGTCTACCAGAACGCCAGCCTCTTCCTGCGCGGCCTCGTCCATTACCCCCGCTACAACGCCGCCAGCAAAGCCTTCGTGAAGTGGATCCTCTCTACCGCCTGGCGCGAAGTCCCCGCCTCGCCCCGCCGCTGCGCCCACTTCCACATCAACCTCCTCGCCGACGCCCGCAACGTCGCCACCACCCGCGCCATCATGGACACCTACCTGGCCTACCTCCACGAAAAAGGAGAGCGGCGCGTCTACGGCCAGATGGTCACCTTCGAAAGCCGACGCGGCTTCAAAATGTTCGAGCGCTACGGCTTCCACGTCCTCAATAAATCGCGGATCAGCAAATACGACAACATCCACCCGGAGCCCGTCTACCTCTGCACCGTCGTCAAAGACCTCGACGAGAACTCCCAGCTCTACACACACTAGGCCCCCCCGCCCCGGGGGGCGGGCGAGTAGATGCGCGAGGTACAACCGCCGGGAAAAGAGCCCGGAGGCTCCAGTCTCCTTATTACCCGGCTTCCCGAAACAACGCCCCCGCCGGCCCTACCGTTTGCGTTTCTTCAGCAGAGCGCCGATCAGCACACCGCCCAGCGCTGCCGCCGCGAGCGCCGCGCCAAAATAAAGCATTGGATTCGCGCGAACGGAATCCTCCACCCCCTTCTCCCACGCGCCCATAGCCTTCTGGCCCTTGGCCAGCCCGTCGCGGGTCTGTTCAGCCAACGACGAGGCCTGCTCGCGAACGGCCGATTCGATCTGGCCGGCCGTATCCTTAGCCGCGTCCTGCCATTGATGGATATGGTGATTAAAACGACTCATTTTTCCTCGGTTCATGATGGGCTCCCTTCTCTCGTAAAATTCATGGAGACTTTAGCACAAGCTCCAAAATCAAATCGGCAAAAAAGCACATTCTGGCCGCTGCTTGCAGAATTGCCGTTGTCAGCGCCCCCGGGTTGCCGTAAAGTAGGCCCTAATTCCCTCATGAAAAAGACACGTTTTCCCCAATCGGCGTCCGCGTTCACCCTTATCGAACTGCTCGTCGTCATCTCCATCATCGCCGTACTGGCCAGCCTGACCTTCAGCGGCGTGCAGTACGCCATGATCGCCGCCAAAAAAGTGCAGGCCAAGAACGACATGATGCAGCTGGCCAACGCCGTCACCAGCTACTACACCGAATACGGCAAATACCCGAGCGGGGCGGCCACCTCGGGCACCGATGATCTGGCCTTTGGCACCTCCACCACTGACAACAGCAAGATCGTCAACGTCCTGCGTTTCCCGACCGGCTGGACCGACGGCAACAGCGAGAACCCGCGGCAGATCCAATTTCTCCAGCCGAAAGTAGTCGACGGTACGGCCACCAACACCAAGGGTGCCGTGAGCCGCACGGAGGGGAACTGGTATGACCCGTGGGGAGTGCAATACCTGCTTTTTGAGGATTTGAGCTACGACGGAGCCATCACTGTCAGCTCTCAATTTGATATTGCCAACCAGCCGAACTTCGGAGTGGGCACGGCTTCGGTGGGGTATTACTACGCACTGCAGAAGCAGAACGTCCACACCAGCGGCGGAGGCCTTAAGGTCGGCACCGTTGATGGCAAAAAATCCGTATTGCTTTCCTGGCAATAAATTGCGAAATTCAGCCCCTCTCGCAGCCGTGGATCAACGGCAGCCCTGAGGCAATGCGGGTGTAGTTCAATGGTAGAACGGCAGCTTCCCAAGCTGCATACGAGGGTTCGATTCCCTTCACCCGCTCCAACTTACTTATTCAGAGGCACTTAACTCTAGGTGCCTCTTCTTTTTTACCCAAAATGGGAATAGGAACGGGAACAAATTGCGGATGCCTCAAGCGTTGGCGTCAGTGGGCCTCCCTCGGCAACGACTGTTGTCAAGTTGGGTCTCCACCAAAGAATGGGGAGGGAGGAAGATATGGTGATATTGTGGGTCTCCACCAAAGAATGGGGAGGGAGGAAGATATGGTGATATTGTGCTAATTAGCCGCAGGCGGCAAGCACACGGATTTGGTAGTTGGAGAAGTTTCTAAAGCCGTAAGCGCGGCGTTGGATGAGTTTCATTTTACGGTGGAAGCCCTCTGTAATGCCGTTGTTCCTGGTAAAACGCCACATGCAGGCGATGGGCTCGGCCCAGGAGCGAAGGGTATTGGCCAGAGTGATGAGGGGCTCGAAGCGGCTGGCGGCAAGCCGGTCGATGAAGCCCAAAAGCTCTTGAGCCAGAGGGCGGCATTCGCGGCGCCTTCAGTGCTTCTGGTTGAGGAGAGCGCGCAGGTGGTGCATTTCGGCGTGCAGAGGCTCCAATGCAGGGTAGGCGGCGAAAAGCCGCGCGAGGCGCAAGTGTTGGGCCGCAGTTAGCTTATTTGGGGCTTTGCGGAGGACGGCAAGAGAGCCGATGTTATTTTTCAAGTCAGGGGCGATCTGCCGTGCCAAGGCCATAAAATGATGGATGACGACGCGGATGACGTGGAAGCGGTCGGCGACGATGCGAGCGTTAGGGAACCACTTGCGGATCAAGGCGCGGTAAGGGCTGGAGAGGTCGATACAGACCACGCGGACATGCTCCCGGCCTTGAAGGCGGGCAACCAATGGGGCCAATTCGCGAGGGCTGCGGCCAGGGACAACGTTGAAGACACGGTGGTTTTTAAGATCAACGAAGGTGGTGGCGAAGCGTTGGCCCTTGTGGAGGGTGTGCTCGTCGATGCCGAGGACCATGGGGCAGCGCAAACTGCTTCGTTCCTTGGCGTTGCGTTCGGTGAACTGGTGGTAGATGCGCTCAATGGTGGCGCTGCCGATGTGAAGGATGCGGGCCAGAGTGGAGACGCAGATGCCGTTGTCGTGAGCCCGGTAAGTGCTTTCGCGGAATGGCTCGCTGCTGTGGCGTCCGGGGAGAAGTCCCGGTAGCGGTGGAACAAAGGAGTGCCGACAATCCAAACAGCGCAACCGCCGGGTATGGACGACCAGAGCGGTGGGTTCGCCAAAGCGATCGAGGTGGCGTACCTGCTTTTGATACCTGCCCTTGCTGTGGAGGCGGCCGCCTCCACAGCAAGGGCAGGAGGAGGTTCGCGCTTCGGGTTTAACGTGGATTTTAAGAGGCAATGTGGCTTCGGTATATAGTACCTGGTAGCCACTGATTCCGATTCGATTGAGCAGTGAGGTCATTAGCACTTTCTTTCATCTTTTGACCTCCCTCCCCATTCTTTGATGGAGAGCCCAATCATCTCCTTAAAAAACCCGATTTTGCCCTTGCTCACTAACAGAGTTGCTTTAGCCGGTGGCCTGGACATACGCCGCCGCCCCCCGGCCATATGAATATAGCCCGGAAACGGCAATAGAGTTTCGGCTATTGCCAGCCGCTTGTTACGGGGTTCTTAAGTCCCGGCTAGCCATTGCCAGCGCATAAAAAATGCGCCGGTGGAAATGCAAAGTAAAGGCGAAAGGAGCCTTGGTTTTATATGAAGCCCCCGCTATGGCTTGACCATCGGGATGAGCTTCGGTGGGTGGGTATGCTCGCAGATGCCTTGCACGGGAGCGGCGGCATTGCGGCGGCGCGCTTCCTCGCGGAAGTGGAGCTGAGCCTGCGAATGCTCCTCGCCGGGGCCGGGCTTGAGCCGGATGTAGGAGCCGTCGGGCTGAAGCTCGCGGGCTTTGACGCGGTCGTTCAAGTAGGCGGGCAGGATATCACCCAGGATGTCTTTGCGCAGCGAGGGGTGCTCGATGGGGAAGGCGATTTCGACGCGGCGGTAGAGGTTGCGCGGCATCCAGTCGGCGCTGCCCAGGTAGACGGCGGGGTGGCCGCTGTTGGCAAAGTAGAAGATGCGGCTGTGCTCCAGGAAACGGCCGACGATGCTAATGACGCGGATGTTTTCGCTGACGCCCGGGACGCCGGGCCGCAGGCAGCAGATGCCGCGCACAATGAGATCGATCTTCACGCCCGCGCACGAGGCTTCGTAGAGAGCGGCGATGAGGGTTTCGTCGACGAGCGAGTTGAGCTTGGCGATGATGCGGGCGGGTTTGCCGTTGAGGGCATGGTCCCGCTCGCGCTCGATCAGGTGCTTGAAGCGCAAGGCGAGGTCGAAGGGGGAGACGAGCAGCTTTTTGAAGCCGGGGTACTCGGCCAGGCCGGTGAGGGTGTTGAAGAGGGTGGCGACTTCGAGGGTCAGCTCGGTGTCGGAGGTGAGCAGGCCCAGGTCGGTGTAGATGCGGGCGGTGCGCGGGTGGTAGTTCCCGGTGCTGAGGTGGGCGTATTGCCGGATGCGATCGTCGTCGCGCCGGACGATGAGGATCATTTTGCAATGCGTCTTTAAGCCGACGACGCCGTAGACGACGTGTACGCCCGCTTCCTCCAGCTTGCGCGCCCACTGGATGTTATTGGCTTCGTCGAAGCGGGCTTTCAGCTCGACGATGGCGGTGACTTGCTTACCGTTGGCGGCGGCTTCCTCCAGGGCGGCGACGATGGGGGAATCGCCGCTGGTGCGGTAGAGGGTCATCTTGATGGCGAGGACTTTCGGGTCGCTGGCGGCTTCTTCGATGAAGCTGACGATATCCTCGAAGGGCTCGTAGGGGTGGTGGAGGAGGATGTCCTCGTGCCGGAGGCGCTCCCAGACGTCGCAGCCGCTCGGCAGGGCCGGGTCGTGCGCGGGGAAGAAGGGGCGGTCCTTGAGTTTGGCGAAGGACTCGTTATCCAGGAGGCGCATCAAGTGCGTCATCGAAATGGGGCCGTCGAGGACGTAGAGGTCGGCGTCGGTGAGGTTGAAGCGGTCCAGCAGAAAGAGCTGGAAGTCGCGTGGGCAGTCGGCGTTGACCTCGATGCGCACGGCGTTGCCTTTGTTGCGGCGGCGCAGCTCCTGCTCGATGGTGCGCAGCAGGTTTTCGGCTTCTTCGTCGTCGATGTAGAGGTCGCCATTGCGGGTGATGCGGAAGGCGTGGACGCCCTCCAGGATCATGCCGGGGAAGAGTTCGCCGACGTGCTCTTTAACGAGGTCGCTTAAGAAAATGTAATCCCACGGCTGGCCGTCACCCTTGCCGCGCGGCAGGGAGATGAGCCGGGGGGCGACGCGCGGGACCTGGACGATGGCGTAGAGGGCCTCGCTCTCGCCTTCGGGGTCATCAACACGGCGGCCGCGCACGAGGAGGTTGTGGCTTTTATTGAGGACCTGCGGGAAGGGGTGGCTGGCGTCGACGGCCAGGGGGGTCAAGACGGGGAAGACTTCGTTGCGGAAGTAGTCGTGCGCCCACTGGGCCCGCTCGCCCGAGAGGTTATGGACTTTGTGGAAGCGGATGCCGCTGTGCTCCAGGAGCGGGACGAACTGCTGGTTCCAAAGCTCGTACTGCGTGGCGATGAGCTGGTGAACGAGGCGGGTGATGGACTGGAAGACCTGCGCGGGGGAGAGATCGTCGGGGCCGGTGTCGGTGCTGCCGCTGTCGATCTGCTGCTTGATGCCCGCGACGCGGATTTCGAAGAATTCGTCGAGATTGGAGGCAAAGATGCTCTGGAATTTGATGCGCTCCAGGAGCGGCTGGGTGGCATCCTGCGCTTCTTCGAGCACCCGGCGGTTAAATTCCAGCCAGCTCAGCTCGCGGTTGATAAAATTTTCAGGGGCAGAGAGGTTCGGCGGCATCGGTAATCGGGAAAGCGGGGAGCATACGCCAGGGCCGCGAAACCGGCAAACAGCAAAAGCTTCTCTTTGCGGGCCGGTTTGGATAGCGTACGGGAAATCATGATGAAGAAGCTTCCGCTGCTGGCCCTATTCGCTCTAACGCTAACGCTTGCTGCCGCGCCACTTAGGGCGCAGTCAGCCCCCGGGCCGGAGCCCGCGGCGCTGAGCGCGCAATTTTTCCAAACGCTGACCGAGGGCCGGGTGGACGCGGCCTATGACCAGCTCCTTAAGGGCTCGAAAATGGTGGTGGACATGCCCAAGGGCGTGGCCGATTTGAAGGCGAAAACCAAGGAGGCGCTGCGGATTTTCGGCAGCATGAACGGCTTCGAGCAGATCGAGGAGAAGAAGGTCGGGACGCGGATCGTGCGCCTGACGTGCGTTTCGCTGGGGAAAAGTGTGCCGATCCGCTGGCGGTTTTATTTTTATAAGCCGGATGATGCCTGGATGCTCGTGGATATCCGCATCGACGACCGCCTGACGGATCTCTTTGACGAACAGCCCCGGCTGATTCAGGCGGCGACCCCGCAGCAAGGCGCGCCCGCCAGGAAGTAGATCATAGGCCGCAATAAGGCGCGTTTTTCCTCGTTACGGATCTGGGAATTCGTAACGAGAAACTCAGGAAAAAAGAATTGCTGTCTCTTTCCTGAGTTCCTGAGTTCCTGATAAAAAAACCCTACTTCACTCCGGTCGCGAAAACGGTCTGGAAGTGTGGGCTGTTCGGCTCGCGGTCAACCACGGCGATGTCGATGTCGCGGAAACCGGCCTCGCGCAGCATGCCGTCGAGCTGCACTTCGCTGAAGCCCATCCAGAGATCGGCGTACATCTCCCGCGCGTTCTCGAAATGGTGGGCCAGGAGATCCAGCAGTGCGATCCTGCCGCCCGGCTTCAGAATCCGGTAAGCGGCGGCGATAGCGCGCGTTGGGTTGTTGGCATGATGGAGCGCCTGGCTCAAAAGCGTCAGGTCCACCGATTCATCGGCGATCGGCGGCTCCTCGATATCCCCCAGCCGGTATTCCAAATTATCGAAGCCGTGTTCGCGGGCGAGGTTCGAGCCAAACTCGACCATTTTCTCTGAGTTATCCACGGCGATGACGGCCTTGGCGTGCTTGGCCATGAGCTGCGAGAGCGTCCCCTCCCCAGCGCCGAGGTCGGCCACGGTGATGGGGCCCACCAGTGAAAGGAGCATCTGCGCCACGCCTTTCCAGGAGCGGCCCGGACAGTAGCTGCGGCCAAATTTGCCCGCCAGCTTGTTGAAATATTCGCGCGCCTTGTCGAGGCGCTTGCGCCGGATGAGCTTGAGCGCGGCGAGGTCATGCTCGGCCTCGGGAATCTCGTTGGCGCTGGCGGCAATGATTTCCTCGAACGGCGTTTCAGAGCCAAGCGCGCGGCCATAGTAGACGTTCTTGCCCGCGCGGCGGTCGCTCACCAGCTTGGCGGCTTTAAGCTGCGCCAGGTGGCTGGAAATCCGGCTCTGGCCCATGCCGAGAATCTCCTGGATTTCGACGACGGAAAGTTCCTCCTCGCCCAAAAGCAGCAGGAGCCGGAGCCGCGTGGGATCAGCCAGAAGTTTGAGCGATTTGACGATGGATGCCATCGGCCACCGAACCTATCAGCCAATCCTGATACGTCAATACGGGGATGGGTTCGGAAAAACACAGAGGACACGGAGGACACAGAGAGCACGGAGGAATAAAAGAGGGGGGATGGAGATGTTTTAATCAACTCCGTGCCCTCTGTGCTCTCCGTGTCCTCTGTGGTAATCTTCCTACAACAGCTCCACCGGCAAGACGCCGGTGTCATTCCCGCCCTCGGGCGGCGGCAGGGGGCAGGTCTCGCGGCCTCCCTTGGCGTCCCAGTACTGGCGCGCATCGAGGTTGATCCCCGACTCCGCGAGCAACTCGGCTGAGGTATCCGTCAGCAGCATCTCGACGCTGTTCCACGGGAGCAGGAAGTGGGCGGCCTGCCGCTTGACCTTGCAGCTATCCAGGCAAAAGATCGACCGCGCGCTGCGGGCGATGACCACTTTCTGCTGTTCGACGATGGCGGTCTGGGAGTTCCAGATGCCGCTCGAGTCCATGCCCTCGGCGGAGAGGAAAGCGACGTCGAAGCGCCAAAATCCGAGGCTCCTCACGGCGGCTTCGCCCAGCAGGGTGGCCTGGCGCGCGAGCAGCTGGCCCGCGACCAAAAAAACGCTCACGCCCGGCAGCGTAGCCAGCATTTCGCCCGCGGGAAGGTTGGGCGTTACGACGGTAATCGGCGTCACCGGCTTGGCCCGGAAGGCTTCGGCGACGGCGTAGAGCGTGGTGCCCGCGTCGAGGAAAACGGTAAGGCCCGGCGAAAGATAGGAGACCGCCGCCGAGGCGATTTGCAGCTTGGCGCGGCGCGAATTGTCCATGCGCTCGTTGTAGGAGGGGAAGCGGTTCTCGAATTCCGAAACCGCGCCGCCGTAAGTGCGCTTGATTTTCTTTTCCCCCTCCAGGGCGGCGAGGTCGCGCCGGGCCGTGGCCTCGGAGACCTCCAACCGGCGGCAAAGCTCGCTCACGGGCATGTACCCATGTTGGGCCAGCATGGCGGCCAGCCGCTCCCGGCGAGCTTTGACGATATGGAAGGGAACTTTCATAAGAACTTCATTCAGTGTGCCATAGTTGCGCACCGGGGGTCAACTAAGGCGCGTTCCCGGTCATCCGGGCGCTTCGCCAAAGGGCGGGAGCCAGGCCGGAGTGCATTTTAAAGGCCGCCGAAAAGTGAAACGCGCTGTTGAAGCCCAGCTCGGCGGCGATCTCGGTGACGGAGCGCCCGGTGCGCGAGAGGAGTTCCTCGGCCCGGCGCATCCGCAGTTGCAGCAGGTATTGCTTGGGCGGCAGCCCGGTGAGGGCTTTGAAACAGCGGCGGAAGCGGTCGAACTCCACGCCCATTTCCCGGGCCAGGGCGCCGATTTTGAGGGGTTCGCCCAGGCTCTCGCGCATCCGGGCCTCGGCCTGGCGCACGGCCCGCTCCTCCGGGCTCGGCTCGCGGCCCGTGCGGGAGAAGACGATGCGCGCCAAAAGATGCATCCCGAGCGTGCTCATCTCCTCGCGCGAGCCGACGCCGCCTTCCCGCGCAAGCGCCAGCAGCGTTTCGAACGGCTCGACCCACTCCGCGCCGAGGCCCGGGTGGAACACCGGCGACTCGGAGCGCAGGACGCCCGCCTCGCGTAGATGCTCCAGCGCAGGCCCCCGCAGCTCCACGAACCACTCGACCCAGCCGGTGGCCGGATCAGGGGCGTAGCGGTGCCAGACGCCGGGCAACAGAAGGAACGCGCTCCCCGCGCCGACCTCGACCGCGCCCGTCGAGGCGGTTTCAAAGACCCCTTTCCCCGCCGAGACGTAGAGAAGCTGGTAGCCGTCCAAAATGCGACCGCCGCGCGGGAGCCAAAACAAATGGTCGCCGGGATGTTCGCCGGGCCTGGGGGGGTAGGCTTCGCCGGGGGCCGTCCGGGCATGGCCGCAGGCCGTTACAGCTGCGCCCCAGACCGCCGAGGTGCCGCCGTCGGGAAAATAGATCGCCGTATCGCTCACGTCGCCAATTTCTATATGTGTACCGCCAATTCGTCTATTCCAAAAATAGCCGACATCGCTCATATATGGCATGTCATTTCCCCGGTCCCTGTTTCGGTTAACGATTTGGGCAGAGCTGCCGCAACAGGGCCGGGGCAGTCCCTTTCTCCCCACCCTCCGCTATTTTATCCCATTCTATATGAGTACCTACCTTGCCGCGCAATCCGCTTACGCCGCCCTCGGCGTTGACACCGATGCCGCCTTGAAACGGCTCGCCGAAATCCCGATCTCCCTCCATTGCTGGCAGGGCGACGACGTCGGCGGCTCCGAACACCCCGACGCCACGCTGACCGGCGGCGGCATCCAGACCACCGGCAACTACCCCGGCAAGGCCCGTAACCTCGATGAACTGCGCGCCGACATCGACCAGGCCTCCTCGCTCATCCCCGGGACCAAGCGCCTCAACCTGCACGCCTGCTACGCCGACCTCGGCGGCGAAAAAGTGGAGCGCAACGCCTACGAAACGCGCCACTTCCAGAGCTGGATCGACTGGGCGAAGACCCGCAACCTGGGCCTGGACTTCAACCCCACCTATTTCTCCCACCCGCTGGCCGCCGACGGCTTCACCCTCTCCCACCCGGACGCGGGCGTGCGCCAGTTCTGGATCGAGCACGGCATCGCCAGCCGCAAAATCGCCGCCGACATGGGCAAGCAGCTCGGCTCCAAGACCGTGACGAACTTCTGGATTCCCGATGGCTACAAAGACATTCCCGCCGACCGCGTGGCCCCGCGCAAGCGCCTCGAAGCCTCGCTCGACGCCATCTTCGCCGTGCCGGTGGACCCTTCGCAGAACGTTGACGCGGTGGAGAGCAAACTCTTCGGCATCGGCAGCGAATCCTACGTCGTTGGCTCGCATGAGTTCTACATGGGCTATGCGGTGAAAAACCAGAAGCTGCTCTGCCTCGATGCGGGCCACTTCCACCCCACCGAGACCATCGCCGACAAGATTTCGTCCGTCCTGCAATTCGTGCCCGAGATCCTGCTCCACGTCAGCCGCGGCGTCCGTTGGGATAGCGACCACGTGGTCATCCTGGATGACGCGACCCGCGCGATGATGGAGGAAGTGGTGCGCGGCGGCTTCATCGACCGCACCCATATCGGGCTCGATTTCTTTGACGCCAGCATCAACCGCATCGCCGCCTGGGTGATCGGCGCGCGTTCCACGCTCAAGGCGCTGCTTTTGGCGCTACTCGAACCCACGGCCAGCCTCCGCCAAGCCGAGGCCGCGGGCGACTTCGCCACGCGCCTGGCCCTGCTCGAAGAAGCCAAGACGCTGCCATTCGCCGCCGTGTGGGACGAATTCTGCGCCCGCCAGAACGTGCCCGCCGGGGCCGCGTGGCTTGGCGAGGTCAAGTGCTACGAGCAGAGCGTCCTGGCCAAGCGCCAGTAGGGCAAAATTTCTTCACGCGAAGGCGTGGGGGCGGGCGCTGACAGGCCGTCCGATTTTCCATGCCTTCCGTGAGGCTCCATTCCCAGCAGTAGAGCAAAGCGCCCCGTTGCCGAATCGCGTTTTCGGCGGCGGGGCTTTCTTTTGTGCCCCCGGGGGATTAAAGACAAAAGGCATTAAGTCTCACGCAAAGACGCAAAGGCGCAAAGAAGGCAGGTGCGCCTCTTCTTTGCGCCTTTGCGTCTTTGCGTGAAATATTTCTTATAGAGAGGCCATTGGGTGGCCTATGACTATCAGGGTCGTATAAAATCTCTGTATTTTCCTCAAGTTCCTGATAAATCCCTACTTCCCGAGGCAGAAGGTGGAGAAAATCTTCCCGAGCAAGTCCTCGGTATCGACCCGACCGACGATGTCGCCCACGGCGTCGAGCGCGGTCCGCAGGTCGACCGCTATGAATTCGGCGGAGAGGCCCTCGGCCAGCGCCCGCAGCGACGCCTCCACAGCGGCTTCGGCCTGGCTCAGGCAAGCCTGGTGGCGCGCGTTGATGGCCACGCCCGCTCCGGCGCGGGAGAATCCGCCGCCCAAAGCGCGCTCCGCAATGGCGTCGAGCAGCGGCTCCAGACCGGGGCCAGCGCCCGTTTCCTCAAGGCACGAAATGCGCACCGCCTCGAGGCCCGCCCACGCGGGGTCCTCGCCGAGGTCTGCCTTGTTGAGCACCAGCAGGCTGCCGGGATGGGGCTCCCCATCCGGCGGGCGGCTGGCGTCGGCCAGGTGCAGCACGAGATCTGCCCGCTCCACGTGGCGCAGGGTCCGGGCGATGCCCTCGCGTTCGATCCGGTCCTCGCTGTGGCGCACCCCGGCGGTATCCACGAGGCGCACGGGGATGCCGCGCAGGTTAACGACTTCCTCGATCGAGTCGCGCGTGGTCCCAGGGATCTCGCTGACGATGGCCCGCTCGTAGCCAAGCAGGCGATTGAGCAGGCTCGATTTACCGACGTTCGGCGCGCCGTAGATGACGGTGCGCAGCCCCTCGCGCAGGACCCGCCCCTGCCCGGCGGTCTCCAGCAGCGCGGCACATCCCGCGCGCACTTCCTGCAGCCGGGTGGCGAGGGCCGCGCCGGTCTCGGGCGAAATATCCTCCTCGGGGAAATCAATATACGCCTCAACGTGGGCCAGGACATTGAGAAGCGCCTCGCGCAGCTTGCGCACGCGGCTCCCCAGGCGGCCTTCGAGCTGCTCGGTGGCGGCGCGCAGGCCCAGGTCGGTCTGGGCGCGGATCAAGTCCATCACGGCCTCGGCCTGGGTGAGATCCATCTTGCCATTGAGGAAGGCCCGCTGGGTGAATTCGCCGGGCCCCGCCGCGCGCGCGCCGTTTTGCAGCAAAAGCGCCAGCAGCCGCCGCGTGACCAGAATGCCCCCGTGGCAGCCGATCTCGGCCATCTCCTCGCCGGTGTAGCTGGCCGGGGCGCGGAAAATGGTGAGGAGCACTTCATCCAAGACCGCCGCGCCGTCCTTGATTTTGCCGAAATGCTGGACCCTCGGCGCAAGCTCCCCCACCGGTCGCCGCCCGTGGAACACCCGCCCCGCGACTTGCGCAGCCTCGGGCCCGCTCAGGCGAATAACGGCGATGCCCCCCTCCCCGAAGGGGGTGGAAATGGCGGCAATGGTGTCAGGCATAATTCGTATTACTCCTCGGTGGCCGCCTCCGCGTGAGCGCCGCCCGCGCGGGAGGAGATGAGATCGCACACCCCGCGTTTTTGCGATCCGGCGATAAATTCGAAGAACTCCGTCGCGTCCGGCCCCCAGGCGCGCCCCTTGGCAGTTTCCAGCGCCTGGCGAACGTTGAGCCCGCTCTTGTAAACGAGCTTGAAGGCCTCCTTGACCTCCTTGCGCTGCGCGGCGTCGATCCCGGCCCGGCGCATCCCGACGATATTCATCCCGGCCACGCCGTTGATCTGCGCGGCCACGAGAAATGGCGGCACGCTTTTGCTCATGGCCGCGTTGCCCTGGATCATCGCCCGTCGCCCGACGTGCACCCACTGGTGGAAGACCGCCCCGCCGCCGATAAAGACGCCCGGCCCGATGTGGACATGCCCGCCCAGGAGCACGTTATTGGCGATAATGACGCCGTCGGCCACCTGGGAATTATGCCCCACGTGCGCCCCGGCCATGAAGAAGCAGCTGCTGCCCACGCGCGTCTGGGTCCCCTCGCCGGTGCCGCGATGGAGGGTGGCGTATTCGCGGATGGTATTGCCCTCGCCGAGGATCACCCAGCTCTTCATCGAGGGGTCAAACCCGAGGTCTTGCGGATCGCCGCCGACGATGGCCCCGTAGCCGATGACATTGCGCGCCCCCATGCGCACCCACCCGGTGACCACCGCGTGGGCCTTGATCTCGCAGCCGTCGCCGATCTGCGCCGGGCCCTCGATCACCGCGAACGGGCCGACGCGAACGCCAGCTCCGAGCTGGGCATCGGGGTGGATGGAAGCGGTGGGGTGGATTAGGGGAGCGGCGTTCATATTGTGGGGAAATAGTGCCGCCCGCCGCGCCGGTGGCAAGTATGTTCTCCGCAATCGCGAATTTCCAGGCCCCGGAAACTATCGTCGCCACCCGGCCAGCGTGCGCACCACCACCTCGTCCTCGACCGCCCGGAAGTCCTCGTAAAACTGCCCGACGGCCATGAACACCAGTTCGGCGCTCAGGATCAGCGTGGCGTCGGCTGCTTTGTGCAGGGTGGGCAGGACATCGCGCGGGGCCACGGGCAGGGCTAGGATGCGCTTTTTCGCCCCGCCCCGCCGGAGCGCCGCAAGGGCGGCCAGCGCGGTGGAGCCGGTGGCCGCGCCGTCATCGACCAGGATGACCGTGCGGTCCTCCACCTGAACGGGCTCCGAGCTGCCGCGGAAGGCCACCATGCGCCGCTCCAGCTCCGCCCGCTCGCGCCGGATGGCTTCGTTGAGGTATTCGTCGTCCACTCCCAGCGCGACGATAGTCTTGGCGTCGATCACGGTTTCGCCATGGGAGGAGACTGACCCGATGCCAAACTCGGGGTTGCCGGGCGCGCCGATCTTGCGCGAGAGCCAGACATCGAGCGGGGCGTGCAAGAACCGCGCCACCTCGGCCCCGACGATCACGCCGCCCCGGGGAATGGCCAGAATAAGCAGCCCCTCCTCGCCGCCGGGGGAGACGACGCCCTCATCCACGAGGGCGCGCGCTAATTCGCGCCCTGCCTCGACCCGGTCCCGAAAGATTTTCACGGCACGGAATCGCCCGGAACAAAGGTTCCGGCCGGGTGGCTCGCTTCCAGCGCCGCTGCAAAAGGAAGCAAACTGAGTTTAATGGCATCTCTGGAAACCGGCGGCACGTCATCAAAAATCCTTCATGGCTGACATACCCCGGTTTCCAGAGGTGCCCTTAACCGAGCCGCATCGATAACTCGATATCAGCCGCAAAGGGCACGGACATGTAGCCTCCGGTTGCCGAGCGAACGCGCTCCAGGTACTCGGGGCTGTAATCGGCATTGTCAGCGATGATCAGTGCACCCGGCCGCAGGTGGCTCTCTACGAGATCCAAAATTTCGGGATAGAGCGCCTTGGCCCCGTCGAGCAGCAGCATGTCGATTGATTTCGGAAGATCAATGCGCAGGGTTTGCAGAGCGTCCCCCTCCCTGAACTCCACCAAGTCAGCCAGGCCACCGGCTGTCAGGTTTTCTTTGGCACGGGCCACTTTAGACGACTCGAATTCGCAGGTGATCAGGCGACCGCCGCCGTTGTCCCGCAAGGCCGCAGCAAAGTGCAGGGCCGAAATGCCGAACGAGGTTCCAAATTCGACGATGTTCCGCGCGTGGCAGCTCCGCGCCAGCATATAGAGTAACGCGCCGGTCTCCCGCGAAACCGCGAGCGGGAAATCCTTCATGCGGCCGTAGAAGTCGCGGTAATCCGTCTTGCTCCGCATGAGGCGCTCCCGATCCTCGAAGAGATCGGCCAGTGCGGGACTTGCCGCCGGTGACGCCGAGGCGTCTTTTTCAAACAACCGATCCAGGAGCGGCGCAACCGGAGCGGTGGTGAGTGTGGTATGATGGGTGTTAAATGTCATCGATGTTTTCAGATTGTGTATTGAGTTCATCCTTACGACGGTTAATATATGACGAATTCGTCAGGTTCGCTATTCGCGTTGCCATATTGCCCCATGACCGCTCGCCCAAACGCCTCTATTTCCTCTAGAAAACAGCCTCAGCAAGCCCGCTCGGAGGAGCTTGTCGCCGCGATTTTGGAAGCGGCTGGTCAGGTTTTGGTGAAGGACGGAGCGCAACGCTTTACGACGGCGCGGGTGGCCGAAAGGGCGGGGGTCAGCGTTGGCTCCATCTACCAGTATTTCCCCAACAAGGCCTCAATCCTCTTCCGGCTCCAAAGCGACGAGTGGAGGCAGACGACAGAGTTGCTGCGCGGCATTCTTGAAAACACCGACAAGCCACCGCTTGAGCGGCTGCGCATTTGGGTTCACGCCTTCATCCGTTCGGAATGTGAGGAAGCAGGAATGCGCGTGGCGCTCCATGACGCCGCTCCCCTCTATCGCGATGCCCCCGAAGCGAGGGAAGCGAAAGCGGCGAGTGATCATATTTTTGAGCTCTCAATGCGGGAATTTCTGCCCAAAGCCTCGGAGTCGACCCGCGCATTGGCTGGTGACATCATTGCAAGCACGCTTAGCTCAGTGGGGAGGCATTTTTCGGCGACGCCTCGGACTTCCTCGGAAATTAAGGCCTACGCCGATGCCGTAGCAGATATGTTTTGCGCTTATCTTATACGACTTTCATAGCCAGGTGCCGAGAAAGGGCGGCTATAGATTTATTGGGTTGCGCTACTTCCAGTCGATCTCCACCTCGCGTTTTTGCTGAAAACGGTCCAGAAAATAGAGCCGTTTGTGGTCGCGGCCATACTCGTGGACCATTTTTGTCACTTTCACGTCGAAGCAGCAGTACTCGGCGATATCCAGAATTTTGCCCTCGCGCCACCACCGGATGGCGTCCAGGCCGTCGGCGGTCTTGCCCACGCCGAGGGAGGCGGTGGCGACGGCGTCGAGGCTCAGGCGGTGGCCCAGCTTTTTCTCCAGCTCGACCATGAGGTCGAGGGTGCGGGCGAGGGCCGGGATGTCGTAGACGGAGTAGCCCATGAGGACTTCGTAGTCGAAGTTGATGCAGTTGAAGCCGACGACCAAGTCGGCATGGAGCAGTTCGTCGACCAGTTCGTGGACCCGTTTCTCGGGGTAGATCTGGTACTGGCCCGTGGCGGTGGAAAAGGTGACGCCCACGGACATGCCCATGTCGCGCTTGTGGTCCCAGCCGCCCGCGTCGTTGGCGGTGCGCTGGGTTTCCAGGTCGAAGTAGACGATGTTGGGTGTGTTCATGAGTGGGTCTGCCAGAAAAATATTCCGGGGTGGGGCGTTTTGACCAGCGCGAAGTCGGCCTTTCCATGAGGGCCCGCCGGGGCTACGGTAGGGGTCTATGTGCATGCTGCCCAGCCCATTGATCCCCGATTTGCTCCCCACCGCGCTATGATTGCCGAACTTTTAGCGCCCGCGGGCGAGTGGGATTGTGTTCGCGCCGCCGTCGCCAACGGGGCTGACGCGGTTTACTTTGGCCTCGATCGGTTCAATGCCCGGATGCGGGCGGAAAATTTCACGGAGGAGGACCTCCCCCGGGTGGTGGCCTACTGCCGCAGCCACGGGGTGAAAACCTACGTGGCCTTTAATACGCTGGTCTTCACGGGCGAGCTGGAGGAGGCGGCGGATTACCTGCGCCTGCTCTCGCGCTCGGGGGTGGACGGGGTGATCGTGCAGGATATCGGCCTGGCCCGGCTGGCCCGCGCGCTGGTGCCGGAGCTGCCGCTGCATGCCTCGACGCAGATGACCATTACGTCGCCGGAGGGGGCGGCACTGGTTCAACGCGAGCTGGGGGTGCGGCGGATCGTGCTGGCCCGGGAGCTTTCGCTGCGCGAGCTGGAGAAATTTCCAAAGTCGGACGACCTGGAGCTGGAGGTTTTCGTGCACGGGGCGCTTTGCGTCGCCTATTCGGGCCAGTGCCTTACGAGCGAATCGCTGGGCCACCGGAGTGCCAACCGGGGCGAGTGCGCCCAGGCATGCCGGTTGCCTTACGAGCTGATCGTGGACGGGGCGGTGCGCGACCTCGGGCCGAAGCGTTACCTGCTTTCGCCGCAGGACCTGGCGGCGGCTGATGACTTCCCCGCGCTGCTGGAGCGGGGCGTGGTTTCCTTCAAGATCGAGGGGCGGCTCAAGAGTCCCGAGTACGTGGCGGCGGTCTGCCAGGTTTACCGGAAGGCGCTCGACGCCGCGCTGGCCGGGCGGGGCGGGAAGATCGACGCGCCGGACCGCTACCAGTTGGAAATGGCTTTTTCGCGCGGGTTTTTCACGGGCTGGCTCCATGGCGTGGATCACCAGCGCCTCGTGGCGGCGCGGTTCGGCAAAAAGCGCGGGGCGCTCATTGGGGCGATCAGTCGCGTGGGGCGGGATTTCGTGGAGCTCGCGGCGCTCGATACGCCGGTGAAGCCGGGCGACGGCGTGGCGTTCGAGACGGGCGGCGACCCCGACAAGGAACAGGGCGGGCGCGTTTACCAGGTGTGCGGAGGGCGGCTCTTTTTCCAGCACGACCATATTGATTTCGCGGCGCTCGCGCCCGGCCACAGGGTTTGGAAGACGAATGATCCGGCGCTCGACTCGGCGTTGAAGAAAAGTTTCGCGGGCCGGATCGAGCCGCGCCACCGGGAGCCGGTGGAACTGCGTGTGAGCGGCAAGGCCGGGGAGCCGCTTGTCCTGGAAGGGCGGCGCGCTGGGGCTGAACCGGTTCGCGTGGCCTCGGAGATTTTGCTGCAAACGGCCCGGACGGCTCCGCTGACCCTGGAGAAGCTCGGCGAACACCTGGGCCGCTTCGGAGACGCCCCGTTCGCGCCCGCCTCGCTGCACAACGGCCTGGAGGGAGCGGTGATTCTGCCCATCGGCGAGATGAATCGGCTTCGGCGGGAACTGGTGGCGCGCCTGGAGGCGGCGGCTGTGCCTGCGCCACGCGCGGAAAGCACCGGGACGATCCGGTACTTTCTTTCCCGGCTGCCAGCGGCCCCGGCCCCGACGGCCAAACCCGCGCTTTCGGTGCTCTGCCGCAGCGATGAGCAGCTCGACGCGCTGCTCGACGAGGGGATCGAGACCGTATACCTCGATTTCGAGGACGTGCGCCGCTACGGCCCCGCCGTGGAGCGGGTGCGCGCCCGGGGTGGCGAGACCGCCGTATTCCTGGCCACGCCGCGCATCCAGAAGGCCGGGGAGCAGGGTTTTTTCAAGCTGATCGAGGCCGCGCAGCCTGACGGCGTGCTGCTGCGCAACCTGGGCGGGGTCGATTATTTTCGCAAAAGCCCGCTGCGCAAACGGGGCGACTTTTCGCTCAACGTGGCCAACCCCTTTACGGCGGCGTTTTTCATGGAGAAGGGGCTGGAGCACGTAACGGTCTCCTACGACCTGAACCTCGGCGAAGCGTTGGCGCTGCTGCGGGCCGCGCCGCCGGAGTGGTTCGAGCTGACGCTCCATCAGCACATGCCGATGTTTCACATGGAACACTGCGTATTCGCGGCGTTCCTCTCGCAAGGCCACTCGCACCTCGACTGCGGGCGTCCCTGCGAAGCGCACCGCGCCCACCTGCGCGACCGCACGGGTATCGCCCACCCGCTGCGCCCCGACGCGGGCTGCCGCAATACGCTCTTTAATGCCACGGCGCAGACGGGCGCGCCGTTCTACGATGAACTGGTGGAAACGGGGCTTCGGTGTTACCGGGTGGAACTGCTGGAGGAGTCGGCGGCGGAGACGCGGGCCATCGTCGCGGCTTACCGAGCACTCCTGGGTGGGAGCCAGACGGGCCGCGAACTCTGGCGGGAGCTGCGGGCACAATCGCGCCTCGGCGTGACGGCGGGGACCTACCAGGGCTGACACCAAATCGTCACCAGAAAAGGGTTGCGGGGATGATTAGATGTGATTTAGGCTCCCCGCTCCATGTACGGAATCGCCGCCATATCGGACCTGAACCAAACCCAGTGGGCCCAAGCTGGCACGGCGACTCTTCTGGCTTTCATCGTGGGGCTCCTCGGCGGCTTGGGCGTCAGCGCTCTGCTTCTGCGGGTTTTCGTCCGGGTGCTCTTCGGCTATTGGCCGTCGTGGCTCAACGCGCTTTGGACGGTTTTTTGCCTCGTCGTAGCCACGGTGGCGCTGCGTCTCGGGATCAATTTCGGCTTTGGCTCGTCCGGCACCGAGGGCTATGGCATCCTGATCCTTGTGATCCAGCTGGCCGTCCAAGCCCTCATCATCGGCTTGGCTCTGGAGCATCCCGATACCGGCAGGCTGGGGTTCTCCAGGGCCATCGGGTTGATGGTCGCGGAGTATGCGGTGGGATTCTGTCTGGGGCTCGCCGTCTGGAAGTTTGCCCCTATTCCCGAAGCCGAGCGCGGCCGGATCTTGGCAGCGCTCCAGCAGCGCCAAAACGCCGTCACGAAGGCGACCACGGCCCCCGCGTTCCTTCAAGTTGCTCCCGCTGTGACGGCTCCCAAGACCGTCGATGAGGCGCAACGGGAAGCGGTGCGCCGGTATCCCGCGCTGGCCGTCGCCGGATCGGCCTTCAACCGGGAATTTCGCAGCCGGTATGACAGCTACCGGAAAAGCAACCCGAAATATTTCCTCGAAACCAACTGGCCTATTTCGTTGGCCGAAGAAACCAATGGCGCGCTAAAGTCGCGCTGATGCAAACCACCCCCGACTCTTCCCGCAGGACGGCCATCCTCACCTGGGCCCTTGCCGCCGCCGGGTTTTTCACCGCCGCGCTCTGCCTGGCCAGCCTGACCAACGACGGAGCCTATTACCTGGTGCGGATTCTCCAGGAAGGGGGGCCGTGCGTGCCCCACCACCGGTGGCTTGACCACGTGATCCAGGCTCCGATCCTCTGGGCGCTGCCGTGGGTCTCCTCCCCCGTCGCGCTTGCCCGGGTGCAGGGGCTGGTCTGCTCGGCAGTGCCGCTCTTAAGCCTCGCGGCTTGCCTGGCGATGCTGCGTGGTCCCCAGGCCCCGCTGCGGATGTGGGCGGTGTTTGGTATTCTGCTGGCCCCGCTGCCGGGGCAGATCGTGATGGTGGGAGAGGTGACTCCGGCGCTCCAGGCGGGGTGGGTGGTGCTGGCGTTTGTTTGGTGCGGCTGCCCGTGGCGCTGGGCTCCGGTGGCTTTGCTGGCCGGGGTGGCGATGGACGGCCTGCACCCCGTCTCGGTGGCGCTTTACGGCCTCGCGGCGGCCACGGCCTTTGGGCTGGCGCTCGCGGCCCCGGGGGCTGGCCGGGGGCGGCTGGCGGGATGGGGCGCGCTTTTCGCCGTGGCGACGCTCGCCAAGGGCCTGGAGGTGGCGCTGCTGGCGACGGATTACGAGCGGGCCAATCTCGCGGCGAACGCCTGGCTGGCGGAAGCCTTTTCAGGGCTCTTGCTAACCCCTTTCGCGGCGCTGCTGCCCGCCTATGCCGCCGCTGTGCTGGAGTTTCGCGCGGCCTGGAGCGAGAAGCCCGCCCCGGCGGCGCTCGCCCGGTGGCGCAAGGGCCTTTGGATTGCGGCGCTCGCTCTTGGGCTCGTCTACGGGCTGCTCCCCGGGGGGTGGGCCGGGTCGCTCTGCTACCGGAAGTTCGGCATCCTGGCCTCGGCTCCGCTGGCGCTCCTGGCCGGGCTGGAGGCGTGGCGGCTGCGCAAGGGCGTGGCGCTCCCCGCGCGAACGGCCGCCCCGGTGTGGCCCGCGCTGCTTTTCGCTGTGACGATGGCGGCCATGTCCCTTTCCTGGGTGGGCCTCTGCGGGATTTTTCAGAAATCCCTGGCTGCTTCGCCCGGCCCGGTGCAGACACAGGAGGCAATCCCCCGGATCGCCCGCGCGAGCGCGCTCAACCACTGGAGCGCGACGGCGCTCTCCCTGTTGCTCCAGGGCTGGGCCCCGGAAAAGGTGCACGTATGGGACGCCGCCATTCAGCGCAAGGAGGGCCGCTTCTGCATCTGCCCTCAGGACGCCTTCGAATGGACCGACCGGGGCCTGAAGCTGTCATGGATCGGCCGCCTGCCGATGGCCACCACGCCGGAGCCCGCCAAACAGCCCTAGGTAGTGTCGTCACGAGAGCCGCAACGGCATCCACTTCGGCTTTTTGCGCCGTTTTGCAGCTATTTTTGGGTCAATATTCACCAATATTGCCCTCAAAAATAGCCACAAAACGGCATCAAAAATCCTTTGTGGCTGCCATGCGCATCTCGTGACGACACTACCTAGCAACTCGCGCGTTCTTACATTTCGATCAGCTTGATGTCGTCGATGTAGAAAACGGCGTCTTCGCCGACGAGCGCAGCCCGCAGGTCAAAGAGGGAGTTGTACTGAATTTTGCTGCCCGGCTTGTTCCACTTATCGAAGTTGTTGAGGTCGGGCTGGGTGACGAACTTGAAGTTGACCGGGCGTGAAACGGTGGTCCACGTGGGGCCGACGTTGAAGTCAAAGTCGTACATCAGCGCCTCGGCGGCCCGGACGTCGGCCGGTGGGGCAGGCTGCTTGGCGGCCACCATGTCGCGCACGAGCCAGCCGCCAAAGAGGAAATAGAGGTGGCCTTTCTTGACGTTGCGCCCCTTGACCCGGAACGACAGCGTATATTTGACGTTAGGCCGGATGACGTTCCATCCCGATTCCTGGCGGAGGGTGACGTTATTGGAATCGGTGTAGTAGCTTCCCCGCCAGTAAGTGTCACCCCAATAGTTTGGCGTAGTGAAATCGGCCTGGAACCCGGCGAACGGCGCTGTCTGGGTGGGCTGTTCTGTCGTTGAGAAAACAAGCGGGGCGCGCCGGATGATCCGGTTTTGCGAGGGGCTGTAGCCGAATTTCAGCACGTTTTTGCCGGTGGCCTGCGCCGCCTCGGGGTCCTCCTGGGGCGAGACGACGGAGAAGTAGTTCAAGAAGTTCCCCTGGAAGTAGCCGAAATTGACCTTCCACTCGCCTGGGGCCCTGATGGAACCTCTCGGGAAAACTTTCTCGCCCTTGAGGTCGACCAGCGGCCCGAATTTCGGCTCGGTGGCCGTGCCGATGTTGTAGGAAACGGCGATGTGGCCGTCGGGCTTGCCGACGATGATGTCGAATTTGCCGTCGCCGTTGAGGTCGGCCGCGGTGGGGGCCAAGCAACGCATCCCGGCGGGGCCCGACCCGATGCTGACGGTGCCGCCGAAGTTGATCGGCTGGGGTTGGCGCTTGAGCTCAACCCCCTTTTTCCAAGTCCCTTCGCTCAGGTAGACATTGATCTGGCCCATGCGGTCGCCCACGAGGAGGTCGGGCTGGCCGTCTCCGTTGTAGTCGACCACGGCGGGGGCTAACTGCTCGCGGCCGTCGCCGAAGGCCAGGTATTCGTGGAAATCCTCGTTGTAGGTGGGCAGGGCCGACTTCGCGGAGGTGGAAAACGCCGCCGTGCCGACGAACCCGCCCGCGCCCGCACCGCTCCCGCCGCCCATACCGGTGGCGTTGAGGAGCAGGTGGATGGCGTTGGCGGAATAGCTCCCCTCGCCGACGAGGATGTCGAGCTTGCCATCGCGGTTCCAGTCGAAGGCGGCCGGGGCCATCAGATTGGCCCAGAGCTGGCCGTCCTTGGTGGTCGGGAGCTTGATCGAGTCAACGGCGACGGGCTGCTTCCATTCGGGCACTTGCAGGGTGCCGGTGTTTTTGACGACGAGCAGATCGCCGTAGTAGTTGCCCAGGAGGAGATCCTGGAGACCGTTTTTGTCGAATTCCGCCAGAGCGAGCTTGAGGCCGTCGCCGTAGCTGCGCCGCCAGTAGTCGCCGGTTTTGGTGACGCCGGGCCAGGGAAAGCGCCCCAGGAAGATGGGCACCAGTTCGCAATGGGTGAATTTCGGCTCGGTGGGCGTGCCGCTGTTAAAGTAGACGCGGAAGTACCCGGCGGAGTCCACCGTGATCAGATCCAGCAGGCCGTCGCGGTTAAGATCGGCCACCTGCACGGAAACCGGCAGGGCCAGACGGCCCGTGTTGCCGCCATCGAGGATGGCGTCGATGCTGTAGGAACGGGCGCCGCGATCGCCGTAAAAGACCCCCTTGGGAGCCGGGGTCTTGATTTTGGCCCCGGCATCGTCCGCGATGACATCGCCGGAAAGGAGCCCGTCGCGGTCCACGCCATCCCACAGGTTATCCTCGTCGGTGAACTTTTCGAAGTTCCCGTTTCTGAAGATGTTCTGGCCTTTGGGAACCGGCGCGGGGGTCGGTTGCTGGGCCAGGGCCAAAACGGGAAGCGCGAGGAGGGCAATAATACAGACCTTCATGGGGAGAATTGTCGGGGGAAAAGTGGGGGGGCGGCGTGTCCGTTTATTTTAAGCTGTTTTACGCCCTGTCTGCAACCGAAGAAACGCGATTCAGGGGCCCTTCAACTTTTTGCTTCATCCCGGCCCGGCAAGCTGGTTGACTAGGAGGCTCACAAAAACATTTATGAAGATTTTTGTTACCGGCGGAGCCGGCTACATTGGCAGCATTTGTGTTGAGCAGATGCTCAACCAGGGTCACGAGGTGACGGTCTTCGACAATCTTACGGAAGGTCACCGCAAGGCTGTCGATCCCCGCACCCAGTTCGTCTTTGGTGACTTGCAGAAACCGGAGCAGATTGCCGCCGCGCTGCGCGAGGCCGCGCCCGAGGCCGTCATGCACTTCGCCGCGAACGCCCTGGTGGGCGAGTCGATGACGAATCCCTCCAAGTACTTCCGCAACAACGTCTACGGCGGCATCAACCTGCTCGACGGCATGGTCGCGGCGGGCGTCAAAAAGTTCGTCTTTTCCTCCACCTGCGCCACGTTCGGCCCGCCCGAGCGCAACCCGATCGACGAGACGCTCCCGCAGCGCCCGATCAACCCCTACGGCGAATCAAAGCTCCTTTTTGAGAAAATCCTCCGCTGGTACGACCAGATCCACGGCCTGAAATTCGTGGCCCTGCGCTACTTCAACGCCGCGGGCGCTTCCGAGAACTACGGTGAGGACCACCGCACGGAGACCCACATCATCCCGAACGTCCTCAAGGTCGCCCTCGGCCAGAAGGACCACGTGGACATCTTCGGCAACGATTACGAGACTCCGGACGGCACCTGCATCCGGGATTACATCCACATCATCGACCTCGCCCAGGCCCACATCCTGGCCCTCGGCCGCACCGAGAGCGCCCTCTACAATCTGGGCACCGGCGGCGGCACAAGCGTGCGCGAGATCATTGCCGCGTGCGAAAAAGTGACCGGCATCAAAATCCCCGTCAAAGAGACCCCGCGCCGCCCTGGCGACCCGCCTCTCCTGATCGCCGCCTCCGAGAAGGTCCAGCGCGAGCTGGGCTGGAACCCCCAGTACCAGTCGATCGACAAGATCATCGAAAGCGCCTGGGCCTGGCACAAGAAGCACCCGACCGGCTACGGCGATTAGTTTACTTTGCAGTTTTCCGGAGGCGCAGCCGGGAATCCGGCTGCGTCTTCGTTTTTTTACTGGTTCCTCCCCTTATCGATAAATATACAATCGACATCTCTTCTTATGACTCCTCAAACCCTGGAAGGCAAAACCGGCGTCGTCTTCGGCGTCGCCAACAAGCGCAGCATCGCCTGGGCCATCGCACAGGCGTGGGCCGCGGCGGGCGCCAAGCTCATTTTCAACTACCAGGGCGAACGCCTGAAGGATAACGTGGAGGAGCTCGTCGCCGAATTCGGAGCCGACACCCCGCTCTACCCCTGCGACGTCACCAAGGACGAGGAGATCACAGAGTTTTTCCAGAAAACCAAAGAGCACTTCGGCACCATCGACCTGATGCTCCACTCCGTGGCCTTCGCACCGCGCGAGGCGCTCGAAGGGCGCTTCATCAACACCAGCCGCGAGGCCTATCTGCTCGCGCACGACATCTCGGCCTACTCGCTGCTGGGTCTAGCCCGCGAGGCGGCCCCGCTCATGCCGCGCGGCGGCTCCATCATGGCGATGAGCTACTATGGCGCGGAGAAAGTAGTGCCCCACTACAACGTCATGGCCGTGGCCAAGGCGAGCCTGGAGGCGACCGGCCGTTACCTGGCCTACGACCTGGGCAAGCAAAACATCCGGGTCAACTGCATCAGCGCAGGGCCCGTGCAGACGCTTGCCGCCCGGGGCATCGCCGGGTTCAGCCAGATCAACAAAGTCTACCAGGAGCGCGCCCCGCTCGGGCGAAGCTGCACGGTGGAGGAGATCGGCGCGACGGGGCTGTTCCTCGCCAGCGACGGAGCCGCCAGCATCACCGGCCAGACGATCTACGTCGACGGCGGCTACCAGATCATGGGCATGTAGGCCTTTGCCGCAGGCGGTCGATGCCCACTGCCGCGATGAGCAGGCCGCCCATGGCGATCTCCTGCAACGGCACCGGCCAGCCCGCCTGCTGAACGGCGTTCATAAGCGCCGTGACGCCCAGTGCGCCGATAAACGCCCCGCAGACGCCACCGGAGCCGCCGCCCAGCCGCAGGCCGCCCCAAAGCGCCGCGGCCACGTAGGCGATTTCGAGCCCAAGAGCGGCCCGCGTGCTCCCATGCCCGGCCACGGCCATGCCCGCGAGCCCGGCCAGCGCGAACAGGCACCCGGCGGCCGTGTAGACCAGGCCCTTGGTGAGCCGCACGCGCACGCCGCACAGCCGCGCCGCTTCTTCGTTGGAGCCGATGGCCCGCAAGTGCCGCCCAAAAACGGTGACGCGCAGGAGGACCGCCAGCCCGGCGGTGAGCAGCGCCACCAGCAGCAGGCCCGGCGCGAGGTTCAGCCCGCGAAGGGTGTTGGAGGCGGCGAGCGGAATATCCGCCGTGTCCTCCCCGGCGATCCAATGGGCCGCGCCCCGGGCGATGCCGAACGTACCCAGGGTGATCAGCCACGGGGCCGCCGCCGTCCGGGCAAACCCGACCAGCGTGCCGTTGAGCGCCCCGAGCGCCCCGCCCGCCAGCAGCGCGCAGCCGAGCGCGGGGAAAACCGGCGTGCCGCGCCCCAGCAAGGCCGCCGCCACCACGCCCGCCAGGACGGCACAGCCCCCTGCGCTCAGGTCGATGCCGCCCACGAGCAGCACAAGCGCCATCCCGAGCGCCCCGAGGCTGACCGAAAGCGCCTCAATCGCCACGAAGCGCGCGTTGTCGGCGGTCCAGAAAAACGAGCCCGCGCTCCCGCCGTCGGGCGAGGGAGCCAGCAGCACGGCAAAAAGCGCCACCAGGACCGCCGCCACGAGGGCGGCTTCGAAGGCGGCGCGCCGCCAATGCTGTTGGATCAATGGGTGCATAGGTTATTAGGGAGTGCCGAGAGCTGCCGCGATCATTTCGGGCTCGGTCCACTCGCCGGACGGGCGGGAATCCACGAGCTCGCCGTGGCGCAAAAGCGCGATGGTGTCGCAAACCCTCAGGAGTTCCCCGGGGTCGGACCCGGCCCACAGGATGCCCTTGCCTTCGGCGGCGATGGCGTCCACCAAGCGGTAAATCTCCAGCCGCGAACGGAAGTCGAGGCCGCGTGCCGGTTCGTCGAGCAGGAGGACGGAGGCGGGCTGAATCAAGAGCCGCCCTAGGCGCAGTTTTTGCCGGGCCCCGCCGGAGAGCGTGGCGGCCCGCTGGCGCGGCGAACGGGCGCGCAAATGCAGCTTGGCGATCCAGTCTTGCGCGGCGGAGGCCTGGTCCTCCAGGGAAATGAAGCCGAGCTTGCTGTACTTGGAGAGTGCGGGCAGCGTCAGGTTATCGGCCACGTCCATGCTCTTAAAAACGGCGTCATCGGCCGGGGCGGCCATGGCGACGGAACCGCCGCGCCAGATTTTTCCCCGCCGCAACGGCTCGGAGCGCATGACCAGCCGGAGCAGCTCGCGCCGCCCGGCTCCGTCGAGCCCCGTGAGCCCGAGGATCTCCCCCTCGTGCAGCGTAAGGGTGACGCCGCGCACGGCCTCGCGCCCGCACGCCCCCTCCAGCCATAGGACGCCGCGCCCCCGGTGCCGCTCGGCGATGCGGGGCCGGAACGTTTCGTCCACCGGCTCCCCCGCCATGGCTTCCAGCAGGGCCGGGCGGGTGGTTTCCGCCATCAAGCCCGAGGCGACCGAGCGCCCTTCGCGCAGCACGGTAAAGCGGTCGCAAAGGGCGAAGGCTTCCTCCAGGAAATGGCTCACGAAAAGGATGGCCACGCCGCCGCGCGCAAGATGGCGCAGCGTGGTAAAAAGCGGGCCGGTTTCCCAATGCGAAAGGGAGCGGGTCGGCTCGTCCAGGATCAGCACGCGGGAACCGGCCATGAGCGCGCGGGCGATTTCCACGCGCTGCCGGTCGGCGGGCCCGAGCGTGGCGACACGCGCGTCGAGCGGGAGATCGAGGCTCTGGAGTTCGCCCAGCGCCCAGGTGGCCTGCTCGCGTAAGCGGGCGTGGTCGATCCAGCCGTTGCGCTCTGGTTCCAGGCCGAGGACGATGTTTTGCTCCACGGTCAGGTCCGGCGCGAGGCGCGAGACGGGGCCGACGAAGGCCACGCCCTGGTGAATGGCCTCCAGCGGCTCGCGTGGCTCGTAAGGGCGATCGTCGATGAGCACCGTCCCGGCATCAGGCGGCTCGGAGCCGCTCAGGATGCGCGCCAGCGTGCTTTTGCCCGCGCCATTCTCTCCCAGCAGGGCATGAATTTCCCCCTGCCGGAGCGCGATTCCAGCTCCGCCAAGCGCGGTGGCCGGACCATAGTGTTTGTAGATTCCGCTGGCTTCGAGTCGCATTCTAAGTCGCCAATCAAGGGGAGGCGTGCTCCCCAGGGCGACTCCTCCCCAAGCCTAGAATCGGAACTCGGGCAGCAAGCGCTGGTAGGTGGCCACCGCTTCGGGGCGGGGCGCGAGGGTCCGGCAGGCCGGGCAGTAGGCCGCCGCAAGGCGCTCGTAGGGGTGGCCGCCCGCGACGTTGGCCGCGATAAAGGCCGCGCCGAGGGCCGCGGAATCGGTGGTGGAGATGGTCTCGACCGGCGTGCCAAAGACGTCGGCCAGGGTTTGCAAAATCCCATCGCTCTGCGAAGCGCCCCCGGTGACGCGCAGCGTCTGGAACTCGCCCATCCAGAGCGAATAACGCCGCATGGAGAGCGCCTGCCCCTCGACGACGGCCCGGATGCGCACTTCGGGCGGCGCGGCGTCGTAGGCAAAGTTGGCTTTCAGCCCGGGCGTGGGGATGAGCGGGGTGATCTCCGGCTCGAACCACGGTAGCGCCCAGCGGCCTTCGTTGCCGGGCGGGGTCAGCTCAAAGGCGGTGCGGTCGAAGAAGGTCCAGTCCACCCCCAGCTCATTTTTGACGCGTTCGCGGGCAAGCGAGCCGTTTTTAAAGCAGGTGAGGCTCATGAAGCCGCCTGCCGGGTGGCCAAAGATGTGGCCATAGCCCTCGGGGTCGAGCTTGTAGGCGTCGAGCGCGGCGAAAAAGGTGTCGCTGGTGCCCAGGCTGACGACGGCGGTGCCCTGGGTGATCGCGCCCGAGCCGACGAGGCTCGCCGGGTTGTCGCCGGTCCAGGCCGCCACGGGGATGCCGGGCGCGAGGCCGTATTTGGCGAAGTAGGGGGCCAGGTGCCCCGCGCGCTTGGAGCCCGTCACCAAGCGGGGCAGGCGCTGGCGCAGACCGGGCGCGGTGGCCCGGGCGATGTGCGGGTCCCACTCCCTGCGGGCGAGGTTGGCGAGATTCATTCCCGCGCCGTCGCCCAGGTCGACGGGGGCGTCGGCCCCGCAAAGCACCGAGCAGAGAAACGACGAAACCAGGTGGATGCGCCGGGTGGCGGCGTAGGCTTCCGGGTCGGTCTTGGAAAATTTGCGGATCTGCGGCCCGGTGAAACGTTCGATGGCGGGCGAGCCGGTGAAGGTTTGCAGCGAGGAGCCGATCTCCGCCGTGATCTCGGCGCATTCGGGGCCGGTGGAGCTGTCCATCCAGATGGGCGAGGTTTTGCGGGCGAGCGCGGGGGCGAACTGCGTGGCAAGGGGCACCTCGGGGCGCAGTTGATCGACCACTTCGAAGAAGGTTTCGTTGAGATAGACCGAGCCGTGCTGCTGGCCGGAGCCGCTGATACCCGCGACCTCCGCCAGCGGCGCGCCCGTTTCCCCAAGCCGCGCCAGGACGAGGTCGAGCGCCGCAAGCCACATGAGCGGGTCGGCGTGTTTGACCAGCGGATCGTCATTGGGCAGCACGCCGCCGGGGGAAGCGTACTCCGGCAGGTCGCTGCCGTAATTCACCGAGGCGCGCGAGACGATCTCCCCCTTTGCGGGGTCAATCAGGATCGCTTTGAGACCTTGGGTGCTGCTGTCGAGGCCGAGGTAGAGGGGCATGGGATTACTAGTGCTTTCGGAATCGGGAGATTCCAAGACAATCGCGTTACGAATTTGGAGATTCGTAACGCGGAAGTGTTGGGCCTGCCTTGGACTAGGCCAGGAGGTATTCGTTGCGGATGATCTCCAGCAGCTCCTGGCGGCCGCTCTTGACGGTCGGTTCGGCCTGGGTGCGAACGTAGGCGTCCAGTTCGTCGGAGGAGGCTTTCCCGGCGAGGATCTTTTCGCCAAGCGGGGATTTCCACGAGCTGTAGCGTTCAGCGATGAAGCCGGAGAGTGCCTTTTCCTGGATGAGCTTATCCGCCACGACGAGGCCGCGCGCGAAGGCGTCCATGCCGCCGATGTGGGCGTAGAAGAGGTCGAGCGCGTCGTTGGAACCGCGACGGCACTTGGCGTCAAAGTTGAAGCCGCCCGAGCCGATGCCGCCCGCCTGCTGGAGCACGACGAGCATGGCGGCGGTGGTGGAGTAGAGGTCGCTGGGGAACTGGTCGGTGTCCCAGCCGAGCAGGTAATCGCCCTGGTTGGCGTCGATGCTGCCGAGCTTGCCCTCGGCGGAGGCGACGGTCAGCTCGTGCTCAAAGGTGTGGCCCGCGAGCGTGGCGTGGTTCGCCTCGATGTTGATTTTGAAGTCCTCGTAGAGGCCGTGGCCGCGCAGGAAGCCCAAGACGGTGGCGGTGTCGAAGTCGTACTGATGCTTGGTCGGTTCCTTCGGCTTGGGCTCGATGAGGAACTGGCCCGTGAAGCCGATCTTCTTTTTGTGCTCAACGGCGAGCTGGAGGAACCGGGCGAACTGCTCCTGTTCCTGCGGGTAATCGGTGTTCAGCAGGGTCTCGTAGCCTTCGCGGCCGCCCCAGAAGACGTAGTTTTCGCCGCCCAGCTCGTAGGTGGCTTCCATGGCGTGCTTCACCTGGGCGACGGCGTAGGCGAAGACGTTGAGGTCGGGGTTGGTGCCCGCGCCGTGGGTGTAGCGGGGGTTGGAGAAGCAGTTGGCGGTGCCCCAGAGGAGTCTGATTCCGGTTGCCTTTTGCAGTTCCTTGGCCTGGGCGACGATGGCCTCCAGGTTTTTGCACGACTCGGCGAAGGTGGCCCCCTCCGGCGCGATGTCGCGGTCGTGGAAGCAGTAGAAGGGCGCGCCGAGCTTTTGGGTGAATTCGAAATTGGCGCGCAGGGCGTGCGCGGCGGCTTCGAGCGGGGAGCCGCAGTTCCAGTCGCGCACCCAGGCGGCGGGGCCGAACATATCCGCGCCGGTGCCCTTGAAGGTGTGCCAGAAGGCGACGGCGAAGCGGAAATGCTCGGCCATGGTCTTGCCCGCGATGACGCGGCTGGCGTCGTACCATTTAAAGGCCAGTGGGGACTTGCTCTTGGGGCCTTCGTAGGCGATCGGCTGGGCGACTTGAGGAAAATAGGTGCTCATGGAGAAAGGATTTCGAGTGGTTTGAAAAAAACGGATGGGGAACGGCCAAAATAACTTCTGGCTTCGAGGGGACATTACGCGTTAAGAAAAGGTCAGTCGCTGTCCTGTTTTCGCAAAACCCGTCTTATTTTAATAATGAAAAAGCCCCTCCATGTCGGCGTGCTGGTGGACGCCTCGCGCGCCTACGGGCGGGGCCTCTGCCGGGGCATCGCGAACTATGCCGACACTAGGGATGACTGGATCATACTGGCCCATGAGCGCCCGGAAGTGGAGGAGTTCCCGGCGTGGCTGAAAAAACAGCGGCTTGATGGGCTCATCGCCTACATCCCCAACCAGACGCTCTACCGGCGCATAGCGGCCCTCGGCATCCCTGTGGTGGACGTGCACGGGCGCTGCCGCAGCCCGCAAATGCCGGTGATCGAATCCGACGACGCGGCGATTGTCCGGCGGGCGTTCGATTTTTTCCGGCAGGCGGGGTTTCATCACCTGGCGTATTGCGGTTACCCGAGCGTTTTTTTCTCCGACCAGCGGCAGGAAGCGGCGCGGCTGGAGGGCGGGGAAAACCGCGTGCATCTCTACGCCCCCTCGCGGGCGACGCGCGCCGGGCAGGATCTCTACAAGTTCGAAAAAAGCGGCGCGGAAGCCGGGCTGGCGGCGTGGCTGCGCTCGCTGCCCAAGCCGGTGGCCATCCTGGCCTGCAACGACATCCGGGGCCAGCAGGTCATCAACGCGTGTCGCGAGACGGGCATCCGCATTCCGGAGGACGTGGCGGTGCTGGGCGTGGACAATGACGAGATTATCTGCCGCCTCTGCCGCCCGACCCTCTCCAGCGTGGAGCCGGACGGGGAGCGGATCGGGTACGCCGCCGGGGAAACAATCGCGCGCCTGCTCGCGGGGAAACCGACGGAGATGCGCCTCAAAGTGCCGCCACGCGGGATCGTGGAACGCAGCTCGACGGACACCGTGGCCGCCGGGGACCCGACGGTGATTCGCGCCGCCCGGCTGATCCGCGCCGAGGCCGGGACGGCGGCGACGGTCGGGCAGATTTGCGAGGCGGTGGGGGTTTCGCGCTCCACGCTCGACCAGCTTTTTCGGCTCCACCTCGGGCGTTCGGTGGCGGGGGAGATCAGCCGCATCCGGCTTCAGCGCAGCCAGAATATGGTTCGGTATTCGGACTTGGCGCTGGGCGAGATTGCGAAGAGTTGCGGGTTTTCGTCGGCTACCTATTTCGGGCGCTTTTTTAAACGCGAAACGGGGATGACCCCGGCGGCGTTTCGGCGGGGGTAGGCGGCAGCTATTTTATTCCAGAGGTCGTTCCAATTTCAAAATGAGCTCTTTTGCCATTCCGGGCTTCGGGAGAAGCTGGGTGGGGGAAAGGTTCAGCACGTCTGCAAGGAACAACAGCTCGAAGTCGGATACCCAGCGCGTCTGACCTTCAATTCTGGCCAGCATGTCGCGGGAAAGATCCCAGCCTTTCAACTGACACATGGATGCGAGTGCCGGTTGGGTCAGCCCGCGTTCAAAGCGAATCTGCCTCAGCTTCGGGCCAATGATATTGCGTGGCACTTTCATTGTGTGGAATTCCGCACTGACGGTAGCCGATTCTTTGGGCTGAATGCGAGCGGAATTCCACACTCCTACTTCTGCCCGTAGTAAGCGCCCGCGCCGTGTTTGCGCAGGTAGTGCTTATCCAGTAAGTACTGCGGGACCGCCCCGGCGGTGGGGTTCAGTTGCAGCGCTTTCAGGGCCATTTCGGCCACGATCTCCAGGGCAAAGGCGGTCTCGACGGCTTTCTTGCCGCCGGGACCCCAGGCGAAGGGCCCGTGGTTTTTCACGAGCACCGCGGGGACCATTAGCGGATCAAGGTTGCGGAAGCGCTCGACGATGACGTTGCCGGTCTCCCATTCGTACTCGCCCGTGACCTCATCGGCCGTGAGGGCTCGGGTGACGGGGACTTCGCCGTAAAAATAATCGCTGTGCGTGGTGCCCATGCACGGGATGCCGCGCCCGGCCTGCGCAAACGCGGTGGCGTTGCGCGAATGGGTGTGGACGACCGCGCGGATGCCGGTGAACGCCTGGAAAAGCCGCCGGTGCGTGGGGGTGTCGGACGAGGGGCGCAGGGCCCCCTCGACGATGTGGCCCTCGTAGTCAACCACAACCATGTCTCCCGCCGTCATCGTGGCGTAATCGACGCCGCTCGGCTTGATGGCAAAAACGGCGCGGGCCGGGTCGGACACGCTGACGTTGCCGAACGTCAGGTCGATGAGGCGGTAGCTCGGCAGGAGGAGGTTCGCCTCGAAACACTCTTGTTTAAGGTCCTGATACGCGCTCATATTCTATAACCCTCTCAACCCCGGGGCGAGGTGGTAGTAGATTTCGTTGTTGCGGAGCTGATCCTTGAAGGCGCGCAGCGTGGTGGCGCCGTCGATGGGGACGAGCTCGATCCCGGCGATCTCGGCTAGGTCTTCGAGGTCCTCGGTGGTGAGGGCGTAGCTGAAGCTGGTGTGGTGCGCGCCGCCCGCGTAGATCCACGCGGCGGTGGCGGTCTTGAAGTCCGGGCGCGGCTTCCAGACGGCCCGGGCGACGGGGAGCTTAGGCAGCGGCTGGGGCGGCAGGATGGCGTCGACTTCGTTGACGATCAGCCGGAAGCGGTTGCCCAAGTCGATGAGCGAAGCGGCGACCGCCGGGCCCGCCGGGGCGTCGAAGACGAGGCGCACGGGGTCCGCTTTCCCGCCGATGCCGAGCGGGTGAATCTCCAGGGAGGGCTTGGCGCTGGCGATGGAGGGGCAGACCTCCAGCATGTGCGAGCCGAGGATGAGCGGGCCCGCCGGGTCGAGGTGGTAGGTGTAGTCCTCCATGAGCGAGGTGCCGCCCGCGCGCCCTTCGGCGATGACTTTCATGAGGCGGATCAGCGCGGCGGTTTTCCAATCGCCCTCGGGGCCGAAGCCGTAGCCGTCGGCCATGAGGCGCTGGACGGCGAGGCCGGGGAGCTGTTTCAAGCCGTGGAGATCCTCGAACGTCGTGGTGAAGCCTTGGAAATCCCCGGCTCCCAGGAAGGCGCGCAGGCCCAGCTCGATGCGGGCCCCCTCGCGCAGCGACGCATACCGCGCCCCGCACTTGCGCAGCTCGGGAGCGACGGCGTAGAGGTCCTCGTATTCGGTGCAAAGGGTGTCGATGGCGGCGTCGGTGACTTCGCCGATGACGGCCACGAGGTCGCCCACGCCGTGGGTGTTGACGGAGAATCCGAACCGGGCCTCGGCGCTCACTTTGTTGCCATCGGTGACGGCGACCTGGCGCATGTTATCGCCGAAGCGCACGAACTTGCCCCCCTGCCAGGCGGCCCAGCCGCGTGCGACGCCCATCCAGGAGCCGATGGCGCTCTGCACCTCGGGCTCGGACCAGTGGCCGGAGACGACTTTGCGCCCCAAGCGCAGGCGGGTGTGGATGAACCCGGCCTCGCGGTCGCCGTGGGCGGCTTGGTTCAAGTTCATGAAATCCATGTCGATCTCGCTCCAGGGCAGGTCGCGGTTGAACTGCGTGTGGAGATGCAGGAAGGGTTTGTCCAAAAGCGAGAGGCCGCCGATCCACATTTTGGAGGGCGAAAAGGTGTGCATCCAAAGGACCAGGCCCGCGCACTCGGGCGCGTGGTTGGCGTCGAGGCAAAGCTGGCGGATCTCGTCCGGCGTCTTGACGACCGGCTTGAAAATCAGCGGCAAGGGAAGGCGCTTGGAGGCGTTGAGGGCCTCGACGATTTTCGTGGAATCCTCGGCGACTTGCGCGAGGGTCTTGGGGCCGTAAAGATGCTGGCTGCCGGTGATGAACCAGATTTCTGAGGGTTTAAGTTTCATAAAAAAAGAAGGTCAGTTGGAGGAGTGTTTGATTTCGATGAGGTCTTTCATCACGCGCGAGAGGTCGGCAGATTTGCTGACGCCGCCGAAGGCATCGTGCAGCTCGCGGTAGAGGCGGTAGAGGCGGTCGTAGATGGCTTGGTTTTCAGGGATAGGCGCGTAGCAGACGGGCTTGATGGAGGTCATGGCTTTTTGGGCCGTGGGGAAATCCGGGTGCCCGCCGCGTTCCGGGCCCGCAAGGACAGCGGCGGCGACGGCAGAGCCGAGCGCACAAGCCTGGGCGGAGCCGGAGACCTGCATGGCGCAGCCGGTAACGTCGGCGTAAATCTGCATCAGGAAGGCGTTCTTTTCCGCGATGCCGCCGCAGCAGACGACGCGCTGGATCGGTACTCCGTATTCCCGAATACGCTCAATGATGGCGCGCGCGCCGAAGGCCGTGGCCTCGATGAGCGCGCGGTAGATTTCCGCCCGCGTGGTGTGGAGCGTCTGGCCCACGAGGAGGCCGCTGAGCAGCGGATCGACGAGGATGGTGCGGTTGCCGTTGTTCCAATCGAGCGCGAGGAGGCCGCTTCGGCCGGGCTTCTGGTCGCGAACGCGCGAGGTAAGATCGCGGTGGGTCGCGCCGTCGCCTTGCAGGACGCCTTCCACCCACCATTTGAAGATGTCGCCCACGGCGGATTGGCCCGCTTCGATGCCAAAGTAGCCGGGGAGGATCGCGCCCTTGACGATGCCGCAGATGCCGGGGATATCGGGCACGTTGCGGTCGGCGCGCACGACGGTGCAGTCGCAGGTGGAGGTGCCGATGGCTTTCACGAGCACGCCCTCTTCCACGCCGCTGCCGATGGCCCCGTAGTGGACGTCGAATTCTCCAATGGCAATGGGGATGCCCTCGGGGAGTCCGAGCTTGGCGGCCCATTCGGGGCAGAGCGCCCCGGCGGCTTCGGTGGCGTCGTAGGCCTTGGGGTAAAGGCGGGCGCGCAATTCGGCCAGCTTCGGGTGGAGGAAGGTGAGGAATTCTTCGTCCGGCAGGCCGCCCCAGTCCTCGGCGTAGAGAGCCTTATGACCGGCAGCACAGATACCCCGCTTCACCTCCGCCGGGCTCGCGGCTCCGGCCAGCACGGAGGGGATGTAATCGGAAAGCTCCACCCAGCTATAGGCGGCGTCGAAGACTTCCGGGGCGGTGTTGAGGCAGTTCAGGATTTTCGACCAGAACCACTCGGAGGAATAGGTATTGCCGCACTTGGCGATGTATTGCGGCCGGTACCTCGCGGCGAGTTCGGTAATGCGCGCGGCTTCGCGGTGGGAGGTGTGGTCTTTCCACAGCCAGCATTGCGCGGCCAGCGTCTCTTTCCACCGGGGCCCAAGCGCGAGGGGGACGTTGTGCGCGTCCACGGGCATGGGGCTGGAGCCGGTCGTGTCCACTCCGATGCCGATCACCTGGGAGGCCGAGAACCCCGGGGTCTTCGCCGCCTCGGCCAGCGCGCCCAAGACGCTTTTTTCCAGGCCGAAAAGGTAGTCGCCAGGATGCTGGCGGGCAAGGTGGGCGTCGGCGGGATCGAGCAAAATGCCCTGTTCGCCGCTGGGGTAATTGACCACGCAGGTCCCGAGTTCGCTGCCATCGCGGCAGTCCACGATCAAGGCGCGGACGCTATTAGTGCCGTAATCTATTCCGAGGGTGTAAGACATATCTATGGATCAACTTACCGGACCCGGAGCGGCTGTAAACGGGGGTGTTACTTGACAGTAATGCTATCTTTGTCTCATGCGCAAAGTCACCATGCTCGACATCGCCCGGCGCGCGGGGGTCTCTAAAAACACCGTCTCGCTCGCGCTGCGCAACGATCCGCAGATTCCCCCCGTGACGCGGGAGAAAGTCAAGGCCCTCGCTGCGGAGCTGGGATACACGAAGAACCCGACGGTGGCCCACTTGATGGCCGAGCTGAGGGCCGGTTCGCCGCTGGGCTACCAGGCCACGCTCGCGCTGCTCAACGCCAACGAGGACCCCCACGCCTTCACGGCGCACCGGACGATCCCGACCTACGTGGCCGGGTGCCGCCGCCGCGCGGAGCAGAGCGGCTACCGCTTCGACGAGTTCTGGCTGCACGACCCGGAGCTCGACGGCGAAAAGCTCAACAAGGTCCTAAGGGCGCGCAGCATCCGGGGCGTGGTGGTGGTGGGGCTGATGAATCCGGACCGCCTGCCGGAACGTTTTCTGCCAACGTGGGAGGACTTTCCGTGTGTAGTGACGGGCGTGCGCACGCGCAATCCGGCGCTTTCGTTCGCCTGCGTGGACCACCACATCACGGCGATGCGCGCGGTGGATAACGCGCTGCGGCTGGGCTACCGTCGCCCGGGATTGGTGCTCGACAGCGTGATCGACCGGCTCGTGGAGGGGCGCTTTTCCGCCGGGTTCCACGCCGCGCAAGCGCAGCTCCCCACGGCGCGGCGGCTGCGGCCCTTTTATTTCGAGGCCGAGGCGAAGAATAATCCGGAGCTGTTTCAGAAGTGGCTCGGAAAAGAGAACCCGGACGTGATTGTGACGCTTTACCACGTGGTGCACCGGTGGCTTCGCGACCTCGGGATGGAAGCGCCGCGGGACCTCGGGCTGATTCAGCTCGAATGGCGGCCCGACCACGCGCAATGGGCCGGGATGAACCAGCACAACGACGTGGTGGGCGAGGCGGCCGTGGAAATGGTGATCGGGATGATCCACAACAACGAACACGGCATCCCGGCCTTCCCCCGGGCGACGCTCATCGGCAGCACCTGGGTGGATGGGGAGACCGTGAAAAGTATTACGGGGTAATTCACCACAGAGGACACGGAGAGCACGGAGGAAAAGGCAGAGGTTTCTTAAACGGTATTTGCCTCGTTCCCAATCTGGAGAATCGTAACGAGGACGGTTTCTTAAATGGTATTCTTGCCTTCTTCCTCTCCGTGCCCTCTGTGCTCTCCGTGTCCTCTGTGGTAATCCCCTTCCCCTACGCTTTCCGGCCCGCCTTTTTACGCGGCTTGCCTCCGGCGGCGTAGTTGACGGGCTTGCGGCGGGGCTCGATTTTGTCGAGGCTGGTGCCGCTCTTGAGCTCGGCGATCTGGTCGCGGACCAGCGCGGCCCGCTCGTATTCAAGATTACTCGCGGCCTCCACCATCTCGGCCTCCAGTTCGCGCAGCAGTTCGCCCACGTCGAAGCTCGCGCCGGTTTCGCGCACGACGGATTCCTCCACGGCGCGCCCTTTGAGGATGGTGTGCAGGCTCTCCTGGACGGCCCGCTTGACGCTTGTGGGTGTGATTCCGTGTTCTTCGTTGTAGGCCATCTGCCGGGCGCGGCGGTAGTCGGTGACGGCGATCAGCTTGGCCATGCTTTTCGTCACGATGTCGGCAAATAGAAAGACCTCGCCGTTAACGTGGCGCGCGGCGCGGCCCGCCGTCTGGATGAGCGAGGTCTGGCTGCGCAGGTAGCCTTCCTTGTCGGCGTCGAGAATGCAGACGAGCGAGACTTCCGGCAGGTCGAGCCCCTCGCGCAGGAGGTTGATGCCGACCAGAATGTCGAACTCTGCGGCCCGCAGCGCGCGCAGGATTTCCACGCGCTCGATGGTGTCGATGTCGGCGTGGAGGTAGCGGACTCTGAGGCCCACGTCGCGCAGGTAATCGGCGAGGTCCTCGGCGGTGCGCTTGGTCAAGGTCGTGACGAGTACGCGCTCGTCTTTTTCGATGCGCAGGCGGCACTGCTCGATGGTTTCATCGATCTGGTGCTTGAGCGGGCGGATGGTGATCCTCGGGTCGAGGAGGCCGGTGGGGCGGATGATCTGCTCGGCGATGAGCGCCGCGCCGGGCGTGTGGACGTCGAATTTCTCCACCGGGTCGTCGGTGCGGGAGAATTTGCGCTTCGCGGCGAAGGCTTCGGCTTCCTCTTTTTTCGGCGCTATCCACCCGGTGTTCCCGGCGATGCTGTTGCGCAGCTCGAATTCGGCGGGGGTGGCGCTGACGTAGATGAGCTGGTTGGTCATCTCCATGAATTCAGGGAAGTTGAGCGGGCGGTTGTCGAGCGCGCTCGGGAGGCGGAAGCCATATTCGACCAAGACGCTTTTGCGCGAGCGGTCGCCCTCGTACATCCCGCCGATCTGCGGGACGGTGGCGTGGGATTCGTCGATGACGCACAGGAAATCGCGCGGGAAGAAATCGAGCAGCGTGTAGGGGCGGGACCCTGGCGGGCGGCCGGAGAGGTGGCGTGAGTAGTTCTCGATGCCGGTGCAGAAGCCCATTTCCTGCATCATTTCGAGGTCAAACTCGGTGCGCATTTTGATGCGCTGGGCTTCGAGGAGTTTGCCCGAGGCCTCGAACTGCACGACGCGCTTGTCGAGTTCCTCCCGGATGGTGCGCATGGCTTTTTGCAGTTTGTCGTATGGGGTGACGAATTGCTTGGCGGGGTAGAGGGTGATGCGCTCCAGGTTGGAGAAGACTTCGCCGGTCAGCGGCTCGAAACGGCTGATGCGGTCGACCTCGTCGCCAAAAAATTCGATGCGGATGCCCTCTTCGTCGGCGCTGGCGGGGTAGACCTCGACGACGTCGCCGCGCACGCGGAATTTGCCGCGGGTAAAGGAGATGTCGTTGCGCTCGTAGAGCATTTCCACGAGCTTGGAAAGGAGCGCCTCCCGCGTGAGGGCCTGGCCGGTGTGGATGGCGGCGAGCATGTTGAGGTAATCCTCCGGCGAGCCCAAGCCGTAGATGCACGAGACGGACGCGATGACGATAACGTCCCGGCGCGAAAGCAGCGAGGCGGTGGCCGAGAGGCGCAGGCGCTCGATCTCCTCGTTGATGGCGGAGTCTTTCTCGATGTAGGTGTCGGTGCGCGGGATGTACGCCTCGGGCTGGTAGTAGTCGAAGTAGCTTACGAAGTATTCGACGGCGTTGTGGGGGAAGAACTGCTTGAACTCGCTGTAGAGCTGCGCGGCGAGGGTCTTGTTATGCGCGATGATGAGCGTGGGCCGGTCGACTTCCTTGATGACGTTGGAGACGGTGAACGTTTTCCCCGATCCGGTGACGCCCAGGAGCGTCTGGTGGCGGTTGCCCGCCTCCACGGACTTTACCAGCTTGGCGATGGCCTGGGCCTGGTCGCCCATCGGCTGATAATGGGATGAAAGTTCAAAAGGCATAACCCGGTAAGCATATCACCGGGGCCCGGCGAAGCAATCGACAATGCCGGTTGGGGATTCACCACAGAGGACACAGAGAGCACGGAGAAAAGATGAGGAACCCCTCCGGTCCTTTTCTCTGTGCTCTCTGTGTCCTCTGACTCGAAAATAGGAGCCCTATAAAAAAGGCAGAGGGCTCACGCAAAGACGCAAAGAGTCCTGCCTTTCTTTGCGCCTTTGCGCCTTTGCGTGAGTATTTCCTCGTTCCCAATCAGATTGGGAACGTCTTCTGTCTGCGAATCTGATTCGTGCAGTGCGGTGATGGAATCAGATTCCCAGACACACCAACGTTACGAATATGGAGCAACGTAACGAGGGAAAGAATTCACCACGGAGGCACAGAGAGCACGGAGGAAAAGACAGGAGGGTTTTCTCATCTTTTCTCCGTGTCCTCTGTGCCTCTGTGGTGAATTCATCCGTTCATGCGGCAGAGTTAAGAAAGGGATTAGGGCACGCAAAAAGGCACACCCCAACGGTGTGCCTGGCGCATTCTGTACAGACAGATAAGCGTCACCGGCGGTCCGGTGACGCTTGAAATTTAAGGCCGAACGGAAATCCGTTCGTCGATTACTTCATCAAGAGCACCGCACGGGCACGCTTGATCTCGCGGGTCACCTTGCGGTGAAACTGGGCCGGGAGGCCGGTGATGCGGCGGGGCAGGATCTTTCCGGCTTCGGTGACGAAGCGCTTGAGGATCTCGGGGTTCTTGTAATCGATCGCTTCCAGGGCGACGTCAATACGACGGCGCGGCATCGTGCGGTTGGCACGGCGGAAGTTGGAACGGCGTTGCGGAGTCTTCGGCTGCATATCTTTACTTGGTCTCCCGGTGGAGCGTGTGCCGCTTCAGGAAGGGGTTGTATTTCTTCTTCTCGAGACGGTTGGGCGTGTTCGGGCTCTTTTTGTTCCGTGTGGTAGTGTAACGGGACGCTGGTTTGCCCTCGGCCTTGGCCTCGGTGCATTCGAGCGTGATGATGTCTCTGGGCATAACTTATTCCTTCAAATCGGTTGGCGAGGATTCTTCCTCCTCGGATTCGGACGAGCTGCCGCCTTCTTCGTCGGTAAGCCCGAAGAGTGAGGTGACGGGCTGGCGAACGCGGGTGGCTTTCTTTTGCTTTTCAATCTGCGACTGGCACTCGACGGTGTAGCGCGCAAAAGGGATGGCCTCGAGGCGAGGATGGGGGATCGGCTTGCCGCTGATCTCGCAGACGCCGTAGGTGCCGTTGTCGACACGCTTGATGGCTTCTTCGATCTCGTAGAGGGCGTCCTGCTCCTGGGAGAGGAGGCTCAGGGCGAAGTCGCGGTCGTAGGCATCGCTGCCTGCATCGGCCTGGTGCATTCCGAAGGCGCTGGCTTCGCTGCCTTCGGCGCGGCTTCTCAGATTATCCTTGGCCACCCCGGCCATGGAGTCGAGCATTCCGTCGCGCAGGGCGAGCAGTTTCTCCTTTTGCTTTTTGAGGAACGGGCTGAGTTTCACTTCGCCGGGCTTGGAGGCCGGGGTTGCGGAACCTGGTGCGGGAGTTGGGTTGGGTTTGGGCATGGCTTTACCGGTTTGATCGTTGGACGAGGGGGCAGCCGAAGCCGGCGTGGACGCGCTTGTAGAAGCGGCGTCGCCGGGAGATTCTGTCACTTTGTCTGGTTTCGTTTTCGCCATTGGGTTCGGAGGTGCCCGAAAATTTTGGAGCGCGAATACTTAGCGGCTTTCCAGGGGGCATGCAAGGGGAATATCAGTAAATTTGGATCTCTCCCTTTAAGATATGGGCCGTTTGGGCGCGGAAATCTGTTTTAAGTGCCTGCGAAATCGGGTTTACTGCAAGAATCGCCGTTCGTCAACTTTATGCACCCCTCCTTTTTTAAAGAGTTTCGCCTTCGCATCGAATGGCTCTCCTGTGCCGGTCTGTTTCGCGCCATTCCCTACCTGCCCCGGCGGCTCTGCGTGGCGCTGGCCGACGGGCTTGGCTTCGCGGCTTTTTACTTTGATAAGCGGGGGCGGCGGGTGGCGCTGGCCAATCTGGCATGCGTTTTTCCCGAAAAACCGGAGGCGCAACGCCACTGGATCGCCCGGCGGTCTTACCAAATCTTCTCCCGGACGATGCTGGATCTCTTCTGGGGCCAACGCCTTAACGCGCAAAACTGGCGCAAGTACATTGAGGTGGCCGCCGACGAGGAGAATTTCCGCAAGGAGGCCCGGGAGCACGGGGCGGTGTCGATGTGCATTCACTGGGGGAACTTCGAGTGGTCCAGCCACGCGGTGGGGTTCCTGGGGGTGCCGACGCTGATCGTGGCGGAGGGGTTCAAGAATCCGAGCCTTTCGCGGCTTTTTAACGGGGCGCGGGAGATTTCGGGGCACACGATCATCGGCCAGGAAAACTCGATGATCCGGCTCCTCAAAGTGGTCAAGCGCCACGGGGCGGCCGGGATGCTGGTGGACCTGACGCTGCGGCCCGACCAGGCGGCGGTGCCGATCACGGCCTTCGGGCGCCAGATGTGTGTGACCTTCATGCACGGGGTGCTGGCCCAGCGCGGGGGGGCCCGGATGTTCCCGGTGGACGGCATCCCGCTGCCCGATGGCCGCTGCCGCGTGGTGATCCACCCGGCCCTCGCCCTGCCCGAGGGGGCGAGCGTGCAGCAGATCGCCCAGGCGTGCTGGGATTTCTACGAGCCGCGCATCCGGGAGAACCCTGAATTCTACCTCTGGGCTTACAAGCACTGGCGCTACCGGCCTTCGTCGGCTCCGGCGGCGGATTACCCCTTTTACGCGAACGTTTCGCGGAAATTCGATGCCTTGCTGGCGAAACAGGCAAAAAACGACCCGGAAAATTAGGCCACATCGCACGCGAGGGTTTGACAAAACGAGGGGGTTGCTTTGCATTGTGGGGCATCATGAATATCACCCGCTTTTTCACCGCCTCCGCGTTGGCGCTCGCTTTGTCGCTCCTGGGCGGCTGCGTTACGCCCGTGGGGACGAACCCGAACCCGGTGGCGTACAAACCGAAGAACCCGTCAGCCGTCCGGATCAAAGTCTCCCTCTCCAAACAGCAGGTCTACGTGATGGAGGGCGACCAGCCCTTGCTCGTGGCCGCCACCTGCGTGGGCGTCCCCGGCAAACCGACGCCGATCGGCAATTTCCGCGTGACGACGAAGATCGCCCACAAACGCTCGGCTTCCTACGGCTTCTACGGCAAGGGCGGCACATGGGTTCCCGCGAAGGCGGGGGCGGGCAGCGGCACGTATGTCGGCTATCCGATGCCGTACTGGGTGGAATTCGCGCCGCAGTACGGCTTCCACCTCGGCTGCGTGTGGCCGGTGCCGCATTCGCACGGCTGCCTGCGCCTCCACAAGAACGTCGCGCCGAAATTCTTCGCCCTGGCGCGCGAGGGAACGCCGGTTAATATCGCCGTCAGCCAGCCGGAAGACCTGACCATCGGCAAGAGCGTGCCGCGTCCGGTGGACTACGCCGATCCGGATCCGGAGTCGAGCATCCTCTGCTCTGACCGGGTGTTCTACACGCCGCAGGGAGAGCTGCTGGTGGAGCGCCCGTAGGTCCGAGTTCACTACTCGATCATTTTTAGCAGTCTTGCCAAAAAGCCCCGGCTGAGCAGAAGTGCCCGCCGGGGTTTTTCGCGTCCGGCTTGCCTCCGGCGAGGTTTCCGGGCAGGATCGGCGGCATGATCGCGAGGCATGTATTCTACGAAGGCCGGGTGCAAGGTGTCGGCTTTCGCTACACCGTGCGCTACCTGGCCAAGGGCTTCGATGTGATCGGCTGGGTGCGCAACCTGCCCGACGGTCGCGTGGAATTGCTCGCGGGCGGCGAACCCTCGGAGGTGGAGGGCTTCCTGGAAGCCATCGGCGAGAGCGAGCTGACGAGCTTCATTAAGGGCGTGCAGTCGCCCAAGCCCGCCCCGGACGCGCTGGTGGGCGTGAGCGGGTTTTCCATCCGCGGCTAGGGGTGAACCCAGCCGCGGAGGAGACGGACGCCACCTACGCCAGGATGCCGCCCTGGCTCGCGTTGGTGACGAGCTTCTGGTAGCGGGCGAGCCAGCCGAAGACTTCGCGCTTGAAGGGCTTCCAGGCGGCTTTGCGCGCGGCGAGCTCCGCCTCGGGCACGAGGATGTCGATTTTCCGGTTGGGGAAGTCGATGCGCAGGCGGTCGCCCTCCTTGAGGATGCCGATGGGGCCGCCTTCCGCCGCTTCGGGCGAAACGTGGCCGATGCAGGCTCCCGCCGTGCCGCCGCTGAAGCGGCCGTCGGTGATGAGCACGCATTTGTCGCCCAGGCCCATGCCGATGAGGTAGCTGGTGGGCGAGAGCATCTCCTGCATGCCGGGACCGCCGCGCGGCCCTTCGTTGCGGATGATGATGACGTCTCCGGCCTTGGGCTTGCCCGCGAGGATGCCTTCGCAGGCGTCTTCCTGGCTTTCGAAAATGACGCACGGGCCCTCGAAGACGAAGCCGGGGCCGCAGTTGGCCTTGAAGGCGTCGCTGATGCCCGCGGTCTTGACGACGCTCCCCTCGGGGGCGAGCTGGCCGTAGAGAATGGCGAGGCCGCCGTCGGGAGTGTAGGCGGTGGCCTGGGTGCGGATGCAGTCCCGCTCATCAAAGAGGAAGGCCGGGTCGTGCGGCATGAGGCCGCTCGGTTTGGTGCCGCCGATGGCCGAATAGGAGGGGTCTCGATGGGCCTCGACGATCTCCCATTTGTCCCATTGGCCGATCTCAATCAGGCTCATGATGGTGCGGGTGCCGTTCTTTTCGTAGCGCCACAGGATGAGCACGGGCTCTCCGCTCAGTTCGCCCAGCTCGGCGCGGACGAGGCCTTTGTATTCCTCGAACCGGACCTCGAGGCCTGCTTCGATGGCGGCCCGGCCGTTCCACGCCGTGTCGGCGTCGATCCGGAAGCTGCCGTTCTCACTAAAGAGCGTGGCGGCGGTGGCGGCGTCGCGGGTGTTGAACGCGGCGGCGAAGCGCCAGAGCGTGATGGCCTGGGGATCGGCGGGGCGGAATAGGAGGGGCTTGGGGGCGAGGTTGCCGCTCAGCGTGCGGCCCGCGTAGCCATATTTGTCCTTCGGGTCGATCAGGATCGAGGCCGCGCCGGAGACGCGGGCTGCCCGGGCCCAAGGGGTGACTTTCTCGCTGCGGATGTCCCACGCGTCGATGTTGTCGCCGAGCGTTTTGCCGGTGACGGTCTGGCAGCCGAGGTTGAGCACGCCCATGCGCTTGAGTTCGCCCAAGATGGTGTGGATGCCGCCCGCGCGCATGACGTCCTGGATGTGGTATTTGGAGGACGGGGCGACCTTGCAGAGGCACGGGATGCGCCGGGAGATGGCGTCGATGCGGGCGATGTCATACGGGATGCCTGCTTCGCGCGCGATGGCCAGGGTGTGGAGGACGGTGTTGGTGGAGCCGCCCATGGCCACGTCGAGCATGATGGCGTTGTCGAAGGCCTCCAGGGTGGCGATGTCGCGCGGTTTGAGGTCGAGCGCGACGAGTTTTAAGATGGTCTTGGCGGCGCGGGCGTAGAGGGCCTCGCGCTCTTTGGAGACGGCGAGGATGGTGCCGTTGCCGGGGAGGGCCAGGCCGAGCGCCTCGCAGAGGCAGTTCATGGAGTTGGCCGTGAACATGCCGGAACACGAGCCGCAGGTGGGGCAGGCGGATTGCTCCAGCTTGGCGAGGTCGGCGGGGGTAATGGCGCCCACTTGCAGCGCGCCGACGGCCTTGGTGACGCTGATCAAGTCGGCCCCCTCGGTGGTGGGCTGAAGGGCGGCGGGAAGGTCTTCGTTGGCCTGGCCGGTGACGCCCGCGGCCATGGGGCCGCCGCTGACAAAAACGGTGGGGATATTGACGCGCAGGGAGGCCATCATCATCCCGGGGACGATTTTATCGCAGTTGGGGATGCAGATCATGCCGTCGAAGCAGTGGGCGCGCAGCATGGTTTCGACGGAATCGGCGATGAGTTCGCGCGAGGGCAGTGAGTATTTCATACCCGCGTGACCCATGGCGATGCCGTCGTCGACGCCGATGGTGTTGAAGACGAACGGGACGCCGCCCGCCTCGCGGACGAGCCGCTTTACCAGCGCGCCGACTTCGTTCAAATGGGCATGGCCGGGGATGCAGTCGATGTAACTGTTGGCAATGGCGATGAACGGCTTATCGAAATCAGCTTCGTTTTCGATGGCTCCCGTGGCGCGCAGCAGGCTGCGGTGAGGGGCGCGTTCGGGTCCTTTTTTGATGATGTCGGAGCGCATAGTTTAGGAAGGTTCAGCTTAAATTTGCTCCGGGGCATTGTCACGCTTTTCCCTTGGGGCCTCCCCCGGTGGCTTGCAATGGGTATATAATTACTTAAAAGACAAAAGAATTCATCAGGAACTCAGGAAAAAGACATGGGTTCTTGAATCTGTCTAAAAATAGCCGAGCATGTCGTCGCTAAAAGCTCATGGATCACTAGACGTGGTATTAAAGCCGGTATCATGTCTCGCTTTCGATTTTCTTTTCCCCCGGCGCTCGCTTCCTGATAAAATTCCGCCATGCATATACCCGACGGATATTTGAGCCCCTCGACTTGCGCCGTCATGACGGCGGCGAGCCTGCCCTTCTGGGCGGCGGGGCTCAAGCGCGTAAAGGCGGCCTTCAATGCCCGGCTGGCCCCGCTCATCTCGGTCTGCGCGGCGTTTTCTTTCGTGGTGATGATGTTCAATCTCCCGCTGCCCGGGGGGACGACGGGCCATGCGGTCGGCGTGGCCGTGGCGGCTATCGTGCTGGGGCCGTGGGCCTCGATGCTGGCGATTTCTGTGGCGCTGCTAATCCAGGCGGTCTTTTTTGGCGATGGCGGGATCACGGCCTTCGGGGCGAACTGTTTTAACATGGCCATCGCGGGGTCGTTCGTGGCCGACGCGGTTTACCGGGCCATCGCGGGGGCGGCTCCGCTCGGCTCGCGGCGGCGCGTGGTGGCCGCGGGGCTCGCGGGCTATGTGGCCCTCAACGCGGCGGCGCTGCTGGCGGGCGTCGAGTTCGGCCTTCAGCCGCTGCTTTTCCACGACGCCTCGGGCGCACCGCTCTACTGCCCCTATCCGCTCGGGATCGCCGTCCCCGCGATGATGCTGGGGCACCTGGCCTTTGCCGGGGTGGCCGAGGGAATCCTCGCGGCGGGCGTGGTGGCCTGGCTCCAGCAGAACGAGCCTTCGCTTTTTGAAATTCACGCGGCGGCGAGCCGTGGCCGCGCCCAGCGCATCGGCTGGGCGGTCGTCCTGGCGCTGGTTTTCGCCGCGCCGCTGGGGCTCATCGCCACCGGAACGGCCTGGGGCGAATGGGCGGTGGAGGATTTCCGCAAACCCGAGGCGCGCGCCGCCGTGGCCGCCGCGTCCGGCAATGTCGAGCCGCCAGCGGAAGCCCCGGGTGGCATGGCCCGCCTAGCCGAGCTCTGGAAAGCGCCCCTGCCGGACTACGCGCCCGCCTTTCTCCATAACTCCGCCGCCGGTTACATCCTTTCCGCCGGAGCGGGGGTGGCCCTCACGGGAGCCGCCGCGCTCGGGCTGCAACGGCTCGTCCGGGGGGCGCGTCGCCGGAACCCGGTTGGCTAATATGCGCCGGGATTTTCTCGAAAAGACGCTGCGCAATCTGGGCGAGGCCCTGGATGAGGCGGGGCGCGCGGAGGGCTCGGGGCCACTACGGCGGCTCGATCCGCGCGTGAAGCTGGCCGGTTTTCTTGGCCTGATCCTCGCGGCGGCCAGTTCGCGCCATTTGCCGGTGACGCTCGGGCTCTGGGCTCTGGGCGCGGCGCTGGCGGCGGTCTCGGGCCCCGGCGCGAGGCGGGCGATTCTGCGGCTTTGGGCGGGTGTGGGCCTGCTGACGGGGGCGGTGGCGCTCCCGGCGCTTTTCCTAACGCCCGGGCCCGCGCTCGGCTGGGGCGTGACGCAGACCGGCCTGCAAAGCGCCCTCACCCTGCTGGTGCGCGTGGAGACGACGGCCACTTTCGCCTCGCTCATCGCGCTCACTACGCCTTGGCCCGCGCTCCTCAAGGCACTGCGGCACTTTCACGTTCCGGCGCTGGCGGTGGTGATCTTCGCCATGGCGACGCGGTTTATTTTTGTGCTGCTGGGTATCGCGCGGGATGCGTTTGAAGCCCGGCGCGCACGGCACGTGGGGCACCTTCCGGGCAAGCTCCGGCGGCAGATGGCGGCCTCGGGGGCGGCGATGTTACTGGGTAAGAGCATCCACCTCAGCAGCGAGGTTTACGACGCCATGCGGGCGCGCGGCTTCCGGGGCGAGGCGGTAACGCTCGACGAATTCCGCTGTTCCCGCACCGACTGGGCCGCCGCCGCGCTCTTCCTGGCGCTCACAGGGGCGGCCCTGGAATGGGGGTGCTGGCGATGACGCCCATTTTCGAACTCGATGGCGTCGGCTTCCGTTACCCGGACGCCCCGGCGCTCGACGGCGTGAGCTTTTCCATCGCCCCGGGCCAATGCGTGGCGCTCCTGGGCGCAAACGGCTCGGGCAAATCGACGCTCCTGCGGCTGCTGGCGGGGCTGGCCTTCGCGCAGGCGGGCCGGGTGTGCTTCCAGGGTCGCGAACTGACCGAGGCGGGGCTGGCGGATGACGCCCAGGGCCTGGAGTTCCGGCGGAGGGTGGGCGTGGTGTTCCAGAACCCGGACGCGCAACTATTTAACGCTACGGTGTTCGACGAAGTGGCCTTTGGCCCGCTGCAAATGGGCTGGAGCCGGGAGCAAGTGCTCGAACGCACCGGCGAGGCGCTGCGGGCGCTCGACATCGAGGGCTTGCGGGATCGCCCGCCCTACCGGCTCTCCGGCGGCGAGAAAAAGCGCGTGGCGCTGGCCTCGGTGTTGGTGCTCGACCCAGACGTGCTGATCCTCGACGAGCCGACCGCCGCGCTCGATCCGCAAAGCCAGGCCCGGGTGATTGATTTTCTCTTCGAGCGCCTGGGCGAACGCACCGTCATCATCGCCACGCACAGCCTGGAGGTGGCCCGGGAGATCGCCGACACCTGCGCGGTGCTTTCCTGCGGGCGGCTGGCCGCGCATGGCCCGGCGGAGTCCATTCTTTCCGACGAAGCACTCCTGCGGAGCACCCACTTACTACACGTCCACCGCCACCGGCACGGGACGGGGAGCGCCCACTCGCATCCGCATTTGCATTCCTGATTTTTTCCAAACATGAAACGTCTCCCCCTCGTCGCGGCCCTGCTGGCCATCTCCGTTTACGCTCACGCGGCTCCCGCGCCGCTGCCCGAGGCCACCGCCTCGCATCTGCCCCGCTGGCGAGGCTTTAACCTGACGGAGAAATTCATCCAGGGTTCGGACAACCGGCCTTTCGCCGAGGAGGACTTCCAGATCATCTCCGAGCTGGGCTTCAATTTCGCCCGGCTGCCGATGGATTACCGGCTCTGGATCAAGAACAAGGACTGGAAGCAGATTGACGAGGCGGCCTTCGCCGATATCGACCGGGCCATCGCCTACGGTGAAAAATACGGCGTCCATATCTGCCTCAACTTCCACCGCGCCCCGGGCTACACCGTCGCCATGCCGCCGGAGCCGCGCAATCTCTGGACCGACACGGAGGCGCAGGAGGTCTGCGCCCAACACTGGGCCTACTTCGCCCGGCGCTATAAAGGCATCCCCAGCCGCCGCCTGAGCTTTGATTTGATGAACGAACCGGGGCTCATTCCCCCCGAAACCTACCGGGCCGTGGTGCAAAAGCTCGCGGAGGCCATTCATCGCGAGGACCCGCAGCGCCTCGTCATCGCCGACGGCCTGCGCTGGGGCCGGGACCCGGTTCCCGAGCTGGCCGCGCTGGGGGTGGCCCAGTCGACGCGCGGGTATGAGCCAATGTCCGTCAGCCACTACCGCGCGAGCTGGATGCAGGGCAACCTGGACGGCGCTCCGCCCATCTGGCCCATGCCGAAGGCCTCCTCGGTGGTCAAGCAAGGCTATCCGCCCAAGGAGGCGCCGAAAGACCTCGTCGTCGAGGGCCCGTTCCCTGTCGCCACGACGCTGCGGGTGGACATCAACAAGGTCCAACCGCCGTGCGAAATCGTCCTGGAAGCCGACGGGAAGCCGCTTCTATCCAAGGCTTGGACGGCCAAATTGCAAAAACCGGAGACCCTCGAAACAGAAATCCCGGCGGGCACGCAAAGCTTCAAGGTCCACGCCAACACCGGCTGGGCGCTAGCCAGCCTCATCGGGCTGCGACCCGGCAACGGCGGCAGCGAATACCGGCTCGGGCTGGGGGAGGACTGGAAAACCCAAACGGTGCCGATCCGGTTCGACGCGGGCGACCCCGCGCGGCCCTTCAAAGCCGCCGCTTACTTCGACCGCGCCTGGCTGCAAGCCCAGGCCGTCGCCCCCTGGAAGGCGCTCGAAGCGCAGGGCGTGGGGGTGTTCGTGGGCGAGTTTGGCGTCTACAACAAAACGCCGCACCCGGTCGCACTGGCTCTGATGGATGATTATCTAAGCATCTGGCGCGACGCCGGTTGGGGCTGGGCGCTCTGGAACCTCTACGGGGACTTCGGCATCCTCGACAGCCAGCGCGCCGATGTGCACTACGAGCCCTACAAAGGCCACAAGCTCGACCGCAAAATGCTGGAGCTCTTGCAGAAGTATTAATATCCTATATTACGCCATCCGTTTGAGCATTTCCAGGCTTACCGCGTAGCGTAGCGGGCGGCCGCATGCCCACGCCTCGAATTCCTCCAGGCAATAGTCGGCCAAACGCACCGTCTCGTCATTGGCGGAACCGGCGATGTGGGTGGTCGTTTGGACGTTGGGCAGCGTGAAGAAGGGCGAATCCTCCGCGGGCGGCTCGGGCCAGGTGACGTCGAGCAGGGCTGTGAGGTCGGGCCGGGCCCGGAGCACTTCGATGAGCCCCGGTTCGTCCACCGTGGCACCGCGCCCGGTGTTGATGAAGGTGGCGTCGCGGCGCATTTTGGCAAAGAGGCCGCCGTGGAGCATTTTGCGGGTCTCGGGGATGTTGGCGAGGTGATTACTCACTACGCACCCCTGCTCGAATGCCTCTTCGAGCGAGACTTTGGCGATGCCGAGCTCCGCCGCGCGGGCTTCGCCGAGGAAAGGGTCAAATGCAACGATGCGCAGATGGTAGGGCTTGAGATACTCAATCACCTTGCGTCCGATGGCCCCCGCTCCCAATAGCGCCACGGTTCCGCCGTAGTTGCCTGGACCCTGGAAGCCCCCGGCGTTCCAGTAGGCGGGGCCGGTGTACTCCCGCGCGTTGCGGAAGTAGCCTTTCATGGACAGGACAATCTGCGCTGAGGTGAACTCGGCGACGGGAATGGCGTTGGCCTGCCAGGCGCTGACGACGGTGATGCCGCGCTCCAGAAACGGTAGGGCAAACGGCTTTACCGTGCCCGCCGCGTAGAAAACCGCCTTGAGCGAGGGCAGGAGATCGAGCTGCTCCGGCTGCAACGAGGGCATGAACCAGGTGGTGAAGATCGCCTCCAGGTCCCGCAGGTGCGGGGCGTGCTCTTGGAAATTGGCGAGGTCGACGACGTGGGGATAGAGGTCGGTGAGCTCCGCGATTTGGGCGCGGCGGCCCTGAGCGTATACCTCGTTGATGACTTTATTCCTGCCGAAAAAAGCAGTCTTGAATTTCTTGGGAAGTTGGGAATTTTGCATGGGAAGCACCGGTCAGTTGCGAGCCAGCTCGGCGGTGGCCACGAGCAGGTCGGCCCGGCGGGAGGAGCCGCCTGCGAGGATTTCAAACCGCCCCGGCTCGACTACGCGCTCTCCGGCCGCGTTAACGAGGGAGAAGGCCTCGAAGGGCAGGGAAAACCGGACGGTCTCGGTTTCGCCCGGCGCGAGGGAAATCCGCCGGAAGGCTTTGAGCTGCCGGTCGACCCACGTGGCGGAGGTGACTTCATCGGAGACGTAGACCTGCACGATTTCGTCCCCGGTGCGCTTGCCGGTGTTGGTGACGTCCACTTCGATTTCCACGGGCTGCCCCGGGCTCATCTGGGGGGTAAGCACGCGGAGGTTGGAATAGCTGAAGGTGGTGTAGCCGAGGCCGAACCCGAAGGCGAAAAGGGGCTCCTGGGTGAGGTCGGCGTAGCGTTTGCCGTGCTGGCCGCGCACCTGGCTGTAGAAGATCGGCTGCTGGCCGACGTGGTAGGGGAAGGAGACGCAGAGCTTGCCGGACGGGTTGACCTTGCCCCAGAGGATCTCGGCGACGGCGGTGCCGCCTTCCATGCCGGGGTTGAAGGCCTCCACGATGGCCGCGGCGTTCTGGATGGAGCGGGGCAGGACCATCGGCTTGCTGTTGATGAGGACGACGATGAGCGGCTTGCCGGTGGCGGCCAGGCGCTCCAGCAGCTCAACCTGCGCCCCCTGGAGCTCCAGGGTGGCGGTGGAGAGCGTCTCGCCAATGAAAGGGATGCTGTCGCCCACGACGACCACGGCCACATCGCTGCTAGCGGCAAGGTCCACGGCTCCGGCGATGGCGTCGGTCTCGGCGGTGACGCCGGAGCAGCCCTGGGCATAGGCCACCTCGCACCCCTCGGGCGCGGAGCGGCGCAGGCCGTCCAGGATGGTGACGGTGTTCTTGCGCGGCTGTTTGCCCGCTTCGGGCGGGTACTGGGGGGCGCCCAGGGACCAGTCGCCGAGCTGATCGAGGTCGTTGTCGGCGTTGGGGCCGATGACGGCGATTTTCTGGAGCGCCCCGGGGCCGAGCGGCAGGATGCCGTCGTTTTTCAGGAGCACGATGGAGCGGCGCGCGGACTCCAGGCAAACCTCGCGGTGCGCAGGGCTGTTCTGGATCTCGGCGGCCAGGGCCAGGTTCGAACGGCGCGGGTTTTCAAAGAGGCCCATCCGGAACTTCAGCCCCAGGATGCGGCGGCAGGGCTCGTCGATCTCGGCCTCGGTGAGGAGCCCCTCGCGAACCGCTTCAAGCGCCCCGTCGAAAAACTCGGGCGTGGTCATGATAAGATCGTTGCCGCTCTTGACGGCCACCGCGGCGGCTTCCTTGTAGTTGGTGCAAACGCGCTGCTCGGTGACGAGGCGGCCAACGTTGTTCCAGTCGGTGACGAGGATGCCGGGGAAGCCCCATTCCTCCCGGAGGACGCTCCGCAGCAGCCAGCGGTTGCAGGTCGAGGGGACGCCTTCCATGGATTGGTAGCCGGTCATGAAGGTCATGCAACCCTCGCGCGCGGCTTTTTCAAAGGGCGGCAGGAAGTAGGAGCGCAGTTTGCGGGGGGAGATGTCGGCCTCGGAGGCGTCGCGGCCCCCCTGGGTTTCGGAGTACCCGGCGAAGTGCTTGGCGGTGGCGAGGATGCCCTCGGGGTCGTCGAGACCGCGCCCCTGGTAGCCCCGGACCATGGCCGTGGCCAGCTCGCCGATGAGGAAAGGGTCCTCGCCGAAGGTCTCGCCCACGCGGCCCCAGCGCAGATCGCGCGTCAGGCAGAGCACGGGGGAGAAGGTCCAGTGGATGCCGGTGGGAACGACTTCCAGGGCGGTGGCGCGGGCCACTTTTTCGAGCAGCTCGGGGTCCCAGGAACAGGCCATGGCCATCTGGGTGGGGAAAATGGTGCTCCCCGGCCAGAAGGAGTGGCCGTGGATGCAATCCTCGGCGATGAGGATCGGGATGCCGAGGCGGGTGGAGAGGGCCAGGTCGATCACCTCGTCGGATTCCGGCGGGCGAATGTGGAGCATGGAGCCGGGCTCTTTGCCCTCGGCGGTTTGCCGCTCCTGACCGTTGAGCATGAGCAGCTGGCCGACTTTTTCCTCCAGCGTCATGCGCGAAAGGAGGTCGTCGAGGCGCTCCTCGACCGAGAGGGCGGGGTTCCGATAGAGAAGTAAAGTTTGAGACATGGGAGCGATAGGGGTGAAAGCTGTCTATCGTGCCCTACACGTGCGGGGTTGAACAAGTTCGCGCTTTCAAAAAAGATTCCGGCTTTGACCCCGGCCTGCCCTTCTCCTACAAACGAAAGGGTTACGCAATCGCTCCGATGAAACGGTTTATTCTCTTTGTCCTTCTCGTGGTCCTGGGGCTCCTGGCCCTTTCCCGGTGGAATCAACGTCGACAGACGCCGGTTTCCTTCACTCCGGCCAAAACCGAGCAGCTCAACCTGGGGGAACTCCCCTCGCTGGCGGCTGTCGATGACGAAACCACCCGGCTCATCCAGGCGGTGGTCCCCTCGGTGGTGAGCATTACCACCTCCCGCAAGGTGAAGGAGCCGATCATCGACCCCTTCGAGTACTTTTTCGGCCGTCGCGGCCAGCGCGGTGAAAAGGCCCCCAGCTCGCTCGGCAGCGGCGTGATCGTCTCCAAGGAGGGCCACATCCTGACCAATTACCACGTGGTGGCCGACGTGGACGAGGTCCTGGTCCAGCTCTCCGATGGCCGCGCCCCCTACCCGGCCCGGATCATCGGCGGCGACGAAAAAAGCGACATCGCGGTCATCCAGATCGACGCCAAGGGCCTGCGACCCCTTCCGCTGGGCGATTCCGATCAGGTGAAGGTCGGCCAGCTCGTTTTCGCCATTGGCAACCCGTTCGGCCTCCAGGAGACGGTGACCAAGGGGATCATCAGCGCCACGGGGCGCGTGACCGATGAATTCGGCGAATATTTCCAGACGGAAGCGGTCATCAACCCCGGCAACTCCGGCGGCCCGCTCATCAACCGCAAGGGAGAGATCATCGGCATCAACACGGCCATCGGCAACTACTCCGGCACCGGCACGTGGCAGGGCGTCGGCTTCGCCATCCCCTCTAATAACGTCCGGCGGGCGCTGGAGGGGATCCTCAAAAACGGGCGCGTGGCCCACGGCTACCTCGGCGTGGCCATCGTGCCGCTGACGCCCGAGCTGGCGGCACAGCTCGGCGTGACCACCCAAAATGGCGCGGTGGTGCGCGACGTATCCCCCGGCTCCCCGGCCCAAAAAGCGGGCCTGGCGGTGGACGACGTGCTCATCGGCTTCAACGGCAAGCCGATCAAGGACAGCCGCGACTTGGTGCGCCAGGTGGCCAACTCGACGGTTGGCTCGAAGGTGGAGCTTAAGCTCATCCGAGGCGGTAAAGAGATGACGCTCTCTCTGACGCTGGAGGAACCGCCGCCCGGGATGAAGCTCGGGCCGACCCAGCCGCAAGCGCCCCAGCAACCGCAGCAGACGCCCCAGTTTCCCCAGCTCCAGCCGCAGCAGAAGCCCGCGCCAGCCCCCGGCTCCAGCCCGCTTTCCGGCATCACGGTCTCGGAGATCCCCGCCGGGGAGGCCAGCCGCCTCCCGGGGAATGTGCAGGGCGTTTACGTAACGGCCGTCGCCCCCGCCGCGCCCTCGGCAGGGTCGTTGCAGCCGGGCGATGTCATCGAGCAGGTCAATAACCACCCCGTGCCCGACCCGGCGGCCTTCCAGGCGCTGGCCGCACGGCTCCCGGAGGGTCGGCCCGCGCTCTTCTCGATCGCCCGGGGCAAGGTGCGCTCGTTCGTGGTGGTCCAGGCCATCAGGTAAAATCCTCGGGAAAGCCGTCTTATAAAGGGCACCTAACGGCTTCCCCGGTGGCCTATTGGGGTTTTGCAGAATGCTTCCTGGCTTGCCAAGCCCGGGCGGCAACCGGTAGCTTTTTCCCCATGACCCACGATGTTTGGAATGGGCTGCGAGACTCAGCCCGTGGCCGCCTTATACAAAGGAATTATCAGTGCGCGCCGCTTGCGCAACGGCTCGGGACCTCCGGTGTCGAGGCGGGCGAGCTATTGGCGGCGGAAAGGGAAACGCTGGCCTGCCAGTGGATCCCCGGCGTGGAGCTTTTCGCCCGGCGGGTCTATCTCCAGGAACACCGGGGTTTCTTCAGTGAATTCGCCCGCCAGAATGAAGGCCGCCTGGCGGAGATCGGCCTCTGGCCCCGGCAATGGGCCACGGCCACGATGTGGGCGGGCAGCGCCAAGGGCTTCCACGTCCACCCGCCCTACCTGCCCCAGGGGACCGCTTCCGCCGAGGAGTGGCTGCGGCGGCTCTACGTGGAGGAGGCCCAGAACTACGCCCTGCGCCCCTACGGCCAGGAGCAGTGGGATGTGATGTTTTTCGTCCAGGGGAGCGCGGAAATGATCCTGGTGGACGAACGGGCCGGACTGGAGCGAACCATCATGCGCTTCCGCATCGACGGCGACAACCACCGGGGCCCTAACAACGCCGCCGTGGTGATCCCGCCGGGAGTGGCGCACGCCATTCGGGCCGAGGGGGACGAAAACGTGGTCATGGTCTATGGAACCGCCACGGCATTTGAGCCGGAGTTTGAAGGTCGCATCGAGAGCGGGCTGGAAAAAGCGCCGCTGCCCCGGGAGTGGGAGGATTACCTCTTTAACTACTGCCCCGAGACGACGGCGGGCAGCGCCAAATCCCAAAGCGCCGAGCCCAGGGCCAGCACTCCGATGACGATCAACGCCGTGCCGGAGACCCGCGAGACCCACCGCGCGACGTTGTGCGGCAGCCGTTGACGGGCCACGGCCACGCCGCCACAGAGGATCAGCCACCAGAGGAGCGAGCCGCTGAAGATCCCCACCACGACCACGATGGCATTAGCCCCCTTCACCGAGCCGAGGCTGGCGAACATGGCGGCGAAGAAAAATACGGTCATTGGGTTGGTGATGGTCAACAGAAAGGTCATCAGCACCGTCCCGGAGAGATCCCGGGCCCCGTGGGGGGTATGGGGAGACCTGGACGCGGCAGCCGAACAGCCCACGATGCCCCGCCAGCCCAGCCAGAGCATGAGCAGCCCGCCGACCAGCTTGAGCGGTATGTGCACGGCGGCGAGCATGGCGGCGAACGCGGTAAACCCGAGCGCCGCGATGGCCGCGTACATGGCATCCCCCAGGGCGGTCCCCAGGCCGCTTGCAAACCCGGCGCGGAAGCCCATTTTCAGGGTCCGGTTAATGCAAAGCGTTCCGATAGGCCCCAGGGGGGCGGCAACCGCAAGGCCAAGGACCACGCATTTTCCAAGGAGGAGCAAATCCACGGTCTTATCCTTGCACGAGCCGACCCACAAAGCCAGAAGGCCCGGGGATTATTTTCCCGGGCGCATGGCCGGAGCCTCGTCGGGAAACCAGTGCCGGGTGCGGTTGCAGAGGTTGCAGACCGAGAGCATTACCGGCACCTCCACCAGCACGCCGACCACCGTGGCCAGGGCCGCCGGGGAAGAGGGGCCGAAAAGGGTGATGGCCACGGCGACGGCCAGCTCAAAGAAATTGCTGGCCCCGATCAGCGCCCCCGGCGCGGCCACCCGGTGCTCGACCTTCAGCCAGCGCATGAGCAGGTAGACCAGGCCGGAGTTGAAGTAGACCTGGATGACAATCGGCACGGCAATCAAGAGCACCGCCAGCCAGCGTTGCGTCAAGTTCCCGGCCTGGAAGGCGAAAATGAGCACCAGCGTCACCAGCAGGGCGGCGATGGTGACGGGGTGGAAGATCGGCAGGAAGCGCGTTTCAAACCACTCCCGCCCCCGGGTTTTGAGCAATACCGACCGCGTCAGGAAGCCTGCCACCAGCGGGATGACAATAAAGACGACCACCGAAGTCACCAGCACCGTGGAGGGCACCACGACCTGGGCCACGCCGCAGAGCAGCATGACGATCGGCGCGAACGCCACGAGCATAATCAGGTCGTTAAGGGCCACCTGCACGAGCGTGTAAACCGGGTCGCCATCGGTCAGGTAGGACCAGACAAAAACCATGGCGGTGCACGGAGCCGCCGCCAGGATGATGAGCCCGGCGGTGTAGTTTTTCGCCACCTCCGGGGCGATCCACGGGGCGAAGACGTTTTGCAGAAACACCCAGGCCAGCAACGCCATGCTGAAGGGCTTGACGAGCCAGTTGACAAAGAGCGTCACCAGCAGGCCCTTCGGCTTCCGGGCGACGCCGCCCAGCGCGGTGAAGTCGACCTTCAGCATCATCGGGTAAATCATGAGCCAGATGAGCACCGCGATGGGGATATTCACCTGCGAGCCCCGGCCAAACTCCAGCTGGCTCAACGCGGAAGTGATCCCGGGAGCCAGTTTGCCCAGGGCGACTCCGGCGATCATGCAAAGGAAGACCCAGAGGGTCAGGTAGCGTTCAAAGAACGCGAGGCGTTTGCGGTCGGTCATATAAAAATAGGTCAGGGTTGCGGGGTCCGGAGCCTCGACGCTTCGCGCCATCCGGCGGCGTAGGCTTCGAAAACGAGCCGGATCTGGTCCCGCACGCGCCGGAACGCCTCCAGGATTTCCTCCTCCGTCCCGGTGGCATGGGCGGGGTCGTCAAAGCCCCAGTGGTGCCGCTCGACCTGCCCGGGAAAGAGGGGGCAGGCCCGCCCGGCGTTGCCGCAAACGGTGATGACGGTCGCGATTTCCCGGTCCAGAAAGGCCTCCAGTGGCTTGGAGGTATGGGCAGAAAGGTCGATGCCAATCTCCCGCATCACCGCGATGGCCTTGGGGTGCACATAACCGGCGGGGGCGGACCCGGCGCTGTGGACCTCCAGCAGATCTCCGGCGGCTTGGCGCAGGATGCCCTCCGCCATCTGGCTGCGGCAGGAGTTCCCGGTGCAGAGGATTAAAATACGGGGCAGGGGAGGGTTCATGGGTGTTTGGCGTTAAGGGTGGGAGTGGGGCAGCAGCCTTCTTCGAGCAACATCGCCACGGGCCTGCCCGCCGTCAGCTCCAGGAGCTTCGCCCGGTCGGCCTGGAAAACGGGGTCGGTCTGCACGCAGTCCTGCAAACACCGGAGGTTCGCGTCCAGCTCGGGGCCGGGGGAGGGGGGAAGGGCATAGATCATCCACTGCTGGTGGCGCGTGCGCGTCACCATCCCCCGCTCTTTCAAATAGGCCAGGTGCTGCGAAACCTTCACCTGCGGCTTGCGCAAAATGCTCTGCAAATGGCAGACACACAGCGGCGAGACCGAGAGCAGATTCAAAATCCGCAGCCGGGTTTCGTCGCAAAGGCACTCGTAGATGGAAATCAAGCGCATGGAGGCGTTATATACGCATCATTGTATATAAGGCAACAAAAATATGCGCCCGAAAGCTCCCCCACCCGAATGTTTTCGCTTATCCAAACATCGGGAAATGCATTATGCTCGGGCGTTTCGCCCTACACTCCATGAAGATCCCTTTGAAAGGCAAAGTCCTCGTCGCCCAAGGCGGCGGCCCCACCGCAGTCATCAACCAGAGCCTCGTGGGCGTCACGCTGGAGGCCCGCAAATATGCCGAGGTCCAGGCCGTCTACGGCGCGTTGCACGGCGTCCGGGGCATCGTGGAGGGCGACCTGCTCGACCTGACCCGCGAGACCATGCACAACCTGGAGCGCGTGGCCGCATCCTCCTCCTCCGCCCTCCTCTCCACCCGCGATAAGCCCGACGCCGCCTACTGCGCGCGGATCCTCGACCGGATGCGCCAGCACGACATCCGCTACTTTTTCTACATCGGCGGCAACGACTCGGCCGACACCGTCCGTATCATCGACGAACAGGCCCGCGCGGCAGGCTACGACCTGCGCTGCATCCACATCCCCAAGACCATCGACAACGACCTGGCCGTTAACGACCACTGCCCCGGCTTCGGCTCGGCGGCGCGCTTCGTCACGCAGGCCTTCATGGGGCTTAACCTCGACAGCCGTGCGCTCCCCGGCGTGTTGATCGGCGTCGTCATGGGCCGCCACTCCGGCTTCCTCACGGCGGCCTCGGCCCTCGCCAAGAAGTACGAAGACGAAGGGCCCCACCTCATTTACCTGCCCGAACGGAGCTTCGACGTGGAGCGTTTCGTCGCCGACGTGGAGCAGGTTTACTGCAAACACAACCGCTGCGTCGTGGCCGTCGCCGAGGGGATCAAGGACGCCTCGGGAAACCCCATCTACCTCAACCTCAAGGGAGCGCCGGAACAGGACGCCCACGGGAACTGGCAGCTTTCCGGCTCCGGCGTCCTGGGCGAATTCCTTTCTGAAGCGCTGCGGAGCCGCCTGAAAGTCCCGCGCGTCCGGGCCGACACCTTCGGCTACCTCCAGCGCTGCTTTGCCGGGGTCATCTCCGACCGCGATTCGCAGGAAGCGCGCGAACTGGGCGAAATCGCCGTCCACTACGCGCTGATGGATCACCTCGGCGGCTCGATCGTCATCCGCCGCCCGGTGATGAACTACGGCGTCTCCTACGATCTGGTGCCGCTGGCGGAAGTGGCGGGGAAAACCCGCGTCATGCCCGACGCGTTCATTACCCCCGAGGGCCACGGCGTCACCGAAGCGTTTCTGGATTACTGCCGCCCGCTCGCGGGCACCAAGATCCCCGAATCGTTCCGGCTCCGCGCCCCGAGGGTGCTCTAACCCACCGGTTCGCAGAGCGCCAGCAGGTCGTCCACGTACGCCGTGGCCAGGGCCTCCACGGTATCGGCGGCCCCGTAGTAGATCTTCACCTCGCCGCTCTCCTCCAGGATCATTCCGCCGGGGAAGATCACATCGTTGCGGAAGCCGTTGCGCTCATACGTGGCCTCGGCGCTCAGCAGCGGCTTGCGGCTCATGCCGATGACGCGCGAGGGATTCTCCAGGTCGAGCAGCATGAGGCCCGCGTCGTAGCGTTTAAACCAGGTGCGCTCCCAGCCGCCGAGGTTCTTCTCCCGGTCGAGCCACACGGAGTGGAACGTGGCGAGCCAGCCCCTGGCGGTTTTGATGGGCGGCGCGGCGGGGCCGATCTTGTCGTTGGCAAAGGGGACGTTCTCCACGGCCAGCACCAGCTCGTGGTCGCCCCAGTAGCGCAGATCGGGGGAGCTGCCGCACCAGAGGTCGAAACGATCCGCCCCCCGGCTGTACACGGTAAAGGGCCGCTCAAGGCGGAAATAGCGCCCCCCGATTTTCTCCGGAAAGAGGACCATGTTGCGGTTGTCCGGGGTGCTCAGGGAGAGGATTTCAAAATTGGCAAAGTCCTCCGTGCGGGCGATGCCGCCGCGAATCCCGTGGCGCGTATCCATGGCGAAACAAACGTGCGGCACGCCGTCCAGGATGGTCAGGCGCGGATCGTAGACCCGCTGGATTTCGTCGCTTTTGATCTTCCAACACGACGCGGGAGCCGCCTCCCAGTGAATCCCGTCCTGGCTGGTGGCGAACCCGATGGAGGTCTCGACGGGTTCCGGCGCCTGCCGCTTGCCCTCGCGAACCTCCCGCCAAGAGGCTTCGCCGCCCTTGCACGCGTCGTTGCGAAAAAGCATGACGTAGCGGCCCTGGTACTTGGCGACCCCGGCGTTAAAGATCAGGCTGGCGTCATACGGAATATCGCTGGCCTGGAGAATAGGATTGGAGGAATGGCGCAAAATCATGGTGGTGGATCTGAGGTTGCCCCAATGTCATACCCGTTTCACCCCGGGTGCGTCTTTGTCCCGGGTGACCTTTTATTGTCTCTGGGTGATGTCGCGGTATTTCAGCGAATCCGGTGGGAAACGCGGTACTGGCGCGGCGTGGTGTGGTGGTGTTCCCGGAAGGCTTTGTAGAAATGGGCGAGGTCGCGGAAGCCGCATTCCAGGGAAATTTCGAGAATGGGCCGGGTGGTCATCTCCAGCATCCGGGCCGCGTGGCGCATCCGGGCCTTGCGCACGCAGTCGGTGGGCGTGAGGCCAAAGTGGCGCTTCAGCTCCCGCGCCACGTGCTCGCGGCTGCGCCCCGCCAGGCGGAAAAATGCCCCCACGCCCTCGGCGAAGGACTCCGGCTTGCGGATCTCCCGCCAGGCGTGGGCTAGCCAGTCGGGAACCGCCGGGCCGATCTCCTCCGCGCGGGGCATCAGCAGGGCCAGGAGGTTGAGCATAAAGCGGTCGAGGGCCAGGGCGCGGTCCCGGGGCGCGTCGAAAAGCTCGTCCACCCATTGGTTAAAAAGCGGGTGCCGCGACGACGGCTCCAGCACGGTGGAGAGCCCCTCCTTTTCTCGTTCGCGGAAGGCCCACTTCATCTCGTCCGGGTAGCGCTTGAGTAATTGGCGGTACTCCCACGCGGGGATGGCGATATTGGTCAGCTCCAGCGCCTCGGTCCCCAGCGGCAGGAGGCTGTGGAGGTCGCTCGCTCGGATGAATAGCAGGCAGCCCGGCTCCACCACGCGCTCCAGGCCGTTGACGAAGTGGCGCGCGCGCCCCCGGTCGATGCAGGTAATCTCCACGTATTGGTGGGTGTGAAGCGGCAACGGGTTGCGCCGCGTGTAACGGTCGCGCACGGGACGGAAGCGTTCCGCGTCCGAGGTAAAGGAGTTCCACTTCTTCACGGTGGGCATATCACGAGGGAACAATTTTCTGAAAACAAAGGCAAGCGCATACAAAAATTGGAACCGCACCGCAGGCTGGAGCCGGGATAGGGATTGCAATCCTGAAGGCTCGCGGAAATGATGCCCAACAAAGCCCCCACCCTCCCCCGGGGGCGACGAACTTCCATGCAAACGACCCCCTGGATTTGGACCCCGGAACCGGTTTCCGAAAAGAATGCCTTTGTGCGCTTCCGCACCGAGTTTACCGCCCGCGCGGCGGAGCAGCTCCTCATCAGCGCCGACTCGCGCTACTGGCTCTGGCTCAACGGCGAATTTCTCGGCAGCGGCCCCGTGCGCAGCTGGGTAAACCACTGGAAGTACGACGCCTACGACCTCTCCGGCCTCCTTCGCAAAGGGAAAAATACGCTGGCTGTGCTGGTCAACCACTGGGGCACGGGCAATTTCCAATACCTCCCCGCCAACCCGGGCCTGTGGGTGGGCCTGACGGACGCCAAGGGCCACGCTACCCCGCTTCTGGAGGGCTGGAAAAGCTCGTTCTCCCGGGCCGACGCCACCGCCGTCCCGCGCACCTCGGTGCAGCAGGGTTTCGAGGAGCAGTTCGACGCCCGGCTCGACGAACCGTGGCGGGAGCCCGGCTTTGATGCCGCGGTTTGGCCCAGCGCCGTTAAAATCACCCCGCCCCATCCCGACCTGGAGCCGAGCGGCATCCCGCTGCTGACGCGCGAACGCATCCTGCCCCGGCGCGTCGTAAAGGCCGAGCGGATTGCCCCCGCCGCGCAGACCTGGACCCTCGACGTGCGGCGGCTGATTCTCCCGGAGGACCTGAGCTCGCAGCTTCTCCAAGTCCGGGGCTTCCTTTTTACCCGCATCTGGAGCGAACGCGCCCAGGAAGCGGTCTTCATGCGCCCGCACCACCACTCGGGCGAGATCCTGCTCAACGGCAAGACGCTCCCCACGCTGCAAGGCGGCATGGAGCAGACGCTCGAAGCCCAGAGCGCCCGGCTCAAGGCCGGATGGAACCCGCTCGTCGTCCCCTACCCGGATGCCAGCTCGACCCAGCTCGGCTACCTGCACCTGGCCCAGTTCGTCCTGACCGTTCGCGCCAAGGGCCCGCTCAAATGGTCGGCCACCGGAGCCGAAGGGGGGCCCGCATGGGGATTCGCCGGGCCGTTCGCCTTCACCGAGGCCCAGGAGAAGGTCCTGCAAGACCATATGGATTTCCCTCGCGTCTCCGTGGCCCGACCCACCGACCCGGCGGCGACCGCCGAGGCGTTCGAAACGCTCCACGCCGACGCGGGCCGCAAAATCGACTTCGCCGCGCTCCCGTACTTCCAGCCGCTGCCCGAGGAAAGCGTCCTCTCCAACGGCGACGCCTTCGCCCTGGCCTGCCTGGACTGCGTTACCGGCCCGGCGAACCTCGAAAACGCCGACGCCCTCCTCTCCGACAACGCCGAGTGGGCCCTCCTGCACCCGGGGGAAAAGGGCGAGGACGTTCGCGTGCTGCTCGACTACGGGCGCGAGGTGGTCGGCCCGCATGACTTCGAACTCGACGCCCCCGAGGGAACCGTCGTCGATTTCTTTAACTTCGAGTTCATCCAGCCCGATGGCCGCGAGAACTACGCCGAAGGGATGAACAATAGCCTGCGCTACGTCTGCAAAGGCGGCCGCCAGCGTTACCGCTCCCTCCAGCGGCGCGGCCTCCAGTATTCCTACGTCATTTTTCGTAACCTCACCGGGCCGGTGCGCCTGCGCTCAGTTGCGGTCGAGTTCGCCACCTACCCGCAGCGTCACGCAGGCCACTTCGCCTCCAGCGATGCGCTGCTCGACCGGATCTGGGAAGTCGGCGCGCACACCCTGCGCTGCTGCGCCGAGGATACCTACACCGATTGCCCCACCTACGAGCAGACCCACTGGGTCGGAGACTCCCGCAACGAGGCGCTGGTGGACTGGGTCATCAACGGCGACCCGCGCCTCTGGTTCCGCTGCCTGGAGCAGATCGGCCAAAGCCTGGAACTGCCCTTCAACTCGATCACCGCCAGCCAAACCCCGAGCGCCTGGCCCAACCTGCTGCCCGCGTGGAGCTTTCTCTGGATGCGCTCCTGCCGCGAGTACCTCCTCTGGACGGGCGACAGCGAGGGCGCGGCCCGCCTGCTCCCGTGGGTGGAGAAAAACGTCGAGGGCGTGGAAGCCCACGTGAACGCGGAGGGCCTCTTCGAGTTCCAGGGCTGGAATATGTTCGACTGGGCGGCCATGGACACCCCTTCCAACGGCGTCATCACCCACCTCAACTGCTTCGCCGTCCTGGCGCTCAACGACTGCGCCGAGCTGGCCCGCTGGCTTAAAAAACCGAAAGCCGCCGCGCGCTTTACCCGCCTGGCCGCGAAGATCGCCGCCGCCGTCAACCGCCACCTCTGGAGCGCGGAAAAGAAAGCCTACATCGACTGCATCCACGCCGACGGCACCCGCAGCAAAGTCTTCAGCCAGCAGACCGCCACCGTCGCGCTCATCTCCGGCGTCGCCACGGGCGACCGGGCGAAGCGCTGCCGCGAGATCGTCCACCGCCCGCCCCGGGGTTTCGTGAAAGCGGGCAGCCCCTTCTTCGAGTTCTTCCTACTGGAGGTTCTCAAGGAGGAGCACCGGGAAAAGGCCTTCCTCGATACGATCCGCAAGGACTGGGGCTTCATGATCGAGCAGGGGGCCACGACCTTCTGGGAACTTTGGAGCCTGCGCCATGGGCGGCTGACCCGCAGCCATTGCCACGGTTGGTCCGCCGCGCCGACGTTCTTCCTCTCCAGCACGGTCCTGGGCATCGAACCGCTCAAGCCGGGCTTCGCCGAAGTGCGCATCGCCCCGCAACTGGGCGACCTCGCCTTCGCGCGCGGCACCATGCCGACACCGTTCGGCCCCATCGAAGTCTCCGCCCGCCGCGTCGGGAAAAAAGTGGAGGTCGACTGCCGCCTGCCCAAGGGCGTGCGGCGAGTGGAATAGCTATTCCCAGATTCGCGCGTGGGTTCAAGGGGCTGTGAAGCGCCACGGAACACCGCGGTCTTTCTGAATATCAAAATCCAAGTCTTTCGGCGTGGTTGCCATGCTTCCAATGGCACAATCCCAGTGAACCTTAAAATCATGGATGCGGTCGCCGCCGCCGAATTGCACCTCATATAAAACCTGCACATAACCGATGAATGGCAGCGAATGCGCAAAGAAATCAGGTTGTCGCTTTAAAATCCATCGAACAGCCGCTTCCTCGTCGCTTTTCCACCGCACATCGAGTGCTGAATATTTCGACAGCAGATCTTCGTACGACACCCGCTCGCGTTTGGGCACTTCCAGATACCCCTTGAAAGTGCGCAAACTGTATTTCTCGGAATCCGGAGAGAGCGCCTGCCAAGTCGACCAGTGTTTGCCATCGGGGCTGTAGCGGGCATAGGCGGCACCTATTCCGAAGGTGCTCATCTGGCCGTACGCCGTCGGAAACGGCTTGGGAGCAGGGCTGATTTTAACCTCAAGGCGGACGTTGGGCGCCGGTCGCCACGAAGTTCCCACGGCAATGGGTTGAGTCTCGATCCACCCATCGACGCTCGCGCTGGGATCGCCATCCCATCCTAATCCATCCTTGGTAACACCAATTTTCTCCGGTTGGGCCCATGTGAGCGTGGCTTTTGCTTCGGCCTCGTGGGTCAAATCGGCTGTCCATTCATTGGCGATCCACATGGTGCCCATGGCCGGAACAGACAGACATACCCCAATACCTATCAACAGAACCCCAGTTTTTATTTTCATATAGACAGGACTCTAAAACCGCCACCCCATGGAAGCCACGGAAGCTCCCACGGGGCAAATCAAGCAATCACGCCCGCTCGTTGGCGGTCGCGCCGGTCTTGACCTCGATGACGTCGTGCGGGGAGGATTCCCGCTGGCCCGCCGGGCTGACCCGGATGTAGCGGGCCCGCTCGCGCAGCGCCTTCAAGTTCGCCGCGCCGAGGTAGCCCATGCCCGACTGGACGCCGCCGACCATCTGGGTCAGCACGGTATCGAGCGAGCCGGAGACCTCCTTCAAGGCTTCCACGCCCTCGGCCGCGACCTTGCGGGTGGTGTCCTTGACGTTGTGGCCGTAGCGGGAGGCGGAACCGGCCTTCATGGCGGCCAGGCTGCCCATGCCTCTATATTGCTTATAAAGCTTGCCGTTGATCTCCATGATCTGGCCGGGGGCCTCGGGACAACCGGCCAGGAGCCCGCCGCAGATGACGGCGTCGGCCAGCGTGAGGGCTTTGACGAGGTCGCCCGACTTGGTAATACCGCCGTCGGCGATGATCCGGACGCCTTTGGCCAGGGCCGCGCGCGAGGCGGTGTAAAGGGCGGTCAACTGCGGGATGCCGACACCCGCCACGATGCGCGTCGTGCAGATCGAGCCCGGGCCCTGGCCGACTTTGATGGCGTCCGCGCCGCATTCAGCGAGGAACTCGACACCCGCGCCGCTGGTGACGTTACCCGCGATGATGGAGAGATCCGGGAACTGCTCGCGGATGAGCCGGACCGTGTCGCCGACCCCCTTGGTGTGCCCATGGGCCGTGGAGACGGCCACGATGTCCACCCCGCGTTCGACGAGCGCGGAGACGTGGGCGTAAATTCGGTCGCGGTCGAGCTCGCCGTTCACGCTGCGAGTGGCGGAGATTGCCGCGCCACAGACCAAGCGAAAGTGCGGGTCTCGCGCGGGTTTTAGGAGCGCGCGGCTTTCCTGCGTGATCCGCTCGATGTCGCTCAGGGTAAAGAGGCCGCAGAGGCGGTCCTCGTCGTCCACCACGAGCAGCTTGTGGATGCCGATGTGGTCGTTGAAGAACTGGTCGGCGCAGTCAACGGGGTCGGTGGTCAGCTCCTTTTTGCGGATCGTCTGGAGCGCCTCGCGCGGGGTCATCGCGTCGGCGACGGTCTTGCTGGCGTAGCGCTGCTTGATGACGTGCCCGGGAAGGAGGCCGATCAAGTGGTTCTGCTCGTCCACCACGGGGAAGGTGCTGAAAGAGAAGTTCTTTTCCTCGATGCGTTCGATCACCTCGCCGATCGCCTGCTGCGGGAGCACTTTGATCGGCTCCTGGATGAGCCCGTGGACGTGGTTCTTGACGCGGCTGACCTCCGAGAGCTGCTGGCGCTCGGGCATGTTGTAGTGGATCAGGCCGATGCCGCCGTTGAGGGCCATGGCGATGGCCATGCGCGACTCGGTGACGGTGTCCATGTCGGACGAGATGACCGGGATCTGGAGGCGCAGGGAATCGGAAAGCGAGGTTTCCAGATTCGTCTCGCGCGGAAGGATTTCAGAGTAAAGCGTGGCCAGCGAAACGTCGTCGTAAGTGAGCCCAGTGCTGGCATTCTGAGCAAAAAATGAATCAGCCGTTTTGTAAAAAACAGCGTCAGACTCGGATATGGTTGCCATGGCGTATCATGGGCAAGTCTCCCCCCGCTGGCAAGTCCACTTGCGAAATTTTTGCGGGAACTACCGCGCGACGGCCCCGGCAAAACCCTTACGCCGAAGCGCCGAGGAGCCAAACGAGCCGAGCACCAGCAACACCAGCGCGGCCCAGGTCCCCGGCTCGGGAGCGGCGGCGGATTCGACGTTGAGCGATACGGCGTCGATGAAATTGCCATAGGAACCCTGCGCCTGCGATTCGAATGAAACGCGCACGGTGTCGCCCGTGGCCGTGGCGGTGCCCGTGGTGTAGTAGCTCCAGGCGGAGGTGCCGTCGGTGTAGACTTGCGAAAAGAGCGTCACGTCGTCGGCCGTTCCGTAGATCCCGTCGGTGCCCAGGTCGGTCAGCGTCACCAGCATCGACTCCTCGGTCACGCGGCCCCGGTGGGCGAAACTGAGCGAAATCAGGTCGCCCGCCGTCAGCCCCGTTATGTCCTGGTAGACCGTGGCCGTCTGGTTGGCGTTGAGCTCCATGAAGTAGTTGCCCTCGTAGGCCGGTACGCTCATGAAGTCATTGCTCCAGATTTCCATCTGGTGATCCCCGGCGGTCGTCGACCAACCGGACGCGGCGGTGGCGCTCATGGTCCAGTTGCCGGTGGAATCTTCAAACCCGCCGTTCACCAACACGGTGGCGCTTGCCTGGCTGGCCGGGAAAACGGCGGTGCAAACCAGGGCGAGAAAAAGAGATTTGAAGTTCATATGCGGGACCCTCCAGTGAGCTATACGTAATTCAGCCTACGCAAAGATGCGTGCATCCGTCAACGCAAAAAAACCCCTTAGTCCAGAGGTGCCCTAGAGCAGCTGAAAAGGGTCCCGCTCGTTGGGGCTGCCGCAGCGGGGGCAGCGGGGGAGCGGATCGTCGCTGGGGTCCTCGAACTCAAAGGAGCAGATGGAGCAACGCACGCGAAAGCGTACGGCCCGGCGCTCGTTGCGGGTGCGCCGCCACTCGGCCCAGACCCAGAGGGCGATAACGGCCATCAGAAAGAGGGTCAGGTAGATGAAAATGAGGAGAGTCAGGCTGACGCGGATCATGTGCCGGAGGCCTCCATGGGGGTGGGGGTGGGTTCGGGCGCGTAGGCCTCCGCGCCCCAGGTGATGACGGCATAGCCCCACTCCAGCGCCGTGCCGGAGGGGAGGAAGGCGTGGGCCCGGAGCAGCGCCTCGGCCTGCGAATCCATGGCCGGGTCGCCGCTGCGCTCCTGGAGGAAGCAGTAGCGCACCTGGCCCTCGCCGCTCACGGCGGCCAGGAAGACGGCCCGGTGCAGGTTCACGGTGCTGCGCGAGGTGAGGGCAAGGGGAGTGCCGGGGGTGGCGTCGCGTTTGCGGAGGCTTTCAGAGAATTTCAGGGAGGATGCGACCCGCTTGGGGGCCCCGGGGGTGGCCGTCCTGGGGCGTTCGCACGTCCAGTCGAGCAGGCTGTGGGCGGGAGGCATGGGAACCGGGTCCACGGGCGGATCCTGGTCGAGCGGCTGGGTCTGAGCCGCTGCGTAGGAGGGGGTGTAGAGGATCTCCTTGAGGGCCGGAGCGCCTGCTGACATGACGCGGGCGGCGGTGGCCGGGTCGCGGGACTCGACCCACTTGAGCAGCGCCGCACCCTGGGGGGTATCGCCCGTCAACAGTGTTACCTGAGCCGGAGGCGGGGCGCTGACCGCCGTGGGCGGGTACTGGACCTGAAAGATGTAGAAGGCCAACCCGTGGACGGCCACGGAGATCACGAAAAGGAGCGGCAGCAATAGGGAGGACCTCCGCTCCGGCCACCGGAAAACCGTCCGGTAATGCTCCACCTGGGCGGCGAGGGCCGAGAGCGTGCCGTGTTCCGGTTCGGGCTTCATTGCGGGGTGCTGGTGGCGGCCACGGCAACGGAGTACCCGAGCCGCAGGGCGGCGTTGGTGACGTTGGAGACGACTTCGTAGGGCACCGCCCGGTCGGCCCGGATGATGAGCGAGCGGTGCTTGATTTCCGGCCGGGCCAGGGCGGCCTCCAGCTCGGGAAGCTCCACCCGGCGGTCGTCGTAGTAAATGGAGGGGAGCGCCCCGGCGGTGATGCTGACAATCTGCGCGTGCCGCTGCACGCTGAGGTTAAACTGCGAGGAGGGCAGATTCACCGAAAGGCCCGGCTGAAGCACGAACGTGCGCCCCAGCGTGACAAAGGCGAGCGCCAGGAAGAGGACGTTGACCAACGGGATGACGTTGAACAACTCCGGGTTATAGCGGGAAGTGCGCTGGAGCTTCATGCCGGGAGGGTCACTTGACCTGCTGCTGGTGACGAGCCGCGCCAAAGACGGCCAGGGGCTCCGGCGGCGTGGGCGGGTGCTGGGTAATCAGGTTCACAACCTCGATCCCCGCCCGCTCCATATCGTGCATGAGGGTGCTGACCCGGGAGGAGAGGAAGCTGTAGGCAAGCGAGGAGGGGATGGCAACAACGAGCCCGGCGGCGGTGGTAAGGAGGCTCTTATAAACGCCCGTGGAGATGTCGGCGGTGGTGGCGACGCCCCCGGCATTGCTGGAAAGGGAAACGAAAACCTCGATCATCCCGGTGACGGTCCCGAGCAGCCCCACCATGGGGGCCACGTAGGCGATGGTGGCCAGCATGGCCAGGCGGCGCTCCAGCTTGGGGACTTCGAGCTGGCCCGCTTCCTGGACGATGTCTTTGAGCTCTGCGCGGGAGGCTTCGTGCCGGGCGATGGCGGCGTGGATCACACGGGCCACGGGGCCAGCCGTTCCGGCGCACTCGTGGAGCGCCTCGGCATAGCGGCCCCCTACGATCAGGTTGGAGAGGCCGCGCAGAAACTCGCCCACGCGCAGGCTGACGCGGTGGTAGTAGATCAGCCGTTCAAAAAAGACGACCGTTGAAACGATGCTCAAGAGCACCAGGAGCCACATCAACGGCCCGCCTTTCTGCATGTAGTCGATCATCCGTGTTTTATAAGTGGGTTTCCCCTCTCCTGCAACCGCCAATCCCCGCGCGGGGGGGCGGAATGGAACTACTCGGCGTGGCGCTTGTGTTTGGAGCGGGACGGGAGTTCCACGTCCTTCATGAGGACCTTGGAGTTCCGGTTGCTGGCCTGGTATTTCTCCAGGCGGGCGGGCGGCAGCTCCTCCGGCGGCACTTCCTGGTAGCCTCCTTTTTGCTGAAAGAAGGAGAAGGCCTGGGTGGAAAGGGCGAAGACTTTTTTGAGCCCCTTTTCCGCCGCGAGCCGCTCGACGAAGGCCATTAATTTCTGCCCGAAGCCCTGGTCGCTGTAGCCCTTGGCCACGTAGAGGCATGCCAGCTCGCCCTTTACCTCCCCGGGGTAAGAGTGGAGCGCCACGCAGCCCACCAAGGTCCGGTCGATCTCCAGGACCCAGTAGTCATCGATGCTTGAAATGATGTCGCTGCGGGTGCGGCGGATGAGTTCCTCGTTGTGGACGCTCTCGCGGATGAGCGTCATGACGCCGCGTACGTCTTTCTTAAAAACGCGCCGGATCTGCTGGTACTCGTTGGAGTAGACCATCGTCCCGATGCCGTCGTGGCTGAACACTTCGGTGAGGAGCGCCTCGTTGACGAGCCCGTTGAGGATATGGACGCGCGGAATGTTGTTGCGGCAGGCGAGGGCGCCGAATTCGAGCTTGGAGGAGAGGTTGGCGGGAAGTTTGCGTTTTTTGAGGATCTCCTCGGTCTCGGCGATGGAAATCTGCCGGACGATCTCCCCCTTCTGGCAAAGGCCGTCGCCCGCCATGAGGTAGATGATCTTGGTGGCCCGGAGGGCTTCGGCGACCTCGAACGCGATGGAGTCGGAGTTGACCCGGAAGGTCTTCCCCTCGCCGTCGAAGCCAATGGGGGGGATGATGGGGATGATCCCCTGATCCAGGAAAAGCTGGAGGGCGTGGGTATCAACGCGCTCGACCTTGCCGGTCTGGAGGTAATCGACGCCGCCCCGGATGCCGAAGGGGTGGGCGATGATGGCATTGGCATAGGCCGCCCGGAGATCCACGGACGTGAGGCCCTGCATGATGTCGTTGGTGATCTGGATGGCCGCCTCGATGCTCAAGGTCAGCGTCGGGTCGTCGGTAATGCCGGTGCCATCGGTGTTGCTGACCTCGACGCCGCGCGCCTTGGCCAGTGCCGCGATCTGGCGGGCCGCCCCGTGGACCAGGACGACTTTGATATTGAGCGAACGCAACACCGCGAGATCCAGGAGGATGTTCCCGAAATTTTTCGACGCGATGACGTCCCCGTCGATTTCGACCACGAAGGTTTTTTCCCGAAACCGGGGGACGTACTGAAGGATGCCACGCAGATCGGAGACTTTCATTGATGCACTCGCGAGAAAAAAGCAATTTGACGAAAAACGCAAAGGGAAACGGAGGGAAGAATGCACCACAGAGGACACGGAGGGCACAGAGGAAAAGGCAGGAGGTTTTTTTCGGCCTTTTTTCTCCCATTGGCACTATTGCACTCACCCGCCTTATAACTCCCATTCCTCTTCCGCCCCTCTGTGTCCTCCGTGTCCTCTGTGGTGAGTCCGTTTTTCCGTACTGGCGCACAGGGGCCGCACGGGTTAGGGTTCCCGGTATGACCCGCATTTTAGGCATCGACGTCGGTGAAGCACGCATTGGGCTGGCCCTTTCGGACGAGTTGGGGATGCTCGCGCACCCGCTCGAAACGGTGAAGGCAAAGGAGGGCAACCCGATCAAGACCATCGCGGCCTTGGTCGAGCGCGAGAAAATCGCCACCGTGGTGATCGGCCTGCCGCGCAACATGAACGGCACCTACGGCCCCGCAGCGGATAAGGCAAAGGACTTCGCCGCCAAGCTCCAGAAACTGACCCCCTGCACGGTGAAGTTCTGGGACGAGCGCCTCACGACCGTCGCCGCGCAAAAGCAGCTCCACGAGGCGGGCCGGAACGTAAAGAACAGCCGGGCCATCATCGACCAGGCCGCCGCCGTCCTCATCCTGCAAGGCTACCTCGACTCCCTCGCGGGTGGAATTCTGTGATGACGCGCCGCCTGCGCCTGACGGTGGCCTACGACGGACGCCCGTTTTGCGGCTGGCAGAGCCAGGCAGGGAAGGGCTCCGTGCAGGACGCTCTGGAAGCCGCGTTCGCCACGCTTAATGGCGGCGTGCGCATTCCCGTCCACGGCTCGGGCCGCACCGATTCCGGGGTCCACGCGCTGGCCCAGAGCGCCCACGCCGACGTACCGCGCACCTCCCGGCTGACGCTCCCCGGCTGGCTGGCTGCGCTCAATGCCCACTTACCGCCGGAGATTCGCGTCAGCCGCTGCCAATGGGCCGCCCCGGAGTTCCACGCCCGCTTTGCCGCCCGGGGGAAACGCTACATCTACCGCATCTGGAATAGCCCCGTCCTGCCGCCGCTGGAGGTTGGCCGCGCCTGGCTGGTCCCCCGGCAGCTCGATCTCGACCGGCTCCGCACCGCCGCCGCGCTGCTCATCGGCACCCACGATTTCGGCGGGTTCGCCGCAAACCGAGGCGTCCCGTGCCCGGATACCGTCCGGACCATACACAAAATCGACCTCAAAGGCCGCCCGGGGGGCCTGATCACGCTCACTTTCGAAGGCGACGGCTTCCTTTACAAAATGGTGCGCCTGCTGACGGGCTCGCTCGTCCGGGTTGCCATAAACCGGGCCGAGCCGGAATGGCTCACGGGCCTGCTGGAGCCGCCCCAGCCGGGCGCGCCCCGGGTGAAAACGAGCTTCGCCGCGCCCGCCGAGGGGCTCTACCTCGCCCGGGTGTTTTATTGAGCCGTGTCCACCTTTGGCTTTACGGTAATGGCGTAGCGGTCGATGCCGAAGCTGACCTTCGCCAGGTCGCCCACGTACCGGAGCACCTCGCGGAAGGGCACATTGGTCAAATTCAGCGTGATCGGCGCAGAGGCATTTACCCCGGGCGCGATCACGAAATTCGGCTGGACCTTCCCGCCCGAGGCCTTTGTCGCCTGCTGCTTGAGGGCGTCCAGGGCCGAGTCGAGCGTGGCATCGTGGAACTCCACCTTCGGCAGGATGAGCGCCTGGAGCTGCTTCTCCATGGAGGCCCCGGGGTTGGCCTGGGACTCGGCCTGCGCGATGGCTTTCAGGTAATTGCGCGCCGCGACGTTTTGCGGGTCGGCTGCGAGCACTTTTTGGAAGAGCGGCTTGGCGGTTTCCAAGTCGCCCGCCATGTAGGCTTTTTGCGCCTGGGCGAGATCCGAGGACTGTGCCGCCAGCGGCAGCGTGGAGAGAGCGAGACCGGCCAGAAGAACAAACGTCTTTTTCATGGGAGGAAACCTTTGGTTTAACAGGCTGTTTGAGACCACCGCCCTTATCGCGCTTTCCCCGGGACTTGGCAAGCTTGGCGAATGGGGTATGCTTTTTCTTCTAGCAGACTTCTAGCCATGACCGAATCCACGAACCTCGCCAGCAAACCGCGCATCCCCGTGACCATCCTCACCGGCTTCTTGGGAGCCGGTAAAACCACGCTCCTTAACTACATCCTCCGCGAGAATCACGGCTATAAATTTGCCATCATCGTCAACGAACTGGGCGAGATCGACATCGACGGCCAGCTCGTTGAGAACACCGATGACGAGATTCTGCAAGTGGGCAACGGCTGCCTCTGCTGCACGGTGCGCAAGGACTTGGTCAAGGGCATCCGCAACCTGATCGCGCGCGGCGGCTTCGACTACATCCTCATCGAAACCACCGGCATCGCCGACCCCGGCCCCGTGGCGCAGACCTTCCTCAACATCCCGCAGTTGCAGCAATACGTGCAGCTCGACTCGATCATCACCGTCGTGGACGCCGAGCAGATTTTCCAGCAAATGGCCGACGTGGAGACCGCCCGCGAGCAGATCGCCATGGCCGATTTTCTCCTGATCAATAAAACCGACCTGGTGGACGAAGCTCACCTGGAGCGGGTGGAGACCGTCGCCCGGGGCCTGAACCCGCACGCGCAGATGTTCCGCACCAACCAGTCGCAAGTGAACCTGAAGGAAGTCCTCGACATGGCCGCCTTCGACGTAGACCGCAAGCTGGCCGCTGACCCGAAATTCCTCGACGAACTCAACGCCCGTCACCACCACGACATCCAGTCGTGCGCATTCACCTTCACCAAGCCCTTCAGCGTGGACCGGTTCGAGAACTTCGTGCAGGACCTGAGCTTGAAGGAGAAGATTTTCCGCTCCAAGGGGTTCGTCGCCGTGGCGGGCAACCCGCGCCGGGTCCTCTTCCACGGCGTCAACAACCGCTTCACCATTTTCTGGGACCGCCTCTGGGAAAAAGACGAGGAACGCACCAGCCAACTGGTCTTCATCGGCAAGGACTTAAAGCCCGAGGCGATCCGCGAGAAACTCAACCTCTGCCTGGCTTAACTACAGGCCCCTACTCTATATGATCCAAACATTATTCGTCCAATTTCTGCCCGCCGAAGGACGGGAAAAGCAGGTCCTGGAAGTCCTCGAACACATGGTAGCCCAGACGCGCCAGGAGCCGGGCAACCTGGCCTACGACCTCTACCGTTCCACCTCGCCCGACGGTCGCCTGCAATACAATCTCATTGAGCACTACGCCGATGAGGCCGCCATCGCGGCGCACCGTGCCAGCGACTATTACCAGCAATTCCAGGTGGACATTGCGCCGTTAGTCGCCGCGCCGATCTTCCTCGTCAGCCTTACTCCCGTGGACGTGGCGTAGGGCCGGGGGGCTTGTCTTTTTTCCAGCACCAGAGAAGCAGGGCCGTCGCGATGAGGGTAATCACTCCCAGCCAGGCGACCAAATGCCACTGGTCCTGGTAAATGCCGATGTAATGGTTGAACGTCGGGCCTTGGGACGGCGACAGCCCCAGGGCCCTGAAAAAGGGGAAAACGTATCCGTAGATTCTTACCCTGCCCACAAGTACGCCGATTACAATCTCGGCAACGCCAACCGCGAACAGAGTTGTGAACAGGAATCTTTTCATCTTCTTTTCCTCGTTCCCAATCTCCTGATTGGGAACGACTTCTGTCTGCGAATCTCCGATTCGCAACGAGGGAGGTTTATTTTGGAGACTTGGAAGACTTGAGCGGCACCGGAGCTTTTTGATGTGCATGCAGCGCATCAATCATTGTGATGAAGTCAGGAAGATTACGTGATTCCGGTTTTTCGATGATGTCGCACACAGCCTCAATGGCCTTCTCTGCAAATTGATTCGAACTCCATTGGAGCTCTTTTGCATGGGCAGCGATACGCTCTCCCACCTTTGCATTAATTCGAAGGCTTAGATATCTGCTCATGGCTTTAGTGTGCCAAAATGCATCTGCAAAAGATTTTCCTAAATATGTTGCACATGCATGCACAGTGATGCATTGATATACGCGCCGTAGGAAGCCCGCCACAAGCGCGACTAGGCGCGGAGAGTCTCAGGATTCTCCGCGTCTTTTTCTTTTTCCCCTCTGTGTCCTCTGTGGTTAACTCCTACAGGTAATAATCAAAATCCTGCTCCCGGCTCATCCAGCGGCGGACGCGGAAGATATGCACGGGCTTGGTCTGCGGGTCGAGCACTACGAAGTTGCGGCTGCCGTGCCAGAGGTAACGCTGGTCCCAGAGGAGGTCGTGCACCTGGTAGGTATCGCTCTCCATCCAGCCAAAGGCTTCAACGGGCACCTCGATGAACGATTCCTGGCGGTTCCACGGGTCCAGGTTCACCACCACCAGGATGATGTTGTCCCGCGAGGCGGTCATTTTGCCGTAGAAGAGGACGTTTTCGTTCTCGGCGCGGAAGAAGCGCAGGTTGGAGTACTCCTGCAAGGCCCGGTTCTCGCGCCGGATGCGGTTCAAGCCGGTGATGTATTCCTTAATATTACCAGGAGCGTTCCAGTCGCGGCCCTTGAACTGGTATTTTTCGCTGTCGATGTACTCCTCTTTCCCGGGCACCGCCGCGTTTTCGCACAGCTCGAAGCCGCTGTAGATGCCGTAGACCGGCGAGAGCGTGGCGGCGAGAGCGGCGCGGATCATAAAGGCGGGGCGGCCTCCCTGCTGGAGGAAGTAAGGGAGGATGTCCGGGGTATTGGTGAAAAGATTGCCCCGGAAATACTGCGTCATCTCGGTCTGCGTGAGCTCGGTGAAGTACTCGGTAAGCTCTTGCTTGTTGCTGCGCCAGGTGAAGTAGGTGTAGCTCTGGGTAAAGCCGATCTTGGCCAGCGCCTTCATCATCTTGGGCCGGGTGAAGGCTTCGGAGAGGAAAATGGCGTCGGGGTACTTCGCCCGCACTTTGGTGATGAGATATTCCCAGAAGGAGACCGGCTTGGTGTGCGGGTTATCGACGCGGAAGATGCGCACGTTGTGCTCGCACCAAAAGAGGATGACGCCGGTGAGCTCTTCCCAGAGGTCGCGCCATTGCGGGTTCTGGTAATCGAGCGGGTAGACGTCTTCGTATTTCTTGGGCGGGTTTTCGGCGTACTTGATGGTGCCGTCGGGGCGCTTGAAGAACCACTCGGGATGATCGTGTACCCAGGGATGATCCGGCGAGCAGTTGAGCGCGAAATCGAGCGCCACCTCCAGGCCGCGCTTTTTGATCTCGCCCACCAGCCAGTCGAAGTCCTTGAGCGTGCCCAGCTCCGGGGCGACGTCCTTGTGGCCGCCGCCGTTGGGGCAGCCCTGGTTGCGGTTGCCGATGGCGTAGGGGACGCCCGGTTCGCCCGGCTCGCACTTCACCGAGTTGTTGCGGCCCTTGCGGTTGCTTTCGCCGATGGGGTGGACGGGCGGGAAGTAGACGACGTCGAAGCCCATGGCCTTGGCGTCCTCCACGCGGCCCAGGCAGTCGCGGAACTTGGAGCCGCGGTCGGCGTGGCCCTCGGCGGAGCGGGGGAAAAATTCGTACCAGGCGGCGAAGCGGGCGCGCTCGCGGTCGACGTTGACGAGGGGGTAAGGCAGGTACTCGGTGGAGCGGCTCCGGTCGGACCACGCCGCCATGAGGGCCTCCAGCTCGGGCCAGTGCGCGATGGAGTCCACCACGGAGGGCTCGGCGGCAGCGATCGAGTCGGCGATCTCCGCCAGGCGCTTTTTATCGGCAGGCAGCGCGGAGCGGGCAGCGGCGGCGCGAACCAGGGCCGCGCCTTCGAGCGTCTCGCTCTCCAGCGGCGTCACCCCGCCCTCGTATTTTTTGTGAAACTCCTCCTGCCAGGACCGGAACGAATCCCCCCAGGCCTCAATGGTGTATTCGTAGGTGGCGTTTTCAAAAAGGGAACACGTCCCGCGCCAGCGGTCGTTGAGGAGGGGCTTGAGCGGCGTTTCGTTCCAGGCCACCTCGCCGCGCTTGCGCCATTTGAGCAGCGCGCTGATGAGGTCATGGCCATCCTTGAAAATGTCGGCCTCCACGATGAGGTCGTCCCCGACGACCCGTTTGACCGGATAGCGGCCGCCATCGACAAGCGGCGTAAGGTTTTCGATAACAACGGTGGGCTGTTTGGCGATCATAGGTGCAGGAAGGCGGGCCGCCCCTCCATTTGGGTGGCCGGGTAGTACGGGGTCAACTCTCAACCAGTCCGGCAGCGCAATGCAAACCAAAAGGTATCCGGGATGCCCCGAAGGGCTTGTGAAAAAAAACTCTACCGGCTGCGCAGCACCATCAGCGACCCGGCCAGCGAGAGCACGATGACGTACCCGAAGGCCGCGGGCAGCCCCAGGGTACTCCAGAGGAGGCCGACCATGAGGCTGGAAACCAGGTCGCCCACGCCGTTGACCGTGGCCATCACACCGAACCCCATGCCGTGGTGCTGGCCGGGGACGAGTTCCGCGCAGAGGGAATCCTCGCACGCCTCTTCGATGCCGACGTAGACCCCGCCGAGGCCGAAGATCAGCGCAAAGGCCCCGATCCCCGGCGGCAGCGCCAGAACCGCCCCCGCCATGACCGCCGCGAGCGCGTAACCGCCCGCCAGCAAGCGGCGTTTGTCGAAGCGGTCGGCCAGCCAGCCGGAGCCGAAAGCGCTGGCGGCGTAGCAGACGTTGTGGAAAAGATAGAGCCCCGCTGCAATGGCCGCCGCTCTGCCAGGGCCGTAAATAGGGGCCAGGCGCTGGTTGGCCAGCAGGATCAACATGCTGTGGGCGAAGTCCCCGGAGCCGAAAAGCCCCACGGCCACCATGAAGCGCCGGAACGCCGCGGGCAGCGCCCGAAGGTGTTCGCCAAAGGAAACGTGCCCCACCGGGAGGCGCTCCTCTTCTTTGACGGCGAAGGCGATCAGCGCGACGGCGATGAAACCGGGGATCAAGGTCAGGGCAAACAGCGTGGGGTAGTGGTAATGCAGCAGCGGCAGCAGTAGCAGCGCCGTCCCCGGCCCGGCAATCGCGCCCACGGTGTCCATCATTCGCTCAAAGCCGAAGGCGCGGCCATACGCGCCGGGGTCCACCGACGCGGCCAGGAGCGCCTTGCGAACGGGCGTGCGCACCCCGCGCCCGAGCCACGCGCTCGCGCGGGCGATGAGGATGTGCCAGGCGTTGGTGGCCAGCCCAAAGGAAGCAGTGCCCAGCGCCGTGACGATGTAACCGGCCACCGCAATCGGCTTGCGGCGACGGAGGCGGTCGGTGTAGTACCCGCTCCCCATCTTGGCGAAGCTGGAGAGCCCGTCGGAGATCCCCTCGATGGCTCCGAGCCAGACGGCGGCCACGCCGAAGGTGGCCAGGAACGAGGGCAGCACGGTGGTGGCCACCTCGTGCGACCAATCGCTAAAGAGCGACGCCAAGCCGATCCCCAGCGTTGTCCGGTTAAGCCACGAACGGGATTTCATGCCGGAGCAGGATACCCGCTCCCGGCACGGGCCTCCACTAGTTTAGAGTAAAGCTTTCTTTACGCCAGGGCGGGGTCCGGCACGACGACCGCCAGCGCTTCCGCGATGATGCGGGCGATGGATTCGTGATCCATGCTGCCGGTGTTGACCGTCAAGGTGTAGTTGAGCGGGTCGGAAATGTCGGCGTTGAAGTACCGCTTCACGTAGCGTTTGCGCCCCTGGTCGGCCTTTTTGGCATAGGTGGCGGCTTCGGCGAGGGTCAGGTTATGGAATTCCGAGAGGGCGCACACGCGGTCTTCGAGCGGGGCGACGAGCCGGATGTGCAGAGCCGGGCGGATATGGGAGGCGATCAGATTCGCGCCGCGCCCGATCAAGATGGCGTTGCCCAGCGTGGCCAGGTGCAGGATGGTCTCGGTGGTGTGTTCGGCGAGCTTCCAGGCCGAAGGGTGGAGGCCGAGCATCTCCTCGACCGCCCCGGCGACGCCCGAATGGGCATCCTCGGGCAGGAATTCCGCGATGGTTTTGGGCAGGGCGTGGTCCTCCAGGACGCGCTGCACGATGTTTTTGTCGAAAACCGTCCAGGCGGGCGCGCCGGGCTCAAGATGGGTGTTGAGAAGCTCCGCCACGCGCTGGCCTATCGTCACGGCCCCTGCTCCGGCTTCGCGCGAAATGGTGATCACCGGCCTCGACAAGGGACTCGTTTTATGGGCCTCGCGGCGGTGAGCCTCGAGGTAGGCTCGGCACCCCGCAAAGGGTTCGGGTGAGAATTCGCTCATAGTTCAATTATCCGCTTTCACAGAGAAATCCCAGCAGATTTTTAAGATTTATTGACTTTTATTCGAGTTTCTAATGCTGGCATGGGCCTACCCGAATGCATTTTTAGGAGTGCTTTGGGCGGCCCGGGTGGTATCTTCCCGCGATCTCCAGACCTTGACGTGAACACCTCGCCGACCCCGCCCGATTCCCCCCTCCAGCCCGCCCCCCATCGGCGGCGTCCGCGCTATTCGGGGAAGAATCCCCGGCGCTTTGATCAGAAATACAAGGAACGCGATCCGGAGAAATACCCTGAGACCGTGGCCAAGGTGATCGCCTCGGGCAAAACGCCCGCCGGGACGCACCGCCCCATCATGGTGCGGGAGATCCTGGAAGTGCTGCGCCCCAAGCCGAGCGAGACGGCGGCGGATTGCACGCTGGGCTACGGCGGGCACTCTTCGGAGCTCCTGGCGCACCTCCAGCCGGGCGGGCGCTTAATCGGCCTCGATGCCGACCCGCTGGAGCTGCCCCGCACGGAGGCCCGCCTGCGCGCGCTAGGCTTTGGCCCGGAGACTTTCACGGCCCGGCGCTGCAATTTCGCGGGGCTCCCCCGGGCGCTGGCGGCGGAAGGGCTGCCCGGCGGCGTGGATCTCATTTTGGCCGATCTCGGCGTCTCCTCCATGCAGCTCGACGACCCCTCGCGCGGTTTTTCCGTGAAGACCGAGGGCCCGCTCGACATGCGGATGAACCCGGCCAAGGGCCGCCCCGCCTCGGCGTTGCTGGAGAAGCTGCCGCCCGAAGAACTGGCCGCGCTGCTGCGGGAAAACTCCGACGAACCCCACGCCGAACGCCTCGCGCAAGCATTGGCAGGCCGGGGCCTGGCGACGACGCTTGAGCTGGCGGCGGCCATCCGCGCCGCGCTCGCCCACCGGCCCGAAGAGGAGCAGACGCTTTCCGTGCGGCGGGTGTTTCAGGCGCTGCGGATCGCCGTCAACGAGGAGTTCACCGCGCTGGAAACGCTCCTGCGGCTCCTGCCCGGGTGCCTGAGGCCGGGAGGGCGCGTGGCCATTTTGACCTTCCACTCCGGGGAGGACCGGCGGGTGAAAAAAGCGTTTGAAGCCGGGCTGCGCGACGGGGTTTACCGGGAGTGTGCCCGCGAGGTCACGCGCCCGGGCGCGGAAGAATGCCGGAGCAACCCACGAGCGGCCTCCACCAAGCTGCGCTGGGCCATCCGGGCCTGATTTTAAGACGGTTTTTGTGGCCACTTGCGCGGCCCTGAAACGGTGCTATTTTATTCGTAAGGAAGATGACGCTGGTTCTTAACGGAGGTCCTAAAAAAACACCGAAAGAGCTGGTTCCCGAAGGAAAAATTTCCGAGGGAAAAAACAACGACATCTTCCGATTTTTTGTACCCCGAAGCGGCGCTCAAAGGCGGCAGGGATAAAAGCGGGGCACCTCATTTGCATTGGCCCAAACCCGTGCTATTTTATTCTCAGGAAGACGCCGCTGGTTTTCTACAGATGTTCGAAAGAAATCTTAGAAGCTGGCTCCCAAAGGACAAAAGCCGGAGGGAAGAAACAACGACGCCTTCCACTTTTTTTGTACCGGGAGGCCCTTTTTAGCTGATTCCCCCGGTGCCGCCGGTTTTAAAACCAAAGGCGAAGAACGCGGCGAGGGCGATCAGGAAAAGGGCTACGAGATAGTTCCATGCGAGCTTCTCTTTCAAAAACGTCACGGCAAAGACCACGAAGACGATGAGCGTAACGGCTTCCTGGATGATTTTGAGCTGGAACCCGGAGAACTCGCTGAAGCCGAGCCGGTTGGCGGGCACGGCGAAACAATATTCGACAAAGGCGATGAGCCACGAGACCACAATGGCTTTCCACATCGGCCAGGCGTGCCCGTATTTGAGATGACCGTACCAGGCGAAGGTCATGAAGATATTCGAGCAGAAAAGAAGCAGGACAGTCCGCATGGTCCCTCTTGTAGGGTGGGCTTGCGGAATAATCAAGCTGGCGCGGGGCGGAGCGGCGGGGAATGCTTAACGCGCCTCCCGGTGCTTACCAATGCCTTCTCCCAGAGAACGGGCCCCCATTTGCATTGGCCCAAACCCGTGCTATTTTACTCTCAGGAAGACGCCGCTAGTTTCCTAAAGGATGTTCGAAAGAAATCCGATTAAGGACTGGTTCCCAAAGGACAAAAACCGGAGGGAGAAAACGACGCCTTCCTCTTTTTTTTGTACCGGGAGAGCGTTTCTCCCTAAGCGCCGGTGATCTGGCGGCAGGCCTTGACGGTGTTGGCCATGAGCATGGCGATCGTCATCGGGCCGACGCCGCCGGGAACCGGGGTGATGGCTGAGCACTTCGGGGCCACTTCGTCAAAGGCCACGTCGCCCACAAGCCGGTAGCCCCGCTTGGCGGAGGGATCGTCCACGCGGTTGATGCCGACGTCGATGACCACCGCTCCCTCGCGCACGTGCTCGGCTTTGACAAAACCGGGGCGACCAATGGCGGCGATGAGGATGTCGGCCTGGCGCGTGAGGCTGGCCAGGTCGCGGGAGCGGGAGTGGACCACGGTGACGGTGGCGTCGCCGCCTTTGCCCTTGGCCATGAGAAGAAGCGCCATCGGTTTGCCGACGATCATGGAGCGGCCCAGGACCACGGCGTGTTTCCCGGCCGGGTCGATGCCGCTGGCCAGAAGCAGGCGCTGGCAGCCGAGCGGGGTGCAGGGGACGAAGCCCGAGGGATCGTCGAGCGCGAGCTTGGCAACGTTGACGGGGTGGAAGCCGTCGACATCCTTGCGCGGGTCGATGGCCTGGATGACGGCCGCTTCGTCGATGTGCTTCGGGGGGGGCGACTGGACCAGGATGCCGTGGATGGCCGGGTCGGCATTGAGCTTGAGGACCAGGGCGATCAGCTCCTCCTGGGTGGTCTCGGCGGGCAGCTCGTGTTTGACGGAATGGAGCCCCAGCTCGCTGGACATCTTTTCCTTGGAGCGGACGTAGGAGCGGGAGGCGGGATCTTCCCCGACCAAGACGACGGCCAGCCCGGGCGTCACTCCCTTGGCTTTGAGGGCTTCGACTGCGGCCCGCGTTTCGGCGTGGACCTGGCTGGCGATCTGTTTTCCGTCGATGAGTTGCATGTTGCCGGGAGTTTATCAGCAACCGTGCAACTCAGGAAAAGACAATTTAGACTAAAAATGCCTACCCATTGGCATCGGCGCCACCTTGGAGCAGGCGGCGGGCCTCGGCGACGGCGGCGGTGCGGCTTTCGACGTTGAGCTTGGCGAAAACGTGCTCGATGTGCTTGGCCACGGTGCGCGGGGAGCTGACCAGGATGGTGGCGATGTCGCTGTTGGACTTGCCTTGCGCCACCCAGGCCATGACCTCCGCCTCGCGGGGGGTCAGGCCCAGGGTTTGCAGGCGGTCCTTTGTGAGCGCGCCCGCGTCGGCTTTGTCCTGGACGGCTTCGAGCGCACCGCTCAGTTCGTCGATCTTCTGGCGCGCCTCGGTCTGCATCTGGTGCTGGCTGACTGCCACGGCGATGGCGCTTTTGAGCTGCACGGCGCTGAAGGGCTTGACCAGGAAGGCCTTGATATCGAGCTCGCGGGTGCTTTCCAGCGCCTCGGAGTCGGTGCGGCCGGTGCTAATGATGAGCGGCAGGGAGCGCTTCTCCAGGATCTTGTGAGCGGCCGCCACGCCGTTCATTCCGGGCAGGTCGATATCCATGATCACGAGATCGGGAACGAGCGCCTCGGCCATCTGGACGGCTTGCAAGCCGTTGCGGGCGACACCGGCTACCCGGTGGCCCAAAGATTTGAGGACCGTGACAAGGTAACGGGCGACATCAAGATCGTCTTCAGTCAATAAAATGGAAAGGCTAGACATCGATAGATTTGCGAATGTGTTGGGCCAGGGTGGTTATGGCAAGCGGCTTGGGCAGAAAACTTTTAGACGGAGAAATGGGCGCGGCGTAGCCTGACGTCAATATCACCGGAATCCCGGGCCATCGGCTCTGAACAGTCTCTACCAATTCTCCCCCCGTCATTAATGGCATGAAAAAATCCGAAATGACGAGACGAATTTTCGTCTCTTTCTCAAGCCGCCGCACGGCTTCCTCGCCGTTGGAGGCTTGGTAAACCCGGTATCCGAGCGTTTCGACCACCGCCGCGAGGGCTTTTCGGACGGCGGGATCGTCCTCCACGATGAGGATGGCCTCGCCCTGTCCGGCGGGTCTTTTCCGGCTTTCCGGCGGATGCGGCCGGGCCGGTGCGGCCACCAGTGGCAGCGTGACGGTGAACTCGCTTCCCTTGCCGGGCTTGCTTTTGCAGGCGATCCGGCCCCCGGCCCGCTCGACGATCTCGCGGCAGACGGCGAGGCCCATGCCCTCGGCCTGCTGGCGCTGGCGGGTGGTGAAGCCGGGCTCGAAAATGCGTTTCAGCCCGTCGGCGGTGATGCCCTCTCCGGTATCGCTGACGGCCAGGGTGGCGCTCTTCCCCCGGACGTCGCACGAGACCTCCAGCCGCCCGCCGCTGGGCATGGCCTCGCAGGCGTTGGCGGCCAGGTTGAGGAGGAGCGTTTCGAGCTCCAGGACATCGGCCCGGACCCATGCGGCGGTCGATGTTTCGTTGATCGTCACCTCGGTCTCCTCTCGCGCGAGCCGCCGGAAGAGCGGCTTGAGGTCGCGGAGGACGGTCCCCAGGTTGACGGTGACGGGGTGCTCGGGCTTGGCGTGGGAGACGCGGTGGATCTGCGCGGTCAGGTCACGGGCGCGGCCCACGGCTCCCATCATTTCGCCGAGGTACTCCGCGTTTTCGGAGCCCGGTTCGGCTTCGAGCTGGAGCAGCTCGGTGTAGCCCTGGAGCACGGCCAGGACGTTGTTAAAATCGTGTGCGATGCCCCGGGCGCATTCGCCAAAGACGCTCTGCTTTTGCCGGTGGCGCAGTTGCGCGGCCATTTCCCGGCTCCGGGTGACGTCCTCCAGCGTGCCTGAGAAGCAGCCTTTGCTCCCGGGCACCCGGGTCTCGCGAAGCCAGAGGGTGCGCCCGCCGGAGGCCAGGAAGCGGTATTCGAGGGTCTGCGGCTCGCCTTTAACGGCAGCGGCGTCCCATTGGGCCACCGCCACGACATCGTCCGGGTGAACGAATTGGAGCCATTCAGAGCGGCCCCCGTCGAGGGAGGGTGTCTTGCCCACCAGCGGCTCAAAGGCCCCCTGGAGGGTCATCGGCCCGCGCGGCTCGCATTGATAAAAGACCTGCCCCGCCGCTTTCCAGACCGCCTCGAAGTCATTTTCCCCGGGCCGAAAGGCCTTGGGAGCAGGCTTGGAGGATGGGGGGTGGGGCGATTTCATGGGAATTCCGCCCAAGGGCGGCAACCGCTGGAAGCTTGCACAATCTGTGCCATTTTGGAAGGCTTCTTCTAAGAATATATTGCCGGTTTTCTCCTTCCGGGCGACCCGTGCGGGCCCGGAAGCGGCGCGCTTCTTTAAAATTGAATTCCAAAACCGGTGAATCCACGCTAGAACCTGCGAGGTTGCTATGCATCTCTGGAGGGATGGTAGAGTGGTCTATTGCACCGGTCTTGAAAACCGGCATGCCGCAAGGCATCGTGGGTTCGAATCCCACTCCCTCCGCCAAATGGCATCCCCATCTTTGATTCGACACGCCTGCCTTCCCAAGGAGGAGCCCCAAAGCCCGTGAACATCGCTGGCATTCCCACGTTATCCATCCGGATTAAGCTGCTGCTGGCCTTCGGGGCGGCCATCCTGGCCGTCGCGGTGATGGCGGGCCTCGGGTTGCAAAGCACGCGGGACTTTATTCACGCGGCCCAGGCGGTCTCCCGGACCCACCGCGTGCTGGAATCCCACGAGGCCCTGCTGCGCCACTTCATGGAGGCCGAGAGCGCCGCGCGCGGCTACCTCATCTCGGGCGACGACGTGCTCCTCGGGTTCTTCGAGCAAGCCGGGGCGGAGGCCACCGCCGAGGCCAAGGAGCTGGCGGTGCTGATCCGCGACGAACCGGCCCAGCAGGCCCGGCTCAAGGCGATCATGAAACGGATGTCGCACAAGCTCGATACGCTCCGCCAGCTGACCTGGGCCCGGCAGACCGAGGGGCCGAAGGCAACGGAGGACCGATTTTTAGCGATGAACCAGGAGGGGGCCACGACGGAGCTGCGCTCGATCATGGCGGCCTTCCAGCTCGCCGAGGAGCTGCGGCTGGAAGAGCGCTCGACCCTTTCGCGCCAGATCGGCACGGAGACCAAGCGGCGCGTGCTCTTGAGCTCGTGCATCTCGCTGGCGCTGCTCATCGGGGCCATGGGCCTCATCCTGCGCGACATCGAGGCCCGCCGCCGCGCCGAGGCCCAGCTCGCCCAGGAGCGTAACCTGCTGCGCAACCTGATCGACGCCATCCCGGACCACATCTACGTCAAAGACCTGGAGGGCCGCTTCCTGCTCGACAACGTGGCCCACCGGAAATTCCTGGGCGTGGATTCGTTCGAAAAGCTCGTGGGCCACACGGTCTTCGACTTCGCCCCGCGCGAGCTGGCCTCCATTTACCACGCCGACGACCAGTCGGTCTTCGAAACCGGCACGCCCATCCTCAACCGCGAGGAACCGGCCGTGGACCGGGACGGGAAGCTTGTCTGGCTTTTGACCAACAAAGTGCCCCTGCGCGGCTTGAACGGCCAGTCCATCGGGCTCGTTTGCGTCGGCTCCGACATCAGCGAACGCAAAGCGAGCGAGGAAAAGCTGCGCATCTTCGCCGCGCAGTTGGAACGCAGCAACGCCGAGCTGCGCGACTTCGCCAGCGTGGCCTCGCACGATTTGCAGGAGCCGCTGCGGAAAATCCGCGCCTTCTCCGACCGCCTGCGCCTCAAGTGCGGCGACGTGCTCCAGGAGCAGGGCCTCGATTACCTCGACCGGATGCAGAAGGCCGCGGGCCGGATGCAAACCTTGATCCAGGACCTCCTGACCCTCTCGCACGTCACCAGCCGGGCCCAGCCCTTCGTGACGGTGGACTTGAACGCCATCATGGGCGAAGTACTCTCGGACCTGGAAATCCCCATTGAGCAAACGCACGCCCTTATTGAAGTCGGCAAGCTCCCCACCCTCGACGCCGACCCGGTGCAGATGCGCCAGCTTTTCCAGAACCTCCTCAGCAACGCCGTCAAATTCCACAAACCGGGGCAGCCGCCGGAAGTTACCGTCTCCGCCCGCATCCTCCCCGCGCAGGAGCATCAAATTGCCGGAGCCGGGCCGGGCGACGACCTTTGCCAGCTCGTCGTGGCCGACAACGGCATCGGATTCGAGGAACAATACGTCGAGCAAGTCTTCACCCTTTTCCAGCGGCTCCACAGCCGCCAGGAATACGAAGGGACCGGTATTGGGCTCGCCGTGTGTCGAAAGATTGCAAGTCGGCACGGGGGGAGTATTGTGGCAAAGAGCGAAAAGGGTCAGGGAGCGACGTTCATCGTGCGGCTACCCGTCAAACAAATCACCAAATCATGAGCAAATACGGAAAACCGATCACCATCCTGATGGCCGACGATGATGACGACGATCGCAGGCTGACCAAGGAAGCGCTGCTCGAAGGGCGCCTCGCCAATGACCTCCGCTTTGTCGAAAACGGAGAGGAACTGATGGACTACCTGCGCCATCAAGGCAAATACGCCGGGCAGGAAACGCCGCGACCGGGCCTGATCCTCCTGGACCTCAACATGCCGCGCAAGGATGGGCGGGCCGTGCTCAAAGAGATTAAAAGCGACCCGGAGCTGCGCACCATCCCCGTCGTGGTGCTGACCACCTCGCATGCCGAGGAGGATATTTACAAATCCTACGACCTCGGGGTGAACTCGTATATTGTGAAGCCGGTGACCTTCGAGGCGCTGGTGGACATCCTCCAGACCCTGGAGAAGTACTGGTTTGAGATCGTCGAATTGCCGCCGGACAAGAACTGATTTTCGGCTGACGCCGACTTAAAGGGCGCAAGGGGGATGACCTCTTGCGCCCTTTTTGCGTCCTTAAGTATCCCCTTCCGGTTTGGGGGCAGACTGCAACTTTAGGGCACCTCTGGAAACCGAGGCACGTCATCCACTTTATCTTTTTGTGCCCTTTTGGCCCCATTTTTCAGTCAATATTGATGAATATTGCCCAAAAAATGGGGCCAAAATGGCATCAAAAATCCTTCGTGGCTGCCATACCCCGGTTTCCAGAGGTGCCCTTTAGGTTTTTTCGTGGGGAAGCGAATTTTTTTGCCGCTTCCTCCGCTTCAACAAAGTGCTCCTCCACCGGCGAGGGACCCTCCAAGCGCTTTTGATTATATTTCTCGTACTCTTCATGCGCTTTTTGAAGAGCGCTTTCATGGCTGATTGCCCCAGCGTGAGTCAGTAGATCCCGCCCGGTCATTTTCAAAAAATCGTCCAGGCGGGAAACCCAGTCTTTCATGGTCATGGGTTTGCGATTAAGGGCTTGGATTTCCGCGACTTCCAGATAGGCCGTCACCATTCGATTCAACGTTTCCAATTCCTCTTTCAAAAGATAGTTTTTGGCAATTTCAGTATCGCGCCGAAGCACGATGTCACCGGGGTAGTTTGTGATCCCCATGTTGGGTTTGCTTGAATCCACCCGCTGGTAAATCAGTTCCGCAGCAGTATGACCGTGAGCAGCCCAATGCATTTTGTTCTGCACTTGGCTAAAGAATTTTTGCGACAGGCCGGCATGCGGATCGTAATCAACACTGGTGGCATAGATATCCAGGACTTTTCTCCAAAAAACTTTCTCGGAGGAGCGGATATCTCGGATGCGTGCCAGGAGTTCCTCAAAATAACGGGAATTGTCCCTTTCTTTCAGCCGGGCATCATCCATGGCAAACCCTTTGACGATGTATTCCCTAATCAACTTGGCCGCCCAAATACGGAACTGTGTCCCTCGAAAACTGTTCACCCGGTAGCCAACCGAAATAATTGCATCGAGGTTGTAGTATTTGACTCGATAGGTTTTGCCGTCGGCGGCAGTTGTTGCAAAAATTGCAACAACTGAACTTTGCTCCAATTCCCCACTTCCAAAAATATTTTTGAGGTGACGTGAGACGCCCGATTTATCGACCTGAAAGAGATAGGCCATCTCATCCACCGTCAACCAGATCGTTTCCCCTTCCAGCCGCACATTAAGGCGAATCTCACCGTCTTCGCTTTTATAAAGAAACAGTTCTCCCTTGAAGTTTAGGGGAGCAATGGATTGGTCAGACTTGCGCATTGAAAATGTTCCCAGGTTCTTCTCCACTCCTAACGGTAAAATGCCGGGCTATTGCAAATCGACTCTAGAACCAGATTGGCGAAAATCCAGAAAAAGCAGGATAACCCCCAAGATGTGCCAAAGTGTGCCACTCCGGGCGCGCCCACTGTGCCATTCTGCGCCACCATGGCACACGTCGGCGGTATACTTCCTTTTTGGATATATTCGCAAGTAACTATCTATAAGTTATTTATAAATATTTTCACAATCCGGCCCGGGACTTGCTAAAGGGTAGTCCAGCCCACAGGCAACCTACTTTATTTTTATGGCAAAGATCCTCGGTATCGATTTGGGAACCACCAACTCCTGCATGTCCGTTATGGAAGGCGGGGAACCGGTCGTTCTGGAAAACTCGGAAGGCGCACGGACGACCCCCTCTGTGGTTGCCTTTACTAAGAGTGGCGAACGTCTCGTCGGCCAGGCCGCTAAGCGCCAGGCTGTGACGAATCCGGAAAACACGGTTTTCTCTATCAAACGCTTCATGGGCCGCAAGTTCGATGAGGTGCGCGATGAACTCCACCGCATCCCGTACAAGGTCGTGAAGGCGGCCAACGGCGACGCTCACGTGCAGGTGCAGGTCGGCGGCGAGACCAAGAGCTATTCGCCCCCGGAAGTTTCCGCGATGATCCTTGCCAAGCTGAAGGCCGACGCCGAAGCCAAGCTGGGCGAGACGATCACCCAGGCGGTCATCACGGTTCCCGCTTATTTTAACGACTCCCAGCGTAACGCCACCAAGGACGCGGGCAAGATCGCGGGCCTCGAAGTGCTGCGCATTATCAACGAGCCGACCGCGGCGTCCCTGGCCTACGGCCTCGATAAGAAGAAGGACGAAAAGATCGCTGTGTATGACTTGGGCGGCGGCACGTTCGACATTTCCGTGCTCGAAATCGGCGACGGCGTTTTCGAAGTCCGCGCCACCAACGGCGACACCCACCTGGGCGGCGACGATTGGGATCACCGCTTGATGGACTGGATCATCGACGATTTCAAAAAAGAAACCGGCATCGACCTCACCAAGCAGCCCGACGCCGTCCAGCGTATCAAGGAAGAAGCCGAGAAAGCCAAAATCGCCCTCTCCTCCGCGCAGGAATACGACCTCAACCTCCCCTTCATTACCGCCGACCAGACGGGCCCGAAGCACATCCTTCAGAAGCTCACCCGCTCCAAGCTGGAGCAGCTCTGCGATGATCTCTTCGAGCGCACCATCCCGCCGGTCAAGTCCTGCTTGAACGACGCCAAGCTCTCCGAGCGCGATGTGGACGAACTCGTCCTCGTCGGCGGCATGACCCGTATGCCCAAGGTCGTCGACACGGCCCGCAGCCTCGTCGGCAAAGAGCCGCACAAAGGCGTGAACCCGGATGAAGTCGTCGCCATCGGCGCGGCCATCCAGGGCGGCGTCTTGAAGGGCGACGTAAAAGACGTGCTGCTCCTCGACGTTACCCCGCTCACCCTCGCCATCGAAACGGCGGGCGGCGTGGCCACCTCGATGATCCCGCGTAACACGACCATCCCGACGCGCAAATCGCAGATTTTCTCGACCTACAGCGACAACCAGCCCGGCGTGGAAATCAAGGTCCTCCAGGGCGAACGCCCGCTGGCCCGCGACAACAAGAACCTCGGCACCTTCCACTTGGACGGCATCCCGCTCGCCCCGCGCGGCGTCCCGCAGATCGAAGTCACCTTTGACATCGACGCCAACGGCATCCTGCACGTCGGCGCTAAAGACCTCGGCAGCGGCAAAGAGCAGAAAATCTCCATCACCGGTTCGTCAGGCTTGAGCAAAGACGAGATCGACAAGATGCAGAAGGAAGCCGAAGCCCACGCCGAAGAGGACAAGAAGGCCAAGGAAGCCATCGAGATCCGCAACAACGCCGACAGCCTGGCCTACCAGAGCGAGAAGCAGTTGAAGGAACTGGGCGACAAGATCCCTGGCGACAAGAAAGCCGAGATCGAGAAGGAAATCGCCGCCGTGCGCGAAGCCCTCAAAGGCAGCGACGTGGACGCGATCAAGACCGCCTACGACAGCCTGCAAACCAAGTTCCAGGCCGCCAGCGAAGAACTTTACAAAAACGCCGCCGCCCAGGCGGGTGCCGCTGGCGCCCAGGCCGGTCCCGGACCGGAAGCGGGCGGCGAAGCCAAGCCCAAGAAGGACGGCGATGTGGTAGACGCCGAATTTGAAGTCGTCGACGAGGATAAGAAGAAAGAGTAATTTCCACGCACCTTAGCCGTTCCCGGCCCAGCCGGGAGCGGCGCTTTATTCCCCGATGACCTATTCCGCCAAAGAGCGCCAGATTCTGGACCAGGTGACCGCCGCCCTTCATGGGCATTACGGCGAACGCCTGAGCCGCGTCGTGCTCTTTGGTTCCCGCGCAAGGCGGGATCACCGGGAGGATTCGGATTACGATATCCTCGTGGTGTTGAAGGGAAATTTCGACGTACGCTCCGAACGGCAAGCCCTGACGAACCTGACGCTTCCCATTGATCTCGATCACGACGCCGTGGTCTACTGCTGCGCCATGGACAGTGAGCGTTTCGCCGAAGAGGATTCGATTTTGCTCCGGAACATCCGGGCGGAGGGGGTATCCTTATGAAGGAGCGCGCGGCAAGCTTTCTCAAACAGGCAGAGGCGAGCATTACCGCCTCAAAACATTTGCTGGAGCAGGGAGATTACCCGGGATTTGTTGTTTCGCGGAGCTATTACAGCATGTTCTATTGTGTCACGGCTCTTATGGAAGAAGATGGGCAACGGTTTTCGAGCCATGGACAGGCCTTGGGCGCTTTCGGGCGCGATTACATCCGCACTCAAAAACTCCCCGCCCGGCTACACGCTTCCCTGTTGAAAGCGTTTCACCTACGCTCAGTGGGAGATTACGATCCCTCCCAGCCTCTCAGCATTGAGGAGGCCCGGGAAAGCATCAAAGACGCAGAGGAATTCCTCGCCGAAACCCAGCATTATTTTTCCAACCTCAAGTAACCCCCAACATTTTTCCTGCTCATGAAACGTAAATCTCCTTGGCTTTCGTTTACCGCTTGTGCGCTCTCGGCAGCGGCTGTTGCTGCGCCGTTGCAGGCAGAACCGGCAAGTGTTTCTGAAACGGCCTCAATACAGGATTTCTCAGATGTTCAGGTGATTCCGTTTCCGAACGGTAAAGTCGGATTTTTCAAACGGAGCACGGGGACTCTTTATATCTACAATTCATTTTTTTCTGCTTGCTATGCGGTTTTGAAAGTCAACCAGCTTGGCGGAAAAATTGAAGTCGTCGAGGGGTCTCCTTCTGCGGCGGACGTAGCATTTCGAAAATAACCTTTAAACCTAACCTTTACCGCACTTCCCGGGTCCCCCCGGACGGGTGAGGTAACCAACAAGAAAACCAACAGAAAAACTAGCTATGGCAGTTAATGTCAAACCTCTCGGTGACCGGGTGCTCGTGCAGCCGCTCGAAGAGAAAGAAGTTATCAAAGGCGGCATCATCATTCCTGATACGGCCAAGGAAAAGCCCCAGGAAGGCAAAGTCGTCGCGCTCGGAACCGGCAAGCTCGATGAGAAGGGCAACAAAGTCGAATTCACCGTCAAGGTGGACGACCGCGTGCTGATCTCCAAATACGGCGGCACCGAAATCAAAGTCGACAACGTCACCTACCTCATCATGCGCGAGGACGACATTCTCGGCATCCTCGGCTAATTTCATCCAACCTTTTACTCTCGTTTCCAAAACCTTATGCCAGCTAAACAACTCCAGTTTGACGAAGCCGCCCGCCAGGCGCTTCTCCGCGGCGTCCAGAAGCTCGCGCGTGCCGTGAAGGCCACGCTCGGACCATCGGGCCGCAACGTCATCATCGACCGCAAATTCGGCAGCCCCACGATCACCAAAGACGGTGTCTCCGTGGCCAAGGAAGTCGAACTCGAATGCCCTTACGAAAACATGGGCGCCCAGCTCGTCCGCGAAGTCGCCAGCAAGACCAGCGACATCGCCGGTGACGGCACCACGACCGCCACGGTTCTCGCCGAAGCCATCTACAAAGAAGGCCTCAAGAACGTGACCGCCGGGGCCAACCCGACCTCGCTCCAGCGCGGTATCTCCAAGGCCGTCGCCGCAATCACCGCGGAGCTCGCCAAGATCTCCAAGAAAGTCAACGACCGCACCGAAATCGCCCAGGTTGCCACCGTTTCCGCCAACTGGGACACCACCATCGGCGGCATCATCGCCGACGCGATGGACAAGGTGGGCAAAGACGGCACCATCACCGTTGAAGAAGCCAAGACCATCGAGACGACCCTCGACGTGGTCGAAGGCATGCAGTTCGACAAGGGCTACCTCTCCCCGTACTTCGTGACCAACACGGAGTCCATGGAAGTCATCCTCGAGAACGCCTACATCCTCATCTTCGAAAAGAAGATCAGCAACCTCAAGGACCTCCTCCCGCTGCTCGAGAAGGTGGCCAAGAGCGGCCGTCCGCTCCTGATCATCGCCGAGGACGTCGAAGGCGAAGCCCTCGCGACCCTCGTTGTCAACAAACTGCGCGGCACGCTGCAAATCGCCGCCGTCAAGGCTCCCGGCTTCGGCGACCGCCGCAAGGCCATGCTGGAAGACATCGCCGTCCTCACCGGCGGCCGCTTGATCACCGAAGACCTCGGCATCAAGCTCGAGAGCGTCACCGTTGAAGACCTCGGCCGTGCCAAGCGCATCACCGTTGACAAGGAAAACACGACCATCGTGGAAGGCGAAGGCAAACAGTCCGACATCCAGGGCCGCGTGACCCAGATCCGCCACCAGATCGGCGAAGCCACCTCCGACTACGACCGCGAGAAGCTCCAGGAGCGCCTCGCCAAGCTCGCCGGTGGTGTTGCCGTCATCAACGTCGGCGCCGCGACCGAGACCGAGATGAAGGAAAAGAAAGCCCGCGTCGAAGACGCTCTCCACGCGACCCGTGCGGCCGTCGAGGAAGGCATCGTCCCCGGAGGCGGCACGGCCCTCATCCGCGCCCAGAAAGCGCTCGACACCCTCGAGCTCACGGGCGACGAGAAGATCGGCCTGGAAATCATCCGCCGTGCAGTGGAAGCCCCTCTCCGTCAGCTCGCCGACAACGCGGGCCAGGAAGGCGCTCTCATCGTGCAGGAAGTCAAGAAAGCCAGCGGCAACGTCGGCTACAACGTCGCCACGGGCGAATACGTTGACCTGCTCAAGGCCGGTGTGGTTGACCCGACGAAGGTTACCCGCAGCGCGCTCCAGAACGCGGCTTCCATCTCCGGCCTGCTCCTGACGACCGAATGCGTCATCACGGAACTGCCCGAGAAGGACAAGCCCGCCGCTCCTGCCCCTGGCATGGACGGCATGGGCGGCATGGGCGGCTACTAAGTCTTACTCATTAACAGGGAAGATCCCTGTTTTTGAAGAGAAAGCTTGCCACCGGGTCCGGAAATTCTTCCGGGCCCGGTTCTTTTTTGCAGTGACGGCATGGGCCTTTGCCCTCATACTTAGGTTCCGAAGGGATTCCATGACTTCCAACGCCGACACCACCGCCCCAAAGCCTGCCACCATCCTTCTCGTGGATGACGACCCCTTCATGCTTCGGCTGATGAACCTGATTCTCCAGGGCGACGGGTACGAACTCATCCAGGCCCGCAGCGGCGAGGAAGCGCTGAGCGCCATTCGCGAACACGCGAACGTGGATTTGGTCATCTCGGATGTGGTGATGCCCGGGATGAACGGCGAGCTGCTGCGCGACACGGTGCGGCGGCAGTGGCCGAAGTCGAAATTCATCGTCTGCTCGGGCTACCCCGACAAATGCTGGGACCTGGCCAATAGCGCCGCCCCGGTGGCCACGCTTTCCAAGCCCTTCACCGCCAACGTCCTGAAGCAAAAAGTCCGCGAGGCCCTGGCCGCCGAGGCATAGGCCTGCCCTAACCGCAGCTGCAACCGAATGGCAACGGGCCCGTTGACCTGTGAGCCGCCGCCCATGAATTCGCCGCTATTTCTTCACCTCGACCTGGATGGAGCATGGCCCCGCGAGCGCATTTTGGATTTGCTCCCCCAGGCGGCGTACCGGGATGGCCGCCAGTGGGGCCCGGCCCTTCGTTTTACGGCCCAGCGGAAAACCGTGGACGCGTTTTACCGCGAAATTCGCGGCGAGCTGGCTCCGTTCATCCTTTACGGTTCGGGCGATTTTCACCACCTCAGCGCGCTCTGGATTCGCTCTCAAACGGAGCCGTTTACCCTGGTCAGCTTTGATAACCATCCCGATTGGGATACCCGGCCCCCGCACTGGTGCTGCGGCTCCTGGCTCAGCCGCGCGGTGGAGCTTCCCTGCCTGCGCTCGGCCACGATCTGGGGCCCCGGCAATTTCGAACTGGAGTGGCCCAACCGCGGGTTTGCCAACTGGGAGGGGATCCGCGCAGGCCGCCTGGCGGTAAGGCCGTGGGCGGAGCGGCTCAAACCGGCCTCGCGCAACCGCTGGGACGCCGTGACCCGCGAGAACTGGCGCGAAGCGTTCTCCACTTTTGCCGCCTCCCTGGCCGGGCAGAGAATCTACGTCACGGTCGATATGGATTGCCTGCGGCTGGAAGAGGCCTCCACGAATTGGGAAAACGGGCTTTTCACCGCCGGGGATATCGCTTGGGCGCTGGAGCAGCTTCATGGCGCGGGGACCGTCGTTGGCGGCGATGTCTGCGGCGCTTATTCCGCGCCCCGTTACGCCCGATTTTTTCAACGACTCGCGGCAGCTTTTGATCATCCGAAGCTCGGGCCGGAAGTCGCCGCCCAAGCCGTGGAACATAACCTGGCCTCCCTGGCCACGATCTGGCCCGCCCTCACGGCGCGGGCTTAGCTGATCGAAACCAGCAGGATTCCGCCGGTGATCATCATCACCCCCAGCCAGAGGGTAAGCGTCATTTTTTCCTTCAAAAACACTGCCGCCGCGAAGACCAGCACCAGGCGGTCCAGGCCCTCGAAGGGGTAGAGAAAATTGAGGTCGAACTTGGAGAGCAGCCCCTGCCAGAGAAAGAAATTGACCGCCAGGAACGCGATGCCCCCGGCAAACGCCCGGATGAATTTTCCCCTGGGCCAGGTCTCTCCGTTGGTCAGGCTCATGGCCTTTTTAAGCAAGACCTGCCCCCCTACCGAGCAGAGGATGCAGACGGCGATGATGGTAGCGAAAAACGGGGTCACAGCTCCTCCATTTTAATGACCGGCTTGACCACCACCAGCACGCCGAAAAATACGAGGGCGATGCCCACGCAGCGCGTCACGCTGAGCGTTTCCCCCAGGAATAGCCAGGACACCAACGGAACCACCACATGCAGCAGCCCCGCGACGTTAAAGGCGATGATGAGCGGCACAAACCGCAGCGCATGGAGCCACGCGAGGAGGCTGCCGATGATGCAGAGGATGCCCGCCCAGGTCCACAGCGAGCGCAGGCTCATCAGCATGCTGACAAACAGGGAAAGCGTGGCGGATTCGTCGGCTCCTTTTTTTAAAAACACCTGGGCCGCCGCCGCTAGCACGACATTGAGAATGATGTGAAAATACGGGTTCGAAAATCCGCGCGGATAGCGCGCGGGGCGGTCCGGGCCAGCGTGGTGAAGCTCGGGGGCGGGGGATGCGGTCGGCATGGTGCGGGGCTTCCGGGGAGCTGGCTAGAGCTTATCCGCGTTGGCAAATTTCCGGATGGTGGCATCGTAGCGCACCGGTTGAAGGTAGCGCATGGCCAGCCCGAAAAACGGGTTGATCAACGGCGAGAGGTGCCGGGCGTAGAGGTCCAGCGGCACGAGGTTCATCCGCAGATGCAGTTTCGGGTCATAATTAAGAGGTCCGGTGTGGTAATGCTTCAGCTTGGCGTCGATGGCCCAGGTGATGATGTCCCGCCAGGTCACGAAGTACATGTGGAGATCCAGCGCGATGGGGTATTCCATCCCGACGTTGAGATCGTAGAGGGTCTCGTCGCGGACCATGCACATCGCAAAGGCGACCATGCGCCCTTTGTGCCGCCAGAGGAAAAAGCGCATCCGGTCCGGCATCTGCTGCCCCAGTTGCGCCAGGTGTTCTTTGGTAAGCACCTCGAACTTGAACTCGGAGCGGTTGTGGGTCTGAAGGTAAAGGGGGTAAACTTCGTCCAGGCAAGGCGTGACGTCGTGGACCACCTCCAGCGTCAACGGCCCCAGCGCTTCGGACTCGCGGAATTTGCGCCGCAAGCCTTTGCGGTAAATCCGGCTGAGCTTTTGCTGCACGTAGGCCTCGAAGTTCTCGAAATCGATGGGCAGCGAAGCGCCCGGCATGCTGGGCGTGCGGGTGTACCCCTGCTTGCACAGGCCGGAGAGGCTCTCCCGGTAGGAGGAGGGGATGTCCTTGTACAAAATGAGCGAGGCTTTGATGCGGCGAGCGTATTGTTCGACGGCCTCCCGTAGCGCTTCCACCGCCCAGGGTTCCTGGGAATCGAGCTGCCCTTCCCCGGCGGCGCACCCCACCATGAGGATCCGCATTTTCAGGAAGTTCGGGAAGCGTTGGCGGATGCGCAAAACGCCTTTGCGCACGCGCATCGGCAGCCCGGCGGTGATATCCTGCATGACGATGAACATCGGCTGGATAACCACCGCGCCGGAGTGTTTGTTTTCCAGGACGGCGTAGCGATACTCAAACTCATCGCACAGGGTCTCCTCGATCACTTCGTAATAACGGCGATCCTGGCATTGCTCTACGAGCGTCTTTTCCCAGCAGCCGCTGGCGATTTGCCTGAATGACTCCACCACCGTGGCCTGGCCATGAGTGGTTGCGATGGCCAGTCCTTTGGCATCTGTCTTGCCCTCTGCCCATAGGGGGCGCACACCGGAGTAACCGGCGGAGGCCGCTAATGTTTCCATGGTTTAAAAGCGGCTGCTTAAGGAAATCTGCCCGTAAGGAGCGCCGTTGATGGTCTGCGGGTTAAGACTGTTGTTGTGGTAATCAAAATCGCGATAGGGCATATAGCCGCCCTCCAACTCCAGTGTGAAGGATCGGTATACTTTCCCGGAGAGCCCCACCCCCACGCGTAGTTCGGTGTAGTCCATATACGTTCCGTCGAGAACTTTCGCATTATGGATCGTGCCAAAGTTTTTGTCCAGCCGGTAGCTTGACATCTTGAGGTCCACGCCAGTGTAAAGCGTCAGCGATTTGCGGAGCGAATATTCCAAACGAGGATTGGGGAATATGCCATTCAAGACCCACTTTTCCGCAAATTTCCAACGCACCCCGGCCCCGGGTAGCACCGGATAGCGGCTGTTGATATCCACCTGGACCCCCAGGACCCATAGCAAGTCGGGCCCGGCAATGTACGTCCCGCCCAGGACAAACGGCACATTGAAGTCTCTGCCGTCAAAGTGGTTGGAGCCACTGTAGAAGCCCGGGGTGGCTTCCAGCCGGAAAAGCCAGCTCCCGAAAGCCTGCACATCCATACCGACCACCAAGCTGGTGGATTGCAGGGTATTGGGTATCGGAGCCGAGGCAGGCAAGCCGAAAGAATAGCGCTGCCACTCGCCCCCCAGGCGCAGGAGAACGCTATCGGTCAACTGCGGCGTGGCGACGAAATGGAATCGGCTGTTTTGTTCGGTAACCTCGCCATTTCTGATGTTTTTAAAGTCCGATAAATCCGTGCGGGCCCCGCCTACGAACGAATAGCTGGAGTCGAGTTCATAGGACCAATCCGTGGCCCATCCCCGCGACTCCATTGCCGCCAAACCGACTAATAACCAGAAAACGAAACGGCGACAGATCGACATGAGAAAGATTTCCTTGCGGGTAAAAAAATGGGATTAACGCTTGGCGGCGGCGGCATCGCGCTGGAGGAAATCGATGCTTTTCTGGATTTCCTTCATCATCGCCCCGGAGGAGCCAAGGCGTTCCACCCCATGCAGTTCCGCCAAAGAAGCAGAGGAAATGAGATCCCCCCGCCACACCAGGGTCGCGGGCTGGCCCGAGGCCGTGGTGACCGGCCAGAATTGGTAGAACGTCAGCAGGGCGAAAAAGCCGTTGCTGCTATAATATTGGACATCCACTCCCTGCCAGCCGTCTTTCACCGGCTGGGAATAGGACGCGCCCAGGAGAAAAGCGGCCCGTCCCTCGACGTCGACCAGCTCCGAGTAGAGCGCCGGGGCCAGCTTCCCGCCGCCGCTGGCCAGAGCCGCGTCATCCAGCACGGGTTTAAACTGGTCCCGCAGCTTCGGCTGCTCTTTCAAAAGGCGGGCGATTTCGTCCGTCACTTTGACGGTTTCGCCCGATATCGCGTAAGGCGGCTGGCTTGCAGCGCCGCCGCTGGCAAAGGCCAAGGCCCTCTCTGAGAGTAGGTTGCTCCAAAAAGCCGCCCCCTGGGGCGAAAACGGGCCTTTGGCGCCACCGCTGGCCGCTTTGCCGAATTGCTTGGCCTCCGTGGCGCTGAGCTGGAGTTCCGATTGCCCGGAAGCCAGCGCTTCGGTGGCCGCGGCCAGCGAGCGAACCGCCTCGTTGGCGCGAATCGCGGCAAAGGCTTCCAGGAACTCGGCGGGCGAGCTTTTGGCGGAGAGCTCGCGGTGCATATAGACCTTCAACTCCGGGTACCGGGCGGCGTTCCATTGCCGGTGAAAATTCACCGCCTTTTGCAGCGGCAGGGGGACCAGATAGCAGGACTGCACCGCCAAGTCCTTGGGCGAACTCATGGATCCCCCGCGACCGACCACCGTTTTGCCACCCTCCAGACTCGCGAGATCCGCCCCTTGGATCCCGGAAAATGCCTTCATTTCGGAAAGCGGATCGGCCGAAGCCCCCCCGGGCAGGAAGAACAGCCCGAGAACGGTCAAAAGAAGGAAAAACGACCGCCGGAGGAGAGATGCGGCGTTACATACGGCGGTTGGAGAGTGCATTGATTTGGGTGAGGTATTGAAACGAGGCAACCCAGTGTTGTCAACAGAGGTTTAGGCTAAAAGCCGCGCCGGAATAGCCGCAAAACGGTACAAGGAGCACGGAGATAGACGGTTATAACACGTCTGGTTTCCCATGAGCTTTTGGAGATGACAGGCTCGGCAATTTAAACAGGATTAACAGAATTAAGAAGATTAAGAGGATTACGCCAAGAGCCTGCGAGAGCTGGATCGCGTTCGGGAAACCCGATCTGGAAAATTCTCTTAATCCTCTTAATCCTCTTAATCTTGTTAATCCTGTCCAAAAAAAGCCGAGCTCGTCTGCTCGCAAACCGACGGGCCTCCCCCAAAAAATCCCCACCTACTTCCCACCGCCGGTCTCCAGCGCGGCGCGCATGGCGGCGAAACGCGATTTGACCGCCGTATCGGCCACGGGCGTATTCATGAGCTTCTTCAAATCGATGCGCTCGATGAGCTCCGGGTCGAGTTCCTTGATGAAGCTGCTCGGGGTGCACGGGATCGACCCTCCGTAGCGGAACCGGCTGTAGCAGTAGGTCATCGTGAGGGTCTGTTGGGCGCGGGTGATGCCGACGTAGAGCAGGCGGCGCTCCTCGTCGAGCGTCCCCTCCAGCTTCGAGCGGTCATGCGGCAGCACGCCTTCCTCCAGGCCGACCAGGTAGCAGTGGGGGAACTCCAGCCCCTTGCTGGCGTGCAGGGTGATGAGCGTTACGCCGGTCCCCTTCTCCTTGTCGTCGTCGTCCTTGTCCTGGCGCAGCGCCATGGCGTCGAGGAAACCGGAGAGGCCGCCGTCGGATTTCCCCAGGTAGCGCTCGAAACCGCCCACGAGGTCCCGGATGTTGCTCTCGCGCTTGAGGGCCTCGTCGCCGTTCTTGCACGAGCGGCGGAGGTCGTCGTAGTAGCCGGATTCGTCGATGATCTTGCGCAGCACTTCGGGCTGGTTGACGAGCGGCTCGTTGAGCTTGGTCTCCCAGGCGTCGAGCTGGGTTATGAATTCCCCGATGGCCCCGACCGCGCGCGGCGGGATGCCCTGGTGAAGCTCCTCCATTTGCAGCGCCTGGAAAAGGCTGCACTTCTCTTTGATGCTCAGCTCCAGGGCCTTCTGCACCGTCACCTCGCTGATCCCGCGCGGCGGCGTATTGATGATGCGCAGGAGCGCCGCGTCGTTGTCGGCGTTGAGCGTGCAGGCGAAGTAGGAGAGGACGTCTTTGACCTCGCGCGAATCGAAGAAGCTTTTTCCGCCGATAATCCGGTAAGGCACTCCTTTTTCCTGGAACGCCTGCTCCAGCACGCGGGCCTGGGCGTTCATGCGGAAGAGAACGGCGAAATCCTCGTAACGCAGGTCATGCTCGGCCTTGCGTTTGGCGATCTCCCCGGCGATGAAGTCGGCCTCCTCGTGGTCGTTGGGGGCCATGACCAGGCGCACCTTTTCGCCGTCGCCCTTGCCGCTCCAGAGCTGCTTGGGGCGGCGGCGCGGGTTGTTTTTAATGAGCGTGTTGGCGGTGTTGAGGATCGAGTTGGTGCTCCGGTAGTTCTGCTCCAGCTTGACCACCGTGGGGTTGGGGAAATGCGTTTCGAACTCCAGGATGTTGGAGACTTCCGCGCCGCGCCAGCCGTAGATCGACTGGTCGTCGTCGCCCACCACGGCGACGTTGGGCGGGGTGCCGTCGTCGTGCTTGGCGATGTAGCTGACCAGCTCGAGCTGAAGGCGGTTGGTATCCTGGAACTCGTCGACCATGACGTAGCGGAAGCGCTTCTGCCAACGCTGGCGCACGTCGGCGTGCTCGGAGAGGAGCTTGACGGTGAGGAGCAGCAGGTCGTCGAAGTCGACGGCGTTGAGCTGCTTCAAGTCGGCCTGGTAGCGGGCGAAGATCGCGCCGATGAGGGTTTTCTCCTCCTGCGGGGCGTTCCAGCCGTTGTTCTTGGCCTTGCTGATCAGGGACTTGGCGACGTTGGGCTCCATTTTTTCGCCAATGGCCACCGTGCGCGTGATGATCTTCTTAATGAGGCCCGTCTGGTCGCCCTCGTCGTAGATGGTGAAGTTCTTTTTGTAGCCGAGCTTCTCGATATCCTGGCGCAGGATGCGCATGCAGAGGGCGTGGAAGGTGGACATCGTGACCTTGCCCGCCTTTTCCTTGCCGAGCATGGCCATGAGGCGCTCGCGCATTTCGTTGGCGGCCTTATTGGTGAAGGTGACGGCCAGGATGGAGGCGGCGTCGATGCCCTCGGAGAGCATGTAGCCGATGCGGAAGGTGATAACGCGCGTTTTGCCCGTGCCCGCCCCGGCGAGAATGAGCAGCGGCCCCTCCGTGGTGGTCACGGCGTGGCGCTGAGGGTCATTGAGATCGAAGAGGCGGAAGGACATTTTCGGGCTGCAAACTCTACCCTCGCCCGGCCCGGCCCGCACGCTTTTTTGGTCCCTCATTACCCGCCTGGCCATCTTTTTCTCTGTAACCCGCCGCGGCTTCTGCTATGCATGCGACATGGCACTTTTTTCCGGACTTTCCCTCCTGGCCTGGGCGCCCTCCACGTTGCCCGAGGCGATCATCTCGACGGTTCTCTTTGGCCTGGTGGGCATTGTGCTCTCCATCCTGGGCTTCAAGCTTTTCGACTGGGCCACGCCGGTCTCCTTCGACAAGGAACTGGAGAAGGGCAACGTCGCCGTCGGCATCCTCTGCGGAGCCATCGTGCTCGGCATCTGCCACGTCATCGCGACGGCCATTAGCTAATATTCCTTTTTTCCCCACCCCCGAGTGAAACGCTCGAAGAAAGTCCTTCTCTTAATCACCGGCTCGGTGGTGCTGGGCGCTTGTGGCCGCTCTCCGCAGCCTCCGGCTGACCCGAACGCCTCGCCGACCCCCAGCCCCACGCCGGGCGGCTCCGGCTACCATGGCGGCAGCGGCTATCATGGCGGCGGCCATGGGTGGAACTTCGGCAACCGTGGTTTGAGCAACGGCGGCGGTTTTTTCCACGGCATCACCCGGGGCGGCTTTGGGTTCCACGGGTTCGGCGGGCACGGGGGCTAAACCCCATGAACCTAAAACCGAAAATAGAATTAGCCGCAAAAAGGCGCAAAAAGCGCAAAATTAAAGAGGTATGCCGGTTTTATAGAGAGATTTAGCCTCACCCTCAGGGTGGACTTCAAATGAGGTATTTTGTGATCCTAACCTTCTGCTTTTGCGCCTCTTGCGCTTTTTTGCGGCCATTCCCATCGCCGCTTTTAGGATGAAACGCCTCCGCACCGCTCCGCGCCCGGATTGGCAACCCAAGGTGGAAGCCCTGGGCCTCGTCTTCCATACGGCGGAAACGCCCTATTGGGACGAGTCGGCCCATTACGTTTTCACCATGGCCGAGGTAATGGAGCTCGAACGGGCCACCAACGAACTCTTTCGGCTCTGCTGCGCTGCGGTGGAGCACGTGCTGGCCCACGATCTCTGGGAGCGCATGGGCATCCCCAAGGCGTTCGCCCCGATGATCCGGCGCTCGTGGACCGAGGACGACGTGGCGCTCTACGGTCGCTTCGATCTCCGCTACGGTGGCGCGGGCTCGGGAGCGCCGAAGCTCTACGAATTCAACGCCGATACGCCGACCTCGCTCCTGGAGGCGGCGGTGGTCCAGTGGTACTGGCTGGAGGAATGCTTCCCCGGCGGCGACCAGTTTAATTCCCTGCACGAGCGCCTCATCGCCCACTGGGAAATCAGCGGCATCGAGGGGCCGGTTCATTTCGCCATGGCTCGGGGTAGTGACGAGGAATTCGCCACCGTCGTTTATCTGGAGGACACCGCGCGCCAAGCGGGCTTGCCCACCTCGCGCCTCTACGTGGACGAGGTCGGCTGGAACGGGCGCGAATTTGTGGACCTCATCTGCCAGCCGATCCGCACCCTCTTCAAGCTCTACCCGTGGGAATGGCTGATCCGCGAACCCTTTGCGAAGCACCTCCCGCTGGAGCCGTGGAGCGTCATCGAACCGCCGTGGAAGATGATCTTGAGCAATAAGCGCCTCCTGCCGCTGCTCTGGGATCTTTTCCCGGGGCACCCGAATTTGCTCCCCGCCTTCACCACGCCCGAACCGCTCGGCGGCGCTTATGCGCGCAAGCCGGTCTTCGGACGCGAAGGCGCGGGGATCACGCTCGTTGCGGGGAGTAGCGAGGTGACAACGGAGGGCGGGGCGGAAATCGACGGCGGTTATATCTACCAGGCCCTCGAGCTCCCGCCGGTATTTGACGGCGGCTTTCCGGTGATCGGCTCATGGATCGTCGGCGGCGAGGCGGCGGGCATAGGCATCCGCGAGGCCGCCACCCCGGTGACGAACCAGACGAGCCGCTTCGTGCCCCACCGCATCGAAGGTTAATCCACCCGCGTTAATTTTTCCCCCGCAAGCGGCGAGAGAGCTCGCGCAAGGGGTTCCGCTTCAAGGCGGCGATTTCAGCCCGCAGTTTCCCAATCTTCGCTTCCTTTTTTGCCCGGTCCGCATTTAACGCGGCGATTTCCTTTTCAAGCAAACCGGAGCGTTCCCGGAATTCCCGCGCCGTTTCTTGCGTGTGCACCAGCGGCTCGACGGCGGCTGCGGGAGCTGTCCGGATTTGGAAGGGCTCGTGCAGCGCGGCCGCGCGGGAGACGGGCACGAAACAGCCGTCGCACCACCCGAGCCACCCCTCGGCGGAGTAGTGTTCGTCAAAAAGCCCGGCCAGGCGATATCCATGCCCGGCCATCCAGTGGACGATTTCGTGCGCGGGAGCTTGGCCGGAATACAACTCCGTAAAGAGCATTTCGAGAACCACGATGGGGGCGCTTTCCTCAAGGGTGCGAACGGCTCCCTTTAAAACGTCGAGATCATGCCCCTGCGTGTCGATTTTAAGCAGGCCGATTTGATCCAGAATCCCCCGGTCATCCAGATAATCGTCAAGGCGCGCTTTTTTCACCTGATAGCGGTGCAGCTTTCCTTTGGGCGGATAGGCATAGGGCAGCAGCGATCCCGTGGCCGTTTCGCCGTCGCAATAAAACTCGGCGGTTCCGTTCTCGTTACTGATGGCCAGGCGCTCCATGGCGGTGTTCGGAATATCGCAGATCAGCTCCTGAACGATTTTGGCGTTTTGCGGATTGGGTTCGAATAGGAACGCTCCGGCGAATTGCTCTTTTTGCAGGAAAGGTTTCGAGAAATCTCCGTGGTACGCCCCCACGTCCAGCAGCAACAATTTCTCGTCCAGCCGCGCGAAACCCTCCACCTGCGCCTCCAGCCATTGGGTGAAGGATTCGCCGTAATTGGGCGAAAAATGAACCTGAACGGGCGAGGGGAAGTGACACGGGCTCTGCGGCCTTTGAAGGCGTGCGCGAATCGCGTGTTGCGCGGCGGCGAATACGGGATCGTTGAGGAAAATGAGGTGGCCCCAGTCGCCGTCCACGAACCGGGGCGGGTTCAGCTCAGCGCTTTCTTGCCCGCCGCGCCGTTTGACCGCGATGACATTGCGGTAGCCCAGCTTACGCGCCTCCCGAATCAAGCCTTCTGGAAACGAAACCTCCCTTCCCTTGTGTATACTGGGGGTGATGTAATCACACAAGATCACTTCGGCGCTCAGCTCTCCAAGGCCCTGCAACACCCCGGGGTCATTCCCTTCCGTGTCGATTTTGAGGATTCCCACCGGAGCTTGAATTTCCCCCCGTTCCAGCATGCTCGTGAAAATATTAAAGTAATCCCGGATAGTACCTTTGGCATCAGCTTCCTTTTCAGCACCCGCGTCGATGAATCGTTTGCTGGTGACATAACCCGCGAGGAATTTCAGCCACTCGACTTCGGTTCCCTGCTCATCATACGATTTTCCCTCCGCTATCCTTGCTTCCGAGGTATTCATTTACCCGACGTATTAGGAGGGTTTTTAACTGATTGCTAGCAAATAGGAGTATTCATTTGATGACCCGGTAAAACCTTAGCATCCTTTCGGGTATTCACCTTGAGTGGGATTGTTCCCTACCGCTGCCCGGCCCCCCGGGGCAGCTTCCGCAGCGCCTCTTGGATCTGAAGGTAAAGCCGCGGCGTCCATGTGGGAAGCGAACCGGCGGCAGCGCGCGGGAGTGGGGCAACCCGGAAATCAACCGGGCTCAAAATCACCGAGATCGGCTCCACGCCGGTGAGCGCCGCCAGCACGAAGAGGTCTTCCGCCGCTTCGTTGCCCATGGCGAGGCACCCCACCGAGCAGGCTTCGCCGTGGATCATGATGTCGCCGCCAAGCTGGGTGCGGTTTTCGCGGGCCGCCTGCTCCCGGTCGAACGCATTCGGGTAGCTCACCTTCAGCGAAAGGTGGTAGGAGCTGTTTGGGTTAAGGTATTCGATGCCGTAGAGCCCCTCGGGCACCTGGAGATCGCCCTCCCGGAGCTTGGGGCCAAGGTGGCCGCTGGCCGCCAGAATGGGGTAGGAGCGAATCCAGGCGAGCGGGCCCTCTTTCCCCGCCGCATAGAGCTCCAGCCGCCGCTCCTGTTTCAGCCCCACCAGCACCAGGCGGGCCGGGGGATAGGGGACGCCCGCGCGCTTGAAATCCGGACCGAGACGCCGCGCCACGGGGGCCTTGAATTCCCTCACCCGGCTGGCCACCGTCGCCGCGCCGCCGGAGTGGGCCACGTGCCAGAGCTCCCAGATTTTGGAGCCAATGAACCCCAAGAGAAGGGCCAGCACGGCCAGTACGAGGGAACGGCTAAGTTTAGACATAGAGAGGGGCCATCGATGGACAGGCCTTTTATAGGCTGATTGGCAAAAAAAGAAACCTCCTCGGTTCAATCTGCCCCTCTTCGCGCTTGTTTCTTGCGCAAAAGCGGCAAAGTTGCTCATTTTATAACTGCAATGCGTTTGCCCTGTTTTCGTTTGAATGCCGCATGGATTTTCGCGGTGGCCCTCTTCGTGCGCCTGATGGTGCTCGTCGATTTTGGGCATTCGGATTACCTCTCTCCATCGGGCGGCGATATGCAGTTCTATGCCGACTGGGGCAAGGTGCTGGCCACGGGCTGGCACGGCTCGCACGCCTATTACGCCCTGCCCGGCTACGCCATGGGCTTGGGCGCGCTTTTCCGCGCGGTGGGCTACTCGCCCTACACCGTGGCGGCGCTCCAGACGCTTTCTGAGGCGGCCATCGCGGCGCTGATTTTCTCCCTCACGCTCTGGACCTTCCCGGTAAAGCGAGCCCGCGTCGTGGGGGCTCTGGCGGCGCTGGGGTGGGTGTTTTTCCAACCCGCACAGGCGTTCTCGCTGGTGACGATGCCGACGACCTGGGGCGTGCTGGCGCTCTGGACGCTGGTGGCCTGGAGCGCCCGTACGGAAAGCCGCTGCCCCTGGTGGCCCTGGCCCGCCATCGGCCTGCTAGCCGGGCTCGCTGCGACGATGGTGGCGACGGTGCTCGGGGTGCTGGTGCTGACGGCCGTGGCGGCGTGGCGCAACCTGCAGCGGCCCGGGCCGTTCGCGGCGGCGGTGGCGCTGATGCTCGCCGGGGTGCTGGCCGGGACCTCGCCCTGCTGGTACCATAATTACGTGGTGATGAAGGACCCGGTCTTCCTCTCCGGCCACAGCGGGCTGAACTTCTGGATCGGCAATAACCCGGATGCCAACGGTTACCCGAAGATCCCCCCGGGGCTCCGCCCGACGCAGGCCGGGTTGCTCCGGGACTCCATCCTGACGCCGGAAGCCGATGCGGGCCACGAGCTCAAGCGCGCGGAGATCTCCCATTACTGGGCCGCCAAGGCTCGCGAGTACATCCGCCAGCACCCGGGCGCTTGGGTAAGGCTGCTCGGCCTGAAGGTGTGCAATTTCTGGAACGCCACGCAATACGATGACCTGAGCCTCGTTACCCCGATGGCCGACGAGGGCGTCCTCACCCCCGGCCTCCGCTTTGGCCAGGTGGCCCTCCTCGGGCTGGCGGGCCTCGCGCTGACGTGGCGGCGTTTTCCCCGGTCCCGCTGGATCGCGGGGTCGGTCCTGCTTTCCATGGCGATGCTGTTGCCGGTGTTCATCACCGAACGCTACCGGCTGCCCGCCGTCCCCGGGCTGCTGATGCTCGGCGCGGGAGGGTTGGCGGCGCTCTGGGAAGCGTTGGCAGGCCGCCGCTGGCTGACGGCGGGGGGATGGGCGGCGGTGGCGGTGGCGGCGCTTTTCATCACCCGTTCGCCCCGGCCTGGAGCCCTGCAGGCGCGGAGCCTGGATGACTTTAACAGCGGCCGCCTCGCGCTGGAGCAGGGCGACCTCTTCACCGCCCGGGCGAAGCTGGAGCGCGCCGCCGAGGCCGCGCCCGACAATGCCGACATCCTTACCGCCCTGGGGACCTACTGGCTGAAAATGAGCAACCCCGAGAAGGCTCGCGGCTACTACACCTGGGCGCTGAAGGTCAACGCGCGGACGCCCACCGCCCTCAACAACCTGGCCATTTTGGAAATGAATGAGCTCCACTGGGCCCGGGCGCTGACCCTCCTAATGCAGGTGCTGGAGATCGACCCCGACGACGCCAAGGCGCAGGAACTCGTCAACTGCTGCAACCTGAGGCTGCAAAAAGAGGTCCCCCCGGAGGCATCCAAAACGTTCATGCCCCCCTCGGGCGACCCACGCGCCGCACCCGCACCCTGAGCGCACCCCGAACGCCCTAGCGGGGCGCGGGAAAGGCCCTTTCATCTGATCCGCGAGGCTTCGTTCAGGGGTTTCCGCCGTGTTTTTCCTTGGGCGAGAACGCTTTAACGGACGACATTCCGGAATATGAAAAAAACCCTTCTGGCGTGCGCGCTCCTTCTTTGGGGCGCGGTGGGTGTGGGGGTGATCTGGAATCTGGAACGCGCACGGCAGGTGAGCGCGGCTCAACTGGTTCCCGCCGAGGCGCTGCTGGTGGCCGAGTTCCCCAACCTCCCCTCAAGCGCCATGCGCTGGAAGGGCACGGCGCTTTCCGAAATCCTTTCCGAGCCCGAGCTTCGCGCGTTTCTCTCCAAGCCGGTGGCGGGGATGGCCCCGGGGGCCGATTTGCCCGACGCCCTGGAGCGCCTGAAGCGTGCCCAGCCCCGCCAGGCCTTTCTGGCGGTCGCCAGCCTGGAGGAGAACCAACCCCACGCCGTGGCGGGCCTGGAGTTCACCGGAGACCGCCGCGAACTGGAGCCGCTCATCTCCCAAGCACTCATTCGGGCCCAGAACGCTTCGCCCCAGGGGGGCATCCGGCGGCTCCACTACCGGGGCTACCGGCTGCTCACCTTTAACGACCGGGGGATCACGCTCGTCGGGTGTTTTGCCAAAAACTGGTACTTCGTGGCCAACGACGTGGAGCTGCTCAAGGCGACCCTCGACCGGCTCTCGGGCAGCGGGCACCCCTCCCTGGCTAAAACCGCGGCCTACCAGGTAAGCCAGCTGGCGCTGCCGCCCCGGGCCGATTTCCGCCTCTTCGTCCAGTCCCCGGCCCCGGCGAACCGCTTGCTCGCCCGCTTCATCGCCCAGCCTTCCGCCGCCCAGGGGCCCAAGTTCGCCTCTGCCGCCCTCGCCACCCGCATTGAGGGGGCGCTCCTTCACGACACGCTGGTCATCCGCCTGCGGGGCACCCCCGCCCGGGTCCCCTCCCTTAATGGCCGCACCCTGGCCCTGACCACGTCTGACACCCTCTTTTACGGCGCCATGGCTCCGCAGCTGGAAAGCTGGCTGGGCTCCAGCGCGTCCGGCGCGAACCGACTGATCCCGACGCTGATGGCAGCCCTCACGCCCACGGGCAAGCCGGACCTCGCCCGGTTCCAGGCCGCCTTCGGGCCAGAGCACGCCTTGATCCTGGACTGGCCGCACCCGAGCCCTCAGCCAGACCTCTTTTTGGCCTCCGAAATCCGCGACGCGGCCCAGGCCCGCCGCTTCACCGAGGCGCTCTTAAAGCGCTGGGACCGCGAGGATGCCGGGGGCGTGCCGATCTGGACTTTTTCCCTTGCCCAGCCCGCCCTTTTCCACCCGGCGGTAGCCCTGGCGGGCAGCCACATGGTGGCCGGGCTCAGCTCCGAGCGGCTGCGGCCCTTTGCCCTGCACGCCATTCGCCAACCCGCGGGGGGGCAGGGGGAGACGCTGGAGCGCTCCCCGGTCTTTCGCAGCTCGGTGGCGCTGCTGGCCCGGCCCGAGACGGCCCTGGCCTATCTCGACGCCGCCGCCCTCTTTGAGCGCATCTACACCTCGCTCAGGCCCGCCGCCGCCATCTGGGGCCCGGGCATTCCGTGGCTGAGCGCCTACGCCGACTTCGACCGCCTCCCCTCGCCCCAGGCCATAAGCCGCCACCTCTCGCCGATCACGCTGAGCGCCCACCAGGCCGAGGAGGGGATCGTCATCGACACCGCCGGGCCGGTCTCATTCGTGGAGCTGGCCGCCGGACTGGGTCTGGGAGCCTTTTACGCCGCCGTCCCCGCGCTGAAGCCCACGAATCCCAACCCTCAGTCGATCCTGCCGCCCGCGCCGCCCAAGCCGCTCAGCGCCCCCGCCGACCCTACTGACCCCTGAGGCCGTCGGTGATGCCCGGGGAATTACCCGGCGGGAACATGGCAGGCAGGTTAAATTTGGGGGCCGTGTGAATTTTTCCATTAGTTTTTCTGGAAATAGGTGGTAAATTGATGGTCTATGCCTATTCAGAAGAAAACTGCGTTTTCCCGTCGCCTGCCCGACCTCGTGACTGAGGAACTCGTCAGCGTCCTTTCGCGGAAAAGTTCTTTGGAATTTAAGCAACTCTTCGACATCGTCCATGAAAACCTGCGGGCCCGCAACGCGGCCAGCGGCGGAGAGGAAATGCTCCGGCTGCGAGCCTACGAGAAGCTGCAAAATCTCGTCGCCCGCGGCATGGTAAAGAAGACCGGCAAAAAATACCGCGGTCTCGCGGGCCTGTCCACGATGCAACCAGCGGCTGCGGCCCCCGTCCCCGTTCCCGCCCCGGCCGTCGCGGCCTAGGCGTCCCCGTCCATTCCCCGGCAGCCCGGTTTGAGGCTGCGCTTTAGAAAACCATGCTTACCTCCTACATTCCCGTCCTGGTTCAAATCGTGTTTGCCATCGCGTTCGTCGTGATCGCCTTGAGTTTCAGCGTGCTGCTCGGCAAAAGCGGCAGGCGCAACCCGGTAAAGGACAGCCCGTACGAGTGCGGCATGTTGCCCATTGGCAGCCAGCAGCCCCGGTTCTCGGTCAAGTTCTACGCGGCGGCGATGCTCTTCATCCTTTTTGATCTGGAGATCGTCTTCATGTATCCCTGGGCCGTTTCCTTCCGGGAGTTCATCAAACACCAGGACCTGACCATTCTCTGGAGCATGGTCAGCTTCATCGGCGTCGTGACCGTGGGGTACGTCTACGCGATCAAGAAGGGCGTGCTCAACTGGCAGCACTAGCCGCCAGCCGCCCCGAAACGATCCCAACGTTTTTAAAGAACTCAGGAGCCCAGTGCTTCTGAGTTCTTTTTTTTGCGCCCCCAGCAGACAAGAGAATTCATCAGGAACTCAGGAACTCAGGAAAAATACAGAGATTCTTTTCCTGAGTTCCTGATTTTTTCCCAGCTGGTATACCCCAGGAAAATCCCCCAAGGAGGTGCATTTTTGCCTCCCGGTCCGTATCCATTTTGATGGGCATGATGACCGCGGTGATGTGGAAATGGCTGGGAATCTGGGAGTGGAGGACGTCCATCGCCTGCGTGGGACTGGTGGTGCTGGCGGGGTGTCTGACTGTCGTCATCGCGCCCGACCCCGAGGAGGAGGACGACCGGACCTTCCCGCTGACCACCCTCCCGGCCGTTATCATCGACGCGGGCCACGGCGGCACCGACTCGGGAGCCAAGTACAAGGGCGTGGCCGAGAAGGACCTGACCCTGGACACCGCGCTGCGGCTGGAGAAAATCCTCAACGCCCGGGGCTTCCCAACGGTGCAGACCCGCACCGAAGACATCTACGTCCCCCTCTCCGACCGCGCCACCATCGCCAACCGCGTGCGCGGCCCGGCGCTTTTTGTCAGCATCCACTTCAACCAGGGGAGCGGGAATGACCAGGCGGGCATCGAGACATTCTATGCCGACTCGAAGGTGCCCATCCCGAGCGACTGGAGTTGGATGGGCTTCTTTACCCGCGCTGATCCCCTGGAGACCGGCGAGGACCTAGCCGCGCGGGTGCAGATGGCGGTGGTGCTGCAAACCGGCGCGAAAGACCGGGGCATCCGGGCGCGCCACCTCTACGTGACCCGCCACACCCGCCTCCCGGCAGTGCTCGTAGAGGGCGGGTTTATCACCAACCGCATGGAAAGCGACCTCCTCAAGCAGGACAACTACGCCGACCGCCTGGCCGAGGGGATCGCGGACGGCATCGAGGCCTGGTGGCGCGCCCGGCACCCGATGCCGCAGCCGAAGCTGGCGCAAAAACGCTAGGGTCCCTCGTGTTTTCCTAACACCGGGGTCCGTTTGGTGCTATAGGGTGAAGAATCACCCTGTATGAAAAAGCTTTTCCTTGTCACCACCCTGGCCCTGGCGCTAACCGCCCGCTTCGCGGGGGCCGATGAAGAAGTTCGCGCGGCTCAGAAAGCGCTCCAAAGCGCCGGTTTTTACGGCGGCGAGCTCTCGGGCGAACTCAACGACGACACGCGCGGAGCCCTGCGCCGGTACCAGATTCGCGCCCAGCTCGAGCCGTCGGGCAACCTGACGCCCGAGACCGAAGCGGCGCTCCAGCGCGAGACCGGCATCCCGGTGGCCCCGGCTGCTGCCGCCGCCCCAGCCCCGGCTCCCGCCGCTCCCGTGGCAGTGCTGCCACCCGCACCAAGCGCTCCCGTGCCCCCGCCGCCGGACGCCATCGATCCGGGTTACGCCGCGCTTTTCGCCCACTCGCCTTTTGAAAACGCCTCGGTGGACGTTCAGTCCGAGACGATCCGCAAAGCCCAGGTGCTGCTTTCTGAAAAGCGGCTCTACCTGGGCCGGGTGAACGGGCGGCCAAGCCAGGAATTCGAGGACGCGCTCCACCGCTTCCAGGCCAAGGCCGGGCTGCCGAAGACCGGACGCCTGGACATCGACACCCTGGCCGCGCTCCGGCTCCTGCCGATCGCCAAGCTCAAGCGCCCGCGCGTGGAACCGCAGCCGTACATCCCGCAAACTCCCGCCGGAGCCGTTCGCGGCGTGCCGCTGGATTAATTTTGGGATAGGGATCGCAAAGCACTTCCGCTCCGCAAACTCGCGCGCGTCCAAGCCGCTCCGCTGACCTCGCCCGCCGATGCGGCGGGGGCCCATCCATCCCGGAATGCGCCCCCGAAACCTGCGTGTGCGCGCATGGTGGGCATTGCTGTTGGGAGTGGGGTTGACGGCGTGCGGGCCGGAAGGGGCCAAGCCGGTGCAGTCGCTCCCTCCTGCGCCCGAAGCGCTTCATTTTGAAACGCAGTACGTCCGGCGCGAGGTGGACCGTTACAAGGACGCCCCGTCGCCCACGGCGCGGAAAAAAATGGACCAGGCCTTCGCCGCGCTCGACGCCAAGGTTTCCGAAATGGAAAGCCGCGCCGCTACGCTGACGGGGGATGCCCAGGCCGATTTGCAACGCCAGATCGCCAATCTAAAACTCCGGCGGGATCTCCACTGGACGCGCGCGCAGGCCGCCGTGGTGCAGCTGGAGCCGGTGGAAAAGGCCCAGCCGGTGGTGGGCGAGCGCACGGCAAGGGCCGTCAAGGCGCGCCCCGATCCCACGGCGCAGGCCGCGGCGGCGCGAGCACGGGCCCGGCGCGTTTACCGGCAGACGCCGATGGTGCCGCAGGAGAATTTCATCCAGCGCCTGGGGCGGTTTTTCCAACGCTAGCTAGTGCGTGATCTGCACGGCGTTGCGCAGGAGGGTCACGCCGGTCTGGCGGTCGTATTCGGAGAGGGCTTTGCGGTAGTCGGCCTGGGCGTTGATGAGGGAGGCTTCCGATTCGGTCATCGACTTCTGGAGTTGCAGCACTTCGTAGGTCGTCGCCTTGCCTGCTTCGTGGCGCTTGCGTCCGGCGTCGAGGCTTTCCTGGGCGAGCCGGAGGGCTTCCTGGGTCGAGTCGATCCGCTTGCGGGCGGTGTTGACCTCCCCCGCAGCGTACGCCACGTCGACCATGATGCTCTGCTCCAGTTTTTTGAGGTTCACCAGGGCCTGTGCCTTGAGCAGCTTGGCTTCCTTGTAGCTTCCCTTGGCGGCGCGGTTGCCCAGCGGCACGCTGAAGACCGCGCCGAGGCTCCAGTCCTCGGGGTTGCGCACACCGTTGTCCCAGTAGCGCATACTGCCCGCCAGGTCGCGGGCGTTGACGCCGAGGAGATCGAGGCTGGCCACGAGGTTGAGGCTCGGCAGGGTGCCGTTGCGCGCGGTGACGATGTTGATGTTGCGGGTCTTGAGCGAGATGAGCGCCTGCTGGTAGTCGGGGCGCTCTTTGAGGGCGTCGCGCACGCCTGCATCCACGTCCAGGTCGCCCGTGACGGATTCCGGCGGCGGGGTGATGTCGACCGGGGTGAAGAGGAGCGTCCGGGTGTCGCAGGTGATGAGCTGTTTGAGGTAGCGCTCGTTGTTCTCGATGTCGTTCTTGGCCAGGATGACGGCTTCCTCGCGCGAGGCGGCCTCGGCCTGGGCGGTGATGACGTCGAGGGCCACCTTGACGCCGATTTCCGCCCGCGCCTCCTCTTCCTTGCAAAGCTCCAGGGCCAGGTCGCGCGAGCGTTTCTTGGCCTCGTAGTTGCGCAGGGCGGAGTAGAGCTCGTTGTAGTAGTAGACGGTCTCGGTGACGACGTTGATGACCTCTTGCTTAAAGTCCCACTCGCTGATCTCCCGGTTATTGCGGGCGATGTGCAGGGAGGCGAGGTTGACGGCGGTGCCGAAGCCGCGCAGCAGCGGTTGGGTGAGCGAGAGGCCGCTCTCCGACCAGTAGTCGCTGTAGCGGGTGGTCGTCCCGGTGATGCCCACGCTGTACTGCGTGCCCCAGACGGATTTGCCGCTGATATTGGCATAGTAGTTGCCAGCCTGGGTCTCGTTGGTGGAGGAGTTGCTTACATTGTGGCCGCCGCCGATTTCAAGGGTCGGGTCAAAGGTCCCCCCGGCGGTGGTGATGCGGGCTTCGGCGATGTCCGGCTCGAACTCGGCCACTTTGATGGCCAGGTTATTCTCGATGGCAAGCGCGATGGCTTTGCGCAGGGTCAGTTTGAGGACTTCCTGATGGGCCTGCTGATTTTGCCGCGCGGCGGCGGGCGTGGGTGTGGGCGCAGCCTTTGGTTTTCCGGAAACCGGAAGCGCAGGCACAATAATGGCCAGGGAGAGGGCCGCGGCGAGGCTTTTGGAAAGCTGGGGAGACATTTGGGGCTATCCCCCTATTCTAATCCCGCGCAGGAATCAAGCACGGTGCTACGTTGACATCGGGTTTTTGCCTGCCTACCTTTGCAAGTTCCCCCTTCGTATGATTCCTAAAATGCCCATGCCCAGACGCGCCTTGAGCCGGACTTTCCTGCTTGCGGCCTCTCTGCTGGGCCTCGCCGGAGCCGTGGAAACCGTCTCCGTGACATGGCATTTCCTCGCCCAGCCGAAAGGCGCCCCCTCCCTCGCCACGGCCACCCCCGCGCTGCCCCAGCCCAGCCCCGCACCCACCGCCGCGGCGTTGAAGAGCGAGGAGGAACAACTGGTGGCCGCCGCGAAGGAAAAATCCCTCGTCACCGGCATGGCCACCCCCACGCCGACTCCGGCTCCGGCAGCCCCCGCCCCGGCGACACCCCAGATGCAGGTGGCGGGCTTGATCGCCCAGGCGCGCGAACTGCGCGAGGCGGGCGACACCGGCACGGCCATGTCGCGCCTGCGCCAGGCCCAGACGATTTACTCCAACTACGCCCCGATCGTTTCCGAAATGGCCGTGACCTACGAGAAAATGGGCCTCACCGATAAAGCCATTGAGCAATGGCGGCGCATCTACCAGATGGGCACCCGGGCCGGGATCTACTACGAAGCCGCCGAAGCCAAGCTGCGAGCGCTCCAGTTGCCCGACCTCTCGCCGGAGGAAGCCTCCGCCTCCGCCGCCGCGCGGGCCCAGCGCGAGGCGCTCGCCGGGAACCCCGCCAACGGCTCCCTCATGCCGGACCGCAGTACCGGCAGCAATGGCGGCGGCAAAGAGGCCACCTCGGTAACTCTTTCGCTCGGCAAAGTCGGCACCACCGACGACACCGGCACCAGCCAACCCTCCCGGCGCTTGACCCTCGCCGTCCCGATCCAGGCCCGGGGAGGCGGCAAAGTGGACCCGCGCGATGTGGTCATCCAGGTCTTCTTCTACGAAACGCTCCGCGACGGCTCGGTGGTCGAGACCAATGCCAACGTCACCACCTCCTGGAACCGCCGCGTCAACAAGGAGGGCGAAGTGCAGGCCGTGGACTGGTCCACCCCCGACCCGGAGACCCTGGAGGTCACCTACGCCCAGCCGGAGTTCGACTCCAAAGATCCGCGCACCAAAGAACGGCGGAATTATTTTGGCTACAGCGTGCGCGTCTACTATAAAGGCGTCCTGAACGCGAAGTTCGCCGATCCTCCCAAACTCCTCGGCCAATTTATTCCCCCCGCCGCACTCCCCTCCTCCAACGATCTCCCCCGATGAAAATTCTTTGTGTAGACGACGACTCTTCTTTCCTCCAAGGCCTGGTTGACCTGCTCAAAAGCCAGCCCGGCTACCCCACCGTGGCCTCCTCCAACAGCGCCGGAGCCCTGGCCGTGGCCGGATCGATGCAAGGCGTCGACCTCCTCGTAACCGAGGTCGTGATGGACCCCGTGGACGGGTTCACCCTGCGGGGGCAGTTGCAGGAGACCTTCCCGGAAATGAAGACCATCTTCATCTCCGGCTACGACCTGACCGATTACAGCCCCTACACCGCCGGTTGCCACGTTTTCACCAAGCCCGCGGACCCGAATCTTCTCGGCGAAGCCGTGGCGGGCATCGCCGTGCTGCTGAATTTCCGCGAAGCCCCCTCCCAGCCCCGCCCGTCTGCGATCCCCGCGCCCCGGGCCACCCCCGTCGCCGTGGCCAAACCCGCGGCGGCTCCCGTGGCCACCCCAAAGGCCACGCTCAAACCCATGGCGACCCCGGTAGCCGTGGCCGCGCCCCATCCCACCCCCACGGCAACTCCCGTAGCCGCGCCCAAAGCCACCCCCACGGCAACTCCCGCAGCCGCGCCCAAAGCCACCCCCACGGCAACTCCTGTGGCCGCGCCGAAAGCCACCCCTACGGCAACTCCCGTGGCCGCGCCCAAAGCCACCCCTACAGCAGCCCCCGTGGCTGTCCCCGTAGCCCAGAACCAGCTCAAAATCGGCCACTACCGCGTCGTCAGCAAACTTGGGCAGGATGAGTGGGGCGACCTCTACCTGGCCAACCAGACCTCCATGTCGCGCCCCGTGGCGCTTTCCGTCCTTTCGCAAAATCTCATCCGGGGTGACGCCAAGGCCAAGGAGCGCTACCAGGCCGTGGTCCGCGCCCGCGCCGCCGTCAAGCATCCGGCCATTATTTCCGTTTTCGAGGCAGGCGAAGCCGACGGCTACGTCTTTCACACCAGCGAATACGTCGACGGCAACCACCTCGCGCATTTGAAAAAAGAGGGCGTCACCATTGACGACAAAATCGCCCTGCGGCTCATCAAGACCGTCGCCGAGGGCCTCCTCTACCTCCAGCAGAACAAAATTCCCCGCTCTCCGCTGACGCCCCGGGCCGTTTTCCTCGACAAAAACAGCGATCCGCACCTCGCCAACCTGGCCGTGCTCCAGGGCGAGGGTTGCGAAGCGGCGGGGGGCGAAATCTCCGCCCTAGGCCAAGCCGTCTCCGCCCTGCTGCCGGGCGGCGTGGCAGCCAACCCGGGCTTCCAGGCGCTCCTCACCCGCATGGCCATGGCCGAGGCCAACGGCCTCTCCGACTGGAATGAGGTGCTCAAGTCCGTCAACGAACTGGCCCCGAAAGTCATCCCCGCCGACGCCAGCAAAATCACCGCCCGCGACCAGGTGGCCATTCGCGCGGTGGAAAAAATGAAGAAAGAGCAGAAGCGCTCCATCGTGCTCGCCGTCGTGCTGTGCCTTAGCACGCTGGGGGCCACGGGCGGGTTCGTTTACTGGAAATTCTTCACCACCAACGCGCGCAACCTGAGCCAAATGGTGCATGTCCCGGCGGGCGAATTCATCTTCCGGGAGGGCACGAAAGCCACCACCGGCGAATTCTGGATCGACAAGTACGAAGTCACCATCGCCGACTACGCCAAGTTCCTCAAAGCCGTGAACAACGGCGAGGGCCCGGCGCGCTTCGACGACCCCAACCAGCCCAAGGGCAAGACCAACCACCTCCCCGACCGCAACTCGGTTTCGTGGAACATCTGGTACTCCCGGGCGATCGCGGGCAAACCGGCCAAATCCATACCGATCGACCTGAACTGCCCCATCTTCAACGTCGACTACTGGGACGCCTGCGCCTATGCGAAGTGGGCGGGCAAGCGCCTCCCGACCGAGCAGGAATGGGAGAAAGCCGCGCGCGGAACCGATGGCCGCCCCTATCCGTGGGGAACGGCCTTCCAGGACGGCGCGGCCAACCTGGGCAAGGATTTCATCCAGATCCCCAACCCTGAGTCGAAGGGGACCGTGGACGGCTATTTCTGGTGGAACCCGGTGGACCTCAAACCCAAGGACGTGAGCCCCTATGGCGCGCAGGGAATGCTCGGCAACCTCTCCGAGTGGACCAGCTCGCTGGACACGATCGAAAAGATTACAGCCAAGGGGCCCGTTGTGCGCGGCGGCTCCTTCCACCTCGCCGAGGCCACGCTGCTTAACCGCCGCGCCGTGGAGTTCACCACCGAGCTGGAGTACGTCGGCTTCCGGTGTGTTTCCGACACCGAGCCGAAGAAATAACCCGTCCCCGGCGCGCCAGTTTTTGCCCCATGCGGAAAAAAAGGACTGGCGCGCGGCCAATTTGAGCGTATTTACGAGGATTCCCATGCGCCCCCGCCTTCTCCTGTTCGCCCTCCTCCTCGTCGTCGCCTTTGTACAATCAGCCCAGGCCCAGTTCCAGGTCTCGCTCGATATCAAGCGCCGTTTCCTGATGGTCTATGAGCCGATCGTTGCCACCGTCACCGTGGCCAACCTCAGCGGCCGCGACGTCACGCTCACCGACTCGCCCACGCAAAGCTGGTTTGGCTTCCAGGTCAACTACGGCGACGTCTCCCGCATCGTCCCGCCCAACGACCCGTTCTACCGCCAGCCTCCGCTGACCATCGCCATGGGCCAGACCATCAAGCGCAGCGTCGTACTCAATAACCTCTTCCCCATGGGCGAACTGGGGCTCTACCGGGTGCGCGCCACCATTTTCGATTCCGCCCGCGAGAAGTATTACCAGTCGCCCGTCATCGGGCTGGAGCTCAGCGAAGGCAAAGTTGTCTGGCAGCAGAACGCGGGCGTTCCCTCCGGCTACAACGGCGCGGGCGGCACGCGCAAAGTCTCGCTGCTGACCTTCCGCAAGTCCGAGTCCACCTACCTCTACGTGCGCGTCGAGGACCCCGATAATGCCGTCGTCTTCTGCACCCTGGCGCTCGGGAGGATCATCTCGGGCATCGACCCCGAGATGCAGTTTGACGGCCAGAACGTGCTCAACGTCCTGCAACTCATCGGCCAGAAGACCTATCTCTTCACCCGCATCAGCCTGGACGGCGAAGTCATTTCCCAGGAGACCTACACGACCGCCAAGTACCGCCCCACGCTGCGGCGCGACGCCTCCGGCTCGATCTCCGTCTACGGAGGCACCGCCACCCGCACCGGAGCCCCGGGCGATCCCGGCGAAAAGGTCCCCAACAAACTTTCCGACCGCCCCGTGCCGGTGCCAGCGGAGTAGCCCTCCCGTAGCGCGCTCCTGATCCCCTTAAAACGCCGCGTGGCCTTAGCGCCCACGCGGCGTTTCATTTTTTGGCTATTATTAACCTTGTTTAAACTTTCGGTTAATTACCGCTTGCGCCGCCCTCGGGATTCGATTGATTGCCGGACATGAAACGCATCCTCCTGCTGCTTCTCCCGCTCTTCGCCCTAGCTGGCAGCGCCAACGCCTTCACCACCGTCATCATCGACGCCGGGCACGGGGGCAAAGACCCCGGCGGCATCCCCTTCAACCTGGCCTGCGAAAAAACCCTCGCCCTTGACGTCGCCGGGCGGCTGGGGGAGATCATGCGCGAGGAAGGCATCCGCACCATCATGACCCGCACCAACGACACCTTCATCCCGCTGCCCGCGCGCGTGGCCGTCGCCAACGCCCATCCCGGCGCGCTCTTTGTGAGCATCCATTTCAACTCCGGCCTGCGGCGCGGCGCCAACGGATTCGAGACCTTCTACTACAACCCGAAGTCAGCCCCCATCGCGACGCGCGTCTACAGCGAGCTGGAGCGGATGAACCCGGGCGAGCGGCGCGGCGTCAAGCGGCGCGCCCTCTACGTCCTGCGCAAGACGCGCGGAGCCGCCGTGCTGGTGGAATGCGGCTTCCTCACCAACCCGCAGGAAACCGCTCTCTGCCTCACCCCGGCCTACCGCGAAAAGCTCGCGCGAGCCATCGCCAAGGCCATCACGGACGGCCAACTGGCCTCCTCCAAGGACTCGGAGCCCGCAAAAAAAAACGACACCAAAGACCACTCCGGCTAAAGCGAATTAACTAAAATCGAGCGAAAGGGCGGCAGCGGATGCCGTCCTTTTTCTTTTCGGCAGCCGGTGGAGGAGACACTGGTAATTCCACCCCGGCAATGATCTAATCCGCCGCATGAGCGTGACTTGCCAGGAGATGAAACGCATCGAAGAAGCCGCCTTTGCGGCGGGTGCCTCCGCCGAGGCGTTGATGGAACAGGCGGGCGAGGAGATGGCTCGCGCGGTGATGCAATTCTTACCCATCCCGAGCGAGTGTCGCGTCTTCTTCGGCAAGGGCCACAACGGCGGCGACGCCCTGGTGGCGGCCCGCCACCTGCTCCACCAAGGCTGGGCGGTGCAGGTGCAAAAAACCTTCCCCGAGGGCGAATTGGCCCCGCTCACGCGCAAAAAGCTCGGCGAATTCATCGCCACCAGCCGGGAAACCTGCTTCTCCGCGCCCAGCTCCTCCTACGGCCCCCGGATTCTCCTCGACGGCCTGCTCGGCATCGGCGCGATCCACCGGCGCGGCGAGCCCGATGGCACCGCGCTGCGCGAGCCGATTCTAAGCGCCGCACGCGAGATGAACCGCCAGCGCCGCGAGGAAGGCGCGCTCGTTTTCGCCCTCGATGTGCCCACCGGCCTCGACGCCGATACGGGCGAAGCCGATCCCGATACGGTACGCGCTAATGTTACCCTCTGCGTTGCCTTTGCTAAGCGGGGGCTGCTGGCCGACGGCGCGCTCACCTCGGTGGGTCGGCTGGCCGTGCTGCCGCTGCCCGCGCTGGAAGCTCACGCCCGCTTTGTCTCCCCGCTCGAAACCGTCGCCACGCCCGAAACGCTGCGCCCGCTCTTGCCCATGCGCCCCTACGACGCGCACAAGGGAATGTTCGGACGCGTCGGCATCGTGGCCGGTTCGCGCGGATTCGCCGGAGCTGCCATCATGGCCGCCAACTCGGCGGTGCGCGGCGGCGCGGGCCTTGTAACGCTTTTTGTCACACCGGATATTTACGCCCCCGTGGCCGCTTCGGCGATGCCGGAGGTGATGGTCACGCCGGTGGACTGTTACCTTGCCGTGCTCGAACGCCCCTTCGACGCCCTGGCCATCGGACCGGGCCTGGGCCGCGACGACGCGGAGGACGTCCTGGCCGTCTGCGAATATTTCACGGGGCCGATGGTCATCGACGCCGACGCGCTCAATCTCCTGGCGGGCCACATGGAGACGCTCCACCGGGCCCGGGGGCCGCGCCTGCTCACGCCACATCCCGGGGAAATGGCCCGCCTGTTTCCGGAAGGGGCGGGGCTCACACGGCGCGAAACCGCCGAACGTTTCCTCGAAACCCATGCGCAAGGGGACGCGGACGTCACGCTGCTCCTAAAGGGCTCGCGCACGCTGGTCGCCAGGCGCTCCCCGGAAGGCCTGCGCACATCCTATAATACCACCGGCCACCCCGGCATGGCCACCGGCGGCATGGGCGACATCCTCACCGGCCTTTGCGCCGCGCTGCTCGGCCAGCGGCTGGCGCCGTTCGACGCCGCCCGGCTCGGGGCGTGGCTCTGCGGCCGCGCGGCGGAAACGGCCCTCGTCGCGGGCGACCACAGCCAGGAGACGCTCGCCGCCACGGATCTTCTCGAATACCTGGGCCGCGCCTTCCGCGAAGTGCGCTACCGTGGTACGTACTAGGAGCTATATAATATTACTCATACACCGGCTCGATCTGCCGGTCCACCACCTTGCCCGTGAGGCGGTCGATGGCGAGGTGCAGCCAGTAGCGGCGCTCGCTCTGCACGACGAAGCGATCGAGTGAACCGGCATTGGGCGGGAAGACTCCCGACTGCGCCACGACGTCGATGAGCAGGTTCCACGTGCGCGCGTTGGTGACGCTCGAAAGGGCCAAGATCCCCGCCTTCCGGTTGCTTAACGTCGCCAGCGCCCCCGGCAACCCGGACGGGTCGGCGATGGGAGTGGCGAATTTCGCGGGCAGGTTGTACGCGAGGCTCAGCGCCGTGGAGTCGGTCAGCCGACTGGACCCTGTGTCGTTGAGCGCGGTGGTGGAAAGCAGCGCGTAGAGCCCCATGTTGTGCGCCGAGTTGGGGTTGAGCTTTCCGGCGGAGACGGCCGGTTCGTCGATGGCGGAAAAGAGATCCAGCAGCGGGGAATAGTCGATGTCCGTCGCCCAGAAATCGACACCATCGACAAATCCCAACCCTCCCACCGACTGGTAAACCTGATTGTTGGCAAGATACTTATTAATAATAGCCGACCCGGTTTTGAGGACCTTCGCATCGGTCACCGCCCCGGTCTTGGCAATCATCCCCGCCTTGAGCAGCTCGAAGAAATTCGGTTCGCGCAGTATGGGATCTCCCGAATCCGCCGCCGCCTTCAGCTCCTCCACCACATCCGCGAGGCTCTTGATGTCCGACGACGGGCTTTCCGCCGGGCCGATGTAGGTAAAGCTCACCGTCCCCGACGTCATGGAGTTGCACGAAATACCAAAGCAGGCCCGAAGCGCGGTTCCCGAGGTTTCGGGGGCGACGAGCGCCAGGCGCTTGAGCGAAAAGCGGGAGTGCAGCAGCGGCTCGCCCTCGCCGACCGGGACGAGGCCGGGGGTGCCGTCGTCGTTGTAGTGCTGGAGCCACCCGCCACGCAGGAACCGGATGTCGTGGAAACGCGAGGGAGCCGTTACCGCGCGCGTAAACGTGCCGAGGTGTTGCAGCGTGTCCTCGTCCCACCGGAGTTCGCGCCGCAGCTCCAACAGCTCCAGCCGGGTGAGGAAAGCCTGGTCAGTGCGGCCAGATGCGCCGCCGACTTTCATAAACCCGTCGGCATTGGCGAGCACCGAGCGGCAGTAGGCGTCCGCGCCGTTGATGGAGAGTGCACGGATGCTCTCCCCGCTGGCGTTTGCCGTGGCGTAGTTGCGCCAGCCGACGATATTATTGACCATGGAGCCGGAGAGCCCGAGCCGGGTCAGATCGGCAAAGGCCAGGACGCCTTTTTTCGCAACCGTGGCCGCCGCCGAGGCGGTGGGGTACCCGGCCACATTCATGTCGAGGAGGCCGCTTTGGTCGTAGATGGCGTAGGCGTAGCGACCGATGGCCCGGGAACTGGTCGCGGTCAGCACCACCGGGCCCTCGTCGGTCACGTAAACCCAGCTCGGCGCGGGGAACGCAGTAACCGGCGTGGGGATGGAGGAGCCGCTGGTCGTCAGCCGGGGTACCAGGTAGTGGCGGTTCCAGCGCGTCGGGGAGATCGAGCGCCCGTTGGCTGAAGTGGCCGTGGTGGAGGCGGCGGAGGCCGGGAAAAGGTCCACGCCGGGAAACGACACCACCCGAGAGGAGCTAATCCGCAGGAGGCTGGGGATGGTTCCGCTGGTGCTCACGTTGCGCTGCGGCACGAGGTACGCGGGGTCGGTGGAAACGTAGAGCGTGTAGCCGCCGCTGGGGGGTTCCGGATTGGAGCCGTTGACGATCTCCTGCCGCAGCTCGCTGACCAGGATATCCATCGCACTGCGGGCCAGTTCGCACGCCTGAGCTTGCTGGCGACTGCTAAAGGAAACCCGTCGCATGGCCGTCGTTCGGCTATAGGTGGCGATAACCACCGTCGTGACCAACACCGTGAAGGCCAACACCACAATGAGCGCCATGCCCCGGTTTGATTTAAAAAACGGCGGCTTCATGGCATATCCCCCGGCGCGTGCAGGGGCGAAAGGTAAAACCAGCGCCGGTAAATCCGGATCGACGAAAGGGCGGCCGGGGGCAGGCCGCTCGTTTGGAGCGCCGCTTGCCACCGCGCCTCAAGGTCGCCCGGCTGGGTGGTGGTCGCGGAAAAATTCTCCATGGCCCCGGCCAGGTCCCCCAGCGCCTTCTGCGAAAGCAGAGCGCGCCCCCGGGCGTCGATGATCGCGAGCACGACCCCGAAGGCCGCCACGTCGCGCAGGCCGTTGACCGAAGCGCCCCCCTGCTGCCACGGCAGCGCGCTAAGCGTGGGGGGATGGGCGGCGTCCGATCGGAGCACGTAGTAATACTCCATCCGAAACACCCCGGCCCCGGCGGGCTCGCTGCCGTCATCACCGAGGGGCTTGATGGCTCCCGGCCAGTTTTCCAGCAGCGTATTCGTGCCCGATCCGTTGGAGCGGGAGACCCCGGCGAAAATCATCTGCGGGTCCGCCCGGGCCATCCCGTTCCAGAGCAGCCCGCAGCTATGGCGCTGGAGCCCCTCCACCGGGTCCACCCAGTAGCCGACCACCGAGATGGGGCTATTCCACGCGTCCTCGGGGTAGTAACCGGGCACGGAGCTGAAAAAAGCGAGCTGGTCGTTGCCGGTGCCGTCGTTCCAGCGGTTCACATCGTCCTTGAGCCAGTAATCGACGTCCGGCCGCCGGAGCATCTGGGCGAAGTCCATCGCCATCCGGTCAAACACCGAGCGGGCTTCCTCGTCGGCGTCGAGGCGGCGGTTGCTGGTGCACTGAATCCAGCGAGCCCCGTTGCACACCTGGGCGGCGAGCACGATGAGCAGGGCCAGGATCGTCATCGTCACGAGCCATTCCACGAGCGTAAATCCACCCGCCGGAGCCGTGGAAATCCTCTTCATCGCTAATTCCGGTCCACCGCGATAAACGTCCGGACCCGCCCGGCTGCCTCCGCGGGGTTGGCCTGCGCGGGCCAGCTCACCAGCACGTCAGCCATCGTGGCCAGCTTCGTGTACGAGACGTTCCTGCTGGGCAGCAAAGAAACCGCCACCCGGTAGCGGGAATCCGCATCCGGCGCTTCCGAGCTGTGCCCCGCCTCGCTGAAATAGCGCACCGCCGCCGTCGTCCCCGAGCTCGCGGTGACGGGAATGCTGAAAAAGCTCGAAAATCCACTGTTCTGCGGCGTCTCCCGGAGATCCACGGCCACCAGCGAAAGCAGATTCGCCGCCGCCGTCTCCTCCGAGGCCGTCTGGCTGTTCTTGAAGCCCGCCGGGAGCAGCCCAAAGACCGCCAATAGACAAAAAGCGCAAATCCCCAGGGCAAACGTCACCTCGACAAGAGAAAATGCGCCAGATAGGCTGAGGTGCGGTGTCTTCATCATGTTTCGCCCGAAAGAGTAATCAGGGCAGGCCCCTGATGGCAACCCGTATCGGCACATGCGCCCTACGCATAATGTCGGTTGTTTAACACCCCGGGAAAGTTTTCCCGGGGGGCCAGGCATAGAATCGGTTGACATCGGCCGGGGACCCGATAGAGTTTCCGCTCTTTTTCCAAACAGTTTTTCAGGCTTATGAAACGCACCTACCAACCTTCCAAGCGCACGCGCAAACAGCAGTTCGGGTTCCGCGCCCGTATGAAAACCAAGAGCGGCCGCGCGATCCTTTCCCGCCGCCGTCAGCGTGGGCGCAAGCGCCTGCTGCCCAAGGGCGTGGAGATTCATTTCGCCCGCCACACCGAGGCGTAATTGCCGGATTTTGCCAGAATACAAGCTGGCCTCTCCGTGCCGCTGACGTTCCCAAAGTCGATCCACCTGCACTATAGCTCGGAGTTTCTCCGCGTGAAAACGGAGGGGCGCGCCTTTGGGGGGCGGTATTTCACCCTCGGGGTACTCAAAGACCGCGAGGCCACCCGCACGGGGCTCATCACCTCCAAGCGGGTCGGGATCGCCGTGGAACGCAACCGGGTCCGTCGCCGGTTGCGGGAACTGATGCGGCTCTCCCTGCCCGAATGGACCCCGGGCGTCTGGGTGGTCGCCATTGCCCGCAGGGCGGCCGTGAAGGCCAGCTTCACCCAGTTGCAAGGCGAGTGGACCCACCTCGCCCGGCGCGCCGGAATTTTGCAGAAAACCGGTGGCGAAACCTCCCAGGACCATCCATCGTGATTGACCGTCATGCTGAAGTGGGTTGTATTGAAATTAATCCGGGGTTACCAACTGGGGGTGTCGCCTCTGTTGAGCGCGATTACCGGGCCCGGTGGCGGGTGCCGGTACGAGCCTTCGTGTTCGCGCTATTTCGCGGAGGCCGTGGAACGCTTTGGAGTCTGGCGCGGCGGTTGGCTGGGGCTGAAGCGAATCGCCCGTTGCCATCCGTGGGGAGGGCAGGGCTATGATCCCGTGCCGCCCGAAGATTCGCACCCAGGGGGCCACCGGCCCTGAAACCGCAGGTTAATTTTCAGTTTTTTATGGATCGTAAAAGCATCGTTGGGATCGCGCTCGCCATTTTGGTCTTCGTCTTGGCCCAGCACCAGCAGTTGAAGCACCAGCGCCTCAACCCCGCACCGGCCACTCCCTCCACCTCCGAGACGCAGGCCTCAGCCTCCCCTTCCGCGGCCCCATCGGCCCCTGAGACCGCAGCCGCCACTCCTGCAGCTACCCCGGCCCCGCTTGAAGCCGCCCCGGCGGCCACGGTTCCCGAGGAGACCCAGGTGGTCGGCAATGGCGCGGTGGACTACACCTTCACCAACCTCGGCGGCGGCATCGCCACCCTCAAGCTCCTCAACCATCAGGGCGCGCAGCCCGGAGAGCGGATGGTCCTCAACAACGGCGCCTCGCACCCGATCGGCGCGCTGGTCCTCCACCCCGAGAAAGCCCCCAATACCCCGTACACCGTCACGGTAGAGGGCGACCAAGTCATCTGCGAGACCACGGTGCCCCCGGGCATCTCCGTCAAAAAAATCTACACCCTCAACCGGGACCCGAAAGCGGCCTACCGGCTCGGCCTGGAGGTCGTCTTCCAGAATAAGAGCGCCGGAGCCGTTGAATACCCCGCCTACTACGTCTTTACCGGCCTGGCCCACCTGCTCTACGGCAGCGACGTCCCGATGTACATCGGCTTCGACTACTTCGCCGGGCACTCCAACTCCTTTATCACCCCGGACAAGTTCGACGCGGGCCGCATCCCGCTCATCGGCATCGAGACCTCCGCCGCCAAGCCCTTCTACGCCCAATCTCCCGGCAACGTCCTCTGGGCGGGCGTGCGCAACCAGTACTTCACCACCATGCTGCTGCCCGAGGGGACCACGGGCCAGGGCGTCTGGGCCCGGCAGGTACCCGGTAAGCTCGACGGTCACGACGTCAAGGGCATTGAAGGCTTCCTCGAAATGCCCGGCTTCAAGCTCGTCCCGGGCGAGACCGTTCGCAAAAACTTCACCGTCTACTCCGGCCCCGCCGAACTCGAAGCCCTGGCCGCCCTCGGCAGCAACGCCACGGCCATGACGTACATTGACCGCTGGTGGATTACCCGCACCGTCGGCACCGTCCTCCTGCGCTCCATGAACGCCCTGCAAGGCTTCCTCCACAGCTACGCCTGGGCGATCATCGTTCTGACCTTCATCGTCCGGGGCCTGCTCTGGCCGATCCAGGGCCGCGCCAACCGCTCCATGAAGCGCATGCAGCTCCTCATGCCCAAGCAGACCGAGCTGCGCGACAAATACAAGGACGACCCGGCCCGGATGAACCAGGAGGTCATGAAGCTCTACAAACAGTACGGCGTCAACCCCCTCTCGGGCTGTCTGCCGATGCTCATCCAGATCCCCATCTTCATCGGCTTCTACTCGATGCTCGGCACGGCGGTGGAGCTGCGCAACTCCAGCTTCCTGTGGGTCCACGATCTCTCTCGCCCCGACACCATCTTCCACCTTGCCGGTTTCCCGGTGAACATCCTGCCCATCGCCATGGCCCTCACGATGGTCTGGCAGATGCAGCTCACCCCGAAGGCGGGCGACCCTTCGCAGCAGAAGATCATGATGCTCATGCCGCTGATCTTCGTGGTCTTCACCTACAACTTCGCCTCGGCCCTGGCCCTCTACTACACCGTCCAGAACCTCCTCTCGATCCTCCAGCTCTATGTAACGCGCAACCAGCCGATGCCAGCGCTGGAAAAAGCCAAGAAGAAATAAGAGACGAAAGATTCATCAGGAACTCAGGAATTTTTTAGATTCTTTTCCTGAGTTCCTGAGTTCCTGATGATATTGAAAACACCGAACTTTTTACCCCTCGTCATGAAACAAACGCCAAAGGAAATTCTCGACACCCTGCTGGGCTGCCTCGGGTTTGCGTTTGAGATCGAGGAAGTCGAGATGGAACACGGCCTGACCCTCCAGGTTTACTCCAACGAGGGCGAGGCGCTCACCGGCCCCATGGGCCAGCGCATTGAGGACTTGCAGTACCTGGTCAACCGCGTGCTACAAGCTCAGGACCCGGCCAGCCCCAAAGTGCAGGTCGACGTGGAGCATTTCCGCGACATGCGCAACGACGCCCTCCTGGCCCGCGTGCGCAAAACCGCCGATTCCGTCCGGGAGACGGGCCTCCCATTTCACCTTGAGCCGATGAACTCCTACGATCGTCGGCTCATTCACAACGCGTTCAAAGACGATCCGCAAATCGCCACTTGGAGCCCGAACGACGACGCCCGGTTGAAGCGGATCACGCTAAAAATCCGCTCGCATGATCACCCCTGAACTACTCTGGAGCCACGTCGAGGAGGTTCGCGCCAAAGCCCCCCTCGTCCACAGCATCACCAACCTCGTGGTGATGAACCTCAACGCCAACGCGCTCCTCGCCCTGGGGGCCTCGCCCATTATGGCGCACGAACCCGAGGAGCTCCCTGATTTAATGGCCATCGCCTCAGCGCTGGTGCTCAACCTCGGCACGCTCGACAAAGCCTGGATCGGCAGCATGAAAGTGGCCGCCCGCGAAGCTTACAAACGGGCCGTCCCGCTCGTCATCGACCCCGTCGGGGCCGGGGCCTCGCGCCTGCGCACCGAGACGGCGCTGGCACTCATTCACGAGGGGCAGCCCGCCGTCATCCGCGCCAATGCCTCTGAATTACTCGCGCTCGCTGGGGGAGCTGTAAACACTAAGGGCGTGGACAGCACGCACAGCGCAGCCCAGGCGCGCGACGCCGCCCGCAGCCTGGCCCTGGAGTTCCGCTGCACCGTCGTCGCCAGCGGAGAGACCGACCTCGTCACCAATGGCCGCGAGACCTGGCACCTGGGCGGCGGCTCGTCGCTCATGCCGCGCATCACCGGCATGGGCTGCACGTGCAGCGCGCTCGTGGGGGCCTTCGCGGCAGTGGCCGACCCGCTCGACGCCGCAGCCGCGGGCATGGCCGTCATGAAAGTCGCCGCCGAGCTGGCCGCCGAAAAGGCCGCTGGCCCGGGCACGATGCAAGTCCACTTCCTCGACGTCCTCCATTCGCTCAACCGCGCCGATTTCCTGGGCCACGTCAAGCTGAGCCGCGCATGAGCCGCGACCTCTCGGTCTACCTCGTCATCGGGCGCGATTTCACCGCCGGGCGCGGCCTGCTGGAGCTCGTCGCCGAAGCGGTGGCGGGCGGCGTGACGCTCGTTCAGCTACGCGAAAAGGAGGCGAATTTGCCCGAATTCACCGAGCTGGCCCGGGCGCTCAAAGCCATCCTGGCCCCGACACGTACCCCCCTTTTCATCAACGACGACGTCGCCGTGGCGCGAATCGTCGGCGCGGAGGGTATTCACCTGGGCCAGAGCGACCTCCCCGTGGCCGAGGCTCGCCAACTCCTCGGCCCCACAGTGCGCATCGGGCTTTCCGTGGATACCCGGGAGCAGGCGCTCGCGGCAGAAGCACTGGAGGTCGATTACCTCGGCATCAGCCCCGTCTTTCCCTCGGCCAGCAAAACGGACACCGCCGAGCCCTGGGGCCTGGAGGGCCTCGCCTGGGCGCGCGCCCATTGCCGCCACCGGCTGGTCGGCATCGGCGGCATCAGCCAGGCCAACGCCGCCGGGGTCATTCGCGCCGGAGCCGATGGCGTGGCAGTGATCTCCGCCATCGCCTCGGCCCCCTCTCCGCGCCAGGCGGCGGAGAAGTTGAGCGGGGTCGTGCGGGGGGCTTTGGGGGATTAGGAATTACCACAGAGGACACGGAGAGCACAGAGGGCACGGAGGAGGGAAAAAGGAATCATCCGATCCCTCGGTTTTTTTCCTCCGTGTTCTCTGTGTCCTCTGTGGTGCATTTCCCGAAGACCTGCTATGCTCCCACCTTCCATGCAATCCGAGATTTCCAGGCGGCGCACCTTCGCCATCATTTCCCACCCCGACGCGGGCAAGACCACGCTGACCGAAAAGCTCCTCCTCTACGGCGGTGCGGTGCAGCTCGCCGGGTCCGTCACGGCCCGCAAGAGCCAGCGCGCGGCCACTTCGGACTGGATGGAACTCGAACGCAAACGCGGCATCTCGGTCAGCTCCACCGTCCTGCAATTTGACTACGACGGCTACCGCGTCAACCTCCTGGACACCCCCGGCCACAAGGACTTTTCCGAGGACACCTACCGCGTGCTCACCGCCGTGGACGCCGTCGTCATGGTCATCGACGCGGGTAAGGGCATCGAGACCCAGACGCGCAAACTCTTCGAGGTCTGCCGCCGCCGGGGCGTGCCGATCTTCACCTTCATGAACAAGGTCGACCGCCCCACGCGCGACCCCATCGAGCTCGTCGATGAGCTGGAGAGCGTGCTCGGCATCGGCGCGTTTCCGGTCAACTGGCCCCTGGGCACCGGCTTCGGCTTCAAGGGCGTCTACGACCGCCAGTCCAAGGAGCTGCATCTCTTCGAACGGACCAAAATGGGGGCCTACCGCGCCCCGGTCACGGTCATGAGCCTGGATGAGCCGCTCGTGCGAGAGCAGGTCGACCCGGCGGACTACGCCCACTTTGTCGAGGAGCTGGAAATGCTGGAGCTGGCAGGCCGCGAGTACTCGGAGGAGGCCGTCCTCTCCGGCACGCTCACGCCCGTCTTTTTCGGCAGCGCCATGAACAACTTCGGCGTGCAACTGCTGCTCGACTCGTTTTTGGCCAAATCCGCGCCCCCCGCCCCCCGCCGCTCAACCTCCGGCATGGTCAACCCGACCGATCCCGCCTTCTCCGGCTTCGTCTTCAAGATCCAGGCCAACATGGACCCGAAGCACCGCGACCGCATCGCGTTCGTGCGCGTCTGCTCGGGTAAATTCGAGCGCGACATGACGGTGACGCACGCGCAATCGGGCAAAAAAGTGCGCCTCTCCAGCTCGCACAAGCTCTTTGGCCAGGAACGCGAAACCGTGGACGAGGCCTGGCCCGGCGACATCGTGGGCCTGGTCGGCCACAGCGAATTTGGCATCGGCGACACGCTTACCGAAGACGCCTCCATCGCGTTCAACGAAATCCCGCGCTTCGCCCCCGAGTGCTTCGCCTATTTGCAGAACCCCAACCCGGGCAAGTTCAAGCAATTCCGCCAAGGGCTCGACCAGCTCTTGCAGGAAGGCGTCATCCAGGTCTTTTACCTGCGCGATTCCGACCAGCGCATCCCGCTCCTCGCCGCCGTCGGCCCGCTGCAATTCGAGGTGGTGCAATACCGCCTGGAGAGCGAATACGGGGCCGTTTCGCGGCTCGAATCCGTGCCGTGGGAGATCGTCAAATGGCTCAAGGCCGGGACCGAAACCTCCGAAATCGCCGAGCTGAAGCTCCCGACCGGCTGCCGCGTCGCCTACGACGCCGAAGACCAGCCCGTGGTCCTCTTCCCCAGCCAGTGGACGCTCGACTACTTCGTCAAACAGAACCCGACCGCCACGCTGTTCAACTTGTCGGCAGATTCGAAGAGTTAACCTCTGATACTAATGAAGCTTGATCTCACCTATATTGGCCTCCTTCTCTCCATTTTGGGGGGTGGGGGTATAGTGGGCCTTTTGGGGAAAATCGGCTATCTTGGAAAAGCTAGGCACTGGCTGGCAAACTTGCTTGAGCCTCATATTCCATCGAAGACCGTGATTCTTCAACCCACCACAGTTCCTTGTTGGTGGCATATGGGGCATGTGGCTGGGCAAGAAGAACAAAAGGTAATGCAGATTGTCGGCGAATTTTCTGTCACCAACATTTCAAAGCACGACATCCACATTACAGGAGCAAAACTCAAAAAACGCTACGCACTAAAAAACCGATACATTATCGGCAACATGTCAGTTACGGCCCAAAATTCAGAGTATTCTAGCCCTGAATGCATCGTTCCCGTAGGATGTGTTAGCACACTTCATTTCTGGTTCTGGCTTCATCCTCCAGCACAAGATATAGGAGTGCCTTTTAAGGCAGACGTTGCGATTATTGATCAGTTTGGCAACCAGCACTGGTTTAAAAAATTGGAATTCGTTTACTCCTAATGCCATCTGCATGATCGCCTTAGCCAAACTTGAAAATATTCAAGGCTCCCTTTTTGTACCAAATTTTCCCGGTTAAAACCTACGCCTCCGGCTTCCGCTTAAAGTGGAGCTGCTCCACGCGGCGTCCATCGCACTTCGAGATGGTGACTTCGTAGCCGTCGATGGAGACCTTTTCGCCCTGCGAAGGAAGGCGGCCGATCAGGTTCGTGACGTAGCCGCCGATGGTGCTCACGTCCGGGCTCTCCAGGTCGAGCCCGGCGACGTCGTTGAGCTCGTAGAGGCCGAAGATGCCCTTGACGTAAAATTCGTTGTCGCTGATCCGGCGGAACTCCGCTTCCTCGACGTCGAATTCGTCCTGGATCGAGCCGACGAGCTCCTCCATGACGTTGTCCAGCGTCACGATGCCGACCGTGCCGCCGTACTCGTCCACGACCAGCGCCAGGTGGGCGTGCTTGGTCAGAAAGAGCTTGAGGAGCTTCTCCAGCGGCATCATTTCCGGCACGGGGAGGATCTCCCGTTTGATGGTGGCGAGGTCCGGCGCGGCTTTGTGGGCCAGGGTCAGGCCCATCAGGTCTTTGATGTGAACCAGGCCGATGGTGTTGTCCAGGTGCCCCTGGCAAAGGGGGAAGCGGGTGTGGCGCGAATCCTGGGAGATTTTCAGGTTCTCCTCGAAGCTGTTTTCCAGGTCGAGCGTCACCACTTCGCCGCGCGGTGTCATGATGTCGCGCACAACGAGCCGCCGCAGGTCGAGGGCGTTGATCAGGATCTCTTTGCCCATCGGGGAGACTTCGTCGGCCTTCTCGCTTTCGGTCAGGATGACGCGCAACTCTTCCTCGCTGTGGCCGATTTCGTGCTCGCTGGCGGGCTGCACTTTGAAGCAGCGCGCGAGGATGAAATTGGCCGCGTTATTGAGCAGCGCGATGGCCGGGCCGAACCCGATGGCGAACCAATGCAGCGGCCGGGAGACCCAGAGCGTGGCCGAAAGCGGCTTGCGAATAGCGAGGGTCTTGGGCACCAGCTCGCCCATGACGATGTGGGCGATGGTGATGAACGAAAAGGCGAGGGCGAAGGAAACCGTGTGGACCAGCGCCATATTGCTGATGCCCGCCAGATGGAAAAACGGCTCCACCATCCGGGCCAGGAACGGTTCGCCCAGCCACCCCAGGCCAAGGCTGGCCAGTGTAATGCCGAGCTGGGTGGCGGAAAGATAGGCGTCGAGGTGCCGGGTGATCTCGCCCGAAAGCTTGGCGCGCGCATCCCCTTCCTCGATCAGCGGCTCCAGCTGGGTGGAGCGCACCTTGACGATGGAGAACTCCGAGGCGACGAAAAACGCGTTCAGGAGCACCAGTACGCCAATGACCAGGAGCTTAAGGATGATGACGTCGGCCGATTCCCACTCCGCCGCGGGCGCGGAGGCCGTGGATAGGGCCAGCAACATCGTAAAATTCATAAGTGATTCCGCGAAGGGAACCGAATCTTTCCAAAAGCAACGGCTCGCCGCGAACTCACGGCGAGCCGAAAATCAGTTAAAATGGAAACCGTCGGCGGATGCCGCGCGGGACCAAGATAGGCCGGGCTGGATTACCAGCTCGACTTCGTGATCCCGGGGATGAGGCCGTTGGAAGCCAGCTCGCGGAAGGCGATACGGGAAAGTTGGAAGCGGCGGATAAAGCCATGGCGGCGGCCACTGGCGCGGCAACGATTGACGAGGCGCACAGGGCTGGCGTCGCGCGGAAGCTGTTGCAAGCCGACATAGTCGCCCTTCGCTTTGAGTTCAGCGCGCAGGGCGGCGTATTTCGCAACAGTAAGGCGTTTGCGTTTTTCTTTTTCGATCCAGCTCGTTTTAGCCATATAAAATTCTTTAGAAAGGGCGAACAATCTAGAGCCCCCGGAAGGATTTGCAATCTTTTTTTTCCTGTCGCTACGAGTACCGTTGCTTTGGTTTTTTCATCAGGAACTTGAGGAACTCAGGAAAAAGGCAAAGATTTCTTTTCATGAGTCCTGATGAGTTGAATCTCAGGCGCGCGGGTGGGCGTTGTTGTAGACTTTCTTCATCCGCTCCACGGAGACGTGGGTGTAGATCTGCGTGGTGGAGAGGCTGGCGTGGCCCAGGAGCATCTGGACGCTGCGCAGGTCCGCGCCGTTGTCCAGGAGGTGGGTGGCGAAGGAATGGCGCAGTTTGTGGGGGGTGATGCCGCGCGGCAGGCCCGCCAGGAGGACGTATTTCTCCAGCATGGCGGTGATGTTGCGCGTGGAGAGGCGCTTGCGCAGTTTGGATAAAAAGAGGGGGCCGCCTTCGAGTTTGGCGGCGAGTCGGTAGGTCTGGATGGCGTTGAGGGCCGGGGTGCCGACGGGGCAGATGCGCTCTTTGCGCCCCTTGCCCATGACGCGCACGGTCTCGGTGTAGGGGTCAAGATCGGCGATGTTGAGGCCGGCCAGCTCGGCGATGCGCAGGCCGGAGGAGTAAAAAAGCTCCAGAATGGCGGCATCGCGCAGGGGGAGCCACGCCGGGGCCTTGGGCGTGGGCTTGACTTTGAGCGGGGCGGTGAGCAGGGCCTCCACTTGCGCCGGAGTCAGCACGATGGGGAGCTTCTGCTCGGCCTTGGGGAGCTGGACTTCCTTGAGCGGGTTGGTCTTGAAGCCGTGGCGCTCGACCAGGAAGCGGTAGAAGCTCCGCAGCGCGGCGAAATGGAGCCGCACCGAGGCGCGAGCGAGCCCGTTTTTCATTTCTTCAAAGAGGAATTTGCGGAAATGCTCGGCCTTGCACTCGCGCCATGAGGGCGGGGTGCCGCAGGCGCGGAACAGCTCCAGGGCGTGCCGGTAGTTCTCGACGGTGTGGGCGGAAAGGTTCCGCTCGGAGTCGATGGCCTCCAGGAAGGCCGCGACATGGCGGTCGGCGCTGGGGCGGGGCTTTTTCGGGGGACGGGGCATGGGAGATCTATTTGGTTTTTTAATCAGGAACTCAGGAACTCAGGAAAAGAAGAAGAAAATCTTTTCTGCCTTTTTCCTGAGTTCCTGAGTTCCTGATAAATTCCTCATACTGTCTGGTTTCTACAAACGGCGGTAATAGCGCAGGGCTTCGACGTTGGGGGAGAGGTCGGCGAGGGGGTAGAGGCCGCGTTCGGCCCCCCGACCGGGGTCGCGGATCAGGTAATCCCAGCCCCGCTTGCCCGCGATGACGACGAAGTGCGTCGGCCCGCCTGGGAAACGGACTCGGACGATGACCGGGTTGCCCCGCAGGAGGTTCCAGTCGATCCGGGCAAAGGAAGCGTCGTTCTCGTAGGCTTTTTCGCAGCGGCCAGGGGTGAATTCGGCGGCTTTTTCCCAGACCAGCCAGCCCTGGCCAACGTAGCCGCCGTTGCGGGTCAGATAGCCGTTGAGCCGCCCGGGGTCGGTATCCACGCCGTAAGCGGCCAGCACCATGGCGGCAGAGGTGACGGCGCACCCCTCTCCCGAGAGGGTTCCGACGGTGTCGCCCAGCGGTTCCTTGCCCCAGCGGGAATCGCCCTGGCGGAAGGAGGGGACGGCCAGCTCCAGGCTCCACGGGAGGTAGAGGCCGCCTCGGGAGGGCAGAGCCTTCTGGGGCCATGCCCACCAAGCCCCGGCCACGGCGAGCGCCAGCAGGACGAGGGCTCCGAGGAGGATGCGGGGTTTCGCGGAGCGGGAAGGCATGGCTTTACTTTAAAGAGACAGCCCCAAAGCGCAAGGCGGTACACGGGGCTGGGCCTCGGTCTTTGCTGGATATTTCCCTCAGGGCATGCTCTAGATAAACCATGGATCAAGACCTCCAAGCGGCCCCCGTTTCGCCCGCCAAGACGAAACAGACCCTGCGCTCCCGCATCTTTTGGTTCCTCGCGGGGGCGGTGGTCAACTATCTGGTGATCTCGACCCCGTTCAAGTATCTCAAGGCTCACACCGACCTCTCGCTGACGGCCATTTCCGCGTGCAGCGTGGGGGTGAGCACCTGCTTTTTCTTCGTCTGGAACTATTTCATCAACTTCCGGGGCGACTCCCGGCGGCGCGATGCGCTGGCCCGCTACCTCGCCGCCGTGGTGCTGATGTGGGCCGCCCAGTCCACCCTGCTCTCCTTCCTCAAGCACACGGACTTTAATCTCAAGCTGGCCCTGGGGAAAATCCCCCTTGATCTCGACATTGTGGCCACGCAGTTCTTCGTCGGCGGCTTCAAGTTCCTGCTCTACCACTTCTGGGTTTTCCCGGTCGAGAGCCGTAAGCGCCCGGCGCGTTAAAGACACGGGGTTTTCCCGTTGAATTCGTGCTTTTCAATCGGCCCCAAGCCGGGCAACTATTGCGGCCTCCCCCTCGCATCCAATTCTAAGAGCCATGCAAATTCAGAAAGTTCCTTACGAAGGTTGGCAGCACAACGCTGCGATCAGTAATGACCACGCGGAACTCATCGTCACGCTCGACGTCGGCCCCCGCGTCATCGCCTACAATGCGCCCCGTGGCGCGAATGTGTTCAAAAACTTCCCCGAGCAAATGGGCGGCAGCGGGGAGTCGGAATGGATGATCCGCGGCGGTCACCGCCTCTGGGTCGCCCCGGAGGGGGATGTGAGCTACGCGCTCGATAATTCGCCCGTCGTCCATGAGCTGCTCCCCAACGGCATCAAGCTCGATACCCCGGCGTCGGCTCCCTTTGGCCTGCGCAAGCTGCTGACCCTCACGCTGGAGGAGAACTCCACCCACGTCACCGTCCACCACAAGCTGGTCAACGAAAGCGAGAAGCCCGTCGAGGTCTCCTCCTGGGGCATGAGCGTCATGGCCCCCGGCGGCTTGGAGATCATCCCCCTGCCCGAGCTCGGCGAGCATCCGCGCGATTTGCTCCCCAACCGCCTCCTTGTCCCGTGGCCCTACACGGACATGACCGACGCCCGCTGGCGCTTTGGCAGCGATTTCATCACCCTGCGCCAGACGCCGGAGGGCGGCCCGACCAAGCTCGGCCTGCGGCACACGGGGAAATGGGTGGCCTACCTCAATGGCGAGACGCTCTTTATCAAAACGATCGATTACGTGCCCGGCGCGGTCTATACCGACTTCGGCTGTAACTTCGAGACCTTTACTAACCCGGAAATGCTCGAAATCGAGAGCCTCAGCCCGCTCAAGACCCTCGCGCCCGGGCAATCCGTGGAACACACGGAGCACTGGTACCTGGTCGGCGGCGTGGCCCAGCCCCCTTCGCTTCAGGAACAAGACCTCGGTGAGTGGATCGCCCCGATCCTGGAAGGCTTCGGGCTCTAGCAACTTGTAACTCATCTTCCACAATGAAAACCGCTCTTTTCGCCCTGGCCGTCGCGAGTGCCCTTGCGCTCCTGCCCGGCTGCGCCACCTTCGACCGTTCCGCCGCCGCCGCACGCGAGGAGATGCTCGCCCAGATCCAGACGGAACCGCGCGGGAATTACTTCGTTGGCCGCCGGTACTTTAAGAACGACTACAAGTTCTGGGGTTACATCCGCAAGCCGGGCGAACCGTGGACCGCAGCTAAATTGGTGATGCTCAACGAGAACAAGCGTCTGGCCCCGGACCGCGAAGGCGGCACGCTCGGCATGGACAACGGGTACGAGTACAAGCTCAGCGGGTACTTCTCCGGAGCCACGGTGTACGAACCGGCCAGCAACGGCTTCTACCCGGAGTTCGTCCTCACCGGCTACCAGCTGCGCAGCGCCACGCCCGCTCCGATTTTCACCAACGGCCCCGCCGCGCTGGACCCGGGGAAACGGTATATCGTCACCCCTTATTAAACCGCGTAAACCGCGCAAATCGGGCGTTTAAACCCGGTATGACGCCGTGCGGGATCCCTTGTTTTTCAAGGCCCGCGCTGTTAGGTTGCAACTATGAACAAGCCCGTCGTTGAAGTGAAAGTTCGCGCCGTGCTGCCCACGGCTGCGGGGCGCGCGGTGTTTCTCGGCAACGAAGCCAAATCGTTCGTCATTTACGTCGACGACGTGGTGGGTACCGCCATTACGATGCTCATGAGCGGCGTGCACAAGGAGCGCCCGCTGACGCACGACCTGATGGGCAGCCTCATGGCCGCCCTCGGCGCCAAGGTGGAGCGCGTGGTCATTAACGACCTCAAAACGGCCACTTATTTCGCCCGGCTCATCATCAGCGCGGAAAACGAGCTGCAAGCCCGCAAAATCATCGAGCTAGACGCCCGGCCCAGCGACGGCATCGCCCTAGCGGTCGCCCAGCACGCCCCGATCTACGTGACCCGGGAGGTGTGGGACGAGGTCGAGGACATGAGCGAGATTCTCCGCAAAATGGCCGAGGAGTCCAACGAAGAAGGCGACGAGGGCGAGGGCGGGGGAGAAGGAGAGGGGCACTAACCCCATGGGTCCCGGCACAGCGGAACTGGGCAAGCTGCTCCTGGGCGCGGGCATCGTGCTGGCCTTGGTGGGGCTGTTTCTCTGGAAGCTCTCGGGGAAAATCCCGCTCGGACGGCTCCCGGGCGATCTCTACGTGCAGAAGCCGGGAATGACGTTCTACTTCCCGCTGACGACCTGCATCTTGCTGAGCCTCATTCTGACGCTGGTGCTGTGGCTTATGCGGCGGTGAGGGGCTTTGAACTTTTTGGTGTGGGACTGTAGAGTCGCCTTACTCGTTGAGTTCCACGCGGCCCATCGTCACGGCATCCCCGGCGATGAGCACGCGGTTGCCGCGCACGCAGACCTTTGCCGTCCCGCCGCGCTCGCTGCCCTGGTAAACGCTCAGGTCGTCCTTGCAGAGCTTCGGCTGCCAGTAGGGGCCCAGCGCACAGAAGGCCGAGCCCGTCACCGGGTCTTCGTTGATCCCCGCGGCGGGGGCGAAAAACCGGCAGACAAAATCATACGAATCGCTTCGGGAGGTGACGATCACCCCGCGCACGGGGAGTTTGGCGAGCTGCCCCAGATCGGGGTGCAGGGTGCGCAGCGTTGCCTCGTTCTCTACCTCCACCAGGTAATCCAGGCTGCTGCGACCGGTCCAGAGCGGCTTGCAGCCGAGCGCATGGGCCAGCCCTTCCGGCTCGGGGACCGCCTCGGCGGGGGTCGCGGGAAAATTGAGTTCCACGGCGTTTCCCTTGCGGGTGGCGGTCAGGCGGCCGCTGAGCGTGGCGAAGGCCAACTGCCGGTTTTTGTCGGCCAGCCCCTTTTCCCAAAGAATGTGCGCCGCCGCGAGGGTCGCGTGGCCGCAGAGGCGCACTTCCACCGCCGGGGTGAACCAGCGCAGCGACCACTCTGAGCCCTGCCCGTGTAGAAACGCCGTTTCAGAGAGGTTCATTTCCCGCGCCACCAGCCGCATCCAATGCTCATCGCCGGGGGTGGCCAGGACGCAAACTGCCGCCGGATTGCCCGAAAACGGGTGTTGGGTAAAAGCGTCGACGAGGAAAAGGGGCGTCATGGGGGAATCTCCTGAAAAAGCCAAGAGACCTTTTTTTACTTTTTGTGATTCGGCTGCAAATAAAATCTGGTTGCGTGTCCAAACAAGGTTCGTAGAGTAGGGGGACTGCCCAAGAGTGCGGGTGAGGCAAACCCGAGCGGACGGCAATAAATCTATGATTAACGATTCAGGAGAACGCCAGGTTAACGAACCGCTGGCATCGGAGAAGATTAACGTGGACCGGAAGATTTTCTTTCTCGATCTCAAAGAGAATGCCCGGGGCCGTTTTTTGAAGATCACCGAGGACGTCGGGGGACGCCGGGACACGATCATGCTGCCCGCGGCCGCTTTCCACGATTTCGCGGAAGCGCTGCAACGCTTGATCGACCTCGAATCCGGCATCTAGAGCCGGAGAAAGCTGGGATTTTTCAAAGACGCGGGCCTCTGGGGTCACGCGTCTTTGTGTTTTTTGCCCGGGCGCATCGCGGGCCCTGGCACCCTGGAGGGTTGACACGGTTGTCCCGGGGGCCGTAAGTTAGCAGTCCATTCTCAGGGCGGGGTGCAACTCCCCACCGGTGGTATCCCGGAGGTTTTTTTCTCCGGGGAGCCCACGAGCGCTTTCGGCCCCTTTTAAAAACAGGGGCCGGAGGGTCAGCAGATCCGGTGCGATGCCGGAGCCGACGGTACAGTCCGGATAAAAGAGAAACATGCGCGGCTTGGCTTGCCCGGACGTCGTCCGGCGGCGGGGCCAGGCGCGGTTTGCCACCCTGATTCTAAGGAACTTGCAAATGACCATGAATCAGACTCAATCCAATCTCTTGGCGGCGTATCCCCGGGTGGCCGCCGCATTCCGCGCCCTGCAAAACGGCCAGGGCGTTCTGGTTTCCGACGATCCCGACCGGGAAAACGAAGCCGACGTCATCTACTCGGCCGAACACCTCACCGAAGCGCAAATGGCGCTCCTGATCCGCGATTGCAGCGGCATCGTCTGCCTTTGCCTTACGGACGAAAAGGCGACCGCGCTCGATCTCCCGCTCATGGTGGAGAAGAACTCCAGCCACTACGGCACGGCGTTCACCGTCACCATCGAAGCGGCCACGGGTGTGACCACCGGCGTCTCGGCCCACGACCGCCTGCAAACGGTTCGCGCCGCCTCGGCCCAAGGGGCCCGGCCCTCTGATTTAAACCGCCCCGGCCACGTCTTTCCGCTGCGGGCTCGCCCCGGCGGGGTGCTGGAGCGCCCCGGCCACACCGAGGCGACCGTTGATCTCACGCGCCTGGCCGGGCTCCAGCCCTGCGGCGTGCTTTGCGAATTGATGAACCCCGACGGCACCATGGCCAAAGGGGCGCAGATCGCCGCTTTTTCAGCGCAACACGGCATGCCGATGGTCTCCGTGAAGGAGCTCGTGGAATACCGCCGCGCCTTGGGCGATTGCTAGAGCGCGGGGAGGGGACGAGGCGCGGGAACCGCCTCCCCGATCTAATTGGCCAGCTTGCGATAGAGCGTCGCCATGCTGATGCCGAGCATCTTGGCGGCGCGGTCGCGGGAGCCGTCGTTGAAGTGGATGGTTTCCTCAATGAACCGCCGCTCCAGGGCTTTCACGTAGGCATCCAGCGGCTCGCCCACCGGGAGCTTGCCCGGTTCGGCGGTTTCTCCACCAAGGGCCGCGCTACGCTGGGCCACTTGCGCGGGCAGGTCGGTCAAGGTGATGTGGGAGTCGTCGCAGAGCGCGCAGGCGCGTTCGATGGCGTTCTCCAGTTCCCGGACGTTGCCGGGCCAGGCGTATTTGGTCAGCGCCTCCATCGCGTCGGCCTCGATCTTGGGCACCGGCGTCTGGTTCTGCGCGGCCACTTTTTGCATGAAATGCTGGGCCAGGAGCGGGATGTCCTCCGGGCGGTCGCGCAGCGGCGGGAGGTCCACGGGGATCACCGCCAGGCGGTAGTAGAGGTCCTCGCGGAAGCCGCCGGTGAGGATCTTCTCGTGCAGCGATTCATTCGAGGCCGCCAGCACGCGGACGCTGATCGGGATGTTCTTCGTGTCGCCCACGCGGCGGATCGTCCGTTCCTGCAAAACGCGCAGGAGCTTGGTCTGGAGGGTCTGTGCCATCGAGTTGATCTCGTCCAGGAAGATCGTCCCGTTGTGGGCTTCCTCGAAGAGGCCCATTTTGTCCTGCACGGCTCCGGTAAAGGCCCCTTTTTTGTGCCCGAAGAGCTCGCTTTCGAGCAGGTTCTCGGGCAGCGCGGAGCAGTTAATGGCCACAAAAGGGTGATGCTGGCGGCGGCTGTTGAAGTGGAGCGCCCGGGCCACGAGCTCCTTACCGGTGCCGCTCTCGCCCTGGATCAGGATGGTGCTGTCGGTGTCGGCCACCTTGGCGATCAGGTTGTAGACCTGCTGCATCTTGGAGCTGGTACCGACGATGTTCTCGAACTTGTAGCGGTCCTTGAGCTCCCGTTTAAGGATCGTGTTCTCCCGGACGGCGCATTGGAAGTCGAGCGCGCGCTGGAGGGTGAGCTGAAATTGGTCGATTTTGAAGGGCTTGGTGACGTAGTCGAACGCGCCGAGCTTCATCGCTTCCACGGCGGTTTCCACCGAGGCGTAGCCGGTGACCATGATGACGGCGGGGCGCTGCGAGAGGTCATTGCAGGCGCGCAGGACGTCGAAACCGGTGAGGTGCTGCATCTTGATGTCAGCGACGACCAGTTGGGGCATCGTGCCGGGGAGCGCCTCGATCGCGCGCGCGGCGGAGTTGAAGGGGAACGCTTGGTGCCCCATGTCGCGACAGATGGTGGAGATGACTTCCACCATTGCCGGTTCGTCGTCGATAATCAGGATCCGAGCCATTCTTTGGTCACAAGATAAGGTACTAAAGGGGAAGATGAAAAGCGGTTTTCTCAAATTTGAGGAGAGTCCGGCAAGTTCTGCCTGCTTTTCTCGAAAATGCCGCCCCTCTGCAGAGACAGCTTCCCGAGATTTTGCCCCGCGTCAACGGGTTAACTGGCTGCTGAGGGAAAAGAGCGCCCGGTTTCCAGAGATGCCCTGAAATTTCCCTAGTGTCAGTCTGGCCTTCTGTGTTCTAATTTCCGACCCCTTTCATGCTGCTCAAAGAAATTATCGAAGCTCTGGTCTTCGCTTCCAACAAACCGCTTACCGTCAAGGAGATCCTGGCGGCGCTGCGCGGCGCGCTCTCGGACGCCGACGACGAGCCGGTCCGCGAGGCGGCCAAGCTGCGCGTGGGCGAGGTGAAGGGGCTTATCCAGGAGCTGCGGCAGGATTACGACGCGCAGGGCCGTGCCTTCCAGCTCATGGAGCAGGCGGACGGCTGGACGTTCGTGACCCGCAAGGAATACGCGGTGTGGATTCGCCAGCTTTACCCCGAGAGCAAGCCGACGCGCCTCAGTGGCCCCGCACTGGAGACGCTCGCCATCATCGCCTACCGGCAGCCGCTCACCCGGGCCGATATCGAGGCCGTGCGCGGCGTGGCGGTCGACGGCGTGATGCAAAGCCTGGTCGATCGCGGCCTGGTGCGCATCTCCGGCCGGGCCGAGGTGCCGGGCCGCCCTCTGCTTTACGAAACCACGCAGGTGTTCATGCAGCACTTTGGGCTGAAATCGCTCGACGAACTGCCCAACGTCGAGGAGCTCCGCCGCGTCAAGCTGCCCACCGCTACCCCACCCGCCACGGGCGAGCTCTTCCCGTCCGGAGCCGTGGCCGAAGAGGCGCAACCCGAACCGGCGGCCCCATCCGAACCAGAGGCCCCGGCCATCCCGGCAGAGGAGCCGAGTCCAGAGCCCGAGACGCTCCCCGAGCCTCCGGCGGCTCCCCAGCCCATCGTGCTTCCCGAGTTCCCCGGGGCGCCCGAACTCCCTTTCCAAGACCATGCTGACACCGATCCGCAAGAAAATTGACGCCCTCGACGAGCGCCTGCTCGAGCTGCTCAACCAGCGCGCCGAACTTGTCCACGAAGTGGGCGAGGTGAAGCGCCGTAACGGAGGCGCGATCTTTGCCCCGGACCGAGAGGAGACCCTCCTGCGTTCACTGGAAAAGCGCAACGCGAAGCTCGGCGGACGGCTCCCGGCCTCGGCGGTGCGGGCCATCTACCGCGAGATCATGTCGGCCTCCTACCAGCTCGAAAAGGGGCTCGTCATCGCCTACTTCGGCCCGGCGGGGACGTACACCAACGAGGCGGCGCGCAACAAATTCGGCGCGAGCGTGGAGTACTCCGCGCAGGCGAACATCACGGAAGTCTTCGCTGCGGTGGCGCGCGGCACCGCCGACTACGGAGTGGTACCCATTGAGAACTCCACCGAGGGAGCCGTGACCCACACGCTCGACGAATTCATGTCGAGCGACCTGCAAATCTGCTCCGAGATCCTGCTCAAAGTGGAGCAGAACCTCCTGGCCCGCTGCCCGCGTTCGGAAATCCGCAAGATCTACTCCCATCCGCAGTCGTTGGGGCAATGCCGCCGATGGCTTCAGACGAATTTCCCCACGGCGGAAGTCCTCGTGGCATCCAGTAACACCCGCGCGGCGCAGCACGCCGCCGAGGAGCCGAATACGGCGGCCATCGCCGGGAAGCTCGCGGCAGAGCTCTACCAGCTCGACATCCTGGAGGCCTCCATTCAGGATAGCGCCTTTAACACCACGCGCTTTCTGGTCATCGGGCCGCAGCCGTGCCCGCCCTCGGGGCAGGACAAAACGTCGTTGCTCTTTTCCGTCCCCGCCGAGAAGAGCGGGACGCTCATCTCCGCGCTGGAGCCCTTACAGCAGCTGGGCATTTCGATGAGCAAGATCGAAAGCCGCCCCTCCAAGCGCAAAGCCTGGGAATATTTCTTCTTCGTCGACATCGAAGGCCACGCGCAAGACCCCCGGGTGTCCGAGGCGCTCGCTGAAATGGAGAAGCGCTGCACATGGCTGAAAATTCTGGGCAGCTACCCTAAGACGACGGCTTAGGGAGGGCCAAAAGTATCCCTGCGAAAAGGGCCGTGTTTCGATAGACCACAGTTGTAGTTGATTGTAGTTGACGAAGCAACTACTAGTGTAGTTATATAGCGCCGTGAGCATCAATATTGCCCCTGCCGAATGGAAGGTCATGGAAGTCATCTGGAAGCAGCACCCCATCAGCGCCGCCGAGGTGCTTGAGGCGCTTTCTCACAAAGAATCCTGGGCCCCCAACACCGTGCGCACCATGCTCGCGCGGCTGGTTCAGAAGGGCGCGCTCCATTACACCCAGGAAGCCAACCGCTACCTTTACCGCCCTGCGCTCCCGCGCGAAGAGTGCGTGCAGGAAGAGGTCGACTCGCTGCTGGATCGCCTTTTTGGAGGCGCGGCGGAGGCGCTCCTGGTTCATTTTGTTCAAAACCGCAAACTCACCCGCAAAGAGCTCGATCAACTGCGCAAAGTGCTCGACCAAGAGGAGGACAAACCATGAATCCACTCGGCTTTTTAGAGCGCCTCACCCAATGGCTGGCGCACACCTCATGGGAAGCAGCCTGGATCGTTTTGGCGATCCTGCTGGTGCGTTTTTGTTTTCGCAAATCGCTCCCGGCATCCTGGCGCTATGCCCTTTGGCTGCTGGTCGTCGCGCGATTGCTGCTTCCGGCGTTGCCGCAAATGCCCCTGCGAACTAAAGGGTTTGCCATGGAGCGCGGGGTGACGCCGGTTTGGGCGGAACGCTGGGTTGCCTCAGCCTTGGACACCGACGCGGTAACGCCGCCCGCCGCCCTGCCTCTGCCCCAAATGCAATCCGCGCGAGCCCAAATCCTTACTGTCTCGATGAAACAGGGCTTGGCTTTGCTTTGGCTGCTGGGCGCGACGGGGTTTGGCGCGGTCGCTTTGCTCCAGGTGCGGCGTTTTGGCCGGGCCGTCCGGCGCGCGCCTGAGTGCGAGAACGCGGCGGTGCTGGCTTGTGCGCAAGCGGCAGCGGAGCAGATGGGTACGCTGCAACGGGTGCGCCAACGGATGCGAATCCTCGAAACGCCCCACGTGAGCGCCCCTGCCATGATGGGGTTGCTGCGCCCGGTTCTGCTTTTGCCGGAGGGCCTTCCCCAACGCTTTTCGCCCGAAGAGCTTCGCATGGTTTTTCTGCACGAATTTGCCCATCTGCGGCGAAAGGATCTCTGGCTCAATCCTCTGCTGCTCGGGCTGCAAATCGTGCACTGGTTCAACCCCGTGTTGTGGTTCGCGTTTAGGCAAATGCGCCAGGACCGCGAACTGGCGTGCGACGCGCTGGTGCTGGAACAAGATCGAATCGGATTGAAGCGCCTATACGGCGAGACGCTCCTGCGGTTGCTGGAAGATTTTTCGCCGCGACCAGGCACGATCCTGCCCTCTGTCAGCATGATGGAAAGCAACCGCCACCTTAAAGAACGGCTCACGCGCATCATGCAAGCCACGGCGGGCGCTTCGCATGCGTGGAAACTGGGGCTGGCGCTGTTTTTGGCGCTCGGGATTACGACGCTGACACGAAGCGCCATTAGCTCGGAAAAAACCGCCAACGAACCGCAACAAACGCCTCCCGCCAATGTCCTTTCTGGCACGGCTGCCGTACAGCCCCAGAGTTCTCCGAGCCCCGGAGAGAACACGCCCGCAAAACCACCTGTCAAGCCGATCCAAGAGCGGGTCAGGGAACGTTTTAAGCAGGACCGGCAGACCTACACCCCGGAACAACTCAAAGAAATCGAGGAGCTCTACCAGACGGCTAACAAGCAATGGCAAAGCCCGGAAGCCAAGGCAGCCCTCAAGGTACTCATCGAGAAATACCCCAAAGCAAATCGCACCGGTTGCGCAATTCTCTACCTTGGCCAGATGACCTCGGGGCCGGATCGGGAGGCTTACCTGAAAGAAGCGATCCAGAATCACAGCGATTGCTTCTACGGTGACGGGGTTCAAGTGGGAGCTTATGCCCGGCTCCATTTGGCGGATATCTACCTTAAATCAGGAAAAACGGCTGAGGGAAAAGTACTCCTGGAGCAGATTCGAAAAGACTACCCCGACGCGGTCGCTCACGATGGAAGGCCCGTAGCGGTGAGTATCGAGCGCATGCTGAATCCTCCGGTAATCACCCCGCAGCAGACGAAAAATGTAGAGCGGGCCAAAGAACGCTTTGCGAAGGATCGGAAAACCTATACCCCGGAGCAATTCAAGGAACTTGAGTCCCTCTATCAGATGGCCAACAAGGAACTGGGCAGCCCGGGAGCAAAGGATGTCCTCAAACTGGTCATTGAGAAATATCCCCAATCCAATCGTGCCGGTTGCGCGCTGATGTATCTTGCCCAGCGGTCACAGGGGCAGGAACAGGAGAGTTACTTAAAAGCGGCCATCGAAAATCACAGCGATTGCTTCTACGGCGACGGGGTTCAAGTGGGGGCCTACGCCCGGTTCTATTTGGCGGGTTATTACCTCAAATCAGGCAAAACGGACGAGGCGAAGGCGCTCCAGGAACAGATCCGCAAAGACTACCCAGATGCGATCAATCACGATGGAAAGCCGCTGATGTCGCAAAGCAACTAGCCGACGCGGTTGCCGCTATGGCGTGTTGGTCGGGCCTTTGGGGGTGGAGCGTTTGAGGAGGTTGAAGAGGTCGGTGTCGGTGGAGAGGACCATGGTGGAGTCTTTGGTGAAGATTTTCCGGTAGGTCTCCATGGTTTTTAGGAAGGTGTAGAATTCGGAGGCCTGCGGGTTCTGGGTGTAGGCGCGGGCGTAGATTTCCATAGCCTTGGCGTCGGCCTCGCCCCGGATTTTCTGCACCTGCCAGTAGGCTTTGGACTGGATTTCGTTCAGGTCGCGCTCCCGCTGGCCTGCGATGCGTGCGGATTCCCCCTCGCCCTCGGACCGAAACCGTTGGGCGATCTGCATGCGCTCGCTGATCATGCGCTGGTAGATGCGGTCGAGCACTTCGGGGTTGTAGTTGACGCGTTTGATGCGGAAATCGAGCAGCGAGATGCCGAACTCGGCGAGCTTGGCGACTGCCTCGTTCCGGATCTCTTCCTCGACTTTGAGCCGCCCGAACTGGATCGTCGGGAGCATGCCGATGGTGCCGAGGCCTTCTTTAAGGGTCTCGTCGCGCTGGGGCTTGCGGTTTTTGTCGGTGCGGATGATCTCAATGAGGTCGTGCTTGGCGATGGCGTTGCGGGTCTCGCTGCCGAGGATGTCCTCCAGGCGGGATTGCGCGCTGCGTTCATCGTGCAGGCGCACGAAGTAGGTCTTGGGATCCTCGATGCGCCAACGCGCGAAGGTGGCCACCTGGATGTAGGTCTTGTCCCGGGTGGGGATGGCGGCGGAAGCGCCGTCCCATTCCAGGAAGCGTTTGTCGATGCGGTTGACGTCCTGGATGAAGGGCTTCTTGAAGTGCAGGCCCGGCTCGGTGATCGGTTCGCCCACGGGTTTGCCGAACTGGGTGACGATGACCTGTTCGGTCTGGTCGACGGTGTAGAAGGCTCCGGAGAGAAGCAGGAGCGCGACGAGCGCGGCGGCACCCGCCAAGATGGTGGTGATGGATTTCATGTTACTTGACCTCCCCGGTTTTGGCTCCCATCGGCAGGACGGGCAGGAGTTGCTTGAGCGACTCGTCGAAGATGATTTTCTGGCGAACCTGCGGCATTAGCTCGCCCATGGTTTCGAGGTAAAGCCGTGTGCGGGTGATCGCGGGGGCCTTGGTGTATTCGGCCAGCATGGAGGTGAAGGAGGCGACGTCGCCGTTGGCCTCGTTTTCGCGTTTGAAGCGGTAGCCTTCCGCCGTGCTGATGTCGCGGTCGGCGTCGCCCCGGGCCTTGGGGATGGCTTTGTTGTAGTCGCCGTTGGCGACGTTGATGGCGTTTTCGCGGTCCTGCTGGGCTTTGTTGACTTCGTTGAAGGAGCCTTGCACCTGCCGGGGCGGATTGACGTTTTTCAGTTGCACCTGGTCGACGCGAATGCCCAGGCGGTAGCGTTTGGCCAGGTCCTGCATGCGGGCGAGCGCGGAGATTTCGATCTCCTGGCGGCCGATGGTGATGACCTCGTCCACGGTGCGGTCGCCGATGACCTCGCGCATGGAGGCTTCGGAGAGGTCGCGTAGCGTCTGGCCGGGGTTGCGAACGTCGAAAAGGTAGGCTTTCGGGTCCTCAATGCGGTATTGCACCACCCATTCCACCAGCGCGGCGTTCAGGTCGCCCGTGACGATGTTTTTTTCCGTATCCTGATCCGCGCCAATCTGGTCGGGGTTGGACGTCGAGCCCGGCGAATAGAAGCCGAACTCCTGCTTGAGCTGCCGCCGCGTGGGGACCACGGTGACGGAGTCGATGCCGAAGGGGATCTTGAAATGCAGGCCCGGCTCGGTGGTGCCGAGGTATTTCCCAAACCGGAGCACGACGCCCTCGGATTCGGCGTTGACAGTGTAGTACGACGTCACCGCCGCCACGACGAGCAGAAGGACCACGGCACCGGCTGCGATCAGGCCCGCCATCGGGGGCCGGGGGTTGGCGTCCAAGGGTTCCATTGGGTTTCTCATAAAGAAGGGATAAAAAAAGTTTAGGGCGTTTTGCCGCCGAAGATGCGCAGCGTGGTCACGAGGTCCACGGCGCGCTGGAGCACGACGTCGCAGGGCGGGGCGTCCTCCTCGTCGTTCTTGCCCCGGCGTTGGTCCTCTTCGTCGGCGTCCAGCTCAGGGTTGGTCCCGGCTACGAGGGCGGCTTCGTTGATCCGCGCCCGCTCGGTCTCGTAGACCAGCCCGGCCACGCCTTTATCCAGGCCGGTTTGCAGGGCGTCGCGCTCGTCGCGGGCGGAGACTTGTACGGAGAGGTCGGGCTTGAGCCCTTCGGGGAAAACGGTGACTTGCGGGGGCAGCTTGACTTCCGCCACGGCGACGCGCAGGGCTTTGCCGCCTTTCAGGGGCAGTTCGGAGTATTCCGCGGCCTGGCCCGCCGTCCGGTGGCCCACCACGAGCGCGTTGTCTACGGCCCGCAGTACGGCGGCGATGACTTCCGGGGCTCCGGCGGTGTCGCGGCCCACGAGGGTGACGACGTTGCCTTTGAAGGCCGGGTCGAGGTCCGAGGTGAACATCCGCTCCTGCTTGGCGCTGGGGCGGTGGACGGCGAAGAGCATTTTCCCCTTCGGCGTGAGGCGCTTGATGACGTCCGAGGCGAGGTCAAAATCGTTGGAAGGCGGGGTGGCCCTCAGGTCGAGGATGAGGGAGCCGACTTTCTTGGAATTAAAGTTGCCCAGTGCCGCGTCGAACTCGGCCAAGTGCCCCTTGGAGAGCGAGCCGAGGCGCACATAGCCGATCTGCTCGTCGAGGATCTCGGAGCGGAAGGGGTTTTCGGTGGCCGTTTCGCCGCCCGTGGGGCGGATGGCCGCGCCGCCGCCGATGCGTTCCAGGAGGCCCTGGAGCGTGGCGCGGTTGAGGGCGGCTTCGTTGAGCGCGCCGGAGCGGATGTAGGTGGAGCGCAGGAGTTCGAGGGCCTGCTGGGCCTCGGCGTCAGAAAGGGAGTCGACGGCCCGGGCCGGGCTGAGTGCCGCCGGGGTGGGCGTGGGCTCGGGCGTCTTGGCCGGGCTGGGCGTTGCGGTGGCTGCTGCGCTCGGGGCGGGGGAAGCCGAGGTGACCGGTTTGGCGGCTTCGGGTTCGCTAAAAGCCGGGGAGGCGGTCCCTAAAATCAGACTGGCGACCGCCGCGATGCGAAAACTGGGGTTCATGTGGCGCGACCCTACAGCCCTTTTGCGCCGATGTCGCGCCGGAATGTGGCTCCCTCAAAATGAATCCGGGAAACCGCTTCGTAGGCGCGAGCCTGGGCTTCGGCCAGGGTGGGCCCCATGGCGGTGACGCCCAGGACGCGGCCCCCCGCCGTGACGAGAGCGCCCTCGTCTGTTTCCGTGCCCGCGTGGAAGACGGTGACGTCGCCGAGCGCCTCGGCCTCTTCGATGCCGGTGATGACTTTGCCCTTGGTGTAGGCGCCCGGGTAGCCGCCGGAGGCCATGATGACGCAACAGGCAGCGCGGCTATCCCACTCGGGTTCCACCAAGTCGAGCCGACCCGCGACGGCCGCTTCGATCCAGTCAACCAGGTCGCCCTTGAGGCGCGACAGTAGCACCTGGGTCTCGGGATCGCCAAAGCGGCAGTTGAATTCCAGGACCTTCAGGCCGTCCTCGGTGATCATGAGGCCGGGGAAGAGGAGGCCTTTGTAGTGCAGACCGTCCTTTTTAAGCCCTTCCATGAAGGGGGCCATGACTTCCTTGTGAATGCGCTTAATGATCTCCGGGGTGACGAGCTTATCGGGGGGCGAGAAGGTGCCCATGCCGCCGGTGTTGGGGCCCTTGTCGCCTTCGAAAATCTGCTTGTGGTCCTGCGCGGCGGGGAAGAGAACGTAGTTTTCGCCGTCTACTAGGGCGTGTACGGAGCATTCCTGGCCCGTGAGGAATTCCTCAATGACCACTTGATCGCCCGCGGCCCCGAAGGCGCGCTTTTCCATGATCTCGTTGATGGCTTGGGCGGCTTCCCACGGGGTCTGGGCGATGATGACCCCTTTGCCGAGGGCGAGGCCGTCGGCTTTGATGACGAGCGGGAATTTGCTCTTCTGGCAGAAGCGGTGCGCTTCGGCGGGATCCGAAAAATGGCCGCTGGCGGCGGTCGGGATGCCGTGGCGCTGCATGAATTCCTTGGCGAAGACTTTGCTCGACTCCAGCCGGGCGGCGCTTTGCGTGGGGCCAAAGACTCGCAGGCCCGCGTGCCCGAGGTGATCGACGATCCCGGCGGCCAGGGCGTCATCGGGGCCTACCACGATGAGGCCGATCCGCTCGGCCCGGGCAAATTCGATCAAGCCGTGGTGATCGCTGATCGGCAGGGGGACGTTGGTGGCGATTTCAGCCGTTCCGGCGTTACCGGGGGCGCAATAGACCGCCGAAACGCGCGGCGATTGCCGGAGTTTCCATACCAGCGCGTGTTCGCGCCCGCCACTGCCGATAACGAGAATTTTCATGCGGGAGACAAGAAAAGCAGGATTGCTCAAAATGCGCCAGCATTACTGCGGCTGGAGCTGGCTTTGGCTTGCCCTCGCCGTCTTCGCTGGCCGCAGCCGCTCGATGAGCAGGTGCAGCACCATGAGCCCGCATCCGGTGGCTAGCAGCGTGTAGCTGAGCTGGATCTGCACGTAGCGCCGGACCTCCAGCGTGTGGCCGACGGCCAGCGTCAGGGTGTTGAAAAAGCCGTAACCCATCAGATAGAGGAACCACCAGAGGGGGCGGCGGTTCTCCGGGGTCCCGCGGCTCCACAAGAGGGCGGCCCCTGCCACCAGGGCCCCGATGGAGCAGAGCCGGTAGACAAACGCGAGGAGGCGGTTGAGGCCGAGTAACCAGAGCGGTTGACGCCAGGTTTGCTCGGAGTGGGTGAGCTGTTGTTCTTTTGCGACGTATTGCTCGAAGAGCGGCAGCGGTTGGGCGAGCGAGGGCATGTGTTCGATGCCATGGTTGGCCTCGTAGCCGACGGCGAGCGGGTCTTTCCGAATGTCGTAGGGGCTCTTCTTCCAGTAGAAGGTGTAGAGCTGGTGGGTGACTTTATGGAGCATTTGCAGCGGGTAGTGCCGCCAGGACGCCCAGTAATAGTGCATGTAGAACTGGCTCAGATCCCGGCCATCCGGGTAGCGCTCCGTGAGGTAGCGCGCCGCGGAATCGGGCTCGTAGAGGATGGCGTCGGCGTCGAAGCCGAGTTCGGCATAGTGCGGGCTGGGGGTGTTGAGCACGTGGTCCATGCGCCGGGCCACGTTTTGCAGCAGGTCGCGCTCATAAGCGGCGGGCTGGCGGCCTTGGATCTCGTCTTCGATGACCTTGCGGATCACCCGGCCCTGGAAGGCGAATAGATGCTGCTGGGCGAACGCGTTGCCGAGGGTGTCGTACTGCCGCACGAGCTGTCGCTCGGGGTACCAGAGGCAGCTTAAGACCAGGGCGAGCGGCACGACCAGGACCCCGACCCGGAAGCGCCACGGGGTCCCGGGCCGGAAACAGGCGGCGAACACCGGGGCGATGGCCGCGAGCGCGCCGACGCCGAAGGCTCCCTTGATGAACAGGAGCGAAAGGGCCGCTGCCACCAGTCCCGCGCCCCAGAAAAACGCCGGGCGGAGCTTTTGCTCCAGGAAAAAGGTGATGCCAAAGCGCGTGCCGCACAGGAGCGCCAAAGCGGCCACCAGGGGAAAGACGCTTTCGGGCCGGATGGTGTGCTCCATTTTGAGCGGCCCGAGGGAAAGGAAGTAAGAGGCCGTAAGCGCCAGGCCGATCCACCGGTGCGAGTGGCGCAGGGCCGGGGTTTCGGGGAAAAAGCGGAGCGTCCCCTGCCAGGCCATCCAAAGGATGAACGCAGTGAGTAAGCCGAGCAGATGCTGCAAGACCGAGAGCGCATTGAGCGTCCCGAAAACCGCCAGCACGCGGTCAATCAAGAGCGGGTAGGGGAATTCGCGCCCCTGAACGTGGCAAAAGACGCCGGTGGTGAGGTGGTTGAGGCTCGGGAAGAGGAAGCCCCAGGTGTCACGGTCGCTGAAGGGCTCGATGGGCAGGCGGGCGCGGATGGCGATGCCGTAGACGGCGATTAAGGCCAACAGGGCGTAAACCCAGCGGGGTTGTTTTGGAAACGAGCTAGACATGGATGGGTTCGGGTGGTTTTGAAGAAGGGATGGCGGTTGTGAAAATGGGGCGAAGATGTTCTACTGAGTGCCCATGAATCGCCTGCAAACCATCCTCGACCAGAAACGCCTTGAGATTGCCCGCATTCTGCCCCGCCTGGAGCATCTGCGCACGGCGGCGCTGCTGCGTAACCATTACCGGGGCTTCGAGGCGACCCTCGACCGGGGGCCTGAGGCGCTGGGGCTCATCGCGGAGGTGAAAAAGGCCTCGCCTTCCGCCGGGGTCATCGCCGAGTCGTTCGACCCGGTGGCGCAGGCCAAGGCGTACGAGGCGGCCGGAGCGCACGCGATTTCGGTGCTGACGGATGAAAAATTCTTCCAGGGCAGCCTCGGCTATCTCTCGCAGATTCGGGGCGCGGTGACGCTGCCGCTTCTGCGCAAGGACTTCATTTTGCACGAGGTGCAGATTTACGAGGCGGCGGTGGCGGGGGCTGATGCGATTCTCCTGATCGTGGCGGCACTGGAGCAATCGGAGCTGGAACGGCTCTACCGGACGGCGGTGGACCTCGGCCTCGATGTGCTCGTGGAGGTGCACACGGTGGAGGAAATGGACCGGGCGGCCGACTGCGGCGCGACGTTGATCGGGGTGAACAACCGGAATCTGACGACGTTCCAGGTCGATTTGCACGCCACGGAACTTTTGAGCGAACAGGCTCCCGAAGGGGCGCTGCTGGTGAGCGAGAGCGGGATCAAGACCAACGCGGATGTCCGGCGCGTTTTCGCGTGCGGGGTCAATGCGCTGCTCGTGGGCGAGTCGCTGATGCGTTCGGGCGACGTGGCGGCCCAGGTGGCTTCGCTGTTGGATCTGGCGTAAGCCCTGGTCTCCGCGTCTCCGCGTCTCCCGGTCTGTAAGCGTCTTTTTTAAAGCGCGCCTTGGTTGACCCACTGGACGGCAAAGCGAACCATTTCGGGTGCCGTCTTGAGGTTGAGCTTTTCTTTGATGTGCGCTCGGTGGCTTTCGATCGTCTTGACGCTCAGGTTCAGGTCTTCGGCGATCTGGCGCGTGCCGTGGCCCTGGCCGATCAATTGCAGCACTTCCAGCTCCCGGTCGGAGAGGATGGCCACGGGCGAGGTGTCTTGGAGCGCTTTGCCGTCGATGGCTTTGCGCATCATTTTGTCGGCCAGCTTTTCGGAGACGTAGATCTGCCCGTTGAGGATGCGGCGAAGCGCGCCGGTGAGTTTCTCAGGGGCTTCCTGCTTCATGACGTAGCCTTTCGCCCCGGCTCGCAGAGCGCGTTCGGCGTAGAGCGATTCGTCGTGCATGGAGAGCACGAGTACGGGGAAGTCGGGCCACTGTGCCACGATGTTTTTGATGAGTTCGATGCCGTTGGTCCCCTGAAGGGTAATGTCAACGATGCCGAGGTCGGGTTTGGTCTCACCGATGGCCGCCATGGCTTTGCGGGCATTTCCTGCCTCTGCGCATACCATGAAGTCCGGCTCGCAGTTCAGGAGTTGCACCAGCCCCTGGCGTACGATGGGATGATCGTCAACAATAAGGACCTTTGCTTTCGTTTCTAGTGGTTTCATTTTTGGGGCTGTAGGGGTCTTTGGTTGCGAGGATTGGCTTTCCCAGGCCATCCGGATGGAGTTCATTGAAAAAAAATTTTCGTTGAACAAAATCCCTCCGCAAAAAGCGGGGGGGCTAGTGCCTGCCCTGGCCCGGTATGGCACGGTAGCTATTCTACCGTCATTCGATTACACATTGCCAGAGAAGTCCGTGGCTCCCCCACTCTTTCGGGAACTCTTAAGAAATGTCCTCATTTCGTAGGAATACCCAAAACTCGCTCGATCAGGAGATTATGCTTATGGACTCCAAGGTGCAATCGGCCTGACCCCTAGTCTGATTATCGGGGGATCCCCGAGGACATTTTGACGTAGGGCTTAGGGGTTTACCCCTAGAGGGAAACCAGTGTTGGCCTGATTGCGCGCCGCTTTCAATCGCGTCATGGTGGCAAGCGGTCCGGCAGGGAAAACGCCGGTGAGCAAAGGATATTGCGTGTATGAAACAACGACGTAGTACGGTGGTGGTGAAGGTGGCTCAGCGGTCTGCGAAGACGACCGAGGCCGATTTGGCGTTGAAATGGCGGCTTCTGCGGGCAGCGCCCGGTTTCCGTCCCTGGACTTCGATGGACGAATGCCGACATTGCGTAATATGTGAGCGGACATTTAGCGGACGCGAGGTGCGCCTCGAACGCGACGGGCTGGGGCTTTTCCAGGTTTGTTGCGCGACGCCAGGCTGCACTTCGACGCCCGCGCAGTGGATTCACCCGGGCAATCCGCTCGTTTCGGACGAGGCGTGGAAGGATTGGGTGAAGCTGCTGGATTCGCTTTGCGAGGCGGAGACGCCCCAGACCTGCAATGGAGAGGACTCAACGGTGCTGACGACCGCCGTGGGGTTGCCCCCCTCGCGGCCCCGGTCGCTGTAATACCGCGTCTGGTGATCCATGAGCCTTTACAGAGGACAGGCTCGGCGATTTTAGACAGATCCCCATGCCCTGCTGGTGTGGGGATCCACGCGGTAGGAAAAAAGAGGGGGAATTCTATACTCACGCAAAGGCGCAAAGGCGCAAAGAGTCCTGCCTTTCTTTGCGCCTTTGCGTCTTTGCGTGAGCCCTCTGCCTTTTTTCTAGGACACCTATTTTCGGCTTAGGATTTTCAGGATTAACAAGATTACGCGGACAGCCTTCGAACGCAGGATGGGGATTCGGAAAACCCAATCCGAAAAATCCTGTAAATCATGTCAATCTTGTTAATCCTGTCCAAAAAAAGGCCGAGCTTCTCCGCTCGCAAACCGACGGGCTCCCAAAAAAACTCCTTTTAATCCCGTCTAAAGACGTAACGGCCAATCCGGTTAGTTGAACGTCAGATTCTTCACCCCGGAGGCTCCGGCGGCGTTGAGGACGTCCATGACGCGCTCGTGCTTGGCTTCGAGCGCGGGGCGGATGATCACCGGGTCCTTGTTGTCGAACTGGACGATGGTGTTTTTAAAGCGGTCGCGCAGTTTATCGAGGTCTTTGTCCGTGGAGGCGCCCATGAGGGTGTCGTTGACGAGCACGCGGCCGTCGGCGGTGATGTCGACCATCATCGGCGTGGGCGGCAGGTCGGTGGACATGCCGCTGGGGGATTTGCTCCCGGGAAGGTTGATATTCAGCTCGCGCTCGGCCACTTGCGACCCTGCGCTGGCCATGAAAAAGAGCATTAGGACGAAGACCACGTCCACCATGGGCGCGATTTGGAAGCCCGCGTCGCCGTCTTCATTGCCGATGGATGCCATAAGTCTTGCGGTGTGTGTGGGTTAAAGTTGGGACCCGGCGGCCTGCTGATCGGCCCCTTTTTTGTCCACGACGGAAAAGGTGACGTTGCTGATACCCGCGGCGCCGACGGCGCGCAGGATTTCGCGCTCATAGCCCCAGCTCGCGGTGCGGTCCACTCGGACGAGCACGCGCGTCATGGGGTTCTTGCCCAGTTCATCCACCAGCCGGGGGATGAGGGCCTCGGCGCTTTCATAGCGCTGGCTGTCGATCTCGATGTGCCCGGCGTTATTGATGGGTACCCAGAGGACGTTGATGATGACCTGGCCGGGGCTTTTTTTGGGCTGCTTGGCGTCCTTGGCCACGGCCAGCGGGATCTCGCGGTTGCTCTGGAGGACTTCCGTGGAGCTGATCGACATAAAGAAGACCAGGAGCACCAGCAGAATGTCGATCATTGGGGCGATCTGAAATTCCGGATCCTCTTCCGCGGGGCTGCGGGTGGCCGCCCGCGCGGCTTTCGCTTTGTTATGGCGAGGCATGGGGGACTTTTAGTGGGGGACTAAGGTTAAAAAAGGGGCCCCTGGGGTTACTGCTGCCATTGCAGCGTGGCTCCGCAGTGCGGGCACGGGTTCTGCCCGGCGGTGATTGCGCCGTTGCAGATGGGGCAGTTGGTGGAGAGGTCTACGGAGACTTTGCGCGATTCGTTGGCGTTCGGGGCTTTTTCGTCGCCGGTGCCCGCGCTGAAGGCTTCGCCGATCTGGACGCCGGAGAGGTCTTCGTAGGGAATGTCGCGCACGAGGCTGTTGACGGTGTCGTCGGCGTAGACGATGGCCATCTGGGCCTTGTTGCGGAAGATGTAGTAGAAGACGAAGGCCGGGATGGCGATGAAGAGGCCGCTTGCGGTGGCCAGCAGCACTTCGCCGATCTTCCCGGAGAGGGCGCGCGGATCGGAGATGCCCGAACCGGCCAGCACGGAGAAGGCCCCGATCATGCCGACGACGGTGCCGAGCAGCCCGATCATCGGCGAGACGACCCCGATGACGGAGAGGTAGCTGTTGCGAGTGCGGATGATGGTGGCTTCGCGCAGGCCGTGTTCGGAGATGGCGTCCTCGACGGCTTCTTTGCCGCGGCCGAGGCGGCTTAAGCCTGCCTTGAGGACGTTGGCGATGTAGTTCTGGTTGGCGTTGCAGGTTTCCCAGGCTTCCTGGTAGTTGCCTGCACTAATAATAGAGCGCAGGGTGTCCACCAGCGTGGGCGGGGTGAGCTTGGCCTGGCGAATGGTGGCGAAGTTCTGGATGACGAGCGTGACCATCGTGGCCGAGGTGGCCATGATGACGCACCAGATGATCATGATCAGCGGGCCGCCGTTCTTGATGGTTTCAAAAATGGTTTCCTTGTGCGGGCCAGCTTCCTGGGCGAAGCAACTGGTGGAAGCCAGGAGGAGCAGGCTGAGGCCAAGGCCGAAACGGAGACAATGACGGGTTTTCATCTGGGAAGAAGTGGGGGATTGGGAGTGTGTGGGATGGAGGATAAGGGTGCGTCGAGGGGTAAGCTCGCTGAATTTAGCAAAATGGCAAGGCTAAGGAATAGCTAAGGAATCGTTAGGGAGGGATCTTGTTTGCGCAAATAGTCGGCTCGTTCCTGTGCCTGCCGTGCGGCGTTGGCGTCGCGGTGGAAGAGGGTCACGGTTTTGAGGTAATACTCCAGGGCGGAGGCATTCTGTTTGCGCGCTTCGGCGATTTGCCCCAGCAGGAAAAATGCCTGGCTGTAGGCCGCTGCGTCCGGGCCCGTCTCAAAAGGGTTTTTCTTCGCGGCCTCGGCGATGGGCTCCAGCTTGGCGAGGGCTTCGTCGAAGTTTTTGCGCGAAAAGGCGATGCGGGCCATGCCGACATCCACCTGGATACTGCCGCCCCGTGGATAGGCGCGCTGAAAATCTTTGTAGGCCGCCTCGGCCTCGGCCAGCTTGCCCTGGGCCACGTAGATATCGCCCACGAGGCTGGCGGTTTCGCGAGCCCAGTCCACCGGCAGGCCCAGGAACTTGGCGTTGATGGCCTTGGCGAGGGTGAGCGCCTTGGCGTAGTCCTTCGCTTCGAAGGCCTTATTGGCCTCGGCCACCTCTGCCGGAGCCTCCTTGGTTACCGAGGTGATGGAGGCCAGGGGCACGCCAATGGTGCCGGTACCGACTTGAATTTGCACGTTGGCTCCGTTGACGCCAAGAATTTTGACGTCCTGAGTCTGTCCTTTGGAAACAATTTTGTCCTGCGCCAGAACGGAAAAACTAAGGGAACAAAGGGCGGCGAGGCCAAAACTGAATACAAAAAGACGTTGCCGGGGGGGTAAGCTGCATCTTAGCTTCATTTTTTCGAGACAGATGTTATGTAATCTTCTCCCCGAAATCAACAGCAACCCGTACCCAATTTGTTTTCATGCTCCACGTATTCCGAAAATATCAGCAACCGTTGATGATCATCCTTACCATCTTGATCATTATCGCCTTCGGAGTGTTCTTCACCCCCGGCAGCGGAAAGGGGCGGCAGGAGGCGGGGCGTAATTTCCGCATCTACAACCGCAGCTACAGCCAGGACGACCTGGAGCGCCGGGCCCGTGGCATGCGCGTGGCGATGTATGGCGGCCTGGGCGATCTCGTGATCGGCCTGACCCTCGGCAACCCTTACTCCGAGCGGGCGGCGGATAACTACGTCGTCGACTCGATCGTGCTGGAGCACGAGGCCGCCGCTCTTGGCATTACGGCGACGGATAACGAGGTGGTTGCAGCGGTGGAGAAGCTGCCCGGCTTCCAGACGGCCGGGACCTTTGACCCCGCGAAGTACACCGCCTTTATTGATAACGTGCTCAAGCCGAACGGGTTCACCGCAGACCGCTTCGACGCCCTCGTGCGCAATCAGCTCCGCTTAAAGAAGCTCGTCGAGTTGCTCGGCGGGACGGTGGAAGTGACCCCGGCCGAGTACCGGGCCCAGTTCATCCAGAGCTACCAGAAGATCCACGCCTCCGTGGCCCGGCTGAGCCTGGAGGACTTCAAGGCGGCGGTGACCCCGACCGACGAGGAGATCAAGAAAGTCTACGACGGCCACGAAAAGAGCTACACCGCGCCCGAAAAGCGCGTCGTGAGCTATGTTCGCCTCGACCTGAGCGACGCCGAGAAGGCCCTCAAGGGCAAGGATCTCCTGGACGCCCGCCAGAACCTGGCCAACCGCGCGAACGACTTCGGACAGGATCTTCTTAAAGACGGAGCCGTTTTTGCCGACGTGGCCAAGAAATATGGCCTGAGCGTCCAGACGACGCCGGAATTTTCCGAAAAAGCCGCTCCCGAAGCGCTGCAATCGGTGCCGCAGGCCGCGAGCACCGCCTTCAAGCTGACAGAGGCCGAGCCGCTTAGCGACGCCCTCCCGGCGGGCAACGGTTACGCGATTCTGCACCTCGACAAAGTGGTGCCGAGCCGCCAGCTGACCTTCGAGGAGGCCAAGCCGGAGGTGATTCAGCAGATCAAGACCGAGCGCGCCAACTCCGCCCTGGTGGCCAAGGGAGCCGAAGGCCGCGCCAAGCTGGAAGCCGCGCTGAAGGCTGGCAAGCCGTTTGAAGCCGCCGCCACGGAAGCCGGGTTCAAGGTGGAGACGCCCGACGCCTTTTCGCCCGCTGAACCGCCGGAAAAATTGACCAACGCGGAGGAAGTCTTAACCAAAGCCGTGGAACTGGCCGACGGGGCGCTGAGCGAATTCACGCCGGTAGCCGGTGGCGGGATGATCGTCCATGTTGAAAAACGCGACCCGGTGGACGAAGCCGAGCTCAAGAAGAACGAGGCCGAGCGCCTCGCCGCCTCCAACGAGCGCAAGGGCATGGTCGTCTTCATGCAGTGGCTGGAGAGCCGCCGCAAGCAGGCCAACATCGCGGCCGGGGCGTAATCGCTCTCGGGCAGCACCTCTTTTTTCCCGTTGCAAGAACCGCAAACCATCCAGCGCCTCTTTGGGAGCATTGCCCGGCGTTACGACCTGGCCAACCACCTCTTAAGCGGCGGCTGCGACTTCCTCTGGCGTCGCCGGGCGGCGCGGATCGTGCGCGGCTGGGCCCCCGGGCGAGTGCTCGACCTGGCCACCGGCAGCGGCGACGTGGCGTTGACGCTCCGGCGGTATTTGCCGGAGGAGGTGCTCATCGTCGGTGCGGATTTCTGCGTGCCGATGCTGTGCGAGGGGCTTAAAAAAGGGGCCGGGCCCGTGGTGGCCGCCGACGGGCTGGCGCTGCCGTTTGGCGACGGGGCCTTTGACGCGCTGACCGTTTCCTTCGGGCTGCGCAACATGGCTTCCTACCCCGGCGCGCTCAAGGAAATGCACCGGGTGCTGCGGCCCGGCGGGCACGCGCTTATCCTCGATTTCTCAGTGCCTCCGCCCCCGCTTCGCTGGATTTACCGGCCCTACCTGCACCATGTGCTCCCCTCCATCGCCGGGTGGCTCACCGGCGAGCGTTCGGCCTACGAGTACCTGGGCGAGTCGATCGAGGCCTTTCCCTCCGGCGCGGCCATGGGCGCGCTGCTGGAGGAGGCCGGGTTCGCCGAGCCCACCGCCGAGCGGCTTACGGGCGGGATCGTCTCGCTCTATACCGCCAGAGCGTAGGCTTGCCTTCCTGCGCGCTTGGGCTCATTCTGAGCGTTCTCCTTATGGCAAAGCCGTTTTTCATTACCACCGCCATCGATTATACCAACGCCGCGCCGCACATCGGCCACGCGTACGAAAAAATCCTTTCTGACGTGATCGCGCGTTATCGCCGAATGAAGGGCGAGGAGGTTTTTTTCCTCACGGGCGTGGATCAGCACGGCCAGAAGGTGCAGCAGAGCGCGGAAAAACAGGGGCTCGCCCCGGCGGAATTCGCGGCCGGAGTCACCGAGAAATTCATCGCGCTCTGGAAAACGCTCGGCCTGAGCAACGACGCCTGGGCCGCCACCACCGAGCCGCTTCATAAAGAGGTGGTGCGGAAAATCCTCCAAAGCCTTTACGACGCTGGCGAAATCTACAAGGCCAGCTACGCCGGGTTCTACAGCGTGCGGCAGGAGCAGTTCCTGACCGACAAGGAGCGCGGCGCGGACGGCGAATTCGGCCCCGAGTGGGGCGAGGTCGTCGAGATCACCGAGGAGAACTACTATTTCCGCCTCGCCAAGCATCGCGACTGGCTCCTGGCCTACATCGACGCCCACCCGGGCTACGTCACGCCCGCCTTCCGCCAGGCGGAACTGCGCAACGCCGTCGAGCGCCTCGGGGGCGATCTCTGCATTTCCCGGCCCAAGGCCCGCCTGGAATGGGGCATCGAGCTGCCGTTCGACCCTGGCTACGTCACCTACGTTTGGTTCGACGCGCTGGTCAACTACATCAGCTTCGGCGGTTACTGGAGCGGCGAGACCCCGCACAACGCCGAGTTTGACAACCGCTGGCCCGCCCTCCACGTCATCGGCAAGGACATTCTCGTCCCCGCCCACGGCGTCTACTGGCCCATCATTTTGCACGCCGCCGGGTTCACTGACGCGGAAATCCCGCCGCTCCTCGTCCACGGCTACATCAATATTGGTGGCGCGAAGATGAGCAAGAGCCTCGGCAACATCGTCGATCCGGCGATCCTCTCCGAGAAGTACGGCCCGGGTGCGCTTCGGTATTACCTGATGAGAGAGGCCGCGACGGGGCAGGATATGGAATTTTCCGAGGATCGCCTCGTGGTCCGTTACAATACGGACCTCGCCAACGACCTGGGCAACCTGCTTAACCGGACCTTGAACATGGCCAAGCGCTACCGCGCGAGCGTCGTGAAGAAGCCCGCTGATAACACCGAGTGGCTCGCGGAAATCAAAGCCGTCGTGGACCTCTACACGGCCAAGATGGACCAGTACCTCCCCCACGCCGCGCTCGAAGCCGCCTTTGGCCTCGCCGCCAAGTGCAACGCCTACATCGAGGCCCAGGCCCCGTGGAAACTAGCCAAGGACCCGGCCCAAGCCGACCAGCTCGACGCCGTACTCTACAACCTGGCCGAAGCGCTGCGGGTCCTCTCGATCCTGATTTCCCCGGTGCTGCCCGAGGCCTCCGCCGGAATGGCGGCTCAGCTCAATCTTCCCGCCGGATCGACGCTCGCCGACGTGGCCACGCCGCTGGCCGACGGCCACACGCTGGGCGCGCCCACGCCGCTATTCCCGCGCGTCGAAATCCCGGCGGCGGAGTAAAAGGCCAAGACGATTCGAGCGCAAAGAACGGGAAGCGAGGAGGTCGGAAACCCCGTCTTTGCGCCCCCGGGTGGGTGGGTTAGGCCGCCCAGGCCGGTTTGAAGTACGCGAGCAGCTCGTTTCCCGGCACTTTGGTCAGGTCCGATTGCACGCGCCGCAACGCCCGATAGCGAAGGTCTTTGGGCAATTCCCGCAGAATGGCTTGGTGAATCTCCGAGGCGGCGGCGAAGCTCCATGCTTCCGGTTTCTCCTGTTGGAGGACGGTTCCGATCCGATCAGCCACCAGTTTGATCAAGCGCTTTTGATGCTCATGCTCGGCGGTGAGCGCCTCGTTTCGCGCCATCGCGGTGACGGGCCCCATGGATCCCATCCCGGCGTTGGCCTTGAAGCGCCCGGCTGAGTCGGTCAGCCGTTCATGGAGCCGGATGTGGGCCTCGGGGAACTCCACATCGTCGATTAATTCCAGCTTGCGCCCCCGGGTGGGTGTTTCCGCCACTCGAAACGCTTTCAAGCAGCCCAGATTTGCGGCAACGACAACGGTATTCATCCTATATGGGAATCGTTTGCCGACCCGGCAAAGATTGCCGGGTTTTTCTCTATGGCCCTCTTTTTTTAGGGTGCCCCGTTGCTGGCGTTGGCGCTGCGCCGCCAGGTTAGCACGACGAGCCAGAAGGCGAAGAGCTGGGTGCGCTCGGGGATGGAGGGTAGGCAGTTGATGGAGGCTCGCCGGGCGAGCAGGCCCGAGGGCTGGATGGTCCCCACCTCGCGCTCGCCCTGGTAGATGGAAAAGGCGCGGGTGAAGAGGTTCTGCGCCTGGAGCGTATACTCCCCCTCCGGCGTTGTCAGAATGAAGCGGCGCGTGAGCGGGTTGGGCTTGTTGGCCTCGCTGCACGGCTCGCGCTCCCCCTCCAGCGTCCAGTGGCCGCTCAGCCAGCCTTGCTTGCGGATGTCGAAATGCTCCGGCCCGAGGCCGATGCCGCCCGCTTCGGTGAAGAAATTGATGGAAAGCTCCGCAGGCCCAGAACGCGCCCCCTCGATACGATAATCCCAGTTGAATACGGACTTGGGGACACAGCTCAGCATCATGCGAACGGGGGGTGGGGGGTTCTTGGAGATTTGTCGCTCTTCCGGGGAAAAGGCTCAATGCAAAATCCGGGTTGGCGCACACTTTTTTGCGTTCTCCCAAAGGGCCTTGCGGGTAAAGTAGAGCCCGGCTATGAACACGGATTCCACTTTGGGCCCGGAGGAGCCCCCCGGAGACGTGGATGTGACCCGCGAGGCGCGCAGGCGCGCGGTGACGGTCGCGTACAACCCCGAGGTGGTCTCCGGCGAGGCAGCCCGGCAGGTGGCCAGCCGCATCGAGCCCGAGGGCGGCGACCATTTTGAAAAATACCTCCTCCGGCTCCATGGCCGCGCCAGCGAGGCCACGGCCATGCGCTTCGAGCGGAAGGCGGAGGAGATCCCCGGCATCCGGCGCGCCACGGCGACCTTTATCGGCGGGGTGATGAACGTCACCTACAACGAGGCCGTCATCTCGCCCGAGGAAGTGGTGCGAAAGATTCACGGCTTCGGCGCGCCCGTAACCCCTTGGAAGGCTGGTGAGGAGGCGCGCTTTACTCGCTCTGAGCAGGTGGCTGTGGCGCTGACGGCGCTTTGCCTCGGCTTCGCCGTGGGAGGCTGGATGGCGGGGCATGGGTCGGTGTTATCCAATGTGCTTTTCGCCGGGGCGTACGCTTGCGGCGGGTACTCGGGCGTGCGGGCCAGCATCCAGTCGCTGCGCCAGTGGACGATCGACGTCGATCTGCTCATGGTGCTCGCGGCCCTTGGCGCGGCCTACGTCGGCGCGCCGTTGGAAGGGGCCGTGCTGCTCTTTTTGTTTTCGTTCTCCAACGTCCTGCAATCCTTCGCCATCGACCGCACGCGCAAGGCGATCCGCTCGCTCATGAAGCTGCGGCCGGAAAAAGCGCTCGCTCGGCGCGGGGAAAAAAACGTGCTCCTGCCGGTCGGGGAACTTTCCGTGGGGGACATCGTGCTGGTGCGCCCGGGGGAGGCCATCCCGCTCGATAGCGAGATCGTCGAGGGCTCCAGCGCCATCAACGAAGCCTCGGTGACGGGCGAGTCGATCCCGGTGCTCAAGCAGGCGGGCGACCCGGTCTTCGCCGGAACGCTCAACCAGAGCGGTGGCTTGGAGATCCGCGTCACCCGCCGGGCGAAGGATTCGACCATCGAAAAACTGGTGCGCATGGTGGAGGAGGCGCAGAGCGAAAAGGCGCAGACCCAGCGTTTCCTCGACCGGGCCGAGCAGTGGTACGCCTGCGGGGTTATCGGCTTTACGCTGTTCTTGATATTCGGGTCGTCGGTTTTGCCGCATGTTTTCCCGCAATGGCTGGAGGATCGGCCGTTTTCCGATGTTTTTTACCGCGCCATGACCGTCATGGTAGTTGCCTCGCCGTGCGCGCTGATCCTAAGCACCCCCGCCTCCATTCTCTCGGCCATCGGCGGCGCGGCCCGGCGCGGCGTGCTCTTTAAAGGGGGCGCGCATTTGGAACGAACCGCCGGGGTGAAGGTGGTGGCGTTCGATAAAACCGGGACGCTCACCGAAGGCCGCCCGCGCGTGACCGACGCCCTCCTCTCCGGAGAACGCCAGGCGCTCGGCGGGGCCAACCCAGCGGCGCTGGAGCTGCTCCGGCTGGCGGCGGCCATCGAGGCGAAAAGCGAGCATCCGCTGGCCCGGGCGCTGGTGGAGGAGGCGCAAGCGCGCGGGCTGGAGCCGCCGCCGTGCGCGGGGTTCCAGTCGGTCTCGGGGCAGGGAGCCAGCGGGCGGGTGGGGGATCGGCGCATCGCCGTCGGCAGCCCGCGCTACTTCGAGTCCCTCGGGGCGGCGCCGGACCCGGAGACCGCGCGCGGGGTCGAGGCGCTCCAGGCCGAGGGCAAAACGTGTGTGCTGGTGGGAGAACTGGGGTTGGAGAACGAGCGACCCGCCCGGGTCCTTCGGGTCCTCGGGGTGCTGGCTATCGCCGATGTGCTTCGCGAGGAGGCGCGGGAGGTGGTCGAGCGGCTCCGGGAGCTGGGCGTGAAAAAAATCGTAATGCTCACCGGGGACAACGCCCGGGTGGCCGCCGCCATCGGAGCGCAGGCGGGTGTGGACGAGGTGCACGCGGAGCTGCTGCCCGAGGGGAAGGTGCGCGTGCTCAAGGGCTTAAAAGAGATCGGCCCCGTGGCGATGGTCGGCGACGGCATCAACGACGCCCCGGCCCTCGCGCTGGCCGATGTCGGCGTGGCCATGGGAGCCGCCGGGACGGATGTGGCCATGGAGACGGCGGATCTGGTGCTGATGAGCGACAACCTGCGCAACGTGGCCTTTGCCATTTCCATCGCGCGCCAGGCCCGGCGGGTCATCTGGCAAAACCTGGCCTTTGCGATGGCGGTGATCGTCGCGCTGGTCATCTCCGCGCTCGGCTTTGCGCTGCCGCTGCCCTTTGGCGTCGTGGGGCACGAGGGGAGCACGGTGCTGGTCTGCCTGAACGGCCTGCGGCTGTTGGCGTTTCACGGAAAATGGGGAAAATGATGGTTTGAAAAACACCTTACGGTCGTCAGGTGGTGCCTGGGGCTGAAAAGGTGGATGATTCTGCCTGCCCTAGGAAGCCTGCCACCAAGCACGGCCCAGACGCGGAGGATCGCCGATTCTCCGCGTCTTTTTTTGCTCCATCATTCCTCGTTTTCTTCCTGAGCCGAAAAAACAAAAGTCTCACGCAAAGGCGCAAAGCCGCAAAGAAGAGAGGAACTCTTGTCTTTGTCTTCTTTGCGGCTTTGCGCCTTTGCGTGAGAATAGAATCCCCCCTTTTTCCTGACCACTTCCTCACAAATACCGGTTGCGGGCGCAATACGCCTCGCTATGCTCCCCTCCATGCGTTTCCTCCGGTCCCTGACGCGGGTCATCATTTTTCCCGTGCTGGTATTTCCTGTCCTGATCTTTGCCTTTCAGGACAAAATGATCTACCACCCCCGGCGCTACCCGCAGGAGCAGTTGATCGAGCTTCGGCAAAAATACCGCGAAGTGAGCCGCGTCTCGCCGCTGGATTACGCCACCCCGCAAGGCCCGCAGCGATGCTATTACGTTCCGCCAGCAAGCGGCACAGCCCAGGGGAACCTCTGGGTCCTCTTCAATGGCAATGGCAGCCTGGCGCTGGACTGGATGTATCTCCTGGACAGCTATCCTGCCGCCTCGGACGCCTTTTTGCTGGTGGAATACCCCGGCTACGGCGCGTGTAAGGGGCACCCCTCCTCGAAGGCCATCCAGGAATCCGCCGATGCCGCGCTGGCGGCCCTGGCCGGGCGGCTCGGGGTGGCGGAAGACGTTCTGGAGCCGCATCTTGCGACGCTGGGGCATTCGCTGGGGTGCGCGGCGGCGCTCGGGTTCGCGGCGCGCCATCCGGTGGGGCGCGTCGTGCTGCTGGCCCCGTTTACCTCTATGGAGGACATGGCCCGGAGGACCGTCGGCACGCCGCTTTGCTACCTGCTGGCCGATAATTACGACAACCGCGCCCGGCTCCGGGAAATCGCCGCCCGGCCCACCCCGCCGAGGGTGGAAATCTTTTCCGGTACCCGCGACCACCTTATCCCCAGCGCCATGGGGCGCGAGCTGGCGGACCTCGCCCCGGGGGTCGCCCGGTTCACGCCCGTGGAGGGTGCGGGGCACAATGACATCCTGGGCCACACCGGCCTGATCCTCCCCGCCATGACGGGCGAGGCCGGGCCCCGGTGGTGATTTTGTCCTATTTTGGCGTAAGTGCTCCCCTTCTGGCTGCCCCTGTTTTCGGGCTTGCTCCCGGGTAGGGGTCCCGCGATACTCTTTTATTTATGATCGTCACCACTGCCCAACTCGCCAAACACGCCTACGGCAAATACGCCGTTGGCGCGTACAATATCAATAACCTTGAGCAGACGGTCGGCCTTTTCCGTGGCTGTATCGACAGCCAGGCCCCGTTTATCATTCAGCTCTCCAAGGGTTCCCGCAACTACACCGACAAGCGGTTCCTCGAAGGCATCATCCGTGCCGCCGACGAAATCTACCCGGAAGCCATCTACGCCGTCCATCTCGACCATGGCGACGAGGAGACCTGCTACGACTGCATCGACTCCGGGTTCTATAGCTCCGTCATGATCGACGCCTCCCACCACGATTTCGAGGGAAACGTAGCCATCGTCAAACGCGTTGTGGACCGCGCCCACGCCAAGGGCCTTACCGTTGAAGCCGAACTCGGCCAGCTCGGCGGCGTTGAAGAAGACGTCGTCGTCGACGAAGGCAACGCCTGCCTCACCGATCCGGCCCAGGCCGTCGAATTTATCCAGCGCACCGGGTGTGATTCGCTTGCAGCCGCCATCGGCACCAGCCACGGCGCCTTCAAATTCAAAGGCCAGCAGAGCCTCCACTTCGAGGTCATCGCGGAGATCGAGAAGAACCTCGCCGCCGCCGGAATGCAGCCCGTGCCGATCGTCATGCACGGCTCCAGCAGCGTTCCTCAGGACGAAGTCCGCCGGATCAACGCCGCGGGCGGCACCATCCAGGATTCCTGTGGCGTCAACGAGGACGAGTACCTCCCCGCCGCCAAGCTCGGCGTCACCAAGATCAACATCGACACCGACGGCCGCCTCGTCTGGACCCGCGTTCACCGCGAATACTTCCGCGATAACCCTTCCCAGTTCGACTTCCGTCCTCCGGGCAAGATTTTCATCGAAGAATACGCCAAGTTCATCGCTCGCAAGAACGGAAAACTGGGCAGCGCCGGTCAACTTCCCTCCCTGCGCGCCGCGCTGGGCAAATAGTTCCGGTATCGAGAAACTTCGGTAATTTTCTCCAATTTGGGCGCTTTCCGGCATGGAAAGCGCCCTTTTTTTGCCGAACGGGGCATTCTTCTCTTTTTCACCTTGCTCCCGCTCATAAAGTCGCCTACATGCACAGGTTGGCGTGCGATATAATCGTAAGCCAAACCGACAGGCGTCCGCCGCTCGTCCGCCGGGAAGAAGGAGCGGTGAGCTTGGGGGCGAAACCCCACGCCCATCTAAACGGCCCCAAGATAAATCAGGTTCCCTCTTCCGCTTCGAGGGGGGCGCCCAAGGAGAATTAGGTTATTCAAATCCAGCAGATCCGAGTTAACGGACGCATCCGCGCGAAAGAAGTGCGGGTGATCGTCGCATCCACTAATGAGCAGCTTGGCGTGATAAAGCTGCAAGACGCGCTTCGGCGCGCGCAACATCTGGGTCTCGACCTTGTGGAAGTCGCACCCAACGCAAATCCCCCCGTCTGTCGCATCGTGGACTTCGGGAAGTTCCGCTACGAACTGGCGAAACAGGAGAAGGACAAGAAGCAAAGCGCCAGCCGCCTCAAAGAGCTGAAGTTCCGGGTCAACATCGACGAGCATGACTACGTGACGAAGATTCGCCGGGGCGAACAGTTCCTGGACAAGGGCAACAAACTCAAAATCCAGCTCCAGTTCCGCGGCCGCGAAATGGCGCACAAAGACTTGGGCGAGGCCGTGATGCGGCGCGTTCGGGAAGACCTCTCCGGAATGGCCGTGGTCGAGATGCCCGCCAAGCAGGTCGGCAAGAGCATCAACATGACGCTCTCCCCGCTCCCCGCCGCCAAGCGCAAGCGCAAGTACTCCGTGGCCGAGCAGGACGTGGAGGACCTGGAGGACGATTCCGAGCTTCCCGACGAGGAATAGATTTCTGGGATAGTCCCAGCCGGATAGAGCCGTTCCATGGGTTTCTCCCCATGGGACGAAACGGGGAGGCGCGTGCTTTAACCTAAAACCGGGAATAGGATTGGCCGCAAAAAGGCGCAAAAAGCGCAAAATAAAAGCGATGCGCCGATTTTGTAGAGAGTTTTAGACTCACCCGCAGGGTGAAGAGCACCTCTGGAAACCGGGGCACGTCATCCACATTGTCTTTTTGCGCCTCTTGCGCTTTTTTGCGGCTATTCCCATCGCCGTTTCTAGGCTTAATCAAACTTCACTGAGCCCGGCAGATGGGCCAGGCCGTAGGCGAGGAGCTGCTTGCTGTCGAGCCAGATGCCCGGTTTGTCGCTGTGCATGACGACCGAGATGACCTCCCGGTGGTTGCGCAGCGCCGAGGAGACCAGCACCTGCTGGGCCTTGACGGTGTAGCCGGTTTTAAGCCCCGTGCAGCCCTCGAATTTCCACGGCGGGCACCAGAGCAGCTTGTTGTGATTTTTCAGGATCACCGAGATCCCCTGTGCCGTCACCCAGCGGTACTCGACGGTGCCGACGAGCTGCCGGAATACCGGCTGCCCCATGGCGGCCCGGGCGATCAAGGCCAGGTCGTGCGGGGTGGTCCAGTGGTTCGGGTTGGGGAGGCCGTTGGGGTTGGCGAAGTGGCTATTCTCCGCGCCGAGGCTGGCCGCGCGCTGGGTCATCTTTTCCGCAAAGGCCTCGACGCTCCCGGCGTTGTCGCGGGCGAGGGCCACGGCGCTGTCGTTGGCGCTCTTGAGCAGCAGGGCGTAAAGCAGTTGGCGGCGGGTGTAGCTCTCGCCGGGGCGGAAGCCGATGGCGCTCGGCTCCACATGGGTGTCCTCGGGTTGGATCACCACGGGCCGGTCGAGGTCGCCCTCCTCAATGACGAGGAGCGCGGTTAGGATCTTGGTGGTGCTGGCCGGGTAGAATGCGGCGTGGGCGTTTTTTTCGTAAAGCGGCTCCCCGGAAAGGGTGTCGATGACGATGGCTCCCTGCGCGGCCAGGGTCAGGGGGCCTTTGCCGTCGGGTTCACCGAGCTGGCGGGTGGCCGGTTTGTCGTCCTGCTCCTCGGCGGAAAGCGCCGGGGCTGGGGCGGGCGGGGTCTTGTGGACGCGCCGGGCCTGGGCCGTCGGCTGGGCAAGAACCAGCGCGGCGGTAAATAAAACAGTCGCTAAAGAGCGGGGCATTAGAGCACTTCTCCGTTGAGCATCATCCATGGGACCGGGCTCCGGTTTTCGACGATGGCGTCGTAAATTTCGTTGAGGTTGCCGTCAAACGGGAGGGCGATCAGGTCGGCGTGGGCCCCGGGAGTCAACTCCCCGAGCTTGCCGGCTTGCCGCAAGGCTTTGGCCGGGTTGATCGTGATGGTTTTCAAGAGGGTTTCGCAACTCAGGCGCGGATTGGCTTTTCGAGCCAGCTGCATCTCGGTGAAGAGATCCAGGCTGCCGTTGCTAGCGAGGCTGTCCGTTCCGAGGCTGATGGTGACGCCCGCGCCTTCGAGCCGCTGCCAGGCAAAGGGCTTGTGGCCGAAAAAGGCGTGGCTGCCGGGGCAGTGGACCACGTGCCAGTCGCCGGGCGTGGCGGCGATGAGCTCGAAGTCCTCATCGCTCAGTTCGTTGGCGTGGGCGAGTAGCCAACCGGGCCCGATCATGCCGCGCGTGACGGCGGTGTAAAAGGAAGAATGTTGCCCGCAGTCGTCCATGGGTCGCCCGAGTTCGCGGAAAAATTCGTACATTTCCCCCTCGCCTCGGTGGAACATCGCCTCCTCGTCGGCGGACTCGGCGATGTGGGTCGTCAGCGGCATGCCGAAGTGCGCGGCGCATTCGGCGCAGAGCTGGTAGAGGTTGGCGGAAGCGGTGTAGGGGGCGTGGGGGTTGAGGCCGAAGCCGCCGAGCCAACCCTCGTGTTTTTCAAAAAAGGAGAGCCCCCCGGCGAGCAGGTCCTCGGTGGCGAAGCGGCTGCGGATGTCGATGAGCTCCAGGAACCACCAAGTGCGGATGGGTGGGGCGGGCAGGCGGGGCAGCAGCTCGGGGAAGGCCTCCAGGTTGAGCACCGTGGTGGTGCCCCATTCGCGCAATTCGCGGAAGCCGTGGGCGATGGCGTTGAGGTAATCGTCGTCCGTCATCTGCCGCTTAAGGGCGTTGATGCGGGTGATCCAGCGGGTGAACGACTTTTGCGGGTTGAGGGCGTCGCGCAGCGTCGTGTAATCGAGGTGGCAATGGGCGTTAATAAGGCCCGGCAGGAGCACCTGGTTGCCCAGATCGACAACCGGTTCGCCCGGGTGGGCCGCCGCGACCTCGGCAAAAGGCCCCACCGCCGAGATGATCCCCGCGTCGTCGACGGCCACGGCACCGTTTTCAAAGGGAGCGGTGCGAATGGGGACGGCAAATTGGGCGCGAACGATCATCTCCCTCTAAAAATGCAGGATACGGGCCGATATTTCCCGCTCTTTTTGGGTTTTCTCTGAAAAATTCACATAACGTGAACGTGCGTTAACGCTTTTTGCGCTCATCTGCGGGCACGACGCCACAACGCAAGCCGGGTCAAAAACCCTCCCACCTTTCTCTTCCATCCTCCGTGCCCTCTGTGTCCTCTGTGGTGAAATCCCCTAGTCCTTAAGACTCGGATCAACCAACCGTTCGAGGTACTTGGCCAGCATGTCGAACTCCAGGTTCACGCGGTCCCCGGCCTTGAGGGTGTGGAGATTGGTGACCTCCATCGTGTGCGGGATGAGCCAGATAACGATGCTCGCTTCCTTGACCTCCGCAGCCGTCAAGCTGATGCCGTTGACCGAGATCGAGCCCTTGTAGGCTACGTAACGGGCAAAATGGTGCGGCAGCTCGAACTCCAGCCGGTGATCCTGCCCCTGGGGCGTGAGCGAGATAATGTGCGAGGTGGTATCGACGTGCCCCTGGACGAAGTGGCCGCCGAGGCGATCGTGGGCCAGCATGGCGCGCTCCAGGTTGACCAGCGAGCCGGGCTTCTGGTCGCCGAGGTTGGTTTTATCGAGCGTCTCGGCCAGGAGATCGAACGAAAGGCGGTTGCCCGTGAGGGTCGTGATCGTCAGGCAGCAGCCGTTGACGGCGATGGAGTCGCCCGCTTTGGTGCCCGGGATGACGAGGGCGGCTTCGAGGGTCAGTCGGGCTCCGCCGCCGATGGGCTCCACCGATACGACATGCGCGGTTTCTTCAACAAGTCCGGTAAACATGCCCCCACTCTAGAACAAAGACCGATGAGAAAAAAAGAGAATCCCCACGATAAAAAGCACCGGCAGCAGCACGGGGAGGGCGTAACGGAGGAGGTAGCCGAAGAAACCGGGCGTTTCCACCCGGGCCCGCTCGGCGATGGCCTTGACCATGAAGTTCGGGCCGTTGCCGATGTAGGTCATGGCCCCGAAAAAGACCGCGCCGACGGAGATGGCTGTTAAGAGCGCGCCATCCTCGGCGATAAACCGGGCCACGCCTGCTGTGTCAAAGTCGAGCCCCAGGAGGCCCAGCGCCGTGGCCAGGAAGGCGAGGTAGGTGGGGGCGTTGTCGAGCACGCCCGAGAGGAGCCCCGTGGCCCAGTAGAAGTGCCAGGGGGTGTGCAGGCCGAGGGTCGGCGCGTGCTCCCGGAGGTATTCCAGGGCCGGGATCATCGTAGCGAAAATGCCCAGAAACAGCCACGCAACCTCTTTGACTGGCTCCAGATTGAAGTCGTTGGCCTCGTGGATTTCCCGGCGCGTGGTGAGCCACGAGCCGAGAGCCGCCGCGGCCATGATCCCCTCGCGCAGGAAGGCCGGGTGCTTGACGAAGACGGAGCCGAGAATGGCAGCGAGGAAAAGGAGGTTGTGCAGGCCCCTGATCTTCCATTTTCCCTTGGCGGTTTCCCGCTCCCGGACAGGAGCCGGGGCGCGGCGGAAATTGATCGTGTCCCAGACGAAAAAGATGGCCAGCAGCAGCGCCACACCCACCGCCCACGGTCGCCAGCAATGCTGGAGCGTCCACCAGAAGGGCACCCCTTTCAGGAAGCCGAGAAAGAGGGGCGGATCGCCAATCGGCGTGAGGCAGCCGGAGACGTTGGAGACCAGGAAAATAAAAAAGGCGATGTGAAAACCGGTGATCCGGTATTTGTTCATCCGGATCCAGGGCCGAATGAAGAGCATCGAGGCCCCGGTGGTGCCGATGAGGTTGGAGATCACGCTGGCGAACGCCAGAAAAAGGACGTTGGTCCACGGTTTGGCCTCGCCCTTGACGGTGATGTGGATGCCCCCCGCCACAATAAAGAGCGAGCCGACCATGGCGATAAAGCTCACATATTCATGCGCCGTGTGGAGCAGCGGCTCGGTTTCCTCGCGGAAAAGAAGGTAGTAGGTGACGCTCAGCGAGCCGAGCCCGACGGCCCAGAAGGCGTAAAAACGCTCCCAGTGGTGCTTGAACAGGAACGGCATGGCCGCGATGGCCAGCAGCATGGCCGCGAAGGGGATCAGCGCGTAGGGAGGGACGGCGTCGGTGGGCATGGGGCCCGAAGGGTAACCCAGACTAGGGCTTGGAGCCAAGCTTCTGGGAGGCGGCGCTGATTTTTCCGGGGAGTTCCTTGCTGGCTCCCTCCAGTGCGGCCGCTTTTTTCCAGACTTCAAGCGCCCGGGCGAGGTCGCCCTTGGCGGCGTAGGCATCGCCGAGGTGCTCCAGGATCACCGGGTCCGGCTCGGGGAGCTTTTCCACGGCTTTCATGAGGTTCAGGATGGCGTGGGTGAAATCGCCAGTTTTGTAGAAAAACCAGCCAAGACTATCGAGGAAGGCTCCGTTTTCCGGTTCATCGGCCACGGCCCGCTGGATGAGCTCCCCTGCCTCCTTGAGGTGCTTGCCGTGCTCCAACCAGCTGTAGCCCAGGTAATTGCGCGCCTGGGCGGAGTCGTTCGGGGCGAGCGAGATGCTTTTTTGCAGCAGCGTGGCGGCTTGGTCGAGGTCGCCCGCCTGCTCCGCCGCCATGCCGTAGGCGAAGTAGAAACTGGCGTTGGTAAGGGCCGGTTTGGAGACGGGAGCTTCGTGCAGGGTTTCCTCGAAAACCGGGAGCGCCTGGGAGTAGAGTCCCGCCTGGGCGAGTGTGGCGGCCAGCGAGTAAGTGATGAGCGCCGTGCCGGGGAATTTTTTCCGGGCTTCCTGGAGGGTGGCGATGGCCGTTTCCTTCTGGCCAAGGCGCATTTGGAGATCGGCGATGCGGAGGTAGACAGGGGCGATGGAGGGGTCGAGTTCAAGCACCCGCTGGTAAGCCTTGAGCGCCTGGTCGATGTTGCCTTCCAGGAGGTGGTTATCGCCGGTTAGCGCGAAGGTTTCCTTCCGTTCGGGCGCGTCGACGGCCATTTTTTCCAGCACTTTGAGCGCCTCGGGGCGGCGGTCGAGGCCCATGAGCGCGCGGGCCAGCTTTTCCCCAAGCGCGAGGGCGTCGCCGCTGGCCGGGTCTTCCTCCTCGCCGATCAGTTTGCGCAATAGCGGGATGGCGGCCTCGAATTGCTGTGTCTCGTAGTAAAAATCGGCCGCTTTGCCCGCGATTTCGCGATCCTGCGGGGCGAGCTTTCGCGCTTTTTCAAAGAGAGCGGTGATGCGTGGCAGTTTCTCCTTCGGCACCGGGGAGCCGTCCTGGGGCTGGTCGAGCTTCAGGCAAAGGTCGCCGAGCTGAGCCCAGAAGTCGGCATCGGGGCTCTTGCTTTTAAGCGCCCGGTCGAGAATGGCCACGGCTTTCTGGGGCTGGTTGGCCTGGGTGTAGAGCTCGATCAGCGCCAGATAGGGGCTGATGTTGTCCGGATCGAGGTCCAGCGCGATCGTGGCGTAGCGAATGGCCAGCGCCGGTTTTTTGAGAAATTTGGCGTAGATTTGCGAGAGGCACAGCGGCGGCAACATCTCGCGCGGCGCGGCCTTTGCCGCGTCTTTGAGGAGACTGATCCCCTCGGAAACCTCCCCGCGGCGCGCCATTTCAAAGGCGACTTTTACGGCCAGGTCGGGGTTGTTGGGGTCCGCGCTCAGGGAGCGTCGGTAGGATTCAAATGCGCGGTCCGTTTCGCCGTCCTCCTCGGCGATGAATCCGTCGGCGAAATGCGCAAGGGCCTGAGCCTTGCGCTCGCCCTCCTTGCTCAAAGACAAATCGGTTGCGTTCGCCAAAGGTTTGTTTGGCGTGGCTTCCGTGTCGGTCTGGGCCGCTTTGCCGTCCGGTTTCGGACGATATTTGGCCCAGCCATGAGAAAGAAGGGGGCCGGACAGAATGCCGACCCCGATGGCTAAACGGACTAGAGTGGGACGAATCCACAAGGACCACGGGAGCCTCTGTCGGGTAAGTGAAAGGGCTCTCTGTGATCTCATGGATTTGACTATCCCTACCTAGCTCTTGTAGCGCAAACGCTTCTTGTGGCGGTTTTCTTTCATCCGCTTACGGCGTTTATGCTTCGCGATTTTGGATTTACGGCGTTTCTTTAAGGAACCCATACGTGACTGCTGTTCTACTTGGCTGGTTAAAAACTAGCTTTTACTAGTAAACGACTTTGTTCAGGGGGTATTCGATGATCCCCTCGGCACCGAGTGCCTTCAGTTGGGGAATGATCTCCCTCACAACCTTCTCATCAATCACCGTTTCCACGGCGACCCACCCACCCTGGGCGAGCTGAGAGATGGTCGGATTGCGGAGCGAGGGTAGGGCATCGAGAAGATTCTGCAATGCCTTTTCTTCGATATTCATTTTGAGGCCGACCTTGTCGCGGGCGTTGTGGGCGCCGGTGAGGAGCAGCATGATGTTCTCCATCTTGCTGCGCTTCCAGTCGTCGGCCCATGCCGCGTTGTTGGCGATGACCTGCGGAGACGAGGTCATCAAGGTCTCCACGATGCGTAATTTATTGGCCTTGAGCGAGGAGCCCGTCTCGGTGACGTCCACGATGGCGTCCACCAGATCGGGCACTTTCACCTCGGTCGCGCCCCAGGAAAATTCCACTTTGGCTTCGACGCCATTGCTTTCCAGGAAGCGCTTGGTCATGCCGATCGCCTCGGTGGCGATGGTCTTGCCTTGCAAATCTTTAACGGATTGGATGGGCGAGGCCTCGGGGACCACCAGCACCCAGCGGGTCGGGACACTGCTGACCTTGGAGAACATCAATTCCCCGAGCATCTGCACATCCGAGGCGTTTTCGACGATCCAGTCGCGGCCGGTAAGGCCCATGTCAAGGTATCCGTGTTCCACATAACGGCTGATTTCCTGGGCCCGCAGGAGGCGGATCTCCACCTCGGGGTCGTCGACGGAAGGCTTGTAGGAGCGCTTCGGCACGTTAATGTGGAAGCCCGCCTTGCCGAAGAGGGCGAGGGTGGGTTCCTGGAGACTTCCCGAAGGAAGCCCGATTCTAAGGATCTTCTGGCTCATTGAAAAAGGGGAGGAGCCTTTTAGGCGGGTTCGGCCGCTGTGGCGAGTAAAATCTTCGCTCGTACGCAAGAAAACTTCCGCGGCGCCGCTGGCGGGGTAGGGGCGTGTCATGGATGAAAGGCGGAAATTTTTTTGCAGTGCCAAAGAAAACCTTTTGACAGCCCGCCCGCTTTTGCTACCTTCCCCACTCGCTTTTACGACCAAAGAGTGAAATTCGAACCCGACACCTGAGTCTGCCCAAGAGGTGGATCGGTCCGGGGGTTTTTCGCCCCATGGCTCGTTTGGGCGTAGGAGTTGGCCGCCGCGTTGGGTTGGTTAAATACCGGCTTGTCGAGGTTACCTTCTCCTGCAGGGAATAGACGCCCATGTAGCTCAGTTGGCAGAGCACGTCCTTGGTAAGGACGAGGTCACCGGTTCAAACCCGGTCATGGGCTCCCCTCCGCATGAGAAACGCGGCAAGGCGAGCCGGACTTCAACAAACACTTTTAACAATAAAACCTAAACTCAAGAGAACGAGGAGATCCTAAAATGGCTAAGGAATCATTCAAGCGCGACAAACCGCACGTGAACATTGGTACGATCGGTCACGTCGACCACGGCAAGACCAGTCTGACCGCCGCCATCACCACTATTCTCGCCAAATCGGGCAAGGCCCAGGCGAAGAAGTATGACGAAATCGACGCGGCCCCCGAAGAAAAAGAGCGCGGCATTACGATCAATACCGCCCACGTCGAATACGAGAGCGACAAGCGTCACTACGCTCACGTTGACTGTCCCGGACACGCCGACTACGTCAAGAACATGATCACCGGCGCGGCCCAGATGGACGGCGCCATTCTCGTTGTGTCCGCTGCTGACGGCCCCATGCCTCAGACCCGTGAGCACATCCTGCTCGCCCGCCAGGTTGGCGTGCCTGCCATGGTCGTTTTCCTCAACAAGTGCGACCTCGTGGACGACCCCGAACTCCTCGACCTCGTCGAAATGGAAGTTCGCGACCTTCTGACCCAGTACGAATTCCCGGGCGACACCATCCCGATCATCAAGGGTTCCGCCGTCAAGGCACTCGAAGGCGACGCCGAGGCTGAAAAAGCCATCCTCGCCCTCATCGACGCCGTTGACGAATACATCCCGCAGCCCGAGCGCCCGCTCGACCTGCCTTTCCTGATGCCGGTTGAAGACGTGTTCAACATTGAAGGTCGCGGCACCGTCGCCACCGGTCGTGTCGAACGCGGTATCCTCAAGAAGATGGAAGAAGTCGAGATCGTGGGCATCAAGCCGACGGCCAAGACCACCGCCACCGACATTGAAATGTTCCGCAAGCTTCTCGACGAAGCCCGCGCGGGTGACAACGTCGGCATTCTGCTCCGCGGCGTCAAAAAAGAAGACATCATGCGCGGCCAGGTTATCGCCAAGCCGGGCACGACCAAGCCCCACACCAAGTTCAAGGCCGAAGTTTACGTCCTGAGCAAAGAAGAAGGTGGCCGTCATACCCCGTTCTTCAGCAACTACCGTCCTCAGTTCTACTTCCGCACCACCGACGTGACCGGAAGCTGCAAACTGCCGGAAGGGGTTGAAATGGTCATGCCTGGTGATAATGTGACTCTCGAGATCGAGCTGCTCACCCCGATCGCCATGGAAAAGACCATGCGCTTCGCTATCCGCGAAGGTGGCCGTACCGTTGGCGCCGGCCGCGTGGCCGAAATCATCGCCTAAGCGTCCCCTAAAGACGCCCCAAAGCACCGAAGAACTTAAGGTCAGTAACTCAATTGGTAGAGTAGCGGTCTCCAAAACCGCCTGTTGGGGGTTCGAGTCCCTCCTGGCCTGTTCTTCAAATTTAACTTCATGCTCGCACAAACCAAAACGTTCATCTCCGAAGTCCGCGGGGAGCTTGCCAAAGCAAGCTGGCCGTGGGATCCGAAGGAGAGAGGGTTCAAGAAATACAAGGAACTGGTCGATTCCACGCTCGTCGTGGTGGTCGCCATGCTCATTCTGAGCGGCTATATCGCGCTCCTGGATTTCGTTCTCCTGAACGTCGTGGGTGTGCTTACCGGCGGAGGTTGGCAAAAGTAATGGCAAACACGGCACGCAGTCAGTGGTTCGCAGTGCACGTTCTCTCCGGACAGGAGCAGAAAGTGCATGACAACATCGTCAAGCGCATCAAGACCGAGGAAATGGGCGATCTCATTTTCGAGGTGTTGATTCCCACCGAGCGCGTATCCGAGGTCAAGCGGGGCAAACGGACCGAAACCGTTCGCAAGCTCCTCCCTGGCTACCTCATCATCAACATGCACCTGCTCGACGAGCAAAATCAGCTCGTCGACCGGACCTGGTATTTCATTCGTGAAACGACAGGGGTCATCGGCTTTGCGGGAACGAAAGACCGCCCGATCCCCATGCGCGACCAGGAAGTCGAGACGATGCTCGCCCAGATGGCCGAACGCGAAGACACCGTCAAGCCGAAGGTCAGCTTCGAAGTCGGCGAAACCGTGAAGGTCGCCGATGGGCCATTCCAAAACCAGAGTGGCGTCGTCGAAGAGATCGACCCCGAGCGCGGCAAACTCCGCGTTTCCGTCAGCATCTTCGGGCGTTCCACCCCGGTCGAACTCGAATACTGGCAGGTCGAGCGCTCCTAAGAGCCGCGATCCCAAGCCACCAAAATTTCATCAACCAACCCGCACCCACCTTTTCACATGGCTAAAGAAGTCGTAGGACAGATTAAATTGCAGATTCCCGCCGGCCAGGCGAACCCCGCGCCCCCGATCGGGCCCGCGCTCGGTCAGCAAGGCGTCAACATCATGGCGTTCTGCAAAGAATTTAACGCCACCACGCAGAAGCAGGCCGGAGACATTCTCCCGGTCGTCATCACCGTCTACAAAGACAAGAGCTTCAGCTTCATCACCAAGTCGCCGCCCGCAGCCATTCTCTTGAAGAAAGCCGCCGGGATCGCAGCCGGTTCCAAGGAGCCGAACAAGACCAAAGTGGCCAAGCTCACCAAGAAGCAAGTCCTGGACATCGTCAAGATCAAGGCCAAGGACCTCAATTCCCGTAACGACGAAGCCGGTTTCCGCGTGATCGCTGGAACGGCCCGCCAGATGGGGATCGAGATCGAAGGCTAATCCCAGCGAATCTCCGAATTCTCTTTGAGCCGCACCGTATCGTCGGTGCGGCTCTTTTTTTGAACGCGGTCAACGGAAAATTGGTGCAATGGTGAAAAAACCGTTGCGTTTTTCTCTTTAGGCCGCATACTCCGCGTTCCAACTTTAACAGCAGGAGGTGAATTCTGCTCCTAAAATGGGGGTAAAATCACCGTTCGCACTGCACCAATATATGGCATCATACAGAAGCAAACGCTATCGCGCCGCCGCCGAAAAGGTGGAGGGAGCCAAAGCGTATCCTTTCGCGGAGGCAATCACTCTTTTAAAGACGCTGCCCGCCGCTAAATTCGACCAAACCGTTACCCTTTCGTTCCGTCTCGGCGTCGATCCCAAGCAATCCGACCAAATGGTGCGCGGCACCACCCCGCTCCCTCACGGCAGCGGCAAAACCGTCCGCGTGCTCGTTTTCGCACAGGGCCAGGCCGCTGAGGCCGCCCGCGAAGCCGGAGCCGAATTCGTCGGATTCGAAGACCTGATCAAGAAGATTCAGGAAGGCTTCCAGGACTTTGACGTCGCCGTCGCCACTCCCGGCGCCATGAGCGAAGTTCGTAAACTCGGTAAGGTCCTCGGACCTCGCGGCTTGATGCCGAACCCGAAGACCGGCACCGTTACCGAAGACACCGCCAAGGCCGTCAAAGAAGTCAAAGCAGGCCGCGTCGAGTTCAAGCTCGACAAGAACGGAAACATTGCCGTTCCCTTCGGCAAGTTCTCCTTCTCCGAAGCGGCTCTCGTTGAAAACGGTTCCGCCGTCATCGACGCCATCATCAAAGCCCGCCCGTCATCCGCCAAGGGCACTTTCGTGCACAACATTACGCTCGCCGCCTCCCAGACGCCGGGCATCAAGGTTGACGCCTCCTCCTTCGTTAAAACCGTATAACACGAGTCGCACATCATGAGACCTGAAAAAGTCACTATCGTTGAAGATTTGCAGGCGAAGCTGAACGCCTCGCCCTTCGTGTTGGTCACGGATTACACCGGCCTGCGCGTTGATCAATTTTCCATCCTTCGTAACCGTTTGGCCGAAATCGGCGCGGAGTACCGGGTGGTCAAGAACACCTTTCTGCGCCGTGCGCTGAGCCAAATCGGCCTGCCGGACCTCTCCGCTGATCTCAAGGGCCAGACGGCCATTGTGATTGGTGATAAGGACGTCGCAGCCGCCGCCAAGGTGCTGAAAACTTTCGTCGGCGAAGCCAAGAAGCCCGAGATCAAGATCGGCGTCGTGGATAATCTGGTCGTGAGTGTTGATCAAATCAACGCCATTGCCGATCTCCCGAGCCGCGAAGTTCTCCTTGCCACCCTCCTGGGTGTGCTCCAGGCCCCCGCCAGCCAACTCGTCCGTCTGCTCAACGAACCGGCCTCCGCGCTGGCTCGCGTGCTCAAGGCGAAAAACGACGGCGTCGAAGCTCCTGCTACCGAGGGAGGCGAAGCCGCCGCGTAAGCGAAGGCCCGCACTACTCAAAAAAATCCTTTTTCGCGGGAGGAATCCTCCCGCGAAAACACACCAAGTAAAACAACAAACTGGTTCCTCGTCGGGCGAACGGCCGTTCGCCTTAAACCGCCGGAAGCCTCCGGTCATCGACGACACCGAAAAATACAATGGCTGATATTAACGCAATCGTCGACCAACTCAGCGGCCTCACCGTCCTGGAAGTTGCTGAACTCGTCAAATCTCTCGAAACCAAGTGGGGCGTTAGCGCCGCGGCTCCCGTTGCCGTCGCCGCTGCTCCCGCAGGTGCCGCCGCGGCTCCCGTGGAAGAAAAGACCTCCTTCGATGTCGTTCTGAAGGAAGTCGGTGGCAACAAGATCGGGGTCATTAAGGAAGTCCGCGCTGCGGTTTCCGGCCTCGGCCTCGCTGACGCCAAAGCCCTCGTCGAGAGCGCCCCCAAGACCATCAAGGAAGGCGTGACGAAGGAAGAAGCCGAAGAGATCAAGAAGAAGATCGAAGCGGCTGGCGCCAAGGTCGAAATCAAGTAATTTCGAACAATTCGATCCTTTTGTGCGTGCGGCAAGCGAAATAAGGCTTGCCGCACGCCTGCTTGTCTTTTAGTTTAGACGCCCAATTTTTCCCTGGGGAGCACGCACTTTCTGAACCACTCAGCGTATCACCGATTTCAAGATCAGAGACCGAAAGCCGCGGGTCATTTGACGACTCGCGCCTTTCGGCCTATTGCTTTTATCCGGCATGGTGCCGGAAAGCCCAAGATGAATCGGTAACTTTACCGCTGCCTCCAAAGTTTCCTTTCCAGCCGGCAGACGGCCCCAACCCAACGCACCACCTATGTCAGAGCGAATCTACTTCGGTAAACTCAAGGAAGTTAGTGAACCGCCTAATCTTATCGAGATTCAGGTTAATTCCTATATCGAGTTTCTTCAGCGGGACGTTACCCCTAGTAAACGAAAAGATATCGGGCTTCAAGCGGTCTTTCGCGAGGTTTTCCCGATCCAGAGCTATGATGAGAAGGTAACGCTCGACTTCGTCAGCTATGAAATCGGCGAGACGAAGATGAGCGCGCTTGAATGTCAGCGCGAGGGGCAAACTTTTAGCGCCCCGCTCCATATCACCTTCCGCCTGATCGACGAGAAGGGGACCAAGGAGGAGAAGGTTTACATGGGCGAAATCCCGCTCATGACCCCGCAGGGCACCTTCGTGATCAACGGCGCCGAGCGCGTCGTGGTCAGCCAGTTGCACCGTTCCCCGGGCATCGCATTCGAGTCCTCCGTCCACCTTAACGGCAAGGTTCTCTACAGCTTCCGCATCATTCCCGACCGCGGGTCGTGGCTCGAAGTTCAGTTCGACACGAACGATCTGCTCTATATCTACCTCGACCGCCGTCGTCGCCGTCGGAAGTTCCTGGCCTCCACCTTCCTGCGCGCGATCGGGTACGGCACGGATGCGGAGATCATCAAACTTTTCTACAACGTCGAAGACCTCAAGCTCTCCGAGAAGCTCGAAGAGGAAGAAATTTCCACCAAGGTCCTGATCGGCGACATCCGCGACGGCGAAATTACCGTCGCCCGCGCCTTTGAACCGCTGACCAAGGCCACCATCCGCCAGGTGCTCAACCTGGGCGTCAAAGAAGTCCAGGTCGTCGATACCAAGCTTGACGACACGATCATCAAGGCCCTCAAGAAGGACCCTTCGCACGACGAGGAGGAAGCCCTCAAAGACATCTATCGCCGTCTGCGTCCTGGGGATCCGCCCACCGTGCCGAACGCCCGCGGTCTCCTCAAGCGCCTCTTCTTCGATCCGAAGAAGTACGACTTGGGCCGCGTCGGCCGCTACAAGATCAACCAGAAGCTCGGTCTTCAGATCGAACTCAACGAGCGCGTCATGACCAAGGACGACTTCATCGCCGCGATGAAGTACTTGATCGGCCTGCGCCGTGGCGAAGGTTCGCTCGACGACATCGATCACCTCGGCAGCCGCCGTGTGCGTACCGTGGGTGAACTTCTGGCTAACCAGTGCCGCGTCGGCCTGGCCCGCACAGAGCGCCTTGTGAAAGAGCGCATGACCCTCTTCGACGTCAACATCGAAGGCATGACGCCCCAGAAGCTCATCAACCCGAAGGCCCTTTCCGCCGTCATTCGCGACTTCTTTGGCCGGTCCCAGCTCTCGCAGTTCATGGACCAGACCAACCCGCTCGCCGAGTTGACCCACAAGCGGCGTCTCTCGGCCCTCGGGCCAGGCGGCCTCTCCCGCGACCGCGCCGGATTCGAAGTCCGCGACGTGCATCCTTCTCACTACGGCCGTATTTGCCCGATCGAGACGCCTGAAGGTCCGAACATCGGTCTGATCAGCTCCATGTCCACGTACGCCCGGATCAACGATTTCGGGTTTATCGAAACCCCTTACCGGGTGGTGGAAAACCTGCGTGTCACCGACCGGATCGAGTATCTCACCGGCGACCAGGAAGAAAATTACTACGTGGCCCAGGCCAACGTGCCGATCAATAAAGACGGTTCGTTCATCAATCCGAAGATCGCCGTCCGTCACCGGGGCGACTTCCTTGAGGTGGAGCCCGCCATGGTCCATTTGATGGACATCTCGCCCAAGCAGCTCGTTTCCGTGGCCGCAGGCTTGATTCCGTTCCTCGAACACGATGACGCCAACCGTGCGTTGATGGGTTCGAACATGCAGCGCCAGGGCGTGCCGCTCCTCGTTTCCGAGGCGCCGCTCGTCGGCACCGGTATGGAAGGCAAGGTCGCTCGCGACTCCAAGGCAGTGATCCTCGCGGAATCGGATGGCGTCGCCGCCTCCGTTACCGCCGACCAGATCATCATCACCAAGGACGGGTCGCTGCCAGAAGGCAAAAAGAGAATCAAGACCGACGTGGCCGACGGCGTTTACGTCTATGAACTGCGCAAGTTCATGCGTTCCAACGCCTCCACCTGCGTCAACCAGAAGCCGATCATCAAGAAAGGCCAGCAGATCAAGAAGGGCGACGTCCTTGCCGACGGCCCGAACACGGAGCAGGGCGAACTGGCCCTGGGCCGCAACGTGCTGGTCGCTTTCACCCCGTGGAACGGCTACAACTTCGAAGACGCCATCCTGATTTCCGAGAAGATTGTGAAGGAGGACATCTACACCTCCATTCACATCGACGAATTCGAAATCGGCGCCCGCGACACCAAGCTGGGGCCAGAAGAAATCACGCGGGATATCCCGAACGTCTCCGAGGAAGCGCTCCGCAATCTCGGACCGGACGGCGTCATTCGCATCGGTGCCGAGATCAAGCCGGGCGACATCCTCGTCGGCAAGATCACCCCGAAGAGCGAGACCGAACTCGCCCCTGAGGAGCGCCTCCTGCGCGCCATCTTCGGTGAAAAGGCCGCTGACGTTAAGGATACTTCGCTGACGGTTCCCTCGGGCACCTACGGTATCGTGATGGACGTGAAGGTTTCCTCCCGCAAGGAGCTGGCCAAGTCCAAGCTGACCCCGGCTGAGACCAAGCGCCAGATCAAGGCCGCGACCGAGGACCTGAACCGCCGCAAGGACGAGTTGCACGAGCAGTTGACGGAAGCCCTCTCCAACATCCTGTTGGGCGAGAAGATCCCGCTCGACGTTGTCAACGCCCAGACCGGCGAAATCATCATCCCGGCCAACCGCAAGATCACCAAAACGCTCCTGCGCAAGCTCGCCAGCGTTCACGATCACGTCGAAATCGACCCCTCGCCGATCCGCAACAAGATCCGCGAGATCATCAGCCAGTTCGAACACCGCTTCCATGAGCTCGATCTCGAAACCGAGCGCTCCATGGACCGCATCGAAGCGGGCGACGAAATCGATCCCGGCATCATCAAGCAGGTCAAGGTTTACATCGCCTCCAAGCGGAAACTCTCCGTGGGTGACAAGATGGCAGGCCGCCACGGTAACAAAGGTGTCGTGGCCCGCATCGTCCCCGAAGAGGACATGCCGTTCCTCGCGGACGGAACTCCGGTGGAAATCGTCCTGAACCCGCTGGGCGTGCCTTCGCGCATGAACGTCGGACAGGTGCTGGAGACCCACTTGGGCGTCGCCGCAAAGGCGCTCGGCTTCAAGGTGGCCACCCCGGTGTTCGATGGTATCGAAGAGAAGCAGATTTTCGACTACCTGAAGCAAGCCCAGAAAGTGGACGGCTTCACGTGGGTCGGCGACAACGGCAAATCCACCCTCTACGACGGTCGCACGGGCGATCCGTTCGATCAGCAGGTGGTTGTCGGCTACATTTACATGCTGAAACTGGGCCACTTGGTCGCGGACAAGATCCATGCCCGCGCCGTGGGGCCGTACTCGCTTGTGACCCAGCAGCCGCTGGGTGGTAAGGCGCAATACGGTGGCCAGCGCTTCGGCGAAATGGAGGTTTGGGCGCTCGAAGCCTACGGCGCAGCCTATACGCTCCAGGAACTCTTAACTGTCAAATCGGACGACGTGCAGGGCCGCACACGCATCTACGAGTCGATCGTCAAGGGCGACAACTCGCTGGAGGCGGGTACCCCGGAATCGTTCAACGTTCTCATCAAGGAAATGCAGAGCCTCTGCCTCGACGTCCGCGCCGGGGCCGCCGCTCCCGCGCTTCCCGAGGGACTCGCCTAACCGCCGCGTAACGCAACCTATCAGTCTGTAAGAAAATGAGTGATTCCAATTTCCGTGACATTTTTCCCGCCGACAAAGGGGCCGGTTTCGACCAAATCGCCATCGCGGTGGCGGCTCCCGATACCATTCGCCAGTGGAGCAGCGGCGAAGTCAAGAATCCCGAGACCATCAACTACCGGACGTTCAAGCCGGAAAAGGGCGGTCTCTTCTGCGAGCGCATTTTCGGCCCCACCCGGGACTGGGAGTGCTCCTGCGGCAAGTACAAGCGCATCAAGCATAAGGGAGTGATCTGCGACCGCTGCGGCGTCGAAGTCACTCTCTCCCGCGTGCGCCGCGAGCGCATGGGCCACATCGAGTTGGCCGTGCCCGTTTCGCACATCTGGTTCTACAAGTGCATGCCTTCGCGCATCGGCTTGATGCTGGACATGTCCAGCCGCCAGCTTGAGCGCGTGATCTATTACGAGGATTACATCGTCATCGATCCGGGCACCACCCCGCTCCAGCGTTGCCAACTCCTGACTGAAAACGAGTACCGCGAGGCGCTCGACCAGTACGGCGACGGCAGTTTTGTGGCCTCCATGGGCGCCGAGGGCATCAAGCTCCTCCTCGCTCAGACCGACCTGGCCCAGCTCAACACTGAGTTGGAAGAGCAGATGGGCACCACCCGCTCCAAGCAGATTCGCAAGAAAGTCGCCAAGCGCCTCAAGCTCGTCCAGGGCTTCATGACCTCCAAGAGCCGTCCCGAGTGGATGATCCTGGACGTCCTGCCCGTCATTCCTCCGGACCTTCGCCCGCTGGTTCCCCTCGAAGGGGGCCGCTTCGCGACGTCCGACTTGAACGACCTCTATCGCCGCGTCATCAACCGCAACAACCGCTTAAAAAATCTCCTCCAGCTCAAAACGCCGGAGGTCATTATTCGCAACGAAAAGCGCATGTTGCAGGAAGCCGTCGACGCCCTCTTTGACAACGGCCGCCATGGCCGCGCCGTCACCGGGGCTGGCAATCGCCCGCTCAAATCGCTTTCCGACATGCTCAAGGGCAAGGGCGGCCGTTTCCGGCAAAACTTGCTCGGCAAGCGCGTCGATTACTCTGGCCGTTCGGTTATCGTCATCGGCCCGGAACTCAAGCTGAACCAATGCGGTCTGCCCAAGAAGATGGCGCTCGTGCTTTTCGAGCCGTTCATCATCCGGCGCTTGAAGGAACTCGGCTACGTCCACACCGTCCGCTCGGCCAAGAAAATGATCGAGCGCCAGACCCCCGAGGTTTGGGACATTCTGGACGAAGTCACGCGCGGGCATCCCGTGCTCCTCAACCGCGCTCCGACGCTGCATCGTTTGTCGATCCAGGCTTTCGAACCGCAGTTGATCGAAGGCGAAGCCATCCGCGTCCATCCGCTCGTCTGCACGGCTTACAACGCCGACTTCGACGGTGACCAGATGGCCGTCCATGTTCCGCTTTCCATCGAGGCCCAGATGGAGACCCGCATGCTCATGCTGGCCTCCAACAACATCTTCTCGCCTTCGAGCGGCAAGCCGATCACGACCCCGTCGCAGGACATCACCTTGGGGTGCTACTACCTCTCGCAGAACCCGCGCAAGAACGCCCCGGTCCCGGAGCGTCTCCCGCTCTTCAGCGACCAGGGCGAAGTCGAATTCGCCATGAGCGAGGGCAAGCTGAAGATCGCCGACCGGATCCGGTTTGTGAACCCCGACCTTGGCAAAAAGACCGTCTACGGCAACAAAGACCTCAGGGTGATCGAAACCACCGCGGGCCGCGTGCTGTTCAACGCCATCTGGCCTGCCAACCTCGGCTTCTTCAACAAAGCCGCGGGCAAGAAGCAGCTCTCCGACATTATCTGGCGTTGCTACCAGGTCGCCGGTCCCCAAATGACCGTCGTGACCCTCGACCGGATGAAGGAACTCGGCTTCAAGTGGGCCACCAAAGCGGGCATCTCCATCGGCATCGCCGACATGATCATTCCCGCCGAGAAGAAGGTGGAACTCGAACGCGCCTATAAAGAAGTCGCCCAGGTCGAGAAGCAGTACCGCAACGGTATCATCACCGACGGTGAACGTTACAACAAGGTGGTCGACATCTGGACCCACGCTGGTGAGCAGATCTCCAACGTCATGTTCCGCACCCTCGAATACAACGAGGGTCGCAAGGACTTGAACCCGGTCTACGTCATGGTCGACTCCGGCGCTCGTGGTAACCGCCAGCAGGTCAAGCAGTTGGCCGGTATGCGCGGACTTATGGCCAAGCCCTCGGGCGAAATCATCGAGCAGCCCATTACGTCGAACTTCCGCGAAGGCCTCACCGTGTTGGAGTACTTCATCTCCACGCACGGCGCCCGCAAGGGTCTGGCCGACACGGCTCTGAAGACCGCCGACTCCGGTTACCTTACCCGTAAGCTCGTCGACTGTGCTCAGGACGTCATCATCACCGAAGAGGACTGCGGCACCGTCAAGGGCATCGTGGTTCGCTCCATTTACGAAGGCGACGAAGAGGTTGTGGATCTCGGCCAGCGTATCGTGGGCCGCACGAGTTGCGAGACGGTGATCGACCCGGTCAACAAGGACAAGATCATCGTTCCCGGCCTGATCATCGACGAAGTCACCGCCGACAAGGTGGTCAAGATCGGCCTGGAGCAGCTCAAGATCCGCTCGGTGCTCACTTGCGAATCCAAGCGTGGCGTTTGTGCCAAGTGCTATGGCCGCAACCTGGCCACCGGCAAGGCCGTCAAACTCGGCGAGGCGGTTGGCATCATTGCCGCCCAGTCCATTGGCGAGCCCGGCACCCAGCTCACCATGCGTACGTTCCACATCGGCGGAACGGCGTCCCAGACCTTCAAGCAGCCGATCATCAAGGCGAAGAACGACGGTATCGTCCACTTCTCCGATGATCTGCGCGCGGTCCGGACCACGGACGGAACGTGGGTCGTTCTCAACAAGAGCGGCACCATCACCGTTCACGGCAAGGACGGCAAGGAACTGGAAAACTACAACGTCGTCATCGGCGCCGTCATCGCGGTGGGCGCAGGCCAGCCTGTTAAGAAGGGCGAGACGTTCGTGCAGTGGGATCCGTATAACGTCCCCATCCTAACAGAGATGGCGGGCAAGATCGAATTCCGCGACATGATCAACGGCGTCACCGTCAAGCGCGAGGTGGACGACTCCACCGGTGTTGCCGAGTCCGTCGTTATCGAGCACAAGGAAGACCTCTTCCCTCAGATCGTCATTCTGGACAGCAAGGGTGAAGTCGGGGCCAACTACTCGATCCCGGCCGGGGCGCACATCACGGTGCAGGAAGGGCATATCGCCGAAGCCGGCCAGCTGCTCGCCAAGACGCCGCGTAAGATCGCCAAAACCAAGGACATCACCGGCGGTCTGCCGCGTGTGGCCGAGCTTTTCGAAGCCCGCCGCCCGAAGGACTCCGCCGAGATCGCCAAGATCGACGGTGTCGTCGAAATCGGCGGATCGGTTCGTGGCAAGCGCCGCGTGATCCTCAAAGACCCGGAAACCGGCGTCGAAGAGGAGCACTTGGTCCCGCTCAACAAACACATCATCGTCTTCAAGGGCGACTTTGTGAAGAAGGGCAGCCAGCTGACCGAAGGTCCGGTGGTGCCGCACGAAATCCTCGACATCTGTGGACCTCACGAACTCCAGGAGCACTTGGTTAACGAAGTGCAGGAAGTTTACCGTCTGCAGGGTGTGGAAATCAGCGACAAGCACATCGAAATCATCGTTCGCCAGATGCTTCGCAAGGTCAAAATCACCGATCCGGGCGACACCACGCTCCTCTGGGGCGACCAGGTGGACAAGCTCGAATTCGAGGCCGAGAACGCACGGGTCATCGAGAAAGGCGGCAAGCCCGCCGAAGCGAGCCCGGTCCTCTTGGGCATCACCAAGGCCTCGTTGGAGACTGATTCGTTCATCTCCGCGGCTTCCTTCCAGGACACGACCCGTGTGCTGACCGAAGCGGCGACCCTGGGACGCATCGACCACCTGCGCGGCTTCAAGGAAAACGTCATCATGGGCCACCTGATCCCGGCGGGCACGGGCTTCTCCAAGCACCGCTCGGTGAAGCTGGTCTCCCACGGTGAACCGCTCCCCGAGCCGATCATCGAGGTCGAGACCGAAGTGGAACAACCGCTCGCTTAACGTAGAAGAATCCTTAAAACCCCGGCGGCGCTCGCAAGGCGCCGCCGGTTTCATTTATGTCTATTTCAACTCAAACCGGTGACCAAGGCAGCACCAGCCTGCTTTACGGGCGGCGCGTTCCCAAAACAGACCATCGCATCGCCTGCAACGGGGCGGTGGACGAACTTAACGCGCAGCTTGGGATGGCCAGGGCCTTCCTGAAAGGGAGCGTGGGCGACCCGTTCATTACGGAGAAGCTCTTTAAGATCCAGAAGGAACTCATCGTGCTGATGGGCGAGGTGGCCGTGGCTCCGGAGGATCGGGAGCGCCACCGCACCAGCACCTACGGCGTGACCACTCCGGAAATGGTCCAGACCCTGACCGATGCCGTGCACGACCTGGAGCAGAATCACCAGATCGAGTTCCATCGCTGGGCGACCCCGGGCGACAGCGTCGCGAGCGCGTCCGTGGAACTGGCCCGCGTCATTTGCCGCCGCGCCGAGCGGCTCATCGTCGGCCTGCGCGAAACCGACCCCGGCTTGAGCGTGGAAATCATCCGCTACCTCAACCGGCTCTCCGACCTGCTCTGGCTCTGGGCCCGCTGGGTGGAAACGCAGGAAAACAAGCCCGTGGAGGAGAACACCACCGCATAGCGCAAAGCCGCGGTGCCTTTTCCCTTGCCTTCGGGCGGGGTTTCGGACAAAAATTAACCTTTCGTCGTCAAAACTGACCCACCGAAAAACCCAATAACCAACCGGACGCGACGGGACCACCGTTTGCGCCCAAACCAAAGGGCGGATATACGCGCCCTTTAGCCGCGGAAAACCTAAAATACATCGTTTATGTCCACAGAACTCATGACGGAACTTCTCGAAGCGGGCGTCCACTTCGGTCACCAGACCAAGCGTTGGAACCCGAAGATGAAGCCGTTTATTTTCGAAAAGCGCAGCTCCATTTACATCATCGACCTGAGCATCACCGTCGAGCAGATCGAAACCGCCACTGAGTATCTGCGCGGCGTCGCCGCCAAGGGGGGCAAAGTCCTCTTCGTGGGCTGCAAGAAGCAGGCCCAGGAAGCCGTGAAGGAAGCCGCCCAGGCCGCCGGTCAATACTACGTCAACCAGCGCTGGCTGGGTGGTACGCTGACCAACCTCACCACGATCCGCAAGAGCATTGCCCGCCTGAAATACATCGAGAATCTCGAAAAGCAGCCCGAGTACACCAAGATGGGCAAACAGGAAATCGCCGCCGTCAAACGCGAGGGTGCCAAGCTCTTCAAGAACCTCGAAGGCATCCGCAACATGGACAAGAACCCGGACGTCATGATTGTCATCGACACGCCGCGTGAAGCCATCGCCGTTGCCGAGGCCCGCCGCCTTAAGATCCCGGTTGTCGCCATCGTTGACACGAACGCCGACCCGACGATCATCGACTACCCGATCGCCGGTAACGATGACGCCATCCGTTCGATCCGCATCATTCTTCAGAAGCTGGTCGACGCCCTGGTTTCCGGTGGCAGCCGCCCGGCCGAAGTCGCCCCGGAGAATCTCGCCGCCGTCGGCGAGTAAGTTCCTTTTCCCCGCGCCGCCGGGCCCCTGGGCTTGGCGGCGCTTCAACCTCTCTCTCTTATATAGAAGCTATCTATGAGCGAAATCACTTCCCAACTCGTTAAAACCCTCCGCGAAAAGACCAACGCGGGGATGATGGATTGTAAACGCGCCCTTGAAGAAGTCGGCGGCGACATCGAAAAAGCCGAGGATCTTCTTCGCAAGAAGGGCATCATGAAGGCCGGTTCGAAAGCCTCCCGCGCGACCAAGGAAGGCATCGTTGCCTCCTACATTCACATGCAGGGCAAAGTGGGCGTGCTCGTTGAAGTGAATTGCGAAACCGACTTCGTCGCCAAGAACGAAGCCTTCCGCGAATTCGTCAAGGACATCACCCTCCACATCGCCGCCGCGAGCCCAATTTGCGTTTCCCGCGATCAGATCCCGGCCGACCTCATCGCTCGCGAGCGCGAAATCGCCGCCGACCAGGTCAAAGGCAAGCCCGCGAACATCGTCGAGAAGATCGTCGACGGTAAAATGGACAAATATTTCTCCACCGTGGCGCTGCTTGATCAGGCGTTCATCAAGAACCCCGACCAGACCATCTCCGATTTGCTCAAGAGCAAGATCGCTGAACTGGGCGAAAACATGATCATCCGCCGGTTCGTCCGGTATATGGTGGGCGAGGAAATCGCCGGCGACGTAAAAGCCGCTGAATAAGGGATTTCTTCCCAATCGATTTGAAGCCGCGGAGCAATCCGCGGCTTTTTTTGTGCCCGGATCGAACTCCCACGTACCCGATTTGGATTGACTCGCGACCAAATTTTCCCCATCAATCAACGCATCCAGATTCGTAAATGTTTTACCGCGTGTGCGTTGTTGCCGCGCGGCTCAACCGAGTCTAGTTTCTAAAAATCAAATCATCACCATGCCTCGAAGCTTTATTTTCTCCTCCGAGTCCGTCGGCGAAGGCCATCCGGACAAAGTTTGCGACACGATTTCCGATGCCGTGCTCGACGCCTGCTTTGCGCAGGACCCACTGAGCCGGGTTGCGTGTGAGACCTACGCCAAAAGCAATGTGGTGGTGGTCGGCGGCGAAATCACCACGAAAGCGAAGGTGAATTACGACGAAATCGTGCGCGGAGCCATTCGCGGCATCGGTTATGTGAACGACGACGACATTTTTCACGCCGACAAGGTGTTCATCATGAACATCATCACTTCCCAGAGCCCGGACATCGCGCAAGGCGTCGACGCTCGCGAGGCCGAGGGAAAAGGGCACGCCGAGCAGGGGGCTGGCGACCAGGGGTTGATGTTCGGGTACGCTTGCGATGAAACCGAGGAATTGATGCCCGCTCCGATCATGTTCGCCCATCGCCTGGGCCGCGAAGTCACCCGTCTGCGCAAGTCCGGGGCCGTCGATTGGCTCCGTCCGGACGCCAAAAGCCAGGTTTCGGTGCGTTACGAGGATGGAAAACCGGTCGAAATCACCAACGTCGTGATCTCCACCCAGCACGCCGAGCGGGTCAGCCATGCTGAAATTCGCGAATTTTTGATCTGCGAAGTCATCAAAAAGCAGCTCCCGGTGGAATTGCTCACGGCGAAAACCGAATTTTTGATCAATCCGACCGGCCGTTTCGTCGTCGGCGGGCCGCAGGGCGACACCGGCCTGACCGGCCGCAAGATCATCGTCGACACCTACGGCGGCATGGGACGCCATGGCGGCGGCGCTTTTTCGGGCAAAGATCCGACAAAAGTGGACCGTTCGGCGGCCTACATGGGCCGGTATGTGGCGAAAAATGTGGTGGCCGCGGGCTTCGCGACGCGCTGCGAAGTGCAATTTGCCTACGCTATCGGCTATCCCGACCCGGTTAGCATCCACATCGACACCTTTGGAACCAACACCGTGGCCGAGGAAAAAATCGAAGCGGCCGTGAAAGCCGTCTTCAGCTTCAAGCCCGCCCGGATCATCGAGCAGCTCGACTTACGCCGCCCGATTTACGGAAAAACCACCAATTACGGTCATTTTGGCAAAATCGACGACCTCGACGCCATCACCTGGGAGCGCACGGACAAGACCGACGCCCTCAAATCAGCCCTCTAGCCCTCATTATTTAACCGCAAAAAGGCGCAAAGGGCGCAGGAAAGCAGCAAAAATCTAAAAAGTTCTGCGTTTTTTCCTGAGTTCCTGAAGTTCCTGATAAATTTTCTTCATCTTTTCATGAGTACCCAAGACTTCAAAGTAGCTGATCTGTCCCTGGCCGATTGGGGCCGCCTCGAAATCGAAATTGCCGAGCAGGAGATGCCCGGCCTTATCGCCATTCGCGAAAAATACGCTCCCAGCAAACCGCTCGCGGGCGTTCGCGTGATGGGATCGCTTCACATGACGATCCAGACGGCGGTGTTGATCGAGACCCTCGTGGCTCTCGGCGCCGAGGTTCGTTGGTGTTCCTGCAATATTTTCTCCACCCAGGACCACGCCGCCGCGGCCATCGCGAAGGCGGGCGTCTCGGTTTTCGCCTGGAAGGGCGAAACGCTGGAGGAATATTGGGACTGCACCAACCGGGCGCTGAGCTTCCCGGGCGGATTCGGGCCACAATTGATCGTTGACGACGGCGGCGACGCCACGCTCTTCATCCACAAAGGATTCGAACTCGAAGCGGGCGAGGACTGGGTTAACACCGCGAGCGGCAACCATGAGGAGCAGGTCATCAAAGACCTCCTCAAAAAAATCCACGGCGAAACACCCTGCCGCTGGCACGAGGTCGTCAAAGAATGGCGCGGCGTTTCGGAAGAAACCACGACCGGCGTTCACCGTCTCTACCAGATGGTCGAAAAAGGCCGTTTGCTCGTCCCCGCCATCAACGTCAACGACACCGCCACGAAGAGCAAATTCGACAACCTCTACGGCTGCCGCCATTCGCTCGTGGACGGCATCAACCGCGCGCTCGACATGATGCTCTCGGGCAAGGTCGCGGTGGTCTGCGGCTACGGCGACGTGGGGAAGGGCTGCGCGCAATCCCTCAAGGGCCAGGGCGCACGGGTGATCGTCACCGAGGTCGATCCGATCAACGCGCTTCAAGCCGCGATGGAAGGCTACGAAGTGACCACCGTAGAGGAGACCCTGGGCCTCGGTAACCTCTATGTGACCACCACTGGTAATGTGGATATTATCACACTGGAGCATATCGAGAAAATGAAGACCCAGGCCGTGGTCTGCAACATCGGGCACTTTGACAACGAGATCCAGGTGGACCGCCTCAACTCCGCTCCCGGCGTGGTCCGCACCAACATCAAGCCGCAGGTGGACAAGTACACCTTCCCGGACGGGCACGAGGTCTTCCTGCTGGCCGAGGGCCGCCTGGTCAACCTCGGCTGCGCCACGGGGCATCCGTCGTTCGTGATGAGCAACAGCTTCTCCAACCAGACGCTCGCGCAGCTCGATCTATGGCAGCACCGCGATACCTACAAACCGGGTGTTTACATTCTGCCGAAGAAGCTCGACGAGGAAGTCGCGCGGCTGCATTTGGAGAAGATCGGCGTGAAGCTCACGACCTTGAGCCAGAAGCAGGCGGAATACCTCGGCGTGCCGGTTGAAGGGCCTTACAAGTCTGAGCATTACCGCTACTAGTTCCTAAAGGTTAGGCTTAAGTTTACGGGGCTTACCTAGTGAAATCCGGAATGTCCGGAAATACACTGGATAAGCCCTGATGGTATTTAGTGATTGAGTGCGTAGAGGCGTTTTCCGGGTTGTGGCGGAAATAAATTCCGCGTTCCCCGTCGGCGGAAAAATCCGCCGTTTCTTGACAAAGCGCCCCCTGCGGGAGCATCAAAGACGAGCTCCCGTACTGGCATGATCAATTTCTCATTTTTCGTAAAAAACCGGCGCTGGCATTCCGCGCTCCTCGTGCTTGCGCTCGTCGCGGTTTCCGGCTTTTTGACCGGCTGCGCCTCGCTTCGCTATTATAACGTCACCGACTTCGACACCGTGGTGGTCGATCCCGGGCACGGTGGCCACGATTCCGGCGCTTCCAGCCGGGGGCGGCCCCGTCTGCTCGAAAAGGACGTGGCGCTCGACGTGGGCCGCCGGGTGGGGGCCAAATTGCGTGACGCCGGATTCCGCGTGGTCATGACGCGCAAGGACGACACCTTTATCCCGCTGGATCAGCGGGCCGAGTGCTCGAACACCTACCGGAAGTCGGTGTTTGTCTCCATTCACTTTAACGACTCGGTCCGCCGAGGGCCGCACGGGGCGGAGGTGTATCACAACCGCCAGGGAACGTGGGAGCTGGCCGGGCGAATCGAGGATTTTCTCTCCGCGATGCCCGGCAGCGAACGCCGTGGGGTCAAAACCGCCCGGTACCGCGTGCTCAGGAAATCCGAAGGGCCCGCGTTGCTGGTCGAATGCGCCTTCCTGAGCAACCCCGGCGACGCCAAGCGCGCGGCCAGCGCGGCGTGGCGCGAAGAAGCGGCCAGCCGGATCGCCCGCGCCATTATTCTGCAGCGGCGGCAATAGCGGGGAGGGGGCAAGAGTTGGGAGTTGAGGCGGGGGCTGGAGTAGCGGTATGCTTGGCCCTGCATATTTTTCTCAACTTCCATGGATACCCAGCTTGAAATTCCAGGTGTCGCGCGGCTCGCAACGGGCCCCTGCGGCCTGCCACGCTACGAAATCACCACTCCGCTTGCGGAGGCTCACATTTATCTCCTCGGCGCCCACGTCTCGCACTTCGTCCCGGCCCGCCAGGCTCCCGTGCTCTTCATGAGCTCGCAAAGCCAATTCCAGCCGGGCAGCCCCATTCGGGGCGGCGTGCCGGTCATTTTCCCGTGGTTCGGCCCGCGCGAGGGATTCCGCTCGCATGGGTTCGCCCGCATTCGGTCCTGGGCCCCGGAGTCCATCTTACAAAAGCCGGGCGGCGAAGTGGTGCTGACGCTCCGATTGGAGCCCGACGACGAGGCACGGGCGGAGTGGCCGGGCTCATGGGTGCTGCGCTACCGGGTCACGGTCGGCTCGGCGTTGACCATGGAGCTCGAAATCGAGAATACCGGAAGCGAACCGCTGCGCGCCCAGGAAGCGCTACACACGTATTTCCTGGTCCAGGACGTCCGGAACGTCAGCGTCTCGGGGCTTGAGGGAGCCGAATATCACGACGCGCTCGACCAGATGCGGCTCAAACGTCAGCCCGCCGAGGCGATCTGCTTCACCGCTGAAACCGACCGCGACTATATTAATACCACCAGTGCCTGCGTCATCGAGGACCCCGGGCTCCACCGCCGCATCGTGGTTGAAAAATCCGGGTCTCAATCGACCGTGGTGTGGAACCCCTGGATCGCCAAATCCAAGGCCATGCCTGATTTCGGCGACAACGAATGGCCCCACATGGTCTGTGTCGAAAGCGGCAACGTGAACGAAAACACCCTTGAAATCGCCCCTGGTGCGCTCCACCTTTCCCGCACCCTTCTTCGGACCGAACCGATCTGATCCATGTCCCGCCCCAATAAAGACAAAATCCCCACCCAGGCCCCGGCCGGGGGGCTCTTCCAGGCCTTCGCGGGCCTGGATATTGGCGGACTCCCCGAGGGCCCAGCCGCTTCAGAAGAAGCCGCGCCGTCGCGGAGAGTCTCAAAAAAAGGGCGCGTCGTCCTGCGGCGGGAAACTGCTCACCGGGGCGGCAAAACCGTCATTATCGTCGACGGATTCGCCGATTCCATCAATGACGCCGCCATCGATGCCCTGGGGAAAGAGCTTCGTGCCGCGTGCGGTTGCGGAGGGTCCGTCAAAGACCGGAGCATTGAAATCCAGGGTGAACAGGTCGCCCGTCTGCGCGAAATCCTTGTATCTGCAGGATTCCAAGTGGCCGGCGAACGCTGAAAAAGAGCGGGAACCAAGGATTTGTCAGCGTTCCCAGCGGAATTTTTTTCCAGAGTAAATCGGCAAATAATTCAAAATACCGTTGACCCTGGGGCCGTGTTTGCTAGTTTTCGCCTCCCACCACGAGCGGTAAGGACACCGGCGAAAGGGTAGGGGCAGCCGAAAGTTGCTGGAAATAAAATTCCACAAAATACGGTTGACGCTGCGGATGAAAACGTTACTGTTCTCACCCCGCAACGGAGAACGCTAAATCGTTCGAAATGAGGATGTTAAAAAAATGAAAATTGATTTGACGTCCGAAACTCAAACGCTAAGGTGTTCACCCCGCGAGATGGATTAAGAAACGGCTAACGCCGGGCGCTGAAAAAGATCGAAAGAAATTGATTGACGCCGCGAATAACTTCGCTAGATTGTCCACCCCGCAACGAAGAATGCCGAACGGCATCGAGAGCGACGAAAGAATTTTAAAAGAATTCGATTGACGCCGACGAAAAACCCGCTAGGTTGTTCTTCCCGCCACGGCCAAAACCGAGCGGTGGGATACGCGGCAAGCGCCGCGGTTCGCGACAAGGCGAACGGTTCTTTTAGCTCATGCCTCTCACGGCAAATCCAGGCAACTGGGTGTGTCTGTTTGTGAGGATGGAAGAAAGAGCGAGATCTTTGAGAGTTTGGTTCCGAAGTCGAGTTGATTGGAAACAATCGGCGAAAACTTGGAACGGTTGAGGATAGCAAAAATTGAATTGTGCGTTGAACGTCAAATTATTTGGTTTAACTCGAATATTAATTGACCGAAGCGGTTCACCTGATCTCACAAGAAGGGTGGACATGCTTATATAAGGTCAGAATTTTGCTCGAAGCTATAGCGGCTTCGGCACAAATTTTCTACGGAGAGTTTGATTCTGGCTCAGAACGAACGCTGGCGGCGTGGATAAGACATGCAAGTCGAACGGGATTATTTTTGTAGCAATACAAAGGTAGTCTAGTGGCGAACGGGTGCGTAACACGTGGGCAATCTGCCGAGAAGTGGGGGATAGCTTGCCGAAAGGCAAATTAATACCGCATGTGGCCAGAGGGGACATCCCCTCGAAGCCAAAGCCGGGGCAACCTGGCGCTTCTTGATGAGCCCGCGGCCTATCAGCTAGTTGGTGAGGTAACGGCCCACCAAGGCTATGACGGGTAGCTGGTCTGAGAGGACGACCAGCCACACTGGAACTGAGACACGGTCCAGACACCTACGGGTGGCAGCAGTCGAGAATTTTTCTCAATGGGGGAAACCCTGAAGGAGCGACGCCGCGTGGAGGATGAAGGTTTTCGGATTGTAAACTCCTGTCATTCGGGAACAATTGCACTCATTTAACTGATGAGTGTTTGATAGTACCGGAAGAGGAAGAGACGGCTAACTCTGTGCCAGCAGCCGCGGTAATACAGAGGTCTCAAGCGTTGTTCGGATTCATTGGGCGTAAAGGGTGCGTAGGTTGCAAGGTAAGTTGGATGTGAAATCCCGGGGCTTAACCCCGGAACTGCATTCAATACTGTTTTGCTAGAGTACTGGAGAGGAGATTGGAATTCACGGTGTAGCAGTGAAATGCGTAGATATCGTGAGGAAGACCAGTGGCGAAGGCGAATCTCTGGACAGTTACTGACACTGAGGCACGAAGGCTAGGGGAGCAAACGGGATTAGATACCCCGGTAGTCCTAGCAGTAAACGGTGCACGTTTAGTATGGGAGGATTCGACCCCTTCCGTGCTGGAGCTAACGCGTTAAACGTGCCGCCTGGGGAGTACGGTCGCAAGATTAAAACTCAAAGAAATTGACGGGGGCCCGCACAAGCGGTGGAGTATGTGGCTTAATTCGATGCAACGCGAAGAACCTTACCTGGCCTTGACATGCATTTCTAAGTCGGTGAAAGCCGGCGAGTGTAGCAATACACAACTTGCACAGGTGCTGCATGGCTGTCGTCAGCTCGTGTCGTGAGATGTTGGGTTAAGTCCCGCAACGAGCGCAACCCCTGTGATTAGTTGCCACCGGTCCGCGAGGATCGAGCACTCTAGTCAGACTGCCCTGTGAAACGGGGAGGAAGGTGGGGATGACGTCAAGTCAGGATGGCCCTTACGGCCAGGGCTGCACACGTACTACAATGCTCAGTACAGAAGGAACCGAAACCGCGAGGTGGAGGAAATCACTAAAACTGAGCCCAATTCGGATTGTAGGCTGCAACTCGCCTACATGAAGCCGGAATCGCTAGTAATGGCGTATCAGCTACGACGCCGTGAATACGTTCCCGGGCCTTGTACACACCGCCCGTCACATCATGGGAGTCACTTGTACCCGAAGTCAGTGAGCCAACCGCAAGGGGGCAGCTGCCTAAGGTATGAGCGGTAACTGGGATGAAGTCGTAACAAGGTAGCCGTAGGGGAACCTGCGGCTGGATCACCTCCTTTCTAAGGAGTAGTCACTACCCTTCGGGGTATGCTGACAGGTCGACAGCTAAACCGGAGGCTTCGGTCTCCAATGGCAAGTTGTTAAGCCCTTTGTAACGAAAGAAGCAAAGGCCTAGATAGTTTGAAACGACAGCGCACAATTCAGTTTTTGCTTGATCCGGAAATTTGTGGACATGGTCATTTAGCAAGAGTGACAGACCAAGGGATTTCGAAACCAGAGGGGGCATAGCTCAGTTGGTAGAGCGGTAGCTTTGCAAGCTATAGGTCTGGGGTTCGAATCCCCATGCCTCCAGATTGCGCCGAGCGCATACTTTACAAAAGGGCCTGTAGCTCAGTTGGTTAGAGCATGCGCTTGATAAGCGCAGGGTCACTGGTTCGAGTCCAGTCAGGCCCATGTTTCCGGTAAAAAAGCAAAACAACCGTTTTTCAAGTACGACTCCAAGAAGCGAAGCTTCGATGGACCGGACTTTGATTTGGGGAAACCCCGAATCTGTTCTTTGACATCTACATATAGGGTAGAAAATACAACTTCAAAAATAAAGATTGAGAGTTGAAATAATGAAACTCAGAGGTTTCTTAAGGTGTAAAAGCCTTAAGGACTAAAGAGAATTCAGTTATCAAATAATTTGCAACGGCCGTGAGGCCCGAGCAGTGGATTGATCAAGCTACTAAGAGCACATAATGGATGCCTTGGTGCCAATAGGCGATGAAGGACGTGATAAGCTGCGATAAGCTACGGTTAGCGGCAAATACGCTTTGACCCGTAGATTTCCGAATGGGGTAACCTGACTGGAGTAATATCCAGTCGAATGAGTCCGAATTCATAAGACTCATATCGCGAAACCCGGCGAAGTGAAACATCTCAGTAACCGGAGGAAAATAAATCGAAAGAGATTCCGTCAGTAGTGGCGAGCGAAAGCGGAACAGCCCAAACCCATAGTTTACTATGGGGGTTGTAGGAGCCCGATATGGCAGTGCAAAGGTTAGGCGAAGCGAATGGAAAATCGCTCCACAGAGGGTGAGAGGCCCGTAACCGAAAACCAGAGCACGCCTAGGGAATTCCTGAGTAACACGATATAAGTGAAACTTCGTGTGAATCTGTGCCGACCACGGCATAAGGCTAAATACTAATTGGCGACCGATAGTGAACAAGTACCGCGAGGGAAAGGTGAAAAGAACCGCTGCGAGCGGAGTGAAATAGAACCTGAAATTCTGTGCTTACAAGGTGTCAGAGCCCTTTTTAGGGTGATGGCGTGCCTTTTGCTTAATGAGTCTGCGAGTTATTGTCAGTGGCAAGCCTAAGTCCTTATGGGATGGAGGCGAAGCGAAAGCGAGTCCGAAATGGGCGTCTAGTTGCTGGCAGTAGACCCGAAGCGGAGGTGATCTACCCATGACCAGGTTGAAGCGACAGTAACATGCCGTGAAGGACCGAACCCGTGAGCATTGAAAAGCTTTGGGATGAGTTGTGGGTAGGAGCGAAAGACTAATCAAACCCCGTGATAGCTGGTTCTCCCCGAAATAGCTTGAGGGCTAGCCTCGTGTGCTGACCTGCGGAGGTAGAGCACTGGATCGACTAGGGACCATACCAGGTTACCGAATCGAATCAAACTCCGAATGCCGCAGGGTGAAACACGGGAGTCAGTGCGTGAGGGATAAGCTTCACGCGCGAAAGGCAAACATGCCAGCCCAGCAGCTAAGGTGCCCAAATACCGCTCAGTGGAAAGGAGGTGAGGTTACTTAGACAGTGAGGATGTTGGCTTAGAGGCAGCCACCATTTAAACAGTGCGTAATAGCTGACTCATCGAGTGATCTTGCGCCGAAAATGATTGGCGATAAGCGGTATACCGAAGCTCTGGATTTCACCGGGATTCGTCCTGGTGGAGTGGTAGGGGAGCGTTGTTAACGCGTCGAAGCAGGAGGGAAACCAACTGTGGAGTATTAACAAGTGAGAATGCAGACATGAGTAGCGATAAACCAGGTAAAACTCCTGGTCGCCGTAAACCCAAGGTTTCCTGGGGAAGGTTCGTCCTCCCAGGGTTAGTCGGGACCTAAGTCGAGGCCGAAGGGCGTAGACGATGGACAGCAGGTTTAATATTCCTGCACTTCCAAAAACTTAAACTGAAAGGACGCATGTCCGGAGAGATAACACCGGTTGAAAGTGGTGGAGCTGAGGCCCTCGGGCCAAGGCGATCTTCTTAAAGGATGTGCCAAGAAAAGTTTCAGCGTATGCTAAGGAACCCGTACCGTAAACCGACACAGGTGGGTGAGTAGAATATACTAAGGCGCGTGAGTGAAACCTCGTTAAGGAACTCGGCAATCTAGCCCCGTAACTTCGGAAGAAGGGGTGCCCAGAAATGGGTCGCAGTGAAATGGGTCAACCGACTGTTTAACAAAAACACAGCACTCTGCCAAGTCGAAAGACGCAGTATAGGGTGTGACACGTGACCAATGCGGAAAGATTACGGTAAGAGGTTAGCCGCAAGGCGAAGCTTTGAACCCAAGTCCCCGTGAATGTCGGCCGTAACTATAACGGTCCTAAGGTAGCGAAATTCCTTGTCGGGTAAGTTCCGACCTGCACGAATCGTGTAACGAGTTGACCGCTGTCTCAACGAGGAGCTCAGCGAAGTTGTAGTGGCGGTGAAGATGCCGCCTACCCGCAGCAGGACGGAAAGACCCTATGCACCTTTACTGTACGCTGTTACTGTTGTTTCGGTTTTAATGCTTAGAGTAAGTGGTAGACTGTGAAGAACTTCTTTCGGGGAGTTCCGAGTCATCAATGAAACACCACCCTTTGAAATTGGAATAACTAACACTTTCCCATCATCTGGGGAGTGGACAATGGCAGCCGGTCAGTTTTACTGGGGCGGTATCCTCCCAAAGAGTAACGGAGGAGTACGAAGTTTGGCTCAACGCGGTTGGCAATCGCGTGTCGAGTATATGGATATAAGCCAGACTAACTGTGAGACACACACGTCGAGCAGATGCGAAAGCAGGTCCAAGTGATCCGGTGGTTGAATGTGGAATTGCCATCGCTCAACGGACAAAAGGTACGCTAGGGATAACAGGCTGATCGAGTCCAAGAGCTCATATCGACGACTCGGTTTGGCACCTCGATGTCGGCTCGTCACATCCTGGGGCTGGAGAAGGTCCCAAGGGTCCGGCTGTTCGCCGGTTAAAGTGGCACGCGAGCTGGGTTCAGAACGTCGCGAGACAGTTCGGTCCTTATCCGCTGTGGGCGTAGGAGATTTGAGGGGTTCATACCTTAGTACGAGAGGACCGGGTATGACGAACCACTGGTGTTCCAGTTGTCGTGTCAACGGCATTGCTGGGTAGCTATGTTCGGACAGGATAAGCGCTGAAAGCATCTAAGCGCCAAGCCTTTCCCAAGATGAGATCTCCCTGAAGGGTCGTGGTAGACCACCACGTTGATAGGTCACTGGTACAAGCACAGTAATGTGTTCAGCTAAGTGATACTAATATCCCGTTTGGCTTGATCATTTACTTTTCTAACACTCCGTCCGCGCGGAATTTAAGCATCGCGCGGACGGCAGTTAGATAAAATTTTCAATTCTTTAGTTTGACGTTCCCTTTTTTCCCCTGTATGTAGATGTCAGAGAATCAACTGTTCTTTGATACAATTGGCAATAGAAGCAAAGCATGTCGCTAGAAATCTGGCGGATTTGAGTGCGGTTTGACCCCCCCAGAAGGTCTAAAACGCCTACCCCCCTATTCAAATCTGTCTTCAACTCCGCCAGATTTCTGGTGACCTTAGCACAGTGGCCCCACCCGTTCCCTTTCCGAACACGGAAGTGAAACGCTGTAGCCCCGATGGTAGTGCATCTATAGGTTGTGCGAGAGTAGGACGTTGCCAGTTTTATGTCCCTCGGTCGTTTAATTACGACCGAGGGACTTTTTTTTGCTCTGATTCCTCCTGGAATTTTGGCTTCTTTTTTACCGTGAAACCTTCCGAAGCTCTTAAAAAACACGTAGCGGCCGTTCACGCCTGCACCCGCTGCCCCGCCATGCATAAGCCGGTGATCTCCGGGCCTGCGGTACAAAGCAAGGTGCTGTTGGTTGGCCAAGCCCCCGGGGTTAAAGAACCGGTTTTGGGCCGACCTTTCGCGTGGACCGCCGGAAAGACGATGTTTCGCTGGTTTTCCGCGCAATGCGGTGTGGACGAGGCCACCTTCCGGGAGCGCGTCTATATGGCTGCTGTTTGCCGCTGTTTTCCGGGTAAAAGCGCCCATGGCGGAGGCGACCGCGTTCCGTCGCCCGTAGAAATCCAGGAATGTTCGGCGTGGTTGGATGCCGAGTTGCGCCTGTTGAAACCGGCTCTGGTGATTCCAGTGGGAAAGCTGGCTATTGCGCAGTTTCTAGAACCGGCCCCCCTGGTTGAAATGATTGGGCAGAGTTTCCAGGCCGAACGGGCGGGTGTCAGCTTCGATTTGGTTCCGCTGCCGCATCCGAGCGGCGCTTCGCCGTGGCATCGGACGGAGCCGGGAAAGACGCTTCTTGGCCACGCGCTGGGGAAAATCGCCCGTCACGCAGCATGGAAAGAGAGCGTCCTGCGGAAGTGACGGCCGGAGCGGGAGGAAATTGCGCACTTGCCGGAGGCTTGCTTCCGAATTGACCCGGCCCAAAGGGCCGTCTAGGCTCTCAGGTCTTCCATGAAGATAAAGCGCGCACTTATTTCCGTTTCGGACAAAACCGGGCTGGCTGATTTTGCCCGTGAGCTCACCCAATTTGGGGTGGAAATCATTTCGACTGGCGGCACCGCCAAGCTCCTGCAACGCGAGGGGATCGCTTGTACGGAAATTTCCGACTACACCGGGTTCCCCGAAATGCTCGACGGCCGGGTCAAGACCCTTCACCCGAAGGTCCACGGCGGCCTACTTTTCCTGCGCGATAATGAATCGCACATCGCCCAGGTTAAAGAGCACGGCATTGAGCCGATCGACCTCGTGGTGGTCAATCTGTATCCCTTCGAAGCCACGGTGGCAAAGGAGGGCGTTACGCTGGAGGAAGCCATCGAGCAGATCGACATTGGCGGCCCCTCCATGCTCCGGAGCGCGTCCAAAAATTACCGTTCCGTGACGGTCATCGTCGATCCCGTCGACTACAAAGACGTGCTCGATTCGATGCGCGACAATGAGGGCGAAACCACGCTCAAACTTCGCGAGCGCCTCGCCATCAAAGTGTTTGTCACCACGTCCAAATATGACGGCGCCATTGCGAACTATCTGAACAAAGAGCAGGAAACCGCCTGCTCTTTTTCCATTTCATTGCCCTGTTCCGCGCGCCTTCGCTACGGCGAGAACCCTCACCAGCAGGCCGCGCTTTACGGCAATTTCGACGACTATTTCCAGAAACTCCACGGCAAGGAGCTTTCCTACAATAACATTCTGGATATTACCGCGGCATCGCAGTTGATCGAGGAGTTCTCCGAGCCGACGGTGGCCATATTGAAGCATACCAACCCGTGCGGCGTCGGGGCTGATCCCGACCTCCGGGCCGCCTGGGATAAGGCGTTCGCCACGGACAAGCAGGCTCCCTTTGGCGGGATTATTATCTGTAACCGTCCGCTGACCGAGCCGCTTGCCCGGGCGATTAGCGAAATTTTCTCCGAGGTCATTATCGCGCCCGAATTTGAACCGGACGCCCGCGCGCTGCTGCAAAAGAAAAAGAATCTGCGCCTGATGAAAAAACTGGCGAGCGTTTCCGATGGCGCAAACCTCGATATTCGCTCCGTGGCGGGCGGCCTGCTCGTGCAGGACAAGGACCGCGCGGATTTGAAGGACATCGAAAACAAAGTCGTCTCCAAACGCCCGCCGACAGCCGACGAAATGAAGGCCATGGCGTTCGGGTGGAAGATCGTCAAGCACGTCAAGTCCAACGCTATCGTCTACGTCGGCAAGGACCGCACGCTGGGCATTGGCGCGGGTCAGATGAGCCGCGTGGACGCTTCGCGCATCGCTATTTGGAAGGCGAAGGACGCGGGCCTTTCGCTTGCGGGCAGCGTGGTGGCCAGCGACGCCTTTTTCCCATTCCCGGATGGCCTCATCGCCGCCGCGGAAGCGGGTGCCACCGCTGCGATTCAGCCGGGCGGATCGGTCCGTGATGAAGCCGTGCTGGCCGCCGCTGATGAGCGGAAGATGGCCATGGTTTTCACGGGCGTACGCCATTTCCGGCACTAGTTAAATCTATCGATCTCACGCAAGGGCGCGGAAGCGTCTTTGCGTGGGGACAAACCACCTCGATCTTTATGAATACCCTTAGGCTGGGAGTGAACATTGATCACATCGCCACGCTGCGCCAGGCGCGTTACCCCGGGATGCTCGATTTGCCGAACTGCGAGCCGGATCTCGTTGCCGCTGCCGAGATTTGCGAACGGGCCGGAGCGGTGGGGATCACCACTCATCTGCGCGCTGACCGCCGCCACATTCAGGACGCCGACGTCTACCGTCTGCGCGAGAGCCTCCAAACCAAGCTCAACCTGGAGATGGGCAATACGCCGGAGATTGTCGAAATCGCTTTGCGCGTGAAGCCGGCGGATGTCTGCCTTGTGCCCGAGAACCGGCGCGAAGTCACGACCGAGGGCGGCCTCGATGCCGCCGGGCAGCTCGATGCGCTGACTCCGACGGTCGCGCGGCTTAACGACGCGGGTATCCTCGTCAGCTTGTTTGTCGAGCCCGATCCGAAACAGATCGACGCCGCCGTTAAGTTGAAGGCGCATTCCGTGGAACTGCACACCGGGGCCTTTGCCAATACGCAGGGCGAGGCGCACTTGGCCGAACTCAAGCGCATCCGCGAAGCCGCTGCCTACGCCCACGGGCTGGGGCTACAGGTCAACGCCGGGCACGGCATTAATTACGTGAACATCGCGGAGATCCGCGAGGTGGCGCACTTAAGCGAATTGAACATCGGCCACACGATTATTTCCCGCGCGGTTTTTGTCGGGCTGGAGACGGCGGTGCGGGAACTCATCGCGGCGATGAAGAGCTAAAGCGCCATGCCTGCGAACCCTCAATGGCTCCAGTGGGCCAAGACGCTCCAGGCGGTGGCCCAAAACGGGCTCACGTTTGCGAAAGACCCGTTTGACGTGGAGCGTTACGAGGCGGTTCGCCGGGTGGCGGCGGAAATGCTCTCGGCCGGTTCGGGCGTGGAGCCGGAGAAAATTCTTTCGCTGCTCGAAAAGGAGGTCGGCTACTGCACGCCGAAGGTGGACACCCGCGCCGCGGTGTTTAATGAGGCGGGTGAGCTGCTGTTTGTGAAGGAACGCTCGGATGGGCTTTGGAGCCTGCCCGGCGGGTGGGCTGACCTGAATCAGTCGGCGGCGGAATGCGTTGCGCGCGAGGTGCGGGAGGAATCCGGTTTCGAGGTGCGCGTAACGAAGCTCGCCGCGGTGTTCGACCGGAGCAAGCATCCGCACGAACCGCCGTTCGCGAGTCACGTTTACAAAATCTTTTTCCTTTGCGAGATCACAGGGGGCAAGGCTTCGGCTACGCTCGAAACGGAGCAGTGTGAATTTTTCGCCGAAGACGCGATTCCGCCGCTTTCCTTGAACAGAATTACGCCCGGGCAGGTGGCCCGGCTTTTCGAATACCACCGCGATCCGGCTCTGGCAGCCGATTTTGATTAGACCTTGAATCCCATGGCTCCTTTGGTTGAAATCCTAGGCACTGGCATTGACCTCGTGGAAAACGCACGCATTGCCGCGTCGATTGAAAAATTTGGCGACCGCTTTTTGCGCCGGATTTTTACCGAGGATGAAATTGCCTACTGCGCGGCTTATCCCAATCCGGTGCCGCATTACGCGGCGCGCTTCGCGGCCAAGGAGGCTGTCTCGAAGGCGTTCGGGACGGGGATTGGCAAGGCGCTGGGGTGGAAGGAAATCGAGGTTTGGCGCAATGAGGTTGGGGCTCCGTTCATCCGGCTGCTTGCGGGCGGGCTGGAACTCGCCAATCAGCGCGGGGTGACGCAAATTCACGTAAGCCTGACCCACACCGATGCGTACGCGGCTGCCAATGCGCTGTTGGTGGGAGGCGGGCGAAACTCTACGTAACCCATGTTCGCCAATCGCTACCACCCGCCCGGTACCGCGCCGGGAACACTGACCGCCGGAGCGAAAACAGACCCGGTATTCACGCTGATTCAGTATGATGCCGCGACGTACGATGAGCGGCGGGTGGAGCGCGTGGAGGATTTTTTCGACGTTCGCGGGAGCGGGAAGGTGAATTGGATTGATCTCGATGGCCTGGGCGATCTCGGGGCGTTGGAAAAGCTGGCGGACCATTTCGGGCTGCATCCGCTGGCGCTGGAGGATGTGCTGCACGCCTCGCAGCGGCCGAAGATCGAGGAATACCAGGATTATTTTTTCATCGTCGCGCAGGTCCCTGTATGGGATGGCGCGCACCGGATTGTTTTCGAGCAGGCTAGTCTTTTTTTGGGTCCTGATTTCCTGATCACGATCCAGGAGAATCCGAAGACCGATATTTTTTCCGATGTCCGTTCGCGGCTTCGCTCGGGGCGTGGGTTTGGACGGACGCGCGGGCGCGATTACCTGGCCTACGCGATTCTCGATTCCATTGTGGACCACTATTTCCCGATCCTCGAAGCGCTCGGCGAGACGATCGAAAACCTCGAAGATGAACTGCTCGCCCGGCCGCGACACGAGAGCCTGGTGCGGATGCACGAGGTGAAGCGGGCGCTGCTGAATATTCGGCGGAACATTTGGCCGATGCGCGATTTATTCAACACGCTGATCCGCGATGAGTCGGGCTTGATCACACACGATACGACGCTCTTTCTGCGCGATTGCTACGACCACACCGTGCGCCTGATGGACGTGGTGGAAAGCTACCGCGACCTGATGGCGAGCATGATGGACATTTATCTCTCGAGCATCGAGATGCGCACCAACGAGGTGATGCGAGTGCTTACGGTGGTCAGCACAACGTTTATTCCGCTGACGCTGGTGAGCGGAATTTACGGGATGAATTTCGAGGCGATTCCGGGGACGAAGTCGCCTTACGGGTTTTGGGTTTGCATGGGGGGGATGCTGTTCATGGCGCTGTCGATGCTGGCGATTTTCCGGAAACGCAAATGGATTTAGCAGGTATTACTGAAGGTGTGACTGGCGGGTTTGAGCTGGTGCGCCTCAAAAGCGGGGAGCCGAGTGTTCGCTGCCTCGCGCACAATGAAACGATGCACGTTGGCACAGGGCCGGTGACGGAAGCGGCGGCGCTGCATGTGCGCCAGCAGCGGATCGTGGAGCGTGCGCGTGCTAAAAAAGGCGGGCCGCTGGTGATTTGGGATGTGGGCCTGGGGCCCGCTGGGAATGCGATTGCCACGCTGGAGGCGCTGCGCGGGGTGGAGGCTGCCGTGGAGTTGCATAGTTTCGAGGTGGAGACTGACGTGCTGGAGTTCGCGCTCTGCCATTCCGGGGAGCTGGGCTATATGGCGGGCTGGGAGACGGCGCTGAGGGCGCTTTTGCAAACCGGCGAGGCGCGGCCGCTGCCCCATGTGCGCTGGGTGCTCCACCGGGGAGACTACGCGGCGCGGTTGGCCGATGCGCCGCCGCCTGCCGCGATTTATCACGACCCGTATTCGCCCGCGCGCAATCCCGGCATGTGGCGGTTGGAGGTTTTTCGCGCGGCGCGGGAGCGTGTCGGCGACGGCGAGTGCCTGCTGACGAACTACACGCGCTCGACGGCTGTGCGGGTGACGCTGGCGCTTGCGGGCTGGTACGTTGGCCTGGGCGTGGCGACCGGGGAGAAGGAGCAGACGACCATCGCGGCGTCGCGGCCCGGATTGCTGGAACTCCCGCTCGGGCGCGACTGGCTGCGCCGGGTGCGGGCTTCGACGAATGCCGCGCCGCAGCGGGGAGCGCTTTACGAGCGCGGGCCGATTTCGGATGCTGACTTTGAAACATTGGCGGCGCTGCCGCAGTTTACCGGATAACACAATCAGCGTTGCCCCGATTGGCGGATCGCGCGAAAGCGGAGATAACGGGCGTCCGATTGTACGGATGCGCCCATGGTTTTTTGCTCGCCGGTTTTTTTGTTTCTGTTTTTGCCGATGGTTCTCGCGATTTATTTCGCGTTGCCGTGGGCTTGGCGTAATGGATTTTTGCTGCTGGCGAGCTTGCTATTTTATGCTTGGGGCGAGCGAGCCTATACGCTGGTGCTTGCGGGGTCCATTGGGATTAACTACGGCTTCGGGTTGGTGATGGAGGGGCTTCGCGGGAAGGCGGGTGCGAAGGGGGCGCTGATCGCTGCGGTCGGGGCGAACTTGGCGCTGTTGGGCGGGTGCAAGTATCTAAATTTTGCCGTGGATAGCGTGAATCCGCTGCTCACGGCGGCGCACTTGGGGAGCATCGAGCACGGGCCGGTACATTTGCCGTTGGGCATTTCGTTTTTCACTTTTCACGCACTTTCGTATCTCGTGGACGTGTACCGTGGGGACTCGCGCGCGGAAAAGAATCCGGGGCGGCTGGCGCTTTATGTGACGCTCTTTCCGCAGCTCATCGCGGGGCCGATTCTGCGCTATCACCAGGTCGCGGGGCAGTTTTTGCGGCGGCGGGTGGACCTGGAGTTGGCTCAGTCGGGGCTGCGGCGGTTCCTCATCGGGTTCGGAAAAAAGGTCTTAATTGCCAATACGCTGGCCGCGCCTGCCGATAAGATTTTCGGCGCTTCCGCTGGGACGCTTTCCGCTGGGGCGGCGTGGATGGGAGTGGTTTGTTACACGCTTCAGATTTACTTCGATTTCTCGGGCTATTCGGACATGGCGATTGGGCTGGGGCGGATCTTCGGGTTCCGGATTCCAGAGAATTTTGATTACCCTTACATCTCGCGCTCTATCAAAGAGTTTTGGCGGCGCTGGCACATTTCGCTTTCGTTCTGGTTCCGCGATTATGTCTACATCCCGCTTGGTGGCAATCGCGTGGGCGTGGTGCGGCACCGGCTCAATTTACTTGCGGTCTTTTTGCTGTGCGGCGTATGGCATGGGGCGGCATGGTCGTTTATCGCGTGGGGGCTGTGGCATGGGGTGTTCATTTTGCTTGAGGGGCGTTGGCTCTCGCGGTTGCCGGGGGCGGTGGCGCGGCTTTATACGATGGCGGTGGTGGCGGGAGGGTGGGTGCTTTTTCGCTGCGAGACGCTCTCGCACGCGGGGCGGTATTTCCGCGCGATGGTTGGCAGCCATGGATCGCTCGAACATTTTGCCGCGATGTATTTGACGCCGGATGTGCGCCTCGCGCTGGTGGCGGCGGCGTTCGGTATGACTCCGTATCCAGCACGGTGGGCGCGGCGGTTTTGCGGCTGGCCTGAAAACGCGCTGGCTCGCGTGGCGGCGCAATGCGCGCTCAACGCGGCGCTGATGGCGATGTTCGTGGCCGGGATCGCGTCCATTGCCGCAGGGACCTACAACCCGTTTATCTATTTCCGGTTTTAGCCATGCCCAACCCAACCGTTGAAATAGCCCCCGAGCGCGCCACGCGGCCCACGTTGCGCATCCCTTCGGTTCTGCTGCTGCTGGCATTCGCGGCCGCCGTGCTGCTGCCGCTGGCGGCCACCGATTTTCGCGGGGGCGAACGGATGAGCGCGACGGAAAAGCGCTCGCTGGCCGCGTTCCCGAAGTGGAGCTGGGACGCCGCCGCGCTCGATGCCTTTCCCGCGCGCTTCGAGGCGGCGTTCAATGACCGCTTTGGTTTTCGCGCGCCGCTGGTGGCCTGGCAGAGCCGCGTGAAAGTGCGCACGCTGGGAGTGCCCTCCACGCCGGGAGTGGTGCTTGGCCGGGACGGTTGGCTTTACCTGGCGGAGACCGTGAAGGAAGCGCGTGGCGTGGTGAAGACGCCCCCGGCGGAGGCCGAGGCTTGGGCGCGCTATCTCGCCGCCAAGCAGACGTGGCTGGCCGCGCACGGCATCGCCTATCTTTTCGTCATTGTGCCGAACAAGGAGCGCGTTTACCCGGAGCACTTGCCGGAGAATCTCTGCGCGGTGGGGAGTTCGCGTTTTTCGGATCAACTTGTGGCGCGCCTCGGACGGGAGCCGGGGCTGGAGGTTCTCGATTTGCGCTCAGTATTACGCGATGCAAAGCCGCGCGGGCTTATTTTTGAACGCACCGATACGCATTGGAGCCAGCTCGGGGCCTTCCTGGCGACCAATGCGATCCTGGAGCGGCTGCGCGGGCGCTTCCCCGAGCTGCAGGCGCAGCCGCTGCCCGCCGATGCCGCGGAAGTCCTCGGGCTCGGGGGCGACCTCGCGGTGATGCTCGGCCTGCCCGAGGAGCTGCGCGAGACGCGCCTGGCTCTTACAGCGTTTCAAACAGCGTTTCATCCTGCGCCGATGCGGCTCGATGTGGAGTGGCCCACCGGATCGTACCACGAACTTCCCCGAGCTTTTGAGGCGAATGATCCCGGGCTGCGGCGCACTTTGCTCTTGGGCGGAAATTCGTTCACCACGGGGCTGCTCGATTTCCTTCCCGCCCATTTCCGGCGGGTCGTGCGCGTGCGGCCCGTCGTGCCTTATCCCGCATGGTTCCAGGCGCTTACCCCCAGGCTAGTCGATGCGGAAAAACCGGATGTCGTCGTGGATGTCTTGAGCGAACGCCATCTGCGGAAAGCGCCGCGCTGGGAGCTGAAGTGAGCCCGCGCGCTGCTGATAAAAAACTTAGGCATAACTTGTCGCTTGATGGGGGTGCCCGCCTCCTCTAAACAATAGGGGAATGGCTGAAGTTCAAACCAATACTGTTTCGGGCGAAATGTCTCTGCGGTTCATCGAATTCGTCCAGATGCACTCGCAGAATGCCGCGTTTTGCCTAGGAAAAATCCCGAACCCGCAAACCGGCAAACCCTCCGTGAACCTGGGCCTCGCGCGGCTCTTGATCGACCAGCTCGCCGCCATTGCTCACAAAACCAAGGGCAACCTTTCCGAAGACGAGGAGAAGGTCCTCCAGAACGCCCTCTCGAGTCTTCAGATCACCTACGTGGAAGTCCAGAAAACCGCCGGAGCGGCAAAGTAACTGGGCGTCTGCCTTTGAAAATTTGCGTTAATCTGCGAAATTCGCGGATCAAACCCTCTCCACACCCATGGCCGTAAAACCCCTTAAAATCGGAAACGTGACCCTCGGCGGAAAACGCCCGCTCTTCATCCTTGGCCCGTGCGTCATCGAGAGCGAGAAGTTCGTCTGGCGCATGGCCCGCAAACTCAAGGAGATTTGCGGCGAAGCCGGGGCACAGTTCGTCTTCAAGGCCTCTTACGACAAGGCCAACCGCACCTCGGTCGATTCCTTCCGGGGCATCCCTGCTCGCGAGGGCTGCCAGCTCCTGGCCACCATCGGCAAGGAACTGGGCGTCCCCGTGACGACCGATATCCACACCCCCGAGCAGGCCGAAATTGCCGCCGAGTACATCGACATCCTCCAGATTCCCGCCTTCCTTTGCCGCCAGACCGACCTTATCCAGGCCGCCGCCGAGACGGGCCGCGTGGTCAACGTCAAGAAAGGGCAGTTCCTCGCCCCGTGGGACATGAAGAACGTCGCCTCAAAGCTCGAACGTTTCGGCTGCAAACGCTTCTTTTTTACGGAAAGAGGCGTCACTTTCGGGTATAATAATCTTGTGGCCGACATGCGCTCATTGTATTGGTTACGCGAAAGCGGATACTTGGTCATGTTCGACGCGACTCACTCCGTGCAACGCCCTGGCGGCGCGGGCGATAAGACTGCCGGTGACGGCATTCTGGCCCCCGTTTTGGCAAGGGCTGCGGTAGCGGCCGGATGCGACGGCGTTTTTATCGAAACGCACGAAAATCCCGCCAAGGCCCTGTCCGATGGGCCCAATCAAATCCCGCTGGCAAAACTGCCCGCCCTGTTGAAGAAGTTGGGAGCAATCCATGAATTGGCGCGTTAACTCAATTCTCAGTTCCCGGCTCCGGACCTTTTGTTGCCTCCTATTGGCGGGGGGCATCCTGGGCGGATTCACCGCCGAGGCCAAGAGCAAGAAAAAGAACCCTTCGCCACCCCCCGCCGAGAGCCCCACACCCGCGCCGGAGGAGACCAAGAAGGGCATCGACATCCCCATCCCCATCAACCACAGCGCCCAGGGCGTGTGCGTCCCCATCTGGACCGACGGCAAGCTCCAGATGCGCTACAACATGGAGGTGGCCTTTCGCGTGGATTCAGACCAGCTCCGCCTCTCGCAGCTCAAGCTTGAAACCTTCAATGACGGCGAACCGGAAATGGTTATCGACATGCCGCAGTCGATGCTCAATCTCCAGACCCGCATCCTGACCAGTACCGACCCCGTGACCATCCGGCGTAAGGACCTGTTGCTGGTCGGCCAGAACATGACGTTTGACACCCAGACGCGGCAGGGAAAATTTGTCGGTCCCGTGCGGGTGCTCATTTACCAACAAGACCAAGAAGACGCACCGAAAAAAGAGGCTCAGCCCGCGGCGTCTCCCAACCCTTCACCAGTTTCCGAATGAAATCTATCGCACCGGCCCTTCTGGGCGCTGCTCTCACCCTTTTCTCACCGGCTCTTTTTGCCCAGAACGATTTTCGCATCGGCCTGGGGGGCGGAACCGGCCTGGAGACACCCGCCCCTTCCAAGCCCGCTTCCGGCAAAAAGGCGAAAGAGGCTTCCGACGCCGAAAAGAAGGCCACCGAGATCACCTGCGTAGGCGAGACGCTCTTTGACGGCAAGGCCTCCACGGCCATTTTCATCAAAGACGTCAGAATCGTCGATCCGCAGTTCACCCTGACCGCCGACAAGCTGACCGCCTACCTGAAGAAATCCGACAAGAACCCGGTGCCCGCGCTGCCGGGCCCCGCCACGCCCACCCCGGCGGCGACGCCCACCCCCACGCCCAAACCGGCGGGGGCCAAGAGCGAGCCCACCAGCGGCCTCGAACGGGCTGTGGCCGAGGGGCACGTCGTCATCACCCAGGAGCGCACGGACGAAAAGACCGGCGAAGTCACCACCTACGTTGGCCGGGCGGCCAAGGCGGAGTACGACGCCGCCAAGGGCGAAATGACGCTTTCCGGCTGGCCCCAGATCCAGCAGGGCATGAATAACCAGGTCGCCACAGAGGAGGGTACCATTATGATCATGGACAAAGATGGGCACTTGCATACCAAGGGTCCCAGCATGACCTTAATAAAGACCGATTCCAAAAACGATCTGAACAAGAAGAACCCGTGAGCACCGTCGCCGAACCTTCCACAGCCCCCGTAACCGCCGCCTCCGAGGCCACCCCGATCCTCCGGACCGACAAGCTGGTCAAGATCTATGGCGGCCGCGCGGTCGTCAATGGGGTGGACATCAACATCAAGGCCGGGGAGGTGGTCGGCGTCCTCGGGCCCAACGGCGCGGGCAAAACGACCACGTTCTACATGGTCGTGGGCCTCGTGCGGCCCAACGGCGGCCGGGTCATCTTCAAAGACCAGGACGTCACCGGCTACCCGATGCACCGCCGGGCCCGCATGGGCATGGGCTACCTGCCCCAGGAGGAATCCATTTTCCGCAAGCTGACCGTCGAGGAGAACATCATGGCCATCCTCGAAACCACCGATAAATCCAAAAAGGAACGCCGCGACCGCTGTGCGGAGCTCCTGAACCAGTTCGGCATCGAGCACGTGGCCAAGCAGCTCGCCCTGACCCTTTCCGGCGGTGAAAAGCGCCGCCTTACCATCGCCCGCTCCCTGGTGAGCAACCCCAGCTTATTAATGTTGGACGAACCCTTCAGCGGAGTGGACCCCATCGCTGTCTATGATGTGCAGCAGATCATCGTCAACCTGCGCAAAACCGGCCTCGCCATCTTGATCACCGACCACAACGTCCGCGAAACCCTCTCCATCGTCGACCGCGCCTACCTCGTCTCCGAAGGCCGGATCGAGAGCGAGGGCACCAAGGACTTCCTGATCAACGACCCCATCAGCCGCCAGCTCTACCTGGGCGAGCGCTTCTCGATGTAAAACCTTTTTTCCATCCGCAACCTTTTGTTCCCAATCAACCCAAATAAGGAGGAAAACCAATGCAAGTAGCCAATGTAAACCTGCCCATCAAAGTCACCGGTCGCCATGTGGCCGTGACAGAGTCCCTGAAGGACTACGCCATCAAAAAGGTGGAAGGGCTGCACCTTGACACCCCGCGCATCATCGAAGCGCAGGTGATCCTGGACGTCCAAAAGTATCGGCAAATCGCCGAAGTCATCCTCCATTGCGCCAACCACATCACCATCGAGGCGACGGCGCAATCCAATGACCTTTACGCAGCCATCGACGAAGTGATGGGCAAGATTGCCCAGCAAATGCGCAAATTCAAGACGCGCATCATGCGGCAAAGCCGTCCGAAACACGCGCAAATCAAGACCTTCAACGAGAAGATCATCGAAGTGGCCTCCTCGACCGAGGAACACCCCATCGAAGTCGAGCCGAAGGTCATCGAGACGGAGCAATATCAGGTCAAGCCCATGTTCGTGGACGAGGCCATCCTCCAACTCGAGGTTTCGGATCGCGAATTCCTGGTTTTCACCAACGCCAAGACCGAGAAGGTCAACGTTCTCCATCGCCGCAAGGAAGGCGGATTCGGCCTGATTGAGCCGATCGCCTAAACCGGCGAAAGACTGACCGGCTTCCCCCGGCACCCGCGAGAAGGATTTCTTCTTTCTTGCGGGTGCCATTTTTTGGTGCGAAACTCTGTTTCGCGGCAGTGGTGGAGGGAAATCGGAGATTCGTAACGAAGAAGCGGAAGAGGGCATTAAAACAGCACCATATATGAGGCCACGGGCTCAGAAAAAGCAGGCACACTCGCAACGTGTCTGTACCTAAACAATTCGGCAGAAATCTCTCACGATTGCGGGGTGAACACGGCTTGACACAATATCAACTGGCTGCCTATGCGGAGATTAGCCGCTCGTATTTGCAGCGGATTGAAAACGGGCAATTCCAGCCGACACTCTCTGTGATTCTTCGCCTGAAGAAAGCCCTTGGCTGCTCATGGGATGTGCTTATGGAGGGCGTGGAGGAGTAGTTCTTGGAGGAGTCTATTAGGCACGAGAATCCGTACGAAAAAAATTCCTCAAGTTCCTGAGTTCCTGATAACTTCCCCCTGTGAAACCGAAGGGCAAATTCCCCACCATCACCGTCGGCGATTTCTATACCCGCTACTCCGAGTCTCTCGGGATGACGCTTCTGGGGTCTGCCGCCGGGTTCGACCGCATCGTCAAGGAGCCGACCATCAACCGGCCCGGCCTGGCCCTTTCGGGCTTCTTTGACTACTTTGCCGCCAAGCGCATCCAGGTCCTGGGCGCGGCCGAGCTGGCCTACCTGCGCAAGACCCCCCCGAACGAGGTCCGCGAACGCATGCGGGCCATCATCCGCCGCCGGGTGCCCTGCCTCGTCATCGCCCGGGGCAGCCGCCCGCCCAAGCACCTCCTGGAGGAGACCGAGGCCGGGCGCATCTCCGTTTTTCAGACCTCCATGGTCACCATGAACTTCATCAACGCCGCCACGCTGGCCCTTGAGCGGGAGTTCGCCCCGACCGTCCTGGAGCACGGGAGCATGGTCGACATCCTGGGCGTCGGGACCCTTGTGCGCGGCTCGGCGGGCATTGGCAAAAGCGAGTGCGTGCTGGGGCTTCTGGAGCGGGGCTACCCCCTCATCGCCGACGACGTTACCCGCTTGCGCTTGATCGACAGCCGCCATCTGGTCGCTACCGCCCCGGATTTAACCCGCCACCACATGGAGGTGCGCGGCGTGGGAATTATCAACGTTTCCTCCATGTTTGGCATCCGCGCCGTGCGGATGGAGAAGGTGCTCGATTTGATCGTCACGTTAAAAGACTGGCAAGAATTGGAAGAGCCGGATAGAATAGGGCTTAACCAACAATTTCACGAGATACTGGGCATCCAAGTCCCTCACATTACTATCCCTGTGCGTATTGGCCGGGATCTGTCGCGGTTGGTTGAAGTTGCCGCGCTGGATCAAAAGCTCAAGAGCATGGGGCAGGATAGTGCGAAGGAGTTTAATGACCGGCTCTTGAACTCAATGCAGAGAAAACCGTAATGGGCCTACTAAGCCGTAAAATCACGAGTAACCAAGACCAGACCGCAGCGAAAGAGTTCACCATCCTCAACCGCCTGGGGCTGCACGCGCGCCCCTCGGCGATGTTTGTGAAGGCATCCAATCGCTTTAAGTCCGAGGTGTGGGTTGAAAAAGACGGCGAGCAAGTCAATGGCAAGAGCATCATGGGCCTCATGATGTTGGCCGCGGGCCAAGGCTCCAAACTGGTCGTCACCTGCGAGGGGGCCGACGCCGAGCAGGCCCTGGCAGAAATCGAGTCCCTGATCCAGCGTCGTTTCGACGAGGAGTAGGCCGAGAGCCAAGAGAGGCCGGGGCGTTTGCGAAAATTTCTTTCAGGCAAACGCGCTAATCCCTTGCAGGCGGCTGAATTTGGCGCAAAACTCTGCATCCGCGCGGCCAAACCTTGACCGCGAAACCCAATGAGCGATACCCAGCAGCGAGTAGAACGACGTTTCCATGGTGTGGGCGTATCGCCCGGCATTGCGCGTGGAACCGTCTTCGTACTCCGCCCGGAGGATGAAGAAGCCCCCTCCCGCAGAATCGAGGACTGGGAGGTCCCCGGGGAAGTCGCCCGGTTCGAGGCCGCCCTGCTCCGGACGCGCGAGCAAATCGTCGAAATGCAGAACCGGATCGCCGGGGCCATCGGCGCGAAAGACGCCAGCATCTTCGACGCCCACCTGCTGGTCGTCGAGGACCGCACGCTCATCGACGAGGTGCTGCGCACGCTGGACCGCGACCAGTACAACATCGAGTACATTTTCCAACAAGTCGCCAACCGCTACGCCAAGACGCTGAGCGAAATCGACGACCCCTACCTGCGCGAGCGCGCCCTGGACATCAACGACGTCTGCCGCCGCGTCGTGCGCAACCTGATGGGCCGGGACCCCCACAGCGCCTCGCAGATCGACGTGCCACACATCCTGGTGGCGCACAATTTAACCCCCTCGGACACCGCCCAGCTCAACCGCAAGCTGGTGCTCGGCTTCGCCACCGACGTCGGCAGCCGCACCTCGCACACGGCCATCATGGCCCGTTCGCTCAACATCCCCGCGGTGGTGGCCCTGCACAACGTCAGCGACTCCCTCCTTTCCGGCGACCACGTCCTCCTGGACGGCTACAGCGGGCTCTTAATCGTCAACCCGAGCGACCAAACCCTCTGGGAATACGGCGAGCTGGAGGTCAAAAAGACCGAGGTCGAGGACAAGCTGGACGCCCTGCGCGAGACTGTCTCCACTACGCTGGACGGTCGCCACATCACCCTTTCCGCCAATATCGAGCTGCCGAGCGACATCGACTTGGTCAAGCAAAGCGGCGCGGAGGGCATCGGCCTCTACCGGACGGAATTTTTCTACATCAACAAGAACGAGCTGCCCAACGAAGAGGAGCAGTACGAGAACTACCTCGCCGTGGCGAAGGAGATCCCTGACCAGTCGGTGATCATCCGCACGCTCGACTTAGGCGGCGACAAGTTCATGAGCGCCTTGCAGCTCCCCTCGGAGCTCAACCCGTTCCTCGGCTGGCGTGCCATCCGCTTCTGCCTGGAGCGCGTCGACGTCTTTAAGACCCAGCTGCGCGCCATCCTGAGGGCCAGTGCCCTGGGGAATATCCGCATGATGTTTCCGATGATCTCCGGCGTGGACGAACTGCGCCGGGCGAACGCCGTGCTCGAAGAGTGCCGCCAGGAACTCCGCGAGAAAGGCATCCCGTTCAACGAGCACATGGAAGTGGGCGCGATGATCGAAGTGCCCAGCGCCGCGCTCGTGGCCGACCTGCTGGCCAAGGAAGTCGATTTTTTCAGCATCGGGACCAATGACTTGATCCAATACACGATCGCCGTGGACCGGATCAACGAGCGCATTGCCCACCTTTACGAGCCGACCCACCCGGCGATCATCCGGCTGATCAAGATGATCGTCAACGCGGCCCACGCCCACAATCTATGGGTGGGGGTCTGCGGTGAAATGGCGGGCGAGATCGCGCTCACGCCGCTCTTGGTGGGCCTCGGCGTGGACGAGCTGAGCACCGGGGCCGCGCTGGTCCCCCGGGTGAAGCGGGCCGTGCAAAGCCTCGATATCGGCGTCTGCTTGCAGCTCGTCGACGAGGTGAAAAACATGGAATCCGCCGAAGCGATTCTGGAGAAGTGCGAGGCGATTGCCAAAGCGCACTATCCGGAGTTGATGGTGTAGAGGGCCTAAAAGCGGCAAGGGAAATAGCCGCAAAAAAGCGCAATAGGCGCAAAAACAGAAGGTTCAGATCACAAAATATCTCATTTGAAGTTCACCCTATGGGTGAGTCTAAACATCTCTTCAAAATCGGCGTATCTCTTTAATTTGCGCTTTTTGCGCCCTTTTGCGGCCAATCCTATTCCTGATTTTAGGCTGTAGGTGCCGCTCAGTTCCAACCATGGCCCGCCCCCGGGCCTGACCGGGGTTTACCGTAAGGCCGTTGCGGAATGGGTTGCCGTTTTCTGAGGTATGGAGATCGACACCCAAGGACTGCGGTCCAATCCCCGGCAAAACGCAGGCAGCTATCCCCTGATCGTTCACTCTCACCTGAGCTGGGACTGGGTCTGGCAACGCCCCCAGCAGTTCCTCTCCCGGCTCTCTGCCCGGCACCGGGTGCTCTTTCTGGAAGGGCCCTACCCGGACGAGGGCGTCGCCGAGCCTTGCGCGATCTTAAGCGAGGTGCCGCAATACCCTAACGTGACCTTGCTCCGCTCTCTGATGCCCGCGCGACGCTGGATGGATGGCGCGTGGGTTGACGCGGAGCGTTTCCGGCTGGTGGAGGCACTTCTTTCCGGGCCGCTGGGCGAGGAATTTCGTGATCCCGTGCAGTGGTTCTATGACCCGATGGCGGTCACGGCTTTCGCGGGGCGGCTGGGGGAAATCGCCGTCGTCTACGATTGCATGGACGAGCTTTCGCAGTTCAAGGGGGCTCCGGCGGAGCTGGTGAAGCGCGAGCGAGAACTCCTGGCGCTGGCCGATGTGGTTTTTGCGGGCGGGCCGAAGATCCACGAGGCCAAATCGGCCCTGCACTCTAATTGCCACTCCTTCGGCTGCGGCGTGGATGAGCACCATTTCGGCCTGGCGCGCAATGGCTCGGCCGTGCTGCCGGAGGATATTGCGAATTTACAGGGCCCCGTGTTCGGGTTTTTTGGCGTGGTGGATGAGCGGATGGATTACGAGCTGGTGGCGCGGATCGCCGATAGCGAGCCGTCGTGGAACCTGGTCATGGTGGGGCCGCGTACCAAGGTCGAGGAGAGCGTGTTGCCTCGGCGCGGCAATATCCACTGGCTCGGCGGGCGCGCGTACGCCCAGTTGCCGCACTATGCCAGCCGGTTCAATGTTTGCCTGATGCCCTTTGCCATCAACGCGGCGACGGAGTTCATCAACCCGACCAAGGCGCTGGAATATATGGCCACGGGGCGGCCGATTGTCTCTTCGGCCATTGAAGACGTGGAGCGGCAGTTCAGCGACGTGGCGCACGTGGCGCAGTCGCACGAGGAGTTTATCGACCTGTGCCGCCAGGCGCTGGCCAGCCCGGACCCGGAGCGCATTCGCCAGGGCATCGAGCTGGCCAAGCTGCATTCCTGGGATGCCGTGGTGGCCCGGCTGGAGCGGCATGTTGACGACGTGGTGGAGGGCCGCGCGGGGAAATCGGAAGGGACGGCGGCTTGAGTGAGCTTGGGGCGTGATGCCGGGCAGACGGTTATGACCTTTTTCAGGACACTTCGGGCGGGGTGACGAGGCCGTTTTCCCTGTAAAACATGGGATGGCACGGCGGTCGCTCTCTCTTCCCTTATTAGGAAATCAGAGGGAGGGGTTATGAAAATGGAGCTCTGTCAGGAAGACCACGAAATATTGACTGAAGTCGAAGAAGGCACGGAAGCGGCGGATACCGTGGAAACGGTTGAACCCGTGGAGCCCGCGGAGGAGCCCACGGAGGAGGCGCCTGCCGAAACGTACGCTTATCGCCGCCGGGGAGCCCGCAAGGCTGCCCAGGATGACGAGACGGACGAGGCGCTCATGACGCGGGTGGCGACGGGCGATCCCCGGGCGCTGGAGAAGCTTTTTGACCGCCATGCGGGTGTCGTCAAAAGCGTCATCTTTAAAATCATCCACAATGAGGCCGAGGCCGAGGATGTGCTGATGGAGGTGTTTTTCGAGGCGTGGAACCACGCGTCGAAATACTCAGCGGAAAAAGGCAAGGCGCTCGGGTGGCTGGTGACGATGGCGCGGCGGCGCGGTATCGACCGGTTGCGCAAACGCCAGAGCTATTCGCGCGCGACGGATCGCCTGGAAGTCGAGGTGAAGCACGATCCGGCGGCGTGGATCTCGGGCCGCGCTGACGGCGATTCGGAAAGCGCCGACGTTCGGGCCTTCATCCAGGCGCGCATGGCCGAGCTGCCTCAGTTCCAGCGCGAGGCGATCGAATACGCGTTCTTCAAAGGCATGAGCCAGCGTGAAATCGCCGCCCATACGGGCATCCCGCTGGGCACCATTAAGACGCGCATCGAGCTGGGGCTCAAAAAACTGAGTCTCTCGCTCGAAGTGCTCGCGGGGGAGCTGTGAAAAGGACCCAGGAGATGCGGAGAAGGCGAGCTGGGGCGCTCTCTCCGCGTTTCCCTTGTCTTTTGCTAGTGGGCCACGCGGGCGCGGAACTCCACCATTCGCGCGTTCAGGTCCATGAGGGCGGTCTTGATGCCCTGGTAGCTCTTGCCGGTTTTGCGTACGGCTCCCGAACCAACCAGTGATTGAAGCTTTTCGTAGGCCCGAAGGCGGAGCATTTCCTCGCCGCCGCTTGCAGCATTGCGCGCCCGAAGGTTCGCGTAGAGGACTTCAAACAAAGCCTTGAATTCGAACGGATTATTTTTAAGAAGCACCGCGACCAGCTCTTCCGTAATCGTGTCAGGGCCCCGTCGCGAGAAGCCGCTGGAAGTTTGGTTCATCCTTTCCATTACCATACTCCCGGGCAAAATGCGAGCAAAGATCACGTTGCGCTTGAAAAGTTTGCATTTATCCGGTGGCTTGAGCCACACTTCCACCTATGCACGACCCACGTTTTGACAAGCTCGCGGCGGCGCTCGTCGGTTTTTCAACAGCGTTGAAAAAAGGCGACAGAATTCTGATCGACGCCTTCGACATTCCCGAGGAAATGACGGTGGCCTTGATCCGCGCGGCCCGCGCGCTGGGCGCCGATCCGCTGGTACAGGTTCACCAGGCCCGGGTGGCGCGCGAGATGGCGCGCGAGGCGGGGGCCTCGCAGTACGACGTGATTGCCGAGCTGGAGCTGGCCCGGATGCAAAAGGTGGACGCCTACGTCGCCGTGCGCGGCAGCCACAATATCGCGGAGATGAGCGACATTCCCGCCGAGCGCATGAAGCTCGTTTCGCAAAAGATGAAGCCGGTCCTCGACCACCGCGTGGGCAAGACCCGCTGGTGTGTGCTGCGCTGGCCCTCGTCCGCGATGGCGCAGCAGGCCGGGATGAGCACCGAGCAGTTCGAGGATTTTTATTTCAACGTCTGCACGCTCGACTACGCCCGGATGCAGCCGGGCATGGCGGCGCTGGCCAAGTGGATGATGCGCTCGGACAAAGTGGAGATCAAAGGCCCGGGCACGGATCTCAAGTTCTCCATCAAAGGCATCGCGGCGATCCCGTGCGGCGGCAAGCACAACATCCCCGACGGCGAGGTCTTCACCGCGCCCGTGCGCGACTCGGTGCAGGGGGTCATTACCTTTAATGCGCCGACGATTTACCAGGGCACGCCGTTTGACGCGATCCGGCTGGAGTTCAAGGACGGCAAGGTGGTGGACGCCACGGGCAACAACACCAAGCGGCTCAACGAGATTCTCGACTCCGACGAAGGGGCGCGCTACGTGGGCGAGTTTTCCTTCGCCTTTAACCCGTACATCCTCCACCCGATGCGGGACATTTTGTTCGACGAGAAGATTTCCGGGTCCTTCCACTTTACCCCGGGCCAGGCTTACGAGAACGCCGACAACGGCAACCGCTCGCAGATCCACTGGGACATGGTGAATATCCAGCGCGAGGACTACGGCGGCGGCACGATCCACCTCGACGGCGAGCTGGTGCGCGAGAACGGGCGCTTCGTGCCCGAGGAGCTCCAGGCGCTTAATCCAGAAAATCTGGTGTAGGCAATGCGTCAAGCGGCGTGACTCGGACGAGCGCCGGGCAGAGGGACTCCACGAGCACCAGGCCGTGGCCTTCCGTTTCGGCGGCTTCGCCGCGCTCAAGCACGAGGTCGCGCGGATCGCCCTCCTGGGTGATCCAGACCTTGCCGCTGCGGCATTCGATGCGAAACCCTCCGCCGTCTCCAGGGACGCGGAGGAGCTCTCCTTTGGCGATGAATTGGACCGGCGAAACCCGGCACGAGCCGGGCAGGGTGGTTTCCGGAGTGATCATGCCCCAAGGGTAGGCTGGGAAGCGGGAGCGGAACAGATTCAGAGCGCGAGGTTTCCGGGCGGTACAGCCGGGCCGGGCGCGAACTGTGCTCCTCGGTTTTTTGCTGAACTGTGACTGTGCTTGTGCCGGTTTGGCGGTAAGCTCGGGGGTAATGAACACGCCTTCTGCCGAAAAGCCGCTGTTGTACGAGGAACTCGCGGAGCAGCTCCGGGGGATGATCGGCAACGGCACGCTGCGCCCGGGGGAGCGGATTCCCTCCGTGCGCCGCATGGCGCGCCAGCGGCGGGTGAGCATTTCGACGGTGCTCCAGGCCTACGGGGTTTTGGAGAACGAGCGGGCCATCGAGGCGCGGCCCCAGTCCGGCTATTTCGTGCGGTCCCGGGGCTGGGAGCGGCCCGAGGAGCCGGGGATGTCGCGCCCCGCGCCCAAGCCGACCTCGGTGCATGTCAGCGAGCTTTCGCTCCAGGTGATGCGGCTCATGGAGATGACGCATGACCCGGATGCGGTGAAATTCGGCGCGGCGCTGCCCTGCCCGGAGTGGCTCCCCGCGGCGGCGCTCAACCGGATGATGGCGGCCGCGGGACGGCGGCGCAGCGACGGCGGGACGGGCTACGAGATCGTGCCGGGCAGCCAGGCATTGCGCGTGCAGATCGCCCGGCGGGCGCTGGAAAACGGCACGGCGCTTTCCGCCGATGATGTGATCGTTACCTGCGGCGGTACCGAGGCGCTCTACTTATGCCTGCGGGCGGTGGCCCAGGCCGGGGATACCATCGCCATTGAATCGCCCTCGTATTTCGGGGTGCTGACGTGCATTGAATCCCTGGGGATGAAGGCGCTGGAGATCCCCACCCACCCGCGTGACGGCGTGAGCCTGGAGGCGCTGGCCTTCGCGCTGGAGAGCCAGCCGGTGAAGGCGTGCGTTTTCGTGCCAAATTTCCACAACCCGCTGGGCTGCTGCATGAGCGACGAGCACAAGCAGCAGTTGGCAGAGATGTTGGCGCGGCGGGAAATCCCGCTCATCGAGGACGACACTTACGGGGAGATTGCGTTTGGCCCCTACCGGCCCAAGACGGTCAAATCCTTCGACCGCAACGGCCTGGTGCTCCTGTGCGATTCGTTTTCAAAGACCTTGGCGCCGGGGTATCGGGTCGGCTGGGCGGCTCCGGGGCGCTTCCGCGAGAAGGTGACGCACCTCAAGATGGTTAGTTCGCTCGGCAATGCCACGCTGCCGGAGTTGGCGATTGCCGATTACCTGGCCACCGGGGGGTACGAGCACCATTTGCGCAAATTGCGGAAGCTCTACGCGGAGCAGACGGCGCTGCTCACCCATGCCATTGGCGAACATTTCCCCGAGGGGACCCGAGTGACGCGTCCGGCGGGCGGCCAGGTGCTGTGGGTGGAGTTGCCGGAGTCCATCGACGCGATGGAGCTGTTTTACCGGGCGCTGGAGCGGAATATCAGCATCGCGCCCGGGCCGATCTTTTCGCCCAAGCAGAAGTACCGCAATTTTATCCGGCTTAACGCGGGCGTTTCGTGGAACGAGCGCACGGAGGCCGCGCTGGCAGAGCTGGGCCGGATGATGCGGGCGTGAGGTGGGTGCAAAAGCACTGCCAAAAAAACTCGGGCACGAGGAGAAGCACCTCCAAAAACCTCCTGCCTTTACCTCCGTGCCCTCTGTGTCCTCTGTGTCCTCTGTGTCCTCTGTGGTGAAATCTAAATCACCGTACCCGCCGGGATGGTCGTGTTCTTCGGTACGATGATGATGCCCTCGCGGATATAGTAGTTGGGGCCGTCGAAGTGGGCGGGTTTGCCCTTGGGGCTGATCGTCACGTTGTCGCCGATGCGCGCGTTTTTGTCGATGATCGCATGGTCGATCTGGCAGTTGCGGCCGATGCCCAGCGGGGTGCAGCCGTCGGCGACGTCGTGGAGGGCGAGGTCGGCGTCGAAAAAGTCGTTACCCATCAGGATGACGTCTTTGATCGTTGTGCCCGCCTTGATGTAGGAGCGCACGCCCACCACGCAGTGGTCGATCTCGGCGTCGGTGATGGTGCAGCCGTCGGAGATGATCGAGTGGTTGATGCGCGCGCCCTGCATTTTGCTGGCGGGCAGGAACCGGGCGTGGGTGTAGACGGGGCGCGTGGTGTCGAACATCGAGAAGGGGGGCTTTTCGTCGGTCAGCGCCAGGTTGGCGTTGAAGAAGGAGCGGATCGTTCCGATGTCCTCCCAGTAGCCCTGGAAGATGTAGGAGTGAACTTTGTAGTGCTCGATGGAGCGGGGGATGATGTGCTTGCCGAAGTCTACAAGGTCGTTGTCGAGCGCCTCGATGAGCGCCTGGCGGTTGAAGACGTAGATGCCCATGGAGGCCTGGAAGAGTTCCTCGTCGGGGTTGTGGCCGAGCTGCTCCATCAGGTTGCCGGGAATGCGCAGGCTATCGAGCACCGCCGGGTCCTTCGGTTTTTCCACAAACTGGGTGATCTGCCGGGTGGCATCGGTGTGCATGATGCCAAATTCGCTGGCCGCCTCGCGGTTGACCGGGATGGTGGCAATGGAGATATCGGCCCCTTCCTGGATGTGCTGGTTGAGCAGGTCCCGGAAGTCCATGCGGTAGAGCTGGTCGCCGCTCAGGATCACGTAGTATTGGTAGGGACGGCTCAGGAAGTTTTGCAGGTTTTGCCGGACGGCGTCGGCGGTGCCCTGGTACCAGTGGGAGCCCGAGGGGGTCTGCTGCGCGGCGAGGATCTCCACGAATGAGCGCGAGAAGCGGTCAAATTTATACGCGCTCGCAATGTGCCGGTGCAACGATGCACTGTTGAACTGCGTGAGGACGTAAATGTGGCGCAAATCAGAGTTGATACAGTTGGAAATCGGGATGTCTACGATCCGGTACTTACCGCCGAGCGGGACGGCCGGTTTGGAGCGGTCCTTGGTCAGGGGAAAGAGGCGGGTTCCGGCACCGCCGCCCATGATGATGGCCAGGGTGGAATGGGTGACTGAGGAGAGGGTGGAGAAGTTCGGCGGATTCATTCTATTTTCCTTGGGGAGGCCTTCTATTATGGAATCTTGTCAGCGATTTCCTACGGGGATCAGTGGAGATTTTGCTCGTGAAACGCCCGTGTGGCGATCATGTTGCCTTGCGCGGTAAAATTTGTCAGTATAGAAAAACTTATGTGCGGCATTATTGGTTACATCGGCAAATCCGAAGCGGCCCCCGTTCTGCTGGATGGCCTGCGGCGGCTGGAATATCGCGGTTACGACTCCGCGGGGCTCGCGACGCTTAACGGCCAGATCAGCTTCCGCAAATGCAAGGGGCGCATTGCGAATCTTGCCGAGCTAATCGAACGGGAACCGGTTTGCGGTTCTGTCGGGATTTCGCACACTCGCTGGGCGACCCATGGCGGCGTGACGGACGAGAACGCCCACCCGCACTTTGACGAAAGCGGCAAGCTGGCCGTGGTCCACAATGGCGTGATCGAGAACTACCAGACCCTCAAGGAGCAGCTCATTGCAGAGGGGCACCACTTTCAGTCGCAGACCGACACCGAGGTGTTGGCGCACCTGATCGGGAAACATTTCGACGCGGCGGGCGGGGAGCCCACGGGCAAGAGGCTTGTGGAGGCTGTTCGGCAGGCGCTCAAGGAAGTGACCGGGACCTACGGCATCGCCGTGATCCATGAGGCCGTTCCCGGCACGCTCGTGGGGGCGCGCCGCGGCAGCCCGCTGGTGCTCGGCATCGGCAAGGGGGAAAACTTCCTGGCCAGCGACGTTTCGGCCATCGTCGGCCACACGCGCGAGGCGGTTTACCTGCGCGATTATGATGTTGTGGCGCTCACCGACGATAATTTCGAAGTCACCACGCTCAACGGCGGCGCTTCGGGATTTAAGGTCAGCAAGGTTGAATTCTCCGAGGACGACGTGAACAAGGGGGACTACCCCCACTACATGCTCAAGGAGATCTTTGAGCAGCCCAACTCGCTCCAGGACGCCATGCGCGGTCGCCTCTCCCTGGAGGAAGCCACCGCCAAGCTCGGCGGGCTCAATATGACCCCCACGGAGCTGCGCGACATCGAGCGCATCGTCCTGACCGGCTGCGGCACGGCATGCCACGCGGCGATGGTTGGCGAATACGTGCTGGAAAATTTAGCCCACATCCCTACCGAAGTGGAGTTCGCCAGCGAGTTCCGCTACCGGAACATGCCGATGAACAAAGACACGCTGGTTTTTGCCATCAGCCAGAGCGGCGAGACGGCCGACACGCTGGCGGCGCTGCGCGAGAGCATGCGCAAGGGCCACCGGACCCTCGGCATCTGTAACAACGTGGCCAGCACCATCGCCCGCGAGAGCGACGGCGGCGTCTACATGCACGCCGGGCCGGAGATCGGCGTGGCGGCGACCAAATCCTTTACCTCCCAGGTGGCGGTCCTGACGCTCCTGGGCCTGCTCCTGGGGCGCATCCGGCACCTCTCCATGTCCGAGGGCATCCGGATCATCGAGGAGCTCCAGGCGATCCCGGACAAAGTTCGCTCGATTCTGGCGCAGAACGACCGAATCAAAGAGATCGCGCACAAGTATTCCGACGCCAAGGCGATGATGTTCCTGGGCCGCCAGTTCAACTACCCGGTGGCCATGGAAGGGGCGCTCAAGATGAAGGAGATCAGCTACCTCCATGCTGAGGGGCACCCGAGCGCGGAGCTCAAGCACGGCGTCATCGCGCTGATCTCGCCGGAAGTGCCTTCGGTCTTCATCGCGCCGGACGACTCGGTGCTCGACAAGAACATTTCCAACATCGAGGAAGTGCGAGCCCGCAAGGGGCCGGTGATCGCCATCGGCACGGAGGGCAACACGAAGCTCGCGAAGGTGGCCGACGATGTGATCTACATTCCGCGCTGCCCGGATTACCTCTCGCCGCTCCTGACGGTGATCCCACTCCAGCTTTTTGCCTACCACACGGCGGTGAAGCTCGGGTGCGACGTCGATAAGCCGCGCAACCTGGCCAAGAGCGTTACGGTCGAGTAGCGCCCGTGGCGCGGGGTATTCATCAAAAATCCTTCATGGCTGCCATACCCCGGTTTCTCGACGTGCCCTTTAGTTCTTTGATGATTTTGAGTGCAACGCGCCCCGGCAGGTTTCTTGCGGCCAACCTCCGCTGGCTCGCGTAAGCAGTGCGTTCCGGGCAGAAGTCGGGGTGAAAGTGGTTATTTGGTCCAGTTGCGGGCTTTGGCTTTGCGATAAAGGGTGGAGAGCTGCTCAGGGGTGACAAAGACCATGTCTGCATCGCGCTGGTCGTAGATGGCGGTAATGGCATCCATATTGAATGTCCAGCAGTGGAGAAAGCCGTTGACGAAGGCGGGACGGGTATCTCCGACCTGTTCGCGGACTTCGGGCAGGAAGCCCTCTTTGCCATAACGCCAACTGGTGACGGCGCGGAAAACCGGTTCGCCAGTGGGGAGGCTGTAGGTGAGATTGGCGATGCCTGCGTGGCTGCCGTAGCGGCCCATGTCGGCGAAGAGGGAGTGAAGGCCGGGAATCCTCTTGTCGTAGACGGCGAGCATGTTGTCCTCGCCACCGACGGTTCGGACGGTTTTCATGTCCATGGCGGCGAGGTAGAGTCGCGTCCAGTCCAGGAAACCGTCGAGAATGGCGGCGGGGATCTTATACCCTTGGCCGTAGTTGTGCGGCTGCATATAGCCGATGCCGGAGACGTCGCTGAAAAATTCCGTTTGCGGGCCCCCCTTCTCATAATACCACTGCGCAACCGCCGGTTGCAGATCCATGATCGCCGGACCCATGCCATAGGCGACGGGGAATTCACCGAAGCGCGGGTGCTCAAAGTATTTGCGGGAAAAGTTAATCCAAATGTTTTGGTTGTCTCCGTCAGAGATGGCGAGGGCGATGTAGATTTTGTCACGTTCGAGCTTGGGGGCCTGCAACGGGGGCGATTGCTTGAGCTGCCGCAGCGGGACGCCACTGGTGACGCTGGTGTTGAGTAGATTGTCGCTGCATACCAGCGAGACGCCGTAGCGGCTGGACAGCCCAACGCCGTTGGTTTCCCCCAAGCCTACGCCTTTTCCGGCGGAGGGGAAGCCGAGCATCCCTGTATTAGGCTCCAGCTCGGAGAGGATTTGCGCGACGATGTGTTTCTCGGCAATCATGTCGGCGCCAGGCTTGGTGGCGTCCAGGGGACCGCAGGGCCAGAAGATAACGGCACGCCATTGCATGGAATAAACGCTCGCTCCCTTGAGGACGGGCGCGATATCGCAGAGATGATGACTCAGACGGCTTTTGTACGTGGCCCAAACCCATTGAAGGCCATCGGCATAGCTGGCGAAGCGGTGGCGCAGATCGACGGCGATCGGCAAGCCGAGGCGTTGGGCAAGCTCAGGCGTGGCGACGATGAGATCCTCGCAGGCGGCGACGTTGGCTGCCAAGGTGTCGCCGCGGTAGAGATCGGGATCAGGAATAACCGCGCCTTTAATGCAATGGGCGTATTTGGAGAATAGCGCGAGCGGGTCTGCTACAATTTCGCCCCCGTCTACGTAGCGTTTCTGGATATGCCAATCGAGCCAGCAACGATCCTTGGTGCTGTTGATGACCCAGATGGAGGGCTGGGTGCGACTGGTCAGTGCCTGGAGGCAGAATATGGCCTTTCGCTCGTCGGGCGTGAGCTGGGCGAGATCGACGATCTCGAGCTTGCGGGCGGGGGCCTTTGACCGGGGAAGAAAGCTTTTTCCCCACGGACGGGGAGTATGGCGCAGTGTCAGGTTCCCAGGCAAGGGCGCGTCTGCGCCGTGGGTGTAAACACTGGCTGGGCAGGCAAGCGCGAACGCGAGAAGGATGGCAATCAATCCGCGGCGGCGTCTAGTCACCGGGCATTGGCTGGGATTTTGAGCGTTGGTTTTCAAGAATCTCCTTTGCGTAAGAGGTCAGTTTCAGCCACCACATGGATGGATGACCTTCATTGATGAGGAAGCGCCCGCCATTGAGCTGGGGCGGCGGCGCATCGTCGCTCATGGGCATGATGGCGGTGCCTTCGTCGTATTCGTCGAACATGCCGACAAACAGCCAGTCGTTCCCCGCCTGGAGGGCTTTTGTCATCAGGTTCCAGTAGAATTTCCCTCCCTCGCGAGGCGTATATTGGCCGCTCACATTCTTGAGGTGTGACCAACTAAATCCCGGCCAGACGTGGGGATAGTATTTGACGCCGATTTGTTGGAATTCTTTGCGATCTTCTTCGTAGTTGCGCCCTTGCCAGGTAAGGATGGCATCGTAGTTGCGCAAATGGGGAAGCCACTCGGGCTGTTGCCTCCACTGGCTGGAGATGCCCCCGATGAGGTAGTTTCCTCCGTAAACGGGATCGTTTTTGAAAAAGCGGACAACCTCTTCCGCAACGTCGGGTTTGAAGCCCCTGCTTTTGACCGGAAATCCCCAGAGGAAAACCACCGGTTTGCCGTTCTCGCGGGCGTAATAGGGGTCGCTGGTTATTTTTAGTTCATCGACCAGCCAAGCCCAGTCTTTCTTGAGCACGACCTGGGCGTTTTCATTGATCAAGCCGCTGACATCATACTCAATAGCCCAGAGTCGTTTCTCCGCGTGCGCCGCCTGGCGGATGGCGTAAAGGACCCATTCGGGGGTGCCGTCGTCGCCCCCTGCTCGGTGGCCCATAAAGCGTTGCACAAAAGCGCCGTCGATTTTGGATTCGCGCATCCAGCGAAAGTGCTGGTTGACCACTTCGGGCGAGGCAGAGGAGAAGAGCAGGGCAGGCTTGCCGCTTTGGGTTAAGAGATCGCCCGCGCGCATCCAGGCGGACTGCGGATAGGCGCTCATGTCGGGCCACATGTCGGTGGCATAGTTGACGGCAGATTCCGCTGTGGGCGCTTTGAACCAATGCCGCCCCCCGTTGTCGCAAAGATCGTTCGGCATCCGAAACCACCCTTGGTAACCAACCATGATGGTGCCTTTGAGCGACCGGGGTGGGTTGCCGTTGGGTGGAAGGTCCAGCGGCTTTTTCCACGGCTCCTGGATGACCTGCCTGAACTGCGGATCGTCAAACGGTTTGTCCGCCACGGTAACGCTCTGAATGGAAAGCGGCACGCTTTGAGGGTTCAGAATTCGGATGCGCAGGAACGCGCTTCCATCGGCGATAGCGGGCTGCTTCAACTGGTGAAGCGATTCCACAAATTGGCCGGTGTTGACTCGCGAAGATCGAATGTGATTTTCGGAATCCAGCCACTTCTCAGCATGGGTATTGTAGGAGACTTTGATCAAGCCACTTCCTTCATCCCAATAGCGGACGCGAACATAGAGGGGAACTCCGGGCCGGAGAGAGGCGTCGGCGGCGAGTTTGAACTTCAGGGAGTCATTGGTCTGCCACGTGGATGCTCCGCCTTTCTTGCCCTCTTTGAATGGAGAATCCGGCGCCATTTCATGGCTGTCTGCCGTTGCGGCAGGGGCGCATAGACATGCCACCAGGCTGAACAAGATGAATCGAAAATATTTTCTCATGCCCGGGATCTATGCGCAGCGTGACATCCGCGCCCACCGCTTTTAGCCCTTTGTAAAATACAGAAGCAGGCACACAGGAACGGTGATATCATTAAAAATCGTTGGGCCGTATACAGATCGTGGTGCCATTCCCGGCTCCCGGAAAAAGGCACCACGATCATTAACTCGAGACTAGGGTTAACCTATAAGCTCATCCGCCGGACGGACCTCCTGGAAAAGACAAGGAGCCCGAGCCCTCCAACCAGCATGGCAGCCCAAGTTTGAGGTTCTGGAACCGCGATCACTGCCTGCAACTCGTTCCCTACAACCTGAAACGATATACTCCCCCCGTCCGCCAGCCCGGTGACTTCCCCCAGACTGAACGCATCTGCATTAAACGATCCTGTAGCTCCATCCCATATAATGAGCGTATAACTACCAGACTCCAAACCGGAGAGAAGGTTAAGGTTAATCAAGGTGGTTCCGCTCGAGTTGCCGGTCAAATTACCGCCATCGATCCGAATGAGATCCTGTGAGGAACCAAGGTCAAAGCTGATCTCTGAACCTCCGTTGGTGGCCAGCGTCAGTCCCGTGTGCAACGTAAGCGTTCCCGTGGTCCCATCCCCACCAGGGGAAAGCGTGCCGCCGGATCCCAACGAAACCAAGCCGGAAATGTCTCCCGAACCGGTCAATTCGCCATTAACGCTGATCCCCGTCGTGGCCTGCACCGTTCCATTAGCCACAAGTGTTTGGGTGGTGCCAACATTAAATCCCGCAGAGATAGAACTCAGATCCAAGGTCGCTCCCGTATCTACTTTGATCTCCTTGCTGTTGCCCAACGCCGTGGAGCTCGTTGCTTTCAAAGTGCCTTTGGCAACTTCTGTTGAACCCGTATAACTATTATTGCCGCTAACAATCAGGGTTCCCAAGCCGTTTTTAACCAGAGAGCCACCTCCGCTTATCGTACCCGAAAGGGTGTTGGTTCCACTGGTCAGATTGCTTTGCACCACACCGGCTGCGGTGGTGGTGATGTTGTTTGCAAACGTAGAATTATTGCCGAGATCTAGAGCCAGAACAGCCGAAGTCGTAGTGTCCACACCCACCGTCACCGCGCTACTTCCGCTGATTGCCCCCGTCGTTCCATTCCCGATTTGAAGCGTTCCGGATGAAACTTTGGTCGCTCCCGTATAACTGCTGGTGCCGGTTAAAATTTGAAGTCCTGTTCCCGCCATCGTGAAAGAAAGAGGACTGGTTGTCGCGCCGTTCTTCAATACCCCATTGAAGCTTGAGACCCCGGCAGTCGAAACCTCAAGCGTCGCCAAAGCGTTTGCTATCCCATTGGTGCTGTCAATCGTTCCGCCGGCTCCTGACAGGCTCGACGCATAGATAGTCTGAGTAGATGCGGTGCTATAGGTGTTCAGGTGAATATTACCACCAGACATCGTAATCGCACCCAGGTTCGCAGTGCCGGCGACATTCAAATCCAAAATGCCTCCAGTAATAGTGGTGTATTGAGCAGTCACTGACTGGATCTGCGTGGCATTGCTACGATGACCGAGAGAAAGCTCGCCATTGGAGACCAAGATTGTATTGACGTTGAGCGAAAGCTGCGAATTCGAATTATTGCGGAAAATTGCCAGCTGGGTGTTCGTTTTTGATAACGTACCCGTGATGGTCAACGTCGTGGATGCACCGCTCGTTGCTGATCCGTTTGCAATCCATGTTCCGTTGGCGTCAGTGCTAAAATTGCCAACAGTCGGGCTCACGTTGATCAACATAGTTCCCGTGCCACTGATGGTGACATTGTCGGCACTCGAATTCGGATATGTACCGCCGGTAGACCCCCAAGCCCCAGGAAGATTCCAGTTCGAAGTCGTTCCAACGTAGGTCCAAGTGTAATCTACAGCCTCGGATGAAACCGTGCCTGCAAATAACGCAAGAGTGCAGGCAATACAAACGTTAAGCCGCCTGAAGCTTGGGAAAAATAATGAGTTTCGCATGGGGTTTGCTATTTTGGGATTTAAGTTCAAGGGAATGGCAACGATGGGGGACCAGTTCCGCATTTATTTCATAGCCGAATCAGCTTACTCGGACAACCCGATCATGTTGCCGGAATTGCATATTCAGTTATCGGTTTTTAACTAAACGCTTTCGCTTGGAGATAAAAAGCCGCACCGATCAGGGAGTCAAATTCCGATAGTAGATGGTCCGGAATTGAGTTTGGTTGGTGTCGGAATCCAAGTAACGCTCAATCGTTGCCTGCAATCGCTTCTGGCCCGTTGCAACCAGCCTCCCGGAAGGCGTCTGTTTCAACGATTCACCAACGGAATAGACGGTGAAAACATTGCTTCGCGTCGTTAGGAGATTCGAGACTTGCCGCACCAGTTCCTCGCTTTCCTCTCCTGATGAGGCCACGCCATCGATTTCAACAATCTGGTAGGGGGAATAGTATGCGTTCGCGAGCCCGTATAATTTCCCATCGCCCTGCTGCGTCGACGCCCGTTTCCAATCGAAGATATTCTTTGCTATCCTTTGAGCATCTGCTATCCCCAATGTTGCAGCAGAGTTGCTGCTAGTTGCGCATCCTTTTAATGCTGCGGTGACGGGCAGTATCCGCGTAAGATTATCAAAAGGCTGGAGGTGCGAATTGATGTTGATTCGTCCGCCATAGGAGTTTCCATTGGGCTGCAACGTTGGATTCGCGCTCCCGGAGACATTTGCGGGAACAGTAAAAAGATCCAGCAAAGCCCAGTCGGGAACCGTTCCTGCCGCGTCGTTGTTTGGCTGTAGTCGAATGGTCCGCCAAGGTACTCCCGCAGCCGAACTGCGAACACCCGTATGCACATAGCCCAATTCTCCAACGGAGCTTACCCAGGCAGTCCCGCTCGTGTTGCAAGGCGGCATATAGAGGCTGGCTTCGCTAAGTGCCCCTCCTGAATCAGTATCCTGTTGAGGCCCGCCTGAAACGGATGTTGTTTGGTAACGGGAGTTCTTTGATCCGAAGGTGTTTCCAACAGGGGCCATACATAATGCCCAATCTGCGGCAGCTTTATTAGTCCGCGGGTCGTCCGCTTCAAGCGACGCCCCATTGACCGGAACCTTAAGGTACCCATTGAAACCGGCAAAATCGATACGGTTGGAGCCAGGAGAAAGAGCTAAAGCGACACGAATTTGGGCCAAAGTACCTGAAACCGCAGGGGGCTTTGTGGTAAATGTGTGGGAAATAGTGGCATACGTTCCAGATACCAGTGTGGTTGAACTCGCCTCGGAATTCGGAATCAAGTATTCCTCGCTCGTCCCATTAACATCTATATAGATGGCTAACTGATTAAGCTGGATCGGCCGAAGGCTGTATCGCGGTGGAGAAAAGAGCTCTACCTTCACACTTATGACCGAGCCACTCTTTGTGAGTCCCACCTCCGTGATACAGGGGGACCGGCTGACGCCGATGTATTGCGTGCCTCCCGAATTCCCTGATTTCCATAACCCATTGGACTGGATTCCCCCGCGAGAAGGCGGTACGATGTTGTTACTGCTGCCCGATTCTACACATCGAACATAGTCTATAATATTAATGGCAAGCTGCGTTTCAAAACCGGAATAATATTTGCCTGCAAAACTGGACCCCGGGGCCATCACCCAGTTATTAGCCTTTAGATAATCAGAAATTTGCGCCAGCACGGTATTGAATTTGGCGTCATCGATATTGGCGGGGTTTCCCGGATCTGTATTTGGCGTCGTCAGGATATCCAAAAAAGGCAGGGCTGCCGTGCCGTTAACCTGTGGCACTCTCGATGCCTGCGTAGTAAGTACGATCCGAGGTTGATTGAAGACATTCCTATCCGGATCTGAATTGTAGTGAGTTAAGTCAAAGCCATAAACATTCAGAGCCGTTGCTAATTCCTTATTGGCAATCTGCCGGACATCGCCGGGGGTATTATAAAACCCAAAGGGAAACTGATGTAGTTGATTCGCCCATTCTTCAGTAATGGCAATGGCCGATGGTGCATTCACGAATGACTGCACCCCAGTCAGGTCAACCGTGGAGGGGTCACCCACGGGTGCTTGATTTAGAGGAGAAATCGAGCCGCCTTTCTTTTTCCACGCGATATTGTAGTTAATTCTGCAACTGTCATCTTCAGCCCAGTATGCATACCGTCCCACAATCGGATCTGCCGTTATCGTCGGGACTGGATCACATGTCCCGCTCTTCCGAACGTAGAGCCATGCGACCGGCATCTGAAGTGCAACGCCCGACGAATCCGTGTATTCTGTGATTAGGTGATTAGATGACGCACGAAAGGTCGGAATGTTTAGTTCGGGGGGGCGCAGGCTGGCATCCGTTCCCCCCAAGGCAGCTGACCCTGATGAAAGCTCAACAGACTTCATGCCAGCTGAAGAAGAAACGATGAGCATCCCCGGCTGGCTGATCCAAAAGGCCGTTGTCCCAGTTTGCACCGTTTGAGCCCGAAGAGTAGCCACCACACGCTCCACCCCTGTCTGGGCAAAGTTCTCGGCCTGCAAGGCATCAAGATGGGAGCTTGCCGATATGCGTTCCGTCCTGACCGTATCCATCAGCCCGGCAGCCAAAATCGTAATGAGCACCAAAAAGGCCAGGGTAATCAATAACGCGCTACCTCTGCATAAACGTGCGGTGTGGCTCATTTCGAATTATGAAGGTAGACCCTCGTCATACATGAGCGCAGACCGGGGCGTATGGAGGCGAATCTGGAATCTTTTGAACTGGTCGCGACGAATTCACTGGCTGACTGGGTTTCAGCAGCCAGCCCCACGATAGCATCCCGAAGGCCACCGGTGATGCGGTTTGCTGAAACGTTGTCCACCAATACAAAGCTTACATCGATTGCGGCAGGCAATACGCTGCTTTGCCATTTGCCTTTGGCATCTTTGTATTTATAGCCGCGGCGTGAATCGAAGCTATGACCAGAAAAAGATTCGCCATTCGAGCTGGTGGTGATCACATTGCCAATCGGATCGATGCAGGAGATCCACAAGGCTACCACATTCTCCACGAACAATCCTTCATACGGGTTATCTTTGTCTTGACTGTCCGCTGGACAGACAGCATCCAGAATCGATTTGCTAAGCCATGCGGCTGGACTCTGGTAGATCTTAAAATTGGGATTGGCATTCCCATCCGCAGTAGTCGGATTGACAAAGAACCGGCAAAGCTGCGCCCGAGGATTCTGCCGATCCGCAGTCCATTTCACAAAATACCCGATCTCCGCCAGATCACCCAACGTCTGATCCGTCGCCAAGGGTGCCTGCCAGAAAATCTGGTCGCAAGGTTTATCACCGCTCGAAAGACCCGACGGGTTCACCACGAACTGGAGATATGCATTGCCAGAGCGGTCCACGGGGACTTGAGCCGCCTGCAATTCCTTGGCCATGTAATCCAAAATGGCCCGCCCACCTTCGCATCGCTCCACCTGGGCCTGCCCACGCTGCCAAATGCCGCTGACATTGGTAAGCACGTGGCTTAGCAGGACGACAACCATCGCAAGGACAACCGTGCTGATCAATACCTCCACGAGCGTAAACCCTGCCATGCGCGAGCAGCATCTGGCGAAGCGAGGTTTGCCCGGAATACGGTGGCACGCGATGATGACAAGAGCGTTCATCAGACTAATAGTATCTCGCAAGGCTCATGTAGATGACATAAGAGGAAGGCGCCTTAGCCCTGATTGGCCACTCAAACTTCAAGGTAAGGTCCAATAAACAAGGTAACGAAGAGTTCGAGGCGTATTGAAGGTTGTTCGTCGCCGTAACGGTGCACTGATAGACGGCTGATCCGCTCGCCTCGGCCGTTGCGGAATCGATATCCACCCCGTTTTGCCAAAGCCGCGTTCCCTGCCCGTCAAAGTAACATACAGAGGGGCTATTCAAAAGCTGGGTGAAGACCGGGCTGGCATCGAACTGCTGTTGCCGGAGATTTCCAATGACTTGGCGCGACATTGCGGCAATCGTGCTTTCATCCAGTGAATCCTTGTTGGAGTTAACCCCCACAGAAAGCACCCCCAAGATGGCCATAATTGCAAAACTAACTATGCCCAGGGAAAGGACAATCTCCACCAGAGAAAAGCCGCATTGCGATGGCCATGTTTTCATCGACGAACAACTTTGATCCGCCCTGTTGCCTTCAGGATCGTAAATGCGTAGTAATTGGCTGGCTCTCCATTCAAACGAGGACCTGTGATCGAAGGAGAGGAGGAGCCTTTGGGGATATAGCCTTCGGCTAGTTGAATGGTAGTCGGGCTGTCGTTGAGGGTACTCCCATCCGGCAGGAAAATCACCGCGGAAACCTGCCCCTGGCTCAACGTCTCCTCACCGTAACGCAAGGTCGGCAAAGAGGGGGAAACATTGGGCAACTGAGTTGACCATTTACTAACGACAATCCCGCTGACCAGCGGTTGCCATTTCGAGATCTGCTTCCACTCCGAAAGCGCCTGAGCGGTGGAGCTGTCTTTCGGACAAGACAATTCCAACATGGTAAAAAGTTGAGGGTGAGAATTGGCCGAGGAATCGGTTACGCAAACCAGGGCGGTCATGGCATTCTTGGCCAACGAATTTTGACGCGCATTATTCGCCAGTTCCAATAGCAGATTCCCCGCGTTATTCAGTCCACTTGCCTTGCCTATGCTGCCTATGGAGGGGGCCAAGACCCCCAAGAGCGAAGCCATGATAGCCAAAACAACAAGGAGTTCCCCCAGGGTGAAGCCCTGCGCGGGTCGCTGAAATGCAACGGCGACCCATCGCCCCGGGTTTCCACGCAAGCCGACGAACGGCACCTCTGAATCCTTCACGCCACGGTTCGACCGGGAGGGAAGGGAATCAGGAAGTAAGGAATGGCGGGGGGACATAAGGCCAGACTTTTTTGAAGAAGAATATCGGGGGAGATATGCTCACCTTACACGAGGCTCCCGGAAACACAAAGCGTTAGAGTTGCCTCAGTTATACAAACAATTGTCTATTTTCAACGCGAAGCGCAGGGCGCGTTCCGGGGACTCCCGTAGTCCGCGATGGCAAGTTACCAGGTCAGCACTCGCCCCCAAAAGCCCCAATTCTCAGCGTTTTTCCACCACTGCCTGAAGTTGCTTCAGGAAACTCGGATTGCTGGAAGAGAGTAAGCGTCACGCGAAGCGCCACTTGACGGGCGTCGGCTCGTAACGGGTCATAAGGCTCATAGATCTCGTAGGTAAAGCGATACGAGATCTATGAGGTCTACGAGGCGGCGGCTTGGGGGTACCGCTCTTCGCGAAGCCTTTTGGCGTAGGCTGCCGGTATCCAGGTGGCGATGTTCTGGTTGGTCAGCACGGGCAGTTTGGTGAGGATCTCCCGCAAGTAGGCGTAGGGATCTACGCCGTTGCGTCGGCAGTTTTCGATGACGGTGTAGAGGACCGCCCCGCGCTGGCCCGCATCGGCGTCGCCTACGAAGAGCCAGTTCTTTTTGCCCACCGCCGTGGGCCGGATGGCATTTTCAACAAGGTTGTTGTCGATCTCCACGCGCCCGTCTTGCAGGAAGACGCTCAAGCCCGGCCATTGACCCAGCGCGTAGTCGATGGCTTTGCCCATGCTGCTTTTGGGCAGGTAGCGTTTCTTGGTTTTTAGTCGCACCAGCGCTTTGCGGATGCGCTCGTGGATGGGACGGCTTTGGGCCGCTCGGAGGGCTTCCCGCAACCGCGGCCCGGCGCGTTCTTGCCGTAAGTATTTTTCGATTTGGTAAAGGTGTGCCATTTGCCGAAGGAGCCAAGTGACGATGCATGGGGCCTGCGATTGCGATTCGATGAACTTGCGCCGCGCGTGGGCGTAACAGGCGGCGAGCCGGATGTGGCCTTCGCGGCCAGCGCTCCGGGCGTAGCTACGGTAACCCGCATACCCATCGCATTGCAGGACGCCCCGCCAGTGGGCGGGAAGGATCTCGCCCACGCACTCGGCGGCGCGACTGGTGCGCCAGTGGTAAACGACTTCGCCGCCGGGCCGGTTGCATACCCACAGGTAGCCGGTACCCGTTTTCTTATTGCCGGGATCAAGGTAGCGAACCGGGGTTTCGTCCATCTGGATGTAGCCGCCTTTCACCACGCCCGCGTTGATCTCCCGATAGATCAAACCCAGCCAGTCGGCAGCCAACCCCATCCACCGCGCCAGCGTTTGACGGGGCAGGATGACTTGGTGGCGCGTGGCATATATTCGCTCCTGGCGATGGAGCGGCAGATGGTCGCAGTATTTGGCCACGATGACTTGCGCCAAGAGCCCCGGCGCCGCGATGCAGCGTTCCTGTAATACCGGCGGCAATGGCGCGATCACGGGCACGGCGTCCAGTTCGCCACGCTTCACATACTTGCGCCGGATCATGCGCCGACGTAGGAACCGAGCCGGTTCGTAGTCGAGCTGCTCGCTGACTTCCTGGCCGATGCAGCGCCACGCTTGCGGTTCTGCCTGCACCGGCAGCGGATCGACGATCTCCTCGACGCACGGCAGGTGTGCAGGCAACCGCAGCCCTTTGTTTTTCGCAGGCTTGCTCTCAGAGCGCGGAGTCGATTCTTCCTTCGAGCGCCGAGTGGCCTCCGCCGCCAAGTCGGGCTCGTTCGCTTTTCCCGGCGAACTCCCTTCCAACAACAGTTCCAGTTGCCTCGGGTCGAGCTTCTCGCTCCCCGCTCCGAAGATCCGCTTCACCAACAGGTCCACCTTTTGCCGCAGTAACGCGACTTCTGCACGCAATCGCGCGTTCTCTTCCAGAAGTTCCTGTTCGCGTTCGGTGACCATTGCTCGTTGGCCACAGGAGACTAGTCATCCCGTCGCTAAATTCAAGCGCCGATCATACTTAATATATGACTGCTATTCCCGCTCATACCACGGACGCATCTTCGCCCCGTGCAGGTCGATCCCGTCGGTCAAGAGCGCCAACGCCTCCGCGCTCAGCTTGAGCTTCGTGCGTCCCGGCTCCACGTTCCGAGGCCATGAGAAGCATCCCTTTTCCAGCCGCTTGCTCATCACCCAGATCCCCGTGCCGTCCCAGTAAAGCAGCTTGATCCGGTTGTGCCGCCGGTTGCTGAACACGAAGATCGCTCCGCCCCGTAGATCCTCTCCCAGCCGTTCACTCACCAGGGCGTGCAGCCCGTTGAAGCCCTTGCGCATGTCGCACGGCTCCAACGACACTAGCACTTTGAGGCTCCCGCTAAAACTCAGCATCCCGTTTGCCCCTTGGCTGCCAGCGCCTTCAGCAACTCCGCCGCCAGCTTCATTTGGCCAGGGGTGGAGAGTTCCACGCTCGCTCCGCCCGGTAACTCAAGCTTGAGCGCCGCTACGATTGCCATCACCTGCTCGCCTTGGACGCCCGCTTCGACCTCCGCTTCTACCCAGCGCGGCCCCGGCCCTGGCTGCGGTGCCATCAATGCGGCCGGAACTGGAGCCGCTGCTTGCACCAACAGCGCTTGCCGCTGGTTCTTCCTCTTCTGCTGCCAATGGGCGAACGTCTGGTATTTCACCCCAATCTGCGCTGCAAACTCCGCCGCGCTCACCCCACACCGCTCGTACTCATCCAACAGCGCCTCCCTTCGTTCTCTCTTTACCAGCACATGCCCTCGGCGGTCTATTTTCAACAACTCATCCCGAATCGCTTCGCTTTGCATCCTCCCATACTGACAATTTTCATCCCTCCAGGATAGAGGCGCTCCGCGTGACGCTTACAAAATTGAAGCACCGGATATGGATCTTTCTGCCCATTTCCTCCCAACCATAGTAATCAACCAGTCGCGCAAGGATCATTTCCAACGTCACGCAGTGAAGTGGGTCTTTGGATGGGTGATTGGTCATGCTGGGGATAGAAGCTCCACGGTTTGAATCCGAAGGTCAAGACGATGTAACGACACCGGTGCAAGCCAATCCATCCCTGAGCCAACTTCACGGAGTGGATTGTTTCCTGGTGAAACTCGTTTATCTTGTAGTTATGAAAACACTGTTACTTGCGACGTGTGCTGCGCTTGGTTTTCTCGGCTTCAAAGCAGGAGCCGCCCCGCTAGAGATCGGCGCGCCGATACCGGATGTCTCCGGTGTGGACCAAGCCGGTAAAACGGTTGAGTTCAAACAAGTCGCAGCTAAGGGTTTTGTTCTCGTTTACTTCTACCCGAAGGCCGACACGCCAGGATGTACGGCCCAAGCATGCAGCCTGCGTGACGCTTATCAGGAACTGCAAGAGAAAGGGGTGCGAATTTTGGGCGTCAGTGCCGATGGGGTCGATGCGCAGCGCAAGTTTCAGGAGAAGTACCACCTACCGTTCGAGTTGATCGCGGATAAGGACGGAAAGGTCATTGAGGCCTTTGGCGTGCCGCGTTTACCTGTAGTGGGGTTTGCTTCCCGTCAAGCGTATCTATTTAAAGAGGGCGTGCTGGTATGGAGGGATTTGAGTGCATCCACCCAACAGCAGGCAGCAGATGTCTTGAAGGTATTGGACGGGATGAAGTAAGGCCAGGTAGCTACTCATGCAACCTGATTTGTATTCGGTTCGCAGGAGATAAAAGCGGAAGCACGGGCCTTTTGTTTTTGACTTGCGTGAGTTGCTCTTTGTATTTTTTGGCCGCAGGCAATTCGAATGGTCCGATTATCGTCTCGAATTCGGCAATTGCGCCATCGGATCACTCCCTCCTTTTGTTGAAACTAAAGATGGAGGAAGTGCCTTCCATACTGTGCATGGCTGGATTTGGCCGTAAGAATGGCATTCATCAATGTCGCCGAGTCGGGCTACTGAGGGCACTTTGCTGAAAAGGAGCGCGAGGTAATTGGCTTTCAATATGTAGGGGGAAGAGGAAGAACAAAATTCCTCCCATTCTCGCCAAAATCAGGCACTTCCAGACCATGTCCACGTGTGGGCGGCTAAAAAACGGGCTTTATAGGGCATTTTTAAGGGGCGGACTTGAGGCGGGGGCGGACAGAACGGATAAAGTCCAAACTGGCTTGGATTATACCGGGTATGTTTCCATGCGATTTTGACTTCGCCTGAGAAGGCCAAATTATCGCAGCAGAAGACGCTGGAGCCAGCCACAATCCCCGCAGGGAATGTCTAATCGTGACTGTTCCGTAATCCCAGCACCCAGCAATAGTCTGCATCGGTGGCGCGTCCTTTAATCTCCATGAGGCCAAAGTAGCGCGCTCCATCATGACTCAGGCTATGCGCCTGAGAACCGATGGTGAGACGGTTGGACTTGAGCGTATGCTCAACACGTTGGATGAGTTCAAGTTGAGGGATGGGCGTCCATGTATCGGTTGGGAACCAACCAAGGCGATCCCTTTTCCGGCAGGGAGCGACATTGGGAAGTATGCTCCGGAAAAAGTGAATTGAATGAAGGACGCTTGAACGTAGTTCAGGTCGAACACCGATTTCAGGTGCGGAATGAGAATATCGTTGGGGCATGTGAGGAAGCCCCACATGAAGAAAAGGGTGGTGACCGCAACGAGCCCCACTCGCCGCGAGGAATCGGGGAGTATGATGCCACAAGCCGGGTGGAAGAGCGGAAAGATTAATCGGGACTGTCATTTTCAATACCGATGTAGCTCCATGCCTAATTTGTTGCCGCACTTCTGGCCGGTGCCGGGTTTATGCTTTTCGGATCGGCAGGGGAAGGGGTGAGCGAGTTTGGTCGGACTGTGGGAGTGCGTCCCCACGCTTTGTTCGGAGAAGAGCCCATCGTAAGTGTCAACGTGCCGCCCTGCGTGATGTCTTCGTGGGTCAGGTAGGCGCGGTCAAGCGGATGGTCATTCAGCGTAGCCGACTGGATGTAGATGTTTTCCGGCGAATTATTCCGCGCGAGAATCGTGAACGTGCCGCCGGGATAAAATTTGGGATTGAGATGAATGACCGCTTTATCGATGAGGGGGCTGCCCAGGACATACTCGCCACTCGCGGGATTGACCGGATAGAAACCCAACGCCCCGAAGATATACCAGGCCGACATCTGCCCGCAATCGTCATTTCCACACAGCCCGTCGGGGCCTTCCTTGTAAAGCGCCATGATTTGGCGAAGGAGCTGGGCCTCGCGCCAAGGCTGTCCCGCGTAGGCGTAAAGATAGGCGTAGCCATGCACCGGCTCGTTGCCTTGAGGATACTGACCGATAAATCCAGAGATGTCATGCGCTGCGGCAACCATCTTACTGTCGGCAGAGAACATCGCGTCGAGCCGGTCTGCGAAAGCGTCGTCGCCTCCCATCAGATCGATTAACCCCTGAGGATCGTGGGGGACGGTGAAGGAATACTGCCAAGCATCGGCTTCGGTATAGTCGCTGCGATACTATTCGGTCGGCTGAAATGGCGTGCGCCACGTTCCGTCAGAATTCCTGCCACGCATAAATTTCGTCTCGGGATCAAAGAGGTTCCGATAATTCGTGGCGTAATTCAAAAAGGTGACGGCATCGTCTTTCCGGCCAATGGCTTTTGCCAGAGTTCCGATGCAGTAATCGTCGTACGAATATTCCAACGTTCGGGAAACCGACGCCCACTTGCGCGGGGTGGCGGGCTTATCCTCCGCTAGGTAACCGTTTTGGTGGAATTGGTCTTGCCCGTTGCGCGGATTCATCGCCGTATCCTTCATTGCTTCCAGGGCCCGATTGGCATCGAAGCCGCGGAATCCCGCCCGCCAGGCGGTGGCGATCACGGGCGTGGAATTGTAGCCGATCATGCACCAAGTTTCATTGCCCGCCAGATTCCAAACCGGGAGCGCATGCTCGTTTTCCTCCGTGTAGAACGCCAGCATGGAATTGACTTGGTCGTTAATCCTGGCCGGTTGCACGAGGGTCATGAGCGGGAACCATGCCCGAAACTGGTCCCAGAGCGAAAATGTCGAGTAGTTGGCGAAGGCCCCCTGATGCGTCTTCTTGTCGGCGCCATAATAGGAACCGTCGACGTTGTTGTAGAGATGTGGCGAGAGCATCGAGTGGTAAAGCGCCGTATAGAAAATACGGGATACGGACGGATCTTTTGCTGAGATCTCGACGGTCGAGAGGTAATCGTTCCAGGCTTTGCTGGATGCCGCCCGAACGGTGTTGAAATCCCATGTCGAAATTTCCGCGGCCAAGTTGGCACGGGCGGACTCCACACTCGTGGGAGAAAGCCCGATCCGGACCAAAACCACGGCGTCCTTATCCGTAGCAAAGTCCAGGCTTGCTCGGATTGACTTGTCGTTAGCTTGGGTCGCACCGGGAACGACCTCTCCGTTTACCTGCAGAACCGCCTGCGTGAACGGGCGCGAGAACTCCGCCACAAAGTAGAAAGCCTTGTCTTTCGCCCAGCCTTTGCTGCGCCGAGACCCGGAGATCGTGGTGGGGTTCTCCACGACCAACGAGGAAGCTGTTGTCGTGCTGGTGATGCCATGAACCAGATCTATCATCACATGGGCCGACGCCGATGCAGGAAAGGTGTAGCGATGAAAACCGGCGTGAGCACTAGCCGTCAACTCGACTTTGACGCCGTAATCCTGGAGTAGGACGTTGTAGTATCCAGGAGAGGCCTGTTCATCCGCATGCGAAAAGGCGGAGCGATATCCGGAACCAGGAAGTTTGGGATCGCCCGCGCTCCATTGCACAGAACCGGTGGTGGGCTGAAAGAGTATGTCCCCGAAGTCGGGCATGCCAGTGCCGGACAAATGCGAATGGCTGAATCCAATGATCGAGTTGTCCGAATAGTGATAACCGGAGCAGTGCTCCCAGTCCGGGCCGGTCCCGGTGTCTGGACTTAATTGCACCATTCCAAAGGGAAAAACGGCCCCGGGATAAACATGGCCCGGCCCCCCGGTGCCAAGCAACGGAGAAACCAAGTCAACGGGCACGTCGCTAGCATCAGCGCTAACAAGGCAGAACACCGCAATGAGAATGCTAAGATGTGCTTTCAAAATGTTAACGGCGCCTCTGGAAGCCGAGGTGCCCTTAATTGTATCATTCTACGGGGTGTTCCCGATGGTTATGGTTTGCGCGGAGCGCATTGTGACGGGGCCAAGAAGTCCCGAAGGGAGGAGCGGCGAATCGCCCGTGTAAAGGGAAACGCTGGTCCAAGTAACCCGTTGCGTCTCGGGTAATTTCTGGTCGCCAATCAAGCGGTTGGGCCAAAGATTGGTGATCTTAACGCTCAGATGATTCACTCCCGGCTTGGCCGCTTCGGTAATCTCCACACGGAAGGGTTCCTTCCATAAAATGCCAAGCGCTTTCCCATTGAGGCTAACCTGCGCCAAGTTTTTCACGCTACCCAGATCAAGATAAGCGCGATGGCCACGATCTAGGGAGGCCTGGGGTAGGGTGAAGTCTTTCTCGTACGTGGCGGTACCGGAGAAATATTTGATGCCATCCGTCGGGGAATCGCTCCACGAAATAAGCCGATCGAAAGTAGCCGATTCGGGGGCGCCCAGTTTGGGAGGAAAAGTCACTTTCCATGAACCGTTCAACTCTACTGGCTCCGGCAGAGGAGCAATTTTCGTTTTGCAGGTCTCGCCCGTAATGGTCTGAAATTCATACGCTCCCTCTTTCAATACAGTCAGCTTGATTTGTCCTTTGGAAAGCACGGGCAGTTCTGCGGACTGATCATCGCCATCGGCAAAAAGCCTTTTGCCATCAATCTGCCCCGAGACGAGCGAGGGACTGTTCGTTGCGTCGTGACGGAAGATGACGAAGACCGACCCAACGGGATCGAAATGGATGGGCAGCGTCGTCCGTCCATTCTCCGTGCGGTAAAGAGCCACCGTTTCGCAAACGCCGGTATCGGGATGCCAGAGTTCGGGCGTTTTTCCGGTCACCCGGAAAGTGCACTCGGCAGTTATAGGTTTCTGTTCCTGGCTTGAGACGAAGTAGATATCTGCCGGGCCATCTTGGCGATGGATGTAGAGCACATCACCCTTCACCGCGGCAAAATCAGCCTGCACGGCTAGGGCCTTTTCCAGAGGCTCTCCCCAGACGATTTTACCTTGACCGTAGGCGTGTTCGGTTACCGTCTTGCCGTCGCAAGACCCCCAGACTTCGTTCGCGAGTTTAGTCAGTTCCTTATCGCTTTCGGGATAATTCGTGAGGCTAGGCGAAAGCCTCGGTTTCGGGCCATAGACTGTGGCACCGGCTTGGACAAGTTGTGCAATTTTTTGCAATACCGGCAGCGTCATGCGATCGGTTTCCGGCAGCACCAGCACGCGGTAGCGCATGCCGCTGGTTAAAGAAAGCCGTCCATCTTTTACATTCATTAAGTGAAGGAGAACATCGGCGTTGCAGACGTCATAATCATAGCCGCGTGGCACAGAGGGTTTAAGCAAACTGTGATTTACGCCAATAGGCGCGCCTTCGCCGTAAAAATAGCAGAGGTCGGCTTGAAAACGGCCTTGCTGCAAAAGGTACTGGCAGCGGCTGAGATAACTAATCCACGCCGTACCCGGCTTCCACCAGGTATTGGTCCGCTCAAAATTAATACCAAACGGCCCCATGGACATGCCCGGCTGACGATCCAGCCAGGGTTGATGCGCATAGCGATGGAATACGAAACGATTGATGCCGAGACAAAATTCCTGATCGCCCCGAGCCTTGAGCGAATACGGATCGTTCTTCCAGGCGGCGCATTCGGGACTGGCGGTGAAAGCTTCTGCTGCCGCAAGGTTCTGGCCATAGATGTGAGCAGCAGAGGCGGCCTCTTTCGGATCATTGATGATACTGTCGCGATTCCCATGCAACCAAAACTCGCCCATGGGAATATCGGTGAATTTTTTGCAGAGCAATTGATCGGCAACGGTCGGCATGCCTATGCCGGAGGCTTCCGCCACCACGCCCATGTGGTGATCGTGGGCATACTTTTGAATGACGCCATAATGGTTTTCCGCCAGGAGGTCCGCCTGCGTGCGACGAAAATCCCATAAAAAGCGTTGGGTGAGTTCCGCAGATCCAATGATTTTTCCGCTAAAGGCAGGCAGCCAAGGTACTGGATCGTATCCGCGCCGCTTTTCAAATTCCGAGGCCATTTCCGGCGTCCAGTTCGCGCAATCTGCCTCCCAGCTATCGAGCAGTTCCAACGCAACCAACCTTCTAGAAACGAATGCGAACCTATGACCCATTTGGTCAACTGCATCCGGACCGCTCGGACGCCATTTTAGAGGTCTGTTGAGAATTTTGTCGCCAATTGGCAACATGCACGGGTTCATGGCGGATTTACCTGGGGGATGTCCTCATTGAGGTTTGGAGGAGAAGGACCTTTTTAAAAAGAAGTGTCAGCCTACAAATCAGTTAGATTGCGTGATTTTTCAAGAGCGTAAGAAATATAGCCGAAGTAAGTTATGCTCTCATGGACGGCTTTTTCAATTATGCGTGAAGTGCCATTCTGACGCTTCGCGATAAGATATCTCCCATCAGGGTTCTGATTTACTTATCCAGCCCCCTGCAATCGCACCAGAATGCCCATCGTGACCGTTTGATAAAACGCAGCGGAAGTGAAGGGTGGGTATTTTCAGGTTGGAACAGCGAGTTAGCCAGAACTGTCCTAAAAAGCGTTTTTAAAAAAACGTCATGTCACAAATTGAGTATTTTTTTAGGCTCTAATGAGTCGCAAGCATCGGTGGTAGAGTAACTTGCGGAATATTTAACGATTCAGCATTTTTATCGGCAAGGAAAAGCGCCTGTGGGACTATCCTTTTTCCAATAGGACTTTGAAAAGCTCGTCCGGGTCGTCCGAATGCAGAATCCCATCTCCTTTTGAGAATCAAAAAAGCGCTGACCCGACACGTATGTAAGGTCAGCGCTTTTCTGTGCCTGTGGACGCATTAGGCGGCACCGTCTAGTCGTTCGACAAGAGTGCCTGGTGGTGTGATTCTTACGATGTGACGGTATTCGGTTGCTTCCCTTTTACCACATCACCCTCTCAGCAGGAACTTCCCGGATGATCCAAAAATCCTTCGTGGCTACAATACCTTGGTTTCCAGAGTTGCACTAAAGACTAGCAATGATCGGGCGGGTGGGCGGGTGTCGCGGTAGGGTAATCGGCAACAGGCTTTGCACGATTCGGTATCGAACTGTTCGATAACCTGTGGGTTGGATCGCGAAACGAAATTTAGGAGACTTTGCTCAATCTACTTTTCGTATGTCTTTTACCAATCAACTTTCTGACGACGTTTTTCTGTTTGGTGCCTCGTGCGCTCCCTATGCAAAGGGGATGGATTGGCCCATGGAGGAATGGGATCGGGATCTTGCGACCATGAAGTCGCTTGCCTTTAATACGGTTCGAATCTTCGCTGCTTGGGATCGCATTGAACAGGAAGAGGGCGTGTTTGATTACAGCCGTCAGGACTATTTATTCGAGCTCGCGGCAAAGCATGGAATCCGTGTGATTTTAAACTTCGGAGGGCTTTTTGGGCAATTGTGCGGGCTCTATATCCCGCAATATCTTGTGCGCAACGGCACGGTTCAACCGATCCTTCCTTCTCCACAAGCTGCGCCTGATCATTCACAACCCCGGATGAACGCATGTCAGGATGACCCGGCTTATCGTGAGAAGGCGTTTGCTTTCATGGAACGGACGGTGCGCCGCTACCAAGGGCAAAACCATCTCGTGGCCTGGATGATCTGGAATGAACCGGCGTCGCCCTTTTGTTATTGCGAACATACGCAAAGTAAATTCCGCCAATGGCTGAAGGCAAAATATGGTAACAGCCTTGAGAGGGTGAACGAGGCTTGGGGGACGGAATGCCCGATGTGTTATCAATCCTGGGATGATATTACCGCCCCGACCAATGCGGGTATTGTCAGTATGTGGTATGATTGGGTACGGTTTAACAATGCCAGGCTATATCAATCGATTTCCGAAATCACAGAGCTGACCCGGCGTTGTGACCCGAAACAACGTCCCACGACTGCGAACATCGTATATCACATGGCGGCGCTTGAGGGGCCGCTTTCCACGCCGCGTTATGGGCTGGACTTAGGGCGAACCGGGGAGGGACTCACGATGATGGGGGTTTCGTGTTATACTGTGGAACATTTGTACGACTTGGGGCCGGGGTATTTGACGGCCTATAAGCTGAGCCGGTTGCGCAGCGCATCGCAGGACGAACATCGACGCATGCTCGTGCTGGAGACGGGGGTTGGGCCGAACAAGCGGATGATTACGGAATCGCAACGCATTTTGACCTTCTGGCATTTGATCGCGCATAATGCCAAATCGATCATCCTTTGGAATTACCGAAGCCGCGTTGCGGATGCGCAGGTGGCGCTGTTCCATCTCATGCACTGGGACGGAACCGTCAGTCGACGGGCGGCGTATATGGCGGAGTTTTCCAAAATGTTGCAAAAAAACGCCCGGCTCTTGAACCTGGCCTACCCCGAACGTGAAGCCGCGGTTCTCACCTTGGAAGATCAGCAAATTCAATCCGAGGCGATGTGTGGTGACTATTTCCCCAGCACCTATCAGGAAATGCACGACTCCCGCATTGGCGCATTCAAGATGCTTTGGGATTTAAAAATCCCAGCGGATTGCATTGCTGAAAATAACCTGGACGAGCTGGGGCAATACAAGGTGTTGCTGCTCCCCATGGTAGAGCATCTTTCGACCGAACTGGCGGAAACTATCCGTAACTATGTTGCCGAGGGCGGCACTGTGATCGCGGAAAGTCCGTTTGCCTTTCGGAACTCCGATGGCCGCTTGCAATACCATGCCCCAGGGTTTGGGCTGGAGGAGGTCTTTGGATGCAGAACACGTGACCGGGAAGGGCGGGAAACTGCGCCCGCGATCCATGGCCCGAATGGAACCTCAGCGGCGTTCTTTTTCTGGAATGAATACGAACTGCTTGGGGGTGAAGCCCTCGCTGTGTACGAGGGGATTTGTACGGCAGCCGGTGTTCGCAACCATTTTGGCAAGGGGACGGCGGTGGTTGTCGGCACGGAGGTTTTCCGGCAATACGTTCGGGATGAACAACCGGCTATGTCGCAGTTGCTTCGTCAACTGATTCTCGAATCAGGAGCGCGTCCCTCGGCGGTGGTGGAAGGCGAATCCCAAGACGTGGAAGTCAGCCGCTTGAGCGGTGAGGGCGGGGTGGCCTATCTCCTGCTCAACCATGGGAGCGCTGCCCGGAAAATCAAGCTTGTGCCCCGCGAGCAGGGCGGAGTTTGGAGGGATCTTAACTCGGAGGATGTGGTCGATTTGAATAACGACTTCGTTTTGGATGCGGGGCAGGTTCTGCCGTTGAAATGGGAGTCCGGGAAATGAACGTGACGTGGCTGACGCAAGGGGGATTTCTGTTTGAGCGGAACGGCTTCCGCATGGTGGTTGACCCCTATATGAGCGATTCGCTGGCGGGGAAGGTGACACGCATCGCGGCGTTTCCGCTTCCCTTGGATGCGCTGCGCCCGGACGCCGTTCTTTGTACGCACGACCATCTCGATCACCTCGACCCGGAAACCATTCTCATGCTCTCGGAGCGGTATCCCGAGAGTCTTTATGCCGCTCCCGAACGCGGCTTTCGCCACCTGGCCGAGCTGGGCATCGCCGCACCGCGCTTGCTAAAACGGGAAACGCCGGATGCCTTTGGGCCCTTCAATGTCACGCCGGTCTTTGCGCGGCATAGCGATCCCAGCGCGGTGGGCCTCTTGGTGGATGATTCTGAATGCAAGATCTACCTTACTGGAGATACTGAATATGATAAAAATTTGTTCTCTGCGTTCACTGCGGGGAGTGATGTTCTCTTGATTTGTATCAACGGACGCCTTGGAAACATGACGTGGGAAGACGCGGTAAGGACGGCGGCGGCATTGAAGCCAAAGGCAGCCATTCCGATGCACTACGGGCTATTTGCGGAAAACACGGCGAATCCAGTGCCCTTCATCTCCGCATGTCAGCAAGCGGGGATCGGCTCCTTTGAAATGAAGGCCGGGGAAACTTTTTGCGTATGAAATTTAAAGATCTAAAAACATTTGTCTGCGACGCCTTTCGCACGAACTGGGTATTCGTTAAGATTGAGACCACCGACGGTTTGGCGGGATGGGGTGAGGCGACGCTGGAATACCGCGAACCGACGATCGTACAGGCATTGCAGGAGCTCCGGCGCGGTTTGGAAGGCCGGAACCTGGAAGACATCGAAGCCTGGTGGCAGGATGCCTACCGCGATGCCTATTGGCGTGGCGGTCCAGTACTAACAAGCGCCCTTTCCGCTGTGGAGATGGCTCTATGGGACCTCAAGGGGAAAGCCCTGGGCGTGCCGGTTTATCAACTCCTGGGGGGCAAGGTGCGATCCTCCGTTCCATGTTACGCAAACGGCTGGTTTGCCAATGCCAAGGAGCCTGCGGAATTCGCGACCAAGGCGCTCCAGGCCGTTAAAATGGGCTACAAGGCATTGAAATGGGATCCGTTCGGCTCTGCCTTTCGCACGATTTCCGCAAAGGACCTTCGGAAGTCACTTGAGGTGGTGGAAGCCGTATCCCACGCGGTCGGATCAGACGCCGAGTTGATGATCGAAGGCCATGGTCGGTTTGAGTTCCCCGCGGCGGCCCGCATCGCGCGCGCGCTGGAGACTTTTGACATCTTCTGGTTTGAGGAGCCGCTGATTCCCGGAAACCTGGCGAACTATGCTCGGTTGCGGTCCTTGACGCGCACGCCGGTTTCGCTGGGCGAACGTCTGTATACGCGGTGGGACTTCCGCGAAGTTTTTGAAAAAGGGTGCGCGGATTTTCTGCAACCTGATGTTTCCCACGCGGGGGGAATTGGTGAGTTGAGAAAAATCGCGGCGATGGCGGAAATGTGGCAGATCGCATTTTGCCCGCATAATCCCTCCGGGCCGATTGCCAATGCCGCCACGCTTCAACTTGCCGCCTGCACGCCCAATTTCCTTTTCCTCGAAACCATGGCAACCGATGTGCCGTGGCGCGCGGAAGTCGCCAGGGAAAGCTGCCGGTTGGTCAATGGCGAAATGTCCATTCCCGACGCTCCCGGCCTCGGAGTCGAGATCAACGAAGAGGCCGTCGCAGCCCATCCCTACCAAGTGCACGATCTGCGGCATTATACCGGAGCCTTGACGGCGATTCGGCCCGCCGATGAGAGCGCAACTTTTTAAAACGTTACGATCTATGATACCTTCTCCTCTGCCCAATTTTTCCGGCCACACTGCGCTCGTTACCGGATCAACCCAGAACCTCGGCCATACCATTGCACTGCTCTTCGCCCAAGCCGGAGCGCGCACCATTCTGCATGGGCGCAATCTGGCCGATGCCGAAGCGGCTTGTCAGCGTATTCAATGTGATTTGCCCAAGGCCGACCTTCATGCCACCCACTTCTCGCTGGAAGACCAGGAGCAGATCGAAACCGCTTTTGGCGAACTCTCACGGAGCGGCCTGCTGCCGGATATTCTCGTTAACAACGCTGCTCACCTGGGCCTTGGTGAATCCCGGTTCCTGGAGCAAACACCGGCTTTCTTCAACCAGGTGATCAACACGAATCTTCTCGGCACCTTCCGGTGCTCGCAGTTGGCCGCCGCCCACATGCGAGAGCAAGGCAATGGGGGGGCGATTATCAACATCACTTCCCTTGCGGGTGAGCGACCCATTTGGGGGCGCAGTGCCTATTGCGTAAGCAAGGCAGCGCTTGAGGGCCTCACGCGCGCCATGTCGCTTGAGCTTGCGCAACACAACATTCATGTGAACGCCATCTCTGCCGGATATATTTGGACACCGCGATGGAATGACCTTCCTCCCGAGCATGAGCGGCGGCGCATCCAGAATACCCCGGGGCGCGCTCCCACTCAGCAGGAGGAGATTGCGCGACTGGTTCTTTTCCTGGCCTCTGGGCAGGCTCCCACGCTGATCGGCAGCCGCATCGTGATTGATGGTGGGCTCAACGCCCAGCAGGTGCCCAGTGATGTCGTGGTTTAGACAAAGTCTCTAGACCAATATACCTAAACGTCAAATCCGCCGCAGCACACTTTGCGCTGCGGCGGATTTATTTATATTCCGCTGGCTATTGAACCCCTTTTATCTATCCCCGCGACGACGCATCCGTTGTCCAAAGGCGAGCATACCGATGCCGCCGACGAGCATTGCCCAGGTGCCTGGTTCGGGAACGACCGTTAGCGTCACGTCGTTGGCATAGCCGTCGCCGCCGGTGTTGGACGAGTAGCTCAAGAGGTATTCCGTACCGGCCACAGTGAATGTATAGTCAGCGTTCGAGGTGGCAGTATAAGTAGAGCCAGTGGTGATAATTGTGGAGAAATACCCGGCCGTCGTGCCGCTGCCGGTGTTGTCGATGAGGATGATTTTGCTGCCCATCGTCAAGCCGCTCAGCGTCGAAAGGTCCAGTATTCCGGCAAGGCTTACGTTTCCACTGACCTTCACTTGATCGTAGGAAGTGCCAGCCACGGTTCCGCTCACCTCCGCCACCAATGTGGAGAAGGCGTCCGTGGTAAAGTTACCCTCGACCGTCGTGATCCCTGGGCTGTTGCCAGGGGCAAGAGTCCCGCTGGTCAGCGTGAGGTTGCCCGTTACTGTGCTGGTGCCTTTCATCAATCCGCTAATACTTGCGCTTCCGTCAATGGTGCCGTTGGCGTTCAACGTGGCTCCCGCTGCAACCGAAAGGGTGCTAGTGGACTTGGTGGTTCCGCTTAATGAGGTGGTTCCGCTCGCAACCGTCACGTTGCTGGCGAGGTTGTAGCCGCTCAACGTGCTGGTGCCATGGAGCGTGGTGGCTCCCAAGTTCAGACTGCGGCCGTTGATGGTGCCGCCGTTAACGGTAGTCGCGCCGTTTACGGTGCCGCTGCCGCTCAGGGTTGCCCCGCTGGCCACTGTTACGGCGCTGCTAGCTAATGAGCTGTTCACACTCAATTCGCCTGCGTTCACAAATGTGGGGCCGCTATAGGTGTTGGCGGCAGTCAGCGATAAGGTTCCAAGGCCGGTCTTTGTCAACGTGGCTCCATCGCCGCTAAGCACCCCGCTGAGCACCGCGTCGATGGCGGCAGAGCCGTTGGCCACTTCAATCACGCGGCTTGTGCTGCCGCCGAGGGCGATGCCATTCTGGATTTCGAGGGTGGCATCAGACTGTGCGGATGAGAGCTTGAACGTGTAATTTCCGTCTGTTGAGTCGTCAGCGTTGCAGAGGAACCCGCTGGCGCCCCATGTAATCCCGGCGCTGGCACCGCCAAAGTTTACCGTGCGATAAGCACCGCTGGCGCTCAAGCCCGAATCCCCCCGGAAGACAATCTGCCCAGTACTCGTGCCGATGGAATTGGTAAAATCTCCTGAAGTGCTTCCGTTCAAATCCGCACCAATTTCCATCACACCGTTGGAAACCCTGAACTTGCTATTAACTCCACTGCCGCTGGCAATGTTCTGTGCTTTGGAAATACGCACAAGGGTCTCAATGGCAAACCCTGTGGTAACGCCTGTTCCAATCGTCCCAGCATAATCGATAAATCCGGTTCCACCTAAAACAAAGGCCGTGGTATTGGCCGTGCTTTGATTGATCGTGAGCTTGCCGGTACCGTAGTTGTAGACTAGCCCAGTGCTTGAAAAACTACCGCTTCCAGCTAGCGTTACATCGTTATTTCCCGTCACTAATATACCCCGCCCTTGCCCTGAATTCGCAAAGTTATAGGTGGCCATGTCCAACGTAACGGCCCCTGCCGAGGAATCGATCGTCATCGTGGAAAAGTCCAGATTGGCCGTTCGCGTTAACGTGCCGGCAGTCGTCAGGAAATAATTGGCGGTGGCGCTTGAGCTGCTGGCCGTGAGCGTTGTTGCCGCTGCCGACGACGAGGTCAAGCGCCCAATGCTTCCACTGGTTGCTCCAGAAAGAGTGGCCCAGCCGTACCCGGTCGAATCGTGAACGATCGTATTGGCTCGATAGTTGCCGGTATTACCAGCCATTAAAACCCCATTCTGTACCGAGTAACCAGTGCCAAGAGCGCTGACTGTTATTGAATTGGAGGCGCTGCTGGAGAGATCCAGCAAGATGCTCAGGGCTCCCGTGCCAACGCTGAAACTCAGTGCCGTCGCAGTGAGCGCGACTCCCGAGCCGCCGTTCGCGTCAAGGGTCACTTTATTGACGACGTCGTAGGCGCCTCCGAGATTGAGGGTGCCAGTCGTCACCGTGGTAACGCCAGACGCTTTGCCTTTAAACGTAACAACACCATTGGAAAGCGTGAGGTTGTTTATGGCACTGACTGGGGTATTGCCCGTCGAAAAGTCGTAAATGAGAGTGCCTCCATTGATGGTGGTGAGCCCTGAATAGGTGTTTGCACCGGAGAGAGTCCAAGAGCCGCTGCCGATTTTTGTGATTGCCAGCCCGGCGGCTCCAGCCCCAGACCCGGCAGCATAAGTCAGCGCGCCGGAAATGACTCCGTTGCCCGCCCCCCCCAAGGTAAGTGTAGTCGTCCTGGTGGCAATCTGATTGGCTGTAACCGTATCCGCGATCGTTAAAGTTCCCGTTCCATTGTTCAGAAACGAATACGTCGAGTTGTTGGAGCTGGAGAGGTTAATCGTGCCGCCTGCGGTGCCGATGGTTTCATCGGTGGTGACCCCGCCGTTGACGGTGATGCTGCCGGCACCCGTGAGGTAGAGGGCATCGGTGGCACCCCCGACCGTGAATGAACCCGCACCGGTGCTGAAGAGAATGTTTTTGATATTGAGCGAGCCATTCAGGCTAATCGCGCCGCTGCCCGAGGTGCTGAACGTTGCCGTATCGGTGTTGGCATAGCTAGTTATACTGCCTGTCGTTCCGGAGAACGCCCCGGCGTCCCAGTTAGTGGCGGTCTGCCAGAGATTGTCGCTTGCTCCGGTCCATGTCGCGCTGACTGCATGTGCTGAGTTTGTCGTTAGCAACAGGAGGGCGACCGATTGAGTAAGGATGGCGAGGTTTCTGCCGGATTTGTTGTGGGAACTTGCTTTCATAGGGGATTTTTCTACCTGCGTGTTTTTGCCTTTATGGCAATGGGATGTTGCCACTGTTTCCTTTTGCTTACTGAAAATCAACGAGGGTGATATCGAACCGTTCGATGAATGATAACTTCATGGGGATTCTATGGGATTTCGCTTTTCGGGAGGAGGTCGCCAATCAAGAGGAGGGCACCAACATAACAGTCCGCTCCAGCAAATTTCTCCGGGTTGCTCTTCCATGATTCCAGGCCCTTGCCTGCGAGAAGGCCACCCTTGTCGATGGGATCGGCGAGAACCGTAACGGTTACGTCATGCACTGCATCCGTCAGGTTCTCATCCAGTGGCAGGGTGACTAGCCGGTAGGTGCCGCAATATTTGTCAAAGTTGACTAGTTTCTTTGCGGTTCCGTCGATGTTAACCTCCAGCGCTCCGGAATCCGGCCCCCGAAGGCCATACAGGGTGGCATTGGTTCCGCGGAAACGGAAGTGGAGGCTGTCACCGGGCTGGAGTTTCACGATTCCGCGCAGGCGGTTGGCAAATTGCTTCTCCAGTGGCCCGGCCGATGCGGCTTCGCCAGTCGCCGCCTGGCTGATTTTAGCGGCGTCGTTCACGCCCACCAAATGGGCGCGTTCCCAGTTGTCAGGGTTCAGTGGCGTGCCTGTTTCGTGTTTCCCAGGGAGACCGATGGGCTCGATGTCCGTCAATGCCCGAATGAGCGCCTGGGTGTAGAGCACATGGCCGGTGTCCGGGTAGGGATGCACGCCATCTTTTGAGAAGACAATGCGCCCCTGGGCATCCACGGGCAACGGCGCGGATTCGTTCAAGGCGTCGCCCGCAACCTGCTCCAGCCGCGCATTCGAAGAGGAGACCACTAGTTTGCCTTCTTTGGCCAGGGCCACCACCTTCAGCCCGAAGTGGACGCTGGGGATTTTGTAATAATCCGCCACATCCTCCATGGCGCTGGCTGCCTGGGTCAATTTGCCTTCCTGTAATCCCGGGAAACTGGCGCCCACAAGGGTGTAAACAAAGCAGATGTCGCACTCGGGATACTTGCGCCAAGTCTGCCGGACGATCCCTTCCATTGTCTTGCGGATTTTCTCCGAGGGCGTCCCCCCGTCATTGACTGCGAATTCGACAAACAGCAGGTCGGGATGGAACTGTAACACGTCCTTTTCCAGCCGGAATGCGCCCAGATCCGAACCGGTTCCGCCGATGGCCGCGTTAATGGGCTCGATCTTCGCGGAGGGGAAATGCTCCCGCAGCCATTTGAGGCTCAAAATCCGCCAGCCCGGCTGTTCAGTGATGCTGCCGCCCAGGTAGGCGACATTCACGGGTTTGCCCGCTTTTAGTTTTGCGAATACATTGGGCAGCCCGCCCCGCGCGGAGCATTCCGCAGCGTTGCGCAGAGGAGGCATCGGTGCAGCCTGCTGCCCGCTAAGAGGGCTTCCGGCCAGGAACGCTCCTAACATCACGGCGTATATTGGAAACAAAAGTCGGCGGAGGGGGCGGGCGGGAAAGGAAGCTTGGGAATTTACGTGGAGGTGCATAGAGGGGGAAATTTGCAGGAGCGAGATTCCGCAAATATCTTGAAAGAGATCGAGGCTTTCAATGGGGCCGCCATCGAACCGTTCGAGCTGGGGGCGATAGGCGAGCAATATAAAGTGACCTTGCTACTTGCCCCGAGCAAAAATCTGCTGCACTTTCCAAGGCTTCAAACGCCTATCGAACGGTTCGACGACGGTGCCCTTGCTGGTGTTTCAATAGTTGCGTATGAATGCCACATAGCTTACGCAAGCGTCCCCCCTTTTACGCCTTCAGAAAATGTCCCCGTTTATGCGTCTTTCAATAATGGTTTTCTCTCTATCGAGCGCTATGGCGCTTTCCCTGCCAGCCAAGGGCGGGGATGCCTCTTGCAACCTCTTGACCAACGGGTCGTTTGAACTGGGCCTCGGTGCAGAGCCCTTTTATCCGGGCTGGCAGGTGGCTCGGGATGCTTATCCACGCTGCGAAGCGCCTGCGCTGCCGGAGTTGGATAAAGGCGTCGCGCACTCGGGGGCTCAGTCGCTTAAAGTATCCAGGGCTCACGGCAGGGGGATGGCCTGTATGGACATTCAGTCTCCGGATTTTTCTGAAAAAGCGGTTACCTCCTTCTCCTTTTGGACCAAAGCCAGCCGCCCCGGGGTGGAGTTGTATTTTGGAGTATGCCCAAAGGATGGAAAAGGGGGGGCGCCCAACGCACCAAAATTAATCCAGGGACCGTTGGTGCAGGAATGGCAGCAGTGGAAATGCGAGTTGCCCGTGTCTGTGGGTTTCGTTGCGCTAAAAATCCAGTTTTACAGCAAACAGGACGAGCCCTTTGCGGTATGGGTGGATGACGTGAGCTGGACCATGAAGGAGCCGCCGTCTGCGGGGAGTTCTCCAAGAGCGGGAGCGGTGGAGGTGGTATTGCTGCCATCGGTTCGGAACGGGATTCATTTCGCAGACCAGCCCGTTAATCTGACTTGGAGTGCGGACGCCGACAAGCCACGCCAGGTGGAAATGAGGCTGCTCCTGCGCGACCTGACTCGGCGGGATGAACTTAAAAACGTCTGGACGGGCGATGCCGAGCTGGGTTCAACGCCGCGCCAAGGGGTCATCCCCATGCCAGCCATCAAACGTGGCGCCTATTTGGCCCAGATCGAGGCAAGGGACAAGGCCTCCGGCTCGTTGCTCGGCGTGGGCCGGGAACGCCTTACGGTCATGACGGATTTGCGTAAAGTTCCCGCGCCGGTTTCATTCGATGTCGGATACCATGGGGGCGTGGAGTGGAGCGGGGATTTTTCATTTAATTGGCGCGGCTATTGGACGCTGGATGAATTCTTCGCTAACAATTTCCTGACGGGCTACCGAGTCCAGCGCGACATCTGGAATTGGGAGGATATTGAACCCTTGCCGGGGAAATATAGGTGGGACACACTGGATTGTCGCATCGACGCCGCCTATCGGAATGGCTGCACGACCATGGTCTGCCTGCCGCACAAACCGCTGAACCTGCCTCGCCTGACCTGCCAGGAAACCTTGTCCGGTCCTGAGATGGACAAAGGGCGCTGGATCTACAAGACGGGCAAGGACATCAGTGCTGAAAACGTACGCTCTGCTCCCATGGGAAGCTCCAGCGATCCCCAAAAACGCAATCTGCTTTTAGCGCCCGATCCCAAAGCACTTCAGCAGCTCATAGTGACGGCTGCAGAACGCTACCGGGGAAAAATCACGGCGATCGAATACCTGAACGAGCCGAACCTCTACATCACGCCCAATGGGCTGATTGAGTATTACTTAAAACCGGTCTATTCCGCCGTCAAGAATGTTGCGCCCGAGCTGCCGGTGCTGATGAATCAAACCGGTGACTTTGACGCGGATGGCAACGGGTATTTGGGGCAATTTCTGAAGCTTGGCGGGGCCGAGTTTTGCGACGGCGTGACCTATCACCCTTATGGTTCGGCCCTCCTTCAAAACGGAGGCCTTAACGCGGCAAAAGCGATTGAAAGCACGCTCGCCCAGTACTCCACGCCGGAAAAGAAACTGAGCCGAGGAATGAGCGAGATTCATGGCCTTGGGGCGACCTCTAGCATCGCGTTGTTTAACATGACGTTCGTGAATTCAGCGCCGGTGCAGCGAGCCCTGCTGGACTGGTCTATTGGCTGCCGGTGGAGTGCCGGGGTGGTCTTATCTCGCAATAGTTTTTATGAAGGGGTGGGGCCGCGGAATTGGTCTCTGCGGGGGCCCTCCGCCCCGGGTATTGGCGCTGTATTGATGAACGGGCTTTACTCGACGCTTGGAGGCTATCGCGTTCTGAAGACGATTCCGTTGGATAACAAGGTGCTGATCCTGTGTTTTGAGCGGACGGAGACAAAACCGGAAGATGCAAGATACGCCGTGGCCATCACCGCGGCCCAAGCCCCGCTTCAGACGGCCCTTTTGGAATCAGCCTTGGCCACCGTCCAATACAAAGCCTTTGATTCCTTCGGAGAGCCGATGACGCTGACCGCGCCATCGGAAATCAAGCTTAGCCAGGAAGCCATCTATCTGAAGAGTAACGATGAAAAACTGTTTGATGTCTTAAAAACGGGCCGGGTCTCATGGGGGCAGGAAATTGAAGGCAAGGTGGAAGATCTCACTGGCCCCGATGCGGAAAGAGTCATCTATTCAACCGGCCTGCCTCCGAGTAAAGTCGGCAAATGCGGGATCTTTGATCGCTGGACGCTCATCAATATCGGAGATCAGGACGCCGAGGGAAAGTCTCCCGTGAAGTCGGGGATGATCAACGAGTCCGGAGAGCTGACCCGGCCGGTTAGTGACACCAGGGCGGTCGAATATCCTCTTCCCTACGTGGTTCTCTTCGCAGGGGAAGGTAAGCAGGCTGCGTGCACCTATGCCTATTCTTCGATTCGCTCCCAAACGCCTCAAGATGTTACCTTCCGCTGGAGCGCGACGGGTCCCGCTGTATTATGGCTTAACGGCAAAGACAAAATTGATTTTTCCAACCAAGCCGATGAGCTTGTCGGCCGGAAATGGAAAACATTTACGTGGCATTTGAACCAAGGGATGAACCACCTCCTGGTGCAGCCGTCGTTGAAAGGGAAACCATGCAGCTTTACCTTGCGCGCCAATCAAGACCCGACCGAAAACCCTGCAAGCGTCGACGAAGAAGGGTTTATCCGGAAATGGAAAATGGTGGGGCCGTGGAAGAATCCGCGAAATTCCGAAGGCGCGTTTTTAGGCAATGCCCGCCCGTTCCCGCCTGAAGATCAGCCAAGTATGCCGGATTTTTCCCTGTATGCTATCGGCTTGCAGAACATGCCGCTCGTTTGGCATGAGGAAACCTCGGACAAGGCCGAAATCCTTAATCCTTGGAACCTCGGCGTTTCCTATGCATTTGCCGCGGTAAACGTCGAACAGGAAACGGAATGCCTGGCGTCATTGGGTTCGGACGACGGGTACACCTTATGGATCAATGGGGTGTTGGTGGGGCGCAATGCCGCATCGCGCCAATTAACATTGGATAACGAAAAACTGCCCATCGTTTTAAAGAAAGGCCGCAACACGATTCTCTTCAAAGTTGATGATACCGCCGCGGCCGGAGGTTTTGCTCTTCGGTTTCTTAACAAAGAGGGGCGTTCTGTTCCATTGAAAGTCGTAGAATAGCATTTCCACTTTTTCCCCCATGGAAACGACAAGAAAAACGCAAGCCTTTACGCTCTTGGAGCTATTGATTGTCATGGGTATAGTCGCCACCCTTGCCTCTCTTTCAGCGCCAGCGATCCAATCGATTTACGGTGCTAACTCAACCAATCGGGCGATCGGGGATCTGTCAGGATCCCTGGAAATGGCGCGTGCTTATGCCCAGGCCAACCATACCTATGTGCGGGTTGGCTTTTATACCCTGAGCCCCTCTGCGACCCATCCGTCTGGGGCGGTGGTGGTCGCGCCGATGTATTCGGTGGACGGATCGGAAACGGCGGCCATGACCTCGGCCAACTGGAAGCCGCTCTCGCGCCCTGTTTTCCTTGGAAATTGCGTCCCAAAAGGCTCACTGAATGCCACGTCTCCGGATACCTCGGCGGATAGCGATCCCTTTTCGGCGGCATCGTCTTTCGGTGTGCTGGCATTGCCCATCGCCGAGGCGGGCTCTGTTTCGTTTAGCTATTTTGTCCAATTCACTCCCGCTGGAGAGGCATGTCTGAAGGCGGATCAGCCGGTTCGCTATGTCAAAATCGGCATGGCTCCCTTAACGGGAAAGGCAGCGGAATCCTTCCTGCTGCGCCTTTCGGGTATTAACGGCGCCATGACGGTGCTTCGCCAAGAGAATATGCAATGAAACGAGCTTCAGGTTTCAGTTTGGTGGAGGTGTCGCTTGCCTTGGGGGTCGTGGCTGTCGCCTTGATTGCCATTCTGGGTCTGCTGCCTTTCGGAATTCAGACCAATAAGGTCACGATCGACGAAACGCGGGCGGCGTCCGATATTCTCACCAGCCTGGAAGCTGATCTCCGTAATACCTATCCTTCCGCAACGTTCAATGCCTCACCCAACGCCTTCGGCGCAGGGCGATCGCGGATTTTCGGTCTGGCGCTTCCCTATTCCATGTCAGGCACACCAAGCCGGGTGGCGCTTAACACGGCATTGTCCGCGGTCACGTCAGGAACGGTCCCGGTTCCCGGTGAATGGAGTACAGCGTTGGACGATTCTCTGCATCCATTGCCAACTTTTTCGCAGCATGCTCCCTTTCAGGCAACCGTCGTTTATACCACAGTCCCTTCATCGGGTCTCACTCCCATCCAGGCCAAGCTGATTGTCAGTTGGCCTGCCCTCTCCAATGCCACGGTTGCGGATCTTACGGATACCGCGAAAGTCCGTGGCTACGTGCAGGCTGTTGTCACATTTCCCGAGCCATGAAATCCCTCCGCCTTGACTTATATTCAACGGCGCATAAGAGGGGGTTCAGCCTCCTCGAAGTGATGGTGGCGGTCGCTGTGCTGACTGTCATTGGCTTGATGGTTGTTCAGATCACGGAAGCGACGTCTCGAACGACGCGCTTGAGCAACCGGACAATAGATGCGGCTTCCCAGGCCCGCCAGGTATTCGACCGCATTGGCACTGACCTTGCAGCGCTGCCCCGGCGGCGGGATATGGATTTTTACGCGGGAAATGGCGGCTCAACTTCTGGATATTATTCGGTATATAACACCTCCAATATTCTCCTTTTCCTCTCAAGGGTCAGTTCGGCGGGAGCCACTTCAGCAAGCCGCAAGGTTTCTCTCGTATCCTATCGGGTGGCAGCCCACCCGGATAATAAGGATTCGACCGGCGCGCCAAGGCTCTGCCTCATTCGGGCAGGCATCCCCGTGGACTGGACTCCGGGCTGGGGAACCGGCACGGGGTTTATGGGGCTCAAGTCCGACGGCTTTCCCGTGCGGCTTTCCGATGCGGCCTTTCCCTCTGCGCTGCTGCCGCTCGCTCCCTCCACATCTAACGCGAATTCCTTCGATGTGATGGCTCCGGGAGTTATCAAGATGGTCGTCGGGTTCCAGCTTTATCCGGATAATGAAGTTGTGACACTGGCCGGGAGCCCCACGTCGTTCGGCAACGCTCAGGGGCAGATTGTTTACAATGCCCCCGTGCGCACGGTCACCGGCTTGGATGGCACCACCACCGCCGAATATATCGATCTGGACCGCGTCTGCGGCATTGTGGTCGGACTGGTGATTGTGGACGCGGCCAGTCTCAAGCTCTTGAGTGCGCATCATATTTCTACACTGGCGGGAAAGTTCTCCCCCCCCGCCGACACCGACAATCTGCTTCCGGTTCAAGCGTGGGCCTCAACGGCCGACGGCCTGCCAAATTTGCTTTTGGGGCAAGCGCCGCTCCCCGCGCTTCAGTCCGTACGAGTCTTTCAGCGGTATTATCCCGTCACCCCATTCCCCTCCAAACCCCAATGAATGGCATCATTTCTGTTAAAAAAAATGCGTCGGCGCTGCTCATTACGCTGGCGGCGGTGGCTCTTCTGAGCGTGGTGATTCTTGCGTTCTTTTCCCGTGCCGAGCTTTCCCGTAAGATTTCCTTTTCCAGTACCAATCAAATCAAGACCCGGATGCTGGCCAGTTCGGCTAGCGACATCATTATCGGCCAGTTGCGGCAGCAGATCGTCGATGGCTCCCTCTCGGGAGCCGCCTACGCAGAGGGTGGTGTGTCGGTCTACATTCCGAAAGATGCCAGCTATATTGTGCCCAAGAGACAGACTGGACTCAATGCGGACACCACTGGCTCCAACACCATTCTCTACGTGTCCGCTAATGGAGCGACGCTGAATCCCTATGCCTCCTCAACCAATGCGCTGGGTTCCTCGGTCACCATTGACACACCAAGCCGGAATGGCCGCAACGAAACGAACTGGTTTACCAATGGCCCCCGGCTTGGCAGCGCTACGAAGCCCACCTGGGTCTACCTCACCCAGGGACTAGGCATCGCGCCATCGCCTTCACTCACTGCAAAATCCACCGAACCGGGCTATGTCGTCGGGCGCTTTGCCTATACAGTTTACGATGTCTCCGGCCTGCTCGATGCCAATGTTGCGGGTTATCCCTCCATGATGGTTTCTGATGCCAATCACTATCCATCCTTCAAGTCCTGCCAAGCCTATGCTGACTTGTCCATCGCCGCGCTTGGTGCGAATGCTGATCAGCTTGTATCCTGGCGAAATCCAGCGGACGGCGGCTCGGCTTCCGCCTATCAATCCTATCTGGACAACTGGGGGCTCAAATACGGTTTTCTACAGACCAAAGTGGGTAGCAATGCGTTCCTATCCCGCCAGGATTTTCTGAATGCCGTGGATAATGACGTTGCGGGGTTCTCTTCCTCTTCGGCCTCCTATTTCACGGCCAACTCTTGTTCCGTGGACGCTCCATCCTGGTCGCCCGCAACCCCTTCCGGGGCATCCGTCGATTATGCGGCGTTGGCCGAAACAGGCACTAGCATTAACCGGGATATCCCCAATGTCCGCTTCCTCACCAGCGGCACCGTCACCCATTACTTTGATGACGGTACAAACTACACATTTAATGTGCAGGATGGCGATGCGCTCATTCAGCGCCGCTTCTCATTAGCCAAACTAGCCTGGATCACTGATGCTGGTCCTAAATCGGGTATCTCGGGTTCGGCAATCCAGGCATGCTTCGGTCTCAGTTGGGATTCCTCGAACAGTCGCTGGAATTATGTCGGCCCCACCGGATCGACTATTCTTAGCGCCATAGCTACCCTCAAGGATGTGGCCGCGGCCAAACGGGAACCCAATTTCTTTGAGCTACTTCAGGCGGGCCTTCTTTCCAGTTCCATTGGCAAGTCGGCCACGAACAGCAGCGTCGCCCTGACGACGCTCTTTGACAAAAATCCGACGCTGCAGGTTATCCAGATCGGAGCCAATATGATGGACCAATCCGATTCCGACGACTACCCGACGGCCATTCGGATCGTGAATAGCCAGAACAGCCAAGCGTGGGACGCTTTCGGCGTGGAGGATCTTCCCGGCCTCAATTCCATCTACATCACCTATTACCGGCCTGTCGCCGGAGCGCCCACTTTTTCCAATAACGCGACCCGTGACACCCTGCATGTCTGGCTATTGGCGGAACTGTGGAATCCTCATCAAACCAGCACGCTCCGTAGCGGCACTATGAGTCTGCGCGCCACGGTGAATGATGGCACAATGCAGCCTCAGGTCTTTCGCAGCGGCTCCTCCGGGCTGGTCGGGGCCTATGGAACCTCGAGAAATTTTGATAGTTCGCCCGCAACGCTCAATTTCCCCTGTTTGCCTGCGGGGTTCAGAGAGCCAGGTCTCCTGACCCCCGCCAACAGCTCGGGTACAAACGGGGATATCTTCACGGACGGAACGGCCAATTTCGCGGGCTTCCACGTCGGCAGCGTTTCCGCGCCCGATCAGAACTTTACCCATAATGCCACGGACTATAAGTGGACTGTATCTGCCTTCAATGTATCGGTGCCGCTCACGGTCGAGCTCCAGTATCAACATCCCACGTTGGGCTGGCTGTCCTACCACCGCCTGGAATGGATCACCAACAGCGGTGTCGGCAGCGGGCTGGTAAAGGACGACTCGGTTGTCTCGCCCGCCTTTGGATCCTATACCTATGTGTATGCTAATGGAACCCCGTTCCTCTGCCGCAGCTTGGTGAAGCCGGATCCGCGATCGAGCCGCTTTGGGCTGTTCGGTTGTCCCGCGACGAACAAAAATGTGGGAGACACGATGCGCCCCACAAGATCGCAGGCGGGGTTGCAGACCCAATGGGGAACGCCTGCAACCTCTGGGTTTCTCTATACTGAAAGCACCGCCTCGTTTGGCCCGTACCCGCAATTAGGGCGGCCTGGCATGTGGGCCGATAATAACGCGTCTAATAGCGTGACCCCTAATTCTTGGTATCCGGATGCTGATGGAATCGTCCGCCCAGGCGACGGCTTCTACGGTGCCTACCCACAGGCCCAGGGTTCCGTTGCGGATACGGACGCTCGCCCGCGTATTTTGAACCGCCCTTTCCGCAGTGTTGCCGAGCTGGGCTATGTGTTCCGAGATGAACCCTTCAAGACGCTGGATTTATTTTCTAGCACGTCAGCTGATTCGGCGCTTGCAGACTTGTTTTGCATTAGCGATGCAACCAAGGAGACGCCCTTGGTCGCCGGAAAAATCAACGTCAATGCCGCAGATCAAAACGTGCTGGCCGCCCTGCTTTCGCAGACATCCCTGAAAGGGAATGCCGCGGCAACTCTCTCCCAATCTCAGGCAAGTACCATATCCAGTACGATCGTGAGCAACCGCGCGGCAACCGCCGCCGGCACGGTTCGCGATCCGGGTGACTGGGCCCGCTGGCTCGCCAGCCTTGTGCTTGACACCGCCCTCTCGGGAGACAGCAAGCGTATCAAGGAGCAACGGGAGGGGGTTATCCGCGCATCGGCCTCCTCAGTTCAAACCCGGACATGGAACCTGCTCATCGACCTCACCGCCCAGTCCGGGCGCTTCGTGGGCAATCCAACCGACCCCAAGGATTTCGTGGAGGAGGGCAGTCAGCGCTGCTGGCTCCATATTTCCATCGACAGATTTACTGGAAAAGTCGTCCATCAGACCGCAGAGACCGTTTCCAACTAAATGAAAACCCCGCACGCCTTTTTATACGCTCTCATTGGGTCCGTTTGCGCCCTGCACGGACAGAGTTCAGACCGGCTTGATTTACGGCCCCCTCCTGCCATGGATCAGATCGCCATCAAACCGGCGCGTGCCTGCTGGGTGGAGACTCAGATTACCGATCCAACGCGCAAGGAGAAAATATCGGGCGATTACCCCGTCAAGATAGGGAGGGTGGTTTTTGACGGTTCGGAATTCTCTGCATCTACCTTTGCCGACGGAAAAACAACGAAGCGATGGAAGGTCGGCGCGATCACCGTGGCTTCGGCAAATATCGAGGGCCATGAGGAAGCCTATGTCGACTCGATCCATAACTTTTCCAGCACCCCCTCCACACGCGCACGTTTTGCGGGGATGGAGTGGATCTCATTGGCGAATTGCCGAGGAATCGCCAGCCTGGGAGGGGTAGCGTGCTGGCACTTTGATTCTCTTGTCGCCCGTGGAAATGGGCCGGTTGCGTCGGGGCGAAAGGCTTGGATTGATACCACGACGGGGCTTCCCGTGGCGCGTTCCGAGAACGGGGTGCAAATCGGTTACCATTTTGAGGCCGCTCCCTCCGGTCCAGTCCCGTACACGCCAGTCGTGCAAGATTTTGTGAAGCGGTATCGGGAAAAGATGGCAAGATACTGCCCCGGGGGATAAATGCGAAACGAGCGGGCCTTTTTAAAAGCGCTAGTTTGCAGTCTTCTCCTTGGCTGATTTTCGGCCTCGGCGTTTTGCAGAAACTGCGGGAGAAGGGATTTCCTCCCGGACCGTGGGGCCTGGGCACCATTGACTTTCAATCAAAATGCCTCGCTGAAAAGGAGGGAGGCCTACTTCTCTTCGAAGAATCTGGCCGATGATCATGTCGGTAGCCGTCATCCCCGTCCATTCCGCCTGTTGCTCCATGCCGGCAGCCTTTCCTTTGATTTCTTTGGGGAGATCGAGAAAAGCCACTCCCATTTCATCTGGGATCTTGATGCCTAGTTCCTTAATCCAATCCAAAATAAAACTGTTGAGACAAATACAGGCATCGGGATGGTAGGTATTGAACCATTCGATAAATTTGCGCTTACCTTCCGTGTGGGGGTATTCGCGAACATCGTCGAGATATAATACAGGGAAATTGTTTTGCTGGTCCAAGCAGCTTTCGCGATAGCCAGCAACAAACCGGTGCTCCAATATATTATCAAGTAGCCGATCTAGTATCAGCCCGATTCTAGAATATCCGCGGATCGCCAGTTGCTCGCAAGCCTGCATAGCGGTGAAATAATGATCGTTGGAAACAAAGTGAAGGGCTGGTTTCCGTAAGCGGGACCCGATGCTCACGGAGGGGAAGTGCTCCCATATCGATTCGCACCCGTGCAAGCAAGGCTCATCAAGAAGACCATAAAAAATAACGCCCTGAACATTTCTGGCGTAGAATATCCGCGACAAACGTTCGGCTGACAGTTCGGGGTCGTTCAGCCAAAAATGGTCCACACTATAGCCAAGGCGATTGGCCTGCTGCTCGCCACCTACCAGCCAACTATTCACATGGCCGGATATCTTGCGAAGCTCCGCAACCCGGTGCACATTGACAAAAGCGAGGGATCCAATATACCTCTGCTTGCCCGCCGTGCGCAGTTCATACATCAACCGCGCCACAAGAGCGTTGTTTTTGTAGCCCATTTTCTGAGCAATTCCTTGAATGCGTTCCCTTGCCTCAACCGATACCCGGGGATCATTGCGCAAGGCGAGAGAAACAGTGGATTTGGCGACATTGGCGGCCTTCGCTATCGCCGCCATGGAGGGGGAGGAGTTCATGCGTCGAACGGTTCGATTGCATCTTGATTGCAACGAGCCAATCCGTAAAGGAAATTCACCCCTGCGAACCATCCATCATCTTTTCGCCCGCCCCTTCATCCCAACTCCTATGACGTTCACCCCGCTCTGGATAACGCTTTGCATTCTCACGGTGTTTTGTAGCGCGGGAGCATCCCGCCTTGATGCAAATCCAGCGCCGTCTCCGCTGGTGGGTGTGGAACAACTCCCGGTCGATCGCTTCGACGAATACCTGGCTGGTTTGCTGCCCCCGTTCCCCTGGAAGCCGGTCGGCAAATTCTCGGATAGCGTCCACTTTTCGCTTCAGGAAAAAGCAGAGTCGCCCTTTATCGGCAACCGGGTCACTGGGAAAGGGCTGGTCATGACGGACAACGACCCCAAGGCTGGAAGGGGTTGTGGGATTGAGTATTCATTCGCGCCGCCCCCACCGTATCAACTCTACCTCGGGTTTGACTTCCAAATCGTCGAGGAAACAGCACATGGAGCGCTTCTGAACTTGGAATGTGAACTGACCGATGACTCTGGACAGGGCTTGAAACTGCTCCTCGGCGACCCAATCCAGGCGGGCTTCACCAAGGGGCAGCCAAAGACCATCGTCCCCCTCAAAGCAGGCCATTGGTATCACCTTGCGGTCGATTTCTCCTCTTCGAACCGAGCTGTCGTGACCGTGATCGATTTCGCCGATCAGCATCATCCCATCACTTCAGGCACCTCTGAGCTTGGGGAAAATATGCTCCTCTATCGCCACTTGCGTTTCCTAAACTCCGGCGGCGATGAACGCACCGGCGCGTGGTCGCTGGACAATGTTTTGATGGCAGGTCAGGTGGACTCGCCGAGAACCGCTTGGTGGCCGTTCCGTCAAGCGCCGAGGGAAGTTCTACGCGCAGCCAAGCGCAAAGTGTACGCTTATTACTACGAAAAATATCCTTTCGGGTAGCACCCAATACGCGTGGGAGTTATTTCTTTAACGCCTTGTCCTCCGGCCTGCCGCCGGGAGAACATGTTTTGCAGGTGGTGTTGCCGCCAGCCGTTAATCCCTTACTTCGCCGAAACGGTCCTGTAAAATTGGGCTATCTATTGCTGGTTGGCGAAAGTGCCGCTGCCGCATCTGGATGCGAGCCCACAGGCAAGGAATGACAGCGTCCGTAGTGCCATGCGCGCTTACGGCTCGCCACCTTACGCTAAACTTATCGCCATACCCGCCCTTTGGCCAGCTCCCCCACAACCTTTGCATCGATTCCGGTTCCGATCACTTGCAGTTCATCAATAGCGCCAGTGAATCCAGGGCCGCTTTCTGCGGCGGTCGTAAATCCCACAAACGGGGTTTGATGAGTTCTTTGGTAGACGGGCTTGGAAACCTTTCCGGACATCATTTCAACCCCGTTATGATAGAGACGGACTGACGCCAAGTCATAGACAAACGCAAGGTGATTCCAACCGGTTTCCAGTGGAAGGGAACCGCACTTCTCGAAGGTAATATCTCCCTTGGTGAACTTCATGGTGGCAGTTCCATTCCCGTCGAGAGAGAGGCGAAAGTCTCCCGCTTCCAAAGTGGACCATGCAGCGCCCCCGGCCTTTTTCTCCGGGTTGACTTCCACCCACAGGCTCAGCGTCTCGGCTCCGACGGAAGCGGATTTTGAACGGAAGCGGATTACCGTGTCTCCGCCCAGGCTCAGGGCGTGTCCTTTGAATCCGCTATCGATCCACTTGTAGCGTCCGTTTGCTTCATTCTCAAAGGCCTCGTCGCGGTTTAAACTCCGCAGGGCAATAAACGCCCGCCCTGGCTGTTGACTTGTGCCCAAGTCGTTGAGGCGCGATCCAGCCCCTTCCTCAAAATCTAGGTAAAAGAAGGGAATCTCGCTTTTCGGAAGGAACCCGGTGCGGATGTCTTTCATTGTGAACGGGTTCATTGTTACCGCAGACGCTGGATTTACAAAGGTGTCAAACGTTCCCTTGGTATCGATCCACTGAACGGGAACCTTGGGCTCGTTTTTGGGCGAGCCAAACCATACGGGTTGCGAAAGAACGACTTGATCGTTTTTCAGCAACCCCATTGCAAACAATAGGCTCGGTTCCTGGTGGTTATGCTTCAATGGCAAATCCCGTTCCGCTACCGGCCCCGCGAGAGGATAGTCAATGAGAGGCTCGGTGGCATCGGTCGTTAAAACCATTCCGACCGTAACCATGCGTCCGTTCGAGGTGACCGTTTTGACAATGCCGTCTTTAAGCTCCGCGAGGCTGGCATTGGTGATTCCGAGCTGGGCATCGGATCCCAGCGTCAGAGACAACGCCGGATTCGCGCCGAGGTTCAGCCTCGCGACGCGAGCCCGATACTCTTTTCCCGGAGGCCGGGCGTTGAAGGTGAAGGTGGATTGCCCCGCCTTGAGGATTGTGTCTTTGAGAAGCCGGTTGGGGCTGAATAAATCGGCGATCGTTCCGTCGCGGACGCTGAGCGTCAGCGGTAAGTCTTCTGACGCTTCGATTCGTACATAAAGGTTTGAATACTGTACTCCCTTTTCCGGCGTTCCGTCGCGGAAAGCCCCCAGGCTGCGGGTTTGATCGCAAAGCATTACCCGGCGCAGTTCGCCAGGGGGGCCGGTAATGGTTAGCTTGGCATGGTCGAGAGGCAGGGAAGCCTCCACATCTAATTTGAAAGACGGAGTCTCGGCAATTTTGGACAAATCGATGGCGTAGGGGACCGGATACCGGACGAGGTTATAGGACAGGCGGATCGGAGGTAGTTTTTTCCCGCGATACAACGGCTTCCACTCCCCATCGGTGGATGCGCGGCAATCCACGCTGACCACCGGCTGCACGGCGGGGACAGTCTCAATTATTTCCTCGGCGTTCCAGGACATTTCAATCAAAGCCTCCTCGTTCACTGTTGAGCGGGTAACCCCAGATAATACCACCGGTTTGTCTCCCTCCACCCCGATGGACACCAGTTTCACCTCGGTTCGCCACTGCATGGCAACATCCGAGGGAGGAAGGCCAACCACCTGGAAATAGAGCTGGTCGCCACGAATAACCTCCGCCGGGTAAGACACTACCACCGCGGGGGCTTGCAAGGGACTTTTCCCGATTTCCGCAATGCCGTGGTAGTATCTGAGAATCAAATTATGGCCCCAGATATTTCGGCTGGAAGGAATTTCCAGCGACTCGTGGGGATCATTCCACGTGATGAGCGTGGACTGCCGAAATCCCAGACCGATCCAAGTCTTGAGGGATTGCAGCAGTGTTTTGACGCCGAAAAAAGGGACATGAATCGCTTGCCCGGGCCGGTTGGAACTGTCATAACCCGCCGCGATAGCCGGAACATACAGGTAGCCGTGGGTCGCGCTGACAAGCCTCTCCTTCATTAACCGGGCCAGCTCCGGGGGCGGAGCGCCGTTCATCCAGGACACCCCGGCCTTCCATGGCGAAGAGTCCGGCCAGTCCGGCGTATCAAGCAATTCCTTTAGCTTCGTGGCGCCAGTCAGCGTGGGAGCAAGCGTCAGGTGCAGGCCGCGCCGAGTCAATTCCTGGGCCAGGTTTTTGACGCGCTCATCGGTACCCGTATTCCAGACAAAATGGAGCGGCTCACCGTTGACGCGTAAGAGCAGGGGATCGCCGTCATGATTGTGTTGGAATTTTTCAACGACATCGGCCGTTTGCCCCACGTTCTTGGGGTCCAGCCACAGGGGAGCCACGAAAAAAGGTTGCCCGGTTTCCTGATGGACCTGGCGCGATGCGTCATACATGGCTTCGCTAGGCACTGCCAGCATTTGAAAGCCGTTGATTCCGCTTTCAAGAGCCTGCCGGACATCCTCCTTGAATTCGTCCACAAGGCTGTCGTATTGGGTGCTGAAAGGCCAAGCATCATGGTTGCCCCCCGTATAGGGATGGGCGCCGAGATGCCCGTGCGGAACCATGGGCATGTAGTGTGCCCAAAAGACCAAGGGAAGCGATGGAGAAGTGGATAGCGTGGAGGGTTCCGCATTGCCCACAGACGCAGCCAAGGTCATTTGCAGAATAAGCGACAGAAAGAGCCGGTTCATGGGATTAGCTGAAGGTTAGGCATGGGGAGAGGGCAGAGGGAAATTGGTGTAAGTTAGAATGCAAAAATTTCGATCTCAATCCGAAAGGATTCGAACAGTTCGATTCGTTCGTAATTTTCTGTTGCCGTGAATTCTGCAAGCATGACTGGCCTTCAAGCCTGAACGGCCAAAATCGGCTCAAGCCAAGGTTAATTGCGTTCCAGGGCCTGAATCTGGCCCGTTCCTTAGCAATGAACTCGCAGATGTCACCACGGGGTTCGCCGCCTGCTGTGGTGAGTGCAAAAACAAAGAGGCTCACAAACCTTGTTTATGAGCCTCTTGAAGGTGGTTGCCCATGCACACCCCTCTTTGAACAGACTCTCTGTTTTTCTCTCAGAGTTTCTCTTGATCAAGAATGACTTACAAAACTCGAATCCTTCGCGGTTCGGATCTTCCATTTACGGAAAAATCGTTCTCGGTTAACAGGAATCTGGCGGGTGGGGATATCTACGTTTTTATCGTAGATTTAGTTTCGAATCCTTTATGGCCCCATTGATAGCGGTTCGAAACTTCTGGTTTCTGGTTAACACCGCTTCCTTGGACCGGGTGTTGCTGCTTCTCTTCCGTTTGGAAGTTTTCCTGCGTTGCGCTCCTGTTTGCACGGATTCGTTCCCGCACCTTTGTCAGGAACGCAAGCGTGTTTTTCTTCGACGGCTTGACGAGCACCAAGCTTTTGTAGCGACGGATATTTTGGCCGAGGAAGTCAAAGCCTTCATCAATATGTGTGATCTTGGTTTTCTCTGGCGAGAGCCGCAGCCCCCGTTCATTGAGGAACGTTTCGATCAAAGGACGCACTACATTTTCGAGCAGTTCGCGTGAACTGCCGGTGATAATGAAGTCGTCCGCATACCTTACGAAGTTGACTTTGGGACGGATGCCGTTTTGGGGAGCGGTTCCCTTTGGGAACTTCTTCTTCAACAGCTTTTGCAACCCGTCCAAGGTCATGCTTGCCAGCGTTGGAGAGATGATGCCTCCTTGCGGAGTCCCTTCCTTCGTTGGAAATAGCTTTCCTTTCTCGACATACCCGGCACCCCAACAGCGGCCCTCGCGGACACGCTTGCCTCAATGAGGCAGGGCGGCGGTTTACCCCATCTAAGCTGCACAACATACGATGGTTTAGTCCCTGCACTAGACCGGCGGTGCTTTTATCCGTGTGCCCTAATTTTTGAGTAGGACAGCCGACCGCGTGCCTATTTTGGCCGGAGCCTGCCAATGTCTTTTGGCTCCATAACAATGACGGTGCTTGCTCGCAGTTCACTTGTGTGGACATGCCATCAGCTTCGCACTCGAATCGCCTGACATTGGTGATTCGCAAACCTTACCTCGCGGCAGGCTTGCCGTCCCGCAGGACGCAGTTACTTTGTCGCGACAGCTTCCGACCGGGTCGTTGCAAACCCCGCCGGTGTCGCCAGGCTACTGCGGACGGAACCGCAGGTTCTTTTGTTTCATGCATAGTTATGTGTCACTTGGAACAATTATGCAGCTCGTTTGGATCGTACCAAATATGTTGTTCCAACACGTCTTTCCTCTGTAAATTCCGTTTTTTCAAGGGTGGAGCTTTGATACCGAAAAATTGCCCGATTGGCCACCTTCTTTAAGCACTTTTCTATGTCCACAACCCGCCAGCCCCCCATTCTCGTTTTCCTCGTCCATATGAGCCAGTCCATCCTGCTGCGAAAGATTGCGTATCTGAAGGCGGAGAATGCCATCCTCCGTTCCCGGTGCTCAAAACAGATTCAGACCACTCCGGCGGAACGGGCGCTTCTGGGTCGCTTGAAGCGACCGCTGGGCAGCGCCGTCCAAGAGATGCTATCACTCGTCAATTACAAGACGTTCCTTCGGTAGCTGAGGGAAGCGGGAAACCCGGGGAATGGCATCCAGGCCGACCATCGATCCCTCAGAACGTGGAGGAATTGATCCTGCGGCTAGCCAAAGAAACCGGATGGGAATACGCCCGAATTCAGGATGAACTGAAGAAGCTCGGGATTACGGTGGCCACAAACACGATCAAGAAAACCATGATCAAGAACGGGTTCCATCCAAGCCCTGGTAGAACAAGGGGGATTGGGATCTCTTCATCAAACGCCATATGGACACGTTATGGGCGTGCAATTTTTTCACGAAAGACGTGTGGACTACTTTTAGAAAAGTGGCCTTCTACATCCTCTTTTTCATCCATGTCGGAAGCTGACGTGTGTGAATCGCCGGAACGACCTGCCAGCCGAACGGACCGTGGGTGGAACAACAGGCGCGCAACCTATCCATGGAACCGGCTGAGCGAGGTGAGAAAGCCACCTATCTCCTGAAGGACGGCGATACCAAGTTCACAGGGAAATTCGACGAGATATTTCGAAGCGAGGGAATCAAGGTAAAGAAGCTCCCATTCGCTTCGCCCAACCTAAATGCATTTGTCGAGCGGTTCGTCCAGAGCATCGAGCAGGAATGCCTCGATCAATTTGTGGTCTTGGGCGAGCGCCAGTTGGAATACTTGGTCCGGGAATACGAGGACTATACAACCCATTCAAGCATATCCAAGTCTGGAGAATAAGCCCATCGGTATTGTCGCCATGCCACCGCTAGGTTTCAATCCGCCTGATCCTTAGGAAGTCGCATACGAGTCCAATATCGGCAATTTTATATGTAAGTATTTTCATGCAAAATACTGCAATCAATTTGTAATTAAAGTGGTTTTTACATCGATTTTTCTTTACAAATAGCATTCGAATGGATTGAAATATACCCGGACGTATACATTGGGAATATATCAGCAAGTTTTTGCAAGGATATCGCAGTTTTTATTTCCCCCTCCTTAAAATCAGCTTTCTGCCGGCATTTTTCTCCCAATATGCCGGTTTCCCCCTCGTTTCACGGGAGATTATCCTCAACTAACCCCAAATATGCAAACCACCTACTACAATCTGCTCTTGAGAAAAGCATTGGGCCGACTCCTCATTATTTTTTCCATAGCGTGTGAAGTTACCTCGGCGGCATTCGCTCAGAATGTCTCCCTGATCGATAATGAAACCTCGGTCGTTCTTTCCAACGGCCTCGTCACGGTTGTCATCAATAAAGGGAGTAGTGATATTTCATCCTTCAAGCTTGGCAGCACGGAGCTCGCGACCAGTTCGGGATTCTATTATACGACGCACGTTGTCTCTGGCACCACCGACCAGTGGGTCGGCATGGCAAGCGGCTTGAGCTCGGTTTACAGCGTGACCACCAACACCTCGAGCATGATGGACATCTCTTTCCGCAACACCAAACTCGGCTACGACGCCACGCTCTTCCCGAACGGCATGTTCGACGTGGATATGCATTACGTGATGCGCGACGGCGTTGCCGGGATCTACAAGTACGTCATATGGAGGCACAATGCGAGCCAGCCAGCCGCCGGGCTCTATCAGCAGCGCCTTTTGGTAGCGCAAACGAATGTGACCGCCACGGGCACCCCGGTCTACTCTTACTGCGGTACGGATGATTGTTGGAATTACGCAGTCGGTAGCTCCCTAACCGGCGCAAGTACGATTTACGACTCCACCTACGAACTGCTCTCGTCGACCGCCTACACTGCTCCAACGGGCTCCTATTACCAGACGAACTGGCCGGAATACTCCACGCCCAATTCGGAGGAGATGATCGGGTTGAACTACAACCTAAGACCCGTCTGGACGAAGTATGACTGGTCGGTTTACTCCGGCCCTGAGACGTCCTCTGTCAACACCTTCGGCAATGCAAACGATCACTACGGCATATGGATTCTCAATGCCAGCCAGGAATGGCTCAACGGCGGCCCCACCAAGCTCCGCGGCACCGTGCAAGACACCGCGCTCGGCGTCAACACCAACGAAGGCCACGGCTACGCCGTAGGTCCGGATGAGTCCATCGCCGCCGGCGCCACCTGGAGCAAGATCTATGGTCCCATCCTCATCTACGCCAACACCGGCACCGCCCACGCCTACATCTGGTCCGCTGCGAAGACGCAAGGTGCCGCGGAAGTTGCCGCCTGGCCCTATTCCTGGCTGACCTCGCCCGGCACCAGCATTTATCCAATCAGCCGCGGCACGATCACCGGCCAGCTCGTTGCTCCCGGCCAGTCCACGGCCAACGCCCAAATCGTCGTCTGCGACCGCTCCGATATCGATTGGGTCTGGCAGGGCCAGATGAATTACGTCTTCTCCACGCAGGCTGATGACAATGGCAACTTCACCCTGTCGAAGATCCGTCCCGGAACCTACACTATTAACGCCTACGTACCCGGCATCTATGGCGACTACCAGAAAACGAGTGTGGCCGTCACTGCCGGCGCCACCACGGCTCTCGGCACTCTTACTTGGAATGTATCTCAGAAACAGCAACTCCTCTGGCGCATCGGCACATCTGACCGCTCCACTAGTGAATTCCGCTACGGCGACCTGCCCAAGCAGTTCGGCCTCTGGTGGCGCTACTATGACGAAGTCGTCACCTACGGCAGCGGTTCAGTAGATTACACCATTGGCACAAGTTCCCCGGCCGCGAACTGGTATTATGCCCAGCCCGTGATTGCCAACGCCAGCGGCGCCTATGTCGCGCCATCCGCCAATATTAACTTCAATCTCGCGACGGTCCCATCTGGCACCTGCACGCTCACCGTGGCGCTCGCCGGTGCTATTGGCGCGGGCGCGTTCAATGTACTCGTCAACGGCACCGACGTGGATACCGACGCCTATCACGGCACCTACACGGCGGACGACAGCGCAATGGACCGTAGCGCCGTTCTCCGCGGCCAGCAGCAGAACTTTGCTTTCACCTTCAGCCCCACATTGCTGCACACCGGCACGAACACCGTTCAGATCAAGGTACGCTCCAGCACTAGCTCGTGGAGCGGCACTCGCCCCGTTGCGCCAGCCTACGGCATCATGTATGACTTCGTGCAGCTCGAGGCTGGAGCCGATACCACCAACACCCTGCTTTCCCAGGGCAAAACAACCACCTGCAGTTCCTCCAACGGCGCCAATACCTCCGGCAAGGGTAACGACGGCAGCGAGGCTAATCGCTGGGAGTCCAGTTCGACCAGCCTTCCCCAATGGTGGCGGGTGGACTTGGGTGCGGCGCATACCGTGCGCTCAATGAGGACCAAGTGGTATCAGACAAACGGTTATAAATACCGCATCGAGGGCAGCAACGACGACACTAACTGGACTGTCCTCGTTTCGAAGGCCAACTCCGTCAAAGGCATCGTATACGACACGCTATCCAGCACGACGAAATATCGCTACATTCGTATTTATGTCATCGCCGCCACGTCGGCAGTCACCACCTCGTTCTATGAAACGCAGATCTACGGCGACTAAGCTGTCTAGGCACAGCTTTCCCAGGCAGGGACGGGCACTTCATCCGCACCTGCTTTATCCGTGCATCACTCCCCGATATTTCGCCCACGCGAATTCTGTCGGCCCATTGTGTGAAACTCCACAAATCTCTCTTCCCCTTCTCTGGTCTGCAGAAAATTCCGCAATGACCTCGACATAGAGAGCAGGTATATCGTCGATGGTGTCAACAAGCTGAGAACGCTTCGGGGTGAACACTTAGGAACTTCCCGTCGCGGTCCGCTTGAACCCGTCATAAGTATAGGCGGTGTCGGCCACTCTGTTTTCCCTTGGCTCGCTCACACCCAACAGGCTCCCCGCCGGGTTGCAACCGTAGGTCCGGTTGTCCAAATCCTGCCCTGTGTAGCTGACCGTTGCCAGCTGGCTACGATAATCCCATCATCACGCTGGCTGATACGACGATTCAGATCGTCCGGCCAGATTAAGACAGACTCGCTTATCTTAGCAGTATCAGATATGCTGAAATGAGGGAAGTGAGCAGCATTGCGCTGAATACTGTTATTGCTACTAGTCGATATGAAATACCTGCGGCAGTTCCTCGCTGACAGGACTGTTATCCGCGTTCGACGGCATGAGTTCCTTCATTGATGCCCACCAGCGTCTGCATACGTCAGTCTGGGCAATGGCGTCCCAGCGGCACTCATCCTCAATTTCGACATAGGCGAAGAGTTGGCGGGTTGCTGGTATGAGGAAGATGGAGTAATTGTGAACACCGTGTTCTTTGAGTGTTTGCTCCAGTTCGCTCCAGATCGGGGAGTGACGACGCTGGTATTCCTGTTCAGCCCCTGCATTAACGCTCATCACAAATGCTTTTCGGATCATACGATTAGAATTAATGTTGGATTATCGCCAGAATTCTTTCGGCATTTCCACTGCATAGGCTTGAGAAGTGCCGTGCAGCGTTGCCGTAAATACGACCCAATGCTGGTCTGGGGTCAGGTGCGGATTCGGCTCGGCTGCCGCGTAATCGTTTTTTGACATCGAGCAAAGTCTGATTTGCCGGAGATTACCGTTTTCGGGCACCAGAATGTACATGGCCTGTTTTTGGGGATCGCCTTTGAAGGCATGCCCGTCGGCGACAAAAAATTTGCCATCCGAAGATTGCACATAATGAATGGATCCGCCAAAGGCATTTGTCGGATATCGGGTGATTGCTCCCGTGGCCAGGTTCTTTCCCTCCAGGAAAGCTTTCCCAGGAGTGTTGCGGAAATTGTGGTCAAACCAGATTGTCTGGCCATCCGTGGACCAGAATTCATGCCCGGCGATTTCGTTTTCTTCCGTGCGTGGATGCACGATTTCAGGTTGTGCTCTGTTTCCAAGGCGGAGGGTCCATATGCGGTCTACTTTGGCCCACGGGCCCTCATGGCAGTACATCAGCAAATTAGGGTCCGTTGGGGAAAACTGCGGATGGCCAAGCCATGTGTCGATGCGGTGAAGCTCCGTTACTTCACCGCTTTTGATGTTGGCCGCCAGGATGAGGTTGGTATCATGCTGGTTGAAGGCTGTTTCGAATGCCGGACCTTGGTTGGGGGGTGTTTTAAGAACGGCCTCTCCTTTGTGTTCTTTGATCAAGTTTCCGGTTCCCACTACCACGCTTTCATCGGCGTTGATTGTGAGTCCGCTAGAACACTGGACGCCTGCGGGCATGGTTGCGACGTTACGTGTTTTCAGGTCGTAAATATTGGTGACGCGAATAGCGTGGCCATCATCGATGGTATAGTAAACATTGCCCGAAGCAGGCACGAGGATCTGGCACTTGGTGATCTCGCCAATCAAAGGGATGAGTTCTCCATTGATGAAATCATAACGGTATAACTTTCCCGCAGTGTGTCCGGCGGAACGCTCGAGATAACGGATTAGCGTGTACCGGCTGTCTGGAGTGATGCAGGGCTGGGTAAAATAAATGACGCCCGAGGCTTCGTTGGGAATCTTGGAAAGGTGCAATATTCGTGCGCCGGTCTCGGGGTCTTTGAATTCGGCGGGAATCGGTTGGCGCGCCGGGGCAGATGCAGATGAATTTTCCGTGGCGGGAGCGGTGACTGCCATCGCGTAAAAAGAAACCAGAACAGCAGAAATGGGGAGGGAGAGGTAAAAATGGATCATAGTTTCCATTGAAACCAATAGAGGATTTTCTTAATGAAAGCAAGGCTATAGTTGCAAAAAATTGCATTTATTTAAACCTATTGAATCTGCTTGCATTCGGCAGAAATTTATTGGAAACACGCACCAAGTTATACTTGGGGATACAAGATTTTTAATAATTTTCTGGTTTGGCGTAATTTGAAAATGCTTGCAGTTAATTGCAGAAAACGATAGACATGAACAAATATGCGGTGAATATCATTTCGCCGGATTTGTTCCCATGCATCAAAGCCCAGACCCATTGAAAACCGGCTGCTTTACCCTTCCCGGCGAAGCAGGTTGTGAAAAGTTGACACTTGACCTGGCGAAAAAGTGGGGGGCGGACAACATTCGCGATAGCGATGGTACGCAACTTTCGCCCGAAATCGTGCAATCGGGCTACAGGATTTATTCAACGCTTTGCCTGGTGCGTTCGGTCAATCACTGGGCGAAGAAGAACATCGAGAGGCTTCAGCAGAATTTTTTGATGAGTTTTCCAGTCGTTGCCGTTCGGGAGTCGGTGGCGATCGGTCTTTTAGATCGTTTCTTCCGGGAACAGTTTGTTGTCAACTTCCATGACGATCCCAAAAAGTGGTGGCAGGTCTTTGACCGGACGGTGGGAGTGGAGATTCCGAAGAAACAATGGGAGTTTGACGCGAGCAAAGGTTCTGTAACTATCCGTGGCGCGATTTCCGGGCATAAGTACACTGTTAATTTCCTTGCCCATCGGATTTGGGAGGAAATTTCGATGTACAACCACATCACCAACAACTGGGGGGATCGGGAGCATCTCGCGGCTGTGGACCCGATGTATCCCGAAACTCGCAAGGTGCTGCTTCGGTTTTTACAGGAATGGCTGGAATGCCATCCGGATACTTCCGTGGTACGCTTCACTTCCATGTTTTATAATTTCACATGGTTCTGGGGCGACGATCCCAACCTGCGCTATGTCTATTCCGATTGGGGGGACTATGCCATGACAGTGAGCCCGCGTGCACTGCGTTTGTTCGAGAAGGGATATGGCTACAAGCTAACCTCTGAGGATTTCGTCAACGGCGGCTTGTACAATTCGACGCACAATGCGCCGTCCCGCCGCTACCGGGATTATATGGATTTCATCCACCGGTTCACGGCGGACTTTGGTCGCCAGTGCGTGGAAATGGTGCATCGTTACAACAAGCAGGCTTATGTGTTTTATGATGACCATTGGATCGGCGTTGAGCCTTACGGCAGGTATTTTGGTGCATTTGGCTTTGATGGAATCATCAAGTGTGTGTTCAATGCTTTCGAGGTCCGGCTCTGCGCGCATGTGCAGGGGGTGAAGACCCACGAATTGCGGTTGCATCCATACCTGTTCCCGACCGGACTCAAGGGCGAGCCCACGTTCAAGGAAGGCGGAAATCCGACGCTCGACGCGAAAAATTTCTGGATCAACGCCCGCAGGGGAATCGTTCGGGCGCCTATCGAACGCATCGGCCTGGGAGGGTATTTGCACCTTGTCGAACCTTTCCCGGATTTTTGCGATTATATTGAGCAACTCGCCCAGGAGTTTCGTCTTTTGAAAAGTTTTCATGAAAACGATAAGCCCTATACCGCGCCGTTCAAGGTTGCGGTCCTTACGGCGTGGGGAAGTCTGCGAAGCTGGATTTGCAGCGGGCATTTTAATCATGGGCTAGAGTTGAATGAATTACTGGAGTCGCTGGCGGGGCTTCCGGTGGATGTCGAATTCATCAGCTTTGACGACTTGATTGCCAACGGCGTGCCGAAGGGCGTTGGTGTGGTGATTAACTGCGGCCGAGAGGGAAGCGCCTGGAGTGGGGGACATTGCTGGGACGATCCTAGCATAAATGAAGTTTTGACGCGCTGGGTGCTCGATGGGGGCGGTCTGATGGGGATTGGCGCACCTTCCGCCCGGCCAGAAGCCGGGCAACTCTTTGTACTTTCTCATTTATTCGGTGTGGATCGCGACCGCGGGGAGCGGCTGGCCAACGGCAAATACCTGTATACCGTGGATAAAGCCTCACATTTCATGACAGCCGACGTGAAGGGGGCGATTGACTTTGGCAAAGAAGTGGATGGAATTTACGCTCTCGGTCCCTCGGTCCGTGTGCTGGCGGAAAAAGAGGGATCGCCACGCATCGCCGTCAATCTCCCTGGCAAAGGACGGGCCGTTTATTTCTCCGGATTCAAGTTTTCCCCCCAGAACACACGCCTTCTTCATCGAGCCCTCTTTTGGGCTGCTGCGAAAGAGGCTCAGTATTTGGCGTGGACTTCCTCCAACGTCCACGCAGAATGCGCCTGGTTTGGCAAAAAAGGCAAGCTGGTGGTTATCAATAACGCTGACAAGCCTCAAGAGACAACCATCACATTGGGCGATGGCAAGGCGACTCAAAAAGTCCGGCTTGCAGCCCACGGAATTGCAATTCTTGATCTATGACCATGCCATCTTGGTTTAACTTCAGGCATTCAGGACTTGCGGCAGCGGTGCTGGCGGTGTCCGTGTTGTTGGCGGCGGGCCGTCGGTCGGCTGTGGCAAACGTTCCCGGCGGCGGAGATTCCGGACCGGATGTCCTCGTTACGCAGAACGGGAATCTGACGACGCTTTCCAATGGTATCATCACGGCGGAGATCGATACACGCTCCGCTGAAATTACCGCAATCCGCTACCAGGGGCACGAGATGGTTGCCAATACTGGCAAACATCGCAACGTCTATTTCAGCCGGGACGGCGGAGCCTCGTATGAAAGGATCAGCCATTGCGAGGCTTCCTTGGTCCAAAATACGCCGGATGTGGCGGACCTTTCGTGCAAGCACGTCTACGATCCGGCCGCCAAGGACACGGCGGCTTGGAATGCAGACGTTCACTTCGTACTGAAGAAAGGAGCGTCAGGGCTATATATTTACGTTATTCTGGCTCATCCTGGATCCTATCCAGATCTTGGGATCGGGGAATGGCGTATGGTCTGGTCTGTTCCTGAATTCAATGGGGATTTTCTATTGGAGAAAATCTATATCGACGCTGCGCGACACTGGCAGACTCCTTCGGCCCGGGACACTGCCATTCCTGTTCCGGGGGCACCCAAGGAAGTGACGCAATTTACCACGGGCCTTTGGAAGGACCGCTACGACTGCAAATACATGTACAGTTCGGAATACTGGGGCAAAGGCTGCTGGGGGTTCGCCAGCGACCGGAATCGTTTGGGGGGCTGGTTCGTTTTTGGCAGTTATGAATATTTCAATGACGGCCCGACCAAACAGGATCTGACCGCCGCCATCGGGACGGGGCTGATTCACTTCAACATGAACCACTACAATGGCTCTGGGATTCATATCAAGCAGGGCCAAGCGTGGTCAAAGTGCTACGGACCATTCTTTTTTTACTTCAATAACAAGGAAAACGGGGATGCGTGTTGGGAGGACGCCAAAGCCCAAGCCAAGGCGGAGGAAGCAGCCTGGCCCTATGCATGGGTCAAAAACGCCGATTATCCTCTTGCGGGGGGACGCGGAACGGTTCGCGGCCGGTTGGTAATTAAGGATGCTCTGAATCCAGCGTTGACCGGTTATGGGGCATGGGTTGGCCTGGCGCAACCGCAGACCGGGTCGAAAGACAACTGGCAAAATCAAGCTGCGGGTTACCAGTTTTGGGTTCGCGCTGGGGCCGATGGCAGTTTTACGATTCCAAACGTCCGTCCCGGGAATTATGCGCTTTATGGGTTCACCAACGGCGCGGTTGGTGAATATTGCAAAGAAGGTGTCACGGTGCGGGCCGGTGCGCCGACCGAAATGGGTGAGGTGACGTGGGCGGTGCCGCACAAGGGAACACGGATCGCTTGGCAGATTGGGGTTCCCGATCGCGATTCCTCCGAGTTTGCTCATGGAAAGGACTACTTCATGCCATTGTTATTCCAGCGACTTCCGAGGGAGATTCCCGAACCGCTTGAATACGACGTGGAAAAGAGCGATTCTACGAAAAACTGGTATTATGCACAGTGTATCGCCCTAGATTCACAGGGTAAGCCGGTTGCCTCGAAATGGAGAATTCATTTCAACCTGCCCCGGCTTTTTTCCTCCGGAACCGCTTCGTTGACGATTGCGCTGGCCGGATCCCACGAGGCGGCCCTTGGAGTTTATGTCAACAACGAGGCACGTCCTCTCACGGTAGTTACTCCACAGATTCAGGGAGGCAACGCACTGTTGAGGGAAGGCAATCACGCGAAATACACGGTAATTGAAGTGCCCATTCCCATGACGCACTTGAGGACAGGGGCTAACATGATCACCCTTTCTCAAACCAAGCTCGGCAGTCAAAGCCATGTGATGTACGACTACCTCAGCCTTGAATTGCCTTGAAACAGCCTCTTTTTCTGAAACTTTCGCATACCATTGAAAGAAACCTGTTTTTCATTGGCGTGCCGGTGCTTTTGCTTGCAAGTTACTGCAAATAGAGTAGGAGATCTTCTGATGAAAAAATCGTTCGCACTGAATCAGAATGATGATATCGACGCTTCGCCGACCATGCAGGATATTGCTGATCGGTTGAAGCTTTCTCTTGCGACGGTTTCACGAGCACTCCGGCGGGTGCGCGGTATTAATCCCGAAACGCGGGCACGAGTGCTGCAAGCTGCGACTCAACTGGGCTACCGGATGCCCAAAAGCTATCGCAATGAGCCGCTGAAGGCCTCGAAACTCAGCCAAATCGGAGTCTTGATTGCGGGTGACGCGCCGCATTCACCGGGATCTTATCTCACAGGGATGAGCGATGCTTCCATGACGCTGAACGCAGGCTTGATGGTGCAATACGTGAGGCTGGGTGCCTGCGGAAGCTTCCTGCAGCCGGAATGCCAGCCGCCAAGTTTGCGCGCGGGCAAATTAGGCGGGCTGATCATGGTGTTTCGCTGGCCGACCGATGTTGTCCGAAAGCTTAGCCATCAACTGCCCACGGTTTCGATCATGCACAAATACCCGGGACTCGATGTGGACATGGTTGGTATCGACAACCAAGATGGCATCGACCAACTTGTCGAGCATCTTTTGAAGATGGGGCATCGCAACATCGGGTTGTTTGGCTGCTGTAGCGAAGTGTATTGGGGAAAGACGCGCTTTGGCTCCTTTGTTGGTGCCTTGAACGGTGCGGGGATTCCGTATCGGCCGGAATGGGTAGTGGATATCGATTTTGAAACGATCAGTTCTTATAGCGCCGAGTGGGATGACCGGTGGAAGCCTTACTGCCAGAAGGCGGAGCAACTTACACGCAAGGGTGTAACAGCTTGGATCGGAGCCACTGAACCTGCGGGTTGGCGTCTGCATGACTGGCTGACTTCGCACAATTTATCTGTTCCGGGCGACGTATCCATTACCGGCTTCCATCGGCCCGACACTGCCCAGTATTCCGCGATCCAGCTTACCAGCGTCACCGCCTCGTATGAAGCGATTGGTGCTGCGGCAGTGAAGAGAATGCTTCACCGCATTCAAAACCCGGCTGAGTCGACACGTAGTATTTTGTTTCCATGTGAATTTTTCCCGGGTGAGACGACGGCACCACCCCGGAAAGAGCATAGATAGAACCCCGGTCCGGAAGATTTCAGGCCCGCTGCCCCTTGCGTATTCGCAACGCTGGGGTGAAAAAGAATAGTGCCGCAACCGTGTGCTTCGCTGCTCAACGGCCCCGGGTCGTTTGTGCCTTTGTGGAGTTGCGCGGTGACGTCGTTAACCAACAATAGAGCATCCCCATGATTGTCACATCCAAAACCAAAATCGGCACCAGCGAAATTCGGCAAACACGTTATAGATGGGTTATCTGCATCCTCCTCTTTTTTGCGACGACGATCAACTATATCGATCGACAGATTCTTTCGTTGCTCAAACCGCTTCTCGATGAGCAGATGGGTTGGACAAGCACCCAATTTGGAGCGATCAACTCGGCATTTCAGGCTGCCTACGGAGTTAGCCTTTTCATATTTGGGTGGCTGATCGACCGGTTCGGAACCAAAATCGGGTATGCCGCATCGATCTTTGTGTGGAGCGTCGCGGCGATGGGACATGCGCTTGTTTTCGCAATTCCGGGCTTCTTTGCGGCCCGAATTGCTCTGGGGCTAGGCGAGGGGGGAAATTTCCCCGCAGCGGTCAAGACTATAGCCCAGTGGTTTCCTAAAAAGGAACGCGCGCTGGCTACGAGCCTGTTTAACTCCGGTGCGAATGTTGGCGCGATTATCGCCCCTGCTGTCGTCCCTGCTATCGCCTACTCGCTCGGATGGCATTGGACGTATCTATTCGCCGGCATGGCTGGGCTTGCATGGCTCCTCTTTTGGTTACCGCTTTTTGATTCTCCAGAAGCTTCAAGACGCGTTTCGGTAGCGGAGTTGGCGCATATTGAAAGTGACGCCCCGGATCCTTCAGAGAATGGAAAAGCCATTCCTTGGCGAAAGTTGCTTCGGCACCGGGAGGCGTGGTCTTTTATCGGCGCGAAGCTCCTTACGGATCCTATTTGGTGGTTCTTCCTGATTTGGCTGCCGGACTTTTTCAAGAAAACCCGTCACCTTGACATTAAGAGTAGTTGGACGCTCCTAATGGCTATTTACGGCATCATCACTATCCTAAGTATTGCGGGGGGCTGGGTAACTGGGTGGCTTGCAGGTAACGGATGGAGTCTGACTCGAGCCCGGAAAACAGGGATGCTGGTTTTCGCTCTTTGTGTGCTGCCCATTGCTGCCGTGACTCACGTCGGTGACTGGACTGCGGTTGTGCTGATTGGCCTAGCGGGAGCGGCGCATCAAGCTTGGTCTGCCAACCTCTACAGCACGGTATCCGACATGTTCCCGAAGGGTGTCGTTGCCTCGCTTGTTGGAATTGGAAGTGCGGCGGGCTCGATTGGAGGCATGATCTTCCCAATTCTCACCGGTATCGTACTTGATCAATTCTCGAACGGTTATGGCATACTATTTGGGGTTTGTTCCATAATGTACTTGGTAGCGTTCGCCCTTAACCACTTGCTGGCTCCCCGGTTCGAGCCGATCCAGAACTTGGGAGTCCAAAACAATATTTCTTGTAAATGATGAGCTTTCTCCAATTTGACGTTGAGCCTGCTGAATATTGGTGGGGCGGCCGAGTGTGCGACGGGCTGCGAATGCCGTTTGATGCGGCTTCGGTATTCGAATGTGATTTGTACGATAACGGATACAATCAGGCAGCGCCATTTTTTATATCAAACAAAGGACGTTTCCTGTGGAGTGAAATGACATTTATTCTAAGCGCCGATAAGGGGGTGGTTTCGTGCCGTGGAAAATCGCCTATTCGGTTGTTTAGTGGATATGAGACTCTGCGCGGCGCATTTTTAGCTGCAAGGGAGCAGTTTTTCCCCGCGCCAAAGGCTACTCCTTCGCCACTTCTTTTTGGCGCGCCTCAATACAATACGTGGATCGAGCTAATGTATAATCAAGAGGAAACGGCGATCTTAGCTTATGCCCAGCGTTTGATCGACGAAGGGTATCCGCCAGGGGTTCTGATGATCGATGACAATTGGCAGGAGAATTACGGAGTATGGGATTTTCACCCCGAACGTTTTCACGACCCGAAGGGAATGGTGCGGAAATTGCATTCCCTGGGATTTCGGGTGATGCTTTGGATTTGTCCCTTTGTTTCGGCAGATTCGATGACTTTCCGTGAACTGCGCAAGGCTGATGCCCTGATTCTGAACGGCGCGGGCGAACCGTATATTTCCCATTGGTGGAACGGCTTTAGCGCCGTGGTTGACTTGATGCGAGCCGAGGGATGCAACTGGTTTGAAAGCCGCCTGCAATTTTTGATGAAGGCCTATGGCGTCGATGGATTCAAGTTCGATGCGGGTGATTTTGCGTACTATCCGCGCGAGGCGCATCAGCATTGCGAAGCCTTTAACGAACTGGGAGCAAAGTATCCCTTCAATGAATTTCGCGCCTCTTGGAAAAGCGCCTATCTGCCCCTTGTCCAGCGGCTGGCTGATCGCAACCATGTCTGGGACGCCCTTGGACTTGCATCGGTGTTGCCCAACCTTCTGGTGCAAGGTTTGCTTGGATACCCTTTCGTTTGCCCTGATATGATCGGCGGCGGGCAATATGAATCGTTTCTTGGCGATGGCTTTTGCATTGATCCCGAATTGGTGGTGAGATATGCGCAAGCCGCAGCGCTTTGCCCGATGATGCAGTTTTCTGTCGCGCCCTGGCGCATCCTTGATAACGAACACGCGAGACTTTGCCGCGAGGCGGCCCTGCTTCACACGCGGATGGGGAAGGAAATCTTGGAGCTGGCGCAAACGTGCGCGGCGAGCGGGGAGCCGATGATGCGCTTGCTAGAATACCAATTTCCCGGCCATGATTACGCCACCCTCAAGGATCAATTCTTGCTGGGGGACTCAATGCTGGTAGCGCCAGTGCTGGAAAAAGGACAATCCCAACGCCGGGTTGCCATCCCTCCCGGGGTTTGGCGTGATGAAGAAGGTGCTCAATATTCTGGCCCACAGACTGTGATGATGAGGGCACCACTGGAGCGACTCATCTGGCTGAGGCGAATTGTTGAAGTTGCCCAATAGCACAAAGATGATCACAGACTTCAAGATTCTGGACCGGTGTTTTCCGGATCTCCGGAGGCGCTGGCTCCTGTGGGAGGCTTGGCTTTTCTCGGGGGGCAACTGCGGGGTAGGGGCTCCCATTACGATTTATCCAATGCCGACCGGTTTGGATGCCAGAGCCGACAACGGTTTCGACGCCCCCAGTTTTGACGCCTCAGGGAAGAACATCGGTCTGATTGGCATATTGATCAACGGGGTTCTCGGTCATCCCGTAGAAACATTGACATTGGATAATATCTGCCTTGAGCCCTCGGGCGGCGGCACAGCCGAAAATTCGGCTGTCCGGTTGCTAGGAAAGGAATCAGCCTATTCTGAATTCAACATGTTTGGAAAAAACATGCCCGCCTACAGCGTGTCTGCGGGTGAATTTCAAGACCGTCACCACAATGTGTTGCTCCAACCGGATGCTCGTCCCGACAAGGGGTGATTGATCTCCAGGACGTGACGCAGGACAATTGTTAATGAACTTTCGACAGCCTGCCGGTGCACATGATTCTTCAAACCTGATTGGCTTTATCTGGGCACACCGGCGCGACTTCTTACCAGGGCTTGCTCTGGCGGTTGGTCGCGTTCTTGTCATTGCGCCAATGCCAGTGATTTTCCAGAATATTGTCGATCGTCAGATGCCGGCAAAGAATGTCGTTGGTATTGGCTGGCTCGTTTTTCTCACACTGATGCTTCTTCTGGTTCATCAATGGCTTTCAGTGCGCGGGGCAACAAGTCTGGGAAGTGCGGTGACGCATATTGTCCTGAAATTAAGAGCCAGGATTTTGGAAAAAATTCAATATCTTAGCTTTGCATGGCTGGACCGCCAAAAAAGCGGGAAGTTGCTTTCGAAATATGTCTTTGACACGCAAAAGGTGGATGCGGCGATCATGCCGATCGTCAATAGCTTCGTGCCGGACGGTATTTACTCGCTGGTGACGTTTGTCATTCTGGTGGTTATGAACTGGCAGATGGCCGTCGTTGTGGTGCTGATGCTCCCGGTTTTCACAGTGATGCGGTGGTATTATTTTGAGCGGTTTCAGCGGCGCTACCGGGAAAGCCGGGTAGCGCAGGAAAAGCTTACCGGGACAGCCAATGAGACATTTGCCGCATTGCGGCTGGTGCGAAGCTATGGAGAAGAGGAGCAGGTGGCTAGTCAGCTTGAAATTTCGAATCGGGAAGTCGCTCGCACCCGCCTGGATCTGATTGCCACGGCCAGCGGCTTTGGCGCTTTTACCTTTGCTTCCATTCGTTTTCTTACACTGCTTGTGATCGCGGGTGGTGCATTGTTGGCGATCGACGGGAAAATTACTGCTGGAGAGGTGCTTGCCTTTGTGGCCGGCGTGCCGGTTCTGGTGAATCCCATCCAGATGTTTGCCCAAATTAGCGACCAATACTTCAATGGGCAGGAAGGCTGCCAGAGCATTAAAGAGCTCCTAGATTCATCCGAAACGGAAAACTGGCGTGGAGCGAAAGTGTGGCGCCCTGTTTGTGGAAAGATCGAGTTCGATCACGTTTCGTTTAGCTATTCCAAAACGCGTAAAGGTGCGTTGCACGACTTCTGCTTGGTAATCCATCCGGGCGAGAGGGTGGCTCTTGTTGGCCCCTCAGGTTCTGGAAAAACAACCATCGCCAACCTGCTGCTGGGGCTTTATCGCCCGAATGACGGAATTATTCGGATCGACGGAGTACCACAGGTGGAAATTGACATGCGCTGGTTTCGGCAGAACACGGCCATGGTGATGCAGGAGAGCATCCTGCTTTCCGGCACTATTGAAGACAATATCCGGTTTGCCAGGTGCGATGCCAGTGACGACGAGGTCCGCAAGGCGATTCGATTAGCCAACGTCGAGGAGTTTATTCAAAAACTGCCCCATGGATATCAGACCGTCATTGGCGAGCGGGGCGCGACTCTTTCCGGCGGCCAGCGTCAGCGCATTGCCATCGCGCGCGCCATTCTGCGCACCCCAGCGATTTTAATTTTGGACGAACCCACTTCAGCGCTCGATTACGAGAGTGAGCGGCAGATCCAAACGGCACTCGAAAATCTCGAAGGAGGACGCACGGTCATTACCATTGCACATCGCCTGAGTACGATTCGCAACGCCGATCGTGTGCTGGTGCTTGAGAATGGGAGGGTTATTGAACAGGGGGGATTTAAAGAACTTGCTGCAAGAAATGGATATTTTAGCTCACTTCTTGCAGCGCAAAATCTTTAAATTGTTTCTGGTTTTCCCGGTTTTATTTGGGCTCGATGTGCGGCGCATCGCTGGCGGCAATCAGACTTGCGGTAAGTCCGTCAAATGCTGGGGTAACCGTTGCACGCATTCCGGGCCTGAGATCAGTGACGCTAACGCTTTTCCCTAGGTATGTGAAAAGGGTGTGATCATCGATTTTATAACTCTTCGACGCTGAGCTGGTACTGATCGTAATTTCGGAACTCGAAATCGTCTTGATGATGATGCGTCCTGGCGGGGTGGGCTTGGGGGTGGTTTTTTTTTTGCCACCGGCGAAAGTCATCGCGGGCAGAAGGCATATCGCCACAAGGGGGAATAGAACCGATTTCATGTTGATGATTATTACAGGTGATGGTATGTGCGTAGTAAATAATATTGCAAAATCATGCAAGGATGTCATTGATTCGCAGGAGTGAAATTGACTGGATTGGGCCGAATATGCCGGATGCTTGCAACGGCCGGACAGAGGCCTCAGGCTTATAATGGAAGTTCGCGAAGTTATTTGTCTGAAATTCGGCAATATGGGCTGGGCAGTTCGAAGTTTGACTGGACCTGTTAACAAGCCCTAAGAAGCCATGGTACCTTTTAAATAGGTCCCATAGCCTATGACTATGGTTGAAAGGATAAGCACCAGGATGCCAAGGCCAATCAAAGCATGGGTCTTCCGACTTGAGCCCTTCCACTCGTGGAATATCCACCCCCACATGGTGCTAAAGATAATAATGCTGGCCATGTGCAGGGTCCAACTGGCAAAGCCAAACTGTCCCATTTGAGTCTCGCCCATTGTGTAAAAGAAAAATTGAAAATACCAGGTTACGCCGGCAAGAGCAGAGAAAAGGTAATTGTTCAGCCGGGGGATGCGCAGGTCTTCAATAGGCGGAGCGGCTTGCGCCGTTGTGACAGTGACTGTGCTCTTGGAGGCCGCAGTTGATGCGGATAATGAGTGATTAGACTTAAAGCTGGTTGCAAGATATTCATAACCAGTCCTATTTTTTATATTTAGCAATATGCACCAGATAAAATTGGTGGTGAAGCCTCCCAGCAATACTACAACGAGCTTCGGTAAGCCGGACCAGATTGTGGCTGTTCCTGCCAGTGCGGAAGAATCGCCAATAGATGTGCTCGCAGTCAGGGCGAAAGAGAAACAAGCGCTCATAATGCCAGAGAACGTCGCTACCAGGATTCCTTTGGTGAAGTTAAACTCGGCAATGGTCTTCTTCTTTTCGGTTTCCGGCATCTCCTTTTCTTTGGCGAGGCCGGCCATTGCCGCTATGGCGATTCCAAGTAGACAGACCGCGATTCCGGCCAGAGTTATTTGCCCGGAGCGGGTGCCCGCGATTTGCGCAATGGTTTCAGGCACCGGAATGGAAGCAACAGCGGTTTTCAAAATCGGGGGCATGAGAGTTCCAAACGCGGCGCAGTATCCGAGTGCTATTCCCATTCCCAGTGACATTCCCAGATAACGCATTGTGAGGCCGAACGTGAGGCCTCCAAGGCCCCACATTGCACCGAAAAAGTATGTCCACCACAAGGTCGTGATCGATTGCTGGCGGAGGACGCCCAACAAATCATTCGTCATCAAGAAGGCGAATGCCCAGGGGCATACAATCCAAGAAAAGAAGCCACCTGTTAGCCAATAGGTTTCCCATGACCACTTCCGTACTTGTCGATAAGGAACATAAAATGAACCAGACGCAAGTCCTCCCAGCCAATGAAAGAATACACCTAGGAAAGGATTTGGAGACATATTTTAAAAGAGGAATTACTGAGCCGTGATAAGCTGCACGTTGAAATCCTCAAGGTAAATACTGCTGATTTCGGTTTGCTCCTAGTTTCCTATTATAACACTGAATGCACTTGTAATGGCCTTTGACATCTATCGAGTCGATGACATTGGTTCATAAATTTCAGCCTCGACGATTTCCATAGTTCCTTGGGCCCCGGATTTCGTGGCATCCGAGAGTTTTTTGCCCGTTACTTCAACCAGACCGAATCCATCCTTTTCGTCGATGGCGCCGGTGAGTTCGATGCGCACGGTTTTCCCCTGCATGGGCTTAAGCGGCAGAGTGACGTAACCAAGGGACTTCGGCGTGGTTCCCACAAATGCCTCTTTACTGTCCACCGTGATCCGGATCGGGTAGGCTTTGCTGCGCCAACCGCCTAATTTCAGCACAATTTCATTTACTGTTGAGAGATGATCGAGTTCAAACTGAATCCACGCCGAGGCACGTTGACCGTCGCTTTTCCATGCGGTGGTTTCATTATCATCGTATGCTTTTGCTGCCTGTTCGGAATTTGAACCAGCACTAGCAGCAACGATTCGGATCGCCTTACGTTGGGGGACAATGCCGGAGTTGGAAGGAGTGGGACCGCGATCCAAGCGCCCACTCAACCCCGCATCCGGCATTGTCCTGGAAAGACCGCATTCGGTGGGGAAGGGCGTCGAGGCCAATTCAATGTTGGCGGGTTTCAACCCTGCAGTGCTGGCATTCAAGATGATCCGGCCCGGCTGTGGCAAAGAACGCAGAATAATCCGGTTGATGCCACATTCGACAGGCAGTTCTGTGGAAAGAATATAGTTATCGATGCCTTGGGCGATGCCTCCACGCCATTCGGCAGGCCCTTGGAGATCAAACGTGATGAGATTCAACGCTGTTGGGCAACGGTTGCCTTGGATATCGACGACCTCGATATCCACCAGTGCCATATCGGCGCCATCGGCCTTCAATCCCCCAGGAGCAGTGTGTGGAGTTAGTTTCAGAGCCGCAGGAGCGCCTGCGGTACGGATGGCGGTTTCGCAGAGTCTTTTCCCTTTGGCGTCGTACCCGATGGCCTCGATTTCACCGGGTTGAAATTGTTGCTCTTTCCACGAGTAAAGGAAACGGGTGCTCCGCTCACCGAACCCCCGGGATTGGTTATTGATGAAAAGTTCGACTTTGTCGGCATTGGAGACAACGTAGATGGGTTTCCTGACATTGGGCTCGTAGTTCCAGTGCCCGACGATGTGAATGCGCGGTTGCTCGGCATCGACCCATCCATCCCACATTACCTGATGGGCAAAGAAGCCATCTTTGGGAATGCGCATGGCGTCCACCTCGCCGCTGCTGCGGTAATTCTCTGAGCCGCGATGGTGGGTGTTGGAATCGGAAAAGATGATTTTGGCGCCGCCTGCATTCACTCGGTCTCCGGTGCCGGGGCGTTCGCTCCAGTAGTCGTACCAGCGCACGACGTTTTCAATGGTAAATGTGTCCTGATTGTGGTTGTACTCGGGGGCCGGTTTATTTTGATGCATCGGGCCATCGCCGTCTTTGTGATAAGGGGGTGTCCAGTTATCCCAGTATTTGCGCAGACCCTCATCGCGGGAATACTCCATTTGCCACATGGGGATGTGCGCGCTTTTGTTGATGTAAAGCATCTCGCCGCCGTACTCCGCGATTTTGCTACCGAGCATTTCACGTGCGCCAACGGCGCGTCTGCCGCAAGGGTCGTACTGATCCCGCACGGCTTTCATTTCCGCCATGTGCTCTTCGCTGATGCCTTTGTTGCCGCACTCGTAAAAGACGATGCTTGGGTTGTTCCGGTTGTAGATGATGGCGTCCCTCATCACTTCGACGCGCTGCTCCCAGCGGCGGTCGGTGACGTCTTTTTCGGAATCCCCCGCGGGCATGGCCTGCATAAGGCCGACGCGGTCGAGCGATTCCACATCCTGTTTCCATGGGGTGACGTGCATCCATCGGACAAAATTGGCATTGCCTTCGACCATGAGGCCGTTGCTGAAATCGCTCATCCACGGAGGTACCGAGAGGCCGATGGCGGGCCATTCGTTGGTGGTGCGCTGCGCATAGCCTTTGAGCTGGATGGCGCGGTTGTTAAGCTTCATGAAGCCGTGCACGAATTCCGTTTTACGGAATCCGGTGCGTGTCTGAACAGTGTCCACTGGCACACCGTTAACTTTGAGTTCCGTCGAGACGTCGTATAGGTAACCGTAGCCCCAGCTCCAGAAGTTCAGTCCGGAAACCGGCGCGCTTGTCTTGATGGTTTTGGTTTCGCCCGGAGCAATCTGGAATTCGCCGCCCTGGATTGTCTGCACCGGTTTGCCGCTGGACTCCCGGATAGTGACTTCGTAGCTGAATTTTTTTGATTCGGCGTATTCGTTTTTGACCTGGGCCTCGGCGGTGATTTCAGCCGTCTTGTTGGGAATATCGAAGTTGCGTGCGTAAATGTAAACGCCCGTTGTGCCAAGGTTTGAATAAAGCGGCAGTGTCTGGTAAAGCTTGGAGGTGAAGTGGATCCAGACGTTTTTGTTGATGCCGCCGTAGTTGGCGTAAAAGTTGCGGTCGTTCCATTGGAAGCCGCCCCAGCTGTTATTGATGCGCACGGCCAGTACATTTTCCGCGGGCGCGGGCTTTATTTTATCCGTAATGTCGAATCCAAACGCCATCACGCCATTTTCGCTGCGCCCGATCGATTCGCCATTAAGGTAAAATTCGCCACTCTGCCGGATACCCTCGAATTCCAGGAACATTTTTTTCCCCGCGGAGTCCGATGGAATCGTGAAATGCTTACGGTACCAGGCGATACCCGTCGGGAGCTGTTCGATGCTTACTTTGAAGGCACTGTCCTCGTTCCATGCATAAGGGATCGTGACTGCTTTCCAGTTCCTGTCCGGGTAGGCCGCAGCCTCGGCTCCCTTGGCGTCGGCAGCTTGAACGAGCCAGCCGGAGTTGAAGTTATACTTTGCACGACTTTGCCCGGGATGCTGGGCCGAAGCGGTGACGGCGGCGATCAGTAACAGCACGGAGATGATGTCTCGGATTGTCATGGCGAAAAGGGAACGGTTTTTAAAATGGTTGATGGTTAATATTGCCTGCGAGGAAGCTTTATTCTGGAGCGATGTAGTTTTTGGGCCCGCCCAATTCCATGAAGCGGCGATGCAATTTCCACCCGAACGCCAGCGATGCGGCGGTTAGAAGAAATCCCACATAGAAGGTGTTGCGGTAGGCGTGGTCGGTGCAGTCGAGGATTTTGCCCATGATGGGGCTGATCAAAAGAGCCCCAAAGCAGGTGACAATCCCCATTGCTGAATAAAATTGGGCGAACTTGTCTTTGGGCAGGAGCCTCTGGCCAAGTGACGCCGAAGCAGTGAACCAAGTGCCGGAGAGCACGCCATGGGCGATAAATCCGATGGCGAAAGTCCAGGGCGTCATGGCGAAGATTCCTCCGAGCAGGCTGACGATTCCGTAAAATACCTGGATAATCAGGCTGACGCGCAGCGGATGGAAGCGGTCCGCCAAAACTCCGAGCGGGTAGGAGATGATCAGGGAGATAAGATAAGTCAGGGTTAGGCAATAGCCATAGCCCGACATATTCATTCCGAGGCTCTTTGCATAGTAGAGACTGAAAAGGTTGATGGGATAAAACGCTGTGGACATCAAAGCGAAGGTTGCGAAGAAACAAAGATAATAGGAGTGGCCGAAGCAATCGGTGAGGTAGGAAAAGATGGACCCAAAAACTCCGCCGTGAGCATGAGATGGGGTGGTGACTACCGGCGGAGGCGGATACTCACCTTCCTTAACCTTGAAACAGGAGAGCGTAAACCCGATGCCGTAAAAAAGTCCGATTCCGACAAAAATTTCGGCATAGCGGGTTTCAGATTTATCGAGAAGCCACGTGTTGAAGATCATTCCGGCAATCAAGCTCAGCGCGCGAAACATTCCGAAGAAACGGCCGAGCAGGGACTCGGGAACGACGTCGTTAATCAATGCCAGAAAAATGGAATAAGCCGTTCCCGCAATTCCCGAGACGGTCCAGCACACCGCAATAGAAATCAAAATCGATGTGTCCATCCCCGGGGACCATGAACCAAGCGCCCAGTGAATCAGCGTGCCGATGGATGGGCTGAATGCGACGCCAAACAGGGCAAGGGTAGCCAGTGGCGTAGCTGCGAGAATGAAGGGGATGCGCCGGCCCCAACGGCTGCGATAGTAGTCCGATTTATAGCTGATAATCGGTGTCAGGATGATGTTGATGGCCGCCGGCAGTGCCCCGATTAAAATCCCCGAAAAGGTATCTGACGCGCCGTATTTTTTTAGAAGAAGCTGGATGGCGGGAAGGATGGAACGGTCCTTCATCGACCACGCGAAATCTCCCCAGAGTAGCCAGCAAAAAAGCGCAATAAGCCCCGCGCTGGTATAAGTCAGCGTGCCGACCGTCCATAGTTTGTTTGTGCTCGATGGCTTGGTAGAGTGAGACGCGGCGTTGGAGGCCACTGCCGTTTTCTGGGGGGAATGGCTTTCCGGGGAGTGAGAGATGGCAGGCATCGGCAGCGGGGTTGCTTAAAGTTGCTAAAACACTTTAGGGGGTGTGAGTTGGATGAAATCAGTAAATATGGAGAGTGTCGAGCTCATAATTAGGATGATTTGCAATAACTTGCAATACTATATTGACAGAGAGATAAGGGCTGTGGTGGATTGTGTGCACGTTTGGCGGAATGCTGGTGCGGCGTTAAGGCCGCACCAGCGTTCCCAATCAAAATCCCTCTCGTTATTTTTATGATATCAAAATTCGCTTTTCGCGGACGGTGTGCAACCGTCGCTATTGTTTCCGTTTTGCTTTCGGGGTTGCTGCCGCTTGCTCATGGAGCGGTGGGAGAGACCTCGTTCCAATTTGCCTTTGGGGCGAAGGGGCCTGTTTCGGGTTTCACTACGGTGGGCCAATCGGCTCTCTATGACTCGGGCGTGGGATACGGGTACCTTGATGCTTCCGCGGTCGAGGATGTTGACAGAGGCGGTCCCAATCCGGTGCAGAGCCATTTTTGTACTAGCGGAAAGCCGTTCATCTTTGCGGTGGATGTTCCCGAGGGAAATTACAAAGTCACGGTGACACTTGGAGATCGGGCCGGGGTTTCCCAAACGGCGGTGAAAGCCAGTTCGCGCGAACTCGCGCTGGAGACGGTGGAAACCAAGCAAGGGCAGGTCGGGCAGTACAGCTTTACGGTGAATGTCAAAACCCCGACGTTCGATGGCGGACGGCAGGTTGGCTTGAAAAAAAGGGAAATGGAGTTGCGGCGCTGGGATGGACGAATTTTGTTGGAGTTCTGCGGCAACCGTCCGTGTGTGGATGCAGTTCAAATCGAAAAAGCCAACGCCGTCACGGTTTTCCTGGCGGGAGACTCGACGGTGACTTCCCAGCAGAACGAGCCATGGGCGGGCTGGGGCCAGATGCTGGGACGCTTTTTTACCCCCAGTGTTGCGGTTGCGAATCACGCTGAATCGGGACTCGCGCTCTATAGCTTTCGTGGCGGAAGGCGCCTTGACAAGATTCTCGCCTCCATGCACCCCGGCGACTACGTCTTTGTCCAATTTGGCCACAACGATCAAAAAGACAAAACTCCTGGCGCTGGTCCATTCACCACGTACAAGGAGAATTTGAAACAATATGTGACCGCGGTGCGCGACAAGGGAGGCAATCCGGTGCTGGTGAGCCCGATGGAACGTCGTCGTTGGGATGCCGATGGCAAGCCCCTTTCGACGCTGCACGACTATGCGGAAGCCGTGAGTCAGGTTCACGAAGAGGAACACGTGCCGATGATCGATCTTAATGCCATGAGCCTGAAGTTTTACGAGGCGCTCGGACCCGAGGGGTCAAAAAAGGCGTTTGTCCATTATCCCGCGGGAACATTTCCGGGACAGGATAAAGAGTTGAAGGACAATACACATCATAATGTTTACGGAGCATATGAATTGGCAAAGTGTGTAGTCCGGGGAATTCGGGAAAATGTTCCGGATTTGGCAAAATTACTCAGGAATGATGTGCCGCCGTTTGAGCCCTCGAATCCGGACAAGGAAGAGAGCCTGCATATTCCACCGAGCGGCAATTCCTCCATCGAAAAACCGGCTGGAAGCTAGCGGGCCCACCTTTGCCGTTCACGTTACTGTCTGTTCCAAATACTATTTCTCTCCTTTGAATCATATCCTATATGCCAATGCGCCAAACGCTTACTTCACTCCTGGCAATATTTTGCTTTACTTGGTCATACGCGCAACAGCCAGGGGAAGAAGCTGGCTCTTCTTCAACGCTTGTCATCCCGCCCGCTCAAAAAGAGGCATTTCAAATATACCTTCTTATGGGTCAATCGAACATGGTCGGACGCGATACCCACAATATAGCGTCCCAAGGGACCAGCCCCCATGTTCTTGCCTTGGATGAGGCCGGTCAGTGGACTGTGGCCAGAGATCCGCTTCACCATTCCGAGGGAAGAATTCCCCCGGGAGTAGGGCCTGGAATGTCGTTTGCATTTGAAATACTCAAAACCAAACCGAATGTTACAATCGGTTTGGTTCCCTGCGCCGTCGGAGGAACACCGTTGCGCCGGTGGGTGAAAGGAGGCGATCTTTATGAGAAGGCGGTGAACCGGGCCAAAATAGCGGCTCAGTCGGGTGTGATTGCGGGCGTTCTCTGGCATCAAGGCGAAACGGATGCGACAAAGGAAGGCAATGCGAATTCCTATGAAGCTCGTCTGACGCAAATGTTCAAAGATTTGCGGACGGATTTTGGCAAGCCGGCTCTACCGATTGTTGTCGGACAACTGGGCGGTTTTCTTAGGCCGGATAAAGAGCCCTATGCGGAAACGGTTCGTACCGCCATCCAACAAATGCCGTCGGTTCTTCTGTCAGTGGGTTACGCCGATTCCGCAAACCTGCCTGATAAAGGCGACAAGCTGCATTTCAGTGCTGAGGCTCAAAAGGAATTTGGCGTGCGTTATGCCAAGAGCATGCTGGATTTGCAGAAGGGTAACTAGCATCTGTCAATGATGGGATATTTTATGAAACATATATTTCAGTTCGCATGGATTGCTTTTGTTTTATTGGCCTTCACGCCACGAATTTACTCAGAGGGCACATTGGGTGAGCCTTTGCCTGTAACGATATTTAAAAATCTGCAGGCTGGAAAACAACAGACGGTGGTGGTTTATGGAACGAGTTTGACAATCCGTGGAGAGTGGACCAAAGCGGTCAATCAATATTTCGACAAATTATTCCTGGGACAGGTGACTTATTTTAATGGAGCCAAGGCTGGAATGGACTCCAATTGGGGGGTGGCTAATTTGAAAGACCGGGTGCTTTCTCGGAATCCGGACTTGGTTTTCATCGAGTTTTCCATGAACGATGCGGCGAAAAAAAATAACATTTCCCTCGAGAAATCTGCCGCCAATCTCGACAGTATGGTCAAGGCATTGCGGCAGCGGAATCCTCAGGTGGATATCGTAATCCAGACCATGAATATCGCGTGGGATTCCCCGAAAACACCGGAGAAGAATTATGGGAGCGAACGGCCGGACTTGAATGCTTATTATGACGTTTATCGCCGCTACGCGCATGAGCACAATCTCGCGCTGGTGGACAACTATCCGGTGTGGCAAAACATGTGGAACGAAAATCGCGAAGCATACCAGAAGGCCGTCACGGATGGGATTCATCCCCATGGCCGTCCCAGTGTGGCTGTAACTGGGCACAATGTTGAAGTTTTGCTGGAAAAGGCGCGTAATGCTGCCGACGGGCATTAGTTAATCACAAGCTTTGGCTGTTTACCCAAATTGACTTAAGTTAGCAGGCTTGGCGAAATGCGCTGTTGGCCCACGCACGATACACTACTCTCTCGGGATGGGCCTGGCGACCTAGACTACTGCCGCTGCTGCCGCCCTCTATCGAACATCCTCTGCTTGCATGGCTTTTTCTAGGTTGGCGTAAAAAATGGGAGTTGGTTTATGAGACCATGGAATTCCCAATTCCGAGAAAAGCCGACCGGTGGAGAAAGAGGTCTCGATGATGTTTCTCAGACCCTTGACATTAATGCCACGGTCTTCTCCATGGTGGTATTCGCGGATCAACGTGGAATCGATGTCTTTAATGCCGCAAGAGGAGATCTTGATCCCTGAGGTTGCAAGGACATACCCGAGTGCATCACTGAGACGGGTTGGAGCCCGGCTACGCTCACCGCGAATGAACTCGGCAAATTGATCATAGGACGTTTTAAGTAAATCCATGGTCGATTCCGGACAGTTTAGATTTCCATGGGTGCTTTCAAGAACCGCGCCGTCATCCGAAATCAGGGCGGAGCCGTTCGTGGCATTGACACTGATTTTAAACGGGAGCATTTCTTGGGTGGCGTGCGTCACCGCGACTGAAAACAGGGCTCCCGATGCTAATTCCCCGCGCAGGCAGGCGGTGTCATAACTTTCAATGGGCCGCGCGCGGTAAAGTTCGCCGGCAATCGAAACCGGAGTGTCGAACCCTTCCTCGGGTGTCGCCAAATACATAATATTGTGGACCACGTGCGCGAAGGCGTTGGTCATCGGCCCGTCAAAGACCGGTTCGCCATTGAAAGTCAGTTTTCCCACCCAGCTTGCGCGATTGTAATAGGAATCGCGCCGGGGCCAGCAACCGCAGGCGCGGATTTCCTGAATGCGACCAAAGCGGCCTTCCATAATGAGGGATTTCAGCATCTGGACTGGCTTGGAGACGATCATTTGGAACCCCACGTTGACATGGTTATCGGGGTCGGCCTTAATGAGCTGATCGAGCTGCCGCACGAGTGGGACAGGGGGCTTTTCAAGGTAAACGAATAGGTCGCGATCCAGGCATGCCTGGGTCATTTCAAAGTGCAGGGGAATGGGCGTGGCGATGGTAACGGCATCCAGATTTTGTTGCTGAAGCATTTCCTTGTAATCCGTGTACCATTGAACCCCTCGGGCCTGAAGCCGGGATTGGGCTTCCGACGCCACAGGATTGGTGGCGGCAACCAATTTGACGAGCCCTTCTTTTTCCAGCGATTCGATGACGGAGAGGTGGTAAGCGCCCACGCCTCCGGTGCCGATCAATCCAAAACGAATAGGGTCTTTCATTTGGAAACACATGGGGTGGGAATGTGGATACGGTGGTTCATGTGCCCATCGGGCCATGGGCGATGATGATTGGGTGATTGTGTTGAATCCATAGGCATGCCTGCTGTTTCGGTGCACCCCTGTGCTGCCGTCATCGTTTCTGATCCGCACCGCTGAAAGGAGCGGTGGATTTTTTCCCGATGATGCCGAAAACGCTTGAGAGGCGGTTTCGTATAACTCCGGGGTTTCTATGGGGTTATCAAGATTGCTGAAAGATGGCAAGAGATATTCTTTTTATACTGGAATCAAAAAAGAATCATAATACTCTTAAAATTAATGACTTACGTATTCGTATTGCATAAACTTGCGAAAAAAAGTTTGTTTTTATTGACATTTTTAACGATGCTGTGCACTGTCTTGACACGATTCTCTTCCTGCGTAGCAAACTTAAGTGTCTTTTTTCTTCCCAGAGACCTAATGAAAGCTCCCCGTCTTCGCCGTTTTTTGTTATTGGTTTTTGATCATTGAAGCACTTGGTGCGTCCTATGTCCCCCTCCTCACAACGCTGCAATGCCGAACGGTTTGATACTGGCTTTTCGCTGATCGAATTGCTGGTGGTGATGGGTATTGTGGTGGTATTGCTGGTCTTGGTGGTGCCTTCCGTGAACTCCATCAAGAGCAACGAATTCGCAAAGGCGATGTACGACATCGCCAGTACGCTTGAAATGGCGCGCGCTTATGCCGTTGCAAATCATACCTACACTTGGGTGGGAATTGGGGAATTCGACGAAACTGTGAGCCCCGGAGCCACACCACAGGTTTCCGGAACGGGACGGGTTGCGATTGCCGTGGTGGCCTCGAGGGATGGGACCCGGGGGTATGATGTCCTTAACACATCGCTTTCTTCACCACCCTGGTCTGACGTAAAGGGGGCTATGATGATTCCAGTTGGCAAGGCCTTATATTTCGACAACCTCCATATGGCACCTAGCCAGGATTCCATTCCCAATTCCGGCAATCTGGCCCGCCCCATTCTGACTTCCGGAAGTTATATCCTGGGGAACACAGCCTCCAGTTATTGTGTCACTCAGTTTGCGTGGCCATTGGGAGTGGCTGTGACCAATTCGAGTTCGGCCAAATACGTTTTTCAAAAAGTGATTAATTTCGACTCCTCCGGGGTTGCCCGCATCCAATTTGGAAATAACTTGGATGAGATTACGACCTATATTGAGATCGGCCTTCTTCCCATTCGAGGAAACCGAAAATCCACCTCTGGCAACATGGCGGCCATTCTGATCAACGGAATGACCGGCCGCACCCGACTCTACAGACCATGATCACATCCCCCCGTTTTCAAACCTCGTCACAAGCCTTCTCGCTGGTGGAGATCACATTGGCATTGGGAATTATGTCCTTTTGCCTGCTTTCGCTCCTTGGGTTGCTGCCGACCGGCATGACCAGCAATCAGACTGCGGTTGAACAGACCGCCGCAGCCAATATCGCCAGCGCAATCATATCGGATATCCGCGCGACTTCCTCTACGAGCGGGACTAGCGCGCGTTTCGGCCTGAATATTCCCGCGGCGGGTGAAAGTGACACGATTTCGGGTTCCCCCTACACGATTTATTTTGCGGAGGATACAACGCAGGCGGCTTCCTCATCGGTTTCCAGGTATCTTGCCTATGTCGGCTTTGCCCCTCCCTCAAGCGGGAAGAAATCGGCGATCAATGTGAGGGTGCTGGTCACATGGCCGTCACAGGCAAATGGTGCGACGGGGGGGTGGCCGAGCAACAACGGGCATTCAGTTGAAACCATTACCACATTGGATCGCAATTAATGAAAGCCGATCATCGCATCCGAGTTCCGGCGCACCAGCCTTCGCTTGCTGCGTTCAGTCTCATCGAACTGCTCGTGGCGATGACGGTATTGATATTGTTGATTGTTCTGGTGGTGCAACTGACCAATAGCGCATTGATGATGACCGGCTTGAGTGAAAGGCGGCTTGATGCCGACGAACAGGCACGGGTGGTCTTTAGCCGGATGGCCGAAGATTTCGCGGGAATGCTTAACCGCGAGGATATCGATTGTTTCTTTGTGAAGAACTATGGCGGAGAGGGCGGCCACAGCGATGCCTTTTATCTCTATTCGAAATCCGCTGGATATTTTCAAAGCTCCGACGGCAGCGATCTTTCGACTACTTCGTTGGTGGGGTATCGGATTGCCAATCACGGATTTGCCTCTGACCCCGATCAAAAGGTGTACCCGGACAATATGCTGGAGCGCGTGGGCAGGGGATTGTGTTACCTTTCGCAGAATTCCAGTGCGCGCAGGTACGGGCAGGTTACTTATTTGATCTATTCAGGAACTACGCTTTGCGAAGACAGCACGATTCCTGTCAATCACCAACCCTACCTGGGCAAGGAAACTTGGGATGGGGACTCCCTTTCCAGCACCGATCTGGCGAACTCGGCGACCGTTCTTGCCGACAGTGTTTTTCGCATGGAGTTTTGTTTTCAGGTAAAGAAGCCTTCCAACTACGGCGGCAATGCTTTCGTCGTTCCCGTGACCCCGGGGACGGCTCCGGGGCAAAATGTAAATTTCTCCGGCACTTCTACCTCGCAAACTTCCTCTTTGAGCGGTGTGCCTTGTGTGACCATGCGCCAGATTTATAGCGACATCGCCGCGGTGGTGGTGACCATCGCCGTCATCGATCCCAAAAGCCGGGTGGTTGTGACTTCCTCGATGATGTCCAAGGCTGCCTCTGCCCTGTCTGACGGCGATACCCCGGACGTGGCGTCCACCTGGCAAAGCACGATCAATAGCGGAGATTTCAAAACGGCCAGTGGGCTTCCTGCTCTGGCTGCCTCCCAAGTACGGATCTATCAACGGTTTTTCTACCTCAATAGCAATTAACCATGCCCTCCCCCCGCAATACCCATTCTGCTTTCCGCTCCACGGGCGGTTTTGCGGTCATCCTTGTGCTTGCCTTTGTCGTCTTGTTGACCGGGTTGATCGTGGCGTTCTTTTCTCGCTCGATCTTGGCACGCCAATCTTCCAACGCCGTGGTCAGCCAGACAAGGGTAGACCTTTTTGCGCGCGGGGCGGTGGATCAGATCATTGGTGATTTGAAGCAGGAAATCGCTGACGGTTCGACAGTCACGACCACCAGCGGCACGCTTTACGTGCCTAAGGCTCCCGCCAACATGCTTCCCCGACTGGTCGGTTCTTCGGGCTCCAACGGGCTGGAAAATCTTCTCAAAATCAGCCTGAGTGGATCTGCCTTCTATTCTGGCGCCAACTATAGTGCTTCGGGCGCCCTGCGCGCCGCTGCCATTTCGACATCAGGCACATCCTTGAACGGTCGCTATATCACCCCTGCCCGGTGGAACGCCGTCTACATGATGCCGGTTTCCAGTGCGAGCAACGCCGCTCCATCCCTGGCAAGCGGCTCATTCCCAATGCCCGACTGGATTTTGGTCGACCGCCACGGAAATACCCCCGCTTCCTCCGGCTACTCCAGCGCGTTGGCTTGGTCTGCCAGCGGCAGTTCCTCCATCGTTGGTCGCTACGCCTATGCCATTTATCATGAAGGGGGAATGCTGGATATCAACGCGGCGGGCTTTCCCTCCAATAGTTATTTAACGGGAGCCAGCGGCACCAGTCTATTGCTTGCCCCCTACTATAAAAGCTCCCTTGCTTTCGCCGATCTTGGACAACTGACCGGAACCGCTTCCACCGCTTTGCTTTCAAGCAGCGATATCGAGCAGATCGTTGGCTGGCGCAATTATGCCTCGGCTTCGGGTACGGGCGTTTCCCTTTCGGCTGCGCTTTCCGGCACGCTGCCGGGGCTTAGCTGGAGCGCCGCCTCCGGATCCAATTATTACACCTACGTTTTGTCGAACACTACGGGTTTTCTCAGGGCATCGCGCAATTCACTGGTCAATAGTAGCGGAGCCTTCGGCAGCGACCAGATGTTTGCATCGCGTCAGGATTTGATTGGTTTTTTCCAGAGAGTGCTTAATTCCAGTTCCGGCCTTGGCGCGGACGCCAAGACCAGCCATCTCAATGCGCTTAACTACCTTGCCACCTTTACCCGGGACTTGAATCAGCCGTCATTGATCCCGGCCAGCAGTCAGGGTGGGCCGACCATTAACGCGGATGACGACAGCGGCGGTAACGATTATCATACCAAAGACACCCAGGTTAACCCGATATTTCTGAATATGCGGGTAACGACCACCACTCAAAATGGTAGAAACAACGGCTCTGATTTGAAAGCGGGAGATCCGCTGGTAAACAAGCGGTTTGCCCTCAACCGGCTTGCCTGGCTGACCTATGCCGGACCGATTGCCTCCAGCAGCACGAGTTACAACTCCAGCCTCGACAGCACCTATGTATCCAACCTGAAAGCCTATGGTTTCACCGATGACTTCTTATTGCAGGGAACCGCAGACAATATCTACAAATATTTCGGCTTGAGCTGGGTATCCGCGACCGTCGATGGCGCCCAAGTCTATGTGTGGGCCTACAATCACAAGGGAACAACAACTTTAAGCGCCCCTCCCACCCAGTCTAGCGCGGAACGTATTAAGCTCCTCAGCGACGTGCTAGATGCCAACCGAGAACCGGATTTCTTCGAGTTGCTAAAAGCCGCCGTCAACGTGGGCGCAGTGGCGAAGGGGGCCACGGCCCCTAGTGGAGCCGACTTTGAAAAAAGCCAATCCAACCGCGACACATGCGTCGATTATGCCATCCTCCATATTGGCGCAAATATCATTGACCAATACGATCAGGATGGCTACCCAACGATCATCCGCTGCGCCATTGATTCGACGGCAAGCGACGGCGGCGCGAAAGAAATCCGCGGAGTGGAGAATCTGCCTTACTTTTATCGTGGCAACATTGGATGGGTAGAAGCGCAGGATCCCGACCCTTTGCCATCGGTTAGATCAGACTCTGATGCTGGAGACGGCTACCCCTCACCGGGACTCAACAGAACAGGAGTGATGGTGGCTCTGTTTGAACCGCAAATATGGAACCCACATGATCAAAGCAGCAGCTTGGGAAGTCCCCGGCCGCAGAACGTTCGCTTTGTGATCGATAGCGCTCCGCTCGATGCCACTGGAGCCGCCCTTGAGGGGGGCTATAACACCGTCTCCTTTTATGCAAAGAGCGATGCGGGGGTAAATTCTACCAATGCCAGTACCTCAATCCCCTCGACGTCATTTTGGAACAACTACCAGCCGGAAGCTGTGAAGTTGACCTCGACAACCACAGAGCTGGATTTCGATGTTCCCGACAACACACTATACCGGGAGCCGACCTTGTTATTCCAGAGCGGCCTTCCCGCCAATAGCAACCTGACGATTGGCTCTGGGAATTATCTGGCTACCAAGTTTTCAAGCGACGCTCGCTATAATACCCTCCTTTCCAGCACCGGAGTGACGGCTGTGAATCCCGTCAATTCGGGGGGGGCGACCTATGTGGGGGGGTATCTCGGTATTGCACCGGTTCGGTGGGCGATTACTAAGTCGGGAACCACCAAAATTTATACGGTTCACCCCGCTTCTACTACGTTTTCAAGCGACACTGGGGATTCATCATTGACTGTGCGCATGCAGTATAAAAATGCAAGTAGCCAATGGCTCACCTACGACGAAAAGTATGGCCGATTTCCTACGGGGCCACAGATCTTTATTTATCCCGCCACCAGTGGAACCCATGATACGGGAGCCTCAGTAGGGAGAGGCGGGGATCTGAGTTCCGCCCAATTTAGCGTTGCGGACCCTCGAACCTCCCGGTTCGGTCTCGTTTCCGGGTACAAGGGCGATGCCAGCGCATGGTGCGCAACAGCCAATACCATAAGCTGGATCAGCAGTGGATCTGCCACCATCACGTCAATGTGGTCGAACAATGGCACCTCTTCCCTCGCCAAAACCGGATACGGAAACAATAATCAATATTTCGTCGGCTTGCCCAGCGTTAACGGGTGGTATTTGGGAGGGAGCGGGTTAGGAGGAACTTACTACAGCGGGCTGCTCTCAACTAATGGAACGAATGCCAGTGCCAGTTATACAAGTTCAACTTATTTTTCCGATCCGGATGGTGTCGTCCGCCGGGGCATGGCGGCCTATTGGCCGGGCAGCAGCACGGTTGGTCTGCCCATAGCCAAATCCACCCTTTCAACCACGCAGACCCAAAGCCGCCCCATCGTTCTCAATCGGCCTTTCCGGACGGTCGGGGATTTGGGCTATATTTTTTCCGACACGCCGTGGAGAAACCTCGATATGTCCACCCCCGAAAGCGGATTTTCCGGTCTGCTGGATGTGTTCTGTATCAATGACACTGCCGATTCCAGCGGTCTTGCGGCAGGCAAGGTGAACCTCAACACTTGTCAGCGTCAGGTATTGCAGGCGATTCTGGCCGGAGCCTATCGGGACGAGCTTCAAGTGGGGACCTCAGGCGGCGCCACCATTTCGGGCTCGGCCACCACCTCCCTTGCCGCCCTTGTTTCAGGTTCGCTGACCGCGAGGACTGCCCCCTCCCAGAGCGGCTCCATGGGCGCGTTGGCCAACATCAGCGAGTTGGTTGGCAAATGGGTAAGCAGCCAGTCCTTGTCCGGCGGCGGCATCGACGGAAGCAAATCATATAGCGGCTTAAGCGGTGATCTGGCGGCCGCCTTCAGCAGCGCCGCCACCAGTTCTTCTTATAGCGCCACCGACAAAACCAACGATCAATCTATCCAGCGGTTCCGCGAAGCGTCGATCCGCGCCCTGGCGGCTTCCGGGCAAACGCGGGTGTGGAATTTGTTGATCGACGTGATCGCCCAGGTTGGCCGTTACCCACAGGGCACATCGGGCAATCTCAATCGGTTTTCCGTCGAGGGCGAACAGCATTACTGGGTGCATGTTGCCATCGACCGCCTGACAGGCGCGGTTCTCGATAAACAAGTGGAAGTTGTCAGAGAATGAAAAGCCTACTTTTTCTCACATGGTTTGCATTTACTTGCATCCTGTCAGCGCAGGATGACGTTTCAGGGTTGCGAGTTTCTTCCCAAGAACCGTTGCCAGCGAGGGCGCCAGAGTTTTCGAAATGGACAGTGTCTTTCAGTGCCCAAAAATCCGCTCATGAAGCGCCGCCACTCAAGCAACTGACGGTGACCAAAACGAAAACCGTCTATCATGAGGAAGCAGTTGCCGCCACCGGGGAAAAGCGGGAGTCCTGGAATGTCAATGGCGTCGAAATAGTGACAAAGCCTGGCACACACCAATGGACCATTTTGGACCGGAATTCCTTTGGCGTGGGCGCGGTTGATACGCTCATATGCCCTGACTATTCAAAAACCGACTTCCCTGGTTTGGATTGGATTTTTAGCAATGGATTCCAGGGAACACAAAATGTGACAGGCGTTCCTTGCATTGTATTCAAAGGGCGCGGAAGGAATTCACTGGCCACTCCGGAACCCGACGCCAATGACGAAAAAGGCCCGGGAAAGGCGGCTATTGTAGCCTCCGCGAAGGTTCACTCGGAGGACTTGGCCTATCTTGACGCCGCGACGCGCCTGCCGGTATGCATTCAAACCCGAGACGAGGCACGCTTCTATCAATTCGTAACGATACCGCCCGTCATGCAAACGCTACCGCCCGAAATTCAGAGCGCATTGGAGAAGCGAACCAAAATTCGGGAAAGACTGATAGCAAAACCTCCAAAGCCGTTTTAGACAAGCGTCACCCCCAAGGTAATTCTTTCACCGATGCCCGTCGTTGGACTCTTGGTGTCTTATCTGTCTTTAATTTTTTGACTTGCAATAACTTGCAGAAAAATATTGACGTATTGCGCTAAAAAGATAAAATTCGAAGCAGTTGTAGAATAAACTCCAAAAATCAACATGAAAAATTCCCCTAATTCACCTCGATGGAGGACCTCTGTAGAGTCAAAGTTCTATGCTTTCCCGGGCATCCTGACTTGTTCCATAGCCGCCTTGATTGCTATGGCTGGAGGCGTACAGGCTTCAGATGTGTATCGGTCTGGAAGTAACGCTTACCTTAGCAGCACAAATGCGTGGACTAGCGGTACCGCGCCAACATCGTCGGATTATGCCGTGTGGGACACCGGGGCTGCTACCGCGGGAGCGGTTGATGCCACCTCCAACTGGGGCGGGATAAAAGTCATTGACCCTTCCGGTGCAATAACAATTTCATTCAAGTCAAACTCCACCACGCTAACACTCGGTGCTTCGTCAAGTAGTGGTACGACCATTGATATGTCTGCGGCTACTCAGGATCTGACAATTGGATCTTCCGTGGGCAATGGCTTTTTGAGGATCAATCAGTCATCTAGTCAAACGTGGCTGGTGGCTTCTGGACGTACCTTGACGATCAACTCCAATATCAGCGCTCAGGGGGGGAGTAAGTATCTTACTTTTGGGAATGCATCCAATACGGGTAATATTGTCATCAATGGTGCGGTTGGAGCCGGCAGTAGTACGACGCTGGGTTTCCATCTTCAAGCTGGCAGTCTTACACTGAACGGGTCGAACAGCTGGTATGTCACAACTTCGGGAAGTGCTGGATTCTGCATCGTGGGAGGCACGTTGAATATTGGGAATGATGGCGCTTTGACCAATAGCTCTGCAAATACATCGTTTTTCATGTATGGAGGCACTATCATGGCGACGGGCACCGCGCATACGATCACCACGGGGGCGGGGTTTGCTCTCTCTGGAAATATCACAATCGGCGATAGCGCAAGTGGCGCTTATCAGTTGGCTTTCGGTGAGGCAATTACCTCGACGGGCAACTATACGATCACCAACGATTCAACCGCAGGGCTTGCCTTAAGCGGTGTCGGGCTTTCCAATAGCAGTACGGCTCGCACGTTAACCTTTGATGGAAGTGGCACGACCACGGTTAATGGTGCGATTGCGAACACTGGAACGACGAAATCAAACAGCTCGACGGGAACCGTAGGCACGGCAACCAGTGGCAATGTGATAAAAAACGGCAGTGGCACACTGGTTCTAAACGGCACCAATACCTACACTGGCAGCACAACGATCAACGACGGCGAATTGGATGTGAATGGTTCTCTTGCCAGCGAAACGGTAACAGTTGCCTCCACGAGCATCCTTGCCGGTTCGGGCACGCTCAGCGGGATTGTCACTGACTCGGGATCCATTTCCGGTAGCCTTACTTTTAATAGCGACGTCACCATCAATTATGGGGCGACCGCTTCGGCTGCCGCGTTCAACGGCAATATCACCAACTCTGGCTCGATTACTTCGGATGTGACAGTACAAAGCGGCAAAATGTTGACCGTGAATCCAACGGGGGCCATAACTGGCAACGTTACGCTTAACAGTGGGGCCAATGCCTATACCCAGGCAACCAGCCTGCAAGGTAACATCGTTAATAGCGGAACCATCCACAACGACATCACAGTTGCTGCAAATAAAGTGCTTTCGGGTTCAGGCTCCATCACCGGTGCGCTTACAGTGAGCCTTGGAGCTACGGTCAAGGGATCCAATACCATTAGCGGGGCGTTGGGCGGTTCCGGTTCGGTTTCGCCCGGCACTGACTCCTCCACTGGTATTCTAACTACGGCATCGCTCGCTTCCGGCAACAGCCTTTCGTTTAACTTTCGCCTCAGCACCACCTCTGTGGATTACACCACGAGCTACAATGACGTGTTGCATGTGACTTCCAGCAGTGAGGGGTTGAGCCTTTCCAGTTCCAACAGCATCAGCATCTACTTTTCGTCTTTAACAGAGGCCACGTTGCTAGCATCTGGGAATATCTATGAAGGTACTTTCTATGTGGACGGCCTATCAGCCAGTACACTGCTTGCGGAATTTAATTCTGCAAATGTAACCTACTATGTATTGGATAGCGCCGGGGCGATCACTTACGACGGCCAGACATATTCCGTGCTCAATTTCAGTTACGTTTCGGTTTCGACTACAACCGTGTCGACCTCATTGGGAGATGGCAGCACGCTTGAGTTCACTGTGGTTCCTGAACCCAGCACTTGGGCGATGCTCGTGGGTGGCACCGGTTCGTTGTTGGTGTTCCGCGGCGCTCGGCGGCGGAATTCATAAGATCCCACTGCGTGTGTGATCGCTTCGGTGTTGATTGCGATTGCATCGGTCTGGGGACAATCCCATCCAGAACGAGCAAGCCGGTTACGCCATGCGAAGGCGTAACCGGCTTTTCGTATCGTAAGCCTGTCGGATTTGAGAGTTGCATCCGGCAGGCGTTTTAAGGGGGAATCGGTTGTGGATTTTCAATAAAAAGACTAATCTCCATACAACAATTCCATCGACGTGAACGGTCTCCCCTTTCAGCGGTTTTCAGATCAGCAGTTTTTTCATTTTCTTCTCAAGAATATTCCTGATCAGATTTATTTTAAAGATCGGGAAGGCCGTCTTCTATGTATTAGCGATGCCGGAGCCAAATTTTTATCCGGGCAAACCGCTGAGCATGTCATCGGTAAATCGGATTTTGATCTTTTGGCTCCCGGGTTTGCCTCTGAAGCAAGGAAGTTGGAACGGCAAATCATGGAAACGGGAGAGCCGATGGTTGGAAAGATTGAAAAAGTTGTTCACACGGATGGCCGGGTTTCATGGAATTATACGACCAAGCTTCCGCTGAGAGATTCAGCGGGAGAAATTTGTGGGATTTTCGGAGTCAACAAGGATTTCGGCCCAATCCACGAGATGGAAGAAACTATCCTGCAAGAGCGCAATCGGCTTAAAGTGCTAACGGCTGAGCTCCAGTCTCGCAATGCCCAGCTTCAAGCGGACCTGCAAATGGCGAGGGAAGTGCAAGAGGCATTGTTGCCGCGTGAATATCCTTCTTGGGATCAGCGGGATTCGTTGCATTCGGGTGGTTTTGCCTTTGCCCATTGTTATCGACCTGCGGAAAGTGTCGGCGGCGATTTTCTTGATATCGTTTCTCTACCTGGCAATCGTTATGGCGTATTTATCTGCGACGTGATGGGGCATGGAATGCGTGCGGCCCTTGTAACAGCCGTTATTCGCGGGCTTTTGGAGGAATTACGATCGGAAATGGATGACCCTGGTGGTTTTATGAGTATCCTGAATGCAAGGTTGCGTACTATTCTTCAGAATGTTGAGGAATCGTTTATAGCCACAGGTTTTTTCCTTCTGGTCGATGAATCATCCAACGAAGTCCGCTATGCGAATGCCGGACATCCTGTTCCTGTAGGCATTTGTAATAGAGGGGTGGTTACGACTTTGCAAAATGCCAAGAACCGTCCAAAATCTGCGCTTGGACTGTTCGATCATTTTACATACGTAACCGAGTGTTGCCCCTGTCATAAGGGAGATCGAATATTTCTCTTTACAGACGGATTATATGAGGTGGAGTCACCCCAGGGTCAGGAATTCGGACGGAACCGTCTGCATACAGCTTTTCAAAAATACGCTCAATTACCGCCTAGGGAATTGTTCTCGTCGGTCTTTTGTGATTTATCTGCATTTTCGGACAGGAATGATTTTGCAGACGATATCTGTATTATTTTACTAGAGCGACTGTGAGGTGAAGCTAGTTTTTTGAGGTTTGCACTCGCTGGATAGCTTTCTTATGGATTTGATGTCGGCGTCATTTTAAATGATGATTTTTACATCTATACCCCGAAGGAGGAATAGATGACGTAGTAATTGTTTCGCACATTTCGCAGGAGGGGGGTATGAGTCGAATTCCGCGCGAACGGTGACTTCTTCTGATGCACACCTGCCCTGCGTAAGAAGCTGGATTAGCGCAGCATAGATGTGATCCTAGCTTGCTTACAAAAGCTGTTTTCGTATCTCGAAAACCAGCAACCTATTGTTGAATGGGACTTACCACCTCAAGGCAATCAAACTATTGGCCTGTCGGTCCTAAAGATTTTCCATTCACCGTAACGTTTTTGAACCCGAGATTTTTCACTTCCTTCGATACGGAAAACTTGTCGCTTTTGAGCTGTACGTCGATGTTCTCCAGGGTGATGTCTTCGATCTTTGTTTGGCCGGGATTGCCAACAATCTTGCCGAGAGCGCCGAAGCATCCGGTGACGTTTGTGATCGTGACATTGCGCACTGTGGAATGTGGGGGCTGCTGCCCTTTGAGGTCAAAATACTGTTTCCATGGCTGGCACTCGATGATGTTGCCCGCTTTGCTGTCGAGGGTGATATTACGCCAGTGGAGGTTTTCGTACGTCTGCGGTGTGTCAGAGCGCAGCTTGAGATTGGCAACCGGCATATGGCCGGTGACCTTGCAGTTTTCGGCCACGACATCGCGCACGATCGTCGCTTCGCTGCCGCAAGTGTACACCCCATTGCCGCGCTTGAATGTGCAGTCGCTGATGCGCACATGCTCTACGGGCGGACTGTCCTTGTCCTGGAAAGCCAGCGGCCCCTTGGAGCCTTTCATCGCAATACAATCATCGGTTACTGAAAAATAGCAGCCGATGATCGTCACATTCTGAGAACTGTCCACGTCGATACCGTCGGTGCTCGGAGCCTTCTTGTAGTCGTCCGGAACATGGAAACGCGAGTTTCGCACGGTAACCCCCTGGTCTTTGTAAAGGTGCAGGTTCCAAAACTGCGAGTCCTTGAAGGTGATGCCGTCAATGGTGACATTTTTTGAATTTTCGATAAGGCAAAGCCGGGCACGGGGAAGATCGAGATTCATGAAATGTTTGTTGGCCTTGATCGACTTCCAGAATTGCTCCCAAATGGGGAAGCCTGCGCCATCCAGCGTTCCATCGCCCGTGATCTGGAACCCGTTGCACGCGTCGGCATTAATTAGCGCCGGGTTGAAATCCTCGAAATGCCCTTCAATTCGAGTGCGTTGCCTGGGAAAATTCGCCATGTCCGTCGAGCACTGAAGCACCGCGCTTTTGTCGAGGCGGAGATTCACACCGGGCTTGAAAAATAATGCCCCGCTGACGAAGACGCCCTCGGGAACAACGAGCGTGCCGCCGCCCTGTGAGGAAAGCCGGTCGATGGCTATCTGGATGGTTTTCGTATTGAGCGTCTTGCCGTCGCCCACAGCTCCAGTCTTGGTGACTTCCAATGTCCGGCTGATTGCCTCACCGGCGGCGTCTGCGGCAATTACGTTTGATGTTGCGAGCGGCAGGCTAAATGCGAGTAGCAACGCAAGGGGGAGGGTTTTCATAGGTTTCATTCTAAAAAGAGGAGAGTTCACCAGATAGCGTCGTGACGAGAACGGAGACGCTTCTGCGGCCCAGAGTTTCAGGGTGTTGGAACCGGCGGGATCCTGGTGGTAACAGACACCCTTGATCTCCACTTGCTGGCCGTTGAGCAAAAAGCCGCGTTTGGCATCGAAGCGGATATCCCGCACGGCAAACGGGGAGGAAACCTGGTCGAGAAGTTCGCTGCCCCGGCGGAGGGTTGTTCGCAGCGTATAAAGAACCGGGTGTTCGCACGGCTAGAGGCGGGCATCGGGGAGCGCGATAGTTTTCTGCTCTTTCGTGATTCCAATCGGTAGGCTCTTATAATTCATCTCCACTTTCGTAATGACGTTGCCCTGTGCATCAAGCACTTCACTGGTGACATCCATGTCAGCCGCTGCTGCGCTTTGGTTTTCCAACTTCGTACTGATGTGGCGGTAAATGCCGCCGCCGTCATACCACCATCCCTCCGGGTCGGGAGGATCCACCCACACGGCCAGCGTGGCCCTCTTGCCTGCCAAAGCTGGGCCCAGGTCGATCTGGTTGCCTATAAACCCGCTCTGGTGGGGGCCGAGCAGTTTTCCGTCGAGCCAGTAGCTGCTGTCGCGGAAAACGCCGTCAAATTCCAGCCACGCGATTTTTCCGGACGCCGAAGCGGGAAATGCGATGTGGCGTCGATACCACCCCACTCCAGCGGCAGAGTCCCATGATTCACAAAGTTTTTGTCTCCTTTCTTAAAGGTTCCCTCAATCACGTAATCGTAGGGCACGTCTACACGTTTCCGGTCCTGATCATTAAACCTGGGGTTGGTAGGATTTGAGGAGACGGACTCTGGTCCTGTGCACCTTCGAGATCTCCCAAATGAAAACGCCAATCGCGATCCAAACTAAAGGTCTGCCGGCCCCCGGCCATGGCTGAGGCCTCACCGGCAGCGAGCAAAGCGAGGGGAGCTAAGGCATAGAAGAGCGTTCGGGAGATTCCAGATGTGTATTTCATGGGGGGCAAAGCGGTTGGAAAATGACGTATTCTTTATGCAAGTAGATACTATTTGAATGTTTGACGTGTTTCGAAGTGGTAAGCCCCAGCCGAAACAGCCTGCGGCTTGCGTCCATCGGCGAACTCGATCGTGGCGGTGGTGTTCGGCGGCACGGTGACTTCCATTTCCACCTTGCCGTTCCTCTTTGTCCAGGCGCTCACGGCTTTGCCGTAAGGGGTATCGAGTTCCGCGCGAGCTGAGCCGAGCTGTTTCACGACAAGCGGGCGAACGAAGAAGTGCTTGTATCCGGGCTGTGCTGGATCAGGGGCCAGGCCGGCCACGCGCTCTTGCATCCACTGGCCAATGGCTCCGTAGGCGTAGTGATTGAATGAGTTCATGGACACATCGCCAAAGCCTTTGTCGAGCGTGTAACTGTTCCAGCGTTCCCACATGGTTGTTGCGCCTTGATTGATGGGATAGAACCATGAGGGATAAGTCTCCTGAAAGAGAAGTTCCGCAGCAAGGTCCGCATGGCCGATTCGGTCGAGCGCAGTTGCAAGGAAAGGCGTGCCGAGAAAGCCGGTGCGCAGGTGCGTATCGGCCTCGTGGACTAGACGCACGAGGTTTTCGCCCGCGCGGGCTTTCATCTCCGCCGGAAGCAGATCGAAAGCAATGGCTAGCACATAGGCCGTCTGGGTTTCCGGGGTATTCTGCAGTTTCCCGTTGGCATCGAAATACTCTTTTACAAAAGCGGCACGCACGGTGGCGGCTTCGTCGGCGTAACGCTTTGCTTCCTCCTTGCGTCCAAGGACACGCGCGGAGTCAGCTAGAATCTGCGCGCTGTGGGCATAGAAGGCCACGCCCAGCAGTGGCAAAGGGGTATCGCCGCGGCGGTCCCCCATTTTGTCGGCTTTCGTCGCAACAGCCTTTGGATAGGGTTGAAGCCAATCGCCATGTCCCTTGGTTTTCGGCAGTAGTCCATTTACCGATTCCGAGCGATACCGGCCCACGAGCTTTTCCATCATGTCGAAGTTCTCGGCAAGCAATCCGGTATCGGCGGTGCGAACATAAACGTCCCATGGAATGATCGTCGCCGCGTCTATCCAGCCGGGGCTTCCCGAGCGGAATTTTGCGTGCATGTTGGGGATGATATCTGGAATCCCTCCATTCGCATCTTGATCGAGACGCATGGATCGGAGCCAACTTTTCCAGAAGGCGTGGGAATTGGTGAGAAACATCGCCGTGGAACAGAAAACCTGCGCGTCCCCCGTCCATCCCATACGCTCGTCACGCTGGGGGCAATCGGTCGGGATATCCAGCGAGTTGCCGCGCCATCCCCAAGTGATGTTACTTTGGAGTTGGTTGAGCTTTGCGTTCGATGAGCTGAAATTGCCAATTGCTGGAATATCCGAGTGCAGCACCACGCCGGTAACCCAGCCTTTCTGCGGCTTCGAGCCCGGGGGCAGACCAGAAAGCTCGACGTAACGAAAGCCGTGAAACGTGAAGTGAGGTTCCCACTCGATAACATCGGTTTGCGTGGCGGTATAGGTATCGATTGATTTTGCCGAGCGATAGTTCTCTGTATAGAGTGTACCGTCGTTTTTCAGCATCTCGGCGAAGCGCACAGTAATGGTCTGATCTTTCTCAACGGGAATTTTCAGTCGGGCCCAGCCAACCATGTTTTGCCCAAGGTCGAAAATGGCGCGGCCCGGCTGCGGTTGTGTGATTTCCTTTACGGCAAGTACATTCGCCTGCCGTACGGGAGCAAAGGGTTTGGGCGTCAAGGCAGCGGTGCCAAGATCTGCTTGCTCGATGACGGGCTCCCAATGAGCGGGTTGGCGGCGCGCGTCGTAGGCCTCGCCATCGTAAATACTTGAGGAAATAATCGGCCCGTTGAAAGTTCCTTGCCAGTTTCCGTCGGAGACAATGGTCTGGGTGGAAGCATCTTCGCAGGCAATCTCCATTTGTACAAGCAGCGCCGCATTTTCCCCGTAGGGGCCGCGTTTTTTCGCTCCGAAGGGAAGTCGCCCAGCATACCAGCCCGTGCCGATCAATCCCTCAATCGTGTTATTGCCTACGTGCAACTGTCTAGTAACGTCATAAGTAAGCGTATCGATCCGCTTGTCATAGGGGGTAAGACCATTGGCGAAGTGGTCGTTGCCAATGCGCGTCCCGTTGATCGAGACCTCGAATAAACCACGGGCCGTCACATAAAGGCGGGCGCGGGTGACCTTTTTTGCAATGGAAAAGGAACGCTGCAGGCAGCCGACCGGTTCTATGGATAAATCCGTTTCTCCTGCAGGCCGGATCCACTGCGCCGTCCAATCACTCGCCGAAAGCAACCCGAGTTCAAAATGAGCCCACTCACTCCACCCGGACTCCTTTCCATTTTCATCACGGAAGTTCACATGCCATTCGACCTGCTGCCGCGAGGCAAAATGCTTACCGCCGTAGGGCACGAAAGTTGATTGCTCCGACTCAATCCAGCCACTGTCCCAGGTTTTTCCGTCCACTTGACTCTCGATGCGATAGGCGGTCTGCTTTTTCACACTTGGTGGAAGCTTCCACGAGAAAGTCGGCGCAGCATCGTAGAACCCAAGCGGATCAAGGAAACCCTCGCCTACAGTAAGCGAGGTAGCAGGGGCGGCGAAAGCCGAAGCGCTTGCCGCAAAGAGAGCGCCGGCGGTCTTTAAGAATGCTTTCATACGAGGGAAAGAAGAGAGCCCAAAAGAGTCTCAATGAAGCAAAAGGTTCTCCGAACTGGCCATAAGAAGCAACCGGAATAGGTGCTCGGTTTCGAGCACAAAATATTCAAATCCGAACATTGTATTTGAAACATTGATTAAATCTATTACGCTGCTCAACCAGTGAATCTACTCTTGTAATGCTGCGCTATCTAGATCGAGGCACCCGCCAGTTTGATAAATGGCCTATTTACGCTCACAAACGTGCCAACTGGGAGTTTTATGCAGTAATAAAAGGACACTGCGGAATGTTGCTTGAAGATGGCTCGCAATTTTCTCTGGATACTGCCCGCAAGGAGCCACTACAGCAGTCGCATCTCTGGCTTTTCCCACCGCTGCATTTCCACGGATGGTACGGCCTTCCCAATGCTTCTTGCGAGATTTTGGTATTCCATTTCAATGCTGTGCCCGCCTTGATCGAGCGGGCTATGGCAGGCCGCGATTTCCTGGAGGTCAATCTTGCTGCTCCGCAACGAAAAAAAATAATACGCTTGGCTCGCGCGCTGGAACCGGACTACAGGAATCTCTCTCCGTTAGGTACCCTCCGGACTGAACGTGCTCTCATTGACCTCTGCCTCGTCACTTTCGATCAGACCTATTTGGGAGACCTTTCCTCCGTTGAAGAAAAGGGAGCATTCAAGGTCAAGTCAGCCCTAGCGTGGTTTGGCCGACACCTCCGAGAAAGGCCTTCGCTTGAGGCAGTGGCCGCAGCAGTCCATGTTTCTCCAACGCACCTGCGTCGCCTATTTGTCCAGTTCCACGGAAGAAGTCCGCATCAGGCTTTGGTGGAAATTCAACTCGAAACCGCCTCTCGTCTTTTAGCTGAAAGCGATGAAAAGCTGGACTCGATTGCCGTGGAGTGCGGCTTCTCGAATGCAAGCAATCTCTGCCGCGCATTCAAAACTCATCGCGGCTACTCGCCCAGCCGCTGGCGCAAGCGCCTGCCAGGCTACGCCAACGCCCACCATGCTTTCCTGAAGGCGGCTTCGCCTAATGGTTAGTCCCAAGGGAAAGCCGGAGGACTCCTGAAGTTTGATAGCTCCGTGAGTTCCCGTGAGTCTCAAATCGTGAACCGCTCAAAATTTACGAAATAAGACCGAGGTGAAAATATACGAAGGCTTGAAAAATATACGACATGGGAATGCAAATACTATGGTCCCCATCCACCTCAAAGAAAGTGAGTGACGTTGGAATTCACCGCCGCAGGCATTTACACCTACAAATTACTCGTCTCCAATTTCAGACAAAATCCCCCTAAAAACCTCTCTCTTACATAAGCCCTTTTCATTTGTACCAAAGCTGAGGAAAACAGTCTGAAAATCGAAGGCTATTGCATTGGTTTGCATTAATGCGTCATTAAGGTCGGTTGAAAATAAACATGGGCAAGTAAAAAAATAAGGGAAATATATTTTATATACTTGCAACAACTTGCATAAGTGTCAGGCTTGTGCAACACAATTTCCCTGCTTCATGAAAGTTCCTTTTTTGGGCATCCTCCTTGCGCTCATCTCCACTGTGACTCGCCTATTCGGGCAAGTCTCTTCACTTTCGGTGCAAGTTTCGCAATTTGCGGGCGATCGTGCGGCAGCCATCAGCTACACCTTCGATGATGGTCTGCGCGACCAATATACTCTTGCCGTGCCCATGCTCAACGAGGTCGGCTTTAAGGGCACCTTTTTTGTGATTCCTAGCAAAGTCTCGGAGACTATTGAGGATGCTGAGCGCCGCAAAAATGACAAACGTGCATGGGGCACCATCACCTGGGACGAATTGCGTGAAATGGCTAGACAAGGGCACGAGATCGGCAGCCACACATGGTCGCATACAGGGCTAACCAAACAGCTCCCCGAGGAGGTCGATGCCGAACTCAGCAAGTCCTATGATGCCATCAAAACCCGGCTCGGACAACCGCCGCTCACCATCGCCTTTCCCTTCAACCAGTCTACGCCTGAAATACAAGCGGCAGCACTTAAACATTATGTTGCCTACCGAGACCACCAGCTTGGAGTTGGCAGTCCGAAATCCACCGTCGATTGGCTTAACAAATGGGCGGACCAGCAAGTGCGCGATCATAAATGGGGAGTGATCATGGCGCACGCCATCGGAAGCGGCTACGCAGCTTTTGCCGATCCGGATATCCTTCGCGCCCATTTGCAGTACGTGAAAAGCCATGAAAAAGACATATGGGTCGATACCTTCGCGAACGTAGCCCGCTATACCAAAGAGCGGGACAATACAAAAGTCACCATCTTATCCAGTGGTTCTGGACATGTGACCTTCACGCTTGCCTGCGCCCTTGATCCTGGCATTTACAATGTGCCGCTGACCCTGGTCTTTGAGAAGCCAGGCGCAACATCCGTCCATGCCGAATGTGCCGGTAGCGCGTTGGCTGTCCAGATTTTACACGGCTCCATCCAGATCGATGTTGTGCCCTCCAAAAATCCTATCGCTGTGACTTGGAAATGATTTTGTTCTTCCCTTAGCGTTCTGACTGACCGTTACGACTAGAATGACATCGCTGATCTTGAAAACATCTGCGTCTTCTTATTGAGGGCAAGCCGTCACTCCTCCCCATGAAGGATTCGGCATTCGTCTCGTAACTTTATTGGTAAACTCCCAGCGGTGCGCCGGAGCCTATCCGGAACGGGCGCACCCTGAGATAGATGACCAATGATCAGAAATAGAGCGGAACCCAACGACTTTCCCGCCGCCACCATTAGGAGATAGCAGGAAAGCTTGGACAAGATGGTCATTTCACTGTCAAAACGAAATTGGACTTCTCGCCGGAACTGGTGATTCCAGCCTTTTTGCCTTCCTCTTTGACCTTCTTTGCCACGCTGGACTTGGAACATCCCAGCTTGTCTGCAACCATCTTGTAATTGGTTGCACCACCCCGGATCGCTTCGACGATCTGCTTGATCGTGATGGTTACGCGGGGTTTCTTGACGGCATTTGTTGTGTCGGGATCGTTGCAGCCGGTGAGTTTTGCAATTTCCTTTTGAATTTCGGCTACATGGTTGCGAGCGGTGGACAATTTGACTTCTAGCTCCATGACAGCGCGGCTTCGGAGGTTTTCGATTTGGCGTTCAAGTTCCTGGATTTGTTCCTGAGTATTCATATGGATAGGGATGGCTATGGTTTACGTTTTCGTTTGGTCCTTGCTGAAATTCTATACGTTGCCGTGCTTCCGCTGCCGATCAGCACAATAGCTTTCTCCTCGGTCAATGCAGACAGCGCGTATTTGAGCCGAAGTGCTGGAATGCCGGTATTATCGGAAATTTGACGCCGAGTGCATCTGCCCCGATTTTTAAGCTGGCGAAGAATAGCCTGTTTATCTTTTCCCTGCAGAGTTAAGGGCCGGTCATTTTTGAGTTGGAATTCAATCCAAGGAGCAAGCTGGTATCCGCCGTGAGGATTTGTTTGGATGACATCATTTTCGTCGCATCCGAGCCTAAAACAGCAATTGTGGCGAAAATTTTTAATAGTGCTCGTGATGGTTGCGGGAGAAATCCTCGTGCCGAGTTGATCCGCGAGCCGTTTGGCCGTCAATTTTCGGTAATCGCCTTTTACCGTTTTTTGGCCGAGGGCTTCGATGATGCGGCGGATATAGGCTTTTCCTTTAACCCCGCCCACAATCTGCCCGCAAAGCTCAATGCCATCTTTGCTGAGCATGAGAACGCCGCCTTTGAATGTCTTTCTAACATTTTGTTGGGCCGCTTTGGCGAGCGCCATGTTTATTTTTGGCTCGATGGTATTTTCATCGAAAGGCTGAATGACAAAGCTATTGGCCTCGATTTCCATCATCGCCATCGAAAGGTTGTGGTCTCCGCTTTGGGGTGCAATGCTTATGACTGCGGGTACCTCCTCGCCGTTCATGATACGCTGGAGCAGCGTTTTCCCAGATTTAATTCGTCCGAAGGCTTCGAATCTGACCGGAATGCAGAGATCGAGCAAAACGCAATCAAAGGTACTCCTATTTAGGCATTTTTCAGCCGTCTGGAGACAGGTAGCCTCCTCGGTTTCGTGGCCCATCGCTTCGATGCGGTCCTTGAGTTTCTTTCGTACCGAATCGCCATCGGCAATAATCAAAATCTTGCTCATAAATCAGTTTACTAAACGGCAATAGAAACGGAAGTGGCAATGCCGTTTACAGCCTCAATTTCAGGAGGTCATCATACGCCTAAATACGGCGACAAAAATACGTTCCCGCCTTGAGAATATGCCGCTTAGGCGACTGGCGGTGTCATTGACGCTTGGCAGAAATGTTTCGGCCATTCTGATGTTTTGACGCAACGAAATATCGAGAGACGAACATATGCGTAGGATATTATTGGAAAGGCTTATTCCCGTCTCTAAAAAAACGAAAATAGGCTATGTGAGAAGACATAGGCTATGTGCGATATATTAAACAAAACCTATACATAGGCTATGTGTACTCACATAGCCTATTTTCGTAATTTGCTGGGATGAGGTGGGACTTTTGTGATTTGACATGGGTGCGGTTCATGGTCCCGGGCGGCACGACGTCCGGCCCCCAAAATCAAAGAGAAGACACCCATGAAACAGACATTGGCCCTACAAACAGGACGTATTCAGAGGCCCCAAAAAGCCGTCATCTACGGACCCGAAGGGATCGGCAAGTCGACGCTCGCGTCGCAATTCCCATCCCCCGTTTTTCTCGATACTGAGGGCGGCACTCACCACCTGGACGTGACGCGACTCCCGGTTAATAAGGGATGGGAGGATGTCACTAGTGCCATCGCGTGGCTTGCCACGGAGGCGCACGATTTTAGGACGCTGGTGGTTGATACGGCGGACTGGCTGGAAAAGCTCCTCGTCGATTTCATCTGCCAGCGCGACAACAAAACCTCCGTGGAGGATTTCGGCTATGGCAAGGGGTACGTTATTCTCGCCGAGGAATTCACGAAATTTCTCACCTCGCTTGACCCGTTGCTTGGGCGCGGGATGCACATCCTGCTTCTGGCCCATTGCCGAATCGTCAAGTTTGAGCAACCAGAAGCTGCTGGGGCTTATGATCGCTACGAACTGAAGCTCACAAAACAGGTCGCACCGCTGCTTCGGGAATGGTGCGACATGCAGCTTTTCGCCAACTATTTCACGCGGGTTGCGGAAAACGAGAGCGGGAAAAAGCGGGGCGTCGGCGGACGCGAGCGAGTGCTCTACACCTTCCACACGGCGGCATGGGACGCGAAGAACCGACACGGGTTCGAGGAGAAATTGCCGTTCGCGTTCGCTTCCATTGCTTCCGCGTTCGGAACAACGGCGCCGGTTCAAAAACCGGCTCCCGTTGATAAACTCGCCGAGCTGTTCAGCGGTAAAGAGGAAGTCGTAGATGCGTTCCTTCTCTCCCGCTCGCAGATCAAGCTAGGGCAAACGTGGCGCGACCTTGCGCCCGATTACAAGGCCCGTGTGCTCGCCGCTCCCGAACGGTTTATGCACACGGTGGCGCAATTCCAATCGGAGGCCGCACAATGAGTTTGCGCCCCTCCAATTTGCCAAAGCTGGCGGCTTGCCCCTGCTACGAGCCGAACCCCAACGCTGGGCCTGCAGCCGCACGCGGTTCGGCACTCGATGCCTTGTTCCGCGCCCGGATGCAAGGCGACATGGACCCGTCGGGAATGGCCCATGACCTGAACGCCGAAGACATCGCCGCCGTGGAATGGGCCGTGACCACATTGAAAGTGCTGGCGGGAGATTCGCCGGTCGTTACCCGTGAGGAAGATTGCCGCGTCGCCATTCCGGGCTTTGAAAAGCCCGGCACCGCCGATGCACTGATCCTGGGGAAGTTTGCCCATGCCGATCTGAAAACTGGCCAAATCCGCAACTACCGGGAGCAAATGGCGGCGTATGCGCTGGGACTCATGGAAACGCATTTCGCGTCCGAGTGGACTGCGCACTTGCTGTTCTGTGACCAGCGGCAGGTCGTCACGCTCCACTTCGCCTATGACGAGGCCAAAGCGGTGGTCGAAAAGGTGATTGCGGCATACCGCGACGATGGAAAGCAACCGGCGCTTTGCGAATATTGCGGCTGGTGTGACAAGGAGGAAACCTGCCCGGCCCGGCTTGCATTGGCGCAGAATGCGGTTGCGGTCGCCGAATCCGGTTTTTGCTTCGATGCGGTTCTCGCAGACAATGAGAAGCTATCAAAGTTTCTGGATGCGTGCGCCGTCGTGAATGACTACCGCGAGAAGGCTGAGGAGGCGGCAAAGGAGCGGCTCCAGGCTGGAGCAGCCATCCCCGGCTGGAAACTCACCACGCGCCGCGGGCCTGAGTTTGTCGATCACATCACGGTCGGTCATCACATCCAGGCCATGGGCTTCAGCGCCGTCCTCGCCGCCTACGGCAATCTTTCTGCCAAAAAATTCCGGGAACTTTGGACTGCGAAGTTCCCTCAAACCCCGTTCCCCGAAGAGGCCGTCAAGCATGGCCACGCCAGTCTCTCGCTGCGTCAAATCCACAAAAGCTAATTCCCTTTATGCCTTCCTACAAATCCTCCGAACCCACCAGCCGCCCTGATTTTGTCGAGCCTGGCGACTACACCGTCGAAGTCATCAACGCCACGGAAACCGTTTCCAAGAAGGGAAGCGACATGATCGAGCTTAAACTGAAAGTCCTACCCGATGAGGCGGTGTTTTTCGATCATCTTGTGTTTGTCGAAAACGCCTTCTGGAAAATCGACGCTTTCCGCGCCGCCATTGGCGAGATCGTTCTCCCCGATGAGGAAGTGGATATTCACGCCGACGATTTCATCGGGAAACAGGGCCGCGCCCGTCTAGCGGTTGAGGAATACAACGGACGCAAGCGCAACACCGTGGCTGCATGGCTCGTGCCGGTGCCCAATTCAACGGTTTCCCCGGTCGCCAAGAAAGGAGGCGACGATGACGACCTGCCTTTCTAGCCCCATCGCCCTGCGGCCCTATCAAATGCAGGCTCGGGAGGCTATCATTGAAGGGTTTGAAAGCTATCGGCGGCAGTTGCTTGTCGCGGCCACGGGATCGGGAAAAACGCAGATTTTCTGTGACGTCATTCGACTGTTGCAGCCCAGAAAATCGCTGGTTCTCTGTCACCGTGAGGAACTGGTCGAACAGGCCCGCCGTCGGCTGGAGTCCTTTGACATTGCGGCGGAGGTGGAACAATCCGATTGCCGGGCAAGCATGGATGCGCCCGCTGTTGTCGCCAGTATCCAGACCCTGATGCGCGACGACAGGCTCACGCGTTGGGCTCCAGATCATTTTGGGCTCGTGGTAGCGGATGAAGCGCATAAGGCCATGTCGGACTCGTGGCAAAAGGTGCTTCGGTATTTCGACAAGTATGCTCGGGTACTCGGAGCCAGTGCCACGCCTTATCGAAGCGACCGCAGGAGCCTCGGTAAATACTTCGAGAACATCGCCTTTGAAGTCGGCCTCTTTGATTTGATCCGGCAGAACTGGCTCGCCCCGATCAAGGTCAAGACGGTGCCGCTGCAAATCGGCCTGGACAAATGCCGCACCACTGCGGGCGATTATAACGCCGAAGATATTGGGCATGCCTTGGAGCCTTATCTGGAGCGGATTGCCAGTGTTCTTTACGAGCACCGGCACCGAAAGATTCTGGTTTTCCTGCCGCTGGTGTCCATCAGCGAGGATCTCGCCCGATTGTGCCGGGAGCGCGGCATTGCCGCTGAGCATGTTGACGGACATTCCAGGTATCGAGCGGCCATTCTGGATCGGTTCCGGCGCGGCGAAACCACGCTTCTCACCAACGCCATGTTGCTCACGGAAGGCTATGATGAGCCAAGCATTGATTGCGTCGTCTGTCTTCGACCGACCCAGGTTCGCTCGCTTTACAGCCAAATCGTGGGCCGTGGCACGCGGATTCACCCAGGCAAGGATCATCTCCTGTTGCTCGATTTCCTCTGGCTCGCCGAGGAACACAACCTGATCAAGCCCGCGCATCTGATCGCGGGCGATGACGAAGAAGCGCAAGCTATCACGGAGGCGCTCGGCTGCGAAGGCGACCTTCAGGAAGCCAAGGCGTCCGCGGAAGCAGATCATGCGGAAAAACTGCGGGAACGTCTTGAACAAAACCGGAGCCGCACATCGCGTTCCTTTGATGCCATGGAGTTCGCCCTGTCCTTGAAGGACGTGGCCCTTGCGGAGTTCATGCCGACGATGCCGTGGCACGAACAGGAAGTCACGGATAAGCAACGGGCGCTCATTGCGCGGTTCGGCCTGGACCCTGATTCCGTTCAAAACCGAGGCCATGCTTCGGCGTTGCTGGATAAGCTATTCCTGCGCTCCCGGCTCAATCTCGCCACGGCAAAGCAGGTGCGCTGGCTTTACCGCACCGGCCATCCCCAGCCCGAAACGCTCACGTTTGAAGAGGCCAGCGCTTATCTCACCGCATGGGCCGACCGGAAATTGAAGACCGCATGATCACCTACCGATCCCAAAAGGCCGACGCGTCTTCCCGTCTTCCGCAGGCAACGCTCGATTATCTGGTCCACGGCGCGCCGGAAGGGCAGCGCAACGCAGCCCTTTTTGCCGCCGCGTGCCAGTGCCGCGATACCGGTATGAGCCCGGACGAAACCGAGGGGATGCTTGTGTCCCGGGCCATCCGCGACGGGCTTTCTGAAACGGAAGCCCGCACGACGATCCGTTCCGTGTTTGGAAAATCGCCGCGCGGCCCGGCAACGTCCGCTCCGTCCCGTCCAATCGTACCCCCGGCAAGACCATGGCCAGTAATCAAACCAGCGTCACCGGTTCCTCTGCCGTCTCCCATGGAGCACGGATTCCTCCGGCTCCTGGAGATATGCTTCCGTCCAGGCGAGTTCGTTGCCATCGCCCCCGCTCAAGAAACGGAAGACGGTGATATTGCGCCGACCCGTGGCGTGACGCTGACCCGCGAGGAATGGAAAGCTAAAGCGACCGAGAAGGGCGGTATTGAACGGTGCTTTTCCACGAAACTCGGATTGTTTGTTCGGGTCAACCCGATGCGGCGGGATGGCGCGAGAAACGACGATGTGACGGCGTTCCGTCATGCCTTGGTCGAGTTTGACCGAGACGAGACGGGCGCGCCGGTCCCCAAAGAAGCGCAATACGCCACGATCCTCGCCAGTGGGCTTCCCGTTTCCGTCCTGATTGATTCCGGCAACAAATCGCTCCATGCATGGGTGCGGGTCGATGCGCCCGACGCCGTCGAATACAAGCGTCGGGTGGATTTGATTTGGGCGGCATTCGACGGCCAGGCATTGGATAAGCAGAACCGGAACCCGTCGCGGTTGTCCCGGTGCCCAGATGGGCGGCGGACGGTGGATGGTGAAGTGCGCGTCCAAAAGTTGCTCGCGGTCGGGTTCGGCGCTTCGTCTTGGGACGAATGGGAAGCGGAGCACGGTGCCGATGCCCTGCCAAAGATCATTTCGGGACCGGAATTCATGGCGAAGATGTGCCCGGAGCCACCGCAGATCATTCGGAACGTTCTGCATCAGGGCTGCAAGATGATCATCGGCGGAGCGAGCAAGTCGCGCAAATCCTGGTCGCTCATGGACATGATGCTCTCGGTCAGCAGCGGCGTGCCGTGGTGGGGCTTCCAGACGCAGCGGGGGCGGGTCCTCTACATCAACTTCGAGCTGCCGAACTTCGCCTTCCAGAATCGGTTGAAATCCATTGCCGCCGCAAAGGGGATCACCAATTATTCCGGGCTGGACCTTTGGAATCTGCGCGGCTACGCCACGGATTTCTCGGACCTGATCCCGAAAATTTTAGCGCGGATCAAGGAATACAGCTACTCGTTGATTATTCTGGACCCAGTTTACAAGGGCTTAGGCAGGCGGGACGAAAACAAGGCGGGTGACATTGCCTCCCTCTGCAATGAGATCGAACAACTCGCGGTTCAATCCGGTGCCGCCGTAGTGTTCGGGGCGCACTATTCCAAGGGAAACCAGGCCGGGAAGGAAGCCATTGATCGGATCGGTGGTTCGGGCGTGTTCGCTCGTGACCCCGACGTGATCCTGACGATGACGCCACATGAGGAGAAGGACGCCTACGTGGTCGATCTGACGTTGCGGGCGCTGCCGCAGGTGGAACCGTTTGTCGTGCGTTGGGAAGGCGTTCAGTTCCACCGAGACAATACCGCCGATCCCGAACGGCTGCGAAATAACAGCAACGCATCCAAGCCATCCAAAGCCACATACAAGATGGGGAGCGTTGCCGAGCAATACGGTGACCTGCTGGAGAAAATGCCACCGCTTCGGCATGACAAAGACCCGGCTCTTTCGGATGTCATTGCCTACATTTGCAGTACCGTCACGGCTGTCGAGGGCGAATGTTCCCTTAAGGAAGGCCAGCGCATTTACTACTGCATGGCCAACATGAAACGCCATGCTCCGATCTTTTTTGACCGGGCAACCCGGCTTTGGAGGGGCCGCAAATACCGTGCCTAACAGCCGCTTCCCTAGTAAGGTTTTCGGCAAGGCTTCCTGTAAGGATCGCCAACCTTACATGTCGGTTTTGCGGATTACAGTAAGTGCCTTACTGGCATCCTTACAGATATACGTAGTATATCAGCGCGAACCGATGAATCGGAGTTCGCGCGCTGATGTGACAATGTGTCATCAGCCCTCCTGTTCAGGTCGCAAAAGGACCATATTTTCAAACCTCAGAAAAACAGGAGCCCGCCCATGATGGACGACTATGCCAACCGGCAGGCTGACCATGAACGTGACTACCTGGCCTCCTTCGATGGCCCAGATTACCTCCGCTGGGTGGACAGCCTATCCGCCGAGGAACGCCAGCATGCGGAATCGTTGGGCCTGCTCAAACCGATGATCGACCGCAGCGGGTCCACTTCCCGAGCCGAGGATGCTGCGGAATTGAGCACGGCTTCAGAAATGCCAGATTTTGCGGCGGCAATTGACGGCGAATCTGCCATCCCGTCCACCGCGGGAAGTGAAAATGCCGATGACAAAATACTCGATCTGCTTCGCCGTTTGATTGCCGAAATTCTTTCCCAAGGTAATGCCAGGTTAACCCTCGAATGTCTGGCTCTGGCTTGCGGGCTCGGAACGTTGCAGGGCGAGAGCATGACCAGCATTGCCAAGCGCCACGGCCTCAGCCGTGCGGCAGTTTCCAAACGCTGCGTTGACATCACCGAAAAACTGAACCTTCCACCATCACGGTCCATGCGCTCCAAGAAAGCCCGCAAGGCGTACCGAAAGGCTCAAATTCAAATCCGAACAATTTATGAAAGAATTGGCTATTGCGAATAACAAGTTCACCATCTGCGAAACCGGTATCGATTTTCTTGAGGCTCTCAGTTTTGAGGAGTGGGAAAAGCTCGGGAACAAGCTCGCCCGCGTCGGCAGAAGCATCGGCATGATTATTGGCGATTGGATCAACTACGGTGAAAAAAGCTACGGCAAAACCTATCTTGAAGCCCTCAAAAACACCGGCTTCGATTACGCCACATTGCGTGATTTCGCATACGTCGCCAAAAATGTTGAATTGTCGTGCCGGCACGACAATCTCGGTTTTGAACATCACAAGATCGTCGCCAAACTGTCGCCGGAAGACCAACGCCGCTGGCTTGATGCGGCGGAGAAGCACAAACTGAGTAAACGGCGCTTGCGGAAGTCGGTCATTCTTGGGCGGATCGTCAGCATCGACGAAATGCAGAGTGACCCAGCCGACAAGGGAAACATTACCTACATGGTTTGGATTAATCGGCTGAGCCAATGGTGGTGCAAACGGATTGAAGGCGATCCCGTTAAAAATTGGGATGCCGAGGACCGGGCGACCCTGAAGCGCGATCTTCAGCCCTTGGTGGATATCTACAACACGTTATCAGAGTGAGATTTAAGCCAACAGGGGGCCATGCGGAGTCTCTGCCCGTGCCCTTGACGGAATGACGGTTCCCCCCGAAAGTTGACACAAAAATTAAGGTGGACAGCGGTGGTGAAGGGAACAAGCCATCACCGAGGGTAACAACCCTTGCAGGCTAACGCCTCGGTGTCCGAAAAAAGGCCCACACCGGCCCAAGCGATTGAGACGTTACACCGGCGGGGATGCGGAGTCAGTACAGTTGATGCGGTTCCAAAGGCAGAACAGACATACGGGTGAAGCTAACAAGCCGCCCGAATGGCCATCGAACCAAACGACCTACTCAGTATTTCTCAAGCCACGACACACGGCCTCAATCAAAGCCAATGAATCTTTGCCAACCATGCGTGAATGCGGCCCACACAGGCCAACGTCGCGCGAACGCGGGGCGCTCGGGAGGCGAGCTTCGACCTCCTCGGCAAACTTTCGGGGTCCCTGTGGCGGCGGAAGGCTCGGGTGGCAAACGTCCCCCGGTCAATTTGAGTGAGAAGTCATTTTTTCGAGCTTTACACTTTTCCACTCCGGGCCACTCGCGAAACCGCTCCGATTCAAGGCGTGGAGCCGATCAAGCATCCGCTGCCATGGCTCGCAAAGGTGTAAAACTGTAAAGCTCATTTGACACTCCCGCGTCGGCATGAATGAAACATCCTCCATCACGCCGGAAATGGCTTCCCGCGTGCTCGAAGCGAACTGGAAGAACCTGGTCAAAAAGGTCGCGGCGGGAAGAACGCTCAGCGGCACCGAGCTAGCGCTGCTGAAATCGCGGGCCGCGAGCAGCCAAACAACGGTTGCGTTCGCCAAGGATGTTACCGATCTGGCCCGCATCCTGGGCGTCACCCGCCAAACCGTTTACGCGTGGATCAAACGCAAAGGCGCACCGGAGGCGTTGCCGGACGGAACATTTGATATCGTTGCATGGCGGCAGTTCATTCAGGCCAAGGGGTTCAAGGGAGCGGCTGCGCCCGACCCGGAGGCGCTCAAGGCGCGCAAACTTCTCGCCGAGATCGAAGATCGGGAACTCAAGGTGGCGCTCAAGCGGGGCGACTATGTTCTGCTGTCCGAAGTCCGGTGCGATTGGCTCACGCAGGTTGGCAAGGCCATCGCTTTGCTGCGGGCGAAGTTTGAGAATGAACTGCCGCCTATTTTGAGCGGCCAGGACGCGCAGAGCATCCGGGAGGAATGCGCCCTGGCCATCGATGAGGTTTGTAAGGTGCTCCATACCGGGGGTGGCAACACGCCGTGAGTATCGGCAGACTTGGAAAGCGAAGGTTACACCTGCAGGTCGGTCGTATTGTGAGCACATATCTCAAATCGCTCCCATGATTCCAACGCAATCGCCTCTGCAATCAAATCTCGTGCCTGCAGAACAGACCGGCGGCAAATAAAGTCGAATAGATAACTCGCTGGTTCCGAGGAATAGAGCGAATCACAGCGCCCATGGAAAAGAAATCATTTTCCGCCCGAACCGCGACGAAACGTTCGTGTCATTCGCGCCTGCAAATCATCCGCAAAGAGCGTGTGGTTTTTGCGGTGAAAATCAAAAATGGGCGTTGTTTCGGCATCGTGTTCTCAACGGATGTCACGGATGAGCAGGCACTGGATATGGCCCTCGATGCACACGCCGGCGAGTGGCGAAAGATCGACACCGGCAGCCTCCGGTTCCTCTAATCAAGCCGCGTGCCTGATAGCTCCGCAGGCTGCAAATATAGTGACATAGATAACTTCATCTATTTGGTGGTCAGAGCGAATACACAGCCATGCAAACAACACTGCCAGCCAAAGCCGCCCGCAAAAACAGCCTCAATGAAGCCCGGGACGCATTCATCCTCCGCATCGGAGACGCCCGCGAATTGGTCGCGATGCTTTCCCGCCATCTCGACGATCACATGAGCGTCGCCCCCGACGAAGTGAATTGGGCCAACGTGGGCGACGCGGCGCGCTTGGTCGAGGTTCTCAAGCAAGCCGCTCGTGGGTGCAACCTGATCGGGGAGGAAAAATAGATCAGCCCCAAGCGCGGTGCGGATCACGAGATCCGCACCGCCACAACAAACCCTATGGATAGCGCTGACAGAAAAGACATCGCCGCCGCTTTGGAAATCACCGTCGCCGTTGGCAAGGCCATTCAGGATTTGGGGAGCGTGCAGAGCGGCCACCTATACGCCCGGCTCATGGATCGTATCACTCTTCAAGATTATGAAGCGGCCATCTGCCTCTTGGTTCGCACCCGGCTGGTTCGCCGGGAACCCTCGGATTTTCTGATGTGGGTTGGCCAATCAAACGCTGTGCCTGATAGCCAACATGGACTGCAAATATAGTGGAATAGATAACTTCATCTAATTGAACGGCAGAGCGAATACACAGCCATGCAAACAGAAATGACTGCCAAAACCGAACAAGCCGAACAGAACTTCGCCCGCTTCACCGAGCAACAGGATCGCATCGAAGGCTCGATTCACAACACCGTTAACGCCCGGTTGGGCACCGCGTTTAACTTCCTCTCCATGGAAGAAACCGACGCGGTGGAGATCGCCTTCGCCAACGAGCCCCACGGCAACATGCGCTCGATCCTGGTGGTCGATTTGAATGCCGCCCGGACGTTGCGGGATCGCCTCAACGCCCTCATTCACGAACACGAACGCGACGTCTGCCGCGCCCGGCGACAGGCTGCGAGGGCCAACCGGGAGGAATAGCCATTTACCGTCACAGCTTATGAAAAATGAACCAAACAACGAAGACTACAAAATTCTCCGCTACGAGCACGTTGTGTTTGTCCTGCGGAAAAACAAAGCCGGCACCGAATTCATCGCACTGCCGGGGAACACCACCGATGCGGATTGCCTGCGGATAGGGCTGGTCGCGCCCTCGGGTAATTGGAGGAACGTCAAGGCCATCGACTTCGATTCGATTCAATCAACCGCTGTGCCTGGCTCCGAAGACAAACGCTACTAAATAACACGAAATAATTCGATAATGGGTGCGATAGAGCGAATGTCGCATCGATGAAAACACCAAACACCAACAAAACCATGACCGAAAAGGACATCGAAGAAGCGCTTCTTAACCTCGCCTTCCACACCGGCGTCGGAGCCGACGAATTCTTCGAGCAACTCCAAAGCGGCCTTAGTTACGACGCTGCCAACATGCTGACCCGCGACCATGGCGTCGTGTTCCGCATGAAAGATGGCAGCGAATTCCAAATCACCATCGTTCAATCCAGATAAAACAGAAACCCTCCGGGTTCGATCCCCGGAGGAATTATAACCCAACAACCAACCTCGAAATATTCAATGAACATCACCATGCCATCCAACGCCACGACCTCCTCCATCAAAGCCGCGCACCCGGTTCCGCGTGGAACCACGCATTTCCGATTCACGGCGCCCAAGCGCAAGCCAGTGATCGACGGCATTAAGAACCTCGACGTCCTTGCCGGGTGCGAAGGTAAACTTGAATACGGCAAGGCGATTTACAAAGGCCGGGGACGCCACGCCATGATCACGGGATTTACCGTGTTCGCCACGGCTCAGAAAAAGAAGCCCGATCCCGTCGCCGCTGCGGTACCCTCACTCGAGCCACAGACCGCCAACGTCACGCCCAAGCCCGCCCTGGCCAAGGGCAAGCTCAACCGCATCTTCGGATTCTCAGCCTGCGCGGTGGCAAAGACGCTCGGCAAGGCGGGCGTGAAATACGCCGAAGGCGACCGCATCTTCCGCGTCCACGGAATCGAGATGTCCAAGGCGAGCCTCTCGGTGCAGCTCGGATTTGGGCGCAATTCGGCTAGCTGGAAACGCCACGGGCAGCCCGCCAACTTGACTGAAACGCAGGTGGCGGAATTACGTGCGGAGGTCGCCGTACCCTCGACGCAAGCCTGACCGGACGGTAGTAATCAAGACGCGTGCCATCGGCCCCAGATGGCATGCAAATTAAGTCGGATACTTTAGTGGATATAATTCCGAGAAAGAGCGAATACACAGCCATGCTAACAAAACGGGCAATCAAGATTCCGGGCTACGCCACAAAAATAGCGAAAGAGATTCTGAACATCGAAACGTTGGAGACGCGCAACTCCGATGGGCTTGATTTTCACGAGGTTTCCGTTTGGGAAATTCGTGACGCCCTCGAAGCCGCCTACGAAGCGGGCAGGAAAGCCGCCACCGCCAAATAATTATTCTCGGCTAGAGGCCCTGGCAATCTGCACCCTCCGTGCAAGAGCATGGGGGCGCGGATGGGCCCTTAATGATTGTTCTTTGCAGATAAGTTTCCCGCTGGCTCGCCCAGAGGCCCTAGGAGACCGCGCCTTTCACGCTGTGCGTGTGAGAGGCGCGGTTGGCTGGGGTACTTCCATCACGAGACCGCAGAATCCTGGGTTTCGGTTTCTTCGTCTGAATGCACCGCCTCCCGCCCGATTAATTTGAGCATCGTCGCGGCGGCGGTCTGCATTGCCTCGCAATCGAAATAGTGATTGGGACGGCTCCCGATTTGAAGCCAGGCCCACTTGCCTTTGTCCTTCACACGGTGCTCAGATTCCATCTGCTGCAAGTAATCCTCCGGGACATCGTCGGGCACCTCCCACGTCGCGCCGTTAGCGGGGTCTTGGTTGCGACGCAGCCGGGCCAACGCGTCTTTGATATTGAGGTTGCTCCAGTAGTGGACGTAACACGACCGGCTTACCCCAAGCACGACTCGGCGGCGCGGCGAATAGAAACGCTGGATTGTTTTGCCGTTTTTGGCCTTGTGAACGAACGTCGTGCGCTTGTCGCCCATGAGCGCCACCCAGCCGCGCCCGGCGCACTGTTTGTAGACCTCATAGGTAGCGTCGCCCGCGTCCACGAACACCAAGTTCGCATGGATTGAGAAACGCTTCTGCAAGGCTTCGACATCTTCGAAAGTCAGAATGCGCTCGCACCAGATCAGCCGAGATGATCCCTCGGCGCTCCATGAACGAACCACTGCGTAGAGGTGATCCAACTGGCAATCGACCGTGAGTATCCGCAGCGGGATCGTCGGCACACCTTCCTGGAACGGCGACGGGACGATTTTCCCGAAACGATCCACGCCGCCCTCCTCATTCCAAAGGTCGCCCAGGCGATAGCCGGAAGTCGTGATTTCCAGTTTAAAATCCTCCAGGTATTCGCGCCATGACAGCCCGAGTCGCTTTTGGTAGAACTGCTGGATCAAAGACATGTCGCCCTTACGCGCCGCTTGCTTGGCCCTCAGATACAGTTCTGCCAGCTTTCCCCAGGACATCGTGGCCAGCGCATTCCAATGGAACCCGACGTTCTCCTTTGCGGCCCGGGGATTCCGCGGCACGTATTGCCCCGTGGCATTAAGACGGCGGCGCGTTTCATCGGTGTCGTCGAAGTAATGGTTGCAAGAGGCGCACCGCATCGCGGTCGTGGCATGGACCCGGACAAAATCGTATTGCTCGTTCTCGTCTTTGCAATCCTTGCTCCACTCGATGTTTTCCCAAAGAAACGGCTGCCGATGCCCGCATTCGGGGCAAGCGAACGTCCACTCCCGCATGTCGGTCGTCTCGTGTTTGCGATGGGTGTCGTCATCTTCCTCGCCGCCCTGGGACATGAAGATGCACTTGCCGAGCCAGCCGAACGCAGTGACGCGGGCTTCCGCCTCGGCCATGTGCCCCTGCGGCCACCGCCATGTTTCGTCCCCGATGAGCCAGCGGATGGACCGGCGCTGAAGGTTGGTCTTATTGTGCGCCCCGACAATCCAGAGCGTCATGCCATTGGCAAAGTGGATCGCCTGGTTCCGGCGCTTGTGCCGGTTGGCGGGAAAGAGTGCCTTCACCGGCTCGCATTCCTCGAAGAGCTTCTGGAGTCGGGATTCGCTCTGGTCTTTGGCGTCCTCGTCGGTCTGGTCGAGCCAGAGCGCCGGGCCGGGGAGGTTGGCAATGATGTAGCAGAGCGCGATCTCGGGCGCGGTCGTTTTGCTGGACTGAACTGATGCGATGATGGAAACAAGCCGCACCTTCGGATCAATGATGGCATCGAGCACCTCTCGAATTTGCGGCGAGTTTTCGATGCGGAACCGTCCGGGCATGGGGGAATAAGGGATGGAGCGGATATGTTCCTCGGCCCAATCCCACGCGGGGCGGCGATCCGGCGGCCGCCACGCTTCCCGCCAAATTGCAACTAAACCTTCGTGCGCCATTGGTTTCGGATCGCCGTGACAATGCGGCCCAAGGTGTTGAGGTTAATCTGCGCACCGACCAGCCGCACCACGCGCCAGCCTGCGAGTGCGGCTTCCAGGTATTTCTCTGCGTCGGCCACGAAACCAGAGGCACGGTTGTGCCGCCCGCCTACCCAGACGCCGCCTTCCAATTCAATTAGCGTCCGGGACTTGATGTGGGCGTAATCAGCTCGCCACCGGCGCGTGGGATAAAATCGGTATTCGCATTCCAACTTCGGCCCATCGAGCGCGCGCCAGATCAGTTCAAACCTGCGCTCCAGTTTGGAGGACTTGCTCCCCACCGCCACCTTCTTCACCACGTTGCGAAATTGGGCGTCCGGAATCCGTTCCGCCATGTTGGAGGTGACGTCTTCCTGTTTCGTGCTGCTCATGCACGGGGGCGTATGTCAAAGCCCCTGTTGACACAGGGCCGGTGGGCATGAGCGATTCGATTTTCACCGCCGAAACCACCAAGGCAAAAGCGCTGGCCTGTGGCATTGAAGTTTGGTGCGCCCACGAACGGCTGGTTCCCACCGTGGAGCTAAAGCCGAATCCGCGTAATCCCAACAAACATCCCGACTCACAACTGGAACTGCTTGCCAAGAACATCAAATACTTCGGCTGGCGGCACTGCATTACGGTCTCCAAACGCTCGGGCTACATCGTTGCTGGGCACGGGCGGCTCCAGGCGGCTCAGAAGCTCGGAGTTGAACTGGTTCCCGTCGATTTTCAGGATTTCGCAAGTGATGACGAAGAACTGGCGGTTTTGCTCGCTGATAATCGCATCGCGGAAATCGCGGAAACTAACGAGGACGAACTTAAATCGCTGCTGAAAGAACTGGACGGAAAGATCGACCTCGACCTGACAGGGTTCGACGGAGATTCGCTCGATGACTTGCTCGACCGGATTGAAACCAAGGAGGAATCTGCAGAGCTTACCACCGAGCCTCCGGCCAATCCGATCACTAAGTTGGGTGACATTTACGAACTGGGCAACCACCGGCTCCTGTGCGGCGACTCCACCAACTCGGATGACGTCCGGCGTGTGATGAACGGTGAACGGGCGATTCTTTTCGCCACGGACCCGCCGTATTTGGTCGGCTATGATGGCACCAATCATCCCGGGCAGGAGCACGGTTCCAGCGAAGAGAACTGGGACTTGGCCGATGACAGCCGAAATGCTGATCTTTACGACCGGTTCATCAAAGTGGCCATCGCAGAAGCTATCGATCCGCACGCCGCGTGGTATTGTTGGCACGCGAGCCGCCGGCAGCGGATGGTCGAGGATGCCTGGGAAAAAAACGGCGCGTTCGTTCACCAGCAAATTATCTGGGCCAAACCGAATCGCCCGATCCTAACCCGGTCATGGTACCTGTGGGCTCATGAACCGTGTTTCATGGGATGGATTAAGGGAAACAAGCCACCCCGCGAAACCTCAGAATATGAACGGAGCGTTTGGGAAATCGAAGGGTTCAACAACGATGAGCGCCCCGATCATCCCACGCCTAAGCCACTGGAATGCTTCGCCGTCGCCATGCGCCAGCACACGAAGCGAGACGGGCTTTGCTACGAACCGTTCTCCGGTTCCGGCAGTCAATTGATCGCCGGGGAGCAGCTTGGCCGCCGGGTCTACGGCTTGGAAATCTCGCCCGCCTACTGCGATGTCATCATCCGTCGCTGGCTGGCGCTTGGTGAAGGTCGCCGCGCGATTTGCAACGGCGAGGATGTCACAGACGCCTTCGCGGAGCATCCGCAAGAAACATGATTCAGCGCACCCACTGATAACAGTATCGAACGGCGTAGTCCTGAACAAATCGCCTGTACCGGTCAGGGTCGCTGTCACGCAGCCTGAGAATGGCGGCCAACTTTTCCGAAGCGGCAATCATGAGTTCTTTCATCTCGTCGTTGGTTATTCTGCAAAGACCGGGATCATCGATCAGCGGCGAGTATTTGCCGGCATGAAGATTTTCAATGGGGCCGTTGCGAAAGGCATATGCCGTAAGCGCATTCGCTTCATCCCGGACGGTTAAGCCGCCGGGGAATAGCCGTTCGAGCTTTTCCGGCGGAACTTCCGGCACATCGGGAATTCTTGATGTGTTGCGTGGCTGCATTCGGTTTGGAGTGTAAGGCTGCCGTCATTTTGTGTCACGCAAGACTTCTGGGGCGTTGGCAATTTGACACGGGGGCGGAGGCATGAACTTCATCCAATCCGCATTCGAAAACCTCTGGGAGCATCTTACCGGCCTGAGCACCTCTGTCTGGAGCTACATCAAAACTTACGTCCTTCCCGTTTTGAAATCCGGGGTCGGAACCCTCCTCATCGACCTCGCTCCGGTCGCCTTGAAGGCCGTCACCGAGGCCGAGGCGCAAGGCGGCTCCAACTCCGACAAATTCAACTATGCGCTCGATCAAATCAAAAGCGCCGCTGCTACTACTGGCACTAGCGTCGGTGTCAGCGTGCTCAACACTCTCGTCGAAAACGCCGTCCAGCAGCTCAAAGCCGGCCAAACTTCGGCAAGCTCTGATTCTTCTGCAAACGGCGCGGCTTAGGCCGTCCGTCGTGATCAGCAAGGAGCACTTGGACAAACGCAACCACCCGGAAATCCAGTTCTGGATCAAATCAGGAGACATCCCATGGTGAAATACCTTCTCGAAAAAATCGCCTCGCTTTACGCCCGAAAAATCGCTGGGTGGATTCTCACCGCGCTGACACTGGCCGCCGTGCAGGCCGGAGCCTGGCTGGCGGCGAAATACCCGGAGATCGCCGTGCATTTCGACCCGCATGCCGTGGCAAACTGGCTCACGGTCGCCGTCGTCGCCCCGCTCATCAACCATCTCGGCAATGCCGCCAAGGACAAAGAACACGATACCGCCCTCGCCGGCGCCATGGAGAAAGTGGCCCATAATCTCACCGATAATCCACCGAAAACCGTCATCAAGGCGCAGCCGGTTGATCCAACCAACCTGTAATCATGTTCACCTGGCTAAAGAAACTATTCGGTATGAGCGAAGATTTGAAAATGCTTAAGGGCGACGGTATGTGGGGATTCGTGGCCTTGGTGGACAAGAACGACATTGTCGTCAAGGGAGTGAAGGCGACGTGGTTTGGCGGAGCGAACGATCCGCAGGATTTCGGCGAAACCGCCAGCGGGATCAACACCAAACGACGTCCCGACATAGAGGGTTGCGCCCTTCCGATGAACTTCGGCCCGTGCAAGGGCTCGCCTATTCCGCGGATCCCCTGGGGCACGAAAATTGAAGTCAAGCATCTCGCTTCCGGCAAGATGATCACCGTGGCGCTGATCGACTTGGGCCCCGCTTGTGGCACCGGCAACGCCATTGACCTCACTCCTGCGGCGTTCAAGCAGTTCGCTTCGCTTACGGTAGGCAAAGTCATGGTCGATTACCGGATTCCCAACGGGGCCAAGTATCTGACGGTTTGATATGGCACAGGGCTTATTCGTCACCGGCTTTTCCGTGGCCGAGGTATTGCAAATCCAGACACGAGCCAAGGAACTGCTTGTGGAGGGGAAAACCGTTATGGCCTGGGGCGACAGCGGTTCGTCCGTGACCAAGCAATTCCCCATGCCAGTAAAGGAAGTGCTGGAAGAATGCGTCTACGCCCTGCGCGTGCTTGATCCCGCCACCTATGGCCACCGCCGCACCGTGGCGCAATCACGAGTCGATCCCTATTTTCACAAATGAGCCTGCGCCAGATCTTCGGTAAAGCGTTGGCGTATTCGTTCGGCTGGTTCAGTCCCTACGAATCGGCCAACTGGTCGCCCCGTCGCGGCAACGTGCCGGGAGCCGCCCCCGGCGACGCCAAACGGGATCTGACACCCGGTATCCGCAACGAACTGGTTCGCCGTTCGCGGTACTTGTGCAAGAACTCCGGGTTTGTCCGCGAGTTGGTGGGCAACATGGCGATTTATTCGACGGGCGACGGCATCAAGCCGCAGGCCCAGTCGAGCAGCCAGGAATGGAATCGCCAGGCCGAGGAATACTTCGCCAATTGGGCCGCGCGCTGCGAAGTCACCCGGCGGTTCTCATTCGAGGAATGCCAGTCGCTCGTATGCCGGGGGATCGACGTGGACGGCGAATACTTCATCCACAAGACCCGTGACCGGGATAACCGCCCCATGCTGCAATTGATCGAGACGCACCGCGTGGGCGACGCATCCGGTAGCACGGAAACGGTGGATGGCGTTGGCATGGATGTGGTCGGGGCTCCCGCATTTTATCGGACGATCCTTGATGACGGTTCCTTCCGGGATTTACGGGCGGAAAGTATCTTGCACGTTTTTGAACCGGAATCCTCATCCGCGGTGCGCCACGCGGCGACAATCCAGCATTCCATCAACCATATCCTGGACGAGATGGAACTCCTGGCGCTGGAGAAGCACGCGGTTAAAGACAACGCGGACGTCGCCCGAATTTTGAAGACCGACCGTGGGGAAATCGATGACGAATCCGGTGACTTCTCAGTGGGGCACGCCCAGACTTCAATGGAAGGCAGCGACCCTGTAACCCTTCAACGGATCATTGGAGGGAAGCTCGTCGCGCTCAAGCCCAATGAATCGCTCGACAGCTTTCAGTCGAACCGTCCCAGTCCAACCTTCACCGGCTTTTTGGATTTTGTCCGGCGCGACAGCGCGCTTGGGGTGCTTCCCTATGAATTCGCCGCGGATTCATCCAAGATCGGCGGCGCAGGGGTGCGACTGGTCGTGGCGAAGGCGGATCGCCGGTTTTCATTCCGGCAGTTGATTCTGATCCAGCGGTTCATTCGTCCGGTATGGGCTTATGTGATCGGAGATGCCATCGCAACCGGTGCGCTTCCCGCCCAGGTTGATTGGCACAAAGTGCGTTTCCAAAGGCCGAAGCGTGTGACCGTCGATGCGGGGCGGGAAGCGGAACAAAACCGGGCCGATGTGGAAACGGGCTTGAAAACCCTCTCGGAATCTTACGCCGAACTGGGGCTTGATTTCGAGGAGCAGGCGGAAACCCGGGCACAGGACGCGCGTCTCCTGCTCGACTTGGCCGCCAAGTATCATATTCCGCTTGATCTGCTTTACCGACCCAGCTCTGGTTCGGTGACTACCGCCGAGGTTGCCACAACGGAGGCGCCCTCCGATTCAGCCCCTGATTGACATTGCGCCGGAGCGTGAATGTGGATCATCCCTCCTTCGTTGGAATCTCATTATGCTCCGGCGTCGGCATGCTCGACGAAGGAATCCGGCTCGCCTTCCCCGGAGCCCTCACTGCGTGTTACGTCGAATGGGAAAGCTACGCTCAAGCCTGTCTCCTGGCCCGGATGGAAGAAGCGAGCCTGGAGCCAGCGCCTATTTGGAGCGATACGCTCGAATCCTTCCCTGCCGAGCAGTTTGCTGGGTGCATTGACTGGCTCTCAGCCGGGTTCCCCTGTCAGCCCCACTCGTGTGCTGGAAAGCGCCAAGGCATTGCCGACGAGCGATGGATTTGGGAATCCATCGCGGACATTATTCGCCGAGTTGAGCCACGATTCGTGTTTTTGGAAAACGTCCGTGGCCTCCTTTCTTCCTCAAATGGAAGCGCCTTCGCAGCGGTTCTCCGGGACTTGGCCCTGCTCGGGTTCGATGTCGAGTGGACGGTGCTACGCGCTTCCGAGGTGGGTGCCTCGCACCAACGTGCCCGGCTCTTCATCCTGGCCTACCGCACGGGCGAACGACTCGGAGAAACGCGGCATGGTAACGCCAAACCTTCGGTCGGGATTGGTAGGTGCGGCTCAGCTTTGGCCCACGGCGAAGGCGAGCGACGGAACGAAGGGCGGGCCGAACCAAGCCGGATCGAGTGGAGACCTGATGTTGCCAAGTGCTGCAGCCCAATGGCAGACGCCGGGATCGGATTCATTTCGGAGCAGGGGAGGCAAGCGCAAAGGGGAACCGGGGTTGAACCGGCAGGCACGGAACATGTGGGCGAGTCCGACAGTGGGCGGGAATGGAACCACGAAACGGGCTCCTTCCCACGGGAAGACACATGGGGAAGTACTGGCGGGTCAGGCCGGTTCATGGCCGACGCCAGCGGCCCGGGATCTCAAGGGAGCGAACTCGAAGACGCATGTGACAGAGACCGGCGCGGGCCGGATGCACATGGATCAGTTGCCCAACTATGTGGCCCATGCGTTTTCGCCCCCGGCCCCCAATCCGGACTCTGGCCGGACATCCTCATCGCAATGCCCCACTTCGCACCGGCGATTAAACCCGGCGTTCGTCTGCTGGCTGATGGGGTGGCCTACGTGGTGGACCAAACCCGAGCCGACGCCCTCCGGTGCGCGGGCAATGGCGTCGTGGCGCTTCAGGCTGCGGCAGCGTTTACACACCTTGCTGGGCGGTTGACATGTCGTCATCGGCGTGACGCTCACTGATATTCTTTTCCGCCGCCAACCCTGGCTCATTACTCCGGATGCCCATGCTGCCATGCTGGCGGCGGCGCAATCTCCGCCCGAAGGGTTCTCGGCCATTTTCCAATCATCGTTGACCGCCGACAACGATGGCAACGATAATTGCGATCTGCTCACCGTGGAGGATGGCATCGGGATCGTTCCGGTCCAGGGTCCGATGGTGCGCAATCCCGATTTGATCAGCCGGTATTTATTCGGTGCCACCGACATCGAGGAAATCATCGCTGCCGTCAACGCCGCCGCGCAACGCCCGGACGTTCAGGCCGTCCTCCTCGACATCGACTCGCCCGGCGGCAGCGTCAACGGCACCCCGGAACTGGCACAGGCCGTCAGCGATCTCTGCAAATCCAAATACGTGTATGCTTTTTCGGGCGGACAGATGTGCAGCGCGGCATATTGGGTGGCTTCGCAATGCGATGCTATTTACATCACTCCCTCGGCCCGAGTCGGTTCCATCGGCGTGATCCTTCCCTTGGTGGATAGCACCGAGGCGTACCAACAGGCCGGGCTGCATGTGGAGGTTTTTGCGGCGGGCAAATACAAAAGCACCGGAATGCCTGGTGTGTCGCTCACGGATGATCAGCGCCAATGGCTCCAGTCCGACGTCGAGGAAATCGCGTCGGATTTCCGATCCGCCGTGCTTGCTCGTGGCCGGAGCATCCCTGCCGAAGCCATGGAAGGGCAGTCGTTTTCCGCGAAGCAGGCCATGCGCTTCAACTTGGCCGGAACGGTGAAAAGCCGCGACGCCGCGCTTGCCATGTTACGGAGCCGACATGTCGCCTAGTTGACATCAATCCAGTGGTAACATGCTCACCACTGACGAACAACTCGACCAGGCGCTGGCGCGGGTTCGGCAACTTGAAGCCGATGCCCAATCCAGCGCTTCCCTCCTCACGGAAGCCTCGACCAATACCGAACGGCTCACCACCCAAGTCACCGAATTGACCGCCGACCGCGAACGGCTCGCCGCTGATCTTGCCACGGCCCGCGCGTCCATCAATTCCCTGACCCAATCGCAAACCGAGGCGAATACGCGGGTTGCGGAACTCACCGCCCGAAACCAGACCCTCGAAGCCGCCGAACAGGATCTTGAGCAACGCGCATCCAAACGCGCCGCCGAAATCGTCGCTTCCACCGGAACCACCGCTCCCGTCCCGGTTACCGTGAAAGGCGACAAGCAGACCGAGGATCTGGTCGCCCGGTTCAAAGCCATCTCCGATCCCAAGGCCCAGACCACGTTCTGGCGCTCCCTCACTGCCGAGCAACAGGCTCTCATTCTCTCCAGCGCCGCCGCCAAGTAACCCCAACTTTTCCTGACATCCCATGGCCAATACCCTTACCAACGTCAACGACATCAAGGTCGCGCAGAACGCGCTCCAGCCATTCATGGCGGCGCTCACCCCGCTGCGCGCCTTCTCCACCAACTTCTCTCCCGAGCCCGCGGATAAGCTCGATACCGTGCGCGTGCCGGTCGTCGGCGCTCCCTCGCAGTCGAGCGATTTCGCGGGAGACTATACCGCCGCCGCGGATTCGACGGTCACCGTGGTTCCGGTGCAGTTGAACAGGCACAAATTCAAGACCGTCCATGTCACCGCACGTGAGGCAGCCGAAACCGCGCTCAACGTGCTGGAAACGCTGGTTGCCAGCGCCGTCAAACAACTCGCGCAGGATGTGTTACAGGATATTTTCAGCGAAATCACGGCGGCCAATTATGGCGCCCCTGCGATTCCGGCGGTCGATGCCGCAAACTTCGATTACAAAACGATCCTCTCAATTCGCGAGGCGTGTAGCGACGTCAAGATGCCGATCAGCGACCGCGCGTTGGTGTTGGACGGCGCGTATTACACAAACTTGCTCGGCGACGAAATCGTGGCCAAGAGTTTTATGGTTCCCATTGCCCAGCCGGGCGTAGTCGAGGCGCAAATTCGCCGCCTCGCCGGGTTCGACATTTACGAAACGGTGATCCTGCCGGAAAACGGCGAGAAACTGGCTGGCTTCGCGGCCCACCCGAGCGGCCTTGCCGTGGCGATGCGCTATCTCGCTCCCGTCGCCAATTACGATGAAGCGGGCGCGGTAACCGACCCGGAAACGGGACTCACCTTCGGTTACCTCCGCTACACGGAAATCCAGAGCAACCGGATCTTCGTCACAGTCGAATGCCTCTACGGGTTTGCCGCTGCATTGCCCGCCGGTATTCAGCGCATCGTCCACGCTTAAGAAATCCATCGTGGTTGAGTTGCGAGCCCTCGCGTCGGAAACGGCGCGGGGGCTTTTCGTTAATGTAAGAAGATGCGGGACTTAGTCGCAAACAAAGCCGGGTTTCCCTGATTGGACAATTGCTCATTTTGTAATATTTTTGAACGACATCGCGGATTTATGATCCAACAGTAAAGGTCTTATGAAACGCACCAGTATCACTTTGGAAGATTCAATTTATGAAGCCGGGCAGCAGATCGCAGCCAAACGCGGATTTAGCCAGTCGTTCTCGGGCTATGTAGCATGGTTGGTCCAGCGGGATGCAGAAGGCGGGGTTTCCCGCGAGGAGACGCCCAGTTTAACGCAAACGAAAACTCGTGGTATAAAACCGGCTGCGGTGACCCGCCGCCGCGCTACACGGCGCGGCACGAAAAGAAAATAGCCGTCTCTTTTGACACCCCGCTTGGGGCATGAGCCTCAGCGATGAAAAAGCCGCCGACTTGGCGGGGTTGTTGAATGAAATTGGCGAGCCGGTGATTTGGAATGGCCACACCTACCGGGCCATCATCACGGCTATCGAGTCGATGGAGTCCCTCCAGATTGGCGGGTTTGGAGAGGAATACGATTTTACGGTCAAGATCGCCAAGGCCGCGCTTGGGCATTGTCGCCCAAAGGTTAACGAAGCAATTCAGTTCGACCGTAAAACCTACCGCATCTCGAAGGTTAGCGAGTCGCCTTCGTATCCGATGGTCACGCTTACCGTGCAGGCCAAGTGAACACGGCCATCGAGTCTGCCTTCCTCGCCGCTGTTTCCTCTTTGCCGGAACTGGCCGGGGTAGAACAACACACGGGCGTTTCGGGCGATGAGAACACGGTGGAAGGCGCCGCAATCATTGTTCATTGTCCTGATTGCGAGCACACGGTTGGCCCTCTTTGGAAATCCACCATTGTGTTTCGCCTTGAATCCCCGGCGTTCGACAACGAGCGCGATGCCCATGAACAGCGCCTCAATGCCGTCCGTGCCTGGCTGGATGACCACGATGCCGTCACGGCTGGATTGCGGCTTAATGGCATGGGATTGAGCGGCTACTTCGTCCGCAAATCCCAGACTTCCCTTGAGCATAGCCGATGGGTTGTCGAGATCGAGATTGTCGCGGGAGTTGACACGACCCCGAATGCGTAACCCACGCATTTCATGCCAGCGAACTTCGGCGTCACCAGCAAATTCGGACTTACCCCGCCCACCGGCGGCGTGGTCGAGGAATCCTCCACCGAGGACGAGATCGAGGCAAAAACGATCAAAGACGAAACCGGCACCACCTGCCGCGCCGTTCCGGGCAAAACCGTAAAGACCACCGTCACCATCAAGGGCAAAGGGTTGGATATGACTACCGCAGTCGCTGCGGGGGCGATGGTCGCGGGAACGGTCAAAGTGACCTCGATCAAAAACAGCGAGTCCAACGACGATTTTCCCACTTTTGAAACCACCGGCGTCAAATACACGTCGCTTACCCAAAATCCTTAACCATGCCTTCCGGCCCTTCTGACATCGGCATCACGCAAGCAAGCGCATCCCTACTTGAATCGGTCGAATGGGAAACCAAGCTGGAGGAAAAGACCATCAAGGCCACCGACGGCAGCTTTGGTCAGGGGCAGACTTTTGATCCCACCATCGAATTTTCCGTGAAAGGACGCGGCACCTCCACCGTTGCCGTGGGCATCGGTGCGGCGGGCATCGCCGCGATCACCGGCGGCACCACGCTCATACTCAAGGTGAAGTATTCCCAAAAGAACGACGATTTTGAGAGCTTCGAATACTCCGGCACCAATTATCCCAACGCATAGCAGGGTGGAGAAGAGGTCATCTCGCCGCGCCCATATGCGGAGAACACTGGTTCGAATCCAGTCCCTGCCACCAATTCCAATGCACGATTCCCAACCCATTGAACGGCACCTGCACGTTCTTAAAGACAATCTAGCGCCCCTTCAAAGCCCCAACACGGCGCTTGTCGCGGCAGCCACCACCAGCGGCATCCGGCTTTCGGAAGATCAGCCGTTTGTTCAGACCATTGAGGAAGATGTGGTCACGGGGCAGCCCAAGCGACAGACCGTCTGGTGCCTGAAGGATATGGAGGTCGAGTTTCTGCCGCGGTTTGAACCCGAACGAATCAGCACGGCGGAATTTGTGCGACGGTTCCGCGATCCCCAATGGCGGTTGGACAACCCGCACCACCCCATCGCTTACATGGCGTGGATGCACGAAACCCAGCAACGGCTCCGGGACAAAATCAAGCAGAACAAAGCGCTCCTGATGGTGCGGCGCGGCAACAGGATAGCTTTCATCCCGCAAGGCTGCGATGCCGCCACGCGCGACCGAATCCTCGCCCTTTTATGACCACCGACCGATCCCAAACCCTGGAATCCACGTTCACGCAAGCCTCCGCAGAGATCGCGGGTTTGAAGCTGCGCCCGTTTTCGCTCGGCAGCCTAAGCATTTGCCGCCGGGTTAAGCTGACCATGCTGACCGGCGAAACTGCCCCCGAAACGCTCACCGAGGATGAGAAACAGCAGCAGATCGTCGCGTTTCTCTATATTCAGTCTCAGCCGATCCCTGATGTCTTGAAGGCGATTCAATCGCCCACGTTCTTCGACGAAACGGTGCTTCCTTTTTCGCTTACGCTGCCGATGGAAGCCTTCCCAAAAGCGATTGCGGAAATCCAGCGGGTGATTGATGCGGCGTCCGCTGCCTTCGTGGAAGTGCAGCCCAAGCCGGATGAGAAGCCAGAGGACGAGCCCCCAAACTCCTAGAGCCGGGGCGAACCGCCGCCCGCGTGTTCGCCCTGGCCCGTGAAACCGGCTGGAGCCGGGACTTCATCTTGTGGGGCCTATCTCTGGATGAAGCCCTACAATATCACCATTGCGCATTACGTGCTGCCAACTGCTGGACAGTTCCTCCGATGCCGGATGCGGCAGAACAGATTGCAAGGATGGAACAGTTCGCCGCCGTTGACACCGAGGACGAATTGTGATCCCCGATCTGAAATTTGATGACCGCGCCTTTCGCGCTGCCCTGAAGCGTTTCGAGGCCAATTCCAAACGCAGCCGGCAGGCCGTTCTTAAAGATCAAGCCCGGTTGTTTGTTCAGGACGTCATCCTCGTCACTCCGCCGAATAAGAACTTTAAGGCCAACCGCAAGGGAGGGGAGGCGGCGGTCAGAAGCGATATCCGCAAAATTCTGCGCCAGTCTAAAGCCAAGGACGCAGTTTCCGATCCTTCGGACATCCATGCCCGATTCCGCGACAAACACACGGGCCGGGTCAACAAGCGCAATCTCAAAACCAAATACCGCGCGGCCAACCTCTCGGCCTACATCAAAAAGGAACTCGAAAAGGTTGGCATTCTTGCCAGCGGTTGGAACGCAGCGGCCGCAAAACTTGGTGCGAAGGTTCCCGACTGGATTTCACGGCACGGCACCGGAGGTGGGGCTATTAAAATCGCCGTTAGCCTCGCCGAAGTGCGGATCACCATCACCAACGCCATCAAATTCGCTTCCGGCGTCGATGGCCTTGTCCGCCGTGTCCAGACCGCGCTTGACAAGCGGACTGGTGCGATGAATCGCCAACTCGATCATTTCCAGCAACGCTCAGCGAAGGAGGCGGGCTTCAAATGAGCAGCATCGTCTCCGATTTGATTCTGCGCACCGGCGCGTTCAACGCCGGAATCAAGAGCGCCGAGAAGGGGCTGCAATCCCTCAAAGGCAGCGTCATGAACGTCAAGGGACTGCTCACCGGAGCCTTTGCCGCCATCACCACCGGCGCGGTTGCCATGAAATTGCATGAGCAGTTCGATCTCGGGCGGCAGCTCAACGCGCTTTCATCTGCCACCGGCACCTCCGTCAAAGATCTCATGGTGCTCCGCAAGGCGTTCACCGACTCTGGATTGGAAGCGGATAAAGTCGCCCCGATGATTGGCCGGATGCGCAAGGGCATCGTGGACGCGGCAGGAGGCGGCGCGGGCCGGGATGCCTTTGCCAAGCTCCACCTGAGCATCCAGGCGCTCGGCAAAATGAACGCTTCGGATCAGATGAAAGCGATTGGCGATGCCATCATGCAGATCCAAAACCCCACGGAGCGCACCGCCGCCGCGATGGCCATTTTTGGCCGACAGGGGCAGGACATGCTCAAGGTGTTCGCCTCCGGGGCCATCTCCGAAGCCGCCGAGGATGTTGGAGCCAAGGCGAAGGTGCTCGACCAGAACTCGGCCCTCTTTGCCGACATTTCCAAAAAGCTGGAGCGGATTTCAGTTAAAACCGGCGTCCTGTGGGCGGAAATGGCTGCGAAGATCGGCCCCGCCATCGAGCCGGTCCTCGACAAATTGATGCAGCTTGATTTCAGTAAGATCGGCAAAGCCATCGGCGATGCCGTCGCTTTCATCGTCACTGCGTTTTCCTCCGGGGAAATCGGAAACATCATTGGAGGCACGCTGGTCTTGGCGTTTCAGGAAGCCTGCAACTTTCTTTCGAGCAACCTGCTCGGCATCTTTTATGCCGTCGGCCAATACTTCTTGGAGACGATCCCGAATATCATCACGCTTTTCGGGATCGTCACCACGGCGGATTTCTGGAAGGGCATGGGCAACGCGCTGATGGGAATTGCCCAGGGCTTCATTGCGTTCCTGCTCGATGGCGTGGCGATGCTATTGGAGAAGCTCAAAAACATCCCCGGCGTCGGAAAGAAGGCCGATGTTGCAGCCGCAGGCGTCCGGGAACAGGCGGCGAAGATTCGGGCTGCGGGCCAAGAAAACCGGGACAAGGGAGCGGATCAACTTTCACCTGCGGTTGAAAAGGTTCGGAACCGGATGGCCGAGATGGCGGGCGACATCGGCGCGGCCTTTGAGAAAGGGAAAAGCCTTGCGCCCAAGTTTGACACCGACTCGACCAACAAAGCGTTGGATGAGTCCTTCGGCAAAGTGTTCCAGATGGTCAAAGACAATCAGGACGCCGCCGACAACTTCAACGCGGAACACCGCCCGGAGCAAAACGGGGCCGTCCCTGACATGGAGGCGGAACCGAAGCGTAAGTTCGGCGCGGCGTTTGTTCAGAGCCTCTACAAAATCGGCGGGGGCGGCACTTCGGTTGGCGGCGGCAAAGACCCGTTGCTGGAGGAGAACCGCCGACAGACCAGCCTCCTTTCTCAAATCGCACGGAACACCGGCCTCAAGCCCGCCCACCTCAAAGACGTCCACCTCAACGCTTCCTTCGCATGACCGATCCCGTTCAAACCTCCGAATCCATCGCGTGGACGCCGGCACAGGGCGAGGAAACCTCCTACACGGTCGAGAGTTTTCGTGCCTACCCCGGGGTTCCTGGCGGCGCGAAGAACATCCAGAAGACGCACGAGGACGGCAAGTTTGTGCTGCGCTACACGCTGCTCACCGGCAGCGCTGACGCCACCTACACCATTTCCGGCAGCACCAGCCAGGAGCCGATTGGCACCCATCCGATGTTCAGTTCCAATGGCAGCTATACCATTGAAGCGGACGAATGGAAAAAGTGGAAACTTTGGGAAGCCGATCCCAAAGACCCGGAGTTGGGCGGCTGGAAACCGGATGGCGACGACGCCAGCGAGGGGATGAGAAAGTATTACGCCTACCGGAACCGGGGCGTGGACGATTATCTGCTAGGCACCGTCACCATGCGGGTTGCGCAGGAAGGTCAGAGCCAGCCGACCTTGGATGGGCTGGGCCGCATCCAGACGCCTTCGGGCGCACCGTCATTGCCGGATAACCGCAACTGGCTTCTGGTCGGCATCGACGCCGAACGGGTCGGGACTTCGACTTGGAAAGTCACCCGGGAATACCGCGCCAGCGGCGCTGGAGGATGGGATCCTGAAATTTATAGCAAGGCATAGTTCATGGCGCTTCCTTCCAAAGTCAAATCGGGCGACCCGATCAAGGCCAGCGATTGGAACGCGCTCATCGATTGCGTCCGTTCGGCGCAGATCAGCCCCGGCAGCGGTGTGCGTATCACCCGCACCCCGAGCGGCACCACACTTGCCGTGGACACTGTCCCGTCGCGCAGGTTGAGTCTGCCGCTTTCTCCGTTCCAGGTCATCCAGGGACCGGCTTTGGGCAAGGAGCCGCAGATCGGCGTTATTGCCAATAGCCATGTGATTAACCTCTCCGACAAGGATTCCCACGAAGAGGATAACTCGGACTGGGGCCTTCTTTCGGATGATGCCGCCGATGATGACGAGAACTGGTTTGTGTGCCCGTCCGTTGGCAGCAAAATCTGGTTGCAGTTTAAGCTCGACGCGGACGGCAACCTCCTCGAATCGAGCATCGAGTATGGGCAGGTCGGTGGCGATCAGTGGGACGAATTTCCCGACCCTGTTTCGATCAACGTGGATGATCCGGCCAACCCCTGGCAGGAGTTCTATCACCTCCTCATTGCGGAAATCACAGATCCTGAGCAAGACCCGCGCGACGGGTTTCAAGTGACCTTCAGCAACGGAGATAAGGCGCAGGTCACGCAAATCCTGAAAACGAACGTGGCCCTGGTTGATGCCACGACCACCGAGGATGCTGACGAGTCGAACCTGCCAATCATGGTCGCCATTCCGTGGACGCAGCCTGGCACCGCTATGGATGGTAGCGCCGATGAGATCAATGCCGACGCGGACGTCAAAACGCCGTGGTCGTTCGCGGGATCTGTGGATGACGATTTCCCGTTCAAGTTGCGGGGCCGCGTGGACGATGAGGGCCAGGGGTGGATCACCGTCACTTACGGCGAGGTGAACGAAGTGGCGCCGACTCTATATGACGGCAGCCAAATGGGAGAGGATGACGCCCCGTATGCGATGAAAGCGGACGACGGCGGAGTCGTTTATATTAAGATCATCATCGATCAGGATGCCCGCGAGGTGGAGAGCTTCACCATTGGGATGGAATCGGATGAAGAGAGCATCCCGGATGACGGAGAGGACGATAACGGAGACGAATGCGTTTACTTCGTGCTGGGGCGTTTCTATATCGACGAGAGCCAGCAAAACGATGAAGGGGAGACGATCCCGCTTCCGGTTCCGACAAACTACATCCGCGAGCACATCGGCATGACGGAATACACCGTGCGCCGGAATGGAAGCTGGGCCAGCGACTGGTTCCGCACCTTTACCCGGGAACCGCTCTCGGCGGTGGATGCGCTGTTTCCGTTCGAGCTTGGCGGTTACGTGGATGATGACGGTCAGGGGTGGATTACGGTTGCCTATGGCGAGGTGAACGGGATTGCCCCAGATGGCATGGCGCAGGGGGATGACCCTTATGAAATGAAGGCCGATGACGACGGCGTCGTGTTCGTGACGGTCACGCTCGACGCAGACACCCGCGAAGTCATCTCGTTCTGCTTCGATATGGCGACGGACGAGGAGAGCATCGACGATGATGACGAGGAAACCATGCATGTCGTGCTCGGCCGCTTCTACATCGATACCGACGCGGATGAAAATGGCTTGCCTGTTCCCTTCAATACCGTTGTGGGGAACATCAATATGTCCGTGGAGCCGGTCGTTAACGCCGATGGCCGTCTCTGCCTGGACATGGTGCATACCTATCTCCGGGACGCCGTGCCCACCGGGTTCTATAACATGGAAGTGTTCGATACGGACGAAGACGGCACGCCCGTTGATGGCTGTTCATCCATGTTTTTGTCGGTGGGGGATACGGACGATCCGAGTAACGACGGCCTGACGTTCCAGGCGAACGATAACTATCTCGAAATCGTCTGGGGAGCTGACCAAGATGCCGAATATCCGATTCCGGCGATCAAGTTCACAGACGCCGACGGGAACGTGAGCAAAATCGACACGGGCGGCTTGAGTTTCTGGGATGACGACGGTTCGGAAGACAATCCCGAGGTGGATCTATCGATGGACGGTCTGAGTCAATGGGACATGGATGGCAATGGAACGCTCCATGATGCCGGTGGCATCTCGTTCTGGGATGGCGACGGAACCAAAGATAATCCTGAAATTGATTTGAGTTTGGATGGCCTTTCGCAGTGGGACATGGACGGCAACGGTTCCCGGCTCGACGCGGGCGGGCTGAGTCTGTGGGACGGGGATGCGAACAAGGACAATCCCCAGGTCGATTTGAGCCTGGATGGTCTCAAGATTTGGGACATGGACGGGGACGGGATGAAAATCGACACCACATCCCTGATTTTTTGGGATTCCAGCACCAGCGAGGATGATCCGAAGTTTGAACTCGATCCTGACCAGCTCCACTTCAAGGATGAGGACGGAAACGAAGCGAACTACGATGCGGGCGGTATCACGTTCGATGACACGGACGGCAGCCACTCGAACCTTGACGCCGGTGGACTGGATATTACTGACAGCGAAGGCAACACTTCCAATCTGGATGCCACGAACGTCACGTTTACCGATTCGGACGGGGACTCCTCAACGCTTGATGGCGGTGGGCTGACGTTCACCTCTGGCTCCGATACTACGAACCTGGACGCAACCGGCCTGACCATTGGCGAAAACACCGCCCTGACGGATGGCGATCTCGATTTGGGCGACGATGGAACGATTGAGATCGGCGACAGCGGTTCGATCACCGTGGGCGATTCCGTTCTGAGCGATGGGGATCTAGACCTCGGTTCGAGCGGTTCCATTGAGACGGCTGATATTGACGCCTCGGGAACGATTACGTGCGATCAGCTTGACGCATCGAATGCCGATCTGGACTCCCTGGATGTTTCAGGCGGGGCGAACTTCGAGAGCAGCGTCGATGTTGCAGGGAACTTGGACGCTGCAAGCATCTCCAGTGATTCGATTACCTACGGTGGGAGCGAACTCGACGCCTACATTGACGATTCCATTCGCACGGCGCTCGACAGCTTGTCCGCGTCCATCGACTGCGACTCGATGACCGTCACTTTCAGCTACAGCTACTGATATGGGATTTATTGAAACTGTGGATTTGCCCGAGGATTGCGAATGCTGCGACTGCAATGGAAGCGAGAACGGCGACAGGGAGGGGTGTTGCGCCAGCAAAGGCTGCTGCCCCGGCGAGGACGGGCATGTGTGCGGGCATTACGATGACGGTTCCTCGTGTTGCTGCTGCCCCGCTGACGAGGCGCCTGCGGGCGAGGATTGCGATTGTGTTTACGTGGGGTGACTTATGGATTCCGAAAAGCTCGATAATATCAAATACGCCCTCACGCTCCGGGCTTCGCAGATTCCCGGAGTGAGGGAGGAAGTGTATTCGCTTTGCGGGTGCCTTCCAGAGCGTACCTCCATGCGGGAGGATTTCGCGGCGTGCGGCCACGGAAACTTGCTTCCGTTCTGGGAACGAATGGTAGCGCGATTTCCCGATGCAGCTTCGCTTGCGGACCAAGTATGGGCCGATTACGAGAAGCATCTCGCGGAATTGAAAACGCTGCCGAGCCTCGGCGAGATGGCTGCGAATTTTGGCGGCGCTGTCCTTCGCGATTTGAAGGCGGGACGTCCGCGCCGGTCGCCCGAACAGGTGGAGTCCATTTTGACAATCTGTCGTGAATGCCAGTATTGGCGAGCCGACGACCAGCGCTGCGGCAAGTGCGGCTGCTGGATTCGCAAGAAAGCGTCATGGGCTCAGGAACACTGCAAACTCGGCAAATGGTGAATTTATGAAACAGATCATTCTTCAAACCACCCGCAAACAATACGACGACCTCCTGAAATTCCTGGACCGGCGCTGCACGATCAGGACGGAGGAGATTGCGGATTTCCAGAACGTCCGCGCCATGCTGCGAACGGCGAAGGTGGTTGACATCCCCGATGCAAGTAGAAAGCGCACCGTGCCCATCAAACATAAGTCCACGAAACCCGCCCCGTCCACCAATCAACCCTGATCATCCTATGTCTGACATCTCCATGCTTCCTTCCGACGCCCAAAAGGCGGCTTCCAAAATCGACACCTCATTAAATCGTGGCGTCAACATGCTCAACCTCATGATTTCCCAAATCGAGGACACCCTCAATAAGAGCATGGATGCGAACAAGAAAGCAATCGCCAGCGCCGACATCATCGCGGCGGGCGGCGAACGCTACGAGAACCTTCTCAGCATGCTCGCCAGCGCGAAAGCCACGGTCAATTTCATCGCCCCTGGCACTTACCCGGCCGCATAACGTTGACACAGTGTCCTTGGCGTGAAGATCACCGTTAGCCTCGATACCCAGGCCGTCATCTCCCAACCCACGCTGACTCGGGTAAAAGCCGCCAGTTACGTTGCGGTCGAGATTTCTTTTACCCGCAGCTCACAGCCTGTGCGGTTGCCAGACGGAGCCACCATTGAATTCGCCCTCAAACCAAAAGGCCAATTTACCGGCGACCTGCTCGCCTATCACAACAATTTCGCCCTGACCGCTGGCGTTCATTACACGGGAACGGTCAATTTTTCCTCGCAAGCTTTGCTTGGCGCACTGGGCTTGGGCGACAGCGATCCGGGCAATGATGGCACACAAATCGAGGCCAGCGCCGAGATCACCTGGAGCGTCGGCACTCAGAAGTTTCGTTCCGGCACGTTCCCGGTCGTCGTGGAAGCGCCCCTTACGGACGATACTCCTGTGGCAACGCCCGACCCGGAACTCTATCCGCCTCCCTCCGAGGTGGCCCGCAAGAGCGATATTCCCGCCCCGCCCGACCTTACTCCTTACGCGCTCAAGAGCGAGCTTCCGGTCGTTGGCTCTGCGGCCAAGCTGGATGCAGGAACGCCCGACGGCGCGGCCACCCTGGATGGAACCGGCAAATTGACTGGAACCCAGGTTCCCGACTCCGTTGCGCAGAAAAGCGATCTGAAGCCTTTCGGTTCCAATCGGATCGTGATTGCCAACCGCTTTTCTCTCGGCAGCCTTCCTTCGACGGACGCCAACGGGAACCAGATCACGGAGGTGCATGTCGCGGATGTCGTGAATCAGACTGGCATTTCAGGCACGGCACGAACCGCTCTGGTGGCGTTCAGCGAGCACACGATCACGGACGACGACCTCAACAATGGCTATGGCGTCCAGTTCTATGATGAAAATGGCACCTGGGCTGGCTTTTCGATTTCCGACTTTGGCGGATCGGGGACGACCATTTCACCTGCCGATTTCGCCAATGCATTCGCCAACGCGATCAATTCCTACGGTCTGAACGCCTACGCCAATATCACGGGTGACGGCCAGGTAACCATCACGGGCTACACCACGGGGTCTCTGCCGAGCGACTGGTCTTTTTCTCAGGATATCGAAACTGCCACGTATTCCATAACAGATGGATCGGCTTCGCTTCCGCCCGGCGATTTTATTGTGGCTGATCTGGGCAATCTCGGGAACGCCACCGGATTTCAGGCAATCGGTGACACGGTCGACTTTCTGAGCGGCTACGGTGCTCCCACGGCGGACATTGGCGAGGAAGGCAACGGCTATGTCGATCAAAACAACGGCGACTTCTACCACCGCGATGCCTCCGGGTGGCAGTTCGTTCTCAACATTAAGGGACCGCAGGGTGCGCAAGGAACTTCAGGAAAAGACGGGAAAGATGGGACGAATACCGCAAGGGTTGCTCTTGGCGACAGCACGCAAGTCGGAACGCTCCTTTGGAAATGCAAGCCGCCTGCGTATACTGTTGGCACCCATCCCCAAAGCGTCTGCTTCGATGGAACCAATATCTGGGTTGCCAACAATGGTTCCAATAACGTGACCAAGCTGACCGCTGCCACAGGAGCCGTGGTCGGCACTTATTCCGTTGGCACTGCTCCGGTCGGGATTTGCTATGATGGCACTTATATTTGGGTCGCCAACAGCGGCAGCAACAATGTCTCGAAATTGAATGCCAGCACTGGAGCAGCGGTCGGCACCTATTCCGTTGGGACAAGCCCCCAATATCTCTGCTATGACGGCACGAACATTTGGGTGACCAACGCGGGCAGCAATAATGTCATGCGGCTCACGGCAAGCACCGGAGCCATTGCGGGAACCTATGCCACGGACTCCAATCCCGCCGGGATCTGCTTTGACGGAACCAATGTCTGGGTTGCCAATTGCAATTATACTACCCAGAGCTTGAGCAAATTTGTGGCTGCTACTGGCGTGCTCGTTGGAACGTATTCTTACCTGTGGAATGTGAACTCCCCTCTAGGACTTTGCTTTGACGGCACGAACATCTGGACCGCAAACAGCGGATCGTTCGGTGTGGCCAAAATCGTGGCGAACACGGCGGCGTTTGTTGGGGAGTATTTTACGGACACCGATCCGCCCTATTGGATTTGCTTCGACGGAACTTATATCTGGGCAACCTACCAAGCAGGCACCATTCGCAAACTCTCCCCGACAAACGCGGCTGTTCTTGGCCGGTACAAAGCGGGAAGCGGGCCTCGGGGCATTTGCTTCGATGGAACGTATCTATGGGTGGCGAACTATTACGACAACACCGTCAGCCGTTTATGAAATTCCTCATTACTCCCAATTCTAAAGGTGCCTATATAACGCCAAACGAAATCCCTGTGGATATTACTCCATCCGATCACGGCAAAGATTACGCCGACGAATCCGCTTTCGCTGCCGCATTCAAGCTCATACCCCGGGACGCTTATGCGGTCAAGCAAACCGCCCTGGCCAAGCTTCAGAAAGAATTTGAAGCTAGCCTCGTCAAAGGTTATGCGGATAAGGATCTTGGCTTCACCATCGCCATCGAGGACGGAGACCGGCAACAGTTCAACGATCTGGAACAGCACCTCACCCGAAAATCCGCAGCGGATGACGACCCCGTGACCATTAAGGCGCTCGACGGCAACCTGCACCAAATCACCCGGGGCCAATTCCGCCAACTTTTGATCCGCGCTGGGGACTACTACCTCTCCCTGTGGGGCACCCTGCAACAAAAGAAAGCCGACCTATGACCGCACCCTCCGAGCAACTCCACGAACTGACAGCCCACTGTGAAGCGTGCCGCGAAGCCGTCCGGGACAATCTCAGCGCTATGGACCGACGCCTTTTGGCGCTCGAAATCGTTGTGAGGGGAGAGGACGGGCGCAATGGAATTAAGTCACAGCTTAATTCCCTCTGCCTGCGGTTTGACGCCTTCGAGAAAAAGGCGATTCGATGGATTGCCGTGGGAACCGCGCTCCCGGGAATCGTCGTTGCTGTGCTTGGAATCCTGAAATTCATCGGGAAATTGTAATTATATAGAAAACCCCCTATATCTTTTCCTTCCGCGGCATCAAACGCTGTGGTAATGCCCATTTCCAATGAGCGCCAAAGAACAAATTAAGGAGCTTGAACGGCAGATTGAGAACCTGCGGCATCGCGCGGTATTAGAGCTTAAGGTCAAATTGGCCGAAGCGCGGAATAATGTCGCCGCATTGGAACGCAAAATAGCAGAAACGACCGGCAATCCCAGTTCCAACGCAACCCCTGATCCACGGAAAACTCGAGTCCGTATTACGATCAAAGAAATCGTTATAGCAATCCAAGGCGGAGCAACCAACTACCGCACCGTAGCGGCCACGCTTGGCTGTTCCCCAGCCAAAGTAGCAAAGAAGATCAAGGAAGAAGGCAAGAAAGCCGGAATCTGGCGCAAAGGAGAGAAGGCGAAATTTGTATTATCAGTGAAGTAGTTGTTTTCTGACATAGGCATATAGCCGAGAGCTGTTTCAGCAACAGCCTGACAAAGCTTATCTTGAATCGCCGGGTGGATAGTTTTTGATTGATCAATGAACATCCCGGTTTTTCCCAGCAAGGAGGAGAATGGTGAAACCTGGCTTTCGGACGAAACCCCGGACGGCCACCTCACGCTCCGCAGCCACGGCGAACGCTTGGTTCCCGATGGCGAATATAAACCTTGGGATATCTTAGTTTCGCTGGATCCTCCCATGGACGCCGCCACCGTTGTGTTTACCTGGGCCTGTGAACCCAGGCGCACCGAGCAGGAACTCGCATGGGCACGCGAGTACTTAAGCCAATGGCCAGAAGGGCCGCAGGCGGATCCGGACTCGATCAAAGAACATAACGAATATCAAGCGGAGAGCGAGAGCGCCGCGGCAGAGTTGGGAGTGGTCCTCCCTATTTAAACGAATTGTCGGAATTTGAGCTTCGAGCCAAGATCGAAGAAATGGAAGAAAAGCTCGCCGATTGTCTTCCCGGAAGTCTGATAGCCGATGTGTTGGAAACACGCATCGGGATGGCAAAAGTTTTTCTCGAGATCAAGGATCCCGAATTTCCGGGGTCCGATCCGGAAGAATAGAGATCGCTTTTCCCCTCGCCCGATACAATAGCCGGGAGCCGGTTGACAGTCCGCATGATGCATGACTGCATTCATGCCCCCCGGCGAAATGACGCCCGAGCAACGCCGGGCCGAAATCGTTTCCATCCTCGCGCGCGGATACCTGCGTTCCCGCGTGAATCATTCTGCTGTTAACCGAGAGGAAGTCCTTGATGCTGTGGGCGATAAGAGCGTGTATGCACCAGAAAAAGGCCGCCAATGACAACCACAGAACAACACGCCAATATCGCCCGGCAAATCCTTGAGATGGAGGAGATGACGCTCAATCAACTTCGAGAGAAGTGGGTCGAAGTCTGGAACGAACCGTGCCGGAGCCGGAACAAAAACCATCTCAAAAAACGGATCGCCTGGCGGATGCAAGCCCTGGTGTTTGGAGGACTCTCCCAACGGGCGCTCGACCGGGCTCGGGAACTGGCCGATGAAACCTTCCTAAAAATCAAAGGGACCGCTTCCGAAACAAAGGCTGTTCGCCGATCCTTCCGCCCCTCGGACGACGCCCGGCTGCCGATTCCCGGCGCGGTTCTGACCCGCGTTTACAACGGGCGCAGGATCATCGTGACCGTTTTGGATGACGGGTTCGAGTGGGACGGGCAGAAATATCGGAGCCTCTCGGCGGTGGCAAAGGCGGTCACCGGCGCACACTGGAACGGGTTTCTTTTCTTCGGCATCGAGCGCAAAGGGAAGGAGGCCGCGGCATGACACCTGCACAGGCAAAGAAGGCGGCGGCAGGCCAAAAGCCGAAGATGACCCGGTGTGCCATCTACACCCGCAAGTCCACCGAAGAAGGGCTGGCCATGGAGTTCAACTCGCTGGATGCCCAGCGGGAAGCTGCCGAGGCGTTCATCTTGAGCCAGCGCCACGAAGGTTGGGTGGCGCTCCCCGAAAAATACGATGATGGCGGGTTCACGGGCGGCAACACGGACCGGCCCGCGCTGAAGCAACTCCTCGCGGATGTGGAAGCCGGAAAAATCGATACGGTGGTGGTTTACAAAGTGGACCGGCTTTCCCGCAGTTTGCTCGATTTCGCCCGGCTCATGGAAGTGTTTGACCGCAAAGGGTGCTCGTTCGTCTCCGTTACCCAGCAGTTCAATACCACTCACTCCATGGGGCGATTGACGCTCAATATTCTGCTCTCCTTCGCCCAGTTTGAGCGGGAAATCATAGCGGAACGGGTCAAGGACAAGATGGGCGCCGCTCGCAGGAAAGGGAAATGGGTGGGTGGCAATCTAATCCTCGGCTACGACCTCGACCGGGAGGCGCGTAAGCTGATCGTCAACCCGTCCGAGGCCAAGCAGGTCCAGGCCATTTTCGATCTCTATCTTGAAAAGAAATCCCTCCTCGCCACGGCGGCGGAACTCAATCGGCGCGGCTGGCCCCGAAAAACATGGACGGGGGTGGACGGGAAACTCTGCGGCGGCGGGCAATGGAACAAACCGAACCTGCTCGGCCTGCTCCAGAACGCGGCTTATGTCGGACGGGTGTGCTACCAAGGTGAAATCTTCTCCGGCGAGCACGAGGCAATCCTTGATGAGAGCGTCTGGTCGAAGGCCCAAGCCGTTCTCACCCGGAACGCCCGGGACGGGGGCGCTTCCGTGCGGAACAAACACGGGGCGCTCCTCCGAGGGCTGCTCCGATGCGGCTCCTGCGGCTGCGCCATGACGCACACCTACACGGAGAAGGGGGCGCGCCGATACCGGTATTACGTGTGCCAGACGGCGATGAAACGCGGCTGGAGCGAGTGCGCCACGCGATCCATTCCCGCACAGGAAATCGAGCAATTCGTGATCCGGCGCATCGCCGCCATTGGGCGGGACCCGGCGTTGGTATCGGAAGTGGCCGCGCAGGCGCGGCGGGAGATCGAGACCCAACGGGACGCCTTGGAAACCGAGCGCAACCAAATCAAAGAGACCCTGCGCCAACAGGGACGGTCGGTGGCCGAGGTGGTCGGCCAGGCAAACGCGGCGACACACTTGGCCATTCTTCAGGATCAATTGCGGGCGGGTGAAAACCGCCTTTCTGAAATCGGGGTCGAACTGGCCGGGCTTGGTGACGGGGTGGACGAAGAGCAGGTGGCCCGGGCGCTAACGCGCTTTGAGGAACTCACGGCGGCGCTTTCCGCCGGAGATGGAGCGCGGCTGATCCAGCTTTTGGTGGAACGGGTCACCTACGACGGAGAAAAGGAAACCGTGGCCGTCGCGTTCCACTCGACGGGTTTTGAAACCCTTCTGGAGCAAACAGCATGAGTATTACCATTGAATCGAAGATCCATTTTGCCAATGGCCGCGACGGGAGCAAACGCCTGAAGAACGGCCCGGAAGCCCGCCCCGCCGCGCCTCCGCCGGTCCCCCGCATCGCGCGTCTGATCGCCCTCGCCATTCATTTTGAGGAACTGATTCGCCAGGGAATTGTGCGGGATTATTCCGATCTGGCCCGGTTGGGCGGCGTCTCCCAGCCCCGGATGACCCAAATCATGAACCTGCTCAATCTCCCACCGTGGCGGCAGGAAGAACTGCTTTTTCTGGAGGGAACAACCAAAGGGCGGGATCGCATCACGGAACGGGATGTACGCAAGGAAACGCAGACGTCCCTGTGGAAGCCGCTTGCATAAAGGGCCAGTCCCTCCCCAAGAGGTCACATAACCCGGCCCCAAAGTCACATAACCAGAGGTCGAGGTCACTTAACCAGATTTCGGGCAAAACAGAGAGTCGAGAGAGGTTTGGGGAGGTTGGGGCGCAAAAAGAGAAAAACCAGGGGCCTCGGCCTCTCCGGGAGAAAAACAGAAAAAATGGACACGCCACGCAAGTGGCTGTTTTTCAAAGAGTTGCCTAGATCGAGTGATCTACGGGGTTATTTAACCCAGATGGCACTGGTTTCTCAATGCCGAGGAAGTGGTTGCGGGGGCGGGATTTGAACCCGCGGCCTTCAGGTTATGAGCCTTGCCAAGCTACACTGGAGTGAGCTGGTTTTGGATCAACTACCTGTCTCTAAACAACATGCAACATGAGCAGTATTTGCCACATGTGCGTTATTTAGGCACACCCTACCCTTTTTGCTTAGGCACACAAGCAATTATGGTCAATATTTGCTCCTAAGGCTCATATTCGCTGCCTCCCGGGCGCTCCGTCACTCGGACATCCGCGTTACCTCTCAATACTACTCGGACAAAAAGGTCCGGATCACGACGGGATTGGATAGTCTGCTCAGCAGCCTATCTGATTCTTCCAGGGATGGCACGAAATGATGGCCCGTATCAGCGGGCGCGGATCTACTGCATGAGTTTGCTGCCTGCACTACAGATTGCGGATATAGCGGCACTTGGGGTAACCCGAGCACCCGAGAAACTCCCGACCCGCGAATTTGCCCGTCCGGGCAGTCCGCCTCACAAGCGGTGAACCGCACTTTGGGCATGTAGCGGCGGAATCGAAACGCGCCCGGAGTTGCCGAACGTGTTCCGTTCTCGACGCGGCGGGGGCGTTTTTAAGCGCGGCTAGTTTTTGCCGTATCATGGCCAGCCGTTCCGGCGAAAGGACGCGGGTTTGAAAACCTTTGATATAGGTCGCCAGGCCACGAGTCATGACATTGTCGGGCAACTCAGTTTTGAGTTCGCACTCCCCGATGAAGAACACGACCGAGCAGAAATGTTTGTGGTCGATCCCGAGGTGTTCAGACAAGGCCCGCGTGTGGCGGTAGTTTTGGCGGAGGGGGTTCTGGAACTGGTGTTTTTCGCCGAACACCGATTGTGTCCACCTCTCTTGATCCGCGTTCCCAAAAATCCACCCGGACATATTCTTAGTTTCGATGACAAATATCCCATATTCGGAAACGATGACGTGATCGATCTGCGTCGTCCCGTTCGCAGTCGGGACGATGACGTTGTTGAAGCGTTGATACACTCGGGCGTCAAGCCAAGCCCACATCCCGAAAGTGGCCCCCTTTTCCCCAAACCATCCCTTGAACAGGCTCAAAAACATCGCCATGGACTATGGGCTTTCTTCCTAAAAGGAGACAAGGGCAAAGCGTTTCCGCGAAAGCCCGGGGCGGAAGGCGAAAGCTCCGCGAACTCTGCCTCCGATTGGTGCTCGAAGCGGGCCACGCCGTCCGGGCCGGTATGCGCGGTTTGCCGAGCCTCCAGCGCGGGGTAATCGAACGTGTCCGTCACGCTTTAAACCGGTTTGCCCGTTGCGTCCGCGCACCGCACCGCGAAGGGGATACCTGGTTTGAGTTTCACTGCAATGTTTTCGGTGGAGGCACCCGGTTCGAATTTCAGCACCGCAGGGGCAAACCCTTCCGTGCTCACGCGCAGGCGCAAAAGCTCATTTGGGAGCGTCCCGGCAAAGCGCCCATGGGCATCTGCCCAGCACCGGGCGTTCCCTATCGGATCGAAGAAGTCAGGAAGGCCCAGGTCCTGCAGTTCCAGTTTCTTCTTGGCGACGGAAAACGCTTTGACCAGCGCAAACTTGAAGCGCTTCACCGGCGGCGAGTTCCGGCACAGCGTGATCACTGCCGTCGCCTGATCCTCGGTAAGCAGGGCAAACTTAGCGAACTTCGTGCCTCGACTCTCGTCCGTTTTCACTGATCCGGTTTCAAACCGGATCAGTCCAAACTCCTCTTCTAGAGCCACTTGGTTGTCTTTTACCAGCTCGTAGAAATTAGCGTGCAGGATCTCACAGTGGACTGCTACTACGCGGCTAGCCTAGGGATTTTCGCCGCCTCCCGCGCCCTTCGGCATTCTGATATCCGCATCACCTCGCAATACTACTCCGATAAAAAGGTTCGGATCACAACGGGGTTGGATGGCCTCCTCGATTCCAATCATCCCTCTGTCGATAACAATAGAGGATCAGCCAGCCGGTAGCTCGTGCTACGTCCCCCACCTTCTTCTTGCGCAAGGATGCCACGGTCCAAAAGGGCTTTGATATCCCGTAAGGCCGTGTCTGCCGAGCACTTGGCAAGTTTCGCGTATTTCGATGTAGAGAGCTTGCCCTCAAACCCATTCAACAGCCGATTGATAACCTTCCGCTGGCGGTCATTGACGGGTGCCTGATTGACTCGTTCCCAGATTTTCGCCTTTTTTAATACTGCGGAGAGAGTCCCCTCCGCGCCGTCAACGGCCCGCCCCAGGCAGCCCAGAAACCATTCCAACCAGAGAGTGATGTCCATGCCGCCTTTTTGGCTATGCTCCAAAGTGAGGTAATACTGTTTCCTCTCGGCCTCAATCTGGGCAGACATGCTGTAGAACCGCTCCGGCGTACCTTCTGCCCGCGCCAGCGCCATGTCGGCGATTGCCCTGCCGATACGTCCGTTTCCGTCTTCAAAGGGATGGATGGTCACAAACCAGAAATGCGCGATGGCTGCTTTTAGCACCGGGTCAGGGCCATGCTCCGTTTCAAACCAGCCGAGAAAGGCACTCATCTCGTGCTCTATCCGGTCAGCGGACGGGGCTTCAAAGTGAACCGTTTCTTTGCCAATCGGGCCGGAAACCACCTGCATCGGCCCTGCCTCCGCGGGTCGCCAAACACCGACCGTGATGCGCTGCATTCCGCTGCGCCCCGTCGGAAACAAGGCCGAATGCCAAGCAAACAATCGCTCAGCCGTTAACGGCTCGGCGAATTTTTGGGTCGCATCAAGCATCATCTCCACCACGCCTTCCACATCCCGTCCCGCTGGTTTGCTCGCGGCAAAGTCCAGCCCAAGACGACGCGCGATGGATGACCGGACCTGTGCGGCATCGAGCTTTTCGCCTTCAATGGCGCTCGATTGGGTCACGTCTGCCGTCAGCGTCGCGAGACTTGCTTCTGCCCGCACCTGAAATCCCAAGCTCTCCATTTTTCCCAAGAGCCGTCCCTGGCGATGCCGGACATCTGCCAGCAACGGAAGCAACATGGCATCGTCCCACTGGAAGCGTGGCCATTCTGGAAGTTCGTGAATATAGGTCATATTAGCCGCATGTTTTGCGGAGAATATGCCAGTTATTCGTCGCAAACGCAATAAACACCGCACAATTTGCGGAGTTTGTGCTTTTATTCACCGCAGTTGCTCATGACGTTGCTCATCACACTGCTAAGTCCGGTGATTAAAAATGAAAAAAGGCTTTTAAAAAGGCATTCCCTCGCCTGCGCAGTCAACCACCGGTTCTTAATCGAGCAGCCCATCACCGGGATGCAATCGTGCCGCAGTTTCAGAAGCAAGAGCCCCAGCAGGAACAGCGACCTACGCTTGAGCTTTCCATCATAGATGGGGAGCCTCTTGGTATTGGTAGGTGGGGATGATCGCTCCCTCAAGCAACGGAAAGGTCTTTTCGTTGATCTTCGTCACGGCATCTGTTTTTGGGCCCCAGACCGCTCCGCACATTGTGCGGCGGTTTCACCCAAGCGTGCTGCTGCATATGTCCCGGTGAGAATCAACGCCACGGCACAATAGCCAGCCAGACGAGGCATCCGAAGATTTGACCAGTTTATAGGAACGAATCGTATCAAGGGCACAAAAAGACATAGTGGATGACGTGCCTCGGTTTCCAGAGATGCCCTCAAGTCTGCTGCAAATGCCAAGAGGGACGGCTCGATGAATTAGCCGAGAACGGCCTCCCTTTTTAGGAGCCGCATAAAGATAAACCCGTGCTTCCGGGCTTGGCATCCAGAGAAGCCCGGTATTTAATCCCAGGGTTTTCCTCCCGCAGGGATTGCACCTTTTCTCCATGCCCCGTATCGCCAGATCCAAGAACGCTTCTAACAACCAAGCCGCCAACCTCGGTTTCGAGGCCAAGCTCTGGCTCACCGCCGACAAGCTCCGCAACAACATGGATGCGGCGGAATACAAGCATGTCGTTCTGGGCCTGATCTTCCTCTAATACATCTCCGACGCCTTCGAGGAGATGCGCGCCAAGCTCGCGGCGGGCAAAGGGGACTACGCCGGGGCCAATCCCGAGGACGCCGACGAATACCGTGCCGAGAACGTCTTTTGGGTGCCGACGGAAGCCCGCTGGGCCTATCTCCAGGCCAACGCCAAGCAACCCGGCATCGGGAAACTCGTTGACGATGCCATGGTCGCCATTGAGCGCGACAACTCCCGGCTCAAAGGCGTCCTTCCGAAGGACTACGCCCGGCCCACGCTTGACAAGCACCGCCTGGGCGAACTCATCGACCTCATCGGCACCATCGGCCTGGGCGACGCCGAGAACCGCTCCAAGGACATCCTGGGCCGCGTTTACGAATATTTTCTGACCCAGTTCGCCAGCGCCGAGGGCAAGAACGGCGGCCAGTTCTACACCCCGCGCTGCGTCGTCCGCGTGCTGGTGGAGATGCTCGCCCCCTACAAAGGGCGCGTCTACGACCCGGCGTGCGGCTCCGGCGGCATGTTCGTCCAGAGCGAGAAATTCGTGGAAGAACACGGGGGACACCGTGGGGACATCTCCATCTACGGCCAGGAGAGCAACTCCACCACCCGGCGGCTGGCGCTCATGAACCTCGCCATCCGGGGGATCGAAGGCGACTTCGGCCCGGAACACGCCGACACCTTCCGGCGCGACCTCCACAAAGACCTCCGGGCCGACTACGTGCTGGCCAACCCACCCTTCAACGACTCCGACTGGTACCGCAACGACGAAGACGTGCGCTGGCAGTTCGGCGTCCCGCCAAGGGCAATGCCAACTTCGCCTGGGTGCAGCACTTCATCCACCACCTCCCCCCTCGGGCATGGCCGGGTTCGTCCTCGCCAACGGCTCTATGTCCTCCAACCAACCCGGCGAAGGGGAGATCCGGCGCGCCATCATCGAGGCTGATCTGGTGGACTGCATGGTTGCCATGCCCGGCCAGCTCTTTTACAGCACACAAATCCCCGTCTGCCTCTGGTTCCTGACCCGAAGCAAAGCGGCGGACGCCAAACGCGGCTTCCGCAACCGGCGCAAATCGACCCTCTTCATCGACGCCCGTAAACTCGGCACCCTCATCGACCGCGTCCACCGAGAGTTGACCGCCGCCGACATCGCCAAAATCGCCGACACCTACCACGCATGGCGGGCCAGCAAGGGGAATGACTGCTACGAGGACATCCCCGGCTTCTGCTATTCAGCCACAACCGAAAAAATCGCCGAGCATGGCCACGTCCTCACGCCGGGTCGCTACGTCGGAGCCGAGGAGGTTGAGGACGACGGCGAACCGTTCGAGGAGAAGATGACCCGGCTGGTGGTGGAACTGAACGGGCAGTTTTTGGAATCCGCGAAGCTGGAATCGGCCATCCGCAAGAACCTGGAGGGGTTGGGGTATGGAGAGTGACGACTTCACTAAAACGATACCCCTGTCGGAAACCACGAAATTTATTGTGGATAATCGTGGCAGGACAGCGCCAACGGCAACAACAGGCATTGCGCTGATCGCAACGAACTGCATATCTAACGAGCGCCTCTATCCCGCATACGAGAATTTGAGGTTTGTATCGCGCGAGACTTACGACAGTTGGTTCCGATCTCACCCAAAGCCCGGCGACATCATTCTCACAAATAAAGGCAGTCAGAACGGTGCGATTTGTTTAGTTCCAGACCCGGTTGATTTCGTCATTGCCCAAGACATGGTTGCGCTTAGGGCGAACGAAGACGTTATTGATCCCCTTTTCCTCTTCGCTGCGCTTCGATCTCCAGACGTACAAAGGCAAATCAAGAATCTTGATGTAAGTGGGGTGATTCCTCACTTTAAGAAAACAGATTTTGATAAGCTGGATCTTCCATATCCAGATCGCACCGTTCAAGAGTTGATCGGTCGCATATACTTTAATTTCTGCGCCAAGATCGAGTTGAACCGGCGGATGAACGCGACGCTGGAGGCAATGGCCCGGGCGCTCTTCCAAAGCTGGTTCGTCGATTTCGACCCCGTCCGAGCCAAACTCGACGGCCGCCGCCCCGCCGGTCTCGACAAAGCCACCGCCGCCCTCTTCCCCTCCCGCTTCCAAGACTCCCCCCCTCGGCCCAATTCCGCAGGGGTGGCATGTGGGTTCAATTTACGAAATTTCTGAGGTTATCTACGGTGCGCCGTTTGCTTCAAAGCTATTTAACGCAAACAGAGAGGGTAAACCGCTTATCCGAATCCGCGACCTTCCCGATGAGAGCCCTGCTGTCTGGACACCAGAAGTCCATCCTAAAGGCTACACGGTACGCCCCGGCGACATTGTTGCTGGCATGGACGGAGAGTTTCGCGCCTATTTGTGGGGTGGTGCCGAGGCATGGCTCAATCAGCGGTGTTGTGTTTTTACGCCAAAGCCCAACTACTGCGCCGCCTTCGTTCGGAATAGCATCTTCGCACCACTCGCGCAGGTCGAGGCCACGGAAACCGCGACAACGGTGATCCATCTAGGAAAGAACGACATTGACCGCTTCACCGTTATTATCCCAGATACGCCCGTTATCGAAGCTTTCAGGCGACAATGCCAGCCTTGGTATAACCAAATCGTTGCCAACAAACAGCAATCCTGCACCCTTGCCGCCCTCCGCGACACACTCCTGCCCAAGCTCCTAAGCGGAGAGTTGCCTGCGCCCAAAGGAACCCCACCATGCGAAGAGCCGCAGTAAAATCCCCCGCTTTTCTTTACATTTCCCGGAAACATGAAAAGATCTTGCCGGTTTCTTTGCATATGAGCTTTTCTCTTGGTGCGAACAGACGCCGACTGGGAGGGGTGGAGGAGAGATCGAGTTCATCGAGCGCGACCTCGGCGTCTCCCGCCCGACGGCTACGAAATATCTGGAGCAACTGGCCGCCGCCGGGATGCTCAAAAAACAGAAGCTGGGCCGGACCAACTTCTTCATCAACGAACCGCTGTTTGCGCTGCTGACGGCGTAAGATTCCCCCCCATTATAAAAATTTACGATAACCCACGCCATGCCATCCAAACGCCAAAAAGATAAGAACCTCACGCCGCTCGGAGAAGCTTCCTCTTTCAACCCCGCCTCAGCCCGTGCGGCGATGGAGCGCATGATGCGCGAATTGGCTGGCGGCGGCCCCTCCAAAGCTACCGCCGAGGAACGCTCGCAGGATCTCTTTTACGAGGCCATGGAGGCCAACACGCCCCAGCGGATGCTCGCGCTGATCAAGCAGGCGTTGGAACTGGACCCAGACAACGTGGATGCGCGCCTTTTCATGATGCAGTTTACGACCGACAATGTGGACGAACGCATCGAAGCTCTGCGCGACATCGTGGATTCCGCGGCCCGAAAGCTGGGGCCTGGGGCGTTTGAGGAATACAAGCCGCACTTCTGGGGATTCATCGAAACGCGCCCCTACATGCGGGCGCGGGAGCACCTCGCCGGGGAATTGCTCGCGGCAGGGCGGCGGGAAGAGGCAGTGAAGGAATATGAGGAGATGATGGAACTCAACCCCAATGATAACCAGGGCGTGCGCTACGTTCTCCTGCCATGCTATCTGGCGCTGGATCGGCGGACAGAGGCGCGCAATCTCTTTAAGCAATACACCGACGACGTAAAATACAACACGGTGTTCGCTTGGGGACTGGTGCTTCTGCGCTATCTCACGCCCCGTAAAGCAGGGTTGGAGAGTGCCCTCACGGCGGCGCGTAAACAGAACGCCTACATGGAGGCCTACATCAAGGGCCATCGGTCGATCCCGAAAAATTCGCCGGGAAGCTATTCCCCGGGAAGCCGGGAAGAGGCCATTTGTTATGCCAAAGATTTGAAGATGGCATGGGATCGCCATCCCGAGGCGGTGGAATGGTTGGTCGCGCAGAAGGCTCCCAAACCATAGGTAATAGCTGCCAATGAGCATCAACGAATCCCATATCGAAGCTGCCGCACTGCAATGGTTCCGGGGAACTTGGCTATGCCATCGGCCACGGGCCGCACATGGCTCCCGGTGAACCAGCGGCGGAGCGGGATTCGTTTGGCGACGTGGTGCTGGCGGGTAGACTGCGGGCGGCCATTGACCGGCTCAACCCGGACATCCCGGAGGAGGCGCGGGAGGAGGCGTTGCGCAAGGTGCTGCGCCCGGAGACGCCTTCGCTCATCGGCAACAACCGGCGGTTTCACCATCAGTTGCGCGACGGCGTGGAGGTGGAGTATCGCCGCGCGGATGGGAGCATCGCGGGGGATCGGGCACGGTTGGTGGATTTCGACGATCCCACGGCCAACGACTGGCTGGCGGTGAACCAGTTCACCGTCATCGAAGGCCAGCATAACCGGCGGCCCGACATCGTTGTTTTCGTCAACGGCCTGCCGCTGGCGCTCATCGAGTTGAAGAACGCAGCGGACGAGGAGGCGACGATCTGGACGGCTTACCAGCAGTTGCAGACGTACAAGGCGGAGATCGGTTCGCTGCTGCACTACAACGAATTGCTGGTGGTATCGGATGGGCTGACGGCGCGCATTGGCTCGCTCACGGCCAACCAGGAATGGTTCAAGGTTTGGCGCACCATCGACGGGGTGTACGACGCGCCGAAGCACGCGCTGGAGTTAGAGGTCATGTTGCGCGGGGTTTTCGAGCCTCGGCGGTTGCTCGATCTGCTCCAGCATTTCATCGCATTCGAGGAAGACACCGACAGCGACCTGCTCAATAAAATCATCGCGGGTTATCATCAATTCCACGCCGTAAGCGCCGCCGTGGAGGAAACCCTGCGGGCGAGCGGCATGGCGGAATCCGGCGCGGTGGGAACCGGGCAGATGCACGGTGGCAAGCGGGGCGACCGGCGTGCCGGGGTGGTGTGGCACACGCAGGGTTCCGGGAAGAGTTTCACCATGCTCTTTTACGCGGCACGGATGATCCGGCACCCGGCCATGCAAAACCCGACCCTGGTGATGCTGACCGACCGGAACGACCTCGACGACCAGCTTTTCGGCCAGTTCCAGCGTTGCCATGAGTTGCTACGGCAGATGCCCGTGCAAGCGGAGAGCCGGGAGCAACTGCGCGAACTCCTGCAAGTGGCCAGCGGCGGCGTGGTCTTTACCACGATCCAGAAGTTCCTCCCCGAAAAAGGGGAACCGATGCCGGAGCTATCGGCGCGGCGGAACATCGTCGTGATCGCCGACGAAGCCCACCGTAGCCAATACGACCTCATCGACGGCCTTGCCCGGCACCTGCGCGATGCGCTACCTGGGGCGTCGTTCATCGGGTTTACCGGCACGCCCATTGAAAAGACCGACGCCAACACACGGGCGGTCTTTGGCGATTACATCAGCATTTACGACATCCAGCGGGCCGTGGCCGACAAGGCGACCGTGCCAATTTATTACGAAAGCCGCATCGCTAAGCTAGCGCTCAACCAAACCCAACTCCCGAAGCTCGACGCCGAGTTTGAGGAGATTACTGAGGGCGAGGAGGAATCCCGCCGCGAGAAACTCAAAACCAAATGGGCCGCGCTGGAGGCGTTTGGTGGGCGATCCCAAACGGATTGCGCTCATCGCCGAGGATCTCGTGCAGCATTACGAGCGCCGCCTGGAGGCGATGGACGGCAAGGCAATGATCGTCTGCATGAGCCGCCGCATTTGCGTGGAACTTTACGAGGCCCTCCTCACCCTGCGCCCCGAATGGGCCAGCGCAAAGGACGACGACATTAAGGCCGAACGGCAAAAGGAGTGCGTGGTCAAGATCGTCATGACCGGGAGTGCGGACGACGGTCCCAACTGGCAGCCGCACATCCGCAACAAGCCACGTCGCCGTGAGCTGGCGAACCGTTTCAAATACCCCAAAGACCCGTTCCGCATCGTGATCGTGCGCGACATGTGGCTGACCGGCTTCGATGCCCCGTGTCTCCACACAATGTATGCTGACAAACCGATGCGCGGTCACGGGCTCATGCAGGCCATCGCTCGGGTGAACCGGGTTTTCCGGGACAAGCCGGGTGGGTTGGTAGTCGATTACTTAGGGTTGGCCGACCAGCTTAAATCGGCTCTCGCCACCTACACCGAAAGCGGCGGCAAAGGGAGCCCCTCCTATGACACCGCGCAGGCCATCGCCGCCATGCTGGAAAAACACGAGGTGGCCGCCGCAATTCTGCACGGTTTTGATTGGTCCAAATGGAACACCGGCACGCCTGGGGAAAAAGTCGCCTTGATTCCCGCCGCCCAGGAGCATGTGCTCCAGCAGGAGGACGGCAAGGTGCGGTTCGTGCAGGTCGTGGGTGATCTTTCCAAAGCGTTCGCCCTCTGTGCTGCTAGCAATCCCGCCATCGCCATCCGCGACGACATCGCTTTTTTCCAAGCGGTAAAAGCAGCTCTGACAAAATCCTCCAGTGAGCACCAGAAATCCCCGGAACAGCTCGATGCCGCCGTGCGTCAGCTTGTTTCCAGCGCCATCGTAGCCAACGAGGGTATCATCGACGTTTTCACTGCCGCCGGGTTGCCCAAGCCGGACATCTCCATCCTTTCCGACCAGTTCCTGGCCGAAGTACGCGGCCTCAAATACAAGAACGTCGCGGCGGAATTGCTGGCCAAGCTGCTCAAGGACGAGATCGCCTTCTACGATGCGTTGGCCGTTAACGAAAGCGCGGTGAAGGCTATGGGCAACAACGAGTTGAAAGTCCTCGCCGCCGAACTGGTGACCCAGGTTCGCAAGAGCGTCACCATCGACTGGACCGTCCGGGAAAGTGCCCGTGCTAAAATTCGGGTTATGGTCCGCCGCATCCTCCGTAAACACGGCTACCCACCTGACTTACAGGAAGAAGCGACCAAGACCGTGTTGGCACAGGCGGAATTGCTGTGTGCGGATTGGGTGGAGTAATTGCTCCCATCGTTGACAAACCGGCTGATCCCACCGCCTTTGCCGCGCCGGAAATTCCAACCGCCGATTGGAAGCCGATGATCTTGCCTGGAAAATTCAGCATTGCCGGGCTCCCCGATGCCGGAGCCATCTGGATTCGAAAATCCCCTCAAGGGAGAATGGCTAGCCAAAGCAGAATACACCCTTCCACCCCTGGCTCCCGAGGCGCAACGGGCCGCCCCGATCTATCATAGTGCCTCATAACCGTCCCTGCACGCTGTACAATGGAATGATAGCCCCGTGGTTCCATACACCGTATGAAAAGCGCGAAGCGTTCGTTTTTTGAGCAAAATAACACGAAAAATTATTGGGTAGTCACTTGCTGCATGGCGCGAATAGAGGAATGGAAGCAGGGGATGTTTGTTTTTGATCGGGCACCGGTGTCGCGCGCAGCAACGCCGCGCCATGGGCGGGTACAGGAACGGAATAGGTAGCCTCGAAGCTGCCAAGCGCCTTTTGTTTCCAAAGGTCGCGCAAGGCTTGCTTCCCGGTAACCTGAAGGTCGACCCAATTCACAACGATCACGGTGTTTGCGTCGGTGCGGTTGAAAAGACCGATAGCTCTACTTCCGTCCCGCAGTGGCTTGATCCAGATTTCGGTTCCAAGGTGCTCGACCGCGCGGCTGCCTTGTTTCGAAAGCGGATCTTGGTTTACCGATATGACGTCGTCGTTGGTTACAAGCGAGAGGGTCCATGGGTCCATGTCGGTGAGGCAATTCCCAAGCATCAAAGGCGACGGCGCGAGCGCCCACAGCGAGAGGAGAGTCAACTGTTCGTCTTTGGTAAAGCGGGTCTGGCGATCTTTACCCGCGATCGTGCACCGAAGGCCGATGTGGCCGAGCGGAAGCATATCGCCGTCGGGAAAATGTCCGGGACCGCCCCCGCCATTCCATTTTGCGAAAAGGTCGAAGGCGCGGTTGAGGTCTGGCCAGCGGTCCCAAAAGTCGCCGGAGATGCGCCACATATTTACCTGTCCGGAAAGATGGCTAGCCCGCGCGATGTCAGCCGGTCCGGGGGAGGTGCTGAAAACGATCGGGCGTCCGCATCGGTCGATGGCTTTGCGGATCATCTCGATTTCCTCTGCGTGATAGGGTTCGGAGAGATCGTCCACTCTCACAAAATCAAGCCCCCATTCGGCATAGAGACGGAATATCGAGTCATACCAGGCTTGCCCGGATTCGTTGGCCCGCACACCGAACATATCGGGGCACCATGAGCAGGTGCTCTTAGGGTCGCCCGCATCCGCCGCCGTAAAATGGCTGCGTTCAATGGGCGTGCCTGCGGTTACGGCTTGTCTAGGAATGCCTCGCATAAGGTGGAATCCGAACTTCAGGCCCATGGCGTGGATTTTGTCGGCGAGTGGCTTGAACCCGCGGCCATCGGCGGAGGAGGGAAAGCGATTTGTTGCGGGCATCAAACGGCCAAACTGGTCGGCGGTGAGATGGGCGCCCACCCGCTGTTTATTGAAATCGCGGTCGTCGTCCGGCGATACGTAATCATACCATCGGGCATCTACGACGATGTAGTTCCACCCGTGCGAGAGTAGGAGATCCCGCATGGATGAGGCATTTTCCAGGGTCTGATCTTCCGTGATGCTGGTCCCGAATGCATCATAGCTATTCCAACCCATGGGCGGTGTTTGCGCCCATTCCCAAAAACGCGGGCTTTGCTCGGTCGATCCGAGATTGCTTCCATGAGCGGGAGCGCAGAAAAGACCGGCCATAGAACAAGCCGTGGCGAGCGCAAGTATGGATATATTCATAAAACTATATTTAGGGCACCTCTGGAAACCGGGGTATGGCAACCACGAAGGATTTTTGATGCCCTTTAGTTATTTTACCGGGATGTGATTTTGTAAACAGCCGTTTCAGCAGGTGTCGCCGTTCATGAGTTCCCCTTATGCCCACCACGCATTGGCCGCTGGCAATCGCCGCATCGAGCTTTTCCAGCCTGCTCAATGGTATGATGCTGTATTTCATTTGGGGACTGCTTCACCTCTGCTATAGAGACTCCGGCTTTTGGCAAGGAAGCGTTATTCAAGTCACCGTGGAAACCGGGGTGCGTTCATCCAAACCACGTTCGGCGGGATAGCCCAGACTTTTTCCGGCTGCTTTCCAGTGTGACGAGATTGCTGCTTTCCCAAATATGGAAGGCGGAGTACCGATAAATCCATGAAATCCTCCCTGCTGGCTTTATCTTTTGCGTTGGTGGGCTTCCTTGCTGTTTCTGCTCAAGCCCAGAATGTGATTAGCGTTAATATTTACAAAGAGGTGCCGATGGCTCCAGCCGACCTTGCCGGGGTGGGGCCCGCCCGGGTCGCCAATTGGAATAACCTCGTGGTGAAAGGAAACGAGGAAAACCTGGTTAATGGAGCCAAGAACGACGCTGGGAACGTGGTGGCTGGTCTCGTACTTTCTGTTCTTGGCGGCTCCACGGCGGGGAATACTGCCTCGTTTGACCAAAAAAAGGACCCCGTCCACAATGACATTGCATTATTCAACGGCGGCTACGATCAAGACGAGCGATTCCCGATGCGCATTGCCGCTTCCGGTATTCCTTTTGCCAAATACGACGTTTACATTTACCGCATCACCCAAGAAGTCAACAGCGATACGCGGGCTGGCAAAATCACGCTTGGAAAAGCGGTGTTCTATATTCGTGGCGGAGCTGGGGAACCCAAGGAGGACGGCTCGGGTTATGTGCTTGCTTCCGGGACTTCCAGCACGCCGATTCCTCAGGGCAACTACGTGAAATTTGAAAATGTCACTGGGCCGAATTTCACCGCCGAATGTATTGCGGTTCCCGCCGGAGACGAAGTCCAGCGTTGCAAGATCGCCGGGTTCCAGATCGTTGAACACAAATAAGTAGTCATGAAATACAGTTCTCTTTTGATCGCCGCTGCTTTAGCCACTTTGGCTTTGGGGTCGGCGCGGGCTGCGGATTACCAATGGTCGGTTCAATTGACGGGAGTCTCCTCGGGGGAGACGCCGGAGCCTCCGAGGGCCTTTCTATGGGTTCCGCCGCAATGTCGCCAGATCCGGGCCGTGATCGTCGGACAGCACAACATGGAGGAGGAGCCGATTTTGGAGAATGCTTCCTTCCGCAAGGCGATGAGCGATTTAGGCGTGGCGGAGATTTGGGTTACCCCAGGGTTCCAACTCCAGTTCAATTATGACCTTGGCGCGGGCGAGGCCTTCGATGCAATGATGAAGGCGCTTGCTGAGGAGTCGGGTTATGGCGAACTCCAATTTGCCCCGGTGATTCCGATAGGGCATTCCGCCGCGGCGTCGTTCCCGTGGAATTTCGCCTTTTGGAATCCTTGCCGCGCGCTGGCGTCCGTTTCGGTCAGCGGTCAGTGGCCTTTCTACAAGGCGTCGGATCAGCCGAACTTTGAAAACCGGAGCATCGATGGAGTTCCCGGCCTGGTGACTATGGGTGAATATGAGGACGCCTACGGGCGTGCCGGGGAGGGGCTGCGGCAGCGTAACGAGCACCCCAAGATGGCGCTCAGCGCGTTCCAGGAACCGGGCGCGGGCCATTTTGACGCGAGCCAGAGCAAGATCGACTACATCGCTCTCTATATTAAAAAGGCGATGCAATACCGCCTCCCGGCGGCGGCTTCGCTCAATGGTCCGGTACAATTGACGCCCATTGATCCCGAAAAACAGGGCTGGATGATGGACCGCTGGCGCAAGAACGATGCCCCGACCGCTTCGGCGGCTCCCGTGGGGAAATATACCGGCAACGCGAAGGATGCATTCTGGTTCTTCGACGAGGAACTGGTCCGCGCCACGGAACAGCTGGAGGCCGTGGACCGAGGCAAAAAAGTGGATGTCCTCGGTTATGTGCAGGAGGGCAAGGTGGTGGAACAAAACCCGAAGCTGCACGCCCAGGTGCGGCTGCGGTTTCTTCCGGAGAGCGACGGCATTACCTTCAAGCTGACGACGCAATTCGTCGACACGGTTCCCGAGGGGCGGCCTGAGGGGTGGACAGGGTTGCCAAAGGGCTCACCCGTGGGGCATGCCAGCGGCGGCGGCTCTATCGGGATCGAGCGGATTTGCGGTCCCGTCAAAAAGCTGAGCCCGGATACATTCTCGCTGCGCTTTTACCGGATGGGGACCACGAATGTGAAACGTTCCAACGATATCTGGTTGTTTGCGTCGCATCCCGGTGACGCCGAGTACCGGCGGGTGGTTCAGCAATCCCAGATGGGCATCGCCCTGCGTAATACCACGGGTGCCGATCAGAAAATTACTTTCGACGCCGTTCCCAACCAGAGCGCGGGCGTGGTTTCGTTGAAGCTGCACGCAACCTCAAGCGCGGAGGTTCCGGTCTATTTTTACGTTCGGGAAGGTCCGGCGGAAGTTGACGACAGCGGGAAGCTGACGTTTACGCCCATTCCTCCTCGGGCGAAATTCCCGGTAAAGGTGACGGTGGTGGCTTGGCAGTATGGGCGCGGGTCCGAGCCCAAGCTCAAGACGGCTGACCCAGTGGAGCAGACCTTTCTTCTAACCAAGTAGAGAAAAATTTCGGCATCATTTGGGAGTAGAGTGGCCAGGGGGATATTCGTATCCCTCTGGCCTTTTGTGCGTGGTAATAATGATGCTGTGTTTGCCGAAGTATGCGTGTTCCCGAATGGAATTTGGAAACGCGGACAAAACGCGGCTTATAGATAGTTTAGCGAAATGCACACAGGAAAACTCCTTATACGATTTCTACAGTCCAAGGCCAAGAAGCTCAAAAGTCCTCGTTACGAATCTCCCGATTCGTAACGCAAGGTGTCCCGGAATCTCCAGATTCCCCCACTGCAGCGAATCGGAGATTCGCCCCCACTTGCGTTCCCAATCTGGAGATTGGGAACGAGGAAGGTTGTAGACGCCTCTGGCCATGCCGACCGATTGAGCAACACGGGGAAGCGGACCTTCAACGACGGCATGCCGCGCCTACTGTGCCGTGGTTTCATTACGGAGCGTTTTCCCGTCGCGGGTTTCGGTGAGACTGACCCCGAGACCGGTGCCGTTGCCTTCCATGCCGTTGAGGCGGAGTTCCTGCACGCGTCCGTCGGCCAGCTCCACACGGAGAGTATCGGCGCTTTCCGCTGTGACGGTACGAACCATGGACTTGGTTTCGTAGGGCTCTAGTACGGTGAGATAACGGGCGCTGGTACCCTGCGTGCGGAAGGCCACGGTTTTGCGCCGCTGGGCTTCGTCGCCCACGGGAAAGTCGCTGCCTAGCGTGGCTTTGAAGCGCGTGGCATCGAGACCCGCGAGATCAAGCCGCAGCAGAGCCGGTTTCTTGTCGTCCTTCGGCTGGCCCGGGGTGGACGACGTGTATTCGATGCCCTGGATTTTAACCGGGCCACCCCGGTAGTCTTTGTCCGGTTGCGGCACGGGGGCGATGTTTTCCTGCTGAAGCTTGAGCTGGGAAAGGGGAATTTCCTTGCCTCCCCGGGTGACGATGCGGGCGTTGGCCCAAAAGACGGTGGGTAGCTTGTTTTGGTCCACTCGCGTTTCAAGTTCTAGTTGCGGGATACCCTCGAGCGGTACGTCGATTTCCGCTTTACCGAGAATCCACGCGCCGAATTTCCCTTCTGCAAGCACCTTGCCGCCGCCCCGTACGGTATAGAAGAGGCGTTTTTCGACCCGGATGAATTCCGGAGCCTGGCCGACCATGACTTCCTGTTTCTTTGCGGGCCAGGCGTTGATGACATCGAGGTTCAACACGCCCGGGGTGCTGAAGGTTTCGCGCATTCCGTCGGTGTCCGCGCCCGAACCGAAGAGCATCTGGGAACGGATGCGCACGGGCCCCTGGGCCTCGGTCCATTGGCAATCGGTGACGAACTGTGCGCTGCCGACGGGGTCGGGATTCCACTGGGCATCGTGGCGGAGCGGCTTTTTCGAAGCCGCTTCGACGGTGCTGACGCCTTTGAGCGAGAAGAGGCTCTCGAAAGTGTGGGGCGCGCTGCCCTTGAGGTAATCGGCCAGGACAACGTAGTCGTCGGTGACGATCATCAGACGGCGTTGCAGGATTTTTTCCGTGAAGCCAGTGACGGAGCCGTATTTGGGCGCGTCCTTGGGGATGGGGACGAAGCGACCTTCGCGCCAAGTTTTTTCCTCAAAGGTTTTTACGGGAACATAGTCGTAGACCATGCCCCCGTAGGGGGGATTGGACCACCGGGCTTCGGTTTCGACCGCCGTGGCCTGCATGGCGCTCCCGGTGTGGAAGAGCAGCCGCTTGGAGTCCGCTGCCTCCTGCATCTTTTCATCGACGACCACCATATTGTGGTTGAGCGACGTCTGGCCGTAAAATTTGTACATGAACGGCTCGTAGACGTAGAAGATGGATTCAGGGCTGTAAAAGCTGCGGCCGTAGCGCATGAGCGAAAGGAGGCTCGCGCGGTCGAAGTGTCCGTGGGCCCAGCCATGGGAGCCGTAGCGGAGCACGGCCTGGATCTGTTCGCTCTGTGGGCGGCCGGGGGTCTGCGAGCGGAGCATAGCCACCCCGGCGTTGTCGGCATAGGCGTTTTCGGTTTCGCGCCCCTTGGCGTTGGCGGGCAGTTCAGGGACGCCGTAGAGGAGGTCGCGCTTGCCGCCGCCCAGCTTGACGAGCGCGGCGTAGGCCGGATCGCGAAAAAGCGTGTAGGCGATATCGAATGCATCGCCGGTGAGGAAGCGCTCCGTGGAGTCGTTGACGCCGAACATTACGCCCCGGTAGTCAATGAACGGCACGAGGCTGTTCCAGAGGTCGCAGATCTGGCGATAGGGACGGCGCAGCGGCCCCTTGATCTCGTTGCTCATACCGAAGGGGCGCGCGTCGGAACCGGATGTGCTGCCCCCAGCGAGCTTGGTGGAAATGGAGGCCGTGTTCGCGTAGCTGGCGGGCACCCACATATCCAGGAAATTGACGCCCCAGGGCTGGTAGGCGAGCGCCGCTTGCAGGAACTCTGTGGAGCACCAGACGTTGTAGCTGATCGCGCATTCATACCACCAACCGTCATCCATGGTCCCCTTGGCAAGCTGATCGACGATACCGCCGGGACCAGAAAAGAACCGTTCGGCTCTTTCGAGGTCCTGCATCGCCAGCGCGCAGTAAAAGGCGCCGCAAACTTCGGAGAGGTTCCAATTGCTGATGCCGCCGCCCCGGTTTTCCCAGTCGGTCAGGTCCATGTAGATGCGGAAAGTAGCCTCGATTTGGGCACGGTCGGCGGCGGATAGAACGCCGGAATCGAGGATCATGTCGTAGACCATGGCGTTGTGCTGGAAGAAGTGCCCCTCCTGCACGAAGCTCTGGTTGCAGGCTCGCAGCGTTTGGGGGTAACCCTCGACCGGATCGGAGAGGCGCTTCAAAAAGAGCGCGGCTTTTTCGGCGTATCTTTTGTCGCCGGTGAGCTGCCAGGCTTCTCCGGCGGCCATAAGGTTCAGTTCCTGGGTGGTCGGGAATACGAATGGGCCCGACTGGTCATCGGGATCATTGTGGGGAGGCCGGGCGATTTCCGGCACTTCCCATTTGTCAGCCTTGGCGACAAGTTCGTCTTGCGCCGCTTTGGCCCAAGGCTGGGCCTTTACTTTGTCGCGCACGGCCTGCCAGCGGGCCGGGGTGTGTAAAACATACGGGTGGGGAACTTCGCACGCGGTGGTGAAGGCAATGGAGGCAGTTTTTGTGCCGTCTCCATTGGGGAGGGCCAGGAGGGTCTGGGACTCGTGACCTCCCGGGGGGATATTACCTGGTAGCCGTACGATGACCGTGCATATCCAGGTTTCGCCCGGAGCGAGCCGGAGCGTGGACGGCTCGACGGAGGCTTCAAATGCTTCCCAGCCCTGGCTGCGGAACGAAAGGGCGATGGATTGCGGGGTTTCGGCGGAGTTGACGACGGTAACCTGATACTTCGCCTCGCCGCCTGCCGGAGCCGCTTTACTTTTCACCGCGCTTTCCAGGGTCACGGCCTTGCCCTTGACGAGCCGGACGTTTTTTAGCGTAACACGCGCCGGTTTTTCACCGGCGGCGGTCATGGAACCCAGGCGCACTTCTTTGATGGACCCGAGGAACGAGGTGAGGGACTGCGCGTTGCTGAAGGAGGCAAAGGGGAGCGTGACCGTCTGCCACGTTCCGCCGGGCAGGGAGGCGTCCGCGTGGATGTCGGATGCGGCATCCTGCCCGAAGGGAACAAGGCTGGCCCTCAACACGGCGGGCCGTTCCAGCCGGGCCTCGAAGCGCAGACCGTTATACGGACGCCAGTCGGCAGTGCTGTCGTTGACCGTTTTCATGCCGTGCTTGTGCTGCCCGAGCGGACCGTCCGGGTAGCGGTATACGGCTGCCTCGGCGCTCGCTCCGCCGTCCGCGCCCGGTGTGATGCCGCTCCATCCGGAGAAGCTTGGTCCGCCGATCGGCTGGATTGCCGGGGAATCGGCATGAACGGAAAAAGAGAGGGCCGAGAGGACGGCAAACAGGAGCGGCAAATAAAGAGTCTGTTTCATGGGGAGGAGGGAGAAAGGAGAGTAGGGGAGGGGAGAGAAATCAAAGCACAAAGGCCTCATACCAACTCGCAGAAATAACCGGACCCTCTGACTTGGTCTTTTCGTGCGGGGCGGCGTTGTCAGGCAGAGTCGCTATCACAGATAGCGCCTCCACCTTCCGCCTTGCCCCACCCAAAAATCCCTGCGTCATAGAGTCCTTTTATTTCTGCGAGTTGGTATCACCTGTTGCCACGTCGAGCGTCCACGGTTTGGGCTCGGGAAGCAGGAGCTTGCCTTCGCCAATTTCCAGCGGCATCCAGACGTACCGGCTGTCCCATTGTTCCTCGGGTCGCCAGCGGTCGCCTGCATAGATCACCGTGGTTTTCTTCGATCCGGTAATCTTGATCAGGTTGGTCGACTGCGACATGTAGGTGTGGCTTTCAACCGGAGCAAAGTCCTTGAAATCCGACCACGGACCGGAGAGACACGGCGCGGTGGCGTATTTATTGGCGTTGGGCCACCACCCCGTCAGGTGAGAGCCGATAACATAGTAAAGGCCTTCGTAATGAACGATGGCTCCGCCTTCGAGCGGAGCTTGAATGAAGGCGGTTTCGCGGTCCACGTCGAGGAAGTCCTCGGAAAGCGAGGCGATGTAGAAGCCCTTTGTGGGGCGGGATTCGAAAATAAGGTAGGGCGTGCCATCGTCGTCGATGAACTGCCCAATATCGCGGCTTTCCTGGTCCAGCGGGCGGAAGCTGCGCACGTATTCATAGTTGCCATCCGCCGTGTCGCAAACCGCCACCCCGACCCGAGCGATGCTGTAGCGCGACCGGTGGCCGGGAACGCGTCCGTCGATATGCATATACATCACGAACTTCCCGGTTCGGGCGTTGTGATAAACTTTGGGCCGTTCGAGCACCCATTCCGGGCCGAATCCTTCCGGATCGTCCAGCGCGAGAACTTGGTTGCGGAATTCCCACCGGGCCAGATCGGTCGTGGCATAGCAGGCGACACAACGTTTCCCGGGCGCGTTCTCCCGCGAGCGATCTTCGCCAAACCAGAACCACGTCGAGCCCACCTTGATGATTCCGCCGCCGTGCGCCTGAACGTGACGGCCATGCTGGTCGGGCCAGATAAGGCCGGGAAAAACGGTGGGCCGGGTGGAGGTGCCGGAATTTGGGGGATTCATCGGTGGAATGGCTGGGGTGTTCTCACGCCATATGGCGCGTATGTTCTTCCGAAAGCTGCCACTTGAAGGGTTTTCCCGCAACATAACGATGAAGTTCCTGCACCATGTAGTGTCCGAGCCGCCGGATTTCTCTCCCCATTGAGCCGGCGATGTGGGGGGTCAAGATGACGTTGGGCAGCTTGAGGAGCGGGGAGTCTGGCGCCGGAGCATGGGGATCGGATAAAGTGACATCCAATATCGCGGTGATGTCGGGGCGCTCGCGAAGCACTTCGATCATTTCGTCCTCGCGGACAATGGGGCCGCGCGAGGTGTTGATGAACGTGGCATTGGGCTTCATCGCGGCGAAGTGGCAGCCTTGGATCATCCCCACGGTTTCCGACAGGAGTGGGGTGTGAACGGAGACGACGTCGGAGCGCCGGAAAATACCTTCCAATGTCACGCGTTCGACGCCGATCGCGTCGGCTTCCTCCTGGGTCACAAACGGGCAGTAGACGAGCCGCTTCAAGTCGAAATGATTGAGGAGTTGCAAGGTCTCGCGGGCGATCATGCCCAGCGAGACGAGGCCGACGGTAGATTGAAAATTGCCCATCAACGGCCGGCGGTGTTCCCCTGCCCAGCCCGTCCCACTTTTGGCAAGGTGCGAATATTTCCAAAAGCTCTTGAGGCTCAATAAAATGGCCGCGAGCGTGTATTCTGAAACCGGGACAGCGTTGGCCGCATAGGCGCTCGTTACAGCAATGTTGCGTTGCCAGAAAGCCTCGGTGGTGAAGTAGCGGATGGAGCCTGCACCGTAAAAAACAACCTTTAAATTCGGGGCTGCATCCAACAGTTCCTCATCGAAAAGCGGCGCGCCCCAACCGGAGAAAATGACCTCCACGTCGTGCAGCAGGTGCAGATTGCGGCGGATGGTATCTTTGGTCTGGGCCGGTCCGGTCATTTCAACCCATTCCGAGATAGCGCGCTGTTCCTCTGGGCCGTAAATGAGATCCCGCGAGGGGCCGTCCAGCAAGTAGAGACCTTTTAAAAATTTCATAAGGTGGGTTCCTTGTGCTTGCCGCCAAGGTCTAGGCGGAGGGTGGGGATGGAAAAATAGATGGGCATGGGGCCTGAAGGTTGGCCCTAAATTAACCAAGAGATGCCACGGTGCGACCTCCGCGAAAGTCACACTGGTGACCTTCGCGCTTTACTTCTACGCAGCAATAAATTACTAGTGCCGTGTCCGCTTAAGTTCGGTCCATCATTCGGCCTATTTTTGCGAACTTGGCTCTTTTGTCGTTTTTCTCCCCCCCAAACTATGAGCGATCGACCCATCAACTCCCGCGTCAGTCTCCGGGATATCGCCAAAAGCCTTGGACTGTCTCATTCGACGGTGTCGTTGGCGTTGCGCAATCACCCGCGAATTTCGGAACCCGTCCGCACAAAAATCCAGCAAAAGGCGGAGGAAATGGGGTATGAACCCGACCCGATGCTAACCGCGCTGGCCTATTACCGAAAGAGTCGACAGGAAACCCCCGTGCGCACCGCTATCGCGTGGCTCAATGCGTGGAAACACCCGGAGCAGCTCCGGGCTTATCATGAGTTTGACTGTTATTGGAAAGGCGCCTCGGAGTCGGCGAAAAAGTTCGGCTACCATCTTGAGGAGTTTATTCTCAACGACGAACTATCCCCGGAGCGTCTCGAAGGCATTCTACATGCGCGAAGCATCTCGGCGATTTTGATCCCGCCGCATCAGGGCGGGCCGGACTGGGGCAGTTTCCATTGGGAGCGTTTTGCGGCGGTCCGTTTTGGATGGTCCATCAGAACGCCTCAGGTCCATTTAGTGACTAGTGACCAGGCCGGGAACACGCTGCTGGCCGTGGATAAAATCCGCGAAAAGGGTTATCGGCGCATCGGGTTCGTCTATGGCCGCGGCGCGCGCAATGCCATGTTCCAGGCCGGTTTCCTGATGGGCCAGGCAGAGATGAAGCCCAGCGAGCGTCTTCCCGTGCTACATCTCTCTGAAAGCCTGCCTAATGACAACGCCGAAAGGCTCACGGCATGGCTAAAAAAGTGCAAACCGGATGCAATTTTGACGGATCACGCACCGCTTCCCGGGATGCTTCAAAAATTGGGCTACCAGATTCCCGGTGAGCTGGGGCTTGCTACGCTCTCCGTGCTGGATGGCAACCTCGACGCGGGCATTGACCAGAACCCGGTGGAGATCGGAAGAGTGGCTTTTCTGATGGCGTTTACGTTGATCAATGACAACGCACGGGGAATTCCTCCGATTTTCCGCCAGACCCTGGTGTCCGGAAAATGGGTAGATGGCAAAAGCTTGCCCGACCGCAGCTGATTTTCCCCTAATCAAAGTCACCAGTGTGACCTTCAATTCCCTCGAAGTCGGTTGGTTTGGGGTTACGTTGCATTTGCAAGAAGCAATACGAAAGTTCGCTTTTCACTCCCCTCTACTCTTCCCCCATGATCACCGGCTACGATTATATCAGCATTGTCTTCTACTTTCTTTTTGTAGTAACGGTGGGCGTAACGTTTTCGCGCCGCAACAAAAATACGTCCGATTATTTTCGGGGCGGCGGCATCATGCCGTGGTGGCTGGCGGGGGTCTCGGCCTGGATGGCTAGCTTCAGCGCTTGGACGTTCACGGGAGCGGCGGGCAAAATTTTCGAGGCGGGGCCCTACGTTCTGGTTCTCTACTACGCTTCTCTGCCGGGACTGATGATCGTGCTGGCCTATACCTGCTACCGATTCCGCCGGATGCGGGTGGTGACCCCCATGGAGGCGATTCGGGCTCGCTACGGCGTGGCCACGCAGCAATTCGTCACCTGGATCCGCCTGCCCTTCCTGCTCCTTTTCGGCGGCGTGGCGCTCAACACCGTGGGAGTGTTTATGGCGGGGGCCTTCGATGTGCGCCTGCCGGTGGTGATCGCGGTGCTGGGGGGGATGGTCACTTTTGTTTCGCTGGTGGGCGGTGCGTTCGGTGTTGCGGCAAGCGATTTTGTGCAGATGCTGCTCGTGGTGACGGTGACGCTGGTAATCTCCATTTTTGGCCTGATGGAGCCTTCTATTGGCGGGCTTTCCGGGTTACTGGAAAAAGTGCCGGCCTCCCATTTTCACTGGGGTGAGTTTGCTCGGCCCGAGTTCATATTCCTATGGTTTTTGGCGCTGGCGCTAAACAACTTCTTTACGCTGAATACCATGGAGAACTCGGCCAAGTATTTGATGGCCCGCAGCGATGCCCATGCCCGCAAGATGTTGATTTTTCCCATCGTGGGAACGCTGATCGGTCCGCTGCTTTGGATGGTGCCGCCGATGATCGCCGCCGCCATCTATTCCGGCCAAGGCGGGCTGGGCGCGGTATTCCCGAATCTGCGTTTCCCGCAGGAGGGGGCCTTCCTGGCCACGGCCCACTTGGTGCTGCCCAAAGGGATGCTGGGCATGCTGATCGCGGGCATCTTTGGCGCCACGCTTTCGAGCCTGGATGCAAGCATGAACCAGGCGGTGGGTATTCTGGTTCGGAATTTTTACCTGCCCATCGTCAACCCCAACTGCCCGGAAAAGAAGCTCCTCATTCTTAGCAAGCTGTGCACCGCCGGATTCGGTGTGGCGATTATCGTGATCGGGCTTGGGGTCAATCACTTCCGCACGCTCAATCTCTTCGACTTGCTTAACCAGCTTGGCATCAGCCTGTGGCTACCGCTGGCCGTCCCGCTTTCGATCGGGCTCTTTTACAAGCGCACCCCGGCGTGGTCGAGTTGGACGACCGTCTTGATTGGGCTTGCTACCTCGTTCGCGGCCAAGTTCCTCACCAAGCCGGAGATGATCGCCTGGATTCCCGGCCTCAACGGGCCATTCAAACCGGAGGAGCTCACCCAATACTATCTCTTCGCCACAGCGGCGGGCGTGGCGCTGGTGTGCGTGGCCTGGTTCTTCTTTACCTCGCTCTTTTACGAAGCCGCTCCGGCGGAATACAAAGCCTCGGTCGAGGAGTTCTTCGATCACCTCAAAACCCCCGTCAACGATCTCGATGCGGAACAAACCAAAGAGAACCATCGGATCGTGGGGACCATCGGTTACCTGTGCCTTATTTTTGGAGCTTTTGTTCTCCTGATGATCGCCGTTCCCAACCCGGCGATACAAAGGCTGGGCTTCGTGTTTTGCGGCGGGGTCATCGCCTCGGTCGGGGCGATTTTGGTGGCCCTCTCGAAGGCGGCCCGCCGGAAAACAGCACTTGGAAGCTCCGTTGCCCCAGGCAATTTATCCTTGGAAACCAAATAAGCGTCCCTTCGCTTTCCCTATAATGAAAGCCCAATCCCCAAACCACAAACAGGCGGGCTTCAGCTTGCTGGAGATCCTGATCGTTATGGCGATTGTCGCGCTCATCATGGGGTTTCTGGTTCCCGCACTCATGCGGAAGAGTTCGAATTTCACCGCGTCGGTGTACAAAATCGAAGCCCTTCTGGAGACGGCCCGGACCTATGCCGTGGCCAACAACACCTTTGTTTGGGTGGGCTTTACGGAACTCAACGATACGACCGATTATTCGCCAGGGGCATTGATCTCCGGCACCGGGACTGGACGCATTGTGGTGACCATCATTGCCTCCCGCAACGGAACGCGGGGTTACGACGTCACCACCAGTCCGTTGAACTCGCCTGCGTGCTGGGCCTCCTATAGCGGCACGAATTTCATTGCCGTTGGCAAACTACAATATTTCTCAAATCTCCACCTGGCATCGCTGGGGGTGCCGCCCACCAGCGGTAACATGGCCCGTTACGATACGACCGTCGCTGTCGGCAGCCACAAATACAACCTGGGCGATAGCACTTGTGTATCTGTAACCCCATTCGCGTGGCCGCTCGGCACCACGTCCTACAATTTCTACAAAGTCATCAACTTCGACCCGCAGGGCGTCGCCCGGATTCAATACAACGACAATAAAGATACCATTGTCCCCTATATTGAAATCGGTTTGACGCCCATTGTTGGTAACCACGCTCAAACTACCGGTAGCAATCAAGCGGCCATCCAGATTGATTGCATGACCGGCGCAACCCGTATCTACAGACCATGAACACACTAATCCCTCGCGGCGCTCTTCACGGACGGAAATCCCGGGGTTTCAGCCTGGTCGAGGTTTCCGTGGCGATGGGCATCGCCGCCGTCTCGCTTACCTCTATTCTCGGCCTGCTTCCCATCGGCAGCAGCAGTACCCGCAATGCCATCGAGCAGACCCGAGCTGCCAGCATCGCCAAGGTCATTGTCAGCGACCTGCGCAATGCCGCAAGCGGCAGCGCGAGCCCCCTCTACAACTTCACCCCCGCGTCCGCGAGCGGAAGCTCTGTTCTTTATTTCAGCGATGACTGCTTTTCGCATTCTACTACCGTGACCGCCTCCTCCCGGTTCCGGGCCACCGTGACTTTCCCCACCTCATCGGGAGGGGTGGTCAACGCGAATGTGCTTCTTTCCTGGCCTGCCGCTGCGGCTCCGACACAGGCTTCCGGCAGCTATGAGGTATTTACGATGCTTGGCGCAAATCAATAAGCGGCGGCATGGTTTTTATGACGCTCCCCTCCCAGGTACAAACCTCCCGCAGTCCAGCGGCTTTCACCATGCTGGAACTGATGGTTGCCGGGACGGTCCTCTTGATTTTAATCATGATCGTGACGGAGATGGTCAGCAATACCATGTTGCTGACCAACCAGGGACGGGACCAGGTCGAGGCCGACAATGCTGCGCGAATGGTGTTCGACCGCATGGCGCTCGACTTTGACAAGATGATCAACCGCCGGGATGTGGACTATATCTTCAAAAACCGGACGGCTGACGAACCGATGATCGGCAATGATGCTCTATTCTTTTACAGTGAGGCACCGGCATACACCAGCAGCACCTCCGGATTCGGTACGGTGGCCTTGGTGGGTTACCGGGTGGTCACTAGTGCGAGCAACACCATTAACGGCGTGCAGGTGCCGGTATTGGAGCGCTTGGGCAAACGCCTGAGCGTGGAGGGAGCGGCAGGGGCCAGTAGTGCGGGAACGATGGTGTTCGGTAGTCCCTCTTCCGGGACTGCGGGATCCTTTACGGAATATTGGCCGGGCATTGGCTCCAAAAGTAATGTCTATACCGACGGGACCGACGCCTGCTACCACGTCCTTAGCTCTCAGGTGGTGCGGATGGAAACAGCGTTTTTGCTGAAAAGCGTCACCAAGGCGGATGGAACGGTTATCTCTGGATCACTTTCCAAATATTCATATCACACGGAACCGGAGCTGGGGCACACAGATATTTCCGGTACCAACTACCGGGGACTCGACGATGTGGCTGCCGTCGTCGTCAGCCTGGCTATTCTGGACAACTCCAGCCGCAGAATGATCGGCAGCAACAATATTTACACGAGTCTCATCAACGCCTTGGATGACTATAACCCTGATTCGGGGCTAACCATGGCGGAGGCTTGGAAAGCGAAAATTGAATCGGGTACCTTTGCCAAGGATACGGGGCTCTCCAAGGCAGTGGCTTCTCAGGTCCGCGTTTATCAACGCTTTTTCTATTTGAAGTAAGGTCTTTCCTCCCATGAAACCCCATTTTCCATCTTCCGCCGGTGGTTCTGGCCCCGTTCGCGCTTCGCAGCAAGGCGCGGCGATCATCCTCGTATTGCTCTTTGTCGTGATGCTCGCCGGGTTGATCGTGGCTTTCTTCTCCCGGGCGATGACCGAGCGCCAGATTTCCAACAGCAGCGGCAACAGCAGCAAGGTCGATATTTTCGCCCAGGGCGCGGCGGACCAGATTATCGCGGACTTGCAGCAAGAAATTTACGCGGGGAGCACGGGAACGGCCGCAGGTTCCGGTACGGTCTATACGCCCTCGGCCGCTGGGTACGCCATGCCTTCGCTGGTGGGCTCCTCGGGTACGGGAGGACTGGAAAATCTGGTCAAGGTAAGCCTGAGCGGCAGCGCGTTTTACGTCGGCGGCAACTCGCGTGCCATCAATGTCTCCTCGGTCACGCCTTCCCTCAACGGGCGCTACATTTCCGTGGATCGCTGGAACAAGGCGCTCCTAATGCCCGTGGCCAACAGCGGGACCCTCGCTCCCGTGCTTTCGAGCGGATCGTTTAGTGCGCCGAATTGGGTGCTAGTGACCCGTGATGGTTCCAACCCAACATCATGGAACTTGGATATGAAGTCTTCGGGAACCGGTTCATCTGTCGTTGTCGGACGGTACGCCTACGCGATTTTCCACGAGGGCGGCTTGATCGACGCGAACGTGGCCGGTTTCCCCTATTACCAAAATACACCGCTCCTGAAAGGGCCGATGGGAACGGGGGCCGCCGTGACCTATTATAAACAAGCCCCGGCTGTGCTGGATCTCAGCCAGATCAAGGACGGCAGCGGCACGAGCTATTTGTCGATGGCCAACGCGGGGAAACTGGCCGTGTGGCGGAACTGGGCGACGCTGGGAGCCTCGGGATCATTCGGCGGCTTTTCGCTGGGCAATGCCACCACGTCGGCTTCGGATTATTACGTCTACGCCATTTCCAATACCACCGGATTTCTGACCGTTAGCGGAACGGTGAGCAATGGCCAGTCGGACCGGGTGTTTACGAGCCGTCAGCAGTTGATTGATTTTGTCAAAAACAGCCTTGGCTGCACCTCGACGGTCAGCGGGGCCAATATAAACATTCTCAACTATCTAACGACCTTTAGCCGCGACCTCAGCCAGCCCTCCTTTGCGCCCGATCCCAATCGGCCCAAAGTGTTGGCCTCCGGAACGGCTTCGGCATCGAGCGACTCCGTGCGGGCGGGGGGCAACAGCGCCTACGGAGGCGACGATATCATCAACCCGTCGTTTCTCTCCGTTCGCGTGACGGGCACTTTTTCGCGCGTGGACGGCTCCCCTGCGGTGGTGGGCGAGCCCCTGGTCAAGAAACGTTTTTCGCTCAACCGGCTTGCCTGGATCACCTACAAGGGGGCGAGTGCGGATAACATGAGCGATGATGAAGTGAAAGCTGCCATCAGGCTTCTGGGCGGCGATTCGACGGATTCTGCCAATCCGATCTATCAGTTCGTAAAAGACGGAACGAAGCAAAAAATCTACGACACCTTCGGGTTGAGCTGGGTTTCCGATCCCAATAACGCGGGCTCCAATATTTGGGCCTACAGTCACGAGGGTACGTCACCTCTGTCGTCTGCCTCCAGCGCTCCGCAAGCGAAAATCAAGACGTTGGCGGACGTGTGTGCCGCGGGTCGCGAACCGGATTTCTTCGAACTGCTCAAAGCGGGGCTCCACGTTGGTTCGCTGGGCAAATCGTACAGCGTTTATCCCTCGCCTAGCACTGGCGGTAGTGCACCGGCGGATTACTACGGACAACGGGATGTTTCGACCGATTTGCAGGTGATCCAGATCGGGGCCAACATCGTCGACCAGTTTGACAACGACGGCTACCCGACCCGCATTCTTTCGCAGACAGGCCTTTTCGGTCGCCTGGTGGAAACGCGGGGTGTGGAAGACCTGCCTTATCTTTACCGGGTGCGGGAGGCCAAAGTGCTCGTGAGCGATGCCAACGTCATCACGGACAAGGGACTTACGGTGCATTATAACAATTTGCCGGTCTACTCCAGCGCGACCGGCACGGTCTCCATCCAAGATCCGGGCAAAGGCATCTCGATGTTCCAGCCCGAGATTTGGAATCCCCATGCCCGCAGCCAGGATGCGACCACGGACAACGCCAGCACCATTCGCCCGACGAATTTTAGGGTCATTGCCGTGACCGAGGACCCCAATGGCAACGCCACAAGCAACCTTTGCGTGGAACCGAGTTGGCGGAGCGCGGTGAGCGGTGGTGGAAGCGGCGGTGATAATGGCAGTGGATTTTATTACTGCGAATCGGCCACCACCAGCACGCCGCTTACGGCGGCCAACACCGAGCTGACCTTCGGCATCCCGTTGGGGAGCAACTATCTCTTCCGCGAGCCGATGCTGCTGATTACTCCCGGGAAGCCCCAGGGCAGTTCGCTCTCCATCGGCACCGGTCACCTGCTCAATTCGGTTTTGGGCGGCAGCACGCCAACATCTATCGGTTTTGTGATGTCGGGGACGAGCGCTCTTCCCTTGGCTTGGATAGAAAACAACTTGCAAGCGAAAGCCGCTGATGGGACCAATCCCACCTCGGGGACGAGCGGGGTGGTGCCCCTGGAATTCGTCCAAAGTACGTTCAACACTTACATTACTTACCGGGTGCAGTGTAAAGATCCCCAGGGCAACTGGGTGACCTACGACGAAAAGTATACGACTCCAATTTTCTCAAGCTATTACGATACCTGGAGGAATTCGAGCGGGTGGGGATATACGTTCACAACGGCCCCTGCAATTGGGTCCGAGGGTTCCATTTTATGCTTCGACCCCCGTACGCCCCGCTTCGGGATGATGTACGCGGGCCGGGGGGGGCTGCAAGGAATCACGCTTTCGGATTTGCCGACCTCGCCGGTTTCCAGCTCGGAGAACGCGATGCCTACCAATCGGCCGGACGAATACCGGGGCTATCTTTATTCCATGTATCAGGTGGGAACTCTGAACTTCCATGGTACGACTACGGGCCCGTCCGCGGCTGGGTGGTATCCCATCCCCCTGTCTAGCGGAAACAACGGCTACACAAACGCCGCGATCGCCTCGGGGCTTTACGCTCAAAACAACCCGAGGATGAATTTGACCGACAATACCAAGGTGACGGCGAGCGTTACCCTGTCGGATGGAGCCCTTGGCGGCAGCGGCAATGGCTGGTCCCAAGTGTTCAGTTCCGGCCTTCGCTGCTTTGCCGACCCAGACGGCGTGGTTCGCCGGGGAATGGCTGCCTACACACTCCCCAGCAGCTCGGTTCCCGCCGTCATTACCTCGGGCACCCCTTCTAGTGTCCCCCTCAAGGGGGCTTACTCCATCACCTCGGGTGCGGCCAGCCCCTCCACGATTAAGGAGGCTTACAGCCGCCCTGTGGTGATCAACCGGCCTTTCCGCAGCGTGGCCGAACTGGGGAGCGCATTCAGTGACACGCCGTGGCGGAACCTCGACTTCTCCACACCGGAAAGCGGTAACGCGGCGCTGCTCGATCTGTTTTGTATCGCCGACAATACAGCTCCCGGTGATGCGCTTGTGGCAGGAAAGGTCAACTTAAACACGCGGCAACTCCCGGTGATTGGCGCAATTGTAACCAATGCTTTCGTTAACGATTTTGGCTATGTGACGACGGGCACGACGGTCCTCGCGGGGGGGGCGTCGTCCACCCTGGGATACAAAATCGCCCAGGCCCTGGTAAGTCGCACCTCATCCGCCACCGGCAATCAGGGACCCCTAACCAACCTGAGCGACCTGGTGGGCCGCTGGCCTTACGGACAAGCAGTTGGAAGCGCACCAACGCTTAGCGGTGGAACCGGACCCTTCAATATTGACGGCTCGCAGGCCTACACCGGGTTTAGCGGTACGTCATCGGGCGCCTCCTACTCCGCAGGCAGCCCCGCCACGGATCTCAGCTCGGTTTTTACGACTGACGGCAGCAAAGTCTACAACGTTCAGCGTTACCGCGAGTCGGCCATCCGCGCTCTCGCCAATATTGGGCAGACCCGGGTTTGGAACCTCCTGGTCGACGTGGTGGCCCAAACCGGGCGTTACCCGCAAAATGCCTCCAACGCTTCCCAGTTTTTGGTCGAAGGTGAACAACGTTTCTGGGTTCATGTGGCCATCGACCGGGAAACGGGTAAAGTCATCGACAAACAAGTTGAGGTGGTAAAAGAATGAAATACTTACGCAGCCTTTTTAGCGTCGTGGCTCTTGGGGTTCTGTCCAGCGCGCTCGCGGTGGCTCAAGAAGACGCGTCACCCACCCCTTCGGGGACGCTGGAGCCGCTCCCCGCGGGGCCGCTGATTCATAAGCGGGCGCCGGAGTTTTCGCAGTGGCTCTTGACGACGACATTCTATTTCCACAGTGCCAAAGGAGCCGACAAAAATGCCCAACCGGGGAGGGAAACTTCCGACAAGCGCCTTTTCACAAAGACCGCCAACCTGATCCGCATGGAACACATGAACGAGGATAGGCTGCTTTGGACTGTTTGGTTTTTGGGCAAGAGCCAGATTATGGTGCTGCCAGGCGGCAAGGATTGTGGCGAACTGGCCCAGGCGATAAACCCCGATGCGGTGAATGCTAACTACACGGACGTTTCCAAGTCCGACTTTTCTGGATTCGACTGGATCAACGCCAAAAACTACATCGGTGCGAGGGATTACAAGGGCGTTAAGTGCTTGGTTTTTCAAGCCAGGCGCACCATATCCGAGCCCGGACAGCCCCCCACGGAAGTTTCCTCGTGGGCGTACATTGCCGCTGAAACGCGGCTGCCCATCGCGCTCATCGAGAACGAGAAGGCGACGATCTACGTTTGGAAACCGGCTCCGCAGGGGATGCTGACGATTCCCGACATCGTATCCAAGCTTTTGGCCCAGCAAAAGGAGGCCGCCCGTCAAATAGGACAAGCGGCTCTGCCTCCTTACTAATTGCGGGTGATGAACTACCGGTTGCGGATTTCGAAATAATCGAAATCGGCTGGAGCGCGGGTGCCGCCGAGATCCTGCGCGCAAAGGCCCGCCATCGTGCCAGTGAAGCGCAGATAGCCGGTTCCGTAATCATCAGAGAGTTTGCTTGCGTCCAGCTCGGGCCCGATGTTTTGCCATGCAGCGCCGTCGGGCGAGGCAGCGAATTGGAGCCGTGTACCGTCGAGTTCCGCGCGCAGATAACAGCGGGGCCAAGTTTCCACGGAGATCTGGCTTTCGACTAGTTCGTCATAAGATCCGTCGTCCGTAAGCACGATCCCGAGCCTCTTCCCGCAAGCTTCGTCGTGGGTCACGCGAAGGTAGTAGTGGCCCTTAGTGTCGTAGTACAAAATGAGCCCCGCCGATTGGGTGAAGCGAGTAGGGGCGAACTCCATACAGGTTTCGACGGTGCAATGGACGCTCTCAAGCCGTTTGACGAGCAAGCTTTGTTCGTGAAGGGAGTGCAGCGACTCGCGCCCGCGCAACCGTAGCCAGCCGGGTCGTTCGGTGAGGTTTGCCCAGAGGGCATCGGCGGGAATCCGCAGCGAGGCCCAGTGGAGGCTTAGGGAGGGGGCGTCGAAGGAGTCGCGGTCTGGCTCGGCGGGCCAGGGAGTTTCTTCGACTCCACAGGGGGATGCGATGACGGGTTCGGGGTTCGCGGTTCCCGAGACCAGTTCCAGCCAGCCTTCCGGGGTCCAGCGAACTTTCTGGAGCGCGGTTTCGCGGCCCAGGATACACCGGCGTTTTTCGCCAACGGGGCGGCTGCATAGGTGGGCCAGATACCATTCTCCCTGGGGCGTTTCCACTAGTTCGCCGTGGCCCACCTTTTGAAGTTCAAATGAAGGATCATTGCGTGAAGTCAGCACAGCGGGTTGGGGATCGATTTCATAGGGCCCGTCGATCTTCGAGGCGCGTGCCATGGAAATGCCATGGTTCCAACCTGTGCCCCCCTCCGCGAGCATCAAGTAATACTTGCCAGCGCGTTTGTAGAGATTGGGGCCCTCGATAAGTATATTTTTTTGAAGAATCGTGGTGATCGGCCCCGTCATGCGCCCGGCGGCCGGGTCGTATTCCTGGAGTACAATGCCGCCGAAACGGGGATGGTTTTTGCGGTAATCCCACTGGACGTTGACGACCCACTTGCGCCCGTCGTCGTCGTGGAAGAGGGAGGGGTCGAAGCCGCTGGAGTTTAGGAAGGTGGGCGCCGACCAGGGACCGTGGATACTGGGGGCGGTGACGAAGTAATTATGCACGTCTTTGAACGGACGGCCCATTCCCGAGGTGCGCACGATGGAATAGGCGAGGTAAAAGAGGCCATCGTGCCAGCTGAGCGAGGGAGCCCAGACGCCATTGGAGTCGCCGACGCCAAGCAGGTCGGCCTGCTGGTGAGAGGTCAAGGCATGGGCGATGAGATGCCAATGGACGAGGTCGCGGGAATGGTGAATCTGGATGCACGGGAACCATTCGAACGTGCTCGTGGCGATATAATAATCGTTCCCGACGCGAAGGATGGAAGGGTCGGGGTTGAAGCCTTTAATGACGGGATTGTGGATTTGCATCGGAGGGAGTCTGGAAAAGGATGAGGCCGTTTTACGTTGGAATCAACTGGCGAAAAGTAGGTTCGGATGGGTGTTTGTTTTACCATGCCCCCAAAAGGCGGAAGAGGGTGGGTTTTCGAGTTGAAACCAAAAAAGGCCGGGCTCGTTATTGGCGAGCCCGGCTTCCAAGGTAAGCCAATGACTAGTCGATCAGTTTCCGGCGGAAGCGGCGGCCGAAGGCCAGCATCCCTATGCCGCCGACGAGCATCGCCCAAGTGCTTGGCTCGGGAACCGATTCCAACTCCACGTAGACATCGCTGCTGGCGGTCGCATCGTTGTAGCCGTATCCGATGGTGAAGTTATAGGTGACTCCCCCCACGTTAACAGCGATGGTGTCACCCTGGAGGAATGTTCCCGTGAGGGCGGACCCATCTGTGGCCGTGTTGGTTATGATCTCCCACCGGTGGCCGATCAGCGTGTCTGCCGAAGCGAGGAAGGCGCTGCCCAGGTCGAGCTTGAGCGTGACCCCCGCGTCAAAGCTGCCGTTGCTTAAAGCCACCGTGCCGCCCTCGGCGCTCAAGACGTCGTTGTCGGTGGCCGAGGAGACCCCGAGGCGAACCTCGAAGGTGGCCGTGGAATCGGCAAAGCTGACGTCGCTTGTGGAGATCATCGTCACTGCCGTGGTGCTATTCGACGATCCGGGAGCGAGGGTGGCGCCCGCGTTCACGGTGATGGCCCCCACGGTGCCCGCGCCTCCGAGCGTGGCTCCAGTGTTTACAGAAATCGCGCCGGTGGTATTGGCTCCGGTGACGTTTAGCGACCCGGTGTTGGCGGTGAAGCCGCTGGATGCGCTCACGTTGCCCGTGAGGTGACTGTTGCCGTCAAAGGTGGCGCTGGAGGAGATCGCCAAACCCGAACCGTTGACGGTGCCGTTGTTGACGCTCACCGAGCCGTTGACGTTGCCCGAACCGGCCAGGGTGGCCCCCGAACCGACAGTAACGTTGCCATTGGCGGTACCGGTGACGGAGAGGGTATCCGACGAGACGTTGACCCCGCCATTGGCATTGATGATGCCCGTGAGGGTGCTGGCTCCCGTGGATGTGATGGTTCCATCGACGCTCAGATTATTGCCTTTGATGGTACCGGCCGCCATGTTTACGGCACCGTTAATGGTGCCGGAGCCCCCGAGGATGGCGCTGTTGACCGATACGGTGCTGGCTGCGGCTAGCGCACCGTTCACGTCAAGCTCCCCCCGGTTTACCGTTGTTGCTCCGGTATAGCCGTTGGAGCCGGTGAGAGTAAAGGTGCCCGTGCCGATCTTGGTGATGCCGCCCAGGCCGGAAATGGTGCCCGCGAACGATGTCGAGGTATTGTTTCCACCGAGCGTGAGCGTGGCACCGGTAGTCGAACCGGTAAGAACGGTGCTGCTTGTGCTGGAGCTGGCCAACGAGCCGATAGAGTTGTTGTACCCGTTGAGGTCAATCTTACCGGAGCCTGCCAGAGTATAAGCCGAGTTCGCCGAAAGGGCGGTTGTTGATCCAGCTTGCCAAGTGTTGTCGGTGATCGAAGTGGCTCCGCTGTAGGTCATGGTGCCCGTCATTGTATAGACGTTTCCAGAACCTTTATAACCGGTGTTGGTGATATTCAAACCCACGGCTCCGGCTCCATCCTGAATAGTTCCTCCCCATGTGCCGCTAAAAGCATTACGCGAGGCGATTTCAAAATATGCGGTCGTCGTGCTGCTGTTGGTAATGACGCCGCCCAAGCCACTGAGCAACATGACGCGGTTGTTCGCGCTTGGGGTACCGTTGAGGTCCAGGGTGCCGCCGTTCATTATCAGTTTTCCCTGAATTTGCCCGGTGTAAGACCAACTGGAGTTGACTGTGTGGGTAGAGTCCATGGTCACCACGCCGCCGTTGATGGTCAATGCGCTGAGAATCGCGCTACCCGCAGAGCCCGTGCCCGCCAAAACCAGCGTGCCCGAATTAATTGTCGCCTGTGCCGTGGTGTCGGCGCTGGTACCCGTGGCAAGCAGGGTTAACGTGCCGGCCCCCACCTTGACGATCGTTCCGCTGAGAATGGTTGCAATATTGCCGGCCCCTACGGTAGCCGTTCCACTGGTTTGGAGAATTGAGACGGTCCCCGTTGTCAGTCCGCTGTTGATCAAGGCACCATTCCCGTTTGCCCCGGAACCGGAGATCGTAATGACATCACTCGTCGAGTAGCTGTTCATGTCGAATGTGCCGCCGGAACTGACCGTCGTACCGCCCGCGGTTCCGCCGAGCGCCGTTGAACTGCCGAGTTGGAGCAAACCGCCGGAAACGGTTGTCACGCCCGTGTAAGTATTGGCGCCGGTGAAGAGAAGCGTGCCCGAGGTGACGGTGACGCCGCCCGCGCCGGAAATAATGGAACTGACCGTGCCGGTCGTGGCTGCGCTGTTGAGCAGCGAGATCGTGGTTGAAGCTAGCACGGCATTGCTCAGCCCATAGCCATTGAGGTCGAGCATACCGCCGTTGCCGGTGACCGTGCCGGTGCCAATGGCATTCGTGCTGCTAAGGCGCACGGTACCTGCCGTGAGGATCGTGCCGCCAGAATAGGTATTGGAGCCGGAAAGAACTAGCAAGCCCGTGCCCGCCTGGGTCAATGTACCAGTCCCGGAAATGGGGGCGCTGTAGGTGGCCGAATTGGTCAGATTGAAAGCCAGGGCGCTGTTGTCAATGATCGCGGTGCTGCTGGTGATGGAACCACTGGATCCACCCGCACCGATTTGCAGCGTGCCGCCAGTGATGGTGGTTGAACCGGTATAAGTATTGGCTCCGGTAAGAACCCACGTTCCCGTGCCAACCTTGTTGATGGTCAGGATGGAGCCGCTGTTTGCCTGAGCAAACAAGCCGGAGAACGTTCCACTCTGGCCAAGGCTGCCTACCTGTAATGTGGTTGTTCCTGTGGTGTCTTGGCGGAAGTAACCACTGCCTAAAATATTACCGAACGATATTGTGCCCGTACCAAACGTAAGCCCGATGCCGTCGGTCGTTGTATTATTGTTAACCAGAACACCATTGGCAAAACCGGCGTTTGCATTAGCGAACTTTACGCGGTTGTAGGCACCGTTTGCGTTGACTGTAAACGTTCCCGAGTAGGCGCTGTTGGTTCCGTTAAGAGTCAGCGCCATCACGCTGGCGGTATTTGCGGTATTTGCAATGATGGCGCCGTTTCCACTCAGGGCTCCATTCAATACAATGTTAGATCCCAGCGTGATATAAGTTGTGCCGCTGTTGACTGCAAAGCCTCCATTCAGAGTCAAAGGGCTGGATGCGGTGCTGCTCGTGATAATCGAACTTCCCGTTGTGACTAAGGCATTGGAAATGACGGCTGTGCCGCCAGCGTATAAAGTGCCGCCGCTCATCGCTACCGTGCCGGTGCCCAGCGCCCCATATGTTGACGTTCCTGAACCAGAAATCGTTACAGTTCCGGAGCTAATCACAGTTCCACCGGAATAAGTATTCGAGCCGGTCAAAATCAGTGTGCCCGCGCTGTTGGCAAGGGAAACCGTGCCTCCGCCATTGCCAATCACTCCGCTAATGAGTGTCGTGCCCGCGCCGCTTCCGGTGAGGGTCACGGTGGCCGCTGAAGCCGCTCCCACGGTCCCCGACACGATCAGAGCCGTTCCGGTTGTCGCGGCATTGGTCCATGTCTGGTTGCCCGAAAGAAGCACCGCGGAGGCGATGGTGGCCACGCCGGCTGTGTTGGTCTTGGAAATGCCGCTGGCGCCGATGGTTAACGTGCCGGAGAAGAGATTGACGGCGGCGCTGTTGTCAAAAGTAATTCCACCGATTGAATCTGCGGCGATGGTGATTGTCGTGGCGGCGCTGTTGCCGAAATAGGAGGTGTCGGTGGAGGCGGGAACCGCACCGGAAACCCAGGCTGTGGGGTCGTCCCACGAACCGCTGACTGTTGCCGTGTTCCATGACGTCGCGGCGTAAATAGGTTGGGTTGCCAACAAAAGGACCGCCGCCGACGCCGCAAGTGGCTTGGCAACGCCGAGGAAGGAATAGGTGGACCGGGAGGGTATTGGGGTTTTTTTCATAACCGGAGGTTCTATGAAGGGGTTGTGGTTACGTTTCGGCAGAGTTCTTCTACGAAGCTGAACGGAATTTGCGCTTGGTGGACGAAATGTTCCAATATTTTGGAAGTCACACTGGAAACTAATCAAAGTTGGTATAGTTCACCAATGTGACTGCTGGGGGGGATCGTAACGATACCGCGATCTATAATACAGATTGAGCCGATTCGCACTGGAATAAGGTTTTCCCGCAGCCTCTTTATACATAATTTGCATTCTCCCCCCCCATGAAGCGCCTTGCCACTTTGGTTTTCTTTTTGAAAGCGAGTGTATTCGTCATTGCCGGTAGCCCGGCAGGCCTCGATTGTATCACCTTTGGCGATGCCGACTCGGAATGGCATCACGGGGTCGAGGCATCATCTAGCGAGGTCATTGGCGGCGCTTTGGGGGAGTCGGCCCGCAGGCTTCTTCCTCAAGGTAAGCATCCTTGGGAGGGCGGAACGCTCAAATTCACCATCGCCGTGGACCCGCAAAAGCAGAATTACTTTACGATTCGGCTGTGGGGATCGGAGACGGGCGACAGCAATCACCTCATCCTGGAGTGCGAGGGAAAGCAGATCGGTTACTTGCACTTGGGCGACATCGAGATTCTAGACTCCGCCAGCGACCGCCCACCCCTGCCCGGGCGTTTCTTCTATAGTACATCGCCGCTTCCTCGCGCCTTGACGCAAGGCAAGACGAGTTTGCAATGTGAGATCCGCAGCCTGGGGCCCATTTGGGGATATGGCGGGACGTTTGACAAATACCAAAAGCCGATAACCGCGCCGACGCGTGGCATCTACCGCGTTTATACCCATACGGATGGCTGTTTTGCACCGCAAGCGGATGAGAAACAGGGGGATGCTCCGAAAGATCCACCGGTTCGTTCCACCCCCGGAGCGGAGGCGATCGACTTATTGAAAGAAAAGCTTTCCCATACCTGCTCGGGTTTGCTTTCGGCTTCCAAGCCGCTCAATCAGCACCAGTTATGGGTGTTGGCCCGGGCGTGGCATGTGCCGTGGACGCCAGCTTTCCACAACCGTGCGGTGGCCGCGAAAATTGCCGAGGGAATCGATGCGCTTTACACGGGATGGCTCGCTGATTTCAATGTCGCGCGTAACGGCCCGGCCATTTACAACGGCGACTGGCTGGGGCTGGGCCCCGCCGGGCACGCGGTGACGCTTTTGAGGGAACCGCTGAAGCCGTTGCTCGATGTCGAGATCCTCGGAGAGCCCGGGACGACGCGGCGCGCGGGGTGGTCGGCCATGTTCCAAGCCAGCCGCGACATTCACCGGGAAAACCGTCGTTTCTACACCAATCAAACGATGATCAACGACATCTACGGCATCTATCTTTGTAACCGTGCCGTGGAATTGCTAGAGCCGGAGAAGGCGCTTCCGGTGGAGAAAGCGCTCCACTATTTATATGAAAGCGCGGGGATCGCGCCGTGGCTGGGGCCGGAGAAGAATGGAATCCCGCTGAAGCCGCTTGGGGATGGATATTTCCAAGTCACATCGAAGGGGCTGACGCGGGAGCTGGGTTTCGTGGGGTATTATGGGGAGGTGACCGACTGGATGTGTGCGATGTATGAGGCCACGATGCCCGCGCCGGGGCAGCCGGGGGATGCGAAAATCAAGGCGCAGCTCGAAAAAATCGTCAACGCCCGGGCTCCGTTCCGTTATCCCGGAGTCGATGCCGATGGAAACCGGACGATGCAGGCTGAAGCGGTGATCGGCTGGCGCGACCACGGACATTACCCGGGGGATGCCGTCTACGCCCAGCGGCCAACGTGGGATGGCGGGCCACTCGATGGCGTGGCGCTGCTTCAGACGCCTTCTTTGACCGGCTACGCCCAGCAAATGTTGGAGGATAACCAGTTCTTTGTTTCTGTGGCAGAACGGCCTCTTAATAATTTCCGGGTTCTGGCGGGTCTGTTGGCGACCCCTGAAAATTACGAGACCGTGAAAGCGCTCCCCAGCAGTGCGGTCCGGCTTCCCATGAGCAATGGACAGCCCGATTTCGTCTTTTCCGACGAGGAGGACGGATGTGTGGCAATCAAGCGAGGGGATGAGATTTTATATGCCTCGCTCTACTGGCGTGCCCGGTACGCGGTCAATTTCCTTGCGCGGGTTCACGATATTACCCCGAAATATGACCGGATTGCCGTTGTGGGTGAGGATGTGCGATTCGAGCCGAGCGGGTTTGTTTATACGCGTCCCGACTGGACCAATATGGGGTTCGGCAACGGTGGCCTACGTTATCCGGGCAACTGGAAATCGGCTCACGCGGGCGAAGAGCTACCGATTGCGAAAATCCCGGAAGGAGTCAGCTTCAAGCCCGGGCAGGAGAATGTTTTCGCGGGCAAGGGGGATTTCTATCAACTGAGCTACGGTCCATATTTTATTGCCATGAACACGACACCAGACCGGGAGTTTGAAGCCAATATCCCGGGGGACGGTGCCTATACGGATTTGCGTTCGGCGCGGATATTGGACCCCGGTGCAATTTGCAAAGTGGCACCCCGCTCGACACTGGTATTGTACCGGCGGGAGGGGAAATAGGATCAGACTGTCAGAACGAGTCCCATGGCGGAAGGGCCTTCCAGGCGGGAGCGTTCTTGGCATGGGGAAGCGCGGGAGGCGTCTACGGTGCCGCCCAGGTCGGAAGATGCTACTGGCCCAAAGGCTGCAAGTACTGGCCCACCCGCGCGGTTTCCCCCTTGCGAAGGGAAAGGGCCACGGTTTTGTCGGCATAGCGGAGCTTGCACGGCGCGCCATTGAGGGAGCGCACCGTAGCCTCGATCAGCTTCCCATTTTGCCAAGCTACGTTGACTTCGAAACCGCCCCGCGCCCGTAAGCCGTGGACGCTGCCTGTGGCCCAGGCTGAAGGCAGCGCCGGAAGCAGGTCGATGACGTAGCGGTCCACGCCGGGCAAGGCTGCGTCGTGGTAGCGCTCGTGGCTTTGCAGAAGCATTTCGTAAATGCCGGAGGTCGCTCCAAAATTTCCATCGATCTGGAAGGGCGGATGGGCGTCAAACAAGTTTGGGTAGGTCCCTCCGGCGGTCATGATCACCTTGGTTTCCTGCGTTGGCCTGAGCTGTTCGGCGAGGATCTTCGCGGCGTGGTCGCCGTCGCGCAGCCGAGCCCAGAAGTTGATTTTCCACGCTTTGCTCCAGCCGGTTCCCTCGTCACTGCGGAGTTCCAGGGTCTTGCGGGCTGCCGCGGCGAGTTGCGGGGTTCCCAGGGCGGTGATTTGGTGGCCGGGATGCAGTCCGAAGAGGTGGGAAACGTGCCGATGGTGCATGTCTTTGGAGTTCATGTCCCAGTCGCCGCCCCACTCCATAAGCTGCCCGGCTTTGCCGATTTGCGGCGGCCGGATCTGGTCGCGCGCGGCCTCAAGCTTTTTGCGGAAATCGGCGTCCACGCCCAGCGCGGTGCAAGCTTGCGCGGTGTTGTCGAAGAGATCCCAGACGATGGCTTTCTCCATTTCAGCTCCCTCGCAGACTTCGCCATGCAGCCCCGCGTCTGTCCAGAACGAGTTTTCCGGCGAACTTGAGGGGGATGTGATGAGTTTGCCGTCGGTTCCCGTGACCAGCTCCGCCAGCCAGAATTCGCAAGCGCCTTTCATCGCCGGATAAACGCCGCGAAGGTAATCCGTGTCGCCCGTGAATGCGTAATGCTCCCACAGGTGTTGGCAAAGCCAGCCGCTGGAGCCGAACCAAACGCCCCATGCCAAGCGCGCCCCGGGGCTGGTCCAGCCCCAGGCGTTGCTCTTGGCGCTGGTGACCCAGCCGGGCGTTTGCGGACCAAAATAGGCCTTGGCCGTTTTTGTGCCCGGTTCCACGAGGCTTTGAATGTGGCGGAGCATGGGCAGGTGCATTTCGCCAAGGCCTGTCGGTTCGGCGGGCCAGTAGTTCATCTGGAAGTTGATGTTGATGGTGTAATCCCCGTTCCAGGGGGCGTTCATTCCTTCCGCCCAAAGCCCTTGCAAGTTAGCGGGAGCCGGGCTGTCGGGGCGGCTGCACGAGATCAGCAAATAGCGCCCGTATTGAAAGAAGAGTGCGGCCAATGCGGGGTCAGCCTTCCCATCGCCGTAGGTTTGCAGCCGCTCATTGGTGGGGCGGTTGGCGGCTTCGGTCGGGCCAAGGTCGAGGCTTACCCTCCGGAAGTAATGCCGGTAATCTTCCACATGCGCTGCCTTGAGCTGCTCATAGGTTTTGGCGGTCACTTGGTTAACGTATCGGGCGGCGAGCGATGGGTCCGCGCCTTTGTATTGGTTGCCATAGTCCATCACATAGGATGTGTTAGCCGCCAGAACTACGACTGCTTCATCCGCGCCTTCCAGCGAGAGCTTGTCGCCTTCGCCCTTGAGGACGCCACCCTTCGGAAAAACGCGGGCACATACTTGATAATTCAAGTTCGAGCCGGTGCTGCCCGTCATCACCAGCATATCCGGAGCCACGAAGCGGGTTTGCGCTCTCTCCAAACGGGTGAGCGTGAGTGCAAACGAAATTTTTCCGGACCCGCTGGCTGTCAAGCGCTGGACGAGCACCTTGTCGGGTGCGCTACAGATAACCTCGCGGCGGAAAGCCGTCCCCCCCGTTTTGAACTCAGTCCCCGCCACGGCGCTGTCGATGTCCAGCCAGCGGCGGTAGTCGGAAACCTGCCCCCCGGGTAGCCTGAAGGCAAATTGAAGGTCGCCCAGCGCCTGGTATTTGCTGGCATCGTAGTTGGCCTTGCAGGTAAGGAATTGGTTGCAGAGGTTCCCGGCTTTCGCATAGTCGCCTTCGCGGATCGTTTGGCGGATTTCCTCCAGGTGGGTGTGGGCGTCGGGACGGTCGGCCTCGGATTGGGGGCCGCCGGACCAGACGGTGATGTCGTTGAGCGCCAGACGCTCGTTGGCGGTTCCACCAAAGACCATCGCGCCCAAGCGGCCATTGCCGACGGGAAGCGCCTCGATCCATTGCTCCGCCGGAGCCTGGTACCACAAAAGGAGAGCGGATGACATACAATCGTTGGCTTTGGAAATCGGGGAAAGCGAAGCGAGGATGGCTGTGGTGAATACGAGTTGAAGCAGGTGATTGGTGGGGGTCATGGTGCGTTGAGAACTCCTGTGATTTCCAATTCTGAGATGGCCGCCGGAGCGGTCCCGGGCTGGTTGGGAAAGATAACTCGCAGGAACTCCGCTGAGATTCCCGACGCGACGGGAACGACCCGCTCCCTGGCGGTGCCGCCGTCGTCTTCGGCCACGGGTGTCCAGCCGCTCTCGCGGTTCTGGGAGACTTCGACCCGGAAGGGCCGTGGGCCATCCGTGGGGAAAACGATTTTGACAGACTGCACCTTCATCGTTTTTTCCATGTCCACTTGCCACCATGCGTTGCGGTCGCCGGAGCCAGCTTGCCAGCAGGTTGCGGCGTCGCCGTCATTGGCAAGGCTGCTCCCATGGCCTGGGGTTTCGCTACTGGCGTTCACCGGGTTCTGAAAACCGACCCGGATGACAGAGGCTGGGGTTGCTCCGCCCGTGAAGCGCACGTAGGGGCGCGCCTGCACCGGCGGGGTCTGCCCGGCAATGAACGCGGGGGTTCCCTGCGAAGTGATTTCAATCGTGGCGTCTTTCAGACCGGGGGATGTTGCCCGGATAAACGTCTTGCCAGCATCATAGGAACGAAACTCGATGGCGGCCTTTCCCTCCAGGATCGCGATGTCTGATTTTGGGGCGAAGGTGATGGCGGGTCCCGTCGGGAATTCGCCCGGCCCGGATTCGATGGTCAAGGTGACTTCCGGAGACTGGCTGGTCGGCTTCCCCGTGGCATCGAGCACGGTGACGGAAATCTGCGCGTCGTCGGTGCCCTCTACACTCTTGAGCGTCGTTTTGTCGGCGGAAAGCGTCAAAGCGGCGGCCTGTCCGTTGCCCGGCCACGGAGGGGGCGGAATGTGGCGGTATTCGTTGCGGTACCAGTACCAAGCGCGTTTGGGAATGCGGAAATAGTCCACGATGCCCATCCGGCCCAGGTTGGCCCCGGCTATGGAGCCGTGGTCAAACATGCACCAAATGGCCTGCCCCGCCCGCCAGGGGTAAACGGCTTGGCCGTTGTCTTTGGCGAGGCTGCCCCAGCCGGGCTCGTATTTCCCGGGCCGGATAGCGGTGGTGCTTCCGTATTCGGAGACTACGCTGGGCACGCCGGGGTTCTGGAACGCCGCCTGGCTGCTCCCGTCGCCGTTGTAGCCAGCCACATCCCCCACGAGGTCGATCCGGTCCTCGTTCAGCGGACGCTGCGCGCCGCCGATAGCCACGGGGCGGGTGGGGTCGCATTGATGCGAGAATATCACCAGTTCCTTGAGGAACGTTTTCACTTTGGGCATTACGGCCTTGTCGGAGAAGAAGGTCTCGTTGCCCATGCTCCAGACAATGACCGACGGGTGGTTGCGGTACATTCGGATCATTTCGCCAAGCTGCCGTTTCACGCTCGCTTCGAACTCCGGTTGATCGGCGGGGTTGGCCGGGTAAGCGCCGCAATCCCAATATCCATCGGGCTTGAAACCGCCAATGCCCCAGAACGCATTTTCCGACCATAAGAGGACACCCTCCTCGTCGCAGGCCTGCACGAAGGCCGGGGCGTGGGGATAGTGGGAGCCTCTGATGAAATCGAAGCCCGCTTCCTTAACAAGATTTACGTCGCGGGAAAAGCCGCTGTCGGCGACCGCGTCGCCCCATCCCGCGTGGTCCTGGTGGACGTTGGTTCCCTTGAGGTAGCGGTGTTCGCCGTTGAGAAAAAAGCCCTGGTCCGCCGTGAACTTGAGCCACCGGAACCCGAGCGGGGAGACGAAACGGTCCGCCGTGGCGCTTCCTTTAAGAAGGGTCGTGTTGACGTGGTAAAGATAAGGGTGTTCGGGGCTCCATAGTTTTGGACGTGCCACGGGACGACTTGTCTGGTCGAAGACCGCCGTGGAGCGTGCGGCGACGGCCTGGGTGGAGGTCATCTCCGCGACGACTTGGTTCGCGGCGTCCACGATTTCCGTTTTGAGAGTGGCGGTTGTCGGTATGGGCGATTCATTAACGACCTCGGTTTTGACGTTGACGGTCGCGGACGCGGCGGAGATCTGGGGTGTTGTTACCGAGGTCCCGTACCATGCTACGTGGAGTGGCGACGTGACCACGAGGCGCACGTTCCGGTAAATCCCGCCGGAAAAGACGTGTTCACCCGCGCGCGGAGCCAGACGCGCATTCCAGAGATTGTTGACGCGGATAGCCACCGTGTTGTCGCCTGGGTTAACGGCATCGGTAATATCAAGTATGAAGCCCGTGTAGCCTCCCTCGTGCCGTCCGGCGCTTTTGCCATTCACGAACACGTCGGCGACTTGAAAAACTCCGTCGAACTCCAGGTTGATCCGCCTGCCGGACCACGAAGAGGGTGTCGTGAAGTGTTTCCGGTACCAGCCGTAGCCGACGTAAAACTTCGGCGAGCCGAAGTAGGGTAGCGAAAACGAATGGGGCAGCCCGACTGCCTGCCATTGCTCGTCTGGCGCGTCTGGCTTTTCCGCTCCGGGGACATCGCCCAACTGGAACTTCCAGTCGCGGTTGAAGTTCAGGCTTTCACGCGGGGAATCGGGCTGCGTGGTGGCGACCACGCTTTTCGGGCAAGCCGGCAACCAAAGGACCGCGCCCAGAAGAGCTCGGAGCATGGTACGCACCGCCTGGCTCTTGCAAAGTCGAAGAGGAGCTGCCGTCATGGGGAGAAAAGGGAAGGGATCAGATGAAAGAATAAAACAAAAGTGCGGGGTTACCAATGAGCGGAAGTCCTCGGTGTATCTTTTTGCGGCGCAACATGGGCATCCAGGGTAGCCGTCAGCGTGCCATAGCCCAGTTGATCGAAGCCGCCGCTGTTGGGACCGTAGTCGCCGCCGCCACCTTCGGGCCGGACTTTTTCGGTGATCTCTTTTGTGAAGGGCGCGGAGAGGCCCTTGCGTTTGACGTAGTGGTTGTAAACGAGTTCCCAGCCGGGCCTCATGGTTCCCCGGCCATTGTCGCTGATGATCTCCTGTTTGACGTCACAGTTGGAGTAGGGTTTGTAGGGCACGTCGTAACCAAGGTTGTATTTGGCCACGTATTCACATCCGGTCAGGAAGCGGTTATTGTCGTAACCGTAGAGATCGTCGCCCTGTTTCCACGCCATTTCGCAAAAGGCTCCCATTAAGGAGATTCCGAGCGTGTTGTGCCCCTGGTCGCGGCCGGATTCCTGCCATTGGCCCAGCCCGCCGGGGTGCACATAATAGACGGCACACCGAATGGAGCCGTTGCCCGCGCCGTGCTTGAAATAGCGCACAGCATCATTATAAAGGCCGCGCTTATCACCTAGAACGCCGATGGCTAGCATTGAGCACATGTTGCAGAGGTCCCAGTTGGCCCAATAGTGATCGATTTTGGTACCGTTGTGCCTCTCAAGAAAGCGTTTATTGATGGGATAAAATACATCCAGCATCATTTTCTGGAAACGGGCGAAATCCTCCGGCTTCCACCCCCGGTAGGTGCGCATGATTTCGGCGGCGTTGGCAAATTGGTAGCCGTAAATTCCCGCGGCGAGGCATGCGTCGGTCGATCCGGTGATTTGTTTGAGGGTCGAAGACCACACGTTCATGATCTCGACCGATTTTTTGGCATAAGCCGGGTCTCCTGAAATCTTCCAGCGCAAGGCGCAGGCGTAGGCTGCCGCGATATCGTGATAGAGCGCCGGGTAATTCTGCGGCAGCCGCACGTCGGGGCCGGATCCGCGCACCACAATTTCCTGAGGGTTCTGTTTCCATCCAAGCGAGGCGTGCGAATTGGCCAGGAGTTTCTTGTATCCGGACGCCCACGGTTCCTGCCCAAAGTGGGTGCGCATCCGCTTGAAGTCCTCTTCATTGTGCATCAGCCCGGGATGGACAAAAGGCCCGTTGGAAATGGTGAGTTCGTCCTCTGGAGCGGGGCCCATGTTTTCGGCGTCCGTATTTTGCGGGGAGGCAGACGGACTGGGCGCACCCGTTTGTTTGCTTGGGGCTTGGGCCGCCATTTGGGCGGTTTTGCGCGCTGCGTTCGCTCTTTGCAATGCGGCGGCTGCCTGGTCTTTCAGATCGGTCGAGGCTAGCGGAACTTTTGTCGTGTTCCCATCATAGTCTATGACGACCGAATCTTCCAAGATATTGACTAGCTTTACTTTCGAGCCTGCTGGGACGATGGCGGTTCCTGCGGCAGCGCCGTTGAATTGAATCGGAATCTCAACCGCTGCTTTCAGGAGAACCTCGCGGGGCCAGTCAGCCTTGCGAGGGATGAGCCAGAGAAGGGGATCGGGCATTGGTGGTGCCGTTGGAGACGGCAGGTGGGCGGGAGTGGGTGAGGGCAGAGGAGCGGCGGCAGGCGCGGGCTGGACCCATTCTCTAGCCCAACGGATCACACGCTCGCAGACCTGCAGCGGTGTTTCATCGTATTGAAAGCACAAGCAGCCCAGCCCAGCTGCGCCTAATACGAGTAAAACAATGAGCGAACGCCTCATTCATGACCTTTAATGCAACATCGGGGTTCTATCCAAAAGGTTTCCTCGTCACACTGGAAACCGAGTGAGGCGATCCCCCAACGGTAAGATCACCGTTGGTTCAAGTGCCACTCGTGACGGTTGCAGTCCCAGTGGAGTTTGCAAAATACCCGATATAACTCCTTCCGCTGAAAACCGAGCCTCCCTGGACAGTGAATATTCCTAGCCTGGAATAGCCGATAATACCAAGTCTAGTTGAGAAGTAGCTTTTAGAACGCCGTGGATTTTTGAGCGAGGCAAGGCGGAAGGCGAAGTCGCTATCATTGATAGCGACTTTGCCTGACAACGCCGCCTTGCTCAAAAAGACCAAGTTCTAAATGCTACAGATCTACTAGACTTGGTATAAAGAGACCGTCGATGCCGTTCTGGACAAGCCTGCCTTGGACGGTCAAAGATCCTGCACCGGTAGAATCGCCAACTATTAGGCCACCGATGGTCCCGAAGGTGCCTGCCGATGGCGGGTCGTCGTCATCCATCGCAAAAGATGACGGAAATATAGTTCTGGCTTGTGAGGAAAAAAGGCTGGCGCTGTCATGTGCTGGCTTTTTGGGTTCAACTCAGCCTCCCTCGGGTTACTCCGAAGGAGACCGGGAGTTGATAAGCCGCTGTAACACTGCCGCGACGACCTTTAGCCGGAGGCTTGGACATACGCCGCCGCCTCCCGGCCATTTGGCTAGGAAGCGGCGTATTTGCGGCATACGCCTGCCGTTTCCAGCGGGGTTATCAAGATAGGGGTAGGAACGGTGTCGCCATCGCCCCTCCCTCCGAACCGGACTGGCGGGTCTCCCGCATCCGGCTCTCCAGTTGGTGGTTTATCCTCTTTGTAGAGATTGACGTGCCGCCCCATGTGCCTGAACCAAGGATGTCAGGCCTTGGGCGGTGAAATAGGCCTTGGGCCATCGGTTTCGGTCGAATCCGCGCCCGCGTCCTCGCATTCCGTTGCGCCTTCGCAGGATGCTTTGCAGTCGCCCTCGGACGTATTTGTCCACGCTATCAAACGTCCACCGGTTGCTCTGTTTGAAGTATTCAAACCAGCCGCCAAGTGTCCGGTTGAGGTCCGCGATGATTGCTCCGAGGCTTCTGCCCTCGGTGCGCCGGGTCTTGCCTCGGATCGCTTCCTTGAGCTTGTCCATGCTTTTCTTGCGCGGCCATTTCCAGCCTCGCTCAAAGTGGTAGCCCAGAAAGTCGAATCCTCCCTTGGCTCGGGCGTCCACGATCCGTGTCTTTTCCGGATGCAATTCAAGTCCGTTCTGCTCCACCCAGGCTTTGACTGCCTCCAGGGCCTCTTGGGCTTCTTCTTCGCTCTTACACAGGATGACAAAATCATCCGCGTAGCGGATCATTTCCCGGTTTGCCCACGCCATTTCCCAATCCAGCGGATCAAGGTATATGTTCGCTAACAGCGGGCTTATGACCACTCCCTGGGGCGCTCCGGTTTGCGTCGGCTTCCAGTCCGTTGCGCTCTCCATGACCCCGGCTTTGAGCATTGCCTCGATCAGCCTCAGTACGCTTCCGTCTGCTATTTTCTCGCCGATTTGCCGCATGAGTTTCTCGTGCGGGATCGTGTCGAAATAGCTCTTCAAGTCGGCATCCACTACCCAGTGGCGGCCCGCCTTGAGATGTCGGTCCACTTCCCGAAGCGCGTCCTTGCAGCCTCGCCCGGGTCTGAACCCGTAGCTCTGCGGCGCAAATTCCCGCTCGAAGATCGGCTCGATGGCTTGGCGTAGCGCCGTCTGCACGACGCGATCTCTCACCGCCGGGATCCCCAGCGTCCGCAGTTCCTTGCTTCCTGGTTTGGGGATCCATACCCGCCTGACGGCTTGGGGCTTATAGCTCCCCGCTTTCAGTTGCCTTTGGAGGCTGCGGGTTTGGGCCGCTTCTTGCAGGGCGTATTGCCGCACGTTTTGGCGATCGATTCCGGCGCTGCCGCCGTTGGCGATCACTTTGCGCGCCGATGCCGCCAAGGTTGCCGCTCGCCCATATTTTGTCCATCAGGCTGTGCCATTTGGTCCTTTTCATCCCCGTTTCCAGGGCCGTCAACATGCGTGTCGTCCACACCTCGGGTTGCACCCAGTTCCATTGGAACCGGGGTTCTTCGCCCGTTCTAGGCCTTGCGGCCAATGTTGGCGAGGGGTCTTCCCTTGTTGTGGCTTTCACGTTTCCACCTTCCTGCCCTCCTTCGCTCCACGGGCATTGCCCCGCTTCCACGCTACTACGAGGGCTCTGTCACCTTCCGGGCGGCTCTTCGGAGCCCTTTGGCTCATGAACACCGTCCTATTCCCGGCTCGTGATCCCAGCTTCACTACACGTCTCCTTCCTGCCGCTCCATCTCCAACCACCCTATACGGCCCTGTTGTAATCGCGCCCACTGTCTGTCCGCGACACAGGTTCTCGCAGTCGCCTTCTTCCTTTGCGGTTGGCTTGCGATATCTGGCTTCGCCCTTCGGGAGCAGGCTCGCCGCCGTATCTGGCCGAATCGAGTTTAGCATTGTCTTACTTATGGATCGGCGTTTCGCCTGTCGGTTGCTCCCCACCCCGCCTCTCGACGACGCAGTTACCACAGGCTACGAACGGCCAGTGTGCCGCCCGAAGAGGACTTTCACCTCTCTGAAGTCGTGCGCTCGCTGGCGCACTCCCGGCTGGCTCGCGCCAGCTACCGGGAGGGTTTGCCATTTCAGACGGGATGTTGAGGCAAAATGAAACAGCGGCCGCTCTGTGGGGGATACAAAGAATGGGGGACTCCACAGAAGGCAGAGGAAGCCGAACGGCTCTCCCCGGCGGTGACGAAGGCCCATCTCACCCTTGGGGGTATTACCGTTTAGCCGCGAAGCGCTTCATCGATGGGAACTCGCGCTGAAGGACGACTCGACACTGCCGGGCTGAGCGCCGATTCCAGAATGGTTTCCTCCCTGTGCACTTCAGCAGAATCGGCGGCACTGGGTGCCCGTCCCAATGCACGGCAAACGGGCTCTCCATCAAAGAATGGGGAGGGAGGTCAAAAGATGAAAGAAAGTGCTAATGACCTCACTGCTCAATCGAATCGGAATCAGTGGCTACCAGGTACTATATACCGAAGCCACATTGCCTCTTAAAATCCACGTTAAACCCGAAGCGCGAACCTCCTCCTGCCCTTGCTGTGGAGGCGGCCGCCTCCACAGCAAAGGCAGGTATCAAAAGCAGGTACGCCACCTCGATCGCTTTGGCGAACCCACCGCTCTGGTCGTCCATACCCGGCGGTTGCGCTGTTTGGATTGTCGGCACTCCTTTGTTCCACCGCTACCGGGACTTCTCCCCGGACGCCACAGCAGCGAGCCATTCCGCGAAAGCACTTACCGGGCTCACGACAACGGCATCTGCGTCTCCACTCTGGCTCGCATCCTTCACATTGGCAGCGCCACCATCGAACGCATCTACCACCAGTTCACCGAGCGCAAGGCCGAGGAACGAAGCAGCTTGCGTTGCCCCATGGTCCTGGGCATCGACGAGCACACCCTCCACAAGGGCCAACGCTTCGCCACTACCTTCGTTGATCTTAAAAACCACCGTGTCTTCAACGTTGTCCCTGGCCGCAGCCCTCGCGAATTGGCCCCATTGGTTGCCCGCCTTCAAGGCCGGGAGCATGTCCGCGTGGTCTGTATCGACCTCTCCAGCCCTTACCGAGCCTTGATCCGTAAGTGGTTCCCTAACGCTCGCATCGTCGCCGACCGCTTCCACGTCATCCGCGTCGTCATCCATCATTTTATGGCCTTGGCACGGCAGATCGCCCCTGACTTGAAAAATAACATCGGCTCTCTTGCCGTCCTCCGCAAAGCCCCAAATAAGCTAACTGCGGCCCAACACTTGCGCCTCGCGCGGCTTTTCGCCGCCTACCCTGCATTGGAGCCTCTGCACGCCGAAATGCACCACCTGCGCGCTCTCCTCAACCAAAAGCACAGAAGGCGCCGCGAATGCCGCCCTCTGGCTCAAGAGCTTTTGGGCTTTATCAACCGCCTCACCACCAGCCGCTTCGAGCCCCTCATCACTCTGGCCCATACCCTTCGTTCCTGGGCCGAGCCCATCGCCTGCATGTGGCGTTTTACCAGGAACAACGGCATTACAGAGGGCTTCCACCGTAAAATGAAACTCATCCAACGCCGCGCTTACGGCTTTAGAAACTTCTCCAACTACCAAATCCGTGTGCTTGCCGCCTGCGGCTAATTAGCACAATATCACCATATCTTCCTCCCTCCCCATTCTTTGGTGGAGACCCGGCAAACGTTGTCTGGCATCTTGGCGACCCCGAAGCGTGGGTCGAGGAGGGATACCTCAAGCTCCACCCTCTGGCGGAGCAGTTCGGCGCGCGCCTCGTCGGCAGTACCGAGGCTCTCCCGGACCAATTCGCGGTTCCGGGGATCGTAGAACCTGACCCACCAAGTTTGTTTGCGGAGGTATTTTGCAGCCATCTGTGTCTGGTAAACAGCGGCCGCAAATTCTTGGAAAAAGTTGATGCTGCAGTTCGGTTTAGGTACACCCTGTTTTTGGGGTGGGCGTTGCAAAATCCTGCATGCGTTGCAAGTTGCTGATAGAGAATCACTTCCCCGAATGGGGAAGTGGTTGCGGGGGCGGGATTTGAACCCGCGGCCTTCAGGTTATGAGCTAACCGGACATTCCCTAATTATAAGCGACTTACAAATAACGCATAACGCCTGCCTCACGTATTTTTGTTTTCACGTCCTTCTTTTTCTCAGCTCCCTGCGCAGCCCATCCAAATGAAAACGAATGGGCTGCTTCCTTAAAAGCTTCAGCGTTATACACCCCAAATGCAAGCCAATCGCACGCCACCGAGAGATCCCCTTATCTCCCGTCTTGTGCTTACCGTCACCGGCTGGCTTTTCAGGAATCATGGTGTAAGCATCAATTCCGCCTCGGCCTCACGACGCCGGGCCATCCCAGCGTAAATTGATGTGCCACGCCAAACACGGATGGAGCGGCGGTTCCACTCGGCCATTGCCGCGTAATCTCTTTTGGTGACGGCCGTGCGTATCTGCCGCAGCTCGTAGCGCCGGTCGCCGATCATGTCGCTCCCGCGATTGAACGTCAGGCTTACCAGCGCGGCCTGGGCGTTGGGGCGGAGGTCATCGAATCCGGGATAGGTACGCCGGGCCAGCTCCGTAAACCTGGCCACTGTGACGCGATCAAAGACGCCAAGGGCGAGATCCCAGGCAATCAAGATATCGCGCAGTTCGCGGGCCGCCGGCTTTGCACCCACGCCCCGAAGGCCCGAAGTTTGCGCCAGGCGGGCGGCGTCGGCACCCAAACTACGCCAGTCGGAACGGATAACGCTCCCGGCATTGTATCCGCAATCATAGCCGATGCCAACAGTCACTCCGGAGGCAGCTCCTGGCCATTCGGGATGAGGCCAGCGCTCGTATTGATGCTGACCGCCCGTTTCAAAGGAGACAATCAAGGCGTGCCCCTCCGCCGTGAGATCCAGAGCCGGAGGCAGCCCCACCCATTGCGCGCGCACGGCGCTCAGTGCCAGAACGCAAACAAGAAGATGGAGAGCAAGGCGAGTGTGCATAATGAATCAAGAACGTGATCCCACCAAGTGGCGCGCTCCACGTCTCCGCGCCAGCCGAACAGGATTCCCTGGGTAAACCCCGTGAACCCAACCGCCATCGCAATGCGAATGGCCCTATAGCACCCTGAGACCAGCTCGCCCGGATCATCCAGCGGCTGACGGCCTGTAAGCCAGAAAACGCCGCGAATAGCGGCGAGCATTAAAACGATAAAGAGGGGCAATAGCAGCCACTCACCGTGATATTTGATCTTTGTCCACAGCAGTTTCATTTTTCTTCCTCACTTTCAGTTCGCCCCAAAAGACCGACCGCGAGATCCGATACGGTGCCGTTCACGCGGTTTCCCGTAACCATGAAAATCACGACGGCGGCCACCGCCCCCATAAACGCCACCGTTACGGAGGCGAACGCGGCCATTGCGTATTCCGGCAGGGAGTAGAGATGGTGAACCGCCCATCTCCAATGTGCGGCCAGCAACACGATCCCAAAAAGCGAAAGTAGCAAGCGATGCCAGGGAAGCCGGGTCTTAGGCGCGGATCTCATAGAATAAACCTCAGCCACGCAAATACGGCGCTCCCGGCAGCCACCCCCGCCACCACGGGAATCGCAGCCCCCCAGGGTACCGCAGCGTAGAGGGTTGACCCATATTTTGATACGGTCGCCCATACCAGCAACCCAGCGGCAACCGCAAGCGCCAGCACGAGTTTATTGAGACGCGCGGCCAGCTTGTTCCGATCGGCGAGAATCGCTTCCGCGCGGTCATGTTCGCGGTTCGCCCGGTCGGTTTCCGTCTTATCGTGAGCGGCCAGCACGTCGATTTCCGTCTGCAACTGAGCGGCACTGGAAAGCGCGGTGGCCAGCTTAGTTTCGGCGGCGTTCAGTTTGGCTTCGGTAGCGGATTGCGCGGCTTCGGCCTCATGGCAGCGTTCTTGCAAATGCTCCACCGTTTTGATGATGTCGGCCTTGGAGATCGTTGCCGCGGGGGCGGCCAGCGAAAGCGACCATGCCGCGGCGAAAATGGTAAGGAAGGTTTTCATCGGTTGAGATATTGGAGTATGACCGCTGCTTTCGCGTCGGCCTTCTGTGTCGCGGTTTGGGCCGCTTGGTTTGTAGCGCGCGCGCCGGCGATGTCGTCGCGTGCGCCGGAGATGTCACCGGCCACGGTAGCGGTTGATGGACCAGACGCTTTCCGCTGGGGCGCGCAGCCCGAGAGCAGCATTGCTCCAAGCGCGCAGATGATCACCAGCAGCAGTTTAAAATGTCGGGTGAACAGGGTGGCAACCCATAGAATCAGCGCACCCAGCGCACTGAAGAACACCGCCAGCGCCGTCAAGCGCCCTGCCTGGTAAGCCTGCCAAATCTCCAGCGCCCGCAGCCGTGTTTCCAGAGTTTTTTCGATATTATCCAATCGCTCGTGAAGACGAATGATGTCCTGATCGGTTGCGGCCATAAGAAATTTGATCTCGGAATTTATCGGGTGAAGTGGGTGGGCGGGGTGAGTTGATCCACTGGTCTCCCCACAGCCGCCCGTTTTTGCAACCTAGACCGAAGCCTGGACTGTAGAATCCGCTGAGGCATCCGCGCCGGTAGACGCATCGCTACTGGACGTATCCGAGCTGCTGGTAGCGGCGGCGGTTGCCGTTTCGGCGGGCTGGGCGGCGGCGTTTTCGAGCACGGCAACTGCGGCCAGCGATGCGGTGGTCTCAACTTCGGGATGCGCGTCGATCTCGCTCTTGAGGGCGTCAATCTGCCCCTGGAGGTTTTCGAGTTGCTTGGCGTTGGCCGCTTGCACGGCGGCGGTGAGGCCCAGGAAGTCCGCAAAGACGCGGGTAAGGCTGCGATGTTCGGTTTTGGTTTCGGCCGGTGAGGCGGCCCCATTGATTTCGGTATTACTCATGATTTTTGTTGCCCGCATTCACTCGGCGAGCCTGAGGTTAAAAAGTTTACGCCAAAGCAGCGAGCGCGGCGGTCAGCTTGGTGTCGTCAGTGGAGGCCAACGCCGCGTAGAGAAGTTTGACTTTTGCAGTGACGGTTGTCCCCAATGCACTTGTAATTTCATCTGCGGTTACAGCGGGCGTGCCTGAACTGGTCGTAGCTGCAACCCCATTGGTCACTTTGCTGTTGGCAGAAGTAACCGCGCTGCTGATTTGGTTGAGTTGAGAAATGATGCTGGTTGCATATGCTCCAGCTTGGTTGGTTGATGTATTGGTAATAGCCATAATTTTTTTGTTGGTTTTAAGGTTAAGCTGCGTTGAGTTGAGTAGTCTTTTTAAAAACCTTCCAATATGATCCACCCAGTGGCCGCAGTGGACACAATGGGAAGGCTTATTTGCGAGGTACTTATAGTCGGCGTAATCCCCGTGCTATTAGCGAGCAAGAAGGGAGTATTTGTGAAAGTACGGCTGATACCCGCACCAGTTTTAAACTGTAAAACCTTAGCCGCAGTATTGGTATAGCCGTTAAGGTATACGAGCACCTTTTTGTAGTTGTCCCCAAAGAAGGGCATCTGCCAACGGTAAGTTCCAGAAGTCCCAGACCCAGAACCTCCGCAACCACCGTTGATAGCCAAATCTCCGTCTGTCTGAAACCGATTGCTGCAAACAAGTTTGCTACTGTACTGGTCTAGTGAAGAGCATGTAAGAGCCGTTCCCGAAGCATCAGAATTATCAACAGCATCGAACGCTATGGAGTTGGGGAAATTAACCGAATAGTTAGAACTAATCCTAACCCCCGAATACTGATCGGATTTTGGACCAAAAGAAACACCGCCGTTTGCCCATACGTTAACCGAAGCTGCGGATGACTGGTGCGACAAGCATACGCGCTCCTGAGAGCTACTGTAGGCAACTGTGGCTAACTTGGTCCCAGACCCATCAACAAAGCTGCACTCAGTTCCCTCGCCGTAGTCTTTCAAAACCACACCAGGGTTTGACTTAGACGAATCTCCAAAAACGTCAAGTTCACCAATAGCAGACGTTACTCCGTTAGCCACATCAAACGAAATAATAGGATTACCGCCACCATCGACACTCACGGACCCATCATCCTTTAGGCGTAGCGAAGTTCCGGACGCCGCATTGCGGAAATCTGTCGTCTTCATGGTGTCATCCCACGTAACCCGCATGACCTCAGACCCGTCGATAGCCCATCTAAAACCATCATTCTGAGCGTAAAATGTTTCGGGATTACCGGAATTGGATAGCCCGACAACAGCCAAAGTAGCAGCATTACCCTCCTGTGGCCGGGATAGAATTAACGAGCCCGACCCATCCGTGTAAACCGCGCCAGAATCGGCAGAAAAACTTCCATAGAAACTAGTACTATTATTCGGGCCTCCCAGCAAAGCAACAACACGGGAATTAGAGTCGTCGTAGATTTGTAAAAAGCCTGGGCCTACGCCGTCACTAGCGTTTGTTGATTGAATATAAATACGCGAGCCACCGCCCTCAGTCGCATCTAGGTTGAAACCTGGACCATACTGACCTGTCCCGTTTGAGATGGTTAAAGACTGATTCCCTTTACTGCCTGCGATTTCCACCGCAGACGACTTAAGAGCACCATTGGGAATGCTAACATTGCCGTCTTCTCCAAAACGTATAACTGAACCTACGAGTGCTGCACTCCAAAAATCGAAACAGTTGCCATCTACCCCGATGTATGGGCCCATGTGCCAAATATCTGACCCCTCATTCTGGTATACGGTTTGAATCGGGATTCCCGCTTCACCGTTGTACAATACACTTCCGCTAACGGAAATTTGGGTGCCAACAGCCACGTTACCAGGAACGACGACCGTTCCTTCACTAGAGATAGAAAAAGCGTTGCTGGGAGCATCGTTAGCCAGCGAAAACGGGGTGGCCTCTATTGCTGAAAGATCATCAGAGAGCCGGTCAATTCGGAAGGTATCTTGAAGATTGCCGAACCGCATGACTTGTAAGCCGTGTGTGTTGTTGAGGGCAATAACGGTGAAAAAACTCTCGTGCGCACCCGTGGCATTGAAGTAGGCATTCATCCCGTCATTGTTGGAAACATTGACGTTGGTTCCCGCATTCCAATTACGAGTGACCGTGACCTCCCCATTGGAGAAAGATGGAAGACCGGCATTGTTGATAGAAGCTGCACTTCCTATCTGGAGCAGAGACCCGGAGTCTTCTGCTGTACCAATGAGAACATTTCCACCTAGCGGTTGAAACGCAATAGGCTGGTTATTAGTAACTCCTACTACGGTTCCTTGCAGCATAGGCATACCGGCGTCCACGCCTATGTTGAACCCAATGTTATCGTCGTCGTATACGTAAAGTCCGTATTCTCCGTCTATCTGGGCACTAGAGGTGTGGAGCATCAACCTTCCGTAGCGTGTATGTAGAGAGCCTAGTCCTCCTAGGACTAGGGAGTCAGAACTGAGATTACCCAAGCCGTCACTGGCAATCTGTCCACCGTCGAAGTTCATTGGACCACCACGAAGAACCCCGTAGCCAGAATAGCTACCGAGGTTTGAAAGGTCTAAAACCTCGTAGTACTCGGTTGTGCCTCTAATTCCGGAGGTTACGATCACGGTATCGTGAAGCGACACGCTCGATGCAGTCAGCGCGAATAATGCAGTCTCATCGGCAACAGTAACTTGCTTTGGGAGCGCGGAAGCGGCGGCTTTTGAAGCAAGTGCATCTTGTAGCCCATCAACAGTAGCTATTGACTGGGTGCCGGTATGATTGGTCCGCTGGATCGCGGCGGCCTGGGCGGCGTTTGCCTTAACCGTTGCATCAGCAGCGGCAGCCGTACCCACGGCGGCATTCGCTGCCGCCTGGGCCGTGGAGACCGGCTTTTCGGCATCCGATGTATTGTCCACGCTGCCAAGGCCGACCTGCGCTTTGGTGACGCCATGCGGATTGGTCTTATCGCCAACGTGCTCCGTCAAACTCGCCGAGGACGCTTTGGAATCTAGCGCCGTTTGCAGCCCCGTAAGCGTTGTTTGCATCGCCGATAACGTATTCTGCAAAGCGGTGACGGCGGAGCTATCGGCCTTGGTTTCCAGCGTGGACTGGACTCCGGCAAGCGCACTTTGAACAGTCGCTAGGGCGGTTTGAAGATCAGTGACGGCGGCGGAACTCGCCTTTGCGTCAAGCGCGGCCTGGACCGTTTCAATCGTACCCTCAAGCCCGGTTACCGCGGACTGGAGGCCCGCAAGGGCGCTGGCATCAGCCTTTCCCGTCAATGCCGTTTGCACCGTGACGACAGCAGCCGTGAGAGACTCAACCGCCGCCACCGCCGCGGTTACTGCTTCGGCGCTCGGATAAGCCACAGGGTCCGGCGTGGGAGCAGCGCCGTCGGGTGTGACTGGCGGTTCGATTCGAGCGGGAAACGTTAAGCAGCGCGCTTTTTTGTTATTAACGGTCCACGTAATCTCGCAGATTACATCACACGGGCCGGATCCGAGAACCGTCAGCAGGGTTTCACCGCTCAAATTCAGATCAGCAGAATACCGGCCCGAGGAATAGGCGAACACGTTCTGAAACGCCAGCAAGGTTTCGTCGCGGGAAACGCTCAGTTCAACTACCGCGCCTTCGGTAAAATCCGCCGATGCAAAGCCGATAGAAACCTCCTGGAGTTGACTTCCCTTGAGGACAAGCGGCTGGGGAAAACAAACCACCGCGCGGCTGATGCAGTTGACCGTGATGAGCATACACCACGGGCGACATGTCAAAAGGCACCCTCTTGGCACCTTGCCACACGCGGAGGATGTAACGCTCAGCTCACTCGGTATAGGTACCAGGCACAGCAATGTTTACCGCTGCTTTTAGAGCAGTGATAAACGCCGCTAGTGTATCCAGATCGCCTCCGGCAGCTGCGATAATATCGGCGGCTGCTATCGTTTGCTTATCATCACCGACCGACTTGTTTAGCGCATTATCTAAACGAGTAATATTGTTCGTCAGAAACGGAATTAACGTTTTGTTAATGACTTTGATGTTGCTGACTGCCGTATCGGCAGCTGTGGGTAGTAGTGTGCTCATAAATTATAAAGGAAAATCTAAATTCAGAGTTGCTTGCCTTATTTGGCATTTGCAATCTCGGCCAAACACGCGCTTGTACCACGCTTTAAAAGCGTCTCCTCCTATCGGTCCAATAACTCTCGCGACTATATCACCCAGGCCAGCATCGCCAGGAGCAGCTAGCAATTTGAGTGGGCGCGCCAATACAGGCCACTCTTTTTTAATGGCAGGCACAAAATGCAGACGCCCATTTTCCCGCTTGAGCGTTCCGATTCCAGCTTCGATCACAAAATCATCAGGGAGCGCAAGAGTTTCTCCTGCTATCACCTTTCGGATAACACAATCCCCTAGATAAAGCGCATTATCGCGGCGCGGGCAATCCGTCTTAAGTGCCGTTAGCTCAATTAAGGTCAAAGGTTCCATCGTCGTAAACCGTAACCGTTCCAACCGATCCCGAAGCGCATGAACTTTGAGAACCGGGGGAAGCCGTTTTTGTTTTCGTCACCCCGTTGTAAGTCGCAGAGATGTTAATATCCCCGCTTCCGCCAGCCGGTTGATACCAACCGGCTCGCAAATCAATCGTCGTCGAGCTTGTCCACTTCCCATCTTTGAACGCCTGCCCTACATCCACGTCGCACGATTCAGATGCGCTCTCACTCGTGTTATCTCCGCCCCAACTCAGATAGGAGCCGCCACCGCACGACCAACCAGCAGACGCCCCTAAATAAGTAGTTCCAGTATCGAGATCTCGGCTACCGGAGGAACTCCAGTCATAAACAATGGATACAACGCCTCTGCTGCAGCACCAATTATTGCAAGTAACTGAAAAAGTGAAAGCCATTATACTTGAGAGATCGTTACAGTTACAGTCCCATCAGCGTTACAGACTCCTTCCGCGACCCAACTCTTGCTCGCGGCGGCTTCCGCTTTTGCGGCGGCAGTCTCCGCGCGGGTGGCGGCGGATTCCGCCGAAGACGCGGAATTTGCGGAGGATGTGGAGGAGGCTTCCGCCGCTGCTGCTGCGGCCCATGCATCCGTTTCCGCGCTCCAAGCATCAGACGCGGCGGATAGTGCGTCCGCGACTGCGTTCTGTGCCGCCGTCGCCTGATTTTCGGAGTAGTAAGCCCAGTTCTGAGCGTCCGTCACCGCCGCCTGCGCCGACGCTAGCGCCGCCTGCGCCGACGCTAGTGCCGCCTGCGCTGCGGCAGCAGCAGTCTGAGCCGCCGTTACGAGAGTTTGTAGCGCCAGCGTCAGCGCCGACAGGAGTTTTTCGTACAGCAAGTCGAACAGATTCTCCGAAGTAGAGCGCGGTTGCGTGTAAATATGTAGATAGTAGCGATACAGATCAAATGTGTCCAAATCCACCGTCAGCAACGTCCCCATGTTCACGTTGGTCGCCAGCAACTGAGTTGGCACAGGCATGTTATCGTCATCCATGTAAAACCTGCCGATGATAAAATGCACCTCGGTATCTGAGTCAGCTGGAATGCTTTCATTGTCTGTGGCGATCGATACCCAGCACTCAACAACCTCGTACTCGGAACTCAATGATACCGCCAAGTACACCACACCGGCTGCCGACACTTCGAATTCCTGATATTTCCCTTCCTCCATCCCATCCGGAACCACCTCGTTCACCTCTCCATAACCCACCAGTATCCGCGGCTGGTTATCCTTGTCTATCCGCCCCCTGAGCTGCCAAGGAAAATCGATTGGGTCCCGGCCAATTACCCATGGCAACTTGATGTTTTCATAGGCCACGACGGCACCGCCATTCCCATCCGTCGCCGACCCAGGAGCGCTCCACGGAATGGCAACACGAATATCCAAGTAGGGATACGTGGCGGTAGCCGCTGTTTTCGCCGGGGTCAATAGCAGGTTGGTCCGCTGGATCTGCGTGATCTGCACGGCAGTACCATCAGGATACGCAGTCCGCAACCCGTCGCGAGGATCTTGCTCCGGGTCCGTCACCTCGGCGATCAGCACACGGTAATACTGCTGGTAGGGATCTTCATCCGCATTGACCTCAATCGGGTCGGGGTAATAGAGCCACAAATCCTCACTATTCGGCACTCCCCACTCCAGAGTGACCGGTTTGACCTCGACCAACGCGCCATCACTGTCGAATTTAAACTGCAACCAGAGCTTTGCGCCAATAGGCAGCTCATCGTACGTAACATTGATCCAGTTGACATCAGCCTCATCCCGATCGGCACCGAGCAGCCCCCACTCCGTATTATCAATTTCGTTGGTATCAGCGTCGCCCCCATCAATCACGTGCGAATCGCTGATAACGCCGATACGGGCATACGTTACCGCCGTGCCGCTCGTATCGGTTGACGCCAAAGACGGCCCAAGGACCACGCGGAACGGGAAATCCGCCGCACCCCCACCCGCGCCGGACCGAACCTTAGGGATGGCTAGCGTGGTCCCGCTGCTACCTCGCTTGAACCTACCTCCACAAACAGACGTGATGCGGCCAGCCTTCACCTCATCCAGCAACATGTTCCAATCCGATGAGCGGATCGGATCTCCCGGCTTTACCTTGGAAGGGATTGCCATATTACAAGGCGGTGTACAAGAAGGTATCCCAGCCGCCCGGGCCGCTGGCTCGGTATTCCCGCGTAACCTTCCACATGGACGTACCCGTTTTTTCGCCATCCACGCCGACCAGCAACCAGGTGCGAGCGTCACTCAAACCAGGCGCGTTCGAGGGAGTCGCGATAAAACCCACCCCACTCAGCGTCGGAGCCGCCGATGATTCTGTGGTGACGCGTAAAGTTACCGTACCCAACAGGTAATCCTCAACCCCCTTGTTGTGGTAAGCGTAGAATAACTTCATCCCCGCCGATGCACTGTCCCCATCCGGCTTCCACCCATACAGCCTCTCATCAGTCGGATCACCATCATAAATTTTCCACATTTTCCACTCGGCAGCGGAAACGGCATAGGTGCCGCTGTCAAATTTTATATGCGTCGCCAGTGGTTCCTGGCTAACACTCGCGCTCACCTGGTAGGCGGTTTCGCTATTTCCCATTTTATAGCGAAGAATGTATTTACCATCCTCCACCGACTGAGAAATTTCCTTTGCCCCGGAGGGCGCGGACGGGTACCCATCGAAACCCTCAAGCTGTACGAAGTTCTCCGTGCCGGTTGATGGGTTCCAATTACTGCCGCTATTGGTGATTGTGCTCATATTTTATGCAAAGGCGGAACGCCCATTGTAGCCACTGAGCGTACCGCCCTTGCCTTTCAGCGTGGCGTGGATCTGCGCAAGCAAGCTGGTTTGACGGCGGGACTCGGAAATGAGCGGGTCTTTTCCACCACCTACGGAAATGCCGCCGCCACCAATCTTTGCCATTGCCGATGCGTAAACGGCCCCGTATTTTTCAGGTTTTCCAAGTTCGCCCATCTCAGGAGCGGTACCGTCTTTCGCGGGACGATGCTCCTTATTGAACTGATCGGCGGCGGCTTGCTGAGAACCTTTGATGGCAAGCACTTTCCCGTACGAGTCCTCAATAAACTTGCCCATGAAGTCCGTATCGAACTTAGGTGCGAGATCGTAACCCGCTTTTAAGTTCCCCGCGATGGATGTGTCCGAAAGCTTTTCCAGCTTGTCTTTTATCCCCTGGCCGAGCGTATCAAGCTGGTTGGAGCCTTGCTGCTCATTGCTTGCCGCGGCCCCGCGAATTCTCGCGGCCTCGCCGCGTGTCGCATCGGCGGCCGATCCGGCTTTTTTTCCAATTCCGGGGATATTCCGCATGCCGTCCAAAATCTTCGCCACGCCATCGAGCATGTAGGCCACGAATTCCTGCGCTGCGCCAAGCAACGCGTTTCCAAGGCCTTTCCAAAAGTCTGCCTTGACCGGCGCGGAGAGGACTTCAACGGCCAGCATGAAGATATCAATGAGCAATTTGCCCGCTGCGTAGACCACGGCTACAAGCGAGCCGCTTAAAATATTGCAGGCTTTTTCGAATGCAAGGGCCAGCATGCCGAATACGATGTTGGCGATTTCTCCCGAAGAGAACGCCGTGATGACCTCCGAGGCGAGGTCGCCGATCTGAGCGCCGATTTTGCTGAAATCAAGCTGCATGAGCTTGTCGAGTATCGGAACCAGGGCGGGGCCGACTTTTTCGGCAATGGCGGCCCAGGCTACCTCGGTCTTGAGGGATATTTGTTCAAGTTTGTGCGAAATATCGCCAAAAAGCGCGCTATTGCGGTCCATGATCTCAGCCTTCTTTCCGACGTCATCGGCGACGTCCGACAGCGCCCCCGCGGCAAAGACCTTTACCATTTCCTGGCCTTGTTTGCCAAAAACCGCCATGGCGGCCGCCGTCCGTTCGGTGGGGTTCTGGATGGCCATGATCGCCTCGCCAATGGCTTTCATCTGGTCGGCGGCCTCCATCGTGCCCAACTCGCGGGCGCTCAGGCTCAGTTGCGCGAAGGGGTTCGCTCCGCCGCCCGCCGCGTCGGCGATGCTCTTACGCATTTTGGCGATGGACGGGGAAACTTTCTCGGCATCCAACCCAACTTCCTTAAACGCCGCCTGCATCACCACCAAACTCTTGACCGTCGCTCCCGTCGCGGCCGCGAGATCATCGAGATCATCGCCCACAGCAAATTGTTCCTTTAACTTCATCGCCGTCGCGCCCGCGGTGATGGCGGCGAACGCCCCCATGAGCACTCCCTTGAGGCCCATGCCCACGCTTTTCATGGATTGCAGGCTCTTCTCGGCGTTCTTAACACCCGACTGGAAGCCGCTGGTTTTTAGGATCAGCTCGGAAACGATGTTCATTATTTAAGCCCCGCTTTCTGAGCCGCTTTTTTCTCGTAATCGTCCACGCGTCGGTTCATCGCGCCCGCGCGACGATTGAGCACCCACTGGACACGCCGGGCGATACCGCGCACGCCGCCTGCAAACTTGACGCGGTTGACGATGGTGAGGCGGCACTCGCTATCGCCCAGCTTGAAGAAGATCTGTCCGCGGCCGGTGCCGTGCTGGGCGATCCACGGGGGCACCTTCACCCCGAGCTGCACCGCCGCCGTGTTCCAGCCGCTGGCAAGGATGCCCACGCGGGCCTGCACGGCCTTGATGTAATCCCGGAGCCCGCGCGCGGGGATCTTCTTCCCCGGCCCCTTGCCGACGCGGCCCGAGGATGCCTGGCGATATTGCTTGTGCATCGCGGCCAGGTCGGTGATCGCTTTTTTGGACTTGGAGCCTCGGAAGATTTTTTTGATATCGGTGGCAATGGTCTGTTCGCCTCCCTTGCGGTTGGCTTTCAGATCCTTGTTCGGCGGGGTAACGAGGATCACTTCCTTGACGAAGATGCGCCCCTGCTCATCTAGGAGCGCCTTGCGCTGGCGCTTGGAAGTCGAGGCGTAACGCTTGAATGCGTTTTCAAAAGCGTGGTTCGCATCGATCTTGAAATCAAACTCGTCACTCATCTTCTTCCTCCTCCAAATCCTTTGCGGCAGCGGCTTCTAGGCGGGAAAGCTGTTCGGAGGTATCCGGCAACGGGGGCACCGTCCAGCAGCCGCTCGCGCGCAAAGCGGCATGCTGATATTGCAAGACTTCCGATAAGGCGAGTTCCCATAGGATGAAGTGGCGGGGCCAGCCGGTTCTCTCGGCCAGGGTCAACACGCGGGAAGCGGTCAGCCCTGGCTCTAGGAGTTTGGGGGCAGGTCTTCGGCTTTTTCGCCCGGCTTGGGGAGTACCTCCACGTAGGCGGCGCTGGCTTCGTTGACGATGCGCATGATCTCCTGCAAGGTCTGCTGAAAGCTGGCCATGGGGAGATCGAGCGAGAAAGGCAGTACATGCTCGTCGTAGAACTCCCTTGACTTAATGGCACGCAATACCTCCTCGACCGGTCGAGACTGGATAAAGAGGAACGTCGAGATCTGCTTGATCATTTCGTTCTCATCAATCTGCTCCTGCGAGGCATCGCCGGTCAAAAGCGTGAGCTTGAGCTTGCGGCAGAGGGAAAGGCTGCCGAGTGAAAAGGGCCGCAGCTTCAGCCCCGCGATTTCGCCGGGGGCTTGGGTGAAGGGCTCTTCCAGGAGTTGGGATCTTGAGGTACTCATAGCAATGCGAGGATTTTTTCGCGCGTGGCGGCGTCGCATCCCTGAGGGATGAACGCGGTTCGGTGGCCGCGCCGCACCATGAACAGCGGCCGGTTGTGCTTGATCTTGTCGAGCAGGCGCTGGTGGTTTTCATAAAACCAGGCCATGTACGCGATGGGGTGGTGCGGGTTCTGCGCCCGCCATTCGGCATCGCGGAAGCGGCGAACAAATTCTGCCGTGGAAATTTTCTCCGCCGTGAAGGCGGGCAGAAACTCCAAGTCCATGTCCTTAAGGCACCATACGGTCTGACGCTTGACCTCATGGGTGACCGGATCTTCCTCCAGCGTCTGGAGGAATGGCTGGGTTTCCGAGAGGAGGCAACCGCTGGTGGCGGCGGCGGCGACGAGCGCCGTATTGGGGCTCTTGAGGGGAGCGGCGGCGTCCTTAATGATATGGACGCTTTCTTCGATTTTTTGGGGATCTGGCATAGGATAAAACGCGCGGCAAAGGCGCGGAAATTCTCAGGCGCTGGGGTAGTTGGTGCCGGAATACTCGTAGCTGTTGAAGTCGTCGTTTTTTTGCGAACGCTTGCGCTTCAAGATGAGCGTGGTGCCGCCGGTGATCGCTGCGATGCCCGCCGTGCCCACACCCACGGCCACCGAAGTGTCTCCCCGGCCCTTCACGGAAAATTCGATCGTCGGGTCAATCGCCTGCCCCTGACCGAAGCCCCCCGTGGTCGACTTGATGATTTTCTCCTCTAGCTTCTTTTCCCACTCGACGGACTCCAGTAGCGCCGCCGTGGATTGAGTAATACCTGGATTTGCTGGACCTGCGGGCATAATAAAAAATGGGGTAAAGCTTCGATCTACGATTCGACCAGGTCGGCGTAGCTCTTCCCGGTCATTTCAAACTCGGGATAGTCGTCGTTGGTCTCGGTGTTTTTGATGGAAATAACTTTGACGTCGCCCCCCAGCGCGCCCGGCGTCACCAGCGAGAGATCGCCCGTACCGCGCCCTTTGAGGGAGACCGTGGTGGTGACCATTTCGCCCGGCCTGGCGCGGACGGTGGTGCCCGTCTCATCCTTGAGCGTTTTGGCCTCGACCTCTTCTTCGCACGAGGATTCCTCGACAATACCCCCGGTGGGGGCCGTCAAGCCGAATTTGTCAGTGATACCCAGGGTGGCAGGCATATTATGAAAGGGATGTCAAAACGAGGTGCCGAAAGAGGCACCGCAGATGAAGCGTGGATACCAGGTCATCATCGTCGACGCCCGATTCGCAGCCGTTGGAGCCCAGGCCGTAGTCGCCCATATCGACCCGGCCACGGCAGTTGACGAGGTAGCGCACCCACGCCTTGGCGTCCACGGGCGTTTGATTTTTTCCCCCGAGCAAAAAATTGTGGATCTTGGCAAAACGCGCCTCGTGCTTATAGGCGTCGGGAAGCCTCTGGTCATCGCCATAGTTGGTATGGAAGGCGACCTCGAAATCGCCCATCCGGTAACCATCGGCGAACGGGGTGAACTTCCCGCTGAGCAAGAGGAATGGGCGCGCACCTTCCTCGGAGGTTCCCCCCACGGCCACGTTCACCGGATAGCCCTCGGCGGTGAGCTGCGGCACGAGCGCCGCCTCCATGACGGCCTTGAGTTCCTCGGCAAAGAGTTGATCGTTCATCGGGTTTCTTTTCTGCAGGTTAAAAACCAGGTGGGGGAAGACGGCTGCTCGCCATCCACGCTTTGGACGCGCCAGGTGTCACCCCCCTCGACCTTCAGCATGGTTTGCTCCGCGATGGGGACGGATGCGAAATAGCTCTTGCGGATGTGAAACACTTGGATCTGCTTGGGCCTCGGGCCGCCAAGCTCCAGCGCGAATTCCTCGGGCTGCTTGCTGATCATCGAGCCCGCGACCGATTCGCCGCCGTCGATGCTCACCTGGCAAGGGTAGAGAGCCTCTTCAACCGTCTGGCACCGCTCGCGAAACTGTTTGAGACCGGAGCTATTTAAGGCCATTTGATTTCCTCCACGTAACATTCCAGACAAAGGGGGATGGACTCCTCTCCGCCGATGGGATGATAAACCTTTTCCGCGCGCTGCCCGCACCTTTTGCACTGAAGCGGTTTGGGGCGGGAGCAAACCCAAACGGTAAACAGAATGAAAATTGGCAGGATAAACTTCACGAGTTTAGAGGATTGTCAAAACAACGAAAAGCCCCTTCCGCTCGACTAACGGAAGGGGCGCCAGCGCAAACCAGACCAACTGCCGGTTCTCTATCTACAACAAAGGGGTGAGCACGGCGGAAATGGCCGTATTGTCGCCGCCAGAGGCATCAACCGCGACACTGAGCCGCACGTACCGCAGCGCGGAGGTGGGGAGCTGGTATTCCCGGAGGGCGGCGGCACCGCCTCCGGAGCTGGCCCCGGTAACCACCAGGGAAGCCAGCTCTGCGATGTCCGTGTAAGTGGAATCGTCCGAGCTGGACTGCAACTTGGCGGTGACATTCTTGCCCGAGGCGAGCGACGCCGTCGCGGGGATCTCGACGCGGAATTCGATCTTCTCGACGTGCGGGCCGGTCCCTACATCGATGGATGCACTGTAGGCCGACGCGCCCGCAGCGGGGAGCGCAATCGAGCGGATCAAATTGGCGTCAATGGTATTTCTGAGTGACATGGTAAAAGTCTCCTTTCTTGGGGCTGGCCGGATTAGATGGTTTCCGCGTTACTGATGTTGTGGGACGGCAGGATCGGGATGCCTTCAAACGCAGTGGGGAGCGGAGGATTCGGGTTGAGCGCCGTCTTGTCGCACTGGCGAAGCTGCTCCTGGGAGCGGCCCGTCATGAAGATGTGCGTCGGGATCTGGCCCAAATCGTCACGCATCTGGCGAAGCGCCTGGTGCATGAGTTCGTAGGTGGCCGTCTTGCCATCCTCGGCGGTGATGTTCTTGATGCGCACGAACGCGTTGCGGTTGCCGAGGCGAGCGCCCACCGAGCAGTGCATCCAGGAGTTCTCGGCCTCGTAGGGGTTGCCCGCCACGTCGAGAACGTTGCCCTGGAACCAGTCGTCAAACTCCAGCGCGCGGTTGTTGCCGAACCAAAACTCGGCCTTGTTCCGGCCGAGCGCCGTGAAGAAGATCGACGACTTGGCGGCCGTGGTGCCGCCCGCATCGATGACATGCGAAGTGTCGGTGAGCCCCTGGGCGATCAGCCCGGGGAAGCCTTTCTTGTCATTACCCACACCATACCAGAACTGCTTGCCCATGGTGCGGATGGCCGACTCAACGTAGCCGCTCTGTTCGCCCGAAAGAAGGCGGCCCTGCAAATCGGTAGGCTTGCCGTTAAGCAGCCTCACGTCGACACTGACCAGGGCATCGAGATAGGCGAGCTGGAAGAGCCGGGTGAGCGTGCCCGATTTCGAGAGCTTCGCGCCCTCGCCGATGTTGGAGAAATTCACCCCGGGCAGATCGGTGCGAACGCTCAAGGAAATCTCGGTGGCCGCCATGACATCGGCGGGAACGACTTCAAGCTCCGGGGAGAGCCTGACGTTTTCCTCCACGAGATCATACCCGGGAGTCGTCTGGAGTTTGACCAGATCAAGGAATGTAAGAGGGCCGTTAGGCATATTTTATTTTGGTGGGGTGGATGGTGGAGATGGACGGTTTTGAAGGTTAGTTCCCGTGGCGGCCGGCAAGCTGCCGCGAGGCCCGTTCGGAGGAGGGGATTTCCCACGGTTTGCGAGTCTCGCCCTCGGGGTTGCCACCAGCGGGATTTTCGACGGGGGCGGCACCGGCGCGGGCCGCGAACTCGATGCCCATGCGGCGGGCGAGCTTGGTTTGGGTTTCGCCAAGGGTGGTAGACAGCGCGGTCACCTGAGTCCGCAGCGACTTGTAGGCAGCGGGGGCGTTCTCGGCGGCATCGTCGGCGGCGAGCGAGGCCTCGCACGCGGTGATGCGCTGGGTAAGATTGGTGAGCGACGTGGTAATCGGCGTCAGCGCATCGTCGAGCAGTTTTTTGACGTCATCCGCCGTGAGGGCGGCGGGAGCGGCGGGCGGCGGAGTCGCGGGAGCGGGAGGAGGTGTGGCGGGATCGGGCATAGGTTTCGGATTGGGTTTCGAAGTGTCAGGTTTTTGCGGGATGTCAAAAACGGCGTCGAGAGCGGCCCGGATATGGGGCGGAAGATTTGAGCTGAAAAGCCCGCGAGGATTCGCGGCGGGCTCGGTGACGAGATCGCACGAATAGATCTCCTCGCAGCGCGCCAGGCCCTTGCCTCCGACAACCTCCGGCTCGCCATTGAAGTCGATGGAGAGACCGAAGGTATCGGGAATCGTCGACACCAGCTCGCAGAGGTGAGCGAAGTTGCTGTAGGTGCGGAAGAGGTTCAAATCGCCCCGGAGCTGCACCCCGTCGACGCGCAGGCCCGAGAGGTAACCGCAGCACTCGGTGATCCCCGAGAAATGTTCGACATTGACGCGCAAGCCGCTGGCGTAGGTGGCTTGCGCCACTTGCATCACCTGGAGGAGCGTGGTGCCATCCGCGTACATCGGTACCATCTGATCGTTGACGTCGTCGTAGCAGGAATGCCCCTTCGCGGGGCCTTCCGTGATCAGGCTTACCCCCGGCACAACGGGATTGGCCTGAAGGCCCTCCACGGTGAGAGCGGCGGCGGTGGTGGAAAATTTAAGCCAAAGTCTACGGCCTCTGTCTTTCATGGTAAGGTTAGGATTGTCAAAAACGGGCGATAATTCTGCACCGCCGTGCGGAATTAAGACTCCCTGCGAACGCGCTCAATCAGGCGTTCCAGCACGGGGATGTTATCGCCGGAGAGGCCCTCCGAAAGCACCTGGCGGATTTCCAGATCGAGCGCCGGATCGACGGAAAATGAGCCTGGCTGATCGACGCTCGGCCCGCTGGGCGTGTCCGGCGTGCCCACGGGGGCCGTCCCCGGAGCCGGAGCCATGTAGGCCGCGTAGGGGATGCCTTTTGTTTTGCAGTAGGCCATGTCCTCGGCGATCTCGTCGATGCGCTTGCGCCGCATCTTGCGGGCATCCTTGCCCAGCATGCTCCACCATTCGTCCAGGGTGAGCATGCCGTTGGAGAGGAGTTTGACGTACAGGTTGCCATCGCGCCCGCGATCGACCGTCACTTTTTGCGGCCCCTGCCAAGTGCATTCCCACCAGGCCTCCGATTTGCACTCGGGGATCTCGCCGCGCACGATGCCGTTGGCGATCACCCAGGAACGCGTAGGGTGGCAGTACCGGGAGATCAGCATGCGCTGGAGCTTCGAGAGGAAGGCGTTCAAATCCTCCAGGATGAAGCGGGCCGTTGCGCCCCCGAGGGCGGCCATGTTCCAGATCGCCTCAAAGGAAAGCCCCCAGCCGATGGCGATGTCGCGGATCAAATACTCGGCGCTGGGGATGAACTGGCCCGAGACGCGCTTCAAATCAAGGAACTGGATATCCTGCCCATCCTCCAAAACCGGCATCGCTCCGCCGCCCAACAGAGCTTCCCAGGAAATCCGGCCGTTCGGTTGCCCAGAGGGCGGCGGGGTCTCGGGGTCTGTGCCGGAAGATGAGCCCGCACCTGAGCCGGCGGCGGGCGTGTCGAAGATCGACTCTACGTTGATCGGATGCCCGAGGCCGCCCGGGCGAGCGCCCGTCTTCTTGATCACGGCGGCGAGGGCCAGGTTCAGCTTCGCTGCGACCTTGTCGAGGCTCCCCATGTCGAGGATGTCGAGGCCGCTATTGGACCCATGGTAGCCCCAAGGGAGCCCCCGGCCAATGTGGCAGCGCAGGGGGTCGCGGATGTGCAGCATGTCCTCGCACGAATAATCCCGGTGCGAGGCGATGCCGAGGCCGAGCGGATCTTGTAATACCCGGTAAAAGAGCGCGGCATGGACCGCATTACGAAAAACGCCATCCTGCCAGGAGTTGGGGCCATGGCCGGGCGTGAGCGGGCCGTTGCCGACCTGGTGGGTCTTGAGGAACTGGACCTGGCAGCGGGCGGTGCCGCTACGGACCTTGAGGACAAAGAAATCGCCATCGCAGGGGACTTCCGCGCCGATCATCTCCTGGGATTCGTAGAACGTGTACTCGCGGTCCACCGAAACGGGCTTGGTGGCCCAGCGGTCGAAATAGCGGTCGGCGGCGGCGTCGAAATCGGGATCGCCCGTGGCGCTCGAAGGTGTGAGGCCGCCAGGAAGCGCGAATTGCACGGGCTTTTCGCACAGGGCGCGAAAGACGCCGGTGGAGTTGCGCAGGAAGCGTTGCTTTTTTACCAGCTCGAGGCGGGCCTGGGGCCGCAGCTCGCGGCGGGCGTCCAGCGGGAAGAACGCGGTGGACGTGCGCGTGTTGGTGTGGATCGCGGAAGGGAAGGGCGAGGGGTAGCTTCCGCCACCGGGGACGGGAGGGATGAGCCTGGCGGGATTGGCGCTGGGGGGTGGAGAGCCATCGTCAAGGGATGCACGGGAACCGGCTCTCGCCCAGTGCTGGAGGATTCGCCGCGAAGTGGTCGTAAGCGTGGCCATGTTAGTGCGGGAAGTAAGCGAAGACGGGGTAGATCACGCGAACGGGTGTGGCTGCGGCGTTCGCGGCGGTGGCATCCAACTCGGCGAGCAGCTCCTCCACGGCCGCCAGCATTTCGAGCTTGTTGCCGGTGACAATGCCCGTACCTGAACCGCCTTCAAACTGGGATTGCGTGATGGTCACCATCTCGCCCGCCTCGGCGGAAATGGTGTCGGCCAGCGTCCGAAGGGTGGGGAGATCGCCGCTGTATTTTCGGCGGAAGTTGCGCTTCCAGACTTCGACGTTCGAGCGGTTGATGGTCGGCATGGATACCGGGGGATGTCAAAGATGAGAGGGCCGGGCGCTACTCCGGTTTTAGTGGCCCCGTTTGACCTAAGGCGGCTCAGAGGCCGGGAACTAATGCCCGGCCTGATGCCTTTCGAGGGATCTCGCAGGCTTTCGTACACTGCATGGGCGCATCTCCACGCCCCCTCTCAAATTCAAAATCACTCCTCTATCCCACCCGACTCAACCGCTCCTGGCTCTGGCTCCGAATTCGTATTGGGGATGTGATCCAAACCGGCGATAATACGGCTGCGCTTGCCGCCGATCATCCAATCCACGCCGGTGCGGGCGATTTTTGTGCCGTCGCCAAAATGGTTCGGGCGCTTGTGATCTTCCTCCCAGATGACGCGACCCGTGCGCTTGTCGCGGATGAGCTGCTCGGCGGCGTGCTCCCGAACAAGCACGTCATCCAGATCCTCCGGCCAGTAAAGCGGCGGCTGGCCGATGGGGCTCTTGTCGGTGCCCTGGTATTTGATGGTGTCGATGTAGAGATCAAACTTGGCATCGCGGTCGCTGAACTGCAAGACGCCGAAGCCCTCCGGCTTTCCGGGGATCTGGACATAACGGATCGAGCGCGATGAAATGTCCGTTTTGCTGCCCCACACGGGGTAAAGCACACGCGGCATGCAGAGGCAGGTTTCATACACCTCGTCGGTACGGTAGCGGGCATCAATGAAACCGAAGCGCACGCTCTGCACCGCATCGGTGGCCAGACAACGGTATCGTTTTTCACGGAGGATCGTGATCGCCGCGGAAGGGCCGTCTGCCGTGCCCCAGTCAATCAGCCACATCGCACCACTTTTGTTGAAGGCGTAGATGACCCACTTGGTATTGACGTAGAGGCCGATGTCCATCCCGAGGATCAGGGCGCAATGGGCCTCGGGGATGGTGCCGCGCTTGTAGGGGCGGCGCAGTTTGAAGAGGTCGGCGTGCTCAACTTTTTGGACGCGCTCTTCCCATCCGAGGCCGAGACGCTGGGCTCGGAAGGATTGCTGTTTGTCCCGCCGTCCTGAAGTGGCTGCCTGGACGCATTCCTTGGCCAGGTGGCCCCATGTGGAGCCTTTATACAAGACGTACAAATCGGAGAACCACTGGGTGATAATTTCCGGGTCTCCTTTGGCGGTTTCCTGCCAGTAGGCTTCTTCGAGCATTGTTTTTTTGTGATGCTCGTAGATGGGTTCCCCGCAATGTTTGCAGCGGTAGAACGTTTCGGTGAGAAGCTTCTCCATGTCCCACGTGCCCGTCAGATCCTTGCAATGGTTGAACTCCAGGCGGTCGAATTCGAGGGACTGGGGCTTGCGGCAACCTGTATGCGGGCAGCGCACCATGTAGTGTTCCTGGTTGCCCATCTCGTAAAACTGATCAATGGGGCCGCCTTTGTATGCGGGCTTGGAGAGCACCGCCTGAAAGCCATCATCGTCGGTTTTGATGCGGCTCCAATAATTCGTGATTGTATCGCCCTCACCCGGGACGCCGTTGTAAAGATCGACCTCATCGTTGAAGACCCATTGGACGTACTTGTTGGAAAACGCGCCCCCGGTAAAGGAGCCGGTGAGATAGATCGTCATGCGCCGAAGCACGAGCTTGTATTTCGCCAGATCATCGCGGTCGCCGGTGAAGATCTCCTCCCCGAGGCGCTCCATCGTGGATAAGAGCCGATCCCGGATGTTGTCGACCTCCTTTTGCGAATCGATGGAGAACATCACTTCCCGTGGCTTGTGCTTCATGGCCCACCGGATGGCGTTGAGCAAGGCCTCGGTAAAGCCCCCCTGGCTGGACTTGCGGGCTCCGTAGCGGCGGATGCGATGCCCGTTGTGCCACGGACGCCGCAAGAGATCCTGGAGGCGCTTGGTCCACGGTGTGCGGGATGGCCGGTAAAAGCCAGGCTCCGAGGTCTTTTCGATATAAACGGTTTTGGATGCCCATTCCCAGATGGGAATATCGGGAATCTTGGCGAACGCCTTTACGACGAGATCAGGAAACCAGTTGGAGCTGAACATCTTTTACAGACTTGTAGGCGCTGACGTTGCGCAGGATATCGTCTTCAAGCGCGCGCACGGCTTCGATGGACGCGCCAAGGTGGTCGAGCTGCTCGGGCGTCAGGTCTGGCATTTCGGCCTTGATTCGGGTGGCCATGTGATCGCGCATGACTTGCAGGGCGGCCAGAGCCGCGCTTACCTCGTGGTAGACCTCGGAGCGGGAAAGCAGCTCGCCGCGACGCTTGGCCTCGGCCTCGGCGGCGACCTTGGCCTTGCGCAAGCTCTCTCCGGTGCGCTCCTGGCGGGTGGTTAGCTTGGAGATGAGCGCGTCATCCCGAAGCCGGTAGGCCTCGTCGATCTGAGCCGTGATCGCGGCAAAGCTTCGCGTGAAAACCCGAACGGCATCGGCCTCAACGCCGTCGAAATCCGAGAGGTTGATGGCGATGAAATTTTGCGCCGGCGCCGAAGGGGTGTCCGCATCGGGAGGCGTGGAGGAACCCTGTTCGACGGCGGGAACATCTTCGGCCTTTTTCGAACGGGCGCTGTTCGCGGCGGCGGCGAGCACTTTATCTGGGGCTCGCTTGGGCTTGTCCATGCAACGCTCCCACCATGAGGGCATCTGCTCGGGGTAATCTAGCGGGCACGGATCGTTGCGCTCTTTACCGCGGGCGATCCATCGACGCAGCTGGCGATGCTGGGTGCCGTACAATTCGCCCCAGGCGTTGAGCTGCGCACGGGAAAGGCCAGCGTCTCCAACGCTGGGGGAGGGCTCGGCTGTCAACGTGAGGGCGGGCGCGGCCGGGGCGGATGAATCGGGGGCGGCTTCCATGGTGAAGGCGGGGTAAACCTCGCGAATTTCGGCAAGCTCGGAGGCGGTGAGGCGCGCACCCGTGCCATACTTGGTAAGCAGCGCGGCGGCCCGCTTCCCCTTTGCCTCGCCCCCAGGGACCGCACAATTTTGAAGCATGGATCGCTCTGCCGCCGAAAGTACGCCGCCCTCGCTGACTTTGCGCACGAGGTTGCGCAGGTCGGCGTCCAGGATTTTCTTGGCGTCTTCCGGGTTCAGGTTCATCCGATGAATTGAGCCGTGACGTCCTCGCCGTTGCCGATGACGCGGCGCTCTCCACCAAGGGCAAGCCAGCGGCGAACGATCACGTCACAATAGGCGGGCGAGATCTCCATGCCGTAGACGACGCGCCCGAGCTGCTCGGCGGCGATGAGCTGGCTGCCGCTGCCCGAAAAGGGCTCATAGCAAAGGTCGCCTGTTTTGGTGTGCTGGCGCATGGGGATAGCGAAGCATTCGAGCGGCTTGGGTGTGGGGTGGTCCGGGCGCTCGGCGGCGCTGATGCCCGGGATCTCCCAAACGCTGCGCTCGTAGTCGCGCGTTTCGCGGGGCGGCTTGCTGCCTTTGATCCAGCCGAAGAAGCATGGCTCGTGCGCCCACATGTACCAGGAGCGGGTCAGGATGGGGGTGCTTTTCATCCAGATGATCTGCTGATGAACGAAGGCCCCGGCCTTTTCCCAGGCAGCCTCGACCATCCGTTGACGGCGGCTGGCGTGCCAGCAATACCAGGCGGCATGGGATTCAACCGCTTCTGCGACGGCGACGGTGATGAAGCGGTTGTAGAGATCGCAATTTTTTGCATCGTCGGTTTCGTCCCAGGTCACACCGTAGGTTTCCGACCAATCGGTATTTGCGGACGCGCGGTCGCCCGGATGGTTGGTTCCATCGTAACCGACCAGGTAGGGCGGATCGGTGGCAAACAGGATCGCTCGTTGCCCTTGCATCAAACGACGAACGTCGTCGGCATTGGTCGCATCGCCGCAAAGAAGGCGGTGGGCACCAAGCTCGTAAAGGTCGCCAGGATGCGTGATGGGATTTTCAGGAGGATCGCTTATCGCAGCGCCGTCTTCCGTGGTCTCATCAAAGGAGGAAAGGATGCCTCCCAGCGCATCTTTGTCGAAGCCGGTGAGATCAAGGTCAATTTTCCCATCCAGCTCGCGAAGCAAAGACTGAAGGGAATCTTGGTCTGTTTCCGCGATCTCGGCGATCCGGTTGTCGGCAACCATGTCGGCCCACTCGGCCGCTTCGTTTTTGTAATACTGGAAGTCAACAGGGACCTCCGGCATACCCAACAGCTTCGCGGCTTCCAGGCGGCAATGCCCTTTGATGACAAAACCCGATCGCAGGGAGACAACGATAGGATTACGAAACCCCTGGCCTGCGATGATCTTGCTTAACAGCTCGACCTGGGACGCGGGGTGACGATTCGGGTTGCGCGGATTCGGCACCAGGGACTCAACGGGTGCCAACCGCTCATGCGCACACCAGACGGGGACGGAACCGACGAACGCACGGGGAGCGCCATCGAAAGGAATATCGGCCATGCAAAACAGCCGGTGTCAAAGTGTCAGCAAATTTTTCGATTCTGGCGTGAAAAACAGGGCAAGCGACGCAAACCCCGAACCCTCCGAGGTCACTTTTAAAAGATTCCTTCCCCGGTGGGGGTCAAGATCGCCCACCGGGTGACATATAGGGCAATGTCTGACATCAAAGTGACACCTTTCTGATTTCGAGCGTCTTTTTCTTATCATATAATGTCAAATCTTGAAACAATATATGCTTACATTGTCACCAACTATCATAAGCCGCTGAAAACGCGCTACTTAAGCGGTTGCAATATCAGAACCCATAGTGTCAGTATGAGCATATGTCTTGCGCCAGCTATAAACAAAGGAGGGGCACGGGGAGGCGCGGGACGCGCGGAGAGGGGCGCAAGCGCCCTGATCAAGGCTCGCTTCGCTCGCGGGATATGGACATCCCGCTACCGACATTGTCAGCTATTCGTGGGTCAATAGGTAACGGCGAGAGCGCCCACTACCTCGGAAGGAAAACCGCCAGAGTTGCTGTTCTTCCTTCCCCGTCTTATCCCAATGCTTCACCAGGTAGCGAACGCCCCTGGGTTCTTCGCCGCTCTTGGCTACGAGCAGCTTTCCAAGCTTAACGCGCTCCGGTTGCTTGAGCACGTCATCAACTTTTTTGCCTTCCGGAAGCTCTGGCAAAAACCAATCGAAGAGCCCATTGGTCATCGCGATCTCCGTAACCTCGGCGGGCGTGAATTCAAGATTCTCCTCGATACTGCCATCCAGCATCGCCTCCACCAGCTTGCGCAGGTGCTTCGACTCCTTATCACCGGCGGCCGCAAGCTCGACCGGAGCGAGCGGGTTACCAATGGCACCGCCCGACAACTCGCTCACGCTGCATACAATCCCGCCAACCACATCGCACCACGCCTTAAACCCGGCCAGGTGCGTCGGCGCTCCGGGGCGGCCAGCCGCGTCCCAATGCCTCACCAAGGCCCATAGCGCGCTCAAGATGTCGCTCCGGTTTTTCGGGTCAACCAGCCACCGATCATCCAGTTCACGCCGGTGCTCCCGGGCGCTAGGGTCAGCCGTGTCCATGAACAACTCAACGTAAATGAACCGTCCGTTGATGTCGGCCGACACCGTCGCATTGTTGCCCGAGATAAAAATCGAGGTCTCGTTTTTGACGGTGAACATCCGCTGCGTCCCCAGTACACGCCCCTGCCAGTAAGGCAGCGTCATCAATGCCTCCAGCACGTGGCTCTCTAGGTATCCTTTGACGTTATCAAAGAACAAGCAGCTCTGCCCGCACAGCAGTGCGGAATCAATCTGCTTGCGCATGCTGTCATCATCCCGCGAAAGGGTGAACCCGGCCGCCTGGCCCGTGATCGGCGCGATGGCCATCTTACCGAGCAGCGACTTGCCCGAGCGCGGCGCATTGGCGGTATAGATAAAGCCGCATCGCAAGGTATGGCTAGGCAGCAAGCCCTCGACAAACGTGGACACCATGCCCGCGATGCACGCGCCCACCCCGCGCGGGTCAAACATGATCTTTTTAGACCCATCCGGCATGTCCACGGAAATCACCGGCAACGGAAACTCACTGAGCAAATCCAAAAAATAGTCGCACGCCTTTTTTGCCGTCCAGGTCTCATCGATAGCCACCTCGGAGGGGAACGTAAAAACTCCACTTTCCGCATCGAAACCTCGGGGGAGCAACTCAATACGACCATCCCGGCACAGTCGCGGCAGCTGAACCCTGTTTTTACGGCCTACGCGCGGCAAGGACGCCCGGAATTGGGGCGAATCCAGTATCAGCTTCGCCGTCTTTTGCTGGATCGAAAGCGCCACCCACCGCTTTTTCTCATTCCCCTCGGCGTCTTCCGAGGAAACCTCTTTGCCAAAGGACACAAAACGCTCCACCCAGGTCACGAACTCCGATTCCTTCATCGGGTAAAAGTCCAGATCATCCTGGTTGGGATCATACTCAATCTTCATCACCACATCCCCGCGCAAAAACAGCTTATGGGGTGCTTTGCCGACCACCAGGCCCACAGCTTCCGCGATCTTGCTCATTTCCTGCCCGAGGAGCTTGATCTTTACGCGCTGCTCCGGGTCGGCTGCGATCACGCCAGCCTCTGCCAGGAGCGCTTCCACGTCGCGAAACGGGTCGCTTACATCCATCGTTCAAGCTCCTCCAGCAAATGTTTGGAGCGCGGTCCATGGAACCCGTTCAGCCCGCGCACCAAGCGCGCAAAATCCTCATCGTCCACTTCATCCCGGTCAGACGCAAGCATGCCTTCCGCCCAGCGCTGCCACGGTCCGAAGGAATCGCGCAGCGGTCGCCGTTCAATCAATGCGCCCTTCTCCGCGTCTGGAGCCAGGTAGAGCAGCTTTTGCAAGTGAGGCCGAGGATAGGCGCGCCCGTGCTTGTCCTGTAAGCGCAGGCACCCGGGGAGGCGCGTCAGCCGCACGGCAGACATGCACTGCTTGTCCGCGCCCAAGGGGATCATCGTCCGCTTAGCGGATTCGCGCCATTGGTCAAACTCTACCTTCGAGCGGGCATCCACTCGTACCAGCACGTGGATCGACTTGCCTCCGGAGGTGTAGATCGCGGCGATCCTCATGGGGAGCTGCGCAATCGCGCCAATCCAGTCCCGCGCATCCGCCTCGTCGCTCTCGAAAACAAAATAGCGCCAATCGGTAACGCACGGCTCCCAGCGGCGGCTCCACTTTGGAAGCTGTCGCATGTCCACCCCATCCATCACGCGGAATTTTCCATCCACCGGGTTGCACAAATACCAGATCCCCTGGGGACCAGCCGCGTCAAAAGGTCGTCCGGGCATAAGAAGCGGCGGCGCGGTATGGAACGGGTCCTTTTCCTTCCACGCGGCAAAGTCAACGCAGCTCGGCTCGATCCCGCGCTGGGCCGAATAAAGCCATTGCCCCTGGCTTTTGAAAACATCTAGTATTACTACGCTCTCTTCAGGCTTGTAGAGCGCTCGAAGAAATTCCACTGGTCCCACCATGGCGGGGTCCACCGGCGAGCGATCCGCAAGCCAGGCCGTGTCGATCACCACACCGGGCCTTGCGGCAAAAGCATGCAATTTTTGGGGGTCAAATTGGGGCTTCGGTTTTTCCTTGGGCGCTTCACCCTCCGCAACTCCGCCGCCCGGGCGCGCCACGCGGCCGCCACGGCGGTCCTTGGGCGGTTCCGCGTAATCATAAGCCCGGCCCACGTTGCGCTCCACCCAGCCCGCCTCAGGCGTCTTCCCTGCCGCATGGATTCGGCTGCGAACTTCCTCAACGGCCTCGCGCACGGGAATACCCCGCGAGCAGGCGTTAAGCCCCGCCTGGAAAGCGGTGTCCGTAAATGAGCCTTGCGCCCATGCCAGAGAACCCAGGAATTCCCGCCATTTCCGATATGGCTCGTCATCGGCGAGAGCCTGGCCCAGCGCACGGGTTGCTTCGTCTGAAGCCGCCCACGCGCCCGCGTCCGCATCCCATTTGCAGCCCATCTCTTTGAGCTGTTCGCGGATGTCGTAAGTATCGCCGGTGACAAGAAACATGGAAAGTATGGATATGATTCGCTCATCTCGATAAAGGGCATCGAGACAAATTTCTGACTATATTTTTTGCCAGCCAAGCCAAGCAGGCACGGAATTTGATCAGGGCTGCGGCGGACTCCAATGGATCAGGTCGCCACGAAAAGGAAGGCCGTGAACATCCGAGAAGAACTGGACCATGACAGCCCAGGCGTCATCCCTCATGTCGTCTCTGAATCCATCTGCACGGGCCAACGCATTCATCTCTTCAAGCGAAAGGCATTTTTCGTTCACGTACACGAAGTAATCAGTGATAATGATCTCTTCAATCTTCGTGCACTGGGCTTCCCTTAATCGCCGAAACCACTTCTTTGTGCGCATCCCCGTATTGAGGAAGAGCCTATCGCCAACCTTGATAGGATGCTTCCTCTTGGCGCGGATTGTGTGAAGCTTGTGGCCGCTTTCCACATCGTCAGCGAACCTCTTTAGAAAATTAAGCGCGGGCATAGATTTTCTCCTAACCATTAATCCAAGGGTTTCCAGTAAGTGCAAAACGGATTCTCATTTTACTCCATTCTTCCGGCTCAACAAATACCTCAGCCGCCTTACTCTTTACTTCGCGAATTCTCCGAGGTGATTCTTCATCAGCAAAGCGGTCAACAAATTCGAGCCATTCCTCCTTTGTCATCACCGCCGTTTCTGGAGCGTAACCGGCTCCCCCGCAAGCCTCGGAAATGTAGCAATAACGGCAAATATCCGAATCAGGGGTGACCTCCAGAACAAGCACGCGGGGGTTATCAAAGCGGTCGGCCCAGGCCACATCCATTACCTTAAATCGGCAAAAGCTCCCGGACATCACAGCTCTCCCTTCTCGTTTTTGCTCTTTTCATCCCGCCAGTCCACAAAGCGGTCGCACACGGCCAACGCGCTATCGTAGTCAAGCCCCAGCTCTTCCTGAAGGCTTGCCAAGAGGCTTGGCTGTACTCCGGGTGCCTTGGGGAGCCTATCGATCTGCACCTTCTTTTCGGCGCACCAAGTCATAAGGCTCTCAATCTCTTCCGGCGTGATCGCGGGCTGCTTGATGCGGAACGTGGACGGGCCGCATTTCTCGATTCTCGACTCCGGCCCTATCCCCTTTGTTACGATCATGGTATACACGCGCGGATGGGGCAGGTGCAGGTTGGTGCTGATTTCCTTCACCTTGATCCCCGAAACTCCTGCATCGCGAATTGCTTTTACAACGCGCTCCCAGTCCTCATCAGGCAAATCTTTAACACGCTCAATACTTTCCGAGGGCTCGGCCGCGGCTGCAACGGGCTGTTCATCCTTTTTTGCTTTCTTCGCCTTCCCCTTCGGCATTTTCTTTGCCTCGGCCTCCGCTTTTGCCTCCTCTTTCACCTGCTTTTTGATTGCGGCCAGGTCGATCTCGTAATGCTTCAAAAGAGGCAGGGCATTGTCGGGGACTTCGTTGCCCCCGGCGTTCGGGCTTTGAGCCCACGCCCAGTCCTGGGCGAAAAGCAGCTCGACGATCATACCGGCCAGGGCGGAATTTTCCTTTTTTTTCAAAGCCTCAAATACCACGTCGTAAACATCCTTGCCACGGTCAATACCGCGGCGCTTGCAAAAGTAAATGCAGCCCACGCTTCCCGCGTGACGGCGGGCGATGGCGCGCATCGCCTCCCAAAACGCGGCCCCGCCCGCGCCTTCTTCCTCCACGGCCCCCACCAAGGCGGCCATCACCGCGTTGGAGTAGCGTTCACGCTCCCGCTGTTTCTCCCGTTCGGCCTTTTTCTGCGCCTTGACGTCCTCTTCCTGGAGGGAACGCCCGCGGCCCGAGCCCAGCGAAAGGAGCTTTTCGTTCCCGTTGAGCCGGGCTGCCTCCAGGGCCAGCTTGCGTTCCACCAGCTCATGGATGTGCCCATGGCCGTCAACGGCGATCACCAGCGGTGGCGCACTCTCACCGCTCACTAGCTTTTTCCACGTGGGCACTTTCTTTTCTTTGACCCCGTTGGCCAAGTCCTCAAAGCCCGGCTTCTCGCTCAGTTTCACGTAGGGCGTGCCGTATCTGAGTTGCCCTGACTCGTAGACCACCTTTTCGGCTTCCTTGTCCGAGAGGATCTTCGCGCCATTGGCCTTTGCCTTTTCGAGCCGCGAAGCCACGTTGATTTCAACTTTCCGGGAAAAGCAGGGTACGTTGAGGCAATACTTGGAACTGCCCGAGGGGCGGCCCCGTTTGCCCGTGCGGGCCTGCTCCTGGCCGTCCGCCTGGTTCGCGCTATTCCAGGGGCAATCCGTGCAAGGGCCTCCATCAAGGCGCTCACCAGCGGCGTTGGTATGCACCGGGATAAGGCTGGGGCTACTCAACTCAAAAGGCGGTTTGCTCAAATCCCGAATGTAACGCTCCTGGATCACCTCCGTTGCTTCTTCCGCCGTGAGCGGCTCATCGCTATCGCACCACTGGTCGTACTTTTTCGGGTGGAGCACTTCGTCTTCCACCTTGGCCACCACGCTCGCCGGGCATTGGCAAATCACCCGGGCGGTGGAAAAGGAGAGCTTCCCTTCCGTGAGCGCCTTGCGCCCCACGGCCGTCAACCGCGAGAGCATGAGGCGCTGGCGCACGTAGTTCTCGGCCACGCCGATCTTTTCGGCCAGGCGCGTCTGGTTGTAGATCGGCGCGCCCGCTTCGTCCCGTTGTTCCAGCATCCGGGCAAACGCCGCCATTTCCTCCAGCGGCGTCAGATCCTGGCGCTTCATGTTCTCGGTGAGCATCAGCTCCAGCATCTTCACGTCCGAGATGTCGCGCACCACCACCGGCACCTGATCAAGCCCGGCTAGCTCCGAGGCGCGCCAGCGGCACTCGCCGGCGACGATTTCATAGGCGATTCCCGCCAGCTTGCCCTCGCCCTTCCAGGGCCTTACCAGGATGGCATTCAAGATGCCGTTCGCGCGGATCGACGCGGCCAGCTCGCCCAGGTATTCCGGGGAAAACGTCTTGCGCGGGTTAAGCGGGCTGGGCAGCAGCACGGCCCGGGGCACGCGCAGGATCGCCTCCATCGAGACCGTTGGGGGGCGCTCACTCACCGGCTTCCCGTCCGTCGCAGACCTCATGCGGAACTCATTCGGTGCGCCCGAGTCGAAAAACGTGAAATCGAAGTTCCCGCTTTCGGAAGCCATCCGCTCCCATTTTTTTTGCACGGCCTGTTTCTGTTCCTCAGTCAAATTTTCGTAGGGTATCCAGTTCATTTTTTGTTCCTTTGGTCGATGTTACTGCGTAGCCCGGTCACTTTTTTCCCTCCCAGGCGGTTTAAATTTCCTCGCTGCGCGGCCCTCATGCGCTCCACGGATTGCGAGGGCTTGCTCCAGCACGCGGAGAGCGAGCCAAAGAGCGCACGGCAGCGCGCCTGCGCCGCCGCGTGCGTCTCCTTGAGCAGCGGGCCAATCGCGCGAAAGCCCATGTTCCAGAGGAGGCCCGGGCGCTTCATCTTCGCGTAGGCAAAGAGCCTGCGGAGCACTTCCAGCGGGTGCGGCCCGGCGCTGAAGATCCACTCCATCAGGCAATTTTCATACTGGCAAAATTGGTCCCACACCTCCGTGCGGATCAGTTCGCGGGCCTCGGCGGTCAGTTCCAGGCGTTGCTCGACCATCTTAAAAACGACGAGCGTGCGCGCTTCCGCGTCGGCCCGCGCCTGGTCCTCGCGCTCGATCAGCTCTTCCAGCGGCGTGTTCCAGCCGTTGTCGCGGTCGAGCATCACGCGGCCGTTGTGGTGCTTCGCATGGGCTGCGTTGACAATGAGGTCCATGCGCCTCATTTCCTGGGCTGCGTCGTCTTTGTTCATGGCTGCTTGCTTTTGGTTTTCCGACCAGGCGGCAGGCCCTGCCGTTTCTTCCCGAAATCGGCGGGGTTCCACGCACCGGCCTCGATTCCCCGCGACCGCAAGAAGCGGTTGCACGCGGCGGTGATCTCCAGGCCGCTGCCTGCGTTCAAATGCCCTGCCTCTGATATGCCGGGGGCGACAAAGCCCTTTTTTTGATACGATTCACTCATGCCAGGTTTTCTCTTTCGTATTTGCGGTAAACCTCATCGGGAGACGGCGCGGGCCGCTTGCGGGCGGGCCAATGGATGTGCGCATGCCGGGAGGAAATGATCATGGCGTACGCTGGCCTTCCGATCTTCGCGGCCAGTTCCTCAGCTTGGCTCAATTCGATCTCCAGGGCTTTTTTCCGGTCAGTCGTCCATTCGATAACCGGCTCGGCAGTCAACTCAAAGGCGGGCTGGAGGTCGGGATCGAGCACGTACTCGAGCCGGATATTCGGCTCTGTGGAAATGCGGGCAACGATGGCGAGAATGATCATGGCTACACCTCGTCAAGGATGGGTTTGCGGCCACGGTGAAAGGCTTGCCTTGCCAGCCAAGCCTCCGCCGGATAAGCGACGAATACAGGCGGTATTTCCATTACCACGACGTCGCCATACGCCCCGTTCCCAGCCTCGATATGCAGCGGCCAAGCCCAGAGGGGAACGGCGATTTTCATAGCCACGTTTCCCTCCCCCCGCCCGAAAGCTTGGTTTTAAGCCGTTCCACGTCCACGGGGCGAAACCGCTTGGTGCGGTACCCGAGATCCACGCACATCAGTTTTTTGCGGGCCACCAGGCGGCGCACCGTGCAAACGGATACGTTGAGCAGGGTCGCCACCTCCGGCGCGGTAAGCAACGCATCGGCGGTTGTCATACCGGCTTCGCCTCCTTTCTGGCGTTAATCCTGGCCAGCGCGGCCTCGTCCTCACGGTACCCTTCCTCCCTCTTATAGAGCGGGCAGCGCGCGCAAGACATACGCCGTTTTTCGCCACGGGCATAAGCGATCCCCAAGACAAACGTGAATAGGGGCGCGATGAGCATATAGGCAAGTAATGGGTCCATAATCAGGCAATCTTCTGGTTTTGGGTTTCCGCCTGGCTCGCGGTCAGGCGTTCAAAAACGAGCACGGTCAGCAAGCCCTCGCTATGGGCATCGCGGTGTTCAGTAGGGTGCGCCGCAAAGAAGGCGTCCACCTCTGCCCGCACCTGGCTCCAGAGCACGACGTCGGCCTTCAGCGCGCGCAGCACGGCCAGGGAGCGCTCCATCCAGTCAGACGGCGATGGTGTCATGGCGCGGTTCCTCCGAGGGCACGTCCGCCCACCAGTGGATGATCAGCTTGTCCTCGAGGCACTGGCGGATCACGAGGCCGTTGGAGACGAAGACCCAGTCCTCCGCCTCATCGGACCAGCGCGCCCGGGTGCACACCGGCTCGCACCAGACGCTGGAATCATCGCCAGCCATCAGATTCGCAATGATGACCACGTCACGGTCACGCGGCGGTTCGCCTTTTTTCCACAACGGCATGGGAGCAGGCACGGGAACGGTCACGCTCTCGACGTAGCGAAGGGAAGCCACGCTCCCCTCACGATAAGCAGCCCGCATCTTTCCCCGCGCACGGCGAAGCAGAAGAGCCTCCGCGTGCAAAATTTTACGCTCCTCGCCATAAGTCAGCAGCGAAAGAATCGGCTTTCCAAGAGGGTCTTTTTTGCGCAGGACGCGCAGGTATCCCAACTGTTTTTGCAACCGAAAACGAAGTCCCATCAGCGCCGAGAAGATCTCATCCCGGTCGAGTTCGACTTTCATTGTGTTACCTCCTCTAGATTATAAATTTCCCAGCAGTCCTGGAGCTTCGCTCGCTCGATCGCATACACGCCTTTCATGCTTTCAAACTCGTCATCGGGAAGCGGAGCGTTGTTGATCAGGTAGTGAGGCCGTTTTACCTCCGAAAGAGGGACACGCCAGTCACGGGCACTCCTACCTTCCGGGTATTCCGCGAGGGATTGGCGGATCTGGCGTCCGGTGCGCGACTCGAAATAGCGGAGGAACGCAGTATCATTGAGATCGTAGCTGAATTCCCGGATTGCCAGCAGTACCTCGATCTCCTGGCATATCGTGAACCGATACGGGCGATGCCAGCCGGTCTGCCGCTCCACCGTGGGCACCCCGCATACCAAGTCGTCTTGCGTGGAAAAGTCGAAATCGAAAAGCGATCCTTTTTGCACAGCGGTGCAGATTTCAGGGGATTGCATAATTTCGGCCTTATTTTCCAGCCACGTGGTTTCTCAAAATTTCAGTGATGAGTTCCTTTAAGAGGACTCCCTTTTTGATTGCCTCGATTTTCAGAACACGATGAAGGTCCTCTGGGATCGGGGAAGTTTTGTAACGGGGAGCATCCTCGCTCACCGGATCGGATAATGTCTCACTCATCGCCATCATGCTTAATATGCTTAATAAGCACTTGCAACGATTATTTTTGAAAAAAAACAAAAGAACATTAAGATTCTTTGATGAGCAGCAAAAAGACACGTCCGATTGGAACTGGCGTAAGAAACGTGCCGGTCACATTATCAAACGAGGAAGTCCTTGGACTTGAACAGATTTCAAAGCTTTCCGGCATAGCCAGAAGCCCCTATATACGAGCCCTTATTCAGTGGGCAATCAAACACGACGTCGTATTACGGCCCAACGCCGAAGAGTACAACGCCTATCTCCAGGCGATTGAGCGCGGGGTTTCTCCGCTCCCAAAATACCGATACGAGCCAGCGGTTTTTACCTTTCCTGCCCCGGCTGGAGTCCCGTTTGAGGAAGCCATCAAGATGTTTTCCGAGAAAGTCTCGCCGCACCAAAAGCCAAAAAAGTCGGCTTAGAAGAGAACCTGCGCGATCATTTTCAGAGCATCTACTCTCACTGGAGGTCTCCTGGAATCTGCTTGATTATCGACAAAGACGGGGCACGATCCTGGCATTTGATCGAGAACTGAAAGGATTCCATGAAAACAGCACTGATTGCCTTCCTCCTCTTCCCCATCGCGTTGCTCGCCGACGATCTTACTACAACCGATGGACGGGATTATAAAAACGTGACCATCAGCAGGGCGGACCCCGATGGCCTTGTTTTGGTCACGGATGCCGGGATTGAAAAGGTGCCCTTCACTGCTCTTCCCGCTGAAATCCAGCAAAAGTACGGCTACGACCCGCAAAAGGCAGCCGCTTTTCAAGGTCAAATTGCTACCCAGCGCAACGCCACCGCCGCCCAGCTGGCCACCAAGAAACAAGCGGAAGCCCAGCAAAAGGAGATAGAGGCGAAATCCCAAGTTCGCCGCATCGAAGTTGTAGAGGTGCTAAAAAACGGCGTCCTGGCCCATCCGATGTATGAAAGATCGCTCGGATCAAGCGGCGGCTCCAGCCTGAGCAGGATTGGCGGAGGAGGAAGCCCCGGCATCAGCACGATCACGTGGGAACCTTCAGAGAAATTCATCTTTGTAAAAGGCCTCTCCGGCGTTACGGACAATCAGCGGATCGAGGTTAAAATTTACCAAGCTGGCGTTTACCACTATGACGGTACATGGGGCGAAAACCGCACTCTTGAAAATTGGGTGCTCGTCTCAATCCCGCCCAATAAATAGCCCTTCAACTAACCAGCAACAGAATCTAGACGAATACTTATGGGCTTCCTTCGCGTCATTATTTGCATCATCTTCCCGCCGCTCGCCGTTCTAGATAAAGGCTGCGGCTCTATTTTACTTGTCACGATTTTATCGCTCTGTTTCTGGATTCCGGGGATTCTCGCGGCGCTCATCATCTGCTCTCGGCAAGACCAGGTCATCATCATTCAAGACGGCGTTGCAATCTCTGCGGCACCCAAGAAGACAGGCATCGGTACCATAATCCTCGCAATCTTCCTGCTCGCTGTCCTGATCTCTGCCGTCTCATCCTCCACAGACGCCATAAATAGAGTGAGGCAGAAAACGGCGGGGACACAGGCCATGCAAGTTGCATTGGCGCAACCACCCCCAAGCGCATCGGCAACGTCAGCGCAAGCAACCACTTTCAAGACTGTCTCGGACGCCCAGGCCGAAGCCATCCGGCGTTTTCCCGACCTGGCTAAAAAGGATTCAGCTCTCAATAAGGCCTTCCTGGCACTTTACAACGAAGCCAAGACCAGCAGGCCCGCCCTTTTGACGGCCCCCGACTGGCCTATCCGCCTGGCCGAGAAAGCTGCTGCTGCTCAGAAATAGGGCGCTGCTTCCACACCTTTGCCCGCCGCTTCGATGGGGTAAACTTCCAGAAGGCGGCGGCTTCGGCGCGGGTGGCCAGGGCGCGGTAATGGCGCATCAAAGTATCCTCGCCCGCGGAGTGCCCCATCTGCGCCTTCAGCAAGGCTTCATCCTGATGCTCGGCGTAGTGCATTGACGCAAACGTATGGCGCATCACGTCATGCGGCCAGGGCGTGAGCTTCAGCTCGGTACGCAGCCGCCTCCACCGGCGCACGAAGTTGACCGGAATGATGTGCCCCTCGGATCTCTTGTCCAGGGCGAGCCAGGCGCAAGCTGCCTCGCTCAGATCCACGACCCTACGCCGCCGAGTCTTGGCGATCGGCGCGCTTACCACGGCATGGCGTTCCTTCAGGTTGACATCGCCCCGGTCCATCTTCTCGAGTTCGGCGGGCCGTATCCCGCAAAACAGCCCAAGCGCCACATACCACAAGAGCGGGCGGAAATCCTCGCCACGCCGGACGCTGGCAATGCGCGCAAAGAGCCTTTTAACATCCCGCACCTGGAGGCGGCTGATCGCCGAGTCATCCAGCTTGGCCAGGGCTATTTTCTCCGGCCCATCGCCAGACGCTGGATTCTCCGCGACAAAATGTTCTGAGCGTGCCCAAGCAAACAACGCACGAAGATCCCCCAGGTAGACGCGCTGCGTCTTGGGAGCCCACCCCTGGCCGAGCACCCATTGGCGCACCTCATCCCGGGTGATGGTATGAGCCAGCCGATCTTCGCGGCTGCGAATGAAGTTGGTGCACGAGCAACGAAACTGCTGCAAATAGCGGATGCTGGCCCCGAGAGTGGCCTTGGCATCGATGCACTTCGTGAGCAGCTCTTCCAGCAGGATCGGCTCTTTGATCGTGGCGTTGTGACGCAGAAACAGTTCGACCGCTTTCTCGATCGTACCGCCAGCGGCCGCCAACTTATCCCTCGCGGCCACAAACCGGATTCGTTCGGATTCGGCCAGGGCAATAGCCGCGTCTCCGTGCACCGTCCTCTTTTCCTTTGCGTCTGACAGCGCCTTTTCCGCCTCTGCCTTGGTCTTAAAGCCCTTCTGAACCCGCCGACGCGAGCCGTCAGGCTGCGTAACCAGCCCAAAATCGACTTGCCAGCCGGTATTACCGGAGCGATGGCGGATTTTCCGAATCTTCACAGAGGCACCTTACCACGCCTCACGTTTGCATCACGCCCAAAATGCGTAGAATGGCTAAAAACAGCTATTTTCAGCACAGATACGGAACCCACTTCAGGGCACTAAAAAGGCTCATAAGCGTTTGCCTATGAGCCTCTTAAAGTGGTTGCGGGGGCGGGATTTGAACCCGCGGCCTTCAGGTTATGAGCCTGACGAGCTACCAGGCTGCTCCACCCCGCGATCTGGTCTGTTCAAAGTAGCTCAGAACGTGGCCTTTGCAAGTCCGTTTTTAGTTTTCTCCCGAAAAATTGGGGTTCTCTGAGTAATTCCCGTTTCGGCCTCGCCGAAATTTCTTTCTCTTCCTCTCTATTCGCCCTAGTTTTTCGGTCGGCAGCCAAATCTCCACAGGAAAACACGTGTATGTTGCATCGCATTGTTAATCTCATCCGCGGCTTTATTGGTCTGATTGTCGGCAAGGCGGAACGCCAGAATCCCGAGGCCTTGCTCGAGTTGGAAAAGGAGAATCTGCGCAAGCAGATCGGCAATTATAATCAGGGGCTCGCCGCGCATGCGGGGCTCTGCGAGCGGTTGGTCGGCCAGGTGCGCAATCTCGAGGCGGAGGAGGCCGATCTGAAGGCGAAAACGACGGCGCATTTGCGTGCCGGTAATCGCGAGGTGGCCGGGCAATACGCGTTACGGCTCCAGACGGTTTCTCGCGAGATTGATGAGAACCGCAAGCAGCTTGAGCAGGCGGAGGCGGCTTATCGTGAATTGGTGCAGGCCCGCGATGTGGCGGTGAAGGCGGCCAAGGATAAAATCGAGGCGATGAGCAGCGCGGTGAGCGATCTCAAGGTGAAGCGCGCTACGGCGGAACTCGCGGAGATGGCCAGTGGGATGATCGGGGCGATTGGCGGGGTGGGGGAGAATTCCGACCGCCTCAAGCAATTGCTCGATGAGGAGAAGGCGAAGGCGGCGGGCCGCATCCGGGTGGCGCGCGATTCGATGGGCGCGGAGGGGATCGCGCTCAAGGAGACGGAGCAGCAGGCGTTGGCGGAACAGGCGCTGGAGGATTTTGCCGCGAAAGAAGGGATCATGCTGGACCCGAAAATCATTCCTCCTACGGAAAATCCAGAGCCGCCCAAACGGTTGCAACCCTAGCCGTGGCGGGGACCGTAGCGGGTACGGCGGACGAGCCGCCGCCTAAAGCCCCGCAAGCTTCCAGCCCCACGAAACCCAGTGGGGCATGGTGAGGAGTGCCAGCGCGGTGGTGCCGATGACGATCTGGACGGCGAGGCCGACGTCGCCGCCTTGGTGCTTAACCAGGGCCACGGGAAACAGTCCGGCGGGCATGGCGGCTTGGACGATGAGGACTTGCTTGAGTTCAACCGTGCAGGGCATCCACCAAGCCACGGCCAGGAAGGTTAGCGGCAGGAAGCCCAGCCGCAGAAAGCATGCGCCGCTGAAGGCCCGGGCGTCGCTCCATGAGGGCTTGGCGTCGCCCAGGAAGTCGGTGATGATGGCCCCGGTGAGCAGCAGCGCCAGCGGGATGGCGGAGTTGCCCATCATGGAGAGCGCAGTGAAGACCCAATCCAGGCTCTTCGGAACGGCCTCGCGGAAATGCAGCAGGTTGAGCACCACGGAGGCGAGCACGGTGATGACGGGGACGTTGAAGATGCGCCGCCAGAGGCTGATTTCGGTGCGATTGGGTAATATTAAAGCTGTCGCCACCCAGAAGGTCAGCTCCACGCCGAGGTTGAACAGGAAAAGCACCCCAAGAGCCTGCTTGCCAAAGAGGCTGCCCACGATCGGGATGGCGGTGAAGGCGTAATTATAGATGCCGGTGATGTAGACGAACGTGCGGGTGGGCGCTCCCCGCGAAATGCGCAGAAGCCGCGCGCCCAGCCAGCAAAAGGCGAACCCGGCCACCATGGTCGCCGCGCCGATGAGCGGCGGCACCCAGAGGTTCGCGGCCTGGTGGAGCGCCTCATTGCCGAGGATGTTGGTGGCGATCAGGCAGGGGTAGAAAAAGTTGAGGTAAATGCGCATCAGGCTGGCGTCGGCCTCGGTGGAGAGGACGCCGGTGCGGCGGGCGATGAGCCCGGCGAGCATGATGACGAAAACGGGTGCGATGGCGGCGAAAAGCATGGGTAGGGAGCGGCGGGCGGCGGCGGCTTAGCCGAGCAGCTCGTAGCTTAGCACGCTAAGGCAATAGAGCGCGGCGGTTTCGGTGCGGAGCACGATGGGGCCGAGCGTGATCGGCTTACACCCGGCGTCGAGCGCGAGCGCGGTTTCCCTGGGCGAGAAGTCCCCCTCCGGGCCGATCAGGATGAGGACGCTTTGTGGCGGGGTGCCGCCCCGTTCGCGCACCGCCTCGGCGAGCACTTCCTTGGGGTGGCGCGAGCCGGGGGCCAGCGAGGCGATCAGCTTCAGGTCGAATTCGTTTTGCAGCAGGCGTTCCATCGGCTGCGGGGTGAGCACGGCGGGGAGCCAGTTCTGCCCGCACTGTTTGCAGGCCTCGACCGCCACGGCCTGCCATTTCTCCTGTTTGCGAAGGGCCTCGCGGGCGTCGCACTGGACGACGGTGTGTTCGGTGAGCAGCGGGGCCACGGCGGCCGCGCCCAGTTCGGTCGCCTTCTGGACCACGAGGTCCATGTTCTTGCCCTTGGGGATGGCCTGGCCCAGGGTGATGCGGCAGCGTTGCGGGGCGGCCTGGGTGAGCTCCAGGGCCTTGAGGGAAACGGTGCGCTTGGTCGTGGCGGTGATCTCAGCCGTGGCCTGGCTACCCTGGCCATTGAATAACACCGCGCGCTCCCCCGCCTTCATGCGGAGCACGTGCAGGGCATGGTGGGCTTCCTCCTCGCCCAGCTCCAGGGAAGCGGGGTTCCAGCGCTCGGGTGAAATGTAAAAACGGGGCATCGCTCCATCATGAGGCGGGCGCGTGGGCGGGTGCAATTTCCAATCGCAAAACGGCATAAAAAGCGCAAAAGACGCGAAGCGCCGCCGCGCGCAAGGTACTCATCCTGGCCTCTTTGCCAACGGCGGGCACCCGGAAAAAAATTCCCTAAGAAACCTTGCCGAAACGCCCCTTCGGTGCAAACGTCAGGCAACGGTAGTTCCCCTTACGACGCACCGCTTCTTCTCCCCTCTGAAGGCCGCGTTCACCTCCACCCTCACGAGCCTTGCCCTGGTGTGCGGCACCCAGGCAGAGCCCGGCTCGCATCCCTCGGCGGTTGCGCTTCCATACCGGGATGCTTCCCTGCCGCCCCGGCAGCGAACGGAGGATTTATTGGGACGGCTGACGCTGGAGGAGAAAATCAAGCTCCTCGGCGGGTATCAGTTTTACACCATGCCCATCGAGCGCCTCGGCATCCCCTCCTTTGTCATGTCCGACGGCCCGCAAGGCGTGCGAACCTTTGGCAAAGGGTGCGCCTTCCCCTGCGGCGCGGCCCTGGCGGCTACCTGACCCACGGCATGGACCTCGAAATGCCGAGCGCTGCCAGCCTTTCCGAGCCCACCGTCAAGACCGCGCTGGCGGATGGCCAGGTCACACTCGAAGCCATTGACGCCGCCGTCCAGCACATCCTCTTGGCCGAGTTCTCGATGGGCTTTTTTGACCGGCCGCAGAAAATCAAGAGCCTGCCTGAGGATTCGCCCGAATCGTCCCGGGCCGCCCTGGAGATCGCCCGCTCGGCAGTGGTGCTCCTCAAAAACGAAAACGAAACGCTCCCCCTGGACGCAGCAAAGATCCGCTCGATTGCCGTCTACGGCGACTATGCCATGAAGACCCCTATCTCCGGCGGCGGGAGCGGCCACGTTGCGCCCTTTCACACCGTCAACTACCTGGACGGCATCCGGGCCGCCGCCGGGGATAAAGTGAGCGTGAGCTTCGAGCCCGCGCCCAAGGCGGATCCCTCCGTATTCGAGACGCTGGCCTGCGCACAGGTTTCCGTCGATGGCCCCGCCGGGCTCAGCCTGAAGGCCACGGTGAGCCCCGCCAAAGAGCCCGAGGAGGCCGCGCAAACCGGCGGCACGCCACCGATGGAGGCCGTGGTCCCGGGCATCAACCTCGCGTGGGGCGACCAGAACCGACCGTTTGGCATCCCCGTCGGGCGCAATGGTGTGCTCACTTGGGACGGCGTGCTCGTCGCGCCGGAGGACGGCGACTGGGAGCTTATCCGGGACTACGAGGGGACCGCGCGCTGGAACCCCAAGCCGAACATCCGCATCGGCACACCGCCGCCGCAGTTTAGCGGGAACCTGGTGCCGCAGTGGGAGAACGGCGACGGCCTGCATTTGACCAAGGGCCAGGCCGTGCCGATCAGCGTCCACTGGTATGTATTTCCCCGGGGCAGGCAAACCATCAAGGTCGGCCTGCGCCGCATCGCGCCGGACGTGGAGCGGGCCCGAAAGGCCGACGCGGTCATCGTCTGCACCGGGCGCATGGCGGGCGAATCCAACGACAGCTTTTTTGATCTCCCCCTCGCCCAGCAGCGCCTCGTGGAGGCCCTCGCCGCCGTGAACCCGCGCACCATCGTCGTCAACACCAGCGGCGCGGGGCTCGGCCTGGCCGGGGTCAGCGAAGCCGCGCCCGCCCTGTTGCAAGCTTGGTTCCTGGGGCAGGAAGCCGGGACCGCCCTTGGCGAAATCCTCTTTGGCAAAGTCAACCCCTCGGGCCGCCTGCCGATGACCTTCGATCGCGACCTCGCCGACAACGCCGCCTTTGCCAACTACCCGGGCGAACTCCCCGGCCCGAGCCAGCCGCCCGTGGTGGAATACAAGGAAGGCGTCTTCGTGGGCTACCGGGGCTACGACCGCTCCGGCAAAGCCCCGCTCTATCCCTTCGGCCACGGCCTCGGCTACACGCACTTCGCGTATGGCGAGCTGAGCGTTGAACGCGTGGACGAAAGCGCAAGAGTAACTCTGAATATTACCAACGACGGTCCCCGCGAAGGGGCCGAGGTGGTGCAAATCTACGTGGGCCCGCCCGCCTCAGCGGTGGAGCGGCCGCCCCGCGAGCTGAAAGGCTTTGCGAAGGTCTCGCTCCAGCCGGGAGAAACGCAGAAAGTCGCCATCGACCTGCCGCGCGACGCCTTTGCCTACTGGAGCCCGGAGAAAAAAGCGTGGACCGTTGATCCCGGGGAATTTGTCATTGAAGCCGGGGCCTCCTCCCGCGACCTCCGGCTCAAACAAACGGTGCGGATCGGGGAATAACGGGATTACCGAAGGTTTTTGAATCCCGGCTTCGGCCGTGGTAGGGTAGCTCCTTTCACTCACCCCGATATGGAAAGCCCCGAATTCCTCAGCGTCCGCGAACTGGCGTCGCTCCTTGTCTCCATGCGCAAGGTGGGCGTCGTTGACCGGCCCCTTGTCGTGCGGCTCCTGCGTTCGGTTATGGTGCGCTATCCGGATCTTCTGGGGCTCTGGGCGGTCTTCGAACCGGACGCCTTTGACGGCTCGGACGACGAATTCAGCGGCCGCAAGGGCCACGATGCCTCGGGCCGCTTCGCCCCGCGCTGGGACCGCAACGACGGCACGCTGCGCTTCGGGCACAGCTGGGGCCACGATTCGCCGACCCTTGGGGAATGGTATTTCCTCACCCGCGAATCCCGGCAGGAGGTCGTCTTCGGGCCGTATGACGAAGAGTGCCTCACCGGCCTTCCCGTGCTTTGCCTGAGCCGCGTTGCGCCGATCCTGGAGCGGGACCGCTTCATCGGCGCGGTGGGCGTGGATATTTCCCTGGACGGAATCCTGGAGCGTTTGAAGGGGAGGGAAACGCCCTCCGATGACCTGGCTGAAACGCTGCTTCAGCGGTGGCACGTTTTCCCTCGTGACAACGGCGAAATCGAGAGCGCCAGCCGCCAGGCCCGTAAGCTCCTCGGCCATTACGTCGGCGCGTGTCGCAACGGGCGGCTGCCCAAGGCCCTCGCCGGGCGGCTCGCCGAGTCGGCCTGGGCTCCCGGCGTCCTGGTTTTCCCTGCCGCGAGCGGGGAGCTGCACGTCACCGTCGTGCGGCACCCGCACACCGGCCGCCGCATTCTCTCCCTGGAGGAGCAGATCAAACGGCGCGGGCTCGCCTCCGAGGGCGCGGCCCTCTCCGCGAGGGAACAGGAAGTCCTGGAATGGCTGGGGCAGGGCAAGAGCAACGGCGAGATTGCCGTAATCCTCGGCATCTCCGAGCACACCGTGCGCCACCATCTCGAACGTATTTTCGGCAAGCTCGGCGTCGAGAACCGGCGCGCGGCCATGCTCTGTGTGCGGCAGGCGCGGCGGTCGCCTGCGGAGCGCTTCCTCTCGCGGGTGCCCGGGGCGCTGAGCAGCGACACTGTCGCGGGCATTAGGACGGTTCGCCCATAGCGGAGCGGGGCGTTTTCCCGTAAGTAACCTGCCATGATCACTCATCCCGTTCGCAAACTGCGTCACCTCGTTCACGCCGCGTTGCTCATGGCGCTCACCGCGTCCCTTCACACGTCCCTCAACGCCGCCGACCTGAAACCGTACAACGTCGGCTTCAATAGCTGGGTTGGCTACATCACCTTCTTTGTCGCCAACGAAAAAGGGTACTTCAAGGAAGAGGGTCTCGACGTCAAGACCAAGAGCTTCAGTTCGCCGGGGGATTCCCTGCTGCCGCTCCTGGCCGGGGACCTCGACGCCGCCCTCACCACCGCCGATAGCGTGGTAACCGTGCTCGACAAAGCGCCCGGCCAATTGAAAGTGATCTACGTGACGGACACCTCGGCGGGCGCGGATGCCATCGTAGCGACCAAGGCGATCCCTGATCTCAAGGCCATTAAAGGCCACACCGTTGCCGCCACGCTCGGCCAATGCAATCAACTGCTCCTCGAAAAGGCCCTCGCATCGGTCGGCCTCACGGACAAGGACATCCAGCTTAAGAACATGAACGCCGACGACTCCGGCGCGGCGCTCGTCGCCGGAAAGCTCGACGTGGCCGTGACCTGGGAGCCGTGGATTACCAAAGCCTCCGGCGAAAACAAAGGGCACGTGATTTTCAGCTCCGTCCAAACCCCCAACCTGATCCTTGACGTCCTGGCCATCGGCAACAAGACCGCCTCAAAAAAAGCCGCCGAGACCCGCGCCTTTTTGAAGGGCCTTAACAAGGGTTACGAATTCCTCAAGCAGCACCCCGCCGAAGCTTCCGCCCTCGCGGCCAAGAGCCTCGACCAGAAGCCCGATGAAGTGGAGGCGATGCTCCCGAAAGTGGTGTTTTACAGCGGACAGAAAAACATCGAGGTGATGGAAAGCGGCGCCGCCGCGAAAGCTTCCAAGGAAGTGGCGCAATTCTTCAAAGACCAGAAGATCAGCGACACCGTCGTGGACGTCACCAAGCTCTACGACGCCTCCTATTTGAAATAAGGCCGGGGTGAATCGGCTTATGAAGACGCATCAGACGGCCTTGCTCATGATTGATTTTCAGCGCGACTTTTGCGCTCCGGGCGGCTACTCGGACCGCATCGCCGGGCTGGATTGGGTCAGGCCGATCCTCGAACCCGCCGGGCGTCTGCTCGCCGCCGCACGCCAGGCGGGCAGCCTCGTGGTGCATACCCGCGAGGGCTATGCGCCCGACCTGTCCGACTGCTCGCCCGCAAAGCTCGCGCGCAGCCACCGGGCGGGCAGCGAAATCGGCTCCACGGGCCCCATGGGGCGCCTCTTAATCCGCGGAGAACATGGCCAGGACATCATCGACGAGCTGAAGCCCCTCCCGGGCGAGGTGGTCATCGACAAAGCCAGCTACGGCGCGTTCTGCGGGACGCATCTCGAAAGCATCCTGCGTTCGCGAAAGATCGACACCCTCGTATTCGCGGGCGTAACGGCTGACGTGTGCGTCCACACCACGCTGCGGGAAGCGTGCGACCGCTGGTTCCAGTGTTACTATGCCGCCGATGCGATCTCCAGCTTCGATCCGGAGATCCGCCGGGTATGCGAAAGGATGATCGAGGAAGAGGGCGGCGTCTGGGGCTCGCTGACGACCACCGCCCGTCTCGCCACGCAGTGGCCCGGCTAGGTAGTGTCGTTACGAGATGCGCATGGCAGCCACGAAGGATTTTTGATGCCGTTTTGTGGCTATTTTTGAGGCAATATTGGTGAGGGTCTTATCTAGCTGAATGGAACAGAATCATGTTCAATCCATTTAGCTGTCATGAAAAACAAATATCTAAAATCGGCCAGGATTTCTGAGGCCAAATTTCGAGGCCTTTTGAAACTTTTCGCCGAAGATGTTCCCGCAACAACAACCACTAAACTTCTTCGGCTGAACTACAACACAACGCACCGTCTCTACACGCTTTTACGGCAACGGATCATGCAGCTCACGCGTGAAGAATTCACCCCCTTTTTCGGAGATGTGGAAGTGGATGAAAGCTATTTTGGCCCCACGAGGCTACGAGGTAACAAGGGAAGAATGGCTCTGCAAAAATTCCCGGTTTTAGGTCTCCACAAAAGAGGAGAAAGGGTTTTTGTGAGCGTTGTGAAAAACTGCTCTAAAGAAGCACTCATGCCGATTTTACGCGGAAATATCCTGGGGGAAAGCGATGTTTATACCGACGGCTGGAAAGCCTACGATGGGTTGGTTACCGACGGTTATCATCATCACCGTGTTTTTCACCACGAAAACGAATTTGTCCGTGGCAAAAACCATGTCAACGGCATCGAAAGCTTCTGGAGTTTCGCCAAATTACGGCTCTCGCGACTCAATGGAATACGCCCAAACCGGTTCTTTATGCACCTCAAAGAATGCGAGTGGCGCTTCAATCATCGCCATGATAACATCTACTACATTCTTCGCTCAAGCTGCAGGCATTTTCCTCTCTCAGCTAGATAAGACCCTTGGTGAATACTGACCCAAAAATAGCTGCAAAACGGCGCAAAAAGCCGAAGTGGATGCCGTTGCGGCTCTCGTGACGACACTACCTAGAGTTTCCAGAGGTGCCCTCTAATTCATATCGCCCGGCGCGGCGCGCAGGGTGTAGCGCCATTCATGACGGCCCGCGCGGATCTGGTATTGCGGCAGCGTGTCGGGCCCGCAGGATTGCGTTCCCAGGCCGCGCTGGCGCAGGTCGAGGTTCAGGATCGTCTCCGGGCGCGCCTTCAGGTCATAGGTGTGGTAGGCGGCGTAGAGATCCTGCGCGGTGAAATGGCTGGCGGAGAACTCCAGCGGCCCTGCGGCTTCGACGCGCAACCCGCTGCCTTCGCCGTCGGCCAGCGCGAGCCAGCGCACGCCGGTATGGTTGCCGTGTTCCTGCGGCATGGTGTAGGGGACGTATTGGTCCGCCACGGTGCTTTCGTAAAGATCGACGAGCGTGGAGCGGTGGCGGTCGGAGTAGTTCTCCAGCGGCCCGCGTCCGAACCACGCCAGCTTCTCAAAGCTCTCAGGCAGGCGCATCACCACGCCCAGGCGGGGCAGATTATCCACGGCTTTGCCGACGGTGAAGCGGTTGGCAACGGCGATGGAGCCCTCCGGGGAGATCGTGTAGACGTGCAGCAACACCACGGCGCGTTTCGCCGCCGCGCAGGAGATCGCGTGCTCCAGCGTAAGCTCCACCGTACCGTCGCGGCGGGCCTTGATTTTCGCGGGAGCGGCGGAGAGCACGGCTTGGTCGAGCCCCTGGGTGCGCCATTTGCCGAGCGCGCGCCAGGCGTCCTGCCAGCCCTTGACGCCGTCGTTGTCGGTGGGGCCGCGCCAGATTTGCAGCTCCGGCCCGGCGGTGAGGACGCTTTTGCCTCCGAAGGAAAGCGCCTCGATTTTGCCGTTCGCGACGACCACGCGCACGGCCGCGTTTTCGATGATCACTTTTCCCGTGGCTTTCGTCACGGTCAGCGGTTCGGCGGCGGGCTTGCGGCCCCCGGCGCGGCGCGGCGCTTTTTTAAAGGCGCTGGCCGGAAGGGCGAGCTGATCCCATCCCACCGTGTAGCCCTCCGAGGCCCAGGGCGTCTCGTGGGCTTGTTCAAAGCGAATATTGAGGAATGCCTCCGCGTCTGCGGGGAGCTCCACTTTGGCGAGCTGCAGCGGCAATTTTAGAACCTGCTCCTCGCGGGGCCCGGCCTTGAGCGCGGGGAGCTTGCCCTTGGCTGCCAGCGCGCCGTTGATTTTGAGCTCCCACCCGCCGCGCAGATCGCTCAGCGGGGCGAAGTCACGGGCGTTGGCGATCCGCAGCTTGCTCGTCTTGGGGTCGAACCCGAGCGCCTTGGCGGGGCGGGCGAGGTAGGCGAATTCGTATGCGCCGGGATGCGGTTTGCGGTTCGGCCACAGGAGGCCGTCGCAGACGAAGTTAAGGTCGTTGGGCGTGTCGCCGAAGTCGCCGCCGTAAGCCCAGTATTCCTCGCCGTCCGGGGTCGTTTGCTTGAGCCCGTGTTCGATCCATTCCCAAATAAAGCCCCCCTGGAGGCCGGGGTATTTCTCAAACGCATCCCAGTAATCGGCCAGCGATCCGTTGCTGTTGCCCATGGCGTGCGAGTATTCGCACAGGATGAGCGGGCGGGTGCGGTCCGGGTGATCCTTGTCGGTTGCCCATTGGATAATATCCGCGATGGATGAGTACATGGGGCAGACGATGTCGGTGGCCCGGTAGCCATAATCGAACATTTTCCCCGGGCGCAGGTGGCCCGGCAAATTCGCCGAGATGGCTCCCTCGTAGTGGAGCGGGCGGGACGGATCGAAGCCGCGCACCCATCCGGCCATGGCGTCGTGGTTGGGGCCGTAGCCGCTTTCGTTGCCGAGGGACCAGAGGATCACCGAGGGGTGGTTCTTGTCCCGCTCGACCATGCGCACCACGCGGTCCAGGAACGCCCCCGCGTAGCGCTGGTCGTTGCAGAGATGGTTGTAAAAGGCGTGCGACTCCAGGTTGGTCTCATCGATGACGTAGAAGCCCAGCTCGTCGCAGAGATCCAGCCAGCGCGCGTCGTTCGGGTAATGGCAGGTGCGCACCGCGTTGACGTTGAGCTGCTTCATTGTCACCGCATCGAGCAGGAGCGTCTCGTAATCGAGCGCCTTGCCCTTGGTGTCGTGGTGGTCATGCCGGTTGACGCCCTTGATGAACACACGCTTGCCGTTGACGAGCAGCTGACGGTCGCGCACTTCCACGGAGCGGAACCCGACGCGGGTGGCCACGGCTTCGATCGCTTTCCCCTTCGGGTTGAGCAGCGTGACCACGGCCCGGTAGAGGTGCGGCGTTTCCGCCGACCACGCGGCGACGTTTTTTACCGTCGTGTGGAAATCCGCCTGCAAACGCCGGAAATCACCGGGCACAATGGGCACCGGGGCTTCCAGCGGCTTGCGCAGCACAGCCTTCCCCCGGGGATCGAAAAGCTCCAGGCGCGCCTTCCAGCCTTCCTCGGGCTGGGCGGCGAAATCGATCTTCGCGCTCAGATGCAGCGTGCCGTCGCGGAAGTCGTTTTCCAATCCCGCCCGCGCGAAAACATCCGCGAGATACGTCGGAGCCGTGGAGTAGAGGTAGACCTCCCGGTGCAGGCCGCCCATCCACCATTGGTCCTGGTCTTCCACGAACGTGGCATCGGACCACTTCACGACAATGGCGGTCACCTCGTTGGCCACGCCGAAGGCGACATACGGCGTAATATCGAATTCGGACGGGAGCCGCGAATCCTTCCCCATGCCCACGGCCTCGCCGTTGACATAGACGTACAGCACGCTTTCCGCCCCGCCAAAATGGATCACCACCCGGCGGCCCTCCCAGGCGGCGGGCACCTCAAACGTGGTCGCATAGATCCCCGTCGGGTTCTCGTCGGGAACCGTCGGCGGCTCGTATGTAAACGGCATCTGCACATTGGTATAGTGCGGGTGGCCGTAGCCCTGGAGCGTCCAGTTGCCCGGCACCTCCACTTGGTCCCACTTCGAGCGGTCGGCGCCCGCCGCCGTATCCTCGGGCACGACCTCACACGGCTTCGCCGCCATGCGGAAGCGCCATTTTCCATTCAAAAGCCGGAACCACGGCGAATCCTCCCGCCCGCCCGTGCGCGCCTCGGCGGCGCTGGGAAAGGGGTAGATCGTCGCCCGCATCGGCAGGCGGTCGATGGAGAGGCACTCCGGGGCGACGAACGTTTGAAGGGAATCGGTGGGAAAGAGAAGGTTCCGGGACATGGGGTGGAGCGTGGTTTATTAAAAAATCGGTGCGTTGCCATCTATCCCCTTTAGGTTTAGAAATAACAACCTCAACCGTTTGCCAAAAACTATGTTTGCTTGCTAAAAACTCGTTCCGGTTTCCACTCTGCCGATGAATCCCGTACCCTTTCCTCTCTCACTGATCGATGTGTTCACCTACCGCCAGGAAAGCGGCAAACATCCACGGCCTTTCATCCTATCGCCCTACGACGAATGGGTTGAAATCGTCACCGGCGGGCACGGGTGGGTGCGCGAGCGCGAGGGGGATGGATGGCACGAGCTGCTGCCTGGCGACCTGGTCTGGCAAGCCCCCGGCGACGAATCGCTGGGCCGCAGCGATTTCGAGAATCCCTTCCGCACGTTTGTGGTCAAATTCCGCGTTCGCGACGCCCAGGGCATGGGGATGCCGCGGTTTTCAAAGTGGCCCGATGTCGAGGAGATCAGCCTGCTGGCCCACGAGACCACCCGGCTGATCCTCGACGAAACCTTTAGCCGCGACGTCATGCGCGACTACCTCTTCTCCAAGCTCATTTACCAGATCCACTTGCATGAGCGTTCCCAGCAAATGACCCGCTACCCGGCCCCCATCGCCGCGGTGATCCTGCGGATCGAGAAGGACTTTGCGCAACCGCTGCGGCTGGAGGAGCTGGCGAGGGAATCCGGTTGGTCGCTGCCGCATCTCCACACCGAATTTCAGAAATACCTAAAAATCCCGCCCCACCAGATGCTCATCCAGCGGCGGCTGCGCGTGGCCAAAAAGCGGCTCGTCTCCACAGACGAGGCCATCAAGACCATCGCCGTGGAATGCGGGTTCGCCAACATCGCCGCTTTTTCACACGCCTTCAAAGCCCACACCGGGCAAACGCCGAGCGAATACCGAGCCTACCGTTTGCAGCGGGGATGATATTAGACAAAAACAAATCAGGAACTCAGGAACTCAGGAAAAGAATCTCTGTATTTTCCTGAGTTCCTGAGTTCCTGATGAATTCTTCTGTCTTAACCAGAATGACTTTGGGGATGGGCGCGCGGGTCACGGCGCCCATCCCTCAAAAGACGTTGCCCTTAGAACGAGATGCTCACGTTGGCCGAGTAGTTATTGGAGAACTTGGCATCGGGGTTGTAGCCGCCCTTGTAGGAAAGCCCCATCCCGACTCGGTTGCTGAAACGGTAGTTGGCCCCCACGGAGAAGTTCACCTCCGTTTGCCCCATGCCGGGAGCCTGGACGGTGAAGTCGGTTGTTTCCTTGACCAGGTGGGCCGTGACGTCCCGCGAGGCGTCGGCGAAGTCATGGTAAACCGCCAGGCGGCCTCGCAGCGTAAGGCGGCTTAGGGCTTGCCAGTCGGCGTTGATGGCCAGTTCCGTCAGGATGCTGTCGGCGTCGATGCCGTTGACCTTCAAGGCTTCGCTGACTTCCTTGTTCTTCTCGCTAAACCCGCCCATGCTCGCGTGGGAGTAGGCCAGCTTGATCTCGGGTGTGACGGAGTAGTTGCTGCCTTTCAGCCAAGCGTATTGGAGCGCGAGGGAGACCTCCTGCGAGTTGGTGTCGATGCCGCTGAAGTGCGAGGTGCTGCGGGTGCCGTCGGTGCTGAAGAATCCAGCGGAGACGGTGCCGATGGCCAGGAAGCGGCGGTCCGGAGTGAGGGCGACTTCACTGAAGAGGCCCCAGACCGATCCGGTCACATCCGAGCGCAGGAAGGTGGAATCGATCGTGCCGTTGTCGAAGCCGACGAAGAATCCGAGCGAGACCCGCTGGGTGAGCTGCCCGCGCACACCTGCGATCCCGGCGTTGCCGTTCAGATCGTAGTTGGCGAGGTCCACGGAGCTGTTGGCTCCCGCTGAGAAACCGGAATACCCGCCGAAGAATTCGTATTTCCCATCCACCAGCACCGACTCCATGTTGCGCGCGTTGTCGGAGTAGGCCCGCAGCGCCCGCAGCGCGTAATCGACGTTGCCCGCGTAGGCTTCCGGCGAGGCTTTGTCGAACACCACGGAGGGGTTGGAGGATTGGAGCAGCTGAACGATGAGGTTGCCGCCGTCGTACTGGTCCTGCCCCACTTTGAGGTCATTCAACATGGCCTTTTGGTTGGAGGTGAGGTTGCTGAAGGCGTTCTCAAGGTTCTCGCCGGAGCTCAGGCCGGTGAAGGTGATGGTGCCGTTCCAGCGGCTGAAGATGCCTTGCAGGTTCAGGTCAGAGGTAATGCTGGAGAAGGTTCCCTTGATGGAGCCCGCCGCGGCATTGATGATCTGGAAGCTGTCCCCCTTCTGCGGTGTGAAGCTGTTGTATTGCTTGAGCTCCAGCACGCTGGTTTGCGAGTTGAGCTGCGTGACGCCGCTGACGACCACCTGGTCATTCCCATTGGGGTTGACCCCGGCGCCCGCGGTGCCGCCGATCTCGATCTGGAGGATGGCGTTTTCCGTGTAGTTGCCGGAGATGGTCAGGGTGCCCGGGGAATTTCCGGGAGCCAGGATGCCGTTATTGGTCACGTCTCCGTTGACGGTGCCCGAGCCCTTGAGGGTTCCGTTCGCATCAACCACTGTCTGGCTGGTGAGCAGACCGTCGACGATCAACGTGCCGCTCTCGACGGTGGTGCCCGCGGCGTACTCGTTGGAGCCGGAGAGGGTGAGTGAGCCGGTGCCGGATTTCACCAGCGAGCCCACGCTGACCAAATTGCCGGAGTAATCGCCACCGTTGGTGACGTGGAGCACGTAGTTGTTTTCCTCGTAGGCATTGCCCGCGCCCGTCAGGTTCAGGATGGTCTGGTCGCCCCCGGCGAGGATCATTTTCGCGTCGACGGAGATGTCCACCGTGGCGTTGTGCGAGAGGATGTCCGCCGCGCCGAGGGTCAGGATGCCCGACTGGATGTAGATCGAGTCTGCTCCTAGCGAGGCGTTGGCCGTCACGGCTCCATTGGAATAGATGGTGCCGGTGCCGAGCTTGGCGTTGATGACCGCGCCGTCGTTGAGGTTGTACTGTGTGGCGGTCAGCGTGGCCGAGCCGGAGACGACGCCGCTGGTGGTCAGCGTCTGGATCGTGTTGTTGTTGTTGACGATGAGAGCGCCGGTTCCCGAGACGGTGACGGTGGCCTGGGTCGAGAGGTTGGCATGCCCTGAGCTCGAAGCTTCGAGGGCGACGGAACCGGTGTTGATTTGCCAGGAGAGCACGGAGGAGGTGCCGCTGAAGGCGAATTCGCCCGTGCCTTCCTTGATGAGGGCGGCATTGGTGCTGCCGGTGATGACGCCCGAGTAAGCCGTGTTGGCCGCCGCGCCGAAGGTGAGCTGCCGGTCCCCGAGAGCAACCAGACCCGAGCCGCTCAGCGAGCCCACGGTGAAGTCGTGGGTCTTGGCGGTGACGTCGAAGGTGCCGTTGACCTCCAGCGCGCCGCCGGAGTAGAGGCTGCCGTTGCCGGAGAGCGCCAGCGTGCCGCCTTCGTCGATGATGGTGCCGCCGGTGTAGGTGTTCGTGCCGGTGAGGGTCAGCGTGCCGGAGCCGCGCTTGACGAGGCTGCCGCCGGTGCCACCGCCGATGCCCCCATCGGCGATGGTGCCCGAGAAGGTGCTGTTGCCGAGGTTCAGCGAGAGCTGGTTAGCGCCGAGGCTTACGAGCCCCGAGCCGCTCAGGTCGCCGATGGTCTGGTTCTGCGCCTGGGAAATATCGAAGACGCCGTTGGCCGTCACCGCGCCGTTGCCGTAGAGCTGGCCGTTGGCTTTCAGGGCGATGGTGCCACCCGTGTTGATCACGGTGCCGCCGGTGTAGGTGCTCGTGCCGGTGAGGGTCAGCGTGCCGGAGCCGCGCTTGACGAGGCTGCCGCCGGTACCTTCGCCGATGCCGCCGTCGTTGATGCTCCCGGAGAAGGTGCTGTTGCCGAGGTTCAGCGTGAGCTGGTTGCTGCCAAGATTGACCTCACCGGAGCCGCTCAGGTCGCCGATGGTTTGGTTGGTCCCCTGGGAGATGTCGAAGACACCGTTGGATTCGACCGCGCCGTTGCTGTAGAGCTTGGCGCTATTTTTAAGGGCGAGCGTGCCGCCCGCGTCGATGATAGTGCCGCCGGTATAGGTGCCCGTGCCGGTGAGGGTCAGGGTGCCGGAGCCGCGCTTGGTAAGGCTGCCGCCCGTGCCGCCGCCGATGCCGCCATCGGCGATCAAGCCCGAGAAGGTGCTGTCGCCAATATTGAGCGTCAGGCGGTTGCTGCCGAGGCTGACCGTGCCGGAGCCGCTCAGGTCGCCGATGGTCTGGCTGATGCCCTGGGAAATATCAAAGATGCCGTTGGCCTGCACCGCTCCGTTGGAATACAAGGTGCCATTGGCCTTCATGGCAATCGTGCCGCCCGCGTCGATGATGGTGCCGCCGGTGTAGGTGTTTGTTCCGGTAAGAGTCAGTGTGCCGGAGCCGCGCTTGGTAACGCTGCCACCCGTGCCGCTGCCGATGCCGCCGTCGGTGATGGCCCCCGAGAAGAGGCTGTTGCCGCTATTGAGCGTTAGGCGATTGCTGCCGAGGGCGACTGTGCCGGAGCCGCTCAGGTCGCCGATGGTCTGGCTGATACCCTGGGAAATATCGAAGGTGCCATTGGCCTGCACTGTACCATTGGAATACAACGTGCCGTTGTCCTTCATGGCGATGGTGCCGCCCGCGTCAATGATGGTGCCGCCGGTGTAGGTATTGGTGCCAGTGAGGGTCAGGGTGCCGGAGCCGCGCTTGGTGATGCTGCCGCCCGTGCCGCCGCCGATGCCGCCATCGGTAATGGCCCCGGAGAAGGTGCTATCCCCAATGTTGAGCGTCAGGCGATTGCTGCCGAGGGCGACTGTGCCGGAGCCGCTCAGATCTCCGATGGTCTGGCTGATGCCCTGGGAAATATCGAAGGTGCCATTGGCCTCAACGGCTCCGTTGTAATACAGAGTGCCGTTATTCTTCATGGCGATGGTGCCACCCGCATCAATGATGGTGCCGCCGGTGTAGGTATTGGTGCCGGTGAGGGTCAACGTGCCGGAGCCGCGCTTGGTCACGCTGCCGCCGGTGCCCCCTGCGAGGCCGCCGTCGTTGATGGAGCCGGAGAAGGTGCTGTCGCCGAGGTTGAGCGTCAGGCGATTGCTGCCGAGGTTGACCACGCCGGAGCCGCTGAGGTCGCCGATGGTCTGATCTTTCGCCATGGAAATATCGAAGGTTCCGCTGACGGCCACGGCTCCGTTCGCGTTGAGGGCTCCGCTGCCGGAGAGGGCCAGAATGCCCGCGTTGATGGTGGTTCCGCCGTCATAGGTATTGACGTTGGTGAGGATCAAGATGCCGGTATGGGTGGCATCGTTGACGGTCAGCGCGCCGTTGGAAAGGACGCCGGTCAGGATGGCGGTGTCCGAATTGTCGCTGTTGGCCGTAACGAGGATCGACCGGTTGCCCCCGTTCAAGTCGATGCTGTTAACAAACGTGACCGAATCGGTCGCGGAGGTGGAACCAAAGAGCAACGAATGGCCGGTGGGCACGAAGCTGTTGGTATCCCACGTGAGCGTGATGCCGCCGTTGAGGCGCACGGTCAGCCCGCCGTCGACCGCCGCGAAGCCGCCGTCGCCGGTCCACTGAACCTTCCACGCGGCGGTGCCCACGTAGCGGTCAAACACGCCGCTGGTCTGGAAAACGCCGCCCGCGAGGTTCAGGTTGCTATTGGTGTAGAGGCCCACGCCGTCCCACGCCTGCAAGACGCCGCCGTTGATGTTGGTCACACCGCTGTAGGTGTTGGCCCCGTTGAAAATGACCAGGCCGCTGTTAATATTGATGGATGCCCCCTTGCCGTCGGCGATGGAGGAGGTTCCGATGCTCGCCTTGCTGTCGTCGGCGATCGTGCCGTTAAAAGTAATGACGCCATCCCCAGCGTTAAGGTTCACGGTGGAGCCTTTCATCATGAAAAGGTCCGTGCCCGCGCTCTCGCCGGAGTCCCCGCCGTTCTCGCTGCCGCCGCCGAGGGCGTGCCCCTGGGAAAACGTGGCGTTGCCATTGATATTGAGCGTGCCGCCCGAGGCGACGAAAATCGAACCGCCGTAACCGGAGCCGCCATTGCCGCCCGTGCCGTCGGCGCTGCCATCGGCCGTGCTGCCATTGCCCGCGCCGAAGCCGCCCGTGCCGCCGCTGCCACCCGAGCCGTCCGCGCCCGCATTGGTTGCATCATTGCCGTCGGAGCCCGCGCTGCCGCCGTTGCCGCCCGAGCCGCCGCCCGCGCCAAAACCGCCATTGCCACCCGTGCCGCCATTGCCGCCCGCGCCGCCAATAGCATTTGATGCGGAATAGGCATCGCCGCCGTTGCCGCCCGCGCCACCCGCCCCGCCGCCGTAACCAAAGCTGCTGTTGCCGCCATTGCCGCCTGTACCGCCGTTGCCGCCATTGCCGGAGACCCCCGTTTCAAGGGATGTCACGGTAAGCGCCAGCGTATAAGCAGCATCGGCGGCGGCCTTGATCGTATCGGCCGTGACCAGCGTCGTCGACGCCTCGGAAGCCATGGTGGTATATTCCGTAGCCAAGGCGGTATACCCCGTAGCCAAGCCTGCCGTGGTTAATCCGGCAGTGGCCGCCGCGGCCTGCGCGGTGAAAGTTGCCGCGATGGCCGTATACGTTGCGGCAAGCGAGGTATCGCCCGCGGACATCAACGCGTCATAGGTCGCATCCAGAGCCGCTTTTACGGTATCCGCAGTCGTGGCAGAGCCCGCCGAACCGGAGCCGCCCGCGCCACCCGTGCCCCCGGAGCCCGATGTCCCGTTAGCTCCCGACGAACCGTTATACCCATTCCAGCCGTTTCCACCGTTGACGTAGGCGCTGCCGGAATCCGCGTTTTCACCAGCGGTGCCGTTGGCTCCCGTCGTTCCGACATTAAAGCGGTTATTGAGCGATCCGCCGGTAGTCCCCACCCCGCCCGTGCCGCCCACGACGCCATTGTCGCTAAAGCTCACGTTCGTCAACGTCGCCGTCGCGCCGCTGTTGACATAAATCGCGCCACCCAAGGCCGCGCCACCGCCACTTCCCGTGCCGCCGGTGGTTACAAAATTCGTTAGCGTTACATTGGAGAGGCTCAGGCTGCCGGACTCCACAAAAAATCCTGAGTAGCCGTTTCCGTTCACAATGGCCCCACCCCCGTCATAGCTCAAGCTGGTGGTCACCAGGGGTGCATCGCTGCTCAAACTCACAATAGTTTCCGCCTGGGCTGCGGGAACAACCATGGCTGCCGCCCACAAAGTTTGTATTACCCAAAGCCCGACACCGTTTTTAACGAATTTGATCATAGGTTGTTTTTCTGTTAGCTACCCTGTTAAACATCAGGCGGGCTTTGGGGGCATCCCGTGACGTTCCTGGAACTGCTTTCCTGACTCGGCCTGTCAGGCTACTGGGTATGAGACAACACCGATATCACCCATACGGGGTATTTTCGGGGTATATTTTCCGCACGAGGCGCTTTATTTAATCCTACAAGATCAGCACCGGGGGAGAGAAAGGGCTCCCGCGCTTGCTACAGCCAGCCGCGCTGCCGGGCCTTGCGCATGACTTCCGCCCGCGTACGGCCCTGAAGCTTTTCGTAGATATGCTTGATGTGCGTGTGCACCGTATGGGCGCTGATGCCTATGGCCACGCCAATCTCCTTGTATGACTGGCCTTGCTCCAGCCGCCGCAGCACATCCTGCTCGCGGCTGGTCAACCCGCCTCCGGGAAGGCTGGCCCCGGTGATTTCCTGGAAATGGTGGATCACCTTGCGTGCTATTTTGGGGCTCATGGGCGCGCCGCCCTCATGAAGATCGCGCAAGGCCTCGATCAACTCCCTTGGCGTGCTTCCCTTAAGGAGATAGCCGCAGGCCCCCGCTTTGATGGCGGAGAAAACCGTCGAGCGGTCCTCATAAATGGTGTAGGCCATGCAGTTGAGGCCCGGGTTGCGGCTTTTAAGCTGGCTGATCAAATCGACGCCAGACATCCCCGGCAGGTCGAGATCCGCCAACAGGATGTCCGTTTCCTCCCAGACCGGCGCGGCCAGAGCCTCCTCGGCGCTTTGCCAGGCCCCGGTGACCGCACAGCCAGTCTCGCCTTGCAGCATCAGGCGCAGGTTCTCCAGCAGGGTCAGATTGTCTTCGACAATCGCAATATGCATCAGGACGGGAAGCGGTTAGGTTAAAAAAGCGCCCCCATTTACCTCGGGCTTGGCCTCCTCCGCGAGCGGAATCGTAAAAATCAGCGAAGTGCCGGAGGAGGAGGTTTGCAAATTCATGGAGCCGCCGAGTTCCTCCACCCGGTGACGCATATTCTTTAAACCGCGCCCCGATGGACGCGCATTTTCCAAGTCAAAGCCCAGGCCGTCGTCCCGGACCTCGATCCGGCAGCCGCCATCGGAAAACGCCAGCCGGATTTGAACCTCCCCCGCCTGGGCGTACTTCACCAGATTCGTGAGCGCCTCGCGAACCACCCGGAAAAGGGAAATCCCCGCCGCATACCCGGGCCCCGAGGAGGGGATCTCCCCCTGCACCCTCAGCTCCCACGTCAGGCCCGCGGCATCCAGCACCAGCGCCGCATACCGCCGGAGATTGTGCACGAAGTCCCCCCAAAAAAACTCACGCGACTCCAGCGAACTCATAATCTCCCGCACCTCCATGCCGATTTCACAGGAAAGCTGGTTGATCTGATCCAAAAGCCGGTCCTTCGTCGCGGCATCCTTCGTCCTGGCCCCCCTCGCGGCCAGCATCCCCAGGTTTGCGCTCAGCGCCCCCAGGCCATCGTGTAAATCCCGGATCAACCGCTGCTGCTCGCGCAACCGCAGCTGCTCCGCCTCCAGCTTGACCATCTCCACCGCCTGCGCCTCCCGCTCGATGGCAACCGTCACATCCCGCAGAAAATAAAGCTGTCCCACCTTTGTGCCACTCTGGTCAATCAACTCCACCGATGAGCTTTCCAGCCATTGCAGCACGCCCTGAGGCGATTTGAGCCGCACACGCGTGGGAGCCAGACCCGCCGAGAAAAGATCCCTCCCCAGCTCCGAGAACGAATCTGGGAGCCGATCAAGCGCCTCGGCCCGCGCCACCCCCAGGATCTCCTCGGCCCTGGCATTAAGCTCCACGATTTTCCCCCGCGTATCGAGTACCACAATGGCCTCCTTCATGTGTTCCAGCAACACATCCCGCGCGATCGGCTCCAGATTGAACAACCGGTAATGGAAAACCAGCCAGGCCGTAATGAGCGCGGAGGGGACAAATGAAAACACCGTGAGATTCAGCCCCCGCAGCGGCGTCTTGCCGCATTGGAAAAAAAAATCGAACATACTCGGGAGCGCATAGGCGACCAACATGCCCATAATCTGACGGCGCACCTTCGGCGTCGCCGAGCGGCCCGCGGCGATCATGATAACCACCCCCAGCAGCCCCGCCGCATAGGCATACACAATGTAGAACCTAAACCATGGCCCATTTTGGTAATGCAGCATGCTCAAAGGTCCCAGCGCCTCCAGCGTAAAATGGTACCGGAACCATTCGTGATACTGAGCCGTCAGAGCAAAACCGACCGTCGCGAGCGGCACCACCAGCAGCAGCTTCCACACCACCGGCCGGAACCAATGGTCAATCCCCGCCAGATTCACCGCAACCGCCAGCCATAAGAGCGCGAGGAACGGGAAAAAAACAAAGGTGACCTGCATCCAGACCACCTTGGCTTGAAGCGAATGAACCGTGATCTCGTAGTAGTAAGCCAGCGCCACCATAGCGCAGAAGCTCATCAGCAGCCCAAAAATAAACGAAATGCGATGCTGTCTCCGCAAAAAGGCATGGATGGCCAGCCCTGCGTAGAGCAAAAACGAACCCCACAGGAAATGAGGCAAAGCGGAAAGGTCGATGATATTCATCCCGGCGGCACGCTATGGGAGAATCGGGCTTCACTCAATCCATCAAACCACCTAACCCTCTATTGTTTGTCAGGAAATGTCGACGGACACTATTCTCTTGCTGTGATCCTCATTCTCCCGAGCAGATGCTTCACGATATGAGAGTTTTAGGTTGCGAACATTCCTGTGTGCGGACATGAATATCACTTCATGGTTTCCGATGATCGACTAATTCACGACAACGTAGCCCGGCTTGGGCTAATACCGTTCGCATCGCGTAGCCACGTTAGCTTGTTTAAATTTCAGGTGCGCAGTTTTTAACAAATTGTCTTCTATGCCAGCCCAAGTAAGAATTCGTCTCGGTAATCTGTTCGACGGTCCAACAGATTTGGTAGTTTTACCCTGTTCTACAAATGGAAGTATCACGTCTTTCGTAGCTCACCACTTGACAAGCTACAAGCTGCCTTCCCCTCCCACTCATTTGGAGTTAGGCGATGTGGATATCGGCCCGTTTCCAGTAGCACAGAACATTGCACAGTTCGTTGCCTATGCCGCTTCGGTGAGTCGTAAGACTTCGAACCTTGATGCCATTCAGCGGATAGGGCGAGCGCTAGGCTGTTTCACTATGACGGAATCGAGCGTCAGAGCGGTTTCTGCACCCCTTTTGGGTGCGGGTGCAGGTGGACTCCAATTCGACGCCGTCATTAAGGCATTGAAGACTGGTTTTCTTGAGACAGCGTCCCCTAATGCTACGCTTACGATTTGCGTCCTCGACCGCTTTGTTTACAACAGCTTTGCGCAGCAGCCTCATCCGGCTACGAGTACGCAAAGGCCGCTCCGCGTTTTTATTAGCTATACTGCTACCGATGTTTCTCACGCCGCATGGGTGGAGGCGCTTGGTGCTTTTCTCAGAAACAATGGAGTCGAAGCTCGCCTTGATAAGTGGCATCTGAGGAATGGAATGGACCTTCCACAGTGGATGAGCAATGAGCTTCAACTGGCTGATCGCGTGATCATCATCTCGAACGAACAATACGCAGCAAAGGCAGATGGACGGTTAGGCGGTGTGGGTTGGGAGACGATGCTCATCCAGGGCGATATCGCTACTCAACAACTCGAGTCCCACAAGTATTTAATTGTTGTGCGCTCAGCGGACTTTGCCGCAGGCAGGCCACGATACCTCAAAACTAAATTTGCTTCTCACTGGCCCCCCACGCAAAGTGAAGCCGCAATGCGCGATGATTTGCTAAAAGAGTTGCTACAGGTTTCCTCGGAACCTCCTTTGGGAGCGCCGACGGTATTCTTAAGCTAGCGGGAGCAATTCAGCGAGCGAGCCAAGCATTCCCCGCTTTTTTCCCAGTGGCACGTCCTTGCCTATTGAGAAAGGGTTAAGCGACATTTCTCGAGATGACGTAGTAATTCTTTCGCACATTTTTTTGGGGTGGTAAGAGGAAGGTTGGCAAAAAGAGAGCAACCCATGAGCGAATACAAAGAAGAAACGCAGGAAACGGCGGGTAGCGCCGTAGCCGGGGCCGAAGGCCACGGCAAGATCATAAGTATCGACGAAGGAAGGATTAAAGAACACCTGAGCGGGGTGGTACTAGAGGCGGTTGAGGAGACGTTGAACGCGCTACTAGACGCGGAGGCAGACCGGTTGTGCGGGGCGAAGCGTTATGAGCGCAGCGGGGATCGGGCTGACACCCGAGCGGGGCATTACGAACGGCAACTGCATACCAAAGCAGGCGAAGTCAGTTTGAAGGTGCCCAAGCTGCGGAGCCTGCCCTTTGAAACGGCAATCATCGAACGCTACAAGCGCCGGGAGAGCAGCGTCGAGGAGGCGCTCGTCGAAATGTATTTGGCCGGAGTGAGCGTGCGGCGGGTCGAGGACATTACCGAGGCGCTCTGGGGAACCCGGGTAAGCCCGAGCGTGGTGAGCGATTTAAACCAGAAGATCTACGGGCAGATTGAGGAGTGGCGCAACCGGCCCATCGAAGGCCGCTTTGCCTACGTCTATCTCGACGGGGTATGGCTTAAGCGAAGCTGGGGCGGAGAGGTTAAAAACGTGAGCATTTTGATCGCCGTGGGAGTTAACCAGGACGGCTATCGTGAAGTGCTAGCAGTGGCCGAAGGAACCAAGGAGGACAAGGAAAGCTGGACGAACTTCATGCGGGGGTTGAAGCAGCGGGGTTTGGCCGGAGTAAAGCTCTTCGTGAGCGACAAGTGCCTGGGGCTGGTAGAAAGCCTTGCGGATTTTTACCCAGAAGCGAAATGGCAGCGATGCACGGTGCATTTTTACCGCAACGTATGGACGGCGGTGCCGAGTGGGAAAGTCAAGGAAGTGGTGGCCATGCTCAAAGCGATCCATGCCCAGGAAGACCTGGCTGCGGCGCAGGAAAAGGCAAAGGCGGTCGTCTTTAAACTGCGGGAAATGAAGCTTGGCAAAGCAGCGGAACTGGTCGCGACGGGCATCGAGGAGACATTGAGCTACATGCACTTCCCCCGCGAACACTGGCGCAACCTGCGAACCAACAACCCGCTGGAACGCGTAATCCGGGAAATCCGGCGACGAACCCGAGTGGTAGGTTCCTTCCCCGACGGCCAGAGTGCCTTGATGCTCGCAGCCGCGCGGCTGCGGCACATCGCCGGAACCAAGTGGGGCAGCAAGCGCTACCTGGACATGAGCCGCCTGCGCGAGAACCCATCAGCCACAGAGGAAGCCGTAGCCTGATCGACAAATTTGATATCCGCCCCCGCGGGGGCGGATATCAAAACCAAACAAGAAACCCAAAAACAAAGACCAACCTTCCTCAGGCCATCAACTGAAAGTGCGAAAGAATCTGGACACTACCTTTCTCGACTGGATAACCCGTTTTTGTGCGGTGCACGAAGGAGCCCTCAACTGAATTTTCGAGGCTCAAAACGCCGCGCGGTGCAGTAAATCCGAATCGAAAAGCTCGCTCTGTATTCCCTGATATAGGCTTTTTACAGGGAGTTCGGGCGAAAACGAGGGAATTTCTGCCATTTGAGCAAATTGGAAGCCCACAACACACTCCCTTTGAGGAGGTTGGGAAGAAAATCCCTTGTTCCCTGTTTTGCGAGATAGCAGGGAATTTTGTCCATGCATATGCTTGGCGCGTGTCACCTGTAAGCAGTCCAAACCCACTCTTATTCAGAGGGAAAAGAACCACGAGTTTCGAGCAAATTACGTGAGTGGCTCCGCGCGGTTCCGTCGAGTTTCACCTCATGCGTGCGTGTAGTAGCTGGTTACCGTTGTGCCATCCGTCTCAAATTTAAGATGATAATCTTTGTCGGTGCGTCGTATTGCGGCACTCGGCAAGTGACTTGTAAGTGCGTTGATCACAGCTCGATGAGGGTGGTTATGGGGCCTTGGATGACAACTCAAGGCAAAATGGCTGGGAATGCTACCGTGCATAAAGTGGTTAATCCACGGCGTCGCTCCATGCGCATCGAAAGTACCATTTTCAGCACCGTGGTGAGGAACTTGCACAACCTTGGTGTTGGCAGGAATCTGCCTCACGATCTGTGGCGCAATACCGGCGTTGACATCCCCCGTAAGCAAGAAAGTAATTTTTTTCAGTGTCAGAGCCAGCACAACAGAGTTGTTATTCTCGTTAGGATCGGAGAAGCCATGCCGTGGCCAGAGCACGGAAAGGGAAACTGGTCCGAACGGAATATGCCTGAGGGGCTTACCGTGATAGACGGCTTCCGTCGCCCCCAGGCGCGCACCTCGGTGGCGGCAATAGCGCAGTATTTGTGCAAGAAACGGATCTCCGGGGGAGGAACTGCTAGAATACAACAGGTAGTCGGAACCAAACTCGCGTAACAGCCTCGGCAAGCCGCTAGCATGATCAGCGTGAGTATGCGTGAGGAGGACGAATCGAAAAACGCGTGGATTCGGTCGCCGATATGGGATCCCTTTTCTTTCAAAGAAGCGTTTTAGAAATAGAAGACTTGATGGCTGATTGAGAGTGTCATTGCTATCTACGAGTGCATAGAAGCAATTACCCCTTGCATCCTCAGCTTCGATGAGAATCGAATCACCCCAGCCGACATCAAGAAACGTAACAGAAAGACGTTGTGACATATTATTAATGCATTAAGGGGCGGAGAGGCGGTTGGGGAGACGGTGGCGGTGGCTCAAACCCACCTCCCATATCTTCACCTCCTTCCTTTCGTAACGGCGGCTCGTCATGATTTATCCAAGCATGATTACCGTCAAATTGGACTTTTGCCCAATGTTCAAAGGCACGGGTCTCTTCTGGAGATTTTGCCATTTCAGAGTCCATTTCTTTCGCTTGTGTGAAATATGAGCGTAAATCTATGGTTCCTTGCCGAAAACTCATGGCAAGACTGAATAACTTTTGCCCCACTCGCAGTACATCATTTCTCCTGCAACTCGTGGGCAATAAGTCTGCCGGTATCCACAAATCAGCCGTCTCCACAAACCTGCCATCGCGCTCTTCAATCAATTCGAAAAAAGTGGTGATCTGCGTTTGCGTAGAAAAGCGCGACTCATTGAAACTTGGGGCGTGGATAATTCCGGCAAGCCCGAGCATATAGAATGGGAATCTATCACTGCCCAACGTCAGGGTCCATGGATCAAGCGTGTCCTCAACTTCAATTTGAAAATACACGCAACGCGCTAAAGGCACGCCCCCTTCATCGCCAAAGGAGTCGAGCAATACGGGGATATCAACAAATTCGTTACGGGCACCATGCATAATTCGGTATCAGCCTCGTCTCAGTCGGCATGAGTTCAGCACATATGTCAAGCGCCAACAGTTTGGTTTTCTGTGGCCACAGACTTATCCTGTGCAGCTACCTGAACGCTCAATAAAGACGCTTTTCTTGAAGTCCTTGGCGATTACCTTACCCCAGAAATGTCCTTATCTTGCGGGAAGTCACGCACCTTATGAGCACTACCGCCGTATCGTGACTCAGCTATCGATTGACAAGACAAAGCTGGTGCGAGCATAAATGCACTATGTCGGTCCTGCGGAGAGCTTTTCTGGATCTTTAGTTCGGAAATGAGGAATGCGCTCAGGCGGTTTTTGAAAATCGCAGCGAGAGAATTACACCCGAATTGGCTGCTGGTTTTGAGACAGGGGTGTGTTGGATTGGCTGGTTGGGCTCGGTCTTCTCGAATATGATTCGTCATCGCCGGAATACCGCATGGACGACCGGTTGGAGCACTTCCTGGAAGAGATGCTGGGTGCCGCAGAAGTCGCCAGGCCGATTGGTTGGGTTGATTACAGAACTACTCCCGGTGGCAAATTAATCAGAGCGTCTAGTTTCTGTTTAGCCTCTGAAAGATCCAGAGAAGCACCGTTTTTAAAAGCCATCCAGTGCAATGTTTGTAAAACGTTCGTCATGTCGGATTTCTTCCGAGCAACGTAGATTCTGGTCATCGTTTCCGAATAATCGCGCCACGGCTCAGTCCTGAGATCGTAATCCGTTCTGTCGTTGATTTCGTCAATGAGCATACGGATGTAGGCGGGAAAATTCCTGGAATCCCACGGGCACTCAATCCCAATCCGCTTTTTATAGTCCTTTTCCACCACGGGCGTATAACGTCCGAGAAATTCCTCGGGGCGTAATCTTTCAATCCAGGAAAGGAGCTTTGCTGCGTCACTAGAAATACCCAGCCGTTCAGATAAATCGGGTTCAGAGAATTCCTTCCTGATCGAAGCTAGGCTTGAAGACCAATCGATCTTGGGTAACAGAGCGACAAACCAGCTTCGAGCATGATCTCGAAAATCAAAGACGAGTTCGACCGACGGGCTAAAGGGCACAGCTTCGAGAAATTCGACAAACCCGCTGGTTGGACTTTCGATTTCGCCAGGAAAACACGACCGAAGCTCCGCGTAAGATGAAATAGAGACGAGGTAGAATGGATGATCCCCAGATGGGCCACCGTTGATGACGAGTTTGTGAAGAAGTTCTGCCGCTTGCTCCAAATCGTCTCGGGTATAGCTCCGAAAATTAAATTTAAGAGCCGGGTTTAGTCCTGATTGAGGGGTATCATCGCATTCTGACTCGATTGTGATTCGGAATTTGCGGTCGCGGCCCCAGCCCTCAGATTTCCATTTTATTTCGGTCCCTGTCTTAATGGTGATCTCCTTGAGGAAGCTATCGAGGCGGTTCTCCCATGCGTTTAGCCCGATGGGGGAATTAATCGCGCATTCTCTGACGAAGTCGGTTCCAAGTTTTCCACTCCGAAGCAAAGCCAGCAAGCGACATGCAGGATTACTCAAAAAGTGCTCGTTGGCAGCGCTTCCTTCCCATGCTTCGGTTAGCGCATCAACCCATTCATGCCCGTCAATCAGGCGAGCCTTGAACCACGCAGCACTGCGGAGCCATTCTTGATCGGGGCCTTCAACCTGGAATGATTTCAAGCGTTTATTGAGACTCTTTGCCGCATTGGCAAAAATGGGGGTTAAATTACTGCTGTCTCCTTTCGGAATGCCTAAGCGCCGACGAGCTGTGTGAGCGTACAGGGTCTCCTTTATACTGCGGCGTGAAAAATGCACATCCGGGCTTTCTTTCACGATGTCGAGGAGAACGCTTTGGGCGCGGACGAGCAGTTCTTCCGGAGAAGGCAGTGGGCGATCCGAAGCCTTGTGAGATTGCTTGGACATGCTTTCAGATGAAATTACAGGTTTTGAGGAATTGGGCTTTGGATGCAATACTGCCTCCATCGTTTTCAAATGAAATCCCAAGCGTTTTTGAATATTGGGAGATGCAACGATACGATCAAGCAACTCGACTGTAGCAGCTCCGGTCTCTTTCAAGACGCGGAACACCTTTATAATCCACTCTGGATCAAGGCTCCGAAAATTGTCGCGGAGATGCCGAATATTTGCATTTTCATCAGGAATCCATTTCGCTCCCCTCTGTGAAACGTATTCGATCAGATCGACCGTCCCTTCAAGTTCGCCCGCGGAAAGGGGCCTGTAGCGAAGGTCGAAATCCCAAAAAAGTCGCTCAATTAAGCGGGAGCCACCGTTTTCTTTCGTATTAAGCGGTGCTCCGAGTTCGATAAGGTAATCGATCACAGGCTTCGAGATATTTCGCCACACTTCTCCGAAAGCTTTTTGTATGCTAGCGGGATAATTCTGGGGCTTTAGGCGTTTGATGATATCGAGTCGCCCTTGGCCAAAAGCCTCATCTAGCGCCGTAGTTTGAAGACGTTGGTCGTCGGGAGATTGAGGGTCCGGAACCAAGGAATCCGGTCGGGCTCCGGCCCATAAAAGCAGGCTCACCGCACGAAGATTTCCTTCTTGGCAGTAATAGCACAAGGCCATGTCTGCCTGCTCCTGCAATGCCGGGAACTGTTGTTTATACTCTTTTAGGAGAAATAAAAGCGGGTTGATGAGCTGGCAGAGGCCGTGAAAATACGCACGGTCTGCCGAAGGATCGATCCCTTTTTCGATGAACAGCTTTATAACCTCTGGGCCACCACGAAATATGCTGTCGGTGTCCACCGTGTTTGCTGGAACCCCACGGCTTAAGAGAAGCCTGGCAATTCCAGCGTTCCGGAAGCGAACAGCGTCAAGCAGAGCATTGCCATTGGCCATTGGATCGCATCCGCCGTCTAGGAGCAGCTCAGCTAAAGCGTAGAACCCTTTTTGGATTGCAACTTGAAGTGGAGATTGGCGGCGGCTTCGTCGTTGGGTTTGTGGTGGATCAATTGGATTTCCCTTGGCAATCCACTCGCTCACCTCCTTGAGTTTTCCCTCGCGGCAAAGCTCGATTAACGGAAACAGCTCTTCGGGTGAACGCGCTGCCTTGCTGATCCGAATAGATTTCTGAGAATCCGGCATGGCGACGTTATATTAACTTCGAAACTCAGGGGAAAGAATTCTAAATAGTCTATTCTAACAACAAGCCATCGGTTGCTGCGTGCGGTGCCTCGGGGCCGAGCCATTCCCCACGGATTAGGAACAATTCGTAAAGGACAAGCCATTCAGCGGTCCATGGGATAATTTTTTCATGAAGATTGTCGGTCTGCTTCCACGGGTTATCTGCCGGATGGTAAAGGCACAGGTCGCCGTTTCGGTAAATGTGAATCTTCGAAGACGGGTGAATCAGCGGAGCCTTGATCCTCACATGGGGTACGTCTCCGTATGTGTAGCGGATTGAGATCAAATATGAGTCACAGCCTTCCGAGGGAGTAATGCGCCCTTCGCATATCCAAGTGCGTTTTAAGAATCGGCACTGGAAGCCGGGAAAGTGTTTTTCAACCAAGCTTTTTTGCATCGCGAACCGCCTCTGGCCGAGTGTGCGGTCTCTGCTAATCCATATACTCTTCCCCATAAAATGCATGTGCCTGATTTGTGACACCGAAAGAACCAAGCACACCCAAAGGTGATGTATTGGCACCGTTTCCTATCAATGCCGCCTTAGCGAGTAGCGACTGCTCCTTTTCTTCCTTCTTCTTTGTTTCGTCAAACGCAGCGAAGAATCCATCGCTCTTGAATATCCAGTCCCAGACTTTCCTTGCCGAATCCATATTGTTGGCATCGGTCCCATCCAATGTATTTAACTGCTGCGCCGCCTCCCCCAGCCGCGCTTCCAGATCAACGACATTCTGGTCAGCATCGGTTCGAGTGATCGCAGGCTTGTCTTTGTGGGCCAAATTCCTGATGACCTTGTTCCAGAAAAGCCGATTTTTCAGATTTGTCACAAGATCTCGGAATGCTTGGTCGATACGTTCACGGTAGGGAGGCTGGCACTCAGCAACCAGCATGGTCAGTTTCATACCGTTGGGCAGATCCCAGTCGCTTCGTGAGCGGCAGAAGCGCTTTAAGAGTTGGATTAACTGACGCAACTGTGTTCCCCGGCATGGGTGGGCATCGTTTCGGCTCGCAATCTCGGAATCAAACCACTTGTTGACCTCAGTGGGATCAGAAATTACCCATCCGTTCTCGTTCGCAAGCTCTCTAACCTTCTTGCCGTCGGCATCAAAGAACCGCCGATAGATGGGGATGTCCACGTGGTGCTTTTCGTCGTCGTCGTCGGCATAGAACACCCGGACGCAATTCGAGCACAGCTTCGGTTGACGGCTAAAGCGCCCATCTTTCAATGCCTCCCGAACAAGTTCGCGCATTTGTCGGGCGGTAAATTCGTTACCCTCGCCATCTACGAGTTGATGTTTCCACAACACAACACCGTCATCGATGTCGTATTCCTCATCGACAAAACGCGTCTGGATGACCGTTTGGGTCGCAACTGAGCCCTGCGGGCGGAAACTTGATTCGCCAATGGTTACCCCGTCTGTGAGATCAGGAAGCCGGGAAATAAGGCGATCGCGATTGGCTTTGCGATGCCGAAGAAGTTTTTCAAGGAACTCGGCACTCAGCCTAACCTTTTCGTCTCGGAAAGATTCAATTCGTTCGGAGTAATTGTACATGGTCAGTTATTGGGTTACGGGCGGCTCAACTGGTTGGCGTAGGCAATCCAATCAACCGCTGGAACCGTCGCCAGCGACTGGAGTTTTCCGAGTAGGCGGAAAGCAAAAAACGCGAGTGCGTTGTCAGATGGACCAAGGGTATAACTTCCATCATCATCAAAAATATCAAAACTTGCGCCGGTGGCTGCGAAACCGCAGTCCAAGGATCGGTCTCCGATCAGACCGCGATGAATCCGTTGGAAACTCTCGCCTCCCAGCCCCTCAGTCCATCCCACATTGATCGCAAGAATTCCCGCCACGATTGGAAACAACTTTTTTGGAGGGAATACACCACCCGCATGATGAATCGCAACCGAAGTCCGCTTGAGTTGCCGAACAGACGCAGCCTTGTCTGCAGCATACTCGAGGTATCCCTTATCAATGGTGGGTTTACACTCGAAAACAGCGTAAACGGCTTCAGCGGGAACGTACCGGTGCTTGTCGTTATCCAGCAGAGTCGGCGTGTATTGCCGGTCGAAAACGACCACATCGATTGACTGGCTGACCTTACCGTCGCAATCGAGAATTATCGCTTTTTCCACTGTGTAACGGTTCGGCAAATACTTTCGGAGAAAATCGATGAAATGTTGCTCGTTCACCTCGCCCCGGTCGCCTGCGTGGACAATACGAGCCGAGGACTTGAGCTTCGCGACGAGACATTCCTGCTCGGTTGCGAAAGCATCCCGCAGGAATTGTGCACTTCCCGGCATGTCCTCAGTTTGGGGAATTTCCTGATCGCTGCTGTGATTTTTCATGGCTGCTACGGTTTCGGTTGTTTTTCCATGCCGAAACCGTATAGTTTCACGCAATGAAAAGGCGGGTTTAAACCCGTCTAGGTCTCGTATACGTTTTCGTATAGTGTCCGTCAACAAGATTTTTTATGCCAAATTCGTTCAAAGACCGCCTGCGCCACGCGCGAGAAGCACGGGGATTCAGCCAATCGGATCTCGCCAAACGGACCAACCTCCAACCAGCAGCTATTTCTCATTTTGAAACAGGCCAGCGCGCCCCTTCGTTCGAGAACCTACGAAAGCTCGCTGATGCGCTTAGTATCAGTGTGGATTTCTTACTCGGGCGAATCGACGAGGAAAAACACGGCCAAGGACTTGCCGCAGCCCCTCGCGCACAGCGTCTCTTCCGAGATGCGGAGAAGCTATCTGACGAAGGATTCAGTCAATTGGAATTGATGGCGCAAATGTTACGGCAACGCGAGGAACAAAAGAAAGGTGGCGCAAGGTGATTTCGCGACTCCGTGCTAAGGAAATTCAGAGCCTCGCTAGGGAAAAGCTGACCGAGTACAAGCGCATGCATTTGCCCGTGAGCCCCCAGGATTTTGCTCGCCAACTCGAAATTCTCGTCCAACCATTCACCCCATCCGGCGAGGATATTTCAGGTTTTCTTATGCGGGTCGGTGAGAGCTTTGGGATTGGGTACACGACGGCTATCCGTAGCCAAGGGTTCCAGAACTTCACCGTCGCTCACGAACTCGGCCATTACTTTATTGATGGTCATGGAACTGCGTTGCTCGCATCGGGTGCCCATTACTCTCGATCAGGCTTCATTTCCAAGGATTCATTTGAGGTCGAGGCAGATATTTTCGCTACTGAATTGCTTATGCCGTGGATCCTGATTGAACCGCTGATTCGCACCAGTGCTGGCGGTTTCTCTACAATCAAGGCCATCGCGGACGCATGTCAGAGTTCATTGGTCGCATCGGCAATCCGCTATGCCGAGATTACTAAGGAATGCGTAGCGGTCGTTGTCTCGCACATGGGCCAAATCGAGTTCATGACTGCTTCGGATGCTTTCAAACAAATCAAGGGGATTAATTGGCTGAAGAAAAAGGACCTGCTTCCGATGGGAACCGCGAGCCATCGTTTTGCTGGAGACACAAAATGGATCCAATCCTGTGATGTGGTTGAAATCAAATGTCAGCTTTTCGAATGGTTTCCTGAAACGGATCGCAGAACGGTGGAGGAAGAAGTAGTTGGTCTTGGCAGCTATGGGCGTCTACTGACAGTCCTTGTCACGGAGGACGACGAATGTGAGGATGATGACGACGAGACAGGTTCCGACGACTACATTGACCGCTGGAAACACGGTTTCTTCAGGGGCAAGAAATAGGGTTTCAGGACCTTTTGCGAGGAGGGAACTTCGCCTCTTCCTTGCGCTTGAGATACTGGTCATGGGCGACTTTTTGAGGCATGAGCGGCACTTGTTCCGCTTCTGATAAAACTGGTCCAATGGAGCTAGGGCAGACATGTGTAACACTTTTGCGGCTTGTTCAGCCAAATCCATTGTAACTCGTACTTCCGGCAATGGAGATTGACGAACTCTCAGTCATTTTTGGAAATCGCGTTTGGCTGCGTAGAGGGGCTTCAATAAAATCAGCCACCGTTGGTGGCTAATGATCTCCATGAAACCAAATGTTGATCGATGTGATCCCATTGTATATTCATAACTCCGATTCAAGCTTGTTCAGGGTTGATCTTCTTGATTTATTTAGGATAGGCCTGAGTTCCGAAGGATATGAAATCCAGCAAATTAACCGCGGCTTACCGCCGACTGCGAATGCAGGCGCTGTGGAAGTTGCTTGCTTCCGACAACGGGCCAACCATTCTCGGCCTTCTCCAGTCCCATCTCTACGAAAGCGAACGGAGCTTGCCGGGTTCGATCTTTCATGACCGCATCGGCCGGGAACTTGAGGAACTGCGTGCCAGCGGTGAAAACTTTCCACAAACAGCGCAAGGGTATATTGCGACCTGGCTTGCGGATGGCTATCTGGAGCGCCGTTTTCCCCCCGGGGCCACCGAGGAGGAGTATGAACTGTCTACTGCCGCCGTGGAAGCAATCCGGTTTGTTTCGGGCCTGGAGCAACCGCACTCTGCCGCCACCGAAAGCCGTTTGTCCCTGGTTATTGCAGCTCTGACAAGACTTGCTGAGGACACGGATGCCGACAAGCAGCGAAGAATCGACCGTCTGGTGGCTGAACGAGCGCGAATCGACGGAGAGATTGTAGCCATCGAACAGGGTGAAATGCACGTCATCCCCCCTGCAACCGCATTGGAGCGCACGCGGGAAATCATTTCGCTAGCCGATGACCTTGCGGGCGATTTCCGCCGGGTTCGGGATCGGTTCGACGTGCTGAACCGAGAGTTAAGGGAGCGGATCGTGGATAGCGACGGCAGCCGGGGAGATGTGCTCGATTCTCTTTTTGCGGGCATTGACCTAATCGCTGAAAGCGAGGCGGGCAGGACTTTCTCCGCATTCTGGCGGTTGCTGACCAACCCGGAGCAGGCGGCGACTCTGGACCAAGCCCTCGACAGTATTCTGTCGCGCGAGTTTGTCGTCGGCCTCGACATCAAGGAGCGGCGGTTTCTGCTGCGTTTGACGCGGACGCTGCTCGAACAGGGAGGCATGGTTCACGAAGTGCTTCAAACCTTCGCCCGGAGCCTCAAACACTTCGTCCAAAGCCGGGAATACCTGGAGCAGCGGCGGCTCAATCAAGTGCTCAAGGAGGCGCAGAGGTCGGCGCTGGCGCTCAAGGAGACGGTCCACGCCGCCGAAGCGCTCCAGTATACCCTGGAGCTGACGAGTTGCCGTTTCCGGTCGCTGTCGCAATGGGTGTTGCATGATCCCGCGCTTCAGGCTCGCCCCGGAGGTATGGCTGACGGAGCCGCGCCGCAAATCACGCCGGATTTGGTCAGCGGGATGGTGGCTTTATCGGAAATCGACTTCCGCGCGTTGAAGGCGAATATTCGAGCCGTTTTGGAAGAGAAATCACAGGCATCCATTGGCGACATTCTTGAGCTGTTTCCAGCCGCCCAAGGTTTGGGCAGCGTGGTGGGGCTGATTGCCTTGGGCAGCCGGCATGGAATTAAAGGAAGCCAAACTGAAAACGTGGCGTGGGTTGGCGAGGATGGCCACCACCGAAGCGCCAGCATTCCAACCCTCTATTTTTTGCGGGAGCGAACTCATGAATTGGCCTAACGACAACAACATAACTTCTTTGCCGGAAGAAACGCCGCCCGAAGCAACCGGGCAGACGGATGCCACCGCGCTGTTCTTTGGAGACAGCGGTGAAATGGAGCTTGAAAGCCGCCGCGCACTGGTTCAACTCCTCGCTGGCCCCTCGCTGGACGGACGGCGCCATCCCAAGCTCTGGCCTGTCCTGTTGAGGGACGAGCCGTTGATTCGCCGCCGCCTTGCGGAACTGTTTTTAGAACTGATGATCGACCGCGACATGCAGGTCGCCTTTACCCGTCAGGCCGACACGGGAGATTTGGAAGTGCCGCTGCTGCTCCGGCGCGCGCAGTTGACGTTCATCGACTCCGTCCTGCTTCTTTTCCTACGACAACGATTAGCCCAAGCTGATTCTCATGATGAGAGAGCCGTCATATCAGTGGACGAAATGACGGAGCACCTGACGCTATACGAACGTGCGGCAAGTACCGATCGTGCCGGATTTATCAAACGGGTGAACGCTTCCATCGAGAAGACTAAGAAGCATAACATCCTCCAAAAGATTCGTTCGAGCGATGACCGGTTTGAAATCTCGCCCACATTGAAGCTGCTGTTTTCCGCCGAGGAAATCCAGACGCTGACGGCCCTATACCGGCAGATGGCCACGAATGAGGCAGTCTCGGCAAACCCCCAGCCGGAGACAAAAGAAGAGGAGGAAGAACCATGATGAAGTCCCAGGGCAAGCTCCTGTTTGCCAACGAGCAGTTTCGAATGACCCGGCTTCAGGTTTTCAATTGGGGAACCTTTTCAGGGGTTCACGAAGTCCCCATCAGCGAATGCGGCTTTTTGTTCGTCGGCCGGTCCGGCTCGGGCAAATCAACGCTATTGGATGCGTTCTCGGCATTGCTAGTGCCACCCCGATGGATCGACTTCAACGCCGCCGCACGCGAAGCCGACCGGACAGGCCGTGACCGGAACCTGATGACCTACATCCGCGGCGCCTGGGGTGCGCGGCAGGATGGCGAATCGGGCGAGATTGCCACCCGCTACCTGCGCACGGGCAGCACCTGGTCGGCCTTGGCGCTCTCCTACCGGAACGCCGCGGGCCATTTCGTTACCCTTGTCCAGGTCTTCTGGATACGCGGTAATGGCAACGGCAGCACCGACGTCAAACGCCATTACTTCATCTTTGATCGCAGCTTCGATCTCCGGGAAATGGAGGATTTTGGGAAGTCCAATTTCGATATCCGCAAGCTCAAACATGCGTTCCAGGATGCCTTTGCCCGCGATGAATTCCGGCCCTATTGCGAGCGGTTTTGCCGCTTGCTCGGGATCGAAAATGAAATGGCGCTCAGGCTCTTGCACAAGACGCAGTCGGCCAAGAACCTGGGCGATCTCAATACTTTCCTGAGGGACTTCATGCTCGACAAACCGGAGACCTTTGAAGTCGCCGACCGGCTGGTCAATGAATTTGGCGAACTGAACGCCGCGCACCAAGCCGTCGTCACCGCCCGCCAACAAGTTGACACCTTGGCGTCTGCGCGCGAGCAGTATCGGGAACGGGAATCACTCCTTGGCGACCAGTCGGCGCTCGAACAGTTACAAGCAGGGGTGGATAGCTACCGCGAACAGCGTCGTGCCGGTCTGCTTAAAGAACGGATCGCGAGCCTTGAAGTTCAGATTGACGGCGCGATCAACGAGGTCAAGCGCAAGCAGGAACTTCTCGACGGACAAAAAGCCACTTTGCACGATCTGGAACAACGGCACAGGGAACTGGGTGGAGACCAAATTGAGCAATGGGAACGGGAGAAATCGGAACTGGGAAAACGCCGCCAAGAACGATCTGGTAAACGCAGTCAGGTGGAAACCGCGTGCGAAAAACTGGCGTGGCCCATGCCCAAATCCCCCAAAGCCTTTGCTGAAACAGTGGGGGCGGCACGCCAGGAAGTGGAAAGCTGGCAACAAGGAAATGACGTAGCGCAACAAGAACACGGCCGACTCTCAATCGAACTGGACAAGGCCGGAACGAAGTTCCAACAGTCCGTCGCCGAAGTCGAGGCGCTCAAGCGCCAGCCATCGAACATTCCGGCAGTCATGTTGGAACTTCGCCGTTCCATCGCCCTCGCCATTGGCATTTCCGAAGGGGAGCTTCCGTTCGCCGGTGAACTGATCGAAGTGAAACCCGACGAAGCCCCGTGGCAGGGCGTCATTGAGCGAGTCATGCACGGGTTTGCCCTCTCCGTGCTGGTGGAGGAGCGGCATTACGCGGCTCTCGCCGGCTACATCAACGGGACCGATCTTCACAACCGCCTCGTTTACTATCGGACGGCGCGTCTCGAATCGCGGGAGACCAAACCGGTCGGGGTCAATTCCCTTGTGCTCAAGCTCAACATAAAGGAGGGGAGCTGGGCGCAATGGCTTCACGCCGAACTGCGGGAACGCTTTAACTATGCATGCGCCGACTCGCTCCAGGCATTCAGGAATGCCGAGCGGGCAGCAACCATGGAAGGACAGGTCAAACACAACAAGACCCGCCATGAAAAAAACGACCGCGCGCGCGTCGACGACCGCAGGAATTGGGTGCTTGGCTTCGACAACCGGGAAAAGCGCGAGATCTACCAAAAGCAAGCGCAGGAGCTTGCAGATACCGTCGCTCGCTGTCAGCGGGAGATCGCGGAGCTGAAGGAAAAAAGCCAAAACCGTGCCGGCCGGGCACTCCAATGCCAGGCCCTCATCAATATCCAATGGCAGGAAATCGACCTGGCTCCGGTCCTGGAGCGGATCGCCGCCATCGAAAAGCAGATCAAGGAGACGCGCGAAGGCAACGTGGCGCTGCAAGAAATCGCCCAACAGATCAGCGATCAGACATCACAAGTGACGAAAGCAGAAAAGGCGCTTCGTGAGGCCACACTCAACCGGGATAAAATCAACGAGCAGACTCAAGCGTTCGCCAATCAACTCAAGGCGCTGGAGGACGCCCCATCGATGGTTTCCCTCACTCCGCATCAGGTCCAGGGACTTGACGAGCGATTTGCTCAACTGGATATTCTTGCGACCCTTGAAAATCTCGACAAGCTCACCACCTCCGTTGTCAGGGGGCTCGGGAAGGAGCTTCAAGAAGTGAACGAAAAGATTTCCGAATGCGCGAAAAACGTCGAAACCCGTTTTGCCGACTTCAAGCGGCAATGGCCCATGGATGCGGGCGATATGGACGCGACCCTCGCCAGCGCGGCCGATTTTTTTGCCAAGCTGGCCCGCTTGGAAACCGATGGCCTTCCGGCATACGAGCAGCGTTTTTTCGATCTGCTTCAAAACCAAAGTCACCAAAACCTAGCCGCTCTTTCGACTTACCTCAATGACGCCAGGAAGTCCATTCTGGAACGAATGGACCTTGTCAACCGAAGCCTTAGCCAAGTGGCCTTCAATCAAACCGCGGGACAATACACCTACCTTCACATCGAGGCTAGTGACCGGCAGTTGCCGGAAGTCCGCGAGTTCAAGCAAGGGATCCAGCAATCGCTCAGTTATGCCTGGAGTGACGACCGCGAGCTGGCCGAGTCCCGCTTCGTAGCCCTGCGGCGTCTTGTGGAGAGGCTTGCCAGCCAGGACACCGCACAACGAAACTGGCGGGACGCGGTTCTCGACGTTCGCCAGCATGTTGAGTTTATCGGTCGGGAGATCGATGAGGCCGGGGTGGAAGTCGAGATTTACAGGAGCGGTTCCGGCAAGTCGGGCGGACAGCGCCAGAAACTGGCAACCACCTGCCTAGCGGCAGCGTTGCGCTACCAGCTTGGCGGGAGCGACCACGGTGTCCCGATGTACGCTCCGGTCGTCCTCGACGAGGCCTTCGATAAAGCGGACAACGAGTTCACGGAATTGTCGATGAACATCTTTGTGAATTTCGGCTTCCAGATGATTGTCGCCACGCCGCTCAAGGCAGTGATGACATTGGAGCCCTTCATTGGCGGAGCCTGTTTTGTCGATATTGCCGACCGTCGCATTTCCAGTGTCTTGCTGATCGAATACGACACCGATGCCCGGAAATTGAAATTGCCGGAAAAAACCCATGAGGAGGCATCCGTTGAGACTTCCCGATGATATTCGGCAACAGCTCGCCCGGCGGTTCGAGCTCAATCACCGCGGTTGGCTTATAGAAAGAAAAGCCGGAGGTTCATGGCCTCTGGAGATCGGCTTGGGAATTCCATCGGAAAAAGCTGCCCTTCGTCAACCCGAGGGGGTGCGTGCCTGGGTTGCCCACTGGCGAGCGTGGAAAGGCGCGGGAAGCGTTGTCTGGTGCGCGCGCCGCTGGTTGACTCTCGGAACGCAAGAGCTTCCGGAGAAGATCGTGCTCGAAAAGCCGGGGGAAGTTGCGGCTTGGGCAGGCCAGAGTGACTACTGGAATCGACTGCAAGCCAGGTACAGAGTTCTGATCGAGCGATGGCCGGTATTGGAGCACAACGTGCCAGGTCACCTCGATGCGTGGGTAAACTGCCGCGAGGCCGATTTTGAACGTCTGCTCGACACCCTCTCTTGGATTTTAGCCCACCCAGCTTCGCAACTCTACCCGCGTCAATTGCCCATAGCAGGAATCGACAGCAAATGGATGGAAGCGCGGAAAGGGCTTTTGACGGATCTCGTAGGACGAATCCGAGGCATCTGCACAAATGGGGAGGATTTTTTCCAGCGCTGCGGCCTCAAGCCGCTGCCTGCGACAGTGCGGATGCGCGTTCTGGACCCGAAGTTGCGCGCCCTACTACGAGGGCTCGGAGACATCACAGCGCTCTGGGACGAACTGGCCGCTCTCCATCTTCCCGCGAAACGGGTCTTCATCGTGGAAAACCTGCAGACCGCTCTCGCGTTTCCAGAAATTCCAGGAGGAGTCGTCTTCATGGCGTTGGGCTATAGCGTCGATGGTCTTGGCTGTCTGCCTTGGGTCCGAGAGGCGTGCTGTTTCTATTTCGGGGACTTGGATAGCCACGGATTTGCTATTTTGAATCGGGCAAGGACCTACTTTCCGGACCTTCGCTCTTTGCTCATGGACGAAGAAACATTGCTGACCCATAGAGCCCTTTGGGGTGAAGAAAAGGAGCCATGCCGAGCGGAAACCCTTCCGATGCTGACCCCGGATGAGCAAGCCGTCTACCAAGGCATCAGACATCATCGATGGTCACAAAATCTTCGCCTGGAACAAGAGCGTCTCGATTGGGATTACGTCACGAAAGCAATCTCCATGGCGATAGCTTGATGCATCGTAATTCAGCCCGAAAGATATCATTGGTCCCGGCCTATGGGACGCGGTTCAAACCAAACTTCGGGAACACCAGCCGGAATTCCGAAAAACCTCCGGGCACCTCAACGAAGTTGCAACTGCCAAGACCCACCTCATCCATCCGCTCAAAGGGTTCTTGTTCGGTATCGATGGACAGGCCCTCATCCCTATCCGCTTCCCTCAGGATTCGGATCGTGTCTTCGGTCGTGTATTTCTTGCCTTTCATTTCGTCTGGTTTTGGCCCCTCCAGGACTAACACACACCCGGCCCGATTTGGTGTGTCTGAGGTGGCCTCCTATTCGGTAAAACGGATCGATTCAGACTTTTTCACGAAGGAGTAAACGCCCCTCCCGGAAAAACAAAAACCCGCCACATTTGAGCATGGCTTTCAGCCAGAGGCTTGGCAGGTGTGCTGCCTCATTAATGCGACTTTTATCTGAAAAGTCAAACCAGAGAACAAGACCGGACTCAGAGAATACTTCCTGCATAAATATAAAAGGCGCGTTGAAACATTCGTGAATTTCCGAATTTTTCGATTGACTGAGGAACATTTCTTATTTATGCAGGTGATGTGCGACCGGAAAAAGCCTCGCCGTTGGCTCGGACGAGGCTTTTGAGAACCGGTGGCTGCCTGACGGCAATCGACCTGCTCAGCAATAGGATCGATAGTCGGAAAAGTAGTTGGAGTCAATGGGGAATACGCACCCACCCTTGAACCAAAATAATGACCAACATGATTAATGTTACGGCTAAAGGTGCCTCGGGCACCACATACTCGCTATCGATCCATCCGCTCGAAACCGCATTCAAGGCGCTCGGCGGGATTTATATCGTCATCGCCGAAACGGTGGGAGAACTCAGTGCTCTCTACGTCGGCCAAACGGGAAATCTCACCGAACGCTTCGACAATCATCACAAAGCGCGATTCTGGCAGCAGCGCAGCGCCAATCGAATCGCCATTCTTCTTGAAAGCGTCGAGAGCAAGCGCCTTCATATTGAAAGCGACCTCATTGCTGGGTTGAACCCGCCGTGCAACGGCTAGTCCATACCCAAAGCGGAAAAGCCAAATTACCATGGGAATAAAGGCTCCTGAACTGCGGTTGGACGACCTGGCGGAAGTGCGCACTGGGCTCACTCTCCGAGGGTCAAATGCCACACTGTTCTCATCTGACGCCGGTCCTCATTATTTGAGGATCGGCGATCTGACCGCGAACGGGATCGTCCACATCAACATGCCTGACCGGATTGCTCTGCCCCCGGAAGTTACTGAAAAGTACCTTTTGCGCAAAGGCGATCTGGTTCTTGCCAACCGCGGGAGCCGTCTCACGGCGGCGGTTTTTGAGGAAGACATCGAAACCGTCGCATGCAGCCAGTTCTATATCATTCAGATTAAGGGAGCGGCGAAAGTCCTCCCGCAGTTCTTGAGCTGGTTCCTTAATCTGGAAGCCACAACGGCGAGCCTTCATTCCCTGGCCACAGGGGCCACTATTAAATCGGTTCCAGTAGGCGCGGTTCGTTCGCTCCTCGTGCCGGTGCCAAGCCTCGAGAGGCAGCGCCAAATCGTTGAGTTCATGAAACTTTGGAATCTTGAAAAAGAAATCTTGGAGGACCTAGAGCGCCTCAAAGCTCAGCTCTTCCAGCATTCCCTGCTTCATGCCGCGTCACAGGATGCCCGTTTCCGCCCGTAACCCACTCCGAAAAAAAATCTCATGCAGAAAATCAATCAATCTGAAATCAACGACGTCGCCTGGCGTGCCTGCGACACCTTCCGAGGCGTCGTCGATCCTTCTGACTACAAAAACTTCATCCTTGTGATGTTGTTCCTCAAATTCATTTCCGACGTGTGGAAAGACCACCGGCAGCGGTATTCCAAGGAATACAAAGGCGATGAAGCCCGCATCCAACGCCGCCTTGATCGTGAGCGTTTTCAGCTCCCCGACGGTTGCGATTTTGACAGCCTTTACGCGAAACGAAATGAGCCGAACATAGGGGAACGTATCAACATCGCCTTGGAACGAATCGAAGAGGCGAACAAGGGCAAACTGGACGGCGTCTTCCGCGAAGTGGACTTCAACTCCGAAGGTAAGCTGGGCCAAACCAAAGAACGCAACGGTCGCGTCAAGCGCCTTTTGGAGGACTTCAATGACCCGCGCCTCGATCTGCGCCCATCCCGTGTGGGCGACGAAGATGTGATTGGAAACGTCTACGAATATCTCCTGGAAAAATTCGCCTCTGGAGCAGGCAAGAAAGCGGGTGAATTCTACACGCCAGGCCAGGTTTCAAGACTGCTGGCCAAACTGCTGGCCCCAAAAAAGGGCAACACCATCTGCGACCCCTCGTGCGGCTCCGGCTCGCTGCTCATCAAGGTGGGGCGCGAAGCGGACAAGCGGGACTTCGCCCTCTTCGGGCAGGAGTCCAACGGCACCACCCATGCACTTTGCCGGATGAATATGTTCCTGCACGGCATGGACAGCTTCCGCATTGAATGGGGCGACACCTTGCGTCACCCGCGTCTGGTCGAAAACGACCAGCTCATGAAATTCGACATCGTCGTCGCCAATCCCCCCTTCTCGCTGGAAAAATGGGGAATCGAGGATGCCGAGGCCGACCCGCATAACCGTTATCACCGCGGGCTGCCTCCGAAATCCAAGGGCGACTTCGCGTTTATCACACACATGATCGAGACGGCCCGTGAGCACACGGGCAAAGTCGGCGTCGTCGTGCCCCACGGCGTACTATTCCGTGGGGGAGCAGAAGGGAAAATCCGGCGCAAGTTCCTTGAGGAAAACTTGCTCGAAGCCGTCATCGGCCTCCCCTCCAATCTCTTCTTTGGCACCGGCATTCCGGCAGCCATTTTGATTTTCAACAAAGGGAAGACCACCAGCGACGTGCTCTTTATCGACGCCTCGCGGGAATACCAGGACGCGAAGAACCAAAGCATCCTGACCGACGCGAATATCGAAAAAATCGTCGAAACCTTCCGCCGGTTTGAAACTTGCGAGAAGTATTCCTATCGGGCCACCGCGCAGGAAATCGCCGACAACGACTTCAACCTCAACATTCCGCGCTACGTGGACACGTTTGAGGAAGAGAAGGAAATCGACATGAAGGCGGTCAAACGGGAGATTTCCAGCTTGGAAGCGCAACTTGCCAAGGTCCGGGCCAAAATGAACGCCTACCTGGAGGAACTTGGGCAATGAGCACCGGCAGCGAAATCATTCTCTACACTACCGAGGACGGACGCGCCTCCGTGCAGCTCCGCGCCGAGGATGGCACAATCTGGCTGACCCAGCTCGAAATCGCCGAGCTTTTCCAGACCTCCAAACAGAACGTCAGTCTCCATATTCAGAACATTCTGGAAGAGAAGGAGTTGTCGCAAGAGGCAACTGTCAAGGAATCCTTGACAGTTGCAGCTAAGGCCGCAATACGGCCCCTCCCGGCATCAAACGATGCGCATGTGGTGGTAATGGGGCATCGGGAGGAAAGAGTATGAAGCTTAAACCGTTCAAAAAGGCTATTGATTTACTTTGCCAACTTGAACGCGAGAAGAGGCAAGCTAGGGGAAAGCCAAGGGAACAAAATACAGTCTCTGCCGAGATGATCGCAGGATTGCCTCAGTTGCCCAGTGGCTGGGTCTGGGTATCGCCTGATCAAATATCTTCTTCAGAGCCAAACTCCCTAACAATTGGCCCGTTTGGGAGTAACCTAACCATATCGGACTATAAGAAAGACGGAGTCCCCTTGGTATTTGTTCGGAATATTCGCGCAAATGATTTCACGCGTGATCTCGTATTTGTGTCCCCTGAAAAGGCTAAGGAGCTCAATGCCCATTCAGTACAACCAGGGGATATATTAATAACAAAAATGGGAGATCCCCCCGGCGATGCAGTATTATATCCTGAAGGACTTCCCGTTGCCATAATCACCGCCGATTGCATCAAATTTCGCATTTCCGACATGCTTGGAACCGCTGCCTACTTTGTTCAGGCTATCCATTCATCGTTGGTAAAGCAACAAATGGCTATATTAACAAGTGGCGTCGCCCAGCAAAAGGTAAGTCTTGAAAGGTTTAAAACTCTTGCGCTTCCTTTCCCTCCACTTCCCGAACAGCGCAAAATTGCCAAGATTCTCTCGACGTGGGACGAGGCGTTGGAAAAGCTCGATGCGCTCATCGCCGCCAAGGAGCGGGGCAAGAAGGCGCTCATACAGCAGCTTCTTACTGGCAAAAAGCGGCTGCCTGGATTTGATCGATCCAATAAAAGAAACAAGCGTGATCGATTTGGCTCTTATCCAGCCGACTGGCGGCGGCTAAAGCTGGGATGCATCACAACGGAAGTGGGCACAAGAAACGCCAAAGGCAAAGACATCCCCGTACTCTCCTGCACCAAGCATCGTGGTCTAGTCCTTTCCGAAGACTACTTTGGAAAATGCGTTTATGCTGAAGACACCAGCAACTATCGCATTGTCTGCCGAGGAGAGTTTGCTTACGCCACCAACCATATCGAAGAGGGCTCCATTGGATATCAGAACATCTGTGAAGCAGGGCTGGTAAGTCCTATCTACACAGTATTTAAGACGGCCGGAACCGTTGATGATAACTATCTTTTCCGCGTCCTGAAGTCCCCTCTGCTTGTGCATCTTTATCGGGTCAATACGAGTTCGTCTGTGGATCGGCGGGGCAGTCTCCGCTACGGCGAGTTTGCCCAAATACATATTTGGCTTCCATCCAAGGAAGAACAGATTGCCATCGCTACCGTCTTCGACACCTGCGACGCCGAAATCCGCCTCCTCCGCGCCCAACGCGCCGCCATCGACCGGCAGAAACGTGGCCTCATGCAGCGCCTGCTAACAGGAAAAACCAGAGTTAAAATATGAGCAAAAGTGATTACTTATTTTGTAGAGGTGACCTTCGGCCTACGATAGAAAACCTTGGGAAAAAGTTGATAGCAGAGATTGGGAATCTCTCGCCATCGCAGCTTCTTCCGGCAGACGACGCCCATGTTTGTGAGCACTTTGTAGGAAAAAACACAGTAAACCCCATTGAATTGCATGAGGAGGCAATGGAGTTGATTGAACCGAGAGAAGTGGTCGTTGAGGAAGCTGATCGATTCTATGGAGGGCGCTATACTCAAAAATATCTGGAGTTCCGCCTTGAGTTACCTTTCACGGGAGATGCTGGTCTTTTCGAGTGCAAGCCTTCATCCTGGGATCTGAATCCTCCATCGGGCCAAGTCACGGGTGACCGTGTGGTATTCACGCATCTTTCGGCGAACAATGACAGTGCAGCGGTAAAGCAGGCTCTGTCCCAATGGATTGCATCCGTAAAGAAATATATCGACTGGCAACGGTCCGAGATCGACGCATGGAATAACAGCTTGGCCGCTCTGGTCCGGCAACATGTCATGGCGCGCCGACAAAAGCTGGTAGCCGACAATCAGCTTATTACCGACCTCGGCATTCCGGTTCGGCGGCGCGGTGATCCACCTGCGTCATACAATTTTCCAGTCCAGCGGAAAACCGTTGTTCCATCCTTGCCGCCGCATCGGCCTGGTGCTTTGGCGAAGCCAGAACCAGTTCTGGAAGCCGCTGTTTATGATGAGATCCTGGATACTCTGGCTGGTATGAGTATCCCAATGGAACGGTGCCCGTCGGCTTTTGCGAATTTGGACGAAGAGGCCTTGCGGATGCAGTTCCTCATTCCTCTCAATGGGATGTATCAAGGGCAGGCCAGCGGTGAAACATTTAATGCATCAGGGAAAACCGATATCCTCATCAAAAAGGAGGATCGCATCCTATTTGTGGCCGAGTGCAAATTTTGGAGAGGCGCACAAAGTTTGAAGGATACCATCGACCAACTGCTAAGCTATCTGACTTGGCGCGAAACCAAGGCTGCTATTCTACTGTTCAACAGAAACAAAGACTTCTCCTCGGTTCTCGCGCAAATTCCCGGAGTTATCCAGCAACATCCGCAGTTTGTCCGCATGGAGAGCTATAACAAATCGACAGGATTCCGTTTTGTGGTTCGTCACCCCAACGATGCTGCGAGGCACCTTATTGTCACCATTCTCGCCTTTGACGTTCCTCAGTCGGCTTAACCAACATTTACCCCAGTCTCCACTCCTCTATGAAACGCATCGAACCTCCTTACGTCCTTCTGCAAATGGACGAGCACGAATGGCGCTTTGAGCCCTCTGACGAGATTCGGGAGGTGGGTCAGCGTTTCTGGCAATTGATGGAGGATTACGCGGGGACGAAGAAATTCACGCCGCAGCTTCGCAAGCTGCTCAATGATCACCCTGACCATATCGACGCTTTGCACCATTACGTTCTGTGCAAGTTGGACGAGGGCAAGCCGCTTGATGCGTACGCTTTTGCCCACACCGCAGTAGCCATTGGCAAGGCTGCGTTTCCGGCAGAATTTACGCTTGGCAAGGATCGCTTGCCTGGGGGATTCATCGAGAATCGCCCGTTCCTCCGCGCCATGCACGGGCTGATGATGGCACAATGGGCCGTATTCAAACGCGACGAGGCGATTCAGACGGGGAAGGAGTTGCTCAATTACGACCGGGAGGATCGTTCGGGTTCGCGCCTGTTGCTCGCAGAGTATCTGGTGGATGAACACCGCGACCACGATGCATTGGCGCTCTTTGCCGAGCCCGATCTTAAAGATACGTTCGATGTAGCCCACTATCTGGAGGCACTCGCATTCCTGCGCCTCGGGAAGGAGGATAAGGCCAGAAAAGCATTGGAGCCTTGCCTGAAATACCATCCGCAGGTAGCACGATTCATTCTAGAGCCTCTTACCCCTTGCCCCGAAGAAGGGAGTGCTTTTGGCGGAATCACCGTCGGTAGCCCGTATGAAGGCTGGTATTACGGCACAAACTATTCCTGGGCATGGAACACGCCGAAGGCCGCCAAGGAGTTTCTCTCAAAACTGACAGCCCCCATCGCTGCGGCGGGCTGGAAACGTGGATTTGAAAACCAATGAACGCGCCCACTTTTCAGGAAGCCCATATCAGCCAGATTCCGGCGATCCGGTTTCTTCAACAACTCGGCTACAACTATGTCAGCCCGGAAGAGGCAGCCGTGGAGCGGCGCGGAAAGCTGCGCCACGTTCTTCTGGAAGGCGTGCTGGCGAAGCAACTCCGGAGGCTGAATAAAATCACGTTCAAGGGGCAGACGGTACCGTTCAGTGGCGAAAACATCGCCAAGGCCATCGAGTCGCTCCGCGAGATTTCTCAATCCGACGGCCTGGTGCGGGTCAGCGAGAAGGTTTACGATCTGCTGACCTTGGGGAAGAGCCTCGATCAAACCGTGGCCGGAGAAACGAAGGGCTTTACCCTCCGCTACGTTGATTGGGAAAATCCGTTCAATAATTCCTTTCACGTCACGGCGGAATTTGAAGTGGAACGCAGCGGGAGCCGGGATACGCGCCGCCCGGATATCGTCTGTTTCGTCAACGGTATCCCTTTCATCGTCATCGAGTGCAAGCGACCGGACGACAAAGACGCCATCCTCTCGGCCATCAAACAAACCCTCCGCAACCAGCAGGACGACGAAATTCCGGGCTTGTTTATCTATTCCCAACTCCTCCTGGCCCTCAGCAAAAATGCCGGGAGCTACGGCACGGTGGGCACCCCCGTGAAGTTCTGGGCGCGGTGGAAGGAAACGCGGGATGTGTCCACGGAAATCCGGGCGGCAATCAACAGCAAGGTTCCCGTGTCCGAGCACGAGAAACTTTTCAAAGGGGTCTTTGCTTACGCCAAGGATGAATTTGAGGGCTTGCTGCTCAATCCGCGCGAAGCAACACAGCAGGATCACCTTCTTTGGTCGGTGTGCCGCCCGGATCGGTTGATCGAACTGGCCCGGCAGTTCATCGTTTATGATGAAGGCGGCGCGGTGAAAAAGATTGCGCGTTACCAGCAATATTTTGCGGTTCGTAAAACGCTGGAGCGCGTGAGGCAACGGGATGCCGAAGGGAAACGCAAGGGCGGCGTGATCTGGCACACACAGGGATCAGGGAAGTCACTGACCATGGTGATGCTGGGCAAGGCGCTGGCGCTGGAGTCTTCCATTGAGAACCCGCGCATAGTACTCGTGACGGACCGCATCGATTTGGACGAGCAAATCTGGAAAACCTTTCACCAATGCGGCAAAGACCCTCAACAGGCGAAGACGGGCAAACATCTTCAGGAGTTGCTTGCCGATGACCGTGTGGGGGTTATCACCACCGTTTTGGACAAGTTTGGCGCGGCGGCCAACGCGTCAGGGGACTTTAAGAACGAGAACGGCAACCTCTTTGTTTTGGTGGATGAAAGCCACCGAAGCCAATACGGCGAGGCAAATATCCGCATGATGAAGGCACTGCCAAACGCCTGTTTCATCGGGTTTACCGGCACCCCCTTGATGAAGAAAGAGAAGAATACCGCCAAGAAATTTGGCGGGATCATTGAGCCGCCGTATACCATCAGGGACGCGGTGGCCGACGAGGCGGTCGTTCCTCTTCTCTATGAGGGGCGGCATATCATGCAGGATGTGAATCAAAAGGCGGTGGATCGGATGTTCGAGGCGATGTCGGCGGGCTTGACTCCTCAGCAGCGGGCGGACCTTAAACGCAAATTCACCTCCCGGGACGAACTGAACCGCCTGGAAAGCCGCCTTTATCTGATCGCATGGGATGTTTCGCAGCATTATAGCCAGAACTGGAAAGGAACCGGATTCAAGGCCCAGCTTACAGCTTCCGGCAAAAAGGAGGCGCTGATTCTCAAGCGATTCCTCGATCAATTCGGCAAGGTTACCTCCGAAGTAATTATTTCGGCCCCGGATGACCGGGAGGGAGACGAAGAAAACACTATCGACGAATCCGTCCTGAAATTTTGGAAGGTGATGATACTGAAATATGGCTCCGAAAAAGAATATAATCGGCAGATCATCAATTCATTCAAGAAGGCCGATGACCCGGAGATCCTTATAGTGGTCGATAAGCTGCTGACCGGTTTTGATGCCCCCCTCAATACGGTTCTATATATTGCCCGCAAACTAAAGGAGCACACTCTGCTGCAAGCCATCGCCCGAGTAAACCGGCTACACCCCGGCAAGGACTTCGGCTACATTATTGATTATTATGGCGTATTAACACAGCTCCACGACGCGCTTGAACTCTATAGTTCGCTGGAAGGGAAATTCGATGAGGAAGATTTGGCGGGAACTCTGGCGGATCTTGCTCAGGAACTCAAAAAGCTTCCCGGCTTGCACGATGCCCTTTGGGATATTTTCAAGGACGTGCCGAACAAAAAAGATGAGGAGGCTTTCGAGTTGGCTCTGGAAGATCCGAAGCGCCGGGAAGACTTCTATGCGCGTCTTTCCAAGTTCAGCCGGATATTAAAGGCTGGCCTGAGCAGCCTTAACTGGATCAATGCTACCCCGGAAAATACCGTTGCCCGCTATAAGCAGGATGTCGCCTTCTTCCAGCGCCTTCGGGCTTCGGTCAAGATTCGCTATGCGGAAGAGATCGATTATCGGGACTACGAGCAACAGATCCAGAAGATGCTCAACACCTATGTGCAGGCGGATGAAATTATTCAGGTCATTGATCCGGTAAACATTTTCGAGCGCGAAAAATTTGAGCAGCAAGTCGAGATGGCGCGCACCCCTCGTGCGAAGGCCGATATTATTGCCAATCGAACAAAAAAGACGCTCACGGAGAAAATGGATGAAGATCCGTTTTTCTATCGTCCGTTATCAGACCTGCTCGAACAGACGATTGATGAATACCGGAAGGAACGCATCGACGAGGCGAAGTACTTGGCGAAAGTAAAGGAGATCATGGAGAAGGTTCGTGACGCGAAGCGGGACAACACCCCTCCGATATTGAAGGAGCATGACCTAGCCAATGCATTTTTTGGAGCGATACGAGACGCGATTCCCGCCGAGTCTCTGCCGATCAGCGATGATCTTGCTGCGAGGATGGCACTTAAGATCGAAGGGATAATTCGGGAAAACGCCGTGGTCCGATGGAGAGACAACGACGATGCGCAAAATCGAATGCGAAACGGAATCGACGACTACCTTTTTGAATTGCAGGAAAAACACGGTATCACGCTTAGCATTCCGCAGATGGATTCCATTCTGGAATCGGCCATACGTATCGCAAAAAACCGCCCCCAAGATGTCTGAGTGTATCTCCATAGATACCATTGCCGGTCCCTGCATGTTGCGACGCTCTTTTCGCCGCACATTAGAAATTAGCGTGCTTCCAGACGGGCATATTGAGTTGGTCGCTCCGATGGATGCCAGCATTTTGATAGTGAAGGAAAGGGTCTCCAAGCGGTTGCGTTGGATCGAAAAACAACGGCGAGAGTTTGCCGAAATGAACGCCACCCGACCCCCGCATCAGTATTGTAGTGGTTCCACACATCGCTACCTTGGCCGCCAGTATCGGCTCAAGGTTCATCGTGGATTCACCCCTCGCGTCAAACTTATTGGCGGATACTTTCACGTTTATACGCCCTCTGGTACAGAGATGGAGGTTAAAGAGGCTCTTGGAGCTTGGTATCGCACTCGGGCTTCCGAACAGTTTTCAAGACGGTTGTCGGAATGGGAGGCATGGTGCCTTGAGCGACACCTACCTTCCCCAAAACTTCATCTACTAAGTATGCCAAAGAGATGGGGAAGCACCCACCGGGATGGGCGCATTTATTTGAACCCAGAATTGGTAAAAACTCCTTCGGTTTGCGTGGATTATGTAATCGCCCATGAAATTTGCCATTTGAAGTATCCAAGTCACGACCGCGCGTTTTATAGGCAACTCGAACAAGTTTTTCCAGATTGGAAAAAGGTGAAGCAGCGTTTGGAAGAATCAGAACTATAAATAGAAGCGACGCAATTTTTTATACCGAAGCGTTCTTTATGTGTTTTGAGAAGCGCCCCTTGGAATCATGAGAGGATCTCAAGGAGCATTTAGACACTTGTTCTGCAGAAGAGCACCGAATCATTGTCTCAGGATTCCACGAGGTTTTCGAACTCTGCTCCGAGGAGGGGCATGAATGTTTGCTTCAGGTTTTTGAAGCTGGCTCAACAAACGGACCCAACTTTGTTGTGCCGTAATTCTTTCTTATTTCCTCCTGACAGACCAGCTGCGTTTACAGCAGATACGATGTAAGCGTCACGTATAGCGCCGGTATTCAAGAGGGAAGAGAGAGGGCAGAATGGAGGGATGCCAGAAGAAGCGATAACCAATGAGCTGCTAAAAGTAGACGGACGAGGGCACGTGCTGGTGAGAAAGGAACGGCGGGAGGCATTGCTGGACGAGTATGAACGCTGCGGGGTAAGCGCGGCGGAGTTTGCGGCGCAAATCGGAGTGAAGTACCAGACATTTGCGCATTGGCTACAGAAGAGGAAGAAAGCGAGGAGCGAGGCGGTATCAGGAATGCCAGCGGCATTGATGGTCCCGGAATCAGGAAAGAGACCGCAGTGGATGGAAGCGGTGGTGGAATCGGGAAGCAAGGAAGGATTGGTGCTGCGGGTAGCGCTGCCGGGAGGAGCGAGCGTGGACGTGGTGAGTTCGGTTCAAATAAAACTGGCTGCGGAATTATTGAAGGCGTTGGGTAACGGCGGAGTATGCTAAGTTTTAGCGGGAGCCTGAAAGTATTGGTGGCGCTGGAGCCATGCGACATGCGCAAGGGCTTCAACGGACTACACGCCTTGGTCAGCGAGCGGCTAGGCGAGGACATCCGAGGCGGAACGCTCTTCGTGTTCAGCAATCAGCGGCATAACCGGATCAAGCTGCTCTATTGGGATGGAACGGGAATTTGGTTGCTGACAAAACGGCTGGAACGCGGAGTATTTTCCTGGCCGAGAGATGTGGAGCCTGGGCGTACCAAGCTCAAGCTGACGCCAGAGGCGCTTGCAATGCTAACCGATGGCATCGACATGCATGGGGCGAAGATGCGTCCATGGTATGAGCGGGAGTAAAAATATTTGATATGATCCGGCTTGTTTTTGAAGGCGGAAAAGCTAGGCTTTTTGGTAGCAAAAGCAATGGCCACCGAGCGCGAACAAGATCTACTGGAAGAGAACGCGAAGTTGCGCCAGGAGAACGCGCTTCTGCGGCAGAAGGTGGATCTGTTGGTAAAGAAGATCTTCGGAGCGAGCAGCGAGAAACTTGATCCAAGGCAGTTGGAATTACTGCTGGAAGGCAGTTCGCCGGGAAAACCGACCGAGCCCGAATTGGCAGCGGAGGTCACTCGGCGCTCGCGGGACGAATCGACTCCGTTTAAGCATAGCCCAAAGGGACCGCGGCTGCCGGATCATCTGCCGTGCGTAGAGGAGATCGTCGATCCACTTCCCGTGCAGGTTGAACCGGAAGCATGGCGCTATATTGGCGAGGAAGTCAGCGAACAGCTTGACTATGAACCGGCCCGGTTCCTGCGTCGGCGCTTGATCCGGCGCAAATACGTAAAGCGTGGCGAACTGGACGCAGTGCCGGTCATCGCCCCGCTGCCGCCGGTGTTGCAGGAGCGCTGCATCGCGACCCCCGGGCTCTTGGCGCAAGTTGTCGTGGCCAAGTATTGCTATCACCTGCCGCTTTACCGCCAGGAACAAATTTACGCGATTCACCACGGGGTGATCCTTCCCCGGCAGACGCTGGCGCGATGGATCGAACTTGCTGCCCATTGGTTGGGCTTGATTTACCGGGCGATCAACGCGGACGTGGTTGGAAGCGACTACATTCAGATGGATGAGACACCCATCGAATACTTGGATCCAGAACACCATCAAACACACACCGGCTACCTGTGGGTGTGCAACCGGCCCGGCGGCGAAGTCGTCTACCACTGGCGCACGAGCCGTGCCACCGAGTGCGTGCAAGAAATCATTCCGGCAGATTTTCACGGTGTGATCCAATGCGACGGTTACGTCGGTTACCGCAGCTTCGCCAGGAGCCCGGGACGCGAAGGCCATATCCGCCTGGCCGCCTGCTATGCCCACGCCCGGCGCAAGTTCATTGAAGCGCGGGATCAGGCTCCGGGCACCGTTGACTGGCTCTTGAAGCTGATGGCCAACCTTTACGGAATCGAAAAACGCCTGAGGCAAAAACGTGCTGGTCCCCGGTTGCGAGCAGCCATCCGTGCCGCACAAAGCCGGCCCATCCACGAACGCATCAAGCGGGCTCTGATCCGCTTGAAAACAAAGAAACGCTACTTGCCGCAAAGCAGCCTGGGCAAAGCCATCGACTACACCCTGGCTCAATGGCCGGGTTTGAGCGTCTTCCTTGAGGACGGCCGTGTGGAAATAGACGATAATCTGGTAGAAAACGCCATACGTCCCACCGCAGTCGGAAAAAAGAACTGGCTCTTCATAGGCCGACCTGACGCGGGCCAGCGCGGAGCCGTCCTTTATACCGTCATCGAAAACTGCCGCCGCCAGGGACTTGATCCCTATACCTACCTGCGCGACGTCCTCGGTAGACTGCCCACGCTCACCAACCAGAACATTGCCGACTGGACCCCAGCAGCCTACGCCAAGCGACTCCGCTCCGAGCAGCAACTCCAAGCTGCCTCGTAGACCTCATAGATCTCGTATTGCTTCACCTACGAGATCTATCAGCCTTATCACCTCCCCGACGTGCGTTCCTTCCACTGCATGTCAAGTGGCACCATACGTGACGCTTACGATACGATTCAGAGCTGCCTAGCATATAACCAGTTTTCACTTCCAACCTTGGCTCTCGATTATTTTCTCGAGTGCAGCCAGTCGAGCCGCAGATTTCTCGGTAAACTCTGCCTCGAACAATTTCTTCCCGTCTGCTCCATCGAGGCGCTTGATTGTGACAGTTAAAACCATATCGCTTTTATCTTTCGGAGCTTTTCCCCATTCAGTGAATCTATTGGGAGCAAGCTCCAGGTTCTGGACTTCGCCGGACTGCATTCCCCCACGAATCGAGTAATTGAACTCCTTGTCCAGCCAGGGTGTCTCCCGTCCTGGCGAGGAAAGCACTCCGTGTGCGTAGAAGCGGCTTACCGTCTGCCCTGTGCCGTTCCGTACAGTCAGATCAATTACCGGATCGCTGCTAAACCTGCCCTCCGAATAGTAGAAGTGGGACTTTTCAACGACGAACTTGGCGATCGATTGCTGTGCCTCAGCCGCAGCCGCTTTCATTTTCAGCAGATCACCTCGCTCCGCCTTAATCCCATCGGCAACCGCTTTTTCTCGCCATTGCGCAAAAACCTTTGTTCGGGCTTCCAGAGTCGCCTTCAATTGGACCTCATCGGCACAGTGGACGGAATTTAGGAGTTCTCTGAGTTTTTTCTCATCCTCTTCGCTAAAGTGCTCTCCGGTGAGCGATTTCCCATCTGCTCCATCAAGCCTCACCGGTCTGACGATCAAAATCGTATCCTCGCGGCCCGCAGGTGCTTCTGTCCATTTCCCGAACATATTGGGGCGCAAATTCCATGTGGCGGATTCGCCTGATTCCAGACCTCCAGAAATCTCGTAACTAAAGCCGGAATCCATCCACGGCACTTCTCTTCCCGGGGTGAGAAGGATGGCTTGAAAGCGGACACGCGATATAGCCTTCCCTGTGTTATTGCGCACAGCCAACTCGATGGAATTCTCGCGAACAAAGCCAGAGTTCGTCTGCCCCAACCTGGAACGCTCCACTACGAACTTCGACAACAGATCAGGTGATTCATTCTCCAGTTTTGTTCGCAGGGCTTTCATCTCGGAAATGGCTTCTTGCCGTTGGCGTTCAGTCCTTTCAGCCTTAATTCGCTGACCTTCCGCAATAATCTCAAAGGCATTTTTACCCGCTATGCGAGACTTGGTGTTTTGGTCGAGCCCTCCTGCCTGAGCTAATGCAATCAAGTCTCCAAAGCCATTCACATCAGCGAACGCGATTATTTTTAACGATTCATCGAATTCCGACCGGCTGGATTCAGGGAGTGCCGCTCGGACCTTTTCCAGCGACTCCCTCATCTTTTGATCAGTGCTGCCGTCAATTTTGGGTTTACCGCACCCTGCAAGAACAACAGCTAGAGAGATGGTGAGTAGCAGTAAGGATCGACGAGTCATAAAGTTCAGATGGATTCCCTTATCTGGACGCCCGCAACTGTTCCAGAAATTCGGGGAGTTTCGTTCCGACCGGAGCGCTGACCGAGCTTCCTAAGGTGGTTACCTGATAAGAGTTCCCTCCGGAAACCTTCATTTTTACCAATGATGCCGTGGCGAGCGTTTCAAATTCGCGGTAGCTGACGGAGAAGCGCCGGGTGGACCACGGACGACCGTATTCCGTCGTCATGCTGGCCGTTTGGGCAGTGATTGTTTCCCCGTCGACGTTAAAGGCGAGGCCGAAGATGTTGTTGATGCCTGATACTCCCACAGTAAGGAAGACCTTATCAGGAGCTCGAGAGTTCCAGTCGAAACCGAGAATCGTTTCCGGAAGAAAGTTCGCGGTAACGACTGGTTCCTGGCTGATTACTTTTGATCCATCGAATTCATCCGATGCGACGTGGACACCGGGTGTAAGTGCGGAGTTCATGGATTGGCAGCCGGTTGAAAGAATGGCGGATGCGGTTATTGAAAGCAGAATCAGAGTCCTTTTTGTCATATTTCCAGGGTAATGAGGCGTCGGCAGATTAAATGCTACTTTCTGTATGTCGATTAAAAAGTAGCACATTCCTATAAAATGGATACTTGCCTTCCCTTTCGGATAACTCCCACGAAATCGCCCGTTCCCTCGGGCGCGTAATCCGTCGTGCCCGTGAAGAAAAGGGGTTGTCGCAGGAGGATTTTGCAGAACTTACGGGTCATCATCGCACTTACATCGGTTTTTTGGAGCGCGGTGAACGGTCCCCAAATGTTGAGACGGTTCAAAGGATTGCCCGCACTTTGGGGCTAAATGCCTCGGACCTCTTGAAGGAAGCAGGATACTGAATCTGAGCAGAGCCAGGAAGGGCTACCGAAACTGTATTTTCTGATCACCAATCATATCAGCATGAATAACAGCGAACATTCCTTTTGGTGGCATAATGACGGCATGTTTCGATTCCGAAAGCCAGTTTTGAGGGATCCGATTCAACCTGTTCCGCAGAGTGCACGGGAAGTAATCGAAGCATTTCGGGAGCGTAACCGAATTTGGAGTGAAGAAGCTGGTGCGCGAAGGAAGATATGGGAAGCATTGCCTGAAGCGGAGAAAACAAAGCCATGGGTGGTGAATCCGCTGCAGCCACGAACTAGAAAACCATGGGATCGACTTAAGCCAGAAGAAATACAGGCAGAAGAAGAATACATGAGGGCTCTCGTCGAACAGCGGGATCGCCAACCAGACCGTTTCAAGTCGGTATGGCAGAGTTTAGAACATTACAAAATCTCTGAGGAAAACCAGTGTGCTTCTGCTTCCGGTGTATTTCTGTCGCCTAATGAGCCAGATTATCCCGATATTCAGACTGCCAGCTATTGCCACGAGTCATTCTGCTGGGAAGTCGCATTGCGCAGCGCCTTCCGCGTTTTAGATCTCTTTGAAATCAAAGATACGGAGTTCCCATCCGGGTGGCTCCGTGTTAACTGCTCCCCCAGTCATCCCAACTATTCCTCACTCGTTGCCTCCGCGTCTTATCAAATGGGAACATATTTTATAAAAGCCCAAGCAATGCAACGGGTGCCACAGATCTACCGGGCATCAAAAATGACTCGCACGAGGAATGGTAAGTATGACCCCATGGGAGAAGCGGTCATGGAAGCTTGCGGTGAAATACGCGCCATGGGGTTGTCCCTCCAAGGGAACAGCGTTGCCACCAGGGTGTTGAAGCTCTTGGAGAGTCAAGGAAGGGCAACACTTAACCCTCCAACGATTGGCGGGGAAGATGTACACTGCGATAAAATTTGCAGATATATCGCAAAATACCGGAAAGCAAACGGACTTGGCACAACGCGTTCTGCCAAAACAGCAAGGTAGCGCGAAAAAAGAAAATCCGTTTTAAGAGGGCTGTTGCACAAACATGCCTTATGAACACTGATCTTCAAATCGAGAATATCGCCATCTCGAAGCTCGTTTCTAATTCGCAAAATCCCCGCAAACACAACCGGAAGCAGATCCAACAGATAGCCGATAGTATCAAAACTTTCGGGTTCAAGATCCCCGTAATTGTCGACGCGGACAACCGGTTGATTTGCGGGCACGGTCGGGTCGCCGCCTGCAAATTGATAGGCATAGATTCCGTCCCCGCAATCCGCGCCGATGACCTCGACGAAGCGAAGATCCGGGCTTTCATGATCGCCGATAACCGGCTCACGGAAATCTCCGCATGGGACGACGCCCTCCTCGCCGAAAACTTCAAAATTCTTTCGGATCTTGATCTGGACTTCGATCTTGAAGTGACCGGATTCGATTACGGTGACATCGACAAGTTTCTTTCGTCGCTCGATGATGGGGCACTGGGCGAGCCACCAATTCCCGATATCGATTCGCTTCCCGCCGTAGCAAAGGCGGGGGACTTCTGGCAACTCGACAAACACCTCATCTATTGCGGCGATAGTTTGCAGCGAAGCAGCTACCACGTCCTATTGCCGGGCGAGCACAAGGCAGCAATTGTCTTCACTGATCCACCTTACAATCTGCCCGCCAAGGAAATTGGTAAGACGTGCGAAGCCAGCCATGGTGATTTCGCCATGGGCTCCGGGGAGATGAGCCCATCAGAATTCACCGAGTTTCTGCGAACAGTCTTTGGACATCTTAAGGAGTTTTCCAAGAGCGGGTCGATCCACTACATCTGCATGGACTGGCGGCACATTGCCGAACTGCTCAGTGCAGGGAAAGAGACCTACGACGAGTGGAAAAACCTCTGCGTCTGGAACAAGAGCGCGGGAGGAATGGGGTCGTTCTATCGCAGTCAGCATGAACTCGTTTTCGTATTCAAAAGCGGGACAGGCAAGCATCAGAACCATTTCCAATTAGGCCAGCATGGACGCAACCGCACCAATGTGTGGAATTACCCGTCGGTCATGCACCTCAAGGAATCCAATGGCGATAAGAGCGGAAAGACAGCATTGAATCTGCACCCAACTATCAAGCCTGTAGCAATGATCGAGGATGCGCTCAAAGACTGCTCGAAGCGAGGGGAAATCGTCTTGGATCCCTTCCTCGGCAGCGGCAGCACATTGATTGCCGCCGAGAAAACCGGCCGCATCTGCCACGGGATCGAGCTTTCGCCTCGTTATGTCGATGTTGCCATAACACGCTGGCAGGAATGGACTGGTCGTGAAGCGGTAAACCTTGGAACCCGTCTCAGCTATTCGCAATCTCAACCCGCTTCCCTCCCATGAAAAAGAACCGGAAGAAGGATTTGCCTACCAGTGGCTATGATGTTGGTTACGGCAAGCCTCCCAAGCATTCCCAGTTCCAAAAAGGACAATCTGGTAACCCCGCAGGAAGGCCGAAGAAGCGAAAGTCTCGGCAGGAACTCTTCGAAGAGGCTTGGCAGAGCGAAGTAAATGTTAACGGTAAGATGATGACCAAGGCTGAGTTGTTCGTCCATCAACTAGTAAATGACGGCATCAAGGGCAAAGCTGGTGCCCGGAATCTGCTGATGGGCTTCCTTCCAGATGCTGAAGGCGAGAAAAACGGCACCGAGGAATTCGATCCCGATATCGATGACAAAATCGCCCTCACACAATGGATGTGCAAGGTCCGGGCGCCTCTCTCCGAGACTCCGGCTGATACCTCAACCGAGGCCTGATCATGGTTGAATACCAATATCTATACCGGAAACACTTCCTGAGCTTTGTAAAATTCGCCTTTAGGATCCTGCATCCCGACGAGAGGTTTTACGAAAGCTGGCATGAACCTTTCCTCGCGAACTTGCTTGAGTTCATGTGGACCATCAAGGAGCCGTTGCCTTCCCGGAAAGTAATTTTCAATCTGCCTCCTGGCTGCCTAAAAACACATCTCTGCGCCATCAGCCTGCCGATGTGGATTTTGGGAAGAGACCCACGCCAAAGCGTCCTTCTTGTTTCCGAAACACCGGAGCACGCTCGGACGATTCAGTCTGCATGCCTGGAATTATTGGAGTCTCCGCGCTACAAAGCCATCTTCCCGCGGGCGCGGATCAAGCGAGTTTCCCGAGACATCGAACTGACTTATGGAGGAGTCATCCGCCACGCAGGAATTGGATATACATTGCCGCACCGGCAGAGCGATTTGGTGGTAATCGACAACCCCGAAAGCATGCATAATCTTAATCCAAAGCGTTACGGGCCGTTACGCGAACTAGGGCGGTTGCTCAAACATCCCGACAAAGGCATGATCGTTGTGGCGACTCGGCGATTAGGACCGCATGACATGAGCGACTTTCTCTACCGGTGCGGCGGATGGGGGAAACTTTCCATGCCTGCTGTTGCCATCGAAGAAAAGCGATGGGAGTTCCCTCCCGGTGATAACTATACACAATATCGGGGCGAACCTTTGACATGGCGGATTGATTGGGACGATTTGGAAAAACGCCTCCACGAATTGGGCGGTGAGGCGTTCGCCTACCAATATCTGCAGGGAGAATACGTTCCCTGTAACACGTATGGCAGTTGTCTGCGGTACAACGACGATGGGCATGTTGTGATGGTTGCAGGGAAACCCAGCCTCACGCAAGTCGCTGCCAAATATCTCGCGGGCCTGCGCGTGGAACACGAGGAGATGGTTGAAAAAATTGAGGAAATCATCCGCACGACCAAAGTCAAAATTCCGCCGGAAATATCGTCTTCAGTATGACTTGATCTCTTCGACCGGTAGAGCGTGTATCGGCTGGACATGCCACCGATCGAAGATCTGGAAAAAATGACCAAAGCGGAGCTGCTTGCCCGATGGGATGAACTCCCGGGCAAGCAGCCTCCTCCAGGCCGAGTGGACCGCCTGTTGCGGGAATTGGCCTACCGGCTCCAGGAACACCAACACGGACGCCTCGACAAAAACACCACTGTCTCGCTCCGCCGCCACATGGCCGAGTTCGGGAAATCCCTTCGAGCGGGGAAACCCTCATCTCTCGAGGTGAAAACACCGGCTAAGGTGGTGCTGGAGGCTGGGGCGGTTCTTACCCGCGATTGGGCGGGAAAGCGCATCGTTGTCCAAATCACCGGCCCGCGTGAGTTCGTGTGGGAAGGCGAAACCTTCAAGTCCCTGAGCGCCCTCGCCCGGAAAATCACAGGACAGCATCTTTCGGGGCCATTGTTCTTTGGCATAAAGGAGGATCGCCATGCCTGAGACGGTCAAGCGATGCGCCATTTACACCCGCAAGAGTTCCGAGGAAGGGCTGGAGCAGGAATACAATTCCCTCGATGCTCAGCGGGACGCCGCTGAAGCATTCATTCGTTCCCAAAAACACGAAGGCTGGAAAACGCTTAAGGAACCCTACGACGACGGTGGAATCTCCGGCGGACATATGGATCGTCCGGGTCTCCAAAAGCTCCTCGCTGATGTTCGTGCGGGAAAAATCGACGTAGTTGTGGTCTATAAAGTCGACCGTCTGTCTCGTTCGCTGGCCGACTTCGCCCAGATCATTCAGCTTTTCGACCAACACGGCGTGTCATTCGTATCCGTCACCCAGCAGTTCAATACCTCCAGCAGCATGGGACGGCTTACATTGAACGTGCTGCTTTCCTTTGCCCAATTTGAGCGTGAAGTCACAGGCGAACGCATCCGCGATAAGATTGCCCTCTCCAAACAAAAAGGAATGTGGATGGGTGGCATTCCGCCCCTCGGTTACGATGTTCTCGAACGAAAGCTCGTCATCAACCCTGCGGAAGCCGAAGCGGTAAAAACCTGTTTCCAAACCTACATGGAGCAGTCCGGCCTCATCGAAACTGTGCTCGAACTCAATCGAAGAGGATTGAAAACAAAAGCCTTTGTCAGCCGCAAAGGCCGTATTCAGGAACCTCACCCCTGGGCAGCCAACACCCTCCATAAGGTTCTCTCCAATCCCCTCTACCACGGTGCTATTCGGCACAAAGGTAGCGAATACCCCGGAGAGCACGAGGCCATTATCGGTGCCGACCTCTGGGACGCGGTCCAAACCAAACTTAGGGAACACCAACCGGAATTCCGCAAAACCTCCGGCCACCTCAATGAAATTGCGATTGCCAAAACCCGCCTCATTCATCCCCTCAAAGGATTCATCTTTGGCATCGACGGACAGGCCCTCACTCCTACCTACACCAACAAGAGTCAAAAATCCGCCAATGGCACCAAAACCCGCAGACGCTACCGCTACTACATTTCACAGCAGGCGATTCGCCAAGGTTACGGTTCTTCGCCGCTCAAGACCCTCAGCGCCTCCCTATTGGAGGATGCTGTGCGCCGGATGCTAATTCACAACTTGCCCGCTCTCTCCGAATACACCTCGCTCGGAGAGTTGTCCTCCTCCGAAATCCGCCACCGGTTGGGCATGCATGCCGCCTACCTCGCCCAGCTCGATACGCCGGTAGACTTCGCCAAGTGGCTAAAAACAACAGCCCCTCGGATTGTGGTGGGCTCCGGCACACTTGCCATCCACATCCTGAAGGAAAAACTTTCCAATCTGGCCATATCCATACCCGATGAACAACCGGAGACGCCGACTTTTCCGACTTCCATCCCGACTACCATGACGGAGGAGGGAGACCGTGTGATCCTATCGGCAAACATTTCCTTCAAACCTCGCCGAGGCCGGTCCGAAATCATCGACAGAAAAACCGGCAAAGCCATCACGGCTCGCAGCACCGCCCCCAATCTTGCGTTGATCCAGACCATTGCCCAAGCCGAATTTTGGAGGACGGAGCTCCTCCTTCAGCCGGAAAAGTTCCTCGAAAAGATCACCGCAGAATACGGAGTAAAGCCCAGATACATCAGAAGGCTTCTCAACGCCGCCTATCTTGCCCCCGCCATCAAGCGGGCGATATTCCAGGGCATCCATCCTGCCCATCTGCAAGTGCAGGATCTCATCGCCGAGCATTCGCTCGACTGGCAATCGCAGATGCAAGAACTCGGGTTCGAAGATTCCACCGTCGTCGCTTAACCCGGCTTTCCACTTCCAACGGCTACCTTCGGTTCCGACTTTACTTCTCTCCCTGGAACAAGGAAATTTGCCAAAGCTGGCGAGAGCCAGCCGGGAGTGCGCCAGCGAGCGCACGACTTCAGAGAGGTGAAAGTCCTCTTCGGGCGGCACACTGGCCGTTCGTAGCCTGTGGTAACTGCGTCGTCGAGAGGCGGGGTGGGGAGCAACCGACAGGCGAAACGCCGATCCATAAGTAAGACAATGCTAAACTCGATTCGGCCAGATACGGCGGCGAGCCTGCTCCCGAAGGGCGAAGCCAGATATCGCAAGCCAACCGCAAAGGAAGAAGGCGACTGCGAGAACCTGTGTCGCGGACAGACAGTGGGCGCGATTACAACAGGGCCGTATAGGGTGGTTGGAGATGGAGCGGCAGGAAGGAGACGTGTAGTGAAGCTGGGATCACGAGCCGGGAATAGGACGGTGTTCATGAGCCAAAGGGCTCCGAAGAGCCGCCCGGAAGGTGACAGAGCCCTCGTAGTAGCGTGGAAGCGGGGCAATGCCCGTGGAGCGAAGGAGGGCAGGAAGGTGGAAACGTGAAAGCCACAACAAGGGAAGACCCCTCGCCAACATTGGCCGCAAGGCCTAGAACGGGCGAAGAACCCCGGTTCCAATGGAACTGGGTGCAACCCGAGGTGTGGACGACACGCATGTTGACGGCCCTGGAAACGGGGATGAAAAGGACCAAATGGCACAGCCTGATGGACAAAATATGGGCGAGCGGCAACCTTGGCGGCATCGGCGCGCAAAGTGATCGCCAACGGCGGCAGCGCCGGAATCGATCGCCAAAACGTGCGGCAATACGCCCTGCAAGAAGCGGCCCAAACCCGCAGCCTCCAAAGGCAACTGAAAGCGGGGAGCTATAAGCCCCAAGCCGTCAGGCGGGTATGGATCCCCAAACCAGGAAGCAAGGAACTGCGGACGCTGGGGATCCCGGCGGTGAGAGATCGCGTCGTGCAGACGGCGCTACGCCAAGCCATCGAGCCGATCTTCGAGCGGGAATTTGCGCCGCAGAGCTACGGGTTCAGACCCGGGCGAGGCTGCAAGGACGCGCTTCGGGAAGTGGACCGACATCTCAAGGCGGGCCGCCACTGGGTAGTGGATGCCGACTTGAAGAGCTATTTCGACACGATCCCGCACGAGAAACTCATGCGGCAAATCGGCGAGAAAATAGCAGACGGAAGCGTACTGTGGCTGATCGAGGCAATGCTCAAAGCCGGGGTCATGGAGAGCGCAACGGACTGGAAGCCGACGCAAACCGGAGCGCCCCAGGGAGCGGTCATAAGCCCGCTGCTAGCGAACATATACCTTGATCCGCTGGATTGGGAAATGGCGCGAGCAGGCCGGGAAATGATCCGATACGCGGATGATTTTGTCATCCTTTGTAAGAGCGAAGAAGAAGCCCAAGAGGCCCTGGAGGCAGTCAAAGCCTGGGTGGAACAGAACGGACTTGAATTGCATCCGGGAAAGACACGGATCGTGGACGCCCGAGCCAAGGGAGGATTTGACTTTCTGGGCTACCACTTTGAGCGAGGCTGGAAATGGCCGCGCAAGAAAAGCATGGACAAGCTCAGGGAAGCGATCCGAGGCAAGACCCGGCGCACCGAAGGCAGAAGCCTCGGAGCAATCATCGCGGACCTCAACCGGACACTTGGCGGCTGGTTTGAATACTTCAAACAGAGCAACCGGAGGACGTTTGATAGCGTGGACAAATACGTCCGAGGGCGACTGCAAAGCATCCTGCGAAGGCGCAACGGAATGCGAGGACGCGGGCGTGGCTTCGACCGAAACCGATGGCCCAAGGCCTATTTCACCGCCCAAGGCCTGACATCCTTGGTTCAGGCACATGGGGCGGCACGTCAATCTCTACAAAGAGGATAAACCACCAACTGGAGAGCCGGATGCGGGAGACCCGCCAGTCCGGTTCGGAGGGAGGGGCGATGGCGACACCGTTCCTACCCCTATCTTGATAACCCCGTCATAAACGGCTGGCAATAGCCGAAATTCTATTGCCGTTTCCGGGCTATTTTATATGGCCGGGAGGCGGCGGTGCATGTCCAGACCTCACGGTTAAAGACCGTCGCGGCTGTTTTATGACGGCTTATCAACTCCCGGCCTCCTTCGGAACCATCCGAAGGGGGCTGAGTTGAAACCCAAAACAGCCGAGGACATATGACAAACACCACCCCTCCTTCCGAAAACACGCTTGCCCGCTGGTATTATGCGGATGCCAACAACCAGCCGGTAGGTCCTGTGACAGCCGAAACCCTCCATACCCTTCTTCTTAATGGGACCATCACCTTTGACACGCTCGTGCTGCCAAAAGATGGCGGAACCCAATGGCAGCCCTGCCATACCGTTTTTACCGGAGAGAAACCGCTTGTTCCGATTCCTCCACGCACGATGATAAAAACGGAAGCGACTCAAAAGTGCCCCTTTTGCGCGGAGTTGATCTCCATGGAAGCAAAGAAATGCAAGCACTGCGGAGAGACGCTCGACGTGACCTTACGAGCTGCCGAGGAGGCCAAGCGGAACGCGCAAAATCCGATGGTCTTCATGAATGCGGCAGGAGGAGGAACCGCTATTATTCCCTCCGACAAAAAGAGGTTCCCCCATATCCTGCATCTTTTCGTCACCCTAATCACTGGTGGCTTATGGGGAATCATCTGGCTGCTCCATTACCTCTTCAGGGACAGGAACTACTACCGGTAAGCCTGGGGGATCTTCCCTTTTTCAGCGTCTACTGATGAAATGCGGTTCAACCAGATTTTGGGAACACCAGCCGGAATTCTGCAAACTTCCGGTTGTCTCAATGCAATGGGTGATTCCGGGAACATTTCTTCATCTGCGAAGAGGATGCTTTTTGGAATGGGCATCCCCTTCAGGCGTCATCGCATCGAGCCCACCGGAAAGGAACTTGAGTTCGAAAATTCTACCGCTATCGCCTGACCGGGTGCAAATGCTCGAAAACCCTCTCAGGATTCCAAAAACCGGGAAAGTGAACCACGACCTGGATCAGTTTGAGAGAGACGCTCGCAAAACGCGCATGCGGGAAGAAAATCCAGGCGCACCTGCAAACAGAGAGAGCCGCGAACCCCAGGAAACAAGGGCTTTGCCGGGTTTGAAAGTGAACCAACCAGTTTGTCTCTCAAAAACTGGCGGAGAGGGGGGGATTCGAACCCCCGATACCCTTTTGAGGTATGACGCTTTAGCAAAGCGTTGCTTTCGACCACTCAGCCACCTCTCCTTTTGCGCGAATTTTTGAGGGACATTGCTGCCTGCCCCTACGGCGTTTTAGATGCTGGCGGCCCGGTTTCCCCGGCCGTCACGGCTCCTATTTCGCTTGGTTTTTTAGGAACGGCAAGCAAATAAACGTTTTGAATGCGGGTTTCCTTTGCCCCGGCGGTGGTTGGCGCGGCTCGCCAGGGTCCGCTCTCCGCTCCGGGGGGCTTCTTCGCTGACGCTGAAGTCGTCAAAGTAGACGGTGCCGTTGATGGCTTCCCGCGAGGCCCGCCCGTCGCACTGGTAGTTCACGGTCATGAATTTCGCACCGCCAGGGGCTTCGAACCCGACCCTCAGCGGGGTCCAGTTTGTGGCGTTGATGCCTTTCTGCGCGGACCCCTGGAGCGGGATCACCAAGTACACGCTCTCGCCGGTCTCCTGGCCGCCTTCGTCGCGGAAAAAGCTGACCCGGACGTTGAGGTACAGCGGCGGGGCCGGGGGCCGCCCGGGAAGGCCTGGCGCGCTGCGGCCCCAGATCGTTACCGAGTAATATCGATTCGCGCGGATCGGGAGGGGCCGGGTGGCCCATTGGACGCCAATAAAGGGGGCGCACAGGTGGCGGGCCTCGATGTAGAGGGCCTGGGTGCCGCCGCGGGACTGTTCGTTGGAAAGCCCGGCAACGAGGCTGCCCCCGTCGCAGCCGATGGCGGGTTGGTCTTCCATGCATTGCCAGAAGGGCGGTTCGGCGGTGGGGGCCGGGGCCAGGGAGGGATCGCCACCGGTGGCCTTGGGCGTGCGGGCGGCGACGCGCGGTGTTTCAAAGCTGTCGGCTTCGACGATACGGGCGCTGGCCGGGGCAAGCGGGGTTAGCAGCGCGGAGGCAAGGAGCAGCGCAAGGAGGGGGCGAGGGGGCATGTGGGGGAGTTCGGGATTGCGGAAACGAACCCCCTTTTGGACAAAAATCAACCCGCGCCCGCGAAAAAAACGCAGAGTGAAAATCGGATTGCGGAAGGTTCACAATGTCGTATGATGTGGGCCGCAGGGAAGGATCCCGCCTGTGGAAGCGGGTCTTTTGCGGAGTGAAACTTAGGTACGAATTTTCAGGTACAAGATCATGGCAAAAAAAACGACTATTGCGAAAATATCGGAGCCAGCTGAACCGGCCAAGCCGACGAAATCGACTGCCTCCAAGCCCGTGACGAAACCCAAGAGCCCACAGAAGCCCTCGGCCAAGAAGGCTGCTGCCCCGAAGGTGAAAAAGGTCGGGCTGAGCGCCGCCCCCGTGACGGCTCCCGCAGCCGCCATTACCGCCGCCGATATCGGTCTGCGCGCTTATTATATTGCCGAGAAGCGCCACAAGCTGGGGCTGCCCGGGGACTCGACGAGCGACTGGGTCGAGGCGGAGCGCCAACTCAAGGCCGAGGCCAAGAGGAAGTAGCCCGGCCGCGCTCGCGTGTGAAATCGTTTCGCAAAGAGCTCTGGTTCGACGTGGCCACCCGGCGTGAATTCATCAACATCACGCCGGAGGTTGTAGCCGCGTTGAAGGAAAGCGGTATCCGCGAGGGGCTCTGTTTAGTGAACGCGATGCACATTTCGGCCAGCGTCTTCATCAACGACGACGAGGCGGGCCTGCACCAGGATTTTGAGACCTGGCTGGAGAAGCTGGCTCCCGAAAAGCCCTATTCTCAGTACCATCACAACGGCTTTGAGGATAACGCCGACGCTCACTTGAAGCGCTCCATCATGGGGCGCGAGGTGGTCGTGGCCGTCACCGGGGGGCTGCTAGACTTTGGCCCCTGGGAGCAGATTTTCTACGGCGAATTCGACGGGAAACGCCGCAAGCGCGTGCTGGTCAAAATCATCGGGGAGTAGGCTTGCCGGGTGCTCCAAGCGCCGTGGATTGTGGCTTCGTCTCCTGTAGGAGAAGCTGGGCCAGCCAGCCCAGGGCGGCTCCCCAGAGGAGGTGCGCCCCGATCATCAGCAAATTCCGGCGAGCCGGGTGCTCCGTCGCCGAGGGCAGCAGCCCTGTTGCGGGCAACAGCCCCAGGTAACTGGCCACCCAAACAAGCAGCCCAAAACCGGCTCCCTCCAGCGCGGACGGGCCCGCCGGTTTGGGGACTAAGCCGAAAACCGTTCCAGTGGCAGCCCCGTAGCCAAAGTGCGCAGCCAGCGTGACTGCGGTGGCGAGCGGCTCGCGCACGTGATCACGGGTGCCAGTCGCTTCCGCCAGCTTTTCCGTAATCTCGCGAGGGGGCAGGGGATAGCGTTCCTGTTGGGGCAGCCGCCGGTGCAATAGAATCATGGCCACCGTCATGGGGCCTGTCGCCACCATGCCTGCGATCGCCCCCACTAGCGCGTGGGCCGCTTTTGTTTCGAGAGTCCGTTGGTTCACCATACTTCGGTATGGGAATCGGGGGACTCCGCAGCGGTGGACGCGGAGCTACGCGCTGAGCTTCAGCCGGGGATCGGCGTCGAGCACTTCGCCCAGCGTCGGCCAGCCGCCCTGGTCATGCAGCGCCTGGAAAGTGTGCAGGTAGATTGCCACCACGCCCGCCTCGTGTTTTGCGAGGAGCGTATCGACGGCGGTCTTGATTTTCTCCAGCTCCGGAGCGCCGGGCAACTCCTCCACCGTGCCGTTTTCGTCGTGGGCGATGCCCAGGGCGTCGAGGAAGTCGCACAGCACCGCTGATTGCGCGCCGACGAGCCAGACTTGCAGGATGTGGGCGGCCACCGCGTCGTTCACCTGGCGGGAGAGCGCGTCCTTAATCCACAGGAAGCGTTCATCGCGGGGTTTGCGCTCGACGAAGATCGGGCGGAGGTTGCGCTTCTTGGCCAGCGCCTCGATGGTGGCTTTGTAGAGCGGTTTTTCTTTTTCGAACAGAAAGCCGAAGACCTGGGACGCCAAAGCGGGCGTCATTTGGGCGAAAATAGCGTGTGGGACCATGTGAAAAGTTAAAGACGGCTCCTTTTTACGGGGTTACGGCGCGTTTGAAAACTGGTTTTTCCGCGCGCGTGCCGTTACGTTCTCACGCCTCGTGAAAACCGCCACCTTAAAAACCAGCCATCCACTCACCCTCGGCCTCCGTGCCGCCAGGGCCAACTTGGTGCCGGGGCTGATCGTGCAGATCCTCATGGCCGCGGTGGTGTGCGCCTACTTTTTTTATCCACCCGCGCGGGAATGGCTCTCGCACCTGGCCCTGCTCAAGCAGCGCTACGGCTACGGGTATTCGCTGGTTTCGGGGATCATCGCCGGGGCGATCCTGCCCGAGATCCTGGCCGTGACGGTGCTCCAGAAAGGGAAAATCACCCGCGAAACCTGGGAGCGCCTGATCTTTACGATCTGCTACTGGGGCTTCCAGAGCATGGTGGTGGACGCCTTTTATCGCTTTCAGGGCGTGCTTTTCGGCACCGACCCGAACGTGGCCACTGTGGTAAAGAAAGTGCTCGTGGACCAGTTCATCTACACCGCCTTCTACGCCAACCCGTTTGCGATGGTCTGCTTTGAGTGGAAGAACAGCGGCTACCGTCTGGCAGGGGTCAAGCGGGTCTTCACGAGGGAATTCTACCAGACCGTCACCCTCCCCACGCTCCTGGCGAACTGGGGCTTGTGGATCCCCGTCGTCTGCATGATCTACTCCCTACCGCCCCTCTTGCAGCTCCCGTTGCAAAACCTCGCGCTAACCTTCTGGGCCATGCTCCTAACCTGGATGACCCGCCGGAAGAATGGTTAAAATCAACCCTCCGTGTCCTCTGTGGTAATCCCCCCCATCCTAAGCCGCCACCGCCTCCTCAGCCTCCGGCTTGCTCTGCTCGGCCAGGGCCAGCAGCAGATCGCGCTTGGAGACGCTCCCCACCAGGCGGCAGTTCTCGTGGTTATCCACCACCGGGAGGCGGTCGGCCTCGATCTTCAAGAACGCTGTGAGCGCCTCGCCCAGCGGCGCATCGGGCGTGATCGTCGGGAAGGTCGTGCGCACGAGATCGCGGGCGATGACCAGATTGGCCAGCTCTTTATTGGTTAGGTAACCCTTAATGTCGTGCAGCGAGATGACCCCTTTGAAGGCCCCCGCGTCGTCGGTCACGTAAAGATTGACGAACCGGCTGGCCACGAAACTCGCCGCAATCTCCAGGAACGGCGCGGATTCCGGCACGCTCGGCGGCGAGGTCTTCATTAAATCTGAAACGCGCATCGCCGAGAGCCGGCCCTCGAAAATCCCCTCCTGCTTGCGCTTGAGAGACTCCGCGTAGATCGACTGCGGCTGGATGCTCCGGCTCACATAATGCGCCACCACGCAGGCCACCATCAAGGGGAGCGTCATCTGGTAGTCGAGCGTCATTTCAAAGAGCACCAGAATGGCCATCAGCGGCGCGTGCGTCGTGGCCGAGAGCAGCGCCCCCATGCCGACCACCGCGAACGCCGCCGGGACCAGCGCGGGCCCGCGCCAGAGCGGTGCCGCCGCCTGCGAAAAAAGGTACCCCATGCACGCCCCCACAAAGAGCGTCGGGGTAAAAACGCCGCCCACCGCCCCCGAGCCGAACGTGGCGGCGGTCGCGGCGAGCTTCATGACGAAAATAATCAGCAGCGTGTACCAGAGGAACTGCCCGTTGAGCACCTCGTTGACGACACTGTAGCCGTTGCCGCAGACCTCCGGCTTGACCACCGCCAGCATCCCCACGATGAGCCCGCCCGCGATCAGCCGCAGGATGCCGGGCCCCGGGAGCTTGCGGAAAAGCGTTTCGCTGCTCCTCAGCAACCAGAGAAAAAGCGGCCCCACGCCCCCCGCGATGACCCCGAGCAGGAGGTAGAGCGGCATTTCCCAGTTGGAGTTGAGCGCCACGGCGGGGATGCTGATTTCGTAAAGCGGGCTGGCCGCCAGGAGCTGTCGCACCGTGAGCGTGGCCACCACCGAGGAGAACACCAGCGGGCCGAAGCTCTCCATGGCCAGCGAGCGCAGGATAATCTCCGAAACAAAAAGCGCGCCGCCAATGGGCGCATTATAGGCCGAGGCGATGCCCGCCGCCGCGCCGCAGGCCACCAGGAGGCGCAGCCGTACCGTCGGCATCTTGCGCAGCCGCCCGATGAGGGACGCAATCATCGCCGAAAGCTGGACCAGCGGCCCCTCGCGCCCGATCGACGCCCCCGAGGCGATGGAAAACAGGGCCGAGGTGGATTTGACCAAGCTCATGCGGCAGGAAATCCTACCGTCGCCCAGTACGATGGCTTCCATGTAATCGGTCGTGCTTTTGCCGGGGCGGAGATGCTTGCCGAAAAAGAGCGCGATCCCCGCGAGCCCACCGCCCACCGCCGGAATAAGGAGCCGCTGCCAGGGGCTCAGGCCGTAAAAGCTCGCCACCAGGCTGCCCGTGTGGCCCGTCAGCAAGTGGTGCACCATCTGGATCAAATGGCGGAACCCGACGGAAGCCAGCGCGCCCAGGAACCCGATCAGCCCCGCCCAGACGAGCGTAATCTGCATTTCCGAGGGCTGGACCAGGTCCGTGAACCAGACCCACAGCCGCAGAATTGGCAAATGCCAGTTCCGGTGCGGATGGGGGTCAGTTGGGCTCACGGTGGAAGATAGTACCGGGAAGCGCGGGCAAGATCAATGGCCCGTCATGGCCGAGAAAAGCGTCTCCATCGTATCGGGGAAATCCGGCCCCGCCTCGAAGACAAAAACATTGTACTCCGGGTAGTAGCGGGCGCTTGTGACCTTTGTGCCGAGGCTGGCCAGCAGCGCCTTGAGCCACGGGCCCGGGTCCTGGTCCAGCTCGCGCTCCGCCGCGCCCATGGCTTGCAGTAGCGCCCGGCAGCGCTCCTTGGGCCCGAGCGTGTCGGGGACGGCCAGGGCGTTCAGGTGGCGCGCGTTCTCCCAGCCGACGAAGCTGGGGTTCCGGAAAAGCGGCTCGGCCACGATGGGCGTCTTGAGCGCCGCGTCCCGGAGCGTTTGCAGCGCCACGAAAAACTCGATCATCGCGGGAGGCACCCGGTTCATTTCCGACCGGGCGGCGAGGGACTTCCGGGCCCGCAGCTCCAGCGCGTGAGTCCAGTCCCCCGGGTTTTTAACCACGATATCCGGCTCCCGTTCGTCCCAGTACCCCGAGCGCCAGAGCGTGAAGCTCTTTTTCCCCTCCGGGCCCAGTTTTCCCTGGGCATCAAGGCGCAGACAGGAAAAAAAGAGGCACTTCGCCGGGGCCGAGGGAATCGCCAGGTAGTAGAACGCCGCCGCAGGCTCCGCCCCGCCGGGAGAGGCACAGCAGAGGAGCAAGAGCAGGGCGATCCAGCGCGGGAGTTTCATCTTGGTGCGGGTACAGTATCAATTCGCATCAGGGCTGGCGATACGGCTTTTTAAGGTTCCCGGCGGGGCGGCGCTGTGATAGAGGAAGACCTATGCCTAAGCGTGTCCTTTGTTTGCTGGTGGACGGATTCGAGGAAGTGGAAGCGCTCGCGCCCGTGGATCTGCTCCGCCGGGCCGGGGCGGAAGTCGTGCTCGCCTCCGTAACCGGCGCTCCCGCCGTCACAGGCCGCAGCGACGTCACCGTGCAGACCGACGCCAGCCTCATCAACGTCATCGGGGCGGATTTCGACCTCCTCCTCATCCCCGGCGGTCCCGGCGTAGCGACCTTGCGCAAAGACGGGCGCGCGGCCAAGCTGGCGGCAGCCTTTGTCAAAGCGGGCAACCCCGTGGCCGCCATCTGCGCCGCCCCCACGATCCTGGCCGACGCCGGGCTGCTGGAAGGCAAGCGCCACACGGCCCATTCCTCCGTCTACGACGAGCTGAAAACCGCGCTCGCGGCCGAACGGGTCGTCGAGGACGGCCTCATCATCACCTCGCGCGGAGCCGGAACGGCGCTCGACTTCGGCCTGGCCCTCGTGCGGCGGCTCTACGGCGAGCCCAAGGCCCGGGAAATCGCCGAGAGCATCATGGCGTAAGGGGGAAAAGGCACAAACGACGCTTTTCTCATTTCCGCAGCTGCGAGTCGGTGAAAATGTCGCTGTAGGGCTGGAAATCCGTCCCGAATGCGCGGATGACCCGCGTATTGAGGGAGATGATTCCCTCCACATAAAAGGCATCGAGCGTTGAGAGGCAGAAGGGGCCAATGATTTCGTTATTGGCATCCTCATAATACCAGTGATTAGAAATATACGGTATCGTCATCGTCCTTGGGCTGTTTGGTTACTTTTTAACTCGAGCCCCCCTTCGGGTTATTCCGAAAGGAGGCCGGGAGTTAAGAAGCCGCACAAAGACAGCCGCGACGGCCTTTAGCCGGTGGCCTGGACATACGCCGCCGCCCCCCGGCCATATAAAATATAGCCCGGAAACGGCAATAGTTCTTTCGGCTATTGCCAGCCGCTCTGTGCGGGGTTCTTAAGTCCCGGCTAGCTCTCGCCAGCTAGTGGGAAAAATGCGCCGCTGAAAAAGCAAAGTAAAGGCGAATCGAAGCCGTGCTCCAGGCGAAGACGCAGCAGGAAAAAAGAGGGGGAATATTTATACTCACGCAAAGGCGCAAAGCCGCAAAGAGCCCTGCCTTTCTTTGCGCCTTTGCGTCTTTGCGTGAGCCCTCTGCCTTTTTTCTAGGACCCCTATTTTCGGCTTAGGACGTTACAAATCTGGAGATTCGTAACGAGCAGACGGTGGGGCGGAGATGTCCTTGTCCTGGTTTTGGGCATCCCGGAGGTGCTCCTCGCAAGCCGCCGCGACCTCCTGGGGTTGTTCGTGGCCCCGCCGCCGCTTGCTGCGGTATTCCTGCCACATCGCTCTCCACTTCTTGATGCGAAACAACGACGGCAAGAGCAGGACGAGGAGAAAAAGGCCGCAGTCGGTGTGTGGCATATCTTGCTTTGGAGTGTAGCACAGAGAAGCAGAAAAGCCCGCCTGTGACCACATCAATCGCAGATAGGGGGGCAACCCCTGACCAATCGAGCAGGGAAACCCTCGCGGAATGAACTGGCCCTTATTCCAGCGAACGGCAATGCTCAACTCTCGTGAATACCCGCATAATGACGAGATTGTTTTATCTAGCAACGTTCGCCTTTTTTCTAATTCTAGAAACAGGCTGCGCATCGATCGCCTGGTGACAAAGGGCACCTCGGGAAGCCGAGGCACGACAGATAGGGGTCAATTCTTGAAACCTTCCATACCGACTCTTTTTTCTTCGTTATTCCGAATTGTCAGGTTTCAAGAGTTGACCCCGTTGATTGATGAATCGTGTTTGACGAAACTACTTTTTGGATTTCCAATGCGACCGAGGGATATTTGAGCCTAGTGAAAAGCGGTGATCGGATATGGCAATTCTTGTGCGGATGCATCCTGATATCCTTGGGATATGCAGGGTTGCATAGTGGCAAAATTGAGCAGTTCCGGCACGGTGGACCTTCGCTGGAGGGGCCCGGGGCGATAGTTGGTTCTCTGTTCTTGTTAGGTTTCGGCCTATTTCTTGCCTTCGTTGCCATTATCAGAAAGAACAAAAAGTCGAACTGACAGGAAGGGCAAGAATAGGGGAGGGGACATTTTGCTTCATTTCCCGGCATCCTAGCCTTTGATTCCCCCGCCAGGGACCCCTAGCGCATTTTCCTATTTTCAAAGCGGGCAGGGGAGGCGTATCCTCGACCCCTTTCCTCATGAATTTAGTCAAAGTAGCCGTAGTTGGAGCGTCGGGATATTCCGGCCAGGAGTTGATCCGCATTCTGATGGGGCACCCGGGGGTGGACCTCGTGTGCGTCACCTCGCGTCAACTCGCCGGGAAATCCATCGGCGAGGTCTACCCTCGCTTCCAGCACCAGCGGTTCGCCGACGTGAAATTCACCGCCTCTGACGCGGCCGCCGTCGTCGCTTCCGGTGCCAAGGTGGCATTCCTCGCCTTGCCCCACGGCCTCGCGCACGAATACGCCAAGCCCCTCATCGAAGGCGGCCTCAAGGTCATCGACCTGAGCGCCGACTTCCGCTTAAAGAGCGCCGCCGTCTTCGAGGAATTCTACGGCACCCCGCACCCCGCGCCCGACCTCCTGCCGCAGAGCGTCTACGGCCTGCCGGAGATCTACCGCGACCAGATCCGCGCTTCGAGCTTGATCGCGTCCGCCGGTTGCTACCCCACCAGCATCCTCCTGCCGCTCATCCCGCTCTTAAAAGCCGGCCTCCTGGACCCCGCCACCATCACCGTCTCCAGTATGAGCGGCGTCAGCGGCGCGGGCAAAAAAGCGGCAGTCGATTACCTCTACTGCGAGTGCAACGAAAGCGCCCGCGCCTACGGCGTACCCAAGCACCGGCACCTCTCCGAGATCGAGCAGGAGCTTTCCAACGCCGCCGGAGCCCCCGTCGTCATCAGCTTCACCCCGCATCTCATTCCCGTGAACCGCGGCATCGTCTCGACCACCTACGCCAGCCTCAAGCCCGGCGTCGGCATCGAGGCTATCACCGCCGCGCTCGAAGCGGCCTATAAGAGCGAGCCCTTCGTCCGGCTCCAGGGCCCGACCGGCGGAGCGGACATCAAGAACGTCGTATTCACCAACTTCATCGACATCGCCTGGCGGCACGATCCGCGCACGGGCCGGGTGGTGCTCATGAGTGCCGAAGACAACCTCGTCAAAGGGGCCTCCGGCCAGGCCGTCCAGAGCCTCAACCTCCTCTGCGGCTGGCCCGAAACCGAAGGGTTGTTATAGTAACAAGAGAACGCAATTTCGCATTCGCCCATTGATTTAGATTATGTCAGGAGATCGTTTTACAGAAATTTCCGGCGGCGTCACCGCGCCCCGTTCCTTCGCAGCTGGTAGTGTTTTCGCTGGAATCAAAGCCACCAATACCAGCAAACCGGATATCGCGTTCGTCGTTTCCGAGGCCCCTGCCGTCTCCGGCGGCACCTTCACGACCAACAAAGTGAAAGCCGCCCCGGTCCGCGTCTCCCAGGCCCACGTGCGTGGCGCCGATACGCGCGCCATCGTCGCCAACAGCGGAAACGCCAACGCCTGCACCGGCGTCATCGGCATCGAGCACGCCAAGCGCATGGCCAAAGCCGTCGCCAAGGCCCTTAAGCTCAAGGAACGCCAGGTCCTCGTCTGCTCCACCGGCCGCATCGGCGTGCCGCTGCCCATCGAGATTATGGAAGCCGCCATCGCCAAGGCCCCGCAGGTCCTGAGCGCCGACGGCAGCCTCGCCGCCGCCCAGGCCATCATGACCAGCGACACCAAGGTCAAGGAAATCGCCGTCGAGTTCCAGCTCGGGGAGAAAACCGTCCGCATCGGCGGCATCGCCAAAGGCGCGGGCATGATCGACCCGAACATGGCCACCATGCTCTCCTTCGTCACCACGGATGCCGCGATCAGCAAAAAGCTCCTTCAGCAGGCCATCTTGGACGCCGTCGAGCAGTCCTTTAACCGCATCACCGTCGATGGCGACATGAGCACCAACGACACCGTGCTCGTCCTGGCCAACGGCGCGGCGGGCAACGAACCGCTCACCGACGGCACCGCCGAGTTCGACCTCTTTCAGAACGCCCTCAACCACGTCTGCTGCGCCCTGGCGCGCATGATCGTCGAGGACGGCGAAGGCGTCAGCAAATTCGTCACCGTGCAGGTCCGTGGGGGCAAGAGCCGCCAGGATGCCCGCAAAGCCGCCGAAGCCGTCGCCAATTCCACCCTGACCAAGTGCTGCTGGTTCGGCGGCGACCCCAACTGGGGCCGCGTCATGGACGCCATCGGGTACTCCGGGGCGAAAATTCGCGAAGAAACCGTCGATATTTACTACGACGGCCTCATCGCCGTGCAGAACGGCATGGCGGCCAGCACGCCCTTCTCGAAATTGAAGGAAGTCGTGGCAAACAAGCGTTTTACAATCACCGTCGACCTACACGTCGGCGAGGCCGACTACACAGTGTTCACCACCGACCTCACCACGGCCTACGTCGAGTTCAACATGGGGGAGTGATTTTTGGATTGCGAAAACGGCCTTTGGGCATTCCAATCGCCGCTTTTCGCGAACTTCAATTTATAGCAAGATGCCCAATGTTTCTTACCTAGCCCGGACGGAAGCGCTCATCGAGGCCCTCCCGTTCATCCAGAAGTACCGCGGCCAGCTTTTCGTCATCAAATACGGCGGCAGCGCCATGGAAGACGAGCATACCGTCGAGCGCCTCCTGCGCGACGTCGTGTTCCTGGAGGCCGTGGGCATCAACCCCGTCCTGATCCACGGCGGTGGCAAAGCTATCACCTCCCGGATGCGCGAGGCGGGCATCAAGGCCCGGTTCGTCAACGGCCTGCGCCAGACCAGCAAAGAAGCCATCGCCATCGTCGAGGAAGTCTTGAGCGGCTCGCTCAACCCCAAAATCGTCGAGACCATCAACGAATTCGGCGGCAAAGCTATCGGCATCCCCGGCAAGAACGTTTTCGACGTCACCAAGCTCCCGCTTCAGGAAGACGAGGAAGGCAAACCGGTCGATCTCGGGTTCGTCGGCGAAGTCACCGGCGTGGACCTCCCGGCCATCCAGCGGGCCGTCGAGAACGAAGTCGTCCCGGTCATCTCGCCCATTGGGCGCGACGCCGAGGGGGCCATCTACAACATCAACGCCGACACCGCCGCCGGGGCCGCCGCCTCCGCGCTGGGGGCAGCCAAGATGATCTATCTGAGCGACGTCCCCGGCATCATGCGCGACCCCAAAGAAGCCGATTCGCTCATCTCCACCCTCTCGATCAAAGACGTTTGCAGCCTCATTGACGAAGGCATCATCGCGGGCGGCATGATCCCCAAGGTCGTCTCCGCCATGAACGCCATCGAAAAGGGCGTCAAAAAAGTCCATTTCATCGATGGCCGCATCCAGCATTCGCTTTTGCTGGAAGTGTTCACCAACACGGGCGTCGGCACGGAAATCGTGGCCTAGAAGTCCGTTTTTTAAGCCCGGCAGATTTTTTCAGGAGAAAATAATGGAAAGCACACAAGAGTTGTTTGAAGCGAACGTCGTTCCGTCGTATGCCCGGTTCCCGCTCGCTTTGGAGCGCGGCGAAGGCACGCGCATCTGGGACGAAGCGGGCAAGGAATACCTCGATTTTGGAGCCGGTATCGCCGTCTGCTCCGTCGGGCATTGCCACCCCCGCGTGGCCGACACCATCGCCCGCCAGGCCCGCACGCTTATCCATACCTCCAACCTCTACTACACCCGCCCGCAGGGTGAGCTCGCCGCGCGCTTGAACCGCTACGTCGGCCACCCCGGCAAAGTCTTTTTCTGCAACTCCGGCGCGGAAGCCAACGAAGGCCTCTACAAGCTCGCCCGCAAGTTCGGCAACGAAGCCCGCTCCCCCCACTCGCGCCACGCCGCCGGGGAAGAGCTGGAATACTCGCCCAACCGGTTCGAAATCCTCACCTTCGACGGCTCCTTCCACGGCCGCACGCTCGCGGGCATCGCCGCCACCGGCCAGGAGAAAGTGCGCAAGGGCTTTGACCCGATCACGCCCGGCTTCCGGCACGTCCCCTTCAACGACGCGCCCGAGCTCTCTCGCGCCATCGGCCCCGACACCATCGCCGTCCTCATGGAGCCCATCCAGGGCGAAATCGGCGTCCTGCCCGCTACGCTCGCTTTCCTCAAGGCCGTTCGCAAAATTTGCGACGACCACGGCCTGCTCCTCATGTTCGACGAAATCCAGTGCGGCCTCGGGCGCACGGGCGACTGGTGCGCCTGGCAGACCCTCACCCAGGGCGAAGTCGTCCCCGACGCCATCAGCTGGGCCAAGGGCATCGCCGACGGCTACCCGATGGGCGCCTTCTGGATTCGCGACCGCAAAATTACCCTAAAAGACGGCAAAGAAAGCAGCCTTGCCGACCTCCTCGGCGCTGGATCGCACGGCACCACCTTCGGCGGCACCCCCATGGGCTGCACCGTCGCCAACGAAGTCCTCTCCATCGTCGAAGAAGAGAACCTGCTCGCCAACGCCCGCGACCTGGGCAACTACGCCAGGGAAGCCATCCTCGGCCTCAAGAGCCCGCTCATCAAAGACGTGCGCGGCGTGGGCCTCATGATCGCCTTCCAGCTCGTGCCCGACTTTTCCCAGCGCATCGGCGACGACCGGGCCGCGAGCCTCGCCCTCATCGCCCGGCTGCACGCGGGCGGCCTCCTGTGCGTCCCCTCCGGCGTGCAGAGCATCCGCTGGCTGCCGCCGCTCAACGTCAGCAAAGCCGAGATCGACCGGGCCGTCCAGATCCTCGGCGCGGCCCTAGAATCGTAAAAAATCACCTTTCCTTAGCTTTATGAAGCACCTGCTTTCTCTCGAAGCGCTCCCCGCGAGCGACATGGTTGAAATTTTGGCGATGACCCAAAAAATCAAAGCCGAGCGCGGCCACCACGCCGAGTTGCCGCTCAAAGGCCAGTGTTGGGGGCTCATTTTCAGCAAATCCTCCACCCGCACCCGGGTCAGCTTCGAAGTCGGCATCCGTGAACTCGGCGGCGACGCCCTCTTCCTCTCCGCCCACGACATCCAGCTCGGGCGCGGCGAGCCGATCAAAGACACCGCCCGCGTCATGGGCCGCATGATCCACGGCGCGGTCATCCGCACCTACGCCCAGCAGGACGTCGAGGACTTCGCCGCCTACGGCAACATCCCCACCATCAACGCCCTCACCGACGCCGAGCACCCGTGCCAGATCCTGGCCGACCTCTTCACCATCCAGGAAAAGCTCGGCACCTACGAAGGCAAAACCGTCACCTTCATCGGCGACGGCGCGTGCAACGTCCCCGTCTCGTGGATCTGGGCCGCCTCGAAGCTCAACTTCAAGCTGCGCATCGCCGCCCCCGTGCCCTTCCAGCCCTCCAAGGAGCTCCTCGCCAAAGCAGGCCCCAACATCACCGTCACCGACGACATCGAAGCCGCGGCCGACGGAGCCGACGTCCTCTACACCGACGTCTGGGTCAGCATGGGCATGGAGAAAGAGACCGAGTACCGCCTCGCCCAGCTCGCGGGCTACCAGATCAGCTCCGAACTCCTCAAAAAAGCCGCCCCCGGCGCGCTCGCCATGCACTGCCTGCCCGCCTACCGGGGCAAAGAGATCACCGACGAAGTCCTGGAAGCCCACGCCGACACCATCTTCACCGAAGCCGAAAACCGCCTCCACGCGCAAAAAGCGATCCTCGCCTGGCTGGTGAAATAATCGAAAAAAAGCTCGCGCAACGAAACGAAAGACCGCAAAGGAAACGTGGCACATCCCCCAAATCCATGAAAACACCCATTCCTGGCGGTCTCCTGGTTGCTGTTGAGGGAATCGACGGTGCTGGTAAAACGACCGTCGCCGGTATGCTTGCGCAATGGTGCGGCGAGCGCGGGCTTGGGTGTGTCTTCTCGAAGGAACCCACCGGGTTGTCCTATGGGCAGAAACTTCGGGAATCTGCCCAAACCGGTCGTCTTTCGATAGACCAGGAGCTGGAACTCTTCCGGCTCGACCGCAAGGAACATGTCGAGCGGAGCATCGGCCCGGCTCTGAAGGGAAACCAAATCGTCATTGTGGACCGCTACTACTGGAGCAACGCCGCGTACCAGGGGGCACGCGGTGCAGATGTGGAGCAGATCATCGCCTCAAACGAAGCCATCGCCCCAATTCCCGATTTGTTTTTATTTTTGGACGTGCCCGTTGGTAGTGGAATTTCCCGTATCCACGGTCGTGGGGACCAGCCCAACGATTTCGAAGAGAGCGACTTGCTTGAGAAAACCCGCGCCATCTTCACCCAGCTCCACGAAAAAGGCGACCGCCCCTCCGTCCGGGTGGACGCCAGCCGCGATTTGCGAACCGTCACTGCCGACGCCCTGCGAGTCTTCAAAGAAGCCGCCCTGCGCAAAATCATCAGCGCCGCGCCCGTTATCCCGAAAGAACCCGGCCTTTGGTTTGCCTAAGCGGGCAAATATCTGTATGCAGATTCGCGTTACGGAATGAAACGCGTTTTTCGGATCTTGGGAAAGGGACTCTTGGGAGCCATCGGCGCTTTAGGCGTGCTGTTGGCAGTCGTCCTTGGTATGGCCCGTTGGCCCTGGCTCTTCGGTTCCCATCCACAATTCCCTATGGAGTGTCCGAATGCGGTAACGTTTTCAGTGATCGACTGGAGTGCTGTCTTGGGCGAGCCTGACCATGGATATGCCAAGACCATGGATTCCACCTCCTGCGTTGCAATTCTCAAGGTTCTTGAAAGCGCACGGAAAAGCAGAGAGCATCAGTGTACCAACTCCGCCAAAATGACCATTTGGTATCCCAGCGGAGTGTCGCTGGATTTGGGCGTTTTGCCGGGGCACGATGGGGCGCGTTACGAATTTCGGTACAACAACGCTTTGTACTCCATGCCCCGGTCCGAATTCTTTGCTGCTATGCAATCGGGTGGGGTCGAGGTATCGAAAATTCCGCCGGGATTTGAGAGGTCTCGGCCTTGGGGGCGATTCCTTCCGTAAGCACAAAAAAGGCCCTCCTTTGCAGGAGAGCCTTTATTAAAATGGAATGGAGCGCCGGGGTCTTATTCCTCGGGCTTGGTCTTCGGGAGACCCATCACGCGTTGATCGTCTTTCCAGACGCCGCGTTTCTTGAGGAGTTCAACGCGTTCGAAGCGCTTGAGAACGTTACGTTTCACCGTGATGGTGCTGGCACCTTTGAGACTGCGATGTTGTGACATGGAATGGAAAAGGTTAAAAATTTACCCGGTGGAACGGGAGCGGAAAAAGTAGTCGCCCAGAAGCCGGAAGGCAATGGAAATATGCGACGGGGACTAAAAAAATCCTCGCCAACCCCGTGGAGTGGGCCGAAAAATACGGGCCTATTTTCCGCTCATGATCCAGATTTTTCTCAAGGGAGGCCCGGTGATGTGGCCCCTGCTCCTCACCTCGCTCATCGCGCTCACGGTCGTTTTCGAACGGCTCTTTTTCACCGTGCGCGAGGCGCTCCGGCGCGATCCCGAGGCGGTCGCGGGGATTTTTGCCCAAGTTCAGCAGGGCTATCCCGAAGAAGCCCGCGCCATCGGCAAACGCTCCCGGGATTACGTCGCCCGCGTCCTCACCTACGCCCTGGAGCACAGCGAAGTCTCCTTTAGCAACGCGCTGTTGCAATCGGCCAACCAGGAATTGCAGCGCTTTAACCGGGGCATTTCCATGCTCGATACCATCGTCACCCTGGCCCCGCTCCTGGGTCTTTTTGGCACGGTTACGGGGATGATCCACGCCTTCGGGCTCCTCGGGGCGGCGGAACTCGGCGCGCCCACCGCCATCACCGGCGGCATTGCCGAGGCCCTCATCGCCACCGCGTTCGGCCTCTTGATCGCCATGGTCTCGCTGCTCCCCTTCAATTTTCTCAATACCCAACTGGAGCGGGCCCGCGCGGAGATCGAAACCTCCGCCGCCAAGCTGGAGCTCCTTCTCCTGCGCTCCGGGGTGGATTCCAAGCCATGACGCCCATCCCTTCCCCTCGCAGTAAGCGCCGGGCGCGTATCGAGATCATCCCCTTGATCGACATCGTTTTTTTCCTCCTGGCGACGTTCGTCATGGTGTCGCTCTCGATGATCAAGAACCAGGGCATCTCGCTCAATCTGCCCACGGCCTCCACCGCCGCGCCCCAGGCCCAGGAGGGGGAGGCCAGCGCCATCTCCATCCAGGCCGACGGCCAGATTTATTTCGACAAAACGCCGCTGGCTCCCGGGGAACTCGAACCGCGGCTCGCGGCGCTCAAAGCCCAGCGGGCTGACCCTCGCGTGGTGATCCACGGGGATGTGAAGAGTGAATTCGGGGCCGCCATCGCCGTCCTCGACGCCGTGCGCAAAGCGGGGATCGCCAAAGTGGCCATCCAGACCCAGCCCGCGCCCCAGACTCCCCAAGCCCCCTCAGCCCCCCAGCCCTGATGAAACGCGCGCTGACACTGAGCTTCCTGGGCGCGGCGGGGTGCCATGCGCTGCTGCTTTTCGGCTTTCAAGCGAGCGGGCCGGTGCTGCACTCAGTGGGGGACGCCGGAACGACGGACGTGGCGCTAATCGGCGAGGAAGAGGGCGCTCCCGAAGCCTGGGGCAGCCCGGAAACCGCCCCGGCTCCTCCCGAAACACCCCAGCCGGAACCGGCGGCGGTGGCCGAGCCCACCCCGGCGGTTGAACCCGAGCCGGTGCCCGAGCCCCCTTCAACCCCCATTTCCGAAGTCAAACCCGCCCCGCAGACCCAGCCGGAACCCCTTCGCAAGCCGCAGCCCGCAGCCCGGACCAAGGCCCCAGTCCGTCATGGAAACCCGGCTGCGAGCGTTTCCACGAAGCCCGGCGCGGGCACGGGAAGCGGCAGCGGCCTCTCCGGAGCGGGAGCGGCTGCCTCGGGCGCTGGCGGAGGCGGCCAGCCGCGCTACCGCAGCCATCCCCGGCCCGAATACCCGCCCCAGGCCAAGCGGGAGCGACAGCAAGGCGTCTCTTTTGTCAAAATCCAGGTCCTGCCAAACGGAAAGCCGGGCGAAATCACCCTTTCCCGCTCCTGCGGCTTCCCTCTGCTGGACGAAGCGGCGCTGAAAGGCGTCCGGTGCTGGACCTTTGACCCGGCCACCACCGCCGGGGTCCCCGTATCCTCTCAGGTGGAGGTGCCGGTGCGCTTTAGCCTCGTTCGCTAAATGCCTCCTTCCGAAAATCTCCCCGTAAGCGGTTCTTGACCATTGCGGGAGTTCGCCTAAGTTTGCCCCACGCACCTTGCGGGGCAATGGCGTTCCGACACGGTGGGACCTATATGGCTCAGTTTGACTCACGAAATCCTAAAGAGCGGCCTCCGCGCGACCCTAACGGCAACAACTCCGAACCCAGTTTCAACTGGAAGGGCTTGCTCCTCATCATTGCGGCCATTGCCATGGTCGGCTTCGTCGTCCTCGGGCGGACTCCCGGCGGCGCGCCCGATACCATCGCCTGGGACAAGTTCGAGGCCCTCAAGACCGAGAACCAGGTCAAGAAATCGACCGCGCTCCAGATCCTGGATGAAGGCGACAAGCCCACCCAGTGGCTCATCGGCGAGTACGCCGACCCGGCCAAGCACAAGGGCGTGACCCAGTTCCGCACCGAGATTTCCTCCAAGTTCCAGTCCACCCTGATGAAGGACCTCAACGACGCCGGGTACAAGGTCGACATCAAGGGCGGCAACAGCTTCATGAGCTCGCCCGTGGCGGCCTTCCTGCCCGTGCTCCTCATCATGGTCGTGCTCTACTTCCTCTTCCGCCAGCAGATCCGCATGGCGGGCAAGGGGGCCATGAGCTTCGGCAAGAGCAAGGCCCGGATGCTTTCCCGCGACAAGAACCGCATCACGTTTAAAGACGTCGCCGGGGTCGAGGAAGCCAAGGACGAGGTCGAGGAACTCGTCGAATTCCTCAAAGACCCGAAGAAATTCCAGAAACTGGGCGGCCGCATTCCCAAGGGCGTGCTGTTGGTGGGCCCTCCCGGCACCGGTAAAACGCTCTTGGCGCGCGCCATCGCGGGCGAGGCCGATGTCCCCTTCTTCTCGATTTCCGGTTCGGACTTCGTGGAAATGTTCGTCGGCGTCGGCGCCAGCCGCGTGCGCGACATGTTCGAGCAGGGCAAAAAGAACGCCCCCTGCATCATCTTCATCGACGAAATCGACGCCGTGGGCCGCCATCGTGGCACGGGCCTGGGCGGCGGTCACGACGAGCGCGAGCAGACCTTGAATGCCTTGCTCGTCGAAATGGACGGCTTCGACACCCAGGAGGGCGTCATCATCATCGCCGCCACCAACCGCCCCGACGTGCTCGACCCCGCGCTGCTGCGCCCGGGCCGTTTCGATCGGCAGATCACCGTCAACCTCCCCGACGTCAAGGGGCGCGAGCAGATCCTCAAAGTCCACGCCAAGCGGGTCAAAATCGCCGACGGCGTTGACTTGGGGGTCGTCGCCCGCGGCACGCCCGGCTATTCCGGCGCGGAGCTGGCCAACGTCATTAACGAAGCGGCGCTGATGGCCGCCCGCCGGGGACTTAAGGCGATTTCTCTTAGCGAACTGGAAGAAGCGCGCGACAAAGTGCGCTGGGGCCGCGAACGCCGCAGCCTCGCCATGAGCGCCAAGGAGAAGGAAAACACCGCCTTCCACGAAGCGGGGCACGCGCTCCTCTGCGAGCTGGTCGACAACATGGACCCGCTCCACAAAGTCACCATCATCCCGCGCGGCCCGGCTCTGGGCCTGACGATGTACCTGCCGGTGGCCGACCAATACACCAACCGCAGGAACGAGCTGCTCGACCGCCTGGTGGTCATCATGGGTGGCCGCGTGGCGGAGGAGCTGGTCTTCGGCGACGTCACCAACGGCGCCAGCAACGACATCAAGCACGCCACCAACATCGCCCGCAAAATGGTCTGCGAATGGGGCATGAGCGAGCGCATGGGCATGGTGGAGTACGGCGACCACGAGGAGCACGTCTTCCTCGGCCGGGACATCGGCAAAGGCCATGGCTACTCCGAGGCCACGGCCCAGGAGATCGACCGCGAAGTGCGCCACCTCTGCGACAGCGCCTACGAGCGCGCCCGCGAACTGCTCTCCTCCCATCGCGATAAACTCGACGCCATCGCCAAGGCGCTCCTGGAATTCGAAACGCTCGGCGGCGAGCAGATCCGCGACATTATCGAATTTGGTGAAATGAAGAACCCGCCGCCGCCTCCGGGCGCTGTCGAGAAGCCCCGCACGGAGCCGCCGCCCCACCCGCAGGAGGGGACGACCCTCTCGCCGGACTACCCGGGCGGCATTCCCTCGGCAACCACGCCTCAATAGCCCGCGAGGAACCCCTCCGGCATACGTGAAAGCGACGGTGCCGGGAGGGGCCGTGAAATTTAGGGGATTCCCCTACATTCGCGGTCTTTCGGGTTCCAGGCTTTGAGCGATATTTGCCCATGGAGGAGCAGCACACCAGAGCGGAGAAACCGAAGCGGCGGAATCAAAACCTTTCCGTATTGAGCGGCATTCCAGACCCGGTCTTTGTTTGTGGCCGGAGGGGAATATTCAAGCTGACCAACCCCGCTTTCGCCGCGCTCGCGGGCAGGTGCGGGGAGGACCTCACCGAGTCCTCGGCAGCGCTCCTTGAACCGCCTGAACTGGCCGCCGTGGTGCTGGAGCAAAACGAGGACATCCTGATGGACGGCGAGCCCCGGAAATTCGAGTTCGTCCTGCCCTCGCCCCGAGGCGTGCGCTTTTTCAGCGTGACCAAGGGCCTCTGCCAGGGCGGCAAACGTCCGGGCGACGCCGTCTTTGGCATCGTGCGCGAGCTGACCCATGCTCGCGACGAGGAGCGGGAAATCATCGATACCAGCGACCACGAAAAAGAGCGCCTGGGCCACGAACTGCGGGAGAACTTTTGCCAGCACCTCGTGGGCATCTCGCTCTTGGGCAACGTCCTTTACGAGGAACTGGCCAGGGCCGGGCTGGAACAGGCCCGGTTTGCCAAGCAGATCACGCGCTTGGTCAAGGAGGTCGTCAGCGAAGTCCGGACCCTGGAGAAAAGCCTTTCGGTGGCCCATCTGGAGCAGGGCGCGGGGCTTGTCGAGGCCCTGCGGGACCTGGCCGAGCTTGTCGGGCTTCAGCACAAGGTCTCCTGCGCCGTGCAGGCCCCGGCCGTCCGACTGGAAGTCCCCGCGCAGACGGCCATGTACCTTTTCCGCATCGTCCAGGAGGCCGTGCAGAGCGCCGCGCGCCGCGTCGGGGTCCGGCGGCTCCTGATCCGCATTGCCGCGCTGCCCGATGGGGTGGCGCTTTGCGTCCGGGACGATGGTGAGGCGTTTCCCGAGCACGTGAACCTGGAGGAGTGGGCCCGGGGGGAATTCCCCGTAATGCACCACCGCAGCCGGGTGATCGGAGCCGAGGTGGTGTTCCGGCGGTTGGACCCCGGCGGCATCGAACTGATTTGCAAAGCCCCCTGCTATCGGAGGCGGCGGGAGCTTCCCGGGCCGAAAAAACGCCGGAAGTTGAAGTGACCCGGGAGTTCCTTGTTGCCAAGCGGCCCGGGGTTCTTTCAAATGAGGCCCCATGATCGAATTGAAGGAATACCTCGCCGGGCGGAGCGCCATTGTGGACCGGGCGCTCGACCGGTTTCTCCCCAAAGCCACCGTCAAACCCGCCACGATTCACAAGGCCATGCGCTACTCCCTCTTTGCCGGGGGCAAGCGGCTGCGGCCCGTGCTCTGCCTCGCGGCAGCGGAGGCCTGCGGCGGCGAACTGGAGGCGGCGCTGCCCGCGGCGTGCGCCGTGGAGTGTCTGCACACCTATTCGCTGATCCACGACGACCTTCCCTGCATGGACAACGACGATTTCCGCCGGGGCCGCCCGACGAGCCACAAAGTGTATGGCGAAGGCATTGCCGTGCTGGCGGGCGACGCGCTGCTGACCCAGGCCTTTGAAGTCCTCACCGCCTCGGCGGGCTCCGCGCGCTACCCCACCGCCGCCCTCGTGCGCGAACTGGCCGAGGCCGCCGGGAGCCGCCAGCTCATCGCGGGCCAGGTGGCCGACCTCGAAGGCGAGGGGAAGAAAGCCACGCTGCGCGACCTGAAATTTATCCACGAAGCCAAGACCGCCGCGCTGCTGACCGCCTCCATCCGCCTTGGCGGCATGAGCGCCAACGCCACGCCCAAAAAGCTGGAGGCTCTCACCGGGTTTGGCAAAAACTTAGGCCTAGCCTTCCAGGTGATCGACGACATCCTGGACGTCACCCAGACCAGCGAGAAGCTCGGCAAGAGCGCGGGCAAGGACGTTGCCGCGCAGAAAACCACCTACCCGGCGCTCCTCGGCCTGGAGAAATCCCGCAAGGAAGCCCGCCGCCTTACGGACGCCTCGCTCTCCGCGCTCAAACCGCTGGGCAAAACGGCGGACACGCTCCGGGCCATCGGCGCGTACCTGCTGGAGCGGGAATACTAACCCTCTTTTGTTGCGCCCCCCATGCCGAGGTTTCACGTCTTTATCGCCCTGAACGTGGGCGGAGGTGTTGGCTGGTGGGCGGGGGCGTACGTGGGCATCTGGACGGCGCTTTTCGGCAGCGCCGTCGGGTCGCTCCTGTGCATCTGGCTCGTGTGGCGCTTCCGGGAATACCTGGGCGGATAAACCGCCCGCTTACCGCATCACTTCCTGCACCCACATCGCGTAGCTGAGGTTCACCCACAGCTCCGCGCTCCCCGGGATCGGCATGAGCGCCCCTTGCGGGCTGCGCGCGATGGGCCGCACACGGTACCAGTTCTGATCCGCCGCGCCGAGCACCTTGTAGAGCGCCACGCCTTTGGTGGCGGAGTTGTTCGGATTTTGGGCGGGCGCGCCGTTACCGTTGCCGTTGCCCGAGGGGCCGCCGCCGCCGTTGCCATTTCCGTTGTCAGGAAAGGCGATGGCGTAGTTCCAGCCCGGCTTGAGTTGCAGCCCCTGGGCCTGGCCCGTCGCCGGAAGACCGAGCCAAAGCCCGGCCGCCAGCGCGCTTGCGAGAAATACGTTCTGTTGCATAGCCTCTCCTCCTCTGTCCGTTCAGAACAGGGATCGGAGGCATGCCGGGGCATGACCGGGACGGAACTGCCTAGTGCTTCGTGCCCTTCGTGACCGCCGCGCTAAACCAGTCGAACCCGCCGCCGCCACCGCCGGAGTTGCGTCCCTGTGGAGGCCTCGAACCGGGATGCTGTCCGCCGCCGTTGCCGCGCTGGCCCCCGGAGCCCCCGGATGAGCGCCCGCCCGTGAGGTCGGGCTTGCTCTTCATCGAAAGGGCGATGCGTTTGCGTTCGAGGTCCACCTCCATCACCGTCACGGTGACGCGCTGCTGCACTTTCACCACGTCGGCTGGATCTTTCACGAAGTTATCCGAAAGCTGGCTCACGTGAACGAGCCCGTCCTGGTGCACGCCGATATCGACAAAGGCCCCGAACGCCGCCACGTTCGTGACGATGCCCGGCAGCTTCATGCCTGGCTTGAGGTCGGTGATTTTCTCCACGCCCTCGGTGAACGAAAACGCCTCGAACTTCTGGCGCGGGTCGCGGCCCGGCTTGGCCAGTTCGCCGAGGATGTCGTTCAAGGTCGGTAGGCCGACTTTGTCCGTCACGTAGTTCTTGAGCGCGATTTTTTTGCGGGAAAGCTCGTTTTTGATCAGGTCGCGCACCGAGCAGCCGAGGTCGCGCGCCATGGCGTCGACGATGCCGTAGCTCTCCGGGTGCACCGCGCTTTCATCGAGCGGGTTCTCGGCATTGCGAATGCGGAGAAAGCCCGCCGCTTGCTCGAACGCCTTGGGCCCCAGGCGGGGCACCTTGAGCAGCTCCTGGCGGGACTTGAAGGCCCCGTTGGCGTTGCGGAAGGCGACGATGGCCTCCGCCGTCGAGGGCCCGATGCCGGAGACGTAGGCTAGCAGTTGCTTGGAGGCCGTGTTGAGTTCCACGCCCACCTTGTTCACGCTGCTTTCCACCACGTCATCGAGGCTTTTCTTGAGCGCGGTTTGATCGACATCATGCTGATATTGACCGACTCCGATGGATTTTGGATCAATTTTGACCAATTCCGCGAGCGGGTCCATGAGGCGGCGGCCGATGGAGACCGCGCCGCGCACGGTGATGTCCTGGTCCGGGAATTCCTCGCGGGCCACGTCGCTGGCGGAGTAGATGGAAGCGCCGCTTTCGTTGACCATCAGAATGGGGATGGAGGGCGGCAGGCCGAGCTTGCGCAGGAAGCCCTCCGTTTCGCGGCCCGCCGTGCCGTTGCCGATGGCGACCGCTTCGAGTTTGAAATGCTTGATGAAGGCCTGGAGCTTTTCAGCGGCTTCGGCGGCGGCGCGCGCGCCCTGCTCCGGGAAGACCACGTCGTGGTGGAGCAGCTTGCCCTGGGCGTCGAGGACGACCACCTTGCAGCCGGTGCGGAAGCCGGGGTCGATGGCGAGCACGCTCTTTTGGCCGAGCGGCGCGGCAAGCAGCAGCTCGCGCAGGTTATCGACGAAAACGCGGATCGCCTCTTCGTCGGCGACGCGCTTAAGCTCCATGCGGATTTCCGTCTCCATCGCGGGCCCGAGCAGGCGCTTGTAGCTCTCCTGAACGGCCAGGCGCACCTGGTCGCCCGCCGGGTTGCGCGCTTTGACGAAAAGCGGCTCCAGCGTGCCGACCGCCGAGGGTTCCGGCGGGTAAATGCGCATCATCAGGAACCCCTCCTTCTCGCCGCGCCGGATGGCCAGGATGCGGTGCGAGGGGGCCTTCTGGGCCGGTTCGTTCCAGTCAAAATAGTCTTTAAATTTCGCCCCCTCGGTCTCCTTGCCAGGGAAGACCTTCGAGTAAAGCGTCGATTCGCTGTGGTAGACGGCGCGCAGCTTGGCGCGGGCGTCTTTGTCGTCGTTGATGCGCTCGGCCAGGATGTCGCGGGCCCCGGCCAGCACGGCATCGACGGTGGCGAGCGGCGGCTCGGCGGTCTTGGCTTTTTCCAGGAAGGGCTCGGCGGCGGCGCGCGGGTCGGTGGCGGCCTCCTGGGCGAAGAGGAGATCGGCCAGCGGTTCGAGGCCCTGCTCCTTGGCGATGGTGCCGCGCGTGCGCTTCTTCGGGCGGAAGGGGAGGTAGATGTCCTCCAGGATGGTGATGGTCTCGGCCTTGTCGATGGAGGCTTTCAGCTCGGCGGTGAGGAGCTTGCGCTCATCGAGGGATTTCAGGATCGCCTCGCGCCGGGAGTCGAGTTCCGAGAGCTTCTCCATGCGGTCGCGGATGGCCGCGATGGCCACTTCGTCGAGCGTGCCGGTGAGTTCCTTGCGGTAGCGGGCGATGAAGGGAACCGTCGCGCCCTCTTTGAGGAGCAGTGCGGTGGCCATGACCTGGCGCGGTTGCAGATTCAGCTCGCGGGTGATGGTTTCGAGATGCCGGGGAGGGATCGGGGAGGTCGGTGCGGAAGAAATTGGGTCCATGAAGTGGTTTGCGAAAGGTAGAAATGGTTACATGATCGGGGGCGGCGGTTCAAGCGGGAGGTTGTGTTCCCCTCATTGCTCTCTGAATGGTTGTGATTTCTTTTTGCTTGTAATATGTACCGGTTGGTGTATTACATAACTGTGAAGACTAAAACAAGAAAGGGAGCCAAATACCATGCATCTATTTAACCAATTAGTTTACTGGGCATCGAAAGTCTCGGATGCTGATTTGAAAGACAGTTTTTCAGGTCGCGAAAAGGGGCCTAGAATTTATTTGAGTACTGCCCAAAAAAAACTGCAAGAAGACCCGGATGATGAGGATTCGAAAAGAGTAATCGCCTTTTTCGAATTTGTCGATGCGGAGCAACCTCTGACCTTCGACCACGTTTCAGAGGAAGAGCTGATATTTTACAGGGATGTGGATACGAAACTTCGGGAACAGGGCATTGTGCTTGCTGGCTGGAGTGATCTTTCCGAAAACTGACCAAAGGTTGAAGGCGGCGGTTCAAGCGGGGTATTTCGCTTGCTGGAAAATCGGGACGAGGCGAAACTGGCCCGCGATGTCCAACCTCCTGAGTGAACGCGAAGAAGTCGAGGCGCTCCTCTCCTACCATCCCGGGCCGACGGGCATGGCCGGGGCGCTGAATGTGCTGGCCAATCAGTTCAACGTGCTCCAGGGGCGCTCCCAACTGCTGCTGAGCCTCTCCACCTTGGTGCTGACGATCACCGGCTTCTCGGGCCCGAAGATCGCTGCGACCAACGCGCTTGCCCGCTGGATGCTGGCCGTGGGGATTTTCATCGTGCTGCTCTCCACTGCCTTTACGCTCATCCAGACGCTCTCGGTCCGCTGGACCACGCAATTCAAGGGCGCTACGGATGCCGATACGTTGGAGGGGATCGTCCGCAACCGCAATCGCAAGACGCGTTTCTTCGTCCTTTCGATCACCCTGCTGGTCATCGGGCTGGCGTGCTACGTCGGCAGCATCATCGTCTTTCTGCTCTGTTACCAGGAAGCCTAGTAATCCGCGCCTAGCCCCCGCGCGGGGATAAGATTGACGCCTCCCGCCCTCCAAGGCATACCCAAGCGATGCCCTCCTCTGTGTTCGACTATCTTTTAATCGACATCAGCAACTCCTTCACCAAGGTGGCCGCCGCTTCCCGCGACGCCCTGGCTGGTGAACCGGCCCGCATTCCCACGGCCAAGCTGACCGCCGCCGCCCTGCGCCATGTGCTCGGCAAACGCGAGATTCTCAAGGGCGTGGTGCTCTCCAGCGTCGTGCCCGATGCCGAGGCGGCCGTCGTCGAGTTCTTCGAGGAAATCCGCGCACTCGCCTGGACGCGGCGGCAGGCCAAGCCGCGCTTGATCAAGATCAGTCATAAAACCAAGCTCGGCGTGGCCGTGGACTACCCCAAGCCCGCCAGCATCGGCGCGGATCGGCTGGCCAACGCGGCGGGCGCGGCGGCGCTTTACGGCGCACCGATTATCGTGATCGATTTTGGCACCGCCGTCACCTTTGACATCATTTCCGCGCCCAAACGCGTGCCGACCTACGTGGGCGGCGTCATCGCCCCGGGCCTGGAGTCGATGACCGACTACCTCTACCAGCGCACCGCCCTCCTGCCGCGAATCGACCTGACCGAACCCGTGCGGGCCATCGGGCGCTCGACCGTTGAGGCCATGCTTGCCGGAGCGGTCTACGGCTATCGCGGTTTGGTGCGGCAGATTTTGGAGGAGATCCGGCGCGAAATGAAGATCGGGCGATTGCTGCACGTCATCGCCACCGGGGGATATGCCGATCTTATCGCCGAACGGCTGCCGGAGGTCCAGCAGGTCCACCCGTCATTGACCCTGGAAGGCCTGCGGATCATCGGGAACCTGAACCTAAAAGACTAATCAGGGCCGACTTACGGCTTTTTCCCGCGCGCAAACGGTCATTAAATGCGCGAGGCCAATCAAAAAACTCGAAAAATGCGTTGACGTAAAGTGCGATTTTGATATGACTGAACTCAATCATATAACGCGTTCGCTTTTCTCCCCTCCGAAACTTTAACCGCAAGAACATGACAGCAGAATCTCCCTCAGCCCCCTGTCGCGCTTCCATTGAAGCCCTTGTGCGAGAGGCCCTTTCCAGCCAGCTCGGCAGCCGCGCCCCTAAAGGCCCCGCACCCGTGCTCGTGGTGAATAGCTCGGCCCGCCACATGCACATTTCCCCGGAGAATCTCGAAACTCTCTTTGGAGCAGGAGCCAAGCTCACCGTGCATAAGTGGCTCTACCAGGAGGGCCAATTCGCCTCGCAGCAGACGGTTACGCTAATCGGGCCGCGCAAGCGCATTATCCCGAATCTGCGCATCCTCGGCCCTTGTCGTAACCTCACGCAGATTGAACTCGCCCTTACCGACGCCGTTTCTCTGGGCATCGAAGTCCCGGTCCGCGCCTCCGGCGACATTAAAGACACCCCCGGCTGCTACATCATGGGCCCCAAGGGGATGATCGAAATGAAAAACGGCGTCATCCGTGCCTGGCGGCACGCGCATATGTCCCCCGAGGATGCCAACTTCTACGGCGTCAAGCACCTGGACAAAATTACGCTGAAAGTCACCGCCAAGGACTGCTCCACCCGCTTCGACGACGTGCTCGTGCGCGTTGACCCGAGCTTCAAGCTCGAAGTCCACATCGACACCGACGAAGCCAATGCCTGTAACCTCGACCGGGCCGACAAAGTCGAACTCTTTAAGAACTGATTTTTTAACTCCAACCCAAACGCAATAACAACATGAGCGAAGCAATCGGACTAATTGAAACTCGCGGCTACGTGGGCCTGGTGGAAGCCAGTGACGCCATGGTCAAAGCGGCGAACGTCGAACTCGTCAAATCCATCCAGATCGGCGGCGGTCTCATCACCACGATCGTGAAGGGTGATGTCGGCAGCGTCAAAGCCGCCGTGGACGCCGGAAAACAAGCCGCCACCCGCGCGGGCACCCTAGTGGCCGCCCACGTCATCGCGCGCCCCGCCCCCGAGCTCCTCGGGTTCTTCACCGCCTAAACCGAAACGTTTTTTTAACTCTTCATTTTACTATGGCTGGACAAGCACTCGGAACCATCGAAACCAAAGGCCTCGTCGCGCAGTTCGAAGCAACTGACGCCGCACTCAAGGCCGCCAATGTTGAACTCGTCGGCTGGGAAAAAGTCGGCTCGGGCCACGTCAGCGTCTTCTTCCGTGGAGACGTCGCCGCCGTCAAGGCCGCCGTCGAAGCCGGAGCCCTCGCGGCTGCCTCGCTCGGCGAAGTGATCGCCGTTCACGTGATCCCTCGTCCGCACGACGACCTCTACAAGCTCGGCAAATTCATCGCCGGGAAAGCTGCCCCCGCTGGCAAATAGTTTACCACCTACCGCCGAACCTTCTTAATATCCCCGTGAGCGCAAACCAGATTCTCGTAGCCAATATCGGAAGCACCTCGTTTAAGTTCCGCTTAATCGAGATGCCCTCCGAGCGCGTCCTCGCCGTGGGCGGCATGGACCGCATCGGCAGCGCGGAATCGACCTTCAAATACCGGCTGGGCAGCGAGCCGGAGCTGAAGGGTACGGCAGCGTTCCCGGATTATTCGGCGGCCATTGCGTTTGTGGAAAAAATCCTCGGCGGGTTCGGGCAACTCGCCGCGGTCGGCTTCAAGCCGGTGATGGCGCGTGGCATCTCGGGCACCCAGGTGCTCGATGAGACGGTGCTGCGCGCCATGGAAGAGGTCAACACGCTGCTTCCCGCGCACAACCCGCCCTACATCGCCGCCGTGCGGAGCTTCCACGCCTGCCACCCGGAGCTCCCCTGCGTCGGCACCTTTGAGACGGCCTTCTACGACCATCTCCCGGCCCATAACCGTCGCTACCCCATCCCGCTGGAATGGGAGACCCAGTACGGCGTGCGCCGCTACGGCTTCCACGGCGCCAGCCACCGCTACGTCACCCAGCGCGCGGCGGAACTCCGCGGCTCAGTCGGCCGGTTTATCTCCTGCCACCTCGGCGGCAGCTCCTCCATCGCCTGCGTTCGCGACGGCGTGGCCATCAACTCCAGCTGGGGCATGACCCCGCAAAGCGGCCTCCCGCAAAACAACCGGGTCGGCGACATCGACGTTTTCGCGTTGATCTACCTGGCCCGCGACCTCGGCCTCGGCATTGACGCGGTCGAAAAAGTTCTCACCAAGGAATCGGGCTTAAAAGGGCTCTCCGGCCTGGATTCGGGCGACATCCGCGACATCGTAGCCGCCGCCAAGGCGGGCAACGAAAACGCGGCCATTGCGCTCGACGTCCTCGCCGCCAGCGTCCGCAAATATATCGGCTCCTTCCTCGTCGAAATGAACGGCGCGGATTGCCTGATCTTCACCGCGGGCATCGGCGAAAACGAAACCCCGCTGCGCGAGAAAATCTGCGCGGACCTGAGCTTCTGCGGCCTGGAACTCGACCTTGAGGCGAACCGCGCCACGTTCCACGGCAAAGAATCCGTCATCTCCACGCCCGGCTCGAAGATCGAAGTGCGGGTCATCCCCACCAATGAAGAAATCATCATCGCCCGCAACGCCTGGCAAAAACTCTCCAAAACCCAAGCTTAACGCTCAAAACGCTCAACCTACATTACCCAGTATTATGGCACAACAAGCAGTCGGAATGATTGAAACCCGCGGATTGACCGCCCTCGTCGAAGCGACGGACGCGATGCTCAAATCCGCCAACGTTGAACTCGTCGGCCCCATGGTCCAGGTCGGCAACGCCCTCGTAACCGTGGCCGTCACCGGCGACGTCGCAGCCGTCAAGGCCGCCGTTGAATCCGGCAAAGCCGCCGCCCAGTCCCTCGGCGAAATCGTCAGCGCCAACGTCATCGCCCGTCCTCACAGCGACCTCGTGGCGATCCTTCCCAAGGCCAAATAAATGATCCTAGCCCGCGTAGAAGGCAGCCTGGTTGCCACCAAGAAGAATGAAAAGATGACGGGGAGCAAATTCCTCGTCGTCCGGCCCCTCGTGGTCGATTCTCCGGCGGCCCGGGAATTCCGTCCGGGCACGAGCACGCTCGTGGCCGTGGACACGCTCGGCGCGGGCGAGGGTGAGGTCGTGCTTGTCGTCCAGGGCAGCTCAGCCCGTCTGGCTGCCGATGACAAGAATTCTCCCGTGGACGCGGTGGTGGTCGGGATCGTCGATACCGTCGATCTTGGCAAAAATATCCTCTATCGAGCCCAATAAGGCGGGGCTTGCTTCCCCAAGCCGCCGCTTTTTTCTCCCTATTTTAGACAATGATTGACGAACAACTCGTTTCGAAACTGGTGAGCGAAGTGCTCCTCCGTCTGCAGACGCAGAACGGAACAGCTCCCAAGGTGAGCGCACCCGCTGCCACGCAATATGGCGTCTACGAAAACATGGAGGACGCCATCGAAGCCGCGCAGCGTTCCTACCTGCAGCTTCACAAATTGAGCGTCGCCGGGCGGAAAAAAGCCATCGACGAAATCCGCCGCCTCTGCGTTGAAAAAGCCGAGGAATGGGGCACGATCGAGTTCAACGAAACGAAGATCGGTCGGCTCGAACACAAGATTGCCAAGCTGCAATGCTGCGGTTCGCTGGTTCCCGGCGTTGAATTCCTGGAGCACCAAGCCTACAGCGGCGGCGATGGCCTGACCATCATCGACTGCGCGCCGTGGGGCGTCATCGGGGCCATCACCCCCTCCACCCACAGCGTACCGACGCTAACGGGCAACGCGATCAACATGATCGCCGCGGGTAACGCCGTGGTCTACAACACCCACCCGAACGCCGCCAAGTGCGCCGCTATTGCCATCCGCGCTTATAACGAAGCCATCTTCAAGGCCATCGGCATCTCCGATCTGCTCACCACCGTCATCAAGCCGACGCTGGAAAGCTTCGACCTCATGACCAAGCATCCGCTGGTGCGGCTCCTGTGCGTCACTGGCGGCCCGGCAGTCGTCCGGGCGGCCATGGCCAGCGGCAAGCGCGCCATCTGCGCCGGTCCCGGCAATCCGCCGGTGGTCGTTGACGAAACGGCCGACCTTAACAACGCCGCCAAGTCGATCATCGCAGGCGCGGCCTTCGACAACAACCTCCTCTGCTGCGGCGAGAAACAGGTGTTCGTCGTCGAGTCCGTTGCCGACAAATTTATCGAAGCCCTGCGCAAAGCCGGAGCCTGGCAGCTCAAGCCCGCGCAGATCGAAGCCCTGACCCAAGTCGCGTTCACCACCATCCCCGCCAAGGCGGGCGGCTGTTCGCACCAGGTCGTTAACAAGGATTTCATCGGCAAAGACGCGGCAGTGCTCGCCAAGGCCATCGGCCTTGAAGTGCCCGCCTGCACGCAGCTCCTCTTTGGCGAAACCGACGAAGCCCACCTCTTCGTCCAGGAAGAGCAGATGATGCCGTTTTTGCCCATCGTTCGCGTCTCCAACGTGGACCAAGGCATCGATGCCGCCATCCGCACCGAGCACAACTATCGCCACACAGCGATCATGCACTCCAAGGACATCGCCAACCTCACCAAAATGGCGCAGGAGGTCAACACGACCCTCTTCGTCAAAAACGGCCCGTCCACCTGCGGCCTCGGCCTGGGCGGCGAAGGCTTCCTGAGCTTCTCCATCGCCACGCCGACCGGCGAGGGCATCACCACCCCGATGACATTCACCCGTTCGCGGCGCTGCGTGATGGTCAACAGCCTCAATATGTTCTAACAAAAAGCACTCGCAAGCCCTCCTCTCTCCAAAATGAAAACCGCCATTATCCACGGGAACGCCACGGCGACCGTGAAGCATCCGAGCTTCACGGGCCAGACGCTCTTGATTGCGGTTCCGGAGGGGGGCGGCGCGCCGCAGATCGTCGTCGATCCGCTCGGCGCGGGCCTTGGGGCTCGGGTGCTCATGACCAGCGACGGCAGCGAAGCTCGCACCCTTCTGCACGACCTCTCCAGCCCCGCGCGCTGGTCCGTCTGCGCCATTCTCGATCCCGTCCCCGACGCAAAGGAGGCCCAGCCATGAGAATGGGAACCGTCGTTGGCCGCGTCACCCTCTCTGTCAAAAACCCGAAGTACGTGGGCGAGCGCCTGCTCCTCACGCTGCCTTGGACCCAGGCCACCTTCGAGGGCAAGGATTCGTTTGATCCCTCCATCGTGGTCTTTGATCAGCTCGGCGCGGGCGTCGGGATGCAAATTGCCATCAGCGAAGGCGCCGAAGCCACCTGCCCCTTTTCCAAACCCACTCCCATCGATGCGTACTGCGCCGCGCTGATCGACCAAATCTCCTACACTGAAAATCCATGAAACTATTCGCCCAAAAAGAAGCTCAGGCGTTCGTTGCCACCGGGGCCAAAGAATTCCGGTTTAACCGCGACATCCGGATGACGCCGGGCGCGAAAGACGTGTTCACCGAAGCCAGCGTTAAGCTTGTTTTTGACGAAGGTGCAGCCGCTCCCGCCGTGGGCGCCGCCCCAGCCGCCGCTTCCACCGCCTCCGCGCCCGCCCCGGTCGCCGCCGCTGGCACCACCGACGACGACAAACTTTGGAGCTCGCCCGAAGCCGATAAAATCCGCAAGGAAATCTGCGAAATGGGCCGCCGCATCTGGATGCGCGAATACTGCGACGGCAACGGCGGCAACATCTCCGCCCGCCTCGGCGCGGATCGCTACATCTGCACGCCCACCGGTGTCAGCAAAGGCTTCATGACCCCCGACATGCTCTGCATGGTCGACGGCAACGGCAAGCAACTCGCCGGAACGTGGAAGCGCACCAGCGAATTCATGAGCCACGCGGCCATCTACAAGGCCACGCCCGACGCCAAGTCCGTCTGCCACGCCCACCCGTGCAATGCGGGGGCCTTCGCCATCAAGGGCCTTACGCCTCCCCCGCGCCTCATCCCCGAGCTGGAAGTCTTCGTCGGCACCATCGCTTACGCGCCGTACATGACCCCCGGCAGCCCGGAAATGGCCGACGTCATTTTCCAGCGCGCCCCGCAGCACCAGTCCATCATCATGGGTAACCACGGGGTCATCACCTGGGGCAAGAGCGTCGAGGACGCTTACTTTAAGATGGAGATCACCGACGCCTACTGCCGGACGATCATCCTCGCCCAGTCCCTGCCCGGCGGCGCTGCCATTCCCGGCGAGGGAATGAGCGAACTGCTCAAGATGAAGAAAGGCATCGGCCTGCCCGACGACCGCTACGACCTCAAGCCAGCGGAACTCGCCGAGATCGACCCGTGGGCGGAAGTTTGCGGCCAGCACGGCTGCTCCTCGCCCGTCAATCCGTGGAACAAGCAGTCCAACGAGCAACCGGCCCCGGCCGAGCTCGAGGCGCTCATCCAGAAAGTGACCGAAGAAATCGTCAAATCCCTCTCCAAATAAACCTCCCATGAAAGTCGTGATTATCGGTGGTGGTGGACGCGTCGGTTCCTGCGCGGCGTTTGCCCTTCAACAATCGGGTGTGGTTAAGGAAATCGTCATGCTCGACGCCAACCAGGCGGCGGCGGAAGGCGAGGCCCTCGACCTCCTCCATGGCGCGGCCTTTAGCGCCGACCAGGACATCTACGCGGGCACTTATGCCGACTGCGCTAACGCAGACTTGATCTGCATCACCGCCGGTCTGCGCCGTAAGCCCGATGAATCCCGGCTCGACCTGATCAACCGGAACGTCTCGCTCTTTAACTCGATCCTCGCCAGCGTCAAGCAGGGCGGCCTCAAGCAGAGCGCCATCGCGCTGGTGGTCTCCAACCCGGTCGATATTCTTACCGAACTCGCCGTTGAGCAGCTCGGGCTGCCGGTCAGCCAGGTCATCGGCCTCGGCACCGCGCTCGATACCTCGCGGTTCTGCTCGCTCATTGCGGCGGAGCTCAAGCTGGCCCCGTCCCAAGTGCGCGCGATGATCCTCGGCGAACACGGCGACTCCATGGTGCCCATCTGGTCCTCGGCCACGGTGGACGGCCTGCCGCTGCTGAAATTCCCGGGCGTCACCCCGCAGTTTGCCACCAAGATTTTCGAGCGCACTCAGAAGAGCGGCTCAGAAGTGATTTCCCGCAAGGGTGGCGCGGGCTACGCCGTCGGCGTGGCCATTCGCGAAGTCATCGACACCATCGCCCTTGATGGTCGCCGGATTCTCCCGGTATCGAGCAAGGTCAACGGAGCCTACGGCATCCGCGACGTCTGCCTGAGCGTGCCGACGGTCCTGGGCCGTGGCGGCGTGGTCAGCCACGTCGAAGTCGACCTCTGGCCGAAGGAATTGCAAGGCCTGCAATCCTCCGCAAAGGCTCTCAAGGATACCCGGGCGAAAATCCACTAACGCTTTTCGCAACGAGTTTGTGGGGGGATGGTTCCGATGGGGGAGCCGTCCCCCTTTTTTTGCGCAGAGACCGGGATATTTGTAACTCGCTGGCCCTCAGTCAGCCGGGCGGGCAGAGGGCGTATTTATGCGTAGGCTGAAAATCAGCGCGTGACATCCGCGGAGACCTCGCCTAAGGATCAGCGCACCCCGGAGCCCCCATTCTGACGGCCTCGGTGTTGTCACCTGCTCATTTCCATCTATGAAACACTGGACAGCCCAAAAAGTCGTAAGTTTCGGGTTTGCATTCGTAATCCTGGTCTCGGCGATCATCTGCCTTTTCACCTTTTTCCGGCTGGGGACGATCCAGAATCAGGCGTTGGAAGTGGAGCGGGACCATGTTCCCAGCTTGTACATCACGGGCCAGATGATCTTGCACACCCTCGAAAATGATAACGAGGTGCTGGGATACCTTTACGCCACCGAGCCCGCGCAAAAGGCCCGCTTCAAGGCCCAGATGGACGATAGTTCCAAGGATAATACCTCTTTCTTCGAGCAGCGGAGGGTGCTTGTGACCCCGGGAACCGATGAAGAGAAAACCTTCAATAACGCCATTAAACAGCGCGAAGCCTATCTTGCGGTGCGCAACGACATGGTGCGCCTGGACGAGCAGGGGCACAACAAGGACATTGTGGGTTATTACCAGGAGAAGGTAACTCCCGCGCTCAATACCTATCTTGGCGTGCTCAATGAATTGCAGGAAGCCGACCACCGCGATGCGAAAAAGAACCTCGCCGAAATTCCCAATGCGGTGAATCAAACCAAGTGGGTCGTCTTCGGCGGCAGCGCCTTGAGCTTGTTGCTGGGCGTTGGGGCCGCCTGGGTGGTGATCCGGATGCTCGGCACGACCCTCAGGAACCTCATGATGTCCTTGATCCAGGTCAATAGCAGCGCCACCGAAATGGCCGCCACGCTTAAGGAACAGCAGGCCAGCGCCAACGAAGTCGCCTCCACCTCGGTGGAGATCGGCTCGACGGCCAAGGAAATTTCCGCCACCACGAGGGATCTGGGCAAGACCATGAGCGACGTCGCCACGGTGTCCGAGCAGGCCGCGGAACTGGCGAGCGGTGGCCAGGCCGGGCTCTCGCGGCTGGAGGCGACCATGAAGCAGATCATGGGAGCCACGGCCAGCATCTCCGGCAAGCTCGCGATCCTCAACGAAAAGACCGCCAACATCAACTCCATGGTCACCACCATCAACAAAGTGGCCGACCAGACCAACCTCCTCTCGCTCAACGCCGCCATCGAGGCCGAGAAGGCGGGCGAGTACGGGCAGGGCTTCGCTGTGGTCGCCACCGAGATCCGCCGCCTGGCCGACCAAACGGCGGTCGCCACCTACGACATCGAGCAGATGGTCAAGGAAATGCAGTCGGCCGTCTCCGCCGGGGTCATGGGCATGGACAAATTCGCCGAAGAGGTTCGGCGCGGCAACGACGAGGTCTGTGGCGTCACGGTGCAGCTCGTGCAGATCATCCAGCAGGTGCAGACGCTCACGCCGCGCTTCGAGTCCGTCAACGAAGGGATGCAGATGCAGTCCACCGCCGCCGGGCAGATCAGCGACGCCCTGGCGCAGCTCGGCGACACCGCGCAGCAATCCGCCCAGGCGCTGCGCCAGAACAGCGAGGCCATCGAGCAGCTCATGAAAGCCGCCCATGGCTTGCAGGCCGCTGCCTCCCAGCTTAAATCCAAGGATTCCTAACCGCCCCGGGGCTGATTGCCCGGGCCGCATCGCCATGCTCTACCTCCTTTTTGAGATCGGCGCCGACCGTTACGCCTTGCCCGCTCCGAGGATCGTCTCGGTGGAGCCAGCGGTCCAGCTCAAGCGGATTCCCCTGGCCGCCCAGGGTATCGCCGGGGTGTTTAATTACCACGGCCAGGCCGTGCCCGTCGTCGATCTTTGCGCCATGGCCCTCGGGCGGCCCGCGCACGAGGATTACCTCAGCACACGCCTTCTGGTGGTGAGCGATCCCGACAGCCCGGAGCGCCTCCTGGGCCTCCTTGCTGAACGGGCCACCGAGACGGCCCACTTCCATCGCCGCGACTTCCAGGAACCGGGCGTGAGGAGCGATGACGCGCCCTACCTGGGGCCCGTGGTGAGCGATCGCCGGGGGCTCATCCAGCTCATCGAGACGACGCGCCTCTTGACCCCGGAAATCCGGGCCGTGCTCTGGAAGGAGGCGGCCGAAGCGCTGTAACTGGCCATGGTTCGCAGCGAAGCCATCCGCCAGATTGAGGCGCTCCTTTTGAGGGGCATCGGCCTCAATATCCGTTCCGTTGGCGTCTCCATGCTGGGGATGGCCGTCCAGGCGCGGTGCCGGAAGCGCGGCGTGGCCAGCGACGAGGAGTACCTGCGGCTGGTTTCCACCTCGCCCAAGGAATTTCAGGCGTTGGTGGAGGAGGTGGTCGTTCCGGAGACCTGGTTTTTCCGCGACCACGAGTCCTACGAACTCCTGGCGCATTGGGCCTGTGAATGGTTTGCGGCGCATTCGTTTGGCTCGATGCGCATTTTGAGCGCCCCGTGCGCCAGCGGCGAGGAGCCCTATTCCATCGCCATGACGCTCCTGGAAATGGGCGCTGCCGCCGAGCGGTTTTCCGTGGAGGCCTTCGACATCAGCGAAGTGGCGCTGGAAAAGGCGCGTCTGGCGCTCTACGGCCGCAACTCCTTCCGCAGTCAGCCGCTCGATTTTCGCGAGAAATATTTCGCAAAAGAGGCTCCGGGCTCCTGGCGGCTGAGCCCGGAAGTCATCCAGCAGGTCCACTTTCGCCAGGCGAACATCATCGAGCCCAACCTCAAGCGCAAGGGCGGGGAGATCCACGTCATTTTCTGCCGCAATCTCCTGATTTACCTCGACGGGGAATCGCGCCGCCGCGTGCTGACCCAGATCAGCCACCTTCTCGCCCCGGAAGGGGTGGTTTTCCTGGGCCATGCCGAGGGGAGCCTGGCCCGGGACTTCGGATTCGAGCCGGTGCCCATGCCGATGGCCTTTGCGTTCCGGAAAGCCTCCAAGGCCAAAAAAGAAAAGCCCCTGAAGCCCGCGCCTCTCCAGCCGCAGTTCCATCGGAAATTCGCCTCGCCGGTTGCCGTGGTATTCCCGCCCAAGCCCGCGCCGCTCGTGCCCAAAAAGGCCACTGTGGCGGCCTCGAAACCGGACCTGCTCCTCCAGGCGCAGCAGCTGGCCGACAAGGGTCAGTTTGAGAAAGCCCGCGCCGCCAGCCTCGCCGCGCTGGAGGCGGGTGGCCCCTCGGCGCGCGCCTATTATTTGCTCGCATTGATCGAGGAAGGGGCGGGTAATGAAGCGCAGGCGCAAGAGTACTACCGGAAAACGCTTTATATTGAGCCGGATCACGAGGAAGCTCTGGTGCAGCTCGCCCTGCTTGAAACGAAGAGAGGCATGATCAAGGCCGCCCGGCTGCTTGAGGAACGCGCCCTCAGGGTGCGGGCCCGCAAAGCGCCGCAGTCGTCCACTCCCTTGGAATCCTATTGATGAACCCTTCCAATCCTAACCCAGAGCCCGTCGCAGAGCCCGATCGCCTGGTCGTGGACGATTGCTGGAACCGCATCGGCGTGTTTGGCAACAAGAGCTGCAAGGAACTGCCCATCCACATCCGCTGCCTTAATTGCGAGACATTCCACGGTGCCGCCGCGAGGCTGCTGGACCGCCGCGCGCCGGAGGGCTACCGCGAATCCTGGACGGAGCGGGTCGCCCACGCGCGCGCACCCAAGCTTGCCGGGACGCGTTCCATCGTGATCTTCCGCGTCGGTGCCGAGTGGTTGGCGCTGCCGACGGCGTGCTTCCTGGAAGTGGCGCAACTGCGGCCCATCCATTCGCTGCCGCACCGCTCCGGCGCGCTTGTGCGCGGGCTCACGGTGATCCGGGGCGAGCTGGTCACGTGCATCTCGCTGGCGCATCTGCTGGGCGTCAATGTCGCCAATGCCCCCGAGGCCGAGCCCGTGAAGGCAGCCAAGGGCCGTAACGCCTACGAACGGCTGCTGGTGGTGGGGCGCGAGGGCGAACGCGTGGTCTTTGCCGTCGACGAGGTTCACTCGGGCGTGCGCTATCACCCCAATGACTTAAAGCCGATTCCCTCCACCGTCTCGCAGTCCACCTATTCCTACACGCAGGGGCTCCTGGAGTGGGAGGGCCATTCCGTGGGTGTCCTGGATGACTCGCTCCTATTTTATACGTTGGGTCGCCAGCTTGCGTGATTTCCCTTTTTCCCTTTCCACAAGGTAAACGTACTTTCGATGAGCTCCGATAACTTTGGCAATTTTTCGCTGATCGACCTTTTTCACCAGGAGGCCGAAAACCAGACGGCTGTGTTGACCCGGGATTTGCTGGCCCTTGAGCACGACCCCGCCGACCCCGCGCGCCTGGAGGAGCTCATGCGGGCGGCGCATTCCCTTAAGGGTGCGGCGCGGATCGTCGGCCTGGCTGCCGCCGTAAAGGTGGCTCACGCGATGGAGGATTGCTTCGTGGCCGCGCAGAACGGCCAGACGCGCCTCGGCGAGGAGGCCGTGGACGTGCTGCTGAAAAGCGTCGATCTTCTGACCCGCATCGCCCAGACGCCCGAGAAGAAATTCACCTCCTGGAGCAAAGAAAAAGCGGGCGAAGTGGAGCAGGCCGTCTTGCTGATCAACGCGATCGCCGCCGCCGAGCCGGTGGCGGCGCAGGAGTCCGCGACCGGGCCCGTGTCGCCGGAGACCCCCTCGGCTCCTGAGCCCGTGCCCGTCAAGCGCAAGGCGAAACCGGCTCGCAAAGAGGAAACGCCCGCCGCTCCGGCTGCCGCGAAAGCCGACGAGCGCGTGCTGCGCGTCGGCGCGACCAACCTGAACCGGCTGCTGGGCCTCGCGGGAGAGGCGCTGGTGGAATCGCGCTGGCTTTCGCCCTACGCCGAGTCGCTCCTGCGGCTTAAGCGCCAGCAATCGAAAGTTTCCGAGGCCCTGGAGGGATTGCGCGAGGCACTCGTGGGGCAGAGCGAGGAAATTCTCGCCCGGCTCGGCTCGGCGCAGCAGCAGGCCGCCGCGTGCGTGCGGACCCTGGGCGACCGCCACGGCGAACTCGAGCTCTACACTCGCCGCTCCGCGAGCCTTTCACACCGGCTCTACCGCGAGGTGCTTTCCAGCCGGATGCGCCCGTTTGCCGACGGCGTGCAGGGCTTCCGCCGGATGGTGCGCGACCTGGCCCGGCAGCTTAGCAAAGAGGTAGACCTCGAGATCGAGGGCGAGGCGACCCAGATCGACCGCGACGTCCTGGAGCGCCTCGAAGCGCCGCTGGGCCACCTGCTTCGCAACGCCGTCGACCACGGCGTCGAACGGCCCGCCCTGCGCGTGTTGGCAGGCAAGCACCGCAAGGGCCGCATCCGCCTCCAGGCCCACCACGTGGCCGGGCTCCTATCCATCAGCATCGAGGACGACGGCGCGGGTATTGCCATGGAGGAAGTGCGCCGCCAGGTGGTGGCCCGCAAGCACACCACGGCCGACGTCGCCGCCAGCATGAGCGAGGAGGAACTGCTCGATTTCCTCTTCCTGCCCGGCTTCTCGCTGCGCGATGAAGTCACCGACATTTCCGGGCGCGGCGTGGGGCTCGACGTCGTGCAAAACATGGTCAAGGAGGTCGGTGGCAGCATTCGGCTTCACAATAGCGAGGGTGGGGGAACGCGCTTCCAGCTCCAGCTTCCGCTGACCCTTTCGGTGATGCGCTTTCTGCTCGTGGAGATCGCGGGCGAGCCTTACGCCATCGCCCTGGCCCGCCTGGCCCGGACGCTCCAGGTGCCCCGGGAGCGGATCGAGGTCCTGGAGGGCCGCGAACATGTTCCCTTCGATGGGCAGCGCGTGGGGCTGGTCTCCGCCGCGCAGATTTTTGGCAAACCGCGCCCAACCGCCGGGGAGGAAATCTCCGTCGTCATCCTGGGCGACCGCTCCCTGCGCTACGGCCTCGTGGTCGACCGCTTTTTGGGCGAACGCGAGCTGGTCGTGCAGCGGCTCGACGCGCGCCTGGGCAAAATCAAGGACATCACCGCGGGCGCGCTGATGCCCGACGGTTCTGCCGCGCTGATCCTGGACGTCGACGACATGATGCGTTCCATCGACCTGCTGGTCTCCGAAGGCCGTCTGGAGCAGATGCAGGTGGGCGGGGCCGCGCCGACCGACCGCCGCCGCAAGCGGGTGCTGGTCGTGGACGATTCGCTCACCGTGCGCGAACTGGAGCGCAAGCTCGTCGGCAACGCCGGGTACGACGTGGAGGTCTCCATCGACGGCATGGACGGCTGGAACGCCGTGCGCACCCAGAGCTTCGACCTCGTCATTACCGACATCGACATGCCGCGCCTGGATGGCATCGAGCTAGTCCGGCTCATCAAGAGCGACGCCCGGCTCAAGACCCTCCCCGTGATGATCGTATCCTACAAGGACCGCCCCGAGGACCGCAACCGGGGCCTGGAGGCCGGGGCCGATTACTACCTGACCAAAGGGAGCTTCCACGACGAAACCTTGCTCAACGGAATTCTCGACTTAATCGGGGAACCGTAGAAAAATGCGACTATAAGGGATTCGGGATAATGCTCTAAAATATCATTTTTCACCATGCGTATCGCCATCGTCAACGACGTGCCTATCGCCGCGGAGGCTCTCCGCCGGGCTGTCTTGTCGCGTGGCGAGTACGAGATCGCGTGGGTCGCCCACGATGGTGCGGAGGCCGTGGCGCAGTGCCTCTCCGATACGCCCGACCTGATTCTGATGGACCTGATCATGCCCAGGATGAACGGCGTGCAGGCCACCCGGGAGATCATGACCCGCTGCCCATGCGCCATTCTGGTCGTCACGTGCAGCGTCAACGAAAACGCCCGCATGGTTTTCGAAGCCATGGGAGTGGGCGCGCTGGATGCCGTGGATACGCCGTCGCCGAGCGAGGGGAATTTTGAAAAGGTGAGCGAACCGCTGCTCCAGAAGCTCGACTCGATGCAGGGGCTCTTGGGCCTCAAGGAGCGCCGCAAGCCATGCGCCGCCGCCGAGCCGCCGCCGGGCAAACGGGAGACCCAGCCGCCGCTGGTCGTCATCGGCGCGTCCGCCGGGGGGCCCTCCGCTCTGGCCGAAGTGCTCGGCAAACTGCCGCCGCAGTTCCCATCGCCCATTGTCATCGTTCAGCATGTCGACGAGCAGTTCGCCGCCTCGCTCGCCTCGTGGCTGAAGGGCCAGACCGCGCTCAAAGTGCGCGTGGCCGTGGAGGGCGACGTCCCGACCCCCGGCGAAGTCTTGCTGGCGGGCCGCAGCGAGCATCTGGTCATGATCGGCTCCCGGCGGCTCGGTTACTGCTGCGAGCCGAAGGAGGCGTTTTACCTCCCCTCGGTGGATGTTTTTTTCGAAAGCGTGGCGTGCCGCTGGCGCGGGCCGGTCATCGGTGTGATCTTGACGGGCATGGGGCGCGACGGGGCCAAGGGGCTCAAGCGCCTGCGCGACGCGGGCTTCCACACCATCGCCCAGAACCGCGAGACGTGCGCCGTCTACGGAATGCCCAAGGCAGCCTTCGAGGAAGGGGCCGCCGTTGAAGTGCTCCCGCTTTCCGATATTTCCGCCGCCCTCTGCAAACGCTGTTCGGCGGCATCCAAGCCCGTACCCCATCTCCCCGAACCCCTATGAAGCCCAAACCTGATCACGAATTGCCGGAGTCGTACTACGCCCTGGTGCTGCTGGTGGACGACCAAACCTTCGTCGGCGACGCCGTGGCGCGCGCCCTGGCGGGTCAGGATGATATTGATCTGCACTACTGCCCGGACCCCAGGGAGGCCCTCGCGCTGGCCAATCAGATCAAGCCGACCGTGATTTTGCTCGATCTCGTCATGCCGCAGATCGACGGCCTCACCCTCTTGCGGCGCTTTCGCGAAAACCCGGCCACGGCCGAGACGCCCATCGTCGTCCTCTCCGCCGAGGAGGAGGCGCAGACCAAGAGCGACGCCTTTGCGCGGGGCGCGAACGATTACCTGGTCAAGCTCCCCGATGTGATCGAATTGCGGGCGCGCATCCGCTACCATTCGCGCGCCTACCTCAACCTGCTCCAGCGCGAGGACGCCTACAAGGCCCTGCGCAAGAGCCAGCAGGAGCTGGTGCGCAAAAATACCGAGCTTTCGTTGATGAACGACGAGCTGAAAAAAGCCTTCGCCGAGGTCAAGGAACTGCGGGGCCTCCTGCCGATCTGCTGCTCGTGCAAAAAGATCCGGGACGACAAAAACTACTGGCATCAAATCGACAGCTACCTCTCCGACCACACCGACGTGACCTTCAGCCACAGCCTGTGTCCCGATTGCTATGCCCAGGTCATGAAAGAATGGAATGACAGCCGAAACGAAATCTGACTATTGGGCGGCGCACCCCGACGATTGCCCCGCGCTTGTGCTGCTGGTGGACGACCAGGCCCTGGTCGCCGCCGCGCTCCAGCGCGCCGTGGCGGATGAGCCGGGCATCGACCTCCATTACTGTTCCAACCCCATCGAGGCACTTTCCGTTGCGAGCGATCTTAAGCCGACGGTCATCCTGCTCGACCTCGTCATGCCCGGCGTGGACGGCCTGACGCTGCTGCGGAAGTTCCGCGCCAACCCGGCGACCATGCACACGCCCATCGTGGTGCTTTCCACCAAAGAGGAGGCCGAGACCAAGAGCGCCCTCTTTAGCGCGGGGGCCAACGACTACATGGTCAAGCTGCCCGATCGCCTGGAGTTGCTGGCCCGCATCCGGTATCACTCCACCTCCGCGTGGCACCGCATCCAGCGTAACGAAGCCTTCGAGGCCCTGCGGCGCAGCCAGCAGGCGCTGGTGGCCAGCAACACGGCCCTGGTGGCCGCCAACGAACAGCTCGGCAAGGCCACCCAGGCCAAGAGCGATTTCCTTTCCTCCCTTACCAAGGAGCTCAACACGCCCATCCAAGGCATCCTGCGCAAAACCGAACGCCTGATGCAAGGGACCGCCACCGAGGCCGAGGAGCGCCGGGGGATCAAGTCAATCCGGCACACCGCGGAGAGCCTCGAACGCCTCGTGGGCGATGTCCGGGACTTCTCCCGGATGGAGGCCCACAAGGTGAAGCTGGAAGCAGTCAACTTCGACTTGGCCGACGTCTTCGAGGAACTCCTCGGCGCGATGGAGGGAGCGGCTGCCGCGAAAGGCCTTTACCTGGCGGCCATGATCCCGCCCAAGATCCCCACTCGGCTCAAGGGCGACCCGGAGCGGCTGCGCCAGGTGCTGGCCAACCTTGTCGTCAACGGGCTGGAATTCACTGCTCAGGGAGCCGTCGCCCTGCGCGTCACCCAGCTCAGCGAGACGGAGCTCCAGGCGATCCTCTGCTTTGAGGTGCAGGACACCGGATGCGGCATCCCCATTGAGGCGCAGACGCGTATCTTCCTGCCCTTCAGCAAGGGCGGCGAAGTGTCGTCGCACGACGGCCGGGGCGCCGGGCTGGGCCTGGCGATCTGCCGCGAACTCGTCGAACTGATGGGCGGCCACATTGGCCTGGAGAGCACCCCGGGGAAAGGTTCCATTTTCCGCTTCACCATGGCGTTCCTGAAACAGAAGAACGGGACCGCGCGGCCCGAGCTCGGGGACGATCCAGAGCCCAGGGCGCACCGCGTGCTGGTCGTCGACGGCCGGGAGTGCGTTCGCCGCCTCATCGAGGACCAGATGCGCTACTTCGGCTTCCACGTTTGCGGGGCCCCTGACGCCGGGGAAACCCTCCGGATGCTTCGCGCTCCCGGCGGCCTGCCCTTTGACGTCGTGCTCCTTAACGTTCCCGAGGAGGACGCCTCGCCGCTCGTCTCGAAAATTCGCGCCGAGCCCTCGCTCGCCTCCGTGCGGCTGGTGCTTTTGTCCCCCGACGGGGCGCTCGACACCGCTCCGTGGGGCATCGACGCCGTCCTGCCCACCCCGCTGCGCGAGCCCGCTGTCCTCCAATCCATTCGCGAACTAGGCAAGAAATCGCCGGGCCTAAAGTAACCGGGGCTCTTGCACTTTCCCAAGGGATCGCTCATCTTTTACCCCATGCCTTCGATTTCCCAAATGGCCGCACTCGCCCGGAAGCTGGCGCTGGGCCTGATGCTCTGGTGCGGCGTGCAGGCGCAGCCCGCCCAGGCGCAATTAATGAAGCCCGGCCAGGATATCGTGCGCGCCTGCGGCTCCATCGCCGTGGCCCTGCCGCTCTCGGAAGTCGTCCCGGTTTTCCGCTCCGAGCGGAATATCGAGCTGGTCTTGCGGTCGGCGGGCGGAACGAGCAACGGCCTGGAAGCCCTCTCCGAGCGCAGCGTCAACATGGCGCTCTCCAGCCGCGAAGTGACCCCCGTGGACCGGGCCAACAACCCGGAAATGCAACTCGTTGAAACGCCCTTGGGCCTCCAGGTGCTGCTGCTCACGGTGTCGCAGGACGTCTGGAACGCGGGCGTCCACTCGCTCAGCTCCGAGCAGATGCGCGGCATTTACGAAGGGGATATCACCTCCTGGAAGCAACTTGGTGGGCCGGATACCAAGATCCGCCTCTTCGTCCAGGAAGAAGGGCGCGGCAATTGGGAAATGCTCGTCCAGTGGCTCTACGGGGAAATTCGCAAAGCGCCGGTCTGGAAAGGCAGCCGGGTAAAGTCGATGCAGGAGACGCGCAACATGCTCGAATTCACCCCCGGGGCCGTCTCGCTCCTGCCCCCCGCGTTTGTCGATAACCAGAGCGTCTACGCCGTCTCCCTCAAGAACGACGCGAACAAGGTCATCGACCCGACCTACGAGAACATTTTCAACAAAACCTACCCGCTCTTTCGGCCCCTCGGCTTCGTCACCAACGACCGGCCCACCGGCGCGGTAAAGGTCATCATCGACTTCATGACCGGCGAGCGCGGCCAGGCCATCCTCAAGCAGTACGGCTACCTGACGGTGCCGGAAATCGAGGCCGCCCGCAAGAAAACCAGCGGCGGCGGCCACTGATTTGGCCCCGCTAAAATCCGCTCGCAGACGGCGCGAAAAGCTGGAATAATACCCGTCCTCAATGTTCCCGCGCGGCAAAATCACGCTCGTCCTCTTCTTTTTCGCCATTTGCGCCGTGGCGGCTCTGAGCCGCTTTGGAGGGCTGGGGGAGGATCAGCTCAAACCGGCCGATCTCTTCGAAGCCGTCCGGGGGCAGATGGAAGCCTGCCGCAGCGGCGATTACCCCTCCGCCTACCGGCAGACCTCGGCCACGGTGCGGGAGAAATGCCCGCCAGAACGCTTTGCCGACCAGGTGCGCAACGACAGCGCCCGCATGGTCCAGGCTGCGCGCGTCGAGTTCGGCCCCTGGCAGCGCCGGGGCCGCCGGGCCGTAGTGGAGGTGTTTTTCATCGGCCGCGATGGCACCGTTACCCCCTGCGTCTACTCGCTGGTCAGCGAGGCCCAGGCATGGAAAATCGAGGGCACCCGCTGGCTCGCCCCCTCCCGCCAAACCCTGCGCATGGGCGGCCTGAGAAGCTAGCCACCCCTTGCCGCCCCCTGAGTTTTAATTAACCCCCTATATGCTTACCTGGAGAAAACTTTCCTCTGCCAAGTGGGAGGACGCCTGGCTCGAACGCCTGCAAATCGTTGGCCCCACGCGGCTGGCCGTCGTCCGCCTGGCCAACCACAAATCCCTGCGCATCGAAGCCTACGGCCTGACCAAGAAAGAAGGCGAGGGGCTCGTCCGGCAGTTCGGTGGCCAGCTTCGCGAAATCAAGGACAAGCCGATCAGCGAACCGCCCGCCCGCAAGCCGCTCGCCATCCGCAGCCGCCTCTGGGTGGTCGATTCCGAGAAAACCGCGCGGCAATTAACCGACTCCCGTCCCGTGGTCATCATTCCCGCCGCCATGGCCTTCGGCACCGGCGACCACGCCACTACCGCCTCGTGCCTGCGCCTCCTCTGCGACCTTTCCGCCGAACAGGCTGGCCCCTGGGACTTCCTCGACCTCGGCAGTGGCAGCGGCATCCTAGCCATCGCCGCCGCCAAGCTCGGCGCGCGCAAAGTCGAGGGCTGCGACTTCGACCCCCACGCCGTCCGCACCGCCAAGGAGAATATCGAGCTCAACCAGGCCGGGCGCATCGCCATGCTGAAACGGGATGTCCTCGCCTGGACCCCCAAGCGCCAGTGGGCCGTCGTGGCCGCCAACCTCTTCAGCCAGGTGCTCATCCAGGCCGCCGATCCCATCGCCGCCGCCGTCGAGCCCGGCGGGGCGCTCATCCTATCGGGCATCCTCGTCACCCAGGAGAAAGAAGTCCTCGCCGCCTTCGGTAAACGCGGATTCACCTTCGAAAAAGCCATCCACAAAGGCAAGTGGGTCAGCCTGCTGGGGCGAAAAAAGGGAGCAAAATAAGCGAACCCCGGATGCGGTTGGCCGTTGCACTCTGCGGCATTGATCGCTAAAAACTTCCGAAAACCCTCTATGAAACCGTACCTCGCCACGGCAGGCTTGTGCTGCGTACTCTTTGGGGCCCCGCTTTGGGCCCAGACCCCGACCCCAGCGCCCGCCCCCGGCGCAAGCCCCTCGGCCGCCCCATCCGCTACGCCCGGCCCGTTTGCGGACCTTAAAACCAAGCAGGAAAAGCTGACCCTCGAAAACGGCATCGCCGAACAGGAGCTTAAAAAATCCCTGGCCGCCCTCACCGCCGAAAAACAACGCCTGGAACTCGAAAACGGCGTCGCCCAGGCCAAATTACAGGGCGAACTAGCCGCCACCCAGGCCCAGATCGACAAGCTTGCCAAGCAAACCGACTTGATTCAGAAGCGCCTCGCCCGCGAAGAAGCCGAGCGGAAGAACCAAACCGACGCCGAACTGGCCGACCTGCGCGGCAAGCTGGAGAAAACCCGGCTCCAAGCCGACGTCGCCGCCGCCGAGGCCGCCAACAAGACCCGCGAGATCCAGGCGCGCGACCTGGAGGTCCAGCTCAAGACCAAGGAACTCTTGCTCGCCCGCTCCGAGTTCGAAATGCAGGTGGCCAAGCTCAATTCCGAGATCGACCTGCGCGAAAAGCGCGACCAGTGGAAAAACCGTGTCGACCACGACATTGCCTACACCAAGGAACCGTTCAAAAAGGGCGTCCTGACCATCAGCGACCGCCGCATCGCCTTGAACGACATCATCCTCATGGACACCGCCGACTACGTCGCCGAGCGGATCGACTACTTCAACAACCAGAGCCAGGAATACCCCATTTTCATCGTCATCGACCGCTCCCCGGGCGGCTCCGTCATGGCCGGGTACAAAATCCTCAAAGCCATGGAGGGGAGCCCCGCCCCGGTCTACGTCGTCGTCAAATCCTTCGCCGCGAGCATGGCGGCGGGCATCACCACCTTGGCCCGGCACTCCTACGCCTACCCCAACGCCATCATCCTCCACCACCAGATGATGTCCGGCATCTTCGGCAACGTCACCGAACAGAAGGAGAGCATGAAGGAAATCGAGGAATGGTGGCGCCGCCTCGCCGCCCCGGTGGCCCAAAAAATGGGGATCAGCCTCGATGAGTTCATCAAAGAGATGTACAAAAACCGCATCACCGGCGACTGGCGGGAATTCGGCGACAACGCCCGGAAGCTCAAGTGGGTCGACGATATCGCCGTGACCATCCGCGAGGAATCGCTCATCAAAAACCCCGATACCAGCGCCACCCCCCGGCCACCCACCCGTTTCCCCCTGGCCAAGGAGGATGTGGACGGCAATGGCAAGCACTTCGTCCTGCTGCCCAAGCCCAGCCCCCTGGATTGCTACTACCTCTACAATCCGGATAACTACTACCGGGTGGCCCAGTAACCCGGGCTTCGGCGTTGAAGGACAGGTTTTTTGGGACGAATCCTCCTGAGCCTGTTAAACTTGTCCGAGAAACGCACCAGGGGCAGCCCCCTGCGGAGGAGAGTTTTGCCGCCAACCGAAAAAGACGTTGACGCCCGCCTTGCCCCCCCGTTAGCTTTTCCTTTCGAAATTACCGAAAAAAAACCACTCTGCCTACGCTGGTTTGGCCCGGAAAACGCCCTGAAAAGCCGCTTTTCGGCCGCTCGGCGCAGGCAATTTTCATCTTTATGGCCGAAGAACTGTCCTACGTTTTGGTGACGCCGTACTCGATCCGCAAGTCGCGGACCGGGGGCATCATCTCGCGTCTTATCTCCCGAACCGGGCTCGACCTCATCCGTGCGCGGATGTACAGCCCCAGCAAAGAGCTGGTGGAAACCTACGCTTCCACCCTCGTCACCGACGCCGAACCCCGTCACCACGCCGCCCAGGAGCTCATCCGCGATTACGTCCTGCATCATTTCCTGCCGAACGAGGCCGATGCCAAGCCCCGCGTGCTCCTCCTCCTCTTCCGCGGCGAAAACGCCGTAGCCAAGCTTCGCGCCGCCGTCGGCTCCATCTCCACGGGAGCCCCCGCCGGTGAAACCATCCGCGACACCTACGGCGACTACATCACCGACGCCGCTGGGAAGGTCGTCTACTTCGAGCCCGCCGTCCTCTGCCCTCCCGACGCCGTGGCCGCCGAGCGCAACCTCAAGCTCTGGGCCCGCCTCTCCGACAACGACGGCGGCATCCTGGAAGGGACCGCGCTTGCGACCGAGACCGGCGAAATCCAGCGCACGCTGGTCCTCATCAAGCCGGATAACTTCCGCTTCCCCAACTTCCGCCCCGGCGCCGTCATTGACGTCTTCTCCCGCACCGGCTTGACCATCATCGGCACCAAGGTCCACTTCATGAGCGTCGCCCAGGCCTGCGAATTCTACGGCCCCGTGCTCGACGTCCTGAAGAAAATCTTCCGCGAACGCACCGGCCCCATCGCCCGCCTCGCCATCGAGCAGGAGCTGGGCATCATGCTCAACGACGAAGTCCAGAAGCAGCTCGGCGATATCCTCGGCCCCGTCAACGGCCAGGCCAACTGGGAGGAAATCGTCAAGTTCATGTCCGGCTGTCGCCCCAGCGAGTGTCCGGACGAGAAACGGGCCGAGCCCGGTTCCGAAAAGACCATCGCGCTTGTCTACGAAGGGGTTGACGCCGTTCGCAAGATCCGCGAGGTTCTCGGGCCGACCGACCCCTCCAAAGCGCCTCCCGGATCGATTCGCCGCGAATTTGGCCAGACCATCATGGTCAACGCCGCCCACGCCTCAGATTCCCCCGACAATGCGCGGCGGGAAATGGGCATCATCAACATCGGCGAAAATAACTTTAAGAGTTTCGTCGAAAGCTTCTACGGAAGTCTCTAAACTCCAATTCCAACCAAATCAGCTTATGGATCTCGCCTCACGCGCCACCATTCTCACCCCGTCGCTCACCCTGGCCATTGACAGCAAGGCCAAGGCGCTCAAAGCCGACGGCATTGACATCTGCAGCTTCGGGGCCGGGGAGCCGGACTTCGATACACCCGAGCACATCAAGGCAGCGGCCATGGCCGCCCTCGATAGCGGTTTTACGAAATACACCCCCAGCTCGGGGATTCCGAAACTGCGCGAGGCGATTAGCGAAAAGTTCTTGAACGACAACGGCATTGATTACAAGCCGCACCAGATCATCGTCTCCAACGGTGCCAAGCACTCTTGCTTCAACGCCATCCTCGCCACGGTCGAACCGGGCGATGAAGTCATCATCCCGGCTCCTTACTGGGTGAGCTACCCGGAAATGGTCCGCCTGGCCGGTGGCGAGCCGGTCTTCGTCCAGACCACTGAAGAAAACGGCTGGAAGATGACCGCCGAGCAGTTCGAGGAAGCGATGACGCCGCGCACCAAGATGGTGATCATCAACACCCCGGGCAACCCGACCGGTGCCGTCTACACCCGCGAAGAACTCGAAGCCATCGTCAGCGTAGCCGACGAGGAAGGCATCTTGATCCTGGCCGACGAAATCTACGAGAAGCTCACCTACGACGACGTCAAGCACGTCTCCATCGCCTCGCTTTCCCCGGAAGCCTACGACCTCACCATCACCGTCAACGGCTTCTCCAAAGCCTACGCGATGACCGGGTGGCGCTTGGGCTACCTCGGCGCTCCCGAGTCCGTGGCCCGCGCCATCGACTCGCTCCAGAGCCACAGCACCTCCAACCCGTGCTCCTTTGCCCAGCAGGGCGGCCTCGCCGCGCTCAAGGGCGACCAGCAGCCGGTGACCGACATGCGTGAGGAATTCCAGATGCGCCGCGACTACATGTACGGCCGCCTCTCGGGCATCAAGGGCCTTTCGGTCGTCAAGCCGCAGGGAGCCTTCTACATTCTGGCGAACATCTCCCGGCTCTCGCTGACCTCGCAGAACTTCGCCGACCGCCTTCTGAGCAAAGCCAACGTGGCCGTGGTCCCCGGCATCGCCTTCGGCGACGACCGCACCATCCGCTTTAGCTACGCAACGAGCATGGACCTCCTCAAAAAGGGCCTCGACCGGTTCGAGGAATTCTGCCGGACGCTGTAGCGGCTCGCTGATATTTCGGAAATTCCGACACCCTCGTGGGAGCTCCCACGGGGGTGTTTTTTGCGTCGGGCGGGGTGGTTTTTTGTGGGAAATGGACGAGCGTACCCCATGAAACGTCTACTTATGTCCATGGGCGCTCTGCTGGCGATGAGCGTCTTTGTTTCCGCCGCGCCATGGTTGAACGATTACAGCCAGGCCCTTAAAACCGCCAAGGCGCAGAACAAAGCGGTTTTGGCCGACTTCACCGGGTCCGACTGGTGCAGCTGGTGCATGAAGCTCGACCGGGAGGTCTTCGCCACCTCCGAATTTAAGAGCTTTGCCGACAAGAACCTCGTGCTCTTGAAGGTTGACTTTCCCCGTGGCCATCGCCTGCCCTCATCGGTGAGCGCGCAGAACGAAAAACTGGCCTCCCGCTACGGCGTGAGGTCCTTCCCGACGGTGCTGGTGCTCAATGGCGACGGTTCCGTGACCGGAAAGCTCGGCTACCAGCCGGGCGGCCCGCGCCCCTACATCGCCTCCGTTGAAAAGGCAGCCAAGCGGTAGAGAGGTCGCCGGGAAAAATCCCACGGGACTGTTTTGACGTCCTGTGGGAGGGAGGGGCCTAGACCCACTCCCCGCCGGGATTTACCGGAGAGGTTCCCGCGAAGGGGATTTCGCCAAAGAGCGCCCGCTCAAGTGCTGTCTGCGACCCCTCGCTGGGTGAATAGGTATTTACCAGCGTGTGCAAAAACGGCATGTCGTGGAGCAGGAAGGGCGTGCCCTGCGAGATGACGATGGGTTGCGTGGTGTCGGTGTTTTGCAACGTCCACATCACCTCTGCCATTTCACCAAATGGCCGGACGGTGTTTTTGGCTTGGTGGATTTGCAGGGAGAAGACGACGAGGTAGGCATCCCATCGCTCCCCTGCTCTCTCTCTCGTCCAGAGATCGACGCAGTTGCCGTTTTCCATGCGCGTGACCTCGATGCCGCGGGCCTGGAGGCGTTCGGCCAGCAGGTCGACGGAATCCTTGCGACCGGTGGCCGGGTTGACGGCGGCGTGAAGCAGGACGCGCTTGATTTTGGCGGGGTCGAGCGGCAGGAGCTGCCGTTCGTTGCGTACCAGCGTGATGGATTGCTCCGCCACGTCCCGGGTCGCCGCCCGCACCTGGGAGTCGAGTTCCGGGGCGAGCCGCGGGCCTGAAAGCGGGGCGGCTTGCGGATCGGAACCGTCTTCAGCGAGATCGCAAAGACCCAGCCGGGCCTTGAGCGAGAGGATGCGCCGCACGCTTTCCTCAAGGCGCTCCTCGCTGACCTTCCCCTCCCGAAGGGCCTCTTCCATCAGCGGCAGGTAGCGTTTGCCGGGCCAAAGCATCACATCCACCCCGGCATTAAATGCCTCGATGGTGCGCTCGGCGTACGGAGCCCAGCCGGTGATCCCGGCCATTTCCAGCGCGTCGGAGACAATCACGCCCTCGAAGCCCATGCGTTCGCGCAGCAGCTTTTGAAGGATTTTGCGCGAAACCGTCGCGGGCCGCACGCGCCGTGCGCCGGGAGCGATCGGCTCCAGCCACGGCAGGGCGATGTGGCCGATCATGATCGAGTAGACTCCGGCGTCGATGGCCCCCTGGAAGACGCGCCCGAACGTGGCGAACCAATCTTCTTCGGAGAGCGAGTTGATTGAAGTGATCAGGTGCTGATCGCGGAAATCAACGCCATCGCCGGGAAAGTGCTTGGCGCAGGCGCAAAGGCCGTTCTCCTGCATGCCGCGAATGACGGCGGTGGCCAGCGAGAGGACCTTCTGTGCATCGTCGCCCAGGCAGCGGTTGGAGACCACGGGGTTGAGCCAGTTGCGCAGGAGATCGACCACCGGCGCGAAGGTCCACGTGAACCCGGCGGCGCGGCCTTCCGTCGCCGTCCAGCGGCCATAATCGTAGGCGGTTTGTGCGTTGTGTGTGGCCCCTAGCGCCATCATGCTTGGAAAGGTCGTCAGGCTTTTTACCGCCGCGCCCGCGCCGCTCTCCAGGTCGCCCGCCACGAGCAGCGGCGTCTTGCTCCACTTTTGGCAGAGGGCGAGGCCGGCGCGCTGCGTATCGGCCGAGGAGCCCGCGCCCTTGATGATTTCGCCGCCGCAAAAAAGGCTGCCGTACGGGGCTTCGGCAAAGAAGCACTCGATGGTTTCCGGCCGGTCGTCGGGGAAACCGGAAAAGCGTTCCTGCTGAGTCTGGCCGATCTTTTCGCGAAGCGTGAGCCGGGCAAAGGTCGAGTCTACCCACGCTTGCTGCCGGGGAGAAAGAGTTGCGTACATTGAATTCGTGAATATCAGCCTACGGTTTGGGGATCAAGTATTCCACCGTCTCGCCAGTGGCGAGGGTTTCGTCGAAGTCGAGCTGCGGCCGGGCTTGCAGGTGCACGCTTTTGCTCCCTTGGTCCACGGTTTCGCCGTCGCCGTAGCGCATGGCTTCGAAGGTGCCGGGCTTGGGAAGCTGTACCTTCAAGGCCAGATGCACGGGGGTGTGCTCGTAATTAGCGAACATGATTTTGTAGGCCTTGCCCGCGTCCACCGCGTTGACGAAGACTTGCTTGCCCACGATTTCCGCGGGTTGGCTCGCTTTCCATGGCAGCGGGGTGCCGTGCAGGCCGTAGGTGGCGATGAGGCGGCGGTAGCAGCGACCTTTTTCGAGGAGCTTCGCCTCGGGGCTTTCACCCTCGAACAAGCAGAAGCTGCGCTCATGCGCGCCGCTGACATCCATGCCGCTGGAGTGGACGCGGTATTCAAGGACCGCGGTGGCGAAACTGAGGTTGCCGCGGAGGTTGGCATCGAAGTCGTAGATATCCGTGAGGCTCTGCGTGTAAGCGCCACACTCCGTCACCCAGATCGGCTTCGGCGGCACGGGGCCATAGAGATTCCAGTAGGCCACGGCGGGAATGATGTAGGACTTGCCGTAGCTGTGGGCGCTGAGGATGTCCGCGAAGCCGGGGTCGTTCGGCGCTGCCTGGCGCTGAGCGGCGTCGAGCACGGAGAAATCCCATGCGAAATACCAGCCCTGACCGAGGATCTTGGTTCGCGGGTTGGGCGAGTATTTTTTGAGCGCCTGGCCGCAGGCCGTGGCTTTCATGATGTTGCCGTAGGCTTTGGAGATGCTCAGCGAATCCCAGCCGTAGTTGGGGTGATCGACTTCGTTGCCGGTTTCGATGGTGTCGAAGTATTGGCCGAAGCGCTTCACGGCCTCGACTTCGTTGGATTTCTCGAAATCCTCCCAATTTGCGCAGCCGCGGCCGGGCTCCAGGATCATGTGCGGCTTCATGCCTTTCTCATTCATTTCGGAGAGCACCAGATCCGCGCCGCATTGGCCTTCGGCCTGGCCTGGCAGCGGCTTGAGCATGGAGCGCATCTGGCCCTTGTCCCAAATGCCCCAGCGAATCGGGGCCTCAATGTAGTCCATGCCGAGGTAGCCGAGGTCGCGTTTGAGGTAGTCGTTCCAGATGGCCGCGTTCCTCAAGACGGCGATGCCGATGTTGGTTCCGAACCAGGCGGGGCGGCCGTTGATGGGCGTGGCGATGGGCTCATTCATTTCGCGCAGCGAGAGGCTGTCCCAGCGCAACCATTCCGAGGCGGGCAACTCCGGCGGGAGCGAGCCGAGGCCCATGTTGCGAGTGTATTCCTCGGCCTGGTTCTGGCGGGCCATGTTTACCTGGTGGTAGTACGAATCCTCGATGCGCAGCGTCAGTTCGTTGTCCCCGGCGGCGAAGCGCTCCGGCGCGATGGTGACGAGGTAGACGCGGTTGCCGGGCCGCACGCCCGGTTTCATGCTGTAGCCGAGCACGTTCGGGCTGCCGACGTAAACGCCGTTGAGGTAGACGCCCACGGTGGTGACAATGGCGCTGGCGTCATAGACGTTGAGCGCGAAGACCGCGCCGTATTGGGGCGCTTTGTCGAGGTGGAAACGGAGGGTCTCTTCCGGGAAGAGCTTGCCGAAGAGTCCGGAAGGGAACTGGCTCAGGTTCGCCACGGGCACGTTGGCGGTTTTAGAGGCTTTGGACACTTCGCCGAATTCATCGACGCTGCGGTTGTCGAAGCCGATGCTCCAAAGTTCTTTTGATTTGGAGAAAACCTTCTCGGCCCAATCTTCCTTGTTCTGCGAGAGATCGCGGAGGGGACGGGTGGCCGCCGCTTCAAAGCCGCCGACGTTGATTGGCCATGATTTGGACGGGTAGGCGGCCTGGACGACGGTCGGCTTCGCACCGCTCTTTTCCTGGAATTCGCCCAGCTCGTGGCGCTCCCAGTGGTCGCCGATCTTCCATTCAAGGGCCGCCTGGCCCACCGGGGGCTGGCACATGTCGGTGAGCGAAAGCTCCAGAGGCTGCCCGGCATGGGCGTCGCTGATCTCCAGTTGCATCGGAATTCCCACGCTGCTCAGCTCGGGGGTGAGGTTGCGACCTTCCTGGGAAAAGTGGAACCCGCCCGTGGCGCGCACCGTGGCGCGGATGGCGCCGACCCCGGCTGGGACATTGATGGCGTAGGTTTGCGTGAGCTCCTCCATGTGTGGGTAGACCCAGCGGGATTCGGAGGGAAGCGGGGTCGGTAGCGCGGCGATGCTGGCCGTCTTCCATGTAACGCCGTCGTCGGAGGAACACTCCCAGTTGGTATTGGTGGGGAAATAATACTTGGTATTTCCAAGGGTCCATTCGATCCGGCCCAGCATTCCGCCGGGGCCGAAGCGGTTGGTCACGTCGAAGCTCACTTCATTGGCTCCGTCTTGAAATAACCGGTCCAGCGAAACGCGGGCGATGTCCGACGCGCCCTCGGTGTAGGCGACTTCGCGGCGGTTCACGTAAAGCTTGGCGACGTCGTCTCCGCAGAAGACGGCCTGGACGTTCGTGGCTCCCTTTGGAAACTGGAGGGTGCGGCGGAAAAGGACGTGCTCCGGTTTGGGCAGCGCGGTGCCCACGTCGCGGCCCATGGCCTGGGAATTCCACTTGAAGCCCGGTTCATACCAGATCCACTGGAGTTGCTCGCGACTGGCGGAGCCGTAGCTGGGGCCTTTGGGATCGAGCTTCACGACGTGGTCGTTGAGCGGCTTGAGGGAAAAGTCGGTGAAGTAGGTGGCTGGGCCGTCGGGCTGGATGCCGTTGAAGAAGGCGATGAAACGGGTGACGCCGAAGGGCATTTTGTAGCGCGTCTCGCGCCAGCTCCAGTCCTTGGCATCGGCGGTGCTCCAGTCCTTCGTGTTGATCATGCCCCCGGGAGGCGGTTCGTGCATGTCGGGGAGGCGGTTCCAGAGGCAGATTGCTTGGTGGCGCTCGCCTCCCTCGCTTTTCACTCGGAAGCGCAGGACATACTCGGTATTCCAGACAACCTGGCCTGGCATCTCCCAGTTCAGGCTCGTGCCGGGGGGAAGCCGCAGGGCCTGGACGCCGTCGATTTCGGCAAACGACTTCGGGTTTACTTTGCCGCTCCAGAAGCGGATCTTGCCGTTCGCGTCGAGTTCGCCGAAGTTGCCGTTGGGGATCAGTTCGCCAGGGGCTTCCTCGGCGGCGGGCAGCGGATGGCTGAAAAAGACCGTGGCCAGCGCGAGACGCGTGGCGAGTCCGCAAAGCTTGAGGAACGGGGAGAGGAGGCCGGTGTTTCGCATGACGTGAGTTCTAGGGAAGGATGAAGCGTTGGCCTTGGACCGGCGCGTCCACCGATCCGTAGCTGAGGGTTTGTTTGAGGTAGTCGGCGTCGCTGTCGGCGATGGTGAAGTTCAGCCGGAAGGCTTCCTGGCCGACGACGAATTTCGGAAACGCGATGTGGTAGTACGTGGCGCCGTCCGGGCCTTCCTGGCGCTCGATTTCTACGTTGGCTTCGGTGCCGATGCTGGCCGGTTTATCGCCAATCAAACCGGCGGTGACGTCGGCGATCGGCTGCCCTCCGGCGTTGGCGAGGACGACGCGCAGACTATCGTAGGCGGCGAGCTTGGATGGCTCGGGTGCTTGCGAGAGCTTGTCATCGGTGACGGCCACGAAGAGGTGGAGGGTGTCGCCGCTTTCGCGCAGCCAGGCGGTGGCGGAGAGGTCTTTTTTGCCGCCATACCAGCGCCATTGTTCCGGCTCCTTGAGCCACGGGTTTTTGACGCTGCCGGTGTCGAATACGACGAGCGGCTCCAGCGTCTGCCAGCCGGAGAAGTTGGCGGGCACGCCGGGCGCGCCCAGTGAGGGAACCGGCTCGCGGAGCTGCACCGGCGCGGATTCGCGCGCCAGCACTTTGCCGTTGGCGGTGAGGGTGACGGTGAGGCTGTCGGGGTCATTGTTGGTGGCGGCGACGGCCCATTCTTTCGGCCCACCATAGGCGAGGCTCCAGCCGCCGTTGCCGCTCCCGACCACGGCGCATAGGACGTTGCGGCCTTTTTTCAACGGGAGCCGGAATGGGTGGTCGGCGATGGTGCCATGCTGGCCGTTGCCTGTTTCAAGCGTGTCGCAGACTTTGACGCCATTGACGAACCACGCCATGAACCAGTCCGCCGACGCGCCGCAGTTGAGCTCCATGTCGCGGGGGGCGTCGATATAAGTATAGGCCAGCGCCGTGCGTTTCAGGCCGAAGCCGCCCGCGAGTTTGTCGAAGTTGAGCCGGTTGCCCCAAGCCCAGACGTAGCGGCCCGCCGTTTGAGGCGCTTCGCCTCGCGCGGAGGGGAGGTTTTCGGGGATCGCGCAGAGCTGGTCCGGCGTGCATTTGGCGAAGTCGGCGTCCAAGAATATTTTCCACCAAATGGGAAGCCGGAGGACGTCGTTGGAAGTCTTGAGGCGCACGTTGAGCGGCACCTTGAGGGGTTGCCCCACGGGGAGCTTCTGTTCGATGCGGATGACGGGCTCGACGGTGGCGATGCGCAGACGAGGTTCGACGGTGATCGTGGCATCGAGCGCTTCTTCGGACGGGTTCTGGACGGTGATCGAAAAATGGTTATCCGCTCCGGCCACCATCGGTACAGGGCGCACCGAGAGGATTGGGGGGAGTTCTTTCACCGAGGTCAGCGGGCCCTGGGAATTCCAGGTGAGGTAGACCGGGTCTAGGCCGAGGGGAAGGCTGAGGTCGTAGCCTTCCACGGAAACCGGGGTGGCGTTGCCGTAAAGATCATACTGAGTCGGAGTGTGTACCGGGGTGCCTTGTTCATCGAGGCGAAGGCGCAGGGTGCAGGGCGTCTGGATTTCTGTAAAGGCGACCAGCGTTTTGTTTCCGGTGGGATGCCCTTCGGCGTCTTGTTCGGCGAAGAGGTAGGCGTCGACTTTCGAAGTCTTGTTTTCGCTTGAAAGCTCCACGGACTTCACGAAAACGCGGTGCCGGAGCCGCTCGACGAGGTTGCGGTAGGAGAGCACCGAGGGGCGGGGCTCGATGAAGGCTTCCGTCATGCCATAGCCGCCTTCTTCGCGGTGGCCTTCCATGAAGAGGCGGAAAAAGTAGAACACCGGCAGGCCAATGGACTGGCCGTAGGTCATTTTCTGTACTACTGTGCGCGCCTGGATCTGTGCGCCGTTGCGGTCGATGCCGCAGTAGCCTGATTCGGTTTCGACAAATGGGAGCCCCGTCTTGCCCACCTGGGATGCGGTATCCCGCACGCGCTCGTAGGCGGAGCGCTCGGATTCGATGCCGGGGCCGTGGCCGTGGTAGGCGATGGCGTCGAGCGCGCTGCGATCCACGGTTGTGAGGATTTCCCGGGCGCGGGCCGGGCCTTCTTTGTTGGCGAAGCAAAGGCCGCCGTTCATGACCACGGTGGCATCATCCGGCAGGCCCGTAGCCAGGGTGCCCCGCTTGATCGCGTTGCGCATGGCGGTGTAGCTTTGGATGTAATCGGAAATCGGCCCGGGATAAAAACGCGGCAGGTCGGGTTCGTTGCCGAGCTCGAAGAAATGGACTTTGCCGGGCCCGGAACCCGCGTAGGTTTGGCCGACGTGTTCCAAAAACTGCTCCTTTTTTGCAAGCTGCGCGGCGCGTTTGGCGGGGTCGCTGTCCTTGGGCGGGTCGACGATAAGGCCGGTTTGCAGATCCTCGGGGGTGAGCCCGGCGAGCGCTTCGCGAATGCCTTCGGGGGTTTCCGGCATCCCTTTGTTGTATGGAATGCGGAGGATGTCGACGCCCATCAGGCGGTAGTAGGCGAAGGCCGTCGGCGTCTGGTTGCGGTAGATGTAGGAGTTGGCGGGATCGAGGCCGTAGAGGAATTCGCCGGGGCGGGCTTTTCCGAGTTTCGTCGTGGTGACGATGCCAAGATGGGCGGTGCGGGAGTAGAGCGGCGTGGCGGCTTCGCGGCTGGCGAACACTTCCAGCTTGGCGTCATACGGTCCGAGCGGCCAGCGCGAACTGTCGAAGCCGAGGGAGAGCATTTTGTCCGTGGAGAACGCGCCCTCGGCGGTGTGCCAGAGTTTGTCGTGCTGATCGGAGATCTGGAATTTGTAATAGAGCGGGAGGGTTTGCGGTGCGCTGACGGCCCATGCGTCGACCGCCTGGCCGGGGCCCTGGGTGAAAACGAAAATTCCGCCCGGGGTGGAGCGCGGCGCGAAAGCAATTTCCACGTTTTGCGAAGCGGGGCTGGGCGCTGCGGGTTCCGCCTGAGCCGGGAGTGCGGCAGCGGTGAGGAGGGCGCAGAGGAGGGCGGGGCGCAAGGTGGCGCTTAGGATGGGGGCTGTCGTCATGAAATAGTTAGGGTTTGAGGGCCGGTTGGGTGGAAGCGGGGGGGCGGACGGTGCCGTCGTCGGTGAGGTCGACGGTTTCGTTGCGGAGCCGTTGGAAGAATCGGCGCATATCGCCGACGCCGCCGATGGTGAACCAAATACCGATGATGAAGCAGAGGCCAATGGGCAGGCTGATGGCGGTGACGTGCCAGTAGGTGGACCAGACGGCGTTGGACCAGGGCGAGATGAAGTTCCACACGGAGCCGATAACGAGGATGACCACCCAAATCATGCTCCAGCCGAAAAGGCCGCCCGCGACCAGCTTATCGCTGAAGCTGTAGAGTTCGTCGAAGCCGAGAAGCCGTTGGAGGAGGGGTTGGCGCGGCGCGGCGGGATGCGTGGTTTCGGCAGCTTCGCCGGGAAGGGCGTGAACGCCCCGGTGGAGCATTCGGTCGAGATTGAAATCGCCTTTGTGGGTCAGCAGCGACACTACGATGTAGACAGTGATCGAAAGGAGCGCGGCGAAGAACGAGACTTGCACGCCGTTGAGCGGGAAGGAAGGACCGACGATCTGCCGGGTGATGACGCCGCCCGCGGAAAGTAACGAGCCGGTGACCATCGCGGACCAGGCTCCCGCCGAGGTGCCTTTCTTCCAGTAGAGGCCGCCGATGATGGCCGCGCCCGCGCCGCCGATGTAGATGGCCATGGTGACGCTCCACCACATGACGACATACTCAGGCTGCTTGAATAGCGCGCCGAAAAGGAAGGCGAACACGGCCACGCCGATGATCGAGGCGCGCAGGGCCCAGATGTGCTGCTTGGGCGTCAATGCTTTTTTGCGTAGCGGCAGCCAGACGTCCTGGATGAAAATGCTGCCCCACGAGTGGAGGTGCAGCGAATCGCCGCCGAAAATGCCCATCAACAAAATGGCGCACATGAGGCCCTTGACGCCGATGGGTAGCATGTAGGAGACGGCGATCGGGATGGACATCTGGCGTTGCGTGTTGGCATCGGCGATGTGGCTGATGGTTTCATGCGCCACGCGCGATTGCGCCGCGAAGTCCGGGTGGGCGAGGAAGGTCATGCCGCAGATGGCCAGCAGCACCACCACGACCGTTTTGCCCTGTTCGCGCCAGCGCCCGAGCAGGCCGCCCATCCGACCCTCGTGCGGTGTGATCGGCGCGGAATTGTAGGCGCTCGCGTTTTGCCACGCCATGGTGCCGTAGACGCTTCCGAAGACGCCCATCAGCACGTACCAGATGTTGAAGTCGGCGGCTTTGCCGATGTCAAACGGGTTGATGAGCGACTGCCCCGGGGGACGGTTGGCGAGGACTTCGCTGATTTGCGGCCAGCTGAAAACTGAGATCAGGCTGACGACGATGATCAGATAAAAGAGCTGCGAGAGAATGCCCTCGATGCAGTTGGTGATCATGACGGTGATGATCCCGCCCGCCGTGGCCATCACCACCGTGCAGGTCAAAAACAACGCCATGACCAGCGTGAACGTCGGCACATGGAACTGGAAGATCTGGAGCTCCGGCGGCAGCCCCAGGAAGTAGACGAAGAAGCGCGCGCCGATGGCAGGGATGATCCCGAAATTACAGATGCCTGCGAGGAACCCGACCACGCCGGTCAGGAGTCGGAACGATTTGCCATAGCGGATCTCGAAAAACTGCGACAGCGTCAGCGCGCGGGTTTCGCGGAAGCGGTAGACCACAAACCCGAAGATGCCGACCACGACCATCACTGGGACGTTCAACAGGCTCCACCAGCTCAGGATGGTGAACCCGGAATTGGCGATGACCTCGAAGGCCGAAACGAACACCACCGCGCCCGCCTGCATCTCACCGGAGCCGATGGCCAGCAGGTATCGCCCCGCCATGCGTCCCCCGGACATGAAGTCGGCCACGCTCCGGACATACGAACGGGTGTAGACGCCGATGAAGAATACCAGGAAGATGGGAATGGCGAGGAAGATCCAGTCGATGAGATGCATGGGAGGAGGGAACTTAATTTATACCGGAATGAACCGGAGCAAAATGCAATGTTGAGCCGTGGCGCACCCCAACGGCACCACGGCTCACATTGCCTTCCCGGCTTGATCCGACACGGAACTGTGAGCTCCGCTCTATGCCTTTCGGCAGCGTTTCCGCTCACCGAAGGCCATCAAGCCGAGGCCGCCAACGATCATAGCCCAGGTGCTGGGCTCCGGAACTGCTGCGATGGTCAGGATAAGGTCGTTGTCTCCGGTGCCCGCGTTGTAGTCGAGCTCGTAGGTTTGGAGACCATAGGTAAAGGTGTTGTTTGCGTTGAGGTTTATAATGTTTCCGCCGATATAGAGCGAAGTGAACGTTCCATGGATCGTGTCGGTACCTTGGTTGTCGATCAAGGTCAGCAATTGGCCGTCGGCCAGCGCCGTGTCGAGCGTGAGGCTCAGGATGCTGCCCGTGTTGAGGTTGACCGAGTGGCCCGATGTGACAATAAGTTGATCGTAGCTGGTCGATGAGTTGACCCGTAGCGAGAGCAAACCGCCGGTCTGGATGGTGAGATCGCCGTTGACCGTCGCTGTGCTCGGGTTGCTGCCGATGGCGAGGTCGGCGCTGCCGCTGACTTTCAGCGCACCGTCGATGAGACCGCCGGTTGTGAGGTGCCCCGCGACGGTGACTGGGCCGGAAATCGTCCCGCTATTGACCAGGCTGGCGTTGGCTTCGATGTTCACGCTCACTGCAGTGGTCTTGCCGGTGTTCACCATCGCCGCGCCGGAGGCAACCCGCAGGCTTCCGTTGCCGGTGAGCGAACCGCTGACGGCGAGGGTTCCCGCCATGATGGCGGTCGGGCCGCTGTAGCTGTTGTTGCCAGTGAGGGTCAGCGTGTTGGAGCCGAACTTGGTGAGGCCGAGCGCGCCGTTGGCGGTGTTGGTTAGCGAATCATAGGTGAAGTTGCCGCCTGTAGTGTCGATTCCGAGCGAGGATCCGGCGCAGAAGGTTCCGCTGCTGAGCAGCGTGGAGATATTGCCGGACGTCCATTGCCCTGAGCCGCCCGCGTTGACGGCGAGGGTGCCGCCGTTGGCCACGGTCAAGGCGGTCATGCTCGGCAGGGCGGAAGTGGTGGTGAGTTGCAGGACACCCGCGTTGACCTGCGTGGTGCCGGTGTAGGTGTTGGTGCCGGTGAGGATTTGCGTTCCCGCGCCATTTTTGATGAGGCTGAGGGCGCCTGCCGCCGCGCCATTGCGTACCGTTCCGCCGTAGGTGTTGGTTCCGGTGGTATTAATGGTGAGCGCCGCTGCCGTGGCGTTGTTGTTTTCCACCACAGGCGTGAGGGTTGTATTGCTGGTAGCTAGGCCCCCCACTGTTGCGCTGTTGCCGTTGAGCGAAAGGACGCCCGCGTAACTGGTGATGGCCCCCGCGCCGATGGATCCGTTGCCGAGGGTCACGACGTTGCCGTTTAAGGCGTTAGCGTTGGTGAGGACGAGCGTGCCGCTGTTGATATAAATGCCGCCGGTGAAGGTGTTCGCTCCGCCGAGGAAGAGCGCCCCGGGGCCGCTCTTGACCACGGAGACGGCCGAAACGCTGTTGTCCGCGATGACCGAATTGATAATGGTCGAGCCGCTGGTATTTGCCTGGATGAGGAAGAGTTCGTTCGTCCCGGAGGTCAGTGTGCCGCCATTGAAGGTGTAGGTGTATTTCCCGTAATTTGAATCGCTGGATTGCAGAATGCCGCCCGATTGCACGGTGGTCACTCCGGTCAAGGTCATCGTGATGTTGGAGGACGATTTTAGCGTAATGCTGTTGCAGGTGCCGGTGGCAAGGGTCGAAGCGGCAGCGCTCGTAGTAACGTTGGCTGCGGCCGTTGTAAACGCGTCCGCGGTAAGCGTCGCTCCGACAAAAGTTCCGCTGTTGAGGGAGATGAAAGTCGTCATTCCCGAATCGACCAGCCAGCCGCCGACAATCCCGTTGGTGTTGACAAGATTGGTGGACGCCGTTGCCGTGGCGATCTTGGAACCGGCGGTGGTTTGAATCCCAAGGACGGATCCCGTGACGCGGTTGACCGAGCCGATCGTCTGCGTGAGGTAAGAACTGGTCGAGCGGTTTGTACCGATGACGGAGTCGCCGCCCTGAAGGGAGATGCTATTAAATGTCTGGCTGCTGTTGAATGCCCCGGCCGCGCCGGACTTATCCGTGGCGAGATCGATTCCCGCGCCGTTGAGGACAAGTTTGGAATTCGGGTTGATGATGTTTGTGGAATTGCCGTAGCTGAATTCCAGGTGCAGTTGTCCGCCGGTGACGGTAGTGTCGCCGGTGTAGGTGTTGATCCCGGCCAGGTAGAGCTGGTTGGTGCCCGTTTTTGTTAGCCCCATTTTGGCGTTGGCACCGTCCTGAATGCTCCCGGTGAATGTCCCGCTGAGGGCGGAGCCGCCTAGGGTCAGTGTTGCAGTGCCGCTCGCGGCAGAGTTGGTGATAATGCCCGCCGTTCCCGCGCCGCCCGAGCCGAGCACGCCCGCGTTGAGCGAGCCGAAGGATAAATTGTAACCATTGACATCAAGTGTGCCGCCCGCCGGGGACAAGACGCTGGTGCCTGTGGTGCCAAAGGCCGCCGCGTTGGCCACCTTGACTGTGCCGCTGTTGATGTAGGTGGCTCCAGTGTAGGTGTTGGCGGAATTGACGGTGGTGGTGCCGGTGCCGGAGAAAGTCAGTGAGCTTGCGCCGCTGGCACTGTCGGCAATGGTGGAGTTAACGTTGAGGCTTCCATTGTCGATAATCACCACTTCCTTACCCGTTCCCGCGCGGATGGTACCTCCGGTGATCGCCGAGCCTGCGCCCGCCGAAGTTACCAGGATGCTGCCCGCGTACAACGTGTTGACGCCCGCGAGGGTTAGCGTGCTTGCCCCTTGGTTGAGGCGAAGGGTGTTTACGGTGACGTTGCTTACCGAGTCGGCGGCTCCGACGTCGATATTATTCGTTGTGGTGTAGCTTGCGGTACCGGTGCTGTAGCCGGAATATTTGCCGAGGGTGCCGCTTGAGGCCGTGGCCCAGTCGCTGCCGTTGATGGTGATAAACGCGGTATTACCGGATGCCGCGATGCCGTTCATATTGCTGGGGCCGCTAAGGGAAACCGTTCCGCTGGTCGGTAACACTACATTGAGCGTAGCTCCGGTGCTCCGGGAAACGCTCCCAAGGGAGAGATTCAGGTCTGCCGCACCGTTTTGATTGAGGACAATGGTGTTGTTTCCGGCGGAGAGCGCGCCCGAGGCGAAAGTCTGCGTGTAGACCGTCGAGGCCGATGCGCCGCCCGTTAGGCTTAGCGTGCCGCCGGTCATGGTGAGCGGCGAGGTGGTGGAGATGATGTTGGCCGTGGGGGCGTTTGCGCCGGAGAAATCCAGGGCCAGCGTGCCGCCGTTGATGTTGACGGAGCCGCTGCCTGTCGAGGTTGTTCCGGTGATTTTCAAAATGCCGCCGTCCACCGTAAAGGCGCTCGTGCCGGAGCCGACGGTCGCATTGGCCGTTCCGGAGATGGTTAGCATACCATTCAGCACCAGCGTGCCTTGCGTGTAGCTGTTGGAGCCCGAAAGCGTCCAGTTGCCGGAATCCGCCTTGACCACCTCAATAGCGACACTCGAACTGCCGTTGCTAATATTGCCGCTCACCACGTTGGCTCCGGTATTCGCTCCTCCAAGGACCAGGATGTCGGCCTTGTTCTGGCTGGCTGAGGTGCCGCCGGTAATGCCGCCGCTGATGGTCATGGTGGCGGAAGAAGAGGATGCGTTGTTGGAGATTTTCAATGCGCCGCTGTTGTTGGCCGCGCCGCCCGCATTGATAACAATCGAAGAGTTGATGACTTGCGGATTGGCCACCGCGGAATTCATCTGGATTTGCGCGACACCCGGCGTAAGGCTCGAGGAGATAAAGCCCGTCATCTGCAAGGTGCCGCCGGTAAGGGTATAGGCTCCTGCTCCGGTATCGAATACGATCGACTGGAGATTGCGGTAATTGTCTAAGGTAACGGTTGTGTTCGCGTTATTGTTGAAAACGGCGGTGTCGGTATTGGTATAGCCGGTGGTGGTTCCTGAAATAACGCTTCCGTTCCAGTTTCCGGAAGCAATCCACGATCCATCCGATCCGCCCCCGCTCCATGTGCTGGAGGCCGCGTGCGCGGTATCGAGAGCGAGACAGGTTAAAATACTTGCCGCCAAGGGAGCCGCCGCGCGGGCGAGGCCGAGGCGATGGGGCTTGCGCTGATTGAGAGCGTTATCGGTATGGGTATTGCAACCGAACATCGGGGAATTCTTGGTTTTCATGGGGAGTGCTAGCTATCGCTGGGGTTTGACTAGCAATGTATTCCGCGCGCAGAACGGTGCAATTATGGCGGAGATCACCTGTTGAATTAGTCGGATAATGGGCCGATTCAACGCACCGGTTCACCAAGCGGCGGCATCTTTGCAGCCTCGATTCGCTGATGATAATGAGCCGTCGATTCCGCCAGTTTCCGGCAGCGCTCGGGCAAGCTCAGGGTTGCTGGCGTGAGGTTGAAGGTATAGACGGCGCGCGAATGTTGGTTTTCCCAAAAAACGGGCAACTTGGTGGCCGCGTCGATCCAAACGGTGGTTGGCTCTTCGGGTGTGCCCGCAGGTGTGTCGGCCCCAAGGACAGTCCATTCCGCCCAAGTATAAATGTAGAATTCCTGGCCGCCTTTGGTTTCGGCTTTCAAAAAATGTTTGGCATTTACCCAGCTGAGCTCGGGGAAGCTTGGGTAGCCGTCGCCATACAGGGAGGTGCCGCGGGGAGCTGGGCGCCACTGGCCGGTAGCCGCGTTTTGTACGAAGATCATCCCTTGGGCGACCCAGTCTTCAGTCGTTTTCCCATCGCTCCATATTGTGATTTCCCTTCGCAAATCAGCGGAGCAATTCACCACCGTTCGTCTTTTGAGTGGAGCGGGGGCAGGGGTTGGGCCAGGCTCGGCGGCGGGTTTTTCCGGACGTGGCGTTCCATGTACGGGTGTGAAATCAATTTGCCAGGCCGCGGGTGCGGCAAGCTTCCCGAGGAAAGGCGCTTTTGGGGCGGCCTCCTCAGCCCTCAACGGGATCGCAATGATAGCGGCCAGGAGAGTCAATGCGATATACCTAGTCATATACAGGTTCCAAAAATTGATCGATAATCTTTCCCGTAAAGCGGTCTATGGCCACATGCATCCAGTAATGCCTTTCGCCTTCGACCAGAAATTTGTCTGCCGTTTTGGCCTGAATCGGGTATCTCCCGGCCTGTACCACCACGTCGATGAGCAGGTTCCATGTACGGACGTTTCCGGCATCGGCAAGGGCGCGAATTGCGGCTTCGCGCCGAGGCTTGATGATGCGATCCGAAGATGATGCGTAGACGAGGTCTCCTGAGAATTTGGTGACGAGGTCTGCTTTGCTGATAAGCGGGCCCTTGGCAGCATCGGTGCTATTGGAGGTTCGGTTGATCAGGGCTTGGGCAATTGTTGCGGCGTCCGTAGCGCTAATAACCTGAGGCGTGCCGGTGCATGCGTCGGTCATAATGGCGCCCGCAAGCAGGGCTTTTAACGAGAGGCTGTTGCGCGTGTTCAGGTTGACTTTTCCCGCAACGACCGGAGAGACACCCGCGGTGACCTGCGGGCTGGTGTCATCGATGGAAAACGCCTCCAGCAAAGCTCCATCTCCGCTGTTTGTGGTGAAGAAATCCAGGTTCCTCCAAGGTAGATCGCGAAAGACGTAGCCGAGTTCGCCCACGGATCGGAACGGGCGGTCCAAGATCACCGGCTGACTGGTTGCGACCATGCCCGTTCCTGCTGAATCCATCGCCATGGGCCTGCCGTCGTTGTTTCCGGACTGGTAGGCACCCTCCCCTGCTCGGACGACGCCATCGGGATCCTGGTAGTAGTTATAAGAGGAGGTTAGGTTGTCGCCGATACTTTCGAGCCATATTCCCGAAGATTGAGTGGATTTAGAGACAGGAGAAGAAAAGGCCGCGGTGCCAATCTGTATGGAAGGCGTTTGAAGGTGAAAGGCGGGGCTTCGCGGAATGAAGCTTCCGATGCCGTTCCAGTTCCAGCTTGAGGTATTCAATGAGGCTGTGCTGTGCCAGAGTGTCTGACCTGCTACCGGGTCGTAATCCCGCCCGCCCGAGCCCATTTCACACAACCGCCCCATCATGCCGAAGCGATCGGTGCGAGGGTCCAGATGGATTTCTGAATAAACCCAGCCTTTGTTGAAGGCGGAATCGTTGGGGTTACTTGAGAGAAACGTGGAGTCATTTGCGCAGGGCGCTATGGACTGGCCGCGATATTCGACATTTCGGATCACAGAATAGGGGTACCAATTGGAGCCATTCTGGTATTCGAAAACAAAATTGGTCGCACCGGAGGAAGGATAGATGATGGAGCCGATCATTACCAGCTGAGTGCTATTGGAGTACGTCAGGTAAAAGCTTAAGCCATCGGTTTTGTAGGTATTCCATTGGGCCAGTGAGAGATCAACCTGGCCCGCCGGAATGCCCCTGATGGTATCGGTCTTGAGGTTGGATCGGTTTCCTCCAGGATACCACGCAATGGTTGATGTTGCGCCACCGGAGGAATTGCTGTCCTTTAGTAGCGTGGGAATGGTGGCGGGAACAGTGGTGCTCGAGAACTGGATAATATTGCCTGGGTCCTGGCATCCGATGACGCATTGTGGCCCGTAGTATGCCGGGGATTTGGAGTTGGACGGGAAAACTTCGGCGTAAGAGGGCTGAAGGTAAATCGTGCCGTTGGCGGCGGGATCGTCCGGGTCGGCACATGGACGAAAACGAAAGTTGATGGGGCGGCTGCCGGAGGTAACGTTTTTCTGGTCGTGAGGATTCCACACCTCGGCGCAAAGATAGAACTTCCCAAGTTGCGCGGCGGCTTCGGTGGAATAGTTGGTGACCGGAATGTTTATGATGCGGGTCGGGTACGGGAGATTTTTAATGCCGTAGACCGTACCTGCTCCGTTCATGGAGAGGGCCGTGGGAAAGTCGTCGGTGCGTGCCTGGTCGATAATGTTTGCGCCGATCTGCAGTATGTGGCGGGAAACGTTCTGGTCAGCTAGCATCACATTGCTTTCCACGCCCAGATAGCCGGTGACGAAGCTTGTTGCCGCGCGATCAGGGTGGCCGTTGGAGACGGCGTTAGTGTAATCCATCGCGTTGACCGGGCCCGCATCGCGTCCGAGGGAGCCGACGTGGATTGCGGCTTGCAGGAGCTCAAAGAAATCAGGGCCATGCGTCCGGTTGGTGGGGATGGCGTCCAAGGTGAGAATCGCCGAGGTTGGCTGGTTGGAGTCTGGAGACGTGTAGTCCCAGCGGTGTTTGCTTTGATTCCATACCAAACCGAAATAGGTGTGAATGTCATCGTCGGTCGCGGTGGTGCCGGTCAATGGATCGATACCAGGGCCGGTGGAGGTAATCCAGGCCAGCCTTCCCAGGGGAAATCGCTGTTTGATGAATGCTTTCCCATCGGAATCGCGAACATTAACCAAGCTCGGGTTATACCGGGAGTCTGCGTTGTAAGTATTCGGGTTGCCCACGCCGTATGCGCCCGTGATCGAGGAGCCGCCCGAGGGCGGAGTCCATTGCCATGTGGTCGAGGCACTTTGGACTTTGGACCGGTTGGGATCGGGTTCAAAGCCGGGTTGGTTCAGTTCCCGGGTGAATACGGTCAAGTAGGGTAGGGCGTCTGGGCTAAGGACGCCCGGGTTGTTTTTGGAATAGGCGATCAAATCCTGACGGCTCAAAAACGCTTGGTCTCCCGAGCCGGATACGGAGATGAAGGTGTTGGTGGATGAAAAGAGCCAGTTTGTGCCGGTGGTTGTTGTGGAGTGAGGCGAACGCCATGAAATAAGAGTGGAAGCGGCCTGGGTATTTGCTGCGAGGCTTGAGCTGCTGCCTGTCAATGGAATTTGGCCCAATGCGGCTTGATGCAGCCTGCCCCGACGGGCGTTAGCTGATGAATCAATGGTATCAAGATTGTTGCCGGCGATGTTGACGTCGATCAATCCTCCCACATCGTAAATTGCATAGGCATACCGGCCAATCACGCAATTGGTATTGGATAGGTCGGCGCGATTCGCCATTGCGGCGATCGAGGGAAGATTGGTTGCGTCAGGCACCGCGCCGGAGCGGGTCATTAGAATCCAGCTTGGTGTGGGTATGGTGCCCGAGGTGAGGGCGGATTTGGACCATGTGGTATCCGGGATGTGGCGGCCGTCGAGCGACGGGGTGGTGGTCAGGTAGGTGGAGCCGTCCACTGCGGCCCGGATGGGGCCGGCGGTAGCGTAGGGAGTGCCGCTCCAGGCATTGGTGCCGCCGAGGCTGATCTTTACCAGGTTGCAGAATGCGGAGCCGGTGGTATCGGCGGTGCCGGTGACCCTGCAGGGGACTACGGTTTGATTGCTGGTGGGGACGTAAATCGAGATGTTATTGACGGTGTATTTCGCGTCGGCGGAGGAACCCGCCGCAATTTCCCCCTGGAGGTCGCCCATGATGGTGTCGAGCGCGCTGCGGCTCAGGATTTGCGCGCGGTTTTGGCCCGAGCTGCTGTAGGCAATCTGTCGCCGGAGCGCGGATTGCGAAAAGAAGGCGAGGATGATCCCGGAGAGGAGGACCAGGATGGCCAGGGTGACCACCAGGGCTACGCCGCTCTGCTGATCCACGGCCCGGGGCAGGCTGGCTTGTGGGCGGTTAATCGACATAGTAGTAGCGCTGATAAATTCGGAGGTTTTGGATAATCGACAACGGGGTATTGGCTTTGTTGGCAAAGGCGGCGCTTTGCACGTAAGTCGTCCATGTTTGCAATGGTGTCGTGCCGTCGGTGGCGCTGGCGGCTTCGGCGAGAACTCCCGCAACGCTTTCGACTGCCGCGGTGCCAACTTTGGCGCGCGTGACTTTGTCGAGTACGGCGATGGTGACGACGACTGCGGCGATGTCGGAGGTCTTGGTGGGTTTGGTGGCGACGATTACCCCCGGGGTCTCCGAGGTCGATTTGAGTTGCCAGCAGAGTTCCATGCGGAATACGTCCTCGGAGAGCGACTGGTAATCGGCGTCCGCAATCGCGGGGGCGGTGCCGGTGACGAAGGGGAGGGCGTCGGTCCAGGCAGTTCCCTGGGCTCCGCGTTCCATGGCGTTATTGTTGATGCGGTAGCCCACCAGCGTTACGTAACGGATGCCGCCGAAGCCGTTGACTTGGCTGTAGAAGCGCAGGGCGTCGTTGCCCGCGTTTTTTTCGTAAACTACGTCGAGATCGCTGCGGCGCAGACGGGCATCCCAGTCCATCGCGATGCGGTCGAACACCTGGCGCGCGGCCAGCGCGGCTTCCGATTTTTGCTTGCTGGCGTTGGTGCTGAGGCTGGTCATGGAGGTGATTTGCATCAGCAGCAAAAGCACCACGGTGAGGATGGTGACGGCGGCGAGCAACTCGACGAGCGAGAAGGCACCGGAATGCTGCCGGTGGACTGGAAATGCACGGTTCACGATTTGGGGAAAGTGATGTAGCTCTCCACGAAGCTCTTAGGATTGGGCGCGTAGGCGGGCCATTTGACCTGAATGAGCACGGCCGCGGGGCTCTTCGGCGAAGTCGTGGCGGGGAAATAGGAAAGGTTCACATGAAAGAGCGCCTTGCCGGGGGGGGGTACCGCTTTTTCGGAGTCGTCGAGGTAAAGTTCGACGTTGGTGGCGCTGGTGATTGCGTTGGGCAGCGGGGTGTGAAAGCGCACCGACTCGGTGGCGGAGGTGCCGGTGTTGGCGAGGTCTGCGGCAAGGGTGCGCATCCCGTTAAGTGCCAGCATTTCGTCACTCGAAGTCTGCTCGTTTTCTAAACCGACGGGTAGCAGGGCGACCATGCTGAGAATGGCGAAGGAGACAATACCCACGGCCAGGACGACTTCGACCAAGGTAAAAGCCTTGGCAGGCGGAGTCCTCTGACCCGGCCTCGTTTGGGAGGAGTGCAGTGCCATGAAGTGGGGGGGAAAAAAGGTATTATAGCCGGAACTTCAGCAGCGCGAAATTTTTTTGCTATGGCAGGTAGGTCTTAACATCGCCGCTGACACCCGAGACTTGCACGGCCGCTAAACCCCCTTTGGTCCCCACCACGGGTTTGATGCCGACGTTGATCCACTTGAGGAGCGAGCCGGAGGGGAAAAGGCTCTCCCCGTTGGGGCTGAACTGGAGAATTTTGGTAAAGGTTTTCGACGTGCCGGAAACACTCAGAGTGAAGCTGGCGTCCGACCCCGTGTAGCTCGAAAGATCGCTGCCGCCGCTCTGCATTCCGTTAATAGCGTCATCTTTGATGGTGGTGAGTTGAACGTTGGATAAAAACTGCGGTTTCATGACCGGTAGCAGGTTGCGGTCGGTGGAGGTGGAGGAGAGATCGGAGACCTGCCCCGAGGTGCTTTCCATCACGGCTACTTCGAGGCCGCTGGCGCCGCTGCGGGCGGAGTCGAGGAAGCCCACCCAGACATAGGTGCGCCGGGCCATGGCGCGGGCTTGGGCTTGTTCGAGGATGTTCCCCAGCGTGGCGCTCGAACGCGAAAAGTTCCCGCCGCCGTTGATGCTGGAAATCGCAGGAACGGTGGTGGCTGCCAGGAGCCCGATGATTGACATGACCACTAGGAGCTCGATCAAAGTAAATGCGGAGACTCTGCGCGTCGATCTGGGGAATGCGGAGTTCATGTGCGAATAAATAGGCCGGTTGGTTTGGGATCGCAAAAGGTTACAAGTTCAACCGTTGAAATTCCGGCGGGGGGCAATGTGGATCTTTGCTGGAAATTATCCGCGGTAAGTGTTCTATTTTTCGCCGATGCCCGACACCCCCCCTCCAACCTTGCGGCAGATCGCCGAAAAAGCCGGCGTGGACCGCTCCACCGTTTCGCTCGCGTTGCGCAACGACCCGCGCATCAAGGCCGAGACATGCAAGCACATCCAGGAACTAGCCGCGCAAATGGGCTACCGTGCCAACCCGATTGTGGCGCAGTTGATGACCCAGCTGCGCGAGGGGCAGACCAGCCATTTCCATTCGAACCTGGGGATGATCGACTTTGGCATGGCCCCGGACACTCCCCACGCCGAGCTGCTGGAGGGCACCCAGAAATACGCCTACTCGCTCGGCTATGGCCTGGATGTATTCCATGCTCGCGAATACACGCCGGGCCGATTGGAAAAAATCCTCCTAAGCCGGGGGATCCGCGGGGTGATCATCAATTCGCTTTGGGGCAACAGCCGGCTGCCCGACGGTTACCTTTCCGTGTGGCCCAAGTTTTCGTGTTGTGTCATTGGCGCGCATACCACCAATCCGGAGATGAACTTCGTTGGTGACGATAATTACGCCACCGCCATGACGGCCGTGGAGGAGCTGCGCCGCCGGGGGTTCACCCGCATAGGGCTGGCTATGCACCGGCTGATCAATTTGCAGACCGATTTCCGGTTCGTCGCCGGGTTCCTCGCGGGGAACCTCACCCATACCCCCATTGAAAACCCTCCCGTGCTGCTTTTCGAGCCGGAGCAAAAACAGAAATTTCTGGAGTGGTTTGAGCACCACAATCCGCAGGTGGTCATCTCCTCGCAGCAGGAGATTTACGACTGGTTGCAGGAGGCGGGCTACCGCGTTCCGGAGCAGGTCAGCTTGGTGCATCTCGATGTCTATTTTTGCCACCAAACCTGGGCGGGGATGCTCCAGCAGCGACCGCATTGGGGCGCGGCGGCGGTCAATACCGTGCTGGCCCAGCTCCAGCGCCGCGAACTGGGTGCGCCGCAAGTGCCCAAGGCCGTGTTCGTCGAAAGCCGCTGGCAGGACGGCCCGACGCTCGGTACGCCTCGGAAGATCTAGAGCCTAGCCAACCATCTGCTGCTCGCCTTTCTTGGCCGGGCGCTTGCGGCGGGTGAACGGTACGACCACGCCGGGCTTGGCGGCTTCGGGCACCCGGGGAACGGCCAGAGCGAACCGGGTCTGGTCGACGCGGAGATTTTCCGATGCCTGCCAGGCCACGCGAATTTTGCCATGAGTGCCGAGTTCGTTGACGTAGCAGACCAGGTTGAAAAGGAACGGTTCGGTGGCGCTCAGGCCTGTTTTATTTAAATCGACGCGGGCCAGGAAGTGGTAGCCCGTTTTGTGGTGCGTTACCGCCACGGAACCACCATGGAACGGCTTGCCGTCGAGCAATAACCGGGGCTGCTGTGCGAAGGGCAGGACGGCTAGCACGAAAAGTGGCGAGGTCGGGAAGAGGGCGTTTTTCAGCGCGATCTCGACGGCGCTGCCGTCCCAGTAGATTTTCTCGTCCACGCGCAGGCAGGCGTCGTTGATGGATGCTTCGATCAAGAGTTCCTGCGGGCTCAGGCCGAGGCCCCCCTGTGCTACTTTTTCGCCCTTCCACTCGACCGTAAACGGAGCGCGTTCGTCCCCGGCGGGTCCGGATGGGACATCGAGCGCCAGCCGCCTGGCAAACCGGTAAACCCGCTCAACGGTCTTGGGCGAATCGGAGAGAATCCGGAACTCCACTTCCCCCTTCAGCGGCTTTTCACCGGCCAGGGAAAACGGGAGCTTGGCGGTAGCGAATGGCGCGAGGTCGAGGTGAAACGCCTGCGAGGGTTGGATGGACGCGCCGGAGACATGGACCTCCACCTTGCCCTCGAAGGGCTCCGGCATTTCGTTTTCGGCCACGAGCGAGAAGGTTTCGCCCCGGTAATCGGCGGCGGGTTGGAGGTGGTCGGGCTGGATCGAGAGGAACACCCGGGCCACGGCGTCCAGCGGCTTGCCGGTGTTGCGCACGACGGGCTTGTACTCCCCCAGGAAGCCATCGCGCTGGTGGGCTTCGATCAGCTCGTCGCACATGGCCCAGATCTTGTCGAGCGTCAGCACCGAGGCCGTTTGGGGATCGGCCATCACCGCCTGGTAGATATAGTCGCGACGGCCCGTCACCGCTGCTTCGACAGCCAGTTCCTGAACGTTGACGTTGGTGCGGATGATGGCGGCAAGCTGTGGCGGGAGAGCGCCGATGTGCGTGGGGGTCAGGCCCTGGCGGTCGACGAGGCAGGGGACTTCCACGCAGCAGCCCTCGGGCAGATTGGTGATGAGCCTCGTATTGGCCACGTTGCCGTAGATCACGCTTGGCTCGCCGGTGACGATGGAGTTGATAATGGTCGAGCCATATTCGACGCTGCGGCTGATCTTCACGGGGTGTGACGGGTCGAGCAGCTGGCTCTCGACTTTCCCCCAGGAGTCGATCTGCACTTCACAGCGCCGGATGTATTCGTTGATCGGGATGCCGAAAGCATCGATTACCTTGGAGCCGTGTTGGAGGAAGTAGGGGACGTACTCGCTCATGTGCTCGCTGGATTCGGTGACGAAGTAGCCGAGCCGCCGCATCATCTCAAAGCGCACGCGGTCGCAGCCGACGATGTTCGGGTCGCGCAGCGCGCGGAAAAGCATCGGGTAGGCGTCTTTGCCCTGGTAGTCGAACTTCAGGAAAAACGCCATGTGGTTGATGCCCGCCACGAGGAAGCCGATGTCGCGGTAGTCCACCTGGCAGTAGCTGGCGAGCTGGTGGGAGGTATGCTGTACGCTGTGGCAGAGGCCCACGGCGGGAACGCTGCTGAGCCGCTGGGTGGCCCACATGTTCATGGCCATCGGGTTGGAGTAGTTGAGGAGCAGCGGGCTGGCCGCGCCAAATTCCTCCATGGTCCGAGCCACGCGGACCAGTTCGGGGATGGACCGGAGGGCCCGGAAAACGCCGCCGACGCCCAGGGTGTCGCCGATGGTCTGGCGGACGCCGTAGCGGGCGGGAATCTCAAAATCGACCAGCGTGGAGGGCATGTAGCCGCCCACCTGGAAGGTCGTGACAACATACTTGGCCCCGGTGCAGGCGGTGCGCAGGTCGAGCGTGGACTCGATCCGGGCTTTAACCCCGAGTTGCGCCGCCATCTGCCGTGCCAATCGGTCGATGGTGGTGAGACGTCTTGGGTCGATGTCCATCAGGCAGATTGTGCTCTCTGCCAGGGCCGGATATTGGAGGATATCCGCGATCAGGTTCCTGGTAAAGATCACGCTACCCGCACCGATGAGGGCAATCTTGTTCATCGAAGGCATGGGGAAACGGGGGCTGGAGGTCGCATTCAACTTTATCTGTAGCAAAATCCGCCCCTACTCCAATGCGCTTGATATTCACCTGTTGAGCAAACTGGAGGGTGAAATGCTTGGCTCATAGAGAAGGGCGGTTGGCTTGGTTGAAAGGATAGTCTTTTGGGCTGGATGCGGATATAGGCAGAACGCCCGGATAGTTGACTTTTCCGCTCAGGATTATTTCCCGAGGATCATCGGCAGGGCGTCCATCAGAGTGTTCACCTTGGCCGCGAGGAAGGGGTTGGAGCCGCTGCGGTCGATGTTGCCGCCAGCGATGCCGAGGGCGGCGAACCCTGCGAGGCGAATGGAGACGACGCCCGCGCCGGAGTCCTCCATGCCGATGACGCGGTGGCGTCGCGAGGGTTCGATGCCGAGGCCGACGCGGGCCGTTTCGGCGTAGAGCCATGGGTGGGGCTTTGGCTCCAGTTCGCCGAGGGTGCCAGCCTGGCCTTGGCGGATGGCGTGCCCGGCGCTGATGATGGCGTCGTAAAATTCGAGCGGATCGCCCATCTTGAGCGTGCGGAAGGCGGAGACGATTTCCGGCCATGCTTTTTCGTAGAGCCCGGAGGTGACGAGGCCGATTTTTACGCCGTTTTCTTTCAGCTTGTAGAGGAATTCGTCGAGGCCGGGGGCGGGTTCGAAGGCGTTGGGGCGTCCGCGTCCGGCCATGATCTCGGCCATTTCGTGGTGTACGATTTCGAAGTAGTGGCAGCGGGCTTCTTCGACGGTTTTACCCGGGCAATATTTCTCGACGCAGTAGCTCAGGTGCTCGCTGACCGAGTGGCCGGAGACGTGGGGTTCGTCGGCGGCTTCGAGCTGGAATTTCGGGTTGCCAAGCAGCCGCGCGGTGGTCTGTTCGATGACCCAGATCCAGAAGTGTTCGCTGTGCACGCTGGTGCCGTCCAGGTCCATTAAGACGGCCTCGGCGGGGCCTTCGAAGGCGGCGGGCTCCAGCGGGTAGAGGGCCGGGTAGCCCATTTTGGAGTTGATGTAGACGAGGGTTTTTCCCTCGAAAACAATCAGCTCCGCCACGCGGTCAAGCGGCGTGTAGATGGCTTGCACGCCATTCTTTCCGGCGCGGAAGAGGCCGTTGCCGCCGGTTTGGAGTGGGATGAAGTCGCTGGCTAGCGTTTCGGCGTCGGAGGTAATTCCGGGGAGGTTCATTAGGCGAGGTGTAGGCGAAGGGTGACGATTTTTTTCGCTTCCACGGAGAGCGCGAGTTGGTCGCCGGAGGGTTGCAGTTCGGCGAGGGGGCTTTCGTCCATCCGGCTGCGGATCGCTTTGGCGATGCAGCGGTTGAAGGCGAGCTGGGCCGGTTGGGCGGTTGTCGCCGGGTTGAAGAGGCGGATGATGAGCCCGTCGCCGTCCTCGGCTTGTTTGACCGCGCTGACGTGCAAAAGCGTGTTATCCAGAATGAAGAGGCCGCCCTCGCGCGGCAGTGAGCCGTGGCCGCGCCCTGCCATGATGAGGCGCAGCGGTTCGTTGGCTTGCGCGGCTTCGGTGAGGAGTGCGTTTTGCCGCCAGTCGCCCGCTCCGGCGAAAATGGAGTAGGCGAAGGTCTGCTTGCCCAGGCACTGGATGCCTTCGTCGGGAAGCTCGGTGACTTTTTCCTCGCTGACGGCCAGCTTGATGCGGCAGGCGCGCAGGAGGGTTAGCGAAAGGGTGCGCGTGTCGTCCTCCTGGACCTCGTATTCGAAAAGGCCCTTGGGCAGGATGGCCAGGCAATCGCTGCCGTCATCCAGGCTGGCGAATGTTTGCAGCGGTTGTGCGCCGAAGGCTTCCTCGACCCAGCCGGTGGAGTCGGGAATGGCGATGGGCCGCTCGACTACGTCAAAGTGGGTGTCGGAAACGCTCCGGTTGGCCTGGATGCCGGAGGGGAGATTGGCGCGCAGGAGGTGGTCCTTGGCGGTATTATCGAGTATGAGGGTCACTTCGACGAGCTGCGAGCTTTTTTTGAGGCGGTATTCCACGCGCACCGGGATGCGGGTTAACTCATTGCTGCGGCCCGTGCCGTTGCCGTAATCGACCGGCACCTCGAACCCGTAAACCGCCTCGATGCAGCCGACGAGCGGGCCTTTTTCTTTGATCGATAGCACGGCTTGCGCGCCGAGGCTGTTGTACTTGCGGTCGAAGGCGGGCGCGACGTGTTTCAAGGCGTTGCCGCATTCGCCCTGGCTCGTCAAGTAGTTGAGCTGGCGATAGGTCTTGCCGGTTTTTTTGCAGACGAGATCGACGGTGCCGTTCGCTTTGACCGTGGCGCGCAGGAATTCGTTTTCAAGTGTCGTATCATTGACCGCGATGGAAGCGCGCGAGCGGAGTTCCACCGGTTCGGGTACGATTGAGTAGGCGCGGTAGCCGAGGCCCGGCAGCTTGTTGAACTTGGCGTAAAATTTGATCCGGTTGGAAGCCACGATGCGCGGCACTTCCCAAATGCTGTCCACAAATGAGCTCGATTTTTCCGAGCTGATGGCCTGGCGTTCCACGGTAGTGTCGGACGGCGCTTCGAGCCGGGCGGCCTTGGCCTTGTATCCGGCGGGGATTTCGAGATCGACTCTTGCGATGGCGTCCCGCTCGACCGGAAGGCTGTTGAAGACGATGAGCTGCATCGCCCCTTTCTCCTGGCCCTCGGGGGAGAGGTTTTTGGCAACGTGACACATCGCGTCCTCGGTGACGATGTCGGCGATGTCGATGGCCTTGGCGTAGCGGCTCGCCATTTCTTCGCAAACCGCGTCGGGAGCGCAACCGCCGTTGGCGTCGTGGGTGTGATTAGAGATGAGCGTTTGCCAGCCCCGGTCGAGATAGCGCTTCGGGTAGGGCATCCCGTAGGAGGCGGCCATGGCGGCCAGTGGTTCGGCGAGGTAAACCAGCGCGCCGGTTGCGGCAAAGTCTTTCTGCTTTAGGTAAGTGCGGGCGCTGACGGTGCCGGGAAAGAGGAAGGTCCACATGCCATCCTTTAGGTAGGAGCGGCGCTCGCCTTTGAGCACGGTCATTTGGCTGCGGTCGAGGTGCTTTTCAGCTTCCTTTCAGAAGCCTTCCAGGTCGGTGTGCTCGATCTCGTATTGGCCCGCGAGGAGCTCCTGCGCATCTTTGATGATGCGGGATTCCAGCGGGTGGGCCACGGAAATATCGTGCCCATGCATGGCCAGAAATACGGGCGTCGTGAAATGCCGTCCCTCGCGCTCCACCATTGCCTCGATGGCCCCTTTGAGCTTGGATTTGTCGTAGGCCACTTCCGGCGTCTGAAGGTCGAACGAGAGGTCCTCCCCCGCGAGACCGTCGGCGATGCGCACGGGCACTTCGTCGTGATCTTCCCACTGGTATTCCTTGCCGAAAAGTGCGCCTGCTGTTACCACGCGGTGTACTTGGTAATACCAGTTGTAGCGGCAATAAATGGCAAACCGGCTGGCGGTGATTTGCGTACCGTCCGGCGCTTCCCAAATCCACTCGGCGGGGGCTTCGTGATGCGAAATGCCCCGGTAGAACATCATGTATTTTTGCCCGAAATCAGCGAGGATTTGCGGCAGCTGGTCCGTCTGGCCCCACGAGGAGGGCGTGTAAGCCACGGTGCCGATCTGCCCGCCGTAGCTCTCCACCGTCTTGCGGCCCCAGAGCAAATTGCGCACCAGGCTTTCCTGGCCGATGCTGAACTCCTCCGGCAGCGTGTAGTATGGCCCCAAGATCAATCGGCGTGACTTGACGAGTTGCTCCACCAGCGCGCGGCGCTCAGGGCGCATTTCGAGGTAGTCATCGATCATGATGGAATGGCCGTCCATCGTGAACGAGGCGTAGTCGGGGTCTTTTTCCAGGATGTCGAGCGTGGTATCCAGCATAGTTAGGAGGCGACGGCGCGTTTTTTCAAACGTGCGCCGGAATTCCCGGTCCCAATGCGTGTTGGATACGACCTTGATTTGCTTGATGTGGGTGGCGTTCGCTTTGATAGGACAAAAATGGGTTTGAGGGTTTCGAAACATCATGAAAAAGCCTCCATTCCTTCCCGTTGAGAACGCATTTTCCATTCACCCGTTGGATAGGCTCCCTTTTTCAACGAATGAATGGCCCCTCTCTTTACCCCGGAGGGCCGCGCTGGGATTTTGAGCCCCATCCTATGATCGTTCCCACACCCGCCTGGCTCGCCTCGTCCATCTTTTACGAACTGTATCCGCAGTCGTTCCTCGACACCAACGCTGACGGCATCGGCGACCTTGAGGGGATCATCCGCAAGCTCGACTACATTCAGTCGCTGGGCTGCAACGCCGTCTGGCTCAACCCGTGTTTTGTTTCGCCCTTCCGCGATGCCGGGTACGACATTGCGGATTTCTACCAAATCGCCCCGCGCTACGGCACCAACGCCGACATTAAGCGCCTCTTCGACGAAGCCCATCGGCGCGGCATGAAAATCTGCCTCGACCTCGTGGCCGGGCACACTTCGGATCAGCACCCGTGGTTCAAAGCTTCCGCGAGCGCCACGCCTAACGAATTCTCCAACCGCTACATCTGGACCCGCAGCGTCTGGGAACAGGCCCCCGGCTCCATCAACGGCTACGGCGACCGCGACGGCAATTTTTTGCCCAATTTCTTCTACCACCAGCCCGCGCTCAATTACGGCTACGCCCAACCCGATCCGGAGAAACCGTGGCAGCTCCCCGTCACCCATCCCGACGTCCAGGCGACCCGCGCGGAGTTGATTAAGATCATGCGGTTCTGGCTCGACCTGGGAGCCGACGGCTTCCGCGTCGATATGGCCCATTCGCTGGTCAAGGCCGACCCCGATTTGAAAGAAACCATGGCGCTTTGGAGGAGCGTCCGGGAGATGTTTGACCGCGAGTACCCCGAAGCCGTGCTGATGTCCGAGTGGTCGGAGCCCTCCAAGGCCATCCCGGGCGGTTTTCACATCGATTTCATGCTCGCCTTCGGCAACCCGCCCGCCTATCTCGCGCTGCTGCGCAAGGAGCGCGAGCGCGACCTCAATCCCCGGACCCCGGGCGGCCACAGCTTCTTTGGCAAGGAGGGCCTCGGCAATATCCGCGAGTTCCTCGACCCGTATCTGGAACATTACAGCGCCACGCGCGAACTGGGCTTCATCACCATTCCCTCGGGCAACCATGATTGCACCCGGCTCGCCCTGGGCCGGTCAAAGGAGGAGCTGAAAACCGTTTTCGCCATGATCCTGACCATGCCCGGCATTCCCTTTATCTATAATGGCGACGAGATCGGGATGCGGCAGATACCGGGCCTGATTTCCAAGGAAGGGGGCTACAGCCGGACCGGCGCGCGTACCCCGATGCAATGGGACGGCTCGGCCAACGCCGGATTTTCCACCGGGGATGCTGCGCGGCTTTACCTGCCGATCGACCCCGATCCCGCCCGGCCCAACGTAGCCGACGAGGAGGCCGACCCCGCTTCGCTCCTGAACCTCATCCGGGCGCTGGGACGTTTGCGCAAGGAGCACCGCGCCCTCTGGGCCGACGCGGCGTTTATCCCGCTTTACGCCGAGCCGGGCCAGTATCCCCTGGTCTACGAGCGGGCCTTTGGCGGACGGCGTCTCCTAGTGGCCATCAACCCGGCCGACCGGGAAACCGAGGCCTCCTTCTGCCTCCCGGAAGCTCCGGAAACGCTGCGGCAGATCTTCGGAAAGGAAGAAATCCGGGTCGAAACCGGTGCGTCACGGGTCGCCATTTTGATGCCGGGCCTCTCCTACGGCGTGTTCCAAATCGCCTAACGGGACGGGGTTTGTAACGGAAAAGAATTGCCGCGCTTGGCTTCAGAGTTGTAGGGTTTAAGAGCTCGCAAAATCGCACTTTTGCGTTACCGCGAGGCACCCCATCCCATCATGGCACGATACATAACCTATCTCATTTTCGGCCCTCCCGGCAGCGGCAAGGGAACCCAAGGCGTTACTCTGGGAACGCTTCCCCAGTTTTTCCACTGTGCGTGCGGTGACGTGTTCCGCTCCCTGGATACCCGGACGGAATTGGGCCAGTCGTTTCTCTTCTTTTCAGGCCGAGGCGAGCTGGTGCCCGACGAATTGACCATCAAGCTCTGGAAGGTGCGGATCGCCGACTGCGTTCGTTCGCACCACTTCCGGCCCGAGGTCGACGCCCTGGTGCTTGACGGCATCCCGCGCAATGTCAACCAGGCCAAGATCATGGAGGAAATGATCGACGTGCGGAAAATCTTCCACCTTTGCTGCCCCGACCGCGAAGCCCTCGTCAAGCGCCTCCAGCGCCGGGCTTTGAAGGACAACCGCCTGGATGACGCCAACGAGGAGGTCATCCGCGAGCGCCTGAACATCTACGACGCCCTCTCGCAGCCCGTTCTCAAGTACTACGCGGAGCAGTGCGGCGACCAGATCATCAAGACCATCGACGCCACCCAGACGCCCGTGCAGGTGTTGGGCGAAATCATCGGGACCATTAACAGCCTCGGCTAATACGAGCGGGGAAAACAGGGGGCTTTAATGCGCGTCGTCTATATTGGAACCGGCGATATCGGCCTGCCCGCCCTGGGCTGGCTTATTCGGGAGCACGAAGTGGTCGCCGTCGTGGCGCAGCCCGATAAGCCGGTCGGACGCAAGCAGGTCCTCACCCCGCCGCCCACCAAGGCGCTCGCGCTGGAGCACGGCATCCCCGTCCTTCAGCCCCGGCGCATCCGGGACGCCGCGAGCGTTGCCGAGCTGGCCGCGTTTGCTCCCGATCTCATCGTCGTCATGGCCTACGGGCAGATTCTCTCCAAGGCCATCCTCGATCTTCCCCGCCTCGGCTGCCTGAACCTCCATGCCTCGCTCCTGCCCGCCCACCGGGGGGCCGCGCCCATCCAGGCCGCCATTCTGGCCGGGGACCGCGAGACCGGCACCACCCTAATGTGGATGGACGAGGGGCTTGACACCGGCGATATGTTGCTTGCCCACCAGCTGCCCATCCGCCGCCGCGAAACCGGCGGCTCGCTCCACGACCTCCTGGCCGCCCTTTCGCCCGCTGTTCTGGCCGAGGCCCTCCCGCTCATTGAGGCCGGGACCGCCCCGCGCATTCCCCAGGAGGCCGCACAGGCCACCTACGCCGCCAAGCTTTCCCGCGAAACGGGCGTCATCGATTGGCGGGCTTCAAGCGCGGCCATCGAGCGGCAGGTCCGGGCGCTCAATCCCTGGCCCGCTTCTTCCACCCGCATCCCCGACGCCGCAGGCGGGCCCTCCCGGCAGCTCAAAGTTTTTTCTGTCATCCGTTGCCGCAAAGCGAGCGGCGAACCGGGAGTCGTCCTGCGGGCCGACAAACGCGGCATCCTCGTCGGCACGGGCGAGGGGGCCCTGCTCCTGCGCGAGATCCAGATGGAAGGCAAACGGCGCATGGCCGTGCGCGATTTTCTCTCCGGCCACCCGGTGGCTCCCGGCGTAAAGCTGGGGTAAGTGGATTTGCCCGCCCCACCAAAAGGCATCGGGGGAGCCCTTACTAAAAAACACCAATCGGCGGGCGAATTTTGATAATTTGGCGCTTTTTGCTCAAACCAGCGCGTGGGCAAAAAACGGCTTGGTAGGACAATCGTCAAGTGTAAGTGACAGTTTTGTAGGGTCTTATGCGGCTGATAATTTTATCTGGCATCGCGTATGCTTATGCGGGCGGGTGCGACAACATCCGCTCAAATGAAAACAGAACCAACCGACATCGACATATCCTCGGACATTAAGCAGTTGGAGAAAATGGGGTATTCCCAGGAACTCAAACGCCGAATGACCGGGTTTTCCAACTTCGCCATCTCCTTCTCCATCATCTGTATCCTTGCTGGCGGCATCACCTCCTTTCAGTTGGGGTTGAGCGCCGTCGGTGGTGCGGCGGCCGGCATCGTCTGGCCCGTGGGCGTCATCTTCGCCCTCCTGGTGGCCCTGGGCATGGCGCAGGTGGCCTCGGCTTACCCCACGGCGGGCGGCCTCTACCACTGGAGCTCCATTCTCGGCGGCAAAGGCTGGGGCTGGGGGGCCGCATGGTTTAACCTCCTGGGCCTCATCTTCGTCACGGCGTCCGTCGACGTCGGCGCGTACACCCTTTTCGCCAATATCGTCCTGCCGCTCTTCGGCGTCGATCCCACGAAGCTCACCCTGGTCCATCAATTCGCGGGCGTTTCGATCATCCTCTTCGTCCAGGCCTTCCTGAACCACAAGGCGGTGGGCCTCACCACCAAGCTGACCGACTTCAGCGGCTACCTCATTTTCGCGGTCTCCATCATCCTGATGCTTGCGATGCTGGCCTTTGCGCCCACGCACGATTTCTCCCGCCTCTTTCAGTTCACCAACTTCAGCGGTGAAGCCGGTGGCAACGTCTGGCCGACCAGCGGCAACGGCTCTTTCCTGATCCTTCTGGCCATGCTGTGGCCGATCTACACCATCACCGGGTTTGACGCCTCGGCCCACACCTCCGAAGAAACCGTCAACGCCGCAACCAACGTGCCGAAGGGTATTCTTCGTTCGGTTTATCTCTCCGGTATCTTCGGCTTCATCATGGTGGCCGGTTTTGTCATCGCGCTCCCGAGCATCGCGGAAGGCGCCAAGCAAGGCGGCAACGTTTTCTTCTGGCTCATGGATCAAGTGATCCCGGCCTGGCTCAAGCTCCCGCTGGAGATCGGCATCGTGGTGGCCAACCTCCTTTGCGGCCTCGCTTGCGTAACCTCCACCTCGCGCATGACCTACGCCTTTGCCCGTGACGGCGGCATGCCCGGGTTCCTAAAGAAAGTTTCCAAGGCCCATAGCGTTCCGGTCGCGGCCGTCTGGACCACTGCGATCCTGGCTCTTGCCTCCACCATTTACGCTCCCGCTTACACCACGCTGACCACCGCGTGCGTCATCTTCCTCTACATCTCCTACGTCATGCCGACCGCCGCGGGCATCTTTGTCTACGGCAAGAGCTGGAAGAAAATGGGCCCGTTCGATTTGGGTCCCGTGCTCTACCGCATCATCGGCGTCATCTCTGTCATCGGCGTGGTCGCTCTGATCTACGCGGGCATCCAGCCGCCGAACGACGCCGCCCTTCCGGTGACCGGCGGGCTCGCCGTGCTCCTCGTCGTGGCTTGGTTCCTCGGGGTCAAGCGGGTCTTCAAAGGCCCGCCCACACTCGCCAAGGAAGCTGCTGAGGCCCAGGGCGGACTCGTTGGAGAAGAAGCCTAGGACTCAAGCACCATGGCTTACCATCTGGCACTCGGGGGAACTCACTACGAGTTCCGCGATCTTAAAACACTCCTGGCCAAGGCCAGCCCGCTGCGCTCCGGCGATCAACTCGCCGGGGTGGCCGCAGAGAACGCCGAGGAACGGGTTGCCGCGCAACTCTGCCTCTCCGAAGTGCCGCTCACCCGCTTCCTTGAGGAGCCGGTGATTCCCTACGAACAGGATGAGGTGACCCGCCTCATCCTGGATTCCCACGACAAGGCCGCGTTCGCTCCGGTGAGCGGCCTGAGCGTGGGCGAATTTCGCGATTACCTGCTGCGCTACGAGACGGATACCCTGACGCTATCGGCGCTGGCCCCCGGGATCACCCCGGAAATGGCTGCCGCCGTCAGCAAGCTGATGGGTAACCAGGACCTAATCCTCGTGGCGAGCAAGGTAAGCGTCGTCACCAAATTCCGCAACACCCTGGGGTTGCCCGGCACGCTGGCCGTGCGGCTCCAGCCCAACCATCCCACCGATAACCCGCGCGGCATCGCGGCCTCGACCATCGACGGCCTCATGTACGGCTGTGGCGACGCGGTCATCGGCATCAACCCCGCCACCGACAGCCCCGCGGCCACCACCGCGCTCCTGCGGCTCCTGGATCAGCTGATCCGCGACTACGAGATCCCGACGCAATCGTGCGTCCTGGCCCACGTCACCACCTCCATGCGCTGTATGGAAGCGGGCGCGCCCTTGGATCTCGTTTTTCAATCCATCGCCGGAACGGAAGCGGCGAACAAAAGCTTTGGCATCAACCTCGCGCTCCTGAGGGAGGCGCGGGAGATGGCCCTTTCGCTCAAACGGGGCACCGTGGGCGATAACGTCATGTACTTTGAAACCGGCCAGGGCTCGTGCCTCTCGGCCGGGGCGCATCACGGCGTCGATCAGCAGACGCTCGAAGCCCGCGCCTACTCGGTCGCACGCGAATTCTCGCCCCTGCTCGTCAATACGGTCGTCGGCTTCATCGGACCGGAATACCTCTACGACGGCAAGCAGATCATCCGCGCCGGTCTGGAGGACCACTTCTGCGGCAAGCTCCTGGGCCTGCCGATGGGGTGCGACGTCTGCTACACCAACCACTGCGAGGCCGACCAGGACGACATGGATACGCTCCTCACGCTCCTGGGCGTCGCGGGCGTCAACTACATCATGGGCGTCCCGGGCGCGGACGACATCATGCTCAATTACCAATCCACGAGCTTTCACGACAGCCACTACCTGCGCCAGGCGCTGCGGCTCAAGCCCGCGCCGGAATTCGAGGCGTGGCTTGAGAAGATGAAACTCATGCGCGATGGCCGCCGTCTGGAGCCGGTGACCGCGCGTCACGCTTTGCTGGCTCCGCAACTCGATGCGCTTGCCTCATGATTCTCGCCATGCCGAACGAAATAACGACTCTCGATCCGTGGACTGAACTGCGCCGCTTTACCACCGCCCGCATCGCGCTGGGCCGCAGCGGCGGGAGCCTGCCGGTCCGCGAACGGCTCGCTTTCCAACTGGCCCACGCTCGCGCCCGCGACGCCGTGCTAACCCCTTTCGATCCCGATGCGCTGGCGGAGAAAATCGCCGCGCTCGGCCACCCGGTGGAGACCATCGAGAGCGCCGCCAGCGACCGCGCGGAGTACCTGCAGCGGCCCGACCTGGGGCGCAAGCTCTCCTTCCACTCCCGCTCCGCGCTGGTGGAACTGGCCGCGAAAACGGGCCCGTCCGATTTGCTCATCGTCGTCTCTGACGGCCTTTCGACCCTGGCGGCAAACAGCCAAGTCGAGCCGATGCTTGCGGCGCTGCTTCCGCTGCTCAAAGAGAGCGGTTGGAAGGTCGCCCCGATCCTCGTGGCCCGGCACGGGCGCGTGGCGCTCCAGGACGAGGCGGGCGAGATTCTGCGGGCGAAAATGAGCCTCATGTTGCTGGGCGAACGTCCCGGCCTCGGTTCCGCCGACAGCCTCGGCGCGTACCTGACCTTCGGCCCCAAAGTGGGCCGCACGGACGCCGACCGCAACTGCATTTCCAACATCCGGCCTGGGGGTATTTCCCCGCAGGATGCCGCGAAAAAGCTCCTATTTCTGCTCGCCGAATCGGCCAAGCTGGGCCTGAGCGGCGTCAATCTGAAGGATACCGCGGGGGAATTGGAAGGCGGCGCGGCTCCCGAGTTGCTTTAATCTTCCGCAACCGCCGGACGCAACCGCTGAATCTGGATCTGCACGCTGACGCGGCCCCTCCATTCGTTGCGCTCGATCCGGAAGGCCATGTCCCACGGCGGGCGGGGCAGCGCATCTTCCGCTCCGCCAAAGAAAATCGCTTCTTTGCTCACGCCGTTCTGGCCGAGCATCAGGCGGAGGTGCTTCTGTTTCAGGACGACCGGCGCGCCCACCGGATGCACCCCCCGGGCCAGGAAGATCGGCTGGGCGTTGGCGGCTCCGAAGGGCTGAAGCCGCTCGTGAATTGCCAGGAAAGCAAGGTCGATATCGCCGAGCGCCACCTCGGCATCGAGCCGCACCTGGGGCAGGAGATCGGTTTCGGTGAGCCGCTCGCGGGCGAAGGTCTGGAAAGCGCAGCGGAAGGCCTCGAATTGATCGTGGCGGAGCGAAAGGCCCGCGGCCATTTCGTGACCGCCGAACTTATCCAGCAGGCCGCAGCAGCTTTCCAGCGCCTCGACCAGCGAGAACCCGGCGATGCTGCGCCCGCTCCCCTTGCCGTTGCCGTTTTCGTCAAAGCCGACGACGAACGTTGGCCGGTGGTGCTTGCGGCAGATGCGCGAGGCCACGATGCCGACGACGCCCGGGTGCCACCCCTCTGCGCCGACCACGATGGCCGCGTCGCGCTCCGGGTCGAAGGTCAGCTGTTCGTGGGCCTGGTCCAGGGTCGTTTTTTCCACCTGCTGGCGGTCGCGGTTCTGGGCGTCCAATTCCCGCGCCAGGGCCAGGGCCCGGGTGGGGTCATCGGTTAAGAGCAGCTCCAGCGAAGCTGCCGCCGCGCCGAGCCGCCCGGAGGCGTTGAGCCGGGGGCCGAGCTTGAAGCCGACATCGGCGGGGGTGAGCGGTTCGGAGGCTCCGGCCACGTCCATCAGAGCCCGCAGGCCGGGCCAGCGCGTCTTGGCCATCGCCTCCAGGCCTTTGTGGACCAGTACGCGATTTTCGCCCGTCAGCGGCACGATGTCGGCCACGGTGCCGAGCGCCACGAGGTCGAGCGATTCTCGGAGGTCAAAATCGGGCAGCGGGCGCGCCTTGAGGAGCGCATGGCAAAATTTGAACACCAGCCCGGCGCTGCAAAGGTAATGGAAATCGCCTCCGAGGGTGCGTTTCGGGTTCACCAGGGCCGTGCAGCAGGGCAGCTCCGCCTGGCATTCGTGGTGATCGATGACCACCACATCGGTGCCCTGCGCCAGGAGGTCGGCGATTTGTTTCGGGGCAGAGGTGCCGCAGTCGACCGCGATGAGCAGCCGGGGATGGAAGGCCGCGACGCACCGGGCCACGGCGTCGTCGGTCATCCCGTAGCCCTCCTCCATCCGGGAGGGGAGAAAGGTGTTGGGCCGGGCGCCGTAGGCTTGCAGGACCCGGGCCAGGATGGCCAGCGAGGTCACGCCGTCCACGTCGTAGTCGCCGTAAAGGACGATCGACTCGCCGGAGTCGATGGCGGCTAGCGTGCGATCCACGGCGGCCCGCATTTCCGGGAGTAGGAAGGGGTCGGTGAGGCGTTTGAGCCGGGGGGAGAGGAAATCGTCCGCGCCGCCGGAGTGGCTCAGGCAGCGCCGGGCGAGGATGTCCGCGATCGCGCGGGGGCATCCGTATTCTCGCGCAAGCGTGCCGCCCAGGTCCGATTCTTCAGGCGATAATGGGGGAGGGAGAATCCAACGAGCGTTCATCGGGGGGAGGGGGATAGCCTCAGACTATGCCCCGCGCCCGCTGGGAACCAAGCTTTTTTACGCAAACACGCTACAATGAATTTACACTGTATTTACGCATGTTTGCGGTTGAAGGTCGCTTTTTCGCGGTCCATCTCGCGCTTTACGGCGCGGTTTTTGAGGTCCTCGCGCTTGTCGCGGGCTTCTTTGCCCTTGCCCACGCCGATTTCCACTTTCACCCGGCCGTTTTTCCAGTACATCCGCAGCGCCACGAGCGTGTGCCCGGCCACCAGTGTGGCTTCGTAGAGCTTGGCGATTTCGGTTTTGTGGAGCAGGAGCCGCCGGGGCCGCTTGGCCACGTGCTGCTCGAAGCTGGCCCGGACGTAAGGCTGGATGTCCGAGTCGTATAAAAACACCTGACCCTTCTCGACCCGGGCAAATGCCTGGTTCAAGTTCGCGTAGCCGCCCCGGATCGATTTGACCTCGGTGCCCTTAAGCTGGACGCCCGCCTCGTAGCGTTCGAGGATATGGTACTCGTGGAGCGCCCGGCGGTTGACTGAAATTTCGTCCGACATGCGTTAAATATACCCCCCGGCCCGTCCTATCGCTCTCCAAAAAAGGAGGGGTGCTGCCCCTGCAGGGCTTTCCTACTGATGCATCTGCTGCCGCTCTTCTTCCTCGGTAGCCATTTCGAAGCTGATTTTGCCCTCGATGACTTCGCGCAGCGCGATATCGGCGTAATCAAGGCGAGCGCCGACCTCCACCATCGGACGATGTCCCTGGGTGAGTTGACGCACCCGCTTCGAGACAACGTTGATCAGAATCTGTTGATTCGGAATCACTTTGATGGCTTCGTCCAGAAGAGATGTGGTCATAGTTGAAGAAAAAGGATTAAAAGAATTCACAGGAGGCTCGAGTTTGTCAACCCGGATCAACCGGACCTACCAGTAACTCAGAACCTTGCCCAAAAGGCAAGCAAAGGTGTGAATCAGTTGCGTTTACTCCTGCGGCTCCGCCGATTCTCCCCAGCGGTAAGCGCCGGGGTTCTCGATGCCGAGCTGGTCGAGGAGGCGCGAAACCACGGTGTCGGCCACGGCTTCGACGGTCTGGGGCTTACTGTAGAAGCTCGGGTTGGCCGGGAGGAGCACGGCTCCGGCTTCCAGCAGCGTGGCGGCATTGCGCACGTGAATCAGGTTCCAGGGCGTTTCGCGCGGCACCAGGATCAGCTTGCGGCGCTCCTTGAGGAAAACGTCGGCAGCCCGGAGGATCACGGAATCGCTCGTTCCGGCGGCGATCCGGCCCATCGTTCCCATGGAGCAGGGGACGATGACCATGGCGTCGAACCGGGCCGATCCGCTGACGAAGGGGACGTTCATATCCCGGTCGTCGTGCTGGTGAACCCCCGCGGGGACCTCGAGCGTGCCGATTTCCTCGGCGATCACCTGCCGGGCCGGGGCGCTGAAAATGAGATGCACCTCGTGCGCCGCCGGGTCAATAGCCCGCAGCAGGCGCTGGAGGTAGATCGCCCCGCTGGCCCCTGTTGTGGCAATGACGAGTTTCATGAAGGGGATTTTACCACAGAGGGCACGGAGGACACAGAGGGCACGGAGAAAAATACCGGGGGATATGTAAAAATTTCAAACGAGGCGGTGTTTGCGGAATCCCTCCCCTTTTCAAACCTCTGTATTTCTCTGTGATCTCTGTGTCCTCTGTGGTGAACCTCCTAAGCCCGCCGTTCGCGCGCAGCCTGGATCAGGTCGGCGATGACTTCCGCGCGCGGTTTGGCTCCGATGTTTCCCTTGCCGTGGAGACGCACGCTGACGTTCCCTGCTTCGAGGTCGCGGTTGCCCACCACGAGCATGGTGTGCACTTTCATCTGTTCGGCTTGGAGCACCTTGCCCTTGATGTTGTTGCTGGAGGCGTCCACTTCGGCACGGATGCCCGCGGCGCGGAGCTCTGCCCGGATGCTGTTGGCGTAGTCGATCAGCGGCGTTTCGTCGCCGATGGGGAGCACGCGCACTTGCTCGGGGGCGAGCCAGAAGGGGAAGTTCCCCGCGTAGTGCTCGATCAGGAAGCCGATGAAGCGTTCATGCGTGCCCAGCGGGGCGCGGTGGATGCAAAGCGGGGTCTTCTCGGTGTTGTCGCGGTCTTTGTAGACGAGATCAAAGCGCGAGGGGACGGCGAAATCGACCTGGTTGGTGGCGATGGTGAACTCGCGCCCGATGGCGCTCCACACCTGTACGTCGATCTTCGGCCCGTAGAAGGCGGCTTCGTTGGGGACTTCGACGTAGTTGATGCCGCTCTTGATGAGGACGTTGCGCACCATGTCTTCCGTCTTTTTCCAAAGCTCCGGCTGATCCACGAACTTCTGGCCGAGCTTGGCCGGGTCGTGCGTGGAGAAACGCATGAGGTATTTGTCGATGCCGAAAATCTTGAAGTATTTAAGATACATCTCGTTGACGGCGTTGAACTCGGCTTCGAACTGGTCTTCGGTCAGGTAGATGTGGGCGTCGTTCATCTGCATGGAACGCACCCGCATGAGGCCGAAGAGTTCGCCCGATTGCTCGTAGCGATAGCAGGTCCCATATTCGGCCAGCCGCAACGGCAGATCGCGATAGCTGCGCGGCACGGCACCGAAAATCTTGTGGTGGTGCGGGCAGTTCATCGCTTTGAGGTAAACTAAAGCATCGGTTAAAATCTCATCGCGTTTGCGCAAAAGCTTCTTAAGTTCCTGAAACTTTGAAGAAATAAGAGGCTGATAGGCGATAGATGGATCCTGCAAATGGCTAGACAAAGAGCCGGAATTCAGTAGTCCAATCAATTCGCCCTCCCAAAAATGATAATCATTCACCATCTCCTCACTGAGCGAGCCTGAAGTATCAGAATTGCTGACAAGATTTTCGATGAAACCATTGATATCTATGTTCAAACGCCTGATTTTACCTTCAATTTCCTGCAATATCTTAGTTTCTGAAGGTTCCATGAGCCTCATTGGCGGGAACATGCTCTCCGCGTAATACGGCAAGTGTCCGCTCGTGAGGTACATGTTGGCCCGCGCGATGTGAGGAGTCCTCACCCTCTCGTAACCGGCGGCGAACTCCGTCTCTTTGGCCAGCTTTTCGAGTTCCTCCAGGAGGACGGTGCCGCGCGGCATCCAGAGGGGCAGGCCGGGGCCCACATCTTCGTCAAAGCAGAAAAGTTCCAGCTCTTTGCCCAGCTTGCGGTGGTCGCGCTTCTTGGCTTCCTCCAGCATCGAGAAGTAGGCCTCCATCTCGGTCTTGTTCTTGAAAGCCGTGCCGTAGATGCGCTGGAGCTGCGGATTTTTTTCGTCGCCCTTGTAGTAGGCGCTGGCGACGTGGGTGAGCTTGTAGGCCCCAATATTGCCGGTGCGCATGACGTGCGGCCCGGCGCAGAGGTCGATGAAATCGCCATTCTGGTAGAGGCTGATTTCCTCGCCTTCGGGGATCTCCTCCAGGTTGCCGATCTTGAAAATAGAGGGCTTCTCGCGCTCGGAAAGTGCGCCGAGGCGGCCCGCCTGCGCGAGCTTGAGGGCTTCGTCGCGGGTGACGCCCTTGCGCTCGAAAGTGTGGTTGGCCTTGATCTCCTTTTTCATCTCCGCCTCGATGGCCGGGAAGTCCTCCGGCGTGATCCGGTGATCGAGGTCGATGTCGTAATAAAAACCGCTCTCGACGGCGGGACCCGCGGCGAACTGGGCATTGGGCCAGAGCCGCAGGATGGCCGTCGCCAGAACGTGCGCCGCGGAATGCCGCAGCCGCTCGGTGTCGGTTGCCTGATGTCGTTGTTCCAGGGATTTACGTTCGTGTGCTTCGGCCATGGTCTCTAAAAAGTAATAAAGTTAAGGGGTCATAAATTTGAGCGCTCCCGGCTCGCGGGTCAAGGAATCGCTACAGAAAGCAGTCGGGCGCTATTCGGCCGTCTCGCCGCAACACGCCGGTTTTTCGGCCTTGGCGGTCAGCTTGAGCACCAGGAAATAAAGCGCGGCCAGCACGGCAATGCCGCCCACGATCCAGTGCGACTGGCCCTTGATGAACTGCACGAGCCCCTGGGGATCATTGATCAAGCCGGGCTGCGCATGCTGGGCTTCCTGCCCGAGCCAGGCGAGCACCAAGCACCAGACAAAGGAGCCGATGACCGTCATCAAGCTGAACATCCCGAAGCGCATCCGGACGATGCCCGCCGGAATGGAGATCAAGTGGCGGATGACCGGCAGCAACCGGGCAAAGAAAATGCCGCCCGCCTCGTAGCGGTGCATCCAGTGTTCGGCCAGGACGAGTTTCTTTTCGCCGATGAAGAAATATTTTCCCCAGCGCACGATGACCGCGCGGCCCAGCCCCCGGGCCACCCAGTAGGTGATGGCGCTTCCAAGGTAGGAGCCAATGGTCCCCGCGAGAATGACGCCCCAGAAGCCGACCGTGGGCGAATCGCCGCCCCAGAGCGTCATCGACCCCTCCGCGACGAGAAACGCGGCGGGGGGAATGACGACTTCGCTTGGCACGGGGAAAATCGAGCTTTCCATGGCCATGAGGAGAATGACTCCCAGGCAGCCCCATTGATGAACCCAGCCGAACCAGAGGACCAGAAATTGATGCATCCGCTCATGTCACCTTAGCGGAGAAAAAAGGCAAGCCTCGGTTTGGATGTGCAGCAAATGTTGCACAAAAAGAGGGGCCGTTTGGCGAATTTACAGAGGCGGAGACATTTTTTGTAAAAAATCGCTTGAAACACCGGCCCATTGCCCCTAATTTCCGTCCCTGCCTCCCCCCGGGGAGAGCCAGTAAAACGCGGGTGTAGCTCAGTGGTAGAGCATCTCCTTGCCAAGGAGAACGTCGTGAGTTCGAGTCTCATCACCCGCTCCATAAACCATTCGGTTTGTGGAACCTCTCAGGAGCCTTTCAAAGGGGGCTCCACCAAAGAATGGGGAGGAGGTCCGTTTGGGTGATATTGTGCTAATTAGCCGCAGGCGGCAAGCACACGGATTTGGTAGTTGGAGAAGTTTCGGGTCTCCACCAAAGAATGGGGAGGGAGGAAGATATGGTGATATTGTGCTAATTAGCCGCAGGCGGCAAGCACACGGATTTGGTAGTTGGAGAAGTTTCTAAAGCCGTAAGCGCGGCGTTGGATGAGTTTCATTTTACGGTGGAAGCCCTCTGTAATGCCGTTGTTCCTGGTAAAACGCCACATGCAGGCGATGGGCTCGGCCCAGGAACGAAGGGTATGGGCCAGAGTGATGAGGGGCTCGAAGCGGCTGGTGGTGAGGCGGTTGATAAAGCCCAAAAGCTCTTGAGCCAGAGGGCGGCATTCGCGGCGCCTTCTGTGCTTCTGGTTGAGGAGAGCGCGCAGGTGGTGCATTTCGGCGTGCAGAGGCTCCAATGCAGGGTAGGCGGCGAAAAGCCGCGCGAGGCGCAAGTGTTGGGCCGCAGTTAGCTTATTTGGGGCTTTGCGGAGGACGGCAAGAGAGCCGATGTTATTTTTCAAGTCAGGGGCGATCTGCCGTGCCAAGGCCATAAAATGATGGATGACGACGCGGATGACGTGGAAGCGGTCGGCGACGATGCGAGCGTTAGGGAACCACTTGCGGATCAAGGCGCGGTAAGGGCTGGAGAGGTCGATACAGACCACGCGGACATGCTCCCGGCCTTGAAGGCGGGCAACCAATGGGGCCAATTCGCGAGGGCTGCGGCCAGGGACAACGTTGAAGACACGGTGGTTTTTAAGATCAACGAATGTAGTGGCGAAGCGTTGGCCCTTGTGGAGGGTGTGCTCGTCGATGCCGAGGACCATGGGGCAGCGCAAACTGCTTCGTTCCTTGGCTTTGCGCTCGGTGAACTGGTGGTAGATGCGCTCAATGGTGGCGCTGCCGATGTGAAGGATGCGGGCCAGAGTGGAGACGCAGATGCCGTTGTCGTGAGCCCGGTAAGTGCTTTCGCGGAATGGCTCGCTGCTGTGGCGTCCGGGGAGAAGTCCCGGTAGCGGTGGAACAAAGGAGTGCCGACAATCCAAACAGCGCAACCGCCGGGTATGGACGACCAGAGCGGTGGGTTCGCCAAAGCGATCGAGGTGGCGTACCTGCTTTTGATACCTGCCCTTGCTGTGGAGGCGGCCGCCTCCACAGCAAGGGCAGGAGGAGGTTCGCGCTTCGGGTTTAACGTGGATTTTAAGAGGCAATGTGGCTTCGGTATATAGTACCTGGTAGCCACTGATTCCGATTCGATTGAGCAGTGAGGTCATTAGCACTTTCTTTCATCTTTTGACCTCCCTCCCCATTCTTTGATGGAGAGCCTGTGCTCGTCGATGCCGAGGACCATGGGGCAGCGCAAACTGCTTCGTTCCTTGGCTTTGCGCTCGGTGAACTGGTGGTAGATGCGCTCAATGGTGGCGCTGCCGATGTGAAGGATGCGGGCCAGAGTGGAGACGCAGATGCCGTTGTCGTGAGCCCGGTAAGTGCTTTCGCGGAATGGCTCGCTGCTGTGGCGTCCGGGGAGAAGTCCCGGTAGCGGTGGAACAAAGGAGTGCCGACAATCCAAACAGCGCAACCGCCGGGTATGGACGACCAGAGCGGTGGGTTCGCCAAAGCGATCGAGGTGGCGTACCTGCTTTTGATACCTGCCTTTGCTGTGGAGGCGGCCGCCTCCACAGCAAGGGCAGGAGGAGGTTCGCGCTTCGGGTTTAACGTGGATTTTAAGAGGCAATGTGGCTTCGGTATATAGTACCTGGTAGCCACTGATTCCGATTCGATTGAGCAGTGAGGTCATTAGCACTTTCTTTCATCTTTTGACCTCCCTCCCCATTCTTTGATGGAGAGCCTATAAGGGTTTTTGCCCAGAAGCATACTTATTTTCCCTTACCCTGGGACCGTTGACCGTTGGCATGAAATGCGCTTCACTTCTTTGCGGGTGCACCGACTGATGACCGGCTCCGGGCAGACGCTCCTTATCTGCCCCTTTCCCCTCCCCCACGGCGCTTTGCCCGCAATCCACACGTTTCATGAAATTCGACGGTTTTTTTCGCCAGGGCATCCGCGCCCGCTTTCTCCGCTGGACGGTCTCCCTGACGTTGGCCATCAGCCTTCTGGCGGGGCTCTTATTTTACCTGACGCTGCGCTGGGTGACCCGCCGGATCGGGGCTGATTTCGCCGTCCAGTACACGCTGCGCGAGAAGGGGCGCATCCTGGCTCCGCTGGAGCGCGAGGTGGCGCTTTGCCAGACGCTGGCCACGCTACCCGCGGTCCGGGCCTGGGTGCGTGATGAGAATAACCCGGCGCTCAAAGCCGCTGCGTTCCAGGAGATGGACGCCTTCGCGCGCCAGTTCCAGGCCCAGGCGTTTTTCATCGGGCTGCGCGATTCCGGGCATTACTACAGCTACAATCTCGCCACGGGCCTGACGTCGCAAAATCCCGAGTACCAAGTCAGCCGCGACGTCCCCAAGGACGGCTGGTTCTACTCGACGCTTGAGAATGCCGATAGCTTTCGCCTCAACGTTGACCGCGATAACGTCGATCACCAGGTCAAGGTCTGGATCAACACGGTGGTTCGCGATGGCAAGGAGCGCGTGGCCCTCGCGGGAACGGGGATGCGGCTTGATGCGTTCATCGAACGGCTCATCCACACGCAGAACAAGGCCGTCACGCCGATCCTGGTTGACCCGTCCGGTGCCATCCAGGCCCATGCCAACACCGCCCTGATCGACCAGAATACGGTGACCAAAAAGGCCGAGGAGCGGAGCACTATTTTCCGCCTGATGCCCCGCGAGCGGGACCGCGCTGAACTTCGCAAGGCGCTGGAAACGCTCAAGGCCACCCCGGAGGCGACCGCCACGCTGCCTCTGTTTATTGACGGCCAGCGGCGGCTGGTCTCCGTGGCCTACCTGCCCGCCATCGACTGGTATCTCGTCTCGATGATCGATCTTTCGCAGGCGATCGGGATGGGCGAGTTCGCGGGCCTGCCTGCCGTCGCTCTGCTGGCGCTGGCGGTGCTGGTGTGTGCTATCACGCTGCTCATTAACCGGACCATTCTGACGCCGCTGGGCGCGCTGACCGCCTCCGCCCGCCGCGTGGCCGCCGGGGATTACACTGTGCGCAACACGGCGCTTCGCAATGACGAGATCGGCAGCCTCACCGGGACCTTCAACGCCATGCTCGATACCATCGAGAGCAACACCCGCGAACTCGAGCAGCGGGGCGAGGAGCTCGAGCGGCGCGTCTGCGAGCGAACCGCCGAGCTGAGTGAGGAGGTCAAGGATCGCCAGCGGGCCGAGAGCGAGGCGCGCCAGGCCAACCAGGCCAAGAGCGAGTTCCTGGCCAACATGTCGCACGAAATCCGCACGCCGATGAACGCCATCCTGGGCTTCTCGGAAATCCTCTCCGCCAAGGTCCAGGACCCGCGCTTGCGCCAGTACATTCACGCCATTTACTCCAGCGGCAAGTCGCTCCTGGGGCTCATCAATGACATCCTGGACCTGAGCAAAGTGGAGGCCGGGAAGCTGCGCCTGGAGTATTCCGCCATCAACCCGAGGACGCTGCTAAAGGAGCTGGAGCTGATCTTTTCCGGCAAGGTGGAGGAGAAGGGGCTCAGCTACTTTACGGAGATCGACGCCGCTTTCCCCAACGCCGTGGTGCTCGACGAAGCGCGGCTGCGGCAGGTGCTCCTTAACTTGATCGGCAACGCCATCAAGTTCACCGAGCGGGGCTCCATCCGCTGCGTGGCCCGGCCGGGTCAGGGGTGCGACCTGGGGAGTCTCATTTTTGAGGTACACGATTCCGGCGTCGGCATCCCGGCCTCGCAGTTCGGGGCGATCTTTGGCGCCTTCGAGCAGCAGGCGGGCCAGAGCCACGCCAAGTATGGCGGCACGGGCCTGGGCCTGGCTATCAGCAAGCGGCTCGTCGAGCTGATGGGCGGGAAGATCACCGTCGAGAGCACCGTGGGGCGCGGCTCCGTTTTCCGGATCACCCTCAAGGACGTCGAGGAAGCCGCCACGGCGGAACCGTCCGAAGCGCTCCAGGGCAATGCGGAAATCTCCTTTGCACCGGCCACGATCCTCCTGGCCGAGGACATCGACCTTAACCGGGAGCTTATCAAGGGCTACCTGGAGGAATTCCCGCTCGAAATTCTCGAAGCTGCCAACGGCTGCAAAGCCATCGAACTGGCCCGCTCGGAAAAACCGGCGCTGATCCTGATGGACATCAAAATGCCCGAACTCGACGGCATCGAGGCGAGCCGCATCCTCAAGGGCGACCCCGCCACGGAGCCGATCCCGATCGTGGCGGTCACGGCCTCGACGATGAAGTCCGAAGAGGAGAAAATCGCCGTTATCTGCAACGGCTTTTTGCGCAAGCCGATCGCCCGCCGGGATCTGCTCAACACGCTGGCCAAATACCTCCCGCACACCGTCAACCATCCCGAGGGGGTACCCCAGCGAGAGGAGCCATTCTGCGCCGCCACCGAGCAGGAAATCTTTGATCCCGCGGGGTTATACCTGCGGCTCAAAGGGGAGCTGGAGCCGCTTTGGAACGAGCTGCGGGAGACGATGATCATCAATCAGGTGCTGGAGTTCGCGGAGAAGATCATCGCGCTCGCCAATGCCCACAAAGCGTCGGGCCTCTCGGCCTGGGGCGACACGCTGCGCAACCAGGCGATGCTTTTCGATACCGCCGGGATCGAGGAGACCCTGGCGCAATTCCCAATATTCCTCGACCGTATTTCCACGCCATGAGCAAGAACCCGTTCTCCCAAAACCCCGCTACCGTCCTGATCGTCGACGACAACGCCAAGAACGTCCAGGTGCTGGGGACTATTTTGATGGATGCCCAGTACCGGGTGGCCGTGGCCCATCGCGGCCAGGTGGTCTTTGACATGCTGCCGAAGGTGAAGCCCGACCTGATCCTGCTCGACATCATGATGCCCGAGATGGACGGCTACGAAGTCTGCCGCAGGCTCAAGGGCGACCCCGCCTCCGCCGAAATCCCCGTCATTTTTCTCACCGCCAAGACCGAAACCGACGACATCGTTCTCGGGTTTGACCTCGGGGCGGCCGACTTCGTGACGAAGCCCTTCCGGTCCCGGGAACTGCTCGCGCGCGTGCAGACCCACATCAGCCTGATCCGGCTCCAGCAAAGCCTGAAAAAGAAAAACCAGGAATTGGAAGCGGCGCTCGCCAGCGTGAAGACCCTCTCCGGCCTGCTCCCGATCTGCTCGCATTGCAAAAAGATCCGGAACGACCAAAACGACTGGCAGAGCATTGAGACCTATGTCAGCGAGCACACGGAGGCGGATTTCAGCCACAGCATCTGCCCCGACTGCGCCCGGCTGCATTTCCCGGAGTACGGCGACCGGCTGAGCTAGAGGCGAAGCGTCGCGTTATTCCCCGGGGTCAATCCGCACGGTGCTCAGGCAGAGCCACGGCTTGCGCGTAGAGTGGCGCGTGGGCGGTTTGCGGAACTGCACCACGAGCTGCCCATCCCCGTCCGGCGCGAGCTCCGGGGGAATGCCGATGGTGAAGGTCTCGGGCTGATTTCCCGAAAAATGGAGGGTGCCGAAATCGAGCCCATTAATAAAGAGGAGGGCCATGGGTTGCTTGCACCGGGCTTCGAAGGTGAGCTTCAGGGGTTTCGGCTCCCCGGCGAGGAGATTCCGGGCCTGGAGCTTTAGCTCGGCCACGGGACCGCAGGCCCAGGTGCCGCGCTCCCCGGGATCATCCCAGCCCCGCCACGGCATGGGCGGCTCGGTTTTGGTCAAACGCATCGGCTGGCCCGGCTCGATGGCGCGCGGAAAATCGATGAGCGGGTGATCCCAGACCAGCACGGTGGCGTCCTCATGATGGAGCGTTTGCGCCGGGGGGCCGAACTGCCGCGTCAGCCCCCGGATGCAGAGGGGGGTGTTCGCGCATTGTTCGCCGTCGGCCTTGAGCAGGACGAAGTATTTTTTCTGCCCCGCCGGAGCGTCGCCGGGCCGATACCAAAAGGCGTCGGATTGCAAGCGCCGCGCGGTGATCATGCCGCCCGTCTCGGGTGAAAAATTTACTGGCCGGATGACGAGGCGCTCCCCGGTGGCCCAGGTAACGGCGTTGGACAGGCTCCCCCAGTAGGGGCCGTAGCCGTAGTTCAGGCCATTTTTCCCCAGGAATTTTTCCATCGCCACGCGTCCGGCGTTTGCTGCATCCGCGTTGCCCGCTCGCCAATACGGGGCGGTGGTCGCGATCCCGGTGGCGGCAAAGGCGAGCGCGCACGCCACGGCAAAGGCGCGAAATCCCACGGGGACCCGCCGCCAGCCACCCTCCAGCGCCACGGCAACGAAGACGGGCGCGAGGTAGAGCCAGTTGACCAGGAAGCGCCCGCTGGTTTCCCCGGCGGAAACCCGCGAAAGCACTAGCGCCGCCGAGATCCCTCCCAGCGAAACGGGAATGAGCCAGGCCAGCGAGCCCCCGGCGCGTTCTTTCCACAGAAACCAAACCGCGCCCGAACCGAGCAGCCCCAAGGCCACCAACGCCACGGCAGCGGCCGCCGGGTTCACCGGGAACGTGCCGCAAAACAGCCCCCCGAGGCATTGCCAAAACGCGTCGGCATTGGCGCGGATTCCGTTCCAGTCGGCCAGGCGAAAGTCGAACACCGGCAGGAAATCGAGCAGGCCGAAGCCGCGCGTTTTTACGGCAGCCGTCACCGCCACCATCGAAAGAAATAGCGCCCCATACGCGCGGCGGTTTTCGCGCGCTCCAAACACCCCGCCAGCCAGCGCCCCCAGGGCCAGCGGAAAGACATAGGGAGCCAGCAGCCACGGGTCGGAGATCCCCCCGAGGAGGCCGCAGAGCGTCAGCGCCGCCAGCGCGGAGACGTGGCGATTTCGCACCCATCCGATGCCCCAGAGCGCCATCAAGAGCCCGAAAAGATTGGTAATACTGTGCGACATCGGGTATGCCGAGAGCCCGGCCCGGTGGGCGTAGGCTCCCGCGAAAAGGAGCAGCCCCGGGAGGATGAACGCCGATTTCCGGGCCCCCAGGGCATGGGCGAGGCCCCCGGCGGCCAAGGCATTGCCCACAAAGACCAGCCAGCCGGAAAAGAGGACGTAGCGCGGATCGGTGCCCAGCAGCCGGAAGAGGGCGAAATGCAGCAGGTTCCAGGAAAAAAGCCAGTCGTCGGCGGTGTAGCGCCATTGGGTGATGAACGCCCAGCCTTCCTTTTGCACGCCGAACCAGAGCATGGCCGACTGGGAGAGATCCGAGTCGAGCCGATACACCGCGAAGGTCGTGCGCAGGCTTAGGATGAGCCCGGCGGCGAACAGCGCCAGCAGGCCGATCTGGGCGACGAGCGAACGCCGCGAGCCGTTGTGAACTTTCCGCTCGGGAGAGGTAACTTCCATGTTGGGCCAGTTACTAAATGGCTCCCCCGGGCCGGTCAAACCAAAAAGGCCTCGCGCTACTTCGGCGACTGTTTCTTTTCCGTCCGGGCGTGGTGGAAAAGGTACTGCTGCGCGTAGCCGCCGTAGGGGCCGAAGGCGCGGGCGGCGAAGTCGCGCAACTGGGCCGGGGTGGGGCGGCGTTTGCGCTGGAAGTAGTGCCGCAACAGCACGCGGTGAATCCAGACGTCGATGGGGAAGGAGGCCAGCCGTTCGTAGCCGAAAAGGAGCGCGCAGTTGGCGATTTTCGGGCCCACTCCGGGCAGCCCGCAGAGCGCCGCCAGGGCCGCGTCGTCCTCCAGAGCGCACAGCGCATCGAGATCCACCTTTCCCGAGGCGATTTGGCGCGCCGTGGCCAGCAGGTTCGCCGCGCGAAAGCCGAGGCCGCAGGCGCGCAGCTCCGCCTCCGTGGCGCGTGCGAGCTGCCGGGGCGTCGGGTAGGTGTAGAGCGGGCTCCAGCCGGGCACCGGGCTCCCAAAACGCTCGCGGAGCGCCAGCGACATCTGCCGGATGTGGGCCACCTGCTTCATGGCCGAGGTGATGAAGGTCGCCAGGCACTCCCAGAGCGGCTGGCGGATGATCCGGAGGCCGTGGCACGCCCCGAGGGCGGCTTGCATCGCCGGGTCGCCGGGAAAGCTGGCGTAGATCGCGGCCAGATCGTGATCGAGCGCAAAGTAGCGGGCCACCAGCGCCTCGGTGCCGGGCGTCACCCAGAGCCGCTCCCCCTCCTGCCGGACGTGCGTTGGCGTGTTGCCAATGAGCCCCCGGAAACTGCCCTCCTCCTCCTCGGTCCAATGAAAGACCTGGCCGGAATGGAGCGTTTTCCGGAGGTCGAAGAGCGGCGCGGGGATGGACGAGAGCGCTTTTTTCACGGAGCTTATTATACTCGTTTTCGCGGTTTCTGTTATTAATTAGGCATGATTTTGCCGCCCGAGACCCTCCACGACCTGACGCTTCCCGCCCTGGAAGCGGAACTTGCGGCGGCGGGCGTGCGCCCGGTCCACGCCAAAGCGCTCTGGCGCGTGCTCCACCGCGAGGCGGCGGCGCAGATCGACCTGGACCGCCCCGAATTCCTCCCGCCGCTCCGGCGCTGGATTGCGGAAGCCGTGCGCGAGGGGAAGCGCTGGGGCTTCGACCTCCCGGAGCCCGTGGCCGACCTGAAAAGCACCGACGGCCAAACGCGCAAATTTCTCCTGCGCCTGGGCGACGGCGAAACCGTGGAGACCGTCATCATGGGCTACCCGGGCCGCTCCACCGCGTGCGTCAGCACCCAGGCGGGGTGCGCCATGGGGTGTACGTTTTGCGCCACCGGGCGGGGAGGCTTCCGGCGGCACCTGCGCCCCGGCGAGATCGTCGCCCAAGTGCTCCATTGCCAGCGGGCGCTGCGGGCCGGGGGCGAACCGGGTTTGCGCAACTTGGTCCTTATGGGCATGGGCGAGCCGCTCCAAAACGCCGATGCCGTACTGACCGCCCTGGAGATCGTCAGCAACCGCGCGGGCATCAACCTCGGCCCCGGGCATATCACGCTCAGCACCGTCGGCGTTGTCCCGGGCATCCTGCGCATGGCGCGGGAAAATTGGCCCTATTCCCTGGCCGTCAGCCTCCACTCCGTGCGCGAGGAAGAACGCCGGGCGCTCATCCCGGCCACCCGCCGCTGGCCCGTGTCCGGGTTGCTCGCCGCCTGCCGCACCTATGGCGAACTGACCGGGCGGCGAATTTTCGTCGAATGGACCCTGATCGCCGGGGTGAACGACACGCCCGAGGAGGCCCTTGAGCTGGCCCAGGCGCTCACCGGGATCAACGCCCACATCAACTTGATCCCGCTCAACCCCGTCGCGGGCTACGAAGGAGAAGTGCCGGGGCACGCCGCGGCCCAGTCCTTCAAGGTGGTATTGCAGCAGGCTGGCTTCCCCGCCACGCTGCGCCAGCGCCGGGGCATCGACATCGCCGCCGGGTGCGGACAGTTGAAGGGGAAGGTGGAGGGAGGCTGCTGATCCGAGAATTGGCTCCGATTTGCTTTTTTACGAAATTCCTGATAAAATCAGGCCCGTAGAACGAACCTTTATCGAACCTTATCTATGAGACTGGACAAACTGACGGCCAAAATGCAGGAAGCGCTCGCCTCGGCCCAGGAGTCGGCTGCCTCGCTCGGGATCGCCGAACTCGACACCGAGCAGGTCCTCCTAACGCTCATTGAACAACCCGAAGGCGTCACCCGCCCCCTGCTCGACAAACTCGGCGTCGGAGCGGCTCCGCTGGTGGAGAAGCTGAAAGCCGAGATCGCCCGCCGCCCCCGCGTGCAAGGAGGCGTCCAGGTCTTTATCGGCAACGAACTGCGCGCCACCATCGAAGCCGCCGAAAAAGAAATGGCGCGCATGAAGGACGAATTCCTGAGCGCCGAACATTTTCTCCTCGCCGCCCTGGAGGGCAAAACGACTGCGGGCCGCTTCCTCAAGGAAGCCGGAGTCACCAAGGACAAGCTCATGCAGGCGCTCCAGCAGGTGCGCGGTTCCCAGCGCGTCACCGACCAGAACCCGGAGGCCAAGTACCAGTCCTTGGAAAAATACGGCCGCGACCTCACCGAAGCCGCCCGCCGGGGCAAGATCGACCCCGTCATCGGCCGCGACAACGAGATCCGCCGCGTCATGCAGGTCCTCTCCCGGCGCACCAAGAACAACCCCGTCCTGATCGGCGAGCCCGGCGTCGGCAAAACCGCCATCGTCGAGGGCCTCGCCCGCCGGATCGTCTCGGGCGACGTGCCGGAATCGCTCAAAAACAAGCGCATCATCGCCATGGACATCGGTTCCATGCTCGCCGGGGCCAAGTACCGGGGCGAATTCGAGGACCGCCTCAAAGCATTCTTGAAGGAAGTCACCGATTCCCAGGGCGAAGTCATCCTTTTCATCGACGAACTCCACACCATCGTCGGCGCGGGCGCGTCCGAGGGAGCCGTCGACGCCTCCAACATGCTCAAGCCCCAGCTCGCGCGCGGCGAACTGCGCACCATCGGCGCGACGACCCTCGACGAGTACCGCAAATACATCGAGAAAGACGCCGCCCTCGAACGGCGCTTCCAGCCCGTGCAGGTCGGCGAGCCGAGCGTGGAGGACACCATCGCCATTTTGCGCGGCTTGAAAGAGCGTTACGAAGTCCACCACAAAGTGCGCATCCAGGACGCCGCCCTGGTGGCCGCCGCCGTCCTTTCGCACCGCTACATCAGCGACCGCTTCCTGCCCGACAAGGCCGTTGACCTCGTGGACGAAGCCGCCTCGCGCCTCAAGATCGAGCTCGACTCCATGCCGACCGAGATCGACCAGATCGAGCGGCAGATTATGCAGCTCGAAATGGAGCGCCAGGCCCTTAAAAAAGAAAAAGACGAGGCCAGCCGCGAGCGCCTCTCCAAGATCGAAAAAGAGCTGGCCGACCTGCGCGAGCAGAGCGCCCGCATGAAGGCCCAGTGGCAGAGCGAGAAATCCGAGATCGACGAATCCAGCAAACTCCAGGAGGAGCTCGACCGCCTGCGCACCGAGCAGGAGCAGGCCCAGCGCCGGGGCGACCTCTCCAAAGCCAGCGAAATCCAGTACGGCCGCATCCCGGAAGTCACCCGCCGCATCCAGGAGCGCGATGCCAAGCTGGGCGAAATGCAGGAGGGCGGCCGCCAGATGCTCAAAGAGGAAGTCACCGAGGAGGACATCGCCGAGGTCGTTTCGAGCTGGACGGGCATCCCGGTTTCCCGGCTCCAGGAAGGTGAGCGCGAAAAGCTCGTCCACATGGAGCAGCGCTTGGGAGCGCGCGTCATCGGCCAGAAAAAGGCCATCGCCGCCGTCTCCAACGCCGTGCGTCGCGCCCGCAGCGGACTGTCCGACCCCAACCGGCCCATCGGCTCCTTCATTTTTCTCGGCCCCACCGGCGTCGGCAAAACCGAGCTCGCCCGGGCCCTGGCCGAGTTCCTCTTTGACGACGAGAACAACCTCATCCGCATCGACATGAGCGAGTACATGGAAAAGCACACCGTGGCCCGCTTGATCGGAGCGCCTCCCGGCTACGTCGGCTACGAGGAGGGTGGCCAGCTCTCCGAAGCTGTCCGGCGCAAGCCCTACTCCGTCGTCCTCTTCGACGAGATCGAAAAAGCGCACGGCGACGTCTTCAACGTGCTGCTCCAGGTGCTCGACGATGGCCGCATCACCGACGGCCAAGGGCGCACGGTTGATTTCAAGAACACCGTCATCATCATGACCTCCAACATCGGCAGCCAAGCCCTGCTGGAGGACGGCAACGCCGAACAGCGCGAAGCCGCCGTCATGGAAGCCCTGCGGGCCCACTTCCGCCCCGAGTTCCTGAACCGCGTGGATGAAATCGTCATGTTCGACCGCCTCAGCGACGCAGAACTGAGCCAGATCGTCGGCATCCAAATCCAGCGTGTGGCGGCCCGGCTCGAAGAGCGCAACATCAAGCTGGAAGTCAGCAAAAAAGCCGAGACCCTGCTGGCCCAGGAGGGCTACGACCCGGTCTACGGCGCGCGGCCTTTGAAGCGGGCCATCCAGCGTTCGTTGCTCGACCCGCTCAGCCTGGAGCTGCTCGATGGCCACTTCAAAGACGGCGACGTCATCAAAGTGGACGTCTCGGGCGGCGCGCTGGGGTTTAAAAAGGCTTAGCCGCCTGCATTTTCATGGAGTTCGCGGGGTTCCTAAGTTAAAACTTGGGAAACCCCACGGACCATGGAAATTTCACAGACGGAACGGCAAAAAGTGCTTGAGCTGATCGAAACCGGAAGGATTACTCCGGCGGACGGGGTGGAACTGCTGAAAGCTCTGCAAAGCCAAGAACCGGAGAAGGTCATTCGGTTACCCGGGCTTTCGGTGATCGGTACCGCTTTAGTGGTGATCGGTTTTTTCCTCCCCTGGGCGAAAGTCACTCCCATTTTTCAACTCAGGCGGATGTTGGGGAAAGTTGATGCATCCGGGAATTTTGTTGACGAGATAATATCCCAGATGCCCCCGGATTTTAGGTATCTGAGAGTTCCGATTTCGGGTGCAGATATTAATTTTGGTGCAGGCTGGCAAATTCTGCTGCTGGGATTGGCTGCCGCTTTATTAATTTTATGGCCGTGCGAAGTAGACGCAAAAATACGCCGTTGGATACGAGCTGTTCTGTTGGGAATTGGGTCTGTTTTGTTGGGCATGCTCTGGGTTGAGGCGTTGCAAATAGAGTGGCAAATGATAGGTTACGGAGTGTTTGTGGTTTCGGCGGGATTTGTACTGCTATGGGTGGATCTATTCCGGTTCCGAAAGGCTAGTGTCTAAATCCAGACACAGTGTATTGAAATGATTCACAAAAAACGTGAACGGAGGGGGCGGCATCGGTGTCCAATCCACTGAAGGCCCGTGATGGCACGGCCCGTGCTAGAGACGACAACTGAAAACCAAACCAGCCATGAAAAAGGTCCCTAACAAAATCCAACCCGCGGTCCACAATCTGGGTGAGCTCATCGCGCTCGTGGGCCGGTACAGCCGCAACCAAGGCGAGACCGTCGCCACCGTGGCCGATCTCCTCGACCGGGGCCGCGTCCGGCTCCAGAGCCGGGGGCATAAAGTCCGCGTGCGGATTTCCTAAGCGCCCGTCCTCGTGCTCCTCGTTCCCAATCTGGAGATTCGTAACGAAAAACCCTCCGGCTATACCAGCAACTGGATGCCGTCCACTTTCCCGGCTTCGCTGATAACCCGCCCCCAGCGAATGTGCCACAGCGAAGCCCTGCCGATGGCCGCGTAACCTTGCTGAGGCGGCTTTTTGAGCGAGTCCTCGGCCAGCTTCCAAGCTTCACCGGGGTGGAGCATGAAGGGAAAATCGTCAAAAAGGGAAAGAAGGTCCTCCATGAGTGGCTTCTTTGCCAGACAGTCCAACAGGGATGTGGTTGCGTACCAGTCGGCCGTCCGGTAATTCTCGACCCAGATGGCACGCCGGATTTCGAGCCACACGGTGCCCGCCGCGAAATCGCTCTCTTGGTGGTAGACAAAAAGCAGCACATCGTAGCCCAACCCTTTGACCTTTTGAAGTCTGCTGATCATGGGGCAGAAGGAATCATTCAGGCGGTCGTTGACGAATTTCACATCCACCTTGATGTCGGGAAACGCGATCCCATCCTCCTCAGGGTCTTCTGGAAGTTCATACCGCCGAGCCAATTCTCGTTTGAAGCGGAGCAGGTAATAGGCCTCCACCACGGGAAAATCGAGCCCGACCAAAGCCGGTTCGCTATGGCGCGTGTGTGCCTGGGCGAAAGCGGCGGCTTCGGTTTTGAGTTGGTCGCAGGTGATCGGGGAAAGTGGCTGGTCCATCGTGCTATTGCTTATTACTACCACGGCGAACTCTTCCGGTTGAACAATAATCCCAAGGGAAAGATGCGGATTCCCGGCTTGCCTAACCGAGGCCCCTCTGTCTTACTGCGGTGCGAGCAAGCAAGCTAATCTGTCTTCCTTCCCATGAAAAGAATCCTCTTTTTCCTCCTCCTGGCCGGGGCCTTCGCATCGGCCGATCCCGCGGCTTCGAGTTCCTCCTGGGGCGTTTCCGATAGTACCAAGGCGCTGCATCGCATCTCGATCCGGGGGAAATTCGATTCGGACATCATCAAAATTCAAAACGGAGCCCTCTGGATCGAACATCAGTCGTTTGAAAAGCCGATGGACATCTCCATCAACGGTGCCCGGTGGAAGCCGGATTGGCAGGGCAAAAAAAGCAACCATTACCAGTTTAGCGTGCCGTTGGAAGGCTTTGAAAACGGTTCCGTGCAGGTAAAAAAAGCGTCGGGCCGCAGCACTCTGGCCTTGGTGGATCTCCCCACGGCGCAAAACAAGCAAACCTTGAGCATCAAGGTGGTGGATGAGCCCGTCGGCGTGGATACCTACGAAATCCACATCTTTTGGAAATAGGCTACATCGCGTACCAAAGAATCGCGAAATAGTGGCAGGCCGTACCGGTCATCACAAAGAGGTGCCACACGAAGTGCCCAAAGCGTAGCTGCCGGTGGGCGTAAAAGTAGCACCCCACCGTGTAGGCGATGCCGCCGCCCGCCATCCAGGCCAGCCCGGGCGCGGCCATGTTGGCTATCAGCGGCTTGATGGCGAACAAGACCAGCCACCCCATGCCGATGTAGATGGCCAGGGAAAGCTTGGGGTAGCGTACGCCGTGGATGGATTTCAGGATCACCCCGGCGAACGCGAGCGCCCAGACGATCCCAAAGAGTGTCCAGCCCACCGTCCCGCGCAGCACCCCCAGCGTAATGGGCGTGTACGTGCCCGCAATTAAGAGAAAAATGGCCGCGTGGTCCGTCACCTCGCAGATTTCCTTCGCCCGGCTGCCCTCGGGCATGGCGTGGTAAACCGTTGAGGCCAGGTAAAGCAGCGCGGCGGTGAAGGCAAAAACGCAGACGCCCACGATCCCCGCGACTCCGCCCCGGTGCAGCGCTTCGATCACCAGAAAAGGCGAGCCCGCCAAAACCGCGAGAAAGCCAACGCCGTGGCTTGCGTAATGGGCGAATTCCTCGGCGCGGGAGTAAACGCGGTCAATTTGAGAGCTGGTTTGGTTCACGGGCGCCTATTGTAACCTGCTTTTCCCAAAAGCCAACCCAGGCGAACCTTGGCGTTATTTGTCCATGGAATGCCTGCCCTCCCTTGAAGAGACTTTACAAACCGCTGCTCCTTCGCCATATTCCGGGCCCTCATGCTTCAGGTTTCCATTTATATCATTCTGACGATCGACGTCATCGTCTGCTTTTTGCTCATCCTTTTGACGTTGATGCAACGGCCCAAAAACGAAGGTCTCGGGGCCACGTTCGGCGGCGGCATGACGGAAAATCTTTTCGGCGCGGACACGACGAACGTTCTGGTAAAGGCGACCCGCATCCTGGGGACCCTCTTCCTGGTCCTGACGCTGCTGCTTTCGATCCTCGTGACCAAACAGGCCACTTCAACGAGCTCCATCCAGGCCCGCCTCGCCGCCAAACCGGCAGTTTCGGCCACCCCGGCTCCGGCTGCCTCCGCGGCTCCCTCGGCCTCCGCCACCGCGACTCCGGCCGCCACGGCCAGCCCGGCGGCTTCCGCCTCGCCCGCGAAATAGCGCTCGAAAAGCCGCTCAAATCGTGCGAATACCCGGGGTGACGTTGAAAGCGATCCCAGGTATAGCTGCTGCTCTGTTCTGCGTACTCCTCGCGGGGTGCGATGTCGCGCCGCGCCGCGCCGATCTGGTTTTTATCAACGGCGCGGAACCCGAGACGCTCGACCCCGCCCTCATCACCGGCCAGCCCGAGGAACGCGTGGTCAACGCCCTTTTCGAGGGCCTGACGACCTTTGACGCCGCTGGAAAACCGGTCCCCGGCGTGGCCGAAAGCTGGGAAATCTCCCCGGACCGCAAAGTCTACACCTTCCACCTTCGCAAAGACGCCCGCTGGAGCAATGGCGACCCCGTGACCGCGGAGGATTTCCGCCTCTCCTGGCGGCGGGCCCTGGCCCCCGAGACCGGCTCCGAATACGCCTCGCAGCTCTATACCCTGCGCAACGGCAAGGCCTTCAACGACGGGAAATTGAAGGATTTCGCCCAGGTCGGCGTGCGCGTCCTCGACCCCGCCACCCTGGAAGTCACCCTCGAAAACCCCACCCCCTATTTCCTCGACCTCTGCGCCTTTGCCACCCTGCGGCCCGTCCACCTCCCGAGCGTCGAGCGTTACCCGGACGACTGGACCAAACCCGGCAAGCTCGTCGGCAACGGCGCGTACCTACTCGATGCCTGGCGCGTCAACGACCGCATCCGCCTCCGGCGCAACCCCTTCTACTGGGACCGCGCCCACGTCGCCATGGAGAGCGTCGACATACTGCCCATCAGCAAGGCCAACACCGCCTTTAACGTCTACGCCTCCGGCCAGGCCGACCTTGTCATGGACAAAGGCCTCGTGCCCAACCAGCTCCTCGACGAGCTGAAAAAGCGCCCCGACTTCCACTCCGCCCCGTTTTTGGGCAACTATTTCCTGCGCTTCAACTGCACCCGCCCCCCCTTCAACGACGCCCGGGTGCGCCGCGCCTTTGCGCTCGTCATCGACAAGCCTCTTCTCACCGAGAAAATCACCCGCGCGGGCGAGCCCCCGGCCTATAGTCTGACCCCGCCCGGCACCGCCGGATACCAGCCCCCCGCCGGGCTCACGCGCGACCCGGCGCAAGCCCGCCGCCTCCTGGCCGAGGCAGGCTACCCCGGGGGGCGCGGCTTCCCCCGGGTCGGCTACCTCTACAGCGAGGGGGAGCTCAACGAAGGCCTCGCCGTCGAGATCCAGGCCATGGTCCGGCGCGAGCTGGGCGTCGAGATCGACCTCCAGCGCCAGGAGTGGAAAGTCTACCTCCGCTCCATGGCGAGCCTCGACTACGACCTCTGCCGCGCCACCTGGGTGGGCGACTACAACGACCCCAACACCTTCCTGGGCTGCTTCGTCACCGGTGACGGCAACAACCGCACCGGCTGGAGCAACGCCGAGTACGACGGCCTCATCGCCGCCGCCGCCCGCGAACCCGACGCTGTCCGGCGCCTGGAGCTTTTCTCCCAAGCCGAGCGCATCCTGATCAGCCGCGACGCCCCCATCTGCCCCCTCTACTACTACATCGGCATCCAGTTCTACGACGGCTCGCGGCTGGGGGGCATCGAGGCCAACCTTCTCGACGAACACCCGATTAAGGCGATGTTCTGGAAAAAGGCAGGTAAGGGAAACCCGTAAATTCCCCATCAGGGGGGTGATTTTTCTTGAACTGGGGGAGGGGAGGTATACGTAATTTTCCACCCCTATCATGATGAGTGGCACCCCTCCTCTCAGCCGTGGGCAAAGGAAAGCTTTTGATTTGCTCTGTCAGCGTTTCTACGCATTAACCCGGCGTAGGGAGGGTGATTTCGTGGAAAAAGCTCAGACGTTCAAGGGCCGGCTGCTTCAGCGTTACCCGCAAGCTCCGCTCTACGTTCTCTTCACGCTTTTCTCGGAGGACCCCGAGCCAAGGGCGACCGGCCCATTCGACTTCCCCGGCGAAGACTCCATCGAGGACTTCATTAACATTGAATACGCAGCGGCCTATCCGGAGCATGCCCTCTTTTCCCTGCTCTCCGAATCCGAAACCGAAGGGGCGATCCCCGAGGCGGTGCGGCGTTTTCTCGACGAGCAGTACGACCCCACCGTGGCCGACATTAACCCCGAGACATCCCCGGGTGAAGAGGGCGGCATGGGTTGGCTGGAAAAGCCGCTCCAGCTCATTCCCTCCACGGAACTGCCGAAAAACGGCAAAATCACCATTCCGCCTTCAGAGCATCCCTTTCACGTCGAAGTAAAAGAAACGCCCGCCGCCCCGCCGCCCAAAGGGCTGAACCGTTTTATAAAACGTTGGATTCCAGGCGGAAATAAAGACCGAAAAGCCCGCTAGAGCCCCCATACGGCAGAGTTTGACACGCGCCGCCAATCTTGTAAGCTCTAGAAACGGTCCTGTACCGATTTCAATGCCAGAAAGTCAGACGCTTCAGTTTGAAAATGCCCGAGCACTCCAGGCTCTTTACGCCGGAGATTTGAAGTTGCTTAAAAACCTGGAGGAAGAGCTCTCCGTCCGCCTTACCACGCGGGAAGGCTGGGTGCGTATTGAAGGCCCGGCGGAAAACATCGACCGCGCCCGGCAGGTTTTCGAACAGCTCGAAGCGGCCCGCCAAAAGGGAATGCCCATCCGGCGGCACGAGTTTGGCTACGCCCTGCGCGGCGTCACCGAACCGGAGCCCGGCAGCAAACTGGGCGAATTGGCCGACACCAAGCTCACCACCTCCAGCCGCCGCCCGCACATCACGCCCAAGACCGGCACCCAGCGCAAATATGTGCAGGAGATTTCCCGCAGCGACCTGGTTTTCGGCATCGGCCCGGCTGGCACCGGCAAGACCTACCTGGCCATGGCCATGGCGCTCGTGGCGCTTAAAAAAGAGCAGGTCAACCGGATCATTTTAACGCGGCCCGCCGTCGAAGCAGGCGAGGCCCTGGGCTTCCTGCCCGGCGACCTGAAGGAAAAAATCGCCCCCTACCTGCGCCCCCTCTACGACGCCCTCCAGGACATGCTGGAGGACGAAGAGCGGGAGCGCTACATCGAGCGGGGCATCATCGAGATCGCGCCGCTGGCCTTCATGCGGGGGCGCACGCTCAACCACGCGTTCATCATTCTGGACGAAGCGCAGAACACCACCACCGAGCAGATGCTTATGTTCCTGACCCGCCTCGGGGTGGATTCCAAGTGTGTCATCACCGGCGACACCACGCAGATCGACCTCCCCGGCAACAAACGCTCGGGGCTCATCGAAGCGTTGCAAGCCCTCAAGGACGTCGAGGGCATCTCGTTTTGCACCTTCGGCGAACGCGACGTCGTGCGCCACGAGCTGGTCAAACAAATCGTTCGGGCCTATAAACGCCACCGCAACGGCGAAGTCCGAGCGTAAAACCTTCTTCACCTCACCTGCCCAAGGAAACCACGATGATCAAGTTTTTTGAACGCCAGCGGCTCGTTAAAAAAGGGCTCGCGACCCCCAAAAAACGGCGCCGCCGCTCGACCAATGAAATCGTGCAGCTCCTGGAGGAGGGCTTCCTGCCCAAGCTCCTGATTTTCGTCGCGTTTGCAGGCGGCCTCGCCGTCATCTTTTTGACCGGCAACCAGCCGCAGGGCATGGAGAAATTCCTGACCAGCCTGCTCCTGACCCTCACTGCGCTGGGGAACCTCTGGATGATCCATCCGCGCATCTTCGCCCGGAACAGTCGGCTCGTCCTCATCTTTGGCATCTTTTTCGCCCACCTGACCATCATCAAAACGCTCCTGACGCTCACCCGCAGCGGCGCGCTTGATGTTTACTTTGGGCCCCTCATGATCCCCTTCGCCTTCGCGCCGCTGGTCCTCGCGGTCCTGCTTGGGCGTAACATCGGCATTTTCGCCACCCTCTTTGTCAGCTTGTGGGGCGGCATCCTTGTCAACGGCCTTGCCCCCAAGAGCCTGACCCCCGCCATCTTCACCGTCATCAGCCTGATCAGCGGCATCGTCGCCGTCTTTATTACCCGGGAAGTTCGCAAGCGCAGCTGCCTCATCCGGGCGGGCCTCGGCGTCGGCGTCGTCACGTGGGCCCTGGCCCTGGTCTACGGGCTCATCGGGCCGATTCTCCCCGAGCTTTGGGGCAACACCGACAAGCTCATGCTCTTATACGAGAGCCTAGTCGTCGTCGGCTTCGGCCTCCTGACCTCCATCCTCGTGAGCGGCACCCTGCCGATCCTGGAAAACGCCTTCGGCATTACCACCGACATTTCCTGGATCGAAGCCGCCGACCTGAACCACCCGCTTTTGAAACGGATGACAATCGAGGCCCCCGGCACCTACCACCACAGCCTGGTTGTAGCCGCGTTGGCCGAAGCCGCCGCCGAAGCCATCGGCGTCAACCCGACCCGCGCCCGCGTCTGCGCCTACTTTCACGACATCGGCAAGCTCGTGAAGCCGGATTATTTCTCCGAAAACACCACCTCCGAGAGCAACCCTCACAACGAGCTCACCCCGACCATGAGCGCCCTCATCATCCTGGCGCACGTCAAAGAGGGCGTCGACCTCGGCCTCAAGCACAACCTCAAACGCGAGATCCTCGACACCATCGCCCAGCACCACGGCACCACGCTCGTATGGTACTTCTACAAACGGGCGCTCCAGCAGCAGGAAGACGCGCGCGCGGGCGGCAAGATCATGAACATCCGCGAGGACGACATCCCCGAAGTGCGCGAAGAGAGCTTCCGCTACTCCGGCCCGCTGCCGCAATCGAAAGAATGCGCCATCATCTCGCTGGCCGACTCCGTCGAGAGCGCCTCGCGCAGCCTGGAAAAAGTGACCCCGCAGAAGATCGAGCAAATGATCCGCGACATCATGGAGCAGCGCATCCGCGACGGTCAGCTCGACGACTGCGACCTGAACCTGCGCGAACTTAAAACCATCGTCGGCAGCTTCAAATCCACCTTGCTGAGCATGTTACACAGCCGCGTAGCATACCCCAAAGAAACGCCGAAGCCCGCCGCCATGCCCGAGATGCGCACCTCAGAGCAGCGCAGCGCACAGCTCCCGCCAGTTTCTGCTGCGTAGGCAGCCCTAGGAGCCCGCCCCGTGGAATCACTCGGGGCATTTCCGTTTTTGGAGTCAGAAACGGCTGCAACACATCCTCAGAGAGAAGAAGATAAGGCGGGAACGGGAATCGAACCCGTGAGGCGATACCGTCCTCTAAAAAACTTCAAGTTACTCTAGAAGAAAACACTTGCGTGTATTCAAAAACTGTGCAGGATTGGCATACATTCTGGCATACCTATGGCGCGCATCTACAAGCAGGCAAAATCGAAACATTGGACCGCAGACTTCGTGAACGGGAAGGGAATGCGCGTCCGAAAATCGACCCACACCACCGAACGCGCCCTCGCCATGCACATCGCCGCCGAATGGGACCATGCGGCCAAGGCCGCGCGCACCGGGCGGCTGGTCGAAGCCCAAATGCGGCGCGTCATTTCCGAACTCACCGAACAAGCCACCGGCGAAGCCCTGCAATTCCACACCTGCCGGGGCTGGTTCGACGAATGGCTTGCCGGGAAGCAAGGTGCAATCGCCCCCCGCTCCCTCGTCAAATACCGGCAAGTCACCGCCGACTTCCTCGACCACCTCGCCGCCCGCGCCGATCACCCTCTGGCCGCCATTTCGCTCGCCGACGTGCGCGGCTTCCGCGACGCCGTTGCCAAAACCGGCGTCTCCCCCGTCACCGTCAACCAGACCGTGCGCAAAGTCCTCTCCGCCCCCTTCGAAGCCGCCCGCCGCCTCGGCTTCATCCCGGTTAACCCCTGCGCCGGTATCGAAGCCATCCGCGACACCGCCGTCGCCGAAAAAGACGTATTCACCCCCGAGCAAATCGCCGCCCTCTGCGCCGCCTCCGAAGGCGACTGGCGCGGCGCGATCCTCGCCGGGTATTACACAGGATTACGCCTCGGCGACATCATCGGCCTTCGCTGGGAAGCCATCGACCTCGGCACCGGCCTCCTCAAAGTGCGCACCGCCAAAACCGGCAAAACCGTCGTCATCCCGCTTGCGCCCGAACTTGCCGAATGGTTCAAGGCCCAGCCGCGCGCCATCGGCAAAGCGCCCGTCTTCCCGTCGCTCATCGGGCAAGCCGGGCCGGGCCGCAACGGCCTCTCCATGCAATTCAAGCGCCTCATGGAAACATCGGGCATCCATGGGCGCGTTACTCGCGAGCGCCGCGAACACAGCGCCGGGCGCACCCGCTCAAGCCTCAGCTTCCACAGCCTGCGCCACAGCTTCAACAGCGCGCTAGCCAACGCAGGCGTAGCCCAGGAACTGCGCCAGCGGCTCACCGGCCACGCCAGCGCCGCCATGAACGACCGCTACACCCACCACGAACTCTCCACCCTGCGCGCCGCCGTCGCCAAGCTCCCCGGGCTGAAATGAAAAGCGGCCCGCGCATCGCTGCACGGGCCGCCAACAATACATACCTAGTCTTGCCCAGGAGGACCACCTCGCATCCGTGAAATCAGGATCGGGCTCACCGTCTTGCCACGCCTCACGCCGGTTTCACCTCCACACGCTTCAAGCCCTCCTCCAAACCCCGCGCGGCATCCAAGACACCGTGCAGCGTGCGCGGATTCACGCCGTCTTGCGCGCACACCTCCAGCGCCTCGTTGAGCCGGTCAATGCGCCCGCGAAGCGCGAGCGCCACTTCCTGCGCGCCCTCCCGATGGAGGGTGGCTTTAAACATGTTCATGGTGTCCTTCAGTCGAAGACAAAGGTATGCCATTGACACGCCTAGCCCACACGGGCTAGATTCAGCGCGCCTTAATTGGCCCCGTCGCGGCGTGCGTCTTCGTAAACTGCGCTGCGGCGGGTTTCTTACTGTATGCCCGCCCCCGAAACCGGAAACAAGCGCGTGCATTATGAGGAAAGCCCGCATAGCGTCAAGCGGATTTCTCGACCGATTGCGCCCCGAACTCGATGAAAGCTTTCAGAGAAGCGAACTCAATAAGCCGCGTCCCGCGCTTGCCGTCAGCAGGGCATATTTGAGATGATTTAATCTTACCCATCTTCATCAGCAAATAAAGCGTCGAGCGCGAAAGGCCGAAAAGCCGCACCGCATCATTGAGCTTAAGCCACTGGAGAGCCGTGGAGACATCCGCCGATGCACCGGCAAGTTTTTTAGTTTTCATGTGCACCCGCTTTAGGCAAGCGGCGCGCTAAAAGACAACCCCCGGCCCCGCCAACCGCGTGAAAACGCCAGCCACGCACGCATACGCGCGAGGCGCGCGAGCGCGCAACCAAAGCGGCGCACCTGCGCCCTTGTCAAGCCGCCCCCGTGATCCTACGCAAACCCGGCAAGGCAGCATTGCGCCCCGCGCCCTCGCCGGTTTCATGTCTTATCTCGACCCGCCCCCCACGACACATGTCGTTCCCTTTGAGCCGCCCCTCTGGGGCGGAAAAATTCCGCGCGCGAAGGGAAACGAAAGTAATATCCAATAACATCAGGAATATTAGTATGACCCAAGCAGCAAAATTCGTATTTGAAACCGCCTTCGACCTCGCCGCCGCCCGGCGCTGGCGCGTCGGAGCCGCCATCACCGCTAAAACCGCCTTCAACCAAACCCGCCCGCACCGCCATGGCAAACAATTCTAGACCCCCCGCGCGCACCGTCACCCTCGGCGCAATGCCCGGCCCCCAGCGACTGCGCGAACGCCACCGCACCCACCTCGCCGCCATGTCGTGGCCCAGCATGTTAACCCTCACCCGTAGCGCATGGCCGGGCCGCCTGAGCCGCGAGCGCCTGCGCGACACCCTGCACGCCTTCGCGCGAATGCGCCGAATGCGGGCCTTCCAGCGCGTCCGGGGAGGGATTGCCGCCCTGGAAGTCAGCCGCAACCCCGAGAGCGGCACCTGGCACGACCACATCCACGCCCTCATCGACGCCCAATGGCTCGACATCCCATCGCTAGCCGACGCATGGAAACGCGCCCTGCGCGAGGGCGGCCAAGGAAGCATCCACCTCCAGCGCCTGCGAAAACCGCAAGCCGCCCTCGACTACATCACCAAAAACGCCACCGTAGCCGCCGACACGTGGGACGAAGCCGAAACCCTGGCCGACGAACTCGACGCCCTACTGCGCACCCCGTATCTCACCACCGCCTGGGGCAACTGCCGGAAACCGTAAGCTCTCCGCCCCACCCCGGCGCGAAAGCGCCCCACCGCATAACCCAGCGCGCCCCTGTGGGCGCGAGAAGAGCCCCGAAAGCGCCGCCGGGGCCAATGCTTACGCCGCGCGGCTGCTCCGCCAAAGCGCCTTGGCCGCGCGAACCGCCCGAACGAACCCACCGCCACGACATCATACAACGCCACGTTGTGTTCTTAGGGCCCGCCCGACGGGCCGTCGAACACAACAGGACATTGTATGATGTAGTGCCCGCCTCCGCCCACGCCGCCGAGAGGCGGCCCACCGCTCCCACCGGAGCCCGCCACCCACCATCAGCCGCCCCACCCCCGCCGCCTACCGCGCCACGCGCGCCATCCATGGCGCTTACCAGAGTGCGCCCTCCGGGCGGGGGGCGCATCCATGCGCCAGAGGTGCGGCGCGCGTCGTGCGCGCCTCAAGTCATCCGAGCAGCCGGGGGCCCCCCGCCAGAGCCCACACGCGCGGGCGGCAAGGGCGCTCGTGGCCCCCGGGGCGGGGCCGTCGCGCATCGCTCGCCCGGCGGGGCCGGGCGTTGCTCCAGGCGCGCAGGGTTTACGCGCCGCTGCTCCGCCACGCTTTTCGGCGGCGCGCCTAACCCGCCATCCATAGGCCAGGGGGCGCATCCGGCACCGGCCCGAGGGCGGCACCCAGTCAAGGGCCGATCCGGCATAAACGGGCGACCTCCCAGGCGTCGGCAAAGCCCGCCGCCCGGGCCCCTCCCATTTATTCCGTTCGGCCCTTGACCGGGGCCCACCGCCCCCGGGCGAAGAGTAGGGAGCGTTTTGGCCAAAAAACAGGGCGCAAAGGCCCCGTTTTTAGGCCAAAGCGCAGCCCTCAAAAAAAAGCCGGTGGCATAATTTGTGGCATAAACGGCCCTTTCGAGTGAGAGGAAACCGATGTAAGTAACTGAGAGAGAAGAAGATAAGGCGGGAACGGGAATCGAACCCGTGAATAGAGGTTTTGCAGACCTCTGCCTTACCACTTGGCTATCCCGCCGTATTCCGAGGCATTTGCGTCGGAAATGGAGTGAAAATGTGACGGACCTGCCCGCAAGTTGCAATGGTTTTGTTTAAAAAGTTGCCCAGCCAAGATGGGATGCGCACATTTTGCCCTCCGTTTGCGTAGACTTGGGTAGAAACTTCTTCCCCCATGGAGGACCTTGTTTATGCGTGGTTTGATTCGTTTGGTTGCGGTTGGTGTGGCGCTTTATGGCGGGGTGGCTTTTGGCCGCTCTTCGTTTTCCGGGTACTTTGAACGCGGGGGGGCGAAGGTGGTGGTGGTAGATAAGTCCACCCAGACGCTCCGGGCTATGGAGGGGAACCAGGTGGTGATGTCCAGCCGGGTGAGTACGGGCCGCCGGGGCCGCGAGACGCCGGATGGACGCTTCCGGGTGCAATCGAAGGCGGCGATGCACTACTCGAAGCTCTACAACAATGCTCCGATGCCCTACAGCGTCCAGTTTGCCGGGAATTACTTCATTCACGGCTTCTCTTCGGTGCCCGGTTACCCGGCTTCCCATGGTTGCATCCGGGTGCCGCTCAATGGGGAGGCCCAGGCGTTCTACAACTGGGTGAGCGTGGGGACGCCGGTGGTGGTGACGGGCCAGTGGGGGCGCTGATGCCCTAGTCGCGGGAATGGTCGCGGGTGCGGGGGTACCAGGTGGCGCGGTCCAGCGGGACGCGCGCCTGCCCCCCGGCCTGGAGCTTGGCGAGCAGGGTCTGGTAGATGGCCAGTTCGCCGCTGGCAAAGCGGTAGGCCGACCCGGCCATGTAGACTCGCCAGGTGCGGTAGACCGGCTCGCTGATGTAGCGGAGCGCCTCGGCGTGGTGGGCCTCCAGCCGCCGCACCCAGTGGCGCAGGGTCAGGGTGTAGTGCTCGCGGAGGTTCTCGACGTCGCGGATTTCGAAGCCCGCCGGTTCCGCGGAGCGGTTCATTTCGGTGAGCGGGAAAAGGTCGCCGTCGGGAAAGACGTAGCGTTCGATGAAGGAGTCGCTGTGCTGTTCGCCGGGGACGGCTCCGGTGCCGATGCCGTGGTTGAGGAAGAGGCCGCCGGGCTTGAGGAGGCGGTGGGCGGTCTGGAAGTAGAGGGGGAGGTTTTTGCGGCCGACGTGCTCCACCATGCCGACGCTGACGACGGCGTCGAATTCACCCCGCTCGGGGGCTTGGCGGTAATCCTGGAGGCGCACTTCCACCTGGTCATCGAGGCCCTGGGCGCGGATTTGCTCGCGGGCGTACTCGGCCTGGCATTCGCTGAGCGTGATGCCCGTGGCGCGGACGCCGTAGTGGCGCGCGGCGTGCAGGACGAGGCCGCCCCAGCCGCAGCCGATGTCCATGAGGCGCTCGCCGGGTTTGAGGCCCAGTTTGCGGCAGATGGTGTCGAGCTTGTGGCGCTGGGCGGTTTCGAGGTCGTCGCCGGGGCGCTGGAAGTAGGCGCAGGAGTAGACGCGGGCGGCGTCGAGCCATAGGCCGTAGAAGTCGTTGGAAAGGTCGTAGTGAAACTGGACGGCATGCCGGTCGCGCTCCAGGGTGTGTTCGGCGTCCTGGAGGTCCGCGCGGCGCGGGTTCTTCGTGCCCGGCTGGCGGGCGGGGAGCTGCCAGAGCTGGCCCGCGATGGCCAGTTTTTTGGACCAGCCTTGCGTCTGGGCGCGGACGATTTCGGCGAGTTCAAAGGCTGCCTCGATGTCGCCTTCGATGTCGAAGTCGTTCCTTAGGTACGCTTCGCCCAGGGCCGCCTCGGAGTTGGCCAGGAACATTTCGCGCAGGGCGCCGGGGTGTTGGAGTACCACGGTGGCGGCGGCGGCATTTTCCGGAGCGTTTGGGGGCCAGTGGGTGCCGTCCCACAGGCGGATGCTTACCCGCGAGAGCGGGGTGGAACCAAACAGTTTTTCCAATATCCCGAGGGTGAGTTCCCGGGAATCTGTTTCCTCTTTGCCAAAAATTTTCATGCTGAGATACCTCCTGAATCGCAGCAGGGGCGTATGCAGAGCAGTGCGATGCGGGCCTGCGCTGAAAACGGTTTGACCGATTCGGGATTTTACTCCGGATCGGTCTGGCTAAAAAAGGAACTTTTTTCCCGCGAGCCCCGCGCCCTACGCCACGCCGATCAGGATGCCCGACAGGAACACGAGCACCCCTCCGACGACCACCTGGAAGGCGGCTTGGAGGAACGGGGTGTCCATGTAGCGGTTGCGGATGTAGCTGATGGCGAAGAGTTCGGCGACGACTACGGCCATGGCCACGGTGGTGGCGAGCTGGAAGTTCGGGATCAAGAAAGGCAGGGTGTGGCCGATGCCGCCGAGGGTGGTCATGAGCCCGCAGACGAGGCCGCGCAGGAAGGGCTTGCCGCGCCCGGTCATTGAGCCGTCGTCGGAGAGCGCTTCGGCGAAGCCCATCGAGATGCCCGCGCCAACGCTGGCGGCGAGGCCGACGATGAAGGCGTCGTGCGGGTTCTTGGTGGAAAAGGCGGCGGCGAAAAGCGGGGCCAGGGTGGAGACGGACCCATCCATCAGGCCCGCCAGGCCGGGCTGGATGATCTGGAGCACGAAGAGGCGGTGGCCCGCGCGCTCCTCCTCCTGTTTGACGTCCTCGGTGAGCTGTTCCTCCTGGATGCGCGCGGCGCTGGCCTCGTGGCGGCGCTCGGCCTCGGCCAAGTCGATGAGCATTTTGCGCGTTCCAGCGTCGGTGACGTTCTTGGCGGCGTGCTCGTAGAAACGGTAGGTCTCCATTTCCATGATTTCCGCCTGTTTGCGCACGGTGGCGATGCCCAGCGGGCGCGAGAGCCAGACCGGTTTGCGGCTGACGAACCCGCGCACGTCTTCACGGCGGATGAGCGGGATGTGGTCGCCGAAGCGGCGGCGGTATTCCTCAGTAAGCGTGCGGCGGTGGCCGTTTTCCTCGGCGGCCATCAGCTCGAAGGTCTTGGCCGTGGCGGGGTAGGTTTCCTTCAGGCCCTGGGCGAAGTCGGCGTAAATGCGGCCATCGGTTTCCTCAAGGGAAACGGCGAGGGCCAATATTTCCTGTTCGGTGAGTTCTTTAAAGTTCTTGGCCATGGATCGGAAGTGGATACGGAATTTTCCTGATTGTGGCGCGGAATAAACCCCGGTGCAATCTTCAACTCATCCTCCACCCTTCCCTAAGCCGATTCCCTTCCCGGGCTATTTTTGCGCCAGTTCGGGCCGGGGATCGCCGGTCGGCTGGGGTGCGGCGGGCGTCCCAATCCGCCCCCACGGGACGAGCACCGGCGACTGGCGGCAGCGAGAGCGGAACGCGGTGATGCCGTGCGCCCGGGCCAGCAGGGCATCGGTCAGCACGTCGTCCGGCGGGCCCGAGGCGATGATCTGGCCCTCGTGCATGACGAGCACCCGGTCGCAGAAGCGCGCGGCCATGCCGAGATCGTGCAGCACGACCAGCACCCCCCGGCTTTCAGAGGCGAGCTGCCGGAGCATTTCCATGAGCTGGAGCTGGTGGTAGGGGTCGAGCCCGGCGGCCGGTTCGTCGATTAAGAGGAGCGCGGGGTCGCCCGCCAGGGCCCGGGCCAGCATGACGCGCGCCCGTTCGCCGCCGGAGAGCTCCGTGACGACGCGGTCGCGCAAATAGAGCGCGTCCACGGCGTTGAGGGCCTTGTCGATCTGCGCGCGGTCCAGCTCCCGGGAACCGCCCCGGAAGGGGAGCCGCCCCAGGGCCACCACGCGGTCGGCGGTCAGCGGCCATTGGCACTCCGCCGCCTGGGGCAGATAGGCCATGGTCTGGGCGACCTGGCGCGGCGTGTGGGCGTCGAGCGGCTTGCCGGAAAGGAGGAGGCGGCCCGATTCGAGAGGGATCAGCCCCGCCAGCGCGCGCAGCAGCGTCGATTTGCCTGAACCGTTCGCGCCGATGAGGCCCACGACCTCGCCTCGGCCCAGAGTGAGCGTGGCCTCGTGGACGATGCGCCGGTGGGAGAGCGAGACGTTGAGTTGTTGGGCTTCGAGCATGGCGGTGAACTAGAAAAGGCTGCGGCGGGTGCGGATCAAGAGCAAGAGGAAAACGGGCGCGCCGACCAGCGCCGTCACCACGCCGACTTTGAGTTCCTGGCCCGTGGGCACCAGGCGCACGAGCAAGTCGGCCCAGAGGAGAAGGAGCGCCCCGCCGAGCGCGCTCACCGGGAGCAGGTGCCCCGGGTCGCCCTTTACAAAGGGCCGCAGCAAGTGGGGCACCATGAGGCCCACGAAGCCGATGCAGCCGGTGATCGAAACCGCCGCGCCCACCGCCAGCGAGGCCCCGGCGATGACGCGCAGGCGCACCCGCTCGGTGCGAAAGCCGAGGCTGCGGGCGGTGTCCTCGCCCAGGCTCAGGGCCCGCAGGGCGTTGCCGCACCCGAGCATCATGGCCGAGCCCACGGCGATGAGCGGAAAGGCCAGGCCCACATGGGTCAGGCTGCGGTCGGCCAGCGACCCCAGGAGCCAGAAAACGATCTCCATGCCCGCGTAGGGGTTCGGGGAGAAATTAAGCACCAGCGAAGTGAACGCCCCGCAGACGGAGGCCACGGCCACGCCCGCGAGGATCAGGTTCTGGATCGAGCCATTGCGGCCCGCCAGCGTGCAGACCAGCACCACGGCGACGAACGCCCCCACGATGCCCCCGAGCGGCATGGCAAAGGAAATCACCCCGCCGAGGCCCGAGTAAAACGCCGCCACGGCCCCGAGGCCCGCTCCCGCCGAAACGCCGAGCAGCCCCGGCTCGACGAGCGGATTGCGCAAGAGCCCCTGCATCGCCGCCCCGGCCAGGCCCAGGCTGCCGCCCACCAGCAGCGCCAGGAGCAGGCGCGGCAGGCGGATTTCCAAGAGCACCATGCGGATCAGCGGGTCGCCCTGGCCGAGCGCCGCCTCCCAGAGCTGGCGCGCGGGGATCGCCGCATGGCCCACGCTGAGCGAGTAAAAGGAGGAGATGAGAAGGAGCAGGCCCAATACGGACATCAGCCCCAGGCGGGATCGGTTCATTGCGGTAAATATTGCTGGAGCTTCTCGGCCAATTCAAGGTTGGCGGGGTCGGGCGAGGCGAGGTGGACGAACGATACGGACGTGACCTGGGTGCCCAGCTTGGTGAAAAGGAGTTGCAGGGGGAAGGTCTGCGTCTGCGCGGGCCGGGCCTCGCGGTAGCGGGTGAGCACCAGGAGCTGGGGGCGCGCCATGAGGACGGCTTCGAGCGGGGCCGAGGCGCCCACGCCGGGGCTGAAATGGCTCCCAAGGTTGCGAAAGCCCGCCGCTTCGAGCAGCGCGTTGCAGAAGGTCTTGGCCCCGGGGGTGAAGCCGTCCTGGAAATAGAACATCGCCGCCGGGCGCTTCTCGGGCGGGGGCCGCCGGGCCAGGATGCGCTCCAGCCGGGCGTCCATCTGGGCGATGAGCGCCTCCGCGCGAGCTTCCGCGCCGAGGTCCGCGCCGGTCTGGCGGATGAGCGCGCGCAGTTCGTCAAAATCGTTGGGAATGCCCAGCTCGATGACGCGTACGCCGCGTTCCTTGAGGGCCTTGGCCGCTGTTTTCATGCTGTAGGCGGCCATGAGCACGACGTCGGGGCGCAGCATGGCAAGCTCCTCCGCTCCGCCGCTGGTGAGCGGGATGCCCCGGGCCTCGTTGGCGTGGACGGAGATGTCCAGATCAATGGCGAGGTGGCTCAAGGCCACGATTTGCTCGCGGGGAACAAGTTCCAGGAGAAGCTGATCGCCCTGAACGCAGAGGGAGGCGAATTTCAGCGGTTTCTGCGGGGCTGTTTCTTCAGCGGCAAGCAGGCCGGGGATGAAAACGAGCCCAAGCGCCGCCACGACCGCCCGTAAGGGCAGGTGGAAAGAGCGGCGCGGTAAATTCATGGCAACCTGTAATAGTTTTGTTAAAAGAGCCGTTTGTAAAGCCCCGTCCCCAGCCGGTTAAATCCGGGAACGAGGCGTTGTTATCGACGGCTTGGGCTCCACCCCAAACCGCCATCCATGAAATAAGGCCCTAGAAGGTCACTTGCAGGCCTCCGTAGTAGGTCCGGCCCAGAGCGGGGTAGCCGCTCGCGGCCTGGTAGTCCTGGTTGGTCAGGTTCTCGACGCGCCCCGTGAAGGCGAGGTGATCGTTGAACTGATACCGGGCGTAAACCCGCAGGAGCGTGTAATCGGACATGCGGACGAGCCGGTAGGCGCTGGAGTTGTACGAGTACTGGTTGTAATCCACATCCACGCGGTCGGCATAGACCTGGACGCCGCCGCCGAGGGTCAGCTTGCCCTTGGGCAGCGCGAACGTGTAGTTCGTATCCAGCGTGATCGTGTGGCGCGGGACGCGCTGGTAGCGTTGCATGCCGGAGATGGTGGTCTGGTCCGCGTCGGTCCAGTATTTGGCGGCCGCCTCGCTGTCGGTGTAAGTGTAGCCGATCATTGCGCGCCATCCGTCGGAGAGCTTCGCCTTGGCGGAGAGCTCCACGCCCTGGGAGACCATCGAACTGCGGTTGATGTAATAGCCGTTGCCGTAGCCGGGCCAGACGGAGTCGATCAGGTCACGCGTGTTGGTGTGGAAGAAGGTGGCCCCGAGGGTCAGGTAATCGTGGAAGAGGTACTGATCCACCCCGGCATCCCAGCTCCGGGAGCGTTGGGGATCGAGATTGGGCATCCCCGCCGCCCGGGTGATGAGGGTCTGGTAGAAGCCCGGCTCGGTGAACGCGGTGCCGTAGCTCGCGCGCAGCTTGGTGTGGGTTGGCTCGAAGAAGTAGGCCAAGCCGCCCCGGTAAGTCCAGGCGTCGCCGGAGAGTTCATAGTGGTCGTAGCGACCGCCCACGTTGAGGGTCAGATTTTTGACCAGTTCCCATTGATCCTGCAAGTAAACGGCTTCCCGGGTCTCGGACGCGTAGTAGACGTCGCGGGTCTGGTAGTCCCAGCTCGGGAGGTCGTAGAAGGATTCCTCGTGGCCGGTTTCGTAGGTCAGGGTGGTTCCAGCGATCAGCTTATTGCTCTCGGTGAGCTGGAAGGTGTTCTGCCAGTCGGCGCTCCAGAGGGCGGATTCATAGGTCGAGCGGCTCAGGCTGCTGGAGCTGTCGCCGGGGTTGAGCGGGTCGAAATAAACGTAGCGTTCCTGGTAGGTGCCCAGGGTCAGCTTGGTGGTCCAGAAATCGGTGGCTTTCAGCTCGGCGTAGGTGGAGACGACGGTCGTCTCGGTATCCACCTCGGCATTCGGGTCGGAGAGGTAGATGGCCCCCGGCTCGTGGTATTTGCCCTCCTGGGTGCGCACCGTCGCGCCCACGGTCAGCCGGTCGTTGATGGTGTAGTCGAGCCGCATGGAAGCGCTGTTGACGTGCAGGTCGTTATTGTCCCGCTCGTTCTGGGTGTCGTCATGGGCGTAGTGAAAGGAGTAGTCGAGCTGGCCCAGGCTGCCGCTGCTGTAGAGGCCCTCGCGGAAGGAGTCATGGCTGCCGCCCTCGAAAAAGACGGTCGTCGTGGGGGTGCCGCTACCGCGCAGCGTTTGCAGGGAGAGCACGCCGCCGACGGCGTCGGAGCCGTAGAGGACGCTGTGAGCGCCCCGGAGGATTTCCACGGAGTCCAGGTTGAGGCTGGAGGCCACGCTCAGGAAGGGGGAGCCGCCCTGGAACAGGGAGGAGGAGGTCTTAATGCCGTCCACCAGGACCAGCGTATCCTGGGCCCGGGTGCCCCAGATGTTCACGGCCGTCGTGCCGCCGCGGGTTCCGGCGACGGTCACATCGACCCCGGGCGAAAGCGCGACGGCTTGCGCGACGTTGTTGATCTGGGCGGTTTGGAGCTCCTCGCCATCGATCTTGGTGTAGGGGCTGGTGATGTGTACGGCGGTTTCGTCGGTGCGCGTGGCGGTGACGACGACTTCATCGAGCAGCGTGGAGCCGTTCGTGCCGGAGGCGGTGGCCGTGCCGGAAGCGGCGGGGGTGGGGGAGGGCGCGGCGGTCTGCGCCAGCGCCGGAGAGGCGAGGCATACGGCGGCGATCCACGGCAGGAGTGACGTGGAGAGGACCGTTTTACGGGCGGTTTTGTGGGTCATGTTGTTGGTTGTTTTTTTAGGTTTCCTTGCGTGCTGAGGGAACCCTCCGGGTCGCGTGAAAAAGGCCTAAAAAAACCCCCACGCCCCGAAGAGGGCGCAGAGGCAAAACTTCCAACAGAGAACCTGCCGAGAAATGCTTCCTTTTCCCTCATCCTGTCTGCGGCGAGACAGAAGCCGCGCACGGGAGAGGGCCGGTTCATTCTTGCGAATGAAAAAACATCCTCCCAAGGCGGCCTGATGAGCACGAAAAAGCAGGTCTTCTGGCTCCGGGATCGTCCTACTTTGCTTCTCCTTTCCGTCGGCTTTCGCAGACAGTGGATTCGCCTCCTTTTTTGGAAGGCGTGAAGCTTTCGTCACCCGTTACAGCGGCGCTACCGCATGGGTTTTTCACCCATTTCCCTATTCTCCCCTTGAGGCTCTCGCCTTTCGGGGCACTTCTTCGCGTTAATCAAGACTTCATGCCATGGACCCGTGGCCCCTGTGGTTGCAGGGAGGGCTCATGGCTTTCAAAGAACTGCCCTCATGTTTTCCCGGATGGGGCACTTGTGTCAAAATAAAAAGAAACGGCCCGGGTCACCCATAGGCAACCCAGGCCGAAATCCTTTGCGCTTTTTGCGCTTCTTTGCGGCTAAATTTTAGCAGACGAGCTTTTCCGCGATCTGCACCGCGTTGAGCGCCGCCCCCTTGAGGAGCTGGTCGCCCGCGACCCAGAAGGCGAGGCCGTTTTCCAGCGCGCAGTCGAGCCGGATGCGGCCCACCTGGCAGTCGTCCGTCTCGGCGCAGTTGAGCGGCAGCGGGTATTCGTTCTTGGCCGGGTCGTCCACGAGCTTGAGCCCCGGGACTCCCGTGAGGACCTTGCGAGCCTCTTCCACGGAGACGGGCCGCTCAAACTCGGCGTTGACCGAGATGGAGTGAGCGCGGAAGACTGGCACGCGCACGCACGTGACCGACGCGGTGAATGCGGGCAGGTGCATGATGCGCCGGGCCTCGTTCTGCATCTTCATCTCTTCCTTCGTGTAGCCGGAGTCGAGGAAAACGTCCACGTGCGGCAGCACGTTGAAGGCGATCTGGTGCGGGTAAACGTTCTTTTCCACCGGGCGGCCGCTGACGATGGCCTCCACCTGGGCCTTCAGCTCGGCAAGCGCCTGCGCGCCCGTGCCGGAGACGGCCTGGTAGCTGGAGGCGATCACGCGCTTGACGCCGAAGGCCTTGTGCAGCGGGTAAAGGGCCATGAGCGTGATGGCCGTCGTGCAATTCGGGTTGGCCAGGATGCCCTTGTGCAGCTTCGCGTCGTCGCCGTTGATCTCGGGCACGACAAGGGGCACGTCCGGGTTCATGCGGAATTCGGAGGAGTTATCCACCACCACCGCGCCCGCCTTCACGGCGAACGGAGCGAACTTGCGGGAAATCCCCGCGCCCGCGCTGAAAAGGGCGAAATCCACCCCCTTGAATGAGTCTTCCGTCAGCTCCTCCACCGTCACGGTAGTCCCATTGAACGGAAGCGTTTTGCCCGCGGAACGGGCAGAGGCTAAGAGGACCAGTTTCCCCACGGGAAATTGGCGGCGTTCGAGGACTTTGATCATTTCCACGCCGACAGCGCCAGTGGCGCCGACGATCGCGACGGTGTAGTTACGGTTCATGTTTGGTGTGTTGGACTTTAACTGAAAAGTCCGTCATGTTAACTTAGAACTCATTAAAGATGCAATCTTTCCCACGCAAAATCAGGGTTGATGTGGCCAAGCAACAGTTGGACGTCGTGGAAACGACCGACAGCGGCGAGGCCGTGCTGGCCCGTTTCCCTGTGTCGACCTCCCGTTTTGGCCTTGGTTCGGAGCCGGGCAGCAATCGGACGCCCCTGGGGCGCTTCGTGGTGGATGAAAAGTTCGGCGACGGCGCGGAGCTGGGGACGGTTTTCGAAAGCCGCCAGCCGACGGGCGAGGTGGCCCCGTTTGAGTCGCCGGAGGACCCGCGCGACTGCATCACCACGCGCATTCTCTGGCTCTCGGGCCAGGAACCGCACAACGCCAACACCAAGGAGCGCTACGTTTACATCCACGGGACCAACCACGAGGAGGTAATCGGCGAGCCGCAAAGCCACGGCTGCGTGCGGATGCGCAACGCCGACGTGGCGCGGCTCTACGAGCTGGTGGCGCGTGGTGTGGAGGTGTTGATCGAGGCGTAGTCCTCAGCCCTGGGCCAGCCGCGCCCCCATCTCAAACGCCCGCTCGCAATCCTGCGGGAACACCGTTTCGCGCCGGTGGGTCTTGGCCGCAACGTCGAACATCGGGGCCACGTACTTCGCGTAGTCGTTGAACTGGTACATGTCGTTGGCCGTCATGAACTCCGATTTCCCGAACACCCGCTCCAGGAACATCTGGTTGACGCCGAAAATCTGCCCGTAATCCATGAGCTTCATTCGCTCTTCGTCCACGCCCATGGTGTAAATGAAGCCGGTGGCGACAGTTTTCGGGAAAAGGGTGGGGCACTCCTTGTCGTAGACGTAGTAGGGAAAGATCAGGCGCTCAAAAAACGAATGCGTTTCGCCGTTGATGGACCCGAGGTAGATCGGGGAGCCGATGAGCAGCACGTCGGCGTCTTTCACCTTTTCCAGAATCGGTGTCAGCTCGTCGCGCCAGGCGCATTTGCCCAGGCTGCGGCCGCCGGAACGCTTGCACTGGAAGCAGCTCGCGCAGCCTTTGTAGGTGTAGTCGTAAAGATGGATCATCTCCGTCTCTGCCCCCTGCGAGGCCGCGCCTTCGAGCGCTTTATGGAGCAGCGTGACGGTGTTCCAGTTCTTTCGGGGGCTGCCGTTAAAGGCGATGGCTTTCATGGGTGGTTTTCCCAGCGCTGGGCGATGTCGAGGGCGTCTTCGAGCGTCTTTTCGATTTTTTTTAGATCGCGGCGGCGGCCCTTCTGGGGGGTGACGTCGAGCATTCGCAGGAGGCCGGTGATGTCGCGCAGGTCGCGGGTCTGGTCTTCGCCGGAAGCGCCGATGCGGGCTTCGAGCTGTTCCAAATCCGTCTCGACCGCGGCGGCGTAGCGGTCTAGGGTGGTCTTGAAAAGACGGCGCAGGGCGTCCACTTCTTCGAGCGCCGATTTGATGGGAGAGGCTGGCCTTTTCATATATAATCCCCGCCGTCAAAACGGCGTGGCTTTAGTGAAAGGCCGCCGAGCCTCTGATGCAATGTTGAAATTGAACCCCAAGAGCCAGAGTGTTGAACCAGAAGCCACGGTTTTCCGATGGTTGCCCACGGGCGCGGCAGGCCTGGAGGCGATGCTGGCGGTTATTGCCGGGGCGGCCCGGACGGTGGCTTTGGAGATGTATATTTTTTCGCCGGGGCCTCTGGCGGAACGCTTCCGCGAGGCGCTCATTGCCGCCCGGCGGCGCGGGGTGCGGGTGCAGATTTTGCTCGATGCCTTTGGCTCGCACTCGCTGCCTGCCCACTTTTGGCGGCCGCTCATTCGCCTCGGGGGCGAGCTGCGCTGGTTTAATCCTTTCCGCGCCGCGCAGCGCTACGGACGGCGTAACCACCGCAAGCTGCTGGTGGCCGACGGGCAGCAAGCGGTCATCGGCGGCTTCAATATCGGCAAAGAGTACGAGGGCGACGGCGTCACCAAAGGGTGGCGCGACCTTGGGGTGCACATCGAGGGACCGCTCGCCGCCGCCTTGGAGACCAGCTTTGCCGAGATGTACGCCCGGGCCGACGAGCCGACCTTCCGCCGCCGCCTGCGCCAGCTGCGCCGCCTCCACCGGGGTCCGGAAACGTTGGTTTCCAGCGGCGTCTGGACCCTCCTTTTAAGTGAACCGGGCCGCGGCCACCGAGCCTTCAAGCGCTCGCTCTTGGATGACCTGGCCGGGGCTCGCGACGTGCTCATCACATGCGCTTACTTCGTCCCCACCCTGCGGCTGCGGCGGGCGCTGATGCGGGTGGCCCGGCGCGGGGGGCGCGTGCGGCTGATCCTGGCCGGGCACAGCGATGTGGAGGCAGCCCGGCTGGCCAGCCGCAGCCTTTACGCCCGGCTCATGAAGGCCGGGGTGGAGATTTACGAGTACCAGCCGCAGATCCTCCATGCCAAGCTGGTCGTTATCGACGGTGTGGTCTACGCCGGGAGCGCCAACCTCGACGCCCGCAGCCTCAACATCAACCACGAGCTGATGATCCGCGTGGCCGACCCCACCTTTGCCGCCGGGGCGCGGGGCCTGTTCCTGGGGGATCTGGGGCACTCGCGCAAGATCGACCCGGAAAAGTGGAAAAGCTCGCGCGGCCTGCTTACCCGGTTTATCGAAAAGGCGGCTTACTTCCTGGTGGTGCGCATCGACCCCCACTTTACCAGCCTCTTCTGGCGGGCCCGCGCCTGGGAGGTGTGGCGGAAGAAGAGCAAACGCGCGCGCTCCTCGTTTCCCTAGGGCCTGTTTTCAGAGTTGAACTCTGGCGCGCCCCGAGGCATCATCCAGGTCCATGCCAAAAGAAGAGGGTATCCAAACCGAAGGCACGGTCGTCGATGTTTTGCCCGGAACGATGTTTCGGGTCAAACTCCCCAACGGTGCCGAGGTGCTCGCGCACATTTCGGGCAAGATGCGCAAAAACTTCATCCGCATTGTCCCCGGCGACAAAGTCACCGTCGAACTCTCGCCCTATGACCTCTCCAAGGCACGGATTACTTTCCGTGAAAGATAGCCATGATTATTGATTCCCTCGCCAACGCCGCCGATTACGCCTCTTTAAGCCCGCTTTTTGCCAAAGGCTTCGAATACCTTCGCAACTTTGACCCCGCCACGCCCGATGGCAAATACGAGATCGACGGCGGCCAAGTCTACGCAGCCGTGCAGCGCTACACGACCGCTCCGGAAGACCAAAAGGCCTGGGAAGCTCACCGGGTGTACGCCGATATCCAGTACATTGTCTCGGGTCGCGAAAAGATCCTCTACGCGCCGGTGACGGAGCTGCAATCCGCGGTCTCTGTGCCCTACAACGACGTGAAGGACGTTGAAAAATACGCCGATTGCGTGAAAAATGCTGTTTCGACGGTCATCGCCGCCGGGTCTTTTGGCATCTACCTGCCGCAGGACGGACACAAGCCGGGCTGCTTCGTGGACGGGCCGGAGCCGGTGGTGAAGGTTGTTATCAAAGTGCGGGTGCGCTAGCCCGCCTGCCTCCGCTCCCTGTATTCACGCGCACCGGCACCCCCCGGTCCGAAAACAAAACGGGGGGGTATGCGCCGCGTTGTCAGATCCGAATTGCTCGACCATCTCCCGGCTTCCAATCCGCAGGCAGCTCGGGCGAGGGTGGATTTGCGGCGTATCAACCGGATTTTGCGCCATCCGGGGATCATCGACCGCGCCTATGCCAGCCACTTTGCCGTGGAAGCCGCGAGGCGGCGACCGCTGCGCCTGTGCGACTTGGGCGCGGGTGACGGCTGGCTGATGCTGCAACTGGCCCGGCTCTGGGCGGACCGGGGCGTGAGAGCCAATGCCGAGCTGATCGACCTGCACTACCTCCTCTCCGAGGCGACCCGGCGCGAACTCATCTCGCTCAACTGGACGGTGACGCTGGTAGCGATGGACGTCTCGATGTGGCTTAACCATCGCATGGCGGAGCGGGCGGACCTGACGATTTCCAACCTCTTTTTGCACCATTTCTCGGACTCGGACTTGCGGTCGATGTTCCGGAAAATCGCGCCCCGCACGGAGTGCTTCATAGCATGTGAGCCGCGTCGGAACAAGACGGCGCTGGCCGTGGCCCAGGCCCTATGGCTCACCGGCTGCAACCCCGTGACCCGGCACGACGCCCCGCTGAGCGTGCAGGGCGGGTTTGAGGGCCGGGAACTCTCCGAGCTCTGGCCCGAACGCGAGCGTTGGCTCATTACCGAAGGCCCGGCGGGCTGGTTTACCCACTGCTTCGTGGCCCGGCGGGTGCGGGAGCCGTGAAGCCGCCGCCTTTTTTGCGGCCGACTCTTATACTACGTCTGGTTATCAATAAGATTTTAGAGATGACAGGCTCGGCAATTTTTAGACAGATCCCCATGCCCCACAGACGGGACTCCACGCGGCATGAAAAAGGGGGGAATTCTATTCTCACGCAAAGGCGCAAAGGCGCAAAGAGTCCTGCCTTTCTTTGCGCCTTTGCGTCTTTGCGTGAGCCCTCTGCCTTTTTTCTAGGACACCTATTTTCGGCTTAGGATTGGCAGGATTTTCAGGATTAACAAGATTACGCCGAGAGACTGCGAGCGCTGGATTGCATTCGGGAAACCCAATCCGAAAAAATCCTGTAAATCATGTCAATCTTGTTAATCCTGTCCAAAAAAAGGCCGAGCTTCTCTGCTCGCAAACCGATGGGCCCCCAAACGGTATTATTGCGCCGCCGCGGGCCGGAATGCTGCGTCAATCCGCTCCACGCCGCCGCGCGGGCCGGGGATGGGCTGGCCTTCGGCGGTTTCGACGCCGGGCTGGGCCGGGTAGGGGAAGAGGGGCAGTTCCTGGGCGACTTTTCCGTCCACTACGCGCCGCCCGCTCTGCCGGTCGGGCGCGGTGCCTTTCTCCCGCCAGGCCATCACGCGGGTGAGCAGCTCGGGGTGCTGATTGATCCCTGGGCCGTCGCCGCCGTGGGCCATCCCGGGGACGAGGTAGAAGCGGCAGAACGCCTGCACTTTCTCTAGGCTCCCGAAGTGTTCGGCGACCCGTTCGTAGTAATCGAGGATCGCGTGGTAGGGGACGCATGAATCCGCCGCGCCCGCTTGCAGGAGGAGCTTGCCGCCGCGTTTTTCGAAGGCGCTCAAGTCGGGGTTCTCCGCGTTAAGGTAAGGCCCGAGCTTGGCGGTGTAGGTGTCGATATCCTCGCCGAAGTTGATCGCCATCAGGTCCTTTTTTGCGCCGAAGACCCAGTGAAAGAGGTAGAGATTCCCTCGTGCCGGGCCGAACGTGCTGCCGAAGGGGATGCCGTTGAAAATGCGCTTGCCCGTGACGGTGTGCCGGGGGCCGTCGAAGAGCTTCCGGAGCGCTTCGGCGTGGGCGTCGGTCAGCGTCGGGTCCTTTTGCCTCGCCAGCGCGATGACGGCCTCGATCTCACGGGCCGTGCACCGGGGGTCGGAAATACACAGCCCGGCGGTCGCCTTGGGCTCCCGGCTGGCCATGACCTCATTGCCCGCCGCAATGACGCTCTGTTCCTGGCTCGCGGTGAAGGGGCACCGGGTGAAGATCTGGTGGTTCCACAGGAAATAGGCGTGGAGCGGCGTGCGGGAGAGCGCGGGGACGTCGGCGGCGATGCCGTCGTAATCCTCGGGGTAGCGCTGGGCCTCCTGTACCCCCTGCTGCCCGCCGGTGGAGCCGCCGGAGAAGTAGGAGTACTCCGGCGCTTTTCCGTAATGCGCCTGGATGGCCTGCTTGGCGGCGACGGTCATGAGGTGCGTGGCGCGGAATCCGAAATCCTTCCAGACCTCCGGGTTCCCATTGCCGGAATCGGGCGCGGGCGCGGTGCCCAGGTCGGTGGTCGCCACGGCGAAACCTTTGGAGACGTGGCCGCCGAAGAGCGGGTTGATGTAGCCCGCTGCGCCGCCGTTGCCCACGCCCAGGAAGCGGCCGTTCCATTGCCCGGCGTCCGGCATCCAGAGCTCGACGTTGATCTTCGAGCCCTTCGCCGGGGTGAGGACCATCTTGACGACCGTGCGCGGCGGCAGGTGTTCCAAGGTTTTGCCGTCCGGTGCGGTGAGGGTCGGGTTGGTTTCCCGTTCGCAAAAGGTGATCTGTCCGTTGTCGATCTTCATTGTTCCAAGGGTTGGGGTGCCTGGCTCCGGCGTCGCCGCGAAAGCCACCGCCGTCAGGGCAGCAAAGGCGGCTCCCGTGATGATACTGTGGGGGGAGGGCATGGAAGAGGGGCTATTTTCCTAGAGGCCGGGTGATGTTCGCGCCTTCCGGCGGTGTGAATTCAAAGGTCGAGGCGGGAAGCGGGTCGCGCTTGGTGGCGGTGTAGGTGGTTACGACAAGGTCGCCTTTGGGCAGCGTCAGTTCCGTGCGGCGAATGTCGAGGTCCTTTCCCAGCACTACCGTGAGCTGGGCCACGATGCGCTTTAAGTTGCCCCGCTTGGGCGTGAGCAGGATGCTGTAGCCGCCGTCGTCGGAGGGGGTGATGGCCAGTTCGTAGAACTCCTCCACGCGGGAGAAATTGAGCCCGGCGGTGAGCGCAGCCAGGGCGTCGTCGAAGATCGCTTTTTTGCCCAGCGTGTACTGCTCGGCTTCCTTGAAGTTCGGGTAATAGAGCCAGAGTTCCCGGCCGTTGCTGATAGTCAGGCTCGGGTTGGAGCCGGTCAGCTCGCGGCGGAATTTATTGGGAAGCTGGAAGGCGATGTGGCCCGAGCTGGAGAGGGGTTTTTTAAGCAGGCGCGAGTTGCGCTCTTCGGAGAAATTGGCCTGAAAGGAGGGGTGTTTTTCGTGGAGGGCCTGGAGGCGGCCGAGGAGTTCGGCGCGTTCGGGAGGGGTGAGGGGAGCTGCGGCGCGAACGGGCAACCCCAGGGCCAGGGCGGCGAGGACGAGACAAAGGAAACGTTTCATGAAAGCTCTATCGGTAGCCTTTCCAGAGGTAGGCGGGAAGAACAAAGAAGAGGGTGGAAAAAAGGGAACAGGCCACCCCCAGGGCGCAGACGAGCCCCAGGCTGGAGAGCGCGGGATGGTTCGCCCAGGCCAGCGAGCCGAACCCGGCGATGGTGGTCAGCCCGCTCAAGAGCACCGGCTTGATGATGGCGGCCAGCGCGTGGCGGGCCTTTTGGCGGACGGCCACCACGACGTAGATTCCGTAATCGACCCCCACCCCCAGCACCAGAGGGAAGGCGAGCACGTTGAAGAGGTTTAGGGAAAGTCCGGTTAGCTTCATTCCGGCGATCATGGCTCCCATGCTCAGGCCGAGGCTCACCATGAGGACGGCCAGTGGAGCGATGCGCCGGTACATGAAGATGAGCAGCACGACGTTGAAGGCCACCATGGCCACGCTCAGGACGACGAGCTTGGTTTTCGCCCACGGAACGAGATCGCCCATGACGTAGCTCCACCCGGTGAGCCACGGGTGGGCCTCGGGGGTATCGAGCACGGCGTGGATGGCTTGCTGTTCGGCGGCGTTGCCGATGGTTTTATTCGGCGTGATGTAGGCCGCGCCGACGGTCGGGGTCTGGCCCAGGAAGCGGTCGAGCACGAAGCGCCAGGAGCTCGATTCCGGGAGCGTGGTGCGCCAGTCGAGCGGCGAGGCGTCGCCCGCGCGGATTTTCGCGAAGGCTTCGAGCAGCTCAGAGGCCCCCTGGAGGGCTCCCAAGTCGAAGCCGTTCTCCTCCAGCGCCTTTTGCAGCGCCGCGCGGCTGGGAGCCGGGTCGAAGGCGGCGAGCCGGGCGTAGTTATCCGCCAGGCGCGCGGGGGAAAATGCAAACGCGGCGGGCGTGGAGAACCCGGCGATGAGCCCCTGGTCCTTGGCGGTTTGCCAGTGGCTCTGCGCGGCGGTCCATTGATTGTGAAAATCCGCTGCATCGCGGCCCCTCACGATGGCCAGCACGGGCTCGGCCTTGCCTTGGGTGAGCTTCTCTTTGATGGTGCGCAGCGCGAGGCCCGCCCGGCTGCCCGGCGGCTCCAGGGATTGCGGGTTGGCGTCGAAGCGGAGGGGTTTCACCGGAAGCGCGGCGAAAATGCTCAGCGCCACCAGGAAGGCCAGCGCGGAAAGCGTCACCGTCCGGGCCGAGCTGAAAAGGCGGTCGATGTAGCCCTGCGTGGCGGTCAGGAGAATGTCCTCGCCCCCCGGCTCATGCGCTTTGCCCACGAAAACGAAGAAAAACCCGATCATGAACACCGCCGCGAGCAGGATGCCGATGCCGATTAGCACGCCGAGCTGCGCGAAGCCCATCGATTCACTCAACAGCAGCGAGAGAAACGCGGCTGCGGTGGTCGAGGCCCCGTAGAGGATGCCGCGCCCGATCTTCCCGGAGGAATCGAGCGAGGACTCCACGTGATCCAGGCCGCAGCGGCGGTTGGCCTGATAGGTGCCATAGAGGAGCATCCCGAAATCGACCCCCAGGCCGATCAGGATCGAGCAAAGGCCCATTGTCACGACGTTAAGCTTGGTAAAAATCAGCACCCCGGCGGCCACCGCTCCCAGGCAACAAAGCAGGAGCACCAGCAGGATGGCCCCCAGCGGCCGCACCCGGCGGAACCCGGCGTAAAACACCCCCGAAACCAGCGCCACGGAGCCGAGGATCGTGGCGAACACATCGTGCTTCATCCCTGTGGAAAGCTCGCCGACGTAGGCCGTGCGCCCGGTGACGAGGATTTGCGGAGCCACGCCGCCGGTCCACCCCGCGCGCGCTTTTTGGTTAAAGGCCTCCACTTGGTCCATCAGCGCCCGGCAGCTCTCGGCGTCGAGGCTCCCCTGGCGGGTCATGGCGACCACCACCCGCAGCGTGCCGTCGGCCGAGGCCAGCGGGCGGGAGTTATCGAGCGAGGCGGAGAACGGTTTCAGGGCCGGGGCCACGACCCCGAGCGGGTCGAGGTTCAACTCCAGCTCCGCCTTGGGCGAACCGGCTTCGATCTCCGCCCGCTTGAGGGCGAACCGGCGCGCGATGGCCGCGGGCGAGAGGGCCTTGAGCGTTTCGGCGAAGGCGGGCGCTTCCTGGTCAAAGAGGAGCGGCACGGCCAGCGTCTGGATTTCGCGCGCGGCCCCGGGGAGGTCCATCGGCGAGCGGTCGAGCACGCGAGTTACCCAGGGCTCCTTGCGCAGGGCATCGCCGAAGTACTCCGCGAAGCCGTCCAGGTCGGCCTCCCCTTTTTCATCATAGAGGCCGAAGGTGATCTCGCGGGCCTGGCTGAATTCGCGGTCGTAGACCTTGAGAGCCTTGACGGAATCAAACCGTTGCGGCAGCAGGTTCAAAACGTCTGAATCGGCCCGGCCTCGCAGGACGATGATGGCGGTGCAGACCAGTACGAAAACGGTGACCGCCGCGAGGGTCAGGCGCGGGCGCTCTACGAAATAACGGGTAAAACGGCTCTCCGGGCTCATGAAAATAGGAGCCCAACAGTGAGCCTCAAAATGGCCCGGTTGTCACGGGGGAATGGAAACCCCAGGGGAATTTTCAGGGCCAGTTGCAGAAATCCGCGCCGAAACGCCGGTTGGGAGCCTCGGCTTGGACCTGTTTGTAGGCCCCGGCATGGTAAATGATCAGCTCCAGGTGGGGGGACTCGGTGAGCTCGCGCACGAGCTTGTATTGCGGAAAACTTTGCACGCGCTTGCCGTCGAGCGCGACGATGATGTCCCCTCGCTTGAGGCCATTCTTAGCCAGAAGCGGGCTTTCCTCGTTGATGAGGACGCCCTTCTGGGGCGCGGCGGTGAAGTTTTCCATGGCGACGGTCTCTAACCCATTTGGGAAAATGCTCCCGAGGTTGGATTTCACCTTGGCGGCGTAGCTGGGGTTGGCGACGGTTTGCCGGACGTAGAACGCCAGCAGCGGCAGGTTGTCCTTGTAGCGTTCGTTGATCTTCTCGAAATACGTTTCCGCCTGCGCCGGGTTCCCCATGCGCTCCTGGAGCTTGGCGAAGGTTTGCAGGCCGCGGTAGGAGTAGACCTCGGCGGCGAATTTCGCGACTTGGAGCGCGCGCGCCTTCTGGTCGTGGTCGTAGTAGTAGTTGACCAGCCAGCCGCATTCATTGGCGGCCCAGACGGCGTTGGCGTCGTGGTCGATCCCCGCCTGGTACGCTTCCGCCGCTTTCTCGTCCATATGGTGGTCGCGGTAGTACTCGGAGAGGTTGAGGTACTGGTCGGGGTCGAGCTGCGCCATGCGCTCGTAGATAGCCACGTACTCCGGCACATTCTCTTTATTATAGGAGGCGTAACACTCCATCGCAACGAAGTGGAAGTCCAGGAACGGCCCGAGAATGGAGCGGGCCTGGTCTGGCGTCGGCTTTTCTCCGTAGAGCGCCTTTAGGTAGGCTTGGACGACATTGAGCTGCCACGGGGCGAGGTCGTAGAGGTTCTTGAGCTGGTTGGCGTCCAGGTGCTTCATCGCGGGCACCTCTTTGTGGCGGGCGCCGAAGCGGTAAGCTGTTCCCGGGGGCAGCCCCGAGGAGAACCACGCCGCCAGGGCGGGAGCGGCCGCGTGGACCTTGGCCCACGGGGTCTCGGTGACCCACTCCGGGTGCTGGCGGATGAGCGCCTCGGCCTGAGCATCGCCCGAGTGGTCGATGTGTTTCGGTATGCTCCAGAGGACATGCAGGAACGGGGCGAGGGTCAGCTCGTCGAAGAGCTTGCCGATGGAGTCCTCAAATTTAGCCGCCTCGTCCGGCACGCCCCAGCGGTCGCGCAGGAAAAAGTCGGTCCGGGTGGCTGCGTGGATCAGGTGGCGCTGGAAGAAGTGGGCCCACGCGCCGTCGTCGATGGGGACGAGCTTCCATTTGCCCTTTTCATCCTTCTGCACCGGGCCGCCCGGGTCTTTGTTGAGCACTTTGGCGAGGTTTTCAGCGTTCAGTTGCATCGCCTTGCCCTCCGGGAAGACGGCTTCCGTCTCGACCAGCAGCATCTTGAGGGCAGGGGAGGTGTACCGGTGGCCGGATCCGACGCTGAAGTCAAACTGGAGCAGGATGTTGCACCAGTCCGAGACCTGCTCGGGGGAAGTTTTCCAAAGCTCCTCTCCGGCGAGATCCGGGGAGACGGCCTCGCACTTGGCACGGAAATACTCGATGCGCTCCAGCAGGCTGGCGCTGCCCCGCTTTTCCAGCACCCGCCAATCCCGCCGGTTGCGCATCAGGGCGGCGTTGATCCACGGGGCGAGCTCCGGGTTGTTGCGCTCGCGCAGGCGGGCGATGCGCTGCTCGCTATCCGCTTTCGTATCGGCTTCGAGGCTCGTGAGCAGCTCGGCGATTTCCCCGGCGTCGGAGAGCGCCTCGGCCCCGCGCAGCGCCCGGGCCAGGGCGAGATGGGCGGTGGCGCGGTTGCAAAACCCCTCGGGGTTCCATAATGCGCCGGAGTTTTCGCGCAGCCCCAGCACCCCGACGACGAGCGCCGCCTGTTCGTGGGCTTCCGGGGAAAGCGGGTGGGCGCTCAGCATGGCCGAAACGCGCTGATTTTCCCGCTGGAGATTCAGGGCCTGTGGCGCCGTAAGGGTCCGCACCGCGCTTTCGTGGACCGTGATCCCGTCGGCGTTTCCGGCGACTCCAAGCTTTTCCAGGAGCACCCGGGCGGCGGGTTGGTAAGCCGCCGAGTCCCAGATGGACCCGGTGATATCCACCGGCACGCTGGCCACCTCCTCGATGCCCGGGAGATGGATGCGCGCCAGGTAGTGATACCCGCCTGCGTCCGCCGGGAGGCTTTGCAGCTCCAGAGCGTTGGCGGCCAGCGGAGTGTGCGTCTTGGCAAAAACGGCCATTTCGACGAGGTCGTGGAGGATCGACTGGACGATCCAGGCCGGTTCGTTCTGGGCTGTCGCGGAGTGTTCGGAGCGCGCTTGTGGGGTGGGCTCGGCCTGGGGCGATTGGGGAGCGGGAGCGCGGTTGCAGGCGGCAAGCATCGCGGCGGCGAGAAAGGCCAGGGCGGGGCGGGGAATCAATAAATCCATGAGGGAAAATCCGTGGTCGGTGTTAAACAAGCGTTCCAATTCGCCCGATCGTAGGGGGTAGAACCTTATTTTTAAAGGATTTTTGCCGGGTTTTTCCCCGGGAGCGTCCCTTGAAATGGCGAAACGGCTTCCAGAGGGTGTGAAATTTTCCGGTTGCATCTTGGCCAAACCCCGTCAAGGATATCGGACCTTTTTATGTCCACTGATCGCAAAGTCGTCATCACCGGAATCGGAGTGCTTACCCCGATTGGCAAAGATCTCGCGTCCTTCTGGGATTCCCTGAAGAACGGACGCAGCGGCATCGACCTTATCAGCGCGTTCGACACAACTGACTTCGATACCAAAATCGCGGGCGAAGTGAAGGACTTCAACGCCACGCCGTTCTTCAAAAACCCGAAAGACGCGCGCCGCACCGACCGCTTCTCTCAGTACGCCATGGCCGCGGCCAAGATGGCGATCGCCGACAGCGGCATCGACCTCGATAAGGTGGACCTCACCCGTTTCGGCACCATCGTCGGCAGCGGCATCGGCGGCCTCCAGACCCTCTGCGACCAGCACACCATCCTCATGAACAAGGGGCCGAAGCGGATCTCCCCCTTCATGATCCCCATGATGATCAGCAACATGGCCAGCGGCCTGGTTTCCATGGAATTCGGCCTCGCGGGCCCCAACTTCTCCACCACCTCGGCCTGTGCCACCGCCTGCCACGCCGTGGGCGAAGCCTGGCGCATGATCCAGCACGGGGAAGCCGATATTTTCGTTTGCGGCGGCGCGGAAGCCACGGTCGTCCCGATCGGGATGGCGGGTTTCTCAGCCATGAAAGCCCTCTCCACCCGTAACGACGAGCCCCAGCGCGCCTCCCGTCCGTTTGACAAAGACCGCGACGGCTTCGTCATGGGCGAGGGCTCGGGCATCCTCGTCATCGAGGAGCTCGAACACGCCAAAAAGCGCGGTGCCCGCATTTACTGCGAGCTCGCCGGTTACGGCCTGAGCGCCGACGCCTACCACATGACCTCCCCGCTCCCCGAAGGCGAGGGCGCGGCCCGGTGTATGCGCATGGCCCTCGAAAAGAGCGGCATCAACCCCGATGAAGTCGATTACGTCAACGCGCACGGCACCTCCACGGGCATGGGCGATATTTGCGAAACCAAGGCGATCAAAGCCGTCTTTGGCAACCACGCCAAGAACGGCCTCATGGTCTCCTCCACCAAGTCGATGACCGGCCACTTGCTTGGTGCCGCCGGTGCGGTGGAAATGGCCGCCTGCGTGCTGGCCCTCACCCAGGGCATCGTGCCGCCGACCATCAACCTCGACGAGGCCGACCCCGAGTGCGACCTCGACTACGTCCCGAAGGTCGCCCGCGAGCACAAAGTGCGCGTGGCAGTGAACAACTCCTTCGGCTTCGGCGGGCACAACGCCACGCTGGTTGCCAAGACCTTCGAGGGTTAACCCTTCCCGCGCCTTGAAACGCGCCACACGGGCTCCCTGGTTTACCCGTAGAACGGCCATTCTCCTATGGGTGGCCGGTTGGTGCTGGCTGGCGGCGGCCATTCTCGTCCCCGTCAGCCTTTCCGTGACTCGCGCCGCGAGCGTGGCGCTGATCGGCCTGCTCTATGCCGGGACGCTCGCCCTCTGGTGGCGCGTTCGCTGGCTGCGCTGGAGCGTGCTGGCTGTGGGCGCGCTCTTTGCTGCGTTTTTCCTTCTCCCAGGGCGCGAGGATTACGACCGCTTTGCGCTTCGCGAGGAAGTAGCCCGCTCTGTGGCCCGTTACGAAGGGGTGCGCTACGTCTGGGGCGGCGAGAACTGGCTCGGCGTGGACTGCTCCGGGCTCGTTCGCCGGGGGATTGTCGAGGGCTTGGCCTGGCAGGGGCTCGCGACGCTCAACCCGCACCTCCTTCGGCTCTCCGTGGCCCTCTGGTGGCGCGATCTCTCCGCCAGCGAGATGGGGAGAGGCACCGTCAAGACCATACGCAAAGTTTGCGAAGCCCCGACGCTCGACGCCCTCAAGGACAAAAACCTCCACATGGGGGATTTCGCCGTTACGAGGGACGGAGCCCATGTGCTGGCCTACGTGGGCGACCACGTTTGGATGGAGGCCGACCCCGAGCCGAGCAAATGGAAAGTCGTCCGCCTGCGCTTGGGGAAGGACAAAAGCTCCTGGTTCCAGACCCCCGTGACCGTGCTGCGCTGGCGCTGCCTGGAACTGCCGCGCCGGTGAGGAAGAACAAAAACGAATTATGAACTCATGAACTCAGGAAAAGAATTTCTGTCTTTTTCCTGAGTTCATGAGTTCATGATGAATTCTTCCCCTGAACCGCCCCGCGTCGTCATTGACGCCGCCCTTTTCGAACTCTAGAATCCTCGTTTTTGCCGATCTGATGATTCTAACGCCGAGCGAGAAAAAGCTGGTGGCCTTCCTGTTGCTTTTGACCCTGGTCGGGAGCATGGTATGGCTTTATCGCCACCGGCGGCGTGCGGAGCATCCGGCGGCGGTCCAAATTTATGCAGAAAACTGGTTTTACAGAAGCGCTTGAGCAAGCCATCGCGGCCGATCCGCGCTATGACAAGGAAGCTTATCTCTTTTTGCAGGATGCCCTCGATTTCACGATGAAATCCCGCAAAAAGCAGAAAACCGAGCTTTCGCGCCACGTCACCGGGCAGGAGCTTCTCGAAGGCGTCCGGCAGCACGCGCTCAAGGAATACGGCCCCATGGTGACGACCGTCTTCGAGGCCTGGGGCATCCACCGCTGCGACGATTTCGGCGAAATGGTGTTCAACCTGATCCGCGTCGGCATTTTCGGCAAAACCGACAGCGACACCATCGACGACTTCCGCAACGGATACGACTTCCGCGAGGCATTCGTCCTCCCCTTCCTGCCGGACAACCGGACCACGCCGCCCAAGGAAACCGTTCAGCAATCCTGACAGCGGATAATTCATCAGGAACTCATGAACTTGAGGAAAAGAGAGAACTCTGGTTGCTTTTGCCTTTCCTTTGCGCCTTTGCGTCTTTGCGTGAGTTATTAAAAAGCCTTCATCCCCCCGCATGCTCGAGTTTCCCGTTTCCACCGTACGCCAATGGACCCTCCCTAACGGGCTGGTGATCCTGGTCGAAGAAGATCACTCGACCCCCGTCGCCAGCGTCCAGGCCTGGTGCGAAACCGGCTCCATCCACGAGGGGGAATGGCTCGGCGCGGGCCTCTCCCACATCCTGGAGCACATGCTCTTTAAAGGGACGGCCACGCGCGGCCCCGGCGAGATCGCCCAGAGCGTGCAGAACGCGGGCGGCTACATCAACGCCTACACCTCCTTTGATCGCACCGTCTACTGGATCGACATCCCGAGCCAGGGCGTCCCCACCGCCCTCGATATCCTCGCCGACGCGATGATGAACTCGACCCTGCCCGAGGCGGAGTACGTCAAAGAGCAAGAGGTGATCCGGCGCGAATTCGCCATGAGCCAGGACGACCCCGACCGCGTCAGCTCCAAGAACCTTTTCGCCACCGCCTACCGCCGCCACCCCTACCAGCACCCGGTCATCGGCCACCTCGACGTCTACAACCGGCTCACGCGCGAGGATGTGCTGCGGTATTATAAAGCCCGCTACGTCCCCAATAACCTTTTCTTCGTCATCACCGGCGACGTCGATGCCCAAAGCGTTCGCGACCAGCTCGCCGCCCTCTTCGAGGCCTATCCGCGCCAGCCGCTGCCGCCCGTCTACATTCCCCGGGAACCACTGCAACTGGGTCGCCGCGAGGAACGCGCCGAATTTCCCACGGAACTCTCGCGGCTCGAAATTGCCTGGCACATTCCCGAACTGACCCACCCCGACGTCCCCGCGCTCGACCTCCTTTCGCTGATCCTGGGCGACGGCCGCTCCAGCCGCCTCCACCGCCGCGTGCGCGAGGAGCTGAGCCTGGCCCACGGTATCCAGACATGGTGCTATACGCCCGGCCAGCCGGGGCTTTTCGGCGTCGAGGCAATGATGGACCCCGACCGCCGCGAAGCCGCGCTCGCGGAGACCCTGGCCGTCATCGAACGCTTCAAAGAAGACGGCGCCGGATCGGGCGAACTGGCCAAGGCCATGCGCCAGGCCCTCTCGGGGCAGATCAACAACCTCGTCACCACACGCGGCCGCGCCGCCGACCTCGGCTCAAATTGGCAGCTCACCCGCAGCTGCGACTTCACCCGCGACTACCTCGCCGCCATCCAGCGCGTCACGCCGAACGACCTCGTGCGCGTCGCGCAGACCTATTTTACCGAAGCCAACCTCACCATCACTTCGCTCGAGCCCGCGGCGGCGCTCCAAAAAAAGGCCCGGCAGGCCACCCCGCCGCCCGTCCCTGCGGTGCAGAAATTCGAGCTTTCCAACGGATTACGCCTGCTGGTCCGCGAAGACCCACGGCTGCCGATCGTCTCCGCCGTTGCCTGCTTTAAAGCCGGGCTGCTGGCTGAAACGCCCGAGCACAACGGCATCTCGCGCCTTTATTCCCACGTCCTGCCGAAAGGCACCGAGACCCGCTCGGCCGACGAAATCGCCGAGGAAATCGAGTCCCTTGGCGGCGGTATCGGCGCGGAGGCCGGGAACAACTCCTTCTGCGTCTCCGTCAAAATCATGCAGCCCGACCTGGCTGCCGGGCTTGGCCTGCTGGCCGACGTCCTGCTGCACCCCACCTTTCCCGAAAAGGAAATCGCCCGGGAAAAAGAAGTGCAGGCGGCTTCGCTCAAGGCCGAGGACGAGGAGCCGACCGCCGTGGCCCGCAACCTGATGCGGCGCACCCTCTACCCCGGCCACCCCTACGGGATGCGCTCGGGCGGATCGCCTGAAACCGTGGCCGCCCTGGAGCGCAGCCACCTGCAGGCATTTCACCGCGAATACGCCGTGGCGCGCAACGGCGTCCTCGCCGTATTCGGAGCCGTCAAAGCCGGGGAAGTCCTCGCGCTGGCGGAACGCTATTTCGCCGCCCTCCCGGAAGGGAAACCGGCCCTGCAAACCCCGCCGCAACCGCCCGCTCTGACCGGCGCGCAAGCCGTTGAGGCATTCAAACCGAAGGAACAAGCCATCGTCATGGCCGGGTTCCGAGGGCTGGATTTGTTTGACCCGCGCCGCCATGCCCTCGAATTGATCGAGGAAGCGTGCAGCGACTTGGGCTCGCGGTTTTTCAACCGGATTCGCGAGAAGCTCGGCCTCGCCTACTTCGTGGGGGCGAGCCAGGCCACGGGATTGGTTCCCGGGCCGTTTGTATTTTACCTCGGCACTGATCCGGCGAAAGTCGAACTGGTCAAGACTGAGTTTCTGGATGAAATCCGCTCCCTGGCCACCGATGGCTTGAGCGCGGAAGAACTTTCCCGGGCCAAAGCGAAACTACTGGGCCAGGAAGCCCTGCGCAGCCAGAGCAACGACTCCCTGGCGCACGAATGCGCGCTCGACGAGCTCTACGGCCTGGGCTTCGATGAATTCACCCACCTGGCCGAGCGAATCGATGCTGTGAGCCTGGAGGACGTGCGCGACGTGGCTCGGAGCCTCTTTGGAACGCCGAACTACGTCCTGGCCGTGGTCCGTCCGTAAGGGAGGGCCTTCAGTGTGATGATTTGGAAGGGGGAGAAGTCCAGGGTGATGTGGCCTTCCCTCATGGGGATGGGGCGCGGGTTTTCCTCCAGGAGGTTGGTGGCGACGATTTCCCGGAAGGCCTGGCGGAGGGTCACTTCGGTCTGGCAATGCGCGCCCTCGGTCTCGTAGAGCCTGAGGATGATGCCCTGGCCGTCTTCGGCGGGCTTGACGGTTTCGCACAGAATGTTGGGCGCGCTGATGTCGCAGATTCCCTCGAAGGGGAGTGCGCCGGGGGAGACGATAAGGGGGGTGTTGAATTCGTAGGCCGGGCGCACGACCGTGGCGGTGGAAAACCCTTGGGTATGAGGCAGTAGGGCGTAGGAGAAGAGGTGCTCCCCGGCGTCGCCCCGAGGGTCGGGATGGCAGCCGCCTTTGAGCAAGGTGAGCCGCAGGTCGCTGTTTTCAACGGAGATGCCGTATTTGCTGTCGTTGAGAAGGGCCACGCCGTAGAGGGTTTCCGAGAAGTCAGTCCACTTGTGGTTGCAGACTTCGAACATGGCTTTTTCGTAGGAGTTGTTTTTGACGGCTGGGCGCAGGGCGTGCCCGAACTGGATCTCGTGACGGGCGTAGGGGAACCGCAGGTTGAGGTCGAAGCCGACTTTGAGAAGTTGGTGTTTTTCGTGCCAGTCGACATGGGTGTCGAAGTCGATCCGGTAGGAATCGGTGTAGAACGCCATGTCCTGGGTGATGCGGGAGCCGCGGCCGATTTCGTAGACGCTCCGCAGGGTGAAGCAGAGTGGGCCATCGGCTACGACGCGGCGTTCGATGAGCCGCGTCTGGAGCTTCATCTTGATTTTCTGGTCGGGGTCGATGTCCCAGTTGTCCCAGACTTCGGGCACGTCTTCCCCGAGCAAAAAGGCGTTAAGGGGAAGCCCCCTGCCCCGCAGTTCCCGCCGGTGGGGCAGGTCGTAGAGGGAAGCGATGTAGCCGTATTCGTCGAATTCGACTCGGAAGAGCGGGGTCACTAGCGAGCGGTCGCGGTATGAGAAGGGGGAGGGCTCGCGGGTGGCGGCGGCGGGGGCCGTTGGGAAGGAGGCGCGGCCGAGGGCCGGTACGTGCAATCCTTTGACCAGGAGCGCCGGTTTGCCGCCGATGGGCTCCACGGGCTGGGTGGTCACGGACGGGGCGGCGCAGGTCGTGCCGGGGGGCAGGCCCTCGATGCGGAAGGTGCCTTCTCGTTCCCAACTGAGGCTGTTCCAGAGCGTCCACGCGGAGCTGTCCCCGTGGGTGCTGCCGAGTTCCTGGGCAAGGCGGCTGGCGGTTTGCTCGACTTCCTGCAATTCCGTGATGGCGCGGTCGTGCACCTCCGGCATGGAGGTGCCGGGGAGGATGTCGTGAAATTGATTGATGAGCAGCAGGTCGTAGAGGGCGTCGGTCTCGGCTTTCCTGGAATCGCCGCCGCTGAGTAGCGCCACTGACGAGAGAAACTCGGCGTTGTGCAGGGCGATCTCGCTTTTGCGGACGCCGCGCTTGATGGCCCCCATCTGGGTGAAGGTTCCCCGGTGGCCTTCGAAGTAGAGTTCGCCGGAGTAGGTTGGAATATTATTGGAGCTGACTTCCAAGCCGTCCATAAACTGCCGGACGGTGGTGTGCTCGGCGCGCGGGCAGCCATCGAGGTCGCGGCAGCGGCGGGCCATTTCGAGCATTTCAAACTGGGGCCCTCCGCCGCCGTCGCCGAAGCCGTAGGAGATCAGGCGGCGGTCGTTGATTTCTTTGTGCTGCACGTAGTTTTCCACGGTGCGGAAGTCTTTCTGGCCGCCGTGGAGCTTGGTGATGAGCGTGGCGGGGTCGGGCCAGCAGTGGATGTTGTTGAAGTGGGTGAGCACTTTCGAGCCGTCAATGCCTTCCCAGTAGAAGGTGTCCAGCGGGAAGGTGTTGGTGTCGTTCCACGTGAGCTTGGTGGTCAAAAAATTGCGAATGCCGCACCCGAGCAGGATCTGCGGCAGGGCGGCGCTGTAGCCGAAGGTGTCCGGCAGCCAGAAGACGTTGGAGCGGTAGCCGAAATGGGTCTGCGTGTAGCGCTGCCCTTTCATGAACTGGCGGACCATGGATTCCCCGCTGGTCATGTTGCAGTCGCACTCGATCCAGGCTCCGCCGTTGGGTTCCCATCGCCCTTCCTTGACCCGTTCCTTGATGCCTTCAAATAGCTTGGGAAAGCGGATCGGGTAGGCGTCCTGGGTTTGCGGGGTGTCAAACGGCATCGATCCAGTGGCGGGATGCCCGGCGTAGCTCTCCGCGGCGATTTCGTATTCTCTGCCCGCGACGCCGCAGCGTTCAAGCGAAAGGGTATGGTGGTTGCCGCGTGGGGCGGCATCCTTGGGGTGGGTGAAGATCCCCCGGGGCTCGCCATTAACCCAGAAGAGGGCCTCGTAACCTCCGGTTTGCGCGCGGATGAAGAGGGGCTCCCCGGCGGCTTCCTGCGGGACGGTGATTTTGCCGACGAACCAGCAACTGCCCCATTGCTCTCCCCATCCCATGCGGTGGGCTGCGCATGGCCACTTCTGCCAACCGGCGGGCACGCTTCTCAAATGTTCGCGAGTCTCAAAATAGTGCACAGGGACCTCGTTCACCGCCTCGAAGATCAAGGGTGAGTAGGTGTCCACCATCCGGCGAACTTTGCTGATGGATTTTGGGGAAATAAGCATGCTTTTAAGGACGGAAGACGGTCGGCTTTCCAGAAACGGGGTTGATTTGTACGGTTAAAAAGTTGGCAGGCAGCCCGATTTGCCGCACCGGGTCGTTTTCCAGCACCAGGGTAAGGAACCACTTGGCGGAGGTGTCGAGGTCGGTCTCGCCGGTCGGCTTGAATTTGAAGGAGAGATACTTGTAGTTGGTGCCCTGGCGGGGAAGGGCGGGTGACGATGCGGTTGCGCTCTGCACCGGCAGGTTCAGCAGCGAGGTCTTGTCTGCGGTCGAGGCAAAGGCGGTGAATTGGGGGAAACGGATGACTTTCGTGACGGCCTTGGCCCCCTCGGGTTCGATTCTGAAGAGCTGGAAGGCGCGGTAGCCAAGGGTGTTTTGGTCCCCCGGCAGTTGGTAGAACCGGACTTCAACCTGGCGGTTGCGGACGTTGGCGATCTGCTGGGCAAGGGCGAGATTGCCCACGATGGTTTCCCCCGCGGAGGTCAGGCTGGATGCCTGGGTGCTTTTTTGAAGTGTGGGCACCGCGAGCCCGAGCAGGACCGCCAGGATGGCTGCGACGATCATCAGCTCCATCAGCGAGAATCCCCGGGGTTGTGATTTGCCTGCGGTCCGGTTCATGGGTGCCTAGTGGTTGAACCGCGTCTGGTTGATGACGCGGAAGCGGTAGTGCCCTTCCATCGTCTCTCCCGTAAGGTTGGTGGCGCAATCCGGGAGGGTGGCGTCCGCCGGATCAACGTAGCGTTCGATGGTGATGGACCCTCGCCTTTCGCCAGTGACGCCGCCCTTGTTTTCGTCCCATTCTTCACTGCCGTTTTTCGGCCGGTGCTGGATGGTCTGCACCCGGTAGTGGACCTGAAAGACGTTCGATTTGGTGGTGAGCCGCCCGTAGAGGTTCGTGTAAGGTTTTTCGCGAAGATTGTCGCCGGTGAGCTGATTGGCAGCCCAATAAGTGTCGGCGCTTTGATTGGTGGTCCAGGTCTGGTCGTCGGGGACGAGATAAACGTCGCAGATCTCGGTGGCCGAGCGGAAGATGTCCCCGGAATCGAAGCGCTCGCGGAACTGACGCAAGGTGCCGTTGGTGTCGCTCAGGTTCAGAGTATGCCGTGGGGAAGACGCAGTCGTGTAGGTTTTGACGCTCCCGTTGGTGTTGGCCACGGCCACGACTTTTTCCGCCTTTAGCGCGGCGCGGATGGCCGTGTTCCGGGTGATGTAAGTATAGGGCATGATCTGGTAATTCAGGTTGATCTTGCCTGCGGTGGAGAGGGGCTCGCTCAGCGCGTAGGGCTCGACCACCGGCATGTTGAAGAGGTCCATGATCAAGTGATCCTTTGGGCCTTTGTTGTTGGCGGGGTGGCTCGGCTGCGGCCGGAAAAGGAGCGTCTGCCATGGAATGCGCGCTTTCACCCGCGTGGGCAGGGAGCCGAACATCCCGGGCGAAGGGATGATCCGGTTCGGGGAGAAAAACGCAGGCCCGGGCGGTCTGACCGCGCCGCTATTGTAGTTGTTGTTGTTGCCTTCGTCGGGTTTGTTAGCGAAAGAACCGTTGAGGAACCCCGGCAGGCTGCTGTCCCAATCTCCCGTTGCGGCGTCGGTGCTGACATCCCCCGGCACGTCGGCGGAGCTGCTGGCCGTGGTGTTTCCTGAAACGAGATTTCCTGACGACGCCCCGGTAACCCCCCATGAACCACCGGCTTCCTGGAAGGAGTGGGCCAGCTTGGTCGTGCCGAAATAGGAGGGGTGCGTTTGAAATAACGTGGTGGTATCGACCGAATGGGTCGCGGCGACCAGGCGGAGATCGCCCGACTTGGGCATTAACGTCCGCAGCACGTCGCCCGAGGTGCCGGTCACGCCGGTGGTCGTGTCGGTCGAGCTTAGAACCCAGTTTGACGGGTCCGTATTCGTGTTGGTCCGGATGAAGGCTCCCTCGTATTGGTGCGAACTGTCGCCCGGGTTTTGGGACGCCCGATTGACCCTAGTGTCGTAGCCCCACCAATTGCTGGCCTTGCCGTTGGCTTCGTTCACCCCGGTGAGGATCAGGTCGGGGGTGGGGATCACAGCCACACCGCTGGTGCCGGTGGCATTGGGGAAGGTGACGGCGAAAGTCTGGACGCCGTTGGAGCCGGTCAACGCTCGGGCCGTGGCAAGGTTGCTGGCGGTTCTGGCATCGTAGGCCGAGAGGTTGGTGGCGGCGGCGGGGCCATTGCTCGTCGGCGGTGCAGATCAAGTGCAGGCCGATCTCCGATAACGTGTAATATCGACCCAGCCCCTGGGTGGTGCCGATCTGGATCGGCGAGACCTGCCCATGCCCCGGCCAGTAGTAGGAGGTGCTCTTGCGGGGGGTGGTGAATTGGTAGAATTGCGTGGGCGCCGAGCCGGAAACGTAGGAGTTGCCCAGGTTGTCGTCGAAGAGGTTGGTGCAGCGGATGTAGTCGAAGATTCCGGTGAGGATCTGGTCCGCGTCGCTGCCGTATTTGTCCTGGAAGCTGAAGCCGGAGAAGCCGGGAACGGCCCGGGAGGTCATGCTCTGGAGGTAGCTGTAGAGGTCGCGGTTGCGGCTGATGTTGGCGTAGTCATTGGTGGCGCTGCCGGAGTCCTGCCGCTGGAAGTAGTAGCGCTTGGGGGTGGAGGTGCCGCCATAGGTGGAGCAGAAGGCCGAGAGGCGGTCGAAGGCGTTGGTGTAGGGGCTGCTGGGGTTGGTGGCGAGGTCCACGTCGACGGGCCAGATTGAAACGCGGGGCCGCCCGAAGAGATTCAGCTCGGGAGCGACGCTGCGCGCGGTGAGGAGAAAGCGGGATTGTACCAACTGCGCTTGCGTGAAGCCCTGGGTGACGCGCCCGTCGGTACCGGATCTAAAAAGGAGTTCGTCGGTGTTGCTGTAGAGGCGGTCGGTATCGGGGATGATCGCGGTGGTGGAGGAGACGCTGCCTTGCTCCGATCCGCCGGGCTGGATCCGCGGGACGATTCCGTAAATCGAGTCGGCCCATTGCAGATCGGTGAAGCCCGATGGCTTTGGGAACACGGCGCTGAGCGACACCCCGGCGGGATGCCCCGGGTAGCGTTGGTATTCGCCGTTGACCGGTTGGTAGTTGGCTAGGTTGACGTCGTCGTTGACCGCGAAATGAGGGGTATCCCAATAGCTGCCTTCCGAGGCGGTGTTGATGTTGACTTTGCTGCTTTCGTCGTCGGTCCAGAAGGCGATGCGGCCCACGATGCTGGTGGTCGCCGAGCCCAGGACGGTGGCGCGGGTCCCCGTTCCGGATACGGTGGGGGAGACCACGGAACCGTCGCTGAGGATGTAGAGCCACCGGGCAGGCATGGGCATGGACCCGCTGGAGCTGACTCCCGGCGGGGTGGCCGAGAGGGAGTAGCCGTCGATAGTGTTATCCGGGGGAGGGGTAATGGGGTAGTTCCCCGACACGGGTTGGTTGAGATCGGTGAAGATCGCGGGTTGGGATGCCCAGTTGGCCATGGCGGTGGTTTCCCCGGCCAAATCGACCTTGGTATCGACCATGGTGGCCGACGAGTAGAGTTTGTAGGCTTTGGAAAGGCCGCCGTTGGGGATGAAGGTGCGGATCATCCCCGGCTGGCTTGCCCAGGAGGTTTCCGTGGAGCCCACGGTTTCCGTGGTGGCCTGCCGGATCTGGGCCATGACAATGTTGGCCGTGGTGTCCACCAGGATCTGCGCGGAGTTGCTGTCCGCGTGGGCCTTGGAGGCGCTAACCTCCGTGCCGACGCTGCTCATGAACGCGATGACCATCGCGGAAATGATGACCAGGACGGCGAGGACGGTCACTAGCGCGATGGCTTGGTTCCCACGGGGCCGCGGGCCGCGGGTGTGGGCCAGGATGCGTGATGGTTGGGTGTTCATGGGAAGAGAGGGGGGGCTATGGGCTCCAGCGAGCTTCCCGCAAAGCCACATCCGCCTGGAAGACGCGGAAGTGGATGCGCTTGCGCTCCAGCGCTTCGGTGACGGTGGTGAGGTCTTGGTCAAGGCTCGCCGCGCTCTGGAAGACTTCCGCATAGGAAAAGCCGAGATCCGGCGGGGTGGTGGCCGCGTTTTGCAGCCGGGCCATGGAGGCTTCGCTTGCCGCGATCAGGACGATATGGACGAGCGGCGGAAGCTGGTGCATGGTGGCGGGCTGGGTGCCGGACGTCCAGGCGGTGCGGCTGTCGTACTCATATTCCGAGGCGAGGTTGTCGGAGGTATTCGCGGCTTTGGGCAGGATGACGCAGGCGAGGATGTTCTCCGCGATCACATAAACCGGAGGGGAGGCAGAGGCGAGGGCGCTGGCGATCCAGGAGTTATCGCTGACTTTGTAAATGGCGAGGTTTTCGCTCGGTTGCTGAAATTCCAGCAGCCTGTAGCGCCAGCGCGGGGCGGGTGGGTTAGAGAGCAGCGACAGGAAGTCGGGGCGCTCCGTGGCGTCGCTGTTGAACTCGATGTAGAAGCCTATCGCGTTGAGGAGCTTGCCCAGCTCCGAGTAATCTGAGGTCGGGGTGTAGCCAAGCGGGGTTGTAAAGAATACGGAGTGGGTCACCTGGGTGTGAGCGCCCGTGACGAGGGCCTTGCCGGAGACGAACTCCAACTCGGACTGCCGACCGTACACATCGGGCACGAAGGTGGAGGCGTTGGAAGGCAGGCGGCGGTTGCGGCCGCTGTCGTAGTAGTCGTAATAAGTATTGAGAGTGGCGAGGCTGAGGGTGCGGGTGATTTTTTCAAACGCGCTCCGGGCCGCCTGGAATTCATCAATCTTTTCGGACGATGCCTTCCACGCCTTTTCCGTGGTGTTAAGGATACCGAAACAGACCACCAGGATGAGGGTGAGCACCACCATGGCGACCAGAGCCTCAATCAAAGAGAATCCCCCCACCGGGGGCCGCGATGAACATGGGCTGCGAGGGTTCACGGTTTAAAGGCCATTGTTTACAGCCAGTGCGCTGTAAGTTTTTTTCTCGAGATTGCCGTGCAGGTTGACCACTTCAAAGATGACCGTTTTTGCAATGTCCTCATCCACGGCGGATCCAGAAAGACTGTAGGATTGCTGTTGCAGGTTGACCTTGAAGAAGGCGTTGGCGGGCGTGTTGCCTGCGGAGGTCTTGATGAAGACGCCCCCTTCGTCGTAGAAACGCGGGAAGGTGCCGGTGTAGGTTGCGCTGCCGCCGACGACCGCGCTGTAGTCCATCAATTGCAATTCGTTGGAGACGGTCTGCACCACCTGGGTTTCCGAGGTGATGTTCATGAAATTACGGGAGAGCCCCAGCCCGACGGAAAGCAAGCCGATCAACCCCGTCATGGCAAAGCTCATGACCCCGAGGGCCAGCATGACCTCGACCAAGCTGAAGCCTTTCTGGGCGGGCGCTTTCGAGAAATAAAGACGATATCCCAAAAAGCCACGTCGGCAGGAAATGGGGGGGCGGGAAGCTCGCATGAGCACATCTTAATTTAGGTTAATATCAAAACAACCGGCTTTTCATGCGCCTCGTTGCATCATTCCCAGAGGTGCCCTAAAGAGGGCCCCTTGCTTTTCTCTGCCGAATGACACAGGATTAACCCGTTGGCGGTCAGCAACTCCTGGGGTTTCCCGGGGGCCCGACGCCTCTTCCTCCAATATCCTTGACCATTGCGGTTTCCCCTCGCTTGCCGTTTTGCCAGTCTGGCCCAGCATTGCCAACCCGGCGGTCGTGAGGCGTGTTTTTTCCAAGATAAAATCTGTTTTAAACAGTGTCACCTATGTTGCAGCTTCCCACGTTGTAATTGATAAAAAATGCGGCGGATGCAACGAGCTTCAATTCGATCTGTTTGTCAAACCACGGCTCCCGCCATAGCTTGCCACTAGCTACCCTCCTCCCCTCCCTCGATCCCTGCCAAACGAGCCCTCCCAGCCAGCACTCTATGATCCCTCTTCCTTCTTGGGCCAAAACCGCCGCCCTTGCTTTCACCCTTCCGCTGCTCATCCTTATAAATAGCCTGGCGCAATCCGTGGCGGGCAACAGCGCCCCCAATGAGGCCGTTTGGTTGCGGGTCAAAGACCAGCAGATTGTCACCTCGCCGCTCGCTCCCGGCGGGGAGAAGCCGTTCATCCCGGTCGGCATCGGCTACTGCCGCGATGTCCTCATTTCCGCCCAGGACGACGCGGTGATGAAATACTGCAAGGAGCGCTACCTCAATACCGTGCGCCTTTCCTTTTACCTGCTCACCTTCAACGGCCATGCCGACCGGCCTATCAACGTAGATGCGCATATCCGCGACTTCATCGACCCGGTGGTGGATGCCGCGAAGCGCGCCAATATGTACGTGATTCTCGACGACCACGAGTACCTCAGCTCCGCCGTTGACGAGGCCACCGCACGCCAAAAACAAGAAGCCAAGTCGTGGGACGAGGCGACCGTGCAGCAATGGATCGACGGCTGGGTAAAGGTGGCCGAGCGTTACCAAAACGATCCGAATGTGCTTGGTTATGAGCTGATCAACGAGCCACACGACATCGCGCCGGAGGATGCTCGGGAGAAGATCACCCGCTGCCTCCAAGCCATCCGCAAAGTGGATCAGCGGCACATCATCCTGGTAGGCAACAACGACTGGTCCCACGCCCGCTCCATGGAAGCCACCTGGGGCCCCACCGCCTCCACGGTGGACGCACCGTTCAACAACGTCGTTTTCACTTTCCATGATTATCCTGACGACAATCATCCATGGGAAGTGCAGCGGCATATCACCACCTTTCGAGGCAAGCACAAGGTGCCGGTTCTTTGCACCGAGTTTGGCTCCACGCCGTGGAATAAAACCGAGACCGTTTGCCGTGAATTCCAGTGCGGCATGCTCACGCTTTTTGCCAAAGAGAACGTCGGCTGGATGATCTGGGCGTTGAACAGGCTCAAAGATGACCCGCGAGCTGTGTGGGTGGACCCCTCAAAACCCCCCGTGGGCCAGCATGACGTGGGCGACTCGTGCGCCTATAGCGACCTCTGGAAACCCGTGGCCCGCATCATGGCCAGCCCTTTCCCCACCGAATAGGTAATGCAAGGGGCTTCATCATCTTTCCATTGCCCGCATCCGGAATTTCGCCTCCCCTGAAGCAACGATTTGCGTTAATTCGCCGCAACCGCTCTCTGCATAGAGCGTGATTTTTCATCCGCCATTCTCTACCCTGACCCTATGAACAAATTGGTCAAACTAACGCTCCTCACAACGGCCCTGCTCCGGTGCGCCCCCGTGATGGCGGGTGTCATCTCCCTTAACTGGGCAACCGTGAAGGAGCCCGTCTCCTACTCACCCGGAGAACCCATCACCTTCCGGCTTCAGCTGATGGAAGACGGAAAACCTGTGGCGGGAAAAACGCTCAAGTGGGTTCGCCAAGGGGACGACAAGAAAACCGAAACGGGCCAGCAGCAAAGCGCCGCCGACGCGCCGTTGGAAGTCGTCACCTCGCTGGCGACTCCCGGTTTTGTTCATCTTGCGGTCACTGTGGTCAATAGTGACGGGACTCCGTTGAAAGGCAAGTTCGTCAACAACAAGGAGAGCGGCAGCGGCTACCGTTTGGATGAGAGCAGCACCTCCCCTGTGAAGTTCGAGGGCGGGGTCGGTGTGGAGCCCGGAAAACTCACGGGCGACCCGGATACGGCTGACTCCGATGCCTTTTGGAACGCGCAGAAAGCCCGCCTCGCGGCGGCTCCCATGAAGGTGGAACTCAAAGAGATCGAGTCACCTAACCCAGGCTATGCCGCGTTCGATGTCCAGATTTCCTGCGTCGGGGGGAAGGCGGTCTCCGGGTGCCTCGCGGTGCCGAAAAACGCGAAGGAAAAATCTTTGCCAGCAGTCGTCAGCTTCAACGGCTACGGAGTCAGCCCCGCCCACCCGCAACCCGTTACCGGCATGATCTCGCTCAACATCAACGCCCATGGAATCGAAAACGGGCGCGATCCGGAGTTCTACCGGGCGCTGGGGCTGGGCGAATTAAAGGGCTATGCTTTCTCCAATCCGGAGAACGAAAAGCCGGAGACTTGCTATTTCAACGGCATGGCGTTGCGCGTTTTGAGAGCTTTGGAGTACATCAAATCGCGTCCGGAGTGGAATGGCAAAACTCTTCTGGTTAGAGGGGGGAGCCAGGGCGGTCTCCAGGCCCTCTGGGCGGCGGCGCTGGACGGCGATGTGACGGAGTGTAGTGCGGATATGCCATGGTGCTGCGATCTCTCCGGCATTCAATCCGGGCGTCTGCGCGGATGGCGGCCCGATGCCGCCGCCGGGCTCGCCTATTACGACCCCATTCACTTGGCCCGGCGCATTAAATGCAAGGTGTGGCTTGGCGCGGGGCTTGGCGACTCCGTGTGCCCGGCCTCTGGGATTGCCGTCCTCTACAACACCCTTACCGCGCCGAAGGTCATCGATTATATCCAGGGCGCTTCCCACGTGCGCGCCACGGCGGAAATGCAGAGGCAGCGCCTCCGTTCGGAGTAGTCCATGACCGCCTCGCATTCCACAGCCCGGCCTCCGCAATGGATCAGGAGGTTCGGGCACCGAGACTAAGGCTATTTCGTTGTTTCGGGTTTGGCCAACGCAAACATGCTGATGCGGAATGCGGTGGCACCGAAGGGGCGCAAGGTCAGTTCCGTAAGCGGCTCGCCCGTGGCGGCGACAGGCTGTTTGGGCAAGGCAAAATTCGCGCCAAATGTCACCGCCTCGCTCTTGATGGTCAGTTGGAGCGGCGCCTTATCCCATGACCAGGGGAGCGGCATGGGGTGATGTGCGACTTTGATTGCGCTACCCGGCTGCAAGGCATACTGGAACGGGAAGGTAGTATCCGGTGTGTTGAGGTCGTTGTTGAGAATGGGAATGGGCAAGGCAAACAGCAACGGCCCGTAGGTTACGCTGGTATAGGGTGCGCCGTCGGCACAACGACCCGAGGCGACGCGGCCTTCCATGGGCAAGCTCAACCGAATGATGTCGCCCGTTTTCCACGTCTGCTTGAGCAACGCAAAGCCGTTGGTATCGCGGATCTCGCGCGGCTCGCCGTTGATGGTAAGGAGCGGCTTTTGGCACCAGGAGGGGAGCCGGAGGTAAAGCGGAAATTCCCGAGGTTGATCCGCGGCTATCTTCACCGTGATGTCGCTGCCAAAGGGGTAATCCGTCTGGGTCTCCAGCCGGATTTTCGTTCCGTCCACGGAGACCGAGGCGATGCAGGGGCCATACAGCGTGGCGGCAAAGCCTCCGTCTGCGCTGGCCATCCACATGCTTCCGACATAGTTCGGCAAAAGCCGCGATAGGTTGCCCGTGCAGCAGAGCGGCTGCTGCTTTGGAGCGTAGGAAGTCAGCCCGCCTGCTCCGGGCTTTGCCGGGTGCGTTGCATCAATGCGGTTAGGGCTGAGGTAATAGACGTGCGATTTGAAATCGGGCGCGATGCCTCCCGGCCCGGCGTTGAACACATCCCGCTCCACGCGGTCGCCATAAACCGCGTTGCCGGTGATGCGCAGCAGCCAGGTGTTGGACCACGCGTAATCCACCACGTTGCACATTTGGAATGCAAACCTTGGTGCGATCGAGATTGAAGGGGCACCTGTGGAAGAAACCCGCAGATGCTATACCGCGCTCTGGCATTCCATGGTGCAGCCGCGCGATCGTACCGGAGACCATTGGGATTCCAGTGAGTCGTTTTGGGATGATCACTATACCTTGTGGGATAGTTGGAAAACGCTCTTTCCACTCCTGAATATCATCGATCCGGCAACATCCGGTAGCATCGTCAACTCCTTCATCGCGCGGCATAAACATAATCAGGACGGCTATGTAGCTACCGCGTTCGTCTCGGGGGTGGAATATCGCACCGGCCAAGGCGGGGACGAGGTGGAAAACGTCATTGCGGATGCTTTCCTGAAAAAAGTTCCCGGGGTGAACTGGCAGGAAGCTTATGCCCTGCTCAAACATCACGCGGATACCTCCGGACGTACTGAATCGTACCGCAGCCTGGGTTACGTTCCCTTCGGTGAAACCGCTCCGTATTGTAACCGTCTAAAATCTGCTTCCGGAACGCTTGGATTCGCTATCAATGATTTCAGTGTTTCCGAAGTGGCTAAAGGCCTTGGGAAAACCGAAGACGCCGAGCGTTTCCGCAAACGTTCTGAGAATTGGAAAAATGTGTGGGACGACTCCGCTGAGGATTCCGGCTACACCGGATTTCCCCGGGGCCGTCGCCGGGACGGAGCGTTCACGGATACTGGCCTGAGAAAAAATTACAATGTGGATTTCTATGAAGCCACCAGTTGGGAGATGGCCTATGCACCCAACTTCGCCCTATCGGAGATTGTCGCGAAAATGGGAGGGAAAGAGAAATTTGTCGAACGCCTGAAATTTGCCTTTAAGAATAAATGGATCGATTTTGGCAATGAACCTTCGTTTATGACGCCCTGGCTGTTTGCTGCGATGGGACGGCCGGATCTCTCGTCGTATTGGGCCGACATGTATAAGAATAGGTATAAAGGCAGGGAGCTGCCAGGAGATGACGACCAAGGGGCGATGAGTTCCATGTATATCTTTCTTATCTCGGGCTTTTTTCCCATAGCCGGTCAAGATATCTACTACCTGCATGGCCCCTCTGTTCCAAAAACGACCTGGCACCTTGCTAACGGAAAAACATTCGTTATTTCGGCTCAGAATGTATCTAAAAGGAACATCTACATCCAGAGCGCAACCCTGAATGGGCGTCCCCTAAACGCCGCAGTAATCCACTACAGCGATATCGAGCAAGGCGGCACTCTGGGGTTTGTCATGGGCGAAACTCCCAGTAAATGGGGATATTAGGCGCGGGTTTTCAGACGCGGAGCTCTCGGGCAAAGGAATCACGAAATATGGCTATATCTATCTCTAGCTCGCCACAGAAACACGAGGGCGAAAGCGACCGGAAATTTCTTGTGGGGCCTTTCGCGGTGATGACCTCGTTGTTTTTTGTCTGGGGATTTATGACGGTGTGGAATGATATCCTTATACCCCGGTTTAAGGAGGCATTTGCCCTGTCTTATTTCCAGGCCATGCTGGTGCAGCTTGCATTTTTTGGAGCCTACACGGTTGGTTCGCTAATTTACTATATTATCTCGATCTTTCACGGTGATCCGATCAACCGAATCGGTTATAAGAATGGTGTCATTATTGGTCTTCTGACAGCGGCTTCTGGAAGCGCTCTATTTTATCCGGCGGCGATTCTGCATTCTTACCCGTTTTTCCTGGGTGCCCTATTCATCGTGGGGCTTGGTTTTGCGGTGTTGCAGATTGCCGCCAACCCCTACGTTGCTATCTTAGGTCCGGAACGAACGGCCTCAAGCCGACTTAATCTCTCGCAAGGAGTGAATTCGTTTGGAACCACCATTGGGCCAATCATTGGAGGCTGGTTGATCTTTAATGTTTTTACCAGCCCCAGTATGCATGGTGCAGAATCCGCGAAGATACCGTATCTTTGCTTCTCCGTCGTTTTCGTGCTACTTGCCTTTTTTGTTAAGTGCGCGCATTTGCCTAACTTCACGAATGCAGAAACCATTACCCGGGGAGTCGGAGCCCTCAAAGTACCGCATACCGTACTCGGTATGGTGGCGATTTTTATGTATGTCGGCGGCGAGGTGAGTGTGGGAAGTGCAATCGTAAATTTCCTTGGAACGCCGGTGGTCGGAGGGATCTCGAGTGAGGCGGCGACACGGTTTCTTGCTTACTACTGGGGCGGATTAATGATCGGTCGTTTTATGGGGGCAGCGGCCCTTAGTGACCTGGGGTTCCGTGTGAAACGAAACGTTATTCTTTTGGTGCCCATCATTGCCGTGATCATCATAGGGCTTCTGTCCGGCCTGTCGTCGGCGATGCACTATGCGATTTTTCTTGTCGGGCTCTGCTGCGCGTTTTTTGTGAATGCGGAGAGCGCCCATCGGATGCTCGCTCTTTTTGCCGGTATCATTATTACCTTGTTGATCATTGGAATGGTTGGCTCTGGCGAGTTGGCCAAATGGAGCGTTTTGGCGGTGGGGCTCTTTTGTTCTGTGATGTGGTCGAACATTTTTTCACTGGCCATTGAAGGCATTGGTTCATTGAAGAGCCAGGCCTCTTCGCTGTTGGTTATGGCCATATCTGGAGGGGCTGTCTTGCCTCCGTTACAGGGCGCGGTTGCTGACTGTATTGGGATTCAGCATTCGTTTATTGTTCCAACGATTGCTTTTGCCTATGTAGCCTTCTATGGGCTGTATGGGTATCGCGTTGGACGCGATGTCCGGGCTCACATTTCCTGAGCCAGCGGAGGGTTAGTTGATCGGTAATGCTGCTCTCGCGGCCTTACCTCTACCCTTGCGCTCAAATCGGTAAGCGCATGTTTTAAAAGTTATGCTTTAGAATCTCCGCTTCCCCCTTTAATGTAACACCAAGTGAAAGCACCCCTCTTTTTGGCCCTTGTTATTACCAGCTTCGGCCAGCTCGTCGCCGAACCCAATGGTGTCGTCAAGTTTCCAGCCGTCACCCCAACTGTGGGCGAATTAAAGCAGGATTCTTCGACAGGAGTTTCCTTCCATACCTCCAATTCCCAGCTTCAGCATCTCTTTGATATTGCCGAGGCAAAAGAAGCCGGGAATATCCACCCCTTCACGCCCACGATGAAGATACTCGTTGAGGGCGGAGGCTACGAGAATGCCTGGATCGAAACTCAGGCCATGGGAGGCGAGATGTACGCCAAACGCAATGTGGAGGTGGCGCTGAACAATCAACTTATTTTCATAAACTGCCAGCGGGCCGACGGTCGAATGCCGGGGGTGGTAGCAAGCGGTCAACCTCCTCGCCCGGCCTACAAAACGTTACAGGGTTACTGTTTCCCGGATCCCGCCTGGAAAATGTATTTCTGGGGTGGCAAGGATCGAGACTATCTCCAAAAGCTCTATGGTGCCTTAAAGGCCTACGATGACTATCTCTGGCGAACCCGCGATTCCAACGGAGATGGCCTGCTTGAATCCTATTGTCTCACCGACACGGGCGAAGACGGCAGCAGTCGACTATTGACACGTGGCGCTCCATTTCATTGGCCCTTTGATTTTCCGCCTGGCGACAGTCGCGCGCCCAGCCCGCTGGATTCTATCGTCTTCCATCAATTCTGGCGCGTTCCCAAGAATGTTCCTCCACATCCGCTTGACGAAATCCTCGTTCCTTTTGCCTCAATGGATCTCATGGCCTACAGCTATGACGGTCGCGCAACGCTAGCGAAAATTGCCCATGAATTAGGAAACGGGCGTGAGGATTTCTGGAAACAGCAAGCAGAGGACGTGCGGCAAAGGCTGATTAAGGGGCTATGGCTCCCTGAGCGCCATGCTTGTTTTGACCATGATCGAAACGGGAAAACGATGCCGGAGCTGATCCATAATAACCTTCGGGCCATGTATCACGGAATGTTCACTCAAGAGATGGCTGACGCCTTTGTTCGTTACCATCTGCTCAACCCGGCTGAGTTCTGGACGCCAATGCCGTTGACGTCCATCGCGATAAACGATCCGCTCTATCGCGCTGGCGCTAATGATTGGAGCGGTCAACCCCAGGGGCTTACGTACCAGCGCGCCATCCGCGCACTTAACAATTACGGCCATTTCGCCGAAGTCACCCTGCTGGGGCGCAAGCTGATTGCCGCCCTCAATAAGGGAGGGCGTTTTCCACAGCAGTTCGACCCGTACACGGGCGTGGCTGACAACGAACACGGAGATGGCTACGGTCCCACGCTGCTTTCCATGATGGAATACTGCTCGCTAATGAATGGGATCTCTCTTGATGTCGAACACGATCAGGTTTGGTGGTCTGGCCTGGCCGATGGCGGAGAGGACTTTACCTATACACAGCGCTGGAACGACCAAACTTGGACGCTTACTCAAAAGGGAGGAACTTTTACCGCCCGTGTCAACCATCGGGATGTTTTCTCCTGCACGGCGGGGGTCCGCGTCGTTACCAAGCGGGATGGCACTGTGCAGGAGGTTGTCGGCATTGATCCCGCGCAGAAGCAGGTTACTCTTCGCGCGGGTAATAGAGAATACAAGCTGACGGTGACCGCAAACCAAGTGTATGGGCTTGATGGCAAGCTTCGCCGTGCCTCACCGTTTGATTATCCCTACCATGAGCGGTAGAAATTGAAAGCGCGCCTGATCGGGGGCCGGAAAAAAGGGATAGGCGTCGTCAGGACAATTTGCAGGCTACAGCTTTTGAGTAATACCGATAGTTCAAGCAATGGGTATTACTCGTCCTTTAGGTCGTTTACATCTTCGAGCACCCGCCATGGGCGGGAATCGTTAGCGGTTGCCTTGGTAACGCAATTTTCAAAGCGGATGTGATCCGCATGGCGGATGAAGTAGCCGAAGGCAGGCAGGTTGTGCCAGTTGTTGCATTCCGGGTACTCTCTTCCCGCTTCCGGCGGCATGCCAGGTACCTCGGTTTCCCCGCCCTGGAATGTAATCTTGCAGCGCCTAAAGGTGATGTTTTTAAGACGATATTCCGTTCCGTTGTGAACGAGTCCTGAGATAGGGCACCCGATGCTCCGCTTCAGGTTGTTCCCCACGACATCCTCAAAGAGGATGTTCTCGATGCTGCCAATCTTCGGGCTCGTCATTCCCCGGTCTCCACGCCGCCCGATCGTCAGATAGAAGGGGGAATTGGTGGCATTGAGATCGATTCGGCGGAAGACAATGTTGGATACATCGGCTCCGTCCACCGATTCCAGCGCCAGGGCGGATTTATCACAATTTTTGATCAGGATATCTTGGAAACTCCCGTTTTTAAAGCCGCCGACGCTTGCGGTTCCAAATTTGATCCCGTTTGCGCGTACCGATCCGACGAGATAGCATTTCCGTACGGTCACATCGTCCAGGCCCCGGGGGGTCGTGCTTTTGGGGCATATGCTGTCATCATCAGTATTGATGGTGCAATTTTCGACGAGGACGTGTTGCGTATCAACAAGATCGATGCCATCCCGGTTGCCAAACGCCCTGCTGTCAATGTTGATGTTCCGGATGAGGATATTGTCGGTCTGTGCCGGAACGAAACACCACATGGTCGCGTCTTTCAGATAGACGTTCTGAACGGTGAGATAGTTGGAATTAAGAGAATGGATAAGGAAGGATCGTTTTTCTTCATTGTTGTTCACCACCCACCGTTTAATCCTTCCGTTTCCGTCGATGGTCCCGCCTCCGTCAATTCGAACATTGTTTGCTTCCGGAATGTAGACCAGGGCTCTTTTATACTTAAATTTGCCTGCGGAATAGGGCTGTTCGGGATAGTCGGCGTCATCGGGACTTCCGAACAGGGTCGCGGAGGAGTCGATAAAGAGGGTCATTTTGCTTTTCAGCCGAAGACTGCCAGCAACAAAGATGCCGTCGTGCAGGTATACGGAGCCGCCAGATTCTGCGCATGCGTCAATGGCTTTCTGGATTGCCTCGGTGTCTTTGGTCGTTCCGTTCCCCGTTGCGCCATAGCGGAAGACGTCATAGATAGGTTTTGGCGGCTCGCCGATCAAACCGGCGTGGCTGTACACCATGACGTTATCCACAAGCAGGGTGCCGGGATGGTCGCCATCAATGGAACAGCCAACCGCGGAGAGCGAAGAGACGTTGTTGCGAAATACTGCGGCGGTGACTTTCTTTATGCCATCCACATAAAGGTCGTAGCACCGGGTATTGGTGTTCATTTCCAGCCGTAAAATGTACCAAATGCCCGGCTGTATGGATTGGACTTTCGTCTCGTCGTTGTTGCTGTGTGTATAGAGTGTCCCATCCCGGACGAGGAGGTCCACAGCCGGTTGGTTCGTGCGATCGCTGACGATGAGCGGATGGCTGGATCCCTGCTGCTCTTCCACTCGTATTTTGGCTTCAGCCACCACTTTTCCCGTCGTCGGGGTGAAAGCGTGGAGCGCACCGATGGCGCGCGCTCCTTGTCCTTTTTGCAACTGCAGACTTAGGTCAGCGGCGAAGACGGGGGCTTGGATGGTGACCGCGCCCGCAGGGCCGTCAACGGTCCATGTTGAAGGAGCCTTTCCAAGCGATTCGGCGTTGAAATCTTCGTTCAGCAAATACGATGCGGTTATCCCTGATTGCGGGGAGGAAGCGCTGGTCGCCAACGGTGCCGCGGCAATCAGGCAACATGCAAGCGCAAGCAGGCGGCGGACAGGGGATCGTTGCGTACCGGTATGGGAAAGCGGAAGGCGAGTGGATATTGTCGTCATGGATTTCAATTCAAGGTTTTTTGTTCTGTTGTGCGGTGCGATGACAAAGAGCGAATGCTCATCACTGACTCGCGGGGGGACTGGACAAGGGCGGCAAGAGGGGGCATACGTGAAACAAAACGGGAGCGTAGGCATTTCGCAGCTGAAATGCAAATACAAATCATCCATAATGAAAGGACATTTAAACTTGTCGCGAACCGGAAACGTGGGACATTCCTTTGACATTGTAAAACCGGTATACACAAAATCGATGATCTGTTAACCTACAGGAACCGCAATGACAGTACCTCAAAAGAGAATCTCCAAACACAGTGAGATATACCGGAAGGTCTTAACCGACATCAAGACGGGTACCTATCAGCCGGGGGATCGTCTGCCGACCGAGGAGGAATATGTTCGCCAATTTGGGGTTTCGCGTCCAACGGTTGCCCGTGCGTTGCGGGATCTTGAAAACGAAGAACTGATCGAGCGGAAGGCGGGCTCGGGCACCTATGTGAGGGAACCGGAGGCCGCTTCGGTGTCCGGCGAACAGCTTGGCCTGATTATCCCGGATTTCCAGATGACCGGTATTTTTGAGCCGATCAGTTTGGAGCTTGCCATGCTGGCGCGGCGGAGTGGTTATTCCCTTCACATAGGGGGTTCCGCGGAGCCCTTGCAAAGCCAGGAGGCGGTGTTGGACTACGCGGTCAAGCTTTGCAAACAGTATATCAAAGAGAAGGTGGCTGGCGTGATTTTCACCCCCTTTGAATTAGTGAAGCACAAAGAGGAGGATAGCCTTGAAGTGATACAGCTGCTGGTCAAGGCAGAGATTCCGGTGGTTCTTTTGGATCGGGATCTCGTTCCGTTCCCCAATCGGAGCGGGTTCGATCTGGTGAGTATTGACAATGCCGCGGGTGGTTTTATGGCCGCCGACCATCTGATCCGGCTCGGGTGCCGGCGGCTGGTGTTTATCGCTCGCGAAAACTCGGCCACTTCGGTCAGGGCGCGCCTCGTGGGCGTCAAGGAGGCGATGGCGTTTCATGAGATTGAGCCCCAGAGCGGGTGGATTCAAATTCACGACCCGGAATGCCCAAACTTCGCGGCCAGTCTGCCTATCTTGTCGAAAAGTGATGCAGTAGTTTGCGCCAATGATATTACCGCCGCGCATCTCCTGCGTTTCCTGGACAGTAACAATATCCGGGTGCCTCGCGACTTGAGGGTTACCGGCTTTGACAATGCCGAATTTGCTCCTTTGCTTGGTTCCGCGCTGACCACGCTGGAGCAGCCGTGCCGCGAAGTCGCTGTGGCGGCATTCGAAACGCTCTTGGATCGCATTCGTCGGCCGGGGAGACCCGCGAGATCGGTTTACGTATCCCCGAAGTTGATCATTCGGGAATCCTGTGGAATTCATCTGCCAAAATCAAACCGGCGTGGTTGATTTTGCTGCTTAAGCGGGCAAATTGCCCGAGGCTTGATCGTTGGCTGCTTTAGCGAAGCTGGAAAAAACGGATCCGCCGGTTTTGTAAAGTTATGTGGTGACATTTAATCGAAAATGTCCTAACAAGTGATGGTATGCAGAAAGCTTTCCTCCCAGCGTTCATTGCAGTTGGCCTCTTGTCCATCTGTCGGCTCGAAGCCATGGAGCCTTGTCGGATCGAGGTTGTGGAAAAAGGTTCCGGATGGCCGGTTCCGATGGTGGAACTCGAAACGACTAGTCATGTCACATTGATCACGGACAATGCCGGGGTCGTCGCCTTCGATCTACCGGAATTTATGAATCATGATACATGGCTCATCGTCCGAAGCCATGGCTATGAAATCCCGAAGGACGGGTTAGGAAACCGCGGATTCCGGTTTAAACCGGTCCCGGGCGGAACAAAGCGAATCGAGATTACGCGAACCAATGTCGCGAAGCGCCTCGGGCGGTTGACCGGCTCCGGAATTTTCGGTGAAAGCCAAAAACTGGGGGAACATCTGGATTGGCAGGAATCTGGAGTCACCGGCCAGGACACGGTTCAACTGACTCCCTATCAGGGAAAATTATTCTGGGGATGGGGAGACACCAATATTTCCAGCTATGCGTTGGGGCTCTTCAAATCATGCGGCGCAATTTCGGAGAGTCAGCCACTGAAATCGTTTGAGCCACCGTTGGCGTTGAACCTTGAATATATCCGCAACCAGAAGGGCGATGTTTGCAATCTGGTCGATGCCGAGAACTCCGGCCCCATCTGGGTTGGAGGCTGTGTGAGCCTTCTCGACGGGAAGGGGGGATCCCATCTAGTCGGTGCCTATTCCAAGATCAAAGGGACGCTGGACCGTGTGGAATACGGGTTGGTAGAGTGGAATGACGCTGCTGCGAAATGGAAACCCCTGCGCGCTGTTTGGAAAAAGGGAGAATCCGGAGTCTGTCCGCGAATGCCCGACAACCATGCCGCATTCTGGACCGACCCCAGCGGCCGCAAGTGGGTTTACTTCGGCGAGGCATTGCCGACCATGCGTTGTCCGGCCACTTATGAGGCGTGGGCAGACCCTTCCACGTGGGAGAATGTTGAAAATCCGAATTCACTGACCTCCGCGGCGGATGGAAAAGCGATTCAAATTGCGTCCGGATCGATGGCATGGAATTTCCAACGGAAGCGGTGGCTGGTGGTTTTTCAGCGGAAAGGCGGGGCGTCTGGTTTCGGTGAAATTTGGTATGCCGAGGGAACGTCTCCTTCCGGCCCATGGGGAAAGGCTGTCAAAATCGTTAGTCATAATAACTATACATTCTATAACCCGATGATCGATGCCGATCTCGTCCCGAACGAGGCGAAGTTTATTTTGTTCGAAGGAACGTATACGTCCGCGTTCGCTAACCACGCGCAGCCGACACCTCGCTACGACTATAATCAAATCATGTATCGCCTTGATTTGGACGATCCGGCTTTGCTGCCCGCACAAACGGAGTAACCGCCTCCGTTTTTGATTTTCTTCAATCGACACGAAATTTATGAAACGAATCACCCTTCACCTGATTGTATCGCTAGTTTTGTTTTCTGCGATAAGCGCTTCGGCGCAGGATTGGAATGCGATATTTAAGCTGAATTGGAAAAATCGCACCCGGGCCTTTACGGAACAAAATCTGGACTGGCAAAATGTGGTTCTCGTCGGAGATAGCATTACAGAAGGGTACAACGTCGCGAAATTCTTCCCCGGCCGGCGCGTTCTTAATCGAGGAATTGGAGGGGACGTTATTGGAAACGCCAAGGCGGAGGGCGATCCTCGCGGGCTGTTGCAGCGGTTGGATAACTCCATATTTGACTGCTCGCCTTCGGAAATATTTCTTCTCATTGGTATCAACGACCTTCAAACGCACCATACCGTGGCCCAGATGGAGGAAGGATACACCGACCTCCTCAAGAAAATCCGGGCGCGGCTTCCGATGGCGCGAGTCCATGTTCAGTCGCTGTTGCCTACCTCGGGAACCAAGCGACCCTTTAACCCGCAGATCCTGGAATTTAACGAATGGCTTAAGAATACGGCACCTCAATACGCTTGCGACTATATCGATCTTCACGCTCTCTTTTCCGATGGGAATGGCGAACTCCGAGCCGACTGCACCGCAGACGGCCTGCATCTGAACGATGTCGGCTATAAGATATGGACCGATAAGATCCTCAAGGTGATGAACTGGAACTAGTACCTTGTAACGCATATGAACTCCCCAATCACGTTACCGGAACAGCCCGTCGGGAACGGCGTTTCCAATGGCACTCAGCGTTTCGCGATTTCGATCGTCACGACGATCTTTTTCATGTGGGGCTTCATCACCTGCCTGAATGATATCTTAATCCCCCATCTGAAGGCTGTATTTGCGCTGAATTACTTCCAATCCTCGCTGGTCCAGTTCACTTTTTTCGGAGCCTATTTTATCATATCCCTGCCAGCGGGAAAGCTCGTGTCCGTTTTGGGGTATCAACGCGGAATGGTGGCTGGTCTATCGACCTGCGGAGTCGGTGCTCTGCTTTTTTACCCAGCGGCGGCATTCCTGTCGTATCCGTTTTTCCTCGGTGCGTTTTTTATTCTAGCTTCCGGCATTACCATTCTTCAGGTCGCTGCAAACGCGTATGTGTCGGTGCTCGGCAAACCGGAGACCGCGTCAAGTCGGCTGAACTTGGCTCAAGCTTTCAACTCGCTTGGTACAACGCTTGCGCCGTTTTTTGGCAGCTACCTAATCCTTGCCGGATCCGGCGGTTTGCAGAGCAAAGTTGAGCAGGCTTCAATGGTGAAGCTCCCCTACATCGGGATCGCTTTGACGCTGATAGTTATGGCAGCGGTCGCCGGTCTTCTCAAACTTCCGTCAATCCCGGCGGTGGAGGGGGATGAGGCTCATTCTTTCTCCGAGGTTTTGAAGGTCCGCCACCTTGTATTGGCCGCGGTCGGTATTTTCCTGTATGTCGGCGCCGAGGTATCCATTGGAAGCTATCTCATCAACTTCCTTGCGGAGCCAGCGATCGCCGGTATGGTCGCGGAAAAAGCGGCTCATTATGTTGCATTTTATTGGGGGGCGGCCATGTTGGGCCGATTTATTGGTTCGGCGCTTCTGCAAAAGTTTAGGGCGGAACATTTGCTGAGTATTTTCTCGGGGATCGCTGCGAGCCTGCTGGTGATAGCCGTCCTGGGCCACGGCCATGTGGCCATGTGGGCTATCCTCTCCGTGGGCTTTTTCAATTCGATCTTGTTTCCCAACTTATTTACGCTGGGGCTGAACGGGCTCGGACACTTGACGAGCCGTGGTTCCAGTTTCCTCATTATGGCGATTGTGGGCGGGGCTTTGTTGCCTGTGGTAACGGGCCGGGCTGCGGATTTGATCGGCATTCACCTTTCGATGTGCATTCCTGCGGTTTGTTACGTGTATATTGTCTTTTACGGCATCTCTGGATGGAAAATGGAGAGGTAAAAGCCATCCGCAGGGGTCAATAACCACGTCGTATTCGTTAAGCCCGCTTCCTGACGACCGCTAATACCGGGGCATGCCCCGGTCGATGTTAGGATCATCCGGGATGATCCTCGCGACCACGGCATGGCGCTGCGGTTGACTAATCTTCGGATGCCCGCGACGCTTGGGCTTTTACAGGCTGCACCGGTGTTTTCCGGGGCCCACATTGTCCAAATATACGGTGCCGCCCGTGGCGGTGCCGACGACAGGTTTGCCATCGAGCTGAAGCTTGACAGGGCCGTCGGCTGCTGTGGTGGGGATGCCAATGCGCGCGGTGGTTTGGGGCGGCAGCTCGATTTCCATCCGAAAGCCCGGGCCGTTTTCAAACCGCACAAACAGGCTGCCCCGCACGGTCGGCACTCGCATTTCGGCCCACGGCAAAGCTCCGGGCTTGGGCGCGATTAAGACCTTGGCAAAGCCGGGCTCCAGCGGCTCGATGCCCATCAGTTTGCGCGGGATCAGGTTGGCCGGGGCGGCTCCCCATGCATGATTCCAGTCCTGATTGGGCTTATATTTTCCGTCCCATGCCTCGTAAGTCAACGTGGTCCCCTGGTCGAGCATGTGGCTCCAGCTCCGGTCGCCCTTGGCGGTCATGAGGGCGAGAGCGCGGTCGGCCCGCCCGTTATCGAAAAGCGCTTCGAGGAAAAACTGCGCTCCATAGACGCTGCACGCCATCTCTCGGCCGCCCACGTAGTCGACGACCTGTTTCTTTCGCTCCGGCTGCACGAGTCCGAACGCGAGGGGAAAGAAATTGGCATGGAGCGAGCTATGGTGGCTCCCTTCCGCGTCTACGTAGAGCCCCGTCGCAGGATCCACGAGCGCGGTGTTCAAGCTCTGCGTCGCCTTATCGGCGGCCGCCGCGAAGAGGGCCGCGTCTTCGGCCTGGTTCAAGACGCCTGCGATGTGGGCCATGCTGCGGAGCGCCTGGCAATGGAACGCATTGACGACCGTGTTGACAGGCTGCATGTCATAGTGGTCGCGCTCCGCCAGGGGCCAATCGACGAGGTCCATAATTTTTTTGATATGGATGGCATCTTGGATTTCCTTGGGGATCGCGGCGGTGCCGGTGCTGATGAGCCCGTCGGGGCGCGCCAATGCCAGCAAGGTTTTGGCTTTGAGATCGGGATAAAACGCCTTTAACCCGGCCGGGTTGCCGGTGTACCGGTAGGCGTCCCAGGCGAGGATGGGGGTCAGGAGGATGTACTCGGTGGGCCAGGTGGGGTGGGTTACTAAGTATTCCCAAGTATAGTCGGGAAGCGTGGTGTCGGGCGTGCAAAAAAACCAGCCAAGCTGATTGACGTAGGCGTCGCCCTCGTACGGTTTGCGTTCCCGGTCGCCATCCACAAAGACGCCGCAGAAGCTGGTGGCCTTGATGGTGTGGCGGCAGAGTTCCCAAATGGCGTCCAGCTTGGGATCCGAGCTTTTGAAGTGCGCGGCTGCGTCATCGAAGGGATAATGGACGGCTAGTTGCTGGATGGCGTCTTTGCCCCATCCGGCGGGCGCTCCCTCGATCTCTACGTAGCGAAAGGGCATGACGGGGCCGACTGCATCGGGCATCCACCGCTTATCGGCGGCGGTGAGCGGGACGCGATAGGTCTGCTGACCTTCCGCCAAGACGACTTCGGCGCTTAGAAAGCGAACCGAACCGCCCGGCTTGCGATGCACAGTTTGCGGACCGGAGAGGGCCTCACCTAAGGAGACGGTGAGTTTTTGCCCCGCCTCTGCCTGGGGCACCGTTAACTCCAGCCCCGCAAAAACCACCCGCCCGAAGTCAACGAAGAGATGGCCCGGCGCTTTTTCCACGATGGCAACCGGCGCGACTCGTTCGATTTCCACCGGCAACCGCGTAACGGTGGGGGGTTGTGCCAAGGCGGCAATGGGCATGAGGGCTGAGGTCAGGAAGGCCGCGCAACGGCAAAAGGCCGAAAGGGAACTCATTTTGCAGCGGCTAGGTAAGGGAGGAAAGCTCATAGATTATTTTCGAAAACAAGGAGTGGATTAAGGCAAACTGAGCCGTCCTTTTAGATAGGTGCCGAAGCCGATGATGATCGTGGAGAGGACCAGGGAGGCAATGCCCGAAGCGATGAAGGCGTGGGCCTTTTTGCTGGAGCCCTTCCACTCATGGAACAGCCAGCCCCACATGGTGCTAAAGATGATGATGCTCGCCATATGGAGCGTCCAGCTGGCGAAACCGAATTTGCCCATCTGCGTCTCGCCCATCGTGTAGAAAAAGAACTGGAAATACCAGGTGATGCCCGCGAGTGCCGAGAAAAAATAGTTGCGCAGCATGGGAACGCGCAGGTCGACGGTGGACGGCGCGGCCACCGTGGCGATGGCGGTGCCGTGGTCGCCTCCCCCTTCGCCGCCCTGCGATGCATGCTCCGGCTTTACTTTGGCCGCGAGGTATTGGTAGCCGGTGTGGTTGCGAATATTCAGCAGGCCGCACCAAAGAAAGTTGGTGGTGAAACCGCCGAGCAACACCACAACCAGCTTCGGCAGCCCGCACCAGATGGCGGAGGTTCCCGCAAGTTCCGATGCGTCACTAATGGGCTTGCCCGCCGTCAGCGCAAACGAAAAGCAGGCACTCATGATGCCGGAAAACGTTGCTACCAGGATGCCCTTGGAAAAGTTGAATTCCGCCACGGATTTTTTCTTTTCCTCGGCAGGCATCTCCCGCTCCTTGGTCAGCCCCGCAAGCGCCGCGATGCCGATGCCCAGCAGGCAAACTCCCACCCCCGCAAGCGTGATCTGTCCCGGGCCGGTCGCCGCGATCTGTACCAGGGTCTCGGGGATCGGGATGGTGGGGATGAAGGACTTCAAAAACGGCGGCAGCAGGGTGCCAAACGCCGCGCAATAGCCAAGGGCCACGCCCATCCCGAGCGACATGCCCAGGTAGCGCATGGTCAACCCAAAGGTGAGCCCTCCTACCCCCCACAGGGTTCCAAAGAAATAGGTCCACCAAAGGGTACTGGCCGACTGCTGCGCAAGCACCCCAAGCAGGTCGTGGGTCATCAGCCCGGCAAATAACCAGGGGCAAATGATCCACGAAAAGAAACCGCCCACCAGCCAGTACGTTTCCCACGACCACTTCCGGACCTGCCGGTAGGGAACGTAAAAGGAGCCTGACGCCAAGCCGCCAAGCCAATGGAATAAAACACCGAGAATGGGATTGGGAATCATAAAGGGGGGGGCTGCCTGCAAGGGCGCTACCTTTAGCGGCCTCGATTAGGCAACAGACTACCTGTACGCAGCATTATTATACCAAAGTGGGCTCCATTGGAATACAGGAACTGGTGCGCGCCATACAAAAAATGCGAGCCGAAGCCCCCGGCGCGCAAGGCGAAACGATGCGCCCGGACGGCACCCCACAGAGACGAGAGCGTTCTTGGACTTTTGGAGGTTTTGCCATTATGGGAGTTTATCTCAAGAGGTGATTCCATCCCCTAACGGGTAATACTGCAACCGGCAAGGGGATGTCGTCAGCCGTTTTTGAAATCACGACGTTCGAATACTGCCAGGCCGACAATGAAGAAAGTGGCGTTGAGGGCCAGGAGAACAGCATAGTCTTCCGCCATGCGCCAGCCCGGGATATGGGGTTCGAATAGGTGCATCCACGTGGCCATGTGGGTGGTGATGAAATAGGGCCTGAGACTTTCGAAATAGGGGATGAGGCCGAATATAAAATCAAAGAGAATGAGCGAAAGCGTGGAGGCGGTTGCCGTGGCCGGTTTGCCGTTGAAACAGGAAAACATGAAGCCGAGGCTCGTGATCACGGTCTGTGAAAGCGCCAGCGCTGGAAGCGCGACCGCATAACGCAGCAGCCCCGGAGACGCGCCATACAAGGCAAAGATATTGCGAGCAGGAACATACACAAAAAGGCCGCCTCCGCCTCTATAAAGGTAGCCTGTAATGAGGGCCGTGACGCCGATGAACCCCGTGCGCACAAAGGTATAGCCGACGCAGGCGATGTACTTAACCAGCCCGATCCGGAAGCGCGAAACCGGTCGGCTAAGGATCATCCGCAAGGTGCCTTCCTCGACCTCCTTCGCAATAATGTCCCCCGAAACCAAGCTGAGGTAAAGCGCGCCCAGAAGCACCGTCGTCCAACTCAGAATGAAGAACGCGATCGTGATTCCTGAAAAATAGTCGTCAAAGCCATAGCCGTTTGCCTCAAGCATCCGGCGAAAGTGCGCTTTCGGTTGTGGCAGGTTCAGGAGAAACAAGAGGGCTATTTCGACGATCAGGAATCCCGCGAACCCAATGTGGGTGCGCTTACGGGCAAAGAGCTTTTTGAACTCGTAGCCGAGCTGGTGAAAGAAGAGGTTCATGCCGAGGCGATTGCGTTGAGATAGATTTGTTCCAGTGTCGGCTTCACGGGTTCCACCGCCCGAACGCGCACCCCCGCCCCAACCAGCGCCGCCACGATGTCTGCGATGTCCCCTTGTGGCCCGACGATGAGCTGGTTCGCGCCAATGACGGTGCCACCTGCGATCTTGATAACGCGGGCGGCCGTGGGCCAGTCGTCGACCTCCAGGTGAACCTGGGGAGATCCGCAGTCCGCGGCGTTCCAGTTGCCCGCGTAGATTAGTCTTCCCTGGTTGAGGATGGCGACGCGTTGGCAGAGTTGCTTCACTTCGGCCAGGAGATGAGAGGAGAGTATCACCGTTATCCCGCATTCCCGGTTGAGCCGTAGAATGAGTTCGCGCATCTCGCAGATTCCTTCCGGGTCGAGCCCTTCGGTCGGTTCGTCCAGCAAGATGATTTCGGAACGAGGCAACAGCGCCTGGGCCAGGGCAAGCCGCTGCCGCATTCCATGGCTATAGACCCGCACCGGGTCGTGAATGCGTTCCTCGAGCCCCACCATTTGAACGGTCTTGCGCATGGTTTCGGGGGCGGTAGGGCCGCTGTAGCCGGTGAATATCCGGAGGTTTTCCCACCCGCTGAGATAATCGTAAAAAGCCGGGGTTTCAAAGATGGCTCCCACGTTGCGCAGCGCCCGCGTTCGATCCCGCTGGACCGAACAACCTCGAATGAGCGCTTCTCCGCCAGAGGGATGAATTTGCCCGAGGATCATACCGAATAGAGTGCTCTTGCCCGCGCCATTGTGCCCGAGCAGCCCGAAGATTTCGCCAGGCTGGATCTCCAGCGAAAGCGCCTGGACGGCGGGCCGCCCTCGAAAAGTTTTGGAAAGACGTTCGAGGCGGATCATGGCGTGGAGGTGGAAAATTTCAATTCCTTCGTGGCATGGCCATCCGCGTAAAGAATGTTGACCTTGTTTTGGGAATAAGGATGGAAGGCTTCCTTGTCGGCGATGATCGGGATCCGGGTCAGATCGTCGATTGTGAGGAAACTCAGGCCCAGAATCGACTGGTTATTCAGGACCGTATTCCAATAATAGCTAGTACCCGTATCGGCGGCAATGTGGCGGTCGCCCGGGCAGGCGAATACCTTTGGATCGTCTGCATATTGAGCGAGGACGGTATCGATAGCCGGGCCGTCATCCGACTTGCTGGACCTCCCGGCCTGCAATTCCGGCATTACGTTATCATTGTCGGCGAGATAGCTTTGAAGTGCGCAACCGATCTGGCGCAAATTGGATAGACAGCCCACCGCCTTCGCCATTTCAGCGGTGCGGTGGTATGCGGGAACACAAAGCGCGGCGATGACCGCCACAATGACGATGACGACGAGCAGTTCGATGAGAGTGAATGCGGCTTTCATCGTCCGGCCTGGATATTCTGCTGAATTTGCTCGATCAGCGGGGCGAGATCGAGTTTCACAGCAGTGTTCGCATCGTTGTAAAAAGACCGCAACCCCTGCTGTACAACACTCTCGACCAGCTTGGGATCGACATCCGATGACCGCCGCTCCCCCTCGTGCTTTTTGATCTCGGCGAGCGCCCGGTCTATCATCTCGCGGCGTTTTTCGGGGGACATTTTGTTGAAGGCTTCCATCAGTTGTTTGAACCCCGCGGGGAGCGTTGCATCCATGAACGCGACTTGCTCAGGCGGGGTGAGTTGCCAGAAGAATCCTTGCATTATTCCCTCGTCGCGGAGCTGTTGGCGTTCTTCAAACGATAGGCCGTTAAGCATTTCCTCCAAGCGTGCAATTTCTTTGGCGCGCTCCGGCGCCGATTGCGTCGAGAGATCGGTGTGATAGACATAGGTGGCTACCGTGGTTGGGGTTGGCCTGGCATGGTGGGAACAGAGCATTACGCCCCAGGCCAATGCCCAGACGATAGCTAGTGAAACCGCAACGCGAATCCAGAGTTTCATGTGAAAAGCGATTGATGTATCGATTGCATGAGGGTTCATGAGGATGCCATGACGGAACCCGGCGAAAAGGTTAGCGGCTGTATTTTTCTGATACCTAAGAGAACCAGCCCGAAACCAATGACATGCAAGGTTCCGGAAATCATGAAGATGTGTTTGAATTCGAATCCGTGCCCCAGCATGTAGCCTACTAGCAGGTTGAATACGACGCCACCCATAGCTCCGCCAAAGCCGACCATGCCAGCTACCGAGCCGACGGTGGAACGAGGGAAGATATCGGCGGGGAGGGTGATTAAGAGTGTGGACCATGCCTGGTGCCCAAAATAGGCGAGGGCAAAAAGCCCGATGGCAATGGCTATCGGGGACGCCGTCGTGAAGAGAATGAACGGCATCAGGGCGGCGCTGAGGCCCATGATCAGCTTGCGAGCCCTATCCAGCGAAACGCCTCGGTGCATCAAGAAACTGGAAGCGCCGCCTCCCGCAAGGCAGCCAAAGCCAGCCGCCGCAAAGGGGATCCAGGCAAAGCACCCCATGCTTTTAATATCGAACCCTCGCTCGCTGTATAGGTATTTAGGCAACCAAAAGACGTAGAAAAACCAGGCGGCGTCAGTGAGGAATTTCGCGCTCATCAGTGCCCATAGTTGCCGGTAGCGCAAAAGGGCGCACCACGGGATAGGCTGCTCTGACGAGGAAGGGAGAAGTTCGTTTCGCTCGTCGCGAGGCGAGGATTGCTTTGGAAATCGGTAATCAATGAGCCACCAAGCCGTCCATAAGATGCCGGTCAGCGCGGCTGTGAAAAACACCCACGGCCATTTGGCTAGGGCCAAGATCAACGCAATTCCAGGCGCGGCAATCACGCCGCCCACCGCCGATCCCGCGTTGATGATTCCCATGGCGGTTGAGCGTTCGCTGGAAGGAAACCACTCGGCGATGGCCTTGCTGGCCGCAGGAAAGCCGCCACCTTCTCCAATCCCCAGGAAAAGGCGGCTCATCAGGAGCATTGAAAACGTGGTCGCCAACCCGTGACTTGCACAGGCGGCCGCCCAGCAAAGCACCATGATGAAGAATCCGCGCCGCGTTCCCAGGGTATCAAGCAACTTGCCTGCGGCCACATAGGCGAAGGCGTAAGTGATGAGAAATGCGCTGGTTAGCCAGCCGTATTGCTCGGGAGAGATTGGGATGGTTTGTTCAATGGATTTCAGCGCGACCCCTAGGGTCTGCCTATCGAAATAGAAGATGGCGATTCCTGTACTTAGCAACGCGGCGATACGCCAACGCTTTGGGTAAATGCAAAGCTGGGGCATTCGATTCTGCGTGAGAGGATCGGACATAAGATGTTCTATAAAAGACACCGCGCGCGTTGATGATTTCAGAACGCTTTATGAAAGATGCGGAAGATAAGAATCGCGCGATATGAAAAGCGCACGGGAAAGGCTCTTCCCGTGCGCTTTGATAAGGGGGGCGCAAATGCTACGCAAGCGAGCGCCTGCGCATCCGCTGCCCGAAGGCTAGTAACGCGATGCCGCCGAGGGCCATCGCCCAGGTGCTCGGCTCGGGAACGACCGATAAGGTCACATCGTTGTAAACATTGTCTCCATCAGTGCTTGCAGCATAGTTCAGGAGGTAATTCGTACCGCCAATCGTAATGGCGTAGGTGGTGCTGGAGCCGGTAATCGTGTAGGTGGTGCCGGTGGTGATGATCTCCGTGAAATATCCACCAGTCGTGGTGGTTGTGCCGGTGTTATCAATCAAGGTGATCGAATCGCCCATCGTCAATCCGCTAAGGGTCGAAAGATCGAGCGTGCCCGCCAGATTTACATTGCCGCTGACCTTGACCTGATCGTGGGAGCTGACGCCCGCCACTTCAATGACCACAACCGCCGTTGTGGCCAGATCCAGATTCCCGGTAATAGTGGTGGTTCCGGCGCTGTTGCCGGGGGTGAGCGTGCCGCTTAAGGCGAGATCGCCTTTGATTGTTCCAGTGCCGCTCAGTAAGCCGCCGACACTCGTATTTCCATTCACAACGCCGTTGTTGTTTAATGTGGCTCCAATTGACACCGAAAACGTGCCGCTGGAGGAGGTGTTGGTGGTGCCTGTGAGCGAAGTGGATCCGCTGGCAATCGTGACCTGGCCCATGGTGTTAACCCCGCTCAGGGTACTGAACCCTGTCAAGGTTGCAGACCCACCGATGGTCAGCCCAGAGCCGTTGATTTTGCCGCCCGTGGAGTTGACGTCGCCCCCGACATTGCCGGCACCGCTCAAGGTGGCGCCTGAGGCAATGCTGACGGTGCTGCTTGCCGCCAGCGATCCATTGACAGCGAGTTCCCCGGAGCTAATGGTCGTTGCACCCGTGTAAGTGTTCACGCTGTTGAGAGTTGTGGTGCCAGAACCGGCTTGGGTGACGGTGATGGCCCCGGCAATAGAGCCTGATACCACCAACGTGCCGCTGCGGTTAATCAGCAAATTCCCCGTGCCGGTTACGCTCGCGCTGCCAAGGCTGCCGAGACTGCCGCCGGTCCCCACCTGCAGGGTGGTGTTGGTATTCGAGAGGACGAACGCGCCGGTGTAACCATCATCATTTCCCGCAAGGATGAGTGAGCCTTGCATTGTTGGGTTGGTTCCGAATGACGCGTTATTCTTCACCGTGATGGTGCCGCTCCCCAAGAGGGTCGAGTTTATCTGCCAATTAGCAGAATACATCGGATATGCGGCATTGTATCCTTTAGATGTAGTCACTTCGAACGTGGCTCCTCCAGATTGTATGGTCATCGTGCCGGCCAGCACTACTGTTGAGTTAGCATTCCAGCCCCCACCGTAGTTAGTAGTGGGTGAGCTTTGGAAAGTGGCGTTGTTTAGGTAGAAGTTGTTAATCGTTAATGTTACCGTTCCGGATGTTCCCTTGTAGAGGAGGCGAGCTTGGTTGGTGGTGCCATCCCCAATGGTGAGAGAATTTCCGCCAAAGGTTACACTGCCCCCATTTTGCGCCGTGCGTAGTACTTGCGTCCCGGTTACGAGATAGTCGTTTGCACTGGATGGTGCTGCGGCGTCAGACCAATTCCCGGCAGAGTCGAAACTGTGGGTTCCGCTCGGGTCGCTACTCCCAGTAGTAAGCGTAACAGTGGCACCAAAGCTGGCAACCGGCAGCGAAATGCCCATGAGAGCGAGAGCGCTCAAAATCCGGAATCCTATTCCCGCTAGGTCTAGAACCGGGGAAGAGGATCTTTTCGGAGAAATTTTGTCACAGTGAGCGAGGGATGGGGTTTTAGTTTTCATCGGTGTGGGGATTTTAGTTTTGCTTTTAGACGAAAGCGGGGTGTTGAAATTTTTTTTGGGGTGAAATATAAGAGCGGCGGCCTTATGCCGGCGCCCAGATTAGCGTGGTTTCAGGGGTTGGTATGTGGTCCAAGTTGAGGAAAGTGCATCAGAGCGACTTTCACTGTTCTGATTTGGATTTCTCCGAGGACATTGGTAACACGGCGGGTATGTTTATAAAACGGGAGAGTTGTGATATTTATTGGATAACTGTAGCAAACCGGCGTGTATTGGGCGCTGCATGAAGGTTGCCCGGGATGCCGCGTCCGCGCGGGATGGGTAATTGGGAGATCGGAAGCACGTCGATTCACCGTTGATAGGTGCACGCGCTGTAGCCTTGCGGGGACGGACGAACAGAAGGGCGGCCAAGTCTCGTGTTGTTACAATTCTCCAATCAATATTACAAGACTCCTCTATCGAAGTGGGGCTGCACATGGTAATCTGCTCGCCAGTTCACAACATTTTATTCCTATGTTGGTATCCCCCTATTGTGTTTTGCGTTATCTGTTTGGTGCCCGTTTTGCAATTTTGCCCGACAGGGCTAATCGCGTTACGGGCAAGTCGAATGGAACAATGGTGATTCCGGATCTGATCAACGGCGACACCACTGGCCAGAGACGGTTGGGTGCACGTAGAGCAGGCTTCGGGCGCTCGCATGCGGCGGCGTTTTCATTGGTGGAGGTGGTGATGGCATTGGGGGTAATGGCCTTTGGCATGCTTTCAATGATCGGTCTTTTGCCGATTGGGATGCAGGGATTTCGGGAGATAAAGAGAGACACGATTCATGCCAATATCCTGCAATATGTATCGGCGAACGCTGGCCTCACACCGTTTTCTGACCTCACTACATTGAATAACGTCGTATGGAGTTTCAACGAGGAGGGGGAGATCTTGACCAGCGGAAGTGGAACGGTGATCTATAAGGCGACCCTTAAAGTCCAGGTGCCGAACTCCACGAGTATTGCGCATTCGGCCAATACGCAGGTGGTCAGCGTTGAGATTGGCGACACGGATCGGCCTCTTAGCCCGGCGCGCTATAGCATTCTTGTAGCGGATCTTGGAAAATAGGTGTGGTAGATCTCATGAAACCTCCTCCTATTCCTGGCGGTTTTACTTCCATTTTGCCCGCGCGATTTACGTCGAGGCGCTTGGGAGCATTTACGCTGATCGAGGTCATCGTATCGATCGCGGTGCTTTCGATTCTGCTTATTATCTTGCTGCAGGTATCAAACCTAGTCTCGAATATCTACACGCGGACAAAGGGGGGGGTGAGCGCATTCCAGGATGCTTCTGTTGCGGCGGACTCGATGGCGCGGAGATTGGCGCAGGCCACGTTGAACACCTATTGGGATTACTATCCCTCACAGTCTGGAGCTAGCCCCGCCGCACCGCAAATCTACATTCGGCAGTCAGAGCTGCATTTCGTCGCGGGGAAGGCGGCTTCGTTGCTGACGGGAGGGGGGGCGGATAACAATCCTACGCACGCGATTTTTTTCCAGGCGCCGCTCGGGTATACCAATACGTTGAGTTATGTTGCCAATACCGAAATGTTGAACGCTTGCGGATATTATATCGCCTTTGGAGATGACACAAAATGGCGGCCAAATTTACCCGGGTTGACGCGTTCTTCAAAAATGCGCTTCCGGCTGATGGAAGTGCTCGACCCATCCGAGAGCATGGGAGTTTACACCGATACCTCGACCACGTCCTACACGTGGATTAACGACGCCATTTCGCGAGGCAACGTCCGGGCCATAGCCGACAACATTATCGCGTTGATCGTTGAGCCCAAGCTGACGGCCGCTGATCTGGCCGCGAACAACAACGTTCCCTTGACGACGGACTATAGTTATAACTCCCGCTATGGAACGGTCAGCACCACCAGCAACCCAGCGCAACCGATCCAGCAACACCAACTGCCACCTATGCTGAATGTTACGATGGTTGCGATCGACGAAATATCGGCCCAACGTCTTGCTGCCCAGTATGGGAGCAGCCCACCTTCACTATTCGGCACCGCGACGTTTTCTACAACCGATCAGTTAGATTCCGATATGAACACGCTGAAGTCCTATCTCCAGAAGCATCACATTACCTATCGGGTATTTAACTCCGAGATCCCCTTACGGTCTGCAAAATGGAGTTCAAAATAAGGCGATGGAACTTCCACACCAACGCTGTTTCTACGTACGGGGATTTTCACTCCTCGAACTCCTGATTGTAATGGGCATTGTGGGGTTCCTGTCGGTCTTGGTGATGCCGAGGGTTGGCGGGATCATGCAGGGATCGTCATTGTCTCAGTCCGGCCTTTTGATCGAAGACAACCTTAAATTCGCAAATCAGTATGCACGGTCGCATCAGTGTGTGGTCGAGGTGCGGTTTTACCAATACAAAGATTCGTCGATTTCTTCGTCTGTTGGAACTTTCAATGCGTTTCAACTACTGGAGATGAATGATTCGGGAACGTACAAGGCGCTCAGTTCCGTTGTTCATATGTCGCGCTCGAATGTCATTATGGCCGATGCCACTTATTCTCCTCTTCTGAGCGGTTCCCCGATTACGCCTGCCACGGGTAGCCCGAGTATCCCCGGGGTTGGGCTCAACTACACCTACGAACGCTTTAGTTTTCTCCCAAACGGGCAGACGGATCTTCTTTATACGAACCCTAAAGGGCTACAACAGGCGAGCACGCAAGTTTACTTTATCTCAGTCGCCGGGTATCCAACAGCGAGTCAACCGGCGAATTTTTACACTATCGCGGTAGACCCCGTTAATTCGAAAATAACATCTTATCGCCCGTGAAAGGTTATATTATTTTGAAAACGTATTCGCCGGTAAACCGCGACAGAGCGCAAAGAGGCGTGGCCCTTGTCCTCGTTCTGATTGGCCTTGTGTTGGTCGCCGGGCTCCTGGTGTCGCTGATGAACGTCGTCAAGGCAGGGCGTACCGACTCTGCGGCGTATGCGGACGGACAGAACGTCCGGGTGCTGGCTGACAACGCCATCAATGTCGTCATTGGTCAAATTAAGGACGCGACGAGCGACACGACCCAGTCGATCACATGGGCCTCGCAGCCCGGGGCGATTCGAACCTACGACACAAGCGGATTCAATAGCGGTTACAAGTTGTATTCATCGGGGATGATGGTCACAACCACGGAAACGGATTTCACGGATGGGATCAACGTCGACTGGGCGACGATGCCGGGGAAGTACGTCAACCTAAACCAGCCGATCACAAAAAGCGGATCTGCCGGAACCGTTTATCCGATCGCCGACCCGGCCGTCCTAACGACAAGCGGCACCGTGGAGGGTTTTTCCGTCACCAGCCTCAGCCAAAGCTATCAGTCGAATTTGGAGATGCCGGTCGAGTGGCTTTACCAACTGGAAGACGGCACGCTTGCGGCGGGCGTCTATCAACCGGCCACGGGCGCGACGATTGTTGCCGCCGCATCGAGCACCAACCAGATTGTGGGCCGAATCGCTTTTTGGACGGATGACGAAACCGCAAAAGTAAACGTCAACACGGCTTCGGAAGGGCTTTATTGGGATACCCCCCGGGTCAACACCCAGGTTAAAAGCGGCCAAACTCCGCCGATTTGTTCCGATTTTCAGGTTTCTGGTACAGATCCCTTTAATGCGGTTGGGACCGACCAGGGCTATGCGGCTGTACAGCCCGCGGCGAATGAGTTTAACCGGTTTCCAGGGCACCCGGCCATGACGTCGTTAAGCTCCGTCTTTCCCGAGTTGAGCGGTACGCAGATTCTGGCGCTTGTGCCGCGGATTGCCTACGGCGGTTCGAAGTTGGGAACCGTGTCGTGGCTTCAGGGAGGCACGGTCTACTCGCCCGCTTCCACTTCCTCGGTCGTGACGCTGGATTCCGATCGCCTGTATGCCACCACCGGAGAAACGATGTTGACCGGGACGCGGGCTCTCAATGCGGGGATTACGCCACAGATGGTGGATCAGCGGAAATTCGTCCTGACCAGTTGCAGCCGGGCACCGGAGTTGAATGTATTTGGCCGCCCGAGAGTGTCCATGTGGCCTGTGAGTAGCGGTACCGGAACTGCGAATCGTACGGCCTTCGACTCCCTGTCCGTATTTTGTTCCACTCTCACTGGAAGCAGCAATTCATGGCCTTTCCTATTTCTACGAGGTAATGCCTACAGCGCCACAGACGATTATTCAACCATTGCGAGTAATCAGTTGCTCTATACCTATCTCAAAGACGTTACGAACAAGCCTACTCCTGGCTACGGTGGGACGCTCCAAGGAAAATATGGCACTGATTGCAATCAGATCCTTACCGAGATGCTCGATTACATCCGCTGCACGAACTGTTTTGATTCATCGATAGAGCCCTCCGGCTATTCTTATGGCACCTCCACCGGAAACGAATTTACTTCCGGCGTGCAGAAGCTCACGCTTGCCGGTAATTATGCCAATGTGACCATTGGCAAGCCAGGGCACGCACAGGTTATCCCGCTTCAAATTGGCAGCACAATGGGTATTGGAAGAACCGTCACGGTCAGCCAGGTCGCTCTCCATTTGATAAGCACCGCCGACGCTCTGGAAGGAGGTCGTCTCCCTGCGGATACAGATCCATTCTCGGGAACAAACCCACCGAGTAATGTTATTTCAGGCACTTATGTTTTCAATAATGTGCTTACATCAACTTCTGCCTATGCTTATGGCACCAACAATACGCTCAATGGCGTTCGTCTTTCCGGGAGCCAACGGCGCATTCAAGCCATGTTATTAGTGGAACTAGCCACTCCCATGGAGGGCTTTCCTGACATGACTCCCAGCGTGAGGATCGAAATCACTGGCGCACAGGATTTAAAGCCGAATAACGTGGCGCTTTTCCCCTCGTCGGGTTCTCTATATACGTATAAATCATCCGATTATAGTTCAGGGGAAACAGATCCTGCATGGTGGTATCCGAAATCCACGGGAGGGGCCGGAGCAAGCGGCTATCTCGGGTTCTATCCCTTGGCTCTGACGGCGGCATACGTAAAGAAGAGCACTGATTCATTGCCGTCCGACACGGTCTGGGGCACGAATCCAAGGCTATGCGCCAATTCCTTCATTAGTGCTCCCTTCACGGTGGATGCCGCGACGACTTCGAGCCTAACGATTCCGAGTGCCAATTTGACGCTCAAGCTCTACTTCGCCAAAATTGATTCCAACCACGGGGACGGGGCGACTCCTTATCAGACCATTCATATTAACACCCCCAGTTGGACGGTTCCCATCCCCACCCTCGTCACGGCAGACAATCCGAAGACCCGTGCGTGGAGTTTTACGCAAGGGGGGTGCGGTGTTGCCACAATCGTCAGCGGCTCCAGCTATTCCGGGCATGGGCGTCTCAGTTGGAGCTCTACGGGAAATCCTAATGGGATCACCCCTTACTTTTCCTACATGAAAAATTGGATCCGTGCGGGCGACGTTGTTCGCGCTATGCAGGTGGTTGACGGGGATTTCCGGCTCAATGCCGCAATGAATGATGTCCCATCTACGCGGTTTGCCTCGGTGGGTGGAAATCCACCACCCGCCTCGACGGCGCTAGCTCACTCCCTCTCATACCCGGTCAATCCGTATTTTGCATCTCCCACTTCTACAAATCAGAATCAATATTTGTGGCCCATGGATACCGCGCTGGGGCGTAGCGTCGGCGCATATGCCCTGTATGGCGGCTCCCCCGTCACTTACAACGGCAACGGGCCGGAAGTGCCCTCCTCAAGCGATTACCCAAGCGGTGTCACCAAACCGTCGGATACGGGAGATTGGGACAACGGGATAGGGGCCATGGCAGATGGCCCGTTTGCCAATATGCCCGACGGTGGAAATATTTTCATAAGCGGGGCTACGAACTATCCTCCTTATTTTTGGGGATCGGGTTACGAAGGTTTTTCTGTGCATTTGGGCTTCTCTCCCAACCGGCAGATTCCGTCTCCCGGCATGTTCGGTTCGCTACCCACGGGCGTCATGAGGGGGAAACCCTGGGAGACGCTGCGTTTTCGTCCACACGATTCTTCCAGTACCGATCCAAACTATAACGTGAGCGCGCCGGATCATCTTTTCATGGACTTGTTTTGGATGCCGGTGGTTCAGCCTTACGCGATCAGCGATGTCTTTTCGACGGCGGGAAAGATCAATCTGAACTATCAGATCGTGCCTTTCACCTACATCAAACGCCAGACGGGCCTCTATGCTGTGTTGAAGGCTGAGAGAATGCTGGCCGTGCCGTCAAATGCGGGTCCGACTTATAAAGGGGGATCCTCGGGGGCCGGTGAGGCTCAGACGACGGGAAGCAACTGGCGCCATCCCATCAACATTCCGGAGACGCTGAGCCAATTCGATACGAAATTCGCGCAAGGAAAAATCTTCCGCACCGCGTCCGAAATATGTGAGCAGCACCTTGTACCTGTTGATCCGAACGATGCCACGGCCGCCGTTGCCACCATGGCGACCTATTGGACAAACCATTCTTTGACGGGTGATAATTCCAAAGAACGCCCGTATACCGACATCTACTCACGGCTTACCACGCAATCGAATACCTACCGCGTTCATTACTGGGTGCAGTCGATCAAAAAGGTCAACAAGACAACCCCGACTGTTTTTGTGGACCCGTCTCCAAGCAATAAGGCGACCCTACGGCGAGATGTTATCGGAGGCCAACTGCGTGGCTCGACCGTCATCGAGCGGTATATTCAGCCGAACGATCCTCGATTGGGAAATTCGATTAAACCGATGACTGATTCTCTTAATTCGGCGTACAAAATCCGGATCCTATCCTCAGAGACCTTCAGCCAATAGGGCTGAACGCGAGAGGCGTATTGGCTGAAACTTGATGCCGACTCGATTGCGGCTATGGGACATTTTTGTGATATGCGATATGAGCATTGCAAATGCTTCAAATGTCCAATGAATGGCACAAGTCTCCGATTTTATGCGAACCGGCAAGATGATAGATTACAATCTGACTCGAGCAATGAGCAAATGCACCCCGTCGCGAGAGAACTCCAGATCAGGAAATCCCTGAGGTCTGATGGTTGTTTTCTCAAGGGTAGATCGTGTTTTTGAGTAATTGCGGTTGTAGTCATGCAATTGGCGGAAGCCAACAAGAAATTGCTGGCCTCTTTTCCTAGGACTTTCATTTTGATTTTAAAACACTCCTTTCAGTTTCCTCTGCCGAATGGTTTGCATGCCAGACCGGCGAGTCATCTCCAAAACGCAGCGCGCCGTTTTGACGCGACGATTACGTTAATCAATGGCCGCAACGGGCGGCAAGCGGATGCGAAGAGTGTCATATCCCTCATCTCAGCGGACGTGAAGAATGAGGACCCGTGTACTTTCGTTTTTTCCGGAAGCGCTCCAAGTTTTGCGCTAGATGAGTTCAAGGCCTATTTGGATGGGGCGTTTCTGGATTGCGACGTGCCATTGCCCAAAGTCGAATCTCTTTTCCGGGATTTGTTTATTCCCAGATCGCTCCGCAAGGCGGGGTTGGGGAACTATATCGTCGGGGCAACATTGTGCTCGGGGATCGGCTGGGGAAAAGTGGTCGTTGCAAATGGAAGGAAAATTTCGGTATCGTCGCTTCACAAGGAGGTTGGGTCTTTGGAGAAAGAGCGTTCGGATATTGATCGCGCAATTCGCGCGGTTGGTGATTCTATGAGCGGAGAAGTGGTGCGCGGCGGCGAGTCTGTGGAGGCCCAGGTGCTCCATGCACACTTGGCGATTTTGCGTGACCCCGCGTTTCGGGAAAAGATCGACGAGATATTGAAGGGTAAAAATGTAACGGCGGGAGAAGCGATTCTCGCGGCGTGCGATTCCTTTTCGGAAACACTTCGAAAAGCTGAAAATGCTTACTTGCATGCACGGGTCCTTGATATGGAGGACGTGTGCACCAAGCTTCTTCGCTTCCTCTATGGAACAGAGTTTGCCGAGGATAAACTCCTCCTCACCGAGCCGTCTATTTGCATCGCCGGAAAGCTGACGCCGGCTCAACTGCTCTCCCTGAATCGAACTTTTCTTAAGGCACTAGTTATCAGTGAAATAACGGCCGGGTCGCATACGGCGATTTTGGCTCGATCCTTCAATATTCCAACGGTCATGTGTGCCGATCGCGCGCTTATTGCGTTGAGGGAAGGGCAAACAGGGATCGTTGATGCCAACTTGGGGATTGTGATTCCGGAAGTCACCGAAGGAGTCGGCCATTATTATCGACATGAGCAAAAGGTAATGGCGCGCCTTTTGGAAAAGGGCTCGGCGGCAAAATTGCTGGAAGCGAAGACCATTGATGGAAGAATAGTTACGGTTTCCGCAAATATTGCTTCGGATGTTGAGGCTGTCGTCGCCTTCGATTCCGGCGCGGAAGGGATTGGTTTGTTCCGAACAGAGATGCTGTTTATGGGGGGCACGGCGGCGCCATCGGAAGAGGCGCAGGCGGCCGTTTATACAAGGACGGTCAAAGCGGCTGGAGGGCGTCATGTGACGATCCGCACACTGGATATTGGAGGCGACAAGCCCGTGCCGTATTTGGGATTGCCCCCGGAAAGCAATCCATTTCTGGGATATCGCGGCGTTCGTATCTACGTGGAATATTCGGACGTCATCAAGACGCAGCTTCGCGCTATTTTGCGGGCTGCGGAACACGGGCCGGTCAGGATTATGGTGCCGATGGTTTCTTGTCCGGAGGAAGTTATCTTGTTCAAGCGGCTTCTCGCCGAAGCTCGCGACGGCTTGCGCGCGGAAAACCCGACAGCGGCGGAGGCCGAGGTTGAGCTTGGCATTATGCTTGAAGTTCCATCCGTGGCGTTCCAGATGCCTCAGTTTTGCCGGGAAGTCAGCTTCTTTAGCATCGGCACCAATGATTTGAAGCAGTATTTTATGGCTGCCGGGCGCGATAATATGAAAGTTGCGCCATTGTATAGTACCATGCATCCGCCGTTTTTGCGCCTACTGCGGTCGCTTGTGGACGCTGCGCATGCGGAAGGGAAGCCGATCGGCCTGTGCGGGGAGATTGCCGAGCAGGGAAAGCTATTGCCGTTTCTAGTCGGGCTAGGGATCGATGAGATTAGTGTTCCATCTTCGCGAGTCGCCGAATCAAAAGCGATGATCCGTAGGCTTGATTTCGTGCGATGCTCGAAACTTGCCGAAAAGATCCTCGGGGCGGAAACGCAAGATGAAGTACTCGCTGGCCTGGAAGAACTTGGCTATGTAGAAACAGACCAGGCTGTACTTGTTAGCGACCTTATTCTTCTGGAGTCCGAGGCGGCAACGAAAGAAGAGGCGATCAAGGAAATGGTTGACGCACTCCATATCGTGGGACGAACGAAACATCCCGTGGAGTTAGAGGAGGAAATTTGGCTTCGCGAGGATGCGTATTCGACGGGATTTGGGCAGGGATTGGCGATTCCCCATTGCAAATCGAAACATTTGACTGCCAGTAGCGTGGTCGTGTTGAGGACAAAGAATGGAGGCAATGATATTCAGTGGGGATCATTGGATAACATACCGGTTAAACTCGTGGTGATGCTTGCGATGCAGGATCGACCGGCCCTCGCCGGTTCGGTCAACACGCTATCCTTTTTGTCCCGGCTGATCATGCAGGATGACTTTTGCGCGCGCCTTTTTTCCGAAACGGATCCGAACATTTTGGCGATGTATATCTTAGAAAGACTGGAGAGCAAAGCCGCTGCCAGTTCCGGAATGGCTTCCCAAGCCAATGGGGAAGAAGGGGGGCGCGGCACCGTCGATACACGGATTGAGGAAAAGGAGGTTATCTCTCAGGATTCCTGGGTTGTTCGGAGTGACCAAGTTGAGGTTTCGATAACGCGCCATGGCGCGCAGATGGCTCCGGTGACATTTTTCCGCTCAGATGCCGAGCCTGTCCAGCCATACTATATTAGTCCATGGCAGGGAGAGGAGGTGGGTTTATCGGTCGACGGGGTTCTTACACCTCTTCGTGGTGACTTCTTCTGCCTTCCGTTTGGGGGAAATGATACGCTTTATCATGGCGAAAAACATCCTCCTCATGGGGAGACTGCGGGAGTGCCATGGTCACTTGTGGGAGTTCAAAGGGCACCAGGAGTCACTTCGGTCAACTTATCGGTTGATACGACCGTGAGAAAGGGGCGAATCGATGCGCAGTTCTCTTTGGTGGATGGCGAAAATGTAGTCTACCGGCGAACATGCATTCATGGATTTGTTGGGAAGACATCCTTCGCGCACCATGCGATTCTTTCCGTGCCGGACGAAGTCGGCGCATTGAGTATCTCGGCAAGTCCGTTTCAATTTGGAATGACCTGCCCATACGTTTTCAGTAATCCTCAGAATGGCGAATATCAGTCTCTGGCGATCGGCGCGGAGTTTAGTGACTTGGCGCACGTTCCGGTTATTTTTGGGGATCAACAGGATACGGACTGTTCGCGATTCCCAGCAAGGCGTGGATTCGCGGATCTGCTGCAAACGTATGACCAGGTGGACGGCAAGCAAAACCCCGCTTGGATTGCCGTGGTTAATACGCACAGCCGTTTTCTGTGGTACGCGCTAAAGGATCCGGCAAGAATGCCTGGCCGTGTATTATGGATGGAAAACCATGGTCGCCATGGCAATCCGTGGAATGGGCGCAATCGTTGTCTTGGGGTGGAAGATGGATGTTCGTTTTTTGACAAGGGCCTTGCGGAGTCGGTGGCGCCAAATATCATCAATGAGCGGGGAATTCCGACATGCGTTGAGCTTAAGGCGGAAAGTCCCTATGTCATCAACTATATTCAAGGCGTCGTAAAGGTTCCTGTTGGGTTTAGCCGGGTTGAAAAGGTTGAATTCGGCCCGGGGGGAGCAGTATTTGTGTCGTCATCGGGCGAATGCGTTTCCGCGAAGGTTCAATATGATTTTGTTTTTGGGGCAAGTCTGAGTGGAGCCTGCCTATAATGCCCTGGTCTCCGTTGTTGCCTAGTCAGTTGGTGCGCATGGGGTGTTTGTCACGGATTTGTTGGCGATACTGATTGGGCGTCAGTTTGGTCTTCGATTTGAAGACGCGGCAGAAATAGGCGGTATCATAGTAGCCGCAGGCACTGCTAATATCTGTCAGAGAATATTCATAATGCTTTAGGAGAAATTTTGCCCGGTTGATGCGCACCCATGTCAGGTAATCGATGAAGCTCATCATCCCTTCCTGGCGGAAGAGGCGGGAAAGGTGGTTGGGGCTCAAATTAAGAGCGCTGGCAACCGAATCTCGCGTCAACGCCTTTTGGTGATTCTCTTGAACGTAAAGACAGACTCGGTCATAGGTAATGCGCGCCTTGCTGCCGGTAGCCTTGGGCGGGTCGTTCAATAGGAGCAGGGTACAGTGCAGGAGCGCTTCGATCAGCAAGCGGTCCAGGCGCGGAACGGGGGATTCGGTACGGAGGTCGATCAGTGCATTGAGGATGCTTTGCATTGGGCCTCCGATCACCCGGTGCGCGCTAGTTTTCCGAGTATGGATCGCCTCGGGATTGGGGCCATCATTTTCCACGAGGCTGATGCCAAGGTGCTTATTTCCAAAAAGAAGGTGCAGCACTTTTCCCGGTTGAGTCCAAGTTGGCTTGTCCCAGCAGTTTGGAGGAACGAATACAACGTCGCCGCGTTCCGCCTTGATGGTTTGGCACTTGCCATTGAGTTCGATTTCCATCTGGTCGGACCCACTGAGGGTGATCGACATCCTGGGAAAATGAACCAAAAATGCAAGTGGCGGCGGCGGAAGATTGCCTTCCGCGAAGAAAAGGTTCCGGAGGGGAGCCTCATCTAATAATGCGGAAAGTTCGCGGGCGATGGGATCGAACGAGTCAGCGGGGGGCACGGAGCGAATGCTACGATAGTCTAACAAAAAACACAACTTTACAGTTTCAAATTGTGCGTGCATTTGGTAGATGTTATGCACTGAATTGTCAGGACATTATATGATTGACGCTCTCCGGAAAACGAAACAATACCTGCTCAGTGGCGTCTCCTTTGCCATACCGTTTATTGCATGCGGCGGCATTATGATCGCCACCGCGATCGCATTCGCGCCGATGACGGGGCATGGGCCGGATTTTTCGAATTCTCCCAACCTGAAAGTTATCTTTGATATCGGAAATGCCTCGTTTGCGCTTCTGCTTCCGATCCTTGGCGGTTTTATTTCCAACGCCATGGCGGGCAAGCCGGGACTGGTGCCGGGGTTTGTCGGAGGGTATATCGCCGGGCATCTCGACGGCACGGATAAAGTGAGCGCGGGGTTTCTCGGTGCGCTCGTTGCGGGATTACTTGCCGGGTACGTCGTGAATTTGATCAAAAAGATCAGTTTCCCTACGATGGTTCGCCCGATCGTGCCGATTCTTATTCTCCCGATCATCTCCTCGCTGGTGGTTGGCGTGATCGTGCTGAAAGTGATTGGTCTTCCGATTGCTCACATGATGGGCTCGCTTGCCGATTGGCTGGCGGTGATGGGGAAGGGGAATGCGATCCTCCTCGGGGCGATCCTTGGCGCGATGATCGCCGTCGACATGGGGGGGCCCATCAACAAGACCGCATTTTTCTTCGGCGCCGGGATGATCACCCTGGGGCGGCCGGAAATCATGGGAGCGTGCGCCGCGGCAATCTGCACGCCCCCCTTGGGCTTGAGCGTGGCCACCTTCCTTAACAAGAAGCTCTGGAGCGATGAAGAGCGGAAGGCCGGAATTGCGAGCTTGGTCATGGGGATGATTGGGGTTACGGAAGGGGCCATTCCTTTTGCCGCGGCGGACCCGTTGCGCGTTATTCCATGCATCATTGGAGGGGCGATGGTGGCGTCGAGCTTGGCTATGGTAGGGAAGGTGACGGATCACGCGCCCCATGGCGGTCCCATCGTTCTTCCGGTCGTTGATCATCGCTGGATGTACCTATTTGCCATCCTGGCGGGGATTTTCGTCACGGCGCTAAGCATCAATTTTGTAAAAACGTTAACAAGCAAGAATCAACAACCTCTATGAAAATTATCGCAGTGACGGCGTGCCCCACGGGCATTGCTCATACTTACATGGCCGCGGAGTCGCTCGAAAAGTCAGCGAAAGCGCTCGGCCATCAAATCAAAGTGGAAACGCAGGGAGCCATGGGCATTGAAAACGAGCTCTCTGAGCAGGATATCAAAGCCGCCGACGGAGTGATTTTTGCGGTGGATATTGCCGTAGAACAGCGCGAGCGATTCGATGGGAAGAAAATCATCCAGGTTCCTGTGCAGCAAGCCCTGAAAGACCCCAAAGGCATTTTTGCAAAATTGGCGTAGGCTGTACGCCTTTGTTGAGAAGGGATCGGAGCATCGTAGAAATTACGATGCTCCGATCGTTTTAGGGGGCATTGGCGAGGCCATTGCAAGCCAGAGGTGCCCTTTAGTTTTGGCCCGTTGAAAGGGACGGTGCGCCGGGTAAACCACTCCCCCATTTCGTGTTCGGTTCAGCCCCCACCTTTACTTCCAACACGCCGCCCGAGGTCACACGCTCTTGCTCAATCCACGCTCTCTCAAAGGCTTGCCCGTTGAGCGTCGCGCTCTGGATATAAATATTGGGATCCGAAGCCTGGGGGGCCTTGATGGTGAATGTCTTTCCGGCGTCCCCAAGATGGAGAACCGCCTCCTGGAATCGAGGGGTGAATAGGGTGAACAAGGGCACGCCCGGGTCGACCTGATAAATTCCAAGTTGCGAGAGAACATACCAAGCCGACATCGTTCCAAGGTCGTCGTTGCCTCCGGATAGCCCGCCGGGCGTCTCCGCATAATGATCATCGGCTATATGGGCAACGGCTCGCTGCGTTTTCCACGGGCGCTTGATGTAGTTGTAGAGGAACGGCACATGGATATCCGGCTCATTGGTCGGATCGTAATGAATGCCTTGGGATTTTTTCCACGAGAAAACCGAGACACCGCTCAAGAAGCTATCGAGCCGTTCTTCAAAAACGGAGGCCCCTCCCATCAAGTCTACAAGCCCCGAGACATCTTGCGGTACAAACCAGAGGTAAATCCACTTGTTCCCCTCGCAGTATGCGGAGGAGTCGTCTGGATTCGCCCATTCTCCGGTGGTTTTTCGGGCCTGGAGAAACCGGGTTTCTGGGTTATAAAAGGCCCGGTATTCAAGAGCCCGGCCGATTAGAAAATTGGCGTCGTCGGGTTTGTTCAGGGCGCGTGCCATGCGCCCCAAAGCGGCGAAAGATACGCAGTATTCAAGCGACGAGGAAACATTGCTCTCGGCGTTCAGCCAAACTCCGGTGTGGTCTGTCGTTTCGTGTTCATACGGGCCCACGTGGGAATGGGCCGAGGTTGGGAGCGAAGCCTTCATCATCCCTTCGTAGGCTGTTTCGATATCGAAATTCCTCAGATTGGCATTCCACAGGTTGACCAGGCAGATCGACAGCGGATTGCCATTCATGCAACCCGTGGCGCGGTTTGCCTGCGGCCACCGGTCGATGTACCCAAGCTGTTTGTACATTTCGACGATTGACTGCGCCATATCCTGGGCGCGCTCCGGTTCAATCAAGGCCAGCAGCGGCCATTCGGAGCGGTAGATATCCCACCCGGAAAAATTAGCATAGATATGCTTGTGCCCATCCGGCACGGATCGGATCGCGTCATCAAATCCGATGTATTTTCCGTCGGCATCGTCGAAGATTGAGGGGAAAAGCAGCGAATGGTACAGAGCCGTGTAGAAGAGGCGGCGGCGTGCCACGGTTGCGCCCTTTACTTCGATTCGTCGAAGCTCCTTGTTCCAGTCCGATACGGCTTTTGCGTGGTAATCGTCGAATTTGTCATCTGGCATTTCCGCTTTCAAATTGCCGATGGCGCCGTCCACGCTCACGTAGGAAATCCCCACCCGAACCGTTACGGTCTGCGGCGCTTCCGAGGCAGGGTAAGAGACATAATACCCCGCCTTGACGTTCCGGCCCTCCTGCTCGGCCCGGTTGCTGTTCGCAGAAAGCTTTCCCTGGAGCCAGCTGCCTTGCGCGGGAAACGGTTTGCTGAACTCCATCGCGAAGTAGAGGATGATCGGCTTGGGGCCAGCGCCCACAAATGGCTTCGTGCTGACATGTCCCGTAAGCATCTGACCGTTGACGCGTTCAACCTCCGAGTTGAATGTCGGAACATTGGCGAAACTGATCGGCACAAGAATGTTGGCTTGTTTGCCCGCCGGGAAGGTGAACCGCGCCATACCGCACCGTGTGCTCGCCGTTAATTCGGCTTTGATCCCGAAGGGCTGCATGAGAACCTCGTAGTACCCCGGGGAAGCGGATTCCTCCTTGTGGTCATAGTGGTAACTATAGTCCTCTTCGCCAACCTTGACCTCGCCCGCGGTGGCGGTGAAAAGGGGGGCGCCGCCAGCGTCGCAGCCGACCCCGCTCATCAGGCTCAAGGTAAAACCCCGCATCGTCAGTCGATCGTAGTTGTAGCCTTTCTCCCCGAAATTAGGGCTTAATTGCACCATCCCAAACGGAGCCTGCGGCCCTGGGTAGGTATTCCCATCGTTGGCGGTGCCAACAAAGGGATTGACCAGCGAAACGGGATCGCGGTCAGCTGCTTCGGCCGAAATACATTCCGGTGCGCCAAGAGTTAGGGCAACGGCCAGCAAAAGGCTTATCGCTTTGGTCATGAACGTCATGAAAGCAATGAGCGTTCAAAAATGTCAACGCAAATCCTGCATTTGTAATCGCCGTATACTTACATTTAATCTGAAACCACTTTAGTGCGAGGGGAACTCACCGGCGACGATGCACACGTCGTCATCGAAACTGCTCCGCTGCGAGAAAGCGCACACATCAGCCGTCACGGCATCAAAGAGCTCGGCGGTCGGCAATTTCCAATGCTTTTCAAAAGAGGAGCGCAACTTTGTTTGGCTGAAGACATCGCCGCTGGGCGCCTCAACTTCATACAGACCGTCAGTGAAAAGAATCACCCGGTCCCCCTCTCCAAGGCGATACCGTTTGGTCGAATAAATGGCATCGTCGAATAATCCCAGCGCAGCTCCCGGTTTATTCCCGCTAGCGTTCAAGCTCTTCACGCCATTCGCGGCCATTCCCAGGAAAAAGGGTTCGGGATGCCCCGCGTTGGCGAACTGGACTTCGTGGCGTTCCTCGTCCAGCAGCATATAGATAGCCGTCGCGAAAATGGGTTCTTCCACGCGCCGCAAGATGGAACACAAACGGCCGTTAAGCACGTTCATAAAGCCCCCCGCATCCAGGATATTCGGACGGAGTTGCTCCAAGAGCCCGCGAATGATCGCTGTAATAAAAGCAGCACGCATACCATGGCCCATCACGTCGCAGATGAAGACTCCGGCCAGGGTTTGCGAAATCGGGAAGATATGGAAAAAATCCCCGCCGACCGCCGCAGCCGGACGATAACTATGCGTAAAGGAAATCCGCGCGGACCCGTTGAACGAATCGGGTTGAGGCAGCAAAGCTTCTTGTAGTTCCCGCGCCATCTGTAGATCTGCCTGAATCTGGACATTCCTGGCATGCAACTCCTCGGCGATCGCCCGCAGATTATTGCGCTCTTGAATCAGCGCAGTCTCGGCTTCGTGAAGGGCGGTAATGTCCTTGTTCACGCCGCATATGCCGATGATTTTTCCCAGCGCGTTCCTCAAGGGCAATTTGGTGGTATGATTCCACAGCACTCTGCCGTTGGCCTTACTCCATTTCTCGATCTTCCCCACAAGGGGTTCGCCGGTATCGATAATGCGTTGTTCGTCCCGCGCGGCATCCCTGGCCAACTCCTCGCCGAGCAACTCGCTATCCGTCTTCCCAACGATTTCGCGTGAATCTGTAACACCGAATCCCGCAGCCACTGCGTTGCTCACATAGATGAACCGTCCCTCAAGGTCTTTAAAGTAAATCTGATCCGGGGTGTTCTCGATCAGGAAGTTAAATAGATTCAGCTCCTTGGGCAGTTGAATGGGAGGGGTATTCGTCGTTTTCATCACATTCAACGGCAGTTTTACGTCAGTAGTCAGCGCATCTAGCAACTAATTGGAATGGGATCCAAGACTAATTGTCGGTTTGCTACAAATATCCAACAAGGGGCACAATAAGTCATCGGTCCAATTAGTGATGAGCATAGCTATTATGCACGGAATTGCTTCCGTTTTGCACGCCGCAGCGTGGACATGTGGCTGTATGCCGGTTATTTTAAACCCTATGCTTCCCCATCAATCCGCCGGGCAACTTATCTGTCGAAAAAAGACAATGCCCAACCCAGGTTCGGGATTACAACGACTGCGTTCTATCCGGGGCTGGATATTATACGGCATTCTGGCGCTCAGCTCCGCGAACTTGTGGGCCGCCGCCGACGGTCGCGTGGAAATGGGTGGCGACAAAACTTTCAACTGCGACAGCATCGCGGATGCGGGCCAACCGGAGCGGCGGTGGCTCAGTTATCCCGGCGGGCGGCTCTGCCTGAACCCGGCTGGCGGCGATCCGGCCCATGGCGATGAGGTCGCGGGGGATGAGGTCGTCACGCAAACCCCGGCGGACCTGCCGCTGGATCTGGGTGGTTATGTCGGCACGGCGGTGATTCGCCTGCCCAAAGTCGTCCGTATGGGAATCGTGGACGCATCCGGTGCGGATTCTGCCATGCAATGGGCCTCCTCGCGCAAAACCGTTTGGTATCCCTACAAACTAGGCATCGAGGCGGACTATGGCCATGGGGTCCGTTTGGCGGGTTGGGATGCTTTTATCAATAAGGATGATACATTGATTCGCATGTTGGAGGTGCGCGGCAGCGTGGGCAAGGCGCTTTGCTTGACTGGGAAGATCGACAAGAACATCCAGGTGACTTGGGATGCGGATAGCCAGGCATTGGTCGTTGCCGGGAAGAACTATTTCTACGCCCTGCGGTTTGCCCAGTTGAATGGCGATGCGATGGAGGTAAAGTCTATTGTGCAAAAGCCGACGATCACCGAAGCGGGGTGGCGATTGGAGCTTCCATTGGGAACCGAACCGGTGCGCTATGCCATCGGCTTTGGCTTTTCGACACCGCTCCAGGGACGCGCGGTGGCCTTAAAACGCGCCAACGAAGCATTTGAGCACCCCGTGGCGATGTCGCTTTTAAGGGCCAAGGCCGCCACGGAGCAATTCCTCCGCAAAGTGCCAGCACCTAAAAACTGGGGCTTTGAGGCCGTGGATGCGTTTGGCGTCACCCCGCAAACGCATCGGAATTCCTACTACATGGCGTGGACGTTTCTCTACCAGAGCATAATTGACGCCCTCCCGGAAACCCCGGCCTTTCCCTACCCTCAGATGAGCTTGGGCAAAGGAGCGTTATGGGATGGAGGAGAACACACCTCACCCGCCACCTGCGGTTGGGAAAGTTTTCTCGGCATTCAGTGGCTTTCGTTTGTCGACCCTTCCACCGCATGGCAGGCGTACGAAGGGATTATGTCGCGGGTGGATGAAGAGGGCCGATTGGGCGGCGAATCTCTTCCCTCCAGAAAAGCGCAGACGGCCTGGGTGCTTTTTAGTCAAAAACCCGATATGAAACGGCTGGCGGTAGTCTATCCAGCCATCAAACGCTATCTGCTGTGGCGTGAGCAAAACCCGCGCTGGATTTGGGGAGAAAACAAACACAACGTCGCGGATGAAAAAGATATGGAATTCGTGGTTTCCTGGCTTATCGACATCGAATATGCCGCCCGAATTGCCGAAGCCCTTGGAAAGCGCGATGAAGCGGCGATGTGGCGCGGTAAATCGCAGCCCATGGTTGACAACATGGGAAAATGGTTCTTCAGCGATCCCAAAGAACTCCACCAATACTATTTTGAAAAGAGCGGCGTCCATTCCTTGACCGCCCGCAACGAGGTCCGCCCCGTGATGATCCTGTCGGCATTTGGCATTCCAAACCTGCCGCAGGAGATGGTCGGGCGCCTTTCCGAACTCTTCACCGCGATTCACAAGCCCGCCGCGGCCAACGACGGTTTCGACTATCTCAAATACCCGGACAACGATTTCCTGGCCTACGGGCTGATCGAACGCAAGATGCCGGCAGCCAGGGAATTTATCGAAGCCGTGACGCGCGATTGCATCCGCAGCGGCGAGTTCGCCGAAACCATCGAAATGGAGCGAGGGAACCCGAAATCGGGAGGCGTGAAGCCGTCACTGTTCAACCCGATGAACATCATCGAATTCACCTGGCTCATGAACGACGTAAGGTATGATTCAGGGCGACCCACCAAGTGCCCGTTGCCCGCCACGTCCGCGCGATAATTCAATCAACTCGGGGACTCTTCATTTTACGATTCCAAGCCGTATGCAAGCCACGCCAACAAATTCCGACCTAGCCGAGCGATTCACGCAGAATCCCATCCTCGAACCTGGCGATATCCGCCCCAGCATCCCGGGCATGAAAGTGGAGTGCCTGCTCAACCCAGGGGTGTTTCAATTTGAGGGGCGCACCTGGCTCCTCCTTCGCGTAGCCGAACGCCCCGAGCAAACTTCTTCCAAAACGAGCTTCCCTGTTTTGGAAGACGGGAAGGTCAAGATCCTTGAATTTAATAACGACGACCCGCGCCTCGACCGCAGTGATCCTCGCGTCGTGAAGTTTGACGGAGCGGATTACCTTACGACGCTCTCGCATCTGCGTCTTGTCAGCAGCGAGGATGGGATCCACTTCCGCGAAGAATCGTCGTTCCCGTTGCTGACGGGGAACGGGCCGATGGAAACCTACGGCATCGAGGATTGCCGCGTCGCACGGATCGGCTCCTCTTATTATCTGACGTATACGCAGGTTTCGCCATCCGGAGTCGGCGTGGGCCTGCGCAGCACGCAAGATTGGCGCGAGATTACCGAGCGAGGAATGATCTTTCCTCCGCACAACAAGGATTGCGCTCTTTTCGAAGAGCTGATTGACGGGAAGTATTACGCACTGCATCGTCCCAGCAGCCCCGAACTGGGAGGCAACTATATCTGGCTCGCCGAATCGCCCGACCTCCTCCACTGGGGCGGTCACCGGTGCATTGGCAAAACCCGTGGCGGAATGTGGGACAGCGTGCGCATCGGTGCGGGCGGGCCTCCGATCCGGACTTCCAAAGGATGGCTGGAAATCTACCATGGGGCCGATGCGTTCAATCGGTATTGCCTTGGCGCGCTTCTGCTCGATTTGAAGGAGCCGTGGAAGGTGTTGGCGCGTTCTCAAAATCCGATCATGGAACCCGCTGCGGAATACGAATGCAACGGCTTTTTTGGGAGCGTCGTATTCTCCAACGGCCATGTGGTTGATGGCGACCAGATCACGATTTACTACGGCGCCTCCGATAGCGTGATCTGCGGCGCGCGTCTATCAATTGCTGCTATCTTGGCAACCCTCTGAAACGCCCCCCATGAGAAATCCCCTGCACGAAATCCGCGTCTTCCTCTCCTACCCCCGCAACATGCGGGTCTTGCTCATCGCCAACTTGATCTACGCGTTTGTCATGCCGGTGATCGAGATATTCATCGGTGCGTATGTCATGCGGAACTCCAACGATGTCAAAATGGTCATCGCTTACCAGCTTGCCGTCTATGCGGGGATCCCTTTCACCTTCCTGCTGAACGGCTGGCTGCTGCAATTTGTCAGCATTAAGCGGCTCTATTCGCTCGGCATGTTGCTTAGCGGCGTCTCCATGGTCTGCATGATGTCGCTCCACGAACTCAGTATCACCGGGCTTGCCTTGGCCGGGTTACTCATGGGCATGTCTTTCGGGCTCTATTGGTCCAACCGCGATTTCCTGGCCCTCTCGAGCACGAACGATTCCAACCGGAACTACTACTATGGATTGGAAACGTTCTTTGCGACAAATATCGGAATCATCGTGCCCGTAAGCGTCGGCGCGTTCATTAGCTCTTTTGGAGTCAACGCAAACCTCGCCTATCAGATCATTACCGTGGCCGTGTTTGTACTAGCCATCTTCGCGTCCTTCGTGGCCCACGGCGGGCAATTTGAGAATCCACCCCAGAGCCGTTTCCTCTACTTCCGCTACCATTGGCTTTGGAACCGCATGCAACTGCTAGCCATCCTCAAGGGAATGGGACAAGGCTACATCGTCACCGCTCCCGCCATGCTCGTCATGACCTTGGTTGGGAAGGAAGGCTCGCTGGGCACACTACAAACCGCTGGCGGCCTCCTATCGGCGGTCGTGCTGTATATCCTCGGGCGCTCCGCTCAACCCCGTCACCGGATCTACATCTTTACCGCAGGGCTTTTGCTTTTTGTCGTCGGGGCGGTACCGAACGCGCTGTTCTACGACAAAGTCGGCGTCCTGATTTTTATGCTCTGCCTAGTGCTCGGGCGTCCCTTGCAAGACATCGCGTATTTTACGATCCAGATGTTAGTGATCGACACGGTTTCGACCATTGAAAAGCGCAACAAGTATTCCTATATCTTCAACCAGGAATTCGGATTCTTTATCGGCCGTTTCGGCGGGTGCGGCCTATTCCTCTTCCTCGCGTACAACGTTTCAAACACCTTTGCTCTACGTTATGCCATCTTAATCATCGGGGTCATTCAACTGCTGTCGGTTTCCGTGGCCCGGAGTTTGTTGAAAGGTTGCGCAAAACATGCGCCCGTTTCGACCCAAACGATGGGGACCGTGGGCTAGATTAACCACGCGGCATAAGTCTGGAGTCGGCATATCATCTCATCGTGCCGCGGTTACTCTCGATTCTGCCTTTGCACCCATCGGTCCACTGATACAATTCTCCAAGGAATATCACAACTCTCCTATTTCACAAAATATCGTGATGTTATAAGGTTATTGAAAGTTCAAACATCGGCGGCAGCCTCCCCTCCTTTCTCCCAAAAATAGGCGCTTTGCATGGTTGTAGCTCTTTATTATCTTACAGCCCACGGCATTTTCACTAGGGCAGGGGACCTCCAAAAGGGCAACAACTTTTCCATTCGTTTAACAAATCAACCTTGATTATCTTATATTACTCTCATTACATGAAACAGCAGTTCCTTTTTCTCAGTCTTTTATTAACGTCTGTTGCAGGTGCTTTGCGGGCCGAGGGCCTGCTCCAGCCAAACGATTTCATTGCCGTTTGTGGTGACTCCATCACCGAACAAAGGCGGTATTCCGTTTTTATGGAGGACTATTTCCTGATGTGCCAACCAGCGCCCCAGCTTCGAACCGCTGAATTTGGCTGGGGTGGCGAAATTGTCTCTTCGTTCCGTGATCGTCTCAAAAATGATGTCCTGTCCTTCCAACCAACAGTGGTAACGACTTGTTATGGAATGAACGATGGACACTACCATGTAATGCAGCCGAAGACTGGTGAGGATTACCGTCAAGCCACGACCCAGGCTATCAAGACGTTGAAAGCGGCCGGCGTTCGAGTGATTGTTGTCGGCTCTCCCTCAGCTGTCGATAAAGCCGCCTTCGCACCGATGGTTATGGCCCCCGCTTCCGCAGATGACTACAACAAGACGCTTTTTGCCCTTCGCGACATCGCCCAACAGGTCGCGCAGACCGAAGGGGTCCGTTTTGCCGATGTCCATACTCCGATGATGGAGGTCATGCAAAAAGCTAAAGCCGCTTACGGCGACGATTACAAATTTGTTGCCGGAGGAGGAATTCACCCCAATAACAATGGCCACCTAGTCATAGCCTATGCCTTTCTTAAAGCGCTCGGGTGCGAAGGAGCTATCGGGACTATCACTGTTGACATGACGGGAGGGACTGCACAGGGGACGCCCGGCCAGAAAATTCTCTCATTTAGTGACCGGACCGTCTCCATTGAAAGCAGTAAGTATCCATTTTGCTTTTCGGGTGATTCTGAAAAACCGGAACAGACTGAGGCCTCGATAGTCAGGTTTTTCCCATTCAATGAAGATCTTAATCGTTATCAGCTGGTTGTTAAACGATTAAGAGGAACAAAGGCGAAGATAACCTGGGGTTCAATTACGAAGGAGTATTCTGCCGCTAATTTGCAAAACGGAATAAACTTGGCCGCTGAATTCCTGAACAATCCGTTTTGCAGTCAGTTCGAGAAAGTAAATAAGGCTGTTAGCGAGCAGCAGGCAGCGGAAGTAGGACTCATTAAGGATTTGATTCATGGCGTGCCCCATCTTGCGGCGATCTCGCCAGGCTCAGATGCTGATCTTCAGGCTGTGGTTAATAAGGGGAAACAGCGGGAAAGAGAGCTGTACGATGCTGCGGTTGCTTTGGTCGTTCCCATTCGTCATACGATAAAAATAGAAGAAGAGCCGTAGAGAGGCAGCGTTCATCCTGCCAACCAAGCCATCGGCGTGAGTTCTGCAATGTGCTGATTGGGCCAGTTGGCGATTCTGGGGTCCACCTCAGTTGTCGGTTTTCGTGGCCCGGAGTTTGTTGAAAGGTTGCGCAAAACACGCGCCCGTTTCGGCTCAAACAATAGGGACCGTGGGCTTGAAGGCGGAGAATTGATGAGAGATATAGCGAAGCATCCGCTACACAGACTTGCGTGACCATTAGTTGAATTGTTACGTATATTCAATAAATGGATTAACTTTCCTGTTTCCGTTTTGTTGGCCGCCTGATATATAAGGCGCATATCAATTTCGATATTATCGCAAATTGCAAGCTCCCCCCCCCGCGTGCATAGTTCGGTGATTCGCCTCATTGGGTAGATCGAGCTGTCATTAATCGCAACACACTGCTGGATTATCAATAAGATTAATTTCCACAGGCGGTAGGTCGTTTGGGTACCTAAATACAGGGCGCGGGGATTTCTCCTTCAATAAAGCTATACTGATAACTTTTGAAAACAACGCGGTAAATCCAAGGATGAATGTAAGCGGTGCGCCAAGCGCCACTTGACGGCCAAGTCGTCAAGGGCCAGTGGGCGATTGGTAACACTCATAGATCTCGTAGCTCATCGCTACGAGATCTACGAGGCGGCTTGGAGTTGCTGCTCGGAGCGGAGCCTCCTGGCGTAGGCGTGCGGGGTCCAGTGCTTGATTTGCTGGTTGGTCAGCGTGGGCAGTTTGGTGAGGACGTCCCGCAGGTAAGCGTAGGGATCGAGTCCGCGCCGACGGCAGTTTTCGATGAGGGTGTAGAGGATGGCTCCACGCTGGCCCGCGTCAGCATCGCCGACGAAGAGCCAGTTCTTTTTTCCAATGGCGGTGGAACGTATGGCGTTTTCTATCAGGTTGTTGTCGATCTCCACACGTCCGTCTTCAAGGAACACGCCGAGGCCGTTCCATTGCCCCAAGGCGTAGTCGATGGCTTTGCCCAAGCTGCTTTGCGGCAGGTAGCGTTTTTTGATTTTCAATCGCACCAGCGCACGGTGGATGCGTTCATGGATGGGTCGGCTTTGGGCGGCCCTCATGGCCTGTCGCAGCCGAGGTCCTGCACGTTGTTCCCTCAGCCGCCCTTCGATGGCGTAAAGGTGGCCGATCTGCCCCAGGAGCCAGACGACGATGCGTGGGGCTTGTTCCTTGGCTTCGATAAATTTGCGGCGTGCGTGGGCGTAGCAGGCGGCGAGCCGGATTTGCCCTTCGCGCTTCTCGCTTTGGGCAAAGCTGCGATACCCGGCATAACCGTCGCATTAGATGATGCCACGGAACTCGACGGGAATGATTTTTTCTACGCACTTGGCCGCGCGGCTCACCTGCCAGTGGAAGACGACGTCGCCGCCGGGCCGGTTGCATACCCACAGGTAGCCGATCTCCGTTTTCTTGTTGCCGGGGACGAGGTATTCAATGGGCGTTTCGTCCATCTGGATGTAGCCGCTCCCGACGACGCCCGCATTGATTTCACGGTAGATCAAGCCGAGCGAGTCGGCGCACAGATCCGCCCAGCGCCCCAGGGTTTGCCGAGGTAAGCTGACTCCGTGGCGGGTCGCGTAAATCTGCTCCTGGCGGTAGAAGGGCAGGTGGTCGCAATAGCGGGACACGATCACTTGCGCCAACAGCCCCGGCGCTGCGATGCAGCGTTCCTGCAACACCGGCGGCAGCGGGGCGATGACGGGCACGGCGTCAACCTCGCCCCGCTTCACATACTTGCGCCGGATCAAGCGCCGACGCAGGAACCGGGCCGGTTCATAGTCAAGCTGCTCGCTGATTTCCTGCCCGATATAGCGCCACGCTTCCGGCTCGGCCTGCACGGAAAGAGGATCGACGATCTCCTCCACGCACGGCAGATGCTCGGGCAGCCGTGGTCCCTTCGGTTTGCTTTTAGACGGAGTCGATTCTTGCTTCGAGCACCGAGTGGCCTCCGCTGCCAATTCGGGCCCGCATGGTTTTCCCGGCGAGCTTCCTTCCAGTAAAAGTTCAAGCTGACGCGCATCGAGCTTCTCGCTGCTCGCGCCGAAGATGCGTTTTACCAGCAGGTCCACTTTCTGTTTCAAAAGCGCGTTCTCTTGCTCCAATCGCGCGATCTTTTCATCCCGCTCTTTAAGCTCTCGCAGAAGTTCCTGTTCGCGTTCGGCGCTCATCTTTTGGTCGGGAAAAAGACTAGCCTCAAGACAGTAACTTGTCAGGTAAATAATACTCCGTAACGATAGTTTTTATTGGCTACTCCCGCTCATACCACGGCCGCATCTTCGCCCCGCGCAGGTCGATCCCATCGGTCAGAAGCGCCAACGCCTCAGCGGTCAACTTGAGCTTCGTCCTCCCAGGTTCCACATTGCGTGGCCATGAGAAGCAGCCTTGCTCCAGGCGTTTGGTCATCACCCATATCCCGCTGCCATCCCAGTAGAGGATTTTGAGCCGGTTGTGGCGGCGGTTGCTGAACACAAAAAGCGCCCCGCATCGCACGTCCTCGCGCAGCCGTTCGCTCACCAGAGCGTGCAGGCCGTTGAATCCCTTACGCATGTCGCATGGCTCCAATGCCACCAGCACCTTGATGCTCCCGGTAAAGCTCAGCATGTCCCTCGTCCGTCTTCCAGTGCCCTCAACAACTCGACCGTAAGCTTCATCTGTGCGGTCTCCGAAATTTCCAGCCTCGCCCCGCCCGGCAGCGCGATTTTCAACGACGTTCCTCTTGCCGTCCCGCCGATCCCATTGGCTTCGACAACCGCCTCTGCCCAGCGCGTCGCTGAGTTCGATCCCGCCGGCAAAAGCGCGGCTGGCCCTGAGGATACCAAATCTCCGCCCTTCGTCTGTTTGCGCTCTCGCATCTGCCGCCAGTGGGCAAAGGTCGAATATTTGACGCCAATCTGCGCAGCGAACTCCGCCGCACTCACTCCGCACCGCTCAAATTCATCCAAGAGCACCTCCCGCCGTTGCGCCGAAACCCGAACATGACCCCGCCGGTCCACTTTCATCAACTCGTTGGTTATCGCTTCTTCCTCCATCCCTCCATCGTGCCTGGTTTTCCCCGCCTCGGATAGTGGTGCCTCATGCACCGCTTACGGATGAATATATACACTGAACAATCCCCACTTTGCTATGAAAACGTACGCGCAACCATACAGCGAAATATACGGAGGTGCATCGCAGCGAGCAATCAAAGCCGTATTATCTGTTGCTCTAGTTTGCTTTATCCTATTTACAAATTCGGCAACAGCTCAAATCAGCGGTTGGACAAATGGCGTATTTGAAAATGGCCTGACGGGATGGACCGTCGCCGCCAATTCAGGAACTGCGACCTTTGCGGTTACCGGCACCTCGGTCCACAGCGGTACCCGCCGGTTGGAGGTCGCTGTCGCCGCCACCGGTTCGACAGATTTTCCATCATTGGCCTATGCGAGCTTTTCAGGAAGCTCTTCGTCGACATATGTCGTTTCATTCTGGGCATATTCCACGGTCAACCGCCCCCTGATGCGCCTCCATATAGCCAGTACATCGGGCAGTAGTTATTCCGTTGACTTTCAGCCATCCAGTGCGGGATGGGACGAATATCACTACCCATTCAAGGCATCAGGAACAACCTCGTTGAGCTTCACCTTCGAAGGTGTTGCGACGTACTATCTCGATGACATTATCGTCTACGACCAAAATGACGCCGTAATCGATACCCCGACAACATACCTCTGGCATTGGGGGCAATATACATATGCGCAAAGCCATTCCAACAGCTTCAAGGGAGGCGACAACGATATCTCAGCCCAGCTTCCGGACGGCCGTATCGCCTGGATTTTCAATGACACGCTAACCGGTTCTCTTAATTTTAATTCCAATTACCGTGGCTCTTGCAGTATGCCCCGGAATTTTATCGTCATCCAAAGTGGCACAGTTTTGGCCCCCTTGACCGGGACGACCTCCTTCATTCCAGCCACTTCCGGAAACATCTATTGGCCTAACGACGCGACGGTGGAAAACGATAAACTTCAAGTTTTCCTCTGCGAAGTATCAGACGGCGGGTCCGGATCGCAGGTTGATCAAGTAATTGCCACACTGTCGCTTCCCGGGCTTACGCTTGACGGGATTACGGAGCGCCCCTGGAAGGGCTCCCGCATAGTGAAAGGCGGAGACGGATATTTTTATATCTATCTCAGCCCTCAAGTGGCGCGGGCGGCTATCGGCAGTCTTACGGGTACCGGATCGTGGACATTCTATAATGGTTCCGCTTGGGTAAGCGATTCGACACAAGCGATTCCATTAGCGAATCTAAATGGTATCTCATCGATGGAGAGACTAGGCCCTAATAACTTTGTGGCGATTTCCTATGGGGTCTGCGGCGTACCGATTTACGCGCAATTCGCGCCTTCCCCCGTTGGGCCCTGGAGCAATGGGGTGACCGTTGGGACGCCGCCCGGACAAGCCGGCATATCCTATTATTACATGCCGTTCATTCATAAGCAATCCGCGCAAAATGGCGTTTACTCCATTGGATATTCCGACAACGGTGGAGCGGAGAACGATAGTAATTACTTCTCTCATGTCTATGCCAATAAGTGCTTCTATTCTCCCCATTACATCAAAACTCCCAATCTGCTCGATCTTTCGCCCTACACGACCAACACGCTGTCCGAAGACTTCACGAATTCGTACGATGACGTGGAATGGCAGCCGTATGGCGGGACTTGGAGTATCACGGGAGGAAAATATGTGGTGACGGCTTCCTTGACTGGGTATTATTCGATCGCGAAAGGTATCGTCGCCAGCGATTTTGCTTACGAGGCCGATGTCGCATGCACCAGCTCGACCAGCAGCGGGCAGTCAGGCATTATTTTCCGTGGCAGCAATTTCCAAGTCGGATCTGATAACTATTATGGTTACAACGTGACCCTCAAGCCGAATTCTGGGGTGTCGCTTGGTACATCCAACGGGGGCGGAACTCACAGCAATATTGCCACAAAGTCGATGGCCGTTGTATCGGGATCCAGCTACCATGTAAAAGTCGTCGCCATCGGAACTAGCCTCCAGGTCTATGTGACTAACATGACGACGCCGATTATTTCCGCAACCAATTCGACCTATTCGAGCGGCGGCATTGGCGTTCGCGTCTACCAGGCTACTGGCAGCTGGGATAATATCTCCGTCACGCCGTATGAATTGTCGGCTGAAGCGGAAACGCTGACAGTGGCGGCCAGTTCAGGGAAAACGAACACGGTCATCTCCGACAGCGAGGCATCTTCCGGCAAAGCCGTCACATATGCATCCCAAGCAGTTGGAGACTATGTAGTTTACCCGATAAATGTATCAAAGGCAGGCACGTATCGCATCAATGTCGGCTTTGGCCAAGGCGCCAACTGCGGAATCGTAGGTTTGTCAATCGGAACCTCGGCAACCGGTTCCTTTACAGACTATGGTTCGCAGAACATAGACCTCTATTCATCCACATCCGGATATGCAGACGTAGGGCCCATCGCAACCGTTACATTCCCGTCGGCAGGGGTCCAGTATTTTAAATTCAAAATCACCGGTAAGAATTCAGCAGCGTCAAGTTACCAACTTCTAATAGACAAAATATCGCTTTTAAAGAAATAGCGGTCCTCAATGTAACGGCCTCTGGCGTAAACAGGGGCCGTTTTGCCCTCTTGCCTGGAAGAGAGGGGCGTTTTAGAGGTGCTACGGATTTTAGGTGCTTTCATAAAACGGATGCGAAGGATGATCGTCGTGGCCGCTTTCCGGGTTTGAATTTTCCAGTCGCATGATTACAGAGTTGCCACCTTGATGGGCAAATCGTAATCTGTGAACTTGTGAAGCAAAAAACCGCGCCCCCCCAAACGCGCAAATCGGTCCTCCTCGCCTTGGGGTTTTATGTTCACGAAATCAATGTCGGCGTAGCAAAATATGCCCGTTCGGCGAATTGGATTCTTGATGACATCACTTCACGCAATGGGATGATCCCCCCGGGATGGAAAGGTGACGGCATTATCGCCCTGTTACCGAGTTTCTCCGTTCCTACGTGGGATAAGACAGCGCTGATCGAGTTTGTAAGGAATGCGCGCACACCCGTGGTCGACCTTTGCGATCAACTTCCCGAACTCCCTTTCCCTCGTGTTCTGCCCGATAATGAAGCAATTGGTATTCTGGGTGCACAGCACTTGATTGACCGAGGCTTCAAACATTTCGCGTTCTACACCCATGATCGGGAGGCCCCGGTAGTTAAAGGCCGCATGGAGAGTTTTCGCAATACCGTCCTCAAGGCGGGACGGGAGTTTCATCTGGTGGATTATAGCGGCAATATTAGCGGCAATGGCGCCCGGCAATGTCTCATCCCATGGCTCGGGCGGCAATTTCTTAAACTTCCAAAACCGGTAGCCGCGATGGCCCAGTATGATGGGGATGCAAACGATATCGCGCGTGCCTGTCAACAGGCCGGGTTGCGCATTCCCGAAGACGTGGCGATCGTGGGGGCAGATAATGATCCAATCTATGCTGAACTCGGCCCTGTTCCCCTTTCAAGTGTCGTTACCAATCGCGAGCAAATCGGCTACGCTGGTGCGAAATTGCTTGATCGGCTGATGCGGGGCGAAACGCCTCCCAAATATCCGATCCGCATTAAACCGGGAGGCGTCGTCGTACGCAAAAGCAGTGATATTGTCGCCGTATCCGATATCCATCTCGGGAAGGCCATGAATTTTATCGCCGAAAACAAGGCTCGAGCGATAACCGTCGACGATGTCGTTATTACTTCGGGAATCTCACGTCGTAATCTATACAGCAAGTTTAGCACACACATTGGCCATTCCATTCAGCGGGAAATCAACAGGCAAAGACTCGGCCTGGCCATGCATCTGATACGCACGAGCGGCGAAAAACTTCAGGCAATCGCGGCGCAATGCGGCTTCGAGGATTCTTCCAGCCTCAGTAAAATTTTTAGATATCATATGGGAATCTCTGTTTCAGAGTTTCGGCGGCAAAATCGGCCCCCAGCATAGGATCGGTATGTAAGGACCGGCCTCTCATTTTTCAGCGTCCCCTCCTTCTTTGCGTTGGTGGTCGGTTTGGCAAAGTCGGTCTCAACATAATCGGCGAATTTCGGCTTGTGCCCACTTGTCGGGAGCGCCTACTCCCGGCGATCATTGCGGAGAATATCAGCGGCCGTCTTCGCCTCCACCAGCTTCGCCACCGGCACCCCCTCCGGAGTAACGAGGGGAAATCGCCGCGCCGTCTTCTGTACGTCCTCGCGAGGCACCCAGAGCTGCGCATAATAGCGCCCGTTGCGAACGTAAAAACCCGGCACTCTGCGCTTGCGTGAATCGCGATCAGCCATAAACTGCTCGCCATGTCCCACTGGGCTACCGCTTGTGCTAGTGGTTTCGCCGTTCATCGGCGTTGCGCTACGTTTCATACTGTAGCTCTAGCACAAATCAAAGTGCGTGGGGTATTTACAGATAAGCCGGGGTGGCGAAATTGGCAGAGGCGCCAGACTTAGGATTTTGTTTTTACCCCTTTCGCGACATTGCTTAAACTGTCACTAGAACAAGCAACCAAGCTGCTTGGATGGCCGTTATCCTAGAAAAGCAAGATAGGCAAAAGGTGGGCAGAGAACCTCTCGTTCTAGCACAAATTCTAGCACAGAAAAAAGACAACGGACGGGTGTGAAGCGTCCACAGCAAGGACGGAGCGCAATCATTGATTCTTGCACTCCGACACCTCGACTCCAAGAATTCGATCACCAATCCGCCCCCCGGCGCGGAATGTGACTACCCCCCCCAAATCAGAACGGGAACACAGAGGCTAAGTAGAGAAGCCAACACTGCCTTGATACCGTTGACGGCCATCTTCCAAGGAGGGGGAAGCGTTAGGAGCGAAATTTCAGTCGATTCATTCCATATCGCGAAGGCAAGAAAACCGATAAGGAAAAGATGAATGCCAAGCGTTCCAAAGGCGAGCGCACGAATGCGCCGTCGCCACGGAATCGGCGTTACAATGTAAGCGTCACGCGGAGCGCCTCTATCCTGGAGGGATGAAAATTGTCAGTATGGGAGGATGCAAAGCGAAGCGATTCGGGATGAGTTGTTGAAAATAGACCGCCGAGGGCATGTGCTGGTAAAGAGAGAACGAAGGGAGGCGCTGTTGGATGAGTACGAGCGGTGTGGGGTGAGCGCGGCGGAGTTTGCAGCGCAGATTGGGGTGAAATACCAGACGTTCGCCCATTGGCAGCAGAAGAGGAAGAACCAGCGGCAAGCGCTGTTGGTGCAAGCAGCGGCTCCAGTTCCGGCCGCATTGATGGCACCGCAGCCAGGGCCGGGGCCGCGCTGGGTAGAAGCGGAGGTCGAAGCGGGCGTCCAAGGCGAGCAGGTGATGGCAATCGTAGCGGCGCTCAAGCTTGAGTTACCGGGCGGAGCGAGCGTGGAACTCTCCACCCCTGGCCAAATGAAGCTGGCGGCGGAGTTGCTGAAGGCGCTGGCAGCCAAGGGGCAAACGGGATGCTGAGTTTTAGCGGGAGCCTCAAAGTGCTAGTGTCGTTGGAGCCGTGCGACATGCGCAAGGGCTTCAACGGGCTGCACGCCCTGGTGAGTGAACGGCTGGGAGAGGATCTACGGGGCGGAGCGATCTTCGTGTTCAGCAACCGGCGGCACAACCGGATCAAGCTGCTTTACTGGGACGGCACGGGGATCTGGGTGATGAGCAAGCGGCTGGAAAAGGGATGCTTCTCATGGCCTCGGAACGTGGAGCCGGGACGCACGAAGCTCAAGCTGAGCGCGGAGGCGTTGGCGCTCTTGACCGACGGGATCGACCTGCACGGGGCGAAGATGCGTCCGTGGTATGAGCGGGAATAGCAGTCATATATTAAGTATGATCGGCGCTTGAATTTAGCGACGGGATGACTAGTCTCCTGTGGCCAACGAGCAATGGTCACCGAACGCGAACAGGAACTTCTGGAAGAGAACGCGCGATTGCGTGCAGAAGTCGCGTTACTGCGGCAAAAGGTGGACCTGTTGGTGAAGCGGATCTTCGGAGCGGGGAGCGAGAAGCTCGACCCGAGGCAACTGGAACTGTTGTTGGAAGGGAGTTCGCCGGGAAAAGCGAACGAGCCCGACTTGGCGGCGGAGGCCACTCGGCGCTCGAAGGAAGAATCGACTCCGCGCTCTAAGAGCAAGCCTGCGAAAAACAAATGGCCGCGGTTGCCTGCACACCTGCCGTGCGTCGAGGAGCTCGTCGATCCGCTGCCGGTGCAGGCAGAACCGCAAGCGTGGCGCTGCATCGGCCAGGAAGTCAGCGAGCAGCTCGACTACGAACCGGCTCGGTTCCTACGTCGGCGCATGATCCGGCGCAAGTATGTGAAGCGTGGCGAACTGGACGCCGTGCCCGTGATCGCGCCATTGCCGCCGGTATTACAGGAACGCTGCATCGCGGCGCCGGGGCTCTTGGCGCAAGTCATCGTGGCCAAATACTGCGACCATCTGCCGCTCCATCGCCAGGAGCGAATATACGCCACGCGCCACCAAGTCATCCTGCCCCGTCAAACGCTGGCGCGGTGGATGGGGTTGGCTGCCGACTGGCTGGGTTTGATCTATCGGGAGATCAACGCGGGCGTGGTGAAAGGCGGCTACATCCAGATGGACGAAACCCCGGTTCGCTACCTTGATCCCGGCAATAAGAAAACGGGTACCGGCTACCTGTGGGTATGCAACCGGCCCGGCGGCGAAGTCGTTTACCACTGGCGCACCAGTCGCGCCGCCGAGTGCGTGGGCGAGATCCTTCCCGCCCACTGGCGGGGCGTCCTGCAATGCGATGGGTATGCGGGTTACCGTAGCTACGCCCGGAGCGCTGGCCGCGAAGGCCACATCCGGCTCGCCGCCTGTTACGCCCACGCGCGGCGCAAGTTCATCGAATCGCAATCGCAGGCCCCATGCATCGTCACTTGGCTCCTTCGGCAAATGGCACACCTTTACCAAATCGAAAAATACTTACGGCAAGAACGCGCCGGGCCGCGGTTGCGGGAAGCCCTCCGAGCGGCCCAAAGCCATCCCATCCACGAACGCATCGGCAAGGCGCTGGTGCGACTAAAAACCAAGAAACGCTACCTGCCCAAAAGCAGCATGGGCAAAGCCATCGACTACGCGCTGGGTCAATGGCCGGGCTTGAGCGTCTTCCTGCAAGACGGGCGCGTGGAGATCGACAACAACCTTGTTGAAAATGCCATCCGGCCCACGGCGGTGGGCAAAAAGAACTGGCTCTTCGTAGGCGACGCCGATGCGGGCCAGCGCGGGGCGGTCCTCTACACCGTCATCGAAAACTGCCGACGCAACGGCGTAGATCCCTACGCCTACTTGCGGGAGATCCTCACCAAACTGCCCGTGCTGACCAACCAGAACATCGCCACCTGGATACCGGCAGCCTACGCCAAAAGGCTTCGCGAAGAGCGGTACCCCCAAGCCGCCGCCTCGTAGACCTCATAGATCTCGTATCGCTTTACCTACGAGATCTATGAGCTTTATGCCCCAACTACGATGGAGGTTCGTCAAGTGGTGACTTACGTGCTTTCAATTACCCACAAGTTTTAACGATTTTTGAACGAAATGTCTGTACATTGATAAACACTTTCTGATGCAAAGCTTGGGATGCAAAACAAGAAGCGATGGAAAGTCACAAAACGTACTCAGTCCTACAAAGAATCCTTTTCTGTTTCGCAATGGATCGACGAGGAAGCAGAAGCCTGCAACTTTGGCGATGTGCGCTTGGGGCGTCGATTAAAAACACTGGTTGAAGAGTTGTCTGGCTGCGTAGGAGGGAGCATCCCCTTTGCGTGTCAGGATTGGGCGAGCACCAAAGCGGCATACCGGTTCTTTTCCAATCCTCGTGTAAGCGAAACCGATATTCTTGGCGGTCATTTTGAATCCACTCGTAATCGCTTCCATGACGTTTGTGGTCCAGCCCTGATCTTGCATGACACAACGGAATTTTCCTATGACCGGGAAAGCGCTGGAAACATCGGCCTTATTGGAAGCGCCTGCCTGAACGGTGGCAGGCATGGGCGTAAGCGTCGCATCACGGTTCGGGGGTTGCTGATGCATTCGAGCCTCGCCATCACCCTTGGCGGGCTGCCCCTGGGGTTGACGGCCGTTAAATTCTGGAGCCGCAAGCAGTTCAAAGGAACCAATGCGCTCAAGAGAATAATCAATCCCACGCGGGTGCCGATTGAAGAAAAGGAAAGTTACCGCTGGCTGGAAAACGTGCGCCAATCCACGAGCTTCCTTGGCGCGCCCGAGCGTTGCATACATATTGGCGACAGGGAAAGCGACATTTACGAATTGTTCTGTGCAGCCCGCGAAGAAGGCACGCACTTTCTGGTGCGAACCTGCGTTAATCGGCTCGCCGGGGATGGTGGACATACCATTGCCGATGCGATGAAAACCGCCTCCGTTAAGGGAATCCATCGTGTTCAACTTAGAACACAAAATGGCGAAACATCCGAGGCAGTCTTAGAGATAAAGTATCGTCAAATCCAAGTCTTGCCTCCGATAGGCAAGAAGGCTCGCTACCCGCAACTTCTCTTAAATGTTATCCATGCAAAAGAAATCGGAGAACCAAAAGAGAGGGAGCCAGTGGACTGGAAACTAGTCACCGATCTGCCCATCGATAGCCTTGCTGCCGCCCTTGAAAAACTCAGGTGGTATTCCTTGCGATGGAAGATAGAAGTCTTTCACAAAATATTGAAGTCGGGTTGCAAAGCCGAAGAGTCCAAGCTGCGAACGGCGGAACGATTGGTAAACTTGATCGCCCTGCTTTGCATCGTCAGTTGGCGCATCTTTTGGATGACAATGGTCAGTCGAACCCATCCTGAAGCGTCACCGAATCTCGCATTTACCCAGGAAGAATGCGCTATACTTGACACCCTAATTGTCGATAGAAAAAATGGTTCCACAAAAACTATATTCTCTTACATAAGAAAACTAGCCATGATCGGCGGCTACCTTGCACGGCGATCCGATCCCCCACCAGGCAATGTAGTCATATGGCGAGGAATGTCCCGTCTGGTGGATATCCAGTTAGGCTTCGAAATGGGAAGAAAACTTGTGGGTAATTGAAAGCTTCGCGTGACGCTTACGTTACAATGACAAGAGCCACGAACAAAACCGTCGGTTTCCAGCCGATGGCTACGGCGTCGAAATCCAGGTTTCTCATCCCAGTTCGCTTCGTCGCCATTCTGGCCATTTTCATACCGTAACTGAACCTACATGGGGAGGAGGGGTATCCTTACCCGATGGCAGTATGTTTTTTCGACTCTATCGCACTAGCGATTGAGTTCCATTGTTATTCGTGGTGCAGTTCCCTGCGCCATCGTAGACTTGTACCTGCCAGGTGTGGGTGCCCGAGGCGACCGGAACCGTGGCTTTTTCCGTTCCTAACCCGTAGACTTGGAATTCGTAGATCGAATATCCATAGGAGGAACCGCGGGTAACTCCCTGCATCCGGACATATCGACCAGCCCCATTAAGCGATGTGATGTCGTCAATACCGCCCTGGCCATCCGTCTTTCTATAGATGGTGGTCCAGTTGGTGTTATCGGTGGAAACCTGGATCAAGTAGCTCTTGCCGTAGGCCGCTTCCCAGTGGATCACAACTTCCTTGATTGAGTAAACCGTTCCAAGATCTACCGTAAACCACTCGGCGTCTGGGGTTGCCACTGTCGTGTAGTCACTTGCCCAACGGGTAGTCAAGTCGCCGTCGACCGCGTAACTGGCCTCGCCATATCCGGTGGAACTGGGATAGACAACCTTCCCCAGGGCTAGATTGGTCGTTGAAGAAACGTACGTTGACGGCGTAACAGTTGCCGCAACCGTTCCGTCCAGCAACAACTGGTAATTCGCCAGACCAGTCCCCGCATCGCTGCTCTGTTCCCAATAGAAGTCTATCGTATCTGTACCGCTGACGGTGGCTCCGTTAACGGGCAGCATAGCTTTGAATGCGTTGGGCGCCGTTGTATCGCTGATCGAGAACGTATACGTGGCACTGGAGGTAGAACCGCCAGCCCAGTTATATGCCTTTACATACCAACTATAAGTTCCGTTACCAATCGACGTTCCAGAAAGCGTATAGCTGGTTACCTTAGAGGAGGTTGTCGTGAGCAACGCGCTGTCGAGGTAAAGCTCGTAGCGCTGTATTCCCGTTTCCGGATCTGAGCTGCTCCCCCACGTGAAAGTAGGCAGCGCACCTGTGACCTGATTGCCATTTGAAGGAGTCACCAGGTTGAAGGCAAGCGGGGGGGTTGCATCACTCAGGCCGAACCCTTGGATGCCAGATCCATACTGGAACAGCGGCGAACCATAGATCGGTGAAACGTGCTCGCCGGCTGCGATGGCAGCACGGATTGCTGCAATGTCGCTGGCGGACGCACCCATGTCGTAGGGAAGATCCCAATGGTCTGGTTGGGACTGCCAGTTTGCAGAATCATCAATGCCTATTTGCGAAGTGGAACTCGGAAGTTGCCATGGGGTTTTGCCCATCGGAGAGTAATCCCCAAAAAGCGTTTCTGCGATAGCAACGCCGCCTTCGTCGCCCGGGCGATATACAACCATCAGCGCATTAGCCAGTGCGTTGACGTTTGTCAATACGTAGGGACGTGGCAGCATGCAGATAACTGTCGTGGGAATGCCTAAGTTCCGATATTTCTGGATGAGCGCATATTGCGGTGCATCGGTTGTATCGTGTGCGGTTCCAATCGGGTCATCCGGCAGGAATGGGCTGTTTTTGTCCCAAGCTGTGCCGTGGGTGTAGTAGCTCTCGCCCACAACCACAATGGCGGCGGACGGGGTCACCCCACTGGGCACCGGATTTGCCGTGCGGGCGCTGGGGCCATATACCGTAATACTATCCTTCGCGGCACGAGCCACAATCGCGTTGTAGATCGTCTTGCAACCGTAATCATTCTCGTGGAAGTCGCTGCGCCAGGTGACCATGCAAGAAGGATCGTCAGCGCGCGGGCCATCAACCACAATCGAGCTGCCAGCCGTAAGACGCAACGGTAGTGCGCCGTCGTTCTTGAGCAATGTCACCGATTGCACAGCGGCGTCGTGGGCCAGTTGAGCATTTTTAGCGGTGTGCCACAGGGCTGTGCCACTGGGATTGTTGCCATAGGGGTCTTCAAAGATGCCCATGCGGAATTTCAGATCAAGCACGCGGCGCACAGCGTCATCGATTCTGGAGCTTGGCACATCGGTTTCAAATGTGCCCATCACGCCCGGGTCGGCTCCGCCCATGACGTCGGAGCCGTTGCTACAAGCGCGGGTCCAGGAGCCGGATGGCAGCCAGTCGGTGCATATTACACCCTGGTACCCCATCGTATTGCGCAAAAAGCTCAAGATGCCAGGGTCATCGCCCGCACCGTATCCCTCAGTTGCCAGCAGCCAGCTACCACCATAGCCGGGCATGATCGAGCTCACTCCGGCTTCGATGGCAGCATGCCATGGCCGCATGTGATACCAAATCGTCGTTCCGTCATAAACGACGCCGCTTTCACCACCCGCGCCCTGGCCTGCCCAGTGCTTGACGGTGATCATCATCGACTGCGGGTTGACCTCCGGACCACCCTGGAGTCCCACAACCATCGCGCGCACCATACCGGCAGCCAACTCTGCGTCCTCGCCGCACCCTTCCTGGATGCGCGGGTAGAGCACCTTGGTGCCTACTTCCGCCAGAGGCGAAAGGGTTCCGCGGTTCCCTACCGCCAGAGACTCCCGGCGCTGCATATCGGCTACTTCCCATGCCGTCTGGAGATCCCGCGTGGCGGCAAGCCCAGGCTGCGTGGGATACGACGTTTTGTACCCGTGGATGGTATCGGCAAGCTCAATGAACGGAATTCCCAGGGCCGTTGCGCTGGCGGCTTTCTGAAAACTAAGCAGATCATCGAGGGAGAATGGTCCAAATCCGAAACCCGCTTCAGAATAATATTGCGTATTGAAATAAAGTTGCATCGCTTTCTGATGCGTCGTCATGCGCGACATCAGATCCGCCACGCGCACGGCGGGCGAGTTATGCCAGTCTTCATACGGTTCAATCACCCCGTCCTTGTTCAAATCGCGGCACCCGTTGATGATAGAGAGGCCATCGTTGACAGTTGTGAGCGTAGGAATATAGACACTGAAAGTACCAACGTCTGACTGACTAGTTGTTCCTGATGCAGCGGTCGCCACGACATACCATTTGTAGGTCCAGCGGTCGGAGAGATCCTGTTGAAGCGTATAGGAGCTTCCAGAAGTCACCGAACCCATCAATGTATAGCGATCCAGAAGATTGCCCGCGGCCGCCCAATCGTAGTCGGTCCTGCTGATGTTTAGATAGACGTCATATTTCACCGCGCCTGGAGACGCAGCCCAGACCAGCGTTGGCCGTCGAGTAGTGGTCACTACGGTGGAGTTGGTTGGCCCACTAATGGCGAATACGCCACTCGTTGAAGGAGCTGCCGGAGCGGTATATGGATCGGAGATCCAATTCGCGGTTCCACTGGAACTGGTACTGCTTCCCGTGCTCACTACAACGACATTCCAGGTGCTACTATCAACCGCCAATGTTGTAACGGATGAACCGGTAAGAGTCGTCCCAGTGTAATCAACGGTGCTCAGAACAATATCCGTGTTCGGATCTGAACCGGTAAATTGGTTTTTCGAAATCGTGACATAGGTATTCGCGGGGAAGGTTAACTGGTAGGTAACCGCTGAGGTGGGATTCCGCACCGAAGGAATAGAATCGCCATCCGAAGGCGTGGGAACCATACTCAGCGGTGTCGGAGAAACATTGACGGTTGCGTAGGCAACCCCCTGGACAGGAAACGTTAAATTGACAGTTTGGTTTGTGGTCTGAACGGGTACAGTTGATGTGCCTGACGTTGACGTGCCCGTCGTATAGAAGTCCGATGAATAGACATTGAAAGAATAAAGCGAGTAGCCATACCCGTTTGCACGAGCCGTGCCATACATGCGAATATAACGCCACGTTCCCGAAACGGCCAGCGTGTTGCGCCCGCCGGTACCGCTGGTAACAGACGCAAGGGTGGTGTAGGTAGAATCATCATTGGAACCCTGGACCGAATATGCGGTTGCGTAGGCACTCTCCCAAAGCAAAGAAACCTGCGCGATATTGCATGCATTGCCAAGGTCAACGCGGATCCATTGCGGGTCGGACGCCGCGGAAGACCAGCGCGTCGTATTGTCTCCATCAACCGCCATCGACGGCGCATAGCCCAAATAGTTATCCTCCACGCTTGATGCTGTGACGGATTTTCCTTGGGCAAGATCCGTAGCCGGGGCGTAAACTGAAAAACTATAGAGCGAATAGCCGTAGCCAGTGCCACGCGCTGTGCCATACATGCGAATGTAGAGCCAAGTTCCCGAAACAGTCACGTTATCGATACCGCCGGTTCCACTGGTAACGGACGCAAGGGTGGTGTAAGTGGAGTCATCGTTGGAACCTTGAATGGAATAGCTCGATGCATAGGCGCTCTCCCAGTGCAAAGCGACCTTGCCGATGCTATAAGTCTGCCCAAGATCGACACGAATCCATTGTGGATCGGACGCTGCGGAAGACCAGCGCGTCGTGTCATTTCCATCGACCGCCATCGACGCCACATAATTTGCACTGTCGTTCTCCACACTCGACGCAGTGGCGGATTTACCTTGGGCAAGATCTACCGTCGAATCAGACGTTGCCGCGTTATAAACTTCAAACTCGTAGAGCGAGATACCATAGCCAGTCGCTCGGGTGACACTATACAGCCTCACATAACGACAAGTGCCTGAAACGGTGACATTTTCAACACCTCCAACGCCGTTGGTGACGGAAGCGCCATCGGTCCATGTTACAGCATCATCGGATAGCTGAATATTGTAGGCCGATGCATAGGCGCCCTCCCAACGAAGAGTCACACCCGTTATGGATTTAGACGTGCCGAGATCAACGTAAATCCACTGGTTGTCCGACCACTCACTCCCCCATCGAGTGCTAGTGTCACCGTCGACAGCATACGCCGCTGCCACAACGCTGGATTGCGTAGAAGAGGCGACGACCGAGCAATTCAAAGCAAGATTCGTCGCAGCCAAAGAAGCCAGCGCCGGTAACATAACAAGCAAGGCAATCAACAGGGGGAGCATCTGCCTAAACGAGAAGCAGGATCGATCAAAGTCGGCTCTGGAAGCGCCGGTACAGCCAAACAAAGAGGCGAAGTAACTACGGCGATTAGCAGGGGCTAGTCGATGGGTATGTTCGACGGGTCGCCAATGTAAGGAACATTTCATATTGTGTCCTATTTTGATTATTGAGGGGAAATGGGATGAATAATTCTAGGGCAATTACATCGCGGTAGAACGTGCATAAAAGTGCATTGTTGGTCAATGATAATTATTAATATTATCGATCGGCGGGGTGCGTTTTCAGAAAAGATGTCTCCGCGAATTTGGAAAGTATCGGATGACGTAGTAATTCTTTCGCACATTTTTTTGGGGTGGTAAGAGGAAGGTTGGCAAAAAGAGAGCAACCCATGAGCGAATACAAAGAAGAAACGCAGGAAACGGCGGGTAGCGCCGTAGCCGGGGCCGAAGGCCACGGCAAGATCATAAGTATCGACGAAGGAAGGATTAAAGAACACCTGAGCGGGGTGGTACTAGAGGCGGTTGAGGAGACGTTGAACGCGCTACTAGACGCGGAGGCAGACCGGTTGTGCGGGGCGAAGCGTTATGAGCGCAGCGGGGATCGGGCTGACACCCGAGCGGGGCATTACGAACGGCAACTGCATACCAAAGCAGGCGAAGTCAGTTTGAAGGTGCCCAAGCTGCGGAGCCTGCCCTTTGAAACGGCAATCATCGAACGCTACAAGCGCCGGGAGAGCAGCGTCGAGGAGGCGCTCGTCGAAATGTATTTGGCCGGAGTGAGCGTGCGGCGGGTCGAGGACATTACCGAGGCGCTCTGGGGAACCCGGGTAAGCCCGAGCGTGGTGAGCGATTTAAACCAGAAGATCTACGGGCAGATTGAGGAGTGGCGCAACCGGCCCATCGAAGGCCGCTTTGCCTACGTCTATCTCGACGGGGTATGGCTTAAGCGAAGCTGGGGCGGAGAGGTTAAAAACGTGAGCATTTTGATCGCCGTGGGAGTTAACCAGGACGGCTATCGTGAAGTGCTAGCAGTGGCCGAAGGAACCAAGGAGGACAAGGAAAGCTGGACGAACTTCATGCGGGGGTTGAAGCAGCGGGGTTTGGCCGGAGTAAAGCTCTTCGTGAGCGACAAGTGCCTGGGGCTGGTAGAAAGCCTTGCGGATTTTTACCCAGAAGCGAAATGGCAGCGATGCACGGTGCATTTTTACCGCAACGTATGGACGGCGGTGCCGAGTGGGAAAGTCAAGGAAGTGGTGGCCATGCTCAAAGCGATCCATGCCCAGGAAGACCTGGCTGCGGCGCAGGAAAAGGCAAAGGCGGTCGTCTTTAAACTGCGGGAAATGAAGCTTGGCAAAGCAGCGGAACTGGTCGCGACGGGCATCGAGGAGACATTGAGCTACATGCACTTCCCCCGCGAACACTGGCGCAACCTGCGAACCAACAACCCGCTGGAACGCGTAATCCGGGAAATCCGGCGACGAACCCGAGTGGTAGGTTCCTTCCCCGACGGCCAGAGTGCCTTGATGCTCGCAGCCGCGCGGCTGCGGCACATCGCCGGAACCAAGTGGGGCAGCAAGCGCTACCTGGACATGAGCCGCCTGCGCGAGAACCCATCAGCCACAGAGGAAGCCGTAGCCTGATCGACAAATTTGATATCCGCCCCCGCGGGGGCGGATATCAAAACCAAACAAGAAACCCAAAAACAAAGACCAACCTTCCTCAGGCCATCAACTGAAAGTGCGAAAGAATCTGGACACTACCAAGTATCGTTTGGTAAAGAGGCTGGGCGTTCAGGACTGAACGCATAGATACCTCTCTGTGGAATTAACACCTAGTATCCCCTATTGGGAACTCCGAACAAACGAGCTTGCCGCATCTCGACTTCCTTGATCTGCTTGGAAAGATCTTCGGGCAAAGTCTGCAACTCGTTGGGCGGAGATAAGAAACGATAGGTGCAGATCACGTGATTCTTCTTGAATCATTCCACGACGGCCTCGGTTTGAATGTCGATCACTTCGCCGGTGTACCGGTCAATCGCAACGTGAACCCAATAGCGTTTCTCTCCCTCGACGATAAATTGGTTGGGCAAGCTGGCGTTTTGCGCGAAGCGCCCGGTTTGGGCAATAAGGTCGATTAAGAGATTCCAAACACGCGTCTGCCCACAAGCAGAAAGTGCCCGGATGGGAGCCTCGCGAAACCGCTGGATGTTGCGCGAGGCCAATGTTTGGGCGCTCCAGACGTCACTTCCATCCTGAGCCGAAGCTGATCCACTTAATGCGGCGCTCAATCCCGCATATGTGTAGGTTGTTCCGCTCGTCGGGTTTGCAAATTGGTATACGTCAGCCCCCGCGGCCGTCGGAGCGTTGGATACATAGTGGCCCACCAAGTCAGCAACGTTGGTCAGCGGCCCGCGCCAAGCCTGGGTGCCTGTCGTAATGGCCAGCAGAAGATTGGCAATCGTGCTGGCCTCGCCACTTGATAAGGCAGGCAGCGCATTCGTGCCGATCTCATCTTTGTATGCTCCGTTGAGAATCGCTCGAAGCACTGGAGCCTGCCGGGTATTGAGGTCCACCTTCCCCGCAGTAAGCGCATCCGAGGGCGGTTCATTGACACAAAATGTATCCAGGAGCGCCGTATCCCCGCTTTCGGGAGTAAAAAAGTCGATGTTTTTCCACGGCGTTCCGCGGAAAGCATAGCTCATCTCGGCCACGCTACGGAACGGGCGGTGAAGCAAAATCGGACGGCTTTGGCTTTGAGTGGATGGCGTGGCGATTCCGTCATGGAAACTAGTCGATGCCGTCGCCATTGGGAGACCAATGAGCGATGCCGTATTAGTCCTTTGGCCGGAAGCGCTTCCGCTGACCGGAACGTAGGCGCCCATCGCCCGGCGGCAAACGCCGTCGGCGTCTGTATAATATTCCTGCTGCTGGGTGGCACCGTCGTTCCCCAGCAGTTTAACTGCCGGGTTGTTCTGGCTTAGAAGACCGTCGAAAAAGTGAGCATCCGCAGGGTAATCCCACGTAGTCACCGTCCAATAAGACGAATACCACCCCATGGGGGCGTTCGCAGTTTGGTTACACGGAGTGGAATAGGTGTTGTTTTGCCCTCGGGATGTGGAGGGGCGCTGGGTGGCCATCAGGACGAAACTGGTCCCCCCCACTACGTCATTGATAGAGGCCGAGGTAGCGTTATTTTGCATGGTTATGGCGTCGAGGGTGGGATTACCGCCGAGCGTTGGGTCGTCCAACGTGAAACTTCCCTGGATGGGCGCGGAAAAACGGCCGGAGCGGGGGTCGTATGGCCCACCCATAGGCGGCGTGAGCTGAGAGCAGCCCCCCACGCTTCCAGGCGTTCTTAGGACTCCGCTAGCCAGCGGGTTCTTGTAATTATGGATCCCGTCTCCCGAGGTATACGAAGGTTCGTTCGGATTAACGAAAAGGGTGTAGCTTCCGTAGTCGACCTGCGAGCATTCAACATAGGCATCCTGATAAGTAACCCAGTTTCCAGAGGCATCCTTATATTGCATTCGGAACGTAAGATTTTGTTTGCTCGGGTCGGTACGCATGCGCAATGAGGATGTCTGGAAAATGTAACTTGTGCCGCTGATCGCCGCCGTCCAGGAAACCTTCGCGTCCCCCACTAGGATTCCGTAATAAGTCTTTCCTGAAAGCTGCACGGCCTCCTTACGCGTGGTTCCCGTAAGCGCCATGCCAGCGGGCATATTATTCTGCCACAGCAGTGTCGGTTCGCGGAATGCTTTGGAAAGATCGTTACTATTTGAGAACGAAAATTCCAGCGATCCATTCGAAGCGCCAAGCGTGGTAGAGGAGGATAACGCCGACGCCGGGGGATTGGCCAGGGTGTTGACGCCATAGTCTGCTCCGTCGAAGTAACCGTTCCCGTCGGTGGGCTCGGCGGCGATACTCCAGCTTCCGCTGCCATCGGGATTGTTGGTCTCAGCGACGACACGGAAATCCGTGGGGCCACCTCCGGGGGCGACGGCCGTGTTGCCATCGTGCGGATTCCAGACTTGGGGGATGATCAAACAGGAGGCCGCTCCTGGATCGTTTAGCTGAACGGTGATAGATCCGTCAGATCCCGAGGCAACCTTTGTATGATAGGAGGGGTAGGTGCCCGAGGTTGTGACGATCGTTGTAGAGTCGGAGGCGCTCAGCAACGGAGAAGGCTGGTGGGTGCAGACAGTGAAGAAATGCCAGCGGTAAAAGTAAGGCAGATCCTCGGCCCCATAGACCGTTCGAGTGATTGCGGTGCCCGACAAATTTGAAAAGCTGAACCGTATGCGGGTGGGATAGTTATCGCTTTTTTGCTGGTCGATCAGGTTAGCCATGATTTGCAGGATTTGCAGATCGCCACAAATATCCATTTCATACTGGTAGTTCAGATATCCGCTGCCCTGCACTCCGGTCCAGCTCGGGCCCGCCTTCCCAACCGAGCCCGCATTAATCGCTGCCTTGAGCAACTCCGCAAAATCCGGTTCGCGGTTGGCCGCCGCCACTTCCCCTAATGTAAGAATATGGGAACCGCCGTGATCATACGTCCATGGCAATGAAGCGTCGGAACGGTAAAGGCCAAATCGCTGATAGATGGGATCGTCATTGGATTTGCTCGCCGTCGTACCCGTGGTCACCACCTGCAAGCGACTCAACGCGAAACGCCGCTTCACCAGCGGCTCGCCAACAACCGCCGGGGTGCCGTCAATCCGCGTGAAAGTACCCGTCACGCGGGCTGCCAGAAAGCCGCCCGATCCCGTCAAATTAATGCTTCCCTCTCCACCATAATAGGTATTGTTGCCTTCATACGATAAGGTGCTGGCCGCATCAGGGGGCGCACTGGAACCCACGATCTTGGGTCGGTTTGGATCGGGAACATACGACGGCTGTTCCAGCGTCCGGCTGTAAGCCGACAAGCTCTGGAATACTTGATTTGTCGCCGACAGCCCCAGTCCGGCCTGGAGGAATTTGATCAATTCCTGGCGGCTTGTAAACATCCGGTCTGTTTGTTTGTTATTGACCGTCGTACCAGTTACAAGAAAGCCAGTAGTATTGGATAAGATAAATTGATCGAAATTTGATCCGGAAATCGAACTAAAATTCGGGAACGAAAACGATGAACCGGAAACGCTTGCCGATGCATAGTTGCGCCATGCAACTAGCTGATCCGATTGGGTCGAAGTCAGGCCGATCTGGGTCAGATCGACGTAAGCGGTGGCCTGTCGATAAGCCGTCTGCGCCGTCCCGGAGGTGGAGGGGTATCCCACCACGTTGGCATCGAGCAATCCTCCTTCGTTATAGATTGCATATGCGTATCGCCCCAATACCGCATTGGAAGACGACATGCTTGGCGTTGCCGCTTGCGGATTGGAACCGTCTCGTCCCACCAGAATCCACTTGGGGGCCGTGAAGGCAACGGAAGGGGTCAAATTGCCCGCACTGGACGGCGGAATCAGCAATGGCAAATTCCAGCGTGCTGTGGAAATATAACGTCCATTTGCAGACGTTCCAGTAGAGGGAACATCGCAGCCCCGGGCCGTTCCCCCCGAATAGGCGGCGCTGCCGCTGATCTTCAGTAGATTTTCCAACCCTCCTGTCCCGGTAGAGCCCACCAACGACGGCACCATTCCAGAGCTGGTCTTGGGGAGGTAAAGTATCTTCGTGCCCGATGCCGTCGTCAGCGTCTGGGTTGAGCTGGAGTTGATAATTTCCTGCCTCAAATCTCCGATAGTGACGTCGATCGCCCCTTGGGAAAATAGTTCAACCTTGGTCTGGGTGGCGCTGCTGTTGGAAATCTGCTGCGCGCTGATCCCCAATGAAAAGAAGGCTACGATCAGTCCGGTCAAGAGCATTACAAAAGCCAGCACAATTATCAGCGCGACCCCTTTACAACTCGCACCCGAGCACGTGCAAGGACAACGGACTTGGAGTATCATAACGTTCCTTCTCATTTTTTGTTCAAGTAGAAACAGCGCTGGTAAACTCGGACTTGGGACGCCGCCTGTTGGGAAATATTGCCGCTGTTGGCCGCGAATCTGCGGCTGGCAATTTCCCGCTGCCAGGTATTCAGGCAGGTAGCAGTCACGGAGAAGTCCGGTAATACTTTTTGCATGCTTGCCAAAAGCGTGGCCCCGAGACTTCCCGTGGAGGCGTTCACCGGAAGCATCTTTTGGCTTTCATGATCCAAAATGGCCAACGTCACCACGATTGCGTGAACATCTCGCCAGCCATCGATTGCCATATGCCCTTGTTCAGTATCATAGGGCTCTGTGGAATAGCGGGCGGTATGGAACGTCCCGTTGGCATCCGTATAAGATTTGAGCACAAATCCATACTCCATCCGATATACTCCGTCGCTCAGTAAATGGAAATCGGAATCGGTACTGTCGGCAAAATTACCGGCGTACGTCCCAATAGAGGCGTCTCCCGTGGAGGCAACATACGCTGACAAATAACCGGGAGCCCCAGTCAAATCGGAAGTCCCGGAGCCCTTGGTTAAAAAGGCTATGCCATTGCCCTCGGCCGAGCTGCTCGGCGCTCCCTCCCAGGTCAGCCCCTTCCCCAGCCGTTCCAGTTTGCCAAAATTGGCGCTCGATGCATTGGTGTTAATCCGGTACCCCACCAGGGCAAGATCACTCTTTTGCGCCGAGGTCAGGGTATCAGAGTCGTAAAATGCCGGAGCCCGGCTAATGAAGTAAATGGCGTCATTGGTGTTGCCGTCTAAATTAATCGACCCCGAGGTCGTCACGATTCCCTTGCATATAACATCCACATCCTTCCTCATGATCATCCCGGCAAAATCAATGGCCATCCGGTCAAAAACAACCCGGGCTTGAGCATCGGCCGTCAAGTGTTTGCGGCTGAACGCGGTCACCCCCATGGTACTATTGGCGAGCTGACTGACGACGATTACCAATAGCGCCAGCAATACAGTAGACACCATGACTTCAATCAACGTGAAGGCATGATGGGAGCCGACTGTCTGTGGGTGTCTCTTCATTTCAATGCCTATCCAACGCCGTTACAACCTCATAGGAACCGGCATAATTCTTCGGGTCCGATTCCGGCGACGCATCCGCCAAGGCAGGCCACGTAATTAAGAGCCGAACCATGGTAATTCCCTGCCCCGCCTGGGGATGAACATAAAGACTCGCGCGGTAACGGGAAGGAAAAGTTCCACTGCTCACAGGCGCTCCGCCAATCGACGTTACCGCTCCATCTTCGCTGAAGTACACGGTCTCAAGCCCGGAGTTCAGGGTTAATCCATAGGCGGGACTGGTGGTGCCGGTTCCCATTGCCCGCAGATCGGTAACAATCTCCCTGGCAATCCCCGCCGCCACTGTCTGTTCGATAGCATTGTGGTTGCTGTTGAGCCCCATGGGCAACAAGCTCAATAACACCACCAAACAGAACACCGCAATCCCCAGCGCCATGGCAATCTCAACGAGCGAGAAAGCGGCGGCATTTTTCCCCGCGATCTCCGCCAGTCCACGGCGTTTGCGTCGATTCGCAGAGACCCACCATCTCATCTGGGGGAAGTTCATGTTTTACGGTCTGTAAATGCGATTGGAGCCTGTCATACCATCAATTTGAATCACAGCACAGTTCGATCCGCTCGCAACTACATTTCCACGAGTTTCCTGAATCCCAAGCTCCATAAAAGGGGGAATAGTGTCACCATTGGACGCTTTCTGGATTCTCGCCACACCCTGGGGGTCAAAATTGATGACGGTATTGAACGTATATTGCGACGAATCCGCACCAGACGCAACCGGCCAACGCAGCGGCGTAACGCAATTTTCCTCCGCGTAACCATTCGCCAGCCGATAGCAGGAATCCGCTATGGAGGGACGGGCCAGCCCACCAACCGAGGGAACGGCCTCCCCCAAATCGGCCAAGTGCACGTTTTCAAAATACCTTAGCTTGCCCACCGTCAAAAGATTCGATCCGTTAACCGCCGGTTTGGCAATGCTGGCCGCCGAAATCGAATACCCACGGGTTCCATCCTTCGACGCAGCCATCACGACAGCGACCCGCCCCTTCCCTGCCACCTGGGGCTTCGCCGACGGCTGGCGAGACGCATCAACCTCGACAATCCCCACATACACATACGTATTTTTGGCGATTGCATAGGCCCGGGCTTGATCCAGGATGCCTGAAATTTCGTAGGCGGTTCCCGTAAGGTAAGAGCTTTTCCCGATCGAATTCATGGCAGGAACGGCAAGCGTCATCATGGAAACGATCAGGCACATCACCCCGAGGATTTCAACCAATGAAAAGGCGCGGATAGAGCCACATCCATTGTCTTTTTTAGCAAACGGTAAGAATGGTGAGGGCGCGCTCATAGATGGGGGATATTGAGGCTTTAAACTTCCTATGAATACGATGATACGGTCGAACGTGCATAAAAGTGCATCATCAAGCCGGATCTTGCAAGCCTTTTTTCCCCTGAAAACCAACTGAGAATTGCATCAATGCACATTGCACACTCTAAACCCGTTCCTCGTGGCCGTGGATGGCCAGGGCCCCACCCCGTATCCCTAATTTTTCTGGGTGGAATCGCTTTCCCAATTACCCTGGTCATCAGCAGTGCTGGGCTGGCGGTCGGGGCCGTTGGAGAAGATGTCGAAGCCGTTGGGGTTGTGCTTGCCGGGGCAGGTGTAGCCGTATTCGCAATCCCAGGGGTCGCGGGGGACTTTTGCGTCGTCGAAGGCGCAGCGCCATTGGCGGGGGCGGGGGTCGGTGGTGGGTTGGGCGACGAGTGCTTTGAGGCCTTGTTCAGTGGTGGGATAGAAGCCGTTTTGGGCGTTGTACATGCGGAGCGCGTTGGAGATGCTTTGGATGTCGCCTTTGACGCGCACTTCTTTGCCGAAGTCGAGGGCTCCGCCCATTTTGTTGATGGCGACGCCGAGGAGGAGGGCGATGATGCTGACGACGAGGATCATTTCGAGCAGCGTGAAGGCGCTGCGGCGGTGGTGCAGTGACCCGAGGTGGAATGCTTGGGGAGATTTCATATTATGGAGCAATATTGTAATCGAGGTTCTGCCAATTGTTTTTGAGTTGAAGCTCCACGGCGCGGATGGCGGTGGGGGCAGACGAGGACGAAAGTTGAAAGGTGAGGGTGTTGGTTCCGGTTTTGAGCGAGGAACCGGGGATGACGACCTGGGCGTGCAGCCAGCCGCTATATTGGAAGCGCATGGTCTGAAGTGGCCGGACTTGGCCGATGTAGGCGGGGTCGGCAAGGTCGGGATATTGGGGGACCACGGGCCCCAGGGATTGGTCGTTGACGAACGCTTGCAATGGGGCCAACGGATCGGCGTTTGATATCTCAAAGGCAACGAAGCAGAGGAGCGGAGCGGCTTCGAGGTTAAATTCGTAGGAAACTTGCGAGCGGTCCTCGGTGTTCGTGCCGGTTTGGGCGGTGGTCGGCGGCTGCGGCGCGGGGAAAGAGAGCTTGACGATGCCTGGCTCCAGCGTGGCTCGAATGCGGCCAAAGAGATAGAGGTCGTTTTTCGGGGATGGCGTTGAGGGATCGTTGCCAAAGGGGTCTAGGACAGGGTCGGGTTGGGTTGGCGATGAGGGCGGCGCGAAGTCTAGCGAGGCACTGGCGGTGGTGGTTTTCAGCGGGGAAAGAAGGGCTTTGCGGATGTTTTTTCCATCGCCGGAAGCGTCGATTTCAAGGTAGTTGACGCCGTCGATGGGGACGGCGAGGGTTTCGGACGCGGGTAGATCCAGCCCGGCCCCGAGCGGGTTTGATGTGAAGCGGCATCCCTGGGTGTCACTCCATGCGGAGACGGTTGGAGATTTTCCGGGCAGGTCGTCGAAGAAGAGGCGCAGGAAAAGTTGGCTGCTGAGGCCGGGGATGGAGCGGAGCCGGATGCGGAAAAGGGTGTGGGGTTCTGCGGCTTGCTCCGGCAGGCCCATATTGGATGGTGCGGCGGTGTTCGCGGGAACGATTTGGACCGATTCGAGCCAGATGGGCAGAGATTTTGCCGGTTGCCTTTCCCAAGTGGTGAAGTCGACAAGTGCGGTGAAGGGGGTGGGCTGGGTTGCCAACTCTTGGGCTGGTGCTGCCGCTGCCCCAAGGGCGACTGCGATCAATACCATCCGTAGTTTTTGGAAGATGCTCCGCACGGACATAGGAAAATGGAGGATGAGGGAGTAAGGCAAGCAATTAGTGGAGCCGCCCTTGAAGCCCGGAGGTGAGGCCGAACACGGCGGAGAGGATGGCAAAGACGATGAGGCCAACCACGGCGGCAATGAGGACGATGATGACTAGTGGGATGATGGTGGAAACGAATTGGACTTGTTTGTCGAGTTCGCGCTCGTGGACGTCGGCGATCATCGACATGGTTTCGGCAAAGCGGCCGGTTTGTTCACCGACGGACATCATGTCGAGAAAGAGTGGCGGGAAAAGGGCGTCGCGGCGCAGGGCTTGGGAAAGTGAAGCGCCGTCCATGACGGCTTGGCGGGTTTGCTCCAGTTTCGTTTGCACCCAGAGGTTGGCGGAGATGCCTTTTAATAGTTCAAGGGACTTCAATAGGGTGACGCCATTTTCGCCAAGCGTTGCAAGCGTGCGGGCGAACTGGGCGTAAAAGCGGTAACGAGGGATGCGGCCTAGCGCCGGGAAATTCCACAAAACCCGGTGAAAGGCGCGGTGGGTTTCGGGGCTGCGGGTCAGGAATTTGAATGCAAATCCAATAGCTGCTGCAAGAAAAAGTACGCTCCACCAGTATTGAGTAATTAAATGGTTGCCCTCGATAAGGATCTGGGTGGCGGCGGGAAGTGCTTGGCCGGTGGTGGAGAGGAATTTGGTGAGCTGAGGCACCATCACCGTCATGAAAAGGATGATGAGGATGATTCCGGCCAGGACTAGGAACGCCGGATATAGCAGGGCCTGCTGGACGCGGTCGCGCAGGGCTTTGATGTCGGCCAGGTGGGTGACGAGGCGGCGCAGGATTTGAGGCAGCGCGCCGGAGGTTTCGCCCGCGGCGACCATGTTGACGTAAAGGGAGCTGAAAATGCGGGGATACTCCTGCATCGCCTGGGAAAGGCTCCTCCCGTCAACCAAGGCTTGATGGAGCGCCTGGGTGAGGGTTTTCAATTTTGGGGATTCGAGGCGGCGGACGAGGATGGCGAGCGATTCGTCCAAGGTCATTCCGGCGGATAGAAGATGGGCGAGTTGTTCGGTAAAAAGGAAGAGCTGGGCGAGCGGTAGGCGTATTATTGCATACGATGAAGTAGCGGATGGATTGGCGATGGAGGCGCTGGTGGTTTCCGCAGCTTCGTCCACGTTGATGGGGACGCCCGCTTCCAGCTCGATGCGCGCGATGGCGGCCTGGCGATCCCGGGCGTCGATGGTTCCGTTGACCCTGGCGCCACTGGGCTTGCGGGCTATGTAACTATAAGCGGGCATGGCTAGTCGGTTTCCGCAAGGCCCTCGTCGGACTGCGTGACGCGGACGACTTCCTCGATGGTGGTCTGGCCTGCCAGCACGCGCCGCCAGCCGTCGTGCCGGAGGGTTTCCATGCCGTCACGAGTGGCGCGGGCTTTGAGCTGGGAACCGGGGGATTTTTGAATGATCAGGCTGCGCAGGCCTTGGCCGACGGGGCAAAATTCGTAGATGGCCGCGCGGCCCCGGTAGCCGGTTTGGCGGCAGCTTTCGCAGCCGCGCCCGCGACGGAAGACTTGGCCGTGAGCCACGGGGAAGCCGATTTCACGAAGGTAATCCGCCGGATAGGTCACGGGTTCCGTGCAGTCGGGGCAGACGGTGCGCACCAGGCGTTGCGCCACAAAGGCGCGAACCACGGAGGCCACGAGGAACGGCTCGACGTCCATATCGAGCAGGCGCGTGATGCCGCCCACGGCGTCGTTGGTGTGGAGCGTGGAGAAAACGAGGTGGCCTGTCATGGCGGCGCGGATGGCGATCTCCGCCGTTTCCACATCGCGGATTTCGCCCACCATGACTACGTTGGGGTCCTGGCGCAAGATGGCTCGCAGGCCGCTGGCGAAGGTCAGGCCGATTTCCGGTTTTACGTCGATCTGCGAAACGCCGGGGAGGCGGTATTCCACGGGCTCCTCGATGGTGATGATCCGCCGCTCGATCGAATTAATACTGGATAAGAATGAGTAAAGGGTCGTCGATTTTCCGGACCCGGTTGGGCCCGTTACCAGGATAATTCCATTGGGCTCTTTGAGGAGATGCCTCACTATCTTTGTTTGTTTTTCACTGAAGTCGAGCCGCTCGAAGCCGAACGTTTTAGTCTCGTCGCGGTTGAGAAGGCGCAGGGAAATGCTTTCGCCGGTGACGGTCGGGATGGTGGACACGCGAACGTCGATGGCGGTGCCGCCTTGTTGCAAATTGATGCGGCCGTCCTGCGGAAGGCGCTTTTCGGCAATGTCCATGCGAGCCATGACCTTGAGCCGCGAGATGATGGCGCTTTGCAGTAAGCGGAGTTGCGGCGGGACGGCCACTTCGTGCAGGATGCCGTCGATGCGGTAGCGGATGCGGAGGTCGTTTTCGAGCGGCTCCACATGGATGTCCGTGGCGCGCTCGAAGAGGGCTTCGCGCAGGATTTGGTTAACGAACTTGACCACCGACGCCTCGGGACCGTCGGCATTGAGGTCTGTAGTGATGCTCTCGCGGTCGCCGTCGTCGAGCGCGCGAGTGCTTTGGAGTAATTCCTCGAAGGTTTCGGCGCCAACGCCGTAGGCCTCTTTAATGGTTCGCAGAAGCTGGCTGCGGGGAACTAGCACCCATTCGATGCGTTTGCCGTTGGCTAATTGCGCGGCAAGTTGGCGAGCCGCCAAATTAAAGACGTCGCAGCTTGCCAAGCGCAAGGTGTCTTCGGTGGCCGCCAGGGGGAGGATGTGGTGTTTAAAGACAAACCGGCTGGGCAGCGCGGAAAGAGCCGAACGGTCCAGCCGCGCCATGTTCAGCGTCGGCTCCACCGGTTCGCTGAAAAGGACGCCGAGTTGTTCGGTGAAACGGGCTTCGTCCACCTTGCCGCTGTTGAGGATCTCGTGGGTCCAGGAACCGCCAGCGGGGCGCAAGGCTGCCAAGGCTTCCGCGGTTTCAGGATCCTCGACCCCGCTGGAAAGAAGGATTTCGACCAGAGACTTGCGCTGCATGGGGGTTATTCCTCCGGGCGAAGAAATGCCTTGGGCGTGACAAAGACTTTTTCCTCTTTAACCCGACTGCTTTTCGGGTCAAGCGATGCATCGAGGTCGGGCGGGAAGTTGGTTTTCTCCATGATGCGTTCGCCAGTTTTTACCGCTTCAACCGCCCCCCGCGTGACCGTTGGGCGAATGAGCACAATCAACTCTGTCCGCTTTTTGGTGTTGGATTTATAACTAAACAACGACCCCAGCCCCGGTATCTTGCTGAGCAGCGGCACGCCGGTAACGCTGACCTCTTTCTTCTCCGTAACCAATCCGCCCAGCACGATCGTGGCCTCGTTGGCGACGGAAACGGTCGTGTTGATGTTTCGGGTGGTCACGTTGGGAATGGCGTTGCCGCTGATGGTGGTGGTGCCGTTGGTATTGTTGTCCTCCTGGGTGATCTGGAGCGTGACCTCGCCGTCGGAGTTGATGAGCGGAAGCACGGAAAGCTTTAGCTCAACGTCGATATAGTCCACGCTCGAAGTGCTGGTGAGGCTCGTGCCGCTGGTGTAGCCGCTGGTCGTCGAACTCGGATAGGGGATGGATTCGCCCGAACTGATGACCGCGGCGCGGTTGTTGGCAGTGAAAATCATCGGACGCGATATGACCCGGTAGCGCCCAGTCGATTCAAGCGCGGATACGAAGACACTCAGCGAGTTGGTCACGCCAATCAGGGCCGATATGCCTCCGCCGCTGGAGGAAAGGCTGGAGGCCGAAATAACATTTTTCAAACTCGATCCGCTCGATCCCGCGCCCGACACCGACCAGGGAAGCGTCCCGCTTCCAATCGCGTTGCTGAGGTTTCCTTTATTATAGATATAGTCCACACCGAATTCCTCGTCATCATTTAGGGTCAGCTCACCAATGACCGCCGTGAGCATGACCTGCGGAGCCCGGACGTCGATTTGGTCGAGGAGATCGAAGACTTTTCTTTTCATCTCGTCGTTGCCGACGACGATGATGGCGTTGATCCGGTTGTCCGCGAGGATCTTGGTATTGCGGATGATGCGCCCCTCGGGCGCGGTGTCGGCCTGGAGCGTGGAATTGGAGTTGAGCGAGCTCGATGAAATGTTGGAAGAGCGCGAGCTGCTTCGGCTGCTGCTGGAGCTGCTGTTGGAGTTGCTGTTGGAGTTGCTTAGGTTCCCCGTGCTGTTATTGACCGCATTGGCTCCACCTGAGGAATGGCCGCCGCTTTCGATCTTCTTAACTTCCACTCCGGGGTCGGCCACGGCTCCGGCCACGATGTCCAGGATATCTCCCGCAAGCAGAAAGCGCAGGGGACGCGTAAACGGGGTGCCCTGCGGCATCCCAGAGTCAAGTTCAGCAATGACCGTGCGAAGAAAAGGAAGGTTGGACGGACGCGTAACGACATGGATGCGGTTGGTGCGCAGGTCGGCTTCCATCTTGATTTTACCGGCGATGAGGGAATCCTCCGAAAGGGTGACAAACCTGCTGCTCACCGGGGCTTGTCCCGGAGGCGGGTTCCCTTGCTGCGGAGCGCCCCCTCCCCCGCCGTTCGGCGTGTTGGATTTCTCCTTCTCAAACATCTTGGTCAGCTTCTCAACCACTTCCTTGGCATCCGCACGCTCCAGGGAGATGAATTCGCTGACTACATCGGCCGGTTTGCAGTCAAGCTTGACGATGATTTGCGCCAAATTGCGGATAATATCGGAATTTTCCGTGACCAGCACCGCTTGCGACTTGGGCAGGGCGACGCTGTTGGTAATCCCCGGCGTGGGGGCAATCACTTGATCGACCGCCGTTTTGACCTCCATCGGATCCGCATATTCCAGCTTAAAAAGGAACGATACGACTTGATTGCCTGGGGGAAGCTGGCTCACCTCAGAGCAAATCGGAATGTCAAACTGCCGTACGTTTTTACTCGTATTGATGACCTTGACGATATCGCCTGACCCAGGAATAAGCGTGAAGTTGTTTAGCGAAAAAACTGTTTCCAGAATACGAACGGCTTCTTCTTTTGCTACCGGCTTGGTTACTCGGACGTGGATATTACCCTGGACCGTGTTGTCGTAGAGCGCCTTCTTCCCGGTCAGCGTTTCATAAAACTCAAGGACGCTCCGAATGTCCGTGTTGGGAAAGTCGATATAGGGAATGGTGTCTTCTGCAACGCCCGAAGAGGGACTTAGAGCAACAGGCCGTGCGGTCGGCGGGGAGACCGCTTGTGGCCCGGGAGTTTGGGCCCAAGCGATTCCCAACATCGTTGCGTACATTAAAGCATATCGAATAGCATATTGCATTAGGTGTACGGAGAGTTAGGAATCGCTGGTTTCCGATGGTGCTCGCCGCTACCGCACTTCAAACTCCCACAGCGAATAGCCGTAGCCCGTGCCGCGGGCCACGCCCTGTATCCGCACATACCGGCCGGTGCCGCTGACAGCCAGGTCGTCCACCCCGCCGGTCCCGTTGGTCATCGTGTAGAGCGTGCTCCATGAGCTTCCGTCGTTGGATGTCTGGATCGTGTAGCTCTTCCCGTAGGCCGTCTCCCACCGAAGGGTGACTTCGGAGATCGTTTTGATGGATCCGAGATCGACCGTGATCCATTCGCTGTCGGTGGACGCGCTGGACCACCGGGTAGTCAGCGAACCGTCATTGGCGTTCGATGCGGGTGTTCCGACGTTTTCCGTCGAGGAGGCCGTGATGTTGCCGTTGAGCGCCATGTTCGTTTTGACCGCCGGGGTTGCTGGTGAATAGACTTCGAACTCCCACAGCGAATAGCCGTAGCCCGTTCCGCGCTGTACGCCCTGCATTCTGATATACCGGCCGGTACCGCTGACGGCCACGGTTTCATTGCCTCCCTGTCCGTTGGTGACGGTGGCTAGCGTTGTCCAGTTCGCGTTGTCGTCAGAGGCCTGGATTTGGTACTGTTTGCCGTAGGCCCCCTCCCACCGCAGGAGCACTTGGGTGACCGGAACGGACGCCCCGAGGTCTACCGTGAGCCACTCGCTGTCGGTGAATCCGCTCGACCACCGGGTGCCTGTGTTGCCGTCCACCGCATTGGACGGGCCATGGGAACTGCTCTCGGACGAGGAGGCCGTGGCCGTCTTGTTCAGCGCCACGTTGGTTGCCGCCGATTGCGTAATGACGCTGACCGAGTTGGTGCCGGAAACGGTGCCGACCGCTGCGGTGACGACGTAGGGGCCGCCCGCAGTCTCTGCGGTGAACAACCCGGCGGCCCCGACCGTTCCACCGCCGCTGACGCTCCACGTGGCCGTGGTGGAGCCGCCATTGCCGCTGTTATCCAGCGCGTAGGCGGTGAATTGCAGCGACTTGCCGCTGAGCACTGTTTCGCCGCCTGGGGTAATCAGCACTGTGGAGGGGGTGATCGCTGACGCGTTGAGGAACCCGTAGAGCTGGAATTCCCAGATCGAAAAGCCGTAGCCCGTGGCGCGCGTTTTCAGGTTCAGCCGCACGTAGCGGCCGGTGGCGCTGAAATTGAGTGTGTCCGCCGAGCTGTCTGCCTTGGTATAGCTCTGGACCGTCTTCCACGTGGAGCCGTCGGTTGAGACCTGGAGATCGTAGCTTGAAGCATAGGCGGTCTCCCACTGAATAGATGCGCTGCTGAGGTCATACACTTTGCCTAGGTCCACGGCGATCCACTGGTTGTCGCTAGACTGGCTCTCCCACCGGGTGCCGGTGTTGCCGTCGATGGCGTTCGCCGCAACGTTCGCTCCCGTGATCGACGACGCAGAGGCCGAGCCGCTAATGGCGAGATTGGCCAGGGTGGCGTGAACCGCGACAGCGGCGTTGCCGGTGATGCCGCCGTAGCTGGCAGTGACGGAAGCTGCACCCTGAGTTGATCCGATGAACGATCCGCTGCCGCTGACAGTTCCGTTGCCGGAAGTGGCCCACGTGGGCGTGCCCAGGGCGAAAGCATCCCCATACTGGTCGACGCCGGAGGCCGTGAACGCCTGGGTGCCGCCGACGATGACCCGCGAGAAGGCCGGGGAGACCTGGATCCCGCTCAATACGGGCGTGCTCCCGACGCGGAAGGAATAACTTGCCGTCAAGCCCCCCGAGGAGCCCGTGACGGTTACTGGATCAGTATACGTTGTCGCGGTGAAGAGGCCGCTTGCGTCGATGGTGCCTCCTCCGCTAACAGACCATGCGGTCGAACTCAGGGGATAAGTGGCCGAATATTGATCATACCCGGTAAGTGTAAACTGCGCCGTCTGTCCGGGCACGATGGTTTTGGCCGTGTTGGAGGTGCTCAGGGTTAGCGAGGTCAGCTTCTGGTCGAGGTGGTGGGCCACGGTGTCGTTGGCTGGTACAGGGAAGGTGCCTATCGCGGTGCCGCTATCATAGACGGTGACGTCCTGCTGGCTGCTCGACGGATTGTAAACCAGGTAGGTGCGTACGCCGGTCGTGCTGTTGTAATAGACGGCGCTTGTTCCGAGGCTCGTGGAGTAGTTGAAGTCCTGCTGCCCGAGGCTGCGCAGGGAGTGGATAAAGTAATACGAGGCGCCTGCGTCGCTAGTGTTCACTGCAATGTCCTGCCCGGCGTTGAAATACCGATCGAACTCCGCGGCCGCGCTCTCCGGATCCCACAGGGCCTGGTAGCAGAGGACGACGTGTCCGGGAGAATCGCCGAGCACGCCTGGTTCGGTGGCGCTGCAATCGGCCACGAGCGACCATTGGCTGGTGTTGACGTCGGGGGATGACCCGCCCGCGGCAACCGCGCCGCTGGCCGAATAGATATGCAAGTTGTAATTCACCCACGCGCCGTCCGCGTAGGCGGAGCCGCTGGTCCAGGCGGGCTGGCCGAGGCACCAGGTGTTGCGTTCGCTCCACATGGCCTGGTATTTGGATTTTACGACGTCGAGGTTGTAGCGGGTCATGTAGTTGAGCCAGTGATTGGAGGGGCAATACTGGATCGCGTAAACCCATGCGGGGTCGCCGCTAAAGTAGGTTCCGTAAGAGACGCCGTCGGCGCCGATGATGCCGCCTTCCTGGCGGTTATAGTTGGGCGAGAGGTTCGTTTGCCAGAGATCCTGCCAGTATTCATTGGCGGCGGCGCTTTCCATGGAGAAGCCCATAGCGCCCGCCGCGGCCATCTGGTCGTCGTTTAACATACTGCCCAAAAGGAACATTCCGCCCCACGACTGCACTGCCTCGGAACTTGATTCCTGATTTTCCCCGGTTGAACTGCTTACGCCGCCCGCGTTGGAGTGTCCCTCCCACACGTCGAAGGTACGCAGGAACGGCTCTGTCGTGTCCGTCCGGTCATAATTGCCATAGCACTTTACGATCGCCTTGAGCATGGGGCTATAGTTGGCGACGAACTGCGGGTCATATACACTCAGCGTGGCCGCCGCTGTGGCAAAGTAGCCGTAGTGAAAATGGAGATCGTTGAACGCTTGGGAGCCATAGCTGGCGTCCCAGCCGATAAGCGCATGCCAATCGGGGTAATAGGCAAAAAGCCCCTGAGTCTCGCCCGGCGTATAGGTGAGCCAGTTGGCGAACGCTGTTTCCAAGGCCGATTTGAGGCGGTTGAAATTCGTTGTGTCCCCCATTTCGGCGGCCCACGACATGTATTGCGCACACAAGGCCAACTCCTTGCCCCCCCAATACGTGTCGCCGATCATGGTTCCGGGATCGAATTCGTTCAGGAAGGTCTGCATTCGGGAGGGCTGGTAAACATTGACCGTTCCCGTGGCGACTGGTGCGGGCAACACCGGAGCAATCCCCTTGAATGGGAAACCGAGTTGAAAGCTGTTGCCGATGGCGCACTTCATCGTGCCGCGCGCCGTGAGATAGGTATAGGGGCGGAAGCTGACACTGTTGGTAGTGGTCCGGTAATGATGCGGCAGCCAGCCTTGGATAGTTTGGAGGTTGGATCCTTTCAGGGCGGTCGTGGTGAGGGCCCAGGTGGTGTTGACAACGCCGTTAGCCTTGTCCCAGTTCCAGGAGATCTGCGTATTGGTGGGCTTCGCGTAAGCGTAGGTGGCGAACTCTGAGAGGTCGCTCAAGGACGGCAGGCAGCCGATAACCATGTAGTTATTGGTTCCCGAGAGTTGCGGCTCGATGGAGGAACCGGTGACCACGCATGAGGTGTTGTCAGGTAGAAAAATGCCGTAGACCTTTCCGTCGGTGCCAGAGGTGAAGGAGAGTGCAGAAGCTGTGACGGTGCCGCTCGTGGTGGACACCACGCTGCCGCTGGTGTTGTAGAGCGTCATGCTGCCCGTGGTAGAGGCGATTTTGGGATTCATCCCGTTCCATGTTGTCCAGGTAAAAGGAATGCCACGGACCATGGTCACGGCCACGCTGCGGCCGTAGGCATCGGGCATCAAGAAATCGACGTTCCAGTCGCCCCAGTTAGTCACGGTGCTCTGGGTTGCCACGAACTCGCCGCCGAAGCGCCCCTCAGGGCTTGCTGCATCGCTATGGACAATCTCATCACATGCGATAATACCCCATGCTACCGTGGACTGGTCAACCACCTCTACGTGGGCCGTCTGCCCGGACCATGCCGAAACGTCCCAACTCACCCAGCGGAAATGGAGGTCGTTCTGTCCAGAGGCAGCCAGCACCGTGGTTCCGTTGACTACCAGGCGAACCTGAGTGTTGGAAGAGGTTCCGCCCGCGACCAAGAAGTGGACGTATTTCTTTTGCACCGTGAAGTCGGGCAGATGCAGCACGCCCGTCACGCCATTGTCACCGTCGCGCGTGTTGGCACAATGGGCGCCCATCATTCCCGAGTAGTCGCTACCCGTGGATGGGGTGGAGGCAAAGGCATTTCCGGTTAAGGTCGTGCCTGTCGGATAGCCGCTTTCAAAATCAGCGATCAAAATGTCCGACGACGGGATGGAATAGGGGACGTCGCCGCTCACGCGGATGGGGCTGCCCTTGTCGATAGTGCCGACGGCTGCCGAGGGATTGCTTGCGTTCGCCGCCGTCCAGGAGTTCGGGTAATAGAGGCTGAACCCGTAGCTTTGCGGTGCCAGCATCCCGGGATAGAACCACATGTTGCCGCCATAAAGATCCTGCTGTAGCGTGTAGAGCACGGAGCCCTCGGGGAGAGAAGAACGGTCGGCAATCAGCATGTCTGTCCACCAGTGGTTGGTCGGGATGGGTTTGCCCTGAAGCGACGAATCCATGTGGAGATAGTCGTAATACTGGGCGACTTGGACCGCCGGCAGCCCATAGTAGCTGTCTGTGGTGCCGCAGACTGTGGGTACGCTGCTGGCATAGGAACCGGCTCCGAGCGCCACTGCGGTTTGGGCGTGCGTATGTCCCGTGAATGGTAGCAGAGCGGCAGCCAATACGGCTGGAATGAATCTCTGGAGAGAAAACCGCGCAGAGAACGGACGAAGACAGGTTCGCGAAGCGATCTGGTGAGACTTGCGTACGATGGACGCACAGACACGTGAGGGGATCAAGTGCATGGATGCTTTCTTTCTGGTTGGGAAATAACAGACTACGGCAGACTGAATGCTGTTGGATGGGGGGGAAGGCCGAGTCCATGCGGAACTGACCTTGTAATGAGGATCGACTTATACGCGCAACCGTTATTGGAAGTCAATCACGTTATTGCACTTTTATGCACTCTATGGCGGAATTTTTTCCGACCTCTGATTTCCGCCCGCGCATATTTATAAAACGCGCGGCAGCGGTCCTGGCGACGGTCCTTGATGCCGTAACGGAGAGAAGATCGTGGTCGCCCTATCGGGGACCGGCGGGAATGGGGCGAGTGCGTCGGACCACGGGTGCCCCGGGGCGCTGCCCTTGAGCAGGAAAGCTGGAAACGGCGACGGAAGGCTGTGGCGGATGGGCATTTGTTAGCGCGTTACCTTGGGGTTGACCCTGCGGCACTCCAGGGCTCTCGTTTCCTGCCTGGGGAGCATTCGCCCCAGCCCGGGCAGCGGCATCATCGAAACCGATGATACCAAATTCGGAGCCTTTTTTGAGGGTTGCCTTGGTTTTCCCTGCAGCATCGGACCAAGCCACACTGACTAGTGAAATCTCGTTATAGCTTTCCCCGTTCTTGAGCGAGAAACGCTGATTGTGGTCCTTGGATTCGACCGTGATATACCTACCGCCATTGAGTCGGACGGCACCGGTCAAAACCAAGTCTTTTGTGAATCCCGCGTTCTCGGGAGCGGGTATTGGCGGCGCAGTTTCGGTGGCGAGTGCAAAAGGGGAACGCTCAATCATCGCCTGATAACGCGAAATTGGTTCGGCGCCGGGCTGGGGACTTTGATCCTCGGCACGCAAACATGCAACCGCCAGGAGAGCCAGACAGGCCGGGATGGAATATATCAGATTACTTCGCATACCACTTGGCGATTCTAAACCGACAGCTCATTTGCTTGGCGTTGGAGGGATCGACTTGGAGGACTACAGAATTGAGCACCATAAATTTTCCCGGTGATTGCAGCGCGTGCATGAATTTGACCATGCCTGCCCAGGAAGCCTTGGCCGTCAGCTGCACGGAAACCGCTTGGTATTGAGACTGCCGATCCACGCTGCCCAGTTCAGGATTTTCAAGGAGGACTTCGTTGCCTTTTGCAACTTCCTTGATCTGATCGAGAAGCTGCACCCCGGCTTGTTCGGGATTACCCATTTTAGGCAGAGATGCCTGAAGCCAGCCGTCGCGTGCGGCGGAATACTTGTCTTCATCGACAAGGCTCTGCATGGAGCGAATCTCCGAGTGCTTGGTGGCGATGTCCGCTTTCAGCCGAGCCAAGCGGCTGGCAAATGAACCAAACAAAGTCCAGTTGCCCAGCACGAAGAGGGCACCGGCCAACAGACCCATCAAAAAACGCTCGTGGGAGTTGAGGCGGCTCATGGTTTTCCAAAAATCCGGAATTGGGCGTGTTCGTTGGAGAGAATGGCGGGCGGACCGCCTTCAAACCGGTAACCGGCCAGTTCCGGCCGTGCTTTGAGTTTCTCGGCGAACTGAATGGCCTGCTGGGCGTTAGGAGCCTCGCCTTCGAGGGTCATCTGGTTTGTGGCCAGTTCAAAGCGCGTAATGTGCACATCCGGCGAGGGCAGGCACTGCCACGCTTGGAACAGCTGTTCGAGAGCGAATTGCCGCTTATCGACGGCGGGAGCCAGCGCTTTCCAGCGGGCTTGGCGTTCAATGACAGCGTCAACTTTCGGCTGCCAGGCGGCAGCTTGGCCGCGCAATATTCCGAGCCGCCGGTTTTGCATTCCCAGGCATACGAAGCCCGCGCTGAGAAGGGCAACGTAGACCAACGCAGCCAGAATGATCTGATGGCGCAGGCGCGAATGGCTTCCCTTGCGGGCCTCTTCCTCCCTCCATTGCCGCGGCGTCAAATCCACATCCTCAACGGCGCATCCGTCCGCGGTAATCAATCGCACGGGAGCCTTGAAAAATTCCACCAGTGCGTCACTTGCTTCCCTCAACGCGGGATCGAGAAGCACTTCCGAAAATTCCGCCGGAGCGCCCGCGATTTCAGCTTGCATCAGGACGGAGGGCAATGCGGAGCGAAGATCATTGCCTCCACTGAGCATTTCGATAAACCCCAGCCGTTGCTTTTCGAAGATTCCGAAAATAAGCCGGTCCTCTTCGCGCCAGAAGCCGCACGCCGTATCATCGTTCCCTGCTTGGGCTGCAACCTGCAGGGACCAGAACGTCAGGCGCCTCGGTACGACGCGCTCCAGTAGTGGCGCGCAAAGTGTGGTTAAGTCTGGTTCGTGAACCGCGCAGGCCATCAACGTGGTTTCCGTTTCCGTTTGCGACAGGATTTGGAATTCGAGTGAAGTTTCTTCGATGGAATACGGGAGATTTTTCTCGAATTGCAGCCGGACCATGGAACCCAGTTCCTCGCGGTCAACGGATGGGAGCGTGAGTCGTTCAAATACTCCGAGATGCGCCGGAATGGCAACCTCAACGATGGGTTTCGCTCTCCGTTTCGGTTCGCCCGTCAGCGTCCAACCTGCTTCCAGCGCCTCGGCGAAAGAGCCGCGATCTTCCACCATCCACTCGCCGCGTGCCGTGATCGTCCTGGCACGCCAGCCGCAAGGAGCAGGAGTCAGTAATAAGCCGTTCTCTTGGGGATCTTTCATTTTTCGCTCCACAATAGGATTTGGGTGGTGGCTCCGGGTGCTTTCCTCACGATCACGTCCACTTGTCGAACTACTTTTCCCGATTGTCCCCTGCTTTCGATGCGGACCACCGGATCGCGAAAGCCCAAATAACCGGAAAGCTGTGAAAACTGCGCTTGGCTTAATCCGAGATCGCTAAGGGCCTCGGCCAAGTTTCTGAAGGGATAGCCGTCTTTATTGTCAGGCTGGTTGAGCCGTTTCTCCCGGATCTTGACGAATCGCCGGGCCCGCTGGTCGCCAATGCCCGGGACCAGGGCCAGCCAATCAGCCGAAACGCTTTCAAGATCGAGCGGACCCGAGCTGTACAGTGTCAGATCATCCTTCCAATCCGCCCGCGAAATGAGCGGAGTGCTTCCGGCAACGAGCGCGATTTCATCGAGACTCTGCAAGGGCCGGTGTGGCGGACGATAGTCGGGGGATTCCGCCACTGCGTTAAGCCGGTGGCCGCCCTGCGAGAGGCTGATCCAGTCCAGGAGACAATCTATAAACGTCTGGCGCTCCTGGAAGTTCAGCCCGCGCGAGGCCAGATAATCTTTGAAAAACGCAATCTTCTGTGGGTCGGCCCCCGACAGAAGATAGTTCACGTTAAGCCGCCCGCCTTCGCTTTCAATCGTTACCTGATAAGACTTGCTACGCTCGAACTGCGCCGAAAGATAACGGTTTTTGCGTCCAACATTGGGGTGCATTGCCACGGCCAGCCCCGAATGAGCCAGCGCTCGCGCTTCCGTCCCCCGGTTGGCCTCGTTCATGACGCCGATCGTCCGGTCGATCCACTCCACCCAGGCGAATATGGCGGCGGAAAGAACGATCAGCGCCCAGAGCGCCAACATCAGGGTGGAACCCTTGGATGATTGGGCCGTTCGTTTCATGACGCTCCTCCCGCGGGTTGCGCTTTGACGGGAATCGGGATGATCCATTCATGAGGCGCGGAAATAGGGGCGCGCCAGAGTTTTACCCGGATCAGTGTGGGCCGGGTTTGAAGATCACCCCATTTCTCCATCCATTCCTTGCGGCTCTTATCAAAGTAGCGGACCTCGAATCCGCGCACCCCCCGGAAAAGCGGCAACCAAGCAGCGTCCCGCTTCCTGTTGATATCCTGGCGGCGAAGTCCCAACTCGTATTCGCCGCCGTCGATCTGTTTCGCCGTCAACGTCGCCACCCACTCGCCCGTGGCATGTCGGGTAAGAAGCCCGCTTCCCGGGAAAGCGATCCAACTTAGTTCGTCGCTGGAAAGGTTGTTGAACCGGTGGGGCTCCCCGGTGATTGCTCCGGCCTGGGCGCTCGGCAGCGCCAACATTTGCGCGCGCAGATACGCGGCGAAAGCGCGGATCAGCGAGCGTTCCTTTTCACCTTCGGCTGATATCCGAACCGCCGTGAGCGTTGTTTCGACAAAACGGTAAATGCTCATCCCCACCAGAGCCAGAAGCGCCACCGCCAGCATTACTTCCAACAATGTGAAGCCGCTTTTCCGCTCAAGGTTGGTAGACATAAAAAGTCAGCGCCTTAAAATATTTGCCCGCCGGTTCTTGCCACACTGCTTCGAGTTCCACTTGGAAAAGACCAGGCAGTTCCTTGCCCGATTCATCCTTCAGTCGCAATGGGGTCTTGGTTTGATTTAAAGTGATTCCCTTAAAAATCCCCGAGAGTTCGTCCGAATCGCCCTTTTCGAAGAACACCGCTCCCGCTTCGATCTCAGCCATCCGGTTTTCCAAGGCCACGCGAGCCCGATCATCCCAAACCTTGGCGCTTTCTGTATCCAGGCAGCGCGCTGCACACCGTGCCAAAGCCAGGACTCCAATGGCGAAGATCGCCACCCCGATCATCGTTTCCAATAACAGGAATGCCGACTTGCCGTTGCCCTGGAGAGGTTTATTCATAACGCACCTCTGCTTGGGCTGTGAATGGGTTGTAGGTAGCGGACCACACGCCCTCGCCTCCCTTATAATCCACCCGGGCTGGTTCGCAAACACCGCTGGCCCAAAATGTCCAGATAGCGTCCGGTTCCGTGCCTCTGGGCGTCAACGCCGCTGGAAGATGCAGCGTCCATTGATCATTTCTTGTAATATTCCTGCGCTGAATACCTTCTGATTCCTCGCGGTTGGCGGGAGCCTCTGGCCGCATCCGAATGACGCGATCTCGCCCCCAAACGATGACATAGTTGCGGCCTTCTTCACGGCTGTGGTTTCGAGCTTCCTGTACCATCGCGTCGAGACCCTCGAAGGCTTTTTGAGCGCGCGAACCATTGAGCGCGCTCGTTATGCTCGGAATTGAAACCGCCATGATTCCCACGGCGATTAGAAGCGCCAAAATCACTTCCAATAGCGTAAAACCAGATTTTTTAGGCGCCGGGATTTTTGGGCTGGGCAAGGCGGAAGGCGACGACGCTACGCGAAGATAGCGGCTTCGCCTGACCACGCCGCCCAGCTCGAAAAGACCAAGCATAAAAGTCCGGGGATTGATAAGAGATGGTATAAATGGGATTACATTTATACAAATGGTGAACAAAGCAGTTCGCAAGCGAAGTCGATTGCTTGCGGGTATAAAAAAGAGTGGCCTGCGAGGGTCACTCTTTCTCAAAGATTTCGATGGGTTCTGGTGACCTAGAAAGCGATGCGACTATGGTTGCGTTTGTAAAGAAGCAGGCCCAAACCCGCGAGGCCAATCGCAATGGATGAGGCTGTAGAGGGTTCGGGCACCGCGGCAAGTTCAACTGTGACAACATCGCCTGATTGGGTCACGTTGAAAATCGACAAGTTGGAATCAATGGTGTTATTGTATTGGATAACACCGTTAGTAATCATCGCCTCAACCGCCGAGAGAGTGGTTCCTCCAGTAAAGTTGATCTCGCCCGTTGAACCGACGGTAAAATTGATTTGATCGAGGGTATTACCATAAATGCCCGTGGCACTGCTGAGGTTGATGACCCCGCCAGAGAGCGTGAAGGTGGCCGTGGTGTCTGCGTTAACCGTGGTGATCAAGGTTGTGTTTAAAATACCGCCGCTCATGCTTGCGGTGCTTGCGTCGATGTCGAGTTCCCCAGCTATGGAAACAGTTCCGCCCGACTGTACGTAAGAGAGGTCAGACGTGATTGCAAGCCCGGTCGTTATATTAAGGGCGCCTGCGGAAACTTCGATTTTATTACCGCTGTTGGTAACATTGATCTTTGCGGATGTTCCCATGTTAAAGGTGCCTCCATCGACACGGAGGGTTGCGGTGCCCGCAAGCTGGATCCAAGCAACTCCCCCAGTTTGGGTCCAACTGCCGTTGGATACTTCGAGAACACCACCAACACTGATACGGAGATCGTCGCCGGCTGTGTATACAACGTTCGCTCCGTTATTGATTACGGCTGTCCCGCCGGTGGAGAGGGAGGGAGTGCTTCCGGTGGACCAGTTTGAGTCGGTGCTCCAGTCGGTACTCGTCGTGCTGGTGTAATAGTCAACGTCTGCTTTGGCCACGGGAACGCTGAGGGCCAAGGCGACGGCAACTCCGATTTTCGCGGGGGTTGCGCCGCTCTGCTGAACGGCGGTCATGAGAGATGCCAATAATTTGGGTTTCATTGTCGGGGTTTTTATGGGGTTAAACAAATGAGTATGTTTGGCGAACAAGTGGCATACTGAACTTTTCGATGTAATTGTCAAACAATAATGCACTTTTATGCACATTGCAGTGTTTTTACTTTGTGAAGAGGGTTCGTGCGGGAACCGTGACGGTGTCGACGGCCTTTCCGTCTGTATAGAGGGTTGCGGTTTGATTGGTGGCCTTGGGGTTGTAGATCACCCAAGTTAGCTTTTGGGTTGTGGGATTGTAGTAGGCGTTGCTGGTGGGGATGCTGGTATGGCTGTTCCAAGCCACGTTTCCCAGCATCCGATTGCTGTGGTTGAAATAGTAGATGTCGCCTCCCATGTATTTGTCGGGGTTGGGGGATGGAGCGTTCCATAGCTCGTCAAATTGCTCGGCCGTCCATTGCTGGTTGAACTGCATCGTGAAGCCGAGTACGACTCCGCCGAGGTTTCCCATGGACCGAATGGTGTTGTCTTTCGGTGGGCGCGACTCGTTGCGGAGAGTTGCCTTGGCGTTTTCCTTTGCATTGGATTTTTCCCGATCAGCCATCATTTGATCGAATTGCCACTGAGCAAACTCGGGGTCCCGGGCCAGGTGGATGAGAATGGGTGAGGCGGGGATCCATTGAATGCCAAAAATCCAACCCGGATCGCCGGTGAAATAGGTGGCATAGGCCCGGCCTCCTCCGCCGAGGATGCCGGTGATTTTGTGAGGGTATGCAGGGGAGAAGTTGGCGGCTTGCGCTCCGAGCTTGTAGCCGGGGTAGTCGAACCAATACTGCCGGGTGGCCGCCGTTTCCATGGCCCAGCCGAGGGCTCCTGTTGCGGTCATATCGGAGTTGCCCAACTCGGAACCCAGGAGAAAGAGACCGCCCCAGGAGTTGACAGCTTCGGAGGAGGATTCCTGGTTGTTGCCGTTGCCGCTGCTATAGCCCCCCGCCCAAGAATGGCCTTCCCAAACATCAAATGTCCGTAGAAATGGAAAGCGGGTGTCGCTGCGGTCCCAGTTGGCGTACTCTTTTGCGACCAGCGTGGCCATGTCGCCGTATTCTTTGAGAAAATCCGGATCGGAGAGGCCCAAGACCGCTGTGGATACGGTGAAGTAGCCGTAGTGGAAGTGTTGGTCGTTGAACGCTTCCGATCCATAGCTCGCCTTGAACCCCACAAGGGCTTTCCACCGGGGGTAATAGGCGAAATAGTGCGCTTTTTCGCCGGGGGTGTAGGTGTACCAGTCGGAGAGGGCTTTCCTCGCGGAGTTTTTGAGCGTTTCGAATTCTGGATAGCCGAATTCTTTGGCGATGGCGGCGTACCGGGCGTAGTCGATGAAGTCTTTGGAGCCCCAGTAAGTGTCGTCGCCGTATTTGGTTTTCCGGGATGCCTCGGTAACGTAGGCGTGCATCCGGTTTTCATCAAAGCCATGGGGGATGTCGGTACTTACGGGTTTTGGGGCCGGAAGAGTGGGCAAAAGTCCCACGAAGGGATAGCTGATTTCAAATTCGCGTCCTGTGGCGCACTTCATGACACCCCGTGCGGTTAGGTACTGGAATGGGGTGAAGGCCAGGTTGTGGGTGGTATCCCGGTAGTGGTGGGGGATCCACCCTTGAATGGTATCGAGCGAGGTTCCTTTCAGGGCTTCGGTCTGGAGGGTCCAATGGGTGACGACTTCCCCCTTATCGGGATCGTATTTCCAATCGATGCGGCTTCCCCGGGGGATGGCGAAAGCGTACCGGTGGAAGAAGGGGAGGGCGGTTTTGTCGGGAAGCGCCGCGGTGATCAAGTATTGCTGCGGGCCGCGAAACTTTACGTTGAGGGTTTGGCCGTTGGTTTCAAAGAGGGTGTTGTCCGGGGCGAAAACGCCATAGCAGTGGCCACCATATTCAATGTAGAGCTGATCCCCAACCGCGGATTCTCCCAGGCGGGTTCCGTTGGCCGCGTAGAATGTGGCGCCGGGGCCTGCTTTGATCACTGGCGCGACGTTTTTGAATTCCACCCAAACAAAGGGCAGGCCGTGGCCGAGCGTTACATCCATGTATTCCTCCGGGGAGTGGGGCATCCGGTAGGTAAGGGTCCAGTCTCCCCAGTTCAGGGCTCGCGCATCCACCGGCATATAGCCCTTGGCGGAGGCCCAGGTGGGAGGTGTGGGCGAATCGCTTTGGATAATCTGGTCGACCAAGATATGGCCCCAGCCCCCATCGGCGTTGTCCTCGACTTGAAGGGTTGCCGGGAGTCCTTTGAATTCAGAAACGTCCCATGATTGCCATTTGAGATGTTCGGAGTTATCGCCCGTGGCGACGCGTTTCGGCTGGCCGTTGATCAATAACTTGAGATTGAGCGTCGCTTCGCTTTTTCCGCCTGCGATCAGGAAATGAATATGGGAACGTTCGATTTTGAACGGCGAGGATTTTAGAGTGCCTTTCGCTGCGTCATTAGGGAAGCAGGAGTTTGCCAACCCTTTTCCGATGTAGCCGTTCACTGCTGTTTGACCGGGGTAGGAGCCCTTGGCCGGTTTGTTTCCAAAGGCTGTTCCGGTGGTGTGCCAGTTGGGTCCGAAACTCTCCCCTTCAAAGTCTCCCATCACAATGTCGGTACCTGCCTGGATGCCCTTCGTGGAGGAGCCGCCAATCTCCAGAGGAGCGTCGAGCACCATGTCCTGGCCGCTGGCATTCCATTGGTTGGGGCTGTAAATCTTGATGCCGTCGATACTGGATGAAACGACCATCGGATGAGCCCAAAGATTGCCGCTGTATTGGCTGACGATGAGATCCGTCCACCAAGTGTTAGTGGGGATCGGGGCTCCGGCTTTCGATTCGTCGATGGTGAGCTTTTTGTCGAGAATCTCGCTGAGTTTCTTGGAATCCGGATCCCCGGGGTTCGTCGGAGGAAACTCGGCATACGATCCCGCTCCTACAGAAATGGGGCGTGGCTCGGCACATTGCACTACGTTTGCCGAAAGAACGACGCTCAGCCAGAGACAGACGGTGGCTTTCAATGGTGTGAGGACTTGGGAGGTCATACGGGAGGGATAGGGAAGGGAATTGCTCTTTGGAAAAAAGGGGCTAGAAACCGTTCAGTGCACGGCTTTTCCAGACAGGGCCGTCTTCGACGTAGGGAGGAGGAGTTCCCCCGTTCGAGGGTTTCTCAATAGGGTCTGGAGAAAGCCGAAAAACCGGTAAAATGGGAGCGCCTCCCGAGTCGGTTTGGTAGGTGGTTCCCTCTTTTTCAATAAGGATGAAAGCCCACATGTCGATCGGCACGTGATCGCCGATGAGGATTTCAATATCGTAATACTGCCCGCCCATCAAGCGCATTGGCTCGCCGCGTGCGAATCCGTGCGAGACATATTGAAACGAAGGATAAGTAAAGAGGGTGGGTTCTTTGAGCAGCGACTGATTGTAAAGGCAGTGATCGACCACCAGCTTGCCATCGAAACGGATGTACATGATGTCGTCTCCCGCCGCAACAAACCGGTAAGTGCCTGTTTCGGGCGGGGAGACTTTGCCACGATACCGGGCGACCCACATTCCGGGCGGCTCATCGTTTTGTTCCACGCCGAATGCCCTGGGGCCTTCGTGAGAATCGATTCGCGGGAAGAAAATCCGCGTCGCGTAGAGTTTACGTGTTCCTTTGAAGTAATTCTGGAGACGGCTGTCGTTCCAGCCGCTTTTGACGAAACGGATCACTTCTTCCGGGAATTGCTCCTTGGTCATTCCGTTGAGCTGACCGTTCCTATCGCGTTTAAAGTCGTAATATTCCCCCACTAAACTGCTGGCGCGGCTGTCGCGCAAGCCGAAGACGGAAAAAGTGCTTCCTCCGGAAACTCCGGCAGACAAGGTGTTGGCCGACAGGTTGAGCCCCGGCGCGCCCATCCCTTGCATTTTCTGCGGATCGGCGGTGGGCAGATCCGGCATGGCGGGCATGGCGGGGAGGACGACGTTGGAGATGCCCGTGCTGACGATTCGCCGGGCGGGCATCGGTTGCTGCATGCTTTGCTGTTTTTTGGCCATTTGAACTTGGTGTTCGACGGCATGCATCGTGGGATTGGACGAAGGAGGGGGCGCGGTGAAGGTCACTTTGCGTTTGGCCGTGATGGTTTGGACAACGAAATAGGCGGCTCCAACGCCAAAAATTAAATGAGCGGCGATGCTGATGATTAAGAACTCGCCTGCGAATAGCCGTTTCCAGCCTTTGCGTTTTGGCTGCTGTGCCTGGGGAATTGCCGTATTCATTCGGCCTCGTTTACGGTGAAGGTGACGCTGGTGATCTGCGCCACGGCGAGCGCGTCCAAGACATCCACCGTGCGGTGGTACTTCGCGGCCTCATCGCTGATAATCGTCACGGAACAGGCGGATTTGGCGGCATCGGCGTTTTGTTTGAGCCTCATGAGCGTGCCTTTGAGTTGGGGCAGATCGTGGCTTTGCATGGAATCCAGCGGCTCGTCGTTGAGGGCGATCTCGCCTTTGTCTGAAATCGTGATGACTTGTTCGTCGGCGAAATTGACCGATTCGGAAGTCTCAGCAGTCCCCGGAAGCTGTGTGTTGAGCTCCCGTTCCACTTTTACCGCACCGGCCATGACCATGAAGAAGAGCATGATGACGAAGACCACGTCGATCATGGGAGCGATTTGGAATCCAAAGGTTTGTTCGGGTTCGGCTTCGAGCCTTTTCATGGCACTACTCCTTGTTGGAGGCGGAAAAAGAAATATCCGAGATGCCCGCTTCGCCCGCGGCGTTCATGGCTTGGGAAATGGCAAGAGCAGGGGCTTCGCGGTCGCCGCGGATCACGACCCGAAACCGGGGATTCTGACCCTGCGTGATTTTCTTTTCCCCACTTTCGCGGGCGGCTTTGAGCGCCGGAGTGAGGTCCAAACCGCGAGGGTAAACGCGGTCGTTGAATACAAACTGAGCCTCGGAGCCCGTCCAGCGAACATTGACAATGGCTTCCGCGCGGGAGGTATCCTTTTTCTGGGCGTCCGCCGCCACGGGAAGGCGAATGGACTTATCCACCTTCAATACCTGGGCTGAGGTGATCGTCATAAAGAAAATAAGAATCGTCAGGAGCACGTCGATCATGGGAGCGACTTGAAACTCCGGTTCACCGCTGTTAGATCCGGCTGATCCCGCCATAGTTTTTACTCCTTAGTAATCAGGTTTCCGCGTTGCCAGCGGGCGACACGGACGGGGCGCTGGCGATCCAGTTGGGGAGCGCGGCGTAGAGTTCGTCGTCGCCGATGTGGACGCCCTCCAACACTTCGTAGGGCATTTTTCTAAAAAGGCTGGAGAGGATGTCTTGAATGTGGTGCATCCCGTCCGCCGCGCGGTTCCGCAGATAGTAGAACGCACCGAAGGCGGGGATCGCGATGAAGAGTCCGCTGGCGGTTGCCGTAAGCACTTCGCCGATGGCCGCCGCAAGGCTCGATGGATCGCCAATTCCGGAACTTCCGAGCGTGGCGAACGCTTTGATCATGCCGGTCACGGTTCCCAAAAGGCCGATCATTGGGGTACAGACGCCGATGACGGAGAGATAGCTGATCCAGGTTTGCAGCTTTGAATTTTCTTTGGATAGCTCGGCAAGGATGCCTTCCTCGGTGGCTTGCTTCCCTTCGCCGAGAAGACTGATGGCAACTTTGAGGACGTTGGTGAGCGGCGACGGGTTGTTTTTGCAGAAGGCATGGGCGCGGACGTAATCCCCATGCCGGAAAAACGTTTTGAGGGCTTGTTCGTATTGTGGCGGGGAAAGCCGTTTTTTGCCGGTGCGCAGGGTGCCGTCTCCGATGAGGTAGACGGTGAAGATTGAACAGAGGCTGATGGGGATCATCACCCAGCCCCCTTCCTTGATTTGTTCAAAGAGGGTTTTTTGGGTGACGGCGGCGGGTTTGGATTCAGAGGTAGGCGCGGTCGGGGTTTCCTGTCCGAAGGCGGCGGCGGATGTCACGCCGAGAGCCCCGGCGAGCAGGAGAGAGCGAAGGAAGTTTGAAGGCGTCATAAGGTTATGGGGTTTACAGCGAATTAAGTTTTTCGAGTTCCACTTTGGCGAGAGCAGCTTCAGGGGAAGCCGGATAACGAAGAATGACGGCGTCGAGCGCATCGCGGGCGCTCGCGGTGTCTTTAAGGCCCGCATAGGCCCGGGCGCTGCCCAGCAATGCCGCTGGAGCAAATGCTCTTTGGTTTGAGAAATAGACGGGAAGGTGCAGGCAGGCGAGGAGCGCGGGCTCGTACTGCTTGCGGTTGAGCAGGATCTCTCCTTTGCGCAGCCAGGCCTCGGCACGGGTTCCCTCGTCCGTGCTTTGCTGGATGACGGCTTCAATCGCATTGAGCGCCTCGGAATTTTTTCCCTTGCGGCCCCAGACCGAGGCCAGTTGCAAGCGGGCTTGAAGGATATTCTCTGGATCTTCTTTCGCTTGGATCAGCTTTTCCATCAACGCTTCCGCTTCCGCATCCCGGTTCAGGGCCAGCAGCGTCTTGATTTTCACGACGGCGGCGCGGGCCCACCAATTTCCAGCAATATCACGAAATGTGTCCTGATAGGCCGCCACAGGTTCGATGCGAGCCAGCGCCTCGGCTGCGTTGCCCTCGTTTAGGCTTTTCGCGGCGGCGGCAATTCCGGGAGGGGCGGGAAAGGCAATGCTGGCGATTGATGAAGCGGGGTAGCCGATCTTTGCCGGGGCTGCCGGGGCGTTTTGAGCCGAGGCCGGAAGCACAACGGTCGCGATGACTGTTTTTCCATCCCTGTGCAGCTCGCTGGCGGAGACGGTTTGTCCGTCTTTTAATACGATGTTCACCGGATCGGCAGCAAAAAGAACGCAACTTCCGAAGCTTAGGCAGAGCACAGCGATAGCGGACGGAAGACGGATTTTCATAGTCCTTTCTCTCCGGATAATGATGCCAGGCGTTCTCTGGCGGTGTTGCATTCGGCAAAGCTCACTAGTTTCGGGTTGGCCGTCGCCTCGCGGTACGTTTTGAGGGCGGCATCCTTGTTGCCGAGTTGTTCGAAACAATAGCCGCTGTCCAGATAGGATTTGGCGACCCAGGGAAGATAACGTTGATAGGCAACGTAGACTCGTTGATAATACGCAATAGCAGATGGCCAGTTGCTTTGGCGCTGCGCAATCTGCCCCAAGCCATAGAGGCTCAGGGCGGTGGCCTCCCCCCGCCATTCCTTGGTCATGACAATCGCTTCAAAACATGCCTTCGCCTCGCCGAGGCGATCCAGAGCCAGGAGCGACCTGGCTTTGCCGATCGAGACCTCTTTGAGCTTTTGGGTGGCTCCGGCTTTTTCGATTGCATCGGAAAAGTAGTTCAGCGCCAGGTCGTATTCGCCGCGTTCAAACGCTGCCTGCCCGAGCCCGTTATAGGCGAAGTCCAGGTATTCGCTTTTTGGAAAGGCTTCCCAAAGCCGCTGAAAGTAGGGAACGGCTTTGTCCGCGTGTTTATTTTCCATTAGCAGATCGCCCACTTTGGCCAAGAGACAAGGGCTCAGATCCCCGGGTTTGAATTGGGAGCTGATCTGATCGAGGCAAGCCTCGGATTGATCGGTTTGCCGAAGGGATCGGGCAAGTTCGGATTTCGCGTAAAGCAGGCGTGACTTTGCTGTGTCGTTTTGGGGAGTCCCTCCATCGAGGAGAAGTGCTTCGAGTTCCATTCCCGGATCCTGGGGGTCGGCGGATTTTCGGGCGCAGAGTGAGGCGAGCTGAGTCAGCATGGGCTCCACGGCTTCGCAGTTAATGTCATCAAGGTGATCCCTAACAATTCCGGCGATGAAGGTCTTGGCTTCTTGAGGATGTCCAGTGTGGGCCTTGGCCTTGCCAACCCAGTAGAGCGCCGTGATGGCGCACGGATGCCCCGGATATAGTGATGCGAATTCCTCGGCCATTTCGCCGAGCTTCTCCCAAGCCCCTTTTTTTTGCAGGATTTTTTGAGCCGCGAAAAGAGCGTATTGAATGACCTGATCGTCAGTGGCGGCCTTGTAGGATTTGATATATCCTTCGACGGCTTCTTCATCCATGCCTTTGGCGGCGAGCGCATCCGCTTCGAGCGTCAAAACCTCGGCTAGCGACGGGGCGTGGCAGAAGGTTTTTTCCCATTCGCGGCAGTCCTCGATCACCGCGTCGTACATGGATGAGGAATACTTGCACAAGGCGATCCGGTAACGGGCGTCGGCCAGGAAATCGCCGTTCGGGTATTGAATTTGATATTCTTTGAATTGGCTGAGCGCGCTCTCATATTCGCCGATGAAAAGGGAACAAAGGGCGATACGATAGAGCGATTCTTCCCCGTGGGTTCCTTTGGGGTAATCTTTCAGGTAGCTCTGATAGTCGTTCCGGGCTTGGGGAAACTTTCGTTGCGCGCAGCGGAGGTTGGTGAGCAGAAAGCGGAGTTCTTCGCGATAGGACGAGGCCGGTTGCTGATCCAGGATGGTTTCGATGCAAGTCTCCGCCGCGGGCAGATCGTTGCTTTTTAGCATCGTTCCCGCCAGCAGATAGCCCACGGTAGCGGCATGGGAGTCCTCGGGAAATTCGTTGAGATATTGCTGGCAGAGTTCACGGGTTCTTTGCAGCCGATTGACTTCATTGGAGGCGATGATCAGGCTGAATATAACTTCATTCCGATTGGGATCGTCTTTCCATTTCTCCAAAAAATCCTCGTAAACGACGATGGCCTCCCACCGCTTGTGCATTTGATAATAACAGGCAGCAAGGCGAATGGCCAAGGTCGGGGCGTAGTCCGGAAGTTTCTGAAATTCGACGAGAAAGCTTTCCTGTTCGCTGATTTGAGCATTGAGCCGGGCGTTGGCGGCGACTAGTTCCAGATTGCGGGCAGGGGTTCGGCGGATGGCAGCTAGATTCTCTTCGAGTTGCTTCTGCAACCCGGCGATTCGCCGTTGACTGGATACGGTAACTTCCGAGGGGGTGAATACCGTTTGGTAACAACTGAGCGCCTTTTCGGGCTTTTGGTCTTTGAGAAGAGAATCGCCCGCGGAGATGGCGATGGTGTTTAGTTTCGCGGGGTTATCGAGGAGCTCCGCCTTGTCGCGGATTTTTTCCAATAGAGGAATGAGGCGATCAAGATCGGATTTTTCCAGATAAAGCTGGGCGAGTGTGAGGGCGGCCCTGGCGGCAATTGGGGTGGCAATGTTGGCTGCGAGCAACGCATCGAGCGTTTTGACGGCGGCGTCCGGCTTTTTCCCTTCGGCATAGGCCAGGCCCTCATAGAGGGTGGCTTCTTCGCGGGTGGCCGGATTCATTTTTAGGCGCTGGCAAATTTCCGCGACGGTTTCGTAGTCCTTGGCAAGAAAGGCGGACTGAATGGCCGACATTCTGGCATCCTGGACCCGGGTGCCGCTCGGATATTTTGCGAGGTATTTTTTGAAGGTAGCCACCGCCTGGGGGTATTGCTTCAAATTGAAATAGGCGGCCCCAAGCGTTAAAAGCAGCGGTTCAACGTTGGAATTTGCCGTGACCTGTGCCAAGGCGCTCTCCAGGTTGGCGGCGGCCTTTTGATAATCGCCAGCCTGGAAGGCCGCCATGGCTGAAAGGTAGGTCTGCTGCACATCCTCCGCAGCCGGGGCGGTCGGTCCCGGTTGTTGGGCTTGGAGGAGAGCGAGTTGGGCGAAGCCAGTGAACAGAAGCGCGACGGCGACACGGGGAAAGCGTCGGCTGTATCGTGGTTGATGCAGCGAGGTTGGAGATCGGGGAACTCGCCTTTGCATAGGGATGACTATGTCATGGCGTGCATAAAAGTGCAATACATTTTAAAAAAGAAATCAGGCTTGTGTGGTCTGTTTTGCGCGGTCTGGAGCGGCGGTTTTTGATTGCTCGGCCGCATGTCTCCGCCCGAGCATGGCAAATAGGAGCATGGTTCCGCCAAAGAGCACCAGGACCAAGCCCCAGATCAAGTTGATGTTGATTCCAAGGGAGCATTGATACATTGGCCCGTCTGCGCGGCTAAAGTAACCATGAAGAGCCATGAGGGTGCCGATGATGGAAAACATCATTCCTATGGGAAAACGAATATCGAGGTTCATATTTACCAGACGAAATAATTCAGAGCGAAGCAGCAAAGCAAAAGGATGCACCCCAGGAAGGCGGGCCGGGCATACCAACTGGTCTCAGTTTCGATCAGCTTTGGCGTCAGCGAATAAACCAGGCCCTTGAGTTCTTCATCCGATTTGGAGCGGCGGGTGGCGAGGGTGATTGCAAAGGTCAGTACGAAGCAGACACCGAAGGCAAATGCCGCCAGCCAGAAGTTTTGGGCCATTTCGCTTGGAAGTGTTTTCAGCACAGCCAAATAGCCGCCTTTGATACCTGGCACATTCCCTTCGGCCAGCGTAGTGGCATGAAAGAGCGCGGAGGCTGCCGTGCCCGCAACCAGCCCGTAGAAAGCCCCGTGTGCGGTGGTTCGTTTCCAGAACATTCCCAGCATGAAGGTTGCAAACAGGGGCGCGTTAACAAATCCAAATACGAGCTGGATAATATCCAATGCATTCGAATAGTGGCTGGCAAAATAGGCGCATCCAATGCTGAGGATCACGCCCACGACGGTCACGATCCGTCCCATGGCCATGTAGTGCGTGTCCGATTTGTCCGGAGCCAGGTAGGCCTGATAAAGATCATAGGTCCAGACGGTATTGAACGCGGTAACGTTTCCAGCCATTCCTGACATGAACGACGCGAGGAGGGCGGTCAGCGCCAGACCAAGCAAACCGGAAGGACAGTATTTCTGAACCAGGGACAAAATGACGCCGTCGTAGTCGTTTTCCGTTACTGCATCTTGGAGCCGGGTTTTGATTTGGTCGTTGTTAGTGATCCCCAAGGTGGTGTCCCGTACTAGTTCCGTTACTTTGATTTGATCGAGCTTTACCCCTGATGCCGCTTCCACGGAAGGAATGGAATTTGGCGTGCCATGGGCCGCGGCGTCGCGAATGGCGAAGACCGCCGCGGTTTCATTAGTGATTGTTCGCTGGGGCAGGCGATATCCGTCCTTGTTGGAATAGGCAAGGCTGGCGGCAATCATTCCGGGCAGGATGACCAGGAGGGGAAATAGCATTTTGGGGACTGCGGCGATCAACGGCGTGCGTCGCGCGGCGGTCATGTTGCGCGCGGCCATTGCCCGCTGTACCACGAGGAAATTGGTGCACCAGTAACCGAACGAAAGTACGAAGCCGAGGCCGAAGACCATGGCAAACAGATCGACGCCCATGGGATTGTGAGACGGCCCGGCCAGAATCGGTTTCCATGCGCTGGTCCAGGCATCGGGGGCAAAGCTTGTTGCGGATAGCGAAAGTTTCTCAGGAGCCGCTGCTACGGCGGAGAGGGTTTGGCTGAGCTGATGCCAACCGCCGGTATCCTTTAAGCCGAGGTAAACCACGGGAGCGAAACCCAGCACGATCATGAAGAATTGCAATACCTCGGTATAGATGGCGGAGGTGAGGCCTCCCTTTAGGACATAAAGCAACACTACCGCGGAGCAGATCCAGAGACTCAAGTCGTAATTCCACCCCAGCAGATGATTTAGCAACTTGGCAAGCGCGTTCATCGAAATGCCTGACGCGAAGACTGTCATGACCGCAAATGTAAGCGAGTTGAAACAGCGGATTCGCTCGTCAAAGCGCAGCTTCAAATATTCCGGCACCGAGCGTGCTTTTGATCCGTAGTAAAACGGCATCATGAAAACGGCGAGAAACACCATCGCCGGGATAGCTCCGATCCAGTAGAAGTGTGCCGTAGCCATGCCGTATTTTGCCCCGCTCGCAGCCATTCCAACCAATTCGAGCGCTCCAAGGTTGGCTGAAAGAAAGGCGAGGCCTGTGACCCAGGCTGGGATGGAACGCCCGGACATGAAGAAATCGGCCGATGTTTTCATGGAACGCTTGAGGGCGAAGCCAATGCCGATGACGAAGAGGACGTAAAGGAAAAGGATAGAATAGTCGATGGTGGCTAGGTGCAGGCTGGAGTGCATAAAAATTGGAACATTAGGGGGTGGCTTCACGAGGCTAGGCCCTGTGAAGGTCTGAAAGAGGGCTTTCTTGGCAGACTGCTAGGAGGTGATGGCTTGTCTTTGCTCCCGGCGCTGGTTGAGCTCTGCGCGCATTTTCGAACAGAAATCTTCGGTTAAGCCGTAGAAGCTGAAAAACGCGGCCAGGAACAGCGATCCGGCAGCGGGAATCAAGCTGGAAAGCAGCAAAATGCCGTAGAGAGCCGATGAGGTCTGCGCCACGTTGGCCACATAGCCGAAGTGAGAGAGAAGCATCCCGGCAAAAGCGCCGCCGATGCCCATCCCGACTTTTTGCGAACACGTGGTGGCGGAGAAAACGATCCCCGTGGTGCGGGTGTGGAATTTCCATTCCGAGAAGTCCGCCGTGTCCGCAATCATCGCCCAATAAAGTGTGGCATTCATGCCTCCAACGACACTTCCCAGGAACTGGCAAAGGTAGAGAAGCGGCAACTGACCCGGTGCGATCCAGAACAAAGGAATGGCGGTCAGGCCTGCGCCAGCCATGGTGACAATGAACGCGTTCTTCTTCCCGAGAGCTTTGACAACCCAGCGGGTAAGGCAAGCTCCGACGATGAAGGAAAGGCTGCCGAAGACAAGATAGCTGCTTATCTGGCTGTCACTCATCTTCATGCAATATTTGAAATAGTACATCCCCGCGCTGCACCGTGCGATGACGAAGGTCAGGTTAGTGATCCCGGTGACAAACATGACGACCCAATGGCGGTTGCCGAAGAGGGTCATCAAATCGTCTTTTATCTTGGTTTTTTGGGATGGCGGCGGCGAGATCCGTTCCCGGGTTGTCAAAAAGGTGACGAGAAACAGCGCAACCGCCGCCACGCAAAACAGAGCGACCGTGATCTGATAGCCATGGGCGGCATTGCCGTGCCCAAAATAGGCGATTAGAGGAAGCGTGCTAGCATTGACGATCAGCGCCCCGATCTGCGCGAGCGCCATCCGGTAGGAATTCAGGCTGGTGCGGTCCAGCGGATCATCCGTCATCACTCCCGAAAGAGCAGAGTAGGGTATATTGATTGCCGTGTAGAATATCATCAAGAGGTTGTAAGTGACCCATGCATAGATAATCTTTCCGTTCATGGTGAACGGCGGCGTGGTGAATGTGATGAAGAACGAGAAGGCTAGGGGAAGGCACATCCAAAGCAGGTAGGGGCGGAATTTTCCCCACCGGGTCCGGGTGCGATCCGCAATGGCCCCCATGATGAAGTCGACGGCTCCGTCTCCCGCTCGGGCGAATAGAAACAACGTGCCCACGGCTGCCGCGGTGATCCCGAAAATATCGGTGTAGTAATACATGAGAAACGACATCATCGTTCCCCACACAAAGTTGCTCGCCGTGTCGCCCAAACCGTAGCCGACCTTCTCTGCGAAAGAGAGTTTCATGGCTATTTGTCCGCGGTGATGACGTAGGTGGAGATTGAGTGAGCCGGTACTTTGAAGGGGGTGGCGGAATCCGGGGTATTCAAAGCAAATCGGAGTGCGTCGTCCGTTCGGTTCAACACGACCACGGCCATGGATCCATCGGGGTTCGCGAAGGCGGTGGCTTCAAGGTTCTCGCGGTTGGTCGCGCAAAGGAGCCGCTGCGCTCCGGGCTTCACAAAGCGGGAAAAGTGGCCGATGTAGTAGTAAGAGCTTTGAAATAAGATCCGGTCGTGTTCCGTATCGGCCAGAATGGGGGCGCTGCATAGGTTGTTGACGTGGTTGGGGCCGCCTGTTTCGTCAAGGAGAAGATTCCAGTCCGTCCAGGCCACGGCCCAGCGGCTGAAATCGGAAATTATCGACCGGCCGTAGCGTTCGCCCATCTTCCAGTCGCCGGTATGTGGTCCGCTTTCCTGGCACCCTTCGGAAAAGAAGAGTTTTTTATCCGGCCAGGCATCGTGGTGCAGTTGAAGGTTCTCGAATTTGTCGTCACCGTACCAATGGTAGGCCGTTCCCCAGATGTATTTTGAGGCTTTGGGGTCTGCGTAGGCGACCGCCGCGCGTTCGACGATCAGGTCGCGATTGTGATCCCAGATCATCAGTTTGACTTGGCCGAGGCCCGCTTTTTCCAAGGTGGGGCCGAGGTGATCGCGGACGAAATCGCGTTCCTCTTCCGCCGAATATAGACAGGAGTCCCACCGCTGCTGGGCCGCAGGTTCGTTTTGCACCGTGAGAGCCCAAATGGGGATGCCTTCTTTTTGGTACTCCTGGATATAGCGCACATAGTAGCGAGCCCAAGCGTCCCGGCACTCTGCTTTCAAACTGCCGCCGTTATTCATTTCACCGTTCGTCTTCATCCACGCGGGGGGGCTCCAGGGGGAGGCGAAAAGTTTGAAGGGCGTTTGGCTGATCTTGAGCGCCGCTTGGATCATCGGGATGAGCGCCTGGCGGTCTCGTTCGATGGAAAAATGGGCCAGATCCTTGTCGTTGGGAGTTTCGCTGTAGGCGTAGTTTCCCATTGCAAAGTCGCAGCTATTGATATGGGTGCGGCATAGCGAATACGCGTTTCCGCTTTTGGCATCGAAGTAAGCTTTTAAAATGAGTTGCTGGTTGTCGGGACTCATTTTGCGCAGGGTCACGGCGGAGGCCTCGGTGAACGCGCCGCCGATTCCCTCGATGGTTTGGAACCGTTTGGCTGGGTCCACGAAAACAGAAGGCAGGCCGAGATCGGATTTCTTTAACAGTTGTTCCGGTTCCTTCTCGGTCAACCGTTCGCCGCCGTCCCGGGAGGTTACGAAGACGCGAACGTTAGCAAAAGAGGCGGAGGTTTGGACCAGGAGGGCACAGGCGATGCCAGGGAGGAGGCGCGACATAAGGGGGAGGAATTGTAGTTACTTGGAGTAGAGGTGGTTTTGGGGGATCGAGACAATGATTTTTTGAACGAATCCGTCCCGTTTGAAAATGGACCGGCTGTCGGAGGATGATAGCGTGTTGCCTGGAATGGTTTCGGGGCTTTTGCCAATGCGTTCGACGATGAGGAAGGGTTCGGTGCCAAGTTGATAGCAGATCGGCGTTTGACAATAAGTGAATGCCAAGCTGTGGGCATGGAGTTGCCACACGCTTTCTTTTCCCTGTAAATCGAAATAATGAAACGGGTGCGGCTCGCGGTTGAATTCGGATTGGCGCAACAGGCTTGGGGCCAGCCGGAGGCGTCCACCGGCGACGGACACCCCAAGTTCGCCCATGCGGGTTAGGATTTCTTCTTTGACCTGCCCGGTCATTCCGGGCTGTTGTGCGCCGTGATGCCGGGGAGTATGCGAGTAAGGGTCGGTGGGAAAGGCCCCATAAACTTTAGCGGTTTTGGTAAACCCCAGCCCGGCACGAACATCGTAATAGGCATCAGCCAAAGCCGAGATGGTTGCAGGCCCCTCATTGGCCTGAAGCGCGCGGAAGTAAGATTCCTGGACTGCGACTAGAAGTTTGGCAACCATGTGCCAATAAATGCTGCCAAGCCCCTCGAATGCGAACATGCCTCCGCTCCGGCCGGTGAATTTCTTATGATGGAAAACGGACTCCCATAAGTTCAAAATGGCGGCGCGTTCGTGCTCGACGATTTGGCTCCACTCTGGTTGCAACGAAAGGCGATCAAGCAAAGCAGAGAGATCGGAGGTGTTGGTCAGAGCGGCCTGGAAATGGGCGGCTCCGTTCGAGTCAATCACGACCACGCTGCGGTCTCCGTTGGCGGATTTGCGTGCCAACTCGGGCGTTTGCCGCATCCAATCCTGGGGGCATGTGTTCCGGGAAAGAAACGGCGGGACCTCCATGTCGGGGTAGAGCAGGTAACTATATTGGTCCGCCCGGAAAAGGGCACTTTTTCTAAGGGCTTCCAGCAGTGAGATCGTTTCAGCGGACGAGAGCAATCCACTACTGAGTATGGCGACCTGCCCTTCGAGCATGAGTTGCAGGTGGTTGACCGAGGCTGAAAGCTCACCAAGGCCCAGCGTATGGTAACTATGGTACATGCCGTCAGCCCGGCGATTTTCCCGAAGCGTGGTGTCCAGCGTTTCGAGTGCGTTGGTGATCATTTCATGCACCATGTGGGCTGGGACTAGCGTGGATTCCGATCTGTCGCCCGTGTAAACGCTTTGGCGATGCGCCGCGCCGGCATTGCCCAGGGCCAACAGCGTCAGGTAACGCTTCCGGTTGTCCTGACATTCCTGGCATTTCAGAATCGAGGTGATTCGGGAAAGCAGTTCCGCGACATTTGCCGAGAGGCAGACTTTTTCCTCGGGCCCCGTAGGAAAAACAGAACGCAGGAAGGTCAAATACCGGCGCAGGTAGCCGACGGTAACGACGGAGAGCCCCCACCCCGCCAGAGCGTTGTTGGCGTCGTTCCATTCCGGGCGCTGAGTGTTGAGCCAGACGCCGCCTCCCGGGACGAAATTACTGAGTTTTACAAGGACGGGAACCAGTAGCTTTTCGGCAAGGGTGACCAGCCGCACCTCCCCGTTTTCCACGGTTTGCAGCTTCCCGTCGTTCCCGATTTTTTCGGCGCGCGCCATAAGTTGTTCATGGAGGGCTCCGTTGAACATAATGGAGTGATGCGGATCGGCTAGCAGGCAGTTGAGCGAGCCGATTGCATAGGGAACCTGCGCATAGCTATAGATTGATTCGTTCAGCCCTGCCTGGAGCGCTCCGGGCTGGACGCGCTCTTTGCTTTCCAGCAGACGCAGCAGGTAGACAATCTGGTGATCTCCCCAGTAACCGATGTTGCTCCAAGGGTCTTTTGGGTCGAAGACTTCCCAGTCGATTCCATTGCGTGTGATCCGGTAGGGGTTATAGCCGTCCGCGGTTGAAGCGTTGAGGAATGCGGCGATCATTCCGTCCAGGAACTCGGGATAACTTTGGGCGAGGCTTTCCCAGTTTTGAAAGATGTCGCGCCAGTTGCCTTGATATGAATAGACAGGGGTGCCGTTTTCATCCTTGATGTGGATGGAAAACCGATTCCACGGGCGGCTTGGGTCTCCGTGACGGCGGCTAAATGTAAGAGGAAGATATTCGCGGGCGAGGCGGTGCAGTTGTGGGTCTCCACACGCGTTGGCTTTGGCCTGCAACGTTTGGAGATCCAGCGTTGGCGGCAACTGGGTTAGCCATTCTTCATGGCGTTTGTGGACGTTTGAATTGCGGGCACGGAGAAAGTCTGAAAAATCAGAGGCGGGGAACCTATAGGAATCCTGGAAAATTCCGCCACGCATGGAATTGAAGAGCACGTTGGCGAAATGGTGGATGCTTGCAACGTGGTCCGCGGTTGCCTGGATGCCGTCTCCACCGGCGATCCGGCGCTTGAGGGCGAGCGTGTTGTGCCGGGCATCATCGAGGACCGCGTTGGCGAGGCGTTCTGGAGATGCCAGTTGGGTTTTAAGGTTTACCAGGGCTTGATGGTCAAGGCCCGTCGCCGCCACGGTGGTCCACTCGGATACGGCGAGCGGTTGGAGTTCAAGCGTTCCGGTACAGAGATAAGCGCCCATTTCGCCTTTGATTTCCCGTTCTTCAGTTACGTCGCCGTTTTCGCGGAATATCGCAATCTGCCGCGTGGAGAGAAAAATCGCTGAATGGTTGAGACCAAGGGACCAAGCGCAGGCTGCTTTGAGAGATTCACTGGGTTCCGCCCGGTCTGTGACCCCTGAATAGAGCGTGAAAATTCCGAGGGTTTGGTCGAGTTCATGCCGCATGTACGCCGCCGCAAGATAGCTGTATCGACTATAGGTTTCCTGGGTGACGCCGGGGGGGATCAGACGATGCCATCCATCCAGATAGCGGATAGAAATGGGCGTTGAGGAGCTGTTTTCAAGCCGACATTGGCGGACCAATCCATACTGTTCGGATGTTGTTAGTTTCCACGAAAAGCGCAACCCCAGGTCGTGATTGATTTCCTCAAAGACAATCGCTGTGCCGCAGTCGTTTTTGTAGAGGTTGCGCTCCAGGTTGTGGCCGGGTTGCCGCGTCTGCCACGGCTCCCACAAAACGGAACCGCCGATGCCAGCTATGTGAAACAAACTGAGGACCCCCTGTGAGTCTGGAGTTTGCAGAATCTTGTCGACGGTCTGATAGGGGAAAAGGGCTTGATCGGGATCGCTCCGCCCGGCGGTGAAAGGAGAGTTGCTTCCCACGAAAGCCCAATAGTCTCCATTGCTCACCAGGCTGATTAAGAATGGATCAAGGGCATCCACTCCACGGATGCAGATGAAGGATTCTCCGTGATGCGCCTCGAATCCCCCGGCATTAGTCAGAACAATGGAATGAAGAGGGGCTGATTGCGCCGTTTCCATATTGCGCGCGACCGTTGGTGAAGTGACGGCGTTCATGAGGAAATCTTAAATCTATTGGGTTACCTGGAATGGGATGTTGTCTTTACTGGCGCTTCCCTTGCCATCACGGACGGTGACGAAGAGGCGATACGCTCCGGGTTTTGATGGAATCCGGAGGTTTACGTTGCCTTCGTCGCTGGTGAGGATGCATTCAGGCAACGAAGGGGGTTCCGATTCGGTGTCTCCGCCCACTTGGAGGTCCTTGCTTTCTTCCGTAACTGCCCATTCGTATTGAAGCGGGTCTCCCTCCGGGTCCTCGGCCTTTACAACGGCAAAGGTTGTCTCATTTGCTTTAACGGTTGCCTCTTTAAGAGGTGAAGTGAAACTACTGATCCTGGGGGCTCGATTTGCGGGCCACGCACCGGTCCATGCGCGGACCATTGCGTCCACAGTCGGCAGCTTCTCTCCAGATTTCAGGAACATGCCATACCAAGTTGAGGTGACTTCCTGTTTTTGTCCCCATAGGAAGACATAGGAGCCCAGGCAAATATCTTTGCTATCGGCAATGACGCCGGTTTGTGTTGCGTAATAGCTCCCCGCCTTATCGCGGCTTGACGGTTCAATGGGGGCGCCCCATTTGGTTTTGGAAACCTCCCAGTGTCCCTGGGGACCGAATTCGGTAAGCACAAACGGCTTCTTCCATCCTGCGTCCTTTACTGCTTTGCCCGCCCCCGATGCTCCGGAATAGGCGTTGACGCCCAAGATATCGATATTTGGGTAGTATTGAATAATTTCTTTGACCTTGGAGGGGGATGCTCCGGCAATAACCGTCATTACCGGATGATTCGGGTCCTCTTCCTTGATAATGCCCGCAAGTACGTTGAGCTCCTTCCAGATGGTGGGATCGGCTCCGTCCGACATCGGCCCTTCCATTTCATTTCCCAGCCCCCATATTAATACGGCAGGGTGGCCTTTATATTTACGAACGGCCTGCCGGACATCCTCGCGCTGCCGGTTTACACGGACCGGGTCCGAGTAGTTGAACCCATGCCGCTCGTGACCGATCCAGATGCCGACGGTTACCGCGATGCCCAGTTCCTGAGCGCGGTCCAGGATGGGCTTTCCGTCGATTTTGTCGGCCATCTGTTCGATGCCCCAGGTCCGGATGGAATTGCCGCCGTATTGAGCCAGCATGCCCAGCTTTTGAGACCCGCCCGCGCCTTTGATGAAAAAGGGCTGGCCATTGCGAAGCAAAAGGTAAGAGCCGTCTACCGCTTTCGATATCTTAACCACCGCCCCGTCGGCGTATGCCATGGAGGAAGTGCCGGGCAGAACAAGCAGAGCTGTGACTATAGTTGATGAAAGCAGACGGACGAGTGAGGTTAGGGGAGACTTCATAAAGATGGACTGGAGGTTAAGCGTGCACAAAAGTGCATCTTAGTGCATAAAAGTGCAAGAATAATTTCACCACGGACTGTTTCTTCTTCGGGGTGTAGCGACTAAGGAAAAGTGATTTTCTCAAGCCGCGGGAGTGGACAAGTGTGCATATTTGTGCGATAAAGTCGGACAGTCCCGAGCGGGCCAATATCATGACTAGTAGCGTCAACCAGCAGTTTATTGCAGAAGAACTCCACATTTCTAGAACTACCGTTTCCAGGTGCTTTACCAACCATCCGGGGATCAGTCCGGTAACGAGAGCGAAGGTTTTCCAATTGGCTTCCCAGTTGGGCTACCAGCACATGGAGATGAGGGCTCCCTCAAAACCCAAGCGACTCAAGTCCTTGGTTATAGGGGTTCTGATTTGTACGAAAATGGAAGAATATTTCCGGCCGGATTACCAGAGTCCTGGCGAGGGAATCTATGCCGGGGTTTCTGAATACGCACAGCTTCATAACGCGAAGCTTGAGCTGCATTATGTCGACCCGGCGGACCAATCTCTAGACGGCACATCGTATTCGTGCATCGCCGCGCTGAGCGAGCGCGAGTGGGATGGCGTTATTTTGATTTATCCGTTCCCACAAGGTGTCGTTGAAGAGATTTCGGTGCGTTTTCCGCTGGTTTCGCTGGTTGAGCAGCATGATGCGCGATTTGGGAATTGTGTGGATGTTGATCACTATATGGGGATCGCGTCGTTGATGAACCAACTGGTGCGCCTGGGACACAAGCAGATTGGTTTTTTTACCAAGGCATACGAGGTGCCGGCGGTTTGGTCGTTTCGGCGTTACGGTTCGTATGTGGAAAAGATTGCCCGTTTGAACTGGTCGCTTAATCCCAAGAACGTGGCGAATGTTGCGCCTAACTTATTTGACGACTTGGAAGGGGGGTATGATTTTGTGGCCAATCGAATTCAGGAAGGGGTGACGGCTTGGGTGTGCGCCGCAGACCATCAAGCCTACGATTTGATTGCTGCGCTGAAAAAACGGAATATCGAAGTGCCCAAGCACGCCTCGATCACCGGGTTCGACGGCATTCAAAAACCTAAGGGAATGCCGCAGATTACCACCGCCGTGATTCCCTACCGGGAAATTGGCTTTGTGGGAATGCGTCGTTTGGTGGAGCTTGTAAAAAAGCGTTTCAGCGCCCCGCAGCATATTTTGGTCGGGTGCCAGATTTGCGAAGGAGAGACGACGGGAAGCTCCCCTGCGAGCCTAAAACGCGTCAGAAAAGCGGAAAAGGCGAAGCAATAAAATGCACAGTGCATAAAAGTGCATTATTATTGTTGACCCCGGGGGCATCTGGGTGCTAACTTGCCCCCCGCCATGAAACTCCTCCCCGTTATCACACTATGCGCGGTGACTGCCGCGTTCACCCTCATTCAACCCCGTAGCGTTTGCGCGCAGGATCCCGCGGCATCCGGCTCCCCGTCCGCGCAGCTCAACTTTGGTGACTTCAGTTCGTCAACATTAACCACCAAGGCATGGCAGGCTCTGGACGGTAAGCGCTACGAAGAAGTTGCCGGTTATACCGGAAAATGCATTGAAATGTTCAAGGCGAAAGCGGTTGAGATGCAGAAGGCTCTTACGGCTCCGCCCGCCACCGACGATAAGGCGAAGGTGTTTGCCAACTGGGCTCTGAACGATGTCGGCACCTGTTACTTCATCCTTGGAAAATCCCTTGAAGCGCAAGGCAAGCCCAAGGATGCAGTCGAAGCCTATAAATTTGTTTCGGAAAACTTGCAATATGCCAAGTGCTACGACACCAAGGGGTGGTTCTGGAGCCCCGCTGACAGCGCAAAGGAGCGCGTGAAGGCCCTGGAGTTCGATTCGCTGAAGTAGCTTGTTTATCCATTTAAAGCTGGCGTTCCCATCAGCAGGGGGCGCCAGCTTTTTGCATTTGCAGGGAGAGTGTCGATCAGTGCAATTTGATGCACAAAAGCGTTGACTTTCCCGTGAAATTAAGGAGGATTCGATAAGAACCTGCAAGGCGGTATAAGACCATTGATTTGGCCGTTCAAATCCACCGTTGGGTTTCTCTCAAACCGTTATTCTTCCCCCCATCTATGCGAAAAACTTCTGCACTCTTAGTAGGTATTGTTATATTGATAGGCAACCTTCTCGCGATAGCCCAGGATGCTGCGAGTATTCGTGTTGTGGATTGCGGCCAAAAAGTGCAAAGCCGGAAACGCGGCTTGTGTGCCAACCAGCTCTCTGCAGAGGATTTCAAAGCTTTAGCCCCTGGCGTATCGTGGTTTTACAACTGGCATTACGAATTTAAGGATAAGTTGCCGCCGGGTATCCCGGTTGAGTTTATCCCCATGGCTTGGGGTGATCGTCCTGCGGATTTGTCGGGGCTTCAAAGGTATTTATCGTCGGTTCCGGTCAAGCCCCGGTATATCCTCGGCATCAATGAGCCTAATTTAAAAGGGCAAGCCTTCATTGCGCCCAAGGATACTGCACGACTGTTTCGCTCCATCAAAGGGATTGGGGATCGGAACGGCATTCCGGTGATTGGACCCAACATGTCCCTGGGATCGGCGGAAAACGATAGCATTACAGCATACGATCCCATCGAAAAGAAAAAGCTAACCTATACTTTTATGATGCCTTTTCTCAAGGCGTTCTATCATGAAGTTGGCGATGCCAAAGTTCCCGCCACGTCTTTTCACAGCTACGGTTCTATTGGAGAACTTCGCTGGGGAGTGGATCTTTTGCATAAGGAGTTTGGCTGCCCAGTATGGGTAACGGAATACGCGGAATGGAAGGCTCCAACGCCGGAGGCCGCGCGCCTTTACCTGATTCAGGCGACGGACTTCCTGGAGCGTACGCCCTACGTGCAGGGGTATGCATGGTTTAAGGAGCGGGTCGACGGCAATCCCAAAATCAGTTTATTTGAAAAAGCGTCGGGTAAGCTGACGCCTATGGGGGAGGCTTATGTCGCCCTCCCTCCTCATGATGCCGATCTCTATTACCGCATTCCCGGAAGGCTCCAGGCGGAAAATTACGTGCATTTGGAAAAAATGGAGATCGAGCCGACCACCGATACCAATGGGGTATTCCGGATGACCTCCACGGAGCCGAATGGATCGCTGGAATATAACATTCAGGTCGATTCCGCGGGAACCTATAACATCGCGCTCCGTGTCGGGGGGCAGACGGCTAAGTTTGAGATTATCAAAGATGGAAAGGTTCTGGCTTCTGCGGAGTCGACACAGAAAGACTGGCAAACCGTAAATGCATCTGTGGCGCTTCCTGCTGGTGCTCAGACCATCCGGGTTCAAACGGCGGCGTCATTTCAGTCCATCAATTGGATTGAGTTTTCCAAGCAATGAAAGTTTTCCTGTAAGAGCCATAGGGAGTAGAAGCTCGCAGGCGCGCCGAATCCGGCCTTTTGGACGGATTCGGCGCTGTATTTTTGTTCTATTAGGAGCCGTGTCCACTTCGTTGCTTTGAGTTTAATATCAGAAATGTTAAGGGATATGATTGTGTGCAAACTATATGTCTGGGTTTACATATGGAAAATGATTTTTAGTAGACTTTTTTACACCAAGCGCAAATCATCTTCGCGTTCCATTGATCCGGGGATATGCTTTGGAAATGTTTGTCTTGAGGCATAGGCAGTGCTCTGCTTTCGGTTTGTTCCATCCGAGAAATCGCAAATGCGGGATACCTTTCCCTCAGCGAATCTAGAATCACCGTGATCGGTTGAAATTACGACGGACGTGGGGAGCTCCGGGTAGCAGGCAGAAGCCGCAATTTTCGAATATGGAGCCCGGAGAATCGCGCCAACAGACTGCCCGCGATCCATTTTGATAGGCCAGCAGATAGCGGCAAGCAAGGCGGCAAATTGCTCCGGCGTGAGCAACGGACGTCTTTCAGGCTTCGGCGCTTTCAATGTCTTTGCCTTCGGCATCTCGCGGAGGTAGTTGTCTTCGACCGCTGCCTTCAAAACATTGCGGAGCGCAATCAAATCAAGGTTAACCGTGCGGGCATGAGCGCCATCGCGGAGTCGTTTGTCACGGAACGAGGCAATGTCGCTGTCCTCGATCCGGTCAACGCGAACATTTCCAAGGTGCGCCTTCCACCGCTTGAGCGCCTGCCGCTTGTTTTCCAGCGTCCCCTCTTTCTCCGCGGCGGTGGTCGGTTTGGCAAAATAGGTTTAGACGTAATCGGCGAATTTCGGCTTGTTCCCACTCGTCGGGAGCACTTTTTCCCGGCGATCATTGCGGAGAATATCAGCGGACTCCTTCGCCTCCACCAGATTCGTCGCAGGCACCCCCTTCGGAGTAACGAGGGAAAATCGCCGCACCGTCTTCTGTACGTCCTCGCGAGGCACCCAGAGCTGCGCATAATAGCGCCCGTTGCGAACGTAAAAACCCGGCACTCTGCGCTTGCGTGAATCGCGAACAGCCATAAACTGCTCGCCATATCCCGCTGAGCTGCAGCTTGTGCTAGTGGTTTCGCCGTTCATCGGCGTTGCGCTACGTTTCATACCGTAGCTCTAGCACAAATCAAAGTGCGTGGGGCATTTTCAGCTAAGCCGGGGTGGCGAAATTGGCAGACGCGCCAGACTTAGGATCTGGTGGAGCAATCCTTAGGGGTTCGAGTCCCCTCCCCGGCATTTTTTTATCGCCCCTGGACATCTGTTCCAGGAGCTTCCCTTCAACGACTTATGTTGAAGTGGTGGGGGGGTAGGGGATTCCCGGGTCTCCACCAAAGAATGGGGAGGGAGGAAGATATGGTGATATTGTGCTAATTAGCCGCAGGCGGCAAGCACACGGATTTGGTAGTTGGAGAAGTTTCTAAAGCCGTAAGCGCGGCGTTGGATGAGTTTCATTTTACGGTGGAAGCCCTCTGTAATGCCGTTGTTCCTGGTAAAACGCCACATGCAGGCGATGGGCTCGGCCCAGGAACGAAGGGTATGGGCCAGAGTGATGAGGGGCTCGAAGCGGCTGGTGGTGAGGCGGTTGATAAAGCCCAAAAGCTCTTGAGCCAGAGGGCGGCATTCGCGGCGCCTTCTGTGCTTTTGGTTGAGGAGAGCGCGCAGGTGGTGCATTTCGGCGTGCAGAGGCTCCAATGCAGGGTAGGCGGCGAAAAGCCGCGCGAGGCGCAAGTGTTGGGCCGCAGTTAGCTTATTTGGGGCTTTGCGGAGGACGGCAAGAGAGCCGATGTTATTTTTCAAGTCAGGGGCGATCTGCCGTGCCAAGGCCATAAAATGATGGATGACGACGCGGATGACGTGGAAGCGGTCGGCGACGATGCGAGCGTTAGGGAACCACTTACGGATCAAGGCTCGGTAAGGGCTGGAGAGGTCGATACAGACCACGCGGACATGCTCCCGGCCTTGAAGGCGGGCAACCAATGGGGCCAATTCGCGAGGGCTGCGGCCAGGGACAACGTTGAAGACACGGTGGTTTTTAAGATCAACGAAGGTAGTGGCGAAGCGTTGGCCCTTGTGGAGGGTGTGCTCGTCGATGCCGAGGACCATGGGGCAGCGCAACCTGCTTCGTTCCTTGGCTTTGCGCTCGGTGAACTGGTGGTAGATGCGCTCAATGGTGGCGCTGCCGATGTGAAGGATGCGGGCCAGAGTGGAGACGCAGATGCCGTTGTCGTGAGCCCGGTAAGTGCTTTCGCGGAATGGCTCGCTGCTGTGGCGTCCGGGGAGAAGTCCCGGTAGCGGTGGAACAAAGGAGTGCCGACAATCCAAACAGCGCAACCGCCGGGTATGGACGACCAGAGCGGTGGGTTCGCCAAAGCGATCGAGGTGGCGTACCTGCTTTTGATACCTGCCCTTGCTGTGGAGGCGGCCGCCTCCACAGCAAGGGCAGGAGGAGGTTCGCGCTTCGGGTTTAACGTGGATTTTAAGAGGCAATGTGGCTTCGGTATATAGTACCTGGTAGCCACTGATTCCGATTCGATTGAGCAGTGAGGTCATTAGCACTTTCTTTCATCTTTTGACCTCCCTCCCCATTCTTTGATGGAGAGCCGAAAAACCTCCTAAACCGTCAAGTTTCAAGAGTCGCCCCCCGACTCACACATAGAGCAGATATGCCAAGACACCTAACAGAACGAGAGATGCGGCAACTTGAACGGTGGGGACGCACGAACAAGAAGTCCCGTGCTTTGGATTTTCTAGCCGAACTTCCTAGGCATATTATCATCTCCCGACCGACTCTGATTGGAAGTTGTAGAGGCCACGACCGTTTCGTCACGGGCTACTGTTGTCCATCCGTTTTGACGAGAGAGTTTTTTATATTGGATGATAAGTATCATTCTATTCCTTATGCGCCACGTCTCACGCTGGTCCTCAACAAAAGACATGACGCAGAAATCACCCCCAAGCTGATGCCTGCGATACATGCTGGCTTGGGATACAGGACTCCTAAGATTTGCTTAGCTCAACATTTGGGGAATTGCAGCGGACCAGCGATAGCCGCTCACACAATTCAGCGGAGCGAATTGACCAAGCTATCGACCGCAGATCGCCATGTTTATGGCATAATCCTTGGTGGAAAAACCGACAAACGAAATTTTATGATTCCTGACCGAATAGGAGTCAGGGTAGCAACCACTTTTTATGGAGTCTGCAATCGACATGATACAGAACTATTTTATCCCATAGAAGTCGAAAAGTTTACGGCAAGCACAAAGCAGTTATTCTTGTTCCACTATCGCTCCGTTCTTTTTGAATATCACCGGCGGAATTTTGAATATCAAAAACTAGAGAAAATTTATAATGATCTTTCCTTAACGCCATATGTAAGGGATGCGAAGGATTTACGGCGCAGTCTCGAAGCGAATAAACGGGACAAGTTAGAAATTAACTGCATCAAATCCGAGTGCGATAGAATATTCCTTTCAGGTGCATATGCAGGTTGCTATCTACATGCGTGGGAAGCAGACCAACCGCCACCAATCGTCGGCACCTTGGCATTTGGTCCACACCATGACCTCCACGGCAAACGGATTCAAAACCCAGTTGGCCCTGGTCTACTTGAATGGTTATCGCTTACGATTACGATTAAAGATGGTCGAACGCTCGTTGTGATCGGGTCCGAGTGCCAGACAAAAACGTGCCGTGCATTTGTTGAGTCGTTCGAGTCGATTCCGCCAGAGAATCGAATGCAGGCACTCATCGTTTACGCTCTATGCGCAATGGAAAATGCAGTTTATCTCCCACACTGGTGGGAAAACGGCTCTCCATCAAAGAATGGGGAGGGAGGTCAAAAGATGAAAGAAAGTGCTAATGACCTCACTGCTCAATCGAATCGGAATCAGTGGCTACCAAGTACTATATACCGAAGCCACATTGCCTCTAAAAATCCACGTTAAACCCGAGGCGCAAACGTGCTCCTGCCCTTGCTGTGGAGGCGGCCGCCTCCACAGCAAAGGCAGGTATCAAAAGCAGGTACGCCACCTCGATCGCTTTGGCGAACCCACCGCTCTGGTCGTCCATACCCGGCGGTTGCGCTGTTTGGATTGCCGTCACTCCTTTGTCCCGCCGCTACCGGGACTTCTCCCCGGACGCCACAGCAGCGAGCCCTTCCGCGAAAGCACTTACCGGGCTCACGACAACGGCATCTGCGTCTCCACTCTGGCCCGCATCCTTCACATCGGCAGCGCCACCATTGAGCGCATCTACCACCAGTTCACCGAACGCAAAGCCAAGGAACGAAGCAGTTTGCGCTGCCCCATGGTCCTCGGCGTCGACGAGCACACCCTCCACAAGGGCCAACGCTTCGCCACCACCTTCGTCGATCTCAAAAAACACCGCGTCTTCAACGTCGTGCCCGGTCGCAGCCCTCGCCAATTGGCCCCATTCGTTGCCCGCCTTCAAGGCCGGGAGCATGTCCGCGTGGTCTGTATCGACCTCTCCAGCCCTTACCGCGCCTTGATCCGTAAGTGGTTCCCTAACGCTCGCATCGTCGCCGACCGCTTCCATGTCATCCGCGTCGTCATCCATCATTTTATGGCCTTGGCCCGCCAGATCGCGCCCGATTTGAAAAACAACGTCGCCTCCCTTGCCGTGCTCCGTAAAGCCCCTCATAAACTGACGCCGGTACAAACCTTGCGCCTTGAGCGCCTTTTCGCGACCTACCCTGCGCTGCAACCTCTTCACACCGAAATGCACCGCCTGCGCGCTCATCTCAACCAAAAGCATAGAAGACGCCGCGAGTGCCGCCCTCTGGCTCAAGAGCTTTTGGGCTTCATCGACCGGCTTGCCGCCAGCCGCTTCGAGCCCCTCATCACTCTGGCCAACACCCTTCGTTCCTGGGCCGAGCCCATCGCCTGCATGTGGCGTTTTACCAGGAACAATGGCATTACAGAGGGCTTCCATCGTAAAATGAAGCTCATCCAACGCCGTGCTTACGGTTTTAGAAACTTCAGAAACTACCAAATCCGTGTGCTTGCCGCCTGCGGCTAATTAGCACAAAATCACCCAAACGGACCTCCTCCCCATTCTTTGGTGGAGACCCCCCGGTTTTTCCCGTTTCTTTTCGACGAAACACGGAAATCCGCCGAATAACGGATTTGCAGTGGTGGAGGTTAGGGGATTCGAACCCCTGACCTTCTCATTGCGAACGAGACGCTCTACCAACTGAGCTAAACCCCCACTTTTTACGGAATTCACGCGGATTTCCCCGCGAGAAAGGTCCAAGAGGGTCATCGAAAACGATGTTTTCGGCAAGAAAAAAGCGCAGAAAAACGGGATTCCTAGAGGGGGCTACGAAGCGGGGAAGGTTGATGGCCCTTCAAAAAGGGGGAAAATCGGGGTCCAGCTTGCGCGGCGTAGATGCGTCAAGGAAGTGGACGAACGGCTGGGTATGTGATGGTCGGCGCACCAAGTAAGGGCGCTTCAAACACGCCCTGACTTTGAAGGGGGGAATCAGCAAATCAACCTATTGAAACATCACAGCTAACCCGGTTTTTCCGAAAGAAAAACACCGCCGGGAATAGCAGCTTTTCCCGGCATTTGTTGAATTTATTCCCAACCCTACGCGTGTTGTCTTTTCAAAAACGTTTTTAGGCCTGTTACAGCACAAGAGATCAGGAGTTAACGGCAATTCATCAAACATTCATGCACAAACCGAGATTATCCCCAATGAAGCGCATCCCCTTATCCCTCACGGTTGCGATCGCAACTTCTCTATCCTCTCCTCTCTATGCACAGGTAAATCTGGGCGCGGCAGAATCGTTTGGGGTGCTGGGCGGCTCTACGGTGACCAATACCGGCACATCCACCGTCAGTGGCGATGTAGGCGTCAGCCCCGGCAGTGCCATTACGGGCTTTCCCCCAGGCACGGTGGTCAACGGGACAACTCATGCAAACGACGCCGTCGCGATTCAGGCGCATGCCGATGCCATCACTGCCTATAATACAATCGTCGCTATGACGGCGACAACGATCCTGACCGGGCAAGACCTGGGTGGACTTACGCTCACCCCCGGCGTCTATTATTTTGCCACGTCGGCTCAACTGACCGGCACTCTCATCCTGGATGCGTTGGGCGATTCCGGCGCATCCTTCTATTTTCAGATCGGAACCACGCTGACCACGGCGGCCAATTCCTCCGTCGTTCTCGTGAACGGCGCCAATGGCGCAAATGTTTACTGGGCAGTCGGCACCTCAGCCACCCTCGGCACCGACACCTCATTTGCGGGGACCATTATCGCGGACCAGAGCATCACATTGACCACCGGCGCGTCCATCACCGACGGGAGAGCGTTGGCCATTAACGGTGCCGTCACGCTGGACACCAATGACATCTCCATTCCGACGGATACTGGTTCCTTTTGGAAGGGGGCAGTCAATAACCTCTGGTCGGCGGCCAACTGGTCCACCACTACCGCTGGCTCCGATAACGTGAACCTGGCCGGGGCAGCCAACGTCGTTTTCTCAGTGACCGGCGTTACGCCAGCCAACCAAAATACCGTTCTCGACTATGATGCTACCATCGCCAGCTTGACGGTGAATGACACCGCCGCTGTGACCATTTCTGGAACCAACACGCTGACCATCTCGGGAACCACCGCCCCCACCGGCATCACCATCAACGCCGGAGCGGGTTTGACGACCATCGCCACCAACGTGGTCTTGGCCGGGGCGTCTCAGACCGTCACCGTGGATAATGCGGCGGGGCTTTTGATCAGCGGGACCATCGGAGGCTCCATTGGATTGACAAAATCCGGAACCGGCCAACTGACGATCACCGCGAACGAGACTTACACGGGCCCCACGCTCATTACCAGCGGCACACTCCAACTGGGAGACGGCTCGACGGCGGGGAGTTCCATCGCTTCCTCCAGCAGTGTCACCATTGATGGCACCACTGGCGTCCCTACGCTTGCCATCAATCTCGCGAACGGGGAAACCTTCACCAACGACGTGGTCGACAATGGCCTCGTGACCACCATCGCATCGGGTACAAATATAATCTCCGGTGTGATCAGTGGAACGGGGTCACTCCAGCAAAACGGCACCGGGGTCACGGTCCTGAGCGGCGCAAACACCTACACCGGCTCCACCCAAATCAACGATGGCACATTGCAAGTGGACGGCTCCATTACCAGCAACGTGCTGGTGACCGGGGGGACGCTCGACGGCACTGGAACGGTTTATGGAAATGTCGGGGTGGCCAGCGGCGCTGTCAGCCCGGGCAACGACAGCAACCAGGGTGGAACACTGAACGTTACTGGGAACTACACTCAGACAAGCACCGGGACATTCCTCACCACCCTTGTTGGCGACAGCGCCAGCAGCCTTCTCGCCGTTGGCGGCCAGACTCAACTCAACGGCACGTTAGTCGCCAGTTCTCTGAGCGGAGTACCGGCGTACCTGGGAGAGCAATTTACCATTATCACGTCCGCCTTGGGCGTTTCGGGCCAATTTTCGAGTTTCGTGAATTTGAACCCCACAGGGACACTTCTTACGCTGGAAGTGATCTATCTGGCCAACTCGGTTGTGTTGGAATACGTGCAAGGTTCCTTCCAAATCCCCGACCTGACGCCGAACCAATCCGCCGTGGCAGGCGGTCTTAATCAATTGGCAAGCGACCATCCAAACTCCCGGCTCATCAGAGCGCTTGACCAGGAGAGCCTTTCCCGGCTCCCCGGGATCTATGACGATATCAGTCCCGTCGATCTCGCGGCGATATTTGACGTGGGAATTTCTGCCGCCCAGCAGGTGGCCGGCAATATTGAGCGGCGTTTGGAAGACCTTCGCGACAACACATTTACTGAGAGCCATGGGGCCTATAATTTCGATGCGAAAGATGGCAAACACATCATCGACAAGAACGGCAAGGATATCGCGGATGAAACCGTCGATCATCGCTGGGGATTCTACGGAACCGGCATCGGCGAATGGGCGGACATCGACAGCACCTGGAACGCCAGGGGCTCGGACTTTACGACTACCGGATTCAACTTCGGCGGAGACTACCGGCTGAGCGATCATCTGATTATCGGCCTCACCGCCGGTTACTCAGACACGACCACAGACGGCTACGGAGACGGCAAGATCGGCATCGATAGTGGCAATGCCAATGCCTATGCAACATGGTATAGCAATGGCTTCTTTGTAAACGGCATGTTTGGGGGCAGCTATAGTTCCTATCAGATCAGGCGGCAATCCTATGGAGGCGATACCCACGGAGACTCCGAGGGAACCGGATACACCGGATTAATCGGAACCGGGTATGAATACCACGCGTGTGGATGGACGGTGGGCCCCATCGCATCGGCCCAATATACCGCGATTGATCTCGATTCGTTTACGGAGCACGGTTCACTGGCCCCCCTGCATGTGAACAGCCAAGGCGAGACTTCGTTTCAGTCCCGGGTCGGAGCCCGGGCGTCCCGTGCCTGGAATCTATGCAATATGACCCTTACCCCAGAAGTGCGGGCCCAATGGCAGCATGAGTATCAAAGCACGGCTCACGGGATCGGCTCCAGTTTTGCGGAAGACTCGGCGGCGGCCTTTACCGTCTGGGGGCCTGAAAAGGGGCGGGACAGCCTGCTTCTGGACGTTGGCACCTCGGTCCGCATGGGTGAATGCACCACCCTCTTCGCCTACTACACCCTGAATGCCTTCGCCACAAATTACACCACCCATGCCGTCAGCGGCGGTGTGCGGTTTAGCTTCTAGTTTGAGCCCTATTGCGCCCGGCTGAGCCGCTTCCAGGAGAACCCGTAGGCGGCCACGAAGGCAAAGCAGATCATCGGGATGATGAAGCTGTGCGCGATCCCCGAATGATCCGCGATGGAGCCCATCAACTTCGGTAATACCGCCCCGCCCATGATCGCCATGACGATGAAGGAGGAGGCCGTCTTAGCCCGCTCCCCGAGACCGAAAATGCCCAGGGCAAAGATGGTCGGGAACATGATGGACATGCAGAAGTAGCTCACAAAGACTGCCGCGACGGAGAGCCAGCCCATTTTGCAGAAGACGACGATGGTGGCCACGACGTTGAGCAATCCATAGAGCCCCAGAACGGTATGAGGGCGGAATATTTTGACCAGCGCCGCGCCGGAAAAGCGCCCCATCAGGAAGCAGATGAAGGCCACGGAGGCCAGGTTGGCCGCGCCTTTGTCGCTGATGGCCAGCACCCCGGCTTTGCTCGTTTCGATCCAGCCCCCGAGCCAGTTTTGCAGCGGGCCTGAGTGCGCGGCGAAGGTGTCCATGGCGGTCTTCCAGGTCCCGGGAATGACGGGAGCCTCGCTGGTCATGTAGTTGATGAAAAAGGCGAAGATGCCCGCCTGCGCCGCTACGTAGAGGAACTGGGCGGCGACGGCCAGGACGAAGTGGGGGCGCGTCCAGATGGAGCGGGTGGCGGCTCCGGCCCCGGCGTTGGATTCGTCGAGGTGGTAGTCGTCCTCGGGTTTGATGTCCGGGACGTTGGCAAAGTAGAAGACGACCGCCAGGACCAGGACGACCAGGGCCACGGCGACGTAGGGAATCCAGATGGTCTGGCTGCCGGTACTATTCCCGGCGGCGTCCTTGGAGTAGAAAAACAGGCTCCCGGCGATGGGGCCGAAGACCCACCCGATGCCGTTGCAGGACTGGGCCAGGTTGATCCGCGCCGCCGCGAACTGGGGCGCGCCAAGGACGGTGGAGTAGGGGTTGGCGATGGTCTCCAGGAAGGTGAGGCCCGCCGCGATGGCGCAGACCCCGACGAGGAACGACCAGAACGCGGCGATTTGCGTCGCGGCGATAAACCAGAAGCCGCCCGCCGCCACCATGATGAGGCCCATGATGATGCCGCCTTTATACCCAAGCCGGGTGGCCAGCCAACCCGCGGGCAGCGCCATGAGGAAGTAGCCCAGGTAATGGGCCCACTGGACGTTGGCGGATTGCGCCAGCGTGAGGTGCAGCTCCTGCTGGAAGTGCTTGTCCATCACGTCGATCATGCCGTTGCAGAACCCCCACAGGAGGAAGAGCGAGGAGACGAGGATGAAGGTGAAGAGATGGTTTCTACCGTCTGCGGTTCTGAAAAATCCGGCGGCCGCCGGTGCCTGGGTAGACTGCGGGTGGATAGAACGGGGGGTGTTCATGCCTGAACACTATGATATGCGCGGCATCAGTCAATTAGCATCAAAAAGGGAGTCACTTGACCGTAATGCCCTGACCTGTTGGGTACCGGGGCACCCCCTCCCCGGGGCCGTTCTCAGTGATCGCAGCCGCACGGCTCCGCCCCGGCGAGGCCGCTGGGGCCTTGGTCGCGGAGCTTGGTGATGCGGATGAGCCAGTCGGGGCCTTCCTGGAGGTATTCCCAGGTGAAGCCGCCGGGGAAAAGTCCCTCGAATTTCCCCCGCAACGGCTGCGGGTCGTGGCTGTTGCACAGGACAAACGAGCCGCCCTCAGGTAGCGCGTCATAACGGCTGAAAATGAGCGGATGCTTGTCGGCGCAGGGCGTTTCGCGAACGTCCAGGATGCTGGCGGCGGGGATGGAAGATGGAATACTCATAGGTGTGATGGAAGCGGATTATGCGGCGGGTGCGAGGATGGCCTTGAGGTCTCCCTCGGCGGTGCCGATGGGCATGAGGTTGTATTTTTCGGAGAGGATGGCCAGCACGTTCGGGGTAACAAAGGCGGGCAGGGTCGGCCCGAGGCGGATGTTCCGGATGCCAAGATGTAGCAAGGTTAAGAGGATCGCCACCGCTTTCTGCTCGTACCAGGAGAGGACCAGCGAGAGCGGCAGTTCGTTGACGCCGCATCCGAAGGCGTTGGCGAGGGCCACGGCGATCTGGATGGCGGAATAGGCGTCGTTGCATTGGCCGATATCGAGCAGGCGCGGGATGCCGCCGATGTCGCCGAATTCGAGCTTGTTGAAGCGGTATTTCCCGCAGGCGAGCGTGAGGATGACGCAGTCCTTGGGCACGGACTGGGCAAACTCGGTGTAGTAATCGCGCCCGGAGCGCGCGCCGTCGCAGCCGCCGACAAGGAAGAAGTGCCGGATGGCCCCCGCTTTCACCCCAGCCACGACTTGATCCGCCACGCTCAGGACGGCGTTATGGCCGAAGCCGGTGAGAATGGTCTTGCCCGGGCCGTCCTGGGCAAACCCGGGCGCGGCGAGCGCGGCTTCGATAACGGGCGAGAAGTCGCGGTGGGTGACGTGCCGCACGCCGGGCCAGCCGACGCGGCCCGTGGTAAAGATGCGCTCCACGTAATCGGGCTGCGGGGCCTGGATGCAGTTGGTGGTCATCAAAATGGCCCCGGGGAATTGGGCGAATTCGGTTTTCTGGTCCTGCCATGCGCCGCCGTAGTTCCCGGCGAGGTGCGGGTATTTTTTCAGCGCCGGGTAGGCGTGCGCGGGGAGCATTTCGCCGTGGGTGTAGATGTTGATCCCCTTGCCTTCGGTCTGGATGAGGAGGGCCTCCAGGTCGTGCAGATCGTGGCCGGAGACGAGGATGGCCTTGCCCTGGAGCGGCTCGATGCGCACGGGCGTGGGCACGGGGTGGCCGTAGGTGCCGGTGTTGGCCCCGTCGAGGAGTTCCATGACTTTGAGGTTCATCTCGCCGCAGCGCAGGCTGGCCCCGAGCAGGCCCTCCAGGGTGAGGTCGTCCTCGGCCAAGTACGCCAGCGACTCGGCAAAGTAGGCGTGGATTTCCTCCGACTCGCGCCCGAGCACGAGGGCGTGGTCGGCGTAGGCGGCCATGCCTTTGAGGCCGTAGAGGAGCAGCTCCTGAAGCCCGCTGATGTCCGGGCCGAACTGGTCGCGGCGGTGGAGAATGGAGACCTGCGCGCCCTGGCGGACGAGGCCGGGGAGGTCGGCGGCGGGCGTCCAGAGCGCGGGGCCTTTCGGCTCCCACGGCGTCTGCCCGGCCTGGCGGGCGGCGGTTTCGTAGAGGGCCCGGGCCCGTTCCTTGACCTCGGCGGCGCGCTGGAGCGCCTGGCCGAGCGCCTCGGCGTCGAAGTTGACATTGGTAACGCTCAAAAAGAGCGCCTTAATGAAAAAGCGCTCGACCGCCGGGTCGGAGGCTCCGAGGCGGTGGGCGCGCACGGTGTACTGCGCAATGCCCTTGGCGGCGTGGATGAGCAGATCCTGAAGGCTAGCGACGTCATCGTCTTTGCCACAGACGCCGAGGCGGGTGCAGCCGGTTCCTTTGGCGGTTTGTTCACATTGAAAGCAAAACATAGGTGCAGTGAGTGGTAGAATGTTGGATGGAATTTCCGGCCACAGTAGAGGCACCCCAAGTGCGGCGCCTTGACGCACGTCAAGGTTTCGGCGGTTTTATATTTCGCGCGGCTGTGGTAGAACCCTTTCGATGACTTCGGAACTCCAACTCAGCGGTCGCGCCAACGCACTCCGCGCCTGCCAGCTTTTCAGCGGGTTGCCGCGCGAGGCGGTGCTGAGCATCGCCGGGTTTGTGGTGCCCCGGCTGCTGGAGAAGGGCGAAACGCTCTTTCGCGAACAGGAACGCTGCGAGGGCTTTTACGTGGTGCAAAGCGGCTCGATCAACGTCCACCGCGTCAGCACGCTGGGCAAGGAGCAGGTCATCTCGGTATTTCACGCGGGGCAGTCGTTCGCCGAGGCCGCGCTGGTGGGCGAGGGCACCTACCCCGCCGACGCCCGGGCTATCGAGCCCTCCACCGTGCTGCTGGTGCCGCGCGCCGATTTCCTGGAGCTCATCCGCCGCCAGCCGGAGCTGAGTTTAAGGATGCTCGCCTCGATGAGCCAGCATTTGCGCGGCCTGGTGGGGCTGCTCGATGATCTGAAGCTCAAGGACGTGGAATCCCGCCTCGCTCACTGGCTCCTGAAGCGCTGCCCCCGGCCGCCCGGCGCGGAACCGGTGGAGATCGAGCTGGGCCGCACGAAACGCGTGCTCGCAGCCGAGCTGGGAACGGCCAGCGAAACGCTCTCGCGCACGCTGGCGAAGTTCCGCGAGCGTGGGTTCGTGGAGGTCGGTGGGAAGGCCATTACCGTGCTCAGCCCGGCCCGGCTGGATGAGCTGCTTCGCCGCAATCTGGGCGAACGGGAGGTTTAGCTACACCACGCTGGCGAGGATCTTCTCCAGGTTGCGCACGGAGTCGAAACATTCGAGGGCGGTTTCGCGCGCGCGCTTGGACAGGCGCTCCCAGTCCTGGATGACCCGGCGCACGGCTTCCTCGGCCTCGGCTAGGTTGGAGACGATGAGCACGCCGGAATCCTCCGGCAGGTAGCGCGAGGCCGTGGTGTCTTCGGTAATCTCGGGGCGGCCCGTGGCCAGGTAGGCGGCGGCGCGGTCGCTGAACCAGCCGGTTTTCCAAAGGGCGTCGGCTTGCTTAACGGGAGTGAATTCCCCCAGCGAGCTGGCGATGTACTGCCGGTAATCCACGGGCCCGGAGGCCACCTGGTGCGGGTGGGCAAGGTGCCAGCCGAAGCTCCGGATGCGGTCGCGCTCGGGGTCGTCGTCGTTCAAGTTCACGGCCAGCTCCATCTCGGCCTCGGGCACGCGGCTGGGGAGCGTCATGTACTGCTCGAAGGCCGCCTGCTTGGAGAGCTCGGGGTAGGTGCCGTTGACCTCCATGTATTTCCCCCAGTACCACTGGGTAACGGTGGTGAAGCGGGCGCGCTCGGGCCGGGGCTGCGGGACGAAAAGCTGCGTATCGACCAGCGGGTAAAAGGTGTGGCGCGGCATGACGGCCGGGGCGGCGGTGCAGTCCGGCGCGTTGAGATTGAGCCCGATGGTCCAGAAAACGTCGTGGAAAGATTGCCCCATTTCGAGGCGGGCCATCCAGTAGGAGATTTCGCCGGGGTCGAGGTCGCAGAGCACGCGGCGCTCGAAGCGGCCGAGGAAGGGCTGGTGGACGGAGTAGCTCAGGTTAAGGAGCACGTTGGCGCGGGCCAGGCGGGCTTCGAGATCGGCCCGGGTGATGCCGTGGACGTCCATTTCGGCGAGGTCCTGCGTTTCGCCCGGGCAGCGGTGGTAAAGCAGGCAGTAGTTGGCCCCCAGGCCGTGCTGCTCCATGCGTTCGTGGAAAACGCGGATGTGCTCGGCGTCGCTTGCCGGGTCATCGGTAGCGGGGAAGAGCTCCAGCCAGATCGCGTCGAGGCCCATTCGCTTGAGGCCCAGCACCCATTGCAGCGGCACGGAAAAGTTCCCCCCTCCGAGCCGGTATTTGGCGGCAAAACCGCACCCGACAAACACGGTGGCCCCGCGAAGCTTGGCAGAAATCGACATAAGGCGTCCATGCTGCCGCACCCGCCGGAGAATGTCCAAAAAAAAGCCCGTGGAAGAATGGCGCTTCCACGGGCTTCGGGTTTAACAAACCAGGAAACTACAAACTAAGCCGGGATCAGATCATCAATATTGTCGCTCTCGGCAACGATGTCGGCGAAGAGCCAGCTGGAGAGGTAACGCTCCGTGGAGGAGGGGACGATGGCGACAATGCGCTTGCCTTTGTTCTCGGGGCGCTTGGCCAGTTCGAGCGCCGCCCAGATGGCCGCGCCGGAGGAGATGCCGACGGGGATGCCGTCGAGCTGGTTGACTTCCTTGGAGATCGGGCCGGAGTTCTCTTCGAGCACCGGGATGATCTCGTCCACGATCTTGGTATTTAACACCGCCGGGACGAACCCCGCGCCGATGCCCTGGAGCTTGTGCGGGGCGGGCTGGCCACCGGCGAGCACGGGAGAGCGGGCCGGTTCCACGGCCACGGCCTTGAAGCCGGGGCGGCGGGACTTGATCACCTCGGCGATGCCGGTGAGCGTGCCGCCCGTGCCGACGCCCGCGACGACGAAGTCGACGTTGCCGTCGGTGTCGCGCCAGATTTCCTCGGCGGTCGTGCGGCGGTGGGCCTCCGGGTTGGCCGGGTTGGCGAACTGCTGGAGAATGATGCTGTTGGGGATCTTCGCGTGGAGTTCCTCGGCCTTGGCGATGGCCCCCTTCATGCCCTTGGCTCCTTCGGTCAGCACGAGGCGAGCGCCCAGGATTTTAAGGAGCTTGCGGCGCTCGAGCGACATCGTCTCGGGCATGGTGAGGATGAGGTGCAGACCGCGAGCCGCGGCGATAAATGCGAGCGCGATGCCCGTGTTGCCGCTGGTCGGTTCGATCAGGACCGTGTCCTCCTTGATAAGGCCATCGCGGGTGGCGGCGTCAACCATCGCCACGCCGATGCGGTCTTTCACGCTGGAGAGGGGGTTGAAAAATTCGAGTTTGAGGAGGACTTCGGCCTGTGCCCCGTGTTTTTGCGCGGTGCGGTTGAGCCGGACAAGCGGCGTGTTGCCGATGGTTTCGCTGATGTCGTTAAAAATACGGGACATGGTGTTTGAGCGTTTAAATTTAGATCATCCGTGTGGACTTGAAGCGGAGCATAGCGCAAAACTACGTCATGTCAATCGGGTTTACGTAGAAATATTTCTAGTTTATCTTGATTTTCTCGATGTAGATTAGGATGATACTAATTCCATGAAACTTTCCCTTCGAGGTGACTATGCCCTTCGGGCTCTAATGGTGCTTGCCGAGCACTACGGCCGGGGGATTGTCCGTATCCAGACGATCTCGGAGCGGCAGAACATCCCGAAGCGGTTTCTCGAACAGATCCTCAACGATGTGAAGTCGGGCGGATTCGTGGAGAGCCGAAGGGGAATCGCCGGGGGCTATCAACTCGCGCGCCCGCCGGAGCAAATCACGCTCTCGGACCTGATCCGTTACGTGGAGGGGTCGCTGGTGGCGCTGCCGCCCGACGCCGACTCCGCGGGACCTTTCACCGGCGCGACCGACGAGGTGCAGCTCGCTATCCGCAGCGTGTTGCAGGAAGTTCGCGAAGCGATTTTGAATGTTTTGGGCGGCGTCACCCTGGCCGATCTGGTGGAGCGCTCCCATAAAATGAGGGCGGCCGCCTCGGCGCCTGACTATTCGATCTAGAGTATGAGTAACCAAGAGGACTATCTGAGCCCAAGCTGGAACATGAACGGGGACCGAATGCGCAAGCAGGTCCGCCGAATGTCCATGCCGCGGGCCTGATTACCTCTTTTTGCCAAATTGGAGTCGTGCCATTACTATGCCCAGGCACCGGCTCCACACTTTACTCATTTCAAATCTATTTTTTTTCACCCATGAAGGCTCAACGACCCTCGTGTAGTCCCCCGGGCGCAACGGCGCTCCGGGAGCCCCGAGTGTCGGCCTTCGCCTAAATTTTTATGACACACGACACCGACGCAGGCTTTGGAACCCAGGCCGTCCACGCAGGACGGGGCTATACGGGAAACACCGGAGCCGTCATGCCGCCGGTCTATCTGACCTCGACGTTCGAACAAGGCAACGCCGACGGTTTTGATTACACCCGCTCGGGCAATCCGAATTTCCGTCTTTTGCAGGAGTCCATCGCGGCGCTGGAGGGGTCACAGTTCGCCACCTGCTTCGCCAGCGGCGTATCGGCGATTACCGCCGTCATCTCGACCCTGAAAAGCGGCGATCTCGTGCTGGCCGAGGAGAACCTCTACGGCTGCACCTACCGGCTCTTTGAACGCGTTTTTAACAAATTCGGCGTGCAAGCCCGCTACGTCGACCTGACCTGCGAGGAGAATTGGGAGCAGATCCGCCAAGCCCGCCCGGCGCTCGTCTGGCTGGAGAGCCCGACCAATCCGTTGCTCAAAATCATCGATATCGCGGGAATCACCAAAGTGGCGGCGGAAGTGGGCGCGGCCACGGTGGTCGACAACACCTTCGCCTCGCCCTACCTCCAGCGCCCGTTGGAGCTGGGCGCGACCCTGAGCCTCGCCTCCAGCACGAAATACATCAACGGCCACAGCGACGCGCTCGGCGGTGTCGTCGCCACCAACGACCCGGTATGGCACAAGCGCATGGACTTCGCGCAAAAAGCCCTGGGCCTCCAGCCCTCGCCCTTTGACGCCTGGCTCATCACGCGCGGCAAGCGGACCCTCGCGCTGCGCATGGAGCGCCACTGCGCCAACGCCCTTGAGCTGGCCCGCTGGCTGGAAGGCCGCGCGGGCATTCGCTCGGTGCGCTACCCGTATTTAGAGAGTCATCCCCAGTATGAGCTGGCCCGCAGGCAAATGAGCGGAGGCTCGGGCATCGTGATCGCCGAACTCGATGCCCCGACGGACAAAACCCTGGAATTTTGCCGCAAGCTGCGCCTCTTCACGCTGGCCGAGAGCCTTGGCGGCGTGGAAAGCCTCGTCTGCCACCCGGCCACGATGACGCACGCGGGCGTGCCGCCGAGCGTTCGCCGAGCCGTGGGTATTTCCGACGGCCTGATCCGCTTTTCCGTGGGCGTCGAGGACGTTGCCGATTTGCGCCGCGACCTTGACGAAACGTTGACGGAGGTGCTCGGATGAACGACACCGATTTGCTGGCCCACCCGCTCTGGGAACCGTCCGACCTGGGCCGCCCGCTGCCGGATTCCCCGCACGCCGTCTCCGTCTCGCTGCCGCGCTGGGAGGATGTGATCGGGTATGAGGAGAAAAAGCCCGCGGTGGTCGCCCGGCTCCAGGCGGGCTACCCGCGCTTCGTCGTCCACACGCTGGTTGCCGCAGTGGCGCGCCGTTTCAGCGAAAAGCTGGAGTGCCTCCCTTTTCCCTCTGCCAAAACGGCGGGAATGGCGCTGGCGTTCGTGCGCCGAACCACCGGGGAACCGGCCCGCCTGCTGGGCCCGGGCGAGGCGGGGCAGATCCACGCCGTGGAAACCACGCCCACCGGTTACGCCGCCTTGCGCACCTTCTGGCAGCACACGGGCCTCATCGTCTCCACCCGCCGCGCCGAGGCGTTCCTCGCCGGGAACGCGCCCGAAGTCGCGGAGACCGACGTACACCGGTCCCTGAAAGCACAACTCGCCGGGTTCTACGACTGCGACCCCGGCGACGTATTTCTTTGCCCCTCAGGCATGGCGGCCCAGTTCGCCGCGCTGCAAGCGGCCATCGAGCGCTCCCCGGGCCGGAAAACCGTACAGCTCGGGTTCCCGTATGTTGACACGCTCAAGCAGCAGCAGAAATTCGGCCTCGGGGTGACGCTTTTCGCGCGCCTCGACGGCCTGGAGGAAAAACTCCGCGACCTGCTCACTCGCGAACGCCTCGCCGGTTGCTTCTGCGAGATCCCGGGCAACCCGACCCTGGGTAGCGCCGACGTGCGCGCCATCGGCCCCGTGCTGCGCGAACACCGCATCCCGCTGGTCGTCGACGACACCGTGGCCACGCCCTTCAACATCGACCTGAGCCGCGACGCCGACGTCGTCGTCACCAGCCTCACCAAGTACATCGCCGGAACGGGCGACGTCATGGGCGGGGCGGCGATCTGCAACCCGCGCTCTTCGTATTATTCGATATTAAAGCCGCTCATCGCCGCGCACGCCGAGCCGCTGCTTTGGGAAAGCGACGCGGCGGTCATCGACGCCCAGGCTCACGGCGCGCCCGAGCGGATGAAGATCCACAACGCCAACGGCCTCTACCTGGCCGAGCGCCTGCGCAGCCACCCGGCAGTCGAGCGCGTCTGGTACCCCAAGTGGGAGTTCAAGGAAGCCTACGATGCCCTGCGGCGGCCCGAAGGCGGCTGGGGCTCGCTCATCACTTTCCTGCCGAAAAACCCCGAGGTCAACGGCCCGAAAATCTACGACGCCCTGGCTTACTGCAAAGGCCCGAGCCTGGGGACGGTCTTCACGCTGGCCTGCCCGTTCACGATCATGGCCCACTATACCGAGCTGGAATGGGTGGAATCGTGCGGCGTGCCGAGCCACCTGATCCGCATTTCCGCCGGTCTGGAGGACTCAGAAGACCTCTGGAAGCGGCTGGAAGCGGCGCTGAATACCGTTTAGCGGGGGGAGGGGATTACCACAGAGGACACGAAGGACACAGAGATCACGGAGGGGGAAAACCCTCGGAATCGCTCTGGGTGTTTCTGTATTTCTCCGTGCCCTTCGTGCTCTCCGTGTCCTCTGTGTAACCTCTTCATCCCCCAGGGTCTTGCCTCCCGGCGCGGATGCGGTAATATACGCACTCCATGAGCACCGCATCCCAAGAGACCATCGCCAACCTTAACGCCGCCTTCCAGGGCGAATCCAACGCCTCCAACAAATACGCCGCCTACGCCCAGAAAGCCGATGCGGAGGGCTACGCCTACGAAGCCCGCCTTTTCCGGGCCGCTTCCCGCGCGGAAACCATCCACGCCAACAACCACCGCAAGACGATCCTCGCCCTCGGCGGCGTGGTGGATCAACTGATCCTCGCCGACGTGAAGCCCGGCGCCACGGCCGAGAACATCAAGGATGCGATCAAGGGGGAGACGCATGAATTCAAGGAAATGTACCCCGAGTTCATTGCCGTCGCGGAGAAAGACGGTTGCAAGGAAGCCCTCCGGACGATGACCTGGGCGATGAAGGTCGAAGTGCAGCACGCCGCGCTTTACCAAGCCGCCCTCGACAACCTCGGCAAGAACGCCGACAAGCCTTTCTACGTCTGCGCCGTCTGTGGCGAGACCGTCACCGAGCTTCCGGAGAAATGCTCCGTCTGCAACGCCGCCGCGAAGGTGTTCGAGACCATCGCGTAATTTCCACGGGCGCTTTTTTTTAGAAAACCGGCTCTGGAAACGGGGCCGGTTTTTTCGGTGAAGCTGGTGCCGCTATGCCGCCGCCCGATTCAGCACCCGCCCGAGCCGTTCCAACGCCACTTCGATCCCCTCGGGCGTGGTCGAGCGCCCCAGCGAAAACCGGAGACTCGCCCGGGCCACCTCCACCGGCACGCCCATGGCCAGGAGCACGTGCGAGGGCTGCGGCGAACCCGCCATGCAGGCCGAGCCGCTGGAGACGCAAACGCCCTCCAGGTCGCAATTAATCAGCAGCGTCTCGCCATCGAGGCCGGGAAAGGAGGCATTGAGCGTGTTGGAGAGCTGCCGCTCTGGCGCGTCCCAGCTGCCGTTGCGCACCGCTGCCGGGAACACCTCCGCGAGGCCCTCCCAAAGCCGGTCCCGCAATGGGGCGAGGCGCGCGTTTTCCGCCTCCCGCTCGCGGACCGCCAGTTCCGCCGCCGCCACCATCCCGGCGATCCCCGCCACGTTCTCCGTGCCGGGCCGCCGCTCATTCTCCTGCGCGCCACCAAAGGCCACGGCCTTGATGGAAACCCCGCTGCGCAGCCAGAGCGCTCCGACGCCCTTGGGGCCGTAAAATTTGTGCGCGGCCAGGCTCAGGGCGTCCGGGGCATCCGTCCCGTCCACCCGCACCGGCAGCTTGCCGAAGCCCTGCACCAAGTCGGTGTGAAACGGCACGCCCACTTCCCGGCAAATGGCCGCGAACCGCGCCACCGGCTGGATCGTCCCCGTCTCGTTATTCGCCGCCATGAGCGAAACCGCCGCCGTCTCCGGCGCGAGGGCCTCCCGCAGCGCCTCCGGGTCGATCCGCCCGCCGCCGTCCACCGGCAGCCTAGTCACGCGAAAGGCCTCGTGGCGCTCCAGAAAATCGGCGGCATGCAGCACGGCGTGGTGCTCCACCTGCGAAATAACCACGTGCCGCGCCGCCCCCCGGGCCACGCGCCGCCGGGCCAGGCCGATCAAGCCGAGGTTATCCGCCTCCGAGCCGCCGCCGGTGAAAATGATCTCGTTAGACCGTGCGCCAATGAGCCGCGCCAGCGCATCGCGCGCCTCCTCCAGCACCGCCCGCGCATCCCGCCCCGCCGCGTGAACGCTCGACGGATTGCCAAAACAGCCCGCCTCCCCACCGGAGAGGAGCGGCAGCATGGCTTCGAGCGCCGCCGGGCAGAGCGGCGTCGTGGCATTGTGGTCGAGGTAAAGGCGGTTCATCGCGCGGCCTCCAACATAACGCCGATTAGCCCCCGGGGGAAACGCGAAACGTTCCGGACTGGACGACGGCCTCCTCTATCGTATGTTGGATGACCTTTTATGCAGCAGCAGCCCACACCCATCCGCGTTGTCATCGGCATGAGCGGCGGCGTCGATTCCTCGGTCGCCGCCTACCTGCTTAAAGAACAAGGCTACGACGTCGTCGGCATGACGATGAAAGTGTGGCTCAACGACTGCATCTCCCAGGCCGAGGACGCCTGTTGCGGCCCCTCGGCCATTTCCGACGCCCGAGCCGTGGCCCACAAGATCGGCATCCCGCACTACGTCATCGACGAGTCGCTCGACTTCGAGAAAACCGTCATCGACTACTTCGCCGACGAATACCGCGCCGGGCGCACGCCCAACCCGTGCGTCATCTGCAACGAAAAGGTGAAATTCGGCGCGCTCTGGACCAAGGCCGCCGCGCTCGGGGCCCGCTACATCGCCACCGGCCACTACGCCCGCGTCGAACACCTGGAAAACGGCTGCTCCGTGCTCAGCAAGGGGACCGACACGCACAAAGACCAGAGCTATTTCCTCTTCAGCCTCACCCAGGAGCAGCTCGGGCGCACCCTCTTCCCGCTCGGCGACATGTCCAAGCCGGAAATCCGCGAGATCGCCCGCCGCATCGGCCTGAAAGTGGCCGAAAAAGCCGACAGCCAGGAAATCTGCTTCGTCCCCGGCAACGACTACAAGGCCTTCCTGCGCCAGCGCGCGGGAGAGGGCGGGGAGCGTTTCCAAAAAGGCGGCATCTACGACACCACGGGCCACCGCCTCGCCGATCACGACGGCATTGAGCTATTCACCATCGGCCAGCGCAAAGGCCTCCCCGGCGGCGCACCCGAGCCGCGCTACGTCGTCGATATCGCCCCGGCTACCCGCCGCGTCATCGTCGGGGCCGCCGCCGACCTGCTCACGGAGAGCTTCGAGATCGCCCGCTGCCGCTGGCATCAACCCGAAGCGCCCGCCGAACCGTTTGAAGCCGTGGTAAAAATCCGCTACGGCCACCCCGGCACCCCGGCGACCGTCACGCCGCTGGGCCCGGACCGCGCCCAAATTCGCCTGCACACCCCGCAGCGCGCCGTGACGCCCGGCCAAGCCGCTGTCTGCTACGACGGGCAGCGCGTCCTCGGCGGCGGCTGGATCGCCCGTCACGAGGGGGCAGGGGAAAGGGAATAGCCGCAAAAAGGCGCAAGAGGCGCAAAAAAGTCGGTGCCCGCTCCAATGACCGCTGTCTTTAATTTTGCGCTTTTTGCGCCTTTTTGCGGCTAAATGATACCGCTTCTACGCCCGAGCGCCTATTCCGCGGCTTCATCCGGCCCGCCAGCGCGCAGCCCCCAGCGGCTCAGGCGGTCCTCGGCTTTCTTTCTGAGCTTCGCCTGCTTGTCGGCAGGGAGGCGCTTTTCAATCCGTGCGAGGGCGTCGCGAACGAGCTTCCTTGATTCGACGGAGTTTTGCCGACGCAGTTGGCGGGCCTGTTTCACGCTCACCGCCAGCTCCTCGTGCACGGCCCGGCGCTCAGCGGCGTCGAGGTCGAGCGAGCGGGTAAGGTTCGCCTCCAGCCGTGCGGCCAGGCGGTCGAGCCGCCCCCGGTCGGCGAAGGGGTGCAGCATCGCGTAACGGACCTGCGAGCGAACGTAATAAAGCGTCGAGCCGACGCCAATACCGGCCCCGAGCACAAAGACAGCCGCGAGCAGGATCAGCGCCTTCCAGCGGATCTTCGAGGCGGGAGAAAGGGGAATATCGCCAGGCGGGTTTGGGTTCATCACGGGAGCAGGGAGTAAAGGGTGTCCATAGCTACGCCAAGGCCCGCGATAGCGTCGAGCCCATTCCATAGCACCAGGGTCGCCGCCACGCCGCCGAAGGCCAGCGCGGCCCGGACGGCCTGGACCTGCCCCACCGCGGCCAGCTCCTCCAACAGGCTCCGTTCCCGGGCGCGGGGAAGCCGCCGCTGGGCCTCCAGTGCGCTCCGGACCAGGTGGCGCACGTCGAGGTCCCCGGGCGGGAGGGCGCGGCGAGCTTGCGCCGTCAGGTGGCTCCAGGATTTCGTCGGTTCAGTCAAGGGTGTATCCATGGCGTTTGAGCAGGGTTTTGAGGCGATGCCGGGCGCGGAAGGCCCGGATTTTAGCGTTGGCGCGGCTCCAGCCGAAATGCCCGGCCACCTCGGCCAGCGGCATTTCGTTGAGGTAAAGCAAGGTGAGCAGAGCCCGGTCGTCCGGGGGCAGTTGCGCGAGAATGGCCTGAACCTCCCCGGCCTCGCACGGCGGGGAGGCGGATTCGGCGGCGGCCATCCCCGCGAACGGATCGGCATCGTGCGCCTCCACCAGCCGCGAAAAAGGAGACCGCCGATGGGCGCGGCAATAGTCGAGCCCCACGCGCACGGCGATCCGCTTGAGCCAGTGGAGGAACGGCTTCTCGGCCCGCCAGCCCGAGAGCCCCCGCCACGCTCGCACAAAGGTCTCCTGCACCAGGTCCTCCAGGTCGGATCGGTTTGGGGCGAAGCGGTAAAGAAGCGCGCTCATGGCAGATTGATGCCGGGCGATTAGCGTATCGAAGGCCTCCAGGTCCCCCGCCTGCGCGCGCCGCACCCAGGGCAGATCATCGTCGGCGGCAAGGGGCGGCGGTTCGGGCGGCAACGGCATGGGCAAAGTGGGGGCCTGGAATACGCCAAGGAGATCACGAGTTCGAGCCAAAGGCCCCAGCCGCCGCGCGGGCCCGTTGCCGGAACTCGGCGCGGAAAGTGTCCAGGCTCTTAACCTGCTCGGGCGTCAGGAGGGGGCGGATTTCGCTCGCGATCCGGGCCCGGAGCAGCGCCCGGTCGCGGGCGGCTTCGCCCACCTGGTCGGCCGCGTGGTTAATGGCGGCGGCATCGGATCCCTTGGAAGCCTCGGTCAAGGCAAGGTGAGCCGCTTCCGCCTTTTCCCGGGCAGCGCGGATCTCCGGCCGGTGGGCTTTCAACACGGCGCGCACTTTTTCCTTTTGCTCCGGGGAAAGCGGCGTGTCGCCAAAGATTTTCTCCAGCCGATGGCCACCCCTGGCTTGGGCGCCATCCTTTGCGCTCGCTGAGGGAACGGCGGCGATCATCGCGACCGCGCAGACAAGAATCGGGGTAATGGTGGCAAAAACAGTTTTCATAGAGATGATTATTTTTTGGAAAAGCGGACTTGCCGCTTCACAGGAAAGAACGCCATCCCGCCTCCCCCGGTTACAAAAAACTCACGGCTTTTTGGCCACCGCCGGGCTGGGCGCGAAAGCCGAAACAACCGGCCGCCCCCAGAAACTCTCCGGCGGGTCGATGCCGAGCAGCCAAAGCGCCGTGGCCGCCGTGTCGTAAATCACCACCGGGGCCGCGATCTCGAATCCCGGCTTCACATCCTTACCCCAGACCACCCACGGGATTTCCACGTCATCCTTGGCGGGCGACCCGTGCGTACCGTAGGTTTTCCCCGTCGGCTGGTCGTCCTTCACTTCGGGAACGTCATGCCCGCCATGGTCAGCCGTGAGGATAAAGACGCTGGAGCCCTCGATTCCCGCCGCCTTGACGGCCTCGCGGATAGTCTTCAGTGCCGCATCGCACTCGGCGAAAGCTTTCATTTTCTCCTCCGAATTCATGCCGAACTTGTGCCCGGCCACGTCCGGGTCGCCGAAGTGGATGAAGCAGAGGTTCGGCTTGCTCTTGCGCACCTCGGCAGCGCAGGCGTCGGCCACACCCTGGGCCACGGGCGGCTCCGGCACGGCAAACGTATCCACGCTGCCCGGCAGCACGAGCGTCTTGAACTTCTCCTTCGTGGCAAAAATGGCGGTCGTAAACCCGTGCTCCTTGGCGATGCTGAAAACCGTTGGCACGCCCACCGGCCCCTTGTCAGGCTGGTAATCGTTCCAAAGAATCTGGTGCTTCTGAATGCCGACCCCGGTGAGCATGGAAGTGTGGGAGGGCAGCGTGAGGCTCGGGACAATCGTGTACGCCTGCCATGTATGGCTTCCCTCTGCGGCCATGGCCTTGAAAACGGGCATCTCGGCCTTGGCGATCCCGGCGGGCGCTCCCTGGTCAAAGCTGACAATGAAAACGTGATCGGCGCGTTTCAGCGCGCCAAAGGCGGCGGCCGCACAGAGAAGAAAGGCTTGGAGGAAAAGGAAGACGGGTTTCATGGGGGAGAGGAGGAAAAGCGGCGGAGGGACTCCAGATTGGCCATTTTTGCCTATGAAATCCAGATTTTGCGGTATTTTTCAAAAAAAGTAATTTGCGGCGTTGACAAATCAGCCTTCAAACGACATCTTGCCCACCCTCCAAACGGAAGGGCATCCTTAGCTCAATTGGTAGAGCACGTGACTCTTAATCACTAGGTTCTGGGTTCGAGTCCCAGAGGGTGCACCATAACCCGCTCATCTCGAGCGGGTTACTCGGCGGAGTTGCTTCCCAATGTAGCAAAAAGTGTAGCAAATCCAAAGCTACCCCCCTTCCGGGTGCCTCCTCAATTTCTCGGGTCTGAATAAGGGCGTTCACCCTTTTTCCGAAGCTGCAATCTGCGGGGTGGGACACGGACTGTATCCCTTGCCCCACGCCAAGCAATTCTCGGGTCTCCACCAAAGAATGGGGAGGGAGGAAGATATGGTGATATTGTGCTAATTAGCCGCAGGCGGCAAGCACACGGATTTGGTAGTTGGAGAAGTTTCTAAAGCCGTAAGCGCGGCGTTGGATGAGTTTCATTTTACGGTGGAAGCCCTCTGTAATGCCGTTGTTTCTGGTAAAACGCCACATGCAGGCGATGGGCTCGGCCCAGGAACGAAGGGTATGGGCCAGAGTGATGAGGGGCTCGAAGCGGCTGGTGGTGAGCCGGTCGATGAAGCCCAAAAGCTCTTGAGCCAGAGGGCGGCATTCGCGGCGCCTTCTGTGCTTCTGGTTGAGGAGAGCGCGTAGGTGGTGCATTTCGGCGTGCAGAGGCTCCAATGCAGGGTAGGCGGCGAAAAGCCGCGCGAGGCGCAAGTGTTGGGCCGCAGTTAGCTTATTTGGGGCTTTGCGGAGGACGGCAAGAGAGCCGATGTTATTTTTCAAGTCAGGGGCGATCTGCCGTGCCAAGGCCATAAAATGATGGATGACGACGCGGATGACGTGGAAGCGGTCGGCGACGATGCGAGCGTTAGGGAACCACTTGCGGATCAAGGCGCGGTAAGGGCTGGAGAGGTCGATACAGACCACGCGGACATGCTCCCGGCCTTGAAGGCGGGCAACCAATGGGGCCAATTCGCGAGGGCTGCGGCCAGGGACAACGTTGAAGACACGGTGGTTTTTAAGATCAACGAATGTAGTGGCGAAGCGTTGGCCCTTGTGGAGGGTGTGCTCGTCGATGCCGAGGACCATGGGGCAGCGCAAACTGCTTCGTTCCTTGGCTTTGCGCTCGGTGAACTGGTGGTAGATGCGCTCAATGGTGGCGCTGCCGATGTGAAGGATGCGGGCCAGAGTGGAGACGCAGATGCCGTTGTCGTGAGCCCGGTAAGTGCTTTCGCGGAATGGCTCGCTGCTGTGGCGTCCGGGGAGAAGTCCCGGTAGCGGTGGAACAAAGGAGTGCCGACAATCCAAACAGCGCAACCGCCGGGTATGGACGACCAGAGCGGTGGGTTCGCCAAAGCGATCGAGGTGGCGTACCTGCTTTTGATACCTGCCTTTGCTGTGGAGGCGGCCGCCTCCACAGCAAAGGCAGGAGGAGGTTCGCGCTTCGGGTTTAACGTGGATTTTAAGAGGCAATGTGGCTTCGGTATATAGTACCTGGTAGCCACTGATTCCGATTCGATTGAGCAGTGAGGTCATTAGCACTTTCTTTCATCTTTTGACCTCCCTCCCCATTCTTTGATGGAGAGCCCAATTCTCCCACCCTCAATGCTTCAATAAGCCGTCTTCATGAGAGAGTTCCCCGGTAATTCACCTCATCAGATGGTTAAAAATCAATCCATTTTCTGTAATCCATCCTTGCCCTAACCCAGCGGTGAGTTTTACAACCATCCTCACAACGGTCTTTCCCCCATTTTAAGAACCATGATGGTGCTTCAGGACAATTTGTCGTGTCAAGCCTACGCGCATACGCTGGAGAACCGGCCGCGTTCGCAGTGGCAACTATGGGAGGATCATTCTGCCGCCGTGGCCCAGTTGGCCAGGGAATTTGGCAGGGTATTTGATTCCGGTACGTGGGTTGAGGTTTGTGGCTGGCTTCATGATCTGGGCAAACTACATCCGCTCTTCCAGGCTTATTTGTTGCGGGAAAATGGGCTGGATGCTTCGGAATGGGATGGAGAAGGCGGTGGGGGCCGGGTCAACCACTCCGGCGCGGGAGCGCTTTGGGCGTACCAACGATGGGGCGGTTTGTTTGGGATGACGATCGCCTATCTTGTCACCGGGCACCACGCGGGCTTGCCCGATTGGAACAGCCGCTTTACAGGTAACGGCGCCTTGAGTGTTCGGCTGGAGCAAGAACAGGCAACCTTCAATGGCATTTCGCAAGAGAGGATACAGCAAGCGGTAGTACCACTGCCCAAGGAATTGTTTCCGCCCTCTTTTTTGAAGACGAGCGCTGCCTACCATTTTTGGGTGCGCATGTTGTTTTCCTGCCTGGTAGACGCCGATTTCCTCGATACGGAAGCATTTATGTCGCCGGGAAAGGCGGCTGCCCGCCCTCCTTGCTTGCAATTGGAGGAATTAAAGCCGGGCTTTGACGCTGCACTCGAATCGCTATCGCGAAAGGCAGCCCCGACACCCGTCAACAAGCTCCGGTCCGATATCCTCGCGCATTGCCGTGCGGCGGCGCAATCCCCCGACGGGCTTTTTTCACTGACGGTCCCCACCGGCGGCGGCAAGACCCTTTCCGGCACCGCGTTCGCATTGGACCACGCCGTGGCGCATGGCAAGACACGGTTGATCTACGTCATTCCCTATACCAGTATTATCGAGCAAACCGCCGATATTTTGCGCACCTATTTTGGCAAGGACAATGTGCTGGAGCATCACAGTAACCTGGATGCCGAAAAAGCGCCTCCCTCCCAGATGCTGGCCGCTGAAAACTGGGACGCCCCCGTGGTTGTCACCACCAGCGTTCAGTTTTTTGAATCCCTCTATGCGGCCCTCTCCAGCCGTTGCCGCAAGCTGCACAACATTGTCAACAGCGTCGTGATTTTGGATGAGGCGCAACTACTTCCGCCGCAGTGGCTCACACCGTGTGTGGCGGCCATCAATCGCCTGGTCTCCGACTACAAAGTCAGCGTCGTGTTATCAACGGCCACCCAACCGGCCTTGCCCGGGTTGGTGGCGGCCCCTCGGGAAATCGTACCCGATCCCGCGGCGCTTTATCGCAACCTCAAGCGGACGCAGATCATTCCGCCCACCGATCCGAAGCGGCCCACCGATTGGCCGACCCTGGCGGCGGAACTCCGAACGCATGAGCAAGTTCTCTGCATCGTCAACCGGCGGCAGGATTGCTACGAACTCTGGCGGGCCATGCCGGAGGGGACCATTCATCTTTCCGCCAGCATGTGTGGAGAGCACCGCTCCAAAATCATCGCGGCTATTCGTCGGCGGCTGGCGGCTAATGAACCGCTCCGCGTGATTTCAACCCAGTTGGTGGAAGCCGGGGTCGATATTGATTTTCCCGTGGTTTATCGCGCGCTGGCCGGAATGGACTCAATCGCGCAGGCCGCCGGACGCTGCAACCGGGAGGGAAAGAGGGACGGTCTGGGCGTGGTGCATGTTTTCGTACCGCCCAAACCCTCGCCTGCGGGGCTGCTGCTCAAGGGAGAACAAGTCACCAAGAGCCTTATTGCCTCCAGCGATTTTCTCCCGGACGCCCCGGAAACCTTCACGCGGTACTTTGAAAAGTATTACGAAAGCGTCAACGAAACCGGCAAAGAATGGCTCGATGAAAATCTCCTTCGAGATGCGGGGGATGGGCAGGTTCAATTCCGCCACGCCGCCGAGACCTTTCAGATGATTGATGAATCAACCTCCATCCTCGTCCGCTTCGGCGAGAGCGAGCAATGGATCGAGCAGTTGCGCCATGCCGGGCCCACCCGCGAACTCATGCGCCGCTTGCAACGCTACACCGTCAGCGTTCATCCCAACCTAGCCCGAAGCCTGCGCGAAAGAGGGCACATCGAGGAAATGCACCCCGGCATTTTCGTGCAGACTTTCCCGGGCCTTTACCGCCAGGAAACCGGTCTCGACCTCTATTCGGAAACCCTGCCGATAAAAGACTTGATGGTTTAATTACAATCTCATGAAGAACCCCGAGCAAAGGAGTCACCAATGAAAGGTTTTTGCCTTGAAGTCAGCGGGCCGTTTGCCTGCTTCACCCGCCCCGAAATGAAAGTCGAGCGCGTTAGCTACGACGTCATAACTCCCTCGGCGGCACGCGCCATTTTCGACGCTATCCTCTGGAAACCGGCGATCCGTTGGCGCGTTATCAAGATCGAAGTGCTCGCGCCCATCCGTTGGATTTCTGTGCGACGCAACGAGGTGGGCAAAATCGCCTCGCCTCGTTCCGACGGTCTTTTCATTGAGGACGAACGCCAGCAGCGCGCCGGGCTCTTCCTGCGGGACGTGCGCTACCGGCTCCATGGCATCTTTGATTTTATCCCGCCCGCGCAACGAGGCAAAGTGTTTCGCCCCGTGCCGGAGTGGTTGGAAAATGCGGAGGAAAAGCAGGAACTGCGCGCCGACGAAACCCCTGCCAAATACGCGGCGATGTTCGAACGCCGCGCGAAGAAAGGGCAACATTTCCACCAGCCCTACCTGGGGTGCCGCGAGTTCGCAGCCGATGTGCGCCTGGTGAACACCGCCCAGCCGCAACCGCCTCCCATCCAGGAGGGGCGCGAACTGGGCTGGATGCTCTATGATCTCGATTACCGCGATCCAAATTCGCCCTTGCCACTATTCTTCCGGGCCAGAATGGAAAATGGCGTGGTCAACGTACCGGCTCGCGACAACACGGAGGAGGTGCGGGGATGATTCTTCAAGCATTGAAGGAATACTACGACCGCAAGGCCGCGGACCCGGAAGACGGAATCGCGCCCATCGGCTGGGAATGGAAAGAAATTCCCTACGTGATCGTAATCTCGCTGGAGGGAAAGCTCGTTCAACTCGAATGCACCTACGAAGGCAGTGGAAAACAGCGCCGGGCCAAGGCGTTTCTGGTGCCGCAAGGCGTAAAAAAAACCAGCGGAATTGCCTCCAACCTCTTTTGGGATAACCCGGAATACGCGCTGGGTGTTGCCTTAAAGGGAAAACCGGAGCGGGTTCCCCAGCAGCACGCATCGTTCAAAAGCGCCATCGAGGCGCTCTCTACTAGCGAGGAAGAGGGAGTAAAAGCTGTCATGGCCTTCCTCAACGACGAAAGCAAGCTCGACCAACTCGCCGCCGAGGGAGATACCTGGAAAAATCTTCAGGACGAGGGGGCTAACCTGACCTTTCGGCTCGCCACTGACGCCCGGCCTATCAGCAGCCGCCCGAAAATCAAAGCGGCGATAGAAGCAGCGCGATGCTCGGGAGACGGTGAGGATAGCGTTTGCCTCATCACCGGCAACCATGAACCTGTGGCACCGCTGCATACCGCCATCAAAGGGGTCTGGGGAGCCCAGACCTCCGGTGCGAATATCGTTTCGTTCAACTTGGATGCCTTTCGATCGTTCGGAAAAGAGCAAGGCTACAACGCACCGGTTGGCGCAAGCGCCATGTTTGCCTACACCACGGCGTTGAACCGTTTGCTGGGCAAAGACTCCACGCAGCGCTTGCAAGTGGGAGATGCCTCCACGGTTTTTTGGTCGGCTCGCAAGACTCAGCTTGAAAATGCGCCTGTCTTCTTTTCCGAACCGCCCAAGGATGATCCTGACCAGCTCACCCGGGCCGTTGCGGATCTGCTGACCTCGGTTCAAAGCGGCACCTATGTAAAGACCGACAGCGACAACCGCTTCTACGTTCTGGGTCTGGCCCCCAACGCGGCGCGGATCGCCATTCGCTTTTGGCACACCGGCACCGTGCCCGAAATGGCGGAGCGCTTCGCCCAACATTTCCGGGATTTAGAAATCGTACATGGCCCCAAGGAACCGGGCGTCCTCTCCCTTTTTCGGCTACTGATATCCACCGCCCCCAACGGGAAATCCGAGAACATCCCGCCCAATCTCGCGGGCGACACCATGCGCGCCATCCTGGAAGGGCTGCCGTTTCCCGCCACGCTGTTGCAATCCGTCATCCGGCGCATCCGCGCGGAGCACGAGATCACCCACGCGCGGGCCGCCCTCCTCAAAGCCAGCCTCAACCGCTCCCAACGCACCAACCCCAAATCAGAGAAACCGATCCTTCCCATGCTTGACCTTGAAAACAACAACATCGGCTACCGGCTTGGCCGGTTGTTCGCCGCCTTGGAAAAAATCCAGGGCGAAGCTCAAAAATCCCTCAACACCACCATCCGCGACCGCTTCTATGGCGCGGCATCCAGCACGCCTGTCACGGTCTTTGGAAACCTCATGCGGCTCAAAAATCATCACCTGCCGAAACTTACCCCGGGCCGCTGCGTCAATATGGAAAAGCTGCTGGGCGAGATCACGGATGGAATATCCGATTTTCCGGCTCACCTGGCCCTGGCCGATCAAGCCCGCTTCGCGCTCGGCTACTACCACCAAATGCAAACCTTCTACACCAAAAAATCTGAATAACTGCCACCCTCAAACTTAACCCATCATCTTATGAGCAACCCCATTACCAATCGCTACGATTTCGTCCTCATTTTCGACGTGCAAGACGGCAACCCCAATGGCGACCCCGACGCCGGAAACCTGCCCCGCATCGACGCCGAAACCGGCCGAGGCCTCGTCACTGACGTCTGCCTCAAACGGAAGGTGCGCAACTACGTGGCCCTTAAACAATGCTGCCAGCCGCCGTTCGATATTTTTGTTAAAGAAAAAGCGATTTTGAATAGCTTTATCGGCGCTGCTTACACGGCGTTGGACATTGACCTCACCAAGGCTCCGAAAGATGAGAAAGACGGCAAGAAGCGCAACAAAGAAGGAAAAGGGCAGGGAAGTGAAATTGAGTCAGCCCGTCAAAAAATGTGCGAAACTTTTTACGATATTCGGACCTTTGGCGCGGTGATGTCTACCGGAGCCAACGCAGGCCAAGTGCGCGGCCCAGTGCAACTGACCTTTGCGCGCTCCGTCGATCCGGTGGTCACGCTTGAACACTCCATCACCCGCATGGCCGTGGCCACCGAGGCCGAGGCGGAAGAACAGAGCGGCGACAACCGCACCATGGGCCGCAAAATGACCATTCCCTACGGCCTATATGTTGCCCACGGCTTCATCTCCGCGCACCTCGCCGCGCAGACCGGGTTTGGCGAAGCCGATCTCGCCCTGCTGTGGGAAGCCCTCGAGGGCCAGATGTTCGAGCATGACCGCTCGGCGGCCCGCGGGCTCATGGCCACCCGCAAGCTCGTGGTATTCAAACACCAGGACGCCCTGGGCAACGCCCCGGCTCACGCGCTTTTCGATGCGGTGAAGGCGGTCAAAAATTCGGGAGACACCGTTCCGCGCACGTTTGGCGACTACACCGTCACGGTGGACCGGAGCGCCATTCCGTCCACGGTTGAGGTCAGGGAAATCGTCTAGACGTTCCTCGGTTAGGCGCATCATTGCCACCACCAATCCATGCCCTACAGCGAAGACCAACTTCTTCCCATCTCGGCACTCCAGCACCTGCTTTTTTGTGAACGGCAATGCGCGCTGATTCACATTGAGCAAGTCTGGAGCGAGAACGTGTTTACGGCAGAGGGTACCGTCCTGCACGAGCGCGCCCACGAGGGGCCCGACGAATCGCGCCCGGGCGTCCGTATTACCCGAGGCTTGCCGGTGCGCTCATTCCAGCTCGGCATCAGTGGCCAGTGTGACGTGGTGGAGTTCCACGGCGGGGAGAGGAGCGCACGCGTCCTGCCCGTGGAATACAAGCGAGGAAAACCCAAAATCCACCGTGCCGATGAGGTGCAGCTTTGTGCCCAGGGGCTTTGCCTGGAGGAAATGCTAGGATGTCCGGTGGAACGCGGCGCGCTTTATTACGGAGAACAGCGACACCGCACGGAAATCTGCTTCGACGAAACCTTGCGCATCTTGACACGCGACACGGCGGCAAGGCTCCACACCTTGATCGCCCATGGCTCCACGCCTCCCGCCAGGAAAGAAAAGAAATGCGAAAGCTGCTCGCTCCTCGAAGCCTGTATGCCCGGCATATTCGGCTTCCAGCGCGGCGCGGCGGCTTGGTTTTCCGGGCAATTGAAAACCATCGAACACAATTCGGCATGAAACGTCCCCCCCTCCTCGGGCGTGGAATTGAAACGGTATGAAACAATATCTCAATACCCTCTTTATCACATTGGAAGGGGCATGGCTTGCCAAGGACGGCCAGGCCGTCGACGTCCGGCTTGAGCGGGAAAGCAAACTGCGCGTTCCGCTCCACAATCTGGACGGCATTGTCTGCCTGGGATGGGACATCTCAGCCTCGGCGCAGTTGATGGCCGCATGTGCGGAAGCCGGCGTTACGCTCTCGTTCTGCACGCCGCATGGCAAATTCCTGGCGGCCGCCACCGGGTTTACCTCTGGCAACGTCCTCCTGCGCCGTCAGCAATACCGAGCGGCCGACGACCCAGCGGCCACCGCAGCCATCGCCCGCAACCTTGTGGCCGCTAAAATCGCCAACAGCCGGACATCCCTCCTGCGAGCCGTCCGCGACCGACCCGACAACCCCGGTTGCCCTCAACTCAAAACCTCCGCCAAGTGGCTCGGTAACAGGGTTGCTACTGTTGCATGTGAAGCGGACTTGGACACGATCCGCGGGATTGAGGGCGATTCCGCCGCCGCCTACTTTGAGGTCTTTCCGCTGCTGCTTACAACCGACACCCCCTCATTGACCATGAAAGGCCGCTCCCGCCGTCCTCCCCTCGACCCCGTCAATGCGCTCCTCTCCTTTCTCTACGCCCTGCTAGCGCATGACTGCCGCTCTGCCCTTGCCACCGCGGGGCTCGATCCAGCCGTGGGCTTTTTGCACCGCGACCGCCCGGGCCGCCCCTCCCTGGCACTCGACCTCATGGAGGAACTGCGCCCCGTGCTTGCCGACCGAACCGCATTGGCCTTGCTCAACCGGAAGCAGATCGACGCCTCGGACTTTGAGTTCAAAGAAAGCGGCGCCGTCCAACTCAAGGAAAACTCCCGAAAAAAAGTCCTCGTCGAATGGCAGGAGCGGAAGCGGGAAGAAATCATCCACCCGTTTATCCAGGAGAAAGTCCCGTGGGGGTTGGTGCCGCATCTCCAGGCTCGCCTGCTGGCGCGGCATCTCCGCGGAGACCTCGACGCCTACCCGGCCTTCCTTTGGAAATAAACCGAGATGCAAATTTTAGTCACCTACGACGTCTCGACGGTCAGCGATGGAGGTAAGCGTCGGCTTCGCCGAGCGGCCAAAGTCTGTCTGGATTACGGCCAGCGCGTGCAGAATTCCGTATTTGAATGCCAGTTGGACCCCGCGCAACTAGTTGAAATGCGCTCCCGTTTACTGGCGATCATCGACCCCGATCAAGACAGCCTGCGGATCTACATGCTGGGAAAGGAATGGAATCGGAGAGTGGAACATCACGGCATCAAAGAAAGTTACAATCCGCAAGGCCCGCTGATAGTATAAATAAGCGCAGACAGCCGAGAGGTGGATCGGAAGATGTTTTTGCGAACCCGCTGGTCCCATGCTTCGTCTCGGGAGGTTCGCGCGTGATATAAGTCACTGTATCACTGTTCTTTGACAACAATGGCTTGTAGCGGTCGCCAGCTTCTTGTGGTGCGATGATGGCGGTTCGCGCAAGTGAGACTCTTGTATGTTGGCGCAGAAGCCCATATAAATGAACAGTCGCCCCCCACGCGGGGGCGTGGATTGAAACCGTCCAACGAAAATTATCATCGGGCCGCTGCCCTGTCGCCCCCCACGCGGGGGCGTGGATTGAAACAAAAGCTCATCCACGACAGCGCCGAGTTTTTTGTGTCGCCCCCCACGCGGGGGCGTGGATTGAAACGGGTGCAGTGGGTACCGCCGCATTGCACAATGATGTCGCCCCCCACGCGGGGGCGTGGATTGAAACAGTGGCTTGGGGTGCCTGCCTATTATGCGTTTCGTCGCCCCCCACGCGGGGGCGTGGATTGAAACCATGGCCGTCTTCCATTCGGCGGAAAGGCCGTTGTCGCCCCCCACGCGGGGGCGTGGATTGAAACTTTCGTCAGAGGTTAATAGCCGGTTTGCGCCAAGTCGCCCCCCACGCGGGGGCGTGGATTGAAACTCCTGTACGGCGGCGCGGAACATTTTCCCGGCATGTCGCCCCCCACGCGGGGGCGTGGATTGAAACTTATCGCCGCATTGGCCAACGACCCGTTCTTGGTGTCGCCCCCCACGCGGGGGCGTGGATTGAAACAACAAATATCGACGGAGGCGTTATCCTGATAGACGTCGCCCCCCACGCGGGGGCGTGGATTGAAACACAAGTGTGCGTATGCAATGCTATTGCCAACAGGTCGCCCCCCACGCGGGGGCGTGGATTGAAACAACGAATAATCACGAAGAGCAACATAGTCCTGTTGTCGCCCCCCACGCGGGGGCGTGGATTGAAACAATCCTTGCGACTTGCTGTAATAATGTTTCGGCGGGTCGCCCCCCACGCGGGGGCGTGGATTGAAACACATCGCAAGAGGTTTCGAACATTGATCTTCTAGGTCGCCCCCCACGCGGGGGCGTGGATTGAAACTGTAAGTGAAGATCATACGAAAGCGGAAAATCGAGTCGCCCCCCACGCGGGGGCGTGGATTGAAACAGCCCGGCATCGCCGCGGATGAGGACGGGATCAAGTCGCCCCCCACGCGGGGGCGTGGATTGAAACCCCCGTGTTGCCACGGGGATGTTTTTGCCACGCCGTCGCCCCCCACGCGGGGGCGTGGATTGAAACTAAAAAACATTAAACCCTTTCGCGTGCGGGCATCGTCGCCCCCCACGCGGGGGCGTGGATTGAAACAGGTCTTTTACGTTAGACTCGACAACGAAGAATCGTCGCCCCCCACGCGGGGGCGTGGATTGAAACCCTACACAAACTTGGGCATGGATGAGTTTAGGAACGTCGCCCCCCACGCGGGGGCGTGGATTGAAACATGGATATTATTTGCTGCTGTTTGAAAGGGATGTGTCGCCCCCCACGCGGGGGCGTGGATTGAAACAGACAAATGACAAGCTTGACCTTAGCATTAAGGAGTCGCCCCCCACGCGGGGGCGTGGATTGAAACCTTGCATTCGCACTCCCCGGGGCCGTAACCGGTAGTCGCCCCCCACGCGGGGGCGTGGATTGAAACCCGCTATTTGTGGATGCGGGCCTCGCTCGAATGGAGTCGCCCCCCACGCGGGGGCGTGGATTGAAACACTCGGGTCATCGTAGGAAACTTGAACCACGTAGGTCGCCCCCCACGCGGGGGCGTGGATTGAAACAATATGAGCCAGACACCGGAGATACTGAGGTTGAGTCGCCCCCCACGCGGGGGCGTGGATTGAAACCAGAGGTTTTGTTGATCAGGTTGGTGCGCCGCCGGAGCGGTCGCCCCCCACGCGGGGGCGTGGATTGAAACAATACTGATACAATTGCCGCCAACCCCGTCAAAACGTCGCCCCCCCACGCGGGGGCGTGGATTGAAACGATGAGCCCGATAGCAGACCGGACCAGCATGGAGTCGCCCCCCACGCGGGGGCGTGGATTGAAACAACAAGAGCAGAGGAGTAACCCCACGAATGACTTGTCGCCCCTCACGCGGGGGCGTGGATTGAAACAAAAGCTCATGCCGCTGGCTGAGCAAATGGGGTGTCGCCCCCCACTTCGCCAATGGGCGTTTCTATGAGCAGATCCTCATGACCAATCTAGACCTCACCTGCGGGGAAATCTTTGCGTATCACATCGGAGGGAACGCCAATGACTCCCGTTCAGCCGAGTGCATAAAGAAGGGAAGCCGAACTGGCAGGTCATCTCGAAAGCCCCCCTGATGCACGTAGACGTATGAAAATGCGACCGCAAAGGCCCAAAGAAAGAGTTCTTCTTTTTTGTTCAAGTAAAGGCCTCTGATTCGATGCGGGGGCATCTGGCGATCTACGACGTCTCGATCTTCCCGCAAATAGCCTTCCCCTTCCATCGCAGCGCGGCCTCGAAGAACCCCTCGTTTTCATCGGCAACGCACTTTGCGCAGAGGGTGCCAGATTCATTGCCGTCCTCTATTTTTCCACACCTCGGGCATTTCGCTGTGTTGTCGGGGCCTATCGGGCGTTTCCGGCTGCGAAACACCGCACGAATCGCCTTCCCGGCAATTCTTGCGCACCAGACCGCCGCGCAGATGACAACGGCGAACAGCATTTCGGCCATGACGGCAAAAAGGAGCACCTTGATGAAATTGAATCCTCTCATGACCTAGAAAAAAGTTCCTTAAATGCCATTCCATCTACCGCCAGAACGGGATGTGCACAGTCCAATTTCTGTTACTCCGAAGTAAAAACAAAAGAGGGGCGTCGTGAAACGCGGGCGGTTACCCATGCTCGGTATCTCGTCGCATGGGGAAACCGACCACAGTCTATGATATCGCGGAACATCTTGGGGTTAGCCCAAGTCTCGTGGCGAAGGCGCTGAGGGGGGATCCGCGTGTGTCGGAAACCCGGCGCGAGGAAATCCGGGCGACGGCAGAAAAACTCGCTTACCGCCCGAACCCCGCCGCGGTCGCGCTGCTGGCTTACCGCTGGGGGAACCGGCGCCGTGAGATCAAGGCCGCGCTCGGCTGGCTTTGCCACGATGGCAATGGGAACGGCGGGAATGTGCCATGGGGAGAACAAGAATGTTGGGCGGGCGCCTATCGGCGGGCCGAGGCGCTGGGGTACCACTTGGAAAAGTTCACGTTTGGGGGAAAGACTTCCGCGAAGCGGCAGGAGAAAATCCTCCGGGCGCGCGGCATCCGCGGGGTGCTTGTGGCTCCCTGTATGCGCCCGCAATGGGGAAACTTCGACTGGACTGACTTTGCGGGCGTTCGGATGGGATGCGTCCCTGTGGTTCCCAACTTTCACGCCGTAGTACCAGATCATCTTGCCAACGTTCGCCTCGCCCTAGGAAAGCTGCGGGAGCGCGGGTACCGCAAAATCTTCCTCGTCCCGGGGCGAAACCCGGAAATCGCTCGTTATCTGCACGCCGCGATAGGGTGGGAGGGATCGGAAGGAAAGGATGGCGTGGCATGGTTCGCCCGCGAACCGTCTGGCGCTATGGACGAACGGGGCTTCCTTCGTCGTTTTCGCAAGGAAAAACCGGATGCCGTCCTTTCGGACGACCCCGCCGTTTCGGATATTCTGCAAAAGGCCGGATATCGGATTCCCGGGGATGTCGCCTTAGCCAATTTCGATGCGCTAACTGTGGGGGGCGAGGGGGCCGGTATCGACCGAAACTGGGCGGAAATCGGAGCATCCGCCACGACCGCCCTCGCGCTCCTCCTTAACGCTAATTGTCACGGCATTCCAAGGCTGGCGCATAAACTCCTCGTTTCGGGCCGCTGGATCGACGGGGCGACGCTGCCCTCCCGTGGCGGGTGAGGCGGCTACATAACCCGCTTGCGCCCAAAAAGGCGGGTTTCATCGGCATCCCGAGCCGCCACCGCTCGTCCGTTTCCGAGGTCCGGCCATCGCATGGGATTAAAGAGCCGGGCCGCCGCGTTCCGGTTCGAGCAAATAAACGGAGTTTCCTGTCACCAGACGGAGAGCCTCGCCGCATTTCTCTCCTTCGACAATCGGCGACGTTGTGAACAGCCCTTCTGCCCTGACGCCGTTTCGCGTTTCGCGGAACACCATAAGACCCTCGCCAATGCGAGGAGGCGCAAGCAACTCACCCGTGAGTTCATAATCGACCGGCAGACTTTTAGCGTTCGCCTCGCCGAGTTTGTATTCCCTCCATTCCGCCGTTTCAACAATAGCGTTCGGAGCCGCGGCCAATTTTGTAACTCGTACTTTCATAGACCAGAGATACCGTATCTATGCGGATGATCGTTTCCGCCGTCTATTGCCCAAATTGCCATTTGCTGATTTTTTCACGCGCCCATCACGATTTCCGCCGCTGTCCGTGCTCGTCTTTTGGCGTCGATGGGGGACCAGGATTGGAGCGGGTCGAATACCGCGACGAGTTTCCCCGCGTCGCCACTTTTAGCCTCCCCGTCCCGCGGGAGAGATTGTTGGACGATTACGCCGATGACACCTGTGCCTTCGGTTATTTGACGGCTGTTGAAATTAGCGATACCGGGATCGTCCGGCTCCGGCTCGGCGGGCGGACGCTGTATTTTCGGCTGCATCCGCCCGAATGAAAAGCCGCCCCCTCACACGAGGGGGCGGCACAGCAATACCACAAGAGGTACCTAACTGCCTTTTCGCCCCGGGGCAACCGGGGAAGTATACAAATATGGACAACATCTTGAGTAATACCAAAATCGAGCCGCTGACGAGGACGGCGAAAGCCTGGCTTACACACGCCGCCTGTTGCCTTTCGCTATACGCCGAGATCCGAAAAGTTGATATCCACGTCAAATCTGTGTTGTGCCGGGCGGGCGCGCTCAGGATCGAAGCTTTGGTGCCCAATGCTCCCGAGATGGACCGAGATGCTATCGCCCGAATTATCGCCACAGCGGAGGCGGGTTCGCGGGTTTCACGGGGAACCTCTTTGTCCGCCATAACGCAGGCAATCGAGATCTTGCGTGGGTACCCGTGTTTTCTAGGGGCTTACATCGACCCGCGCGTGACACCCGCCGCATTCCGAGGCTTAAAAAACTGCGCGAAACGGATCACGATTTACGACCCCCATGCGGGCCACATCAGAATCCTTGCCGTTCGAGCGACGCTTGCCGGTCGCGGACCGGTTCGCCTCGAAGTAACAACGCGCGGAGGCACTCGCGCATGGCTGCAATTCGTCGAATGCGCGGAAGCGGGCGATTTCGAGATGCGGGCGGACGGCTTGCCGGGAGTGCGGTACCGAAAAGTCGATGATGTCTGACCAGTGCCAAATCCAACCTGTTCCATTTCATTTACTTGCTCGGATTTCGGGCCCGATTTGCGGGATATGGCTAAGCGATTTGTCAGGTCTGAATTTTGCACAACAAGCGGGAAGGCAGTGTGTTAAGTCATGATGTGACAGATATACGGCGAGTTTCGGCGCTTCCGGCATCGGATTGGATATCCCGGGGCCTCACTACTCGAAAAAGAAGAAGAGAAAAAAATTCGCATATACTACCCCGTTGTCAGATCGGTCAGATCACTCGGCGCGCAAGCGTTTATCGCGTTTCGCTCGATTTTCGACCCGGCAAAACGGCGTTGTTAGATCGGTGTATATCTCCGCCGAGCCGCTTGTTTCCTTGCTCGGGATATGCGGAGCCTTCCCCGGGGCGAAGATTGCCATCCTGAGACAAGGAGGCCACTCGGGGCACTCCCATCTCCGAGCCGCTCACCGCCTTATTTCGCGGATTGCTCCATTTCTAAATCCGCTTGATTCCTTGCCCGAAGGGTGCGGGCGTATCTGCTCCGTGGATTATGACGACAACATTTTGCTCCATGCGACCCTCGAAAACCTTCCCGACCGCGCCACCGGTTGGCTCTCCCACGCGGCTGTGTGTCTATGGCTTTACGCAAGTCAGAAGGATTTCGCGCTTGAAATCTCCCGGGCCCAATGGATCGGGGGCTATTTGCAAATCGACGCGACTGTGCAGACGACTGACCAGAAGCATCTCCGCGCGGTCCGGCGCATTTTGCAAACCGCGACAAACGCAACCCGCCTTTTCCCCGCCGACAAAAAGGCAATCCAGCCGCTCGGGGTCGAGCTTTTGCGGACGAAACCAGCATTCCTTGGGACTTATATTGACCCTGAAATCCGGGACGGCATAGCGAGCCATCTCGCCCGCCTCGGTCTTGCGCTCGCCGCCACCGACCCGGACGCCGTCCGGGTGGAAATCACCGGCGTGTGGGGCACCCTCGGCGGACACGGCCCCGTCGTGCTTGAAGTCGCGCTCCACGGGAGGGAAGCAAAGGCGAGGGAAATGCTCGCTAACGCCGTCTTCGAAGCGGACAAGGCCGCGAGACTCGCCGGGTTCCCCGGGATAAGCTGGCGGAGTATCTAGCCCATGCGCACGCTCTCTTCCGACGACCTCGACCTCCTCCGTCACCTCCCTGCCTACGCCCTCGCCGATATCTCCCCTGACGTCCCATACGCTGCTCTCCACCCACTCCTCGACCTCGGGTTGGGACTCGCCACGCTTGATCCCGACTATTTCCCCCGAATTGACGCCGTGGGGACGGCTAGCGCGCCGTTTCTTGTTTCCGTGCTGCACTCAGGTGGAGAGCAGAAAGACGCGCTCCTGCGCGCCATTTTGCGCGAATGCGTCAATCCCGCCGCTATCGAGATACACCACGCCGAAACGGCGATCCCGGACGACATGCCGTTCTGACCACCGATGAGATGAATATGTCAGCCGCCAGCGTATTTTCGCGTTGTGAAAACGGACAAAATGGTCTGAATATCATTCGGAAATGGCCCCCAAAACCATCCCCATGGTCAAACAACCGTTCGCCTCGAAGTTCGGCCCTGCGCTCCGCAGGGCGCGAATAGAGGCAAAAGTCACGAAAGCCGCTTTCGTCGAAAAGAGTGGCCTGGCGGAGCCCACCCTTCGGCTCCTCGAACGGGGAAGGGGTAATCTCGTTAATTTTCTCCGCGCCCTCGATACACTCGGGCTCGAAATCAAGTGCGGGGCCATTGCTGGCAAATCGCTCGGCGAAAAACTGCGGGCTCTCCGTAAACGGCACCATGTCTCGCAACGCGAACTCGCGAGCCGTCTCGGGCTGACACATCAAACCTTGGTTCGCCTGGAACGAACTGGACGGGGGCGCGTCGAGACCCTTGAAGGTGCCCTTTCCATACTCGGTGCCGGTGCGACGGTGCTCCCGAAGAAAAAGGCCGCTTCGTTTTTCGCCGCTGCTGGAAACGCATCGAGCTATCACGGATGGACGACCCCTTTGTGGGTTTTGCGGGCATTACGTAAAGCCGTGGGCCGTTTCGATACAGATCCTTGTGCCCCGAGCCACAGCACTCGCAAAAGCGCCGTCCACGCCCGCGTATGCTATACGGTCGAAGATGATGGGCTGAGCCAAAACCAGTCTTGGCTCGGAAAAGTGTATGTTAATTGTCCCTACGGAAGGGAGATAGGCGAATGGGTTGCGAAATGTAGATCGGAGGCGGAGAACGGAAACGCCTCAATTCTGATCGCGCTGTTGCCGTTCCGGGCCGAGACGCGGTGGTTCAGAGAAAGTGTCGCGGGGGTTGCACGACTTCTGGTGTTCAGTGGACGATTAAGGTTTGGAGATGGTAAAAACTCCGCCCCTTTCCCGTCCGTGCTCGCCGTTTACGGCGGAACTAACGAGCAATTTGACGCCGTTTGCCGTGCTTTTCCCGACGCCTGGGCAATCGGTTAATCCCGGGGCGTATCTCGGGCGTGGATAACAAACCTGCCCCCGAAATCCTCGCCGCCTGGTCCCGAGGCGTACGAGCCAAGAAAGAAATGATTGGCAATATGCTGGCTGATCTCGTGCTTTGCCGAGAAACCCTCCTCAGCGCGTTAATGTGCAACGCCCCTGGGTTGCTCGCCAACGACAAAACACTGGCGTGGCTCGACAAACTGCTCACGTCCGCGGTCGAACGCCTGGCTTATTTCCGCGTCCGAACCGCCTCCGGGGAACATGTTGAGGTGCATCCGTTTGCCGCTGAATACTGTGCGCCTGCGCTAGCGCTGTTCGCCGTCCCAGAAACCCGGGGCGAATGGCTCGACCGCGGCTTTCGCACGAGTGGAAAAAGCCTCCTCGCCGCAGTCGAACTCCTTTTGTTTGCTTGGCAGGAAATAGACATCTGCGCGAGGATGTCCCCCCGAGAAATTGCGGACAATGCACGGCTCGCCCCGATCCTCCGCCTCTACCGTATCATCCGATGAGGCACAACCCAGCCGCTGAATCCGCTGCCGCGTTTTTCCGCAAGGGCCAGCATAAGGATCTGGTTGCGTTAGCTAAAAGCGGGGCGTCATGCTTCACGGGCGTGAGGGAAAAATACATCGCCCGCCATCTGCGTGACCTGCGCCCCGCCGATGCCGAGCGCGCCCGAGAGCTAATCATCGCCGAACTCAAACGCCGTATCTCTGGCAGATGAAGCTCTTATCCGTCTCCGATCTCCATTTCAACCGCGCCCTCTTCGCCGGACTTGACCGTGCTGTTGCCAAGCATAACCCCGACATCCTCGCCGTCGTCGGAGACACCGCCGCATTTTTTGAGCCGCCGAAAGGCGTGCTCGACCCCACCGAAGCGGCGCGCTTGCTGGCGGAGACAGCCGGGAAGCGTCCCGTCGTTTTTGTTCGCGGGAATCACGATCGCGAAGATCCGTGGCGGCAATTTTGGTCGCATCGCCGCCACACGTGGGTACTTTTAGAGGGGAGTGGGTGCGACATCTTCGGCGTCGGTTTCGTTGGCTTTCCGAGCGAGTATAATTCCGACACGCTTGACCTTTTGGAGTGGCGCGCCTGGCTCCTTAAACTCCCTGTCAGTCAGCAACGGGGCGTTTGGCTCATGCACGAGCCGCCCACGGACGAGATCGCTGACTGGCAATGCGTTGCGAGCCGTTGGAGATACCCCATCCGTCGTTTCGCGCCCGTCCTCACCCTCTCGGGGCATGACCACAGCACGAGCCTGCGCACATGCCGCTGGCGTGCGCACGTAGGAGATAGCGTCGTTGTCTGCGCCGGGCAGGGCAATGCCCGTCTCCGTTACATCGTCGCCGACATCGACCCGCGGCCCGGAGCCGCGCCCGTCCTCCGCTCCGTCGAACGCTTTGTCGCTTAAAAATGAAACCGCTATTTCACCCCGGCCGTGTTTATGCAACGCGCGGCGCGCTGGCTCTCGCCAAGCGCAACCGCAGTGATCTCCTCGCGCTCGTTTCTCGCCACGTCCTCTGCGACCCGGGGACACTCGGAGACGCCGACAGACAGGCTAACCTTGACGCCATCAAATATGGGGGCCGTGTCTTTTCCTCATACCTCCTCGCCGGGAAAAAGGTCTGGGTTATCACCGAAGCGGATAGAAACGCTACAACAATACTCCTTCCATCCGAGTATTGAATCTTAGGTTTCTCGCTCGCGGGGGTGCTCGCGTACTCGGGTATCGTCCGCGAATCAAGGCTCTATCTTGTTTTGTGGGTTTTAGGATTTCGCCGAACGCGTACGGAAAAGCGGGCGCTCGCAAAAAGTGCCCGCTAGGATTCTCGCTCGCGGGCCGTTCGCGTAGCGGGAAATAGTGCGCCAAGCAAGATGGGTGCTTGCTCAGCAGCTTTTTAGGATTCCGCCAAACGGTATGAAAAACCGGTGCGTATCAAGGAATACTCGTTAGGATTTCACTTCGGGGCTGCTTTTACTCTGTAAGCACCCCTTCTTTGCGTACACGCGGCGCGATTTTTCGCCGGGAAATTAAGTAGAATCGTAACCCCCTCTACGATTCCGCCTCGCGGGCCATTTTACTCTGTCGAGTGGCCTGATTAGCGTATGCGATTAAGAGTGTCCTCTTTTTGTGTTTTTTAGGGTGGCGCAGTTGCATGCGCGGGAAGTTGGGATTTTCGCATTAGTTTGCAGGAAGATTAGTGTCTGAAAATGGGGCCGGGCGGTCGCCGTCTCCCCGAATTTCAAGTTTCCCCCCTCGACGTGTAAAATTGCGTTTCGACCGGGTCATGGTATGTGTTTCACTCGTCTTCGGCGCGTTTTTTGCGCCAAATTCCGCCGCCGAAAACCCGGAACTTCCGCCAATTCTTCTGCATTTACCAGGGGTTGTATCTCCTCCATGACGACCACAAGCGGGCAAAAATGCGCGTTCAATTTCACGGGGTGCAGGGCGCTTTCTGACTCCGAGATCGATAAAATCCTGGGCGAAATGACGGGAAGATTCGGCCTTCGCGACCGCGCGATTTTCATTTTCGGGTGCAAAACCGGCTTCCGAATCGCCGAGATTTTGAGCCTTCGGGTGCGGGATATTTTCGACGGAGAGGCGATCCGGGATGCCGTTACCATCGCCGGGAAAAACCTCAAAGGCGGCAAACGCTACGCGCTGAAAAGCCGCTCCATGCCCATGCACATGGCGGCGAAAGAGGCGATTCGGGCATGGTTGCGGATGTCAAAAATGGATCATCCCTTCTACGCCAACTACCCCCTTTTCCCCGCGCAAGGGCACGCCACGCCGCTGAATCCCAAGCAATATTGGGCAATTTTCAAGGCCGCGGCTCGCCGCTCAGGCATTGATTGCGAGCATGTAGCAACCCACAGCATGCGCAAATGCCTAGCTTCCAGGGCCTGGGCCTCACCTCAGATCCATGGCGATTTATGTGCTTTGGCGGCTGTCCTCGGCCACCGCGACCCAGCCACCTCGGCGCGTTACGTCCGGTTCGCAGACGGCGCGTTGGAGTCGGTCGTTTTATCGCTCTGAATCGCAGGAAGGAGCACGAAATCGGCGATGCCGATGTCCAAAACAATCTCGCCATCCGGGCGGAAAACAAGCGTTGATTTTCCACGAACCGAGCGCAAGAGGTGATCTTCCGGAGACAAAAAATCGCCCAATTCCGGCCATGGGACAAGGACCGTTCCCCCGGATTCCAGCGCGATATCCTTAGCATACTGGATCTTCAAAAGCGTAGCTTTTGCCTCGGCCGACCGTCTCCCAGAGGTGGCGGCGACTGGGGTGACTATCTTGAAAGAGATGGCGTTTTCCATCAGAAGGGTCCCTCTATTTCATCGTTGTTTTGCACCTCGACAGTGCGGCGCGGAGCCTCAACAGGTGTGCTTTTCTCATCCACAAGTGGCAAATCTGTTTGCTCTCGGGGGTAGGTGGAAAAGTCGAGAGGAGGCAATTCAACTGCGCCTTGATCACCTGTTTCCTCCGATTTCTGATGCACCGGGTCGAGGCTGTTTATCGTTGTTTGCCCCTTCGCCAGCCGCTCCGAAAGCACGCGCTCGTGTTCACGGAGGGCCGATTTCAGTGCGCCTGACCCGGGGGCGAATGCCAGCGCTACCTCCCGGTTTTGATGCCACGTATACAGCATTTCGACCGCCTCGGCGGCGACCGCTCGCTCAACGGCCTCCCGCCCTTCTTTCGGCGTTTTCCCAACGCCAAAGCGATAGGCGAGGCCTGGTTTAAGTCCGCCCTGGCGTCCCGTTTTTTCCAGAGCCAAAAGCAGTTTTTCCCGCAGCTTTTCGCGTTCATCAAGACGTTTCCCCGCTAGCATTCGGACAAGATGTTCTGCAAAAAACGATTGGATTTCGACGCCTTGGTGCGCCGTCTCTGTATCAATTTCCGTGTGCCGGTCGGCGTTCTCACCCCACCTCATACAATGTAAGATAAGAGCGATTTTCGCCGCGATTTCCGACCAGCGAACCGTGAAGCCGGACACATCCGACAGTTCCTTCCACGATCGGCGGACACAGGCGTTTTTGTATTCAACGAGGATTTTCGTCGCCTCGTCGGAAAACAAAAATGATGTTCGGGTGGTGGCCATCCCGAACCGGTGGAATAGGGACATCACGGTGGTGCAGTAAGCTTTTCTAACCACGGCGTTCACCGGTTTTTCGTCGGGGGGAATCAGCTTTTGTTTCCCGTCGTATAGATGGAACAGGAACCGGCCGCAAAGACCATCCTCCGCGAGCGTGGGGTTTTCGAAAAATGACCGCAACCGCGAGGGGGTTACGGTCACAGAAACAGCGGCCAGCGAAAACCCAAGGCGACCCAGGAAATGGGTGACGCGGATGGGCTTTTGGGCCTCCCCCTGCGATGCGCGGAGCAAAACCGGCGAGCGGGATTCAATCCGTCCGTTTTTGTCAATGACGGGTTCGAGCCATTTGAGGAGGTCTGAACCATCAGGCGAGACAAGTGCGATCACCGCCCAATTTTCTGGCGAATCCGCCCCGAGAACCTCGGCGTAATCGCGGTTTGCCGCCATGATTCTGACCATCGCCTCTGGGGTGGAATCGGTCGTGTCGAGGATCGGCCCGGAACCATCGAGAACCCTCTTTACGAGTTCCAGACGACGGCTTTTTTCTCCGTATTCGCGGAAAAAGAAATTGTCTTTTGACGGTACCGCGCAATCTTCGTGCGCTTGTTCGAGTTGTTTCAGCGCCACGATTAGCTCGGCTCTTTCCGCCATCAGCGTGCCGCGCTTCTCGCTAAAATCGGCGTCGAAGGCCGCGGACGCGAGCCTGAACGGCTCCTGTGTCACGCTCTCCATCTCTCCTTTTCCGGTCCCGGTGGCGGCGCCGGTCGCAAGCAAAATGTTGGGATAGAGCCGTCGCTCGGGCCGATGTTTCCAAGCCACCGATACCCCCGCTCGGAGAAGAATCCCCGTCGCGGCGATCACGGACATTGCGGCCATTTCCAACGGCAATTTCGAGATTCTCGCCGCCTCGATTGCGGCGTTTCGGAAAATAGGCGGTAAGTTGTTGGTAGGAAATGTCATTTCGAACCCCCCTTTTTCACAAAGAGGCTGCGCGTTGTTTCCGCCGCCATTTTCTCGTTTTCCGCGTTCATGGCGCAAAGCATACCTTCGAGTTCCGCCGCCCAGGCTCGGCCGACAACTGCACCGAGTTGCTCAATATCGCCCGCTGGGGTCTTCTCAATAAGCACCCTCTCGACGAAATCGAGGCTGGGGTACGAGGCACCCGGCTCTGCGGAGTAGGTCTGTACGCATCGAAGGAACACTGGCCCGGGCTCGCCATCCCCGGCAACCACAAAGTCGGCACGGGTCGCGCTTCCCAACGCGGCCGCTGTTTCGTCATCTAACTCCTCATATTCGCGGAGCAGTTTTGCTAAGATGCGAATATACGCTATTCGCATGCGCCGAGCTTCCGCCCGGGGCGTCTCTCTATTGGAATTGCCGGTTTTCTGCATTTTTTCCCGTCGGTCTCGCGTCCGGGCCGCTCATCCCCGCCGCTTCGGCGGCGGAGATGATTGGTTGTCCGGCGTCCAACCCACGACTACCGCCCCCTCTGGTGGAAGGGGCGGAATGTCGTGGGTCGGATTTACGCGACGGCGGAAAAATCCATCTGGCGATGCAAAGAGACGGCCGCTTTTTTTGCACCACGTGAGTAAAGAATGGGGCTTCTCCCTCGGGCTTTGAATATTAGTTCGGCCCCTGCGGCTCGCGCCGCCTCGGGCGTCGACGGTCGCTCACTCCCGGGAATAGGGGCACAGATTGTCAGCCAGTGGGCCTGGGTCGTTCCGCTCGCGCCATTCCAGGCCCATAGCCCGAGATTGTTGGCGATGTTCCCGGCATCCGCAAAAAACGGGTTTTCAAGAAAGCAGTAATAGAGCCGTTTTTCCAAGGATTCGGCGCCATTCTGCCCGGCGTCAGGCGTTTCAGGGGTGTTTTTGGTGGTCATGCTGTGATTGCGATATGCGGGACTTTTCAAACCCGGCAACCTAGTTTTTTCGTGCAAACCGAAAAAGGCATGATCTCCGCCGTCAAACACCACTCCCAACGGTAGAAGGTTTCTCTCGCTCTTCAGCTTCAAGCCCCTCAAAAAAAACTCACTTGCCCACCCAAGGGATTCCCGTCAATCGGCATTATGAGTGAAGCGCAGCAACGACAAGCAACTAACCGGTCTCGACCGGGGCACAGTAATGGCCCTGGTAGAGGCGGGTTTTGCTCTGTCCTTGCGAGAATTGGCTGTCGCGACGGGGTACAGCTACTCTTCTGTCCGGTCCTGGAAGGGAATGGGGTTGCCTATCCTGTCCGGCCGGATTGCATGGGATGATTATCTAACGTGGAAACGGCTGATGTTTGGGTTGGAATCTTCTCAGCCCAGTGCTGCAAGTCCGCGCTCGAAAACCGTTGGTAAATCCGGTGGATTTCAGAATCGGCGTGGTTGACCAGCTTCATCATCACTGATTGGGGAACTCCGGAACGCGCGCCCCGCGTAATGTAGGTAACCCTCGTACAATGGAAGCAGTAATCCGATAATCCTAGGGAATTGAAAAACTTACGCCAGATCACCCCCCGAGGTGTGTTTGGCTCTTTGGGGCGATTCCAAAAATAGGGTTCTCCGCTGTCCAACCATGGTTGTAGGACTTCCCGGACAACGAGGGTAAGAGGGATCGCGAATCCCCGTTTTTTACCTCCTTTCGGCCTATCGATGACGATCCGTTTTCCCGCCACATCGACTTGGTTCCGGTGCAATCGGGTCGTGCGATCCCGGAGGCCCGTCCGAATCGCCAGCGCGAAAGATCGTGACATCCAGGCGGGTTGCTTTTCCAACGCGGCTTCTATCACCGCTTGCTGGGCATCGGTAATTTCCGGCTTGGGCTCCGAATCCTCCTGCCCAATTCCAAGCTTGCGAAGGGGGTTGTGCTCGGTCATTTCTCGAGAAATGGCTTCATCCAGGATTCGCGCGAGGGTCTTGATTTCTTGTAAGGCCGTATTCTGGGAGGGGTTTTTCTTACTCTTCTGCTTTGTCTGCCCGGTTCTCCAAGCGATATACTTGGTTGCGTGCTCTCGTTGAATGAACGCGGGGGCAGGGATTTTGTGTTCGACGAGGAAAGGCACGATGTTCCGCCAGTGGCGAACGTAAGTCCCAGCGGTGCCGGAGACGTTCTTGTGCGTGACTTCGATCCAGTTCTTGACCCATCCCCAGCCGACATCGGATATCCCGCCATCGGAATTCGCGGACACCACATCGCCGCGCAGGAGCTTGACGCGCAGTTCGGCAAGATAGAGTGCGATTTTCCGCTCCTTGTCTGGATCATCCTTCCGGATTTTGGTCTTTTCGTAGGTCTTCTTGTCCTCGGGTTTCAGTGCCCATTGGACATGAACAAACGGGGAACGGGCACGCTCGTATGAGGAGAGAATCACGCCATAATAGTGTAGCAAGTATGTAGCAAAATCAAGTCGGAACGTTTTTGTATCTCTCTGTAAATTAAGCCACTTCACACCAAGCCCCACCAAAGCCTCATAACACTAGGTTCTGGGTTCGAGTCCCAGAGGGTGCACCATAACCCGCTCATCTCGAGCGGGTTCCACTAAGAGGCAAGTTCTCCTGCGGGACAAAAAACGGGGGGGCCCCGGGTCTCCATCAAAGAATGGGGATGAGAGGACAAAGAATAAGAATTGTCCTAATGACCTCACTGCTCAATCGAATCGGAATCAATGGCTATCAAGTGCTAAGCACCGAAGCTACTCTAGCTCTAAAAATCCACGTTAAACCTACGGTGGTATCGGCGATAAAGTCCCCTGTCCATACGTGCCCTCGGTGCGTGGCCGCCGTAGCAAACCCCGTGGGTATGCCTTGCCGAACCCGCTTGCGCTTGGTTGGCGGCACTCGCAGCCCTTCCATCATGCGCAGTCGCTGTATGTGCCGCTTGCCAACCTGCCAGCCCTCATCCCGTAGCAACGCTGCGATCTGTCGGTAACCATAGCGGGGATGTTTTTGCGAAAGTTCCCGCAGGCGCTTACGCATCGCCATCTCGACGCTACTGGGGGCGCGCCCTCGGTAGCTGTAGTTCGAACAGGCAAGCCGCAAATACCGGCACGCCGCCCGCTTTGAACCGAGATTCTTCTCCACTGCTTGCTTGGCTAATTCCCGGTGGCTAGCCGGGCTCAGAGCTTTTTTTGCATACCATCTCCAGGACTCGGTTCTTCAAAAGCGACTCCGCCAGCATCTTCTTTAACTCGCTGTTCTCCCGCTCAAGTTCCTTGAGCCGCTTGGCTTCGTTGACGTCCATCTGCCCGAACTGCCGCTTCCACCGGTGAAAGCTTACCTCCGAGAGGTTATGCTCCCGGCATACTTCCAGGATGTTCTTGCCGCTATCCGCTTCCCGCAGGATGCGGATCTTGTCTTCCATCGAGTATTTCTTGCCTTTCATTTTTGTCTGGTTTTCGCTCCCAGACTAACACATTTCCTGGCCCGAAATAGCTGAGTCACGTCAGATGTAAATGGAACATTATTTTTGTTCCGGCTGGGGCGAGGGTGTTGGCGAGTTTCCCAACATGGACGAACCGGCTGGCACGACCCAAAGACCGCTTACTTTTCCTGCGCGGTTGTACACGATTTTCAGATCCACCTGCATTCGTTCCCAGCGGCAAGGTACATAGGTGATGATGTATCCTTGAAAGGTTTCCTGCCGGGGAGCGCCGTGCCCCAGATACTTCCCGCCGCCTGAACCCAACTGGGCCCAGACGTTGCCGAGCATTTGCTCCGACATCGCGCCGCTCATGGTAGCGTCAAATTCGGACCGTGCCTTGGCGAAGTCGCCCTTGGCGAGGAGATCGACAAACGCCACGGCCCGGTTTTTCATGTCCGGGCTTGGTTGGGGAGGAACGGCGTTCTGATGCGTTGCGTCGCCCGGCGTCTTCTGTGTGTTAGCAGGGGCTCTCTCCAAAAGGTTTAGGGCATTTTGGGCGTTCTGACGCACGGTGGGATCTGAATCGTTTTGCGCCGCTTTCAGTACGGGGATTGCCTGTTCATTTCCTAAAAGGCCCAGCGCATAAACAGCACACCGCCGGGCGTAACCGCTGGTATCGTTTTTGGCCATCAGAACCAGTGCATCGAAGCTGTCGGCAACCTTATTGGTTCCCAGTGCAAGTGCCGCCATTCCTCGCGTGAGATCCTCCGGGTTGGTCAGCAATTTTTCCAAGGGAGCAATGGCGGGCTCAATGGATTTCAAGCCGCCGACGTAGAGAATGTAAATGGCCGAACGCCGGACCGTGGCAATGGAGGAATCCAGAAATGGCACCAGCGCGGAGACGACTTGTGCTGAATCTAGTGGCTTGAGGGTCCGCATGGCTTCCGTCACTCGCGGATCACCCTCCGAACATTGGGAAATGGTTTCAACGGCCCTTTGTACAATCTGTGTAGCATTTGCCTGAGGAAGTTTGTAACGAACCTTTGTTCCCTCGTCCATGTGAAGCCCCGGAACCGTAGCGACGATTTCTTCTGGAGAAATACCGCTTTCGATATTGATTGCTCCATTGTCGGTAACTCCAGGTGCCACGCTGCGCGTACGAAGCGTTCCGTCCGGCTTCTTTCCATTTTGCAATTCCGCCACATTGTGTACTAGTTTATAGCGGAGGTTCGCACCGTCCTTGTCGTTAAATCCGAGAAATTGAAGAATGCCCATCCCTCCTTCCCTCGTCTGAAAGGCATACGTTAGCGGTGCGTCCTTGCCGTGATTCAGGGGTTGGACCCTATCGTTTTTGGCCGACTCCAACGCCTGCGATAATTGTTCGACGGTTATTGTTGCCCACGCAGCGTTGCTCAAAACAGCAACCTTCATGTCGACTGCCTCGATGTCGGGGCCGTTGCTGATATAAACGTCCAGGCCCTGTTGCTCCATCCATTTGTACAGGCCGATGACAAACTTTCCTATGTCGTTTTCATCCGACACTGATTTTGGAGGCGTGATAAGCTTTCCTGTATCGAAATCAATAGCTCCTGTCACTGTTTGTTCAATGACTGGGCCAAAGGAGAGTGTTTTTGAGGAAGTGCTGGACGTGTCTAGGGAAAGTGGCGGAAGCTGGTAGCGGAACCGGATTTCCACACTTCCCCCGGAGGGAATCATCTGGTCCAAATGCAACTCTGTACGGCCATCCTTAAACTCTTCGGTGACTTCCGGCGGATACTTTTCTACAAGTTTCGCGCCGACGGGCAGCCGATACAAGGTACCGTAGCGTGTGAAACCGCTGACGGCGGGCCAGTGCTTCATCGAATATTCATAGAGGCCGAAGTCGCTCACTTTTCTGATCTCTCCCGTCACCGTGGCTTCCGGGAATACCCAGGAGATGATTCCTCCTGGGCGAACCGGGTCGTTGAGAGTCACCCACCATTCATAATAATCTTTAAGAGGTTTCACTTCCACGGCCATGGGGCGACCTTGTGTATCCAACACCTTGGGCGGATTTCCGAATAAGCGCGAGCTGACGAGGCGGTCTCGCGTCACCGTTTCTCCTGTCAGATTCACTTTTTCTAACGTTGACTTCATTCGGATCGTTCCATCCGGCTGAATCTCATTGATAATGTTATCTGACATGATCCAGGGGTGTGCCGCCGCAGCCCCCAATCGTTCGGGACGGGTGTTGAGAATCACCTTTCCGATCACACTGGATACGGGAATTTCCTGAAGTGGTTCGTTATGCCGTGCGATTTGCAAAACTCCATGGGCGGGAGCTTGCGCCACACGGGCAACCCACACCTCACGCCCTTGGCGATAGGCAACGAAATCACCGGGAACAAAATTGCGTCCCAGCTTAAAGACCAGAAGCAGGCTGCCACGGGGTATTTCTGGGAGTGCGGCATCCGTTGGTATCCGGTAGGGGGCAAGAACGAAAAGCCGTAAAGCTGCAAGAACTGCGCAAATCATGGCGATGGACAAGATCCATGTTTTGGAGCGGCCCGAGGCGGATTTATCCAGAATAGCAAGCTGTGCCAAAGGTAGCGCAAAGCCACGCAATAGCTGAATCGCCAGGATGAGAGAGAGCAGAATAACCCCCACTTCGAAATACGACCATGTCGAAAGAAAGCGTTCGTTGCTGTTGATAATAACGCCGTTGAAGGCGATGCAAAGGATCAGAAGAACGAGCAAACCTCTTAGGCAGCACATCGCCACGGTCGGCCAGTTAATGACCCGCTGACCGTTGCGTTGCCCGACAAGCGGCGGCCAGAATCGCCTCCTCCACGGTTGCCGCGCATCCGGCGTTGGAGCCTCTGGTGCGGAAGCGTCTGAACGCGAATTTCCTTCACCGGCTCGCGGCGTACCGGCAATCGTCTCCACCTCCGTTTTCACCTCTCCCGCTTGCTGATAACGCCGCTCCGGCTCTTTTTCCAGTGCTCGCAGCACCACCTCGTCTAGCCGCACGTCGATGTGGACTTTACGCGAGGGTGGCGCAAATCGCCCCAGCGGCAATTCGCCCGTGAGCATTTGGTAAAAGACAACGCCCAGGGAGAAAATGTCCGCCCGGTGATCGACTTCGCTGGGGTGTTCCACCTGTTCCGGGGCCATGTAGGCGGGCGTGCCCATCACGTCTTCCGTGCTGGTGAGCGTAAAGTCGCGCGCTTCGCGGCCCATGATTTTGGCGATGCCAAAGTCGGCGATTTTCACCCGGCCTGCTTTGTCGATGAGGATGTTCTCCGGCTTGATGTCGCGGTGAACGATGCCTTTGTCATGCGCATATTGAAGCGCATCGCAGATCTGCGGAACAATGGCCAGCGCCTGGGCTGGGGACATTTTTCCCGACGTCAGCACTTGGCGCAGATTCGCGCCGTCCACGTATTCCATGATGAAAAAGTATAGGCCGTTCACCTCGCCGGAGTCGTAAACCGTGACGATGTTCGGGTGGTCGAGCCGGGCCAGCGCCCGCGCTTCGCGGGAAAAACGTTCGGCAAACGACGGGTTCCGATGCGTCGTCGCCGGGAGGATCTTCAAGGCCACCCAGCGGTCCAGCCCCTTGTGGCGGGCCTTGTAAACCGCCCCCATGCCGCCGCGCCCCAGCAGTTCCACGATTTCGAGCTGCGGAAAGTAGCCCGCCAAGGCCTCTGGCGTGGGCGATGGCACTTCGGGGGCTCCCCCGGTCCCGGCGGTTCGGGTTTCCAGGCCGCGCTGCAACAAACATGCCGGGCAGAGGCCCTCGGGCGTTTCGCCGGGGAGTTCCGCACCACATTGGGGACACCGTTGGTTCATACCGATGGAAAAAGCAAAACGCGCCAAAGGTTACAGAAAATCAGCGGAAAGTGGTGAAAAGATGCCGGAGTTCCTCGTCCACCTCGCCGGGAGTGCCCACCGTTTGGGCAATTTCGTCACGTAGCACCTCCCGATAACGCCTTCGCAACCGGTGAACAGCCACCTTTACCGCCCCCTCGCTCATCCCAAGGCGCGCGGCTGTTTCGGCCTGGGATTCGGCTTGGCCGTCACCGGTCAGATAGCCTTTGAGCCCTTCGAAGAGCGACTCCTTGCCCGCCATGGCGTATTCCCTCCGCAGCCGGGAAAGGGCTTGGTCCAACAGCGTCAACGCCCATTGCCGTTCGAACGCCTTTTCGGGAGAAAGATTGTCGGTCGGTTCAATCCGCTGGCGCTTTTCCGGTGGAATCGCATCGAACGCAATCAGCGGCATTCCGCCCCCGCGTTTCAGCGCCTGGGCGCGGTCGCGTTCGTTGGCCAGAAAATGTTTGAGCGAGGCAAGCAGGAATGAGCGGAACTTGCCCTTGGCGGAATCCACGGAGGCCAGCCCGTTGCCTTGCAATAGCTGCTCGAAAAACGCCTGGGTTAAATCCTCCGCCTGTGGAATGTCGTGGCCCCGCCAGCGGATATATGCGAAAAGCGGCGGCCAATAGATCCGGCAAAGCTCGGCCAAAGCCAGAGAGCCGGTTCCGTTTCCATGGCCCGCGGCCGCGAGCACCACCGTCCAGCGCGTTGCAGCAAACAGGCCGGGAGTGGGAGCGGGGGAAGAGGTAGGGGGCATGGGCTATCCGTGGCGAAAAAGGGAAATCTTTCGCGGTTATACAACATTTGCCCGTGCCTGCCAGAGAATTACAGGGAGTGTTTCCTCGCTTGCTTGGGCTAATAGATCAGAAAATGCCCGAGGACATCGACGGAACTGATGATCCTCTCCTATTTTTTCAATGTTCGGATTTTTCACCTTCTGTGATACGATTTTCCGAGTGAACACCCCCACATCCGGGCAAGATAGCCAACGCGGAGCGTTTGGACGGAATCGCGCTTACAAGTTCGAGAATCTGTCGAGCGGTGATCCGCTGGATGTGCTGATTGTCGGGGGTGGAATCAGCGGGGCCCCTTTATACCGCGAGCTTTGCAGGCGAGGGTATCGCACCGGATTGGTCGATAAGGGCGACTTTGCTTCGGGAACCAGCCAAGCTTCGGGCATGCTCATCTGGGGCGGGCTGCTCTATTTGCAAAATTTCGACTTGCTTACGGTCAGCAAGCTCTGCAAGGCGCGGAAAGAGTTAATGGCAGCCTTCCCCGAAAGGATATCGGCACTCGATCTTCGCTATCTCACCTCGCCAAAGGATGGGCCCAAGCCGGGAACCGTGTTGCTGGGGCTTTATGCGTATTGGCTATTGGGTGGGTTTGCCTTGCGGCGGCCGACAGCGGGAAAAACCGCGCCGGGTGGCCAAACCTGGGCGCTCGGATACCAGGAGGGAATGCTGAGAGAATCGGACAGCCGGTTCGTGATCGACTTGATACGGCCATTTGATTCGGAACATTGTATCCCGCTGAATTACTGCCGTCTCACAGGCGCCGAGTTTGACCCCACTCAACGCATTTGGACGGTTGCCTTGCGCGACGAATCGACGGGAGCCGAACATCGGGCTAATGCACGCGTGGTGGTGAACGGCGCGGGAGTTTGGACCGATTTCGTAAACCGGTTGCTCGACTTGGATTCACCCTATAAACACGTTTTTAGCAAAGGCGTTTACCTCGCGTTTCCTTGGGACGAGGAGCAGACCGAGGCGCATATTTACCCAATGCGAGGGGTGGACGACGTCCTCACGCATGTGCCCTGGGGCCCGGTAACAATGTGGGGGCCAACCGAGACGGCGATTCAAGACTTGGAATCCGGGCTTCACCCCAACCGTGACGACATCCGGTTTTTGCTCACGAACGCCAACGATTCATTGCCGCATACCGTCGGGCCGGAGGATATCGTTTCGGTGCGTTGCGGCGTTCGTTCGCTCGTTGTGCCGAGGAATTATACCCTCCGTGCCTATCCGCTTACCCTTTCCCGGCGGCATCGCGTGGTTATCGACAAAGGACGCCAGGCCATTGCGTTCTACGGGGGCAAATTCACTTCCAGCCTCTGCGTCGCGGCTCACGTTGCCCATCAGATCGGTCGATGGATCTCTCCTCGCTTCATACCCCCTGTGGAAGGATGCGAGCCGCCCGAAATGTTACATCACCCGACGCTCCGGCACAACTTCGTTACCTCGGAATGGGCCCGCGACCATGAGTTTTGCATGACGCTGGAGGATTACTTGCGCCGCCGCACGCAAATCGCCCAGTGGACACCCCGGATGGGTCTGGGCCGGGATGGCTTGGAACGAAGTTCGCTTAACAAGCTGGCCGAAGTGTTTGCTTCAAACCCGGCGGAAGCCGACGCGATGGTGGAAGCCTATGAGCAACGCGTATGTAGTATGTATGACCCGCTCCTGGAAGTGTGAGTGAATCAACCAAAAAGAAGGACAGCAATGAAACCGAAGATCACCCCCGTCATCACGCTCCCCCAAGAGCGATTTCTCAAATGGCCAACCTTTTCAACCGCCGAAGAGGAAGCGGTAATCAGGGTCATGCGGGACGGGAATGTCAGCACTCACCCGGTCATTCAGGAACTGGAGGCGGATTTCCGCCAACTGACTGGCCGCAAATACGCGCTGGCCCATTGCAACGGAACCGCCGGGCTGCTTGCGGCATTTCATTCCCTTGGGTTACAGCCTGGCGACGAGGTCCTGGTTCCATCGGCTACCTTTTGGGCCTCCGTTGTTCCCATGGTCTGGTGTGGACTGGTGCCGGTTTTCTGCGAAAGCGAAACCGACACACTCGGTATCGACCCGGCGGATGTGGAGCAGCGGATTACCCCCAGAACGCGAGCCATTGTGATCGTCCATCTTTGGGGACTTCCATGCAAGGTCCGCGAAATCCAGAAACTCGCCGAAACCCATGGACTGAAGATCATCGAAGACGCATCCCATGCGCACGGCGCATCTGTCGATGGTATCCACTGCGGCCACTTCGGGGATGTGTCCATATTCAGTATGCAGGGTGACAAACTGGTGCCTGCCGGTGAGGGCGGCGTGTTATTGACGGACGATGAAGGGCTCTATAAACGGGCGGTGTGCCTGGGAGACATTACGCGCATCATTAAGCTGCCGCTGCCCGAAATGCGTTTTGCCGCAACCAGCTTTGGCATCAAAACACGTATCGCGCCCATGTCCGCCGCGCTGGGACGGGCGATGCTGGCCCGGTTGGCGGAGACCAACGCCACGCGTAACGCCAACCACCGTGCCCTTTCTGAATCCCTGGAAACGCTGGGCTTTGATTGCTTTCTGCCGCCCGCCCATGTCGAACGCGTTTACTTCGAGTTTATCATCCGGCATCGTGACCCGAATGTGAACGTCGCGCGCTTGGTGGAAGTGCTTAGCGAGATGGGCTGCAACGTGGGGCTGCCCCGCTACCCGTTGCTGCATCAACAACCGTTCTTTACGGAAGGTCATTGGCAAACCGTCGGGCGCTATCCGGAGGGCACCCGGCGCGATTGCGGGGCTCCGTCTTTGCCTCGAACCGAGGAAGCCAATGGCAAGCTGCTTCGGCTTCCTAATTTCTGCCACCCAGAGTCCGGCCCATTGATCGGGCAATACGCCGAGGCTTTCCGGCGGGCAGTGGATATCCTGTAACGTCATGCGAGCCCTTAACTGGATTTTTCACGGATTTCACATTGGCCTGACGCTGTTCACCGCCGTTGGTTGGATGGTTCCAGCGTGGCGGCATATCCACCTTGCCGTATGCGCTTTGACGCTCTTTTCGTGGTTTGGCATCGGGCTCGTTCTTGGAAAACCGGGCTTTTGCGCCATCACCGAAATCCACTTTCACATTCGCCGCAGGCTTGGCCTTTCGCTTCAACGCGAGAGCTACATGCTTTACCTCACCCGCAAGCTCATCGGCAGCGAACCGAACAGCGCCACTGTGGAAATCGGAACCCAGGTCATGTTCTACACCGTCACGCTTCTTTCCTTGGCTTTGACGGTGTTTACATGAGTGCGCCCACATCGACGGGAGAACTTGTTTGAAATAGTTCTTGCTAAATACGCTTACAAGTGTAATCCATTTCACCTTACAAACGTAAGCACACCCATGGATATGCCTCCCAGCATCTCGGAAACGGAATGGAAAATCATGCGGATTTTGTGGCGAAAATCACCGCTCTCCGCTGGGGAGATTCTCGAAGCCCTGAAAGCGGAAGATTCTTCCTGGCACCCCAAGACGGCCCAAACGCTCATTGGCCGTTTGGTCAAGAAAGGGGCGTTGGGGTTCACCGGGAAAGGCCGTTCTTATCTCTATCACCCCCTGGTTACCGAGGATGAGTGCATAGACCAGGAGAGCCGGTCGTTTTTGGACCGGGTTTTCGGCGGTTCACTCAAACCGATGCTTTCCCACTTTGTCGAACACCGGAAACTCTCGAAGAAGGAAATCAACGAACTCAAACGTATCCTGGAAGAAGGAAAATAAATGAACGCCATGGACGGAATCCTCTTTTTGACAAAGTGCTTTGAATGGCTGCTGCGGTCGTCGTGGCAAGGGGCGGTCTTGATTGTGGCGGTGTTGCTGGTGCAGACGGCCTTGCGGCGGCGGCTGAGCGCCCGTTGGCGATTCAATCTCTGGTTCCTGGTGTTGGCGCGGCTGCTTTTGCCGTTCTCCCCGGAGAGCGCGTTGAGTGTCTTCAATTTCGTCAAACCGCGGCCCGTGGTGCATTTTGTGCAGACCGAGGTCATGTCACCGCTCCGGTCCACGGTTTCCGCTTCCACGGGTGCCTCGGCAGGGGCCAATGACAAACCTGCCGCTGCACCTTTGGAAAATCATTCGGGGGATGCGGAGACTGCGGCGTCCCCTTCGGAGCAGAACCCATCCGGCCCTGTTTCCATCGCTCAACCAAAACGCACCTGGTCCGCGCTTGAAATCGCCTCGTTGACGTGGCTTGCGGGGGTGCTGGGGCTTTCGCTGTATGTGATGGGGTTGGCCATCCGCACCCGGCGGCGGATTGGCCAAGCGGTTCCCGTCCAAGACCCCGCCGTGGTGGGTTTGTTCGACGAGTGCCGTGGGCAGATGGGGGTTCGAGCTTCGGTGCGGCTGATGGAAACCGCCATGGTAAAGAGCCCCGCTTTGTGCGGTGTCTTCCGCTCTTCTTTGCTGCTGCCGCCGGGGTTGACGAGCGCGTTTTCATCGCGAGAACTGCGCTATATTTTTCTGCACGAACTGGCCCATTTCAAACGACGCGATGTGTTGATCAATTGGCTCGTTACGGCTTTGCAAATCGCCCACTGGTTCAATCCATTCGTCTGGTACGGCTTCGCCCGGATGCGGGCCGACCGCGAGTTGGCCTGCGATGCGCTGGCGATGGGGACTGCCCGTGAAGAGGAAGCGAAGGAATACGGGAGGACGGTTATCAAACTGCTCGAAACCCTCTCTCGCCCTTCGGCGCTGCCGGGTTTGGTGGGCATCATGGAGGACAAGCGCCAAATGGAGCGCCGCATTCGGATGATCGCGGCATTCAAGAAGACGCGCCGGTGGTCGATCCCCGCGCTCATCATTCTCACCGTGCTCGCGATAACAGGGCTCACGGATGCGGTAAAACCCAAGGAGGGCCAATTGCCCAAGCCGGATGCCAAGGATACGATGACGCTCACCGTCATGGATGCCGAAACCGGCGCGCCGGTTCAAAGTGCTGGAGTTATCATCGGATATTCCCCCGACATCAGTTTTCATCAAGCGCCGAAGATGATTGTCACGGATGCAAACGGAATCGCCGAGGTTCCAAGAGAGGGCATTCAGAATTCTACAAAAGGTTTGGGGGTCCAACCCACGGGCTACGCTCCCAAGGCGGTAACGTGGGCCTGGGGATACCCCGCCAACCAAAAGCCGCCCAAATACCCGGATATCCCCAAGCAATACACCGTCAAACTGCAACGCGGTGGCGGGTTTGGCGGCATCGTGCGGGATGAAATCGGCAACCCAATACCCGGCGCGCGTGTCGAGATCAAGGGCTCTACCTGGGCGCGAAAAGATAACGTGGAAGACCTCACCCCCATCGAATACCCATTTTTCGACACGTTTTTGAGCGACTGTCCCGTCACTGACGCCGATGGACGTTGGCGCTGCGATCATTTTCCAGAGCAGATCGAATACGTTGAAATCAACCTGATGCTCCCGGACAATTCTTGCACCCGTTTTCATACCGAGGAGGCCGCCGGTTTCCCGAATGCGGGCGGGCAACTCGTCGAAATAGCCACTCTCCAAAATCAAACCGCGAGAATGGTTTTCCCAAAAGGCGTTAAAGTTCGAGGCGTGGTGGTTGACCCGGAGGGACAGCCGATCAAGGGAATCACGCTTATCGAAACGGATCGACGCAGCCATTCCAAACCGCTGGCCAAGCTGACCACGGGAAGCGATGGGCGTTTTGAGCTTCCCAACCGCGACCCGCACCAGATCCTTATCAAGGCGAGCGGGGCCGGGTATGCCATTAATCCGGCTGTGGTGAATATTGAAGCGGGTATGCCGGAAGTCCGCATTGTCATGAACCGGCAAGCGCCGCTGCGGATTCGCGTGGTTGATGAATCGGGACGGCCAATTGCCAACGCCCGTATGGGCCTGGTCGATTCGGGTTTAGAGTGGAGCGCGGAAACCGGGGCCGACGGACGCTTGGTTTGGGATGAAGCTCCACAAGTGCCGACAACCTACGGCGTTGGCGTGAAAGATTATGGTGAAACCTTGCAACGTATCACACCCGACGGACGGGAACATACCGTTGTTCTACGCAAGGGAACCGAACCCTCATGTTTCATCACGGTCCGGGCCGAAACACAGACCAAGGAACCAGTGCCGTCGTTCACGGTTTCAAGCGTCGAAGAGAACGAACAAACTGAGATTATCGGGAAAGGGGAAAACGGAGTTTTCATCGGTCTTGTTCCCTTGCGGAAAATCAATAGCTCCAATACTCGCTTGAAAGTCGAGGCTCAGGGATTCGTTCCATTCACCACCGGGCCGACCATGTTGTTTGCGACTTTGGAGGCCTCGGTTACTTTGACCAGAGCAATATCGGGCCCCAATATCGTTTTCCTGCCCGATGGAACCCCTGCGGCAAAGGCTCGCCTTCTTATAAGTACGGACCCGCATAAGCCATATTTCAGATTTTCTTTCCGTTCGCGTAGCGGCATTCCCGAGGAAAGCAGCAGTCAGATTCAAGTCATCCGAACCGATGACGCCGGGCATTTTTCTCTGCCCGAGAATAGCTCTGACCAGCCCGTAATCATCACACACAAGGACGGATTCTTGGAAACCTCCCTGGCCCGGTTGCGGCAAACTTCCGAAGTGCGCCTTCATCCGTGGGGACGGATGGAAGGCACGCTTACCGAAAACGGGAAACCCAAGCCCGACCAACGTCTGGAACTGCTTTTCACCGAACGGCCGGACTATTATCTCGCTGTTGATTACTATCAGAAAACGGATCTCAACGGTCACTTCGTTTTCGATAAGGTGCCGCCTGGGGATTGCACGCTGGCCTGCACCGCTCCCAGCAAGGGCACCTGGTCCCGTTATCATGTATTTCCCGTCAAAGTGGCTGCTGGGGAAACCACGAAAGTGGACTATGCCAACGTGGGCAGAGCTGTAACGGGCAAGCTTACAACGCAACCCGAAGCGGGCATCGACTGGCAAAAGGCGGTGACCAACCATCTTCTCGCCCAAAGCCAACCCCGGCGGGATCGCCCCGAACCGCCCGCGTTTGCCGACTTTGTGCGCCAGGAAGATTATCGAGCCGCGTTTGAGAAATGGCAAAAGAGCCTTTCCCGTCCCGCGAAAATCTACGAATCATTCAATCTCGAAATCGAAACCGACGGTTCCTTCCACGTAGACGCCGTTCCGCCCGGGACGTATGCCATTGAAGTATCCATCACGGACCCGGACCACCCCAAAGAAGGCCATTGGCAAGACCTTGGTTCGTTAAAGAAAGAAGTTGTTATTCCTCCCGTGGAGGAGAAGGCCGCGGATACCCCGGTTGACTTGGGCACGTTGGTGATCCCAACCAAAATGGAAGCCCAGCCGAAGGAGCCGGCAAAGCCGCTTCTGGCGACGGCGATGGACGGCAGCTCGTTTGACCTTACCAGCCTGCGAGGGAAATATGCGCTGGTTGTTTTCTGGGCTCCCTGGGCTCCGCCTTCGGATGAGGAAGTGGCGGCGCTGAAAGCAGTGGAGGGAGCGTTCGGTGCCAATCCCCATTTTGCCATAGTCGGCGTGGCGGTTGAAGACAACGCGGCAGCCGTTGAGCAATGCCCCCAGGTCCAAGGCATCGCCTGGACCGGCACTCAACTCAAAGGTCGAGGCAAAACGACCACCACCGAAGCGTGGGGAGTCAATGACCTCCCCTCAGTCTTCCTCATCGGGCCGGATGGGAATATCGCCGTCCGAAACTTGAAATCCGCACGGCTGCAACCGGCCGTCGAAGCCGCGCTCAAATCCAATCCATGACTTCCATGAAAAAAGCCGCTTTTGGTATCGCTCTGGCATTGGTATATTCAATCATCGTGAGTCGGTCGGGGTATGCCGATGGGGCGAGGCCCGACCTCACGGGCCTAGTTAAAGCCAAGCAAGGCGAGCCGGTTCCCAACGCCATGGTCATCATCGCCGCTGCCGGGCCACGCCAAGGCAACAGCCCGCTCTGTCCGGGACTGTATCCAGATTGCGACAAACGCGCGGTGACGGATGCTTCTGGCAAGTTCCGGATCGAATCGCTCGATCCCGATTTCTCTTTTGCCGTCCGGGTGGTCGCACCGGGGTACTGGCCGTTTTTGAAGACAGATATTCTTCCCGAAAACGGTTCAGTCGAGATGTCCATTGATCCACGCGATCTCTCGAAGATCCCGCCGGAGCGCCACGCGAGGGGACGGATCATGTACCCGGACGGGAACCCTGTCGCGAGAGCCACGCTGGACGTGAATGGCGAGGAGGAAGGCTCGGTAACGCACTGGGGTGGCATCAGCGTGGACGGGATGGTGATCACTGATGCGAACGGCGAATTCCACATCGTTGGGCCAAAGCCGTTCATCGCCGTTCACGCTGTTGTCGAAGCTCCGGGATTGGCAAAACGCTGGGTGCGGCTGGAACCGGGCAAAACGGCACTTGTTCGGATGACCAATGGTGCGACCGTCAGCGGGCGTCTGCTTTTTAAGGGCAAGCCGCTCGCAGACATCCGGCTGGGAGCATCCACGGTTAACCGCACCTGCGGAATCGATTTGATGGGTTTTAGAGCCACGACGGGAAATGACGGGCGTTTCACGTTCGAGAACATTCCCCCAAACACAAAGTTCCAGATTTTCAGTATGATGGATTCCGCCAAAACGGCGGGAGGTGCGCTGCGCCTGGAATTTGACTCGGTACGCGATAACGGAACCGTGGACTTGGGAACGATTCAAGCCCAACCGGTGCATCGCGTCTCGGGGCGGGTAACGCTAGCCGACGGCAAACCGGTGCCGCCCCAAACGCGCCTCTTGTTTTGCTCTTCCAACACTTGGGATTTCGCGCTCGTGACGCTGGACAAAGAAGGCCGTTTCGAGGTGGGTGGTGTTCCCGAAGAGCAGGTGCGGCTGACGCTCGGTTTGAACGGCTACCGTTTTTCCGAGAAAAACCCAAGCCTCGACTCGAACCGTCGCGGGCTCATTGGCCGAGTTACTGGCGACATCGCCAACCTCACGATATTGCTCGAACCTGGAAACCCGGTTCCCTACGAAGAGCTGGAACGTCTTTCCTACGAAGATCGAAAAAAGCGGAATGAAATGCCCCTGAAAAGCGTTCAGTAAGGGGCCTTCCGGGGCAATGTCCGGTGATTGCTATTGACATAGATACTGCAAGCACAGTAGCTACGGTTTACACGGTAGTTGATTGATATCCCCGCCCATGAAACCGGAAAAGCCCTCGGAACTCGAAATGCAGATTCTTGGCACGTTGTGGCGCAACGGCCCGCTGACGGTGCGCGAAGTGCTCACCCGGATGCCCGATGAAAAACAGCGCGCCTACACGAGCATCCTCTCCGTCATGCAGGTGATGGAAAAGAAAGGGCTGCTTACCCGGACTAGGGAAGGGCTCACCGACCGCTGGCGGCCCACGGTCAAGGAATCGCAAATCCTGGGGCCGTTCATGAAGAAGCTTGTTTCCAATATCTTCGGTGGACAGGCCGCGAGCGCCATGCAATGCCTCCTCAAAGAGTCCGAACTGGACCGGGAACAACTCGCGGAAATCCGGAGATTACTGGATAGCTACTCGCCCCAAGCCTCGGGCAAATCCTCCAAAAAACCATGAGCTTCACCGAAACGGATTCTTTGGTCCGGGCGTTACTGCATACGCTTTGGCAAGGCGGCCTCGCCTTCCTGGTTCTCTCGGCGGCGTTGGCTCTGATTCCCGTGCGCCGCGCTTCGCTGCGTTACAGCCTGTGCTTGCTGGCCTTGGCGTCGGTCCTGATTGCGGGAATTGCCACGTGGGCGTGGATTGATGTTTCCAAGCCTCACCCCGCATCGACGGTTCCGTCCGTGACGGCCACGGCGGTTTCCTCGCCCGGCCTTTCCCCAAACACGGATTTTCCACAGGCAAATGAGATGCGCCCGGCGGTAGCGCCTACCCTCGCGAGGCCTTCAATGCCCCAGCTTTCGCTTTCGCCGTCATGGGTTCCGTGGTTTGCCGCATTCTGGGGGCTGGGCGTCGTGGTTTCGCTCATTCGCTGCGCGGGTGCGGTCATTGGCGTGGGAAAACTGCGTCGAAGCAGCCGGGAGGCGGATGATCCCCGCCTCATTGAACTCGCCCGCGGCCTTTGCCTTACGCTAGGCATCAAAAGGCCGGTGCGCCTGCTTGTGTCAGAGCGAATCAGCCTGCCCGCGGTGATTGGCGTTCTGCGGCCCGCGGTGCTCATCCCTGCATCGCTGCTCACCGGCCTGTCGCCCGAATACCTCCGGGCCGTGCTGGCCCACGAGTTTGCCCACATTGCCCGGTGGGATTACCTAGTCAACCTCGGGCAAATGCTCATCGAGGCGCTGCTTTTTTTCAACCCGTTCGTTTGGTGGATCAGCCGCCAGATTCGCCTGGAACGCGAGGCTTGCTGCGACCTCGCTGCTTCCGTGGATTGCGCCGACCCGCACTTGTACGTCAAAGCCATCCTCGCCTGCACCGAAACGTTTTCCAACAAACGCCGGACTTCCCTTGGCTGCGCTTGCCTTGGGACGTCGCGACAGTTCTTTCATCGACCGAGCTCAGCGGCTCCTTATCCCCGGCCATGGCGGCTCCGTCCGCATCCCGTGGATCACGCTGGCGGGAGCGATTGCCGTCACGGGGCTGATTCTTTTCGCCATGGGAAAGGGAGCTTTCTGGGCCGCGCATATCCTGACCCCCAAGGAACGCATTGAACGGATTGAAAAACTGCAAAAGGAGTTTTCCCCCGAGGCGATTCAAACCGGCACGATTATCCTATCCGGCACCATCGTGGCGGAAGGGGAGCCATCGCGGGTGATTGATGGCGAAGTAGCCGTGCATTCGCAAAATCAAAACAGTGGATACACGACATCCTGCGGGTTCAATAACGGAGAATTCAGCCTTTCCATCCCGGCAGGAAACATCAACATTGCCGCTTACGTTAACGGCTATGCGCCCGCATACCTCACTGGGTTGAGGGGTGACAAAAATATCGAAAATTTGCGGCTAGTTGTGAAAAAAGGGTTCCCTGCGGTGATCCATGTCACTGATGCCGAGGGTAAGCCATTGGAGGGAGTGAAATTGGAAGGAGGTTATGAAGGGAATCCCGTCATCTGGAAATTCAAGCTTTCCACTGATCCCCACGGCGATGCGAACATTGACGGCGTCGGTTCTGATCCCATGGAATTTCGTGCATCCATTGCCGGGTTTCAGGCCGACAAAAAAACAGGTATTTGCTTCGAACCGGACAAACCACTCGACTGGGCGATGCAACCCGCCAAACCGCTGCGGGGGCGCGTTGTTTCCAGCGAGACGGGCGCGCCGGTCCCCAAAGCGCAAATCAGCCTGCTCGCAGGCGGTCTGGATAACTGCATGAACAACCCATATTCTGCGCCGGTTTTGACCACTGCGGATGAACATGGAGACTTTGGGCTGGATCAACTGCGGAACGATGCTTCCTACACCCTGCAAATCAAAGCGGACGGCTTCCGCCCTGCCGTCCGGCAGAACGTGACGATCCAGCACTCACCGCTGGAAATCAAACTCGATGCCCCGCTTCACATCAAAGGCAGGGTCCTTCTCCCCAAAACCGACACAATGCCCCAATCCATCGAGATCCGATGTGAGCAATCGGTGCGAGTTACTTTCGACGGCTCCCACACAATCCGACAAACCCAAAAGGCCCCGGTCAAAGATGGGATTGCGGTTTTTGAATTCAAGGGAGTTTACGCGGCAGAGACCACCATTGTGTCCGACGCTGGCAGAAAGAGCGTCAAACTTCCCCATTTCAACCAGTCAGTGGACGATGTAATCCTTGATCTCACGACTCCCGGCAGCACTTCGCAAAGTGTTGCTAAGCGTTGGGTCGGCATCCGCTTTGACCTCCCCAAAGGCGCACCCGCGCCCGCGGGTAAGATTCATGTGGTTAACCATGTTCCCAACTTTGATGCCCACACTGAACCGGTCAAAAATGGCGAGGTTTGGTTTGAAGTGGATACGCCCAATGAACTGGATGTGGAACCACAGGGGTTGATCGGATATTACTTTTCCCCACGCCGCGGCGAAAAAATCGGACCCGGCAGCGCTCCGTTTGAAATCCACTTTCCCGTCCTTCCGGCAGGCTCCGTCCATGGCGAGATTTTCGAGGCCGACGGTTCTCCTGCAAAGGGATGTTTCATCACCTTGGTGGAAACGGGCAGCTCTGCTCGGGATAATATGTCAAATCTCTCCTTGAACACGCAAATCGGGGATCAGAACAATACAGGGACATTTGTTGCCACGCCTCTGCCCCTCGGGCACACCTATGCCGCCATTATTGGGCGCGGCAATACCTTCACCATCAGTCCCTCCGTGCGCGTGGACGAAAAAACACCCATACCCGACATTCGGGTGGTCATCCCCGACGGCGTCACCGTGCGGGGGCGCGTTGTCAATGAAGAGGGCAAGCCGGTTCCTCCCATGCCGTTTAATTTCCAATACGAGTCGCCTTTCCAACACGGCTTTGGTTCAAATGGGAACGTCGTAGGGGATGGTCGCTTCGTCATTTCGCATATCAATTTCGAGACTTCCGGCACGTACAGGATCGCATTATTGCCATTGGCAGAATATGTTCCCGCCACCATCATTCTCGACCGCAACCAGCCTAACCCCACCGTGGTTTTGAAAAAAGGGCGTCGTCTCACCGGAACCGCTATTGATGAGGCTACGGGCCTTCCCCTCGGCAGGATGCGGATCACCGCCCACACCGAGAAGCCCGTTTCACCTGGCGCCGGGTTGGACCCCCGATATGATTCATACGAGGCTGAATCGGAAACCGATGTCCAAGGCCGTTTCCGGTTCAGTAACCTACCTCCCGGAAGGTTTACCCTGAGAGGCGATGGAGCCAACCCGGCAGACCCAAACCACCCCACCATCGTGGAAAGCGGCCAGGAAAATCCAGTGCTATTAAAATTGAAGCCCTTGCCAAACCGTTAACCGGAGCACGAATAGTTGCATTGCGCGTTCGTCCTGGCAAAACCTCGGCTTGAGCCTTGGCTAACGATTGGTTAAAATCCTTGGCCTCAGAAAATGAGCACCAAGAAATTCAAACCTCTGACGAGGGGGGATTCCGGATTAACTACGAATCAGAAGGTTTCAGGTTCGACTCCTGACGGGCGCAGTTCTTAAACATCTCACTTCGAGGTGCCTGCTCGTGAAACTTCGAGCCAAATCTCTGGAGCGCGGCATTCTTTTTCTGGCGCAATACGCACTCTGCCGTTATCGAAGGGTCCGCCAAAACAAGTTTCCATGCTCACTATTCGCGATCTCAAAAAAACCGTCGGGGGCCGTACGCTCTTTGAAAATGCCTCCATGCAAGTCAACTACGGGGAGCGCGTGGCCTTGGTGGGCCCCAACGGCGCGGGGAAATCAACCCTCTTTGGGCTCATCCTGCGCAACGACGAGCCCGATTCCGGAACCGTTGACCGCGACGAATGGACCATGGTTGGCTATCTTCCCCAGGAGGGCGAAGCCGTCGGCGACGAAACCGTGCTCGACGTGGCAACCGGCCGCGCGGGCGAACTCGCCGCTCTGGAATGCCGCCTCAAAGAGCTCGAAGAAGCGGGCACGGTTGACACCCCGGAATACATGGAGGCCCATGCCAAACACGACGCCCTCAACGATCCCCAGGTGGAGGCGAAGGCCAAGAAAATCCTCCACGGCCTCGGGTACCACGAGGATCAATTCGGCCGCCGCGCCCGCGAAATGAGCGGCGGCTGGGTCATGCGCGCCCATCTGGCCCGCTTGCTGGTGATGGAGCCCGATCTCCTGCTCCTCGATGAACCGACCAATCACCTCGACCTCCTCTCCCTCCTCTGGCTCCAGGATTACCTAAAAACCTATTCCGGCGCCATCCTCCTCATTTCCCACGACCGCCAGTTCATGGACGAATTGATCGAGACCGTCTACGAAATCAACGAAACGCAGCTCATTTCCTACACCGGCAACTATTCGGACTTCGTGCGCCAGCGCGAGGCGAACTACGAGCAGCAGCTTGCCGCCTACAACAACCAGCAAAAAGAAATCCGCGCCTTGCAGGAATTCGTCGACCGCTTCCGCTCCGTCGCCTCCAAAGCCTCGCAGGCCATGAGCAAGCTCAAGCAGATCGAGCGGATCAACAAACTCGAAAAACCGCTCCCCCCGCGCAAACCCTTCCGCTTCCTCATCCCGCCGCCACCGCGCGGCGGCCAGCGGGCCATCACACTGGATGGCATCCACATGGCCTACGGCGAGCACCCCGTCTACCAAGGCGTCGAGCTCACCATCGAACGGGGCGAACGCACCGTGCTCGTCGGCCCCAACGGCGCGGGAAAATCGACCCTGCTAAAAATCCTCGCCGGAGTGGTCGAATTCCAGAAAGGCGAACGCAAACTGGGCCACAACGCCAAGATCGGCTACTTCAGCCAGCACCGGGCCGACACCCTAGACGCCAATAAAACCGTCCTCGAAGAAGTCATGGACAGCGCCCCGGAGATCCGCGAAGACGAAGCCCGCGGGGTGCTCGGCTCCTTTCTCTTTCGCAAAGACGAGATCTACAAAAAAACCGGCGTCTTGAGCGGCGGCGAGAAAAGTCGGCTCAATCTCATCAAATTCCTCGTGGACCCGCCGAACATCCTCCTCATGGACGAGCCCACCACCCACCTCGACATCCACAGCGTCGAATCGCTCATCCTCGCCCTATCCTGCTACGAAGGCACCCTGATCTTCATCTCCCACGACGTCCATTTCATTCGCCAACTGGCCACGAAAGTCATCCACGTCCACTCGGGCCAGCTTTATCCCTATCCCGGCGGCTACGACTACTACCTCGAAAAATCCGGCGCCACCAACGACCGCGCGGCCCTGACCTCGAACTAGAGCATTTTCGGGTTAATTTGACGCAATGATCTGAGAGCGCCGAGGGTTGTTGCAGGGCTTTTTGAGCGCAGCGGCTGTATTTTTAAATACTGCCCAAGCTCGAAACGCCCCGCAACGGCCCGCGCCGCCGAAGAGCATGCGTCAAATTAAACTGAAACTGCTCTAAACCTCATCCGGAGGTGCTGCTCGCCGGGCGGAAACCCGCACATACCGCAGATACAGCTCCTCCACTTTCGTTCTAGCCCACGGAGTTTTGCGTAAAAACTGCAAACTCGATTTGATGCTTGGGTCGAAATTGAAGCACCGGATATTGATTCTCCGGCCCATTTCCTCCCAACCATAATGCTCGACCAGTCGATTGAGCATCATTTCCAGCGTCACGCCGTGAAGTAGGTCTTTGGATGGGGAATCGGTCATGCTGAAGGTAGAAGCTCCACGGTTTGCATCTGAAGGTCAAGACGATGCATGCCCCCGGGCGTGCATTGTGCTATGTTGGTACAATCCGCAACAGGAGCAGACGCTATGATTATTGGAATTCTCAAGGAAATCAAAGCCGAGGAAAACCGGGTCGCCATGACCCCCGGCGGGGTTGACGCCCTGGTGCGTCAGGGGCATACCCTGCTGGTTCAAACGGGAGCCGGAGTCGGCTCGGGTTTCGAGGACGGCGAATACCGGGAGGCGGGAGCCGAACTGGTGGCCGATCCGGCCGAGATTTACGCCCGCGCGGAGATGGTGATGCATGTTAAGGAGATCATGCCGCCCGAATACGGCCTCCTGCGCCCGGGGCAGATCGTTTTTACCTACCTTCACCTGGCCGCCGACGAAGCCCAGACTCGGGCGCTCCTGGCCAGCGGCTGCGTGGCCATCGCCTACGAAACCATCCAGACCGACGACCACCGCCTGCCGCTGCTCCAGCCGATGAGCGAGGTGGCGGGGCGCATGGCCGTGCAGGAGGGGGCGAAGTATCTGGAAATGGCCGAGGGCGGCCGCGGCGTGCTCCTGGGGGGTGTTCCCGGGGTGGAACCGGCGCGGGTGCTCATTATCGGCGGCGGCATTGTCGGCACGAACGCAGCCAAAATGGCCTGCGGACTCGGTGCCGACGTCACGCTGGTGGACGCCAATCTCGACCGCCTGCGCTACCTGAGCGACGTCATGCCCGCCAACTGCAAGCTCATCATGTCGAACCCGCTCACCATCCGCGAACTGCTCCGGCACGCCGATCTGGTGGTCGGTGCGGTGCTGATCCCCGGGGCCAAAGCGCCGAAACTCATCACGCGCGAGATGCTCGGGGTGATGAAGCGCGGCTCGGTCTTGGTCGACGTGGCCATCGACCAGGGCGGCTGTTTTGAAACCTCGCACGCCACCAAGCACAGCGACCCGGTTTACGTCGTAGACGGCGTCATCCACTACTGTGTGGGCAACATGCCCGGGGCCGTCGCTCGCACCTCCACTCTGGCGCTGACCAATGCCACGCTGCCCTACGCGGCGACGCTCGCGGGAAAAGGCTGGGTGAGGGCCGTGCGCGAGGAAGAGGCGCTGGCCCGGGGGCTCAACGTCTGCAACGGCGTGCTGACCTACCTGCCCGTGGGCGCGGCGCTCGGGCTCCCCGCCAAACCGTGGGAAGAAGTAGTGCCCCGGTTGGAGTAACCCTCCGACGGAAGCGCAGGCGGCTTTCCTCCCTTGACTTGCCGCCGCAAATCCTTCGTGATGGGGGCTCCCGAAGAACGATGAAACCGGTATATACCCTCGAAGATTTGCGCGACTGGAAAAACGCCACCGCCGGGGAGCCTTTTCCCATCCGCCTGGCCGTTTTTGGTGACCCCGTGGCCCACTCCCTCTCGCCCCAGATGCACAATGCCGCCCTGGAGGCCTGCGGCATCCCCGCGCGCTATTGTCGCCTCCATATCCACCCGGAGGAGCTCTCGGAGGCCCTCTCGCTGCTGCCCAAAGCCGGGTTTATCGGCGCGAATTTCACCATTCCCCACAAAGCCGCCGTGCTCAAGCTGCTCGACACCGTGGACGACCATGCGCGCAAAATCGGCGTGGTGAACACCGTCGTCGTGGGCGAGGACGGCCGGATGAGCGGCTTTAACACCGACGGCCCCGGGCTGTTGCGGGCCGTGCGCGCCGAGTTCGGCGTCGACCTGCGGGACCTGCGCGTCATGGTCCTGGGGGCGGGCGGCGGCGCGGGCCGGGCCATCTCCGCCCAGTGCGCCATCGAGAATTGCCAGCGCCTCGTGCTGGTGAACCGGACTTTCGAGAAAGCCCAACAAGTGGCGGCCGAGCTTGCGCCGTATTTCCAGGATCCGCGCGTCTATGGCCCCGTGCGCCGCCTGGAAGCCATCCCGTGGGAAGAAAAAGAGCTGGCCCGGCAACTGGCCAACACGGACTTGGTCATCAACGCCACCTCGTGCGGCATGAAGCGTACCGACCCCTCCGTGCTCCCGGCCTCCATCCTCCAGGCGAACCTGCTGGTTTACGATACGATCTACACCGCGCAGCTCACGCCGCTCCTGGCAGACGCGCAGTCCGTTGGCGCGCGCGTGGCCAACGGGGCCTCTATGCTGCTCTACCAGGGCGTGGGGTCGTTTGAACTTTGGTTCGAGCGCGACGCCCCTGTCGACGTCATGAAGGCGGCGATGGAAAAGGCGAAGCACCTGTAAGCTGGATCAATCCTCCGGCTTCGGCTCGCGGGAGAGAATCTCCGTGAGCACCTCGGCGGGGCTTTTGCCCTCGTAGAGGAGGCCGTAAACCGCGTCGATGATCGGCGTTTCCACCCCGTGCTTGCGGGCGCACTCGTAGGCGCTCAGGGCTGTCGGGACGCCCTCGGCCACCATCTGCATGGAACCCGCGATTTGCTCAAGCGTCTCGCCCTTGCCGATGCGCTCGCCCACGGCCCGGTTGCGGCTGTGGCGCGAGAAACAGGTCACCATCAGGTCGCCGATGCCGCTCAGGCCCCGGAAGGTCGCCTTGCGGCCCCCCAGCGCCGTGCCGATGCGGATCAGCTCCACCAGCGCGCGCGTCACGAGCGCCGCCTTGCTGTTGTCGCCAAAGCCGAGCCCGTCGCTGACCCCGGCGGCAATTGCGAAAATATTTTTGAGCGCCCCGCCCAGCTCGATGCCGGGAAGGTCCGTGCTCGTGTAGACGCGGAAGGTCGGGCCGTTGAGTTCGAGCTGCACGCGGGCGGCAATCTCCGCGTCCTCGCAGCCGAGCACCACCGCCGTTGGCATATTGATGGCCACTTCCTCCGCGTGGCTGGGGCCGGAGAGCACGCCGATGGGGCTCTGAGGCAGCGCCTCGCGCAAAATCTCGCTCATGCGCAGCCCCGTGCCCTGCTCGATGCCCTTGGTGAACGAAACCAGCACCCCTCGCGGGTTCACCTTGGCGAGCCCCGCGGCCACCCCGCGCATTCCCTTTGAAGGGGGCACTACCAAGATTAAATCCGCCCCGTCCACGGCTTGGGCCATGTCGGCGGTGGGGCTCACCGCGTCATGCAGGCGCACGCCGGGCAGAAACGGGGTATTTACGCGCGTCTCCCTGAGCTGTTCGATCAGCTTGGGCTCATAGCCCCAGAGAGAGACGGCGCGGCCTTTGGAGGCCATGAGATTGGCGAGAGCGGTTCCCCAGCCCCCCGCTCCGATGACGGCTACAGGATTCATTTTTTACGTTCGAAACGGCTTTCAGTGCCAGCCAGCAGGCGCTGCATATTCCCCCGGTGACGCCAGATGGCGATGAGGGAAATCAACAGCGTGAACCAGAAAACGGGCGAGAAGTGCCCGTACAAAAACCAGGTGGTGACCGGCAGCGAAGCGGCCGCCAGGATCGAGGCGAGCGACACGTATCGGCTGATCCGGAAGAGAGCGCCCCAGATGGCGAGCCCGATGACGGCGGTCCACGGCGTGAGGCCGATCAAAATGCCCGCGCCCACCGCCACGCCCTTGCCGCCCTTGAACCCGAGCCAGACCGGGAAGCAGTGCCCCAGGAAGCAGCCGAGCCCGGCGATCATGCCAAGAGCTTGTTCGGAGGACATGAGAAAAGCGCCAGTTCCCACGACAAAGCATGGTTCGCCCAGAATAACTCCAGGATCACCGGGGAGAGGAAGGAAACCCATGGCCAGCCGCACTCCGAGAATGCCCTTGAGCACATCGAGCGCAAAGACCAGCACGCCCCATTTTTTCCCGAGCGTCCGGGTGACATTCGTGGCCCCGATATTCCCGCTGCCGTGCTGGCGGATATCCACACCGCGGCATTTGCCGATGACGTAACCCGAGGGAAACGAGCCGAGCAAATAGCCGATAAAGAGCGAGAGAATGATGGGAAGCATTCGCGAAAGGGTGGGGAAATTGAGAAAAGGGAGTCCTAAGGGACTATTCGAGCCGGATGGCAGCCGAACGCCCGTGGGCGTCGAGACCTTCCACGTCGGCGAAGGTCTGGATCACCGGCAGCGAGGTGCGCAGCGACTCGGCGTCGAAGCGCACGAGGCTGGTACGGCGCTGGAACTGGTCCACCGTAAGGCCGGGGAAGCTCTTGCCCGCGCCGCCCGTGGGCAGCTCGTGCGAGGGGCCCGCCACGAAGTCGCCGCCGGAAACCGGGGAATAGCCACCGAGGAAAATCGCGCCCGCCGTGCGCAGCCGGGCCGCCACATCGTCGTCGTTGGCCGTGACCACCGAGGCGTGTTCGGGCGCAAACGCGTTGCAGAGCGCCACGGCCTCGTCGAGGTCCTTCACCTGAAGCAGGTAGGTGCTCGTGTCGAGGACTTCGCGCAAGTGCGTCACCCGCGAGAGCTTGGCCGCCTGAAGCTCGACCTCCGCCGCCACTTTTTCCAGCAGCGCGGCCGAGTCAGTGGCGAAAATGACCATACTATTGTGCCCGTGCTCGGCCTGGGCCAGCAGATCGGCTGCCACCCACGCCGCGTTGGCGCTCTGGTCGGCAATGATGAAAATTTCGCTCGGCCCGGGGAGCAGGTCCACCGCCGCGCGGCCGAAAACCTGGCGCTTGGCTTCCACCACGTAGGCATTGCCGGGGCCGTAAATCTTGGCCACGGGGCGGATCGACTCCGTGCCGAAGGCCAGCGCGGCCACGGCCTGAGCGCCGCCGACCTTGTAAATTTCAGTGGCTCCGGTGAGCTGGAGCGCGAAAAGCAGCGCGTCGTTGACCTTGCCGTCCGGGCCCGCCGGGGTGGCGACGACGATCTCGGGCACTCCGGCCACTTGGGCCAGCGTGCAGGTCATGACTGCGGTGGAGACGAGCGGGGCCGTGCCGCCGGGGACGTAGATGCCCACGCGCTGGAACGGGTCAAAGCGTTCGCCCACTTGCACGCCCTGTGCGTTTTTGGCGGTCCAGTCAACGCGGCGGCTCTTTTCCGCGAAGGTCTTGACGTTGAGGTGCGAGGTGGCGACGGCCTGCTGGGTTGCCTGCGAAACGCGGGCCACAGCGGCGGCCAGTTCCTCTGCGCTTACACGGACGGTTGCACCGGTCAGCTCGGGGCCGCCAAATTTGCGGGTCAGCTCAAAGAGCGCCGGGTCGCCTTCCTTGCGGATGCGCGCGACGATTTCCGCGACGGTGGAATGGACTTCCGCGCTGGGTTCCGCGTGGCGGTCTAGGAAACGGATGGCGTCGGGGTAGTCGGTGTCGGTGAATCGCAGGGTGCGCATGGAAGGGAAAATCTAGGGGTTTGCGCGGGGTGCCGTCAAGCGCTTCGGCACGGGGCCCCTTTTTCCCCTGGCGCGAGGCTATCGCACCGGGGGCGCGTCGTGGGTCAGGATCGGCAGCGGGTCGTCGAGCTCGGTCAGTTTGCGCAGGGGGCCCATCAGCTTTTTAGCCGTGGTGGCGCACTCCTGAGCGCCGTCCGGGTCGCCCGTGATGCGGAGATGCTCGGCGTAGTAGCTGTAGAGAACGCCCAGGTTCGGGTCCGCCGCGATGCCCTGGACGAAGGCCTCCTCGGCGGCTCCGTGCTGGCCGGTGGCGTCGAGCGCCTGGCCGAGGCGAATCCAGAGATTCTCATTATCGGGGGATTGCTCCAGCCCCGAGCGGAAAACGTCGACGGCTTCCTGGTAGAGCGGCTCGCGCTCGGCCACCGGGGCCTGGAGGGCCAGGTTGCGCAGCGATTCGCCGCGAACGTAGTAGTTTTCCGGGTTCGCGGGCCCGGCCTTGATGGCTCGCTGCGCCAAGGCGGCGGCGTGGGGGTAATCGTGCCGCTCAAAGGCCGCGTGGGCTTTTTCCGTGAGGCGTTCGGCATGGAACCAGTAGACGGAGGCCGCCAGCAACACGACCCCGAGGGCCCCCAGCGCGCCCCTCAGGGTGAGTGACCGTATCCCGGGAGCCGCTTGCGATTCCTTGTTGAGCCCGGCGTTGGAGAGGATGCCGAAGACGAACCCCCACAGGAGAATGTTGGCGGGGGTGTGAAGGGTCGAGTCAAAGGCGCTATGGATCAGCAGCGCGATGGTGGCCGAGAGCGCCGCCACGGTCAGCGCGAGCGAGTTGGTCTTGGGCGGGCCGAAGGTGTTCAGTAGCCGCCGCGCCACGACGTCTTTAATATTGAGGAACCCGGAGACGATGTGGGTTAGCAGGAAAATGGCCACGAGCCCGCCGCCGAGCGCGCCATATTGGGCCAGGATTTCCAGGTAATCCGAGTGAGCGTTGGTCGCGTCGGTCTGGACCGGGGCGCGGCGGAAAAGGCGCTGGAAGGCGGGGTGGGTCTCCACGCCCGTGCCCAGCACCGGATCGGTCTTGATTTGGTCGAGCGCCGCCGCCCAGTGGTATTTGCGAACGTCTTTTTCCACCCGGCTGATCTGCGCCATGCGTTCAGCGAGCTTCAGGCTGGACTTCATCATCCAGACCGTGCTGCCCAGGATCGCGATGACCAGGATGGCCGAGCCGATCAACGCCAGCGGGAACTGCGCCTCGCGGTAAAGGTGCACCACCCAGACGGAAATGGCGGCGAAAACCACCAGCCCCGAGACGGCCCCCAGGTACCCCGCCTTGCTGCCCGTAATGGCCAGCCCGCCGATACACACCAGTAGCAGGTAGCCGATGAAAAACTTCATCGGAAGGTGGTAGCGCCCCCAGATGGTGTAGCTCGCCGCGAAGAGGCCCGCGATCTCCAGATAGGCCGCCAGATGGCTCGGGTTGGTAAAGAGTCCGCTCGCTTCAATGCCGAAGATCTCCGGCCGGGTGTACCCAAAGAGCATGTACCCCGTGCCGTCGGTGAATTGGATGGCCCCAACGAAGACCTGCGCGGTGGTCACAATACAGAGCGCCAGCGCCAGGCCGGTGCGGAAGCGGGGCTGGCAGAGGTAGATCGCCGTGATGAGGTAGACGGACATCCCCGCCATGGCCATGAGGACATCAGCCCGGGCCAGATAGGGCGAGGGAGAGAAAGCCGCCCGCCCCAGGACATAGGCAAAGAGCAGCAGCGCCGACCCGATGCACCAGGCAGAGGGCTTAATGCAGGCCCGCCGGATGCCGCTCAGGGAAAACACCGCCGCACCGCCGATGAGCGCGTAGGGACCAAGAGCACAAGCCAGGCGCGTCCCCCCAATGAGGCATTGGATCGCTACCATCGCTATCGTGAGGATCAGGAAAAGGACGAAGTTCAAGCAGGGGAGAGTCTGGCAAAAGAATCGGGCTTGTGCAACTGTGGGTTCTTGCCCAATGGTGAAAGAAAGGTGAAGATTTGGTGATGAATCCGCTCACTCAATGGCTTGCTCTGTTACAAAAGAGCGTGGAAGCGGGCCTTTTCGTCAAGATGACCCTCGGGCATCCCACCGGAGGTCCCGACGCGCCGCGCAAGCTGCTTTTCAAGCCCGTGACCCTTCGCGGGCGGCTCTGTTGCAGCGTGGTGAGCCGGTATGAACGCCGCGACGTGACGAAAAATTACGACTTCCCCCAGGTGGTCCGGGACGTGACGCAGAAACTAGGGACCGAATTCTTAAGCGCCCATCTGGTCACCCAAACCGAGGAGGCCCAACTCGAACTGGCCCCCAAGCCGCGCCTGAAAGTGATCCCCCAAACGCACGCCCCCGCCGCCCTGGAGCACGACCGGACCCCGGTCCGCTGGGTGGACGGCAACGCCGCTTACCTCAAATCTCTGGAGGTGACCGACGCCCGGGGCCGCGTGCGCGAGCGCATGGGGGATAAGTTCCGGCAGATCGAGCGTTTCGTGGACCTGCTGGCTTCCGCGTACAAAGAATGCGCCGGGGCCGGGCACGGCGGGCCGTTCACTTTTTGCGATATGGGCTGCGGCAAAGGCTACCTCACCTTTGCGGCTTACGATTATTTCCGCCGCGTGGAAAAGCTGGCCGTCGAGGCGACCGGCGTGGAGGCGCGGCCGGACCTCGTGGGCCTGTGCAACCGGGTCGCCGGGGAATGTGGCATGGAGGGGCTGCGGTTCGTGGCCAGTAACATCGCCGAATACGCCGTCGTGCCGGGGCTGGATTGCCTCATCGCCCTCCACGCGTGCAACACCGCCACCGACGACGCCCTTTTTGCCGGGATCACCGCCGGGGCGCGGATCATTCTCACCGCCCCGTGCTGCCACAAGGAGCTGCGCCCCCAGGTCGACGCCGCGCGCCAAGCCGGGCCGCTGGAGGATGTGCTGCGCCACGGCCTGTTCGCCGAACGCCATGCCGAAATGGCCACCGACGCGCTGCGAGCCCTGCTCCTGGAGCGCGAAGGCTACCGCGTGCGCGTGGGCGAATTCGTTTCGCTGGAGCACACGGCCAAAAACGTCATGTTGATCGCCACCCGGCGCGAAACGCCGCTCGCCCCCGCCGCCGTCGCGGATCTCGACCGGCGCATCGCACGGCTGAAAACTTTTTATGGAATCGAACATCAATTTCTCGAAACCCTTCTCCTGGGCCGACGTGAACTGGAGCGCCCTGCGGCGGCTTCGGGCGCGGTTCCTTGAGTTTGGCGACAGCGCACAGACAGCAGACCGGGACGACTACTGGGGCTCCCACAGCGAACTGGCCAGCTACGACTTCACCTTCGCCGAGCGGATCGGCTGGAAGTGGGATACCCTCCTCGCCGAGCTGCGCCTGCGCGGCTGGGCCCCGCCCTCCGGCGGCGTGCTCGACTGGGGCTGCGGGACGGGCGTGGCCAGCCGCCGCGTGCTGTCGGCATGGCCCGGGGTGTTCGATCGACTCGTTCTCACAGACCGCTCCGGCCCGGCCCGGCGCTTCGCGGCCACGAAAGCCCGGGAGGCCTTTCCCGGCCTCACCGTGGAGGTCGGCGGAGGCGGCGACGCGGGATTGCTGGTGGTAAGCCATGTCCTCAACGAACTGCCCCAGAACGTCCTTGAAACCCTGCTCGCCACGGCGGCGAAGGCCACGGCGATCCTGTGGGTCGAGCCCGGCACGCACGATGTCAGCCGCCAGTTGTGCGCCCTGCGCGAGCGATTGCTGGAGAGCGGCTTCCACGCCGTCGCCCCCTGCACCCACGCGGCGGCGTGCGGCGTCCTCGCCCCCGGCAACGAACGCCACTGGTGCCACCACCTGGCGCGGGTCCCCTCCGAAGTTCACGTGGACCCGGGCTGGGGAAAATTCGCGCAAACACTCGACCTCGACCTGGGGCGCGTCCCATTCAGCTTCCTCGTCCTCGACCGCCGGGCCGAACCGGCGCGCGATTTCCGGGAAGCCCGTGTCATCGGTGACCCGCGCATGTACAAAGGCTTTGCCAAAGTGCTGAGCTGCCAAGCCGACGGCGTCCGCGAGCTGACCCTGCAAAAACGCGACTCCGGCGAGCTCTATAAAGAGCTGAAAAAAGACCCCGGTTCGCTCTACCGCTGGGAGCGGGCAGGGGAGAAGATCGTGGGCGGGGAGCGGGTGTTCTAAATTAGCCGCAAAAAGGCGCAAAAAGCGCAAAAGGGACCGTCATGGGGCCTTGTCGACATCCTTGTTTTTTGGTTTGAACCCGCGCTGCAGATCTTCGTCGAGCAGTTCCAGCAAAGCGTTCAGGCGTTGCTCAACGTAAGCGAGCCTCATAATCAGCCCCAGCGCGACGAAAAACGCTCCGAAGGCAAATACTAATTCCCCTCGCGGCGGGGTCTTGAAATGGAGAATGGCAAAGAAATACGCAATCATGCCGATGGCTGCAATGATGCCGAAAGCGAAAACAGGATTGCCCCGCTTCCCGCGTGCGCGATCGAGCAGCCGTTGCCGTTTTTTGAAGCGTAGCAGCTCGGCTTCGGCTATGACCTCCTGCCGGGCCGGGCTCAAGCCGTCCATTCGTTGATCGTCGGGGGATTCCATATTCCGTGGTGAAGAGACCCTTCTCTTTTGTGCCTTTCACAACGGAGAGGCGAGCCTTTCTTACCTCTCCTCAATCGGAATAAACTTCAGCCCCGGCGCGGGGCCGACGTATTCTGAGAGCGGGCGGTAGAGCCGATTGTCGGCGAGCTGCTCCAGGACGTGGGCCGTCCACCCGGCACATCGCGCGATGGCGAAGATCGGGGTGAAAAGGTCCGTCGGGATGCCCAGCGAGTGGTAGACCGTGGCTGAGTAGAAATCGACGTTCGCCTCCAGCCCCTTTTTCTCGCGCATAAGCTGGGCGATGCGCTCGCTCATGCGGATCCACTTCGGCTCGCCGAGTTCGTTGGTCAGCTTAATGGCCATGTCGCGCAGGAAGGGCGCGCGCGGGTCGAGCACTTTGTAGACGCGGTGCCCGATGCCGAGGATCTTGCGCTTCTCGGCGAGCTGCTCCTCCACCCAGTTGTCCACGTTCTCCTCGCTGCCGATCTCCTGGAGCATGTGGATGACCCCCTCATTCGCCCCGCCGTGGAGCGGCCCTTTGAGGGTGCCGATCGCGGACGTGATGGCGCTGTACATGTCGCTCAAGGTGGCGATGGTCACACGCGCGCTGAAGGTCGAGGCGTTCATGCCGTGGTCGGCGTGCAGAACGAAGGCGACATCCAGGGTCTTGACGGTTTCGGGCGAAGCCTCCTCGCCGTTGATGAGGTAAAGGAAATGGGCCGCCTCGCTCAGGTCGCTGCGCACCGGCGGCAGCGGTTTACCCTGCCGCGCCCGGTGAAAATAGGCCGCGATGACGCCGATCTTGGCCGTGATGTGGTAGGCCCGGATGCGGTTTTTGTCGACGTTGATGTCCTCCTCCAGGTCCGAGTCGTAGAGGCCGAGCATCGAAATGGCCGTGCGCATCACGTCCATCGGGTTGGCCTTGCGCGGGGCGCGCGTTAGGAACCGGACGACGCCGAGCGGCAGTTCGCGGCGGCTGCGGAGGTTTTGGGTCAGGTCGGCGAGCTCCTTGCGGTTCGGGAGATGCCCATGCCAAAGCAGGTGGATTACCTCTTCGTAAGTCGCCTTGCCAGCGAGTTCGCTAATGTCGTAGCCCCCATAAATCAGTTTCCCCTGATCGCCCTGGACGTCGCTCAGACGGGTGCTGTTGGCGACGATCCCCTCTAGTCCTTTTGCGGTGACTGGCATACTTTCATGCTGACCTTTTTTTGTTAAAAATCAACCTGATTGTTGTCACAAAATCATACCGGAAATGAGGAGTTTTATCAGGAACTCATGAACTCAGGAAAAAGACGATAGGCGGCGGCGTTTTAGAAGAGAAACGCCGCCGCCCATGGGCCGTGCTTTTGGTGCCGGGCCTTCTGAGGGCGAACACAGGATGACGTCAGGCTGTGCTCGGTGTCAATGCGGATCGTTTTGTATTGGGGAAAAAATTCCTAATATGGGCGCGATGTCCACCCCGAGGAAAAACACTGAAAGACTTCCGCTTCGAATCGACCGCAAGATTCTTGAGAAACTGAAACAGGAAGCGGCGCGGCAAGAATTGCCGAACGTGCAAGCCTTGGCGGTTCAGATTCTGACGGAATCGGTCCAGAAACCTGCGGAAAACGCTGAAGCGAAAGTGAAAACGACCGCGTTTACCGACATCGACCTGCGGGCCCTGCTACTGGACGCCCACAAGAGCATCGCGCACCTGACGGGCATCATCGCCGCGATGGAAGCCGAGCGGAAGAAATAGCTCAAGGGCCCGTTGTCCCCAAGCTTCTCCCGCATTCCCAATGGCGATCACCCCAGGCGCGCCGCGCGCTTGCGCCAGGCGCATTCCTTCGAGTGGTCGTTGACGATCCCCACCGCTTGCATCCAGGCGTAGACGATCGTGGGCCCCACGAATTTGAACCCCCGGCGCTTGAGTTCCTTGGAGATTTTCTCTGAAAGCGGCGTGCTCACGGGGAAGCTCTCGCCGTCGCCCTGGAGCGGTTTGCCGCCGGTGAAGGACCAGCAGAAATCGGCGAAGCTCTCGCCGCCGTGCTCCATTTCGAGATAGATCTGGGCTCCCTTGATGGTCGCGGCGATTTTGGCCCGGGCGCGGATGATCCCCGCGTCCTGCATAAGGCGTTCTACGTCGGCTTCGGTGAAGCGGGCCACCTTCGCGGGGTCAAACCCAGCGAATGCTTTGCGGAAGTTCTCCCGTTTGCGCAGGATGATGCTCCACGAGAGGCCCGCCTGGAAGCCCTCCAGCATGAGCATCTCCCAGAGCGCGCGGGAATCGCGCAGCGGAATGCCCCATTCCTCGTCGTGGTAGGCAGTTTCGAGCGGGCCGCTTTGGTCGGCCCAGGAACAACGGGTGGCTGCGGTGGGTTTCATGGGATACGCGCTCCCAAGGTGGGGTGGGGGAGCAATGAGCGGATCGTGCAGCGGGGGCGCGGGATTGTCGAGACTTGAAGGAGCGGGGGCTTTTTGCCGAGGCGTTTTTTCCCCGTGGAACGTTTTTCCCGCGCTCGAAAGAGGTCTGGCCGGTCAAGGTCAAAAACGAATCGCAAGGCCAAATGACTCCGGTGGTCCGAAAACTGCCATAGAAGCCTATGAAATACATACCTTGGTTAGCAGTTCTATTAACCACCGCTTCGGGCGCGTTTGCGTTTGATTGCGGGTGTTCTTCACAAAAGGTTGTCACGGTCCGTGAACGGGCGGTGCTACAGCCTGTCGCCGAGCAGACCATGTGCGCTACTCCGGCTCCCGCCTGCGCGCCGATCGAGCATCGGACGGTCTATACGCCCGAATGCCCGAGCTGCCGCTGGGTGGCTCCTGACAAGAATAATCCGGCCTACGTGATCGGCAATATCTTCACGGCGCCGTTCCGGGCGATTACCGGGCGCGAGCTCGGCCAGCCCGACGTTGTGGCCACCCACCAAATCTCCGAGCCCATGGCCCGGCGCGTGGTGACCGAATCCACCAAGACGCACTATCGCGTCAACAAGTGCGGTCAGCCGATCGCAAAGAAGATTACCTCCATCCAGAGCGTCGGGCTTGAGCCCGTTGGCGAACGCCTGACGACGGTGAAGGTTATCCGTCTGAAACCGATGCCCGTTGTCGAAAGCTGCGCGCCGGTGGCAGAAAAAGTGATCGTCAATAGCTGCCCGGCTCCCGTGGCAGAGAAGACCGTCATCATCCGGAACTACCCGGCCCCGGTGGCCGAGCGGTTGGTGCTCCCGAGCTGCCCCGCGCCTGTGGCGGAGCGTGTGATCATCCGGCAGGCTCCCAGTGAGTCCTATGACTCCTGCAATTCCTGCAATTCCGGCTGGTAAGACAAAACTAAAATAGGGGGAAACGCGGCGGTCGGAGAGGGACATAACTCTCCGGCCGCCTTTTTTTTGTACCTTCCTGTCGGTGCCGTTGTGGGCAGTACTGGCACCTCCGGCGGTGGAATTCCTTCCGTATTTTTAATACGCTGGCGTGACCTTTCCCCCTTTCTTGTCTCCGCTGGGCGCCGCACGCAACTAAACAAGAGGAACAGGAAAACCATGTATCATCACATCAAACAGCTCATGTACACCGTCAACGTGGGGACGCCCGATCCCCGCTTTGGCAATATGCTTCTGGAACAGTTCGGCGGGGCCAATGGCGAGCTGGCCGCGGCCATGCAGTACACCATCCAGGGTATCAACTGCGAGAACCCCGGCATTAAAGACCTCCTGATGGACATCGGCACCGAGGAGCTCAGCCACCTGGAAGTGGTCGGCACGCTGGCCCGGGCCCACCTCAAGCCGATGAAGAAAAAGGCGGAAAGCGTTGATTCCGATCCGCTCATCGTCATCGCGGGCGGCGGCGGCGTCTGTCTTCACAACTCCGCTGGGAACCCGTGGACGGCCGATTACCTTAAAATCACCGGCGAAGTGGAGGTGGATCTCCGCAGCAACATCGCCGCCGAGGCCCGGGCGAAGATCGTCTACGAGCGCCTCCTCGGGTACACCGACGACGCCGGTTCGCTCGACGCCCTTAACTTCCTCATGTCGCGCGAGATTACGCACATGAAGTCCTTCCAGAAGGCGCTCGACAGCATTGGCCGCGATATTTTCTCCATCGGAGAGGTTCCGCCCATGAAGGAGGTCGTCAACGTCTACTTTAACGACTCCACCGGCCGGGGCGAGGCGGGCAGCGACGAGCGCGGCCCCTGGAATGAGGGAGCGGACTGGGATTTCGTGGACGCACCCGGCTTCCCGAGCGTCACGCCGATGGCGCACGACGGCGAGGCGGCCCACCCGCGGGCGAGCCGTTCCGGCCACGCGGTGGTCCCGAAGCCGCATCAGCCGGGGCGTTAACGGGTTGTTTAAATAGCGACCGAGCGCCAGATTGCAGGAGATTTGGCGTCCAAACGGATATTCGCCGGTGCGTGAGGCCTCTAGTTGCCGCACGCGCCGGTTTTTTTTAGAGGGATTTGGGCTCGAATCTTGATGCCGTGGGAGAGGAAAAAGGGGGGCCTCATGGCAAGCCCAAAATGGGGTTTTGCGGAAATTTTTCAGATTTTTAATCTTGTCCGAAACCACAAGATGTTGTGTTATTTCCGGCACTCACCCCAACAAGATGTAGCAGGGGTGCTCTTTAGATGTTCACCGGTTATTCACGGTCTTCAGGCCAAATATCCGGTTTTTTTCACTCTCAAAAATTCGCAACCACCCCGTAACCAGTTTACCTTAAGGAAAGCCCCATGCCAAAGCCTGGAGTCCGTACACCCTCTCGTCCCAAACTTTCCGCTTCTAACCGTATGCGCACCCAACTCGAGCCCCCTCAAGCCAAAGGCCTCAAGTTTGAAGCCGTTTTTAGCGATCCCAAAGTTTCCCCCTTCGACCAGATCGAATGGGAGCGCCGCAACACGTCGATCACCGACGACACCGGCAAAGCCATCTTCAAACAAGACGACATCGAAGTCCCCACCTCCTGGTCGCCCCTGGCCACCAAGATCGCCGTCTCCAAGTACTTCTACGGCGACATCGCCAACGGCACCGACCCCCACAAGGGCGGCCGCGAGAACTCCGTGCGGCAGCTGATCCACCGCGTCACCCGGACCATCGCCGACTGGGGCATTAAAGACGGCTACTTCGCCGACGACGCCTCCGCCAAAGCCTTCTACAACGACCTTACCTGGCTCTGCCTCAACCAGCACGGCGCGTTTAACAGCCCCGTCTGGTTCAACGTCGGCCTGTACCACCAGTACGGCATCGGCAAGGGCGGCCAGAAGGGCAACTACTTCTACAACCCGGCCACCGGCGTCGCCGAGCAGGCCCCGAGCCAGTACGAATACCCGCAGGGCAGCGCCTGCTTCATCCAGTCCGTCAAGGACACCATGGAGGACATCATGCGCCTCGCCCAGTCCGAGGCCCTCCTCTTCAAGTACGGCAGCGGCACCGGCAGCGACCTCTCCAGCCTGCGCAGCACCCACGAAAAACTCAGCGGCGGCGGCAAACCCTCGGGCCCGCTCTCCTTCCTCAAAGTCTACGACCAGGTGGCCAACGTCGTGAAATCCGGCGGCAAAACCCGCCGCGCCGCCAAGATGAACACGCTCAAGGACTGGCACCCGGACATCGAGGAATTCATCGAAGCCAAGACCAAGGAAGAGCGCAAAGCCTGGGCCTTGATCGAGCAGGGCTACGACGCCAACTACAACGGCGAAGCCTACGGCTCCATCATGTACCAGAACGAGAACCTCTCCATCCGCGTGAGCGACGAGTTCATGCAAGCCGCCATCGAAGGCCGGGAGTGGTGGACCAAGCGCGTCACCGACGGCAAACCGTGCGAAAAGAAAGACGCCCGCGACCTCCTGCGCAAAATCGCCCTCGGCACCCACACCTGCGGCGACCCCGGCATGCAGTTCGACTCCACCATCCACCGGTGGCACACCTGCAAAGGCACCGCCCGGCAGAACTCCACCAACCCCTGCTCCGAGTACCTCTTCCTGGACGACACCGCGTGCAACCTGGCCTCCCTCAACCTGATGAAATTCAAGTGCGCGGACGGCACGTTCGACATCGAACGCTTCAAAGCCGCCGTGCGCCTCTTCATCACCGCGCAGGAAATCCTCGTCGACAACGCCAGCTACCCGATCAAGGAAATCGCTGAAAACTCCCACGTCTTCCGCACCCTCGGCCTCGGCTACGCCAACCTCGGCGCCTTCATCATGAGCATGGGCCTCGGCTACGACAGCGAAGAAGGCCGCGCCCTGGCCGGGGCGATCACCGCCATCATGACCGGCCACGCCTACGAGCAGAGCGCCCGGCTCGCCGCCGTCAAAGGCCCCTTCGAAGGCTACCACAACGCCGCCACCCGCCACGTGCCCAAGCCCCTGGCCAAAGACAACGTCGCCCCGATGCTCGAAGTCATCGAACGCCACCGCAGCCACGTCGCCAAAATCGACGCGGGCAACCGCTTCGGCTACCTCAAAGAAGAAGCGCGGCGCGTTTGGGACAGCGCCCTCGAACTCGGCAAAACCCACGGCTACCGCAACGCCCAAGTCTCCGTCCTCGCCCCCACCGGCACCATCGGCTTCCTGATGGACTGCGACACCACCGGCATCGAACCCGACATCGCACTCGTTAAATACAAACTGCTCGCTGGCGGCGGCATGCTCAAAATCGTCAACCAGACCGTCCAGCCCGCCCTCGTCCAGCTCGGCTACAGCCCCGAGGACGTTGCGAAAATCGTCGCCCACATCGACCGCTACGACACCATCGAGGACATCGTGGACGAAAAGACCGGCGAGACCATCCCCTCCGGCCTGAACCCCAAGCATCTGCCCGTCTTCGACTGCGCCTTCAAGCCCCACCTCGGCAAGCGCAGCCTCGGTTACAAAGCCCACATCTTCATGATGGCCGCCGCCCAGCCCTTCCTCTCCGGCGCCATCTCCAAGACCGTCAACATGCCCGAAACGGCCACCGTTGACGACATCATGACGACCTATATCGAGGGGTGGCAGCTCGGCCTCAAAGCCATCGCCATCTACCGCGACGGCTCCAAACGCTCCCAGCCCGTGCAGAGCAAAAAAACCGACTCCCCCGCCGACGTCGACGCCGTCCTCGCCGACAAAGAAGAGCTCGAAAAACGCGTTATCGACCTCGAAGGCGAGATCGAAGACCTTCGCCAGAAAGTCAACAAACCCGTCCGCCTGCGGATGCCCGACACGCGCGTCTCCCTCACGCACAAATTCGACATCGCCGGACACGAAGGCTACATCACCGTCGGCCTCTACGAGAGCGGCCTCCCCGGCGAACTCTTCATCCAGATGGCCAAAGAAGGCTCCACCATCGGCGGCCTCATGGACACCGTCGCCACCCTCACCAGCCTCTCCCTGCAATACGGAGTACCGCTGGAGAGCCTCGTCAAGAAATTCGCCTACCAGCGCTTCGAGCCGAGCGGCTTCACCAAGAACCCCGACATCCGCAACGCCTCGTCGATTACCGACTACGTCTTCCGCTGGCTCGGCTGCCAATTCATCAAAGGCTACAAAGAAGCCACCTCACCCAAAAGAACCCAGCCCGAACTTCCCATGAAGGAACTGCCGGAGATCGAAAAACGGGCAGTCAACCGGCCCGTCTCCGACCTCTCGCGCACCGGCGAGAAAGAAATCTTCGACGTCCTATCGAACCACGTCAACACCGACGGCGTCGCCACCCCGGGAGCCCACGGCGTCCCGGACAGAGCCCACGCCGACCGGGTCAAAGTAGCCCTGGGGAACATGTACATGGACATCACATGCTCCAACTGCGGCAGCAACAAAGTCATCCGGGCAGGCGCATGCGGCTGCTGCACCGAGTGCGGCACCAGCCAGGGATGCTCATAAAAGAGCACTGAAAGCGTCGCAATAGACTTGCGCAAACCAAAGAGCCGGGGCATCCTACCCCGGCTCTTTTTGTGCAGAGGAGAGAAAAGGCAAAAGAGCCCCAAACGCCAGCATAGCTCAGTTGGTAGAGCATCTGATTTGTAATCAGACGGTCCTCGGTTCGAGTCCGAGTGCTGGCTGTCCTGTAAGTAACGTGAATCTCGTTACTTACAAGGCATGAGCAGCTCGACAGAAACACCCCCTTGGTGATCTATCGCCCGTTTGTCGCCCGAAAGATTTTGGGGTCTCCACCAAAGCAACGGGAGGGAGGAGAGCTGAAATCCGGGTCTCCACCAAAGAATGGGGAGGGAGGAAGATATGGTGATATTGTGCTAATTAGCCGCAGGCGGCAAGCACACGGATTTGGTAGTTGGAGAAGTTTCTAAAGCCGTAAGCGCGGCGTTGGATGAGTTTCATTTTACGGTGGAAGCCCTCTGTAATGCCGTTGTTCCTGGTAAAACGCCATATGCAGCCGCGTATGGTTCGCCACCCGGCAAGATGGTCTCGGCGAGTTGGGGCTCGTACCCTATCAAAAAGGCATGACAGAGGTGAAGATCGCCGCTTACCCGGGAATCAGAATGAGAGAATGCCGTCCTGGCTTCGGGATGCTAAGAGGCCCCCCGACACCCTGGGGGGACCAAAGCATTATAAAAATCTGGCCGAAAAAGTCGAAAAAGAATCACAGCCGTCCCATAGAGGAAGGCGGCGGGGGTAAAAAAGTGATGGACGGAGGCAATGGAACCTGCCACTCGGCTGGGTGTGAAAAAACCAAAACCTATCCGTCCATCAGGAGCGAAGTTCAGCGTTTTGCGGCAACTTTGCAACCTAATCCCCAATCATCTGGTGCCCAAACTGGCCCGCCAAACCGGGGTTGAGCCCCTCTGTCGTTCGTTTTCAGCGTGGAGCCATGTGGTGGCTCTACTTTACGCACAACTAACCCACGCCATAGGACTCAACGACGTCTGCGATGCGCTACGAGTCCATAGCGTGCCACTCTCGGCGATTCGAGGGGCTACCCCGCCAAGCCGCAACGGGCTTTCCCATGCCAACAAGATGCGTCCCGCACTCCTGGCTCAAGCGCTCTTCTGGGCCACCTTGGAGCACCTTCAATCACTCTCGCCCTTCTTTGTCCGCGGACGAACCGGCAAGGGCCTTACCCGCCGTTTCCGCAAAACCATCCACATCGTCGATTCGACCACCATCGAACTGCTGGCCAACTGTATGGATTGGGCCAGCCATCGCCGCCGCAAGGCCGCCGCCAAGTGCCACCTGCGCCTGGATCTTCAGAAAGTCAATTTTTGACAAATCTTCTCATGCCTGTCCAACGACTATGCGGGGATAACTCGATACGATTTTACCAACGCTCATTCCCCAGCTTATGAAAAATCGCAAAGTCGTTTTTACAAAACCCAATCAAGTGGAGTTGCAGGAGATTTCGATGGACGAGCCGGTGCTCGCTCCCTCGCAAATTCTGGTCAAAAACCACTATTCGCTGATCAGCCCCGGCACGGAACTGGCCTGCCTGAGTGGCAAGGAAGGATGGTTCGCATTGCCGAATACTCCCGGTTACATCGCGGCGGGCGAGGTGGTTAAGGCCGCGGAAAATGTCGCTGATGTATCGCCCGGCGACAAGGTTTTTACCTATGGCCCCCACGCGGCTTATTTTGTCGTTGATACGAAAGATCGTTACACGGGCATGTGTTTGAAAATTCCCGATGAAATGCCGCTGAAATTGGCTCCTTTCATCCGCATGGCGACGATTCCATTCACTTCTATCCGGGTTTCCGAGATCGAACTCGGGGATTGGGTGATGGTGATGGGGCTGGGGATTGTCGGGAATTTCGCCGCTCAACTCGCTCAGTTGCAAGGTGCCAATGTTATCGGCGTGGACATCAATGAGAAACGTTGTGCACAGGCACGCGAGTGCGGCATCCGCCACACGGTGAATTCCGGGTCGCCGGATTGGAAAGAGGCCGTGAACAAAATCACTGGCGGTGGGGGCGTTTCCACGTTCATTGACGCCACCGGGCTTTCTTCCGTGATTGTCGATTCGCTCGACCTGATCGCCTCCTATGGGGAAGCGATTCTACTAGGGTCGCCGCGGGCGGAATACCTGACGGACGCCACCAAGGTGTTCAATAAAATCCACCTGCCCGGCTTTACGAACTTCAAAGGCGCTCTGGAATGGCGGCTGCCGACGTTCAAAGACGAATTCGTCAAACATTCCATCCAACGGAATTCCGAGATCGTGATGCAACTCATCTTGGAAAACCGCTTGATTGTTCAACCGCTCTTCACCCACGAATTCACACCGGACCAGGCGTCTGAGGCCTACTCCGGCCTGCAGACCAACAAGGACGAGTATATCGGGGTTGTTTTCAACTGGACGGAGTAATCTGTAATACTATCACCTATGAAAAACTTGAGAATTGGCATGGTCGGAGCCGGCTTCATTTCCGACTGGCATCACGATGCATTTGCTTCGCTGCCCGATGTTGAGTTCGCGGCCTTGTGTCATGAGCCTTTTGGCAACGAAGCCCAGATGGCTGCGGACCGGGCGCTGCTGAAGAAAAAATGCGCTGAATGGGGCACGGTTCCCTACGAAAGTTTCGACGCCATCGCTGCGGATCCATCGCTGGACGCTTTGGTTATCGGAACCATCAACCCGTGCCACTATCGTCAGATCATCGCCGCATTGAAAGCTGGCAAACATCTGCTTGTTGAGAAACCCGTTGTGACCGATCCCAAGAGTTTGGAGGAAATCAGGAACCTGAGCGAGTCGGTTGGCCGGGTGGTGTTTCCGGGACACAACTTTGTGTACCGTAACGCGGTTCGCAAGGCGAAGGAGATCATCGAGAGCGGCGCTCTCGGGAAGCTGGTTTACTCGTCGTTTATTTCAAGCCACACCATCAGCGAAAACCACGCGACGGGGTGGCGGGCCAAGAAGGAGCTTGCGATGGGCGGGGCGTTGATGGACAGCGGCCACCATCTGGTCTATCAGATGCTTTATCTGCTGGGCATGCCGGTGGCTTTGCAGGCGTTCTGTGCGAAGCAGATTCTTACGAACATGGACGGCGAGGACACGGCGAGCGTGCATGTGCAATTTGCGGACGGTTCGGTGGGTTGCATTATGCAGTCTTGGGCTTCGGGCAAGGACTACGACATCAGCGGAATCCGGATCATGGGCGACAAGGCGAGCATCACGATTTCGGATGCCCTGTATTTGAACGGTGAGAAGATTACGGACGATGTTCAATATGGCGACTCATTCGTGCGCGAAGCGCGGGCCTTTGTGGATTGCATCAACAACGGCTCCCGTCCCGTTTCATCGCTGGACGATTCGCGTGATGCGCTGACGTTCATTTACGCGGCCTACGATAGCTGCAAATCTAAGTCGGTGATTTGTTTCTAGCCGCGGTATCCCTGAGGAAGCCGGGTCTTCACTGTTTGGAAGAACGCGGCTGCCTCGCCCATTTTTTCAAAGCTCCTATTCGATATCCCGTCCGCATGAACACTTCATTTGAAGCGAAATTTGCCCTTCTGCGCCAGCGTCACGACGATCTTCTTTGCCGGAAGAACAACATCGACGAAACTTGGTACAATGGTGTCTATGAGCGCTATACCTATCCGGTGGTCACCGCCGAACATGTGCCGCTGGAGTGGCGGTATGATTTGAATCCCGGGACCAATCCGTTTCTTTTGGAACGCATGGGGATCAATGCCGCGTTCAATGCCGGGGCGTTGGAATGGGGCGGTTCGATCGTTCTTTGTGTTCGCGTGGAGGGAGCTGACCGCAAAAGCTTTTTCGCGATTGCGGAGTCTAAAAATGGGATCGACCATTTCCGTTTTTGGGATGAGCCGTGCGTTATCCCCGAAACTTCCGAACCCGATACCAATATCTACGATATGCGTTTGGTACGGCATGAAGACGGCTGGATTTACGGGCTGTTTTGCACGGAGCGGCGCGCTCTCGGCGCAAGCGCTGGCGACCAGTCGAGCGCCACGGCTCAATGCGGCATCGTTCGCACGAAGGACCTCAAAACCTGGGAACGGCTGCCGGATTTGAAAACGCCATCCGCCCAGCAACGCAATGTGGTGCTGCATCCGGAGTTTGTTGACGGCAAGTACGCCCTCTACACAAGGCCGCAGGATGGATTTATTGATACGGGGACCGGCGGAGGCATTGGGTGGGCTTTGTGTTCTTCGATGGAGGAGGCTTGCAGCGGCGAAGAACAGATCATCGACGTGCGGGTTTACCATACTGTCAATGAATTGAAAAATGGCCAGGGTCCGGCGCCGATCAAGACGGAAAAAGGCTGGCTCCATCTCGCGCATGGGGTGCGCGCTACCGCCGCCGGACTTCGGTATGTTTTGTATCTCTTCCTGACCGATCTGGGCGATCCGCGGAAAATCATCGCGAAGCCGCAGGGATATTTCATTGCTCCCTTCGGAGCGGAGCGCGTTGGCGATGTCTCCAACGTCGTTTTTTCCAACGGTTGGGTGGCGCGGGAGAACGGGGAGGTGTTCATCTATTACGGCTCCTCCGATACCCGGCTTCACGTGGCCACCAGCTCCATTCCCCGCCTGCTCGATTATGTCGAGAATACTCAGAATGACGGGATGCGCTCATATGCGAGTGTCCAGCAGAGGCTTCAGTTGATTCGCGCCAACCGGCGGTTTGCGGGGCGATAGGCGGGGCTACCTGCCGCTGTGCATTTGCCGGTAGCGCATAGGCGGGATGCCCTTCATTTTATGGAAGATGCGGCTGAGTGAATGCACGCTTTCGAACCCGATTGCCTCGGCGATTTCGGTGCAGTTCTTCGAACTATTCAAGAGAAGCTCCTCGGCTTTTTGCAGCCGGCAGGAGGTTAGGTAATGCATCACCGATACCCCGAAACATTGCTTAAACACCCGGCAGAGATATTCCGGAGAAAGACCGGCTGCGTGGCTGATATCTGCTAGCCGCAGGCCCTGCCGGGGGGAGTTTTCCTGCATGAAGCGAATCCCTGCCTCCATGGCGCCCCAACTGGCCATGGTCCGGGATTGAACGGGTTTTGCGTTGCGTTCCAGTCGGAAATACAAGGCGAGGAGCGATACAATGACGCCACCGGCGAAATGGTCCGGCGCGGAGTTCTTATCCTCGAAAACCATGGTAAAGAGCGATTCGATTTTGCTCCGGATTCCGGCCTGAGAGGAAACGGCATAGGGAAACCCGCCGATGGGCGGTAGCGGGGCGCCATGCATTTCAAAATGAATGACCCAGTGGATTCGCTTCGCGCCTTTGGTGGCGCGAACCACATGGAGCAGGCGGGGCGGAATTAAGACGAGATCGCCGGGGCCGATGACGTAACGTTGGGATTCCAGCTCGAAAAGCCATTCTCCGGCCACGATATAGTGAAATACCCACTCGGAGTCGATAAATGAGCCTGTGACGCTGGCTCCTTGATTGACGGCGGTACGGCATACTGTTGGGATGCGGCGGAGGGATAGGAAGTTCATTGAGGAAACCGGGGCCAGATGCTTTGGGTGGGGCCCACCGAGGGATGACTAGAACTTCGATTGTTCAGTAACCCCGGGGAAGGAATCGGTGCGGAACGGCCCAGCGGGAAGTCCGGCTTGGTTGTATAGGTTGGCTGTGGGGCTGTCGGCCCAGGCGTAGCGGACGGCCACGGGCTTGGCGACGGCGGGCGAGGAGACGACGACGTTGTCGCCTTCGATCTTGGCGTCGGCCCATTGCCATTTCTTGTCCTCGCCGCAGATGGCGAATCCTTCGAGTTGGCTATTGGGGCTGTTGCGAACCAGCGGGGGATTCTCTTTTTTCAGCGAGCTGGCGACGTATTCCGTTCCCAAGGGCCGGGCCACGAGGCCGCCGTTGAGTTCCCTGAAGTGCAGGCGGATTTTGCCGTTTTCGATTTTTTGAGAATCGCAAACCGGGCCGCAGTAGGGAACGGGTTTGCCGTAGGTTTTAGCCAGGGCGATGGCTGCCAGACGTTGTCCGGCGTCTTTTTTGTTCCGAGGATGGACATCGCCGGTTTCGCCAAGGTCGATGAGGATTGCCTCGCCGGTGTTTGGCAGGGAAAGCGTCTTGGTCTGGGCCTCGCGCAATTCGCCCCAGGCACTTTCGCTCGGTTGCGGTTTTTTGTCTTGGAAGCTGGCCAACTGGCAAAAGTAGAAGGGAAAGTTCCGGTCCCAGCGCTGCCGCCAGTCGGTGATCATGAGCGGAAATGCGGCTTGGTACTGGCAGGCGCGGCCAGCGTTGTTTTCTCCCTGATACCAGATAGTACCCTGGATGGTGTACGGCTGTAGGGGGGCGATCATTCCGTTGTATAGTGTGCAGGGACGGTTATGAGGCAGTACGACGGATTTTGGTGGTTGCGGGGCGGTTTGTTGCGCCTCGGCGGAAAGGGGCGGCAAGGCGTATTCCGCTTTGGCGAGCCATTCTCCTTTGAGGTTGATTTTGTCCAAGGCCAGGCGGTCGGGATTGCCGCTGAGCCCCGCGCCGCCGACTGGATTGTAGATCCGGATAGCGATGACGTTGTCGCCTTCGACGTGGTCTTTGAGGTAGTAGTAGTGACGAGCTCCGATGCCCGCATAATTGTCGGGCGTCACGCTACTGACTAGTTTCCCGTTGTAATACACGGTTTCAAAGCCTTCCGGTGTTTGCAGTTCAAGCTGGGAGGTAACGGTTCGGGCCGCGCCGTGGATGGGGACGGTTTTCCGGATCCAGATCGCCCCGGAGTCGGGAAGCCCGGCGGCACTGAATTTCCCAGGCATGACGACCGGCTGCCAGTCGGTGGTCGAGATTTCCGGGGCGGCAAAGGCGGCGGGATCGGCCGGTTTATCTGCCCGGTCGTATTGCTTTGCCCATTCATGAAAGGAGGTTACATAGGCTGGCTTGCCGGCGTTGTAGGTATCCACGTCCTTGTTGATCCGATCCTTCCCGGCCTTGAGCTCCGGGTTGCTCTCCAGCGCCTCGGCGCTGGTCCACGTTTCGACAGGCGTGCCGCCCCACGAGCTGTGGATCAGGCCGACCGGGGTGTGAAGGCTTTGTTGCAATGTCTTGCCAAAGTAGTAGCCGATTGCAGTGAAGCCGCCCGCGGTTTTGGGATCGGCCAAAACCCATTTCCCTTTGCATTCGTCCTGTACGGTCGGGGCCGCGTTATTGGCTACGCGAAATTGGCGCAACTGCGAGTTGGCGGACGCGGCAATTTCTTCTTCCGCTCCGATGGATCGGCTCAGGGTAAATTCCATGTTTGATTGGCCCGAGGCCAGCCAAACTTCGCCGACTGCTACGTCGCTGACGGTGATTTTATTGGTTCCTTCGATGACGAGATCGAAGGGGCCCTGCCCGACGTGGGAGAGATCCACTTCGATGCGCCATTTTCCGTCGGGAGCGGTCGCCGTCGCCTCCCCTCGGACTCCCGCGACGGTTGCGGTTACATGTTCTCCAGGAGCGGCTTTGCCCCAGAGCACGGTTTTCGCGGATTTCTGGAGAACGGCGTGATCGGAGATCAAAGCTGGCAGCGAAACGGCCCCTTGGGCGGAAGTTAATGCCAAGGCGAGGGCTGCGCCGAAGCCGAGGCCAAGGCGCGGGGGGAGGTGGTGTTTCATAATGGGAAATCTCTTAACATTGAGTGGCTGCAATCAGAGAGTCAACCGGGGTAAAGGCGACATCCACCCGACCGCGAACGGTTGTCGTATAGCATATATAGCGATCATTGTAACAGAATTGAGGATGCGGGTGGACGTGGTATTTTTCCTCGAGCTTGGGGGGATGGGGAAGATGGGAGACGAGGTTGACTTCCTTGCCCGTGGCGCGGTTGAAGAAAGTGACGCGGCGTTCACTCGGTTTTTCGGGCGGCAGGTAGTCGGCTACCAGATACGTTTCGGTAGCATCGACATGCGCGTGGGATACCGTCTCAGACGGCCACACGAGCACCGGTTTGCGTTCGTGGATGTCAAGGTATTCGACGCCTTTGTGGTAGTGGCAATACCAGACCCGGTTGCCATCGGTGGACCACCATTCGTGCCCCTGCATGTTGGAGCCTCCGCCGGGGTAGATCGTCTCGGGCTGCCCCCCCTGGCGCAGTAACCACAAGCGATGGTCGATGCCGCCTTTGACTCCGGTTACCGGGTTCACGGAGTAGTCCTGGCAGATTAACTGGAGATCGGGGTCGGTGGGGCTGAACTGTGTGTGGTGAAACATCCGGTCGAATTTTTTCCAGATCACAACCGGGCTGCCGTCGAGCGGGGCATGGCCGATGTACCACTCGGCCCCGATTTGCGCGTCGATGTTGAGCGCCTTGCGATCGGAGGAGAAGGTGAGATGCGTGGCCAGGCAGGCGACGTAGCGCCCTTTGGCGATTTCCTGGGGAAAGCGGTTGATTAAAACGGGAATGTTTTCTGGTTCCGGGCCGCGTTTCCAGATTTCCAGTTGGTTGCACCAGTAAACCTCGCCGCTTGCAAGATCGACCGTGGGCGAGGCGTCGAGAAATTGTGTTTCAGGATAATAGTGGATTGTTTCCTTGGCGAAGTCGGCGACCGCCAGGGTGCGCCCGCTGGCATTGCCCGCCGGGGGGAATGCATAATAGAACCAGTAATACCGGCCATTGTTGGTAAGGCTAGAGTTAACAAAATAGAAGGACTGCTGAAAAGGGGCGCCGGACCCGTCGAGCAGAAGGCTTTCGATCCCCGAAACCGGATCGGTCCATTTTTCAACGAGAGAGGAGCATTGAAGCCCCACAGAGGCGAGAGATGCAGGCATAAATTTGTGAATGATTAAACGTTAAGTCAGTGGATAGAAAAGAAACTGGAGAAGTTCTAGGAGAATGATTTTCTCCAAAAGAAAGGCTTGTGATGAGCGAAAATCTGGAATAGACTTTACCTGAAGTCAAGAAATTTGCCGATAAAATCATCATGCCATCTCTCCAGAAAGTAGGCACGCTCGCCGATATCGCCCGTCTGACGGGCTTAAGCAAAGCTTCGGTTAATGCCGCGTTGTCCGGCCATGGCGGCAATACGCGGGTCAGCGCCGAAACGGTCCGCAGGGTTCAGGAGGCGGCCCAGCAGCTTAATTACCGGTCCAATTCCGGAGCGCGCGCGCTGCGCTCCAACCGGTTTAACAATATCGGCTTCATCCTGGTGACCAAGGAGAGCCATGACTATTCTTATTCAGATATCATTTTGGATGGTCTTACTTCCGCCGCAACGGAGGCCGGACAGAATATTTTTCTCATACGCGTGCCTACCATGCTCGACTTTTCGCTAAAGCTGCCTCGCACGCTGCGCGAGGCGTGCCTGGACGGGTTGATTATCCAGGACGCCGCCAGCCTCACGCCGGAGTTTGTGGAGATTGTCGAGTCCTGCGGAGTTCCGGTGGTTTACCTCAATGAAAAGCGGAAGACGAACGCGGTCTATGTGGATGATGTCTCCACGGCGCGAATGATGACGGAGTTTCTCATCAAGAAAGGTTTCCGCCACATTGCCTATTTCTCGCCCATCGTGCGAGTGCCGCACTACAGCACCGCAGACCGTATCGAGGGCTACCGCAACGCCATGGAGACCGCGGGTCTAGCGTCGGAGGTGAGGCGCATTCCGTCCGGTATGCGCGAGACGGAATATGCCCAATGGCTGAGTTCCGGCAAGCTGCCCGAAGCCATCTTCTGCAGTAGCGACGAAGATGCGGCCATTCTTTTGCGGGTGCTCTATGCTTTGGACATCAAGGTGCCCAGGGATATTGCCATTGCCGGTATCAACGATGAATTTCTCGCCGCCCATTCGGTGGTTCCGCTGACGACAATGAAGATTCCCTTTTCCTCAATGGCCCGTTATTCGGTTGATATGCTGATGCGGCTGATTCCCGAAAACAGCCCGAAATTTGAGACGTCCATGGTTTTGATGCCCGAGCTGGTGGAACGCGATTCAACGGTGCGCCCCAAGCAGCGCCGGACCCGATCCCATTCATCCAAAAGCGATTCCTGAATGAACCGTTTCGAACCTTAGTTTTAGCCGGTGAGGGGAGGCCGAGGCGGTGGGAAACGCCGATGGCTTCATCCTCGTCGTTCCCCATACCTTACCTTTGTTGGTATGCCAGGGTGGCATCCAGTGATAATAGGTTTGGCTGTAAGGCCGAACCTGCTTTTCCATGCTGTGTCAAGCTGCGGCGGAGATGAGCCATTTCTCGTCTCTCCGAAATAGGCGCCAAAGTCATCAAACTTCTAACAACTAAAACCTACGAAAATCCTGATCCTCCCCCTCGTTCTCTTGCTTCTTGGCCAAATGGAAGGCAACGCAGAACCGCCTGTCTCCGGCGTCGATTTCCAAAGCACCGTTGTCACGAAAGACGACAAGAACGTGTGGATTGTACGGGACAAGACGCCGATTGGCATGGCCCGGGGCAACGCGGAGATAACGCTTGAAGGCACCTCGCCTGTTCTATTGAAGGTGGATGCATCGGCCGCGGCCCCCGATGCCTCCGGGAAGGAGTTGGAGCTTGTTCGCTTTTTTGTGCCGTTGGGCGGCGTCGATTATTCGGCCAAGAAATTGACGGCGCATTTTAAGGTGACGGCCGACCGTCCGGCGCGCGGCAAGGTTTACATTGAGGGCATGGCCGCCGGAAAGCACTTCTACAAAGCGCAGGAAGTGCAAATCGGCGATCAACCTGCGGAGCTCTGTTTCTCGACTCGTTCCGTGGACGCCATGGAAAAAGTATGGGTCCGTTTTGACGCGTATTCGCCGGCGGTCTACCGCATCTCTGGTGCGGATCTCCAAGTGGCTCCGGAGAACGAAGTCGATGCCGGAAAGAACTGGATCGTAAACGGCGGCGCGGAGCAGGGATGGTATGGCATCGGTATGACCTCGATGGAACAGAAAGGCATGGGCGGAAAAATCTACACCAACAAAGAATGCATTATTACGGAGTATGGCACGTGGACGTTGGACCGCTCGGTGTTCCATGGTGGGAGAACCTCGTTCAAAAGCGACGGTGCCGTGGGCCGGTTGTTCTTCAATCCGGTGCCGTATGTCCCGGGACGCCCGGCGTGTTTCTCCGTTTGGATGAAAGCGCAAAAGCCTGGCGCTAAAGTGGATCTCTCGTTCTTTCTCGGCTCTGGCATTGCCTATATTAAGAGCGTTACGGTGAGCGCCGAGTGGCGAAAATACGAGGTGCAAATCCCGAATTGGGGCGAACCCGCTCCGGGCATTACCCGGCTTGGCAACGTGGTGTCGGGGGAGGCTTCCGTTTTCGAGAAGGTGAGCCCGATCATTGACGCCTCCGGGGTCGTGTGGGTTGACGACGCCAGTTATTCCGTGGCGGAGGTCTCCACCTTCCGCGACGACTCCACTCTTTGGCTGCGAGGCAAACTGGACAAGGCGACCCATAACTACCGTTGCAGCGAACCGGTGACGGCCGAGGTGCAAATTGAGAACCCGACTTCCCAGCCGCGGCAGGTAACGCTCTCCTTCACATCCACGGACTTTTTCGGCAGGCAGGTGGGAAGCGGAGAAATCGGCACCTTCACGATTGCGCCCGGCGAAATCAAACCGGTCCAAGTTCCGGTGAAATGGACGTTGCTGGGGCCGGGTAATGTCGCGGTTATCGCGCGGGATCAAACGACTGGCAGCCAGTATCGGCATGTGTTCTACCTGGGCCGGACCGATTCGCCTGGGCCGAAACTGGATCGCATGGGACTCGACTGCCGCACCCAGCAAAACATGGAGGCTCTCGTTCCATATCTCGACGAGTTCCGGATTGGTTCCGTCCGGCTGTGGAGCGATTACAAAGAGGCCCAGGGGCGTTTTCTTGGGGTGGAGAATGTGCCGATTCTGAAAAAGGCAGGGCTCTATACACTTGTCTCAGTCGGGTTTGATCAACCCTTACTGCTGGCGGCCCGGGATCTCCAGCCCTGGCAGGCTTTTCTGAAGCGGAACTTCGCCCCGGTGGCGGGATTGATTGACTGCTACGAGATCCTGAATGAACCGAATATTTGGGGTGGAAAATCAAAGAATCCAGATCCTTTAAAATATGAGGAGATGTCGCCGGAAGCCTATGTGCGCACGCTCCACGCGGCTGCCGAGGCGATCCGGGGAATTGATCCTCAATCCAAATTTGGCGGGCCTACCACGTGCCACACTGATGTTAGCTTTACCGGCCATGTGTTGGCCTTGGGTGCGGGCAAATACTTGGACCTCGTGACAGAGCATCCGTACCGGCTGCTGCCGGAATTACCCGATTACGAGACAGATCTGGTTGACTTGAGGCGCACGCTGCGAACCGAGGGCGGACGCGAATTGCCAATGGCCGCTTCGGAATGCGGCTTTAACAATACGGCGATGCTGGTTGACGATGAAATCGAAGAAACGATGCGCCATAGCGCGGAGCTTTCCATCCGGAACATGCTGATCGGATTTGCCAACGGCACGGAACGTTACATTCAGTTCCAATCGTCGTTGTGGCCGGAGGGAACCGGTTGGCATGTGTTTCTTGCCGGTAATCCCGATAATGAATGCAAAGCCATCCCAAACCCGGTGCTCTATGCCATGCGGGCGCTGGCCGATCGTCTTGGCGCGGCGCGGGTTGCGGGGCGAATCAAGGTGGGGGCGGATTGCCGCTGCTATGTCTTTGAACGGGGGGACTCGCGGATCGTCTGCTTGTGGAAATGGAACGGCAAGCCGCTCGTGCTCAACCTGAAATCCGCCGTTGAGGACGGAATAGTTTACGATCTGATGGGAAATCCCATGGAGGCCACGGCTGCGACGGTGGGCGAGGCTCCTCTTTATATCGAAACTTCGCTCAGCTTCGATGCTTTGCAGAAGGCGGTCTCCGGGCTCGATTTCGGCAATGGGGAACAATCCCTTACGGCCAACGTCAAGGTGCTCGATACACACCGGTTTGTCATGGATGTAACCAACCGGACGAGCACTCCGGTGAGCGGCGTGGTGGAGATGTTCGGTCCGAATGGCGATCCGGTTCAGAAACAGCCCTTCCAGCAGTTGGGCGCGGAAGAAAGCGTCCCCTTGACGTTCGATGCGCCACAGCCGATCGGCACCCGGGATCAGAGCGTCGCAATAAGGATCACGACCGCCGGATCGCAGCGGTCGCAAACCCATGATTATCATCTGCGCGCCATGCTGTGCCCGGCGGTGAGCAAACCGCTGACGATCGACGGTGACCTTAGCGATTGGCCGAGCCAGGATCCCGTGGTGCTGAGCGGGCCGAATGCCGTCAAGCGCGACCCTCGGTTGTGGACCGACGCGGACAAGGCGATCCGCGCGGAAGTCCGCACGGCATGGGATGACAACTACCTCTATGTCGCCGTGGCGGTGGTAAAGAATGGCTTCCATCCCAATGCCCCTTCCGCGAGCAGCCTTTACAACGGAGACTCGCTCCAAATTGCGTTCGATCCGCTCAAGAATGCCTCGATAGATAAGAAGTCTTACGACGACGACGACTTCGAATACTGCCTCGGGCTCTTCGAGGGCGCGCCGTGCGTCTATCGGATCTGCGCCTCCAGTTCCGTTTACGACAGCCTGCAGAAATCGCTCGGCGTGTTGAATGGGAACGAGGTGAAATTGGCCGTAAAGCCGTTGCCGGGGAAGACCGTCTACGAAATGGCGTTTTCGCGCGCGGCGATCAGCCCTCTCCGATTAGCCGCGGGAAATTCCATGCGTTGGGATATCCTTGCGAACCTCAACAATGGAAAAAGCCGCATGGGCTGGCTGGAACTGACGCCGGGAATTGGCGCGAGCAAATATCCCGCGGCATTTATGGACCTGTTCCTTGTCAAATAGTCCAAAAAAATCCGCCTCGAAAATACTGGGGAAAAGATAAAACTTGACTGTTGGGCTGACTTAAGGTTGAGTCTGTCGCGTAATGCCACCGGCAGTGGCCAAACGAAGGCTTAAACTAGCGAATGTTTGTTCAACGGAATTCAAAAAATACTTGGATAATGACTGAACGTTAAATTTATGCAACCAGGCTCGTCCCTCATGAAAATCCCATTTCGCCTCTTGTCATGACGGCTTTGATTCAACATGCGCTTATCGGAATTGGCGGTTTTGGCCGTCAGCATTTCAGGACGCTCTGCGACATGGAGCGGCGGGTTTGCCTTGCTGCCGTTTGCGATCCCACGCTTGGCCGCTTTCCCGAGCTGAGCGCCGAACTCACTGGGCGCGGGATCCGGCTTTATGAGGATTACTGCGATATGCTTGAGCGGGAAACGGATCTGACGTCAGTGACCATCGCCACGCCCATTCCGCTTCATGACCGGATGGCCCGTGCGTGCCTGGAGCGCGGCGTATTCGTTTACTTGGAAAAACCGCCGGTGCCAACGCTCGGCCAGCTTGAAGAATTGATCAGGATGGATGCGAAGCGGCGGATTGCCGTGGCGTTCCAGATGGTCGAGGCAGACTGGAGCCAGCAGCTTAAACGCTGGCTAGCCGACGGACGCTTCGGGCAATTGCGGGAGATCCGGGTAGGCGTTTGCTGGCCCAGAACGAGCCGTTACTATAACCGCGCGGGTTGGGCCGGACGAATGAGCGTCGATGGCGAGCCGGTATTTGACGGTCCCGCGACCAACGCGCTGGCGCATTTGATCCATAACATCATGTTCTTCGCCGGGGAGGGAATGGACGATTTCAACTGCCCCCTCGAAGTGCAGGGCGAGTTGTATCGGGCTCGACCGATCGAGGGCTATGACGTGGCTTGCCTGCGCGGACGGTTCGCTTCGGGATGCGGCTTTAATGCTGCGTTGACACATGCCAGCCAAAATAAATTTCCGTTTCAGATCGAGGTGATCGGTACGACGGGGTGGGCGCGGGTATCCGAGGAATGCGAAGTCCTGGAAAGCAGCTTTGGAACGATGCATTGTAACATGGATACGCCCACTTTAGTTGCAAGAGGTTACGCTGCGTTTTTCGATTATGTTGAGGGCATCAGGCCGCGGCCTTCCACTTTATTGGCCGACGCCAGGGGGTACAGCCTGGCAACCAACGCTATGTTGGTTTCTTCGGGAGGCATTCACTCCATTGAACGGCCTTGGGCTGAGTGCCTGGAAAGCGATGATGGGGATGTCTACCAAGTAAGCGGCCTCGACGAGGCGATCGCCGCCTCCTTGCAATCTCCGCTGCTTTTTTCAGAGAAGGGACTGCCATGGGCGGTCAAGTCCCGGCCTGTTTCGACGGCCGACGTTCGAAATGCCGGGCCGCTCTTTCAAATGGCCAAAAAAGGTTCATCCAAGAAACGGGAAAAGTGTTTGACGTCCCAATAGACTTAAGGTTAAGTTAACCGCGTTTCACAATCTGTGGAATTTTAATCCCCCCCCCCCCGTTTGCTGATCTGCTTAGTCAATGAAAACTAATGCTCACGCGAAGACCACGATTGTCGACATTGCCGGTTGTGACGGAGAATTGATTGCCAGGATTTCGCCGGTGCCGTTGACCACCATGAAAATGGCGGTTGAGCTCGTCAACACCCCTGGGTGGAAACCGATTCCCTCCGTTGTCTTTTCGCCTCGCTTGATGATTTCCCGAGTCCACCTTCAGGGTGGCAAATCCAACTCCCCAGCGGATTTTCCAAAGGGACGCGCAGATCAATTAATTCATTAAAAAATCCAATAAAACCCCTAATCCCCAAAACCCCTAGCCATGACCTCGAAATTTCCCCATACGAATCCGCCGGTTTCTTCTTATTTGAAGAACCTCGCATATCTTGCTCCGCTCGCATCGCTGCTCATGATGGCGCAGACGGCCAAGGCCTCCAGCTACACATGGAATATTACTGCAACGGGACAGCAATGGAGCACCGGAACCTACTGGAGCCCCACGACTGGCACCGGTGGACCGGGCGCGGGTGATACGGCCTATTTTCTCGGCAATACGAGCGGCGCCAACTACACCGTCAGCTATAACACAAGTGTGTCGGGAACCTTGGGCGCACTCTATATGGTAAATACCACGGGGACCAACGACGTGACGTTGAGCTTGTCTAAATCGCTTACGCTCACCGGCGGGGGCGCTATATACAGCTCCACCAGCGGGCATATGAATCTCAATTTTGCCGCTGCCAATGTCACCCTTACGATCGGGGACGGCACTACGGCATCGACCTTCACCTTTGGCAGCGACTCCTCCTTGACCGCGTCTTCCCAGCAAATTCTTAATAACGGCGGCAATACCGCTTTTTCCGGCGACAGCATTGTTATTGCGAATGCATCCACCTTCAACTGGATCAATGGAGTCTCGAATGGCAGCCCAACGATCACAGTGCCGCTCGTTGTCAATAACGGGGGCACTCTGAATTTTCAAACGGATACAGCCACTCCCGGCAAATATTTGATCGGAAATCTCACTGTCAATAGCGGAGGGAAAGTCACCAATAGCGGCTCGAAATCTGGGGCCGCCGCGCTGTATCTCACAGGTTCGACCTACATTATCAACGGGCAGATTAGCGGATTTCAGACCGGCAACACATCGACCGGAGGAGGCGTTGTTTTGAATGGCGCCGTGACTATTGGCGGCTCGGTGACGCAAACGATTGCATTTGGGACCGGTTCGAATGCCATCGACATAGGGATTCGTCCCGCCACCTCCGGCAACAGCAGCAGCACCACCACCAGCACCGTCATTCTTTCATCGAGCGCGACCGGGTCGGTGAATTATTCAGGTACCGGTACGAACATCGTCAATTCGTTCAATTTCTTTGGTGGCACCAGCTCGGCCACGGTCGGGAACACCATGATCCTCAAACTGGGAAGCAATTTGACCTACGGCGGTTCCGGCAGCAATGCCCCTATTTACTACGGAGGGTACGCAGGCAATAGCATCACGGACGTCGTCGATTTAAATGGATACACTTATAACTGCAACGGCAAGAGCTATGGGCCAAGCTGGTCCACCACCGGTGTATTGTCCTCGTCGCTCATCAGCATCATCAACAGCGCAGGCGCGTCGTCGCCCGGGACTTTCGTGGCCGCTTACTACAATTTTGGGAACACGACCAACGGCGGGGCGAATACCGCCATCGGTTCCAATGTTATCTTGCAAGCGGTCAACGCCAATACGACGAATAACCTGAGCAATACGGTGGGCTCGGGCACGATTGACTCGACGAGCCTCTTTTACTACAGCGGCTCGGGAACGACGGCGTTGGTATCGAACCGGGCGATTGGCGGGATCAAGGTCGGATCGGGCAGCTCCGCATCGGTCCTTGAACTGAGTTCAGCCATTACAGCTCAGGGATTAGTGACGATTAGCGGCAGTGCCACCCTTAACCTCACCAACCCGACCGGAACAGCCCTGGGTACCGCTGGAACCTACAACTTGACGGCGGCGGGACTAGCCGGTTCGGGAACGATGACCAACAATGCCACGGGAGCCACGGCGGCCTCGCTGACATTGAACGGCACCACTACAAACACCTTCTCTGGTGTGATTAGTGACTGCGGCACCACGGCCCCTCTCAGCCTGACCCTCAGCAGCGGCACGCAGATTTTGGCCGGAGCAAACACTTACCGTGGCACAACGACGATCAATGGCGGCTCTTTGATCGTCAATGGCTTGCTTGCGGCGGCCAGCGCGGTGAGTGTCGCCTCCGGGGCGGAGTTGGCCGGTTCCGGTACGGTGGGTGCCACGGTGAGCAGTGGCACGATCAACGGCAGCGGGCTAAACCTGGGTGCAACAACGCTCAACGGCTTAAGTACGCTGAAAGGCTACAACATCGCCAGCAGCGTTACGGTGTATACCGGCACGACCACGTTGAGCGGCACCACCAAATCCACCAGTGCGCTTTCGGTTTCCGCGGGAGCCACGTTGAATGCCAACGGCACCATCGAAGGCAGCGCCACCGTCAGCGGATTACTCAAAGGCAACACCACGGTGACCGGCAACCTCGCGCTGACCAGCGGCACGCTGGCCCGCAGCAGCAGTTCCGAGATAACTAAGGTACAGGGCGACTTCACCACGGACGGCTCATCCACCCTCGTGGCGGAAGTGAGCGGATCGGTGGTGGGAACCTCCTATGACCAAGTGCAGGTCGGCGGTCGCGTCACCCTGGCCGGTACGCTGGACCTTTCCACGCTGAGCGGCTTGACCCTGGGCACCACGATCACGCTGATCGACAACACCGGCAGTGGCACCACGACGGGATACTTTGCCACGATCATCACCAGCGGCTCCACCTACACGGCTGCCACCGGCTCTAACTATACGTTCACAGCGGCCGGCAAGGAATATCTTTTGAATTATGCCGCCAACGCCGATGGAGATGGCAAATTCAATGACGTGACCCTGACAGTGGTTCCTGAACCGAATACCTGGGCGATGATTCTGGGCGGAATGGGCACGCTGATCTGGTTCAAGCGGAGCCGCCGTTTTGGAACCCTCTTCAACCGTTGATTGCCATGCAAGTATCCCATGCTTAATTAGTCAAGGGCCCTGGCGTTTGCAACCGCGCGCCAGGGTTCGAAACCGGCTCTCCCCCTTTGAACGCCGCCCCTCCAGATTCCATTCGCCATTCCAGCATCCAGGCATTTTCGATGCTGGAGCTGATGGTCGTGCTTGCGATCATGGTAATCATGACCGGGCTGCTGGTCCCCACGATGCTGGGGCTCAAAAGATCGCGGGATCTGACCAGCGCCGCCTACTCCATCAAAGGTGCGCTGGAAGAAGCGCGAATCTATGCAGTGGCCAACAATACCTATACCTGGGTCGGTTTTTTCGAGGAGGACGGAGCTTCGGCATCGAGCGCCCCGGCAATGTCCGGAGTGGGGCGCGTGGTGATTTGCACCATGACGTCCAGGGACGGGAGCGCCATTTACAACAAAGCACTCGCCAGCGGAAATACCCCGTCGGTGCAGGCGCTAACCCCCTCCCGGTTGGTCCAGGTCGGCAAGCTAGTCAAACTGAACAACGTCCACATTGTTGACGCAACATCGAGAAACATCGGAACGCGCCAGGCGGGCACCCTTACGACAAAGAACCTCGTGGGCCTTTCCTCGGAACCGTTACTTTTCTCTTTCCAATATCCACTGGCGGGTGCAGCCCAGTATACGTTCGGGATTCGTCCAGTGCCCACGGCGAACGGCTCGCCCGTTGCCAATGGTATAGTTCAGTTCGACCCCCGGGGCGAAGTGATCACCGATTCCGGTCCCATGACGATTGCCGCGCCCAACAAGGAGATTGCGATTGAGGAAAGCCATGGGAACCACGCCGTATCCTCACAGAACATCATTGCCCTTCAGCTCAGTGGACTGACGGGTGAGGTAACCATGTATCGCCCATGAAAATGTCTTTTGATAGAATGGCCGCATTTTCGCTGGTGGAAATTTCCCTCGCGCTCGGGGTGGCCTCCGTCTCGCTGATTTCCATCCTGGGGCTGCTGCCGGTTGGCCTCGGCAATGCACAAAGCGCGAATAGTCAAACCGGGGCCATGAACCTGGCGACAGCTATTGCTGCTGATATTCGCGTGACTCAGTCGGGCAAAAAATCGCCGCGATATGCCATCGACCCCACTGATACCGGAGGAGTGACCCTCTATTTTGACGAAAGCGGAACCAGCTCCAGCGTTTCTCGTTCCCGGTACAAGGCGGTGATCCAGGCCGTGACCCCAGCTCTGCCAAACCAAACCGTGGACCGGGTCGTCGTTATGTGGCCGCCGCAGGCCCAGACGGGGAGCGGAAAGGGCTCGGTTGATATTACCGTTTCAGCATTGAATAATTATCCGTGAAAATGCCGTTGTTCATGCGCCGCCTGGTGGAAGGGGCATTTTCGTTGGTCGAGCTCATGGTCTCCGTCTCTGTTCTGACGTTGATTGTCATGATGGTCAGCCAACTAGTGAACAGCGCCACGGTCACTACGATCAACTCCACCAAGCTGATTGATACCGACAGTCAGGCTCGCTTGATCTTCAGCCGAATGGCGGAAGATTTCGCCGCGATGTTCAACCGCCCGGACTTGAATTACTATTTTCACAGCCGTTCCGGCGGTAACGATGAGCTCTATTTTTTCAGCCAGGTAACGGGGTACGTGGCAGAGCAGGACCCTGCGGGAACCAGCGATTCCTCCATCAACACCGCTTCGCTGGTCGGCTACCGTGTGAACGATACGGTGGCGGGCAGCAACCGCGCGGAGTTGGAGCGGCTGGGCCGCGGCCTCCACTGGGCGGATATCGCCTCCCAAAATGAGACTAGCGGCGCGGCTACTTCCATCGTACACCTTCCGCTGTTGATCCGGGATGCTTTTTCAAAGGCGCTCGCCGATCCCTATAACAATTCATCCAATCCCAATCCGAGCCTGTCGAAAACTGCCGCGCCTGAATGGGACGTCATTGGAGACCAGGTGTTTCGCATGGCATTTTGCTTTCTGCTCAAAGACGGGACGTTCAGCCTGACCCCCGTATCCGGTACGGGCGTGACCATCGAATCCCGCTCGCCCGGGAGCGCCGACGACGTCTCCACGGGCCTGTCGGTGGATTCCCGCTGGTACGACAGTTCGGCGCAAGTTGCCTATCGCTGCGTCAATGCCGCCACGGGGGCGGCCCAGTGGAGGCCGCTGGGGCTCCAGGACGTCAAGGCGGTCGTCGTGACGATCGCGTTGCTCGATTCCAAGAGCCGCGTCACCACGAACCTCAATGCGATCAAGAATGCCGTAAGCTATTTGCCGGATTTTGCCACTTCGGGCACCGTTCCCGTCTCCGCTGCCTGGGTTCAAAAGACCAACGATGCCAAGACTCTCGCCGGCAATACCGGCCTAAGCCCCTCTGCGGCCTCGTCGGTACACGTCTACGAGCGCTTCTTTTATCTCAACTAGGATTCCCCGCTTTTCCCTCCATGGCCGTCTCCCCATTCCATCGTCTCCCGCTTCGGCATAGCCAAGGCGTGGCCCTTGTGCTCGTCCTCTGTTTTGTCGTCCTGATCGCAGGAATGATCGTCGCGTTCTTTTCCCGGACGACGACGGGGCGGCTGGTTTCCAACACGAGCGCAAACGGCACCAAAGCGGAGTTCCTCGCGGACACCGCCTCCGGTATTATTATTGGCGACATCAAAGAGGAAATCCTGACAAATTCCACCACCAACGGCTCTGGAACCAACGCCATTTACATTCCCGTCTCCGGTTCGAATGCCGTCCCCAACCGTGGCTCTGCCGTTCCCGACGCCCTTGCGAACTTGATCCGCTTCAGCAGCCATTCCGACGCATCGACTCGGGCCGCGAACGCGATTTCCACTGGCACATCCGCTAACCGGCGCTCCGTGAGCCTCGCGCGGTGGAATTTGCATTACCTGCTTCCCCTGGCAAATTCCACGGCGGGCGATTCGACCCCCGATTCGAAATTTGCCGCGCCGGATTGGGTGATCTTCACCCGGAGCGGTCCGCTGTCGGGAGCCACTTGGGACAAAACGCTCGCCGACCCGTCCTCCGGCAACAATAGCTACGCCGTCGGCCGTTACGCCTACGCGATCTACGACGAAGGCGGCCTCCTGGATGTCAACGCGACGGGCTACCCTTCAACCAGCGACACGACGAGCCAAGTCGGCCCCAAGGGCGGCCTCGCTTATGCCGACCTCACGCAGCTCAAGGATTCGTCCGGCAACTCGCTGCTTACACGCACCCAGATCGACCAAATCGTGGGGTGGAGAAACTACGCCACCACCCAGCCTTCGGGAACTTTTCCAAACCTCACCTTCGATACGGCGTCCGCGTCACGATACCAGGCTCTGGCCACCTCCAGCTCCAACAGTTTTTTGACGATCACCGGCACCACGCCCTTCAATGGCAACACCGACCACGCCTTCATGACGCGGCACCAGTTGATCAAGCTGCTGCAGGCGACTACCACCACCTCGGCGGAGCAAATTCAGATTCAAAATGCACTCCAATATCTGGGAACTTTCAGCCGCGAGGTGAACGGGCCGACCTGGGGGCCATCCGTCGATTATAGCTCCCCTTACAACTACAAATCAGCCCAGTTTGGCACCGCTTCCGACGTCTATAATCCATGTATTCTGAACGCAAAAGTCCAAACGGCGTTCACGCGCGGCGACGGGGGCCAGGCCGTTCCGGGAGAGCCGCTCGTCAAACACCGATTCCCTCTGGAGAAGCTCGCGTTGCTTGAGAAAATGAAGGGAACCGCCTCCCTGACAAGTCAGGACACGGACGATATGGCGCGCTATTTTGGCCTGGACCCTGTTAGCGATTCCAACGGCCATTACCGGCACTGGACATACCCCACCGCCAGCACCAAATATTTGCACGGGAAAGGCACCTCGGGAAACAGCGGCGTAATGTCGCTCAATGATGTAGCCAATTATGCCAACCGCGAACCGGACTTCTTCGAGCTGCTGCAAGCCGGAATCCTCGCAGGCTCGCTTGGCAAAGGCGGAGGGCGCGGTGATGCCCTCGGCAACCAATACAACGGCGCCCAGGCTTTTCAAGATCCCGACATCAAGGTCACGCTGCAGCTTTTGCGGATCGGCGCCAACATCATCGACCAGTGGACCGCCGACAATTATCCCAGCACGATTACCTACGTTGCGCCGGGCGGCTCCATATCTACCAGCGACAGCGTTTATGGGACCAAAGATCTGCCCTACATCAATAAATTCCTTTACTCCATATCTCCGACAACGGGCGGCTACAACGTAAACGCCGGTTTCGAAGTGTGGAATCCCCACCAAGCCTCGGGCGTCGGAACGGCTCCGACGCAGTTCCAGATTTCGCCTCTGAACTGGACGACCGTGAGGCCAATCCCGACAACCGATCAGTATTCCGACTGGTACCGGATCGGGGCGGTCGCCAGCGCCGCCACGGGTAACGTTTACTGGAGCTGGAATGGAGGGTGGACCGCCGCCAACGGTCTCTACCAACACTTCGCCGATCTTTCGAACGACGGAGTCATATCCTTTAATACCAGCGGCACGATGAGTTACCGCGATACGCCCCAGCTCAGCGGGTCGGTGGTGCTGAACTCCGCCTCCATTGCCTGGCCGCCCCCCGACACCGTAAAATCGGGCACGTGGACTTGGTCAAGTGCGGTTTCCGGCCCAGGAGCCGCTGGATACATGAACCTTCAATTCTCGATCGTTTACCGGCTTCAATTCATGGATGAAGGTGGCAGCTACCAAACCTATGGAACGTTTGTCGGCCTGGACGACAGCTTCACCCCTCCGGGCACCGGCTACCGGCAGAATCCCTGGGCCGTCCCCGCCAACGTCGGCTGGTATCCGTGCCCCAAGAGCGATCCCCGCACCTCCCGGTTTGGCTCCGGGCAATCCACCGACCGCAATAATTCGTGCGGATCTAGTATTACCCCCAATAGTTCCACGTTATATTGTACCCTCAAACAACAAACACCCTTTGGTGCCAACGCGTCCACGGCTTACCGCATCGACCGCTGGGCCGCCAATGACCCAACCCAGGCGGGTTCCGACCCCAAGACCAACCCGACCTACCCGTATTACCCCGACAAGGACAATCAAATCCGGCGTGGCGACGCGGCCTATTCCTATCCCAGTCTGAGCCCACTCTATGATTCCGCCACGGGCGGCCCCTCAGCGCGGCCCGTGGTCTTGTGCCGTCCGTTCCGCTCCGTCGGCGAACTCGGCTATGCCTTCCGGGACATGCCGTGGAAGACGCTCGATTTCTTTTCGCCAACCAGCGCGGATGCCGGGTTGCTTGATCTCTTTTCGCTCAACGGAACCCAGCCGGTACTGGCCGGAAGATTGAACCCCAACACCCGCCAGCGGCCGGTCCTGGCCGCCGTCATCGCAGGAGCCACGCAAGCCAGCGGGAGCGCTTCCACGGTATCTGCCGCCAACGCAAGCAGCGTGGCGGATGCCATCGTCAACTACTCCAAGGCAACCCCGATCACCAACCGCGCCGACCTTGTCACCGGCCTCATGGGCAATACCAACGTTGTCCAAACCATTGGCGGAATTTCCACGATTAAGACCGAACGGGAATCCGTCGTTCGCGCGCTGGCAGACTGCTCCAACACCCGGACTTGGAATTTGTTGATCGACCTGGTGGCCCAGGTCGGGAAGTACCCGTCGACGGCGACTTCGCTCGATCAATTCGTGGTCGAGGGCGAGCGGCATTACTGGCTTCATGTGGCGATTGATCGTTACACCGGCCAAATTGTCGATAAACAGCTTGAACTTGTACGCGAATGAAAGCTCTCCGTTTATTCTCCCTTTTGGCGGCCTTTGCTTGGGCCAATGAAAATCTCCCGGCGCAACTGCCGGAGAGTCCCATGCCCAAACCGCCGTACGTGGCTCCGCTTCCCCAAAATGGACACTGGACGATCACGCTTAACTCTGTCGCGCAGACCGACAAAGAGCGAGTCCCCGCAACGATTGATACCATCAAGACCGGCGAAACCAAACAAGTCACCTTGCTTTATAAAGACGGAACATCCCAGCGATTCAACCATGCGGGAGGCTATATATTTACCCAGTCCTCCAAAGGAGTGGAGATCTTTACCAAGTTGCCAGGGATCCCTGCCTACCCATGCTATACGGATGGATTCGTCTTCGTTGAAAATATCGGCCCGGCGGTATTCAAGGATATGGCGAAAATCAGCGGAACGGAATGTTTCCATTATCAGACGGGTTCGTCCGACGTCTGGATTGCTGTTGATTCCATGCTGCCGGTTGCGGCCCGGTCGGGCAACCTGACGGCTTATTATCAATTCCAACCGCCGCCAACGGCCCCCATCGCACTGCCACCCGAAGAGGCGGCAATCCTGCGCAAATGGGAGAAAGCCTACAACGCCTTTGGAGCGATGCGCTAACCACCTGTGTATAAAATATTACGCTGCATGAACCTGAATCTTTGTTCCCTTGTCATCCTGCTTTGTGTCCACGGCATGTGCGCCTGCGGGCTCGCGGAGAATCTCATTTCCAATCCCGGATTTGAAGAAGGCATGGCGCCTTGGCTTGAAAATAACTGGATGAAAAACGAAGCTCATTTCGAGCGAGACGAGAAAGATCCCCACTCCGGCAGAGTCTCGTTGAAAATGGACTTCGTTAAAGCGATTGGCGGCGCGTCGATTCAGTTTCTTTATCCGAATCTGCCGGTTCGGCCAAATCAGAGTTTCCAGGTTCGTTACTGGGCGCGCGGGGTCAGCAACGGTCCAACGGTCAACTTGCTGATCCGCAAAGGGGAAGAGCCATACACCTCCGTTTTCAGCTCCGAATCAATCCCGACCGAGGATTGGCAGGAATTCGTCTCGACTGTTTCGCTGCCGCCGAGCCTCGATGTGGCGACGATGCAGCTTGTTTTCCGGCTCAATGGCCCCGGCGTAGCATGGCTCGACGATGTTTCCGTAACGGAGCTTCCCGGTGCCGAGCAGGGAACACCGCCCACGGTCAACCCCATCCGTAATCCCTCCTTTGAAGCGGGGCGGGACGGATGGACGGCCACGGTTCGCGCGCGGGAATTCAAAAATCCGGGGGACGAGACCGGCTGCAGTTCGCCTTCTCCCGAAGGAGCTTTATTGGAGACGATCGAATCGGCGGACGCCCCCCATGGGCGTCGGTATCTCTCTTTGAACATCAATCCTCGCAGCTTCGCCACGCTGACAAGTGCTTATTTCCCGGGCCGGTACGGCCACCCCATGCGACTGAAATTCTCGCTGAAGTCCGACGGTGCGCGGGGGTTCCAGACCGCGTTGATATCTGGTAAAAATGGCAACACCCGCAAGGATTCCGAGGCTTCGCTCAAAGCCTCCGCGCACTGGCAAACCTTCTCCGTTCCCGTAAAGTTGAGACCAGCGCTGGGCGGCATGTATAGCGTCTCCTTCAATTTCTACCAGCCCGGCCGGTACGATCTGGACGCGGTCTCGTTGGTTGAAGAGGAAAATCCGGACGCCGCCCTTTTCCCGGTCTCCGTGGCCATCGAACCGGAGCCAGACGCGCCGGTCGCACAGCTCTATGAAGTGAACCAAAGCGCCCGATTCAGGCTTCGGATTGCCGGTCGAACGGGCGCGGTTTCTCCGTCCTACGGCATATCCGTTGATGACTATCTGGGCCGGGAAATTAATCGGCAGACCGTTAAGGTAGCCCTGGATGGTCTGGGCTATGGTGATGCGTTCTTCTCGGTCCCAACGAAACAATACGGTTCATTCCGCTTGGTGGCGCGTTCCGCCGACGGCTCCGGAAACGATCTGCTCGCCGAGCAAATTTATAGCGTCCTGCCCTCGCTGCCGCCGCCCGCGGCCCGCCCCGATTCATTCTTTGGCGGCCATGTCGACCTGACTTCCTACAACCTTGAAATCGCCCGCAAGGCCGGGTTCCGCTGGCTGCGGCTGTATCCGCCGCTCGCCACTCAGTGGATGGTCGTGGAGCCCGCTCAGGGCGAGTGGAATTTTCAAACCGAAGAGGTGGCGCAGGCCAAGAACCTCGGTTTCAAAATACTCGGTAATCTCGGAATAGCACCCCTGTTTGCGGCGGATCTTGATCCGAAAGATTCCAAAAAACCGCGCTGGTGCACCAGCTACCCCCCGGCCGATATCGGCCAGTGGAAGGAATACGTCACCCGGTGTTTTAATGCTTTTTATCCCCACATCGATGCCTGGGAAATCTGGAACGAACCCGATGGAGGGTACCTTCAGGTGCGCCCGGGAGTGAATAAGGCCAATGTGTATTACTCCTTGTTGGAATCCGCCAACGAGGCCCTCACGGCCACGCAAAAACCGTTCTTTTTGCTTGGTCCGGGCGTAGCCAATATCAATGCGCCGCTGGGATGGGAGGTCTTGGAAAAAGGAGGGAGCCGCTGGATGGATGCGTTTTCGTTCCATTTCTACAGCCTCGCCGCAGGTGGAAACAATCCGGATACCGAGTACGCGGCGCGGCTGCTTTCCAAGTATGCAACCTATCGGAACAGGGATGGCCGCTCCTTGCCGCTATGGCATAGTGAAGGCGGCATCTACCTGCAAGGAAGCCAGAGCTGGCTTGAGACCTATCGGATTCCGCCGTCCTCCAGCGTCACGCCCTCTCAAGGCGCGGCATCCATGGTCCGTAGCGCGCTGTTTTTCAAAGCTTCCGGCGTCAAGCGTTACTTCGACTACCAAGCAGCCGCAAGCCCCGCGGGTCGCAACGTCTCGCAAGATATCACGTGTGGTTTCATCGACGTGACCGGAATCCCAGGGCCGGGGATCGCAGCTCACGCTGCCATGGTGGCCTTGGTCGAGGACGCCGCCCCCGCCGGTTTCGAAACGCAAATAGTGGATGGGGTCCCCGTTAAAATAGCCCGTTTTAAAGTGGCAAAAGGCCACATTGATGTCTATTGGGCGGGTGCAGCCATCGCGCTGTCCAAAGTGATTCCCCCCGCCGCCAACCTCGAAGCCCGGGACTTGATGGGAAATATCGTCCCAATGGCCGATGCTCAACTCGGTGAATACCCCGTTTACGTTTGTGACCGTTCAAGTGTGCAAAAATATGCCGGTAAAAGAAGCACCTCCTCCCCATGAAGCATTCGGAATTCGTCTCGCAACTTGCTTGGCAAACTCACGGCGGGTACCGAAGTCTATCCGGAAATTTGTGCGAGAGTCGCACCCTGAGATAGAGGAGAATAATCCAGAAATAGAACATAACCAAACGACTTTCCCGCCGCCGCCATTAGGAGATAGCAGGAAAGCTTGGATAAGAAGGTCATTTCACTGTCAAAACGAAATTTGACTTCTCGCCGGAACTGGTGATTCCGGACTTTTTTCCTTCCTCTTTGATCTTCTTCGCCACGCTGAGTTTGGAACATCCGAGCTTGTCCGCAACCATCTTGTAATTGGTTGCGCCACCCCGGATCGCTTGCGACTTCCTGCTCTCCGGCGATGCCGTTTCCGCCAAACACGCTTCCATCACTCTCGGGGGGAGCAGGCTTCACCCTCGAAGACCTCTCCTCCTCCAATGGCACCCGCCTCAATGGTGTCAAAATCACTGAACCCACGGTTCTAAAAAACCGGGACAAGATCGCTTTCGGCAATGAAGCATTCACTTTCCGGGTCAGGAAAACTCTTCCTTCTCCCGAGGAAACCCCACAGGTCTTCCCCAACTGGCTCCGTTGGAGCCTTCCGTTCTATTGCACTCTCGCTCGCTACTGGCGTTCCAACAAAGGCGGATGCATCACCGTAGCCACAGTGGTCCGCCTGCTCCTGGTAATCGCCCTCACCCATCTCGGCAACGGATGGGGCTTTGGCGACGGGCGTGATGAAGGCCGCAATGGCGCTTCCGGCATGAGCGGCGGCTCCATGCTCAAGGGCAATAACCTTTACGCCGAAGCCCGGGCTGCCCAACAGGCCCAAGCAGCCGTGCCCGAGTTCACGGTCAAGGCTTCCAAACCCGAGGTAATCACTCCAGTCATCACTGCGGATACTGAAAGTATCCCACACTTCGAAGCTCCCAAAATCACGGAAGCCCCCAAGGTCCCCGAACCCAAGCCGACCGAGGCTCCCATTCCGGCTATAACTCCGCAGCAGGCCCAAGTTGATCAAAAGGGCACACTGATTTTACCCAATACTCCGGTTGTAGCTCCGTCGTTCCAGAAGTTTCTCAAAATCGTTGCCGCTTACGAGCGAAACCATGGGCGCCTTTAATAATCGCGTTGGCGGGTGGGGCTGTCGCCGCCCGCCAATGCGTCAGAATTTCCAGCGAAAGGAATTGTCCCGAATATGATATACTTAATAAGGTGTGGCGTTGCGATCTGCATTGCTGGGAAAATCATCAAGCTGCTCTGGCGCTTGGCGTTGATCTTCCTTGCCGGGTTTGAGCTATGTATTATCGGGTTCGCCCTCTTCATTCTTTGGTTCCATGGCTTTGACGTCAAAAAGATCATTGCCGACCAAAGAGGGTGCGAGTGATTGTCCTCGCTCCCCCTTTGGAATCCCCTTCCACGCCGTAGGGGGGGAACTCTGGGATTCTCGCTGTAGAAATACAGTTTTTCCTTTGTCGGTCGATCGAGACGACCCATAAAGAGCACGGATGAGCCCCGTGCCACTATCGGCATGGGATACCGGCCCCGTAGCAAACCCAAATACCTGAAGGTTTTCCAAAAGCCGCCGATACTAGCAAAGGAGCATTGCACCCGCCATAATGTATGGATGGGCTAAAAAGGGTCCGCTCAAGTTTTCACGCCTCCCGCGGCTTTGACAGCCCTTCATTTCATCTAGAAAGACGGACCAATGGCCCATTGCCCGCTAGAAGTGCGTAGATCTCTACCGCGCCTTCGACGCGCCGCGGCAGGCGGAGTTCCTTTACGAATGCGTCCAGCAGGGTTCTCATGTAAAGATATGATTTAGTCGTGACCCGTGCCCTTGCAGTGGAAGCACGGAGAGTTTGGGCCAGGTTGGAACAATGTTCCATTACAGAATGTGCATCGCATATGCCGCCCCAACGCCAAGCGTTGCCAGTCCGATGCCGACAGCAGCCAGAGTAATCGTTTTTTATAGGTTGTGTTCCTCTTCGGCCGGTGCCAAATTCCGGAGCGGCTATTTTGCCGAGTTGATCTCTTATGTCACGGAGGCGCTGCCGGAATCGGATGCCAATCTCCAGGTCTGCCGGTTTTCACTCGACACCGATTACCTGGCGAACCCCGAACTCCTTCCTCCGCCCGTCCGCAACAATACCGTGAACCGGATTCCGTGCGTTTGCCGTCCCAACGTTTCTTTTATCGAGGCGTTGCGCCTGCGGAAAGTGGCGATCGTTTACTTGTGCAAAGAAGTGGTCTTGGGCGGCATTACTTCCGTCTTGCCCGACTATGCCGGAGGCGCAAGCGCCGCCATTGAATATTTCCTGGCCCAAGGCCATCGACACATCGCCGTGGGCGCGGGGCCGCTGGCGGCCGACGATACGAATATTTTGAAGCAACGCTCGGGGATCGTCGCGACCCTGGAAAAGCACAAACTCGAACTGAGCAACGACTTCATTTATTTCAGCCCCCTGACCATTGAAGGCGGGCGTACGGTGCTCGATCAAATTTTGAAAAATCGGCGGCGGCCCACTGCCCTCTATTGCGCTAACGACGCTATGGCCATGGGCGCGATTCTCCAGGCAAAGGAGCACAACCTGCGGGTTCCCGAGGATTTATCAGTGATCGGTTTCGACGACGCCCGGTTCGCCAGCGCCTTTACGCCGCCACTCACCACGGTCCATGTGCCGCTCGATGAGATTGCGTGCCGAGGCGTGGAAGAGTGCAACAAGATTGCGCAGGAAGGCGAATCGCGGCCGGAGAATCCCCATCAAACCATTGTACTGCCGACCAAGCTCGTTGAACGGAAATCCACGACGGCCCCGGCGTAAGTCATTTCCTCCGTGTCTTTCGGTGTGAATTGCCTCCAACGGAATCGCATAGTGCCGATTTCGTTACCCCCAATTGATTGCGGTGCTGACCGATGAACAATCAACCTAAGATAAGTCGTAACTGGATCATATCCTGTGCGATATTGATGTAATGCGCCGCCGCGCCGTTCATGGCCACCGCGCCCGACGCAGCCGGCGGAATTGCCGCCGTCAAAGCACTAAAAATTGAAGCCGCCGAGATGACTTTCGCCGAACGGAACGAGTTCCCGACGATGACTCTGCCGGACGGAAAGACCCTCGATAACCAGCCGCCGAGAGTAATGGTGAAAATGGTGCTCCATCCGGCCCCGGGCTCCCATATCAACGTGGAGCTGTGGATGCCCGACACCGGAAAATGGAATGGCCGCTTTCTCGGGTTCGGGAACGGAGGGGCCGCAGGGAATATCAATCCGCGCAGTTTTGCGACGCCGCTCAACAGCGTTATGCCGTGGCGACAACGGACATGGGAACGGCGCCGAACGCCAATTCCGGAATCGGAAATCGCGAGGTATGGAAAGATTTCGGTTTCCGCGCCACCCACCTTATGACGGTCTACTCCAAGCAAATCGTCAAAGCTCGGGATCGTAGTGCGCCGGTTCGGGAAAGAGGACGCGGTTTTCCGCGACGGGCGTGAGGCTGATGCGGTAGTTGTAGGACATAATGCGCTCGTCGGCATTGCCCTTGTCCAGCCCGGCAACAATGCCCCCGAGATATTCGTTGAATTCGAATCGGGCTTCGCGGCCGACGCGATAAGGCAACTTGGAGACGGCGCCATACTTGTCGGAGTAATAGTTAAGAATACGGTCGAAGAATTCTCGGGAAAGGCCGCCCACGGTGGTGCGATCGCCGATGTCGGTGGAGACCAGGCCGCCGCTCATGACACCCCCTACATGGTTGTTCATTTCGATGAGGGCCACGGAGCGCCCGTGGCGCGCGGCGGCGACGGCTGCGGTGACTCCGGCGGGAGTGCCTTCGTAGACGACCAGATCGAAGGGGTCAACGGGATCGGCAGCGCTGGCGGCGAAAAATGCGAGAGTGCACAGGGTTGCCAGCAAGTAGAGAAAGTGGAGGGTTCTCATGGTAATGGATTAGCTGGGTTTACCTGGCCCAAGGTGTCGCCGAGGTAGAGGTCTGGATCGGGAATGACCGTGCCTTTAATGCAATGGGCGTATTTGGAGAATAGCGCGAGCGGGTCCGCGACGATTTCGTACTCGTCCACGTAGTGTTTTTGAACATGCCAATCGAGCCAGTAGCGATCCTTGGCGTGGTTAATGAGCCAGAGGCACGGCTGCCCGCGGCTGGTGAGTGCCTGGAGGCAAAACATCGCTTTGTGCTCCTCCGGTTTCAGCTTGGAGAAATCGACCACTTCAAGCTTCGGGGCCGGAGCCTTCGAGCGGGGAAGAAAGCTCTCTTTCCACAAACGTTACGTAGGATTGAGTGATATACCCCCGGCAGAAGATATTCCGCGCCGTGGAGGCCGCCCGCGCACCGAGGTGGCCAGCAGGACGGCAAGGAACCTAGTGGCCGGGCATCGGCTGGTTTTTAGAACGTTTGTTTTCAAGAGTTTCCTTTGCGTAAGAGGTCAGTTGCAGCCACCAAAGCGGGGAGCGGCCTTCGTTGGTGAGGAAGCGCCCGTAGCCAGGTTTGGGCGGAGGCGCGTCGTCGCTCATGGGCATGATGGCCGTGCCTTCGTCGTCAAACATCCCCACAAACAGCCAGTCGTTCCCTGCATGGAGGGCTTTGGAAAGGAGATCCCAGTAGAAGTTGCCGCCTTGGCGCGGGGTGTATTGGTCGCTGACGTCTTTCAGGTGCGACCAGCTAAACCCGGGCCAGACATGCGGGTAATACTTAAGGTTCATCTTTTGGAAATCCCCGCGATCCGCTTCGTAGTTGCGCCCTTGCCAGGTGAGGACGGCGTCGTAGTTGCGCAGGTGGGAAAGCCATTCGGGCTGGTTTCTCCACTGGCTGGAGATGCCCCCGATGAGATAGTTTTTTCCATAGACGGGGTCGCTTTTGAAAAAGCGAACGACCTCATCCGCCACCTCGGGTTTGAATCCACGGCTTTTGACCGGCAGCCCCCAGATGAATACCACCGGCTTGCCGTTTTCATGGGCGTAGTAGGGATCGCGAGTGATTTTGAGGTCGTCGACCAGCCAGGCCCAGTCCCGCTGGAGCACGACAAGGGCATTTTCGTTGGTCAAGCCGCTGAGATCATATTCAATCGCCCAAAGTCTGCGCTCCGCATGGGCCGCATGGCGGACGGCGTAGAGAACCCATTCGGGCGTGCCGTCGTTGCCTCCGGCCCGGTGGCTCATGAAGCGTTGCACAAACGCGCCGTCGATTTTGGATTCGCGCATCCAACGGAAGTGCTGGCCGACAACTTCCGGAGAGGCGGAGGAGAAAAGCCACGCGGGCTTGCCGCTCTGGGTGAGCAGATCGCCCGCGCGCATCCATGCGGACTGTGGGTAGGCGCTCATGTCCGGCCACATATCGGTGGCGTAGTTGATGGGGAACTCCGCCGTGGGAGCCTTAAACCAATGACGCGCACCGTTGTCGTAGAGATCATTAGGCATCCGGAACCAGCCTTGGTAGCCGACCATGATGGTGCCCTTTAGCGATGGCTTGGGAGCGCCGTTGGGCGGGAGTTCCAACGGCGTTTTCCACGGCTCACGGATGATATATTTGAACTGCGGTTCCTCAAAGGGTTCGTCCGCTATGGTAATACGGGATAGTGAGAGCGGCACGCCCTGCGGATTCAGGATCCGCACGAGCGAGCTTCCTTCCTCCACAACGGGATGCTTGAGTTCGTGGAGGGATTCCACCATCTGCCCGGTGTTGACGCGCGATGAGCGGAGGTGATTTTCGGAATCCGGCCACGGCTCGGCGTCGCTACGGTAATAGAGCTTGATCAAACCGCAGCCTTCGTCCAAATAACGGACGCGAACGTAGAGGGGAACACCGGGCCTGAAAGAGGCATCGGCGGGGAGCTTGAATTTCAGGCTGTCGGCGCTCTGCCAAATGGATGCGTTGCCGCTCTTGGCTGCTTTGAACGGGGAGTCTGGCACCATGTCATAGCTGGCGGCCTTTGCGGCGGAGATCCACAGACACGCCGCGAGGCCGAATAGGATGGAGCGCAAATAGGCGATAATCATAGTTACTAACCGGGGGACGCGCTCAAGCCCCGGCCTGTCAAGAATTCGGCGAAGTCCATGGCGATCCACGATGGGTGCTCGGCGGTGATGGATAAACAGATGCTTACTTGCACCGGCAGGGATGGGTCGCGAAAGCGAAGAGTGGCCCTGGGGAAGACCGCTTCATGGTCAATTGCCTCCACGTTGAAGATGCTTGAATCCGGTGAATAGACATTGGTTTGTTCGCCGCGCACATTCAGGCGGCGAACGTGCGGATCGCCATCCGGGTCCACGGTGTGGATGAAAAAGCGTAACGAATCGGCGTTAAGATAGGGCAGCGGTTGGCGCTCAAATTTGTCTTTGGTCCAGTCGGCCCGGATGTAACCCCACGGGTTGCGGTTCATGATGGCCCATTCGTAGAAGCATCCATCCGGCCGTAACTCCACAAATCCCGCGCCGATACAGCCCAGCAACGCCCCGCTGGTTTCCCGGGCGCTTTGGTGCAGCTCGATGTTTTCTCCGGCCAAAGGCGTGGGTTCGGCCCGAAGGTTGAACGATTTCAGTGTGCTGAGAATCGCTAGCAATAGGGTCGGAACACAGGGTTTCAGGATGCGCTGCGCAAAAGCGAACCAGGCGAGGGCGCTGGGGATTGTGAGTTGCATGGATCTTTAAGAAGTGGCGTCCTTTTGCTAAGTTTTCATCTATAAATCAGTTGGGGCCGAAGGTTGGTAGTCGCGAAAAATACATGACATTTATCATGGGTTTGAAAACCGCGTGGCCATGATCGCGAATATCGACTCTCACCCAATGAATTTACTTTACGTTTGCTCGTTTTTGTATGCAAATATGCGAAGCAATTCTAATAAATTGCGCCAACTTATGCCCCCCCGCAGTTCAACCGCACCGGAACGTGTCATTCCTCATTTTCCCCGCGTGGCCATTCTTGTGGAAACCTCCACAACCTGGGGCCGCCGCATTATCAAAGGCATCAGCAGCTACATCGGCAAGCACGAGCCTTGGCAACTGTATGTGGAGGCGCGCGGAATGGAAGAGCGCTTGCACGTACCTAACGGCTGGCACGGCGAGGGGGTTATCGCCCGCATCACCAACATGCGCATGGCGAAGGAACTTCAAGCGCTGGGCATACCCGTGGTGAACGTGTCGGGCATCAAGCTTCCCAGCAAAGAATTCCCGCAGGTCACCAGCAACCTCAAGGATGTTGCCGATATTGCGCTGGCGCATTTTATCGAACGCGGTTTCAAACACTTTGCCTATTTTGGCATTCTTGGCGTTTCCTACGTCGGCACGCAAAAAGATACCTTTGTGCAGGCCGTGGAAGCGAGCGGCCACGAATGTTCCTTGTACGCCGTCAGGCCTCAGGCCGGAGCCGAGCCGAACTGGAATCTCGACCTCTCCAGGCTGGGGGACTGGATCCGCAGCCTGCCCAAGCCCGTCGGCATCCTCACCTGGAATGCCAGCGGCGGTCGCGAGATCCTCTATGCCTGCCAATTTGTGGGCTTGCGGGTTCCCGAAGAGGTGGCTGTACTCAGTGGTACCGACGACGACGTCTTTTGCGAACACGTACACCCCCCGCTCTCAGGTATCTTCGTAGACGCGGAACAAATTGGCCATGCCGCCGCCGCCCTCCTGGATCGCCTAATACACGGCAAGGCTCGCCCCGCAAAGCCGACATTGATCTCCCCGCTCGGAGTCGTCACCCGGCAATCGACCGATACCCTGGCCATGAACGACCCCAAACTCATCAAGGCCATTGCGTTTATCAGGGAAAATGCTGCCCATCCCATCCAGGTCAATGACGTAACGCGCCATGCCGGCCTCTCGCGGCGCGTTTTGGAACGCCGTTTTCTGCAAATTCTCGGGCGCACTCCCGCATCGGAAATACGGCGGGTCCACCTTGAACGCGCCCGGCAGTTGCTTGTTGAAACCAAACTGCCCATCCCGGACATCGCCGAGGCATCCGGCTTTGGTTCGCCCGAATACCTGGCCTGCGCCTTCAAAGCGCAAATTGGCAAAACACCCCTGGAATACCGCAAGTCGATCCGGAGCTGAATTCCCAAAAAACACCAGCGAGGAATGGCCGCCAAAAGGAGCGGCGCGCCATGCTAAAAAACGCCTCCTAAACGGTGGCAAAAAAGCTTTTTGATGACGAATCAAGTGGCGCAAATCATAAGGTTTTAAACGCAAACGCGCTTTGACAGCGCGTTGGGTGACTTGTAAATTCACCTCTGTCAGAACCCCACTTTTCAAAGGAGTCTCCCACCTATTGACGATCAATAACTGACAAACAGAAATCTCCCTCAAAAAACCCCATGAAAACGAAACTCCCCACCCTCTCGCTTCGTTGTAGATCCATGGCATGCATTGCCATCCTTGCCGGCACCCTTTTTCCCGCAATGGCTCATGCGGATACCTTTACCCTGAAGGCCAGTGGAAGCTGGAGCGTTTCATCGAACTGGTCGCCCAACGGAATCCCCAGTGGTGAAGGCGTTGTGATCAAAAGAACGGAAGGCTCGGCCACGCTGGTCCAAGACATCGCGGGCGGGGTCACGGTTGGCAGCATTGAAAACGCCGGAACGGCATCCTTCAACATTACCGCTACCCAGGGAATCACATTCAACCAAGACGGCTCGGGCAGCGGTGCCGCATCAATCATTAACTCAGGCACTGTAGCCGGAGCGCGTATTAACTTTAATAGTGGTGGAACATTGACGCTTGCCGACGATCTCAATATTACAAATAACAATAGCGCCAGCGCCAACGGCATTTATGCAACTTCGCCTGGCTCCATCCGCATCTTATCTTCTATTGGAGGCAGTGGGAACATCACTATCAATAACGTCCTCAACGACCTGAACTACGGGGCTGTGGTGATGAGTTGCGCGAACTCGACTTTTACCGGCAATGTCACCATCGCAAGCGGCTTGACGGCATTCGACCGCAACACCGTCTTTGGGACAACATCCAATACGGTTTATTTGGGCGTCACCGGCGGTTCAAGCGTCACTTTGGTGTCTTCTACAACCTCCTCCACCATACCGGCATTGGCGAATAACATTGTCGTTGCCGCCACAGCGGGAACGGCTGTTTTGGGCTCGGTGATAACCACGGGAACCATCACCACAAACTACTCCGGCAACATCACCCTGAACGGGAACCTCACCTTGACGAGTCAAATGGTCCAAACCACGGGGACTTGCGGCGTCGTCTTGTCGGGCACCGTTTCCGGCAACGGCGGACTGCTCGTTAACGGTACCTTCACGAGCAGCGGCACCGCGCTCACCACCACGGGCGCCGTGAAGCTCACCAACGCTAATACCTTCACCGGTGATACGCGCATCGTGGCCGGTACCTTGTATGTAGCGAACACCTTGGCCTTGCAAAACAGTACGGTCGATATGAACGCGAGCGACGCTGGCACGCTGGCCTTTGGTTACAGCGCCACTACCGGGCAGTCAACGGCAACCTTGGGCGGCTTGACGGGCTCCCGGGATCTGGCATTGCAAGACACCACCGGCGCGGCGGTGGCCCTCAGCATAGGCAATAATAACGCCAGCACCTCCTATACTGGCAATTTAAGTGGAGCCGGTTCCCTGACCAAGATCGGCACCGGCAAACTGACTCTTTCGGGAAACAACTCATACACCGGCGACACCACGGTTTCAGCCGGTGAACTCTCCGTTAATGGCTCCTTGGCCGCTGGCAGCAAAGTGAACGTTAACGCCGGGACCACCCTCAGTGGCAGCGGCACCGTCGGCGGCACCGTGGCGGTAACGAGCGGCACGGTTAACGGCAACGGCTTGCACCTCGGGGTGACGACGTTTGACGGGGCCAGCACCTTGAGTGGCTCGACCGTCGCCACGAGTATCACGGTAAAAACCGGTCGCCTCTCCCTCACGGGTACCACCCAGAGCAGCCTGGGAGTAAACGTCCAGGCCACGCTGGCTAACACCGGCAAAGTGATCGGCGATACCAATGTCAGTGGCACCCTCAGCGGTAACGGCACGATCAACGGAACCCTTTCCATCCTCAATGGGGGCAACCTGGTGGCCAGCAGCGCGGGCGGAGCGCAACACGTTGAAGGCAGCCTTTCCGTTGCGAATGGCGGCACCCTCTCGGTGTCCATCGGCGCAACCACTAGCCCCGTTGTAGTTTCCGGAGAAAGCAGCACCATTTCGCTCGATACCGGGAGCATTCTCAACATCGACTTGCAGGTCAGCCTGACTTCCTCGGTCACCTTGGTTGATAACCTCACGGCAAACTTAATCACGACGCGGTTTAGCGAAGTTTCAATCAACGGGAACACCTACAACGTCAGCACCAGCAACATCTTTACCGACACCACCGGCATAGAGTATCAACTTTCCTATACCGCGACCGCTGATAGCGATGGCATCGCCAACGATATAGCTCTCTCCGTAGTTCCGGAGCCTTCCACCTGGGCTTTGGTGTTTGGCGGCTGCGGGACGCTAGCTCTTTTCCAACGCCGCAAGCGCGCGGTGAATGTCTAATATTTACATTTCCCCGCTTTGTGGAAAGAAAATGTCATAGCCGCTGGTGGCAATGGAGCCCCAAGGCAAAAACATAACCCGACGTGAACAGTTGAACAGAGTAGTATTTTTAGCCAGAAAAAGCTAAAAAAGCGTCAAGTCCTTATCTCCCCCCCAACCCATGAAAGGCAATCATCAAATGCCCCTGGTGCATGGCACAAGGAAGGCTGCCTTTTCCCTTGTGGAGTTACTTGCGGTCATGGCGGTCATTTTGGTTATGACCTCAGTGGTGGTGCCGGTCCTTCGTGGAGTCACTGATGCCCGGGATATTACTAGGGCAGGTTACAACATCCAGGGCATATTGGACCGGGCAAGAGCCCACGCCATGTCCAGCAACACCTATGTCTATGTTGGGATCGCTGAGGTGGATGCCTCCGTCGGGCCCACGGCGGCGAGCCAAGTCACAACGGGCAACACCCCCTATGGCCGGGTCGCAGTCGCGGTGGTCGCGACAAAGGATGGAACCCGCGGCTATGACGTAAATAACCCGGGCAACTGGTTTGCCAATTACGACGGCGGAACCTCCTCCATCGTCGCAAACCTGAAGGTGATCAACAAACTTCAGCAGTTCGAAAATCTTCACCTCGTAGACTTGGGCACAATGCCGCCAAGCAGCGGCCCCATGGCCCGGCCCGCAGCCGGGAACGGGGCAGACATCAATTATAACGTGGCCAACGCGGGCTTTGTTTCCCTCACCCCGTTTACATGGCCGGTCGGGGCGTCATTGAGCACCGGGTACCAATACTATTTCCAGAAAGTGATTTGCTTTGACCCCCAGGGGACCGCCCGCGTGCAATCCTCCTCCAATGCAGACGCAATTCCCAAATACATGGAGATTGGCCTACAGCCGTCGCACGGCAATACAGTTCCCGGTGTTCCAGCCAATCAAAATATCGGCGATCAAATGGCCATTCAGATTGATGGAATGACTGGCGCAACCCGCATTTACAGACCATGAAAATATGCCGCCACCTTATGGGCGCTTTCTCCCTCGTGGAAGTAACGCTTGCCTTGGGGGTCGCCTCCTTCTGTCTCGTCAACGTCTTTGGCTTGTTGCTGGTTGGTATGAACAGCAATCAAACGGCGGTCCAGCAGACAGCGGCGGCAAGCCTGGCGATGGGGGTGGCCAGCGACCTGCGCACCACGCTCAGCAATGACGCATCTTCCACCGTCACTAAACACTATCAAATCCCAATCCCATCGTCGGGAACCGCCACCCATACCCTCTTTCTAAAGGAAGACGGAACCCTTTCCGGCAGCGTCGACGCGAACGCCGATCCGGCGCAAGCCCCCAAATACAGAGCGACGGTGGTCTTTACCGTGCCCCCGGCGAAGACCAACTATTATGGAACGATTTCAGCGGCCTCATCCCAGGGAAAAGCGACCTTGGTGCGGATTTTGATTTCCTGGCCTGCGTTAGCCGACAAAATGCCGAGTGCCGCTCCGGTCAACTGTGCCGGATCTTACGAAACGCTGACCGCGTTGGACCGTAGCTAGCCTAGGTATGAAGGGCAAGTTGTCATCTGCCGAATCTGCCAAGGGATTTACCTTGGTAGAGGTCTTAGTTTCCATCGCGATCTTTATTCTTTTGATCACGATGGTCAGCCAGTTGACCAACGACGCCACCACCACCACGGCCAATAGCGGCAAGCGGCTGGATGCGGAAAGCCAGGCGCGCATGATCTTCGACCGCATGGCCAACGACTTTGCCAGGATGGTCAAGCGGACGGACGTGGATTACCTCTTCGCAAAGCAAACCGCGAACGACGCCTTGTTCTTTTACAGCGAAGCGCCCGCTTATTTCGATGGAACGGCCTCCGGAGCCGGAACCGTGGCGCTTATCGGCTACCGCATCAACTCGAGCTTGCAACTTGAACGCCTTGGCAAAGGCCTCTCGTGGGCGGGAGCAGCGGGCACCGGAACACGTGGCAGCCCGGTGTTTTTTGTCTACCCGGACAACCAGGCCGTGCCGGATTCCAGCAGCACCATTGCCGGGAACTGGTCCTCCATCGGCACCTCCAGCCGCAATTACGCGGATGGAGCGGATACGGACTACCACGTGCTGGCCAACCAGGCCTATCGTCTGGAGATCAGTTTCGTATTGAGTGACGGCACCATCTCGACAAAGCCGATATTGGATCCCACCACGGCGAGAAATAACCTCTCGGCCGCGTCGGCGCCCACCCTGTCGAGCGACCAGGCCCAAGGCTATGCACCGGGCTCCCGCTGGTACGATACGGCCAGCGGGCGGGGATATTATTGTGTCAGCGCCGCCAAAGGCGCGGCGGTTTGGAATCCGGTCGGCATCAAAGATATCACGGGGATCATTGTCGGCATTGCGATCTTGGACCGAAACAGTCTCAAAATCGTTTCCGACACCAGCAAGATGGTCTCCGCGCTTCCCGATGCGGTGGACGGCGAGCCGATCAGCCGGATCTGGAACGACAGTGACTACTTGACGCAAAGCGGCATTCCCAAAGCCGCCGCGGGGCAACTGCGGGTATACCAACGCATTTTTTACCTCAACAAGTAAGAATGAAAGCCATGCAGCCAAATTCCTATGCACTTCGCCGAAAACGCGGTGGAGCGGCGCTGGTGATCGTCCTTGCGTTAGTCGTCTTGTTGACGGGACTCATTGTGGCTTTCTTCTCGCGGGTCGTCACCGAGCGCCAAGTTTCCTCCATCAGCGCCAGCCAGGCGAACGTCAACATCTTCGCACAGGGGGCTCTGGATATCATCATTGGCGATTTGAAACAGGAAATCGCCGACGGCTCAAAGCTCGTCTCTCCCGCCTCCGGAAGCGCGACGATCTACCAGCCAAAGTCCCCCGCCACGGCAATACCCGCCGATTCCGGAGTCACGCGCGTTGCCAGCGGCGGGGTCGAGTCGGACGGTTTGAATAACCTCGTCAAACGGAGCGCCTACGGCCAGGCCTTCTATACCGGCACCGACTATGCCACCTCAGGGCCCAGTCGGGCAGCGAGCCTCCCCACGACCGCCGCCTCTTTGAATGGTCGTTTCATTTCGCGTGCGCGCTGGAATAAGCCTCTGCTGATTCCGAAGGCAAACTTGACGAGCGACACTGACGCGGCTCCCCTCGCGGCGTTCACGGAGCCGGATTGGATCCTCGTTGCCCGTGACGGAGGCAACCCTACCCAGTGGGATTCAAGCCTCATCGTTTCCGCCGCCAGCGCAACGGCCGTAACGGGCCGATACGCCTACACGATTTACGACGTCGGCGGCCTGCTGGACGCCAACGTAGCCGGATACCCCTCGGGCGGTATTTCGGCACAGTTGGCTTATAAAGATGCGCAGGCCTTTGCGGATCTTACGCAACTCAAAGACTCGGCGGGCAATCAGGTGCTGACCCAGGCCCAGATTAACGCCCTCGCTAGCTGGAGAAATTATGCCACGCTCCAGCCCACCGGCACATTCCCCAATTACAGCCTCTCCGGCACCCCTGCTCTTGCGAACTACAGCAGCTACGTTCGATCCAACACCAAAGGCTTCCTTTCCGTAAGTAACAAAGCGCTCTACTCCGGCCAAAGCGACAAAATGTTCGCAAGCCGACAGGAAATGCTCAGCCTCTTCACGAAAGGCATCGCCACCAACGCCACGGAGCGCGCCACCTTGCAAAACGCCCTGCAATTTTTCACGACCTTCAGCCGGGACCTGAATCAGCCCTCCTATATCCCGGACTCGGCCCGTCCGAAAATCGTGAGCGACGACGGGGGCAACTATGCTTACGGGGGAGATTCTCAAACCGACGACTCCAAAAACATCAACCCGCCATTTCTCAAAGTCAGGGCCACCTCTGCCTTTACCCGAAACGACGGCACCACCGCAGTGGAAAACGAGCCGCTGGTAAAAAAGCGCTTCGCGCTGAACCGTCTGGCCTGGCTGACCTACAAAGGGGTTAGCTCGACGCGCAATCAGAGCGACACCGATATCCAGGCCCTCATTAACAACGGAATTTCCTGGACGTTCATGCAGCGAGGTGACGAAGACCAAGTCTACAAATATTTCGGGCTGTATTGGGATGCCTCCAACAAATGCTGGGTCTACAATCACAGCAGCACCTCCACCCCCGGTTCCGCTCCCACTACGAACGGCTCCATTATGACCTTAAGCCAGGTCGCCGCCCTGAGCGGCAGTAACGGGAGGGAGCCGGATTTTGTCGAACTATTGAAAGCGTCCATCAACGTGGGTGCCGTCGGCAAGGGAGCCAACCGCCACGACGCCATCAGCACCTCCTCCTGGTCTGTATCGGCCATCTCGGGATGGACGAACTGGGAGCACAGCCAATACAAGAACGACATCAACACGGACTACGCGGTGATCCAAATCGCCGCGAACCTCGTCGACCAATTCGATGCCGATGGCTACCCGACCACGATCCGTTTCGACGCCGGGGGCGGCGTCGGCGTTAAGGAATTTTATGGCGTGGAGAATTTGCCCTATTTCTACCGAACCCGCGTGGGCATCATTATGCTGCGAGCCCCGGCTCCCTACACCACCGGCACTGCGGGATATTTCTACCCGCAGGTGACCACCGGTTCGTCCTCGGACGCCGCTACCGACGGTTTGCCCGTGGGCACGAAGTTCGCGCTTACCGACCCCGGCTTGATCGCCACGTTTTTGGAACCGGAAGTTTGGAATCCGCACGACGCGAACTCCTCCGCCGGAAGTCCACGCCCGGGGAAATCGGGCGCCGCGGAATTTCGGCTCGTCGCCGATTGCGCCTCGGGAATCAAGGAATCTTCGGTCACCGCAGACCTTACGGGTCATGGGGGTGGCTTCACCAGCTTTCAATATTCCACGGCGGCGGATACCAGCATCGCCTTTCCTTTCAATTACAACCCCGGCTATATCTACCTGACCTCCAGCAACACGGCGCTGACATTTTCCGACAACAGCGGCGCACTATTCCGCGAGCCGACCCTATTGATCAAGCCTGCCTGCCCCAACGGTAGCCAACTGGCCATGGATAGTAACAACGGGTTAGTGCAAACGTTCAGCTCCGATTCGTTGCTGACGGGCTATCTTAAAACCGACGGCGGCGGATCTCCGTGCGTAACCTCCGTCCAGAACGGTCAAAACTACGTGGGGATTTTCCTGGGGGTAGCTCCAGCTCGTTGGGTCGCCTCGGGCAGCGATGGATTGAGCTACGTGCTAACGGCGGACAGCCCTGCCAAACCCATTTACCAAAACTTGGCGGACACGTCTGGCACCTACCGCCTGCAATACAAGGATTCCAGCGGAAACTGGCGGACGTACGATCAAAAAGTCACCGACATCCTGGGCGGCGGCAACTCCGTCCACTGGACCTCCGCCAACAATATTGCCGAACTGGTCGGGCAGACCGCCTTCGCCGTCAGCATCGACCCGCGAACCCCGCGCTTCGGAATGGGAGGCGGGTGGCACTACGTGGGCCAATTTTCCCCCTACAACTCCTACGCCCCCGCTTCTCACCAAAGCCCTTACGAGTACCTGGACTCCACGGGAACGATCCTGGCGAGCAGCCGCCTGGAAAATAACGCGGGGGACGGCTTGTGCCTTTCCACCACCGGCATGTACACCACCCACCCGGGCACGCCCGTGGTTGCGGGCCTTCCCGCCACGGCGGGGTGGTATCCCGGCAACTGGTACGACACCAAGCACACCAACTTTTTCCGTTTTGGCCTTTGCAGTCAAAATGACCCCAATTTCAGCAACGACGGTCTCGTCAATAGCTCGTTGACTAAAAAATCGACGCTGTATCCCGCTTCGCCCCAATACCAATACTATACAGACCCTGACGGCGTCGCCCGCCGGGCGATGGCGGGATACGTGTCGGGGTCGTCGGTCACGGGCCTGCCCATGGCAATCGCGACGAATACAGGCGTGAGCCCAGCCCCGGCTGCGGCACAGTATCAAAGCCGCCCGATAGTCCTTAACCGCCCCTTCCGTTCCGTGGCGGAACTCGGCGCCGTCTTCTCCGGCACGCCCTGGAAAAACCTGGACATGTTCGCGCCCGAAAGCGGCTATGCACCTTTGCTGGACGTCTTCTGCGTTCAGGATTCAGACAACACCGACGGACTCATCGCGGGGAAAGTGAACCTGAACACCCGGCAGCCGTTGGTCTTGCAATCCATTTTATCCGGTGCCTATCAGGACGAGGAAAGCTACCTCTCTTCACCCCCGCAAACGGCGCTATCGGAACTCTCCAGCGCGGTGGCCAGCTCCGTCGCTGCGAAGCTGATTGCCAGGACCAGCGATACCGCCACCCCCGGTAAAGGACCGTTGATCAACCTCAGCGAACTGGTGGGCAAATGGGTCGGCTCCGTCAGCGCATCCTCGGGCGGCATCGACGGAAGTAAATCCTACGACGGCTTTAGCAGCGATATCTCCTCGATTTTCAGCACAGATGCCCTCCACAACATCGCGCGCTTCCGGGAAAGCTCCCTTCGCGCCCTTGCCAACGCGGGTACGGCGCGGGTTTGGAACTTGATGGTCGACATGGTGGTGCAAACAGGCCGTTACCCCGCGAGCGTGCAAACAAAAGCCTCGCCGCTGAGTCAATTCTCCGTCGAGGGAGAGCAGCGTTACTGGGTGCATCTTGCCATAGATCGTTCCACGGGGCAGGTCATTGATAAACAGATCGAGGTCGTAAAAGAATGAAACTGATTGGAATCGTTGGGTTGATATTAGGCACCGCATCGGTCGTGCTGGCGCAGACTGCGCCGCAGCCGAATGTGCAGTTCACGGGCGAGGCGCTGGCGCGTGCGCCCGAATTTTCAAAATGGGTGGTTTCCTACGGCAAAGCCACGCCCGGCCTTGGCGGGGGCGACCTTTTGCCTCAGGGCGGCGGCAAAGTCGTCGTCATCAAGACCCAGAGCATTATACGCGAACGTTCCACCGAAGCGGGGGACAAAGTGGATAAATGGCATATCGGAGAAGTGCAATATACAGTAATACCCACAACAAAACAGTGCGTCACCGCCGACCTCGCGGCATTCCAGCGCGGCGTGGCCAGCGCGGATTACTACACGGATTATTCCCAGACAGATTTTCCCGGCATGGAATGGGTTTCCGAAAAAAACTATGTCCGCAGCCTTAAATACATGGGGCGGGACTGTTTGGTTTTTCAGGATACTTTGAGCCTCTATACCGCCGAGGAGCTCAAAGAACTTCAAAAAGACCGCAATGGGAAAAAGCGCGCATCATTCAACCCCGCCGATTACCAAATCCCCGTACTCGCCTATGTGGACTCACAAACCCGCCTGCCCGTCCTGTTGCAGCGCGGGAGCGAATTGCGGGTTTACCGCTTCGCGGCGCCTCCTGCCGCAATGCTTAAACCGCCCGCGGAGGTGTTGCAGAATATCAAAAAGAAAACCGAGCAGGACAAAGAGTTGTCAACCATGCCCTCCAGGCCGTTTTAGAAATTGCTCAAAGAACGCAAATTCTACGAAAACAAACGCAAACGTCACTGGGCAACTTTACATTCTCCTTTAAAATAGGCGCCCATATCCCCGACCTGGATCGCCGCCCCTTTTACCTCTCCCTTGCCTTTCGTTCTCTATGAAACCCTCCCATCTTCGTTGGAGCATCGCCTTCGCCCTATTTATGGCGGCGCTGCTCAACTATATCGACCGCAACGTATTCGGCCTGTTGGCGGATACGATCCAAGGGGATTTAAAAATAACCAACCAGCAATACGCCACCATCAACAATTTCTTCCTCATCGCCTACACCGTGGCGAACCTCCTTTCGGGGTGGGTTGTGGACAAGCTCGGGGTGCGGGTAAGCATGGCGCTATTCCTTACCTGGTGGACCATCTCCAACGCCCTCACCGGCTTTGCCCGCTCGCTCGGCCAGCTCTGCGGGCTGCGGTTGCTGCTGGGCCTTGGCGAGGCGGGCTGCTACACCGCTTCACCCAAGGCCATCTCCGAATGGTTCCCGGTTTCCGAACGCGGAACCGCCATCGGTTTCTATAGCGCGGGCGGCGCGGTGGGCGCGACGCTGGCCCCCATTATCGTTGCGCTGGTGGCCGCGCATTGGGGTTGGCGCGCGGTGTTCGCCGTCACGCCCACCATCGCCGTGGTGTGGCTCATCTTGTGGTTCTGGTTGTACCGGAATCCCGGCGCGATTTCCGTCCAGCGTTCCAGCGAGGCCGTGGCCGCGAATCTGCCAAAGGAAACCGACTGGGCGCGTTGGAAACAGGTCTTGGGCGCCCCCGTGGTCTGGCAGTTGCTGCTCGTGCGGCTGATCACCGATCCTACTTGGTATTTCTTCCAGATCTGGATGCCGAAGTATCTCCGCAAAGAATGGGGGCTGAGCCAGTCCGGACTTTCCATCATGTGGATGATCTTCCTGGCCGCCACCCTCGGCTTTTTGTTGGGCGGCTATTTTTCGGGGCTGCTGGTAAAGCGGGGCAGCCTCCCGTCCGCCGCCCGGCTTAAAATCATGCTCGGCAGCGCGTTGGTCGTTCCCGTTGCGCTTTGGATTCCCTCGGCTCCGAGCACCATGGCCGTCATTGGCACTGGCATGCTGGTTGTCTATGCGGCCACCTCCTGGCTCAGCAACGTCTCCTCGCTAGTCGTGGACATTGTGCCCAAGCGAATCCTCGGCACCGCCTTCGGCGTCATTGCCTGCGGCAGCGCGCTGGGCGGCGTCTTCATGAACAAAGGCGTGGCCTGGCTTATCGACCAGCATTCCTACAACGGGTGCTTCTACATCATGGCCTTTCTTCACCCGGTTGCCTTCGCCCTCGTATGGAACCTGCGCAAGCGGACTTCCCCGGATGAGACAGCCCCCGTGGAAGCCGCCCTGGCCAAATGAGCGGCGCGGAAAGCCATCGTGCTGGCAAGCTGGCCCAGCCCCGATTTTCCTCAAAATAATAAGCCGCCGCCCAGCGATTAAAGTGACGCAAATTGTTAGATCTATTACGCATATTCGCCTAGCGAAAAAGCTCCTGCGTAAAGTAAATTCCTCACGTATGAAATTCCTCCTCCCGAAAATTTTATTCTGCCGCATCGCGCTGACTGCAAGCTTGGTTTCAGGCATTTTCTGGACCGGCGCTGCGAGCGGCGAGGGGTGCGGCATCTCGTTGGAAAATGACGGTGCCGTGCTCGTGCAATCCGAGGATGGATCCTCGCGGCGGTTCGAGCCCCGGTTCGTGGTCTTGGCCGGTGAATTCGACCCCAAGCTTGCCTTGCGCTATCCCGATCTCGGCGACAAACGGCTGAAAAAACTCTACAACGTCGAGAGCTGGGCGACCAAGGTGGAAGCCAAAACGGACGGGCCCAAAAAAGCCGCGGGTCACGTTGAGGACGGGTTCGATCCGTCCGTTGATTTGGACGCTGGCAGCGACCGCGTGTTCGACGCCTTCAAAGCCGCTCCGCAATTTCCGCTCGTGGCGACTCACGCCGAGAAGCAAGGCTCGCGGATCGTCTGGAGCTTCCCTGATCAGGCCCTCTTCACGCTGCGGGCCTTCGTCGAACTCCCCGCGGGGCAGAAAGAGCCCGTCTTGACCTTCGAGATGACCCCCAAACAAGCGAGCTGGTTTTCCGTTGCCTACATCGGCGCGCCGGTATCGGCCCCCGCGGCCATGGATGAAATGTGGCAGCCGCTCATCTGGCAGGAAAAGCGCTTCCCCAACCAGCCCTACCTTACCGAATCGGGGCGCTGCTCCCTGCCCACCACGCTGGTAACGGCGGGCGGCGTCACCACCGGTGTGGTGGCCGACCCCGTGGAACTGCCCTTCATGCCCATGCCCACCGTGGCGAACTCGCGTTTCGGCGTGGCGGTGCGCAATGCGCAGGGCGAGGCGCAATCGACGCTCTTCGCCCCCATCCTGGGCGGGCCCGGTTCGCACATGGAAGCGGGCAAGCCCTTCAGCTTCAAAGTGCGGCTCTTCGTGGCCAAGGGCGGGGTGACTGAATCCTACAAGCGGCTGGCTTGCGGTCTGTATCAATTTCACGACACACGCCATAACGACGGCATCGGCTCGCTCAACAAGACCCTCGACCGGATGGTCGATTACGCCATGAGCAAATGGGCCCGCTTCAACGACGACCTGCGCGGCGCGGCTTATGACACCGACGTTCCCGGCTCCGTCAAAAATGTCTCTTCGCTGCACCCGCTGGCCATGGCCTTTGTCATGGACGATCCGGAAATCTTCGAACTGCGGGCGCGGCCGATGGTCGAGTATTCCCTTTCCCGCGAGAAATTCCTGTTCACCACCGACCCCAACGTCAAAGGCCAGAGCGCCTCCTCCAAGATGGCGGGCCCCTGTGCGCAAGTCTCCGAATTGACCGCCCTCTACGGAATGACCGGCGGGCGCGACGGCTTCCTGCTCGACATGGCCAAAAACCTGATGGGCAAAACCCGCACACTCAACCTCTCCGAGCCGGTGCGCGGAGATCTCTGGCAAAATTCGCTTTCCTATTACGCCTCCACCGGCGACACCAGTTGGCTGCAGCGGGCCAAGCAGGGCGCGGATCTCTATCTTAAACATCGCCTAGAAACTCCGGCCACGGATTTTTCCGACAAAAATTCGCGCGGCATGTTCTTCTGGACCAGCTTCGCGCCGAACTGGATTGAACTCTACTCGCTCTACGAAACCACGGGCGACAAGCGTTACCTCGAAGCCGCCCATGAAGGCGCCTTGCGGTTCGCGCAATTCATTTGGATGTGCCCCACCGTTCCGGCGGGCGACGTTCGGGTCAACGAAAGCGGCGAAGCCCCTCGCTACCGGGTGAGCGACAAATTCATCCCCATCAAAGTCGCCCCCGAAACCGTACCGGCCTGGCGGCTCTCCGAAATCGGGCTCACCCCCGAGGCCGCGGGCACCTGCAAGGGCCACCGCGCCATCTTCCCGGCCGCCTACGCCGCCTGGATGCTGCGCTTAAGCGAACGAACGGGCGACACCTTCCTGCGCGACATCGCCCGCTCAGCCATCATCGGCCGTTACACCAGCTTCCCCGGCTATCACATCAACACCGCGCGGACGACGGCCTATGAGAAACCCGACTTCGCCGAGCGCCCCATGGCGGAACTGAACTCAACGACCTCCCTCCACTACAACCACATCTGGCCGCACATCGCCCTGGTGCTCGACTATTTGGTATCTGACGTGGACGCGCGCACCAAGGGGGCTGTCTCGTTCCCGGCGCGTTTCGCGGAAGGCTACGCCTATTTTCAATCGAAAATCTATGGCGACCGCCCCGGCAAATTCCACGGCGAAGACGCCTGGCTTTGGATGCCCAAGGGGCTCGTGACCTCAGACAACCCCGAGGTCAACTACATCGCAGCGCGCGGCAAAGACGCCCTCTATCTGGCCCTTGCCAACCAATCGGCCCAGCCCATCAAGGCCACCCTGACCCTCAACAGCAACCTTGTTATCTATCAGCCTGGGCAGACCTGCGCCGTGCAGATTTGGCAGGACCAGCAGCCCGCGCAAACCGGCACCGTGAAACCTGGGAAAATCGAAGTAGCCATCGCCCCAGGCGGCATCACCTCGCTAGCCATCCGCGGCATTAGCCCTCAACCCAGGCTCCAGCAGCGGATGCAGGAACCCTCCGCTCCATGGACGAAGGGATATGAGAAAATCACTTTCGCTGATACGCACGCGATGGTGCTGGACTTCGGGCGCGATCTTCAGTCCGCCTATGTGTACCTGGAAGCCCGGGACGGCATCGCCCAAGCCACCCTTCATTACTCCACCGGCGGCGAGTGGAAGACCATGACTGGCAACGCATACCCCTTCGAATTCACCGTTCCTCTGGCCCCTGATACCCGGGAGTTTTCCTACAAGATCGAAACGACCGGCGCGGACGGCAAAATAGACGAATCCGAGACGGCCAAACTCACCCGTTAAGGAACACCCCTCCTTTTGTTCCGGGAAAAGCCGCTTCGGCGAACATATTAAATCCTATTAAAACGTATTACGTAACGCTCACATGAGTGCAAAACATCCTATCACTTCAAACGCCTGGGTTCCGATGCACAAAGAACCGTTCTCCGAGGTTTCGCGGCCCCTTTCGGTCGAAAAAATTGATGGTGATCTGGCCGTGATCGGCGGCGGTTTGGCCGGAGTCTGCTGTGCCATCACGGCGGCGCGGGCCGGTATCAAAGTCGTCCTCATCCAGGATCGCCCTGTGCTTGGCGGCAACGCCTCCAGCGAAGTGCGCTTGTGGATCCTGGGGGCCACCTCCCACCTTGGGAATAACAATCGCTGGGCTAGGGAAGGCGGCCTCATTGACGAAATTCTGGTAGAAAACCTCTATCGGAACCCCGAGGGCAACCCCGTCCTGGTCGATACCCTCTTGCTCGAGAAAGTCTTGAACGAGCCGAACATCACCTTGTTGCTCAACACCAGTGTCTATGAACTGGAGAAGACCGGCGCGGATAAGATCCGGCTGGTCCGGGCCTTCTGTTCACAAAACTCCATTCAGTACGAGATCAGCGCCCCGTTGTTCTGCGACGCCTCCGGCGACGGCATCGCGGGTTATCTGGCCGGGGCCGAATACCGGGTGGGCGCCGAGGACTCCAGCGAATTCAATGAAAAATTTGCGTTCGCGAAGTCCAATCGCGACCTCTTGGGCTCTACGATCTACTTCTTTTCGAAAGACACCGGGCGGCCCGTCAAATTCATCCCGCCAAGCTTCGCGCTCACCGATATTACCCAGATTCCCCGCTACACCGAATTCAAGGCGAACGACATGGGTTGCCAGCTTTGGTGGATCGAATGGGGCGGGCAGCTCGATACCATCCATGATTCCGAAGCCATCAAAATGGTCCTGTGGAAAGTGGCCTATGGGGTGTGGAACTACATCAAAAATTCCGGAAAATTCCCCAAGGCCGACACCTTGGCCCTTGAATGGATTGGCACCATTCCCGGCAAACGCGAAAGCCGCCGTTTCGAGGGCGACTATATGCTTACCCAGCAAGATCTGGTAGAACAGCGCCAACACGAGGACGCCGTCTCCTTCGGCGGGTGGGCCATTGATCTGCATCCGGCCGACGGCGTTTTCAGCAAAGAGCCGGGCTGCATCCAATGGCATGCGAAAGGCGTTTACCAAATCCCTTACCGCTGCATGTACAGCCGGAACATCTCGAACCTTTTCCTGGCCGGCCGCATCATCAGCGCCTCCCACGTCGCCTTTGGCTCGACGCGGGTGATGGCCACGTGCGCCCATGGCGGGCAAGCCGTGGGCATGGCCGCCGTGCTTTGCCGCCGCCAAGGGCTCAGCCCCCGGGAATTGGCGCAAGCGCCCCACATCGGCCTGCTTCAACGCGAACTGCTCCTTCGGGGGCAGTACATACCCAGTGTGAGATTGTTCGACCCGGCCGATCTCGCCTCAAGCGCCACCATGGAAGCCTCGAGCGAATACAGCCTGGGCAAACTGCCGCCCAACGGCGAAACTCGTCCGCTGGAATCCTCGTGCGCCATGATGTTGCCGCTTCCGGGCGGAAAAGCGCCGCGCGTTTGCTATATTCTCGACGTCGAGAAAGACACCGAACTCCATGCGGAGCTGCGGATCAGCGGCAAGCCCGAGAATCACACCCCGGAGGTCACGCTCAAAGCCCTCCGCATCCCGCTGAAAGCCGGTGCGCGGCAAGCCGTGTGGCTGGACTTTGATGTCTCGGTCGACGCTCCGCGCTACGCCTTCTACTGCCTGATGAATAACGATGCCGTCGCCGTCCACCTGAGCGAAACCCGGCTCACCGGCGTCCTCTACGTCTCGCAAAAATACAACCGGGCCGTCGCCAAATCCGCGCTGCAAAGCCCGCCGGACGAAATCGGCATCGATAGTTTTGAGTTCTGGCTGCCGGAACGCCGCCCCGAGGGCAAGAACCTTGCGCTGTTGGTGGAGCCGCCCCTGGCGGTCTTTGGAACCTCTAATTTAACCAACGGTGTGGGCCGCCCAACCTGCCAGCCCAACGCGTGGGTCGCGGACGTTGCGGACGCCGATCCCGTCCTTACCTTGAGCTGGCCCGAACCGCAGACGATCGCCCGCGTGGAGCTCGGGTTTGATCCGGATTACGACCATCCCCTCGAAAGCGTGCTGAGGGGCCATCCCGAACGGGTCATGCCCTTTTGCATCTCCCATTTTGTAATACGGGACGAAGCCGGAAATTGCCTGCACCATTGCACGGAAAACCACCAGGGCCGCTACACCGTGCGGTTTACCGAACCGGTGACTACCACCAAGCTTCAATTCCAATTCGAGCGGCCCGCCAGCAACATCCCCGCGGCATTGTTCGACGTGCGCTGCTACGCCCATTAAGATCCCACTGATCCCCATCCCATGAACCTCCTTAGAAATCTCATCATATGCCTTGCCTCGATCGCGGTCATCCAGCCGGGTTGGGCCCAACCCCCGCAGCCCATGACCGAGCAGGGCTTGGAGGATTTGCTTTCGCGCATGACCGTGCGCGAAAAAATCGGCCAACTGAACTTCTGCCGCATTAACGATCCCGGCATGGAGCAAATGGTTCGTAACGGCGAGGTGGGCGGCTTCCTGAACGTCCGGGAGCACGAGCTGCTGCAAAAATACGAGCAAGCGGCGGTGAAAGAGACGCGCTTGGGCATTCCGCTCCTGCACGGTGCCGATGTCATCCACGGCTACCGGACTATTTTCCCCATCCCGCTCGGCCAGGCCGCGTCGTGGAACCCGACCTTGAGCGAAGAGGCCTCCCGCATCGCCGCGAAGGAAGCGACGTTCGGCGGCGGCATCCGCTGGTCCTTTGCGCCCATGGTTGACGTCGCCCGCGACGCCCGATGGGGCCGCATCGCGGAAGGCAGCGGCGAAGATCCGTTCCTTTCCGGCGTCATGGGCGCGGCCGTCGTGCGCGGCTTTCAGGGCAACGACCTGCGCGACCCGGAGCGGATGGCCGCCTGCCCCAAACATTTTGCCGGTTACGGCGCTTCCGAGGGCGGGCGCGATTACAACACCGTTGACATCTCCGAGCGCACGTTGAATGACTTTTACCTGCCGCCGTTTAAAGCCTGCATCGACGCCGGAGCGCCGACCGTCATGAGCGCCTTTTCCGAAGTCAACGGCATCCCCGTCACCGCCAACAGCCACCTTTTGCGCCAAGTGCTGCGGGACGAATGGAAATTCGACGGCTTCGTCGTGAGCGATGCCAAAGCTGTATCGCAGCTGGTCGCGCACGGTTTCAGCGCCGACGAAAAAGACGCCGCCCGGGCCGCGATGGAAGGCGGCCTGGATGTCGAGATCATCAGCACTTGCTATCACGATCACCTCGAAACGCTGATCGCCGAGGGAAAGGTGCCCGCGCAATATCTCGACGACGCCGTGCGACGCGTCCTGCGGGTCAAATGGAAGCTGGGCCTTTTTGAAAAGCCGCTCAACCCACCGGCGAAGGCGAACGTATTGCTAGCGCCCGGGCATCTGGAGGTCGCGCGGGAAGCCGCCCGGCAAAGCCTCGTCCTGCTCAAAAACGACAAAGAAACCCTTCCCTTGCGCAAGGACATTCCGTCCGTGGCGGTCATCGGGCCGCTGGCCGACAACGGCAAGGATCAGCTCGGTTGCTGGATGGTCTACGGCAAACCTGGCGACACACGCACCCCGCTGCGGGCCCTTCGCGAGCTCTCGCCGAAGACCAAAATCAATTACGCCCCGGGGCTCAAGAGCGCCACCAGCACCGACCAGAGCGGCTTTGCCGAAGCCGTGAACGCGGCGAAAGCCTCCTCCGTCGCCATTTTGTTCGTGGGCGAGGAGGCCTCCATGACGGGCGAAGCGCACAACCGGGCTTATTTGACCCTGCCCGGCGCGCAGCGGGATTTGATCCAGGCCGTGAAAGCCACCGGCACCCCGATCGTCATCGTTCTGATGGCCGGGCGCCCCCTGGAAATCGGCCCCGCGCTCGATGCCTCCTCCGCGTTTTTGATGGCCTGGCACCCGGGCACCATGGGCGGCCCGGGCATCACCGACGTCCTCTTTGGCGACTACAACCCCGCGGGCAAACTGCCCCTCTCCTGGCCGCGCACCGTGGGCCAGATCCCGATTCACTACAACCACGAGAACACCGGGCGGCCGAACCCCCTGCAATTCAGCGCGGCGATCAACGCGGACACCCAGCTGGACACCAGCCATGTTACCGGGTATCTCGATCTGCCCACCGTGCCCCAGTTCCCCTTCGGTTACGGCCTTAGCTACACGCAGTTCGCCTACAGCGACATTCGCGTCGAACCCGCCCAAGTGCCCCTTGGCGGGTCGGTCAAAGTCATCGCCACCCTCAAAAACACCGGCCAGCGCGCCGGGGCCGAGGTTCCCCAGCTCTACATTCGCGACCTCGTCGCCAGCGTAGCGCAGCCCGTGCGGGAATTGAAGGGCTTCCAACGAATCCAGCTGGAGCCGGGCCAGAGCAAGCAGGTCGAGTTCGTCTTGCCGACGGAAGCGCTCGCTTTTCACAACCGTGAAATGAAGCTGGTCACGGAACCCGGGAAATTCCAGGTCTGGGTTGGCGGCGATTCCGCCAGCGGTTTGACGGCGGAATTTGAAGTGAAATAATTCCCCCCCCCGAGCATGAATACGCATTGTTTTTTCACGACGGTCCTAGCTGTCACCTTGCTGCGCGCCTCATCCTGGGCCGCGTTGATTCCCGCAACCCATGTCGAGCAAACCGGCCAACCGCCGGAAGGCGCGGCTCAGCCCGGCCTCACCGTTATGGCCAACGAGCCCGAGGCCAAAGCGGGTATGTTCCTGGACTTCGACCTTAACTCGGTCCAGGAAACGTTCACCCCGGAGGCCCGCCTGCAACTGCCCGACGTCCTTCGGCTCAACGTCAAACACCCCGGGCAGAAGCCCCCCCCTGAGCGTTGCGTCATGCGGGTTTTCGTCCCAGGCCCCGGCGGCAAAGCGGAGCAAGTCGGCAGCCTGCCCACCAAAGCCGGTGGCTCCGTCAACAGCTACACCCTCATCGTCACCCAGGCCGTCAACGAAGCCCTCGCCCGGCCCGCGGGGAAAAGGAAACTGCGGCTCGAACTCCGGCTGGACGGCAAACCCGTCTATTTTGAAACCTACGGCGTGCAGAGCGCCGAGGGGAAAATGCCCGGCTTGGAAATCGCCCCCGTTGGCGACTGGAAGGACGACTGGCAGCGGCGGCTCGAACCCGTGACCAGCGGCTCCACCGTTTACCGGGAAACCTGCCTGCCCCTTGCCGAATCCAGAGACCAGGAATTGCAGATCAACCTCCTTTATCCCGCCCAAAAAATTGCCGAGGTGATCCACTCCGCCACCGGCGAAACCTATCAAGAAGGGCGCGACTGGGTTCTTCGCGAGGGAAAAGTATTTTTGCCAGTGGGCACCCACATTCCCATCCAGATTGAATCGGAATTCTTCGCCGAAGAGAAAAAAGACAAAGACGGCAACCTCAAGGTAATCCACAGCTCCGTCCGCCTTGTGCCCGATACGTGGTACCGCCAGCGCCAGATCGAAGTCAGCTACGCGCCTGCAAAACGCGACTGGTCGCTGCCTGCGCCCCTCTCCACGCTCGATCAACTGCCCCGCCTCAAGCGCATGCTTCAGGCCAAAACGCCCCTGCATGTCATGCTCTTTGGCGACAGCATCTCCGCCGGGTGCGACTCCTCCGGCCTCTACGGCGTGTGGCCCTACCAGCCCGGCTATGGCGACCTCGTCGCGAAAAAACTGGCCCAGCACTATGGCGGCGAAGTGGTCTTTACTAACCCCTCCCGCCCCGGGGCCACCTCCGCCTACGGCAGCATCCAGGCCGAAACCCAGGTCGCAGCCTTCAAGCCCGACCTCGCCATCATCGCCTACGGCATGAACGACCGGGCCCCGAAACGCGTCGTTGAATACAAGCAAAACATGGAGAAAATCATGGATACCATCCGCGCGAAATCGCCGGATACGGAATTCATCGTCGTCACCCCCATGTTGAACAACCCCAAACAATCCACAGGGCTGGACCCCGTGAAAAGCATCCGCGACCAAGCCCTCGGCATCTCCCGCCCGGGCGTGGCCTTCGTGGACATGACCAGCACCCACTTGGAGCTGCTGAAACACAAAGACTACCTCGACATTTCCGGCAACGGGGCCAATCATCCCAACGACTTCCTGCACCGCATCTACGCCCAGAGGATTTTGGAAGTGCTGATCCCCGCGGCCAAAAAATAGCGGTCCCTGTGGGTCCTCCTTCCCCATGAAACCTGCCCTGTTCTGCCTTTGGGCCTTGCTCTTGAGCTTGGGCGGCAGCCTCGTCGGAGCGCAAAGCTCTCTGGATAATACCAAATATCGGATCACTCCCGCCAGCGACGGGGCCGTCACCCTGCAAGTCGCCGGAATGCCGCCCCAGCGGCTCACGGGGGAGTTTACCGTCCTGTGGAGCGAAACCAACTGCGGTTATAAACGGATCTTCACCCACCCGAACTACGGCATCGCCCCTCGCAACGCTGTGCGGTGGTGCAACCCGGATGAACCGCTCGCCGCTCTCAACGCCTGGCTGGCCTCCCCGGAACTTCGCGCCGCCACGGGCCTCACCGGTACCGTCCGGGAAGCCGGGGGAAAACAGAACCGCGTCTGGGAATTCAAAGACGCCAAGGGCAAAACCGCCATCCAGGTCAACGGCAAGCCCGCCCTGGATACCACCCGGCCGTTCACCGTCGGCACCAGCGCGGTCCTCACCCCGTCGCGCTGCACCCTCAAGGCAGACCGGATCTGCTGGGAATACGCGCCACAAACCAACTTCGCGCTTTCCGCCGAGTTGATCTTGCCGCCCGGCGAAGGCGACCCCATTCTTGCTTACACCATCATACCCAAGGTTAAAGCCTTCTTTTCCGCCGCGTTCACCGGCGCGCCCGAAGCTCCCGTTGAAAAGACCCTCCCCGTGCCGCAGGAGTGCGACGCCCGGGGCCATAAACTCTTCGGCTTCGTCATGTGCGAGGCGGATCTGCATCTGCCCCGAGCCCATGTCGCCACCGTCGGCGGGGGCAATATCGCCCTCGTAGCCGACCCGGGCGAATGCCGCTTCCGGCTGCCCACCTTCGAGGACTCCCGTTTCGGCCTCATGCTTTCGCGGCAAAACGGGACGCTCAAGCCGGTGCTGATCGCCCCCTTGCTGGGAGGCGCGGAGTCCAAAATGCACAGCGGCGCGCCCTGGCAATTCAAGCTGCGCTGCGTGGTGCGCGGCGGCGACTGGAAAGAAACCTACGTCCACATCGCCCGCGACGTTCAGGGCTTTCGCGACCAGCGCGACAACACCGGCCCCGGCTCGCTCAACGGCACCCTGGAGCGCGTCGCGGACTTCCTCGCCGACCGGCGCGGCGGCAATCATGCCCTTTGGGACCCGCAGCAAAAATACTACGACTACTTCACCGACAAAACCGGCATCTTCAAACCCTTCTCCCCCCTCTACGGCCTCTCTGTTGCCATCGCCACCGACGACGAAACGCTCTTTAACGAGCGCGCCCTGCCCGCCGTCGAGTACGCGCTCTCGCGGCGCAACAGCGTCTTTGCCCCCTACGATAATGTTGATAACAAGCAGGCCACCAAAGCCGGGCGCGAAGTCGGGGCACCGTACCTTGGGTATGTGCAGTTGATGAGCCTCGACGCGCTGTTCGGAGGCCGCAGCCCGGTGCTGCGCGCGCTGGCCGAGGCCAAAGGCCCGGCTAAAGGCCGCCTGGAAGATACGCTGGCCCTGTGGCGCGCGACGGGCGGAGCCGCGCTGCTTACCGAAGCGCAAGCCGAAGCCGCCAAGCTCCGCAAAAGCGGGAACCTCGGCGAAGACGATCTCTTCGACCTTCTCGACCTCGCCGCCGCCACCCGCGAGCCCGGCGACATCCAAACGGCCATAGCCGCCGCCTATGCCAACGCCGCCCAGCTGAACCTTTACCCCACGCCGCCCGACACACTTGTTACCGTAGACCGTGGCGGGCTCGCCCCCGTCCACCCTCACTCCGTAATGCGCCATCACAACATCTGGGGCTTTCCTCCGCCTCAGCCGCTCCACGTGCCCGAGGCGACCGTCCCCGCGTGGCGGCTCGCGCGCTACGGCGTGCCCGGGCCCGCCTATCCCATGGAGTATTGGATGAACACGCACGGCGCGATGATGTCCGTGGCGGCCCTCGCTCATGACGGCTTTCTGCGCGACCTCGCCCATTCGGGCATGGTCGGGCGCTTCGGCAACTACCCCGGCGACAACCGCTCCATCAACTCGCTCGTTGCCGAAATCCCCGACACCGTCGAGCGCATGCCCTGGGATTGGAACTTCGCCACCGTCAACCCCGGCCACGCCTGGGATTTTGCGGGCGCCGTGCTGGACTTCCTGGTCAGCGACGCCTGCGAGCGTTCGCAAGGGGCCATCGGCTTCCCCACGCTCAGCGCCGCTGGCAGCCATTTCCGTGTCCGCATCTATGGGGCCAAGCCCGGTAAATTTTACGGTGACAACGGCGTCCATCTCTGGATCCCCCGAGGACTGGTCACCACCGATAACCGCCAGCTCGATTGGCTTGCCGGGCATGGCAACGGAAACCTCTACCTGGCGGTGTGGAACCAATCCCTAAGCCCTCAGACCGCAGACATCACCCTTGATCCCGCATGGGCCGAGTGCGATCCCCAGCGGGACGCCCGCGTGTGGCGCGACAACGCCGCCGCCGTCCCCGTGCGCGTCACCGGGAACCGCCTCCGCGTTACCCTCGCCCCGCGCGGCATCACCGCTTTTGCCATTCCCGCCACCGTCAAACCGCGCCTCCAAGCCCGGCTCTACGATCCCGCAACCCCAGCGCTCGGCCCCGGCAGCTTCATCGACACCGCCGCCCCGTTCGGGCCTGTCCACGCGATGCTGTTGCGCGCCGGGAGCGGCCTTACCCGCGCCTTCGTTTACACCGACGCTCTGCCCGAGAACGTCATCGCCGCGCGCCTGCGCTGGCGGCAGGGCAACGGCCCGTGGCAGGAACAAACCGACGGCATCTATCCCTACGAATTCTCCCCGGGCCTGAGCGACAACGGCGGCGACTTCACCTGCGTCATGGAAGTCGAGAACGCCAAAGAGCAAATCGAAACCTCACCCGCCATCACACTCCGTATGGAAGCTGGGTGTGCCCCCACCGTCGCGAAAAACGACCTGCCCGCAGCCTCAGCCCCCGCTGCTTCACCGGCCCCGCAGCCATCAGCCGACCCCGGCGAGTTCAGCCGCGACTTTATCGGCTACATCCAGGCCGCCGCGAACGGCAACCACTTCGGCTTGCGTGCAGACGGCCGCTTTTATCCCTACTCCACGCCCCAAGGCCGCCGCATCGGAGCCCGGCAGCTTGTGTGGGACAATGCCCTTTTTGGCAAAGGCTGCACGCCAGAGGAAGCCGAAGAACACTTGAAAGCCGATTTAAACCGCGCGCAAGCCGAGCTCACTCGCGCCCTTGCCGCCCGTTCCCAGCCCGTCGCTTTTGCGAACCTCGACCGCCGCCAGCAAGAGACGTTGCTCGACTTCGCCTATTCCGAGACCGCCGCAAACATCTCGCCCGCTTTGGTGTCCGCCGTATTGGCGCGCGACTGGGCGCGGATGGTCAACGAGCACCTCTATGTCCGTTACGCCGGGCATGCCCCCGACCACCCCCGCAACAAAGCCTTCGCCCAGCGGTGGTCGATTCCCTAAAATCTTAGATATGAGAAGAACCATGCAGATCCCGAAGATCCTGTCCCTTGGGGCATGGCTGTGCCTGCAATGCCTTGCGGTTTCATTCGCGGCGGCAGGGGAGGGCCCCCAGCAAACGGGGGTTGCCGTCGCGAAACTCCGTTGCGAATATCGCGAGAACCCGCTCTCCGTGGACGTCCCGCAGCCTCGTTTGAGCTGGATTCTGGATTCCGGGAAAACCCCGTTGCGCGGCGTGAAGCAGGTCGCCTATCAAGTGTGGGTGGCCAGTTCGCCCGAAGCCCTGGCCCAAGGCTACGCGGATTTGTGGGATTCGGGCAAAGTGGCGTCGGCTCAAACCAACCAAATCCGTTATGCGGGCAAACCTCTGGAGCCCCGGCGAACGTGCTGGTGGCGAGTGCGGGTGTTCGACGCGAAGGGGCAACTCCTCGGGGTAAGCCAGGCCGCGAACTGGACGGTAGGGCTTCTCGATGAAAGCGCCTGGAAAGCGGAATGGATCGGATTGAAGACCCCCGAGGCGCAACCGCCCGCAGGCCGCCCCGCCGCCTATTTCCGCAAGGAGTTTGAACGCGCGAAAAAACCGGTCCGCAGGGCCCTGGTTTACGCCTCGGCATTGGGGAACTACGAACTTCATCTCAACGGTCGGCGCGTGGGCCGCGATGATTTCACCCCCGGCTACACCGACTACAAAAAGACGCTTTATTACAACACCTACGACGTCACCTCCCTTTTGCAAAGCGGCCCCAACGCCATCGGCGGGATTCTCGCCGACGGCTGGTATGCCGGGGCCATCGGTTGGAAATTGCAGTACAAAGTCTTTGGCGATCAACCGCTCTTCTCGGCGCAGTTGGAAATCGAATACACCGACGGAACGCGCCAGCAGATCGTGACCGATGCGGCCTGGAAAGCGAAGCTTGGCCCGATTCTGGAAGCGGACCACCTTGCGGGCTGCGTCTACGATGCCCGCAAGGAAATGCCGGGTTGGGACACCGCCCGCTTCGACGAGGACGATTGGGCCGCCCCTCTGGTGGACGCCAAGCCAGCGGCCCACCTAAGCGCCTATCCATCCGAGCCGGTTCGCCGCAGCCAGGAATTGCCAACCCGGGCCATCACCGAGCCGCAACCGGGCGTATTCATCTTCGACCTCGGGCAGAACATGGTGGGCTGGGCACGGCTGAAGGCGAGGGGAGCCGCTGGGCAACAGATCACCCTGCGCTTTGGCGAAATGCTCAATGACGACGGCACGCTTTATACCGCCAACCTCCGCAAGGCCCGCGCCACGGATACTTTCTTCCTGAAAGGGACCGGGGCCGACGAATGGCTGGAGCCATTTTTCACCTTTCACGGCTTCCGGTATGTGGAAGTCCGGGGGCTCGAGGCCAAGGAGCGTCCGTCGGCGGATACCGTCACCGGCGTGGTCGTCCACTCGGATCTCCCCCAAACCGGCTTTTTTGAATGTTCCCAGCCCATGGTCAACCAGCTCTTCAGCAATATCCGCTGGGGAATGATGGGGAATTACTTGGAAATACCTACCGACTGTCCGCAGCGCGACGAACGGATGGGCTGGACGGGAGACGCCCAGGTATTCATTCGCACCGGAGCCTATATTCGGGATGTTGTCCCGTTCTTTACCAAGTGGATGGTGGACATGGAAGACGCGCAAGGCAAAGACGGGATGTTTACCAACGTCGCTCCGCGTGGCACCGTGAACAGCGGCGGCCTTGCGGGGTGGGGCGACGCCGGGGTCATTTGTCCGTGGACAATTTATCAGATCTATGGCGACACCGCCATTTTGGAGCGCCACTACGGCGCCATGGCGCGCTGGATCGGCTATTGCCAGAAAAACAGCGTGGACCTGATCCGCCCCGAAGCAGCCTGCCGGTACGGCGATTGGCTGGCCCCCTTTGCCAAAACTCCGAAGGATCTTCTCGCCACCGCCTTCTTCGCCCACAGCACGGAACTCATGGGGAAAATAGCCCGCGTGCTTGGCAAAACGGATGACGCGGAAAAATACGAGACCCTCGCCGGGAAAATCCGCGCGGCATTTAACAAGGCATTCGTGGCTCCCGATGGCACGGTGAAAGGAGACACCCAGACGGCCTATGTCATCGCCTTGCGCTTCCATATTGTCCCCGACGCCATGCGTCCGCTATTGGCAAAGCGGCTCATCGGCCAGATCGAACAACAAGACTGGCATCTCGGCACGGGGTTTTTGGGCATCAACCTGCTCATGCCGGCGCTCTCGGACATCCACCGCGACGACATAGCCTACCGGTTGCTTGAAAACACCACCTATCCCTCGTGGGGCTACTCGATCGTGAACGGCGCGACCACCATCTGGGAGCGTTGGAAAAGCTACAGCAAGGAAGCCGGGTTCGGCCCCGTGTCGATGAACTCCTTCAACCACTACGCCTACGGTTCTGTTGGCGAGTGGATGTTTGGCGGGCTCGCCGGAATCGATACCGATGGCCCCGGCTTCCGCCGAATCGTGATTCACCCCCGGCCCGGCGGCAGCCTCACCTACGCCCGGGCCTCTTACGAGTCCATCAACGGAACCATCACTAGCGACTGGAACCGCTCCAACGGCGCATTTACCTTGAAAGCGACCGTCCCGTGCAACACCACCGCCACCGTTTATATCCCGGCCAGAAGCGCGGAAACCGTTACCGAAAGCGGCAAACCGGCCGCCCAGGCCGAAGGCGTCAAGTTTCTGCGAATGGAAGGCGGTTCGGCTGTATTCGAGGTTGGCTCAGGCCAATATTGTTTCAGCGCAAAAAACTTTACAGTCGAAGAGCAATAAAGTGTCTCGTTCCCACTCTCCAGACATGTATTTGTCCAGGAAATAAAAACAGGCCCCCCCACAGAGGAGAAGACCTTGGCGAAAAGGCTCAACAGTACGAAGAAATGGCGTGTATGCCAGCCCGACCGTATTAGCCTAAAATCTTCATTGTTTGACGGAGCGCGGGTTGGCTATGTAATAAAAGAATCCGTCCTCCGCGCCGACGAGCAAACCGGGCCGGTTGTCCTGATTCCAGTCAACTACGGCTGGCGTGGTATTGTGTCCGGCAAGCTTCTTTTTGGCGACTGGACCTTCGTCGCGAAAGAGCCATTCACCGGGTTTCGTGGAAATATTGTGCAAAAAATTAACATTGTGGCCGTTCACCATTAGGTCAAGTTTTCCGTCGCCATCCCAGTCTGTGAAGCAATACGTACGACGTCCGCTGCTTCCCGCCGTGGAGGGATTCATGCGAAGAATTTCCGGCTGGTCTTTTCCTTTCATCTGAAGCTGGAAAATGCGCTGGCCTGGCAAGAGCAGACGTTCTCCATTGCGAATGACTTGGCGGAACCACGCAAGATATCCCTCATGATCGACGGTCACCAAATCGTTAATGCCATCTTTGTCCAAATCAATGACACAGGGGGTGCAACGCCACTCTACCACAAGTTCGTTGTTTTCTGGATTCCACCAATTCCAAGCAGGCTTGGGTGTCGCTCCGTCCCATGTTACTTTTATTGGCTCTGCTTCTGCCAGCCGAGGGTGCGTCATGGTTCCAATATTTTTAAACCAAATGACCCTGCCCGTTATTGAGTTGACGAGGATATCGGGCAAGCCGTCGCCGTCCCAGTCGCCAACCCCAATGTTGGTATACCCCCACTTTGCCTCCGCAGGCCCTTGAATGGAACCGTTGTAGCCGGCCATGAATCGGATCGGTTTCCCGCTGGCTTTTAGCAAAACTGGTTCCGCCCAGCGGGGCGGATTGCCGCCGAGGTTCTTAATGAAACCAAGCTCTCCGGCTGAATCGCCACTAAGGATGTCGGGGAGTCCATCGCCATCCCAATCTGCAATAGCCGGGGCGCAGAGAACTCCGAACTTCACGAGGTCGGCCTCCTGCCGGAAGAACTGTGGTGGCAGGAACTCTGGCATTTGCCGGACGGTTTTTCCATACCGATCCTTCGTTTCAATGATTTTCCCGGAGTTTTCCAACCAAGCTACTCGTCCGTCTTCCTGTCCGACTACCAAATCGATCCGCCCATCACCATTCCAATCGTAGGCGACCGGCTGAATCATTTGAAGCGGCATGGTCAGCGCTTTCCCCATAAATTGCAGGCGCTTACCCGCCGCATACTTTGGCTCTTTGCGGGTACCTATATTTTCATAAAACGTCAGACCATCCAGAAATTCTCCGCAGATTAGGTCCAGTTTCCCTGTCCCGCGAAAATCGGCGAACATGGGGCTCGGGGCTCCATACGCGTCGATATCCCGGCCATCGGCTTGAAGCCGCGTGGGCTGTGCGTAAACGGGGCTCTCATTGGTACCATTGTTCTTGAGAAAATAGACAAAGCCATGCAGCGGCCCGTTGGTCCACCGGCCATTTTCATCAAACGCATTATCCCATCCGTAATCTCCCCAATCGCCCACTCCCACCACGATATCGAGCCGACCGTCTCCATCAAAATCGACATAGCTCCATCGCTGGCCGCGCACGCGTCCGCTGGTTTTATGAACGTTCTTGGCGACGGGCAATGGAACCACCTTGGTTGATCCGGCCGTAAACAGATCGAGATGCTCCACGCCGGGAGAAAGCAGCCGCATCCCGCCATCGGGCAGATAGGATGGCGCCGTATTGCCGACGGCGTGATCCGCGGCCCTCAGCCACACGCCGGGCCTAAATATCTCCGCGCCAGTTTTCAAATCGCGGCGGCCGGTATTTTCAAAATAGTAAATGCCTTCGTAGGTCGGGGAACCGGAGATGACGAGGAGATCCGGTTTTCCATCCCCGTTTAGGTCACAAGGGATCGGCTGGGAACCCAGCCCCACCCCCAGATCCACCACCAGCTTGGCGTTGTTGTATTTAATGGCTTCCAAATCTTCAGCGCCCAATCCCGGGGCAAGGCAAAGGTAACTAGTTGCAGCTCCGACAAAAGTGGCGCGCAGAGCGAATTGGCAAAAAGGCCCACTTCGCTTCTTTATCGCTGCCGCCGTGTGCTGGAATTGAGCAAAAACGTTCATCGCATGGAAGTAATTGGTCATGGGAGCGGATGGATGCCCTCGACCTTGACTTTCCACTGTCCATTTTTTGGAAATCCCGGCGCGTCTTTTCCCGGTGCGCCGTCCCAACCACCCGCCATAAGGGCCACTGCGGCAAGTAATGAGCTGTTGGCGGGCAGATAGACCGCCAGATTGCGCCCTCGCGGGCAATGTCCGCTGGGCGTATAGGAGTTGTTCCCCGCATCGGTTTTCAATAAAATGTCCACCGCAGTCTCCGGGTCGCCCAAACGTGCCGCCGTCATGGCAACCATCGAGTAATCCCAAGGCCACAGGTTTGAACCCCAGTTCCACTTTGTCAGCACAGCGTCCAGCGTCCGTTTCATTGTGGAGCGGTCCACGCCGTCTCCTCGATTGACCCCGAGGGCCATCAACATGGAGGGATGATCGAATCGCATCTTCCCATTGTTCCAGGTATCTGGATTCGACTCGATCGCAACATACACTCCATCCTTTTCGGGCAGCTTGGCGAGGCGGCGGATCATGGATTCCCACTCCTCCACACGGCCAAGCCCCCTCCGCTCGCGCCAGCGGTTGGCGGTGTCCAAGCCGTAAGCCCAGAGACTCAGTTCATAGGTCGGGTTCATGCTCGTGGCGGCGGCATATCTTTCCTGCGCGATCAAGAGCGGCGGCCCGAGCACATATCGCGTGCCATCCCAATGCAACATCGACGCCATGCATTCGGCTGTTTGCTCAACGAGGTTCCCATATTTTTCAAGGGTCTCCCGAGTCGGTTGGTTGCGGTAGATCAATTCCGCCAGCTCAATAGGATGCGCTTGATTCCAGACGATCAGCGCGTTCGCCCCCGGACTTTCCTGTCCCTCGGGCCCAGCCATCTTCGCCCACCGGGCTCCCTTAAGTCCGCGCTCCCGGGCTACTTCGCGCATTGCCGGGAGAACCTTGAGATACCAATCCAGCGCCTTTGCCGTGTAGATCTCTCGTCCCCACAATGCAAAATGGGCCACATGCCACCAGATCATCTCGGTGTTATGCTTTCCATACCAGGAACTACACGTCAGGCCGGTTTCCTGCGGCGGAACGTCCCCGGCGAATTGGATGGCCGTCAGCCATTGCGAGAGAACCACCCGGCGCTCCAGTTCCCTCGCGCGGGGGTCCGTGCATGCAGAGAAGTCCACCGCGCCCCCGTGCTGCCAAAAGGCGGGCCAATAGGCCTCGCTGGCCACCCGTACCGACGTGAAGTCAGGCCATGGCCCCGGCTGCGCTTCTGGTGAAAACCGCATCGTGAATTCCAGTTTCTCCGCGTCCTTGCTTGTTGCCGCCAGCCGGAAAAAGTGCGGGGCTTCTTCGGTCAGGTTCGCCGGGGTGCTCCATTCGATTCCGACTTCATAGCGGGTATCCCCAATCGTCCGATCCAGCACGGCACGGCTGGCACCAACGGGCCGCAGGGTGGTGGTATGCGATTCCGGCTCCGACCAATCGTAGCCAGGGGTGTTCTTCACTTTGATGTCGTGGCCGCGCGGGAAGGCCCAGCGAACGCCCAGTTTGCCTTCCGCCACCAGCGTTGACTCAATGCACACCGCGATGGTGTCCGACTTCGGATCACATCCGGTAGTCACCTTTACCGGCCTGCCCGCCAGCGTGTATTCGCTGGTGATCATGCCGGTCCAGAGATCCAGCTTTTGCGCGACTCCGCGGATGTCCTCCGGAGCAATCGGCGATGCATTTCCGTCCCTTGTCGCCAGGGCCAACCCAACGACCCCCAGGGGCTGATCGTGTGGGTTCTCGCGAAAATACTTTCCCTCGCGATTGCCCGTTCGCAGAGGGTAGCAGACGGTCTTTCCATAATTAGTGAAAGCCACACCAACATCCCGCAGCGTGAATCCCTCCGGGTTGGGGTTTGAGTGCCAGGCCCACCGCGCCAATGTTTCCAGAGGAATGCCCTTGGCATGATAGAAATCAGGAAACGTCTGCAACCCCGTGGCGTCTACCGTGAACGCAAATCCTCCATTTCCCACCGTCAGCGGACTTGACGGATCAAGAGATTCCACCCTTGGGCTATTCCTCTCCACCAACGCCCGCCGACCGATTCCCGGTGAATCTTGACCCCGCAGGTTGCAGGCAGAGAACAGGCTTAATGTAGCGAATGCGATCCACTTTTGTATTGAGGCCATTTGATTGAAACGAAGACCATCAAGGGGTGAGTTCATCTCGTTTGAAGGCGTAGATGCGCCCGTCTTCTGCGCCGATCATCAGACCGGGCTTGCCATCATGATCCCAATCCACCGGCCAGAGCCCTACGACGTGTGCGCCGAAGTTCAGAAATTTGTTGCCTAATTTGATCGGTACGGGGCGGGCAAAGACAGGCTTGGCATTGGTGCCGACATTCTTAAGAAACAGAGGCATGGTGCGCCGTCCAATATCCTCGGCGATGATGAACTTATTGCTGGCCCGGTTGGTGCCATAAATGACGTCGCAGACCCCGTCGTGATCCCAGTCTACCCAGCAAAATTTTGAACGGCCCCAATCACCTGCGGGCCCGCACGTTCGGATGTTGGCTCCATCCTGGTATTTCAATTTCTCTACGCGCACGATCTCCGTGGAGTCTTTGGCTTTCGGAACGGCAAGGGCCAAATCCCCGTCGACATCCTGAATCAACAAGCAAGGCCGCTCGTCTCCCGCCATCCGATCCTTGCCTGGAACAAAGGCTGGCCGCTGACGCCAGGCGACGGAGAGCGGTTTACCCTGAAACGTAAAACGCTCGGGCGGCTGGAGTTCCAGGTTGCCGGTGGCGCGGCGCCAAAGAAGAAGATCCCCGTTGATATCGACGCTGATGATATCCGGTTTGCCATTGCCCGCCCAGTCGCATGCGACGGGGTTTAGATAGCCCCATCGGGCCTCCACCGGCCCTTGGATGGAACCGGAGTAACCCGCCTGAATATGCACCGGAGTTCCATCGACCTTGAAATAGCCGGGTGCTCCATAGATCCTGGGATCCCGAGTGCCCGGCCAGAACATTAGCCATCCGGAGGCATCGCCCGCGATGATGTCTTCAGTGCCATTCCCATCCCAATCGACGCGGCTCGGAACAATCAGCGTTTGCATAGCCAGGGGGCCTCCGATGGTGAACGCCTGGCGTTCAGAGAAGCCGCCGACTCGGGTACCGCTTAATATGACAGACGATGAGGGGTTGCCGCTGATCACCAGGTCCGGCTGCCCGTCGCCATCCATGTCAACCACGGATAGCAATTGCGGAATGTAGATATGTACCAGACGCCCGTCGCCTGCCAAAAGATTCGCGGCGGGACCACAATACATGGTCCCGTTCCTGAATTGCACGGGCATGGCAAGCACCCGATCCAGATCGCCTGCCAACACAAGATGCGGGGTTCCTCCAATGGGCAACACTGCGGCCATGGCCAGGGAGAATCCCTTCCATTGGAGCGCGAAATCTTTTTCCCCCTGGATGATAGGTAAGCGGGGGCCAAAGTGCAGTTTCCCCTCAGCCGTCATGGCTCCCTTTGCCCAAAAATAGGTAGCAATACTTTCCTCTCCGAGCCACTTTCCATTAATTGTGTAGCCTTTGCCCGGCCCACTATTGGGTAATTCCTCGCCCATCCAAAAGTTTTTTGGCGCGTCCGGAAAATAGGAACCGTTGCTGCGGGTGGTCTTCAACAAGAGATCCGGCACGCCGTCTCCATCCACGTCTCCAAGAAATACCAAGTTAGCTCCAGGGTAGGCGGTGCCGAATGGCTGGTTTTGGGGGCCGCAGGGAATGGATTCGGCCGCGCCAAAGGACAGAGGCTTTTCATTGGAAGGTGGGAGCCAAAACAGCTCCTGTAACCCCGTGGCCGGATTGGCCGTCACTGTTGCCAAAACCATTCCTTTGCCCGGAATTTTCACGGACATGAGCGGCCCTTTAATATCACTTCCGTTCACCGTAATCTTGGAGATGGGGATTCCCTTCCCAAGTTGGAATGGGTTGCATGCCGCGGTGGAGTTTCCCGGTGCGTTCTCATTTGGAAAATACGTCGTAGCTGCTCCGAAGTCGTCGCTCTGTGCTATAATCCCTGGCAACGCGCCTGGTTTTCCAGGCCATACGATGACATTTCCGTGGAGCCCTCCTGCCAGCGGTAACCGGGAAGTGGGTGTCACCTGGAGCCATCGTTCATTGAAGTCTGCATGTTCCTGTTGGTCGGGGTGCCGCACGATGGTGGCCAACGGCAGGCCGCGCTTTATGATCGAAGCGGTGGCCGCCCCGGAGGCTGCTTGCGCCAGGCTTTGTATTGCCGGAGCGCTGAGCGGGCCGGGATAAAACTGCATGGCGGCTACTTCCCCATGGAGTTGTTGCCAGCCGGGGGAACCTACCCGCAACCGATCCACCGGAACCTTGAGAATCTGTCTGACTCGCTTGGATGCGTCCTTGCGACCGTTGATGAAAAGATGAAGTGTCCCGGTCGTATCGCATTCCCCCACCACGTGAGTCCATACCCCCGTTGAAATAACGGTGGAGGAACCGAGACTTTTCCAAGAATCCCCGTCACGTTGACTTAAAATCAGTTTCCCCTGATTGATCGAAAAGCGCACCATGGGCTCATTTTTCTGTGAGTCCAACAGCGCGGTAAAATCGCTGGCCCTGGGTTTCTCCGCATTCCCTGGATTTTCCGTTGAAGGATTCAGACGAATCCAGCCTGCCAGCGTATAGATGCCTGTCCATTGCCGGGAGAGCTTTATATCTACAAGCTCGGAATGCCCTTGAAACACACTCCCTTGGTCGGAAGCGTATGCGCTAACAAGAGGAGGGTTTGGGAAAACGGCGAGCGGGGTCACATTTTGCGCCTGCGCACAAGTGAGCAACCCCAGAGACGCCACAATAATTCTCTTCATGGACTAGACCTTTATTTTTCGGCAGCCTGCGCGGCTTTCATTTCGTTTTGAGATAAGCACGCACATTACCGAACCGTCCTTATCCAACGAGATTTCAGATGTTTTACAACCAGGCTTCTCCGCACCGTAGATCAGCGGTGACACAAGCCAGGTTGTCACAAAGGCAAAACGGAAAACTGATTTTTTGCAGGGGGAAGGAACCATGCAAAATCAAGATACCTAAAGCTTTGCGTTTTCGCCAGGCAGATACGCGCATCAAATCTAAGGATTTGCGCCATGTGATACCTCTCCCCAAGCCCTCCTTTCCCGTCCATGGCATTCGGAAAATCCCGCGCGTCACTAGCCGGACAATTCCGAGCTCCAACGGAGAGAAAAAAGCGGCCTTTGAACATGGTTCAAAATCTTAGATATTTAACGCAAAGATCCCTTTCGGCCTATTCCCATTTACGTTTAAATGAACCCCGCAGCAACGTTCCCCATCACGCTGCGTTCAAATACGAAAAGTACAATGCAGATCCCGAAAATCCTCTTCCTTGGGGCATGGCTGTGCATGCAGTGCCTAACGACATCAGTAGCGGCGGCGGACGACAACCTGGCGGCGGTGTTTGAAAACCCGCCCGCTTTGGCGCACCCGAAAGTCTGGTGGCACTGGATCAATGGCAACATCACCAAGGCCGGCATTCGCGCCGACCTCGAAGACATGAAGCGCGTGGGCATCGCCGGGGCGCAGATCCTCGACGTCGAAATCTACCTGCCCGCCGGGCCCGTCCGATACGGCTCCGATGCCTGGCACGAGCACGTACAATATGCCATCAAAACAGCCGCCGAGCTCGGGTTGGAAATCGACATCGCCAACAGCCCCGGCTGGTCGGGGAGCGGCGGCCCGTGGATCACCCCCGAGCGCTCGATGAAGCAACTAGTTTGGAGCGAAATCCCGGCTGAGGGCGGCTCCGTATCGCTAACCCTGCCGCAGCCGCAGGCCAAGCTGAACTTCTATCGGGATATCGCCGTCATCGCCGTGCCTCCCACCACGGAGCGGCTCGACAAATTGCCCGCGAAAATCGGCTGGAGCTTCAAGCCCGTCACCCGCGCGGTAGATCAGGCGCTGCCCGGTATCCCCCGGGACAAAGTCATCAACCTCACCGGAAAAATGGATGCCTCCGGGAAACTGCAAGCCTCGCTTCCGCCCGGAAAGTGGGTCGTGCTGCGTTTCGGCTTTTCATCCACCGGAGCCCAGAACCACCCCGCCCAGCCCGAAGGCCATGGGCTGGAGGCTGATAAGCTCGACGTCGCCACCGTCGCCTTTGAATTCGAACAATCGATGGGCCGCGTCATCCGCGACGCGGGGCCCCTGGCGGGAAAAACCTTGAAAGGCATCCTCTTCGACAGCTTCGAAGCGGGCTTCCAAAACTGGAGCGCCAACTTCCCCGCCGAGTTCAGCCAGCGCAAAGGCTACGACTTCATTCCCTTCCTGCCGCTCATGACCGGGCGGATCATCCAGTCACAGGAAGCCTCCGAAGCCGTGTTGTGGGACTTCCGGGGAGTCATCGACGACCTTTTTGCCGAGAACTACTTTGGCACCATGCACCGGCTCGCCGCCGCGCACGGCATGCAAATCTATTCCGAATCCCAGGGTGGCCCGCTCAACCCCATGTCCGCGAACCGGTACGTCGACGTTCCCATGAACGAATTCTGGATGCCCGACTCCGCCAGCCGCGGCACCCGTATCAAAATGTCCACCTCGGCCGCCGGTTACCTGGGCCTCAACGTCATCGCAGCGGAGGCGTTCACGGCCACACCGGCGAACGGGAAATACCAAGCCATCCCCTCCACGCTCAAAAATCCGGGTGATTACGCATTCACTCTAGGTATTAACCGATTCATTTTTCACCATTACACCCACCAGCCGGTTACCGAGGCCGCGCCCGGCTTCGCCCTGGGCCGCTATGGCACCCACTTTGGGCGTCTCAACACCTGGTGGCCCTTTGCGGACGCCTGGATCAGCTACCTCTCGCGCAGCCAGGCCCTCCTGCAGGAGGGGCGCACCGTCGCGGACGTCTGCGTGCTTGCCGATGAAGACATGGGCTATGGCTTTCCCTCCAAAATCGGCACCCTCATGCCCGGCTACGACTACAACGTCTGCTCCCCCGCGGACCTGCGTGCGATGAGCGTTCGCGAAGGCCGCGTCGTGCACCCCCAGGGCCAAAGCTACGGCGTCGTCATCCTGCCGGATAGCTGGGTTTCGGAGTTGTCCACGCTTCGCCACTTGCAGCGCCTGGTAAACGACGGAGCGGTCATCGCGGGGAACGCGCCTGTTGCACCGGCGGGCCTTCACGACATCGATGCGCGCCAGGAATTCGATACCATTGTCAAAAGCCTGTGGGGCGGCCTCGATGGAAAAAAGGCCGTGTCGAAAAAAATGGGCAATGGCATGGTATGCCTCAATATGAAACCATTGGACGCCCTCAAAGCCGCAAAAATCACGCCCGATGTTTCATGGGCCCCGGTGGATAGGGATTTCCGGTTCATCCATCGCGCCACGCCGGGCGCCGATCTCTACTTCGTCTTCAACCATAGCGAAACCTCCGTCACCACCAACCTCGGCTTTCGACAAAACGGCCGCGAACCCGAAATTTGGGATTCCGTCACCGGTGCTCACGCCCCTGCCCCCCTCTTTTCCTCCGCCAGCGGCACCGTTTCAGTCCCAGTCCAACTTGAGCCCTGGGGCTCCGCGTTCATCGTCTTTCGCAAACCGTTGCCCAAGCGCTGGGCGGTGGCCGCCGAACCGGCCGATATGGAACTGCGCGACGGAGAGCTGCTTTCGCAAGCCCCCTCTGTCGCCCTCAGCTATTCCGACGGCGGCAAGCAAACCGTTTCCCTTCCGGCACATCCGGCAGACCAAACCATCGCGGGGCCATGGCAGGTCGCGTTTACCGATGGCCGCGGAGCCCCCGCGCAAACCGTCTTTGAAAAACTCATCTCATGGAGCGACCATCCGGAACAGAATATCAAATACTATTCAGGAATCGCAATTTATGAAACCACCTTCCAAGCCCTCGCCCCGAAACCCGGCCAGGCAGCCATCCTGGACCTTGGAACCGTTGCGGACCTCGCCAAAGTCACCGTCAACGGAAAACCCGCCGGAGTTCTTTGGAAGACGCCTTTCCGCGCGGATATCGCCCCCTTGCTGCACGAAGGCGCCAACACCCTTCAAGTCGCCGTTGCCAACCGCTGGATCAATCGCCTCATCGGCGACGAATCCATTCCGGTGGACTACACGTATCAAGAAGCTGGCAACAGCAAATTCACCGACGGAAAGCTCCTCAATCTTCCAGGTTGGCTCTATGACCTCTCCAAAAAACAACCCGGCGGACGCCATAGCTTCACCTCGTGGCACTATTTCGATGCAAAAACGCCCTTGGTTCCCTCCGGCCTCATCGGCCCGGTGAAGCTCGAATGGTTCAATAAACTGCCGACTCCCACGGCGGGACAAAAGTAAACGTATTTTAATCTCATGAAATCGTATTTCAACTCGCGCCTGTTGAGCCTGGCCGCCGCCAGCCTGCTGTTTTCCGCCGTCGTTCACGCCCACCCGCTCAAACCGACGGATTACGCCATCCAGGTCACGACGGATCGCGCGGACCCTTTTTACCACAAAGGGGAAACCGTAACCTTCAAAATTACGATATCGTACCAGGGCGTCCTTATGAAAGACGCCAACGTCAAATGGAAAATCTCCAAGGACGGGCTCGAACCGGCTTTGAAGGGAGGAACCGTGGCGTTGAAGGAAGGCAGCGCCGCGGTTTCCGGCGAACTTGATGAACCGGGCTTCCTGCAATGCCGCGCCGACCTCACCGTGCCGGGCGAATCCATCCCCACGGCCCGCGCGGGAGCCGCAATCGACTCCGGCGAAATCAAACCCAGCATGCCCGTGCCCGACGACTTCGATGCCTATTGGAAAGCGCAAAAAGAGAAGCTCGCCGGCGTCCCGATGAACGTAAAGATCACCCCCGTCAAATCGCCCGTCGAGGGCGTGGAATGCTTCGACGTCCAGGCCGATTGCCCCGGCGCGCCCATGTCCGGCTATCTTGCCCGGCCTGCTGGAGCCAAGCCCAAAAGCCTCCCCGCAATCGTATTGACCCATGGCGCGGGGGTGGCCGGATCGCGGTTGGCCGTGGCCGCCGCATGGGCCAAAGACGGCCTGCTGGCGCTCGATTTCAACGCCCACGGCCTGCCGAACGGACAACCCCAGGCCTTTTATTCCGATCTCTACAAAACAGCCCTGGCCAAGTATTACCTGAAAGACCCGCAATCGCGCGACACCATCTTCTTTCACGGACTTTTCCTGCGGTTAATGCGCGCCATGGACGTCCTGACCGCCCAGCCCGAATGGGATGGGAAACAGCTCATCGCGAACGGCCGCAGCCAGGGCGGCGGGCAGGCCATCGCCGCTGCGGGGCTCGATCCCCGGGTCACCTTCTTCGCGGCGCAAATTCCGGCCCTATGTGATCATACCGGCGTCGTCGCGGGCCGCATCAACGGCTGGCCCAAGCTGGTTCCCATTGGCACGGATGGCAAGCCCGACCCAGAAGCCCTCCAGGCGGCGCGCTACTACGATATGGTGAACTTCGCCTCCCGCACCCATGCAGGAGCCTTCCTCACCGTTGGCTTCATCGACGTCACGTGCCCTCCCACGGGCGTATATGCCGCCTACAACGTCTTGAGCGGGCAGAAGAACATCGTCAACAACTACCAATCCGGCCACATCGTCACCCCTAAGGGTGATGAGGCGGTTCGCACCGCCATCCTTGGCTACCTCAAAAGCAGCAAAAAATAAGCCACCGGGCGGTGTAGCTCGCCGCTTTCTCCATCACCAAATTATTTGACTTAATAAGCGTTTCCCATGGTCGATCCTCTTATCGGCGTATTTTTCCACTGGCTTGGCGGACTCGCCTCGGCAAGCTTTTACATTCCCTATCGCGGCGTTAGAAAATGGTCATGGGAAACCTACTGGCTTGTTGGCGGCTTCTTTAGCTGGATCATTGCGCCGCTGGCGCTGGCGACGCTACTTGTGCCGGACTTGTGGCCATCGATCATGGCCGCGCCAGGGCGTGCGCTGTTATGGGCCTATTTTTTTGGCGCGATGTGGGGCATCGGGGGGCTGACCTTCGGCTTGACGATGCGTTATCTGGGCATCGCCCTGGGCATGGCGGTTGTGCTTGGTTTTTGCGCTGCCTTCGGCACCCTGGTTCCGCCGATTTTTTCCGGTGAGATCGGCAAAATTCTCAACACCGGTTCGGGACAAACGATTCTGCTGGGTATGCTAGCCTGTCTGGCGGGTATCGGCGTGAGCGGAATGGCAGGCATGTCCAAAGAGCGGGAACTATCGCAGGAACAAAAAGCCGCGACGGTGAAGGAGTTTAACTTCGGAAAAGGGATGCTGGTCGCCACGTTTTCCGGCGTGATGAGCTCGTGCTTTGCTTACGGATTGGCAGCCGGAAAACCACTGGCCGAGTTGTCGAAGGTCGCGCTAATCCGCCATGGGAGCAGCGATCTTTGGCAGAATTTGCCCGTGTTAGTCATCGTGTTATGGGGCGGGTTCACCACTAATTTTATTTGGTGCGTCATTCTCAATCTCAAAAACCACTCCGGCCACGAATATTTTAACCTGCGCTCAAGCGAATTCACCGAGCTTGGCGAAGCCAGGGACGCCAAACATTCAGGCCAAGTTGCGGGAGCGGTCGTGCAGGACACCCTTATTGTCGCCCCCTCAGCGCAGGCTAGTCGAGCGCCGTTGCTCCGCAACTACTTCTTTTCGGCCATAGCGGGCGTAACGTGGTATCTCCAATTTTTCTTCTATAGCATGGGCCAGACAAAGATGGGGATATTTGAGTTCTCCAGTTGGACCCTGCACATGGCTAGCATCATCATCTTCAGTACGCTTTGGGGTATTGTCCTGCACGAGTGGAAGGGCACAAGCAAACGCACCCATGCGCTCATTGCCATCGGGCTAGCCGTGTTGATTGGATCGACGGTAATCGTCGGCTATGGCAACTATCTCGGAGCTTTCGCCTCCGGGCATTGAATCGTTGGCGAAAACTGGCCGATATTTACTGTGTTTGACAAGTGGCGCTTCATTGTTTTGTGGTTTGATGAACGCTTTGCTGACGGAAAATATGCGCCTATCTAGGGACACGCTGAACAAAGCAGCCGTCCACGGCAAAAGGGTGTAAGGGTGGATTTTGGAGCCAAAAGCGCAGGAGACAGGCGGCCACGGCGTGGTACACCGATCCGAAGCGAGCCGTGTTGAGGAGGAACTCTGGTTTTTTTTGGACAAAATCCAGGCACTTTTCTCTATATTCTGCTGTCATGGGCGGGGTGTGGCCAAGAGTTCCCGCTTGGCCAGCACGAGGTTAGCCAGGGCGAAGAGGATTTCGAGTTTGGCGAGATTCTTACGTAATTCTCGATAGCGAACTTTATCATATCCAAACCGCCGCTTAACGATTTGGAAGGGGTGCTCGACGAGCGCACGCACTTGCGCCTTCGCGTGCTCGAAGGCTTGCAGCGCTTCTTTCCACGCCCCCTCCGGCACGGCCTTGACTTTGCTCCGCTTGGCCGCCACATAGAACTTCGCAAGCGGTGCCTTAGCCACAACCTCCTGGCGCTTCTGCGCTCCCGTGTAGCCCGCGTCGGCAAACACCGCGCTTTCCTCTCCGTGCAGCAAATGTTCGGTTTGGTTGATATCAGCTTCGTTGGCCGCCGTGGCCGTCACGCTGTGGACCAAGCCGCTCTGCGCATCCACGCCGATGTGTGCTTTCATCCCAAAGTGCCACGCGTTACCCTTCTTGGTCTGGTGCATTTCGGGATCGCGCTCTTTGCTCTCGTTCTTGGTGGAACCGGGCGCGGCGATGATCGTGGCGTCCACGATGGTGCCTTGTTTCATGTAGAGCCCGTGCGCGGTAAGGCTCGCGTTGACTTCTTCGAAGATCGCCCGCGCGAGCTTGTTCTCTTCCAGGAGCCGCCGGAATTTCAGGACCGTCGTAGCGTCGGGGACGACATCACTATTCAAGTCCACACCCACAAATTGCCGGATCGACTGGATTTCGTAGACGGCATCTTCGAGTCCTTCGTCGGAGAGCCCGAAACAATTTTGCACCACCAAGAGTCGCAACATCCGCTCCAAGCCCATCGGGGGACGCCCCCGGTGGCCCTTGGGATAATACGGTTCAAGCCGTTCCTCCAGCCGCTTTCATGGAACCACCTGTTCCATCACCGCCAGAAACGCTTCTTTGCGCGTGACGCGCTTCTTGCTCGCGAATTCGCTCCCCGAAAAACTCATCTGGCCCTTCATGTGCCCGATCTTGCCTGCTTTTGATGCCTGCGGCCAGACCTGATTAAATCAGTGTGTCCCTAAGCCTTGGCGCCAATTGTTTTAATGCATCTCCAGCACCGCCTAAGTTTGCAAGCTTTTCATTAAATTCGGCAACAGCTTTAGTTGCGATATTCTTGACCTGTCCCTGGTTTGCCGCGGCGTAGTCATTGGCCGCATTCCCGTTGGTCGCACTACGATCAGCCCACCACTGCGGGGCCTGAGCCAAAAGCATCAACGGAACAAGCAGAAACACCAATACGGCTATGATGCGCAGTGATGCCTGACCGACTCTTTCTGAGTCTAGGGGCAGTTTCATAACAGAATCCTTTGGCCTTTCAAATTTCTAAAGCTTTTTGGCTGAAGTGGCTCGTTGCCTCATATTAATCATGGCGTTAACGACTAGGGCGACGGTTTCGTACCATTAACAAAATCCCCCCCCCATGGAGAGATCTCCCTGCTCCGGAATCAAAAACGACTGGTTGCTCCGCAAACGATTCGAGGGCAGCATCTTCGACGATGGATTTGTGTTGGGACATTGTTCTGAGGGAGCGTATATTCCCGGCGTGAGTAAAGAATAGCCTAACCATCTTCGTCACCAAGGATTAGGTGATTGACCTCCTTGACTCGGACGAAATCGGCGTTGCCGAACTTCTTGATCTCTAAAGTTTGGCGAAGGAAATCCTCACCTAAGCCGGTAAGACGGGCTGTATCGCGGATGGCGATGGAGGGGGCCCCACCGGTATCGGCATCGGTCAGGGGCGGACGGTTCTTATTTGCTTACGCCTTGGGGTAGTTTGTGCTGGTCGCATGTCCAGTTTATCTCGGCCCAATTGGGGGAGGACAAGTACCAGTGAGCGATTTTTTTTGGTAAATTTTTGGTAAGGACATCTTGTCCCGTTTTGGATTGAAAAAGGTCGATATTGGGCGATACTCCCTCTGTAAACGTGAAAAGCCGGGAAGGCGGGGAGAAATTTGTAATCAGACAGTCCTCGGTTCGAGTCCGAGTGCTGGCTTGCCTTTAGGGTCTCCACCAAAGAATGGGGAGGGAGGAAGATTTGGTGATTTTGTGCTAATTAGCCGGAGGCGGCGCGCTTGAGGCAACCGACCTTGTTGTTGATGCCCTCGATTTTGCCGCTGGAAATGGGGAAGTGAAAGTAGTTCAAGATGCTCAGGGCTTGGCCGCTGAGCGTCTTGGCAAGGCTCACCATCTGGACGATGCCGCTCTCCAACGCCTTGGCGCACCAGTTTTGCAAAAACGCGCTCATGGTTTCCAGGCTCGGTTGGCTCCAGAGCAGCCGCAACTCCTCCTTGAGGTAGTAGGCGACCGAGAGCGGTTCGTTGAATCGCAACGCTTCGGCGAGCTTTTCACGCTTGGATTCCGGGAGGCTCTCAGCTCCCATCAAGAGCCGGTAACGGCTGCTTTCAATGGCGTTGCGCTTCAAGATGTCGGCTTCGCGCCACAGGGCACGGCGCAGGTCGTCAAGCTTCTCGTTGACCAGCTTGATGACGTGGAAGTGATCGAAAAACAATGCCGCGTGTGGCAGGTTTTCCGAGAGGGCACTCCAGTAGTCGTGTATTTCTTACCTTTCATTCGGCTGGTTTTGCACCTCAGACTACACATTCCCTGGCTCGAAACAGGTGAGTCACTCAGCTCTAGCATTCCAGGAGAAAGGGCCATTTGACGAAGTTCTAATTTGACACTCCGACGCTAGCATATGATATTGCACAAAATACTTTTCTATAATGGTTATTTCGCAGCAAAAGATCGCGGACCGTGTTGGTGTTTCACGAACAGCAGTAAGCCATGTATTAAATGGTCGCGGGCACATGGTGAGCGCTGAGGTGCGGGAGAATATTTTGGAGGTCGCGGCGGCGCTTGGATACCGGCGCAACGCCTTGGTGCGCGCTTTGCGAAGCAATCGTTCCAATGTGGTGGGGATTATCGTGCCAGAAGGCGGCGTTTCCTTTTTCAATGACATTATCCGGGCGGCGGAAGACAAGGCAAAGACTCACGGCATGCAATGTTTTTTATGCCAAAGCCACAGCCATCATGAGGCGCTGGAAACACAGGTCTCGGCATTGCTCGAATACCGCGTTGACGGCCTTCTGATTTCGCCCGCGAACCCGGTGGCCGACGTGGAGCTTTTCAAGACCCTCCAAGCGCAGCAAGTCCCGTTTGTTTTGATCGACTCCCCCGCCTACGGCCTCGAAGCCCCTTTTGTGGGCAATAACAATATCGCGGCGGGGCGGCTGGGAGCGGAGCATCTGGTGGCGTTGGGGCACAAGCGCATTGCGTGCGCCCGCGGATATGGAGGGAGCTGGGTGGCCGAGCAGCGGGTCATCGGCTTCCGACAGGTGTTGAAGAAGGCAGGCATCCGGGAAGACGCCAAATTGATGGTTGGCAACGGATTTGAATTTGAGAACGGCATCCAGGCGGTGCAACAGCTCTTCGACTCCCGGGCACAGTTTACAGCGGTTGTGGCTCATTCCGATTTGGTCGCCCTGGGTGTGATTCGGGAATTGGCCCGGCGCGGCTTGCGCGTGCCGGAGGATATATCGGTGGTCGGCTGTGCCAACCTTGCCGCCTCCGCCATGGGCACCCCTCCTTTGACGACGATCGACCAGAAGGCGCACGAGATGGGCTCGACGGCCATGTCGCTGCTGGTGCAGCAGATCGAATCCAAAATGGAGAAGCCGTCCACCATTCTGATCGAACCGGAGTTGATCGTCCGGGGAACGACGGCCAAGCGAGCCAAGCCCTGACGCTCCCTCTCTCTCTCCCCCCCCTTACTAGCCTTTGCCCTTTTGGAGACGCCCATGCCACGGGATATGAAAAGCTTACCCTATTGCCATATTTATGCCCAGTTGGACCAGACGAATGATCGTCTTTCTGGGGAGCTTGATTACTTGTTTAAGCTGGGGTTGGTCTGCGATACGAGCGTTGGTTTGCCTCAAGCCCGCGAGCACCGGGCCAGTTTGGACGTTTTGCAACAAAGGGGAGGCCTGATTGCTCCGAACCTCTATCCCGCCGACATGAACCCCGCGTGTTCTGATCCAAACTGGTGGAAATACTCGGAGGAGGAATGCTTTGCCTTGCTGCAAAGCGCCGCAATCCGTTTTGCGGAATTGCAATTAGGGCCGATGACGGCGGTGAATACCTACACTCCGGGGAATGCTTTTGTGGCTGCCTGCCGCAGGGTGGGGGTCGGCTATCTTCTCGGCTTTTGCGCCCCTATAACGATCGAAGACGGCGGGTGGCAAATCGCTCATTACGGCTCGCCGCTTTCTCCCTATTTTGTGAGCGATGAGGATTACCGGAAACCGGAAAATCCCGGCGAACGTCCCGACCCGCTGCTCATGGCGAGCATGGAGCTGCGCAACCCGATGGTATGCCTCAACCATTGGAGCGAGGGGCCGTGGTGCCCGCTCAACGCGCAGGCGGCGGACCGGTGGCTGGAGCCGTCGGCCGATCCGCTGCCGTTTTTACAGATTGCCGAGGACTGGTTGAGAGAAAGCGAGCTGACCGGCAAGCCGCTCTTTTTTCACATCAACTTGCAGTACTTTTTCGCCGGGCGTTGTTACGAGCACAACCGGCGGGCGCTCCAGTGGCTGGCCGAGCAGCGCGATAAGGGACGCCTGGCGGTTGGCGGCCTGCGGGGTTGGGCCCGGCAGATGGCGGCAAACGGAGGCTTTCGGCGGCAGACCACCTATTGGCGCGGAGAAATGATGGGGTACCATGTCGGGCATCGGCCCGGATGTTTCCCCGACGTTGTGGTGGATGAGAATCTCGAGCGCCAGGTCATTTGGCAGTACCCCGATCCGCTTCCCCGCCGCTTCTACGATTATCAGACGCCATGGAACTATCCCGCGTTTGAGCCCAAAGGAACCGCCCCCGCCTCCATGGATTTCCAAGGAATCGAGGTTCGCATCGGGGTGGCTGATTCCCCCGGCAGAACGGTCGAAATCCGCAACAACGGTACGCCCCGCCGTTTGTCGCTGGCGGTTTGGGATGCGTTGGAGGGACTGGAGGCGGGAGGGGAAAGCTCTTGGACCGTGGATGTCACGGGAGAAGGCTGGACCTCGCGCGCCGTTCCTCATCCGTCCGGCATCGGCGGCGCGGTGCTGCTCGAAGGTTGGGTGCAACCGGGCGTCAACCGGGTCGGCCTGCGGGTGAGGGGAACCCGGCGCACGGCCGTCGCTTTCTGCAAAACGTGGGGAAACCTGGTGGTCGCCCAGACCTTTTTCAATCAGGGCCGCCCTTACACGATTCTTGCGGCCCAAACCCCGGAGCCATTTGTGCTGACCGCAGCCATCCGGCGCGGTCCGAACGATCTGGAACCGGTTATTGTGGAATCGCTGATCGGCCTCGACCATGGCTGCGGCACCCTCATAGGCGAGCGCTGCGTGCTTCGTTTTGATGGCACGCGACTGGTCTCCTGGCAGCGCTTATGGGGCCTGCGGGCGGACCAGATCGAGCTCATCGGCGTGGAGGAAATCGAAGCCCGCTTGAAACGCGAGACCCGGGAAGCTGCGGACCGAATCTCCCCCGGTCTGGAAATCGCCAAACCCGGCTATCAGCTCTTCGGCAACATTCGCGCACGGGGGCGATGGGACCGCGCTTTGGCGCACACGGCGGGGGAATGCGAAATGCGCCGGATGAACGACTGGTTGCGGCAGCAGCGATCGGGGCTGGGGGACGTCGTGATCGAGGCTCACCCCGGCATCCACCTTCCCCGGGGCTCGATTACCAAAGTGCTCGGGCACGAATTTGACGCGCAAACCTGCGCGGAGGGCTACGGCTTTCAAGAGCTATGCGTGGATTACCCGCAGGGCTGGGATTGGGGCGTGGCCGCATGGGTGCAATGGCGGCACCTGAAGCTTCGCCTCGATGGGCTTGCGCCCAACCGGGGGAAGTACACGTTGCATCTGCACGCCTTCGATCCAGAGAGACGCGACATCGCCCTGCAAGTCTATTTCTTTGACCCATCGGGCTCGTCCCCACAGGGTGCCGGGTGGTGTGGTACCCGCGACTGGGTGCTACCGGGCGGCATCGAAGGGCGCTGGGATCCCTCCGCCCTCTGCTCCATGGAGATTCCCGAGAAATGCCTAGCCTGGCCATCCATCGGCATTCACATCGTTCCCGCGGAAAAACTGAAGCTTTACGATTGGATTGCCGAACGCGGAGCCCCCGGATTGCTCAGCCACCTTTGGGTTTCCCGCGTTTAATTTATCGGGAAAAAGGTTGCACTTAATTCGGTAACTCACTTATGGTAGAAGCCTCTCCTGTAATCCCTGGAGACCCCCCGAAAAAACCTACATTTAGGAGTCCCCCATGTTGTCTCTTTGGAAATACGCGCTGATTTTACTGTGTTGCAGCCCCCTCGTTACTGCGGAGGCGCAAAATGCCCCGCTTTCCAAGAATTTTTGGAATGCAGACTTGATCCTATGGGGCGACGGGCGGCCCTACACCTCGCCCGTGAAGCCGGAAGGGCCATATCCCCAGGGGTTTCGTGCCGATTTCAAAATGGAGATCCCTAGTACTGGATGGTATGAGGTGATTTTTCCCTCGGCGCTGGATGGGCTTCGCAACGACTTGCTCCTGGATGGCCAGTACGTTTGGCGTTACCGGGCGGCCTGCCAGCTTTCCAAAAACTCCAAAGATGCCAAGGCGGGCAACCTTTGGCTCACCGCCGGTGTGCACACGCTGCGGGTCCAGCGGGTGGGCCATCCCGCCGCTTTTCCCGTAACGGTGATTGGGGGCATCGAACTGCGACCCGCCGAAGGGCGGCCCGAGGCTTCGGTTACTGCCGAGAAGACCATCGTGGATATCGTTCGGGCCGGGGAGGCGCTGGAAATCAAAGTCACCGGCGGCGGATTGAAAAACGCCGTGAGCTACGAACTGCTCCGGTCGGACTTGTTCGAAAAAACCAGGAAGCCCGAGGTGGTGATGCAAGTCGATTTCCCCGCATCCCCTACGGCGATTACCAAGCGGGTCAAGATTCCCTGCCCGGCCGAGGGCGCGTTTGGCCTCTCCGCGAAAATCAAGGGAGGGAAGGAGTTGCTGCTGAGCGAGTTCCCGGTGGATGTCTATGGCGTCGTGGACGTGAAGAACGTGAAGCAAGCCAGCGGTAAGCTCCAAGTCCTCCACCAAGTCGATTGTGTTGCGCAGACCGACAACGGCCAGCCGATCCCGGAGGGCTCCTTTTTGGAATGCAACGGCCCGACGCAGATCCGCGAGTCCCAAGCCGGGAAATACCGCGAAAGCCACGACTGCACGCCACCGGGAGCCGAACCGATGATCGCCTCCGACGATCCGCACAGCTTTTCCGGCTTTTCCTACACCCTCGATCTCCCCGAGGTCCAGGTGCCTTACCTCGTTGACATCGTATTTCCAGACGACGACCGGCGTTCCGTCACCATCAGCCAGAATTGGGTGAACGAGAAAACCAACGAATTTTCCAAGGGGACATCCTATTCGGCCAAAGGCTATGAAACCGGCGGCATGCAGCCCCTTTCCAACGAGATGTGCCACCACCGCGCGATCGTATGGTCGGCCTCCCGAAAGCTCATCCTCGGCATCCTTTCCCAGCAGAAAGGCCATCGGGCGGCGGTCGCCAAGATCACGATCAGCCGCTTTGAAGACGACACCGTGCCCGCGGCCAAGGCGCAAACCAGCGGCGGGCGCACCTTCTGCCATTGGTATGAGGAAGCCAACAACTGGCGCTATCTGGTCAACGTGAACAGCAAGTACCCCGCCGGGCTGGTTCACGACATGGTGGGGCTGGAGCGGTGGATCCGCCTGTGCCGTTACTTTGGCATGAACGGCCTCAGCGCTTGCGGCATCGGCTACCAGACGGCGTTCTGGCGGCCCACCACGCTGGAGGGATTCGGCCCGCTGACCTACGATCAATGTCGGCTGGCGGCATTGCTTTGCGAGAAGTATGGGATGACCTACACGCCGGAGGTCTATGGCGCGCAAGGCTACATCAACGCCATCACGCTACCGGGGCTTGCGGCAAAGCCCGAGGATGTTCGCTCGTTTAGTTGCCACGGAGCCGAGAAAGGGCCTGCTGCCTCCATCTGCGACATGAACCCGCTGCATCCCGCCGTCCAGAAATTGTGGATCGACGCCCTGGGCGAACTTTCCGACAAGCTGCGCGATTGCCCTTCCTTCCGGGGCATCACCGTGCGGGCCGACTCGTGGGGATTCCGGGGTGAATACATCTTCCCCGGCCTGAACTGGGGTTACGGGGATTGGATCACCCGGAGATTTGAAAAAGATACCGGCCTCAAAGTCCCCGGACAGGAGGGCTCCCCGCAGCGTTTTATCCAGCGGTATGAATTTCTCACCTCGTCCGCAGTCAAGGACCAGTGGGTGAAGTGGCGGTGTGACGGAATACTCGACTACCACAAGCGCTTGCGCGACCGGATTCGCGGCAATCGGCACGATCTCTTTTTTGGCGTGGTCGGCGACTTCCGTTGCGACCCCGTGTTTGACCTCCCCGGTTCCGTGGCGGAGCGGGCGCTCGGGTGCGGGGTCGACATCGAGCGTCTCAAGACGGAAGACGGCCTGGCCGTGATCCCCTACGCCCGGTATGGCTTCCGCAGCAACGGGGTGAAGGAGCAGGGGATTTACGACGACTTCCTCGATCCCGAAAACGTGGACGCGGGCATTGGGGCCATCCGTGGCTTCTCCGCCTACATGAATTATCAGGAACTGGCCAGCAACTGGCCTGCGGAAAAACTGGGCGTCAACATCGCGCCGCGCAAGGGGCCCTACTATTGTTCCGCCGCGCTCGCCTCCGGCCGGAACAGCCTTGAAAAATTCGCGGTCGTGCTCGCGGAGCAAGACACGGCCTTCCTTCGGGACGGAGGGAACACCGATATCTACGGAGATCCCGAAATCTGGAATCCCTGGTTCGCCGAATACCGCGCCCTTCCGGCGCTCCCCTTCCGCGCGTTCGATGCCGCCCTCGACCCCGTGGCCGTTTGGTCCCGGGAGATTCGCAAGACGGACGGCTTCGATCCCGGCCTGTATTTCTACGCCGTGAACCGTGAACAGTATCCCGTTCGCATCGACCTCACCCTCCAGGGCGGCGGAAAAATCACGCGCCTTGGGACCGGCGAAGCCGTCGCGCCCCGTGCCGGGGTGCTTTCGCTCGAACTCCAGCCGTATGAGTTGCGCTCTTTCCGCACCGGCTTGGGGGCCAAAATTATAGAGGCACACACAACCGTCCCGCCGGAAAAAATCGCCGCGGTCCGCAAGCGGCTTGCGTTTGCCCAAGACATCGCGGGCTCCATTGCCGGTCCCGACGGGAGCGCGGTTTCGGAAAAGGAAAAGACAGCTTTCTTCAAACAACTCGACATCGCCTGGGATGCCTACCAGCAAGGCCACCTCTGGCGCACCCGCACCGCCGTCTCCATGGCCCCCGCACTGCGGGTCTACGAAGCTCTGGCAAAGCTGCCTGAAGGGCAGGTCGTCACCGCCTTCCCCGGGCTTCTCCAAGGCCGGCCCAAGGAAGGGCACTGGCGGCCCATCCGGCCCGTGCGGACCGGCGATTCCCTTGCCTCATGGATTCCGGCGGAAACGGGGGTCACATCCAAGCCCTCCACCGAGATCAATCCCGACTGGGGCGGCTCCCAAGTGTTTATGTCGGCCAATGGCACGATGGCTTTCGAACTCGAAATTCCAGCCGATGGTCTTTACAGCTTGAAAATCGGCCACGTGGCCAAAGAAAAAGGCGTCACCACCCTTTCGATCGACGGCAGCAGTCTCGCCACTCCCGCTGTCACCCACGCGGCCAATGCGCCGGAGACCTTCGCCTTTCCCGCCATCCCGCTCAAGACCGGCAAGGCCCGGCTGACCCTTCACCGGGAAGGTGAATTCGGAATTTACGCCCTGCAACTGGTGCCGAGCGTCAAGCCGATGCCGAACGCGGCATGGTCCGTCATGGGGCCATTCAAGAGCTTCTGGGGGCTGGAGGGGGGAGGGCGTGCACAAACCAACGAAGCCATCATCCAAGGGCTGGAAACGCCGTTCATCCCCGAAGACAAAGTGGATATCAACGCCACCGTCCAAAATGCTTACGGCCAGACGCTGCGTTGGCTGCAAAAGAAGGATTCAACCGTCAGCGAGGTGGATGATCTGGTGCTCGCGATGAGCAGCCGGGCGGGGTCTTCGCAATACGATATCGACTACGCGGTGACCTTCATCCACTCCGACGCCGACAAAACGGCCCAGCTCAAGCTGGCAGTCAACTGGTTTGCTATGGCTTACCTCAACGGAGAAAAAATCCTTTCCGACATCGACCCCAAATTCCGCATGCAGAACGGAAACGCCGAGTTCGTCACCTGGTATCCCTACACCGGTATCCTGCACCTTAAAAAGGGGATCAACACCCTGCTCGTCAAACAGCACGGAGGTTCGCAAGGGTCCGCCATGGCGGCGTATATCACCGACGATCCGGGGCTCGTCTGTTCGCCCAAACCGGATTCCGCCGAATAGAGGGCCCTATGAAAAATGCCGCGAAAATTGCGTTCATCCTAGCGGGATCACTGCTCCTGGGATCTCCAGGCTTTGCCATGAATTCCAATCTCGCCCTGCCATGGAGCGACAAATGTTCGCCCCCCCAGATCCCAGAACTAGCCTTCTACAGCCCGCAATCGGAAACGTTGCTTTTTGAGAAAAACGAGCCGATCGAGATCTTTTGCCAAAGCGGCGTCCGTTCCGTCGGGCTCGTCTGGTCCCTCCACCGCAACATGGTCCAGAAACCGTTCCTGGAAGGCCGGGCGCAAGCGCTCGTGGCCAACCGGTTTAAGATTACCGTTGATCCGGCCAAACTCCCGCCCGGCTTCTATGACCTCAAAGTGAAGCTTGATCACGGAACCGATAAACCGCTTGAAGGGGTTTGCGTTCTGGGTTGGCAGCCGGGGAAAATGGCGCTCAGGGAGACGCGCCCCGCCGACTTCCATGCCTTCTGGAAAGAGGCGCTGGCTGCGTATGCCAAGGTGCCGCTCGATGCGCGCATTGAGGATGAAGTCAAGATTTTCAAGGGCAGGGAAATCGACGATTACAACGTCCGGTCGGCGGCGTTGCCTCCGGATTACGATCCCTCCGGGCACTGTTGTGAAGAAGTCGAGTCTTGCAAGATCAGCTTCGCCGGGCCGGGCGGCGGGCGTGTTTACGGATGGCTTGCCAAGCCCAAGGGGAACGGCCCGTTCCCCGCGATGCTCGTTCTCCCCGGAGCCGGTTTTGCGGCCAGGCCGCGCCCCCTGGAACACGCACGCCATGGCTACGTGGCGCTCGATATCCAGATCCACGGGCAGGATGTCGACCTCCCCAAATACGAGCGCCTGCCCGGCTATTACGACCACAAGGTGTACGAGCCCATCGATCAATATTACTATCGCAACGTCTACCTGCGGGCCGCGAAAGCCGTGGAATACCTCCTGTCGCGGTCCGATGTGGCCAAGGGACGCCTGGCGGCGGTTGGAGGAAGCCAGGGCGGGCGTCTCGGCGTCGTCGTTGCGGCCCTGGATCCGCGCGTGTCCGCCGTGGTGTCGTGCATTGCCAACTCCCCTAACGAGCCGCATCGCGCCTGGGTCGCGCATTGCAACGAACTGGCAACGGACGGCATGGATCTCGAAGGCGCACCGCCGCAACCCGACACCGCCGAGGCACGCTGCATGGCCTACTACGATCCGATGAACTTCGCCCCCGAGGTGCATTGCCCGGTCTTGATGAACGGCGGCCTGATCGATCCCGTCTCGCCTCCCTACAGCGTTTGGGCCGTCTACAATCGGCTGGGATCAACCCACCGGCAGATCGTCCCGCTCCCCGGCCTCGGCCACGATTGGTCGGCGGAGTTCGATCGCCGCGCCTGGCATTGGCTCAATCGGCAATTCAAGAAATAAAATATCATGCAAACTGGCGAATTTGCCCGAAGGGGGCTTTTATGGACGGCATGCGCCGTTGTTTCTTTCCACTGCGAAGCGGCAGTGACGCTCCCCGCGATCATCTCTGATCACATGGTGCTCCAGAAAACGGAGCGGACGCCTATCTGGGGGAAAGCCGCCGCAGGTGAGCATGTAAAGATCACCCTCGGCACAAACCATGCGGAGATTGACGCGGATGCGGGCGGGCGATGGCAAGTCACGCTGGATTTAAGCAAGTCCGCCGAAGGCCCCTTCGAGCTTCTCGTCGAGGGGACAAACCGCCTTACCATAACCGATGTGGCGGTTGGCGAAGTTTGGCTTTGTTCCGGCCAGTCGAACATGAGTTTCCGCCTGGGACAAAGCCAGCATGGGGAGGAGGAGATCCCGCAGTCGGCCAACGCCAAGCTGCGCCATTACCGCGTCGATATCCGGGAGGGGCTCGTTCCCAGGGAGGACGGCACCGGCAAGTGGGAAGTGGCCTCCCCCTCCGCATCCGGCGGTTTTACCGCAGTCGGTTACTATTTTGGCAAGCGGCTCCAAGCAGCCCTGAAACAGCCGATTGGTCTGGTGCATGGATCGGTCCCCGGTACGCCTGCGGAGGAGTGGATGCCCCCAGAATCCATCCAGCGCGATGCGGCATTGAAAGCCGCCGCCGAAAAACTTTGCCAGAAAATCGCCGCCTACCCGCAAGGCTGGGCGGACTATGTGAAGACCGCGCACGCCTGGGAGGCCCAATACCATCGCCTCGATCGGCCCACCCCTGACCTCGCGGCCTATACCGCGGAGAGCGCCTCCATGGAAGGGTGGACGCCGGTGAGTCTGCCTGGAAAGCTGAGCAACCACGGCTTTACCGGATCTGGCGTCTACTGGCTCCGCAAAACCATCACCGCACCCGAAGTGGGTAACCAGCTCTGGATTGACCTCATTACCCCCGGCGGTTTCGAAACCGTCTATTGGAACGATAGCAAAATCGTTTCCGTTACCCCCGAAACGTCGCAGCCTAGCGGCGGCGCGCATCGGTACGCAATATCTCCCAAGCTGGTGCGCCCCGGCGAGAACCGCATCGCCGTCCGGCTATTCTGCCCCGATGGAAGAGCCGGCATCGAGGGGGATGCCGCGCGATTTGTCGTCTATCCTTTTGTGAGCGGCACGGCTTCCCTGCAAGGCGAATGGCAGGCCAAAGCCGAGGTCGAATTTCCCAAGCTTGACCCAGAGATCGCCAAGACCTACCCGGCCGTGCCCCAACGGGCGCCCGCTGCCGCGGGAAGGCTTTATAATGGCATGATCGCCCCGGTTATCCCTTTCGCCATCCGGGGGGCGATTTGGTATCAGGGAGAGGCCAATGCCGCCCGGGCGGTTCAATATCGCACGACTTTTCCGGAGCTGATCGAAGGATGGCGTCAAAAATGGGGGAGCGATTTTCCCTTTTATTTCTGCCAGCTTGCGAATTTCAGAGAGAAAGAAAACGGGCCCACGGAGAGCCCATGGGCGGAACTCCGGGAAGCGCAATCGAAAACATTGGCTCTCCCCAAAACCGGCCAGGCGGTGCTCATTGATCTTGGCGAAGAAGGGGACATCCATCCGCGCAATAAGCGGGATGTCGGCGAGCGCCTGGCGCGAATCGCGCTGGCTAAAACCTACGGGCAGCCCATCACTTTTTCCGGCCCCGTCTACGATTCCATGACCATCCACGACGGTAAGATTACCCTCCGCTTCCAACATGCCGAAGAGGGGCTCGTGGCGGGAGAACTTCCGGCAGAATACCAGCCGAAGTCCTCCAATCCCGCCACCAAGCGCCTCGTGCGCAACAGCCCGGATAGCCTGCTGGAAGGCTTTGCTCTTTGCGGCGAAGACAAAAAATGGGGGTGGGCCAACGCGAAAATCGAAGGCCAATCAGTGATCGTTTGGTCCACAAACGTGCCCCGGCCGGTGGCGGTTCGCTATGGGTGGGCCAATAACCCGACTTGCAATCTTTACAACCGCGCGGGACTGCCTGCCTCCCCGTTTCGCACCGATGATTTCGCGGAAAAAACCCTCTCGGCCCACTATTAACGCTGACTTAATTCGTTCGTGGTGAAATCCGGGTTGATCTTCAGCCCCAAGAAACCGGCGCAATAGCGAAGTGCGGCGCGTTCGTCCCCGTAGGTGAGCACAAAATGAGTGCCCATGAGGCTTCGCAGTACCTCCTGGCTGGAGTCAACATGTAAACGGATTTGCGTATGGCAGGTGTCCATTTTCCCGATGCGCTCCGTTACCCCGCTGTGCATGGAAAGAGAACGCATTCCGTCGCCCATACGCACGATGGTAGCCGGAACGTCGCCGGGAAGCTGAACTTCTGGAGCCACACCTTGTCCGCTTTCGTGGTGCCGCAAAAGCCGGTAGGATAGGCGCTTCCCCTGCATGCATCTTGGCGCAGTGCAATGGGCAAGATCCACCACGCCCCCTTGGCGAATGATTGGGTTGGCAACCCAAACGAAACCGCACCCTAGCGCCTTTAGCAAAAACAACGTCACGGCGGCATCCAGATCGCCTTCGCATGCGCCGATGGCCAGCGCGGAATCGTTAAGGGCGCTCAAGGCCAGGCAGCTCGTGGTATCAATGTCGCCGATCATGGCAAAGCAAGCCATCGAAAGCCCGTCAGCGTCGTATTCTCCGAGGAGGTTCCTCATCGCCGCAAAGACCCGGCACGCCTTTTCCACATCGGTGGAGGCGGCCCCTTCCACTACCGAGGCTCCGGTCATCCAGTCCGCGGCGAGGGAGGAGGCTTCAGCGCAAGAAATATGGCGAGCCATTTCGTAAAGCTCCTGGCGATCCACGGGAATGATCTCGGTGCCAAGACGTTCGGCGAAAATCTCCGGAGCGCGCGTGCTATTGATCACCCACGGCTCCGTCTCGCCCACTTTTAGGATCCTCGCGTGCTTTAACCGCTGGCTGGCCTGCCAAGCTCTGGCAAGGTCCGCAAAATTTTCTAAAGAATCGATCCAGAAAATTGCGTGCCCTGCCATTTGTTCGCAGGCGAAAAAGTCGGTGCAGGCGGGATGCGCATTTCGATGCAGGAATTCGTGCGCCAGCTCTTCCGAAACGCCTTCGGGGAGATAAGGGTTAAACAGCGCTACGGCTCCGAAGTGTTCCGCCGCCCGGCGCATCCATGGCTGGGTAGCGCCGCTCAGTGGGAGAAATACGGCAAGCCCCCCGCCGGGGGCGGTCATCACTTGGTTGAGCGCCTCTTCGGAATCCACAAGAGCCCAGGCACCGACTTCCTGACAAAGCCGCAACTCTGCATGCAAGCGCTCCACCACCTGTTGGCGCTTCTTTGCGTCAGGCCAATAAGACGGGCTGGCAAAAGCGAGAATTTTGGGTGGATAAAGGGTTTCAAGCTGGCGGCCACCTGTTTTTGAAATACCTGAGAGAAGGGATGTTGTCATATGAAAAAGGAATGTTAATCCGCTGGTTGAATCACCAACCGATGCTTTACAGGCACCACTGCCGCTTGGGCTTTTTCTCTCAGGTTCTTGGATTTCGCAACCACCTGAAGCGCCTGCCGCCCGTACTGCTCCGCGAATTCCGGCACCTGCTCGTTCCACGCGATCAAGGAATGCAATAGGGATTTTACCGCGATGACTTCATAGTCCTGTTGTTCGCGGATTTTTTGTTCCACGGCAGCAAATGGCTGGCTAAACGGGTTGTCAGGAAACTCGGCGGCCAGGTTGATGCCTTTGGAAAGCGCCGCTGCGTCGAACGCCTTGGTTTGGCCGCCCCATGTAACCTTTACCTTGGGAGTAGGGCTATTCTTGACGACCAGCAGGAAACGATTGAGGTCTTCGTTGAACGGGAAAAATTCGCTGATGCCGCGAGTGCCATCGGGGTCGCTCGGAGCACCGTAAAGGCAGAAAGGATATTTGCTCGATTCGATCTCCAGGCTGCCGCCCGAGGCCGCGAGTACCTTATGGCCCTCGGTCGCCTCGGCTCGATCCGATTTCATGTCGTAAGAGATCACCCCGATTTCCCCCGGGCACTTCAGCGCCTTGAGAAAGGCGTAAGCCATGATGAGGTGCCCGTTTCGCGACGGGTGGACGCCATCAATGCCCGCCAAGGAATAGGTGTGTCCGTATTGGGCCTTTGCCTTTGTCATGACATCCATCATCACATCATGGACATTGGCAAATGGAACCCCGTTTTGCCCGGCTACCGCTTCGGCAACCGCCTTGAGCGCGGCGAGATTTCGGTTGCGCACCGCCGGATCGCTTTTTTTGTGCGTATCGGGATCAACCACCCCCGGCGAACCGACGACCATCCGGGATACTCCGGCTTTTTTGAATTCATTGACGAGGGCGTCCATGGAATGGCGGTATTTCTCGCTTCGCTCGGAATCCATCGGCTCGTAGCCGCCATCGTTCATTCCAAAACATGTGGTGACGACCGTCGGATGGAAAGGAAGGGCGTCATTTTTCATCCGGGCGAGAAAGCCCGTGGCGGTTTCCCCATTCCACCCCATTTGCACCACTTGTAAATGAGGGGCGGGCTGACACATGAGCAAGTAATCCTCAATCATCACGGAATACCGGCGCTGTTCCGTAATCGAGTCGCCGCAGACGACAACAACGTCATTCGGCTGCAATCCCTCCGCCCTGGCCTGACCCGGTAGCCAGGCCGACGAAAGTAGAAGGAAAATGACCAGCAGATGATGGATTCTCATAAAAATTAGTCAGCCAAGTCCCAGGCAAAAACGTTGAAGCCCTCGGCACCCCAGGATTCATCCACAACGAGTCGCACCGCCCGGGCTTCCACGTTCAACGGAAAACGCACGAGGCGCTGGAAATTGTTGGTGACGGAGAGGATCTCCCTCCATTCGCCGCCGGGGGTTTCGGCCAGCAGGCGGAAGCGCTTTACGAGCGTCTCCGGCGGGGAAATGTGCCAGCCGTCGCGGGGATACCACAGCGGCATGTTGGACCACTTCCGCTTGAGATTGCTGTCAAAGACCATGCGGCTCCGTGCAATCCGTCGGACCGTATCGAAGCGATACTCTACCCATGCGCCCGCTTGGGCGACCCAGGCGTTGAGCACCCTGTTGTCTTCGTCGGGGCGATCAAAGCCATTTCGCAGCGCTTCGGGGTCGCCTTGGGAAGCGGTGAGTTGTGCCTGGCGCGTCAATTCCGGCACCTGGCGGGAGCGTCCCGGCAGCCAGCAGTCGTCTTCTTGCAGCGTCGTTTGCAATTCCAAAAGATGCCGCTGCCCGACCTCGCGGGGAGAACAGCCATGCGTCACGGCGAGCGCGGCGGCGGTTCCCACCGCCTGGCCCATGACCGCGCAGGTGGCCATCACGCGCGTCGTGCAAAGCGCCAGATGGGTGGCGCTGATGTTGCGCCCCGCCATAAAGACATTTTCCACACTGGCCGAATAAAGACTGCGGTAGGGAATTCCATAGGGGCACGCAACGGGATACCAATCGTGGGTATACTTGCCCTTGCGGTGTGAACCGACGGAGTCGTGATCGTCCAGCGGCCAACCGCCATAGGCGGCGATGTCGGGAAAAGCCGTGGGCTGCTGCACGTCGTTTTGCGTCAGCACGTAGTCGCCCACATAGCGCAGGCTCTCCCGCTTGCCGGGCAGGAATCCAAACCATTCCAATGCCAGATCTTCCGCGTCGTGGTCGCCTTGGTTTTTTAAATGATCGACCATGCCCAGCCCCATCTTCAAGAGTTCGTCCCGCAGTTTTTCGGTATCGTGAATGGTGTCATCCACTCCGCCGAGCTCCATAAAGAAGACGTTCTGCCCGGTGATCGGATTCCGATTGATCTTCTCGGGATGGTGCGGGGCCGAATCCTGGGCGGGATAGGTATAGACCCAGGTTGGCGGGATAAAGCGCTGGCGGCTCGACATCTCACGCCAAACGAACAACAGGCTCATGCCCATTTTCGTGCGATTGGCTTCTTCCGGCGCCAGGGATTCGTTAAACTGACAGCGGGCCTCGCGCCCTTCCATCATTTGCGCTCCGCTAAAGGAGGAAATAATGCTGTCGCCGGAACAATCCGCAAAATAGCGGGCGGAGACCTCGTGCCATGTCTGCGTGGTCGTTTGCCAGGCCCGCAGGGATTTGACGCGCCCTCCCTCCGCCGCAACTTCCGCGCACGAGCAGTTGAGAAGCAGGGTGAGGTTTTCTTGGAAAGCGGCCAAGGCGTGCAAGGTGGCATCCCATAGCTGCCAGTTTCCCGAAGGGTTGCGATAGAGCGTATCCAGCATGATCTCTTCGACAATGCCCGTTTCCCGCACGCTTCGATCCCACGACCCATACGCCCCCTGAACGGGCACCCGGATCTCGCTGGATGCGTTGCCGCCCAGAACGGGCCGGTCGTGCACTAGCAAGGTCTTGGCCCCGTGGCGGGCTGCGGCAACCGCGGCACACAGCCCCGCCAGACCGCCGCCCACGACACAAAAGTCCACGTGGTGTTGAGTGGTTTTCATATTTAAGGACTAAGCCTCGGCGGCGACGGGCGGCAAGACCCGGTTAATTTCCTCCAATCGATAAGAGTACCCGGGGCCGCTCAACGAACTGAGGTCGAGAAAACCCTCCCGTCGCCGGTAAAGCCCGGGATGCACTGCGGCCTCGGGGCGCGATGCCTCGGGGTAGAATTGCGTCCCGTTGCATTCCAGCCCCATGATGGTTCCGGCATGCGCCGCCAGGAGAACATGGGGGATCAGCGCCAGCATGGGGTTGGATAAATCCTGCACCATCAGCGTCATCCCATGGGCGCGCGCCCAGCAAAGCGAAAGCAGCGCTCCCGTCTGCGTCTTGCACGTTTTAAGGGCTACGCTCCCCCAGCCGAGTTCGCGCCCGCGCCGAACCACGCGCCAGTCATGCGCGCTCTCGTCCATAAACAGCGGCTTGCGGGCCGCGATGGAATGAACGTCGATGGGATGCGCCTCCAGGTCGTAAGGAAAGGGCTGCTCGACATAGAGCAATTTGCCATAGGTGCGGGGTTCCTCGACCATCAGGCGGTCGAGCATTTCGTTGACGTAAGAGGTTTCGTTGACCGTACAGTTAAAGTCGGCGTTGAGCCACCTCGCCCCGCATTCCTCCGCCACCGCGCCGACCTCCACCAGGCGCCGGTAGTCCCACTCAGCATTATTGCCGCAAAGCTTGACCTTGAGGCACCAGAGTCCGTCGCGGGCAATCCAGTCGCGCAACAGGACGGGATAGCCGTCCTTGGGTTCGCAGCCGGTCAGCTCGCTCGGTTCAATCAAATCGCCGCTTCCCACGGAGTGCCATACGGGAATGCGACGGGGCGGCGGGACGATGAAATCGGACGGGTATTTCCCCGCAAACGATACCGAAGTTCCCGCCGCGGGTTCCAAGTAGGTGGAGAGATCCCTGGAGAGAAAATCAGGCCCCAGCGTCTCGTAAACCGGCAGCCCGACGAGCTTCCCGTAGGCATCGTAAAGCGCGATATCAAAGGCCGAACAGCAAACCAATGCCGCCAGCCAGGGAATCCGATGCTCACCTTCGCGCCCGGCGTTCTGGGCTTCCAGCAATTGCGGAAGCTGTTCCTCCAAAAACGCGTGGCCAATCTCCATGGGGTGACCTTCCACCCTGAACCGAGCCCAGACGGGAACCAGAGCCTTGCAAAACTCCAACAGCCGCTCGCAGCGTTCCTGGTAAGACAATTTCCCTTGCCACACCCATTGGACACTCAGCGGTGTCTCGCCCCAGCCTTCGGCGCTCCCGTCATCACTTTGGACCGTCACCCGAACGCGGGCGCAGATCACCTCGCTCATCGTTTCAGACCCGAAGCGATAAGGCATTCGCGTCACAACCGGCAGGAAATGGAGCCGGACACCGGCCACACGTATTTTTGGGGAGCTCATGGATGGTTGAAAAATAGAGCGGGAATGCGTTAACTAGTTTGCCGCCTGCGGCATCATCACGCGGCAACCGGTTTGGTAGCTTTTGCGCACCGCACAGCCAAGATCGTAAGCGCGAATGCCGTCTGCGATGCCAATCGGCATGGGCCGGTCTTCGAGATAGGCGGAAATGAATTCCTGCATCTGGAGGCGATTGCGATCCAGCTCCCCGCCATCCCCGATCTGGTCGGTCAGCGACCACTCGTAGGTCTCGTCAACCGCGCGCGAGCGCGTCTTGTAAACGCGTACGAATGTCTCCTTGCCCCACTGGTATTGAATGCCCAGATTCTCGGCGTGCACCGTGCCATACTGCACGTATTGGTGGCTATCCTGCGAGAGGTTGAAAACGGCCATGCCGCCTTTTTTGAAAGCGAAACACGCCGTGAGTTCCCGTTCTTCGTGCGGCAGCGGAGCGCCCGGCTGCGTATAGCTCGTGGCCGTCACGGAAGCGATCTCGCCTCCGATCCACTGGAACCAGTCCAGCACGTGGCAGCAATGGTGGTTCAACTGTCCCCCGGATTGTTCCATCCGGTGCCTCCAGCCCATCTCTTCCGGCTTCATGGCGTCAATGTGGGGAGCCAGCCAATGGTGATGCACCCCGAGGATGCTGCCCGCTTCCGGCCGGCGCAGGATCTCGGCGATTTTGCGGAACACCGCCATATGCCGGTAGGACAACCCCACATAAGCCCGCACGGGGTAGGCCGCCGCAGCTTGGACAATGGTGTCGCGCCCCGTTTGATTCACGCACAACGGTTTTTCCACATATACATCCTTGCCCGCCTTGGCTGTGTGAGCAAAGGCATCGGCATGGAGATAGGCGGGAAGACTAATGATCACGACATCGACGTCCGGCGCGGCCAGGAATTCAGCTTCCGTTCGATATGCTTTCCCGCCGTAGGTTTGGGCGGCATAGTCGGCTTTCTTCGGGTCAATATCATAGCATGCCGCAACCTCCACCCCATCGGCGGCCGCCGCGTGGGCTCCCGCCAGAATATCGCGCGTGCGATACATGTTGCAGCCATAAAGACCAAATCGGATTTTTTGTTTCATTTTCGTCTAGTGTTGGAATTTACTTCAAAACTTTAGGCTCCCTCGCACCCTTGGCGAAGCATGGCCCAGTACGCGGCATCGGCGGGAATAACAGGAGAAAAATTATCGGGGCGGCAGGCAAGCACGTTCCCCAGCTCCACCCCCGCGCCGAGGCTGCGGGCCGACGCGAACCATCGCTCGGTATTCTCCGCACAGGTCATCATATCGTAGGAGATGACGGTGCCGGGGCTCGTACACATCAACATGTGCGCACGCGCTTCATGTTCGAGCCAGTTGCTGGAGGCCACGTCGTACGTCCGGTTAAGGTCGATGAATTCGGCCAGCCAGTAATGGCCCGCGCAGCCCAGGTGCATCGCGTCGGCCTTGTGCTGGCGCATTTCGCGGTAGAACATTTCCGTGAGTTTGACAAAGTAAGTCTCCTCGCCCCGCCAGGAGGGGTCATGGACGGGCGTTTCGGGATGCACCTTGTCCGCGAGGAAGTCCGTCTTCACCCCGTCGAGATCGTAGCAGTCCGGCTCCGCGGAGAAAAATTTACGGAACAGAGGTTTCAAATAATTTTCCTGAACCGCCGGATCCGAATAGTCTCGCCAGCGGTTGCCATGGCGGTTCAACCAGCCCGCGCCGGCGAGTTCGCCAGCTTCCACCTGGGCGTCGGCGGCAATCTCGGCCCAGTTCCACCACACCATGACTTTGAAGCCCTGCGCATGGAGGTCGTCCACCAGCTTGCGGAAATTTGAAAACTTCGGGTGCGGCCGCCAGTCGCCCCGCGCTACCGCCCAGCCTTCGTCCAGAATGATGGTTCTTACGGGAAGGCGTTCTTTTTTGATAACTGCCACCGCGTCATGGATCAAAGCTTCGCTAAGCTGATCGGTGGCCGGGGCGCTCTCGCTGGCCGTTTGTTCTCCCAGGTCTACAGCGGGTTGATGATTTCCTAGCATCCATTGGTCGCCCCAGGTGCAATAGATCGGCTCGCGCCACCAATCGTAGCGGACCTTGTGAGCCGGATCGGGAATGCGCCCTTCGCGAACCAGCATTTGGCCAAATTCGGAATACATTTCGCAAACCGTGCGATCCTGGCGCAAAAAGAGCCGCAAACGTCCACTGCGAAACCGCTCCCCTTGGGCCAAAGGCAACCCATGGGGGCTTTGCCCAAAATCCACATCCCACTGTTCCACGACACTTTTCTTCACACTCAGCCGCATTCCGAATGAGGCTTGGAGATCCAAAAATCCGGCAAACAGAGAGACCGTGTTCTTTCTCAAAAGCAGCGCCGTTGGGTGCGGGGCAAACTGCCAGTCATTGGAATAGGTGGTGGTGGTGCATCCCTGCCCGATCAGCAGTTCCGGCCAGGTGTTCGCCGTGAAGTGCCGGTTTCGGAAATTGACCACGTCGTAGAGATTCACCCCCGTTTTGGCCGGGAAAAGATCCAGGGCGTTAAGCTGGCAATCCCGCCCGGCGGTGAATTCGCACCAGAGATCGAGCGCATCCTGCTCCGGGATGGGTTGCAGAAATACCTTCACGTTTCGCACGGGGCTCTCGGGGAGGGGAATGAGGCAAGTTTCCCACAAGGGGCCGCTGTCGGACGCACGTTCCTGCCACTTCCCGCCGGAAACCGCCAGCTTCGCGCCATCGATCACCGGAAGCATCGGCGCACCTCCCGCGATCAGCAAAAGCTCGCCGGTATTATCCAAAAATATCGAAAGACCCGTGGTTACGGAATCCATTTCCACGCGCAGCTTTCCCGCCTTCGTCTGTGTTTTCATAAAGAAGCCAACTTTACGGCTTTATCACAAGATCATCGGTGGCGTTGAGAAAAAAGGTGAACCAGTTGTCCGTGCTGCCGGGGTGGCATTTGACCAGGAAGACGTTCTCCCCTTGCTGCAGTCTAACGCGGGCCGGTGCAGGTTTCCATCCATTAAACCAGGCTCCATCCTCCGCGACTTCATTGGCGCTGCGCTGGGTGCACACGGGCTTCCCGTTCACAAAAAGATTCGCCCACCAGTCGCAGGCAAGGAGCAGGTCCAAATCCCGGGCTTCGGGGGCCATCAGCGTCGTCCTGGCGTAACAAACCCCCGAGAGTTCGCCGCCACAAAGCTGCGCGAGACTGACCTGTTCCTTTTCCGCCGAGTGCGTCTGCCAGCGCACCGGCAAACCGTCCACTCCCGGGTACACTTGCTCGGGCTCAAAGAGGCCCTCGGGCGGAAACTCCGTCTGCAATGCCTCGCGAACCTGGTCCATGCTGCCCTGCGGGTGGAACGCCGTGGGAAACGGCCCTACCGTCTGCCAGTATTGGGTTCCAAAAACCTTCCACAACGGCTGCAAACGCCATAACTGGAGACTGAACGGTGTCTTCTCGCCCGCGATTTCCAATGCATGGAGCCCCTCGCTCAACACCAAATCGTCCAAGCTCACGGTGTTGGGATAATTTTCGCACTTCACCTTCAACGCTTTGGCCGTCGGCAGCCCATCCAGCCGCACAACCACCGGCGTCGGCGCGTCCGCTATCAAGCTCAGATCCAAACGATACCGCCCCGTGGTGGGCACGGCAAAAGAGATCGTTTGGCGGGTGCCTTTCGCGGCTTTGAGGACCGGGCAGAGCGGCGCTTCGGCGGGCGCATGCCGGCCAGTTTCCCGCTCGATCAGCAGCGAAGGCGGCGCCTTCGGAGCGAGCGGCCGAGCGAGCTTCAACGCGAGGACTGGGAAGCCTTCCTGCGGCTTCAAATCCGGAATCCCGAGGATGCTCGCCGTGCCGTCCGCCTTTTGCTCCACAGCCAATTCCTCTTCGCTGCCCAACACCCGGGCCGATTCAATCGGGACATCCATACCGGCAATCCTGGCCACTCCCTCCGTCCGGTGCATCAGGTGAAAATAGAGCATCTTGCCATGCAGCGTCGCCGGGCCAATGAGGTGCTCCGCCTCGGTATAAGGCGTGCGCTCGGTTCCTCTTACGGCTTCCGCATTGATGGCCATCCATCGGCCAAGAGCCTTCATCCGGCTGATTTGCTCTTTGGGGACAGCCCCATCCCCACGCGGCCCGATATTCAAGAGAAGGTTGCCGCCATTCCTGGCGCAGAAAATAAGCTGCTCGATCAACTCCCGGGCGCTTTTGAGATTGTGGTCCTCGCTATGCCAGCCCCAGTGGTTGCCGATCGTCTGGCAGCACTCCCACAATCTGCCGGGAGGCGGTGGCGTTAAGTGCTGTTCGGGCGTCGTGATATCCTCCGGCGAGGCCGAGCGATCATTGATTAAAATCTGCGGCTGCAACCGGCGAACCATTGCGTTCAACTCCCGCGACCGCCAGTGCTTCGCGCGAATGTCCGGATCGCCAAGCCCCGGCACCACGCAGCCATCGTACCACAGCAGGTCGATTTTCCCGTAACGCGTGAGCAATTCCTCGATCTGGGCGTGCGTCTCCCGGACCATGCTGTTCCAGCCCTCGGGGTCCGCCACAGGGCCGGTAAAAATCGCGGGCCACTGCCAGCTCATGATGGAATAGTAAAGGCCCACCCGCAGCCCGGCTGCCCGACATGCCTCCACATACTCGCGGACCAAATCGCGCTTCGCCGCCGTTTTCACCGAATTAAAATCCGTGGTCTTCGTATCCCAGAGGCAGAACCCCTCGTGATGACGCGCCCCCAGGACGACGTACCCGGCCCCGGTCCGCTTTGCCAGATCGACGATCCCTTTCGCGTCGAAATTCTCTGCCCGAAAGTCATTCGCCAGCAGGTTGTACTCCTCCCTGGGGATTTTCTCATAATACATATGCCACTCCCCGCGCCCATGGACGGAATAAAGCCCGAAGTGAACGAACATCCCCAGGCGGGCCTGGATAAACCAATGCGCATTCGGAGAAATCGGCCTGCCTCCCGTAAAAGGGGGTTCCATCAAATTAGCTGCGCGTTTTGTTGACGGTTTATCCGCCGATGTCAAAGAAACTATCATATGTGATCTTGGAAATACAAAAAAAGGCTTCTCGCGGGTATGCTTCGCTGCGGTATTCGGCCACCCCCGATGGGAAATAAAGGGGGAAGAACCTTGCGACGGAAGGATTCATCGGCTGTATATCTTATGTGATCTTCCTCCAAAGGCAACTTCAATTTTGGCGAGCGCTCATCAAGTGCTTGTAAAAATAGAGCGGCACAAGGCCCAGCGAAGTCAGGATAAAACCAAGGATGAAGGCATATTCGTAATGCCCGCCGCTATGCTGAATGAGAAAGCCAGCAAATATCGCGGTGCAACCGTTGTACAACCCGCGTAGGCAGGAGTTGGTAGAAGTCACCGACCCGACCTCCGCCGGATTGGCGTTCCGGTAGACCATAATGTCCGATGCGCCATAGAGCCCTTGTCCCAATGCCACGAGGCTGGCCACGATGATAAGATCGGTGGGGCACGTGATATGCAGCGCAAACCAAAGGGCCGTCCCGGCGAGTGCGCAGAAAAACGGCAGGAGCTTATAGGGACTGATCCGGTCGATGAGCCAGGCCAGCGGGAACGCCATCGAAACGGAAACCAAAATGCCCCACGACATGACCAACCCGCTCTCCATGCGGGACATGTGCAACGTGTTTTTTGCGTACAGCCAGATCCAGTTACCGTAGAGAATCTGGAAGGTTTGAAACAAGGAAACCGAGACCATCAGCACCAAGGCGCGGCGGTCCTTCAGCGCGACTTTCATTGCAGACCAAGGGCGGAATTTCTCGGTGGTGGGGGCCGTCACCGGGGGCTCTTTGATCAGGAATCCACCGGTCAGCGTGGTAGCGGTTAAAATTGCCCCGGCCAGCAAATATGGCAGCATTTCGGACCACTCGGAAATTCGCATTCCATAGCGCATTCCGAGGAAATTCACGAGGCCCATTCCGATGGCGGCGGGGGCTGCGGTTCGGGCGAGCATTTGGCGCGGCATGCAATCGATGTTGAGCAGCGGAATCGTGGCCGCCTTGATGTCCATGAAAAGCGTTTGGAGCAAGGCCAGGCCAACCAGTATCCACGGGATTCCGATAAACGGAAAAAGCGTGATGACCGTGACAATCACCGGAGCGGAAATGAAAAGGTAGGGAATGCGCCGCCCAAAGCGCGAAACGGTGTGGTCGCTCTTCCACGCAAAGAACATGACGGCATAACTATATACCCAGCTATTGATGGCGCTGATCATCCCCAGCCCGCTGGAAGATACGCCCATACTGCTGAGCCGAAGTTGTATCAGCGGGTTAATGACGGTGAAGGTAACCCCCCAGCCTAAATTCAGAAGCAGAATGAGCCCGAGATTGCGCCACATCAAAGGCCGGTTGCCGTAATAGGCCGTCAGGTCCGGGGCCGCCGCGTTCACTGGTTTTGCAGTCTCCATTACAGCGCTATTTTCCAGGGTTTCAGATTTCATGAGGCTTATTGCGCGGGGGCGGGGGTTGCCATTTCGATTTGAAAATCAAAGCGCCGCGTCCAGGTGGCGGCCTTTCCCGGCGCAAGGTCGATGCGTACAAACTGTTCCGGGCAGAGGTACCGTGGCGAGACGTGAATGACCACCCGCGCAGGCGGCAGAGAAACGGAAGCTTTCACCGACGATCCATTTGATTTGTCGCGGGCCACCAAATGGCTCTCGACTATTTCCCCGGGGATGGGCGCGATTATAAAATTCATGGCTTTGACTTTGGGCGGAAACGGAGCGCGGAATTCGATCCCGTTCTGCGTGCAATACTCGGACGCATATCGGCCGGTGACCGCGACAGGACGGGGAAACTCGACGGTGTAACCGGCTCCAACAGGCGCTTCTCCGAAGGTAAGAAAATTGTGCGTGTATTGTTCGGTAGTAAATGCGCGGCTCCCGGTGTTGACGAGGCGATAGCGCACTTCGAGCGTCTTGCCCTCGACCCGGATATCGGCGCTCAGTTGATAGGCATAGCCGTTAACTGCGGGGCAGACCTGCTCGAAATGGGCCGAGTCTGCGTTCCATGTTGCCTCGGATTTTGCCAGCGCGATTGGCTCGTAATTTTTATAAAAATCGTATGCCTCGCCTGCTTTCCTCAAGACTCCCACCCCGATCTTTAAAAATCCCTCTCCTGGAGCCGCCTCGGCGAAACCGGGGGGCGGCATTGATGAAGCGACATCAAACTCCATCGCCAGTCCGCAATTGTCGGTTTGGGGCTGGTGCGGAACAGGCGAGAACAGGAAATCGCGTCCGTCGGCCACCACTCTCAGGACGTTCGCCACGGGCGAGAAGCGAACGCCGGTGTTGTAGCGCTCGGGCAGATTCGGGTCCATGACCTCCACGGTCAATGAATCACTGCGAAGCAAATGCGCAGCCTGATGCCGCATCGGGGCTTCCCCACGAACGTGCGGCGACAGGATCGGAACAAAAAGAGCAGCCATCAGAAGTGATTTTGAGGGTTGATTCATTGCTTCATTTCATCCAAAGCCAGTTTGACCAGCCGCTGGTTGCCCACATCGGCCACATACAACCATTCCTTCCCTGCGGAGTCTGTAATGGCGGCCACGCCCGCCGGGTTGTTTAGTATGGTATGATTCGGTAGGTCCGCGGTTCCAAAGCTTCCAAAAGCCCGCTGCATCCGGCCGCTCGCATCGAACCGGATGATCTGATGCCGCGCGGGATCGCTCACCCAAATCGCGCCGCGGCTGTCCTGCGTGATCCCCAGCGGTTCCCGCAAATCAACATAGCCTGGGGGAGAAGTCCGGGGCCTATGGATTTGCCACAGGGGCGTTCCATCGGGGGCGAGGCTGGCGATGGTTCGCGTGTTTCCCCCGGCGACGAGCAGATGCCCATCCGCCGCTTGGTGCAGTCCGTAATCTCCAGAACCGCCTTCCGGCAACCCGAGATCGAGCAGTTCCTCCGGCTTTTCTCCCGGCGTCCAGCGATAGAGGGTGACGTTCGATTTTCGGGCCGCGTCAGGGTTCGCGCATCGCAGAATCAGACGCCCCTGAGCATTCACGGCCAGGTCCGCGACGGCCTTGGTTTGTCCTTCGATCAACGGTTTGCCCTCGTTAAGATCCTTGGGCGTGGACCACGTTTCCCCGTTCTTCTTGCAGAGATAGAGATTGGCGCCGTGCCTGGAGCCATTCCATTGCGAGAGGAGATACAAATCGCCATTGGGAGCCCATGCGAAGGCATCGAACGCGCCCCGGCCCGCGCTCAACTTCGGATCAAACGCCACCTCGGTCTTGTCCGGCGTGCCCGGCGTCACGCGCATCAATTTTCCGTGAGCGCTGTAATATAATCCGCCGTTCCAAACCTTGAGCTGGGTGAAATCGCTCAGGCTTTGGTTGGCCACCGCTTCGAGCGCGGGGACGATGTCGTGCTTGAGCTGCATCCCCGTCTCCTTGATCGTGTATTCCTCAGCGACGGCTCCGTTGGTTTCCTGGGCGTAACCAACGGCCAGGGTGTTGCCGGGGCTGATCGCAAGGGAGGTGGCCCGCGCGGGCAGTGGCTGCGCCCACCGCTTTGCCAAGCTCCCGTCCATGCCGCGTTGATAGACGCTCACGGCGGAACCGTTGTCTTTCAAAGCCGCCAGGAGACGGCCATCCCGGCTGACAGCAATCCTGGAAATGCCTTTCTCGCCCAGGCGGGATAACACCTGCCCCTCCTTCCCGATGAGCGTGATTCCTCCGGCATCGAGGAGATAGATCTGCCCGGCAACGTCGGAGGCCGCGTCGAGTGCAACGATGTCCGATAGCTTGCGGCAGGCCTTCCCCGCCGCATCGGTCCGATAAACCCCCGCAAAACCAGGGGTGCTGGAATAGATCAAGACATCGCCCTCGTCCACGGTGGTATTGAGTAGCCGAAACGAAGCGCCCGGCACGATGTAGCCAAAACCGTTCTGCTGCTTGATGCTGCGACCGCTCGCGGCGTTGAAGAGGATCGGCGGGCCGTCCCCCTGCTGGGCGACGACTTGGCCGGGCAGAAGCCCGATCCTGCCTGCCGCAAACAGGCTCGGTGCCAGCAGCGTCGGGTAACGAATATCGCCCCGGTCAAAAACATACGGAGCGTAGAGCATGAGGGTTTTGAAGGAACCGCCACGCGAGAGGAACAGACGGTCGCCGCCGTTGGCCCAAAGATTCCCCTCGGCGTCATAGGCGAGATCGAAGACGGATTTCAAATGGCCTTGGGCAGCGGTTGCGGCGGCATTTTGCGGAGCCCTCGCCATGGAGGGGATGCCAAGGGGTTGGCTGCGCTCGAAGAGGCCCGGCGGAAAGCATCCGCTCGCGCTGTAAACTTTGACCAGCGAGTGCCGGTGCATTGCGCCGCGCGCCCGCCAGTATTCTCCTTTCCCAAAAGCCTCCCGCGCCTCGTCCAAATACTGTACCGCCTCGCGGGTTTCGTTTTCGCTCAGTTCCGGCACAACGCGCCGCGCCAGCAGATCGTCGCGAAGCTGTTGGGCAAAGGCGATGGCGGGCTTGAGCTTCTCCACATAATCCACGGGCACCTCGGCCCGGCATCCCGAGAGACTCGCACCGGTGGCCTGAAAGGTGCGCAGCATAAAGGGCTCCAGCGTGAAAGCGATTTTACCCCCATTGATCTCCACGGCTTGGCCATCGACGACCGAGACCGCCTTGGGCGATGCGCCGCCGAGAGCTAGCTCCACCTTGACCGGAACGGGCAAGCGGTTCACTGCGTAAAACCAAAGCGTCTGGTCCGTTGCCTCGTGCTGCCACACCGCCACGGGATCTTTGGCGGCCGCGAAGGCTTTGAATGGCACGGCAGGCAAGGCGCGATACTCCCGCAGGAACGGCTGCATCACTTCGGGCGTCCCGAAAATCCAGCCGCTGCCTCCGTTGAGGAGGTAGCTGACATCGGAATTCGCCAAGGCCAGGGCATACATCTCGCGCTCGTTGAGGCCGGAGGGTTCGCAGGCATCGAACGCGGCGTAGGGCTTCCCGCCCAGCTTGCTCCAGTCGAGGTGGGCATTGACCTCGTAATAATCGCTGTAAAGCACCATGCCGCGATCCCCCAGCCGGGCCGCCTCGCCGACTTCGGGATCAAAGAGCGGCTCGCTCTTAATTGCGTCGGCCACCGGCGTTGAAAAGCGGCGCCCGTAAAATGCGGACGGCATGAAAACGATTCCGGGCTCCCGCTCATATAACTTGGCGTCCATGCCCACTTCCCGCATTTGGCCCAGGATGTCGGGACTGTATACCGCCCGGCGGTCGGGTTCGTAATAGGTGAGGAAAAGTTTGGCCGTCGGCTTGGCTTTTTGGATCCGGTCGCGCAGGCGGCAATGAAAGGCGAACACCTTCGCGCAGCGCCATTGGATCCAGCGCTCGCGGTTTTCACCGGTCAGATTGTTGAACCGCTGGCGGAAGCGGGCGGGGTCGCCGGGATCTCCCGGAACCTTGATGCCCGTTTCCTTTTCAAACTGCGCGACCGTCCAGTCGTCGTAACCCCAGTTCAAATTCGGGAGCGCGTTCCACCCCTGCCACGCCCACGTCAGCATCTGCCGCGAAGATATTCCCTCGAACGATTCGCAATCGCCCAACGTGTCGGCCAATTCTCCCAGCACGGACAAATACATGGCCTGCACTTTGGGATGAAGCACGTTGTACAAAAACGGCTGGAAGCTGTAGCGCACGGCCCCATCCCGATTGCGCAGCACGGTTTCCTCGGCCTCCTTGGAAAGGTAGGTGACCTCCGCGGTATCTTTACCGTTTACTTTGTGGGTCTCCACCGCCACTCCCATGACGTGCTTGTCGAACCATTTCTGGCCGCTGATACTAAATTCCGGGACCACCTTTTGGCCATATTTCTCCCCCATGAGCGCGAGGATCCGCACCTCGTTGAAGGAGCGGTTGAAATAGCCTTCCAGAATTTGACTCGGATAGTGGTTGCCTTGGTAAACATTGATCGTCGGAAACATCATGTTCGCGCCGAGATATCGGTTCCATTGTCCCCAGCGCTCCATGGTTTTCACATGCTCCCTGGGGTCATCGCCTTCTCCGCCAAAAAATTTGATCCACCGGCCCGGCTCTTCAAAATAGGAACCCGTGACGCGGCCGCCAATGCGCCCCAACGGAGCGCTGGGCAGCGCCGATTCCACCCGGTCGATGCGGATGCGGGAAGCCCCGGCCTTCATTCCCGGCCCCAGGTTCAGCACCGCGACAATCAAATCCTTGGCGGCACGGGGATAAAAGAACGCTTCGTGCGTGAGCATTTTGTGCGTTAGCAAATAGCGGTCGCCGGTCTCGACCCCGCCGGTCCCAATGATTCCGTTTGCGTTGCTTTTTGGGGTGCCGTCGTTGATCCAAAATCCCATGCTGCGCCGGTCGTCGTCGGGATAGTCCACGCGCAGGCGATAAATATGGTCGGTATCCGGCAAATCAAAACGATAGGAGAAGCCATCCGTGCCCCAGTTCTCGCCGGTCCCCCGGCCCGAGGATTCCCGGTAGCTGCCAAAGGCCGTCTTGATGATTCGCGTATCCCCGTCTTTCTCCCAATAGCCTTCCTTGGGCGGAGTGGCGGTACAGTCGATATCTATAATGGACTTTGTTTGCAAAACACCCGTGCCGGATGCCTGGGCTTTCGTATCAATCACGATATACTGGCCGCCTTTTAAATCAGCGGGGCGCAGCAGTTTTCCATCCACGCGAGCCAACAACGAAAACACGCCCTGGGTGGCAAAGTCGAGGGTCACTGTCTTCTCCACCAAGGTGCTCGACGCGGGAAAATCGACCGTTGCCGCAGGGAGGATTTCCTTGGAAACATCGTTGCGGAGCACCAATTCGTAATGGCGGGCCGGGCCGTCGCCTCCGGCAACGACCACTTTGGCTTTCGTGCCAGCCCGCACAATGTTATTGCCGGTGTCGGTAACGCGAATGCAGCCCGCGGGATCGCCATCCGCCGCGCGCAGTTCCCACGCGGAGGGCAAGGTTCCGGGATAGTTCAACCGACGAAAGCGCAGCGAATGCTTCCCCGGCGAAAGATGGAAGTTTGCCACCTTCCACCAGGCTTTTTTGGGCGAAGCCAAATCCACGTCGTCGGGTGTGGAAGTCACCAGGTTATAGACCTGCTTCCCATCAAGGTAGATGTCCCGCCCCCACTCGAGCGTTCCATCCTTGGCCCAAAGCTCGTTCCAGCCTCCAGCCGGCAGCGCGAAGTCGTATTCCGTCCAGCCCGCGAGAGCGTTGAGCGTGCCGTTCTTCTCTTGTTCCCCGGTCTTCGCGGGGTCGTACCATTCAATGTCCGAGCGGTCGAAACTCCACCCCTCGCGATGAAGAATAGATCGGCCATCCGCCGCGTGCGCCGCTCCGCTTCCGAGGGAAAACATCGCAAGGCTCCCAAGGAATAGAGCGGCTCTCCGCCCCGCGTTTAAAAAGTGATCCATGTGCATATCGTAGAAGATTCTCCAAGCCGCCATGTCTCAATATTTTGCGTTCACGGTTGAGGCGGGAAAATCATCCGTCCGGAAGGGAGCGGCGGGAAATCCCGCTCTGTTGTAGAGATTGCAGGTCGGGTTGTCGGCCCAGGCATAACGGACCGCCACGGGGTGATTCACGGCTGGAGACTCCACCAGAATCGCGGTGCCGTCAATCTTCGCCTCCGCCCAATGCCACACCCGGTCTTCGCCGCAAATGGCAAAGCCCTCCAATTGGCTCCCGGGGCTGTTTCTCACGAGCGGCGCTTTTTCCATGGGAGACGAATTCTGGATGTAATCCGCGGGGAGCGCTTGCGCGACCAGCCCCCCTTCGGTCTGCTGAAACGCAAGCCGGATGCGGTTCTTCTCGATGCTCATCCCGGCGTAGACCGGGCCCGAACAAGGGATCTCTTTCCCGTAGGTCTGGGCCAGGGCGACCGCCGCCAGACGCTCTCCCGCATCTTTTTTGTTCCGGGGGTGGATATTGCGGGCTTCGCCGATATCCATCAATACCGCCATCCCGGTATGGGGCATTTTCAACGCCAGGGATTGCGCCTCGCGCAGTTCGGCCCAGAAGCTCTCTTTCGGCTCGGAATTTTTGGCCCCGAAATTGGGCAACTGGCAAAAGTAAAAGGGGAAATCTCCACGGCCCCATTGCTTGCGCCAATCGGCGATCAGCAAAGGAAAAGCCTCGCGATATTGATAGGCGCGTTCCACATTCGCCTCGCCCTGGTACCAGATAACGCCTCGTATGCCGTAGGATACGATGGGATAAACTTTTGCATTGTACCACCACGAGCCCACGTCGCCGGCTCGTTTCCCGGGTTTTGCGGGAAGCGCTGGGATTTCCGCCCGCGCTTCGGCTGAAAGAGGCGGCAGTTCCCGTTCCATCCCGGCTTCCCACGGCCCTTTGAGCGGGATAGTCCCGTCTTGAAACTCCAAACGGAAGCGCCCTTCGTTCCCGGCGATTCCCAAATCGCCAAGATTGCTAAAGAGCCGGATGAGCAAGGTGTTCGCCCCTTTGCGAAGGGCGCTGTTCGGAATCACATAGCGCACCGATTGATTTCGCTCGGCCAAACCTTCCGGAGTTGCCTTGGTTTCGCCCACTTTAACTCCGTTCAAATAGATCGTATTTATGCCGGAGGGCGTGGCGAGATCCAGAGCCCACCATTTGCTGGCATCGGGATCGACCTGGATGGTTTTCCGCAGCCAGACCGCGCCCGCGTCGGGCAGTCCGAAGGAAGCGATTTTGCCCGGTAGCGTCACATCGCTCCACTTTGGCACGTCGCAGCTTTCCACGGTTTTCGTTCCCGCATCCTGCCGCCCCTGTTTGGCCTCCCATGCCGCGAAATCGGCGGCATACCGTGCCGCGTCACGGGGAAAAGTCGTCTGCCATTGCTCGATGGCCAGATCGGTCGAGGCTTTGAGTTGCGGATTGCTGGAAAGCCCTTCATAGCTGGTCCAGGCTTCGACGGGAGTGCCGCCACAGGTCGCGTTGATCAACCCCACGGCGCAGCCGAGCGATTGAGTTAGGCTCTTGCCAAAGTAATACCCGACCGCAGTGAAATCGCCCAGCGTGCTTGGTTCCGCAACCACCCATTTCCCGGGGCAATGATCCAAGGGCACGCGGGAGACGGGACCGGAGATGTAAAAGTGCCGCAACCGGGTATTCCGTTCCTTGGCGATTTCCTGCTTGGCCCCCCATTCCCCGATCATCGAAAATGCCATGTTGGACTGCCCCGAACAGAGCCACACTTCGCCCAGCAAAACGTCCTGAATTTCAATGCGGTTTTTCCCTTCGACGAGCAAGATGTGCGGGCCTTCCAGCGCCTCCGCGAGGTTCAGCGCCAGGCGCCACTTACCATCAGCACCAGTCTGTGTTTCAGAAACGATTCCGCCCAGGCTGACCTTCACTTGCTCGCCTGGATCCGCCTGGCCCCAGACGGGGACACTCGGCCCTCGTTGCAGCACCATGTGCTCGGAAAAAATCGAGGGCAAGCGGACGTCCGCAAAGGCTGGAGCCGCTGCCAGGGCGGCGAGGGTAAGAGTGGCAAGGGTGTACTTTTTCACGCTAGCGTTGTTGGTCTGTAATGAAGAATGGGAGGCCTTGAAAAAACGGCACGGGAAAACTCCCCCTCCGGGCTTTGGTATGGTACTTTTATCTTACCGTCGGCGACGCAGACGCTGGGTGAAGCCCAGCATTCCAATGCCGCCCAATAACATCGCCCAAGTGCCCGGTTCGGGAACCACCGTTAGGGTCACGTCATTGTTAATGCCATCGCGCTCGCTGCTGGACTTATAGCTCAGGAGATATTCCACCCCGCCCACACTGAATGTATAGTCAGCGTTCGACGTGAGGGTGTAAATGGAATCGCTCGTTAGGATCGTCGAGAAGTATTCGCTTGTTGTGCCGTTGCCAGTGTTGTCGATGAGGGTAATTGGGCTGCCCTGGGTCAAGCCACTTAGTGTGGTAAGGTCCAGCGTGCCGGCAAGCGAGACGTTTCCGGAAACCTTAACTTGGTCATAGGAGATTCCCGCCACCGATCCGCGCACTTCCGCAACCAACGTGGAGGAAGCGTCCATGGTGTAGTTGCCCTGAACCGTTGTGATCCCGGGGCTATTGCCGGAGGCGAGCGTGCCGCCAACCAATGAAAGATTGCCCGTCACCGTACTGTTGCCCTTCAGCAAGCCGATAATGGTTGCGCTCCCGTCAATCGTGCCGTTGGCGTTCAACGTGGCATTCGCAGAAACCGAAAGTGTGCCAATGGATTTGGTCGTACCGCTCAACGACGTGGTGCCGCTATGCACCGATACGCTGCTGGCAATGTTGTAGCCGCTCAGCGTACTCGCACCGTCGAGCGTGGTGGCTCCCAATGTCAGGCCGTCGCCCCTGACTGTGCCGCTGGTAACGCTGGTTGCGCCGCCCACGGTTCCGGAGCCCGACAAGGTCGCGTTATTGACATTCACCGCACTTGATGCGGCCAGGGAACCATTGACCTGGAGTTCACCAGCGGTCACCGAGGTGGCCCCGCTGTAGGTGTTAGCGCCATCCAGCACCAGAAGGCCAGCGCCGCTCTTGGTCAATCCATAAGCCCCGCTGATCCCGCCCTTCACCGTAAAGGCATTGGCCGTGGAGTTCGCGATATTCCAAGTCTGGTTGGCCCCGAGAACCACGTTGCTATTGACGGTATGGGCTGCGGAACCGGCATCGACTTGGATGCCGATCCCAGCGTTATGGCCGTTGGTTCCAGACGCCTGGATGGTCAGCGCATTGGTGCCGCCGATGGAAACCGCGCCGCTGGCCGCCGTGAAATTCAAGCTGTTGATGGTGAAGTCCGCCCCGAGGGTGGTCGCCGCCGCCGCACCGTTGAAGATCACGTTGGTGCCCGCGCCCGGCTTCTGCGTGGCAGTGCTCCCGAGCGCATCAGTGGCCCAGTTGCTGACGTTCGCGTTGCCGCCGGTAAACGTTGTCCAGTTCCCGTCATTGGTCCCCGTCCAGTAGGCATTCGCCACCGCAGCGTTGGCGGTTTCCGTGAGGTATAGGTGCGTGGAATCATAGGCGAGCGCCACGGTATAGCCGCCAAAGTTGCCGCTGGTGGTGCCGAGCGTGAAGCTGCTGAAACTCCCGGAAGCCACCCCGCCCGCGGCATAAATCAACGTCTGCTGATTTCCGGTGGTGGAGGTAATGCCCAGGCCGGTAATGTTCACTGTCGCGCCGCCGCCTAAAATGGATATTTTGCCGCTGGAGAGGCTGATCTTATCGGCGGTGTTGCCGAGTTCGAAGGTCAAATTCGACGAATTGATGCTGTTTTGAGCGCTGGTTCCCCCGACGATCAGCGCGGTTCCGGTATTACTCAGCGTGAGCGTGCCAATACTCCCATCGGTGAGGTCGATTGCCCCCTGGCTGGCCGTAAAAGGACTGGCGGCAAGGGTCACCACACCGCCAATGGTTCCCTGGCCTCCCAAGGATGCGCCACCCAGCACGGATATGGCCCCTTTGGCGGACGAGGAATCGCCGTTGACCACCAGTTTACCCGCATCCACATAGGTGGCCCCGCTATAAGTGTTCGTGCCGTTGAGGATCAACGTGCCCGCGCCGCTCTTGGTCAAGGCGTTGGCTCCATTGGCCAGGATACCGCTATTGATGGTCAATGTGTCATTGGCCCCATCGGTACGCACCACCAATTCCGCGCCGCTGGCCGCCGACAGGCCCGCGCCGCCGCTGATGGTGGAGCCGCCCGCGATATTGCCCGATTTTAGGATGCCGTTCACCACCAGCGTCCCGGATGCCAGGGTAAGATTGTTGTTGCCATTCAGGTTGAGCGTGTTGATGGTCCCGGATGTCTGCGCGGTAATATCGCCGGTCATCTGGACGTTGCTTGCGGCGGTCGTCGCGCCAAAGGTTGCGCCCCCCGAGGTGGTCACGCCGCCCGTATCAGTGGCATAATTGTAAGCCCGCAGGTAACCGCCGGTGTCGTAAGCGGCGTAGCTGTTGCCGCCAAAGAAATATCCTTTGTCGAGGAGCGTTCCGGTCGAGGTCGCGACCCCCGCGACTTGCGTCAAGGCGATCTTGTTGCTGGTTCCGTTGACTCCGTTGCTCACAACAAAGTTGCCGGTGGCGCCGGCGGTTCGCGCCAGGAGGTTGGTGAAGGTCAAGCTGGTCGTGCCGCTGCCGCCGTAGGTGGATTGCACCGTGCCGTCACCGGCGGCAAACGTCAATGACCCCGTCGTCTGGGTGGCGCCCGCAGCTTCCTTGAAGTTGAGCGTGCCCGCGCCGACTCCCGCCGCGCCGATCACGACGACAGATGAACCGGAAGCCAGGCTGCCGCTCGTCCCATCGCCAATTTGTAAGGTGCCGCCATAGACGCCCCATGCGGCTGTGGCGGTGTTTGCCCCGGTGAGCGTCCATGTTCCCGGGCCATATTTGTAGACCCCGCCGTCGCCCGAGTGATAGACGATCGCGCCTGCAATCGTGCCGTTGCCCGCCCCCGTGAGGCTCAAGCCCCGGCTTCCCACGTAAAATGAGGCGGTGTTGGTGAATTGTAAGAGACCGGCATCCGAACTGATCCAGTTCCCGTTGACCGAACCGTTGCCAATATTGGCAATCGCCCCGGCATAGCTATTGGTGCCGCTGACGTTGACCAGCGCGCCGTTTTGTCCGGCCGCCCCATAACCCACCAGCGTCAAAGTTGAGCCCGTAACATTAATGCCGCCCTGCAATTGCACCGTTGAACCCATATTGGCGGTAAGGGTGCTGGTGCCGATGGCCGCATTGTTTCTGAGGTTGAGAATGACTCCTGCGTTCGCGGTGGTCGCTCCCGTGTAGCTGTTGGAACCGGCCAGAATGACCAGCGAAGTTCCGCTGCTGGTAAGGGTAAGGGCATTCGCGCCAAGATTTAGAACGCCCGTGCTGGTTTCCGTGAGATTGCCGCTGTTGACGCAAAAGTTGGAAGTTGAATTAACAGTGCCGCTAAGCGTCAGCGTGCCCGAACCGCTTTTGGTGACGCCTTTTGAAGTGATATTACTGGAGATAACGGTATCTCCAATAGTTTGCACCACCAATTCCTGGTTGCCGGTGCTCCCTGCGAACAAGGTGCCGTTGGAAATCCCCGTGTTGCCGGTAAGCGCAAGAATGGCCCCGCTGTTAAGAACCAAGGTTCCCGAATTCGTCACGCCGCCTCCACTGGCCAGGCGCAGGGAGTTGATCGTCGTGTTGCCTGATAAGCCGCTGATCGTACTGGTCAGGTTGACGTTGTTTAAAACCGATGTGCCGCCGGTGATGGTACTGGCGTATTCGCTGGAACTTAAGAGCCGCATGCCGTTGGAGGTGGCAGCGCTGGAAACGGTGACAAAGCCATACTGGTCGTCGCCCGTGAGCGCGGTGTCCTGACCGAGGATGTAGGAGGCAATGGAAATGGTGGTCGACCCGGCGGCCCCGCCCCCGCCATAGGTGTCCGTCGAGGAGGGCGTTGTCAAATAGAGATTGGCATAGCCCGCCCCCGTCCCCTTGCCAAGATTGCTGCCGGACACCACCACCGTGGAGCCCACCCCTCTGCTGATATTGGCAATGGTCAACGCCGTGGTGCCGGTGGTGTTGGCGACAAGATTGATGTTCGTTACCCCAGTGATTCCGCCGCTGTTGAGTTGCAGCGTGCCGATCTTTTCGGCGTTGTCGCCCTCGCCGCTAATGTAATTGAGGGTTGCCACGGCGGGGTTGCCGCTGGCCCCGGTTGAAATCGTCACCTTTTGGTTGTTGAGGCGGTTTGACACAATTCCCGCTGTGTTATTAATCGTTAGGGTAGCACCCAGGCCGAGAGTGATCCCCGCGGTCGACGCAAGCGTTCCGTTGCCGCTGAACGCAAGCGTGCCCGCGTTGATGGTGGTGACGCCATTATAGGTATTGGCCCCGGTAAGAATCCACGTCCCGGCGCCTGTTTTGGTCAGGGCAAATGTGGTGGCGCTACCATTGGAGATCACACCGCTAATGGTGTTGTTGCCGGTGTTAACCCCGTCCAGGGTTAACGTGGTGGCGGTACTGGTAACGGCACTGGAAATGGAGCCGCCAAACACGAGCGTGTTGGAGGAATCCGTATTGCTGTTGACGAATGAATAGGCCCCTGCCGTGGTGCTGCTGGCCGGGGTCAGTACAAGTGGCGAGTTGATCGTAATCGTTTTCCCGGACCCGACCAAAGTGGAAGCAAGCGTGATCTTGCCGTTATTGGAAAGAATCAATTGGTTGCCACCGGTCGAGCCGACCGTCATCGTGCTCGAATTGGTATCAAAGGTAATGCTGGAAACGCTCTGGTTGTTTCCACTGGCGTTCGCCAGCGTAGAGACCGCGGTATTGATAAGCGCCGTATCGGCGGAACCCGGCTTTGTTGCACTCCAATTAGTGGAAGTGTTCCAGTCCGCGCCATCGGCGCCAACCCAGCTGCTGGTTGCTGCCGATGCGGACCGGCCCGGCAAGAAGGCGAGGGTTGTAATAACGACCGCACAGACCCCGAGGGATCGCGGCGCGGCCCACAAATGACGCGTTAGCACAAGCTGTGGGGTTTTCACAAACGAGGAAGTGATGGGGGATGTTTTCACGGGATATAGGGAGGGGTAGGAACGATTTTCAGGGTTTGAGGATGCGTGGAAAATAGGGGGGGAAATTCAGTAAACAAAAGGGAGGAAGAAGCTTTCCGCAATGGGGCCGACTGGCGACTCCGGCTTCAAGCAAACCGCCCCTGCCTTTATAAATGACGTCTGGATATCCATTGGTTTTTTAAGTAGAGGGACTTGCTGGCAGAAAACCAGCGGGAGGAACTAACATATGTGATCCGTCGAGCTGTTTAACACTGATCGCTGAGCCATTGCAACAACTTTTTTGAAATCTTTGAGCCGCCTGTGGACCCTTATAAATAGGCGAAACGCGGCGGTGTGAGCGCCCAAAAATTTTAAAAACTGCCACTTGACTCACCTATGATAGTATGAGATTTTGAGCGTGTTCCCTCCCTCGTGTGAACTTTCCCTTTTCCCTCCAGTTCCAGATGAAAGAGACTCGCCGTGCATTTACGTTAATTGAAACCGCCGTGGCCCTCGGAATCATCGCTTTCAGTTTGCTCGCCATGATCGGCGTGATGCCGGTAGGGCTGACCATGATGCGACAGGCAATGGACATGATGAGGGAAAGCCAGATTGTCCAACAAATCACAGCGAAAGCGTTGCTTACCCCGTATAGTGAATTGGCGGCAAACTTCCCGTCGCAAACGACTTCCTACTACGATGAGCAGGGGGATATTTTGACGAGTTCTTCAGCGGCAGCAACGGGGAAAGCCTATTTCCGCGTGACGGCAGCGCTCAACAACACGGCTCCCGTTTATCCCGGATCAACCAACTCCGTGGATGCCACTGGCAATTTTGATCTCGATGCGGTAAAAGACGGCCTCCGCACCATTACCATACAGATTGCCACGGGTGCGGGCGCTTCCGCGGTGACTAACAGTTATGTCGTGCACGTGCCCAACTCGGGTAATTGATCGGATTAATGCTCTCTTTTTCCCCCATTCCACCGCGGCGCAAACCGGGCTTTCGGGCTTTTACCCTTTTGGAGTTGCTGGTCTCGCTGACGATATTATCTCTGATTATCGTATTGCTGCTCTCGATGATCACGAATGCCTCAACGATCTGGCTTTCTTCGTCGGCAAAAGTGGACGCTTTCCAAAGTGCGCGCATGGCTTTTGACACTCTGACGCGAAAACTCAGCCAGGCGACGCTGAATACTTATATCGGCTATGACGACAGTTCCAACGCAACGCGCTATTTGCGCCAATCGGAACTCAAATTCACCATCGGTCTCTCGGGCTCCGGCGCCTATCCCGGCACACCGGGCACCGGGCAGGTATTCTTCTTTGTGGCGCCGGCCAGTTACACACTAAATACTTCGGGATACTGTGGGATGGAATCCCTTCTGAATGTCTGCGGCTATTATGTCAGCTTCTCAACCAACAATACGGTACCAGCCCATGTTAAGGCAAACCAAGTCTATCGTTACCGGCTGATGCAACTGATTGTGCCGACGGAGCAAAACTCGGTTTATACTTCATCGGGCAATGCTTGGTTTACCGATTTTGTCGCCAGCAGTTACCCCGCGGCTGACAATATCATCGCGTTATTCATCCGCCCGCAAGACCCGGACCCCGCTTTGGCCTCCCCCGATCTTACCGCCGACTACACTTGCGATTCCACGCTAAACGCCACCGCAAACCCCCAGCCGGTAACGGCCAACCAATTGCCACCCATCATGCAAGTGACGATGGTTGCCATTGACGAAGCTTTTGCCAAGCGGGCGGAAAACGGCTCCACACCGCCCGCCAAAATCACCGCCGCGCTGGCGGGAAAATTTACGGTCACGAGTGAGTTTGAAAATGATTTAAGCAAGCTGGAAATGGCGCTCCAGGACGCAAAGATCCCCTATCGTGTTTTTTCCAGTGCCGTTGCCATCAGGGAGTCAAAATGGACGAAATGAGATTGCCCCCAACCCCGACGGGGCAAAGCGCCCCCGCATTTTCGCTGATCGAACTTCTCTTGGTGATGTCGATCGCCGCCATTTTGATGACGTTCATTGCGCCCGCGGTGAACTCGATCGCCATGGGCTCCAATTTAACGCGTGCAGGGCAACTGGTGGGGGACGAGATTGCGCGAGCCCGGCAAGAGGCTGTAACCGGAAATCTCGATGTGAAGGTGGTCTTTTTCTATCTCCCCGTCACCAGTGGGCGCAGCACGGCGGGCTGGGGCGGGATGCAAATTTGGCGCGTAGTACAAACAAACAGCGGCCCGTCGGACAAGCCGCTGAGCCGGATTGTCACGTTTCCTCAAGGGGTGACCATCAGCCCGCCGGATACCACCACCCTGTCGCCTCTGCTCACGGGAACGGCCATTACGGGCACAACCAACCTGCCTGCCTATGGCTTGGTGTCGTATGTGGGCTTCCGGTTCCGGGCCAACGGCGCGACGGACAGCTCGGTGACGGGCACGAACAATTTTCTTACACTGCAAAACACCAACGCGAAGGGCCCGGTGCCAGCCAACTATTATACCATCCAAGTGAATCCCCTCACGGGAAAGGTCACCGTTTTCCGGCCATGAAATCACTCCCTCCTCCCACAAAAACGCGCCCCGCAGGTTTTGCCCTGGTGCTGGTACTCACATTTTTGGTGCTGCTGGCCGGGCTGACCGTGGGCTTCCTTTGCAGAGTGACCACAGAACGCGCCTCGACTTTCGCATACCACTCTGCGGGCTCGGCACACCAGTTGGCGGATACCGCCGTCAGCTTGGTGCAGGGACAGATTCATATTGCCACCACGCGTGGGGCGAATGTGGCCTGGGCTTCCCAGCCGGGCATGATTCGGACATTCGATGTGAACGGCAACCTGCTCAACGCCTATAAACTCTATTCCGCACCGGCAATGATCTCAGGCAGTGTGCCGATCACCAACGGAACCTCGACCGACATGCCGCCCCTAACGTGGAGCACCGACACCGCGCTCTGGACCGACTTGAACGCACCCGTGGAAATAGAGGGCGTGAAAATTTTTCCCATCCTCGACCCGTCCGCAAGTGGCACCACCGCTTCCACCACCGGATCCGCAGTGGAGGGCTATTCCATCACATCAGTACCGGGCTCATCCACCTATCAGCCAATCCCAATGCCCGTGCAATGGCTCTATAAATTGCGCGATGGAACCATGGTGGCGCCCACTAAAATAGCCGACAACATGGTTACCGTCGCCGGAGAAACCACCGCCAATCCCATCGTCGGGCGCATTGCCTTCTGGGCGGACGACGACACTTGCAAAGTGAACGTCAACACGGCAAGCGAAGGAACGTATTGGGCTCCCCCGGTGGTCAGCTCGACCTATGCGCAATATGCCCTGGCCACCTACCAACCGGCGCAACATGAATTCCAGCGCTATCCGGGGCATCCCGCCATGACGTGCCTTTCGTCCGCCCTGCCCAATCTCACGGCAAACCAAATCTATAGCATTGTCCCGCGCGTCGTGGGCGGCGGATCAGAGAAAGGCACGACGACGGCGACATCGGCGCTGACCTCGGACACGGACCGGCTGTATGCCAGCGTGGACGAGCTGATTTTCGACGGAACCTCGCGGTCGAGCAACGCGGGGCTGACCAAGTCCCAGCTCGAAACGTCTAAATTCTTCCTCACCGCGCACAGCCGGGCTCCGGAAACCAACCTGTTTAATCTTCCCCGGGTCGCCTGCTGGCCCATTTATCAACTCAACGCCAACGGAACCGCGGACCTCAACTACACCACGGCTTACGATCGGCTCATCGCCTTCTGCTCGACGGTCAACAGCAAGCCCTACTGCTTCCAGCGAAAGGACCATAACAGCACCACTGAGATCCAGGATATCAGTCGCAATACCCAGCTCTACAGTTATCTCCAATACCTGACGACCCAAACCATCCCCGGTTTTGGGAACAGCTTCCACGCAAAATACCCCAATGACCGCGACCAGATCCTCACGGAGATCTTCGATTACATCCGTTGCATGGATCTTCAGGACGCTCTGCTTTCCAGCACCAATCGCTACACCAATGGCTTCCCCTCAACATGGAATGCCAGCATGGGACTTCGAAACGTTACCGCTGGCTATGGCTGGGTAGCACCCACCCACTATACCCCGTCAGGAACCCCGACGATGGGTTTTGGCAGGTATTACACAATATCGAAGCTCGGAATTGTGTTCATTTGCAACGCTTCACCGGACGATCCCTCCAGCAACGTCGCCTCGGGCACGACGTCGTCCGTAAACCTCGTGCTCAACGGAACACCTCTCGTCAGCAATACAAGCGAGGGAATCAAAGAGAGATATATTCAGGCGCTCATCTTCCCCGAGTTCTTCTGCCCATCGCTGGGGTTTGTCGGCATGGTGGGCGACATGCGGATCCAGATTTCGGGCTTGGAAAATTTGACCGTCAACGGAAGCAAGCTCTTTTCCACCATCACTTCTGGCATTAGCACATTCCGGCCCAACGGTCTTTACGATAATTTGTCCAGATTCGGCGCTCAGCCCGGCTATCGCGCCTTTGGTTTTGGCAACGGTGGGGGTATGCCATCCGTCGGTGGCAATTCCACGGGCTATTCCAAGGACGCACCGGCCAGGGGAAATCTACCAGCGGATTCCACGGCTTCGAGCGCTGATGTTTACCCATTCATTAGCGATCCCATCAAAATCAGCGATGCCACCACCGGCCCCAATACGATGACCTTCAGCGGGGGCGGTACTCCGCTGACGATCCAGCTTTACACCAGCGCAACGAGTTCCACGCTAAACAGCAGCCAACTCATCCAGACCATCCAAGTCCGGTTTCCAGCCAATGTAGCGATCCCCGTTCCCAATATCGTGACGTCCGGCTTGGGCACCAATAACGCAAAGCAAAACTGGTGGGCCTTCAACAAGCTGGGTTGTATGTCTCCCGTAGTCTCCGGCACGGGCACTACGTTCGGCACCCAGGGGCGGCTCTTCATGATAACGCAAAAAACCAATGCGGGCGGTCTTTTCGTGAGGCCGGATGCGGACACTATTCGCACGATGGAGGCGGCCCATGGCGACTTCCGGCTTGCCGCTGCGAGCAATAGCGTCGGGCCCAATTTTTTCCAGCCGCACCGTTATTATAGCGACACTTCCCGACGCATGGCCGCGAGCCTCACAAAGGGGCCGGGATCGGTGATGGACACCTCCACCATGCCCAACAACGATTGCAGCGGCTCCTACCTTCCCAGCGCCTCCCCCACGGTCACTTACCCCCCTGCGGTTTATCCGGACATCTCCGCCGCTCCGACCCAAACGCCCCAAAGCACCGGGGACTTTGACAACGGCATCGCCTGGGCTGGCGACGGCCCCTACATCAACAAACCGGACGAGGGGGAGGTGAACAACACGGCCAGCTACATTCCCTACTTCAGCGGCTTCTCCAATGGGAATGCGGTTTTGCCGACTACGAGCACCTTTTTCTCACCCAATCGCCAGATGCCATCGCCCGGGATGTTCGGATCTCTGTCCACGGGAGTGATCTCAGCCACCCCCTGGCAAACCTTGCTGTTCCGTCCGCAAACCGGGCATCCCGGAGCCCAAACCCCGAAAGATCACCTCCTCCTGGATCTCTTCTGGATGCCGGTGGTGGAACCGTACGCCATCAGCGACCGCTTCTCCACGGCGGGCAAGATCAACATGAATTACCAAATTCTCCCGTTTACGTATATTACGCGCTCCACGGGCTTGTATGCCTTATTCAAATCGGAAAAGGTGGCCGCCTTATCCAATACTACAAGCTCCGTTTACAAGGGGGGGGCTTCCGGGACGGCGTTTTCATCCTCGGACTTTTGGTTTCCCATCGATCAAGCCGCCACCTTGGCCCAGTTTCAAACCAAGTTTGCCCAAGGCAGTATTTTTAAATCCGCCTCGGAGATTTGCGACGTGCACATTATCCCGGCCAACTTGGGGCAGACCGCGGCAACGATGCCGGACTTTTGGGCGAGCCACGCCCTCACCGGCGACAACCTGCGCGAGCGTATTTACACCACGCTCTATCCACGGCTGACCACCAAATCGAACACCTACACCGTCCATTTCCGCGCCCAGGCGCTGCACAAATCCCCCAACAGCACCCCGGGCACCTGGACGGAAGGGAGGGACCTGGTGACGGGCGAATATCGCGGATCCACCACCATCGAGCGATTCATCAACAGCAACAGCACGGCCATCCCCGACTACGCTGGCGACACTTCCCAAATATCTGGCACAAACACCCTGGATAATTATTACAAATGGCGGGTGGTGGAAAATCGGCAATTCGCGCCGTGACCTCGCAAGGGTCCGCTCTTTTCTTTGCCAAACCCCATTTCATCAACCATCACCTATGAACCTATCATTCTCTTTTCTTCGATCAGCCGCACCGCTTGCCATCGGGTTACTAACAATACAGACGCTTTGGGCCGCCGAGCCCGCGGTGCAACGCGCGGGATGGAGCTTCGAGCGGTCGAAATTTCGCGAAACGCCAACCCAGATCGAAGCGGCAAAAAGAAAGGGGCCTTCCTTGCCGTTGACAGGTTGGGCGGAGTATGAGTTTAGCATATCCAAAAAAGGCTGGTATGAATTGTGGGTCGGCGGGATACCCCCCGAGTGGTCGCGCGATTTGTTCCTGGACGGCAAAAACATCATCCGGCTCGGCACGTCCTCCACGAAGGAAGACAGGGAAACGCCTTCCACCAAAGGCAAGGCGGACATCAAGGAGGTGAATTTGTACCTGGCCGAGGGCAAGCATACGCTCCGCTTTCGGCGTTTGGGTTTCCCGGGGACGCTGCCTTCCGTCTGGGAACTGCGCGATGCCGCGGGCGATGCCGCCGCTTGTATTCAGGCGGGCGTGACGGGCAGCCCGTTGATCGAACCGGGCGGCAAAGCGACTTTGCACGTGGTGGCCGGCACGTCCAAACCCGTCCGGTACGAGCTGCTGCTTCGCAACGAAATGACCCAAGCGCTCACGTCCGCAGGCGTGGTTGAAGTGCCCGCCACGGAAGCTCCCGTTGAACGCGACATCCAGGTGAGCGCGCCCGACGAGGGGCTTTACCAAGTGCTGGCCAAAGTGGATGGCCGCCTGCTGCGTCCGTCGGATTTAAAGGCAGGCTATATCCTCGCCGCGAAACCAGATGCGGCTGCAGCGAAACAATCCGCGCAGGCCGAGAAACTGCAATTATCCCCCCTGTTCGCCAGCGGAGCTGTTCTGCAGCGGGATAAGCCGCTGCCCATTTGGGGCTGGACGAAACCAGGCGAGGTGGTTTCGGTAAGCCTCGCCGGGCAGACCGAAAAAGCCACGGCAGGCCAGGACGGCCGCTGGCAGGTCGTTCTCAAACCGCTCCCGGCTGGCGGGCCGCACACGCTGACCGTGGAGGGTTCGAGCAAAATCATATCCAATGATATTCTGATCGGTGAAGTCTGGCTTTTATCGGGACAGTCCAACACGGGGGGAATGGTGGTGACCTGCCCCGGCGGCAAAGAAGTGGCGGAGCAGGCCAACAGCCCGGAAGTCCGCAGTTTATTGCTCTTCGCGCAACCCGGCATGCCTGAAGGAATCCACCGGCTGGGGCCGACGGGATGGAGCAAAGCCCAATCCGGAGCGGATGCCGCAAAGTTCAGGTGGTATGCCGTTCCCTATGCTTTTGGCACCGCTCTGAATCGGGAACTCGGCGTGCCGGTGGGCGTCATCTTGGGGGGCCGTGGGGGCACCTTCATCTCCACCTGGACGAGCGTCGCCACCCATCAAAGCAACCCGTCCTTGAAACCGATCCTCGATGCATACGCACAGGATGACCGGGAAGGAGTGGCCACACGCCTGCTTCTCATCAAAACCGCTGACGAAGTGGCCAAATGGCGCACGACTTCCGAAAAAGCCACGGCCCAAGGAACCGCCGCGCCCGCGCCTCTGAAGTTCAACACCGCCCCGCAGGAAAGCAACCGCCCCGGGCTCAACTTCGACCGATTGATCACCCCGGCGGCCCCCTTCGCCATCCGCGGCGTGCTATGGTACCAGGGCGAAAACGATTCCGGCATGGCCGAGGCTTACAAGCAACGCCTGCCCGCCATGTTCCGCGATTGGCGCAACCTTTGGCACGATGACTCGCTGCCTTTCGTCTACGCCCAGATCGCCTATGGCGAGGGCAAACCCCACCAGGGCGACCCGGGGGAAAGCCCGAACGCCGAATTGCGTGAAGCGCAATTCCAGACAGCCACCTCGCCGCACACCGCCATGATTGTCACTCACGATCTCGTGACCCCTGCGGATAATGTGCATTATCTCGACAAGCTGCCCGTGGGGCAACGCATGGCGCTGGCCGCGCTGGGCACAGTTTACGGCAAATCGATGGAATATTCCGGGCCCGTTTATCGCCACGTGGAATTCAAAGGCGGCAAGGCTTGCATTGCCTTTGCCCACGTGGGCGGTGGACTGCTGGCCCACGGCGACAAGCTCGGCGGGTTTGCCCTGGCGGGAGCGGATCAAAAATGGGGTTGGGCGGATGCGCGCATCGAAGGCGACTCCGTCATTGTGGAGAGTCCTGCCGTTCCGAGCCCCGTGGCGGTACGCTACGCATGGACGGATACTCCCTGCGGAGCGAATCTCTTCAACAAGGCAGGGCTCCCCGCTTCGGGGTTCCGCACCGACAAATGGCCGCTCACCACAGAGGGTATCCAGTGGGTGCAGAAAAATTAATATGGAGGAATAGAAGTTTAAAAAGCAAGGGGGCTGCTATAGCTCAGCCCCAAGCGTTCCAAACGGTGCCAGAGAGCGGTGTTGCTTACCTTGATGCCCAGATCGCTTTGGATGCGCTCCCTTAACTGGGCCAAGGTGAGATCCTTTTCTGCGTTAATCCATGCTCGTAGACTTTTGTCATGGCCTTCCATGCAACTGCGGCGATAGCCGCCACGCTGCTTGGGTTTGACGGTTCCGCTGAAACGGTAATTTTTCCAGTAGCGCTCTACGCTACGTCGGCAAGCCCGGAACAACCGAGCCACTCACTCGGCACTGTGTCCATCTTCTCAGGCTGCGACAATACGCTCCCGTAGATCACGACTATAAGTTCGCATCCACTTTTTCTGCCACACACAGCGACAGATTAAATAGAAAATGCTCTGATCATCGAGTTATCTAGTATTATCTATTCGCGCCGTTTTCAGAACCAGGCACGGCGTTTGATTGAATTGCATCGAAGTTGATGGTCTCGACTTTCCGCCAGTCGCCCGGGGGCGTGGACTTAACTATCCGGGCCATATCCGCATCGGCCGTCTCCTTCGGCAGCGCGACAAATTCACTGCCGCTCTCGCCCTCTCGTAAAACGAACACGGTATATTCGCTCCGCAGGATTTTGTAGTTTTCTTCCGGGTTCATGGCTTATTCCTCCGCAATCAGGTTGCACCCGCGGGCGGCTTGCTTGAAGACCTCCACCAGATCAGGCAGCGGTTCCCAGCCTTGCTTGCCACAATAATCGGCATAGGCTTCCAGCAGATCGCTCTTCTCCAGCACTTCACCGTTCCGGCGTTCCTCGAACACCTGGAGAAAATGCCGCATGGAATCGGACTGCCCGAGCAACGTTTCAAGCCGTTGTTCCTGGGCCGGGGAGAGCGGACGGACCCGCTTTGCTCGTTTGGCGGCAAGGGCCTGAACCGCGCCTGCGATGGCCCAGTTCAAAATGCCGGAGCCCTCCTTTTCGATCAGCATCTTGTCAAAGCTCACGATCAGTGGACGATCCTTTACGGGTTCTTTGAAGGAAAGAATACGCAGCCGCCTGCGCCAGGCAGAAACATCACCGGAAAGCTGAACGGACAGCCGCTTGTTGCAGGTGATCATCACATTGAAGTTGCCACGAATGGCAAAGACTTCGTTGCTGTTCTTGCCCTCCGGGGCAACATCAACACCCTAGGGTGCGAATTTCTTGGTGCCGATGACGTGGTAGCGATAAAGCGGCTCCAAGGAGTTCGAGTCGGGATTCACGTAACTCGAATTGCCGCTGGATAACCTTGTATCTTGCGGGTCGATGTAGCGCTCGATGATGACCGATCCGCTATATTCTCCCAAAACCTGGTCTTTCCCCTCCACCCATTGCTTGTTGCGGTTGGGGTCCGTGCTGGCGGCTTTCTTGAGCGCCTGGACTTTAAGGTGCACCGTGTAAGTATTGGATCTGGTGGTGAGCAGCGGATAGAGATGGGCGTAGGGCATCTCGCGAAGGTTGTCTCCGGTTAGCGTATAGTTGTTCCAGAAAGTCGACATATTTGCCGCAACAGAGAGCCCTTGCGGCACGAGCGGGATATCGCAAATCTCGGCGGAGGAGACGAACAGCCCCCGGTGCTGGGAATCGTTGGAATCGCTGTAGTTAAAGCGGTCTTCAAAGAATTTAAGGGTGCCGGTCTGGCTGTCAGGATCGACGTAGAAACGATAAGGCCCGCCCGTGGTGTTGCCGGGAGTCTTGCAGGTGGATGCATCGTTTGCGGGAATCGCCATGACCATGATGGATTTCAACGTCGCGTGCAGGGCCGTGCTGCGCCGGATGTAATCAAAGGGGGCGATCCGGTAATTCATGTTGATGCGGCCCGCCGTCGAAAGCGGTTCGCTGATGGCATAGGGTTCCACCACCGGCATTGTGAATAGATCCAGGAGCAGATAATCCTTCGGCGCGGCCGAACCGGGGTGATGGCCCGATGGGTCGGGCCGGAAGAGGAGCGTCTGCCACGGATGCTGCGCCATAACGCCCGTGGGCAGGGAGCCAAATTGCACGGCGGAGGCGGTCTGGCGGTTGGGCGAACTGAGCGAGGAGGCGAAGCCTTCGATGTAGGAGAAGTAAGGGTCGCCTCCACTCGATGCGGCATTGGTGCCGTCATCGGTTTTGTTGATATAGGGGCCGTCGGCTCCGTTGCTGATGCCGGTGTCCCAGTCGCCGGGCTGACCGTTGGACATGGGGACGCTGGTTTTATCTCCCGCCGATAGGCTGGCGACAAGCTTTGCCGCGGGCAGGGCCGGTATGGCGTAGTAACTGGCGTTAAAAACAAGCTTGGCCCCCGTATTGGCCCCCGCCAGAGCGCGGTAGGGAAGCCCCGAAAAAAGGTTGTGGGCGGATTTGGCGGTGGTGGTGGAATAATTAATGTCGGTATCGAAATACGACGCGGGGACATGACCGCCGGGGTAGGTTTGCATCAGACGCACGTCACCGTAAGCCGCGCCGCTTAGTTGAAGGCTTCGGATGGTGTCGGAGGAGGTGATCAGATTGCCAAAATTGGTGGTGTTGATGGTGCTGAGGCGTGTGTCGTAATTCATCAACGCTGTTTGAGTCGGGATGGAGGGCACCGGGAGCGTCGCCTGGGGAAAATTGAGATCCATGCTTTGCACCACCGAATTGTTGGCGACAATCTGCAAGGTGACAGTGGTGTTCAGGAGTGTGAAGGTGGTCCCGGAGACGGGAATCTCGGTGGTGATGAAGGGATACATTTGGACCGGGTCGAACGACACGGAGGAGAACCCGGTGCCGGAAATGTTCGTTCTTTTGGGCGTGGGGGTTTTGACTGAGGTGTAGATGAGTTGATTCGCGATCCCCTCGGCCCCGCCCCAGGGGCGGAAGTCCCACACGCCGGTCCATTGCGTGAGGCTATTGGTGTTATTTTGAAATACCAGCGCGGTGGTGGAAGTGGTGGCGCTGACCCCGCTGCCGGTGGTCATGACCACGCGGAAATTGGAACCGCTGGTCAAGGAGGGAGCCGAGCTGGTGATGGTCGCCAGGTTGGGAATCACATATTGGTAGTTCGGATAGTACCCAGCGTAGCCCCCTGCGACGTTGTAGGGCGTAAACAGAATGACTGCTCGCATGGCGGAAACCTGGGCTGTCCCCGAGGAAACGGTCGTCCCGGTGGCGATGAATTGCAGCGACGCCTGGGAGATGGTGTCGAAACGGCCAAAGCCCTGGGTGGTGCCCCTGCTGCTGGTGATCTTGATGGGCACCACCTGCCCGCTGCCCTGGCTTGCGGACGTGCTGCCGGAGGTCGGCGTGAACGGCGCCCCGGTGGAGGCAGGCAGCCCCGCGTCGTGCAAATTGGTGATGCGGATGTAATCGAAGATTTCCGTCAGGATCTGATCGCGGTCCGATGCGGTGGCGGTGCCGCCGGGGTTCGGGTATTTGGTGAGGAAGCTGGCGGACGAGGTAAAGCCGGGAACGGCTCTGCCGGTGGCCGTCTGAAGGTAATCGTAGAGTCGCTGGTTCTGCGTATTCAAACTGAAGTCGTTGGTGGAGGAATTTGGGTCGCTGCGCGTGAAATAGTAAGGCAGGCCGCCGACGGTCGTGCAAAACGCGATGAGCCGGTCGGTGGCGGTGCGGTGATTGGAGTCGGTGCCGGAGCTCAGAGGCCAAACACTGACGCGGGGCTGCCCGAAAAGGTTCAAATCGGGAGAGCGTCCGTTGGCGGTCAGGAAGAAGTTCGCTTTCTGGAGACTATCGGGTGTGATCACCGGGTTCTGCTGGCGCGTCGCGGTACCCGCGCCGGAAGGCGCGGCAAACATCAATTCGTCAACCGATGTATAGCGGCGGTCGTTGTCCGGAGTGAGCGAGGCGAGCGTGCCGGAAAATGTAACCTGGCTGCCGCCTTTGGAGCCGCCGTCAACCACCCGCGGTGCGATGGCGCAGATATCGGCGCGGGACAGGCCGGGGAATATGGTGCTGAGAAACACCGTGCCGGGATGCCCCGGATAGCGCTGGTACTCATACTGGCACGGCTGGTTGTCGGCCAGATGTCGCTCCATGGGCAGATCGACCCTTGGGATATCCCAAAAAGATCCCACGCCTTGGGAGCCATCCGTGGGCAAACTCGACAGATTCGCCAAATCCCCGGCGGCGGTGTTGATGTTCACCTTGCACGATTCGTCGTCGGTCCAGTAGGCGATCCGCCCCACGATGGGGTTGGTGGAGCTGGGCGCGTTGGTTTCGGTACCGGCCCACACCGCCGCGCCGTTGCTGTAGGAGGATGGCACGGTGACGGAGCCGTCCTGGAGAACGTAAAGCCAGCGCACCGGCATGGGCAGGCGCTGGGTGTTGGGATCGGCACCGGGCAAAACCGTGGTGGTCCCGCTGGCGCTGGGGTCTTTGGTGTAGGAGAACCCTTCGACGCTGCCGGTGCCGGTGGAATAGGCCCGGGGGTCCACAATGGGGAACACCGGCACGGTCACGGAGGGATCGCTGGCGCTCGGTTTGAGCACCGGAGCGTTGAGATCCGTGTAGAGCGCCGCCTGCTGGTCCCAACTGGACGGCAAATCGTTGCCCGGGTCATACGAGCTGAGATTGTCTGAAATCTTGATCGCGTCCGACGAATAGAGTTTGTAGTAGACCGCCGGGGTGCCGTCGGTGGCGTAAGTGCGGATCATCCCCGGCTGGGATGCCCATGCGGTGGTCGCGGGGCCGGTGGAGCCGCTCGACGGGCTGGTGGCTTCCTTCAGCGTTCCCATGACCAGGCTGGCCGCCGAATCGGCGAGCTGTTTGGTGCTGACGCCGTCCGCGTAGCTTTTGGAGACGGTGGATTCCGTCATCACGCTGGAAAAAAACGCGATGATGAGCATCGAAATGAGCACGAGAAAGGAAAGGACGAGAATCAGAGCCATTCCTTTTTCCCGTCCGCTCCAAAGCCTCATTACGCCGTTGATCGTTGGGGCGGCGGATCGGCGCGGAATATCCCGGCGGTTACGCTGTTTCATACGGTTGGTCTAGTTCGCTTCTTCGACGCTCCATTTCGCCGTCCGAATCGGGACGTTGGTGGTGAAAATACGGTAATTGACCGCGGTGGGCAACTTGACGGCGGGCGAGTAAGTGTTGCCATTATTTGAATAAGTCCGCCGAAGCAGATTCGCCTGCAACTGGTCCAGATCCGCCTGGTATTTGGAAGCATCCTGAAACAAGGTCTCCAGCCCTAGATCGGGCATCGCGTTTCCATTCATGCCTGCCAGCCGTGCCGCCGATTCCTCGTCGATGGCAACCATGGTCACCTGGACCACCGGCGGAAGCTGGTTTTTGGGGTTGATGAGCGGATCGGCATTCGTAAGCGTCGAATCATACGTGTAGTTGGGGCAGAGCTTCGTGCCCGTCGAATCCTCTTCGGTGGAAAGTTTCGGCAGAAAAACGAGGGCGACGATGTTGTCGGCCATGACGCGGCTCCACGAGGTGCCGGTTGTATTCGTCCCCATCGGGGTCATGTACCATTCGGCCCCCTTGTAGCTGGAATTTCCACTCCCCGAAGTATACTGATAAAGCGTCAGGGACTCGGTGGGCTCGATCATTTCCTTGAGGCGGAAACGGTAGTCGAAATGGTTGGGTTGCGCGTTGAGGATGCAGGCCGGCCGCTGATCCTTGTCGCTCTCGAACTCCAGATAATATCCAACGGTATTGAGCGCCGTGGCGAGGTTCGCGTAGGCGGTGCCGCTCGTCACCCCCAGAGGCGCCTGGAAGAAAATGGCATGTGTTGGCTTTGACGCGTCCCCGGTGAGGCTCGGGCCGCTGATAAAGCGCAGTTCCGACTGGCGGACGTAACGCGCGGGAACGAAAGAGCTGCCGCTGCGGAAATTCCCATTGGCGTCCACGTAGTCCCAATAGGTGTTCATGGTGGCCTGGCTCAATCGCTTGGTGATGGCTTCAAAAGCGTTGCGGGCATCGCGGAACTGCTCAATTTTGGCCGTGGTGAAGGTCCACGTTCGCCGGGTCGAATCGACCGTCGAGACGAGCACCAGCAGCACCAGCAGGATGATGGCCATTGAAACCATGAGCTCCATCAGCGAAAAGCCGACGGCATCATCCTTGCGATATGGCAGCGGACGGTTCATTTATTGGCCGCGACAATGCATGAGAAATTCTGAATCGAAATCCCCTCGGCGGGAATCACCATGCCGTCCGTCCCCGTGGTCAAAGCCTTCCTCGCCGGGTCGTTGGCCACCTGGACGACCACATTGAGCATATCGGTGCATTTCAGCCCGGCAATTCCGCCCTGGGGCGTCCGGATCAAGGTATTGACGGCGTACACCGTTCGGTGGTCGCTCAATGGGCTGGCGGTGAGGATTTCAGTGCCTTCGTTGTCAAAACACCGGAGGGACGCCCCTGCCGTGGCCAACTGGCTCAATGTGGCAAAATCCGTCTGCTGCGCCTCGCTGATAATCCGCTGGGCGATTTGCGTGCAAACGGCGGTCTGCATCGTCCGGTGAAAGGTGTTCAAACCCGCCGGAACGAGCCCAAACATGGGAATGAAGGCAAACCCGATCACGCCGATTGAAAGGGTGACTTCAACTAGGCTGAATGCGGCTTTGCTCCGCTTATGGTTACGGGCGATACGTTTTAACATGGCCGTTATAGGGATCAATTTGAACGGTGTAATAATTGGGCGGCAAGGATGCGAGGAAGTCGCCATAGCTGGAACCGTGAAAGCAAAGGAACCAAAGGGAATTACTGGGATAGAGGTTGGTGGAACCGTCCGGGAAGAACTGGAAGGCAATGAAGTTGTATGCGGTGCCGACTCTTGGGATAGCCCCCCAGGCGGAACTTCCCGCTTTTGGGGAACTAAAATTAAAGAGGGATGAGAGCTGGGGGTTGCGATCCATTATTACCGAAAGGGGCAGATGTTCAAGTTTGCCGACAGAGGTGTAAGCGCCGGTTTTGGGGTTGATCTCGAATAGCCCAACCGCCCGATATTTGCCCCCTTGGGGCAGAGACGGTTCTTCGCCCTGGGCTGCGTCGCCGTATTGATAAAAGCGAACTTCCACCGTGTGGTTTTTTGTCAGCGCTGTCTGGCGGGCGAGGTTGAGTTTGTCCACCACGGCCCGGGTTCCCATGGTGAGTCTCCAGCCACGCAGGAGGGATTGGGAGGAGGGCATCGCCATGGCCGCGAGCAGCCCGATGATGCCGATCACGATCAACAATTCCATCAAGCTGAAGGCCGATAACGCGCCAATCTTCCTATACATGGGATGGTGCCTTGATCCTAGCATTTGGGTATGAAGTTTTCGAGGCCTTATCCCGTCACGTGCGTCTTGGGATTGCCGCTTAATGGCAGGCTCATTTTCCGGGCGCCTTCCGGTATCGAAGAGACGTTCGCGGAGTTGCCGGGGAACCAGGTGTAGTCGACCAGCGAAACAACGCGCCCCGGCCGGGCCCAGGGAACGCCAAGCTCGCTAAAGAGCTTCCCGGTGGCAAAGGCGCACTCAATGACGTCATCGAGCCCGGCGACAATGGTCTTGCTCGCATGGCTCGCGGGCTCCCTGAGAACAAATTCCGGACCGATGAGATGAACCGGCGAAGAGTCGTGCGCCCCGTTGGTGCAGAGGGTTTGCGCCGCCGCGATGTCGAGATTGCAGACGAAGGTTGAGGGATCCTTCACGCGTCGAAACAACCTTGCCATCACACTGTCGCGAAGCTCTTGATGCGTTTCGCAAGGGATGGTCTCGGTGTGGCTGCCGACGGTGAGTTGGGCCGTTGAGAAAGTCCACCGAATTGATCCGCGTTCGCCTTGCACCGTAATTTCCGGATCGATCTTTCCCTGGGAGCTGTGCGTTACGAAAAAATAGAGCGGCACCTTCGCGCGGGTCAGGATTCGCATACAGGCGGTGTCCGGGCTTTCGATGTTGCGGGCGCGGTAGAGTTCCGCCTGAATGCTCTCAAGTTCGGCGGTTCGCTCAAGTTCCAAACCCGCTAGAAAGCAGATCATGTTGAGCTGATGGGCAATGGCGTTGTTGAACGGGGAATCCAGAATCCAGGCGTCCCCGTTGCGCAGGCGTCCCGCCCAGTTGTTGCGGTGATAGTAAGTGTCAAAGCGAGGCCAGAGCCCACGGGATTTGATGGACTGGATCGCGCCGATTTTCCCATCCAGAATCGCCTGCTTCATCCAAAGCGCTTCGCGCGCATACATCGTCTGGTAGCCGACGGCGACAAAGCGGCCGGTTTCCTCTTCACACTGCTGCATGGCGCGCACATCCTGGATGGTCGCGGCGGCCGGTTTCTCCACGTATACGTTGGCTCCGCTGCGCAGGGCGGCGATGGTCATCGGGGCGTGGAAATGAATGCCCGTGGGGATAAAACAGAGATCCGTTTTTGCGCCCAGGCAATCGATCATCACTTTGTAATCGTTAAACAATTCGCAGCCGACAGCCCGCAGCCGGGCGCATTTCTCCGGGACATCGGGCGCATTGATGATGGTGGCCCCGAGGATGCGCACCGCGCCTTTGGCCTGCTGGCGGAGCAGATCGGAATAGTGAACGTCCGCCCAACCGTCGACACCAATCAGGCAGGTATTTAGTGGGGATGACATGGGCTAGTTGAGTGGCGTGGCGGCGGCCCTGCCCTGCCATGGGTCAAGAAGTGAGGAAGTTTTTGGGGAAAATAGAGCCTGTCGTTTCATGAGGGTCAGTCCTTTGGATTGGGAGCGGTCGTTCGCGGTCCGACCACGAGGCGTTTCCATTTCTTGCCGAAGGGAATGGCTCCGGCGGTCGACGAAGTTTCATTGGAAAAAGCACCGCATACCGCCTTGGGAACAGGGCGGCTAGACCCAAGTTCCAGCCCGCCGTTCGCCGGATCGGCAAAATCAAGGTCCGCCGCGCTCTTGAGCGACGCGCCGCCGTTTTGGACAAAATTTTCGGCGGCTTTCGGGCTGTTGGATTCGGTGAAAGCGGTCACGTTGGCGTAAAAATCAATCCCCTGGGCGATGTCGTCCGGTTTGTGGAGGAACTTTTTCACGACGACCAGGTTGTTGAAGATATGGAAGTTCTCGAACCCGCGGGCCTCACTCTGCACGCGGGTCAACACCTCATGGTCGGGGCAATAGACGGTGTTGTTGAAGGCAAGGAAGCCTTCGCCCGCCGCCCGCACCGGCTCGTCCATGGGCACCTTGGGATGGTCGCCCAGGTAGTTTTCCTTCTCCTGCGCGCCGAGTTTCCAGATCCCGCCATCCCACCCGCCCTTGTTCCAGATGCCGACGTTCGCTTTACTCATCCAAACAAGATTGCGGTAAATGTAGATCGGGCCGGGCCATGGCGTTCCATCCAGAGGCTGCCAGGAAAACGGCTCAAATACGTCGACAATCTCGTTCTCGAAAAACTGCTCGTTGTACGCATGGTCCTCGGCCTCAAGCGCGTTGTCCACAAGCCGCTCGAACCGATTTTGGCAGACTTTCAAATTACGGCTCTGCGCTGTCGCCCAAGTGGAGAGGTATTCGACACTGTCGTGCATGTAGTTGTGGCGAATCACCCAGTCGTTGCCTATAAACGTGCCGATGCCGGTCTCGTAGGTATAGGCATAGCCCAGGACGTCTTTGCGCTGCCACCAGTAGAGGCGTTGGTGGAAATTTTTCCTGTCGCCCCGGTAGGGATCGTTCCCGTAGTTTTCAATGATTTCCTTCATGTCATCGAAAGCAGGGAACGCGTGGATATCGCAATATTCGATGGTGACGTTGTTGGTCGTGGTGGCGGGGTCGCAGGTGTGCGGCTGGCCCGACCAGCGCCCGGACACGCCGGAACGGCAGCCGACAAACCAGCTATTGCGGACGGTAACGTAGCTGCCTTCCACGTAGACGCCGGCGGTGCCCGGGGTCTCGAAGGTGAAGCCGTCCAGGACGAGGTAAGCCGGTTTCTGGGTCAGTACGCCGAAGATATAATCATCGAGCTTGGTAACGACGAGGCCCGCATGTCGGCCTCCGATGGGGGTGGAAACGGCCATGGTGTGCTCGTTCGGATCGTAAGAGCCATAGCGGCAGTCGGCCCGAAGCCTTACATAAAGCCGCCCGTTTTCCTGGGCGAAGCCTGCGGGATTGCCGGGGTAGCCATCGGCAAAACGGAAGTTTTTGAGGCACTCAAGGGAGGGATACGGCAGCAGGTCCACTTGGTCGTAAAGTACGCGGGCCGGGCGGAACGGGAGCGGCACGGAATAGAGATGCAGCGCCTCGTCCTCAAGCTGCCATTTGGCTTCCCGGTTGCGGATCTGCGCAACCGCGCCGCTCAGAATAACGCGGTTTTTCTCGACGCGGTCGGCCTTGAATGTGATGGGCTGCTGTTTGGTGCCCGCTGTTTTCAACTGCACTCGTTCAAGGTATACGCCCGGGGCGATGATGACGGTGTCTCCGGGGGCCACGAGGTCGCAAGCTTTCTGAACGGTGCGCAGCGCGGTGGCGGAAGATTTGCCATCGGCGGCGTCGTTGCCGGTCTTCCCGTTAACGTAAAGTGTCGCGGCGTTGACCTGCAGGCCAGCCAGAATTGCCAGGGCACCTCCGGCCAGGACTTTTTTAAAACCGCGAAACAATATTGGGATGCAAGGGACGACCATAATGGGATTGTTGAGGAGCTTGATAAGTGAATATGCGCTTTTTGCGGGCTGGCCGGGCGGTTAGTTCCCTGCCTGGAATGGGGACGCGGGCAGATCGGCTTTGTTATAAAGATTACAGGTCGGGTTGTCCGCCCACGCGTAGCGAACCGCCACTGGGGTCGGCACATCCCGCGACCAAACGACCACGGTATCTCCGTCGATTTTCGCAGTGGCCCACGCCCACTTCTTGTTTTCGCCGCAGATGGCAAAACCTTCGAGTTCGCCCTCGGGGCTGTGCCGCACGAGCGGCTTGAGCGCGGGCGACATGCTGGTCGGCTGATATTGGGCGGGAAGAGGCTTGGCTACGAGACGTCCTTCGCCGGGCAGAAACGAGAGCCGCAGTTTGTCTCCCTCAATTTTCATGCCTTTAAAAACGGGCCCGGAGTCGGCGAGATTTTGTTTATAGGTTTGGGCCAGTGCGATCCGCGCCAGCCGTTCGCCAACCTTTTGTTTGTATATGGGGTGGATATCCTGCTCGCCAAGGTCGATGAGCACGGCTTGCCCGGTATGGGCCAGCTCCAGCGCCCTGGCCTGGGCTTCGCGCAGTTGAGCCCAGAGGCTGTTGCCGGGGGCCTCCTCCTTGGCGCCATAATTGGGCAGCTGGCAAAAGTAGAAGGGGAGCTCATTACTCCAGCCCGCACGCCAGTTGCGGATCAGCGACTCGAACTGCGGCCAATACCCGCCCGGCCGTCCCGCATCCTGTTCGCCCTGGTACCAAATCATACCCTGTACCGTCGCCGCCATCAACGGATGAACCATTCCGTTGAAAATGCCGCCGGGGATCTGCTGCGGCTCGGGGATCGTCGCAAGCGTGGGCCGGGCCTTGCGGGCTTCGTCGCTCAAACCAGGCAACTCAAACTCCACTTTGGCCTTCCAGTCGTCGTTGAGAAGGCGGCGCACTCCCTCGAGTTCCAGAAACATGGACGATGGGAATGCCGCGTTTTCACTGGGGGTGAAGAGCCGGACAGCCAGCGTGTTTTCACCTTCGTTCAGGGTCCCGTTGGGAATTATGTAGCGGATTTCCCTCCCGTTTTTCAGGCTCTCCACTGTGGTTTCGCCGATTTTCTTTCCGTTGATGTAGAGAGCGTTGAAATCGCGGAGGGAACCGAGCGAAATCATCGCCGTCTTGAGAGCCGCCGAAGGAGGGATCGACACCTGCCGCCGCAACCAGACCGCGCCGGAACCGCAAATGCCTGCGGCTTGCAGGGAGGAGGCGAGCTTTACCGGCTTCCAATCGCTGGTAGCGATTTCCGCCAACGCATAGAGGCCGGGATCGGTGGGGCGGTCGGTGCGCTCAAACTGGCTTTCCCACTGGCGGTAGGCAGAGAGGAACTGGTTCTTCAACGCGGGGGATTCGTCCGCGAGTTTTTGAAGGCGGGCCTGCTTCTCCTTCCATTCGGGCGATTCGTCGATGGCGCTTTGCGGAAGCCATGCGCTCACGGACGTGCCCGGCCATGCCGCAAAGAGGAGGCCGACGGGCCGGTTGAGGGCTTGTTGCAGATTTTTACCGAAGTAATAGCCCACTGCCGAGAATCTCCCGGCGGTCTGCGGGGATGCGATGACCCAGCTCCCCTTGCAGTCGTCCTGCGGGGTTTCGGAAGTGGCTTCTTCAACGCAGAACTCACGCAGCCGCGGGTTGACCTCCTGGGGCCCGGCCTGGGCGGCTTGCGCATCGCGCGCCAGCCGGAAGGCCATGTTGGATTGTCCCGAGCAAACCCAGACCTCGCCGAGGATGACATCGGAGATGACCGTGCGATTGTTCCCTTCCACCACCAAGTCGAACGGCCCTTCCCCGATGGACGTCACATCCAGGATGATCTTCCATTTTCCATCAGCATCCGCCACGGTCTGCGCTCCAATTCCCCCCAGCGAGACCTTGACGACTTCCCCGGGCGCAGCTTTTCCGTAAATCTGCGTGCGGTCGGATTTTTGCAAGACGGCGTGAGTGGAAATGATGGAAGGCAGGGAGACGTCAGCCCATGCCGGCATGTTCCATCCACAGCCATTTGCGGCGATGATAAACGATATGAGAAATGGGTGTTTCATGACGGGGGGAAACGCGGTTGCTCTCGCGGGTATCTTTGGGAAGACGGTTCTAGAACCGTTTGCGCCGCAGCAGCCAGAGCAGTCCAACCCCTGGTGCCACCAATGCCCACGTGCTCGGCTCCGGAACCACCTGAAGCTCTATGTCGTCGCCGTTGATATACAGATAGGAAGATGCATATTTGCTCTGCGCAGTAGCGCCGGTAAACGCCAAGCTTAGCCCGCTGCTGATTTGCTGTTGGCCGAGGGCGTTGGTAAACGTTGTTAAATTGCTGTAACTTGAGCCAGTGGTACCGTCGATAAGGAGGTATTCGGTTCCATAGTCGATGGAATCCGTTCCCAACAGCGTAACCACAAGCGTGGTATTGGTAAAGGAAACGGCCGTGCTACCGATATTGAGCACGTTGCTCCCTCCAGTGGAATCCAGGTTGAACTCCAGCGATGCGCCGTCGAACGAGGAGGCCACGGTGCTGCTGAGGGTAAGCCCGCTGGTGGTATCCGTACCGCTGCCAACCAGGACATTTCCGTTGATGGTGAATGCCCCTGTGGTCAGCTGGATTTGGCCCGTGCCACCGATGGTCGCCCCGCTAGCTACGGACAATGCCCCGGTGCCGAACGCGGAACCCGTCTTGTTGTTGGCCAGGAGAGTTCCGGTCTTTACGATCGTGCCACCGCGGTAGGTATTTCCGTTGCTGCTGGAAAGGGAAACAACCCCGGCGCCCACCTTTTGAATGGCAGCTTTGTTGGTACTCTCGCTGATCGCTCCCGAGAACGTGACGGAATTTCCCGCGGCGGCGGTCAGCGAAAGCGTGCCGTCCACGGCGGCCGCCCAGGTGACGCTGCCGCTAAAGACGGCATTGCCGGTGGCGCTATCTCCGCCCAACGTCGTTGAGCCCGTTACGGACGCCGTTGATCCAGACGTATTGATCGTGTTGCGCCCCACGATTGAAATGCTGCGGTTGAGGGTGACGTTGCCACTGAGCAGGAGGGCGATGTTGTCATCCGTATAAGTTTTCGTGGTATCCCCAATCACAATGGCCGTTGTGGCGTTGCCGAAAGCGTTGTTGTTGGCGGCAATTGTCGTCCCTTTGTTAATGGTGGTCAGCCCGGTGTAGGAATTGGATGCGGTTAAAATCACGGTCCCAATGCCTCCGGTTGACACACCAACAGTATTTTTAGAGCCGTTTTGAATGGTGCCGGTGACGGTAATGACGTTTGACGCCGTTCCGTTGGTCACCGCACCGCTGTTGCCGGTTTCAAGGCTGACGTTCTGCGACGAGGTTCCCGTGGTTCCACCGCCTCCAACGATATTCCCCGCGATAGTGAGCAACTGCCCCGCGTTGCTCGCTCCGGTAGAGCCCGGCACCTGTTGCTTGACGCCAATGCGAATGTAGTTTGAGGAAGACCCCAGGTTCAGGGTGCTATTGATGACGGTGGCCGTTCCGGAATTGTTCGTAGTCGCCAGGACGATGAATGCATCCGACCCCGCATAGGTGATGGTGCCGCCGGTAAGCGTATAGCCGGCGCTTTGGAAACTGATTTGCCCCACATTCACACTGCCTGAAACCGTTACGGTTCCGGCGGTTCCTTTAAATATCGCCAGGTCGCTCGTATTGGTCCAGGTCGTGGTGGCAACGTTGCCGGTGCCGGACGTGCTCCAATCCGAAGTTGTCGAGGCATCCCAGGTTCCGCTTCCGCCCAATCCTGTGGTGGAGCCGTTGGTATCCCAGTAATAGGTAGAGGTTGCCGCGTGCAGGCGGTGCCCGGGGATAAGTAAGAATATTATTGCGGCAAATTTGATGAGTTTGCCTACCGATATACGCTTCGGTCCCGTCTGGAGGGTGTTGTTGGGGTCGATCTTTTTCATATTACTCACTTTTAGTGGTGGGGTTAGTTGCCAGCTGAGTATCAACGACTTGCGTTTTTTGATATCAATGAATCCGTACCTTATCGCAGCCCAGTTACCGCCGCTGTCCAAGGCGGGGGGTGGGTTGGACCGATACATTTTTCGCCGTAATGTTGTTTGCGGGTTGCCAAAAATCAATTTGGATAAAATGCACCACGTTACATCCGGGAAATCGCCCGATTGAGGGACCCGTTTTAATACTGACCGCGCTTCCTGATTTTCGGCGAGTTTATCGCCCCGGAGCACTTGCTCCCGGTCTCCAGAAACCCTCAACCATGGTGACGTATTGGGTTGTAGAAATACCGCAAACATTATGGTTAATCATGTTAACCAATATATCCACGGCTGCGGAACCTATCATCTCGTGCTGCTGGTCGATACCGGCGATTCCTATCTTTTGAGTGTCCCAATCCAGGCAAGCCAACGCAATCTCCCCGGGAAGCTTAAAATGCTTGCGCAAGATATCCCGATAGGTTTCCGGATTGATGCAAATGAGGCTGTCAATCCGATGCCGCTTGCACCAGTCGATCACGGTTTTTTCCTGAAAAACAGCCTGGTGTACCAGCGGCGGAATCGGGGCCGTTTTTTTCGCCTGGTTTTGCCACCCCAGATAGGCCGAAGTTATCCGCCACTCCAACTGCGATACATGATCTTCAGACAGCACTAAACCAATTCTTTCATAGCCCAGCTTGCTTAGTTCATTGCACGCGGTAAACACCCCCGTATGATGGTCGAAGCAGGTGCAATGCAACGGGGGGGCGGCGATACGGTGACCCATCGCGACAACGGCGAATGCATCAAACGACATGTCGATGTTGGAAAGTCTGCCCGAAAGAGGAAGAAGAATGCCTTGAATCGCCCTGGTCTGAAGAATCTGCTTTACCCGTTCCGGCTTGAACCTCTCCCGGAAAACAGAAATATGCTCAACATTATAGCCGAGTTCTTTCGCCCGCTCCGTCGCCCCGTGGATTTGTTTGAGCGACGCCTCAAAATACTTGTCGGTTTGATAATCCAGCAAAGCCAGGCAGCCCTTGGTGGGAATTTGCTTTTTGGTGGAGCGGACGTGTGCCATCCACGACGCCACGTACGGATTGAGTTCGTAATCCATTTCCGCGGCGAGTTTTTGGACGATTTGGCGCGTTTTCTCGCTGACACGGGGGTCTCCCCTCAAAGCCCGGGAAACCGTGCAGTGGGAAACTTTCGCGGCTAAGGCAATGGTTCGAAGGGTGGGGCGGGACATAAGGCGTTCGGGGGGGCCGTTGACGGATCTATTATAGCCCTTTTTTCCCTGTTCGGAAGCCCAAAAATTCCCGCCCCGGAAGCCCGCGGGCGCCCTCCCCGGCAAGCGCTCCTTGCGTTAGGTTAACGTGGAAACTGGCAATCCTCTTGGAGGCCGCTTTGGCCCCATTACAGTGAAAGGTGCCTACCCATGAATAATCCATTCCCCGAAGCGTTCGCAGACCGGTTATCAACGTTGCAACAAAGCCACGAGAATTTGATCCAGCGGGCAAACGAAGCAAATCCCGCGTGGTATAACGGCGTTATCCAACGGTACATCAACCCCATAATAACATCCGATCATATTCCGTTGGACTGGCGGTATGACCTCGATCCGGCGACCAATCCCTTCCTGATGGAACGCCAGGGAATCAACGCCGCCATGAATGCTGGAGCCATCGAATGGAACGGCGAGATAACCCTGGTATGCAGGGTGGAAGGCTGCGACCGGAAATCGTTTTTTGCCGTGGCTTCCAGCGCCAGCGGAACGGATCGATTCCGGTTTTGGGACGCCCCGGTGGATTTGCCGGAGACCGACGACCCCGATACCAATGTCTACGACATGCGGCTGACCCGGCATGAAGACGGCTGGATCTACGGGTTGTTTTGCAGCGAGCGGAAAGATCCCGCGGCTCCCGCATGGGATACCTCGAGCGCCGTGGCCAACTGCGGCATTGTGAGGACCCGGGATTTGAAAAACTGGGAACGCCTTCCCGATCTCGTATCGGCTTCAAGCCAGCAGCGGAATGTCGTTTTGCACCCGGAGTTTGTGGATGGAAAATACGCGCTCTATACTCGGCCGCAGGATTCCTTTATCGATGCCGGCACGGGGGGCGGCATTGGCTGGGCGCTTTGCGAGACCATGGAGCGGGCGGTGATCGGCAAAGATTGCATCATCGATGGCCGGATCTATCACACCATCAAAGAAGTGAAAAATGGCCAGGGGCCCGCGCCCATCAAGACGGCCCGAGGCTGGATGCATCTGGCCCATGGCGTGCGCAACACCGCGGCGGGGTTGCGTTATGTTCTTTACGCTTTCCTGACGGATCTCCGCGAGCCCTGGCGCGTCATTCGGAGGCCGGGGGGCTATTTCATTGCGCCAGTGGGCGAAGAGCGGGTGGGCGATGTCTCCAATGTGGTGTTCAGCAATGGGTGGGTTGCGCGGCCGTCGGGCACGATTTATATTTATTACGCTTCCTCGGATACGCGGATTCACGTGGCGACAACGACGGTGGAGCGAATGCTCGATTATCTTGAGAACACGCCGGAAGACGGCCTGACAACGCGGGCAAGCTTAGAGCAGCGGCTTGCCCTCATCCGCCGGAATGCCCGGAAGCCGCGCACGATATCCTAGAGGACGCCGTCACTCCTTATAGCCAAGGACACGATGGCCCAGATCGGGATAGAATATAATACCCCCTCCGTGCACACACAGTCTGCGTAAAGAAACCCGAGAACCCCTGATTTGTGTAGCAATCTGGTAGTGTTTTACAAAATTCAGAGTAATCCCCATCGACCCGAAATCGAACGTTGGGGAAACCTAACCGTGGGTTCGAATCCCGCCCCTTCCGTCATTTCCACGCAATTGCTTAGAAATCAAGCAAGTCTCTGATAATCAGGCATCGGAAACGCGGTTATGTCACACAAAGCTGTCACACATCGCCCTCCGATCCCAATGCCTCGCCAGTCCGGTTTGCTTTGCCGAAACGGTCGCTACTATGGGGACATCCCTCACCTCGGTTTTAGGCGCGCTGCGTGTGGTGTTTGAAGTGGATTAGCCCAGAGGGAGGAACGGCAAATGTGCTTACGCCGGGGGGGAACGATACGATTGCGCAATTTTGAGGTTCTCCCAGGACATTGTATATTTGAGTTTCGTAGGTGCCTGGCGTGGTGTCGCACTCGATGACCACGCGAGGTTGCGACGTGGCGTTGATGAGCCAAAATTCATCCGGGAGTTTTCCGGAAAGGGGCGCGACGACGTCGGAATAAAACGCGCCGATCCAAAGGGAATCCGTTTTGGCCAGGACAAAGGGATAGAGCAGTTCGGGATGTTGCGGTTCCAGTTTCCCGTCGAGGAGAACTTCCCGGTGTTCGCGCCAGAACTGAAGCCAGAAGCGCAGCATCCGCTGGTGGTCGCCGGGAATTTCGTCAAGTTTGACGGAAATTTGCGGAACGGAATACAGGATGTTCAGCAATTGCAGCGCGGCGCTTTCGACGGGCTCGTCCCGGGACCACATGAGCATGTCGGAATGGGTGGCGGTGTTGCCCGAGATCAAGCGGATGTCGAGGGTGCGAGTGCGGTTGGTGACGGCGTCGTTGGGGCAATCCGCAGCGCGAAACAGGTTGCCATAATGGCGCATGAGGGGACCGACGTAGCTTTGCCGGAACTCGATGAGAATGTCGGGTTTGATGGCGCGGAGCCGAACCATGGTGTCGCGGAGGAGGCGATCCACGGCGACGGGCACAGAGTCGATGTCGTGGGCCGGGTTGCGCTCTTTATAGTTCTCCGCCGTGGGGGTGAAACTGTCCACGAAGTCGAGCTTGAGGCCGTCAAAATCCCATTCGCGCACGGCTTTTTCGTAAAGGGCAATGAGGTATTCGCGAACTTCGGGGAAGCGCGGATCGAGGACGTGGGCCTTGCACCAGGCAACTTTGCACAGGTACTTGCCCTCGAAGCGTTGGAAGGCACGGTCGTATTCTCCAATGAAAGGGACGGAGAACCAGAGGAGGCACTTCATCCCGAGGGTGTGGATGCGGGCCACGTGAGCGCGCATGTCGGGGATTTTGGACGGGGCCACTTCCCAATCGCCGCAATGGGCATAGCCGCCGGAATTGTCTTCGGTTTGCCAGCCGTCGTCGATGATCACGGCCTCGCAGCCATAGCCCTTGGCCAGTTCGCATTGATGTTCGACGGCGGCGGCCTTGAGGTCCTGGTGAAAGCTGTACCAGGTGGAATACATGGGCATCCGGCCAAGGTCGGGAACGGGCGCGGGGGTGATGCCGGGCAGGGCGGCCCACCAAGCCTGGACTTGATCGAGCGCCTCATGGTAAGGGATGGCCCGGCGGTCCACGCGCAGGGTGGCCCGGTATTCCCGCAAGGGGGCGACGGGCTGGACGAAAAAGTCGACGCAAGCGACGAACGTGGCGTTGTGCTCGCGGATCCGGGACGCCATTTCAATAGGATTGAGTACATCCGAGCAGGCGAAGGTGATCCGGTTGATCTGCGCAAGGTTGTATTGGCAGATGACCGGGGCTTGTTCGGTGGCTTTGGAGCGAAGCGGCTGTTCCCACGGGACTTCGAGCCACCGTTTTGGGCCACAGGCCGGTGTCCATTCATATTGAGTATCTACGATCGGCTGGCTCCATGTCAGCTTGAACGGCGATGGCGTGGCGGCTTCTTCGGATTCAAGGATCATGTGGATGAGATGAAGCCCGGGCTCGAGATCTTCGGCTTGCAGGCAGGCGCGAAAGGGGCCGCTTTCGCCTTCGAGTTGGTATTCGATACCGTCGATTTGGATGGAGGGTAAAGCAGACATGGTTAATCGAGATGTAGAATGAGGGTTTCCCGGGGTTGCAGCTTGATTGGGCCGCTGTGAGTCTTGCCGGAGAGGAGGTCGCGCCCAGCGTGGTCTTTTAGGTCAACCGAGGCGATGGCGGTGGTATGATTAAGTAGGAACAGAAAACAGGAGCCGTTCTTCTCCCGCAGCGTGGCTTCCACTCCCGGCGGGGCGTCCACCGGCGCTTCCAGGTCGAGATCGCGGCAGATTGACGAAAGCAACTTCGTTCTCATGGCGGCGTCGAGCTGTGCGGCGAGGTAATAGGCCTGGCCTTTGCCGTAGGCGTTCTGGGTAACCGCAGGGGTGTTGGGAATGAAGTGATCTGTGAGGACCGCGAGGGCGGATGCGCCTTTGAGGTGGACGAGGTCGCACCAATCGGTGGCCTCGGAGATGGTGCCGTCGGCCCATTGGACATGGAGGGTGCGGCCCGGCGGCTGCGGGTCCCATTCTTCTACCCAGATGCCGAGGAGGTCGCTGATTTTCCCGGCATAGCCGCCCAGGATAATGTGCTCGTTTTCGTCCGTGATGCCCGAGAAATAAGTGGTGAGAAAGGTTCCGCCGTCCCGGACAAAGTTGCGGATGCGTTCGTCGACGCCCGTGCGCAGCTGGCAGAGATGCGGGGCGAGGACGAGGCGGTAGCCACTCCAGTCGCCATCTGCGGAGAGAAAATCGACGGGGAGGTTGGCGTCGTAAAAGAAGCGGTGGTATTCCAGAACGCGGCTGAGGTAATCCAACTGGGCGGGTTTGGATTCGAGATTCAGCGCCCACCAGTTTGGGTAATCGAAGACGATGCCCACTTTGGCGCGCACCCGCGATCCCGCAAGGGCGTCGAGAGTTTGAAGTTCTCGCCCGAGATCGGCGACTTCGCGGAAGACGCGGCTGTGCTCTGCCCCGACGTGGGGAACCATGGCGCCGTGATATTTTTCGGCCCCGGCCCGGGCTGCGCGCCATTGGAAAAACAGCACGCCGTCCGCACCGCGCGCGACGGCCTGGTAACTGTGCAGGCGCATTTGGCCAGGAGGCTTGAGGCTGTTGACGGGACGCCAACTGACCTGCGAAGGCACCTGTTCCATCAAAAGAAACGGCTCGCCGCGTCCGAGGGAGCGAGTGAGGTCGTGAGCGGCGGCGTTGACTGCGAGGCCGTTTACGCCGTCGTTAGGGTCGGGGTAGGAATCCCACGAAGTGAAATCGACGTGCCTGGCCCACTGGTAGTAATCGAACGGGCCGAAGAAGCCCATGAAGTTGGTGGTAACGGGGAGATTGGGCGTGTGCTCTTTGATGATGTCGTATTCCCGGCGGTAGAGCGCCAGCACGGAATCGCTGTAGAAGTGCTTGTAGTCGATCTGTTGCGCGGGGTTGGCCATTGTCGGGGTTTTGCGGGGCGGGAAGATCTCCTCCCAATCGCCGTACCACTGGCTCCAGAACGCGGTGCCCCAGGCTTCGTTAAGGACGTCGAGGGTGGCGTAGCGCACTTTGAGCCAGCCCCGGAATGCCGCCGCGCAGCGGTCGCAAAAACACGCGGCCACGTGGCAGCCGTACTCGTTGTTGATGTGCCACATTACCACGGCGGGATGGTGCTGGTAATGTTGGGCAAGCTGCCGGGTGAGGGCGGCGGCGGCTTCGCGGTAATGAGGGCTGTTGGGGCAATAGTGCTGGCGCGAACCGGGATGGAGCACGGTGCCGTTGGCGTCCTGTGGGAGGATCTCTGGATGCTGGCGGACGAGCCACGCGGGCGGTGAGGCGGTGGCGGTGGCGAGGTCGACGGCGATGCCTCGCCGGTGCAGCAGATCGATCACGCGGTCGAGCCAATCGAACTCGTAGCGACCTGGCGAGGGCTCCAGTTTGGCCCAGCTAAAAATGCCAAGGCTCACGAGATTGACTCCGGCGGTTTGCATAAGCCGGGCATCCTCCTGCCAAACGGATTCCGGCCACTGCTCGGGGTTGTAATCGCCGCCGTAATAGAGATGGGTGTTTTGAAGCATTGGCAAAAATGGGCGATGCTTTTAGAAGCGGCGTCCTTCGCTGGTGAGCGGAAAATGATCCGTGCGGAAGGGCGAGGCCGGGAGCCCGGCTTCGTTATATAGGTTGCAGGTGGGGTTGTCGGCCCACGCATAGCGGACGGCGACGGGAGCATCAATTTCGTCGGACCAGACGAGAATCGTATCGCCGTCGATTTGGGCGTCAGCCCACTTCCATTTTCGATCCTCTCCGCAGATGGCGAACCCTTGCAAGGCGCTCTTGGGGCTCGGTTTGGCCAGCGGCAAGGTGAGCGGCAGCGCAGAGCGGGGCTGGTACGTTTCCGGAAGCGCTTTGGCCACTAATGGTCCACTACCGGCGGCGAAATGGAGGCGCATGCGTTTGCCTTCTCGTTGGGCGCTTTCATAGACCGGGCCATTGAAGGGAAGATTGCTTTTGCCATACGTTTGGTTGAGGGCGATGCGGAGCAGTCGCTCTGCCGCCTCTTTTTTATTGCGCGGGTGAACATCGTCCTGCTCCCCAATGTCGATCAGCACGGCAACGCCGGTATGGGGCACTTCCACGGCCCGGGATTGGGATTCGCGCAGTTCGGCCCACGCGCTTTCGCCTGGAGTGGCGGCTTTCGCCTGATAATTAGCCAACTGGCACAGGTAGAATGGAGCGTTGTCCAGTTTCCATTCCTTCCGCCAATGGGCAATGAGGAGCTGCAATTCGGTGCGGTAGAGATCGCCCCGCCAAGCGTTGGCTTCGCCCTGGTACCATAGAAACCCGCGAATGCCATAGGGAGCGAGCGGATGGATCATCGCGTTGTAGAGTGAAAAGGGATTGGACTGCTTTGCGGGCAGAAACTCGGGCATCGCGGGAGCCTTGCTGTTGTCCTGCAATGGCGGCAGTTGATATTCCGTTTTCGCCAGCCAGGTGCCGCCGAGGGGGATATTCCACGCGGCACAGAAATAGGGAGCTTCGATGCCCGCGTCCCCCGAGGGGCTGAAGATCCGAATCGCGAGAGTATTGTCGCCCTCTTTTACCTTGGGTGAGGGGACGTCATAGCGGCGTTCCAGAGAACAGGAACCGGAGGCCGGGGTGACGACGGACGAGGAGGAGGGGTCCGTCCAGCCCACTTTTTCGCCGTTCCAATAGACGGTATCAAAAGTGTGGGGCATGCCCACAAACAGCGGCAGGTATTGGTTGGCGCGCGTCGGCGGGATCTTCACCACCCGGCGAACCCAAACGGCTCCGCTGCCCGGCAGCCCTTGGGCCGCGAGCGAACCCGGCATCGTGACCGCCTTCCAGTCGTCCGTGGAAATGTCGGCTGCGGCAAAGTGCTCGGGAGCTTCGGCGGAGCGGTCCAGCCGTTGATGCTCCGTCGCCCAAGTGCGATAGGCGTCCCGGAACTCCGCCATGCGCCGGGGATACCCCTCGATCGCGGCTTGTATTGCCTCGTTGCGTTGCTTGAGTTCAGGAAGCGAGGCGGGCGGCATCCAGGCTTCGATGCTGGTACCTCCCCAACTGCTGTGGATCAACCCCACCGGGCGTCCGATTTCTTTGGTGAGCCCTTTTCCGAAATAATACCCTATTGCCGAAAACTGGAGCGCCGTAGCCGGGGAAGCAACAAACCAGCGGCCCTTGCATTGCTCCAACGGCACCGGGCTGGCCTCTTTTTCCACGCGAAACTCCCGTAAAAATGCATTGGCTGAAGCGGCGGCCTCTTCCTGAGCGCGTTCGGTGGAAGACAGCGGCAGCTCCATATTGGACTGACCCGAACAAAGCCAGACTTCCCCCACGACGACATCGCTCAGCACGATCCGATGTTTCCCTTGGATCGTCAGCTCGCCGGGGCCCGGGCCCGCGTTTTCCAGGTTCAATGCGAGCTGCCATTTTCCCTGCGGCGTGGCGCGGGTGGTCGCGGTGGCCGGGCCCATGTTGGCCACAATTTCTTCGCCGGGTTCCGCCGTTCCCCAGACCGGGGTCTTGCTCGATTTGAGCAGCACGGCGTGATCGGAAAAAATGGGCGGCAACACCACGTCGGCAAAGCCGGGGGTGGCAATAGAGACCAGCAGAGTCGCAAAAACAGCGGAACGGGGGAGATGCATGGCTAATGGGTTATGCTGGGATGACTATACACATCACTTGACATGACCCTGCAATCGACCTTAGAACTTACTCAGTTAAGATGCCCCCCCGAATCACCCAGCGCGACATCGCCAAAGCCGCCGGCGTCTCCCACGTGACCGTCTCGCTGGCTTTGCGGGATCACCATTCCATTTCCAAGGAAACCCGGGATCGGATCAAAGCCATCGCGGAGGAGATCGGCTACGCGCCGGACCCAATGCTGGTGGGCCTCTCGGCCTACCGCCGCAGCGCCCGCCCCGCCGCTTACCAGAGCAATATCGGCTGGATCAATGGACATCAAAATCCGGCCGATCTCTACATCGGCGAATACCGGGAGTATTATGCGGGAACGCTCCAGCGTGCGAAGGAGTTGGGCTACATTCTGGAAAGCATCCACCTTTCGGAATTCGGCTACGATCCTCAATCCATCATGCGGGTGTTGCGCAGCAAGGGCATCCAGGGCCTGGTGCTGGCGCCGAGCGAAAAAACCGGCGCGGAATTTCGCATCGATTTTTCCCGGTTTTCCGCCGTGCGCTTTGGCTATAGCTACAACTACCCCGTCTTGCACACCCTCTCCAACGCGCAATTCCGCACGGTGACCAAGGCTGTCGAGCGGATTTTAGCCATGGGGTATGAGCGCATCGGGATGATCCTCAGCGAAGATGTCAACAAGCGCACTGCGTGGAACTTCCAGGGCGGCTTCAACGCAGCCATGCAGGAGGTGCCCCCTAGGCACCGGGTGGCCCCAATTAGCGTGAATTCCGCTGACAAAAAAGGCATCGCCCATTGGCTTCAAAAGCATAAGGTGGATTGCATTCTCGGCCAGGGATACTGGCTGCTATATATTTTAAAGGAACTCGGCATTCGAGTGCCTGATGATATCGGTTATGCCGATATCGCCCTGAACCGCCAGGAAGCCATCGTCAGCGGCATGATGCAGAATTCCTTCCTCTCGGGAGTCGCGGCGGTCGATCTCCTTAATGGCATGATGCAGCGCAGCGAAACCGGCATCCCCGAAGTGCCGATGCATCTTTACACCGAAGGGCAATGGTTTGAGGGTTCAACTGTAAAAGCCCATGTCCATCCTCATTAAACTTAACTGAGTAAACAGACATCACCATTGAGCTTTGAAACCGGGGGGGTAACTTACGCTCATTCCACCGCACGGTGGAGGTTTCATCTTTCTCCAACCTATGAAAATTGTATCCCCCCATTCCTCGCAGCGGCTTATTCTTGGCGCGATTATCTCGCTTTCCCTCGCCCTTGGCGCGCGGGCGGAAGTCGTTTATTCCACTGATTTCGAAAGCCCGGCCTACACTGCTGGGCAGGCCATCGGCACCACTTCCGTCAACGGCTGGGTAGGCAACCATAACGGCTCGTCACTCCTGGTGCAGATCACGGACGAAACGAGCCATGGCGGCAAACAATGTTTGATGGAAATGGATCAGGATCCCAGCGATGGACCCGGCGCGTGGCACCGTTTCCAGGGCCGGACGCTCGAAAACGCGGAGATCACGTTTTACTTGAAATTGGTCTCTGAGGATACCGCCTTCCGCGTTGATTTCGCTGACGAGGGGCACGGGGTCACGTTCATGATCGGTCACGGCTATCATCCGGATCTCGGCGGGGCCGGTTGGTGGGTCAAGCCCGACAAGGGCAATATCATTTCGGGCGTTGCTGACAAGGCCGTTTCCTATAATCCCACGGCATGGAATAAGCTGAGCTTCAAATACAACAAAGCCGAAAATACCGTCGCGCTGGCGTTGAATGACAAAGAGATTCTCGCGCTTTCCAAAGCGCAAACAGAGGGGCTGATCCTGCAAGGCAATCGCTTCCGTTTCGTCACCGGATGGGTGGCGGGATCCGGGGCCAACCTCAAAGCCTACGTTGACGATCTGGTGATTTCGACCAATCCTTAGGGGTTGTTGCGCCGCCGGAGTTTTCCGGACACCCAAAGGGGGCCACCCCATTATTCCCTCCCATGAAAACCCTCCGGCCAATATTCCGGGCCCGCCGCCGTAGCGCTTCGGCGTTCACTCTGCTGGAGCTTTTGGTGACGCTGGGGGTGGTGTCGCTGCTCTTCGCGCTGGTCGCTCCCGCGATCAAAGGGATGACCAGCGCCGCCGATTTGACTCGCGCTGCCTACACCATCCAGGGGGCGCTGGATCAGGCCCGGATGTATGCGGTGGCCAACAACACCTATACCTGGGTCGGCTTTTTCGAAGAGGACAATGCCCAGCCTTCTCAAACCCCGGCGGTGCCCGGTGTGGGCCGGGTGGTGATCGCCTTGGTGGCCTCGCGCGACGGCTCCCGCATTTATAACAAAGCTCAAGCGTCGGCGGGCAACCCTTCCGCACAGGCGCTACCCTCCTCACGGCTGGTCCTGATCAGCAAGCCCATCAAGCTCAATAACGTGCACATTTTCAATGCGGCATCGCAGTCCATCGGCACCCGCGCTGCGGGGGTGATCAAAGACCAGAACATCGTGGGACTGACTTCGCTGCCGCTGCTCTTTTCCATGCAATACCCACTGGTGGGCACGGCGGGGTACACCTTTGGGGTGCGGCCGGTCGGTTCATCCGGCGGGGTGCCGGTGGCTAATGGGATTGTGCAGTTTAATCCGCGCGGCGAGGCCCTCTCCGACGCCGGACCGGTCATCGTCCCCGCGCCGGTGTTGGAGATCGCCATTAAAGAAGCCCATGGGAACCGCACCGCCGCCGGAGCCAATGTCATTGCGCTCAACATCAGCGGCCTGACCGGGCAAACCACCCTCTTCCGTCCATGAAAAAATCTTGCAATTGGCTCGCCGCATTTTCGATGGTGGAGATCGTCGTGGCGCTCGGCGTGGCCTCGTTTACGATGGTGTCCATGCTCGGCATGTTGCCCATCGGGTTAAGCAACAGCCGCAGTTCCACGGCACAGACAGGGGCCATGAATCTCATCACCGCCATCGCCGCCGACCTCAAGGCCACCGCTTCCGGTGCGGCCGCCACGCCTCGCTTTGCCATCGTCACCAATGCCACCAGCGGGCAGACCTACTATTTCAATGAAGAGGGAACCGTCTCCACCTCGCTTCAATCCGACTCCCGCTACAAAGCGTCAGTGCAGGCGGTCTGGATGCCCTCCACCAGCGAAACGGTGCAGCGGGTAACGATCTCGTGGCCCGCGCAAGCCTCCGCGCCTAATCTGGGCGGATCGGCGGATGTGGTGGTATCGCAGTCCCGGAACTAACCCCGCTTTTCATTGCCCCCAATGGTACCTTCCCCCAAATCCGGTGAGCATTGCGGCAAACCAGCGCCCTTCCGGACGGTACGGTTGGGTTTTACGTTACTGGAACTCATGGCCTCCATCGGCATCCTGGTTTTGTTGGTGGCGGTGGTTCACCAGTTGGTCAGCAGCGCCACCCTCTCCACGGTCAGCGCCACCCGTTTGATGGATTCCGACAATCAGGCGCGGTTGATCTTCTCCAAAATGGCCGAGGACTTCGCCTCAATGTACCGCCGCGCCGATGTGAACTATTACTTTCAAAGCCAGAGCGGGAATGACGCATTTTACTTTTACAGCCAGGCGCCCGGGCATATTGCCTCGCAGGAGGTAGCGGGAACGACCGACGCCTCCCTCAACAGCGCATCCCTCGTGGGCTACCGCGTGAGCGATTCCGTGAGCGGCGGGAGCCGGGTAGAACTGGAACGCCTGGGCCGGGGCTTGCGCTGGATGGACCTCTCCGCGCAAGCCGCTGAGACCGGCGCTGCCACATCGGTCCAGCATTTGCCCTCGTTGATCAAAAACGCTTTCTCCCAGGTGATCGCTGACGTCTATAATAACACCACTAACCCCAGCACCAGCGCCTCGGACACCAATCAGTGGGATGTCATTGGAGACCAAGTCTTCCGCATGGAGTTCTGCTTTCTGTTGCGGGACGGCACCTTTAGTTTGAAACCGGTTCTGGCTGCCTCCACAGGTTCCAATAATCTGGAAGCCACCGCCGCGCCCACCACTGCCGCAGACTCCTCGGCAGGTTACGGGGTCGGCTCTCGCTGGTACGACACGACAACGCAAATCACTTACCAATGCACCAATGCCGCGGCGGGCGCCGCCGTGTGGGCTCCGCAGGGACTCGCGGACGTCAAGGCTGTGGTCGTCACCCTTGCCCTCATCGACACCAGGAGCCGCGTTTCAACCGGAATTGCGAGTATCAGGAATGCCATTTCGAGCCTGTCGGACACTCCCGCAGCCAACCCAGGATCAATGCAAAAAACGTGGGTTCAGAAAGCCAACGATACCGCTTCCCTTGCACGGGAAACCGGCCTCAATCGCACTGCCGCTTCGTCCGTGCGGGTTTACGAGCGTTTCTTCTACCTGAACTAAGCCTGTTTATGACATTAAACGGTTTCAATCAGCGGCTCATGCATTCGGTCCAAGGGGCCGCTTTGCTCCTGGTGCTTTGCTTTGTCGTTTTGACCGCCGGTTTGATGGTGGCCTTTTTTTCGCGGGCCACGACGGAGCGCCAGGTCTCCAACTTCAGCGCCGGTTCGACCAAAGTGGAACTGCTCGCCGATACGGCGCTCGACCTCGTGATTGACGATCTCAAACAGGAAATCGTCAATCATTCCAACACCAGCGGTTCGGGTACCAACACCTTCTTCATCCCGGTGTCTGGAACCTATGCCGTTCCGGTGCGGCAAACCTTCCTTTCGGGCACGCTGGCCAATCTGCTCCGCATCAGCAGCCGCTCCGACTCGGCCACGCGTGCGGTCAACGCGTCCACCTCGGGAACGTCGATCAACGGGCGCTCGGTGCCACTTCCTCGCTGGAACTTGCATTACCTGCTGCCGCTCAAAACCACGGGCACGGTGGGCGACACCACGCCGAATGCAAGCTTCGCCGCGCCGGATTGGGTGATCGTCACGCGCAGCGGCACGGCATCGGGCTCGGGATGGAGCCACTCGCTGGCCGACGCCACCTCTAGTAATACTGCCTATGCCATTGGCCGCTATGCCTACGCCATTTATGACGAGGGCGGGCTACTGGATATCAACGCAGCGGGGTATCCCTCCAGCGCCGCGGCGGATCAATATGGGCCAAAGGGAGGCATTGCCTATGCGGACTTGACCCAGCTATCGTTGACGGCTCTCCAAATCGACCAACTCGTGGGCTGGAGAAACTACGCCACCGCGCAGCCCACGGGGACCTTCTCCGCGTTCACCTTTGACAACAGCGCTGCCGCGCGCTTCCAAAGCTGGGCCACCTCAAGCTCCACGCAGTTCCTAAGCCTGTCCGGCACGGCCACGTACAACGGCAACACCGATCACGCCATTCTCAACCGGCAGCAGCTCATCAAACTACTGCTCAGCATCGGAAACACCAGCGCCGAGCAAGCACAGCTCCAGAGCGCCTTGCAATACCTGGGTACCTTCACCCGCGAGGTCAACGGCCCCACCTGCTCCGGCACCGGCATCAATACCACCGATTACAACCCGCCCGCCATTTTTGGCGTCAAAGTCAGCGGCACCTTCACCCGCGCCGACGGCACCCCGGCGGTCTCGGGTGAGCCGCTACTCAAGAACCGCTTTCCGCTGGAAAAGCTCGCGCTCTTGGAAAAAATGAAAGGCGTCAGTTCGCTGACCAGCCAGGACAAGGACGACATCGCGCGCTACTTTGGCCTCGACCCCGTGAGCGACTCCAACGGCTACTTCCGCCACTGGAGCTACCCCACCGCCAGTACGGTTTACCGGCACGGCACGGGCACCTCGGGCGCAGGCGGCATCATGTCGCTGGCCGATGTCGCCGCGCAAAACCGCGAGCCCGATTTCTTCGAACTGCTCCAGGCGGGGATCTACCAAGGCTCGCTGGGCAAAGGCAATGTCCGCAGCGATCTGCTGCAAGGCAGCATGGGGTATACCCTCCCAAGCTTCAGCGATCCCGATGCCAAAACGACCCTCCAACTCCTGCGCATCGGGGCCAACATCATCGACCAGTGGGACGCCGACAGCTACCCCGCCACCATTACCTACACGCCCACGGGCGATAGCGTTTATGGTATCGAGGATCTCCCCTACATCGACAAATTCTTATTTCGTGTAACCGGAACGAGCGCCAACTACGCCCTTCCCTATACTTTCTCCTGCGGCTTCGCGCTCTGGAATCCGCACCAGCTTTTGGCCTCCAATACCGGTGCCTATCCCTCAAGTTTCCGGATCTCACCGCTTTCAGACAGCGGCAGCGTTCAGAACTCCGACTGGTACATGGTGGGCGTTGTGGGATCCGATGCCAATGGCACCCGGGGCTACTGGAACTACGACGTCGCCAACGGCAACTGGAGCACTGCCTCGCCCTACCAGCGCTTTGGCGATATCGCATCGGGGTCCGGAGTGATCGGCCCTTTTTCCGCCACCAAGTCGGATTACCGGGAGCCCGCCTTGAGCGGCAGCCTGACGGTTTTTACCATGAACTCCTTCCCCGGCGACACCGTGACCTCGGGGACGCTCAAGTGGTCCAAGGTCATGGCCGACCAGCCGCAGACGGGGTCAAACTGGAACGCCGCCTTGCGGTTCCCCTTCTCCGTCGTGTACCGCATTCAGTACCAGGATCCCTCCGGCGTTTTCCGGACCTACGGCACGTTTGTGGGACAGGACCGCTCCGATGTCGCCACCGGCTTTAGGCAGGGGCTCTGGTTTTATTTTCAGCAGACCACGCAGGCGGGGTGGTGCTCCTTCCCGAAGCCGGACCCACGCACCTACCGCTTCGGATCGGGCTACGCCGCGATCCATTCGAATCCGATACAGAGTCTTACTCCGTTTTACAACACCACGGTGGCGCCCATTTTCCAAAACGACCCGTTTGTCGCCAATACGTCCGCCACGCCCAACCAGTCTTTTTCAAACAACCCGTATCGCAGCGATTTGTGGACGGTGAATGATCCCGCGGATTCCGTCTTCAGCGGAGCCACAGCCGATCCCGCTACCTTCAATGGAAACAAACCGTATTATTTCGATCCCGACGGCAAGGCACGCCCGGGGGACTCGATTTACTCCTGGAGCAGCGCGTCAACTTCGCAGAGCCCCCTCTACACTTCCGGAACGACGGCCCGGCCCGTGATGTTGAACCGGGCTTTCCGCTCCGTGGGCGAGCTTGGATATGCCTTCCGCGATATGCCGTGGAAAACGCTCGACCTCTTTTCGCCCTACAGCGCGGACGCCGCTTTGCTCGATCTCTTTTCGCTCCAGGGCGGCCAGCGCCTGCTTGCCGGTCGCGTCAATCCCAACACGCGGCAGCCCAATGTATTGGCCGCTGTCCTCGCCGGGGCCACACAGGCAAGCGGCACCTCCGGCACCGGCAACGTTTCCCCGGCAAACGCGCAAGCCGTCGCCTCGGCAGTGGCGATGCTCTCCGGATCGGCCCCCATTGCGAGCCGCCAGGAGTTGGTCAGCCGCTTGATGAACCAGAGCGCGGTTGGCGGGATTTCCAAACTCAAAACCGAGCGGGAATCCGTGATTCGTGCGCTGGCGGACTGCTCGAACACGCGCACCTGGAACTTGCTGATCGACCTCGTGGCCCAGGTGGGCAAATACCCCGCCGCCGCCGGTTCGCTCGATCAATTTCTGGTCGAGGGCGAGCGCCACTATTGGCTCCACGTCGCCATCGACCGCTATACGGGCCGGGTGGTGGATCAACAACTGGAGGTCGTGTCTGAATGAATGCGCTTCGCCTAATTGCATTGTGGCTGGTATTCTCGCTTCCGGCAATCCGGGCGCAGGAGCCCGTGCCACCAGCTCCCAAACCGCCCTACGTTGCTCCCGTGCCCGTTAACGCCCGGTGGGTCGTCACGCTGGAAACGCCGGGGGGGCTGTCTGCGCAAACCGAACTTCCCACTGCCATCGAGACCATCAAAACCGGCGGCGTCAAGCGGGTTACGTTGTTCTTCAAGAGCGGACCGTCGCAGCGGTTTGACCAGATGGGCGACTATCTGCTCACCACCACGCCCGCCGGTCCGCAGATCAGCAAAGCCATACCACTTTTTCCGCCGTATCCCTTCTACACGGATGGTTATCTTTTCGTGGAAAATGTCGTCCCAGCTCATTTCAAAGGCGTGGTGAAGCTCAAGGGCGTCGACTGCTTCTATTACGGCACCGGCAATTCCAGCGTCTGGATTTCCGTCGATACCCAACTGCCGGTCGCGGCGCGGCAAGAAGGCGTGTTGGCGTATTTTCAATTTCTCCCCGCGCCAAGCCAGCCGCTCACACTTCCGCCAGAGGAAGCCGCACAGCTCGAAAAATACGAGGCCGCTGCCAATGCCTTCCGCGCCATGCGCTGATCTCCGCTATCCCTTTTCATGAACCCATCTCTTTCCAGCGTTCTTAAAAACGATCCCCAGAGGCCCGAGCAACTTACGGTCGGTTCGCTCAAATACACCAAAGCCGGGCTTGCTACTCTTTTCCTTTATTTGCTGTGGGGAGATTTTTGTTTCACGCTGATGGAGACCGTCGTGCCAAACATCCTGCCGCTGAAGCTTCGGGACATCGGCGCGCCCAACTGGATTGTAGGCCTGATGATGCTCACCATCCCAAACGTCATGAGCGCGACGATCAACCCGATCATCAATTTCCGCAGCGACCGCTTTCGCAGCAAATGGGGACGGCGCATTCCCTTCCTCGCCGCGGCCACGCCCTTTCTCGTGCTCTTCCTTATTTTGCTGGGCTACGCGGAGCCGATCGGCACGTGGGTGGAACACGCGGTGCTGGGCGGGCGGGTGCCCTCGACCACGGTGCTCATCGCGGTGATCGGCGTGTTCCTGGTCTGCTTCCAGTTCTTCAACATGTTCGTCTCCTCGGCCTACTACTGTCTCTTCAACGACACGGTGCCACAGGCATATCTCGCGCGGTTCATGGTGAGCTTCCGGATGGTCGGCGTGGGCGCGGGTGCGGTGTACAACTACTTCGTGCTCCGGTATGCGAACACCCACATGCAGCAGATTTTTCTCGGGGCCGGGCTGCTCTATTTGGTGGCCTTTTCCGTGATGTGCTGGAAGGTCCGTGAAGGGGATTACCCACCGCCGCCGCCCAATATCGATCACCAGACGGGGTTCATGTCGGCGGTCAAAACATATGCTGTGGAATGCTTCACTCATCGTTTTTATTGGTACATTTTTCTTTCTAATGTTTTCGTTGCGATGGGGTGGGTCTCAGGTTCCTACGGGCTACTATATCAAACCAAGTATCTTGGGCTCGGGCTTGATTTTATCGGGAAAGTCAACGGCGTGTGCGGCGTTGTGGGGTTGCTGTTACTTTATCCCGCCGGAGCCATCACTGACCGCGTTCATCCGCTGCGCGTGCTGCTGCTTTCCAGCTCCGTTCAAGTGCTGGTGGTGGGGCCGCTGGGCATCATCTTTGCGATGACACGCCCGCTGATGTCGGCGGAGACGGTGGCGTGGTTTTTCATCGGCCTCTCCTCGCTGTGGCTGCCGTTCATCGCGCTCAATGGAGCGGCGGAGCCGATCACGATGATGCGCCTATTTCCCGCCAGCCGCTATGGCCAGTTTGGCTCCGCCAACGCTCTCCTCCGTTCGCTGGGGATGATGGTCGGCGGCGTCCTCTGCGGCGGCTACCTCGACGTGATGAAGCGGCTGCATCCCGACACGCCGGATTTCTGCTACCGCTATCTGCCGTTTTGGAACATCACGTGCAGCGTGGGTTACGCCTTTTTTATCTATCTCGTTTACCGCGAATGGAAGCAACTCGGTGGAGCGAAGCATTTTGTGCCGCCGGTCAGCGGCGACGTTTAACCACTGGATATTACTCCGACATATATTAACTAAACTGAGTAAGTCCACCACCGTTTTGACATCACAACCAAGCCGGGGAAAATAGCGTCCTTCAATCCAAAGACGAGCCATGAACCTACCCCCATCTTCCTACCTCGGCGCTGTCGCCGCCGCATTGATGTTGCTTTTCTCCCCGGCCGCTCTCAGCGCCCAAAGCCCGGACACCCCGCCCGCCGGGCATCGCGCGGCCACGGCAGATGAAACGGAAGTCTTCGCCGCGCTGGATCTTTCTCTGCCGGAACTGGCCCCGGTGAAAAGCGCGCTCGATACGGGCGACTACAGCCTCGCCACGCACGAATGGGCCACCTACCTGCGCCAGCGCACCTCCGTTCCGTGGTTTATCGATCCGCGGGAGAAGGGCGCGTCGGTGCGCGGCTTCAACCTCAAGGTGGCCGACAAGGCCGTGGCGGGGACGCTGCAAGGCGGCTATGTGAATCTGCTTCACACCTTCCCGGATGGAAAAATTGACTGGGCCTACGATCCCACCGGCAAAACACCTGACATGCCTCCCAACCACGAATGGGTATGGCAGCTCAACCGCATGATGTTTTGGGAAGATCTGGGAGGCGCTTACGCCGCCACGGGCGACGAGCGCTATGCCGAGACCTTCGTCAATCACCTGCGCTCGTGGGTCGCCCGATGGGCCGCGATCCCCGCCATGGACGACTGGCGGCCCGGCTCGGCCTGGAGGCCCATCGAGGCGGGATTGCGCATGGGCGGTTCCTGGCCCACGGCGTATCAGCGCTTTCTCTTGTCCTCTTCGTTCACAGACGCCGACCTCTTGTTGTTTGTCCGTTCGTGCCTCGACCATGGACGGTATCTGCAAAAATACGGCGTGGAAAATCAGGGCAATCACCTCACCATGGCGATGTCGGGATTGTATAGCGTCGGCGCGCTTTTCCCCGAGTACCGCGAAGCCAAGGGTTGGCGCACCACCGCCGTCGAACGCCTCACCCGCGAGGCTTCCCGCCAGTTTTTGCCCGACGGAGCCCAGTTTGAACTCACCCCCGGCTACCACGACGTGGCGCTCGAGAATTTTTTGAAAATCATGGACGTCGCACGGAAAACCGGCCACCAGGACGAGATCCCGCCTGCTCTTTCGAGTTTCGTGGAAAAAGCGTACAACTACATGCTCGGCCTGATGACGCCGGACCGTTCGCTGCCCCTGTTCAACGACTCCTGGGGGCTTCCATCCAGCTATATTTACCAAAAGGCAGTAAAGCTCTTCCCCGAGCGTGCCGATTTTCGCTGGGCCTTGACGGACGGCCGGGAGGGCGAGCCGCCTGCCGTCACCTCGCAATTCTTTGACTGGGCCGGGTTCGCCGTCATGCGCTCCGGCTGGGGGAAAAACGACAACTACCTCGTCTTCCGCGTTGGCCCCGCAGGCACCGGCCACATCCACAACAGCCTGCTGGACGTTGTCATGTGGGCGTGGGGCCGCCGGTTGCTCCTGGACAACGGAGGCGGCAGCTACGAAAAAAGCAAATGGCGCGATTGGTCCATATCCACCCACTCCCACAACTGCGTAGTGGTGGATGGCATGGGACAGTTTACCCCCGAGCAATGGGCACCGAAGGGCCACGACAAAGACCCGCTCTACGTCTCGCAGCAACCCATCGACGCCGCCTGGACAAGCACGCCCGGGTACGATTACGCCCGACAAACCTACAACAGCGGCTACGGACCCCAGCGCAAGAAAATCGCCGCGCAAAAGCGGGAAGTCTTCTTCCTCAAGCCTGGCATCTATGCGGTTCGCGACACCCTCCAGCCTGGCGACGCCTCCGAGCACACCTACCAGGCGCGCTGGCAGGTCGGCAGCACGAATACTGAGTATGATGCCACTTCGGGAGCCGTGGAAACGCAGGATAGTGGCGTAGCCAACCTCGCCATTGTTCCGCTTGTTCGCGACGGGATGGAAGTGCGCAGCGCCACGGCCCAGGAAGAGCCGGAAATCCTTGGGTGGCTCGTCATCAAGGACAACGTGCCGCCGCGCCAGCCCATCACCACCGTGCTGCACACCGTCAAAGGCACCGGCGTGAAGCGATTCCTCACGCTCTTGATCCCTCTCAAACCGGGGGAGGAATCTCCCATCCGCAGCGTCTCCGGTACCGACCGCATTGAAGTCACCTTTAAGGACGGACGGCGCATTCAAATCAACAACGCGCCCGACGCCCCGCTGACCGTGAGCGAACTTAACTGAGTAATTAATCGTCCTTCTTGTAGGCGGCTACCCATGCGGTATTTTTCTCCGCAACGGACACTCGTCCACCAAATACACCCCTAGCGAACCCATGAAAACCCCGAAAACTCGTCATCCCCGCTATTCATCCGCCGCCCTGGTCGCATTGACACTGGCTGGCGCATTTTCCGGGACGGCTCAAGCAGCCACCTCCACCTGGACCGGCACCACCGGCCTTTGGTCGACCTCCACCAACTGGGATTCTGCACCTGTCGTGAGCGGCTCCATCACCTTGGGCAATGTCACCACCGGCACCCGCACTGTCACCTACGACAACACGGCCACCACCGGCACGATTGCGACGCTGACGCTAACCCAGACCTCCGTGGCCCTCAACCAGCTCTTTGTCACTGGTACGAAAGGGTTAACGATAAGCAATGCCATTACGCTCGGTGCCACCAGCGGCACCACAGAGCTAAGAATTGGTGATTCCTCTACCACTAATAATACCGGATATACCTATTTGACGGCATCCAGTGGTGTTACTATTAACAGTGGCGGTGTTTTAAATTTCCAAGTCGGCGGCAGCAGCAGCGGCGGGTCCCCGACACTGGTAGGGAATGTCACGATCTCGGGCGGTTTGCTGGGGATATTGGTCGGAGGTAATCACTACTCGTCCAACGCCGGACTCATTACGGGAAATGTGAGCATGACCTCGGGAACCATCCGGCTGGCCGATCCCTCCGATAGCTACAGCCGTGGCCGGTTGAATCTCACCGGTTCATTCACCGCCACAGGCGGCACCATTATCGGGGGCAACAATACCCTCAACGAAATTTACGCTGGCGGCAATATTACCATCGGTTCGGGCGTGACGTTGACCAGTACGCCCAGTTTTTGCTTGTCGGCCAACGGCAGCGTATTGACCCTCGACGCCACCGGCGCGGGCATTCTGCAAGCGCGCACCTGGATCTCGAGCGGCACCAGTACCGTCACGTTCAAGACCAGCGGAACCGCAGCCCTTCAGGCCACCGGGATCGGCTTCGGCGTCTCCACCCCCAACGTGCGTCAAAAAATCGTCCTCGGCAGCAACTTGACCAAAACCGGCACGAGCGTCACCCCGATCCAGGCGAACTACGGGGCGGGAAGTGGCAACAACTCCGAATACGAAGTGGACTTGGCAGGGCACACCTTCGACGCCACGGCCTACCTTGCCGCATGGGCTCCCAACACCGCTGGCGGAACGGCAAAATACTATATCACCTCTTCCACAGCCGGGGGCGTTTTCAAGTTGCAGCAGATCAACCTTTCCACGGCCTCCACCCAGACGACCATCGGAGCCGGAGTCACCGTGCAGCTTAGCGGCGGCAACGGGGCCACAATCAACCTGTCCGGCAGCAACACCTTCGCCGCCACCTCGACGGTACTTTACATCGGTACCGCCACAACCGGCTTTGCAGCAGTGTTGACAACCAACAGCGCGCTCGGAAACCTCACCATCAAAAACGGGGCGGTGAAAGTTTCGGGATCTGCGCTGACCACCGCAGGAGCGTTAACCGTCGACGCAGGCGGCACGCTCGATGTCAGCGCCTACGCCGCCAACGCCAGCGGCGGTCTGGTCCTCGGCTCAGCCACGGGCTCAGGCTTGATCACCGGAGCTCAGGGAATCGTGTTGGCGGGCACCAACGGCGGCGCGGTCGCCGCTTCGCTCATCAGCGGCACCATCAACAGCGCCATCTCCAGCGGCACGGCGACCAGCACGGTTACCAAAACGGGCACCTCCACCACCGTGGTGCTTAACGGCGTCAATACGTACCTCGGAGCGACCACAGTTTCTGAAGGCCGCCTCGATATCAACGGCTCCCTCGGGGCCAGCAGCGCGGTCGGTATCGCCACGTCCGGCACGTTGGGAGGCTCTGGTACCATCAACGGTACCGTGGTCAATAGCGGCGTCATCACGGGTGGCCTCACCTTTGCCAATGATGTCACCATCAACAGCGGGGCGACCGCCAATGCCACGGCATTCAACAGCAATATCGTCGACAACGGCTCCATCACCGGCGGCCTCACCGTCCAAGGCGGCAAAGTCCTTAGCGGCTCTGGCTCCGTCAGCGGCACCACCGCGGTCAACGGCGGCACCGTCAACGGCACAGGCCTGACGCTGGGCGCGACCCTGCTCTACGGCTCCAGCACCCTGAGCGGCTACAATGTCGCAAGCAGCATGACCATTACTGGAGGAACCACCTCGCTGACCGGCACCACGCATTCCACCGCGACCTTGTCCGTCTCAACAGGGGCCATCCTCAATAATAACGGCACCGTAGACGGCAACGTAGGCGTTAGCGGGTTGATCAAAGGCACCGGTACCGTAACTGGCAACCTCGCTCTCACCAGCGGCACCCTCTCGCCCGGGAACAGCCCCGGGATCACCACCGTCCAGGGCAACTTCACCATGGACGCCAGCTCCAAACTCGTTGCGGAAGTGACGGGCACCGCGGCGGGATCGGCCTACGATCAGGTCAAGGTAAGCGGGAACGTCATTCTCGCGGGCACGTTGGATCTGAGCACGCTGACCGGGTTGAGCCTGGGCGACACGATCATACTCATCGACAACACCGGCAGCAGCACCACCAGCGGATACTTCTCTCAGATCATTACCAGCGGCAGCACCTACACCATCGGCGCCGCTGGCGGGACATACACCTTCACCTCGGGTACAGCGGAGTATCTCATCAACTATGCCGCCAATGCCGACGGGGACAGCGTCAACAATGACGTCACCTTGACCGTCGTGCCCGAGCCCGGCACCTGGGCTATGCTCATGGGCGGAATGGGACTCCTCACCCTCGGGCAGCGCCTCCGCCGCCGTTCGGCAAGATAGAAAAACAACAGCAAATTGGTCCCGTCAGTTCCGGCTGACGGGGTCGGTCCTTATCGGGAAACATCATGCTCATCGCATCGCAGACACGCTCTAGGAATCCAGAACCTGCTGGAGAAAAAGGCATAAGTTTTCCATCGCACCGCAGGCCGGCCCTGTTTGCCATGCAGGACCGCCTGATGTTCGACATTGTCTGGACAGAGCAGCAGAAATCCAAGCTCCGCGATCTCGTGGATATTTCGGACTGGGTGTGGACCGGCAATGTCGAAGATCATCCGGAAATCCTCGCCAATACGGAGCTGATCTTTTCCACCTGGGGCATCCCCTGCCTCACGCCTCGAGACCTGGACTATCTGCCGAAGCTCAAGGCGGTGTTCTACGCGGCCGGTTCCGTCAAATCCTTTGCCGCCCCGCTGCTCGAGCGCGGGATCACCGTCGTCAGCGCGAGCATCCCCAATGCCATTCCCGTTGCGGAATTTACATTATCGCAGATAATCTTTGCCTTAAAACAAGGCTGGCAGCATCACCGCCAACTGCGCGGCACCCCTAACGCTAAAGGGTTCCATGAACTGCCCATCACCGGCCTCTACGGAGCAACTGTCGGCATTATTTCATTAGGAACGATCGGGAGTAAATTATGCGAACTGTTGACACCCTTTGACTTGCATAAGCTCGTGTACGATCCGTTTATCAAAGAATCCACTTTGCGAAAGTACCGGCTTCAAAACGCAAATCTGGAGGCTCTTTTCGCCCAGTCGGATGTCGTCACTGTACACACTCCAGCGTTGAAGGAAACGGAAGGCTTGGTGACTGGCAAGCTGCTGGATTCCATGAAACCTTTCTCCACCTTCATCAACACGTCCCGCGGCGTATTGGTGCGGGAAGATGAAATGATCGAAGTGCTCCAGCGCCGACCCGACCTCACAGCCATCCTGGACGTAACTCGCTCTGAGCCTCCCCTGGAGGGTTCGCCCCTTTATTGCCTTCCAAATGTGGTGCTGATGCCGCATATAGCAGGGTCCAAGGGCAACGAGATCCGGCGCATGACGGACTGGATTATCGAAGAGTGTGCCAACTACATCGAGGGTAAGCCGTTGAAACTCGCCGTAAGCGCTGACACATTAGCCTATTCGGCATAACGAATAAAAAGATGCCCACAATTTACGTGGTGTACGTCGAGGCACGAAACAGAGACGCGTGAATTCCAGAACAGTCGTAGCCCTACATCTACACCGTTCTGGAAATGTTTCATCCCTCATGCCATCAAGCCGGTCGATGTCGTCGTTGTTCTTTTGTAGCAATTGCTCAATGAGGGCATCGAGTTGGGCAATTTGGGTGATGAAAAGCGCGATGTCGGCTAGAAGCTGTTCGAGAATGAGTCGATGGTGCGCGCGTAGGTTGCCCGAGAGCGCCTTTTCCAGCTCGGGGGATCTTTGCCCGCAGCTTGCGCTTGGCTAGTTGGGCCAGCTCTTTGGGATCCTTCATGCCAGCGATCATGGCTTCAAGCATCTCGGTGGAGGAGACCCCGGTGATGTCGGTGACGACGCTCTGGAGCTTGATGTTGGCGCTCTCCAGGGCTTTTTGCAGTTCGTTGGCCGCCTGGCCGCGTTTGGCGGCCAGTGAACTGCGGTGGTACCGAAGCTTTTGGTTTCGGTAGCCACTTCCTTGCCCGGCGCTCCCTTCAATACGCAGGCCACGACGGTGCGTTTATGCACGTCCAGCATTCGTATGGGACTTTCATGGCAGTTTGATTGGGTTGTGTCCCGTGCCGGAAGCGCTCACAGCTTAAAATACTCTAAGCCTCGTGTTTCAGTCGCGGACAACAAGCCGCCCGCGCTTCTCTGCTCGTAAACCAGCCTTTTCCCCCAAAGCACATCCTGTTCATCCTGTCTGGAGACCAACCGGGAACAGTATTACAAGATACGCTCCGATTGCTCTTGGAATTCAGGAATGGGGGCGCAATACTCCGCCGCAAGATGAAGCCCTGCCCTCCCCTCCGTCTCCTCGCCGCCGCATGCCTTGCAGCTTCGCTCACAGGGTGTGAGCAAAAATCCGCGCCCGTCGCCCCGCCTCCTCCCACCCCGGCCCCCGCGCTCCGGGTCACCTCCGCGGTGCCCACTGCCTTCGAAGCCGTCACCAAGCACCTCGACCCCGGCGGCTCGGCCTATTGCTATTTTAACACTGACCAGATCATCCAGTGGCTCGGCGGGTACTTTGTAGCCATGGAGCCCGTGGTCATGCAAGCCGCCACGAGCAAAATGGAACCTGCCGGAAAAGCGCGCACCGAGACCGCCTGGCGCTTTGCCACCCAGTTCATTAGCCAATGCGGCATCAAAGACCTCTCCGGGTTCGGCTACAGCTCCATTGCGCTGGAGCCGGGCTATTTCCAGAAAAAAGCGATGCTCTACCACGACCCGGCCAAGAAAGACGGCCTGATCTGGAGGACTCATAGCGCCGAGCCCAACGCCCTGCCCTTCCTCGCCTACCTTCCGGCCAATACCGCCCTTGGCACCAGCGGCAACACAAAACTGCTCCCCATCTGGGAGGAGATCAACCGCCAAGCCGCCAGCAACCCGGACGTCAAAGAGATCGTGGACGACGCCGCCAGCGGCTTCCTGAAAACCACGGGGCTGGACCTCGCCGCGCTCCTCGGCTCCCTCGGGCCGAACTATTCCACCCTCCTCACCCTGGACGAAGCGCACCTGGCGATGATCCCTGTGGGCCAGACGCCCATTTTCATCCCCGAACCGGCGCTGACCTTCTGGATCCAGGTGCAGGACGACCTGCTCATCAAAAAGCTGGAGGAAACTCTTTCCAAAAACCCGACGGCGACCAAATCCGACCTGGAGGGCTGGACCCTCTACACCATCAAGCTTCCGCTGCCCTTCCCGTGGTTGCGCCCGGCTGTGGCATGGAAGCCGGGGACCGTGGCCCTTTTCAGCAACGCCGCCCTGCTGAGCGAAATGCTGGAGGTCAAAGCCGGGAAAAAGCCGGGCCTGGCCGCCAGCCCCGAGTTTATCAAACTGCGCAAGGGAATGCCCGAGAGCGGGGAGGGCTTCGGCTACCTGGCCCCTGTTTTCCAGAGAACCGTCCAGGCGATCCAAATGGCTACCGCTGGAGGCCAGGACCCCGTATCCAAGCAGCTCATGGACCGAATTTCCGGGCTGAACCGCCCCTCCTCGGTATTTTCCGTCCAGACCCTTACTGAGGCCGGTTCCGTAAGCATCAGCCACGAGAAGGCCGAGCTGAAATAGGCTCACTTGCGCGGGGCTCCTTGAAAAAGAGAGGTTCTCGCCGGGGCGGTGCTCTGCTATCATGCCCGCCCTTTATGATTTTGCTCCCTGCCATTGACCTGATGGGCGGCCAAGTGGTCCGCCTCCGCCAAGGAAAAGCGTCTGACAAGACGGTCTACTCCAACGATCCCGCCGCGTTCGCGCGGAAATGGGCCCAGGAAGGGGGCGACTACCTGCACATCGTCGATCTCGACGCCGCCTTCTCCGGCGTTTCGCAGAACCTCGAATCCGTTCGCGCCATCGCCGCCAATGCCGGGATCCCGTGCGAACTGGGCGGCGGAATGCGCAGCGAGGAAGCCATCACCCGCGCCTTCGAGGCCGGGGTTTCCCGCGTCGTCATCGGCACCCGCGCCGCGGAGTCGGTCGATTTCGTTGCCGCCATGGCGGCCAAGTTCGGCGGCGAGCGAATCGCCGTCGGCATCGATGCCCGCAACGGCGAAGTCTCCGTGAAGGGCTGGACGGAAGGCTCGGGTGTGCGCGCGCTGGACCTCGCCCTCAAGGTCGAGGCCGCCGGAGCCGGAACGATCATCTACACTGACATCGCCACCGACGGTATGCTCACCGGCCCGAATTTCGCCGAAATGGAGAACCTGCTTTCCCGCCTGAAATGCCAGCTCATCGCGAGCGGCGGCGTTTCGTGCGCCGAAGACGTCCTGCGCTTCTCCCGCATGACGGGCCTCTACGGCGTCATCATGGGCAAGGCGCTCTACGACGAGAAAATCGACCTGCCCGCCTTGGTGAAAGAGCTGCAAGCGGTGTAATCTTTTTTTTATAAGCGTATGCGTATTCTTTACTTTGACTGCCTTTCGGGGATCAGCGGCGACATGACCGTCGGGGCCCTTTGTGACCTCGGGGTGAAGCCCTCCGCGCTGGAATGGGAATTATCGAAGATCGAGCTGGGCGACTACCACATGCACTTCGAGCGCCAGGCCCGCCACGCCATCGAAGGCGTCAAGTTCGGCATTCACGAAGGCGCGACGCATACGCCCGACCAGGACGAGGGCCACGGCCATCATCATCACGAGCACGATCATGATCACGGCCATGACCACGATCACAACGAAGCGCACGAGCATTCCCATGAACACGGGCACGAAGGCTGCACCTGCGGCCATGCCCATCACGAGCACGAGGATCACGGCCACTCGCATGAACACGGCCACGAGCATGGGGAGCACGAGCACGCCCGTGGCCGCACGCATGCGGAAATCCGCGCCCTCATCGAGGCCTCGGACCTGAGCGCCTTTGTCAAAGTCCACGCGCTTTCGATCTTCCACCGCATCGCCGTGGCCGAGGGGAAAATCCACGGCAAGACCCCGGAGGAAGTCGCTTTCCACGAAGTCGGCGCGCTCGATTCCATCGCCGACATCATCTGCGCCTGCGTCGGCATCGAACTGCTCGGCGTGGACGAGATTCGTTTCTCGCCGCTCACCGAGGGGCATGGTTGGGTCGATTGCGCCCACGGCCGCTTTCCCGTGCCCGCCCCGGCCACGCTGGAGATTTTAACCGGCATCCCGCTGGGCCAGGTGGACGAACCCTACGAATTCATCACCCCCACCGGCGCGGCGATCGCCGCCGAGTTTGGCGCGTCCTTCGGTGTCATGCCTTCAATGCGCTTGAGTAAGATTGGGTATGGCGTTGGTTCCCGCAAGCTGGAGAGCCGCCCCAACGTCCTGCGGGCCATCCTGGGCGAGACGGACGAGCCGGGCCGTGCCCCTTACTTAACGGACACCGTTCTGCGCGTCCAGACCGACCTCGACGACCTTTCGCCCGAGATCGCGGGCAACGTTGTCAACCGCCTCCTGGCCGCCGGGGCGCTCGACGCCTCGCTCCTGCCGCTCCAGATGAAAAAGGGACGCCCCGGTCTGCAACTCAACGTGCTTTGCGCCGAGGAGACGCTGCCGAAGCTGGCCGACGTGATTTTTACCGAGACCACCGCCTTCGGCCTCCGCATGGACCGCGTGGACCGCTGGAAGCTCGACCGCCGTTTCGAAAAAGTGCCAACGCCCTTTGGCGAAATCACCGTGAAGCTGGGCCTGCGGGGCGGGGAAGTCATCCAGCGCGCGCCGGAATACGAGTCCTGCCGCGAGGCGAGCGAACGCGCGGGCCAGCCGCTGCGAGCCGTCTACGAAGCCGCGATCAAAGCAGCGGAAGGGCTGAAGTAGGAAGATGCGGAGAAGGGCGTTAGCCTGAAAACGGCGATGGAGATAGCCGCAAAAAAGCGCAAAAGGCGCAAAATCAGAAGGTTAGGATCAAAAAACACCCCGTTTTAAGTTCACCCTGCGGGTGAGTCTAAAACTCTCTACAAAATCAGCGCATCGCTTTTATTTTTGCGCTTTTTGCGCCTTTTTGCGGCCAATCCTATCCCCGGTTTTAGGTTTAGGGTTAGCCTATTCTGGCATATCCACGCTGGCCACGGCGAAGGCGGCGATGCCTTCTTTGCGGCCAAGGGAGCCGAGGCGCTCGTTGGTGGTCGCTTTGATGCCGACGCGCCGAGGCGGGATGCCCAGGGCGGCGGCGACGTTGGCGCGCATGGCGTCCAGATGCGGGCTGATCTTGGGCGCTTCGGAAATCAAGGAGCTGTCGATATTGACGATGCGCCCGCCTTGCGCTTTTACCAACTCGGCGCTGCGCCGGACGATCTCCAGGCTCGAAATGCCCCGGATCGATTCGTCGGTGTTCGGAAAATGATGGCCGATATCGGATTCGCCTATCGAGCCCAGCACGGCGTCGGCGATGGCGTGGCAGAGCACGTCGGCGTCTGAATGCCCATCAAGCCCCACCGGGTGGTCCATTTCCACGCCGCCCAAAACCAGCTTGCGGCCCGCCTCGGGAGAGGCGAACGCGTGAATATCGTATCCGAGGCCGACAAGGTTCATGGCGATTCTAATCGATTTCCAGGTTGATCACGCCGTTGTTGGCGTTGATAGAAAGTTTGTCGGGATGGTCGGGGTGCTGCGCGGTGGTGCAGATGCCGCCCGCGGCTTCGACGAGCATCTGGCCCGCGGCGATGTCCCACAGGTTGACGCTCGATTCGATGTAGGCGTCGAGGCGGCCCGAGGCCACGTAGGCCAGATCGAGCGCGGCGCTGCCCATCAGGCGGCATTTGCGGGCCCGAACGACCATTTTCTCGAAAACCGGCAGCCCGGTATTGATGGAGGCCTTGCTCTTGGCGAAGCCGACGGAAAGGACGGCGTCTGAAAGCTGGGCGCGCTTGCTGACTTCGATGGGGTGGCCATTGAGGAGCGCGGGGCCGCCTTCGGAGACCTGCCAAAGCTCGTTGCACATCGGGTCCAGAATAACGCCCAGGATCATTTTCCCCTCGTGGCGCAGGGCGATGGAGATGCAGAAATGAGGAATTCCGTAAAAATAGTTCACGGTTCCGTCGATGGGATCGACGATCCACTGGTAGGGGCTCTCCTGGTTTCCCGCGATGCCCTCTTCGCCGAAAATGGCGTGGTCGGGGAAGGCTTCCAGGAGGATGCCGGTGATGAGCTGCTGGGAGCGCACGTCGAGGTCGAGCTTGATGTCGTGCGCGTGGAACTCGTTGACATCCTTGGCCTTGCCGAAGTTTTCTCTAAGGAGAACCCCGGCGGCCCGGGCGGCTTCGATGGCGATTTTGAGGAAAGATACCATGGGACTAGCGGGTGAATGTCTGAACGCGGAAAGGAAGGGTCGTTTGCCGCAATGAAGGTTGGAAGAGAATGACATTTTTTACAATCAGATAAATGGCTCTGGTTGTAAGCATGTCTTATACCATCCGCTAAACCATCTGTTCCAGGAACTCCCGGCCGTTGAAGGGTTCCAGGGCTTCGAGCTTCTCGCCGGTGCCGATGAAGCGGGTGGGCAGGCCGAGTTCGTTCTGGATGGCGATGACGGCGCCGCCTTTGCCGCTGCCGTCGAGCTTGGTGACGACGACGCCGGTGAGGCCGATGGATTGGTGGAATTCCCGCGCCTGCTGGAGCGCGTTGCTGCCGGTGGTGGCGTCGACGACGATCCAGACTTCGTGCGGGGCCTCGGGGTCGTGCTTGGCCAGGGTGGTCTTGATCTTGGTCAGCTCGGCCATGAGGTTGGACTTGGTGTGGAGGCGGCCCGCGGTGTCGCAGATGAGGAACTCGATCTGCTGGCGGTCGGCGGCGCTGTAGGCGTCGTAGCAGAGGGCGGCCGGGTCGGCGTTGTATTGGCCTTTGATCATCCCGACGCCGATGCGCTCGGACCAGATGCCGAGCTGCTCGATGGCGGCGGCGCGGAAGGTGTCAGCGGCGGCCAGGAGCACGCTGTGGCGACGGCTTTTAAGGTAATGAGCGAGCTTGGCCGTGGTGGTGGTCTTGCCGGTGCCGTTGACGCCCACCATGAGGATCACCTTCGGCTTGGAGGGGAGGGGACGCAGCGGCGGGTTATCGAAGGGGAGGACTTTGGCGATCTCCGCCCGGGTGACTTCGACGATGTCGTTGGTGGTGACGTTTTCCCGCTGCTGGAGGGCGGCGAGGATTTTCATCGACATCGGCACGCCCAGATCGGCCCGGATGAGGGTCTCCTCCAGCTCATCCCAATCGACGGGCTTGCCGGTGAACTTCTGGACGAGGGTCTTAAAAAATCCTAGGGCCATGGCGAGTTGGGTTACTCCGGCTTGGCCGCGCGGGCCGGGCGAGGCAGTTCGCCCCGGATACGGTCGAGCACGCCGTTGACGAAGCGGCCCGATTCGTCGGAGCCGAAGCGTTTGGCGATTTCGATGGCTTCGTTGATGGAAACCACCGGCGGGACGTCCGGACAGTAGAGCATTTCGTAGACGGCGATGCGCAGGATGTTCCGATCCACGGCGGCGATGCGGTGGAGGTCGTAGTTGGCGGCGGCGGCGCGGATGCGCTCGTCGATTTCCTCCTGGTGCTCCATGACGCCCTGGGCGATGGCCAGGCCGAAGTCGCGCACTTTCTTGACGGCGGGGCGCAGGTCCCAGAATTCCTGGAGCGTTTCGGCGCTGACTCCGGCGTTGAGGTCACGTTGATACAAAAATTGGACGGCGGTTTCCCGGCCTTCTCGACGCGCTCCCATACTACTTGACCTTGATTTCGTCCATGACGCCGGCCACCTGGAGAGCGGCGCGGGCGGCTTCGACGCCGCGGTTGTGGGATTCGCCCAGGGTGCGGGAACGGGCCTGGGCCTCGTTGTCGACTAAGAGGACTTCGTGGATCACCGGCACGCGAAAGCGCAGCGCGATGGTTTGCAGGGACTGGGTGATGGCGTTGCCGATCAGGTCGGCGTGGGCCGTCTGGCCGCGAATGATGACGCCGAGGGCGATAATGCCGTCGAGATCCCCCTTGGCGGCGACTTCCTGGACGACGACGGGGATTTCAAATGCTCCGGGGACTTCGTACTGGGTGATGGTGCATTTCGGAGCGAGCGCCTCGAGCTCTTTGCGGGTGGAATCGACGAGGCCCCGCACGTAATCCGGGTTGTACTGGCTGGCGACGATGGCAAAAGCCCGCCGGGCGGCAAAGGTGTGGCGAGGGCGTTGTGGAGCGAGGTTGGACATAGAAAGTGGGGGCGACTGTAGGCAATCGCCTGGCAAATAGCAAGGAGGGCTGGAATTACAGCAGGTGCCCCATGCGGAGGCGCTTGGTTTCCAGGTAGCGGGCGTTGTGCGGATTGGCCGGGATGCGGATCGGCACGATTTTTACGATTTTCAGGCCGTAGGCTTCCAGACCGATGACTTTTTTCGGGTTATTGGTCAGAAGCCGCATTTTATGGACGCCGAGGTCGGCGAGGATTTGCGCGCCGAGGCCGTATTCGCGAAGTTCGCCCGGGAAACCGAGTTTTTCGTTCGCCTCGATGGTGTCGAACCCTTGTTCCTGGAGTTTGTAGGCGTGGATTTTGGCGGGCAGGCCGATGCCCCGGCCCTCCTGGCGCATGTAGATGATAACGCCCGCGCCCTCGGCCTCGATCTGCTTCATGGCGGTCTGAAGCTGCGGGCCGCAGTCGCACCGCTTGGAGCCGAAGACGTCGCCGGTGAGGCATTCGCTGTGGATGCGCACCAGCGTGTCGGCGGTCGGGTCGATCTCGCCTTTGACGAGCGCGAGGTGGTGGGCGTCGTCGACGAGGGAGCGGTACATGTGGAGCTGGAAGTCGCCGTACTCGGTGGGGAGGTTGATGACCTGCTCTTTTTCGATGAGGCGCTCGTTGCGGCGGCGGTAGGAGATCAAGTCCTCGACGGTGGCGATTTTGAGGCCGTGTTTTTGGGCGAACTTCTGGAGGTCGTCCTGGCGGGCCATGGTGCCGTCGTCGTTGATGATTTCGCAGCAGACCCCGGCGGGCTGGAGCCCGGCCAGGCGGGCGAGGTCGACGGTGGTCTCGGTGTGGCCCGAGCGCTGGAGGACGCCGCCGGGCTTGGCCTGGAGCGGGAAGATGTGGCCGGGCTGGACGAGGTCGTCCGGCGTGGCGTTAGGGTCGACCAGGACGTGGACGGTGGCGGCGCGGTCGGCGGCGCTGATGCCGGTGGTGACGCCATGGGCGGCATCGACGGAGACGGTGAAGGCGGTTTTCTGGCTTTCGCGGTTTTCCAGCACCATGCGCTGGAGGCCGAGCTGCTGGGCGCGTTCGTGAGTGATGGGGGCGCAGACCAGCCCACGGGCGTGGGTGATCATGAAGTTGATGTCTGGGGCGGTCACCTTTTCGGCGGCCATGATGAGGTCTCCCTCGTTTTCACGCCCCGGGTCATCGGTGATGATGACCATCTTGCCAGCGCGTACATCGGCCAGCACTTCTTCAATGGTGTTGAACTGCGTCTTCATCGGAACCCTCATTCATACTCCCACCCGGGGGAAAATGCGAGAAAAGACCGGAGGATTACCTGAGGAACGACACGGAGAGCACGGAGAGCACAGAGGACACGGAGAGAAAGGCACAAGTGTTTTGGGGCTTTTTTCGTGCTCGTGCCCGCTTGGGGTCTGGCAAACCGCAGGGTTGTTTAGGCACCCAAAATGCAGAAATTCTATTCCCCAAGTTCTTGATTAACCCTCTGCCTTTTCCTCCGTGTCCTCTGTGCCCTCTGTGGTGAAATTTTCAGCTCCCCCAGGGGCCACCAAAGCCTTTGGGTCGCTGAAAGGTGATGAGCGGCGTGCCGGTGGAGCCCGTAGAGGCCGCTTCCGGGATGCCAAAAAAGGCGGCTAGGGTGGCGGCTACGTCGCGGAAGGTTTCGCGCACGCCGAGCGGGAGGGTGCGGCCGCCGTAGCGCAAGAGCACGGGGACTTCCTCGCGCGGGGCGGTGGGGGTAAGGGCGTCGGGGCGGTTGGTTCCCACAAGGATGAGCAGGCTGTCGGTGTCGACTTCCTCCAGGAAACCCTGTATCCAGCCGTCGATCTCCTCCAGTTCCGCCGCGCGCTCGGGCGGGGTCGGCGCGGCGAACGGGGTGAGCTGGGCAAACAGGAGGCCGTTTTGCGGGATGCGCCAGAGCCGGGCGACGGTTTTAAGGCACTCGGCGGTGGTTGCCGCAGGGAAGGCGCGCGTGATGCCGCTGCGGGCAAAGGCGTCGTTGATCGGGCCGACGGCTTCGACGGCCAGGCCCCGGTCGGCGACGGCGTTGAGCAGGGTTTGCGGCGGCACGGCGGGCAGGACAAGGGCGGGGCTCTGCGGCTCGGACGAGTGCAGGCCTTCCACCCGCGCAATGTGCCACCAGTTGGCCACCCGGCGCACGGCGCGGCAAAGGTAGGAGAGCTGGGTGGCGGAAAACGCGGCCGGATCAGCCCAGACGCGCAGGGTCGAGGCCGGGCCGGGGCTCAGAATGGGGTGGCCGGTCTCGTGCTGCTGCGCGAAAAGCTCCTCGGGCACGGCTTCGTCTGGGGAGTAGAGAAATTCCGTGCGGCATTCGCGGGAAAGCGTTGCCACGGCGTCGGGCGGCAGCGCGCGGGGATCGCCGAAGGGGACGGGGAGGGGCGCTCCAGCCAGTTCCCAAAGGCCGCTCAGGGCGTCGGCTCCGGCGAAACGCTGGATCATGCGCCCATAGCTGGCGATGCACTTGCGCGCGGGCGGGTCAAAGACGCGGCCTTTCAAAATTTCGCCCAGGCCGAGGGCGTAAAGGTTGGGCAGCTCCAGTTCGGGGACGTCGTGGAGCAACTGCGCGAGGGTGTTCGGACACGGATGGTCCGAGAGACACCCTACACCGAGGGATTCGACGGCTATGAGAAGCGCGCGCATTTTGGGGCAACCGTAATGCGGTGGGCCGGAAAGAGCAAGGGATTGCCCCTCGCTCTACTTGCTCAAGAAGCCGTTGATGGCGGCAGCGGCCCGCTTGCCGTCGCCCATGGCGAGGATCACGGTGGCCGCGCCGCGCACGATGTCGCCGCCTGCGAAGACGCCCGGGAGACTCGTCATGCCGTTCTCGTCGATCTCGATGTTGCCCCATTTGTTGAGCTTCAGCTCGGGGCAGGTCGCGGTGAGCAGCGGGTTGGCCTTGGTGCCGATGGCCACGACTACGGTGTCGCATTCGAGCACGAATTCCGAGCCGGGGACCGCCTGCGGACGGCGGCGACCAGAGGCGTCGGGCTCGCCGAGCTCCATCCGGTTGCATTTGAGGCCGGTGACCCAGCGTTTTTCATCGCCGATAACTTCCAGCGGGGCCACGAGGAGCTGAAAATCGACCCCTTCGGCGGCGGCGTGGTGAACTTCCTCGACGCGCGCGGGCATTTCTTCCTTCGTGCGGCGGTAGACGATCATGGCTTGCTCCGCGCCGAGGCGCTTGGCGGTGCGCACCGAGTCCATGGCGACGTTGCCGCCGCCCACGACGGCCACTTTCTTGCCGATCAAGACGGGCGTGGAGGCGTCTTCCCTGAGGTAGGCTTCCATCAGGTTCACGCGGGTGAGGTACTCGTTGGCCGCGTAGACGCCTTTGAAATTCTCGCCGGGGACGTTCATGAACTGCGGCAGGCCCGCGCCGTTGGCGATAAAGATGGCGTCGAACTGCTCCTGAAGCTCAGGGATCGTGTAGGTGCGCCCGATGACCACGTTGCACTCGATCTTGACGCCCGCCTGGGTGAGGCGCTCGACTTCCGACGCGACGATGGCTTTCGGCAGCCGGAACTCCGGGATGCCATAGACGAGCACGCCGCCTGGTTTGTGGAGGGCTTCGTAAAGGGTGACGTCGTGGCCCTTCTTGGCCAGCTCCCCGGCGGCGGTCAGGCCCGCCGGACCCGCGCCCACGATGGCGACTTTCTTGCCGGTCGGCGCGGGCGCTTCCTCGGCGGTGACGGCTCCGCAGTTGCGGGCCCAGTCGGCGACGAAACGCTCCAGGTAGCCGATGGCCACCGGCTGCCCTTTAAGCCCCCGGATGCACGAGCCTTCGCACTGTTCCTCCTGCGGGCAGACGCGCCCCGAGATGCAGGGGAGCGCGTTGTCGCCCAGGAGGCTCTTGGCCGCGCCCGCGAAATCCCCCTGGGCCACGAGGCCCACGAATTTCGGAATATCGGTCATGACCGGGCAGCCTTGGATGCACTTGGCCTGCTTACACTGGAGGCAACGCTGGGCTTCGAGGAGGGCGACCTGTTCGCTAAAGCCGAGGTTGACCTCCTTGAAATTGCCGCTGCGAACGGTGGCGTCCTGTTCCGGCATGGTCTGCCGGGTAATCTGCATCCGTTCTTTGGGAGAAAGTGGGGTAGCCATAAAGGGAGAAAATTGGGGGTTGGAGGATTACTTCCGGATGCGGCACTGCCCGTCGGAGCAGGTGTTGGCGTGTTGTTCGAATTCGCGGTAGGTGCCGAGGCGGTCCCACAGCAGCTCGAAGTCGACGAGGTGGCCGTCGAATTCCGGGCCGTCCACGCAGGCAAATTTCGTCTCGCCGCCCACGTCCACGCGGCAGCCGCCGCACATCCCCGTGCCGTCGACCATCACCGGGTTGAGCGAAACAATCGTATGCACGCCGAAGGGGCGCGTCAGGTTGGCCACGGCGCGCATCATCGGCACCGGGCCCACGGCGTAGACGATATCCACGCCGCCTTTTTCCAGCACTTCCTTGGCCGCGTCGGTCACGAAACCTTTGCGCCCATGGCTGCCGTCGTCGGTGCAGACGATCACTTCGCCGCACTTGCCGAGTTCTTCTTCAAAAATAACCCACTCCTTGGAGCGGCCGCCGATGACGCTGATCACCTGCACGCCTTGCGCGGCCAGGGCCTTGGCGATCGGGTGGACGACTGCCGTGCCCACGCCGCCGCCGATACAGAGCGCCTTGCCTTTTTCGATCAGCTCGGTCGGGTGGCCCAGCGGGCCGGAAACGTCGCGAATCGCCTCGCCCACTTCCAGGGCCACCAGCTCTTTGGTTGATTTGCCCACGGCCTGGATCACCAGCGAGATTGTGCCCGCTTTTGGATCGGAGTCGGCGATGGTGAGAGGGATGCGTTCGGCTCCCTCGGCGGCCCGGACAATGACAAACTGGCCCGGTTTTTTGATTTCGGCGATGCGCGTCGCCTGGACGTCGAGGCGGGTGACGTTGGGACTCAGCTGTTTTTTGGCCAGGATCGGATGCATAAAAGGGTAGGTGAAGGTAGCCTCATCGGGAGAGCGAGGCAATGCAAACGTGCAAACGTGACGTTTGATCCATTACGCGCTACCGCGCGAGATAGTCCAGCGCTTGCGCTGGGGAAAACCGGGAGGAAAGGCATATCCCCCGCCTTTCCCCCCGGTCCAACTGACTGAATTGACTAAAAGGGTTGCTGGGGCCTTACCGCTTCTTAAGCTCCTTGAGCGAAGGGGCTTCCTTCGAGCACTTGTAAAATTGATCCAGCGGATAGCAGCCGCTCGGCAGACCGTTGCGCGGGGCCGTCGTGCAGTCGCTGAACGTGCGGCAGACCATGCGCGTTTCGCACGGTTTGCCCTCCACCGCGTCCGCCAACATGCGCGGGTAAGAGAGCACCGCGCGGCCAATGCCCACACTGTCCACATACCCGTGGCGCAGATAGTACTGAGCCACCTGCGGCATGTACTCCTGCAAATAGCTGTAGCCCGTGCCCACCAGGATCAGATCCGGGAACTTCGCCTTGAGCTCCTTAACGACATTGAGCTGACGGGCCACGCCCACGAGCGGGTCTTCGAGCAGCTGGTAGCCGTCCGAGGGTGGGTACCCAGCTGGACGCCCGATGTGCGGATTGTAATACGGGCTGGCCGCGGAGAGATTGACGAGCTTGATGTCGAGCTGGCGGAGCAGATCCAGGAACTGGAGCGGTTCGGTGAGATCGTATTCCAGCGGGTTCTCCGGGTTGACGCCGAACGCATAGTGGTACGGCAGGCAGTGGGAAAAGTCCTCGGGAATGCCGGGGCCGAGCTTGCCGGGTTCGGCGGCTTCTGGGTTTGGCTTGTAGGGCACCACGTCGAAGGCACTCAGGCGCACGCCGATGCCGAGCTTGGGAGCCACGGCGCGGATGGCGGCGGTGATTTCGCGCAGCGGGCGGCTGCGGTTCTCAAACGAGCCGCCGTATTTGCCGGGGCGCGTGTGGGCGGAGAGGAATTCGTGGAGCAGGTAGCCGTGGCAGTGTTTGACGTCTACGAAATCCGCGCCGACTTCCCAGGCGATCTTGGCCGCGCGGGCGTAATCCTCAACAAGGCGCTCGACCTCGTCGTCCGTCATGATTTGCGCGTCGCTGGTGACGTTGAATTTCTTGTCGAGGATCGGGTGGCGGTAGGCCACGCGGCTTTCCAGCTTCTTCTTATCGTTCGGGCGGCAGAAGCGGCCGGAGTGGGTGAGCTGGAAGCCGATGATGAGGTCATCGGTCTTGCCGAAGCCCTTCTGGTGGGCCTCCACGGCGGCTTCGCGCAGCTTGGCGATGCCCGCTTTGTTCGAGTCGTTGATGATGATCTGGTTCGGATTGGCGCGGCCCTCGGGCTTCACGGCCATGGCTTCGCCGCCCCAGATGAGCTTCGCGCCGCTTTCGCCGAAACGCTCCCAGCGACGGACCATCGGCTCGGTGATGCCGCCGGTTGTCGTGCCGTCCCAGCCTTCCATGGGGTGAATGGTCCAGCTATTGCCGATGGTGCGACCGTTCCAGGCAATCGGTTTCGCCAACGGGGAGTCACTTCCCACGGCGATGCTGTCTTCGATCTGGAGGTCGATGCCCAGCTCCGCGACGTATTGGCGGAATTGCTCGACCGTGCGGAGGAGGGGAATGCGGGTGATTTTCATAGAAGGAGAGGAGGTGGGGAAGGCTTAGGCGAAGAAGGTGAGGTAGGGTTCGCCGTTGGCGGCGCGCTGAATGTAGAGGGCCAGTTCGCGCAGGTGGTAATCGCCCCACATGCTGGACTCGCCGTTGGGCACTTTCTGGCCGTCGGGGATGTAGTCCCAGCCGTTCGGGCGGTGGTAGACGGAGTGGAGGAGCAGGCCCTGGTGGTTCGGGTCGCGGCTAAGGTAGGGTTCGCTAAAGAGCGTCTCGGCGGTGGTCAGCCCCGCTTGCCAGTAGCGTTCGCCCCGGGCGTCGCCCTTCGCGGTGAGGTAATGGCCCAGGCGCAGCAGCCCTTGCGCGCTGATGGCGGCGGCGGTGCTATCCACGGGCTCGTAGTCGTTATACGGCTCGGCCGGGCGGTCGAGGTAGTTGCCCAGCTTGTGGAGCAGCGGCGCACCGGTGTCCCAGTACGGGATGCCGTCGGTGGGCGTCTCGTCGAGGTAGAAATCGGCGGTGGCGAGCGCGGGGCGCAGGAATTCGGCCTCAACGCTGGCGCGGCCCCCGAACGGCTCCAACTCGGCGTCGGAGAGCGTGGCCAGGAATTCCAGCTGCTCGGGGTAGCCCAGGAGAATCCAGGAAAGCCCGCGCGTCCATGTGGTGAAGGGCGAGTAGCCCTGCTGCGAATTCGGGCAACGGAAGTTGCCGTCATTCATATTGAAAATGCTCTCGTGCGCCGTGCGGCCCCGCACATCGTAAGCATCGCGCCCCTCGCCATAGAACACAGCGTATTCGGCCGTGGTCCGGGCGTGGAAGATGAGGCGTTCGAGAAGCGAGATTTTCGCATCGCGTTCGCCCATCAGCACGTGGCCGAGTTTGTGGGAGACCGCCAGCGCACGGAGTGAACGGATGGTGTCTGCAAAGAGGGATTGCGGGCCGTTGAAGGAGTAAATGTAGCCCTCGCCGTTGGCGATTTTGCTCCAGCGCGCGGCTTGCACCGCCCCGCTGCACTTGAGCGCCAATTCGTAGAGCTGCTTTTCGCGTCCCTCGGCGGCGATTTTCCCCTCGTTGACGAGCCTGAGTAGGTTGCCGTAGGTGCTGACGTTGTTGAACCCATGATCGTGGACGCCCGTGTGGGTGATGTGGTGGGCCATCCGGGTCAGCGTTTTTTCGCGCCCCAGCTCCAGGAACGCCGCGTCCCCCGTGGCGTCGAACTGGTAGAGCGCCGAGCCGTAGACGAACCCTTGCGTCCATTCCGTCCAGCCGCGCGCGGTGTACTTGCCCTTCACCGTGAAGACCGGCGTGGCGGCTCCCGGTACGTCGTCCTGGTCGATGGAGAGGATCTTGGGAGCCGAGGCTTCCCAGAGGGTCTGGATCTTGCCGCAGAGATCGGCGGGCCGGAGCTGGTTCTTAATTTCGATCATGGGATATTTTTTTAGGGGGAAAAAAGCCTAGAGGCGCTGAATGTGGAAGCCGCCGTCGACTTCGAACACCTGGCCGGTGGAGTAGGGGAAAAGGCCGCTGGCGATAGCGACAACCGCCTTGCCAATGTCGGCGGGGAGGCCCCAGCGGTTGATCGGCGTGATGCCTTCCGCGAAAAGCCGGTCGTATTTTTCCTTCACCGTGCCGGTCATGTCCGTGGCGATGATGCCGGGCTGGATTTCGTAGGCGTTAATGCCGAACTCGGCCAGGCGCGCGGCGTAGAGTTTGGTCATCATCGAGAGCCCGGCTTTCGTAATACAGTAATCGCCCCGGTTCACCGAAGCCACGAAGCTCGACATGCTGGAAACCGTCACGACGGACTTCAGAGCGCCCTCAAGCGGGGCCGATTCGCGCATCAGTTTGCTTGCGAGCTGGGTGAGGAAGTACGGGCCCTTTAAATTGATGGAAACCAGCCGGTCAAAGCTCTCCTCAGAGGCTTCGAGCAAGTCCTCGCGCACCTTCGGGGCCACGCCCGCGTTGTTAACGAGCACATCGAGCCGCCCGAACTTGGATTTCACGAAATCGACGAGCGCCGCGCGGTCCTCGGTCTTGGAAATGTCCCCCTGGGCGATTTCCACCCGGATCTGCCCCTTCGCGGCCTCCAGGCAGAGCTGCTGGCATTCCTGAGCCGCCGCCTCATTCCCCGCGTAATTGACCACGATATCGTGGGAGCCAGCCTTGGCGAGTTCGAGCGCGATTCCCCGGCCAATGCCGCGAGAGGAACCGGTAATGAGGGAAACGGGTTTCATGATGCCGCCAGCTTACGGCTTTGGACGAAACCGTGCTAGCACCAGCGGGGATTTTATTAGCACAAAATCACCCAAAGTGGGGGGTGGGGAAGATTTTACCACAGATTCCCATGCCCCGCAGGGGGGCACCACGCGGCATGAAAAAAGAGGGGGAATATTGGTACTCACGCAAAGGCGCAAAGGCGCAAAGAAAGGCAGGACTCTTTGCGCCTTTGCGTCTTTGCGTGAGCCCTCTGCCTTTTTTATAGGGTACCTATTTTCGAGTCAGAGGACACAGAGAGCACGGAGGGAAAGACAGAGGGGGCGGTGAAGCTTCTTCTGCCTCGTTCCCAATCTCCAGATTGGGAACGGTTTTTGTCAGCGAATCTTTGATTCGTGAAACGCGTGTCCTTGGAATCTGGAGATTCGTAACGAGGGGGAAGGGCCCGAGGGGAAACGGGTTGCTTGACGCCGATCAAGGGCGTAATCGACGAAAAACATACCAGAACGCAAGAACGATCAAGATGATCGCCGTAATGAAGACCAAGTAATGCCCCAGTCCACGATACCAGCGGTCTCCTGCATAAGAGGCACCGTTCCACCAAAACATTTCCCAAAAAGTTGGTTGACGAGGAACAAGCTCTGCCCGGCATACGGACGGCAGAAGTAGGCCCATGATGGTAAATGAACGGATAGTCTTCACCTTGGCAGGTATTTTAACGCCGTTACACAATGCCGTATCCGGTGTTATAGGCAATATAAATTCCAAGTGGTCCTGACCCTTTGCACGGTCTTGCTTTTTTTTGCGTTACGAATCTGGATTCGTGACGAGGAGGGGGGACCCGAGGGGAAACGGTGGAGTTTTGGCACGAGAGGGAAAAAGATTGACCCCATTTTGCCCCTCTGCGACGCTGCCACCTTACATTTTAACTGCGAAAGCAGGGGCGAGTCACGAAAACCTCAGAAATTTTAAAGAGACCGCACATGCATAGTCGCACCGAAAGATCGGTGCGGCTCGACTGTGTCGTGTCTCTTCGGGCCTTCTGAGGGCCTTCGTGGCTACGATGCGGAAGGGCCGCACCCTGTTTTCGGTTGCCACTATGAATCCACGGAAGAATACCTGCACCATCCCTCAGAATACCCAGAAGCCTTTTGCCATCGAACATATCGATCATGGCATTTTTTCAGAGCTGCGAATCACCAACGTCGGAAGCGAAACGGTGATCGCCGGGTTGACCATCAATGATGAATTCCACCCCGCCGTTGAAGTCGGCGGCAAAGAGTGGTTTCGCCCCCTGGATCTGCCCAGGAAACTCCCCATCGGAGCCTCCCTTGCCGTGATGCTCCGTGGCCCATCCGGTTACGTTCGGCCAGAGGATTGTTATGGAGGTTACCCGAAAAAAGTCGAGGTGCTGCTGAGTTGCGGGGAGACGGTCACTTTTGGGGAGCGGGAAATGATTCGCCGCAAGGCCTAAAGCGACACAAAGCCGAAACTGAGGAGCTTTTTCATAGAGTGAGAGTAAAATCGCCTATTTCTTGGCTACTCCAAGTGGTTTCAGGATGTTGAGAGAGCGTTCCAGGACTTTCTGGCTATCTCTTGCATAGAAAACGAGGGAGTTGGATTCGACCAATATCTTCGGGGTCAGGGAAGAGTGGCCGTCGATCAACTCGTCCAAGAACAATACCCATTGATTGCCGTTGAAATAATAGGCTTGTACAAAGGTGGCCGAACGGCCTGAGAAAGGGTCGTTCCATATCACGAAGATATCTTTACCTGCATTGCTGAGCTGCGCCCATTGGGGGTGGCCGTGGCCTTTGTGTTTGTCGGCGTTCTGAATGATCGCTTCCGTAGAGCGGGCTGCTGCCAGCCTGGCTTTGGTTGGAAAGTCTGCCCAAGCCATTGATGGCACCACAGCTGCCAGCAAGATGTAGACACTCAATTTCATGGATTTAAGCTGAAACCAAGGTTGCGGATAAAATACCTATTCCGCCGGAATCGCCCGCCGTTTTGCCGCAAAGAACCCCTTGAGCAAATCCCGGCACTCCTCCAGCCGCACGCCTTGGGTGATTTCACAGCGGTGGTTCAAATTTGGGCTCTGGACGATATTAAAGTGCCCGCCCGCGCCGCCGCCTTTTGGGTCCGGGCAGCCGAAAATGATCCGCGAGAACCGCACGTGGACAATCGCCCCCGCGCACATCGGGCAGGGCTCCTTGGTCACGTAGAGCTCGCATTCGTTGAGCCGCCAGTTGCCCATCACGCTCTCGGCCTGGGTGATGGCCAGCATTTCCGCGTGCGCCGTCGCGTCATTGAGGCTCTCCACCTGGTTGAACGCCCGGGCGATGACCCTCCCCTGGTGCGTTACCACGGCCCCGATGGGCACCTCGTCCGCCGCCGCCGCACGGTGCGCCTGCCGCAGCGCCTCGCCCATGAAGTAGGCGTCGCTGTGGAGGTCGATGATCGGTTCGGAGTCGGAAAGCAGGTCCATTCCCTTTCTTTAACACAAATATTCACCCTGGGGAGCGATTTATGTTTGCCAAACCCCCAGAATGCGGTAAATAACCCGGCTCTTTTCCGAATTTTTTACGTAAGAGACGCCACGACCATGAGCAACATCATCCAGACCATTGAGAAAGAACAACTGAAACCCGAAGTAACCTCCTTCAAGGTCGGCGACAGCGTCCGCGTTCACACCCGCGTCGTTGAAGGCGACAAGGAACGCATCCAGGTTTTTACCGGCATCGTGATCGCCCGCAAGGGATTCGATCTCAACGCCTCGTTCACCGTTCGCCGTATTTCCTACGGTGAAGGCGTCGAGCGCGTTTTCCCGGTTCACTCGCCCCGTATCGCCAAGATCGAGGTCGAGAAAGCTGGTATCGCTCGCCGCGCCAAGCTGAACTACCTCCGCGACCGCAAGGGCAAGCAAGCCATGGCCGTCCGCGAGAAGCCGCTGAACTAACCGGTTTTTGTAAAGTTTTAGGGGAGATTATTCCCTTACCAATGCCATGCGGTGCTCTCTGCGCCATGAGCGCCTCCTTCGTAAAGAAGGGATTGAGGTCATCGCAGGCATTGACGAAGCAGGCCGCGGTCCACTGGCAGGTCCAGTGGTCGCGGCCGCTGTCGTTTTACCCGAGGGCTTTAAGCACAAAGTTCTCACCGACTCCAAAAAGCTCAGCCCCGCCGTTCGCGAGGAGCTTTTTGCCGAGTTGACCGCCCCCGGGGCCGTCATCGCCTGGGCCGTTTCCGTGGTCGATCACGAGGAGATCGACAAGATCAACATCCTGCGCGCCACCCACCAGGGGATGCGCCGCGCCGTGGCCGCGCTTGCCGTGGTCCCGCAGCATGCCCTCATCGACGGCCTGCCGGTGCGTCCGTTTCCCATTCCGCAGACGGCGCTCGTCAAAGGCGACGCGCTGAGCTTTTCCATCGCGGCGGCGAGCATCATCGCCAAGGTCACCCGCGACCATATCATGCTGGAGATGGACGCGTGTTACCCCGAGTACCATTTTGCCCAACACAAAGGCTATGGAACCTGCGACCATCTTGCTATGCTTAAAGCCCATGGGCCTTGTCCAATCCATCGCCGCACTTTTCTTCCGGTCAAGCAAGCGCAGCTCGACCTCTTCTGACCCGCGCCACCGGCTGGGCCGCGAGGGCGAGCGGATTGCCGAGCGGTACCTGAAACGCGCGGGCTACAAGATCCTCTACCGCAACTTCCGCGCGCCGCGCGGCGGGGAGGTGGACCTGGTTTGCCGCGAGGGCGACACGCTGGTGTTTGCGGAGGTCAAAACGCGCACCTCCGAGGCCTTCGGCGCTCCGGCTGAAGCAGTGACGCGAGAAAAGGAGCGCCTCATCGCGCGCGGCGCCCTGGAGTGGCTGCGCCTGCTGCATCACCCGGACATTTATTACCGCTTCGACATTGTGGAAGTGCGCATGGCCGCAGCCGAGCCGGAGGTAACGTTGATCCGAAACGCCTTCACGCTGCCGGAACCCTATATTGGGTAAACCTAAAAGCGGGAATAGGATTGGCAGCGAAAAGGCCGCACGTCATCCATTTTATCTTTTTGCGCCTCTTGCGCTTTTTCGCGGCTATTTCCATCGCCGTTTTTAGGGCAAAAAAAGAAGCCTTGCCGGATCGAAATCGCGGCAAGGCTTTGATAGCTTAACTAAATCTTAATACTTAAGCGGCGGCTTCCAGTTTGTACTGAGCCGGGCCAACTTTCTTGATTCCGGAGATCCGCTTTCCGGTCGTCACAAACCAAACATAGAGGTTCTTGTAGTTGGCGTTAAGTTTCTCGGCGAGATCCTTAATCGAGATTCCGTCCGCGCCTGCTTGCGTCAATTCCTTAAGGATTTGGTCTTTGAGCGCGCCGCGAGCCACTTTGCCTTTGCGGGTCTTAACCGCTTTGGCTGGCTTGGTTGGCTTGCTTGGCTTGGCCGCTTTGGCCGCCGTCTTCTGTTTCCCCTTGGCTTTCGTGGCAACCTTGGAAGCGGTTTCCACATTGCCTAAAAGAGCATAGCGAGCTTCGCCAACTTTCTTTAAGGCGGTAATCTTCTTAACATTAGCGCTGAACCAGGAATGAATATTGGCCGTCTTGACGCCGATGCGTTCCGCGAGTTCCTTGACGCTGGCTCCCGCACGGCCCGCGGTCTGGAGCACTTCGAGAATATCGCCAGCAAGTTCGCCGCGGCCCTTGCGTCCGCGCTTGGGCAATTTCTGCGAGACCTTGCGTTCTTCTTTTGCGGCGGCCCGGCGGGCGGCGGCCCCGTATAGCTCGTTTTGAATTGTCGAAAGCCGTTGATTGATAGTGGCAATATGGCTTTGCAATGCGGCACGTTTCTCCTCAAGGGCGATTACTTCCTTAAGGCGTGCAATACGGGTGTTCTTAGACTTCATATTGGTTATGATTTGCAAACTAGTTGATAGCTAGCAAGTTTATTTTTTAAAAGGATGAAAATAAGCGGTTGTGTTTTTGTTTTAATGTTTAGGAAAACTAGTTCGCTCGAAGCCCGTTTGCGAGGCTTGCCTGGGGCGGTTTGTTGTTCAATAATAGGCGCATGCCTACATACATTTATGAAACAGTTGATGAGCCGCGCGAGCGGTTTGAAATCAAACAGAGTATGAAAGATAACGCGCTGACGCACCATCCGGAAACGGGGAAACCGGTGCGTCGGGTTATATCGGGCGGCTATGGAATGATCATTAAAACGGCTACCGTCATGGCGCCTTGCGGGGAGCCCGCTCCGCGCGGCGGATGCGAATGCGGCGGCTGCGCCTGCGGCCACGGTCACTAGCGGATTCGAAGAGATACTAAGGGAGCGCCGAATAAATGGAGCCTTAAGAAAAGCGCACGCAGTCTGGCTCGCTTTAATCAGTGATTCCCCAAGGGAGGCACCCATGCAACAACCGATGGAAGACAATTTTGCCGATGTTGTGTCAAAGGCACAACGCGGGTTGGGGCTGTCGGATTCCGAACTGGCGACCCGCGCCGGAATCTCGCGCGAACAGTTGGCCGATATCAAAGCCGAGGCTTTCGATGCCGGGATTCTTCGCCTGGTCGCCCCCGTGCTGCATCTCGACGCGGCGGCGCTGGCGGCGCTGCCGGAGTACCGGCCAGCGCCGATCGCCGTGCCCGGGCTGGAGGCTTTCACCACGCGCTACGGCGGGATGCGCGTGAATGCCTATGTGGTTTATGATCAGGCAAGCGGCAAGGCGGCGGCGTTTGACACTGGCGCGGATGCCACGCCGATCCTCGATTTTCTGCGCACGCGGTCGCTTTCGCTCTTCGGCGTGTTTTTGACTCACACCCACGGGGACCACGTGGGAGACTTGGAAAACCTAACGCGTTCCACGGGGGCCGCTGCATGGGTGTCGGATCGCGAGCCGATGCACGGCGCGCGTGGGTTCGAGGACGGGCGGGGGTTCGAGTGCGGGGCGCTGCGGATCGAGACGCTCCTCACCTGCGGCCACACGCGCGGCGGCACGAGCTACGCGGTCTATGGCTTGGAACGGCCGGTGGTGGTGGTGGGGGATGCGATTTTTGCCGGGTCCATGGGCGGCGCGATGGTCTCCTACGCCGACGCGCTGCGCACCAACCGGGAGAATCTCTTGACACTGCCCGCAAAGACGGTCATTTGTCCGGGGCACGGCCCGCTGACGACCGTGGCCGAGGAACGGGCGCACAATCCGTTTTTCGCCATGGGGGGCGGGCCGGACGAGTAAACCCTAAGGACAACGGATTTTCCCCATGAATACAACCTCCCTCGTTTGCGCCATCGCCCTGGTGGCCCTCACTGGCTATGCGGCGGACCCGGCTCCGTCGCTCACGATTTATAACCAAAACTTCGCCGTCGTGCGCGATACCGTGCCGCTGGATCTGAAGGCCGGGCTCAATAGCGTGCAGTTCGCCGAAACCACCGCGCACGTGGAAACGGATTCCGTGATGCTGCGCGACCCCGCCGGGAAATTTCCGCTGCAAATCCTGGAGCAGAACTACCGCAACGACCCGGTTTCGCAAGATCTCCTATTGGCGCTCAATGAAGGCAAGACCATCGACTTCCAAGTGGATACCGGCGGCGGGCAGAAGAAAATTGTGCAGGGCAAGATCATCCGCAGCGGCTACCAGCCGCACGGGCAGGATGCCATGCGCCGGTATGGCCAAGCCTATTATCAAACGCAAATGGCGCTGGCGCAGGAGACCCGGCAGCCGATTATCGAAGTGGAGGGCAAGCTGCAATTCAGCCTGCCGGGGCAGCCGATTTTCCCCGCGTTGGCCGACGACACCGTTTTAAAGCCGACGCTGGATTGGAAGCTCAACGCCGCCAAGGCCGCCAAGTTCAACGCTGAGCTGGCCTACATCACCAGCGGCATGACCTGGGAGGCGGATTACAACGTGGTCGCGCCCGAGAAAAGCGACATCCTGGATATTACCGGGTGGGTCACCATCGATAACCAAAGCGGCAAGACGTTCAAGGATGCCAAGATCAAGCTCATGGCCGGGGATGTGAGCAAAATTCAGGAGGGAGAGGCGATGGGGCGTGCGATGAGGTTTAACACGTCGGCTATAGATGCTCTCATTGTTCCGGCTCCCGCCGTTACCGAAAAATCCTTTGATGAATACCATCTCTACACGCTCCAGAACCCGGCCACTTTGCGCGACCGCGAGACCAAGCAGGTGGAGTTCATCCGGGCCTCGGGCGTTCAATCGCAGCGCATCTATATTTATGACGGCTTGAAAATCGATGCCAACCGCTGGCGTGGAAATTCCATGCAGAACCTCCGCAACAACGAGGACCTGGGCACTGAAAGCGATACCAAAGTGGCCGTTGTGCGGGAAATCAAGAATTCCGAGGCCAACCATCTCGGCCTACCGCTCCCCAAGGGGCGCGTCCGTTTTTACAAACAGGATAGCGACGGCAACCCGGAGTTTACTGGCGAAAACGTGATCGACCATACGCCCAAGGACGAGACGTTGCGCATCTACACCGGCAACGCCTTCGACCTCGTGGGCGAGCGCCGCCGCACGAACTTTGTCCGCAAAAACAACGACCACACGGTGGACGAGTCCTTCGAGATCACCGTGCGCAATCACAAAAAGGGGCCGGTGGAGATTCGCATCGTCGAGCATCTCTACCGCTGGTACACGTGGGAGATCGTGAACCCGTCCGAGCCGTTCACGAAGACGGCGGCGCAGGTGATTGAGTTCCGCGTCCAGCTCAAGCCCGACGAGGAAAAGAAGGTCAGCTATACCGCGCACTATACTTGGTAATACCATGAATCGGATTTTGCCGTGTCTGCGATGGGGCCTGGTGTGGGGGCTGTCGATCGCTTGTTGTCCTACCATGAGTCGAGGCGAGGGCTTTGATGTCAATGCGGTCTCTGTGGAGAAAGCTGAGGTCGCTTCGGGGACGTGGGGGCAAACGTCAAGCGATCCGATGTTCAGCGGATACCGTCTTTCCTGGACGCTCAAGTTCCACCCGCCAATTCAAGCGCCCTTGGAAGTACGCATTTGGACTAGATTGATCAGTGAGTGGCCTGGCAACAACCGGCAGGTTGTCGAGGTGCTCAAAGATGGGAAACAACAGTCTTGCCGCTATATCGGAGGGGAGCCAATTCCTATCAAGGTATGGGGCGCGGTCTATTCACCGAGCCGCTCTGGGGACCTGCCTCATCAATGCTACTTTTATGTGCAATGCAAGAATCGCGGGCGCGGAGCGGATAGCATTCATGTTTATCGAGTTGAAAAGGATTTTTCCGTGAGCGAACAAGGGGTTGTGGGGCTTCCTGAGGAGCTGGATAAAGCGGAACAGGAAGTGCAAAAACGGGTTGAGGAATATCAGAAGCGCGAGAAAGAGCGGCTCAAGGACGCTCGATAATCTTTATGTTTCACGGCGTTTTCGAATGGGTGGTGGAGGTTGTGGGGGATCTATTTATGGAAGGAGTGGTTGGCCGGTTTACCCGGGAAGGTACTCCGAAGCGGCTGGGCGAATCGCGCATGGACCGGGAAGCTCAAAACGTGCGCCGGCTGGTAGTTACGCTTGTGGCGTTGGGGTTTGGGGCTGCTATCCTTTGGTACTATTTCTCACCGAGGGTCCTTGAGTTTTATCAGCAGGCGTTAGGGATCGGCTTGAAATAGAGGCTGTCGATTACTATCGCGCGTTTTTGGGGGCGAGTTGGCGCGTCAGATAAGATGCAACGGTTTGAATGATCGCCACGGAGTCTCCGTCCACGCGCGAAAGAAGGAATGTGACCGTTTTGCGTGGGATTGGGAACGAGTATATCCAGATGGGCTGCTGCGCTTTTTTGAGCCCTAGTACCATGATCAGACCCTGGGCCGTTTTCACGGCGGAGATGGATTGTACGTCCTCGAAAGCGAGGGCTCGTACCCAGGTGGTATACCGCAGTCCTTGGCTGTCGAGGATCAATGAGGCGTTTTTGTGATGCTTCCAAACGCCGGTCCCTTTGAGGAGAAAAACAGTTCCCAGGGGCCCGGCAATGTAGATGAAGAGATTGAAATGCGATTCGATGACTAAATCCGCGAAAGCCCCTGACAGCGCCAGACCGCCGAGGACCAGCCAGACGACGGCTTCAATCGGATATTTTGCATTCCAGCGTATTTCTGGGAAGTGGGCTTCGAGCAAGGCTCTGCCGGAATCCGTGCGTGCGTCAGCCTTCACGACTTCCGTTTGGTGCTGCATTTGGCGGATGGCGGCCTGCGTGCTGTCGCTGACTCCGGCAAAAAGACTATCCGCTTGCGCGAGCCATCGATCGAACGCGCTTGGTTCATCGATCAAGGCGATGGACTTGGCCTGTTCGGCAGAGATTTTTTGGTTCAATGCATCCATGCGGGCTTGCAGGGAGGGATGGGAATCAAGCGGGTGGGGCTGCCGGGTCAGGAAGAGATTTTTCCAGAAGGCTTTCTCGGGAATCAGCCGGTTTGCCACCACGGCCCGCAGCGGAGTTTCCAGCGGCGAGCATCCCTGGTTGCGAACGGCATCCTGTAGTGCTATTTCGAAAGCCGCCGAGAATACATTGACCCGGATGAGGGCGCGCGCAACAGTCTCCGTGGAGGTCAACGCTGCGGAGTGCTTATCGGCCAGAAATTCGCGACGCCGCGACGCCGCTTGTTCCGTTTCGGCAAAGCATATCGTAAAGAAACGCAGCAATTGCAGGCTCGTCCAGCCCGTCCAGCCCGCGCCGTTCAGCGTGGCCATTGTGGCGTTCGCTTTGAACTTCATGGGGTGAAATTCCCGCCCGATGCGGGTATCCTCGCCGATGAAGTGGCCGAGTTCGTGCCCGATGACCGAGAGCGTTTCGGCTTCGGAAAGGTATTTGATGAGCGGATGCGAAAGGAAGAGCGTGCGCCCGTGCATCTCGCCGCTGGCAAGCTTGACGTTCATTTCCGTCACGTAAAAATTGAGCTGCATGCCGATGATGATGTGGTCCGGCGGCGCGGTTTGCAGTTGCCGCGCAGCTTCGCGGACGGCGGCCCAAAGCGTGGGCGCTTCGGCGGGAGTGACTTCGCGGGCGAGCGTTTCCTCGAACTCCAGGGGCACGTTTTTGAGCAGGATTTTAATGCTGAACCAGAGGGCATACCCCCCGGCGGAAATGAGGATAATGAGGAGTTTTATAAAGAACTGCTCCATCAGCAAAACGGAGAATTCAAAGAGCGCGTAACTCAGGAGCGGCACCAATAGGAGGAGTTCCAAAAGCGCCGTTCCCATGCTGAGACGCCAGCCAATGCGGAACGAGGAAATCAGGCGGCCGGGATTTTGCCGCGCGCGGCGGTTCAGCCAAAGGACGCTGCCGAGCGAGACCGCCAGGGCGACCAGCAGCGCGCTGGAACCATCGAGCCCCCAGCGCAGCCGCCGGAAATTTTCCGCGGTGCCGGAGCGCTCGAACATTTCTTCGAGGGCGGTGTACTCTTGCGGCTTCTCCAGGCAAATCCGGTTGAAATCGAGCTTGGTAAAGAGGGCGATTTGGCGCGCTTGCTCCTGGGGTGTGAGATCCCGAGCTGCCCTAAAGTCGTGGGCGATTTCCTGCCGGATCTTCGCATTCAGCCAATGCGGAGCCACGAGGAAAAAGACCAGGACGCAGACTGGAATCGCGAGGCTGAAAAGGAGGGCCAGCCACCAGTCTTTTCTAATACTCGGGATTTCCCGCGTTTCCTGTGTCGTTACTGAATCTTCTTCCATATGATATTTCATGAGCAGGATAGGTGCCAGTGGGCAATGGGGACAAGGTGAAATAGGCGAGGCCATGAAATTGTTACAAGCTTGGCAAAAAAAGAACCCTCGTTCCCGAAACTCGGAAACGAGGGTTGCTGAATTTTAGCTAAACCGAACAATCGCGCGGTAGCGCGTGCCGCAGGTCGCCTCAGGCGACTTGCGGCAGGAGGATCGAGAGCAGGTCGCTGATTTTCACCCGCTCTTGCTTCATCGAGTCGCGGTGACGCAGGGTGACGGTGCCTTCCAACGCGGAGCCGTTCTCGCCGATGGTGTCGAAGTCGATGGTGACGCCAAAAGGTGTCCCGGCTTCGTCCTGGCGGCGGTAGCGGCGGCCGATGGCCCCGCCGTCGTCGTAGAAGACGTTCATGTGCGGGCGCAGCAGGTCGCGCACTTCCAGGGCTTTTTCTACCAGGGCCGGTTTGTTGCGCAGCAGCGGGAAGACGCCGACTTTGATGGGGGCGACGCGCGGATGGAAGCGCATGACGGTGCGCACTTCTGTTTTGCCCTTTTCGTCGGTGACTTCCTCTTCGTCGTAGGCGTTGCAGATGAGCGCCAGCAGCAGGCGGTCGACTCCGGCGGAGGGCTCGATGACGTGCGGGATGTACTTGGCGCTCGCCTCCTGGTCGAAGTATTCCATCGATTTGCCGGAGTGCGTGTGGTGCTGGGTCAGGTCAAAGTTGCCGCGGGCGGCGATGCCTTCGAGTTCCTGGGTACCAAAGGGGAATTTGTACAGAATATCGACGCAGGCGCGGGCGTAGTGGGCCAGTTCGTCTTTCTTCTGCCAGTATTGCTCCAGGGTGTCGCGGCCCAGGCCGATCGACTCATACCAGCGCATCCGGGCTTCCACCCAGTATTTGTGCCATACTTCCCAGCCCCAGTTGGCCTGCGGCGGGTCGGTCGGCTCGCCTTCGGCGGGCAGGGCGGCCACGGTGCCGCATTGCTTCTCGACGACTTCGTCGGGCTTGATGAAAAATTCCAGCTCCATTTGCTCGAATTCGCGGGAGCGGAAGGTGTAGTTGCGCGGGTTGATCTCGTTGCGGAACGCTTTGCCGATCTGCGCGATGCCGAAGGGGACTTTCTGGCGCGAGGTTTCGAGCACGTTCTTGAACTGGACGAAGATGGCCTGGGCGGTCTCCGGGCGGAGGTAGACGGCGTTTTCCTCGCTCTCCACGGGGCCCGCGTGGCTCTTGAACATCAGGTTGAACATGCGCGGTTCGGTGAGTTGCGCGCCGTTCTCGGGGTTGTATTTGATGGAGTTCTCGACCTTTTCGGTCTGCTCGCCCTGGAGGGCGGGGGCTTCCAGGCCGCGCTGGGCGTAGAACTGGGTGGCGACTTTGCGGGCGCTTTCGGCCGGTTTGCCAGCAGCCAGGAGGACGGAGAAGGGCTCGTTACAGACTTTGCCGCTCGTTTCGTCCTTCGCGCCGGAATAGAAGAAGACGATGCCGCTCTGGGGCTCGATCTGGTCGGCCCGGAAGCGCTTTTTGGTCAGCAGGCAGTCCACCATCGGGTCGGCGAAGGTGTCGCAGTGGCCGGAGGCTTTCCAGATGGCCGGGTGCATGATGATGCTGGCGTCCAGGCCCACGACGTCGTCGCGCAGCTTGGTCATGCTCTTCCACCAGAGGTCCTTTACGTTGCGCTTGAGATCGGCTCCGAGTGGGCCGTAATCCCAGAAACCGTTGATGCCGCCGTAGATTTCGCTGGATTGAAAGATGAAGCCGCGGCGTTTGCACAGCGACACGATTTTCTCCATCCTGTCGGACGGTTTTGCGGATTGCGGGGCGGGCTGACTCATAAAGTCCTTAAACCCACCATCCCGGCCGCCGATTGGCAAGATGGAAATCGACGAAAAAGGCGCAAAGAGAGGTTTCCCTTTGCGCCTTTGGAGTAAGAGAGGTGCCGCAGTTACTTCTGGATGAAGTGCAGGGCGCGCATGGCTTCCTGGGCGTAGAGCGTCTGGCCGAAGCGGGCGGTGACGTCGGTGTAGATCCGGCGGGCTTCGTCTTTGTTGCCTTTCTCCAGATTGAGCCGGGCCTGGGCCATCATGGCCAGCGGGGTGGTGTAGGCGTCGGGGTACTTGGTAATGCCGTCGGTGTAGGCGGCGAGGGCTTCGTCGATTTTGCCCTGCTTCTCATAGGTTACGCCCATGCTGGTCCAGCCGCCTGCGGCGAGCGGGTGCTTGGGGTATTTGTCGACAAACTGGCGCAGCGCGGCGATGGATTCGTCGTATTTGCCCTCGGCGCGGAGTTTTTCGCCCAGGCGCAGCGAGGCATTCCCTCCGGCGGGGGTTCCGGCGTAGTCCTCTGCGATGGCCCGGAAATCGGCCACGGTTTCGGCCTTGGCGTAGAGGGCCTCGGAGTTGGTGAGGCGGGTGTAGGAGCGAATCTGTGCGCCCACGATGACGAAGATAAGGGCGAGGATAATGCCGCCGTAGAGGAGGATTTTGGTCTTGTACATGAACCAAATCTCCATGGGGCTCAAATGGATGTTCTCGGCTGGGTCGGTGGGCATAGCGTGGTTGATAGGAAGAGGGGTTTAACTTTTCAGAGGCGGCTTAAAAACTCAAGTGGTTTGACGCGAAGCTCAGAGCTTACCCTCGCCGGGCGACGATTTCAAAGGATTGCCGCTGTTTGACGATGCTGCCGGAGGGAGCGCACCCCCGCCACTGGCTGCCGGGGTAGAGGATGGTGTCGCGCCCGATGACGGAGCCGGGGCTCAGGACGGAGTTGCAGCCGATTTCGGCGCGGTCGCCCAGGATGGCCCCGAATTTCCTCAGGCCCGTGGAGATGACGAGGCCCTCGGGGGTGGTCACGGTGACTTCGCCGTGGTCGAGCTTGACGTTGGAGAGGATGACGCCCGCCCCGAGGTGGGCATGATGGCCCAGGATGGAGTCGCCCACGTAGTTGAAGTGGGGCACCTGAACGTCGTCGAAGAGGATCGAGTTCTTGAATTCACACGAATTGCCCAGCACGCAGCCGTTGCCGACGATGACGTTTTCGCGGATGTACGCGCCGTTGCGGATCTCGCAGTTGGCCCCGATCCAGGCCGGGCCTTTGATCATGGCTCCTTGCTCGATGACGGTGCCGGGCCCGATGTAGACGGCCGTGCTGACAAACGGCTTGCCGATCAAGCGCCCGTGGATGCCGGGCTTGAGGCGGAATTGCAGGTAGGTGGGGATCTGCCGCAGGGCGTCCCAGACGTTGGCAATGTTATCGAAAAGCGGCCGGTGATCGGTGCGCGTCAGGTCCAGGTATTCGGCGGGGGTGAAGGTCATGCGTTACAAATTGCTATTTGAGGGTCACGGTCTGCCCATCTTTGGAGTCTTTGACGAACCAACCGGCGGCGTCGATCTTGGCGCGTAGTTCGTCGGAAAGGGCCCAGTTCTTCGCGGCGCGGGCGGCGGCGCGGGCGTCGATGAGCGCCTGCACGTCCTGAGGGATGGCGGCGGCTTCGTCTTGCTGGAACTGGAGGACGGTGTTGATCTTTTCCCAGGCACCCAGGATCGCCTTGGCGTCCGCCGGGTTCAGCTCGCCCTTGTCAAAGGCGCGGTTGGTCTCGCGGATCGTCTCGAAGAGAACGCCGAGGGCACCGGAAATATTGAGGTCGTCGTCGAGGGCCTCGGCGAAGCGGCTCGCGGCGTCGCCCAGCGGGTGGGCGGAGGCTTGCGGGGCTCCGGCGGCTTCCTTGGCGAGGCGCTCGGTCCACGCGTCGATGCGCCCAAGGGCGCTGCGGGCGGCGGCGAGGCTCTCGAAGGTGAAGTTAAGCGGCAGGCGGTAGTTGACGCTGAAGAGGACGTAGCGGATTTCCCGCCCGGTCCAGCCTTTGTCCAGCAGGTCGCGCAGGGTGAAGAAGTTGCCCGCGCTCTTGGACATTTTCTGCCCTTCGACCATCAGGTGGGCGCAGTGGAGCCACGTGCGCACGAATTTATGGCCCGTGCAGCATTCGGCCTGGGCGATTTCCGCCTCGTGGTGCGGGAAAATGTTGTCCACGCCGCCGCAGTGGATGTCGATTTCATCGCCGAGAAGGGCGGTGGACATGGCGCTGCACTCGATGTGCCAGCCGGGGCGGCCTTCGCCCCAGGGGCTGGGCCATTTGACGTCGCCGTCGGCTTCGTCCCAGGCTTTCCAGAGGGCAAAATCACCGACGCTCTCTTTTTCGTACTCGTCGTTGGCGATGCGGCCCGTGGGGCGGAGTTCCTCCAGGTTCAGGTGGGCCAGCTTGCCGTAATCGGCAAATTTGTTGAGGCGGAAGTAGATCGACTTATCCTCGGCCTGGTAGGCGTAGCCGGTGTCCATGAGCTGGGTGATCATGGCGATCATCCGGGCGATGTAGACCGGGTCGGTCGCGGAGGGAAAGGTCGTGGCGGGCTTGATCCGTAGCGCCTTGAGGTCCTGGAAGAAGGCGTCCTTGAACTTCTGGGTAAACTGGGTGAGGGGAATTCCCGCCGCCCGGCATCCGCGGATCGTCTTGTCATCCACGTCGGTGAGGTTCATCACGCGGTTGACCTCGTAGCCCCGGCCTTCGAGGTGCCGCTGGAGCAGGTCTTCGAAGAGGTAGGCGCGGAAGTTGCCGATATGGGCGTAGTTATAGACCGTGGGGCCGCAGGTGTAGATTTTCACCTGTTTGCCAGCCGGGTCCAGGGGCCGGAACTCTTCCAGCGCGCGGGTGTAGGTGTTGAGGAATCGAATGGCCATGACGAGAGCGGGCAACATTAGCTTTTTTTCTTCAAGAGAAAAGAAGGAATTCGCGGGCCGGGTGTCCGATGGGTCTTTACTTCGTGCCCTCAAATCGCCTATTTAAAGGGGGGAACAAGGTAGGGATCTCGATGAATTTCCTTAAATTCGTCACAAACCACGGGGTCCGGCAACGATGCACCTTTGATCAGAACTGACCTATAACCTTCTTAATAATACGCATATGCCGAAGATCGCCATTAAACCCGCTACTCTCGCCGCGTTGAAAGCCCAGTACATCAGTGAACTGAGCAACGTGAACTACTACCTGGCCCTCTCTCTTTGGAGCGAAAAGCAGAATCTCTGCGGTTTCGCCGGATGGTTCAAGAAGCAGTCTGGCGAGGAGAGCCTGCACGCCGCGAAGATCGCCGAGCACTTGATCGACCGTGGGGAACTCCCCGAAGTCGGCGCGCTTCCGGCGGCCAAGATTGATTTCGCCAGCCTCATCGAGGTAGCCAAGTACACCCAGACCATCGAGGGGGGAACGACGGAGAAGATCAACGCCGCCTACCAGACAGCGGTTTCCGAGGGCGACCTTCCCGCGCAGCTTTTCCTCCAGTGGTACATCACCGAGCAGGTTGAGGAAGAAGCCTGGACGGACGAAATGGTGGAGCGCGTGGCCGGAGCCACCTGCGCCGGTGGCCTCGGCGAACTCGACCGCCATATTGAGCGTTACCTCGGCGGGGAATAGTTCGAAAATTTACGTTTGCGGCGGAGCCGGGCCGAACCCGGTTCCGCCGAAAAACGCGAAAAAAGTTCCGAATCCGCGTCTCTCACGGCGGAAAGGGGGCGTTTCTTTTTTATGGTGCTCGATGTGCGGCGCGGTGGCCTCATTCCGCGCATGGCCCTGGCCTGGCTGATTTTGTCGGCTCTCGTGCTGGCCGTGTGGCCCATTTATCGCATCGGGCTGAAGGCGTCGATTGATCCCAACGAAGGCTGGAACGCCTATCTGGCCGACGCCGCGATGGGTAGCGCCCCGCTTTACCCGCCACCGGATCAGCTCATTACCAATAACTACCCCCCGCTGTCTTTCTACGCGGTGGGGCTCGCCGGGAAGCTCCTGGGCGACAACGTGCTGGCCGGGCGCTGGCTTTCGCTCTTGGCCGTGGCGGGGATCGCTTTTGCCGTGGCGCGAATGGTCCTGGCCCTGGGCGGCAACCGCTCCGGGGCGCTGATCGGGGCGGTCTGGTTCGCCGGGACGATGTGCCGTTATTTCACTGATTACGTCGGCATGGACGACCCGCAACTGCTGGCGCAGGCGCTGATGGCGCTGGCGTTCGCCGGTTTTCTACGGACGGCCTGGCGGGGAGGGGATGGGACGGCGTATGTCCTCGCGATGGTGGTGGCCGGGTTTTTCAAACACAACATCATTGCCATGCCCGCGGCGGCGATGGCCTGGCTGTTTCTCTACCGGCGCGGGCACTTCCTGAAGTGCGCCACCTGGGCCGGGGGTGCTGTGCTGATCGGCTTTGCCCTCTGCTGCGGGCTGTACGGCGAGGCGTTTATTTTCAATTTTTTCCTGACCCCGCGCAGCCACGATTGGCACAAAGCGTTAAGCTCGCTCGCGCATCTGCGCTATGTGGTGGCGGCCCTTCTGGCATGGGTGGCGCTGGGTCGGTTCGGGGGGCGAGAGCGGGGGATTTGCCACCTTTGGGCGGGCATCGCGCTGGCGGTGTTTTTCGTCCAGAAACTCGGCGCGGGTGTGGATGTGAATGCCGAGTTTGACTGGCTGATCGCGCTTTCGGTGATCGTCGGCCTGGCGCTGAGTCGCCTCTTCCAGGTTTTCCCGGGCGAGGGGATGGGGCTTGCGCTGGCGAGGGCTGCCGCGGTGCTGTTCATCTGGGCGGGGTGGTGGATGACGCCGAACGTGAAGATTTCCCGGTTGGCGTTTGATCCCTCCTTCCGCGAGGGCATCGCCAAGAGCGAGCGCGAGATGGTGGCGGCCATCGCCCAAGCGCGTGCGGCCTCGGGCAATGTGCGCGCCGAACCGCTGATCTGCTACCGGGCGGGGAAGCCGCTCGCCGTGGATGAATTCAACGTCCAGGAACGCATTCGCGCCGGAAAACTCCCGGCCGATACCCTCGATCTCCTGGTAAAGAGCCGCAAATTGATCGAGATTGAGCCGCCTGTGGGGCTGCCGTGATCGCAATAAAAAAGCGCCACGGGTTTTGAGGGCACCCCTGGCGCTTTTTTAAGTTGATTGCAGGCCGCTCTAGAACCTGAAGCGGGCTTCGAAGACCACGTTGTGGCTGGTGTAATTCTGCTGGATTTCCGCGTCGTACTTGAGCGTGACGCTTACGCCCGGGGTGGCGATGATGCTCAGCGCGGTGCCAAGGCCGAGGCCGTTTTCACCGAGCTTGATGCCGGGGGTCGTGAAGCTGCCGCCGCCCGCCGCCACGAACTGCGAGGTGAGGTCGTAGGCGGTGTTGCCGAACTCATGGAACCAGAAGGCGTGAAGGTCGGGCTGGATCAGCCAGCCATTGGACGTCGAAACCGTGGTGGCGATCTTCGCCCCGAGGCCGGAGCGCAGCGAGTTGAGCGTCTGGCTCTCGACTTGGAGGTTCGCCCCCGGCGCGCCGTGCTCCTTGTACGAGTCCTGGTTGAGCTGGTTGTAGGCCAGCGAAGCGATCGGGGTGAGCGTGACGCGCCGGAAGTCGATCGGGTAGCCGCCGAGGAGCTTGAAGCCGACCTGCTCGGCGCTGAAACTGCCCCGGGCCGTCTCGCGCACGTTGCCAATATTCACGAAACGCGTGCTGTCATACTGATGCACCCCGCCCACCACCGCGCCGTCGACGTACCACGGGTTGCCGTCGTAGGTGGCGTAGAGGCTGCCGATGTAGGAGTCGACATCCTGGCCGCTGCCCGCGCGCGTGCCTCGGTCGTTGACGTTGGTGGAGGCGTAGGCGAACGAAGCGCCGACGCGGGTGGAGTCGGTCGTCTGCGTGTCGGCTCCGATGGCGAGCCCGGCGGTGTTGGCGATGAAGCCATCCACGCCGCTGACCTCCCCCTGGGCCGCGTTGGTGTAGAACGTCTGCCCCCAGAGGTCGAGCCCGTGGGTCTTGCCCTCGGCCACGGGCGGGAGGCCGCCGTTGGCGCGGATGAAGTCATTGCGCAGGGTGATGGTTTGCAGCGCCTGCGAAACGGACGTGAGCGCCGCGGCCTGCGTGCCGCCGTTGGCCTCGGGCCGGAGCTGTGCGCCCGCTTTGTTGATGGCCGAGGCCGAGGTGAGCGACTGGACGGCCAGGCTCAGGTTGCCCAGAGCGGCGTCGGAGCCGGTGTAGTTCTGCACCGATAGGGAGGCGTTGTTGGTGGGCACCGGAGTGTAGCCCCGGGTGGCGCTCAGCGGGACGCTGGTGAGGAGCAGCGACCCGGCGCTGTAGCTCTGGTCCTGGCTGTCGAGGCCGCTGCCGCCAGCTTCCACGACGCGGTAGAGACGGTAGCCGGAGACGACAGTTTCGCCGACGGGCACGGTGCCGGTGTAATTCTTTACGAGCACGAGGGTCTGGTTCGGTTTGACCTCGCTGCCGGAGTTGATCGAGAGGGTGATTTTGCTCAGGTCGCTGGAAGCGGCGGAGTTGACCAGGTAGCCGTGGTCGCTGCTGCCGATGGTCAGCGCGAGGGTGCCCGTGCCGCTGACGCTGCCCGCCACCGTGAGGACGTTGGTTTGCAGATTGAGCAGTGCGTTGTCTGTCAGCGCGCCGGAGAGGGTAGCCGAGCTGGCCAGGACAACAGAGCCGCCGCTGACGGTTACATTGCCGCCGAAGCTGCCGCCGCTCAGGGTCCACGTCCCCGTGTCGGTTTTTTCCAGCGTGCCGAAGCCCTGGTATTGGGCCGAGGCGCCCGTGGAGTTGAGATCGAACGAGCCGGAGCCCGAGCCGGTGAGTTCAATGGTCCCGTTCGTTCCGCCGTTGATAACGTAGCCGGTAATACTGGAGCTTTCCGTCAAAATCAGCCGGTTGCTGCCGGAGCCCAGGGCGATGGCCACGGCGTTGGAGCCCGTGGCCGAAAGGGTGCCGGAGTTGTAGATTAGCGTGTCGCCGTTGCCTGTCAGGATGCCGATGGTGCCGGTGGTGGTGATGAGGCCGGTGTTGACGATGAGGTTTGAGGTGGCATCGGCGTAGACGGAGAGGCCAGTGGTGGAGATCGTTCCGGTGTTGCCGATGCCGATGGTGCCGGTCGTGGTGGTGTTGCTGGTGGTCCCGTCCACGGTGAGATAGGGGGTGGTGGTGGAGACGAAAGAGAGCGAGCCGCCGCCGCTGTAGGCCTCAATGCCGTAGAGCCCGCTGATGGTCCCTTGGTTGAGGATGATCACGTTGCCCTCGGGCGTCACGGCATGGATGCCCGCGCCGTCCACCGCGCTGATCTGCCCGGTGGCGGTGTTGGTGATGGTGATGCTGCCGGAAACGTCGGCGTAAGCCTGGATGCCGTCCCAGCCCATGCCGCTATTGATCGACGCGTCGGTCTTGCTGCTCGTGGCGACGCCGCTGTTGGTAACGGTGGCGTTGCCGATTTCAGTGCCGACCTCAAGCGCGCTGCGGTTAGTGGAAACGGCCGTGCCGGAGTTGGTAACGGAGGCGTCGCCCAGGTTGGACCAGGCGATGAGCGCGTATTTCTGAGTGGAAAAAACGTAGCCCGAGTTGGAGACGCTCGCCAGGCCGTAGTAGTTGATGGCGCGCGCGCCTTCGAGCAGGGCCGTGACGTAGCCCGAGTTGGTAATACTGACCGTCACCGGGGTCCCCAGCGTGGTCAGAGAGTGGTTGTTGCTATCGTAGTAGGCGCTGTAGTTGCCGTCGGCGTAGAGGCCGCGGAAGTTCGCCGACGAAACGGTGCCGCTGTTGATGACCGTGGCGCTGCCGAGGTTGGTTGCCGCGGTGATGCCCTCATTGCCCGCGCCGCTGACGGAGATCGTGGCGGCGGAATTGGCGTACACATCGCCGCCCTTGTCGCTCAGCAGCCAGATGCCGCCGAAACCGCCGGTCGTCGTGATGCGAACGTCAGCCCCCGCGTAGAGCGAGACATTGTTGTTGGCGTTGTAGGATTGCGAGAACGCGCCGCTGTAAGTCGAGTTGATTATCGTCGAGCCCGTCAGCGTGATCGTCTGGTTGAAAGTCCCCGTTGTATTCGTATCGGGCTGAAGCCACACGCCATTGCCGTTGATGGTGTAGTTGTCCAGCGTTACCGAAGAGGTTCCTGTACCCGAGACACCAGTAACGTTGGAGGCCGTTGCGGTGAAGCTCAGAATATTGCCTGAAAAAGTGGCCGTGCCCGCCGTCGCCTGTGCCGCGAAAAGAAACGGAGCGAAAACCAGAGAGGAGAGAATGGCCGACCGCCGAAACCGGCCCGAATGGGATTGGGTGCTGATTGTCATATTCGTATGAGATTGAAGCGTACTGAAGCTTACTTTTTATACAGCAATGTCCGTTATGGCAATCGTGGAATCCATTAGATGCACGAATGGGTGCAGATGAAAAAAGGGGCGATAACTTATTTGCCGGTGCAACTCCTTCGAGGTGAAGGAAATGAAAGAAAATCGGGCCGACTGGATTCGAACCAGCGACCTCTTGAACCCCATTCAAGCGCACTACCAAGCTGTGCTACGGCCCGATTTACAACCTCCACGAAGACTTCCGCGAAGGGGCGATGAGTCTTCAACGGGAGGCCTTAATTGGCAAGCGCAAAATGCCATTTTTCTTAAAACCCATGCTGCATTCCTGTTCCGCTCAGAGAAAAAATAAAAAATCTTCCCGAGGCCCGGCCCCTTTTGCATCATGTCGGGTAACTATGAGCAAAGCTGCCATTATCGATCGTATCGTCAACCCCGGCATTATCGCCGTCATTCGCGCCAACTCCTCTGAGCAACTCCTCGACGTTTCCCAGGCCCTTTTTGAAGGCGGCGTCATCGGGCTGGAAGTGACGATGACTACCCCCAACGCTCTCCAGGTCATCCACGAAGTCTCCGCCCGTTTCGGCGACAAGGTGCTCGTCGGTGTCGGGACGGTGCTGGACGCTGAAACCGCCCGCGCTTCCATCCTCGCCGGGGCTGAGTTCGTCGTCTCCCCCATCACCCGCCCGGAAGTCATCCAGGTCGGCAACCGCTACGGCAAGCCGGTCGTCTGCGGTGCCTACACCCCGACCGAAGCCGTCACCGCCCAGGAGAACGGCGCGGATTTCGTCAAAATTTTCCCGGCCGACCAGCTCGGGCCGCAATACATCAAGAACCTGCTCGCCCCGCTGCCGCAGCTCCAGATCATCCCCACCGGCGGCGTCAACCTCCAGACCATTGATGCCTTCATCAAGGCCGGGTGCGTCGCTGTGGGTGCGGGTTCGAGCCTTGTAAGCAAGGAAGTCCTCAAAAACAAGGACTGGAAGAAGCTCACCGAGACCGCCGCGGCCTTTGTCGAGGCGATCAAGAAGGCCCGCGCTTAAGCTCGCCCAAGATCTTTATCGGGTTTTAAATCCGCTCCGGCGAGTTTGCGAAAAATCGCCGGAGCGGCTTTTGGTTTGCCGTTTGACTTTCCCTGGGTCCCGCAGCTACATAGGAAGCATGAAAACCCCGTGTCTTTGGCTGGCCTCCGCGGCCTTCGCGGCGAGCGTTGCCTGTGCCCAGGCGGATGCTCCTGGTAAACTGAAGATCAGCCTGGACCCGGTAACGACGGCCACGCCCACTCCGGTGGAGGCCACGCCCACGCCGAAGCCCCCGGCTCCGCCCGTGGTGGCGTTTGAGAAGCTGATCTCGTTTTTGCCCAAGACCCCCGAGGGGTGGAGCGCCGAGAAGCCCAGCGGCTCAGTGACCGATATCGAGGTCTGTAACCTCAGCACCGCGACGCAGACCTACCAAAAAGGCGAGGACGAAAACGCCAAGGTGGCCACGGTGACGATCATCGACGCGGGTGGGCATAATGGATACTTGAAGGCCATCACCGGCCAGTGGAAATCGGCCTCCACGGCCGAGGGCACCGACAAACAGGTGCAGATTGGCGATATGCCGGGTTTCGAGCACGTTAGCATGATGCCGAAGGCCGTCTCGCTCGCCGTCATCGTGGGCAACCGCTTTTTTGTGCAGGTCGACCTGACCAACATGGAGCCCAAGGACTCCCGCGAGTGGCTCCAGAAGATGGACCTCAAGGGGCTGGCGGAGCTGAAGTAGCCGGGCGTCAATCTCGCCAGGTTCCTCGGGTTTCCCAAAAATCCTCTAGTAGCTCTTGCGCATGTTGCTGGGGAGGATCCCGGCTTCGGCGCGGTATTTGGCCACGGTGCGCCGCGCGATGGGGATGCCCCGCTCGGTGAGGATGTCCACGATTTCCTTGTCGGAAAGCGGGTGGCGCGTGTCCTCGCCCTTGACCAGTTCCGTGATCGCGCTCTTCACGCTGGTGTTACTGAGCGTCTCGCCCCCGGTGGTCTGGTAGCCCGGGGTGAAAAAATATTTTAGCTCAAAAACGCCCCACGGCGTGGCCATGTATTTGCCCGAGATGGCGCGGCTGACCGTGGTTTCATGTACGCCCACCACGTCGGCCACCTGCACCATCGTCAGCGGCTTGAGCGCCGTCGGGCCCTTTTCGAAAAACTCCCTCTGCCGCTCCAGGATCTCGTTGGCAATGTTCGAGATCGTCTGCTGCCGCTGGTGGATGCTCTTAATGAGGAACTTGCCGCTGCGGATCTTTTCCCGGATATAGTCGCGCACGTCGTTGGCGTTGCCGTCGCGCGACATCAGGTCTTTATACGTATTGGAGATGCGCAAATGCGGGATCTGCTCGCCGTTGAGGCTGATCTGCCAGTCCCCGCTGATTTTTTCCACCGTTACGTCCGGCAGGACGTAGTTGGTCATATCCGGGGTGAAAAGCTGGCCCGGCTTCGGGTCGAGCGTGGCGATGAAATCGGCGCACTTTTGCACCTGCTCCGGCGTGGTGTTGAGCCGCCGGGCGATCTCGGGGAAGCGGTGCTTGCCCAGGTCATCGAGGTGCTTGTCGACGATCCGGTATTCCATGCCGTCGCCTTTGCCGAGCCGCTGGAGCTGCACGAGCAAACACTCGCGGAGGTCCCGCGTGCCGACGCCCACGGGGTGAAAGGTCTGGATGACTTCGAGCACTTCGCGCAGTTCCGCCAAGGCCACGCCCGAGTTCTGGCTCATGTCCTCCACGGAGACCGTCAGAAACCCGAGGTCGTCGATGTTGCCGATGATCAGCTCGGCCACCTTGCGCTGATCGGCCGAGAGGTCGCTGGTTTGCAGCTGCTCCATCAAGTGCTGCTGGAGGGTCTCGTTGGTGGCGATGGAATCGAAAAAGAACTGGCGGCGCTCCTCGTCGTCCTGGGATCGGCCCGAGTAGGAGCTGTTTTGCGACATGTAGTCGCGCCATTCCTCATCGAGCTTGGCCAGGTGCTCGAACTCCTCCTGGAATTCGTCGCGTTCGCTCTGGCGGTCCTCCAGGGTCGGCTCGATCCGTTCCTCCTCCAGCACGGGGTTGATGGCCATCTCCTCCTGGATCAAATTGCGCAGCTCCAGGATGGGAGCCTGCAATATCTGCAGGCTCTGCTGGAGCTGAGGCGCCAGCATTTGCTGCATTGAGAGGTTTTGGACTTGTTGCATACCGGCCATGACGGGAAGGTAGGCTGGAAGCGGGGATCGGCAAGCAGAAATCGCGCCACACCCTGGAAATTTACATTCCCTGGGTATATTTTGGCGGTTCGGCCACTCTTTTCGCCGATTCCGGTCGAGTTTCGCACGGAATATGCATACACAGGGTCTCGCATGAAAACGCACTCCTTTTACCTCCTGGCCGGTGCGCTGGGGTTGCTCGCGCTCTCGGGGCCCATTTCGGGGCAAAACGCCGCCGGGCAAAACGCCGCCGTGCGCCCCGTGGTCGCGATCGAGGCCGCTCCCCAGGCATCCCCCCAGGTGCTGGCCCTCATCGACCAGCTCTCGGAACAAAACAAACAGCTCACAGCCAACCAGGCCAAGATCGACGAGCAGATCGACGACCTGACCGAAACGCTCCGGCAGGTGCGCATTTACGCGGGCCGCGCGGGAGGGGGGAAGAAATAACGCCATGAAACGCACTCTTTGCAACTGGGCTGTGGCCCTGGCCATCGGCGTCGCCTGGATCGGCTCCTCGGGGCTGCTTAATTCACAGGAGGTCACTGCGGCCCCCGTCACCGCGGAGGAACGCCTCGCCGCCCTCAAGGCCGCCAACGCCGCCTTGATCGAGCGGCAGGAGAAAACCCTCAAGAAGCTCGACGACCTCAAGGAACAGGCGCGGATCATCCGCCTCGCGATCAGCCGGGCCTAATCAACGAAAAAGACCAGACGCGGACGGGGCAGAGCGGGCTCCGTCTTTGGCTTTTCAGAAGCGCTTTACGCGTTTATGGTGGAGGATTATGAAACCCTTCCTTTTTCGATGGGCCTCAACGACGTTCGCGGTCCTGGTCGCCACGGCTTTCGTGCCGGGGATCAGCGCGGATAGCACCGGGGCGCTGATCTGGGCGGGGCTTTTGCTCGGGGTTCTGAATGCCGTGATCCGGCCCGTGCTCCTTTTCTTCGCGTTGCCGCTGGTCGTGCTGACGCTGGGCCTCTTCGTGCCGGTGATCAATGCCGTGCTGCTCCACTTCGTCGGCAGCGGCTGGGTTGACGGGTTTCACGTGGCCGGGTTTGGCTCGGCCTTCCTGGGGGCGATCGTGGTGAGCATCGCCTCATGGATGGTGAACGGTTTTGTTAACGGACCCCGAGCCGTGCGCTTCGAGGTCCATGCTCCCCGGCACTTCGACGAACCCGCCCCCCGGCCTGGCGAAATGAAGCGCGTTGAAGGCCGCGTCATCGATCATGAATCCGACCCCCGATAATCCCCCCCGCCCTTGTCACCCCAAAGTTCGCGTCAAAATTTGCGGCCTCACCAACCCCGCCGATGCCGAGGCAGCCATCGAAGCCGGAGCCGATGCGCTCGGCTTCAACGGCTTCCCCGGCTCCAAGCGCTACCTTGATCTAAAAGCCGCCACGCCCTGGATGCTCGACCTGCCCGCGTTCGTCACCCGCGTTGCCGTCGTCGTCAACCCGGCGAAGGCCGAGGCCGCCGAGATCGTGGCCCTGCCGTCCATCGACCGCATCCAGTTCCATGGCGACGAATCGCCCTCGTTTTGCGCCCGCTTCCCCGGGTTTATCAAAGCGCTGGCCGCGCGCGACCGGGAGGCCCTCACGCGGGCAGGGGAGTACGCCACGCGCTCGATCCTGCTCGACGCCTTTGTTCCCGGGGCCTACGGCGGCACCGGCAAGCTCATCGACCTGGAGCTTGCCGCCGCCTTTGTTCGGGATCATCCGGAGATACGCGTCATCCTCTCGGGCGGGCTGACCCCGGAGAACGTCGGCGAGGCCGTCCGGGCCGTCCGGCCCTTTGCGGTTGACGTGGCCAGCGGGGTGGAGTCTCAATTTTGCAAAAAAGACGCCGCTAGAATGCGGGACTTTATCTCGGCAGTGAGGGAAGCGGAGTAAATCTCTGCAAATTATTGGCATAGCAGATAAAAAGATCGGGCCGCTGGACCGGTTGGTTCACTTTTTGCTAGTCTTTTCCCTTAGGTGGAAAAACACTCCCTGCCCCTTCCACCTAACCCTCAACAACCTAAAAACACGAATTATGCGGAAACTGGCACTCCTCTGCTCGGCCCTCTCGGTTGCAACCGCGGTCCAGGCCCAGACCCCAACCCCTGCCCCCGTGGCGCCTCCGGTTGCTCCCGCCGAGGTCTCGCCGACTCCCGCGACCCCCCCGGTCGAGGAACCCGCCGCGCAGCCTCCCTCAGCCGCCACCCCCAGCGTACCCGCCGTGGCTCCCACTGTAGCTCCTACCGCCGCCGCTCCCGTGGTTGCCGCTCCCATGGTTGCCGCCGCCGCGCCCGAGAGCATCGCCAACCCCACGGCACGCACCATCCGCGACTTCCAGAACGAAGACATCTCCATGGTGCTGCGCCTCCTCGCCCGCCAGGCGGGGATCAGCGTCGTCGTGAGCGACTCGATTGCCGGCACCATTAACATGCGCGTCGAAAACGTGACCCCCATGGAGGCCATCCGAGTCATCGCCGAAGCCAAAGGGCTCGACCTGACCCAGAGCAACAACGTCTATTTCCTCAAGACCGCCGCCGAAAAAGCCAAGGAGCCGACCGAAACCGGCTGCTACACCTTCAGCTACGCCAAGGTCTCCGAGGTCAAGGACCTCATCGCGACGCAAGTGCAGAGCAAGATCGTCCCGCAGATCGATGAGCGCACCAACACCGTCTTTTTCCGGGACTACCGCTCCAACCTGGCCAACCTGCAACTCTTCTTCGAGACCATCGATCGCCCCACCCGGCAGGTCATGATCGAGGCGCGCATGGTGGAGGTCACCGCCAACCCGAAGCAGTCCTACGGCATCAACTGGGGCGGCGTGGTCGGCAACTCTTCCACCGCCCAGACGTTTAACTACGGCAACGGCGCGGTCACCGCGGGCAGCAACGCCAGTATTGGCAACCTTTCCTACACCACCGACGGCCACAAGGCGTCTGGCCAGATGGCCATCCTGACTATCCCTCAAATGAGCGTCACACTGCGGATGCTCAACGAGGATTCCGACGCCGAGTTCCTGGCCAACCCCCGCGTGGTGACCGCCAGCGCCCGCAAAGCGACCATCAGAATCGTCCGCAACCAGCCCGTTCCCAAGCTGAAATACAACGAGCAGACCGCCACCACGGAGTTCGACAGCTTTGAGGATAAAACCTACGGCAATACGCTGGAAGTCACGCCCACCATTAATAAGGAAGACTTCATTTCCATGCAGGTGAAGCCGGAGATCAGCAACAAGGTCTCCGATGCCACGTTTACGATTTCGAGCACCACCGTTACCAGCCCCGTCATCGACACGCGCACGCTGGATTCCAACGTAGTCATCCGCAGCGGCGACACGCTGGCCATCGGCGGCCTGCTCCAGGATGAAGGCACCAAGGCCCGCAGCAAAGTGCCCGGGCTGGGCGATATTCCCCTGCTCGGCTACGCCTTCCAGGAGCGCCTTAACAGCCGCACCAAGCGTAACCTGCTCGTCTTCATTACGCCTACCATCATCCGGCAAGGCTACGGCACGGGGTTGGAAGACCAGGTCTCCGGCCTGAAGAACACCGGCGAGGAATACGCCGACCCGAACGGCTGGCGCAACAACGCCCGCGGCAGCGTCCGCCTGGTGCCCACCTCCAACCGCCCGGTCGTCGCCGATTACCCGAAGCCCGGCACCGCCCCGGCTCCCGTCAAAGTTCGCCCCATCTCCAAGCCGGTTTACAAAAATACCGCCCCCGAGCCGACCGCGAAACCGAAGGCCAAGGCCACTCCGCAGACCGTCGCGCAGAAGAACAGCGACCCGGACTTCAAAATTACGGTGCCCCAACGCGAAGAGTAGTGTATGCAGTAGGGGACACATGAAGCAGTACAAAGTAGCGGTCCTCCCCGGCGACGGGATCGGGCCGGAAGTGATGGTCCAGGCGCTCCGCGTGCTGGAAAGCGTTGGCAAGAAATTCGGGTTCGAGATCGCGACCACCGAACGTTACGTCGGCGGCGCGGCCATCGACCATGAAGGCAAAGCCCTCCCCGCCTCGACCATCGAGACGTGCGAAGCCTCCGACGCCATTCTGTTCGGCTCCGTCGGCGGCCCGAAGTGGGAGAAGCTCCCGCCCAACGAACAGCCCGAACGCGGCGCGCTGCTCCCGCTGCGCAAGCACTTCGGCCTCTACGCCAACCTGCGCCCGGCCCTCTGTTTCCCGGCGCTCACCCACGCCTCTCCCGTTAAAGAAGAGCTCGTGCGGGGTGGCTTTAACGTCCTCTGCGTCCGCGAACTCACCGGTGGCCTCTACTTTGGCCAGCCCAAGTTCCACAAAGAAGAAAACGGCGAGCCGATGGCCGTTGACACCATGGTCTACCATAAGAGCGAGATCGTGCGGATCGCCCACGTCGCCTTCAAGGCCGCCATGGGCCGCCGCAAGCAGCTCACCTCCGTGGACAAAGCCAACGTGCTCGAAAACGGCGTCCTCTGGCGCGCGACCGTCAACGAGGTCGCCAAGGAATACCCGGAAGTGACTCTGAACCACCTTTACGTCGACAACGCCGCCATGCAGTTGATCCGCAACCCGCGCGGCTTCGACGTCGTGCTGGCCGAGAACCTCTTTGGCGACATCCTCACCGACGAAATGGCCATGATCGCGGGCTCCCTGGGCATGCTCCCGAGCGCCAGCCTGGGCATCAAGCAGACCGCCTACGGCCAGTTCGGCCTCTTCGAGCCGAGCGGCGGCAGCGCCCCTGACATCGCGGGCAAGGGGATCGCCAACCCAATCGCGCAGATCCTCTCCGCGGCCATGCTGCTGCGCTACTCGCTGAGCGAGACCGCCGCCGCCGACGCCATCGACGAAGCCGTGCGCAAGGTCATCGACCAAGGCTACCGAACCGGCGACATCTACTCCGAAGGGAGCAAGAAAGTCGGCACCGCCGAAATGGGCGACGCCGTCCTGGCCGCGCTGTAAATCAGCCTGATCGTTTTACGCAAAGGCGCAAAGAGGGTTACTTCTTTGCGCCTTTGGTGTTTTTAAGCCCCGGGGTTTTGGAAACTAGCGTGGGCTGGGTGGCCATCATTTGCTCAAGGAGGGCCTCCGGCTCGCAGCCGACCGTTAGCATCTCCCGGTGCGTGCTGGAGAGAAAGGCCTCGGTGGTCATATGATCCAGTAGCCGGAGGAGATTGTCGTAAAAACCGCCGAGGTTGAGCACGCCGACCGGCTTGGCATGTAGCCCCAGTTGCAGCCACGTGAACGCCTCGCAAACCTCCTCCAGCGTGCCGATCCCGCCTGGCAGCGCCACGAAGGCATCGCCAAGCTGCGCCATGGTCTGCTTGCGCTCGTGCATCGACTCCACCACGATCAACTTCGAGAGGCCCGAGTGATGCCAGCCCCGCTCCACCATCGCGCGGGGAATCACGCCCGTCACCTCGCCGCCCGCCGCCAGCGCCGCGTCGGCCACCGCGCCCATCAGGCCCACGCCGCCGCCGCCGTAGACAATGCCCAGCCCCCGCCGGGCGCAGGCGGCCCCGAGTGCCGTGGCGGTTTCCACATAATCCGGAGAGGCTCCAAAGCTGGAACCGGCGTAGATGCAAAGGCGAGTCATGAGAAATAGGAAAATAGCTAGCGTTCGCCGCGCGGGTCGAGCACGTCGCGCAAGGCGTCGCCAAGGAAATTGAGCGCCAAGAGCGTCGCGCTCATCGTCGCCGCCGGGAAAACCAGCAGCCACCAGTAGCTCTTAATCGGGTTGAGCGCCTGGGCACCGTCAGCCAATAGCGAGCCCCAGCTCGCCTGCGGCGCCTGGATGCCCAGGCCGAGGAAGCTTAGGAACGACTCGTCCAGGATCACCGCCGGAACCGTCAAGGTCAGGTAGACAATCACGACCCCGACGAGGTTCGGCAGCAGGTGGCGCGTCAGGATTTTCCAGTGGCTCTGCCCCAGGCTGCGGGCGGCTAGCACGAACGTCTGTGCCTTGAGCGCCAGTACCTGCCCCCGGACGATCCGTGCCATGGTGAGCCATTCGATCAGCCCGAGCGAGAGGATCAGGATCACGATGCGCGAATAGGCCACCAGCGCGGGCGCGCCGAACTCCGCCAGCCCCGTCTTGATCCGCGAATCGAATGCGTTCACGGCAATGAGCAGGATGATTAGGCGCGGCACGGCGTAGAGAATCTCGACAATGCGCATCATCACCCCGTCCGTGCGGCCCCCGGCATAGCCCGAGACGAGCCCGTAGGCCGTCCCGATGAAAAACGCAATGAGCGCCCCGGCGATCCCGACCGTCAGCGACACCCGCGCCCCGGAAAGCACGCGGAAAAGCAAATCCTGCCCGTGCAGATCGGTCCCGAACGGGTGCGCCCACGAGGGCGGGGCGAACTGCGCGGCGCTCACCTCGCGGGCCGACTCCGGCATCAACGCGGGCCCGAAAACCGCCGCCAGCGTCACGATCACCAGGACGATCAACGAAACGCGCACCGCGCCGCCGCGGGCCAAGAGCTTTTTCCAGGGAGAGTGCGTTCTCATTTCAGCTTGATGCGGCGGTCGAGCCACGGGTAGGCGAGATCGGCCAGGAGGTTGAGGAAAACGAGCAGCGCGCAATAGACGATCACGACCCCTTCGAGCAGGAAGCCGTCGCGGTTCTGGATCGAGTTGACGAAAAAGCCGCCCGCGCCGGGAATGTTGAAAATCGTTTCGACCACGATCGAGCCGGTGAGCAGATTCGCCGCCAGCGGCCCCAGGAAGGAGACCACCGGCAGGAGCGCCACGCGCGCCACATGCTTGGAGACCACGCGCCATTCCGCCAGCCCCTTGGCCCGCGCCGTCCGGACAAAATCCTGCCCCAGCACCTCCAGCATACTCGTGCGCGTGAGCCGCGCGATGTAGGCCACGTAAGGCCCCGCCAGCGTAATAGCCGGGAGGATCAAGTACGCCGGGCCGCCCCAGCCCCCCACCGGCAGCCAGCCCAGCCAGAGCGCGAAAACCAGGATCAGCAGCGGGCCCGTCACAAAAGTCGGGATGGAAATCGCGAACAACGAGGCCAGCATCGCCCCGGTTTCCGCCGCCGTGCCGCGCCGCGTCGCCGCCCAGCCCCCGAGCGTCACCCCGCCCACAGTCGCCAGCGCGAAGGCCACCCCGCCGAGCGTCGCCGAGACCGGGAGCGTCTGCGCGAGGAGTTCATTCACCGTCCGGTTGCGGTAGCGGGTCGAGGGGCCGAGGTCCCCGTGTACCAGTCGCCCGAGGTAGGCCGTGTATTGCTGCCAGGCGGTGCCGTCGTAGTGAAATTTGGCCTCCAGCGCCGCCTTTACGGAAGGGAGCAGCTCCCGCTCGCGGTCAAACGGCCCGCCCGGAGCCCCGCGCATGAGAAAAAACGTGATCGAGACGGCGCAAAAAAGCACCAACCCCATCGAAACAAACCGGCGTAAAACAAAAGTGAGCATTCAGGCGATGCCTTTCTTCGGGGGAGATCTCCGGATTCGGGATGCAAGAGTCCGGGAATCTTCCGGTTCAAAAGCGCGAGTTTTATGGATCATTCCCATGCGGCAGGCGGCCAAAATAGCCTAATTTTCGCGGAAAGAAAGGCTCATCCGACCAAGCCCTAAAGAGGCGGCCGGGCTTGGATTTCGTTGAGCAGCGCCCGGGTCAGGGCGTCGGCCACCTCGGCTTCCTCGAAGCGGACCTCCTCCACGCCCGCCTGTGCGTAGAGGTCGCCTTCATCTACATAGCGGGCCCGGGCGAAAATCCGCAGCCCCGGGTTAAGCCGTCGCGCCGTGTTCACCGTGGCCAGCACCGCCTCGGTCGTGGGCAGCGTCACCACCAGATAGAGCGCCTTTTCAACCCCCGCCGCCGTCAGGATCTCCGGGTGCGAGCCGTCGCCGTAGAGCGCGCGCGTGCCCTCCTCGTGCAGCTCCAGCACCGTCTCGATGTTCGTTTCCACCACCACGAACCGGAGGCCCGCCGCCTTGAGCGCCCCCGCCACGTGGCGGCCCACCGGCCCCTGGCCGATCACAATGGCCTGGTAGGGCTTGCGCTTTTGCCGGGACTCCTCCGCTGCCGCCTGCTGGAGGTTGAATTCGCTCCCCCGGCGCTCCTGGGCCCCAGCCAGCCAGCGTTGCAGCGCCGGGATCCGCGCCAGGCGGGGCTCCAGCGCCTGGAAGCGGTTGAAGATCCACGGATTGAGGCTGATCGACCCGATCGCCGCCGCCACCAGCACATCGGCCCCGGTCTGCGAGAGCAGCCCCAGGCCCTTGCCGGACTCCGCCAGGATGAAGGAAAATTCGCCAATCTGCGCCAGCCCGCCCGCCACCGTCAGGGCCGTGGCCAGCGAATACCCCCGAGCGAACACAATCACCAGCGCCACCACTGGCTTGACGACGAGGATCACCACAAACACCCCCAGCGTCAGCCACGGGGCATTGAGAACGGTGCGGAAGTCGAAGAGCATCCCCACGGAAACAAAAAACAGCACCGCGAAGGCATCCCGCAGCGGCAGCGCGTCGGCCGCCGCCTGTTCGCTCACCTTCGTCTGCCCCACCACCATCCCCGCCAGAAACGCCCCGAGCGCCATCGACGCCCCGAAAACCAGGTACGAGACCGTCGCCACCGAAATCGAGAAAACCAGCACCGTTAGCGTAAAAAGCTCCCGGGAACGGAACGCCGCCACCCGGATCATTAGCATGGGCACCAGCCGGATCCCCGCCACGGCAAAAATCCCCCCCAACGCCGCCAGTTTAAGCAGCGCGATCCCCGCCGTCGCAAGCACCTGCGTCCAGTGATCCCCCTTGGCCGCCATCGAGGGCAGCAGCACCAGGACCAGCACCGTGATCAAGTCCTCCACGATCAGCCAGCCCACCGCCACGTGCCCCTGGGGCGTATCCACCAGTCCCCGGTCCATCAGCACCCGCAGCAGCACCACCGTGCTCGCCACCGAGGTCGCGATGCCCAGCACCAGGCCGTTCTGCCACGTCCAGCCCGCCGCCAGGGCGAGGCCCAGGCTGCACAGAGTCGCCATCAGGCTCTGCCCCAGGGCTCCCGGGATCGCGATCGCGCGCACCGAGAGCAGGTCTTTTAAGTGAAAATGCAGGCCCACGCCGAACATCAGGAGAATCACGCCGATTTCCGCCAACTCCCCGGCCAGCTTCGTGTCTCCCACGAAACCGGGAGTATGGGGCCCGATCGCGATTCCCGCCACCAGGTAGCCGACAATGGGCGAAAGGCGCAGCTTCGCCGCGATAAGGCCAAAGACCCAGGCCGCGCTCAGGCCAAAGGCAATAGTGGTCAGCAAATTGAGTTGGTGCATGGGAAGGACTTCCGTTCAGGCCTCATTTTACGGGCAGCGCCCCCTCCGCGTCGAGCCTCCCCAAGTAGGAGATGATAAATGCGTGCGGATGAGTTATTTTTGTTTGCAAACGCTCCAGGCAATGGAATGTATGCTCCCACATATGATTCAACATTTATTTAACAGACCGTTAACGGGGTGCTGGACGCTTCCCCCGTGCGGAATGCGAATGCTCTCTTGGATTCCGGGTTTGCCTTGACGCTGACAGTCTCCTTTCCCTAGAAACACAATAGCTTAAGAGCAGACGGGAAAAGTGCCATGTGCTTGCGGGCGACTTTTGACGGGCGATTCCCCTCCATCCAAACCATTTTTCACAACCACATTTACAGAGGATTTTTTCATGATCAGCGGGCTTTTTGGGTTATTCTCGAATGACATCGGGATCGACCTCGGTACGGCAAACACCCTCGTTTACGTTCGCGACCACGGCATCGTTCTGCGCGAGCCGTCGGTGGTGGCAGTCCAGGCGGGCACCAATAAAGTGCTTGCCGTCGGCGACGAGGCCAAACGAATGCTGGGGCGCACCCCGGCCAACATCGTGGCGGTGCGGCCCCTCAAGGATGGCGTCATCGCCGACTTTGAAGTGACCGAGGCCATGCTCCGGCACTTCATCCGCAAGGCCCACGGGCGGCGGATGCTCTTCCGGCCGCACCCGCGCGTCGTCATCGCGGTTCCCTCGGGCATCACCGAGGTGGAGAAACGCGCCGTCAAGGAATCCGCGCAGCGCGCGGGCGCCCGCGAGGTTCACCTTATCGAAGAACCGATGGCAGCGGCCATCGGCTGCGGCCTTCCCGTCCAGGAAGCCGCGGGCAACATGATCGTCGACATCGGCGGCGGCACCACCGAGGTGGCGCTGATTTCGCTGGCGGGCATCGTCTTTAGCCGCAGCGTGCGCGTCGCGGGCGACGAACTCGACGAAGCCATCATGCAATACATGAAGCGGGCGTATAACCTCATGATTGGGGAGCGCACCGCCGAGGAGATCAAAATTAAAATCGGCTCGGCCTACCCGATCGAAAAAGAGACCACCATGGAAGTCAAAGGGCGCGACCTCGTCGCGGGCCTGCCCAAGACCTTGACGATCACCTCCCAGGAAGTGCGCGAAGCCTTGCTGGAGCCCGTCTCGACCATCGTGGAAAGCGTCCGGGTGACCCTGGAGCGCTGCCCTCCGGAACTCTCAGCCGACCTGGTGGACCGGGGCATCGTGCTGGCCGGTGGCGGCGCACTGCTGCGGGGGCTGGATAAACTACTTTCGGAAGAAACCGGTCTGCCCGTTCACGTCGCCGAGGACCCCCTTAGCGCCGTAGCGGAAGGAACCGGTCGCGCCCTCCAGGAAATCAAATTCCTGCGTCAGGTGGCGACCGCCGACCGCACCTACCGCGCTTAATTCCAAATAAAAAGAGCGGAAGCACCCCCTTTTTCGATACTTCGATTAGGGACTTCTACTTTTTCAATCCATGAGGCGGTTTTCCATATTTGCGCTGATCTTGTTTGTGCTGGCCGTGGGCGCACTCTTCGCTCTCGGCCCGTCCGGCACTCAGCGCGCCCAGACATCCTTCCTCGGGGTCATCTCCCCGTTTCTAAAAACGGGGTCGAATCTCGACCGGAAAATCAGCGCCGTGCGCCAGGGGCTCAAATCTCTCCAGGAACTGGAGACCGAGAACCAGCAGCTGGCGGTCAGCAATAAAGAGCTCAAGGCGGTCAACCAAACCCTGCGCGACCTGGAGGCCGAGAACAACCGCTTGCGGATGGCCCTCCAGTACCGCGAACGGGCGGTTTTCCAGTTAGTCCCGGCCCGGGTCATCGCCCGCGACGCCTCCTCCTGGTGGAACACGATCAAAATCGACCGTGGCACCGCCGACGGCCTGGAGAGCGACATGCCGGTATTGACCGAAAGCGGCCTGGTGGGCAAGACCACCTCCGTCGCCGAACACGCCGCCACGGTGCTGCTGATTTCCGATGAAAACTGTCGCGTGGCCTCCTCCATCGAGGGGACCCGCGAGCAAGGAATTATTAGTGGGGAACGCGGATCGGGCACCAGCCAGCCGGTGCTCTGTATGCGCTTCCTATCCAAAACAGCCAATTTAAAACCCGACCAGAAGGTGTACAGCTCGGGAGTCGGCGGCGTCTACCCCGCCGGAATTTTTATTGGCGCCATCAAAGAGTTCCGCGTGCGTGAACTCGACGGCTTCGCTACCCTTCAGCCTGCCGTGGACCTGACAACACTGGAAGACGTGTTTGTCGTTCTAGGCAAGAAATGATCCGCTTTTTTCTGATCCTTTTGGCCTCGGCGTTTGGAGCGCTGGTCCTCCAGCATTTCATTCCGCCGCTTACCTTCATGGCGGGGGCGCGAGTGATCCTCCTGCCGCTGGTATTCTTCTACGGCGCGCTGGCCCTGCCCTTTCCGGGCATGCTGGCCCTGGCGTTCGCCTGCGGCTTCATGTGGGATGCGCTTTCCGTGCAGATCGTCGAGGTTGGCACGGGCCCGCTGAACGCTTTTGGCCTCGGCACCGGCAACGGCCAGGTGGTCGAGATCGCGGTCGGCTGGTCGATCGTCCTCTACGCCGTCCTGGGTTCGCTCATGAGCGGCTTCAGGCCCCTCTTCCAGGCCGGGCGGTGGGAAGTCCACTGCTTGATGAGCGGCGTGTGCACCTCCGCCATGGTGATGGCCGAATTCCTCATGGTTTCCGTGCGGCGGGCGGCGCTCTACAACGTTCCCTTTGAGTTTAACCGCGAAATCTGGTGGCGTATCGGCGGCCCCGGCCTGGTGGCCCTGGTCCTCGCGCCGATTGTCTTTATCTTTTTGAAGTCGCTGGCCGCGCTCGTGGGCTACAACTCCGTGCCGGACGCGCAAGAAGAGGAGGAGGACTAGCGTATGGCCCGCATTTCCCGTTCCGATTGGCGGCTCTTTTTCCTGGCCGTGCTGATGTTCGCGGCGCTCAGCACCATCGTGGCCCGGCTCTGGACCTTGCAGGTCATGCGGGGCGATTTCTACGCCAGCAAGATCGGCGGCAAATCGCAAGTCACCGTGCGCATCCCGTCCGTTCGTGGCGAAATCCGCGACCGCAATGGCGTGCCGCTCGTCCAGAACCGCGCCAGCTACAACGTCGACTTTTATCTCCAGGACATGGTCGCCGGGTACCGCCGCCGCAACGGCTCCATCCCCACGATGCTCGAACGGCGCACCCAGCGGGACATGCCCAAGGACATCCCCACGCCCGACATTCTGAAAATCGTCAACGCGGGCATCATCCCGCGCCTCCAGGAGCTGGACCTCGCGCACGACTACAACTCCAAGCACCTCAAGAACCACTACGCCCACGACACACTGGTCCCGTTCCCGTACATCGAGGACGCCGATTTCGACACCATCGCCAAGTTTTCCGAGCACGACGTGGGCCTTCCCGGCGTCGATATCAGCCAGAAGCCCGTGCGCCAGTACCTCTATGGCGCTTTTGCCGCGCACATCCTCGGCTACGTCGGCATGCCCCGGCAGATCGACCAGCTGCCCGACGTTCGCAACTTCACCTACTACCAGCCTGACGTGGAGGGCAAATCGCAGATCGAGCTTTCCATGGACCCCTACCTGCGCGGCAAGCCGGGCGCACGCGTCATCCAGAAAGACGCCAAGGGCCGTATGGAGAGCGAGGTTCGCACCGACGCGCCCAAGCCCGGCGCGAACGTCTACCTCACCATCGACGCCCGCATTCAATACATCGTCGAGCAGGCCCTGCGCAACCCGAGCCTCGGCCGCGCCGCCGCCGTCGTCCTCGATCCCAACAACGGCGACATCCTGGCCATCTGCTCCGTGCCGTCGTTTGACCCGAACGTCTTCATCCCCAAAGTCTCCACCAAGGACTGGGACGGCCTCCTCAAGGACCGCGCCGTGCCGCTCGTCAACCGGGCCGTTTCCGGCTTCCCTCCCGGGTCCACCTTCAAGATCGTGACCTCGCTGGCGGGCCTCTCCAAGGGGCTGGCCAACAAAACCTTCAACTGCTCCGGCTCCGTGGAATACGGCGGGCGCTCTTTCCACTGCTGGATCTCGGAAAAGGGCGGCTCCCACGGAACGCTCCACTTGCAGGACGCCATCAAGGTCTCGTGTAACTCCTTCTTCTACCAATACGGCAACGCGGCGGGCGGCGACACCCTTGAGCGCATCGGCGGTGTCCTCGGCATGGGGCGGCGCTACGAGCTCGGCCTCTCCGACGAAAAAGAAGGCTGCATGCCCGGGCCGAAATGGATGGCCGGGCGCAACACCGGCGAAAAATGGACCCAGGCCCAGACCGCCAACACCTCCATCGGCCAGGGCTACGTGCTGGCGAGCCCCCTGCAAATGGCCGTGGCCTACGCGGCCGTGGCCAACGGCGGCGTCGCCTACGAGCCGCGCCTGGTCAAAAAAGTCCTCGAAACCGACGGCAAACCGGCCCTCAACGATGACGGCAAAGTGGCCGTGCCGGACGAGCCGAAAGTCCGCGAGGACTTCAGAACCGAAGGCATCCTGCCCGAGCATGTCGAAATCGTTCGCAAGGGCCTCTGGAACGTCGTCAACGAAACCGGCGGCCCCGGCGGCGGCGGCACGGGCCGTTCCGGCCAGATCAAAGGGACCGTCGTCGCGGGCAAGACCGGCACCGCGCAGGCCACCGACCGCGGCCAGAAGGAGCACATCGCCTGGTTCTGCTGCTTCGCCCCGTACGACAAGCCCAAGTACGTCGTCGTCGTCATGGTCCAGGGTGGCGAGCACGGCGGCAGCGTCTCGGCCCCCATCGCCGCGCGCATTTTGGAGCAGATCCTCGCCGTCGACGCCGGGAAGCTCACCGTCAATTTGCAGCCGCTCGCCCCGGCTCACAACGATCATCCTTTTGAAGTGATCAACTCGCTCTCGTCCTACGGCGGCTCCGCTGGCATCGTCGCGGCTTCCTCCGACAACGAGGACGACAACGACCACGACGCCCCGGCGCAGAACGTTCAAATGTCCCACAGCGTGGCCAGCCCGGACATCAAGTCCGATGCGGATGACCAGGGCCGGGTTCCCAAAAAACCCGCCCGCAAGGCCAGCCCCACGCCTTCTGGCTCGGATCGTCCGAGTCAAACCCCGAAAACCACCCTCCGCCGCACCCGGCAAGCTCCCCAGGAGCAGCAGCCGGCCGACGCGGAACAACCCCGTAGAAACCTCTTCCAGAGACTCTTCAGCCATTAATAAAACATCAGGGATTGCCATCGATTTCGCTGACTACTCCCCAACCCAACGACCCGCGGCCTCCCAGGCGGGTTATTAACCTCCGTGTCAGTAAAAAACTTTCTCCAAACAACCAGATTCATGATCGAAAAAATCAAGAAGATGCTCGGTCTCCGGCGTGAGACCGGAAACAAACTCATTATCAATTGCGAACGGCTGGAACGCCGCGTGGCCTTGCTCGAAAACGGGCAACTCGAAGAATACTCCATCGAGCGAACCACCGAACGCAACATCGTGGGCAGCATCTTCAAAGGCCGCGTGAAAAACATCGAGCACGGCCTCAAGGCCATGTTCGTCGATATCGGCTTCGAAAAAAACGCCTTCCTCCACTTCTGGGACGCCATCCCCGCCGCCCTTGATAGCGGCATCGAAGAAGTCGAGCGCAAGAGCGGCCGCAAGCAGCAGAAAAAGATCACCTCGGCGGACATCCCAAAGATCTACCCCGTCGGCAGCGAAGTGCTGGTGCAAGTGACCAAGGGCCCCATCTCCAACAAAGGCCCCCGCATCACCACCAACATCTCGCTCGCGGGCCGCTACTTGGTACTCATGCCCTTTAGCGACCAGTGCGGCATCTCCCGTAAGATTGAGGACCCCAAGGAGCGTGAGCGCCTGCGCAAGATCCTCAAAAAGCTCGAGATCCCCGAAAACATGGGCGTCATCGTTCGGACCGTCGGCGAGGGCCAGCGCGAGCGCTACTTCATCCGCGACCTGAGCCTGCTCGTGGACCAGTGGGCCAAGATCGAGGAAGGCGTCAAATCCAAGGGCGCGCCCAACTGCGTCTTCCAGGAGCCGGACTTGATCGAACGCACCGTGCGCGACTTCCTCACCGACGAAATCGACGAAGTCGTCTGCGACAGCGAGGAAGCCGTCCAGCGCATGGGCGAGTTGGTGGGGCAGATCTCCCGCCGGTCCAAGAACCGCGTTCAGCTCTACACCGAGCCGACGCCGATCTTTGACAAATTCGGCATCCAGAAGCAGATCGACGACGCCTTCCACCGCCAGGTGTGGCTGCCGTGCGGCGGCTACATCGTCATTGACGAAACCGAGGCCCTGATCGCCATCGACGTCAACACCGGTCGCAACAAGGGGGCCAAGGACGTCGAAAAGACCATCCTCCAGACCAACCTCGAAGCGGCCGACGAAATCGCCCGCCAGCTCCGGCTGCGCAACATTGGCGGCCTGGTCATCGGCGACTTCATCGACATGAAGAGCCGCAAAGACCAGCAGTCCGTCTTCAACCGGATGAAAGACCGGCTCCGGCGCGACAAAGCCAAAACGCACGTCCTGCCGCTCTCCAACCTGGGCCTCATGGAAATGACCCGCCAGCGCGCCGCCGAGAGCCTCAGCGGCTCCATCTACGAGAACTGCCCGTACTGCCATGGCCGCGGCACGGTCAAGAGCTCGATGACCATGAGCGTGGAGCTCCAGCGCTCCCTGCACCAGGTCCTGCGCAAACACAGCGACCTCCACGAATTCAAGGTCACCGTGAGCCCGCACCTCCTGGCCCGCCTGCGCAGCGACGACGAGGAGCTCCTCGTTGAAATCGAACGCCGCTACGCCTGCCGCCTCTCCTTCCGCGCCGACCCGGCGATGCACCACGAGCAATTCGTGATCGTCGACGTGGCCAGCGGCTCGGAAATGAAGCCGTAACCGGAGCAAAGTAAAAACTTGGGAGACATGGGAAACATGGGAAACGCGCCAAAAGCGGTCCCTCTCCCCTGTCTCCCTTTTTCTTTTTAACATCCGCGCTTCCTAAATGCCCCTGAGGGCGGTAGGATTTTCCCTATTCTGTCTTTATGAAACCAAAGATCCTGGTGGCCGATGACGAGCCCGATGTCCTGCACCTCGTGGCGGCAAACTTCCGCGCCGCCGGGTGGGAGGTCTTCACCGCCGAGGACGGCCCCGGCGCTCTCGCCGAAATGCGCGAAAAAGGAGCCGATCTCATCGTCCTCGACCTGATGTTGCCCGGCCTCTCCGGCCTGGAGGTCTGCCGCATCCTCAAGGGCGACCCGCTCACCGCCGCGATCCCGATCGTCATGCTTACCGCCAAGGCCGAGGAGGTGGACCGCATCGTCGGCTTGGAGCTGGGCGCAGACGATTACCTCACCAAACCTTTCAGCCCGCGCGAACTGGTCTTGCGGGTCAAAAACGTCCTGCGGCGCGTGTCGAAACCGGAGCCTGCCACGACCTCGGTGCTGACGCTCGGCCCCATCGTCCTCGACCGCGAGCGTTTCCATGTCACCGTCGGCGGTAAGCCGGTCGAATTCACCGCCACGGAACTCAAACTCCTCACCCTCCTGATGGAGCGCCGGGGGCGGGTGCAATCCCGCGAAGTGCTCCTCAACGACGTCTGGGGCTACGAAAGCGTCATCGACACCCGCACCGTTGACACTCACGTGCGCCGTCTGCGCGAAAAACTTGGGGAAGCCGCCGACTACCTGGAGACCGTCCGGGGATTTGGCTACCGGTTCTCCGACTAGGTCCTGCGTTTTCCCCGCGATGCTTAATTTCCTCCTCGCTGTCGGTTTCCTGGCGATCGCCGTCTTTTACCTCAAACATCGCCACCGCACCCGCTGCCACTGGCGGCAGATCCGCGACATGATCGCGGCCATCGCCGACGGCCGCCGCCCCGCCACCTTCATCCAGCACGACGAGCGCGAGTGGCAGCAGATCGCCCTCGGCCTGGAAAAGCTGACCACCCAGCGCGAGCGGCTCGAGGGCCAGATTTCGCGCGAGGGGTTCAATCTCCAGGCGATTCTCTCCAGCATGAGCGAAGGCGTCATGGTCGTGGATGTCGACCGCGTCATCCGGCTGGCCAACCGCTCGCTTCTCGAACTCTTCAACCTGAAAACCGCGCCCGTCAACCGCGGCGCGCTCCACACCCTGCGCAACGCCGAGATCGATGCCGTGCTGCGCGAAGCCATCGCCCGGGGCGAGCCGCAATCCCGGGAGATCGACCTCGCCGCCCCGTCCCGCCGCCTCTCCATCAACGCCGCGCCCGTGCGCGACCGCGCTGGCGCCATCCTCGGCGTCGCGGCCACCTTCCATGACATGACGCGCATCCAGCAGCTCGAACAGGTGCGCCAGGACTTCGTGGCCAACGTCTCCCACGAGCTGCGCACCCCGCTTTCCATCTTCCAGGGCTACGTCGAGATGCTGCGCGACTACCCCGACCAGCCCAAGGAAGAGGTCGCCGCCGCCCTCGACGTCCTTTTCAAACACTCCAAGCGCCTGAACCTGCTGGTGGAGGACCTGCTCACGCTCGCCCGGCTCGAATCCCGCGAGCACGAGCAGAAAGTCGAGCCCCTAGCGCCCGCCGCGTTCCTCGAAGGCGTCAAAAGGGATTGGACGCTCAAGTTCCAGGCCGCCGGGATCCATTTCGGCCTCGAAGCGAGCGACCAGCTTCCCGGCATTTGCGGCGACAGCTTCCAGCTCGAACAGGTGTTTAATAACCTGCTCGAAAACGCGCTCAAATACACCCCATCCGGCGGGCGCGTCACCATCTATGCCGAGCGCGCCCTGATGTCCGACGGCGGGGCCGAGCTGGAAATCCGCGTCGCCGACACCGGCAGCGGCATTCCCTCGGCGGATCTGCCACACATCTTCGAGCGTTTTTACCGCGCCGACAAAGCCCGCAGCCGCGCGCTGGGCGGCACCGGCCTCGGGCTTTCCATCGTCAAGCACATCATCCACAGCCACAACGGCACCGTCCGGGCCGAGAGCCGCCTGGGCGCGGGCTCGACGTTCATCATGCGGCTGCCGGAGGTGGCCTAGGCTCAACAGCGCGGAACAGGCTAAAAGACCTCGTCCCACGTAACGAGGGCCGAGGAAAACCAGCATCAACCGTTAAAGCAACGGCATCCGCAGGGTCGAGTCGGTGAAAATGTCGTTGTAGGGTTGGAAATCCTTTCCGAGTTCGCGGATGACCCGCGTTTGGAGAGAGATGAGTCCCTCCACATAAAGAATATCGAGCATTCCGAGGCTTACGGGGCCAATGATTTCGTTATTGGCATTCACATAATACCAGAGCGTGGAAATCGGCGTCATAATTCGTCCTTGGGCTGTTTAGGTTTTTTAACTCAAGCCCCCCTTCGGGTTATTCCGAAAGGAGGCCGGGAGTTAACAAGCCGTAATACAACAGCCGCGACGGCCTTTAGCCGGTGGCCTGGACATACGCCGCCGCCTCCCGGCCATATGAAATATAGCCCGGAAACGGCAATAGAGTTTCGGCTATTGCCAGCCGTGTATTACGGGGTTGTTAAGTCCCGGCTGACTCTCGCCAGCTAGTGGGAAAAATGCGCTTCCGGGAATTTAAAGTAAAGGCGATTTCACCCGAGCCCGTCCGGTTTTCCCTCGTTCCCCTCGTTACGAATCTCCAGATTGGGAACGAGGCAGCAAAGGAGGCCGGGAGTTGATAAGCCGTAATACAACAGCCGCGACGGCCTTTAGCTGGTGGCCTGGACATACGCCGCCGCCTCCCGGATGACTCTCGCCAGCTGTGGGAAAATGCGTTTCCCGGAATTTAAAGTAAAGGCGATTTTCCCCCGAGCCCGTCCGGTTTTCCCTCGTTCCCCTCGTTACGAATCTCCAGATTCGTAATGCCGTTGTCTTGGAATCTCGGAGATTGGAAACGAGGCGCAACGAGGCCACACTTTTGGTATCAGGGCTGCGGGAATGGGCGCGGGGGGAGCCGAAAATTCCGGGGCGTTTTTTACCGGACCCAACGGCGGGCCGGGCGGCGAAATGGTTTTCGAATACAAAACCGATTATGGCCAAGATCGTCAAAGTCATTGAGTTGCTCGCGCAGTCCGACAAGAGCTGGGAGGACGCGGCCCAGGCTGGCGTCGCCGAGGCGTCAAAAACACTCCGTCATATCAAGTCCGTGTATATCAAGGAATTTGAAGCGGCGGTGGAGGATGGGAAAATCACGCAATACCGCGTGAACGTAAAGATCGCCTTCGATTTCGAGGGAGCGCAGTAGAAAAGATTGGGGAAAGAGGGGTGCCGGGGCGCAGAGGTGGGGACCTTTGCGCCCCGGCGTAATATTCAGGGCACCGCTGGAAACCGGCGGCACGTCATCCATACCTCGGTTTCCAGAGGTGCCCTTCAGCGTTACTTTAAAAGCAGCTTGGCCACCTGCTCCACGTCTTTGTCGCCGCGGCCGGAGAGGTTGACGATGATGATCTCGTCCTTGCTCATGGTCGGGGCCACCTTGATGGCGTGGGCCACGGCGTGCGAGGATTCCAGCGCCGGGATGATGCCTTCGGTTTCCGAAAGCGTCGTGAAGGCTTTGAGCGCCTCGTCGTCGGTGGCGTAGGAGTACTCGGCGCGGCCGATGTCGCGCAGGTAGGCGTGCTCCGGCCCCACGGCGGCGTAGTCGAGCCCGGCGGAAACAGAGTGGGTGAGCTGGATCTGCCCGTCGGCATCGGCCAGAACGTAGGTTTTGGTGCCCTGGAGCACGCCGAGGACGCCTCCCTGGAAGCGCGCGGCATGCTGGCCCGCCACGATGCCCCGGCCCCCGGCTTCCACGCCGATCATGCGCACGCCCTCGTCTTCGAGGAACGGGTGAAATAGCCCGATGGCGTTGCTGCCGCCGCCGACGCAGGCGATGAGGAGATTGGGCAGCCGCCCTTCTTTTTCGAGAATCTGGCGGCGGGCCTCCACGCCGATGACGCGCTGAAAATCGCGCACCATCATCGGGTAAGGGTGCGAGCCGTAGGCGGTGCCGAGGATGTAGTGGGTGGAGCGGACGTTGGTGACCCAGTCGCGCATGGCCTCGTTGATGGCCTCCTTGAGCGTGGCCTGGCCAGCGTCCACGGGCACCACCTTTGCGCCCAGAAAGCGCATCCGGGCGACGTTGAGCGCCTGGCGCTCCATGTCCACGGAGCCCATGTAGACCACGCACTCGAACCCGAACCGGGCGGCGACGGTGGCCGTGGCCACGCCGTGCTGGCCCGCGCCGGTCTCGGCGATGACGCGGTGTTTGCCCAGCCGTTTGGTCAGGAGCGCCTGGCCCAGCGCGTTGTTGATCTTGTGTGCGCCGGTGTGGTTGAGGTCCTCGCGTTTGAGGTAAATTTTCGCGCCGCCGAGCTTTTGCGTGAGGCGTTCGGCGAAGTAAAGCGGCGAGGGACGGCCCACGTAGTTGGCCATCAGGTCGTCAAACTCGCGGAGAAACTCCGGGTCTTGGCGCGCCTTCTCATACTCGGCGGTCAAGTCGTTGAGGGCCGTCATGAGCGTTTCGGGGACAAACTTGCCGCCGAACGGGCCAAAGTGGCCGTGAGCATCGGGAAGCGTTTCGGGTTTCATGAAGAAGGGCATTATCAGGAACTCAGGAACTCAGGAAAAGACAATAGATCGAGTTTTTGCCAGGCGTCCTGGCGCAGGGTCCAGAGAAAGCTTATTCCTGCCTTTTTCCTGAGTTCCTCAAGTTCCTGATGAAATTTTTCAGAGCCCCTTTTGGATGATCGGGAAAACGTCGGTGTTTTCCATGAAGCCGCCGATGCCCTCGGAGCCGGGGCCGGTACCGAGGAGAATCATGTCGCGGGCGGTGCTGACGGCTTTCGGGGTGTAGAATGCCGCCGGTTCCTTGCTGGAGCCCTGCGCCGGGCTTGGGGAGGGCAGGGGAGTGGCCGCGGCTGCGGTGGCGTCCGCTGGGGTGGCAGCCGGGGCCGGGGTGGTGGCGGCATCGGCGGCGGGGGCTGTCGAGGAGTTGGCAGAGCCGGTCGTGCGGGGGCCGTTGGGGCCGGTGCTCCAGGTTAGCGAGGGGTAGCCCGCTGCGTTGCTGCCCAGCAGCGCGACACCCCGGTCGGCCTTGAGCGGGTAGCCGTTGAGGCTCAGGCCCCCTACGTCGTTCTTGCCCACGCAGAGGATGAGCGCCTTTTCCCCCGCATACTGGCGGGCGGTGGCCACGGCGCGGTCGAAATCAGCCGTTTCGGTCAGTACGCGTTCGCCGCTGTTTTGTTCCGCCGCGCGGCCCACGAGCGCCGCGTCGACCACCAGCACGTACCCCTTCGGGTGCATTTGCAAAAACTCGATCGAGCGCCGCACCATGTCGGAGAGGGAGGGCTGCTGGCTGCCGCTTTCCACCTGCGAGGAAAAGGCCAGGTCGGTGTTGGCGAAGATGCCCGTGAGCGGTCCGGTGAGGAAGAGCGGGGTATTCTCCAGCTCCGCCTTGCTGCGCAATAGCTTGTGGTCCTTGGCCCGCAGATCGAGCCACAGGTCCTTGCCATCCTTGCGCGCGCCCCCCTTGCTCTCGGGCGTGAAGTCGTTCATGCCGCCGCCGAGGGCCACGTCGAGGATGTTCGTTTGGACAAATTGCTGGGCGATGGAGGCCGTGTCGCGGCGGTCCGTCACGTGCGCATAGAAGGCGGCGGGCGTCGGGTCGGTGAGGTTGCCCGTCGTCACGATGCCCGTGGCGCGGCCCACGTCATGGGCCAGGGAGAGGATGGAGGGGAGCGGTTTCCCGGCCGCGTCGGTCGAGATGGAGCGCTGATTGCCCTTTACGCCCGTGGCGAGCGAGGAAGCGGCGGCGGCGGAGTCCGGGACGGCGTAGTCGTTCGCGCTGTTTCTCACGAGTGCGAGCCGGGGGAAGGATTCCAGCGCCAGACGGCCATTGGCCCCGCTCTGGTAAAGCCGCGTGGGCGTCAGCGTGTTGGTCGTCAGGCCGTCGGTGATGAATAGGATGATCCCAAAGGGCTTCTGCACCACCCAGGCGTGGAAGTAGAGAAAGCCAAAGCCGATGAAAATCATCAGGCAGAAAAGAGCGAGGAGTCGGTTCCTAAGTTTCATTGTGTCGAGTTTTCTAGAAAAGCAGGAATCGCAGCATTGAGAAGCGAGAATTGCGGATTTTTCGCGTGGTTGAAAGGCCAGAAGTGGCGTATGAGAGGGGGATGTACCCTGAAAAGGATATCAGGGAATTGCTGGCACGGTTATAGCTACAACTGTTAAACAGCAATGCGTCACCTGATGAAACAACTGTTAACACCATTACTATTAGTTCTCACCGCAGCCTTCGCGGTTGCCCGTCCCGACCTCTCCAACGGCCGTTCCGGATCGACTCCGTATGACCCGTACAACGCTCCCGTGGACGCGGTGATGGGGCGCTTGAACGGCTCCGCTCCCAGCTTCGAGGCGGTCCGCGCCTTGGTTCGGCAAGGCTACAACTTCCGTTATTCCTTTGATGCCCCCTACGTGGCGCAGATGCCCGCGGTGACGGCCGCCAAGCGCTCAGGCGATTGCAAGGCGAAGTCGCTTTGGCTGGCCAGCAAGATGAACGATGTCGCTAACCTCCGTTACGTCATCGGCAAGGCCCGGAGCACCTCCCGCATCAGCCACGCCTGGCTCATGTGGAAGCACGAGGGCCGCTGGTGGATCCTTGACCCGACCAACGTCCCCGAGCCGATCGCGGCGGATAGCGTGGGCGCGGGCGATTACGTCATCAATTACTCTTACGACCGCACCGGCTCCTATTGCCACAGCCCCTCGGGCGGCAGCCGCCGCGTGGCTGGACACTAGCTGCCTGGCATAAAATCCTTTGCGGTCCCCCGCCGCAAACAGTTCCCCCGGTAAAGAACGGGACCGCTTTTCCCCCAAGCGGTCCCGTTCTAAGTTTAAGGGCATGATATCAAAAATATCCGTCATTTCCGGTGGCCTTGGATTTGACTCGGCCCCTGGAGGGACGAAAATTCTCATTAATGGAGCCGTCAAAATTCCCAGTTCATGAAACCCGCGAATTGGATGCGCTCAGGGAAAGCGAACGGCGGTTTCGCGCCATTTACGAGCAAGCCCCCATCGGGATGACGCTCGTGGACATTCGCACGGGGCGCTTTATCGAGTTTAACGCCAAGTTTTGCGATATCGTGGGCCGGACGGGCGAGGAGTTGCGGCAGATGGACTTCGTGACGCTGACCCATCCCGACGACCGCGCGGAAAATCTGCGGCTGATTGCACAACTGCGGGCGGAGGCCCTCGAATCGTTCACTTTTGAGAAGCGCTACATCCGTCCCGATGGCTCCGTCATCTGGGTCTCGGCCACGGTGGTGGCAATGTGGAGGAAGGGGGAGGAGCCGGATTTTTACATGACGCTCATCGAGGATATTTCCGGCCGGAAAGCGACCGATGCCGAGCGCCAGCGCCAGATTACCTTTGATCAGCTCATCACCGCCATCCTGGGCCGGTTTGCCTCGTGTACCGGGGCGGAAATTGACCAAGAAATCCGGGAGAGCCTCCGGACGGTGGGCCAGTTCATCGGGGCCGAGGAGGCGTTTGTTTCGCAGATCTCGGCGGATATGTCGACGTGGAGCGTGGTCTACTCCTGGTCGGCGGTGGGGGTTGATCTCAAGGAAAAATTCAAGGCGATTCTCTTCGGCGAATTCCCCTGGGCGGAACAGCAGCTTTTTTCCGGCAAAAACCTGCAAATCACGGACATCGACGATTGGCCGGGTGCGGGCAGCTACGACAGGGAAAAACACGAGATACAGGGGGTGCGGTCCATCCTGATCATGCCGCTGCGGGGCCGGGGGGGCCGGGTGCGAGGCGGGGTGGGGCTGCGAACGCTTACGAGGTCGGTTCATTGGTCCGAGGAGGATGTCCGGCGGCTGCGGATATTCGCCGACGCCATAGCCAATGTCCTTGAACGCAAACAGATTGAGGATGCCCTTTACGATTCTCGCGGGACCCTCCAACAGATCCTCGACACCGTTCCTCACCGCATTTTCTGGAAGGATCGCGCGTCCAACTATCTGGGGTGCAACATGGCTTTAGCTCGCGATCTGGGCCTTGGCTCCCCGGCGGAGATTGTGGGGAAAAACGACTCCGAGCTTTTTACCAAGGAGGCCGCCGAGCGCTACCGGGCGGATGACCTGCAAATCATCGAGTCCGGCGAGGCAAAAATGGGTTATGAGGATGCCGAGAGTCTCCCCGATGGGACGGTGATCTGGATGCGGGTGAGCAAAATACCGCTGCGGGATTCGCAAAACCGGGTCTCGGGCCTCCTGGGCGTGGCCGAGGACATGCGGATGATGCGCCAGGCGCGCCTGGCTTTGGAGGCGGCCAAGGAGGCGGCCGAGGCGGCCAACCAGGCCAAGGATCAATTCATCGCCGTGCTCAGCCACGAGCTGCGCACGCCCCTCACGCCCGTGCTGGCCATGGTGACGGCCATGGAGGACTCCGGGCGGCTCCCGGAGACGTGGCGAGCCGACATCGAGGCCATCCACCGCAACGTGGAGCTGGAGGCCCGGCTCATCGACGACCTCCTAGACGTGACGCGCATTTCCCAGGGCAAGCTGATCCTGCGGACGGAGCCGCTCGACGTACACGCCTCGCTGCAAGCCGCGCTGGAAATCTGCCGCTCCGAGCTGGAGGCCAAGCACCAGGAGCTTGTGCTCGCGCTGGAGGCGCGCCGCCACTGGGTGCAGGCCGACCCGGCGCGGCTCGGCCAAGTGTTCTGGAACCTGGTGAAAAACGCCGTCAAATTCACGCCGGAAGGGGGGCGCATCGAGGTGCGCACCGCCGACGAAGCGGGAGGCCGGGTGCAGATCACCGTGGCCGACAACGGCATCGGCATCGAAGCCGACGTGCTTCCGCGCGTTTTCAACGCTTTTGAACAAGGGGAGGCCTCCCGCAAGCGCCGTTTTGGCGGCCTCGGCCTCGGGCTGAGCATTGCCAAGGCGCTCGTGGAGATGCACCACGGGACCCTCGCCGCCGCGAGTGAGGGCCGCAGCCACGGAGCCCTTTTTACCGTAGACCTGGAGACGATAGAGCCGGGGCCCAAGCTCGCCGCAGAGCCCCCGAGAGCGCAGCCGGAGGCGGGACCCGCGCGGCGGATTCTGCTGGTGGAGGATCACGAGGACACGGCGCGCATCTTATCCCGCCTGCTGCGCCAGTGGGGCTATACAGTGGCGACCGCCGGGAGCGTGGCGACCGCGCTGGAGCGGGCGAAGCAAGCGCAGTTTGACCTCCTGGTCAGCGACCTCGGCCTGCCCGACGGCAGCGGCCTGGAGATCGCCCGGCATCTGCGCGGGCGCGTGCGGGCCGTCGCGCTCAGCGGCTACGGCACCGACGAGGACATCCGGGCCAGCCTGGAGGCCGGGTTCTCCGAGCACCTGACCAAGCCCGTGAGCATCCAGACGCTCCGCGCGGCGGTCAATAAGCTGCTGGCTTGAGGTGCCCTTGATAACGTCTCGACTCCCGCCGGTGGTTTTGGGAGGATCGTCGCTCCCAAATCATGGACATCACCCTTCACAATCGGCAGCGCAAGCTCCGCTTCGGCCTTGGCTGGCTGCGGCGGCTGGCCCCCGTGGCCGCCGAACGCTGTCTGCTCCACCCGGCCCGGCCCGGAGCGCCGCTGCAATCGCTGCCTGAAGTGGAGGTCACGTTCGTCTCCGACGCAACCATCGCCCGCGTCCATCGCGATTTCATGAACGTCCCCGGAGCCACCGACGTCATCACCTTTGATCATGGAGAGATTGTCATCAGCACCGAGACGGCCCGGGAGAACGGGGCCCTCTACGGGCGCACCCTCGACCAGGAGCTGGCGCTCTACGTCGTCCACGGCCTGCTGCATCTCAATGGCTACGCGGACAAGGCCCCGGCGGATTTTGCCCGGATGCAGGCATTGCAGGAACGAATTTTGGCCGAGTGCCTGGAGGCCGTGAAATGAACGAGCAGACCGAGACCCTCACCAAGACGGCCCTCGACGTCCCCTGGAACGTAGTAGTCCACAACGACCCGGTGAACCTGATGAGCTACGTTACCCTGGTCCTCCAGCGCGTCTTCGGGTATTCGAAGCCGAAGGCCGAGGGGCACATGCTGGAGGTCCACCATAAGGGGAAATCCGTTGTCTGGACGGGAGGGCGCGAGCGGGCCGAGCTTTACGTGCAGCAACTCCACTCCCACCTTCTCCTGGCCACGATGGAGCGGGCGGGGGAATAACCATAAAGGAGACGCAAAGGTGACGATAGTACGCGACGAAAACGGCGGATTTATTTTCGAGGACGTAGAGCCCCAGTTGGTTCAGCTTTTCCTGGCCATTCCCCGGTCCACCCGGCCCGAGGATAACCCCCAGGTGCTCGACCGGCTCTACCCCCGGCCCACGGAAACCTCGGAGCCCGAGCTGCACGAGGAGTGGGAGCAATTTGTCGTGCCCGATCTGCGCGAGACCTTTGAGGAGGCCACGACGGTCGTCGAGGGCGACCTGAAGCCGCTCCATGGCGGTGCGAGCGGCTGGGTGATCCCTCGCGAGCACATGGACGCCTGGCTCAATGCGCTCAACCAGGCCCGCCTGGCGCTGGCCGCCAAGTACGCCGTTACCGAGGAGGATATGGAAGTCAGCGCGCCCTATCCCGTCGAGGACGAGCGCGGGCTAGCCGTCGCGCAGATCCACGTCTACGGGCTTTTGCAGGAGTGCCTGATCCGGTACATCGAGGAGTAAGCTGGGGCAATCAATTTCCCTCGCCCGCGAAGCGGCGGGTCTGTAGACTGCCCCGCGCATGGCTTCTTTCGCGTATTTATTCGAGCGGTTCCCTTCGCTCACGCAAACGTTCTGCTATCGCGAGGTGGGCGAGATGGCCCGCATGGGGGCCGCGTCGCCAGTTTTCTCCATCCGGCGGCCAACTGAACCGCCCGGAGAATGCCCCGCGTCCATCGCCGAGGCCGTGACCTACCTGCCCGAGGCCGACGCGCTCGCTTCGGAAATGAAGACGATCCGCATGGTGGGCCGCTATCCGTGGCGGGTCCTGCAAATGATCCACCGCTGGGGCAAGCGCCCGGGCAAGGGCCGCCTCACCGCCGCCGCGTGGCTCGGGCCGAAGCTCAAGGCCCGGGGCGTTACCCACGTCCATACGCACTTCGCCGGGATCGGCGCGCGCACGGCTTACTGGCTCAAGCAGTTTTACGGCATCACCTACAGCTTCACCGGTCACGCCAACGATCTTTTTTGCGAAGTCGATCAGCCCGTCAGCCTGGGCGACCTGGTGCGCGAGGCCGCGGCCGTCGTGACGGTGGCCGATTACAGCCTCGCCTGGCTGCGCCGGGAATTCCCCGCGTACGCCGCCAAAATGCACCGCGTTTACAACGGCATCGAGATGGCCGACTTCGCCCCGGCCCAGCCCGACCCCTCGGCCCCCCCGCTCATCGTTTCCGTGGGGCGTTGCATTGAAAAAAAGGGCTACGCCGATTTGATTGATGCCTGCGCCCAACTGCGCGAGGACGGAGCCCGGTTTGAGTGCGTCATCGTCGGAGGCGGACCGCTGGAGGAGGCTCTTAAGGGGCAAATCGCCGAGCGCGGGCTGGAGGGCATCGTGCGCCTCACTGGTGCGCTTTCGCAGAGCGAAGTGCGCTGCTGGCTCTCGCGGGCGAGCCTCTTTGCGCTGGCCTGCGCCACGGAAGCGGACGGAGGCAAGGACAACCTGCCCACGGTGATCGCCGAGGCCATGGCGTGCGGCCTGCCCGTGGTCTCCACGCGGCTTGCGGGGGTGCCCGAGATGGTTGCCGAGGGAGGGACGGGGTTGCTCGTGGAGGAAAAGCGTCCTGATCAGCTCGCCGGGGCCTTGCGAAAGCTCCTTGGCGACCCGGAGCTGCGGCTTCGTCTGGGGCGGCGCGGCAAAGAGATCGCGCAGGAGCGCTTCGCCTTGAGCGTCACGGCGCGCCAGCTCAGGGACTTGCTGGAATCGCTGCCCTAGAGGGGGGGCTGTTGCTGCCCGTTCGCCCTCGGAACCGGCCTTCTGCCCGATATAGAATAGAGATGGAACCGCGAAAATTTGTCGCCCCGGAGTTTATCCTGGGGAGGGGGGCTCTCGATCTAGCGGGCCAGTACGCCGCCAACCTCGGTGGCCATAAGGTCCTTGTGGTCTCCGATCCCGGCGTGGTGGCTGCCGGGTGGGTGGATCGCGTGGAGAAGTCGCTCGGGCGGGCCGGGCTGGAGCCGGTTGTGTTCACGGAGGTTACTCCCGACCCCAAGGATACCGAGGTCATGGCGGGGGCGGCCCTTTACGAGCGGGAGGCTTGCGACATGATCGTCGCCGTCGGCGGGGGGAGCCCGATGGATTGCGCCAAGGGCGTCGGCGTCGTGGTCTCCAACCACATTCCCATCCTGGCCGCCGGGGGCGTGGACCGCATCGAGCTGCCGTGCCCGCCGCTCATCTGCATCCCCACCACCGCCGGGAGTGCGGCGGATATTTCCCAGTTCGCCATCATTACGGACCACGTGCGCAAGATCAAAGTGGCCATTATCAGCAAAATCGTCGTGCCCGACGTGGCGCTCATCGATCCGCTCACCACGTTATCCCTATCGCGCGTGCTGACGGCCGACAGCGGCATGGATGCGCTCGTTCATGCGGTGGAGGCGTACGTTTCCACGGCCAAATCGCCCATGACGGATCTTCACGCCATGGAGGCCATCCGGCTCATCTCGCGGAACCTCAAGGGGGCCATTGAGGAGCCGGGCAACCTGCGCTTTCGCGATGCCATGATGCTGGCGAGCCTGCTGGCGGGCCTGGCGTTTTCCAATGCGAGCCTCGGGCTGGCGCACGCCATGGCCCACAGCCTGGGAGGAACGCTCGACCTGCCCCATGGCGAATGCACCTCGCTCCTGCTGGAGCATGTGGCTCGGTTCAACTTCGAGGCGGTGCCGGGGCGCTATCTCAAAATTGCCCGCACTTTCGGGCTCGAACTTTCCGGCCTGCCCTACGAGGAGCAAAAGGCGCGGGTTGTGGAGATGTTTCGGGAGTTCCGGGCCGGGGTGGGGCTCTTTAATGGTGTAAAAAAGAATGGGCTAGGGCCCGCTGATTTTCACAATATGGCGCGGGCGGCCCTGCAAGATGCGTGTATTGTTACCAATCCGGTGCAGCCGACGGAAGGGGAGATCGTAGCCATCTATGAGCGAGTTTTCCGATGAACAGAGCCGGGAGATAAAAGCGCTTCGCGACCAAATCATCGGTTTGGGGGCGAAATCCGTTCGCAAGACCTATTACCCGCAGCTCCGTCAGCAGATCGAGGAGCTTAAATCCGCAAAGGCTGAGCTTGAGGAAAAATCGGCTTCTTTGCAGCGGACGCTTTCGGATCTGGAGGATGCCCGGCGGCGGGCCGAGGAGAGCGAGCTGCAGTTTCGGACCTTCTTTGAGGAAATAACCGACGGCATCTTTGTGGGATGCCTGGCTACGTACCGGTTCCGGAGGGTAAACCCCGCCTACTGCCGCATGATGGGCTACCTGGAGCCCGAGCTGCTGCGGCTCTCCGCCCACGAAATCCACCCCCGCGACGAACTTTCTCGCATCGCGGAGCTGATTGACAAGCTCAAGCACGGCGAGCACGTCGTGGTGCGGGATCTGCGCCACATTCGCAAAGACGGCTCGGAGTTTTTCGCCGACGTCCACGCGACGACGCTCCAGACGCGCGATACGCGCTACTTTATCGCCGCGTGCACCGACATGACGGAGCGCAAGATGGCCGAGCTGGAGCTTCAGCGCCTCAACCGGCTCTACGCGTTTTTGAGTGAGGTAAACCAGGCGGTGGTTCACATTAACTCCAGTCAGGAATTGCTGGAAGTGGTTTGCAAGGCGGCCGCACAATTCGGCTCTTTTAAGCTGGTGTGGATTGGGAAAGTGGACCCGGGCACCCGGCGCATTGTGCCCCAGGCCTCGGCGGGAAAGCGGGTCGACATTCTGGAGAAGACTCCGGTGTATGCCGACGAGCGCTCCGGTACCCGGAGCCTGCCGGGAGGTTGTGTGCGGGACGGGGTGACCAAAGTGGTTAATGATTACGCGCTGCAACATAGCGATTATCCCTTCATTGGCGTGTTATTGGAGGCGGGGATCAGGGCCACCGCTGCCATTCCCATCCGCAACCAGGGGGCGGTCTACGGCGTGCTGGTGCTTTGTTCTTCGGAAACCAACGTCTTTATGGACAAGGAAGTGGCGCTCCTGGAGGAAGTGGCCGCGGATATTTCATTTGCGCTCGATCACCTCGACCAGGAAGAACGCCGCAGGCGGGATGAAGCCGCGCTGAAAAAAGCCAAGGAGGATGCCGAGGCGGCCAATAAGGCCAAGGACCAATTCATCGCCGTCCTGAGCCACGAGCTGCGCACGCCGCTCACGCCGGTCTTGACGGCGGCCTCGCTGTTGCAATCCATGGATGACATTCCGGAGGGAATCCGGCCGGATCTGGACATCATCCGACGCAACGCCGAGCTGGAGGCGCGCTTGATCGACGATCTCCTGGACGTGACGCGCATCAGCCGCGGCCTAGTGCAGCTTCACCCGGAGGAGGTGGATGTCCACGTGGCGCTGCTCAAGACGCTGGAGATCTGCCGGGCCGAGATTGCGCAGAAGGCCATGGAGATTGTGCTCAAGCTCGATGCTGGGGAGCATTATGTATTGGCGGATTCGGCGCGGCTCCAGCAGGTGTTCTGGAATCTGGTTAAAAACGCGCTCAAGTTCACCCCCCCGGAAGGGCGGATCTCCATCCGCACGGAAAACGTGGAGGACCGCATCCGGGTCGAAGTGGCCGACACCGGCATCGGCATTCCCGAGGAGGCGCTTTTGCGCATTTTCAATGCGTTTGAGCAGGCGGAGAAGATGTTGACGCGGCGTTTTGGCGGTCTCGGGCTGGGGCTGAGCATTGCCAAGGCGGTCGTCGAGCTGCACCAGGGCACTATTTATGCCCGGAGCGATGGGCCGGAGAAAGGGGCCGTTTTTACGGTGGAGCTGCACACCATAGCTCCCGGGCCGGGCCACCCCGCGGAGAGAGTCGCGCCGCCGGTCTTAAGGGAAAAGCAGTGGCGGGTTCTGCTGGTGGAGGATAACCTGGATACGCTGCGGATTTTATCGCGCCTGCTGGAACGCTGGGGCTACGAAGTGCTCGGAGCCGACACGGTGGCCGGGGCGTTGGAGGCCGCGAGCCGGGAGCCGTTGGATCTCTTAATTAGCGACATCGGCCTGCCCGACGGCAGCGGCCTGGAGGTGATGCGGGAGATCCAGCGAGGGCACCCCCACGTCCGAGGCGTGGCCATTAGCGGTTTTGGGACGGACGAGGACATCCGGCAAAGTCGCGAGGCGGGGTTTGCCGAGCACCTGACGAAGCCCGTGGCCATCGAGGGCCTGCGCGCGGCCATTGACCGGCTGGTTACTGCGTGTGATCAGCCACGCGGGTGAAATTTCCGGTGGATGCTCCGGAGTTGCTGCTGGTCGACGTGGGTGTAGATCTGCGTGGTGGAGATGTCGGAGTGGCCCAGCATTTCCTGGATCATGCGGAGATCCGCGCCGTTGCTCAATAGATGCGTGGCAAACGAATGCCGCAGCAGGTGGGGGTAGATGTCTTTGTCGCCCAGGCCCGCCACCTCGGCCCGGGCCTTGATGATCTGCCAGCAGCGCACCCGGGTCAGTTTACCGCCACGCGCGGAGAGGAAAAGCTCGCTGCTGGTCCGGCGCTTGACGAGCTTGGGCCGCTCCCGCTCCAGGTAGGCGGTGAGCGCCTCGCATGCCTTTTGGCCCATCGGCACGAGGCGCGTTTTGTTCCCCTTGCCGGTGACGCGGATGACCCGCTCCTCCAGGACGAGGTGCTCCAGGCGCAGGTTGACCAGCTCCGAGACGCGCAGGCCACTGGCGTAGAGCAGCTCCAGCATGGCGCGGTCGCGCAGGCCGTGGAGGGCGGTAAGGTCGATCCCTTCCAGCAGGCGCTCGACTTCCGATTCGTTGAGCGTCTCGGGCAGATGCTGCTCGATGCGGGGGAGGGGGAGAAATTCGGCGGTGTCGCGCGGGATGTGCTTGCGCTGTTGCAGGAAGCGGAAGAAGACGCGGAAGACGACCACGACGAGCTTGACGGACGCTGCGGCCAGCCCCCGCTGTTTGCAAAGGCCGAGATACTCAGTAAGATGCTGTGGGGTGACGTCCGTGAGGGCTGTGACCTGCTTTTCCTCGGTCAGCCACTTGGCGAAGCCCTCCAGCGTGGTGCGCGCGATGTACTGATAGCTCGCCGACTGCCCCCGCTCGGTGGCCATGTAGAGGATGAACTCTTCGATCTCTTCTTCCATGGGGAGGAAAAGCTCGCCCCCTTTCCGCGCGAAGGGGGAGCGAGCGATAATTATTCAGTCACTTCGGTTTGTCTCTTTCCTGAGTTCCTGAGTTCCTGATAAATCTTTTGATTAGGTATTACAGTGTCCCGATGCGGCGGGCGACTTCTTCCACGTTCTCGCGGCTGTTAAAGGCCGAGATGCGGAAGTAGCCTTCGCCCTTTGCGCCGAAACCGCTGCCGGGCGTGATGACGACGTTGGCTTTGGTGAGCATTTCGTCGAAAAGTTCCCAGCTGGTGAGGCCGCGCGGGGTGCCGACCCAGATGTACGGGGCGTTGACGCCGCCAAAGACCGGCAGGCCCGCCTCCTTGGCCGCTGTGCGCAGGATCGCGGCGTTGCCCATGTAGTGGTCGATGAGCGCGCGCACTTGCGCCTTGCCCTCGGGCGAGTAGATGGCCTCCGCGCCGCGCTGGACGATGTAGCTGACGCCGTTGAATTTGGTGCTCATGCGGCGGTTCCAGAGCGGATGGAGCGGTTTGCATTCGCCCGAGGCGGTGGAGGCCAGGAGCGTCTTGGGGACGACGGTGAAGCCGCACCGGGTGCCGGTGAAGCCGCCGTTTTTGGAGAAGCTCCGGAACTCGATGGCGCATTCGCGCGCGCCCGGGATCTCGTAAATGGAATGCGGCACGCCGGGCTCGGAGATGTAGGCCTCGTAGGCGGCGTCAAAGAGGAGCAGCGAGTGGTTTTTCAGCGCGTAGGCGACCCACGCTTCGAGCTGGGCCCGCGTGGCGGTGGCGCCGGTCGGGTTGTTCGGGAAGCAGAGGTAAACCACGTCGAGCGCCTCGGCGGAGTTGGCGGGAACGTCCGGTACGAAGCCGTTGCCCGCGTTGCAGGGCAGGTAGTGGATGCCCTCGTAGGTGCCGTTCTCGTCGGCCTCGCCGGTGTGCCCGGCCATGACGTTGGTATCGACGTAGACGGGGTAGACGGGGTCGGTGATGCCGAGGCGGTTGCCCGCTCCGAGGATGTCCAGGATGTTGCCGCAGTCGCACTTGGAGCCGTCCGAGACGAAGATTTCGTCGTCGGCGACGTCGATGCCCTGGTCGCGGTAGTCATTCTGCGCGATGGCGTGGCGCAGGAATTCGTAGCCCTGCTCGGGGCCGTAGCCGCGGAAGGTCTCGCGGGCCGCCATTTCGTCCACCGCGTGGTGCATGGCTGCAATCACGGCGGGGGGCAGGGGCTCGGTGACGTCGCCGATGCCGCAGCGGATCACGCGCTTGGCGGCCTCGGGGTTGGCTTCACAAAAGACTTTCACGCGCCGTCCAATCTCGGGAAAGAGATAGCCGGCCTTCAGTTTGAGGTAATTATCGTTGAGCTGAACCATCGCGGCTTAATCGAGTAGCGGGTTTTCTTTGGGAAGGCAAGTTTACGCGCGCGGATCGGGCACTTGGACGGTGGCCATTCCGGCTGAGGAGGCGGATTGAATGCCCACATCGGAATCCTCGAAGGCCAGGCAGCGCTTCGGGTCCACCCCGAGCTTGCAGGCGGCGGCGAGGAAGGGATCGGGAGCCGGTTTGCCGTTAACGTAGTCCTCCACGCCGACGATGGCGTCGAACCAATCAAAGATGCCCAGCGCGGTGAGCGTGCCCCGGATGATGGCGTGGTGCCCGCCGGAGGCGACGGCGATGGGTTTGCCCGCATCGCGGAGTGTTTTGGCGAAATCGACCACGGGCTGGATCGGCGTGGCCTTGCCCAGCAGGCTGATGTAGGTGGCTTCCTTTTGCTCGACGATCTGGTCGGGGTCCAGGCTGAGGCCGTTGCGCTCGTTGAGGAGCCGGACGATCTCCACCGAGGGGACGCCGCCCAGTTCGTAGAAATAGGGCTCGGGGAAGAGATCGACGCCATGGGGCTTGAGCGTGGCAAGCCAGGCTTCGTAGTGGAGCGGCATGGTGTCGGCGAGGGTGCCGTCGCAGTCGAAAACGTAGCCTTCGAAGTCACCTTCGGGAATTTGTAAGTTCATCAATCAAGTAAGCGGGATGGCCCGGCAGGTTTTTTCCCAGCCGGGGGTGTTCCAGGTGTTGGGGAATCCAACGCACTGGGCCGGTTTTGCGGCTTGAAGGCGGCAGGTGTTCCCTTCCAGGAAAAAGCACTCGCCGCCGGGTTTGTCGATGAGCGCGAGGCCGCCGCGCTGGGGGGTGAGCCGGGTAAAGCGTTGGATGAAATCATCTTCCGCCAGCTCCAAAAACGCCGCGATGCGGGGAATCTCCGTTTCCGTTATCCGCACAAAGCCGGGGATGCGGCAGCAGGCTCCGCATCGTTGGCAAAGGTATTGGATTCGCGCGCTCATCGTTTACAGAGAAGAGAGTCGCCCGAACCGGCCGCCCGCGCAAAGAAAAAACATTTATTAAACCGGGCAATTTGCGGTAAGTCGCGAATCGGCAGGAACTTCCGAGACCGCACAAAGAACGCTTGGCGATATCAAGGGTGCGGGGCCTGACCGGAAAGGGGAGAGCAGGGAGGCCGGTCGGGCTCCGCGCTTTTTTTCCTGTGGGGTGGGGATTATCACAGAGGACACGGAGAGCACGGAGGACACGGAGGGGGGAATACGGGTTAGGAGGCTGTCCCGAGGACCTTCGGGGGGAAGAGCCAGAGTAGTTTCCCGGTTTCCAGATCGACCAGGGCCACGCCGGTTTTGGCAAGCTTCACGCGCGCGCCGGTGAGCGATTCGATTAAATGGCTGAAATCTGGCTCGTGCCCTACCAGCATCACGTTTTTCAGGGGGTGGCGCTCCAGCAGATGCCACAATTTCTTGGGGGTGCAGCCGGGGGCAAGGGCTGGGTCGTCGCTCTGGCGTACGCCGAGTTCGTCCGCGACGATTCCGGCCGTTTGGAAGGCACGCAGGAGGGGGCTGGTGAGGATCAGGTCCGGGATGGCGTGCATCCGGCGCAGCCCCTCCGCTATGAGCCGTGCCTGCCTGGCTCCCTCTGCATTCAAGGGGCGGTCGTCGTCCGCGCCCGGCCAGTCCGGCCAGTCGGCCGCGCCGTGTCTGAGAAAATAAAGCCGCATGAAGTTTGGAATTCTAGATCACCCGGGACCGTTCGCCCAGCTTGGCTGACATGAGCGCGTGGTAGCCTTCGGCGATTTCCTCGATCATTTTCTCGTTAAAGGCCTCAAGGTCTGCCGGGTAGCGGCTCGTCACCAGGCCGCGGTCGACCACCACCGGCTCGTCGACCCATTCGCCGCCCGCGTTGCGAATGTCCGTCTGGATGGCGGGCCACGAGGTGAGCCGCCGCCCGTGGGCGATGCCTGCTTCGATCAAGAGCCAGGGGCCGTGGCAGATGGCCGCGATCGGCTTGCCCTGCTCGGCGAACCCGCGCACGAAATCAACGGCCCGGCGGGTCGAGCGCAGCGTATCCGGGTTGATCAGCCCGCCTGGGAGGACCAGCGCGTCGAAGTCCCCCACCTTGGCGTGGTCGAGGGTTTCGTTGACCTCGAATTCCTCCCCCTTTTCCGCGTGTTTCATGCTCTGGATCACGCCCGCGCGGAGCGACACCACCACGGGGATTGCCCCCGCGTCCTCCAGTGCTTCGAGCGGTTTTTCGATCTCGGACTGTTCCACGCCGTCCGTGGCCAGGATGGCCACCCGTTTGTTGAGAAGCTTTTCGTTCATCGCCGATGTTTCGGGCGGATGACGAGCGGTGGCTGTTTGCTCCTATCCCAGCCACTCCGGATGGGCCACGGTGGAGTCGAAATGGTGGGTGGTTTTGTAACGCTCGAAGCGGCCTTCCCCCGCGTGCGGTCTCGTCCTTTCCAGGAGCGCGGCCCGTTCCTGCGCACTGAGCGGCGCGAAGGTCCTGGCCGCTTCCAGGGCTTGGTCGAGAATGGGGAGCTTTTCGCAGCCGGTGACGAGCGTGCTCACGGGCAGGCTCATCGCGTAACGCAGACACTCCGGAGCCGTCACCGCCTGGCACTCCAGGATGAAGGGATCGCCCATCGCCTTCATCCCGAGCACGCCCACGCCGTCCTTCACCAGCTCCGGCAGCACAAGCTGCTCAAAGCTGTGAAAATGGGCGTCCATGACGTTGAGGGGCAGCTGCGCAGTATCGAAGCTGAAACCGCTCTGGGCCGCCCTCTGGAGCATCAGCAGGAGCACCTCGGGGCTCTTATGGCCGGTGAAGCCGATGAAGCGCAGCTTTCCGGCTTGCCGGGCTTCCAGCACCGCCTCCAGCGCCCCGCCGGGGGCGAAGATCCGCTCCGGGTCGTCCGGGTGGATCACTTCATGGAACTGCATCAAGTCCACGCAATCGGTCTGGAGCCGCCGCAGCGATTCCTCGATCTGCGCCGCCGCGCTCGCCTTGGTGCGGCCGTCGATTTTGGTCATCAGGAACGCCTTGGCGCGGTAGCCGTCGCGGAGCGCCTTGCCCATGCGGAGCTCGGAGACGCCGTTGTTGTAGTCCCAGGCGTTGTCGAGAAAGTTTAAGCCCTCGTCGAGCCCCTTGCGGATGATGCGGATGCTCTCCTCCTCGGTCGTCGCCTGCATGCCGAGGTGGAAGCCGCCGAGGCCGATCAGGGAGACTTGTTCGCCGGTGCGCCCGAGGGGGCGATAGGGGATGCCGTTGCGGGTTTCGGGCGCGGGGGTTGGGGAAAAACTGGGGCTCATGATGGCGGGAGTTAAAACCGAGGGGCCCCAAGGATAAAAGAATGGCGCGACCGAGTACAAGGCTCGACCGCGTCAAATCACCTGTGAAAACGGCTGGGGGGGGCTATTCGGCCCGGTTCGGCCCGGCCCGCAAGATGCGCTCGGCAATGACCGTTAGCTTGTGGTCGGTTTTCGCCTCCTCGTCGAGCGTCTGCTCAAGGAGTTCGGCGGCGGAGGCGTTGTCGAGATGCAGCGCCAGGGCCCGCAGCGTGCCGTAGGCGGAGATTTCGTAGTGCTCCACCTTTTGCGCGATGGCGATGAGGCCCGCGTCGCGCGAGTCCGGGTCGCCCTCGGCGCCGATGTAGTCCTTGCCTTCGCTCACCAGCCCCTCCATGGCTTCGCAGCTTTCGCCGCCGGGATCGATGCCGAGGCCCTCGAAAATTCGCTCCAGGCGGGCCACGTGCTCTTTGGTCTGGTCCAGGTGCTCCTCGAAGCCGTCCTTGAGTTCCAGGGAAGAAGCCGCGTCGGCCATCTTCGGCAGCGCGTCCACGAGCTGGTTCTCGGCGCTGTAAATATCGCGCAACTCCTGGATGAATACATCGGACAGCGAGTTGATTTTGAGTGACAGTAGTTTCATAGACGTTCTCTGGTTAACGCTTGCGATGGAGAATTCGGCCCTCGCATCCGGGCTGGACGGCCCCTTATTTTGCTCTATCATGGCTAACGACAGGGGAGCCCCATGGGCTGAGAGTGTACGCAGGGCGCTGACCCCAAAATAAGCGCCCCGCGGCAGACCCTTTGAACCTGATGCGGATCATGCCGCCGAAGGGAGCAAAGCCAAGCACGCTCAGCCATGTCGCCGCTCGCCGACGTGGTTTTTTTTTGTTATGACCGAATCCCAATCCTCGCCCCACAGCAGCGACCCCATGGCACAGAGCCGTCGCGTTTACATTCAGGGCACCCTTTTCCCCGAAGTGCGCGTCCCGATGCGCGAAATCACCCTCCACCCCACTCAGAAGCTCGACGGCACCCAGGAGGCCAACGCCTCCGTGCGCGTCTACGACTGCTCCGGCCCCTGGGGGGACCCCGATTTTTGCGGCAACGTAGAGGCGGGCCTGCCCCGGCTGCGCGAGGCGTGGATTCGCGCCCGTGGCGACGTGGAGGAGTACGAAGGCCGCGCCGTCGCCCCGATCGACAACGGCTACCTCTCCGATAAACACGCCGAGTACGCCAGCCAGGCGGAGAAGAACCGCCTCACCGAATTCCCCGGCCAGCGCCGCCAGCCGCTGCGGGGCAAGGCCGGCCACCCGGTCACGCAAATGTGGTATGCCCAACAGGGGATCATCACCCCGGAGATGGAATACATCGCCATCCGCGAGAACCAGGGCCTCGAAGCACTCCGCGATCAAATTTCCGAGAAAACCCCTCGCCATAGCCCCTTCCATCAGCACGCCGGAACCGACGGCCGCACCGACGCCCCGAAGGTCTTCGCCGGGTTCCCGCAGGCGATTCCCCGGGTCATCACCCCCGAGTTCGTTCGCGACGAAGTGGCCCGGGGCCGCGCCATCATCCCGGCGAACATCAACCACCCGGAGGTCGAGCCGATGATCATCGGGCGCAACTTCCTGGTGAAAATCAACGCCAACATCGGCAACTCCGCCGTCGCCTCCAGCATCGAGGAGGAGGTGGAGAAAATGCGCTGGGCCACCAAATGGGGCGCGGATACCGTCATGGACCTCTCCACCGGCAAGAACATCCACGCCACGCGCGAGTGGATCTTGCGCAACTCAGCCGTGCCCATCGGCACCGTGCCGATCTACCAGGCGCTCGAAAAAGTCAACGGCCGCGCCGAGGACCTCACCTGGGAGATCTTCCGCGACACCTTGATCGAGCAATGCGAGCAGGGCGTCGATTACTTCACCATCCACGCGGGCGTGCTTCTGCAATTCATCCCGCTCACCGCGCGCCGCGCCACCGGCATCGTCAGCCGGGGCGGCAGCATCCTGGCCAAGTGGTGCCTGGCCCATCACCAGGAGAACTTCCTCTACACCCACTGGGACGACATTTGCGATATCCTGGCCGCCTACGACGTCGCCTTCTCCATCGGCGACGGCCTGCGGCCCGGTTCCGTGGCCGACGCCAATGACGCCGCCCAGTTCGGCGAACTGCAAACGCAGGGCGAACTGACCGAACGCGCCTGGAAAAAAGGCGTGCAGGTCATCAATGAAGGCCCGGGCCACGTGCCCATGCACATGATCCACGAGAACATGATGGCCCAGCTCGAATGGTGCCACGAAGCCCCCTTCTACACCCTCGGGCCGCTCGTCACGGACATCGCCCCCGGCTACGACCACATCACCAGCGCCATCGGGGCCGCGATGATCGGCTGGTACGGCACGGCGATGCTCTGCTACGTCACGCCCAAGGAACACCTCGGCTTGCCGAACAAAAAGGACGTCAAAGACGGCGTCATCACCTACAAAATCGCCGCCCACGCCGCCGACCTTGCCAAGGGGCACCCCGGCGCGCAGTATCGCGACAACGCCCTCTCCAAAGCCCGGTTCGAATTCCGCTGGGAGGATCAATTCGCCCTCGGCCTCGACCCGGAAACGGCTGTCGCCTTCCACGACGAAACCCTCCCGCAGGACGGCGCGAAAACCGCGCACTTCTGCTCCATGTGCGGCCCGCACTTCTGTTCCATGAAGATCACCGACGATGTGCGCCAGTATGCGGCCAACCAGGGGCTCGACCCGGATTCCGCCCTCAACGTGGGCATGGAGGAAAAGTCGCGCGAATTTTTAGCCCAGGGGGCAGAGGTTTACCGGCGGGAATAGCTGGAAAAACGCCGTGGCGGCTGCTTTAATCCGCCGCTATGCGTTGCTGGAAGCTCCTCGTAATCCTCGTTTGCGCCTGGCCCTGGGCCGTGGCGTTTGGCGAGCCGTTGTTGCCGCCTGGGTCCACGCCCCTGAGCACCGGTTCGTGTGTCTCGATTTCCATTCCCGGAGATGACGCCGCACCCCGGCCCGCCTCGCCGCGCTCCATAGAAGCCGAAATGATTCTCAAGCGCGCAGAAAACGGGGACGCCCAGGCGCAATTTGTGGCCGGGCTGTATTACTGGGAGGGCAAGCAGATCCCGCAAAATTCAAGATTGGCCGTCCGCTACATGGAGCAGGCCATCGCCGCGGGAAACGCCGATGCCAAGGGGGTGCTGGGGACGTGGCTCGTGGAGGGGAAGCTCATTCCGCGCGATCTTGAAAAAGGAGAGCGCTTGCTGCGCGAGGCCGCGGAGGCCGGAACGCCTAAAGCCCAAAACAACCTGGGATTCTTCTTACTTACCCGCAACCCCCGGGAGGCGGTTGAATGGTTGCGCAAGGCGGCGGAAAAAGGAGTGCCCGACGCGGAGTTCAATCTCTCAGTTGTTTATCGCTCCGGTAATGGAGTGGAAAAAGACGAGATCGAAGAAATGAAGTGGCTGGAGCGGGCGGCGAAGCACGGCAAAGTTCAGGCCATGCAGACACTGGCCGACTACTACGGCGCTGGCCATGGCGCGGTTGCCAAAAACACGGAGCTCGCCGTGGCTTGGACGCGCAAGGCGACCGCGGGAGGGGCACTCCCTGCTCAGACCAATCTGGGGGTCCGCTACTGGATGGGCGAGGGCGTGCTGACGGACAAGGAGTTGGCGGTGAAGTATTTTCGCGAATCGGCGGAGAAAGGGGATGCCATCGCCCAGGATTACCTGGCCCGGGCCTACCAGGAGGGCCTGGGCGTGGATAAAGACATGGCCCAGGCGGCCCTCTGGTATGCCAAAGCCGCCGAGCGGGGGCATACCCATGCGCAGCTGATCCTGGGGATCATGTATTTCAATGGCGAGGGGGTGAAAAAAGATGTGGCTGCGAGCATCGAATGGCTCCGCAAGGCGGCGAACTTGGGCAACCACCGGGCCGAGGCCTGCCTGGGGGAGATTTTCTGGCTTGGCAAAGAGGTGCCGCGCGACCCCAGCCGGGCGGTTGAGTATTTCCGCAAAGCGGCAGAGGCCGGGGAAGCGGTGTCGCAGTATTTTTTAGCGGCTGCGTACTCTGAAGGGGACGGTGTGGAAAAGGACGTAACGGCAGCCTCCAACTGGTGCGCCAAATCGGCCGCGAACGGGTGTTTGCGGGCCCAGTCGCAGCACGCGATGCACCTGATCAAATATTTTACCGATCCCCAAAAAAAGGCAGAGGCGCTGGAGTGGATGATCAAAGCTGCCGAACGGGGTGAGCCGATGGCGCAGGCCCAGTATGGAATCTGGCGGATGCGGGGAGATTACGGGATCGAGATCAACGCGAAAGAGGCGGCGGAATGGATGCGTTTCTCCGCGCTTCAAGGGTGTTCGCGGGGCGAAAATGCCTATGGCTACGCGCTGGATACCGGAGAGGGCGTTGAGCGCGACCTAGTGGAAGCCTACAAATGGTACACGTTGGCGATCAAACACAATGGGGAACCCGAAGCGAAGCAGCGGGCGGAGTTCAACCTGCGCGCGCTGCTCCCCCGGCTGACGCCCGAGCAGATTGAGGAAGGTAGGCGGCGAGCCGAGAATTTTACGCCCATTGAAGAAAAGAAAGGGGTGGACGATCCTTTCGCGGTGGGGGTGAGCTAATTACGGCTTCCAGAGGCCCCGGCGCGCACCGTAGAATCGCCGCGTGCTCTCCGCCCTTAAACTTCGCGATTTTCGCTGCTTCCAGGCGCTCGAAACCGAGTTTGCCCCGGGAGTCAACGTCATCGTGGGCCCCAACGCCCAGGGAAAAACCTCGCTGCTCGAAGCCGCGTGCGTCCTCCTGCGGCTCCAGTCGCCCCGGACCGGTTCGCTGGGCCCGCTGGTGCGGATCGGGTCCGTCGGGCTGGTGCTGGATGGGTTCTACGCGGGATGTCACCTGCAATTTTACTACTCCTCTCGGCGCAAAAAGCTCGCGCTCGACTCCGTGGAGCAGCGTTCCGCCGCCGATTACCTGAAAATCGGCCGCGTGGTCTGGTTTTCCAACTCCGACATCGCGCTCGTCCAGGGCGGGGCGGATGAACGGCGGCGCTACCTTGATTTCGTGGCCGTTCAGCTCGACGCCTCCTACCGCCGCCACCTGCGCGATTACGAAACGGCGCTCCGCTCCCGCAACCGCCTCCTCAAGCAGCCCGGCAGCGCGTGGCGGCAGATCGCGGCCTTTGACGCGCCGCTCATTACCGCCGGAACGGCCCTTACCGAAGCGCGCGCCCGGCTGGTGGATGAACTTTCGCCCCATGCCGCCGCCGCCCAGCTGGCCATCGGCGGCGCGGCGGGCGAGGCGCTCGCGCTGCGTTACGTGCCCGGGGTGGGCGAAAATTTCGCCGCCAACCTGGAAGCCAGCCGCGACGAGGACTTGCGCCTGCGGCAGACCCGAGTGGGACCGCACCGCGACGAACTGGCGCTCGAACTGGGCGGCCTCCCCTCCGCGCTCGCCAGCGAGGGCCAGCAGCGCACGCTCGCCTTGGCGCTACGCCTTGCCCAGGCCCGGCTCATCGAAGCCCGCCACGAAGCCCTTCCGCTGCTCCTCCTGGATGATATTTTTGGCGAACTCGACCTGAACCGCCGCAACGCGCTCCTGGCCCATCTCCCCTCCGGCGCGCAGCAAATCATCACCACCACGCACTTCGACTGGGCCGAGACCGCCGCCGCCCGCGTCTTTAAATTGGAGAACCGCGCCTTAACCACCGCTTAACCTCCTCTTGACCCCGACGCCCTAAGCGGCTACTTCTCCCCTTCCCATGGCTCAGCCCGGTTCCGCCAGTCTCATCACCGCCCAAGACCTTTGCGTTCAGTATAACGACCAGGTCGTCCTCGATCATGCCTCGCTCTCCATCCACGAAGGCGACCGCCTCGGCCTGGTGGGCCGCAACGGTTCGGGCAAATCGACCTTCCTGCGCATCCTCGCCGGGACCCTGGAACCGGATAGCGGCAATGTGGCCCGCCGCCGCGGCATGGTTGTCGGCTACCTGCCGCAGGAGTTCGCCCTCGATCCCGAGAAAACCGTTGGGGAGAACATTCGCGAGGGGGCGCGCCACGTGCTCGATCTCATCGCCGAATTCGAGGCGCTCCCGGGCGACTCCGGGCGGCATCACGACCTGGAGGAACGCATTAACGTGCTCGACGGCTGGACGCTCGACAACCGCGTCGCTACGGCCATTTCCAAGCTTAGCTGCCCGCCCGCCGATGCGCTTATTACAAATCTCTCCGGTGGCGAAAAACGGCGCGTGGCCCTCTGCCGCGCCGTCGTTTCGCGGCCCGATCTGCTGATCCTTGACGAGCCGACCAACCACCTCGACGCCGAGTCGATCGAATGGCTCGCCGAGTTCCTCAAAGGCTATCGCGGGGCGTTCCTCGTCGTCACGCACGACCGGTATTTCCTCGACTGCGTTTGCAACCAGATCGTGGAGTTGCGCGAGGGCGTTTTTCAATCCTACGAGGGGAACTATACCGATTACCTCCTCGCTCGCGCCGAGCGGATGGCCGCCGCCGAACTGGTCGAGCACAAACGCCAGATGTTCCTCAAGCGCGAGCTGGAGTGGGTGCGCCGCACGCCGGAGGCCCGCCGCACCAAGTCAAAGGCCCGCATCGACGCCTATTTCGATGCCGCCGCGCAGGACGCTCCCGAGATGGACCGCGACGTGGACTTGGTCATCCCGCCCGCGCCGCAGCTGGGCAATCGCGTGGTGGAGCTGACCCAGGTTGGCATGACCCTCGGCGGACGGCGGCTTTTCTCCGGGGTCGATTTTCAGTTCCAGGGGGGCCAGCGTATTGGCATTACCGGGCGCAACGGCTTGGGCAAGACGACGCTTTTAAAAATCATCCTGGGCCAGCTCGCGCCGGAGACGGGTGAGGTGCGCGTGGGGCAGCTCACGCGGTTCAACTACGTCGATCAGGCCCGGCTGCTCCTTAACGACGACGACACCGTGCTCCAAGCCGTCAGCGACGAGAGCGAATACGTGACCTACGGCGAAGTGCGCGTGCCCGTGCGGGGTTTTTTGAAGCGCTTCCTCTTCACCGATGACCGGATCATGACCAAGGTGCGCTTCCTCAGCGGCGGCGAGCGGAGTCGGCTCTTGCTCGCGCGCATCCTTAAAAACGGCGGCAATTTCCTGATCCTCGACGAACCGACCAACGACCTCGACCTGGCCACGCTGCGCATCCTGGAGGAGGCGCTAATTGCGTTCGAGGGCGTGGTGCTCGTGGTCAGCCACGACCGCTATTTTTTGAACCGCGTCTGCACCGGCATCCTGGCCTTCGAGGGCGAGGGGCAGGTGAATTACAGCGTCGGCAACTACGATTACTACTGGGAAAAACGCCAGCGGATGCTGCGGCAGGTCGGGCCCGATCCCGGCTCGGCGGACGCCAAGGCGAAGGCGCGCCGTTCAGGGGCCGACAAGCCCCGCAAGCTCACCTACAAAGAGGGCAAGGAGCTGGAGGGAATGGAGGAGACCATCCTGGGCGTGGAAGGGCGCATTGAGGAGATCGAGGGGAGCTTCGCCGACCCGGAGTTTCACCAGAAATTCGGCTCCCAAGCGGTGGAGCTCAACGAGGAGCTGGAAACGGCCCGCAAACGGCTGGAAGCACTCTATGCCCGCTGGGAAGAGCTGGAGGCCATCCGGGTGGCTGCGGAAGGGTAAAACGGGGGGGCGCTACGCGTGGGGGGAACAGACGCGCGCTGAAAGCGCGTAGGTTTTTATAGCCCAGGGTAGAGCGAAGCGTCACCCTGGGTTGCGGTTTCGCGGAGAATGTCGCGCCCTGAAGGGGCGCTGGTAACTGTGCGCCGCCAGCGCCCTTTCAGGGCGCAAAACGATGGTTGTCGCATTTCCCAGGGCGTTGCCCTGGGCTGGAAAACCTTCACCCTTTCAGGGTGAGCAAATCCCTTGCGGGGAAAAAGATTGACCCCTTTTTGCCGCTCTGCGACGTTGGAACTCTACATTTTAACTGCGAAAGCAGGGTTGGGCGCCACGAAACATAGGAAATTTCACTCGCCCCCAAATAAGCCAGGCTGCGCCGAACAATCGGTGCGGCTCGGTCGTGTTTGGGGGCAGGCTTCCTATGGCCTCGTGGCCCACGCGGCTCGGGCCGCACCCTGTTTTCGGCCCAAGCCCATGACATCAAGGAAGAAAAACTGCGATTTTCCCCCGGCAAACGGGAAGCCCTTTGCCATTCATCACAACGACTACGGTATCTTTTCCGAGCTTTGCATCACCAACCTTGGCGGTGAGGCGGTGATTGCGGGGATTACTGTGAACGGTAGGTTCGCCCCCTCGGTGGAGGTCGGCGAAACGGACCCGTTCTGCCCGCTCGAATTTCCTCGCAAGCTCCCGGGTGGCGCGTCGATTGCGGTGCTTCTCCAGGGGCCGTCCCAGTGGGTGCGGCCCGTGGAATGTTTCGTCGGTTATCCCGAGGAGGTTGTGGTCTGCCTGGAAGAAGGCGGCGCGGTTCGGTTTGGCTCCTGGGATATTGTCCGCCGCAAGATGGACTAATGCTTTGTCGCCGCCGCGAGCGGGCGGACGAACTCGGCGACTCGCTCGGCGAGGTCCGGCTGGCAGCCGAATTCGGCGATGTGCTTTACGATGGCGCTGCCTACCACTACGCCGTCGGCTTTTCCGGCGACTTCGCGGGCTTGGTCCGGGGTGGAGATGCCGAAACCGACCGCCACGGGCAGCGTGGTCGCGGCGCGGATGGAGGCGACGCCTGCTTCAAGCGTGCTGGCGATGGTGCTCCGTTCGCCGGTGACGCCTTCGCGCGAGACGTAGTAGACGAAACCTTCCGCGCGCCGGGCCAGCTCGACGACGCGCTTGGGCGGCGTGGTCGGGGCGATGAGGCGGATGCGCCGCACGTTGCTCGGGATGTCGAATTCGCCGAAGTCTTCATCCGGCGGCAGGTCCAGGAGCAGCGCGCCGTCGACGCCCGCGTCTTCAGCGGCGGCGAGGAATTCGCGGAACCCGAAGCGGTAGACCGGGTTCATGTAGGTGTAGAGGACGATGGGGAGCTGGGACTGGGTGCGGATGGCGCGCACGGTGTCGAGCACGCCTTGCAGGGTGGTGCCGCTGGCCAGGCCGCGCTGGGCGGCGAGCTGGTTGACGATGCCGTCGGCCACGGGGTCGGAAAACGGGACTCCCAGCTCTAGAATGTCCACGCCCGCTTTTTCCAGGGCAAGGGCGAGGGTGGCCGTGGCGGCGAGGGTGGGATCGCCCGCGCCGATGTAGGCGATAAACGCGCTCTGGTGGCTTGTGCGAAGGCGTTCGAAGGTCTGGTCAATCCGGTTCTGCATGGTTCGCCCATTGTGCACAAGAATGCCCCGGGGTGTCCATGCGAGTTTTTCCCACGCGCCTGAGCAAATCTACCAGGCCCCATCACGGTTACTTTAGGGCACCTCTGGAAACCGAGGCAAGTCATCCACTTTGTCTTTTTGCGCCCTTTTGGCCCCGTTTTTCGGGCAATATTGATGAATATTGACTGAAAAACGGGGCCAAAAGGGCATCAAAAATCCTTCGTGGCTGCCATACCCCGGTTTCCAGAGGTGCCCTTTTAGATCAATCAAATCAGACCCCCTCAGGCACGAGGCTCCACGCGACATGAAAAAAGGAGGGATTCTATTCTCACGCAAAGCCGCAAAAAAGGCAAAGGCAAGAGTTTCCCCTCTTTGCGCCTTTGCGGCTTTGCGTGAGCCCTCTGCCTTTTTTCGGCCGGACCCTACACTTCAACGATTTGGAAGTTGGCCTTTTGTCCGTGGCGGGCCGACGTGGTGGAGAGCAGGTTGCGGATGGCCTCGATGGTGCGGCCTTGTTTGCCGACCATTTTGCCGATTTCCTGCCGGGGCAGGCGGAGCAGGAAGACGGTCTTGGTCCCGGAGCGTTGCTCGGTAAGCTCCAGACCCTCGGGAGTCCCCACTAGGTTGACAACGAGGTAGCGTAGGAATTCTTCCATTTTTTGAAGGGTGTAAGCCCAGAGGTTAAGCCCAAAAACGGGCTTTTGGCAAAACGAAACAAGACCGAAAGGGGAATTGACCCCTCCGGTCTTAAAAGTTCGCTTGGGTGCTGCGCCGCCTTAGGCGGCGACGACGACGGCTTTGCGGGCGTTCTTGATGAGCGAACGGACGGTTTCCGTGGGCTGAGCGCCGACGCCAACCCAGTAATCAACGCGGGAAAGGTCGATCTTGACGTTGTTGGCGGCTTTCTTCGGATCGTAGTTGCCGATGTGCTCGATGAACTTGCCGTCGCGCGGGCCACGGGAGTCGGCCACGACGATGCGGTAATACGGGCTGTTGAGTGCGCCTTCGCGCCGGAGACGGATGGATACTGCCATAAATGTTTAGGGTTGGTTCGCTGTTGTTGGTGTTTGTTCGGGCCGGGGCCTTTCAGAGCCCCTAACGCATCCCGGGGATGCGCGGCCCGCCGGAGCGAGCCATCATTTTTTTGAACTTACCCATGTTTTTCATCATCTTTCGCATCTGATTAAAACGCAGGATCAGGTCGTTTACTTCCGTAACTGAGGTGCCACTGCCGCGGGCGATGCGCTGACGTCGCCGGGCATTGAGGATGTCCGGTTTGTCGCGCTCTTGTTTGGTCATCGATAGGACGATGGCTTCCACCCGCCGCATTTGCTTCTCATCTACGGAAAAGCCTTTCATGTTACCCATGCCGGGCAACATGCCAAGCAGATTCTCTAGCGGACCCAGTTTGCGGATCATTTTAAACTGATCCAGGAAGTCGTTGAGGTCGAAGGAGGAGGTGCGGAGTTTCTCCTCCATCCGGCGCGCGTCCTCTTCGGTAATGGCTTGGGAGGCTTTTTCGACGAGGCCGACGATGTCGCCCATGCCGAGGATGCGCCCGGCGAGGCGGTCGGGCACGAAAGGCTCGAATTGGTCGATTTTTTCCCCTACGCCCGCGAATTTGATGGGCCGCTGGGTGACTTGCCGCATGGAGAGGGCCGCGCCACCGCGGGCGTCGCCGTCGAGCTTGGTGAGGATGAGGCCGGTGACTCCGAGGGCTTCGTGAAAGTGGGTGGCCACGCTGACGGCCTGCTGGCCGGTGGCGGCGTCGGCGACGAGGAGGATCTCCTGGGGGGCGAGGTAGTCGCGCAGGCGCTTAAGCTCCTGGACGAGGGGTTCGTCGATTTCCTGGCGGCCCGCGGTGTCGAAAAGGTGGACGTTGGCGGCGGGGTACTGGGCGGCCCATTCCAGACCGGCCTTGGCGGCGCGCAGGACGTCCGTTTCACCCGGCGCGGGGCGGAAGACGGGGACGTCGATTTGGCCGCCGAGGGTGGCCAACTGTTCGATGGCGGCGGGGCGGTAGAGATCGAGCGCGTAAAGGAGCGGGGTGCGGCCCTGGCCCTTGAGCCAGCGGGCGAGCTTCGCGGCGGAGGTGGTTTTGCCCGCGCCGTTGAGGCCGACTAGCAGGATGCGGCCCGGTTTTTCCGTGTTGAGCGGGGCGGCGTCGCCTCCCAGGAGGGTGGTCAGCTCGTCGTGGAAGATTTTGACGATCTGCTGGCCGGGCGTGACGCTGCGCAAGACTTCCTCGCCGAGCGCCTTTTCTTTAACGCGGGCGATGAAGTCCTTGGCCACCTGGTAGTGGACGTCGGCTTCCAGCAGCGCCATGCGCACGGTGCGCATCGCGTCGGTCACGTTCGATTCGGAAATCGCTCCGTGGCCTCGCAAGTCTTTGAAGACGTCCTGGAGTTTGTCGGCTAGCTGGCTGAACATTGTGCTAAAGGGTCCTTAGGATGCAGGAAAACCGCCTCCTGCGTCGAGGGAGAAGTTTAGCACATATTCCCGGGGTGTCTCGCCGGTGATTTACCTTTGCGGGTACACAAGAAGGCGAGGGAGTGCTCCTGTGGTTTTCCCTCGCCTCTTTGGTATTGGTCTGGAGCGGCTAGATCGCCAGAAACTTCCGCACCTCCGCTTCGCTGGATTCGAAGGGGTCGGGGAGCGGGAGGGGCGGCTCGCCGTTGATGCTCATGGAGTCCCAGTTGATGAGGTAGTTGACTTTCGGGTGCTCCAGGAACCAGTCGACCGCCAGGCCCCTGCCATGGGCACGGGTGTTGCGCGGCGGGACGTTGAGGGTCGCGGGCCGGAGGGCCTGGCGGTTCCACTCGGCGACGCGAGGGTCGGCTTTTAGGCCAAAAAAGAGGCCGCGCTCCGGGTCGATGTTGTGGTATTCGAGGTCCAGGCTTTGCAGCCACGGGTCGTCCCAGGCGAGGTGCTCGCTCTCGCGGAAAAGATCGAGGAGCCAGCGCTTGGAGATCCAGTCGACGCCGCCGACGAGCCGTTCCTGGTCGTTCTCCAGGCATTCGAGGACGAATTGCCAGCTCTCCAGGAGCCAGTCGGTCTCCTCGTCGCGCCCGGCGAAGTAGCGCTGGGCGTGGGCCAGGAATTCGGTCTGGATGTCGAGGGCGTCGCGTGAGCGGCCGTCGGCCAGCTTGACGGACCCCCGGCCGGTGCCGATGTGCGAGATTTCCCGCGTGGCGGCCACGGCGTCGTGCAGGACGACGTGCCGGGGCAGGCACTCCTGCTCCATGAGGGTCAGGATGAGCGAGGTGAGGCCGACTTTCAGGCCGGTGGCAAAGGGGCTCATGTTCGAGTCGCCCACGAGCAGGTGGAGGCGGCGGAAGCGGTGGTGGTCGGCCAGCGGTTCGTCCCGGGCGTTGATGATGGCTCGGTTAAACTGCACCCATTGGTAAATATCGTTGACGATATGGTCGGCCCGTTGGGAGAGCTGGAAATCGACGGGTCCGCCCGGCTTTGGCTCGTATTCGAAGGAAAGCGGGTTGGTTTGCCCGACGCGGCCCGCTCCGGTGTAGATCTGCCTGGTGGCCAAGAACGAGAGCAGGGTCCCCAGGGCCGCCGGGGTGAACTGCATTTCGCGCCGCACGAGGTAGTTCTCGTGGCAGCCGAAGGTGGCGCCGGTCTGGTGATCGACGTTGTTTTTGATCATCGAGACGCGGTTTTCGGCCCGCAGGCCGCTGACGGCTCCTTGGACGAGCGTGTCTCCGGCGACGTCGTAGGCGCAGAGGTCCTTGAGGTCCAGGCACTCGGGCGAGGCGTACTCCAGGTGGCCCATGTCGACGTAGAGGCGGCCCCCGTTGCGCAGGAAGCCGCCGTTGCCGGGCGGTTCCTCGTAGTCGCGGTAGTGGAGGTCGACGGCCCCGATGTGCTCCTTTTTGAAGAGATGGTTTTTCAGCCGTACGGGCCACGAGTCGGAGGCGTTTTGGGGCGTTTCGTCGGCGACGAGGCAGCCGTACTCGGTTTCGATGCCTGTGATTCGGTTCACGCCAGGAGTTTCGGGAGCGGGGCGGTTTCCGGTGGTGGCGGCAAGATCGGCCGCGGAGCTTGGATTGATCGGGGCTCCCAAAAAACGGGGAAATTAAAAATAAACGGTTTTCCAGTTGCTTTCGGACCCCTCATATAGGATGAGTATTTCCATTGGCAGGCGGGTTGGAATCCTGATTTGAAGCCGGTTGGGCGCGAAAAACGCCCAAAAACGTTAAAAAAGGGTTTCCTCTACGCAAGAGTGCGGATTTCCATTAGTTTAAAAATCCGCTAATCTTTCACCAGCTTTTGAAATCAGGGGTAGGCGCGTCGGCAGAAGGGGTTAATCTGCTGGCGCGCCTCTTGATTTTCCGGATCGGAGGCCAAAGCGGTCTTCGCCGGTTTTTCAAAAGGGCTTTACTCCATGCGGAGGGGCCGGTTCGCAGCGGTGGGGAATCAGAGATTCCCAGATACCGACGTTACGAGGGAAAAAACTCAGGAACGGAATTTCCTGCCTTTTTCGTGAGTTCCTCAAGTTCCTGATAAAATTCAAGGAACCGTTTCCGGCGCTAAGCGGCGCGGAAGGCTTCCAGGAAGGCGACTTCGACGGCGAGCTGTTCCTGGACGTTGCGCCCGAAGTTTTCGCGCAGGCCCTCCAGGGCGGCGATGCGCCGGAGCACGTCGGGGGTGCTGAATTTCGCTGCAAGCGCCTCGGTTTGCGCGGCGTGGGTGGGGAAATCGAGGGCGTCGCCTTCGGTGGCGTGGTGCTGCTGGCGCAGGATGTCGCCCCACCACTGGAGCAGCGTTTCGATGAAAAGGGTGCGGGCTTGCAGGTAGCGGGATTCGGCCAGGGCTTTGTAGTATTCCTCGCGCTCGCCGAGCCACTTCCCGTCGGTGGTCTGCTTGTAAAGGCCTTCTTCGTGCTTGAGCTCGGCGGCGCCTTCATCGGCGATGGCGCTTTTGGCTTCGGAAAGGAGCAGGGTGAATTCGCGCACGAGGGCGAAGATGCTGGCGATTTCGCTTTCGCCCGGCTTGCCGCCGCGAGTCAGGAAGCGGTTTACGGCCTCCAGGAGGTGGCGCTGGGTCTCGGGGAGGTCCTTGCGGGCCGGGGCGGTGAGCGAGACGAGGATGCAGCGCGAGAGGATGGTTTCGAGCAGCATCTCGGGGTGCGCGCTGACCAGGATGAGGAGCGAGTTGGCCGGGGGTTCCTCCAGGGTTTTGAGGAACGAGTTGGAGGCAGCGGCGTTCATCCGGTCGGCGTCGAAGATGATGGCCACTTTGCGCCCGCTCTGGGAGGCGCGCATTTGTAGCTCTTTTTCCAGGTCCCGCGTCTGTTCGACGCGAATGAGGCGTGATTTGGACTCGGGCTCGATGGCGTGGACGTCGGCGTGCTTGAGGGGATCGCCGTTCGCCCCGGTGACGAGGCCCGCGAGGCGCAAGGCCAGGGCCCGTTTGCCGCTGCCGGGGTCCCCTGCGATCAGGTACGCGTGGGCGAGCCTGCCTGTTTCATGGGCTCGGCGGAGGAATTCAAATGCGGCATCGGGTGCGAAAGCCATCGGGATCCTGCTCTACTGCTTCCCGCTGGCCACGCGCTCGGTGGTGCGCCGGGCGTTCATGACGAAGGTGTTGTTGTCGCCGAAGCGGGCCCAGGGGCCGTTGGGGACTTCCGAGAAGTCCACGAACTTCCAGTCGCACACGTCGGTGATGCCGTTGATGCCGAGGTAGTCGCGCACGGCGGGCGAGATGTCGAGGCCCGCGCCGTTGTTGATGTTCGCCTTGGGCAGTTCTTTGCCGAAGACGTACTGCCAATGGTCGGTGCGGAAGGGGCCGCAATCCTCCCACTGGGCGTAGGCGACGCGGTTGCCGTGGCGGATGGCCAGCCAGCGGCCTTTGCAGACGGATTGGCCGGGGCGCTGAAACTCCTGGCGGAACCAGGGGATGACGAACGAGGCTTCCGGCTTGGTGGTGCCGCGGGTGACGTCGTTATAGGGCAGCGCGCAGTAGAAGGGGTTCTGGCCGGGGATGAAACCGACGGGCATGAAGCCGTCGCGGCGCTCGGGGCTGTCGACGCCGCCGTATTTGCCCATCCAGTTGGGGTCCCAGGAGCTGGCGCGGTTGGGCGTAGGGTTGCGGGCCGTGGTGCCCTCGCCAATCCAGAAAACGGTGGTGACGATGTTGGCCTTCCACGGGTAGCGGCTGCCGAGGCCGAAGAACGAGCCGACGCGGCTGATCGTGCTGGTCCCCCCCAGGGGCTGTGCTTGGGTCTGCTGAGAGGAGGTGGAGGTCTGGACCTGGACGGTCGGCTCCATCTTTAAGAGGGCGTTTTCCCGAAGCTTCTGGGCGTACTTGTTAAAGTCGCCGTTGGCGGATTGCGCATGAGCCAGCGGCGCGGTGAGCGCGGTGAGCGACACGAGGCAAAACCCAAACAGGATATGTAGGCGGCGGGGGCTCATGGGGTGAATTCGTGATGTTTTAGTCAAAACAGAGTTCTGGGTAAAGTCCTTTCCGTTTTCCGGTCTCCGATGGGGAACCCCCTTAACGAGCAGCCCCCGTGCCAGAGCGGCGAAACTTGCCGAGCTTCCTTCGGAGCATTGCCACGACGTCGGCGATTTCTTCCACGCGCAGGAGGGCAACCCCGGCTCCGAACACGGCCGCGCCCGCCCCGATCGTCAGCCCCACCCCGATGAGCTTGGGGATAAAGGCCATGGCCCCGAGGTTGGGGAAAACCCAGTGCTGGGCAGCCACGCAGACGAGCGCGAGGGGGACGCTGGCGGCGGCGAGCTTGGCGAAGCTGCGCAGGAGGGCCTTGGTCTCCAGGCCCTCGATGTGGCGGGCCATGAGGACGTAGAGAATGGCGAAGTTGAGAATGGCCACGAGGCTCGTGGAGAGGGCCAGCCCCCGGTGGCCGAAGTGGAGGTTGAAGGTGAAGAACTGGTTGAAGACGTAATTGGTCAAAATCGAGAAAAAGCTGACCAGCATGGGCATATTCTTTTTATCCAGGGCGTAGAAGCAGGGGGCGATGACCTTGATACCCGAGTAGGCCACAAGGCCCAGGGCGTAGTAGCGCAGCGCCTCGGCAGTTTGGAGGGTGTCGCTGTAATGGAAGCGGCCTCTCTCAAATATCAGAGAGATGATCGGCTCGGCGAAGAAAATGAGGCCGACGGCGCAGGGGATCGTCAGGAAAAACGCCAGCCGCAGCCCATGCCCCAGGGTGGAGCGGACGCCGCCCAGGTCGTGGGTGGCAGCAAAGCGGGAGATGACGGGCAGGGTGACGGTGCCCACAGCCACGCCGAAGACCCCGAGCGGGAGCTGCATCAGGCGGAAGGCGGCGTTGAGCCAGCTTACGGGGCCATCACCGAGGATGTGGGAGGCGAACTTGGTGTTCACCATCACATTGACCTGGACGGCGCTGGCGGCGATGACGGCGGGGCCCATGAGGGTCAGAATGTCCCACACGCCTTTGTCGCGCCATGCAAAGTCGGGCCGGAAGCGGTACCCGGCGTGGCGCAGGGAGGGAAACTGGACGATGAGCTGCAAGAGCCCGCCGATCAACGTGCCGATGGCGAGGCCGACCAGGGCGCGGGGGCCAAAATGGGGGTCCAGCCACCAGCCGATGCCGACGCCGCCGATGATTGAGCCGAGGTTAAAGAAGCTGGAGGCCAAGGCGGGCATCCCGAAGACGTTTTTGGCATTGAGCATTCCCATCACCAGCGCCGCCAGAGAGACGAGCAGGATGAAGGGGAACATGATCTGCGTGAGCTGGATCGTGAGGGCGGCCTTCTCGGGCGCGAAGCCGTCGGCCAGGAAGCCGATCAGGTGCGGAGCGAAGAGGATGCCCAGCAGCGTAACGGCGCTCATGAAGACGGCGGCGAGCGTGGCGACTTTATTGGCCAGCGCCCAGGCCGAGGCGTCCCCCTCTTGCTTGATTTTCTTGGAAAAGACGGTGATGAAGGCGGTGGAGAGGGCCCCCTCGGCGAAGAGGTCGCGCAGAAGGTTGGGGACGCGGAAGGCGGTGACGAAGACGTCCATCAGGTACCCGGCCCCGAAGAGCTTGGCAAAGACCAGCTCGCGCACGAGCCCAAGCACGCGGCTAAATGCCACGGCCAGCCCCACGACGCCAGCGGCTTTACGGCTGAACTGGTTTTGGGATTTTGAGGAGGCGGTCGGGGAATCAGGTGTCATCGGCGGAAGGGAGAGAGTTCACGCAAAGCGGCGGCAAAGCAAATTTTTGGTTCCTGAGTTCCTGATAAAAATCAGGGTCATTCCCTCTGCATCGTGTTGTGCGCGGCCTTGCGCAGGCGGTCCATGATGGCCGCGCCGAGGCCGGTTTCGGGGAGGGGCTCGGCCAGGATGAGGTCCAGGCCCGCTTCGTCCAGGCGGCGCATGGCGGCGAAAAGGCGTGAGGCGGCTTCGCGCAGGTCGCCCCGCTCGAGGGCCAGAAGCTCGACTTTCTCAAATCCGGGAAGCGCCGTTTTCCAGGCCATGAGGCCGCAGCGTTTGCCCGGGACGGGCTCGGGGTGCTCGCTGAGGCGCATGGGGGTGCGGGGGGCGTAGTGGCTTTTCAACTGCCCGGGCGCGACGGGCTTGGAGACGGCTCCGGCGGCGGTCACTTCGCCAAAAGCTTCCAGTTCCTCGCGGGTGACGGGGCCATTGCGCAGGATTTCGATTTTCCCCCCGGCCACGGCGATGATGGTCGATTCCACGCCGTGGGTGGTGGGGCCGCCGTCAACCACGAGCGGGATGCGACCCGAAAGTTCGCTTACCACGTGGGCGGCGGCGGTGGGGCTGATCCGGCCAAAACGGTTGGCGCTCGGGGCGGCGAGCGGTCGGCCAAAAGCGCGTGTGATGGCCTGGAAGACCGGGTGGGCGGGCATCCGCAGGGCCACGGTGGGCAGGCCGCTGGCGGCCACGTCCGGTACGATCTCCCGCCGGGGGAGCACAATCGTCAACGGGCCGGGCCAGAAGCGGGCGGTCAGGGCGTCGATGAGCGGGCGGTCGGAGGCGGGCGGGGCGGTGAGGCGGTCCAGCCAGCCGAGGTCCGGCAGGTGCAGGATCATCGGGTCGAAAAAGGGGCGCTCCTTGGCTTCGTAGATTTTGAGGACCGCCTCGGGGCACAGGCCGTCGGCGGCCAGGCCATAGACGGTTTCCGTGGGCAGGCCGACCGGGTCCCCCGCGGCAAGGCAGCGCGAGGCCTCGGCTACGGCATGCGCGAGCTGCTCGGGGGTGTCGGTTGGAAGTAGAAGCGTGTTCAAAGGAACGGTGACCCTACCCTCTGTGGGGCTCTTTTTGAAGCGGAATTGACGAGGAAGGGCCAAGGACCTACGCTTCGCCCCCTTCTGAATGAGCGATTTACCCAATAACCCTGCCCTGCCTCCGGCACCCGCCGTCAATATTGTCCTGATCGGTTTCATGGGCAGCGGCAAGTCGTCGATTGGCCGGATCCTGGCCACGAAGCTCGGTTCCCAGCTCCTGGATACCGATGCGCTGGTGGTGGAGGCGGCAGGGATGCAGATTACGGAGATTTTCGCGCAAAAGGGGGAGGAAGCGTTTCGGGATTACGAGTCGCGCACGTTGGAGTTTCTCCGCGACCGGCGGGCCAGCCGCGCGGTGATCGCCACGGGCGGCGGGATCGTGACGCAGCCCCGGAATGTGCCGCTGTTGCACGAACTCGGGTTTGTCGTGCTCCTTTCGGCGTCGGAAGAGGTGATTTACGAGCGGGTTTCGCGTAACCGGGCCCGGCCGCTCCTGCATACGGAGAACCCGCGCGAGACGGTGACGCAGCTCCTGGCCTCGCGCGCGCCGCTCTACGACGCAACGGCTGATTTTACAGTGGATACCACCTACAAGACCCACACGCAGGCCGCCGACGCGATTATCGCCGAGGCCTGCAAGCGGTATGGGTGCTCATAGCGGCCCGCTAGTCGATGCCGTATTTCTTGTGAAACCAGGTCTTCATGAAGTGTGTGAGCACGGAGTAGGCGATTAGGAACCCGGCGATCCACGCCCAGTAGATTCCCGGCAGCGGGACGAGCCCGAGGTATTCGCCCAGCCTCAGGTACGGCAGCGAGCCGCCCGCGACCATGACGGCCAGGGTGGTGAGCAGCAGGGCCGGGCTGGCGATGCTCTGGAAGAACGGGATCTTGTTCGTCCGGATGATGTGCACGATCAAGGTCTGCGTGAGGATCGACTCCACGAACCAGCCGGTGTGGAATAGTTTCTCGTAGTAGTCCTTCATCTCCGGCGAGGTGCCCGGGTCGCTGAAGAGCCAGCAATTGAAGAAGTAGAACATCAGGAAGAATGTCGCGTAGTCGAAGATGGAGCTCATCGGCCCGATCCACATCATGAAGCGGCGGATGTTTTTGATGTTCCACTGGCGCGGTGTTTTGAGGTACTCGGGATCGACTGAATCGGCCGGGATGCCGAGCTGCGAGGCGTCGTAGAGCAGGTTGTTGACGAGCACCTGGATGGGCGCCATCGGTAGGAAGGGGAGGAACATGGCTCCTCCCAGGACGCTGAACATGTTGCCGAAGTTCGAGCTGGCCCCCATGCGGATGTACTTGATGATGTTCCCGAAGACCTTGCGGCCTTCGAGGATGCCGTCTTCGAGGACGAGCAGGCTTTTCTCTAGCAGGATGATGTCGGCCGATTCCTTGGCGACGTCCACCGCCGTATCCACCGAAATGCCGACGTCGGCCGCGCGCATGGAGGGGGCGTCGTTGATGCCGTCGCCCATGTAGCCGATGACGTGGCCGCGCTTTTGCAGCGCCACGATGATGGATTCCTTTTGCGTGGGGGAGAGGCGGGCGAAGACGGTGGTTTTTTCGGCCAGTTCGCCGAGTGCTTCCTCGTCGAGGCCAATGAGGAGATCGCCGGTGATGATGTCCCCGGCTTCGAGGTCCACGTCTTTGCAGATCTTGCGGGTGACGAGCGCGTTGTCGCCGGTGAGGATCTTGGTGGAGACGCCGACTTCCTTAAGCTGCGCGATGGCCGTGGCTGCCGAGCCCTTGGGCGGATCGAGGAAGGCGATGTAGCCCAGGAGGATCAAGTCGCTTTCGTCGGTGACGGAAAAGGTGGTTTTGGTTTGCGGAAATTCGCGGTAGGCGATGCCCAGGACGCGGTAGCCGTCGCGGCTGAGGTCCTCGTATTCCTCCAGCAGATCGTTCTTGATGAGGTCGATCATGAGGTGGACTTCGTCGTCCACCTGGTAGTGCGTACAGCTCTTATAAATGTCCTCCACGGCCCCTTTGCAGATCAGCACGTGGTCGCCCTCGTAGTCCACCACCACGCTCATGCGCTTGCGCTGGAAGTCGAAGGGGATTTCGTCCACCTTGCGGCAGTTGCGCTCCACGTCGAGTTCCGTGTGGGAGAGTACCGAACGGTCCAGCAGGTTGCGCAGGCCCGTCTGGTAGTAGCTGTTCATGTACGCGTAGCGCAGCACGTCCTCGCTGTCGCGGTTGGTCACGTCCACGGCTTTCTCCAGGATGACGCGGTCTTGCGTGAGCGTGCCGGTCTTGTCGGTGCAGAGAATGTCGATGGCCCCGAAGTTCTGGATGGCGTTGAGGCGCTTGACGATCACCTTCTTGCGCGACATCGCCATGGCCCCCTTGGAGAGGTTCACCGTGACGATCATGGGGAGCATCTCCGGCGTCAGGCCGACGGCCACGGAGAGGCCGAAAAGGAGCGCGTCGGTGAAATTGTGATTGCGCCAGGAGATGATGACAAAGACGAAGCTGACCATCACCACCATGAAGCGGATCATCAGCCAGGTGAACCCGGCGATGCCCCGGTCGAAGCTGGTCTGGACGCGGTCCCCGCCGAGCTTCTCGGCAATGGCGCCGAAGTGGGTCTTGCTGCCGGTGTTGACGACGACGCCGCGCGCCGTGCCGCTCAGGACGTTGCTGCCCTGAAAGCAGGCGTTCTGCAATTCGATGAGGCCGCGCCCCGTGACGTCCGCCGGTTCGGCCGTCTTTTCCACGGGCATTGATTCGCCGGTGAGGGAGGACTGGCTTACGAAAAAGTCTTTTGCCGTGAGGAGCCGGATGTCGGCGGGGATGATGGCCCCGGCATTGAGGATGACGATGTCGCCCGGGACAATATCGGCGATGGCGACGTCGGTTTCCACCCCGTCGCGGACCACCGTGCAATCCGCCTGGACCATGGCCTGCAATTCTTCCACAGCCCGGCTGGAACGGTGCTCCTGCACATAGGCGAGCCCGACGGATAAAAGAATCATTCCGCCCACGACGATGGCGGACCGGAAGTCGCCCATCACCAGCGAGACGATGCAGATGACCAGTAACTGAATGACGAGCGGGTTTTTACACCGCTGGAGAAGTTCGCCGATGACGCCCTTCTCGATCTTGTGGCTCAGCAGGTTCGGGCCGTAATGGTCGCGCGCTTCATCCACCGCTTCGGGCGAAAGTCCGTGCTCCGTGACGCCCAGGCGGGCGACGGCTTCCTCCGGGGTGCAGCGGCATAACTCCACGAGCCGGCTTTCGTCTTCGGAAACGGTCCCAGAGGCCGCCTTGGCAGCCTTCAGGAATACGGTGGGATGGATTTTGCCGATTAAAGTGCGAAACATAGATCTACGCGCGAAAAGAGCCCCGCAGCCGATTGGTGAAAGCGGCTCGCGTCGTTTCGTTACCCGAGTTACCGCGACATTTCAAGAAGTGAAAGCCACAATTCGTTGAATTGGGCCTTATCGGGGAAAACTGCCGCCGGGAATGGGGGTGGCTTCGCTTTCTGCTTGCCGGGCGTCGCCGTGCCGATCATTCTGGGCGTTTCTTTCCTATGGAAGTCCCAAAAGTTCTCGTAGCCGATCCCATTTCCGAACGTGGTGTAGCCGAACTCGCCGCGGGGGGAGCCCTCGATGTTACCGTGAAGACTGGCCTCAAAGAGGACCAGCTCATCGAAATCATCGGTGAATTCTCCGGTCTCGTCGTTCGCAGCCAGACGAAGGCGACCGCCAAGCTTCTCGCCGCCGCCTCCAAGCTTCGTGCGATTGGCCGCGCGGGCGTCGGTGTGGATAATGTGGATGTCGAAGCCGCCACCAAGCACGGCATCATCGTCATGAACACGCCGGGCGGAAACACCGTTTCCACCGCCGAGCATGCCTTCTCGCTCATGATGTCGCTTGCCCGCAACATTCCGCAGGCCTGTGCCAAGGTTAAATCCGGCGGCTGGGACCGCAAAAAATTCGAAGGCATCGAGCTTCGCGGCAAGACCCTCGCCATCATCGGCATGGGCCGCATCGGCACCGAGGTCGCCAAGCGCGCCCTGGCCTTTGGCATGACGGTGCTCGCTTACGACCCGTACCTCTCCGCCAGCCGCGCCACCGCCCTTCAGGTGGAGCTCGTCGAGAGCCTCGATGACATTCTTCCCCGCGCTGATTTCGTGACGCTGCACATGCCCTCCACCGAGGAGACGCACCACATGCTCAACGCCGAGCGCATTGCCAAGCTTAAGAAAGGCGCCCGCATCATCAACGCCGCCCGTGGCGACTTGATCGACGTGACCGCGCTGGCCGAAGCCCTCAAGAGCGGGCAGGTGGCCGGAGCCGCCATCGACGTCTATGACGCAGAGCCGCCCGCAGCCGATTACCCGCTGCGCGAACTCCCGAACGTCGTCCTCACCCCGCATCTCGGCGCTTCCACCTTCGAAGCCCAGGAAAACGTGGGTATCGAAGTGGCGCAGTCCATCCGCGCCGCGCTCCTCGAAGGGGAAATTCGCAACGCCGTCAACATGCCGAGCATCGACGCCAAGACGCTGGCCTCCATCGGCGGCTTGATCGAGCTGGGCGACAAGCTGGGCCGTTTCCTCTCGCAGATCGCCCCGAAGCGCAGCGAAAAACTGACCATCGCCTACTCCGGCGACATGTCCGACGTGAATACCACCCCGGTGAGCCGCTCGGTTCTGACCGGCTTCCTCAAAGCCGCCGGTGGCAACGAGGTCAACATCGTCAACGCTCCTTCCTTCGCGCAGACGATCGGCCTCAAAACCACGGAAACGCGCCTTTCGACCAAGGGCGATTTCAGCGAAGTCATCGAAGTGACCGCCAGCACCAACGGGACCAGCGTCTCGGTGGCCGGAACGATCTTCGGCAATAAGGCCCGCATCGTGACGATCAATGGCCGGTTCGTGGAAGTGAAGCCGCTCGGCGTGATCCTCCTTCTGGAGAACCGCGACGTCCCCGGCATCGTCGGCCACTTCGGCTCGGTGCTTGCAGAGCACAAGATCAACATCGCGGGCATGTCGCTTAGCCGTAACCAAGCCGGTGGCGAAGCCCTCACGGTGCTGAACCTCGACTCCCTGCCCGGCAAGGAAGTGATCGACGCGCTCCTCGCGCTCGAAGACATCAAGTCGGCCAAGGCGGTCGTGCTCTAAAAAAGCCGCTACCAACTGCGAAAAAATTCAAGGGGATTCCGGGTTGCCGGAGTCCCCTTTTTTTTACGAGGAAAAAGCGTTTTTGTCAGGAACTCAGGAAAAAGGCAGAAATTCGTTTCCTGAGTTCCTGATGAGTTTGGCCTACTCCATCCGCCAGAGGCCGGTGTACCAGGTGATGAGTTCCGGCCCGGCGGCAATCCAGAGGACGGCGCCCAGGGCGAGGTAGGGGCCGAAGGGGATTCGGCCCGAGGCGTTGCGCTGGCCCAGCAGCATGAGGGTGATCCCGGCCACGGCTCCGATGGCCGAGGCCGCGCCGATGGTGAAAAGCACGGCTTTCCAGCCGAGAAACGCTCCGATGCAGGCGATAAATTTGACGTCGCCAAAGCCCATGGCCTCGCGCGGAATGATGACGGCGCGCACTTTGCCCGAAATGGTCGAAAGCGTATCCAGAAGGAGTTCGCGGCCCGGGAGGACGAGGCGGTTGTAGAAAAAGCGGAGCGTGCCCGCTTCCTCCGGGGTCAACGGCGCGCCGTCCACTTCGGCGGCGTCGGTTTCGAGGAGGAGCTGGTCGGTTTCGCGGGAAAAAATTTCGCTCCAGAGGATTTTTTCGTCGGCCACCGCGAATTCGGCATCCTCTCCCTGGCGGGTCCACTTGAAGTCGGCAGATGGGGTGTAGAGGTGCCGTTTTTTGCCGAAGGCGAGCTTCCCGGCTTCCACGACCCCCAGAGGATCAGGTAGCCCGCCGCAGCCCCGGCGGCTGACCAGAGGAGGGCCTTCCAGAAAACGCTCTCCTCCATCAAGCCCGGGAAAATCGCGCTTAAGAGCAAGCCCGCAGCCGTGCCCCCCAGCGTGATCTCGTCGGGGATAATAAAGTGGTCGAAGTCAATAAAGGTGGCCGAGATTAAGAGGGCCAGAAAGATCCACAGAGGCAGGGCGAGGGTGTAATCGCCCAGGCCGAGTGCCCGGTTCCAGACCCAGAGGAAGATGAGGCCCGTGAGCAGCTCGACGGCGAAGTAGCGGAAGGAAATGGGGGCTTTGCACCGGGCGCACTTGCCCCGCAGCGCGAGCCAGGAAAAAAGGGGGATATTCTGGTGCCAGGGGATCTGTGTTTTGCAATGCGGGCAGAAGGAGCGGCGCGGCTCGTTCACGCTCAATCCCAAGGGGAGGCGGTAGATGACGACATTGAGAAACGAGCCGACAATGGCGCCAAAAATGAACGCAAAAATTTGAAAAATAACAGCGAAGGGTTGCAAGAGGGGCTGCACGGTGTGAAATGAACGTTGTAAGTGGCCCGCAAGTCAACTGCGATCACCATCCGCACGGCGGATTTTACCGCTTTTGATAAAAAGAATGCTGGCTTTGAACAAATTCTTTGCGCAAACGCAAAAACCGTCCTAACTAAACCGTATGCCCGACAAGAACGAGCCCGAAAAGATGTGGGACGAGTATGATTGGGAGCGCTTTCTCCAGCAACAGGACCGAAAGACGGAGCGGTATATGGAGTTGCTGGAGCAGTACATCGACGACCCGGATCGCGACCAGATTATCGCGCGAGAGATGGGTTGGCCGACCCCGGTCGAGACGGGCGAGTTCGACATGGAGGAGGTGGCTTTCGGGCCCTCGGACTTCCAGGACGGGGAGGATGATGAGGATGAAGACGACGAGGATGAGGATAGCGGGGATGCCGCGATCCCCGAGAGCTTCGAGCTGCATCCGCTCTACCAGGCCAGTTTTGCCCTGACGGTGTGGATCGACCAGATTTTCGACGAGTTGGGCGAGGTGCAGAACCACCCCGCCTCGGTCAAGCTCGCCACCAATGCCGCCGTGGCCAGTGCCAAACTGGCCGCCGCGCTGAGCGACGACGACGTGGAGGAGATCGGCATGACGATCGCCTACCTGAAGCGCGCCCTCAAGGCGATCACGGCGGCGCTCGACGCGAGCCCGGCGTTTTCCGACGAGGCGGGCTTGAGTTCGCACCGCCGCCGCCAGCTCCACGCACGCCTCTTCCAGGTGCGCGACGGGATCATCGAGCTGATGGGCGATTACCGCCAGGAATGGCGCAAGCGCTTCGGGGTGTAGACGGTTTTGTGGCAAACCGTGAATCCAAAGGTTGCGCCGGGGGTTCGGATGACGCAAAGTCGTGCCGAATTTCCCTTCTTTTTGTTTGAATAAACCCGCTCCTGATCCGTCTGATCCGTTGCAACCGGATTGCGTTAATGACGACGCACGATTGGTGGCGTTGTGCCAGAAGGGTGACCTCGCCGCGTTCGATTGCCTGATCACCAAATACCGCAACCAAGTGTACGCGACGATTTACAATCTGGCCCGCAACGAGGAGGAAGCCTGGGATCTCGCGCAAGAGACCTTTCTGAAGGCTTGGCGGCATATCGGGCAATTCCGCGGGCAGTCGAAGTTCTCGACGTGGCTGCACCGCATCGCGACGAATCTGACGATTGACTGGGCCCGGAAAAAACAGGTGGAGTGCGGCGTGGAGTTTGACGAAAACCAGCACGCCCACGGCATCGAACCGGCTTCCGTGACGACGCCCAACTCGGGGCCCGGCCCCCGGTCGCGGCTGGAGGGGGCGGAAATCCAGACCCGCATTGACACGGCGCTGCTGGCGCTGAGCCCCGAACACCGTGCGGCGATTGTGCTGCGCGAGATCGAGGGGCTGAGCTATGAGGAAATCGCCGCCTCGGTGGGCTGCACGGTGGGCACGGTGATGTCGCGCCTCTTCTACGCCCGCAAGAAACTTCAAACCCTGCTTCGCGATCTCTATGAAACGCTCTGATTTTCCCGCTGACGACGGAAGGGCCGACGAACGCTTTACGGCTTGGCTGGACGGCCAGTTGCCCGAGGGGGAGCGCGCGGAATTTGAGGCCGAGCTGGATGCCGGGACCCGCGAACGGGCGGAGGCGGAACGCTCCGAGGCGCTCAAGCTGGGCGATCTGCTCCGGCGGCATGCCATGGGGCCGGTGCGCGGCTGCGAGGGGCTTAATGCCCAGGTGCTCGCGCGCATCCAGGCCGAGATTCCGGTGGAAGTGCCCTCGGAAATGCCTGCCGAGGTGCTGCCGATGGCCGCAACGGGGGCTTCCAAGCCGCTGGGGCGGCTGGTCTGGGGTGGTTTTGGAGGGTTGGCGGCCGCAGCGGTGTTGTTTTTCGCCTTTGTTCAGCCGGTGCTGAATCGGCCCGGCCCGCCTCCGGAATACTATGCGCAGATTTTCAAGGCCACCACGGCCGATCCCACCATTTCCGCTGTCGCGGTCCATTCCGAAGCCGACCAGGCTACGGTGATTTGGATCGACGGGCTCGATTACGTTCCTGCTCAGAAGAATTAACCCACATCGATGCGTTTCCTCCGGGGCCCCCTCTTTTTCCTGCTGCTGTTGCTGCTGACGCCGCTTTTTGCCAAGGCGGCGGGTAACGACGTGGTCTGGAGCGGGCTGGTCTATGCCTCCACGGTGCCGAACCCGACCCCGCCGCCGCTGGAGCTGGTTTCCTTCGCGGCCAAGCTACAGCACATTTTCGGCTACAACCAGCTACAGCTCGTGGGCCAGCATTCGCAGGAGATGGGCGGGGCGGTGGAGCAGTGGCTGCTGCCCGCCAACCAGATTTCGTTGCTGGTGAATTCGCGCCGGTTGCAGGGCAGTTATCAGCTCGATCTCCAGCTTTTCCAGGGGAGCCGGCCCGCAGTGCACTCCGTGGTGATGCTTTCCCGGCAAAGCCCGATTTTCCTGAAAGGGCCGCTCTACGGCGAGGGACAGCTTGTGATCATCCTGTCGCTGAAGTAGGAGGGGGATACACCACAGAGGACACGGAGGACACAGAGGACACAGAGGGAAAGACTTGAGTTGTCGTTGATAGAAGGCTGCCGTTTCTGATCCGTTATAAAAGAATTCCTCTTCCCCCCTCCGTGCTCTCTGTGCCCTCTGTGGTGCATTTTCCCCCCCGTTCAAGCCAGCAGCGCCATAGAGACCGCGTAGCCATGGACGAAGTTGTTGGGGCCGATGGGGGCGATTTCGCCGTTGCAAAAACAGCCCGCGCTCGGGTGGCCTCCGATGATCTGCTTCAAGGCGTGGGCGTCGTGGTTGGGCTCGCCGAAGAGCTCCTGGCCCCGGCCGTTGCAGGCGAAAACCAGCGAGGCGAAGGGCTGGGGGCGGTGCGATTTTTCCCGCAGCAAGGTGGTGCGCAGATCGTCGTCGGCGGCAAGGCGGTCCCGGACCTGCCATTGGAGCGTCTGCCCCACGCGCGGAAAGGCTCCGAGGGCCACCGCGCCGGAGTGGGCGTCGGCCCCCAGGATGGCCCGAATGAGAAAGTCGCCCCGCTTGAATTCCTCAATGTATTCCGAGCTGGCCAACCCGGCAAAAAGGTTGCCCTGGGCGAGGGATTTTTCCCGGTCGTTGAGGGATTCGAAGGCCTCAGCGAGCGCGGCATAGGCCGGTTTGCCGCCGAGGGCCAGGACGAGGTTGCCGTCGGTGCCGGTGACGGTGAAGGGCTCGCCAATGGGGCGGCAGCCCTGCGAGAGCAGCGGGCGAACCGTCAGGCCGCCCTTGAGGCCCACCAGGACGATGCCTCCCGGGGAAAGAGTTTTGCGGTCGTGGAAGACGAAGACTTCCTCCTCATCGTTGCCGGGAGGGCCGCTGCAAAGCCCGCCGATGACGGGCACCCCGGGGTAGGCTTGGTTCCAGTTTGTCAGCCACGGTTCGACGGGGAAGCCGAAGGGATCGCAGAAGGCGAGCCAGGCATCGACTTCGCCGGGAGCTACGCCGGTCAGGTGGCGCAAGGTGGCGGGAGAGGCATCGGCGGCGTCGGCGGAGAGTTCAGCTACGTGGAGCTGGGTTTCGGGGATGTCGAGCAGCATCAGCGAAAAGCCGGGGTCCTGCTCGGCCTCGCGATTGGTACCGATCACCCCTGAGCCGCTGCATCCCGCGAGGATCGGGATGTGGGCGTGGAGGGTGAGCAGCTCCAGGAAATCGGGCAGAAAGGGCTGGTAATGGCCGGAGGCGAACGCCAAGCCGATGGAGACCCTTCCCCCGACTTCGGCAAGGGCCGACCGGGCGGCTTCCACCACGGCGGCCTCGGAATATGGCTTGAGCGTTAAACGCGATGCGGCTCGATTGAGCATGTCCCCCCTCTCCCATGGCTTCGGAGAGGGGGGCGAATCCGCGTCTCTGCGGAAAGAATTCACCACAGAGCCACGGAGAGCACAGAGAAGAGCTACCGGGAGAGTTTTGAGAAACTCTTTGCCTTCTCTCCGTGTCCTCTGTGCCTCTGTGGTGAATTAAACCGGGTTACTTGGCCGCCGAGGGGCTGGCCGTTGCGGCTGCTGCGCTCGGGGCGGGTGTGGCCGTGGCGCTCGGGGCCGGGGTGGCGGAAGGCTTGGGCGCGGGTGTGGGCTGAGCCAGGGGCCAGTCGTCGGTGCGGAAGGGCCCGGCGGGCAGGCCTGCTTCGTTGACCAGGTTTACGGATGGGTTGATGGCCCAGGCGTAGCGGACGGCCACGGGTTTGTCGATGCCCGGGGCGGTCAGCACCAGGATCGGCTCGGCCGGAGCGACTGCTTTGGCTTTCGCTTTTTTGGTGCCCTTGGCTTTTTCGGCCGGGGCCGGGGTCTCGATCTTGGCTTCGGCCCAGACGAATTTTTTGTCTTCTCCGGCGAGGGCGAAGCTCTTTACCGGGGTGCCGTCGGTGGTCTTGAGGCCTGTGGCGGTGCCGGGTTTGAAGCTGATCTTGGCGGTGTTGCCTTCGAACTGGACTTTGGCGAACGCGGGGCCGGAGTAGGCGATCTTTTTGCCGTAGGTCTGGGCCTCGGCGGCGAGGGCGAGGCGGAGGCCCACGTCCTGTTTGTTTGCCGGGTGGACGGATTTTTCGTCACCAATGTCGATTGTGACGGCAAGGCCCGTGTTAGGCAGGGTCTCGGCTACGAGGCGCTGGGATTCACGCAGGTGGGCCCAACTGGGGTCCCCTGGGTTGGGCGTGGGGGCCATGAAGCTGGCCAACTGCACGATGTAGAAGGGGAAATCGGGCTGGTTCCACGCTTTGCGCCAGGAGGTGATCATGGCCGGGAGCAGGCGGCTGTAGCGGTCGGCGTCCATGCCACCGGCGTTGGATTCGCCCTGGTACCAGATGGCCCCCTTGATGCCGTAGGGCGTGGCACCTTGGATCATTTTATTGTAAAGCGCGCTGACGGTGGGGCCTTCGTTCGGGCCGAAGGGGGGGCGCGGTTTGCCCGGGACGGGGAGGCCCGCGGCTTTGGCTTCGTCGGCCTTGGTCTGCCAAGCGGGGAGGGTCTCGTTGTTAAACTTGGCTTTGAGCTCGACGATGTTGGCGAGTTCCTTTTGGCGCGGTTCCCAGTAGACGGTCTTGAATTCGGGATCGCCCTGGATGACGTCCGTGGGCGTCCATGCCTGGGCGGAGGTGCCGCCCCAGGAGGTGTGGAGGAGGCCGATGGGGAGCTTGAGGTCCTGGTTCAATTTACGGCCAAAGAAGTAGCCGACGGCGGACCACTTCGCGACCACATCCGGGGTGCAGACTTCCCACTTGCCTTCGAGGTCCTCGACGGGGGTCTCGCTGGCTTTGTGGGGGACGCTGAACATGCGGATGTCGGGGTTATTTGCCGCGGCGATTTCCTGTTCAAAGTTGACGATGCCGCCCGAGAAGTGGTGGCCGCTCTTGAACGGCATTTCCATATTCGACTGCCCGGAGCAGACCCAGACGTCGCCCACGGCTACGTTTTTGACGGTGAGGTTATTTTTGCCAGTGACGGTCATCTCGCCGGGAGTGCCCGGCTTGAGGCCGAGAAGATTGACGCTCCAGCGGCCGTCTTTGTCGGCGGTGGCGTGGGCTTCGCTTTTGCCGAGCTTGACGGTGACTTTTTCACCGGGATCGGCTTTGCCCCAGACAACGGCTTTGGTGCTCTGAAGCAGCATGTTGTCGGAGATGAGCGGAGGAAGAGTGACATCCCCGCGAACCCCGGAAAATGCCAGGGTGAGGGGAACAACCAGCAGAATGGTTTTTTTCATTGGGAGGCCGCCCACCTAAACGGATTTTTCCCTGGGGATCAATCACAACATGGCGTTTGTCGGTAGGATTACCGATAGCGGTACATCTCCAGTGCGGCGGCGCGTTCGCGGGCGTGGTCGGCCATGGGGAGGGGATAGCCGGGGGCCAGGGCGGCGGAGGGGGGCTTGTGGAGGAGGGCGGGGGGAATGCGGCGTAGCTCGGGGACCCAGGCGCGGATGTATTGGCCGTCCGGATCATACCGGGCGCTTTGGCTCCATGGGTTCTGGATGCGGAAGTAGGGGGCGGCGTCGGCTCCGGTGCTGGCGCTCCACTGCCAGCCGCCGTTGTTGGAGGCGGCTTCGCCGTCGGCCAGGCTCCGCATGAAGTGCGCCTCGCCTTTGCGCCAGTCGATATGCAGGTCTTTGGTGAGGAACATGGCGACGATCATCCGCACGCGGTTGTGCATCCAGCCGGTGGCGGCGAGCTGGCGCATCCCGGCGTCGACGATGGGGAAGCCGGTAGCGCCCGCTTTCCAGCGTTCGAGCGCGGCGGGGTTGGATTTCCATTTTAGACGCCGGTAGTCGGGCTGGAATTCCTCCTCCAAAACCCCCGGCCAGCGCCAGAGGAGGGCCATGTAGAATTCGCGCCAGATCAGTTCGTCCAGGAATTTCTGGACGCTGGTGCGGGCCTCGGCGCTGCGGGCGGCGGCGAGGGTTTCGCGGCAACGTTGGACGATCAGACGGATGGAGAGGGTGCCCCAGCGCAGGTCGATGGAGAGGCGGGAGGTGGCCTCCAGGGAGGGGATGTCGCGCTCGGCGGCGTAGCGGTAAATGGGGCCGGAAAGGAAGGCCTCCAGGCGGCGGAGCGCGGCGGGTTCGCCGGTTTGCGGAAGAACGGGCGGGGCGGGGAGGTCCCAATCGGCCAGCGTGGGAAGGGGGAGGGATCGGAGGCGCGGCGGCGGGGCGAAGCGGCCCGGGGCGGGAAGCGGGGCGGGGATCTCGTGCTTGAGCCACGCCCGGGCGAATGGGGTAAAAACGCGGAAGGCCGCGCCGGAGCCGGTGCGAACGGTCTCGGGCGGCAGCGCGGTGACTTCGTGGAAGGCGTGGACTTCGACGCCCATCTGGCGGGCCATCGCCTCCACGCGTTCCTCCAGCTCGCGGCCCCAGGGGTCGGGGCTGCGGTTAAAATAGAGCTGGCGGGCTCCGGTTTCCTTTAGCAGCCGCCGAAGCTCCTCCACTGCACCGCCCCGGCGGATGGTGAGACGGGTCCTGGCGGCTTCGAGTTTTTTCTCCAACGCGGCGAGGCTGGCGCAAAGGGCGGCTTGGCGGGCAGGGCCGGTCCACGGGTGGCTGCCGCGCCAGGCGCTCTGGATGTAGACTGGCAGGACGTGGCCTTCGTGGCGGCGGTGGGCAGCGTGGAGGGCCGGGTTATCGTGGAGCCGCAGGTCGCGCCGGAACCAGTGCAGGACGGGAGGGATGGTTGATTCCAATAAGCCGCTCATGTGGACCTCTTTTTCAAGTTTGCCATGGATAACGCCCCCCGTATACTGGGATTTTTCTTCCCGTGACCAGCCAGCCCTCCAACTCCATCGATTCCCTCGGCCTCATTGCCGGAAACGGCGTGTATCCTTTTGCCATGGTCAAGGCCGCGCGGGCCGCCGGGGTGCGCCGCATCGTGGCCGCCGCCTTCGAGGGGGAGACCAACCCGGACCTGGCCCGCGAGGTGGACGAGATCGAATGGATGCGCGTGGGCCAGCTGGGCCGGATGATCAAGACATTCGCCTCGCGCGGCATCCGGCACGCCGTGATGGCCGGGCAGATCGCCCCGAGCAATCTCTTTAGCCTGCGGCCGGATTTGAAGGCTTTCCTGGTGCTGGCGCGGCTTAAGGAGCGCAACGCGGAGACGATTTTTGGCGCGATCGGCGATGAATTGGCCAAGGCGGGGGTGGGGCTTCTGCTGGCCACGACCTTTATGGACGAGCATTTGGCCGGGAGCGGGGTTTTCGCCGGGCCGAGGCTCGCGCGCAAGGAGGAGGGCGATGTGCATTTCGGCTTCAAGATCGCCAAGGACGTGAGCCGCCTTGATATCGGCCAGACGGTGGTGGTCAAAGGCGGCACGGTGCTGGCGGTGGAGGGGTTCGACGGCACGAATGCCACGATCCGGCGCGGCGGCGAGTTGGGCAAGGGCGGCAGCGTGGTCGTGAAGGTTTCCAAGCCGAACCAGGATTTCCGCTTCGACGTGCCGGTGATCGGCCCCGCTACGCTGGAGGCCGCTGCGGAGGCGCACATCCGGGTCATCGCGGTCGAGGCCGGGCGCACGCTCGTAATGGAGCGCGAACGCGTGCGGGAAATGGCGGCGCAGCATCAAATCACCTTGTTCGGGTTCGATCCGGAGAATTTTTAAATGATTCACCACAGAGGACACTGAGGGCACGGAGGAAAAGACAGAGGGTCTCTTGATTTTGCCTTTTTTTCCTCAAGTTCCTGATTTCCTGATAAAATTTCCAAAGTATTATTCCATGACGCCTAAATTCAGAGTCGGAGTTGTCGGTACCGGGTCCATCGGTAAGAACCATGCGCGGATTGTTTCGGAGCTTCCCGGGGTCGAGTTCGCGGCCATTTACGATGCCAATCCGGCCACGGCCGCCGAGATCGGCGCTAAGCTGGGCGTGCGCGCGGTGAGTTCGCTCGATGAGTTCGCGACGCTGGTGGATGCGGCGACCATCGCCACGCCGACGCCGACGCATTTCCCCGTCGCCAAGACGCTGCTCGAAGCGGGCAAACACTGCCTGGTGGAAAAGCCGATCACGGACAAAACCTCCGACGCCAAGGCGCTCTCCGAGCTGGCCAAACGGACGGGGCTCGTCCTGCAAGTGGGCCATATCGAGCGGTTCAACCCGGTCTTGAGCGCGTTGGAGGCCCGGCTCACGGACGCCCGGTTCATCGAGTCCCACCGGCTTTCGCCTTACCCGAACCGGAGCATCGAAATTGGCGTGGTGCTCGATCTCATGATCCACGATCTCGAAATCGTGCTCCACCTCGTGCGCTCGAAGGTCGTTTCCGTGGACGCGGTGGGCATCCCGGTCTTGAGCAAGGGCGAGGACATCGCCAACGCGCGCATCCGGTTTGAAAACGGCTGCGTGGCGAACCTCACGGCGAGCCGAATCAGCCCGGAGAAAATGCGCAAAATCCGCGTCTTTCAGCACAACGCCTATCTTTCGCTCGATTACCAAAACCAGACGGGCGAGATGCAGCGCCTGGAGGGCGGGCGGATCATCCGCGAGGAGGTGGAGATCGAAAAAGACGAGCCGCTCAAGCGCGAGATCGCGTCCTTCGTGCAGTGCGCCCAAGCCGGGGCCACCCCGAAAGTGACCGGGGCCGAGGGAGCCGCCGCGCTCGAACTGGCGATCCAGATTACGCACCAGATTGAAGCGGCTGGAGTTAAGGCGTAAAGACGATTCACCACAGAGGACACAGAGGGCACGGAGAAAATACAGAGCGTATTTTATTCTGCTTTTTTCCTGAGTTCCTCAAGTTCCTGATAAAATATCTCCGATGAAACTCTACCTGATAGCGGGCGAAGCGAGCGGCGACGCGCGGGCGGCGGAGGTGATGAAAGGCCTCTCCGCGCTGGCGTCGGAAAAGGGCGTCGCGGTGGAGTATCTCGGCGCGGGCGGGCCGAAAATGCAGGCGCTTGCCCCCGGGATTGAGGACTGGAGCGGCGAGGCGGTGCTCGGAATATGGGATGTGATAAAGAAATATCCGTATTTCCGGCGCAAACTGGCTCAAATGCTCGCGGAGATCGACGCGCGCAAGCCCGACGCGGTGCTGTTTATCGACTACCCGGGGTTTAACCTGCGCATGGCCAAGGCGATCCGCAAGCGCAACCCGGCGGTGAAGCTCTTCTACTACGTCAGCCCGCAGGTCTGGGCGTGGAACCGGCGGCGTATTCCGGAGATGGCGCGCAATCTCGATTTGATGCTCTGCCTGTTTCCCTTCGAGAAGGCGCTTTACGAGCAATCGGGGCTCAAGACGGTGTTCGTGGGGCATCCGCTGCTCGATGCGCTGGCGGCGGACAAGGGGCGCGAGCCGCGCGAGGAAAACCTGTTGGGGCTCTTTCCCGGAAGCCGGAAGAAGGAAGTGACGCGAATTTTCCCGATCATGCTGCAAACGCTGGAGCCTCTGCGGCGGGCGCGGCCGGAGCTGCGCTTCGAAGCCGCCGCCGCGAGTGAGCCGCTGGCGGTGATGATGCGCGAAATGGCGGGGGATGCCGAGGTGCAGATTACCGTGGCCACGGCGCATTCGCTGATGAACCGGGCGACGGTCGGCGTCGTGACCTCCGGCACGGCGACGCTGGAGGCGACCTATTTTGAACTGCCGTTCGTGCTGGTCTACAGCGTGGCGGCTTTTACGTGGATTATCGGCAAGTGGCTGGTGCGCGTGCCGTTCCTGGGGATCTCGAATATCCTCGCGGGGCGGGAGATTGTGCGGGAATTCCTCCAGCACGACGCCCGGCCTGCGGCGATCGCCGATGAGCTGCTCAGTTTCCTGAACCTCCCGGAAAAACGCGCGGCGCAGCAAGCGGAATTCCGCGAGGTGGTCCGGGGGCTTGGCTCCGGCGGGGCCGCGCACCGGGCGGCCGATGCGATCTGGGCGGCGTTGGGGCGGTAGGGCGTTTGCCAGCGCCCTTTCAGGGCACCAGGCGGGATGGCGACTTGGGGCTCTTGTGCAAAATTCACAGGCCAACCTTGTGAAATGCCTTCGTTTCCCCTTGTTCCCAATACCCAGATCTGGAGATTGGAAACGAGGAGCGCACGGAGCGCCAAAGCGCCGGGCGCCTATGGCGTGACGGGGTCGATCAGCCGGGAGTGGAACACTTCGTTATCGGCGGCGGAGAGCCGGAAGATGCCCGGTTTGCCCTGAAAGCTGGCCAGGCAGGAGCCGTCCTCTGCGGTGACGCCCAGGATGAGCCGGTGGGTCTTATGCGCGGTGGTGACAAACTCGACGATGAAGGCGGGGGTCAGCGGGCCCGGCTCGTCGGTCCATTGCACGGCGGTGATGTTGGAGATCGATTTGAGAAACCGCCGGGTGTTGTCGCGGTTGACGATGCCGAAGGTCCTTTCATTGGTGGCCCAGTTGCCACCCGCGTCGGCCCGGATATTGAGCGGCGCTTTGGCGAGGCCCTCTGCGTAGGGGATGACGGTGATAGAGTAGATTTCCGTGGAACGGAGGCGCAAGACGGCCAGCTGACGCCAGGCCGCCCAGCTCAGGCCGAGGCCGTCGAGCACCGAGGCGTCGACGGCCACGATGAAGGGCTCGCTCTCCACGCGGGCGTAGACCAGTTTCCCCTCGGTTTTGCCAAAGGCGAGCGTCAGGAGCGGGTGTTCCCCGGCCTCGCTCTCTGAGGTATTTTCAGAGGAGTAGGAGGAGAAGGTGACGCGGACACGCGGCCGGTCAAGGCCGTATTTGCCCAGATCGGAGGCGACGTCGGTGACGAATTGAACCACTTTGCGCCCCTGCAAATCGGAGAGCATCTGCATGATCTTGACCTTGTTGGCGGGGACGATGGAGGGGAGCGTTTCGTAGCCCTCGCTGCTCACGTTCCAGTCTTCCTTGGTGCGGATGATTTTGATGGGGGGCTTGCCCGCCGGGGTGATGGCGATGCGGTCGACGACGTCGCTGTCGAGCCGGATCAAGCTGCGGTCGCGCAGGTCGTTGGGGAGGAGCTTGAGGATATTTTCCGACTCCTTGGGCAGCAGGCAGATGCCGCCCCGGCTGGAGAAGCGGCCGTAGACGCCGCCGGTTTTATCGTCCCGCGCGCCGATCTCCAGGACGATGGGCTGCGACTGACCGAGAAGCTGGAAGCTGACGCTGCCGCGCGGTTCGCTCAAGCCGTAGGTGTTGAGGTTGCCCCGGTTCTCGGGCAGGAAGGCATTGATTTTGGTTTGCAGAACGCTGTTGAGGAAGTTGACGACGGTGGGGTTGTCGGCGCGGGTCCGGATCGGTTTGACGAAGGACCATTTCCCCGCGTCCCGGGTCAGGTCGACGTCGCCCGCCGGGGTCTTGACGGCGACTTTCTTCACGGAGGAGCCGTCGAAGTCGGCCAGCGTGGGGTCGCGGAATTCGTCCGGCTTGCGGGTCATGACGTTGCGCAGTTCGGAGCTGACGACCCAAACGGAGTCGGAGCCCTCCAGGCGGGCGTAGAGCTTGCCTTCCACGGCGGTCTCCTTGCCGAGCAGCAGCTCGGTGGGCATGCGGCGGCCGATCAGCTTCAAGCTCACGGCCGGTTTGGCGAGGCCGAAGGCTTTGATCTGCTTTTTGTCGGCGTTGCGGCAGCCGTCGACGGGTTCCTTGGTCAGCGATTCGCACATGGCCAGGATCTCGGCCACGGCAGCCGAGTTGGCCCGGTCTTTGGAGGGGGACTGCATGAACCACTTGGCCCCACGGCGACGGAGCTCGACTCGGTCCTCGTTGCTAACGATATCGATCCCCTCGACCTTGCTTTTATCGAAGATGAGCAGGTATTGGTCCCGGGCCGCGGAGCCGCTCGGGCGGTTGCGTTCAAAGAGGGCGATGGCGCCGATGAGAAGGCCGACCACGATCAGCAGGAGAAAGGTGGTTTTGGTATTCATTAAAGGGAGTGGAGAAGAAGAGGGTGTTTCCGAAACGCGGCGGTTGGGTGGGCTTAGCGCCGCCGCTTGAACCAGACAATCAGGCCGAGGATGGCGGCGAACCCGGGAATGGCGGCCATGGTAAGGAGCGCGATGGTGCCGAGCTGCGCTTCGGTGAGGTTCAGGGCGAGGTTGCGCACGGGCTTGGGCGCGATGCCGATCAACTCCTCGCGGTCGAGCAACCAGTTGAGGCTGCTTAAGATAAAGTCCATGTCGGACTCGGTGATCTGCTCGTTGGTCAGGAAGCCGGAGCTGCCGATGGCGACGAGGCGCGAGGAGGCGTCGACGTGGATGCGGATGTCGTCGGGGGTCCCTTTTTCGGCGGAGGCGGCGACGAGCGGGTTGATGTGGTCTTCCTTCGGGTCAAAGTAGACGGCCTCAGCGTTGTACTGTGTCTCGCCCCAATAGCCGTCCGCGGCCTTGATGAGGGGCTGCAGTTTGATGCCGACCGAGTCGGCCTGGTCTTTATTCAAGGCGATGGACTGGGCGAGGCCGCCGAAGAGCCGCGCGGAGGCGTTGGCCAGGCGTTTGGTAATGGGCGAGCCGGACACGAAGTCGCCGGTGACTTCCTTGAGCACGCCCCGGAATATGCCGCCCGAGAGCTTGACGGGGTAGGTGCGCAGGATGCGGTCGTCGTTGACGGTGAGGCCCATTTCGGCCAGGAAGACAGCTAGGCGCGGCGTGAAGGTGCCGGGGTTGAGGGCTACGAAAATGCGGCCGTGCTTCTCGTTCCAGAAGGTTTTCAGAAGGCGGATCTCGGAGGGATCGAAGTCGTACTTTGGCCCGATGATGTAGAGGGCCTTGGCGTTGTCGGGCACGGCGTCGATGCCCGCCAGGCTCAGCGGCTTGACCTTGACGTTCTGGCGCTCGATGAATTCCCGAAGGCCGTTGATGGTGGGGTCGGTGTCGAGCGCGGTTTCGCCGTGGCCGGAGACGCAGTAGATCAGGTTCACGTCGGGCTCGGTCAGTTCGATGAGCGCGCTGGTGATGACGGCCTCGCCCTTGAAGTTCCTGACGTGGGGCTTGTCGACCAGGTTCATCGCGGGCTCAAACTCGGCCATGGCGGCGGCGTTGACGAATTTGCTGCGTCCGTCGGTGTCGATGATGACGACGTTGTCGTTGTCGCGCAGTTTGTACTTGGTGGCGACTTCCCGCGCCCGGGTCATTGCCAGGAAGGGATCGACGACTTCCACGTCGATCATTTTCTTGGAGGCGTAGCTGTATTCTTTGAGGAGGTTGACAGTGTCCTTCGCGACGGGCGAGGCTCCCGAGAAGAAGACGATGAAACGGACCGGCTTTTTCAGGTTGACGATGACCCGCTGCGTCTGGTTGGAGAGGGTGTATTTGCGGTCGCGGGAGAAGTCCCAGCGTTTGTAATACTGAAAGCCCAGGTAGTTGGCGATGCCGAAGAGGACGAGCGCCAGCACGGCCTGGATAAAGACGTTGAGACCGATCCGGAGACGGGGGATATGGGAAGAATTCTTGGCCATGAAAAAGGAAGGCTTTTACGATTTCCAGCGGCGGTATTGGAAGACCCGTTGCGTAAGGAAGAGCATGAGCAGCGTGCCGGAGCCGTAGAAGACGAACCGGCGCGAATCAATGAGGCCTTTGGAAAATTCGCCCATGTGCTCCAGCACCGAGCAGTAGTTGACCGCGAGGCGGAAGGCGGCGGAGATGTTCGGGGTGAAGTAGGAGATGAGGCCCGCCAGGAAGAAGAAGGTGATGACGCACAGCGAGATGACGGCGGCGACGATCTGGTTCTGGGTGAGCACGGAGGCGAAGCAGCCGACGGAAATAAAGAGCGCCCCGACCATGAGGAGCTCCAGGTAGCTGCCCCAGTAGGCCCCGAGCGAGGTGGCGGCGGTGGTACGGGCCACTTCCTGGAAAATGACGAAGTAGAGCAGCGTGGGCAGCCACAGGACGATGTAGAAGATCAGCGCGCCGCCGAACTTCGAGAGGACGACCTGCCAGTCGCCCACCGGGGCGGTCATGAGCGTCTCCATGGTGCCCATTTTAAACTCCTCGGCAAAGACGCGCATGGTGATGGGCGGGAAGATGAGGATGAAGCCGATCCAGAACGGAACAGAGTTAAAGAAGGCCTCGACGACGGTGATTTCCGTGGACCCCCGCGACAGAAACGCCACGCCACTATAGAAGCAGAGGCCGGTGAGGATGAGGAAAAAACAGAGGACGACGTAGGCGATGGGCGAGTAGAAGTAGCTCTTCACTTCGCGAGCCAGGAGGGTAAAAAATTTCGACATGGATAAAGAGGATTTAACCGCAAAAAGGCGCAAGGGGCGCAAAAAGGGAACGGAGCGCCTTACCATGCCCCGGCCCGCAAGCTTCTTCATGCCTTTTTCCTGAGTTCATGAGTTCCTGATGATTTTTTTTGCGGTTGGGGGGAGGTTAAGCTTCTTCGTCGCCGAGGGTCATTTCCACAAAGACATCCTCCAGGGTGGCGCGGCGGCGGGAGAGTTCGCGAACGGCCCATTTCCGGTCCCGGGCCGCTTCCCAGATGCTTTCGGCGGGGTCGGCTTTGGAATCGATGCGCAGGGAGAGGGCGCTCCAGCCCTCCTCTTCCCCGGCCACGGAGACTTCCTTGATGCCCGGGAGCGTCCCGAGCAGGGCGACGGCGTCCTCGGCCGAGGCGGTCTTGATTTGGAGGCGGATCTCCCCGGCGGCGCGCATGGAGTGGATCAGGTTCTCCGGGGTGTCGGCGGCTTCGATCTGGCCCCGGTTGATGATGATGACCCGGGAGCAGGTCATCTCCACCTCGGGCAGGATGTGGGTGGAGAGGAGGATGGTGTGGTGCTTGGACAGGGTGCGGATCAGGTCGCGCACCTGGCGGATCTGGTTCGGGTCGAGGCCGATCGTCGGCTCGTCCAAAATGAGGAGGTCCGGGGCGTGGAGCAGGGCGTCGGCCAGGCCCACACGCTGCCGGTAGCCCTTGGAGAGGGTGCCGATGATGCGGTTCTCGACTTCGCGCAGGTGACAAAGCTCCTTCACGTCGCCGACGCGCTCTCGCTGGCGGGAGCCGGTGATTTCCTTGATCGCTGCCCGGTAGCGGAGGTACTCGTCCACGCGCATGTCGGTGTAGAGGGGGACGTTCTCGGGCATGTAGCCCAAGTGGCGGCGGGCTTCCTTGGACTGGGTGAAAACGTCGAACCCGGCGACGGATGCGGTGCCCGAGGTGGCGGGCATGTAGGTCGAAAGCATCCGCATGGTGGTCGATTTCCCCGCGCCGTTGGGCCCGAGGAAGCCGACAATTTCGCCTTTTTCCACCTCGAAGGAGAGGTCGTTGACGGCGGTGAATCCCGCGTACCGTTTGGTGAGGTGCTCGACTTTGATCATGCGCAATGAGAGGAAGTAGATCACTAGAGCATCTGAGGGAACAAATTTCCAGAAAAGAAGGCGGCGGTTTCTTCCCTCTCTCCGGGGCTCCCTGTCTGCGCGTCTCCACGTATTGCCTTTTTCCCCCTCTGGAGGATAATCTCTCCCATGTTCCGCCCCATCCGTTTCGCCGCCGCTTTGTGGCTGGCCTCCTGCCTCTGTTCCCAAGCCGCCGACCCGATGAGCTTCCAGGAGCTTTCGCTCCGGCTCCGCTCGGGGGATTCGCCGCAGCTCCTGCTCCAGGAAACCACCCAGCGCAAGCTGCTGGAGCCGCTCACGCCCGGGCAGGAAAAGGCGCTCCAGGCGGCGGGCGCCCCGCCGGAGTGGATCACGGCGATGGAAGCTCCCGAGCTGGCCGCCGCGCCGGATGCCGCAGCCACGTTCCGGGCCCGCAAGAACCAGCAGCAGGAAGCCGCCGCCATTGCCGCGCGGGCCACGCCGCCCCCCGCCCCGGCAAGCACGCCCGTCGCCGTGAGCCAGGCCCACGACACCGATATCATTCTGGTGGGCGACCGCGCCCCGGCCTTCAACGCAAAGACTTCCAAGGGAGACATGGTGACGCTCAGCGAACCGGCCCGCAAGCTGACGCTCCTGACGATCGTGACCGCGCGCAGCCAGGCCTGCCAGGAGGAGCTGAAAATCCTCCAGCAAGGCCTGCAAACCAAACTCTCGGCGGCGGGCGGCTGCATCGTGGCGCTCGGCAGCGGGCAGACGGCGGATGAGATGGCGGCGCTGGGCCGCGAGCTGGGCCTGACGTTCACGCTGGCGGAAGACCCCCGCAAGGAGATCACGGCGCTCTTCGCCAAGGATTTCGTGCCGCGCTGCTACGTGATCGACCAACGCGGCATCGTCAAATACACCTCCGTGGGGGTCAACAAGCAGGACCTTCTGCGGATGCTCAACATTATCCAGAGCGACCTGCGATAGCGCGTTTTTAGCGCGTTTTTCTTGCGCTGCTTCGCCGTTTGGTTTTTACATGGCGAAGCTCCCATGCGTTTCCCCCGCCCCATAGCGAGCGCTCTATTCTTCCGGCGAGTCCTTCTGGTCTGCCTGCTGGTTTGCGCACCGGTATTGCTGCATGCCCAGGCGGTGTGGCAGGGCAGCCTCGCTCCCGATTTTTTCGGGATCACCAGTGACCAAAGCACGGCCACGAATCTGGCCGATGTCACTGGCGCAACCACGTTTTACGAATACGGCATCACGGGCCAAAATACGACCTCGTGGGTGGTTGACGCCCAGCTGGTGGGGACGGATCTCTTCCCGGCGGAGAATTTAACCAACGTTGCCTACACCTACGCCACTTCCGACGTCGTGACCGAGGCCGGGACGCACGCCACCTTTTGCGCCGCCCTCCTGGGGGGCGACACCGGCTCCGGCTACTATCTGAACACCGGGCTGGCCTACGGCACAACCCTCGGGTCCGCCGCCATCGCCACCGGGACGTATGCGGATGGCTCGTTCGATACCTCGACCCAAAGCTTATCGGCCTATACCTACGCGGCCAGCCATGGGGATGTCCTTTCGACCAGCATTGGGGATTCGTCGGATACGGCGGGGATCGGCACTCTGAGCGGCTTGCTTGATTCCCTGGCCGTGGCCAACTCCCATACCACCATCGTCGCCTCCGCGGGGAACTCCGGGCCCACGGGGCAGGTCGGCGGCCCGGCTTCGGGGTACAACACGATCTCCGTGGGCGCGCTGGACGGGGAGACAGGCTACACCACCGTCGCCTCGTTTTCCTCGGTCGGCCCCTTGCAAACGGCCTGGACCGACGGCACCAATACCTACTACTACGACAACGGGGCCGCGACGCGTCCGGGCGTGGACCTGGTCGCGCCGGGGTCCGACATCGCGATTCCCACGACGATAACCACAGGGACCGATGGTTCCATTGAGAGCTTCAGCTACTACTCGGAGGCCGGGACGAGTTTCGCCACGCCACTGGTGGCGGCGGGAGCGTCGCTGCTCGACAGCACCGCCAAGACGGCGTCGGTGTTCACCTCCAATGCCGCCGTCCAGAGCGCCGCCACGCAAAGCCTGGTCATCAAAGCCGTGCTCATGAACTCGGCCACCAAGCTGACGGGCTGGAACAATGGCCAGAAACTCGTCAAGGGCGTGATCACCACGACTCAGGCGCTGGACTATACGATGGGAGCCGGAGCGATGAATCTCACCAAGGCCTTCACCCAATACACGACCAGCGCCTACGTCACCACGTCTGATTCGATCACCTATACAGGGTTTAATTTGCAGGTCGAAAACGTCGGCTGGGCCTACGGAACAGCGCTCTTGGGCGGGACCAATTCGTACACTTTTGCCGACACGCTTACGGCGGGCGAGCAGCTCTCGGTGACGCTGTCATGGTTCCGCAACCGCACGTGGGACAGCACCGCGGAGAGTTACATTGATCTCAAGCAGGCGGAAATCGATCTCTACATCTATCTGCTTGTCGGCGAAGCCCGGGAACTGGTCGCGCAGAGCATCAGCGCGGTCAGCACCACGCAGGAGCTCTATTTCACGCTCCTGGCGACGGGCAACTACCTTATCGAAGTCGTCTATTCGGGGAATCTTTTCAACAACGGAGACACTTCCGATTCGCAAGACTACGGCATGGCCTGGTCGGTCGATGCAGTGCCCGAGCCGGGAACTTGGTTCCTGCTGGCGGCGGGTACCGTGTTGATCCTACGCTTTCATCGGCGACAGGGAATCAGGACCTTCCGGGTTTCTCTCCGGTTGCTCTGATTTTAGGGCACCCTATTTCTTTTCCTTCAGGTCGGCGTCGAAGACGGTCACTTTGCCGTATTTCTCCAGCTGCGGGACGATTTCCTTCGCCTCGCCGACGACGACGATGACGAGGTTCTCCGGCGAAATGTATTGTTTGGCCAGCTCTGCCGCCCGCTCGGGCGTTAGGGCTTCGAGCTTGGCGGCGTAGTTTTTGTAATAGTCCTTCGGCAAACCGTAGAGGTCGATCTCCTGCTGGCGCTCGGCGGTACGGGCGTCGTTCTCAACGCTCATGAGGAAATTGCCGACCAGGAAGCTGCGCTGGAGGTTGAATTCCTCGGCGGGAATCGGCTCCGTGGTGATCCGCTTGAGTTCATTGAGGATTTCGCCGACGGCCGCTCCGGTGACGGCGTTGCGCACTTGCGCGGTGGCCGAGAAAGCGCCCGCCAGTTTGCGCGAGCCAAAGGCGGAATAAGCGCCGTAGGTGTAGCCGTGTTTTTCGCGGAGGTTGGCGAAGAGCCGCCCCGACATGCCGCCGCCCAAGATCGAGTTGACGACGCCGAGTTCGGGCAAATCAGCGTTGTCGCGCGGCACGCCGCGCCCGGCGACGATGATGGCGCTCTGGACGGAGCCCGGCCGGTCAACGACGTAGAGGTTCACGCCCCGGATTTGCGGGAAGCCGGGCCGGATGCCGGGCAAGGCTTTCAGATCATCCACTCCCGGTTCGCCGCCGAAGGTCTTTTTCACTTCTTCGAGGACGGTTTTCGGATCCACGTCGCCAACGATGGCCAGCGTGGCGTTGTCGAGGCGGTAGTGGCGCTTGTGGAAGCTGGCGATGTCCTCTCGTGTGATGGATTGCACCGATTCCTCGGTGGCCGAAGCGCCGTAGGGATGCTGGCCGTAGATGAGCTTATCGCGCAAGCGGGCGGCGAGTTCCTCCGGGTCGGATTTCTTCTGCTCCAAAGCGGAGATCATCTGCGTTTTCTCCTTCTCCACCTCCTCGGGGCGGAAGGCGGGGCTCAGGGCGGCGTCGCGCAGGAAGTCAAGGATTTGCGCGGTGTCGCGGCTCAGGCCGCTGGCGCCGACGGCAATGGCGTCGGGGCCGGATTCGCCTTCGACTCGGATGCCCAGGAAGTCGGTCTTTTTCGCAAACTCGGCGGCGGAATACTGCGCGGTGCCTTTGTTGAGGAGGGACGCGGTGAGGTCGGAGAGGCCGGGCTTGGCCCCATCGGCGGCGTCGCCGGATTTGAAAACGAGCCGGAAGGTGGCGATCGGCTGCTTGTGGGTGGGCAGGATGAAAACTTTCAGGCCATTGGGGAGCGTCTCGGTGACGGCGTCCGGGAACTGAACGGTAGGCAGCGCCCCGGCGGCGGGCGGCTGGGTGCGGTCGACGGGGTCGGCAGCGGGATCGGCCTGTGCCGCGCCCGTGGCGGCGATGACGGTGGCTAGCAAAAGCGAAAGCGTTTTCATGGGAAATTATTTGTCAGCGGGTTTGTCAGCGGCAGCGGCAGGGGCAGGGGCGGCGGCCGGTTTCACCACGGGGTAGTGGAGGACGTTGACGCCCTCGGGGGTGAGGTATTTCTTCGCGGCGGCCTGGATGGCCTCGGGCGTGACGGCTTCGTAACGCTCCAGCTGATGGTTGATGGCATTGGTATCCCCGAACATCACGCGGTAGTGGGCCAGGTTCTGCGCCCGGCTCTGCATGGTGCCGTAGGAGGAGGCCAGTTCGCGCAGTTTCAGGTTTTTGACTTTCTGCAATTCCTCGGGCGTGACGCCGTGGTCGCGGATTTTGGCGACTTCCTCGTCAAGCGCGCGGTCGAGCTTCGCCATGGGCGTCGGCGGGTTGCCGGTGACAAAGATGCCCAGGACGCCGCCTTTTTCGAGCAGGTAAGGGAAGACGTCTACGTCGGCGGCGAGCCCTTCATTGCGCACGAGGCGTTCGTAGAGGCGCGAGCTGCGGCCGGTGCCGAGAATGTCGCCCAGGAGCTCGACAGCGGGGGCGTCAGTGGCGGTTTCAGACGGGGCGCGCCAGGCATGGACCACGGCGGGAAGCGGCGTGGAGGGCAGCGCGACGGTTTTTTCGCTCGGCGCGGTCTGCGGCTGAAGCTTAAACTCAGGGCGCGGGATCTCTTTGCCGCGAGGGATGGGGCCAAAGTATTCGGCGATCTGCTTTTTGACGGCCTCTTTGTCAAAGTCCCCGGCCACGACAAGGGTGGCGTTGTTGGGGACGTAGTACTGGTGGTAAAAGTCCTGGAATTCCTTGAGCGTGGCCTGGTCGATGTATTGCGCGGAGCCGATGGGCGTCCACTCGTAGGGGGTGCTCTTGAAGACCTGGGAGGCGAGGGTCTCGAACAGGGTGCCGTAGGGGGCGTTGTCGGTGCCCAGGCGGCGCTCTTCCTTGACGACCTGGCGCTGGGTCTCGACGCCGATTTCCTCCACCTTGCCGTGCATCATCCGCTCGCTCTCGATCCAGAGGGCGAGGCCGAGCTGGTTGGCGGGGAGGTTGAAGTGGTAATCGGTACGGTCGAAGGAGGTGGAGGCGTTCAGGTTGCCCCCGGCGGAGGAGACGAGCTTGTCGATCTGCCCGCGCTTGATGTTGTCGGTGCCCTCGAACATGAGGTGCTCGAAGAAGTGGGCGAAGCCGGTGCGGTCGGCCCGTTCGTTCTTGCTGCCGACGTGGTAGAGGAGGTAGGTGGCGACGACGGGCGCGGATTTATTTTCGTGCAGAATGACGTGGAGGCCGTTGGGCAGCTCGTATTCCTCGAAGTCAATGACGGGCATTTTCACGGCTTTTTCCGGCTGGCCCGGCGTGGGGGTGGGTTTTTCCTTGGCGGGCGGGGTCTGGGCTTCAACCGCGGCCCCAAGCGCCATCGCGGCCAGAAGAGCGGCACAAAAAGAGATTTTCATACGGTAAAGTGAAAGCATCCTGCGGAGAGAAAGGCTAAGCGTTGAAACGCGCCAGCGCAAGTCTCCCCGTGTAGGTGCATTCGGTGAAAATAAAGACCACCGAAAGGCCCCGGCGTTCAAATCCCGGCCGCAAGCCGAAACAGAGGTATGCCCAAGAAAGAAAGTCTGCCTCCGGGAATCCACGAGATTTCCCGGGAGACGATTCCCGTCCAGGAGGAGTTCATCTCCCCCGAGGCCACGCCTTCGAAGGACGAACACGACTGCCCCTGCGCCCGTTGCGGAAAGCCCCGGGAGTCCTGGGACGGCCCCGGGCTGGAGAAAGACGACCAATTCTACTGCTCCGAGGAATGTGCGGAGGGGAGAGGGTAGCTATTGCCCTTCGGCGAAAACCGCCCGCGCGGCGTCGGCGTCCTCGTCGTCGACCTCCACTTTGACGCCGCCAATATCCAGGGAGACTCCCCAGACCTGCGACATGGTTTCATCCCGCAAATAAGCCGGGATGCCCGCCGCTTCGAGTCGCATTCTTAACAAGTGCGCATCCTCCGTTTTATTGAAGCTCGCGATGGTCGTCATACCTTGGCGCAGAATAAGCTCAGAAGGGGGCCGAGTAAAGCCATTCTCTGCTTTGCTCGCGGCGGTTTTGCGGCGACATTAGGGGCCAGCCCGATGCCGCCGATCCGCCATCTTTACGTCCACATCCCCTTCTGCCTGAAGGTCTGCCCGTATTGCTCCTTCTATAAGGAGACGCTCGACCGCGACAAGATGCGGCGCTTTCTCGACGCCCTGCTGGCCGAGCTGGACCAGGCGCTTTCCCGCGACGCTCTGCGCCCCCGCACGATTTTCTTCGGCGGCGGCACGCCAAGCGCTCTCTCCACTTCCCAGCTTGAAACGCTCCTTACCGGAATGCGCGAGCGGCTCGACCTCTCCGAGCTCGTGGAATGGACGCTGGAAATGAATCCGGCGACGGTTTCCCTGGAAAAAGCCCGGATGCTGCGGGCGCTGGGGGTCAACCGGATCAGCATGGGCGTGCAATCGTGGGAGCCGGAGCTGCTCAAGGTCCTGGGGCGCGTCCACACGGCGGCGCAGGCAGAGCGTTCCTACGAAATTCTGCGCGAAGCCGGTTTCGACAACGTGAACCTGGACCTGATGTTTGCCGTGCCCACCCAGACGCGCGCCCAGTGGGCCGCCACCCTGGAAAAAACCATCGCGCTGGGCCCTGAGCACCTTTCCGCCTATTGCCTGAGCTACGAGGAGGACACGGCTTTTTACCGCCGCTTCCAATCGGGCGAATACGCCCAGGATAAGGACTGGGACGCCGATCTTTTCGAACTGACGCTCGACCGGCTCGCGGCGGGCGGTTACGAGCCCTACGAAATCTCCAACCACGCCCGGCCCGGCCGCGAGTGCCTCCACAATTTGGCCTACTGGGAGGGGGCGGATTACCTGGGCCTGGGCCCGAGCGCCTTTTCCACCCGGGGCCCGGATCGCTGGGAAAATGTAGAGAACGTCGCCGCCTACTGCGAGCGCGTCCTTTCCGGCAAACCCGCCGCCGAATTCCGGGAAACGCTCACGCCCGCGATCCGGCTTTCCGAGCGGGTGGCCTTCGGGCTGCGAACCAGCCGGGGCCTCGATGCCGCCCTGCTCGCAACGTGGCAACCGAAGGTGGACGAGTACCTGGAGGCGGGCTTTTTCGAGCCCCACGGCGGGAAAATCCGCCTCACCCGGAAAGGAAAACTCGTGGCCGACTCGCTGGCCGAGGCCTTCGTGGGCGAACCGGAATAATCCCCTCCCCCTGGCGGGATCGGGGAATTTCCGTAGGAAGCGCCCTGTTTTTCTACCACCACAGAACGTTGACATCTTCGGAACAGGCCCCTAGGTTGGTCGGGTTACATCCTTTTCCCCCGTGACAAATAACGAAGATTACATCATCGAACTGCTTCTGGATACCTGTCTGATCACCCGGGAGCAGGTGGACGAAGCCCAGGCGGCAACCGCATCCGGAGAAAGTGTCGTCGAAACGCTGATTGCCAAGGAGCTCGTCTCCCGCACCGACGTCCTGCGCGCGCTGGCAGCCAACAACAGCATGGAGTTTGTTGACCTCTCGCACATGGTCATCACCCCCGACGTGCTGGAGATCGTCCCCGCCGACGTGGCCCGCCGCTACAGGGTCATCCCCATCGCCAACGTCGAGATGGGCCTCATGATGGCCACGAGCGACCCGCTCAACTTCGACACGTTCGACACCGTCACCCATTTGATCAACCGCGACGTGGAGTGGGTCTGCGCCGCGCCGGACCAGATCCAGGCCGCGATCCTTAAATACTACGGCCCCGAGGAGGCCGAGCAGGGCGACGTCCAGATCACCGACGCCGGGGCCTCCGGAGCCGGGGCCTCCGACGAGGGCGACGCGCCCATCATCAAGCTCGTGACCATGCTGCTCCTGGACGCCTACAAGATGCGCGCCAGTGATATTCACCTGGAGCCGCTGGAGAAAGAATTCCGCGTCCGCTTCCGCGTGGACGGCGTGCTGCACGAGATGCCCAGCCCGCCCAAGAAGCTCCAGCAGGCCATCGTCAGCCGCCTCAAAATCATGAGCGGCTCGATGAGCATCGCCGAAAAACGCCTTCCGCAAGACGGCCGCATCCAGGTCAAAATCGGCAAAAGCCAGCTCGACCTGCGCGTTTCGACCATCCCGACCAGCCACGGCGAGAGCGTCGTCATGCGTATTCTCGACAAAACGGGCCTCCAGCTGGGGCTCCCGCAGTTGGGCTTCCTGAGCGATGACCAGGCGACCTTTGAGCAGTTGATCGGCCTGCCCGACGGCATCATCCTCGTCACGGGCCCCACCGGGTCCGGTAAATCGACGACCCTTTACGCCTGCTTGAACCACATCAACCGGCCCGACCGGAAGATCATCACCGTCGAGGACCCGGTGGAATACCAAATGCCCGGCATCAACCAGGTGCAGGTCAATTCCGACGTCGGCATGACCTTCCCCGCCGCGCTCCGGTCCATGCTCCGCCAGGCCCCGAACGTCATCATGATCGGTGAAATTCGAGACATGGAGACGGCCAGCATCGCCATCAACGCCTCCTTGACCGGTCACTTGGTCTTCTCGACCCTGCACACCAACGACGCCCCGAGCGCCGTGGCCCGCTTGGCCGATATCGGCATCCAGCGCTTCCTGATTTCCTCCGCCATCCGCGCCATCGTGGCCCAGCGCCTGGTGCGCAAACTCTGCCCGAAGTGCAAAGTACCGCACGAGCTGACCGACGCCGAGTTGCGCGGCCTGCGCCTGGAGCGCTCCCAGCTCGATGGGGCCAGCGTCATGCGCGGCAAGGGCTGCGACGCCTGCCGTAACCTCGGCTACAAGGGCCGGGTGGGTATTTTCGAAATGTTCCTGATCGACGACGAAGTGCGCAACATGATCAACGACGGCGCATCCACCGTGGAGCTGCGCAAGCGAGCACGCGAGCTCGGCATGCGCACCCTGCGCGAGGACGGCGTGCGCAAGGTGCTCGCCGGGATCACCACCGCCGACGAAGTCATCTCGGCCACCATGTCCGACGCAAACTAGGTACCATGTCCGCCACCCCCCTGGAAGACTTGCTCCGGCTGATGATCGACGAGGAGGCCTCGGACCTCCATATTTCCGTCGGCATCCCGCCCGTGCTGCGTCTCGCAGGCAAGCTCACGCCGCTCAACCTCCCCACGTTGACGCCCGAGGACACCGAGACCTTCGCCAAGGCCGCGGCCCCGAGCCCGCACTGGATCGAGCGCCTGAACTCTGAAGGCAGCGCCGATTTCGCCCTCACCTTCCGCGAGCAGCGTTTCCGCGTGAACCTCTACCGCGAGCGGGGCAACTGCGCGGCGGCCATCCGCCTGCTCCCCAGCCGCTTCATGACGCTGGAGGAGATCGGCATCCCGAGCCTCGTGCGCGAGCTCCTCGACCTGCCGCGCGGCTTGATCCTCGTCACGGGACCCACCGGGTCCGGCAAATCGACGACGCTGGCCAGCATGATCAACATCATCAACGAGACCTCGCCCCGGCACATCCTGACTATCGAGGACCCCATCGAGTACATTCACTCGCACAAGTGCGGCGTCATCAACCAGCGCGAAGTGGGCGTGGACCTGCCCGATTTCGCCGATGGCCTGCGCCGGGGCCTGCGCCAGGACCCGGACGTAATGCTGGTGGGCGAAATGCGCGACCTCGAAACCATGGAGGCCGCCGTGACCGCCGCCGAGACCGGCCACCTGATTTTCTCCACGCTCCACACCACCGGGGCCACCCGCACGGTGGACCGCGTCGTGGGCGCGTTTCCGCCGGGGCAGCAGGATCAACTGCGCATCCAGCTGGCCTCAACGCTCCGGGCGGTCATCTCGCAGGTGTTGGTGCCCCGGGCCGATGGCAAGGGGCGCGTGGCCGCTTTCGAAATTCTCATCAACACCCCGGCAGTCGCCGCGCTCATCCGCGAGAACAAAACCTACGGCCTCACCACGGTGGTCCAGACCAGCGCGGAAGAAGGCATGATCTCGCTGGAGCAGTCGCTCGTGGACCTCCACTCGCGCGGCATTATTTCCTACCAGGAGGTCATGAACAAATCCCAGGACCGCGAACTGTCCGCCCAGCTCGCCGTCCGGAAGCATCGCGAATCTCTTTCCCAAAAATCCTAGCAGCTATGAACGCAAATCAAGTCATCGAAATTCTCGTCGACGGGGGAATCATTGATCGCAGCCAGGTCGATGACATCACGGCGGAAATCCTTAGTTCGGGAAAAGCCATCGTGGACGTCCTGACCGACCTGGGCATCACGACCGAGGACCAGATCTACCAGGGCATCGCCTCCTACCTGGGTACGGAGTACGTGGACTTGAGTTCGTTCGAGCCGCCCGCTGAAATCCTCGCGCTGGTGCCCGCCAGCCTCGCCCGGATGCACGGCGCGCTGCCCATCGGCATGAACGGCGCCTCGGTGACGCTGGCCCTCATCGACCCGCTCAACAGCCAGATCCAGGAAGACATCCGCTTTGCCTTGGGCCGCGACATCTACGTGGTGGTGGCCCAGATCGGCTACATCCAGAACCTCATCCAGAGCAGCTACGGCAGCGATTCCGCCAACTTGAACGACGTCCTGGCCGAGCTGGGCGGCGATGTTGAGTTCGGCGGCGGCGAACAGAATCTCGACGCCCGCGCGATGGAGGAGGAGGCCAACGCCACGCCGATCATCCGCTACGTCGATCTCATTCTGGCCCAGGCCATCGCTGACCGAGCGAGCGACATTCACTTCGAGCCGTTCGAGACGGAGTTCAAGATCCGCTACCGCGTGGACGGCGCGCTCTACGAGATGGCCCCCCCGCCCGTGCACCTAGCCCTGCCGATCATTTCGCGCATCAAGGTTATGGCGAATATGAATATCGCCGAGCGCCGGTTGCCGCAGGACGGCCGCATCCAGCTAACCACTGCAGGCCGCCAGGTCGATCTCCGTGTCTCTTCGCTGCCGACGCAGTTCGGCGAAAGTGTGGTGTTGCGCGTGCTCGACCGCGCGACGGTGAACCTGAGCCTGAAAGCGCTCGGGATGCCGGAATATATTTACAATTACATTCTCGAAACGATCGAGAAGCCCAATGGCATTTTCATCGTTACGGGCCCGACCGGTTCCGGCAAGACGACGACGCTTTACGCCTGCCTTAACCAGATCAACACGATGGATTCCAAGATCCTCACCGCTGAGGACCCGGTGGAATACGACATCGAGGGGATCATGCAGATACCGATCCAGGAGAGCATCGGGCTGACTTTCGGCCGGGCGCTGCGCGCGTTTTTGCGTCAGGATCCGGACCGGATCATGGTGGGTGAGACGCGCGATGTGGAGACGGCGCAAATCTCGATCCAAGCTTCGCTGACGGGCCATTTGGTGTTTACGACGCTGCACACGAATGACGCTCCGGGCGCGGTGACGCGTTTGATTGATATGGGGGTGGAGCCGTTTATGATTTCGGCTTCGCTGGAGGCGGTGCTGGCGCAACGGCTGATCCGCCGCATTTGCCCGAAGTGCCGTACGCCGTATGAGCCGAATGAGGCGGTGCTTTCGCAGCTGGGTCTTTCGCCGCACGATATTGGCGATAAGAATTTCTACTACGGCAAGGGCTGCGAGGCCTGCAATCACACGGGTTACAAGGGCCGGAAGGGGATCTATGAGTTGCTGAATGTGACGGACCCGATTCGCGATCTGATCAATGAGCGCGCTCCGAGTGTGGTGCTGCGCCAGAAGGCGATTGAGCTGGGGATGCAAACGCTGCGCGAGGACGGTCTACGCAGTATTTACGATGGCGAGACCACGATCGAAGAGGTCCTAAAATACACCTAACAAACGTGACGTTTGATCCATTACGCGCTACCGCGCGATAGCGTCGGCTTCGCGCGCCGCCTCGGGCAGGTCGTTTTTGGTTCTCTAGTTCTCGTTACGAATCTGGACCAGTAATACCATTTTTACAGTTACTTAGGTTAATCAGGAACTCAGGAACTCAGGAAAAAGACAGAACTTTGTTTCTTTTCCTGAGTTCATGAGTTCCTGATAAAAAACCAAAGTGACCGTATAACTGGTATAAGTCGTATAAGGCGAAAAACATCTTTCATTTTCTGGGGATGGCCACTGGATTCGACGGGGTTGATGTCCAACCGATTATCGGCGATCTTGGTCCTATGAAATTAGCCCTTAATCTTCTCTGGTTTCTGTTTGGGGGCGGCATCGTTGCTGCCGCTCTGTGGATTATCGCTGGCGGGTTGCTTGCGTTGACGGTGGTCGGGCTGCCCTTTGCCGTGGCTGCCTTTCGCATCGCCGGGTTTGCCGCGTTCCCTTTTGGGCGTCGGTTGGTGGACGCAGAGTTGATGGGTGAAGTGGTGATCCCTGGGACCGGGTTGGTCAACTTTCTCTGGATCATCCTGGCCGGGATCTGGCTCGCTATCGCCCACGTCCTTGCAGGGCTCGCCTGCCTGACCTCCATCGTGGGGATCCCCTTTGGCTTGGCTCACTTCAAGCTGGCCGGTATCTGCTTTGCGCCGCTGGGGAAGCGAACCGTTTCCTCAGAGGTAGCGGAGGCGCTGAATCGGGCGCAGGCGGATCGGATCTTGCGCGCGCAGAACAGGGGATAGGGTCCTTTGTTGCCTGCGCCGTTACGGGAGGTTTGCTAACGCTGGATCTCGTAATGCGTTTGCGCAATAGCCAGAGCCAACGCAATCGCCACGAATATCAAGAAGGGGATTACCAGGGCGAGAAATACGAAGTTCCAATACGGCATGTGTTTACGGGCTCTCACCGCCCAAACTTCGGTGCCAAAAAATACAGGAGCAACGGTAAGGAAAAACCAAATCAGCAAGTGTCTTGGTTTCAGCGTCTCGGTGGTGACCCCCCAAGCGATAAAGTACGCGGGGAACAGCCACACGGGTATCAGGTATTTGCGGTATTCCTTTGCGTAGAAACCCAGCGAACGTTTTTCCATCGGGGTGCTCATCTCGGTTCGCATTTATACTGAAGTTACAGCGATGGTGGAATGTTTTCCTGCGGCGTGAACAGAATCATTCATCACACGGAAGAAGATGATGTCAGTAAAGGACGCCTGCCCGAATTCCCACAATTCCTATGCACGGGAAAAGACTTCTCTACCCTCTTGCATCGGTGGAAAAATCAGGCATTCTCGGCCTGTAAACGAGCTGGATGGCTCGCTTGGTAAATCCGTCAACCCATCAAGCATACACGCAATCAAGAGAAGATACCTATGGCTTACGAACTTGCTCCTCTCCCATACAGTTACACTGCGCTCGAACCGTACATCGACGCTCGCACGGTGGAAATCCACCACGATAAGCATCACGCGACTTACGTTGCCAATTTCAACAATGCGGTTAAAGACAAGCCGGAGATCGAGGGGAAATCGCTCGACGAACTCCTCCGCGATCTGCCTGCCGTTCCGGAGGCCTATCGCACGCCGATCCGCAATAATGGCGGCGGGGTGTGGAACCACAATTTTTACTGGAAGGTGCTCGGCCCCAATAGCGGCGGCAAGCCCTCCGGCCCGCTGGCTGCGGCCATCGACGCGGCTTTCGGCAGCTTCGAGGCGTTCCAGGAGAAGCTCCAGACCGCCGGGGCCACGCGCTTTGGCAGCGGCTGGGCTTGGCTGATCGTGAAGGCCGACAAGTCCCTCGCCATTGTCTCCACGCCTAACCAGGATAGCCCGATCATGGCCGGTATTACCGACGTGCCCGGCACGCCCATCCTGGTCGTGGATGTCTGGGAACACGCCTATTACCTGCTCTACCAGAACCGCCGCCCGGATTACCTCAAGGCTTGGTGGAATGTGGTGAACTGGCCCGTGGTGGAGGAACTTTACGCCGCTGCGGTGAAGTAGAAGTTAACGTCAAATACCAACGCTTTTGCGGGCGGGGGGAGGGGTGAACCCTTCCCCCGTTTTGGTTTTTGCTGAGCGAGCCTAAAAGCCGCTATTCCTTTGCGGCCTCGTCGATCGAGGGCTGGCATGGGGGCTGGTTCTCCTGGCGCTTGATTTCGTCCCAGATGAGGTCCATTTCCGCCAGCGTGCAGTCCTCGGGTTTGCGGCCCCGCTCTTTGAGGGCGGTTTCGAGTGCGCGGAAGCGGCGGCTGAATTTGCCGGTGGCCTGACGCAGGGCGACTTCCGGCTCGACCTTCAGTTTGCGGGCGAAATTGACGGTGGCGAAAAGCAGGTCGCCCATTTCCTCTTCGATCTTCTTCGGGTCGCCCAGGCCGATGGCTTCCTCGGTTTCGGCCAGTTCCTCGCGGATCTTGCCGACGACCTGCACGGGGTTTTCCCAGTCGAAACCGGCTCGCGCGGCGCGCTTGGTGACCTTCTCGGCGTGAAGCAGCGCCGGGAGCCCGCCGGATACGCCGTCGAGAAGGGAGGTGTGGGTGTTGCCTTTTTCCTGGCGCTTGATCTCGTCCCAGTTTTTGAGCACGGCTTCGGAGTCGGCGGCCTCGGCGTCGCCGAAGACATGCGGGTGGCGGCGGATCAGCTTGGCGGAGATGCCCTGGGCTACGTCGTCGAAGGTGAAGCGGCCTTCCTCGGCGGCCATCTGGCTGTGCATGACGACCTGGAGCAGGACGTCGCCAAGCTCCTCGCAAAGGTGGGCGTCGCGAGCTTCTTCGATGGCCTCGACGGTCTCGTAAGCCTCTTCGATCATATCGCCGCGCAGGGAAAGATGGGTCTGTTCGCGGTCCCAGGGACAGCCGCCGGGGGCGCGGAGGCGGGCGACGATCTGGCGGAGTTCATCAATGGGTGTGCTCATGTTAAAGGAGTGAATATTACGCGGTAACGGGGACGGCGGCGGCGGGCGAGGGTCGGTGGATGCCCTCTTTTTCAAACGCGGCCAGGATGGCGACGGCCAGGTCGCTGTGGATTTGTCCGCAGGCTTCGATGCGGTCAGTCCACGCGGTGAGCTTGAACTCCAGGCTGTCGGCCTTTAGGTGGCTGAGGAGCGCGTTCGGGGCGGGAGCTTTGGAGATGAGGGGATGTTCGGTGGCGATTTTTTTGAGCAATTCCATGACCCGGCACGGTTCGGTGCCGTAGGCCACGCTGACGGTGAGGTCGAGGCTCCGACGGCGGTTGGAGAGGGTCCAGTTGATGACCTGTTCAGAGATCAGCTTGCCGTTTGGAAGAATGATTTCCGAGCCGCTGCCCGTGCGGATGACGCTGGCGCGGATGCCGATGCGGTCCACCACGCCGGAGGTGTCCGCGTCGAGCTGTACCACGTCGCCCACTTTCACCGGGCGCTCGAAGAGCAGGATAACGCCGGAGACGAAGTTGTTGATGATGTTCTGAAGCCCAAAGCCCATGCCGACGCCGAAGGCAGAGACGAGGATGGTGAACTTCGTCATATCCACCCCCACCTTGGAGGCGGCCACGGAGAAGCCGACCAGCAGCACGGTGTAGTGCAGCACGGTGGAGACTGCGTAGGAGAGGCCTCGCTCCATTTTCATGCGCGGGTAGAAGTCTTCTTCCAGCACAAAGCGAATGAAGCGCGAGAGCAGGAAGGCTGCCCAGACGACCAGGCCGAAAACTAGGACCTGGCCCACGACGGTTAAATCCGTGCCTTTCCAGAAGCATGCTTTGAGCGCCCCCAGGGCCTTGGAGCTCACCGCGAGCAGTTCCAGCGTGCCCAGGGCCCAGAGTACGACCGCCGCCGCCTTGACGCAGAGGTGCGTGCGCCGCCAGATAAGGGAACGGTGGTGCCGGACGGCGCCGAGGGTGGAAAGCGGCTCCATGGAGAGCGCGCCGATGACGACGCCGTCGATGATGCGCGTGGCGGCGTAGAGGATGACGGCCACGTAGGCGCTCCCGAGCGCGGCGTTGCCAACGAGGTTGCCTAAATCGACGCAGCCGATGGCGTTGGCCAAAAGCGCGGCGGCAAAGGCGGTCAGCTCCAGCTTCACGGCGACGATGGGGGTGCGGACTTGGGCCGCGGGCGCTTGGCCCTCGGGGGCCCGGCGGTTGCTCCAGAGCATCCAGCCCAGGAGGCCGCACCCCGTTGCCATTTCCAGCAGGAAAAGGAGCCGCGCGGCGATGGGGAAGCCGCTGGCGACGGTGCGCAGTTGATCGACGAAGTAAAAGACGACGAGCAGGTTGAGGACCGGGAAGAGGTGGCGGTCGATGAGGCGGCGCAGGATCAGGATGGCCGGGATCAAGGAGGCGGCCCCGATGATGGCGCTCAGGAGTTGCGGGGGCTGGGGGTAGACCAGCGGGAAGACCACCAGCGAGAAGGCGAGGGCCATGGAGGTGGGCACCTCGAAGACGATGGCGGCTTGCTTGAGGCTCGGTTCGTCGTCCGCCCAGGCGCTGACCCTGCGGTGGGCCCACCAGAGCCCGGCCAGCAGCACGGCGAACCCGGTGGCGTGGAGCAGGAGCCTATCCGACTGGGCCTGGATATAGGTGACGAGGGCGGCGCACTGTTTGTCCCAGGCGGCGCGGGCTTCCTGGGCGAAGTTCAGGCCGGTGCCCGTGCGTTTGGATTCGCTCCAGATGGGGATGCGCCAGACGGGGACGCTTTCGCTCAGGAACAGGCGGGCGGCGGCGGGGGTCTCGGCGTCGTTGACGGCTTTGAGCGTAGCGGCGAGCTTGGGCTCCTGCTCATGGACGGCGGCGAGCGGGCTGGTGAGGGTGGATAGCTGTTTCTGGACGGTTTCCCGGTTGCGGACGGTGCTTGTTTTCAGGTCGGCGAGCCGCTTTTTCCAATCGGCTGGGAGCGTGGGCGGGGTGCCGTCGGAGAGGAGTTTGGACCAGTCGTCATCGACGCTCTTTTTGATCCGGTCGAGCGCGGCGGCCTGGTTGCGGTAGGCGTCGCTGCGTCGGGTGAGACCGTTTTTAAGGGCACTTAAAGCCTCTTTGTGCTCTTGCCAGCGGGTTTCAAGCTCGCGCACGGTGTTCAGCGAGGGCTTGGCGGCCAGGGCCTGGGCGGTGGCGGTGTAGGCGGTTAACAGCTCGTGGCTTTTGGCGGCGGTGGCTTCCGCGAGGGCGGAAACCGGGGGGGCGGCATTGAGATCGGCCTCGATTTTGCCCCGCTCGTTCTCGGCGGCGACGATCTGCGCCGTGTAGTCGATTTGCGGGGTGGGGCTGGGCGTTACCGATTCCGCCGGGGCGGGGGTGGCGGCGGTGGGCGTCTGGGCCGGGGCCGTTGCGCAGGCCAGCAGGGTGGCCAGAATGAGGACTTTGGGGATAAGCTGCATGGGGTGTTGGCGTGTATCCGGTGATCCCGGGCGGATGTCAACCGGCAATCCGCCAGCGACGGTGCTTTTTACGCGCTCCAGACGGTCTTGCCGCCGACGATGGTGCGCACGGCGCGGCCTTTGAGTTCCCAGCCGTGGAAGGGGGTGTTGCGCGAGCGGGAGCGGGAGGTGTTCTTATCGTAGGTCCACTCCAGGCCGGGGTTGATGACGGTGACATCGGCCACGGCGCCCACGGAGAGCGTGCCCCGGTCGAGCTTCAGGAGCCGGGCGGGGTTGAGGGTGTACATGGAGATGAGCTTCGGCAGGTCGACGACTTTCTTCTCGTGCACGAGGATCTTTAGGAAAAGGGCCAGCTCGGTTTCGAGGCCGATGATGCCGAAGGGGGCGCGGTCGAACTCGACTTCTTTTTCAAAGGCGCAATGCGGGGCGTGGTCGCTGGCCAGGATGGTGAGGGTGTTGTCGGCGATGGCTTCCAGGAGCGCGTCGATGTCGCTCTGGGCGCGCAGCGGCGGGTTCATTTTGAAATCGGTATTGTAGCCGCGTACGGATTCGTCGGTGAGGGCGATGTGGTGGGGGCAGACTTCGCCGGTGATCGGGATGCCCCGGCCGCGCGCGCGGCGCAGGATGTGGACGCTCCCCTCGGCGGAGACGTGCTGGCAGTGGACGGGGGTGCCGGTCAGCTCGGCGAGCTGGGCGTTGCGCTGGACGATGACTTCTTCGCCGATGGAGGGCCAGCCTTGGAGGCCCAGGAGTGTGCTCCAGTAGCCTTCGTGCATGACGCCTTTGCCGGTCAGGTTGATGTCCTGGCAATGGTCCATGACGGGGAGGTCGAACATCTTGGCGTATTCCAGGGCGCGGCGCATTAGTTCGTGGTTCTGGACGCAGCGGCCATCGTCGGTGAGGGCGACGATGCCTGCCTTGGCCATGGAGCCGATGGGGGAGAGTTCCTCGCCGCCGAGCCCCTTGGTGATGGCCCCGGCTACGTAGACGTTGACGGCGGCTTCTTCCCGGGCCTTGTCCTGCACCAGGTTGACGACGCTGGCGTGGTCGATGGTGGGGGAGGTGTTGGGCATGCAGACGACGCTGGTGAATCCGCCCGCGGCGGCGGCTGCGGTGCCGGTGGCGATGGTTTCCTTGGCGGTCTGGCCGGGTTCGCGCAGGTGGACGTGGAGGTCGATCAAGCCCGGGGCGATGATGAGCCCGGTGCAGTCGATTTCCTCGACGTTTTCGCCAAAGGCAACCGTGGCGGGATCGGCGATGCGGCCGTCGATGATGAGGACGTTGCCGACTTCGTCGCGCTGGTTGGCGGGGTCGATGATGCGGCCGTTGCGGAGAAGGGTGGTGGATGACATGTAAAGTTAGCGTTTATCGGGTTGTAAAAAAATCTTGAGATTTTCTTTTGGCTTTGATGATGAAGCTGGCCAGGGCCCCCAGTAAGGGAGAGGAACCCAGCTCTTATAGTCGCGATAACCCTGATGCCGAATAACAAATGGCTTAACTAAACGAAACAGGCAGTCGGTTGGCATCCATACATCCAGTTTCCTTTGGCGTGCAAATGAAAAACTCCCATCCGTTCCTGTCTTTACGGAAACTTCATCGGATTCGATAATACAGCCATGAACATTTTGGTCGCGCTGAAAAGCGACGATTGCTCCAGCAATGGGACGATGTGTGCGTGCGTCAAAGACATGACCGTTTGTTTTTGGAATATTTGTTCTCAGGATTGGGCAACACCCTGTTAATCCATGGATCATTGAGAGTGCAATGATGCAGACGCACAAGCGTGCCCCTGTTTTCTTCCTCGTTACGAATCTCCAGATTCCTAACGAGGGGAAGAGAATTTTTCTCACGCAAAGACGCAAAGGCGCAAAGAAAGGCAGGATTTCCTCCCCTTTACGGCTTTGCGGCTTTGCGTGAGTCATGTTAGTTCCCCCGCGCTCCGGAGCAGAGGTAGAGGACGGCCATGCGGACGGCGAGGCCGTTGGTGACTTGATCCAGGATGACGCTGCGGCCGCTGTCGGCAACTTCGCTGTCGATTTCCACGCCCCGGTTGATCGGCCCCGGATGCATGATGATGGCGCTCGGCTTGAGCTTCGCGGCCCGCTCTTTGGTGAGGCCAAAGAAGGCGGTGTATTCGCCCAGGCTCGGGAAATACTCTTTGCGCTGTCGCTCATGCTGGATGCGCAGCATGTTCAGGACGTCCAGGTCGGGCAGGATGTCGTCGAGCTTGTGCGTGACGGTGACGCCCATGCGCTCAAAGACTTTTGGCACGAGCGTGCTGGGGCCCACGAGGGTGACTTTCGCGCCGAGCTTGAGGAGGCCGTGGATGTTGCTGCGGGCGACGCGCGAGAAGAGGATGTCGCCGCAGATGGCCACGTGCAGACCTTCGATGGTGCCGAGCTTTTCGCGGATGGTGAAGAGGTCCAGCAGCGCCTGGGTCGGGTGGGCGTGCGAGCCGTCTCCGGCGTTAATGACGCTGGCGGAAAGCCGCTCGGCGAGGAATTGCGCCGCGCCCGCCGACGAGTGCCTTAGCACGATGATGTCGGAGTGGAGCGCCTGGAGGTTCAAGGCGGTGTCCTTGAGGGTCTCTCCCTTGGTAAGACTGGAGGTGGTGGCGGTGATGTTGACGACGTCGGCGGAAAGGCGCACGGCGGCGAGTTCAAAGGAGGTGCGCGTGCGGGTGCTCGGCTCGACGAAGAAGTTGACGAGCGTTTTGCCCCGCAGCGAAGGGACTTTTTTGATGTTGCGCGTGCCGACTTGTTTAAAGGCGGCGGCGGTGTCGAGGATGTGGGTGATCTCGGCGGCGGAGAGCCCCTCCAGCGCGACGAGGTCTTTGCGTTTCCAAGCGTTCATGGTTGAGAGGGCCCGGGTTACTCGGGTTTGCTGATCCAGACGGCGTCGGGTTGATGGTCGAGCGCCTCCAGCCTCACAAAGACCCGTTCGCCGGGCGAGGTGGGCAGGTTTTTGCCGACGTAGTCGGCGCGGATGGGAAGTTCGCGGTGGCCGCGGTCGATCAAGACGGCGTATTGGATGCGCGGGGGGCGGCCAAAGGAGGAGATGGCGTCCATGGCGGCGCGGCAGGTGCGCCCGGAGTAGAGGACGTCGTCGACGAGGACGATGGTGCGCTCTTCGAGGTCGTCGGGAAGGTGGGTGGGGGCGACGAGCGAGAGGCGGGGCCTCAGGTTGAGGTCGTCGCGGTGCATCGAGACGTCAATGACGCCGGTGGCCACGGGGTGGTGCTCGAATTGCTCGATGTAGTCGGCGATGCGGCGGGCCATTTCGATGCCTCGCGATGGGATGCCGACCAGGGCGACTTTATCCAGGTCGGGGTTGCCCTCGATGATTTCGTGGGCGATGCGGCGGAGAATGCGCTGGATGGCGGGGGCGTCGAGGATGACGCTCGCGCCGGAGGCCGGCGGCGTTGCTGATTCAGATTTGGGCATGCTGGTTTCCTTGGCGACCTCGCGGGATCGCGGTTAAAGGAGGTTGGATTGGTCTACTGCGGAGGCTGGGTCGGGGGTTGGGCCGGGGGCTGAGGGGTCGTCGATTTGTCTTGGGAGGTCGTTTCGGTGCGGCGGGCATCGCGCCAAGCGGAGCGGTGTTTCACGATCCAGTCGAGCAAGGCGCGCTCGAAGCCGATGTCGTGCCCGGCTTTTTCGCTCTCAAGCCATTTGTGGACGAGGATCTCTTCCCTCTCGGCAAGGAACTCCTTGTACAGGACGGAGTTTTTGACGAAATCCGAATTATCGGGGTTCGGGTGATCCATGTTGGAATCACTTTTCCTAAGAAAGGCCCGGGCGTCAATTCTGGACCTGGAAAATTTTTGGATAAACCGGGCGCTGGTGGAGGAGGCGAGGGTGTTCATTTGGAGGAAACCGCCGAGCAAATCTGCTCCGCGGCATGGATAAATGCTTGGGAAACAGGGGATTGAGGATTTGCGCGAACGATGGGGACCCCGCGGTCGCCCCCTTCTCGGGTGGCGATGTCGATGGGAATTTCCCCCAGGAGGGGCACATTTAGCCGGGTGGCCTCGCGCTGGCCGCCGCCGGTGCCGAAAATGTCGTAGCGTTTGCCGTCGCTGGGACAAAGGAAGTAGCTCATGTTCTCGATGATGCCCAGGAGGGGGACGTTCACCTTGCCGAACATGGAGGCGGCTTTGCGAACGTCGATCAGGGCGACTTCCTGCGGGGTGGTGACGAGCACGGCCCCGGCCAGGGTGACGGTCTGGACGATGGTAAGCTGAATGTCGCCGGTTCCCGGGGGAAGGTCGAGGATGAGGTAGTCGAGATCGCCCCATTCGACTTGGCGAAGAAGCTGCTGGGTGGTGCGGGTGACCATCGGCCCGCGCATGACGGCGGGCGAGGTGTCGTCCAGGAGGAAGCCCATGGACATGACTTCAAGCCCGGCGGTTTCGATCGGCAGGATCTGGTCGTCGGCGGTGGCCATGGGGCGCTCGTTGCTGCCGACCATGAGCGCGATGGAGGGGCCGTAGATGTCGCAGTCGCACAGGCCGGTTTTCGCGCCGGTCCGGGCCAGGGCGAGGGCGAGGTTGACGGCGACGGTCGATTTGCCCACGCCGCCTTTGCCGCTGGCGACGGCGATGACTTTCTTGACACCCTTGATGGGGGCGGGCCCGGGCGCGGCGGCGTTGCCGGTGGGCGAGGCGGGGAGGCGGACCTCCAGTTGGACGTCGGCGTTGCCGATGCCGGGCAGGTCGCGCAATGCTTTGCGGACTTCTTTCTGGATTTGCTCGGGGATGGAGGTATCCCGCGCGGTGACTTCAAGCACGACGGTGGCGTCGCTGCCGTTGACCTGGATACTCTTGACGAGGCCAAACGAGACGATATCCCGGCTAAAGCCCGGGTATTTAATCTTAGAGAGGGTGGAACGAATCAGGTCTTCAGAAAGCGCAACCATGATGCAATCCTCCCTTTATATCCCCAAATGCCGCTGGGGGCAACCCCGATTCGGTGGAAACGTCTGCCTATTTTTGTATATAAGTGAAGCTTATTTCCCGATGGGCGGGTCAGGCTTCGGGGAAGAGATCCGCTTCGAGCATGATGCACAGGGTATGGTAGATGGGGAGGTGGTATTCCTGGATCACGTAGGTTTCCTGCGAGGGGACGCGGATGGAGGCATCGGCGATTTGGGCCGCTTTGCCGCCGCCCTCGCCGGTTAGCGCGATGGTGTGGAGGCCGAGGCGCTTGGCTGCTTCCAGGGCCGGGGCGACGTTGCGGGAATTGCCGGAGGTGCTGATGCCGACAAGGGTGTCGCCAGGGCGGCCGAAGGCCAGGGTGAGCTGGGCGTAGACGTAGTCCGGGTCGCAGTCATTCTGCCAGGCGGTGCGCAGGCCGAGGAAGCCGGTGAGGGGGATGCAGGGGAGCGCTCCCTGGAGCTTGCCCGCGAGCTCAGGGCCGAGTTTGCCGAGCAGTTCGCCCTTGATCGGGCGGCGGCTCTTGAAGCCTTTGAGGAGTTCGCCGCCCCAGTGTTCCGCATCCGCGCCGCTGCCGCCGTTGCCGCAGATGAGGAGCTTGCCGCCCGCCGCGAGGGACTGGTGCATGATGCCGTAGGCGCGCTGGATGTCTTCAATACAGGGGGCGAGCGCCGGGACGCGTTGCAGGAGGCAGGAAAGGTGGGAGTTCATAGAGAGGTGAGGCGAAAATATGAGTTGCGCGACGATAAATGGGTTTTTCCCCGCTGGCAAGATAGGCGTACACTTTGCGCCATGAACCTGAAACGGCTGATCGGAGGGGCTCTGGCTCTGCTTTTTGTGGGGAACGCGCTGGCGTGGGATGAGGGCGGCCATATACTTATTGGCGAAATCGCCGCCCGGCGGCTCAGGCCCGAGGTGGCCGCGGAGATGAAGCCGCTCATCGCGCTGCTTGACCCGCAGTTCAATGGCGGGGCTCCCTACAATCTGGTGACGGTGGGGGTATGGCTGGATGACCAGCGGGGCCTTGGGCAGGCGAACCCGTGGTCACGCTGGCATTTTATTGATTTCGAGTGCGACGCGGGGAAAAACCCGCCGGAGCCGCCGCCGCCCCATGCGCTGTGGGGGCTGGACCAGGCGACTGCCGTGCTGGGGAACCGCCAGGCGCGGCCCCAGGACCGGGCCGTGGCCTTGGCGCAGGTGATCCACATCGTGGGGGATATCCACCAGCCGGTCCACGCGGCGGATCGGCACGACCGGGGCGGCAATACGGTGGCGATTGCACCGCTCTTTGATGGCCCATGGAGCCCTCGCAATTTACATGCGTTCTGGGACTCGGTCTACCGGATCGACGTCCAGGAGAACCGCCCCGTGGAGCTCTGGCGGCTCCCGGCCCGCCCCGCCTGGCCGGAAGCGCCCGGCGTGCCTGGAGTGATTTCGCGGGAGGCTGCGGCCGCGCTGGAATGGGCCTCGGCAAATGTGCGGCGGGTCGATGGGGCGGCCGCGTCTGGCACCCGTCCTTGGGAAGCCTGGGCGCGGGAGACCTATGCGATGGCTTGCGAAAAAGCCTGGCCCCCCGGCGGGGGGACGCTTTCCCCGGCTTTTATTCACGGAGCCCACTTCCTTGCGATGGCTCAGATCGTAAAAGCCGGGGAGCGCCTGGGCGATCTCCTCAATGCCCGCCTGGCTCCTCCAGCTCGGGAGGGTGCGGCGGCTGCCCCGGCGGCTCCAGCCGCAGCCGGGCGATAAGGAGCGGGCTGACGGTGCGAACCCGCCGGGCGAGTTCCTCCGGGTCGGCCGTTTCCGTGACGGTCAGCTCGCGCTTCTCCGCCGCGTCGAGGCCGTCGAGCTTTGCCAGCCGCTCGAGGAGCTTGAGGACCGTTGCCGCCGCCTTGAGCCCGGCCTCCAGCGGTTCCTCGTCGATCACCGGGCCGGAGCGCCCCTCTTTCCTCAGCGCCAGATCGGCCGAGGCTGCCACGGGCACCCAGCGTTCCAGCAGCTTAAAGCAGATGCCGCGCTGCGCCTCCCGCCGCTCGTCGGTGGGGTCGCGGGGTTTGCGCCGCGCCGTCATGCGCCCACCTCCTTTGGCGCGCCGAAGACGCCCTGCCAGATGAGCCGGAAGCCGCCCGGGTTCCAGAAGGAGCCCGAGACGCGCCAGATGCGGTCGGCCCGAGCGGTGATGGCCCCCCAGGTCGATTCCCGGGCCCAGGTGGGGTGAATCCACGTCATGCCGTCCACGCGAGTCACGGGGGCGTAGAACGTGACGGTCGCCTCCCCCTTGCCCCATTCTTCGCACACGAATTCGCGGCTTTCGGCAATGGTGCTGTGCGAGGTCTTCATGCCAGCGCCGGTTCGTGTTCCTCCCAAGCCTCGGGCACGCCCGCCGCCTCGGTTTCCTCCGGCTCGTCCTCCAGCGGGTCGGCCTCGTCCTCGGGCAGGATAACGAGCCGGGTTTTGGGCCGGTAGACGGTGATCTGGTAGCGCCCCGTGGCCACCAGCAGGGCGTCGGGGAGCTTGGCGATCCAGTCGGCGAGCAGCTTGCCCTCGCCGTGCTCGAAAATCGTGGAGACCGGAGCGTGCGTTCCCTGTTTTTCCCACGAGTCGATGAGTCCTGCTTGTTTGGCTTCGTGAATCCCGAGGCACTGGAACGTGTAACCGGGCCCTCTTAATGTGACATCTCTCATTTTTCTATTCTTCCTTGGTTGATAGTTTCCCGCACAGGCCTCTGTGCTTATTCCTGTTCTCTATGGTGTAATACACCAAGGCAAGCATATTTTCGAAAATGTTGAACTTTGGGGCGGGGCTAGCCGGGAAGTGGCGGCGCGTTACGCAGCCCTAGAAGGCGTAGGTGATATCCCAGGTGACCATGTTCTGGCTGAAGCCGTCGTCGGCCTGGTCGGAGAGCTTTTTGAGGTAACGGTACGAAAATTGGGTGCTAAGTTTCCGGGAGAGCCGGTATTGCGTGGAGAGTTCGGCCCGGAACATCTGATAGGGGGAGGTGTTGACGATGTTGCCGAGGCTCGCGCCGTTGCCCAGGTAGGTGGTATCCTCGATGCCGATCGTGCCGTTTAGGGTGATCTTGGAATTCATGCGCCATGAGCCGTTGTAGCGCACGTAATCGACCTGGGTCTGGGCCCCGAGCAGGGAGAGCGAGAGCTGCCGACCCACCGAGAAGGTCTGTGTGTAGTACTGGTTAAAGCGGTTGATGAGCGAGGCGTTGGCGTACTCGCTGGTGTTGGAGGGGCCGGTGCTGGGGATGGATTCGGAGATGCCCGCGCTGGTGTTGAGCGTGGTGTAGTCGCTGAGCTGAAAGCTCGCAGTGGGGCCGTAGGCGATGGTGGTGCTGTCCTGGTCGGAGGCCGAGGGAAAGGTGGTCTTGCTCAGGGAGGCGCTCATTCCCAGGGTGAGGAACGAGAGGACGCGCGAGTTGATGTCGCCCGAGATGGTGTCGACGTAGTTATTGAAGTCGCTGGTGCCGATGCTCGTGGTGTCGCCCGAGGAGTCGACGCTGAGGATGCTGAGGGCCCAGAGGTTCCGGTGCGACACGTCCAGGTGCGCGTTGGTGAGGCTGTTGATGGGCCACACGGCGGAGGCCCCGATGGTGTTGGTGAAGCGCCGGAACTGCGCGACGTTGGTGAGGGTGCCGTCGCTGCCGGAGTCGCTCTGCATGGACATTTGGTCGTAGACGCGGATTTTCACCGGGCCCGCGAGAATCCGGAAGGCGATCTCGGAATCGGGCGCGATGTTGAAGTCGGTGTTATTCCGGTTGAGCGAGGGCTGGAGGAGGTGGTTCTCGTAGCCGAGGTTCATCGAAACGCTCAGCGTGGTCCGGTCGAGATCCTCCCGCTCCCGGGGAAACATCTGCAACTCGGAAGCCGCGGTGAAGCCGATGCGGGGCGTGATGATCAGGTCCGAGAGGATGGGGCTGTCCTTCCCGTTGGAAGCGTTGACGTTGTCGGTGTATTGCGTCTGGACGCTGGAGTTGAGCGTGATGAAGATGGGGCCCGCCTTGACGTTGTAGTAGCGCTGGGTCTCGCCGCCCCCAGGCAAATCCTGAGCCCGGGCCCCCGGGGTTGAGAGGACCATGACGGTGCCCGCCAGGGCTATGGCAATATGACAGCGAAGCTTCAAAAAAACAGGGGTGGGTTTTCTCTGACCGGATGGTCGGGGGGACTATACGGGCAGGGATCGAGCTTGCGCCAATAAAAAAAACGCCTAAAGATCCTGCCCGAACGCCAGGAAGGGCCGGTACTCCTCCAGCACGCGGTCGAGCGCGGCGACGGCCGCCTCCACCTGGAGATCAAGCGCGGCGTCCTGGGGGGTCTCAAAGATCAGCTCGAAAGGGGCCGGTTTGAGTTCCCTGGGGTTGCTCAGAACGCCGTGGTAGCAGGCATCGCTGATGAGCGCGTCGCAGGCGGGGAAGCCGTCGATGACAGCCCCTGCCGCGCGGGGGAGAAACGACTCTGCCGCCTGGAGCGCCGGGCCCGCCAGGGCTGCGGTGAGCGTCGCCCCGCGCACGTAGGCGTAGACGCCCTCCGTGGTGTTGTCGGCGTGGAGGGCCACCACGCCCGAGAAGGCGCGGGCGGCCAGTTCGCGCTCCAGGAGGTGGACCTCCTGCTCCGGCGACTGGCGCCAGAATTCGCGATTGAGATCCGCCCCGGTGCGGGATTGGCGGGTACCGTCCTCCAGGCCCGTGGGGTTGCAGACCGGGTAGACGTAGACTTCGTAGCCGCGCGCTCGCTCGGGTTCTTGCGTCAGGCGGCGCAGGAACTCCAGCGCGGCGTAGGCCGTCTCGTGCTCATCGCCGTGGATCGCGGCAAAGATGCCGATGCGCACCGGGTCGACCCCGGCATCCGGGCCGCGCAAGAGCAGCCGGGGAATGGCGTAGAGCCGCCCGCCCGAAAGGAACTGCCCGATCTCGCCGCACATGAGCGTTTCCTCAGCTTGGAGAGCCTCGATCTGCCGCAGCAGATCCTGGGAAACGAAAGTGGCTGATGATGAGGTCATGGACGTCTGCATGGTTTTGTCGCTAATCCCTATTGAGATTGTGTAGAATCAAATACGCCCGTTTTTTTCCCATGGCAATCCGAAATTTTGTCTCCGGCGTTTTCTTTTGCGTGGGGACCATGGTATAAGAGAGGCGGTTTTATAAGACATTCCCCATGCAGACCCGCGAAATCGCAACGCATCTGGCCGAGGCAGCCCGGGATTTTCCGTGGCTGGGACCGATCACCGCAGAGGGCCTGATGGGCCTCATCCGCGCCGAACTGGGTTATGAAGACGCCCTGGAGGCCTTCCACCCCTACGGCGGCCACGCCGCCCGTGCGCTCGGGCCCTGCCTGATCCTGCACGTCGTCAGCGGCAACACGCCCCACGCGGGCCTCCAGAGCCTCATTCGAGGGCTGCTGCTGGGCGCGCACAACTGGGTGAAGATCCCCACGGGCGGGCTGCCAGAGGTGGTGCACTTCCGCGAGCAGCTTCCCTTTGAGCTGGCGCGGCGGGTGACGATTTCCGAGGAACTCCCCGGCGACTGGCTCGACCAGGCCGATGCGGTGATCGTGTTTGGACGTGACGAAACGGTGGAACATTTCCGTAAACGGGTTCGCGCCGACCAGCGGTTTTTGCCGCATGCGCACCGGATTAGCTTCGGGGTGGTGTTCGACGACCCCGGTTTTACCTCCGTGGCCGACGCGGCGCGCTCCGCCTCGCTCTACAACCAGCAGGGCTGCCTTTCGCCACACCTCTATTACGTTGACCCGAAGATCGCCCGCGAGTATGCCGAGCGGCTGGCAGGGGCGATGGCCGATTTTGAAAAAGAGAACCCGCGCGGGCCCGTCAGCCTCGCGGAGCAGAGCGACATCGCCGCGCTGCGCAAGGATTTCGCCTTCCGCGCCGCCGTGAACCAGTCCGAGCCGCCCGCGCTGTGGGAAAGCCCCGGTTCGACGGCCTGGACGGTGCTCTACGACCCGGAGCCGCAGTTCATGGCCTCGTGCCTCAACCGCGTGATCTACGTCAAGCCGCTTCCCGACGACCTGCCCCGCGCCGTGATCCGCGTCTATAAACACCTGAGCACGGTCGGCATCCACCCGGCCACGCCGGAAAATGCCGGGCGCGTGGTGCTTACCGGGGCCTCGCGCATCTGCCCCATCGGCCAGATGCAGTTCCCGCCCCTGACGTGGCACCACGACGCGCAACCGGTGCTCCTGCCGCTCGTCCACTGGGTGGACTTCGAGACGGAGTGACTAGGGGCGCTGCCGCGAGCTATTTCCCTTCGATCCAGCCGACCATGAACGGCTGCTGCTTCACCGGCACGAACTCGATGAAACGGTGCTTGCCGACGCCCTCGGTCTGGTAGGGGTCATTGGCGAAGTAAGACTCAATCGCATCGAGCGACTCGGCCCGGGCGATGATCATCCCGCCGGTTTTCGGGTTCTGCGGGCCCGACATGAGCAGGAGGCCCGCCTCGTAACCCTTTTGCAAGTAGGCGCGGTGACGTTCCAGAACGGCGGCCACGGCCTCGCTCGGAGCCGTGTAGGTGATTTCGACGACAAAATGTTTCATGATCGCCCCAGTAATACGACTTTCGCACTCCTCCGCCAGAAAATAGCTGGTCTTTTTGGCCTGCTGCGTGCGCATACTGGGGGTGATGACACGGACGATTCACGAACTGCCGGAGGGCGACCGGCCCAGGGAAAAACTCGCCGCCCGGGGAGCGCAGGCGCTCAGCGACAGCGAGCTCATCGCCATTCTGCTGCGAACGGGGCTCCCCGGCGCGAACGCCGTGGAGGTGGCCCGCCAGCTCCTGGCGCGCTATGGCTCACTAGGGCTGCTGGCCCGGGCCTCGGTAAAGGAGCTGGCCGCAACCAAGGGCGTGGGACCCGCCAAGGCCGTGCAGCTTTGCGCTGCGTTCGGCCTCGGGGCGAGGCTGGCGCGGGAGACGTTCAACCGGGGTGAAAAACTGACCCGGCCGGAGCTGATTTACGAATTCCTCGGGCCCGAAATGCGAACGCTGGCGCGCGAATCCTTCCGCGTGGTGCTGCTCGACACCCAGTATCGCCTGCTGCGGGTGGAGGAGATTTCCCTCGGGACGCTTGACCAGAGCCCGGCCCATCCGCGCGAGGTTTTCCGCCCCGCCATCATCCACAGCGCCTACGCGATGATCCTGGTCCATAATCACCCGTCCGGCGACCCCCGCCCGAGCGAATCAGACCGGCGCTTGACGTTCCGGCTGAAGGAAGCCGCCGCGCTGCTGCAAATCTCGCTCTTCGATCACGTGATCATCGGGGCTCCGGGCCCAGGCGGCGCGCCCGGCTACACCAGCTTCAGGGAGTTAAATGCTCTCTAAGAGCGTGTTGAAAAATAAGGTGTTTCAGATTGACTAACCGCGTCCGGTGCGAATAATGCGCGGGAACCAGAGTACCCACGGATATGATATTCAAGAATATTGGCGCACTCCTATCTATGGCGGCTCTGGCCGGAGCGGGTTACGTTTTTCTCTCCCCCCCGGGGACGCTGACGATGCCCTCTTTTTCCGCCGCCAAAGAGCCCACTTCGTATTCCGTGCTCAAGCTGGCGAACTCGCGCGACCTCCACGACGTCAAGGTGGTCCGGCTGGATACCGATGGCTTCGTGGTCTCCTGTTTTGAGGGGACCTTCAAGCTGTGGAACTACCAGCTGACCCCGGATGCCTACGGCAAGCTCAAGCGGGTCTCGCCCGAGCCGACGCCCACGCCGGTGCACAAAAGCCTCTTTGACCAGACGCCCACCCCGACGCAAAAGACCAAGGAAAGGGACGCGGGTCTAAACACCTTCAAAAACTGGATGAATTAGGGGGCCCTGCGACGCCTTCCCTTCTTTTAGTCCACGAAGCGCTGGGCGATGGGCATCCGGCGGCCCATGCCGAAGGCGCGGCTGGTGACTTTCAGCCCCGGCGAGGCCTGTTTGCGCTTGTATTCGTTGAGGTCCACCTTGCGGGCCACCCAGCGGACGGTCGCTTCGTCGAAGCCCTGGGCAATAATGTCCCGGGCGGTGAGGTTTTCCTCCACGTAGAGCGCCAGGATGCGGTCGAGCAGATCGTAGGGCGGCAGGGTGTCCTGGTCTGTCTGGTCGGGCTTGAGCTCCGCGCTCGGCGGCTTCTCGATGCTGGAGCGGGGGATGATCTCGTGGTTGCGGTTGATGTAGTGCGCGAGGGCGTAGACCTGCGTTTTGGGGACGTCGCTTAAGATGGCGAGGCCGCCCGCCATGTCGCCGTAGAGCGTGCAGTAGCCCACGGCCAGCTCGCTCTTGTTGCCCGTGGAGAGCAGCAGGGAGGCGTGTTTGTTGGAGAGGGCCATCAGAATGAGGCAGCGCAGGCGGGGCTGGATGTTCTCCTCGGTGGTGTCCTCGCCCAGCCCGGCGAACTCCGGCGCGAGCAGCGTGCGGAATTGATCGAACGGCTCCTGGATGGAGAGGATGGGGCAGCGGATGCTGAGGTTGTGGGCGAGGGCGAGCGCGTCGTCGATGCTCCCCTGGGAGGAAAATTGCGTTGGCATGGCCACGCCGAGGACGTTCTCCTTGCCGAGGGCGTGGACGGCGATGGCGGCGGTGACGGCCGAGTCAATGCCGCCGCTGAGGCCCAGCACCACGCGTTTGAAGCCGCATTTGCGCAGATAATCCCGCAGGCCGAGGCTGAGGGCCTCGAAGAGTTCCCGTGCCTCGTCCGTTTTGCGGCATTCGGTGGCGGAATGGCTCTCGGAATCGACGATGCCGAGGGCCTCGGTGAAGGCCGGGAGCTGCGCAAGCGCTTCGCCCTGGGCCGAGAAGGCCAGCGAATTGCCGTCAAAGACGAGCTGGTCGTTGCCGCCGACGGTGTTGCAGTAGAAAATCGGCACGCCGTGCTTGCGGGCGAGGTCGGAGAGCATTTCGCAGCGGCGCAGCGGCTTGCCGACGCAGAAGGGGGAGGCGCTGATGTTGACGATCAGCTCCGCTCCGGCTTGGACGAGGGTTTCGAGCGGGTCGAAGTCGTAGAGACGGCGGGGCAGGTATTTCTCCGTCCAGATGTCCTCGCAAATCGTGACGCCGATCTTGTGGCCGTTGATTTCCAGCGGGGCGACGCTTTCCGCGGGCTGAAAGTAGCGGTCTTCGTCAAAGACGTCGTAAGTGGGCAGGAGCGATTTGTAGACGCTGCGAACCGGTTCGCCGCGCTGGAGCACGAAGGCGGTATTGCGAAAGGGGCGGCCCGCGCCGGGGTTGTAGTCGATGGCGCCCACCACCAGCGGCACGTCGCCGACTTCGCCGTGCAGGCGCTCGATGTATTCCAGGTTGAGCGGGACGAAGCGCGATTTAAAAACAAGGTCCTGCGGCGGGTAGCCCGTCAGCGCCAGTTCCGGCGTCAGGACGAGTTCAGCTCCCCGGGTGCTCAGCTCGTGGTACGCGCCGAGGATTTTTTCATAGTTGCCCTTCAGGTCGCCGACCGTGGGGTTGATTTGAGCGAATCCGATCTTCATTGCAAAAAATTTAGGAGAGGAGAGGGGACTACCGGGGCGTATTGGTGGGGGTGGGTTTCGGCGTTGCGGCGTTGACGCTCTGCTGGGCGCTCATGAGAAAATCCTCGTACACATAGACATAGGTCCCCGCCACCAGCGCGGCTGCCAGCAGGACCAGGAACAGTTTTTGGAAAAACGTATGTTGCATTGGGACTTCCCCTTCACGATAGCGATCCGGCCGCCGATGTCACCAGAAACCCCACTGGCGCGTGGCCATCACGTAACCGCCCAGGAGCAGATTGGTCACGGCATGGGCCACGACGCAAGCCCCAAGGCTGCGGGTGCGCACGGCCAGCAGGTTGTAGAGCGCCCCGGTGAAGATCGCCGCCGGGTAGTCCGCCATGGAGTGTTCCAAGGCGAAGGCCACCGTGACGATGCCAAACGAGCGCCAGGCGAAGGAGCCAAAGGGGACGTTCTCGAAATCCTCCCGGATCAAATAACGCAGGAGGAAGCCGCGCCAGAAAATCTCCTCCACCAGCGGCACGACGACGACCAGCCGCAGGAACCGGAAAGCTACCGTGCCCCAGTAGAGCGGGGTGCCCGGGGCGAAAAACTCCGGGTTGAAGCCCTCCAGCCGGGGCGGTTGGCCAAGAAAAGCTTGCGGGGCGATCCAGACCAGGAACGTGGCGGCGGCGGCCAGAAGCGCCCAGCCGAGGCCTTTGAACCAGTCAAAACGGTAGTGGCTGCGCCACCAGAGGAGCGCCACGGCACATCCCAAGGTTTGGAGCGGGTAGACCCAATATTGAGAATGGGCGATGCCCGCGCCTTTACAAAGGTCCACGAGCCCCAGCAAGAGGAGAAAAAGCCCAAAAGGGCCGCAGTAGGCGAGAATGGATCGGTTTTTCACAGGAAAAAGGGCGCGCCATTTGAAGCAAAAAATGACAGGATCGGGAACTCTTATTTTGATTTGCCTCCCGAATGGCACTTATTCTGCTAAAAATAGCATTCCGAACCTTTAATCCCTTTTTTAACGCTTCATCCTCATGGCGAAACTTCCATCCTCGGCGATCGGCATTGATGTCGGCAGACATTCTCTGAAAGCCGTCCGGCTCCAGCGCCGCGGTCGCCGGCTTGCCCTGACCCATTTTGCCGTGAAGGAGGCCCCGGAGGCTCCCGCAGAGGCGCTGGCCGAGAATCTGAAGGCGCTTTTGCACGATCTCGGGGGCGACGCCAAGGCCTGTGGGATCGCGTTTTCGAGCCCCGAGGCCCTGGTGCGCATCATCGAGCAGAACACCATCCCGCCCGAGCTGCTGCGCGATGCCCTGCGCATCAACGGCCCCATGCTCCTGAGCCAGGATTGCCGCGATTGGGTTATCGACTGCCAGCCCATCGTCTCCTCCGCGCCCTCCCTGGCTCCCAAGCCGGAAGCCGATGCTCCCAAGGAGGCCGCCCCGGCCAATCCCCCGAAGCAGGAGATGCAGCACTACCTGGTGGGCGGCCTGCCCCGGACGGTCGTGCAGGTCGTTCACGAAGCGGCGGCGAAAAACAAGCTTCCCAACACGCTGCTGCAACTCCCGCCAGTCGCCCTCTTTAACGGGTTCGAGTACGCCCACCCGGAGGTCTTTAACAACGGGGCCTTTGTGCTGGTGGACGTGGGCTGCCGGACCTCTACGGTCATCGTGGGGGTGAAAGGGGAGCTAGTGCTCATCCGGACGATCGAGTACGGCGGGGAGTCGTTCAAGGAACAGCTTATTTTACAGGGGGCGGCCAATTTCGAGGAGGTCATCGCTTGCATGGCCGAGGAGGAGGTCCTCACGGTGGAAAATGCCCGCGTTTCGCTGGCGGAGCTTATCCACACCGTCAGCTCGTCCATCGGGTTCTTCGAAGCCCAGCGGGATGATGCGATCCCCAAGATTTACGTCTCAGGCGGGCTCTTTAAAATGGCCATGACACTGAAGCTTTTAAATGAGGAACTGCGGTTGCCCTGCGAATTGTGGGACCCGTTCGCCTCCTGCGAACTGACCCTCCCCAAGATGCGCTCGGCGGTGTTGGGCGAATCGACGGCGCTCCTGGCGACAGCCTTTGGCGTGGCCGCGGAAATCCTTAAAGAGCGATAGACCATGGCGCTGCATCTCAATTTCTACCACGAAATCCACAAACAGGCGGTGCGCGAGGCCCGCGATCCCTTCAAAATCGCCGGTCTGGTGGCGCTAATTATCGGGATCATGGCCACCGGGTGGTACTTCTACCGCATGTCCGCCGTCTCCAAGCTGGAGGGGCAGCGCCAGAGCTTGCAAGCCGCCTGGGCCAAGGTGGAGCCGGATCTCAAGCGGGCGGAATCGACCAAAGCGGCGGTGGTGGCCCGCCAGAAGAGCAACAAGCTCTTAATCGAACGCCTGCGGGGGCGCTTCTACTGGGCACCCGTGCTGGAGCGCCTGGTGGACTGCACCGGCCCCAATGTGCAATTGCTCTCAGTGGCCGGTGAACTGACCGAGCCGGAGAACGTCAAGTCGATCAGCCTCTCCCTGAAAGGCGTGGCCGCCGGGGAGCAGGCCCGGACGGCGGCGGAGGCCTTCCGCAAGACGCTCCAGGAGAAGCTCACCGTCGCCTATGGCTCGGCCAACGCGGTTTTCGACTCCAACTCACTTGAGGATGCGGCGGAAACTGTCAACCTGAACGGGCAGACCCTTGGGATGGCCACCTTCCGCATCCGCGTGAAGTTCAACATTGCCGCTCCGGCGGCTTCGCCAAGCCCTGCCCCGTCTTCGAAAGGAGCTGCCAAATGAAACTTTCCAAAGAGATCGTTCAGAAAATTTTCCTTGGAGTTTTGTTCGCGGGCTGCGGGGTCTATTACTACACCTCCGAGCTCGTCGGGCCGCTGGCCGTGAGGGAGACCAAGGCCCTGGCCGAAATCAAGAGCCTGGAGGGCAAGATCAAGGACGGCAAGGCGAAGATCTCCCAGCAGCGGGCGCTCGAAGCTTCCGACCCCTACGCGGAGCAAGCCCAGAAGGTTCTGGCGGCCATGAAGAGCGGGATTCCCAGCGCCCAGCCCGTGGCCTGGTTGCCAACGCGGCTGGGGGCGTTCTTCAAAGGCGAGGGGATTCCCAAGCAGAGTTACAGGCCCGACACCGCGGCTCCAAACGACCCGGGGCTGAGCGGCTATCAGCTATCTTCCTGGACGGTCGAGATTCCCTCCGTTAGCTACGGGATATTTGGGAAAGCACTGGCGGGGTTTGAAAACCAGGATGGCCTCTGCCAGGTCACGGCGCTCCAAATCAATGCCGTGGCGAAGGACCCGGAAAGCCACAATGCACAGATCACCTTTTCCACGTTTGTTAAAAGTGAAAAGTAACGCGCTATTTACCCTGATTTTCTGCCTCGCCGTGGGAGGTGCCGGCGCCTTGGGCCAAAGCGTGGAGGCGCTCGGCGTGGGCAAGCCCTCTGCTTTCCAATACATCGAGGGGGACCGCGACCCGTTCTGGCCCATCGGCTGGACCAAAAAGGTGGTGGAGCTCAGTGGGACGGGGACTGCCACGACGGTGGCCGTGGAGGTCGCCCCGAAGGCGGAGTCGTTTTACGTGAGCAGCATTTCGCTCGACCTCATTCCGCTGGCGGTGATCAACGGGAAGGCGTACGGGATCGGCGACCGTTTTCTCTTGAGCATTCCCGTCGAGAAGGCAGAGCCCAAGACGTTCCGCATGCAAGTGACGGCCATTCGGGATGGCGTGGTCGTCCTGCGCTACGGAATGGTGGAGCTTAACTGCCCGCTGCGAGTGGTCGGAACGCCGACATCGGGAACGCCGGCTCCAGGAGCGAAACCGGCGTCCAAATAACCGAAAACCTGGATCGGCGGGCCTACTGGGCGTCCCACCACTTGGAGAGGCGGGCGCTCGGCACCGAGGGGATGGCGAGGCCGGTGGCGGTGTAGTGCGAGGTGTCGTTAAAAAGCGTCAAGCGGGAGTGAACGCGGTCTTTAAAGTCGACGATGTTCAGTGCGGCCGGGCTCTGGTCGAGGTTATCCCGGTAGCGCCGGGGGTCGAACCCCAGAATGGAGCTTAAGAGCAGGCGGATGGTGGCTTTGTGCGAGACCACCAGGATGGTCTGGCCGATGTGGTTGCGCACGATGTCCATCAGGACGGGGAGCGAGCGGGCGGTAACATCCAGGCCGCTTTCGCCCCCGACGGGAGCGAAGGTGTACGGGTCCTGCTCCCACGCGACGGATTCCTCGGGAAATTGCTGCTCCACCTCGCGGCGGGTGAGCTGTTCCCAGTGCCCGTGGGAGATTTCGCGCAGACCGGGGCGCGGCTCGACCTCCAGGTGGTGGGGCTTGGCAAGGATGCGGGCGGTCTCCAAGGTCCGGTTGAGCGGCGAGGCGTAGACGGCCGCGATGGGCTGGGTGGCCAGACGCTGGGCGAGTTGGTGGACCTGCTCGCGCCCCTCGCCAGAGAGGGGGATGTCGGTGGCTCCGGCGAAGCGGTCTTCCGCCGTGAGAGGGGTGGCACCGTGGCGCACCAAAAAAATACGAGTGTTCATGGCTAAATTTGCCCTAAAGGCAGCCGCGTTGCCAAGCCTTAGGTTGTGACGAATGGGCGGATTTCGGGCCGCTTTTCACATGGGCCGGGTGTTTTTTATATGGCCGTTTTTGCCATTGGACAACGGGGCCTTGCTGCGGTAGGGAGGTGGGCAATGAATACCAATACGGCGGAGGAAATACGCTACGGCACGGGAGAAAGCTCGCTAGGGCTGGTCCTCGTGGCGGAGTCGGGAATAGGGGTCTGCGCGATCCTTTTGGGCGAGGAGCTCCCGGTGTTACTTGGCGATCTTCAACGGCGTTTCCCCAAAGCCTGTTTGGCGGAAGGCGTCTCAAGAGCTGTGGTGCGGGCGGTGTTGCGGCTGGTGGAGACGCCGGGGGAGCCCTGGACGCTGCCGCTCGATGCCCGGGGAACGCCGTTTCAGCAGGCCGTCTGGCAGGCGTTGCGAGGGATTCCCGCCGGGGAAACGGTGAGCTATACAGAGGTGGCCCGGCGCGTGGGGCGGCCCCGGGCTGTGCGGGCGGTGGCCCAGGCCATCGGGGCGAATCCGCTGGCGGTAGTGGTGCCGTGCCACCGGGTGATCGGCGCGGATGGCAGCCTTACCGGGTATCACTGGGGGCTGGAGATTAAGCGGGCGCTACTCGCGCGCGAAGTGGAGTAATACGATTTTCACAGTCATCCACCCCAAAATAGCTGGTCTTTTTGGCGCGGGGCGGCGTTGTCAGCTCCGGTCAGTATCACAGATACAGCCCGGAGCTTCCGCCTTGCCCCACTCCAAAAATCCTGCGCTCTTTCGGGGCGTCTGTCTGTAAAAGTCGTATAAAAACCAAAAAGGCACGAAGCGCTGGGCTCCGTGCCTTCCTGTAAGATTTGCTGCTCGGGCGGGGCTATTTCTGCTCTTGCTCGGGCGAGGTTTCGTCGGTGGGCTCGTCCTCTTCTTCGTCGGCTACCACCGGGGCGATGGCTTGCAGTTTTTCGCCGGAATGCAGGTCGATCAACTTGACGCCCATGGTGTTGCGGCCCGTTTCGCGGATCTCGCGCACCCGGGTGCGAACCATCTGGCCCTTGTTGGTAATCAGCATGAGCTCGTCCTTGTCAGTGACGGCGAGCGCGCCCACCACGTCGCCGGTTTTGTCGCCGGTTTTCATGGTGATGATGCCTTTGCCGCCGCGTGCCTGGACGCGGTAGTCGTCAAACGGGGTCCGTTTGCCAACGCCGTTTTCGCCCGCTACGAGGAGCTGCGCATCCGGGTTGACGAGCGCCATGGCGACGACCACATCCTTCTTGCCGGGACGAATGCCCCAGACGCCGACGGTGTCGCGGCCCTGGTCGCGGAGTTCCTCTTCGTGGAAGCGCAGGCTGATGCCGTCTTTGGTGATGAGGACGACTTCGTTCTGGCCCGTGGTAAGGTTGGCGTCGATCAAGCGGTCGCCCTCTTCGATCTTGATGGCAATAATGCCGCCCTTGCGGATGTTGGAGAAGTCCGACAGATTCGACTTTTTGACAATGCCCGAGCGGGTGACAAAGACGATGTGGAGATCGGGGTCCCACGTGTTGTCGATGGCCGCGGGGCCGGTGCCGACGCTCTTGGCCTGGATGCGGATGGTCGCGGCGATGTTTTCCTCGGCGCGAAGCTCCAGGAGGTTCGCGATGGAGCGGCCCTTGGCGGCGCGGCCCATTTCGGGAATCTCGTAGACGCGCTCGATGTAGCAGCGGCCGGTCTGAGTGAAGAACATCAGGTAATCGTGCGTGGTGGCCGTGAAGAGGTGCTCGACGAAATCGTCTTCCTCGTCCTCGGTCGCGCCGTCGCGGGTGATCATGCCCTTGACGCCCTTGCCGCCGCGGCGCTGGGCGCGGTAGGCGCTGACGGCCGTGCGCTTGATGAAGCCCTTGTGGGTGATGGTGATGATGGCGCCTTCGTTGGAGATCAGGTCTTCGAGCGAGATTTCACCTTCGTCGGGGACGATCTGCGTCATGCGCGGCGTGCCGTGCTTCTGAACGATGGCGTGAAGCTCGTCCTTGATGATCTGGAGGACGCGGGATTCGCGGGCCAGGATGTCCAGGAGGTCTTTGATCTTTTCGGTGAGGGCCTTGTATTCCTCTTCGATCTTGTCGCGTTCCAGGCCGGTCAATTGATACAGACGCAGGTCGAGGATGGCGTTGACTTGCGCTTCGCTGAAGCGGTACTGGCCATCCGCGATGCGGGCGGGGTCGCGAATCAAGATGCCGAGGGCCTTGACGTTTCTTTCCGCAAACTCGTAGGCCAGCAGTTTGACCTTCGCTTCGTCGCGGTTGGACGATCCCCGGATGATTTCGATGAAATCATCCATTTTGGAGAGGGCCAGCAGGTAGCCTTCGAGGGTCTCCGCGCGGTCTTCGGCCTTGCGCAGTTCAAAGCGGGTGCGGCGCAGGACGACCTCGCGGCGGTGCTCGATGTAGGCGATGTTGGCGTCCCGGAGCGTCAGGAGCTTGGGCCGTCCGTGGTCGATGGCGAGCATCGTGACGGCGAACGAGCTTTCAAGCGAGGTGTGCTTGTAAAGGTTGTTGATGACGACCTTGGGGGTGCCGTCGCGCTTGAGCTCGATGACGACGCGGGTGTTTTCGTCGGACTCGTCGCGGATGGCGCTGATGTCGGTGAGCACCTTTTCGTTGACGAGCTCGGCGATGCGTTCGACGAGCACGGCGCGGTTGACGTTGTAGGGGATCTCCGTGATGACGATCTGCTCACGGCCGTTCTTGATTTCCTCCACGCCCGCTTTGCCTCGCACTTTGATGCTGCCGCGGCCGGTCTCGGTGTAATCCTTGATGCCCTTGGTGCCGCAAATGGTGCACCCGGTGGGGAAGTCGGGGCCTTTGATGTACTGGCGCAGGCCTTCGTTGGTGATTTCGGGGTCGTCGAGCTGGGCACAGATGCTTTCCACGACTTCGATCAAGTTGTGGGGGGGCATGTTGGTGGCCATGCCGACGGCGATGCCGGTGCCGCCGTTGACGAGCAGGTTGGGGAAGGCGGCGGGCAGGACGACGGGTTCGGTAAGACGCTCGTCGTAGTTCGGGACGAAATCGACGGTGTCCTTGTCCATGTCGTCCATCAGCGCGGACCCGAGGTGGGTCATGCGGGCTTCTGTATAACGCATGGCGGCGGGCGGATCGCCTTCGACGGAGCCGAAGTTGCCTTGCGGGTCGATCAGCGTTTCGCGCATGGCCCAGGACTGGCCCATGTGGACGAGGGTCGGGTAGATGACCGCTTCGCCGTGGGGATGGTAGTTGCCGCTCGTGTCGCCGCAGATTTTGGCGCACTTCATGTGCTTGCGCCCCGGGTAGAGCGAAAGCTCCTGCATGGCGAAGAGAATGCGGCGCTGGGAGGGCTTCAGCCCGTCGCGAGCGTCGGGAAGTGCGCGCGAAATGATGACGGACATCGAGTAGTCGAGGAACGACTTGCTCATCTCCTCGGCCACATTGATCGGCTCGACTTTTTCGTTAAGGGTATACATCGGGAAAACGGGATTTTCTTTTGCGCGAGGCTCTTTACACGTCCAAGTTGCGCACGTTGAGTGCGTTGTCTTCGATGAAGGCGCGGCGCGGCTCGACGACGTCGCCCATCAGGATGGTGAACATCTTGTCGGCTTCGACGGCGTTGGTTTCGTTCAACTCCACCCGCAGCATCTTGCGCTTGTCCGGGTTCATCGTGGTGTCGAAGAGTTCCTTGGCGTTCATTTCGCCCAGTCCCTTGAACCGCTTGATTTGGACGCCGCGACGGCCGATGTCTTTGACGTTCTGCAGGATCTGCGGAATGGCGAAGATGGGCGTGAGGCTGGCTTTGTCGCCGTCGCCTTCGACGAGCTCGAAAATGGGGTGGTCGCTGTCGGCGTAGTGCTCGATTTTGAGCCCCCGGCGGGCGAGTTCGGCGATGAGTTTCTGGAGCGCGGCGGTTTCGTGGAGTTCCACGAGCCGCCCCCGGCGGTGCGAGCTGCTGTGCCCGTTGCCACGCGTGGTGGGCGTGGTGGGCGTGGGTGTGGGAGCGGTACCTTCGGCGTCGGATTCGGCGTCGGCGTCGGGCTCGTCGTCAAAGAGGGCGAGGTCGAGGTTTTCCAGGTGGTAGCCGCGCACTTCGTCTTCGTTGTGGAAGTAGGAGACGTATTCTTCGTTGCCGTCGCGCACTTTGACGATGTAGGTGGGCAGCTGGCCGCTCTTGATGTCGCGGTGGCCCAGGTAGGTCTCGAAGTCGCCGCCGTGACGGCGCACGGACTCGGCGAATTTGTCGAGCCGCTCCAGCAGTTCCAGGATTTCCTTGAGCTGGGTGGAGCTGAATTCCTTCTGGTCGGAGAGGCTGCGCAGGCGCAGGTCTTCCAGGGCGAGGGAGATGAGGATTTTGTTGAGCTGGATGTCGTCGTCTACGTATTCCTCGCGCTTTTTGCGCTTGATTTGGTAGAGCGGCGGCTGGGCGATGTAGATTTTGCCCGCGCGGACGAGTTCGGTCATCTGGCGGTAGAAGAACGTCAGGAGCAGGGTCCGAATGTGGGAGCCGTCGACGTCGGCATCGGTCATGATGATGATGCGGCCGTAGCGGAGGCGCTCCATATTAAAGGAGCCCTCGAAGTCGCCGCCGCCGATGCCGGTGCCGATGGCGGTGATCATGGTCTGGATTTCGCGGTTTTGCAGCGCTTTATCCAGGCGGGCTTTCTCGACGTTGATGAGCTTACCGCGAATCGGGAGGATGGCCTGGTAGCGGCGGTCTCGGCCTTGTTTGGCGGAGCCACCTGCGGAGTCACCTTCGACGATGTAGAGTTCGGTCAACTCCGGGTCGCGCTCGGAGCAGTCGGCCAGTTTGCCGGGGAGGCCGCCGCCGGTGAGGGCGCTCTTGCGGACGGTTTCGCGGGCGCGCCGGGCGGCTTCGCGGGCGCGGGAGGCCATGAGGGCCTTTTCGATGATTTGCTTGGCGACCTGCGGGTTCTGGTCGAAGTGGGTCATCAACTGCTCGTAGACGATGGACGAAACGATGCCGTCGACTTCGGGCGTGACGAGTTTCACCTTGGTCTGCGATTCAAACCCCGGGTTCGGGTGCTTGATGGCGATGACGGCGGTGAGGCCTTCGCGAACGTCGTCGCCGGAGATGGAGGGGTCCTTTTCCTTAACGAGGTTGTTGGCCTTGGAGTATTGGTTGATGGCGCGGGTCAGCGCGCTGCGGAAGCCGGTCAGATGCGTGCCGCCGTCCGGGTTGGGGATGGCGTTGGTGAAGCAGAGGATCTGGTCGTTGTAGGAGTCGTTGTACTGCATCACGACGTCGACGTACATGTCGTCCTCGATCTCGGTCTGGTCCTTGCTTCGGAAGCTGACCTTGCGCTTGCCGCCGATGATGATGGGCTTGGCGTGGACGAGGGTCTTGTTTTCGCCGAGCTGGCGGACGAATTCCTCAATGCCGAGCTTGTAGACGTAGATTTCCTGCCGGACGGGGTCGATGCGCTCGTCGCGGAGCACGATTTCGAGGCCGGGGTTGAGGAAGGCGAGTTCCCGCAGGCGCGTGGAGAGCTTGGCGAACTGGAACTCGGTGGTGATGGTGAAGATGGTCGGATCGGGCAGGAAGGTGATCTTCGTGCCGGTCTGCTTCTTGTTCTTGGCCTCGCCGATGACGATCAGCTTTTGCGTGGTGACGCCGCGCTCGAAGGCCATGTGGTAGATCTGGCCGTTGCGGGCCACGTCGACCTTGAACCAGTCGGAAAGGGCGTTAACGCACTTGGCGCCGACGCCGTGGAGGCCGCCGGAGTATTTGTACGCGCCCTGGCCGAATTTGCCGCCCGCATGGAGGTTCGTTAAGACCAGCTCGATGGCCGGAATCTTGAACTTCGGGTGGATGTCGACCGGGATGCCGCGTCCGTTGTCACGGATGGAGCAGGAGCCGTCGGCGTGGATGGTGATCTCGATCCGGGTGCAGTACCCGGCGAGGTGCTCGTCAATCGAGTTGTCGAGCACTTCGAAGACGCAATGGTGCAGGCCGCGTTCGTCTGTGGGCCCGATGTACATGCCGGGACGTTGGCGAACGCCCGCGAGACCTTCCAGTTTGTCGATCTTTGAGGCGTCGTAAAGCTGGTCGGAGGAGACGTGTCCCGAATTGTTAGATTCTTCGAGGTTAGTGGGCGCGGTGGCGTCAGGTTCTGACATAGGCAAAATTCAGGGAAACTTAGAGGGAGAAAGTCTAGTTAGGGAAAACGAAAACAACAATCATTATCTTTGCCCGGCGCAACGCCTTGGGGTGGGGCGGGGAGGCTGGGCACAAGATGTGGGGGGAGGAGGGATTTTTTAGCGTTTCTCAAGCTGGGCGAATACGGCCTGGGCGGCGGCCTCGGGGGTAGGGGCCGAGGCGTCGGCTTGCCGGGGGGCTTGGCCGGGGGCTCCAAAGAGGATGGCTTTCATGCGGATCGCGCCGGGGGCGACCTCGGTGGAGACGCCGACGGGCAGGGTGCAGTCGCCGTTGAGGAGGCGCATCAGTTCGCGCTCGGCCCGGATGGCTTCCCAGGTGGGTGCATGGTTAAGCGCGCTGAAGAAGGGGGCGTTGTCCTCGCGGCATTGCAGGGCGATGGCTCCCTGGCCGATGGCGGGGAGCATTTCGGCGGCGGTGGCGTGGAATTCCCCCTCGTCGGTGAGGAGCCTGCCCGCCTCGATGCGGTATCCGAGGCGGTCGAGACCGGCGCGGGCGAGGAGGGTGGCATCCAGGAGTGGGTTTTCGCGCAGTTTACGCAGGCGCGTGGCGACGTTGCCCCGGATTTCTTCGATTACGAGGTCGGGCCGGAGGTGGGTGAGCTGCCGGGCGCGCCGGATGCTGCTGGTGGCCACGTGGGCTCCCTGGGGAAGGTTGCCGGGGGCTTTGGTGACGAGGATGTCGGCGGTATCGGCCCGGGGCAGGACGGCGGCCAGGACGAGGCCCTCGGGCATGGGGCCGGGCATGTCTTTGCAGCTATGCACGGCGACGTCGATCTCCTGGTCCAGGAGAGCGTCCTCCAGTTCCTTGGTAAAGAGCCCCTTGGCTCCGGCCGGGGTAGCCCGGGCCAGGGAGTGGTCGAGCTTGCGGTCGCCGGAGGTGGTGAATTTGCGGATGGTCACGGCGCTTTCCGGCCAGACGCGGGCCAGTTCTTCCAGGACGAGCTGCGCCTGGGCGAGAGCGAGCGCGCTGCCACGGGTGCCGAGGGTAAGGTGTCTCATAGTTAGGTGGTCTGTTCCCGCGCCGGTCCGTTGCTTGAGTTCCTGAGTTCCTGATGATTTTTCCCCATTTCCCCAGGCCAGACGGGGCCCGCGCTCAGCCATTGCACGAATTCCGTGACGTGGTGGCCCAGGAGCGCCTCGCACCGGGTGACTTCCTTTTTGCGCTCGTCCATGCCCCGGCGGGCGATGGTCTGGAGGGAGTCGATGTCGTAGAGGTAGGCCCCCTCCATCTCGTTGACGGCGGGTTCGACGTCGCGCGGTACGGCCAGGTCGATGACGAAAAGCGGGCGGCCGTGGCGGTGGGTCATGACCGGGGTCAATTTTTCGCGGGTGACGATGTAGTGCGGGGCGGCGGTGGAGGAGATGAGGATGTCGATCTCCGGGTAGCGCTTTTCGCATTCCTCGAACCGGATGGCCTCGCCGCCCATTTCCGCCGCGAGGGCTGCGGCTCGCTCGTAGGTGCGGTTGGCCACGAAGATGCTTTTTACTCCACGCGAAAGGAGCGCCCGGGCGGTCAGTTCGCTGGTCTCTCCTGCGCCGAGGACCATCGCGTGGCACTCGCCGAGGCGGCCAAAGATCCGTTCCGCCAGTTCCACGGCCACGGAGCCGACGGAGACCGGGCCGCGCGTAATGGCGGTGCGGGTGCGAACTTCCTTGGCCACGTTGAAGGCGCGCTGGAAGAGTTTATTAAGGTGCCGTGCGGTGGTTTGGGCTGCAATGGCCGCCGCGTAGGCTTTTTTTACCTGGCCGAGGATTTCCGTTTCGCCCAGGACCATGGATTCCAGCCCGCTGACCACGCGGAAGAGGTGCCGGACGGCTTCGTCGTCCTCCAGGAGGTAAAACGGGTCGGGGATGACGGGCGCGATGCCGCTGTGGGCCTCGGCGAACGCGAGGAGCGCGCAATAGGCCGCAGGGGCATCTTCCGCCGCCACGTAGAACTCGACACGGTTGCAGGTGGAGACGATCACGGTCTCGCTGATGGCCTCCATGGCTTTGAGGTCGGCCAGGGCGCGCCCGAGCACGGATTCGGCGATGGCGAAGGGTTCCCGGACCTCTACGCTGGCCGTCCGATAGCTGACCCCGAGGCAGATGATCTTCACAAGGCGGCTCCTCCCACGGAAGCGCCCGCGCCGAAGTGCCCCACCAGGCAGAGCGCCGCCACCGAGATCACGAAAGCCGCCGCCGAAAGCAGCGCCAACCGCCGGGGCCCCCAGCGGCGGGCAAGCGGCAAGAGCAGGTAGACGAGCCAGAGCGAGCCGCCCCAGATCCAGATTTTCGCCGAGACCTGTGGGTGGAGCGCCCAGGCGCTGGCCAGCCCCACGGTGAGGATCGCCATGCCCGCCCAGATGAGCCGGAGATTGACCGTGGCCAGCGCGGTGATGGAGGGCATTTCGTAGAACCCGGCACCGAGCCGCCGTGTTTTAAGCCGGTGCTCCTGGGCCAGGAACATCACCCCGGCCACTCCGGCGAGCGCGAAGGCGGCGTAGGCCATAATACAGAGCGCGGCGTGCCACTCGACCCAGGCCGGGTGCGGCAGGAAGCGGGGATGGGGCGCGTCGGTGACGGCGAAGAGCGCGGTAAGCTGCAGCAGGGCGACCAGCGGGCCGGTAAAGGTGCCCAGGAGCGAAATGCGGTAGCCGTGGCCGATGACGAAATAGAAAAGCGTAATGGACCAGCCCAGGAAAATGAGCACTTCAAAGAGGTTCGTGAGCGGGCAATGGCCGATCTCCTGGCCCCGATGGATCAAAAAGAGCGTCTGAAAGAGAAACCCGGCGGCGATGGCGCTCCGGTTCAAGAGGCGCGGATGGGCGCGGCCCGTCTTCAGAAAGGCCAGCGTGAGGGCTGGCCCGAGCAGAAGGCAGAGCGTGGAGAGATATAAGAGAATTCGGCCCATCGGGAAAAAATAGGCTAGCGAACCCCGCCCTCAAATGCAACCTTCCCGCGCCAGTCGTGTGACACAACTGTTAACATCGCAATTTTTTTGATTTTTCCCGAGACAACGCTCAAAATTATTTTATCGTTTTGCTATGATCCACTCGTCAACTCCTTACGACCGCCATATGTCTCCCGACGGTTTTATTTCCAAAGCGGGGAAGACCCTCGCGACGGAGAAAATCGAGGTGGAGTACAAGACGTTTTTTCTGGATCTCCAGGAGAACCACCGCGGGCGTTTCCTGCGGATTACCGAAGACGCGGGCGGCCGCCGGGAGACGATCATCATCCCCATTGAGAACGCCTCGGAGTTCACCGCAGGCGTCAAGCGCATCGTTACGGCGGTGCCGTAACAGGCTGCTAAGGCCGGGTTCCGCAGCCGGGGAGGAAAAACAAAGGGGGTTGCCAAACCGGGGTTCCTGGGTTAGACCGAGGAAGCCCGCTTATTGGCTCCCATTTCTCCCGCGCGATGAGTCAGGAACTTTCAGAACAGGATTTGTTTGCGTTTCTGCTGGAAACCATTCCTGACGAAATTTATTTCAAAGACCGCCAGGGGCGGTTCATGCGCCTTAGCGACGAGGTGGCGCGGAAATTCGGGGTGAGCGGGACCGAGGAGGTGATCGGCAAGAGCGATTACGATTTTTTGCCCAAGGCGTTTGCCGACGAGGCCGCCGCCGATGAGCGCCGGATCATGGAGACCGGGTGCCCGATGGTCGGCAAGATCGAAAAGATCACTGATGCCCGGGGGCGGGTCAGCTGGGGCTACGCCACCAAGGTGCCGCTGCGCAACCACGCCGGGGAGATCATCGGCATTTGCGGCATCAATAAGGACTTTAACGCGGTGCACGCGATGGAGGAGGCGCTCCGGAGCGAACGCAACCGGCTCCTGTCGCTCGCCGAGGAGCTCCAGGCGAAAAACGCGCAGATGGCGGCGGATCTGGAGATGGCCAAGGAGGTCCAGCAGGCGCTGCTCCCCCAGGCTTACCCGAGGCTCTCCGGAGCCTGCGGCGGGTTTGAGTTCGCCCACGATTACCGCCCGGCGGCGACGGTGAGCGGCGATTTCTTCGACTTTTTCCAGCTCTCGCCCACGCGGGCCGGGCTTTTTGTCTGCGACGTGATGGGGCATGGGGTGCGGGCGTCTTTGATTACGATGATGATTCGCGGGCTACTGGAGGAGCTGCGCCCCGCCATGGACGACCCCGGCCACTTCCTACAGCAGCTCAACGCCCACCTCTGCACTCTCCTCAAGAACACCGAGGACGCGCTGCTGGCGACGGCGTTTTACGTGGTTTTCGACGCGGATCGCCGGGAAATCCTCTTCGCCAATGCCGGGCACCCGCAGCCGGTCGTGTTGCGGGCCGTGGGCCGGGCGGTGGAGAATCTCGGGGAGGGGGTGGCTCCGCAAAAGACGGCCGCGCTGGGGCTTTTCCGGGGCTTCGATTACCGGACCTGCCGGTGCGTTTTCGGCGTGGGCGAGCGGATCGTGCTCTTTACCGACGGGCTTTTTGAGATCGAGACGGCCGGGGGAGAGGAGTTCGGGCGCAACGCGGTGGTGGAGTCCCTCAACCGGAACGCCGGGCTGCCCGCGCGGCGGCTCTTGCGGGAGGTGCTGGGCGACGCCCTCTGCTTTGCGGGCCGCAAGGAGTTCGAGGACGATGTCTGCCTGATTTCGATCGAGCGCAAGGGTTAGTCTGGCTGACAGGTGTGTAAAGGGTATATGACAAAAGACAACTAAAAGGAACATTTTGGTTCTTTTGGTGGTCATTTTCCTACATTAACGTAGGTAGCTGAGGGCCAAAGAGGCGACGCTTGGGGGGCGCTGGTATTTTTATCAAGGCGGGGAGTACTGCTGTAAGCAGCTGGCGGGGAGCGGGTTGACCTCGGGTTGCAGCCGGTGTAAAGCGCAGCTGACAGGAATGGCGGGCGCACATGGCACGGGGATTGCGTTAGGGGGCTGCCAACAGCGATGCAAAACGACCTTCCTTTCGATATCGAGAAACATCCGTGCTTTAGCCGCGATGCGCAGCATAAGTTCGGACGGATTCACCTGCCTGTCGCACCCCGGTGTAATATCCAGTGCAATTTCTGCAACCGGAAGTTCGACTGCATGAACGAGAGTCGGCCCGGCGTGACGAGCAGCGTGATGAAACCCGAGGCGGCGATGGAGTACATTGACGCGGTGATCTCCAAGCGGCCGGAAATCGCCGTGCTGGGCATCGCGGGGCCGGGCGATCCGTTTGCGAACCCGGTGGAGACGATGGAGACGCTGCGGCTGGCCCGCGCGCGCTTCCCGGAGCAGATGCTCTGCCTGGCCAGCAACGGCCTGGAGATCGGGCCGCACATCGACGAGATCGCCGACCTGAAGGTCAGCCACGTGACGATCACGATGACGGCCATCGACCCGGCCATCGGGGGACAAATTTACGCCTGGGTGCGCGACGGGCGCACGCCGCTGCGGGGCGAGGAGGGGGCGGCGCTCTTGATTGAGCGGCAGATAGAGGCCATTACCCGCCTGAAAGAGCGTGGCGTGGTGGTGAAGGTTAATTCGATCATCGTGCCCGGGGTCAACGACACGCACATCCCGGAGATCGCCAAGTTCGTGGCGGGCCTCGGCGTGGATATCATGAACTGCATGCCGCTGGTGCCGGTGCCCGGAGCCGCGTTTGAGGAGGTGCCGGAGCCGGACGCGCTGATGACGGCGCGGGTCCGCCTGCAATGCGGGGAATTCCTGAGCCAGATGGGCCACTGCTCCCGCTGCCGCGCGGACGCCGTGGGGCTCATTGGCGAGACGATGACCACGGAGCAAATGGCCACGGTTGACGCCTTCTCCGGCGGCAAGGCCAACCTGGGCCGCAAGCGCCCGTACATTGCCGTGGCCTCGAAGGAAGGGGCCCGGGTGAACCTGCACTTGGGCGAGGTGGCCAGCGTGTTGATTTTCCAAGAGGACGCCTCGACGGAGTCCGGCTTTAAGTTCAAGGAAATCCGCCGCGCTCCGGAGCCGGGCGGCGGGGCGGCGCGCTGGACGGAGCTGGCCGATATGCTCCACGACTGCCGCGCGTTCCTGGTGAGCGCCTCGGGCTCCACGCCCAAGTCGATCCTCCTGGCCCGCGGCGTCAAGGTCGTGGAAATGGAGGGAATGATCGAACCGGCGCTGGCCTCTGTGTTCGCCGGGCAGCCGCTGCCCAAGGAGCTGCAGCGCAAGTTCGAGGGCTGCGCCCCGGGGTCCTCCTGTGGCGGTACCGCCGCCGGGTGCGCGTCTGCATAATATCTGATACGATCCCATGTTTAAACCGAGCACCCAGATATTTGTTTTCGCAACGGCCACGGCCCTCGACGCCGATGGCGCGCGGGTCTGCAACTGCGACAGCGAAAAGGCGCTCGATATCCTGCATTACCTGCGCGAGCAGGTGGAGGAGAAGGAAATGCACGGGGTCGCGGTCTCGGCCTGCGAGTGCATGGACCTCTGCCAGTACGGCCCGGCGGTGGTGGTCTACCCGTGGGGCGACTGGTACAGCGAAGTGGACCGCGCGGCGGCTGACGAAATCATCAAGGCCGTCTGGAATAATACGATTTTGAAAAGCATCTCGGGTTGTTCCGGGTGCAAGAAGTGAAGATTACACACGAACCATGAAATTAAGCGCCCGGAATAAGATTGAAGCAAAGGTCAAGTGCATCACCCGCGAAGAGGTCGTCGCGGAGGTGGTCCTGGATATCGGCGGGGGAAAGGAACTCGTTTCCCACATTCCCGCCGAGTCCGTTGACGGCCTGGGGCTGGCGGTGGGAAAGCCGGTCTACGCGGTCGTCAACATGAACAACGTCATGATCGCAACTTAAAGAAATTTTCGCAAAGCTATGAATCATCTAAACTCGATTTGGCTCATTGACACAACCCTGCGGGACGGTGAGCAGGCGGCGGGGGTGGTGTTTTCACGCGAAGAAAAAATCGCCATTGCCCAGGCGCTCGCGAAGGCGGGCGTGCCGGAGCTCGAAGTCGGCATCCCGGCCATGGGGGATAGCGAGATCGAAGACATCAACGCCGTCGCGGCCTCGGTGAGCGGCTGCAAGATCGAGACGTGGTGCCGCGCGTCGCTGGAGGATCTGGAGCTGGCCTCGCGCTGCAACGTCCACGGCGTCCATATTTCCTGGCCGGTCTCCGATGTGCATCTGCGCGCGTGGAAGAAAGACGCGGCGTGGGTGTTTCGCACGCTCGCGGAGGTGGTCCGGGAGGCCCGCAAACGCTTCGAATACGTTTCAGTGGGAGCCCAGGACGCCTCCCGCGCCGACCCCGAGTTTCTCGCGGATTTCGCCCATGCGGCGTGCCACGCGGGGGCGATCCGCATTCGCCTGGCCGACACCATCGGCATTCTGACCCCCGGGCAGACGGGGGAGATGGTCAAGCTGGTGCGCCACGCGGCCCCCGGCATCAACGTGGAGTTCCACGGGCACAACGACCTCGGCATGGCAGTCGGCAACACGATTGCGGCCATCGAGGCGGGCGCGCGCTCGGCGAGCGTGACGGTCAACGGCCTCGGCGAGCGGGCGGGCAACGCGCCGCTGGAGGAGGTCGTGATGGCGCTGCGCCTGAGCTGCCACCTGGAGTGCGGGGTGGACCCGCGCGGATTTTATGCGCTTTCGCAGCTCGTCGAAAAGGCGTCGGGACGGTCGCTTTCCGACTCGAAGCCGGTGACGGGCAAGGCGGTTTTTCAACATGAATCGGGCATCCACTGCGCGGGCCTGCTGCGCGACCGTGCCACCTACGAGGCGTTTGCGAGCACGGAGGTGGGGCGTCCCGGTTCTGAGTTTGTTATCGGGCGGCATTCCGGCACGGCTGCTCTCCTGGAAGCCTGCCGGAATGCCGGATTTTCCGTGAACCCGGGCGAAGCTGAAATGTTACTGGATGCGATCCGCCAGCTCTCGCGCGATCACAAGGGGGCTATCGACGCCGTCGCGCTGAAAACGCTCCTGGACGCCAAACGCGCTGCGGGAAGCTAACATGCGGCGGCGGTAAAAGCTCCCGGGTAGTTTTCCACTTAACCCCAAACCAGCCCATGGAAAACGTAAGAACCACGACGATATCGGCGAAAGCGCAGGTGGCCCCTCGGTCCCGGCGGCGCGATGAGCGCCCGGTGGCCGGGGAACCGGCGGCGGCTCTGGAAAAAGCGCGCCATTCGTGCGTGGCCGTGCGGCGCTCAAGCCTGTTTTTGCGGGTCTCGCGCATCATCAAGCAAAGCCTGGAGCTTGAAGGCGTGCTCCAGCCGTTGGCGGATTGCCTGGGGCTGACGCTGGGCTTCCGTCGGGTGGAGACCCGCGTGCTGGAGCCCGAGGGCGGCGCGCTGGAAAGCGCCTACCTCGCGGGCAGCGGCCGAAGCGGCGGAGGGGACTTGGGCGGCTTGGCGGATCTGCGCGAATGGGTGGAACGCACGGGCAAACCGGCGGCAACGCTCGGGGAGGCGGAGGGGACGCCCGGGGTGACGCTGCTCTGCGTGCCGGTGCTGGTGGCGGGCCGCGTGGCGGGCACGCTTTTCGCGGAGCGGGTGATCGACCCGGAGAAGCCGGTGAACGAGGACCTCGATACGCTCACCCGGGTCGCCGCGATCCTGGCGCAGGCGGTGCTCTTTCGGCGCTCGCTGATGGGGATCGCCGGGGAGCTGCACAGGGAAAACCACGCGCTGCGGGAGCACATTCATAATCATTTTCGACCGGCGGGCATGGTGGGGGATTCCCACGCCATGCAGCGTATGTATTACCGGATCATTCAGGCGGCTCCGTTGGAGCTGTCGGTGTTGGTGGCCGGGGAGAAAGGGGCGGGCAAGAATTGCGTGGCCCGCGCGTTGCACGCCGGGAGCGCCCGGAGCGAGGGGCCGCTAGTGGAGGTCGATTGCGCGGAGCTTCGGGGGCCGAGGATCATCGGCGACGCGAGCGGCTCGGAGCTGGAGGGCTTTGTTAAAAAAGCCCGGGGCGGCACGCTTTTCCTGGAGCGCGTGGAGGCGCTTGCCCCCGCCGATCAGGCCCGGCTGCTGGGGTTGTTGGACATTGCGGATTCGGACCTGGGCTACGTTTCGGAAGCCGTGGGGGAAGATATCCGCGTCATCTGTGCGACGGGTGCCTCGCTGGAGGAGCTGGTGGACCAGGGGCGCTTTTGCAAGGAGCTTTTCCAGATTTTGAGCGCCTACACGATCCGCATTCCCTCGCTGCGCGAGCGCCGGGGGGATCTGCTGCAACTGGCGGATTATTTCGTGGAAAAGTTCGCCACGCATTACCACAAGAAGATCCAGCGCGTTTCGGCGGCGGCGGTCGATCTGCTGATGGCCTACGACTGGCCGGGCAACGTCGGGGAGATGTGCGAGTTATTTGAAAAGGCGGTGGCCTCGTGCGGGGACGGGGTCATCCGGGCCAATCATTTTCCGCCCCGGCTCTACGCGGCGGTGGACCCCCAGGGGGCGGGGGGCAGCGTGCTCGAATGCGCGGTGGCGGCTCTGGAATACGAGCTAGTGGTGGACGCACTCATCAAGCAGCACGGCAACATCGCGGCGGCGGCCCGGCAGCTCGGGACGACGGAACGGATCATGGGCTGCCGCGTGAAAAAGTATGGCCTGGATATGAGCCGCTTCACCGGCATTTCCGCTACTAGCGCGGCCGCATAAAGGATAAAGTTTTTCCTCTGTGCTCTCTGTGTCCTCCGTGTCCTCTGTGTCCTCTGTGTCCTCTGTGTCCTCTGTGTCCTCTGTGTCCTCTGTGTCCTCTGTGTCCTCCGTGTCCTCTGTGTCCTCCGTGTCCTCCGTGTCCTCTGTGTCCTCCGTGTCCTCCGTGGTAAAATCCGATCAGTACAGCAACGTCTTTACCCGGTAATACCCGCCGAGGACAAGGTATTCGGATTCTCCGGAAAGATACTTGGGCAGCAGGCCGCTGAAAAAGACGATTTTGGAGAGGGGGATCTGGACTTCCCAGGCCTTGGAGCCGAATTCCCATGCGACCTCGCGGTCGGAGGTGAAGGAACTCAGGTTGTTGAGCTGGATGAGGGTCTGGTGGGTGCTCTGGGGGGAGTGCGGTGAGCGCACGATGTATTCCTCCGGGTCGTGCGTGCCTCGGTAGAGCGTTTTCCAACACGCTTCCGGAAAGCGGCGGCGCAGTTCGTCCTGGCAGAAGGTGTACAGGAGATCGAGCTGCATCAGGATGCCGATGGTCCGGGCCGCGCCGCGCATCCGGTCAAAGGTGAATTGCATGCGGGCGTCTTCGTTGTCGGCCAGGCGGCCATTATGGTAGGTGGCCAGGATGCCGAAGCGGCTCTCCACCCAGGCCTTGAGGATGGCCCCCGCGTGGCCGTTGCTGTCCGCCCCCCAGGCGCGCAGAAAGTGGACGTAGCTGTAAGAGGCCGGGGTCTTGCCGTCTTTTTGCTCGGCCAGCTCGGCGAGGCCGAACTTGGCGCAAACGTAGTCGTCGAAAAGCCGCGAGCGCTCCACGGCGTCGGGGATGCTCTCCAGCATATGGAAGAGGCGGCCGTCGGTGTCGCGGACGCCGTCGATCTCGATGGGGCGCGGGTCGGCCTGAAAATCCTCGCTGCCGATGATCCAGGGGGGGATGTTGCAGCGGTTGATGACGCTCGTTGAACGAGAGTCGTCCTCCGCAATGTTTTTGTGGTAGAGGCTTTCCGGGAGGTGCATGGGACGGGGGGCGATCCTAAAATGCTTGGTCGGAGAGGGCGAGAAGCTGGGGAACTTGGCTGTGAATGGCGGCGGTGACTTTCGGTTCGATTTTCTTGAGCCACCGGTTCGGGATGCTCATGTAGCCGTAGAGGGCCCCGGCGAGCTGGCCCGCGATGGCTCCGGTGGTGTCGGCGTCGCCGCCACGGTTGACCACGCGCACGACGCATTCCTCAAAGCTGCCGGTGTTGAAAAAGCCGTCGAAAACCGTCTGCACTGTGTCGACGATGTAGCCGCTGCTGTTGCCGGGCCACGGTTTGAAGCGAAAGGCCGGGTGGGCTTGCACCAGGTCGGCGGCGATCTGGTTGCAGGAGGCTTCCTCGCCGTGGAGGATGAGCTCGCGCGTCATCCGGGCCAGCGCCACCGTTCCGGCGTCGGATAGCGGGTGGTTGTGGGTGACGTGGGCTTGCTCGATGCTGCGCTGGATCAGGAGCTCGTTGCTCTGGAGCGTGGCCAACACGGTGGCCACGTTGCGCATGGCCGCGCCGTTGCCGCCGTCGGCATCGCAGGGAGGCGCGGCGACGGTGCCGTCCAAAAGAAAGCGCCGGATGCCCCGCCGACAGGTGTTGCCGATGTCGATGGGCAGGCTGCGCATCCACTTTACGAAATGGTTGCCGATGGTGCAGAGGTCCCATCCGCCGCTCTCGATCAAGGCCGCGCCGAGGGCGAGAGCCATCTCGGTGTCGTCGGTGACGCGGCCCGCCTTGATGCCCAGCCAGCCGCCGCCCACGATCTGGTTGTGGACCTTGTATTGGCAGGCAATCTCGCGCGCGGTCATGAACTCCACCGTGGCCCCGAGCGCGTCGCCGATGGCCACGCCAAAGAAGGCTCCCAACGCCCGATCCATCACGGTCGGATTCAGGATGGGGTGGTTGGCTTCGGGACTCATTGCGGTGCGGTGGGCGATCGGGATGGAGGTATTATAGAGGGGGCTACCGGCTGCCCGCAAGCGCGTTGCGGGCCCGGCTCGGGAATATCGGAAGCTGGTCTGGAGTGTAAAGCAGGAATGACGGATGACAACCACAACTACCAATTGGTGTCTTTTTCGGCCAAAATCATACCAAAATGTATGGAATGAGGGAGGGCCCAAGGGGGGCTCCGGAGGGTGGGTCAAAAGATCTGGATTTTATCCGATTGCGTAACCTTCTGATAATAGGCGAGTTGCGTGTCGCTTGGTGGGATCGGTTAGGCGAATTTTTTGCCCTGGCACGGCCTCTGCTAAATGCCCTTCCCGTAGATCAGAACCCGTGCGGCATGCAAAAGCATCAGCGCCGCGGGACCATCCAAAGAAACCAACTAAACATGACACGCAAAGTAGCATTTTACGGCAAAGGTGGCATCGGCAAGTCCACCACTCAACAGAACACTGCGGCGGCCTTGGCTGCCGTTCACGGCAAGAAGGTGTTCATCCACGGGTGCGATCCCAAGGCGGACTGCACGCGTCTGGTCCTCGGCGGCAAGCCGCAGGAGACCATCATGGACACGCTGCGTGAAAAGGGCGAGGACGCCATCACCATCGAAAACGTCGTCAACACCGGGTTCTCCGGCATTCGCTGTGTGGAATCCGGCGGCCCGGAACCCGGAGTCGGCTGCGCCGGTCGCGGCGTTATCACGTCCATCAACCTGATGGAAGAACTCGGCGCCTATAACGAAGAACTCGACTTCGTGCACTTCGACGTCTTGGGCGACGTTGTGTGCGGCGGTTTCGCCATGCCGATCCGCGAAGGCAAGGCCCAGGAAGTCTACATCGTCGCCTCGGGCGAGATGATGGCGACCTACGCTGCCAACAACATCTGCAAAGGCCTCCTCAAGTACGCCGATCAATCGGGCGTGCGCCTCGGTGGCATCATTTGCAACAGCCGCAAGGTCGACAACGAACTCGAAATGATCCTGGAATTCTGCGAAGCCCTCGGCACGCAGATGATCCACTTCGTCCCACGCGATAACATCGTGCAAAAGGCCGAGTTCAACAAAAAAACCGTTATCGATTACGATCCGAACGTCAACCAGGCGCACGAATACGCCGAGTTGGCCCGCAAGATCATTGAGAACGAAATGTTCGTCAAACCGAAGCCCCTCACCATGCCGGAGCTGGAGAAGCTAGTCGCCCGCTATGGTCTGATGGACTAAACCGTCAGGTTTTTTCAGCGCTGAACGCGGGGAGCCGGGGAGCCGCAACCGGCCCCCGCCCAGTGACTGAGCACTTCGCCCACATTAACCAGAAAGATTTACCATGCCTTTAAAACTATTTAAATGCGACGAAACGATCCCCGAGCGCGAGAAGCACTGCTACATCAAGGCTCCGGGGGAGGATATTACCGAGTTCCTGCCGGCCTCCAACGTTGAAACCATCCCCGGCACCCTCTCCGAGCGTGGCTGCAGCTTCTGCGGCTCCAAGCTCGTGATCGGCGGTGTGCTTAAGGACACCATCCAGCTCATCCACGGCCCCATCGGCTGCTCGTATGACACCTGGCACACCAAACGCTACCCCAGCGACAACGGCAACTTCCAGCTGAAGTACGCCTGGTCCTCCGACCTGAAGGAAAAGCACATCGTTTTCGGCGGTGAAAAGCAGCTCAAGAAGTCGATGCTTGAAGCCTTCAAGGAGTTCCCTGAAATCAAGCGGATGATGGTTTACACCACGTGCGCCACGGCGCTCATCGGTGACGATCCCAAGGCGGTGGCCGACGACGTAATGGAAGAGCTCGGCGATGTCGATATCTTCTGTTCGCAATGCGCCGGTTTCGCAGGGGTTTCCCAATCCAAGGGCCACCATGTCTTCAACATCGACTGGATGAAGGAGAAGGTCGGCACCCACGAGATTGAGATCACCAGCGAATACACCGTCAACTTCATCGGTGACTATAATATTCAAGGTGATACCTACATTCTTGAAGATTACATGAAGCGCATGGGCATCCAGATCGTCGCCCACTTCACCGGCAACGGTACCTATGACTCGCTGCGCTCCATGCACCAGGCGAAACTGAACGTGACCAACTGCGCCCGTTCCGCCGGTTACATCGCCAACGAGCTCAAGAAAAAATACGGCATCCCGCGTTTGGACGTCGATACCTGGGGCTTCGACTACACGGCCGAGGCACTCCGCAAGATCGGCATCTTCTTCGGCATCGAAGACCGCGCCGAACAGGTCATTGCCGAGGAAATCGCCAAGTGGAAGCCGACGCTCGACTACTACAAAGAGCGCCTCAATGGCAAGAAAGTCTGCATCTGGACGGGCGGCCCGCGCCTCTGGCACTGGACCAAAGCCTTCGAGGACGATCTCGGCATGCACGTGGTGGCGATGTCCTCCAAATTCGGCCATCAGGAAGACTTTGAAAAGGTGATCTCCCGCGGTCGCGAGGGCACCTACTACATCGACGACGCCAACGAACTCGAATTCTTCGAGGTCCTCGGCCAGATCAAGCCCGACATGGTCCTCACCGGGCCGCGCGTGGGCGAACTCGTCAAGAAGCTGCACCTGCCCTACATCAATGGACACGGCTACCACAATGGGCCTTACATGGGCTTCAAAGGCGCGGTCAATATGGCGCGCGACATGCATAACGCCATCTATTCTCCGCTCATGAAGCTGGCCGCAATCGACATCCGGGAGCAAAAATGAAAAATTACACTGCTGAACTCTACAAGTATATTCAGGAACATTACCTCTGGCAGTTCCACTCGCGTACCTGGGACCGCGAGGCCAACATCAACGGCGTCATCGGGTTGGCGACCCAGCTCCTGACCTGCGACGTCATCTCCCTCAACACGCCCGCCGACCGGTGCTACTACGCCGACGCGGTGACATTGGTGAAGGACGTCAAGCGGGACATGCCCGGCTTCCTCGAATTGGGAGCCGAGGGCATCACGGAGGTCATGAAGGCCCTCAAGGAGAAGCTCCACGTGGTCGTCATCGACAAGTGCCTCAATGCCGAGGTCAAGGTCGCCCAATACTAAACCAACTTCTGCCAAGATTTAGATATGCCTATCAACATCAAAGAAAAAGCCCGGACGGGTGTGATCAATCCGATCTTTACCTGCCAGCCCGCCGGAGCCCAGTACGCCAGCATCGGCATCAAGGATTGCATTCCTCTGGTGCATGGCGGCCAAGGGTGCTGCATGTTCATCCGGTTGCTCTTCGCGCAACACCTTAAGGAAAACTTCGACATCGCCTCCTCCTCGCTTCACGAGTCGGCGGCCGTGTTCGGCGGCATCAGCCGCATCGAGGACGGCGTGATGACGCTGATCCAACGCTATCCGCACATCCGCACCATCCCGATCATCACCACGTGCTCCACGGAGACCATCGGTGACGACATCGAGGGCACCATCCGCAAGCTCGACAAGCGCATCAAAGAGCAGATGCCCGACCGCAAGGTGAAGCTCGTGGCCATGCACACGCCGAGCTACAGCGGCAGCCAGGTCACCGGCTACAATGAAGCGGTGGAATCGCTGGTGCGCACGTTCGCCACGGCGGGCGTTAAGAATGACAAGATCAACGTCTTCACCGGATGGGTCAACCCGGGCGACGTGATCGAGGTCAAGCACCTCCTGGCCGAAATGGGAATCGACGGCAATGTCTTGATCGACACCGAGACGTTCGACGCTCCGACGATGCCCGACAAATCCTCGTTTACCTTCGGCAATACGACCATCGAGGATCTGGCCGACACGGCCAACGCCAAGGGCTCCCTCGTGCTCGCGAAGTACGAAGGCGGCAGCGCGGCGGATTACTTGAAGAGCGAATTCGACGTGCCGGTGGCCGTGGGGCAGATGCCGATCGGCATCAAGAACACGGACGCCTTCATCGCGAACCTCGTCAAGCTCACCGGCAAGCCGGTGCCCAAGTCCCTCGTGGAAGAGCGCGGCCGCGCCATTGACGCCATGGCCGACCTCGCCCACATGTTCTTCGCCGACAAGAAGGTCGCCCTCTACGGCGATCCCGATCTGGTCATGGCGCTCGCGGAGTTCTGCATCGAGGTGGAACTCAAGCCGACGCTGCTCCTCTTCGGCGACGACAACAAGCAGGTGGCCAAAGACGCCCGTCTCAAGGAACTCGGCGAGAAGGTGGACTACGAAATCGAAGCCATCTGGAACGCCGACCTGTGGGAGCTTGAAGAACACATCAAGAATAATCCTGGCGATATCGACATCATCATGGGCCACTCCAAGGGCCGCTATATCGCCATCGATAACAAAATCCCCATGATCCGCGTCGGCTTCCCGACCTTCGATCGTGCGGGAGTTTGGAAAAAGCCTGTGATCGGGTACCGCGGGACAGAACTCCTGGCGGAAACGATCGCGAACGCTCTGTTTGCTGACATGGAAGCCAAGCACGACAGGGAGTGGATCTTGAATACTTGGTAAGATAGTGGTTGTTGTTCCGTAAAAAAGCGGCGGTCCGGCAGGTTGGTGGACACCTTGCCGGGCCGCCGTGGGAACGGAAAAGTTTTTTCCCCCCGGATGTGGGGCCGCTCGGGTCATCCGCCCCCAGGGCATGAGGTCCCTAACCCAATTTCAGAAAACACTTCCCTAGTCTATGGCCGATATTTCCGAAAACGTCGTCTTCCACGGCAAGCTCAGCGAGCTCTACCGGCTGGCAAAAGAAGGCAAAATTTCAACCACGCTGCAAGGATCGCACACCCGTCCCTGCAAGTTCTGGACGGCCATGAAAATCCTCAGCGGCATCCGCAACGCGATTGTCATCGCCCACGGACCGAGCGGATGCGCCTACGGGGTCAAGCAGGCTTACAAGCTGACCAACAGCCGCAACAGCGGCTCACCCTACGAATCGGTCGTCAGCACCAACGTGGACATGAAACGGATTGTCTACGGGGGCGAAAAGGAACTCAAAGGAGCCATCCTGGAGGTGGACCAAAAATATACGCCGGACTTGATCGTGGTCGCCACAAGCTGCGCCACCGGCATCATCGGCGACAACGTGGACGCGGTGGTCGATCAACTCAAAGACCAGCTCCACGCCCAGACACTCATCATCCACTGCGAAGGCTTTGCCGGGGAATACCGCAGCGGATTCGATCTCGTTTTCAAAGAGCTCGTCAAGCTCATGGAAGCTCCCAACCCGGAGGAGCAAGCCCGCCTGGCCGACGCGGTCAACATCGTCGGCGGCAAGATGGGCCCGGAACGCACCGAGGTGGATACCGACGTCAAGGAACTCATGCGGTTGGTCGAGGGCATGGGGGCGCGGGTCCATTCCGTTATCGCCGGGAACTGTACGATGGAGGAGCTGCGCACGGCCGCGAGCGTGGCCGTCAACTGCACGCTCTGCCTCGATATCGGCTACGTCATCGGGCGCGAAATGCTGAGCGTTCACGGCACGCCGCTCAACTCGACGATCCTCCCCTACGGCATCGCCGCCACGGAAAAGTGGATCCTGGAGGCGGCCCGGTATTTGAAGAAAGAGGAGGAGGCCCGGGCGCTGATGGCACGCGAGTACGAGGCGATCCGCGTGGAATTCGAGGAGGCCAAATCGCACCTGGTCGGCAAGACGGCCATCGTGGAAGGCCACGACGCGGTCAAATCGCTCTCCATCGCCCACATGCTGGAGCAGGACTTCGGGATGCGCGCGATCATTTTCAATTTTCACCCGTGGGATACCGGCGCCCGCGAATCGAGCATTGATTACCTGCTCGAAACGGGCATCGATCCGGAGATCCTCATCACCAAAGGGACGCTGGCGTTCGGCAAGTATGAGTCGATGCAGCAGACGGAGGAGGAGCTGCTCAAATTCCTGGGCGGCATCGACACCAGCTCGGTGGTTTACTTCGGCTCCTCGTTGAGCTTCCCGTCGATCCCGCTCGTGGATCTCAACGCGATTTTGAACCGGCCGCGCTTTGGCTACCGCGGGGCGCTGAAAGTGGCGCAGTGCATTAACAAGGCGCTTAACTACTCGTTCCGCCCCCGGAGCTGGCTTTCCAAAAAAATGGTGTTTCCAAAAAAATCGGGTCTGGGCTCGGCGTCGTCGCTGACGCCCAAACTGAGCCAGGATCTTCCCGATTGCACCGTCTACGCAGGCAGAAGGAGGGGCAGATGCTTGAACAGCTAAAATTTGATCACTGTAATCACAGCCGCGACCCGATCGTCAGTTGCGCGCTGGAAGGCGTGGCCAGCGTGATCGCGGGCATCCAGGACGTCAGCATCGTGATCCATTCCCCGCAAGGGTGCGCGGCCACGGTGGCGGCGGCTTACGACGCGCACGAGACGGATTTCACCAAGCGCAAGGTGGCCTGCACGCGGCTCTTTGAGTCGGACATCATCATGGGGGCCTCGGAAAAGCTGATGGACTTGATCCGCCAGGCGGACAAATCTTTCGGCGCAAGCGTGCTCTTTATCGTAGGCACCTGCTCGGCGGATATTATCGGCGAAAACCTGGAGGGAATTTGCGCGGAGATGCAGCCGGAGATCAAGGCCAAGCTGATTCCCGTGACGGCGGGCGGCTTCCGGGGCAACAGCTACGAGGGAATGGAAATGGGCCTCGCCGCGCTGCTGCCGATCATTAAAAAAGATCAGCCGAAGAAGGAAAAGACGGTCAATTTGATTGCTCCGCAGGCGAACTTGAATCCAACGTGGTTCGCTGATTTTCACTGGGTCCGCGACATTTTGGGTAAGCTTGGCGTGGAGGTGCAGACGGTCTTTTCGCACGATACGTCGATGGCGCAGATCGAAGCCGCCGGGAGCGCCTCGGGCAATCTGCTTCTGAGCCACGACACCGGGCACGGCTTTGTGCAGAAGCTGGAAAAATCGCATGGGATTCCGCTGTTGCTGGGCGATCTGCCGCTGCCGGTGGGCGTTAAGAATACCAGCCGGTGGATTCGCGCGCTGGGGGAACAATTCGGAGCGCAGGAGGCGGCGGAAAAGCTCGTGGAGGAAGGCGAAGGGCACGTCCTCGACGTCCTGCGCCGCCGCGCACTGATGCTTATTCCGCGCTACCGCAATTGCAAAGTCGTGCTTTCGGTCGACGGTACCATCGGGCTCGGGCTGGTGCGCATGGTATTCGAGGAGCTGGAGATGATCCCCGAGTTGCTGCTCTTCCGTTCGGCGCTCACTCCGGCGGCGCGCGAGATCCTGGAGCGCGAGCTGGATGACCTGGGCCTCAAAACCAAGGTGGCCTTCGCCGTGGACGGTTATCAAATCAAGAAAGCCGTGGGCGAAGTGCAGGTCGATGCGATGATCGGCTCCTCGTGGGAGAAGTACATCGCGGAGGAGGCGGGGATCAAGATCGCGTTCGATCTTCTGAGCCCCAGCAACCGCGAAGTCTACGTCGACCGGCCTTACTTCGGCTACGAAGGGGCGCTCAACATTCTGGAAGTTTTCGCCAACGATTGGGAGCGGGCGTTCCGCTCCAAAGCCATCGACCCGGCGCTCTGCGACTGATTATAAAATACCTATGAGTAACATTGAAAACCCGGTAAAGCTGCGAGTGGCCGTTTCCTCGGAAACGGGTCGCTTGGTGGATTCCCATTTTGGCAAATCCAATACCTTCATGATCTATGAGGTGAGCGATGCGGAGATCAAGCACATCGAGGATCGGGAGATCGACGAGGAGTGGGAGATGGGGGGCGGCGCGCCCAAGTCCGCGGGCCGCGTGAAGGCCATCGCCGATTGTGACGCGGTCGTGACCTCGCGCATCGGCGTCCACGCGCAGGATTCGCTCAAGGAGCACGGGGTGCTCGGGGTCGAGTATCCCTACCAGATCGACAAGGGCCTGAAATACGCCCTGCTCCAGTGGAAAGAAGCGAACATGCAACCCAAGTATCCCTGATTTCTAATTATGGAAACCGCCGTTGAAATGCCGCTATTGGAGGACCTCGGGGAGGGACGCTACCGGACCTCGCTGCACGCGATCCAGCAACCGGGCAGCGTGGTCAAGACGAAGGATTTTCTGCTCCCGATGTTGAAAGATCCGCAGTACAAGGAGTTCGAGGTGCTTTGCCATCATGTGCCGTCATGGCTCGTGATGGAGATAATGGATTGCCGCCTGCCGGGCGAGATCGAGAAGCTTGCCGAAGGCTCCATGCGCGTGAAAATCTGGCGCACGGGCGGTTGCGGGCCCGCGTTGGTTAAGAAACCTTAGGACTTAAGAGACCTTGAGCACCTTGCCGGTTTCGGTGGTCTCGTAACCGGGGAGATCGCCCAACTGCCGCTGGAAGCGCCGGGCCTGCAAAAGGTCCAGCATCCGGGCGGCGGGCGGGAAATCCAGGAGCACCTTGGGGACGATCAGGTTGAAGCCGACTTCCTGCACAGGCACGAAGTCGAGCCCACAGGCGTCGGCCACGGCCCGCAAGCCGATGGCGACGTTGGCCAGGCCCTCGCGGATGTTCTGGGCGCAAGCGAAGTGCGTGGGAGCGGTGTCGCCGTAGCCCTGGATTTGCTCGGCCTTGATGCCCCCTTGTTCCAGGAGCGAATCGAGCAAAAGGCGGCTTCCCGCGCCCGTGTTGCGGTTGACGAATTTGACTTTCTGGTTGGTCAGGTCTTCGACGGAGCGAAAGTTGAGCGGGTTGCCCCGGGGCAGCATCCAGCCTTGTTCCCAACGGGCGAAACGGACGAGAATAACGTCCATTGGCAACTGGGCGATGGCCTGCCTCTGGCTTTCGGCGTCGTGAAAATGGACCCCCGCGATGTGGGCTTCGCCGTAGCGCAGGGCTTTCACGGCGGCGCTGCTGTTGAGATTCTGCCAGCGGATGGCCCCCTCGTCGTAATGCCGCTTCCAGAGATCGCGCAAAATGGCCAGCGCGGGGTCGCATCCGGCCACGAGCAGGTTGTTGCGAAACTGGTCGGGCGCGCCGAGGAGCTTTACCTCGCCGCGCGGGCCGTCGCGGGAGACGATCCGGCCATCGGCTTCGCCGAATTCACCGGAATCGGGAGCGAGAAAGGGAACGGCGATCCAGCGGCCACCCACTTCGGCCAGGCGCACGCGGTTTTGCGGAAAATCGGGGTTGGCCGAGGAGAGGGTGACGGAAACGACCTGCTCGGTCTCGGGTTTTTGAAAAAGATCGGTGATGGGGCAGCCGAGGACTTCGGAGAGCCGCAGCGCGGTGGTCACCGAGGGGATCGACAGGCCGCGTTCGATCATATTGACCGCTTGACGGGTCAGCCCTGCCCGCCGTGCGAGCTCCACTTGACTGAGATGGAGCTTCTCGCGCAGCGCCAGTACGCGGCACTCGTAGGTCGGCTCGGACACGTGGGAAAGGAAGCTCAACCTTCCCTTAATGTAAAGACTTTCCCTACATTGTTTTACGCTCAGTGTTGATCCACGCGGAAGCGGATCGGGACGTTGATGCGCGTGGCCACGGCGATTCCGGCGGCCCGCGCTGGTTCGAAGCGCCAGCGCCAGAGCGTCTTGAGGGCTGATTCGTCGAGACCGGGGAAACCGCTGCTGCGGAGGAGCGCCACGGCGGTGGGGCGGCCTTCGGCGGAGACTTCGACTGTGATGAGGACGACGCCCTCGTGTTTGGCCGCGAGGTCTTCGCGCGGGTAGTCCGGCTTGGGATTGCTGCGGGTGCGGGGAAGCGCGCCACCTCCGGAGCCGTGGTTGCCGAGCTGCGCGGCTTCGGCGTCGGGGGATCCGGCGGCTGCGTTGGCGTTCTGCCGGGCCTTGGCCGGGGTGTGGCTGGGAATGGCCCGTGGGGAAGTGGCCGGATGGGGCGGCGGGGTCGGCTTGGGCGTGGGGGCGGCGATGACGGGGGCGGGGTCCGGATCGGGTGGGGGCGGTGTGGGTTCGGGCGTCGGCTCAGGGGGCGGTTCAGGAGTCGCTTCCGGAGTTGGGGCGGGCTGGGGTGGTTCGGGGTCGGGAGTGACTTCGGCCACGGCTTCCGCGCCGGGGGCGGAATCGACCAGGTTGACATCAACCGACGCCGGTTCGCCCGCCACGGGGAGCGGCTTGGCGGCGGTGCCCAGGCCGCAGCCGAAGAGGATCAGCGCGTGGACGCCTACGGCGGCGATAAAGCTGTAAACGACCCCGGGCGGTTTCATTTGGCTGGAGTGGCGGGCAGCGGCTCCGTTTGGATCGCGATTTTGGTGATGCCGAGTTTCCGCGCCTGGTCGAGCACGGCGATGGCGGTGCCGAACTCCGCTTTCACATCGCCGTTGATGACGACGCGGGGATCGTTGTCGCGGGCGAGCAGCACTTTGAGCGCGGTGTTGAGCGCCTCGTTGTTGACGGGCTCTTTATTAAAGTAGACACCGCCCTGGGCATCGAGCGAGATGGTGTTGGTCTCGGACCGCTCCTGCGGCGCGGCGGTGGCGGCTTTGGGGAGGTTCACGGCGATGCCGCTGTTGCGCACCATCGAGAGGGAGACCATGACGAAGGTGGCCAGCAGGAAAAAGATGATGTCGATCAACGGGATGATCTCGATGCGGGCCCGCTTTTTGCTTCGTGGCGAGGAGATGGCGATCATGGCGCGGGATTAGGCGAAGTTGGCTTGTTTCTCGGCCCGCATGAGGAGCAGTTCGAGCTTGGCGGCGGCGGTCTCGATCCGCTGGCGGGCTTCCTCCAGCCGGGTGGTCAGGAAGTTGAAGGGTAGCAGCGAGGTCATGGCGATCAAGAGGCCAAAGGCGGTGGCGATGAGCGCCTCGGCGATGCCGCCGGTGATGGCCGTGGGCGCGCCGAGCTCGCTCGCGCCCAGGAGGCCGAAGGCGTGGATCATGCCGGTGACGGTGCCGAAGAGGCCGAGCAGCGGGGCGAGCGTTACCACGGTATCGAGGACGGAGATGCCCCGGTTGAAGCGCCGCAGCTCGTCGTTGGCGGCCTTGAGCAGCGCGTTGCTAAAGGAGGAGTCGCGGTGCTTGAGCGCGTAGGTGAGGATGCGCGCGAGGTAATCGCGGGACCCGGCTCCGGCGGCCTGCGCGGCCTCCAGGTTGCCGTGGTGGGCCTCGCTGAAGATTTTGCTGACGATTTCGGGATCGCTTCGCCGCCATTCGATGAGTGTGAAGACGAGGCGTTCGAGGATGACGGTGAGGGCGAGAAGCGAGACGGCCAGGAGCGGCCACATTACGGGGCCACCTTTGATAAACAGATCGATCATATGATTAAGTAGGTTGGAATGTTAAAACAAGGCGCTCGACGATCTGGCCGCATTTGAAGTGGCTCTCGATGATTTCGTCGGCGTCGGCCACGGTCAGCGCGCCGTACCAGACGCCCTGTGGGTAGACGACCACGTTCGGCCCGCGCCCGCTGATGCCGCAGCGGAAGCAGTCGGTTTCGTTGACGTGAATGGGGAGGCCTTCGTCGCGGGCCCGCTGGCGAAGGTGGGCGACGATGGCGGTGGAGTCGCGGCTGTGGCAGATGCCTTCCTTGCCGTCGGCTTTGTGGCCCGTGCAGACGAAGATGTGAAAGGTCGGTGCGGATTTCATAAAAGGATGGGGGCGAAGGTTTCGCGCGTTTTGCCCTCGTGCTCGAAGCGGAGGCGCTTGAGCGGGACGCCGTAGAGGGCCTCTAGATTCGCTTCGGTGAGGACTTCGTCCGAAGGGCCGAAGCGGCAATCGCTTGCGCCGTTCATGAGGAGCGCGTGGTCGGCTACCGCCAGCGCCTGCGAGGGCTGGTGGGTGGTGAAAAGAACCGTCATGCCGTCGTGGCGCGCCAAGCGCGAGATCCATTCCAGGATGACGCCCTGGTTTTTCAGGTCGAGCGCGGCGGCCGGTTCGTCGAGGAGGAGGATGTTGGCTTGCGAGACCAGGGCGCGGGCGAAGATGGTCATCTGGCGCTGGCCCCCGGAGAGTTCGTGGAAAGGGACGTCGGCCATTTCCTCCAAGCCAAAGCGGGCCAGGGCGTCGAGGGCGGCGGCTTCGTCGGCGCGGGTCGGCTGGCCGAAAAGCCTGACGCGTTGCGCGCAGCCCATGAGCACCATATCTAATACTGAGTAATCAAAGCTGACCTGGAAGAGCTGCGGGACAAAGGCGATGCGGCCGGTGGTGGCGAGGTGGCCCTCGGTTGGCTTCAGGACGCCCAGGAGCAGCTTGAGCAGCGTGGTTTTGCCGCGCCCGTTCTGGCCGAGGACGGCGAGGATCTGGCCCGGGTGGGCGTAGGCCGAGTAGTTCCGGAACACGGGGCGGCCCGGGTGATAGGCGAAGCCGAGGCGCTCGAAGGCGACGGTTGGGGCGCTGGGAGCGGTGCTATTCACGGGCCCAGCCTTTCGTTTGGGTTTTCCAGAACAGCAGCGCAAAGACGGGTGTGCCGACCAGCGCGGTGAGCAGCCCGATGGGGAGTTCCTGGCGCGTAATGCTGCGGGCGAGGTCGTCCATGGCGAGCAGGTAGAAGCCGCCGATCAGTGCCGAGGCGGGGAGCAGCCGCCGGTGATCCGGGCCGACGAGCATCCGGGCGAAGTGCGGCACGACGAGGCCGACCCAGCCGACGCCGCCACTCACGGAGACCTGCGCGGCGACGATGAAGGAGACAATGGCGATCAGCGTCCAGCGCAGCCGGGCCACGGGCGCGCCGAGGGAGGCCGCGTCGAGGTCGCCGAGCGAAAGCAGATTGATCCGCCAGCGCAGGCCGATGAGGATTGCGCCGCCGATTACAGTCGGCACGGCGAGCATCCAGATTTTGTGGCCGTCGGCTCCGGCGAAGCTGCCCATGAGCCAATAGACGATGCCGGGGAGCTTGGTTTCCGGGTCGGCGAGGTACTTGGCGAGGCCCACCAGCGCGCTGAAAAAGGCGCTGACGATGACGCCCGAGAGGATCAGCGGCAGGACGCCCGCGCTTTTGGAGAGCCGCGCGAGGCCGGAGGCGAGGACCAGCGCGAGGAGCCCGCCGCCGAAGGCGCAGCCGACGATCGCGGTTGGCGCGAGCCCGAAAAGGATGGCGAGCACGCCGCCGAAGGAGGCACCGGAGGTGATGCCGATCAGGTCCGGGCCGACGAGCGGGTTGCGCATCATGCCTTGCAGCGAGGCCCCCGCGAGACCGAGGCCCGCCCCGGCCAGCGTGGCCAGCAGGATGCGCGGCAGGCGTACGAGAATGACGACGATGTGCTCCTTGTCAGTCACGCAGGGGAAGGGCGAGCTTCCCGGCCAGATCGAGCCTAGGATGGCTGAGGCCACGTGAGCGAGTGGGACGGGGTAGGCTCCGATGCACAGCGAGAGGAGCATCGTAACGAGGAGCGCGGCGGCAAAGAGCCAGAGCAGTGCGTTTTGCCGGAAGGCGGATGGATGCGGGAGCCGGGTCATGGTTTGCAAAAGCGTTCGTAGCCCGCCGAGCGGCTGTTTTCCTTGAGGAAGAGGCGAGCGTCGGTTTCGGCGTCGCTCATCGCGTAGTTGAAGTCGTTACGGTAATAGGCCTGGAAAAGCTCGCGCAGACGGGGGCGCAGGCGGTCGGGATGGAGCAGCTCGGCCAGCCAGCGGCAGTAGAGCGGCGCGGCGATGAGGTTGGAAAACGCGGGCGGTTCGCTGTAGATGCGCCGGGTCTGGACGGCCCTCAGCGGCTGCCACTCGGGCCGGGCAAATAGCGCCTCGGGCAGCGGCTGGTCGGGACGCGAGGAGATGAGGATGACGTCCGGGTTGAGCAGGAGCAGGCGTTCGATATCCAGCTCCACCCAGGAGCCGGGCGCGTCGATGGCGGGCGCACCTCCGGCCTGGTCGATGAACGCGCTGAAGAGCTGGCCCTTGCCGACGGCGTTGTAGCCCCCCTCCGGCGGCATCCAGAGCCGCAGCACCCTCGGGCGCGAGGGGAGCGTGGCGGGTTGGAGTTCGCTGGCCAGCGCGGCCTTGGACTGGCGGTAGTACTCCGTCATTTCGTGGGCGCGCTCGGGCATGCCGGAGACCTCCGCGAAAATGTGCGAGGTCTCCACGAGCCATTCCTCCCGGCGGGCGTGGCCGAGCGTCACGACCGGGAGGCCGATGCGCTCCATTTGCGCCTTGTAGCCGGTGTATTCGCGCCAGTGAATGACGACGCCGGGGTCCAGCGCGAGCAAGGTTTCGAGATTGGGCTGGGCGAAGGTCGCCCCGGAGATTTGGTTGCGGATGGCGGCCATCCCGGGGAAGAGTTCGCGCAGGAGGTCGTGGCCCTCGCGGAACGCGCCGGGCGAAAGCTCGGCGGCCGCCGCCACGTCTCCTGGCGAGCGGGTGACGGCGAGGTACTCCGGCAACATGAAGCAGTAGAGAGCCACGCCGCGCGACGGGTGCGGGACCTCGACGCGCGCTTGGGCTGCATCGACGACGGTTCGGGCGGGATCGGCGGCGAGCGCCGTGCCGATGCCGAGGCATCCGCAGAGGGCGAGCCGCCATCCCATTTTTCCACGATAACCGTGTGCTTTTGAAAGCATGACTCTTTCCTTTTTTGCTAGAATTTCACCTCCGCGGAGCAGGCGACCGTGCGCGGGTTGCCCAGGTAGAGGATGCCGCTGCGGGTGGTCCAGTAATCCCGGCCCGTCACGTTGTCGACATTGACGCGGAAGGTGAATTCGCGGTTCCAGAATTTGCGCTGGTAGCGCGCTCCCACGGCGCCGAGCGTGACGCTCGGGATGGCGATGGTGTTGGCGGCGTCGACCCATTCGCGGCCCGTGTAGGTGATGCCGCCGGTGAGGGCGAAGCCGGTGACGTAGGGCACGGCGTATTCCAGGTAAAGCTTGGCCATTTCCTTGGCCACGCCCTGCGGGACCTTGCCGGACAGGGACGAGCTGCTGGCTTTCTCCACCGTCGGGTCCATGAAGGTGAAGCCGCCGAAGAGCGTCAGGTCGCGGGTGAGCTTGCCCGAGGCCGAAAGCTCCACGCCGGTGTGGACCTCGCGGCCGTCGTTGGAGTAGACGTTCGTGGTGGTGTTGGTGTAGGCGTAGGGCTGGTCGACGCGGAAGAGGGCGGCGTTCAAGTTGACGCCGTAGATTTCCGATTTCGCGCCGAGTTCATACTGGTTGCTCTTGTAGGGCGAGAGGACTTCGTAGGCGTTGTCGGCCGTGGAGGGGGCGGTGTCGCCCCGTTGCAGGGCCTGAATGTAGGAGACGTAGGTGGTGACTTTGTCCGTTGGCTTGTACATCAAGGCCACGCTTGGGGTGGCGGCTCCCTTTTCGTTTTCCGGATTTTCCTGCCACGTCGAGGAGCTCCAGGTGCGCGTGTCGACGCTGGAGTAGTTGCCGCCCAGCATGAGCGACCATTGCTTGGTCAGCTCGATCTGGTCGGCCAGCAACACGGAGTTGAAATTGGACGCCTCGGTTTTCCGGTAGGGCGAGCCGCTGCTGAGCACGTGGGCGAGCTCCACGGGCGTTTTGGCGTTTTTGAGGTTGGAGGGGTAGACGACTTTTCCGGTGACGGATTTCAGGCCGTTGGGATACGGCGTCAGGATGTTGATATAGTCGTCGCTCACACCGAGGGTGACTTTGTGCGAGAGCGGGCCGGTTTCAAAGACGCTGTCCAGATAGACGTAGCCCTGGGTGGTCGTGGTGATGTTCTGCCCGGCGTAGTCGGTGCGGATCGTGTAGTCGCCCTTGTTGTTTTGCCAGACTTCGCGGAAGGTGCCATACGAGCGTTCCTGGTCGGTGTATTGGAAGGAGGAGCGGAGCGTAAAGGTGTCGCTCAACTTCGAGACGAAGTCGGTGCCGATTTTCTTGATCTCGTCCTTGCCGTAGGAGTAGTCGGGCGAATAGTTCTTGCTGGTGTCGGGGGCGCTGGGGACTTCCGTGGCCTTGCCGATCATGAAGAGGGGCTGGTTGTCCTCCAGGTGGCGCTTGAAGTAGGAGGCGTCCACGGACCAGATGGTATCCTCGGTGAGGTGCCAGTCCACCGCGCCGCTGGCCAGGAAGCGGCCGTTCTTTTCGTCGTCGACGCCGACTTCGCCCGGGGCAACGCCGACCAGGTTCAGGCGGTAGGCGACGCGGCCTTTGCTGTCGAGCGGCCCGCCGAGATCGAGGTGCGTGTAGTATTGATCGCCGCCGTAGGTGCCGACGGTGAGGTCGTAGAGATCGTAGCTCGTTGGCCGCTTGGCGACGTAGTTGATCATGCCCGCGGGCGAGGTGATGCCAAAGAGGAAGCTGTTCGCGCCGTTGAGGACTTCGATGCGCTCTTTGTCCTCGATGGGGACCACGGCGTCGTAGCTGCGAAGGCCGTCGATCGAGGTATTGTAGGTCCACACGGAGCTGGAGAAGCCCCGGATGGTGTAGTAATCCGTGAGGCGGCTGCCGCCCGTCTGGCTCTGCACCGTGGGGACGTATTGCAGGGCGGCGGCGACGGACTGGGCCTGCGTGTTGGCGATGAAATCGGAGGAAACCGATGTGACGGAGTAGGGGACGTCGAGAACCGAGGTGGAGCCCAGCGGCCCCATGGAAACGTAGTCGGTGCGGTAGCCCACATCCTGCGAGCCGTCCTTGGTGATGCCGGTGACGACCACTTCGTCGACGACGGCGGTTTCCGTGCCGGAGGTCTTGGCGGCGGTTCCGCTTGTCTTGGCGGTGCCGGTGGGCTGCGCCGGGGAGTCGGCGGCGAGGGCGTGGCTGGAGATCAAGCCGATCACCAGGGCGGGGAGCAGCGCGCGAAAGAGGGGCAGCGCGGCGCTCTCCAAAGGGCGCCGTGTGGATGCGTTGGGACGCAGGGAAACGTTACGAAGCGACATAGGTGAAGTGAAGGGTTCGCCGGAAGGCCCGTTGGTCGGTTTGCTTTCCGCGCGTGAGGTTGTTTTTTTGCGTTCGCGGTTAGGCCGAGAGGTCTGCCGCGGGCGCTTTCACCCAGTTTGTCTGATGTGCGGTTGCGTAATTAGCAAGAGGTATGCCATCCGAACCCATCCCCGTTTTTTCGCCTGAAAATACCGCGTGCCTGCGGGTTTCCCTTAGCCCTGCTGTAGAAAAACGCCCGAGGAATTGGTCGTTTTTATTCAGTGTGTTCCGGTCCGCTGAAAACGATGGCCTCTTCCAGTCGGACTGCTTTGCCGTCGGCCCCGGTTTCCAGAGGTGCCCTTATAGAATTATTTGATAATACGCTCCAGTTCGTCGAGGCGTTCGCCGCGCCGGATGCGTTCGCGGAGCTGGCCGAGGGCTTTGTCGATGGAGGCGAGTTCGCGGCAGGCTTTGCGTTCCTGCGCCGAGGGGGTGATGACGTCCCGCACGGCGCCGCCCGCGATGACGAGCCGCCGCGTGCCGGAGAGGGCCAGGAGCGGATCGTGCGTGGAGAGGAGGACGATTTTTTCTTTTTCGACGAACAGCTCCATGGCGCGCAGCCGGTCCACGCCTGCATTTTCGATTTCGTCGATCAAGACCACGGGTTTGGGGCTCAGGAAGGCGGCGTCGGCGATCATCAGCGCGCGCGACTGGCCGCCGCTGAGCTGTGTGAGCGGTGTCTCGGGCCCGAAGGGTTCGCCCGCCATGCCGACGGCGGCTTCCAGCACGCGCTGGAGCGCCGCTTGCGGCGAGGCGAGCGCGCGGCTCTCGGCGTGCATTTCCAGGAATTCGCTGACCGAGAGGTCCATGACGAAGTTCATGTTCTGGCTGATCTGCGCGACGATTTTGCTTTCGATGGAGAAGCGCAGTTCCGGCACGGGCGGCTGGCCGTTGATGCGCACGGTGCGGCCCGTGGGGGTGTCGCCCTGGGCTAGGCATTCGATGTCGGCGAGGAAGCGGCTCTTGCCCGATCCGGTGGGGCCGACGATGCAGATGACGTCGCCGGGTAGCAGGCAAAGGTCGTGGGCCTCGGGTGCGCCGGTTTTGTCGCGGCCGTGGAAGATCTCCAGCGTCTGGAGGACGAGGGGCGCTTTGGTTTTCCGCGAGGGATCGAGGCAGGCGGCCAGCTCGGCGCGGAGGGCTTCGAGGGTCCACGCGCCGTTCTCGCGCTGATCCCACGGGAGATGGTGCCAGTAGGCTTCGAGCGTGGTGTAGCCGCCGGGGGGCGGGAGGTGGTTGGTTTGCAGGAATTCCGCGCAGGCGGGATCGGCTAAAGAAAGATCGCTTTCCATGTCAATTGGGAGCACTGGCGGCATCCTGAATGCGGATTTTGCGGACCATCCCGCGCTGGAAGGCTTCGCCGATATTGACCTCGCCGAAGCAGTAGGAGCAGACCGAGGAGGGGACCGAGAAGCGCAGCCGCCCGCCGGTGAGCGGGGCGTCCTCGGGGGCGTCTTTCCAAAGGCGGCTGACTTCCCATGCGCCCTGGCCGGTGATGCCGTTGACAAAGAGGATGTGTGCCCGCGCGTTGACCTTGCGCACGCGGAAGGCGAAGACCTCCCTCTCCGCCTGACTTACGATATCCCCCTTGGTAATAATGACGAGGTCGGCGGTTTTCAGCATCGGGCCGATTTTGCGCGGGGTATCGACGCCCGCGAGATTATCGAGCACGCAGACGGCGTAGAAGCCCTGGATGTGCGGGGCGCAGCGGTTGCAGAGGCCCGCGCTTTCGCTCACCAGCAGGTCGAGGCCCTGCTCGGCACCCCACGCGGCGCAGTCCTCGATGTTGGTGATGAAGTAGTGGTCCGGGCAGAAGTTGGCCGAGGTGCCGGTGATGACGGGGAAGCCGTGGGCCTTGAAAATATCGCCGTCGCGGCTGGCCAGGCAGTCGAATTTGACCACGCCGACTTTGAGCCCTTCGTCGCGCAGCCACCCGAGGGCCTTGAGGATGACGGCCGTTTTGCCGGAGGAGGGCGGGCCCGCGACGGTGAGCAGTTTCATGGGCGGTATCCTTTTCTGAACGCCTCCCCGAGCGGCTCGCGCAGGGCTTCCCAATCGTGGGTGGCGAGGTAATCCCAGCCGATCCACCTCAGTTTACCGGGAATGGGGCCGCCTGCGGGGTTCGCCGCGAAGCCGATCCGCGAGACCATTCGAGCCCATCCCGGCCCGGCCAGAAAATCAGCGATGCGTTTCGCGGCCGGACCGGGATTTCCCTTCCCGATAAAATAAAGCGGAACGGTCAGCATGCCGTCCTCGGGCCACACCAGCTCCGTGCGGTCGCGGTGCGGGTTATTGATGGCGAGGAACCACGGCAAGACGTAGAGCGCCGCGCCAGCGGGGTGGTCGCTTCCCGCCGCCTTGGCCATTTGTGCGCCGTGCCAGAATGCTTTGACGTTCCGGCCGAGGGCGGTGAGGCCTTCTTGCCCGAATTCTTTGTGAAAATTGTAGAGGATAACTTCGCCGGGCCGCTCGTGGACGCCGCCGATAATGAGGTCGCCCCGGTAGCGGGGGTCGAGCAGGTCGGCCCAGCGGCGGGGGAGGGGCCGGGAGCCGAGCTTGGGCAGATCGGCCAGGATGACGTAGGGGAGCGCGCCGTAGACGTGGAAGAGGCCGTTCGGGTCGGCGAGCCCGGCCTCGCGGAATTCCGGGCGCGTCGGGTAGCCTCCCATTGGGGCGTATTCGCCGCCATCGATCCACCGGTTGCGGAAAGCCGCGCTGAAAAAGTCGCCGTTGCCGAAATCGGAGATCAGCTCGGGAAGCGCGCTCGCGTTCTCGGTGCGCCAGAGGTCTTTATATTGCCCGGTCTCGCCGGACCCGATGGGGACCTCCCATTCGGGAAGCTCGCCGTCGGCGCGCCGCAGCCCTTGCAACAAGCGGCTGACCTGGGTGCGCAGCTCTTTTTGCAGGGCGCAAGGCGTGTAGCCCAGGTAATCCAGCGCCCCCGGCGCGCTGGCGGTGGGCTTGGAGTACGGGCTGAAGGAAAGGGTAGGTTCCGCAATCAGAGTGTTCATGTGATGACGAGCGCGGCTTCGGGCTGCCCAGGGCGGCCCAGAAAGCAACTTTGCGGGAAACGGCCGTTGGTCGGCTCGGTTGCTCCGCTTTGACGGTTATGCATCCACTTGGCCAAAGCCCGGGCGGGCCTTCCAAGTCACCCAGTTTGTCTGATGTGCGAAGGATCCAATAGCACCTCATGTGCCATTGGAAAGCCGGCCTACACCTTCGGGCGCGGGAGATGCCGCTCGAAGCGGATCTTTTCCAGCTTGCGCACCTCGACGACTTCGCCGTCTTTCACGGTGAGCTGGACTTCGCCGTGGCTGAGGCCGCGGATCATGGCGCGGAGCACCTTCACCCATTGCCCCGAGATGGTTTTGCAATAGCTGGCCGGCGGGTCCACGGGCGTTTTGGCGGGAGGAGGAAGTGAGTTCACGGTAAGCATATTTTAGCGTTTTCGTTTCCTTGAACGCAAGTTTCGCGCCAAGTAGGCTTTACAGTGTGTTTCCTCTAAGTGACAAAGTTTCCGGGTGGTGAATTTTGGACATTCTGAGAAGAAACCGCCGGTTCTCTGTGAAAATGTGCTCAAAAAGGGCAGTCAGAGGCGGGTTCCCCTGAAGCAGGGCTTTCATGGCCCCTTTTTTGCGGCGTTACAGGGAAGGGGCCCTTTACGATGACGGCAAAAACAAAAAAGAGATAGACATCTTAAGAACTACCGAGTTAGTAGGTAGACATGCATCATCGAACGTTCTCTATCAAATCGGCTGAATTTTCTCCATTCGGGCTCGTGGTGGAATAGGGGAGGAGGCGAAAAAAGTGACTTCGAAAGAAATTATTGCGAAAACCCTCCGGCTGGAAAAAAGCCCGCGTGTGCCGGTCTCCCTGCTCTCTTCGGGAGCTTGGACGCTCAACCGCGCCGGTTTGACGCTTGAAAAGGCGCTCGATGTCAGCCCGGAGCGCTTTGCCGAGGTGATCGCCTTCACCAACGAATCGGTGGGCTGCGACATTGTGTGGCCCGGGTCGGGCTACCATAACCTGGCGATCCGCGGCGTGGGCGGGAAGATCAAATTCCGCATCAAGGGAACGCCGGATGTGCAGGAATCAGTGATTACCGACGCGGCGAAGATCGACCCCAATTTGTACCAGCGCGTGGCGGATGACCAAGGCATCGCGCTGCTGGTGGAAACGGCGCGAATCCTATCCCGCGAGATCGGTTCGCACACGGTGGTGGGCACCAGCCAGTGGGCCCCCTTTACGCTCGGCGGCCTGGCCTACGGCGTGGAAAAACTGATGCGCGGCATCTACAAGGACAAGGCCGCCGTGCACGCGGTGCTCGATTTCGCCGCCGACCTCTGCTTCGCCTACCTCGAACCGTACATCGACGCGGGCGTCTCGATGATTTCGCTCGCCGACCCGACCTCCTCGGGCGATCTGATTTCGCGCAGTCAGTTCATTGAATTTTCGCTCCCCTACCTGCAACGCGTGGCCGCCAAGATCAAGGCGCGCGGCGTCTGGGTGACGGTGCACATTTGCGGCAACACAACCAACCGGCTCGACCAAATCCCCATCGCGGGAGCGGATCTCATGTCGGTGGACTACAAGGTCAACCTGAAGGATGCACGCGGTATTTTGGGCGGCAAAATCGCCTTCGCCGGGAACATGAACCCCGTCACGGTGATCCAAAAATCGACCCCCGAGGGCGTCGCCGAAGCGAGCCGCGAGGCGATTGCGCGGGCGGAGGGAACCGGCGGCGGCTACATCCTGATGCCGGGTTGCGACATCCCGCCGAGTTCGCCGCTGGAGAATGTCCAAGCCATGGTCCAAACGGCACATGCCTACCCATGCGAATACTTAATATGAGTAAATATTCAGAACGAAAAGCGCGTGCCGCTGAGCCCCCCACCCGGGGCAAGGGCACCATCTGCATCCAGGGTGGATATTCCCCGAAAGTGGGCGAGCCGAGAGTCCTCCCCATTTTCCAGTCGACCACCTACAAGTACGAAGACCTGGACCAGGTGGAACGTCTCTTTGCGCTCAAGGAAGCCGGGAACAAGTACACCCGCACGGGCAACCCGACGGTGGCGGCTTTGGAGTCGAAGCTCTCGGAACTCGAAGGCGGCGTGGGCGCGGTGGCGCTGGCATCCGGCCAGGCGGCCAACCTCCTCGCGATTACCAACATCGCCAACGCGGGCGATCATATCGTGGCGGCCTCGACGGTCTACGGCGGCACCTACACGCTGCTCGCCCGCACGCTGCCGCGCTACGGCATCGAAACGACCTTCGTGGACCCGGAGGCTAAGACAAAGGACCTGCGCGGCGCGTTCCGCCCGAATACCAAGCTGATCATCGGTGAGACGATCGGCAACCCGGGCCTGGGGATTTTGGACTTCGATAAATTCGCCACCCTCGCGCGCGAATTCGACGTCCCCTTCATCGTCGACAACACCCTTGCGACGCCCTACCTGTGCACCCCTTTTCAATTCGGCGCGAACATCATTACGCACTCGACGACGAAGTACGCCGACGGCCATGCCACGAGCCTCGGCGGCGTGGTGATTGACGGCGGCAACTACGACTGGACCAACGGCAAATTCCCCGACCTGACCCGGCCCGACGAGACCTACGCCAACACGAACTACATCGAGAAATTCGGCCGGGCCGCGTACATCGCCAAAGGCCGCGCCCAGTATCTGCGCGACTTCGGGGCGTGCCTGAGCCCGTTCAACGCCTTCTTGATCAACCTCGGCCTGGAGACGCTGCACCTGCGGATGCCGCGCCACAGCGAGAACGCGCTTGCGTTGGCGGAATTCCTCAGCCAGCACCCGAAGGTCAACTGGGTCGTCTACCCCGGCTTGAAGGGCAACCCGAACCGGGCGCGGATTCGGAAATACTTTCTGCAAAATGCGGCCAGCGGCGTGCTGACCTTCGGCATCAAGGGAAATTCCCAGGCGGCCCGCAAATTCGTGGCCGCGCTCAAGGTAGCCGCGCTGGTGGTGCACATCGGCGATGCGCGCACGAGCGTGCTTCACCCCGCGACCAGCACCCACTCCCAGCTCAGTCCCAAACAGCAGCTCAGCGCCGGGATCACCCCGGATATGATCCGCGTTTCCGTGGGTATCGAGGATGCCGGGGACATCATCGCGGATTTCGAACAAGCCTTGCGCAGCATTAGCCGGTAAAACCTATGTCTACGACCCAAACCAACGCATCGGGCACCGTGATCTTCGTCGATACGGCGGCATACCTTTCACTCAAGCCCAAGTACATTAAGGACCGGCTTTCCATCGGGCTGACGGACCACTCCTACAAGCCCCGGGTGGACGATCTGGAGAGCGACTGGGTGGCGCATGTTTCCGCGCCCGCCTTCAAAATTTTCCGCCAGCGTCGCGGCGGCGGCAAGGTCGAGTCGTTCTGCTCCGTCGGGACCGGCTCGGGCCTCGACGTGCTCTCGGCCGCGGAGGTCCTGGGCGTCGAGCGCGTGGGCCTGACCGACGTGCATCTCGACGTCGTGGACGTGGCCGCCAAGAACATCGCGCGCAATCTCCAGCCCGGCTACAAGCTCGCCATCGAGGCGGGCTTTGGCGATCTGCTGGAGCCGCTGCGGAAATTCGGCTCACGCTATACCGTCATTTACGAAAACCTGCCCAACGTTCCGCTTGCCGATCCGCAGGGGCTCGCCGTGGAGCGCACCAGCTCCACCTACGTCCCGCCCCGCGCGGAGGCGCTGCCGGAGTTGGTGAAGCGCCAGATGCTCGATCTGCACTACCTGGCGCTGCTCCAGGCACGCGATTTCCTGGCTCCGGGCGGGGCCTTGCTCTCGTGCATGGGCGCGCGGGTGCCGCTCTCGGTCTACCTTTCGCTGGGCGAACTGGCGGGCTACCGCTCGTCGTTTCTCACGTATTCATGGAAGGTCCAGGGCGACCCGGAGGAGGTTATTCGCGACCACGCGGGCAATCAGAAAAAAGGCTTCGGGCCGTTTTATTTCTACCGCGCCGACGTGCTTAAAAAAGTCTTCGCGTCCGTCGATCTGGCCGAATCGGGCCAGCGCGCGCTGGAGATCGAGGCGGAGCTGTTGCCGCATCGGCTCGACTCCGAGACCGCCTACGAGGCGTTCCGAGGCGGCGAGAAAATCGGGCACACCGTGGCCATGCTGCAATCGGAGCTATAGCCATGAGTGACTTGAATAACATTCTTGCGTTGATTGACGTTGCCAAATCCCATTTGCAACGCGGCGAGGCTCACCAGGGCGTGATCGGTGACGAAATCGCCCACGTGCTGGGGCTCCTGCAAACGGTGCCTCCGCTGGACGGCGTCTTTTCGCCCAACACGCATCCTCTTACCCGCCACCTGGAGGCGGCCTTTGGCGCGGGGAGCCCGGCGACGGCTGATTTGATCGCGGCGATCCGCCCCGTGGCGTCCATCCTGCCCTGGACCTACGGTTACAAAAAACGCGACGACTTCCCCGGGCTGGAGAACGCCATGGGCTGGGCCGAGATCATCGGCCCGGAGGCGCCGTTCCGCAGCCAGAGCGTTTGCCTGGGCCTGACGTTGATCGGGCCGGAAACTTTGTACCCCGCACACGCCCATCCGGCGGTGGAGCTTTACTACGTGATTGCCGGGAACGCCCAATGGACCGCGGCCGGGGTGACCCATGCCAACCCGCCCGGAGCCTTTATCCTACACCCTTCCGAGGTCATTCACTCCATGAAGACCGGCGGAGAACCGCTGCTCGCGCTCTACACGTGGAGCGGTACGGACGTCAAGACAACCTCCTATTTTACCCATGAGTAACTACACCGAAAAAGAACGTCTCCTGCGTGTGCTCCACAAGGAATCCGTGGACCGTCCCCCGGTGATCTGCACGGGTGGCATGATGAATGCCGCCATCGTCGAGATCATGAAAAAGACCGGACACACCCTGCCGGAAGCCCATCTCGACGCCCAGCGCATGGCTGATCTGGCGCTCGACATCCATGAATACACCGGCTTTGAAAATGTCGGCATCCCCTTCTGCATGACGGTGGAGGCGGAGCTGCTCGGCAGCCCCGTTGACCACGGCACGCTGGAGTGCGAGCCGAAGATCGCCAGCGAAATTTACCCTTCGCTAACGCAAGTGGAGTTCCGCGACATCGACCAGCTCGTTCACAGCGGCCGCATTAACGTCGTTGTGGACGCCGCGCATGAACTGGCCCGCCGCCGCCCTGATGTGCCCATCGTCGCGAGCCTTACCGGCCCGGTGAGCACGGCGGCTTCCATCGTCGATCCGCTCACGTTTTACAAGGAACTGCGCAAGCACCCGGCGGACGCCCACCGCGTGCTGGAGTATGTTACCGATTTGCTCGCCGCCTTCGCCGACCGCCTGCTCGAAGGGCAGGGGGCCAGCGCGATTGCCATCGGCGATCCCTCGGCCACGGGCGAACTGCTCGGACCGAAGATTTTCGAGGAATACGCGGTACGCTATATCAATAAGCTCGCCGACCGCGTTCACGCCAAGGGTGCGCCGTTCATCGTGCACATTTGCGGCGACGTCAAGCGCGTCAAGCCACAGCTCGTCTCCATCCGGGCCGATGCGCTGAGCACCGACGCGATGATCAGCCTCCCGGCGCTCAAGGCCGAGTACCCGCACATCACCACCATGGGCAATCTGAGCACGTTCGCGCTCCAGTGGAACCAGGCGGAAAAAATCGCGAAGATGACCCGTAACCTCGTCGCCGACGGCATCGACATCATTTCGCCTGCCTGCGGCCTGAGCACTTCAACGCATTTGGAAAGCATCCAGGCCATGACCCGCACGGTTAAGGAAGCGGCCCCGGTTCCCCAGCCATGAGCAAGGTTTCCTTTCCCAACCTGAAGCTGACGGTGGAGCTGGAGGTCGGCGGTTCGCTGCGGGAAGCCCTGCGGCGCGCCGGGGCCGACGTCGAGTTCCCCTGCGACGGCGCGGGTACTTGCGGCAAATGCCGTGTCAAGCTCGCGGCGGGTCAGGAGGCCAAGGTTCGCGAGAACGCCCACCGGTTTTTGAACGAAGAGGAGCGCGAGGCGGGCTACGTGCTGGCGTGCCAGGCGACGGTCCTTGGCGATGTCACGGTGGAAACCGACGCTCCGGATTCCGAGGGCGAGGGGCTGCGGATTCTCAGCGAGGGGAATGCCTTCGATGTGGAATTGCAGCCGTGGATTTCCAAGAAATTCGACGGCGCTTCGACGCACCTGCTCGCGGGGACCGAGCGCATCGGCCTGGAGCACGGCGACACGACCGCGCACCAGTACGGCCTTGCGGTGGACATCGGCACCACCACGCTTGTTTCCACATTGCTCGACCTGACGACCGGCAAAGAGCTGGCCACCTCATCGAGCCTCAACCCGCAGGCGCGCACCGCGCAGGATGTGCTCTCGCGCATCAAGCTGGGCTCGGAACCGGCGGGGCTGGCGAAGCTTCAGCGGGAGATCATCGACGAGCTGAGCCGCCATGCCGCCGACGTGGCGCAGCAGGCGGGGATCAAGCCCGAGCAGATTTACGAAGCGGTTTTTAGCGGCAATACCACGATGCTTTACCTGGCCATCGGGGCGGACCCGGTTTCGCTGGGAAAATACCCCTACACGCTCACCCGCGAGGGAGCCGAGCATGTGCCCGCGGCGGAGATCGGCTTTGCGATTTCGCCCGAGGGGCTCGTCTACCTGCCGCCGTTGATGTCGGCCTATGTTGGCGCGGACATTTCCTCCGGCATCCTCGCCTCGCGCCTGGCGGAGGAAAAGGGTGTGATCCTGTTTGTCGATATCGGCACCAACGGCGAAATGGTGCTGGCTCGCGACGGTGTGTTGACGGCCACTTCCACGGCGGCCGGTCCCGCGTTCGAGGGGATGAACATCACCTGCGGAATGCGCGCCGGACGGGGAGCCGTGGAGCGCGTGGCCCTTTCAGACGAGGGCATCGAGATTGCTACAATCTATGATGCCGAGCCGGTGGGCCTCTGCGGCAGTGGGCTCCTGGACGTCGTGGGCGAGCTGGCGGCCCACGGCGGCGTGGATAAAAACGGGCGCTTCCAATACAACGGCACGTCGCCCGACAAGCCGTGGAAGGACCGGTGGGATTCCGTCGACGGCAAACCGGTTTTCCGGCTCTCCGGCCCGGTTTACCTCTCGCAGAAAGATGTGCGCCAGGTGCAGCTGGCCAAGGCGGCCATCCGCGCGGGCATCGAGCTGATGCTCAAGGAAAACGGCCTCACCCCCGCCGGGGTGGATCGCGTGCTCATCGCCGGGTCCTTCGGCTTCCACCTGCGCACCGAGAGCCTGATCAACCTGGGGCTGCTACCCCGGGAGTTCGCGGGCCGCGTCGAGTTCGTCGGCAACACCTCGCGCACCGGCGCGCAGGCGCTGCTCTTAAATCATCCCTTGCGCGGCAAGCTCCACTGCGTCACCCGCGCGGTCAGTGTGCTGGAACTAGCCAAAGACCCCGCATTCGAAAAAATCTTCATCAAATCTCTTCAATTTTAAAAGACCATGACTACCCAGGCAGAACAACTTCACGAACAACTCGCCACCGCTGTGGTGGAGCTGGACGAGGACCGTACCAAAGAACTCGCGCACCAGGTGGTCGATCTCGGCCTCGATGCGTGGCAGGCCGTTGAATTGGGCCTCGTGGCGGGCATGGACCGCGCCGGAAAACTCTTCGACCAGGAGGAATACTTCATCCCCGAACTGCTGCTGGCCTCCGACGCCATGTATGCCGGGCTGGGAATCCTCCGGCCCCATATCCCCATCGACACCTCCGCGGAACGGAAAAGCAAGGTCGTCATCGGCGTCATCGAGGGCGACACGCACGACATCGGCAAGAACCTCGTGCGGATCATGCTCGACGTGGGCGGCTTTGAAGTGGTCGACCTCGGCCGAGACGTGCCGCCGCAGACCTTCGTTGATAAGGCCCAGGAGATCGGCGCGGACATCATCGCCATCGCGTCGCTCATGACGACCACCATGGACGGCATGGCCGAGGTGGTGCGCATTCTCGAAAAGGAAGGCATCCGCAAGCGCGTGAAAGTCATCGTCGGCGGCGCGCCGGTTTCGCAGGGCTTCGCCAACAAGATCGGTGCGGACGGCTACGCTTCGCGCGCTCCCGCCGCCGTCGTGCTGGCCAAGAAACTGGTTTCCGAAAAAGCGGCCGCCTGACCGGCCACTAATCGTTTTGCATAGCGCGGAAAAAAAAGCCCGTTCCTGTTTCGAGGAGCGGGCTTTTTACTTTTTACCAGCGGCCGTAGGGGGGCGCCTGTTCCCAGTTCAAATTCTGGGATTCGTAGTAAAGCGGCGCGCCCGCGAGCCGGTGAATGCCGTCGGGGCATTCCTGGCTTGTCACGGTGCTGTTGGTTCTCAGCGGCGGGTTGCACGGTTCACAGTGCGTTTGCACTGTGGTGGTGCGTTCCCCCACTGGCGGGCAGCATTGGCAGCCCGTTAGCAGTGCCGCCGCAGCCAGGCTCAGGCAGCCGAGGGCCAGGGGCATTGCCATGTGTTTTGGAATTTGCATAGGTTCGATAACTCGCGGCGGCCAGGGATTTGGTTGCAACGCCCTACTGCCACCACGAACTGGGTTTCGGATCGAAATACCGGGATGGACTCGCTCCGGATGTGGAAATATTATCCCACAGAGTCAAAAAAAGTCCAACTGAGGACAAAAAAAGAGTAGACGTATATATACCCACCTAGTAAATAGGTGTATATGCAAGACAGGGAGACCCCCTGATTGCAGAAAAATGGAGATTTGCGGGGCCCACGGCGTTTGCAAATGGCCGAAAAGAACCAGACCACTGGACTTACAGGAACAACAAAAAAACCTCTAGCAGCCCATCAGACATACTGAAGGTTGTGTTCTAAATCTTATTTAGTATTCAATGAAATCTCTTTTTGCCCATCAGACGAACTCCGTGCAGCGGGCCGCCATTACTGCCCTGGGAGCCGTCATTGCGCTTTCTTCGCCGATCCTCGCCATCGCGGGCGACGCGTCCAAAGCCACCGTGGAAACCACCTCCGTCATTTGGGAAAAACCGGCGTGGCTGACCGATCTTTCGCTGCGCGTGGGCGAAAGCTATGACACCAACGTTTACCTCGCGGGGGTCGCGTGGCCTGAAGGCAATCTCGTCGCCCTGCGCAACAAGTCCTCGTGGGTGACGACCATTACGCCGAAGATCGGCGTCGATCTGGCCAAGTTCCTCGACAAAGACAACTTTGTGAAGAGCTTCACGCTCGGCTACAGCCCGGACATCGTCCTTTTCCACGACGCATCCAGTGAATCCTACCAGGCCCACCGCTTCACGACGGGCTTCAAGGGCAAGGCTGACAATGTCACCGTCACTCTCGACAACGCCTTGACGGTGATCAACGGCGACGACGACGGCCTGCGCTATCCGGGCGGGGCCAGCGCCTACGCCAACGGCACGATCCGCGAACGCCGCAGCCAGTGGCAGGACCGCTCCAAGGCCTCGGTGAAAATCGACCTGAACGAATCCTTCTTCATCCGTCCGACGGTTTCGCTGCTCTACTATGATCTCGGCAGCAATTTCTACAAAGCCACCGGCAACTACTCCGGCTATACAAACTTCATTGACCGCTACGACGTCAATGGCGGCGCGGATTTGGGCTACAACGTCAACAAAGACGTGGCCTTCACCTTGGGCTACCGCTATGGGCACCAGTATCAGCAGGCCTACCCGGACTATGCGTCCACGGGCGTGACCAATCTCGGCCGCGACGCCACCAACGACTACCAGCGCGTGCTGGTGGGCGTGGAAGGCTCGCCGCTCAAATGGTTGAAAGTCGAGGCTCAGGTGGGCCCGCAGTTCACCACCTACACCGACAGCCGTCCGTATCGCGACACCGTGCAGAAGTATGGCCTGGTTGACGACAACGCAACGAGCGTCTTCGCCGAGGCTTCCGTGACGATCGCCCCGACCAAGAGCGATGCGTTGGTCCTGAAATACAAGCGCTGGAACTGGGTGGCCAGCACGGGCGTGAACGCCTATATCGACACGAGCTTCGACGCCAGCTTCCGGCACCAGATTACCAAGGACCTGCAATTGGCCTTGGGCGTGAGAGCCTCGAATTCGGACTATAACCCGTACCAACTCCGCAACGACTGGCTCTACACCACGTCCGTCGGTCTCAAGTACAACATCACCAAGAACCTTAGCTGGGATTTGACCTACGCTTACGACCGTGCGGAAAACGGCCAAACCCAGACGGCAAGCTCCTCGGGCGTCTGGTCTAATGTTGATAACTCCACCCGTCAATTCGACCGGAGCATCGTTTCCTCCGGCGTGACGTGGGCATTCTAAGCTGACGCAAGTCATCATGAAAGTTCCCATCCATCTTTCGACGGAATTCGAAATGCGGATGGGGACTACCCTTTGGGCAGTTCGGCAGCGCCTCTCCTTGCATGACGCGGGGAGAGGCGCTCAAATTTGCCCGCGGCGCGGGGAAAAGCGCCGATTCTCAACCACACCGGAGACGCTGGAGTTAATACCAATACAAGGCATCCCCGGGAAAAAACATCCTTATGGCAAAATACGATAATATCCTCCAAGCCGTCGGGCGCACGCCCCTCGTCAAACTCAACCGCATCGGAGCGGATCTGGCCTCCGACATTTACGTCAAAGTCGAGTACCTCAACCCGGGCGGCAGCTCCAAAGACCGCATCGGCGTCGAAATGGTGCAGGCGGCCGAGGAGGCTGGCATTCTCAAGCCGGGCGGAACCATCGTCGAGGCGACCGCGGGCAACACGGGCGTCGGGTTGGCCCTGGTGGCCGCGGTGAAGGGGTACAAATTGATCGTGGTGCTCCCGGACAAAATGAGCGGGGAAAAAATAGCCCTTCTGCGGGCCTATGGCGCGGAGGTTGTGATCACGGCGACCAACGTGCCGCCGGATTCCCCCGAAAGCTACAACGGCGTGGCCGACCGGATCGCCCGCGAGATCCCCGGCGCCTTCCGCGCGGGCCAGTTCGTCAACCCGCGCAATCCGCAGGCCCACTACCAGACCACCGGCCCGGAAATCTGGGAGGACAGCGAGGGAAAAGTGGAGGTCTTCGTAGCCGGGATGGGCACGGGCGGCACGATTTCCGGCACCGCCCGCTACCTTAAGGAAAAGAACCCCAACATCACCGTGGTGGGAGCCGACCCGGAAGGGTCGATATTATCGGGTGATACGCCCCGGCCTTTCAAGGTGGAAGGCATCGGCGAGGATTTTATCCCCAAGACTTTTGATCGTCAGTTGGTGGACGAAATGGTCCGCATCAGCGACTACGAGTCGTTCAACACCGCCCGGCGGCTGACCCGCGAGGAAGGCATCTTCGTGGGCGGCTCCAGCGGCACGGCTCTCGCGGCGGCGTTGAAATACGCGCAGCGCCTGGAGCGCCCGCGCAACATCGTGGTGCTGCTTCCCGACACCGGGCGCAACTATCTTAGCAAGATCTACTCGGACGACTGGATGCGTCAGAACGGCTTCTGGCAGACGCACGAGCAGCGTTCCGTGAAGGTCGGGCAGGTGATTGGCCACAAGAAGGAGTCCCCGGCAATTATTTCCGTGGGCCCGAAGGAGAAGCTCAAGGTGGCGGTGCAGCTCTTTACGCAGCACAACATCTCGCAGCTTCCGGTGATCGAGGAGAACCAGGTGATCGGCTCGCTCAACGAAGCCTCGATCATGAAGAGCCTGCACGACGGCGTGGATCTCAATAACCAGGACATTGGCGTCGTCATGGGCAACCCGCTACCCGTGCTCGACGAAAACACCGACATCGCCGAGGCCTATCGACTGTTGCTCGGCGGTTCGCCCGCGCTCGTGGTCACTCGGAACTGCGTGCCCCACGGCATTATCAGCCGCTTCGACATCATCAACGCCCTCATCAACAAAGACGAATATGGAATTTGAAACCTTAGCGATTCACGACGGCCAGGCTCCAGAACCGCGCACCGGCGCGGTCAGCGTGCCGATTTACCAGACCTCCACCTTCCAGCAGGACGGCATCGGCAAGCAGCGCCTGGGGTTTGAATACTCCCGCTCTGGCAACCCGACGCGCCAGGCCCTCGAAGCGGCCCTCGCGCTGGTGGAACACGGCCAGTACGGCCTTGCCTTTTCATCCGGCTCGGCGGCGACGGTGGCGGCATTGCAGGTGCTCAAGCCCGGCGACCAGATCCTCGCGGGCAACGACACCTACGGAGGCACGTACCGCATTTTCGAGCGCATCCTGCGGCCGTGGGGCGTCGATACGACCTACGTGGACGCGACAGACATCGCCGCGTTTGAAAATGCGATCACGCCCAAGACCAAGCTGGTCTGGATCGAAACGCCGACTAATCCGCTGCTCAAGCTCGTCGACATCGCGGCCCTCGCCGCAGTGGCCGACAAGCACCAGCTCATCCTGGTCGTGGATAACACGTTCGCCAGCTCGTATCTCCAGCAGCCCCTGGACCTCGGGGCGCGCGTGGTAGTCCACAGTACGACCAAGTATCTGGGTGGCCACAGCGACGTGGTTGGCGGCGCGTTCATTACGTCGGATAAAGAGATCTACGATACCGTCAAATTCTACCAAAACGCGGCGGGCGGGGTGCCCGGGCCGTGGGATTCCTGGCTGGTGCTGCGCGGGCTTAAAACCCTGAAGGTGCGCGTGCGCGAGCATTCGGCCAACGCACTCCATTTGGCCCGCGTTCTGGAAAAGCATCCGCAGGTCGAGCGGGTCTACTACCCCGGCCTGGAGAGCCATCCGCAACACGAGCTGGCCAAGCGCCAGATGCGCGACTTCGGTGGCATGGTCAGCTTTGAGGTGAAGGGCGGCTTCCCCGCCGTCGAGCGGCTGGTCGAGCGGTTGCATCTCTTCGTGCTCGCGGAAAGCCTGGGCGGCGTCGAATCGCTGCTATGCTATCCGCCCCGCATGACGCATGCCGCGGTTGGCGCGGAGGAACGCGCCCGGCGCGGCATCCGCGACAACCTGGTCCGGCTTTCGGTCGGGTTGGAAGCGGCGGCCGATCTCGAAGCCGACTTGCTTGAAGCATTGAAACCGTAGAAGATAGCTTCCGTGCCCAAGCCCAGTATTCGCACCGGAAATTTCACCGAATCGGTCATTCGCCGGATGACCCGGATCTCCAATGCCCACCAGGCTGTCAACCTGGCGCAGGGGTTCCCGGATTTCGATCCTCCCGAGGTGCTCATCGCCGCCGCCGAGCATGCCGCGCGTCACGGCCCGCATCAATACGCCGTGACGTGGGGCGCGCCGAATTTCCGCGCGGCGCTGGCTCGCAAGCAAACGCGATGGACGGGCATTCCGCTCGATCCGGATGCCCACATCGTGGTGACTTGCGGCAGCACGGAGGCGATGATCGTTTCGATGATGACCGCCTGCAACCCGGGCGACAAAGTCATCGTCTTCTCGCCCTTCTACGAGAACTACGTGGCCGATGCGATTCTATCGGGCGCCGAGCCGATCTATGTGCCGCTGCGGCCGCCGGAGTTTAATTTCGATCCGGCGGAGCTGCGGCGCGCCTTCGAGCAGCGGCCCAAGGCGCTTATCCTCTGCAACCCGTCCAACCCCTCGGGGAAGGTCTTCACGCGCGAGGAGCTGCTTTATATCGCGGCGCTGGCGGAGGAATTTGATACATTCGTGATCACCGACGAAGTGTACGAGCATATTGTGTATGCGCCGGGCGAGCATGTCTATTTCGCATCGCTGCCGGGGATGTTCGAACGGACGCTCTCGTGCGGGTCGCTTTCGAAAACGTACTCGATCACCGGATGGCGGCTTGGTTACGTGATCGGCCCGGAAGCGGTGATTCCGCGCGCCCGTAATGTCCACGATTTCCTGACCGTCGGCGCTGCGGCTCCGTTGCAGGAAGCGGCGGTGACGGCGCTCGAATTGCCCGACGCCTACTACCACGAGCTGCAATGCCTCTACACGGAAAAGCGCGCGTTTTTCCTGGATTGCCTCGACCGCGCGGGGCTGAGCTATACCAAACCCGACGGCGCATATTACGTAATGGTTGATATCGGCGAATTCGGTTGGGAGGACGACGTGGCTTTTGCCGAATGGCTGACGCGGGAAGTGGGCGTGGCCGGGGTGCCTGGTTCCAGCTTCTTCCGCGAGCCGGTGCGGCATTTGATCCGGCTTCATTTCGCCAAAAAGCGCGCGACGCTGGAGGCGGCTGGGGAACGGTTGCTCAAGCTGCGGGAAAAGGCGCGGCAGACTTGAGGCAGGCGGCCTTATACCACCTCGGTGACGGCGCGGGTCAGGGCGTGGATGTTGCGGAGCGGCGTGGCGCTGGCCATGGAGCACGACGGGCAGACGATGTGTGTGCCGTCGGCCACGATGCGCCGGGTGACGTTCCCGATGGCGTCGGATTCGCCGTTGTGCAGTAGAAACGTGCTGACGTTGCCGACCACTGTTAAATTCGGATGGCGCTCGCGCAGTGCCGCGATGGAAACCTTGGCATCGGGTAGAAAGCCGGTGGCGTGCAGTGCGTCGAGGGATTCCGCCGCGCGGTCCACGGCCCCGCACATGTGCAGGATCACGGGAACGCCCTCGGCCTGGAGGCGGTCGATCAGGCGGTTGAGGTGCGGCAGCGCCACGTCGGCGAAACGCTTCGGGCCGATCAATTCCGGCGTGGCCGTGTCTTCGCAAACGGTTAAGACGTCGGCTCCGGCCTCGATGAAGGCCCGGCCCAGGTTGGCCAGGAAATCGCCGGTGTATTCCAGCAGCGCCCCGGCCTCGGCGGGGGCTGTGCGCAGTTCCTTAAAAAAAGCCACCGGCTCGACCAGCTCCGCTGCCACGCTGAGCGGCCCCAGGAGGTTGCCGACGATGGGGAGGTCGCCCGCCGGTTCAACCAATCGCCGAATGGCCTCAATGGCCACCGGTACGCGGCCGCTTTGCAGCAATTCCTCGACCGGGCGGCGGGGAACGTCGCGGGCGTGTTGATACGGCTCGCGGATGATCCGGGCTTCCGTGCGCTCGTCGCCGAGATCCACGGGAACGCCGAAGGCATCCGCTTCGAGGGTTGCGCAGAGCGGCACGCCCACCGACTCGAAGCCGGTGATGCATGCCGCCGAGAGCGCGAGCTTGGCCATCTCTTCCGCATCGAGGTGTGCCCGGGGCAGGCTGAAGCCCGATTGGGCGACGACCTCGGCCGTCAGCGCGGTGAGGGCTCCCCCGGTGCAGATCACCGGGGGGCGGTCCACCGGCTCGCGGGCAAGCGCGCTCAGCAAGCGGGCGCGGCGGCCCATGGGAACCGGACGGTGGGGAAGAGACTGGCTCATTCGGAGTATTATTCGTATTGACCGTAGAGGCGGCCCGCTTCGACCATCGTTTTGGCGCTGAGTAGGTTGCCATGCGGCGGGAATTCGCAGCCGGTGGAGAGGATGAAGCCCCCGTCGGCCACCTTGAAGGTCTCGATGTGTTCGCGGCTGAGTTCCCGGACGCCTTCCTGCGAAAGGACGTGGCCCACCTGGGCTGGATCGACGCCGCCGATGGTGACGACTTTCTTGCCCCAGTTCTCGGCATGCTCGGTCCAGCTTTTGGAACCATAGGCCGGGTAGGCGTGGGAAATGCCGACCGGTTTGATGTTCTCGATCACCTTATCGAAGTAAACGCCGTCGCCGCAGTTGTGCACGATCACGGCGGCCCCCGCCTCGCGCACCGCATCGGCAATCGCGCCGACGAACGGGCCCTCGAAGCGGTCCCAGGTCTCCTTTTTCAGGATGGTGGCCGAGGAATAGAGCGGGTCGATCACGATGGCGTGGGCTCCCGCGCGGACCTGCGCCACGGCGTAGTCGATGAGCGTGAGGTTGATCGTCTGCACAGCCTCCAGCACGCGCTCGGGGTGGCGGATGAGGTCTTTGAAGAGCTCGGCGTGGCCGCGAATCTGCGAAAGCACGCCCAGCGGCCCGTAGACAAAGCCCATCACCGGCACCGTCTGGCCGCGAGCTTTGGAGAGGCCGTGAACGATGTCGATCACTGATTTCATCCGGCGCGTTTTGGTCGGATCGACGCGCTTGATTTTGTCGTAATCGTCGGCGGATTTAAGGAGCTGATTGTCAAAGTCGGGATACGCCGTGCCGTTTTCCGGGAAGATGAGCTTCTGGCCGAAATCCTCTGCCTCGACGGAGAGATCCACCAGCGTCAGGAAGCCGTCGAAGCCGATCAGATCTTGCGCGGCGACGAGACTGGCCGTGGCCGCATCGGCATCTTGGGACCACCGGGCGTAGCTGATGCCGGTGACGCGCCGGGAAGCGCCGCATACGAGCGGAGCCACGGGAACGCGGTCGGGTTTCTTGTATTGAAGGGCGAGCACCACGCGCTCCAGCGAGGAGAGCTGATCTTTTTTGGGGACGGGTAGGGTTGCCGTGCTCATGCCGCCACCTCCTTGCGCTTTTCGAGGAGCTGCTTGGCGAGGGAGACCGCGTGCGAAGCCTTGACGCCGTAACCGTCGGCGCCGATCTTGTCGGCGTAGGATTGCGAAATGGGCGCGCCGCCGATGATGACGATAAATTCGTCGCGGACGCCTTCCTGGTTCAGGATGCGGATGACCTCGGCCATGCCTTCCATGGTGGTGGTCATCAGCGTGCCGATGGCGATGATGTCCGCGCCGACTTCCTTGGCGCGGTCCACGAAGGTCTGCGGAGGAACGTCGCGGCCCAGGTCGATCACCTCAAAGCCGCCCACATCCAGCATCAGGCGCACGAGGTTCTTGCCGATATCGTGGGTGTCCCCCTGGATCACGCCGATGACGACTTTGGCTTTGTGATCATCGCCGCTGCGCTTGACGTGCGGCTTGAGGATGTCGAGCCCCGCGTACATGGCGTCGGCGGCGATGAGCAGCTCGGGGATGAAGTAGACCTCCTCGTCGAAAAGCTTGCCCGCGCGGTCCACCCCGGCCACCAGGCCCTGTTCAATAGTTTCCCAGGCGTCGTAGCCCTTTTCGACGGCTTCGTGAGCCAGGGCCGCGGTTTGCTCTTCGTCCAAATCGTTCACGGCGGTGGCCAGTTTTTCGTAAAATTCTTGTGGAGTACTCATACTCGATAAAGTTGGTCTCGGGGCGCGCGGAGAACCAAAGGCGGCCGCCGCCAGAGATGGGTTTCATGGATGGTGCAGTGTTGTTGAGGTCGCCTTCGGTGGTTCCGATGGGCGGTGGAGTCCTTTTTAAATTGAGTTAACCGATCCAGTGGTCTGGTATAAAACGATGTATACCTACTTAATGGGTGTATGAAAGATATTTCTTTTTTCGCTGCGGATATTTTTGCCTGGACAAATAGACTACCCACCAACTAAGTAGGTATTAAGAACAAACCAGACGACTGGATCAGCGACAACCAAGACCTACCCTGCAGATCAGACAGACTGAAGGCGGGGGCGCAAAATACAAAACCGTTCGGCAGGGCCCGCTCAAGGCCCGGCTGATGAATCCCATGAAAACCAAATTTTTACTCCATACCCTAGCCGCACTCGCCGCGGGGCTCCAATTCGCCGCCGTCCTCTATGCGGACGAAGTGGTCCGGGTCGGCCATCTGCCGGTCACGGGACATGCGAAATTCTTCATCGCCAAGGAAGAGGGCTTCTTTAAGGAAGAGGGGCTGGACGTTCAGCTCGTCGAATTCGCCAATTCCGCCGACGGCCTGGCGGCGCTGCGCGGGGGTAAGCTCGACCTCGGCGCGTTCGGGACCACGGCCCCGCTACTCCACATTTCCAAGGGAGCCGAGATCCGAATCATCGGCGGCGTCATGGGCGAGGATGCCGCGATTATTACGACGCCGGAAAAGGCCGCGTCGGTCCAGAAAATCACCGATCTAAAGGGCAAAAAGCTGGCGACGGTGCGCCTGGCCACGGGAGACGCCGTGGTGCGTGGCGCGCTGGATGCAGTCGGGGTGGATTGGAAAAAAGATGTGCAGATTTTCGAGCTGAAAAACCCACCCGCCGTGCTGGAAGCGGTGAAGTCGGGCCAGGTGGACGCCGGGCTCATCTGGGGGCCGTTCGATTTCAAGGCCGAGGAACAGGGCCTCAAGGTGACCATCCGCAGCCACTCGCTCCAGCCGGGCCACCCGTGCTGCCGCCTGACGATCAACGCCAAGGACGCCGAAGCGCGCCCCGAGGTGTGGGTCAAATTCATCCATGCCTTCCTGAAAGCGGAGAAATTCGCGCAGGATAACCATGAAAAAACGCTCGATGATATTCAAAAATACCTGAAGCTCGACCGCCCGCTGATCGAAAAGGCCTACTACGACGGCTATCTCGACCAATCCTCGGACCCGAATGTCGACGGCGTGGTCTTCTTCTGGAAGACGATGCTCAAGAGCGGATTCGCGGAATCCAATCTCGATGTTCGCAACTTCATCACCACGAAGTTCTACGAGCAGGCGCTCACCCAACTGGCCAAGGAGCAGCCGAACGAACCTTTCTGGCAGCAACGCCTCAAGACCTTCACCGACCGCGACAACCTCGCGAAGCCGCTTGCCTGGACCAAGGGGGACGAGGGCTGGGTAAAGGTCGCCGCCGCCAAGGTGCAGACCGAGTGCTGCCACCAGTAGGTCTTTGGGCCACAGATGGGCTGCCGCGGTAATCCCGTTTTACGGCGGCAGCCCATTATTTTTCTTAAAACATGACGCTTACGGATACTTCAACCAAGAATTCCGCTCCCGCCCGGGGCCTTGAAGTTCAAGGGCTTCGGTTCGGCTACAACGGAACCACGATTCTTTCCGAGGTCGATCTGGCCATCCACGAGGGGGAATTCATCAGCCTCCTGGGGCCAAGCGGCTGCGGCAAGACGACGCTTTTGCGCATCCTCGCTGGCCTGGAAACGCCGGGCGCCGGGGCGGTTTCGTGGAAGGGGAAGGCGATCACCGGTCCCTCGCTGGAACGGGGCGTGGTCTTCCAGGATTACTCGCTCTTTCCCTGGATGAGCCTGCTGCAAAACATCACGCTGGCTATCGCGAAAGCGCAGCCCGGGATCAGCTCCAAATGGCGCAGGCAGCTTGCCGAGGATTACCTCGAAATGGTCGGCTTGGCCGGTGCGGCGCGGAAATATCCGCTGGAGCTCTCCGGCGGCATGCAGCAGCGCGGGGCGATTGCCCGGACGCTGGCGGTGGGCTCGCCGGTGCTGCTGATGGACGAGCCCTTCGGGGCGCTGGACCCGGTGAACCGGGCCCGGTTACAGGATTTGCTGCTGGAGGTCTGGTCGGGAACGACGGCGCGCAAGACGGTGGTGTTCGTGACGCACGACGTGGAGGAGGCGCTTTATCTTTCGGACCGCGTCATCATGCTCGGGTCCTCGCCCGGGCGGGTGATCCACGAATTGCGCGTCCCCTTCGGGCGGCCCCGGGTGCGCCGCGATCTGGTTGGCTCGGATGAGTTCACCCGCCTGCGCGCCGACATCGACGCCCGGTTCCGCCGCGATGTGATCGAGCGGATCGAGGCCGACTGCACCGTTAACAGTGAAGGAGAGGGAGTATGAGTTCTACATTTTCAACCGAGGCCTCGCTGAATGGGACTTCGTCGATTGCCGGGGAAACGGCCACGGCGCGGGCCGTGAAGGTTCAGCGCCATCAGGGCCAGGTGCGGTCGTTTTCGCCGTTGCGCTTGCTCGTGGGCAAGGAGGGGATCCTCTTTTTGCTGGCCCTGGTGGCGCTCTGGCAGGTGGTCAGCCAGCTTCATTTCAGAGGCGGCTATCTTTTCCCGTCGCCGCTGGTGACGGCCCAGGCGCTGCAAAAATCGCTGCCGGAATTGCTTAAGGGCACGGTCTCTTCGTTCCTGATCTTGATTCCCGGGCTGCTGCTGGCCATCGCGCTGGGGATTTTCTGGGGGCTGCTAGTGGGGACGACGCCGTTTTTGAGCCGGATGTTCTCGCCCTTTGCGCGGTTCGCCTCGCCGGTGCCGCCGACGATCTATGTGCCCTACGCCATCGCGCTCTTGCCGACCTTCCAGACGGCGGCGGGGTTCGTGGTCTTTATCGGGGCGTTCTGGCCGGTATTTCTGAATACCGTTGCCGGGGCTTCCTCGCTGCAACAGCGTTACCGCGACAGCGCGCGCATTCTCGGGCTGGGGCGCGTGGAATACCTAGTGCGCATTGTCTTCCCGGCTGCGCTGCCGCATATTTTCTCCGGCATCAGCGTGGGGCTGGTGTTCGCGTTCATCCTTTTGACGGTGGCCGAGCTTTTTGGCGCGAACGCCGGGCTCGGGCGCTTCATTCAGCTTTATGCCGACTACGCGGAGTACCCGCGCATGGTGGCGGGCATTCTATATACTGGCGTGGTGGTCTTGATTGTTACGGAAATTGTCGAACAGCTTAAGCGCCGGGCGCTATTCTGGGTAAAATGAGTAAAGACACAATGACTCCGGTGGAACGCTTTGCCGCTTATGCGGCGGGGCGGCCGATTGATCGCCTGCCCTGCGTGCCCATTGTCGGCAACACGGCGGCCCGCGTGATCGGCGTTAAAGTTTCGGAATTTCGCGGCAATGGCAAGCTGATCGCTGATGCGCAAATCGCCGCCTATCGCCGCTTCGGGTACGACGTGATCCGGATCTTCACGGATCTCTACACGCTGGCCGAGGCGATGGGGGCGCGCGTGCACTATCCCGAGGACGAGACGGCCTACCTCGAAGCGCCCGCCATTGAATCCGTGGAGGAGATCGGCGCGCTGAAGGTGGTCGATCCCTTCAAGGATGGTGCCCTGCCGCAGCACCTCGAAGCCATGGAGCGAACGCTCAAGGAGGTGGGCAAGGAAGTGGTGGTCAACGGCGCGTTGACGGGGCCGTTTACGAACGCTTCGTTTTTGATCGGCACGGAAACGCTCGTGCGCCTGCTCATCAAGAACCCGAAGGCGGTCCATGCCGTTTGCGAAGTCGCCTTCCAAAGCACGCTCGCCTACGCCAAGGCCATCATCGACATCGGCTGCACGCCGAGCCTTACGGACGCCATGTGTTCCTCCACAGTGATCAGCCCGCGGCAGTTCCGCGAATTTGGCGCGCCGTATTTAAAGCGCCTCGTGGAGTATATCCACAGCCGGGGCCGCGCGGTGACGCTGCATATTTGCGGCAAAACGTCGCCGATCTGGGAGGCGATGGTCGACACGGGGGCCGACTGCCTTTCCCTCGACAACGCCGCCGACCTCGGCGAAGCCAAGCTGAAGGTGGGCGAGCGGGTGCGGCTCATGGGCAACATCCCGCCCTCCGAAGTGGTCCTGCAAGGCACCCCGGAGGACGTGCGACAAGCCGTTTACCAGGTCGTGCGCCAGGCCCACGATAACCCTCGGGGGCTCATCATCGCCTCCGGGTGCAGCCTGCCGGTGGAGACGCCCTTTGCCAATATCGACGCCATGCTCGATGCCGTTCGCGAAATCGGCTGGCCCATTTCCTCTTCCATTTGATTTTTATGCCTAAGAAAAACCTCACGTGTTCCGATTGCGGAACGCTGAACTGCTACCGCCAGGAAAAACAATTTCCACCCTTCTGCCAGACGCTGACCGCATCTCCCCAGCTCCTCAAAAAAACCGTGGCGCGCTACCGGGGCCGGGGCTTGGACGCCCGCATGGCCCGGGCCGCGGCGGAAGTGGAGGGGACCTATTATGGCAAGCTGACGCGCGTGGAGGAGATCATCGCGTTTGCCAACCGCCTCGGAGCGAAGAAGATCGGCATCGCCACGTGCATCGGCCTAAGCGCCGAAACCAAGGTGTTCGTCAAAATCCTGGAAACCCACGGGCTCCAGGCGCACACGGTGCTTTGCAAGGTCGGCTCGGTGGACAAAACCGAGATCGGCATCCCCGATAACCTCAAGGTCAAGCCCGGCTGCCAGGAGTCGGCGTGCAACCCGATCCTCCAGGCAGAGCTGCTCAACGCGCAAAAGACCGATCTCAATGTCGTGGTCGGCCTCTGCGTGGGGCACGATTCGCTCTTTATCAAGCATTCCAACGCCCCGGTGACGACGCTCATCACCAAGGACCGGGTGCTCGGGCACAACCCGGCGGCGGCGCTCTATACGAGCAATTTCTACTACACGCGCCTGTTCGACGGCTCGAAAAAACTGTAGGGCACCTCCGGAAACCGGGGTGTGCCTTTTTTTCCGAGGTTGAAAAGGGAGGGGAATCGGGCGTAGGTTTTCCCGCATGCTCCCTCCTTTAGTTTCCGGCCTGGAAGAAATCGTCGGCAAAGAAAACGTCCTCTGGGATGCCGTCGACCTGACCGCGTACAGCTACGACGCAACAGCCGACCAGCCTCACCAAGCCCCTGACGTCGTGGTGTTTCCGACAACGGCCGAAGCGGTCCAAAAGATCGTCCATTTTGCCCGCGAACAGAAAACGCCCCTCTATCCGCGCGGCTCCGGGACGAACCTGAGCGGCGGCACCATTCCCCTGCGCAAAGGGATCGTCGTTTCGTTCCAGAAGATGAACAAAATCCTGGAAATCGACGCCGAAAACCTGACGGCCACTGTCCATCCGGGCGTCGTCATTGCCGACCTGAACGCGGCGGTGGCTCCCTTCGGCCTCATTTACCCGCCGGACCCGGGGACCGTCAGCACGGCGACGATGGGCGGTTCGGCGGCGGAGAATTCCGGCGGCTTGCGGGGGCTAAAGTACGGCGTGACCAAGCACTACGTGATGGGCATGGAGGTCGTGCTCGCCAACGGCTCGGCGGTTCGCTTTGGCGGGAAAACGGTGAAAAACGTCACGGCGTATGATTTTTCCAGCCTCTTCGTGGGCTCCGAGGGGACGCTCGGCATGATGACGGAGCTGACCGTCAAGCTGATCCCCGCGCCGAAGGCCCACCGGACCATGACAGCGGTATTCAAGACGCTGGAGGACGCGGGCAATACCGTGGCGGGCATCATCAAGGCCAAGGTGATCCCGGCGACGCTGGAGATTATGGACCAGATGACCATCCGCACGGTGGAGAATTTTTCCAAAGCGGGCTTGCCCACCGACGCCCGGGCGCTGCTCTTGATCGAGGTGGACGGGATGTCCGACGACCTCGTGGCGCGGGAAGCCGAGGCGGTGGCGGGCGTGGTGACGGCCAACCATGGCGAGCTGAAAACGGCGGCCACCGACGCCGAGCGCAACCAGCTTTGGGCGGCGCGGCGCAGTGCGCTTCCGGCCCTGGCCTCGCTCAATAATACCGTGGTGCTGGAGGACGCCACCGTTCCGCGCAGCCGGATCACCGACATGCTGGTGGCCTGTGAGGCGATTGGCAAAAAGCACGGGCTGACGCTCGGAACCTTCGGCCACGCGGGCGACGGGAACCTGCACCCCACGATTCTCTGCGATAAAAACAACGCGGATGAAATGGCGCGGATGCACCGGGCCGTGGAGGAGATTTTCGATGCCGCCCTCGGCTTTGGCGGGACGCTCTCGGGCGAGCATGGCATCGGCATCGCCAAGATGAAGTTCCTCGGCAACGAGCTCGGCCAGAGCGGTCTGGAGCTGCTCCGGAGCGTTAAAGAGGCGCTCGATCCGGATTATTTGCTCAACCCCGGGAAGATGGTCCCCACGAAAGGAAACGCATGAGTACGCCCAAATCGCCCACCGCTTACGACGACCTTTCACAGATCCGGCAGGAGACCGACCGGTGCATGAAGTGCGGCAACTGCATGGCGGTCTGCCCCGTTTACGCCACGGAAAAAGTGGAGGCGGGCGTGACCCGGGCCAAAATCGCGGTGGCCGAGGCGGTCTTGAGTGGCGACCTCGCCCTGGACGACCCGAAGGTCTATCGGATGCTCTTTGATTGCCTGGTCTGCAAATCGTGCGCGGCCAACTGCCCGACGCGCGTGAACTTCGGGCGCATCATGCTGGCGCTCCGGGCGGCGCTGGTGCGCAAAAATGGGCTGCCTTGGCTCAAGAAGGCGATCTTCTCGACGCTGCGGCTCCCGCGGCTTTTCGACCTGGGTATGAAGGCCGGGGCGGTGTTCAACGGCCTGGCGTTTCGCGGCGTGAAGGACAAAGCGGCCATCGCGCCCCGGTCGCCGTTTGCCTGGGCGGGTGGGGCCATCGGCTTCGATGGGGAGCGGCTGTTCCCAGAGCTGGCGATCAAGCCGCTGCGCGACCGCGTGCCGGAGGTGATCCCCGTTCAGGGCGCGAAGTTCAAGGTTGCGTTTTTCACCGGCGATTCGCTCAACTACTTTTACCCCGACGCGGGGGCCGATGTCATCGAAGTGCTGACCGCCAACGCCGTCGAGGTGCATATCCCCAAGGGGCAGTCGTGCTGCGGCATTCCCGTGCTGGTGCACGGCGACGTCGAAACGGCGCGGGCCCTGGCGCGCAATAACCTCGATGTGTTCGAAAAATGTGGGGCCGATTACGTCATCACCGGCTGCGGATCGTGCGGCGGCGCCTGGCAGCACGACTTCAAAGAGGTCCTGGCGGATGACCCGGTCTACGGCCCCAAGGCGGCCTACTGGGCTCAGCGCACCTATGACATTTCGACCTTTCTGACCGATGTGGTCCACTTTCGCAAACCGACGGGCCGCGTCGAGGCCACCGTGACCTACCACGATTCGTGCCACCTCAAAAAGTCGATGGGGGTATTCCGCGAGCCGCGCGAAATCATCGGGAGCATCCCGGGGATCACATTTAAGGAAATGGCGAAGCCCGACGCCTGCTGCGGCAGCGGCGGCTCCTACGTGCTGACGCATTATGAAACGGCCTCCAGCATCGGGAAGCGGAAGGTGGAGGACATCAACCAGACGGGGGCGGAGATCGTCTCCACCGGCTGCCCGGCCTGCATGATGCAGCTCCTGGATAACGTCAACCGCTTTGGCACGGGCCAGCAGACGCGCCACTACATCTCGCTGCTGGCCGAGGCCTACCGCAACGAAAAAGCGGCGTCTTAAAACGCCACGTAGACGAACGGCTTGATCGGGAGGCTGAAGCGGTAGACCAGGAAGTGAAAGACGACCGAAACCGCGACCCCGAGAAGCAGGGAGAGCGTGGTGGAGAGGAGCTTACTGTGCATGGCGGGGTGCTGCGGTTGATTTGAACGGGATGCCGTCGCGGCGGGCCATGTCGAGCAGCTTGGCGCTGACCTCTGCGGCCATTTTGGGCGCGGCGGAGTTGGAGAAATGGCTCAGGTCCCAATAATCCTCGGTATTGTAGCCAAGCCCGATGGGGATCGTGCGCAGGCCAAGGGCGTTGAGGCTCGCGGCGTCGTCGTGGATCGACTGGAGGTAGCGCGAGCGTTCCTCGTTGTCGAGGCGCTCGATGAAATACGGGCATTTGGTGTTGAGCAGGAAAAGCATGTGGGCTCGGAAGGCCGGGTCGGATACCATTTTCCCGAGAGTTTCGGCGTAGACGGGATGGGTTTTAAAGCTGGAAAAACGCTGGGCGGGATCGGTGTTGCCGACGCCGTGCATGGTGGCACGCAGGAGGGCCAGCTCGTGCTCGCGGATGCGGTCCATCCGCTCGGGCATCGGCACTGCGTCGCTTTCGTCGTCGATGAGCCGTTCGCGGGGCGTCCAGAACGGGACGCGGGGCGAGAGCAGCAGCGAGTAGACCGGGAAAAAGTGGTAATCGCCGATCCAGTTCCAAAGGCTGCACGCTTTGAACTCCCGCTCCAGGAGGGCGCGCAGGGCGTCCTCTTCGGCGCAGTGTCGGATGGCTTCGTCCTTGGAAAAAAGGACGCTTTTGAGCTCCTCGTCGCGCTGGGCATTGGGCTGGAGGAGGCCCTCGGCACGGCCCTGCCAAAGGAGATAGCGGTAGGGGTAGACGCCCTTGGGATCGAAAAGCCAGCTCGGGGCGTTGGTGAAAGCGAGGTCGCTGACCAGGTACCAGCGTGGATATTCCCGCGAGAGGATTTCCGCCAGCGGGACGCCGACGGAGGCGAAGAAGCAGGAGCGAAAGGCGACGTTGACGACGGCGAACCCGGGCCCGAGCCGTTCCTGGAGCCGGTTGGTCCAGAGCAGGGCGTTCTTCTGGCCGCAGCCGAGGCTGATGGAGCTTCCGCACACGAGCACGAGCACCTTGTCCCTCGGCGCCCGGTGGCGCACATATTCGCAGAGGTTATCGAGTGTGGGGTAGATGGCTCCCTCGGGCGAGAGCTTGCAGAAGAAGCGGGGCCGCTCGGTGTAGGTGCCCTGGCGGGCGGCCCAGTGCCCGGCGGCGATGCAAAGCGTCATCCCGAGGGCGATGCCCGCGAAAAACCACGAGGGGGAGAGGACCGCGCCAAGGCGTTCAAGGAAGGGTGTTTTCATTGCGGAAAGCGGGCGATAAAGAGGCTGGCGGCCATTTTCCAGGCCGTCTGGACCGGATAGAAGAAGGTGAGCCACCCCAGCCAGACGTAGAGCAGCGTGAGCGCCCAGCCCAGCGGCGGCACCCACCGGAAGATCGTTTGCAAGCCCCGGCCAAGGAACGGGATTTTGGGATACGCGTTGCACACCACCAGGCCCAGCCCATGAAAGAGCCCCCAGAGGACGAAATTCCATGCCGCGCCGTGCCAGAGGCCGCAGAGGGCGAAGGCGAGGATGCCGTTGAGCGTTTTTCGGGCCTCGCCGTGGCGGTTGCCGCCGAGCGGAATGTAGATGTAATCGCGAATCCAGGAGCTGAGCGAGATGTGCCAACGCCGCCAGAAATCGGAAATGTTCCGGGCGAGGTAGGGCCAGTTAAAGTTCGGCGGGAGGCGCACGCCCATCATCCGGGCGATGCCGATGGCGATGTCGCTGTAGCCGCTGAAGTCGAGCAGGATGCGCATCCCGATGCCCGCGAAGATCAGCCAGCGTTGGCCCAGCGGCAGCCGGGTGAAGTCGACCTGGTAGCGTTCGATCCAGAGCGTCAGGTTGTCGGCGCAGATTTTTTTGGTGAATCCGGTGGCGGCCTGGATCAAGCCGACCATGACGTCCCGGCGGTTGACGGCCTGGAGCGCGCATTCGAGCGAGGGGAGGAACTGCTCGTAGCGTTTGATCGGCCCGGCCACCAGTGACGGGAAAAAGAGGGCGAATGAGACGAAGTCCACGGGCCCCCGGATGGCTGGGCTCCCCCGGCGGCGGTCGACGAGGTAATGGACGAACTCGAAGGTGAAAAAGCTGATGGCCAAGGGCGGCGTGGCGGGTAGGAGCGTTTTGAGGCCCTGCGCCAGGGTGGCGTGCCACCCCGGGGGGAGGTAGCCGCGGGCGCTTTCGAGGAAAAAGGCAGAGTATTTGTAGCCCAGTAGCGCCAGGACGCACAGGCCTATGGCGGTGAGGTGGGCGGCTTTAGCATTACTGAGTCCCGCGAGGTAGACGGCGACGCCCAGGACGGCGATAGGGAGGAGTCCGGCGCTCCCGGCGAAGTGAAGCGCAAAGAGGGCGGACCCGGCGATCAGGATGGCCAGGCGGCAGCGCGGCTCAGCAATAAGCCAGAAGAGCGGCAGCAAAATCGCCGCGAATACCAAAAACCAATAGGTTGCGAAGATCACGTGAAGTGGAAGTTTTCATTGCCGCTCCGAAGCGCGGAGGCGGCTTGGCTTCCATGTACGCGTCCATGCGGAAAAATCGACCGCTTTTTAACATGAGGCCCGGGGCCGGCAATGCTAAAAGTCAGGGGCCTGGCGCGGTGGCGTGCGTTTCTCCCTTGGGCCGCAAAACCCCGGTGTGAATTTGGGGGTTTGGATCATATTCGAAAGTATTCAAAACGCCGCTTTCCGGAGCGGTGTTTCCGCCATGCGGTGCTCGGGGTTTTCCCTTTGAGGAAGATTGGGTGAGCTTAGAGCTTATCTGTCAATAACCATGGGCCATCCGCGAACGATTTTCGGCGTCTGCCGCCGCCGCTCTCGGCGTCGCCATTCACCAAAACTTGTTCGCACCTGTCTCCATGTCGATTTACGGATAAGCTCTTAGTCTTGCGGAGCTCGTTCCCGAGTTTAACTTGGGAACGAGAGCAGAGAGCGCAATGAAGACGCGTTAGGTCTTAAAAGCTCAGCTCGATTGCGCCACCGGGCGGAAGCTCGACGGGGCGGAAGGCTTCGCCGTGGCGAACGAGGCAGCGGCCACCTTTCTCTGAGCGCACGGTGCATTGACGGACGGCGCGGGTCTGCCAGGCGAAGCTCAGCTCAAAGCCGCCCCGGGCGCGGAAGCCGCTCACGGAGCCCTCAGGCCAGGCGTCTGGGAGGGCCGGGAGCAGGTGGAGCACGGGGATTTCCTCGCCCGTGCCGCTGTCGGGCCGGGTCTCGTGGCTTTGCAGGAGCATTTCGGCAATGGCGGCGGTGCCTCCGAAGTTGCCGTCGATCTGGAAGGGGGGATGGGCGCAGAAGAGGTTTGGATACGAGCCGCCACCTTCATAGGCTGTGGTATTACTGCCCTGCGAGGCCTTGTCTACCGGCGTCAGTAGGTTTTTTAAAAGAGTATAGGCGTGGTTGCCGTCGCCCAGGCGCGCCCAGAGGCAGCACTTCCAGGCCATGCACCAGCCGGTGCCTTCGTCGCCCCGGACTTCCAGGGTTTTGCGCAGCGCCCGGGCGAGTTCGGGCGTTTGGCCCGGGGTGATGGTGCTGCCGGGGAAGAGGGCGAAGGCGTGGGAGACGTGCCGGTGCTGGAGGTCGAATTCCTCGTATTCCTCGGGCCATTCCAGGAGGCGTCCGTCGCTTCCCACAGTGGGCTTGGGCAGGCGGTCCTGGGCGGCCTGGAGCCGCGCCCGGAATTCGCCGTCTTCGCCGAGTTGGCGCGCGGCGCTCCGGGTCGCGCTAAAGAGCTGGGTGAGGATCTGGCTGTCCATGCTGCTGCCCGCGGAGAGCACGCCGCATTCGCCGTTGGGCAGGCGGTAGAGGTTTTCCGGCGAGGCGGTGGGGGAGACGATCAGGCGGCCCCGGGCGTCTTCGATCAGGAAATCGAGGAAAAACAGGCTGGCGTCCTTGAGGATCGGGTAGGCTTTTTTGAGGAACGCGAGGTCGCCGCCAAAGCGGTAATGCTCCCAGAGGTGCAGCGAGAGCCAGGCCCCGCCCATGAGCCAGTAGGAGGCGGCGAGGTTGCGGTCGGTGGGGCAGGTGTCGGCCCAGAGGTCGGTGTTGTGGTGGGCCACGAAACCGCCGCAGCCGTACATCTCGCGGGCGGTTTTGCGGCCGGATTCGGCCACGCGCTCCATGAGGTCGAAGAGCGGCTGGTGGCATTCCGCCAGGTTGGCGACTTCCACCGGCCAGTAGTTCATCTCGGTGTTGATGTTGACGGTGTATTTGGCCCCCCACGCGGGCCAGAACTCCTGGTTCCAGATGCCCTGGAGATTGGCGGGGAGGCTGCCGGGCCAGCTCGCGGAAATTGTCAGGTAACGGCCAAAGTTAAAGTAGAGCGCGGCCAGGGCGGGGTCGGTTTCGCCCGCAAGGAGGCGGGCCAGGCGCTGGTCGGTGGGCAAGGTACTGGTTGCGGTGCTCCCTAAGTCGAGCTGTACGCGGTCGGAGAAGCTCCGGAACGCGCTCACATGGTCGGCCAAGAGCGTGGGCCAGCTTTTCGAGGCGGCGCGCCGGGTCTGTTCGATGCTCTGGGCGGCGGGATCGGCGTGGCGGAAGGTGGTGGCGGCGGCGAAGAGGAGCGTGACGGCGTTGGCTTTTCGAATCACGAGCGTTTCGCCGATAATGAGGGTTTCACCGCCTTCGGGCAGGGCCTGGAGGTGCGCCGCGAAGCCGACGCCGCCTTCCCCACCGGCTTTTCCGCTGAGCAGCAGACGGCGGTCGTCGTAGCCCCGGGAGGTGTCGGCGTAACGGGTGGAGTAGCTTTCGTGCGGGCCGCGTTCGAGGTGGAGGCGCAGCGAGATAGAGCCGGGTGTGGAGGCCTCCAGCCGAATGGCGATGACGCCGTCCACGGGGCTGGCAATGAGCGTGCGCGTGTAGTCGATGCCGCCCAGGGTGTAGGCGACTTTTGCGATCCCCTGGGTGAGGTCGAGCTCGCGGGCGTAGTGAGTCAGTAACCCGGCGTCGAACTGGGCCTCCTGGTTGGCGGCGGTTTGGTCGAGGTTGGTGGGGTGTACGTCAACTCCGGCATGTTCGAAGCTGATGAGGAGATCGGCCAGCGGTTCGTAACACCGCATGCTGTCGGGGATACCGGCCAGGGCGTCGTTGGTGAGCGCGTTGGCTTCTGCCAGGCGCCCTTCGCGCAGGAACTGCTGGATTTCCGGCAGGTAACGCCGGGCGCTCGGGTTGATCCGGTCGCGGGGACCGCCGTTCCAAACGGTGTCTTCGTTGAGCTGAACGCGCTCGTTGATCACGTTGCCGAAAACCATCGCTCCGAGGCGTCCGTTTCCGATGGGCAAGGCGCGGTTCCAGTCCTGGCCTGCTTCGCTGGTGTACCACAGGCGATCCGAAGATGAATTCATGGGGTGCGATTTAATTTTTCTATGCAACGCCTTGCAAGCTTTTCCCGGGGAATGTTACGGGATTCCATTTCACGGGAAATAAGCTACGGTGGCGCGATGACGAATCCCTGCCCGCTCGCCCGTGTTTACCTTGCCGGTCCGGACGTTTTTTACCCGGAACCGATGAAGGCGGCCGCTGAAAAGAAGAAGATCCTTGCCGGGTTGGGGATGGAGGGGGTGTTTCCCCTGGATCAGATTGTTGACCCGGCTGGGCTCTCCCCGGAGGCGCTTGCGCTGCGCATCGGGCAGGCTAATGAGGCGATGATGAGGGGGTGCGATATCGTCATCGCCAATATGGAGCCGTGGCACGGGCCGAGCATGGACGTGGGGACGGCCTATGAAATGGGCTACGGCCGGGCGCTGGGGAAGATCGTTCTGGGCTACACGCCGGATCGCCGCCGGTTTTCCGAGAGAGTGGGGGCGTTTCTGGGGGCGCAGGGCGCTCCGTGGCCTTTCCAAATCGAGGATTTCGGGGCGATGGCCGACAATTTGATGATGGTCAATGCCGTGACGGATTCCGGCGGGCCGTTGGAGATTCCCGCCACGTTCGAGGAGGCGGCGCGGCTGGCCCGCAGGCTCTGGGATGAAAGGGCGGGGCGGGGCGGGGTGTAACGGTTCTCTTTTTGGCTGGGGCGCTTATATAAAAGGGAGTACGTTTCCTTTTGAGCGATGAATGACGAACTCCCGACGCCTTTTCCGATCCCGAGCCGTTGGCTGCGCTGTTTCCCGGGGCTGGCTCTTTTTCGCGGATATCGGCGCGCCTGGCTTTGGGGCGATATCGTGGCGGGGGTGACGGTCTGCCTCGTGATGATCCCCTCGGTGATCGCCTATGCGGGGCTGATCGGGATCCCGCCGCAGTACGGGCTCTACGCCGCATTGGTCCCGCTGCTGGTCTACCCGCTTTTTGGCAGTTCGCGCCAGGTGATCGTCGGGCCGGATATCGCCATTTCGCTGCTGATCGCGAGTGCGGTGGGGCCGCTCGCGGGGGGTGACGCGGGGCGGGCGGCGGCGCTTTCGGCGGTGGTCGCGGTGTTGAGCGGCGTGTTCCTGTTCCTGGGGGGCCGGGCGAAATTCGGGGCGGTGGCGGATTTCTTTTCCAAGCCGGTGCTGGTGGGCTACATGACGGGGGCGGCGCTCATTTTGATGGCTTCGCAAGTGGGGAAGCTCTTTGGCATTGTGCCCAGGCACCTGGATTTTTTCCCGCTGCTCTCGGAGCTGGCGGGGCGGCTGCCCGAGACGCATGGGCCGACGCTGGCCGTGGGTGCGGGGTTCCTTGTTCTATTGCTGGGTTTGCGCCGTTTTGCCCCGAAGGTTCCGGCGACGCTGGTGGCGTGTGTGGCGGCGATCGCGCTTTCGTGGGCTTTGGGGCTGGAGAAGCACGGGGTGGCCGTAGTGGGGATGGTCCCCCGGGGGCTGCCGGGCTTCGCCTGGCCCGGGGTGACGCTGCGCGATGTGCACGCGCTTTTCCCCGCGTGCATCGGCGTGGCGCTGCTGACGTACACGGAGTGCATCCTGCTGGCCAAGGCGTTCGCGGAGAAAAACCACTACGAGGTGGACGCGAACCGGGAGTTGACGGCGCTGGGCGTGGCGGATGTCGTGACCGGGCTCTTCCAGGGCTTTGCGGTGACGGGCAGCCAGGCGCGCACGACGCTCAGCGACGAGGCGGGCGGGAAGACACCGCTGGTCAGCCTCGTGGCGGCGGCGACGCTCGCGGTGTTCCTGCTTTTTCTGACGCCGCTTATCGCCCTGCTGCCGGTGGCCGCGCTGGCGGCGATGCTGATCTACGCCGGGTTCGGCCTGGTGGAGTTTGACGTGATGCGGCGTATTTACCGGTACTACCCGAGGTCCAGCATGCTGGCGGCGCTGACCACGCTCGGGGTGCTGGTGGGCGGGGTGATCCCCGGGATTCTCCTTGGGGTGACGGTTTCGCTGATCGGGTTGATCAACCGCATTTCGCGGCCCGTGGACGCGGTGTTGCAGGAGGTGCCGGGCCGGGGGTTCCACGACGTGGGGGAGAACTTCACGGGGGAGACGGTCCCCGGGCTCATTGCCTACCGCTTTTATGCGCCGCTGCTTTTTTCCAATGCGGGCTACTTCTGCGAACGCGTGCGGTCGCTCATCGAACGGAGCCCCGGGCCGGTGCGTTGGTTTGTGCTCGACGCCCAGGCGGTGACGGACGTGGACGTGACGGCTTCGGAGGCGTTCATGGCCCTGAAGGAGGAGCTGGAGGCAAAGGGGATCGCGCTCAAAATCGCCCGGGCCAACCGGCCGTTGCGGGAAACCCTCCAGCGCGCCGGGGTGACGCACGACCTGGGCGAGGGGAGCTTCTACCCCTCGGTACACAAGGCGGTGGCGGCGTTCATGAAGCTCCCTGAAAAAACCGGCGCGTAATACCGGTTACACAAAAACAAATCAGGAACTCAGGAACTCAGGAAAAGAATCTCTGTATTTTCCTGAGTTCCTGAGTTCCTGATTAATCCAAGTAACCGTAAAAACGGCGGTTACGAAACGATCTTGCCGGTTTCCTTGGTGCCGTAGCCGGGGAGGCCGTCGAGCTGGCGGCGGAAGTCCCGGTTTTGCAGGAAGTCGAGGAGCTTGGCCACGGGGGCGAAGTCGAGCAGGGTCTTGGGGATGATCAGGTCGAAGGCCACTTCCTGGACGGGGAGAAAGTCGAGATCGCACGATTCGGCCACGGCTTTGAGCCCCATGGCCACGTCGGCGCGCCCCTCGCGGATCGCCCCGGCGCAATCGAAATGGCTGGAGGCCACGGTGGAGTAGAGCGGCACTTCCGAGGGAGGTACGCCCGCTTTTTCCAGGAGGCCATCGATGAGGAGGCGGCTGCCGGAACCGTCCACGCGGTTGAGGAAACGGACGCGGTTGGAGGCCAGGTCCTCCACGGAGCGGAAGCCGAGCGGGTTGCCCCGGCGGATCATCCAGCCCTGCTCCCAACGGGCGAAACGGACCACGACGGCTTCGGTGCCGAGTGTTTTCAAAGCGCGCTGCTCCGCCTTTTCATCGGGGAAATGGACGCCCGCGATGTGGGCTTCCCCAGCCGCGAGGGCTTTGATCGCGGCGGTGCTCGAAAGGTTCTGCCAGCGCACCCGGCCCTCGCCGTGGCTGGTCCTCCAGAGGTCCCGGACGATGCCGAGGGCGGGGTCGCACCCGGCCACGAGGATGTTTTGGCGCAGTTGCGCCTCGGGCTGCAAAATCTTCACGGAGCCGGAGTTCCCCCGGCGCGCCACCAGGTCCCCGTCGGCTTCGCCGAACCCGGCGGCTTCCGAACCGGCCACGGGAATGGCGATCCAGCGCTCCCCCACCAAGGCCAGGCGCACGGGGCCTTCAGGGGAGTGGACCGAGGAGGAGAGGGTGACTTCGAGCGGGTGATCGGTCTGCGGTTTCTGGAACAGATCGGGCACGGTGCATTGCAGCGCGTCGGCCAGAGCCAGGGCGGTGAGGACCGAGGGGACGATGCGCCCGCGCTCCACCATATTGACAAGCTGACGGCTCAGCCCAGCGCGCCGGGCAAGTTCGGCTTGGGAAATTCCCAGCCGCTCCCGGAGCGCTCCGACGTGGCACACACAGGTTGGCTCGGTCATGGTGCGGCAATATGACAAAGCTTTGCTACACTGTAAAGGATGAGGGCTGTCCGGTTTCGGGAAATTGTGAGATGATCGCATGCCGAACGGGTGACGCCGGAGGGGTCCGGCCTTGTCACGTATCCATGACAATGTAACCTCTGCTCAACATCCGGCACGAATATTGCTAATGCCCACAACGTCCGGCGGAAACCCGATTTTTTCCGTCACCTTTATTTTTTATGACGACAAGCACCGAAATTGACCTTCTAAACGATGAGCCCGAATTTCCGGAGTCGGAATCGGACGTAAGACGCCAACTGGATTACCTCGGCTTCGCGCCGTGCCCGATCCGTTCCGAAATTCGCCGCCGCCTCCACCGCCGCTACGAGGAGGCGCGCCTTACCGGCGGGCTGGAGCCGAAGTGGTACATGTCCTCAGGCTGCGGCGATACGAACCCCTACGACGAATTCTGGCGCATTGAAACCGAGGCCGAGCTGCCCGCGCTGGTTACCGAGGGGGGGATCGCGGATATTTTTCGCCCGGAATTCACTCAGCGCTGGGTGGATACGGGCGTCTATGGCCCGCTGCCGGTGCCGGAGTTGCGACCGGAATTCGTGGAAGCCGGGATGGCCGATCCGTTGGGCATCTACCATATCTACGGGGTGTTTCCGTACGTCATTTTGGTCGATTTAAAGCGCCTCGGCAGCCGCCCCGTGCCGACGTCCTGGGCCGATCTCCTCAACCCGGTCTACCGCAAGGATGTGATCATCGGCGGGTGGGAGGACGAAATTTCCGACGTGGTCCTGTTCAACTTCCATAAGGAATTTGGCGAAGAGGGGTTGGAGGCGCTGGGGCGCAACGTTCGCGACTTCTGGAGCGCCGCCGAGATGGCCCGCACGGCCGGTTCGGACAGCCCCAAGGGCGCGGCGATTTACGTCGTGCCGTGGTTCTTTGCGGCGGGAAATCCGCATAAGGAGCAGACCCAGCTCGTGTGGCCCACCGAGGGCGTGCTGGCGATGCCGCTCTTTCTGCTGGGCAAACCGGCGGTGAACCCGGCGGCCAAGGTCGCGCTCGATTTCTTCACGGGCCAGGAGTGCGCGGAGTTCATGGTGTCGGTCCATTTTCCGCCTTCCGCCGACTTCGGCAAGGGCACTCCGGCGCTCCCGGGCAAGCTCAAGTGGCTCGGCTGGGACTACATCCGCAGCCACGACATGAACGAACTGCGCGTGCCGCTCAACGCGGTGTTCACACGGGGTTTCAAAGCGTGAAACTGATCACCGTTGCCGGGCCGCCTTCCTCCGGGAAGACGGCTGTGATTACCAAGGCACTCCGCTTCCTCCATTCGGAGGGGCTGCGCGTGGGGGTGCTTAAGTTCGACTGCCTCGTAAGCCGCGATGCGGAAACCTTTCAGGCCGAGGGGATTCCCGTGCTCACGGGGCTCTCGGGCAATTACTGCCCGGACCACTTTTTCATCACGAATATCGAGGACTGCTTCGCCTGGGGCGGCCGTCACGGCCTCGATCTCTTAATTAGCGAGAGCGCCGGGCTCTGCAACCGCTGCGCGCCGCACATCCGGGGCTTTTACGCGGTCTGCGTGCTCGATAATCTCTCCGGCGTGGAGACCCCGCGCAAGATTGGCCCGATGCTGAAAACGGCTGACCTCGTGGTGGTGACCAAGGGGGATATCGTGAGCCAGGCGGAGCGCGAGGTGTTTGCCTTCCGCATCCGGCAGGTGAACGCCAAGGCGCGCATTCTGTTTGTCAACGGCATCACGGGGCAGGGGGCCTGGGAAGTCAGTCGGCTTTGGAAAAAAGCGCCGGAGGATGCCCCGCTCACTGGCGGCAGATTGCGGTTTTCGGTTCCCTCCGCGGTCTGTTCCTACTGCTTTGGCCAAACGAAAATCGGCGAGGATTACCAGAGCGGAACTATTCGGAAAATGACGATACCTGATTGATATGACTTCCACTCCACTTACCGGGGAGCCAGCGTTTGGCGACCCCCGGTGCGATGATTTTCTCCAGCTCAACCACTTCCCCTCGCGCCAGGCAGAGCCCTCGGTGCAGGCCTACTGGGAGGCGCTCCCGTGGGAGACGCGCGAGCAGAGCGGCTGGAGCTACGAACAGCTCCGCGACGGCCTCGGGGCCTTCCTGGCTTCCGCCGACGCCACCCCGCGCGAGCAGGCGCTCTCGGAGCTAAAGATCCTGCCCGGCCGCGACAAAAGCGGCCGCGAGGAAAAGCACACGCTCTGCTTTCGGGCGGGCGATGTGATTTGCATTGTGGGCCCCACCGGCTCGGGCAAAAGCCGCCTCTTGGCCGATATCGAATGCATGGCGCAGGGCGATACGCCGACGGGCCGCACGGTCCTCATTGACGGCTGCGCGCCCGACCCGGACGCCCGCTTTTCCGGCGAGGGAAAGATCGTCGCGCAGATTTCGCAGAACATGAATTTCGTCATGGACCTGACCGTGGTGGACTTCCTGCGGATGCATGCGGAGAGCCGCGCGCTGGATCACCCGGAGGAGGCCATTACCCGCGTGCTGGAGGCGGCGGTGGGCATGGCCGGGGAGCCCTTCGGCCCCGGCACGCCGCTCACGCAGCTCAGCGGCGGCCAGTCCCGCGCGCTGATGATCGCCGATGCCGCCCACTTGAGCCCCAAGCCCGTGGTCTTGATCGACGAGATCGAAAACGCCGGGGTGGACCGCCTTCGCGCGCTCGATCTCTTCGTCGAGAAGGGCAAGATCGTGCTTCTCTCCACGCACGATCCGCTGCTGGCGCTCTCGGGCACGCGCCGCCTGGTGATCGGCAATGGCGCGGTGCAAAACGTCATCGAGCCGTCCCGCGAGGAGCGGGATAATTGCCGCCGTCTGGTGGAGCTGGACCGCTGCCTGGCTCGGATGCGCGAACGCCTTCGCCACGGCGAGCGCCTCGATGAACCGTGGGAGCGAATGATGTCCTGAGAGCGGCCTGCCTGAATGTTAACTATACTTTACATATGCAAAGTATAGTTAACATTTTTAGGTTGTAAGAGCCTGCCCGGCAGATTGTTATAAAATGACAACGCCGGGGTTTCCCTGATCAAAACGCGCCATTTCCGGCGCGTTTTTTACGCATTCTGGTTAAGAAACGTCCTGGCGTTTTGGAAAATTTCCGGAGGTTTTGGGCCGGTTGCGAAAAATTTACAAAATGGTCTGTCTCCCCGGGATTCCCCGATTAACCCCGCCGGTGGAGAGCTGAAATCAGCCCGCGAGAACCATGTGGCACGCCGCTTGCTAAGCGTCACGGATCGTTGACGCTGTTAAGTAAACAACCCACCCCACGGCTCAACCTCAACAACCTACTTCGCACGTAATCCATGTCCACCAAGTCCTCCTCAAGTATTGCCAAGTATCGAAACCTTCGACGGATACGGAAATCCCTCTTTGCCCTGGCCACGGTTGGCCTGGCTCTGCCGCTCGGCTCCGCAGTGCAAGCCCAGGAAGCCGCGCAGACTGGCACAGCAGCTTCCACCAGCGGTTCCACCTCGGCAGTGATCTCCGGGTCCTCGGAGAAAACCTTCACGCTGGGAACCGTGACGGTGACCGGGAAAGTGCCCGACGTGGCGGCTCAGCTCGAAACGCAGACCACGGCGGAGAAGATCCAGCTTTTGGAAAAAAACAACGTAGCCGACGCGGTGGCCACCCAGCCCGGCGTGACCACGGCTTCCGTCGGCGCGCGCAATGAAACCACGGTGTACGTGCGCGGCTTCAACCGGCTCCAGGTCCCGATCTTTATCGATGGCGTTCCGGCCTACGTGCCGTATGACGGGTACGTTGACCTCGGGCGTTTCACCACGTTTGACGTGGGCACCATCAGCGTGGCCAAGGGCTACAGCTCGGTGCTCTACGGGCCCAATACGCTCGGCGGCGCGATCAACATCGTCTCGCGCCAGCCCACGCGCCCGCTGGAGGGCGACATCACGCTGGGAGCGTCCACGGGCGACGGCTACGAGAGCGCGCTCAATGTCGGCTCCAAGCAGGACAAGTTCTATTTCCAATTAGGCGCCTCCTACATCACGCAGGATCACACCGATATGTCCGGCGACTTCCAGCCGACCAAGGCGGAGGACGGCGGCACGCGCAACAACTCCTACTCCACGGACTGGAAGATCAGCGGCAAGCTGGGCTACACGCCCAACGCCACGGACGAATACGCGGTCGGCTTCGTTCACCAGGAAGGCGAAAAGGGAACGCCGCCCTACGCGGGCAACGATCCTACCCAGTATCTCCGCTACTGGCAGTGGCCGAAGTGGAACAAGGACACGGTGTACTATGTTTCCTCAACGCAGCTCGGCGAGGATAGCTACATCAAGCCGCGCGTCTTTTTCGACAAGTACGAGAACGCGCTCGACCAATACTCCGACGGCACTTACACGAAGCTGCTCACCGGCTCCAGCGGCCCGAGTCATTACGATGACTATACCTGGGGCACGTCGCTGGAACTCGGCACGGAGCTGATCCCGATGAATACGCTCAAGGGGGCCGCGCATTACAAGCTCGATCACCACGACGAGCAGGTCGAGGGCTATCCCCATTACGTGGACGAGGACGAAACGATCTCCCTCGCGCTGGAGGATACCTTCCACGCCACGGATAAAATTGATATCCAAGCGGGCTTCAGTTACGACATTCGCAACTCGCTCCAGGCCGAGGACACCAACAGCAACGGGGCCGCGTTCCCTGCGCACGATTTCACGAGCTTCAACCCGGAGGCCGGCATCTTCTATAAGCTGACGGACACCGATACCCTGCACTTCACCATCGCGCACAAGAGCCGCTTCCCCACGATCAAGGATCGCTATTCCTACGGTCTCGGAAAGGCGCTGGCCAACCCGGACCTGAAGCCGGAATCGGCCATCCATTATGAGATCGGCTACGACGGCACGCCGCTCAAGGCATTCAACGCGCTCAAGGCGCTGAACGTTCACGCCAACCTCTTCTACTCGTCCATCGACGATGCCATTCAGAGCGTGAGCAACGTGGCCTATGTGAACAAAAAATGGGTCTCGCAAAACCAGAACATTGGCAAAGCCGAGAGCTTCGGCGGGGAGCTCGGGCTGGACTACGCTTTCAGCGACTGGCTGACGGTGGGGAATAACGTCTCCTATGTGTGGCGGCGCAACCTCACCTCGGATCTTTACCTGACGGATGTTCCGGCCTGGTCGGGGTTTGTCTATGCCGACATCCGGCCGATTAGCCAGATCAGCCTGATCCCGAGCATGCAGTATTCCTCATGGCGCTATACCTACAGCGACGGGCGGAAGGTGGACGGGTTCGCCGTGCCGAACTTTAAGGTCTCCTACCGCATCACGAAGGACGTGACCTTCAGCGTCGGGATCAACAACCTCTTCGACAAGAATTACGAGCTGCAGGACGGCTACTGGCAGGCGGGCCGCACCTACTTCACCAACCTTCGCTATACATTCTAAATGCAAACTCAAGTGTGGCCGATTTACAATGATCTGTGCGGGGGCATTCCCGCCACAGCGAAAGCCGAGGCGTTCGTGGCGGGCCTTCATTGGTTTGCCTTGCGCTCCGCGGACGGCCTGGGGATGGCCATGGCCCCGACGGAGTCCGGCGGAGCACCGGCCGGGGCGGGGAGCCTGGCCGGAAGCGCCTTGGGCGAGCTGGCCGCGCGCAGCCGTTCGTGGAACTTTGCCGAGGCGGCTCTCGGCATGGCCGCGATCAATGCATACTACAATGCGCCGTCCCGCGTGGCGGCGTGGAGCGGTGGCGGCGACTATGAAGCCCATAGCGACGGCGGCAACGCGTTTGAAACGATGCTGCCGCGCGTGGCGGGCAAGCGCGTCGCGGTGATCGGCCACTTTCGCGGGCTGGAGAAAATGGCAGAGGTATGCGAGCTGACGATCCTGGAACGCAGGCCGCAGCCGGGCGACCTGCCCGACCCCGCTTGCGAGGCGGTGCTCCCGGAGAGCGATTTCGTCTTCATCACGGGAGTGACGCTGATTAACAAAACGCTTCCGCGGCTGCTGGCCCTCAGCCGCGACGCCTTCGTGGTCATGGCCGGGCCAACGGTGCCATTGGCACCCGTGCTCTTTGACTATGGAGTGAACATGCTCGCCGGGCTTGTTGTGGAAGACATTGCCCCGGTGTGGCAGATCGTGCAGGAGGGAGGCCAGCACGCGTTCTTCGATCATGGCACCCGAATGGTGCAGATCGAACGGAGGAAGGGCTGATGGAAGACAACCCGATGCGTCCGGCTCCGCGGTGGCGGGGCCGGACCGCCCTTCTTCTCGCGGTGCTCGTGGCCAGCGTGCTGGTGTCGCTGCGCTTCGGGCCGCATCGGCTTTCCTGGGCGGATCTTTTTCAGCTCTGGATGCCGTCCGCCTCCGGCCATGCCGTGACGGCTCGCGAGACGGTGGCCACGCTGATCTACGGCATCCGGCTCCCGCGCATCGTGGCGGCGCTGGCCGTGGGCGCGGCGCTCTCGGTGGCAGGAGCGTCTTATCAAGGGCTATTCCGTAATTCGTTGGTTTCGCCCGATATCCTTGGGGCGTCGGCGGGGGCGGCGTTCGGGGCGTCGATTGGGATTCTATTTTCCTGGAGCATTCTTGGCATCCAGGCTGCGGCTTTCGTCTTCGGGCTCATCGCCGTGGGGACGACCTGCGTGCTGAGCCGCTCCGTTGGCGGGGCGCATTTCGCCCTGCGCCTGGTGCTCACCGGCATGGTCATTGGGAGTCTCTTTGCCGCGGGCATTTCGGTCATCAAAGTAGTGGCCGATCCGTATTCCAAGCTCCCTGCCATTACGTTCTGGCTGATGGGGGGGCTCTCGTCGGTCACCGCGCGCGATACCTGGTTTCTTCTGCCGCCGCTGGTGCTCGGAGTCACGCTACTGTTGGCGTTGCGCTGGCCGCTTAATACCATGGCTCTGGGCGAGGAAGAGGCCCGGGCGCTGGGGGTTCCGACGGGACTCATTCGCGTGTTGATCCTGCTCGGGGCTACACTGATCACCTCAGCGTCCGTGGCCGTCGGCGGCATCATTGGCTGGGTGGGGTTGATGGTGCCTCACCTGGCCCGCTTTTGGGTGGGGCCCAATCACCGCGACCTGCTGCCGACGTCGCTGCTGGTGGGGGCCATCTATCTCCTTTGGGCCGATAATCTGGCCCGCTGGATGTTCAGCGTGGAGTTCCCGCTGGGGATTGTGACATGCGCGTGCGGCGTGCCCGCGTTCCTTGTTCTACTGCGCCGTTCGCAACAAAGCTGGGCCTCATAACGTATGCTCCTGGAACTGGAAAATCTCTCGTGCGGCTATACCCGCAGGCCGGTGCTCAGCGGGGTGAATCTCACGCTCCATGGGGGCGAATTCTTCTGCCTGCTGGGGCCCAACGGTTCGGGGAAATCGGCGCTGCTTAAAACGCTCGCGGGCGTGCTCAAGCCGCTTGCCGGGAGGGTCCGGGCCGGGGCCAACGGGCGCTCGTGGCTGGCCTATGTTCCGCAGGCGCACGCGCCGCTTTTTTCGTTCCGCATACTGGATATGGTGGTGATGGGGCGCACGTCGCGCTGGCCGCTCTGGTCCGGGCCGGGCGAGGCCGACTGGACGGCGGCGCGGGCCGCGTTGGCGCAGGTAGGCATGGAGGGCTTTGGCGAACGGCTCTATACGGAGATCAGCGGCGGCGAGCGCCAGATGGTTCTTATCGCGCGGGCGCTGGCGCAGGAGGCGCAGTTCTTGATCTTGGATGAACCGGCCTCCAGTCTCGACTTTGGCAATCAGCTCCGGATGCTGCAAACGCTGCGGCGGCTGGCGGCTTCGGGCATCGGCATCCTGATGGCCACGCACCACCCGGAGCACGCGCTGCGCTGCGCCACCCGCGCGGCGATTGTGAAAGAGGGCCGCCTGCTGCCGCCCGGAGCTCCCGGCGAGGTGATTTCGCCCGAGATGCTGGAGAGCCTCTACCACGTTCCATTTTCGATATCCGAAGTTCCCGATAAACAACAAAAACCCGTTCGCGTATGCATTCCCCAACTCGACTAATATTGATCCTCCTCGCGTGCCTGGCCTGGGTGCGGCCCTCGGCGGCGGCGGAGCCTGGCACCGTGGAAGTGACCGACTGCGCCGGGCGCAAAGTGACCGTCCCGAAACAAATCGACCGCGTTTTTTTCACGAGCCCGATGGGCGCGATCATGGTCTATTCGCTCTGCCCGGAAAAGATGGTGGGGTGGAACCATGAGCTGATGCCGCAGGACAAGGCCTACATTTTGGCGAGCCAGCGCGATCTCCCGGTGCTCGGCGGCTGGTTCGGCGGCAACGGCTCCGGCAACCGCGAGGTGATCATCGCCGCGAGGCCGCAGCTCATCCTTTCCATCGGGTACACGGACGCCACGGCGGTCGATTTTGCCAACCGTTTGCAACAGCAGGTGGGCATCCCGGTCTGGATGGCCAGCGGTGAGCTGGAGGACACGGCGCAGGTTTACGAACTGCTCGGGAAACTGCTCGGCGCGGAGGATCGGGCGCAAAAACTGGCGGCCTACGCGCGCAATACGATCACCGAGGTCCGGGCGCTGGCGGCTGCCATTCCGGAGGCCGAACGCAAGCGCGTTTATTATGCAGAGGGGCCGCGCGGGCTGATGACTAACGTGAAAACTTCGATGCACACGCAGGTGCTTAACTGGATCGGCGCGGAAAACGTGGTCTCCTCCGGCGACGAGACCTCCAGCTTTCAGCGCGCCTCGGTTTCGTTGGAGCAGGTGATCGCCTGGCAGCCGGATTCCATGCTGGTCTGCCGCGATTGGAGCGAGGACGCGCGGTTCCCCGAGTGGCTCAACACGCCCGAGTGGCGGCGGGTGCCCGCCGTGGCCCGGGGGCGCGTCTGGCAGATTCCCAACCGCCCATTTAACTGGTTTGACCGGCCGCCGTCGGCGAACCGTCTGCTCGGGCTGAAATGGGCGGCGTGGGCGCTCTATCCCGAGCGCGTGAAGTTTGACCTTGTGGCGGAGATTCGCGAATTCTACCACCTTTTTTATCATTACGAATTAAGCGAAGCCGATGCGCGCGCTTTCGTCGATACGTCGCTGGTCCCCGTTCCCGGAGCGAGCCATGAGTGAGGCGAACGTGATACTGAATCCTATCGGAACGGTAGAGTCGGCGTACCGCGAGGTCACGGATCGCTTCGATTACGAGCACTCGGAGGCCTTCATCCGCATCCGGCCGGAACTGGAACCGGCGCTCGCGGGAATCGAGTATTTTTCGCATCTCTGGGTGATCTACCACCAGCACCGGTCGCGGGAATGGCTGGACATGAAGGGGTGGGGGAGCGAGCCGCCGCTGGTGGTTCCCGAGGGGGACGACCGGGCGGGGCAGGGCGTTTTTAGCGGGCGCTTCCCGGGCCGCCCTTCGGGGCTGGGCTCCTGCATCGTGCGGTTGATCCGGCGCGAGGGAGCGCGGCTCGCGGTCTGCGGCCTCGATGCGCTGGATGGCACGCCGGTCCTCGACGTGAAGGTGTACGTCCCGCAATTCGACGCTTACCCCGAGGCCGCCGCTCCGCTTCACTGGGCCGGGGTGATGAACCGCCCGGGGGATGCCGCGCAGGCCGCCCGCGCGTTTCATTGGGACACGACCAACGCGGAGTTTGTGCTGGGGCTGCGAGCCGGGCTGGCCGCTCTGGCCCGGCTCAAGGCCCGACGCGGCGAGGCGCTCAGCTCCCGGCTCCGGAGCGGTTTCTTTTTCGCCCAGGGTTGGGAGGCCGCGACCGGGTGCAGTGCATTGCGGGGCACGCTGGAATGGACGGCGGAACCGGGAGAGCTCTGGCGGGCTGAGCTTTCCGGGCCAACCGGGGAGGGCGTCGTTCTCCACATCCCCGGCCGGGGATGGCGCGATGCGGCGGAGGTCATGAGCGCGCCGGAGTCCCGCTTGCTGTTGTCTGCGACAGACGACTAGTCGGCAATCTTGATGGGGGCCGATTCGGCGTCGAGGGTCTCGGGATCGGGACCGATGCGGGTGCCGGTATCCAGCGCGTCGATGGCCGTGAGGTCGTCTGGCGTCAGGGCGAAATCGAAGATATCGATATTCTCCGCGATGCGTTGGGGGTGCACCGATTTTGGAACGGCCGAGAGTCCGTGGTCGATATGCCAGCGGAGGATGATTTGGGCCGGAGTTTTAGCGTATTTTTCCGCCAGACTGAGGATGACGGGATGCTTTAGCGGTGCGACCACGGAGGGATCGTCCGCGCGGTTTCTGGCGATGACGCCCCCGATGGGAGACCAGGACTGAGTGAGGACGCCGTGGCGCGTATCGGCCTTGCGCACTTCCCGTTGGATAAAGTAGGGATGCAGCTCCACCTGGTTGACCGCCGGAACAATGCTGGTTTGCAGGATCAGCGCCTCTAAATGGTTCGGGTTGTAATTGCAGACGCCGATCGCCCGCACTTTGCCTTCGGCGAGCAGCTTTTCAGCGGCTTTGTAGGCCGCCACGGTTTGGGCGAAGGCCCGGGGCACCGGCCAGTGGAGCAGGTAAAGGTCCACATAGTCGAGCCCGAGCTTGCGCAAGCTGGAATCGAAGGCGCGCAGGGCTGGTTCGTAGCCGTAGTGGCTCATCCAGAGCTTGGTGGTGAGGAAGATTTCCGAACGGGAGACGCCGCTTTGCCGAATGCCTTCGCCGACTTGGCTTTCATTGAAATAGGCGGAGGCGGTGTCGATGAGCCGGTATCCGGCCCCGATGGCGTTGGCGACAATTTCCGCTGTCTGTTCCAGGGGGCTCAGGTAAACACCAAGCCCAAGGGCTGGCATCTGGACGCCGTTGTTTAAGGTAATGCGTGGACTTTTCTCTGTCATAGGATGCTTTTTAAGATGATTTAAGCAGCAAGCCCACGCCCAGGGAGACCGCGCCGACCAGCAGGAAAAGGGCGAGGGCAAAAAAGGCCGTGAAGCGTTTGCGGAACACCATACAGTACATGAAAAGCAGCTTCATATCCATCATCGGGCCGAAGACCATGAAGGCTAGCTTCGCCGCTAGGGGGAACCCGGTAAAGCTCGCGGCGACAAAGGCGTCGGATGTGCTGCACAGGGAGAGCATCAAGGCGAGGCCCATCATGCTGGCGGTGGCCAGGACGGAGTGCCCGGCCAGCGGGGCAATGGCGTCGCGGTGAATGGCGGTGTTGAAGAAGCTCGCGATGGCCGCGCCGATGATGAGGTAGAACCCTACGTCCAGGAAATCGAAGGATGCGCAACGGATCGCGGCGATCACTTTCGAGCCAAAGCTCTCTGGGGCGGGAAAATCGCTGGGAGCGCCGTCGGCGGGCGGGGGTGGGCTCAAGCGCGCGCCCATGGAGAGGCGGCGGCTCGGCTGGGGCGCGAGCATGGCTTTGTTAAGAATTTTCGAAACCGGCAGGGCCTGGATGACGAGCCCGCAGACCACGGCCACGGCAAACCCCATCCCGAGCCGCAGCGTCATAACCATTGCGGGGCTCTGCCCCCGGAACGCGGCGAAGGTGCTGAGCGCCACGATGGGGTTGACGATGGGGGCGGCCAGCAGGTAGGTAAGCGCACAGGAAACCGGCAGGCCTTTGCGGATCATGCGCTGGATGACGGGGATCACGCCGCATTCGCACATGGGGAAGACCACGCCGAGTACGCCGCTCAGCGCGATGGCGGCCAGCGGGTTGCGCGGCTGGATTTTGGTCAGCGTCTCGGGCGACACAAACGCGTCGACAAAACCGGAGATCAGCGTGCCGATGAACATGAAGGGCACCCCCTCGAAGAGGATGCTTAAGAACGCAACCGAGAAGTCCTGGAGATTAAAGGTAAACCAAGGCATGGGGATTAATGATGTGCGGGGCGGTCGTGCCGAGTGGTGCCGGTGGGCCGGTAAAGGTAGGGGTCGGCGGGGGAGTCAATGGGGGTGACGCTGGCGGCGGTGAGGATGGGCACGGTGGCGCCGTCGCTTTGATCGAACCGGACGGTGCCGACGACGCGGACCCAGGCGAGCTTGTCCAGGTCGGGGGCGGATCGGGTGTCCACGCGGATGGCGAGCGTTTGGGCATCGACGGCACAACAGGTGATGAGCGTGGTTATGAGGCCGAAATAGTGAGGATTATCCGGGCAATAGCGCCCGATGAGCTGAAGCGGCCGGTCCGTGAAGTCTTTTTGGCACCATTCATCCTGGGCCGCGAGCATCAGGTCGAGCATGCTGACGGAGCGCGGCTGTTGGGACGCTGGGATCGGCACGAATGCGGCGGCGAATTTTTGAGAAGCCGCCGCGCCCGGGATCGCCGCAAGGCTCCGGCTTTCGATAAAGGCGTTGCTGAAGGTGTCCGGAGACAAGGCCGCCGCTCCGGCGATGGGCAAGATCAGGATGGCAAAGACCAGCAGGCTTCGCCAGGGCGAGGAGGCGATTTGCGCTTGAGAGCAGCCGCAGTCAAACGCTCCCGCCGATCCGCCGAACCACGCCACGCATCCCGCGCTCAGGAGCAGGAGCACCCCGGCCACGAGCACCAGGGGGCGGAATACGGGGTGCAAAAAGGCCGAGATCCGGTGGCTGAGGCAGAAATAGGTGAGGAGGCCGCCCCATTCAAAGAGCGTCAGGGGCGGCAGGATTCGACTGATCAAGCGGGAGAGTTTGGAGTTCATGAGCGCCCTTAGTGGGGCGGAAGTGGGAGCCGAATACCGCCGGTATGCCTCGGGGGAGGTGCGGTGCCGCCATGGTAGACGTAGGGATCGGTCGGCGGCGGCTCCTGGGTGATGGTTTGCGCCGTGACCGTGGGGATTTGCGCATCCCCCCTGGCGATAAAATGAACCGTTCCGCGAACTTTTCCCCATTGCATGGCCGGGATGGGGCACGGGCCGTTGATTCGGACGGAGAGCACCTGGGCATCGGCGGCGCAGCAGAGCATCAGCAACCGGACGAACTCAGTCTGGTCTTTCCCGAGGAGGGTGACCTGCCCGATAAATTCGACCGGCTGGCCTTCGTAGGCGGCACGGCCCTCCGGGGTCTGGGCAGCGATCAGCAGGTCGCCGATTTCAACCTTCCGGGGTTCGCCGATCTCGGGCGCGGGCGTCTCCGGCGCGGCGGTTGGGGCCAGTGTGGCGACGGTCGCCCCCGCGCTCAGGCGGTTTAGCACGAGGGTTTGGCTGTATTGATCCGGGGAAATCCAGGCCGCCAGGGGGAGGGGGATCAGCAGGATGAACGCCATGAACCAGCGTCCCCTGCGGCGTCCCGGGGCGCATCCGCAATCCCTGCCCGTGGGTTGCGCCGTCTCCTCTGGGCTCAAGAGCACGCAAACCGCCGAAATGAGCAGGAGGACCCCCGTTACCAAAACCAGCCCGTGGAAATTCGGGTGAAGCAGATGGCCGAGCCTGCCGCTGGCGTAGAAACCGACCAGCATGCCGCCCCAGAGCAGCAGGGTCAACGAAGGCCCCAGGCGATCCATGGTGCGCGCTCCGGCCCTTATGCCTTCCGTTTTAGACATCGGGCAATGAAGCATATCCCGGGTATTTGGGAAAGGGTGGCCCATGGGGATCAGTACAAAAACGGCTCCTCCGGTTGGGTGACGACGGCGATTTCTCGGGCATCAATCACTGGGATGGTTGCTTTGCCTTTCGCGGTAAAGGCCACCCGGCCCGTGATCTTAACCCAGGTCATTTGCGGCGGTTTGTGCAGCCCATGGGCCCGCACTTGGACGGCGAGCGGCTGCGCATCGGCGGCGCAACAGAGAATCAGGAGGCGCATGACGCGGAAATTGCCGCCGTTGGAATCCAGAACCTGGCCGGTGATGTCGATGTCCCTTCCCGCCAGCTTCCGCTGAAGATCCGGGTTCCCGGCGGCTGAGAGCAGCTCGATGACGTCCACCGGCACCGTGCGGCCGCCGGGGTCCTGCGCGTTGTTTAAAGAGGAGTCTGCCGCCGCCATTCCCAGGATCTCGTTCAAACTGCCAAAGGGCGTGGTCGTATCGCGGCGTTCGTTGAGCGCCCGGAGCGGTGCCTTTTTCGGGCCATCGTCCCGGAGAAGCTCCATGAGCCGCTGGTTGGAGGGATACTCCGCGTCGGGGATATCCTTGGAATAGCCAAACTGCGGCGCGTTGGGCGGCACCCAGCCCTTGGGGAGATCGGCGGTCAGGCTCCCGTTGTCACTGTCAGGGGGGCCTGCTTGAGTTGGCAAATCAGACAGTGCTGCCCCCTGCGGAGTGGCTCGGGCCAGGGCTCCGGGAACGCGATCCAGCGAATCCGCCACCCCCCGGTTGTTCACCGAGACGGCTCCGTAGATGTCCGGGGAAATGCGGGAGGCCAGGAGGATCGGCAACAGGAGGACGAGGAAACTCCGCCAGCTTTCCGCGGCGGTCCGGTCGCCCGGGCGGTCCCGGCACGCCTCCCCGGCACAGCGGCATTCTTTGGAAAAAAGGACGCAGCCCCCCGCGATGATCAAGAGAAAGCCCGTTACGAGGACCGGCAGGCGGAAGGCCGGGTGGAGCAGGCCGTTCAGACGGTGGCTGAGGTAAAAGTAGCCCAGCACGGCTCCCCATTCAAAGAGGATGAGGGGCGCAAAATATCTGGCGATTCTGACGGTCATCTGGCGATCCGCTGCGGTTGGCGGTGAAGGGCAAAACGACCGGCAACCCCTATTATTTGGACTTATTTCGCCGGTTTTTCAATTTCCAGTGCTGTTTGTTTCGAAAAAGGAGCTTTGTTTGCTTGTGGCCCAGGGTAAAATGGCGCTCTAACTGGGATTCCGAGGGTGGAACCTCAGGGTCTGGTCGCGGAATTCGCGGGGCGGAAACGAGTAGAAATCCTTGAAGACGCGCGAGAAATGCAGCGGGTCCGGATAGCCGCACTGGGCTGCGATGGCTTTGATCGGGTCGGTGGTGGTGACGAGGAGTTCCGCCGCGCGGTTCATGCGGCAGTTGACCAGATAAACGTAGGGCGAGGGGAGGTTGAAGCGCTTGAATAAACGGCAGATGTACCGGGGGTCAAGGTGGACGGCCTCGGCCACGGCTTGCAGGCTGACGAGTTCCGTCGCCTGCTCCTCGATCAAGCGGCGGCACCGGCTCAAATTGGCCAGCGACTGCGAATAGGGATGCGTGTCGGCGCTGCCCGCTTCGGTGGTTTTGAGGAGCAATAATTTCATCTGCTGCGCGCAGATTTCGCTCCGCGCGGGGGCTACTTTTTTCCCCTCGCGGATCATTTCGTCAAAGAGATGGCGCAGCACGTCGAGTTCCGGCGTTCGACGCACTTCGCCCGGCTGGATCACGCCCAGGGGGGCGAATTCCAGCGAGAGATTGCCCGAGAAATCGGCGAAATATTTCACCATGGGCGAGCGGGGATCGCACCGGATGGCGTGGGCGATCCCCGGGCCGTATAGAAAGAGATGGCCGGGGAGCAATCGAAAGGTTTTCCCTCCGATATCCAGCTCGCCCTTGCCCTGTACCACCAACTCCAGCCCGTGGCAGACGTAGCCCTCGAGCTCGATGCGGTACTCCGGGCGGCACTGTTCCCTGCCGATGCAGGCGACCCGGATACGGCGGCTTCGGCCGACCCCGGATTCGAGGTGGCAATAAGCGGCCTGGGTGACTTGCCGGGAAGTCGGCGGAAGCGGGGTGATGGATTTCACAAGGTTCATAATATCCATATACTGGGCAACGCTGTCCATTGAGATTCACGGCGGTTTTGGGTTGAATACAGCCAGGTCTCCCCATGATTAAATCCGGAATATTGAACCCCAGTCTCGCGGAGTTGCTTTGCCGCTTCCGCCACACGAATACGCTGGTTATCGCCGACCGCGGCTTTCCCTACTGGCCCTCGGTGCCAACGGTGGATATCAGCCTGGTTGACGACGTTCCGACGGTCCGCCAGGTGCTGCGGGCCGTCATGAAGTCCTGCACGGTTGGTGCAGCCTGGATGGCGAAGGAGTTCCATGCGAGCAATCCGCCGGAAGTTTGCGGAGAGTACGCCGAGATGCTGGGGAAAATCCGGATCGAGTTCGAACCCCACGTGGATTTTAAAAAGCGCGTTCCCTTGGCCATCGGGCTGATCCGGACGGGCGACACCACCCAATACGGCAACCTTATTTTGCAGTCGGCCTGACACCCCAACCCATCCCCTTCTCATGCATTATCGAAAATTAGGCAAAACCGGCCTGGAGGTTTCCTCGCTCGCCTTCGGCGGTTCCTCGCTCGGCGGCGTCTTTCGGGACATTGACGAACCCGAGGCCATCCGTTCGGTTCACGTGGCGCTGGACCACGGGATTAACTTGATCGACACGGCTCCCTATTATGGAGCGACCCGCGCGGAGGCCGTTCTCGGCAAGGCGCTGAAGGGCGTGGCGCGCGAACGCTATTACCTCGCCACGAAAGTCGCCCGGTACGGCCCGGAAATCCCCGACTTCGATTTTTCCGCCGACCGCGTCGTGCGCAGCGTGGACGAAAGCCTGCAACGGCTGGGCGTCGATTATGTCGACTTCATCCAGGTGCACGACATGGAGTTTGGCAACCCCGAACAGATCGTGCATGAGACCATCCCCACACTCTTTAGAGTGCGCGACGCCGGGAAGGCCCGTTTCGTTGGGATCACCTGTTTGCCCGTCCGGCTTTTAAAAGTCGTGCTGGACCAGGTGGAGGTCGATCAGATTCAGTCCTACTGCCATTATTGCCTCAACGATACGGCGCTCTCGGACCTGCTGCCGTATTTGGAAGCAAAGGGCGTCGGCATTTTTAATTCCGCGCCGCTGGCGATGCGGCTCTTGAGCAACGAGGGCGCGCCCACGTGGCATCCGGCTCCGGCAGCCGTGAAGCAAAAGTGCGCGGAGGCGGCCTGCTTCTGCCGGGCGCACGGAACCGACCTGGGCCGCCTGGCGCTTCAGTTTTCGCTGGCCAACCCGGCGATCCACACCCACGTCGTCGGAACGGCTTCGCCCCGGCGCGTTCTCGAAAACATCCGCTGCGCCGAGGAGCCGCTCGACCAGGGGCTCCTGGCGGAGGTGCTGCGCATCCTCGATCCCGTTCACAACGTCACCTGGCCCTCCGGTCGGCTTGAAAACAATTGATCCATGAAAACTTGCTTTATCGAATCGGCCGGGAAGATCGGCTATGGCGAAGCGGCCTCCCCCCGGGTGGGCCCGGAGGATGTCCTGCTCAAAGTAAAACGGGTCGGCTACTGCGGCAGCGACCTGAATACCTACAGAGGGCTAAACCCGCTGGTTGGCTATCCCCGCATTCCGGGGCATGAGCTGACGGCGGAGATTGTGGAAACCGGGAAGGCGGTTCCCGCAACGCTCCGGTCGGGACTCCTCGCCACGGTGCTGCCCTACACGGCGTGCGGCCGGTGCAGCGCCTGCCTCGCGGGGCGCTCCAATGCCTGCCGGAACAATCAGACCCTCGGGGTTCAGCGCGATGGGGCGCTGGCGGAGTTTATTTCGGTTCCATATGATAAAGTCATCCTGAGTCCCAAGCTCTCGGAGCTGGAGCTGGCCTTGGTCGAGCCGCTTTCCGTGGGGTTCCACGCGGTGGGCCGCGGGCAGGTGACGAAGGCAGACACCGTGCTCGTTTTCGGTTGCGGAATGATCGGCCTCGGGGCAATCGCCTCGGCCGGGCTGGAATGCGGGGCCCGGGTGATCGCCGTGGATATTGACGATGCGAAGCTCGAACTGGCCCGCCAATGCGGTGCGGCCCATACGGTCAACAGCCGCCGGGAAAACCTGGAGACCGAGGTCGCGGAGATGACCGGCGGAGAGGGCGTCAACGTCGTGATCGAAGCCGTGGGGCTGCCTCAGACGTACACGCAGGCCGTCAGCGTCGTTGCGTTCGCCGGGCGGATTGTCTATATTGGGTACGCAAAGGCCTCCGTGGCCTACGAAACGAAGTACTTCGTCATGAAGGAGCTGGATATCCGGGGATCGCGCAACGCGACCAAGCAGGATTTCGAGCGGGTCGTTGCCGTTCTGGAGAGCGGGCGCTACCCCTCCGAACGGACCGTGACGCACACGGTGCCGTTTGCCCAGGCCGGAGAGGCCCTGGAAGCCTGGAGCCGCAACCCCGCCGCGGTTACCAAAATCCACGTAACTCTTTAACCCCACCCACTGATGCCCCCGCGGATCGACGCCCATCATCACTTCTGGAATTACACGCCGGAGGAATTCGATTGGATTGACGACAGCATGGCCGGGTTGCGCCGGAACTTCGCGCCGGAAGACCTGGAGCCCTGCCTGGCGGAGGTGGGGATTGATGGGGTGGTGTCGGTTCAAGCACGCCAGACGCTTGAGGAAACCGAGTTTCTCCTCGGCCTGGCGCGGCGGCATCCGTTCATTCGTGGCGTCGTGGGCTGGGTACCGCTAATTTCGGCCTCGGTGGGGGAGGCTTTGGCGCGGCTTGCTCAAAGCCCCAAGCTCCGCGCCGTCCGGCACGTGCTTCAGGGCGAGGCCGATGAGCGCTACATGCTCCGTGAGGATTTTAACCGGGGCGTCGCCCGGCTCGCCCCGCTCGGCCTCGCCTACGACATCCTGATCTTCGAGTGGCACCTTCCGCAGACGCTCGAATTCGTTGACCGGCACCCCAATCAGGTCTTCGTGCTCGATCACGTGGCCAAACCCCCTATTAGAGAAGGCCGCCTCGATCCCTGGGCCTCAGAAATCCGGAACCTGGCGCGCAGGGAGAACGTATTTTGCAAAATATCCGGGATGCTCACAGAGGCGGATCACCATCATTGGACCGAGGCGCAGCTTCGGCCCTATTTCGACACAGTGCTGGAGGCGTTCGGCCCGGGACGCCTTATGTTTGGAAGCGACTGGCCGGTTTGCCTCGCCGCCACCTCCTATAAAGGATGGCATTCCGCCGCTCAGCGGCTTGCAGAAAACCTCTCCGCCAACGAAAAAGCCGCCCTATTTGGCGGAACAGCCCAAAAGGCTTATCGGTTGGCCTAAATTCAGGAGGCAAAAACGCTCCAGAGTAAATCAGAGAGCTCTTGGTAGGGGTTTTTATCCAAATGGGAAAAAATTTCAAAAAAAGCCGCGGAAAGTATTGACCAGGGGGGCAAATCCGCTACTTTAGCCCTCCCGCAACGGAGGGCAGCGAACGGCTTCGAAAGCGACGAAAGAATTTGAAAACAATTCGATTGACGCCAACGAAAAAACCGCTAGATTGCTCACCCCGCACGAAGGACAGCGAACGGATTCGAAAGCGACGAAAGAATTTAAAAAGAATTCGATTGACGCCGACGAAAAACCCGCTAACTTGTTCTTCCCGCCACGGCCAAAACCGAGCGGCGGGCAAGCAGCGCAGGCTGCGGTTCGCGACAAGGCGAACGGTTCTTTTAGCTCATGCCTCTCACGGCAGATCCGGGCAACCGGGTGTGTCTGTTTGTGAGGATGGAAGAAAGAGCGAGATCTTTGAGAGTTTGGTTCCGAAGTCGAGTTGATTGGAAGCAATCGGCGAAAACTTGGAACGGTTGAGGATAGCAAAAATTGAATTGTGCGTTGAACGTCAAATTATTTGGTTTAACTCGAATATTAATTGACCGAAGCGGTTCACCTGATCTCACAAGAAGGGTGGACATGCTTATATAAGGTCAGAATTTTGCTCGAAGCTATAGCGGCTTCGGCACAAATTTTCTACGGAGAGTTTGATTCTGGCTCAGAACGAACGCTGGCGGCGTGGATAAGACATGCAAGTCGAACGGGATTATTTTTGTAGCAATACAGAGGTAGTCTAGTGGCGAACGGGTGCGTAACACGTGGGCAATCTGCCGAGAAGTGGGGGATAGCTTGCCGAAAGGCAAATTAATACCGCATGTGGCCAGAGGGGACATCCCCTCGAAGCCAAAGCCGGGGCAACCTGGCGCTTCTTGATGAGCCCGCGGCCTATCAGCTAGTTGGTGAGGTAACGGCCCACCAAGGCTATGACGGGTAGCTGGTCTGAGAGGACGACCAGCCACACTGGAACTGAGACACGGTCCAGACACCTACGGGTGGCAGCAGTCGAGAATTTTTCTCAATGGGGGAAACCCTGAAGGAGCGACGCCGCGTGGAGGATGAAGGTTTTCGGATTGTAAACTCCTGTCATTCGGGAACAATTGCACTCATTTAACTGATGAGTGTTTGATAGTACCGGAAGAGGAAGAGACGGCTAACTCTGTGCCAGCAGCCGCGGTAATACAGAGGTCTCAAGCGTTGTTCGGATTCATTGGGCGTAAAGGGTGCGTAGGTTGCAAGGTAAGTTGGATGTGAAATCCCGGGGCTTAACCCCGGAACTGCATTCAATACTGTTTTGCTAGAGTACTGGAGAGGAGATTGGAATTCACGGTGTAGCAGTGAAATGCGTAGATATCGTGAGGAAGACCAGTGGCGAAGGCGAATCTCTGGACAGTTACTGACACTGAGGCACGAAGGCTAGGGGAGCAAACGGGATTAGATACCCCGGTAGTCCTAGCAGTAAACGGTGCACGTTTAGTATGGGAGGATTCGACCCCTTCCGTGCTGGAGCTAACGCGTTAAACGTGCCGCCTGGGGAGTACGGTCGCAAGATTAAAACTCAAAGAAATTGACGGGGGCCCGCACAAGCGGTGGAGTATGTGGCTTAATTCGATGCAACGCGAAGAACCTTACCTGGCCTTGACATGCATTTCTAAGTCGGTGAAAGCCGGCGAGTGTAGCAATACACAACTTGCACAGGTGCTGCATGGCTGTCGTCAGCTCGTGTCGTGAGATGTTGGGTTAAGTCCCGCAACGAGCGCAACCCCTGTGATTAGTTGCCACCGGTCCGCGAGGATCGAGCACTCTAGTCAGACTGCCCTGTGAAACGGGGAGGAAGGTGGGGATGACGTCAAGTCAGGATGGCCCTTACGGCCAGGGCTGCACACGTACTACAATGCTCAGTACAGAAGGAACCGAAACCGCGAGGTGGAGGAAATCACTAAAACTGAGCCCAATTCGGATTGTAGGCTGCAACTCGCCTACATGAAGCCGGAATCGCTAGTAATGGCGTATCAGCTACGACGCCGTGAATACGTTCCCGGGCCTTGTACACACCGCCCGTCACATCATGGGAGTCACTTGTACCCGAAGTCAGTGAGCCAACCGCAAGGGGGCAGCTGCCTAAGGTATGAGCGGTAACTGGGATGAAGTCGTAACAAGGTAGCCGTAGGGGAACCTGCGGCTGGATCACCTCCTTTCTAAGGAGTAGTCACTACCCCTCGGGGTATGCTGACAGGTCGACAGCTAAACCGGAGGCTTCGGTCTCCAATGGCAAGTTGTTAAGCCCTTTGTAACGAAAGAAGCAAAGGCCTAGATAGTTTGAAACGACAGCGCACAATTCAGTTTTTGCTTGATCCGGAAATTTGTGGACATGGTCATTTAGCAAGAGTGACAGACCAAGGGATTTCGAAACCAGAGGGGGCATAGCTCAGTTGGTAGAGCGGTAGCTTTGCAAGCTATAGGTCTGGGGTTCGAATCCCCATGCCTCCAGATTGCGCCGAGCGCATACTTTACAAAAGGGCCTGTAGCTCAGTTGGTTAGAGCATGCGCTTGATAAGCGCAGGGTCACTGGTTCGAGTCCAGTCAGGCCCATGTTTCCGGTAAAAAAGCAAAACAACCGTTTTTCAAGTACGACTCCAAGAAGCGAAGCTTCGATGGACCGGACTTTGATTTGGGGAAACCCCGAATCTGTTCTTTGACATCTACATATAGGGTAGAAAATACAACTTCAAAAATAAAGATTGAGAGTTGAAATAATGAAACTCAGAGGTTTCTTAAGGTGTAAAAGCCTTAAGGACTAAAGAGAATTCAGTTATCAAATAATTTGCAACGGCCGTGAGGCCCGAGCAGTGGATTGATCAAGCTACTAAGAGCACATAATGGATGCCTTGGTGCCAATAGGCGATGAAGGACGTGATAAGCTGCGATAAGCTACGGTTAGCGGCAAATACGCTTTGACCCGTAGATTTCCGAATGGGGTAACCTGACTGGAGTAATATCCAGTCGAATGAGTCCGAATTCATAAGACTCATATCGCGAAACCCGGCGAAGTGAAACATCTCAGTAACCGGAGGAAAATAAATCGAAAGAGATTCCGTCAGTAGTGGCGAGCGAAAGCGGAACAGCCCAAACCCATAGTTTACTATGGGGGTTGTAGGAGCCCGATATGGCAGTGCAAAGGTTAGGCGAAGCGAATGGAAAATCGCTCCACAGAGGGTGAGAGGCCCGTAACCGAAAACCAGAGCACGCCTAGGGAATTCCTGAGTAACACGATATAAGTGAAACTTCGTGTGAATCTGTGCCGACCACGGCATAAGGCTAAATACTAATTGGCGACCGATAGTGAACAAGTACCGCGAGGGAAAGGTGAAAAGAACCGCTGCGAGCGGAGTGAAATAGAACCTGAAATTCTGTGCTTACAAGGTGTCAGAGCCCTTTTTAGGGTGATGGCGTGCCTTTTGCTTAATGAGTCTGCGAGTTATTGTCAGTGGCAAGCCTAAGTCCTTATGGGATGGAGGCGAAGCGAAAGCGAGTCCGAAATGGGCGTCTAGTTGCTGGCAGTAGACCCGAAGCGGAGGTGATCTACCCATGACCAGGTTGAAGCGACAGTAACATGCCGTGAAGGACCGAACCCGTGAGCATTGAAAAGCTTTGGGATGAGTTGTGGGTAGGAGCGAAAGACTAATCAAACCCCGTGATAGCTGGTTCTCCCCGAAATAGCTTGAGGGCTAGCCTCGTGTGCTGACCTGCGGAGGTAGAGCACTGGATCGACTAGGGACCATACCAGGTTACCGAATCGAATCAAACTCCGAATGCCGCAGGGTGAAACACGGGAGTCAGTGCGTGAGGGATAAGCTTCACGCGCGAAAGGCAAACATGCCAGCCCAGCAGCTAAGGTGCCCAAATACCGCTCAGTGGAAAGGAGGTGAGGTTACTTAGACAGTGAGGATGTTGGCTTAGAGGCAGCCACCATTTAAACAGTGCGTAATAGCTGACTCATCGAGTGATCTTGCGCCGAAAATGATTGGCGATAAGCGGTATACCGAAGCTCTGGATTTCACCGGGATTCGTCCTGGTGGAGTGGTAGGGGAGCGTTGTTAACGCGTCGAAGCAGGAGGGAAACCAACTGTGGAGTATTAACAAGTGAGAATGCAGACATGAGTAGCGATAAACCAGGTAAAACTCCTGGTCGCCGTAAACCCAAGGTTTCCTGGGGAAGGTTCGTCCTCCCAGGGTTAGTCGGGACCTAAGTCGAGGCCGAAGGGCGTAGACGATGGACAGCAGGTTTAATATTCCTGCACTTCCAAAAACTTAAACTGAAAGGACGCATGTCCGGAGAGATAACACCGGTTGAAAGTGGTGGAGCTGAGGCCCTCGGGCCAAGGCGATCTTCTTAAAGGATGTGCCAAGAAAAGTTTCAGCGTATGCTAAGGAACCCGTACCGTAAACCGACACAGGTGGGTGAGTAGAATATACTAAGGCGCGTGAGTGAAACCTCGTTAAGGAACTCGGCAATCTAGCCCCGTAACTTCGGAAGAAGGGGTGCCCAGAAATGGGTCGCAGTGAAATGGGTCAACCGACTGTTTAACAAAAACACAGCACTCTGCCAAGTCGAAAGACGCAGTATAGGGTGTGACACGTGACCAATGCGGAAAGATTACGGTAAGAGGTTAGCCGCAAGGCGAAGCTTTGAACCCAAGTCCCCGTGAATGTCGGCCGTAACTATAACGGTCCTAAGGTAGCGAAATTCCTTGTCGGGTAAGTTCCGACCTGCACGAATCGTGTAACGAGTTGACCGCTGTCTCAACGAGGAGCTCAGCGAAGTTGTAGTGGCGGTGAAGATGCCGCCTACCCGCAGCAGGACGGAAAGACCCTATGCACCTTTACTGTACGCTGTTACTGTTGTTTCGGTTTTAATGCTTAGAGTAAGTGGTAGACTGTGAAGAACTTCTTTCGGGGAGTTCCGAGTCATCAATGAAACACCACCCTTTGAAATTGGAATAACTAACACTTTCCCATCATCTGGGGAGTGGACAATGGCAGCCGGTCAGTTTTACTGGGGCGGTATCCTCCCAAAGAGTAACGGAGGAGTACGAAGTTTGGCTCAACGCGGTTGGCAATCGCGTGTCGAGTATATGGATATAAGCCAGACTAACTGTGAGACACACACGTCGAGCAGATGCGAAAGCAGGTCCAAGTGATCCGGTGGTTGAATGTGGAATTGCCATCGCTCAACGGACAAAAGGTACGCTAGGGATAACAGGCTGATCGAGTCCAAGAGCTCATATCGACGACTCGGTTTGGCACCTCGATGTCGGCTCGTCACATCCTGGGGCTGGAGAAGGTCCCAAGGGTCCGGCTGTTCGCCGGTTAAAGTGGCACGCGAGCTGGGTTCAGAACGTCGCGAGACAGTTCGGTCCTTATCCGCTGTGGGCGTAGGAGATTTGAGGGGTTCATACCTTAGTACGAGAGGACCGGGTATGACGAACCACTGGTGTTCCAGTTGTCGTGTCAACGGCATTGCTGGGTAGCTATGTTCGGACAGGATAAGCGCTGAAAGCATCTAAGCGCCAAGCCTTTCCCAAGATGAGATCTCCCTGAAGGGTCGTGGTAGACCACCACGTTGATAGGTCACTGGTACAAGCACAGTAATGTGTTCAGCTAAGTGATACTAATATCCCGTTTGGCTTGATCATTTACTTTTCTAACACTCCGTCCGCGCGGAATTTAAGCATCGCGCGGACGGCAGTTAGATAAAATTTTCAATTCTTTAGTTTGACGTTCCCTTTTTTCCCCTGTATGTAGATGTCAGAGAATCAACTGTTCTTTGATACAATTGGCAATAGAAGCAAAGCATGTCGCTAGAAATCTGGCGGATTTGAGTGCGGTTTGACCCCCCCAGAAGGTCTAAAACGCCTACCCCCCTATTCAAATCTGTCTTCAACTCCGCCAGATTTCTGGTGACCTTAGCACAGTGGCCCCACCCGTTCCCTTTCCGAACACGGAAGTGAAACGCTGTAGCCCCGATGGTAGTGCATCTATAGGTTGTGCGAGAGTAGGACGTTGCCAGTTTTATGTCCCTCGGTCGTTTAATTACGACCGAGGGACTTTTTTTTGCTCTGATGTCGTTTTCGTGAATACCCTCGCGACCGTTCAACGCATTATCTGCGGAGTGGCCGGCGGCTTGGTTGTAGATGACGTAGTAATTCTTTCGCACATTTTTTTGGGGTGGTAAGAGGAAGGTTGGCAAAAAGAGAGCAACCCATGAGCGAATACAAAGAAGAAACGCAGGAAACGGCGGGTAGCGCCGTAGCCGGGGCCGAAGGCCACGGCAAGATCATAAGTATCGACGAAGGAAGGATTAAAGAACACCTGAGCGGGGTGGTACTAGAGGCGGTTGAGGAGACGTTGAACGCGCTACTAGACGCGGAGGCCGACCGGTTGTGCGGGGCGAAGCGTTATGAGCGCAGCGGGGATCGGGCTGACACCCGAGCGGGGCATTACGAACGGCAACTGCATACCAAAGCAGGCGAAGTCAGTTTGAAGGTGCCCAAGCTGCGGAGCCTGCCCTTTGAAACGGCAATCATCGAACGCTACAAGCGCCGGGAGAGCAGCGTCGAGGAGGCGCTCGTCGAAATGTATTTGGCCGGAGTGAGCGTGCGGCGGGTCGAGGACATTACCGAGGCGCTCTGGGGAACCCGGGTAAGCCCGAGCGTGGTGAGCGATTTAAACCAGAAGATCTACGGGCAGATTGAGGAGTGGCGCAACCGGCCCATCGAAGGCCGCTTTGCCTACGTCTATCTCGACGGGGTATGGCTTAAGCGAAGCTGGGGCGGAGAGGTTAAAAACGTGAGCATTTTGATCGCCGTGGGAGTTAACCAGGACGGCTATCGTGAAGTGCTAGCAGTGGCCGAAGGAACCAAGGAGGACAAGGAAAGCTGGACGAACTTCATGCGGGGGTTGAAGCAGCGGGGTTTGGCCGGAGTAAAGCTCTTCGTGAGCGACAAGTGCCTGGGGCTGGTAGAAAGCCTTGCGGATTTTTACCCAGAAGCGAAATGGCAGCGATGCACGGTGCATTTTTACCGCAACGTATGGACGGCGGTGCCGAGTGGGAAAGTCAAGGAAGTGGTGGCCATGCTCAAAGCGATCCATGCCCAGGAAGACCTGGCTGCGGCGCAGGAAAAGGCAAAGGCGGTCGTCTTTAAACTGCGGGAAATGAAGCTTGGCAAAGCAGCGGAACTGGTCGCGACGGGCATCGAGGAGACATTGAGCTACATGCACTTCCCCCGCGAACACTGGCGCAACCTGCGAACCAACAACCCGCTGGAACGCGTAATCCGGGAAATCCGGCGACGAACCCGAGTGGTAGGTTCCTTCCCCGACGGCCAGAGTGCCTTGATGCTCGCAGCCGCGCGGCTGCGGCACATCGCCGGAACCAAGTGGGGCAGCAAGCGCTACCTGGACATGAGCCGCCTGCGCGAGAACCCATCAGCCACAGAGGAAGCCGTAGCCTGATCGACAAATTTGATATCCGCCCCCGCGGGGGCGGATATCAAAACCAAACAAGAAACCCAAAAACAAAGACCAACCTTCCTCAGGCCATCAACTGAAAGTGCGAAAGAATCTGGACACTACCTGGTTGTAAGCGTCACGCGAAGCGCCACTTGACGGGCGTCGGCTCGTAACGGGTCATAAGGCTCATAGATCTCGTAGGTAAAGCGATACGAGATCTATGAGGTCTACGAGGCGGCGGCTTGGGGGTACCGCTCTTCGCGAAGCCTTTTGGCGTAGGCTGCCGGTATCCAGGTGGCGATGTTCTGGTTGGTCAGCACGGGCAGTTTGGTGAGGATCTCCCGCAAGTAGGCGTAGGGATCTACGCCGTTGCGTCGGCAGTTTTCGATGACGGTGTAGAGGACCGCCCCGCGCTGGCCCGCATCGGCGTCGCCTACGAAGAGCCAGTTCTTTTTGCCCACCGCCGTGGGCCGGATGGCATTTTCAACAAGGTTGTTATCGATCTCCACGCGCCCGTCTTGCAGGAAGACGCTCAAGCCCGGCCATTGACCCAGCGCGTAGTCGATGGCTTTGCCCATGCTGCTTTTGGGCAGGTAGCGTTTCTTGGTTTTTAGTCGCACCAGCGCCTTGCCGATGCGTTCGTGGATGGGATGGCTTTGGGCCGCTCGGAGGGCTTCCCGCAACCGCGGCCCGGCGCGTTCTTGCCGTAAGTATTTTTCGATTTGGTAAAGGTGTGCCATTTGCCGAAGGAGCCAAGTGACGATGCATGGGGCCTGCGATTGCGATTCGATGAACTTGCGCCGCGCGTGGGCGTAACAGGCGGCGAGCCGGATGTGGCCTTCGCGGCCAGCGCTCCGGGCGTAGCTACGGTAACCCGCATACCCATCGCATTGCAGGACGCCCCGCCAGTGGGCGGGAAGGATCTCGCCCACGCACTCGGCGGCGCGACTGGTGCGCCAGTGGTAAACGACTTCGCCGCCGGGCCGGTTGCATACCCACAGGTAGCCGGTACCCGTTTTCTTATTGCCGGGATCAAGGTAGCGAACCGGGGTTTCGTCCATCTGGATGTAGCCGCCTTTCACCACGCCCGCGTTGATCTCCCGATAGATCAAACCCAGCCAGTCGGCAGCCAACCCCATCCACCGCGCCAGCGTTTGACGGGGCAGGATGACTTGGTGGCGCGTGGCGTATATTCGCTCCTGGCGATGGAGCGGCAGATGGTCGCAGTATTTGGCCACGATGACTTGCGCCAAGAGCCCCGGCGCCGCGATGCAGCGTTCCTGTAATACCGGCGGCAATGGCGCGATCACGGGCACGGCGTCCAGTTCGCCACGCTTCACATACTTGCGCCGGATCATGCGCCGACGTAGGAACCGAGCCGGTTCGTAGTCGAGCTGCTCGCTGACTTCCTGGCCGATGCAGCGCCACGCTTGCGGTTCTGCCTGCACCGGCAGCGGATCGACGAGCTCCTCGACGCACGGCAGGTGTGCAGGCAACCGCGGCCCTTTGTTTTTCGCAGGCTTGCTCTTAGAGCGCGGAGTCGATTCTTCCTTCGAGCGCCGAGTGGCCTCCGCCGCCAAGTCGGGCTCGTTCGCTTTTCCCGGCGAACTCCCTTCCAACAACAGTTCCAGTTGCCTCGGGTCGAGCTTCTCGCTCCCCGCTCCGAAGATCCGCTTCACCAACAGGTCCACCTTTTGCCGCAGTAACGCGACTTCTGCACGCAATCGCGCGTTCTCTTCCAGAAGTTCCTGTTCGCGTTCGGTGACCATTGCTCGTTGGCCACAGGAGACTAGTCATCCCGTCGCTAAATTCAAGCGCCGATCATACTTAATATATGACTGCTATTCCCGCTCATACCACGGACGCATCTTCGCCCCGTGCAGGTCGATCCCGTCGGTCAAGAGCGCCAACGCCTCCGCGCTCAGCTTGAGCTTCGTGCGTCCCGGCTCCACGTTCCGAGGCCATGAGAAGCATCCCTTTTCCAGCCGCTTGCTCATCACCCAGATCCCCGTGCCGTCCCAGTAAAGCAGCTTGATCCGGTTGTGCCGCCGGTTGCTGAACACGAAGATCGCTCCGCCCCGTAGATCCTCTCCCAGCCGTTCACTCACCAGGGCGTGCAGCCCGTTGAAGCCCTTGCGCATGTCGCACGGCTCCAACGACACTAGCACTTTGAGGCTCCCGCTAAAACTCAGCATCCCGTTTGCCCCTTGGCTGCCAGCGCCTTCAGCAACTCCGCCGCCAGCTTCATTTGGCCAGGGGTGGAGAGTTCCACGCTCGCTCCGCCCGGTAACTCAAGCTTGAGCGCCGCTACGATTGCCATCACCTGCTCGCCTTGGACGCCCGCTTCGACCTCCGCTTCTACCCAGCGCAGCCCCGGCCCTGGCTGCGGTGCCATCAATGCGGCCGGAACTGGAGCCGCTGCTTGCACCAACAGCGCTTGCCGCTGGTTCTTCCTCTTCTGCTGCCAATGGGCGAACGTCTGGTATTTCACCCCAATCTGCGCTGCAAACTCCGCCGCGCTCACCCCACACCGCTCGTACTCATCCAACAGCGCCTCCCTTCGTTCTCTCTTTACCAGCACATGCCCTCGGCGGTCTATTTTCAACAACTCATCCCGAATCGCTTCGCTTTGCATCCTCCCATACTGACAATTTTCATCCCTCCAGGATAGAGGCGCTCCGCGTGACGCTTACGCTTGGTTTCACACCAACTCGCAGCAATCTCCATGCAGATGGACTTGGTCTTTTCGGGCCGGGCAGTGTTGTCAGGCAAAGCCGCTATCTACGAATAGCGCTTGCGCCTTCCGCCTAAAAATCCCAGCATCCTTCTAATCCGAAAATAGGTGTCCTAGAAAAAAGGCAGAGGGCTCACGCAAAGGCGCAAAGAAAGGCAGGACTCTTTGCGCCTTTGCGTGAGAATAGAATACCCCCTTTTTCATGCTGCGTGGAGCCCCGTCTGCGGGGCATGGGGATCTGTCTGTTTCTTTTTGCGGGTTGGCTTCAGTTCATTGGCCCTGCTGGAGATATTTGCGGGGTATTTTCCTTGGCTTGGCAAACAAGCCGCGCGTAGGTCTCCGATGGGCGGTCGCCCAAATGATCTTCCACCACCCGGCCGGTGTCGCGGGTATAGTCTAGCGAGAACAGCCCGAAGCGCGGCGTGAACGAGCCCCATTCGTAGTTATCGAAGAGGGACCAGTGGAGATAGCCGATAAGCGGGATGCCATCGTGAACCATTTTCATGGCTTCGGTAACGTGCTGGCGCAAAAAGGTGCTGCGGGTGTAGCGGTCGCGCCGGTGCGTGTGCCGGTTGTCGGGGCGTCGCCGCAATGCCATGCCATTTTCGGCGATGAGGATGTCGCGACCCTGAAAATCCCGCGAATAATAGGCGCAGAAGAAATGCATGCCGCGAGGCAAGACCCGCCAGTCCCACCATTTGCTGACGAAACACGCTTCCAGCCAGGCCCGGAAGGTCTTGGTCTTAAATTCGTGGTCTGCCAGCATCGGGACCCGGAAGCTGTGGGCCATGAAGGGATCGTAGTAATCCAGGGCGATGAAATCGAGGAACCGCTTGCGTGGGGAGGCCTGGATGGTGTCGAGCAACGGGGCAAAGGGCTTGGCGGTGAAAAGGCGTTTCCCTTTGGATTCCAGGTAGCGTTTGACGAGAATGCCGATGAAGGAAAGCAGTCCGCGCCTCAGGGGCAGTTTCGCGGCCTTGAGGGTGGTCTTGAATTCGCCGGACTTGGTTGCAAGATAGGCGCGTAAGTTTTCGCGCGCGATTCCGCGTTCCCGGAAGGCCAGCAGGTCGAGGAGCACTTTGTCGGACCAATACAGGTCGCTGCAATAATTGTTGAGGCTGACCTCTGGGCGGCCCCAGCCGTTTGCCTCGTGAAGATCGTGGATGGCGTTGTAGGCGCGAACGTGCGCCACGAGCAGTTGATTTAAGCAGCGGCTGAAGTTGGCGAAGCCTCGCGAGCCGTGGCCGGGGAATTGATTGCCCAGGTAGGTGTTCACGGCCAGCGTGTTGGGCTCGTTGATGGTCAGGTAATAGCGAATGGGGGCCAGGCCGTGTTTTTCCACCAAAGTCTGGTTGATGTGGGTGACGGCGGTTTTGACGAAAAGCAAAAAGGGCTTCTGGATCGCTGGGCTGAGCCAGGGATCGCTACCCAGCCAGGCCGGATGCACGAAATGATGCAGGGTGACGATGGGCTCCAGGCCGTGGTTGCGGCAGGAAGCGATGATGTCGCCGTAGCGTTCCAGCGCATCGAGATCGAATGGGGGCGGACCGCCTTGGCTGGCGGCGTTCGCGGCACGGGGCTGAACGCGGCTCCACTCGATCCCGAGCCGGAAGGCGGTGAGGCCCATTTTCTGGCAGGTGGCAAAATCGGCTTCGTAACAATTCCAGAAATCCGCTGCTTGGCCCGATGGCATGACTTCCTGGCGCGTTTCCGCCTCGGCCCAGTTTGTCTGGGGTTCGCCGGGTCCGTTGTACCCGCCCTCGGATTGGTAGGCTGAAGTGGCGACTCCCCAGAGAAAATCGGTAGTGGCTGGTGGTGAAGGAATGTTGTCTGGCATCTTTGGGGGCGGGGGCATATTGAAGTGATGAAGGTTGGTCTTGCCAGTTTTATTCCGAGCGGCGCGAAGGGATTTTCGGTCCGTTTGCAGCTTAGGTCAAATAGCGGGCACCTCTGGAAACCGAGGCACGTCATCCACTTTGTCTTTTTGCGCCCTTTTGGCTCCATTTTCCAGAGGTGCCCTAGCGGCTATTTGGCTGACGGTATGGCTTCCAGGGTGATGGCAAGGTGGGCGCCCGAGCCGGGCTTGCTGGTTGCTTTGATCTCTCCGCCGTGCGCTTCCATAATGGCTTTGCAGATGGCCAGCCCGAGGCCGCTCCCGCTTTCGGGATGGCGGCGGGTGGTGTCCAGGCGAAAAAAACGGTCGAAGATGCGCTCGATTTTATCCTCGGGGATGCCGGGGCCGTTATCCTCCACCACGAGGAACGCCTTTCCCTCCGCGCTGCCGGTGCGCAGATGCACTTTGCCTGATGCGCGGTTGTAGAGGATCGCGTTGGAGAGGAGATTGACGGCGACTTGCTCCAGGCGCGCTGTGTCGCCCCGGCAGGGCGCGGGGGCAAGCTCGGTGAGTAGCTCTATCGTATGCTTCCGCGCCAAGGGCTGGACGAGCGCAAGGGCCTGGGCGGCAACGCAGGCGAGGTCGCACGGTGTTTTTTGAAGGTCCACCGCCTCCGCGTCGAACCGGGAGAGCAGGCCCAGGGACTCGATGATTTTACGCATGTGCCGGGCGGCTTCTCGGCAGACCTCGATCGTTTCCCGGTAGCGCTCCGGTGGGCGCTCGCGTTTGAGCGAGAATTCGCAATCGGCCAGGATGGATGCAACCGGCGTGCGAAGTTCATGAGAGGCGTCGGCGGTGAATTGCTTTTGGCGCAGCAGGACGCTTTCCAACTGGTTGAAGGTGTGGTTGAGCACGTTGGCCAGCTGCCCGAGTTCGGACGTTTGCGAAGAGATGGCGATGCGTTCCGAAAGGGCTCCATTGGCGATATGCTCGGCGGCCCGGCTGATTTCCCGGATGGGTTTGAGGCCGTGCTTGATGAGGCGGAAGCCGAGAAAAGAAAACAGGCCGAGCACGCAGACCGCCGTCGCAATGGTCTGGGGCAGGGTGTGGAGGGTTTGCGCTTCAACCGCCTTCCTGGGTTGCCCCAATGCGAGGACATCCCCGAGACGCGTGTGAACTTCCACGCCGAGGGAGAGGGCATCCGGGTTCAGCTTCAAAGGCCCTCCCGGGGAAGCGATGACGTAAAAATCCCGAGGCGCGTTTTTTGATCGGTAGATTTCCTGCCCCTTCCAATTGACGAGGATCACATAAATCTGCTCCTGCCCCAATTTTGCCACGATTTTATGGAACTCCCGTCTTTCCACCGGCCCTCGCGTTACCGGAGGTTCCGTGGAAAGGGGATTATCAGCTGCTTTCGTCCAATCCGGCGGAGGGAAGGCTTCGGGGAGCAGATGCACCGCTTGCTCCTGCATCCGTGCTTTGGCTGTGCGCCGCACACTCTGCAACGTGGTCCAGAAATGCCCGGCAAACAGCAGGGCGACCGCCACGGAAAAAATGGCGGTGTAGTAGAGGAAAATCCTCCACTGGATGCTGTCGCGCAGCGGGGTCATGCGCTCCATTGGTAGCCCATACCGCGCCGGGTTTGGATCCGTGTTTTGCCGAATTTCTGCCGCAGCCGGTAGATGTAGACATCCAGCAGGTTGGACATTGAATCGTCGCGCTCATCCATGAGGTGTTCGTTTATTTCGTCGCGCGAGACCACCGCCCCCCGCCGCCGGATGAGCAGCTCCAGCAAGGCGAATTCGCGCGTTGTCAGCTCCACGGGCTGCCCGCCGATGGATGCGGCGCACGCGGCGGTATTCAGGGTGACCGCTCCGGTGTGGATCACGGGGTTGGGGTCGCTGGCGGCGCGGCGGATAATGGCCCGCAGGCGCGCGACCAGTTCCTCCATATCGAAGGGTTTGATCAAGTAGTCGTCCGCTCCAGAGTTCAAGCCATGCAGGCGGTCGGTAAGGCTGCCCCGGGCCGTGAGCATCAGCACGGGGGTGCGCACCCCGGTTTGGCGGATTTTCTTAAGAACCTCGAACCCATCCGGCTCGGGAATCATGATGTCGAGCGCGATCGCGTCATATTCATAATGCGCGATGTGATAGAGCGCTTCCTCGCCGCTGGCCGCGCCGTCCGTGGCAAAGCCTTCTTCGCGCAGGTAATCGAGAAGCGATTTCCGGAGACGGTCGTTATCTTCGACGATCAAGATTCTCATATCGCCCCGTGGTGTAGCATGTTTGCTCTGGGAGCGGGATAGAAATCTGGGCTGCGTAAAAATAGGAAAATATTTCCCCTGCATTCATCTTGGATTCATGTTCGCTATGCTAAAAAGGGCGCATCGCGGGTCTGTGGCTGCCTCTGTTGGCGAGTTTCAGGGTCCCAAAACCAGGCAACGCACATGAAATATTACACTGGAAAAACTCAACGATTTGGGAAATGGCTGAGCTTGTGCGCCGTCCTGGCGGTGATGTTCGGCGGGCTGGGCAGTGCCTTTGGCGATGGGACGGCACAGGCCACTGGCTCTAATCAATGGGGGCTGGATCATTCTTACGATTATCTTTACATCGGGAGCGGGGGGACGGCCATCCTCACTAGTACGCTGGGTAACATAACCGTGGTAATCTCGAACACTACCACGCTGGGTTATGGGGCCAACGGGACTGGATATCTTTACATGAACAAAGGGAACTTCACCACCAGCTATCTGGTGCTGGGTTCAGTCTTAAGCTCGACTGGCGGCTTAACGATTGCCGGGGGAACGTTCACCAGCAACAATACATCCCTTGTCGGTTCGGTGGGAAGCGGCACGGTAACGGTCTCGGGGGGAGTTTGGAAAAGTGGCTCTATTTCCGTGGGCGATAGCGCCACAGGGAATGGTACGGTGACCGTCACTAGCGGTTCGGTGGCGGCTTCTTCGGGGATTAAAGTTGGCAACTCGGGCACGGGAACTTTGAACATCAATGGCGGCATTGTGACCGCCACCAATAGCTACCTTGGCTACAACGCGGGTTCTCTCGGCACGGCAACCGTGACTGGTGGCACTCTGAGCACGGCTACGCTGGATGTAGGCCGCGCAGGTAATGGTACTTTAACCCTTGGCGGAACTGGTGTCGTCACCGTGAGCAGCGGAACACTGAATGTGGCCTCGCTCACGGGTACCGGCACACTGAACCTGGGCACCGGCGGTTCATCGGTCGGCACGCTTAACGTGAGCACGGTGACCGGTGGCTCGGGTAACGCCACGGTGAACTTCAATGCCAGCGGCACCCACAGCTACAACCAGAGCTTTACGGGAAGCCTGAAGGTCAACCAAATTGGGAGCGGCACCACGACACTGACGGGCACCAATATTTACACGGGGCTCACGACCGTCTCCTCGGGCGAACTCAAGGTGAACGGCTCACTTGCGACCACCGGGACGGTCAAAGTAACCAGCGGCGGCCGCCTGAGCGGCAGCGGCGCGGTGGGCAACGTCAACGTCACAGGGGGCACCGTGGCCCCCGGCAACAGCCCGGGAACTATTTCGGTAACGAGCCTGACGCTCGACTCCGCCTCGACCTTGGAAATGCAGATCACCGGCACCACGGCGGGGACGTTCGACCAAGTGCGGGTCAGCGACTACGTTTCGCTCTCCGGCACGCTGGCGCTGACGGGGCTGGACGCGCTTACCGAGATGGGCGCGACGATCACGCTCATCTCGATCGACGGAACGGCGGTGGCCAAGGTAGTCGGCCAGTTTACTGCGGTGACGGTATCGGGTACGAGCGTCGTCCTGGCGAACGGTGCCACGACCGCCACGTTCAGCTCCGGCGGCGTGGATTACGAAGTGGAGTACAACGGCGGCGATGGCAACGATGTGACCATTACCGTCGTTCCCGAGCCCAGCTCCTGGGCGCTGCTCATTGGTGCTGTGGGGTTCTTGGCTTGGCACAGACGCCGCCGGGGCTCCTGGTAAATTTTTCGCGGCCCGAAACGCGTAGGGGAAAGATGCGCTCGTAGAGAAGCGCGGGGAGAAGGTTGTTTTCGATTTACGAAGACACTTTCTCCCATGCCCACTCCCGACAAGTACGATGCCCCGGCAACGGCGGCAATCAGCACTCACCGCCGCTTCCATGTTATGGCCAAGCCGTTTGGCTCGGCGTGCAATCTCGATTGTGCCTACTGTTTTTACCTTAGCAAGGCGCAGCTTCCCAAGGGGCCGGGACCGGGCCGGATGAGCGAGGCAACCTTGGAGGCCTTTATTCGGCAATACATCGAGGGTGTCACGGCGGGCGATGTGGTCTTTTCCTGGCAGGGTGGGGAACCGACGCTGGCGGGCCTGGATTTTTACCGGAAGGTGGTTGCGCTGGAAAAAAAGTACGCCCGGCCCGGTCAGCGCATTCAGAACGACCTCCAGACCAACGGCACGCTGCTGGACGAGGAATGGGTGGCGTTCCTGAAGACAAACCGATTTCTGGTGGGGCTGAGCATCGACGGCCCGCGGGGACTTCATGACCGTTACCGTGTGTTCAAAGGCGGGCAGCCGACGTTCGATCAGGTTTTCCGGGCGGCCCAGCTCTTGCGCCAGTATGAGGTGCCCTTTAACACCCTGACGTGCGTTCACCGCTTCAACGCGCGCCGCCCGCTGGATGTTTACCGATTTTTGCGGCGGGAGCTGGGCGCCACCTATATGCAGTTTATTCCCATTGTCGAACACCGGGATTTCCGCGCCACCGCGCCGCAGCGGTGGAATGTCAGCACGCTTCCCACGGAGGACGATCCCGAATCCCGCCCGGGCTCACCCGATTCTGTTGTCACCGAATGGTCCGTGGACCCGGAGGACTGGGGCTATTTCCTATGCCGCGTCTTTGACGAATGGCGCTCGCGGGACCTTGGGCGCGTCTATGTCAACCAGATCGAGACGCTCGTGGCGCAGCACCTCGGCATGCCCTCGCAGCTCTGCATCTATGGGGAAATTTGCGGCAAGGGCCTGGCCGTCGAACACGATGGCTCCATCTACGCCTGCGATCACTATGTTTATCCCGAATATCGCCTGGGCAACCTTCACGAAACCCCGCTGAGCAAAATGGCATTCTCGCGCGAGCAGGTGATCTTTGGCTACGCCAAAAACGAGGCGCTGCCTCGCCGGTGCCGGGAGTGTGAGTTCCTCAAAGATTGCTGGGGCGAATGCCCCAAGAACCGCCTCCTGCGCACCTCGGAGGGCGAGCCGGGGCTGAATTATCTTTGCCGGGGATTCAAGCGCTACTTCGAGCACGCCTTGCCGGAGATCGAATGCCTTGCCGCCGAACTGCGCCGGGGGCCGATTCGGCCTGTGGCGCGGATGTAACCGTGGGTGCCTCCTTGGGGTGTGGGGCGCGTTAATCCCCATCGTGATTCCTGAGCTTTTGCTCAATCTCCCGCTTGATGGCCTCCAGGTTGAAGCTGGCCGGGGCTTGCATGGGCGGATAGTCGATGGCGGTTGCCGCCAGCTTCTCAACGTATTTCTGGACCATCACGAAGCGCCAGAACTCCCGCGCATAGAATTCGTTCATGTAGCCGCCCGCGCCATTGTTCATGGTTTCGCCCCGGGTGAGCGGGGTCCGCTCGAAGGGGTCCTGGCGGATATTGATGATGGTGGGCATGTCGGTCGTCAACTTCTCCCCGCCCCATCCGTAAGGCTGTTGGATGAACTGAAACTTGAAATCGTCAATGCGGAGCGCCCCGAGCTGAGGTCCGCTGAAGTAGAAAATTTCATGGCGAGCCGAAGGCCCCTTGCCCTGTAGCAAGTCGAGCTGATTGTAGCCGTCCAGGTGGTTCTTGTAGGTTCGATCCCCCAGCTTTACGCCTTTGAGAAGCTGCTCCGTAATGTCCTTGTTGCCCGCTGCGGCGGCGAGGGTGGGGAGCCAGTCGAGGCCCGAGAAGAGGCCGTTTTCAATACTGCCCGGCTGTACGTTCCCAGGCCACCGAATAATACAGGGTACCCGAAAGCCCCCCTCGAAAACCGTGCCCTTGGTCGCCCGGAACGGCGTCATCCCGCCATCGGGCCAGGTGAACACCTCCGCGCCGTTATCGGTGGTGAATACCACGATGGTATTGTCGGCTTCACCGATCTCGTCGAGATGTTTGAGAAGCGCGCCGACACTGTCATCCAACTGCGCCATGCCCGCCTCTTCCAAGCCGTAGTTGCTCCCGGCATTCATCAACGCCTGATATTTGGGCGAGAGGTAGGTGAACACATGCATGCGCGTCGTGTTGTGCCAGATGAAGAAAGGATTGCCGTCGTTTTTCGCCTTGTCCATGAAGTCGCAGGACGCTTTGACGAGCACCTCGTCAAAGGTCTCCATATCGTAATTGGCGGGCCTGCCCACCTGCCAATTCTGGCGATCCGTCATGTTCGGAAACGGCGGCAAGGGGCCCTCGTCCACGATCGTTTGTTTCCCCACCCGACCCCAACGCTGCATATCGGTGGGGTCATCCGTATTCGTCGCCCAGCAGTGAACCAAATCGCGCGGGCCGGTCTTTTCGATCCAATCCTGGGGGTAGTCAAACCAATAGGGATCGGACATCGCGTCGAGGTGATAGAGATAGCCAAAGAATTCGTCGAAGCCATGCACCGTGGGCAGGTATTTATTGAGATCGCCGAGATGATTTTTCCCAAACTGGCCCGTGGCGTAGCCCAGGGCTTTGAGCACCGTTGCGACCGTCACCGCCTGGGCGGGAAGCCCCACATCCGCACCGGCTTGCCCCACCGTGGTCAGCCCCGTGCGCACCGGCAACTGGCCCGTGATGAAATTGGCCCGCCCCGCCGTGGAGCTAGCCTCGGCGTAATAGTCGGTAAAAAGCATCCCCTGCGCGGCAAGTTTATCCAGATTGGGCGTTTTGCCGGACATGATACCCCGGTGATAAGCGCCGATATTGAACCATCCGACATCATCGCCCATGATGAAAAGGACGTTCGGCCTCTTCTCCGCCGCGGACGCCTGGGGCGGCCCCCCCCATAACGTAACCGCCGCCACCACCGCCAAAATACCGCCTTCAAGAATTCGTGGAGTCATAAATCCATGCCTTTCCCCGTAAAAACCTCCCGTACCGCCGAAGAGTGGATGCCGACTAAATCGAGTGGCCTGAAGCCCCTGGATGTTCGAGGGCTCAATGAGGGGTTAAGTTATGGCCTGCGCCATTAGGTTTCTTCCTTGCGAGCGAGCGGGCTGTGATTTGTTCGAAAGCGATGAAGCTTTTGTTTTCAGCAAGCGCTTGATTTGCGTCCCTCGAACCTTTAGAAGTCCAAAGTACGTTGGTTCTATCGGAGCCACATGCGCCCGTAGCTCAGCCGGATAGAGCAACGGTTTTCTAAACCGTGGGTCGGGTGTTCGAGTCACCCCGGGCGTACTCCCTTTCTGGGAGCGATGCCAGCTGCGCTATCGCGATAGCAGCTCGTCTGCTGAGCGCGAACAGCCGCGCGCGATGGCGTTGGGGTCGCGGCCCAGTAGCTCGAAGTCGCCTCCCCGGCGAATGGCGAGGTCCTGGGTTTGGATCGCGGCTACGGAACCGAGGTTGGCCAGGTCGTAGAGGCGCAGCATGCCCCGTTCGCCGTCGGCTGCTTCTTCGCCGCTCTCGGGGTCGACGACGCGCACGCGGGTCCATTCGGGCCCGTGATGGGCTCCACCCAAGCCGCGTGTGTACCATTGTGAGCTGAGCTCGGTCATGCTGTATTCGTTGAAGATGGCTTCCGGCGCGAGGCTGAAGGTGCCGCGCATTTTCTCGTAAAGCGCGGCCTTGGTGAGCGTCCGCCCGGTGCCTTTGTAGCCGCCTGTTTCCATGGCGATGCTGCCCGGGGCGAGGGGAATTTGGTCTGTTCCCAGCGTTTCGATGAGGTGAAGGAAGGCGAGGGCCGTGCCGAGGATCAGCACCGGGCCCGCTGAGGCGGTGGTGCGAATGGCGTCTACGTCCATGCTGCCGCCTGCGTCGATGGCCCATGTCTGGGGGCCGAGTGCGCTGAACGTTCCCATCATGTGGCTGAGCGAGGAGTGGGGGGCGTCGCCGGGGCGCTGGGTCAGGATGATTTGGGGCGCCGAGGGGAGGGCCAGGTCCCGCCAGGCGCGGAGGATGGAGGCGTCGTAGAGCTGGGTGGAGCAAAAGTGGTGGCTGCCGTAGCCTTCGCCGGTGGTGCCGCTGGTGCGGAAGGTGGCGACGGCTTCGGAGGCGGGGAAAGTGCGCAGCGCGGCGTGGCGAAAGGCGCTTGTTGGCACGGCTGGGATCTCCCACCAGTGCTTTACGCGCGCTTTTTCGTGGCGGCAAAATTGGGCGTAAGGGGCGTTGGCTTCGCGTTGAAAGCGGTGGATTTCCAGCGCCAAAGCGTCGAACTCCGCCTCCGGAATGCCGCCTGCGGGGCGGGCCATCCAGTCGAGGAGTTGCGCTTCAAGGTCTTGGTAGGACATGACCTCTAAGGAATCATGAAATGGCGCTTAGTTCGAGAGAAACGTTCCGGCGCTCCACTCCCCCTTCGGGCCGATCCGGAGACTCGCCGCCCCGCCGAGGTCCTGGCGCAAAAGGCGGATTCCGCGCGCCTGCACCTCCCGGACCCACTCCTCTTTTAGCCGCTCCTGAGCCGGGAACGCGGCCCCGGAGGCTACAATGAGGGACGGGTGCGCCGCTTCGAGAAAATCCGGGGTGCCGGAGAGGTCGGTCGCGTGGTTTTGCTTGATCCAGGCGTCGGCGCGGAGTTCGCCGGGAGCCGCGTTTTCCAGCAGCCAGCTTTCCGTGCGGAACCCGGCGTCGGAGGAAAGCAGGATGCGCCGCCCCGCCGCGTCGAGTCGCAATACCAGCGCCTTGTCATCCGCGCGCCCCGCCTCCAGCCCCTCGGGCGGGAAGAGGACATGGAGCGTCACCCCCGGCGCAAGCGTGAGCCGGTCGCCTCGGCTAACGAGCGATTTCCCGCGCGCCTGATCTGCGAGTTCCTTTTGGATCGCCTTGCGGGTGGGGGAGCGGTCGGGCAGGTAGGAGTCGACGACCTCCTCTACGGGCGTCTCTTTGAGCAGGGTCAGCAGGCCTGCGATGTGTTGCGCATCCCCATGGGTCAGCACCACGCCTTGGAGGCGGTTGACGCCCCGGCTCCGCAGGTACGGGGCGACGGTAAATTTCACCGCGTTTTCATTGCCGCAATCCACCAGCCAGTCGCGCCGCCCCTCCTCCTTTGAGTTGATCCGCACATGGATGGCCGCGCCGCCGGGGAGATCGAGGGCCTCCACTTCGCAGAGCTGCGTGGGCCCCGGCGAGGGGACTTCCACGAAGACATGGCTGTAGGGCACGGAGGCGATGCCGGAGACGACTGAGAGCAGCGTTTTGGCGATCAGCCAGTTGGCGTTATTGAAAATGATGGCGAGCCCTTTGCAAAAAACCCCGGCGCTCACCGCCGCTAGCCCCGTCACCAGCATCCCCCACGTGAGCAGCGCCGCGATCAGGTTGGCGGGCACCGTCGAGGGCGACCAGAGGTGAAAGTAGTGGATCATGAGCGGCGTGGAGCCGAGCCAGGCAACGCTCGAAACGGCCACCCCTTCCGCCAGATGCCGGGCCCCCCACGTGCGTGCCCGCAGCCACGGGGACCAGAGCGTCCGAGGTAGAAACGGATCCGGCTCGACCCAGGGCGTCACCCGGCGCTGGATGGGCCCGACGCAAAGGAACAGGAAGGCGACCATCAGGAACGAGAGCTGGAAGCCGGAGGTGAACAGGTCGCCCGGGTTCGCCACCAGGAGCACCAGCGCCGAGGCCCCCAGGGTGTTCCACGAGAGCGCGAAACGGTTCAATCGCAGGCCGCCCAGGTAGACCGTGGCCATGACCGTTGCCCGCAGGCTGCTGGGGGTGAGCCCCGTGGCATAACAATAGGCCCAAAGGAGCGGGATTACGGTGATGGCCACGGTGCGCCGGGGGAGCCCCAGGGCCATCAGGACGCTGGTGGCGATGGCGGCCAGCATGGCGACATTCATGCCGCTGACGGCAAAGAGGTGCATGGTGCCGGTGTACTGAAAGAGGGCGCGCGTTTCCTCCATGGAATCGCCCTGGGAGCCGAGGACCATGCTTTGGATGAGCGCCGTGAGGTCGGGCGAATCTTCGAGGTCGAGCGCGAGGATGCCCTCCAGCCAGTGGCGGAGCGCGATGGAGTGGGCCACGAAGGGGCGGCCGCGGTCGGGCTCGAGCAGGCGCACGTCGTTATTGAAGCGGATGCGCAGCTCGCAGGTAATGCCCTGGGTTCTCCAGTAGGCGGGGCTGTCGAATACCCCCGGGTTGCGAGGCGGGGGGATGGGGTGCAGGTCGCCGGTGAACTCGATCCGGTCACCGTAATGAAGCGCTCCCCGGTTGTTCCAGCGGACGAGCACCGGGGCGCGGATCGCCCTGGGTTTGCCATCGCCCAGGTCGAGCGCCTCCAACTGAAGATGGAAGCGCCGCTCCGGGTCCGGTTCGCTGTCCACGATCCCAGTACCTTTGACCACGCATCCCTGGGGCGGCACCGTCCGGGCCAGTACGGCACTCGGCCCATCGGTGAGCCGGTAGGCGTTCCACGCAAAGAAAAGGCTGAAAGTGGCCGCCGCCGCGAGCCACCGGGATGTGCGCTTCCGCTTTCGCAGCGCGCTACCCCATGCGATCCAGAGCGCCACGCCCAGCGCCGCCGCCCAGGCCCAGTGGGGCGAATTCAGCTGATCCGCCGCCACGATGCCCCCGATCGCGCAAAGCGCGTGAAGGGCAAGCGGTTGACGGGGTCTCGATAACATTCCGCGAGAGTGTGGCCCCGGCCGGGGTGGGGATGTCAAGCCCGGGACGTCAGCGCCTCGCGCACGATGGCCAGGAGCTGCTGCGCTCCGTAGGGCTTCGAAAGCCGCCATTGCACGTCCAGGGTATCGAGGTCGCTGTAGCGCTGCTCGCTGGATTGGCCGGTCGATGCGATGATGGGGAGACCCGGCTGGGCCGCTTTGAGCCGCCGAATGAGCTCCACGCCGCTCATTTCAGGCATGGCGAGGTCGGTCAGAACGGCCCGGATTTGCCCCTGTTGCCCGGCGAAAAGCCGCAGCGCCTCGTGGCCTCCCAGGGCCGTGAGCACCCGGTAGCCCTTCTTCGTCAGGATCGTCTCGATCATTTTGCAGATCGGCAGCTCGTCGTCCACGACCAGGATCACCTCGCCCTCGCCGTTGGGAGATACCGTCACGGGCTGGGGCTTTTCGGGCTGGGCCTTGCCTTGGGTGGCGGGTAGGTAGACGGAGAAAACCGAGCCTTTGCCCACCTTGGAATCGAGCGTCACAAACCCATCGTGATTTTTCACGATGGCGAGCACGGTCGAGAGCCCCAGCCCGGTGCCTTTGCCGATCTCCTTGGTGGTGAAAAAGGGATCGTAAATTGTTTCCCTGATTTGCTCCGGAATGCCGATGCCCGTGTCGGTCACGGTGATGCAGACGTAGCGGCCGGGCCGCGCGTCAGGGTTGTGCTTGGCGGCCGCCCGGTCCACCTCGGTATTATGGCCGCTGAGCGTCAGCAGGCCTCCGGAGGGCATGGCGTCCCGCGCGTTCACGCACAGGTTCATAAAGACCCGGTGGAGCTGGGTCAAATCGCCGGTGATATTGGATAAATCCTCGGGAAGGCTGGTGACGAAATTAACGGCCTCGGGCATGGCCTTGCGCAGAATGCGCCCGACTTGTTCGAGCAGGTGGCGCGTGTCGACCGTTTTGCGCTGGCCCTTGGCCCCGCGGGCGAACATGAGCACCTGGCCGACGATGTCGGTTCCGCGCTGGGCGGCTTCCTCAATAATGCCGATCAGCTCCCGGTTGGCTTCATCCTTGATATTTTCCTGGAGCATGGAGGTCGCCATCAGGATCGGCCCCAGGATGTTGTTGAGGTCGTGCGCGATGCCGCTGGCGAGCACGCCCAGGCTTTCCATCCGCTGAGTGCGCAAAAAACGCTCCTCAGTCTGCTTGCGCTCGGTGATATCGCGGGCAACCCCGATGGTCCCCGCCGCGCAGTTTTCCGAGTCCAGGTAGGGGGTGATGATGGTGTCGATCCAGGCAGGCTTGCCGTCGACCATAAAGAACTCCTCGAACCGCCTGGGGGCTCCCGTTTTGATGACATCAAGGTCCTGGAGGTAGAGCCTGCGGCCGATTTCCTCGCCAAAGACTTCGAGCACCGACCTGCCCAGCACTGCTTTGGCCGGTTTGCGCAGGAACTTCGTCCACGCATGGTTGACGGCCAGGAAAATGCCGTTTTTGTCCTTCATCCAGGCCGGGTCGGGAATCCCTTTGAGCATGGCCATCTGGAGCTGGAGATCCTCGTTCTCCAGGTTGGTTCCGGCCAGGGAACGCTCCAGAACGCGATCCCGCTCCGCCGCGGGCGATCGCTCCGGCACAACGGGCCGCTTGCTGCTCTTAGGCGGAGAAGGCGTGCGGGACTGGTTTTTTTTTCGCGGAGAAATAGGGCTCATTCAAGCGTTCACTCTTGGCAAAGGAATCCCTTAGTGACCATTTGCCCTCTATGATGTCAAGATCGACCCGGCCGGGCTCCGTACATTAACGCACGGGATTTAGCACAGCGTCAAACCAGGGTTCCTTTTTGTTCATTCTTTTGCGCAGAACTGCTAATTTAGGGCACCTCTGGAAACCGAGGCGCGTCATCCACTTTGTCTTTTTGATGCCCTTTTGGCTCCATTTTTCAGTCAATATGATGAATATTGCCCGAAAATTGGAGCCAAAAGGGCATCAAGAATCCTTCGTGGCTGCCAAGCCCCGGGTTTCCAGAGGTGCCCTTAATCAATAGGACGCGTTTGGATATGGAAAAATGGATACTGCCAGTCTTGCTTCTGACGTTGATTTCCCCTCTGGAGGGCCGCGCCGGAGATGCGCCGGATCAAAAGCCGGGGCTGACGTTTCCCATTTCCTACACCGGCGAGGGCTTCGGGAATCTCTCGGGCGGGTACCGGCAGGGAGCGGTTTACGACGCCGTTTTGAACGTGGGAATCCAAGGTGATCTGGACAAGCTCGTGGGATGGAGCGGCGGGAGCTTTCTGGTGAGCGGGCTTTACCCGCACGGAGCGAGCCTCACGGAGAAGTACGTCCATGATTTCAACGGCGTGAGCAATATCGACACCTACGATTCCCTGCGCCTCTACGAAGCCTGGCTGGAACAGGAGGCGGGCGGGTTTTCGGTTCGCGCTGGGCAGCTTCTGGCGGATACCGAGTTCTGTTTGTCAGAGAACGGGGCGAATTTCATCAACAGCGCCTTTGGGTCCATCCCGCTCATAGCCCGGAATTTCCGGGCCCCGGTCTACCCGGTTGCCGGGCCGGGGGTGCGCGTTCGGTGGAAAGCAGGGGAGACTTTTTCCGTCCAGGCGGGGCTTTACGATGGCGACGTGGGCGACCCGGTGGGGAATCCGCACGGCCTTGACTGGAGCCTCAATACCCGCCAGGGAGCCCTGGCCCTGGCGGAGGCCGCGTGGACGCCCTGGAAGGACGGCGGCACGTACAAACTCGGCGCGTTCTACCACACCCCGGCGGAGAATGACGCCCTCCTGGAAAAGGGCCGGATCTCCAACGCGGGCGGTTACGTTATCGCCGATCAGCCGCTCTGGCGGGAACCGGGGAGCAAGGACGCCGGGCTCAATGCGTTCCTGCGGATTGGCGGTGCGCCCGCGGAGCGCAGCGTGGTGCCCTTCTACGGCGAGGCCGGGCTGACTCGCAAGGGGCCCTTCCCCGGGCGGGAGGGGGACATCGCGGGGATTGGGTTTAGTTTTACCCGGGTCAGCTCCGCCCTGCGGGACGCAGCCGGGGAACCGCCCGAGGCGCATCATGAGGCGGTTCTCGAAGCCACCTACAAAATCAAAGTCAGCGAATGGCTCACCGTACAGCCGGATATTCAGTATCTTTTCAACCCCGGCGCCGCGATCCACCAGGACAACGCTTTGGCGGTCGGGCTGCAGTTTGCCTTCGTCTTCTGATTTCCAGAGTAGCCGTTTCAGGGAAAGGCTCACGCATGCAACGTGCCGCCACCCGATTGTCCATCCCATTGGTGGGCGTATTCTGGCGTCCTCATGAATTTTGAGAAAATCCTAATCGTCGATGATGAACCGTCGGGCCGCAGGGTGCTTGAGGCCTTTCTGCGCTCGCAACAATACTCGGTTGCAACCGCCGGGACGCTCGCCGAAGCGGACCGGCTCCTAAAGCAGGAATTCTTTGATTTGCTGCTGGTCGATCTCGACCTACCGGATGGGAGCGGAAGCGACTTGCTTGCGCGAACCGCCGGTATGGAGCTTCCGCCCATTGCTCTGGTCTTGAGCGGAAACAGCACCGGGGAAGCCGTCATTCGCTGCCTGAGGGCAGGGGCGTTTGATTACCTGGGCAAACCGTATTCCCTGGATGCTCTGCGAGCCGCCATGGAACGGGCCGCCGCATTCCGGCACGGCCTGCAGGTGCGCCGCTACCTGGAGGGGGAACTCTGCTGCGAGCGGGAGATGGTCGGGGATTCGCCAGGAATCCGCCACTTGCGCTCGCTGGTGGCCCACATGGGCGCGGGCAACGACCCGATTCTCATTTCCGGGGAACGGGGCACCGGAAAGTGCCGCGTGGCCGGGATGGTGCACCGCGCCAGCACTCGGGCCGACGGGCCTCTGGTGCGGGTCAACTGCGCCGGAGCCGAGGAGGCGGCGCTGGATAATGAACTTTTTGGCCGGATCACGGAAACCTGTGACGATGGAGGCTGCCGCCGGGTGCTCAAGGGCGGCCGGTTGGAGCTCGCCCAGGGCGGCACGCTGCTGCTCGACGAGGTCTCCGAACTGCCCATGTGCGTCCAGGTGAAGCTCCTGGATGCGCTTAAAACCGGGCAATGGGTGCGCCTGGGTGGCGAGCGCCGCCTGGAGCTGGATATTCGCGTGGTGGCCACGACGCAGCGCGACCTCGCCGGTTGCGTGGCGCGCGGTGGCTTCCTGCCGGAGCTCCATCAGTACCTGAGCCGTTCCATCCTGCACGTTCCGCCGTTGCGCGAGCGCATCGCCGACCTTCCCGCCATGGTTTACGACTGGCTGGAGCGCTCTACCTCCGGCGGCAAACCGTGCGGCATCTCCGAGGAAGCGCTCCGGCATCTCATGGCCTACTCCTGGCCGGGGAACGTGCGCGAACTCGAGAACGTCCTCGACCGCGCCGTGATGCTGACCGACGGTGGTACGCGCCTGGAAGCCGAGTCCTTCCAGTGGCTCGATACCAAGCGCATCGGCGCGCTTCCCCAGCGCAACGGCGAAAGCTCCGCGACCGCCATGGGCAGCGAGCCGCTGCTCACGCTGGAGGAGATGGAGAAACGGCAAGTTATCCGGGCGCTGGAAATCACCAACCAAAACCGGACGCGCGCCGCGGGTCTGCTCAAGATCAGCGTGCGAACGTTGCGCAATAAACTTCATCAATACCGCGCCGAGGACCCGACCCTGGTGCTCACACTCGCGCGGAACCGGAATCTCCCTCTGGTGGCCCCCGTGGTGGCCGTCAAGCCGCAGCCGCCCCTCGGTGTGCGGATCTGATGCTCTTTAATACAGTCTCCCTGCCAGGCATGCGCCCGGTTCCGAACAGGACCGGGCGTCTGCTTTTATATTGAGGGAGGGACCGTGCCTCTTCGAACGATCCGGGGATCGTCAATCATCAGGGCGTTCCAACCCGGAGGGCCCCCATCGGCGGATCAATGGCGGCAAGCCGGGGGAAACATGGTTTTTTAGTTCAGGCGGCGAGCGGGGCTTCGCGCAAATACGAACCCGGATCCAAATGAATCTTGCCCAACTCCCGTTGACGCCAATTCCCTGCGGCGAAATCTCTGCCGCCATGGTTCGGAGCGCCCCGGACGCGCTCTATTTCCGCGATTTCTCGGGCGTATGCCGGTTTGCGAATCCGCGGTGCGCGACGCTCTTCGGCGTGGAACTCGACGAACTGATCGGCAGCCCCATGGCCCGCTTTTTCCCGGCCCGTTTCGCCTGCCTGGTGCTCCGGCAGGAGGAGGCCGTGCTTGCCGATGGTGGGGTGCGGAGCTGTAACCTCACACTGGGCAATAAACTGCCTTGCCGGGTCAGTCATCACCGGGTGTGCGACGCGCGGGGCGAGACCACCGGAGTCGCGGGTCGCCTACAGGATCTTTCCGCCATTCGACGGCTTGAAAAGCAAATCGTCGAGGCCAGCGAGCGGGAACTGCGGCGCATGGCGTGCGATCTGCACGACGAGCTTTGCCAGGAACTCGCGGCGGCGGCGCTGATCGCCAAGCTGCTGGAAAAGCGCCTTGCCGAAGGCGACGAAACGCAGGCCAAGGTGGCCGCCCACATCGCCGATCTGACGCGGCAAATGGCGGGCCGGACGCGCGAGCTGGTCTACAACCTCGCGCCCGAGCCGCTGGCGGGGGAGGGCTTTGTGGCAAGGCTTCGGAGTGTCGCCGCGCAGTTGTGCGCCGCCTATCCCGTCAAATGCGGCATTGAGGGCGGTTGGCCACAGGAGCTGAAGAACGAGACGGCAGCCATCCAGCTTTTCCGCATCGCGCATGAAGCGATGCACAACGCCGCGCGCCATAGCGGGGGCGATTGTATCACCGTCCGGATGCGCAAAACGGACGGCCTCTTCACGCTTTCCGTGACCGATAACGGCCATGGCATGGGAGAGGGGGAGGGGCGTTCCCCCGGTCTCGGGCTGGCCTCAATGCGTTACCGGGCGGACCTCATCGAGGCCGAGCTGCACTTCCAATCCCCGCCCGGATCGGGAACCTGCGTCATCTGCAAGGTGCCCGTGGAGTAAACCTGGAAGCGCCGCGGCAACGGCGCACGGAGAGAAGGGAACCAATGAAAGATACCGGCGAATTTGAAAACGAAGACGGGATCCGGAAATTCAGCTTTCTCGAAATAGCCCACGTCCTACGCGAAAAGGCGCGGCTGATCGCGCTCTGCGCCAGCGTGGGCCTGTTTGTCGGCCTGGGCTATTCGGCCCGGCAGTCGGAAATCTTCCGTTCCATCGCGGTCATCGAAAAGACGGCCGACAAAACCAAACCGCTTAAGTTCGACGATTCGCGCTCCCTGGAGACCGGCAACCAGGAGGTGGCGGTGAAGTACCTGATGGACGAAGCGGCGAATCTCAAAGCGAAGCTGCAACATTCCGAGGAAGCCCTGCAAATCTACAAAGAAATGCACGGCTCCGTGTTGCTGGATGAAAAGCAGGAGACAGCGGTTGCAAAGCTTAAAGCCCAGAAGGCCCAGCTCACCGAGGCCAAGGCCGTGCGGCTGCGGCTCGAAGCGGACTACCGCAAGGTGACGGAACATGCGGGCGACGTGCAGGAGCTGCTCGGCATCGCGGCGGTTTCCGGGCATCCCTCGGTGCTGGAATGCCAACAGCAAGTCGCTTCCCTGGAGGCAAGAATTTCCGAGCTCAGCCTGCACTATACCGAAAAGCATCCGAAGATACTCCAAGTGCGCGCGCAGTTGCTGGATGCCCGGGAGGCGCTGCGGGCCGCCGTGCTGAAAATGCCGGAGCTGATCCGGGCCACCTACGAGGAGGCGCTCCTCACGGAGAAAAACTGCGAGTCGGCGGTGAAAGAGCAGGAGAATGCCGCCCTTTTGCTCAGCCGCCAGGCTCTTCCCTACAATGTCCTCTTCCGCGACGTGGAAACCGACCGGGCGCTTTACGAAGCGATCCTCAAACGCTTGAGGAAAGCCGACCTCGCCCGGGGGAGCGAGCTGACCAATATTCCTGCCGTCCTGCCGTCCGAGCCGGTCAGCCCCAGTTGCGTCAAGGTTTCCATTCTCGGCCTGCTGGGCGGCTTGGTGGTCGGTGTGGCCTTGAGCTTGGGGCTTTGCCGGGGCGATCAATCGCTCAAGAGGGTCGAGTAAATGGACTCGATTTTGCGCGCGGATTGCTCGGCTAAAAAATAATGCAATACGCGCTCCCGCCCTTTTGCCCCCATCTGGCGGGCGCACTCGGGGGCGGCGAGCAGGGATTCGACCGCGCAGGCGATGGCTTGGGCGTCCTCCATTGGAACCAGGATTCCCGTGATGTTGTCCTCGACGATTTCCGGCACGCCCCCGGCCCGGGTCGCCACGACGGGGCGTGAATAGTACATCGCCTCGAAGACCACCTGGCCGAAGGGCTCGGGCAGGGTGGAGGCATGCACGAGCACGGTGAGCCGCTCGATCTCGCGCTTGATGTCTTTTTCAAAGCCGGTGAATTCCACCGCGCCCGTGAGGCCGAGCCGGTTGCTCATCGCCCGAAGATCCTGTTCGTAAAATTCCTCGCCATACAGCGGCGCGCCAATGATCCGGAAGCGCGCATGGGGAAAGTTCTTCCTGATTTGAGCGGCGGCGTTGAGGAACACATGCTGGCCTTTCCAGGGCGAGATCCGGCCCAGGATTCCGATGACCGGCGGCCCGGGCGGAATCGGCACCGGGGCGAAGTCCGGGAAAGGGAGCCCGTCGTAGACCACCGTGGCCTTTCCGCGCGCCGCCCGGCCAAGGGTTTCCAACGTGGCCCGGGAGTTGACGACGATGTGATCCGGCAGGCACCGGCAGGCGAGGCGGAAGCCGCTGGCCGTCAATGCGGACAAATTATCGGAGGCGATCCGGTCGCGAACGTGCCAGATCAGCGGGACCCGTGCGCGGCGGGCCGCGGCGGCGCCGATCAGGTCGGCTTTCAGCGAATTGGTGTGCAGCAGATCGACGTGATGGCTTTCCATGAAGGCCGCCAGCCTGCGCGCGTAGCTCCAGCATTCCCGGGTTTTCCCAGCGGAGAGGAGCGCCGAGGGGCTGAGCTTTTCCTTCCGGACATCGGCGATGCCCGTGGGCAAAGGCAAGTAGTGCACCTCGATCCCGGCCTCGGCCAGCAGCGTCTGAAATTCGCCCGCGGAGCCCAGGACGACCAGCGGGTGGAAGCGTTCGCGGTCCAGCGCGGCTATCAGCCGCAGGAGCGCGATTTCACCGCCGCCCGGCCGCGCCGAATGGTCGAAAAATAGAACGTTCCATGGTTTCATAGGCTACGGGCGTGGAGATGATCCAGCTTTTCCGCCGCACATCAGCTCAGGGTCTTAAGACAGATATTCGTTGGGCAGGCAGAGGTAATCCGCAGCCTCAAGGCGGGTGGCCGCCGTTCCGTCGGGTTCATAGATTTCGTATTCGCGGCGGTGCATGAGCCGGAAGATTTCTTCGGCGCGCGCCCCGTCCGGCAGCCACGTGGGATGCGCGGCCAGGATGATCGGCGGGCGACGGTACGACATCAAACCCGCAGCGCCATTGAGCACGAGCAGCTCGGCTCCCTCCACGTCAATTTTGACCAGGTCCGGAGGCTGGATGGCCGCGTGGGCATCCAGCGTGGTCGTCGCAACGGACACCGCCGATAGGACCTGGTTGGCCTCCGCGCGGCTGGAGGCTTCGCCGCAGTGGATCGAGTTGCTCGTCGAGTCGCCGCCGTTGATCAAATGAAAGAGCAGCTCCCCCCCGGCCTCGCTGGCCACGGCGGCTCGCACCACTTCCATTTGCGAGAGGCGGTTTTTGCGGCGGTGGTAATCCAGGTAGTAAGCATTGGCGGGCGAGGCTTCAAAGGCCTCCACGCGACCCTCGCGGCCCACGATCCGGGCTGCAAAAATGGAGTGCCAGCCCACATAGGCTCCCACGTCGAAGAAGGTGCTGCCCGTGTGGAGATACCGCGCGAGCCAGGCGCGCACGTGCGGTTTCACATCGAGCTGTGTCGCGCAAAAGCGGGGATGCACCCATACCCGCTTTTCATCCAGGCTGCGCGGCAGCGCGGGGCAGGGGAGGGCGGGGTGACGCATGAGCGCCGAGTTGAATACGCCGCGCGCCCATCGGTGAAGGCCCGGCCATTTCTGGCGCAGGGCGGCATTGAGTTGATCCGGTGTCATTTGAGAAAAAGAAGATTCGTGTATTGCCTAAATGAGGCGTCCCGTGTTTTGTCCAAGCCGGAGGGTTTCGTAAATCGCATCGTATTTGGTGGCCGCGCAGCTCCAGTCCAGGCAGCGGGCTTGCTCCCGTCCGGCGGCCCCCAGGCGCTTCCGCAAATCCCGGTCGGCGATCAGGCGCACCATCGCGTTGGCCAGCGCCCCGGCGTTTTCCGGCTCCACCAGCAGACCGTTCTGCTCATGGGCGATCATTTCCGGCACGCCGCCCACGCGCGTCGCCACCACGGCCTTCGCCGCGGCCATCGCCTCCAGGCTTACGATGCCTCGCGGTTCCATGCGCGAAGGCAGGACGAAGAACGAGCATCCCGCGAAGAGGCGGGCTGTCGCCGGACGGTCTGCTGGACCGGGGAAACAGACCCGGTCTGAAATCCCGAGGTCCTTTGCCAGATGCTCCAGCGCCTCGCGCTCGGGCCCGGTTCCGGCGATGAGCAGATCGTGATCCACGAACCCGGAGCGCAGGATGATGTCGAACGCCCGCAGCAAAAGGTCGAACCCCTTTTCTGGCACGTGCCGCCCGATGGCGAGCAGGTAGGGGCGGGGATGCGCGTGGGGCAACGCGGCTGAAAACTCCTCATTGCGCACGCCGTTGGGGATCACCCGGGCGCGTTCGCCCAGCGCCCGGCCGTAGAACGTCTCCACCTCGCGCAGCATGTGTTGCGAGCAGACCGTGAGCGCATCCGCCGTGTCCAGGACTCTCCGGAGCAGCTTGCGCGCGAAGGCCGAGGGCAGGAAAAGCCCGCTGCGGTCCCCCGAAAGCTCTCCGTGCAGCGTCGCCACCAGCGGCAGCTTCAGGTGGCGGCTGGCCTGGAGTGCGTAGACCGCGTTGGTGCCGACGCCCTGGATATGGATCACCTCCGCCTCGTGCTCCATGAGAATCCGCAACAGCCGCAGCCGCGTGGGTGCGTAGAGCACGGCCGCGCCCGCGAGTTGCCACCAGTTGGGTTCCGGAACGCGGAACACCGCGCGGTGAACCGGCAGGTGCTCGTAAACCTCGAACTTAGGCAGCGTCTTGGGCCAGCGGTTGGTGACGATAAGGGGCCGGTGGCCCGTCGCCTGCTGTTCGCGCGCCAGTTGACGCACGAACTCCTGTACTCCGCCGAGGTTGGGGTAAAAGTCGCTGGCAAAATGGGCAATGTTCATTGGGGATGCGCCGCCTTTCCACATGGGGGCTCCATGACATTCGTGGCGATGGTGATGAAACAGATGCGCATAACGTTATCTCCCTGCGGGGCGATTGGTTGCCGAGAGCGCCGCGTGCGCTCGGAGCGCCTTGCGGATCGCCTCGGCCCCCGCATCGCGCCGGATGGGGTCTGTCCCATCCCTTAGGTAAACATAGAATCCACGGACCATCCCTGCCGCCAGGCCCGCGCCGGACGCCGCGAACCGGCACAGCGCGCCGCCCGCGCCCCGGAGCAGCTCGCGGCTTGATTGCCAGGCAATCGCAAGCGGGAAGCGCCACAGGATCGGCGAGACCCCGAAATGACGCACCAGCATGAGGCAGCTATTGAGGCGGCTGTAGTAATAGTAGGAAGGGCTCAAGCGCTGCCCCTCCGCCTGGGGCGCGTCATCGTGGTCCACGCACGCCTCTGGCTGGAAGCGCAGGCGGTAGCCGAGCGCCTTGACCCGGAGGCAGAGATCCGAATCCTCGCACAGCCCGGAAAGGCCGCCGAAATCCTCGCGGAAACCGCCCAGGCGCTCCAGCACCTCGCGGCGGAAGGACATATTGCACCCGATGACGTGATCGACCTCGATGATCTCCCCGGGATCGCTGGCGAAGTTGCCCGTGAGAAAACCGTTCGGCTGCAACACCCCCACGCCATCCGCGAGCGCCTCGTCGCGCTGTCCGTTGAGCGCCCGGCCGCCCACGCCGCCGATATTCGGGCCGTCGTAGGCCCCGAGCAGGCTTTGGAGCCAGTCCGGGTGGGCATAGGCGTTGTCATCCAGAAAAGCGACGATGTCGCCCCGGGCCTCAAGCAACCCGCGGTTGCGCGAGGCGGTCTTTCGGCTGAAGAGCTCCGGTTGCGCGAGGTAGAGCACCTCCGGGAAACGCCTCATCACCGAGCGGTTGCGCTGGTCGTGCGAGGCGTCCACGACAATCACCTGGGACGGCTCGACGGTCTGCGCTTGCAGTGCCGCCATGCACCGGCGCAGACATTCGGGCCGGTTGAGCGTTATCACCACTACTGTGACCGTGTTTTTCATGAGCTTTGCCGAGGGGCCGCCGGAATGACCCGTTTTAAGGGCTCTCCGTGCGCAAAGTTATCGAATGAAAACGGCCTGGCCGGGGGGTAATCGTTACCGGCTTTGCGTTTGCGAACGGCGCGGGCCGATTCGCCGATAAAGCCATCGGGCCGGGTAATCCATGGCCTCGTAGCCGGATTTGTCTGCATCTTGCAGACATCGGAGGCGTGTCTGCCGGTACCGTTGCGTAATATCGCGGCGCGGTTCCGCGATCACCAGCGGCTATTTTTCCCCAAAGCGGCTGCGCGGAGTCATCGACGGTGCCGCCGTCTTGTGTGCGGCCTCAGATTGGGCGGAAAGTGCCGCTACCGGCCTTCCGAAAGCCGCCTCGCGGTGTAGTTGGGCAGCCCTGCTTCTTTTATTTTCTTCTTCGTTTTGTGGAGATCGTACCGCACGCGGCGGAATTGAATCCACTTCCCCTCGGGGGAGTAGACTGCGTAACAGGCGTCGGAGTTGAGGTCCCGGGGCTGCCCCACGGAGCCGACGTTGATGAGCGTCTTTCCTCGCTCTGAAATGGGAATGCGCCCGACGCCGGGCCGAACCGAAAGGCGGCCGCCGTCGAGGTGCCACACCATCGGGTTGTGCGTATGCCCGCAGAAGCAGAGCGGCCTCGCCTGCGCTGCGAAGTGAAGCCGGGCGTCATCCGGGCTGAGCACATACCACCACTCGCCGGGGGCGTCGAGCGAGCCGTGTACGAACTCCACGTTCTCCTCATGCAACGTCAGCGGCAGTTGCCGCAGCCAATTGCATTGCTCGACGGAGAGCACCTTGCGCGAAAGCTCGATCCCCGCCAGCGCCGAAGTGTTCATCTCTTCCGCCTCCATCTCCTGCTGGAAATTCGTGCTGCCGACTGCCGACTCGTGGTTGCCTTTCAGCACCGGGCAGCCCATATCGCGCACCAAGTCCAGGCATGCGCCCGGGTCGGGGCCATAGCCCACGATATCGCCGAGGCAGTAACGCCGGTGAATATTGAGGTTCTCCATATCGGCCACGACGGCATGGAGGGCTTCAATGTTGGAGTGGACGTCACTGAAAATGGCGATCAGTTCAGGCATAATGGAGGGACGCCTAATGTTCCCAAGTTTAGCGAACCAATGTCAATTTTATCTGCCGGGAAAATGCTGAGGCCTGTCTAGGTATTTTTACGGATACAAAATCGACCCTCGGCTATAAAAAAACAGCAGCCATTAGCCCCCTGGAGCTATGGCTGCTGAATTGTATCCCGACTGCCCTAGCAGCCTGGGAACCTCTAGATTTTGCTTACTAAACCGCACGACGGCGCAGCCGTTGCCCAAAGGCGAGCATGCCGAAGCCGCCCAGGAGCATCGCCCAGGTGCCCGGCTCGGGAACCATCGTGAGGGTCACATCATTGTTATAGCCGTCTCCATCGGCGTTGGACGAGTAGCTCAAGAGATATTCTTTGCCGTCTGCCGTGAACGTATAGCTTGAGTTCGAGGTTGGCGTGTAGGTGGCGCCGTTTGTAAGGATCGTGGAGAAATATCCCGTCGTTGTGCCGCTGCCGGTGTTGTCGATGAGGGTGAGCGAATCACCCAGCGTCAAGCCGCTGAGCGTGGAAAGGTCCAGCGTTCCATCAAGGCTTACGTTTCCGCCGGTCTTGACCTGATCGTAGGAGGTTCCAGCCACGGTTCCGCTAACTTGCGCCACCAAGGTGGACTTTTGGTCTACGGTGAAGCTGCCCTCGACCGTGGTGATCCCGGCGCTGTTGCCGGGAGCGAGGCTACCGCTGGCGAGGGTGCCGCTGATGAGCGCGAGGTTGCCGGTGACTGTACTGGTGCCTTTCAGCAAGCCGCTGATATTGGCGCTTCCGTCAATGGTGCCGTTGGCGTTCAATGTGGCTCCCTCGGAGACCGATAGCGCGCTGGTAGACTTGGTGGTACCCGTTAGAGAGGTTGAGCCGCTTTGCACGGTTACGCTGCTGGCAAGGTTGTAGCCGCTCAGCGTGCTGGAGCCAATGAGCGTGGTGGCTCCCAGATTCAGGCTGTTGCCGTTGACTGTGCCGCTGGTGACGGTAACCGTGCCGTTGGCCGTGCCGCTGCCTGCCAGGGTGGCGTTATTGACGGAAACCGCGCTGCTCGTCGCAATCAAGCCATCCAGCGTCAGGGTGCCCCCCGTAACCGCGGTGGCTCCCGTGTAGCTATTGTTCCCTGAAAGGGTTGCGTTGCCGCTGGTGGTCTTGTTCAAGCCGACGCTGCCACCCAGGTTCGCGCTGATCGTGCCCGCCTGCACATCGTAAGCGTTGTTGCTGGTCAGCGTGCCGGAGCCCTGGATGACGCCGCCGGTTAACTGTACATTGGCGACGCTTTGGTTGTAGCTTTGCAAGTCAAACGTGCCGCTGCTGACCGTCAGGTTTTTGGCGCTGGCGATCTGGTTTGCGGCCAATAGCTTGGCCACGCCGCCGTTGACTAGCAAATGACCCGCGATGGCGTTGCCCGTCGTGTTATTCAAGTCCAGTTCACCTGCGGTGACCGTGGTCGTGCCGGTGTAGGTGTTGGCTTTGTTGAGCGTGGTCGTTCCCGAGCCTGCCTGCGTAAAGGAGCCGTTGCCGCTGATGGCTGCGCTGCTGAAGTCCGTGCCCTGGGTAGCGTTATTGGAGCGGTTGATGACTAGTGTACCGTTGTTGACGATCGTGCCCGTGGTGGCGAGCGATCCCGTGGCGCCGCCGTTGCCGAGTTGCAGCGTGCCGCTGCCAATGGTGGTCAGGCCCGTGTAGGTGTTGGCCCCGGTGAAGATCAAGCTGCCCGTGCCGATCTGCTTGAGGGCGAGACTGCCGCTGATCACCCCGCCGTAGCTGATGGTGTCCGAGCGATAGAACGCCAGCGTGGCCCCGTTGCTGCCGCTAACCGCCGAAATGGAATCGATGCCTCCGGTGGTGCCGCCGTTGCCAATTTGCAAGGTGCCCGCGTTGACGGTAATGGTTCCGGTGGAGGCGTTGGAGCCGGAGAGGGTCCAGGTTCCCGCTCCGCTCTTGACTAAAGAGAGCGCGCCAACGTTGAGGATGTCGCCGCTCAGCACGCCGTTACCGGCACCGGAGAGCGTCATTTTTGAGGCATAGGTGTTGGAGGCGGTGGTGATCGCTCCGCTAAGAGTCAGCGTCGTCGCGGCGGAATTTACGGTGATAATACCTCCACCACCGAGCTCTCCGTTCTTAATAACAATGGCCCGGTTGCTTGAAGCTGTTGCCCCGGTATAGAGGAGCGTTCCGATGCCACTCGAAGCGTTGTTTTGGCCGAAATTAATCGTCGTGCCGGCGCCAATGGCGCAGCTTACACCACTGTTCGCTATGGTATTGATGCTCAACGTGCCAACCATAATATTTGTCACCCCAGTATAGGTGTTGACGCCTGAAAGAATCCATGTTCCCGAATCCATCTTACTAATGGCTAAACCGGAAGAGCTCCCATTGCTAATGGTTCCGCTAATCGTATTAGCATTGGTATTTTGTCCCCGCAAACTCAGGGTAACAGCGGCAGTTGTGCCTGCTGAAATATTCCCTCCAAGATTGAGGATGGCCGAACCGGCTCCAGTCCCACTGCCATTGCCGCTGTTGAACGTGTAGCTTCCTTCCAGGACAAGAGGGGCATTGATTGTTTCTGTCACAGTGGAAGCATTGGTCAACCCGGTTGCGATCTGAGTGGTGCCCCAGGCCGTCAGGTACACCGAGCTGCCGCTCGTGCTGCCAATGGTGTAACTGCCGGGGGTTCCAGTGAAGGTGAATCCGTAAATGTTCAAATAGGTATCGATGGTAATTGCGGAGTTGGTGACTGCCGTATTGAAAATCGCGACATCGGTGCTGGTTACCCCGGATGTAGCTCCCGGTGCCGCGCCTCCGGCCCAGTTACTGGTGGTACTCCAAGCGCCTGAAGTCGCACCGGTCCATGTTTGGCTCGCGGCATTCGCCGAGTTAAGCGCGCACATCGCGGCAATGGAAAAAATGAGATAGGGGGTGCCGAGGAATGGGCTTGATGCCTTCCTTCGGGAATTTTTAGCCGGTTGGCGGGTGGCTTTTTCGAGAGAACGAGCGCGGTGGGGTTTTTCATTCATAGGATTAACAGTGGGGTTACAGCAGTCAGGAGATGAAAGGGCTGGGGGATATCGACCCGAGAGAGCGATTCAGATTCGTGTTTCCGGAATATGGTTCACGTTATTGCATTCTATTTTCATGCAAAGCAAGCAATTTTTATATAATACCATAGACTATGTGTGGCTTTTATGAGGTCGATTCAGAGGGATAGGCTGGGAGAGGCTTGGGAAAACCTGGGAAAAAGGTTGCATGGTTTTAATGTTGCGGCTATTTGTACATGAACATGTTCATGAAGCCCCCAAAAAACACCCCTCCCCCCAAGCCCCGTATGCGGGACATTGCCCGGCAGGCTGGGGTTTCGCTGGGGACCGTCAGCCGGGTCATGAATGGAAATACAGAAGTCGCCCCCGACTTGGCGGAGCGTGTCATGTCCGCGGCGCGTCAGCTTGGATACACCAGCCCGCGCGCCAGCGACGGGAGCGAGCTGGGAACCATCGGTTATGTGGTCGATATGGACCCCCATGGCACGCTCATGGACGAACCTTTTCAGCAACACTTCCTCTGTGGGGTGGAACAAGCCGCCAGGGATTGCGGCGGCTCGGTGGTTTTTGCTTCCTGCGGCCCCGATCTCCAGACCGGTGCGCTTCCCTCCATCGTAGAGCGCAAACTGGTCGGGGGCATTATCCTCAAGGCCAGGATCACGACGCCGGAACCGTGGATCCATGCGCTGCACGCGGCGATTCCCACCGTGTTATTAATGCACCGCACCACGGACCACGCGGTCCCCTCGGTCACCTGCGACAACTATGAGGCCATGTACCGCGCGCTGATGCACTTGAAAGCCCTCGGGCACACGCGCATCGGTTTCCTGAGCGAGGACGAGCGGGAGCTGACTACCCCGCACCATTTCGAGCGCCGGGATGCCTTCCTTCAGTTGCAGGGAACCCTTGGGTTTGTGCAAAACCCCGGCTATCTCCAGACGCCCGTCCGTGGCCGGGGCGAAGCATTGGAGGATGTCGTTGAGCGTGGCGTGCGCGCCTTTCTTGCGCTGGGCCAGGAGCGGCCCACGGCCATCGTCGGCGCGGCAGACGTGTATGCGCTGGGCTTGCTGAAGGCCCTCCCCGCGCATGGCATTTCCGTGCCTGGGGAGATGAGCGTGATAGGAGTCATGAACACCGCGCAATGCGAATTTTCCAACCCGCCGCTTACCAGTATTTCACTTTTGGAGGAGGACCTGGGCCGCGCGGCGCTGGAGCTGCTGCAAAAACGCATGACGACTCCTCGTTCGACGCCGGAGCATGTCACCATGGGAACAAAGCTCGTGGAACGGATGTCCTGCGCAAAAAATAATACCAAATAGTTTTAAAACGTTCGACATTGTTATGATGAATTCATCTGATCTTTCCCGGTGGGGAGAGCCTTTTGCATGGCGGGGATTCGCCGGTCGCAAAGGGTCCCATGACGGCCGTAATTGCCTGATCATCCCGCCGCCTCACGAAGCGCCTGGAAGGCCCTGGATCTGGCGTCCCGAATTTTTCGACGCCTTCGCCAATGCCGACGAAGCGCTGGTACGGCGTGGCTTTCACCTTGTTTTCCTGGATATCCCGGACCACTACGGCTGCCCGAAAGCACTCGACGCGGGCGATGCGCTTTACGAATTCGTCACCGGTACCTTTGGGTTCGCCCCCAAGGTGGCTTTCGTCGCATTGAGCCGCGCGGGGTTGACCGCCTTTAACTGGGCGATCCGCAACCCGGAGAAAGTTTCCTGCATCTACGCCGACAACCCGGTGTGCGACTTCAAGAGCTGGCCCGCGGGCTGGGGCTGTGGCCCGGGAAGCGCCGGGGATTGGAGCAAGTGCCTGGCTATTTACGGTATGACGGAAGATGACGCGAGAGCTTGGCCCAACAATCCCGTGGACCGCCTGGACGTGTTGGCAAAGGCGGGCATTCCGCTGCTGCACGTTATCGGCGACGCGGACGAAGTCGTGCCCGTCACCGAGAATTCGTACGTTGTGCGCGAGCGCTACAAGGCGCTGGGCGGCAGCTATATGGAAATCATCAAGCCCGGGGGGCTGCACCATCCCCATGGCCTTCCCGATCCCACGCCAATTGCCGAGTTTATCGTCAAACACACCCGCTAGACATACTTCCTCCTATGAACAAAATGCTCTCTTCCCCCTTTGTGCGCCACCGCTTGTGTGTGGGCCTCTCGTGTCTCTTGCTGGCCGCGCCTGTCATCGGGGTGGCTGCCGAACCGCAGACTCCGGAAGCCTTCCGCACTGCCTTGAAAGCTCTGCCGGAAAGCGTCAAGACCGATCCCGAGCGGAAGGAACAACTGGAAGCCATCCTGCGCGAGGCGCAGCGAGTGCGCGATCTCCCGTTGGTGGAACGCGCACAGTCGTTGCAGGAGCTTGAGAATCCCGGCGACCGGCGGATTGGCAAAGTTGACAAGCGGACCTACGTGGTGGCCAAGACGGACCCGAAGAAGGCCGAGACTTTTGCCATTGCTTCGTCCGACGTTGATGTGACCCGATACATAGAGCACGACCTGCCGTTGCTGGCGGCGGCCTACGTCATCACCGGCGACAAATCCTATGTGGACCGCATCGCCGCGCAGTTGCGAGAGACGGCAACATGGGAGCCCCTGCAGCGGCCGGGCTGGATGCTCTATCAAGCGGTGAATTCCCTGCCTCCCGATGGCGACGACGGCGTCTGGCTGGCCACGGGCCGGGGACTTTCCGCGCTTTGGCAAACGCTCGACATCCTTCCCCCGGGAGCGCTCCCCCCGGATGTCATGGACAAAATCCGCGAACAATATCGGCGCGAAGCGGCGCGGATAACGCACGACTGGCAGGCAAAAAAAATGTGGTTTGTAAAAAATGATGTATCCACCTGCAACCAGTGGGTGGCTCCCGCCGCTGGGCAGGCGATGGCCTGCGCAAGCCTGGGCCGCGATGCCGACCCGGTTTCCTACGACCTCGCCCTCAAAAACCTGTTGCACACCGTGGAAAATCTCGGCGCGGACGGCTCCACTTCCGAGGGCGCTGGCTACACCATGGATTACACCGCTCCGCTGCTCTACATGGCCGCTGACGCGCTCTCCAGCCGGGGGGATAACCGATTGGCCGAACAATCCTTCCTTCGCAATCTTCCCCGCTGGATCGCCATGCAATTCCAGCCGGGCCAATGGATTATTAACGTGTCTGACAACTTCGGCGGAGCCCGCGGAGCGATCTTCAGCATGGCACCGCAAATCGCGCGCCTGGTAAGCCTGTCGCGCGACCCGGAGCTTGCGTGGGTGCTGCGCCATGTGCTTCATAATATTCCGTATGATGTCAACGGGCTCGTCAGCCTCACCATCCCCGAAGACTCCCTGCGCCAGCCCCCGCTCTGGAGCAGCTTCGAGCATTCCACCAGTGCCGTATGGCGCAGCGGCTGGGATGAAAATGCCTCGGGCGTGTGGGTCAAGGGAGCCTTCCCCAACGACGGCCACGACCACCATGACCGTGGCCACGTCAACTTCATCGCGGACGGGCGGGCGGTGTTGATCGAAGCCGCCACCGCCGGTTATGACAATCCGCTCAAGCGGGAGAAATACGATTCCGTCGTCGGCCACAATGTCTTGCAGGTAGGCGACGATCTCTTTCCTGCAAAAGTCGCCGCGCCCATCACCGTCGCTCGGATGGACAAAGATGGAGGCGACGTCACCGTGAACGCCGGACAAGGCTACCCCGACGTTAAGCAATGGAAGCGGCATGTCACCTGGACGGCGCATCGGATGGAAGTCACCGACGAAGTGGTGCTCAAAAAACCTGAAAAGGTTCTCTTCCGGTGGCACCTGGGGTCGGAGCAGCCCTTGCAAATCACCCCCGGAGACGATCATAAATCCGGCGATGCCAAGCTCGGCGCGGCCAGGATCACCTTCACCAATCCCCCGGACGACAACAAGGAAGTCAACTTAAGTTGGGTTCGCCCGGCCAAGGAAACAATGGAAACGCCCGAAGCGGTGCTTGCCGTTCAGGCCGACCAGCCCATCCAGTGCGATCAGGAAAAGAACCTCGACCACGCCTTCCGTTTCCGCCACAAGGACCACCCGCACACCACGTTTGTCGTGCGCTCCGCAGGGCCTGTGGAATCCATTACCTTGAAAACCAGCGTGGAAGTCCCGTTGCATCCCTGATTTCTAGTGAAAAGCATGAAAACGCCGTTGATTTCATGCCGCTAAATACATTAGCGTGAAGCTAATGAAAAGCGCGCCTACCCATCTCGGCATTCGGATGCAGGATATTGCCGAAAAAGCGGGAGTCTCCATCGGGACGGTGAGCCGCGTGCTGAGGGGGCGGCCTGACGTTTCGCCGGATTTGACCGAGCGCGTTTTCGCGGTGGCCCAGAAAATGGGCTACCGGCGGCCGCTACGGAATCGGGCAGGGGGAGCTGCGAAAGCCGCCGAGTCCCTTACCTTGGCGTATCTGGTCGATGTCGGCCCGAACCGGGACTGGACGCACGAAGCTTTTTTCCAACGGTTCGCGGCGGGCATCCAGAAGCAAACCAGTACAGTTAACGGGCACCTGCTTTTCGCCTCCTGCCGCCAGGATATCGAGCGCGATGTGCTCCCCTCGCTGGTCACCAACGGCATCGCCAACGGCGTGATCGTCAAGACCTACGACCAGGGGCCGTGGCTCAAGAAACTCCAGATGCGGCTGCCCACGGTGGTCTTGATGAACAAACCGGACGACCGGGCGGTTTCATCCGTGACGTGCGACAACTATTCGGGCTCCTACCAGGCCGTCAAACATCTGGTGGAGCTGGGGCACCGGCGGATTGGCTTTTTGAGCATTGAGAATGGGAACGTCCCGGAGGATTCCAGGGACAACGGGATCAACATCCACCACGCCGAACGCGCGGAAGCTTTTTTAAAACATGTCCGCCTTTTTGGGTGCGAGGAGAACCCTGCTTACGTTCAAGTGCCGCTACGGGACTGGACAAAAGAATCCAATGAGGAGGTCATCAGCCGCGCTCTGGACGCTTTTCTTGCCCTGGGCTCGAAGCGTCCCACGGCGATCATTGCGGCTACTGAAATTTACGCGAAGGTTTTAACGGCCGTCGCCAAGCAGCGTAATTTACTGGTTCCCAAGGATTTCAGCTTGATCACCTACCAACACGACGGGCTGCACACAGATGCTCCGCTCATTTCGTGCCTCGAACTCCGGGGAGAGGATATGGGAGCCATGGCGGTCAGCGTCCTGCTCGAACAGATCAAAAACCCGCTCGCTCCGCCGGTTCAGATTGCGGTGGGAATGAAGTATTTGCAGGGCCAGTCTTGCGCCCCCGTTTCCGCCTGACGTTTCTTTTCTAATTTTCCCCCCCCCCTTTTTTTAAGCGAGTGGATTTCCTCCAGTCGCGTCCCCTCACGCCCTGAATTGCGGTTGACATCTGCCTGTTATTTGCTATTTCATGTAATAATATGAAACGCAACGGAGCCTTTACTCTCGTGGAGATGATGGTTGCGATGGTGTTGATCGCTTTACTCTCGGTCGTATCGAGACCGGCTGTTTCCGCGCTAACGGGAGCGGGAACCGTTAACCGGGCCATTGGCGACCTTTCTGGAGCGCTGGATCTGGCGCGGGCCTACGCCATGGCCCAGAGCACCTATGTGCGGGTCGGTTTCTGCAATGTGCCCACTGCGGCAGACGGGGCGCAGACGGTGGTGCTCACTCTCTATTCCCGCGACGGCACGCTCGACGCCTCGGACGCGGAGGGGATGGCCTCGGCGGCCTGGATGCCTGCGGCGAAGCCGCTTTTGCTCCGTAACCTTTGTGTGAACGATGCGCTGGGGGCGGTGAACGACTCCACGCCGAGCGCCACCAATATTCCCGCCTTTGTTCGCAGCGTGCCGGGGGTGGGGAGCGTTTCCTTCACCTCGTGCATCCAGTTTGATCCCTCCGGGGAAGCCCGGGTACAGCTCTCTGGCGTTTCCCGGTTCATCAAAATCGGCATGAAACGCTCGCTCGGCTCGAACAGCGATGCGAACCCCTTTGTGGTCCGGCTTGCGGGAGTCAGCGGGGCGATAACGGTTCTGCGCAAGGAAAATTTATGAATAGGAGGCGCAGAGGGTTCAGCTTGATTGAAGTGGTGATCGCCCTTGGCGTGGTGAGCTATGCCCTGCTCCTGATCGTGGCGCTGGTGCCCCACGGGGTAAAGACCAACAAGGCTTCGGCCCTCGAAACGCGCGCGACGTGCATTCTCTCGCTGCTGGAAGCGGATTTGCGCAATTCCCATCCGTTGGTCAACGAGGGGAAGTCGAAATACTTTGGTTTGCAACTCCCGTATTCGCTGAACGCGGCGAAGCGGGTGATCGTCAATCCAGCCCTTTCCGAAAACACGCTTTCTGACGCGAATTCCGCGGGCGTGGATGACAACGAGATGCCGGTTGCCGCCAGCGCGGCCAGTCGCCCGCCGTTTCAAGTCGCCGTGGTGTATACGCGGTTGCCGGGGGCTACGAGTTCGCCGGTCGAAGCCCGCTTGGTCGTTCGCTGGCCTTATGCGGGAACGTCCAATGTCTCCAGCCTCATTTCGGCCACGACGGATGGCGGTTATGTGGAAAGCTTTGTCGCCTTCCCCGCGCCATGAGTTGTTGCCTTTGTTGATTCTTAACGCCATGCGTCCCCCCCGTCGCCGTACGATAGTTGACTCCTCACCCTTCCCGGTACTCCTCGCAAGGTCTGGTGGCTTTACCCTGGTGGAGATCCTTTCGGCCTTGGTGGTGTTGATTTTAATCGTGGGGGTGATCTCGCAAGTTGCCTCGATGACGATCCGCGCCACGCGAATGAGCAACCAGGCGCTGGATGCCGCGTCGCAGGCGCGCTTGGTGTTTGGGCGGATTGGTGCGGATATCGCGGGGGCGGTGAAGCGGACCGATGCCCCGTGGGATTTGCAGAACCCGGGGAAGGAAGGGCTCTATTTACGGTTTCTCTCAGCCGTGCCTTCGGAGGATGGGACGGCTGGCGCTTCCGCGAACCGGGGCTTTTCGCTGGTGGCCTACCAGATCGCCGCCCATGCCGACAACAATGGCCGAGATTGCCTGGTGAGGGCCGGAAAGGCTATCTCACGGAATATGAGCGGATATTTAGGGCTCGATGCAAAGGGGCTCCCCGTCCGGTTCACCTCTGCGGGTTTCCCTGCGGGGCTTTTGCCCGCTTCCGGGGAATACGACATTCTTTCGCCGGGTGTCATCCGGATGGTGGTGGGCTACCAGCTTTACCCGGACAACCTCCAGGCCACCCTTCAGGACGGAACGGTGGTCCCCAATGCGCGGGGGCAAGTGGTGTATAGCTCACCGGTGCGGTCAGTCACCCCCTTCGGTGGGGGTACGGTTTCAGTCTATCCTGATTTGACACGCATTAGCGCCGTGGTGATTGGGCTGGTGGTGATCGATGCCGACAACCTAAAGCTCATGAACGCCGCGCAGGTGGCCGCGCTGGCCGGGGCGTTTGCCGACCCTACCGGGAATGCGCTTCCGGTGGGGGTGTGGAATACCGTGGCCAATAACCCCTCGGCATTGCCAGCCGCAGTCCCATGGCCCGCGCGGCAGGCGGTACGGGTGTTTCAGTGTGCCTTCCCCCTAACCCCTCTCGATTTCAAACCATGAAGTGTCTCCCTCCACGCCCCCCCGAACGGGGCATCGCGCTGGTGATTACGCTGAGCGCTATTATTCTGCTTTCGGCGCTGATCCTGGCGTTCTTCTCTAACGCCACGCTTCACCGGCAGATCTCGTTTTCCGGCGTCAACCAGACCCGGGCCGATCAAGTGGCCCGCGCGGGACTGGAGATCGTGGTAGGCGGGCTGCGCGACGAGGCGGCCGATCCCGCTTATTCCAAGATCACCACTGGAAGCGGCGCGGCCCCTGCCGCCTATTTCCCCATCGACACGACCAGTGTATTGCCCCGAAAGGTGGGGGTGTCGGGGACGACTTGCATCGTCAAACTATCGGGGGCCAATAGTGTCATCGATCCGGGAACGAACCAGCGGAACTTGGGTTCGTCCATCTCCATCGACACCGCGAGCCGCAATGGGCGGTGCGTTACCGCGTCCCGCTGGTTTGGGACGGGCGGCCCGGGCCTCGGCTCAAGCGATACGCTGCCCACCTGGGTCTACGTGACGCGCTCCGGGGTGCAGACCCCACCGCTCGACGAGGCGGCCACCCCTTCCGCCAACGGTTATGTCGTGGGACGGTTTGCCTATGCAGTTTATGAAACTGGCGGCCTCATGGATGCCAACGCGGCGGGCTATCCATCGGCAGCCTCGGCTGTGGCCCCATGGAAGGCATCGTTGGGTGCGGCGGATTTAAGTGCTCTGGGGCTCTCCTCGGCGTTGCCCGAATGGCGCAACTTGGTGACCGGCAGCGACGCGGCGACGTTTCAGGAATGGTCCTCCGGCCTGCGCCGCACCTCGGGGAGTGCCAGCATTCCGGGCTTGGCATCGGCCGCGTCGGGGCACCTCGAAACGGCGTCGGGCGACAACGTGTTTCTCTCCCGGCACGATCTGCTGCAAACGGCGCAGAAAGGGCTCGCCGGGCTGGAGAGCACCCAGACGCCGCTCTTGGCGCATTTTTCGCGCGCCTTCAACGGGCCGTCGTGGAGCCCGTCCACGGTGAGCACCGCCAATCCCAATCCCGGCACGTTCTTTTTCTCCACCGACACCGCGCTTACCCATTATGACGACCTGGGAGTGGCCCTTACCACCACGGTTCCGCAAGGCTCCGTGCTGTTGCGGCGGCGTTTTTCATTGGCGAAGGTGAGCTGGATTACTTCAGCGGGACCGGCCTCGGGCATTTCCGACGCAGCCATCCAGGCCTGCTTTGGGCTGAAGTGGAACGCTCCGAACTGGGATTACGTGGGGGCCAGCGGATCGGCCCGGCAGAGCTCTATCGCCACGCTGGATCAAGTGGCGGCACAGAACCGGGAGCCGAATTTCTTCGAACTGCTCAAGGCGGGGATTTCCGCCGGATCGCTGGGGCGCTCCAACGACAACCAAACATTCCGCCAGGATGCCTCCGGGTCATGGGACAACACGCTGGACCAGAGCAAGGACCAGCAGGTTTTTCAAATAGGAGCAAATATTATCGATTGCGCGGGGAGCGACAATTTTCCCACGACCCTTGCCTACGCCGTGGGCTCCACGACCCTCACGGTTCACGGCGTGAAGGATCTGCCCTACCTGTACGGGGTGCTGATCACTCGCCTGACCAACATCGCCTATGTGGACGCCACTTACGACCAGATGAAAGCGTGCGCTTTGGCGATGGTGCCCTTCCTTTTCAATCCCCACGCGAGCGGCGGGGCAAGCGCGGCCTCGGGGCCCTCCAAGGTGCGCATTCGCATCGCCGCCGGGATGGTGAAAGATGTCTGGATGTCCAACTTCGGCACCAATTCCTCTGCACCGCTGGCCCGGATGGGGGCGAATGTGGATCTGACTGCCTGCCCATCGATCGAAGTTTCCTCCACCAGCGCCGAGCTTTACCGTGCGGCGATGAAACCGGTCAAGGGGGGAGAGGCCACCTCGGGAACGACGCTCCTCAAAAATTTGCTGGGCTCGGCGTACATCACTTCCGGCACCGAGAATCACGGCTTTGTCTATTACGTCTATAGCGGCCTGCCGCAGAATTACCAAAAGCCAACCGCCACCACGACGATCCGTACCAGTTGCAGCGACCTGATGATGGTCCTGGAATACCTGGACGCCGCGGGAAACTGGCGCGTCTACGATACGCTGGCTGGCTACGATGCGTTGACGGGAGCCGGGTCGGGAATCGGCGGCACGAATATCGATTTCGGGCCGACCATCTTGCCGCTTACCTCCGGAACGACCGTTCGTGCGGGGATCGACAACTCGAACGCGCTCTTTAAGCTCGACCCGCGCACGACGCGCTTTGGGGTGGCGTTGTCGAGCAACTGTGCGCCGGGCGTCACGGCCCCGGTTTCCGGCGGTGGGGGCGTTTCCTGGCAGGCGCTCTATTCAAAAATACCCTTCGGCTCCGGCTTGCTGACTCAGACCACGGCGACCAGCGGCTGTTTTCCCGGGGGCTGGCTCCTGGGCGGTACCAACCAGTGGAGCGACAACGTGCAGAACCTCAACGTAGCCGATTTGGATGGCACGGTGCGGCCCGCCGATGGCTGGCTGAGCGGCAACGCCAATCTGTTCGCCTCGATGGGCGACGGTACCCGCCGCCCGGTGATCCTGCACCGGCCCTACGCGTCGGTGGCCGAGCTGGGGTATGTATTTCGCGGTTCACCGTGGAAGACGCTGAACTTTTTCGACGGCAGCAGCGGGGATGGAGCGCTCCTCGATTTCTTCTCGGTTTCCGACGAGCCGGAGGTATTGGCGGGGCGGGTTAATTTGAATAGTTCGCTGGTGGCGGTGCAAAAGGCTCTCCTTTCCGGCGTCGGGCAGGCGAGCACGGGGACGGCTGCGCTTGGGGAGACGCTTGCGGGCGGGATCGCGTCGGCTTACCAGACCTACGCCGGGGCGGCGGGCGCGATCACCTCGACGCTGCCCAAAAACGTTGCCGAAATTCCAGCGTTCATGAGTTCCACACTGCTCGGCTCCGCGTATCCCACCTCCAGTTATCCTATCAAATATTATCGAGAGTCGGTCGCCCGCTCACTCACGGCGGGGACCCAGACGCGGACGTGGAATTTCCTGATCGACGTGGTGGGCCAGGTGGGCCGCTTCCCCACGGGGAAAACCCCGGCTTCGCTGGCTGACTTTGTGGTGGAGGGGGAGCGGCGGTATTGGCTCTCCGTGGCCGTGGACCGCTACACCGGCAAGGTGATCGATCAACAACTGGAGCCCGTCAATGAATAGGATTCTTTTTTACCTCGCCGCGCTCAGCTGCGCCCTCTTTCCTGCTTCGCTTTTTGCCCAACAGGCAGCGCCCCGGATGCCGCTGCCGGAGCCGCCGCTGGTGGCCGCTCCCCAGCCGGGCAGCCAGTGGACGCTGACGGTGCAGTTCCCTCCCGGGGCGGGGAATGCGGCCCACCCCGTTTCGGCCAGCTACCGGTGCTCCCGCGAGGTGCTTTGGGTGAGCGTGGCTTGGTCCAACGCAACCTCTCGCGAGGGCTATGTGAAAGGGGATCGCGTTATTTTTAAAAACCAAGCGGGTTATTCTTCCTGCGCGGCCGATGAGGCGGATTCGGGCCTGCCGCTTTTCTGTGCCGCGTTTGCCGGAATGGGTTGGCTTGCTCCGGCGGATTACCAGGGCACCGAGGCGGTGGAGGGTGAACTTTGTTACCGCTTCCTCCGGCCCTAAACGACGAGCGCCGCCGGGGAGCACCTTCCCCGACGCGTCGCGTGGATTCGCGTCCAGGATAAAACGCCGTTTCTCGTGAAATTGGGTGAAGTGACCCTCCGGTTTTCCCGCCTGGAAAAAGGCACGGGCAACCTGTCCGTTCCCCCGGAAGTCGAAGCCCTTCTGGTGCAGGCCCAGCATCAGCAGGAATCGCTGGGGCTTCTTCGTGAAATAAACCGTAACGCGAAATAGTTTTCGCTGTTATTTCTTAATTCATAGAATAAGATGTGGATATTGGATTAAATTTTAATCTAAATTCACCGTGCCCGGTGATGAACCCCCTTCCGGGTGACAAGACATGCAAAAACACATCGCCACTGTAATTTCCACCCTCCTGGCAGGCCTATGTCTGAGTCATATCTCGGCATTGGCAGCCCAGGAGGCGGGGCTGAGCTGCAAGGAAGACGGAGGGCCCGGGGTTTACTCGACCCAGGCGCAGCAGGGAGCCGACGATTCGATGGTGACGGCGGAAATCGCGAAAAAATTCCCGCTGGCCCAGCACTCGTTCATTCACGTGCTCGGCGGCGGGGTGCGCGGCTTCGGAATGCTGGCCGAGTTTGCGGAAAAAGCCCCGGCGCAAGTCGTCGTGGCCCGGCGGACTAGGCCCTCCACAGGCGAACCGTTCACCCCCGTGGCGCTGGCCCGGGTTTTTGATCCGCGCGGCGATCTTGCGGCGGTGGTGGATTTCACCAGCCAGCCGGAGGGAACCGAGACGCGGGTGGTCGATCTCCCAAAGGGTAAGCCGGGCATCTGGCGGGTGTCGTTCTCGGGTGGGCGCAAGGGCGACCTCGTGGAAATCCGCCTTCCGCAAACGAAGGTATGGGGAGTGCGGGGCGAGATGGCGCTGATGGTTGCCAAGGGGACGCCCAACCCGGCTTATCTCTGGATTCCGCCCACCTCGCTGAAGCTCATGATGGGGATTGAAAGCGGGCGCTATGAGGGTCTGGTTATCGAAGGGGAACACGGCGGCGCGCTTTCCGGAGTCCCCGTGCCGGACCCGGCCAACCGCACCACCTCGGTGATGATCGATCCGGTTCCAGCGGGAGCCGTCTGCCGGGTTGTGTTTCCCGCGAAGTTCGACGGCGCGATCGACTTTGAAGGCGCGCCGGGGCTCCTCTGCCCGACGCCAGAAGCAGCCCGGAAGCTCGCGGGCGGCACCGTCAAATGCGGCGACCTCTATGTGAGCGGCCCGCTTCAGGCCCGTGCGCGGAACTGGATGGTGGCCTGCGCAGCAAAGCTTGAACGCCGTCCGGATCTCCACTGGCCGCAAGTGCCCGGCGATGACGCCGCCATCAGCCCCGTGGACGTGCTTCCCTATGGCAAGTATGGCGGGCTCAACGGGCTGCAATCCGAAATCGAGAGCCACAACGCGAATCTCGATCCATCCAAGACGTATTTTGGCGTCCAGATGCCGGAGGAAATGAAGCCCGGCGAGGAAGCAGAGGCCTGCTCGTGGCATCACTTCCTGCATCCCACGGGGGGCAAAATCTCGCTGCACGAGGCGGCCAATTACGCCGCGCTCTACACGCTCAAGTCGCCGTGGAACCCGGCCTACCGCAACGAAAACATTTTGCAGCGCGCCATTCTCTCCGGGCTCTATCAATTCGCCGCCATGCAGGGGGACGACCTCATGCGGGATACCCATATTTTCGGCGTCCGCTACCCGATCACCCACACCTTCTTTGTGTACCCGTCGCTGGCGGAGGCCTACGGAATGCTGAAAGGCCACCTTTCGCCGGAGGTGGAGGCCATTTGGCGCACGGGGCTCATTGCTGTCGGCGATAAAGCGGCCGATCATGTCGCCTACGAATCCAACCAGTGGGCCGGGATGATGGAAGGGCACATCGCCACCTACGCGGCCACGGGGGAAAAGCGTTTCCTCGCGCGGTTTGAGGACCAAATGCGGGCGTATATTGAAAACCGCTTTGGCCCGCAATCAAAGCTGGGCCTGCATCCCACGGGATTCTTCCTGGAGGATAACGGCCCTGACGGGAACTACGAGCGGCTCAATCTCTATAGCCTAGTCTCCGCCTTCAATACCTACAAAAAACTCCCCGATGCCAACCCGGAACTGCTTGCCATCATGCGCCGGGGCATTGAGCGGAATCTTGAGTTTAAGAGCTTCTTCTGGCTTCCGCAACCGGACGGCTCGCTCCAGTCGCCCACGGCGATGAATTGCCGGACCCAGGGGCTTATTTGCGACCCCGCCTTTCCTGGCGACATCCTGTCGATGGATGAGTTTCCGCTCGGTGCGGCCCGCTATCGCTTAAGCGCGCAGCCCAAGGACGACATCGGGAACGCCTGGACGCTCTCTTACGTTGCCAACACCAGCGCATGGCAGCGCAAGACGTTGCAGGAGTGCATCCGCCGGGGACCCTCGGCGTTCCCTTCCAGCGGCGGAAATTGGATTCCCGGGCTCGCCGATGTGCTCCATTCCGGCAAGCTGGCGCAGCCCGCCCAGCTTCCCTTCGAGGTGGAGCAGGGGACGTGGTCGCTGCCCGGCCTGGAGGTTTGGAAACAGGGCGCGCTCTACGGAGTAGTATTCTACGATGTGACTGGATCGGATCTTACGCTCAAGGGAATCACGGGCGGCGGCCTCACGGCGCTTTGGACGCCTGGCACCGGCACCTTGCTTTCCTCGATGCAGCCCTACAAGCCGGGGCACCCGGTCTCTGAAGCCTCCGAGCTGACCTTTGCCTCCCTGTTCGGCACCGACGCCCAGGGGCGCTTTTTCCACAGCGGCCACGAACGGGCCAAGCTAAACGCCATTGAGAAAGGCCGTCGCTTCGAGATTCAATCCGAAATGGAAAAGCCGGTGAAGATGGCGTTTCGCTGGGGTTATGCGATTGGCGAGAGCCAGTTGGAACTCACCGTCAGCGCCAACGCCGGGGCGGAAGCGCCGCGTTCCGTGGCCTTGAATCTGCCGCTTTTGGTCAGTTCCGGAGCCACTGCGGAGCTGGTCTCGCCTTGCTCCTTGGTATTCAACGCCGGAGGGCAAAAGGTCGCCTTCGAATGGCCGGAGCCTTCGGATGCCAGGCTTGAATCGTCGGTAATATCCAATATTAAGCGACTTGTCATTCCGCTCGATCCGATGGGGAAACCGCTCACTGTCCGGATCCGGCTGCTGCCTTGATTTTTTTATGACCATCAAAATATGCACCATTGGCTGCGGAGGGCATTCTTCCGATGTCCACGGTCCTGCGCAGAAAAAATACGCCCAACTTTATCCCGATGCTGTCCTGGCGGCCTGTTGCGATCTCAACGCCGCCCATGCGGAGGAATATCGCCAACGTTTTGGGTTTGCGCGATGCTATGGGGACGTGGAGGAAATGCTGGCCAAAGAGCAGCCGGACGCGGTGTTCATCATCGTACCCACGGCGGCAACGCTCCAGGTGGCCTGCCCCATCTTACGCCGCGGCATTCCCGTCATGCTCGAAAAGCCGCCGGGGCTCACCAGCGCGGAACTGGAGGCGCTGATCGCTGCCGCCAGCGAGGGCGGAGCGCCGCACCAAGTGGGCTTCAACCGCCGCAAGATGCCGCTGATGCGCCAAGCCATGGAAACCCTGGAACGGACCATGCCCCCCGAAGCCGTGTTTCAGATTGACTACGAGATGATCCGGTGTGATCGACGCGACGAGGACTTTTCCACCACCGCCGTGCATTCCATCGACGCGGCGCGCTTCCTCGCTCGCAGCCCATTCAAGAGCGCCGTCCTGCGTTACCGCGCCTTCAAGGAACTGGGCCCAACGGTGACGGGCGTCGAAGCTGAGGTGAAATGCGCATCGGGCACGCGGATCGTTTTGAACATTCAGCCCGTGGCTGGGCTCAACCATGAACGCATCGCGCTCTATGCCCATAAAAAAACGGTGGCCATCGAGTTCCCCGTGATGCGCGCCGACGGCCCCGGCTTCAGCCTCGATTATTGGGAAAACGGTAAACTGCTCTCCTCTGCCCCGGTGCAAGCCGCGGTGGATTTGTTCGGGTTCTACAGCGAAACCGAAGCCTTTCTGGAAGCATTGCGCCACGGGGGGCATCCCAATCCTTTGCTGAGCGATTGCCGCCAGCAGGTCCGGCTCATGGAAGCGATTCGCAACCGGGAGACCCACGTCATTTGGAGCGATTCCCCCTGCCATGAATCTCCCGCCCTCACCGGTTCGGCCCGCCGCTAAAGGGGCGGCGATTCAGTGGACCACCGGAACGCTGACCTATACGACGGCGGGCCTGGCCGCGCTATTTTGCTGGCTGCTTTGGGGCGACTTTGCCTGGTCGATGCGGGACCGCTCGGTTCCGGCGATCATCCAGATTCTCTTTAAACGATTCGAGGCCTCCGATACGCTGGTGGGCATTCTCACCGGCTCGCTGCCTCCCATTCTGTCCATGGTGGTCGGCCCGGTCATCAGCTATAAGTCCGACCGTCACCGGGGCCGCTGGGGCCGCCGCATCCCCTTCCTCTTGATCCCGACGCCACTCATCGTGGCTTCGATGATCGGCGTCTGTTTCAGCTCTCAACTCGGAGCGTTGCTGCGGCAGGTTCTTGGGGAGCATGCGCTGAGCATCAACGTTTCGGTGCTCCTCTTTCTCGGGCTGTTCTGGACGCTGTTTGAGTTCGGCTGCATCACCGCCAATTCCGTTTTCGGCGCACTGGTCAACGACGTCGTGCCCAAGCCGGTGCTGGGTCGCTTTTTCGCCCTGTTCCGGGCGCTGAGCTTGATCGCGGGGATCGTGTTCAACTACTGGATGATCGCCAAGGCCGAGGTCCACTACATCGTATTTTTCCTGTGCATCGCGGCTCTTTACGGCGTGGGCTTCACTCTGATGTGCCTCAACGTGAAAGAGGGGGAATACCCGCCCCCGCTGGAGCCCGCTCCCGACGCGCCAAACGGCTTTTTTGCGGCGGCCAGCGATTATTTTAGGAACTGCTTTGGCAAACCCTATTACCTTTGGTTTTTTGCCATGATGGCCAGCGCCGCCCTTGCGAATGGCCCTGTGAATGTGTTCGCGCTGTTTTATGCCCAAAGCGTTGCCATGAGTATGGCGGCCTATGGCAAATGCCTGGCCCTTACCTACGTGATCTCCCTCGTGCTGGCCTATCCGCTCGGAGCGCTGGCCGACCGCTTTCATCCGCTGCGGCTCAGCCTGGTTTTGCTCGGGCTCTATATCGGCGTCGGCGTCTGGGGAGGGCTCTATGCCCGCAATTCCACCAACTTTTCCATCGCATTCGTGGCTCACGGCGTGCTTACCGGGGCTTACTTAACCGCCTCGGCCTCCATGGGGCAAAAATTGCTGCCTTCAGCGCGCTTTGCGGAACTCATGTCTGCCAGCGGTATCGTCACCTGCCTTTGCTCCGCAGCCATCGCCCCGTGCATGGGCGTTGTATTGGACCGTACAGGGCACTCTTATCACTACACCTTTTATGCTGGCGGCGTCCTCGCGCTTGCCGCCGTGGCCCTTAATTGGGTGATGTATGTGAAATTCGCAGCCCTGGGGGGAGTGAAGGAATACGCGGCTCCCGAATAGAGGTGCCCTAGAGGCGCTACTTGAAAATGGTGGGAGCGGAGGGATTCAAACCCCCGACCAACTCGGTGTAAACGAGCCGCTCTATCGCTGAGCTACGCTCCCAAAAAACGACGGAGTCGATAACCTCTCAGATTTTCGTGCTCCGGCAAGCCTTTATTTTGCCGCTTTGGCTTCCAGCTGCTTTTCGATCACGGCGTAGGCGTTGTGGTTGTGGATCGACTCGAAGTTCTCCGCTTCCACCCGGTACCATCTGATGTTGGGCTCGCGCTCGGAGAGGGAGGCGACGTTGCGCACCAGGTCTTCTACAAAGACCGGGTTGTCGTAGGCCCGTTCGGTTACGGCTTTCTCGTCGGGCCGTTTCAGCAGTGAATAAAGCTCGCAGCTGGCGCACCGCTCGACGAGGTGGATCAAGTCCTCGATCCAGATCGGTTTGCGGAACCGCACGGAGTAGGTGACTTGCCCTCGCTGGTTGTGCGCTCCGTAGTCGCTGATCGCCTTGGAGCAGGGGCAGAGGGTTGTGACCGGGACGATGACGGTCGCCACGAAATCGACATCGCTTCCGTCCGCCGAGGCGGCGAACCGGACGGTGTAGTCCATCATCCCCGTGGCACCGGTTGCGGGGGCTTTCTTTTCCAGGAAAAAAGGGAACTCGAACTCCAGGTGCGCTTTCTGGGAATGGAGCTTGGTGCGCAGGCGCTGGAGGATATCCCGCACGCTGTCGATGTGGATCACCGGCCCGTGCTCGTTAAGCGCCTCCACGAAGCGGCTCATGTGCGTGCCCTTGTATTGATGGGGGAGATCGACGGTCAGGGTGAATTGCGCCACGGTGCTTTGCATCGAGCGGGCTTTGTCGCGAACCTGGATGGGGTAGCGCAGGTTTTTGACCCCCACGCGGTCGATCGGGATCCGGCGGTGATCGGGTTCGCTCTGCGTGTCTTTGAGGTGATGGAGTTCCATTTAGATAGAGTATTTTTCCGCGATCCACTGCGGGATTTTGGCGCCCCTGCCGGTTTGGATATCGACCATGGTGTAACGAAATTTGCCGTCGCAACAGAGCTTGTCGTTGGCTTTTTTGCGGATTTCGAAGCTGACTGTCACGCCGTCGGTGTGCATTACGTTGACCCAGGTGGCGACGAGGGCGGTGTCGCCCATGAGCAGCGGTCGCTTGTAATCGATAGTGGCCGTGCGAACGACCCAGCCGAATCCGGCTTTGAGGAATTCGTCCATCGAGAGCTGGTAGCAGCGGGCCATCTGGTCGTAGCGCGCCGCGAGGACGTAGTCGAAGTACCGGCTGTTGTGCACATGCTGGTTCATGTCGATGTCGTCGGGGCGGACGGGGAGCTCCGTTTCGAACCGCGAACCTTCGATGGGAGTCGGGGAATCGGTCATCTTTAAAGGAAAAACGAGAGTAGCACGAGCGCCAGCACGGTCGAGGTGATGACAACATACGCGCCATCCTTCTCTGCCGCAAACATCACGATGGAGACCGCCACGCGCAGGAGCGGGGTGGCGATGAGGAGCAGGAGCCCCGGGGCGATGAGCGCCACGCCATGCCCCGCTCTGGCCGCTTCCAGGAAGCCGCTTAGCGTCAGGATGCGCAGGTCCGGGTGGGTCAGCAGCTGGTGAAAGTCTGCCGCCGTGCCGCCGTGGAGCCCGTATTCGCCCGGCTGCACGAAGGCGCATACCGTTCCCAGAGTGATCAAAATCAGGCTGATCGCCACGCCCCATCGGAGGACGTCGCTGATGATGATTTCTCCTTCCAGCACTTTGCTCATTTGAACCCTTTCAACAACATTTGTACTGCCGTGATGACGAGCACCGTTACGAATACGCGGCTAATCCACTCGCTCTTAAGGTGACCCAGCACCCGCGAGCCGACCTTCGCCCCGAGCAGCACGCCCACGGCCACGGGAGCCGTTACGAAGGGCTGCACGTCGCCGCGCATGAAGTAAACCGCCGCGCCCGTGGAAGCCGTCACGCCGATCATAAAATTGCTCGTCGCCGTGCAGACTTTCAGCGGGATGCCCATGGAGAGGTGCATTACCGGGACCTTCAGCACGCCGCCGCCGATGCCGAGCAGGCCGCTCAAAATACCCGCGGCTCCGCTGACTGCCAGCCCGGTGCCTGTGCGCGACACCCGGTAGCTGACCTCTTTATTGAGTGCCTTGTCAAAGTAGGAGGTATGCAGCTTGAGCCGGTCGGCCCAGCGGTCGGGCGGCAGTTCGCGCGGTTTGCCGTCCTGCGGGCGGGACATGGAGTAGGCGGTATAGCAGAGGACCAGGCCGAAGAGGACGTAGAGGCTTTTCCCGGGAACGTAAGCCGCCAGCACCGCTCCGAAAAGAGCGCCCGCTGCCGTGGCCACCTCCAGAAACATCGCCAGGCGCATGTTGGTGAGCCGCTGGCGCACATAGCCCGAGGCGGCCCCGCTGGAGGTCGCCACCACGGCCACGATGGAAGCCGCGATGGCCGTGCGAATATCGACCCCCATCAGCAGCGTGAGCGCCGGGACGACGATAATGCCGCCGCCCACGCCCACCAGCGAACCTAGGAGTCCAGCCGCAATCGAGATCGCAGCGATCGTAACAGTGAATAGAAGCGGCGTCATCGGTGAGGCCCCTACAGTCAGGTAAGGGGTCTGGCGGAGTCAAGCTCTACCTCGTCGCTGGGTAGCTGCCCGCCAGGACCGTCTCCGCGAGCACGTGCCCTTTGATTGCCTTGAAAAGCTCGTTGGCAAAGAAGCCGTCCTTCAAGTCCAGCCGGGTATCGAGCGCGTAGATGTGCAGTTCGTACGTGTGCGCCTTGTCCGGGGGAGCCATTCCGCCGTAGCGGGCGGCCTCCACATCGGTCAGTGCCCCGTCGCCCAGCAGGCGGGAAGCGTAGCTATTGACGCCTTGCACGAAGCGCCCATTGGGGTTGGCGCTGGCGTTTTCCTCCAGGTCCGGCTCGGTCAGGTTCGCCGCCACCCAGTGGATCCAGGAGAAGCGCGCAACCGGGATCGCATCGCGGTCCTCGAAGAAGAGCGCAAACGAGCGCGTGCCCCCCGGCGCGTCGTGGATTTCAATCGGGAAAGAGAGCGTCGGCATGCCCTTGAGGAGCTGCGTGCCGTGTTTGCCGTATTTTAACTCGAAAGCGCCCTTTTTAATTCCGGCGCTGGTAACCGTCATTGTCGCTTTAGCCTTAGCCATGCCCGCCATCATGCCCAAAGCCGCCGCTCCCGGCAGTAAAAAAAGAAAGGCTCGGTTGTTCTCATGGCTAAACTCCTTGAAATGCCAAAATGAAAGCGATAAGGGTTTACCCCTTTTCCCTACTTTTACCCATGGCTCGTCCCGTTAAGCGCATCGTCCTCAAATTCGGCACCGGAATCCTGACCACCCCGGAGGCCAGCACGCTCGACCGTGGCCAGATTGACCGCCTTTCCTCCGAGGTCGCCGCGGCTGTCTGCGGCGGCTACGAGTGCCTGCTCGTCTCCAGTGGCGCTGTTGGCGCGGGCCTGATGGCGCTCGGGTACGGGGAACGGCCGAAGGATCTGGCGGGTATCCAGGCGTGCGCCGCCGTCGGGCAGTCCCGGCTCATGAACCTTTACGAAACGGCTTTCGCCTCCCACGGCCTGCTGGTCGCCCAGCTGCTCCTGACCTACCGCGACCTCGACAGCCGCAAGAGCTACGCCAACGCGGGCAACACCCTTAACCGCCTCCTGGCCGAAGAAAAAGTCGTCCCGATCATCAACGAAAACGACTCCGTGGCCGTCGAGGAACTCCGCTTCGGCGACAACGACCGGCTTTCCGCCGAAGTCGCCATGTTGGCCAAGGCCGACCTCTTGATTCTCCTCACCAGCGCCGAGGGGCTTCTTAATAATGGCGAACTGGTCCGGGAAGTCACCGACATCGACTCCGTCATGCAGTACGCCAAGCCGACCAAGGGCAAACTGAGCGTCGGCGGCATGGGTAGCAAACTGCTCGCCGTCAAAAAAGCCGTCCTGGCCGGGATTCCCACCGTCATCGCCAGTGGCCGGGCCCCGCACGTCATCACCTCCATCTTGAAGGGGGAAGCCGTCGGCACCCGCTTCCATGTTAAAGAAGCGTAAACTCCCGTTTGGACACGGGGGGCAAATTACGTTATTCTGGGCCTTTCGCAGATAAAACCATCATGAGTCTCCACGAAACGATCCTCGAAATGGGCAAGCGGGCCCGCGCCGCTTCCAAAGAACTCGCCCGGCTGACCACCGCGCAGAAGAACGCCGGCCTCCTGGCCATGGCCGACGAGCTCGTTTCCGCCGAACCGACCCTCCTTGCCGAAAACGCCCGGGACGTTGAAGCCGCCCGCGCCAGTGGCCTTTCCAAAGCCATGATCGACCGGCTCACCCTGACCCCCGCCCGCGTCGCCTCCATGGCCGAGGGCATCCGGCAGGTCGCCACGTTGCCCGATCCCGTTGGGGCCAATATCACCCAGTGGACCCGGCCCAACGGGATCGAGATTTCCAAAGTCCGCGTCCCCATCGGCGTCATCGGCATCATTTTTGAGTCCCGCCCCAACGTCACCAGCGACGCCGCCGTCCTCTGTACCAAGACCGGCAACGCCGTCATCCTGCGCGGCGGCAGCGAGGCCATTCACTCCAACCTGGCCATCGCCGCGGCCCTGGCCAAAGGCGCGGCCCGCGCGGGGCTCCCCGCCGACGCCATCCAGCTCGTCCCCACCACCGACCGCGAAGCCGTCAAGCTCCTGGCCGGGATGGATCAATTTATCGACGTCATCATCCCCCGGGGCGGTCGGGCCCTCATCGAGGCCGTCGTCTCCGCCGCCCGGATGCCCGTCATCAAGCACTACAACGGCATTTGCGCCGTCTACGTTGATAAAGCCGCCGATCTCGCCATGGCGCGCAACATCGTGATCAACGCCAAGACCCAGCGTCCCGGCGTCTGCAACGCCATCGAGACCGTCCTCGTTCACCGCGACGTGGCCGGGGCCTTCTTTAAGGACACCGGCGCGGCCCTTCTGGAAAAGGGCGTGCAAATCCGGGGCGATGCTTGCGTGCGCGAGCTGGTTGCCGCCGCCATCCCCGCTACGGAGGAGGACTGGAACACCGAATTCCTCGACCTCATCATCGCGGCCAAGGTCGTCGATTCCCTCGATGAAGCCGTCGAGCACATCGAAACGCACGGCTCGCACCATAGCGACGCCATTGTCACCGCCGACACAGAGGCCGCCGAGGCCTTCCTTAACCGGGTCGATTCCGCCACCGTTTACTGGAACGCCAGCACGCGCTTCACTGATGGCGGCGAATTCGGGTTCGGCGCGGAAATCGGCATCAGCACCGACAAACTCCACGCCCGAGGCCCCATGGCCCTTGAGGAGCTGACCACCTACAAATACCAGATCCGGGGCACGGGTCAGGTGCGTGGGTAGGTAGAAATACGCAGCGAAAGTAGGGGCTAATAAAACTAATGGACTTCGTGTCTCAGGGGATACTACATTTGACGTATTGGCGGGCTGTTAACGACGGCATTTCAGTGTGACGCACTCACTTTTCTGACGCGCCGAAAGCGGCCCCCACGCGATTCCCTGAAAGCCCCCACCCATGCACACCGCCCTCTTCCTCCGACAAATGGACTACGTGTTCTTTGTCTACGGATTTGCCTTCATCGTCCTGGCGGCGGTGTGCGCCATGCTCCAGCAGCGGAACACCTTCCGGCTGCCGTGGATTTGGTTCGGGCTTTTCGGGCTGATCCACGGGCTCCACGAATGGATGGAGGTCGCCGTGTTTTGTTTTGGCGACCCGAAGCCCTTCGCCATTTTCCGGGGAGCCGTCATGGCGCTCTCCTTTCTCTTCCTGGTGGAGTTCGCTCGCGCCGGTTGGCTGGAACTCAAGGGGAGGGGGCTTGGCCGCTGGATCTACTTTCCGCTGCTGACCTTCGTGGCCTGCGGCGGGATCTTCGGCGGCATTGCGGGAATGCTGGCCTGCAGCCGCTATGCGCTGGGTCTGGTCGGCGGGCTCTGGACGGCGCGGGTCCTCTCTGAAGCCGCCGACAAGATCAAGTCGCCGAACTCCGTTTTCCTGCGGATCATGGCCGCCGCCATGGCCGTCTACGCCATCGCCGCAGGCCTGTTCGTCCTGCCGTCGCCTTTTTTCCCGGCCAACGTCATTAACCAGGTCAACTTCCAACGCTGGACCGGCATTCCCATCGAGGTTTTCCGGGCCGTGCTGCCCATCGCGACCGCCATTGCCATCTGGGGGTATTACCGCCGGAGCCGCCGCGAGGCCGAGATCATCCTGGGGCGCGGGCAGGAGCGGGGCTATGGCGTGGGCCTCACCGCCATCTTGATCGGCATCCTCACCGTCGGATGGTTCGCCGTCGAGCATGTTGGCAATGACACCGAAGCTGGCTACCGCCAGGCGCTGCTCGATAAAGTGGAGCTTTGTGCGGCCGCCATCGGGCCCGAGTACCTCGGCAAACTCAGCTATACTCCCGAGGACCTGAATAACCCGGATTACCAGGGGCTCTGCAGCCGTCTGCGCGCGATGCAGGCCTCCGCCACCATCTACCGGGGCATCCACATCATTGTCCCCAAGGACGACCGCTACGTCTACCTTGCTGATTCCGTCCCCGTTAACGACCCCACCCACACCGCCCTGGGCGTCACGGTCCAGCATCCGCCAGCCGAACTCGAGTCCGTCTTCTCGACCGGGCGCGCCACTACCGTCGGCCCCGGCGTGAATGACTGGGGCCGCTACGTTACCGGCTACGCCCCCATTGTGAACCCCAAGACCGACCGGGTCGTCGCCGTCATGAGCCTCGACATGGAGCCGGTTGTCCTGGAGCGCGGCGTGGCCGCTCAGCGCGGTACCGTCATTCTGGCCACCCTTTTTACAGCCATTCTGGTCATCTTCTTCATGGTCGTAAGGCAGCGCATCCTGCAATCCTCGCTCGGCATCGCCTTTAGCGAGCGCCGCATGGCCGAGGCGCAGCGGATTGCCCACCTGGGGAACTGGGACTGGGATCAGCGCCTGCGCCAGCTCATCTGGTCCGAGGAAACCTTCCGGATGCTTGGCTGGCCCGAGCGGGGCGTCAAGCCGACCCAAAAGCTCCTCCTGGAGCGCGTCGATCCCGAGGACCATGGGTTGGTCTGTGAGCTCCTTCGCCAAGCCCTCGACGCACTCAAGCCGTGCCGGGGCGAATTCCGCGCCGTCCTGCCCGATGGCGTTGAGCGGATCATCTTCTTCCAGGGCGAACCAGTGGAGAACCCCGACGGCGGCGCGCCCTTCCGCATGGCCGGAACCATGCAGGACATCACCGAGCGCAAGCAGATCGAAAACGAACTCTACGCCGCCAAGGCCGCCGCCGAATCCGCCAACCGCGCCAAAAGCGAATTCCTGGCCAACGTCAGCCACGAGATCCGCACCCCGATGAACGGCGTCATCGGCCTCACCGGCCTGCTGCTCGATACCGGGCTGACCCAGCTCCAGCGCGAATACGCCACCACCATTTCCTCCAGCGCCGAGGCCCTCCTAACGATCATCAACGACATCCTCGACTTCTCTAAAATCGAAGCCCGCAAGCTCACGCTGGACCCCACTGACTTTGACCTGCGCAAAACCGTCGAGGACGCGATCGAGATCGGGGCCAAGGCCGCCCACACCAAGGGGGTCGAACTGGCCAGCTTCATCGAGCCGGAAGTCTCGCGCTACCTTTACGGCGATTCGGGTCGCCTCTGGCAAGTCCTCTCCAACCTGATCAGCAACGCCGTCAAATTCACCGAAGAAGGCGAAGTCTTCGTCCGGGTCTCGCGCGATTCCATGGCTGGCGACGATCCGGAGAAAGAGACCCTCCGCTTCGAAGTTCGCGACACCGGCATCGGCATCACCGACGAACAGCAAAAGCGCCTCTTCAAGGCCTTCAGCCAGGCCGACGGCTCCACCACCCGCAAATACGGCGGCACCGGCCTGGGCCTCGCCATTTCCCGCCAGCTCGTCTCCCTCATGGAGGGCGAAATCGGCGTCAGGAGCAAGGCGGACGCCGGTTCTACCTTCTGGTTTACCGTGCGCCTCGGCAAAGCGCATACCCGCCCCGACCCGACTGAAATCTACGCCGACCTGGCCGGGCTCCGCGTGCTCGTCGTCGACGACAATACCACCAACCGCCAAATCCTGGCGCATTACCTTTCGGCCTGGAAAATGGAGCCCGTCTGCGTCTCGGGCGGGGCCGACGCGCTTTCCATGCTGGCCTGTAGCGAACCCTTTGGGCTGGCCATTCTCGACATGCAGATGCCGGAAATGGACGGCCTCATGTTGTCCCGGTCCATTCGCACGACCCCCACGACTGCTTCGCTCCCCATCGTCTTGCTGACCTCCATGGGGCAGTTTTCCGCCAGCGAACCGGGCCTTGCCGATGTCCAGGCCTGCCTGGTCAAGCCGGTCAAGCAAGCCCGCTTGCACGACTGCATTGCCCAGGTGATCGCCAAGGCCCGCGGAGCCAACGGCACGCCCGCTCCGGCCCCCGTCGCAAAAACGAAGCCCAAAGGCGTCCCGGAAATCCCCACGCCGTCCGCCCCGGTGCGCATCCTTCTGGCCGAGGATAACCTCGTTAACCAGATGGTCGCCCTGGGGCAGCTGAAAAAACTGGGCTACCATGCCGAGGTCGCCGGAACCGGCAACGAAGTCCTCGAAATGCTCGCAACCACGCTCTACGACATCGTTCTCATGGATTGCCAGATGCCCGAGCTCGACGGCTACGAGACCACGCGCCGCATCCGGACCATGGAGCCGCCGTTCGTGCAGCCCTACATCATCGCGCTGACCGCCCACGCTACCGACGGGGCCATCCGGCAATGTTCCGAGGCGGGTATGGATGACTACATCAGCAAGCCCGTCCAGCTGGGCGCGTTCGAGGCCGCCATTCGCCGGGGAAGCGTCTTTATCCACGGCATGGAATGATCGCTGGAAATCCGTTCCCCGCGGTGATCTAATGGGGACCGAGGATGAGAAACGTCTTGCGCAACGAAAAACAAAAGCTGGTAGGAGTCGGCCTGGGGGCGGGTCTCGCCGGAGCCCTCGTTTTTGCGCTGAAGTACGCCTTCCGGCCCATGCGCAAGGCGCTTCTGCCGGAGACTATCTCGCCCGCCATTTTCTCCACCAAGGTGATGCACACCTCGCTGGGGCACGTCATTTACCACGAGTCTGGCACTGGCCAGCCGCTGCTTTTCGTGCATAGCGTCTCGCTGGGGGGCTCCTCCTTCGAGTGGTCCAAGGTTTACCCGGAGTTCGCGGGCCGTTTCCGCGTCCTGGCCCCGGACCTGATTGGTTTTGGCGAATCCCAGCGCCCCGCGGCCCGCTTTAGCGCGGCAGATTACGCCCGGATGCTGGCCGATTTCATCCAGTCCACCTGCGATGATGCCAAGCCGATCGTTATCGGTAGCGGGCTCGGCGCGGGCTTCTGCGTCTTCCTGGCCAGCCAGCACCCCGACCTCGTCTCGCGTCTCATCCTTTACATGCCCACCGGCACCCGGGAATTCGGCTTCGGCCGCCTGCGCCGCAGTACCCGCTGGGCCGCGCGGTTCGACTCCCTCCACCGCTTCCTCTACCGCAACTACCAGTCCACCCGCGACGCTGTGCGCAACTGGCTCGCCACCGGGTTCGCCGACGCGGGCAAGCTTTCCGATGAAACCGTCGAAGTCTTCACCACCTGCGCCCAGCAGAGCGGTGCGGAATACGCCATCGGCAGTCTGCACGCCGGGCGGCTCAATTTCGACCTGGAACCGCGCATCCGGCAGCTCAAAGCCCCCGTTACGCTCCTCTGGGGCAGTGAACCGGGGATGCCGTCCCTGGAAGCGGGCGAAAAGCTCCAAAAGCTGTTGCCGCACGGCAATCTGGCCGTCATTCCGCGCGTCGGCGCCTTCGCCGCGCTGGAGGATCCGGCCGCCGTGGTCGCGGCGCTCAACGAACAGCTCGACCCGACCTTGCGGGTGGTTTAAGAACCTGCCTTTTGGTTGGCTTTTAGTTCCTTGATCTCCTCGCGGATGGCCTTGAGTTCATCAAAGCACTTTTTTGCCCAATACTGGGCGCAGTAGGCGCACGCCAACAGAAACAGCCCGAGGATTCCAGTTGTGATTTCCATGGAGGGGGATTACGACACCGCCACTTCCAGGCGGGGCGCGTCGTTCCAGAGGTCTTCCAGACTGTAGACGTCGCGCTTGGATTCGTGGAAAATATGGACCACCACGTCGCCGTAATCGATCACCACCCACTGGCTCAGCGGGAAGCCGTCCTGGGCATTCGGCTTTTCCCCGTGCTCCGTCCGGAGCCCCTCGGTGATTCCGCCCGCGATGGCTTTCAACTGCGGCTCCGAATTGCCCGAGCAAATCACGAAAAAGTCCGTAAAGGTGGAGATGCCGCGCAGATCGAGGGCGACGATGTTGGTGGCTTGTTTGTCGGAGGCGTATTTGGCGCAGGCTTGGGCGAGTTCTTCAGAGGTCATCGGTAAAGGTCGTTACTTATAATCAAATCGTGGACTTTGTCTGGCACCAAATAGCGGATCGATTGCCCGTTGGCAATCCGCTTGCGTATTTCAGTCGACGAAATATCGATCCGGCGGTGGAGCGTCTGGTACGGGTAGGAGGTGACGCTCTCGCTGCGGCAGAGCACCACGAAGGTCACCATCTGCTTGAGTTCATCAAAGCGCCGCCAGGTGGAAAGGGCGGGCAGGTTGTCCTCGCCCACCATGTAAAAAAACTTCGCCTTCGCGCCGTAACGCTCCCGAAGCTCGACCACCGTGTCGATCGTGTAGGAGACCCCTTCGCGGTTGAGCTCCATTTCCTCAAGGTCGAAGCGGGGCTCGTTTTCGATGGCCGCGCGAACCATATCCGCTCGCAGCGAGTCCGGGGCCGGGAGGGTCTGGGCTTTATGGGGCGACACGGCGTTGGGGATGAAGAAAAGCCGGTCCAGGCCCAGCTTTTCAACAGCCTCGCGGGCCATGATGAGATGGCCGTGGTGAATCGGGTCGAAGGTGCCTCCGTAAAAACCTAGCTTCATAAAACGTTACGGGCCGCAATGTACGCCATTGCGGCCCGTCGCGCCAGTTCGGAAATTCCCTAGGGATAAATCAGATACGGCCGCCGCTCGGAAATAAAACGCTGGTTGTAAGGGGCCCAGCTGGCGACGATCCGCGTAGGGGGCACGCCGCGCTCTATTTGCGAGCGGATGGAATTGCTCCCGTAGCATTTGTAGAAAAGGTCGTAGTGCGAATCCGGCCCCGTGAAAATGCTCCGGCTGGTCGATTTCTGCGCCGCCGCCAGGATGTAGACGCCGATGGAGCAGATATCTGCCTCCGCCTTCGGGTCGATCGAGAGCTTGGAGCCCTGGAAACCGCCCTTGGCGTACTCGGTGAAGCGCACCCCCTGGAGATTAAAGGAATTCATGTAAGAGGTGAACTGCCCCGCGCTGGTCCACTTGCAGGCCGCCACCTGGAAGGGCTCCGGCCCGCCGCAGCCCGTCTCGATGCCCTGGATTTCCCCCGCGAGCCCTGTCGCCGCGTAGTAGAAGGGGGAGCTGGCGTAGGGGATGTTCGGCGAAGTGGCGATCCAGCGCAGCCCGGTGTCGCCCCAGGTCATGGCGCGCTGCCAGTTGTGCATTTTAATGACGGTCAGGTTGCACTTGGGCTGCACCCAGCCCTTGCCGTTGGCCATCTGGGCCAGTTCGCCCGTGGTCATGCCGTGGATGTACGGCACCGGGAGCTGGCCGACGAAAGAAATCCAGCGCTCCTCCATGGGTGGCCCCTCCACGCGCAGCCCTCCGAGCGGATTCGGGCGGTCGAGCACGACGAAGGGAATCCCGGCGTCCGCCGCCGCCTCCATGCACTTCGCCATGGTGGAAATGTACGTGTAGGAGCGGCTCCCGATGTCCTGCATGTCATAGACCAGGACGTCGATCCCCTTGAGCATCGCGGGGGAGGGCTTGCGCGTCGGGCCATAGAGCGAATAGCAGGGGAGCCCCGTGAGGCGGTCCTTCTGGGCCGCTACGTATTTGCCCGCGCCGACCACGCCATCGAGCCCGTGCTCCGGGGCGTAGAGTGCCACGAGCTTTACCCCCGGGGCCCGCGAAAGAACGACCCGCGTTTTTGCCCCGTTGGAGTCGATTCCCGTGTGGTTGGTCACCAGCCCCACGCGTTTCCCTTGGAGGATGGAAAAATCGTGCTGCTTGAGGACATCGATGCCGAGCTCAACCCGCTCGGCCTGGGCCCGGCTCCCCGTGGCGAGCAGGCCGCAACAGAAGACGGCCAGCAAAACGGGGAAAAACGGACGGAATTTCGATTGAATGCGGAACATAAAAATTTAGCTTGGGGGGAATTCTTTTTATCGTATGGAACGGACAAAAATAGGTCAACTCTTGCTCTCGGGCGTTCCCGGCACCGAACTGGACAGCGCGAGCGCGGCGGTCTTTCGTCGCGTCCAGCCGGGCGGTTACATCTTGTTTGGGCGAAACATTAAATCGGCTTTGCAACTTCGCAAGTTGATCGATGATTTACGCGATCTTTCTTCCGTGGAGCCGATCATCACCATCGACCAGGAGGGGGGCCGCGTTTCCCGTCTGCGCGAGATCGGCAGCGAGCCGCCCAACGCCCAGCAACTCCGCGACAAGGGGGACCCCGAGCTCGTCGCCCGCCACGGCCACATCACCGGCCGGCTCCTGCGCCTCTTCGGCTTCAACCTGGACCTCTGCCCCGTCCTCGACATTTCCTTCGATGACGACGCCGACAATTCCCTGCGCGGCCGCTGTTATGGCAAAACCGTCGAGCAAGTCATCCACCTGGCCGGGCAATTCAACGACGGCCTGCGCGAGGAAGGCATCGCCTCCTGCGGCAAACATTTCCCCGGCTACACCTGTGCCACCATCGACGCCCACCACGAGTTGCCGGAAGTCAAGCGCAGCCGGGCCGAGCTCGATGCGGCTGAGCTGGCCGTCTTCCGGCACTTCATCACCGCCGATAAGCTCGACTCGATGATGATCTGCCACGCCTTCTATCCGGCGCTCGACCCGAGCCACACGCCCACGTCACTCTCGGAGGCCGTCATTACCGGCTTGCTGAAAAAGGAATTCGGCTTCAAGCGCCTCGTCATGACCGACGACCTTGACATGGGGGCGATCCTGAACCACTACGGCCTAGACGAAACCATCCGCCTGGCCATCACCTCGGGCAACGACCTGGCGATGATCTGCCACCGCATCCAATGCGTGGAGGACGCCTGGCACATCCTGGATCATCTCCCCACCGCCGCGCTTGACCGGGCCCTGGAGAGCGTCCACGAATTTAAGAAAAAGCTCGTTCCGCCGGACCCGTTCAGCGAAGAGGAATTCAAGCGCCGCGACGCCGAGGTATGGCAACTGCGCGTCGATACGCTCGGCGAGGAAAAAGCCCGCGAGCGCAGCCCGGAAAACGGCAAACGCTCGCCTGTGGAGACGTATTAAAACGAAGGGTTAGCCGCAAAAAGGCGCAAAAAGCGCAAACGGGAAGTGGTGCGCCAACATTTTGCGCCCCTTGCGCCTTTTTGCGGCTATTCCCATCGCCGCTTTTAGGCTTTTCAAAGGCACTAACGCCCTTGGAAATGCGGTTTCCGCTTTTCTTTGAAGGCCAGAATGCCCTCGCCGTAGTCGGCGCTGTCGTAGACTTCCCGGCGGATGGATTGGATTTTCTCGGCGGTTTCGGCGTCAATCAGAGTCCCCTTCGTCAAGAGCCGGAACTGCCGCTTAATCGCCCGAATGGCCAGAGGGGCGTTGGATGCGATGGTCTCGGCGAGGTGGTGCGTGTACGTTTCCAAATCCGCCACCGGGACCACGTGGTTGATAAAGCCATTGCTTAGCGCTTCGACCGCCGGGATCGGCTGCGCGGTGAAAAACATCTCTTTGGCCTTGTTCACGCCGACGTGGTTGACGAAGTGGATCAGGCCTGAAGCGTTGTAGGGAATGCCGATTTTTGCCGGGGTCATCGCGAAGGTCACGCCCTCGGCGGCGATCACCATGTCGCAAGAGCAGCAAAGGTCGCAAGCGCCGCCCCACACGGAGCCTTCCACCATGGCAATGACCGGGACCATGCAGTCCTGTACGTGGCGCAGCAGGGTCTCCAGGCCCTCGCCGTAGGAGAGCGGATCGCGCCGAGGTTCCGGGAGTTCTTTGATGTCGTGGCCCGCAGACCAGATGCGGGCGCCCGAGCGGGCCCGGATGATGATCACGAGCACGCCCTCTTGCTCCAAATCCAGGAGCCCTTGAATGAACTCATGCATCATCTCGTGGTTCAGCGCATTGAGCTTGGCCTCATTGTTGAACTGGATCGTGCCGATCCGGTCCTCCCGGGTCTTGATGATGAATTTTGGACTGTTATTAGCATCATTCATAATAGATAGAAAAATATTTATCACCCCGGTGAAGAAGATCAACGAAATTCGCCTTGGGCTCCGCCCTCCTACAGAAAAACACTCTCCGCAGCACCATCACCCGGTTTTTGCGAAATGCAAGGCGCTCAGGCGTGATTGCGCGGCGGGTGGGGCTCCACGCGACATGGAAAAAAAGGGGGATTCTATTTTCACGCAAAGGCGCAAAGGCGCAAAGGCGCAAAGGCGCAAAGAAGACAAAGGCAAGCGTTTCCCCTCTTTGCGGCTTTGCGCCTTTGCGTGAGACTTCTGCCTTTTTTAATGAACTCGGGAACGCGCTGGCCTGCGGCAGTTGCACTGCCGCATCGTGGCTGCAAAATCAGCCGCCCTATTTCCCCAGCCGCTCCTTCACCGCCGCAAAGAGCAGCGGAATATTGATCTCGTGGTGCCCCACGATGTAGTACCCCTTGCCGCCGAGGTGTGTGGGGCGGCGCATGACGTTTTCCGAGGGGCGGTATTGCCGGATCATGTCGAAGGTGGCGGTGGTGAATTCGCGGGTTGGGCTCCCTAGGTTGCGCGCTACCGTCAGCGCCTTGAGGAACACCTCCGGCATGATCACCGCGCTGCCTACGTTGAGCACCACGCCGCCTTCCAGCGTCGAGACCACCCCGGCGAATTTTTGAAAATCGCGGTAGGTTGCCGCGCCGAGCACCGCGCCGTCGGCTGTCGGGTGTTGGTGGATGATGTCCGTCCCGATGGCCATGTGGACCGTCACGGGGATGCCCAGTTCCGCTCCGGTGCGCAAAATGCTGAAACGGCGTTGCGGGAACTCGCCCATCGTTACCCCGAGCGCCTCGCCTGCGCCGAGCCCGGCTTCCACGCCCTTGGCATAGGCTGCGTTCATGAGCCGCCCGGTCTCGTCGGCCATGCCGAAAGTCCCGTCGTCCAGGCCACGCTGTACGTCCTCGCTCGTTTCTCCCTGGAAGGCTGTCTCGAAATCGTGGATCGCCGCCGCGCCGTTGAAGGCCACCGCGTGGACAATGCCCGAACGCATCGCGTCCACCAGGATCGGGCTCAATCCGCATTTGATCGAGTGCGCCCCCATCATGAGGAGCACGGTTTTTCCGCCGCGCACGGCGTTGGCGATGGCGTCGACGATCTGGAGCAGGTCCTTCGCCCCCAGGAACCGGGGGAGGTGCTCTACGAACTCGGCGAAGCTTGCCCCCGCCGCGTGAGGGGTCGCGAAATCTTCCAGGCTCACTTTGTTCGGGCGCTCGGAGAGCGAAAACGTCTTGATTTTGGACCAGTCGAGGGTGGGGAATTTCATGAGAACGTGTCCCGTATTGCGGCTGATGCCGGGCGCGCTGTCAAGGAATCGCTCCACATTCTCACTTCCTGCTTCCCACGGGGCGCTTTTTGCCGCTTTACTTAGGGTTTCCCGTTTTCCTCTATTTGCCTCTATGTTGAAGTCTGTTACCCACCGCGTTCCCGCCACCTCTGCAAATCTCGGCCCCGGCTACGATTGCCTCGGGGTTGCCCTGCGGATTTACAATCGCGTGACGGTGAGCCGTGGGGAGCCCAAGGAAGCCCTTCCCTCCATGGTCGCCAAGGCCGGGAGCCGCTTTTTCGAAACCGCCGAAATGCGGCCTTTTCCGTTCGACTGGGCCATCGGCGGCGACGTTCCGCAATCGCGCGGGCTGGGCAGTAGCGTGACGGTGCGCCTCGGCGTCCTGCACGGGCTCAACGAACTGACGGACGGCCCGCTCGACCGCGAGGAGCTCTTCGTTTTGTGTAGCGAGCTGGAAGGCCACCCCGACAACGCCGCCCCGGGCGAATTCGGCGGCTTTACCGTGGCTAGTATGGATGGCTGCATCTCCTTTGACGTTTCCCCCGATCTCTCCTTCGTTCTCCTCATCCCCGAATTCGAAATCCTCACCGACGACGCCCGCCGCGTCCTGCCTTCCGATATGAAGCACGACCTGGCTGCCGCCTCCGCGGGTAATGCCGCGCGCATCACCGCCGCCTTCGCCTCCGGGCAGTACGAAGCCCTGCGCGGGGCGTTCGAGGATTACCTCCATCAGCCCTTCCGCCAGCCGCTCATGCCGTTTATGCCCGAGGTCATCCGCGCGGGCGAAAAAGCCGGGGCCCTCGGTGGCTTCCTGAGCGGCTCGGGCTCCGCCATCGCTTGCGTTACCCTGGAGAACCCCGAAAAAGTCGCCGCCGCCATGAAAGAAGCCTCCGGCGTCGCCGCCCGCACCGTGATTACCACCACGGACAAACAGGGGATCAAAAAGGTTAAATCGTAAAATTCCCGTTCTCTGGTAACATAGTCCCGTGCGCCGCTGGCTAGACGAGTTTGAACAGTTTGTAATCGAGGTCATCCTCGGGAACCGTTTTGGGAAACGGGCGGCGATCTTGCGAGCGGTGCTCTGGATTCTTTCGGGCGTTTTTCGCGGCATCGTCCAGGCTCGCCTCAAGCTTTACCGTAACCGCGTGATGCGCGAACGGGCCTTGGGCTGCCTGGTTGTCTCCATCGGCAATTTGACCGTTGGCGGCACCGGCAAGACGCCCGTGGTCGAGAAATTCGCCCGCGCCCTGCAATCGGGCGGGCGGCGCGTGGCCATCCTGAGCCGTGGCTACAAAAGTAAAAAGCCGCCGCTGCTGAAACGGATCGTCAACCGGCTCGGGCCCAAGCAGGAATTCGTCCCGCGCATTGTCTCGGACGGAAAATCGATCCTCCTCGATTCGCAGCTCGCCGGGGACGAGCCCTACATGCTCGCCAACAACCTCCGGGATGTCATCGTGCTGGTTGACCGCGACCGCGTGAAGAGCGGCATCTACGCCATTGAGAAAATGGGCTGCGACACGCTGCTCCTCGACGACGGCCTGCAATATCTGCGCCTGAAACACCGCCTCGATGTCGTGCTGGTCGATAGCCAGGCCCCTTTTGGTAACGAATTCCTCCTCCCTCGGGGCACCCTGCGCGAACCGCCTGAGAACCTTCGCCGCGCCTCGTTTATTTTCGTCACCAAATGCGTCCCCGGGGCCGATAATAGCGAGCTGATCGAGCGCATCCGGCGCTACAACCGCACCGCGCAGATCGTCGAGTGTACCCACAGCCCGCGTTATCTGGAGAACGTCTTTACCGGCGAGCGCCAGCCGCTTTCCTACCTTAAGGGCCGCTACGTTGGTGCGCTTTCCGCTATCGCGCGGCCCGAGAGCTTTGAGGACGGTCTGCGGAAACTCGGCGCGAAGATTGAGCTGTCGCGGCACTTTGCCGATCACCACCGTTTTTCCGAAAAAGACATCGCGGGCTTTATCCGCCGCTGCGTCAACCGTGACCTCGATGCCATCCTCACCACGGAAAAAGACTGCGTGCGGTTTCCAAAGCTGGTCGACCTGGAGCTGCCTGTCTACTTCCTGCGCGTGGAGATCGAAATTTTGACCGGCCACGCGAATTGGCAGGAATGCGTCGAGCGCATTTGCAATCCGCTGCCGATGATGGCCCCGGAGCGGTTTTACTAAATCCCTAAATCCTTAAGCCGCCTTCGGGTCAAACGCCCGGCGCAGTGAGTCGCCCAGCAAGTTGAGCGATAGCACTAGCATGAATAGCGCGATGCTGGCCGAGGCGAGCGGCCACCAGACTGCTGGTTCGCGGCTCAGCTCCATGCGCGCGGTGTCGATCATCGTTCCCCAGCTCGCCGTCCCCACTGGAGCGCCGACGCCCAGGTAGCTCAGGATCGTCTCCGTCAGCACCAGCCCGGAAAAGCCGAGAATCGCGTTGATGATGACGAGGTGCATGACGTTGGGCAGGATGTGCCGCAGGATAATTTTGGACTGGCTCTGGCCCAGGGCCCGCGCGGCGTCCACGTAGGGCTTGGCTGCCTGTCGGAACGTCTCTCCGCGCACCAGGCGGCAGAGGCCAATCCACGCGGTGAGGCTCAAAGCAATCGCCATCCGGTCAAGCCCCTTGCCGAGCGTCATCATCACTGCCACGAGGAGAAGAATGCCCGGGATCGACGCCATCGTGCTGAAAAGATACTGCACCACGTCATCCACCCAGCCCCGGAAATACCCGCCCAGGATGCCCAGCAGCGTCCCCAGCGGCAGGTAGATCGCGCTGGTCAGGCCGCCGATGATGAGCGCCGTCCGGCACCCCTTGAGCGTCTGGAACAGCACGTCCTTGCCCAGCAAGTCGGTCCCCATGAGATGCCAGCCCCGCAGCGGCTTGGCCCCGCGTTCGCTGTAGGTCGCCCGGGCGAGGGGCGCGCTGTAGCCTTCCTCGCGCGGCACGTTGCGGAAGGCGTAATCCAGCACGCTCTGGCGCGGATTGATGAGCACGCAGTCCGAAAGCCCTGCCAGCAGGAAAAACACCACCATTACGGCGCAGAGGATGCCCACGCGGTCGCGCCGCAGGCGGTTCAGGGCCCGGTGGGAGCGTTCCGTGAACAGGAACCCCCGGACTAGCGCCACCAGCACGCCGCAACCGGCAAGAAGAAGGAGATTATTGAGCCAGACAGGCATAAATTTTTTCGCGGTTTAAAAAATCATTCGAGGCGGATGCGCGGATCGGCCACCGCGTAGCAGAGATCGGTGAGCAGCAGCCCGAAGAGGTAAAGCAGGGAGCCCAGCCAGACATCGGCCTGGATCACGCCGAAATCCTTCTGCGCAATGGCCGTGGTCATGAGGTTGCCCAGCCCGGGAATCCCAAAAAAGCTCTCCAGTACCAGCGTTCCCATGATCAGGAAGGGCAGCGCGGCCACGACCAGCGTGATCACCGCGATGGCCCCGTTTTTGAACATGTGCACCAGCAACACCCGGGCGTGAGAGGCCCCTTTGGCCTGGGCCGTCCGGATGTAATCCGAGCGCACTTCCTCCAGGAAAATTGCCCGGTACATCCGCACATCGCCGCCGAGGCCGCTCAGGATCATGATCGTGACCGGCAGCGCGATGAAGCGAAGGGTCGAAAAGCCCTCCAGGTTAAACCCGAAGGCCGGGAAGTAATTGAACACGTTGGCCGTGATCCACTGGCCGAAAATCACGTAAACCGTGATCGGGATGCTCATCCCCGCCACGCAGAGTACCGTGCCCCAGCGGTCCAGCGGCGAATCCTTGACGAACACCAGGAGCAGCGAGGCCCCGATGGCCATGAAGAGCCCCACGACGAACGCGGGAAGCGTAATGCAGAGAGACGGGATGGCCCCGCGCTTGATCATTTGCGCCACCGGCTCCCCCGTGGCGAAGGAGGTCCCGAGATCGAAGGTCGCGAAGCGTTTCATGCTCCGTATAAAGAGGGAGTCGTACCACGCTTTGTCCTTCTCCAGGTTGATGAAAAGCGGGTAGGGGCGCCCGTGCTCGTCCACGTAGCCGCGGTTGTGCAGCCAGTTGTCCACGGCCTGCTGCGAGGCCTTGGGGCCGAGGTTCTGGAGCGCCATTTCGTGCGGCGTGGCGAAGATGTTAAACAGCGCGAAGGTGATGAACATGACGCCCAGCAAAATGGGCACCATGTAGAGCAGCCGTCGGATGAAGTAGTTGAGCATCGTGGAAAACTTTTGCCTTGTCTTAAAGAATGCTGCGCCTCGCTCGCCGCACCGCGTAGACGGCGACCGCCACGCCGCCCACCACGAGGAGCACGATGGGCCAAAGCGGCGTCCGGTTCCATTCCCGGATCTTGAGCTCGCGCAGCTCGGGGTCGATCACGGTGTATTTGCCCGTTACCAGCATGGCGTTGTTGGTGATCCGGGGGGCCCAGGGCTGGCTGAGCGTGAAGCTCACCGGGTAGAAGGTCAGGATTATTGGGCATTGCTCGACCAGGATGGCGTTCATGTGCCGGATCACCGCGAGCCGCTCCGGGCCGTTGTCCAGCGTGGCCATGCGCTCAAAGAGCCGGTCGAACTCCTCGTTGTGGAAGCGCGCGTAGTTGCTCCCCTGGGGCGGTACGTTTTTGCTGTAGAAGAGGAAAAAGAAGTTCTCCGGGTCGGGATAATCGGCGTTCCAGCCGGACCCTGTGTTCATCTGGAAAAGCCCGCGAAGCTGTGTTTCCTGAAAGCGCGACCAAGTATTCTCGTTGATCTTGATCCGAACGCCGACCTGCTCGTACTGCATTTGGTCGAACTCGGCGCGCTGGCGGCTCTCGGCGTTGCCTGCCACTACGTCCAGCGTTATTTCCAGCGGTTTGCCCGTTTTGGGGTCGATGCCGCCCGGGTAGCCCGCCTCGGCGATCAGCTTGCGGGCCTGCTCCACGTTCTCCGTCCGGAATGGGTTCTTGAAATCCGGGTCAAACCCGACCACGCCCGGGGGGAGGAGCTGCTCGGCTTTGATGTCGATGCCGTTGCCAAAGACCTCGTTGGCCTTCGTCTGGTTGTAGACTGTGGAAAGCGCCTGGCGCAGCTTCTGGTTCTGGCCCAGGAGCAGGTCGTCCATGTTGAACTGCGAATAGAACGTCCCTGGCCCCACGTCTTTGAAAAGCTGAACCCCGCGTGTCTTGAATGCCTCGGAAAGCGTCTGCCCCGCCGTGATCACTGAGTTAAAGACATCCTTGCCCACCCCCGAGCGGTCCAGATACCCCTGGCGAAAGAGCAGCCACGCGGGAATCGCCTCGCGGATGACCTGAAATTGCACCTCGTCCACCAGCGGCAGTGCCGTCCCCGCCAGCGGTTGGCAGGTCGCCGCGACCGTCTCCGGCCAGCCTCCCTCCGGGAAGCGCGTGGCGCTGTAGCGTTCGTGCCGGGCCAGCCGGATCAGCCGACTGCGGGCCCATTCGTCGAGCCGGTAAGGCCCCGTGCCCACGGGGTGGAACTTGAACTGCTCCCGCCCGTTTTTGCCGTTGTAGAACTCCACCGCCTCGCGCGGTACCGGCGAGGTGAAGGCCATCGCCAGCCAGAACTGAATTTGCGGGTAGGGCTTGAGCAGATGGAGCCGGAACGAATAATCGTCCTCTACCGTCAGCGCCCCGGTCGGCTTGGAATAATCGAACGCCCCTGCCTTGCGCGCCTCCTGGTAAGCCTCCCCGAGCCCCCGGATGAACTCCTGCAACGTTGAGAGCACCGGGCACTCCACCGCCGGGTCGGCGATCCGCTGGAACGTGTAGACGAAATCCGCCGACGTCAGTTCACGCCCCTTCCCGCCGGGGAAACATGGGTCGTCGTGAAAATAAATTCCCTTCTTGATGCGGATATCGTAATCCACGCTCCCATCGGCATTCTGGATGCGCTGGGGCATCCCGTCGGCCAGGCACGGCTCCAGCTCGTAGGGGTTCGTCTTAAACGGGCTGTATTGCAGCAGGCTCTCGTAAAGCTGGGCGATGATCGCGTTGCCCAGCGTATCGTAGCTGAACTGCGGGTCCAGCGAACGGGGGTCCTCGCTAATCGCCCGGTAGCCGACGACCCACGGCTGGCCGTCGGCGCGCTTCTGGTGGAGCGGGCGCGGATGGGGGTTGTTATCGCATCCCGCCAGCCCCGAGGCCATCGCAAGAGCTAGCAGCGCCGCCAGGCAGCGGCCAGGGTTTGGTATTAATCTGAAAAAAAACCGCTTCATCCGATTCGTTCGAGAGCCCGAACTATCGGGGCAGATTCGCGGGGAATCAACCGTAATTGCGGTTTACAAACCGGCGAAATTCGCACCAAATAGAAACCACCATGCGTTCCTCCCTAAAGACCCTGACCCTGGCGGCCGCCGCCCACGTCCTCTTGGCAGCCGGAGCCCAGGCGGGTTTCTGGCGCTGCGAGCTTCCCGGCGGCGTCTTCATGGTCAGCATCCCCACGCTCACCACCGTCAGCACCCATGAGTACATCGTCGACGGCGCGGCGCGCGTTACGGAGCTGACCGTCGGCACCACCGGTGCCGTGGTGGGCCGGTTCTACTACATCGAGCCGATCGTTCCGCAGACCCCGGGTGGCATTGGCCAGACCCTCCTTGATAAAGCGCAGGACAAGGCCTCCCAAGCCGCGGGCCGGGCCGGGGTGGAGGAGGTCTGGAAGAAAGTTGTCAAAAACTACCCTCTCACCACGCACGCCCATACCGTCGAGTACCGGCTGGAGAGCGTGGATCAAATCAAGAAAGTTCAGAACAGCCTCGAAACCGCCTGGCGCAACAACCGGGACACGACTTTGAAGGTATCGAACTCGGACGGCGAGGGCAGTTCGGACTCCTCGGGGAGCTAAAGCCCTAGGGCAAGCGCCGATTCTTTTGTTTTCAGCAAGCGCTTGATTTGCGTTTCTCAAACCTTTAGAAGTCCGGGGTAAGTTCCGCCTAGCCGATCGGTGGCGGTGACTTGGGCCTATAGCTCAGCGGTTAGAGCAGGGGACTCATAATCCCTTGGTCCTCGGTTCGAATCCGAGTGGGCCCACTTCTTTTACTGCTGGCGATGGCCATCGGTTGTTCCTTAAAATTCCGCTAACCCTTTATCGTTGAACGGGAAGCGGCCCCGATGGGGGGGTCGGTGGATTTGGTGCATGGCGTTCAGGGCCTGCTGAAGGCCGTTTTCGCATTTTGTTACAGCGGTGTAACGCGACTGTTGCGATTGGAGGGACAGGTATGAGCGCTCCCATTCTTTCCTCTGGTCGAACCGGTTGTGCCACGATGTCCGCCGCAGTGATTCCACGGCCCGGTGTGATTGAGATCCGCGAGGTGCCGGTGCCCGAGCCGGGGAGAGGGCAGGTGTCTGTCCGCCTGGAAGGCTGCGGAGTTTGCGCGGCAAGTCTTGCTGCCTGGCAGGGGCGCCCGCAGGCGCCTTTTGATTTTCCCCTCGGCGCGGGAGAGCCGGGAAATGAAGCCTGGGGCCGGGTGGCCGTGGTGGGCGAGGGGGTGTGCGATTTTGAACCCGGCGACCGCGTGGGCGTGCTGACCCATGCGGGTTTTGCGGAATATGTACTGGCGGATGCCCGGGCTCTGGTTGCCCTGCCGGAGGGGCTCGATGCGGAACCGTTCCCGGCACGGGCGCTCGCGGGCGCGGTCAATGTTTTCCGCCGCAGTTTTATCGAAAAAGGGCAGACGGTGGCGGTGATCGGCTTCGGGTTTCTCGGGGCGCTGGTGACGCAGCTTGCGGTGCTGGCCGAGGCGCGGGTGATCGCCGTGGGCCGTCGGCCTTGCGCTCTGCGCATCGCGCGGCAGCTCGGGGCCTCGGCTGCCGTTTTGCTCAAGGAGCCGGAACACGACGCGCTGGCCATGGAAACGATGCGGGAGCTGAACGGTGGCCAGTTGTTCGATGTGGTGGTGGAGGCTGTCGGGCTTCAGCGGTGTCTTGATCTCGCGGGCCAGGCGACTCGTGATCGCGGTCGGCTGATGATCGCCGGTTCGCACCGCGAGGGGCCGCGCCTGGTGGACATCGGGCTCTGGAACCGCCGGGGAATCGACGTGATCAATGCCCATGAACCGTCGCTCGATGTTTTGTGCGAGGGGCTGCGGGAGGCCGTTGCGGCGCTCGAATGCGGGCTGCTCAAGCCGGGGCCGCTCTACACGCACCGCTTTCCGCTCAATCGCCTGGAGGAGGCTTTTCTATTGGCCTCCAGTCGGCCTACCGGTTTTATGAAAGCACTGGTCTATCTTTAAGCCATGAACTCCCTGCGTATCCTGATGACGGCCGACGGAAGGTCGGGGGTTTGGACGTACGCGATGACGCTCATCCGGGCCCTGGAGCCCTCGGGAGCCGAGGTGCTGCTGGCGGTCACGGGCCCGGAGCTTTCGCCGGAGCAGAAGAAGGAGGCTGATGGCCTCCACAATGCGCGGGTTTGCTGGAAGCCCTATGCGGCGGAGTGGATGCCGGACCCGTGGCGGGATGTGACGCTGACGGGCGACTGGCTGCTGGATCTTGAGGAGCACTTTTCCCCGCGCGTGGTGCATCTCTGCCATTACTGTCACGGCTCGCTGCCGTGGACGGCCCCGGTTCTAATTTCCGCCCACGGGTGTGTCCTTTCGGCGTGGCAGGCGGTGCATGGGGAGCAGTCGCCGCATTCCTGGACGCGCTATCACGCCGAGGTGGCCGCGGGGTTGCGCGGGGCGAACTTGGTGATGGCTCCCACGCACGCCGCGCTTGATTCGCTGGAAAAGCTTTACGCGCCCATTCCCAAGCTGCTCCACGGCGGTGTCTCGTCGCGGTTCCCGGAGTTCCGGGTTATCCCCAATGGCCTGGACGGGGCGGGGTATGCTCCCGCCGGGAAATTGCCGATGGTGTTCTGCGCGGGGAGCGGCGAGGAGGAGGCGCTTAATTTCGAGCTGCTCGATTCTATTGCGCAAAAGCTCTCCTGGCCGGTTCGTGCATCGGCGGGGGTGGGAGCGGATGCGCTTCGAGCCCAGGCTGCCATCTTCGCGTTGCCGAGCCGTTACGAGCCATTTGGTTACGAGCCGCTGAAGGCTGCGCTCTCCGGATGCGCCCTGGTTTTAAGCGACTTGGCGGCACTGCGCGAGAGCTGGGGGGATGCCGCGCTGTATGCCCCGGCGGATTCCGCGGAGGCGTTTGGCGCGGCTTTGGAGACGCTGATCACCGATCCCCAGTTGCGGGCGGACATGGCCGCGCGGGCCCGGGAACGCGCCCTGGACCTTACCCCGGAGCGCATGGCTGATAGTACGCTTGAGTGTTACCAGCATTTGCTGGCCCGCAAGGTCAATGCGCTGGAGGCGGCCACTCTGTAACAGCCGCTACGGCGCGAAAGCAATGGGATGGCGCAGCGTTTCTCCCGACTGCCAAAAATCCTTTACCAGCCAGTTTCTGAAATGTGGGGTCAGCCCCAGTTCATCCCGCTCCAGCAACAGCGAAAGCATCTCTACGCAGGATGCACCCAGGGAATCGATGTCGGAGCGCAGCCCCGAAAATGAGCTTTCTCCCACATTGGTCGAAAATACGGAAATGTCTTCCGGGACCTTCAGGCCCAGTTCGTGCAGCCAGTGCAGAATGATTTTGGGTTCATAAACGATCAAGACTTCCGGGCGGTGTTTGAACATCCACTCCCGGAAGGTCTGAATGCTCCAGGCTGCCTCTGCGCTGAGCGGAGGAATGCGCTGGGCGGGGAGGAAGCGCTGCTGCCCCATTAGGAATGCTGCGGAGTAAATGCCCCTGCGCATGACTTCCTCCCACGGCTCGATGGCAAGCCCGATGCGGCGGTACCCCGCTTTTTTTAGCAAGTGCATCGCGTCGGCGAGTTCGTAAAAAACCGAGCGTTCCACTTTGTGCAAGTTGTCGGGACTCCAGACGCTGCGCCCGATTTCAACCGCCGCGAATTTTGGCCAGTCGAGCACTAACCGGGATTGGCGGTGCTTGATGCGCGTGCAAATGATCACGCCCCGGATGCCCCGGGCGACGAGCACGCGCGAGATCCGGCGGTGATCGGCGGGACTCCCGGAAACGATAAACGCCTCCACTTTCAGCCCCAAGGATTCACCCCGGCGGGTGGCCGCTGCCTGGAGTTCAGACTGAAAACGGGGAGCCCTGCGCTCGGGATATTCGGTGATAAACGCTAGCGTCTCGCGGAAGCGGCCTTGCTGGGGATGACGGGCCAGGGAGAGGGCGCGGGAAAGATTTGGCAGCGCCTGGTAATGCAGTTCCGTGGCCGCGGCCCGGATTTTTTCGCGGGTGGCGGGAGCCATGCGGCCCTTGTCGCGCAAGGCGAGGGAAACCGTGGCGGTGCTGAAGCCGGTGTGGAGGGCGATATCCCGGATGCTGGGTGGCATGGGGGTATTCTGCCAGATGGTTAACGTTAATCAATGTCGTTGTTGTAATCGCTTAAGGAAGGCTGCACTTTGACGGCAACCACTACAGCCCCGCGCCATCTCCAATGAATACTTACTCGCTTTCTCCCCGGTCGCTCTCCTTGGATGATTCCTGGGATGTCATTGTTGTCGGAGGCGGTCCCGCGGGATGTTCGGCGGCCATTGCCGCGGCCCGCGAGGGAGCCAAGACGCTCTTGGTGGAAGGCTCTGGAAGCCTTGGCGGAGCGGGCACGAACGCGATGGTTCCGGCATGGTGTCCGTTTTCCGATAAGGAGAAAATCATCTACCGGGGGCTGGCGGAGAAAATTTTTGAGGCGGCTAAAAAAGGGATCGCGCATGTTCGCGCGGGAGACCTCGACTGGGTTCCCATCGACGTGGAGCGGTTGAAGCGGGTTTATGACCAGTTCGTTTTGGAATCCGGCGCCACGGTGCTCTTTCACACGGTTCTGAGCGCGGTGGAAAAAACGGAGGCCGGTGAGATTTCGGCCCTGATCGTATCCAACAAGGCGGGCCTCTCGGCGCTGCGCGCAAAGGTCTACATCGACGCCACTGGTGATGCGGATCTCGCGGCTTGGGCCGGGGCTGAATTTGTGAAGGGGGACGAGCAGGGGAAAATGCAGCCTGCCACCCATTGCTTTGCGCTCGCCAACGTGGACGAATACGCCTTCCGGTTCGGCCCCAATCTCTATGGTGGCTGGGCCGAAAGTCCGATCAACGCTATCCTTGCCTCGGGCCGTTATCCTGAGATTCCGGATAATCATCTTTGCAGCAATCTCGTGGGCCCCGGCACCGTCGGGTTCAACGCGGGGCATGTATTCGATGTCGATCCCACGGATCCGGAGAGCGTTTCTCGGGGCCTTGTGGCTGGGCGTAAGATGGCGGCGGCTTATCGCGATGCGCTGGCGGAGTTTTTCCCGGCGGCTTTTGGAAATGCCTTTCTGGTTTCAACGGGATCGGTGATTGGCATTCGCGAGTCGCGCCGGATCGTCGGGGACTACGTTCTCTCCGTGGAAGACTACCTGAAACGGCGCAGCTTTGAGGACGAAATTTGCCGCAACAGCTACTTCATCGACATTCACTACTCCCAGGCGGAAAGCCAGAAGAAGGGGGTGGATGTCACCCAGCGGTTCGAACAATATGGCAAGGGCGAGTCGCACGGGATTCCTTACCGGTGCCTGACCCCCAAGGGGCTCAAAAACTTACTGGTGGCGGGTCGCTCGATTTCCTGCGAACGGACGGTGCAGGGGAGTGTGCGGGTAATGCCGGTCTGCCTTTGCATGGGTGAGGGGGCTGGAATCGCGTCGGCCTACGCCGCGGCCATGGAGAATCCCGATGTGCACGCGGTGGATACCTGCCGCCTGCGCGCTCGCCTCCGTGAGATGGACGCTTACCTTCCCTAACAGGCTGTTTAACCTTTAGTTCCGTGAACGGCTAACCCGGGCCGTTGATTCACGGACTTGCAGGACCACTTCCAGGATGGTTCCTCCGGAAGGGAGGTGTTGGTTCTGGATTGAATCAAGCAGCAGCGAGGCGCTCTTCTGGCCCATCTCGTTTACGGGTTGGTGTATGGTGGTCAGGGTGGGGGAGCGTTCGGCTCCCGTTGGCAAGTCGTCAAACCCTGCCACGGAGAGGTCCTCGGGCACGCGCAGGCCGAGCTCGCGCGCGCACTCGATCACCCCGAAGGCCATCAAATCATTCGCGGCGATGATCGCCGTAGGTCGCGGGTTGGAACTCATGATTTTCGCGGCGGCTTCTTTTCCGGTGCGGATGGCGTAGAAGCCGGGCTGAATGTATTCGGGCGGGCATTTCAGTTTTCTCGCGCGGCAGAATTCGAGAAAAGCCTGGGTTCGCAGTTCCGAGGTCGTCACATATTGTGGGCCAGATACGAAGCCGATCCGGCGGTGGCCAAGGCCATAGAGGTGTTCGCACAACAGCGTGATCCCCCGGGCGTCGTCGCACGAGACGGAGCAAATTCCCTGGCCGGTTGGGCGGACTCCCACCACGATCATTGGGACGTGCCGTTGTTCCAAGGTTTCGAGAAAGCGGTCGTAAGTATGTGGAGCGACTACCAGCAGGCCGTCCACGCGCCGTTGCCGGTAAAGCTTGGCGAGCTTTTCGCCGTTGTTGAAGGATTCCGTATCGGTGTCGAACAGGGCAAAGTCCCACTCGGAGTCGTTGAGCTCTTTGGCGAATCCTTTGAACAGTTCTCCGAAATAACTGGACCCCAGCAGCTGGACGAACGACGTGGCCACGCCGACGAAACGCGACCTTTTTGCGTTGAAATTCTGGGCTAGCGTGTTGAATTCGTAATTCAGGCTTTTGGCGGCTTCGAGAATTTTTTCGCGTGTCGATGCCTTTACCAACGGGCTACCCGCAAAAACCCTTGAAACCGTCTTTTTGGTCACTCCGCATGCGCGGGCAACATCCTCCATCGTGACTTGTTGGTATTCTAAAGAAGGCATCTCGGGGTTGACTAACATGGGTTTTTCGCGGTCCTTATTATCCAGGGAGCGCACGCTATTTCTCGCTCAAAAGGGTGGGGAAGGCGAGGAAATTTCCATAAAATGTCACCGGTGTCATTTTCCGGTTGACGAGAATAAGTTTTAGGTGTTTATTGCCGTCAAGAGTGCTCCTGTTCACTTCGGCATAGAGCTCCCGAACCCCATCTAAATCCCACCGTTAACGCCTAACTCCCCATGGCTATAATCCCGTCCTCCTGTTCATCCCATAAGGCCCTCCCCTCCGGGAGGGTTGGTAATTGGTTTTTTATGACGCAACCCACGCTAAAAGGGGGGCGTTAACTAATCCGTTGTTGGACCCAATCCTGAAACCTCAATCCCCACAAAGTAAAAAAGATAGTTATCCCCTGTTATGAAATCTTCATTACGTAAATCCGCCTGCGTCTTCACCTTGGCTGCTGCCTCGCAGGGAGTTGTTCTGGTTCCCTCGGTGTTCGGTGCCACCCTCACTTGGGATGCCGATGCTAATATCACCACGGGAACCCCGGCCACCGCCACGGCCGGAAGCGGCACCTGGGATTCCACCACGGCGAACTGGTATAATGGAACCTCGGACATTTCTTGGACGGGAACGAACACAGCGGTGTTTACCGGAAGCGATGGGGCCTATACCATCACCCTAGCCTCGGGCACCACTAACATATCCGGCCTCACCTTTAGTGCTTCGGGTTATACCTTAACCGCCGCGAGCGCCGCCAAGCTGTATACCAGCGCCTCTGCGAGCCTAACTGTAAGCGTGGTGGCGGGAGGGACTGCAACGATTGGCAATAACGTCACGATTGAGGATGCCTCTTCGAATAATTACAGTCTGTACCTTGTTGGGTCCGGGACGGGCAGTGCTGCCGCCGGTACATTAATTATTGAAAATGGCGGAACGGTGAAAACTACTAAGACAGGTGATGCGGCAACCATTTATATTGGTTCCAACGGGAATTCAGGCTCTCTTTTATCCACGAAGGTGCAAGTCAATTCAGGGGGCCTTCTTTCCGCAGCCGGATCGATTGCCGTAAACGGCTTGCTGGAAGTCGATGGTGGAACGGTGAGCGCCGCGTCCATTGCAATCGGAAATTACGCCGCCACAAATATGGCAACCTCGGCTGTTTTGACGATTAACAGCGGATCGGTCACGACAGGCACCAACAGTTTGCGTTTTGGAACTGGCTCCGGTGCGAGTACCTCGGGGGGGATCCTCAATTTGAACGGAGGCACGCTTACCACCGGTAAAATTTATGCCGGAGGCACTGCTTCTTCCAGCACGGTGAATTTCAACGGGGGTACCTTGGTTGCGGCTATGAACACTACCGACTTCCTCGGCACCACGATCAACAACGCGATTGTACAGGCTGGAGGGGCAATCATTGACACGAATGGCTACAACGTCACGATCGCCAAAGGCCTGACCCATGATACGACTTTGGGCAGTACCGCCGACGGCGGCTTAACCAAGAAAAATGCCGGTACGCTGACCATGAGCGGCACCAGCACCTACACCGGCGCGACCTTGGTCTCGGGCGGCACCTTGAGCCTCACTGGGGCGCTTACAAGTAGCGAGGTCAATGTTTCCAGCACTGCGGCGCTGATCGGCTCCGGCACGGTGGGCGGGGCTGTCAGTGACTACGGCACGATCTCCGGCAGCCTTACTTTCAATAATGATGTGACGGTCTATTCGGGGGCGACGGCCTCGGCGTCCGCATTCAATGCCAACATCGTGAATAACGGCACGATCACCAGCGCGGTGAGCCTCCAGAGTGGCAAGACCCTGAGTGGTTCGGGTTCCGTAACGAACACGGTGAGCGCCACGAGCGCCACGATTAACGGCAGCGGCATCAACCTGGGGGCCACCACGCTCTATGGCAATAGTACGCTCTCCGGCTACAATATCGCCAGCGGTGTGACGGTGGCTAGCGGCACGACTACGTTGAGCGGCACTACCAAATCCACCAGTGCGCTTTCGGTCTCGGCGAGTGCCACGTTGAATGCCGACGGCACCATTGATGGCGGCGCTTCCGTCAGCGGTGTGCTCAAGGGCGACAGCACGGTGACGGGCACCCTCACGCTGAGCGGCACTCTTTCGCCCGGCAACAGTTTTGGGACTACAAAGGTCGGAGGCGACTTCATCATGACCTCCTCGGCCACGCTGGTGACGGAAGTGGCGGGTAGTTCCCATGATCAGGTTAAGGTCAGCGGAAACGTCTCTCTTGCCGGAACGCTGGATCTTAGCACGCTGAGCGGCTTGACGCTGGGCTCGACAATCACCCTTATTGACAATACCGGGAGCGGAACGACGACGGGATACTTTTCCTCGATCATCACGAGCGACTCTACCTACACGCTCACTTCGAACTCTAACTATACATTCACGGTGAACGGCACGGAGTACCTCCTGAGCTACACGGCCAGCAGCGATAACGATATCTATAACAACGACGTGACTCTGTCGGTGGTGCCTGAGCCGAGTGCTTGGGCTTCCCTCATCGGCGGGGTTGGAATGCTTGTTTTCTCGCAAATGGCGCGCCGCCGCAGAGACTAATTTTTTCAAGCATTCCCGAACTAGTAACCTATAGTTGGAAAACGGCGATCAACGTATGAAAACGGCACCCTCTCAATCCTATCGGCATAGCCTCCACGGGTTTACCCTCGTGGAGCTTGTCCTGGCCATTGGGATCGTGTCGTTTTCGCTCCTCGCCGTTGTTGGTTCACTGCCGGTGGGGCTGGAATCTGTGCAAGAGGCGATGGTGCAGGCCGCCAAGGCCAACATCTGCCGGGAACTTCGGGGGGAATTGCAACAGATCTCCTTCAAGTCGGGGGGCGATGACTCGACAATTCGCATCGATAGCCTCGACAATGTGAAATATTTCTACACCCGGGAAGGCATGATGGTTGCGGGTTCGACTTCCGCCAACGCCTATTACGAAGCCACGTTCGCGGTAGGGGACGGCAGTTACTCGAAACTGGACGGGGACTTTACGTTCCAATCCGTCAATGCCCGCAACATTACAGTTGTGCTTTCCTATCCCCTTCAGGCTCCCGTGGCTAACCGCAAACAAACCACTTTCTCTCTTTTCGCCGCCAAGCAGAAGTCCAACTGACAGGGACTGCACTCCATCCCTCCCCCCCCTATGCGTCCCCTTCATCGCCATCCCAAGGTATTCCGGCGGGGATTCACGTTGCTCGAGTTGCTGATTTCCATGGCCGTTTCCGTCCTCTTGGTGGGCATCATTTCCCAAATCACCAGCTCTGTCATGAAGACCACCAGCAGCACGTCATCGAAGATCGATGCGTTCGCGGCGGCCAGGCTGGGATTCAACCTCCTCAATCAGCGCCTTTCCAAGGCCACGCTCAATACGTTCTGGGCCTACGACGATCCCCTGAACCCCACGGTCTACTTGCGGCAGTCGGATCTCCAGTTCGTCATTCGGCAGAATCAGCAGGAGAGCGGCTACGGGCAGGAAGTCTACCTCATGGCTCCCGAAACCTATTCGGGCAGCTCCAGCCTTCGCTCGGTGAGCGGCTTGCTCAACGCCTGTAGTTTCTTCGTCCAGTATGGGGATAACCAGTCGTTCCGGGCCTCGACGGAAACCGGTTCGCGCTTTCGTTACCGGCTGATGCAGGGCTTTCAGCCGACCGAGAACCGCGCGGTGTTTAATAATTTCTACACGAGCGGCAGCCAGGGGTGGATCGCCGATATTATCAACGCCGGGGGCAGCCCCGTGACCAGCGGTTCTTGGGTCTCCCCGCTGGCGGACAATGTCATCGCGCTGCTTTTTTGGCCCCGCGTCTCCAAAGTGGACGATACGACGGGCACCCGGCTCACGGGCAGCAACAACGCGTATGCTTACGATTCGCGCTCCAATGCCACCGACACCCCTCAGCCGATTACCGCCAACCAATTGCCGCCTGTGGTGCAGATCACCATGGTGATGATCAGCGAGGCTGCGGCGCAACGGATCGACACCCATTCCAACACCCAGCCTGCCGCCATTGAGGCCGCGTTGAGCGGCAGATTCACGGATGTGACCCAGTACGATGCGGATCTGAAGGGGATGGAATCCAGCCTCATCCAGAGCCACATAGCCTACCAGATTTTCACCACGGCGGTGCCGTTGAAGGAATCCAAATGGAGCGACTCGGCCCAATGAAACGCACCGGCTCCCATCTTCGCGTGGCTTACACGCTGATCGAATTGCTCGTGGTCATCGCCATTGCCGCGTCGCTGATGGTCATTATGGTGCCGTCGCTGCGGGGAATGATGGATTCCGGCAATCTCTCCCGCGCGGGGCAACTGGTGGGAGACCAGATCAACCTTGCCCGGCAGATCGCCGCTTCATCCAATTCCACCGTGGAGGTGCGCTTTGTGAATCTCCCGAAATATTCCGCCTCGGGTTACAGTGCCGTGCAAATCTGGGGTATCAATCGGTCCGGTGCCATGGGGGCGCTTCGCGCTCTGGCGGTGCTGCCGCTCGGGACGGTAGTTTCCGATAATACCTCGGTTTCCCCGGCATTTTTGCAGTCCTTTGCCGAGCCGCTCACCACGGGGTCGATGAGCATTCAGGGCGGGTCCGCTCAATACGCTTCGTTCCAAATCCGCCCGGCGGGAATCATCCTCCCTGCCATTACCATGAAAAATTTTTGTTTTACGGTGATCCCTTCCCGTGCGGCCTCAAGCGGCACCCTGCCCAGCAACTACGCCACTATTCAAGTCAACCCCCTAACCGCGGCGGCATTCGCCTACCGGCCATGAAAACTCTACCTATCGCTAGTCGCCGGGGTATGGCCCTGGTGCTCGTCCTTTCGCTGCTGGTCCTGGTCACCGGGATCGTCGTCGGCTTCCTGGTCCGTGCGGGCGGTGAGCGCACGGCGTCAGCCAACTACTATGCCTCGGCGTCGGCGCGGCAGTTGGCTGATACGGCGGTCAATCTCGTTCAGGCGCAGATCAACGAGGCCACGACGCTGGGCAGCGGAACGTATGCGTGGGCGTCGCAGCCCGGCGCGGTCCGGGTATTCGATAATACCGGGAGCCTAAAGCGCATCTTCCGCCTCTACTCCGCCTCCAGCATGGTGACGACGGGCGCCGACCCGAGCGTGTTGCAGAATGATCTGCCCCCGACGGACTGGAGCGGGTCCCACGCGCTGTGGACGGACCTCAACGCTCCCGTGACGATTTCCAGCGGCACTACTAATTACAGCGTCTATCCCGTTCTCGATCCGCGCGATCCGGCCAACCCCGGTACCGTTGCGGCTCCGATTGTGACGAGCACCATGCCCGGGTTTTCGCTCAGCGGCACCGTGCCGGGAGCCACGACGCGTCAACCCGTGCCGATGCCGGTGCGGTGGCTCTATGTGTTGCAGGATGGCAAAATTTCCGTCCCCACCGCCAGCGGCACCGGCGCAGTGAGCGTGCCAGACGCCTCCTCTTCCAACCCGATCGTGGGACGCATTGCCTTCTGGACTGATGACGAATGCGCCAAGGTCAACATTAACACGGCCGCGGGGAGTTTCAGTTCGCGCAACGGCAGCTTGCTTCCCGCTCCATGGGATACGCCGCGCTTTAAAATATGGGAGGAGCGCCTGCTTTTCTCGGAAGACCAGCCGGTGAAGGGAGAATTCCAGCGCTACCCGGGCCACCCCGCCACCACGGATTTATACGGCATCCTCCATGCGCTCGACGTGGCCACCACTGGCTACCCGACGGTGATCAGTAACTACTCGTCTTCGCAGCCGCCGCCAAGCTCTACCCCGTCGGCGTTGTCAAAGATGTTGCCCTACTACGCTGATGACAACACCTCCCAGGGCGGGGCGTCCCTGACCACCAATATGGCCCCTGGCTCCATCAATGGCGGTGTTTCCAAAAAGGACCGCCTTTACACTTCGCTGGGGGAACTGCTCTACGATCCGCAGCGCAACGCCACGCTGACGGGCGGCGGAGCGGATGGCACCACGGTCAATCCCCGGCAGCAACTGGAATCGGGGAAATTCTTCCTCACAGCTCACAGCCGGGGCCCCGAGGTCACACTCTTTGGCACGCCCCGCGTTTGCATGTGGCCCGTCAGCTCCCAGACGGGCTCCAACTACCGCACCAGCTACGACCGCCTCGCCGCGTTCTGCTCGACCACCGGCACGAGCACCAATCCGCTCATCTACTACATCCAGCGCCAGAACCCCCGCAGCGCCACGGAGGATTACGACCAGATTTCCCGCAACCAGGATATTTATAAATACCTCCTGCGGCTGGGCGCGAAGGAGATCCCCGGTTTTGGCGGCAACTTTGCCAGCAAATACAGCTCTTCCCACGAGTGGGACCAAATCCTAACCGAGATGATCGACTACATCCGGTGTACCAATCTTTCTGACCACAGCGTTTCGAGCACGAACTCCTCGTTTGTTCGCTATACCTCCACGCCCACGGGGTTGACCGGCGGCAAGGGGCAGGTGGTTCCGCTCAAAATTGTTGAAAATGGCGTGACCACCCATGGGCTGGGGCGGCTGCCCACGATTTCCGAAATCGGCATCCAAATTATCTGCACTGCCGATGGAAACGGCCCGGATTACCAGTCGCCGGTAACGCCTTCGGGGTTCGCCAAAAAAGTCTCGCCCGTCTACGGTTCGTCCGAGAGTGCGGCCTATGTGAGCAACCTGCCTGAAGAACAATTGCTGCGGGCTTCCGACGGCTCCATCGTGGATACCTCGGGCTCTACTGTTACCGCTGCTTCCTCGGGTAGCGCCACGGCCTTCCCGTCCAATCCCACGCTGGCCACCGAGTACGGCGGAACCCTCACCCCGCTCTCCCAAGGGCAAAAGCGGCTCCAGGCCATGCTTCTTTTTGAACTCTCGGCCCCGATGATGGGATTCGATACGATGGACATGACCTTTTCCGGGGCTAGCATTTTCGGGATCAATGTGGCGGGCATCAACGGTGTTTCCATTGCCGGGCAGACTCCTTTTCCTGACCGCACTCCGACAGGAAGCACCGGGGCGGCGCAGAACGGCAACGGCGCGATGATGGCGATGACGCCCCGCTTTAACGCCATTCAGTCCACGGGCGGCCTGCTTGGGTTTCGCTACCTGCTCAACAATACCAACAACGGGGTGAACCAGCGCTACAATGGCTGGAGCGGCGTCTCGCCGTCCGGATCGGTCAGCGGGCCATACCGCTACGTCAGCAATCCATTCACCGTAAGTGCCTCGGGTACCACCTCGACCACCTTGCTGGGGGGCGGTTTTACCGCGGCCCTTAGGGTGGCCCAGACTGGTTCGAACGCGAACTACCAGACCTTCAACGTCACTTTTCCCAGCGCGACGATCCCCGTGCCGGATCTGCCGCAGAATGGGCTCGCTGGTACTTACTTCACCAATACAGCCTACATCAGCAACAAACCGGCGGACTGGTGGGGCTTTGATAAGCGCATCGGCTGGGCGAAGTATTACTCAGTGGATGGATATACCTCCGCGCCGAACCTGGCTCCCGGTTGCGTGATCCGTTCTGACAAGCCTGTCAGCGGCACATGGAACTATTCCGTGACGACTTCCGTTCCGTTGGTGACCGCCATGGCACAGCCCGCGCTTTCCGATGTCGTTCGGACGATGGTTGTCCGGGATGGAGATTACCGGGTGGTTGCGGGATTGGAAAACGTGGATGTTTCCGGCGGCTCCGCCTCGCCGTTCGATCTCGGCCCGAACTACAACAATTCAAGCTATAAGCTGGGCAACATTTTCAAAGACAATTTCTCCGCGCTTGCCACCGCGGGGGTCGATAACTCGGGAAAATTGGTCAACGGTGCCGGCTACTCGTGGCAGCTCGTTCCCAAGGTCCCATCCGGCATGGATAGCAAAAAGCAAACTACGTGGGACTGGGATACTGGGTTGCCCGCTGAGCCCGATGGGGCTTATGCAAACAAACCCGATGAGGGAAACATCTTTTTCGATGCTGGCAGCACGTCCGTCAATCGCCCTTATTACAACCGCGAATCGCAGATCAGCGGTACTGCGTTCAGCCTGTCGAGCTACTTTACTGCCAACCGGATCATCAACTCCCCTGTGATGTTCGGCTCTCTGCCCACGGGGGTGAAGGAGAATATCTCGTGGCGTACCCTTTTATTCCGGCCGCAGCAGAACCGGTACTACGATCCCAGTGGGCCCAAGGATCACCTGTTGCTCGATCTCTTCACAATGCCCGTGGTGGAGCCCTACGCGATTAGCGAGCCATTCTCCACGGCGGGGAAGATCAATCTGAACTATCAGATCGTGCCGTTCACCTATATCAAGCGCAGCACGGGGCTGCGGGCGGTGCTGGGATCGGAGTTGATCGCGCGGGTGCCAAAGGCTGCGGCTGCCGCACAAGCCAGCTATGATTATCACACTTACTACAAAGAAGAGCCTTCCAGTTCCAACGCTAATAGTACCAACGCGATCCAGTCAAAAGTATCGCGCCTACCAATCGATCTCGATCAGACGCTGTTGCAATGTGAGAGCAAGTTCAGCTTGTGGGAACTATACAAGTCCCCGTCGGAAATTTGCGACATCTACCTGGTACCGCAAGGGTATACGTGGAGCGATGCCTCGACGTTCGACGCGATTTGGTACGGTGACGACTTTGCGCTGGTGGGCGACAATGTGCGCGAGCGGCCTTACTCGGATATCTACCCGCGCCTGACCACGAAATCAAATACCTACACGGTCCACTTCAAAGTGCAGGCGCTTAAGAACCCCACCTCGGCCCGCCAGGATACTTGGACCGAAGCTACCGGGAGTGTGACGGCGGAGTATCAGGGCTCCACTACGGTGGAACGCTACCTCGATCCCTCGAACGTTAGCATTCCCGACTACACCACCAATACCTCGGCGGACAGTCTCGATAACTACTACCAGTGGCGCACGGTCGCCAACGAAGCCTTCAATCCCTAACCGCGTCCCCCTCTTCATGAAGTTTTTCTCCTCCCTCTTTGCGCGTCGGCAATCCCCGGAAACTCAGGACCCGGAACGCCTGCGCGTGGGCACGCTTGTCTATACCAAAGCGAGCCTGCTTACCCTCTTCGTATTCCTGCTGTGGGGGGATTTCTGTTTTAACTTGATGGAGACCGTGGTGCCGAGCGTGCTGCCGCTCAAGTTTAACGCCATCGGCGCTCCCAACTGGGCTCTTGGGCTCATCGTGGTGACGATTCCCAACTTGATGGCGGCCACGATTAACCCGCTGATCAGCTTCCGCAGCGACCGTCACCGGAGCAAATGGGGACGGCGGATTCCCTTCCTGTTCGGGGCCACTCCGTTCCTGGTGGTGTTTCTGATTTTGCTGGGCTATTCCGGGCAGATTGGCCATTGGCTGCACCGCACCCTTCTCGTGGGGCACATGGAGGAAACGAATGTGGTGCTGATCTGCCTGGGGGTGTTCATGGTCGGCTTCCAGTTTTTTAATCTCTTCATCACGTCGGTCTATTACTATCTTTTCAACGACGTGGTGCCCCACGCCTTCCTGGCGCGGTTCATGGCGCTTTTCCGGATGGTCGGCGGCGGGGCGGGCGCGGCCTACAGTTACTTTGGGCTGAAATACGCCAATACGCACATGCAGGTTATCTTCCTTGTGGCGGGCCTGCTGTATCTGCTGGCGTTCGTGATGATGTGCTGGAAGGTCAAAGAGGGCGAATACCCCCCGCCGGCTCCCTACATCGGCGAGCGCAAGGGATTGGTGGGAGCTGTCCAGACTTATGCCAGCGAGTGCTTTACCCACCGATTTTACTGGTACCTCTTTTTGGCCAATTCGTGCTTCGCCATGACGTGGGCTTCGGGTGCGTATTCGCTGATCTATAATACGAAATACATGGGCCTCGAGCTTGGGTTCCTTGGGAAAGTCGGCGGCATCTGCGGCATTATTAGCATGGTGCTGCTTTACCCGGCGGGTATCCTTGCGGACCGGGCGCATCCGCTGCGGGTGATGCTAGCCTCCGTGGCTTTGCTGGCGTGCCTCGGGCCGCTGGGCATCGCATTCGCCTTTTATCGCCCGGAACTTTCGCTGGAAACCACCACCTGGATTTACCTGGTGTTCAGCGCGATCGGGCTCCCCGTCGGCACGCTATATAGCGCAACGGAATTGCCTACGTTAATGCGGCTTTTCCCGCAGTCCCGTTACGGCCAGTTTTGTTCGGCCAACGCGCTGATTCGCTCGCTGGCGCTCATTGCCGGGGGGCTTGCGTGCGGTGGGTTTTTGGACCTTGTTAAGCGGCTCAACCCAGACCCGAATTTCTGTTACCGGTTCCTGCCGGTTTGGAACACCTTCTTTTACGTTGCCACCCTCATCTGCCTGGCCCTGCTTTACCGGGAATGGACTCGGCTCGGCGGCATGAAAAATTTTGTCCCTCCGGAGGAAACACGCCCGAAACAACCAGCCTCCGTACCGGCTCCTTTATAAATCACAACCTAGCATCTCATGTCTTCCGTTCTTAAAATCTGCCGTACTTCTGAAAAATCCGGGGATCGCCTCGCTGAACTGCCGCCTGTGGAATTCGGGCCGCAGCCCGGTTGCGAACAGCCATCCGTCACGGTTGACGCCCGTGTTCGGTTCCAAAAAATGGAGGGCTTTGGCGCGGCCTTTACCGAGGCTGCCTCCTCGACGTTTTACAAAATGAGCCCACAGAACCGGGCCGCCATCCTGGAGGCCTATTTTGGGTCCGAAGGGCATGGATACTCGCTTTGCCGAACGCACATCAATAGCTGTGACTTTGCGCTGGGCAACTACGCCTATGATGAAACGGATGGTGATACGGAGCTCAAGCATTTTTCCATCGACCGCGACCGCAAGACGCTTATTCCTTTGATCAAGGCCGCCCAGGCCGTGGCCGAGGGGAGGATCAACCTTTTTGCCTCGCCGTGGAGCCCTCCCGCGTGGATGAAGACCACGGGGGCGATGAACTGCGGCGGAAAGCTCAAGCCGGAATACCGTGATGCGTGGGCGAAGTATTATTGCCGGTATATCCAGGCATACCGTACGGAAGGTATTCCCATCTGGGGCCTTACCGTGCAGAACGAGCCGGAGGCCACGCAGACTTGGGATTCGTGCATTTACACCGGTGAGGAGGAACGCGATTTTGTGCGCGATCACCTCGGGCCGGCGCTGCACCGCTTTGGGATGAGCGATGTGCGCTTGATGATTTGGGACCACAACCGCGACCGGATGTTCGAGCGGGCGAAGGCGGTCCTCGATGATCCCGAGGCGGCGAGGTACGTCTGGGGCACCGCTTTTCATTGGTATACCTCCGACTGTTTTGAAAACGTGCAGCGGGTCCACGACGCCTGGCCCGAGAAGCAGTTGCTGTTCTCCGAAGGCTGCCAGGAAGGCGGGCCGCACCTTGGCGAATGGGGAATGGGCGAACGCTACGCCCGCTCGATGATCCAGGACCTCAATCATTGGACTGCGGGCTGGGTGGACTGGAACCTTGTGTTGGACGAAACCGGCGGCCCCAACCACGTCGGGAACCTGTGCAGCGCGCCCGTTATTTGCGATACCCAGCACGACGAAGTGCTCTTCCAGAGTTCGTATTATTACATCGGGCACTTTTCGCGCTTCATCCAACGGGGAGCCGAGCGGATTCTCTGCGCCAGCACGCGCGACGAGCTGGAATCCACCGCGTTTATCAACCCGGATGGCACCACCGCCGTGGTAGTGCTCAATCGCTCGAACCTCGACATTCCCTTTGCTCTCAAGCATGGCCCTGCGGCTGCGGCGGTTCAAAGCCCGGCCCATTCCATTTTGACGCTCCGCTTTTAGACACCACTTAATGATGAATCCATTTAAAGATAACTTTACCTGGGGGGCCGCTGCGTCCTCGTACCAGATTGAAGGCGCCTGGCGCGAAGACGGCAAGGGGGCTTCCATATGGGATATGATCGCCCATCAGCCCGGGCGCATTCATGAGAACGGCAACGGCGACGTGGCTTGCGATCACTATCACCGCTACCGCGAAGATGTGGCGTTGATGAAAGAGATCGGCCTCAAGGCTTACCGGCTTTCCGTTTCGTGGCCGCGCGTGATGCCCACGGGCCGGGGGCCGGTTAATGAAGCGGGGTTGGCGTTTTATGACCGGCTGGTTGATGAACTGCTGGCCCAGGGGATCGACCCGTGGGTGACGCTGTTCCACTGGGACCTCCCGTATGACCTTTTTCTGCGCGGCGGCTGGCTTAACCCCGATAGCCCGGAATGGATGGCGGAATATAGCGCCGCCGTGGTTGAGCGCCTCTCGGATCGCGTGACGCATTGGATAACGATCAACGAGCCGCAATGCATGATCGGCCTGGGGTACCTGAAGGCCAACTGCACCCATGCGCCCAATATGGAGGTGGGGATGCGCGAGGCGTTGCTGGCCGCCCATCATGTGCTGATGGCTCACGGGCGCTCCGTGCAGGCGATCCGCGCCCATGCCAAAAAAACGCCCGTGATTGGCTTGTCTCTGGTGGGCTACGCTTCGTCGCCGCTGACGGAGTCTCCCGAGGATATCGAAGCCGCCCGAAATGCCACTCATTCCGTCGAGGGAGGCCATTTCTGGAATCACAGCTGGTGGGGCGATCCCGTGGTTTTTGGCCACTACCCGGAGGTGGGGCTTAAGTCTTACGCGAAGGATTTACCGGAATTCAAATCGAGCGATTTTGACACGATTCGGCAGCCGGTTGATTTCATGGGCATGAATGTCTACTGGGGTGGCCACACCAAAGCGGGTGCCGACGGGGGCTGCCAGGCGGTTCCGTCCCCCAAGGGCCAGCCGCTCACGCATTTCAACTGGCCCATCAGCCCTGAGATCCTTTACTGGGCTCCGAAGTTCTATGCCGAACATTACAAGCTGCCCGTTGTCATTACCGAAAACGGTCTTTCCAGTTGTGATGCAATCGCACTGGATGGGCGGGTGCATGATACGGGGCGGATTGATTTCCTTCACCGTTATCTCTTGGCGATGCGCCGGGCCGTGGCCGATGGCGTCGATATCCGCGGCTATTTCCACTGGTCCATTATGGACAACTTCGAATGGGCCGAGGGCTACAAGCACCGTTTCGGGCTGATCCACGTCGATTACGAAACCCAAAAACGCACTCTTAAAGATTCCGCATACTGGTACCGCGATGTCATTCGCAGCAACGGCGCGTGCCTCGCGCTCCCGCAACAATCTTAGTTATATCCCCATGAAATCCAAATCCATTCTGCTACTGGCGGCGCTGCTGCCAGTGCTTCCACAACTGACGACGCCCCTCTGGGCTCAAACAGCGACCACCGCACCCGCACCGGCCACTCCTTCTTTCCAGATGGTGGACTTTGGCGCGGCGGACATTCTCGACCGCATCGCGCCGACGCCTGGCACCGAGGGGCAGATCTCCTATGAGGCGAGCACCGACCCGGCGGCCCCTGGCTTGAATGTCACCATTCAACCCGGCAAGGCCAATTATCCGGGCCTGGAATATAACCCGCCCAAGGGACCCAGCGGCTCGGTTATCGATATTTCCAAGTATGGCCATATCGAGGCCGTCATCGTGAATACGGGTTCGGTGGCGATCTACCCGGCTTTGCGCGTGGACAACCGGGAGAACGCCAATGGCCCCTCCGGCAGCAACACGGAAACCACGGCCGTCAAACCGGGGACCAAGAACAAGATCACGCTCTTCCCGGGCTACGCGTATGGGAAAAAGCCGTCGTTCAAGCTTCGGACGGCGGAGATTTACAAAATGCTGCTTTTCACCAGCAAGACGGCCGAGGCTCAGAACTACCGCATCGAGTCCATCGTGGCGACGGGTACCGTGGGCGAGCCTGTGCCGGTGAACCCGGAATCCGTTCGCGTTAAACCGAAGGATGGCTATATCTTGGGCAACGGCATTGCCGTGGATGCGGCCAAGCAGATTAGCACGTTGGCTCCGGCCGAGGCGACGATCGAGGGCGATGCGTTGAAGATTTCCTTTGCCGAGAAAAAGCCCGGGCAAGCCGTGCTCTACAAACCGGCGCTGGGCCGTTGGGATTTGCGCGAAGGTGTGCAGGTCACGGTCAAGTTGAAGAACATCGGGCAGACTCCGGTCAGTCCGCGTCTGCAAATTCTGAGCAGCCCCGGGCCGACCGAGGTCGCCGCGCTTACGACGCCGATCGCGCCCGGAGCGGAGGGGGAACTCTCTGCGAGCTTTGTTCCCGGAACGCCTTGGGTGGGTATTAAGGATTCGGTGAAAACCGAATGGAACGGCGAACCTAACACCGGCACCAAGTTCTCCAGCGACGTGGCCAGCGGTGTTAAGATTTCGGCAAATCCGGCGGATGCGGCGCAATCCTTCGTGGTGGAATCCATCAAGCTCGGCGTTCCCGCACCGGCCGTGCTGCCGGATTGGGTGGGCAAGCGGCCGCCGGTTGAAGGCGACTGGGTTAAGACGTTTGACGAGGAGTTCGATGGCACTACGGTTGACGAGACCAAGTGGAATGTCTACGGCGACAACTACTGGGATAAGCGCAGCCATTTCAGCAAAGATAACCTTATCGTTGGCGGCGGCGTGGCCCGGCTTCACTATGAAAAGAAGACCGGTTTCCACAACGATGACCCCTCCAAGAAACAGACCGACTATGCCACTGGTTTCCTCGATACCTATGGCAAATGGGTCCAGCGCTACGGCTACTTTGAGTCCCGCATGAAGACCACGAAGGGACCGGGAATGTGGCCCGCTTTCTGGCTGATGCCAGACCGTGGGGTGCAAGCTGGGCCCCAATGGAAGCGGGCGGACACGCGCAATGGTGCGATGGAATTCGACATCTACGAATACCTCGGCCGCTGGGGGCAGTACCGCTATAACATCGCCATGCATTGGGATGGTTACGACAAGGACCATAAGCAGACCGGGAGCACCACCAACTACATTGTTCCCGACAAGGATGGCTTTATTACCATTGGCCTGCTCTGGACGCCCGGTAAGGCGGTCTACTACGCCAACGGCAAGGTCGTGCTGGAGTGGGAGTCGCCCCGCATTTCCAGTGTTGAATCTGACATTATGTTCACCAACGTAACAGGCGGCTGGGACAACAATGGGATCGACGACTCGCAGATGCCTGATGATTACGTCCTCGACTACGTGCGCGTCTGGCAGTTGAAGGAACTCGCGTCGCCAGTCGACGGGCCGAAGTCGCCGAAATAATCGAATAAGGAAGCTTGAGGGCTGAGTGAAAAAGAGGCGTTGGGCCTCCCTCGCCCTCAAGTTCCAGATTTCATCGCGAAAACACGGGGAGGAGAACCCAAAAGTATGGGATTTATGAAAGCAATATTACTATTTTTGCTTGTTGTGATAGGACCAAGTACGAGGGGATATGCGGAGGATAGCAAAAAGGCGACTCCGCCGCCGAGCCACACTGTCATCGTCTCGATTGATTCCCGCTCGATCACCATCACTACGGGAAGGCATAAAAACACGTTTGATATCGATAAGAACACGCTCTTTTTTTACGAGGGGAACCGGGTTGAACCAGCTGAGTTGAAGGCCGGAATGCGCGTGATGGTATCGAGGGCTTTTGACAACAGAAAGGCGGCAGCCGTTTATGGCAGTGTCGCTCCCGTGGCCGCTCCGGCCAAACCGCAATAATCGGCGCAGGCTTGCTTCAGCTATGAATTACGGTTATTTCGACGACTCCCGGCGTGAATATGTGATTAACCGACCGGATACCCCCCGGCCATGGAGCAATTATCTTGGTTCCACGGAATACGGGGCGATCATTACCAATCATGCCGGTGGGTACTCGTTTTACAAATCGGCGGCGCGGGGACGGTTTACCCGGCTTTATTTTAACGCCGCGCCGCTTTACATGCCAGGCCGTCTTTTCTATCTGCGTGACGGCGATACTGGGGATTATTGGTCTGCCTCGTGGATGCCGGTGCCAAAGCCGGTGGATCAGTTTGAGTACGAATGCCGCCATGGCATGGCCTACAGCGCAATTAAGAGCCGCTATCGTGAAATTGCTACGGAAGCTACCTACTTTGTTCCCCTTGGGCGGAACTTCGAAGTCTGGATTCTCAAAATCACCAACACCGGGAGCCGTGGGCGCAAGCTCTCGGTTTGGACCTATGCGGAATTTGCCAATGACTGGAATGTGCAGAATGACTTGGTGAACCTTCAGTATACGCAATACATCGTCAAATCCGACCTGCACGATGGCATTCTTAATACCAGCTTTCTGCGTTACCTTCCGCCGGAGTTGGAAGTGGAGACCGCCGACCAGGGGCGCAATTCGTTTATGACGCTTGTGGGTGCCGAACTTGCCGGGTTCGATGCCCGCCGCGAGGCGTTCCTCGGCCCGTATGGAAGCTATGGCGATCCCGCGATGGTTGTGGCGGGCGAAAGCTCGGGCTCGCTGGCTCATGGCGACAATGCTTGCGGCGCGCTGAGGGTGGATGTGGAGTTGGCGCCGGGCGAGTCGCGGGAGTTCATGGTGCTGATGGGGGTCGGCAGCGCGGAACGCTGGGGCGAAGCGGTTCGCTCGGAGTTTTCGTCTGTCGATATCGCACGGGTTGAGTTAGAGAAACTCAAAGCTCATTGGCACGGGCGGTTGGGACGTTTCGTGGCGAAGACGCCCGATCCCGCGTTTGACTCGATGGTCAACGTATGGGGGGCTTACAACGCTCTGGTGACCTATGCATGGTCCCGCGCGGCGAGCCTCGTTTACCAAGGTGAACGGGATGGTCTCGGCTACCGGGACACGGTTCAGGATCTCCTGGGCGTGGCGGGGCTCATTCCCGATGATACGCGGCAACGCTTGGTACTTATGCTCACGGGGCAGACAGCCAACGGCGGCGCCATTCCGGTCGTTAATCCCTTTGCTCATCGGCCCGGCGAAATGGCCGCACCGGCCGAGTACCGTTCCGACGACGCCCTATGGCTCTTCAATACGGTGCCGGAATATGTGGGCGAAACCGGTGACGTCGGCTTTTACGATCAAGTGCTCCCCTATGCGGATCACGGTTGCGGAACGGTGCTCGAACACCTTCGCCGCGCGCTGGAGTTTAACATAGAACGGTCGGGGCCGAATGGATTGCCGCTGGCGCTTTTGGCGGACTGGAACGACTGCATCAAGCTTGGCAACGGCGAATCGGTGTTTGTTGCGTTTCAACTGCGGTATGGTCTTGCGGTTTATCGGGACATTGCCGGTCAACTCGGGCGCTCGGAAGAAGCTTGGTGGGCCGCGGATCGCCTTGCCACGCTCGATGACAGCATTACCCGGTATGCCTGGGATGGCCAGTGGTGGCGGCGCGGCATTCGTGACAACGGGTGGATCGTAGGATCTCAAGAACGTGAAGAGGGGGCGATTTTTCTGGAACCGCAGCCTTGGGCGGTGATTGCCGGAGCCGGTTCGAGGGAACAGCGGATCGCGGCGCTGGATGCCGTGCACGAGCAGCTTGCGACCGAGTATGGTGCCATGCTTTGCGCGCCGCCGTTCCGGCATGATGCTTCGTGTGAGGCGGTGGTTTACAACGCCGGGCAAAAGGAGAACTGCGGAATTTTTCAGCATCCGCAAGCCTGGATCGTTATCGCTGAGGCGCTGATGGGTAGGGGAGACCGGGCCTACGAATATTTCCGCGCTTATCTTCCCTCGGCCTATAACGACCGCGCTGAAATCCGCGAAAGCGAACCCTATGTGTGGTGCCAATCGACGCACGGCCGGTACAGTCGCCTTTTTGGCAAGGCCCGGTTGCCGTGGCTCTCCGGCACGGCCTCGTGGTCCTACCACGCCGCCAGCCATTTTATCCTCGGCATCCGGCCCGAGGAGGAAGGGTTGATTGTAGACCCGTGTATCCCGTCGGCTTGGGATGGCTTTGAGGTTACCCGCATTTTCCGCGACGCCACCTACCGCATTACGGTGCGCAATCCGCATCATCGGAACAGTGGCATTGGCAGCTTGATGGTGGATGGTCGGGAGATTCGGGGCAACAAGGTGCCCGTGGCGGCCCCTGGCAGCGAAGTGACCGTGGAAGCGGTGCTCTGCTGACCGTATATTTCAAGTTCATCGATGAGTGTCCGCCAAAGTGCCACGGCGGCCTCGGCGTGCCCCATGGCCTAGGGCGGCCAGGGGCAATGAGGGTGGGGATTGATGTTGCCCTGCCCAAAAGTTCCGGTATTTCAAAGCGATAGTATTACGCTTTAATCCATTCTGACTCTGTTGGCGGCGAAGTTTCTGGGGGTGGCTTTGCCGAAGTCGGGATTACGCAGATGCGTATAAAATCTGTATCGCGCAGTTTTCCGTTCTGAGCCGCGCCCAAGTGGAAGTTTTGGCCACGGACAGGTTCGCGTCTCTGGAAGCGGACCAGATATCAGGCCTGACGAGCACCGATATCGGCGAACTTCCATCCCGTCCGCTGCCGTGACATCGAGCCCCGCTGCAACGACCGTTCCCTCAGCCTCTCCATCGCTAACTGCATTCCTGGGTCGCGCACCCAGCCTGAACGCGTGCTTATCGACAAAACGCAGCAAGTGGTGATGAAAATCCTCTTGCTTGATCGTGAAAACGAGCAACTTCTCCTCAAAAACGCCCTTTCCGGCAGTCGTCCGTCGGTAATGCCCAAACCGACGATCGGCCTTTTGCATTAGCTCTATGGAAAGCAGATTGCGACAAAGGCAGCGGTTTGGAGGTGTGGGTGACTTTGAAAACCGTAACTCATAGACTTGCCGGACTGGGGGTGGGGGAGATTGTTCCCCCGCGACGAGAATTCGCCCGCGAAGCATTGGTTGGAGAAATGGTTGGCGCAATTGGGGGGATTGTCAATCCACCCCCGGTTATCTCCAGAGCTTGAAAAAGCTCACCGACAACATCAAGCGAGGGATCTAACTCGGCACTTAAATCATTGGATCCGGCAAGGAGTTCGGCTACCGCTTCCGGTCCCATATGGTTTTTCGTTGCTATTGCAGTCGCTACAATCAACCGGTACATGGAAGCAGGAGCCGCCTTTGTAGCTGCGTTCACGATCGAAACAATGGCATCCGGATGAAGCTCTACGGCGATCCGAACCAGTGCGGTAACCATAGCGGCTCCAGCCTGTGGACACAGGCCTTCAATCGCAGCGCCAACCAATCGCCCCGCGATCGCCTCTTGGTCATCTCGCTTTACTGCCAGTGCCTCTGACAGAATGGCCGCCGCCCCGGCAGGGTTTGCCGCAATTGCTTGTTTGACCGCCAAGACCAGTGCATCGGCCTGAGCCGCCGCGATGGTACCACCTCCCAGTTTGGCCTGTACCTGTGCGACTGGTGACGCTGTCACTGGATTGCGTTCGACAGCTTTTACTCTTTCGCCATACAACATCAGCGCCAACGCGAAGAGCGTGGCAAAACGTAAGCCGCGCCCTCCGCTGTCGAAAACTGCCTGGGCAATATCAAGCCATTTAAAGTTTAGTTTCATAACGTCTCCTTGTCTTCGAAGGTCAAAAGTTTTTTGCTCCATTTTTTTATCGGCGAGCAAACATAATTTTTGCCCACAACCCTTTCCGAACGTAAATCAGGTTTGCATTCGCAAGCAATTTTCCTGATGTCACCAGTAGACTATTTTCTCTGGCAGAGGGCTCCGGGAGTTGATGCCACCCGAGCCATTTCGACCTAAACACCTATGCCACGCTAAGAAAAGGACCGACGATCAGGACATTCTCCAACCCGATTGAAACATCGCTTGGAATTCCATAATCTGAAAAGGATGCCGGAATTCAAAATAAGGAGATTAGTGAAGTATTTAACAGGGAAAGAATAGCCATATGGCTAATACTAATTTACGCGACCGGCTATTAGCGGCTTGGGTGCTTTGCCTCCTAGTTCCGAAGGCCATTTCATGCTCCGGAAAAACATGCAGGCTTGAAGCTTCAATAGCTGCGATTTTCCTACTCTGCGCCATAACCGCTCCTGCACAAGACTTCGTCTCTCAGGGGGGCGGTCGCCCATCTCTGGCAGGGGTTGAGGCTGCGACGCTTCGAAGTAATCGAAATCTGGATCTGCCTTATAACTTTCGCCTGGGGTCGGCGCGCTTTTCACTCAGTACAACCTTCCTTGCAGAATACAACGATAATACAAACATTTCCGATCGGAATCCACAAAGTGACATTATCCTAGAGCCCTTACTGAATATTCACGGCATCTGGCCAGTGACAGCCATCAATGACCTGAATTTCAACCTTGGACTTGGCTACCGATCTTACATTACCCATATCAAACAGTATGGAAGCAATACCCCAGAGGTTACTCCCGATTCTTATATAAGCTTTGATGTCTATATTAATGATGCCGTAAAAATTAATTTTCATGATCTCATCCATATCAGTTATGATCCAACGGAACAACCCGCTCTGAGTAACGTTCGCACCTTCGGGCGCCTTGAGAACACCGTCGGTGCGACCACTACGTGGGATTTGAATGAGCTTATCGTACAGAGTACATATGATCACTTTACCTATGTTTCGCTGACAGGAGAGTTTGACTATCTTAACCGTAACGCCGAAATTAATCGAACCTCTGTTTCATACAAAGCTACTGATAGATCAACGGTGGGGGTGGAAACAAGTGCGATGTATAGCTATTACAGCCAGAACTATCAGAATGATTCCACGATGGTTTCCGGAGGTGTGTTCTCCGAGACGACTATAAGCCATTTTCTGAAATTGCGAACGGCTGCTGGATTTCAGGGCGGTTACTTCGATCGCGGCGGCGGCAATGGCGATGATTCAAACGCAAACGGATGGTATGCCAACGCACTGCTAGCAAACCGACTGAATTCCTATTGCACTCAGACATTGGCTGGCGGTCACGAAATTCAACTAGGGCTTAACTCTAACTATGAGACGATGAACTTCGTGCGATATGACATTAATCTTTCGGTCATTCGAGACGTGCCTGTTAGCTTCTATGGATTCTACCAGCATGTGAACGACTCTCCTTCCATACAACAGGAATCGCTCGACCGTTACGGGGGGGGCATCCATTTCGGTTATCAGTGGAACAGGGCGACCACGCTGGGGCTTGATTATCAGTTTATCGAAAAGAACTCAGATCTTGCCGACATGGATTATAAGCAAAATAGAGTGTTCGTTACCGTCAACTATAGTTTTTAGAAGAATTAGCTATGATGCCAAAAGTTGCTATATTGGAGGTGTTGTCTTTTCTCTTTTGTCTGTTTGCCCAGGCTCAGGGTACAGCGAGTGAACCGCCCAAGGGAGAGGCTTCCTCATTTTCGCCTGCTTTTGCCTCTGCTGCCGTTACAAATTCAATGGAGGCACTCGACACCAAACGGGAACTGACGGTGGGTGACCGAGTGAGTTACCGCGTGGTCGAAGAACGTAGCGAAGCGCGCCCGTTGGTCGTGACTGATTCTGGAGAGCTCGAGGTTCCCTTGATCGGTCGTTTCAAGGCGGCTGGCAAGAGTTGCTATAAGCTAGCCAAGGAAATCAAGTTGGAACTAGAGAAGGAATATTTTTACCGCGCCACAGTCATTGTTGGTCTCGACTCCGTGACTCAGAAATCGCGCGGATATATCTACGTTACAGGGGCTGTACATAATCAGGGGGCCATTGAAATTCCACAAGTTGGAGCCTTTACTGTCAGTAAAGCCATTATGAGGGCAGGTGGATTTTCTGACTTTGCCAACAGAAAAAATGTTCGGCTTATAAGGAAAGGAAAAGATGCTACCCCCGTCGATGTGAAAGCGCTTTTTGAAGGGGCTGCCTCGGAAGATCCCGTTCTCAACTCAGACGATGTAATTATCGTTTTAGAAAACCGCGTAAACTTCTAGCGGCATCGCATATCCATGAACCAGTCAGACTCAAACGAAAAAAGTGTGCCAAAGGTAGAGTCCGGTAGGTCACGTTTGGCGATCCATATCAAATGGCCTCGCTATAAACGGATCCTATGGACGCATTGGTGGGTGCTGGTGCTCACTATCGGTCTTGCCATGGCATTCGCAGGGTGGCGCAACATATCTGCTGTGCCAGAGTTCGAATCCAGAGGAATTATGATGGTAAGTGGACAGATTTCATTACCCGGAAGCGCTGTTTATAATGAAGATGTAGGGAATTTCTTTGGAACTCAGGTTTCGCTCATGGAAAGCCAGATGATTCGTTCCCAAGCCGAGGCGACCCTTCAGGCCAAACGGCCGGATCTTACGCCCTGCTCCGTCAAAATCACTGCAAGTCAGAAACCCCGATCTTCTCTGTTCATACTGCAAGCGCTCGGCTCCGAACCGAACTATGTACGAGCGTTGTTGGACACTGTAATGCAGGAATACATCAATGCAAAAAAGGATATGCAATCGCAGAAATCCGAGACGACTATCTCTGCGATATCCGAGCAACTCGATACACTTGAAAAGAAAATCAAAGCTGGCGAGGACGAGTTGATTAGTTTCCAAAAGGTAAATAACATTACCTTTATTCAAACCGAAAACAGCAGCACAGGAGCGTACCTTAACCGTATCGATCAAAAATTAGCTGCATTCAATACAGAGTATCAACTTCTCAATCTTCTCAGCGCCGACGCATATATGAACCGGCAGCGTAACGATCCTCCAGAACAGGGAACTGTGACTCCAGATTCTGATGCGGCGTTGCTGTCCTCCTCCTCCAGCGCGCAAGCGGATTATCTTAAGGCTAAACAGCAAATTAAGCTATTAAAGGCAAGTCTGGAAGATTTTTCCCATTACCTGAGGCCAAAGCATCCGATCGTTATTCAATTGAGTAACCAGATAACGCTTCAGGAAATACTCATCAAAATTTGCCAAGAGGAGAGCAAGTCACAGCTCAGCAACCAACGAGAGTCGATTCGGCTTCAGATTGAGAATTTGAAAAGCGAGCGGAATGTGTGGAACTCCAAAGCATTGGACCTCAGTGGGAGAACCGCTCAATATGACTCGATTAAGGCGAAACTAGACCGTCTGAAATCCCTATACGAGCACTTGCTCCTCAGTATGCAGGCGGTGGATGTAAATAAAGATATCAACCAAGGTAGCGTCGCGATTTTGGAAAAAGCGTCAATTGCCGATCCTGTAAATTCGGCAGTCAGAAAAACTATTTTCACGGCATTGGCCGCTGGCCTGATTGTAGGAATTGGTATCTTGCTCATCATTGAAAAGCTGGACGACAGAATTGTTTCTTCAAACGAATTCCATGCGCTGTTCCCGGGAAGCATCCTTGGATATATTCCGAAAGTAGAAAACAAGGAAAATAAGGGTTTACTGTTGAATGACTTGCCAATTTTAAAGGCCTTCCAGGGTGTTCGGTCATCTCTTTTGTTTAGTTCTGGAAAATCTACTACACCGCGAATCATTCTTGTTACAAGTGCCGTTCCCGGCGAGGGCAAAACAACCATAGCCGCGCACCTTGCGGCCAGTCTTGCCTCCGACGGAGCAAAAACTCTATTGGTCGATACCGACGTGTACCGAGGAATACAACACACAATCTTTGGTCTCAAAAATGAGGTCGGATTTTCCGATATCATAAGCGGCGATGTTCACTGGCAAGACGCGGCGTTGGCTTGCAATGTCGATAACCTATCTGTCATTCCGTCCGGCCAATTTAGCGCAGAGGCCGGCAAGCATATTCTTGGAGAGATTACAGATGAATTTTTGGAAGAGGCGTCGCGTATGTATAAATGGATTATCCTCGATGGAGCCCCATTGCTTGCCATTGACGACACTGCTGTATTAGCCTCGAAGGTAGACAGCATCATTAAAGTTGTTCGTCTTGGTTTTAGCCGAGCAAGAGGCTTGGAGACAGCCAATGACCTGTTGGAAAAACGGAAAATTAATGTCGTCGGTGTTGTCCTAAATGCTGTGGATGCAACATTCGAGGGATACAGCGATTATTACTATCGATGCGCTTCCTATTACGCCGATGCGGTCAAATCCTAAGACGAAATATAGGCTGTAACTCATGAGCGCCCGCAGTGTGAACATACCAAATTCAAACGTTGTTACAGGCTTCCACTGGTATTGCCTTCGTTCACAGCCGAAACATGAACATATTGCGGCAGCGCACCTTCGTATACTGAATGATGTGGATGTTTATTGTCCGCGTATCCGAGTTCAGCGAATGACCCGCCGGGGGCTCGTATGGTTTACCGATGCACTTTTCCCTGGCTATCTATTTTGCCGATTTGATCGGGTAATTAGCCAAAAGGCCGTAACTTATGCTTCTGGAGTAAGCGGCATCGTTAGGTTTGGGGCTGATCTAGCGGTTGCGCCCGACACGGTGATCGCTGAGTTGCGAAGTCATTTCTCCGGGGAGTCGGTGCACACTGTTGTCGTTCCGGAGATTAAGGAAGGCGATAGCGTCGTCATCACGGAGGGGCCGTTCCTAGGGATCAAAACGCTAGTAACTCAGGCGGTTCCAGCGTTAGACCGTGTTCGGATTTTGCTGGATATTCTCGGCGAAGCGCGGGAAGTCGTCATCGAGCGACGTCATCTATTCAAAGAAACGGTGGCCGTCCTTGAGTCTCCAAAACCTTATTGAAAAGCCTGTTCTCGGCTCGCGATTTCTGGCAGTGCTTTCGTTATTGCCAGCGTTTCTTGGTGGCGCTACGGAACGCTGGAGCCAAGGTGTGATTCTTTTGATACTTGGTATAGCTCTTATAATTTATCCGCCGAGATATTCTCTAGGAAGGCAGTTTAACCTTGTCTTTGCGGCATTGGTTTGTCTGGTCGCTGCAGCGTTTTTGCCAGTAACTTGGTTTGCCGTACCCGCGTGGCGAATCACTGCCGTGCAAGACTATTCATTTCATCTCGGTTCGTGCCTTACTCCCCAACCATGGGTCACTGCGGAGTCTTTAGTTCTGCTATTCGCAGGTTTGAGCTGGTTTTACCTCGTTAGTGTCGGCGCTGGCCAACGAGACAGTCGTGCGGCGTTGCAGTGGTTTTGCGGAGGCGTTGTTCTGTTGGCGGCGGTCTCGATAGGCGTCTTCCTTTCCGGAGGTAAATGGCCATGTGGAAATTTGAGCCAAACTATCTTTGGTCCTTTTCCCAATCGAAACCAGACCGCGAATGTTCTCGCTGTTGGGGCTATCCTATCGGTAGCGTTGATGTATGATAAATTTCGATGCGGCTCTCGAAGCTGGCCTTTTTGGCTCTGTGGTTGTTTGATCCTCTATTGGGGGCTTACCTTGGTGGGGGCTAGAGCTGGCGTTGTCATATATTTCCTTGGAAGTACCATCTGGTTCGGTTGCGTAGCGGTGACTAGGAGGCAATACGCATGGCTGGCTTTCGGAGTTGGTATTTTATTTACTTTACTGGGAGCATTCCTGTTCAGTGGAGGGCCAACGATCGAGCGATTTCTCCCGGGGGTAAGCGGGCAATGTAACTGGATGATAGATCGGCGCTGGCTAATCCAAAGGGATGCAATAGATCTTGCAAACTCCGCTCCGTGGTTTGGTGCTGGACTGGGGAATTTTGACAGCGTGTTTGCATTGACGCCTCATCGTGCCTTGGGTTCACTCAATTTGCGCGTTATTCACCCAGAGAGTGATTGGCTATGGCTCGCCGCGGAAGCTGGGTGGCCTATCGTATTACTAGTAATCATTGGCATTTGCTTGTGGGCACGGCGCATTTTTCCATTGGGAAATGATTCCGGTGGGCGACTGAGAGCTGCAGCTGGCGCATCGGTAATAATTTTTGCGATCCATAGTTTCGTCGACGTGCCCGCCCATCGAATCGGATCTGTTTTTCCAATTATCTTTATAAGTTCACTTGCCCTATGCCCTAAAAAAGAGGCTCTTGCGCCACAGTGGCTTCCTAAGTTATTTCGAGTGTTAGGGGGATGCTTTTGCCTACTTAGCTGTCTCTGGATAGGCGCAGTAGTTTTCGAAGCGCCACTCCCGGGAACGATTGGCGCATTGTTGGCAGATCGGCAGGCGGATATAGTGGAACGCCGCGGGGAATACGACAAAGTATACCGCCTATCGACAGCGGCTATACGATGGGAACCTCTCCAGTGGCAGCCTTACTTTCGCCGGGCTGTATCTTCATTGCTTGGATCATCCGATCGTGAGTCGGCGATGAGCGATTTCCGGTGCGCCCGCTTCCTAAATCCAGCGAGTCCGGAGCTTCCGTTTGAAGAAGGATTTATCTGGCTCGATAGGTATCCTGCTCTTGCCCTTGCAGCATGGCAGGAAGCAATTCGGCGGGCTGGTACATCTCGCACTATCTATTACCGACGACTACTTGGGTCTTCTCTGCCATCGGACATACAGGAGGGACTAATTGAAACGGCAGCAGGGGACTCCCAACTTCTTCTCGTTGCCGCGTTGCTAACGCCTCCCACAAAATTCTCTGATGCGCTCAACCGACTTCTCCTTGTTGATCCCCTTCTTGAAACACTGTCAAAACAACAGTTGCATGAGCTGTTCTATGTCTGGAGATTGCGTTGTGGGCCCTCCGAATTTTCTGCAGAGATGGAACGGCACGAAGCGTGGATGGTTGAAGGCTGGGTGTTTGTGGCCGAAGCTTATGCGACAAATGGTGAGTACCAGCGTGCCTATCAGGTAGCCCAGCGCTATCTTCAGCCGCCAAAAATGCCGCTTACGGCGACTCAAGCCCCAGTATCTGAACTCAGACGGAGACTATTTATCTACCCTCAAGACTTTAGTGCGGGATACGCCGCATATCTCGCAGCTATCGACCAAATGGACACAGGCAAAGCACTGTCAGTACTTCACAAAATGACCATCCAAAAAGATTGTCCAAAATACATCCATTACCTGGAAGCAGGCATTCAGGCGCAGTCCGGACAGTGGAAGCACGCATGGGAATGCCTGGTTCTTGCTGGAATCCACTAGTCCCCTGATGGGAAGGAGCGGCATCACATTAACCGCCGATCAGGTTGTCGTTACTGTGTTGCGCTTGTAAAGTCGGTCCCAATGTTTCACAGCCTGTCGAACGAACACAAAAAGTTGTGTTCATCCAAGAACTCAGGGCGACGAAACTCAAATTAGAAATGCGGAACTGCAGGAAGCAAGGACTGTTTCCTGATAGGACAGCCGCCAAGGGATGGCAAAGGCTGATTGGTCTTGCCTGACCGTTTGCGGAAGAACTTCAAGATTGGATTTGCAGCGGATTCTCTGCGAATGACCAAGTGCGGCAGCATTTGCTTGAACGCTCAATCGCGCCGGATATGGAGCTCAAAAAATACACCACGGAAGGCTTTGATCGCGGGGCGAATCGGTGGAAAAGCGCCTCATGGTTTGTGGTAAAGTGCGTGTTTTTTTTGAACCCGATTCCTTGGCCTTCGTTCGTTCGGGTGTGGTTTCTGCGCGTGTTCGGAGCTCAAATTGGCGAACGGGTGACGATACGATCAAACGTGCATATTACTTTTCCATGGCGCTTGAGCATCGGTGATGACGTGTGGATCGGAGAGGAAGTGCTTATTATTAGCGCCGGGCCGGTTCGTATTGAATCGGATGTTTGTATTTCTCAACGCGCGTTTCTTTGTGCGGGATCACACAAATTTCATTTGCCCACATTTGACGTTTTTGCAAAACCGATATGGATCAAGCAAAGTTCGTGGATTGCCTCGCAAGCGTTTATCGCGATGGGGGTGGAAATCGGCCCAAACAGTATGGTGGGAGCGGGGAGCGTCGTTTTGGAAAATGTAGAGCCAGGGACCAAGGTGATTGGCAACCCCGCAAGCAAATTTAGATAGTAGATGTGCGCGTAATGAGATGCATATTCTCTTCCTAAATCAATATTTTCCGCCCGATCCAGCCCCAACCGGACTACTCATGAAGGAGGTTGCGGAAGCCCTGGAGTCCGATGGACACACTGTGGACTTTGTTTCTACGCGGGAAAATTACCATGCTAGCCAACACAAAGGGAAACGCATATTCCGTGAGGCAAAGGCACTAGCTTGGATGCTGCTATCCGGTATTTCTCGAAGACGGCCGGACGTGGTGATTTCGGCTACTTCCCCTCCATGCTTGCTCGTAGTTGCAAGCATAATTGCTAAACGATATCGCGCTAAATCGATTCACTGGATCATGGATGTCTATCCGGAAATCGCCGTGGCGACCAATAGATTACGCCAGGGAGTTATTGTATCAGCTATCGAGCGGGTCATGAGATGGTGTTACCGAAAGTGTACTCACGTGGTGGTTCTTGATACGGATATGGCGAACCTACTTAGGGGATATAGGGTAGATGCGAAAATAATTCGGCCGTGGGTAGTGAACTCCGTTACTGATGTGCATAACGACATCGCCAGACCAAGTTTGCCATGGGTTTGGATTTACTCTGGAAATCTTGGGCTCGGGCACGAGTGGAAAACAATATTGCAAACGCAAGCTTTGGTCGAACAACAATGTCCTGAGATTCGTTTGCTATTCCAGGGCGGCGGGCCGATGTGGCCAGCGGCCCAGGCGTGGGCTCGGGAACTTGGCCTAAGGCATTGCGATTGGAAGCCGTATGTACCACCGGAAAAATTATGCGAATCCTTGCTTCGCTGTCACTGCTGTGTGGCGTCCCAGCTTCCAGATACTCAAGGTCTTATCTGGCCCAGCAAACTAAGCCTGCTGCTTGCGCTTCGGCGTCCCATGATTTGGATTGGACCGCTTAACGGCGCTATTGCCGCAGAATTGCGCTCGTTGCGGCATGTCGGCGTGTTTGCACCTGGAGAGGAGCGTGAGATTGCAAAATGGATTCTCGATTTGCGCAGCCAAGGGGGCCAGACTATTTCGACAGGGGAAATTTTTGATGCAGAATCTTTTCGCGCTGCGTCGATTGAGATGTGGAGAAAACTAGTAAGCTTTAGTTAATGAAGCCTATTACGTAACCGAACCACATGTATGGATACAGCACTGAATCAGGCATTATTGCACCAAGGCAGTGTAGTGAAAAAATTGCAGTTATCCGCATCAAAGCGGAGGCTGCCCGTGGAACGATTCGCTCCTGTATTTCTCTTTGTTGTAGACGTGCTTAGCTGGGCGTTCGCGCTGGTCGGAACGACAACTTTGTTAACGGGCGACGCAACGCATCATATTTTTCTTTTTACGGCTCCATCTATAGGAATCTTTATGCTCTATATAATCGGAGGCTATGATCGACGAACCGATTTGCTTACACTGAGATACGCAAGTGAGCACCTGATATCACTTATCATAGCCGGCGCCATTTCTATGCTTTTCGCATATGTTTTTTCCGCATTTAACCAGATCGTCAAGCCAAGTCGTGCATTTGTTCCTCTATTGTTTGTGCTTTTCCTAGTTTCGTCGTTATATCTTCGGCGGAGAGTGGGTGCGTATATTAGGCGCAGTCAAGCCGCCCGCTCGCTTCTTGTGTTGGGCGCAGGCCCCGAGGCGAAACGCTTCAACCGCGAGTACAACAAATTTGGCGGGAATTGGAGCCTGGAGTTTGTAGACCCATCCAATGCCCTCAATGGATGCCACATTGACGGAGAGGACTCGCCAATTGTGGAAGGAGATGCGGAAGGGAAACTTAGAGATTCAGGCCAAAGATATGCTGCTGTAGTTTTAGCATGCGTTACCAGAAAGCTATCACAGGGGTTGCTGCAACAGCTTGTTGCTATGCACTGTTCGTCAGTTCCTGTATCTACGATTAATGCATTTCGTGAACAACAGTGGTCTCGGGTAATCGTTAACTCGGTAGGGCCCGAGTGGTTATTCAGTTCGGAATTCCGTCTGGCGGATGGGGCTACCTATAGCTATGTTAAACGCCTGTTCGATATAGTGTTCTCTACCATTGGCTTGATTTTGGTAAGTCCGATACTATTGCTTGTTTGTGCTTTGATTCGTATGGAAAGCAGCGGTCCATCAATTTTCAAACAAGAGCGAGTGGGGCGGGCGGGACGTTCATTTGTAATGTACAAGCTGCGAACAATGTACGAAAATGAAGGAGATATTTATACGCGAGATGGCGACATACGAATAACTCGAATAGGTTACTGGCTCCGATTGACTCGGTTGGATGAACTACCACAGCTTTGGAATGTTCTGTTCGGCGATATGAGTCTTATCGGTCCGCGTGCAGAATGGATAAAGTGTGTGGAGATTTATGAAAAATCCATTCCTAACTATCACCTGCGGCACCTGGTGAATCCGGGAATAACAGGTTGGGCCCAGGTGAAGTTTGGATATGGTGAAAGCGAACGGGATGCTATTGACAAATTCGAGTTTGATCTCTATTACATCCGGCATTTCTCGCTGAAGTTGGATGTAAGTATTGTGCTTAAGACAATTTACACGATCTTTGAAGGCAATGGAAGATAAGCTATGCGCATTGACTGTGAAATTCCAGTAAGCCTGTTGGGTTCTACCGCAAATGACAGTTCAAATAAATGGGATCTCATCATTGAGGCCCATTCTCAATGGTGGAATATTCATCTTCGTGAAATTTGGAGCTATCGTGATCTTCTCTGGTTGTTTGTGTGGCGCGATTTTGTCTCCGTTTACAAACAAACCATACTTGGACCGCTTTGGTTCTTTATTCAACCGCTGCTTACAACCCTTGTATTTACGGCGATCTTTAGCGGCGTGGCAAACATGCCTACCGACGGCGTGCCCGCAATGCTCTTTTATCTCGCGGGAACCACACCGTGGAATTACTTTTCGACATGTCTCAATAAGACGTCCAATGTCTTTATCTCCAATTCTGCGGTCTTTGGGAAAGTTTATTTTCCCCGCCTTATTGTTCCTCTTTCGATTGTGGCATCTAACATGGTTCAATTTTTTATTCAATTTCTGCTCTTCATGGGATTCTTTGTGTATTATCTTGCCATTGGAACGCCACTTCATCCTAACTGGTGGGGTATCGCAATACTTACTCCATTACTCTTGATTCTCATGGCTGGTCTAGGTCTTGGAATGGGTATCATTATTTCTTCGCTTACAACGAAATATAGAGATCTGTCATTTCTTGTGGGTTTTGGAGTCCAGTTGATGATGTATGCAACCCCAGTTATCTACTCGATGTCGGCGCTGCCGCTAAAATACCGGATGATTATTTCGATTAATCCGATTTCATCGCTTATCGAAACATTTCGGTCAATCTACCTTGGGGGCCCGATTCCCTGGTTCTACTTGAATATATCGATGGTGACAACTACGGTGCTTTTGCTACTAGGGGTTGTTATATTTAACAGGATCGAAAAGTCGTTTGTGGATGTTGTCTGAACCGTCACATATGCTTGATACTGCCATAGATGTTGACTCGGTATCGAAACTTTACCGCCTTGGCGAGGTTAGCACCGGTACACTTTCCCATGATCTGAACCGATGGTGGCATAAGATACGGAATAAACCCGATCCCTATGCGAAGCTTGGCGAGTGCAATGATCGCACGCGAGGAGGCGGAAGCGATTATGTTTGGGCGCTGAAAGACGTCAGTTTTAACGTCAGGAAAGGTGAAATTCTTGGTATCATTGGAAGAAACGGAGCGGGCAAATCTACCCTTCTCAAAATTCTATCTCGTGTCACGGCGCCCACCTCGGGATCTATCCGAGTAAGGGGGCGTATTGCCTCACTTTTGGAAATTGGCACTGGGTTTCATCCGGAACTCAGTGGGCGTGAAAACATTTTTCTTAACGGAGCCATCCTGGGAATGCGCAAGGCGGAGATTGAGAGAAAGCTAGACGAAATTATCGACTTTTCGGGTTGTGAACGTTACATCGACACACCGGTTAAGCGCTACTCATCTGGTATGTACGTTCGTCTTGCTTTTGCTGTGGCGGCGCATCTGGAACCAGATATCCTAATTGTTGATGAGGTGCTTTCTGTAGGCGATGCCGAATTTCAAAGAAAATGCCTTGGAAAAATGGGTGAGGTCTCACGTAACGGACGTACTGTGTTATTTGTAAGCCATAATCTTCAAGCAATTACGACACTAACACATACCGCTATACTTCTCTCGCAGGGGCGCCTCGTGGCAGCGGGGCCGACGGCCGCGGTTGTAACTAGCTACCTCGATGGACTAAAGGTTGACTCTCCAATTTATAATGCGAATTCGGCTCCAGACAGCCCAAAGGTCACTCGCGTAGAGGTGGAGACATCGGAGCCCAACTGTATACATGTTTTTGGAAAAGCGTTAAAAATTCGATTCCGAGTCAACTCGTCGGAACCGGTTCGTGGCCTGTGTCTTTCGTTCCAGATTGTCAGTTCTCGACAATGCCCTATCGTTCATATTTGGACGTTTGATTCCGAACGTCCTGTTATGAGAGATGGTGGCGAATATGAAATGACCTGCGTCATCCCTAACCTTCGGCTTTACATGGGGTGTTACACATTGAAATATTTTCTTTCGGAACCTCCCGGCGGAAGGATGTTCGACAGTGTAGATAATATTTGCCCATTCGAGGTCGTTATGCATAACCACAGCCGGGAGTTTTCGTGGCAGCCCGAAACATGTGCATATCTGGAATGCTATGATTGGAAAATTAGCAAGGTCGTTTGATGATTATGTTTGATGCCATCTATTTTCGCGTCGCATCGTTATTGCGGAAACAAGGGTATTTGTTGCAGCGTCTCCCTCAATCGCAGCACTTTCAGGGAGACATCCCATTTCCTGAACATTATGCTGGACCGGAACATTTTTGGCGATTTTACCGTCCGTGGCTTGCGCCAGAATTCGATCGACTCCTGACACAGAAAATCACTGAAAACACAATGCTTCCAAAAGTGAAGCTGTATATGTTACTTAGTCTACTGAAGCAAACACGCTTGGTGGAGGGAGATATTCTGGAAGCTGGCGTTTGGAAAGGCGGCAGTGCTCAGTTGATGGTCAACTATCTTAACTCTGGTTGCTCAAAAAAGGAAGTGTGGCTTCTCGATACTTTTGCGGGATATGATGAAATTAACCCGGCCAAGGACTGCTGCACGGCACACGATGGAATTATGTTGGGTAAGAGCGCGGATGAGATCCGCGAGGTTTTCTCAAATGAAAAAGTTCGTATTCATGTAGTGGAGGGCGCTATTCCCGAAACGCTTCGAGACGTTTCCGCGAAACAGATAGCTTTTGCGCATATTGACGTTAACTTGTACAACCCAACTTTGGCCGTGACGCAATTTTGTCTTGAGCGCATGCCGAAAGGTGGAATTATTGTTTTTGACGATTACGGTTGGCCTGAAACCTACGGTGCTCGCGTGGCAATCGATGAAGTGTGCGCGGATTTCGGACATGAGGTAATTTCGGTGCCAGAAACAACGCAGGCTTTTCTTATCCGTGTGTAAGTGGATCCGGTGACAAGCATTTCTGCTATGGCAATAAATTCTAGTTTTGAAAAGATATCAAAAAGCCTGGAAAATGCTGATATTGGTGATCAGCTTGTTAAGGCAGAATATCAACGAATGCGATTAACGCCGAAACTGGACGATGCGTTATATCTACACCTATCTGATTTGCGGCTAGCTCTTGAAAGCTATGCAACAAACGAGGCACTCCGTGTGCTTGATTTTGGATGCGGATGTTCACCGTATCGTTCGCTGTTTCCATGCGCAGATTACCGGCGTACGGATTACCTAAATATGGAAGGTATGGATTATCGCATTGGAGAGGACGAACGCGTTCCCGAGGAGGACAGTTCGTTTGATATCGTTCTGTCTACGCAGGTTCTTGAACATGTCTCCAAACCAAAACTTTATTTGGAGGAGGCGTGGCGGCTACTTAAACCTGGTGGCCGGTTGATTTTAACAACTCACGGCGTTTTTGCCGAACACGGTTGTCCTTTTGATTTTCACCGTTGGACGGCGGACGGGTTATGCGCGGAGGTGGAAGCGGCGGACCTAACGGTAAACAAGATAAGCAAGTTAACGGTCAATGGGAGGGCCATTGCGTTTCTCCTGGATCAAATGGGAACCGAAGTTTTTGGATCGAGAGGGGAACGGTTCGGTTTTCTATTTTGGTTTATGAACCGGCAGCTTTATAAGCGCCGCTCGGATTTCCATCGGTGGTGTGACATATATCAGGCTGCAAATCGGATTGTGGACGGTCATATTCCAGGGGCATTGCTATATATTGGATTGCTAGTTGAAGCCAAAAAGGCAGGGGGAGCCATATCTGTATAGTTTAATTTTAATTTGGACTTCCCTGGAAAAATGGAACGCTTTCTCTGCATTCGCAATCAGCGGATTATTCTATACAGTTTTGAAACTTCAAATACCCTTCCACACCGATTTGTTTGGCGCTTCCGTAGCGAAAAATCGGACGTCCTCATAGATTGCTTATGAAAAAGCTGCTTAGTCGTCTGCTTTATCCCGTGCGCTCGTTATGCGCTCGTTTTGTAAATATTCGTCCCTCTTGTGTATCGTGGGACGATAGGATCTATTGGAAAGCTGCTAATCTTAATGCGCTCGAGAAAATTTCTGGAGACTATTTGGAATTTGGCGTGTTTCGCGGGGGATCGATGATCGAGGCCTACGGCGCGATAAAGAACGCATTCGAGAGGCATCAGGAATTGAATGAAGGGTGTACGCGGGAGGACGCGTCCGAGGTAAAGTGTATCTGGGAAAACATGCGTTTCTTTGCCTTTGATTCTTTCCAGGGGCTTCCCGAGCCAGTAGGAGTGGATAAGGAATCATGTTTTTTTTCCGGAGGAAAGTATGCGTTCGAAGAAAGCCGATTTAAGGAGAATCTGGAATCGGCAGGAATACCGCTTGATAAGGTTGTTACGGTGCCTGGTTGGTTTCAGGATACATGCATTCCGGAAACGAGCACCAGATATGGGATAAAGCATGCCGCTATTATTCATGTGGATGTTGATTGGTATTCATCAACGCAGACGGTGCTGGCATTTATTACGCCTTTATTGGTTGATGGAACCGTCATTATTTTCGACGATTGGTATACCTTTCATGGAAATCCTGAAATGGGAGAGCAGAAAGCATTCAATGAGTGGAGGGCTCAGATGCCGGATTGGCTATTTGTCGAGTATCATAAAGAGGGACCCTGGCGAAATAGTTTCATAGCTACAAAACGAAAGATCGTTGACGTAATTGTTTAAGCTGTAGGCACACTCTTACAGTGAATATGTCCCGAATTGCATTTATCTCAACAATGTATGGCGCAACCTGGGGAGGCAGTGAACAACTGTGGGGAATGGCTGCTTCTTCCTTGATGAAAAAAGGGCACAAGATTGCCGCGGGAGTCAATGATTGGCCAGGGCCTCATCGGGAATGGGATGCGCTTTGTGCCGGCGGTTGCGAGTTGCAGATTCGCGAGTATGTTCCAAGGCTTCCCGGCCGCATTCTGAACCGGTTTCTCAGTACGGCATGGAAGGTACATGCCCGGAATGCAGTGTACGGTTGGTTACACCGTTTTCGGCCTGATCTTGTCGTCGTTTGCCAAGCATGGTCGGATGATGGAATTAATGTGATGGAGATATGTCAACAGAACGACTGGAAATATGCTAGTATCGTGCAGGCTGCATCAGAATTTCATTGGCCCGATGATGGGTGTGTCCTACGGCTGCGCCGCGCGTACCAAACTGCCTCCGCCGCGTTTTTTGTCTCCAAGCATAATCTCCACCTAACCGAAAGACAGATTTCTGCCAGGATTCCACACGGGGAAATCGCGTGGAATCCGTTTCGGGTGGATCATCACCAACCTCTGCCGTGGCCAGATGAAAATAGCGGCTTCAAACTCGCCTGTGTCGGACGCCTTCAACCGGATGCGAAAGGGCAGGATATGTTGTTGCAGATTCTAAGCCGCGATCGTTGGCGTCAGCGGCCTATTGAACTGACTTTCTTCGGAGATGGTGTTAATCGCAGACAACTTGAAGACCTCGCCAATATGCTTGATGTCCGGAATATCCGGTTTGGCGGATTTGTTTCAGATATTCGCGAGATATGGAAGGCGAACCACGCTTTGGTTCTTCCTTCGCGTAAGGAAGGGATGCCGATTGTGCTTCTCGAAGCCAATCTTTGCGGGCGGCCCGCAATATGTAACCACGTAGCTGGGATTTCCGAAATCGTTGACGATGGGGTAACTGGATTTTTGTCCAAGGCACCGGAAGTCGAGCTGTATAGCGAGGCTTTGGAGCTTGCATGGGAAAGGCGTAACGAATGGCGTGCGATGGGCCAACGGGCAGCTGCCAGAGTGCGCGAATTGGTTCCAGAGAAACCAGCCGAAATATTTGCGGAGCGGTTGGCGCAACTGGCCGCTGTGGAATAAACGCTTGGCTATGCCAACAACAGCACAACACTATCCTCAACTTGATTCCCTCCGCGCGTTGGCGGTATTTGGTGTCATGTTGGCCCATTTCGCACATTTTGAGGGAATCGGTGCGTCTGGAGTTCGGTTATTCTTTGTCTTGAGCGGCTTTTTGATTACCCGAGTCCTGCTGAAGTCCAAAGCGAACATCGATTCGAAAATGTCTACATTCGGTAATGAAATCAAAAAGTTTTATCTAAGACGATCAATAAGAATCTTCCCAATTTACTACTTAGTATTGTTTATCGCTGTTATTCGCAACGTCAAACCCGCCCGTGAGACGTTCCCTTGGCATTTTTTCTACATGACTAATATTCATGGGTTCATTGAAGGCTGGAGCTGTGGCATGCTAGGGACACGCTGAACAAAGCAGCCGTCCACGGCAGAGTGATATAAGAGTGGACGTTCGAAGCCAAAAGCGCGGGAGCGAGTGGCCCGCGACGTGGTACACCGCTGGGAAGCGATCCGTTTTGAGGGGCGTCTCCGGTTTTTGGGGAGCAAATCCAGGCGATTTCCTCCGTTTTGTGTCGTCATGGGCAGGTAGTGGCCAAGAGTTCCCGCTTGGCTAGCACGAGGTTGGCCAAGGCGAAGAGGATTTCAAGTTTGGCGAGGTTTTTTCGTAATCCTCGGTAGCGCACCTTGCCGTATCCAAACCGCCGCTTGACGATTTGGAAGGGATGCTCGACCAGCGCACGCACTTGCGCTTTGGCGTGCTCGAACGCTTGCACGGCTTGCTTCCACGGCCCATCGGGTATGGATTTGACGCCGTTCCGCTTGGCTGCCACATAGAACTTCGCACCCGGCGCCTTGGCCACAACCTCCTCGCGCTTCTGTGCTCCCGTGTAGCCCGCATCGGCAAATACCACGCTCTCCTGTCCGTGCAGCAGGTGTTCGGTCTGGTTGATGTCGGCTTCGTTTGCCGCTGTGGCTGTCACGCTGTGAACCAAGCCGCAATGGGCATCCACGCCGATGTGCGCTTTCATTCCGAAGTGCCACTCGTTGCCCTTCTTGGTCTGGTGCATTTCGGGATCGCGCTCCTTGCGCTCGTTCTTGGTCGAACTGGGCGCGGCGATGATCGTGGCGTCCACGATGGTGCCTTGCTTCATGTAAAGCCCGTGCGCGGCCAGGCTTGCGTTGACTTCCTCGAAGATCGTTCGGGCGAGCTTGTGTTCTTCCAATAGCCGCCGGAATTTCAGGACCGTCGTGGCGTCGGGGACGACATCGCTGTTCAAGTCCACCCCCACGAACTGCCGGATGGACTGTATTTCGTAGACTGCGTCTTCGAGCCCTTCGTCGGAAAGCCCAAAGCAATTTTGCACGACCAAGAGTCGCAACATCCGCTCCAACCCCATCGGTGGACGCCCCCGGTGGCCCTTGGGATAATACGGTTCGAGCCGTTCCTCCAATCGCTTCCATGGAACCACTTGTTCCATCACCGCCAGAAACGCCTCCTTACGTGTGACGCGCTTCTTGCTCGCGAATTCGCTCTCCGAAAAACTCATCTGCCGCTTCATGCCGCTCATCCTGCCGGTAATTCTTCCCCCTGCCCAGTCCTGATTAATTCAGCGTGTCCCTAGGGCATTTTTGGTCGTTGTCAGTGGAGGAACAGTTTTACCTATTTTTACCTTTTCTGATTTTGCTTCTTCCTCAGGAGTTGCTCCTTTACGTTCTCTCCTCGTTGGTCCTCGTGGCTCCTCTGTTCAGGGCGGTAGCACAGGCTTTAGGCTGGTGTGGTTATTACATTTGGCTACTGCCAAGCCAGCTTGACGGATTGGGGTTCGGCGCTTTACTTGCGCTTTTTGGATTCTCTCAATATAGTTCTGGGTGCTTTCGTGTATACCGGTTTCCTCAATGGATTGTTTGGTATTGCGGGGCTTTCTCTCTCGGTTGCTTTGTATGGCTAAATTTGAAAGGGCCTCTTCCGGTGGAAATTTGCAATAATGCGAATATGGTATTCGAGGGAATCTTTTTCACATGGTTGGTCGGCCGGGCTGCTTTTGGTTTTTGCGGAATATGGGGTAGGTTTCTAAACGCTCCAGCTATTTGCTACATCGGAAAGATTAGTTATGGGATCTATGTGTATCATACCTTCGCAAATTTTCTTGCCCATAAGCCGCTACGGGTTCTAAATATCGCATATCCCGAGTCCGTATGGTTGCGACTGCCAATAGAAGTGGGGACTAGTATTGCCTGTGCTGCTATAAGCTGGCATTTCTTGGAGAATCCGTTAAACGCATTAAAGGCGCATCTTGACTCGTCATTTTCGCCAAAACTCATTGCATGTGACAGACGTATTTCACCATGAATAATACTGCTGTACTGAGTCCAGAATCCATATACCCGACGGCTAGTGTTTGCATCGTGACGTATAATCGGGATGATGTTCTCGTCAAATCGTTATGCAATCTACTTGAATCGACATGTCAGCCCATGGAAATCTTGGTCGTCGATAATGGCCATTCGCAAGAGTTGCCCTCACGACTGCATAGGTTACCTATGCCGATTCAAATAATCTATCCAGAAAGAAATATTGGGTGTGCTGGGCTAAATCTTGCTTTCTCGCGGGTAAAAGGGAAATACGTATTTTGCTTTGACGACGATAGCTTTCCTGCACCAGACTGCCTGGAGATCGCAATCCGGGCCTTTGAGGAAGATCTAACTCTGGGGATGATCGGGTTCAAAATACACGACCCAGTGACCCGATTACCATGGCATGATCCGTGGTGGAATCCCGATTGCGCAATCCACCGCACTACCGTTTTTTGTCCTGGTTGTGGCCTTGCGTTTCGAATGGACCCTAGATTGCCACATGAGATGTGCATGCCGGATGTCACTTCGCAGGCGCACGAATTGAGTATGGCTGCTGAAATTCTGCGTTTGGGATATTTCGCCGAGTTCCGGCCAGATTGCATTGCCTATCATCCAAATAATACAACAAATTATACAGGTGCCAAATCCCACATTGGAAATCGGAATCAACTAAAGTTTTTAATCCGGTATGCGGATGGTTTTGCGCTTGGGCTTCTATTATTCTCCCAGTGGCTTTCCGCTATCTGCCGTCGACAAAACGACGCGATATTCGCAATCCGCTATTTCTGGTCGGTCAAACGGCGGCCATTGGATCGGCGGCTTGCAAGGCAATTCCGCGATGTAATCATGTGGCACATCCATCCACGCCTGGCTCGGTTTCTGTTGCTATGCGCGTAATAACTAGTTCCCCATCAATGGAATTGAGCGGTGCCAACATTCTTATGGCAAATTTGCTCGATCAGTTCCAGAGGACTGGAATAGAAACAGAGTGGATACTGACCGGTCATAATCCCATTGATGACTATGCGTGGATGGGGCCTCGGCTATTCAGTGTTCATCGATTGCCTCCAACGCCCATTTTAGCAATATGCGAACGACAGGCACTGATGCTGGAGCATCTTCGAGAAATGTCGCCGTGTGTTTATCTTCCGAACTTCGATTTTGATATGGCATGTATCGCGCCGGCGCTTCCGGAGGAAACAGCGGTGGTAATGATCATGCACTGCGACGATCCTGTTTACTATGACTTTGTGGCTTGCTACGGGCAGTTATTTAACGCCATCGTATGCGTCAGTCAATTTGTTACGAATAAACTTCGGAACGGTCATCCCCATTTGACGAAACGTATCGTTCACATTCCATTTGGGGTAGACGCTCCCGTGGATTTGCCATTGCGGCATAATAAATGTGATCGCTATCTGAATATTGTTTACTGCGGTCGACTTACCTTTCACCAGAAACGTATACAGGATTTGGCTGCCATCATTAGGCAATGCCATGACGCGCATTTGCCAGTGCGTTTCCTTATCGCCGGGACCGGTGCAGACGAAAAGGCATTTTGCGAAAGCATAGCTGAGTCATTGGCTGATGGTTTTGTCCGCCACCTAGGTTTGGTCGAAAATACAGAAGTGCTCAACATCTTAGACAAAGCGGACGTATTATTGATTACTTCGGACTTTGAAGGGCTGCCTATAGTGCTGTTGGAAGCGATGTCAAAAGGGTGTATTCCTATTGCATCGAAAGCCGAAAGCGGGATTGATGAAGTGGTCCAGGATGGCGAGAATGGATTCCTCGTACCGATTGGCGATGTACCCAGTTTTATTGAAGCGCTAATACGGCTAATAGGCGATCCATCGTTGTTGGCGCGATTAAGACAGGCTGCCTTCGCTCGCATTTGTTCAGGAGGATTTACCGTGCAACGTGCTGCGGCCGATTACCTGGGACTTTTTAATTCGTTGCCGATTTGCGTGAGAAAAGTGCCGATTGTTCGCAATGGAGTACCGATTGTTCCTTCTCAGTATAAAATTTCCACAAGGATTGTAAATAAAGTGAAAGCTCTACTAAAGGTTTCATGATGGTGGCCGAGGCTAACATTGCAGAGATTCATCCGGTGGTGAGGAAGCGACTAGTTTTGATTACAGGATATCCTGTGGGATTTGGAGCCATTATTTATCATGCTGTCAATGGTATCTATTTTTCCTTGGCTACAGGAAGAGTTCCTTTTGTGTTCTGGGACAGCCATCGATGCTTATATGTAGACCGTAGTAGGGGGCCGTTACTAGAACACAATTACTTCGAGGATTTTTTTGAACCTGTCTCGTGTGCACGGCTATCTGACTTTTCTGACAGATCATTAGTTTACTACCCTTCTGTATGGAACCGCGATAATATCGTAGATACAACCCGGCTTCCATTTAATTATGAAGTCAAAAATAACGCCGAATGTGTTCAGGGATTTCCGACGGAGGAAGAAATACTTGCCGACGTCGTTGTTTTTTCCTCCCGACTGTCAGTTTACGATTTAATTAAGTATTACCCGCCTCCACCATGTTTTCTGAACCTCACCCCATTGGAAATTATTCGAAAAATTGTCCATGAGTACCTGCGCCTTAAGCAACCGATTGTAGCAAATCTCAAGGCTCGACATAAGGCGTGTGTTGGCTCCAAGCCTTATATCGCTGTACATATTCGGGCTACCGACAAAGTGATGGAGTACGCCGTTCCTCATACATCTCGATTTATTAGCTCGATACGCATTGTTTTACAGAAAAATCCGAGTTTGAATGTTTTCATAGCAACAGACTCTCTGGGTGCCTTTTCGGCGACCAAGAGCGCGTTTAATGATCGGCTTTGTTTTCACGATGTCGAAAGGTCGGTTGATGCCAGGCCGGTACACAGTCCCTATGGAAATGGTCAGCGACGTGCATTGGAATTCCTCCAGGATTGCTACTCGGCCGCGAGAGGTTCCGTTTTTATAGGGACTTCGCATAGCGCGCTAGTGTGGGTAATGCGAGACGTTGTTGGAGAGGCAATACCCAAATCCGAAATGATATTGGTGAATCCATCATTTTTTGATGTGTTGTTGCATAAGAAAGCCGTTTTGATTGATCGCACGGTAAAAGTTGGAAAAACAGTCTTTAAACGATTGCTGCCAGATAAGGTAGTAACTGTTATTAAATATTACAAAAATAAATTTCGTACGACTATTAGTTTATGAATATATTCCGCTTCTTTCGTAAATGTCTAACAGACCGACCTGCTGCGCTCAGGAGTGCAAAACTCGTCTGCCGGCTTTTTTACGGTCGGATATATTGGAAGTGCTTTCCTCGGTCTCCTCTTAGACACCGCCTTCCAACAGGGGGTGTTATGATGTTGGAACCTGGACATATATTCACGTTTTGCTATTGGCCAGGTATTGAACAATATGAACCAGAGGTAACTGCTGCGTTGCGCCATTTTCTCCGCCCTGGCCATACGTTACTTGACTGTGGGGCTAACGTTGGGCTGTTCTCGGTAATGGGGTGGGATTTGGTCGGCGCATCTGGACATGTTGTCTCTATTGAAGCTAACCCGATCACTTTCCGGTTGCTTCAGCGCAACCTGGCTGCGAACCACTGCGGAACTGCTGTGCATTGTGCCCTCACAAAATCACCAGGTGAAGTGGAGTTATTTATGCCAATGGAAGGCGATGTGTTTTCGAGTTTGCATAAAGGCGGTTATATCACTGGTCCGAATATAAAAACTTTCCGAGTAAACGGGCGGACGTTGATGGAGGTGCTGGAGTCGCTCTGCATCGACCATATCGACGTTATGAAGATAGACATTGAGGGCGGAGAATTGGATGTTTTACGCTCTTCTCCATGCCTGCTAAAAAATATGCGTCCCGTAATTATTTGCGAGTATTCAACCAAAACGTGGCCCGCATTTGGGGCATCTGCAGAGGCGTTAATGCAATTAACGAAAGAATATAATTATAAAATTGGGGTATTCAATATAAATACAGGCAAAATTGATTCTGTGAATAATGAAATGTGGCGGTCGTGCTATCTTAACCTTGTGCTACAGCCAAAGTAATTATTGGGCGCAATTCAAAGGATGTCGTAGCGATGAAATACAAGCGTATCTAGCGTTAAATGAAGAAATTGCTAAAATACTATAGATCTCGTACGCTTGTGTTTGTTGGGTATGATTTTTTTAGTAATAGCGGCGCTTGGCGGTCAATCTACAGAGTTTTCCGACACAAAGAAGCAAACGGCGAAGCGGTGATGCTCATTAATCGCTTTAACCAGAAGACGTTTCGCCAGATGGTAGCCGCATTATGTTTAAGTCCTCGTATTCTGATTAATGGATTAGGTGCATTTATGCGTTGGGAAGGAATTGTTGCATGCCTGTTGCGAAAGGACATTCTCATTTACCTTCATGATACCGAGTACATGATTGACGCGTTTGCACGAGATTTCCCATGGAAATTTCTACTGTTTCGGTTAATTATTCGCAGGAACCCTGTCCTATGTGTTTCACGGCAAATGCAAGAATACTACCGTACCGAACTAGGGGCTCGGCAGGTTCACGTTATCCGAGAAGCCCTGGCGATATCAGCAAAGCCTAACTTCGAGGCAGGTTATTGTCATATAGTGATGGTGGGATCGATGGATGAACGAAAGGGGGTTAAGTTCTTTTCGGCGGTTGCCGAAGAAGCAAGCGCCCAGAGATTGCCGTGGAAATTTCACTGGGTTGGGGGCGTAGCTAGCCAAACGCTTGGGCTCCTTGCCGAGCGAGTTCGTTGGTGGGGATGGCAAGAAGCGCCATATGAATTTGTAAGTAAAGCAGATCTGTTTTTCCTGTCTTCTTTGGACGACCCGTTGCCGCTGGCTTGTCTTGAGGCGATGGCCCAAGGTAAGCGATGCGTTGTATACCGTAAAACTGGAATTGCGGAAATGATAACTGGAATTCGAGGATGTGCGGTATATGACGATTACTCAGTAGCATCCGCAATTCATGCTATCAATCAGGTTATTGAGCAGCTTCCTGATAGTGAAGCGCTTATTCGAATTACGAATAAACATGCGTCGGTATCCGCTTGGGATTCGAAAATACAGCAGATCATTCGAAGCTAGGCGTTGTCCTCAAACGATTACATGAAAATTCTTATTGTTGAAGAAGCTTTGCGCGGGTTGAAAGGGCATTGGTTCCAGTATGTCAGCGATATTGTGAACGGTGGATTGAGGATGGGCCATCAAATCGAAGTCGCTGTACATAAGGATGCCTGTCACGAAATATTGGTGGCCCTGCCATGCCGCCCCATTCTCAATGAAACGGCGTTTGATGGGCGCACGGCACCGGCTAGAGGAATCAAACGAATCAAACGCATCATTGGTCATAATAGATCTCTCTATCATGATTTAAGCTCACTCCTAGCTGCAGGAAATTCATACGACGTTATCATAGCAACAACTGTACGAATCGATCATTTGTTAGCGTATTTGTGGTTGCTTTGGCGATTCCGAGGCCGCGGATTCGGAAAGCTTGTACTGCTTTTTATAGAGTCAGTTGGGCGATATACATCGAATTACTCACAACTACATTTTAGTGCGAAGTCGTATCCATTAAAAGTCACTCTAATTTTATGCCGCTTGCTGATGCGAAGATATCCGGTGTTTTTGGTAACCGAATCGCAGGGACTAGCACGTCAGTATGAACAGCTCTGCGGAATCAACTTTCCTATTGTTCCACATGTAACAACATTGCCACCATGGAACCTATTCAAGACTTACAAACACAATGTTTCCACAAATCCTGACCCGCCACTTATCTTGAGTACATTTGGATTTACTCGATTTGACAAAGGATTGGATATTTTACAGGATGCTATTCGAATTCTGGGACAACGGGATGCGCGACGTAAGATGCGTTTTATTCTGCAGTGGACTGGCGATTATCGCCTTCCGAGCGGTGCAAGGATCCACAGGGATCCACAATTATTAAGAGACCCTTTTGTTCAGTATATTCCGGCATTTTCCTCGTCTAGGCAGTACTATGAACAGCTTGCGAACACCGATATTATTGTAATGCCCTATCGGCGGGCCTTTTATTTCGATAAACTTTCGCGTGTTGCAATAGATGCGGCGTTAGCGGGAGTGCCATTTGTCTATCCCGCGGGAACATGGTTGGAGTCGTTTGCCAACATACATGGATCGGGGGTGGCATTTCAAGAGGAAGACCCAGTCTCTCTAGCGGATGCAATCTCTGAAGTAGTCGCTACATTCGCGGAGATTAAATCCAAAGCGGAGACACGACAACAAACTGTCGCATCTGCGTTTTCTGCAAAGGCCTTTTTTGACCGAATAGAGAGTTTTCAACCAACTACTTGAAATGAATTATGGCGCGACGTAAACTTTTTAAAGTATAGGATAATACTATGGCGACAACGACATGCAGCTTTTGTCTTCCGCAAGAATACTGTCTAATGACTGACGCGGTAATTGATCGCGGTTGGGTACATGATCGTAATGGGAATCAGCGCGAAATTGTTGGCTCAGTTACGAAAAAGGAAGCCGCAATACTCGCTGGAATAATCTATAAAAACGGGTGCAAGCGGTGTGTAGAGACAGGCGTTGCAAATGGAATTAGCACTTTAGCTATAGCCCAAGCTGTTGCTGGCAATGGCGGACGCCATTATGGAATAGACCCGGAGCAGTCAACCTCACACGATTACGCCGCCATTAATCTTCTTTCGGAACATCGCCTAAATGAGTGCTTTTCATTAATGGAGGGGCCTGCCCACATAATGATGCCGCAGTTGACCGCACAGGGGGAGTTGTTTGATTTTGCTTTTATCGACGGGATGCATACGTTTCATTACAAGCTAATTGATTACTTTTTTGCAGATAAGTTGCTTCGGATTGGTGGCTGGATGGTTTTTCACGACCTTTTGCTTCCCTCTGTAAAGAAACTGTATCGTTACATTCAGACACAAGGAAAATATCGCCCCTGGGATACCCCCCAGCTTGAACCTCCAACGGCATACAAGCTTCGCCATATTGCTGCTGCAGTCATCAAGCGAAAGCCGCTTCGCACTTTCTGGCCGAACGGCTTTTCTAATCTTCTAGTTCTAGAAAAAGTGTCCGACGAAGAGCGTCCCTGGAACCACTTTAACAACTTCTAACTCATATTTTAATGGCTGCTCACTTGAGATATTTCAACTATAATGCCTAGACTGCTCTATTATTCGCCAGGAAGTTCTGGGGGCCTCGCTGATTATGCGCATGAGCAAGCGATAGCACTTGCCGAGCTTGGCGTTGAGGTGGTGATGCTTTCATCGCCTGCATATTCTCGACATAAGAGCGGTGGATCGTACACGCTTTTGCCGTTGTTAAAAGAACCTAGACCCCATAGTGGGGGAGAATGCGTGGCGATTCGCAAGTTATGCAACTTTTATATCCTACTTTACAATTACGCGAAACTTGCGCAGACGATATCCAGAGGAAAGTTCCGCCATGTGCTGTTTGGTTCTTACGCCGAATATTTCGCCCCGCTCTGGGCATGGCGGTTTCGCAGATTTGCTCGCGCTGGTGCTGTGTTTGGCGCGGTGGTGCACGACCCTGTGCGTGACTATGTATATGGGCCATTATGGTGGCATCGGCGTTCGATTACAAGCGCCTACTCGTTTATGCGGGAAGCATTTGTGCATGACAATATTTTATTGGATACAGGCATTCCTATGCCTCAGATGTGCACAACCATAATTCCTATCGGATCGCTGCACTTCCCTCTACCCACCGAGTCGCGCGAGGAGACGCGACGCAGGCTGAAAATTCCTAGGGATGCGTTTCTAATACTTTCATTTGGACACATTCGTGATGGGAAGAATTTGGATTTAGCTATCAAATCGATAGCCCAATTTCCAAATATTTTCTTGCTTGTTGCTGGTAAAGAACAATCTTCGGGGCAAAAACCAATTAGATTCTATCAGGAACTAGCTAAATCACTGGGAGTGCATAATCGGTGCCGCTGGTTGAATGAATTCATCCAGGAGGACGCCGTTGGAAACTTGTTTATTGCTTCCGATTTGATTCTTCTTTCCTACAGTAGGAATTTTCGTTCCGCTAGCGCGGTTCTTAGCGCCGCCGTGACCTACAGAAAGCCGTGTCTTGCGTCGTGTGGTGAGGGAAATTTACATTTCGTTGTTCAAAAGTATACTCTGGGTTGGTTGATTGAACCAGATAGTGTATCGGCATTACGACAAGGCCTTGATAGGGCCATCGGGTCGCAGATTGCGCCTCGCTGGGATGCCTATGAAACTGAACAATCATGGTCGCATAACGCCAAAATTGTAGCTGATCGTATGTTCGGCAATCATGCGTAAACCAATAGATGTGACCATATTAAAATGAACATCAAAATATTTGCTGGCGCTGCGATTGCCTATATCTATAACCACTGGGTAGGCTGGCTTCCATTACGCCCATTGCGTCACAGTGTCCTAAAGGTGTGGTTGGGACGGTTTGGCAGAGGAGCGTGTGTACAAATTGGAAGCCGGTTTCTGAATGGCCGTAAAGTGTTTTTGGGCGAGCGAAATGTCGTCAACTCAGGATGTCTATTAGACGGTAGACGCTATCGGATTTGTATAGGAGACGACGTCTCGATTGGTCCTGAAGCAACTATTTTAACATTGGGACATGATCCTCAGTCGGCGTATTTTATTGACCGCGGCGGCGACGTTGTTATCGGGAAACACGTCTGGATAGCCTACAGAGCTGTAATTCTGCCTGGCGTTTCCATTGGAGAAGGCGCTGTGGTTGCTGCGGGAGCGGTTGTAACCAAGGACGTCGAGCCGTTTGCTATTATGGCCGGTGTTCCTGCAAAAAAAATTGGTGAGCGAAATCCAGAAATTGATTATAGGCTGAATTTCAATCCATTGCTTTTCTAAGCTGAATAGCCCGAACTATTTAGGTACGCACCGATTTCTGCGAGTCCTGTCTGAATTGGTAAACTCAGAAAATCGCCATGCCCACATCTTTACTAAAATTATACCAAAAACCTATTCGTTTTCATGGTCTGGATGCTGCCCGTGCATCTGCCATGCTAATAGGCGTGTTTTTTCATTCGGCGATGGCTTATAAAACTCGCGGAGGCTGGTTGCTGGCGGAACACTCAAGATCGGTGGTTTTCGACTTCTTCTGTTCGATAATACACGGATTCCGAATGCCGCTATTTTTCTTGATCGCGGGTTTTTTTTCGCAAATGACTTTTCACCGGTATGGTACAATCTTATTTTTAAAAAAGCGGTTGGTCCGTATTGGACTACCTTATCTTATCGGTTGTTACACCTTGGTTCCGCTCTGTAATTTGTTAGCGACTCACATAGAAAATGGAATTTGGAGATCCCCATTTGTTGGATGGACATGGAGGGACGCGATGGGCCTTGGAAATGTATTTCATCTTTGGTTTCTGCGCGATCTGTTAATATTTTATGTGGGTGCCATTATGCTGTCTGCCGTAGGTCGTATTTTTACTCCACGGATTCAAATGCTACCTAGTCGCTGGTTTGCGAGATTGATCCAGACATGGTGGGGGCCCGTGGTGTTAGGTATGCCAGTTTTGCTCTTGTTTGCCATTAACGGCTTGTTATCACAAACTGTTTTTGAGTCCAAAATATCAGTGGATTTCTGGACTGATGCGAGTTTTTTTATCGGTGGTTGGCTTTTGCATCAGCAACCTAACCTTATTGATAAACTCATCGAGCGAAGCAATGCGAATTTTGTTGCCACGGTTTTCATGACGATTAGTGGTTGGGCATTTGCGTTTGGAATAGAAAACGGTAGCGGTATCGAGGTCCTTTTGGCGGTAAGCAAAATATATTATGCCTGGTATTCAACGCTGTTTCTTATCGGAATATTTAGCCGATACTGCAATTTTCACAGCAGTCGTGTTCGCTATCATGTGGATGCGTCTTATTGGGTATATCTTGTGCATCTTCCAATTGTATTCGCGATGCAAAATATTCTGGTTGGTTTTGAATTTAGCGCCGGAGTCAAGTTCCTCATGGTTAGTGTGGTCACGATGGGGGCTTGTTTCCTTAGTTATCGCTTGTTTGTATGTGACACTTTTGTAGGAACAGTCCTGATTGGAAAATCCAGTCAGACGAAGACGATGTTCGCCCCGTTGCAGAATATAGAGAACTAGTGTGAAAAGTAGCTGAGAAGATTGAAACGATGATGCCTTGTAACTGGATATGCTGCCAACTTGGTGCTCGCGAACACTATGCAGTGCCACGCGCCTTGCATGATCTGCAAAGGTTAAGTTTGTTATTTACCGACGCCTGGGTGAATCCAGGAAGCCCACTGGGTTGCATAAGGCGGGCATTGCGCGAACGTTATGACTCCAAACTTGTCAATTCACTTGTGGCGACGGCAACCAACCGTTTGATATTGTTCGAGGCGATTTGCCGATCCAGAGGGATAAAAGGTTGGCCGCTTATCATTAAACGGAATCGCTGGTTTCAAAAACAAGCGATTCGGACGCTTGATGCATCGCCTGCATCGCTGGATATACCGGGGCACCGCAACGTTCTTTTTGCCTACAGCTACGCGGCGCTGGAAATATTTCGTTGGGCCAAACTGCGAGGCTGGAAAACGGTACTAGGGCAAATTGATCCCGGACCGGTTGAAGCGTGTCTTGTTGATCGTCTGGCTGAAGAACATCCGAACTTGGCTGTTGCGCACAAAAACCCGCCGATTAGCTATTGGCAGCATTGGAGGGAGGAATGTGATATCGCTGATGTGATTGTGGTGAATTCGAACTGGAGTCGTGAGGGTTTGCGAAAAGAAGGCGTTGCGTCTGATAAAATCTCAGTAGTTCCACTTGCCTACAATTTATCGATTGCCTCCGCCTCATTTTCCAGAATTTATCCATCTGTATTTACGACTGAGCGCCCATTGAGGGTGTTATTTCTGGGACAAGCGAATCTACGAAAAGGAATAGCTGAGGTCCTGAATGCAATTTCATTAGTATCTGGTAGTGCTATTGAACTTTGGGTCGTAGGGCCGGTACAAATTGCTGCGTCACAGGATAACCCACAAATTAAATGGTTTGGCGCAGTGCCGCGTAGCCGTACTGCGATATTTTATCAGCGAGCCGATGTGTTTTTGTTTCCTACCCACTCTGATGGATTCGGCCTGACTCAGTTGGAAGCCCAAGCGTGGAAACTTCCAGTCATCACCACGCGATTCTGTGGGGAAGTGATCAAGGATGGGCATAATGGTATTGTGCTCGAAACGGTATCCGGCCTCTGTATTGCGAATGTATTATTGCGCCTTTTGAGGAAACCCTCTGAGTTAGCGCACATGGCAGCCAATTCAGGCGTCGGACCATCATTTCATATTGATGCTTTGGGACGGCAATTGGTTGAACTGGAATAAAATATTTTCGCGTGAATATGGAATTCTCTATCTTAGCCAGCGTCCATTTCTTGTTTTTCCTTTTGGGACTCTTTTGGTTTCTACGGCGAAATGACGAAATTCCTTTGCTGATTTCTGCATTTTTGTTTTACATTTCGACTTACCGCTATTGGGCTGTGCAACATAATTTGTCGGGATGGGTCGTCATAAATAACCTTGGATTCTCTGTAATTGATGCGGAGTCGGCCCTGGAAGCCCTTAAATTGATTATGTTGGGGCATGGAATATTACTGGGAACGTATATGTATGTCCAAGATAAACAGGTTGGAAATCTCCGCTTCGATTTGCCACGAAAGTTCGAATCGTGGATACGCAACAGACTCTTCGTCCTCATTCTCCTGGCTATTCCCATTGTATATTTCTCACGCGCATCGGTTCTTGAGCAAGTGCAAGCTGGGAGGAATATGGGATTTGAGGTCAGTAAATACCTTGTGCTTCTTCCGATGATGTTGGTGGGCGTGGGGTGCCTTACAATTTTACTATGGAAATTTGGCGCATTTAAAAGTACAGGACAAAAAGCTATGGCTGCATTGGCTTTGATTGTGCTGGCGCAAAATACGTTCAATGTTACTGGGCGTTTTATGTTTCTTGGCTTGTTAATGGTTGGAGGGATTATTCTGTCGCTCGGATGTTCTTCCAGACAGCGGTTGTTAATTCTTGGAGGGGTTTTCGGGGCAACACTGGCCATTTTTATGGTTGCTGGAGCGATGCGCAATCGGAATGATCAGGAGGATGCGTTGCAAAATGTAGCGTGGCAAAGGGCGATCTCAGGAGAAGACGCTAACATGCTCGACGGGTTTGTTATGCTACGGCAAATTTATCCAGCGCGATTGAATTGGAGTTATGGGAAGGAGCATTTTGATATCCTCCTACGCCCGATCCCCCGCGCATTATGGCCTGGAAAACCTGTAGGATCCTATATGAACAAACTTCGACTGATCACAAAAGATGATGGGTTTTGTTTGGGAATTTCTCCATCGCTCTTCGGTTCATTCTATCAAGAGGGAGGAGTATATGGAATCGTTCTTCTTTCAATGATATATGGACTAGGCATTGCAAAGCTTGTGGTTTGGTCGACCCGTATTCATCCCTTTTCTGGCGTCTTGGTAAGGGCATTGTTATGCGCGTCTATAGTACCATTGATGAGGGGCGGTGACTTGCCCGGAATTTTCGCTTGGTTTGGGATGTCATTCTGGCCGTGCGCATTGATCCTTTGGGTTAATCGTGAGGAGATGATCTATAGAAACACGTAAATAGGCGAAAATGAATCTTCTAAATATTATTCAGTGTACAAACCTTGGAGGGATGGAGCAGGCTTCTCTTCGGTTGATGAAAGGATTTATTCAGAACGGACATCGCGTTAGTCTCTTGTCTTTAAACCCCCTTGGAGCTTTGACGGAAGCCCTGGATACTGCTGGCATTTCATCGAAAGGACTTGATTACATTGGCGAAGGGAGAATGCGAAACTGGCTGTTACTTAGAAAATTGATACAGGCGAGTGCGCCGGATTCCATACTGATGACAGGACACAATTTGATGGCTCAATTGGCCTTAGGCAATGTTTGCTGGGGGCGGCGAGTTCTAGCGATTCATTTTCATCACAGCGGTGTAAAACGTATCTGGCAGTGGCGTATCATCTACGCGAATGCTTGCAAGCGGTTCCGTGCGATCGTGTTTCCGTCAGAGTTTGTTCGGCGGGAAGCCGAAAATATCTATCCGCCACTTGGCGAGATATCACACGTAATTCGTTACCCTATGGAAATGCGAGAGGCTCATTCGGAGACGGATCGCCAAACCGCCCGTAACATTCTTCGTCTGCCAGGGCTTGATGTTCCTCTCGTTGGGAATGCTGGATGGCTTATTAAGCGAAAACGCTGGGATGTCTTTCTAAAAGTCGCGGCAAAGGTATCTGCGGAACTGCCGAAGGTTCGCTTTGTCATTGCTGGGGATGGCCCGGAAAAAAATAGGCTGATGTCACTTGCTACCGATCTTGGAATTCAGGAAAAGGTATTTTGGCTAGGATGGATCAAGGAGATGAAAATATTCTATCAAAGCCTCAATGCTGTTTTATTTAATTCCGATTGGGATGCGTTGCCAGTAACGCCTCAGGAGGCGATGTCCTATGGGGTACCAGTAGTTGCCTCCATTCTTCATGGCGGATTGGGTGAAATTATTCTTGATCACAGCCAGGGATTTCTTCTGCATGAACATGAAACGGAAATGCTGGCTGATCGTCTGTGCACTTTGATCGCAGATCCAATTTTGGCGAATGAAGTGGGTAAAAATGGGAGCGCGCGGATTGCTTTGCTCTCTAGTCCGGAAAAAATTGGATACGCCTATGAAAAATTGTTGCGCATGGACGAGGGCAATAGTTGTTCGCATGGCATGCTCAAAAAAACAAAATTTTGACAATTCTAAACGCAATATCTGTCGGAGTGCGAAACCGTCTATTTATGATGGGTGTAAAACAGCGCACAAAGGTGGCGGCTAGTCGTTATCGCCCGGATATCGTCTTGGCAACATCCCCGCAAGCTTGTGCCCCCGATTCTCCGTTGAAGGTCTGGATATTAACGGGGCGCAGAGACCTGCTGATGGCCCTGTGGGCCCTGAAAAGCTTGATCTGGAGCAGTAAAAGGAACTGGGATGTTTGGATCGCTGATGATGGCACATTGGATGCCTCAAGTCGCGGATTGCTTATGTCTCATCTATGCGGTGCCCACATTTTGGAGTCCGACGAGATGACTGCCTCCACAATGGCCGGGCTAGTGGAATATCCAAAGTGCAGGGCCTTACGAAATGAATATATTTTAGCAAGAAAATTGTTTGATCCGTATTTTGCCATTCGTTCGGGACGGTACCTGATTATGGATTCCGATATTCTGTTTTTCGGCGATCCCTGTGAAATTGTCGATACTCTCTTGGAACCGCAAAAGCAGCCAAATTGTTTTTGCCGCCAAGCTGGGGTTTTGTCCTTGTTTACGCCGGTCGAGGCAAAGTCACTCATTCATCGCGAGGTCATGGAAGACTGCAATTCGGGGCTGTCGGTTATCAACAAAGAAAGTATAGACTTACCTCTGATCGAGAGAGCATTGTCTGAAACTGAGGCATTGTCCGGTTGGCGGCATATTTTGGAACAGTCCATATATGCTCTATTGAGTTCACGCTACGGATACCGATTTTTGTCCCCAGCCTATCAGGTTCACATGGGTAGCGCGAAGGCACCGTCTGAGGTAATCTGCACGCATTATGTTGCTACGATGAGAGATCAATTTTACGCCCAAGGCGTTCGCTATTTTCAAGAGAGATGGCAGCTCTTCGGAATGAAATGACGGCAAATGGCAGAAGAATAATAAACTATGAAAGTCGGAGTTCAAGACGAGGGAACATCCCCTGATTATATCAAGCGAATGGCCATTTCTGCGTGGCGAAACGTCGAGGGAGAACGCGCAGATATGACAGTTGGTGATATTGGTGGCGGACGAGGAGAATTGACGCGCCTATTGGCCCCACAATGCAAAAAGGTGGTGTTTGTTGATTTCTCTCCTCCTCCAGTTGCTATTGGCGATAATGTGGAAGTATTGTGTGCCGACTTGAACGAACGGTGGCCTGTTTCCGATTCATCCATCGACTTCTTGTTTTCGCTGGAGTGTATTGAACATGTGGAGAACCCTCGCCATTTCTTGCGTGAATCTGCGCGGTGCGTAAAGCCTGGGGGGCATGGTTTTATATCTACGCCAAATCAGCATTCAGTTCTAAGTAAGATGGCCTTTTTGTTTCTGGGGCAGCATCGTTGCTTTTTGGGCAATAACTATCCCCATCATATCACTGCACTTTTACGCCGTGATTTCAGGCATTTGCTTGCCGAGAACGGTCTTGATTTTATCTCGTGGTATTTTTCGAATGAGGATAATCTGCCTGGTCTGGGCTGGCGGATTCCCTTTCCTGGCAATGCCTTTTCCAAGTGTATGGGGGTAATGTTTTACAAACCGTTCACGGGGTAATAGTCGAAAAAATGAATGGGATACGGTGGTGCTTATCATGAAGGCACTGCATGTATATCAAGCTAAAAAAAAGAGCCGAATGAATTTTCTGCGCGGATTCTAAGGAAGGTTGAGAACGACGTCTTTCCATACAAACCGAAACGGGTTCTTGATATCGGTTGTGGTGCCGGAGCCCTGTGCGGCAGCATGGTTCAAGTGGGGGGAAAAACTGTCGGATGCGATCCTGCCCTGGAAACCTTAGAATTTGCAAACAAAGTTTGATTTGCCACTAGCGATTTTCCAAGTAATGCATACCGGGAGCAATCTCTGGAACATCCCATTTATGGGGAGTAACCTTCTGCCGATAACTCCAATACGTCCAAAACTCGTTTGGGTCGTTCCCGATCTGAGTTTTTATCATCATGCTCGTATTAATGCGTTTGCCAATTTGGGCGTCGCAGAGGTTGTTGTCATTGAGATGTGTGACACCAGCGGGTTTAAGGAATTCAAAAAATCGGCTTTTCCAGATGCTGGGTATTGTTTGATGACCCTTTTCAAAGGCAGATATTATTCGGAAATTCCCACTGCCGAAGCCTGTGTGGCAATCAACAAGGCGTTGGATGGACTTGAGCCCGATCTGCTACTTGTTCAAGGTTGGGCCGATATATTTGCGTTGGCAGCCATTCGCTGGTTGCAGAACACGGCAAAGATAGGCATCGTAGCTACGGAAAGTCAGTTTATCGATGATGCAAGAAAACCGTGGAAGGAATGGATCAAGAGACGGCTTATTCGGCGGTTTTCGTCCGGCCTCGCCGGAGGTAGTTCTCATGTTGCCTATTTAAAAACGCTTGGAGTTTCCACCGATCGGATTTTTTCCGGATACGATGTGGTTGACAATGATCATTTTGCGACTGGCGCGGCGGAAGCCCGTAAACGGGAGGAGCCATTTTGTGAGCGACACTGTTTGGCGCGGGATTTTTTTCTTGCGTCGGGCCGATTTATTAAGCGCAAAAATTACGTAAGGCTATTGCAGGCATTTGCTCTATATCGAAAGGCGGTTTTGTTGCAAAATGGTGAACCGTGGAATTTGGTGCTTTTGGGGGGTGGTCCTCAGCGAATGGAACTAGAACATTGGGTAGGCGAGCTTTCGCTTTCCGGGCATGTTCAAATGCCTGGGTTTAAGGGCTACGACGAACTTCCTGGTTATTATGGTATGGCTGGCGCGTTTATCCATGCCAGTACGGTAGAACAATGGGGGTTGGTCGTGAATGAGGCGATGGCGGCTGGATTGCCTGTTCTGGTTTCTAATCGTTGCGGTTGCGCGGCCGATTTGGTTGCGGATGGAGAAAATGGGTTTCGCTTTGATCCCTTTGACACGAATGAACTCGCTCTCCTAATGGAGAGACTGACATCAAAGGAGTGCGACGTGAAAGGGATGGGGCAATGCAGTTTAAAAAAGATTGCACAATGGTCGCCACAAACGTTTGCAGAAGGGCTATCACAAGCGGTAAAGGTCGCTCAATCATATCCGCGCCCAAAAATGGCATGGTTTGATAAGGTTTTAGTTTGGAGTTTGCTGCGACGATGAAAACTTTGTGTATCATGGATTCTGTTTCTCGCGCTAATGGCGGAATTTTTGAAGCCGAAAGGAGACTTCAACAAACCCTCCACGGGTGCTTGGCTGTGGATGTTCAAGTGGTGGGACTCCAAGATCTGCACACAGAAACAGACCGGGAATTGTGGCATCCGTTAAATCCCTTTGTCTATACGGTGCGTGGGCCACAAGCTTTTGGATTTGCTCCTGGTTTTTCCGACGCTTTGTTTGAATCCGATGCCGATTTGGCTTATTGTGTCGGGCTTTGGAAATATCCTTCGATAGGCGCGCTTAATTGGACTAACCAAACAGGCAAACCGATCATCGTAGCCCCTCATGGGATGTTGGATCCGTGGGCTGTTCGGAACTCTAGAATGAAGAAGCGATTGGCCGCGTGGCTGTTTGAGAATACTCGTTTGAGGAAGGCTGGTTGCTTGCGCGCGCTTTGTTCATCGGAGGAGAACGCCATTCGGGCATACGGCCTGGGAAACCCGGTTTGTACAGTTCCCAATGGGATCGATCTTCCTACAATCAAAAGCAAGGCTGATGTTGGAGAACGCAGTGAACTGCTTCCGCCGGGACGCAAGGTGCTACTCTATCTTGGACGACTACATCCTAAAAAAGGACTTTCTAATCTGCTTCGCGCTTGGGCCATTCTCCATCACCGGAAGGACAGGGCAATCCATGATTGGGTACTTGCGATTGCGGGATGGGATCAGTCTGGCTACGAAACCGAATTGAAGCACTTAGCAAGCGAACTTAAAATCCGCTGGGAGGACAAAAATTCGACGATATCGGATTCAGGTTCTGTTTGCTTTTTAGGGCCGCAGTTTGGCAAGGCAAAGGCGACTACTTATTTTTATAGCGACGCATTTATACTGCCATCTTATAGCGAAGGGCTGCCCATGGCTATCTTGGAAGCGTGGTCATATGGTAAACCCGTTTTGATGACTCAGGCATGCAATCTTCCGGAGGGATTCCATACCCAGGCAGCGCTTCCTATAGATATAAACGCCGACCAGATCGCGACTGGTTTGAGACAGCTCTTTGATATGACCCGCGACGAGCGTGAAGGCATGGGGGCGCGTGGTAGAAAACTGGTGTCGGAGCAATTTAGTTGGCCAAAAGTTGCCGGGCAGATGCATGAGGTTTATCAGTGGCTCCTTGGCGGCGGTGCGAAACCCGCGTGTGTGAAATTTCGGTGAATCAATAAGCCATCATTAGTCATGCTAAAAACCTTGAACATAGGATTCGAGGCGATCCGAAGTTTTTGCACCCTACGGGCGGAACGGTATTGCAAGGGATGTCCGTTTATTGCCGATGATTGGAGGCGGTCCGCTGAAGGACGGTCACGGCGTGATTCTGCGGTTTGAATATGATCTGCCATTTGCCTTTGATCGCTCGTGCTTCGATGCCGGGGATTGCGACTTCGGCAACGACTCCGTTTGGAAGATCGATTGCGATTTCTACGTAGGCTCCGTTTTTCTTCCAAGAGGTTTTGATGAGTCCCTGGGGTGTCGGGACGCGGACTTCCGCATGCTGTCCGGAGAAGACGGGTGCCCATCGGATCGCTTTCCACGAGGGCGATGTTTGCCGGATTCCGCCGATGATTTGCCTCAGATGGTAAAGCGGGTGGGCTGACCACGCGTGCGAGCAGCTTTCGTCGCCAAGCACGGGGGTGAAGGTTTCCCAGGTCGTGCCGTGCCATTTCGCTCCAGTGGCTGCGGATATAGGCTATGACTTCCGCGCCGTAACCCTGTTCGGCGACGGCGTGGAAGACGTAGGTGATCCAGTAGGCGGATGGATGAGGTTTAGGGAGGCATTCCTCTCGGATGAACGGCAGGAGGCTTTGGTGGAAGAGAATCTGCGGGTCTACTCCTGGCAATCGGGTGAGTAGGGCTAGCGTTTGAGTGTGTACGGAGCACTCGGTGAGTTTCTCCATGGAGGGGGTGAGGCCATCGGCCAGCAGACCCTCGGGGGTGATAAGGGCTGCGATGTCGGTTCCCAGCCGCGTGTGCCAGTGGCGCATTCTTTCGGCTTCTGCTTCGTTACCCGCGAGTTTGTAGAGAATTTCGAGCTTTTGCAGGGCTTCGAAAAGCCACAGACTGAGTAGCGTGGGGTAGCCTTCTTTGCAAATGCCGGTCCAGTCGAAGAACAGCCAGTAGCGTCGGTCATAGCTGACGAGGCCGCATTCGGGATGAATCTGTTTTTCGAAGTAGGCGAGTGCGGCGTTGACTTGGGCTCGGTGGCGTTGGAATATTTCGAGCGAGCCGCTTTGCCAATAGTGATCCCACAGGGTGAGAATCCAGATGAGAGTGAAATCGGGGAGTATGCAACCGTTTCCGCACGTGGGCGCGTGGCCGTAGGTGAGGCCGTTGGGCAGAGTTTGCGAGGCGATGCTGCGGATGCCTCGCTTGAAAGGTCGGTCGTTGCCACTGAGGAGGAAGGTGTTCCAGCCTTGCACTCGGGCGTCGCCCCACCATTGGGCTTGTTCACGCCACGGGGTATCGACGTAGGCGTCGAGGCTTCAGCATTGCTGGGTCAACGCACCGGCTTCCCAAATTTGGTTGGGGGTGCGGTCGGAGCAATGGAAGCCGCCGTTGCGTTCCAGAGGATAACCTTTCCATTGGAGCGCGACCTTGAGGGTGAGTGGTTGTTTTACCCGGCGGAGCGTGACGATCATGTAGCGAAAGCCGTAGGGGTGGTAAAACAAATGCTCGCTGGTTCCCTCGCGGCAAATCAGCCGTCCTCCAAAGGCGATGTGACTGCACGAATTGGCCAAAAAATCGGGAGTGAGGTCGGGCTGGATAGTTTCGACAAAGAGTGTATCTACGACTTCACCGCCGCTGCATCCTTTGAGGGAAAGGTATGGGCAGCCAAAAACAGTTTTGCCGAAATCGATGAGATAGCTTTGGAATTGTCCCGTATTGGCTGGGCTGACGTTGATGCGCCCGGCGTTTTCGCTGCAACTGGTAAAACAGAACCGTTCTTTTAAGCGAAGCTGGGTGACATCGACGGCCTTTTCGAAGTTGCGTGCGTTGGCTCCTTTTTGGTACCCGATGCTCCGCGCATTTTTCCACCAGAGCTCCGTCATTTGGGAAATTCCTCGTTCCTCCAATGTGATCCACGGCATGACGTTCCAAACAGGGCGGCTAGCCGGTGGATTCCAGGTACCCTCGGGTGTTTCTGGAAAATACCAGCGCGGATCCTCTTCCCGGAGGTCGATATGTTCCTGGGGATAGCCAAGCTGGGCGCTCGCGGGAATGGTGTCTTTTCTGATGCCGTGCTGACGGCGTGCTTCCCAGGTTTCGGCTGTGACGATGAGGTTGCCTTTGAGGTCCAGCGCTGCAAGCGGGCCCGCGGAGCCCTCAAAGAGGTACTGAAAATTGCTGGTGCCCGGGTTGTACGCGCGGACGGCGATGAGGTTCTTGCCTTTCTTTAAGTAGGCCGAGGGGCAATCCTGTTGGTTGCCGCGGCCCGAACCTGCTTGAGAATCGGCGGGCCTTTCCTGGCGATTTTGCGGATGTGTTTTTTCATTGCGGAGATACCTATTCGGGGGAGCGGTGGAGATATTCGGTTTTCGGAGACCCCAAACTCCGGCGCATATCGAGAAACACAGTGTCCCCTCGGGGGCTGGCGGCGTAGAATTGCCCGGTGGCGAGCTCCCTGAACCGCCGCAGTTCCCCGACCCCTATTCCCTTTCCGAGAACCGAGTCGAGATCAACGTGTTTGGCAATGATCTGGACGCAGCGCGCGTAGGCATCCAGCCAAACAACGCCCTCCACCATTTGCGGCCCGAAATAACCTGGGACGTAAAGATAGACCGACGCGTTCGGGGAAACGTCGCGGGTCGGACCCGCAGCGAGCCAAAGGGCGAAGTCCGCCCCGACAAGCGGCCCGACCGCCTTGAGCCTTCGCCGCCCCCACCGCGTCGATGTAGGAGAGAATCGCAGCCGGTGGCGTGTCGCCCGGCCCTGTTCTCAAAAGGAATTTTCGCAACATGGCGAAGATACCGCCAGGACAGCGGCTCGGTGACCGTTATGACGTCTGGATTCGCGGAAACGAGTGTTCGCTTTTTCTGGCTATCTGGACCTCGGAAGTGTTGAATCACGCCATGTCACGGTCGCAGGCACGCCATTTAATGCGCTATTTGCTGGTGCTGTGCATGCTTGTCGTCAATGTCGGCCACGGCAGAGCCTCACCCCTCCCAAGGCCGACGCTGGGTAAGGCGTTCATTCAATGCCTGCTCGATCAGGAAAGCCGTTCGGACGCCTTTTATGAACTGGTTCTTCGCGTTGAGGAAAACGACGTACAGCCCCGGTGGAAAGGCGTTCCACGCAGCCTTTTTGACGATGCGATGCGGGATATCCGAATCACCGAATGCCCGGGGCGCGACGGCAACGCGCCTCTATATCTCGTGACTTACAGGGAAGATTTCGAAAAGTGGTATGCTGCAACCCACCCCAAAGAACACGCTCTCCAAAACGGCTTCGAACCGGAGGATTTTTATCCTCCCGCGCCACAGGAAACACGATTGAAAACACAAAAGGGAATATCCCACCTTGACCGGCATCTCGTGAACGAGCCGATGTGGCGTCCCGATCTCGACGGGAAAGTGCTCTTATTTATCGATTCGAACGGGCAAGTTCAATGGCCCCACGGGGGGAGCAATCTCGGCCATATTGGAACGATTATCGCCGACATCAACGGTGACGGTGTCTTGGAACGAATCGATCATGAAAATTACGGTTTCGATGGCCCTGACGATAAGGACATCAAGTTCCAGATGCTGGAGATAAAAACCATCGAAGCTACGCCAAGGCTCCTCCTCACCGTTGTCTTCAACTGGCATCCCAATGCTGCGGACCCGGCAAACCGGTGGTGGTTTGATGTCAAATATCGGGCAGGCGAACCCTTCCCTGTCATTGAACTTGGACCGCAACCGGGTGAACACGAAGGTGCGCCCATTGAAAAGGCAACTGTGGAATATCATTGGGACCAAGCAGACGGCCGTTACATCGGCCCCGAAGGCAAACCAGGCGATCACTTCCGGAGGCTGAGCATCACGACGATGGATGGTAAATGGCCAAAGATTAAAGCGCTGCAGAAAGAGAAGGGCCTCGGCTATCCCTTGCTCAAAGATGCGCCTTCCGCCAAAACGGAGTCGTCCAAGAAAGAAGGGCGCGCGTTCTCGCCCGGGGCATGGAAACAGTGGCCGAAATATGAACACCATAGCCTCGCGGCGATGAGCAACGAGGATCTCTTTCGCTGGCAGTACGGCGGTGAGCCCGAGCAGAACGATACCCATATAGCATGGCCCGCCGTGGTGATTCCGCCGAAACTACGCCAGTTACCGCCGCGCGATGCCGCGCTGGCTTTGGCCGAAGCGAATCGGACAAGAGCGCACCGGAAACAATATGATCTCGTTGTCGCAGATGAAGGAAAGCTAATCCCCAAAGACGGCGTGCTGATGCTGGATGTGCATCCTGGCTGGTCCAGTCCGTATACTGAGTTTATCCGATTGAAGGCGGAAAACGCCGAATGGTGGCGATACGGGGTGCTGGACCATCCCCAATGGTCCCATTTTTTGGACGCCGATGGCATGCTGCGTTGGCTCGCCGAGACCATTGCGTGGCTGGATCGCGTGCGCACCGTGCCGCATTATCCCGAGGTAGCGGAAAATGCGTCGAGATGGTCGTATTGCGACACGACTCAAGTTGGCCTAACATGGCAAGCAAACCGCGATGATGAGCCGCCCATAACGTATCGCATCACGGAACCCCAATTTGCCGGGCGCCAATGGAAAGGCCCATATACCCGCCTGGTAGCCCAGACGCTGGCGGTCAATCTTTGGGCGAGCCTTTCTGAGGGTTGGACCGAAACTCGCCGCGCCGAAAGGATTCCCGAAGAAAAAGCGTTTGAGGCCCTGATCCCGGCGAAGCCCGATGCGATCGCCCGCGGGGATCTTTGAGTTGTGGGGATATCCCGTGGCGTTCGCCCACTTTCTCGTTGCGGGAGGATTGGCCTACTCCGCCAAGACCGTTTACCAGTGGGGGCTGGCGGTGCCCCCTGCTTCAACCACCGCTTCCACCCAGCGTGGCTCTGTCTCGTGGGCGGGTGCCATCAACGCCACCCGGGCTTGTGCCGGGGCTTCTGCTCCCATCGCACGCTTCCGGTCCTTCCTGCGCTGCCGCCAATGGGCAAAGGTCTGATATTTCACTCCGATATGCGCCGCGAACTCCGCCGCGCTCACCCCGCATCGCTCGAACTCGTCCAGTGTAAGCGTCACGTAAGTCTTTCAATTACCCACAAGTTTTCTTCCCATTTCGAAGCCTAACTGGATATCCACCAGACGGGACATTCCTCGCCATATGACTACATTGCCTGGTGGGGGATCGGATCGCCGTGCAAGGTAGCCGCCGATCATGGCTAGTTTTCTTATGTAAGAGAATATAGTTTTTGTGGAACCATTTTTTCTATCGACAATTAGGGTGTCAAGTATAGCGCATTCTTCCTGGGTAAATGCGAGATTCGGTGACGCTTCAGGATGGGTTCGACTGACCATTGTCATCCAAAAGATGCGCCAACTGACGATGCAAAGCAGGGCGATCAAGTTTACCAATCGTTCCGCCGTTCGCAGCTTGGACTCTTCGGCTTTGCAACCCGACTTCAATATTTTGTGAAAGACTTCTATCTTCCATCGCAAGGAATACCACCTGAGTTTTTCAAGGGCGGCAGCAAGGCTATCGATGGGCAGATCGGTGACTAGTTTCCAGTCCACTGGCTCCCTCTCTTTTGGTTCTCCGATTTCTTTTGCATGGATAACATTTAAGAGAAGTTGCGGGTAGCGAGCCTTCTTGCCTATCGGAGGCAAGACTTGGATTTGACGATACTTTATCTCTAAGACTGCCTCGGATGTTTCGCCATTTTGTGTTCTAAGTTGAACACGATGGATTCCCTTAACGGAGGCGGTTTTCATCGCATCGGCAATGGTATGTCCACCATCCCCGGCGAGCCGATTTACGCAGGTTCGCACCAGAAAGTGCGTGCCTTCTTCGCGGGCTGCACAGAACAATTCGTAAATGTCGCTTTCCCTGTCGCCAATATGTATGCAACGCTCGGGCGCGCCAAGGAAGCTCGTGGATTGGCGCACGTTTTCCAGCCAGCGGTAACTTTCCTTTTCTTCAATCGGCACCCGCGTGGGATTGATTATTCTCTTGAGCGCATTGGTTCCTTTGAACTGCTTGCGGCTCCAGAATTTAACGGCCGTCAACCCCAGGGGCAGCCCGCCAAGGGTGATGGCGAGGCTCGAATGCATCAGCAACCCCCGAACCGTGATGCGACGCTTACGCCCATGCCTGCCACCGTTCAGGCAGGCGCTTCCAATAAGGCCGATGTTTCCAGCGCTTTCCCGGTCATAGGAAAATTCCGTTGTGTCATGCAAGATCAGGGCTGGACCACAAACGTCATGGAAGCGATTACGAGTGGATTCAAAATGACCGCCAAGAATATCGGTTTCGCTTACACGAGGATTGGAAAAGAACCGGTATGCCGCTTTGGTGCTCGCCCAATCCTGACACGCAAAGGGGATGCTCCCTCCTACGCAGCCAGACAACTCTTCAACCAGTGTTTTTAATCGACGCCCCAAGCGCACATCGCCAAAGTTGCAGGCTTCTGCTTCCTCGTCGATCCATTGCGAAACAGAAAAGGATTCTTTGTAGGACTGAGTACGTTTTGTGACTTTCCATCGCTTCTTGTTTTGCATCCCAAGCTTTGCATCAGAAAGTGTTTATCAATGTACAGACATTTCGTTCAAAAATCGTTAAAACTTGTGGGTAATTGAAAGCACGTAAGTCACCACTTGACGAACCTCCATCGTAGTTGGGGCATAAAGCTCATAGATCTCGTAGGTGAAGCGATACGAGATCTATAAGGTCTACGAGGCGGCGGCTTGGATCTGGCGTTCTTTGCGGAGGCTTTTGGCGTAGGCTGCCGGTGTCCACTCTTTCATCTGCTTGTTGGTCAGCGTGGGCAGTTTGGTGAGGACGTCCCGCAGGTAGGCGTAGGGATCGATGCCCTGGCGGCGGCAGTTTTCGATGACGGTGTAGAGGATCGCCCCGTGCTGACCTGCGGCAGCATCGCCCACGAACAACCAGTTCTTCTTGCCCACCGCCGTGGACCGGATGGCGTTTTCGATTAAGTTGTTGTCGATCTCTACTCGACCGTCTTCCCGGAAGACGCTCAAGCCTGGCCATTGGCTCAGCATGTAGTCGATGGCTTTGCCCATGCTGCTTTTGGGCAGGTAGCGTTTCTTGGTTTTCAGCCGCACCAGAGCCTTGCCGATGCGTTCGTGGATGAGTCGGCTCCAAGCCGCTCGAAGGGCTTCCCGCAACCGTGGCCCGGCGCGTTCTTGCCGTAAGTATTTTTCGATTTGGTAAAGGTGTGCCATTTGCCGAAGGAGCCAAGTGACGATGCGTGGGGCCTGCGGTTGCGATTCGATGAACTTGCGCCGCGCGTGGGCGTAACATGCGGCGAGCCGGATGTGTCCTTCGCGTCCCTCGCTCCGGGCGTAGCTGCGATACCCGGCATATCCGTCGCATTGCAGGATGCCCCGCCAGTGGCCGGGGAGGATCTCGCCCACGCACTCAGCGGCTCGGCTGGTGCGCCAGTGGTAGACGACTTCGCCGCCGGGCCGGTTGCATACCCACATGTAGCCCGTGCCTGTTTTCTTGTTGCCGGATTCAAGGTAGCGAACCGGGGTTTCATCCATCTGGATGTAACTGCTCCCAACCACGCCAGCGTTGATTTCGCGGTAAATCAACCCCAGCCAGTCGGAGGCTAGCCCCATCCACCGTGCCAGCGTTTGACGGGGCAGGATGACTTGGTGGCGCGTGGCGTATATCTGCTCCTGGCGGTAAAGCGGCAGGTGGTCGCAGTATTTGGCCACAATGACTTGCGCCAATAGCCCCGGTGCGGCAATGCAGCGTTCCTGCAACACCGGCGGCAGCGGTGCGATCACGGGCACGGCATCCAGTTCGCCCCGCTTGACATACTTGCGCCGGATCATCCGCCGACGCAGGAACCGCGCCGGTTCGTAGTCGAGCTGCTCGCTGACTTCCTGCCCAATATAGCGCCACGCTTCCGGTTCCGCCTGTACGGGAAGCGGATCAACGATTTCTTCCACACACGGCAGGTGTTCCGGGAGCCTCGGCCCTTTGCACGGCTTGCTCTCAGAGCGCGGAGTCGATTCTTCCTTCGAGCGCCGAGTGGCCTCCGCCGCCAATTCGGGCTCGTCCGCTTTTCCCGGCGAACTCCCCTCCAACAACAGTTCCAGTTGCCTCGCATCCAATTTCTCGCTTCCAGCGCCAAAGATCCGATTTACCAGCAGATCCACCTTTTGCCGCAGCAACGCAACTTCCTGTCGCAAGCGGGCGTTCTCTTCCAGAAGTTCCTGTTCGCGTTCGGTGATCATTGCTCGTATGCCGAACGAGACTAGTCATCCCGCCGCTAAATTCAAGCCGCTCGTCATACTTAATATACGCCTTCTATTCACGCTCATACCACGGACGCATCTTAGCCCCACGCAGATCGATCCCGTCCGTCAAGAGCGCCAGCGCCTCCGGCGTCAACTTGAGTTTCGTGCGTCCCGGCTCCACGTTCCGAGGCCACGAGAAACACCCCTGTTCCAACCGTTTGAGGCACGCAACACACTGCACCCTGATTCAATTTTATTCATAAATATAGGGTATTAGTGTTTGGCTGCTATCCCCACGCGGGGCTGTTTTCCCCGAGCGAGCTTGTTTGATATAACGCTGCACATCGGTGCTTTGCAAGTCCTCAGGGAGGATCATCCACGGCGCGTTACTTGCTATTTGACGTGCAGGTAATGTGCGATGTTTGATCATTGTTCGGATCATGCTCATGCTTACTCCCAGAGTCTTGGCAGACTCGGCCATTGTTAACCATGGACGAGGGGCATCTTTCGCAAAAACCGGAATTTTGTTGTAAAGACGCAGATTCTTGACGCGGGTTTCGTTCCAGCTATTTCCAGGGCCCGTTTGGCAACCGAGGCGGTTGAGGGTGGCTGCTATCTTTGCGTCAGGCTGTGCCGTGGCTAATTCCCGTACCAATTCAACCACGTTTTTCCCAGTGACTCTGCTGTTTTGTCCAACTCTGTTCTTGTGCACCTGCACCATTGTGTGGACTCCGCCAGCCCAGTGAATTCGCATCTCCACTTTCTGAGTTCCGTGGTTTACGTCCACCACGATTTCGTTGATCACGGTTCTGATGATGCGCTTTTTGAGATCGACCGGCGCAGCGGGGTCATTCCAAAGCGACTGCAAATCTGCTCCAAGCGCAAACAGGCGCTTGCGCTGCTTTTCGTCCAATGGCACCGACGCCCCTTGTTCGCTATGGAGGCGTTGCTCGGCTTCAGTGACACGGGTCAAAGCCGCGTTCCACCGCGCTTCCAGTTCAGCGGTAACCAGACGGTTGCAGGGATCGACTGCATCAAATTGCCTCTGAGCGCGCTCTGCTTCATAACGTGCCCTTTCAAGCGCCATTTCAAGCATTCGCCGTTTCTGATCCCGTTCCTCGCGAGTCCCATTGGCGGCTTGGATGGAAGCCTCAACGCCCATCAGTTGGCATGCCTCAAGCACGGCCTGCGCCACCGCCTCTTCAGCCCGAAATCCGGCGAAGCATAGGCACGATGGCTTTCCTTGCTCTTTATTTCCTGTCGAACAGAAGTAACGGGACGTCCGGCCATTAGATGTCCGATAGCCGACGTTCAGCTTATGACCACAGCGCGCACACCGTAGCAGGCCCGCGAGCAAGGCAGAGCCTTTCTTGGCCACGCCACAGCTTGCTTGATGCGCTTTGGTCCGGTTAGAGGTTAGTGTTCGTTGATTTTCCAAGTATCGTTTCCAGGAAATATAACCGGCATGATGCTCCTTGATCAAGACCTGCCATTGATCCATCGGAACTCTGTGGCCGCCGCTCTTACGTGAACGGCCATCGACCACCCGCGACTGGAACTGGGTTCGACCGTAGGCAAAGGCCCCCGCATACGTCGGATTTTTGAGGAGGCGAAGCAGCGATTGATAGTTCGGTAATTGCCACACTACATTGCAGGTTCCATCGTGGACGCGCGACAAGGGAAGCGGCACCTTTTCCTGATGATACCACAGCAACACCTGGCGCAAGCTGCCAGCGCGTTCAAAGTGATTGAATACGCCTCGAATCGCTTCCTTCACTTCACGGTCCGGTGTCATCTCGATTCCGCCCGTCCCACATCGAACGTAACCGATAGGCACCCTCGTGAGGACTTCTCCTCGAAGCACCTTCTGCCGATAGGCTTCCTGGGCTCGCTGCCGCAGAATGCCCAACTCGAATTCGCTCATCGTACCCTTCAGCCCCAGTAAAAGCCGGTCGTTAAGCAACCGCGGATCGTAAATGCCATCCGCATCCACAACGACGGTTTCTGTCAGCACGCATAGGTCGATTAAGTGGTGCCAATCGCGGTTGTTTCGCGCCAGTCGCGATGCTTCTAATGCAAGCACCGCGCCTACATCCCCGTTGCAGACAGCCGTCAAAAGACGACCAAACCCGGGCCGCTCGCGCGTTCCGCTCCCCGAGATCCCCAAATCATCGTCGATCACGACAACCTTATGAAACCCAAGTTCCCGAGCCCGGTCTTGCAACTCGTATTGGCGGCGGTTACTTTCCAAATTATGCCGCACCTGCTGCAAGGTTGACTGGCGAATATAAACGAACGCAGCTCGCTCCAACTGCTTGGTCCCGATTTTATCGTTCATTTACTTCCTTTCTGGGATGGCCCTTTTTGATTACGACCGCGCGAAGCAACTCCGCGAGCAGCGCCACGCACTTTTGGCGGTTCTCGCCTGGCATCTGCTGGAATATGTATGCTTGGTTCAATGGCAGAAGGCATTGGCATTGCTCGCCTTGAGTCGGCGGCTCCTGAACGGAAGGTTTTTGAGGGATCATGCGCGGCAGTACGCATCTCCTCGAAATGGGAATCAAGAAGTTGGCACAATCTCAGCAGCGCGTCGCATTCGATTGTCGGCTGATCGGCAGTTCGGATACTGGCGCACACGGCTTCATCGAACATCCACGCGGGAATACCGCGGGATGTGTTGTTCGGAAGCCGGACATACATCATGTTTCTGAGTCCTCCCGCCGCACCGAAAACTTCGATCTCCAAACCGAAAAGCGGGTGATACGGATAGCGTATCCGCAAAAACCTTCCAATCCGTGCAGTGTGGAGCGTGTGTGTTAGTTATCACCCATAGCCTGCTGCCATCCCAGTAGAGAATTTTGAGCCGGTTGTGGCGGCGGTTGCTGAACACAAAAAGCGTCCCGCATCGCACGTCCTCGCGCAGCCGCTCGCTCACCAGAGCGTGCAGACCGTTGAAGCCCTTGCGCATGTCGCACGGCTCCAGCGCCACCAGCACCTTGATGCTCCCGGTAAAGCTCAGCATGTCCCTCGTCCGTCTTCCAGCGCCCTCAAAAACTCGACCGTAAGCTTCATCTGTACCGATTCCGAAACCTCCAGACTCGCCCCACCCGGCAACGCGATTTTCAACGACACTCCTCTTGCCGCCCCGCCGCTCCCGTTGGCTTCGACCACCGCCTCCACCCAGCGCGTTGCCGACTTCGCTCCCCCTGGCAAAAGTGCGCATGGTGCTGCGGATGCAACATCTCTGGCCTCCGTTTGTTTGCGCTCCCGCATCTGCCGGCAGTGGGCAAACGTCGAATATTTGACACCAATTTGCGCTGCGAACTCCGCCGCACTCGCTCCGCACCGCTCAAATTCGTCCAACAGCGCCTCCCGCCGCTGCCTCTTTACCAGCACATGCCCTCGGCGGTCTACTTTCAGCAACTCATCCCGGATCGCTTCGCTTTGCATGTCGCCATCCTGCCCATTTTTATCCCTCAGGGATAGTGGCGCTCCGCGTGACGCTTAGATACGTCAGTTAAAACCGACATGAACAAGTAAATGAAAGAGTTACACGAGAAAGACGAAGCCAGTCATCTCGGCCCCGAGTCATGCGAGGCTGTCCGCAAGGGCAACCCCGAAGTGTTGACAGTGGAAAGTGCAGGCGAGCCATTGAGCCCCGAAAATACTACTCCCGAACTGCCGACGCTGTTAAGCGAAGCGGAAGGCAACACCCCCGAGCGCGCAAAGGCAAGTGCCGTGGGGATTCGGCGTGGTCGCAGACCCTCTGCATGCACGGACAGTTCGTGTGCGGGAACTGAGAGATCCCGGAATTCTTCGGGGGCTGATGGGCCCCTGGAGCGTGGTGCCAAGGTCCAAGACCGAACTGCACCAATGCACGGTTCCGGGAAGTCGGACGAGGCCATAGTAGCGCAGAAGCGGGCGAACAAACCGAATGCCCCACAGGTCGATCTGTGGGCGGGCGGGGCGGAGCCCGTGGAGCCAAGGGCCTCGACCAAGAGGAACGCGAACCAACAAAGCATCTCCCGGACTCAGAGCCGGGCACATGATACCATATATCAATAACTACAGGTATGAACCAATTGAGTTTTGCCTGGAAAATTGAGATAAAAGGGTATAGCGAGACCCAAGATAAAACTGATAATCGAGGCGGCGTTGCGCAGGGAGATCGAACGCCGTTTTCGGGAAACTCGGGAGGTGCGGCAACGGGAGCGCTTTCAAGCGGTGCTTCTGGCCTGCGGCGGCCAGCACACACTCCAAGAAATCGCAGAAGTCATAGGCAGGGCGCGTTCCACGGTGCAAAGGTATCTGGAACGCTTTGGCACTGGAGATGTGGACGGCCTGCTGCGGTGCGAAAAGCCCAAGGGCAAGCCCAGCGAACTTGGGCGACCGGAGATCCTCGAAGACCTTCGAGCGGGACTGGCCAAAGGGCAGTGGCGCACGGCCGGTCAGGTCGCGGCGTGGCTCAAAGAGAAGCACAACATCACGCGTGCCTCGCAAACGATCTATTACTGGCTGGGAAAATTGGCAGGGGCGTTGAGGGGGCCGCGCCCCGTGCATACAAAAAGGGACCCGCCACAAGTGGCGGTGTTTCGAGAGCATCTTCTGGAGAACCTGCGGGCGCTGCAAATTCCAAAAGGGCAGCCCGTAAGGGTTGTGGGTGGCTGATGAGTGCCGACAAGGACTCCACACGATAGTGAGGCGCTGCTGGGCGCAACGCGGAAAGCGAGTGGTGGTGCCCCGGCAGCTCAAATACGAGTGGGGTTATACTTACGGGGCGCTCGATTGCGTGAGCGGGGCGGCGGAATTCCTGCACACCAACGGGGTGAGCTTGGAAACCCGCCAATGTTTTTTGGAGCAACTGGCGGCGAGCGATGGTGAAGCGCAGCATGTAGTCATTTGGGATCAAGCGGGGTTCCACCAGCGTCCCGACGATCCACAGCTTCCCCAAAACGTGCATTTGCTGCCGCTGCCCCCATACAGCCCGGAACTCAACCCCATCGAACAGCTTTGGGACATCACTAAGGATGTCATCTGCAACCAGGTGTTTGCGACCATGGACGCACTTAACGAAAAACTAAACGAAGCACTGCGACCCTATTGGGAGGATGCCAAATGCGTCCTCGCGTTGATCGGAGACCGCTACCTCACCGTTCCTGTAAACGCTTCGTAGCCGAACAATATACCGATTGTTTTTGATAAATGGTATCAGATCGTAGCTGCTGCCCGCCACCCTCGTGACCTTTTGGCCGAGGCGGGCGGCGTAGTCCCGGGCGGCCGTGAGCATATTGGGCTCCGGGTCCATGCCGATCACCTCCCGTGCGTACGGCGCGAATGCCGCGGCGAGAACCCCCGGCTCGCAGCCCAAGTCCAGCACCCGGTCGTCCCGGCTCAGGCCGGTGAGCGCGACGACCCGGACGATCAGCTCGTCGGGATAGGCAAGCCGTCCCCGGATGTAATAATCGGTGGTGGTCTTGACGCGGCGCGGCTCGTAGGCGATGGCCCTGTCATCAGCCTATCGCCACCATCGGGTGAGTCAATGAAACGTGATTGGGTTCCCCATGCTGAACAAATGTGGCATCAGGGTCGGGAATCTGGAGCCGCACGAGCGAATCACGCAAATTCTCAAATACCATCTTGAAACTCGGCATCGGACGCCATTTATCACCGATCGCTGGGGCTGCGATGTCTATTGGCAGTGGATCTGCTGGCTGCCGCGTGCCAACCGGGAAGCAAAGCCGATACCTTACGGCGTTAACTTCGGCTGTGCCAAGCTTTTCATTTCGGTCGATGGGGAGCGCAGCCCGATTTCGACTGGCACTGCCTGATCAAACAGTGCTGACAAGGCACGGTCTTCAACCGGGCACTGCACCTCTTGGTGGACTCCGAGGGGTTTGTCGCGGCCGCAGCCAGTGAACAGGCCCGCGGCGGGCTCATCGAACGGAGCTTTACTGATACGAACGAATTACGCAGGGCGCTGCAACGTTGTTCACCCGAGCGATGGGCTGGATTCCAGCTCTACTACCCCATGCCGGAACGCAAACTGCGGGCCTGCACCGGTTACGAGTTGGTTCAGGCAATCGTCGCCGTGTTCATGCAATTGATTCCGGCGATGAACTGTTGCATGGACGTGCTGCTGTGAGGTTGTCTTGTTATTTTCGTTGTTTGGTCATTTCTAATCCGGAAATGCGAAAACCACGGCAACAGCGCACCAAGGACTCGGAAAACGAACGATTGGCGTTGTTTCTATTCCGCTGTCGATCCCGCTGAATACGAATCTCGGCTCGGCGGACTTTTGTGGCACTACTAGCGCAAAGCCGCCTAAAAACGGAACCAAACGCCCACTTTTTCGCCATCACTATTCTCCAGATTTCAAAGAGCTTATGCTGGGACATTTTTTTGCATAGGACGGCCTTGGTTTGGAAGATCGCTTTATTGCTATCGTCGTTGCCCATCTTAGCAGATCGGGTTCACACAAGGAAAATGGTGTTGGCTTGAAAATCTGAAAAATGGCGTAGCAATGGGGCTCGAATTTTTCTTGCAAACAAAACTGTTAGCGATATAAGTTCAAGCATGATCTCGTTCCCCTACCTGAGACAGCACCCGCTGAATTGCGGCGTTTACTCCTTTTCTAGGCGGGGGGCCTTTTCGCTCGTTGAGCTGATGTTTGTCATTGGGTTGGTATCGCTACTGACCATGATTTCCGGCCCGGTGATGGGGACGCTGCAAGGGAGCCGGACGGTTAATCGTATGTCGGTGGAGTTATCCCAAAAAGTCGAAGGCGCGCGAATTTACGCGATGGCCAATAACACCTATGTGCGGCTGGCGCTGGGGCAGGTGGATGCCGCCGCATCGGGCCGGGGATTGCCGGCAACGGTTGTGCTGGCGATGGGCGCGGCGGATTCAACCTTAAGTGCCAATACCGGGGCCGATATGGCCAATTCCTCCAAATGGATTCCATTGGGAAAATCGCTTACCATGGATAACGTATGCGTGTATGACGCGTTGTTGAATGCCACCAATCCCTCCACCACTGACGATGCCACGCCATCGGATACCGACATTGCTTCATTTTCAAAAGCGATCCCGGGAATGGGGACGGTTACGTTTAGTTCCTTTGTGCAATTTAACCCGGCGGGCGAGGCCTGCGTGGTCCAGGGGCAGACGGCCCGTTACATCAAAATTGCGTGCGATCAGCCGGTGCAGCCTAACAACCTCGCGACGGCCCGGAACAAGAACCCGTTTATTGTTCGCATTTCCGGGGTAAATGGACGGGTTGATATTCTGCGAAAAGAAAACATGTGATGGGCCGATCCATTCAGTTGAGGGCATTTAGCTTGGTTGAGGTGGTTCTCGCTTTGGGGATTGTATCCGTCGCCCTCTTGAGCGTGGTGGCGTTACTTCCCATGGGGATTATGAGCAACAAGATTTCCTACGAGGAAACCCAGGCTGGCAATCTTTTGACGATGCTGGAAGACGATTTGCGCGGGACCCATCCATTGGCCAATTCCGGCAGTTCGCAACTCTTCGGGTTGAAGTTGCCCTACGTGATGAGTGGCAGCCGAATGGTGGTGAATTCCACGCTGGACACCAATGTTTTGGGGGGCGGATACACCACGGGGGTGACGGACAGTGGCGCGGTCTCGACGGCGGCCCAATCACATTACCAAGTTTCAGTGGTTTACACCCGCATCCCCACCAATGGAAGTCTGGCTCCGGTGGAGGCGCGATTGGTGGTGAACTGGCCATCGGTTTCAACGGACGATGCGACGCGACTGACTTCGGCTCCGGGCGTTAAGGGGTATGTGGAAACCTACGTTGCTTTTCCATTGCCATGAAAGTTAACCCTCGCAAGTTCATGTCCGGGTTCAGCCTGATTGAGGTGATAATGGCGATGAGTGTCTTTCTCGTCCTTGCTTTGGTCATCGTGCAAATTACGAGCGCCACAAGCCACTCGGTGCAGTTGAGCAACCGACCGGTGGATGCCGCGGCCCAGGCGCGACTGGTGCTGGACCGCCTTGGGATGGACTTCGCGGGGCTGGTGCGGCGGCCCGATTTTGATCTGGTCGCTGTGAATGATTCGCTGGGAACGGGTAATATTTTGCGTTTTTTTTCCATGGTGGCCTCCACGGGGACGGCCGCTGATAACCGGAAAATGTCGCTGGTCGCCTACCAGCTTGCCACGCATCGGGACAACCACAACCTGCCTTGCCTGATCCGCGCCGGAATGCCGGTGAACTGGAGCCAGACGGGATTCTTTGGACTGAAAGCCAACGGGCTTCCGATCCGCTTTTCGGACGCGGCCTTTCCCTCCGCGCTGCTGCCTCAAAATTCGACGGGGTCCAGCGACTACGATATCCTGGCTCCCGGGGTGATTCAAATGGTGATCGGGTTCAAACTTTCCATGGACAACCAATCCGTGACACTTTCCGATTCGACGCAATTGGATCACGCCCGGGGGCAGATAGTTTACAGTCCGCCGGTTGCGTCGTGGACCTCGACGGATCGGAGCGAGAGCGTGGCTTACGTGGACCTGTCGCGGGTCGATTCGCTGGTGGTGGGAATCGTAGCCATCGATCTCGACAGCCTGAAACTGCTGCAATCGGCGGCTCAGATCAATGCCTTGGCGGCTTGTTTCCCAGCACCGTCTTCCATCAATACCGCGCCGTTGCAGGTATGGTATGACACGGCTGGCACGGCGAGCCAGTTGCCTAGTTCTGTTCCACTGGCGGTTCGTCAATCCATCCGGGTTTTTCAACGCAGCTACCCCATGACTTCGTCTGGCACCAGCCAACCATGAACCTTTTCCATCGAATTCGCGGCGACCAACGGCGTGGCGTGGCCCTTGTGATCACTTTAAGCATCCTGGTTCTCATGACCGTGCTCGTCATGGCGTTTTTTTCCCGCTCTTCGCTGAACCGGCAGATCGCCGTCACAAGCACCAGCCAAATCAAGACGGATCTGTTGGCGCGCAATGCGCTCAATATCATTACGGGAGAGCTTCGAGACGAGATTTCCAGCACGGACTATTCGACGCTCCTGACTTCCGGAACACCCACGCTATATCAACCGAAAACCGGGGCGGACACGGTGCCCAAGAAGGTGGGCATTAGCAACCCCGACACGCTGGGGGCTTCGACCCTGCTGAAGGTGTCGGCCAGCGGAACCGGAGTGCGGCCTGACGGTTCGAGTGTGCGCGTGGGATCGACGGTGGACATCGGCACTCGAAGCATCAACAGCCGCTCGATTTCATCCACGCGGTGGTTTGGCAGCTATGGACCGCAGTTGGGAACGCAAACGAAGCTGCCTGTGTGGATGATGATTACGCGGGGCAACGGGATCAAAGTGCCTGCGATTGCCGATGCGAAAACGACTTCGAGCAACGATTTTGTGATCGGGCGGTTTGCCTTCACGGTTTATGATCTCGGGGGGCTCATGAATGCCAATGTGGCTGGGTATTCCTCGTCTGCCAGCGGTCTTGCCGGATACAAATCCTCGCAGGTGTATGCCGATCTTTCGGCATTGGGAGTGAGCCCGTCGAATGTGACGAGCTTTCTTGCCTGGCGCAACGCGGTGACTAGCGACACGGCCACTTTCAACGAGTGGGCCACGGGGGTTCCGCGTTCGGCGGTGTCGGGCACGGGAGCGGCGTTGGCGGCGGCGCAGTCCGGGTATTTGTCCGCCGCCGTGGGGGATAATGCAATCCTGTCCCGGCGTGATCTTCTCAACCATCCCTATCTGGCCTCGTCGGCCGAGGCGCTCACCCATTTTTCCCGCTCATCGAGCGCTCCCAGTTTCATCCCCCCCACGGCCACGGGCACCAATCCCAATTTGCCGGATATCCGCTTTGTAACGAGTGGCACGGTGACTCATTACCGAGACGATGGGGTCCCTGAAACCTACACTGTTTTGGCGGGTGATTCTTTGCTCCAGCGCCGTTTTTCATTGCGGAAGCTGGCCTGGATCGGTTCGAACGGCCCTAATACCGATGCATTTAATGCGTCCTTGACCGGTATGCAACAAACGCAGGCGATAGCGGATTGTTTCGGTCTGCAATGGAACGATACCGACAAGAATTGGGCCTATGTGGCGTCCAACCAAAATGACGATATCAAGACGCTTGGCGAATTGACCTCCGGTACGCGGGAGCCGAATTTCTTTGAATTGATCAAAGCGGGCATTCTTGACGCCTCGCTGGGCAAGGCGGCGACAAATACCACCGTGGCGAGTTCCGAACAGAACGTCAGGGACGGTGTGCAGGATCTGCAAATTATCCGCGTTGGCGCGAACATGATTGATTGTGCCGATTCCGACGACTACCCGACGACCATCAGCTTTTCCATCGGCGGAACGGCCATCCCGGTTCATGGGGTTGAGGATTTGCCGTATCTTTACGGCCTGGTGGCCGGTGATCTCTGGTCCGTTACGAAGGTCGACGGCACCTCCAACCAGCTTGATTGGTGTACCCTGTTCCTGGCGCCGGTGCTGTATAATCCCCATCGCAGCGGGATGACTAATACCGCCGCTCCCAGTTCCGTCCAAATTCGGATCGCGTCAGGAGCTGCGGTGAAAGTCTACAACCCAAACGATTCCTCGCACCTAACCCGAACGCCCAGCAACGACAATTTGAGCGGCCGTTCCGCTATTGAAATTCCACAGTCTTCGTATTCCAATTTTCAGGCGTATCCCAAGGTGGTGAAGGGCAGTTACGCCTCCACCATCAATACCCGATTGGATCAACTGGTGGCCACTTCCCACGTTGATGCGGACCACGGTGATATCCATGCCTTTGTCTATTACGACTATACCGGCGTTCCGGAAACATTCCCTATCATTACGGCAGCCAACCCCACGGCGACCGGGGCGGGGTTCCGAACGCAAATGGGCAATGTGCTGGTGGTTATGGAATACAAGGATGCCTCGGGTAATTGGCGGATCTACGACACGCTCGGGGGCAACGAAGCTTTTATGGAGGCCGGTACGGGGCTCAATGGCGTGGTGGACTGGGGGGTGGCCACCCAGCCTGTCACTGGAGCGGGGGGAGTCACCAACATTACGCGCACCAATCCAGACAAAGCGGTCAATAAGAACCTCTCGGCGTTTTTCGGCAAACTCGATCCGCGCACGAGCCGGTTTGGAGTCAGCCGCAGTGTCGGCCTCAACACGACCGCCACGCAACCGTTGATGGCCACCATTGCTTCCGACATGTATTGGAATGGCGGGTTCCGCTACCAAATGCCGTTTGCCTCGGGCAACGCCGGCTCCACGGGAGCCAATCTTTTGGACGTTTACCCGGCCCGGTGGGTGCAGGGGGGGAAAACGAATTGGAGCGATACGGATGCCGATTCCTCTGGAATTTCGCACGCCAGCGCCATTGCAAATATTCAAGACCGCGACGCGACGGTGCGCCCGGCGGATTTGTGGCTTTCGAGCTATTCCGAATCGAATCCGTTTTATAGCACCTCCGATAATACTCTGCGCCCGGTGGTGTTGAACCGGCCTTTCCGCTCGGTGGGTGAGCTGGGTTATGTTTTCCGGGATACGCCGTGGAAGACGCTCAGCTTCTTCGATGAAACCAGTGCCGACAGCGCGTTGCTCGATCTCTTTTCGCTGAGCGACGAGCCCCGGGTGACGGCGGCACGGATCAGTCTCAATGCCAACTTGAGCGCGCCATACCAAGCTTTGCTCCAAGGGGTGGCCCAGGAGCCCGATGGCACCACGCCTCTGGATTCCACCGCCGGAGCCGCCTTGGCCTCCGTTTATTCGGCCTATACCTATAGCAGTGGCACGGCGACGGCCCAAATTCCAAGGAATGCCGCGGACCTTGCGACGTTCATGTATTCCGGGACGGTTGCGGGAACGCTGAAAAACAACGCCAATCTTGATTCCATTAAGACCCACCGGGAGGCTGTCATCCGGGCCCTCGGCGGCGCAACGCAGAGCCGGACTTGGAATTTGCTGATCGATGTGGTGGCGCAGTCGGGGTGCTATCCTAAGAATGCTGCGAGTTTGAGCGATTTCTATGTGGATGGGGAGCGGCGTTATTGGCTTTCCGTGGCCATCGACCGTTATACAGGCGCCGTGATCTCCCAACAACTGGAGCCCGTCAATGAATAGCCCTCGTTCCGTTTCGATGCGTTGTCGTTGGATCACCTGCTTGTTCTGGTTGGTTGCGTCCGTATTGGGCGCGGAAAATGGATCGGCTCAACCGCCTGAGAATGCGGGTTGCGTGGCGGCTCCATCGCCGGGCACTGCATGGGATATTGCGATTTCCTATACCGAGCCCCCGCCTGCCGGTCGCATCCAAGCTCTCCGGCGTCCGTTGTCGATCCATGGCGAGTGCTACCAAAATTATATTCGTTTACTGATCCGCTGGACCGATGGCAATGGCTCCGAGGGCTATGTCTGCGGCAATAGAGTCTATCTCAAAGGAGGGGAGCACCAAAAGGCATCGATACTGCCGGTTCAGGATGCCGACTATTTATATCCTGTTTTCACAAAGGGATACACCGGAACGGCTTGGATTGTGCCGGGTTTGAATGTGGGCGAGGAGGCCCGGGACAAGTACCCTTGCCAAAAATACGTGCGCCCTCCCGGTCCGGGTCCTTCGGCCATCAATGGCGACTGTCCGCTTCCAGAGTTGATTGCATGGATTCGGGTCGAGGACAAAGCGCCCGCGTGTGTGAAGCTCGGCAGCGCTCTCTACATCTATTCTCCACTGCATCCCATCGGCGTGCCGACGGCCCTGCCCGCGGAAATCCAACAGCTTATCGAAGCTTCAAGCCGTCAGCAAAAAACGCTGGAGGCCATGCGGCAAAAACAACAACCCTGACCTGGGCTGCCATTTTTATATCCACAAAATCTCTCGCCAGACTACAATTTAACTTTACTTAAATCGATGTAAGTTTAATCTTTATTTCGAATCCCAGACCCCCCAAAACCCCAATTGTTATGAAAATATCCCTGAAGAAGTTTGTTTTAGGCATTGTTTCAATTTCAGCGGCCCTCTCGCACGGCTATGCAACAACCGTCACCTACTACTGGGATGCGTCGGGCGCGGCGACGGGGACTGGTTCCATCACCAATGGCGCAGGCACCTGGTCCACTAGCTCCGTGAATTGGCTGGCTTCCGGTGGTTCCGCTGATCAGGCATGGGCTAACAGCACCACGTCGGCAAGCACCAGTGCGGTCATTGGCACGGGGACCACCACGACTAGCAATTCCACCATCACCCTATCAGGATCCATTGGTGTCAATACGCTAACCTTCGCCACCTCTGGTTATACGCTCACCGGCGGTACATTGGGGCTGAAGTTTGATGGCGGAAGCAATAACTTCTCCAACGGAATCACGTTGACGGTCAATAGCGGGGTTGCCGCTACCATCAATAGTTATATTGTTGGTTCATACGTGGCGATGTCTGCAAGCTCCGGCGCAACCCTTACTCTTGGTGGCGGGGGTTCCTTCTCCAGTTTGGGGCTTATTGGATCTGGAACGTTTAATATCGTTTCCGGCACCTATACTATGGGGGTGTTTCAGACTGGAGCCAATGTGACCCAGGGGGCCTCGACGATCAATGCTTCCGGCAATTCTATTATTTCTCCAAGTACATCTGGAGCAATCACAAGTTCCACTTATACCATCAATTCCAAGGACGCGGTTCTCTCGGTGGCTGGCAGCATAATGCTCGGGCGCAATGGGAAAACGGGAACGCTGGACTTGGTTCAGGGAACGGTGACGGCTGGTTCAATACAAATCAATGTAGACAGTTCAAGTTCCGGGTATTTGAAGGTAGAGGGCGGGAGTTTGACAACAACAGGCACCGTCTTCATCGGCGCCAACGGAACGGGGGCGAATATTGTGGGGGCGGTAAGCCTCAGCGGAGGCTCCATGAGCGCGGCGGGATTTTTGTTTGGAAATGCCACAACGAGTTATAATGCAAACACGGTAGGTTCGCTGACCGTAACGGGGGGCACGCTGAGCATTGGTAGCGGCGGTATTCAGAAAAACACCTATACGCAACAGACAGTTAAAATCAGCCTTTCCGGTGGTGTGGTGGCGGCGACGGCCGATTGGTCGAGCGCCATGGATATGACGCTGACTTCAACCAATGGCAACATCACCTTCCAGGCGGCAGACAGCCTGGCGACCGCGCACAATATCACCCTTTCGGGAGTGCTTTCGGGAACAGGCGGTTTACAGAAGACCGGCGCAGGCACGTTGTCTTTGAATGGCATCAATACCTACACTGGCGCGACGACGGTTTCTGCGGGTGAACTGGACGTGAACGGTTCGCTCTCGGCTTCCAGCGCAGTTTCAGTCGGCAGCAATGCCATCCTCGGCGGCAGCGGCACCATTTCCGGCCTCGTCACGGTCAACAACGGCACGATCAACGGTAGCACCCTGGGCCTGGGAGCCACCACGCTCTACGGTACCAGCGCGCTGAGCGGTCATAACATCGCCAGCAGCGTCACCGTGGCAAGCGGCACCACCTCGTTAAGCGGCACGACCAAATCCACCAGCACGCTATCGGTTGCTGCGGGAGCCACGTTGAACGCCAATGGCACTATTGATGGAAGTGCAACCGTCAGCGGCTTGCTCAAAGGCAACAGCACGGTGACAGGCAATTTAACACTGACCAGCGGCACCCTGGCTTCGGACAACAGCCCCGGAATCACAACGGTCCAGGGCAACTTCACCACGGACGCCTCGTCCACACTAGTGGCGGAAGTTAGCGGTGCGGTGGCGGGAACGTCCTATGACCAAGTGAAGGTCAGCGGAGGCGTCACCCTTGCTGGCACACTGGACCTTACCGCGCTGAGCGGCTTGACGCTGGGCACCAGGATAACGCTCATCGACAACACGGGCAGCGGCACGACAAAGGGATACTTCGCCACAATCATCACGAGCGGTTCCACCTACACCATTACCTCGAACTCAAACTATACGCTCACGGTAAGCGGCACGGAATACCTCTTGAGTTACACATCCGACGCCGATGGCGATGGCTATAACAATGACGTGACGCTGACGGTGGTTCCCGAACCGAGTACTTGGGCTCTGCTCCTGGGCGGACTCGGCAGTGTGGGGTTCGGTCAACGGATTCGCCGCCGCTGCCGCTCAATGCGCTAATCATTTATGTTCACGGTACCCCCCATGCGTTCCACTCTCATTTTCTTCGTCACGTTGCTGTCTCTGTCGGTTGCTCGGGCGGCAAAGGTCGATACCCGGCAGATTCCCAGCGAATCAATGGGCAAGACCATCCCCGCGCTTGTAATAACCCCGGATTCGTATGCCCAGGCATCTACGCGCTATCCAGTGGTCTATTTGTTGCACGGGAAGAGCGGAGCTTACGGCCATTGGGGGGGCGCGGCGCCGCTCCGGGAGTTGGCGGACCGATATCAGCTTATGATAGTTTGCCCCGATGGCGGGAAGGATAGCTGGTATTTCGATTCGCCCATCAATCCAGCCTGCCGCTACGAAACCCATGTGGCGAAGGAAGTGGTGCAATACGTTGACAAGAATTATCGGACGATTGCCGAGCCGCGGGGGCGGGCCATCACAGGGCAGAGCATGGGTGGACACGGGGCGCTGTTGCTGGCGATGCGGCACCGGGATGTGTTTGGCGCGGCGGGCAGCATGAGCGGTGTTTTGGACATCCGTCTCTTTGAAAAAAATCCGCAACTTGGGCCTAGTTTGGTGCAATGGATTGGCTCAATCGATGAATTTCCGGATCGGTGGAACGAATTGTCCGTGATGGAAAATTTGAGAAGTCTCAAAGACAAGGATCTGTCCATCATGATCGAGTGTGGAACGGATGACGGCTTCCTTAAAGTAAACCAAGCTGCCCACCAGTTATTGCTCAAGGACGGGGTCGAACACGAATATCTTGAAAACCCTGGCCGACATGATTGGACCTATTGGAAAAGCGCGATTCCCGACCAGCTGGCATTTTTCCACGCCTTCTTTGCGAAGTCCAAAGCGGCCCCAACGCTTTAGCCTCCTTGCTCAAGCCATTGCGCCTTATGAATAGTAATCGTGCACCGCAGGCAGGCGATAACCGGCTGACATCGGAACGCAAAGCCTTGTTTTCCGTCGGAAACCAAACACTATGGAGAATCTCCGTAGACGAGTCCGGATTGGGAAACTGGATTCGTCCCTATATCGGGAGTGGATTGCTTGGAATTCGCTTTGGGGGATTGATCGTGGCTTCGTGGAATGAACCTCCATTGAAGATGTACTCGAAGTTTATCTTTGATGACGCCCGGCAATTGGAACTCCCCACGTGGTTGCACTTGGACATCAGGGTAGGCGGCCTCCTCTATACGCCCGAGCAGGGCCGACACTCGTTGACGAACACGCTGGATTTGCTGCGGGGCGTCGTGGAGTTGGAAGACGACTGGGAATACCTCCCGGGCAAGACTCTCCATCTCTCCATGCGTTTAGCCCTGCTGCGCCACCGCTCTCATTGTGGCTTGTTGACGCTGCGCATCCAGGGTCTTGGCGAACCGTGCCGCGTGGAGTTTGGCATCAACGGAGGCCATTTGGGGGACCTGTTTGATTTTCGTTTTGAACACGGGAAGCGCCCCTGTTTGCTCGGCCACTACACCACTCGTGTCCAAAAGCGCGAAGTCACCCAAGGCTTGTGCTGGAAAGGTACCGGAGCCCATCTTGAAGGAGAAATGATCGAGGGCGGGATGGCAAAGCTTACTCTCGTCTCCAGCTCCGACATCTTGGATATTACCCTGGGTCACTCGATCCATAGCGAAGCCCAGGGGCCCGATTGCGCGGAGCGGGTGCAGCGGGATCTTGCCGATCTCTTGAGAGCCGCGCCGGGAGATCTTTTCGAACAAAGCGCCAGCGTGTGGCGGGAACTCTGGAAACAAGGTTTGGCTTACGAGGGCGCTGACGCAAAGACAACGCAGATGGTGATAGCACACCAGTTTTATTTGCTGGGCAGCGTTGGGGAGGATGCCCTTCCGCTGGGCGCGCTCGGCCTTTCGAAGAACGAATGGCACGGCACACAGTTGTGGGATGCCGACTTTTGGATCTTTCGCGCCCTGTTGCCGCTGTGGCCAAAGCTGGCGGAGCCGATCCTTCGTTATCGTTTTCTCTGTCTGGAGCCGGCCCTTCTGCACGCGGCCGCCCATGGTTGGCGGGGCGCGTGGTTCCCGTGGATGTCCGCGGAAGACGGCGCAGACCAAACCAAACCGGAGTATCAAAAAGAAATCCACCTCGGCGTCTGGATAGCCCTTTCCGCGTGGGAATATTTCCAATTCACCAAAGATCCACATTATCTTCGCAAAATGGCATGGCCCTTGATCGCCAATATCGCGCGCTTTTACTGCTCGCGAGTGACGGCGGAAGGCGGTGGACGTTATCGCCTTAAGGATGTCATTGGACCTGACGAAGCGTTGACAGAACACTGGCAGGGCGCGTGCGACGATCACTTTACAACGGTATGGGGCATTAAGCAGGTAATGCGGGCGGCCCTTGCATCCGCGGAAATTTTGCGGCAATCCCCCGATGAAGACTGGAGCAAGGTCGAGGCAGGGCTCCGGTTGCCGCCTGCCGACGGGGAGGGGATTTTTCCGGAATATACCGGCTATGCGGGTGACGGGATCAAACAGGCCGATTTGATTCTCTCCTTTTACCCCCTGGACTACCGCGCGCCGGAAGAGGTAATTCTTAAAAATGTCGAGTATTACAGCCGGAAAATTATGGGCTACGGCCCGGCGATGAATTCCCAAATTGAGAGCTGCATTTTCATGAGGCTTGGTCGGAAGAAGGAGGGGATTGAACACCTTTTCCGTACTTTCCGCGAATTTGTCAGGGGGCCTCATTTCATCCCCTTTGAATGCCGCAACAATGACAACTCCTTTATGCTGACCGGTATCGCCGGAACCTTGCAGGCCTTGATCTACGGGTACTACGGAGCTACTGTTGCAGAGAGTTCCTGCGTTCCCAAAATCGGGGACTGCTGGGAGGCTTAGAGCGATTTCTAAACTCAATCATTTGATGCCAGATCTTATTTCATTTTTGGATAGTCCCGGCTTCGCCTTTATGCTGAAGAAGAACTGGGAGGAGGCGGGGTACTATGTTGACCCGCAGACCCGTGAGGCTGCTGTTAGCGGGATTCAGCAGCATTTGCTTGTCTACCATGTTTACCGGGCGTTGATGGGCGGCGGGGCTGAACACGTTGCCCGCGCATCGGCTTTGGCGCGGCGTTTGGCGGATGCCGTGCGACCGGACGGCTACCTGGATGAGCCGAATGGAGTCATTGGCGACCACCCGGCTGCTGCGTGTTCGGTGGCCGATGCGCTGGGAACGTTTTGCTACTATGGTACCAAGCTGGGAGTTGGGGCCGAATTGATCGCTGCGGGGGCGCAAGCCATTGAGCGGATCGTCCGGCAGCATCCGGCGGTGCGGATTCCTTCGGGGATCTCCGGCAAAACGCAGCAACTCCGCTTTGAATTGCGAGCGTGGTATTGGGCTTGGCGCGTAGTCGGCGGGGACTTTTACCGGCAAGCGTTTTGGCGGCTCTGGGAAAACGGCCTCAGTGCTTATCGCAATGTCATTGTGTATAGTCAGCCGAGCTTGCGGCCGGACTATACGTGGAACTACGCCTGCTATACTGGCTCCACGGTGGAATATGCCACGAACACCCATACGCCGACGTATTACTGCACCGAGGCGCAAGGGCTGCTCTTTGTCTACTTGCACGGGTTGAAGGATGGGGTGATTCAACAAACCCCGGAGGGAGATGAGTTTTGCCACCGTTACGCGATGGGGTTGTTGCGGAACCTTTCCCGCGCCGGGCACACGGCGAGCGATGTGGATGGCTATGGCGTTCATCGGGCATGGTTTGGCGGTTGTCTCGTGGAAACCATCCCGGTGGAGGCGGCGGGACTTGCGGCTCGGCTCGGGCTGGGCAACGAAGCTGCCGGATGGTTCCGATGGTACGTAGACCGCTATGCGGATTTCGTGGCACGAGCGCCGCAATTCAAGGCCACTGGGCTGCCGGAACAGTTTCCTTACGGGCACCACATCACCGTGGAAAGCCAGTTTCCGGCTCTGCTCGGAGCCCGTTTCTATAGCTTCCTGGCCCGCGGGCTCTTCGAGTATGGGCTTGATGAAATGCCATCGGTTGAACCCCCGGCTTATTGCAGTTACGCTTGGGGGCATCACTGGCTTAGGGTCAGCACGCCGCGCTACGAAACGAGTTTTGTGGGTGCGACAACGCTTTGCGGCGTTCCGTTCGACAGCCGCAATCTCGGTTGCATCCATGGCGGTTCGCCTCTGGCCACGCTCTTCTCGGAAAGCAACCTCCTGTATGCCACTTCCGTCGATCCTGATGGGCTCTGGCATGTGGAACTGGAGGGTACCGGCGGCGAAACCTGGCGCAGTTGTTCCACTTCGTTTGGAGACGAGGTTGCCATGTCGGTCAAAACATCGGACGGGAAGCTACTCGGCACAGATACATTTCAGGACTATGAAGCCCCGCATTGTAGCGTGGTGGACGAGAACCCGACGGAGGTTTTGTGGTCCAAATTTCTTCGCCGCGACGGGATTCGCTTTTTCGTCAATAGCGCTTATTGGCCCGATCGGTTTTCCTCAACCTGGGGGTTTAAATGTCCTCGAGGAAATGCAATTAAGCGGGCTGCGTTTGTGCTGGCCATCCCGTCGGTTCTATCGCCGGAAATTTGCCGGAACGGAACGTGGCGTACGCTGCTAACGCATGAACAGGGCGAGGGCTGGCCGGAGGCTTTGCGTTGGAAAAATGGAGGTGCCTGCGTGACGGTTTCCCTTCGGCCTGAGGCCGTTGAAAGCCCTGACGGTTTCCGGTTCCTTACGACGGAAATGCCACAGGTCGTACCGCTGCCGCCGCTGCGTACCGCTTGGAAATTTGAGGTGGAACCAATTTCTGCCGGTGAGCGTTCGCCTGGGGGCGCAAATTCGTTTTGCCCCTTCCCGGTGCTGCAATTACGCCTTGAGGTGGGAGTTGGCGCCTCGATGACCCGGGCGGCTCTTGTATCCGAATTTTCCTTTGATCCCAATGATGTTCCACACCCATGAGTATTGATAAAAATCTGACAATAGGCACTGCCGTTGTGGCGATGCTGGCAGCGGTCTGCACGGCGTGGTCGCAAGGCACCATCCCGGTTTTGGCCGACGAATTTTCCTATTCCGGCTGGAGCCAGGGGGCGAACCCGATGAGTGGCACGTGGTACCTTGCCCGCGGTGACGCGCCGATAAAGGCTGGGCCCCGCCGGGTAATACTCAATGGTGGAGTCGTCGGTACGCGCCTGGGGCGCACGTTGACCACCGATTTTCAACTGACGGTGGACTGGGATGCGAAAGCAACGAAGGTATATCGCGCGGGGCTCTTCGATGAAACGGGAATGCGCGGTTATGGCGTGATTTGCCAATCGGGCAGCACGATCCGTTTGTGCAAATTTGAGGAGGCTTTCTCGGGTGGGGACTCCGAATTGGGGACCATTGAAATTCCCAGCGACCTCAAGCCGAAAAGCGTGCGGCTGACATGGAATATCGATTCGCATGAGTTGCAGATTTCAGTTAATGGACGTCTGCTTGGAAAGGCTCATGATTCCACGTTTGAGAGTTTCTCAACCCTGCTCATCGGAGGGGAATCGGCGGCGTTGGAAGGGGTTGGCGTTTCGGTGCCCGGTGGTGCTGCGGTGCCGTTTATTACCTATGAAGCGGAAGCCACTGACAATCAGACCACCGGCCGGGTGGTTCGGATGCAAGGCGCTCCGCTCGGGCTGGAACTGACGCCGGAAATGGAAGCCTCCCACCGCGGTTACGTCAGCTTGGAGGCCACCGGCCAGTACGTGGAATTTACCAGCAAGGATGAGGCCAACACTATCGTGGTCCGCCATTGTATTCCCGACGCGGAGCATGGTGGCGGAAACAACGCTTCATTGAGCTTGTATGTGAATGGCAAGAAGCGGCAGGCCCTTACGCTTTCGTCGTTCCATAACTGGAACTACCTCGATCTGAAAGGAAGCGCTTCCAATGACCCCGCCAAAGGCAGGCCGCAAATCTTCTGGGATGAATCGCACTATTTTATCACCGGGGGCATTAAGGCCGGGGACAAGCTTAGGCTTCAACGAGACGAGAGCGATGACGCGGAATATTACCGCATCGATCTTGTGGATCTTGAAGAGGTTGCGGGACCGCTGCCTCCACCCGCGAAGGGGACCTACTTATCGATCACTGATTACGGGGCCCTCGGCGACGGAAAGACGGATTGCACCGAGGCGATCACCCATTGCATCGCCGATGCCAAGACGGCGAACAAGACCGTCTGGATTCCATCGGGTACTTATAATCACAGCGCAAAGTTTGTTCTTGATGGCGTCAAAGTGCAGGGGGCGGGAATGTGGTATACGAAGCTGATCGGCACGGTTGAAGGAAATGCGCCGGTAGACTGGGGTGGCAAGATGGGGTTCACGCTGATGGGCGAGGGGACCGAAGTGCGGGATCTTTATCTCGATGTTCCCTTCAACGATATTCGGCAAAAAGGGGCCAAACCGTTTACTGCGGGCGGCAAACCGCCGGAGTGGGCCGGTTCACCCACGCATTGGAAAGTGGAAAATGTTTGGATCGAGCATACCAACACGGGCTTTTGGATGAGCCATGCTTTAAGCGGTACAATCCAAAACTGCCGTATCCGCAGCACGTATGCGGATGCCATCAATATCAACGCCGGTTCTAGCGACTGCTTGGTTGAAAACAACCACATCCGTGGAAATGGCGATGACGGCTTGGCGATTTTATCGGAGATATCCCGTAACGAAGTAACCCACGACATCACGATGCGCTACAATACGGCGCTGGCCATTTGGGTTGGGCATAATTGCGACCTCGCGGGCGGCTACGGCCACGTTATCGAATACAACGATCTGGAGGACAATTCCATGACGGGCTGTTTCACCATCAACCTCCCGGGGTCTTACCCGATGCATCCGGTCACGGGCGCGGTAGTGCGCCGCAACTTTATTGCGCGCGGCGGGGGCAACTCCGGTAAACAACACCGGGGAGCCATCTGGATTTACCCGGGCAGCGCGAAAATCAGCAATGTTTTGATTCAGGACAACTTCGTGCTAGATCCGGTATTCCGTGGCATCCACCTCACCGGGACGTGGGATCAGCAGATTACCTTTGAGCGCAACGAAATCATCCACCCCGGAGAAGACGGCATATCGGTTGATCCGAAGGTCAACGGCTCAGGGGTGTTTAACGGGAACCGGGTGGAGCAGATCAACACGGGATATGAAGTCTTAAAAAACAACGCCCCGGATTATCGGATTACGGGGAGTGGAAATTCGTGGAATTAGCGCACTTTCCAGGTAATGCAGGTTGGTTATACGATTTGGCGTGAACGGCAAAAATGCCTCGCCCTAGGGCAAAGAAGGCACTACAATATCGATATAACAGGATCGCACGAAAATGCCTCAGACTCTTTCCAAGACAAAACATTTCCACATCACCAAGGTCTTGCGTCAGCGGATCAAGACGCTAAGCCCGGGGGACCAGCTTCCCACGGTTTCCGAGTTGAAACAGGAGTTTGATGCTTCGCAGGCCACGGTTGACCGGGCTATTGGCATTTTGCGCCGGGAAGGCTTGGTTAATCGTCCGCTTGGGAAGCAGCGGCTCGTGGTGGCCGAGATCATGGACCCTGCCACGCATCGCATCGCGCTGATCCGCCCCGATTATCCTTCGCGGGTCATCGAGGAAATTTGCCGCTCGACGGTGGAAGCTGGCCGAAAGCGCGACTGGCTTTTTTCGCAAACGTATTACCGGACGTTAAACGGGCTTGATCTGGAGCGGGCCGTCGACGGCAAGGACGGAGCCGTTTTGCTCCTGGTCCCCGAGACTCTGCCGGTCCATATTTACCGGGCGCTTCAAAAACCAAGATTGCCAATAGTGATTGCGCAGGAAACCCTCGCCGATCCGCCGACAAGCTGGGTCTGTTCCGACGCCGAATCCGAAGCGCGGCTCGCCGTGGAACACTTGGCGGAATTGGGCCACCGCCGCATCCTCTGCATGGTGCCGGGAATTATGACCGGGCCGATGGAAAAATCAGTGGAAGGATGGACAAAGGCAATGCAAAAGCTCGGCGAGGAAAACTTGGATGAACTCCTCATCAACTGCAATATCCCAACTGGCGAGGACCCTTTGTTCCGGGGCTACGAATTTCTATCGCGCTGGATCAGCCATCCGCACCCGGATTTCACGGCGCTTTATTGCGCCACGAGCGAGGGCGGAATGGCTTTCCTGAGGGTTTTGCGCGAACATGGCATCGACGTGCCCCAAAAAGTGAGCGTAACGGCGTCAGCCGGGTTGTCGCATTTGGGGGCATTCATGAATCCACCGTTGACGGCGCTTGAATATGAGATGAAAGAATACGGCGATTCTGTGACTGCGGTTCTGGACAATCTCCTCAACCATCCGAAGCGGCGGGCTGCGCTCCAGCAGATTCTCATTCGCCCTCATCTCGTGGCCCGAGCCAGCAGCGGGCCCATTGCGCTCGACCATAGAAAATAGCGCGGACCAAACCGCGTCTCCGCTGAGTTTTCCCCAAACATTTCGCAGATTCGCCTTTCCTTTTCCCTCAAGGTGAGTTGTTATTATATCGATTTAAGTATTATGACATTAACCTTTCCTATTCGCTCTTGGCTGCTTGGGTTGGGATTTGCGCTGGCTCCGCTGGCAGGGCTGGTGGCGGCTCCCCGTCCGGCGGCTGTTTTTGGTGATAACGCGGTGCTTCAGCGCGGCATTCCGGTCGCGGTATGGGGATGGGGAAACCCGGGAGAAGTGATCCAGGTGCGCTATGGGAAACACTCCGCTTTGGCCACAACCGGCAGCGACGGCCATTGGCAAACCCGCTTGCCTGCGTTGCAGCCGGAAGGGCCGGGGGAACTGGTGTTTGAGGGCGAAAGCCGCGTGGTCAGCGCCAACGTCATCGTGGGCGATGTCTGGCTTTGCTCGGGACAATCCAACATGGCCTGGAGCCTGGGCGAGTCACTTGGCAAGCAGGCGGGGGCCGAGGAGATCATTGCCAAGGCCAACGTGCCAGAGATCCGGCAATTTCGCGGAATGGTGCATGTGACCTTTCCCGAACAGCCGCGGCTGGAGACGGATGCAAAATGGGTGGTAGTGACGCCGGATACGGCGAAGGGATTTTCACTGGTAAGCTACTTGTTCGCACGCCAGTTGTTTGATCGCTACCACGTTCCTCAGGGCGTGATTTGCAACGCCGTGGCGGGCACGTTTATCGAATCGTGGATGAGCACGGAAGCACTGGCGGCGGCGGGCATTCAGGAGGAACAGAAGCAACGCTGGGAAACGAAGCTTGCGGATTATCCCCAGCGCAAAGCGGCCTACGACCAAGCCATGCAAGCCTGGAACGACGCCCGCAAGCAGGCGGAAGCCGAGGGGAAACCGTTTACTGAGCGGCGGCCTTCGGAGCTCGTAGGGCCAGGCCATCGCGACACACCTTCGGGATGTTTCAACGCAATGACGGCCCCTGTGGTCCCCTACACACTCAAGGGGATGTTATGGTACCAGGGCGAGCAGAATATCGGCTTGGGCCTTCGGTATGCGGACCGCGTACAGGCGTTGTGGGGCGATTTAAGAAACAAGTTCGCCGCTCCGGATCTCCCCATTCTCTACGTGCAGCTTCCGAATTTTGAAGCCAGTGGCGCCGACCGCTCGGAATGGGCCGTTCTGCGGCAGGGCCAGGCCAACGCGCAGAATTTTCCCCACGTTTCCATGGCGGTGGCGATCGACTTGGGCGATCCCAAAAACATTCACCCGCCAGACAAACGCGAACTGGCGCGACGCCTGGCTCTGCTGGCGTTTCACGATATTTATGGAGAAGCCGAAGTGCTCGGTCATGGACCGCGTTTGATCAAAGCAACGGCTACGGACTCCGGGGTTCGGTTAACTTTTGAGAGCCTCGTGAAAATTGAAGAGCCCAAGACTGCGGGAAACATGTTTGAAGTTTCCGGGGAAGACCGCCGTTTTATTCCGGCCAAAGTGACGCAAACGGCCCCGGATACCATTGACCTCCAAAGCGAACCCGTGCATCAGGTGCGGTGGGTTCGCTACCTGTGGTCCAATGCCCCCGCCGCGATAATCTATAGTCGGGACGCCCTCCCTGCGGCTCCATTCGAAGCGGAAGTAAATCACCGCTAGACTGGACGCAAAGGGCTCGCGAAAGCTATCCATGTCCGAATCCCCCGCTCCCATTCTCTACCGTTGCGGAACGCTGACGTATACCAAACGCCATCTGCTGGTGCTCTTCTTCTGGCTGCTGTGGGGCGACTTTTGCTACATGCTGATGGAAACGGTGACCCCCAGCATCATGCCTCTCAAATTCAAGGTCTTGGGTGCATCTAACATGGAGGTCGGGATGATCCTCGGGACGATCCCCGCGATCATTTACTCCGTGCTTAACCCGATCATCAGCTTCAAAAGTGACCGCTTTCGAAGCCGCTGGGGAAGACGCATTCCGTTTATCGTTTTTTCCCTGCCGTTTCTGGTCTTGTGCTTGATCGGATTGGCCTTTGGAGACCGCATGGGCTTTTGGATTCATGCACGGGTGGACGCGGGGACGATCACCCCCAATAGCATGGCGATATGGATTATCGGGGTGCTGATGGTGGCGTTTATCTTTTTCAATACGTTTGTAACCTCCACATTCTGGTATCTTTTTAATGACGTGGTTCCCGACCACCTGCTGGCCCGGTTTATGTCCTGGTTTCGCATGATCTCCATGCTTTCCACAACGCTCTACAACTTTTGCATCTTCCGCTTTGCCAATACCCACAGCACGGAGATCCTTATCGGTGCGGCGCTGCTTTACCTAATCGGGTTCGGGCTGATGTGCCTGAATATCAAGGAGGGGGAATACCCGCCGCCGCCCGCTTACGTTGACGGGGCTTCGGGCCCGTTGGCGGCCATCAAGACGTATGCCAAGGAAAGCCTTTCCATCAAGCATTACTGGTTCCAGTGGCTGGCGTCATTCATCGGGGCCGTTGGCGGCGGTGTGGCTACGTTTAATTTATTTTTCTCGATGGCGATCGGGTTAAGCTTGGAACAAATTGGATACATCAACGGCAGCACCAGTCTGTGTGTGGCGGTTCTCGTATTGGGAACGGGCTGGTTGGCTGATCGCTACCATCCGTTGCGAGTGGTGATCGCGGGTTCGGTGTTTGGGATTTTGCTTGCGATTCCCGCAACGCTAATCTGGTTGTTTTGGCACCCGGAACCGAGGGTTGCGTTCTGGGTTGCTCTGGCCATCAGCCTTGGGTTGACCGCCCCCTTGCAAGCCTCCCTGGCCATGGCTGATCCGCCGTTATTGATGCGTCTCTTTCCGCGGGAACGCTACGGCCAGTTTTGCTCCACTAACGCAATCTGGCGCTCGCTGGGTGGCGTCATTGGAGGCGGGCTGGCCGGGTTGTTTTTGGATTTCGTGGGACGGTGGGTCGGCAAGGATCGCGCTTATTTTTTCATTCCTCTGTGGAGCCTTCTTTTTGCGATACCGAACCTGGTCTTTCTCTTCAAGCTTTATCAGAGCTGGAAAAAGCTTGGAGGGGATGATGCCTATATTCCTCCATCCCTCGGCGACTCCGAACCGCTGCTGGATTCCGTTTCGGCGATGCCATCGTCCACTAAACATTGATTAGAAAACAGATGATAATCCATTCAATAACCGCCCCATTGAAGGCCGAGATTCCAGTAAAGGCGCTGAAAAAAGCCGCGTTCTTTGGGGGATGCAGAGAGACAGAGTTGGTCTATGCTCAGGGGCGTTTTGACAAGGTTGCGCGGATCACGGACTTATATCCGCATATTGTCGATCTCGATCATTTTGCTGAGCACGCCGCCGCTCTGCGCGATGTCGAAGTCATCTTCAGCACCTGGAATATGCCGGTCTTGACGCCCGCGCATTTGGATCAGCTTCCCGCATTGAAGATTGTATTTTACGCGGCGGGAACGGTGCAATATTTCGCAAGCCCTTTTTTGGAACGCGGCATCACGGTTGTCAGTGCGTGGAAGGCCAATGCCATCCCTGTAGCGGAGTTCACCGCCTCTCAGATTGTCCTGGCCATGAAAGGCTACTTCCGGAATGTTCGCGAATACCGGGGGTGCCACGATCATCGAAAGACTTTTGTGGGCATCGGCAATTTTGGAGAGACGGTGGCAATCCTTGGAGCCGGGGCGATTGGCAGGAGAGTCATCAAGTTACTTCATCCCTACCAACTGAGGATCGTGGTGTTCGATCCGTTTCTCGATCCCTCGGACGCGGCCCGGCTAGGTGTGGAGAAAGTCTCGTTGGAAGAGGCTTTTGAAAAAGGCTATGTTGTGAGCAATCACATCGCCAACCTCCCCGAGACGCATCGGATGCTCAACGGAGCCCTATTTCAGCGAATGCGCCCAGATGCCACGTTTATCAATACGGGGCGAGGCATCACGGTAGATGAGCCTTCGATGCTAGAAGTCTTGGGTCGCCGCCCGGATCTCTCCGCGCTGATCGATGTGACTTACCCCGAAAGTCCTGAGCCGCAGTCTCCCTTATTCACCCTGCCCAACGTTTTTCTCTCTTCGCATATCGCCGGTTCCATGGGCGATGAAGTGGTGCGGATGGCCGATTATTGCATCGAAGAATTTATGGCCTGGGAAAAGGGGCGTCCGCTTCATTATGCAATTTCGCTCGATATGCTTAAAACCATGGCATAGGGGTGGACCTTGGATTTTCGTAATTCTGCCAATTTTAAACCAACCCGATAACAATGCAAAGCGCTCGAAAGTTAATTTTCCATTTGCTCCCCAATGCCCACTTGGACCCGGTTTGGTTATGGGACTGGAGGGAGGGATTGAATGAAGGACTGACCACGGTGAAAACCGTTCTCAACTTAATGGATGAATTCCCGAAGCTAACGTTCATTCGGGGAGAGGCAGCCATTTACGAACACATTGAAAAGACGGACATGGCGACCTTTGTTCGGTTGCGCAAACGGGTCGAGGAAGGGCGGTGGGATGTAGTGGGTGGTACCTGTGTTCAGCCGGATTCAAATCTGCCCGGCACGGAGACCTTATGCCGGAATTTCGAGCACGGGCTTGCCTATTTTAAGAGCCGCTTTGGATTGAGCCCAAAGATCGCATGGCAGGCGGATAGTTTTGGTCATACGGCGGGCTGGCCCAACATCTTGAGGAGTTTTGGCATGGAAGGTTTTACCTTCACCCGGCCTCAGCGTGCTCAATTCCCGATGGATTCGCCAGCTTTTTGGTGGAATTGCGATGGTAACGACCGGTTATTATGTTACCGGCAATATTGGAAGTGGTATTGCAGCGAACGGGCCAACCTCAACCTGGTATTAGATGAAACACTGGATCACGCCCAAACGGATTCATTAGAAAACGTGGGTGTTCTGATGGGTCTGGGCAATCACGGGGGCGGTCCGACACGTCGCCACCTTGGCGAAGTTCTTGCGTGGGCTGACCAGCACCCCGAAGTGGACGTGCGTTTCTCCACTCTGCACGGCTTTTTCCACGCGCTTCGAGCAGAGGTGGAATCCAAGACTGCGTACGGAATCCCGTCGGTTCGCGGTGAGTTGGGCTACTGTTTACGCGGGTGCTACTCATCGGTTCAGAAGTTTAAGAGCCTGTTCCGGCAGGCTGAGGCAAACGTTGCTTCGGCGGAAATGGCTCAGGCGTTCATTGGACTTGTCCAGCCATCGCCCTTCCGATCACTCCATGAAGCGTGGAGTGCATTGGCGTTTAATAGTTTTCACGATATCCTGCCCGGATCGAGCATTGAGCGGGCATTTGAGGACCAAGCGGCGTGGGTCGCGGGTGCGATGCACCAAGCTAACCAAGCGCGGTTTGAGGCCCTCAATGCCTTGGCACGCCGTGTGAATACCCAGGTGCCGCCACCCTCTGCGCCTGATGAGCCAACCGAGGTTCCATTTCTGGTTTGGAATCCACTGCCGTATCCTTTCAAAGGACAAGTCGAGGTGGAAGCGTCCTTGGATTATCGTCCTATTTTCGAGTATGAAAACCGTCCCGGCGAATTGCCCTTTACCGTTAAGGACGCGAACGGACTTGATCTTCCGTTCCAGGAAGTGTCCACCGAGCATTTATCGATGGTACAGTGGCCGTGGCGCAAACGGGTCGTGATGCCGCTGGAAATTCCGGCCTGTGGGTGGCGGGTAATTCGCATGGGAAAGGCCGAGGAAAAGGCGCTGCCGATTTCAGCGAAAGATGATTGCACCTCCGGCGGGAAGGACTTTCCATGGATTGCCAATGACCTTTGGAAAATCGGAGTCGATCCGCAGAAGAAAATAAAGATTGAAGGTGCGGGAGGGACGGATTTCTTTTCTGAAGGACGTGGAGGTATACAACTCCGTATCGTGGAGGATGTCTGGGGATCTTGGGGGGGAATGGATGAAGAACCAGAATCTTATCTACTGGATCATATTATAGAAACTTTGGAGATGGTGGAAAGCCATGTTTTGGAAGGTGGGCCAGAGCGCAGCGCAATCTGGACGCGGTGGGCCGGAAAGCATTCATGGATAGACCTGACGTTCTATGTTGCTCGAGGCGTCCCGTGGATTACTGTTCACGGACGGCTCATGTGGAATGAGCGCAGCGCACGGTTACAGTTGGTCATTCCCTCGAGAGGGGCGGCAGTTTGCGACGTTCCCGGCAGCGTCGTCAGCAGGGAATGCCGCGGACAGACGCCGGTTGGCCGTTGGTTCCGCCGACAAAACAGCAAGGGAAAGACCATTGGGATTGCCAGCGACGTGCTGGGAGACACCGACTTTCTTCCCGAAGAAACCCGACTTACCCTCGCCCGTGCGTCTCGCTATGCTAGTGATGTACCGACTCCGAAGGATGATCAACCTTGGCTACCCGCCGTTGATTGCGGAGAGCTTAAATTTCGGCTCTCTCTCTTTACCGATGGAATCTCCCCCGACAAGGTAGCTGACGCATTGTTGTTTCCTCCAGTAGCGCTCATGGCTTCCCCCTCAAAAGGAGACCTTCCAGAAGTTGGATCACTAGGTGAAGTTTTCCCAGCGACGGTGCGGCTGCTTTCTGCACAGTTAATCGATAGCCAACATCTGAGCGTTCGATTACACAACCGCGGAGGACAATCTTGCGAAGCAAAAGTGCGCATCGGGATGAATCATTATTCACTGGGCATTCTGGATTCCCAGGAGATCGCGACCTTTGAACTGCCCTCCCGATGAAGGATTCGGAATTCGCGTCACAACTTTCCAAGAAACTTCAGTATGCCTAATACCGTCACCACACTCATTATCGAATGGATTTCTTTGGTTGTGTGAGTTTTGGAGGACAGATGGTAAATCCGGGGCGAATGATTAATTGACCGATGGCATTACCTCGTCGGGATATGTGAAACACATGAATTATCTGTTTGCGTAATGAATGGGAGGAGAAAATCGAGAAAGAAATCAAAGAGGAATTTGCGAAGAGATTCGGGAGTGAATAATTTGGTGGTATCCGATTGCCGTTACAAACTCTACGACGTGACGAAGGCAGTCTTTGAGATAGATGCGCCGCCGAAGTTGATCGCGGCTATCAGGAAAGTCAGCGCCTCGTTTCTTTTCGGCCAATCGGATCCCTCATGGGTGTCGGATTGGGCAAGGAACATGCGAGCGATAGAGATTTGTATAGGCTCGTCGAACCGTAGCTTCGAAAGCACGGCAAATGGAGCGACGAAAGCGACGGATAAAAAACCGCCGCTTTCGCTTTTTTACAGGCCTGTCAAATTTTTCTTGGGCCAAAATGAGCGCTTTTCGGCGCTTAGAAGCACAAATCGGACGTTTTTGACCCATATCGGCCAAAATTGGGAAACCCAAAAAATGGGTGAAAAAACGTGTGCTTATTTACCCAAAGGCCCGCGGCTTCAAAAGCCCCCCGCAAGTCGGTAGTTCTACTTTGTTAATAAAATATTAACATTTTTGGGTAAATAGGTAGTATCCAGAAATACGGTTTTTAGTCGGCGCGAAATTACGATGAACGCAATTCGAACCGGTTGGGGCCAAGAAAAAAATGACATAGCCACCCTTAATCGAGTGGCACGATGGTTCATGGTGATCGGCAACGGAGCCGTGCCCGATGTCATTACTCCTTCTGCTCGCGAACGGATTCGGCATGGCGAACGCCTTGATGATGCCTTTGGGGAAATCGGGGAATTCCCGGAAACCGCGCAAGGCATCCCCTGATTAAAATCAAACATGTCGTCAGGCTATTTTCCACAGCCTGATCGGAAAGAGGCAGAACAATCCATGCGATCATGGAGTACGCCTACGGCAGCAGCAAGTCCGCTATCCTAGGAAATATAAGCTTCCCAGAGGAATGAGCCTCCGTTCTTGATCTTTCCATTGATGGACCCCGTCTGTGTGGCATGGCTCCTGCTATTGGGGGTGTCGCACATCAGACAAACTGGGTGATTTGTGGCTTCGCGGTTCGTTTTGCAACGTCCTCCGAGGCTGACAAGCCAAGAAGACAACCTCTCGCGCGGAAGTGAACCGACCAACGGGCATTCCGGCGATTAGCCAAATCCACCTATGTTGCATCATTCTGTCGTATCGCATGCCCATGCGCCCGTTGGTGTCCTTCCTCTGGAAGGCCATGCCTACCCATTGTTTCATAGCCGTAACAAGCCCATAGCCCTGGCCGCTTGCCTTCTGAGCAGTACACTCGTCCTCTCCGGCATGGCGGAGGAGAAGAAAAAGGAAGCCCCCGAAAGCGCTACCGTCGTTACCGAGGAAGTCATCGTCACGGGAAGCGTTCCGCAAAACGGATCAGCCGAAGCGGGTTACCGAGTTGATAGCGCCTCCGTCGGCCCACTTGGTAATATGAAACTCCAAGACACGCCTTTTTCCATCAGTGTCGTCTCTTCGGATTTGATCGAAAATCTGCAAGCCAGCACGCCAACGGAAGCTCTCCGCTACGACCCGACGATCCAGCCCGCGCTGGCGAGCAACCGGTCCTCGGATTACTTTATGATCCGTGGGTTTGTCAGCTCCCTCAATAGCAACAGCACAGCCGTGGACGGCATGCGGACCTACAACCTTGCGGTTCCGGTCGAAGATAAGCAACAGATCGAGGTCATGGCGGGCGCCAATAGTTTTCTGTACGGGATAACCTCTCCCGGCGGCATGGTGAACTATATTCTAAAACGCCCTACAGCCACGCCATTGGCTAACGTAACCATGGGCGATTACGGCGGTTCTCAATTCTACACTCATGGTGATTTCGGCGGAGCTTTGGACAAAGCGGGCAAGGTCACCTTCCGACTCAATGCCGTCTATGCCGACGACGGCAGCATGGCGATATCGGACCAAACACATGAGCGCTCTTTGATTAGTGGCGCCCTCGACTGGCGGATGGCTCCCGATACGGTCCTCTCATTCGACGCGTCCCATTTTCAACGGAATCTCGACCACCAACAGGCCATCTTTTTAATTGGGTCGGGGAAAGCGACAAAGATCAACGGGGTCACCTATTCAGGGGTAACAACCGTTATCCCGGATGCACCCGACGCGTCAAAAAACTACGGGTCTCCCTTCTGCTATGCGAAGGATAGCTACAACCAATATGGTACAGAGTTCACCTCGAAACTCAGTGATATCTTCACAATCCGTTCCGCATTTCGGTATAACGAAGCCGAAAACGAGAACCCCAGCCTGCGCAATCAATTCCTTGATGACGCCGGACATTTCAACGAGGTGATGTACGTCAAGGGGAAGCATCAAACCAACACCACCCAAGGCAACTTCTTTCTCGACTCGACATTTGAGACGGGGGCCATTTCCCACAAAGTCACGCTCGGCTATGCCCAAGACTATGTGGAGAATTTGAATCCCTATCCAGACCAAAACTTGACCTATACCACGGATGGCTTTGTTTCGAGTCTGTCGGACCCCACCTACGCTTCCTATGAGAGTTTTAAGAACTCCAAAGGCAAGAGCATCACCCTCGCGCCTATCTCAAGCGGGCGTCCATACCGGACAACGGATACAACAAACTACCGCACCATCTTGCTGGGAGATCAAATAGAACTCAGCGAAAAATGGGGGCTCCTTCTCGGGGCTACGGTGGCAACTATTGAAAACCAAAACTGGGCCGTGGCCACGGGTGATCGTTTGCCGGGAGTCAACCAAACCGCCCTTACCCCCACTGCGGCATTGACCTTCAAACCGATTCCTTGCGTGACGACCTATGCCTCCTATATTGAGTCGCTTCAGAACGCCGGAACGGTTCCGACTGGCTACGGTTATCGCAACGAAAACGCCGCGCTCTCTCCCTATTTAGCGCGGCAGGAGGAAATCGGCATCAAGACCACGGTGGGAGAGATGAACCTGACCACGGCACTCTTTCGCATCGACAAGGCAGCCTACACGGTGACGCAAGACAACTACTATACTGAAGGTGGAACCGAGGTACATCAAGGCGTCGAGTTCACCGCCACCGGAAAAGTCACTCCCGACTGGACGATCAGCGGAGGTTTCACATTGCTTAACGCGGAAATCGAAGATCAACGGACTAACAAAGCGGGCACTTCCCTGTCCGGCAAGACACCGGACGGTGTTCCTGAACAGGTGGCGAAGCTCTACACTGAATATGCCATCCCCTTTGTTCCTGGTCTGAGCCTCGTCGGTGGGATCTCGTATGTTGGCAGGGAGTTTGTCGATAGCAGCGCGAACCATAATATGGACACGATGACGATCCCTGCCGTCGTGACGGGAGAAGTCGGGGCCCGCTACAAAGCCAACATACGGGGACACGATGTGACGTTGCGCTTCAACGTCACCAATGTGACTGGGGAAAACTACTGGACAACCAAGGGCGACAATATGCTCTACCTCGGAGAACCTCGCACCTTCGCATTTTCCGCCGAACTTGCGTGGTTTTAGCAACCCTCAATAACAACACGATGAAACGGGGACTTCTCTTTTTCGCCGCTTTCTTAGGGGCTCTCTTGCTCCTCGTTTTTATCTTTTGCAACGGGAGGGGACATCATCGGCTCCTCTCCCTTTGTCAGAAGCATCCTTGAAAAACGTCGCCGATCTGGCCGGGCGTTCCGCCAAACTTCCCAGAGAAATTCGGCGCATTGTTTTGGTCCGAGGGCGGGATATCTATGAATTGGCCGCCCTTCTCGGAGATGACCTTCCCAAACGCATCGTCGCCCTCGGTCTCGATCTTAGGACGGCTGACCGGGACGGTTAGCTATGCTATTTAGCTTACGCGAGCGAATGCTATATGCCGAAACGGTACCGCTGCTGAGCTGCGCGGACATCGTGGAATTGCTGGCCAACTTCCTGCCCCGACGGTGCGTGACACAAAGAGAGGTGCTTGACCAACTGAGTCGCCGTCACCAGAAACGACAGCGTGATATTGACTCAGCCAAACGATGCCAAGTTCCAAAGGAATCAATTTACGAGGACGCTTCGTAACAAAGTCCTCCCAAGTTGACGTGGTGCCCCAGGTGACCCATGCGCAAAACGCGCCATGGGGAACCCACACAACGTTCCAACTCATCCATGAAGCACACACTTACCCTGCAAACGGGGCGTATTCAGAGACCACAAAAAGCGGTCATCTACAGTCCCGAAGGGATTGGCAAATCAACCCTTGCATCCCAATGCCCGTCGCCGGTATTCCTCGACACTGAGGGTGGCTCGCATCATCTGGACATCGTCCGCCTGCTCGCCCCGAAGTCGTGGGAGGAGGTGACCTCTGTGATCACCGCGCTCGGCTCTGAAGCCCAAGATTTCCGTACATTCGTCATTGATACGGCGGATTGGCTCGAAAAGCTCTTAATCGAGCACATCTGCCAGCGCAGCAACAAGACTAGCATCGAGGATTTTGGGTGGCGGCCTACGCCCTCGGCCTCATGGACGTGTACTTTGCTTCGGAATGGACTGCGTATCTTCTCTTCTGCGACCAGCGGGAATTGGTGACGATCCATTTCACCTATGCCGAAGCCAAGGCTGTCGTGGAGCGGGTCGTGGTTGCGTATCACGACACAACGAAGCAACCCGCCCTCTGCGAATACTGCCGCTGGTGCAACAAGGAGGCGACCTGTCCAGCCCGGCTCGCGCTGGCCCAGGAGGCCGTTGGCGTGGCTGAGGGGATTTTCTTCTTCATGCCGAACCTGACGCCGATGGTTACCCTAAAAAGTTCACGACTGGTAAGACAGGAACTTGAGGGGCGGCTTGCGAAGCAGCGCGAAAGGGAAAATATACCGAAGTTGTAGTGCCTTATGCGACGGGGCCACTGGTGTGGTACCTCATTATGAGTTGCTCTATTTAAGTCGAATCGGATGACGCAGCAGCGAACCCTTGTCAGGGTTTCGCCGCATCGGCGCACGGGAAAAGGAAGGTGTAAACCGCAGGAACGAAGGGAAACCGGAGTCCGGCGGACAACGAAGTGGCAAGGGCCGCTTCACAACAAGAACACCAATCCAAATAACCAATGATAAACGTTCAATTCATTCCCTCAACACAAGCCGAGCTCAGCGAACCCATCGTACCGGTTCGGACCAAGCCGACATTTGACGATCAGATCCTCAAGCTCGAGTAACGGGAACGCAAGCTCCGGTTCCCTACCACCTACCATTACCCAGCGGTTTCCATCCTAATAAACGAGGTCTGTCGCGATATATGGATGCGCATAATGTCAGTGCTCGTACATAATGAAGCTGAAACGGATCCCCCTGGCCTCGTCCTTCGGCTGCTTGGAATTAACGAATATCTTGCCCAGGTTGCAGAAGCTCAGGTGGTTGCTTTCGAGCAATTTTTGGATCTAAATTCCGAGTTCCATACGACGGATAACCTTTCGCTCCGCACCCACCAACAGCTCGCGACCTATTTTCAGTTCTGGTGCTTGGAACTCATATGGGCTGATAGGGTTTCGCTCCCGGGCGCAGTCAAGGAAGTCATCAAGGGCACACTGATTTTACCCAATACCCCGGTTGTGGCTCCGTCGTTCCAGAAGTTCCTCAAAATCGTTGCCGCTTACGAGCGAAACCATGGGCGTCTCTAATAATCGCGTTGGCGGTCGGGGCTGTCGCAGCCCGCCAATGCGTCAGGACTTCCGTCGAAAGGAATTGTCCCCCATATGATTTATGTAATCTGGTTTGCCGTCGCCCTCTGTATAGCCTCGAAAATAATTATACTCCTGTGGCGCTTGACGTTGATCTTCCTCGCCGGGTTTGAGCTATGTGTTATCGGCTTTGCTCTCTCCCTTCTCTGGTATTATGGCTATGACGTCCAAAAGATCATTGCCGACCAAAGAGGGCGCGAGTGATTGTCCTCGCTCCCCCTTTGGAATCCCCCTCCACGCCGTAGGGGGGAACTCTGGGGTTATTCGACGGTTTTCTGCTCTGAACTGGGCGGTGGGTGTTGAAATATTGAATTCAGTGTAATTTTCCCTTGTCGTCCACGTTGAACACCCCATAAGAGATTGGATGAATCCCGAGCCACCTTATTTTAACTGTTTGGCGGTCTCCGCCATGCGGAAGGCTGGCCGGTTTTTGTCTGGAGGGTACGGTGTCGGAGGGAAAGGCGCCTCCGTTTGGCTGTGCCAGATCGATGCACAGGGTCATTGCCCTTATGGAGACAGGAAGGGAAAACCAACGCAAAAAAGGACCGCCGTGCCTTTCCCTCATCCTGGACGCTGCCTTGCAGAGTGGTTTACCGACGAAAGAATACGGGAATAACTCTGCAAGCGGCGTGCCCGGCTTGCAAGGCGAAGAGGCAAAGCGGATCCCAAGCAGGGTCTGAAAAGTCTCCAGAAACCTCCGCTTGGGGAAGACGCGGAACTGATGGCTGCTTTCCCGTCCAGGCGGGAGTTGCATCGGGTCCGCACAAAATGTCGTCAAGGGGGCTCCTCCAAAAGGCTTTTGGAAAAAGCGCTGCACGTTCTGATCGAGCGTCAGTTGAGCTTGCCTGAGGTGAGGCGAGCCGGTTGGTTCGGGCGCTTGGAATCGCTGGTGGAGCGAATCCGCAAACGGGCGCTTGATGGGCAATTTCGGTTCCGGTCTTTGGAAGTTTTTCCCCGACTCAAGGCTGGCAATGCCTACCGCCCAATCATTCGGTCCAATTTGATCGAAACCGTCATTGCCTCGACCGTGGCAAGTTATTTGCGTTCACAGCTCGATTCGCAGTGGTCGGACGCTTCTTACGCGTTCCGTGAGCCCAAAAAAGACGTGGTGGCGGGGCACCATGGTGCTTTCGGTGCGTTGGCCGATTTTCGGAGGAGATTCGAGGATTAGCCTATGTGGGCTGCCGAAACAGATATCCAGTCGTTTTTTACTCCGTCAGCCATGATGTCATCCGTGCAGCGTGTAAAAAAGCCACGATACGTGCCACCAGGGAGGGGCGGCACATCTGCGGGCGGGCGTGGGTCGTTGTGGAGGCCATGTTGGCGGCGTATGATTTCCGGCGAGTAGTGCGCGGTCAAGCTGAGCCGGAATTACGCAAAAAGCATCCCAAAGCCTATTTTGCCTGGCCCGAGGAATCCTTAAAAAGCCTCGTGCCGCACTTTGATACGGCGAAAATTGGAATCCCGCAGGGGAACGCGCTCTCACCGATTGTGGCAAATATCGTTTTGGATTACGCTGACCGGGCTGTGGCCAAGGCGGTCGGGCCAACCAACAATCTATTTTACAGCCGCTATTGCGATGACATTATCATCATCTCGCCCAGCCTTTGGTTGGCGCAAAAGGCGTGGAAGGCTTATGTTGGTGCCCTTCGCGAACTCCAGCTCCCGGCTCATCCCTGCAATCGTCCACTGGGAAAACATGCCAAATCGCGCCAACCTTACCGTTGGGCGAAAGGAGCCGACGAATGGGTGGATTATGTGGGTTACCGCATTCGCTGCGATGGTCAGACCCGAATCCGCGAGTCATCGGAACAGAAACACCGCGGCAAGATCATGGCGACGGTTGACCAGTTCCTGAGAGCCATCGAAAAAGAAAAAGCAAATACCAAAGGACGCCGCCCTGCGAATGCATCCTATTCCCTGCGGCGGTTGATTCGGCATCTTGTTGCCAGTGCCACGGGGCGGCAGCCACCATGGGGAACACAGGCACGGCCCTCGGGACTTTGCTGGATAGCCGGTTTCGAGCATCAAATGCCCAACCCAAGCCTGCTAAAGCAGCTTCGGGGTCTCGACCGATTCCGGCATAGCCAGATTCACTTCGCCGCGAAGCGCTTGCAGAAGATTTTAAGGCTTCGGCATATTCCGGGCAAAGGGCGACTGAGCCAAAAATATCGCTTTATCGGTTATCCACTCTCCTATTGCTGACAGTTTCAGAAACTCGAGCAACGACCTTGAGACTAAAATTTCTGAGGCGGACACGGGGATGCACTGCGGAATGGTTTACAGGCCAACTAAAATTAGCACAGTAATTTAGCACAGCGGCTTTCTGCGGATTTATTCGCTTTTTAAAAACACCTTGGAATCAAGGGCGTAATGGAGCCAATGACGAGATTCGAACTCGTGACCTCCTGATTACGAATCTCGTATTTCAGAGTAATACTTTTGTCCGCATCTGTCCCGGCATGTCCTCTTTAATCAATTGTAATGTAATGGTATACAGATACGTACAAAATACCCCATCAAGACATGAGTGGACAAGTTAGAATCTACTCCGAACAAGGATGCAGCAGCCACCAAGGCTCGGGACATTTACCTGAGCCTCCATTCCCGGGGCTGGGAGGAAACACTCGCCATCTACAAGCCTCTACCGGAGCCGGTCGAGGTGAAGCCGGAGCGCTCTACCATCGGAGATCTGATCCGCGAGGTGTCAGCTACGACGAATTACCGCGTCACCACGTTTTCGGTCTACTGTGCAGCCCTGCGCCGTATCGCTGCGGACCTCTTGAACCTCAAAGGCGAAAAATCTCGTTTCTGCGCAAAAGGCAAAGGCAACCAGCAGTGGAGAGCCTTAGTCGATGCTACGCGGCTCGATTTGTTTACGGCAGAGGCGATCCAGGATTGGAAGCTCCGCTACTTGGACAAACACAAGGACTCCCCGGCTGATTACAGCCGAGCGGTGAATACCGTAAACGCTCATCTCCGGAACGCTCGTTCTCTTTTCACAGCGAAGGCCTTGGAGTTCGCCCAAAAACGGCTCGATCTTCCGGATCCTCTACCGTTCTCCACCGTAAAGCTTGAACGTCGCCGGGCCACTACCCGCTATAGCAGCCGCATCGATCCGGCGGCACTGATCCGCGATGCCAAAAACGAACTGTGCGAGGTGCCTGAACGGAGGGAGCAGTTCAAATTCTTCTGCCTCGCCCTCCTCTGCGGTCTCCGCAAGCGGGAGATCGACACCCTTCTGTGGTCGTCCGTCGATTTCGAGAAGCAGGTCATCCGGATCGAGCGCACCCGCTATTTCCAGCCCAAGAGTGAAGAGAGCGCTGCCGAGGTGGACCTCGCCCTGGAACTGGCCACGCTGTTTCAACCTTACCACGACCAGGCCAAGGGAGAATTTGTCATCGAATCAGCAAACCCACCCCGGTACCACATCAGCCGGGCCAACTACCGCGCTGAGCGCGACTTCCAAGCCCTCTACGCCTGGCTCGAAAGCAAGGGTGTTTCCGCCCGCAAGAAGCTCCACGAACTCCGGAAGGAGTGCGGTTCCGTCATCGCCAACAGCATGGGGATTTTCGCCGCCTCCCGGGCTCTCCGCCACTCGGACATCCGCATCACCTTGCAATATTACTCGGATAAGAAGGTCAGGATCACGACGGGATTGGACAGTCTGCTAAGTTCTGCACGCCCATCTGATCCCTCTAGTGATGGCACGAAATAATGGCCTGTATCAGTAATGCCTGATGGTTGCCACCTGCACTATAGAATTGTGAATGTTGCAGCAGGATACCCCGCACAGCCCAGATCATTGGCGACTCAACTGAAACCTTGGGTTTGCGACAAGAACTGAGAGCCAATCTATTCTCGCGTGAGGCGCCACATGTGGCTGCTGAAGTCATGCCCCGCGGCGGGAAACTGGAGCCCGGCGTGCATAAGCACGTCGCCGCCGAAGGTCCGGTCCAACTCTGCCACGCGGTAGCGGCCCTCGGGATCCAGCCCGCGCAGCCGCACGATGGCGCTGGGTGGATTGGGCCGGGAAAGAACCTGAAAGTGGAAGACGACAGCTTGCGAGCCGTCTTCGCTGACCACCATCCATGCCGCAGTGTTCCCCTCGAACGGACTGCGCAGCCGGTGGAAGATGCCGTTTTGCAGCAGGCCTCGCAGTTCTTTGCAAGTGGCAACTTGCTGCCGGACGATTCCCCGTTCTTCGTCGCTCAGGCGGTTAAGGTCAAGTTCGTAGCCAAAGTTGCCTGACATGGCCACGTGGCCGCGCATCTCAATGGAAGTGTTGCGGCCGACCTGGTGGTTTGGGCAGGCAGAGACGTGCGCGCCCATGGTACTGGTGGGAAAGATGAGGCTGGTGCCGTACTGGATTTTGAGCCGTTCGACGGCATCGCTATCGTCGCTCGTCCACGTCTGCGGCATGTAGTGGAGCATACCCGCGTCAAAGCGGCCGCCGCCGCCCGAGCAGCTCTCGAAGAGGACTTTGGGGAAGGCGGTGGTGATCCGCTCGAGCACGTTGTAGAGGCCGAGCATGTAGCGGTGGGCGGTCTCGCGCTGGCGTTCAGCGGGGAGGAGGGCGGAGCCGACTTCCGTCATGTGGCGGTTCATATCCCACTTGACGTATTTGATGGGCGCTGAGGCGAGGATGGCGGAGACGCGCTCCACCATGGCGTCGCACACGTCCTGCCGGGAGTAGTCGAGGACGAGCTGCTGACGGCTCTCGGTACGGCCGCGTCCGGGAACGTGCAGGCACCAGTCGGGGTGGGCGCGGTAGAGGTCGCTGTCGGGAGAGATCATTTCCGGCTCGAACCAGAGGCCAAACTCCATTCCCTTGGCGTTGATCCGCCGAACAACGTCGGGCAAGCCAGCCGGGAGTTTCTTAAGGTCGGGCGTCCAGTCGCCCAGCGAGGAGCGGTCGTCGTCGCGCTTGCCAAACCAGCCGTCGTCGAGAACGAAGAGCTCGATGCCGAGTTGGGCCGCAGTGTCGGCGATGGCCTCGATTTTTTCGGCATTGAAGTTGAAGTAGGTGGCTTCCCAGTTGTTGATAAGGATGGGGCGGATTTTGTCCCGCCAAATGCCACGACAAAGGCGCTGACGGTAAAGCCGGTGGTAGCGGTGGGAGAGGCCACCGAGGCCTTCGTTGGAGAAAATGAGCACGACTTCGGGGGTCTGGAACGATTCGCCGGGATCCAACCGCCAAGTGAAGTTGAACGGGTTGATGCCGATGGTCACGCGCGTCTGTGAAAGCTGATCGACTTCGGCCTGAGCCAGGAAGTTGCCGCTATAGACAAGGCTGAGGCCGTAGACGCGGCCCCGATCCTCGGTGGCACTGGGCTCCAACAGGGCGACAAACGGGCTCTGTTGGTGGCTGCTAGCTCCACGACGGCTTTCGACGGACTGGACGCCAGAACGAAGGGGCTGGCGAACGATGTGCCGCTCGCGCGCCCAGGCGCCGCTCAGTTGCAGGAAGTCAAAGTCGGCCTCCGGGAAGTCCACCGAGGCGCTCAGAGCCCGCAGCAGGCGAACCGGGGCGGCTCCGGCGTTAACAAACCGGGCCGAGCGGGTGATGGCATCTAAATCGTCAAACACTGAATAAGATAGAAAAATTTCAACGTCCGTCAGTTCATCGCGCAAAAAGATCTCCAGGGTTTCCGCTTCCTCTGGAGCTTCCACATAGGTGGCAGGAAGCCCGGCTAGCGGCGCCTTACCCTGCTGAATGGCGTGCTTGACGTAGCGGAAGCAACTCACGGTGGTGCCATTGGAGCCCTCCACCTCAAACGCGGGGGAGCGAAAATCGCCTCGGCCATAGTCGGGGTATTCATGGAGGAGGGAATCCAGGGAAACCGTTTCGCCATCCAAAGTAAAAATAGGGGCGAATGAGCCATCCCGCTTCACTCCAAGATGCAGCACCTCGGGCTGCCGCAGCGAGGATCCCCAGTAGGCATGGAGTAGGTGGCCATCCAAAACCCGCAATACATAACTGGTCCCGCGGGTGCGGAGGTGAAAAACAGTGCCGTCAAAGGTAATCATAAAAAGGTCGCAGTCTAAACATGGCTATATCAAGCTCAGGGCTGGACTGATGCGATGAGAACCTGGTGTGGACGCGGCTGAGCGGCTTCGCGTATTTTGGGCCATAGGGCTTCGGTTTGCGAGTGAGCTCCGTTTGCTGCGGCTTGTTTTTGATAAACCGACTAGACATAAGCAAAAAGAGTGCGGCGGAACTGAATCCGCCAAGCGATGTTTGGAACGGATGGATTACTCCCAGAGGAGCATCGCAGGCCAAAGTTGAGGCTGATTGGAGCAATCGGTGCCATCGGGAGAAATCGTGAGAGACGACTTCGCATCGCCCTGCAAATCGTCGCGGTCGTTTACCGATAACCCAAAGCCTACAGCACTCCCCTTTTCCAACCGGATGGGCAGCAGATATTTTGCAGGGAAAAAGACCTCATAGACATAGCCGTCTGCAGTCTGCTTGAATGCCGATGGAATGTCTTTGGCGATGGTGTTGTTTTGCGGTGCCTGCGTGGCAAGGCCGAGCTGAGGATCCGGCGTGCGCCGACGGTAGACTTCCGATTGCAGACCATCCGCGGAGGGATGAACAGCATACTCGTAGTCATTTTCATCACAGACCTGCTGTAGCTTGGAACGCGCATCGCAGAATGAATCGAAAAAGATTTGGAGCGCGTCATTATTCCAGCGGTCTCCGGGACGGGAGAACGGTTTGACGGCAAATTTGTCATCCGTGATCTTGACGCAAATGTAGATCCCCTGCGGGGTCCATGCCGTTTTAAACCAGCCCGAAAAATCGGCATTCGAAACAGATTTCAACGTTTTGTCGCGCAGATAGCGATTTTTGAGCGGGATAGGGGCGATGGCCTCCCAGTCGTCAATTTCCCCATCCACTGTGATGGAGCCGGGTGCTTTGGGGCAAAGGAAGCCGGAGAAACACAGGGTTGCGTTGAATGCACTCGTGCGGGAGCGGATCGAAAGAGGCAATTTTTCATCCACGATCTCCCGTGTGCTAAGGGGGCTGGGAGCTCTGACCTGGAAAGAGGCAGCGCCCGAGGGTTGAATTTTCAGCGCCATTTTTTCCGCACCGTTATTCAGTTCGCCTTCAAATGCCTTGGAAAGGGCATTCTTTGCAGCAACCTCGATCTGATCCGGCGCGGAAGGTTTGCCGCTCAGCATAAGTGGCGAGGCTCCCTCGGCAGAGGCTGCCACGGCGTTTTCAAATGATTGAATGAAGGCGTCAAGCGTTCCGGGTTTTCCCCGGAAAAAGAGAGGAAAGGAGGAGGCGGCATATTTCATATCCCCATTTTTATCCAGCGAAAATGTCCGTTCGCCTTCCATGAGATCAAAAATCTGCTGGAGTGTTTGCTTGGCGCGGATCGTAACTTCCGGCGGCACCATGGTGCCCGCATCCACTTTGGGATGGTGGCACCAGACAGCTGCCACCGGCCGCATTAGTTCATCTTCAAAAACATAGCAGCGGATATAGGGAGCGAACCGGATGTCCTTTTTGAAGTAGGCATTGCCAAGCAAACGGCCCAGTGTATTTGATATTTTTTGCGTAGCGAATGGCGTCAGGTTAAGATCCATTTCGAAGTTGTTCATAAAGGCGCTCGACATCATGGATTTCACCCGATCCTGATATTTTAACGCCACCAACCAACTGCGCGCACGCCATGCGGCGGATATCTTTTCCGCCCACCCCATATCGTAGGAAAGCGTTCCATAATACCAGCAGGAAGGCGGCAGCCAGCTCTCCGAAACGATTCCCCATTTGGGAACGTTGTAGGGACCGTAGTGCATACTTTCGGGCCAAAAGATGGGCGTGCTGCCATAGCCGTTTTTCTCCAACACGGAGAGGAACAATTGGGTGTCGGCATCGAGATCGGGGTTCTCGGGCGTTTTGCGGTAGGGGTGAATGCCGATCATGTCGAACTTGAAGCCGCCAAGTTTATTGGTCTCTTCCAAAAGGAGTCCTGTCTCCGGAATGCCCCGCTCAGGCGACATATTGGACGGAGCATCCTGGTAGACACGAGCCTTCGGGTTGCCCTCTTTTACGCCCAGGTAGAATGCTTTTGAGAGCTTGGCGTAGTTGCGATAAGCGTTGACGGGAGAACCATCCTTCGACCACCAGTCCACCGGAAATTTCGAGAAAATTTCGATGCCGAATGTCCACATGGGAATCCATGGATTTTCGCTGGCAATAGTTTTGGCGGCATTCTTGAATTCTTCGAGATACTCTTCGGTAACCTCTCCATGGGCATCGTAGTTGAAGTCTCTGATCAGGAAACGGGGATCGTTTTCGTCCAAGCCGTTGATGCCGGGGGTGCGCATGATCCCGAATCCTCTCAACGGGTTGTGGATGCCGGAATAGGGGGCGATCAGGGAATACATCATCGAGTCCATGGCATCGATGCCATACTTCGCGTATTCCTCCCAGATTTCGCGATTCCAGAGATACGAGTGGCTTTTGCCGCCCAAACCTATTTTCCGGTGGCGCTCCAGCATTTCGCGGAAGTTGAAGCGCTGAGCATCCTGATCAATATAGTCTTCGGAGAAAAGAGCCTTGAGACGATGGCGGTTCTCCAGCGAATCCATGATGGACAGGCGATGCAAGCTGTACGAGGAGGTGCCGTCTTTAAGATCGTATTGCGCCCGGACAACAAAAATCCCTCGCGGAAGTTTCCCTTCCAACGGCAACTCAATCCGGGCCCGCCCCGCCGGGTCGCAAACGAAGGGAACCGTTTTGAGGAAAAGCTCTTGATCAAAGAAATCTTTTACATGCACCGTTGCATTACCCGCAACGTTGGGAGCGGCTGAAATTTCAATACGTGCGTTAATAGGATCTGAAGGAGCGAGAAAATTGTCGCCCTTTGATGTCAGCAGCGTTGCTTCTACCTTTCTTGCCTCGTAGGCCGTTGGCTTTTCGCCGGGTTCCAACTGCAATCCGTCCAGCCAAACCCAGGATTTTCCGCTGATGGAATCCGCGCTGATGTGGGCGAACACCGGCATGGATTCTGGAACCTCGAATGTAAATGCGTAGCGCTTCCACTCTGCCGACGGTTCGAACACCTGCTGTGCTCCCGGTTCAGACCAGCTTTTCCAGCCGATGGGCAAGAATCGCGTTCTCGATCCAGCCCAGGCCGAGTTGGGAAACCAGACACTCACTCGCTGGGCGTCTCCAGCCTCACCCTTGGCGTAAAAGCTGAACGTATAACGGCCGGCCGAAAGCGGTACCGGAAATGTTTTAAAGGGATAGCCAATGAATCGGAAATCCTCTTTGCTTTTCGGTCCAGTCAAAAGTTTGAGACCGTGGCTTCCGAACACCGATTGGGTCGCGTCAATCGTGAACGCCTTTTTGTCCCAGGTAGAGGGTCCTTCGTAATATTTGGGGCCATTATCCCCCCAGTAACAGTCGAGTCCCTGCTCAAAGGAAGAGTTTTGGATCAGATTTCTGGACGAAGTGAAATCGGGTAACTCGAGAGCGTCAACGGCTTTGAAATCAATCCCCGCTTGAAGCCTCCCGGCGACACGGGCCTCCACCCCTTTGCTGATATCGACCAAAATCTCGACGTTGTTTTGATCCCGCCTATTGAGAACACGGAAGGCGACATTGTCTTTGCGCTGATCGACGATCAAGTCCCCCGAATTAGCCGTGCCGAGGATGGCGATTGATTTTCCGGGCACGTTGGAAAATACAACGAGGCTTTTAAAATGGCGCTTAGTCCAGCTCTGGCTCTCGCCTCCTTCTGGAATAGTTTGGGTCTCCTCATCCATCTGGAAGTTTTCCCCGCAAATTGATGCCGTGGAAATGATGAGCCTGACATTCTTTGGAACAAGTTGAAAATCGGAGGAATCAAACGGAGTCCAACGATAAGAAATGAAAACTTTTCCGTCCGGCTGCAGACGGAGTGTGGTGATGCATTCGGTGCTTTTGCCGTCGTAAACAAACGTTTTGCGATAGACGAGGGCGTCGGGGCATTTGACAATACCGGATTTGGAGAGGTCGAAATATTCCTTGGGACAGTTGATATTGGTCTCCAGCCATTGGTTTTTTCCGGTGCGCTTGTCCTCAAGTGAGAATGGGAGCTGGAATTTGGCAAGTTCCCGGCCATCCGCGTAAAAAAGGATGGCCCCCTCCTGGTTCATGGCGAGACGTTTGTTGCCCGCCACAATTTCCTGGCCCACCCAATCCGGCTTGAAAATTTTTGGCTCATTATCCGCCCGCCTGGTCAAAAAGGGAGCGGGAGGAGACGTCAAGGGCAGTTTGGGAAGAGCCGGTTCATGGGCATAAATCGCCCCTGCACTAATCAGTAGGACTGCAAGGTTTCGTAAGGATGAGCGTTTCAGCATAGTGGTCACAATAAAATGATTGCAAGAAGAGAGGCCTTATCGGCCTGTTTTTTGGGGAGCCGCAGATGGAGGCTAAGGCAGGAGCCCCGCATGACGCAGTTCTGCCTCATACTTTTCCGCTGCGGATTGATATTCGGGGGGAAGCTGCAGGGCCTCCGGTGTGGCGGAGAACTGGAAAACAAAAGTTTTCCCTCCCTCTCGATAGCCTTTGGGTAACCCTGTTTGCACATCAAACCAAGCTTCGTACTCTTTCGCCGGAGTTGCGTCGGGGACTTCGCCAACCACCATAATGCGGGGAATGGTAAGGGCTCCATTGAAGTGTCGGCACTTGGTATGATCAAAGTCTTCGATCGGCAGTTCGTCGCCGGGTTTCACATTCGCGATGCCGTAAAATCCCTGCGATGCGAGTGGATAGGGCGCGTATTCGTGATTGTCCTGAATGACAAATACTTTCTTTGTGCCGGCATGCCAAACGAGCGTGCAATCGGACAGGCGCCAAATTCGCTGAAGCGTTCCATTCCTCCATGCAATAACCACGCGGCCCACTTCTCCGTTTTTTGTAGTGGTGACGGAGGCGATATTTTCTTTGTTTTGCAAGGCGCCCGCGGGGGAAAGGAGGGTCATTTTCCACTCCATCTTTTTGGCAGGCACCAACACCAACGATGCAGCGGATTTGTTTTGCTGCGCCCAGGCGCCAAGGCAAACCAACTGAAGCAATGCGACCATCAGAAGCGCCGTTCTTGATCGCTGCGTCTGGCCTCCGCGAGCTTCCCACAGTTTTTTACCATCAATGTTCATTTGCGTTCTCCAGTTGCTGGTCAATGATTTTTCCCGTGTATCGATCTATCGCAACGGAAAGCCAATAGCGGGTTTCCCCTTCGACCAGAAAGTCGTTGAGCGAATTGGATCTCGCCGTATAACGCCCGGTTTGGGCCACCACATCGATGAGCAGATTCCATGTCCGGGTTTGGCTGCTGGAGGCCAGGGCTCGGACCGGCGCTTCGCGCTGGGTTTTGATGGTGCTGAGGCTTGCCGGGCTGGTAGCTAGGAAGTTGGGCAGTAGGGCGATGTTTGAGAATGTGTTGCTGCCACTGAATGCGACGAACAACGAGGCGAGGTCCGAAGCATTCGTAATGTATTGAGCCTCCGAAAAGAGACTCTGCGCAACGGCGGGCTGCGAGGAGTTAAGGCTCACTCTTCCTGCGGTACGGGCGGGTTCGTCGCTCACGGAAAAGAGATCCAGAAGCGCCCCATCGGCGCTTTTGTCCGAAAAGAGGTCGAGCGTTTTCCAGGGCAGATCCCGGAATGCATAGCCGAGGTCGCCCACGTTCCGGAAGGGGCGGTTGAGGACGAGCGGACGCGGTGCGCTGTTGCCGAGTTCATACGGGTTGTCCCCGTAGGCGGCATCCGCCGGACGGACAACGGAATCACCGTCCGTGTAGTAGAGGGTATTGTTATTCGGATCTTTGGCGGTGGTGGTATTGCCAGCCAGCATCGACATGTAGGTAACGGTGTTTTTGGGGATAAAGTCAGGTTGGATGTGGTTGTTAGAAAGATACGCATTGGTCGAGGAGTGAAGGGAAATATCCCCCGCATCCTGATTCAAGGCATAACAGTCCACGGCATCGAAGCGAAACGTTCGTGGATCGGATTTGCACGTGAATGGGACGCCCTTGACTCCCGTATTTCCCGAAAGTCCCAATGCCGCCGAATACGATCCTGCTCCTCCAAGCCCCGTCATGCTTGACTCTTCAAGACCCGTGAAAGTGGTGTAGGGCCTCCAAACAGATCCATCGTTATATTCCAAAACAAAGATGCCCGAGGAGAGCGTGTAGACCATGCCAATGATGGTGGTGTCCCCATTGGGAAGGGAGGTCACATCTTTGAGCCGGAGCGCATTGCAAGCACCCAGGGTCGGATCCGCGAGTTCAGGCCACAGTTTCGCCGAATCCCCCGTTCGGATAAGCCGGGGTTCGCGGTAGCTGAACTTTGGGTCCGAGTTGGTGCTATCGACATCGAACTCCATCAGGGTGCCGTCCGCGGTGCTGAGCAGCTCCGGTGAAGCCATCAGAGTGGTTGTCACGGTCGGGCTAAATGATTTGACGCCTACAAGCTGGTAGGTTGCGTTGGAGCCGACACGAATGCGGAACCGCGTCGGACGCCCTGTCGTGTCCGAGGAGATCGGCTGGTGCGGATTCCAAAGTTCGTAGATGAAGTAAACATGATAGGGAGGCGCATAGTGCCCTCCCACGATATTCGGCGCGTAGTTTTTGAATACAATCTTGTTGAAATAGGGAATGTCCTCTATGCCGTAGAATTGATACCCATTGAAGCTGATGGCAGTGGGGTAGCTATCGGAGTCGTACTGATCGATGATATTCGCGCCGATGCGTATGATTTGGTAGGCCTTGTTGGTGGATACTCCATTGAGTTTTCCCATCGACATGCCGCCGTTGTCGAAGGCGCTCCCGCTGGACTGGCCCAATGAACCCTGCAGAATCCCGGCTTGCAGCAATTCAAAGAAATTGGGCTCGCGATTTGCCGCGGCAACTTGCGCCAGCGTTTTGATGGTCGGTTGCGCCGAGGCCGAGTCTCCCACGTAAATCCATCCGTTCATGGAACTGTCCCACTTTAATCCAAAACAGGCTTTGATGGCATCGTCTGAAATCCCGGCGAGCGGGCCGGTGTGGGTGAGCCACGCGATCCTGGCGAGTGAAAAACGCCGCTGGAGCATGAAGTCCCCGGCTTGAACGCTATAGGTCTGAACGCTTCCGTCGTCCTGATAGTGAGTCACGGTGGCCGGGCCTTGGAAACGAAGGCTGGCAAAGTTGGGATTGGTCCCCGTGACGGTTGCCGGAGCATAAGAGGGGGCATTTGTTGTGCGGGAAAAATGCGTCAGGGAACCCGCGGCCGAAGCGAGGTTAGGGTTATTGAGAAGATCCCGGCGGGAACAGATGGTATTGTCTCCGTTGGCTATCGAAAGATGCCCGGAGCGGGCGGCGTTGAGGGCGGATGGGCTTGAGGTGCCTGATGTCGGAGCTATCCCGGAAGCCCACTCGAAAAAGGTTTGCGCATCGGTCGCCGTAACGGCGTTGCGCCACGAGATCAAGCTGCTGATGTTAGCGGATGTTAGCCCGAGTGCGGTGAGGTCGGCATAGGCGCAGGATGATTTTTGGGCCGCATCGGCAGCGGCCGTGGAAGGATAGCCTGCGAGGTTCGCGTCCAGGAGTTGCCCTATGTCGTAGACGGTGTAGGCAAATCGCCCGATGACATAATCATTATTCGCTGTATTCCGGGCATCGGCGAGGCTGCCTGGCGTTATTACGCCATTGCCTCGTGTAAGGAAGAGCCATGTGGGCAATGTCGATTGCTTACCCAACATGGGACTGCTGACGCTGGATGTGAACCATCGAGCCGCAGAGATTGATTGTCCGTTAAGGCCGGGGGTGGATATTGACACGGAAGAGCCCTGGATCGTGCCATTCGGGCGGATGGAAGTTGAATCCGCGGAGACTTTGACCAAAGGCCCGCTCGCGCCCGAAACGCCGAGCTGTGCAGGGAGCAGATATGCGGCGGATTTCGGCTGGTAAAGCCAAACGCCATTGCTTCCGCTCAGTGTGGATCGGGTGGAATCTGCAATCTCCGCACGCAGTTCGCCCGTGATGATATCCATGGCGGAACGGGTGATGAATTTTGAATTCAGGAGACTGGTGCTCGAATAGGAAATCTGCCGGTTACACTGGGCTTTGGAAAAGAAGGCCAACACCAGAACAGTGAGCAGCACCAGCGAAGCGAGCGTGATAACAAGGGCCATACCCCGGCCGTTCTGAGGAAGATGGCGTGGAGCAATTTTCATAAGGCTTGGGTGGCGAAGGGGGTCACGGGATAACTGCGCTCGAAAACGCGGACGGCCTGGCGCGCCGGAAGCGGAATGGTGGAAAATGAGGGGTCGGAAGCGGCCTGCTCCGCCTTGCTTCCCCACGCCCGCAAGGGGGAGAGTTTGTTGGCCGGGACGGGGAAGGCATTGCCGAGCGTGGCGATCTGCGAGGCGCTCAACAGGCGTAGCGTGGGAAGATCCAAGGCGACCAGCCCAATGACCAATGCGCTGATGCGGGAGAGATCAATATAGTTGACCGCTGCACCGCCGCCGCTGGGGGTAAGCGCGCGAATGGGCGGGCTGTAAACGATTTGCCCGCGGGCGTTGTCGATCGTCGTTCCATCCGCGAGCGTTACCGCGAGGTTATCGGGATAAAGCTGGAAGCCGATGACCATCCGGATCACGCCCTCGGCCAGGACGTCGAAATCGGCGGTTTTGGGCAGGAATGCGTCGAAAGCAGAAGAACTGAAGGAAAGCGGCAGTCCGTTGGGCTGAAGCCCCATGAAGCCAGCGCAGGAAAGGGTGCCACCAGCGTTGCTCCACGGAATAGATTGGCCGGAACGAATCAGGCAAGGCAGACCGTTGTTATCCGCGTGAACATTCACCTGATAAGCAATGATGGAAAGCCCCCGGTTATTGGATGGAGATGATGCGGGCGATGTAACGGAAGAGATAAACAGCAAGAGCGAGGTGTTGGTTCCGGAAGCGGCGTTTTGAGCCAGGAAGTCGGTGTCGCTCCGTTTTACCAGTCCTTCCAAATCCAGTCCGATGCGGTCGAATGCCAACCTCGCTTGCATGGCGGCGTCAATGGCACGATTGCTCAGTTTGGTGGTGTGCGTAATGGTGCTGGTGATCTGCACGATGATGATCGCCAGAATCATCAGGATGGATATCGCCGCCAGGATTTCAATCAGCGTAAAACCACTCCAGTTATGGATCGCACGGCTCTTCATGGCTGCGGGAAAGTGACGTAGGTTTCCACAAATCCCCTCACATTCCCTGGTGAGGTCAACACCGAAGGTGCCACAGCATTAAATGGGGGCCAGTTGACAATCAAGCGGGCATGAATCGGCGTGAGGCTGTTGGCCGCGGGCACCTGGGTGTAGATAATGGAAGCCTGGTAGCGAGGCCGGGGATTGGTGCTGGTGTAGTCAATCGTGGTTCCATCGTCTTTGACACCCACGGAGTAGAGTGAGGAGACTTTATTTGTTTCCAGGGTGGTATTGACGGTGAGCCGGTTATTGGTTCCTGTTTGATAGGGAAGCGCGAGGCCAAAAAGCTGCGACAGCCCGTTGTTGGCCGCCGGGTGGGTGTTGCGAAGGTCCGCTTCCAGCGTGGTAAGAAGGGAGATAGCCTGGGTTTCTTCCGTTGAGTTTTGGTTGCTCTTCATCCCCGCCGGCAGCAACGCGATCAACGTCAGCAGCGCAAAGGCGACGATGCCCAACGCGAGGACGATCTCGACCATGGTAAAGGCCTGCAACTGGGGGGATTTTGGCTTCACTGGATGTTTTCCTTGCGGATCACGTTCACGCTGCCGTTAATGCCAGACAAGCGAAGGATGAACGGATTGCGACTGCGGGGGGTATCCGGAGTGCTCGGGTTAAGAGGTTGATCGACGCCGATTTTGATGTAGCGGGCCGGCTCGGATTTCAAGACCCGCGCTTCTCCAGCGGGATTGAACTGGACGATACAGCCAAAAGAACGGACTCCCGCACGGCCTGCGAAGCGGCTGAAGGAATCGATATCGGTATCGGAAGGCTTGGAATCGCCCGCCGTCGAGGGCGTGGCGCCTTGCAAGCTGTCGTAGAGCCAAAAGTTACCAAACCCACGGACATTGCCGGTCAAACGCCATTTCGTATCGTCAGCCATGCTGGTGGCGTCGTCGTTTGTCAGCGAGCCGTCAACGGAATAAATGGTGGCAACAACGAGGGTCGGCTGCATCACGCTCGAATCGCTGGAAACCCGGGCAATCCCCACTCTGGTGTAGGTATGGTGGGTCATCGCGTAGATGCGGGCCATCTCATAGGCTCCGGACAAATCCTCGATGGTTTTGGATGCGGAGCTCGAACCCGTCAAGGACTGGATGACAGGAGCCGAGGCGACCGTCATCATGGTGATTACAGCAATTACACTCAGAAGCTCGACCAGCGTAAAGGCCGCGATGCCTCCAAGAATTCCTACATGGATGCGGGGGGGCATATGGTGTGCTTTATTTTATGACTATCTCAATGGAATCGCAATATTCCAGGTATTCAAAGCTCTATTAAATCCACCGGGACCGTCGGCGGCGGCGGCAAACAGGCAGATGGGGCGGCCCTGTTGGTCAAAGAGCAATTGCGCGCGCTCCAAGCAACCGAGCTGGGTCGTTTCCCCATTTTCAAAGGTGATCGTTCGGGAATACGCCTTGGGCGGCTCCATAGGGGTCCAGTGAATGGCGTTGTCGGACCGGAAATGAGCACCCGCATGCACCTCCCCCGTAATGCCGCCCAGCATGTCTTTGGCCAGCATTTCGTAATGATCTTTCTCCCACCAGACAAAGGGATCCTCCACGAAATTTCCGTTTTCAAAACGGAGAACCGGCTCGTCCGACAGGCGGTAATACGGTCCCTCGAACGTATCGGCGGCGGCCACCCCGATGCGTAACCCATCGGGTGTGTTGGAGCGGTAAAACAGGACGACCCGGCCGTCGTCTCTAATACAAGGCGCAGGGTTGGTCACGATCTGCGAATCCCATTTGTCTGGACGCGGTTCGAGGATGGGCCGATCTATGGTTTTCCACGGTCCATCCAGTGAACGGGAAATGGCCAGGCCGATCCGGATATTGGCGTAGCTTTCATCACGCTGTGCCTGGCAGCAATCCGGTGAATCAGGCCGGAGCGGGCCAGAAAAGGAGGAGCCGATGTAATAGAGCAAATAGGTGTCGCCGCACTTGTGAATGGAAGGATTATGAGCCATGCGTCCATCCCAGGCCTTGGGGTCGCTGTTGGGAATCACCTTTTCCAAAAAACGATAGGGACCATACGGCGTGTCGGAAACAGCCCGAACGATCTCCGAGCTCAGAACGTAACCGATGAACATCGGCAATGCGCGGGACCACCGGGAGGCGAACATGTAATAGCGTCCATCTTCCCCTTCGATCACCGAACCGCACCAGACCCAGTAACCTTCCATGCGAAATCCCGTGTTATGCGGAACCCGCTTGACGCGTTGAAAAAACGGAAATGAGGAACTCACAATGATAACTGGTAAAGGGCTACTGAGCTTTCAAGATTTTCCCCAAACGCGGATCACATTTAGGAAAGGCTTGAGCGACAAATCCGGCCAGGGACGCAGCTCCCTCTTTGGTGAAATGGGTGCGATCGTCCGCCTCTGGGTTGATCCCGCGGTTCACCGTAACGTGGGCGCTCCCCTCTTCTCCCACAGATTCCAGCCACGCTCCGCTTTGCTCGTAGAGGTCAATCAGCGGCACCTTCATTTCCGCCGCCACAGCTTTCATAGCATCCACGTAGGGCATCAGTTCCGACGTGACATGTCCGTCCGAAAACAAACGCCGGTGAGGCGGGGTGACGAGAACGGGGATAATCGACGCTCCGCGGGCCTGGACGATGTAGCGGCGAAGGTTATCCTTGTAATCCGTGGCGGCGTTGGTTGATTCGGGCCGGTCGGCACCGTGGGCGTCGTTGTGGCCGAATTGTATCAAGACAAAATCGGGCTTCGCGGTCAGAATTTTTTGCCAGCGATCGGCGGGAAACGTTTTGGTGCTGGTGCCGCCTTGTGCTTCGTTGATGAAGGAAACGGAGGGTATTGTATATTGCCGCAGCATCTGCCCCCACCCCCGCAACCGAGCGTTGTCAGGATAGTTACATACCGTCGAATCGCCAATGATTCCGATTTTAAGAGGCCGCTCGGACGCCACCGACTTTACAGCCGCAACCGCACCAAGGTTGGCTTTGTAGATCTCCTTAATTTTCTCTAAGTTTAAGGCACCTGCGCCATCCGCTTCGGAACTGTAAATGGCGATATCGTCAAGCATCCCGTGAAAAGGGCGGGTGCTGATGTTGTTGTTTCCAATGGTAAGAAAACCGTGCTGATTGAGCTCCACTGTCTTTCCGGCGTCGAGATTCTCCGTGGCAACGACCTCCGGTTCGGCATTCGGGGTTCCTCCGTAGAAAACAACGTTCCCGCTCTCCTTGGTACTGTCATAAGACACCGCGAAGAACACCCAGTTTCCAACCGCATTCTCGTTGAAACAGTTTTTAGACCGGTAGGGGATCGTCGCCGCCTTTTTGTTGATGCTAAGAGAAAGCATCCCGCCGTCTCCCGTGAAAAAGATAAATCCGTTCAGCAGGGGATCCGTATACTCCACGATCCGAGCCGCTTTTCCCAAAGGGCTGGCCGCTTTGAACCACCCCGTCACAGTAAACGACGCCATGGGGCCGAGCTCCCTGGAAGCATCGGAAATTTTGGCCGTTCCACCGAATTTTCCATCGGCTCCCATGGCTTGGGTGGTCCGGCCGATGTCGAGGGCGAAGTCTCCCGGCTTTCCGGTCAATCCGGTCCCGTCAGCTCCGTAAAGGCTGAAGGGTTCATTGCCTTGGTTTTGCATCACCAACTCCGCCGGATCGCTGCCCAAACCATGCGCGGAAGTTCCCGTTCCGGCGTTAAAATCAAAAGCAAGGCGAGGCTCGATTGCGGGAGCCATGGAGAGCGATGCACAAATGCACGCCGAACACAGCCAAGCAGACAGGAGGGATTTCATGCATTGAAAATATGACTAGTCTTCTCCTGCAACAATCGATGCGCAGTGCATGCCGATGCATCAATCGCAAATTTTACGCGTGTTAGATGGCGACGCACCGGGTGCCTGCTTTTGACTAGGCGTCGCTTTTTAACGGAGGCGCGCAACCAGCAAATACGGCCTGACTCCGGAAAAAAATAGGCCGCAGCACCTTCCTCCTCGTGAAGATGCCGCGGTGGCTGGATGAGATCTCCGCAACGCTTTGCGGCTTCCTTGGGGCGTTGCGAAAAATCTGGATGACTACAGGGTCTGTTTGCGGCGCATCCGCTGCCCAAAGGCGAGCAAACCAAGGCCGCCGATGAACATTGCCCAGGTGCTCGGTTCGGGAACCACCGTCAAGGTCACGTCGTTGCCATAGCTGTCCCCCTCGGTGTTGGATGTGTAGCTCAAGAGATACTCTGTACCATTCACCATGAACGTATAGTTGGAGTTCGAAGTGAGCGTGGAGGTGGAGCCGCTCGTGATGACCTTGGAAAAGTATCCCGTTGTCGTACCGCTGCCGGTGTTGTCGATGAGGGTGATCGTGGTGCCCAGCGCCAAACCGCTTAGCGTGCTAAGATCCAGCGTTCCGGCGAGGGAGACGTTTCCGCTGACCTTAACCTGGTCATAGGACGTACCCGCCACCGTTCCAGCCACTTCCGCCACTAGCGTGGACGAGGAATTCATCGTGAAGTTCCCCCCGACCGTTGTAATCCCGGCGCTGTTGCCTGGCGAAAGAGTGCCGCTCAGGGTTAGGTTGCCCGTTACCGTGCCGTTGCCTTTGTACAAACCGCTGACAGTGGCGCTTCCATCAATGGTGCCATTGGCGTTCACGTTCAATGTGGCTCCCGCCGAGACGGCAAGCCCACTGCTGGATTTGGTGGTGCCGCTCAACGAAGTGGTGCCGCTGGCCACCGTCACGCTGCTGGCAATATTGTAGCCGGAGAGCGTGCTGTTGCCCGTGAATGTTCCGGAACCGCCGATTTTCAACCCGGAGCCATTGACGGTACCACTGGCAACCGTGACATTTCCACCCACGGTGCCGCTGCCGCCGAGTGTCGCAGAATTGACCGCAACCGCGCTGGCGGCGGCAAGCGATCCATTGACATTCAACGTGCCGGCCGAAACGGTAGTGCTTCCCGTGTAGATATTGCTTCCCGCCAGGGTCAAAGCGCCACCACCTTTTTTCGTCAGGCCGCCGGTGCCAGATAACACTCCGCTCAGGCTAATATCGTGGGCCACGCCGGACGCATCAGAAGCCTGGAAGGTGATGCCTCCGGCGTTGAGGGTCATGGGAACCGAGGAGGACCAGTCTGCTTTCGCGCCAATAGTGGCCCCGCTCCAAAGAGCGACGCTCGCCACCGAATTGGTGCCACCAGTGTTGGCGACGATGCCACCGCTGCCGATATATAGCGCACCGCCGCTGACCGTTAACTTAGCGGTTCCCGAGACGATGGAAGACGATCCCAGGAGGGTGATTTTTTCAAACGTCGAGGTGCCTCCCGTAAACGTCGCCTGGCCGGTTTGGTTATCGGCATTGCCCAGGACGAGTCCCGCCGTTCCGGTGGATACGAGCGTTCCCCCACTAACCGTTAGGGAACCGGTGCGCGCGCTCACCGTGTTCGTGTCGCCAAGAACAAAGGCGCCGCTGACAGTGAACAATCCCTCGCTCATGTTCATATTCCCGGCGCCATTGCCATTGGTGCTGCCACCGGCAAGGGTAACGCTGGTGGCGGTCGTCGTACCCCCGGAAACAATCAATCCCGTGGTCGAACTGACAAGGCCATTATCCCGGCTGGATGCGACAGCCCCCAGCGAGTTGACGCCGCCGCTGATTTTGAGAACAGAGTTGTTGCCGTCCAGGGTGATGCCGCCGTTGAAGGTGGATGTTCCCGAAGCCAGGTTGATGCTGTAACCGAAAGCTGTACCGGCAGTGGAATCTTTAACGGTGTTGGTGACGGTGAGAACACCTCCGTTGTTACTCAACGTGCCGCTCTGCGCAGCGTTGCTAAATACCAGGTTGCTGACTGTGTAATTGCCGCCAGCATTGACATTCACGGAGGAGGTGGAACCGGTCAAGGTCACGGTTCCGCTGGTGACCGCGCCCGTCAGGGCCAGCGTCGCCCCATCGTTAACCGCGGTTGCACCGCTATAGGTTCCCGAACTTAAGGCCAGGATGCCTGCGGTCACGGTCGTGGCACCGGTATAGGTATTGGATCCGGATAGCGTCACCGTGCCCGCGCCGGTCTTAACGAGCGAGCCGGTACCACCAATGGGGCCGCTCAGGCTGATGTTATGGGCCACGCCGGACGAGTCCGCAGCCTGGAGAATAATGGAACCGGAAACGATGCTCATCGAAGCGGAGGATGACCAGTCGCTCTTCGCGGCAAGAACCGCATTGTTGCCCCCAAGGGAGATCGTTGCCGTAGACCCGGCGCCGCCGGTGTTGGCCACGATGCCGCCGCTGCCCACGTACACGGTGCCGCCGCTGAGTGTCAGCTTGGCGGTTCCCGATGTCACGTTTGTTGATGACAAGAGGGTGATCCCTTCAAAGGTCGAGGTGCCGCCAGTGAATGTCGCTTGACCAACTGTATTGTTCGCATTGGCCAGGATGAGTCCGCTCGACACCGTGGAAGCAAGCGTTCCCCCCGTAACAGTCAAATTTCCGCCACGGCCCGCATTGGTGGTTGTGTCGCCCAGGACAAACGATCCGCTCACCGTGAGCAAACCCGCGCTGAGGTTCAAGTTGCCCCAAGAGTTGCCGCCGGTGCTGCCGCCTCCCAGCAAAATGCTGTTAGCTGTCGTTGTGCCGCCACTGATCACCAAACCATGGACGGTAGAGGTGCCGCCGCCACTGCCGTCACGGCTGTCGGCAAAGTCGCCTAGGGAATTGACGCCGCCGCTGATTTTGACCGACGAGCTGCCGGAATTTAGGACGATTCCACCGTTAAAGGTCGATGTCCCGCCGAAGAGATTGAGGTTCACCCCGGTATTCGATGCCGCGTAGTTGTCTTTGACGGTTCCCGTGACAGTGAGCGAACCGCCGTTGTTGTTGACAACGCTGGCCTGCGTCGAGGTGTTGCTGACAAATAGGAGGGCCGCGGCGGTGTAGTTGCCACCCGCATTGACGTTGATGACGGAGGTGGAACCGCTCAGCGTCACTGTCCCGCTCGTGGCGACCCCAGCCACGGCCAGCGAGCTCGCTCCATACAACGTAACGGCCCCCAAGTTACTGGTGCCCGAGGCAAGGCTTATGGCGCCGTAGTTCACGGTTGTCGCCCCGCTGACGGTCAGCGACCCACCATTGTTGTTCAGATAGGCAAGACTGGTGGAAGTTCCCGTGGTGTTGCCGAGAGTAAGTGTGCTGGTGTTGTTGTAAACACCACCGGTGTTGACATTGAGGATACCTCCGGCAGTGATCAGGTTGGCCCCCGTCGTGTTGAAGCCGGCTGCTGAGATGTTGAGGGTCGACGTATGGCCGGAGGTATTGGCATCCCCGTAACCCAGGGTAAGGGTACTGATACTAGCAGCGGACATCGGCGAGTTGTAATTCACCACAACAGGGGTTCCCGGATCGGTTGTGATAGAGACAGCCCCCCCCACGGTCGGCACGCCACCATTCCAGTTTGCGGCTGTGTTCCAATCATTGGTGCCGCTGACGTTCCAGGTGAAGTTGGCTGCCGACGAAGTGCATACCCCGCTTAAAAACAACGCGGCAATCGCGCTATAGAGTTCCGGGGTGCGATGGTTAAGTCCCTTCAAGGAAGGGACGCTGGAGGTTATCTTCAAAATGCGGGGTTTCATTTTAGAGTTTAGGGTTACTGTGTTGGAATAGAGAGCTGGCGCTTGGTGTTACACCGGTTAAATGACCACGGGGGGATAGGGGAAAAGTTCACGAGATGCTTGCTTCAGGTGTCATCACCAGAGGGAACAGTCGCATCTCATGCTCCGAAACATGATTTACTTCTGATGGAGGGGCAATCGTGGCTCCCTGCATGCCGATGCATAAGGCGACGATTTCAGGGGAATTCATCATCCCCTCAAGGTAGCCTTTCATGAGACATTGTCTCACAGGGTGTGCGAGAACCTGCTCAGGATGAAAGGGGCTGCTGCCGACCATGGTGAGGCAAGGCAGGCTGTTGGGGGGAAGGAATGGGTTGGCAGCTAAATAAAGGCTGATTTTTGCAAAAGCGTCGTGCCTTCAAACCAATGGCCTTCGGTCAGCACCGTCAGGCGGGAGGCAGGGATGCCCCGGTCGTTATGGTTGAGCTTCTCGATGACCAGGCGTGCGGCGATCCCACCAATCGCCGGGGCATCCTGGCAGACACCGCTGTCGTTGGGGCGGAGGGAACTGACGTTCAGGTTGACCAAACTGATTTGATCCGGAACACGCAAATTCAGCTTCTGGAGGCACGCTTCGATATGCGGCAGAAAGAAATTGGACGAGATAACGACCTGCGGCTTTTCGTGCTCAAACCACTTGAGGAACGCATCGGTATTCCAATCGGACATCAAGAGCGGCGACAGCGGCGCCATGCCGGGATCCCGTTCACGGGCCAGCGCATAAGCGGCGCACAAGAGCCCTTCATTACGCTCATCCACGATTTGATGAAGCGCCACCCCCAGCCGCGTGAAGCCGCGTCGGCGGCATTCGGCCAGCACGATATTCATCGTGTCGTAACTGTTGGTGATCACCCGGTCAAAGGCAGGCTGAGTGAAGGAGTATTCGATCACAACAGTAGAAAAGTGTTCCCAATCGAGATTGAAGTGTCCGTGAGCTTCCGGCAACGGTCCAAGGATGATCCCCTGAATCCCGCGAGCGATCAGGATGCCATTGAGCCGGGACTCATGGAGCTGGGGGCCGATCTCGAAACATTCCACCTTGTAGCCCCGCTGATCGGCGGCGGCCAGGGCCCCCGAAAGGTGGGCTCCGGTTGCTCCTCCTTTGACGATATAGGCAAGCACCGTCTGATAATAGGCCGAGGCGCGTTGTCGGCGAAGTGTTCCCAGTGCCGACAGAAGGGGATTGGGACGATAACCCAGTTGCCTGGCCGCTTCTTGAACCCGGGTTTTGACGGCTTCGGTAATTCTCGGATCGTTGCGAAGCGCGCGCGAAACCGTGGTTTGATGAACGCCGACGAGGCGGGCGATATCCTCCATCGTAGGGACGGATGGAGACGGTTGATCATGAGGGGGCATGCATCCACAAGCATAACTGGTTTTGACGGTTTTTGCCAAGGGAAAACCAGACGCTCCAAAGGTCTTCCGAAACTCCTTGTATGGATGGGCGGTAAACCCTCCGCCATGGACTATTGGCGGAATTGTTTGGGAGGGATTCCGTTCCGTTGGCGAAACTTCCGGGTGAAATACCCCGCATCATGAAAGCCCACTTTGTAGGCAATTTCCGCAATCGATAGCCTGGAATCGCGAAGCAATTCTTTGGCGCGCTCCAGTTTCCGCGCTGTCAGATATTCCCCCGGAGTCAGATTGAAATGCTGATGGAACAGCCGACAGATATGCGAATAACTCCCCCCCAATCCCGCCAACAGCGCCTGAATGCTCCCGTCATTTTCCTCCTGACGATCAAGCGCATCTTTCGCCGCATGGGCCCATTGAATCCCGCGGTCTCCCAGCCTTGATTTTTCGGTTTTGGGCCAAAGCAGGTGCATTAACAGTTCCAAAAACACCCCCCGGCATCGAGCCTGGTGAAAGGCCTCACCGGTCTGCCATTGCAAGAAAAGGGTTTCCAGCAAGGCCGGAATCGCTCCATCCATGGGGAATCGTCCGACAAAGCATTGTTTGGGAACAAAATCAGGCGTCCGGACCACATGCGCCATTTTAGGGCGTTTGGGATGATAGGAGCAAAACGGATGCGATGGCATCGTTTTTGCCGTAACCCAATCGAAATGGATACACGAGCGAAACACCCTCCGGCTGACCGGGGTGCCTACGTGAAGTTTTGCCGGGGGAATGATGAGAAACATCCCTTCATCCAATTCCTCCACACGATCCTCAAACTGCACCCGGCACGTTCCTTTGGAAACACAGACCAGTTCATGATCGTATAAGTAGCGGGCCGGTTCGATGAAGCCGGTGCGCCATTCGCCACGCCAGAGGGTGTTGAGCCTTGGAGACACTCGTTCAAGCCATTTTAACGTCGGCATGTCACAGGGCTTATCATGATAGCCGCCTGAATGCACTCCGCATTTTTGTTCAATGAATAGCAGTTTTGTCCCATTGCGCATTCATATCAAAGGGAGGATTCTCATCCCATCAAGGCACTCGCCTTATTTTTATACTCATTATGGAAAACCTTCCCAGTCACTCTTGGTATCAGCATTGTTTCCGGCGTCTGCTGGTCGATATGCATATCCCGGACTGGGAGGATCGTTTTTTGGCGCAGCTTGATGCCAAAGATTATGCCGAGACCATCCAAACAGGGCAGATCACCAGCACGATGCTTTACTGCAACTCGCACGTGGGGCTCGCCTTGTATCCGTCAAAGGTCGGCCCGGTGCACCGCGCTTTGAAGGGCCGGGATTTTGTCGGCGATGTCTTGAAAACATGCCACGACAAAGGCGTGGCGGTTGTGGCCTACTACAGCGCCATTTTCAATAACGCACTGTTTCTGGAAAAGCCGGAATGGCGCATCCTCCCCAAGGACGGAGAATCCGCTTACGAAGAGAGCCGCTACGGGGTTTGCTGCCCCAATTCGCCCTACCGTGAGTTTGCCATATCGCAGACGGAGGAAATCTGCCGCGACTACCCGTTTGACGGGATTTTCTTCGACATGCTTTTCTGGCCTTACATCTGCTATTGCCCTCATTGCCGCAGGCGTTTCAAGGAAGAGAACGGGCATGAGATTCCCACAACGATTGATTGGAACAACCCGGTATGGACAGCCTTCCAGCAGGCGCGTGAACGCTGGATGAACGAGATGGCGAAGGCACTGACGGACGCGGTCCGCCGGACACGTCCCTCAATGACCGTAACCCACCAGATGAGCCCCGTGTTGCACGACTGGCGTTTTGGCATGCCGTTTTCATTGACGGATCATTGCGACTACACCAGCGGTGACTTTTACGGTCCGGCCATTCAGCAAAGCCTGGTCTGCAAACTTTTCGAGGCCATCAGCATCAACAAGCCGTTCGAGTTCCACACTTCACGTTGCATGGATTTGCGCGACCACGTAACGATGAAAAGCGCCGTGCGGCTCGAAACCCAGGCTTCGCTGGCCCCGGCGCACGCAAGCGCCTTCATGTTCATCGATGGGATCGATCCCTTGGGCACGCTCAACCGCGGCGTCTACCAGCGCATTTCGGGAATCTTCTCCCGCTTGGCCCGCTACGAACCGACGCTCGGCGGCGATCTGGTAGCCGACGTCGCCATCTACATGAGCTCCGAGTCGCGCTTTGACTTCCGCGAGAACGGCCACGATGTGAGCGTTTACTCCCGGCAAGCCGACAACATGGCTTCGCTCTTCAAGGTTCCTCACATGGACGCAGTGAAGGGCGCGGCCAGATCGTTGCAGGAAGCTCATATTCCGTATGCAGTCGTGACCAAGCAAAATCTCGGCCGCTTGGGCGATTACAAGGTCATCATTTTGCCCAATGTTCTCGTGATGACGGACGAGGAAATTGACGCGGTGCGGGCGTTCGTCGCCCAAGGGGGGGCAGTCTATGCCAGCGGATACTCCAGCCTTGTCGACCTCACCGGAACCGAGCGGCCCAATTTTGGACTGGCCGAAGTTTACGGCGTAGCCAAAGAAGCAGCCATGCAATACGAGCTGGCCTTTATCTCGCCATGCGATCCCAGCCTAGCTGCCTTGGCTTGCCCCCAGGAGCACCTTTCACACGAAGCTGGCTATCTTCCCATCCGCGCCAAAGACGCCGAAACGCTGGCCACCATTACCCTTCCATGGTTTCCAAAGAAGGGCGGCACGGTATGGAAGCCGACATTTTCAAGCATCCACAGCACTCCCCCCGGCCCCACCGGCAGCATGCCCGGCATCACATGGCATCACTATGGGAACGGCGTTGCCTGTTACGCAGCAGGCGCCATCGAGGCCGAAGATCACGACATCAACCGTGTTCTTTTTGCAGACCTGATAATACGGCTTCTCGGCGAGACGCCCCAAGTGGAAGCCGATGCCGCCCGCTTTGTGGAAATCACGGTTTTCGAGAAGCGTGAGGAGAACCGTTTCAACATCAGCCTTGTATCGCTCAGCGACCAGGAAGACGCGCTCCCCTCCGATGGCAAAATCCGGGTCCACCTGGCTCACGGATGCAGCCCGGTGGCGGTACGGCTTTTGCCCGAAGGCACGCCGGTTTCCTGGCAATGGACCGACGCGGGAGCGGTTGAGTTTTCGTTCCGCGATTTCCGCATCTTTAGTCAGTTTGAACTCGAATATACCACGCTCTCCTCATCTTAGACCATCCTCCATTCCTTATGAACACCCAATCACTTGCTGAACTGGCGCTGGAACAAGGCAAAGGCATCGTGCGGTTGGCCCCGGCGTGGGTTCCCCGCTCCTTCTGCATTCCCGGACGGCGCATCAAACTGCACCCGGACGACTATTATGCCCTCGGTGGCAAACGCGGAGGCATTGACGAACGCTGGTTCGCCTCCTCCACGCCCGCCGACAACGGGCCGTTGACCGCACCCCATGAAGGCTTGAGTTTCATCGTCGTGGAAGATGGAGGCGAGGTTCGGCAACTGCTCCTGCGCGATGCGGTGGCGGAGTTAAAGGGAGAACTGATCGGCAACAAGCTGTGGGCCGACCATGGCGGCTGGCCGATGTTTTCCAAGTTCTTCGACAATCAGGGAGCGCTTCCTCATCACGTCCATCACCGCGAGGAACACGCTCGCAAGGTCGGGCAAAAGGGGAAGCCAGAGTGCTATTACTTTCCCCCGCAGCTCAACAATCATGGGGGAGACTTTCCCTATACTTTCTTTGGATTTGAACCGGGAACCACCAAGGAACAGGTGCGCGAGGCCCTGGTAAATTTCACCAAAGGCGACAACAAGCTCACAAATTTTTCCCGCGCCTACCGGCTGGAACCCGGCACGGGCTGGGACGTTCCGCCCGGCATCCTCCACGCCCCGGGCAGCCTTTGCACGTATGAGCCGCAACGAAATTCCGACGTTTACGCCATGTACCAGTCGCTCGTTGGCAACCAAGTTGTTCCAGAAGAACTGCTATGGAAAGACACCCCGCCAGACCGCAAGGGAGACTTCGACTACTTGATCGAAGTGCTCGACTGGGAAGCCAACCTGGACCCTTGTTTTATGGCCAACCACTTCATGCGGCCCAAACCGGTTAAGCCCCTTGAGCAAATGGAAGGATATGTCGAAAATTGGATTTGCTACCGCTCAGCGGCCTTCAGCGCCAAGGAACTAACGGTACTCCCTGGTCATACCGTAACGATCGTGGATCAGGCCGCCTACGGCTTGATCCTCGTGCAAGGCCACGGCACGCTGGGCACGTGGCAGATCGATACCCCGGCGCTCATTCGCTACGGCCAGTTGACCTCCGACGAGTTTTTCGTCAGCGAAAAAGCGGCCCGGGAAGGCGTGGTTATCACCAACCCGTCAACCACCGATCCCCTGGTTATGCTGAAGCACTTTGGACCGGAAAATCCCGAACTGCGCGTGGGCGCATAACCAGCGGTCATGCAAACCACCGTTTGCCTGGGCCAGCCTTCCTGGAAAATCGCGGCTAACCGCGTCGAAGCCTGCATCACCCAACAAGGCGGACACCTGGCCCCCGTGCGGTTCCAACTTCCGCAAGGGGCCGTTGAACCCTACGCCGTCGCCCCTTGGGCCGAAGAAGCACAGGATCCAAAGTTGCTCCCGCTGCTTCAATCCCTGCGCGGCGATTTTTTCTGTTTGCCCTTCGGGGGAAATGAAAAGCCACATCGAGGGAAATGCTTTCCACCCCACGGAGAGACCGCAAACGGGCTGTGGCATTTCAAGACGCTCCAAAACGATTCCTACGGAAAAACCCTTCATCTGTCACTCGCATCCGAGCTTCAATCCGGACAAGTGGAAAAGCTCATCCACGTCCGCAACAATGAAGCCGCCCTCTATTGCCGGCACATCATTTCCGGGATGAGCGGACGCTTCCCCATCGGCCACCACGCCCTGCTTAAAATCCCACCCGATGCAGACTCCGCCATCGTAAGCACCAGCAAAATGCGCTTTGCCCAAGTGCTGCCCACCTCATTTGAAAATCCGGAGCAGGGCGGTTACAGCCGACTGAAACCCGGAGCGGTATTTTCCCGTATGGATCGAGTGCCGCTGTTGTCGGGAGAGAATGCGGATATCAGTCGCCACCCCACCGGCAAAGGGTTTGACGACCTCGCCCTTTTTGTTCACGAAGCACGTCCCGACTTTGCATGGACAGCGGTAACGTATCCGAGGAACCGCTACGTCTGGTTTGCGCTTAAAGATCCCCAGGTGCTCCGTTCCACTATTTTCTGGATGTCCAACGGAGGGCGGCACTATTTGCCATGGAATGGCAGGCATGTGCGGGTTCTCGGAGTAGAAGATGTCACCTCCTATTTCCACTACGGCGCTGCCGAATCAGCGCGCTCAAACTCCATCAACCGCCAAGGGTTTGCAACATCCGTCGAACTGCGCCCGAACCATCCCTATACCGTGAACTACATCATGGCCGTAGCGGAAATCCCCGAAGGCTTTCGCCAAGTCCGAGCAATCATTCCCGACAAACATCATGTGACCTTAGTTTCCACGGGCAACCACCGGGTCAATGCGGCTGTCGATACAGCCTTTCTTTACAAACATGTCTGGGCCTCTGCCAAATCTTACCTCAACATGAACCCGCCTTCCCAACTCCAAGCCGCTTAACCACCCCTGCCACCTAAAAATTTACAGAAAAATCCTCGCACGGCCGACTTTTTTGCCTTCATCCCAAGGCTTGCTCTACCCCTTATCGCTACGACCCTCGCTTGCCGTTCAAAGAATGCATGAAAGCAAAGGGGTTGCAGGATAGGAGACGACGCTGCCTGCTTTTGGCCCAATGGTTTTAATGCTTCAAGAATGGGCCCGATTTTAAGAGCTTTGTCAAAAGGGAGGGTGGAAATTCCGAGGGAGCTGAAGTCCTTTGCGGAATCTTTCTGAATGGCCAGGAGAAGCGGTTCACCACGGAATTGTTCGACGGTTGCACGCTTCTCGGCGAGGTACTCGGGTGTCCAAAAGCCGACGATTCAAACAGGATGCGGGTTCCCGAGGTGTGAACAAACGTAAAGTCTGGTAAAAAGGTTTTTTGGCCTGCACCCCAGGCTTCCATGAACTCTTGTTCAAGCTTTGAATCGAATTTAGGAATCGCACCGAGGCTTCTGTGGTAATGGTCGGCGCTGGAAAGTTGCAGCATTGGCATCGACGGCCAATGGAGTGACATAGGGTAACTGTATACGCCGCGTTCCCTGCGGTGGGAGAGGGTAAATACGCGTGCGGTAAACATTTCCCGCAACGTGCTCCACCAACCCCGGGTCCACCCTGCGGCGGGCCTCGGTTTCAAACGCAACCCGCGCTTTTTCTTTTTTGACGACCACGCCGTCGATCATTTTGCCGTTGATGTCGAGGGCGTAACCGGTCACAAGCGCTCCGTCCGGCAAGGGGAAGGACAACTCGCCTTCCAGTTGGCGTGGGTTCGGGTTGTAAAACGTGAGCGTGGTGGCGACCTCCGCCTGGAGCCCGGCGATGCGGGATTGGACGGACATCTCTTTAATTTGCATCGGCTCCGACGCTCCCTGGGAGACGATAAGCCGGGGCCAATTCTGGACTTTCTGGCCATGTCCCAGACTGGGAAAGCTGAGTAGGGCTGCCCAAGCCAGGCAAAACGCGATGATCGACGGGGAACGTTTCATACCGTGCATAACGGGCTGGTCAGCGAATTCTTAGACATTTTTTAAAATTTTTGGCTGCGGTCATCGCTATTTTTCATTTTCGGAATTTAGGGAATGAGAGTTAAGCTCGCCGGAGATGCAAAAATTCTGGCTACGGCAAGGGGGGCTCATTGCGGCCCAAGTCAACAGCGCCTGCTGGTTGGAGTTTGCCGTCCCCGCGGTTGCCGTGTGGTGTTTCGTGGCTGGCTGTCTTTTACTCGTAGCCCGCCATGAGGGCTGGAACTCGTATGGGTTGCTGCCATTAAGCGGAGCGGTCTTTCTCATCATCGCAGCTCAGGCTTTCTGGCGTACGGCGCACCGGTGGTTTACGCGAGAAGACGGTTTGGCGCGTCTTGATTCGGTGCTTGGGCTCCATAACCGGCTTTCCAGCGCTGCGGCAGGGGTGGGGCCGTGGCCTTCTCCCATGCGGAATATCAGGAGCGGATTTCGCTGGCGCTGGTTGCGGTTGGTTGCACCCGCGGCCTTGGGCGGGCTGTTTTTAATCGCAGCGGCCAAAATCCCGATCTCCAGGGCATCTAACCCTGTTTCCGCTAAAATTGAGCCGCCGCTTGCTTGGTCGCAGGTGGAAACGGCTCTGGAGGAATTGAAACGGGCTCAGGTGCCCGACCAGGATGCGCTTGCGGCGATGGATCAAAAACTGGACGCCCTGCGGAGGCAATCGCCGGAGTCGTGGTATTCCCAAAGTAGCCTGGAAGCCGGGGCCGCGCTTGCCGAGGAAACCGCTCATGCCGTTTCCTCGCTGGAGCACCATCTGAATGCGGCGGCTCAAGCGCTTACCCCCGGACTGCAATATGGGAATGGCGCATCCATTCCGCAGGATAAGGAGGCTCTATGGAACGAAGCCATCAAGGGATTGCAAATGGGGGCGCTGCCGCTCAATAAAACGGATTGCGCTGCGTTGACCCAGTGCGGCAGCGGTAAGTGCTCCCTTTCGAGAGAACAGATCGCGGCTTTGCAAAAGAAAGTCCGCCAGCAAGCCGGCGTCTGTACCCTGGCGCTGGCCAGCCTGGGCGACGCGTTATCCAATGCGAACTATAACGGCAAACTCGACAGCCCGCAGGATCAGCCCGGCCAGCCCGGGGGAGGCGGAGGCACAGCGCCGCTGGGAATCCGACCTACCCCCACGTCCCTTGAACCCGGGCAGCAAACCGCGCTTCAGGGCGGAAACAGAGAGGATGCCGCCCTGGGAGATGTGGTCGGAGTGACCGCGGGGGAACACAAAGTAGATCAGGACGCTGTGCATGGTTCCGCTTTCGGGGGGAATGTTTCATCGGAAGGGAACGGAGGAGAGGCGGTTTGGAGCATTACGCCATCCCCAAAGGAGGGGGAGGTTTTAAAAGCCTACTTTAAGTAATATTGCCCCTCAAAAAATCCTCTTTCTTTCGACGTTTTGGTACAATCCCAAAAACAAACTTCCTAGTGAGAGGAAATCTTGATTTCCTTGAAGCCCATGGAACCCCCAGATGAAATGGAAATCGCTGCTGCCCGGAAAAAGTTGCAGTGCCTTCGAGATGAACTCAACGGTGTGTTATTCGGTCAAGAGGTGCTCATTGACGGTGTATTGACCGGATTGCTTGCTGGGGGTCATCTTTTGCTTGAGGGTCTGCCGGGCCTTGGAAAAACCGAGTTGGTCAAGGGCCTCTCCCGTGCCCTGGGACTCCAGTGCAAGCGAGTGCAGTTTACGCCTGACCTGTTGCCGGGTGACATCACCGGCAGCCCGATCCTTCAGGAGGCCCAGGGGCGGAGGGAGTTTGTTTTCCAGCCCGGGCCGCTTTTTGCCAACCTCGTTTTGGCTGACGAGATCAACCGGGCCTCGCCCAAAACTCAATCGGCATTACTTGAGGCGATGCAGGAACGTCGCGTAACCGTAATGGGGGTCAGCCATCCTCTGCCCGATCCTTTTTTTGTCGTGGCCACCCAGAACCCGATCGAACTGGAGGGGACTTATCCGCTCCCTGAGGCGCAGTTGGATCGGTTCCTTTTCAAGCTCGATGTGCCGAGCGCCTCCCCGGCGATTCTAGAGCGGATCGTCAATGGCCGCGAAATCGGAGTCGAGCCGGCGGTGAAGCCGGTCATGGGGCGGGAGGATTTGGCAAGCCTGTCGGCGCTGGTCCGGCGTATTTATTTGCCGCCGGTGGTCGCCAATTACATCGCCCGGCTGGTCGGAGCGACTCACCCCGGATGCTCGAAGGCGGCCTCGGGGGTGAAGTTCGGCGCGAGCCCGCGAGCCGCCATCGGCCTCGCCGCCGCGGCCCGAGCCCGTGCGCTGCTGGAAGGCCGCGTCAACGCCAGCTTTGAAGACGTCGCGGCCTTGGCCGGGCCGATCCTGAGCCATCGTATTATTTTGGACTACTCCGCGCGCTTCGACGGGGGCACCTGCGCCGCCGTGGTGGCCTGCCTGCTGGAGGAAGTGCCCCGGCAGGACCGTGAAATTTCCACTATTCTGGCCAACTCATGAAAGCTTCCTGGATTGCCTTGCTCTGTTTTGCCTTACTGGGACTTTTAAGTCTTTCGCAAACGTCTGCCAAAGAAGCGCGGAAACTGCGTACGGAAGACGGCAGTGGGGTTGGAATCGAGGTTTCGAGCGACTTCGATAACGGCGTTCCCTCGGGCGCTGAGCCGCTTCATATCACCGTTCACAACAATACGGGGCGCCCCGGAACATGGCTGTTTGAGGTGAACAGCAACCCTTTCGGCGAAGGCATCCGGTCCACCGTGCGCATTTCCCTGGGGGCGGGTCAAAGCCGGACGGTGCCTTTCGCCGCGCCTCTGCAGCGCTTCCATAATCTGACCGTGCGGGCCTCCGGCCCAGGCACGACAGGGGATACCGAACGGTTTTCTTACCAGTCGAACGGCCATGGAAGCTCGGGAGAAACCCAGTTTCTCGCCATGAGCCGCGAGCTCTCCAGCCGCTCCTGGGAGCCGTTAAAAAAAGAGCTGGAGAAAGGGAAAAAGAACTTCAGCGCGGCCCAGTTTGATCCCGTCGACCTCGCTCCCGACTGGCGCGGATTCTCCGGCGTGGAATGGCTCTCCATCACCCGTGAAGAATGGGATAAACTCGACCCCGCGGTGCGCGCCGCGATCCGCCAATGGGTGGGGCAAGGCGGACATCTGGCGATGGCGGTGAGGGAGGGTGCGAGTTTTCCGTGGAACGAGTTTCATCTTCCCTCGGGGGGATCCCGCTATGGTTTTGGGGACATCCGTGCGATCCCATGGGACGGCAAGGAACTCAGCGCCACGGTTCTGGCCCCGCTGATTACGAAAAACTCGCCGCTCTTTGAACGGCTAAATCAACCCGAAGGCAAGAACTGGTCCATGAGGGCGGCGCTTGGCGATCTCAAACCCAATGTTCCCTTGATTGTCAGTTTCGTTATCGGCTTTGCCGTGCTCGTGGGACCGGCTAATCTTTTCATCTTTGCTCCTGCTGTCCGGCGGCACCGGATGTTCTGGACCACGCCGCTGATTTCGCTGGGGGGCGGTCTCGCGCTCATCGGCGTCATTTTGTTGCAGGAAGGCACCGGCGGAACGGGCCGGCGTTACACGCTCGTCAACTTACTGCCCGAGACCCACGAAGCCGTGGTCTGGCAGGATCAGGTGGCCAGGACGGGCCTTCTACTTGGAAGCGGATTTCAACTGTGCGAGGAAGCGCTGGTCCATCCCATTCCTCTAGATGGAAATAGCGGGCGTTCGGGCCGCATGAATGTCGAGGGGATGAGGTACTCGGGCGATTGGTTCAGAAGCCGCTCCATCCAGGCGCAGCACCTTGCCGCGATCCGCCCCACCCGCGCGGCCGTCACCGTAACCGGTACCGAAGCGTCCGGAGCTCCCATCGTTGTTTCTAGTATCGGGAGCCCGTTGAAAGCTCTTTTCCTGACCGATGAGAATGGAAAATCGTGGGGAGCCAAGATCGTGCGGACTGGGGAGAAAACGGTGCTCCAGCCCTCCTCGGGCAAGGATATCGGGTTTCCCCAGGATATCGCATCCCCGGCCCGCTCCACGGTGGACGAAATCCTCAAAGATAGAGTGGCCCATCCCCTCCCGGGAACTTTCGTAGCGGCAGCCGCAGACCCGATGACGGAACCCATGGCCACGCTGCACAGCATTCGATGGAAAGACGACTGCGTGGTTTATCTTGGCCCCGTCGTCAACGCTTCCAAAATCCAAACCGAGGGGATGCAGCCATGAGTCAGCCGCTGGTTGAAATTTGCGACTTGCGTAAACGCTTCGGGACGCTCGAAGCCGTCCGGGGAATCTCGTTCGATATCCACCCGGGTCAGGTGGTCGGCTTCATCGGGGCCAACGGGGCCGGTAAAACGACCACGATGCGGATGATGGCCACACTCGATGGGCCGGATTCCGGTTCGATCAAAATCGGGGGGCGGGATGTTGTCAACTACCCCAACGAGGTGCGGCGGCTTATCGGGTGGATGCCCGACGCCTACGGGACCTACGAAAACATGACCGTGCTGGAGTACCTTGATTTCTACGCCCGGGCGTTCGGGTTCCGCCAGGCCGAGCGCCGTCGGCGGATGGACGAAGTGATGGAGTTCACCAACCTCACCAGCATCTGCACGCGTCCGATCAATAAACTCTCCAAAGGCATGGCCCAGCGGCTTTGCCTGGGCCGGACCCTGCTTCACGATCCCGACCTTCTGATTCTCGACGAACCCGCCGCCGGGCTCGACCCCAAGGCGCGCATCGAGTTCAAGCATCTCGTGCGATTGCTGGCCGACGAGGGTAAGACGCTCTTCATCTCCTCGCATATTCTCTCCGAGTTGGGAGAAATGTGCGATACGTTGCTCTTCATCGACGCCGGGCGCATTGTTCACTATGGCTCGGCGGAAACCCTGATTTCCGAGGGAGCCCACGGGGTGGTCGTGGAAGTGCGCGTTGCGGGCGGCAGCGGGGCGCTGCTGGAATGGATTCCCCTTAATCCCAATATGGAATTGCTCGAAACGACCCGACATGGAGCGCGTCTGCGAACCAAGGCCGACACGCCGGAAGCCATGGCCACGATCCTGCGCAAAATGGTCCGGGACGGCATCGAGGTTACGGATTTTCACAAGGAAGAACGCAGACTGGAAGATGCCTTCGTGGATATTCTTCAAAAAGTGGGCGGAGCCGTTCCGGCCATGGCCGCACCACGAGAGGCAACCCAAGAAGTGACCCCGTTATGAATGATTTTGCCGACTGGCTCAGCCCGATTGTTGTGAAAGAACTCCGGCAGGGGATGCGGGCCCGCGCCTTCATGGGGATTTTTCTCGCCATTCAATTCTTCATGATTGTGTGCGTGTTCGTCTCGTTGGGGAGCGACTCGAACTCGCTTGAAGGTGTCACGGGGCTGTTCTGGTTCCTGCTCGGGGCTGCCCTGCTGGGTGCGATGCCCCTGAGGGGGATCAATTCGCTGCATGGCGAGATCAAGGAAAAGACGCTTGAGTTGATGCTCTTGACTCAACTCTCCGCCTGGCGCATCACGGCGGGCAAATGGTTGGCGCTGGTGCTCCAGACGTTCCTGCTGGTTTGCTCGGTGTTACCTTATGTCGTGCTGCGGTATTTCATCGGCGGAGTGGATCTTATTCATGAATTGATCGTGCTCGGCTGGCTGATCGCCGGTTCCTGCCTCTTAACGGCGCTTTTCGTCGGGCTGTCGCCTTTTATGAAGAGCATTGTGTTCCGGATCATTCTGGGGGCCTGCGTGCCTTTGATGCTCATCATCTTGATGAGCATCACGGTGAACCCCAGAACGACGGTTTTCGGTCCGCCCATGGCCTCCTGGGTTTGGGCTGCCCTGGTGATCGGGCCGCTGGCAATTTTGGAGTTGTTCGAAGTCGGGGTGGGTAAAATCGCCCCGGTCGCCGAAAACCATAGCAGCCGGAAGCGGCTGATTGCGCTCCTGGTATGCGCCCTTGCGGCGGGGCTTGGGTGGGCGCTGGCGCAACGGGGATTTTTCGCGGTGATCGCCGCCATGGTTTGTACTCCCGTAATGTTGGGGGCGTTGTTGGAGGAGAATATTCAGATCCCCAGCCTTTACCTGCCTTTTACACGGCGAAAGCTTTTGGGCCGGTTGGCAGGGAAATTCCTCTACCCCGGGTGGGCCACCGGCTTGCTTTTCTTCACTCTAGTCGCGGTCCTATTCCTGGGGTTCGCTTCGCTAAAATGGAGCGACCAGAAGGTCGCCTTTAACATTGCGGCGGGGTTGGAGGGGCTGCTATTGCCGCTGGTTTTGGTGCGGTTGGCTTTCCGGAAAGCCCGCAATATTTTGCCCTTCTATTTGGGATTCCAGCTCATGCTTTTTGTCACCGCGATCATCTTTTCGGCGAATTTTAGTCATAACGATCCCCACTTGAGCCTCATTGGTTTGGTACCCACCATGGGCTTTTTCCTGCACCTCTGGGGCAATGACAGTTTTGGCCAACTTGGTTTTGCCGCTTTTAACTTTGGAGCCGCCGGAGTTAGCCTTGTTGGGCTCTTCGTTCTTTCCCTTCCGGGCTGGAAATCAATTCGGGCCATGGAGCGCGAGGCGGATGCGTGCGAGTAGGACGCTATGATTGCCGACGCCGAGGCTCTCGCCAAAATCCAAGGCCGCATGCGGGCGGCCGCCGATTCCCTGCGCCTTCCGTTGCGCAATCATGCGTGGCGGGGGATGAGCGGCGGTTGGCTTGGAATGGGGACGGGAAGCTCCATTGATTTTCAAGATCACCGGCCCTATTTGCCGGGTGACGATCCGCGCTATATCGACTGGCAAGCCTTTGCCCGGTCCGGCAACTACAGTATGAAGCTTTACCGCGAGGAGGTGTCGCCTTGTATCGACCTCGCCTTTGATGTTTCGGCGTCGATGTTTCTGGACGACACCAAAACGGCGCGTTCATTGGAACTGTTTTGCTTCGCTCTCGCCAGCGCATTGAATTCGCGGGGAGCGCTACGGTGCTATCTCGTGGACGGCAGGCGCGTCACGCCGCTTCCGCCGGAAGCCGCGCTCGATTCGGCCCGGATGGCCGGTTTGCTCGAATCCGGAGCGGACGGCGGCGAGGCAGCCCCGGCTCTGGAACTGATCCCATGGCGCACGGGATCGCTACGGGTCTGGATTTCCGACCTGCTTTTCCCTGGCAATCCGGCATTTCAGCCGCTCGCGGCTGGCAAGGGCAGGGGAGTGCTCCTGGTTCCGTGGTGCCGGGCGGAAGCCGAGCCGAGCTGGGAGGGCAATCTGGAAATGCTGAATTGCGAATCGGGCATGCGCCGGAACCAGCGGGTGACGTCTGCTCTTCTGAGCGATTACCGACGCGCTTATCAGCTCCATTTCCAAATGTGGCGTGAGCACGCCCATCGGTTTGGGGTGGCCTTTGCCAGAGTTCCCGCCGAGTCTGAATTTCTGGAGGCGTTGCGTTTGGATGCTTTGCCCAACGGCGCGGTGGAGGTGGCGTCATGACCGGGCTCATTTTTGCCAGCCCGGTGGCGGGTATCCTGGCCTTGCTGGGCATCCCCGCCGTGCTGGCGATCCATTTTTTGCAAACGCCGTCGCGTCCCGTGGCGGTCAGCACTTTGTTCCTGCTGGATCGCCTCGATCCCAAAAGCACTGGGGGCCGCCGTTTCGAGCGGCTGCGGCAGTCGCTCCCACTTTGGCTTCAACTGCTTTCAGTATTGCTTCTCGCCTGGCTCATCGCGGAGCCCCGGTGGATCAGGAAGGATTCCACCCAAACCGTGCTGGTGCTGCTTGATAGCTCCGTATCCATGCGAGCCTTTGAAGCGCCGCTGCATGAGATTCTCCCCGCGCGGTTGCGGACCCTGGCTCGCTCGGCGGCGCATACCGAGTGGCTGCTCCTGGAAACCGATCCCGCGGCGGAACGTCTCTACGCGGGCGGGCGTTTGGAGGATATGGACGCCGCGCTCCGCCGCTGGCGGCCCCGGCTGGGAATGCACGATATTCAGCCCGCATTGCAGGCGGGGCTTTCGTTGCTCCGAGGCCGCGGGGTAATCCTGTTTGTGACGGATCACGAAGTTCCGGTTCCGCCCGGCGTTGAACTTCTAGCCATAGGCCATGCGATTGAGAATGTGGGATTTTGCGGCGTGCGGGTGACCGCCGACGGCTGGGAAGCTCTCATGAGCAATTTTGGAACCCAAACGCAGAAGCGGGCATGGCATATGGAAGACTCGGAGGGCAAAAGCGTCGGGCCGGAGCGGGCGCTTGAATTACCCCCCGGCGGCTCCGAGACGATCCGTGGAAAATTCCCCGACGGCGTTGGGAAAATGCGCGTGGTATTGAACCGGGACGAGTTTCCGCTTGACGATGTGTTGCCGTTGGTCCGGCCCGAATCCAAACGAGTGCGGGTGCAGGTGGAAGGCGGGGCTGAACTCGGCGATTGGCTCGAGCCTTTCTTGCGAAGCGAGACAGCGCTCGACCGCGTGAGCGAAGCTCCCAATTTGCGACTGGCGGGGCAGGATTTCTCCGCCCCCATCCCGGCGAAGCCTACTTTCCCCGCGATTCTTTTTTGCAAGGAAGCTGCGCCTCCGTCCGGCTTGTGCAAAGGGACGATTGTCGCGGAGCGGGATCCGCTCATCAAGGGCTTGAATTGGGACGGCCTCATCGTTGCGGGCACCGCGTCTTTGCCTTTGCTGCGGGAAGACAACGTACTGCTTTGGATGGACCAGCGTCCGCTGATTTTCCGGCGAGGCACGCAGTTGGTAATGGCCTTTGATGTCGCCCATTCCAACGCCCCGCGCCTCCCCGCTTTCGTGCTGTTGCTCCACCGGTATGCGGAATCCGTGCGGTTCCAGCTCGCGGCACCGGAAACTGCGAACTTCGAGACGAATCAGACCCTCGACCTTGTGCGTCGGGATAAAGTGGAGGCGTTGCGCGCTCCCGCGGAGCCCGGATTCTTTGAGGCGGGGGATGAAAAAGCGAAGTTGATCGCGGCGGCGCATTTCGCCGATCCCCGGGAATCGGATTTCCGCCATGCCTGTTCAGCGGACCCTGTCGAAACCTTGGCCCAGTCGCGGAGGGAGCGTTATTCGGAAGCGGATGCCCGGATCCCGGTTTGGGTATTGTTCCTCGGGGTCGTGATGGCCTGGAACTGGGTGAAAACAGACGGGAGGCGCGAGACATGAGATTCGGCGCTCCCGAATGGTTCCTCTGTTTGTTCCTCGTTCCCGTTGCCGCCTGGTACTGGAGGTCCCTGCGCCAGCCGCTGCGGATGGGGTGCCTGGTATTACTGGTGATGTTTGCCGCGCGGCCCCAGGTGAAACGCTTCGGGCGCGGCCTGGATCTCTGGATTCTTGCGGATCGCTCGGCCTCCGCCGCAACAAGCGTCGAACCTCATCTGGCGGAGTGGGAGCGCATCCTGGAGCGTTCGAAAGGGCGCGACGACCGCATCTTCGTGGTGGATTACGCCGCCGAAGCCGCGCTCCGGGATCCCTCGGCTTTCAGCGAACTAACCGGCAGCCGCGAGGGCACTCAGACCGCCCTGGCGGCAAGGTATGCCGTTTCGCAAATGGCCGCGGGCCGAGCTTCTCGTTTGCTGGCGCTTACCGACGGGTTTTCCACGGACTCGCTGACCGATCTTCCCGAGTTGCTGCGGCGGCAGGGGGTGGCGCTCGATTACCGGCTGGGAACCGAGGGCTTGGTTCGCGATTTTCGCGTGGAAGCGCTCACCGCTCCAGCGCAGACCAAACCGTCGGAGCCCTTTGTGATCGAGTTTCGTGTCACCGGTCCCGACGGGGAGCGCACGCCTTTCGAGTTAACCCGCGATGGAAAGCCGCTTTCGAAGGGAACGGTGGAAATCAAAAACGGGCGAGGCGTCGCCCGGTTCACGGATCGTCTGGCGGCTCCGGGCGGGCATCGTTACGGCGTCAGAATCACGCCCGAAAACGACGCGCACCCCGGCAACAACGAGGCGGAGCGTTGGGTGGAGGTCGTGGGCGGCCCCAGCGTGCTGCTCGTCACAGCCTACCAAGGCGACCCCTTGGCCGGGGCGCTGCGCTCCCTGGGATTGACGGTCACGGTGACGGATCATCTGCCGGAATTGAACGAAGGCCAACTGGCGGGGGTGCGGGCCGTCATTTTGAACAACGTTCCCGCCTTCAAGCTGCCGGGGCCTTTTCTTCACGCTCTCGATTTTTACGTCCGCGGCCAGGGCGGCGGCTTGTTGATGGCTGGGGGAAAGGCAAGCTTCGCCTGCGGCGGTTACTTCGGCTCTCCCCTCGCTGATTTATTGCCGGTCTCGATGGAAATGCGGCAGGAACGCCGCAAGCTCGCCACGGCGATGGCCATCGAAATGGACCGCTCCGGAAGCATGGGAATGCCCACCAAGGACGGGCGCACCAAAATCCAGTTGGCGGGCGCCGGAGCCGCCCGGGCCGTTGAGTTGCTGGGCCCCGGCGATGAAGTCACCGTGGTGGCGGTGGACACGGAGCCGCACGAAATCGTGCCGTTGTGCACCGTGGGTAAGGACGCCGGGAAATTGAGCGAGACCGTCCGCCGGATCATGAGCGCGGGCGGCGGCATCAATGTCTACACCGCGCTTAAAGACGCCTATTACCGGCTGCGGGTATCGCCCGCGGGGCAGCGTCACCTCGTTCTGCTCGCCGACGCCAACGACGCGCTCCAGGAAGTGGGCGAATACAAAGAAATTCTGGCCAGGATGCGGAAGCAAAAAATCACGGTCAGCGTTATCGGGCTTGGCACGGAGCACGACAGCGGCGCGGCGTTTTTAACCGACGTGGCCGAACTCGGCGGCGGGCGTATCTACTTTGCCGCCGAAGCGAGTGAATTGCCGGGCATGTTCGAGCAGGAAACCGTGGCGGTGGCCCGGGCGGCCTTTTTGGAAGATCCCGTCCCGGTCAAAGCCATGGCGGGCTGGGCCGAACTCGCTGCGCAGCCGTTGCCGTGGCCCGCCGCCGTTGACGGTTTCAACCTCAGCTACCTGCGGCCCGGGGCTGCCGCCGCGGCCGTCACCGCCAACGAGGATGCGGCACCGCTGGTCGCGTTTTGGCAAAAAGGAACGGGCCGGGTTGCGGCGGTGACATTTCCGCTAGGAGGGGATTTTTCGGCAAGCGTGCGCGGATGGGCGTCTTATGGGGACTTTGCACAGACATTGGTTCGGTGGTTGATGGGCACAGTTGCCGAGCCGGGGGTGGTGGTTCGTTCCGACGTGGAAGGGACCAATTTATCAGCAGAACTGCTCTACGATACTTCTGATGACGGTTGGGAGCGGCGACTGGCGAAAACCCCTCCCAAGCTCGTCATCGCGGGAGAGAAAGAAGCCACGACGCTGGTCTGGGAACGGATGGAGCCCGGGCGTTACCGGGCCACTGCGACATTGGAACCGGGCAAGTTGGTGCGAGGGGCCGTACAAATAGGCTCCATCGCCCTTCCATTCGGACCTTTGCAGGCCAGCTCCGGGGCGGAATGGGAACTGGATCCGGCAAAACGAATGGCGCTTGCGGCTCTGGCGAGGGAAAGCGGCGGGGTAGAGCGCCTGGATCTGGGAAGCATTTGGACCGCTCCTCGCCCGCCTGAATATGGCGATGTTGGATACTGGATACCGCCTCTCGCTCTGTTGCTCTTTTTAATAGAAACCCTCCTAACCCGGCTCGGCTGGAAGTGGCGAACCCTCCAAGCGGTGGAACCTATCCATCTTCCCTCGTTTCCCAATATCCGGTTTGGCGGGCCAAAGGAGCCGAAAACCAGCAGTCTGGTTGAGCCTCTGCCTGAACAGAAGGAAATGGAGGCTGACTCCGTACAGGATCAGACTCGCCGTGATCGTTTCCGCCGCGCAAAGAATCGCCGGTAACCGGAATGCCGGACAAGCTGGTTGAAACGCTGATTGCCTTCCTGCGGCAGGGCGGCGGCAAATTTTTCCAGCGCGCCCGCACCAAGGAATTCAGCCAACTTACCGAAAAGGAATTCGCCATGCTCGAAGAGAAATTTGCCGAGATTTTCGGCGAATAGCCATTTTGCGACGTCGTATACTCAATCCTCCGCCCTCTCGCCTCCCGGGCACATCTTCACGAGGCGGGGATCGAAGCGGCCCAGAATCTCGACCAAATCCGTCTGCGCTTCCATCACGGCCCGGATGTCCTTGTAGACGCCCGGCGCTTCGTCGAGCCCGGCGGAGAGGAGTTCCACCCCGGCTGCGGCAAGCTGCTTTTTGACGGCGTTCCAGGTAAAGGATTGCATTGCCTTCGTCCGGCTCATCACGCGGCCCGCGCCGTGCGAGGCGGAATGGAGCGACGCAGCATCTCCTTTCCCGCGCACGACGAAACCGGGCGTTGCCATCGAACCGGGGATGATCCCGAGCACGCCTGCGCCCGCCGGAGTCGCCCCCTTGCGATGCACGACGACTTGCCGCTCCACGCCGTCAATCACGTGGCGTTCTTTCCACGCAAAGTTGTGATGATTCTCGACGTCGAGGATCACGTCCGCACCCAGGCTGCGCGCGATGTGGCGGTGGATGAGGGCATGGTTCGCCGCGGCGTAGTCGCCCATCAGGTTCATTGCCGCCCAGTATTCCTGACCGTCGGCTTCGTCGAGCGTGAGCCACGCTAGGTGGCGGAGTTCTTTGGGTAATTCCGGGTGCCGCTCCATGGCACGTTTGCTGTAATGCTCGCAGACTTGCGCGCCGGTTCCCCGAGACCCAGAGTGACTCAGTAGCGCGAGGTATTCTCCAGGGGCGATCCCGAGGGCGTCCGACGTCACCGTGAACGCGCCGAACTCCACGAAGTGGTTGCCGCTTCCGCTGGTGCCAAGCTGTCCCCATGCTTTGTCGCGTAGCCGCCGCGTGACCGGGGAGACGCTCCAGTCCGCATCCAGCACCGCGTGTTCACGCCGACGCTTGAACTCTGCGCCAACGCCAAAGCACGTTTCTTTTTCCAGGATGTTGGCGAGGCGGTCGCGCTGGCCTGCCAAGGTGCTAGCTTTCCAGTTATACACCGTCAGCTTCATCCGGCAGGCAATATCCACGCCGACGGCATACGGAACCACGGCGTTCTCCACCGCGAGCACGCCGCCGATGGGGAGACCGTAGCCAACATGCGCATCGGGCATCAATGCGCCCGCAACCGCCACGGGCAGCGAACACGCGTTCACCATTTGCCGCACGGCATCGGGCTCCAAGGCCTCGCCCCACTGCCGCCACGGAGCGGATTGCGCGCGGGGCGTGTAGGGCGGCTTCAGCAGCGTACGCGCCAGTTTACCCACGTCGGCGTCGTTTAGAAAGGCCGCCGGATCAGCCGCAATCCGCGAAAGCGCCTCTTCGACTTGGGGGCGGTCCAGGCCACCAGCAAAGAGGCGGCGCATGTGGACGTACGCCAGCTTTTGCGCGTCCCCTTCCGGGATGCCAAGATGTAATAAATCGTTATTGTTCATAAGATTCGATAGGATGAAAGTTCGATACTTTTGGTGATGCGTGGGAGCCGCTCTCTATGGCGGTGCGTTTGGCAAAGGGGGGCATTTTCCGCTGTGCACGAGACTCGTCGGGTTTCCCGAAAGCTGATCGGGCCGCGCCGCACGGATGCGGCCGGATCAACCTCCGGGAAGTTGTTGAGGGCGCGTTCGATTTCCACGCGGCTTTGCCGTTCCATCAGCGCCATCTTTCCGGGTTTGTCTTTCCACTGGGCTTTCTTCCCGTTCAGCCGCAGATAACGGCACCAGCCCAGGTGCTGCTCCAGCCAGCGGTCGAGCTCGCCAAGGCGCGTCTCGATGGCCGGATCAACCTCTCGATAATACCACTGCCAGTTGCGTTCCACTTTCAATTCAAAGAGCGCGGGTTGCATGAAAACCCAGACCTGGATTGCGTATTTCGGTCGTCGTCTGGTTTCCGCATGGAAGTACCGCAGCCATTCGTCGGGATAATTTTTCCGGCTCCATTCACAAAAGGGAATGGATTTCAGAGGTTGATCGATTTCGATCAGCTTTCTTCGCCGTCCAGAACGCCGCCGGAAATCTGGACTGTGGTGAATGACCTCGGGGCCGATTACGGCCAGGATCGCCTCCAGCGTCTTGTGGTCCGGGCGCTTTTGGGCGCGTTCGCCAAGCACATAGAACCGCCGCCAACCGCGCTGGATGGGCGGGTCAAGCTTGACGATTGTATAACGCCTTTGGCGAAGGTCGTCCTGTTCGCGGATCACCGCCAGCAGGCGCCGGTCCGCTATGTCATGAAGATTAAGCATAAGGATTGGGTATCTGTTTTAGGATATTTTGACGGATGGATAGGATGGCTTCATGGAGTGGTTTGCGGTTTCTTCGCACGACGGAAGAAACAGGGATTGATTGCTGACGCGGAAAGCAAAGTTGATGCTTCCAGAACCCGCCGCGAATCAGAAGGGGCGGGAATGTCGAAATCGAAAAATCTCGAAGGTCTTTCCGTCCTCTTAGCCGAGGCGTGCGACTCCCGCACCTCGTGACGGCATCGCCACGGGCAGGCATACGGGATAGAAACTGAATCGCACCATTGGAAGTGAAAGAGACTTCAAATTATGGATGTTCGCCAAACGAGTCAATAGAAACATCGCCCGTCGTTTGCAAAAACAGGTCCTCCCATACCCGGGCTGGGCAGACTTACAGGGGAGAGCTGCTGGACTGGGCCGAGCCCATTGCCTGTATGTGGCGCTTTAAAATTAGCACAGTAATTTAGCGCAGCGACCCTTTCGGGATTTTTTCTGATTTTATAAACACCGTGGAATCAAGGTGTTAATGGAGCCAATGACGAGACTCGAACTCGTGACCTGCTGATTACGAAGAACACAAAGAGTATTTGATCCGACTCAATGCACAAGAATTTCTGATGCGCAAAGCGACGCGGAATCATCCTCTTAGCCAGCAGGAAGAACAAACCAACCACATCATCAGCCGAATGCGGGTGCGGGTGGAGCACGTCTCCGCGCGGATGAAGCAAATGGGGGCCGACCTGTGTCGCAGTATTGGATTGAATCGGGCGACTCAACACAACCACCTCGCCAATTTGGTCTACAATATGGACCGCTATGCCTGTTTGGCAAAATAGCGGGGGAAAACCACCCCGTGGGTGTAAATCACCCGCAAAGATGCATCTCAATCCAACCCAAGCGCAATGCCCTCGCTGATTTTCAATCCTCGTGACCGAAAAATTTGCTGGGTGGCCGCCAATTCCGGGTTCCGAATAGCCCTGCTCTCAAAAACACCGCTTTCCAGAGGTGCCCTTTAGTGATCAATGGCATCTTGGCCGGAACGGCATCGGGAAGCGGTAAAATATCGCTTTTCAGTAACGCGGCAGGAACACTGACCCTAAATCATAAGAACAATACCTTCGATGCGCAGATCGAAGTATACGGCACATTGAATTTCGCCTCCATCAACAACGGGGTCCGGGAAGCTGACCTATTCCAGCAATCTGGCCATGGGGGCCTTTGCGGGAGAGCTTCGCACCTATACCACGCTAGCAAACTCGACATTGGAACTCGATGGGGCCATTACCTCCACGGCAAGCGGAACCACAAGCCTGAATACCAACTACAATGGGGGCCTCAGCACGACAATTTTGACCCAGCCCTTATACAGGGATTACAACGATCAATAGTGGGGCTCTACAAGTCACCAAACTTGCGGACGGTGGGCTGGCCAGTTCGATTGGAGCTTCCTCGAACGCAGCCGCCAATCTGCTGATCGACACCGTTGCAAGCAACGGCACTCTAAAGTACGTTGGCTCAGGCGACAGCACCAACCGGCTATTACAATTTGTGCGGGTGCCCTCGACGCCTCAGGTTCCGGTGCGGTTGCGTTTACAAACACTGGAGGCATCGCCTTGTCCGCGGGCCGCACCGCTTACAGCCTCACACTTAACGGCACCAACACAGGGGAAAACCTTCTTGTCGCTTCGCTGGGCTGAGCGGAACGGGAACCGGCACCCAGACGGTGATCAACAACGGTGCCAGCACCTCCGCCTTGACGGTTACTGGCGGCGGAACGTATTCCGGCGTCATCGCTAATGGCTCGGGGACCACGGCGCTTACCGTCAGCGGTAGCAACCTCGTGCTGGGCGGCATCAATATAGCCAGCTTAAGGTTGGCGGAAACGTTAGCCTGGATGGCACGCTGGACCTGTCCAATCTAAGCGGCCTGACGTTGGGCGGCACGGAGTATCTCTTGAGTTAATCGTCCAACGCAGATGGGGATGGCAAATTCAATGATGTGGCCCTGACCGTGGTTCCCGAGCCCAGCACTTGAGCAATGCTGATGGGCGGCGTTGGAATGCTCGCCTTCGGTCAGCGCATGCGCCGCCGTGCAAGGTAGTAAAATGCCTCGCTTACCGGAGGGTCTGATGTTCGCTGCTGATGACAAGACCGCGCTCGTCGGTGACGTTGAAGAAATAGACGGTGGCATCGGCGGGAAGGGTTGCGTTGACCCGTTTACCTGTGAGCGCGCCGGGCTGGCTTTCCCATTTGCGATCCTGCCAGCGGTTGGTGTCGCGTGTGAAGATCAGCTCGGCGGAGCGGAGCGGAACGTCTGCCGCAAATTCCGCCCAGGCTCTGTTACCCTCGTGGCCCTGCTCGGTCATCCGGGCCAGCGGCGGCGTCTGCTTGACGATGCTGTCGGCAAACGCGCGGATTTCCTCCGGCGATTCCCCCGGGCCGCCATGGCCGTGCTTCATCACTACGCGTAGGCTCAGGAAGTGAGGCCCGGGCGCGGCTTGGTAGGAAAGTTGCCGCGCGCGGGGGGTGAAGGCGAAATCGTTGACGCCGCTGACCCATAGCATTGGCAGGCGTGCGTGCGGCAGAAACTGAGAAGGATCCCAAAGCCGACTCCACTCGGAGACCTTCTCGCCGACTTCCGCCCAGCTTTGTTTGGCCGCGATGAAGCGGGAACCGTCGTCCACATTTTGGGTCAGGAATCCGCAGCCGTAGACCGGCACAGCGAATTTAAGGCGAGCGTCCACTCCCGCGACATTCGAGACGACGACCCCGCCCCAGGAAATTCCGGTGATGCCGATGCGGTTGGCGTCTACTTCGGGGAACGAGCGGAGCAGCGAATGGGCCAGCAACGAGTTGGCTACGGCATGGTACATCCATTGGTCGGTGAGCGGCTCGCCGAGGCCGGGAATATCGGTGCGACGCGGGCCGCCGTCTGGATTGCGCGTCCATTGATTGAAGGAGCCGATGGGCAGGTTTCCGTCGTCGTCGAAGGCGATGGCCGCATAGCCGCGCGAATTCCACAGCTTCACCCAATCTGAAAATGCGGTGCCGCCCGCTCCGTGGACGAGCACGATGGCGGGGACAGGATGGGCGGCGTCGGCTCCCTCGGGAGCGCCGTAGTAGGCGAAAACGTGCGTTGGTTTGCCGCGGTAAGCAGGGCCTTCGAAGCATAGTGAGCGTAACTCTTCGTTCACCGGCACCTCGGGCGGCGAGGGGAAGGTCGCGGGTGTTTTTTCGAAGGCAGCAAGATTCCATGGAATGGCCGGTGCGGGGTCTGCGAAGGTTCCTGGAACGAAGGCTGTAAATTGGGCCAGCCCGAAGAAGGCCAAGATGAAGGCGTAGCGTTGGGTTCTCATGACAAAGATGGCGAAATTAACAAATAACACTCAGTAGCCGAAGCGATACGTTCTTTCCCATTCGGCGGTTTTTCCGGGGGCGAGGGCCCATTGGCAGAAGACCTCGGGGCAGACGGACTCGGCGTTGGCAAAAAGCGAAAAGCGCGAGACCGGGAAATTGCCGGAGATTTCCACCCAGCGTCCGGTGGCCGGATTGCTCAGCCGGAGCCGGTTGCGCCAGGCGCGGACGTATTGCAGAGTGGTGGCATGAGATGGCTGGGTGACCGGGCGGGTCAGCGTGATGTGCCCCTTGCGGATCTCCAGGCCGTCGAAGGGGAGGTCCGGGGTGGGCTGTAATGCAAATGGGCTTCGCACGACGTAACCGCCGTAAGGCGCGGGCCCGAGCCAGACCCAGTTGTGGTTGTACTGTTCCGTCAGGAGCGGCTTTGCGCCGGTGTTGCGCAGTTTGTAATGGATGCGCAACGTGGCCCGGGTGGGATCGACGCGGTAGGTTTTTTCGTAAGTATAGGCATAGCCAATGCCGGAGTTGAATACCTGTGAAAACGAGGCTTCCTCAGCACTGGCTCGCAAGAGGCGGTTGGGGGCGAGGCGCTGGACGGGGAACTTGCCGAAGAGGTAGCGGAAGCGGTCCAGCCGGATGAGATTGCCGATGCCGATTTTGAGGAACGGCTCGCCGGGCCGGGCTTCGTTGTAGCCGGGTGGCGCGATCCACTTCGGGTTGAACTCGTCGGCCAACCCTTGTGCGGTGAGGTATTCCTCGCCATCGAGCCGGGCGGAAACCACCGCCGCGCTGATATCAAAACGCGGGCCTTCGGTCTTCACCCAATCCTCTAGCGGAGCGCGTACCGTCACGGCAAACCGGGCGTTGCCCAGCGGATACTCGCGGGCCGGGGCGGCTCTGCCGATGCCTGCCAGCAGGAGAGGGAGCAGAAGTGCGAGTGCCTTATGGAGCCTTGGTCTCATGCGTTCTCCATGGCTGGCCGTGGGCCATGTAGGCGTCGATTTCGGGGATGCCGTCGAATTCCGACTGCCACCCTGGGCGGTTCGAATAGGGCGCTCGGCCCTGCGCTTCGGTTTTGTTGTAGGCTTCCGCGATGGCCGGGGTCCAGAGGTCGCCTTCCGGGAGCGCCAGCGTGACGTAAGGGGCCCAGTTCTGCCAGAAGAGGCCCATGGCGATCACGGCCTTGGAGATATAGCCCGTGGACCCGCTCCAGTGCGCCGGATTGGCCGTCACCATCTGGTAGGCTTCGCGCCAGCCGTAAGCCTCGATGTAGCGCCGCAGGAAGTCCTGGTACGGCTTGGGATCGGCCGCGTGCAGGGCGGCGAAGGCCACGGGCGGCCAGCCGTACTCGCCCTCGCCCAGCTTGCCGCTTTCGATGGTGTCGCTCGCGATGATCGCCTCGGCCATCTTGATTAGCGCGTTGCGAAGCGCGGGGTCCTGGGTGAGCTGTTCATATTCAATAAGCGTATGCATACCGCCAAAGGTTTCCATGAACATTGTGGGGTTATTGAGCTTTTCGCGCTCTTTTTCCAGCTTGATCTCGGGGAACCGGACGGTTGGTTTGACGTAAATGCCTTCCGGGGAAACGAACGTGCTCACATACTTTGCGAGGCGTTCGCCTTCCTGCGGGGCCCCGGTCAGCTCCCAGTGGAAAAGGAAGTTGGTGAGCCGCCCGCTGTGGTCGGGTTCGTAGGAGACGACGCCTTTGTTGTAAGCGTTGCGGACGATGTTATCGACTACGTCTCGCGAACGCCCGTCACCGTTTAGGAAGTATTGCAGGCGATATTCCGTAGTGGTTGTCTGGCGTTCCTCGTGGTCGCCGCAGCTCCACGGTTGGACTCCGTGGCGCGTGCCGAGGGCGAGCCAGCGGCCTTCCTGCCGGATGATCACATCGCGCGAGCGGGCCGCCAGCGCCTCCGCGGCGAAATAAATCTGCCGGTTGCCGTGGCGTAGGTATTCCGAGAGAAGGAAGAGATTGGGCAGCCCCTCGGTGTTCGTCCAGCCATAGGCCCCGATGTCGAGACACCAGTCGTTGATGGCCCGGGAATCCACCTTGCGCAGTTTCATGAGATTCCCGGTGGGGAAGGTCTTCAAAGCCTCCGGTGGGATGATCCAGCCGTAGCCGCCCTGGAAGCGATGACGGAAGTCGCCGTAATTCCAGAACCCTTTCCAGCAGTGGAGTTCGCGGTGATAGAGGAAGAAGCGTGCAAGGCGCGTCCACGAATCCCAGGCGCGCGGAGCTTTTTCCTGGGAGGAGGAGGGGAGCACCACGCCGGTCTTTTCGTATTCGGGCCAGCCACTCCAGGCCAGAGGCTGGCTTTGGAAATCGGCGGCGGCACTTTGCGAGCGCTCCGGCGCGCCCGGTTGGTCGAAGGCGAGTAGCATCTCGTGCGTGCGCGAGATGCCACAGACCGGGTCGGTTTTGTAATAGACCTCCGGAACCCACATGGACGTTACGGGTTCCTTGCCCGCTTCCAGGTGTCCCTGGTGGAGGATGTCGGAATAGCGGCGCGTATCCATTGGTTCGCTGCGGTCGGGCCAAAGCTCAAGCCTCAGCGTCCCTTTGCTGACGTCCACTGCCAACGCCTTTGGCGTGAGCTGCTCGAAGTCGCGGATGATCGCGCTCAGGCCACCTGCTGGACCCGCCAGCCGCAGGCCGGAAAGCGTATGGGTGGTTTTGGGCGCGGCGGCATCTGCCCAGAGCGCCTGTGCAAGCGGCGTTTGCTGCACGAGCTCCGCATGGGCTGCAACCGACTGCCCGGCCACCCCTGCTTTTGGGAATGCGGCGCGGTTAAATGGCAGCTCCAGGCCCATGCCGGTGAGGAACGTTTTGCGGGGATCCTTGTACCGGAAAACCGCTGTGTGAGCGATGCGGATCTCGGGTCGCCCGGCGAGGAATTCCAAGCGGAGGACGAGGCGCGTCGGCTCCTGGTTCGAGGTCAGCCCTTCCAGGCGCACGATGGCGCGCAACGGCCCGGATTCTTCAACGGCGATGGAATCCACCTTGAGCGTTCCGAAATCCTTCGCGCCGCCCTTAGCCCGCTGGTCGAAGGGGAAAACGGCTTCCGGCCCAACGAGGTATTCGCAGTAAGCCAGCGGCTTTCGGCCGCCGCTGCGGTCGAGGATCTCCGTGCCGCGCCACTTGAGTTGTTGCAGCCAATCTTCGCCCGGGGCGAGCCGCACTTGCAGGCCGTTGTTGGAGATCTCAACCTCGCCGGAGTCCTGCTTCTTTACCGAAAGCGCGGCGGAAGGCGCGGGAGAGGGGGCTGCTGCCTGGAATATTTCCAGCGGCAGATAACGCTCGTTACGCAGGCTTACGCGAGGAGGGGGACACTCCGCTTGGGCCTTCGCGGGGTCGACGGGAAAAGTTAAGAGCGCCCATTTCACGGAGCCGTCAGGCCAGTAGGCCAGCGGCTTGCCTTGCGCGGGAACCGGCGCTCCGGCCACTTTCACCCGCAGCGCAGCCGGGTCGGTCAATGTGCCGCGCGCAAACGGGAAACCCGTGGAGGCGTATTGTGGGACCGAGGTGTCCTGGGGCGCGGTGCGAACCCATTCCGATTCGCGCAGGAGCGAGTCCGGATCGGGGCGGGGCGAGAACGCGGCTTCGTTGCGCTGGAGCAGTTCCTTTTGCCAGGCCAGCACGGCGGCTTCGGACGTGTGCGCGGTGAGGAGAAGGTGCTGCCGGGCGAACGCTCCGCTTTGGCCCGAGGAGACCGGCGGCACCGACGCGGGGTGGAACTGCACTTCCAGGCTTGCGCCGCCATCGGCGTCCACTCGCAGCGAGGCGGGTGCCCGTTCCTTGAGCTGCGGAAAGTCGAGCGTGACGCCTTTGGTCTGGTCGTAAACCTGCACCGATGGGGCGGGCGTTTGGCCTTCATGAAGCACCAGCGGAGCGGTCGTGGCGCTTTCAGATTTCCAGAGCCGGTAAGCCTTGGGGCTGAATTGATCGAGGGCAAAGTAGCGCCAGATGTTGGGCTCGGGCTCTTTCATCAGCTCCCAGCCGCCGCCTTTGATCATGGTCTGGTGAAAGTAAAGCATGTCCCAGGGGAGCCCGTAGTCGCTGAGGTAAAAGACCCGTTTGCGCGGGTTCAAATTCAGGCCCAGCGTCCACCGATAGCTTCGCAGCTCGAAGGAGGGCACCTTCTCCGCCTGGATATCCACGGCGATGTTGCGTCCGCCGTTTTGGATTTGATAGGTGACGGAAACCGGAATGGCGATCCGCTTTGCGCCGTCTGCTAGCTTGCCCGAGACGCACACGCCTTCGCCGCCGGTGGCAGGCTCGAAGCGCTCCGGCGCGAACGTCAGCGTATGGTCGCCGGTCGTTAGCAATTCCAGAGGGCTGGCTGCGGTGGTGTTGTTCACAAGCGCCTTGCCGTCTACCACCCAACGCTCGATTTGCCCCGAGGGGGCCACTTTCACTTCCACGGAGCCTTGCCGGAATGCCCAACCGCGCGCCGCTTCAGCCGCCAGCGCTTGGCTGCTGGTCCAGTAAAGAATAAAACTCAATACGGCCAGCGTGCAAACCGTGTGAAAATGACTTCTGGAATGAGGCCGGAGCGAGGGAGGGAAGAACTTCATCATCGGAAGGACGTAATGGTTTGGGCAATCAAGGATTCTCAGTGAAAGATGCCCCTTTGCGGGGAGAAAACAACCAAAGGAGGGGGATGAAAACAGCCGTTATGAATGTAGCTCTCCATAACGGCTGTTTACAGCTTTCATCGTCAGCCGACGACCGTTTTTAAATTTAGCAGTCTGTTAAGGAACCGATGGCCTACACGTTGGCGCGGCGGCGCAGCCGTTGGCTAAAGGCGAGCATGCCAATGCCCCCCACCAGCATCGCCCACGTGCCGGGTTCGGGAACCACGGTCAGGGTTACGTCGTTGAAGCTGCTGCCACTCTCGGCGCTGGACGCGTTGTAGCTCAAGAGGTATTCGGTGCCGCCCGCGGTGAACGTATAGTTGGAGTTCGATGTGACGGTGTAGGTGGAGCCGCTGGTGATGATCGTGGAAAAGTATCCCGTCGTGGTGCCGCTGCCGATGTTGTCGATCAGCGTAATCGTGGAGCCCATGGTCAAGCCGCTCAGCGTGGAAAGGTCCAGCGTACCGGCCAGGGTGACGACCCCGCTCACCTTCACTTGATCATAGGAGGTTCCCGCCACCGTTCCGCTCACTTCCGCCACGAGGGTGGATAAGGCGTCCGTGGTGAAGTCGCCCGTTACCGTCGTGATGCCGGGGCTGTTGCCGGGAGCCAGCGTGCCGCTGGTCAGCGCGAGGTTGCCGGTCACCGTGCTGTTACCTTTGAGTAAGCCGCTGACGTTGGCGCTTCCATCAATGGTGCCGTTGGCGCTCAACGTGGCTCCCGCGGCAACCGAAAGTGCATTGGTGGATTTGGTCGTGCCACTCAATGTGGTGGTGCCGCCTGCCACTGTCACGCTGCTGGCGATATTGTAGCCGTTGACTGTGCTGGTGCCGTAGAGCGTGGTGGCGCCCAAGGTCAAGCCGTTACCGTTGATGGTGGCGCTGGTGCCAATCACGGTGCCTCCCACGGTGCCGCTGCCACTCAAGGTTGCGCCACTGTGGATATTGACGGCGCTAGAGGAGGCGAGCGATCCGTTCACTGACAAGATGCCTGCGTCGATGATCGTCGCGCCGGTGTAGGTGCTGACGCCGGTGAGCGTGGCCGCGCCCGCGCCTGTTTTGGTAATGCCCTTGGCGGCGCCGCTAATCGCGCCGGAAATCGTGAGGTTTGCCGTGGCATTGGTGACCGCGATCTCCTGGCTGCTGCCTGTGCCTGTCAGCGCAATCGGCGCGCTGATGGTCGCGTTGCCAGCGCCTGTCGCGGTGATGGTGCCCGCGACGGAGAAGGTCCCCGTGCCGTTACCAGAGATTTTAGCATCGCCGATATTTACCGCGCCGGTTGTGGTCAGGTTATACGAGCCAGTGGCCAGTTCGGAACCGTCTTTCACGGTCACTGAGCTGCCGCTGCCGGTGGTGATGGCGCTGCTGAGCGAGAGGGTCGAGGAAGTCGAGGCGTTGCCCACGACCAGGTTGCCTATCGTCCGATTATTGGTGCTCTTGAGGTAATGGTTGCCGCCCGCGGCGAAGAGGAAGGTGGAGGTCGCGGCAATGGTGCCAGTGCCGCCTGTCTTGATGCCAAGGTCGGTGGTGCTGCCGGAGGCGGTGGCTTCGAATATCACATTGCTGCCGATGGTGACGTCCGTCGAGGTGCCGGTGAGCGTGAAGGAACTGGCCCGGAACGTGCCCGTGCCGCTGGTGGAGAGGATGGTCCAAGGGCTGGCTGTGACAGTGCCCGTGGTGTTGGGAGCCCACCCTGTACTGGCCGCGCTGGCATCGTAGGTGTAGCCATTAAGGTCGAATGCGACGGCCGCATTGCTACCGCTGGTGCTGCCAGTATTCTGGTTAATGATGCCCTTGCCTGCGATCACCGTCAGGTTATTGGCAAGCCGTACGGTCGTCGTGGAATTTGGATCGATGTTGTTGATATAGAGCTGCCCGATATTGCCGCCCGAGATCGCGCCGACGTTGAGGATTGTGGTGGCGTTGGACCCTACCGACTCGAGATCGCGGACAAAGACCGAGTCCAGCGCCGAATTGGAGGTCAGGGTCTGAGTGCCGCTCCCCTTCGCAAAGGTCAGCATATTGACCGCCGTGCGGCCTGCAATGACGCCTTTGGCGAGCGTTACCCCCGAATCAATATAAACATTGGTGCCGGTGAAGATCAAAAAGCCGTTTTCGTTCGTGGCGATGGTGCTGCCCGCGTTGGCCGTGAAGTTGCCCGTAATGGTGATACGTCCCAGATAGCCGGTGGCTCCATTGGCGGTGGTGCTGTTGGAGGATATCGTCGCTCCGGAATTCAGAGTTACGTCACCGTAAATATTGTTCGCTGCATTCGAGTTGACGTTATTGGTCACTTGGATGATGCCGCCACTATTAACCGCGACATTACCAACGATACCCGAAGTGACGCCCGAGGTGGTATTGGAGAGAAGCAGTGTGCCGCTGGAGTTGATCGTCAGTGTTTTTCCCGTGCCCAAGGTGAGTTTATAGGCTGCGAGGTCTAACACTGCTGTCGAGCTTCCACCCCCAATGGTGACGGTGGAAGAAAAGGTCTGGCTGGATCCCAGGCGCAACGTGCCCGAGTTCACCGCGACCGCTCCGGCGTAGGAATTGGATGCCCCGAGGACGAGGGTGCCCGTGCCGCCGAGCGTCAGGGCAGAGGACCCCGTCAGCGTGCCGCTAACCAGCAGCGTATTGCCTGCGGAAATGCTCCACGTTTGCGCAGCGCCCACGGCCACATTGGCGCTGATGGTGTTCGTGCCCGAGCCCACGCTCACGATGCCGCTGGCACCGATGGTGAGCACCTTCCCGCTGCTGCCGCCGAGCGTCCATCCGGCGGATTCGAAATCCAGCCCGCTGATGGAACGGGAGACGGTGATCGTGGGGGCGTTGCCGGTTACGGCGCCGGTGAACAGGGCGATGTTGGTGGTGAGATCGCTGGTCGGGGCAGTGCCGCCCCAGTTGGTGGCGCTCTCGAAATCGGTGCTGGTGCCATTCCATGTCAGGGTGGCGGCGTTTGTTGACAGGGATCCCAGCAGGGATAGCGATACGGCGACGGCAGATGCGAATTGGTGGGAGGTATAGCGGGGTGAGAGGCGGGACATAGCTTCAGTCCTTTCGATGGTTTGGGGTTTTTAAGGGTCGCCGCGAAAATGGCACCGATAACTCCACGAATCAAGATATTTATACGTTAATTATCCCGTTATATATTGAGGGTGGGTGCTTGTTTTGAGCGAAAATCAGCTCGGAATGGGCCGAATGAGGCCAAAATGTGGGAAAGTGAGGTCCCTGGAACTTTTTTCTGAGCTTAAAATTACCGCGCTTTAAAATTGCATCCTATTGCGAGTAACGTTATTTGTTTTGAAAATGCGATCAGGCTATGTCTCAAAGATGGTAAATCAAAAAACAATCGCCGATGAACTCGGGGTCTCGGTGATGACGGTTTCCCGCGCGCTCAGGAACCACCCTGATCTTTCCCAGGCCACCAAGGACCGGATCATTTCGAAGGCCGTTGATCTCGGCTACACCAAGATCCCCGCGCAAACGGGTAAATCATTTGTCAAGCGGGCCGGGCTCTTCATGTGCCAGGATGACGCCATGTCTTCCGTGCTGAATTCAGGGGTCAGCAAACAGATCTTCATGTCCATCGAGGAGGAATGCCGGAAGCACCAGATCGAGGTCGTCGTGCAGGTTCTCAAACCCGGCGACAATCCGGTCTCCGTTAAAAACAAGACCATCGACGCCGCTTTTCTCCTGGGCCGCTATACCGTGGAGACCGCGGCCAATTTCAGCAGTCTGCCCACCGTGGCGGTGAGTAGCTTTATCGCCGGGCTGAATATTCCTTGCGTTACCGCCGACAATCAGGAAGGTGCCCGCCTGGCCACCCAGCACTTGCTGGACCTGGGGCACCGAGACATTGTTTTCGCGGGGCAGGATCAGGGGGCACTCACCGAGATTTTCCGCGTTCGCTCCGAAGGGTATGCGCTGGCCATGATCCAGAACGGCCTCAAGCCGGTGACGGTTTTCAATAAGCAGGGGGGCAACCTGGCGGATATTATGCCGTACATTCTGAAGTCGACCGGGGTAGTATGCAGCTCCGACTCGCTGGCCATCGATATCAAACAGCAGCTGACCGAGCAAGGGCTTCGGGTTCCCGAAGAAATCAGCATTGCCGGGTTCGATAACCTGGAAAACACCGGGGAGGAGCCCGGGAACGAAGTGATCACCACCTACGCGCCGAATTGGGCTCAGCTGGGGCACATGGGGGTCGATTTGCTCATTTTTCAGCCGCTGGAACTCCTTAAACTGCCCTTTAAGCTGATCGTTCCCGGGAAGTTGCTGATCCGCAAGTCCACGGGGCCGGTTCGTAAATCCTAGGGGCCATTCGGCTCCGCTGCTCCGGAGGCGAGCGCCTCCGGGCGAGAAATCTTTTTCAGAGGGAAACGTTTCCGTTTCCCTCTTTTTTTGGCCCCATAAATATTCTAACAAAAAACGTTGCGGAGAATACCGTTAGTGATAACGTTATGACGCGTTCCAAATAATAAGCGCCGGATTCATCTAACGCTCCGTAGAATTCTCCTCCACTCATGAAAACCTCTCTTATCTCTCTCTGTGCGGTGGCTGTAGCCCTGCTGATTCCCGCCCAACCCACCCTCGCGGCGGAGGCCTCCAATAATTTAACGTTAGTCACTATTGGCGATTCCACCGTCTGTGATTATGCCACCACGAACATCAAACGGGGGTGGGGGCAGGTGCTTCGCGATTCGCTTCAGCCTTCCACCAAGCTGATGAACCTAGCCGTGGGCGGACGCAGCACGAAGACGTTCCTTGAAACAGGCAACTGGGAAAAGGCCCTCGCCGCGAAGCCCGATTTCATCTTCATCCAGTTTGGCCACAATGATTCCCACGCCAAAGGTCAGCCGGAATCGACCGACGCTGCCACCGACTTTGCCGAATACCTTCGCCGTTATGTGAAAGAAGCCCGCGAGGTTGGCGCGACCCCCATCCTTGTTACCCCGCCGCACCGCTTGATGTTCAGCCCCGAGGGCAAGCTTACCGGCGAACTTAAGCCGTACGCCGACTCCGTCAAACGCGTCGCCCATGAGCTGAACGTCCCTGTGGTGGACCTCTACGAACGTAGCGGCGACGCCTTTGAGCCGATGGGGGACAGTGGCGTCGATGGTATCACCGCCTCGCAAACTGATCGCACCCACTTTACGGAAAAAGGCGCTCGGATCATCGCGGGGATCGTGGTTGCCGAGATGGCGCGCATCGATCCGCGCCTGAAAGCCGCCCTCAAGTAATCAGTAAACACACGTTTCCAGTCCTATGCCCACACCTCTTACCGCATGCCTGATCGGAGTGGATGGCTATGGCGGGGTCCACTACATGGACCTGATGCGCCAGCGCGCGTTGGGGCTGGTCCGGATCATTGGTGCCACGGTCATCAACGAGGTGGACGTACCGGAAAAATGCGCCAAATTGCGCTCCCTGGGGTGCAAGCTGTATACGGATTACCAGAGCATGCTTGATGAGCTGGGGGGCCAGAGCGACCTCTGCTGCATCCCCACCGGCATTCATCTCCACGCGTCCATGACCATGGATGCCCTGCGCGCCGGGGCCAATGTCCTGGTGGAAAAACCGGCGGCGGCCACCATCCAGGATGTGCGCGCCATGCAGCGGTGCGAGCAGGAGACCGGGCGTTTTGTTGCCGTCGGCTACCAGACCATGTATGCGCGCGAAACCTTCTGGATGAAGCGCGCCATCCTCGATGGAAAAATCGGCGAGTTGCAGTGCATCAAGTCGCGCGGCCTCTGGCCCCGGCTCGACTCCTACTACCAGCGCAACAACTGGGCCGGGCGGCTCCGGCGCGGGGATACCTGGATTCTCGATTCCCCGTTCAACAACGCCCTGGCGCATCAGTTGAATATGATCTGCTTTCTGGCGGGAACGGAGCTTGAGCAAACCGCCGATCTCCAGAGCATCGAGGCCGAGCTTTACCGCGCTCGCGAAATCGAAAGCCCCGACACGGCCTGCCTGCGCATCCTCACCCGCGAAGGCGTGCCGCTTTTCTTTTACGTCACGCATGCTTCGAGCGGGACGGTGGACCCGGAGATCGTCATCGAAGGGACGCGCGGCACGCTGCGTTGGACCACCTCCAAGGTGCAGCTCGACGTGGATGGCTTGCGGCAGGAAATCCCGTCTGACTCCTGGCAGGAATTGCGCGACGCCCTCATGTCCCACGTGTTCCGGAGGGTCGCTGATCCCTCGGCCTTCATTTGCACCCTTGGCATCGCAGCGGCCCAGACGATTGCCGTCAACGGCGCACACGATTCCTCGCCCGTGCAGGCCTTCCCGTCGCGTCTCGTTACCCGCGAGGCGAGTGGAAATTCTGTTAAAACTGTGGTCGCGGGTTTGGATGAGGTGATGGAACGGGCGTTTACATCGAACCGGCTTTTCAGCGAACTGGGAGTGGCCTGGGCTTGTAAGGGCCAGACCGTTTCCCTCTCGGACTACGAGTGTTTTTCCGGCCCTCCTTCGATCCTCGAAGCCAACGCTAGATAGCGCCCGGGAAATGTGTTAATTTTTTATCCTGCTATATGCCCCCCCAGGCTTCATCCAGCAACCTCCGCCCGGCGTGTGCCCTGAAATGGCGGCGGCGCGTCCTGATTTCCCGAATGAGGGGGTTCACTTTGGCCGAGCTTCTCGTGGTCATGGCGCTGATGTCCTTAATGGCGATGTTTCTCGGCCCGGCGGTCACGTCGTTTAAGTCGAACGGTGATTTTTCGAGCGCGATGTACAAGATCGCCGGAATTCTCCAGGAAGCGCGGACCTACGCCGTGGCGAATAACACGTACGTTTTCGTGGGGATTGCCGAACTGGATGCCGCGAATACGGCTTTCCCGCAGACTCCCGCCAGCGCCAGCGCGGGGGGGCGCGTGGCCCTGGCGGCCTTTGTCTCGCGCGATGGTACCAGCGTCTACGACATCTACGCATTGACCCATTGGACGGCGAACTACGGCAAGGGGGAACTCCTCACTTCGCTGGGCAAGGTGGCGGCGTTTGAAAACCTGCATTTAGGCGATTTCGGGACGCCCCCCTCAAGCGGTGCCATGGCCCGCCCCGCCGTCGCCTCTGATTACAGCCTTGGCAACGACGAATGCACCTCCTCCACGCCGTTTGCCTACCCGCCCGGGACAGCGCTGAGCGGCGGGTACAAATATCTCTTTAATAAGGTAGTTGTGTTTGGCCCGCAGGGGTCCGCTCGGATCATATCGGATAATAACGGCGACGCCGTGCCCAATGTTATCGAGCTTGGTATTCAACCCACGCACGGGAATCGGGTTCCCGCCGTTCCAACGGATCCATCCAAGGGAAATCTGGCTGTCATCCAAGTCACCGGCGCCACCGGTTCCGTAAAAATCTATCAACCATGAAAACTCCCCTTTTCTTCAAATCACACCTCGGGTTCACGCTCGTGGAAGTGGCGCTCGCCCTGGGGATTTGCACCTTCTGCCTAGTCCCCCTGGTTGGCCTCATTCCCGTGGGGCTCAATAGCAACCGCAGCAGTATTGAAGTCACCGCGGGGGCGTCGCTTGCAGCCAGCATTGTGGCCGACCTTAAGACCGCATCGCCCTCCTCGGGAACTGCCGATGTAGCCTCGCCGCGCCTGGCCATTGTCATCCCCGGCACACCGGGCACGACGCAAAGTCATACGCTTTATTTCGACCAAAATGGTGAAATCACCGGTCATCTCGATACCGATGCCGATCTTTCGAAAAACCCGCGTTACCGGGCCACGCTGAAATTTATCACCCCGGAGGGAAGCGCCGCCAGCGCCCAGAAAATGGCCACCTTTGTGCAGGTGCTCATCACTTGGCCCGCTGCCTCCGACGGAGCTGCCGCCACCGCGCCGAAGAATTATAGCGGGTCCTACGAAACGGTCATTTCGCTCGACCGCGGCTAATTCCAATGAGCCATGACGCCTACCCTGTATGATTCCTTTGCCGGGCCGGGCCGGTGGAGACGCTCCGGCTTCACGCTGATCGAGATCATGGCCTCGATCGCGGTGCTCTCGCTGCTCACCGTGCTCTTAGCACAGAGCATTAACGGGACGAGCCACAGCATCCAGGACAACCGGTGGCGGATTGACGCGGACCAGGAGGCCCGGACGGTGTTTGATCGCATCGGTGGCGACCTTGCGGCGATGCCTCGCGAGGCCGGGCTGGACTTCATTTTCTCCAAGCACGAAGGCAACGACAAACTTTTTTTCTACAGCGAGGTGGCGGGCAGCTTTAACACCACTGGCACCCAGAGTTTGCAATCCCGCAGCCCGTTTTCGCTGGTGGGCTACCGGACCGGAACGAGTGCAAATGGATCTTACCCGATATTGCAACGTATTGCGAAGGGCCTCGCCTGGGATGGTTCCACGGATGGCGCGCCGATGACCTTCCTGACCTGCTCGGGCACCGCGTTTACGCCGCTGGCGGCCAGCACGCTAGCCGGGGCGTGGAGCAGTGTCGTCGGCACAGCTCCGGATTACGAGGGCACCGACACCGACTTTAGCCTGCTGAGCGAATGGGTCTACCGCTTCGAGTTTTGCTACCTGCTCAAAGACGGCACGTTCTCCAACAAGCCGGTCCTGGCGTCCGCCTCGGGCACGCATAACCTGATGGCGACGCAGGCTCCCACATCCTCCGACGACGCGACCCGCAATTACGCGCCGGGCTCCCGCTGGTATGACACCGCGGCCCAGCGGGGATACCTCTGCGTCAGGGCCGACACCGGCGCGGCGGTCTGGCGACCGCTTGGGCTCCAAGACGTCTCCTCCGTGGTGGTGGCCATTGCTGTCCTGGACCCCTCCGCACGCAAGAGCGGAGCCGATCTCAGCAAAGCCATCGGCGCTTTCGAAGACCCCACTGATGAAGAGCTGGCCGCCACGCCGCCCAAGCTCATGGCCGCCAAATGGGACGAAGCGCGCAACCTCTCCTCCTTTGCCAAAACCGCGGACTTGAATGCGAACGCTGCCTCCCGCGTGTATATCTACCAGCGCTACCTCAACCTCACTTCCCAATGAACTTCAAAGGTCCATCCTCCTCCCGGGGGGCCGCGCTGATCATCGCCCTGGCCTTCATTCTGCTGCTGGCAGGGCTTGTCATCGCCTTTTTCTCCAGGTCCGTCACCGTGCGGCAGATTGCCGACAGCAGCGCCAATGGCAGCCGGGCGAACCTCTTTGCCAATGGAGCGGTAAGCGCCATCATTGGCGACCTCAAACAGGAGATCGCCGCCGGGTCGGTCATCACCACCGCCACCACCGGCACCAATGTCAGCACCCTTTACCAGCCTGACTTCAATAACACTGCCTATAACCAGCCGTTTGCACCATGCCGGGTGGGTACCACTGGCACCTTGGCCAATCTCATTAAGCGAAGCGCCTACAACCAGCCATTCTTCAGCGGCACCAGTTACACCGCCGCGGCTACCTACCCGGCATCCAGCCGCGCAGCCGACCTCTCCACCACGCAGCCATCCATCAATGCACGCTACATTTCGAGAGCCCGCTGGAACACCCCGCTGCTATTGCCCAAGAGCGACCCGGCCACCACTGACACCACCCCGCACACTGACTTTACCGCGCCCGATTGGATTCTCGTGGCCCGCGATGGGAGCAATCCCAAGTCGATCGAAACCGCGAAATCCGCCGGGGTGGTTGGCCGGTATGCCTACACCATTTACGACGAAGGGGGGCTCCTGGATATCAACGTCGCGGGCTATCCCACCGTGACCGGCACCGGCCACTTTAGCTACAAAAACGCGCTATCTTACGCTGACCTGCACCAAATTCCCGGCATTAGCGACCTGAGCAGCAGCCGTCAGGATCAGGTCATCAATGCCCTCGTTGGCTGGCGCAACTACGCTTCGGCCCAAGCCTCGGGCACCTTTCCGAATTACACCATCAGCTCGGGGTCGAACTATGTTGCCGCCATCGCCGCCAACAACAACGGCTTCCTCCAGATCAGCTCCACCTCGGTGCTCAATGGCCATACCGACCAGCTCTTTACCAGCCGCCAGCAGTTGAAGCGTTTCCTGCTCAATGGCGTGGCCGCAAGCTCCACTGAACGTGCCGATCTTCAGAACGCCCTGCAATATCTGGGCACCTTCAGCCGCGATCTTAACCAGCCATCGTTTATCCCCAACCCCAACCGCCCGCGCATTCTCGCACAAGGGAGCGGGGGCAACGATGCCGCCGGAAACGAAGACGGCACCGCGCCCGTCAACCCGAGCTTCTTGACCGTTCGGGCCCAGGGGGCCTTCACCCGGGCCGGAGGGATCAGCGCCGTTACCGGCGAGCCGCTCGTCAAAACGCGCTTTCCTCTCAGCCGCCTCGCGTGGATCACCTACAAAGGCCCCAGCAAGGACCGCGGCAAAGCCGATCCCGATATGCAGTTGCTGTTGGACACCCACGGCCTGAGCTGGGAATTCCTGCAACAGGGCTCGGCGGATAATATTAAAAAATACTTCGGACTCACCTGGAAAGCCGACACCGACGGCCAATACAAGTGGTTCTACAACGTCCACAACGGCACTTCGGGCACGGGGGATAAAGGCAGAATTCTGACGCTGAGCGAAATCGCCGCCCTGGGCGGCAACGCACACGACCCCGATTTTATTGAGCTGCTCAAAGCGGGCATCAGCGCCGGGTCCATCGCCAAGGCCTCCGTCACGAGCGGGTCTGCCTCGGTTCCCAATGGCGGTTATGCGACCGATCCGATCAACTACCAGTATAACATCGACGCCTCCACGGATTACGCGATCATCCAGGTCGCGGCGAACATCATCGACCAGTACGACGTGGACGGCTACCCCACGCGCATCGTATTCGACGACGGCCAGACGCGAACCCCCGCGCTGCCCAAGGAATTTCGCGGGGTCGAGGATCAGCCTTATATTTACCGCATTCGCTATGGCCTCTTGAAATTGCGCGACGCAGTGGCCTCCGGCTCCGGAGTCCTCACGGATGTCACGGCCAATTCCAGCTATGCCTACCAGGCCCCGCCCGCAAAGCTGACCGACCCCGGCGTCATGCTCCTGATGGCCATTCCGGAAGTCTGGAACCCGCACGACAGCAACAACCCGCTTCCCTCGGCGGCATCCAGCCTCCGGCCCACGAATTTCCGCATCGCGCCCTACAGCGGCAACACCCCGGCGGCGGTGGGCAGCGGCACTTATTCCAGGCTCTATCCGTGGGGCTATGCGGTTGGCGCTTCCAAATTTGTGATCGTGACCGGGGGATCTGCCGTGACGAAATCGGGCACCGGCAGCCTGAACCTCTATTCTCAAGGTGCCATGGTGTCGGGCCCCGGAGCCTACTTCACGCACAACTCCGGCGGCGGGGCCTCGGATGTAATTGCTGGTTCCTACAATCCTTATGGCGGAGCGGTCAGCCCGGATTCTGCCGTAATCAATTTTAGCATCCCCCAGAATGGCTCATCCTATTTCCGCGAGCCGACCATGCTGGTGAAGCCCTCCGGTTCCGGCGACGACCGCGCCATCTCGCTGAGCCTTGGCTCGGGCGGCTACTATGCCAGCGACTATACCCAGATCAGGGGCGCTTCTTGGTCCGCATGGAGCGGGGGAGGCTTTAAAAGCGCCACGCCGAACCCTCTGCGCCTGGGCAGCGGCGAACCGGGTTACAACGCCTCAACGGTGCCCGATCCCGGCACCTATATCGGCATCCCCATGGGGCTTTTCCCGCTTCGCTGGGTCACCACGGGAACGATCCCCGACACAGCCACTTCGGGAACGTTTCTCTACACGGCAAATTACGTGGGCGTTAAAACCGACTCGGGGATCAAGCCGTTTTCATATTGCCTGCAATACCGGGACCAAAATAACAACTGGGTTACTTGCGACACCAAGTACACCTCGGTGGATCCAAACTGGTTGATTTGCCCCGTGCCTTCCACCAACTACGGCTGCCTTGTCAGTGCCGAGCAGTACATCACTTCTTTCACCGATCCGCGCACCTCCCGTTTTGGAGCGCCCATCAGCGGCCATGTCAACTCGGTGATGGCAGACAGCATCATCACCGCCGTCGTGGCCTCCCATCCAGGGGCGGAGTTGTATGGCTCCACGAACTGGACGGCGGCCAAATCGAAATTCCGTGGCTGGATTGACCCTGATCAGGGCATCACCGTTTCGGACCGCCCCGACGCCTCTGGCGGTTTCGCGCAGAGCTTCCGGAATCTTTCGAGCAGCGCTGACTGGTCCCTGTGGAAAGATCCGGGTTGGTATTTGCCCTACACCAGCACGGGCGCGGACACAGCCTTGCTCCAGCGCGGGCTCCTTTCGCAAAACCGGGCTGATTACGCCAGCGACGGCCAGAAGTTCTACGGCGACCCCTACACGCTCTCGGCCGCGATTGGCAAGCCGCAGTTCTACACCGATCCGGACGGCGTGCTGCGCCGCGCCATGGGCGGCTATGTCAGCTCGGGCACCAGTATCATCGGCCTGCCGATGGCGCGCGCCATGGATTATGCCAGCGGTAATGCCCCGGCGAGCGCGCTCAGCAGTGCGCAACAATTCCAAAGTCGGCCGATGGTCTTGAACCGGCCGTTTCGCTCCGTCGCGGAACTCGGCTACGTCTTCTCCGGCACGCCTTGGAAAAACTTGAGCTTCTTCACGCCCGAGAGTGGCGACGCACCGTTGCTGGACCTCTTCTGCATTCAGGAAACCAACGATCCCGCTGGCCTCGCGGCGGGGCGCGTTAATCTGAACACTCGGCAGAAGCCTGTAATGAAGGCCATCCTTGCGGGGGCCTACCGGGACGAGGAGGATAACTTCGCCTCTGGCATCCGGCCCATCGGCACCTATGCGGCGCTCGGTGCCAGCGAAGCGGATCAACTCGGCGCGGCGCTCTTCGACTGGACCACCGGTACCGATCTAGGCAAGGGACCTCTAACGAATTTGAGCGATCTCGTGGGGCGCTGGGTTAGCAAGCAGACCATCTCCGGCTCTTTCACCCCTGCGTTGAGCGCCAACTGCAACATCGACGGCAGCCTCTCCTACCAAGGTTTCAGCGGGCAACTCGGCGACGTCTTTGCGAGCCTTTACACCGACAACCAGACCAAGCTCTCGATGATCAACATCCAGCGCTTCCGCGAAGCCACCATCCGGGCGCTGGCGAACGTCGGCACGGCGCGGGTTTGGAATTTGATGATCGACGTCATTGCCCAGACCGGGCGCTATCCCTCCAGCGCCAAGACGCTGGCGAACTTCACCGCCGACGGCGAGCAGCGCTACTGGGTACACCTGGCTATCGACCGCTACACCGGCGAGGTCCTCGACCGGAGAATTGAAAGCGTCCGGGAGTAGAGGTATCCTATAGGATAATAGGAAGTATTACCTTGGAATGGAGTCCGTTCGGAAGGGCCGCAGCGGAAGACCGTACTGGTTTTCCAGCGAAAGAACTGGGTTGCTGGCCCAGCCGTAACGGACGGCGGTGGGCGAGGGGATCTCCTTGCTGGAGACCTCGACCGATTCGCCCACGATCTTCGCGTCGGCCCATTTCCAATCGGTCCCGTTGCCGGTGATGGCGAAGCCCGCGACACTGCCGTCGCCGCGGGCGCGCAAGCCTTCGGCATGGTCGAACTTCACACGGATGACACTCCCCTGGATCTCGAAAGATGTGAATTGCGGACTGCGCGAGGGGATTGCTTTCCCATACACATCGGAGAGCGCGATGGCCGCGAGCCGCTCGCCCACCGGTTTCTTGTTCCATGGGTGGATCTCGCCATTGCCGAGGTCCACCGCTGTGGCTACGGCCGTTTTCGGCAGCTTCAGCGCGGCTTGCTGCGCCTCGCGAATAAAGCCCCAGCCGTCTTCCGAGGGCTTTTGTTGGGGTTTGTGCGTGTTGGCCAGCTCCACATAGTAGAACGGCAGCTCCGTACCCCAGAAGCCGCGCCACGACTTGATCAACGCTTGGATCAGTTCGCCGTATTCCTGCGACCGGCTGCTGTTTTCCTCGCCCTGGTACCAGAGCACGCCTTGCAGCGTGTAGGGCGCGAGGCCGTAAATCATTCCATTGAAAAGGCGGACAGGTGCGCGGCTGTCGGTTTCGCAGTAGGGCGCGCGGGGTTTCGTTTCCGCGTTCTGCTTTTGCAGCTCGGGGGTGGGGTTCGTCGCTTCCCATGCCGCGAAGGTCTGGTCATATTTTGCCTTGGCTTCGGGGTAGCTGGCTAGCAGGTTTGCGTGGCGCTTCCAGACGGGCATCGAGGCCAGGGTGGCGTCGAGTGCTTCCTCCGGGACCCAGCTTTCCACGGGCGTTCCGCCGTAGCCGGAGAGGATGATGCCGACGGGAGCCTTCAGGTCGCGGTTGAGCTTGGCCGCGAAGTTCCAGGCTACCGCTGAGCAGTTGACCACGGTTTCAGGCGTGACCACCACCCACTTTCCCGGCGTCTCGTTGCGCGGTGCATCGGCGCCGCCTTGAACGACGGTGAAAAAGCGGATGGAGCCCCGTGCTTCCGCGGCTTCCGTGCGGGCCAGCACGGCCACTTCCTTTGGAAAATCCGCCGTGCCGACTTTGCGCGTCATGTTGGATTGCCCGGAGGCCAGCCACACTTCGCCGGGTAGCACGTCGTCGATGGTTTTCGTTTCACCGTGGTCGGTCTGGATCGTCAGCTTTCCGACGCTCCCCTGCGGCAGAGGGGGAAGTTGCAGGCTCCAGCGGCCCTCGCCATTTGCCGCCACGGCCTGCGCCTGGGCAAGCTGCTTGCCTGCTGGATCGGTGAACGCCACCCGAATTTTCTCGCCGGGATTGGCCCAGCCCCAACACGCCACGGGCTGCCCGCTTTGCAGCACCATGTGATCGCCAAAAAGAGCAGGCAGCTTTAATTCGGCCTGAGCCGCACAGGCCGCCAGGAGCGAGAACGCGGCCACGCGGGCCAGTTTTACGGAAGGGCTAGGGTTTCTCATGGGCATGGACGCCAAATTCCATCGGCGGCTCATCCGCCTGGGCCGCTCCGATGTCGGGGCCGTGTTTTTTGAACGCGTCGTTGAAATTTGGCAAGCGTTCGGCCTGGCCATATCCAGGACTATTCGGAGCCAGTGCGTAACGTCCATTGGTGCCGCTTTCCGCGCCGTTGCCAGGCGCATACACAGGCGTGGCGTGGATCGCGTGGGTTTCCTGCCCATCCGCCACGATCACCTCGCCGCTGCAAAGGTCGTAGTCGAGGCTGTTGGTGGGCCAGCGTCTCACATCAAAGACGCTCCAGGTCATCTTATGTCCATTGATCTCGGGGATCGGAGCCACGTCGTAAATGTTGTTGCGGCTCACCGTGTTTTCCATCGCGCCAGCCCAGCGGCCGATGCCGCAGCGTGCGCCGCGCGTCGGCTCGCCCGGGTTGGGTGAGGCCGGTTGCAGCAGCGTGTTGTGGAGGAAATAACGCCGCCCGCCGCCAAAGGTCCATTTGCTCCCATCCCGGGTGGTGACTTGCTGGGCGTCGGAAAGCTTGGCAAAGGTGCCCCGGTTGTCGAGTGCTATCCCGGCGGAAATGTCCACGCCCTTGTGGTCGGGAACGGGCGGTTCCCAGTTGGCAGTGCGTCGGCTCACAGCGTAGACGTTGCGGAAAATGTAGAGCGGCCCCACGCTGTTGACCGCGCTGGCCACGCCGGCCATTGCCAGATCGAGGTAATTGCCCCAAACGCGGACGTTGCGGTTGCCGCCTTCGATCTCAAGCGCATCGTCGCACACGTTGCGGATGTAGTTGCCATAAACGTCGGAGTCCTGTCCGGGGAAGCCTTCGTAGCTGAAGTTATCCGCACCGCCGATGCCATCGTTGAAGCGGTGCTCCTCATCGCTGTAAATCTCGTTATAGCGCAGCACGTGGTTGCCTTTGGATTCAAAGAAAACGATGCCCTGCGGCCCGAGGGGATGCGGGTTGCTTATGCCGTTGCCGCGGATCCTGGGCTGGCCCCAGTCGTTGGAATTGGAGCGGGGATCGTGCATCTTGTTGCGCTGGACAATGATGCGCTCCACTTCCTTGGAGGGAGCTTTGAGCGCGGCGTCCATCTCCTCACCCCATCCATCCTTGGCGATGCGACCCCAGCCGCTGATATCGCACTGCTCCACGACCACGTCGTGCACCGGCCCGCTGAGGAGCACGCCGTCCTTGGCCGCCCCTTTTAGGGTCACCCTGCGCAGGATCACGTAAGGTGCGGAGATCACCACGCACGCGGGTGCCGTGTTGTTGACATCGATGACGGTACCCCCTTTGGCCCCGGCGTAGACCACGTAACCTTCTGGCGTGCCGCCTTCCTTGATTTCCAGCGGTTTGTCGGTAGTGCCCGAGGAAAGCGTCACCGTCCGTGCGACGGGGAATTTCTCGCTCCACGTTTTGGCCTGCACTGTCGCGGTGGTCGCGGTCTTCTCGAGCTTCAGGCGCACGTTGTAGAGCGTATCTGGTTTCAGCGAAACAATGCTGCCGCGATACTCCCGGTTGCGCTCGTCATAGCAAAGAGGAAGGGCTTTCTTCCATTGCTTGGCACCCCGTTGCTGATATTCCACCGCGCAGGCGTTGTCCTTGGCCCCTTCGGCGGGGCTCCAATAGATGCCGGCGCATTCGAAGGTCGTGATCGCCTTGGCCTCCTGGGTGCCGATGGCCGCGGGAAAAACGGTTTGCTGGGCCTCGACCACCGCAAGAGGAAGAACGGCAGTGAATAGAAAGAGGAAATTTCTGTACGTTCGAAGAAAGGGCATAAACAAGGGAATTAGGGAGAAACGAAAAGGCCGGAGAAGCCCTCGTTGCGGCGATCCTCGCACGGTTCCGCCGTGGCTGCAATAAAAATACGTTATTAATACCGGTAGTGATGCGTAAAAATAAGCGGAAAATCGAGGGGCGTTAGGTGCGGTGAATTTGTATCAGCTGCTGATGAAATTGTTAGGCTAACGTTAGCCTATATGAAGGTCCCGCTTCTGTGCGGTGCGAGGTGGGCCGGGATCCTTCTCGACTTTTGGAGATTTACGAGGATGCTTTGGAGCTCAGGCCGCAACCGCTGCACCTTGCTGCCTGTTCTTCCCCTGATCGCTTTTGGTTCAACTTGAACAAACATGAAACGATCTCGGGTGTGGATGTATCGGTCGGCCAGCTATACGCATCCATCACCGCTGCCGACCACGGTGAGGGCGTCGTTTGGCAATACGTTGGAATCCAGGAATACAAAGAAGCGCCGCTGCATGGTCTTCGACGTGGCGATGTAGTGTGGAAGGCCGCCGAGCATTTTGCGGAGGTTTTCCTTTGGGCTGCTGAATAGCCACCAGTTCTTGCGGAGATCCTCATCCCGATTCTTTTCCCGTTCCGGTTTTACGTTCTGGGCAAGCCATTGATAGACGGCGGGAGCCGGGCTGTCGGGGCGGCTGCACGAGATCAGCAAATAGCGCCCGTATTGAAAGAAGAGTGAGGCCAATGCGGGGTCAGCCTTCCCGTCGCCGTAGGCTTGCAGCCGCTCATTGGTGGGGCGGTTGGCGGCTTCGGTCGGGCCAAGGTCGAGGCTTACCCTCCGGAAGTAATGACGGGAAGCCGTCTCCCCCGTTTTGAACTCAGTTCCCTCCACGGCGCTGTCGATGTCCAGCCAGCGGCGGTAGTCGGAAACCTGCCCTCCGGGTAGCCGTCAGCGTGCCGTAGCCCAGTTGATCGCAGCAGCCGCTGTTGGGGCCGTAGTCGCCACCGCCGCCTTCGGGCCGGACTTTTTTCGGTGATCTCTTTTGTGAAGGGCGCGGAGAGGCCCTTGCGTTTGACGTAGTGGTTGGCCCAATAGTTATCGATTTTGGTACCGTTGTGCCTCTCAAGAAAGCGTTTATTGATGGGATAAAATACATCCAGCATCATTTTCTGGAAACGGGCGAAATCCTCCGGCTTCCACCCCCGGTAGGTGCGCATGATTTCGGCGGCGTTGGCAAATTGGTAGCCGTAAATTCCCGCGGCGAGGCATGCGTCGGTCGATCCGGTGATTTGTTTGAGGGTCGAAGACCACGCGTTCATGATCTCGACCGATTTTTTGGCATAAGCCGGGTCTCCTGAAATCTTCCAGCGCAAGGCGCAGGCGTAGGCTGCCGCGATATCGTGATAGAGCGACGGGTAATTCTGCGGCAGCCGTACGTCGGGGCCGGTGACGTGACTCAGTTATTTCGGGCCAGGAAATGTGTTAGTCTGGGGTCAAAACCAGACAAAAATGAAAGGCAAGAAATACACGACGGAAGACAAGATCCGCATCCTGCGGGAAGCGGACAGCGGCAAGAACATCCTGGAAGTATGCCGGGAGCATAACATCTCGGCGGTAAGCTTCCACCGGTGGGAGCGGCAGTTTGGGCAAATGGACGTCAACGAAGCCAAGCGGCTCAAGGAACTTGAACGGGAGAACAGCGAGTTAAAGAAGATGCTGGCCGAGTCACTTTTGAAGAACCGACTCCTGGAGATGGTATGCGAAAAAAAGCTCTGAGCCCGGCCAACCGCCGGGAATTTGCCAAGCAAGCAGTGGAGAAGAAGCTCTGTTCAAAGCGGGCGGCGTGCCGGTATTTGCGGCCAGGAGGGCGTCCTTCGGGCGTTTGGTTCCGCAGATTTTGACCATTGGCGGGGGATTGTGGACCGTCCGCCCCGGGGGGGCCACTCTATAATATAGAGGGGGAGGCCGCGGCCTTTTTCCGTGTCCATTTGGCGGATGATTGGATAACCTGCGCGAATGCATATCGTCGCATGGAACATTCGGTGCGGCGGCGGGAACCGGATCGATCGAATCGCGCGCGCCCTTGTTTGCCGAACCCCTGATGTAATCGTTCTCGGGGAATAACAAGCGGAGCCGTCGCGTCCCCTCGTCGAAAAGCTCCGAGCGGAAGGGTGGTCGCATCAGGCGCTTTCCGTCCCTCCCGGCCGCGTCGGAGGCGTCGCCATTGTGTCGAGATTTCCCCTGATTTCCGAGCGCGTCCCCGGCGCGCTTGAACCTTTTGCTTTCCGGTACCAAGCGGTGCGGATTCCCTGCGCCGGAATCGGAATCCATGGCGTTTATGCCCCCCTTCATAAAGACCCTTTTGCCGAATTTTGGGATGCCGCGCTCGCGGCCCCGCGCGGAAATTGGACTTTGCCGAGGGTGAGCCGAGCGGCGATTCGGATCACCCGAAACCCGGGAGGGCAACAAAACGTCTGTCGGCGTATGGATATCCCGTCTTTAGTGTAGCCAAGTTTTCAGCTAAAATGGGAGAATGAAGGAGTGGTTCTATAACGAACACATGCGCAGGACTCGCTCTCGCGATGCCGCTTTTTTCGCGGAGAATCAGGACGGAGCACGGGCAATGCGATGCGTTAGGATGGAGACCCTCCGAGCTTTCGCGGCTCATTATGCGGGGCAAAGCGCGGGACAGATTGGGGCCGGAACGCTGGGGGATCGAATCGAAATCGAACGATGGGGGGAACCTCACCGCGGGTTCGAATCCCGCCCCATCCGCCATTTCCACGCATAAAGGCTTGGAAATAAAGTAAGTCCTTGGTAATCAGGGCATCGAAAAGCCATTATGGCACACATAGCCCTCAGATCCCGATGGCCCGTCAGTCAGGGTTGCTTTCCCTCAACGGTCATTATTACCTCAATATGAGTGGTGCCACAGAACTTCGTTCAATCTATGGGCGCGGGTGATTTTGGACAAGAGCAACCAGACCACCAACTACACCATCGGCCGGTCTTGTGGCTCAGTTTTGGATGGGTTCCAGAAGTTGTGCAATGACCTTCCCCGTGTAACGGTCGATGGCAATGTGAAGCCAATAGCGCTGCTCTCCTTCGACCATGAAATCGTTAAGTGATGATGGTGCGGAGGTGCGGTAACGACCCGATTGCGCGATAATGTCGACAAGGAAATTCCATGTCCGGCCGTTAACGATGTCTGCAAATGACCGGGTGAAAGCTTCGCGTTTAAATTTAAAACGATCCGGAAGAGATGAGGCGATTTTATTGGCTAGAAGAGGAAGGTCCGCCGCATTTTTGATGACCAGCGAGGGGGCCGAAGGGGAGCCGAGTTGGGTTCTGATTGCCTGAGCTATGGTGGCCGCATCTGTGGTGGATAACGGCGTTTCGTCGGTTGAGGAAGGGTCTCGATACGCATTGACGAGAATGGCCGCAAGGACGTTCTGGCTTGCGCTGTTCAGGTTGACGACGCCAGCTCGGAGTTCCTGGGTGTTTTCGTTGAGGCAAAACAAATCCAATAATCCTTGGTCGGCACTGTCTTGGGACGAAAAATTCAAAGTTCGCCACGGATCGTCGCGAAAGGCGTATCCCATTTCAGCAACGGATCGGAAGGGGCGATTGAGGACAATGGGGCGTCCATCGGATGAATTGATGTAAAAAGGACTATTGGAATGGCTATGGTTCGCGGTTGTCAGCGGGTTGCTGTCAGCTTTGCGAGTGGTGCCATCGGGATCGGCGTAGTTGCTTGTCGCGGAGGTGTTGTAGGCATAATCGGCAAGATTGAAGTAGCTGCCGCCCGTGATCTTAAATGAGAAGGGGAGCCCGGTGCTGTTGTTGATGATGTTAAAGTTGTTGGCCATCATGTTTGAAGCAACGCCGACGCCACCGATGGCCAGCCCAAACCTGGTGGTGCGAGGGTCGGCATAAGACAAGCCGATGAGCGCCACGGTAAAACCATTCGGCCTATTTAGCGCGGTGCTTACGTTTGCGAAAGAAGTGCCATTGTTATTATAGTTGCAGGTGTAATTGGATATGATTTGATAGGGGATCCAATTAGCGCCGCTTTGTTTTTCAAGCACCATCGTTAAGGAGGGATAGTTGATAATATAGTTTCCCGATGATGGGAATTCCGGCGTCTTGGGAAGGGCGACCTGCCCCGTCAGGATACCGACTTCTAGCGCGCTTACTCCCGATACAGGAGGGTAGGGAAACTGAGCCATGGGGCTCGTGCTCTCGAGGATCGCATCGGTGGGAAGCAGCCCGCTGATTTGGCTGAAGTTGCGGGAAGCGGTTGTCTGAAACATCAGGGCTGTATTGTTATGAATGACGTTGGCACTGGTCTGGTTGCCCAGGGCCATGGCGCTGTTGTAAACAAGGATACTGCTGGTGCCGGTAACGCGAATACGGAACTGCCCTGGGTTTGCGGCGGATGCATTACGGTGCGGGTTCCACAGGGCGAACATCAGGTAGCCGTCAATCCAAGCATTGGTTGAGGGGGAGAGGGTGCTGATATTATCGCGAAAATGCTCCTGGGCGATCCACATCATATAGGGGAGATTTTCCACACCGGCGACGCTGAGGTCGTTGATATTATTTGGCTGAGTTCCACCAAGTTTTAGGAAAGTAGGGGTATCGTCCTCGTCATACTGGTCGATGAGGCAAAGACCGATAGTAAGGATTTGGCGTGTGGTGTTCGCATCCTGGGTGCTTATGACATAGGTGTTTTTTATTCCTGATGTTCCAAGCGAGCCGGTCAGGATGCCCGCTTGAAGAAGCTCCCAAAAGGTTGGTTCCCGGCCAGAGATTTGATCCAGCGTCTTGAGGGTTGGCAGTGTGGTGGCCACGGCGCCTGTATCCGGATCAACGTAGTCCCATTGGCCGTCACTGCGTTGCTGCATGGCAAAATAAGTCTTGAGCAGGGCGCTGTTTCCTGTCGGATCTTTAAAAAGCGCAAGACGGGACAGGGGAAACCGATGTTTTAGTAAGGGATCGCCGGGCTGGGCTGTGGTTCCGTCGGGCCGTGGGAAAGAGGTCTGCACCCGGATTTTCAACACATTGGGGTTAGTGATGTCGTCCTGCGTGGAGTTGACTTTTGCGCGATTGGGATCGGGATAGAACGATGGGCCGTCCGTATCGCGGGTAAACGTGGCAAGGTAGGGCAACGCCGATGTCTGCAACTGGCTGCTATTATCCTGGATGTAGTGAATCAAATCCTTGCGAGTGATGAATGCCTGATCTCCCTGGAGCACCGTTGTAAAGCCGTTGGTTGCCGTCAATACCGCATTGGTGTAGGAAACAGCGGTGGCCGCAGTCGTTGAGTTACGCCATTGGACAATGGAATTGGAGTCCAGAACGCCTGCGAGATTTTCAATCCCGACCTGGGGGAGCAATCCCCTTTCTTTGGTAAAAGAACTGTCGCCAAGAGTGCTGGGATACCCCGCGTTATTGATATCCAGTAGGGCTCCCTCATCATAAATGGCATAGGCAAAGCGGCCCACGGCATAGCTGGAATTTGAGCCGCTCTTGTTTGCCAAGACCGATACGGATGGCATTGCCGCGGCGTTGGAAATGGCTCCCTGGCGAGTAAGGATAATCCAGTCCGGGGGCTGATAACTACCGGGCAGCGCAGGTGTGACGCCGGAGCCGGGATCGCCCAAAAGCCCCGGTCGATTCCACTGGTTGGGCTTGATGTAGCGCCCGTTGGCTGATTTTGTCTGGGTGTTGTTATCGGAGGCGGCCCGAATCGGGGGCGTCACGCCAATGCCATAGTCGCCGCCACTCCAGAATGGCTTGAGGGCGCTACTTTGTTTAACCAGGTTCTGAAATCCCTGATCCGCTTCGCGGCACGGCACCGCGGTAAGATTGGAGGCGGGGATGTAAAGGGTGTTGGTGCCCGTGGTGAAGGCGCTCGATCCTGCCACGATTTCGTTTCGCAAGTCTCCCACAATAGTGTCGATGGCTGTCTGGGCCAGGTTATCCGCGCGGTAGTGACCGGCGCTGGAAAAGGAAACCTGGCGGCTCAGCATGCTTTGGATAAAGAAAGCAAGCAGAATGCCGGTGATCAAAGCCAGCATGGTGAGCGTGATGACCAAGGCGCTGCCACGCCGCCGATGACTCTTCCTGTTTTTTGCGAAATCAGGGTACATTGAAGATGCGTTGATAAAGGTGAACGCCTTGGATTGCCTGGCGGGGAATGCCCGGTGCGAATACCGTTTGATTCAGGGCCGTGGACCACGAGGTGATTGGATATTGGCCCTCGGTATTGTCCAGGAATGCGGCGGAAAGTTGCCCCAGTTGGTCATGGGACAAAAGAGCCCGGCTTTTTTCGTCGATAACGGCGATCGCCACCACGATGGCGGCAACATTGCTGAAATCGGAATTGGCAGAATTGCTAAGCTGACCCGGGGAAGAGGAAGAAGTGGGATTGAGCAAAAAGCAGATCTCCATGCGGAACACTCCCGGGGCCAGTACCTCGTAGTCTGTTGGAGCCGGTGTGGGAAGCGCGGTGGGCAGAAACACCAATGCTTGGCCGGTGCCATTCCAGCTCACGCCGGTGGCACCGCGTTCCAATTGGAAGACCCGGCCCGCGGTGTTTTCCTGGACCCTGTATTCGATGAGAGAGAGATGCCGGGAGCCGCTGTAGCCATTCGTCTCGCTATAGAAGAGCAGGCTGTCGTTGCCATGCGTTTTTTGAAATAGCATTCCCAGGTCTGATCGGCGCGGGCGGGCACATAGATCGGCGGCAATGCGGTCCATGACCAGTCGGGCTTGGCCAACGGAATCCAACTTTTTTGCATTGAACGCAATGGTTTGGCTGGAGATGCCTATAATCTGGGTCAACATCAAAATGAGAAGGCTGAACACCACGATCGCCGAGAGTGCCTCAATCAGGGTGAAGGCCGACGGGCCTTTTGCCCATTGGGGATGAAAAGGAGACACACTCATTGTTGAGGGAATGTGACGATGGTCTCGACGTAATTCGGCGAGTTCTCTTTTTGAGCGGGCCAGCTTGCTTTGAAATAGCCGGTATAGGGGCCAAGAGTTCCTGCGGCTGGTGGGGTGAACGTGCACGTGATGCGGTAACGCGCAAGGCTCAAGGTCACGGCTTGTTGGTTGCCATCGGCGATGCCTAATGTGCAGGTGGTGCCCTCCATCTTAGGCGTCAATGCGGGCAATTGATAGATCGTGGAAGTGGTGGATGAAGCGGTGGCCTTTCTGTCGGCGATTACGGCACAGAGGACGTTGACGACGGCACTCTCTTCGACGGAGTCGCGGCTTGACTGGAGACCGTTGGGCAGCAGTGAAAAAACGGAAACAATCGCGAAGGTGAAAATCCCCAGCGCCAAAACCACCTCGATGAGCGAAAAAGCCAGTGGTGGTAGGGACTGCCGTTTCATGGCCGGAAAACTTGAACTTGCCCAGTGAGTGTAGCCACTTGGAACACGGCTACGTTGGTGGTGTTGGCACTATTGGATGGTGTCAGTCCAATCTGGATCCAATGGGAACTGCTATCCAGCAGAACCGAGGCCACTCCTTGAGGACTATATTGAATGATTTGTGTGAACGTAATGGAGGTGCCCGCCGCGGTGTTAACAAAGGAACCGATTTTCGAGTCGATGATGTTGTCTCCATTGGTCGCCATTCCCGAGAGGCCGTTGATTCGCTTAAGGGTGAATTGATCAAAAGTTCGAACCTTTGCAAGCGGTGAATAAGTAGAGGCACTGAGGTCATCGCTTTGTCCGGTATTCCCGGCTACGGTACCGATGGAAAGCCGTTGGTTGGTAGAGTCGAGGTAAAAGCCGACCCACACATAAGTGTTATGAGCCATCGCGTAGGTCCGGGCGGATTCCAGCAGTTGCGGAATTTCACCTGCGGCGCGATTGACGTTGGCGGATCGGTTCAACGCGGGAATGGACGCGGACAGCAGCGTCGCGATAATTCCGACGACGATCAAAAGCTCCAACAGGGAGTAAGCATTCCTGTGATAATGGGGAAATTTCATGGAATCGCTGAGTTCTGGGGAAAACACCGATCAAGTTGAGCGCCTAGCCCGTCGTGCCATGGATGATTTCACCACGCAAAATGAATTCTGACTGTGGGATGGGCTGATTCTCGATTTTCATTTGGAGCACTTTATAGGCAAGCCGCCCCATCTCCCGGTTATCAATCTTGTACCGGGTCAACTCGGTGCCGTCGATGCCCCCTTCCATGGCGTCCAGAGATACAATCCGCAGGCGGTCGGGAATGGACATGCCCAGTTCGCGCGCGGCCACGATGCATCCCATGGCGGCATAGCTCGTCCCCCCGATCACGCCTTCGATTTCTGGGGCGCCCGCCAAAAGGCGCCGCGCCAGAGCCGTTGATTCGTCCAGCGGATGGGAAATGTTGGGCCGCATCTCCGGCTCCATTAAAATCCGGCGTTCTTCGATGGGCGCCGAAGCTTCGCGCATCGCCAGCAAGTAACCGTGAAAGCGATCTCTAATGGCCGCCTTGGAGGAAGAATCTGAAAGAAACCCGATCTTCCGAATTCCCTGCGACAAGAGATGCCGTGTCATGGTGTAGCCCGCATGCACTCCATCTCCGATGACGGCCGGGAATCCCAAACCGATCAAATCTACGTCGACCAAAACAATGGGGAAGCTGCAATTGAGGAGCATCTGGCAATAAAAAACGTGCTCCTCGGGGGTCGTGATGAGCGGATAAACCACGGCTCCTTTGACGTCGAATTCGGCCAAGCGACCGATCGAGTTAGCCTCTTCCTTAGGGTTGAAATCAGCCGAAATCATCACCGCGCGGCGATGGTCGGCGCTCGCCATTTCTTGGAATCCCCGCACGATGCTCCAAATGCCCGCATGTTGATCAGACGGATAAATAAAGGCGAAAGCATTGAGCCCGAGGGCCACTGGCGCTGCAGGGCTTTGGCGGAGAACACGGGTTCCGACACGGGTGCGGCGTTCCACCCAGCCTTCATTGGCCAGGCGCGTCAATGCCTGATTAACGGTGCCGCGGCTGCATTGAAAAGTTTTGGCTAATTCGGCTTCCGTCGGAAGAATATCCCCCACCAACCAAACTCCGTTACAGAGTTGGCTTTCTATCTCCTTATAAACGGCGTCGCGTTTGCCATTAACTTTTAAGCTCATTGAGAGCAGAAATATAACGATCGGGCGGCTTGATCAAGAAAAGAATTAAAAATGTACAAATAACTGATCAATCCTTCATTTCGGCCACCGATATCGGCTTATACAGGAAAGTTACGGTAGTTCAATGAGTGTTTCGCGGGAGAAGTCTGATGATGACAAATGGTTATTCGTGTCGGCATTTCGGGGGATCTGGAAGGTTTTTATTGACGATTTGTCATTAATTAGATAAATCGCAAGCAATGAAAACGACACCCCTACAGTTTGCAGATATCAAGGCATGGAAGGCCGGTTTTTTTGGCGTTTTGTTTATAGGCGCTTTTGGCGGATACCCCTCCGCTCGCGGGACGACGGTCACCTGGGATAGCGATGCCACTTTTTCCAACGGTCAGACAGACGGTTTGGGAACCATTTCGACCACGGGTTCCAATTTCATGGGCGCTTCGAGCGACGGAACATGGGTCGGTGGCAATTCTGTTGTGTTTGGCGTGGCTGGAGCGGCCTCTGGAAATTCATATACCGTCAACAACACACTTACAGCTTATACTGGTTTTAGTGTGGGTACCATCACGTTCCGAGGTGGGGCTGCCTATACCTTGTCGGGAAATGCGATTTCGGTGGGCCAAGGGGCCGGCGGCATTTCACTCGCCTCTGATGTGACTGGGACGGAAACGATTTCCGCAGGCCTGTCTTTGTACAGCGTTGCTGCGTTTACGAATAATGCGGCAAGCAGTTCTGGTGTATTGAATATTACGGGAGGTATTACCACGCAGTCTCCGTCCAATGGGGCTACGCTGACGCTGGCGGGCACTGCCACTGGAACGAATACATTGAGCGGCAAGCTAGGGCAGTCGGGGGCGGGGGCATTGACGCTAAACGTCTCCGGCGGAGTCTGGGTGCTTTCCAATACAGCGAACACCTTTACCGGAGAGGTGACGCTTACGGGAGGAACACTGAGTATTAGTTCCGATTCCAACTTGGGCGGCAGCTCGGGAACTGTTATAGTCACTAGCGCCACCACGAGCAGCGGCAGTGTCACCATCACGAATCCGGGTAACGGGAAGATTGGGGTGGGGACGGTGATCCTGGGGAGCACAGTGGGCACGAACACAAGTGGGACTGCGTTTACGCTAACTGGGAGCGCCAACCAAAACATCTCTTCGGCCACGAGCGTGGCTTATGCCACCGCAGCTACACTAAACCTCGACGGCGGAACGCTCCAAGCTAACGGAACGTTTTCGTTGAGCGAGTCCTATACGTACAATGGCAGTACCGCCACTGCCAACCGTGCGATCGTGCTGGGCGCTGGCGGCGGGACTATCGACGTGACATCTTCCAATATCATGACCGCACCTGGTGTCATTTCCGGGGTCGGAGGGCTAACTAAGACCAACACCGGCACGCTGATTTTGTCGGGTTCGAATACGTACACCGGAGCGACGGCGGTGAAGGGTGGCACCCTGACGTTGAATGGATCGCTGGCGGCGGGCAGCGCGGTTTCCGTCAGTGGGGCTACGCTGGCCGGTAGCGGAACCGTGGGGGGGAGCATTAGTTCCACCAACGGTATCATCAATGGTGACGGCCTGTGGGTCGGCGGATCCGCCACCTTTACGGGGAATAGCACGCTAACAGGGGTAAACACCATCAGTGGCGGCGCGACAGCCTCTTCCGGTACGCTTACGGTTTCTGGCACCGCCAACACCGCGCTGACCGTGGCAAGCAGTGCCAGGGCGACGAACAATGGCGTCTTGAATGGGGATGTGACCGTTGCGGCCAGCGGCACTCTCGGGGGGGGCGGCACGATCAGCGGTAACATCATTGACAACGGCACGATCACCAGCGCACTCGACCTCCAGAGCGGCAAGACCCTGAGTGGTTCGGGATCTGTAACCAGCACGGTGAACGCCATCAGCGCTACGATCAACGGCAGCGGCCTGAGCATTGGAGCCACCACCCTGAACGGCTCCAGTACGCTGAAAGGCTACAACATCGCCAGTAGCGTGACGGTGGCGACCGGCACCACCTCGCTGAGCGGCACCACCAAATCCACCAGCGCGCTTTTGGTCTCCGCGGGAGCCACCTTGAGTGCCGATGGCACCATTGACGGGAGCGCCTCCGTCAGCGGCTTGCTCAAGGGAAATAGCACCGTCACGGGCGATCTTACCCTAACCAGCGGCACGCTAGCCCCGGGCAACAGCCCCGGGATCACGAAGGTTGACGGTAATTTTACGATGAACGGCACCTCCGCGCTCGTGGCGGAAGTGAGTGGATCGGCGGCGGGAACCTCCTACGATCAAGTTCAGGTCAGCGGAAACGTCTCCCTCGCCGGTACGCTGGATCTTTCCACGCTGAGCGGCTTGACGCTGGGTACCACGATTACCCTCATTGACAACACCGGCAGCGGCACGACGGAAGGATATTTCGCCACGCTCATCACCAGCGGCTCCACCTACACGCCCACCTCGAATTCCGATTACAAGTTCACCATTGGTACTACGCAATACCTTTTGAGCTACACCTCCAGCACCGAGGAAGACGGCTACAACAACGACGTGACCTTGACGGTGGTACCCGAACCGGCCACCTGGGCGATGTTGGCGGGAGGCATCGGCCTGCTCGCCTTTGGGCAGCGCCTGCGCCACGGGGGTAAGCAAGATTAATTTCCGCCCTTAACTATGAAAACACAATTCTTCTATCTCACGCTGCTTTGCTGGCTGGCATGCGTTTTTAGCGGTGTGGCGGCTGAGCCATTGTTCCAGGTGGACTTTGTCAAAGACGGTCTCGCCGGATGGAATCAAACCAAGGCTATCTCCGCCGAGATGACGGCGGAGGGAGTAAAGCTTGTGGCCAATGGATGGGACGCAAAACTTTACCGCGATGTCGAACTGCCGCCGGGACGCTATGTTCTTTACGCCAGAGGGCGGGGGCATTCGCGCGTGTTCATCGTGCCGGACTGGAAAACCCCGCCCAAGGGCTTGCTGAATTTATCCAGCCCGGAAGCCGCGACGGTGTACGGCGACTTTCAGATTCCCGAAGGCGCGCCCTTGAAATGGATCGTGGTGGTTTTTGCTCCCAAGGGTGAGGAGCCGCCCTCGGTGGCGTGGCTGCGCATTGAAGCCGCGCCCGGGGTTCCCTCGGCCTCGGTCGCGAGCCCCAAGCCGGAGGAGTTGGAAAAAGAGCGCCCGGAGCCGCCGACGGTAAGGGGCTTTATGACGGCGGCATTTGAGGGCGTCACCCCCGAGGCAATGGCGGAAATGAAAGCCTGGGGCGCCAACGTCATCCGGCTGCAGGTCAAGCCTGTACAGCGCGCAAAGGCGTTGAAGAAGCCGCTGGCGGAAGCCTGGCCGGAGATCCTGGACGAACTGGACCGGACCGTCGCCAGCGCGGAAGCGACCGGGTTGAAGGTCATCGTTGATTTGCACGAACCGCCCCTGCCTGAAATCGTCGAGAGCCACGGGTTCGACCAACCCGCGCTCTGGCATGCGCCGGATCTGGAAAAAAGCATGGTGCAAACCTGGAGCGATATCGCCAAAAAACTGAAGCCGCGCGCCAAGACGATTTGGGGTTACGATCTGCTGAACGAGCCGCTGGATCGCTCTCAACTGCCGTGGCCGCCCAAAGAGTGGTATCCGCTGGCGGTCAAAGTGGTCGAGGCCATCCGGCAAGTGGATCCCGCGGTGTGGATCGTCTACGAACCGGGTCCCGGCGGAATGTCCCGAGGCTACCAAGGCTTGCTGCCGCTGCCCGACCGACGGGTGATCTACAGCATTCACGACTATTCCCCGGCGCAATTCACCCACCAGGGAATCGCCCACGTGGGAGGATTCGATCATACCGACATCGCCACCAAGAAGGGCGTCGGCTATCCCACGGCGGTCGATGGAGGAACGCTGGATCGGGCTTGGCGCATGGGGGAGCTGGCTCCGGCGATCGAGTTTCAAAAAAAATGGCGGGTGCCCATGTACGTGGGCGAGTTCAGCGTCATCCGCTGGGCGCCGAAGCAGGACGCGCTGAATTGGCTCCAGGAAACGGTCGATATCTTTGAATCCATGGGGTGGTCGTGGACCTATCATGCCTTCCGCGAATACAGCGGATGGAGCCTGGAGCACGACGAAACCTACCCTGGGAACACGCTTGCGGTGGTGCCACCGGCCCCGCAGGAAACCGATCGGGCCAAGCTCATCAAAAAGGCTTTTCTCAAGAACGAAGAGCCAAAACGCTAGATGATGACTTCTCTCATCCTTCGCGCAAATACGCTCGGAAGCTTTCGGAAGATCGGCTCGTTCGGCTTCAATACGTGCCATTCCATATTGGCGATGCGAAACGATCTGCAAGAACAGATGGGGCGTGCCCACCGCGAACTCGGCATGCGCTACTGGCGCTGCCATGGCATGTTGAGCGACGATGTCGGGGTGGTCGCGCGGGACGAAAAGGGGACGCTGCGCTACACTTTTTCCGGGCTGAAGCGCATTCTGGATCAAGGGCTTTCCCAAGGGCTTAAGCCGTTCTTCGAGGTGTCGTTCATGCCCGCGGCCCTGGCGCGAGACGCCAGCCAGACCATTTGCCATTACCGGGGGATTACCAGCCCCCCGCGAGATTGGGAGGAATGGCGTGGCGTCATCCGTCAACTGATCGAGTTTCTCGGGAGAACGTACGGAGCCGAGGAGCTGCGGCAGTGGTACTTCGAGGTTTGGAATGAACCGAACCTCCCGTTTTGGACGGGAACGCGTGAGGAATACTTCCAGCTTTACCGTGAAACCGCGCTGGCGCTCAAAGCCTTCGATTCAGGGTTGAGAATTGGCGGCCCCGCGACGGCCCGAGGCGAGTGGGTCACCGAGCTTCTCGATTTTTGCCGCGAGAGCCGGACGCCCATTGATTTTATCTCCACGCACATTTATCCATCGGACGTTGCCTTTGCTCCTTCCGCGGAGGGAACTGTGAACCTTTCCGACGAGCAGGCCCGGCTTTTGGCCCAGGCATCGCAACCGATGCGAGCGGAAATCGCGGCTGATCCGGCATCGCGCTTCCATCTCAAAATCACCTCGGGAAGCCTTATCAAGTTAACCCTACGATGAATAGAAAAGTTATGAAATGTTGGACTATCGGATGCTTGGGTGTGCTTTTGACAAGCATGCCAATGAGAGCGGAAGATAGGCCCGCTCCATTCCACCCCGCCACGGAACTGCGAGGGTTCACCATCGGCGGAAAACCGGAGGCATTCCCTGAGATCCTGAAAGAAGCGGTGGAAAAGTGGAACATCAACATTGCGCGGTATTGGTTTAGAAAGACGCCCGGAGCCTGGGAAAAACAGCTCGCGTTGCTGCCCGGGCATCTGGATGCCGCCAAAAAGCTGGGCGTGAGAATGGTGATCGTAGGGGAAGTCCCGCCCTTCGCTGAAGCCGCAGCTCAATATCCGCAAGCGCAGGCTCAATGGCAGCACGCCTACTGGACGGATGAGAGCAGCTTGCAGGCGCTGGTCGAAGGCTGGAAGAAGATTGCCACCGTCTGCAAAGACCGGGAGGAAGAAATCTGGTTTGATCTTGTCAATGAACCGCTGGACCGAACGGACATGCCCAGTTATCCCAAAAACTGGCCCCGATGGGCGCAAACGGTGGTGAATGAGATCCGGAAAATCGACCCCAAGCACCCCATCGTCATTTCCACGGGGCCGGGCGGTTTGGTAACGGGAATGACTAGTTTTCCCGTGCTTCGCGGCAAGCCGCTGATTTACCAAATCCACGTTTACGTGCCGCATGAATTCACGCACCAAGGCGTGCAGGATATTCGCAATACCGATCTGGCCAAGGCGTACCTGGAACGTCAGAAAGCTTGGCCCGGCAACTTCGCCGACGGAAATACCGGCGGTTTTTGGGATAAGCACAAGCTGGAAGAAGCCCTGGAGCCAGCCATCGAATTCCAGCGCCGCAATCCTGATATTCCCATCTACGTTGGAGAATTCAGCGTTGCCCGCTGGGCTCCGGGCGGCGCGCAATATCTGAAAGACTGCGTCGAGATCTTCGAGCAGCACGGGTGGGACTGGACCTACCACGGGTTCAAGGATTCCCCCATTTGGAGCCTGGAGCATACGAATGAATATTCAGACTCCCAGCATGCGGTAATATCTACTACGCTCCCAGATCGGGCTGAAGTATTGAAGCCTTACCTCGATCAAAACCGCCGGGCCAATACGGGCATGATGGATCTGTCCACCCCCGTTAAATGAAACTCTGGAATTCTCATTTTTCACCATCGACATCCATGAAATACTCAATAGCTCGTTATATCGCCACCCGCGCATGGAAAATCTTCCTGAGCGCCCTGGTCTTCTCTGTTGCCTTGACCAGGCTGGCGAAGGCGGACGAAGAGGCGCTGAAGTCCCAGCTCAATGTAGAGGACGCAGCGATTGCGCGGAGCGCCGCGAACGCCTTCCGAATCCTGTTTATCGGCGATAGCATCACGCGCCATGGAACCAATGAAGATATTAAGAAAAGCCTTCATTGGGATCATGTCGCAGGGATGGCCGCCAGTGCCGAGGAGAAGGATTATGTTCACCTCTTGGCCGCGAAAATCCAAGCAACGCTGCCCGGTCGCAAGGTGGAAATTTATTATGATTCGCAGGCGAAGAAGCTCTCACCGCTTCCCGCCAACTTGCAGGGAGGTTCCGCAGAACAAAAATGGGAGCTGGCAAAAGCGACGGCGAGTTTCAAACCGCATCTCGTGGTCATCCAGTTGGGCGAGCATGAAAATACCGCGAAGGGCGCGGAAGCGTTCAGGAAATCGTATGATGGGCTGGTTGGGTTTTTCACCGATCAACCCACGCCGCCCCAAGTGATCTGCGCCGGGGTATGGCAACCCGGCGACATCGCTGCTGGAAAAGACAGCTATATCCCCAACGGTTGGGCCGGAACGGTGGATCGCGTGATGGGAGAAGTCGGCCAGGCCCGCGGGGTCGCCTTTGCGACCGTTCGCGCCTACGCCCTCGACCCGAAGTGCCGGGGATGGGGGGAGAACGGCGGCGTGCAGTGGCACCCCAACGACAAAGGCATGGAAGGCTACACCCACGTTCTTTTTGAAGCCTATCAACGCAACCGGGGAGGGCATTAACGTGGCAATACGCGCAATGGCCAATGCTGAAAACAGGGGGCAGGCGGTGCTGCCTCCCACGCAATCCACGAGTTCATCATCGGTGCTGCTATCCTATATTTCAAAATCCAGCCGAACCCTGCTGCGCTCCTCGGCGGGACTTTTGCGGCATCCTTTTATTGTTCCCGGCGCGGTGTATTCCCACGAACTCTGGGATTGGGACAGCTATTGGACCACGCGCGGCTTGCTGGAGTTGGCGCGCCGCTTGGGCGACGAAACCATGCGGGGGCAGATGATCGAATATGGCCGTGGGAGCCTCTTGAATTTCCTGGAGCACCAAGGACCGAGTGGGGCCATCCCCATCATGATGCGTGCGGATAACCCCGATGTCTTTGGCTGCCTCCAAGAAGGCGGCCCTGAGGTGAACCAAGCCAAGCCGATCCTCGCGCAGTTTGCTTTGCGGCTGGCCGACGAGAGCGGCGATGTAGACTGGCTTCGCGATCATTTCGACGCGCTGCTGCGGTTCCTTGGCCACTGGTCGAAAAAGTACCGTAGCCAATGCGGTTTGCTAGTATGGGGATCGGACGTGGGGATTGGTGTGGACAACGATCCGGCAGCTTATGGCCGCCCCGACTTTTCTTCAGCCAGCCTTCTCCTGAATTGTCTTTTTGCGGAAGATCTCCGGGCCGCCGCCACGCTGGCCGAGCGTCTGGGAAACAAGGACGATGCGGGACGGCTTCAGCAGGAGGCTTGTCATCAGACCCGCATGATTCAAACGATCTGTTGGGATTCCCGGGATCAGTTTTTCTATTCCCAGGACGTTCTTTGTTCCGACCACCGGGCGGAGAAAATCGCATGGGCCGCGCCGGGAATGCCGATGGAATGGACCTCGCTCCCGCTGCGGATTCAAGGTTTCACCGGGTTTCTCCCGCTCTGGTGCGGTGCGGCATCGGCGGCGCAGGCGAAGGTCATCCAAGCGCACCTTGCAAATTCAAACACCTTTAACGCGCCCCACGGGGTGAGGTCGTTGTCGCAGAGCGAACCGATGTATTCCCTCGCCAAAAGCTGCAACCCGAGCAACTGGCTTGGCCCGGTCTGGATCATGGCAAACTATTTTGTTTGGAAGGGACTGCTCCGCTATGGATTCGAGCCCGAGGCCGCGGAGCTGGCCCGCAAGACCGTGGCTTTGCTGGAAAACGACATTCGAGAGTCGGGTTCGATCCACGAATATTATCACCCTGAAACCGGCGAGCCGCTGATGAACCCGGGGTTCCTTTCGTGGAATCTGCTGGCTTTGGAAATGGAAAGTACGATTCGGTAGCACCAACGCATTATGTCGAAAATTGATTTGGAATCGCGGGTAATGGGAGGCTGGCTTGGCAAATCGGCCGGGGGAACCCTTGGGCTGCCAGCCGAGGGAAAAACCGAACGTCTAAATTACCGGTTTTACGATCCCCTCCCCACGGTGGTTCCGCCGAATGACGATTTGGAGCTTCAATTGGTATGGCTGGATCGAATGGAGCGCCACCGGGGACCGCTTACCCTCGACGTGATGGGAGATGCCTGGCTATCCCACATTCATTATATGTGGGACGAGTATGGCCGTGCGCGTTGGAATCTGCGCCGAGGGGTCCAACCCGGGGTGTCCGGGGTATATGACAACCCGTTTGCCTCGGGCATGGGTTCTCCCATTCGCAGTGAAATCTGGGCTATCATCAGCGCCGGAAATCCCGATCTCGCCGAGCGTTTTGCTCGCCTGGACTCGATGATTGACCACGGGGCCGAAGGAATTACGGGCGAGGTGTTTTTTGCCTCCGTTCAAGCAATGATCCTGGACGGGGCGCCTCTTGGGGAAGCGCTGGAGGAAGGCATGAAGCGAGTGGATGCGGGCACGGAGACCCGCCGCGCCCTGGATCTTGTGATGTCCTGCTTTAGGTGCGACTCGGAATGCTGGGCCGCCAGAGAGGATCTGCTGCGCGCCCATGGGAATGAGAATTTCACCCATGCTCCGTTGAATGTCGCGCTGACGCTTTGGGCGCTTTTGTATGGCCGGGGCGATTTTAGCGAGACGTTGCTGCTGGCGGTCAACGGAGGTTATGATACGGACTGCACAGCCGCGAGCGCCGGAGCGATTCTTGGGATGTCGCTCGGTACGGACGCCCTTCCTTCCCAGTGGATTGAACCGCTTGGGGACAGCCTTGCCATCGGCCCGGGCATTCGCTGTATCCGTGCGCCGAAAGGTCTTCGCGAATTGACCGAGCGGAGCATCGCCTTACGGGATCGAGCGGCGGAATTGGCGCCCGTTTTTCCCAGCCAGCCGCTTTCGGCGCCTTCCGCGGGTTGTCTTCCCGGTTGTGTTGAGATCACATCGGGAAATCTGGTTGTTTCATGGGCGAACGGGGAATTGCCTCCCGAGATCAAGGCGCTGGGGGGTGGGGCTTGGGAGTGGCAGAGTGGGGACGGTTTGAGCAAGACGTTCCGTGTGATCGCATTGGCGCGCGACGGTTTGCGCCTTTGGATCGACGGAAGACTAGTCATCAAGTGTCCGCCTGGGGTGCCCTATGTTCCCGCAACTCACCGCGCGCCGGAGAGCGCTTGCGCTCTGTTCAGGCCATCACGGGCAGTTCATGAGATTCGCGTTGAACTGAACTCTGCCAATCCCTGGCAGGCTGCGAGCGTTCTTTTGGCCGATGCCTCTTTGCATCTTGCCCCGTGGAGTGCCGTGGATTTGCCTTACTGTCCGATTCTCCCGCCCGTTCTATAACGAACATGTCGCGTATCATCTTCCATTGCAATGTCGGCCGGTATTGAGGCGCATCTCTACTGTACAGAAAACCTTGCCTATACAAAGAGAGACTTGGTGGTTCTATCATTTTGGCTGCGGTGGGGAGACTTTGCCTTCAATTCTTTCGAGTTGGTATTTGGGCGCTTCATCCCGATTTATCTGAAAGATTTGAACATCCAACACGCTCATTGGCATGATGACTGGCAGCTTCGCCGACTTTGTGAACGTCCTGTTTTTGCTCGGCATAAGTCGTGTCGGTAGTTCACTTGCGCCACGAAGGGGGTGAGCAAGGTAAAAGCATGCCATAGGGCATGAAAAATACGCCAAGCAAAGAATAAGCATCGAGGAAACTTTCTGGGCAACAGAGGACCCGCAATAATGGCATGCGCCTATCCGTCACTCCGCTCAACGGCTCAGGACATGAGAAACCTCTACTTTATGTAGCGATATAGTAGGAATTATTTTCCAACAGAGTAAGTCCCATCGACTCGAAATCGAGGGGTTCGAGTTCGCCTACACTCCAGGACCGAACGTATGGCATCATGCCAGGGACGGAGTTTCGATTAGCCTGATGGAAACACTCCCGCGCCCCGAGGCAAATCATGCGGGAGTTTTGGCGGACTTCTCCGCCTCCTTCCCTGCTTTTTCACGCTTTTTCAGCAGGTCGATGGCCTCCTTTTTCGTCAGATCCAGAAACCCCCAGTCGTCATTGATAAGGTAAATGTCGTGTTCCTCGTTATGTCCGCGATTATCTTTCTGCCCCTTGACGATGACATCGCCCGGTTTCGCGGCGGCGGGCGAGTTTCCCCCAAAAGCCGCCTCCCTTTCGGCGGTTTCCTCCACAACGCTCGCGGAGGAAACGCGGCAGCCCGCCTCGTCCTGTTTGTCGATGCCCTCCGGTATCTCGGGAAACCTCGGGGTCCATAGTTCGCCCTCAAACCAGTAACGGCCGAGTTCGATGGTCTCGATTTGTTTTGCGACAAAGGGTTGATGGCTAAAAAACCTTGAGTCGCAATCGAACGGGTCTTCGGCGGTCCACGCCGTTTCCTCACGGACGTGATCCGGCAGGAACGCCGCGACTTAGGATTCGGCGACCATGACATACGCCTTTTTCTCGTCGCCGGTCAGGGATTCCGGTTCTGGGATGGACACTGTCGGGGCGATTGCCTGGAATGGCCACGACCCGCTTTCGGAAAAAACGGATGCCCGGACCGAGGCATCTTCCGCCGCCAGGCGATATATGTGGCCGGAATGTCCAAGTTTTTCCAGTATGCGAGTAACTTCCTCGGCGTGCGAGGGCGGATAAAAGCGGCCATTCGTCGCCGGATAGGTGATGGCCTTGTGGCTTTCGTAAAGGGAAAAGAGGAGATCCAGCATTTTGGAAGGGGACCACCCGTGGCGGGAGGAGGCCTGGATCTGAATGTCGCCGAGAGTCGGCGGCAAAGGGGCTTTTTCGTCGATCCGGCTCGTCCGCCCATTCAGGTAAACGGGGCGACCGACGCTTTTTTTGGCGATTCGCTCCAATTTGGGGCGCGTGAGAATCCTGTGGTCGCGTAAATCGGTTGTTCGTGGAAAAGCTCGAGGGAAACATCCTCGTCGTATTCGCGGTATTCGCCGCAGCTCATGCCCTCGATGTGGCAAACCCAAGAGACGATCGCCGATATCCGATATTTCTTCCCGGGATGGAAAGCGATGCGATTGGCGATGGCAAGCGCCTGCGTGAGAACATATCCGACGGGAAAGGGTCGACGCCCATTTAGCCTGCATGTTAGGGCCCGGGTCAGGTTTGCCCCCACGATCCAGCCGCACCATTCGCGGGCCCTGGCCTCCAGCCATAAACCCTCCGTCCGCTTGGCGTCGAAAACCGAAGAGAGGGCGGTTTGGATGTCTCCGGGATTGAGGGAACGTAGCCAGAGGCGGAGAACGTGCCCGACGAATCCGGCTTGCTCCAGAACCTCGCGGGCGGCCGTTTCGCCTTCCTCGTCGGGATTGGTGGCGATAACGACGGTGTCCGCGACGGACCGGGAGGATTTAATCGAGGCGATTTTTTCGTCGCGGCGCGGCTTGGCGACGAGCCGCATGGGGTTGGGAAGCAACGGAAGCGCGGCGGCGTTCCGCTCGGACCACGCGGGGGCAACGTCCTCGGGAGGGGCGAGCGCGAAAAGCCTCCCGTCCGTCCAAACGACTTCCCCCCCTCCGTCCGAATCGAGTCCGCCCCGGGTTCGGGATTGCCGAGAACCTCCGCGATGGCCGCGGCCTGGATCTCGTTCTGGCAAAGGTAAACGGCGGGCGCGGGCATCGGTACGGTTCTGCCATTCTGGCCGGGTCGCTTCAACCAGTAAAAGGGCTCTCCGGTATCTTCGCCATGTTGCGAAAATTCCTTTTGAGAACCGGGCAGGGCGACCACGCCGCCGGTGTCGTCGAACTGTCCGCGATGCTCGCCAATCCTAACGATCGCGTGCTGATCACAATGACGGGGCCCGGCGATACGCCCCCGGACGCGATCCTCTCCTATATCGACGCAGTGGAGGGGGCGAAGGCGCAAGTCGCCGTCCAGGCAATGGGGCCGCTCATCGGGGCGGACTTCGCGCTTTGGCTCGCCGCCGGGCCGAGGTCCGGGCCGCGGCGAACAACCGAATCGCCCTTATCGGGAGGTATTATCCTCGGGGGCTTCATCCCGTTCTCGGTTTACTGGCTCAGCCGCTGGTATTGGAGAGCGGTGTTCACGCGGCGGTTTGGAGGCGTTCGCGGGCCAGGCGCAGGCAGAGCTGCTCGAAGGTCTTGTGGCGGGCTCCAGCCTTGCTCCATTGTTCAAAGACGGTCTCCGGCGGCGGGACGCTCGGCACGCCATGGAGCGGCGTCATCACATCAGCCAGGAAGGTGACGCGGGGCGCGCCCGCGTTGAGAATCCCCAGCACCGCCCCGCCGATGCAGAGGTTGAAGCCGTTGCCAAAAACGATCCACTCCCGCGCGTCGATTGCCCGCACGAGATCGGCGGCGTTGCCGTTGTCGGCAAACATGTCGTAGGTCGGGCAGAGGTGTTTCTGCTTCGGGTCCCGGTAGGTCTTGTGAACGTAGAAGAGATGATGGGTGGCGACGTCCGCTTTCCATGCCTGTTCGCGCGGGTCGAGCGGCACGAAAAGGATGTCTCCACGCACGCCGGGGCGCAGCATGGGCCGCCCGTAGCAGGTGCTGTAAACCAGCGGCGCGGCATTGGCGCGGATCACTTTGTAAAGGGCGATCAGCTTTTTGCGGAACGGTTGCAGGCGGGCGCGCGGATGCAGCCGCAGCGCCCCTTGGGGCGTGGCCTCGAGGCAATCGGCATCAAAGAAGGCGTAGGGTATGGACATGGGTTTAGGGAGTTTCAGTGGGGAGCATCCAGGCTCCCGTGAGTGGGTAGGGCAAATAGCGGTTGTGGATTTCGCGCAAGTCGGCCTCCGGGTTGAGATCGGCGAAAAGCCCGGGGTAACAATCTTTGGCGATCGCCTCGATGCCGACGTACCCGAAGAAGTGGATGGTAAAGGTATGGAAGACGGCGTAAATGCGGCCCGACTGCATGGCGCGCAGCGAAGCCCAGCCGGGCCGGGTCCGGAATTCCGCCAGGACGTCCATTCCTTGGGCGGCGTCGGCTCCGTAGCCGAGGTGGAGCTGGCCGGGGCTCTTCCAGCTCTGGCCGGTGACGATCACGACTTCCGGGTCGGCGCGCAAAATGGTTTCGGGATGAAGCGGCCCCCAGTCGATGACGCCGTCGGCGATATTTTGGACGCGCAGCCGGTGCAGCACTTCGCCCCAGCAGGTGTAGCGCGGGGGCGTTTTGGTGGTACCGAAGGTGTTGCCGGGGCGGTGGGGATTACCGCCTGTTTCCAAGTAAACCGAGGGAAAGGGGCCGGGATAACTGGCGAGGCGCGAGGTGATGAGTGCAATGCGCGCGTCGGCGATGCCCGCCATTTCCCTGGCACGAGCCTCGGCTTGCGGCCCGAGGAGCGAGCCCAAAAGAAGGAGGCTGCGCTGGGGCCCGGAGATGGGGTCGTTGGATGCATCGTGGTAGACCAGCGGCAGCCCGGCTTGCTCCAGTTTCGCCAGGCATTTGCAGCCGCGCTCCAGCATGAAGGCGTCCAGGACCACGAGGTCGGGCTGCAATTCGATGAGCTGTTCCGCGCTCAGCGCGTCTTTGAAGACATCGCCGATTTCCGGCAGTTTGGCGATGGAGGGATAGCGGGCGATGATTGCTTCATAGGCATCGTGATCGGCAGTGCGCAGATCGGGGCCGATGGCCACGAGGCGGTTGGGCAGATCGTCCCCCAGCAAGGCCGCCAGCGCATAAATATCGCGTCCCTGCACCAGCACAATGCGCCGGATCTCCGGCTTGAGCGCGACCTCGCGCCCGGCGAGATCGCGCACATGATGGAGGGGCGGGGACGCAGGTTCCCGTCCCTCCTTGGGTTGGGCCCGGAAGGGAAGAAGAACACCCGCCAGCACCAGCAGCAGCGCCGCTCCCGCGAGGACCCCTAATCCCGCGCGACGGCTTGAGGCAATCGGCTCTACACCGGATGGGGCGTTCTTCATATTCATCGGGCTAGAACCAAGCCACCGTGGCCGAGAACACAAAGGTCCGCGGGTTGCCCACGTAGAGGAAGTTGCTGGTATCCGTTACCCAGTAATTCTCCCCCGTGACGTTCTCGACGTTGAAGCGCAGCGCCACGTCTTTTCCATAAACCTTGGTCTCGTACCGGAGGCCCACTTCGCCCACGGCCACACCGGGGATCGTCATGAGGTTCATATTGAGATTGGCGCTGTTATCCACGTACTCGCGGCCCGTGTAAGTCACGCCGCCGATGAGCGTCAGGCCGTCCACGAAGGGGAGTTTGTACTCCGTGTAGAGCTTGAAGGTTTGCGCGGGCACGCCGTCGGGGGTCTTGCCGTTGTAATCGACGCCCGACGTGGAGCGCTGGGACTGGATTTCGGCGTCGAGCAGCGTGAAGCCGCCGAGGATCGTCCACTCCCTGGTCAGCTTGCCTGTGGCGGTGAATTCAATGCCCTTGTGCACTTCCGTGCCGCCCTCGGTGTAGTTGTTATCCGTGTCCACCGTGTAGGCCGCCTTGTCCATGTAGAAGAGTGCGGCGGTCAGGTTGACGTTGCCCACGGTCGCCTTCGCGCCCACCTCGGCCTGCCGGGTGAGGTACGGGTCGAGCGACTGGTACTCGTTGGCATATCCAGCCGCGACCGTGCCCGCGTTTTGCAGCGACTCCATGTAGGAGGCGTAGGTGGTCACGGCGGGGATTGGCTTGAAAGTCAGCGCCACGGCTGGCGTGACGGCTGTTTCCATGACGCCCGGGTTGGAAATCCCCGTGGCCGCCGCCCAACTGTCGTCGTCAATGGTAGCCACCGTCGCGCCCACGAGCAGGCCCCATTGCTTGGTGATCTCGATCTGGTCGGCCACCACGAAGTTGTAGTCGTTGCGGACTTCCGTCTTGCGGTAAGGGCCGCCGCTGGAAACCTCAATGCTGCCGAAATCCGCCAGCGCCGCCGCCTCGGGATCGGAGAGCGAAGAAACAAACCCCGTGGTGTTAAAGCGCTTGTTGGCGTTGGGATACGGCGTCAGGCGTTCCAGGTAGTTCTCCACGAAGCCCAGCGTGACCTTGTGGCCAAAGGCCCCGGTATCAAAGGTGGCGTCCAGGAAGAAGTTGGCTTGGGACGTATGGTTGACGTGCAACCCCTTGTTGTAGATCTGCTGGTAATAGTGCCCATCGTTATCCACCAGCCAGTTGCGCAGGTTGGGCGCCTGGTTGGCGTCGTAGGTGTAGCGGAAGTTCGTGCGGATCGTGAAGATGTCGCTGAGCTTCTGCGTCAAGCCCACCCCGACCCGGTTGTACAGGTCCATGGTGTAGCAGAGCGGGTTTCCGTAGTTCTTCGTGGCGTCTGGGGCATCCGGAATGGAGGTGACGCCGGGATACTTCACGCCGTTGATCGTCGTCGCGGCACCCGGGACAATGAGGGCCTGGGGCTGGTCTTCCTTGCGGTAGGAGCGGGCCAGGTCGAAGGAAACCGTGGTCTCCTCCGTCGGCTTCCAATCCACCGCACCGCTCAAGAGGTAACGGTTCTGGCTCAGGCTGTCGATGGCTGCATCGCCGTCGCCATAGAGCGCATTGAAGCGGTAGAGCCACTTCCCGTTTTTGTCGAGCCGCCCGCCCGCGTCGAGATGGGTGTAGAATTCGCTGCCGCCGTAATCGCCGATGGTCAGCGTGGCCAGGGGCTGATCCGTGGGCCGCTTGGTGACATAGTTAATCATACCGCCCGGGGCGGAAATACCGTAAAGGAAGCTGCTGACCCCATCGAGCACCTCAATGCGTTCCTTATCCTCGACGGGGGTGAGGAGCGAATAGGTGCGCATCCCGTCAATGGCATTGCCCTCGCCGTTGAAGGGCGAACTGACGAAACCGCGAATAAGGAAGTAATCCGAGGAGCGGTCGCTGCCCAGGATCGCCGTCACCGTCGGTTCGTAGCGCAACGCATCTGAGGCGCTGCTGGCCTGGAGGTTCTTGATCAAGTCTGCAGAGACGACGTGAATGGAAAGCGGCGCGTCCTGGAGATTGACGTTACCAAGCGGTCCCGCTGAAGCGGTAGCCACGCGGTACCCGGCAGCCGCCGAACCGTCTTGGGGGACGCTGCCGGTGACAACGACTTCGGTGGTGGTGCTGGATATTACTACGGTACCAGAAGTTTGCGCTCCAGGCGCGGCGGAAGCGGAAACGAATAATCCGTTGGAAATAAGGCAGGCAACCGTGGTCGCGAGAATGAATTTCCGCCCAGGTATAGCGACTCCCGGCGAACTATCGGATGCACCGGCACGCAGACGCGAGGCAACATGAGATTGAGACATTGATGGTGATAAACTGATCGCGGGATGGCCGTTGGTCGGTCCATATTCGCGCGAATGAGGTTGTTTTTGATCACTCTCCCTAACTTGTCGAAAAAGGCTGTATTCAGCCCGTCAAGCCAGGGAATCACCCAGTTTGTCTGATGTGCAAGTTCCGACAGATAGCACAATATATGCCATCCCTGGAATCGCTGGCTAATATATATGCAACATGTTGGTGTTAAGAATGTTAAGAATAATAAACTTAGCGGAGGCCATTATTGCAAAGGTGGGCCATGGGAGCGCTTCCTCCTCAAGTGGAAAGAAATCGTCCGCATGATGATAAATTTTCATCAGGGAAACCCGGTGTCGTATGGCAACAGAAGACATTATGGATAGTCCAAGTGTCCTGAATGAAAAGCGGGCTTGTTCTATCCTCGCATGCGATGTCGCGGCGCTGCCGTTCTTCCAAAACACGCTGACGGACGACCTGATTTTCAATCTTGCGCTCTTTGGCGGGATGGCGTTGGCTCAATGGCGACTGCCCGTGTTGCGGGAAGCCTATGCCGCATGAACCCATCCGTCGATCCCTCACTCTGTCCTCTTTGCGGAGGCCCCAACGGTTGCCATCTCTGCACCACGGATGCCAACAAAGGCCCGTGCTGGTGTACCGAGGTGACCATTCCCAGGGAGCTGCTTGAGCGCGTTCCCGAGGAACTGCGCAACCGAGCCTGCATCTGCCGCGAATGTATCACAAAATTTCATCGGGAATAGATGCGCAACCAGCCCCATTGAAGCTCCTCTCCGCACGGACCTTACGGTGAATCGGGCTGAAACGGATTCCCCGAGGCTCCAAAAAGAATTGACGGTTCTCGTCGGGTTGTCCTATCGTTGCTCCAGTTCTTTGAAAATCTTGGTCACGTTTTGTGACCTTCATGAACAAGTGCCTTGGATCACGGTCCAGGGAGAATAGGGAAGCGAGTGAAAAACTCGCACGGTTAGCGCCGCTGTAACGGACGACGAACGCTTCGAATGCCACTGTTGGGACTCCAAAAAGTCCTGGCGGTAAGGCGAAGCTAGTAGATTGACCCCGAAGTCAGAAGACCTGCTTGCTCATGCTCATCAAGTCCCAGACATCCGTCTGGGCGACTGTCGCGCCAAAAGACAGGATGGGGGAATTGGACGAGTTTGTTCTGTTGCCGGTTGGAGATTGGAGCGCCCGAGGGCTCCCAAAATCCAGCCAGGCCCCTGGATGCCCGCCTTCACTCCCTCGCCGGAGTTGAAAAGCGGGTTTTTTCGTGCCCTCGTTTCGCGCCCGGCAAAAAGGTCATCAACAAGGGGGCGGCACCCCACAACAGAAACAAACATGAAAATTTTAACGCATAATCTCGGTTTCCCTCGCATCGGCCGCCAGCGCGAGCTCAAAAAAGCCCTGGAAAGCTATTGGTCTGGGCGCTCCACTTCGGAGGATTTAAACAAGGCAGGCCGCCAAATTCGTCAGCACAACTGGCGGCTCCAGCAAGCAGCGGGGATTGATCTCATCCCCTCCAACGACTTCAGTTTTTACGACCACGTTTTGGACACCTGCGCCCTGGTCGGCGCGGTGCCGTCCCGCTTCGGCCGTGTCGAAGGCAATGTAGGATTGGACACTTACTTTGCCATGGCACGTGGAAGACAGGAAACGTGGGCGGGCAGCCCCGGCGATGACGTGTTGCGCAATACGGTCGCCGGTTCGTTGCCCGCCGACTCCCTCCAGGCCCTGGAGATGACCAAATGGTTCGACACGAACTACCACTACCTAGTGCCGGAGTTCCACGCGGGCCAGCAGTTCCGGCTTTCCTCCGAAAAGCCGTTTGATGAATGGCTGGAGGCCCGCGCACTCGGTATCGAAACCATGCCCGTTCTGCTCGGGCCGGTCACGTTCCTGCTCCTGGGCAAGAACTGCGAGGATGCCGCGTTCGATCCCCTCACGCTGCTGCACTCGCTGCTTCCTGTGTATGAGTGGGTACTCCAGAAACTCTACATGCTGGGGGCAAACTGGGTGCAGTTCGACGAGCCGATTCTCTCTTGCGATCTCTCCCCGGCGGCCCAATCGGCCCTGCGCCTGGCCTACGCCACGCTGCGCAACGCCTCGCCATCGTCTAAAATTTTGCTGGCCAACTACTTCGGAGACTTGGGGCAAAATCGTGCCACCGCGCTCCAACTCCCGGTAGATGCCTTCCACCTTGATGTCGTGCGGGCCTCGACCGAATTGGACGCAGTGGTGCGGGAACTCCCCGGCCAAATGTCGCTTTCTCTGGGCGTGGTGGACGGGCGAAATGTTTGGGCCAACGACCTGTCCGCCACGCTCCAGCTTTTGGGCCGGGCAGGGGCGACCCTTGGATCGGAGCGCCTTATCATTTCGCCCTCCTGCTCACTTCTGCATGTCCCCGTGAGCCTAGCGGAGGAAAAGCGGCTCGACCCGGAGCTGAAAATCTGGCTCGCCTTTGCCGAGGAAAAACTCGGCGAAGTCAAGACACTGGCCCGCATTGCGGGCGAGGAATCGGATTTGTCGGAACTGGAGCTGAACGTCCGCGCCATCGGCAACCGCAAATCCAGCCCCCGCCGCCAGAATGTCATCGTCCGGGAACGGTGCGAGCAGCTCTCCGGCGGTTCATTCCGCCGCAAGAGCGCCTACCCCGCCCGGCGCAAAGCCCAGGCGGCCCGCTTCATATTGCCCGTCCTGCCCACCACGACGATTGGCTCCTTCCCTCAAACGGCGGAACTGCGCCGGACCCGCGCGAAATTCAAGCGCGGGGAGATTGGTAGTACGGAGTATGAACGCTTTTTGGAGGAATCGATCCGCGACTGCGTGCGGCGGCAGGAAGAGCTTGGCCTGGACGTCCTGGTTCACGGCGAACCGGAGCGCACCGACATGGTGGAATACTTCGGCGAGCAGCTTGACGGCATCGCCATCACGCAAAATGGATGGGTGCAGAGCTACGGCTCACGTTGCGTCAAGCCGCCCGTCATTTACGGCGATGTTTCCCGGCCCCATCCGATGACGGTACGCTGGTCTAAGTTCGCGCAAGCCCTCACCGCCAAGCCAATGAAGGGAATGCTCACCGGCCCCGTCACCCTTCTTCAATGGAGCTTTGTGCGCGACGACCAGCCGCGCTCTGTCACCGCAAAGCAACTGGCGCTGGCCATCCGGGATGAAGTGCTTGATTTGGAAGCGGCGGGCATTGGCATCATCCAGATTGACGAACCGGCCTTGCGCGAGGGCCTCCCCCTGCGCCGCGACCGCTGGGGGCAATACCTGCATTGGGCCGTGGAAGCCTTTCACCTGACGGTCTCCGGTGTCCAGGATGCCACGCAAATTCACACGCACATGTGCTATAGCGAGTTTAGCGACATCATGCCGTTTATCATCGCGCTTGATGCCGACGTGATTTCCATCGAAGCCGCCCGCTCTGGAATGGACCTGCTGCGCTCCTTCGCGCTTTCCGGCTACCCAAACGGCATCGGGCCGGGCGTCTGGGACGTCCACTCGCCCCGGGTCCCCTCGACTCTTGAATTCCTCGACTCCATCTACGCCGCCACCGCTGTCCTGCCGCTCGACCGCCTGTGGGTCAACCCGGATTGCGGCCTGAAAACCCGGGGCTGGGAGGAGGTCACGGCCTCGCTCCAAAACATGGTGCAAACCGTGCGCCGGTTGCGCGATGGAGGGAATGGGAAAAACGCCGCCCCAGCGCGGGAAGCAGCGGCGCTTGTTCACTAAAAAAAACGCTTATGAGATACTCCACCTTTCTATTCTTCGGCTCGCCCGGCTCCGGCAAGGGAACCCATGGGCGTATCCTCGGCTCCATCCCCGGCTTTTGCCACCTGGCGTGTGGGGACGTTTTCCGTTCGCTCGATATGGAATCGCCGCTCGGGAAAGCCTTCGCGAGCTATTCCTCCAAGGGCCAGCTCGTCCCCGACACGCTCGTAATGGATCTCTGGAAATCGCAAATGAAAGCGCTCGTGGCCAGCGGACGCTTCAAGCCGGAGTGCAACCACCTCGTCCTCGACGGCATCCCGCGCAACGTCGCCCAGGCCCGCTTACTCGAACCGTTCCTGGACGTCAAACGCGTCTTCCACCTGACCTGCCCGGACGAAGACCAGCTCGTTGCCCGGATGCGTCGCCGCGCGCTCAAGGACAACCGCCTCGATGATGCCGACGAAAAAGTGATCCGCCGCCGCCTGGCCGTTTACAAGGAAGAGACGCTCCCCGTGCTCGACTACTACGGGCGCTCGCGGATCTCTACCGTCTACACCACCGAGGCCCCCTACGTCGTCTTCCATGCGATCCTCGAAGCGCTCGGATGCGGCCGCGCGAAAGCCCCCGCCTCTCGCCTCTGCCATGCTTGAACTGGCCGACCCACCCATGCCCCAAATTCGCGAGCCGGATCAGAGGGAGATCACCCGGCTCTGCATCCTCGCGGGCCAGCTCCTCATGCAGCACGGGGCCGAGAGCGCGCTCGTGGAGATCGTCTCCAAGCGGCTCGGCTCGGCGCTCGGGCTCGGGGAGGTGGAAATGTCCATCACCGCCAATGCTCTTTCGCTAACCACGCGCCGAGGAGGCCACTGCATCACCACGGTCCGCCGCACTGTAGACCATGGCATCAACATGCACGTCGTCACGGCCGTCCAGCACACGGTGATCCAGGCCGAGAACGGGCATATCGACCGCGCGGAGATCCAGCGGCGTTTGGAAGCCATCCGGCCCTACCATTACCCCAAGCCGCTTGTGGCCGTGATGATCGGCGTATCGTGCGCGAGCTTCGCCCGGCTGATGGGCGCGGACTGGCTTTCCGCCGCGCTGGTTTTCGGGGCGAGCGGCGTGGCCATGGCGGCGCGCCAGGTGCTGGCCTCGTGGCACTTCAACCCGCTGGTCAACTTCTTCGCCACGGCATTCGTCGCGACAAGCCTTGTCGGGCAGGGCGTCAAGCGCGGCTGGAGCGCGCATCCCGACATGGTGCTCGCCGCCTGCGTGCTGCTCTTGATTCCCGGCTTCCCGCTCATCAACGCCGTTTCCGACATGGTCAAAGGCTACGTTAATACCGGCGTGGCCCGGTGGACCTACGCCATGTTGCTCATCTTCGCCAGCAGCATGGGGATCATGCTCGCGCTCACCCTCTGGAGGATCAAGGGATGGACCTGAGTTTCCTTTCTCTGCTGCTTGCGGACATGATCACGGCTTCGCTGCCCGCCGTCGGCTTCGCGCTTCTTTTCAACGTCCCCCGCCATGCGCTCGGCTACTGCGCCATGGGCGGCGCGATGGGCCACGGGCTGCGCTTCGCTCTGATCCACGCCACGGGGATGCCGATCGAATGGGCCACGCTGCTGGCCGCCACGCTTGTCAGCTTCGTGGGCATCTACTGGGCGCAGAAACTGGCCGCGCACCCCAAGGTGTTTAGCGTCGCCGCGATCATTCCCATGATCCCCGGCAAACACGCCTTTACCGCCATGCTGGCCCTCTTCCAGATTAACGAACACGGCATGAGCGTCCCGTTGCTGGGAACCTTCGTTGATGCATTCCTCAAAATGGCGTTCATCACCAGCGCCCTGGCCGCCGGGCTGGCCATGCCGGGGCTTCTTTTTTACCGGCGCAAACCGGTCGTTTAACTCCAACCCCATCCTGTCTATGTCCACGATCCCCGATATCCAGCCTGTTACGTCCATGAACCCCGACCTCAACGGCAAGCAACTCACGCTGCCCCAGCTTGATCCGCTTAACGCCCAGAGCTTCTTCGTGCTCAAGCGCGACGGTCGCAAGGAAAGCTTCAACCCCGCTCGCATTCTCCTGGCGCTCGAAAGCGCATGGCGCGCGGAATTGGGCATCGCCGCCGCCGCCTCGCTGCCTCCAAGCGCGACGGCAAAGGCGACGCGCATTGCCGAGGAGGTCGCGCAAAAGGTCATCGCATCCAGTGTGCGCGGACAGACGATGGACGTGGAGCGCATCCAGGACATGGTGGAGGCGAACCTCATGGAGAACGGCGAGCACAACATTGTGCGCCGCTACATTCTCTACCGCGAGGACCGGCGCAAAAACCGCCTGGTCCGCGACGCGGGCGAACCGCTCGTCCCGGCGGTCGGCTCCGTCAATGAATACCTGAGCGCGGCGGACTGGCGCGTCAACGCAAACGCCAACCAGGGCTACTCGCTCGGCGGCTTGATCCTGAACATCTCCGGCAAACTCATTGCCAACTACTGGCTGCACCATGTTTATGGCAAGGAAATCGAACGCGCCCACCGCGAGGGCGATTTTCACATCCACGACCTCGACATGCTCGCGGGCTACTGCGCGGGATGGTCGTTGCGGGAGCTTCTCTGGGAGGGATTTAACGGAGTCTCCAACAAGATCGAGGCGGCCCCGCCCAAGCATTTGCGCACCGCGCTGGGGCAGATGGTTAATTTCCTGGGCACGCTGCAAAATGAATGGGCGGGCGCGCAGGCGTTCAGCTCGGTGGATACTTATCTCGCGCCGTTCATCCGCCATGACAGCCTTTCCTATGACGAAGTGCGCCAGTGCTTCCAGGAGTTCATCTACAACCTTAATGTGCCGTCGCGGTGGGGGACACAGACGCCCTTTACCAACCTGACCTTCGACTGGGTTTGCCCGGAGGACTTGCGCTCCCAGCACCCGGTCATCGGCAAGCAGGAAATGCCGTTCACATACGGCGAGTTGCAGGCCGAGATGGACCTCATCAACCGCGCGTTCATCGAAGTCATGACGGCGGGCGACATCAAAGGGCGCATCTTCACGTTCCCCATCCCTACCTATAATATTACCGAGGATTTCGACTGGGATCACCCCAACACGGAGCCGCTCTTTGCGATGACGGCCAAGTACGGGCTGCCGTATTTCCAGAACTTCATCAACTCGGAGCTGAAACCGAACATGGTCCGCTCCATGTGCTGCCGATTGCAACTCGACCTGCGCGAACTCTTGAAGCGCGGCAACGGCCTCTTCGGCTCGGCGGAGCAGACCGGGTCGGTGGGCGTCGTGACGCTTAACTGCGCCCGGCTCGGGTACAAATTCCGGGGCGACCGCGTGCGCTTGCAGGCGGAACTGGATCACCTCCTGGAACTAGCCAAACAGAGCCTGGAGATCAAGCGCAACATCATCGGCGAACGGCTAAAGGCGGGGCTGTATCCCTTCACTCGCCGATATTTGGGCCGGTTGCAGAACCACTTCAGCACTATTGGCATTAACGGCGTCAACGAGTGCATCCTGAACTTCACGCAGGGCAAGGAAAACATTGCCACCGAGGATGGGGCGGCGTTCGGGCTCTGGTTACTGGATCATATCCGCACGCGCATTGTCGCCTTCCAGCAAGAAACCGGCCACCTCTACAACCTCGAAGCCACCCCGGCGGAAGGCACGACCTACCGCTTTGCCCGCGAGGACAAGAAGCGCTTCCCGGAAATCCTGCAAGCGGGAACCCCTGAGGCTCCCTACTACACCAACTCCACGCAGCTCCCCGCCGGGTTCTCCGACGATCCGTTCGCGGCCCTCGTCCACCAGGAGCCCTTCCAGACCCGCTACACCGGCGGCACGGTATTCCACCTCTACATGGGCGAGCGCCTTTCCAGCGCCAGCGCCTGCAAGGAACTGGTGCGCCGGACGCTCACCCGCTTCCGCGTTCCCTATATCACCATCACGCCGACTTTCTCCATCTGCCCGGCGCACGGCTATATTACCGGCGAACATCTTTTTTGCCCAAAGTGCGACGCGGCGCGCGCGGAGCAAAAGCGCGCCGAGGGCAAGGGGGCTGATTTGGCCGACGACGAGCGCCAGCCGTGCGAAATCTGGACGCGTGTGATGGGATACTACCGCCCCGTCTCGCAGTTCAACAAAGGCAAGCAAAGCGAATTCAAAGAGAGAACCTTCTTTGCCGAACCCGCGCCACGGGAACCGGAGAAAGCGCTGTCGTGAGTGAAGGGTCATTGGCTCACGACAGCGACCTCCTTCCCGTGGCGGGCATCGTGCCCATGACGACGGTCGATTTCCCTGGGCGCATCGCCTGCGTGATCTTCACTCAGGGGTGCCCTTGGCGCTGCCCGTATTGCCACAACGCCGGGCTGCGGCCGATGAAAAGCAACGGGAATTTGCCGTGGAAAGGCGTGCTCTCGTTTCTGGAAGAGCGCGGGGGATTTCTTGATGGCGTGGTCTTCAGCGGCGGCGAACCGACCCGTAATGCAAGACTGCCCGAAGCGATCCGCCAAATCCGGGAACTGGGTTACGCCATCGGCCTCCACACGGCGGGGATCTATCCCAAACGGTTGGCGGCTGTGTTGCCGCTGGTGGATTGGGTGGGGCTTGACATCAAGGCTCCCCTGGACCGCCGTTACCAAGTCCTTACCGGAAGCGCCGGGAGCGCCATGCGCGTCATGATCAGCTTGAATCTTGTGCAGCATTCCGGGGTGGACTTCCAACTTCGCACCACCGTCGATCCGCAGTTTACCAGCAGCCGCGACCTTGACGACCTGCGCAGCCACCTCCGCATGGCGGGCGCTCCCGAGCCGGTCATCCAGCCCGCGCGCCCTTCTCTCAATATCTCCTTTTCCCATCATGCTTCTTAACGATACCCAAATTACCCAGCTTGCCCGCGAGGGGATGATCGAGCCGTTCTCCCCCGCGCTGGTCTGCTCCGAATCCCACGGCCCCGTTTTATCCTACGGCCTTTCCAGTTACGGCTACGACCTTCGCCTTTCGCCAAAGGAGTTCAAAATTTTCCAGCACATCCCCGGCACTGTCGTCGATCCCAAACGGTTCAACCCGGAAAATCTCAAAGCCGCGCCGCCATTGCACGACGAGCAGGGCGACTATTTTATCCTGCCAAGTCGTAGCTATGGCTTGGGTGTGGCCATCGAAGCACTGCATTTGCCGGAAAACATCAGCGCCATCTGCGTCGGCAAGAGCACCTATGCGCGTTGCGGCATCATCGCCAATGTCACCCCTGCCGAAGCGGGCTGGCGCGGCCACCTGACCCTGGAGTTTTCCAACAGCAGCGCTGCCGACTGCCGGGTCTACGCCGGGGAAGGCGTCGTGCAGATGCTTTTCTTCCAGGGCGAGCCGTGCCGGACCAGCTACCGCACCCGCCAAGGGAAATACCAGCATCAGCCCCAGCGCATCACCCTGCCGAGGATCTAAGCACTGGTGGACACAACGGTGGTGGAGATCTTTTCCAGCAGCGAAAGAGCCCCTCTATACCCCCCATTGGTCCGGAGGCAGCCCATGTCCAAGTCCTCCTGGGCAAACCTGCACGATGACGATCAACACGACGAACCGTGACGATCATAATGGGGGGTTCGTAGCGATAGTAACCGTAGTTGATGGACAGGAAGAGCAAGGCCCTCTCGGGCAAAGAGCGCCTTGTCGCGTTCAATGGACGGGCCCTCGGTGGTGAGCATATCGCCCACGATCAGCGAGCTAACGCCCGCCCGCAAAAGCCGCGGCATGAGCGCCTCGAAAAGGATACGCCCCCCGGCAAGGCGGACCGTGGCTTCAGGATGAAGGATGACAAACAAGGCGACGCTGGTGAGGACTTCCTCGGGTGGCAATGGCGGCATGGATTCCAGCGGGGTGCCTTTGATAGGAAATAGGACGTTGATTGGGATGGAATCGACTTGGAGTTTCCTCAACGCGATGGCCATTTCGACGCGCTCGGGAAAACCTTCGCCCAACCCGATGATGCCGCCGGAGCAGAGGCTCATCCCTGTTTCGCGGGCGTGGCGCAACGTCTCCATTTTTTCCCGGGGCGTGTGGGTGGTACAGAGCCGGGGGAAGAATGAGGGAGCGCTTTCCAGGTTGCAGTGATAACGGCTCACCCCGCTTTGCGCCAACGCTTCCAGTTCGGAGCGGGCTAGCAACCCCAGCGATGCGCAGAAACGCAAGCCTGGGTTCTGTTCGCGCATTTGCCGGTAAATTGCGCAGAGGTGTTCAATGTCCGCCGGGCTTGCTTTGCGCCCGCTGGTGACCAGCGCGAAACGGTTTACCCCGTTTCGCGCCGCCTTTTGGGCCGCAGACAAGGCTTGCGGCGCCTCCACAATCGGGGTGGTTGCGACGCCGGTGTTGTAAAACCGAGACTGGGCACACCAGCGGCAATCTTCGCTGCATCGCCCGCAGCGAGCATTGAGAATGGCGCACATTTCAATGTTTCGTCCATGGAAAGCCACCCGCAAACGGCCTGCCATGGCCCACAAATCACAGGGATCGTTTTCATTGAGCAGTCGCAACGCCTCGCCCCGCGAAAGGCGCAGGCCGTGGCAAATATCGTTTTGGAGATTTTCCAGAAGCATGGGTTTTTCAGGCTAAAACCGGGCCTGCCAACGCGCAAGAAAAAGCCGGGATTTGAACGGAACCCCAACCTTGGCGGTCCGAGAAGAAAGGCAAACATTGCGACGTCTTTTCAAAAGGACACCGCCCGACCCTCAAAATACGACACACAACCATGATTCCCAAGCATTCCGATTCGAGTTCTGAAACCGGCCGTGCCTCCCTGCTTTTGGGCGATATCCTGCTCCCACTTCGGCTGGTGGTGGGGTGGACCTATTTCTCGGCTTTCTGGAGGCGGCTGGTTTTGGAGAACAAGCTCATCCCGGATGCTCCGGGGTATATTGGCGAGAAGTTCAATCATTTCCTGCCGAACGCACTTGTCATAAAACCGGTCATCGAGTTTTTTGTGTCCCAGCCCGTGCTGCTTTGGTGGCAGTTGGCGGTTTTCACAGCGGTGGAAGCGGTGGTCGGGCTGGCGTTGATGGCCGGTTTTGTAACCCGCCTGGCGGGTATCGCAACGAGCCTGCTAGCCTTCGGGATTCTGCTCGGGGCGGGTTGGCTTGGGACAACGTGCCTCGATGAATGGCAAATCGGCGTTTTAGGCATCACTGCGGGACTGGTCTGCGCCATGGCTGGAGGCGGGCGCTATTCGGCGGATCGTTTCCTGATGCGCCGTTTCCCCAGCTTGACGAACACCTGGTGGGGAAAGATAACGTTTGGATCGGCGCTCCAAAAGCCGCGTTTGCTTTCCCGCCTTGCACTAGCTGGCGGAATCGCGGTTTTCGCCCTGACGCTGGCCACCAACCAAGCCTTTCATGGCGGGGTTTGGGGAACGCTTCATAACAAGTCCGTCCGGCCCAAGGTGGAGATCACGGATGCCCGGCTCGGCCCGGATGGTCTTAATTTTACAGCGCAACGTGTTGAGGGCGCGGATGTCTATGGTTCCTTTTTAGTCGAAGCAAGATTGCTTGACGGAGCAGGCCAAGAGGAAGTGGCATGGTCTGCGGAGACTCTGGCAAAAACTCCGGTAACGGATATTGAAAACCGTTACGTGGCGAAGATTAAACCGGGGCCGCATGGTCTGGTCTTGCCGCTGGGAGCCAAAGCCACTCTTTTGCTCCGCCATGAAGCGTTGCGCCGTTTGACAACCGGCCCCCATACCCTGGAACTGGTTGACGTTAGCGGTGCGAAGTGGACAGCCCCGGTTCACGGCAATACTCCGTAACAAGAGGCGAATTCTTCTACTTGTCCGCTGACGATTCCGCCAGCGTCAGCAATCGCCGCCGGAGCGTATCGGCTGACGACAATCCCACAAGGGAATCCACGACCTTACCTTGCTTCAAGAACAGAAGCGTTGGAAGGCCATCGATTTGGAAGCGCCTGGCTAATTCAGGCGCTTCATCTATGTTTATTTTGATAAACTTGATTTTGCCTGCGAACTCGTCGGCTTGTTTGTCGAGAATTGGCGCAAGTATTTTGCAAGGGCCACACCATGATGCGTAGAAATCGACGACCATGGGCGTGGTTGCATTGGCGACTTCGGCATCAAATTCGTCCCTTGCAATATGCTTTACGTTCGCTGTGGATTGGTTCATCTCCATTGAACCCGACCCTGGTGAAGCCATGGCGAACAGCAGGCCGAGCACTCCACCGTAAATGGCACCTCGCCACCAGGTTGAGGTGAGCGGGCAGGTGCCTGAGGAGCATTTGCCGTAGTAACCGAGCATAGCGCCGAGCAGGCATCCGATGATTACTTTGAGGGCTATTGATAGCATGGATTGCGTCTTTTTTTCTGAATGGATTTTGACGGTAACGTCACGAATAAGCGGGTTCCGGCCTTGTCGAGCGGATGGAGGTGCAGGCAAGGCTTCCGTTAGGTGTCTGCGTCGAGGAATGGAAACCGCGGCCTTTCCCTCGTTCCCGTTCTTTGACCGGCAGAAGCAGGAATACCGCGATGATGGTGATGCCAGCAGCAAGTCCAATCACCAGCGGCCAAAGGCGTCCCTTCCCTGCGACTTTTGTCAGCCATGCCCAGTTGATGAGTAGGTGCAGCACGACCAACGCGATAAAGGCATATGAAACCCATGTGTGCAGATCTCCCCATTCATGGCGAGTCCAGCCCAGGACCGTCAGTCCCCGTCCACCCCGGCTTCCCGGTATTAACCGAAAAGCCATGAGCAGCCCTGTTCCCGCCATGGTGCAAAAGCTCAGGTAAAGGAGGAGGTTCAAGAGACGCCGAAGCAGTATTTTCATGATACCTCCGAAACGCGGCGCCAAAGATGCCCGGCCGCCGCGATTTGGTTAAAGGTGCGAATGCCCCTGCGCAAGGTGGTTGATTCGATCATGCTGGATTAAGTAATTTTGTTGTTTGGCCAAAAGCGCAATACTTGGACAAAAAGATCAGCGGTTTTTCTCACAATACTTTTTACTTTTCCGAGCCCGCGCAAACCTTTTCACCCTGCGAATTCAACATGGCTGCGACGCATCCTTGTTTCGCATTCGCAATATGGCGGAAAAAAATACCACGTCTCCTATTTCCAACTCGGCGGCAACCGGACTCACCAGCCAGGAAGCACAGTAAAGGCTGCAGGGCACCTCTGGAAACCGGCGGCACGTCATCCATTTTGTCTTTTTGCGGCTTTTACCCGAAGATCTCGTTTTCCTGGGCAAGCCGCTTTTGGAGGCTTGTGCAAACATGACCGCACAAATCAAAAATGCCGGGATCGGCGATGCGGTAGAAGACACTCAGGCCGCTTTTGCGCCGAGCCACCAATCCCGCCGTTGCAAGGATGCCTAGTTGACGGGAAACGTTGGTTTGCGTCGCTCCGGTGGCGTTGACCAGCTCGGATACGCTCTTCTCGCCTTCCTCCAGAGCCATCAGTAGCTTGAGCCGGGTGGGCTCGCTCAACGCTCGAAATCGGGCGGCAATCAACTCAATGGCGGCGTCGGAAAGCTTGGCGTGTGCGCGGGTTTTGGGCATTTGACAAAAAAGATTCTTGCGCACTATATTTGTATGTGCTCATATAGTCAATGAAATACGGTCCCTTTGAAATGCTTGCCATGAAGACACATCTTTTCCTGATTGGAGCCACCCTTGCACTTGCATTTTCGTTCGGGGCTTGCCAGAAAAAACCGCCGATACAGAGGGGCGGATCTGACCCTTCCGTAGGCAGCATCCGAGTGCAAACCGTCGAGTTCAAGCCCCACATCGCCAGTGAGGAAGTTACCGGCTCGATCCGATCGAAATTGCAAACATCCATCGCGCCGGAAAGCACGGCCCGCATTGAAAAAATGCGGGTGGTTCCGGGCCAGCAGGTCAAGCGCGGCGACGTGCTGGTAGAGCTCGATACCCGCGAAGTTCGCGCAAAGCTTGAGCAAGCCAAGGCGCTTTCCGTGCAATCCGAAAAAAGTCTGCAACGCTACGCGGCTTTGGCGGCCAGCAAAGCGGTTTCGCAGGCCGATTATGACTCGGCGCTGGCGAATAACAGGGTGGCCCAAGCCACGCTGGATCAAGCGCAGACATCGCTGACCTACATGACCGTCGTGGCCCCCTTCGATGGCGTCATCACCAAGAAGCTGGCGGATGTGGGCGATCTTGCTTCACCGCGGAAAGCGATCCTGGAGATGGAAGATCCCGGGGCCTTGCGTTTCGAGGGCGATGTTCCCGAGGCCGTCATCGGATTTGTCAAAATCGGCGACGTCTTGCCGGTGTGGGTTGGAACCGCAAACGTCATAGGCACCGTCAGTGAAATGACGCCGGTGGCCGATGCGCAGAGCCGGACCTTTCTGGTCAAACTCGACCTGCCGCAAACCCCGGGCTTGAGAACCGGGCAGTTTGGGCACGCCTCGGTTCCCATCAACACGACGAACGTTCTGCGAGTGCCCGCGAGCGCCGTCATCCAACGGGGCCAGATGGAGTTGGCCTTTGTTGTCAAAGATAACTGTGCCCAATTGCGCCTGGTGAAAACCGGCAAGCGGTTTGGCGGCGAGGTGGAAGTGCTTTCCGGCATCGAGGTCGGCGAACAAGTCGCCGTGGACAACGTGGCCACGCTCGTTGACGGCCAACCCGTGGAGGTGCCATCGAAATGAACACGGAACCCAGGGAATCGCTCGGGCTGGCGGGGCGCATCGCCAAGGCGTTTATCGACTCCAAACTGACCCCGCTCATCATCATCACCTCCATTTTGCTGGGCTTCGCCGCCGTTCTGTTATTGCCCCGGGAGGAAGAACCGCAAATCAAAGTACCCATGGTGGACGTGCGGGTCACCATGCCGGGCACCAGCGCCAAGGAAGCCGAGGAGCGGATCACGCGCCCGATGGAAAAGCTGCTCTGGGAGATTCCCGGCGCGGAATATGTTTACTCGACCTCCAGCCCTGGCCAGAGCCTGGTCATTGTGCGCTTCGTCGTCGGGTCCAATGCGGAAGAATGCCTTGTGAGGCTCAACCAAAAGTTGCAATCGAACGTCGACCGCATTCCGCACGGGGCCTCGCAGCCGCTCATCAAACTGCGCTCCATCGATGATGTGCCCATCCTGGCCCTCACCCTTCATAGCGCGAAATACGGGCACCTCACCTTGCGCCGACTGGCGGCCCAATTGGATGACGCGGTGAAGCAGGTGCCTCAGGTGGCCGAGACCCAGGTGATTGGCGGAGCGCGGCGTCAATTGCGCGTGCTCATCGATCCCGCCCGGCTTGCCTCGCGCAATCTTAGCCCGGCGAGTCTGATTCCGATGATCCAACAGGCCGATCGCCAGTACGCTTCCGGCGGCTTGACCAGCGAGAACCGGGAAATCACCGTCGAAACAGGTGCATTTCTGGAAACCGCGGACGATGTACGCAACGTGGTGGTGGGCGTCTACAACGGCAAGCCCATTTACCTCAAGGACGTGGCCGAGGTGGTGGACGGCGCCGAAGAACCGTCCAATTACGTTTTTTATGGCGACAAAGCCACCCCGGATGAAGCGGCCGTGACCCTCAGCGTGGCCAAACGGCCCGGCACCAACGCCGTGACCGTCGCTCGCGATGTGCTTCGGAAGGTAAACACACTCAAGGGGACCTTAATCCCATCGGATGTGCAGGTTTCCGTGACCCGGGATTACGCGGCAACGGCGGCGGAGAAATCCAACGAACTGCTTTTCCACATGCTGATTGCGGTCTTCAGCGTTTCGCTTCTCATATTGCTGACCCTCGGCTGGCGCGAATCGGGCATCGTCGCCATTGCCATTCCGAGCACGCTGGCGCTCACGCTGCTTGTTTTCTACCTGCACGGTTACACCCTTAACCGCATCACCCTCTTTGCGTTGATCTTCTCCATCGGCATCCTGGTTGACGATGCCATCGTCGTCGTGGAAAACGTGGTGCGGCATTTTCATTTACCGGGAAACCAGGGGAGATCCCGCGCCGATGTCGCCGTGGAGGCCGTTGACGAAGTGGGCAACCCGACGATCCTCGCCACCTTCGCCGTCATCGCCGCCGTGCTGCCCATGGCGTTTGTGGGCGGCCTGATGGGCCCCTACATGCGCCCCATCCCCATCGGCTCCAGCGCCGCGATGTTCTTCTCCCTGGCCATTGCCTTTGTGGTGACGCCCTGGGCGGCGGTGCGGCTTTTGCGGCGCGCGTCAGCAAACGGCGCGGCCCAGGCCAGCCAAGCCCATTCCCACTTTGAGCACGAGGAAGACGTATTTACCCGGTTTTACCGGCGGATCATGACGCCGCTCCTGCATCATACCGGATGGCGTTGGACATTCTTGGCCACCATTACCGCCCTGCTTTTCGGCGCGATGGCGCTGGTGGGCATCGGCTGGGTGAAAGTGAAGATGCTCCCGTTCGATAACAAGAGCGAATTTCAAGTCATCCTCAATATGCCGGAAGGCAGCGCCCTCGAACGCACCGCGCAGGCCGCCCGGGAGATCGCCGCCGCCATCCGGGAGGAACCCGAAGTCACCGACTACCAGATTTACATCGGCGTTGCCTCCCCCTTCAATTTCAACGGACTCGTGCGCCACTACTTCATGCGAAGCGGCGCGAATGTCGCCGATATCCAGGTCAACCTCGTTGGCAAAAGCGAACGCAAAACCAAAAGCCACGACATCGCCAAACGAGTCCGCCCGAATGTCGCCGCGATTGCCGGGAAATATGGCGCCCGCGTCGCCGTGGCCGAGGTCCCGCCGGGCCCGCCCGTCCTGCAAACGCTCGTGGCGGAAATCTACGGCCCCACCGAAGACTCGCGGCTCGCCATGGCTTCCAAGGTGCGCGATATTTTCAAGAGTGTAGACGGCGTGGTGGATGTGGACTGGTATATCGAAGCCGATCAGCCGAAAGCCAAGTTCGTCATCGACAAGGAAAAAGCGGCTCTGAGCGGCATCAGCGCCGAGACGATTTCGCAAACGCTGCACATCGCCGTGGGAGGCGAATCCATCGATCTGCTGCACCTTCCCCGTGAAAAGGAGGATGTAAATCTCATGCTGGAACTGCCGCGTTCGGCCCGCGTGACACCGGAAGAATTGCTGGCCCTGCGAGTGCGTTCCGGCGACGCCAACGCGCTCCCCGAGCCGGGCGCATCAAGCGCCTCGCAGCTCGTGCCCTTGCGCGAATTGGTCAAAATCGAAAAGACCATCACCGACAAGAGCATCTATCACAAGAACCTGATGCCGGTAACTTACGTCATTGGCGACGTTGCCGGAGCCATTGAAAGCCCGGTCTACGCCATTGCCAAAATGAACCAGGCGCTCGCCAAGCTCGACCCCAGGGCTTTCGGCGGCACGGGCGCGAAGCTCGATATTTACAACATCAACATGCCGTTCACCGGCGAGCAACCCTCCCTCAAATGGGACGGAGAATGGCACATCACCCTTGAAGTATTCCGCGACCTCGGCACCGCCTTCGCCGCCGTTCTGGTCTTGATTTACATCCTGATGGTCGGCTGGTTCCGCTCGTTCCTCACGCCGCTCGTCGTCATGGCCGCCATTCCATTTTCGCTCGTCGGCATCCTGCCCGCCCACGGAGCCATGGGGGCCTTTTTCACCGCCACGTCCATGATCGGATTTATGGCGGGAGCCGGGATCGTCGTGCGCAACTCGATTATTCTCGTCGACTTCATCGAACTGCGCCTGCGCGAAGGAATGCCGCTTGGCGAAGCCGTCGTGGATGCCGGAGCCGTCCGGTTCCGCCCCATGCTGCTCACCGCCATGGCCGTGGTCGTCGGCGCCGGGGTGATTCTCTTCGACCCGATTTTCCAGGGGCTGGCCATTTCATTGATGGCGGGCGAAGTGGCCTCGCTCTTCATCAGCCGCATGGCCGTCCCCGTGCTTTACTTCATGGCCCACGCAGGCAAAGCGCCCCGACAGAAGCCAACCACGAGCCCGGCGGTAATGGCGCAATGATGCACACCTAATCTTGCAAACCCTCGGAACCATCCGGTTTCCGAAGCTCAATCCGCAACGCCATGCCGTTGACCAGCGCCTGGGCCGTTTTCTCGTGCGCTCGGCGGATGATACGGTCAAATGTCTGGCGCGACACACCCATGCACTTGGCCGCGTCCTGGTTGTAAAGCCCCTCGCAATCCGCCAGCCTCATGGCTTCCAGTTCATCCGCACCCAGCTCGATCTCCTTGATGTCGCACAGCGGAATGCCCGCAGGCTTGAAATAGTGCGCGGGAGGAGAGTGCTGGATTCTTCTGGGGCAAGGCGGCCTTGGCATGTTGGCAACGTATCCCATCACGGTGCGTTTTGGAAGAATGTCCAAATTTCATTTGCAATCCCGGCCGTGTTATGAGCTTATGCTCTATATGAATTCCGTATCCATCGCAACCGAACAGCCCCCCAACGCACATCAAATCCGGATCGCCATGCCCATCCAAAACGGGGCGTTTTGCACGCATTTTGGCGGTGCCTCGCATTTCCGCATTGTCGATGCCGAACGCGCCACGGGCAAAATCCTGGAACAACAGGATCTGGAAGCGCCCGAGCACGTGCCGGGGGCGTTCCCCGAATGGCTGGCGAAGCAGGGCGTTCACGCCGTCATTGTCGCGGCTATCGGCCAACGCGCCGTGCAGCTTTTTACCGTCCAAGGCATTCCCGTTTATATCGCCGAACCGGGAGCAACGCCGGAGAAACTGGTGGAGTTGCAGGCGCAGGGCAAGCTGGTTCAGCCGAACGCGGCGGAATGCTGCCCCGGCCACGGCCATGACCACGGGGATCAGTCCAGTGAGCACCACTGCCACTAATCTCCAAGCCGAGGCGCTCCATTCCGGCCTGCACACGCATTGCTTTGCTTGCGCGCCTGGCAACCCGCACGGGCTCGGGCTCCATTTCTGCACGGACGAGAAAGGGGTGACTCATGCCACATGGCAGCCAACCCAGGAATATCAGAGCTACAACGGACGGATTCACGGAGGCATCCTGGCGACGTTGATTGACGCCTCGATGGTCCACGCACTCTTTGCGCTGGGGGTCGCGGGCGTCACGGCGGAAATGAATCTACGCTATCACACACCGGTGTTACTCGATGCTCCGGTGGAAGTCGCAACTTGGGTCGAAGCCCACAAACTCGGACTTTACCGGCTGCGAGCGGAGGTTCGCCAGGCGGGGCGCGTGGTGGTGGTTGCCGCCGCCAAATTCATGGCGATCCCCGACACGTCCGCAATTGAAAAATACAAAACAAATGAAAATTGCCATTAGCATCAAAGGCGATTCGTTGGAAAGTGCGCTCGATTCGCACTTCGGACGAGCCGCGAAATTTCTCATCATCGATCCTCAAACCCGCGCATTCACCGTCCATGAAAACGCGCAAAATGCGGAGGCCGTCCAAGGGGCTGGCATTCAGGCTGCGGAAGCGGTGATCCGCTGGGGTGCCGAGGCCGTGATTACCGGCCAGACGGGGCCAAAAGCAGTCCGGGCATTGAAAGCTGGCGGCGTGCGTATTTTCCTGACTAATGGACTAGCGACCGCCGCCGAGGCGCTTGCCGCCTGGGAAAAGGGCGCACTGTCGGAAGAACTGGGAGCCTAACACCGCATGGAGCCCTCTCTGGCAGTATCCGAAAAACCACCGCGAATCTATGCCGTTGCCAGCGGCAAGGGAGGTACGGGCAAGACCACGGTTTCCGTCCACCTTGCTTGGCTGCTTGCCGAACTGGGCGCGGAAGTGCAATACGCCGATTGCGATGTGGAGGAGCCCAACGGACACCTCTTTTTGAAGCCGACTATCGAGCAATCAGAGGCGGCGTCCGTCTTGGTTCCCGAGATTGACGCCGCCCGCTGCACGGCTTGCGGCAAATGCGCGGAAGCGTGCCAGTTCAATGCGATGGCGATTCTAAAAACCGCCACGGTTTTCCCGGAACTTTGCCATGCCTGTGGTGCGTGTGCGCTGGCGTGTCCGGCGGGTGCCATCCGCGAAACGCCGCGAGCCACCGGTAGGGTGGAAACGGGGCACTCCGGAACCGTTCGGTTCATCCAGGGGCGAATGAATGTAGGCGAGCCAGTGGCCGGGCCGCTGATCCGCGCTGTCAAACGGGGCATCTCGCCGAATGCCGTGGCGCTGCTCGATTCGCCTCCCGGAACGGCGTGCCCGGTGGTGGCGACGGTGCGCGACGCGGATTATGTGATCCTCGTCACTGAGCCGACGCCCTTCGGTCTCAACGATTTGCGGCTGGCGGTGGAATTGATGCGCGGCCTCGGGCGGCGCTGTGGCGTAATCATCAACCGCGCGAACAGCGACAGCAGCGTGCGGAACTATTGCCACGCCGAATCACTCCCCATCCTCGCCGAAATCCCGGATAGCCGGGCGGCGGCGGAAGCCTACTCGCGGGGCGAACCGATCCCCGAATGCCGCCAGGCGCTCGGCCTCTTGGCTCGCTCTATCCTGCACGGAAACCCCGAGGAACATTGCCAATGAAAGAACTAGTTATTATCAGCGGCAAGGGCGGTGTGGGCAAAACGAGCGTAACCGCTGCGTTCGCCGCGCTCGCGGGACGCAGCGTGATTGTGGATTGCGACGTGGACGCGGCGGATTTGCATTTGCTGATGCGCCCGGAGATTTGCCACCGCGAGACGTTCGTCAGTGGAAAGGAAGCGATCATCCGGGCGGACGATTGTATCGGCTGCGGAAAGTGCCAAGACCATTGCCGGTTTGAGGCTATCCAGCGCGAACGTACGGAGGATGGGCGCACCATCTTCCGCGTGGACCCGGTGGGGTGCGAGGGGTGCGGTGTGTGTCTCCAAGTCTGTCCTCAAGGGGCCATTGATTTTCCCGAACGAACCGGCGGCGAGTGGTTCATTTCCGCGACTAGGCTGGGGCCAATGGTTCACGCGCGGCTGACTCCCGGCGGCGAGAACTCCGGCAAGCTGGTTTCCACCGTGCGCAACGTGGCACGGGAAATCGCGCGCGAACACGGGTTAAACCTGATCCTCATCGACGGCCCGCCGGGAATTGGCTGCCCAGTGATTGCATCACTTTCCGGCGCATCCCAAGTGCTTATCGTCACCGAACCGACGCTTTCGGGCAGGCACGACATGGCCCGCGTTCTCGACCTGACCAAGCGCTTCAACATTCCCGCATGGGTATGCGTCAACAAGTGGGACATCAACCCGGAAGTAACGCGCCAAATCGAGGACGATGCCCGGAATGCAGGCGCGGCGGTTGCGGGACGGATTCGTTATGATGCCAGCATCACCGAGGCTCAAATCGCGGAGTGCCCCGTTGTGGAGCTGGACAATGCTCCGGCTGCGGCAGATTTGCGTGATGTGTGGGCCGTGGTGAGCCAAGGCTGATGATTCGCCGTATTCGGCCCAGGCATCCGCCGTTTCCCCGTGCCATGTTTTCAACCAAAAGCGTGAGCGAAAACATTTTGAAGTTGGAATATGAGCATACGCCCATTATAAAAACAAGCCTTATGCCTCATTCAAAATCCGCACAGCAAGCTCAAGCGGATATTCCATCCACGAATCCAAACGTCCAGCGGTTTGAAAACGCGGCTGGTCTTTGGGACACGAATCCATCCCGGGCGGAACTCGCGCGCCACATTGTGCATCTGGCGGAACGAGAGATGGCCGGCTTCACGGCTCCCCGCATCATGGACTATGGGTGCGGCACCGGCATGTGCAGCATCCCGCTGACATCTCACGCATTGAGCGTCCTTGCGGTGGATATTTCGCCCGCCATGTTGGAGGAAGTCCAAAAGAAGGCGAGCGCACTCGGTCTGTCGAACATCGCAACACTGCGGCACGACCTGGCCATGGAACCGCTGGAAGGCAGGGAGTTCGACGTGATCATCACGGCAATGGCGATGCACCACGTGAAGGAGGTTGCGCTGGTCCTGGAACGGTTCCGTCCGTTGCTGGCTGCGAATGGAGTGCTTCTCGTCGCCGATCTCGACCGGGAAGACGACTCGTTCCATCAGGATCCCACCGGCGTCGAGCATCATGGCTTCAAGCGCGACTGGATTCTCAATGCCTTGTGGGGTGCCGGATTCCGAATGGTCAGCGTCGATACGGCATACACCCTCACAAGGCCCAATGGGGTGAATGGAGCCCCAAAAGATTACCCGGTTTTCTTCATGGCCGCGCGAATCCGTCCGCCGCAGTAAAATAGGAAACTCATGATCAAATCAAAGGCCCTCGAAATATTCCGCCAGCCCCCCGCTCGCCTGAATTGCGCACAAGCCGTCATCCACGCCTACCGGGCGGTCGCCAAAGACGCGCATCACAATATCGAGGATTTTAAGGACTTTGGAGGAGGAAGAGCGCCAGAAGGACTTTGCGGCGCATTGTTCGCCGCTTGCAGCGCCCATCCGTTGAATGCCGAGGGCTTGACCAAGCGTTTCAGCGCGCGCATGGGCTCCGTCACCTGCAAAGGTCTTAAAAGCCGCGAGGTTCCCTGCTCAAGCTGCGTTGCCGCGGCTGCGGAACTGCTGGAAGAATCGCTAAAAGGGAACGCTCCCGGATGATTCTCGCGCTGTTGCTGGCATTGCTTATCGGATTGTCGCTTGGGCTGCTCGGCAGCGGCGGCTCCATCATCACGCTCCCCGTCATGGTCTATGTTGCCGGGATTCCCGTGAGCCAGGCCGTGGGGATGTCGCTGGTGGTCGTCGGCGGAACCAGCGCGGTGGGAAGTTATCTGCGTTCTCGGCAAGGCGAGTTTGCCGGGCGGCCAGCGGTCATCTTTGCACTGAGCGGGATGATTGGCGCATTCTTTGGCGCGAAGCTAACGCATCTGCTGGCTCCAAACGTCTTGATGCTGGTTTTCGGAATCCTCATGGGGGGCGTCGGTTCCGCTCTCTTGCGGAGGTGCACTGTAGAAAGCGGCATCAAATCCTGCCACCTCTGGCGGTGTTTGGGCGTCGGGGCTGCCGTAGGCGTGATGACGGGGTTCCTCGGCGTGGGAGGCGGTTTCTTGATTCTGCCAGCGTTGGTTTTGTTCGCGGGGGTTGAGATAAAACCGGCCATTGGGACTTCCCTGGCGATCATTGCCTTCAACAGTCTCGCGGGTGTGGCGGGTCAGCTCCGCTATGTTTCCATCAACTGGAGCCTGACACTGGGTTTTCTGGCCGCGGCCGTCGCAGGTATGTTTGGGGGCCAGATGCTGGTATCCAAGTTGTCCTCCCAATTGCTTCAACGCGGGTTTGCCTGGGCGGTGATCGCCTTGGGCGTTTTGCTTCTGGCGAAAAACGCCACCGGTTTCTGATTTATCCGCTTACGGGATTAAAGGCCCGGCACGATTCCATCCCCTTGACGATTTCGTTTTGATCGAGTCCTCGCCCGATAAAGATGGCGCGTGAACGGGGCGTTTCGCCGCTCCATGGTTCTCCAACCGTCAGCCGGAACATGCCGTGTACGCCTTGGAAAATGAGGCGGGAACCGTAACCTGCGATGGCGATGATGCCCTTTGAGCGGTAGAGGTTCTCCGAATGGAACACGACAAAGTTGTCGATCCAGGTTTGAAAAAGGTCCGCTTCCAGCCTTCCTTTAATGGGAACGGAAATCGATTCGATTTCATGCCGGTGCTCCTGGCTTTTCGCCGATGCTTTGGAATGGAAACTAGCGCAGCCTGAAATGCCGCATTCGACCTTTTTGAGATCGAATCCGCCCATGTTTAGAATCTCGTCAACCTGAACTGCGGCGTTGCAAACCGTGTATTGCCGGGCCTCTGAATTGACTTCTTTCAGTTCATTGACCAGGCCCGCCAACTCCTCTGGTGAAACAAGGTCGGTTTTATTGATAACCAGCGCATCGGCATAAGCGATCTGTTCGCTGGCATGCCCTTCGTCGTTGAGGTGTTGCCGAACGTGACGGGCATCCACCACAGTAACAATCCCGTCCAGAACCAGACCCGCTTTGAGCATGGGATCGCTCAGAAGCGCATGGGCAATCATGCCGGGATGCGCGACGCCGGTGGTCTCGACAAACACGCGGTCGTAATTCGAGGCGTTTTCAACGAGTTGCCGCATGAGGCGGACGAAATCCTCGCGGGCCGCGCAACAGGTCCGGCCCTGTACCGTATCGAGCGTTTGCAGATCTGTACGGAACACCAGATCGTGTTCGACAGAAGTTTCGCCAAGGTCGTTTTCAATCACGGCGACCCGGCTCCGATCCACGGCTTTGAGGATATGATTCAGGAGCGTGGTTTTCCCGGAACCGAGAAAGCCGGAAAGGATGGTGACAGGAATGCGTTGTGTGGTCATGACAAATGGACATGCGGCGCCCGACGTTTCAATGCGGGCACCACGATGACTGGGTGAGGACACTTTTAGAGCAATCTTTCGGCTCCGCTATAAACCGCTTTGATTTGCAAGAGGGTGATGTTGGGGCTTTTGTTCGCACCCACGGTTGCCAGGATGGCGGGGCCTTCGTGGTCTTCCCAAGCCTTGACCAAACTATCGTTGGTTGTGTCGGTTTCTTTTTCCATGGTTGTTTTTCAGGAGATCTTGGATTGCTCATGGGTATTCGGCACTTCATCCGGGAAAGCGGCGTTCCTTAGCAAGAGGCTGCCACACGGGCATCCCATGGGACCGGCTAGCACCGGGCATTTGACTTTGAGCAGGAAGAAAATGCGAGGGTCTTGAGTATCCACCAGGCTCTCATAATTGCCCTGGCCTTTGGCGATGATAAGATCCGCTGCCTCAAAATGCGCGCGGAACTCCGGCGAACAATCTCCCAGCAGCGTGCTCGGCGCATCCGAACCGTTGGAGAGGAGCTTGCAAAAACCGGGCAGGCCCGCTTGTTCCGCGTCGGGAAGCGTGGCGTCGTTCAGAACGGGATAGGGTGAGCCTTGAAACGGAGGACTATGCCGAGGCCGTCGCCAAAGCCAAGAAGGAGCGGGAAAAAACCTTTTATGAACGGAAACCGGCGGGACAGTCGTGGGTGGATGCAATCGAGACTTATCTTTCAGAAAAAATCGCAGGGAAGCGCTCCGACGGGCGAAGTGTCCGCCCCTTTCGCCCGGAAACGGCGTTAAGGGTAAGGCGGTTGTTGAAATGGTTTGGCGAGTTCTCGGAAATCACGGACCCGGCTCAAGTCAACCTTGGGCATCTCCAAGCATTTTATGACTTCTATAAAACCCCAGGGATTGACCGACACATTGAGCACCGGAAGCCACGGCGCGCTTATAAACGACAATTCAAGGTGCTACGGGTCATGCAGGAAAAGCCGCCGCGGATGCGGAAAGGCTCGGAAGCGTCGGCTCGGTCGAACATTTTACCGGTTGAAGCCTTTCTAGAACACCTGGGGTTACTGAAAGAACGTTTCGCTTTCCAGAAAGGTGTTCGGGTGGAACGCAGGGAGGTTGTTGTCCAGATGCCTCGGGCGTTGCAACTTATTGAGGAATGCCCTCGCGCTGACCTCAAATTTGTTTTGATCTGCGGTTTCTGCATGGGGTTAAGGAAAGCGGAGATTATCGCGGCGCGGCCAGCATGGTTCATTCTTTCCGAAACAGACGCAAGGCTTGAAATCCCCGGCAAGGAAATCCAAGTGCTGGCGAACGGAGGAAAAAAGCTGTGGAAAACCAAAAACGGCAAGGGGCGGGGAATCCCACTTCCGCCGCCGATGATGAAATTTCTCAAAAAGCATCCTGAATATGTCGAAAAGAAACGACTTTTTTGCCTTCATCCCGAGGCTTGCTCTACCCCTTATCGCTACGACCCTCGCTTGCCGTTCAAAGAATACATGAAAGAAAAGGGGTTGCAGGATATCTGTATGCATACGATGAGGCATTCGTTTGCAACCCACCTTGCCTTATCCCCCTCTAAGGATTTTCCCGTGGGCACCTCGCGGCATGGTTGGGCGACCGGCTCGAAACGGTCCAAACCAACTATTTCCACGGGGAAGCTCGCAAGGGGGCGTTGGACGCCGCATTTACCAGACCTGAGGAGCGGAAGGACGCCGAGGCGGCAAAGGTTCAGGAAACGGCAAGTGCCGTTGCTGCAGAAGTGCTGAAACAGGCGAAACACCTTCCGTTACAATCTGCTTGGGAATGGACAGAAAACGCACCTGCGATTCACATCCAGATGTATTCCGTTGAAGATACGGTGAAATTTTTGGATGCCTTCCAAGCTCTTGTGGTGCCGGAAGCCGATCAATCTGAATGTGCTGCATTGCAATCCGACTGGGAGGAAGGAAAACTTTCCACGGAACGGGCACGGTTGATTATCTTGGAAAGAGGCGGATGGATTAAAAAGACCGACCGCAGTTAGGCATCTTCAGTGAGGGGGATTTACCCAGCCCGGTATTGACTTATAAAGCGTCTTGGCAACAGGTTGCACCTGTTGTTTAATTCCAGGGTTTTTCCGGTTGCCGGGTTGGCACTTTCCCTGAGCCTCTCCCTGTTGCTGACCACCCAAATTTTCCAAAACATGTCTGCTCAATCTGATAAATCCCTCGAATCCTAGCTTTGGGACGCCGCTTGTTCCATCCGGGGCGCCAAAGACGCTCCGAAATTCAAGGACTACATCCTACCGCTCGTCTTCGCCAAGCGCCTATGCGATGTCTTTGACGACGAGATCAATCGGATATCAAAGGAAGTCGGCTCCCGCGTCAAGGCGTTCAAACTGATTCGGCACGACAAAAAGCTGGTTCGTTTTTTCCTCCCCTTGGAGCCGAAGAACCCCGACGACTCCATCTGCAGTGCCAAACGCCTCGGGCTGTGACGTGGATCCGGACATCATTGGGCGCAGCTACGAGTACCTTATCCGCAAGTTCGCCGAGGGTGGGGGACAGAGCGCGGGCGAATTCTATACTCCGGGGGAAGTAGGCCTCGTGATCGCCCGCATCATGGAGATCGAGCCGGGCATGGACATTTACGACCCCTGCTGCGGTTCCGCCGGGCTCCTTATCAAGTGTGAGCAGGCGCTTGCGGAAAAGATGAGCGTGCGCTCCCGCAAGACCTTCGCCCCGGCCAAGCTCTACGGCCAGGAGTTCACCGCCACCACCTGGGCCATGGCCAACATGAACATGATCATTCATGACATGGAAGGCCGCATCGAGATCGGCGACACCTTCCGCGGCCCGAAGTTCCGCGCGGGCAACCGCCTGCGCACCTTCGACCGCGTGGTGGCCAACCCCATGTGGAACCAGACCGAGTTCAAGGAGTCCGACTACGACGCCGACGAACTCGACCGCTTCCCCAAGGGCGCGGGCTATCCCGGCTCCAAGGCCGACTGGGGCTGGATGCAGCACATCCTCGCCAGCCTCACCTCCAAGGACCGCGCCGCCGTGGTGCTCGACACCGGAGCCGCCGAGGAATACCGCCCCCTCGCGGAAATCATGGATGAATTGGAGGCACTGGACGAGGAAGCGAAGGAAACCGACGCAGCCTTGAAAGCCATCCTTGCGAAACTGACCGCATGAAGCCCCCGTCCTCCCAACCCCAGCTCCCCGAAGGTGGACAGATCCTCCTTTACGAAACCGAGGACGGGCTTTCCCGTGTCTAGTGCCGGGTCCAAGGCGAAACCCTCTGGCTTTCCCTCAACGAAATCGCCGCGCTGTTCGGGCGGGACAAGTCTGTAATTTCCAAGCACTTGAAGAACATCTTCGAGGAAGGGGAATTGGCGCGGGAGGCAACTATTGCAAAATATGCAACAGTTCAACAGGAGGGCGGGCGTGAGGTTGCCCGTGAAATCGAGTTTTACAACCTCGAAGCCATTATTGCCGTCGGCTACCGGGTCCGCTCCCCGCGCGGTATCCAATTCCGCACCTGGGCCAGCGCCCGGCTCCAGGAATTCCTCCTCAAAGGCTTTGTCATGGACGACGAACGCCTCAAAAACCCCGACTCCAGCGTCTATTTCGAGCAACTGCTGGCGCGCATCCGCGACATCCGTTCGTCGGAGAAAATTTTCTGGCGCAAAATCTGTGACATTTACGTCACCAGCATCGACTACGACGGCAATGCGGAAACCAGCCAAGCCTTCTTTGCCCAGGTGCAGAACAAAATGCACTGGGCCGCCCGCGGCCACACCGCCGCCGAGGTCATCCACGAGCGCGCCGACGGCGGGAAGCCTTACATGGGCCGCTGCCCCATTCTCAGAATGACCAATCAGGTCAATGGACGCATTTCACCCACGAAGCTGCAATACTCGGAGATCTCGGACTGCAAATTGGAAAAATTTCGGGTTCAACGTGGCGACATTCTTTTCAACCGGACGAACAGCTTCGAATTAGTCGGGCGGACCTCGATATTCGATCTCCCCGGTGATTTTGTCTTTGCTTCCTACCTCATTCGTCTTCGCACGTTGGCGGATCAGCTTAATCCGTTTTTTTTAAACCTATATCTCAACGCGGACGAGACGCAGCAGCGCCTGAAAGGGATTGCAACGCGCGCTGTGAGTCAGAGCAACATCAGCGCGACACGCCTCAAGGGGTTTTCCCTCCCAGTGCCCCCGATCGAAGAACAGTGCAAGATCGTGAAAGTTCTGGAAACAGTCCAACGGGCGATAGAGCAGCAGGAGCGCCTGCTGGCGCTGACCGCCGAACTGAAAAAGGCCCTCCTGCACCGACTCTTCACCACCGGCCTCCGCAACGAACCCCAGAAACAGACTGACATTGGCCCCATCCCGGAGAGTTGGGAAGTGGTAAAACTCGGAGACCTATTTCAGATCAAGCATGGATTCGCCTTTGCAGGCGAGTTCTTCCAATCGACAGGTCGCTACATTCTGCTCACGCCGGGGCATTTCTATGAAGCTGGGGGGGCCGCGACCAAGGTGAAAAATCCAAGTATTACACGGGTGAGTTTCCATCGGGTTACATTCTGGCGAAGGATGACCTCCTTGTCGTGATGACCGAACAGAAAGCGGGGCTTCTTGGAAGTCCTCTGCTTGTTCCGCAAGCCGATCTTTATGTCCACAATCAGCGGCTCGGGTTGATTCAAAACTTGCAGGAAGCCCGTTTGTCGAAACGCTTTTTGTATTACCTTTTCCATACTTCACCTGTCCTAACGCTTTGGGTCGAACACGCCACAACGCCACAAGCCAGCAATTATAAAGATTCGTAGATGCTGATAAATAAAGGGATGTGGCGTTGTGGCGACTTTTTCGAGAAGATGCCGGGATGCTCGTCTAGTGCCGGGTAATAATGAGATCAAACCCCTTGCGATCGTACCACCGCAGGTAAAACGCCTCGAAGGCAAACGCTTCCGCGCCGACCACAGCACACGCCGCAAGGCCCGCGATCCAGGAGGGAGCAAAAATGCATCCAATCGTAACCAAGGTACTGATTCCAATGGTCAAAAACCCGAGGATGAAAAGTATCGCCGCCAAGCTGAACCGGGTATCTTTGGAAGTATAGGAGACGTGATGCACAAACCAAAGCGGTTGCAGTGCGACGGAGAGAAGCCAGAGAATCAGCGCCGGTCGAAACGCGGCGGAAATCGAGTGCTGAACCGTGAATGTAACGATTCCCGTTGCCCAGAAAAACCAGGGAAGCGCCAACAACCGGCGCAGGAAGCTGATTTTCCTTACAGCCGAGCGGATCTCACGAATCCCCACGGGAAGCATGGCGATAGGCGAAACCAGTCCGTTGCCCAGCGGGGCTTTAAGATCCATGCAGGTATCGATGCCGCCAAAGAACGGGGTCATCGACAGCAGCGCAAAAAGGACTGTGAGTGCAAACAGCCACCAGGAAGCAGGCTGGCTCCAAAATTGGAGGAGCCACATAACAAAAGGCAGCGCCAGCAGGGAATAGGCGGCCCGGCGGTATGTGGGAGTCCAACCAGTAACTTGCGGTTCAATGCACGGGAGCAAGTATTTTTCCCGCGGGGTCAGGAAGCGCAAGATCAACCGCTCGATCCACCCATTGGCATTCATCCAAGGTGTTTTGAGAAAATCGCCGCGGGAAACCGCCTCAACCGTCTCTACCTGCCGCACCGATGAGGAAGCGTCTTCCGGAACCTTTTCCTGAACGGCTGACGGTTCAGAAAGATCCGGCGTGTCTAACGGCCAAAATACAAAGCGGCGGCTCAGGATTTTCCGGCTGGCCGGAATGGTGAGGATTACAGTTGAAAGGGCGACAAACGAGGCAAGGAGGGTCCAGGGCTTCCCGTTCCAAAATGCAAGGTGCGCCGCCCAGCCGGGAGGTATTGCCGCAATCAAGACCGCTCCAATTTGATGCAAAAGAGTATGCCGGTGCAGAATATCCCATTCCAAAACCAAAAGCGCTCCGGTGGCGAAGTTGACGAACCAAAGCCACCCCGCGAGGATTCTTGGGAACAGAGCAATGGTTAGAGCGCAGGTTCCCACGATTCCCGCGCTGTAAAGCGCCGCGCCGAAGAGCATCCTTAAAATGCCGAAAGTTGGATTCGATAGGGAGATCCCGTGAAAGAGCAACGCCGCGGCATCTGCGAACAGCCAGGCGGTCTTTGTACGGAAGGTTCTTTCGAGATGCGAGAAAGCCAACGATTCTGATACCGGCAAAAAATATAAAGGGACAAGTCCCCGCTTTTGTTCCAGCTCCATTTGCAAGCTGCCCCAGAAGCTCGTTATCGAAACCATCCCCCAGAATGCCATGATCGTTTCCGCTGCATTCGCGGGAATTGGCAAGGCAAGAAAAAGGAGCGTTGGAATGGCGCGCAAAAGGCGAGGGGAAAACCGTATCTGCCAGCCCTTCCATCGCGGGAGATTTCCCAGCTTGCGAACCCGGCGAACCCATGCTTTCGAGTAAAGCCTCATTCTTTTAGTGCCTCGAAAAGTTCTTCGAGATTTCCCTCGGCTTCGATTTTTCGGGTCGTCTCATGGGTATGAACCCGGCCTTGGTTGAGGACGACCACTTCATCCGAGAAACGTTGGGCCACGGAAAGAATCTGCGTGGTATAGATGATTGTGGCACCCCGTGCAGCGGCTGTTCTGGCGCTTTTTTCGAATTCGCGTAACCCCAAGGCATCCATGCCGGAAGCCATGGGTTCATCCAGGAGCCATAGCTCGGGGGCCGCGGCAATGAGTGCGATGAGGGCTGCCTTGTAAAGTTGGCCCCTGGAAAGAGCGCCCATGGGAGCCCTTGCCAACGGAACCATGGAAAATGCGCGGAGGAGGTCCAGCACCCGTTCTTCAGCGCCGGGGCCGTCCTTTTCGTAAAGGTGCAAAACCATGGCGATGTGCTCAAGTACCGTCATGTGGGTATAGGCGACGGGGAAGTCCGGCAAAAAGGCCAGTCGTTTCCGAAAATCTACCCTGTCCCGAGTGAACGGTTCATCGTCGTAATAAACGTCCCCCTTTTTAAAGGCTAATAACCCCGCCATGGCTTGGAGCAGGGTGCTCTTACCGGCTCCGTTGAGCCCCACGACGGCGACGATCCTGCCGGGCGAAAATTCCAGGCGAACTTCATTGAGCGCCCGGATGCCTCCATAAACCTTTGTAATACCTGCCAACTCGACCTTCATGCCCGTAGGTTTTGCCATAGCTGCGCCGGGCAATACAAGGCCGCGTTTTTGCCGGTGGAATCTATGTTGTTTTCTATTTGATATAGAAAGTGTATTCGAAGAGCCTTTGTTCAACATGACAGCCACGGAAATGTCTCTTGCCGCCATGGACTCTAAACCGGTTTTGGAGATTCGGAGCCTGAAACGCCATTTTGGCAAAGTCCCGGCGGTGGATGGGCTCGACCTGACAGTCCACGAGGGGGAAATCTACGGTTTTCTGGGCATCAATGGCGCGGGAAAGACCACGGCGATTCGCCTGATCATGGGAATTCTTGCCGCCGAGTCCGGGACCATTTCGATCCTCGGCGAGACGACACGCCGGACATCCGTCGCCCAAAAACGGCGCATCGGTTATGTGTCGCAGGAGCAGAATTTCTACCCCTGGATGACTTGCCGGGCGCTGGGGCGTTTCGTCGGCTCCTTTTACCCGAGCTGGGACAAAGCCGAATTTTCCCGGTTGCTGGAACTCTTTGAAATTCCCGAGGACCGCCGTTCCTCGGAACTCTCGGGCGGCATGCGGGCCAAGCTCGCCCTGGCGCTGGCCTTGGCGCCGCGTCCGGCGTTGCTGGTGCTGGACGAACCAACCGCGGGACTTGACCCGGTGGCGCGGCGGGAGTTTATGGAAATCATCGTCGCCCAATCGCGGCGGCATGGGCGCACGACGCTCTTCTCCTCGCATCTGATCGATGAGGTGGAGCGCTGCGCCGACCGCGTGGGAATCATCCACCAGGGCAAGATGCGTTTTGAGGGGCTGCTCTGCTCTCTGCGCGAACGAGTGCGCCGGGTTCGGATGCCTGCGGGAGTGCCCTTTGCGGTGGGCGGTCAGTTTGAAATCTGGCGCGATGGTGAAAGTGATGGAGTGCGTTCCATGGCTCTGAGAGGCGAGCCCTCCGCGTGGAAATCCGTCGCGTTGCCAGAGGGGGCGGAAGTTTTGCCAATGAGCCTGGAAGATATTTTCATCGCGTGCGTCGGTTCCCGGAGCGTGCATTTATGACGTGGGGCCTCATCGAAAAGGAACTGCGCCAGCACGCCTGGGTGCTGCTCTCCCTGGTGTTGCTTCTGTTGGCGGATCTTTTCCTGGGAATCCGTATCCCATGGATGCAACGGGCCAGCGGCAGTCCCTTCGCGGCCCTCCGGTTTTTCCTCGTATTTTTCGTTCCTCTGGGAAGTCTGATTCTCGGGCAAGTATTGGTGGTCGGCGAATACCGGAACAAGACCCAGCTCTTTTTGGAGGGGCTACCGCTTCCGAGATGGCGGATGATCGCGGTGAAATACGGTATCGGACTGGCGGCAATGCTCCTTGCCGTGGCGTTGGCGTTGGCTGTTGCCTGCTGGCGCAGCAAGGCAGATGCGCTCACTCCGCGCTTTCTTTTCCTGCTCGCGCTGCGCTCCGGTTGCTATGCGTGGTTTTTGTGGAGCCTTTGCTTCGCCCACGGATTCACGGGACGCTATCGAGTGATTCTGGCCATGATTGCTCTCTTCCTGATCCAGCAGAACATCGTCATTGCCCAAATTGATTTCGGTGCCATTGGTCCCTTTGAACTCATTGGCGCGCCCTTTGCCTACGAGCGGTACGAGATTCCCTTCATCCCCATTGGTGTCACCGTCGGCTACGCGCTGTTTTGGACGGCATGTGCCTTCGGGTTGGGATTGGCCCGCGATGCGACCCTCGCCATGGCGCTTGCCCAGCGGATGTCTTCGCGCGAGAAAATCATCCTGACGTTCGTCGCCGTGGCCGCCCTGATGGTTGCGGTGGAATACAGCGAAAAGAACAAGGAGCCCGATCCGGTACTGCTCCCCGGGGCCGTGGACGTGACCAGTGGTTGCGTGCAAGTTTCGGCTTCGGCAGCGGTCGCGCAACCGACGGAGGAGGAAAACGTCGCCCTGGACCGGATGGCGCATCGTGCGGCGTACGAACTCGAAGAAGTTGCCCGGTACCTGGGATGTCGGAAAATGCCGCCGGTATTCATCATCCATCGCCGGGACTTCAAGCCCGGTGTGATTGAAGAGGGAGACATCAAAATGAGCCAAGGCGTCATGGTCCGGGCGAACCTGACGGCAAAGGACTTCGACATGGAGGCGTTTCGGCGCACTCTTCTTTACAATACGCTGTCGATAAGAAGCTTCAAGCGCCTGACCTTGGAGCGCAACGCCTGGGTGCTCGATGGCTTTGCCGCCTGGTGGACCACCCGGAAGGACGCGATAGGCCATGATGCGGAGGAACTGCGCCGGGCCTGCGAGGCCATGCCGGAACACTTTTCGGAAGCCGATCTTGGCCGCTGGTTGACGCTCCGCAAGACCACGGGAAAAGAAGCCACCCAGGCACTCGCAGCCGCCGGGTTGCGCACCTTGCGGGCCACGTACGGCGACAAAGCATGCCGAGAGTTCCTTGGCTCCGTGCTGGGAGTCGAGGTCACCGAAGATCCCAGAAGCTGGCTTTACGACGTGGCTCATCCGGTTGCCCTCCGCTTCAAAAAAGCGACAGGGAAACCGCTTGGAACCGTTGTTGGCGAATGGCGCGAAGCGGTCTTGCGGCAGGCCACGACGGCAACCGGGGAGGCTCGGCCATGATGGAATTGCTCAAAAAGGAACTTCGGCTGTTGCGTCCCATGACGTGGTTGACGATTGGCGTCCTTGCCGTTGTGTTTATCGGCTCTCTGATGGACGATTTTCCCGATATGATGAAGCCATGGAGCAAGGACTCGGAGGCGGGCGGCCTTCTGGCGTTGATCCTGCTTTTTAGCGCGATGACCGGCGCAAACCTGCTCACGGGCGAAAGCAACGACGGGACACTGACGTTCCTCGACGGCCTGCCGCTTTCCCGCAGCCGCCTTTTCGTAGCCAAACTCCTTGCCGGGTTTGCCGTCGTGGCCTTGCCGCTGGTTCTTGGATGCGGGCTGGATTTCGTGAGCTTTGTTATGAGCCGCCAATCCACGACTCCGCCGTTCCACTGGGGAACGGAAGCGCTCTGCCTGGCGCAGCAATGTGTCGCGGCATTCTACCTGCTTTCCATGGCCGCTGTGCTCTCTTTTACGAGGCAGTGGTATATCCTGGCGGTCGGTTTCGTAACCTGGGGACTTCTTTGGCTTCGGGCGCAGAATATGGAATGGTCGGCGCTCTTCGATCCCTACCAACTCCTTCTTTCCTCGTGTGACGACGGGAACGCCTGCTTTGCCTGGCGGTTCGTGGCTGCGGAACTGGGGGCCAGCGCCTGCTTGCTCGTTTTGGCTTGGGCACTTTTCCAGTCGCTTGGCGACGGCATCCGTTTCGTCTTGAACCGGACGCGGAATTGGCGCTTCCCCACGGTATTCCGCACCTGCTTCGGCGGAGTGCTGGCGGTGGCGGTTTGGATCGGCGCGTTCCAGCAGGCGGCACGGTTGTCGGGGGAGGAAAAATCGCAATCCGGTCATGTCGAGCAAGATTACTTTGGTACCTCGCAAACCAAGCGGTTTGATTTCGTTTTCCGCAAAAACCAGGAGGAAGCCGCAGCAGCGCTCATCGAAAAAGCCGATACGGCCCACGACCGCGTCACCGCCTGCCTGGGCGCATCACCGCTTCCTGGCCGGATCGTTGCCGACCTCGGCAGCCCCGTGATGGAACATTGTTCCGGCCAGACCAACTGGACCAAAATCCGGGTGCCGCTGGATACCAAGTTGAGCGAGCCACGCCTCGAAGCGGTGCTAGGCCATGAAACAGCCCACGTTTACATCGAGCGGCTCAGCGGAGGGGCCATGGCACGGCATTTCCAAAGCACCCGGTTTTTCAACGAGGGCCTTGCCACACTCGTAGAATACGGCCTTTTTTTAAGCCGGGAAGAGAAGGCCAAAATGCGGCGCACGTTGGCGGCGGTTGTCTCCCGGGGAGAGATTCCTTTCAAACTGCTGGCCGACAACAATGCGCTTTGCAAGGAGCGCGACGCGAACATCGCCTACCCATGCGGGGAAGCCTTTTGTTTCGCGCTTGTGGACTGTTACGGCAACGATGGCCCCAACCGTCTGCTGCGCGCATTTGCCAGTCCCGACCCTCATGCGAATCTCGAAGGTGTAGACCTCTGGCGCGTGAAAATGCAGGCGTGCGGATTCGACTTGGAAAAGGTCATCGCGGAGTATGAGACGAGGCTCCGAAATGTGGAGGAAAAGGAAGCCGCCTTTACCGAGAAGTTTCCCCATCTAACGGCCCACGTGGCTGTTTCGGGCGGCGAAATTGTCATCCAGCCTGAGTTCAAAGGCACCGCCCCGGGACGAATTCTCTGCATGGTCGAGCCGGACTTGGAGAAAGCCTACTTAACCCCACAGAAAGACGGAGCCATTCATATTCTGCGCAGCAAATATCCCGGGCCGAGGCTTCGTTACATTCTGGGATGGGGCTCAGAGGAGCTAGGACTCCCTGTTTTCGAGAAATGGGTGGAGGCGGATCTTGAGAAATAATGCAGTTCAGGCGCTGACATTAGGGATGCGCCTGTCTTGAAAACGGCCTTTCGATTTGTTGTAGGGCGGAGTCGAGTCACCAGATCGGGCCAACGGCATTTTTGCGCACAGCTTTCCTGCGAACCTAGGATGCTTGCGTACGACACCGCTCGCCCCGGCCACCACATCCCCTACCTCATCTCCGCAAAGGCCAACCCCAATACTTGCCCTAGCTTGGCAATATCGGCCTTTTCCTGCTGGCAAATGAGGGCGATGGAGACTCCGGTTCGACCTGCGCGCCCAGTCCTCCCACTGCGGTGCGTGTAGTATTCGATTTGATCCGGAAGTTGGTGATGGAGGACAAAGGCGAGCCCTTCCACATCGATTCCCCGCGCCGCGACATCGGTCGCGATTAGGAACTGGAAGCGCCCTTTGCGAAAGGAGCGCAGCACCTTGTCCCGCTCCGTTTGCATCAGATCGCCATGCAAAACGCCCAAGTGGTGGCCGCGCTCCGTCAATTCCTCGAACAACTTGATTGCTCCTGCTCTGGTCCGGCAGAAAATCACACCTCGCTCCTCTCCCTGGCTCTTCAAAAAGGCCGCGATTCGGTCCGTTTTGTCCCTGATTTGGCAGACAATGAATCGGTGCGAGATATCACGGTTCACCACGTGCTGCTGATCGATTTTAAGGCTGTGGGACTTTGGTGACATATAGTCCGTGATCAGCTTCTGCACCCCGGCGGGGATGGTAGCGGAAAAAAGCCAGGTGGCCCGCCGCCCTTGGGTCCTTGCACAAATCTCCGCGACCTCCTTGCGGAAACCGAGGTTCAGCATTTCGTCGGCTTCGTCGAGGATGAGCAGTTTGACGGATTCAAGGGACAATGCCTTCCGACTCAGCAAATCCAACAACCGGCCGGGCGTCACGACGGCCACATGGGTCGGGCGCTGCAGGGCCGCGATTTGCCGATCAACCTTGTCCCCGCCGGTAAGCACCTCGACAAAGATTTTTTGGGCACAGTATTTGGTGAAACGAAAAAGTTGTTTGCCGATCTGCTTCGCAAGTTCCCGCGTGGGAGCCACCACCACCGCCTGAATTTCCCTGATTCCGGGGTCGACTTGCATCAACAAGGGAATGCCGAAGGCTGCCGTTTTCCCCGTTCCGGTCTGAGCTTGCGCGATGAAGTCCCCGCCCTTTGCCAACAGATAAGGAATCGCCTGCCGCTGAATGGGCGTTGGCGTTTTGATCCCCAACTCATCCAGCCCCTGAATCAGATCTTCCCTGACTCCTAATGTTTCAAAATATTTCAAAGTAGTATAGTTCTTAAAAAAGGCTTCCGGCGGCGGAGACCAGGATCCCCGAGCCCATGCCCTGGGGTATGATTCGAATGGAAGGGCAGGAAAGTAAGCTCCCCCGCCCGGGAAGCAAGCGCTTTCTCCAAAGCCTGCCCCCGGGTCCATTGGCGGAGAGAGGAAGGCTCAGCCGCAACCGTGTTTAGGAAATCCGTGGGACCGTAGCCAGGATATGAGAGTCTTATGGTAATGAATGCCGGGATAGGCCGAGGCGGGTTCAACCTAGCAGTCATCGTGCTCCCGATTGCCAATGCGACGTTCGGAATATTTGCGGGACTGGCTTTGCTGAGCGCGGCGGGTACGGCGTTCGACGGTCATCTGGCGTTTCTGGCGGTTTTGTTGGAGAAGCGCGATTTCCTGGTCCAACTTTAAGAGCCCCTCAAGGCGCTTGGCATCCAGTTTCCCCGCCGCGATGGCGGCTTGAATGGCGCAGCCCGCGTTAGCCGCGCCGTGCCGGCAATCGGTATATTTACATTGCTTCGCCAACTCATCCAGATCGGCAAATCGCTCACGCAGGGTGGTCTCGTCGGTCCACATGTGAACTTCACGGATGCCGGGATTATCAATGATGATCCCGCCCGAGCGCAGCACCATCAACTCCCGCGCGGTGGTGGTGTGCCGTCCCTTTCCGGTGGCCGCATTCACCTCGTCGGTCCATTGATATTCGTCGCCGAGTAAATAGTTGATCACCGAAGATTTTCCCACTCCGCTGGACCCAGCAAACGTAACGGAAACGCCGCGTTGAAGGTAGGTCTTGAGCACCTTCAACGTCGCTTTTTTGACCACACTGGTGAGGTGAACATCTGCCTCGGGATTCAGCGCCGCAATGGCTTCCACCGCCGCTTGATTCTGCTCGGCGGAATAGAGATCCGCCTTGTTGACCAGCACAACCGCCCTGGCCCGGCTGCGGCCAATGATCGCAAAATAACGCTCCATGCGGCGGAGATTGAAATCCGCGCCCGCATCGGTGACGACCACCGCGACATCGACATTTGCGGCGATCACCTGCTCCTCGGTGCTGCGGCCCGACATTTTGCGGGAGAGCGAGTTCTGCCTGGCCAACCGAGCGCGGATCACGTGTTCGTTGTCGTCATCGCCAACTTCCAACGCGACCCAATCCCCCACGGCGGGCAATTCCGCATCCGTTTTCGCCTCGTGATAGACCTTGCCGCTCATCACTACCTCAAGTTCCTCGCCCTCGCCGGTCAAGGCTCCGTAACTGATTTTGTTATCGCGAATGAGCCGCGCGGGAACCCAGCCTTTGGCCTTGCCCCTACATGCCTCCCATTCCTTTGCGAAGGAACCATTCCAACCCAGGTCCTCCAGCGTCATGCGATGGCCTCCCCTGCCTCACGATCCTCCGGGGCCTCCGCCAGGGAGCTCTCGATCAACTCAAGAATCTCCGTACGCCCGTGACTGAGCTTTGACGAACTGGCCAGGACGGCGGGCGCATCCGGGCTGATCTCCTGGAGCCGGAGCAAAAAAGCGTCGATATTAGCCTGTGCCGCCGCGCGGGAGAGTTTATCCGTCTTGGTAAAGATGAGGATAAATGGCAACCCGCAGTTCACCATCCAATGGAGAAAATCGAGATCGAGCTTCTGCGGGGTTAGGCGGGAATCGATCAGAACGAAAGTCCCCAGCAGATTCGGTCGATTTTGAAGGTAATCGGCAACGAACGAGCTAAAATTGGCCCGATCCTTCTTGCCTACCTTGGCATAGCCGTAGCCCGGGAGATCCACGAGGGTCCAGCTCTTGTTCACGATGAAAAAATTGATCAGCCTCGTTTTCCCCGGCGTGTCGGATACTTTGGCCAGCCCCTGCACCCGCGTGATCATGTTGACGAGCGAGGATTTTCCGACATTCGACCGCCCGATGAAGGCAAATTCAGGGAGATCCGAGGGCGGACAGGACGCCAGATCCGGTGCGCTGCCCAACAGGGCGCTACTGTGAATAATCATCATACTCCACCCTTCTCCGCTCCCTCCGTAACGACTATTTTTGGCCTCGGCTCCGCCAGGATTTCCACATAGACCCCCGGATGCCCGGCCAAGGCTACTGCCTCGATGTCCGAGGGAATCTCCGCCAGTTGACAGGGCAGCGCTGTTTCGGGATTCGCCCCAACCCGGCATCGGAAATCCCAGCCAGCCGCCTCTGTAGGCAAAGCTTTCCTGCGCTCCCTTTTCACGTATTTGTTGAGGGTGACCTGGATGGCTGTAATCACCCGCGAATCTGTTTGATCGGGAAGGTGGAGCGGGAAAGTTTTTTTCATTCGTGCCGTGACGATAACACGACCTTCCCTTACGCGTGAAATCAAAAGGCTGGAACTGCTAATCGCCTGAAGCTCAGATTCTCGGCCGCCCTGATTGGTTCATCGGCTTCGGCGACTGCCGAGGGAAGCAATAGCGCCACGGTGACCGGGAAGAGCCGGCTGGCTAGCAGGCGAGCATTAACCCGGTTGAAATCGTCGTCGAAACCTTCGAATCCCACTCCATCCCCTTTCAAAAGGGCGATGCCTACGTTAACGCCACTAAAATGTGCAAGGTGTTCGGGAAAATACCCTACCAATTTCTCCGACTACCCGGAACCCAAGCCTACCTATACGCCTTCGCCAAAAATCGACACGTCTCCGAAAAAGACCTTATAAGAACCCACAAAGGGGGAGACTCAACAAAAACAGAAGCGATTGGTAAAAATTACCAATCGCCCACCCAAGGCACCTGGATTCACCCCAGCCTCGCCCTCCTCTGCGCCCAGTGGCTATCCCCTGACTTCGCCATTTGGTGCAATGACGTTATCCTGAACCTCCTCGCCAGAGCCCCTCTAAAAAACCAATTAGCCAACCCCAAGGAAGCCCCCCCCCGCGGCGACTACGCCTGGGTGCCCGGCGCCTTCTTCATTTCCTTCGAAGGATTTCCCATTCTCGGTTACGCAGACTCCCCAAATACCAATGCGCATAATTACCTGCACATAAAAGACATAGAACTCGCCACAAACACCCCCAAAGGAACCTCCCTCCTAGGGGCGGATAACGAATACGCCCCCTGCCTCGCCATCATCCAATGGGGGCGTAAGGGTAACGCCAAAGCTCGCAGGCTCGCCGACTTCCTAGCCCATACCCTCTGGGTCCCAGACAAGGATACAAACTTCTACGACTGGCGTAACAAACTCATCAGTTCCGGCCTCCCCATCCGCGAAGCCGGCAAAGACGCAGAAAAAGCGCAATGAACGCGCAAGATTAGCGCAAATCGGCATACTGAGAAAAAAGACCTTGTCGGCCCTAAAACCAGGCCGGACAATAGAAATGCATCCCTTCAATCTGGGGAAACTCATTGCAACACAGTAAAACATACTGTGAGTATAGACTCAACCACGGCCAGAAACTCTAAGACCATATGCACAGTATAGGCTGTGCGGTGGCCAGCCGTTTCAAAACATACGCTCAGTCTATACAACCTCGCGGCCAAAAATCAAAAAAGGAACACTACCGTGTCCTCCAAAATCGCCAAAGAACAGCAAAAACAACTGTCAGTATAGACTCAACCACGGCCAAAGCCATTTCCCGCTACTACGGTGAGTCTTTACTCGCGGGGTGGCAAGAACGATGGCTGTTGCCCCTCACGCTTCCTGCTGTTCTTGCCCACTGCGCCCCCCGAACCTAACGGTTCTTCTGTGATGCCCCGGGATCACCGGGATCATCAACCTCCGACTTACCCTATTGGGGACAGAAGCAGACATTACGGTTGTTCTTTGGAATGCGCGACCGCGGAGGTCGCTCCCTTTCACGTTGCATACCGCCTTGTCGGCTCACGGGAGCTTCAATGGCTGCTCAATGTGATCTTCTGAGGGTTGGGAGGCGTATAGGGGTGGGTTTTCCCCTGGAGCAGCTCCAATTGCTTTGGAGCTTTAAGGTTGTTGTAGAGGACGCAGACTCCAGAGGGCGGGCAAACATAGTCGCCCAACCCGGCGATAATGCGGGTCTCGCAATGAATGCGCTTGGCCATGTTGGCTGCGTCGTAGTAGCCAAGGCCATCGGTGTAGTCGGGCCTCCAGCCGCGCAGCCGCCCGAGCTTTATACCGCCAAGGTCGCAGCACCACGGGATGGATGGAACGCATACGCTGACGTCCTTGTCCAGCGCGGCTGCGGCGAGGGCCTGGAATCCGCCCTGGCTGCCTCCGGTGGCCGTCAGATCCTTGCCATTCCATTCCGGCTGGGCTTTCAAGAATTCGAGGGCTCGCAAAACTCGCAGGATCATGCCATTGAAGTAAGCGGTCTCGGGCTTGGCATTTTCATCATTTTTGAACGCATACCCTTTGAGTTCACCGTTTTTGAGATTCTCATAATATGCCGCATCTTTGCTGTTCTCGATGCCATGCGCGTTGATATTAAGGGTCAGCGTGCCTGCCGCATAACCCGGCGATGCGGAGGCAACGCCATAACCCATGAACCCAATTTGCGCTTTCAGGGATTTTGGCGCAGCGTTCTTCGGCTTGGTAAAATAGCCCGATACCGGCTTGCCTCCGGCGCAATCGATCTTAACGTCGTAAACGACAAAGCCGGGGGTGGTCGAGGGAACTTCGGTGAGCGTAAACTTTAAAGGAACCTCGGCCAGCCGCACCTTCTGTTTGGTCCAGAACTCGTCAAAATCAGTCGGTTCGGGGATACCCTCCAGCTTTTCCACTTCGACACCCGCTCCACCGTCAAACCGGACGGGCTTATTTTTGGCGTCAACCAGTGGGTTGTCCTGCTCGTCCACGGCCCATACCTCAATGCGGACAAAACCGGGGGTTTCCAGAGTCGTTGATACGGTCAGCGGCTCGGTCTCCGAGGAGACCGCTTTGCCCGTCTCGGTCTGGGCGTCATCTCCGGTCCTTCTCCATTGCAGGTTTTTACCGGCCATAGGCTTGCCATCGTCCAATAGCTGGACGCCAAAGACCATTTTTTCCCCCGGTTGATAAAGGGCGACAGCTTTATCGGTGGTGCCGGTGAAGGCCAGTTCGCCACCCCATAGTGTGAGTGCCGAAATCAGCAGCGAGGTGGATAAAACAAAGAATCCTTTCATGGGAAGAGGGGACGGCTATCTGCGGGGAAGGTGGGACAACAATGACTATTATTGTTCCACGATTTTGATGGGGTCAAACCAAACTTTGCCGCTGACTTCTTCGAGTCCAAGCAGGAGCTGTGCGCGAGTAGCATTTTCGGGAATCGAAACGCTCCACTTCACGTCCTGCCAATCAAAAGTCCCCGTGGGCAGCGGCGCTTGGGGGTAATCTTTTTGTCCCTCTCCGTTAACCAGCACAACCATCAATTTGATGCCATTGAAGCTCTTCGGCTTTTCGGAGATATTTTCACCCTTCACGCGGGTGCTAATCAGCAATTTTTTGCCTTTGAGTTTTTCAATCGGCAAATCGGCTCTAAACGCGGTTAAACCCTTGGCTGTTTCCGCGGTGACTTCCAGCGTGCGCACGTCTTTCTGTTCGACGATTTTCGGCGCGGGCGCCCAGTCCAGCATGGAATTTCCGTCCCATTTTTCTTGGATGATGACAGCCGCCGCGGCGCTCGCGGGCGTATTGAGAGGGGCGCTTTGAGTCTGGCCCTTCAGCAACGGAGCCGAAAAAGGCAGGATTGCCAAAAAGCAGAACAATTTCAGAAACGAAGTGTTTTTCATAATAGGTTCAGTGTTTTGATAGGGGGAATTTGAATACAGATAACCATTGCATTGAATGAGAAGATCAGCGACGGCCTCCTCATTGCGAATGCGCTGCGGGCGGGCGGCTAGGCTTCCTTATGCTGCCTCAAACGCTTGCAGCCAAGCAACAAACCGAGGCCACCCACGAGCATTGCCCAGGTGCTCGGTTCCGGAACTACCGTCAAGGTCACGTCGTTGGCGACGCTTCCTGAATCGGTGTTTGCCGCATAGTCGATCTGATACTCCGTGGTACCCACGGCAAACGTGTAGGTGCTGCCGGAAGTGCTGACGGTGTAAGTGCTGCCGCTGGTAATAATGGTGGAAAAATATCCCGTCGTCGTTCCGTTGCCGGTGTTTGATACCAGCGTGATGGTGTCACCCAGCGTCAGTCCGGTCAACGTGCTCAGATTCAGGGTTCCGGCCAGGGTGACATTCCCCGCGACCTTTAATTGATCGTAGGAAGTGCCCGCCACGGTTCCGGTTACTTCCGCCACGATTGCGGAAGTGGAATTCATCGAAAAGTCACCGCCCACCGTTGTGATGCCCGCGCTGTTTCCAGTGGAAAGCGTGCCGCCGGTCATGGACAAGCTGCCCGTAATGACGCTGTTGCCTTTGAGCAAGCCGCTAACAATGACGTTTCCGTCAATCGTGCCATTGGCATTCAAAGTCGCTTGCGCCGAAACGGAAAGCGCACTGGTGGATTTGGTCGTACCCGAGAGAACGGTGGTTCCTCCCGTCACCGTAACGCTGCTGGCTTTATTATAGCCGCTCAGCGTGCTTGATCCACTCAGAGTCGTAGCGCCCAAAGTCAGGCCGCTGCCGTTGATTTTACCCGAGGCTACGGTCGTGGTTCCGTTGATCAAACCGCTGCCGCTCAGGACCGCGTTATTGCTGACACTAATGGCGCTATTGGAAGAGGTGCCGTTGACGCTCAGGACACCATTGGTGACACTGGTGGCTCCGCTGTAGGTGTTGTTCCCCGACAGAATGGTCGTGCCGCTGCCTTCCTGGGAGAAGGAACCCGCGCCGGAGATGTTGCCGGAGAGGGTATTGAGATAGCTGGAGGTGGCTTTGAGCACACCGTTGTCGGTAATGACGCCTGAGAACCCGGCGCCGTTGGCCTGATTGAAAACCGCAGTGCCGGTGGAGGCAATGGAAAGCGTGCCACCAGCCAGCGAACCGGAGGTGCCGTTGCCGATTTGAACGACGCCCGCATTGACGGTCATCCCGCCGGTGAAGGTGTTCGCACCAGCCAAGATCAGAGTGCCCGTTCCGGATTTGGTAATGGGTACGGTGCCGCTGATGACACCCCCCACCGTCAGGGTGTAGCCCTGGGTGTCGAAGGTGAAGCCCGCGAGGGTGGATATGGATATATTGCGATTGGAATTGATGGCGAAGGAGGCGTCTGCCCGCAACGTTTCGTAATAGGCGGCGTTGGTTCCAACAAAACTGATGTTGGTCGTCGCCGTGGACGGAGCCGCGCCAAAGACGGCGTCCTTGTTGACGCCGATGGTGTAGGTGCCCGCTCCGGACATGGTGAAGGTCGTTGCCCCGCTGTAGGAGTTGCTGCCCGTAAGCGTCAAAGTGCCTGACTGCGTCATCCCATACGAAAGATTGCGCGCCCCCCCGGTTTCCTTAATGGTGCTGTTGAGGGTGAAGTTACCTACCTGCTCTACGATAAGATTGGTTGTGCCAGCCAGTGTGATGGTTCCGGACAAGCTTCCATTGGTGGCATAGAAACTAAGGGCGCCCCGGCCTCCCAAACCCGTGCCCGATATCGTCAAATTAGAAATGGTGGTGTTGTTGTCCGTGGAGTTTGCTTGGTCGAGGCGAAGGGTGGAGTTGTAATTGACAGTTACAGACGAGGCGCTGCTCAGCGCATATTTGTTTTTCAAATCCACCAAAACATTGCCTGTTCCGCCCGCGCCCGAGCCCCCAATGATCACGGCACCAGTCAGCCCGGTATTGGTGCCCGTCAAAGTGATGCCGTTGTAATCGCTGCTGGTCGCGCTGCCTATGGTAAGGGTTCCGCTATTGACGATGGATGAATTGATAGCGACCCCTCCCACCGACAGAGCAATGATTGCCGAACCGGTTCCGCCACTGCCGCCGAGGGTCAGGGTATTGGTGCCAGCGGCGGAGCCAAGCGTGTAGCTGCCCGAGAAACTGAGATTGCCGACGGTGACATTGCTGTCGATGGTTACGGTGCCCGAGGTTCCACCGGCTCCGAAAACGGCGGTGTCCGATGCGCCAAGGGTTGTGTTCGTCGTCCCGTTCCACCAGTTGGTGCCGCTGGTGGTCCAGCTTCCCGCGCCGTCCTGCGCACTGGTGGTGGTGGTATTGGCATCCCACGTCACCGTGGATGCGCTCGCGAGGCCGTTTGCCGTCACGCATGCGGCGCTTATCCAGGCCAGCATGCGGCGGTGATTACGGGGGGAAACCGAAGACTTTTGGGGAGAGATACGGGGTTTCATAGGGTAAAATAGGGGTTTTATTTTAGACTTTACGGGTTGGCTTTTATCGCTGAATGAAAAGAGAGGCAAGATTAAAATGAAATAATGAAAACAGTTTCATGTTAAGTCACTTTTATTGAAATCAACAGTTCGTTGTAAGGGGCCGAGGGTCAGAGGGATGGCAGAAGGGCTTTGTCGGGCAGTTCGGTTTCCGTCCACGGGCAAAGGTGGCCGTTGGGGTAGGCCAGGATTACGCAGGCACCCTGCGTGGCCCCCTTGTGGTTGAGTTCCAGCCGGACGGTATGCCGCCCGGGCGCGACGGTGACCTCGACGGTTGAACCCGGAGCGCTCCGATGGGTAGCCGGTACGTAAGGCAGTCCAGCAAGGCATTCGATGACCAGCTTGTCGTCGATATAGAGCTTTGCGCCGCACCGAGCCAAACAGATGATTTTTCGCGGCTCCCCGAGCGCGCCGTGCCATTCCCAATGCGCTCCGCCCGCGGCTTTGACCGTGGCGGGAAATTCTCCATTGGCCCATGCTGTGGGGTCGGAGCCGTCGGCGGGGAAAAGCGAAATGGTTCCCGGCAAATCGGCCAGGCAAACGGAGGGAAACCGCTGAGTCCAGATGTCGCCGCCCCAAGTTTTCGTTTCCAGCTTGCCCGTGAGGGCGGCCACCCGGCTGGTCAGTTCCGCCAGGGTTGCGGGAGCCGCGATGCCATGGATGCCAGGACCGACAAACACACTCTCCCCGATGGGGTCAATCCAGTGCTGGGGAATCCCCCCTTTTCCCAGTGCAAGGCCGAGAGTCGCGCCGACCGTCGCCGCCGTGCAGTCGGTATCGTATCCGGCGTTGACGGCCAGAAGGATGCTCTTTTCGAAATCCCCCCCACCATACAAAAGCGCCCAGAGCGTCAACGCAACATTCAGCGGTGCATGGGTAAAGTTTTCGTTCTGATGACACTCCAGCAGCGCCTCCCAGCTGACCCATTCGGAGACGCCACGGCGATGCCTTTCGCGGACGAAATGGACCGCCCGGGCGGTCTCGCAATTTCCGGGAATATAACGCAAGGCCGCGCCGACGGCTTGCTCCAGACTTTTTCCCGCTGCAATTTCACTCTGCATGGCCGCGAAAAGAACTTCTCCCGCAATACCTTCGATGCCGTGATCGAGCGAGGCATCCAGGGCCGCGTAGTGGGCCGCACTGTCGGGATCACCTGGGAAGAGACACGCCCAGATCTCCGACCGGATGGGCGAGCCCATCCCCGCGTGAAAAGGGTTTTCAAAGATGCCGAGGCTCTCCACCGGAACTCCCCGCCGGAGGTTCCACCGGCACCGCCCGTATTCATCCCACATATAATGAATGTGGCGACGCCAGGCGTTTGCAAAATCCTCCCGAGTCAAGGATGCCCCGGCCTGCTCCACCAAGTGCAGCCATACAAGCTGCAACTCCAGATCGTCGTTGGGCGGAGCCACCGTAGGCACCGGATCGTAGAAGGAGAAATTCAACCGTTCCATTTTCCCCTCGGCGGGGAGCCCGAGCGTCCCTCCAACCGATTTACCCATCCAGCAGCCGTGGATCCGGGCGGCATGATTTAGCGGTACCATAAATTTTACAAACTGGTCGTGTGCAATAGAAGCGGGTTTCTGCGATGGCAGGCGTCGAGCAGGTCGTCGAGCTTTCCTTCGGCCAGCCCGATGCAGGTGTCGGCGGCTCCGTAGTAGATGCGCACGTTCCGGTCGGCGTCCACCAGGGCATTGCAGGTAAAGACCACGTTGCCTACCCGTCCGACCATTTCATAAGGAAGCTCGGGCCAGAGGATGGCGTCTTCGCCGCGGGCGATCACCCGGGAGGGGTCTTCCAGGTCAAGAAGGCAGACACCCAGCCGGTAAATCAACCCTGCGCCCGTGTTGGTGACGCCATGATAAATCTCCAGCCAGCCCTGTTCTGTTTTGATGGGGACTGCGCCAGCTCCCACTTTCAGGCCGTCCCATAGCCCGGGGCGGGGGTTCAGCACCGGTCGGGAGTGTCCCCAGTAGATTAGGTCTGGGGAATAACTGATCCATACTCCGCAAGTGTCATTGGCGTTGCCGAAGGGCCGATCCAAACGGGCGTAGAGGCCGTTGATCTTTTCCGGGAAAAGCACGCCGTTGCGGTTCCCTTGTTCGCTGGCAATGGAAACGCGCTCGAAACTTTTGAAGTCCTTGGTTTTGACGATCCCCACCCGCACGCCCGCTGTTTCCGAACTGCTGGCGTAAAGAATGATGTATTCGTCGCCGATTTTGGTGATCCGGGGATCGTAGACGCAATCCTCCGCGTGGTCCGGATGCGCGGGCGGCCAATTCAGCGGAGCCGGATCGGGGGCAAAATGCACGCCGTCCTTGCTGCGGGCAATCCAGAAGACCACCGGCTGGGCGTACGTCGCCGCATCCGCGATGATGATGTACTCATCCTGGAAGCGGATCGCGCCGGGGTTAAAGACATACATCACCCCTTCCGGGAATTTCCCCGGATAAAGGACGGGATTGGAGGGGTGTTTTTTTAGAACCCGGGAAGCCGGGGGAAGCGTTGATTTGGGGGCAGGAGGGCCGTTCTGGGAATAGGCGGCGGTACGGCTGGGGTTTTGGCTTTCGAGGAGCATGGCTGTATCATACTGAAACAGTTTCTGATAATGCAATAAAATATTTGAATATTTCATTATCAGACTGGAATCGGGGATTGCGGGCCGGTTTGCCGCTTGACCGGAATAGGGAAAGATGAAACAGTTTCTTATTCATGATGACGATTTACGATATCGCGAAGGCCGCTCAAACCTCGCCAGCGTCGGTCTCACGGGTGATCAACGGACGCGAAGGCGTGAAGGCCGAAGTGGCCAACCGGATCAAAACCGTGATGGAGACGCTGAATTTTCAGCCGCGGTGGAAGGCGCTGGATCGCAACCGCTTTTTAGTCTTTGCCCCAGATTACAAACGGGCATTCGACAATGGCTATGTGGCCCGAATCATGAGCGGTATCGCCGATGAATCTTTTTCGCTCGGTTTTGGGCTCCAACTGCGCCGCTTTCCCTCCCAAGCCAAGGATGTAAGCGACCTTCGGCAGCTTTATATGCAGGAGGCGGTATCGGGATGTATTCTGATTTCTCTTTACCAGGGGTATTCCATCCCTGATCGGCTGGACGAAGCCGGGTTGCCCCATGTTGTCATCGGGCATAAACCGCAGGACGATGAAGTTCTCCAGGTGATTCTGGATGACTTTGACGCGGGACGCAACGCGACGGAATTTCTTCTGTCGCTGGGGCATCGCCGGATCGCTATGGTTTCCTTCAGCCATTTGGATCAAGGGCATTTAGACCGCTACCGTGGCTTTGAAAGCGCCATGAGCGGCATCGGTTCCGACAAACCGTTCTGCATTCAGTGCAACGAGGCGACCTACGAAGCGGGCAAATCGGCGGCACGGCAGTTACTGAGCCCGCACGAAAAACCCAGCGCCGTAATTATCACCAACGAGGAGCTGGCTGCTGGCTTCCAGGCGGAAACCAAGGCGATGGGGATTTCAGTGCCTCGGGATATTTCCTTGCTTGCGTTTGAAGAGACCGAGTCGTTGACGCTTCTGGACCCGCCCATTACCGCCATGCAGACCCCCGCTTATACGATGGGCGTGGAGGCCGTGAAGATGCTGCGAGCCATGGTGAATGCCAAGCAAAAGACCGTTCGGAAAAACAGCGTCTCCAAGCATATCACCATTTCGCTGGTCGCCCGGCATTCGACGGCGGCGGTGGAAATTCAGCCATAAGGGGCCTTTTTGACGCGGAGCACGTCCGCAAAAACCGGAATAGTGAGCAATATGAAAGAGTTTCATTTTCTTTCATTTCGTGTTGACGGAACGCTGCGAATGGTGGACTATACATCGTATTCCCCCACTTTCCAATGACGCGCCATACCCCCCAGCTTGTCAGCGTATCCGTCGGATCCCGTCCCCAAATTTGCCGCCGTGAAAATGGCCGGGCTGCGTTCAGTTTGATAGAGGTGACCATTGCCATTGGAGTCGTCGCCGTCGCGTTGCTTTCGCTTCTGGGAGTGGTGCCGACGGGATTAAATACGCTGCGTTCCGCGATGGACAGCACGGTCGAGGCGCAGATTATCCAAAAATTCAGTGGTGAGACGCTGCTGACCCCATTTAGTGGCCTGAAAGACAAGTTTTCCGAGACCACTTTTTACTACGATCAGGAAGGGCAGCCGCAAACCTCCCAGACAACGAGCACGCGCTACTGGCTCACCGCCAATATTGTCACGCCTCTTTACCCGGGGTCCACCACGGCTGCAACGAGCGGCACCATGACCGACAGTCTGGTGACTGTTCAGGTCAAATTGGTTTCGGCACCGAGTGTGTCGGCGGCTCAAACGCGAACGGACTATTTCAACATATTAGTGCCGAACTCGGGCAATTGAGCGATGCGTGGAAGTTTACATAGGGCCTGTCGGCGGCGCTTCAGCCGCGGCTTCTCTTTGCTTGAGGTAATGGTGGCCATGGGGGTGTTCTCGCTGTTGCTGGCGATCCTGCTTTCGGTCATCCGGCAGACCTCCACGGTTTGGAAACGCTCCTCGGAAAAGATCGAAGCATTCCAAGGCGCCCGCATCGGCTTTGATCTCCTGACCCGCAACCTGAGCCAGGCAACGCTGAATACCTATCTCGATTACGACAGCACCACCGCGCCCACCCGGTATTTGAGAAAATCCGAACTGGCTTTCGTCTGCGCTCCGGCGGGAACGAGCTCTTTCCCCGGCACCGCCAATACCGGGCAAGCGGTGTTTTTCCAAGCTCCGCTGGGCTACTCCGCCGTGACGGACAACGCGCCGCTCACCTCGCTGCTGAACCCGTGCGGCTACTATATTAGTTTCTCAACCAATACCGATATTCCTGCCCATGTGCTCACCAGTTCCGCCGCCAGCAACCCCAGCCGCTACCGGTTGATGCAGTTGCTGGTTCCCGCGGAAAGCAACGCGATCTACTCCAGCGGCAGCAATTCGATGGACTGGTTTTTAAACAACACCAGCAAGGCCACCATTGTGGCGGACAACGTGATCCTGTTGGTTCTGCGGCCACAGGACCCGGGATCGACCGCGGCGGATATCACCACGAATTACACCTACAACACCGAGACTAACGCGGCCGACAATCCCCAACCGGTCACCGCCAATCAACTCCCCCCCGTAATCCAGGTGACCATGGTGGCCATTGATGAAAACTCTGCGAAGCGCCTGGAAAACGGCTCCTCGCAACCCGTGGCGATCCAGTCAGCTTTGGCGGGAAAGTTCCAAATCTCCAGCGACTCGGCGTTTCAAAAAGACTTGGCCGATCTAGAAGCGGCCTTGGTCAAAAGTAAAATCGAATACCGTGTATTTTCCAGCGCGGTACCCATCCGCGAATCCAAATGGAGCAAATAGAAAACGGCTTTAAAAAAGGAACGGGAAAAGCGGCGGCATTTTCGCTGATCGAGCTTTTGCTGGTGCTGGTCATCGTCGGCGTGTTGACCGCGCTCGCCGTTCCATCGGCCGTCACGTTGCTTTCCGGAACGAACGTCAATCGCGGGGGGCAGATGGTTGGCGACCAGTTCGCTCTCGCAAGACAGGAGGCGATTACGCGAAACATGGATATCCTAGTCACTTTTTATCAGCTTAAAGACGCCGGGCGCACCAGTTGGAGCGCGCTTCAGCTTTGGGGGATTTCCTCGACCAGCGGCACCCGGGCTTTGGGGCGAATCCTGCGCCTGCCGGAAGGCGTCGTCATTTCACCGGTCGCCGCGCTTTCGCCCATGCTGAGCCTTAATACCGGCACCGTGGCGTTGCAAGCCTATGGAGCCGTCCCGTGCGCGGGATTCCGATTCCGCGCCAACGGCTTCACCGAAAGCGCCCTTACAACGAGCAACAACTTCGTGACGCTCCATTACGCCACGGCGAGCGGTAACCCTCCCCCCAATTATTACACGGTCCAAGTCAATCCGCTGACGGGCAAAACCACCGTCTTCAGGCCATGAACAAACATCCATTAAATAGAAGCCTCACAGCCTTCGCCGCGCGGGGGTTCGCGCTCGTGACAGTGCTGGCCATCCTCGCGCTCACTGCGGCCCTGGTCGTGGGATTGCTGCTTCGCGCCAACATGGAACGCGTGGCGGCGTCGAGCTTCCAGTCCTCGGTGACGACGCGGCAGCTTGCCGACACGGCGGTGGGGCTGGTGCAGGGGCAAATCAACCTGGCAAGCAATCAGGGATCAAACATCGCCTGGGTGTCCCAGCCCGGCATGGTTCGCACCTTCGATACGACCGGGATCCTCAAACGCGCCTACAAGCTTTATAGCGCACCGGATATGATTTCCGGATCGGTTGGCATTACCTCCGGCAGCTCGTCCGATTTCGCCGCCTCCGACTGGGCCTCCAACCCGGCCGTGTGGACCGATTTGAACGAACCGATGAACGGCATCTATCCCATCCTTAACCCCAGCGCCGCCCCCAAGGGCTACGCGAACACTTCCGGCACTTCCGTCGTCATGCCGGTTAAGTGGCTCTATGTTTTGCAGGACGGCTCTGTGGTGGCGCCCACCGCCACCGGTTCCAACACCATCACGGTGGATGGGACCTCATCCATCGTGGGCCGAATTGCCTTCTGGACGGATGACGAGAGCTGCAAAGTCAACCTCAACACTGCTGGCGAGGGCACCTATTGGGATATGCCGCGGGCCGACACCGGCACCGAGCGCGCCTACGCCTCCTATCAGCCCGCGCGCAATGAATTCCAGCGATACCCGGGGCACCCGGCGATGACCTGCCTGAGTGCCGTGTTCCCGGCGCTTTCGGGATCTCAGATTTATTCCATTGTTCCCCGCATCGAAGGAGGCGGATCGTATGCCGGAACCATGGCACCGACGGCGGCCATCACACTCGACAGCAACCGGCTCTACGCCAGTGTGGATGAACTGCTTTACGCGCCCTCGCGGTCGGTCAACACCGGGCTTTCGCAGGATCAGGTTGAGCAGGCCAAATTTTTCATCACCGCGCAGAGCCGCGCCCCCGAAACCAATTTATTCAACCTGCCCCGCATTGCCTGCTGGCCCATCCATTCGGACCTCGCATCCAATGCCGAGAGCCCCTACACCACCGCCTTTGACCGCCTGATCGCCTTTTGCGCGTCCACGGGAACGACCGGCGCTTCGGTGCCCTACTATTTCCAGCGCGCCGACTCCCAAAGCACCACCGCCGATGTGGGGATCACACGCAATAATCAGCTTTACCAATACTTGCATTACCTGATGTCCCAGTCGATCCCCGGTTTCGGCGGGCGCTTCTCGGATAAGTATCCCTCCGATTCCGACCAGATTCTTACGGAGATTTTCGACTATATCCGCTCCGTCAATCTTTACGATTCAATGCTGGCGACCAAAACCTCCGCCTCAACCACCGGGTCGGGCTACCAGTTTACCAACTACCGCGATCCAAACAGCGCCAACCCCGGCCTGGGCAGCGGCTTGTGGTGGCCCGGCTATGGCCAGGTCGTTCCTTCGCACGGCCCCAACGGCACCATGGGGTTCGGCCGTTTTGCCACGTTGAGCGAAATCGGAACGCTCTTCATCTGCAATGCCGCGCCGAACGACCCGAGCACGACCGGCACCGACGAATCCCTCGGCAGCAACGATCCCTCGACCAACAACACGCTCGGGGGCACGAAGCTCAACGTGAACCAAAAGCGGATCCAGGCCGCGACGCTCCTTGAGCTTTTTTCCGTCATGCAAGGCTGGAACGGAATCGTCCCCTCCGTGACGATTCAAATCACCGGCCTCGACCAGCTGAGCGTCACCGATGGCGCGAGCAAAACGCAATCCCTGGGGCTGCCCGCCTCGCAAAGCGCCTATTTCGGCAAGCCGCTGGGCGCGATGTGGAATGGCCGGGATTACGGCGGGAATCTTTGTTTCCGGTACACTGCGGCACCGGGCCGGACCATCCCTTCCAGAACGTCCCCGGATTATCCATTCGTGGGCAGCCCGATAACAATCTCGACAACCGGAGGTGCCATCGTGATGAACAGCGCGGTGGTGACTGTCAGTATTTACGCGGGTGAGAGCACCGCGACCTCCGCCTTGGTGCAAAAGATGGAGATCAAAATACCGGGCGGCACCTTCCCGATTCCCAACTTGGTGGACAACACCTACGGAGCCACGGCCAAGGAATTCTGGTGGCGGATGGAATCAACGGGGATCAACGGAACGACCTCCCCTGGTGGCCGCCTACTCTACGCGCGGAATTCCCCCACAGGAAACGGGGCCGTTGTTCAGAAAAATTTCGACGTATTACGCACCGTGATCCCGTCCCATGGAGATTACCGGCTGATCGCGGGGACCCAGGAGATCGCCCTCCCATCAAGCGTAAACCGTACCGACAACTCCTCGGGCTCACCGTTTGAAAAACATCCCGGCTATGACACGACCTCGCGGCGGATTGCCGCCAGCTTCGGCGCGGGGTTCGACCCTTCCGCGGAACCGGCTTGGGATTCCACGGGAAAGTACATATCCAGTATCACCTATAACGCGCGGTGCGCCCCCAAGATTCCCTCCGACGCCACGGCGACCCCTGAGTCCACCGGGGATTACGACACGGGAATGGCCGACTCGCCCGATGGGCCCTACGTCAACAAGCCCGACGAGGGCAACTTAAACGGAGCGGGCACTTCGACCATCCCCTACTTCGGCAACGATTACAGCCAGGTTCCAACGAACGACACCTATTTTTCCCCGAACCGCCAGATGCCCTCGCCCGGGATGTTGGGATCGCTTCCGACGGGGGTGAAAGCCGGGACGCCGTGGCAAACGCTGCTCTTCCGGCACCAGGACGGTCACCCGGGCGCTGCGAACCCCAAGGATCACCTGATGATGGACTTTTTCTGGATGCCCGTGGTCGAGCCCTACGCCATCAGCGACCGGTTTTCAACCTCCGGGAAAATTAACCTCAACTGCCAGATCCTGCCGTTCACCAACCTGACGCGAGTGACAGGCGTTTACGCCCTGCTTGGCAGCGAAAAAGTGGCGGCCATAGGCAATGACCAAACCGACTACAAAACCGGAGGTAATACTGCAGAGTATCGCTATGCGGTGGACGTGCCGGAGACGCTCAAGCAGTTCACCTCCAAGTTCTCGGCGGGGGACGTTTTCAAATCGGCCTCGGAGATTTGCGATCTCGACATCGTGCCGCAGGGAACGACCCTTTCCGGAATGACCGCCTTCTGGGCCTTGCACCAGCTCACGGGCGAAAATTTGCGCGAGCGAGTGTACACCACGCTCTATCCGCGCCTGACGGTCCGTTCGAACACCTACACCGTCCATTTCCGCGTTCAGACGCTCCGGCCCCCCAAAACCGCCGCGGTCGGAGCCTGGACCGAGAAAAGAGATTCCGTCATCGGCGAATATCGCGGGGCTACCGTGATAGAACGGTTTATCTCCCCCGACACGGCGGTCCCCGACTATGCAAAGGACGCGGCCGGTTCCACGCTCTCGAGCGACAAGACGCTGGATTCATATTACAAATGGCGTGTCATACGCAATACGCAGTTCAATCCTTAGCGACCTGTTGCATGAACGTGAAAAGCACCGGAAAAGCCCGGACAAACCAACTTTGATCATGATGAAAACATTCCTCAAATACCTTCTGTACGGCTTTTTGTCGTTCGCGTTCGCGTCTGGCGTTTTTGCCGGAATTCCACGGGATATCTTCCCCCGCCTGCGTGGCAACAACGTGCATTCCGCCGATGTCAACCCGGCGTTGATCGAACGCATGGCTGCCTACCGGTGCAACGCGCTGCGCGTCAATCTCGACATGGACAAGGGAGCGGAGCCCGGAGGAGATCCGCTGGCGCCCTACCAAAAGTCCCTCGCCAGCCTGGAAGCGATCTTCCCGGCCTGCCGGGCCCGGGGCATCCAGGTTATTCTCTGCCTGTCTGGAGTGCCCGGGCGGAAACTGAACGTGTTTTGGAACCAGACTGCGGACGGGCAAAACTACCGTTCCGCCATCGTTGCGATATGGCACGCCCTCGCGGAACGCTACAAGGACGAACCGGCATTGATCGGCTACGACATTCTCAACGAGCCGACTTACAAAAGCTCCGAGGCGGACAACTGGTGGCAGCAAACGCTTCCTCAATCCGTGGCGGCCATTCGCGAATCGGACGCCTCGATTTGGATCGTGGTGGAACCGGGCCCGTGGGGATTGCCTTCCGGGTTCGAGCAGATGCCCAAGTTGGGCGATGCGCGGGTTATCTACAGTTTCCATCACTACATGCCGCATGCCTATACCCACCAGGGAGTGGGCCACCTAGGCAACGCATCGGCGGTCGACACTCGCGGGTGGTATGCTTATCCGGGCGATTGCCCGACCTTTGGAGATGGAACGGATGTGAAGCACTGGGATGCCCAGAGGCTGGAAGAGAGCATGAAGCCGGTCATTGATTTCCAGAAACGCAACCCGGGAGTCCGCATTCTAGTCGGCGAATTTGGTGCGATTCGATGGGCGGAGGGGAACGCCCAGTGGTTAAAGGACTCGATTGATTTATTTGAAAAGCGCGGGTGGGACTGGACCTTCCATTCCCTCGGAGGCTGGAATGGTTGGGATCCCTCCTTTGCGACCGATGCCCCGATTGACGGTTCACAGGGGGGCAGGCAGGAAACCGACCGACTTGCGGTTCTCAAGGAAAAATGGAGCGCCAACGTTCCGAAAACCGCCGTCGCATCGGGAACGTTTTCCATGAAAGCGACGAAAGCGCTTTCGTGGTGGGAGACGGGGGAAGCGGTTATTTTCAAGTCGGCCAAACCGGAGATTCCCAAAGAATTGCAAACGCTGGAGGGGCAGATCACCAACGTTTCCGGCAAAGTGCTCAAGACCGTTTCCGTTTCGCGCGAAGCGCTTTTGCGGGAGGGGTGGGTGTGGCATCCCTCGGAACCCGGATTTTACGAAATCGCGTTTTCCTGGAGCGGAGCGTCCGGGCAAAAAGTGGAACTGAAAGACGGATTCTGGATCCAGGCGCCCAACGGCTCCAAATCCCGTTTTGAACGGGCGGCGTATAGCGTGGCCGTCGTGGCCCCATGGGATGCCGCGCCGAAAGCCACCGGGGAATTCGGCTGGCAATATCACCTCAATCAGAGCGAAATTCCGCTGGCCAAAGCGGTCGGCTTCGACTTCACAATGATCCACTCCATTCCTTGGGGCGCGCATTTTACTTCGCTGGCCAAGGCCATCCAGCCCGCCCGGGATGTTTACCACTGGGAAGCGCTGGACGCCGATGTCAAGGCCCTGAGCGACGCCGGATTCGAGATCGGGGGCCAATTTTGCTACACCCCCATTTGGGCGTCTCCATATCCGGAGCGGGAAAACAAAATCAACATCTGCGTTCGCGAAGCCTCCGCCTATGCGCCGGTCAATATGGAGGATTTCACGCGGTTCATCGAAAAGACGGTGGAACGCTACGGAAAGACGATACAAACATGGGAAATCTGGAATGAACCGAACCTCCCCGGAGCCAGTTGCTTCTGGTCCGATACGCCCGAGAATTACCTTCGGATGCAAAAGGCCGGTTATGAAACCATCAAGCGCTTGCAGCCAGAGGCAAGAGTGTGGAATGGAGGTATCGCCGATACTCCATCCTATCGCGAGTTCCTCAACCGCGTGCTCGCGGGCGGCGGCGGCGCTTACTTCGACGACCTTTCGCTCCACGGAAGAAATGTGGATGTGGAAAATTTTCAGGCCGTGGAAAAAGCTCATCAGGTGCCCTTCAAGCCGGTGGTGAATTCGGAGTGGCACGCTTTTCTCGTCGGCAGTTTTGCGGATGGCAAAGAACTTCCTTCGGAAGAGGCGCTTTCGTTGCGCATGATGAAATCGGCCCTGCTTCAAATCAAGCAGGGCGTATCGAGGCTGGTTATTTTCGAAATGACCGACCAGGTGGAAAAGGAAGTGCTCCCCTTTGCGCGGGAGAATCAGTGGTTTACCCATTGCGCCGGGCTCTTCCGCCGGGCGCCCCGGGTCGAACCCCGGCATCCGGCGGTCGTCATGGCGCAGTTTCTGCGACTTACGGGAAGGGAAGCCCGTTTTGCAAAGGAAGTACGGATGGGAGACGACGCCACCGGGGTGGTTTTGCAAACCGGCCACGGGCCGCTCCTGGCATTCTGGAGCGAAAAAAGTCCGTTATCATTGAAACGGGCGGCGGCTTTCGCTAGCGGTTCTTCCGTTTTGATGGATTGGGAAGGCAAGATGCTTCCGATCCGGGGACAAAACGAACTCGAAGCCGGTAAAATCTACTATTTAAGCGCTCTGGCCGACACCTGGAGCACGGCGGAAACCGCGGATACCTTGGAACCGGCGGACCGAATTCAGAGGCAGTCGGCAGGCGTTCCGGTGGCCTCTTATGCCACGGGAAAAGCCAAGGCGAAATGGATCGACCAGAACTGGAAATGGACTCCGCTTTTGGCGGACACCCCCAAGGCTCCCATTTTCGCAAAGGCACGCGTGAGCGCCGCGGAACAGGGGCTTGAAATCGAAATCGAGGTCAAGGATGCCAAGCACGTGCAAACCGAAGCAAGCCAGTGGGATGGGGATTCGGTGCAAATCGGCATCGACAGCGAGGGAAGGGGACGCCATGGCCAGAACGCTGAAATTCTGGCCGCGCTGAAGCCCAAGAGCACGGTGTTTTGGAAAATCAAGAATGCTGATTCGGGTGCGGATATTCCCTCGCGCCGGTCGCTTGACAACAGTCCTATCCAATATGGGCGCTGTTCGATTACGCGCAAAGACAGCGTCACCGCTTACCGCCTTTTCCTTGAATGGTCGGAATTGTATCCGGCGGTTTACGCCCCCGAGCGTCCGTTGCGCCTTTCCATCGTCGTCAACAACAACGACGGAGCCGGTCGGCAGGGCTATCTTGAATGGGGTGGCGGCATCGGCGGGGAAAAAGATCCCTCCCTTTACGGAAAATTAATGCCCATATTATCCAGTGTTCACATGAAAGGCGCGGAGGAAAAAGGCGAGGCTCCCCTCGTCTTCGAAGATCAATTCGACCAAGCCGGACTGAAGGGCTGGAATAAGCCCTCGGAGGCCGCCGCCACAGTTCGCGATGGAAAATTGGTGATCGAGGTTTCGGGCAGCGCGGCGGCGTCCGCCCCGAAGTTGACCTATAGCCTGCCCGTCAGCGACAACGACCGGGGGCAATTCCTCTATCTTTCCGCGACGGTGGAGGGAAAGAACATTACAGCGCGCCCAAAGCCATGGAATGGGGTCAAGCTGGGCGCGGTGGTTGAGACTGCCGATGGCATCAAAGAATATCCGCAAGCGAAATTCCCCGAGGCCTCTTTCGCTCCGGGGCTATTTGGCGTGCTCGTGACCATTCCCAAAGACACCCGGCGGCTCGATCTCGTTCTCGGACTGGAGGCGGTATCGGGAACAGTCTCCTTTTCCAACCTGACGGCGCGGCGGGTGCCATCAGACACCAAGGATTCCGCGAAGCCGGTTCAAATCATTTCAAAAAATGCAGGGCAGACGCGGTTGCGCGGAGTGATGGTCAAGCCGGACCTCACGCCCGAGGCGCTTCGCTATCTCGGTGAACAATGGAAGGTCAATTTGATTCGCTGGCAGCTCGCCGAGCCGGGCACCTACCCCGAGGGGCTGGAAACCCCACACCTTGACGCCGTGCTGGACCACGAACTGGCCAAACTGGATGCCTTGCTGCCGCTTTGCCGCGAGTTGGGCATCTCCGTGGCGCTCGACCTCCACAGCCTATCGATCGGATTGTTTTCCAGCTCCAAAAATCAAGACCTCATCGTGGCGCTATGGAAAAAAATGGCCTTTAAGTACAAAGATGAACCTGCGATTTGGGGTTACGACATCGCCAATGAACCCAAGCAGGATCACTGGCGGGAAGGCGCGTTGCTTTGGAATGATCTGGCGGAACGAATTGCCAAAGCCATCCGCGAAACGGATGCGAAAAAGCCGATCATTGTCGAATGCACCCTGCTCGGGCAGCCCGCTGGCATGGAGTTCATGCGGCCATTGGAGGTATCCAATGTGATTTACAGCGCGCACATGTATCATCCGCTTACGTATACTCACAACGGAGTGAATGCCGCCTTTAACGGGAAGCTCGCGTACCCCGGGATGATCAACGGTGTCTATTGGGACAAAGCCCGGCTGGAAAAGGCGCTGGAGCCGGTCATCGAATTTCAGCGCAAATACGGCGTTCCGATCTACATCGGGGAGTTCAGCGCCATCCGGTGGACGCAGGGATCAGCCCGCTACCTTACCGACTGCGTTGATATTTTCGAAAAGCACGGCTGGGACTGGAGCTATCACGCGTTTCGCGAATGGCAGGGCTGGAGCGCGGAACACGATTCGAATCCGCAGCACGTCGAGCCCGCCCATGAAATGACCGACCGGGAGGCTCTCTTGCGCAAATGGTATTCTAAAAACAGAGGATTGCATGATGACTAATCAAAACACATTGGCCGTAGCGCCGCTGGAAATTTTTGAACTCTCGGGCCGCGCAGCCCCAGGGTCGGGGCCGGTGAAGATCGAAGTGGAGAACGCGGGCTATTCCAATCTATTCATCCCGATCAACAACGGATTTGTGCGTCCGTTCAAAAAGCTGGTCGGCGGCAAGTATCCCCGGGCGACCCCCGAGGATGGCGGCGTCACCTACGGCTTCGGCTTTCACTGCCACGACAATGCCTACGGCTGCTTTACGCCGGTCGTTTCCCAAGAGGTGTCCGGGGCGGTGTTTGCCCTGGAGTTTTACGCGCCCGAGCCGATCTGCCGCATGGCGGTGCATTTGCGTCCCGGCGGGAACGATGACGATGCCTGTGGCGCCTGCGGCTCGGAATGGGAGACCCACGAACTGAACGGTCTGGAGGGTGGCCGCATCCACCGGTTGCGGCTGTCTGTGAAGACTTTTGATCCCGATTTCGGCTTCCGGCTGGACCTGTCGCCGGAGGATGTCATTTACGTGCGTTCGGCCCGTATTATTCCGTGCTACACCGCGAAACCGGACGCCTCCGGAGCCTGGCGCTTGAGCCTCTCGGCCCCGGTCCCCTACGGATTCCGCGAGAAGGAATTTCACTACCGGATTGTGGAAGGCGAAAATGAACGCCGGGAGAAAATCCTGGTGCGCCGGAACGAAGCCCCTCCCGCCAAGAACCCGACGGAAGCGGCCTGCCAGTGGGTGCTCCATCGCTATGCGGCCCCCCGCCTGGGGTCGCGGCGCGGCGCGTTCCCTCTCGCCTACTACGATTCGTTTGCCAAGACGTTCTACGCCTCTGGACACACGATGTGGATTCGCCCCTACATGGTGATGCCGCTGGTGGAAATGGCCCTGCGCGGAAGGGCCCCTGCAAACCTGCTTCACGGGTTGGCCGATTACGTTTGCCAGACGGACTTTTTGGAAACGTTCTTCCCGGAAAAGCGAAGCGGCTATCTGGAGTATTGTGGAACGGGAAACTTTTACTACGGCGCCGTCGCCATGCTCTGGCACGTCACGAAAGACGAACGCCTCAAGGAACGCCTCCTGCGGTTCGTCGCCAAATACATGGACTCCCAAAAAGTCCACACCCCGATGCGCTCCTTTCCGGAGCAATGCCACAACTACCGGGGCGAACATCTGCTGCCGACCATCACGGCCAACGGCCACGAGGAAACCATGCAGGCCGCGGTCACGGAAGCCTTCCGGGTCACGCATAGCGCGGAGCTGTTGCACGAAGCGATCGGCGAGCGGGGCATGGGGTTCCTGGAGCACCCGGTTTATGGCGCGGTGAGGGTTCCCGAACGGCTTCGCGAGAGCCCCGCGAGCCGGGATCTCTACGGTTATTACGTATCCCTGCATATGCAATGGGCGCGTTCGCGGGACGCCATTCATTACCGGGCGGAGGGGCTGATTCGCTTGTATGAAGTCACCGGAGACCAACACTGGATTCGCCTTGCCTCTCGGCGCGTCTCGAATTACCTCCGCTATATCGGCGAAAAGGTCGGTAACGAATTTCTCGATATCAATTTCGAATATCCGCAGACCCTTACCTCCCAGTTCCAATCCGATGCCAGCTTGAACACGGCTACTGGGGGAAGCGACGGCGAGTATTTCCAGGATATCTATACGGCCGCAGGATTGCTTCAGCACTACCTGATGGACGCCTATTTGCGGGAAAAACTGCGCCAGTCCATTATGCTGATCGGCTCCGTTATTCGCACGAACACGGAAGACCCGGAATCCGCCGGGGAGGCCTGGATTCCCCATTACGCTTGGAAGGGGGATTATGAAAACCGCAGCGCCGGATCGCGCATCATGTCCCCATGGATTGCGGCGGGCGCATTGCTGAGGGCCGAGAGCGCCGGATTCCGTTTCGACGACCGGTCCGCCTATCGCGGCCCGCTGTATGGCTGCCGAAAACTGGTGGATGCGGCTTCCGCCCCCGAGGGAGCCCACCCCGGGGAAATCGAGGGATGGTTCGACCTCCCGGACGGCACGCACGAATTGTCGTTGCTAAAAATCACAAACGCCGGTGGCGCGGCGGTGACTATTGAGCGGGTGGAGGTCAACGGAAGCGCGCTGTCCGGGCCGTTGATCCTCAGCACGCAGGGAACGACCGAGGTGGACATTCTCGCGGTGGCGCTTGGCGGGAAGCAAAATCACCTACGGATCGTGCTGGGGGCCGAATCTCCGGCAACCTTGCTGGTGCACCATCGTCTTGCCTCAAAAGAAAGCACGCTGTTCGCGGCGGGAATGAACGAATTTTTCGGCGGCAATTTTGTGCGCCGCAATATCGTGCTGCATAACCCCTACGCACCGATTGCGGAGAAAAGCTTCCATGTTCCCTCCCAGCCGGAAAGCTATTTCCGGGCACTTCCGCCGGACGAAGGTTATGAGACAGCACAAGAATCTTCGTTTGTGCGCAGTTGGAAGCCGTTGATCGAACTCGGATCGGATGTGCGCGTGGAGCGTGTGGTCAAAGACGAAAACCATGCCGAGCTGCACTTTTTGGGTGCTGTCGACAGCGAAGGGCTGGTTATTTACGATCAGCTCTGGACCGATGCGGATGGGAAAATCCTCAACGGCGACAAGCTCACCAATGGGCAAGCGGTCTTTCGCGATCCCACATCAAGGTCCATTGCCCGAGCCCGCAAGACAGGCGAACACGACATCCTCCACCCGGAATGCACGCTGCCCGTGGCCGTCTTTTTGGACGAGGGGATGTTGCGCGCCCGAGTGATGAACTACGTGGGCGCGGCGGATTTTCAGGTGGAGATTCTTACAGACGATCCGCTCTGGTTGGAGCTTCCGGTGCGCTCGGAAAACACGGCCATCTCGTTCAATGGCGAAACCGTCTTTGCCCACCATCGGCTCAAAAATCCCAACGGATTTGAAATCGACGCCAGTGCGGAAGATGAGCGTTTCATCCGCTTCCGGCTGCGTCGCCCCGGGACGCTCAGAGTTCGCATTTCCTCGGACGCGGAAATCCCCGGCCAGCCCGCGGGGGCCGCCGCCGCGTGGATCGACTCAACCGGGCTGAGCAGCGAAGCCGTCCGGTTATGGTGGCAGGCCTCGCTTGAGGCCAACCGAGGGCATTATAACATTTACCGGGCTTCGTGTGCGGAAGGCCCCTTTGAATTTGTCGGCTGGAGCCCTGAACCAGGGTTCACCGATTTTTCCACCCACAAAAACCAAGCCTATTTTTATACGATTTCGGCTGTTTCTGCTGAAGGAAAAGAGGGAATGCCGGGGCCAGCTATAAATTGTTGAGGAAACCTCTGGAAAGCAGTGTTGTTGAGAGTGGGGCTAATTGGATCCCAAAATTGGGGTCACTCCGCGAATTTTTTCGCCATGAGGGATGAAAATCTGCGGGGCATTCCAGATTTTTAATGCATCTGTGCGGGTGATTTTCACCCGCATTCGACTGGCCTCCTCGGGGCAACGAGGGAAGCCGTCAATCATTGCTTTCCTTAGGAAGTCGGTTCCGATAATTTCGCGCCCATGAAACGGACCTTTCTTTCCCTTGTTGCTGCCGTTTTCCTGCTTAGCCCCGCGTTTGCCCAAACGGGAGGGGCCCCGGACGATGTCAAACAAACCGCAGCCAGCCTGCTTCAAAAGGAGGATTTCGCGGGTCTCGACAAGTTGGCCACCGATGGTTGGCAGCAAGCCAACGCTGCACCTCCTCGGCTATGAACTCGCTGCCATTGTCGCTGCGCTGGTATTCCGGCGCTCCGTGCTCTTCGATGGCTTTGCCAAGCCATTCCAGAACATCGCCGCTACGCAGGGCTCGGTCGGCTCGTAATACGTGACATTCGCGGGTGTATTCGTCGAGGATCGTTAGCATCCGCAACGCTCCCCCTCGTAAGGTGGCATCGGCGATAAAATCCCATGTCCATACGTGCCCTCGGTGCGTGGCCGCCGTAGGCAGCCCCGTGGACATTTGCCCGAACTGCCGCTTCCACCGGTTTGCCAAGCCGTGGGTGGAACAGCAGGCATGGAACCTCGTTTACGAATTGGCCGAACGTGTCGAAAAGGCAACGTATCTGATCAAGGATGGCGACACCAAGTTCACGGAGAAGTTTGGCGTGGTTTTCAAGGGCGAGGGGATCAAGGTGGAGAAGCTCCTGTTTCGTTCTCCTAATCTGAATGCCTGCGCCGAACGGTTTGTGCAATCTATCAAGCGCGAATGTCTCAGGCGCTTTTTCTGATAACAATTTCGCCGCGGAAAAGCGTTTCCGCGTTTCCGTCAATTTCTCCCTTGGCGTACGAATCCAGTACCTTGAAAAGTAAGCGACCGCGTTCTTCTGAATTGATGCGATAGGTGGTTAGCGGAACTTCGGCGTTAGCGGCTAGAGAAATGTCGTCCGCGCCGGTGATGAGTAGGTCCTCCGGCACTCGGAGACCGAGCTTTTTGGCAGCCGCCAGGCAGCCGAGGGCCATGTAGTCGTATCCGCAGACAACCGCATCGAGTTTTCCCGCGGATTTAAGGTAGGTTTCGGCAAGACGGGTCGGTTCTTCCAGAGGATTTTTGAAGTTGGGCGTCATGCTGGGCTCGGTCATCACCCGGCGGCTCTCTTCTTTGATTCCCGCCATGCGGAGGGCCCATTGGTAGCCGCGGTAGCGGTCGCGCATGAATGAGGCCGTCATGTAGTTGGAAAGAAAGCCGATTTTTTTCGCGCCCTTTTGGATCAAATAATTGGTCATGGTGAGACCCATGTCCATGCCGTCGACGACAACGGAGGGGCACTTCAGCCCGGGCAGGCTGAGCGTAAGGACAATGGGGAACTGGGCTGCTGCCACTAGTTGTACGAAATTTGCGTAATCGTCGGGTGTCACCAGCACGGGATGCACTACGGCTCCTTTGATATCGAACTCGGTCAGCCTCGCGATGACTTTGGCTTCTTTCCGATAATCGTTTCCGGTACTGAGAATGAGCGAGCGCCGGTGGTTGGCGCGGGCTGCTTCTTGAAATCCGTAGGCGGTGCGCCGGATGCCTTCGTGCTGTTCGCTGGAACAGATGAACGCATAGGCATCGAGGCCCGCACCCGTTTCTTGAGGCTCAATGGAAGTTCGTCGAATATGGGTGCCCGCGCGAGGGCGGCGTTCCACCAATCCCTCGTGGACGAGCAATCCGACGGCTTTGCTCAGCGTGCCGATGCTGCACCGGAAGCGTTCCGCGATTTCAGCTTCCCGGGGTAGCTTAGTGCCGACGGGCCATTTTCCTTCCACGATTTCCTGCCGCAACCGTTCGTAAATGGCTTCGTGCTTTTTCTGGGAAGAACTCATGACTGCTTAAAAAAGACATCCGGCGGGAAATGTCAATAAAAGCATGGATTAAGAACTTAATCATTTTTTGTGGAATTGGCGTGATTTTGCCTGGAATTGACTAATTCCGGGCTGCGGCGACGGCTTCGGGAACCCAAAGAGCCTGGGGCAGCCATTGCTTGTTGGTCGCCTTGGATACTCCAAGAACGAGGTCGGCTTCGGTGCCGATTTGAGGGCGATCCCAGGTGAGCAGTAGTTCATGCCAACCTTTGCTCAAGAGGCGGCCAGGTTCGAAAATCCCCCGGCTTCCACGGTGAAACGAAGGGGCGCTCAATTTGCAGAACGAGCAGGTCCAATCGGCCGGGGCGTTTTCGGGTTTGATGCCGTCGATCCAGAGTGCCGTTTCCGTCTGGCTCCATGCGCAAACTCGGACCAGGAGGTCCTCCGGCAGGAAAAAGCGGCTTTTGAGAACCATGACCGATGCGGAAAAATCGGCGTGGCTCCGGCGAATCCAATGCCCCGGCAACTCTTCTTCGTAAAGCAGGGGAACATCCGTGGGAGCCTCTGGTTTTCTCGACAAGGCCTGCTCATCGCTCCAGCCGTATTGGACGGGAATGCGGACGGGAGAGTCTTCGGCGGAAGCCGGGCGGCGGGGGAGGATTTCCCCGATGGCGGGGGCGTCGTCAGCCAGTTGTTTGCCCAGCCCGAGCGTCAGCATCGTTAGGGTATTGAGGGTGGGGGGCGTGTTGATCCCCATGATTTGCGGAGATAAAGTGATTTTATTCCCGATCGGGGCCTTCCACTTGGCGGGAATGGAGCCCGGGGCCAGGATGCCCAGGAGAGCGCCGAGCGTTGCCGCAGTGCAGTCGGTGTCGGCTCCGCAGTTGGTGGCGATGCAAAGGGAGGTGCCAAAATCGCCGTTCCCCGCGAGCCATCCGAGCGTGGTGTAGGCGAGGTTGGCTGTCACATCAGTGAAATTGTCGGAGCCATAAGCTTCGGCCACGAGGTTCCGCACGGCCAGCCAGTCTCCCTTTTGCTTCCACCATTTCCGGGTGTTTTGGGTGGCCTGCCAGATGCGGCTGGAGGAGGGGAGGAAACTGAGGGCCGAATCGAGGAGGCGGTCGGGATTGCGCTCGACGAAAGCCAGCGATTGCAATGCAGCAAAGAAGATTTCCGCCCGGATGCCGTCGCCCGCGTGGTCGCATGCCGCGTCGGTCCAGGCGAACCCGGCGGCCCGTTCCGGCTGGCCCGGTGCAATACACGCCCAGAGCTCGCTGCGGATCGCCGCGCCCATGCATTCGCCAAACCAGTTGTCGAAAGCTCCCAGGCGGTGATCGCTCAATCCATAAGCCGCGTTGCGCAGGCAGATGGCGTATTCATCGAAGGGAAAATCGACGTGGCGCTGCCAGGCTTGGGCGAGGTCGGCGGTCGAAACGGAAAGCGCGCCCGTTTCGCAGAGGTGATGCAGCCAGACGAGCTGCAAATCGAGATCGTCGTTGGGCAAAATACCCTCCGGTTTGGGATCGTAAAAGGAAAGGCTAAGCGGCCCCGGTTTGCCTTCGTGCGGGGTGCCGAGGGTTCCTCCGATGGCTTTCCCCATCCAACAGCCGTGAATGCGGGCAACGAGTTCTGCTGCGGGAAGGGGGTGGAGCGAGGAGGTCGATTTCATGGGTCTGTGGATGCGATGCTGAATTCATTAAAGAGCCAGTTTATAATTTAATCAATCATTTTATTGACAAACAAACATTCTATGGCATTTTCGACACCAGACATGATCTGTTCCCCCAAAAAGCACGAGGCCATCTACGAGCGGCTGCGGCAGGAAATCCTGACCGGCAAATGGCCGATGGGTGCGAAGCTGCCTAAGGAAGCGGAAATGGCCCGGCTTTTGGGATGCAGCATTGGGACGCTCAGCAAAGCGGTCGGTTTGCTTGTGCATGAGGGCCTGGTGGAGCGCCGTCCCCGGGCGGGAACGCAGGTACTCCGCAATACTATTGAAAGCGCAGGAGCCGCGGCCCGTCTCGATGCCTTCGCCTTTATTTATCCCGGCGAACAGCACGAGGGCATCTGGCGGCTGGTGAAGGGATTTAACGACGCAGCCTGCGAGGAGCAGCGCCGGGTGGTCATGCTCTCCACCGGGCCGGATTACCAGAAGGAAGCGGAGATGCTGGGGCGGCTTTCGGAATTCGACGTAAAAGGGGCGGTCATTTACCCCGTCATGTCCTCACCGGAGGATCAGATTCATTTTTCGCAAATGCTCCTGGCTACCAAGTTTCCGCTGGTGTTGGCGGAAGTCAGCCTGCCGGGGCTGGGTTATCCCGCGGTGGTGGCCGACGGTCTCCATGCCGGTTACACCATGACCCGCCACATTCTGGGCCAGGGGAAAAAGCGGATCGGCTTTTTTTCCAATTATTCCTGGATTCCCTTCATGCGCGACCGCTACCTGGGCTATCGCTGCGCGCTCAACGAAGCGGGAATTCCGGAACAGGCGCAATGGGTGATGCTCGAAGGCTCGATGCATCCGGATTTCGCCGATCCCCTTCGCGAACCCACCGAACTGGCCCGGGGCTTTCTGCGCAACTGCGGGAAGCTCGACGGCGTGGTCTGCGCCAACGACTTCCTGGCCTTCGGGCTCATCCATGCCGCGCGGGAAATGGGCATCCGCGTTCCCGAGGATCTCAAAGTCACGGGAATTGACGATTACGCCATGGCGCCCCTGGGCATTCTTCCGCTGACCACTTACCGCATTCCTTATGAAGCCATGGGGCGGAAGGCCTTCGAGCGGCTTTCCGAGGCCTGTAGCCAAACGCTGATTTTGGAGACCCAGCTCAAAGGCTCCCTGGTGGTTCGCCAGAGCGCCTGATTTTTTTCGACTAACCCACATTCAACATCAAACCCCTACCTCTGAATGAAAAAACTACACCCTCGCAATCGTAGAACCGTTGACATGAAACGGCTTGCCGTCGGCCTGGTGGCCGCGAGTACTCTCTCCTGCTCGGCCCAGGCGGCGAGCATCACCTGGAACGGCGGTTCCAGCGCCGTGTGGGCCACGGGCACCAACTGGAGCGCAAATCTCGCTCCCGGCTCTGGCGATGTCGCCGTTTTCAATAACGCGGGCAACGCGAATACGACGCTGGACCTCGGCTCGGGAATTACCGTGGGCGGGCTTCTCTTCGACACCTCCAGCGCGGCGGCTTACACGATCGGCTACGGCGGGGTGAACAATCAGACTCTGACGCTGGCCAACGGCGGCTCGATTACCGTCAACTCCGGCGTGGCGGTGAGCGAGACAATCAAAGCCAAAGTGGTCCTTGGGACCGATGGTAGCACGCAGAGTTATTCAATCCTTAACAACGCCGCCGCCACCAGCAGCACCCTGACCATTTCCGGGAGCATCGTGGGCTCCACCGGAACGGGCGTGAAAACGCTGGCGGTATCCGGAGGCGGATATACGGTGCTCAGCGGCACGGTTAGCGATGGGACCAGCGGCACGGTCGGAATCGTCAAGACCGGCACGGGAACGCTGATTCTCTCGGGATCGAGCACCTTTACCGGCAGCATTTTGCTCAACGGTGGAAAGGTGATTTTGCGCGGGGATACGGGATCTCTTGCCAGCACGGTTTCCATCGTCGGCAATGGCGGCACCTTTGGCTACGATGGCAGCGGCGCAGGCACGGGCACCAAATCCCAGACGCTTGGCTCGCTTACGATGGCGACGGGGGAAACCACGATCTATGTGGCCCGGGCGGCCACCTCGGGGTATACGCTGACCTTCTCATCCTATTCCCGCGCGGCGGGTGCCGTCGGTATATTCCAGGGGTCGAGCACCAGCAATACGTTCGGTTCCGGCAACGTTGCCACGACCATCGCCACCAACGGTTACTATAAAATCACCGGGCAGTCGGCGGGCTTTATTGATCAGGGGACGTTTGTTGGCGGAACCTCTTATGCCTGGTACGATAGCACCAACGGCGTCCGGGGTATCAACTACGGTACCGATGCGGGATCCCTCACCACCGCGGGAACGACTTCGGTTACCGGAACCTATGTTCAGGTGACTGGGGCGGTGACCAATCAGCAGACGACGACGATGTCCACTCTGAACATCGCCAGCAATAACACCTTTACCATCAATTCGAGTGCGACACTCACGGTGAACGGTATTCTCAAATCGAATTCAACCGCGGGTACCGCCATTATTGGCGGAGGCAGCATTAAGGCCGCTACGAACGCCGAATTAGTCCTCCGCACGGCTCAATCCGGAGATCTATTGGCTCTCAATAGTTCGATTCTGGCCAACGGTACGAACATGGTGACGATCAGCGGACCGGGCAAGATTCAGTTGGGGGGAAGCAACAGTTTCACAGGCGGGGTCTCCATTGTAAGCGGTTTCTTGCGGATTGGAAATGCCAGTGCGTTGAATAGCGTGGCTCCCAACAGCGTAACCTTCACTGGCGAATCCAATTCAGGGATCATGCAGTTGAGCGGTTTCAGCGTGACGGTGGCCGGGCTTAATGCGGCCTCCTCCGACGCGGCGGTTGAAAATATCAGCAGCACCACGGCGTCAACGCTGACCATTAGCAACACGGGCACGAGCACTTATGCCGGTGCGTTGCGCGACGGCACCTCCTCGGCTTCCTTGTCCCTCGTCAAAGCTGGGGCGGGAACCCAGATTCTTTCCGGTTCCAATACCTACACCGGCACGACGCTGATTTCCGGGGGCGAACTGGACGTAAACGGTTCCCTAGCCGCCTCCAGCGCGGTGACGGTGGCCAGCGGCGCGGTATTGGGGGGCTACGGTGTGATTAGCGGAGCGGTTTCCGGCACCAGCGCCACCATCAAGGGAGCGGGGCTTACCTTGGGTGCGACCACGCTTTACGGGAATAGTTTGATGAGCGGAACCACGACGGCCAGCAGCCTGACCGTGGCGGGCGGGACGACCTCCATTACCGGCAAGGCGACTTCCTCCGGCACCATCGGCGTGGCTTCGGGGGCCACGTTGAAAAACACCGGCAACACCATTAGCACCGGCACCCTCTCGGTGGCTTCCGGCGGCACCTTGAACAACAATGGAGCGATCACCGCAGCTGTTGGCATCAGCGGTGTGCTGAGTGGCACCGGGACAATTACTGGCAATGTCTTTATCCTGAATGGCGGCACACTGACCCCGGGCAACAGCGCCGGGACGACCACTGTTAACGGAAACCTTTCCGTCGCAGACGGCGCGAAAGTGTCGCTGGAATTCAACTCGCTGAGCAGCTTTGACAAAATCGTGGTCAACGGCGGTGTCTCGCTTTCCAGCAGCTTGACGCTGACCTTATCCGACACTTTCCTGAGCGAATGCGCCGCACTGACCTCCGGGACGACGCTCGTTCTCCTGGAAAACGACGGCACCGATGCCGTCACCGGGGTTTACAGCAGCATCAGCTACGTGACCACCAGCGGGACCTTCGCAGTCTCGGGCACCGCCTTTACCGTAGGCTCCACCATCTACGACATTTCCTACACCGGTGGCGACGGCAACGATGTCACGCTGACCGTCGTGCCCGAACCGAGCACCTGGGCGATGCTTGCGGGTGGGGTGGGGCTGCTGGCCTCCTTCCAGCGCTGCCGCCGCCGCATGTAGATGAATGATGCCGTTTACCCGGAACTGAGCCATAATCATAACCCTGGAACCCATCCTATTGAAAACGATTCCCTCCATTGCCCTTTCCCTTTGTCTCGGACTTTCTTGCATTGCCCGGGCTGGGGAGATTGTTGCGCAGCCTTGCACCATCACTGTTGACGCATCCAAAACCCAGGGCCGGGTGAACCCGCTGATTTTCGGCCACAACCTCGAAGCGGCGGACCGGACGGGAATTTTCGGAGACAAAATCAACCCGTATGTCACCAATACGGGAACGGGTTTCTGGGACCCCCAAAAGCGTGGACCGGTGCCGGAAGTGCTGGCGGCGTCGCGCTCCTTGGGGATGAAAATGCTGCGTTACCCGGGCGGCTGCCTTGCGCACAACTTTGATTGGCGCAAAGCCGTGGGGCCTCTGGAAACCCGTGGCGAATGGAAGTTCGGCATCGACGAATTTCTCTCCCTTTGCCGGGAACTGGGCGCGGAACCGATGTTTACCGTTAGCGAATACGTCCTTCCCGCCGAGGAAATGCCCGCGCATGCGGCGGAACTAGTAGAATACCTCAACGCTCCCGCGACCCCGGATCACCCATGGGCCATGAAACGCCAGGAATGGGGTCACCCGGAGCCGTATGGGGTCAAATGGTTCGAACTGGGGAATGAGTCGGACCACGGTAACCACAACGTCATTCCCCGCAGGCAATACACGCCCCGGCAATACGGCGAATACGCTCGGGCCACAGCGCGGGCGATGCGCAAGGTCGATCCGTCCATCAAGATCGGTATCGTGACGGTTCCGGGCGGCGGCGCGGATGCCGATTGCCAGTGGAACCGGACGGTGGTTCAGGTTGCCGGAAAGGACTCAGATTTTGTAGTGGTCCATTTCTACGCTCCTCCGGGCCGGGGTTCGGAGGCCGAAATGATGCAGGCGTGCATGGCCGTGGGTGATCAGTTGGAGAAGCATATCGAGTCATACCACCGGATGATCCGGAAAGCCTGCCGCCGCGATTTGCCCCTGGCCGTCACCGAATACAACGTGGGCCTGCCCGACGACAAACCGTACCGCTTCAGCGTTGCCGGGGGCCTGGAGTGCGCCGATTTGATGCGCGTTTTCCTCAAGCCTGAAAACGGCATCGCCACCGCGAACTACTGGGAGTTTTTGAACGGCTATTTTGGAATGATCGCCAATCTCCAGGCGGGTAAATTCACCGAGCGCCCGGCGTTCCCGATGTTCCGTCTGTGGGGCGAGCATTTTGGCTCCAAGCTGGTGAAAGTGGCGGTACAAGGCCCGCGTTCCGCGTTTGGCGGGCAGGCTGGTATTTCCGCCGCGGCGGGGGAAAGCTACCAGGAGTCGAAGCCCGCAGGCGAAATCAATGTGAGCGGAAGTCCCGCAGCGCCGGTTCAGGGGCCCGGTTACAACATTGAACGGACTGCTGATGGAGTGTTGACGATCCGTATGCGGGATGTCAGCGGGAAGCTTTATCCCAAAATCGCGGAATTCCCACTGGAGGGCAAGGAAGGGTGCGACTACCGGCTGAGTTTCGAAGCCCGGCTGACGGAAAACGGCGGAAAAGTCGTGCCGCTCGGTCTCGGTCTGGCCGATCCCCGGGGCTGGTCCAAGACGCATTCGGCCATGGCGGTCTCTGGCATCGCGAGCTCCGAATGGGAACCCTTTAGCGGAACGTTCCGCACGTTGCAGGACGCCTCTGGCGTCCAGCTATTGTCCCGGCTCGAAGCGGGGCAGGGGATCAACATTTCCGGTCTGATTGAGATCCGCAACCTGAAGCTCGAGACGCTTACCCGCGCGGTTTTCCCAGAGTATTCGCTGCTGACCTCTTCCGCGAGCCTTTCGCAAGACGGGAAGAAGCTCTACGTGATCATTTTCAACAAGAGCGCGCAAGACGACATCGCTTCCGAGATCCGCGTCAACGGGTTCCGGGCGAAGAGCGCGAAGATTTGGGAAGTCAAGGGAGTCAGCCTCGAAGCGACGGAAGCCGCCGAGACTCTTTCCGGCGAACCCGCGGAACTGACTGAGAGCGGAATATCCCGGGTCTTCCCGGCGCACTCTATGACGGCCGTCGAGTTTTCGAAGTAAGGTTGTCGAATCCCGATATTTGCGATAAACTTTTAACCTGTTCCAATCTCCCCCCGATATGGATCCCCAGAAGCATTGGCCGCGCGGAAAACGCGGGTTCACCCTCATCGAGATTACACTCGCTTTGGGGATTGTGAGCTTTGCCTTCATCGGCCTGCTGGGGTTGCTCCCGGCGGGTTTGCAAACGTTCCGTTCGGCCGTCGATACATCGGTCCGGTCGCAGATCATTCAGCGGATTTGCAGCGATGCCATGCAGGCTGATTTTGACACGCTGATTTCGAACCCTCCCGCCGACCGCTATTTTGACGATCAGGGCAACGAGATCGCGCAACAGCGTTCGATGTACCAGGTCCGTGTGCAGATTGGTTCCAGCACCGATCTTCCTTCTTCGCTGGAGACTAATGCCAATCTCGCCACGGTTCAGATCCTCATCGCGAACAATCCGGCGCATGTGGCCGATCCTTATTCCAACAGCGCCTCCGTCTTTCAAACAACGGTGTTCGTGGCTCGGAATGAACACCGCTGACCCCCGTCCATGTCCCGGTCCTGTCATCCCGCAAGGGCATTTACCTTGGTCGAAATGATGATCTCGATGGTGATTCTCACGATGATCCTCATCGTTGTGAGTTCGATCGCCAACCAGACCAGCCGCACCTGGCAGTTCACCACTTCGAAGATTCAGGAGTTTAGCGCCGCGCAGAATTCCTTCGATACCATTACGCGCCTATTGAGCCAGGCCACGCTCAATACCTATTGGGACTACGTGGACGCCGGGGGGAATACCCGGACGAGTGCGAATGCCAGCACGTTCGTCCCGTCTGCTTATTCCAGGCAATCGGAACTTCGGTTTGTCGGTGACCTGACGGCAAATCTCGCTCCGAATGCCAGCGCCTCGCGACCGCTCTACGCCGTCTTTTTCCAGGCGCCGCTGGGGTATAGCGAGAGTGGCAATTCGACGGGGGTGCAGCTCAAGGGACTGGACAAGCTTCTCAATAGTTGCGGGTTTTTTGTGGAGTTCAATAGTGACACGGCCTTCAAACCTTCGTTCCTGAGTTCGGTCGCCTCCATCAAACCACGCTACCGTTTCCGCTTGATGGAATATATCGAGCCGTCCAACACTCTTTCGATTTATAACTATACTTCCGGCAGTTCCACCTATTCCGGTTATGATTGGTTTGCCAATGCGTTTAGCGGGGCAAGCGCTCCAGTTCATGTGCTGGCCGAGAACATTATCGCATTAATCATCCTGCCGAAGTGGTCGGTGGAGCAGGATTCAACGGGCGCTTCGCTGGCGCCGAATTACACCTACCATTCCGCCGACAGCACCAACACCACCACACGTAACCAGTTGCCCCCCGTGGTGCAGGTGACGATGGTTGCGCTTGACGAACCTTCCGCCATCAAGCTGGCAAGTCAGAATGGAACGGCGATGCCCGCCGATCTTTTTACCACGGGCCAGTTTACCAAAGCGGCGCAGTTTTCGGAGGATCTTCAGACGCTCGAAAGCACCCTCTCGCAAAAAAAACTGAACTACCGGGTGTTCACCACCAACGTAACGTTGAGGGCCTCAAAATGGGGGAATAATCGATGAACCGCCTATTGTTATTCGCACCGGAGCCCAAAGCGCGCCGCCGGGGAGTCGCGCTGGTGATCGTGCTTTGTCTGCTGGCGTTGATGGCCGTGCTGGTGGTGGGGTTTTTCACCAGCGTGACCACCGACTTCACCACGACGCAGAGCTATGCCACGGCGGTTGATACCCGGCAACTTTCGGAATCGGCGGTCAACCTTGTCATGGCGCAGATCGCGCAGGGGGCGGTGTCGAGCGGATCGAAGACGTGGACCTCGCAGCCGGGGATGATCCGCACCTTCGACAATGGGGGGGGGCTTGGGAAGTTTTACAAACTCTACTCGTCGGATGCGATGATTGTTGACGGGGCCTCATTCTCGGCAACCGCCGAGACCCCTGCGACAGGATGGAACCAGGAACCGGCGCTCTATACCGATTTGAACAGCCCGGTGCTGGTTTCCGATTCCTATGGAAATGTAACGGGAACGGACGGGAACCCGTACACGCCGATCTTCCCGATCATCGAGGGCAACTACCTCGTGGACGGCAGCAAGCTGAGCCCTGCGGTGCCTGCAAACAAGCCCGATGCGTCGGCCACATATTTGACCTACGACGCGCCGGTTCGCGATAGCACCGGAGCGATCCTCAAAGCGGCGGATGGAGTTGCGGATATTGACGGATTCTATGTCGAAAGCCCGACGACCTATAACGGCGACAGCACGCGCATCTCCGGGACGAACAACCCTCTGCCAATGGCGGTGAAATGGCTCTACGTGCTGCAAAATGGAAAAATCATCGCTCCGGCCACGGCTACTGGCAGCAGCCGGATTGCTGATTTCAGTTCCGCCAGCGTGCAGCCGACGGCCAAGAATCCGATTGTCGGAAGAATCGCTTTTTGGACGGACGACGAGACGAGCAAGGTCAACATCAACACGGCGGCGGGCGATGAAAAGCTGACGTTCCCGGTGGACCCGACTTCCGGCATTGCCTTTGGCTCATTCTGGGATCTCCCCCGCGCCAATACCTGGAACGAACGCGGCTACAATGGCAGTAGCAGCACGGGTAGCTATGTGCCGGGCCTGGCTTGGTCGCAGCCATACCAGGCGGAATTTCAGCGTTACCCTGGCCACCCGGCGACCGTGGCGCTCAACCCGGTTTTCCCCAGCTTTTCACGCTCTGACATTGGGGCGGTGATCCCGAGAATTCAGAATGGCGGTTCGCTGGGCGGCTCGGCGCAACTGCAATATGACAAAACCAAAGCCACCGCCGTGACGCTGGACTCGGACCGGCTCTACGCATCGGTGGATGAGCTGATGTTCAAACCGGCGCTTAACAGCGGCACGCGCTCGCTGAATTTAGCGAGCATCACGCGAAACAAACTGGAGCAAAGCAAGTTCTTCCTGACTGCGGCGAGCCGCGCGCCCGACCTGAACTTGTTCGGGCGGCCGCGCGTGACCATCTGGCCCATTAGCAATGCCATCAACGGCTCAACGCAAGACACCTACTGCACCAGCCAGGACAAGCTGATCGCGTTCTGTTCCACTATTGGAACGCCCGGCGCGGCCTCAAGCAAACCGTATTATTTCACTCGCTGGAATTCCAACAGCTCCACGTATGACTATAGCAGCATCCCGCGCAACCAGGAGCTTTACGCGTACCTTCAAAGACAGACCAGCGCGGCCATTCCCGGCCTGAACTATACCAACGGGAATACGAACAACTTCAAATCGAAGTACCTCCTTGATCGCGACCAGATTCTCACGGAAATCTTCGATTACATCCGATGCGTCAACCTCGTGGACGTTAACCTGAATAGTATGGCCACTTTCACCAAAGTGCTGGGAAGCGGCAGCGCGGGAATCGGGCAAGCGCTTCCAATCCAGATCACGCCCCCGGGTTCCTCGACGCCCACGCAAGGCTTCGGGCGCTTCCCGACGGTGATGGAGGCGGCGCTTCAGTTTTACGTGGATTCGGTTACCACGACTGTCACCGCCAGCGGCACCACCACGTCCCCCAAAAGCATGAAAGCGGTTCTGCTGCTGGAGATGTTCCATCCGATGCTGGGATATTATTCGGTATACCCATACTTTGACGAGGTTGCGACCTTCAAAAATACTTCTGGCGGCGATTGGAACGTGACGATTTCCGGCGCGACCAGTTCCCTGGCATTCCCCACCTCGGCGGTGACTAATTCGGTTGTCGCGGGGATCGATGCGATGAATACCCGGTCCTGGGGAGCCGACGGGCGGGGACTGGCGGAGCAATTTCAGACCGCGGGAGCGTACAAATCGCTGGGCGGAACCAACGATGTGACGAAGTATCCGTTTTGTAGCACCACCTCCATTACGATTCCCTCCGGTGCCAGCAGTTTCACCTTTTCGGGCGGGTCCGTGACGCTTCAGATTGTCCCGCACGGGCTGACCTCTCCGGCGATCCAGACGATTAATCTCACCTTCCCCGCCTCTTCTTCAGGGAGCGATTGGCCGCTGCCCAAGGTGAGTACGGGTAATCCTACGCAGTATTCACAGACCGGAATCGCGCCCTATGATTGGCGGATCAAAGGCCTCTGGAACCATGGCACGGAAAGTTCAACGCCTCCGGCGCATCCGTGGTGGAGCGACATTGTCGATGCCAATGACACGGTCCGCGCGCTGGAAGCGGTGGGAAGCACGAGCCTTGCGGGAACCCCGGTGGCGCCCTACGGCGATCTGCGCCTTGTGGCGTTGAACTCGGACCTGACGACGGGAGCGAAGGCCACGTATTTTTCGCCGCACAAAGATTATACTGGCACTGCGCAGCAGGCCCACAGCCTGAGACTTTCGGGGGTGTTCCCTTATAATAGCTATTGCTCCACGGGGCAGCTGGTATCGAAAACCGGAGCCGCTTCCACCGGGGTTACGTCGACCACTTCGCCCATCATCACCGCCGGGATTTACGATGTGCGGGGGAGTGGCGCATTTGCGGGCGACTTTGACAACGGCATCGCCGATTACCCCGATGGCCCCTACGCCAACAAGCCGGACGAAGGGGATATCCGGGGAACCTATACAACGATTCTGGCACCCTATTTCGCGTCCAACATCATCGACCAGGGGACGGCCTATTTTTCGCCCAACCGCGAGATTTCCTCGGGCGTGATGTTCGGCTCGCTGCCGACAGGCGTGATGGCGGAGAAACCGTGGCAAACGCTGCTTTTCCGGCCGGACCCATTGGGAACGCACGCCGGGAGCCAATCGCCCAAAGACCATTTCCTGCTTGATCTGTTTACGATGCCGATCGTGGAGCCGTATGCCATTAGCGAGCCGTTTTCCACGGCGGGCCGGATCAATCTCAATTACCAGATCATGCCCTTTGGCAAGGCGATCAACCGGGAGACGGGGATGCGGGCCGCGTTGCAATCGACATGGATCATGAACATCCCCTACGCCGAGATGGCCAGCACACGTTACAAGATCAACTACGCCACCGACGCCAGCGGTAATTCTAAGAATTACCGATTTCCCATCGATATCGACACCACGCTCAAGTACCTCTCGGACCGGTTCACCAACACGGTCAACACGAGTTATAATCGGAACTTTGTTTCGGCTTCGGAAATTTGCGATGTCGATCTCTACCCCGCCAGTCTTTCGACAGGAAAGTGCACCAACACGAACATGACGTCGTATTGGGCGGATACGTTGACGGGCGACAACAGCCGCGAGTCGCCTTACAACCATCTCTACCCGCTGCTGACGACGAAATCGAACACGTTCACGGTCCACCTGCGCGTGCAGTCGCTCAAGCAATCCAGCGTGGGGCGCGCGGCGGCTGCTGACTGGGCCAAGTGGAACGAGGACAAAGACAAAGTGACGGGCGAGTACCGGGGCTCAACGGGGATCGAGCGCTATATCGACCCCAATGACGAGCGGTTTACCTCGGGAACGCTTGATCCCGACACGACTTCGCTGGATACCGCTTACAAATTCCGCGTCATCAGCGTCAAGAAGTTCAATCCATGATGAAATTCCGTCACGGTTTTACGCTCGTTGAATTGCTCGTCGTAATGGCGATTCTTGGCCTCACCGTCGCATTAATCAGCCCCGCGGTGCGAGGGCTGATGCAAGGTTCCCAGTTGACGCAGGCGGGGAGCAAGGTGACGGGGTTCCTCGGGTTGGCGCGGCAGACGGCGATCAGCCAGAACAGTTGTGTGGAAGTGCGTTTTTACAACTGCGGCGATCCGCTGGCTGGCGGCAGTGGGGATTCGTGGCACATCCGGGCGATGCAGAGCTTCCTGGTTCAGGACTCCGGCGCGGTGGCCGTGCTGGGAAAGGTGCAGTATCTTCCGGATACGGCTATTCTTGATGGTGGCTCGACGCTATCGTCGATCTTTGACTCCAGCAAGCGCGTCTACAATGCCTCGCCGACGCTGGCCATTCCGCGGATCAGCAAATCGTATGGCTATTATGCGTTGCAGTTTCGGCCGGACGGTTCGACGAATCTTTCCCCGACCATCAGCGGCAGCAGCCAGCTTTGGTTTATGACCCTCCACAGTACGCGCGATGGGGATAAGCTGACGACTCCGCCGCCCAATTTCTGGACGATTCAGATTGACTCAATCAACGGCACAGCGACTAGTTACCGGCCGTAGCCGTGGCGCGAATTGCGAAACAAATCGCGGGGCATTTCGGGCTTGGGCTTTGCTGCCCGTAAACTCCGAAATGCCCCGTAACCCTTGACGGTTTGGACGCCCGCTACGGCAGGACCGAAATTTTCACCGCGTCGAAATCGACCGTTCCAGTCACGCTTTCGAGCCCGAGGATGAGCTGGGCTTTGACGAGGTTGTCGGGAATGGCGCTGGTCCATTTTACCGGGGTCCAATCAAAGGAGCCAACCGGCATGTGGTATTGCGGGTAGTTGATCTGCCCCTCGGCGTTGGTCAGACGAAAGGCGATCTTGATGCCGTTGTATGGCTTTGGTTTGGGCGAAATGGAGTCTGCCTTGACGGCCATTTCAACGACAATCTTGCGGCCTTTGATTGCCTCGACGGGGAGTTCCACGGCATGAGGAACCTGCCTCTGGGTTTCCGTGGCGGTCACCTCAATGTATTTTTTCCCGCCGCCTGTTTGATAATTTGGCACGGGCAACCAGGTGAGGTTGGAAGTTCCGTCCCACGGCTCGTTGACGATGACTGTCTGCCCGGCGTTTGCCGTGGCGGCTGTTGCGGTGGGCGCTTTTTGCGTTCCCGTAAAGGCGGCCCAGAGCGCGGCGGCGTAAGCCTGCATCCCTTTGTCTCCGGGATGCCAGTTGACGCCCGCGTGGGTGAAGCGGTTCTCGGAGGCGGCCTTGTTGCCTAGGTCCTGGTTCACCGCGTCGAGGTAGACGAATTCCGTGCCGTATTTTTGGCACGCCGCCTGGATCATGGCGTCTTTTTTTGCGTTTCCGTTGGGCGGTGACCAGACGCCAAAGCAGAGAACGCGGGCCTTCGGGTTGGCCTGGCGCACGGCTTGGAGAATCTGTTCATACGGTTTTTGGAAGCCCTCGACTGAAACATCGGCGTTGTCGTTTTCGCCCATCTGGATGATCGCGAGATCGGCTCCAAAGGCTTGGTACTGCGCGAGGAACGGGAGCTTGTCGGGAAGCTTTCCGCCTCCAGCGGCAGAGATGAGCGTTTCCGGAGCGGTTCCGTTCTGGGAAGCGGCGAGCTTGGAGAGGAAGAGATGCACGTAGTCCTTGTCCTGCGATGAGGCGGCCATGCCCCAGTTCCCGGACCATCCCAGCTTCTCCACGGCGGGGCCATGCTGGGTGATGCTGTCGCCCACGAAGAGCACTTTATTATATACGGCTCCATTGGCCTCGGCGTTACATATCAGTCCGGTGATGCTACCAAGTAATACTGTAAGGGTGGCTAGTTTCCGTCCTTTTTTTTTGGGAGTAGGTATTGGCATGGGTTTATCGGATTAGGGTTCAGCGTCCAGCTCGATCCCCGTTGCGGAGTGCGCCGGGAAGGAGTGGGAGAGTTGATCGGGAGACTTGAGCTTTAGCGGCGTGTCGGTGGCGGTCCACTGTGTGAGGGTTGGAGGTCGGTTGACTGAGGCGGCGCCGGAAGCGTTGAGTTCGGAATACGTTGCGTGGCGTGCCGCAAAGCCCTTCCAGCTGAGCTGGGCCGGGTAATCCTGGTCGAGCGTCAGGTTGAACACCACGAGGTAGAGCTTCTTGCCGTCGGCGGAGCGCGTGGCGTAGCTGGTCAGTGCCGGGCGCTCGGGGTAAGCCGCGTTGCTCCAGGCTTCGATGCGCAGGTTTTTGATATCCAGTGTGCCGGTAATCGGCGTGCTGCCGCCTTCCACCCGGGCCAGTACCGTCAGGCCCTGGGTATCGGGCATTGGCTGGTAAATATCGGAGAAATGCTCCCATTCCCTTGCCGCTTGCAGTCCCTGGATTCCAATGGCCGAGCCGCTGGCGTTCCATCCGCGCGAATCGCCGACGCCCAGGCCGAGATTCGGCATCATCGAGGGTTCGGCGGGCTGCCACCGGGCGTCAAAAGAGACATGGTAGACCAGCCCCGCCGTTGGCGGCCGCAGACTCGTGGGTAAGTTTTCGAACGAGCGGATGAGAAGATTAGGGAACGCCTTTCCCGAGAGTTGGTCGAGACGGAGGCTCCAGGTTCCGTTATCCTCGCGTGTGGCGTTTATGTGCGGCTGGGTGAAGGGCACTTCACGGGCTCCGTCGATGAGATTTTGCGCGTCGAGCTGGGTGGCCTTGCGGATTTGGCTGCCGATGCACGGTTTCATCGACGTGAAGCCGGGGAAGGCAAGGCCGGGGCTCTTGGTCTGGACGGCCAGGAGTTGGCTGCCGCGGTATTTTGCCCAAAGCTGAAAGATGGAATGCACGGGGCGGAAGGAGGGTTCGTCCAATTTCTGCAACGTCTTCATCGGCTCCCCGGCATAGGTGTGTACCGACTCAAAAAAGCCGTTGAGCCACGACCAATAAATGGCCCCCTCCACTTTGCTTCCCGGTTGCAGAATGCGGCCAAGGAAATCGCCCGTACCCAGTGCGGCGGCCAGCGAGTAGCGGTAGGGGCGCTCCAGGCCCGGCTGCATTTGCGTCGGGCCCATGTTGTACTCGGTGATGAAAAACGGGAGATCGCGCCCGGTACATTCGCGGACGACGCCCCGAATGTTTTTCAGTTCCCCGGCCATTTCATAACCCGAGGCCATCATGGCTTCGAGCATGCGGCGCTCTTTTTCTCCGGAGAGATCCGCGCCGCCGTATTTGACGGGATAGGCGTGCACTACCACGAAGTCGATCTCCTTGGAAATGAAAGGGAGGACGCCCTTGGACCACGCCTCTTCGCCATAGGGAATGCCGCATTGGATGCCCGGGTCCACGGCCTTCATTGCGGCCGCCATTTCCGACGCATACCGGGCTACCTCGGCGGGCGGGCGCACGGCGGTTTTGCCGAATTTGCGCCAGTCCACCCACGACTCGTTGCCCATCTCGAAGTATTTTACTTTGTACGGCTCCGGATGGCCGTCCTGGGCGCGCTTTTGGGCCCAGGGGTGCGCATCGTCGGCGGGGAGGTTCAGGTATTCGACGAGGTCCGCCGCGTCCCGGGGCGTGCCGATGTATTCGCTGACGACAAAAATGGGTTCCGCGCAAACGCCTTCGCACACCCGCATAAATTCCGGCAGGCCGAACTTCCAGTCGCCGCGCATTTCCACCGGGCCGATGGTTTTCTTCCAGTCGTGGTTGTGGACCCCGAGGCCGTCCGGGTAGCGGAGCAGGCCGGGTTTGTACGCTTGCAAAATTTCGTAGGGCTGCGGATACGGAGCCTGCGTTGAGGGATCCCAAAGGCCGTCGCCTTCGTGGAGTACAGCGAGGTCGGGGCGGGGCGCCGAGAAGATGCCGTAGTTATCCGCGCCCTTGATGAATTGGCCAAACACCCGGGCGTTGACGGGCTGCACCGGTTTCCTGGCGTCGATTTGGATTCGGACCGGCTCTGGCTCCCCGGTGCAAAGGGATACGGACAAGGCCAGGGCCAGGGAGAAGGGTACAAATTGCATGAATCTAGGCGCGGCGTGGGGGGTGGAGGATTTCACGAGAAGATAGAGGCATTCCGGGCGACTTCCAACGGGTTGCAGTGAACCGGGGGCGGAAAATCGCGATCGTTGCGGGAAGTTATCTACTTAATGAGTAATTGAATCAATCAAAAAATAATTCTATTAACAAATAGCGATCCAATGGATAGAGTGTGCAACGTAAAACGCCATGCAGAAGCCTGTCGACATTCCTTTGTTGCCCCCGAAGCTTCACCCAGCCCGCGCGCAACGGGTCTTGATTTCGGAGCCGCCCTCGTTTGAGAAGGGGGGTGCGGCTCCGTGGCTTCGCGGCACCTGGCCGTGCCGCTGGGTGGGCTGTGCCGAGGCAACGGTTCCGCCCTATGTGGTGGCTTATCGGAATCGGTTCGCGGTGGAGACGCCGCTATCGGTGCTGCTGCATGTGACCGCCGATGAACGCTACGAGCTTTTCCTGGATGGAGAACGCATTGGCAGGGGGAGCGAACGCGGTGATGCCGGACATTGGTTTTTTGAGACGTACGACCTTTCGCTTCCTGCCGGTTCTCACACATTGGTGGCCCGGGTGTGGGCCTTGGGGGAACTTGCGCCGATGGCTCAGATCAGCTTGACGCCCGGCTTTTATGCCATGCCGGCGGATCGCTGTTTTCTGCCGCTCCTGGGGACGGGGCATGCCGCTTGGGAAGCCAAGGTGCTTCACGGCTATTCATTCCACAGCCCTCTTAGCGCCTGGGGAACCGGAGCGCGGGCTGATCTTGACGGCCGCTTTTTCGACTGGGGCTTCGAGCGCGGCGAGGGGGAGGGCTGGCAGCCGTGTGTTCTCCTTCATGAGGGATTTTCCGGCGCGGAAAAAAACGACGCCAGCACAGGGCATCACCGGCTTTTCCCGGCCACGCTGCCCCCGATGATGGAGGTGCACCGGTGCCTCGGAACTGTGCGGCATCTTTCATCCCCGCCATCGGCGCGGACGTGGACCTTTCCCATCCGGTCCCACGATCACCTTTCCAGTGAAGCGGCCCCCTGGCAGCGCCTTTTCGAGGGCGGGGCGGCATTGACCCTCGAGGCGAATACCCGGCGGCGAGTCATCGTGGATCTGGGAAATTACTACTGCGTCTACCCGGAACTGGTGCTCAGCCGGGGGGAGTCGGCCTCGGTGCGCCTGTTTTGGCAGGAGTCGCTTTACCTGGAGCCGGAGGCTGTCCAAAAAGGCAACCGCAACGAGATCGAGGGCAAATACTTCACCACGCCGCAGGGAACGCAGGGCGGCCTGGGCGAAACGTTCGTGGCCGATGGGGGCTTAAACCGGAAATTCGAAACTCTTTGGTGGGAATGCGGCCGGTACGTGGAGATCCTGGTCGAGACGGGGGCCGAGCCGCTCGTCATTGAAAGCATCGGCTGGCGCGAAACCCGTTATCCCCTGGAGATGGAAAGCCTGATTTCCACTGGCGATGCGCGGCTGGATCGCCTGGTTGCCCCCAGCTTGCGCACGCTGCAAATGTGCGCGCACGAGACCTACATGGATTGCCCCTTTTACGAGCAGCTCATGTACGCTGGCGACGCCCGGTTGCAGATCCTGTCCACCTACGTTATCACACCGGATGACCGACTTCCACGCAAGGCCCTGCGGCTCTTGGATTGGTCGCGTGGCAGTTCGGGGACGACCCTCTCCCGCGCTCCGTCACGGGTGGGCCAGACCATTCCGCCGTTTTCGCTTTGGTGGGTTGGTATGGTCCATGATTTCGCCCTGTGGCGCGGCGATTCCTCCTATGTGCGTCAACTGCTGCCCGGGGTGCGGGCGGTGGCGGATTTTTTCCGTGGTCAAGTGACGGAAGAGGGGCTGGTGACGGCGCCTTGGGGCTGGAATTTCCAGGACTGGGTGGGGGGAGATCCGGCCCCAACGGGGTGGAGCTATGGGGTGCCGCCCGATGGCGAGCGGGGCATCAGCGGCGTCCTTTGCTGGCAGGCGGCGCTTGCCTTTCGGCAGGCGGCGGACTTGGAAACCTATGCGGGCGATCCAGAACTAGCCTCCCTGCATGCCAGCCTTTCTGCGCGAATCGCCGCCGCGAGCTTCAAGGCGTTCTGGAACGAAGAGCTCGGGCTGCTTGCCGATGACCGCGCTCAGCGCCATTTCAGCGAGCATTCCCAGGCTCTCGCGGCGCTCTGTCTGCAATTTTCAGACAGTTGCCGCCAGCGCCTGGCACAAGGGCTGGCCCATTCCCCTGACTTGGTCCGCACCACCATTTACTTCAGCCATTACCTGTTCGATGCCTACCGCCAATTGGGGCTTGGCGAAGCGTTCTTCCAGCGCCTGGGGTTTTGGTTTGCCCTCGAACCGCTGGGGATAAAAACGCTTCTAGAACGACCGGAACCCTCTCGCTCCGACTGCCACGCATGGTCGGCCCATCCGCTCTATCACCTCTACGCCACGATTCTGGGCGTGCGCCCGGCGGCCATGGGATTTTCCGAGGTGCTCATCGCCCCGATGCTCGGTGAGTTAAAGGATATCAAGGGCCAGCTCCATACGCCCAAAGGCATCGTGCGGGTTCACCTTCAACGTGAAACCCAGGCGCTGAACGGCTCCATCGAATTGCCGCCCGGCCTTGGGGGGCGCTTTGTTTTTGGAGAAACAACGCTTCCCCTCCATGGCGGAAAACAAAGCATCCAGGTGGTGGTATAACAGAGCCGTGCCTAAGCTTCCGGAGATTCCAGGAAGCGAAGCGCATCCATCAAAACGCCCGCAGTCCAGCCCATCATGGCGGGGGTGATGTAGTTGGCTTCGGCTTTGGTCTTTGTGGACCCGTTCTCGGCGTTATATTTTTCCCAAAGGTCGCCGGTTTCCTGGAAGCCCCGCCAGACCACGTTGACATATTTGCGCGCAATGCGCTCTGCGTCTTCCTGATAGCCGTACCGTGCGAGGCCACGATACACAATGGCTTGCAGGCAAGGCCAGATGTTGGGGGCATCCCACTGGCTAATGGCATCCCGTGGACCCGGTTTGCAAGGAACCACGCCAAATTCCAGTTCCAGCTCAGGCAGGGCTTTTTCACGGATAAGGGCCGCCTGTTCCGGAGTCGCCAGCCCGGCCCATAAAGGGTGGAACGTTGACACCGCAAGCATCTGGTTTTGACGGCCGTTGAGGAAGTCATAATCGAAAAACGCCCCGCCCTTCTGATTCCAGCAATACGAGGTAATACGCTGCTGACGATCCATAGCGCGTTTTTCCCATTTTTCCCGTTCGCTGCCGATGGAGACCTCGGCCAGCAAATTTTCGTAGAGGAAAAGATTACTATTGAGGTCTACCGCGCAGCAATCGCCGCACCGATGCTCAAAGCGCGGTGTAAAGTCCCAGCCGGACTCCGCTTCCGCCAGCGTATGGGAGGACTCCCAGAGCTGTTTTTCTTCGGTTTGGCCCTTCAGATTGGCCCGGTGCTGGATTTGGGTGAAAAATTGCTTTAGCTGCTCCTCGGTCGCATGGTTCCCGTAGTGCGCCAGGCCGGTGGGGCTGTTCCGGTGATTTAGCCAGAAATTATATTCATCCTTCAACGCGGATACGGCTTCAGCCATAAGTTCCGGCCCCAGTTCTTTGGCGCCAATCCTTTGAACCAACGCCGCCAGGTAAGGCGGTTGGGAGCGGTTAAGGTAAAAAGTGCGGCTTCCGTTGGGAATGAAGCCGAAGCGCTTAACCAGATGCAAAAAGTTGCGCAGGTTGAAGATGGCCAGATCCGTTCGTCCGGACTCAATCAGCCCCAGGCAGGCAAAATAAGTGTCCCAGTAGTAGAGCTCTTGGAATCGACCTTTTCGGCAGGGAACCACATAAGGGCAGGGGAGGCCGATAATGTCTCCTTCATCTTCCCGATGAACCCGGAGCGTCTCTTCCCAGTGTTCTTGGACAAAGGTTCTAAGCGTGGCGGCGATGTGCGGATCGAGATCGCTCTTGCCTTGTTCTGAAATGAGGGGAGCCTGAAAGGGGAGGGGCATGACTCTCTTGATATGATCGCCGGATCATTGCATGCAAACGGAATCTCCGCAGGGGATTACAAGCCGATGCCAAAAATTGTATGAGAACAATAAGAATTGGAGCCATGGGTTGGCCGTTCGATTAAAAAACCGCCGCTTTCGCTTTTTTACAGGCCTGCCGAATTTTTCTTGGGCCAAAATATTTGAGTAGGGCAGCCGACCGCGTGCCTATTTTGGCCGGAGCCTGCCAATGTCTTTTGGCTCCACAACAATGACGGTGCTTGCGCGCAGTTCACTTGTGTTGGACATGCCATCAGCCTCGCACTTGAATCCCCTGACATTGGTGGTTCGCAATCCTAACCTCGCGGCAGGCTTGCCGTCCCGCAGGTTCTTTTGTTATGTGTCACTTGGAACAATTATGCAGCTCGTTTGGGTCGCACCAAATATGTTGATCCAATCCATTTTCCCTCTGTGCATTCCATTTTTTCGAGGGTGGGGATTTGCATATCAAAATTTGGCCGGAGTGACCATGCTTTTTGCCCCTTTTCCCGATGTCCAAAGTTCGTCAGCATCCACTCCTCGTTTTCCGCTCCAATCTGCCGGTATATGCGTCACTTGAGGCATTAGCTAAAAGTCAACGGATTTACCAAATAACCTTTTGCTTAAAGCCATGGCTTTGGAAGAAATTGCGGTATGTTGAACATCTCCTCTAGACCGTCGGGCAACGCCGGAAGCTCCGGTCTGGAAATATCATCCACTGGAAGGACAACGCGAACGCTGCTGTTTTGCCCGCCGGAACACAGGGAAAAAGTTTTTCCAGAGGCTGTGCTGGATGAGGTCGCTCGGGCGTCAGCCGAGGGGAGAGTTGCGGTGGTCGATCCGGTCCGGTGGCGTGAGTCGCGGGAGCTGTTGCGCACGGCCAAGGTGATCTTCGCCACCTGGGGCATGCCGATGATGGATGGAGATTTTTTGGAGGCCGCGCCGGATTTGCGGGCAGTTTTTTATGCCGGGGGAAGCGTGAAAACTTTTGTGACCGATCGGGTTTGGGAGCGGGGGATCGTGATTTCGAGCGCGTGGGAGGCGAACGCCATTCCCGTTGCCGAGTATTCACTGGCGACAATTCTCCTGAGCCTGAAACGCTTTTGGCACTTCTCGCGAGCGATGCGATACGAAGATCCGCGCCTCCAGGACACGCCGATCCCTGGTGCCTACCGGACAAAAGTCGGCCTGGTTTCGCTGGGGGCTGTCGGGCGTGCCACGGTTCGTCTCCTTGCGGCTTTTGACTGTAGGCTGTTTGCTTATGATCCGTTTCTTTCCGCTGCCGATGCTAACCGACTTGGGGTAACACTAACCTCTCTGGAAGACCTCTTCCGCGAGTGCGATGTGATCAGTGTGCATGCGCCCTGGCTCCCCGAGACGGAGGGAATGATTGACGGGAAGCTCATCGCCTCAATGAAGGAAGGGGCGACCTTGATCAACACCGCTCGCGGCGTGGTAATCGCGGAGGCAGAGATGATCGCGGTTCTCCAAGAGCGCCCGGATCTCTCGGCGGTGCTGGATGTAACTTACCCTGAACCGCCCGCGAAGGATTCTGTGCTCAGATCCCTGCCTAATGTGGTGCTGACCCCGCATATTGCCGGAAGCATGGGGTTGGAATATACCCGGGTGGGGGGCTGGCTGGCCGCGGAATTGCGACGCTACCTCAACGGCGAACCGCTTCTGCATTCGGTCAGCCGCGACATGCTCGCCCACATGGCTTGATCCCCACTTCCTGATCGCAATCCATTCCTCAAAAACTCTAATTTCCTTATGGATATCCCACGAATCCTAATGCTTTTGAATTCCGCACTCCGGGCAGGTGCTTTTTGTGCGCTCTTGCTTTTGCCAGGCCTTGCACCTGCACGCGAGGCCACGGAATGGATGACTAGCTACTGCTACAATGCGAGCGATAATAAACTGCCGCGCGTGCTGCTTGTGGGGGATTCCATTTGCAAAGGGTATGAATCCCTCGTGCGCGATGAACTCGCGGGAAGCGCGTATGTCTCCTTTTACGCAACTTCCAAATGTGTTACAGATCCGACCTATCTTAAAGCCCTGGCGTTTGTAATCGAGGAATACGACTACAAGGTGGTCCATTTCAATAACGGGCTCCATAGCTTGAGCGCGGACCGCAAGGCATGGGAGGCGGGGCTGGGTGCCGCTGTGAACCTGATCCAAGAGAGGGCCAAAGGAACCAAGCTCATCTGGGCTTCTTCAACTCCGCTAAAGGATCCGGCGCTGACCGGAAAGGCAACGGAACTCAATGGCATTGCGGAAAGGATCATGAAGGCCAACCATGTCCCCATCGACGACCTTTACGCTCTCATGAACCCGCTCGATAGAGGGACGTTCTGGGTTGATACGTACCACTACACTCCCGAGGCCAGAAAGATGCAGGCGAAGCAGGTGGCTGATTTGATCCGGGAAGCTCTTGGCGCGAAAAAGGCCGGGGCGCAGGAAGCCCGCGCGGCGTTGTCGGCTGCGGCATCGGAGACCGGCCCCAATGGTAAAATATCCACTCTTACTGAATCTTCCGGAGTTCCGGAAAATGCAGGGTTCGAAGAAAAGGGGGCGTGGAGTCTCTTCCCGGCTGCCCCTGCCAAGGGTTCCTGGGAGTTGAGCGCGGAGAATCCGCATTCGGGAGCCACTGCGGCCAGGATTGTGGTTGCGTCACCGGGGCTGCAATTCTTTCAACACAAACTGGCGCTTGAGGCGGGCGCATCCTACACGCTCAAATACTGGGCGCGCTCGGAGCCGTCCTCCAGCGTCAATGTATTCATGAGAACCCGCAAGCCTCCCTATGTTTTTCCAGTCAGGAGCACCGGCAACCTGAGTGACCACTGGAAGGAATGCAGCGCTGTGGTAACCCTCCCCGCCGACTTCAGCGCGGAGAATTACACCTTGTTCTTCGAGTTCCCTTCGGAAGGCACTTACTGGATCGACGACGTCAGCTTTACAAAGAAGTAATACCATCTCTTATCAATCCCTGGACTTTTAAGCTTGGTCTTTTCGCGCTGGGCGGCGTTGTCATGCGAAGCCGCTATCTTCGGATAGCGTCGTCGCCATCCGCCTTGCGCCGCACTACGGCCACATCGTCATGGAAGATCCCGTGAAACCGGCAATAGCGATAGCCGAAAGCCTTGACCGCCGCCCGGAGATGTTCCAGCAGATCAGCACGCAGGAGTTCGTAGCCACGGCCAACGGCGATGGAGCGCGCCCACGGTTGGGAAAGCGGCGGCAGGGAAGACTCTGTATCAATCTTGAGCATGGGATAGTCTTTATCTCATCCGTCGGTTTTCATCGCAGAGCAAGGCGAAAGCGAGAGGTTCCTCTGGATGGGAAATTATGGTTCCAATAGGATGACTCCGCTTTGCCCCAGGGCCCAAAAGATCTGGGATTTACGGCCGCCGGGAGCATCGGCATCATCCACCGCCAGATTAAAGTCCAGCCGCTTGCCGTCGGCGGGGAAAGATCCATCCACCGTATAGCCCTCGGGGGTCTTGGTTACGTTGGCTTCAAATCCTTCCCAGACGCGATCTCCAGCCCAGATCGTGCACCCATCGGCGGAGATCATCCCATGGAATGGGACCCCTGGTTGCGATGGCTTTTTGAGGAACACCTCGACGCAGTCACCCAACCATGGGGAGTTGGCCTTCGCGGCGGCGACCACAACGTTGTCGGTCACTACGGCGTGGAAGATTACTTTGCCTCCCGCGCGGCGCAGGTCGATCTTTGCGGAAAGATCCTTGGGCTCTTTCCATGCGGCTTCCGTCACGATCCGGGCTTGCAAGTCGCGCACTTCATTCCCAACCGCGAGCTGGTCGGCCGAATCCAGGCTGAGCGATGCCGTGCCCACGGCCAGCGACACAACTTTTCGAAACGGGAGTGTCTGCTCGGTCTCAAAGGTCTTGGCGAGGCCTCCCGAGAAACGGACCTCGGAGCAGACGGGATTGCTCTCGGCGGGCAAAGTGACATCTATGTTTTTCTCCTCGCCGGGGGCCAGGTCCACGGTCTGCAAAGCGCCTTCCTTTCCGCCCGCTGAGAATGCGTATTCGACCTTCACTGTGGCGTCACTCGGGTTGAAGAGCGACAAGCGGCTGGCGTTTATCGGAAGACTTTCGTCAGACGCGGCGAGGGAGAGGTGCGCAAGCGGGCTCACCTTCAGATGCCCCCGCGAAGTGAGGAAAATGGGATCGGAGGTTAGGGTCAATAGGTTCACCGCTTGGGCGTGGGCGCGCTCATTGCCGAAGGCGTCGGTCTCCGTAAAATTCTTCGCCCCTGTGTTGACGATGCCTAACGGAACCGCGTCGCCGATGGTCCAGAGTGCGATTCGCTCCTGCCCGGAGACGTTGAAGCGGTAGGCGCGGAGGTTCGGCCCCAGTGGGAGTTCGTCCACAAAGCGCGCACCTTGCATCATACGGACGAGGTTCACCTGTGCGGCAAAGGCCGGTTTCGGCGAGAAGTCGTCTTGCAGAATTCCGAAGTTGTCGCGGAGGCCATACCAGAACGTCCTTTCGATGCCCACGGCGAGCGATTGCACGTGGAAGCGAATGATTTCCATGGCCTGGGCCGTCTCCGAGATAAAGGGGACATTGGCCCAGCCTCCACGCTCTCCTTCCTTGCCCGAATACATGCTGGTTTCGCTGTTCCAAAGCGGCTTGTTTCCCTCGCCGATCCGCTCCATGAACTCATGCGTCTCGCGGGCGACGCCAGCAACCCGGTCCCATGATTGTCCCGGCTCGTGAACGCTGTAAAAATGGGCATCCACCACGTCGAAATACGGTCCGGGATTTTCCGCATAAAACGCCCCGGCGGGCCAGAAAGTATCAGCTTGCGTGTACGATGGCTTTGAAAGCCCCTGCTCCATCAAAGCCGCCGCAAAGCCGCCCAAGCCAATGCGGATCCGGGGATCCACCGCCCGCAACGTCTCAGCGCTCGTTTTCAAAACCTCCACATAAGATTTTGGATCGAAGGGGTAGAATCCGTTGCGCGCATCCGGCTCGTTCCAGATTTGGTAAATGTTGATGGTCCCCTTGTAGCGCTCCGCCATTGCGCGAAGATAGTTTTTCCAAAGTTCGAGGTTGGCCGGCATGTAACAGGCCGGGGTCATCATACTCCAGGATTCCTTCTTCCGGGGTTGGGTGGTCTGAAACGGAAGGGCTCCGCCAACCAGGCAGGGGTAAAGCTCGATACCGTTTTCCTTCGCCTGCTTTACCACGAGATCAAATTCCTCCCAATGCCAGACGCCCGGCTCCCGCTCGATCGCGTCCCAGCGCACCCAGAACCGCACCCAACGGAGGCCCGATGCCGCGGCATGCCGGAAGGCCTCCCGGACAAAGCCTTTGCTGAATCGGTGGGGTTCAAGGGACATGCCCTCAATGGCGATCCCGAAAGGCGACTCCGCCGCCGGTACCCGCTCAAGCGGCGGGGCGATCACAAAACTGTGCGTGAGCACAGCGGTTTTCCCTTCTTTTGCAAACGATGCATCTATTGAATAATACCCGTAGGGCAGGGCGGGCAGGGAAAATTTGCGCTTGTCCGGCGTGGGGGCTTTCGGAGCGATTTCCTCCCCCACGGGCTTTCCTCTGGAATCCCTTACGCGCAGTCGGGCCACCACGCCCTTTCCCTGGCCTTTGGGAAAAGTGAGCCCCCAGACGTGCGGATCGCCTCCGGTGAAGTAACCCGCATCAGATCCGCCATCAAACTTTGCATGCAGCCACGGGCGCAAGACGGTCAGCGAGAACCGCTCGATCTTGCCGCTCCAAGGGCTTTCCGTGGCGGATTCGCCGCCCACGTAGAACGGGCGTCCCACCGGCCAGGAAAAATCGCCCAGCAACTTTCCATCGCCCAACCGTGAGCCGTCCAGCCAACCTTCGAGCGATCGGGTTCCAAAGCGCACCCGGGCGGTATGCTTTTCACCCGCGTGCCACTTGACCCAGTGACGGTTCACGATCGTCGCCATTTCAACATTCTCCGGGGTCAGCCTCCCGATAAACAGCGTTCCCTCGAAAAGCGAGAGGCTGAAGGAATTGGGCTGCCGGGTGCCGGTGATGTTTCGGCCCAGCGTGAAGAGTGAGCCGGTGCGCGCCGGGGTGGTCTCCGCACCTACCGTGAAGGCCGTCTCGATTTCGTAGATATTGTCGCTGGGACCGCACAGGTCGGCAGGCAGGGTGAAGGCCTGAATCGGCTCGCCCCCCGGCGCACCGGCCGTCAGCTTCGCGGCGAGGGAACGCGATCCGGAGCGTAGCGACACCTGGCCGTCCGAGCGCACCAGTTCAAACCGCTCGACCTCTTCGAGTCCCTGCGCGCTTTCCATTCCGTTGTCGGATGGCGCGGGTTTGGCGGCATGCATGGAGAACTCCCGGAGATCGAACCGCCCCCCGGCGGATTGCAGCCTGACCTGCGCCACGATCCGAGCCGCGCCCTCGGGTAGCGTGAGCGGATGGCGAATTTCCCGCCATGCGGCGGATTTCGGGCAGATGACCTCCGTTGTCTTTAAGCTGCGGCCCATGGCGTTCTGAATATCGAGCCAAACCCAAGCGCCGTAATCCTTTCGCGAATTCGGGACGCTGGTGCGATAGCAGAAGGCGACCTCGAATCCGCTGCCTTCTTCCAAGGCCATTGAGGGGGACCTCAGCCGCACCATTTCCCCGGGAGAGGCCGAGAGCCGAATGAACCGGGTGCCCAACGGTGTTGCGAGAACTTCCGCGGCCCCTTCGGTCTTCCATTCCCCGGGAAACGAATCCGCGTTCAGCACGGTGCCGCTGCCGGAGTCCGCGCGGGCGGGCCCCGCCGTCCACACGGCGGGCCCCGCCGTCCACACGGCGGCGCATAGGAATGCCATCAGGCATCGTTTCCCCGCTGTGGTAAACTTCTCAACGCTGTGCATTGTATTCCCTTACCACATCTGAGATGCGGAGTTCGTCGTAAAAGCCGTTGGTCAGGTAATTTTCCTTTCCATTACCCCCCAGGGTGAAGGTGTCGCCAAGTTGGAGATTTGAGACATCCAGCTGATGGGTGCGATCGACGGATATTCCGTCAATGAATAGTTGCACCATCCCGTTCTTCGGGTCGGAGAAATCGTAGGTCAATGCCAGGTGATGCCACCCCCAGTTGGTCGTGTAGCACTCCTGCGGGAAGGTCTGATTCATATGGTACATATGGCCCCCCACGTTGATCCTTATATACGGTGAGCCCGGCACATCGCTGTGCGGGTCGCCTTCGAGCGAGAAGTTACCGCATTTAAAGAACGTAATGCGATTGCGGTTATCTGCAAGAATGATGCTCGGCCTAAACCAAAACTCAATGGTGCCCTGTTGGGCCGAAATGATGCCCGTGGTGGAATACTTTAAGCAAGAAGGGTCGCCGAGGGAGGCGCCGGTGAGCTGCCCGATCCGCACACATCGCCCGAAGGATGGGTTCACGCTTTCCTGAGAGTAATCCATATGCGGACCAACCACCAAGCTTGCCACTCCAGGCCCCGCGCTCTTTTTCGCCGGGGAGGCTGCATAGTCAGTGCCGTTATTCCAAGAGGCGTGCAAAAGCGTGTGCGGCGCGTCGGGGTCATAGGGTTTCCACCATTGTTCGGAGGCCGAAGCAGTGCCGATGCTGCTGCAGGTGAAGAGAAGAGCCAACCGGAACGCCAAGACGTGGGGGAGATGGTTCATAATTTTGGGACTTTGTGGGAAGAACGTTGTTTCGGCAATAGGATATCAGGTCAATGCGTTGAATTTTCCAAAAAATTCGCCATCCGGTTATGGGCGTTTTCGATGACGGGGACACTACTGTTAAAGCAAAATAGAGATAGTATCTAGTAGTATTATTAAAGCGATGAATAGAGTTTCTCGAATGGAATCCGATGGAAACTTCTCCAGTTTATTGTGGATATTTAGTAGGTATAACGTTAAGTTACTGCAAGCTAAGGTGCCGCTCTTGATTTTGAAGAGTATCCGCGTGGGCTATTCAGGCCTGACTTCGCTTCACCCCATCTTCTTCATGGACACATTCACTATCGTTCCCGCTTGGTCGGGCCCATCCCTCCATTTTCGACAAACTTGGGCCGCGCTTGGAAATATTGATCAGTTTCGGTGGTTATCGCGGGCGGATGTTCAGGAACATCTGAAAATGGCGCGTGACGAACTTGGGGTCCGCCATGTCCGCGCTGTTGCGATGTATTCTCCAGAGATGCGGGTTTGGAACTACAGCTTGGCCGATTGGAAAAAACCAACGAGTGAAAAATGCAAAGCCGCGAATTGGCAGCTGGTGAATATCACCATCGATGTCCTGCTCGCCCTGGGGCTCAAGCCCATCTACACGACCTGCTTTGTCCCATCTGGAATGACGGATAATACCTCCACCTGCTGGCCAGACAAGAACCCGATCGGCATGCCGCGAAATCTTGCGGATTGGCAGGCATTCGTGGCAGATGGAATTCGCCATCATATCGAACGCTACGGACTAGAAGAAGTGCGTTCCTGGTATTTCGAATGTTGGAACGAACCAAACCTGAATGGTTTTTTCAGCGGAATTAAAGAGGAGTTTTTCCAGCTTTGGTCAGCCACCTGGCGTGCGGTCAAATCCGTGGATCCATTGCTGCGATTTGGTGGTCCCTCAACTGCACGTGGAGAGTGGATCAGCGATTTTCTCGACTTCACGGCCCAAGATGGCACCCCGCCAGATTACCTGATCACCCACGTGTACAACAATGACTCGGCGAGCGCTCCTCTTTCCCCATTTGACGGCCCTGCTAGCAGTCGGGTAAAGGATTCTCCCCACTTCTCCACGGGGGTCATTCGCGGCGTGCGCAAGGAATTAGACAGCCGTGGATGGAAGGGCAAAATCCACTGGAACGAGTGGGGTCGGTCCTGGTTCCCTTACGATCCGTTGAAGGAAACGCCATTGGAACCCGCTTTCATCGTAAAGACCATGGCCGAGTGTTCTCAGGACGCAGATGCTTTTGCCTTCTGGTGTCTTTCGGATATTTACGACCAGATCGGCTTCCAGTCCTCAGAGTTTCAGGGGAACTACGGGATGCTCAGTTTGCATGGGCTTCGCAAGCAATCATGGATGGCTCATCAACTTCTTAACCGCCTGGGGTCCGAGCGCCTCCAGGTGATCGGTGGAAACGATTTGATCGGTGCCATTGCAACACGAGGTGAGGGGCGCGAGGCCGTGCTTGTCTATGCATATCCCGAGCACCATGACGCCCCGTCAAAGCCATTGCGCATTAGGGTAGCATGGCCGCATGGTTCGCTTGCCTTAACCCGTCTGGGGGCTGAAGAAAATAACATCATTGCGACATGGAAAGGCATGGCATCGCCGGCTTATCCCACGGCATCTGAGATTGCCCGCTTGAGAGAAAGCAACACCCTTACAGCCGCAGCTTCCGATGCCGTTCACCTTGTTAATATCGAAGACGGTCCGAAAGGCATATATGCGGTCTTTGAAATGGAATGCCCCGGCGTGGCATTGCTGGAAGCGCATTGTCACTAGTACCTTGCCCTGAACCAAGAATCCGGCGCTCTATGCGTCATTTTTCTTGGGACAAGGTACTAGTGCGAGAGATGCAAGCTATTCGACTTGCTTGAAATGGGGGTCGGTTCTCATGCCGAGCCGGAACTCTCCATCAATGGCAACGGTGATTTCGCGGATTTCGCCGGAGGCGTTCCGGGGCACCTCTCCGTCCGCCAGGGAGCGTTCGCTAATCGTCAGGCGAGGGAGGAAGTCTTGGGGGGCCGAACTCCCGGGCTCATCGAGCAGGACTACCAGCCATGCGGCCTCGATCCGCTCCTTGCAAACCACCTGCTCCTCGCCCTCGAAGAGCACCTGCCGGAGTTTCAGGCATTCCTTTTCCCTCTGGACTACGATGCGGGCCGGTTTCCGGCGATCATCATTGGCGGTGAGGCCCAGCAATCCGGTCACGGCGACGGCGGCCTTTCCGAAGTCCAGGATGATCCACGGGCGCGCATCGCCCTCGGGGTTAGCCACATGCTCGTGGACACTTCCACTGAAGCGCTGGATGAACCATTCGTCGGCGATTTCCGACACCCTGTTGCTGATCCCTGTCATACTGCGGATGCAAGCCAGGATGTTTCCAGATTGATTGCACCGGGTTTCGACCTCGGGGCATTGGTCTTCGGCGAAGAGCGACGAGGATAAGTAGGCATCGTGAAAGCCCTCCGCCGGATGGGTGCGGGCGATCCCGTTGTGGATGACGTGCCAGCGCAGGAAAGAGACCTGCTCGCCCTCCACCAGAAAGCTCACGGGAAACGACTGCCAGCCCAGGCCCCAAGTGCGGTTTTGATAGGAGCCCGGCATGACGGGGAATCGGTCAATGCTGCCAATCCGAGCGAACCGGCCAATCCAGGTGTGCGCGGAACTTTTGTCGAAAATGTGTTCTATTCTGGTCCGGGGCACCACCTGGCGGTTTCCGAGGCCGCGACGGCGGTAATCCGCATCGTTCGTAAAGATCCTTTGCTCGAAAAGCAGCAGGGCGTTGAGCGCATCCCATGAGTTGAGATTTTCGATCTCCGCCAGCCCATTGCCCGCGATTCCCGCGATGTTATTCACGAGGCTCGTCCGGGTGGGGTTGCCCTGGAAATTGTAGCTCCGGATTGTCGGGACAAACTCTTGCCCGTCGTGAAACCGCACATAGTCCAGAAGCGTAGCAATCCTGGCTTCCATCGTCTGCCGTAGCTCAGCATCGCGAGCATCGAGGCAATCCGCTGCCAGCTTCAGCGCGCAGAGGATGACGGCCAAGTAATTCAGGCTGGCGTTTTCGCCCCACCCCCAGCCGCGCCGGTCTGTATAGTCGTTCCACCGCAGAAAGAACGCGATGGCTTTGGCGCGGGCCTCTTCGTTGTGGGTCAGCGTTGCGATGGCTATAAGCATGGCACCGTCGCTGAGGATCTTATTCGGATAATACAGGGCCGGGTGCTCACACTCCCCGGCAAACCAATCTGTCGCGGACTGGAGCATCCGCGCGATGATTGCCCGCTGGGGCTCCGGGATCATCGCCGAACGGTACCGCATCATGACAACCAGGGGCATCAGGATGAAGAAGGCGGCATTGGTGTCATGCACTTCGGTCTCTTCCCGATACCAGCGAAACCCGCCGTAATGGGGGCTATTCTTGTCCCTAACTTGTAGGCTCCCGATGGCTTCGATAATTTCCAGGCCATGTGCCGGAGTGAGGCCGCCCATCAGGGTCAGAATGGAATACCAGATAGCGGTACCTCGGCCTTCATGGCAAAACGGGAGATGGGTCACCTCGACGGTATGGCCGCGTTCGTTCTGCCTGGCGAACCCGGCATCCCACGCCACGGCGGCAGCTCCTTTCGCGACGCGTGCCAGAAAAACTTCGAGCGAGGTTTTTGGCTCCTGCACTGAATCAACCGGGCAAGACATCATAATGGTACGGCAAGAGAAAGCGAGGCTACCCCGGGGGCGAACGGGAGTTTTGTATTCAAAAATAGCATGCAGACCCCTTGATATGGGAATTCCGGGGGCTTAACAATAGGGGGGATGGTCAATACGTTGACTTGACAGGCTTCCCCCCTCCGCTCAGACTGCGGCTAAAGAACACCGCATGCCGAAATCAGCCCCCTCCACCTTGGCCGTTCTCGCCCAAAAAACCGGCCTCTCCATCTCCGGCGTTTCCCTGGCCTTGAGAAACAGCCCGAAAATCTCGGCGGAAACTCGGGCGCGAGTGCAAAAGATCGCCGATCAGATCGGTTACCGCCCCAACGCGATGGTGAGTGCTTTGATGGCGCACATCAAACAGGGACGCTCTGCGGCGGGATCGCATGCCGGAGAGGCGATCGCGTGGCTGAATACTTCAAAATACAAAGATTTCTGGCACAGCCGCGTTTACAACCGGCCGTTTCTCCGTGGGGCATCCGAGCGGGCTGAAGAGCTGGGCTTCCGTCTTGAGGAATTTTGGATGTGGGAACCGCGGATGACCGCCCGCAGGCTTCAGAAAATCCTGACCACCAGACGCATTTGCGGTCTGATTGTCACCCCTTCCTTCAGCGCGTTCAGGCATCTGTCGATGGAGATGGATCTGTTTGCAATGGCGAGTTTTCAGCATGGGGTTACGCGGCCGCTGATGCACCGCGCCCGGGCGGACCATGCCGCCAATACGCTCGAAACCGTGCGCCGTCTGACCAAGCTCGGATACAAGCGGCTCGGCCTTTTTGTCACGGCGGATCAGGACCGGTGTACGGAATGGGGGGTCACCTCCGTGTTTCTCAGATGGCAGCACGACAAACCCGCGGAAGCCTGCGTGCCCATTGCTTGTTGCGACCGGGAGGATAACTCGGTGGTCCAGCAAGCCTTTGCCAAATGGCTCAAGCAGGAAAAACCGGATGCCGTGATTTGTGTGGACAGCCGGATTTCGGAGTTTATCCGGAACTTCGCGCCAGATGTTGCCGTCGCGCATGTCGGGATGGTCAACGAGGAATTGCCCGTGGGGGTATGTGGTATCGACAACCGATCCGAGGAAATCGCGGCGGCCGCGGTGGACCTCGTGGTCGCGCAATTGCACCGAAACGAGCGGGGCCTGCCCGAAACTCCCAAGATGGTTCTTATTCCAGGACAATGGGTTACCGGGACGACGGCACCGGGGAAGTCGCTCAATCTCGGTCTCGGCGGCACAAGAACTGCGCGAAGTTCATCATTGCAGCCAAGCTCCGCGTAATCGAGATCACCTGAAAGCTGCGCCGCCGGGATTTGCCGGGAATTGAACCAAAAACGGTAGCCATAGCGCAAAGTCAACGCATTGACAAACAAGCCGCTTGTTCTAATCCGTATTTAGCCAGATTCTTTGCAACGTAATACGAAAACATGAATCCCTGCGTCCCCCCCAAGTCGCGCCGTTCCGGCTTCCTTCCAGACAGAGATGCATTCAGTCTCGTCGAAGTCACCATCGCCCTTGGGATCGTGGCATTCTCGGTTCTCTCGCTCATCGGCCTGTTGCCGGGCGGGCTGCGGACCGTACGTGATTCAGCAACGGAAACTGCCATCTCCGCCATTGTCCGGCAGATGCGTGCGGAATTAAATCAGGCGTCGTTTTCCGACGTTACGACCACACTTCCGACGCAGACGTGGTATTTCAACGAGGCCGGTCTTGAGCTGGACGCCAGCGCCCCGACAACCGACCGTTTCTTTGAACTGAAATTTGCCGCCCAATCCCCCAGCGCATCCGGGGCCGCTCCGGACTTTGACCAAAGCGCCAGCGCCGTGACCATGACGGCGAGTTACCCCATCTTCGCTCCCTCCGCCTTACGGCGCACCAATACGATCTCGATCCTTGTTGCGCGCCAGACATCCCGGTGACGCTCGGCTTGGACATCGCCATGCCACTACGCCCGCCACGTTGTCAGCAAGCTTTCACCTTGATCGAGGTTCTCGTGGCTTCGACGGTGCTCGTCCTGCTCGTTTCCCTGCTGGCCTCAGCGATGAACTCCGCGCTTTCCTCGGTTCACCGGGCCTACTCCAAAATTGACCAGTTCGCCGCCGCCCGCGCCGGGTTTGAGCGGCTTACCGCCACGCTTTCACAAGCAACGCTGAATACCTATTGGGATTATGACGACTCGGCCAACCCTCAGAATTACATCCGCAAGTCCGAGCTCCATTTTTTGATTGAAAGCAACGCGGGAGGGGGCGGACAGGCTGCCTTTTTCCAGGCTCCGCTGGCGCGTTCAGCTGGTGACGCCGCCTCCGGGGTCCTCAATGCCGTTGGTTACTGGGTCGTATTTAGTGCCGATACCTGGAAACCGCCGCACATCGCCACCAGCCGCTCGCGCTATCGGCTCATGCAGGGGATTCAGCCAACCGAGAGTCTCGGTATCTATACGACCAGCATCGGGGCCTCATGGACAACCGACGTGACGAATATCCCCTCCACGGCTTTCCCTATCGCCGACAACGTGATCGCACTCGTGCTCTGGCCGCGCCTGCCCAGCGCCCAGGATACCGCAGGCACGGAACTTAGCGGCAGCTATGCCTACGACTCGCGCTCTGGCACGGACATCCAAAAAGCCCAACTTCCACCGATCATCCAAGCCACCATGATCGTGATTGACGAGGCTTCCTCCGTGCGCCTGAGCTCGGGTACTTCCGAACCCGCCGCAATCAAGGCCGCGCTGAAGGATCGCTTTCAAGAGGTCGCGAAATTCCAGGATGATCTCGACGCCGTGAAGGCGGCGCTCAATGCCGCCCATGTCAACTACCTCGTGCTCAGTGCGCCCATCACTCTGCGCGAATCCAAATGGAGCGCGACCCCATGAACCGGCACGCTTTTTCCCTTACCGAACTGCTGGTGGTCATCGCGGTGATGGCGATGCTGATGGCGCTGGTTGCCCCAACGTTCAATTCGTTCGCTAGCAGCAGCAACATCACCCAGGGCGGGCAGGCGCTCCTCGACCAGATTGATGCCGCGCAGCAAATGGCCGACGTGCGCGGCCGAACGGTCGAGCTGCGGTTGCTGAAACAGCCGGGGGAGACCCACTACACCGGCATGCAACTGTTCCTGGAGGGGACAACCACCGGGACAACTACCGCCGCAGGCAAAGTGGTCGCGATGCCACAGGCGGTGGCCATTGTAGACGACACGACGCTCTCACCATGGTTAGGAACGATGACCGCTGGTGTGATGGCTTCGGGAGGCGTTTGGGGCGGGGCATCCTATAAGTCATTTTCCGTTCGGCCCTCCGGCGCCATCGAACCCGCTCCCGCAGCCGCCGATCGGGCGAAGCTTTTCCTTACCGTCGCCGCCAAACGCACGGCCGTGGGCACCACCCCGAAGAACTACGCCACCGTGCAGGTGAACCCCGATACCGCCCGTCCCCTCCTCTACCGCCCATGAACTGCCACGCTTCCTCTCGACGCGGTGTCGCGCTCGTCATCGTTCTCTCGATGCTCGCCCTGATGGCCGTTATCGTTATCGGATTCTTCGCGCGCACGGTCAATCTTCGCACCGCCAGCGCCAACGAGCGGGCCTCGGGTTCCGCTCGCGCCTTGGCGGATACCGCCGTCAATCTCGTCGAAGCGCAGGTGGATCACGCCGCCACGCGAGGCAGCGAAAAAGCCTGGGCCTCACAGCCCGGCGCGGTTCGCCTTTTCGACCAATCGGGCAGCCTCGAACGGATCTACCGGCTCTATTCGTCCGACAAGCTGACCACCACCAGCGGCAGCGACCTCGTTGCCGATCTGCCTCCGACGGACTGGGCCTCCAAAACGGCTCTCTGGGTGGACCTCAACGCACCCGTAACCAAACAGAACACCTCGGGCACCACCATCTCCCGCTTTCCAATCCTCGATCCTCGCGACCCCACCAACGCCTCAAACACCAACCCCGTCGAGGGATTTAGTATCGACACCACTGCCACACCTGGCGCCACCACCAGCCAGCCAGCCCCTATGCCGGTGCGCTGGCTCTACGTCACCCAGGATGGATCCCTTATCGCGCCGGTTGCCGGAAGCGCCACCAATACCGTCACCGTGAACGGCGCAACCACCGCGAACCCGATCATCGGCCGCATCGCCTTCTGGACCGATGACGAAACTTGCAAGGTGAACATCAACACCGCCAGCGAGGGATCTTACTGGGATTCACCGCGCGTCGATACCACCCAGGACCGGGCTTACGCGACCTCGCAACCGTTGCAAAGGGAGTTCCAGCGCTACCCCGGCCACCCGGCTATGACCTCGCTAGCCCCGGTCCTTTTCGCCACGGGCTCGACCTCGACTCCCGCGCTCACCCAAACCCAAAAGGACGCCCTTTATGCGATCACCCCGCGCATCCGTGGTGGCGGCTCGGAAGGCGGCAGCGTCTCTACGGTTACCAACTTCACCAGCGCCCTCACCACGGGCTCCGACCGGCTCTACGCCAGCGTGGGCGAGCTGATCTATACTCCGGCCCGGGGCAGCCAGGCCATTACCCCCGCGCTCGACCGCGAGAAACTTGAGCGTTCCAAGTTTTTTCTCACCGCACACAGTCGCGCGCCCGAAACCACCCTCTTCAACACCCCGCGCGTCTCCATGTGGCCGCTCGATGTCAACACGACCACCGACTACCGCACCACCCTCGACCGACTCATCGCCCGCTGCACCACGATTAACAGCCACCCTTACTACTTCCAGCGCCAAGACCCCCAAAGCGCCACGAATGATTACGCTAATATCAGCCGCAACAAATCAATCTATTCCTACCTCCAGAACCTGACGGACCGCTCCTTTCCAGGCTTCGGCAGCAGCTTTGCCTCGAAGTACCCCAATGACCGCGACCAGATTCTCACCGAGATGTTCGACTACATCCGTGCGACCAATCTCGCCGATAGCGGCATCACAACCGCATCCAATCGCTACGGATCCCGGGGGACCACGGGCTTCTGCCAAGTCACCCCTATTCGGATCGCCACCACCAGCGGCACCACTCAGGGCTTTGGCAGATTCCCCATGCTCTCCGAGGTCGGCATCCAATTCATTTGCACAGCGCGGACGGATGACCTGACCACCAGCGGCACCGACGAATCCTTCGGCAGCAATCAACTAACGAACAAAACGCTCGGTGGCACCCTGCTCACCGGAACCCAACGCCGCATCGAGGCGATCTTCCTTTTCGAGACCTTTGTCCCCAGCCAAGGTTGGCCGCCAATCACCCCGGCCACCAGCGTGCGCATTCGCGGCTTGGATGCCTTCAAAGTCAATACAACGACCCCACTCGGCTTTCCCTCCGATGCGACCAAGCTCTGTGTTAACCAAGGCATGACGGTCAATAGCGGCCGGAGCTATGGCGGCGTCATTTCAGCCCGCGCGCACTTGGCCTTATCTCGACTTCCCGCCCGCGGCTCGATGGCTGCCGACAGTGGCTACTCCCTTTGGAACAGTTATCCGTTTGTGAGCGTTCCGGTCACGGTGGACGCCAGCAGCGGTAATATGATCTTCACGGGGGGGCTGCTTACGGTGGATGTTTACGCGCGGACCAGCAACTCTTGGCCAGGCTATGCTACAGGGGCTGACCCAGTCCAAACTTACACCATCAATTTTCCCGGTGGCACCTTCCCCGTTCCCCAATTAGCCTCCAATGGGTCCACCGCCCAGCCGAAGGAATATTCCTGGACCTTTTCACGCGATGGCTGCGGGGTAGGCTCAGGAACCGCCGGGCGAATTTACAACATTGACGGCTCGCTCCCTTCGAGTAGCACCGACTCCATCGCCGTCGACACCGCTCCGGGCAGCCCGTTTCGGAGTGTCGATGTGGCCCGGAGTGTCGTTCTCGCAAAAGGAGACCCCCGGATTGTCGCCGCGCAAGCCACCGTCGGTTCCTCCGCGTTCCAGAAGCACGCGGACTACGACGACCAGACCAAGCTCCTAGCTCATTCCTTCACCGAGGGAGTCGGGAACATTTTCCTCGGCTGCACACTCGCCTCGCCCAACCTCGCGGGGAGCAGCGTCTCCTACTCCACACGGAAAACTCCAGCTCTCTCCAAGGGGATCGCCAATCCCACCACGGGCGACTGGGACAACGGATTTTCCAATGTCGTGGACGGCACCTACATCAACAAAGCAGACGAGGGCGATACCTATACAAATGCCACGAACGCGGGCTACATTCCCTACTACAGCGAACAATATCTGACGACGGGGCAGGCGTTGTTTTCCCCGAACCGGCAAATCCCCTCGGCCGGGGTGTTCGGCTCCCTGCCCACGGGGGTAAAAGACAACGCCGCGTTCCAGACCCTCCTCCTGCGGCCTCAGTCCGGCCACCCCGGCGCGGTGAACCCGCCCGACCACCTTTGGACGGACCTTTTCTGGATGCCGGTGGTCGAGCCTTACGGGATCAGCGAGCCATTCTCGACCGCCGGAAAGATCAACATGAACTACGCTATCGAGCCGTTTAGCTATATCACCCGAAAGACCGGCATGGTTGCCCTCTTGCGCGGTGAAAAAGTGCTCGCCATTCCGAATGGCCGTGGCGCCGACTACAAGGGCGGCCCCATCAGCAATGTGCTGCGGTCCGATCTCGACATCCACCAAACGCTCAAGCAGTGGGACGACAAGTTCGCCAGCGGCAGCGTATTCATCTCGCCCTCACAGATCTGCGATCTTTACCTCGTTCCCAGCGGCCAGACGCTCTCGGGAATGTCCACCTTCTGGTCCAACAACGCCCTCACTGGCGACAACTCGCGCGAACGGCCCTATACAAACCTCCTGGGCCGCCTGACCACCAAGTCAAATACGTTCACGGTCTACTATACCGTCCAGGCTCTCAAAAACCCGCCCTCACTCCCCCAGGGCACCTGGAACGAAACAAAGGGCGTCATTCTCAGCGAATATCGCGGTGGCACGGCCATCGAGCGCTACATCGACTCGAACGACACAACGATTCCCGACTACGTCTCGGATCTTTCCAAGATCGACAGCGACCCGCTCGATAAGCACTACAACTGGCGCATCATCGAGAACAGGCAGTTCGCACCGTAAGACTCGACCGGCCCCCATCTTTGGAGTCCTCGTTAACGGAGCCCCGGCCACCCAACAAGCCATGAGCCAGAGCGCAGGTTTTCGCGCCAGTGAGTCAACGCATTGACCATCACACCTCTTGCCAACTTTATAGCGCTTTCACATATTACGCGCATTCAGGACTTGTTGCATTTAACCCAGCCCCTCGCCTAAAAACCCCATGAAAATCGCCAATCTACACCTCTCTTATCTTGTCTCCGTTGGCCTTGCAGTTGGAGCCGCCCAACTGTTCCCGTCGCCCCTTTATGGAGCAACCGCTACTTGGGGACTGACCACCGGTTCTTCGGCTTGGGCCACCGCCACCAACTGGACCTCCGGTACGTCACCCGCCAAAGGAGATTCGGTCGTCATAGGAGATGTTTCCGGCACCGGAACGGTCATTTATGACAGCACCGCCACCACCGGCACCATCGCTTCCCTGACCATGACGGAGACCTCCGGTGGGCTGAATCAACTTTTTATGACCAGCACGAACTCCGCTGGTCTCACCATTTCCAATGCCCTAACGCTAGGGGCTACTAGCGGAACCGTCGAGATTCGCATTGGAAATTACAGCAGCAGCACCCAAGCTACCAGGCTTTACCTTACTTCAGGCATCACATTGAACAGTGGCGGGTTACTGAATCTCCAGGTGGGTGGAGCCAGCGATGGTAGCAATCCATATATATACGGCAACGTAACACTGAATGGCGGTGTTCTTGGCATTCTAGCGGGACAACAGTCTAGTGGCGCGTCGCAAGGCTATATCAGCGGCACCGTCACCATGGGGGCGGGAACCATCCGGTTAAGCGACCCCACCTATACTACTGCTAGCGCTTATCCGATACGCCTGGCCGTAAGCGCCCTCACGGCGACCGGCGGCACCATTTATACGAATAACTCCAACAGCCAACTAATCATTTCAGGCAACAACGCAACGAACACTATCTCGTCGGCGGTGACCGTTACAGGGGCTCCCACCCTCTCCATTACGGGCAATAACAACACCATCATTCTCGATGCGACCGGTTGGACTTCGCTTCTGGAACGCAACACCACCTTGAGCTCGGGGACACTCACCAATACCGTACAAACTGCGTTGGCTGGCGGCACGGTCTCGGTGGGCTATTTGGAATTTGGGAGTTCCGCTGGATATTATACCAAGTTGATTCTGGGTAGCAACTTAACGACCACGAACGCCACCTACGTAATCAAGGAGAGCTATGGAAGCTCAGGCATAAACACTTACGGAATCGACTTAGGTAATTATGTATTGAACGGCACGTCGGCCGCCGGGTGGACACCCAATGTCGCCTCCACCGGCACAGCGAGCTATATTATCAGCACTTCCGGCACTGCGGGAACGTTAATGGTCAAATCGGTGAACCTCTCCACCGCGAACGTCCTGACGTCTTTTGGGAGTGGGGTTACACTTTTGGTCACAGGCGGGACGAACATGATTCTTTCCGGTTCCGGCGGTGGGTTTGATGCCAACTCTTATGTCGTTTACAATGGTGGAAGTTCCACCTTGGTCACGACTAACCGGCTGATTCCTAACTTGGTGGCTCGCCAGGGGACGCTGCTCGTAAATTCCGATATTGGCTCTGGCAGCACCATTTACCTGGGAGACTCCGCGACCGTTGGCCAGACTACGGCGAACAAATCGAACACCGTCGCGGGCTTGACCCTTGGCTCTGGCACTTACAACTCGAATATCAAAGGCTGGGTGAGCACCAGCGGTTCAGCCACAGGCAATGGGCGGGTCGTTGTCACCGCAACGGGTAATGCCGTCGTGACCGGAACCACTTGGCTTGGGGCGGCATTCAACGGCGGTGATCTGCGAACCTCATTTATCGCAAACACGGGCTACACCTTGACGCTTAGTGGAGCGGTCGTAACGCAGGGCTCTTCCGCTAGCGTTATTTTTAACTCCGCACAATCTGGCACGGTGCGGCTGAGCAGTTCCAATAATGATTTCACCAATATTAGCAACCTTGTTATTTGCCAGGGAACGCTAATTTCCGCCACCTCCGGCGCATTGAATAACGCCAGCTCTATTACTTTTGGAGATGGCGGAAATTCCACCTTGGCTTCCGCTTCACTGCTTGCTGAAGGCAACCAAACGATCTCCTCGGCCCTACAGTTGGGGCTGGGGTTAACCGGGCCTCTGAGTGGTTATATCGTGGGTGTCAACAACAGCTCATCTGTTACCTTCTCTGGCAATATAACCACGACGTCCGGCACGATCCGCACCTTAACCGTAACTGCGGCGGCTGGAGGCACCGCCACGTTTACTGGCTCCTTTACGGACCAGTCAACGGGAACCACCGGCATTACCAAAGCTGGCGACGGCACCGTTGTTATTGCCAAAGCTTGGGCGAACAAGGGCAATACCACTATCAACGCAGGCCTCCTGCAAGTAGGCAACGGATCGGCTGGCTCCATTGTCAGCGCCACTTCCTCCATTGCCAGTTCCGGAACGCTGGCATTCAACTTGGCCAACGGTGGCATCTACGCAGGGGTCATTGTCAACGATGGCGTGCTTGAAGGCGTTGCCAGCGGCACGAACACGCTCTCCGGGAACATCACCGGCACGGGCGCTTTCATTCAGGCCGGTGCAGGCAAGACCATCCTCTCCGGCAACAACAGCTACAGCGGCGCGACGACCGTCTCTGCGGGCGAGCTTGACATCACCGGCACCTCCACGAATAGCACGTTCAGCGTCACTGGCGGGGCGGTCCTTGGCGGCAGCGGCACGGTTAACGGCACCGTGGAGGTTACTAGCGCCAGCATCAACGGCTCTGGCCTGAACTTGGGTGCCACCACGCTCCAGGGCACCAGCACGCTAAGCGGCCTCAACATCGCCAGCAGTGTGACGGTGGCGAGCGGCACCACCTCATTAAGCGGCACCACCCATTCTACCAGTACGCTGTCGGTCTCCCAGGGAGCCATCTTGAACGCCAACGGCACCATTGATGGAAGCGCAAACATCAGCGGGTTGCTCAAAGGCAGCAGCACCATCACCAGCAATCTTACCCTGACTAGCGGTACCCTCTCAACGGGGAACAGCGCGGGGATCACGACCATCGTGGGTAACTTCACCATGGACGACTCGTCCAAGCTAGTGGCGGAAGTCAGCGGAGCAGTGGCGGGTAGTTCCTATGACCAGATGAAGGTGAGCGGAAATGTCGCTCTGGCCGGAACGCTCGATCTGAGCACGTTGAGCGGCCTGACGCTGGGAGAAACCATCACACTGATCGACAACACCGGCAGTGGCACGACCACGGGGTACTTCGCCACAATCATCACAAGCGGTTACACTTACACTGTTACCTCGAACTCCAACTATATCTTTACGGTAGGTAGCACGGAATACCTCTTGAGCTACACGTCCAACGCCGACGGCAATGGCTATACCAACGACGTGACGCTGACGGTGGTTCCCGAGCCGAGCACCTGGGCGATGATCTTGGGTGGAATTGGGATGCTTGGCTTTGCCCAGCGCCAGCGCCGCCGCATGGATGCATAACCTTACTTTATCGCCAGTCAGGGGGCTCGTGATATATAGAAAACCGCCGTGGCTCACCCAGATCATGAATCTCTTGAATTTGGCACCGGAGATTCAGGAAAAGCTGCTTTTCCTGCCGGGGACGACGAGGGGGCGGGATGAAGTGACAGAGAGGGATTTGCGGGTAGTGGTAGAGAAAATCTGGAAGACGCAATCACTTCGATCATGTTCGGTTCCGGTAGCTCACGGACGGCTCCATAAGTAAGCTGCCCAGACGGAATTTTTGGCATTAATTTCTACCTCGTCACACATGGGCCTAACGACCATTTTGATCCCGAGACCGTTGGCCTATTCTCAGCGCGAATCCGGCTATGCATCCCCCCATGAAGGACTTGGAATTCGTCACGCTACTTGCTGGGTAAACTCCCGGCGGTGCGCCGGGAGCCTATCCGGAAATTTGCGTAAGGGGCGCATCCAGAGATCGAGGACGAATGATCTAAAAATAGAACGGAACTAAATGACTTTTGTTCCGCCGCCATTAGCGGAGCCTTTGGGCGTAGGCAGCTGGGGTCCATGCGGCGACGTTTTGATTGGTCAGCGTGGGCGGTTTGGTGATCACCGGTGTAATCACCTTGGATCACGGGAGCCGTGACCGTGGGGTAGAGAGATTTTCGGTAGTATCCAGAATCTTTCGCAATTTCTATTGAGGAGCCGAGGAAGATTTTCCGCCGCGGTAAAGGTGACGTTGGTGATGCCTTCCGCGGAGAGAGCGAGGACTCGGCGTATTTGCCGTCGATGAAGAGGTGCTTCAATGCGTCCTTGTGCTCGGCAGGAGCCACGCGGCGGCCCAGGGTGTGGTAGATGCCGTTGCCGATGAGGTAAAGGGTCAGAACTGAACAGGCTCCGATGGGCCACATCACCCAGCCGCCTTCGACGATGCGGGTGATGAGTCCTTTATCCGGGACGGGAGCGGCAGTTGACGGTTCATCGGCTGCAACCGGTTTGGTAGCGAGCGGAGACGCCGTCGGACTGGCTGCAGCGGCGGAGGGCTCTGCCTGCGGAGCGGGCGTTGCAGATGAGGGTTCCGCCGCAGGGTCGGCCATGCCCAGCGATGCGGCCAATGCGCTAATGAGAATACATAACCGTTTGGAGAGTTTCATGGAATCCCTAGTCTAAGATGCTCAGTATTATGTAGTAGTGGTTATTCCAGCCGCTTTTTAAATCCACCGCACATAACGATGATGATGTCCAAGGCCACCCAAGGAGCCGTAAGCACCATGATGCCCAACACCCCGTAAGGCAGAAGCATCCCTTCTTCGACAATACAGTAACCCATGATGAGGGTGACGAGGATCCACCAAAGCAGTTGAGGCACAGCCTCCAAGTAGCGGCCAAGATAAAAATTATGGATTCCAAGTCCACCCAATAGAATGCCAAGAACAATGTACGTTCCCCGGGATTTCTCTGCCGTGGGGGACGCTTCCAGCGTGGTTGCGATTTCGAAAAGCGGCTGCCATTGCACCCCGTCGCCTTGGCGGTAAAAGACGTTGCCGGTGATCGAACCGGATTTCCACATGTTCTGCAATTGGGCAAGGGTATAAGGCCCCGCTTCGGTGTCGTTCGACTTGGTGTAATAAAGGTTGTTCATAATGGAAGAGGCTTTTCGATCAGCGGATCAGGTCTGCCTGCGCTTTTCCCAGGCTCGCGTTCATCTCCAAATGGCCATTGTCGATTTTGAGCGAACGCAGGTTTTTGATTTTCTGGTAATTCAGAATGTTCCGCCATTCGGTACGCCCGTTATTTTTGGGATCGGTCCCCAATACGGCGGTCACTTGCCCCGTAACATAATACTTGCCCGCGGCATCGGCTTCCATCCGACCTGTATACCTGACCCATTCATTGGGATTGGCAGCACTGGCCACCTTGAACTCAATGATAGAGCCATTCATTTCATTCCGCTCGAAGTTGATGACGACCTTTGTGGTAAGTTTGTAGAAAGTGAACGTACCGGCATATCGCACACCGGGTTGGCAGGCGGATACCAAAGCATCCTTCGCAGCTTTTTTCAGCGCCTGCTCCTTTTCCGCTCTTTCCTTTTTCGCCGCGTCTACCTTGGCTAGAAATTCAGCCTTTCGCGCTTCGTTGGTTTCGGCAACCTTGCGGAATTTGGCCATTAGAGCATCTCCCCCGGGCGTACCCTTGACGGCGTAATTACCTCCCTTGAAACCGCTGAGCGGTTGTCCCAAGGCGGGTAATTCGAACAACACAGGCGTGATGTTCCAACGGTCCACCTGTTTTTGCGCAAGGAACTTGCCATAGACATCCGTGGCCTCTCCCTTTTTGGAACCGAGGACGAGAATATCCGGCGTGGACATCTCCCCAAGCTGAACCATGGGAACATCCGGTGAGGGGTTACTACGCAGGTAAGCATTATGCCAGTTGGTGATAACGTTGAGCCGGCCGGCAATGGCATTGCATTCGCTAAAATCCGCTTCGTCCGAGGGGAGCAGCACGAGATTTTCTTTGGGGACCACGGAAACTTTGACATTGATGATCCACTGACCGGGAGTGTCCGCGGGAAGGAGTTCCGGTTTGACCTCTTTAACTTCCAGAAAGGCCGGCACCTGCCGGGAAACGGCCGCCTGGATTTGTTCCGCGCTGGGTTGCGGCTTTTTCAGAGGATTGCATCCCTGGAAAAGTAGGGAAACGGCGGTGACAGCGGCAAATGCCCGCAACGGTGAATGACTTCATGTCTGGTTCCTTGGGTTGTTGAGAATTTTCAAAGAGAACATGGCCATATGGCCGTATCGGTTCGCGAATCAAGCTCGTAGTCTAGGGATGTGCCTTCCGACCCCCATGCGGCTATCGTCTTTCACGTGATCACGCTTCTTCGAGAAAAGCGTGTCGCGCAGGGACTTTCGCAGGAAAAGCTGGCCCAACTGGCCGGTTTAAGCCGGGCCGGAATTCGGCACATCGAAAGCGGCCAATTTAAGCCGACCCTCTATAGTCTGCTTAAAATCTCCAAAGCGTTGGGTGTCGATCTACCGCGTCTTATCCAGAAGGCTCCTGCGCCCAATAAACGACAAGGGTAAGCATGGAGGGGGGAGTGTACGGCCGTTTTGGGTGGATTCAATCCAAAAACATTTTAAAGCGATCTGTAGGTTGTCGCCTATGGTCACATCCTTTGGCGCGGCGGATTCCGATAAAACTAGAGGGTGCTCACGAACTCTCAGCGCGAAGCGGTGATTAAAAGCCTGATCGGACTTCTCCAGGAAAAGCGGCTTGAGAAAAAACTTTCCGTCAACGAAGTTGCCACCCGGTCGGGCCTGAGCCGCGCCATGGTCAGCCGGGTGGAAAAAGGCGAGCGCCTTCCCACCATCGATACGCTGCTGCGAATCAGCGAGGCAATGGAGATTGACCTTGCCCGCCAGATCCGCAGGGCGGTGCATGCGGTTAAGGGAGGAAAAGCCAAGGCCGGATAGGCGGAACTTTTCGCGTGGCAGCGCCTACCCGGTGCAACGTAGCTGTGAAACTTTTGCGATTAGGAAAGTTATCGAAAGGAAAGGTTGCATCGGATCGTTTGACTGCACAAAGGTCGTCGCTACCCTCCGTAAGCTCAGGCATCCGGAACCCACGGAGTCCATCAATATCCAGCAATTCCGCGGCATTGAGATTGCGCCTCACTCCGCTGACGTGTGCGAACTGGTGCTGCGAGTCATATGGTATTACAAAACCCACCGCAGCTTTCCCCCGGAAATTGACAACAAGCGGGTCGTGGAATGCAATGACGCTCTGCTCGAATACGATTCCACTCAGAAAGTGATAGGATCCAAGGGGGAACATGACACTCGGTATGTTAATCCCCGCCCAGCCGAATGGCCCGCATGCGATTACGTCGTGGGGAATACCAAGATGCGCCGGATCTTGGGCGACGGCTATGTGGAGGCCGTGAGGAGCACCTATTAAGCGATAGCGGGCAAATGCGATTACGTTATGGTCTTGTGGTATAAATCCGCCAAGCTTTTGCGGCAGGGAAAAATCCGACGGTTTGGGTTGATTACTACCAGCAGCATCCGCTCCAAGTTCAACAGTCGCGTAGTGGAGCAGTTCCTGGACGGGCAACCGGGCACCCTGGCTACAGTTACTGAAGAAAGACTTTCCATAAATGGCTATAACGTGGCGTTGAAAACCCAGAATGGTTCGATCACGCCCCGTTTGACCTTGGGGGCGGACTTGAACAAAGCGAGAGAGCTTTGGGCAAACGAAGGCGTTTGCACCCGCAGCGTTATGCTCAGCGGGGCGGGGTTCATTATCAGCGAGTTAAATCGACACCCCAAACGCGCATCGCCCAATAATCGTCGGAGAACGAGCGCAAAAGACATGCTGTAGCAATAAAAATCGTACACGGACGCTATCCTGCCCACTTGTTTCCTCCCATAACGCTGCGTTTTTATGGAAATGCCTAAACGCAACGCTTCGAAGTTTAGCTTTTGGTGTTGATAATTTCAACACGGGGATTTGCAAACCAAACCGTACCCTCCGTACACCAGAGAAACATCCCAAATTCCACGTGATCCGCCTCTTTCGGAACGGTAGCCTCGCCTTCAAGATACAGCCAATCAAAAGTGGCCGTTGGCGATTTTAAAAACTTGCTTTGCTTATAGGCGGTCGTCTGTTTGCTTGAGTCGGAGATGTTGGAGAAACCTAAACGAACCCATGCGCCTTCATTTGCGGAATTCCTAATGGCGTTGGCTTTTATCCAGCATGAGAACCGGATGATTTGCCCTGCGGAGACCGGCAACTTTGATTGTAAAAGGCCAACCCGGACCGCGGTGGGGCTGCTTATCCGAAGGGATGCTTTGCCTTTAAAGGGCATTTCTGGATCGATGGCAAATAAATCAGGAGTGCCTCGCACGATGGATGTGTCGTTTGTATCTGTGACGGGTGGACAAAAAACAAGCCATTCAGCGGGAAGTCCCGTGGCCGAGGTCTGCGTAAATTCAATATTTTTTAGGATATTATCCGAGCCTGCCAAAACGACCGTTGCAAATGCCGTCATCAGTAGTACCAAAACGAAGGGAGATTTCATGAGAATGAATGAATAATGTAAGGCTCTTATGTTGCGACACTGGAGATCGTTTTAACTATAAATCCGGCTCAATAGACCACGTAAGCGTTTCGGCGTTGCCGAACGGAATCCCTTGTGCTGCGACAGCCTTCGCTTCGGCTCCATTGATCGTCAGCCGATGGATACATTGCTCGGTTGTAAACGTGAACGATCCCCTTCCGCATCCTTCCTTTATGGCAAAAGTTTGGACAGAAATGGAATTGCCGTTGCGCCGGGCAAGGATCGCTGTTTCAGAACGTTCACCGTTGCGGTAGTTAAAGGTGATTCCATCATCAAATCCATAGCGTTCCGTGCATTCGCCATCACCGGACAGGTACATATGGAAATCGATATGTTCACCGTGGAAAACGTTCAGATGTGGTTCCAGGCGTGCCAAAGGCAGGATGGAATGATCCCGGATGTAAATAGGCGTGGTTTCCAGACCTGCTTCTACGGATATTTTCTGACCTCCTCTGATCCATTTCCCTTCCATTGGAGAGTACCAGGCTTGAGTTCCGGGAAGTAGAACGCTTCGTTGCCGACTTTCGCTGACAAAGGGGGCCTGCATGATTTGGGGCCCGACCATAAATTGATCGTCCGCAAGGCCCAAAGGCAATGACGCAGTATCTTCAAAGTCGTAAAACAACGGGCGCAAAATGGCATCGCCTGTAGCTTCCTGCCTTATAAAGAGTTGGTAAAGATATGGCCTAAGGCGATATCTCAGTTGAATATACCGCCGTAAAACTGGCAGCAATTCGTTGCCAAATGCCCATGGTTCTTGCTGCCGCGAACCCTCCATGGTGTGATTTCGGAAGAGAGGAAATAGAAACGCAGCTTTGAACCAGTCCAGAATCAGTTGTTCTGAAGTGTCTCCTGCAAAGCCGCCTACATCAGGGCCATTGAAAGGAACACCGGAAAGAGCCAGGTTGAGCGTCGCTGCAATGCTGTTTTTAAGATGGTGATAGTTGCTGTAGTTATCTCCGGTCCAAATTGCTGTATGTTGGCCCGAGCCAATGGATCCCGATCGGCACAACAGAAAAGGGCGGATGGAAGGGCGCGCATCCAGAAAACCCTGCCGGGTGGCCTTTGCCATGCCTAAAGCATATTGATTATGAAATGTGCTATGGCTCTTTTGTCCGTTATCGAAAAGCATGTCACAGTTTTCCACGGAACCTGTGGATGGATCATTCATGTCAAGCCACGCGCCATCTATTCCGGACTGCGCAAATTGCCTGACTTCATTTGCCCACCAGCAGCGGACTTGTTCGAGCGAAAAATCAGGGAATACGGTTTTGCCAGGCCAAACCATACCGACGTAATCAAGGCCTTGCGGATTTTTGCAAAACGCTTTTACGCTTTTACCCCGTTCGTAAACGCAATAGCCGGGTTCTTGTTTGACCCCGGGATCGATAATAGGGACGACGTGCCGACCAGATTCGGCGAGCTTGGAGATTGCCTTGGGGGGATCGGAAAAATTTTCGCTGGCAAATGTGAAGACTTTATAGTCCTCCATGTAGTCGATATCAAGCCAGAGCCCATCGACGGGAATTCCGTGTTTTCGGAACAGCGCATCCAGTTCATGGAGATCGCGCTCGGATTGATAACCCCATCGGCATTGGTGGTAACCCAAAGCCCAAGCGGGAGGACGCGGGGTCACTCCGACCAGTTTTTGAAACTTGCAAGTTAGTTCCAGCAAGGACGGGCCGTAGATGATGTAAAGATTAGGCTGCCCTTGTTCCGCTCCGATGTGAAATGTGTCGGATTGGGTGTCTGACAAGGTTTTCTGATTGGAAATCGTTACCTGCGGCGCTGTCGAAACATAGGCGGCGTGTGGGTTGTCCAGAAGAAGTCCAACATATGTTTGGGCTCGCTTTAAGATAAGGTACGGGATGGCGACATAAACAGGATCGGGATCAGGATTCCCGTGGATAATGTTGTGCGATGGAAAGTCCGCCCACACATCAGTATTCCAAAATTTAGTGGTTTTCCCGGAGTGTTCGAACCCTGTCCATTTTTCTCCAAGTCCATAAAACTGGTCTCCATCCTGACGCTTAAACTCGAAGATGGAAGCTTCTCCATTTTGCCCAAAGAAATGATCCTCGCGCGTGGATAGAATTTCTTCTCCGTTTTCGGCGATAAGAAGAACTTGACCCGTATTAGTGAGGGTTAATCGGGTGTGGCTCTCTTCCCGTTCGTTGGACGCATTCGGGAGAATTAGGTCCGCTTGCGAATCATTAGAGTTCCATTTATCGCCCGTAATTTGAATATGATAGATATCTTCCGCAACCGATTGCGCATGGATATGGTAGGTGCCTTTGGAAGTGAGAAATTCACTATTTAACGATTGGAAGCGTGCAAATTCGAAATTTGCGGGATGAGGATACTTTTTAAAGTGCATCGAGACAAAGGTTACGTATCACTGAATATTGCTCTTCATTCAGATTCCAAACGAGATGGGGCAGGAGAGAGAAGATTCCCTTTGATGCGTGATTTGTTCACGTAGACATTGATTTCTCCAGATTGTTTCCGCCACGCTATGGAATCGTTTCCAACGCAAACTGTGAGATCCGGATAAGTGCCGGAGACTGTAGCGGACAAACGCTGTGGGCCTATGACCGTCACAAGCCAAGTACTTGGGATGGCCGCGCCCATGCTGGTTTTCAGTTCATACCCGCTTTGGATCTCCTTATCCGTGGGATGGGAAATAACAACGAGAGGCCCTGTTTCCTGGAAAAAGCCTGAAGGCCCTGTTTGAAAACCGTAGGTGACGAGATCTGGCGCGGAAGGCGGCGCATCGGCATTGGGGGCTGCCGGGCTGCGGCCGTCGGCAAAAAAAGATCCTTTTTTCTCCAATGTTATTGGGCCGAACGTATGAAGGAACGATTGCCATGTCACCGGCCGGGATGCGGCGAGAAGGTCGAGTGTAACGATATAGGGTTGGGCGCCTTTGATGAACAAAAGATGCCGCTGGATCGAGGTGAAATCGGCTCCCCATTCATAGGCAGGCGCGGCTTCTCCGATCACGTAATCGGCCGTCGTAGAGGTTGCGACTCGTAGGAGTGTCGCCTGGGAGGGTTTGCCGAGGTAGGTTTCCGCGCGCATCCATTTTTCCTCGCCTCGTTGGCCCATTCCATCCGCAAGCCAGACATTTTCATTGGAGGTTCTTTTCAGGTGGGTGTATTGGCCCGGCAAAGCGATGCGCCATTGACGATCGCTCCAGAAAATGAAGCTGTTGGCATCCGGGTGGGCGTGGCCGAAGCTCGCGCTGGCTCCCGGGAAAGAGGACCAGTTTTCGGTGATATGATGTCCGCCCGGAGGGCCGCAGCGGAATGCGACTGCCGCGGCGTCTTTGTCCCACCCGGTGCGGAAGGAGACGAATCCCCAATCGGGATAGAGCCCCGTAAGCGGCAAATGAAGGCTCTGAGGAGATTGGGCGGGCCGGTTCGGGTCCAACCAAAGCATGGCAAAGGGAGAGTTGTGCGGTGGTTTTCCCCATGCCGCGCGGTTGGTTTGGCGAATCCACTCGGCCGTGGGGTCTCCACCGTGCGATGCCAGCCAGGCCAAGATCGGTTCATCAATGGCCTCCCAGGCGAATACGGGGGTGTCGCCGAAATGAACCACGCTGCGCCCGTCCGGCATGAGGGTATCGAGCAAAAAGCGGCCCACTCGTTTCAAATAGGGCATTGAGGAGAGATCCTCTCCTGAAAAACTACGGAGCAGTTCAATATATTGAAGCATCCAAAGCGTTCCATAACGCAGGTAGGCCGGGCCTTCGTAGTTTGATCCATCCAAACCAAAATTGCGGTAGAGCGGTTCGAAGCTCCCACGGGTCCAGTCAATCCAGCTTTGCATTTCCCCGGGCGCCAGATCGTATAAAGCCATTGCCGAAGTGGCGATGCCGGTGTTGCAGATCCAGCTATGGTTCTGAAAATAAGCGGTGCCCCAGCGGTAAGGTGGTTTTTTGGCCGCGTTGGTGGAAACCTCCATTAGGAGCCGACCGTGGAGTAGCAACTTTGTTTCAATGGCCGCTCGCTCTTCGGGAAGTAGCGAGGTGTAAAGCCAGTCGTAGGCGAGCGCCATGCCAAAGCAGACATGGCCGGCACCCAGATCCTGATCTCCGGCCCAGGATGGATAGGAGAGGATCGCTGTAATCCAGCTTCGGGCCGCTGTGAGGTATTTGTCGTCGCCCGAGACGATATAGGCCAAGGCGAGGCGAGGCAAGCGGTCGCCAAAGCGGCGGAAGGGATCCTCGGTATTGGCGGGGTTGAGGGGAGGCACTTCGGCGGCCGTTTGGTCGGCGGAGTGAAGGAATTCACTCCAGATGGGGGCAAAAGCGGCTTCTTTAACTCTGGATTGGAGGGCTGCCAGCTCCTGGCTGTTGAGATAAAGCCGGGGATGAGTTCCCAATATTCCGGGTTTTGGCGTTACCGTGAAATGCTCAGACCGCACGGGAATGGGGATGGGACCGGGGTCGGCTTTTGGCGCGGCATCCTGCGGTTCGGCAAAGCCTTGGAATGTGGCGAACTGGAATCCCAGCGCGGCGGCGAGGATAGCTAACATTCGTGGGAGGGAGCGGGTCATTGAAGGAGACGTTGCCAATGTATGGGGCTTGAACGAAAGCACAATTTTTGTTTAACTTTAAAGTAGTGCCCCCCCGAATTACACTCAAAGATGTCGCGCAGGCTTGCGGCTGTTCCACCATGGCGGTTTCATATGCCTTGCGCGGGCTCCAGAAAATTTCGCCTGAACTCACGAAACGCATCAGAGAAACCGCCGCAAGGCTAGGATACGCGCCTGATCCCATGCTTTCGGCGTTGATTGCTTATCGCAAGGAGGCGTCTGCTATCACCAAAGCCTGCCCCCTGGCATGGCTCAGCGATTCTCCCGAAGACGGGCAATGGAGGAAGCATCATAATTTTATCCTGAGCTATTACGAAGCCGCTTGCGGACGTGCCTCTGAGCTAGGTTATCATATCGAGTATTTCTGGCTGAAGGAGCCGGGAATGACGCCTTCCCGAATGAGCAAAATATTATACTCACGAGGCATTACGGGGCTGTTGGTCGCGCCCAGGCCACAGGCAAGAGGGCATCTCAATCTCGAATGGGAGCGGTTTTCCACCGTGACCTTCGGGTACAGTCTTGCCCGGCCTCGGTTCCACATGACCACAACGCACTTTTCTGCCCTTACCGTCCAGCTGATGCGCAAATTGTTGTCGCTGGGCTATCGCAGGCCGGGGATGTTTATGAATCCATTCCACGACGAACGGATGGATCATAATTACGTGGCGCCGTTTCTTTTTGAACAACAGCGTCTGGAAAAAAAAGACCGGATTCCGCCGCTTCTTCACGCTTCTCTGGATATGCTGCCGGAGTGGATTGGCAAATACCGGCCTGATTGTATTGTGACCGACAACGAGGACGTCGGGGATTGGCTGTCCGAGAAAGGATTCAAGATTCCAGAGGACATTGGGGTCGGCCATTTGCAGAGCAATGCCGTGGAACGCAGCGGAATGGATCACAATTTCCCGGCCGTCGGGGTGGCGGCAGTCGACCTCCTCATTGGGCAACTCCAGCGCAATGAACGAGGGGTGCCTTCGATTCGAAGATGCGTGTTGATCGAGGGAACGTGGCATCCTGGCAAGACGTTGCGGCGGATGAATCTCCCCAAAACGATTGTTTAGGCGCTCTATTTCCCGCAAAGGTTTTTTGGGCAATCCATAGGTTTATAGTTACACCCGTTTGCCGCATTGAAATATTCCGTCTCTAGGGCAAACCGTAGGGCATGACCATTTTGTTTATCCGGTTGATGCAGTTCATTGCATTTCTGGGGGCAACTATGGCAAGTGCGCATCTTTCCTTGCATTAAAAAATGCGAGGCGTGGTGCGCTGCAACCCCATTCCAAATCCCAAACATCACCCCTATGGCAGAAAAAAATCTTCCCGGCAGCAAAGGCGGCCGATCTCTAATTAGTCAGGCCTGCGTCCTTGCATTTGTAGCAAGCGCCCTCCACGCCAACGCGGCAACCTATACCTGGAATGGGGGAAGCTCGACGTGGGGAACGGCGTCCAACTGGCTCCCTGCAACAGCTTACCCAGGGGCAAGTGGAACCACGGATAGTGTGTTGATCGACACCAGTTCCACCAATCAGACGGTTTCTTACACCCTGACTTCCTCGACGATTAGCAACCTTACGATCAATGAATCCACGGCATCAGTGGTTAATACGCTTCAGATTGGGGCGGGCGATTCATTGAAGGTTGGAGGCGCTCTTACCCTGAACGCCACGAATGGCGGTACGGTGGTCATCTCAAATACGGGGACTCCCTTGACTTCCGGAGCAGTGCTGGCTTTGAGCGGCAACGTCACACTGGGTACGGTGGGTTCGGCCGCGTCCGGCACCACGATCATCAACCTGACCTCCGGGCTTGGCACGGCTGGCAGCTCATGGACGGCGCTGTCTGGGAGCACGCTGAATATAGGCAACGGGGCCACGGTGATGGTGGGGGACACCAATTCGGTCATTACTACCAGTGGCGAAACGGTTACTGTTGCGCTAAGCTCCGCCTTGAATATCTCGGGGGGCTCGTTCATTGTCGCGGCGAGCACGGGGACGGGGTCGGGGTCGGGGATGTTGGTGACTGCTATCGTTAACTCCAGCCTGACGCTCTCATCCGGAACCCTGCAGTTGCAGGGGATTGATACCGGCAGTAAAAGTGCATACAGCGCGACCCGGTTGGTCATTAATGGCAATTTTACCGCCACGGGAGGCACGATTATCCAAAAAGGGTATACGGGGTACATTCAGTTGAAGGGCGCCACCAACACCATTGGAGCAGGAGTGACCCTGCAAGCCAATACCGGCGACTCCCTGTCTCCGGGACCCGCCTTTTCGTTTAACACCTCTGGCGCCCAGAGCCTGACTTCCGCCGTAGCGTTGTACAATATCTATATGCGTGGTACGGACACCAAGACGATTGCGGTTACAGCGGCGGGGGCCAATATCGGCACCATCGAGATGGATCTGGGGGCGGGCACCTCCGGCACGGTGAAGATGGGGAGCAATTTGACGCCCTATAGCACGGCGGCCTTGATCGGCAATTCGTACAGCTTCACGAGTGCGGGCGCAAATACCCTTGACTTGGCTGGTTATACCTACGACGGCAGCCTGGTCAGTTCCGCATGGAGTCCGGTTGGTACGTCGGGGAACGCCTACCAGTGGGCGCTGCAATCTTCCGTGGCGGGCGGCGCATTCAAGGCGAAGTCTTTCAATCTGACAAATAACAGTACGTCAACGACTCCCTATACTATCGGCGGATCGGGGCAAAACATCGTGCTCCAGGCGACCGCGGGCGGCACTACCAATAACTTGAGCCTCTATGCATCGGGTGGAACGGGAGCCGTGGGAACCATGGATGCCTCCACGACGTTCTATTACACCGGCACCGGCGCCTCCTCCTCGCTGACGGGCTCGTCTGCCAAGGGGCTTGCGACGTTGGGCAGCCTGAAGGTTGGCGACGGCACCAATGTCTCGACGCTGACGCTCGCTTCCGCCCTGCAGTTGGCTTCCGGCGTTACGGTCAACTCCAACTCGATTCTTGATTTAACGGGCAAGAACCTTACTGAAACCGGCGCGGGGGTCACCGGGGGCCTGAACGGTGGGGGAACCATTCGTAACACCACCAGCGGCACGGCAACGTTGACGCTTAATACCACTAGCGGCGACGGCGCCTTCTCGGGGGGGGTTACCGATGGCGCGGGCGTGATTGCCTTGACGAAAAATGGCATTGGCAATCAGGTTCTTAGTGGTGTGAATAATTACACCGGGGCCACCACCATTGCCGGTGGAACCCTGACCGTCAACGGTTCGATCGCGGCGGCCAGTACGGTAAGCGTGGGCGTCGGGGCAACCTTGGCGGGTAGCGGTTCCGTCAGCGGAACCGTTGGCGTCAGCAGCGGCACAGTCAACGGCAGCGACAGTGGATTGACCTTGGGGGCGACCACGCTCCATGGCTCCAGCACGCTCAGCGGCTACAACATCGCCAGCAGCGTGAAGGTGGCCGACGGCACCACCACGTTGAGCGGCACCACCAAATCCACCACCAGCGCACTTTCGGTCTCTCAAAACGCTACGTTGAACGTCACTAATGGTACCGTTGACGGAAGCGCTACTGTCAGCGGCTTGCTGAAAGGCAACAGCACCGTGACGGGCACCCTCTCGCTGACCAGCGGCACCCTTGCTTCCGCCAATAGTTCCGGGTTCACGAAGGTCGGGGGCGACTTCACCACAGACGCCACCTCCACGCTGGTGGCTGCAGTGAGCGGAGCAGTGGCGGGAACTTCCTATGACCAAGTGCAGGTCAGTGGGGCCGTTTCCATTGCAGGAACGTTGGATCTTACCACGCTGAGCGGATTGACGCTGGGCGAAACCATCGTCCTCATCGACAACACCGGCAGCAACACGACGACGGGGTACTTCTCCACGATCATTACGAGTGCCACCAACTACACGCTCACCTCGAATTCCGACTATACGTTCACCTCAGGCGGTACGGAATACCTCTTGAGTTTCAAGGGCAAGGCCGAAAGCGACAGCCAATATAACGATGTGACTCTGACGGTAGTTCCCGAGCCCGCCACTTGGGCCATGCTCGTGGGCGGAGTCGGCATGCTGGGCTTTGCCCAACGCCTGCGCCGTCGGGTTCGTTCCACTGTATTATAAAAGGGGAGGATTTTGCTGGCAGGGGCGCTAGCCGAGGTCCATTAAGCCGCCGCGGCTGATTGAAGTCGCGGCGGCTTTGTATTGTTGTGGCTGCGTTGAACCTAAAAAGAAGGCATTCGCGCCACCGAGACGCGAATGCCTTGGACTTCGAACGTGATGTTTTAGATTTGCCGTTCGCACGCTTCGACCAACTGCCTTATCGATCCGGTTGCCAGGCAGATTTTGTCGTCGGTGGCTCCGTAGTAAAGGCGCAGCTCATCCTTTTCCCAATCGCCCAATGCCCCGCATGGGAAGACGACGTTGTCGCAGTTCCCGGTGCGTTCGTAACCCGCCTGCGGGGAGAGAATCCAGCTATTGGTCCGTCCAATAATCTTCCACGGTTGTTCCAGATCCAGCAGAATGGCGCCGATGTAGTAATACGTGCCGCCCGCGGGTGAGAACACGCCGTGGATGATATCAAGCCAGCCACGGGGCGTTTTGATGGGAGGGGTCGGCCCGATCTTTTCGACATTCCAATAACGGTAGCCAGCCGCGAGCAGTGGCTGGTAATTGCCCCAGTGAAGAAGGTCCGGCGAAGAGCTGATCCAAATGTCGCCGTTGCTCCCATCGCCGCCACCGGGGCGGTCGAGCTTCCAGTAGAGCCCGCCGACTTTTTCAGGGAAGAGGGAGGCCCCGCGGTTGCGCGGCTGGGTGATGATCCCCAGGCGTTCGTAGTTTTTAAAATCGACCGTTCGCCCCAGCATCCCCACAGGGCCATCGAATCCATGCACCATGACGGGGGTGACGATGTAATGGACTCCGTCGATACAGCTCACGCGGTTATCGATGAAGTGGTGGTATAGGGACCAGGGGTGCTCCTCGGACTGAACGTCGATGAAGTTCTCCTTGCCCAAGGTGAAATGAACGCCGTCGTTGCTCCGGGCGACGCGGGTCTGGCCCACGTCCCGCCCATAACCACGGGTAGCGGCGTGTTCCACCACCGAAACCAGCAGAATGGTTTCATCTCCAAGCTGGGCGGGGGATGGATTGTAGATTTGCGCGACCCCGGGGTAGTCTTCCAACTTTAAGATGGGGTTCGCGGAATGGCGATTCAGGATATGTGTGGCATCGATAAGAGGTGATTCCATAGCTGGAAACACAAAACATCTTTCTGTTTTTGCTTTCAATATCGGGGGAATTTAATTAGTTAAACTGACAGCCGCCCCCCCTGCAATCATGCCGAGCCGACCTGTATTATTGCGCGATATCGCTCGTGAAGCCAGTGTCTCTGTGGCCACGGTTTCCATGGCGTTGCGCAATAGTCCGCTGATCTCCGAGACGAGGCGCGAACAGATCCAGGCGATTGGGCGGCAAATGGGGTATGTGCCCAATCCCGCGATGTCGGCTTTGGCCAGTTACCGGCGGGCGCGGCGGCCCGTCCACTATCGCGAGAATCTGGCATTTCTCTACCAGCTCCAACGCGGCGAGAGATCCTTCGATGATTGGGAGAACTGGCCGATTCGGAAAGGGCTACTGGAGGGGATGCGGAAACGCGCCGGGGAGCTTGGCTACAAAATAGAATGCCATGAACTCCCCCGGGAGGCGGCTTCCCAGCGGCGACTTGCAAAGATGCTTGGAGCGCGAGGCATTCGCGGCATCCTGGTGCACGCAAACATGCAACCGGTTAAGGAGGCGTTAAGCGCATTCCCGTCATTTGCATTAGTGAGTATGATTGATTTTTGCGAAGATGCGCCGTTCCACCAATTGCGCAGCAACGACTACGAAGTGATGCGGCTGGCGCTGTTGCAACTGCGGAAGCGGGGGTATCGGCAGCCGCTTTATTTAAAACCGGGAATGGAGGCCGGGCGGTTTGGACCTGAAAAATTGAGCGCCTTAGCGGGCATTAGGGAAGAGTTTCCCGAAATGAGAGGCCGCTGGATGGATGAAGCGGAATTTCTCCATCGCGGGATGGCGGGGCTGCAAGGGCGAGATCGGCCGGATGTATTGTTAATCCATAACCACTTGGCGCTGGAGGCGGCGGCCAAGCGCCATGGATGGTCGCTTCCCCTGGAGATGGCGGTTTGCCATCTCTTTGCGTCGGTCCACTTGGAGCATTACGCCGGGGTGGATATTCGTCCGGCGCTCATGGGCAACAAGGCGATCGACGTCATGGATGGCTTGCTCTGCCATGGAGAAATCGGATTTACCCACTCAGCGACCACGACCCTGGTTGACCCCGTTTGGATTGACGGGGCCTCGGTGCCGGAAATGTCCAGGACTACAGTATAGCAGTACTTCACAAAGATAAAAGCGCCGGCATCCCCCACTGATACACCTGTATACAGAGATCAAAGAATGTTTCCACGAGCGTAAAATGGCTCTTTACACGCTGCGAGTAAGTTGCTACTATACCGCAGCAATCCCCCCCATGAATACAAGCGCATGTTTTTGTCCTGGCTTGGCCAAACAGGTTCTTTCCCCCAGACGGGGAGCGCCCATGCATGCTTTTTCCCTGCTGGAATTGATTGTCGTGATGGGAATCGCCGTGGGGATTATGACCTTGGTGGGTCCTGCCGTGACCAATATCAAGGGCGGGGAAGATCTCGCTTCATCTGCCTATATGATCAAGGGCGCGCTGGAGGAGGCCCGGACTTATGCTGTCGTCAACCATACCTATACATGGGTTGGAGTTTTCGAGGAAGATCTGACGAAGGCCGACGCGACCCCGGCGCAATCGGGGGTTGGGCGTCTTGCGATCGCGATAGTCGCCTCCAAAGATGGCACTTCCATTTACAGTAAAACGGTTGCCTCCTCAAGTAATCCATCGGTGCAAGTAATCCCGCCCTCTCGGTTGATTCAAATCGGAAAAGTCATTAAGCTTAACAACGTTCACGTCGTGGACGCCACCGCCCGGAAAGTGGGGGTTCGCCTCGCGGGCGTTGTTAAGCAATCCGATCTCGTGGGGCTTTCTTCGGATCCGCTCCTGTTTTCTTTCCAATACCCCCTCAGGGGAACGGCGAAATATACGTTTGGGATTAACCCAAGTCCGGTTTCACAGGGCGAGTCCGTGCCCAGTGGAGTGGTTCAGTTTAGCCCGCAGGGGGAAGCCCTTTCAGAATCAGGACCAATGATCAGCCCGGCTGCCTGCAGGGAAATCGCCATCCAGGCCACGCGCGGGACGACATTGGTCAATAGTCAAAATGTTGTTGCCATTGATGTGAGCGGCCTTACGGGCCAAGTTACAATCTACCGACCATGAACCTGCCAAAATACCCAGTTTGCAGCGCATTTTCGCTGGTGGAGATTACCCTTGCACTCGGTATCGCCTCTTTCTCCCTGGTGTCCGTCCTCGGACTGTTGCCGATTGGGTTAAGCAATGCTCGGAGCGCAACGAACCAGACGGCGGCCATGAATTTAGTCACAGTCATTGCGGCTGATGTGCGGGCGACCCCTGCGGGCGCCACCCAGTCCCCTCGGTTTAAAATCGACGTCTCCACCCTGAACCAACAGCAGACACTCTATTTCAGTGACTTGGGCACGGCCTCCGCCTCGCTGGATGGGGATGCTCGTTATAAGGCTGTCATTAAAGCCGTCTGGCAGCCTTCCTCAAACGAAACGCTCACCCGGATTAAAATTGTGTGGCCGCCTCAAGCCTCCAGCCAGAGCGATTCGGTGGAAACCGTCGTATCGTTGAGCCAAAACTAGCGGCCTCCTCCCTTCATAGGTTTCCTTATGAAAAAGCGCAGCGGGTTTACGATGATTGAGCTCTTGATCTCCGTGAGCACGCTTGCCGTCATCGTGCTGTTGGTGACGCAGTTGCTTAATAGCGCGGCAGTGACAACGTTGCATTGCGGTAAGCTGATGGATTCCGACAGCCAGGCGCGGATGATTTTCGCACAAATGGCCGAGGATTTCATGGCCATGTATCAACGGGCCGATCTGAACTATTATTTTAAAAGTCAAACCGGCAACGATGCGTTCTATTTCTATAGTCAGAAACCGGGCCACATTGCTTCGCAGGATCCGGCGGGCACGGGCGATTCGTCGCTCAATACCTCCTCTCTGGTGGGGTACCGCGTCAGCGATGCGATCAGTGGCGGGAACCGGGTGGAGTTGGAGCGGCTTGGGCGCGGATTGCACTGGGTTGACGTCGCATCGCAAAGCGGTGCGGATGGCCATGCCACCTCGATCTTACATTTGCCGTTGCTGATTAAAGACACTTTCTCCCAGGCCATTGCCGATACCTATAACAACTCGTCGAATCCCAATCCCGGCGGCTCCGCAACCGCGGCTCAGCAGTGGGATGTTATTGGAGACCAGGTATTACGCATGGAGTTCTGTTTTTTGCTGACGGACGGGACATTGAGTTTGACGCCAGTGGTGAACGGCACCACGGTCAACAACCTAACGGCGACTGCGGCTCCCAATAGCAGCGCGGATTCCACGGCGGGGTATGCCATCGGCTCCCGGTGGTATGACACCAATAGCCAAATTGCCTACGCTTGCACCGATGCCACCGCGGGTGAAGCCGTCTGGGCTCCGTTGGGGCTTCAAGACGTGAAAGCGATCGTGGTCACCATTGCGCTCATCGATTCCAAGAGCCGCGCTTCCACGACGGTCGGCGCACTCATACGAGCCATCAGCGGATTGCCGGACGCCTCCACTGAACTCCTCAAGGACGCCTCTCTGACGAAACCTTGGGCAGCGAAAGCCAAGGCCCCCGCCACTTTTGTCAGCAGCTATGGATTGAGCCATGCGGCGGCTTCCTCCATCCGTGTCTACGAACGCTTTTTCTATTTGAAATAGAGGTATCTTTTCTATGTCACTCTTTTCCCAATCAGGGCGTTTGAATGCAAACCGTAACCGGGGAGTGGCCCTCGTGCTGGTTCTTTCCCTATTGGTTTTGATCGTGGTTGTGACCGTGGCCTTTTTTTCCCGCGTGACCATGGAACGCTCTGTTTCCAACGCAAGTGCCAGCGGCACCAAAGTGGAGATGATGGCGGGCACGGCGCTGGACATTATTACCGATGATCTGATCCAGGAAATCGTTTCCAACTCCACCGCCAACGGTACGGGAACCAATACGATTTATGTTCCCAAAACAGGCACCAACGTGATGCCGATCCGCAGCGGAACGCTTGCCAATTTGATTCGCTATAGCAGCCGCAATGACAGCGCCACTCGCGCGGCCGCGGCCCTTTCCACCGGCACCTCGCTGAACGGCCGATCCGTCAACGTTGCGCGATGGAATGCTCATTTTCTGCTTCCGCTGGACGCCACAAAAAGCGCGGGAGATTCGACTCCGGACAATAGCTTTACCGCTCCGGATTGGGTAGTCGTCACGAGGAGCGGCCCGGCGTCAGGGGCGGCGTGGAATAAGAACTTATCCGACAGCACTTCCGATCAGTGCGCCATCGGCCGCTATGCCTACGCGATCTATAACGAAGGCGGTCTGCTGGACATCAACGCGGCGGGCTATCCCTCCTCTTCCTCAGCCAGCCAATATGGCCCCAAGGGCGGGCTTGCCTATGCGGACTTGACGCAGCTCAAGGATTCGTCCAGCAACTCGCTGCTTACACGCACTCAAATCGACCAGATCGTCGGCTGGAGAAACTATGCAACGCTCCAGCCCTCGGGGACAATGTCCAGCTTCACGTTCGACACCGCTGCCGCCGCAAACTATCAGACACTGGTCACATCAAGTACCAACGCCTTCACGGGCGTTTCCGGAACGTCCGTCTACAACGGAAACACCGACCATTCATTTGTGAATCGGCAGCAGTTGATTAAGCTATTGCAAAGTATCGCGACGAACTCCACCGAGCAGCGGCAATTTGAAACGGCGCTGCATTACCTTGGCACCTTCAGTCGCGAGGTGAACGGCCCCACTTGCACCGGCACGGGAGCTAGCGCCACGGATTATAATCCTCCTTATATTTTCAGCGTAAAAGTTCAGAGCGCGTTTACGCGGAACAATGGAACGCCAGCGGTCGCGGGGGAACCGTTGGTCAAATACCGCTTTCCGCTGGAGAAGCTCGCGCTGCTCGAAAAACTGGGCACGGTGGGGCTCTCGGCGCAGGATGTGGATGATATTCAGCGTTATTTCGGGCTGGATGTGATGAGCGATTCGAACGGCCTCTTTCGCCACTGGCGTTATCCGACCACCAGCACCAAATACAAGCACACCGACACGACCGGCATTATGTCCTTGAGCGCTGTCGCCGCGCAGAACAGGGAAGCGGATTTTTTTGAATTGCTACAAGCGGGGATTTCATACGGCTCGGTGGGCCGGGGCGGAGCAAGGGGCGATGTTATCGTGGGCACGGAAGGGTACACGACGACCAATTTTGCAGACCCCGATCTCAAGGTCACGCTGCAGCTTCTTCGAATCGGAGCCAATATCATCGACCAGTGGGATGCCGATAATTATCCGACGACGATCACCTTGATTCCACCGGGGAGTTCCGCGACCGACGCCAACAGCGTCTACGGCATCGAGGATCTGCCGTATTTGAATAAGTTCTTATTTACCCTTTCTGGGCCGGGTAATTACGCGGCTCCTTACACTCAGCAGAATGTTTTCAAATACTGCTTTAACCTCTGGAATCCCCATCAGGCGCTGGCCTCCAATACTGGCGCCTACCCGACGCAATTTCAAATCGCGCCGCTTGAAAACAGCAGTAACGACAATAATTCTGATTACTATAGCATCGGAGCCATTGCCTCTTTGAATTCGGTGAACTATCGGTGGTACTGGGATGCCAATAACAGTGCTTGGAAAACCTCTGGCACGGTTACCCATTTTGCCAATGCACCGGGCAATGGAGTCATTTCGTTTTCGCTGGCATCACCCGCCACCGATTTCCGCTCACCGACGTTATCGAGCACTTTATCTCTCAACCCGGTAGTCGGCTTTCCCCCCGACACGATGTCCACCACGACTGGAACAAACAGCGTGACTTGGAGTCAGGCGGTGGCCCAATCGGCAACCATGATGTTTAAGCTCTCCACGTCCATGGTGTACCGCATTCAGTATAAGGACCCGGGCGGCACTTACCGGACGTATGGAACCTTCGTGGGGTTAGACAATAGTAACAGTCCGTACCCGGGAACCGGTTATCGGCAAGCCCCTTGGGTCTCGATTCTCAAAGGGAGCGGCGCGGTCGGTTGGTATTTGTCTTTAAAGAGCGACCCCCGGACCTCCCGCTTTGGCTCGGGTTGCAACACCACCTATATCTCAAACGCGCAAGCGGCACAGACTCTTACGCCGGATGCCAGCACGGTCATTGGTCCAATTACCACGTATGATCCATTTTTAACCACCACCCAGGGGTATATCAACTCGAACACCACCGCTTACCGCGTGGACATGTGGGCGGTTAACAGCAGTTCCGGCGGGCCACCCGGGACCAATGCGGCAAACCCTGCTTATCCGGATAACGACGGCCAAACCCGTCCCGGCGATGCGTTTTATAGTTATTCGTCGGCGAGCCCGCTTTTCACTTCGACTTCGGGGACGGCAGCGCGGCCCGTTATTTTGAACCGCCCATTCCGGTCGGTCGGGGAACTGGGCTACGCCTACCGGGACATGCCCTGGAAAACGCTCGATTTCTTCTCTGCTTCCAGCGCGGATGCGGGCCTGCTGGACCTCTTTTCGCTCAATGGCACGCAGACCGTGCGCGGAGGGCGGCTTAATCCCAACACCTTGCAAAAGAACGTATTGGCGGCGGTCATTTCCGGGGCTACTCAAGCCAGCAGCGGGACCGGCACCACGGTCTCTTCCGCCAACGCGGGGGGCGTTGCCAACGCTTTGATTTTTCTCATACAAACCAAACCGTTTGCCAATCGCTCCGATTTGGTCGCCCGGCTGATGGCGGACCCCTCGCTGAGCAGTCTCTCCTTGATTAAAACGGAGCGGGAGTCCGTGATTCGCGCCTTGGCGGATAGCTCCAACATCCGCACTTGGAATCTCCTGGTCGATCTCGTAACCCAGGTCGGCAAATACTCTACGACCGCCAGTTCCCTGGATCAGTTCAATGTGGAAGGCGAGCGGCATTACTGGCTGCATCTGGCCATTGACCGCTATACTGGCAAGGTGATAGAAAAACAACTGGAGGTTGTCCGCGAATGAAAGTTTCCTCTGTCCTATATCTGGTTCTATGGTTCGCCATGGCATGCCTATCGCCGCTGGCCCGCGCCGAGGAGGCGATTCCCAGGGCTCCGTATGTCGCGGCGATTCCCGAAAATGCCCATTGGAACGTCTATTTGCAGGAGGGGCGTGGGACGCCATCTGCCAGTGATTCTACAAAAGGAGTTCCGGCGGTCATTGAGACGGTTAGGACCGGCGATATCGAGTATGTGACCGTGAAATACAAGGATGGAGCCACCGAACAGTTCGCACGAGTTAAAAACGATCTTGTCATCGCCTTGGCGAACAAACCGCGATTGCTGGCTGTTACACCCGACACACCGCCATATCCATTCTATTCGGAGGGCTTCCTTTTTGTAGAGGGACTGGGGCTCTCCAGCTTTCGCGAAACCGTCAACTATCGCGGGGTGCAATGCTCCCGTTATGAGAATGCTTCCGGCGAGGTCTGGATTGCCACCGGTTCGTTGCTCCCTGTAGCCGCTCGAATGGGCTCAATGCTGGCGGTTTACGAATTTCTGCCCGCTCCCACCGTTCGAATCTCCCTTTCTCCGGAGGCAAATGCCATGGTTCAACAACAAGAGCGGGCTCTCAATACCTTTAACGCCCTGCGGTGAATCTCCGGTTGGGAGGGGAGTCTTTCTTGCCGATTTGGGGAATGCCCAGTGCATTCCGTTTGACGCCCGGGCCCAAAAAGGCACACTAGAACGGGTATGCGTACCGCCAATCGAGCTTCTCCCAAAATCCCAATTTACAGAAGGATCGAGGAGGAACTGCGCAGCATGCTTGCGGAAGAGCGCTTCAAACCGCATATGCCGTTCCTTTCCGAACTGGAGCTTTGTCAGCGGTTTCAAGTCAACGTCGCCACGGCGCGCAAGGCGGTAAACCAGCTTACCGAAGAAGGGCTGCTCTACAAGCTGCACCGCAAGGGAACCTTCATAGCGCCCTTGGCCCGCAACAAGCTCATTCTCCTGGTGACCAGCGAGGCGGACTACTCCGTCATCGGGCGGTTGACCCCCATGGCGCGGCTGTTTCCTGAACTCCAATGGCAGGAACTGGTGGTGGATGACCTCAGATCCTGCGTGTCGGATATCCGGCATATTTTTCCACGCTTGGCAGGAACGCTTTTTATCCGGGATATTTCCAAATGTATTGATGTCATTCATGGCGTTCAGAGCCAAAACGTTCCGACGTTCTTTTACGGATCGGACACTCATTTAAGCTACCTCCAGGGAGTGCATGCCTTATTGCACCGGGAACGCGATATTTCCCGTATGGCTCTGGATCATCTCCTGGAGAAGGGGTGCCGCAGGATCGGCTTTTTTGGCAGTAGCGAGTGGGCGACTTACGCCTCGCGGCAGGCGGAATATATCCAGTGGATGGAGGAAAAAAAGCTGCCGATCATTCAGAAAAACATTATTGATCAGGCGCTACCCACCTTGCGCAATGCACCGGCTTGCTACGAGGCGTTAAAGTCCTATTTCAAATCCGGTGAATTTACTGGCGACGGAATTTATTGCGCGGATGCCTGGGCCGCGGCCTGCCTGGTTCAGGCCGCGCTTGCCGCGGGCCTAAGGATTCCCGAGGACGTCCGAGTGATCAGCGTGGAAGACGACCAAACGATCGCCGGGCGGATTTTCCCGCAGATCAGTTGTGTTCGCATTCCGTTGCCGGAAGACATCAGGGAAGCTGTAAAATTGATCGCGCAGCATTCCACGGATGACTCGGAAACGATGCGGCTTTGGAGTCATCCTTACGTGATCGCCCGCCAGAGCACCTAGCCGTCCTGCGATAGCGTAGCTTGCCTCCCCTCCAATGCCGTGAACTCGGCATCGTCTCGAATTTTGTGCCACCAAGAGTATTGATGGAACAATTCTTCATTAAAACAGGCGTTTCTTCCCGTTAATTACGCCATGGATTGATCGTCCACGAGCGATTTGCCTTGTTCTCAGCGCATTCTACTATACAGTAGCAACTAAACATGAGTGCTTTAGTTTCCAAGGCCGATTGCCAGAGTCCCACCTGTGCCAGCGCCGTTTTGGTGTGCCTGTCCGAGATCGAGAGAAAGCTGTTTTTCCCCAACGAAAGCCCGGTGCGGCTTCCTGGGGAACTGGTGCATTTCAACCCATCGGAATGTTCAGCTGAAGCCTGGGCCAATATGCTTAAATCAGTCCAACCGACCGTTGTCGTGTCAAGCTGGCATACCCCCGCATTGCCCTTGGATTATGTTCAAGATCCGGAGTTGAAACTGAAATATGTCTGCCACTTGACCGGGTCCGTGCGTCACGTCGTGCCGCGGGAACTGCTGGAGCGCGGCGTGCTGGTTACCAACTGGGGCCGCATCGCCGCGATTTCCGTGGCGGAGCACGCGCTGCTTCTCATCTTATCGCTTCTGCGCCATGCGCCTCGCTGGAGGGGGTGTTTCATGAGCCCGTTTGAAAAGCAGACGGAATACCGCCTTACCATGCCCACCCGTTCGTTGGTTGAGCAGCATGTGGGGATCCATGGTTTCGGCGCGGTGGCGCAAAATCTGGTGAAGCTGTTGCAGCCTTTTGGCGCAACGATCTCGGCCTATTCGGAAGGCGTTCCGACCTCGTTTATGCTGGAATATGGCGTAACACCCTGTAAATCGTTGAACGACTTGTTTGCCAACTGCGGCATCCTCGTGGAATGCGAGGGACTCACGCCAAAATCGAAAGATTCCGTATCTGCCGAAATTCTTGAGCTGTTGCCCGAAAACGCGCTTTTTGTGAATGTCGGGCGCGGCGGCGTTGTGGATGAAGACGCCTTGATCCGATTGGCGAAGACCGGGAAAATCCGGATTGCGTTGGATGTATTTCGGGAAGAACCGCTGCCGCACCATTCGCCTCTATTGGCCATCCCCGATGCCGTTCTGTCGCCTCATCTCGGCGGCCCGACGTATGATCGCTTGCCGAAATGCGCAGCCTTTGCGGAGCGAAATCTTCAGCGTTTCTTCAACGGCGAACCGCTCGAAGCGGTCATCTCGCTTCAGCAATACGACCGGGCAACCTAAATCGGACTTTATTGTTCCATCTATGAATCAACGGCGCTCCCTGGGATTCTCCACCCTTGGCAATCCCTTGGATTCATTATTGGACTCGAACCGATTGGCCAGCCAGTTCGGGCTTCAATTTCTCGAATTGCGCTCCCTGGAGGGAAGCCTTGACCTCCCGGGGTATTTCGAAAGGCAGCCGCTTCCCGCCGCATCGGTACCGATCCTTGTGATTGACACCTCGCTCTGCTTGCTAACGGCCGAGGCGAAGGAGGTCGAAGACTTTTACCGTTTTGCAGAACTGGCCAAGCGGTTGCATACTCCCTACCTGCGAGTCTTTGGCCGGGGAGGCGAGGAAATGGGCGAGGCGCTCTCCAGCAATCAGCTGGACCAAATGGCTCATTGGGTTTTCCAGATCCGCCAAACATTCGCCCAAAGGAAGTGGCGTTGCAAATTGCTGCTGGAAACGCACGATATTTTTTCATCGGCCCAACGGTGCCTGGCATTGAATAACCGATTGGATGTCCCGCTGGAAATTCTATGGGATGCCCATCACACTTGGCGTTTTTCCGGGGAGCATCCCGGGCAAACCTGGCGGCAAATCGGCCCATGGATCGCTCATATCCACTATAAGGATAGCATCGGTGTTAACAACGCCTCCGAAAAATTCAGCTATGTTGCCCCGGGAAAGGGCGATTACCCCACGGGTGCTTTATTGGAAACGCTTTTCCGAGCAGCCTATACAGGCGGGATTTCGCTGGAATGGGAAAAAATGTGGCACCCTGAACTCGCCTCGATCAATACTGTTCTTATGGACTTTTGCCGTATATTTCAACCCGAAGAGCCGCGGCAATAGAGCCGTTTATTTTTCCTGGAAAACAAGTTCCACCCACCTTCCCAGATGAACGCCATCCAATCCCCAAAACCCATACTGCCGAAAAAATTATGGACGGTAGGCACCCTTACCTATACGACCGCGGGGATATTGACCTTGTTTTGCTGGCTGCTCTGGGGGGACTTTGTCTGGTCAATCAAAGAACGGGCTGCCCCGCCTTTGATGCAGATTCTGTTTAAAAGCCACGGCGCGCCAGACACACTGGTGGGGTTCTTGATCGGTTCTGTTCCCTCTGTTATTGGCATGATCTTGGGGCCTGTCATTAGTTACAAGTCGGATCGCCACAGAGGCCGATGGGGGCGCCGTATTCCTTACCTCTTTGCGCCAACCCCGGTGGCGGTTATTTCCATGGTCGGCCTTGCCTATTGCCCACAAATCGCAGCGGTTTTTCATGCCATGCTGGGGAGCTACTCTCCCGGGCTCAATTCCACGATTCTAATTCTATATTCCATCTTGTGGACGCTCTTTGCCGGGGCCAGCACGATTGTGAATGCCGTTTTTGGAGGGCTGATCAATGACGTTGTCCCGGAGTCGATGCTGGGGCGGTTTTTCGGAGCTTTTAGGGCCATCAGCCTCGTCGCTGGTATCTTGTTCAGCTACTGGATGATGGGGAAAATCGAGAGCCATTCACTCGTGATATTCCTCGGTCTCGGGCTGCTCTATGGAATCGCCTTTAGTGTTATGTGCCTAAAGGTTAAAGAGGGTGAATATCCTCCGCCTCCGGTAGCGGAAGAAAACGCATTGACGGGGGTATTCGGCGCCACAAAGACGTATTTTTTGGAGAGCTTTGGCAACGGCTATTACTGCTGGTTCTTTGTTTCGTTTGCATTATCCCTGATGGCGTTGGTGCCGGTTAATTTGTTTAATGTATATTTCGCCCAAAGCGTTGGGATGAGTATGGATACCTTTGGCAAACTGATGGCGGTTGCTTTCCTGCTCTCGCTGATAGCGGCCTATCCGCTGGGGGTTCTTGTGGATCGCTTCCACCCCTTGCAAGTGTCGTTGGTTACACTGGTCATCTATACCGGCGTGAGCTTATGGGGCGGTTTCTTTTCCCATAATTCCCTAACCTTGGGCATTGTTCTTGTTCCCCAATGTTTCCTTGCCGGAGTCTGGCTTACCGCAACCGCTTCGCTTCAGCAGCGATTGTTCCCAAAAAACCGTTTTGCTCAATTCTCATCGGCGGCGGGAATCGTATCGAGTTTAGGATGCATCATCATCAGCCCGATCATGGGAAGTATTCTTGACTATACAGGGCATACTTACCGCCATATTTTCCTGGTAAGTTCCGTACTCTCTTTTGCGGCGTTGTTGACGGGGCTTATCGTTTACCGGAGGTTTTTGCTATTGGGCGGAACCACGGGGTATAAGGCTCCCGAATAAGTCCGGCGTATAGCTGCAGGAAAAGTGCACACCGGGCATCCCGTCATCCTTGTTTTTCGGTACCCCGCATAAAATATCCACACCGCTTTACCATGATTCGAGCCGACACCCACACCAGTCCTTTCCCTGCCTCATTTACCTGGGGAGCCGCCACCGCAGCCTATCAAATCGAAGGCGCATGGGATGAGGAGGGCAAAGGCCCGAGCGTTTGGGACATGATGTGCCAAAAAGCGGGAGCCGTCTTCCGCAATCACCATGGCCAAGTCGCCTGCGACCACTACCACCAATGGCGCGAGGACGTGGGCCTGATGAAGGACATCGGCCTGAAAGCCTACCGATTTTCCGTCTCCTGGCCCCGGGTGGTGCCGGAAGGCACCGGGAAAATCAACGAAGCAGGGCTCGACTTCTACGACGGCCTGGTGGATCATTTGCTGGAATCGGGCATCGAACCGTATCTTACGCTTTTTCACTGGGACTTTCCGCTGGCCCTCTACCAACGCGGCGGCTGGCTTAACCGCGAATCCGCCCAATGGTTTGGCGAGTACGCCACCCTGCTGGGGAGCCGCCTGGGCGACCGCGTTAAACACTGGATCACACTCAACGAGCCCCAATGCTTCGTCGGCCTTGGGCACCACGAAGGCCTGCACGCGCCGGGCGACAAGCTGGATATCTCTCAAGTCCTGCGCGTCGTTCATAATGTTTTGATCGCCCACGGAACGGCGGTGCAAGCCCTGCGGGCCGCCTGCCCCGGCCCAATCAGGATCGGTATGGCCTCCGCCAGCACGGCGCAGGTTCCCGCAACTGAAAGCCTCGAGGATATTGAAGCCGCAAGGGAAGTCTTTTTTGGAGTCCGCTCCGATTCCGTGTACAACATCGGCCTTTGGGCGGATCCAATCCACCTCGGCGAGTACCCTGCCGAAGCCTATACCCATTTCAAAGAAGCGATGCCCAAAGTGGCTGCCGGCGATATGGAGACGATCTGTCAGCCGCTCGATTTTATTGGGTTTAACAGCTACACCGGCTGCAAGGTATCCCGCGATCCGGGCGGCAAACCCCATTCCCACCCAAAACAACCGGGCAACCCGGTCGGCACCTTGGGCTGGCTGGAACTCGAAGACAGCGCGCTCTATTGGGCGCCCCGTTTCCTATCCGAACGCTATGGGAGGCTCCCGGTAGTCATCACGGAAAACGGAGTCTGCATCACCGACTGGGTCGCGCGGGACGGGAAGGTCCATGATCCCCAGCGGATCGACTTCATCAGCCGCTACCTCTCGTGCCTCCAACGGGCCGCCCGGGAAGGCATCCCGCTCGGAGGCTATTTCTACTGGTCGCTAATGGATAACTTTGAATGGGCCGAAGGATATCGGCCCCGGTTTGGGCTCATTCATGTCGATTACGAAACCCAGAAGCGCACGTTGAAAGACTCCGCCCTTTGGTACCGCGATCTTATTGCCTCTAATGGGGGAAATTTGCAGCAAACAAGTTAGTAATCCGAGTTGCGGCACATCCTCGTCGGAGGGACCCGCACAGAGTTTCTCGTCGTGTGGGCAAAAACGGGACACATTATCCGCAGCCTTTGGCGATATCGCGAAGGCTGCATTTTTTTGCAGGGGAAAGGCATATTGTGAACTGTTAACATATAACCATGTTGCCGGATTGATGTCGAGATCGGATCATGTTTCCCGATGCACAACATCGGCATTGAAAAAGCAGACGCGATCCATCGCGGGGGGCAGAAATGACTTACGCTAGGTGCTGTTGTATGGATAGAAAGACAGCCAACTAGTATTTTGCCATCATGGTCCAACCAATTTCATCTCTATTTTCCCTCCATGGACGCCGGGCTTTAGTGACAGGATCCTCTCGTGGAATTGGCGCTGCGATTGCCCGAGCCCTGGCAAGGGCTGGAGCGGACATGGTGATCAATTATGTGGGGAACCGCGATTGTGCAATCGCTGTATCGGATGAAATCCGTGCAATGGGCCGCCGGAGTGCCGCGATTGGGGCTGACGTGGGATCGAGAGAGGATTCTGAGAAGCTCATTGATGCTAGTACTGAGTTATTGGGAGGGCTTGACATTCTCGTTTCAAACGCCGCCATTCGACACCCCGAAAATTGGCGTTCCGTTTCGTGGGAGCACATTGACCAACAGTGCTTGATACGGTGGGTGTAGGCTTCGGCCAGCACCTCGGATCCGGCAGGCATCCGTGTGCTGTAATGCAAGCCATCGAAGTGTTTCGCGACCTCGGCACCGCCTTTGCCGCCGTGCTGGTCTTGATTTACATCCTGATGGTCGGCTGGTTCCGGTCGTTCTTGACGCCGGTCATCGTCATGGCCGCCATCCCATTCTCGCTGGTTGGCATCCTGCCCGCCCACGGCGCGCTGGGTGCGTTCTTCACCGCCACCTCGATGATCGGGTTTATGGCGGGAGCCGGAATTGTCGTACGCAACTCCATCATCCTTGTTGACTTCATCGAAATGCGCTTGCGTGAAGGAATGCCGATCGACGAGGCGGTGGTAGACGCCGGAGCCGTCCGCTTCCGCCCCATGCTGCTTACCGCCATGGCCGTGGTCGTCGGCGCGGGCTTAATCCTCTTCGATCCGATTTTCCAGGGACTCGCCATTTCATTGATGGCGGGGGAAATTGCCTCGCTTTTGATCAGCCTCATGGCGGTTCCCGTGCTTTACTTCATGGCACACTCTGGCAAGATATCCTGAGGGAAGCCTGTCGCGACTCCGGCGGTGGTAGCTTAGTCCTGCAACGCTTCGGGACCATCTGGCTTTGGAAGCTCAATTTGCAACGCCATACCGTGGAGCCGCGCCCGGGCTGTTTGCTCGTGTTCCCGGCGAAGGATGCGCTCAAACGTCTAAAGCGAAAAGATCAGGGGCAATTTTCCAGTTCATCTGGAAAGGTCCAGCTTTAACCACTGAAGACGCGGGAGAGAATTCGTGAAAGAGTAGATATCGAGGCCAAATGTTTTTCGCTGCATCGGCGCACAGGGAAGGAGGGTGTAAACCGCGAGGGACGAAGGGAAACCGGAGTCCGGCGGACAACGAAGTGGCAAGCGCCGCTTCACAACAAGAACACCAATCCAAATAACCAATGATAAACGTTCAATTCATTCCCTCAACACAAGCCGAGCTCAGCGAACCCATCGTACCGGTTCGGACCAAGCCGACATTTGACGATCAGATCCTCAAGCCCGAGTACCGGGAGCGCAAGCTCCGGTTCGCCGCCGGGCCCAACTGGCTGCGGATCGTTCCGGCAATCCAGCCCAGCGTCCATTCGTGGATGATGGGGCTGCGCGTTCTCAATTACAGCGCGGGGCAATTTGTACACCCCCGGTTACTGGACCGGCGCAAGCGCAGCGTGTTCGACGTAGCCTCCAGTCTCCCCATGCACAACTCTCTTCGAAATTGACTCTCTGGTTTCTCTCTGAATTTCTCTTCAGCCAGAACGACTTACAACAGTTTCGAATCCTTTCCGGTTTTTGACCATTTTCCGAAAAGTCGTTCTCGGGAAGTTCTCTGCCTTCCGTCAATAGATTTTCGAGAAGTTGTTAACAATTTCATAGATGAGATCAGATTGGGTTAACTTGGAGTACCCAGGAGCCGTGTTTCAGTTGGTTTTTCGCGTGGAAGGCGGGATCATAGGGGCGACCTGTCTGCCACATCTTCCAGACGATTTTTAGCCAGCGCTGACCTAGGTTGCGTAACGCGCATGCGTGGCTTTTTCCGCGTTGCCGCAGGGCTTTGTAATAGACCTTCGACCAAGGGCAGTGCTGAGCAGCTTGCCCCGCCCAAAGGTGGACTGCCGCGCGCAAATGCTTGTTACAGGCATGTCGGACCTTTACTTTGTTGATTTGACCCGATTGGAAGCTAATAGGCGCAGTGCCTCCATAGCATTGCAAACTGTTAGCGTTAGTAAACAGTTTGCGGTCTGGGCCAATCTCGGAAAGCAAACGGGGAGCGAGCCGAGGCCCAACTCCTGGCAGCGATGCGAAGATGTTGCAATCGGGATGCTGGTTGAAGAGCGCTTTGATCTGAGCGTCGTAGGCGTCTATCTGGCGCTGCAAAACCTGCAGCATTTCACAGAGGCTGCGAGCCAGCATCCCCTTGGCTACCGTGACTGCTGGAGTGGCGACCAATTGCCCCGCGTTTTTGAATATCTCCAGGCGTTTTTCGTAGGTCTCTGGACGCGCTAGGCGATGAGAGTGTAGGAATTTTTCCCACTGACGCTTGCCCGCCTTGGCCAGCGCTCCCGGATCGGGAAAACGTTCAATGAACGCCCATGCACTCGGCACAGTCCAGGCATCGAAAGCATCCATGGCGGCTGGATAATATTCCCGCAAGGCCGATTGCAGTTGGTTGATCAAAGCAACCCGCTGCTCGATCAATGTCACCTGATCGCGGCAGAGCAAGCGCAGTTTTTGTGTCAGTTCGTCCGGAGTATCCACAGGGCGCCAATCATTGCCTTCGCTTCGTAGGGCGCACGCCAGGCACCAAGCATCCAGGCGGTCGGTTTTGGTGCCGCTCGATGCTTTTCGGGTACGATAGGCCGCCGCGTTCTTGGCAGGCACGACATAGATTACAGCGGCAGTGAGCAACAATTGCTCGATGACGAGCCCCTGACCGCTCTCCACCGCAATTGCCAGCGCTGGGAAGCGCGCAAGTCTCTGGCGAAACTTCAGCCAGCCCTCGGATGTGTGTTCAATCGTAATCTCATCGACGATCTTTCCAGCAGCATCGATTATTGCCACGTCATGGTGATCCTTTGCCCAATCCACTCCAGCGAAGTGAGTGAACTCATTCCAATTTTTCATGGGGGTCTCCTTTGGTTGTTGTGGCCTCCGTGTCTTGCCGGGCACAGTCGTAACTATACAAAGGCCCTCATGGGGCGCAGTTCTCTCAGACTTCACGCCAGGCGCCGCCGCCGCAGCCGGTCTTCCCGAGACAGCCCTCGTGGGGCGGTTAACAGCTGGCCGTGCTGCAAGCGGGGCATTTTGGACGCCGCACCCATTCTGGCGCGTCGCCGAGTTATTCACAACCTCCTTTCGCTTTGCTTTGGGGAGCGCGCTTCACTCGGTCATGAATAACTTCGGAGGAGGTATAGTTAACAGCATCGGCTTTCGCCGTTTTGGAAATGCCGATATGGGCGGCCATTTTAAACGGTTTGGAATAGAACCCTGATCCCAACTGAGATTCTCCGACGAGCCCCCTTTTGCCTTCTGCACTTACCGTTTTGCCTCGTCTGAGGGATGCTGTCTGGATCCGGGGTTTCTGCGGTATGCAAAAACCTTGTTCCAGCTCCGCGTTGCCTCTATAAAATCCTTTTTTCGACGGCTCAGAGATTTATATCGAAAAACCGCCTGCGTGACCATCTTCTTCCGTGCTTTTCGATGTCCAGAGTCCGTCAAAATCCGCTTCTCGTTTTCCTGATCCACATGACGCAGTCGATCCTTCTGCGCGAGATCTCTTATCTCAAGGCAGAGAACCAGATCCTCCGATCCAGGCTGCCAAAGCAGATTCAGACCACGCCAGCCGAACGCTCTCTTCTGGTCCGCCTGGGGGGCGCCCCTGGGAAATGCAATCCAGGAGCTGCTCTCAGCCGTTCGCTACAAGACATTCCTTCGGTGGGTGCGTGAGGAAAAGGCCGGGAAAACATGGGTTGAGAAACAGCCCCGGCATCCGGGACGTCCGGCTACGCCGCAGAACGTTGAGGTGATTATTCTCCGGCTGGCCAAAGAAACCGGTTGGGGATATGCCCGAATCCAGGGCGAATTGAAGAAGCTCGGGATCACGGTGGCTACTAACACGATCAAGAAGATCCTTATCAAGAACGGGTTCCACCCCAGCCCGAACCGCACAAAAGGCGATTGGGATCTCTTTATCAAGCGCCACATGGACACGTTATGGGCGACTGATTTTTTCACGAAGGATGTTTGGACTGCCTTCGGAAAAGTGACCTATTATATTCTGTTTTTCATCCATGTCGGAACCCGCCGTGTGCGGGTCGCGGGGATGACCTGCCAGCCAAACGGTTCATGGGTCGAGCAGCAAGCCCGCAATTTCACAATGGACCTTGCCGAACGCGGAGAGCAGGCCAGCTATCTTATCAAAGACGGTGACACGAAATTCACGGTGAAATTCGACGATGTTTTCAGAGGAGAGGGAATTATGCTGAAGCGACTCCCATATGCATCGCCGAATTTGAATGCGTTTGCCGAGCGGTTTGTGCAAAGCATTAAGCAGGAGTGCCTGAACCAATTCGTTGTCTTTGGCGAGCGTCACTTGGAATACCTGGTCCGCGAGTACGAGAATCACTACAACACGGTTCGACCGCATCAAGGTTTGGAAAACAAGCCGATTGGTATAGTGGCCATGCCTCCGCCGAACTCCCGCCCGCCCGAGCCTTCGGAAGTCGAATGCGACTCCCGCTTGGGCGGACTTTTGCGGCATTATCATCGTAAAGCGGCTTAAAAACGGAACGCATTTCTCAAACTCTGCCTCTTGTATGATTACTGCTAGTGTGGTGTCAGAGAAATTCGCTAAATAAGTCCGAGGCTATTTTTTTGGGGGTTTCAAGGCGCGAATGAGGGCGGTATCTGAAGATACCGACCGATTGAGCAACGCTGAAAAATCCAAAAAGAGGCCGGGATGACGTAGTAATTCTTTCGCACATTTTTTTGGGGTGGTAAGAGGAAGGTTGGCAAAAAGAGAGCAACCCATGAGCGAATACAAAGAAGAAACGCAGGAAACGGCGGGTAGCGCCGTAGCCGGGGCCGAAGGCCACGGCAAGATCATAAGTATCGACGAAGGAAGGATTAAAGAACACCTGAGCGGGGTGGTACTAGAGGCGGTTGAGGAGACGTTGAACGCGCTACTAGACGCGGAGGCAGACCGGTTGTGCGGGGCGAAGCGTTATGAGCGCAGCGGGGATCGGGCTGACACCCGAGCGGGGCATTACGAACGGCAACTGCATACCAAAGCAGGCGAAGTCAGTTTGAAGGTGCCCAAGCTGCGGAGCCTGCCCTTTGAAACGGCAATCATCGAACGCTACAAGCGCCGGGAGAGCAGCGTCGAGGAGGCGCTCGTCGAAATGTATTTGGCCGGAGTGAGCGTGCGGCGGGTCGAGGACATTACCGAGGCGCTCTGGGGAACCCGGGTAAGCCCGAGCGTGGTGAGCGATTTAAACCAGAAGATCTACGGGCAGATTGAGGAGTGGCGCAACCGGCCCATCGAAGGCCGCTTTGCCTACGTCTATCTCGACGGGGTATGGCTTAAGCGAAGCTGGGGCGGAGAGGTTAAAAACGTGAGCATTTTGATCGCCGTGGGAGTTAACCAGGACGGCTATCGTGAAGTGCTAGCAGTGGCCGAAGGAACCAAGGAGGACAAGGAAAGCTGGACGAACTTCATGCGGGGGTTGAAGCAGCGGGGTTTGGCCGGAGTAAAGCTCTTCGTGAGCGACAAGTGCCTGGGGCTGGTAGAAAGCCTTGCGGATTTTTACCCAGAAGCGAAATGGCAGCGATGCACGGTGCATTTTTACCGCAACGTATGGACGGCGGTGCCGAGTGGGAAAGTCAAGGAAGTGGTGGCCATGCTCAAAGCGATCCATGCCCAGGAAGACCTGGCTGCGGCGCAGGAAAAGGCAAAGGCGGTCGTCTTTAAACTGCGGGAAATGAAGCTTGGCAAAGCAGCGGAACTGGTCGCGACGGGCATCGAGGAGACATTGAGCTACATGCACTTCCCCCGCGAACACTGGCGCAACCTGCGAACCAACAACCCGCTGGAACGCGTAATCCGGGAAATCCGGCGACGAACCCGAGTGGTAGGTTCCTTCCCCGACGGCCAGAGTGCCTTGATGCTCGCAGCCGCGCGGCTGCGGCACATCGCCGGAACCAAGTGGGGCAGCAAGCGCTACCTGGACATGAGCCGCCTGCGCGAGAACCCATCAGCCACAGAGGAAGCCGTAGCCTGATCGACAAATTTGATATCCGCCCCCGCGGGGGCGGATATCAAAACCAAACAAGAAACCCAAAAACAAAGACCAACCTTCCTCAGGCCATCAACTGAAAGTGCGAAAGAATCTGGACACTACCGAGGCCGGAATTATGACGCGAATTTAGCGGACACCACACTAGATACTTATGACGGCTATGAATTTGCACCAAAAGAAGTATTCAAAAGCTTCCCCAATCGATCCAAAATGTGTCCGCTGTGGGGGTTCTCGAACATGTCCGTTTCGAGCGATTTTATCAAAGCTGACCATTCAGGATCACGCCTTAGGTCAGGTCCGATTGTTTTACGTTGTTTAATTCGGCAGAAGCTCCACGGGCGCATAAGACGCGCTCCTTGAGTTCTCATATGCACAAAAGATTGCCCTTCTCCCTCAATAACTCGCAATGAATCTTGGATCGAAATCCGAAGGTGGTAAAATTTTTGCGCGAGCTGGAAAATCGCAGGAGCGAATGAATGTTCTTGAAAATAGACACATTGCTCAGCCGCTTGGATTTGTAAGGAATTGACGATTTCAACGTCTGAAGAAGAAAGTTGAATTACACGGTAGTTGCGACTTCCAACGTGGTAAATGTTCGGATCGTAGAAAAACAAAGCCAATTTATTGCTGATTGGAAGGACAAGTTGAAACCCTGATCTACTGAATCCGACAAATGAGCGTCCAGAAGTATCATTTGCAAAGAGCTGATTTAGGCATACGACAGGATTGTCGCTGGTAATAAACTGACACCCGTTTGGAACTTTCAGCAATTTACAGCCAAGGGTTAGCATTTCCAATAGACAAGGTATCGCAGAGGACATCAGCGTGCTTGCGACTCCGCTAAAATCAATCATTCCATCCCTGTATCCTCCCTTCGGTGATGGTAGCTTTCCTCTTTCAATGGCATTCGAAATAAATTTATTGGCTATGCATATGGGGTAGAGCTTCGCCATTTCAATCGCCTTTCGCGTTCGCACCTTCAGCACTATCGCCAAAAATTGAAGAGCCGTAACCTGTTTGGGATCGAATGTCTCTTTTTACAGACACTCTCAAGGACAGGAGCAAGGTCTCCTCAATTAGGGACAGCACTTGGTCTAGTCCTTTGTCTCCCTCTCCTTCGTAAAAATAATCTTCTTGGCATTGTCGGTTAATTGCACCAAGGCCGATGTATTTCAGCGGAGAGAGTCGCATCACACAAATTTGCTTCGTGCCTTCTACGCGGAATTGGCGCAAGTAATGTTGCGGGACAAAATGCTGATGCTTATTTTTTGACATTATGCCAACTCTAATACGCAAACCCAGGTGGGACAGATGAAAATGTCAAAAGTTAATTAATCGCGATCTCTTGCCACATCAGTATGCGGCCCAAGGAAGCGTTCGCCGTTGAACTGGCTGAACACGGCGAGAATGCTACCTGCCCTCGCTCCCAGATATGGCGGAAAGAAACGAATGCAGATCGAATAACTTTCGATGCGAGGATGCCAAGACGACGAGAAAAATCCTGGAATCATGTGCGCCCGTGAAGCACACATCAACGCTGGTGAAAATCCAGCCGGTGCCATTAGATGGTTTAATACCGAAGACTGCGCCAACTGCGTCACCGGGAGGAGGTGCCCAATGAACTCCTCTCTTCCAAATCGCCGTTGCCTCTGTAATATTCTCGGCAATAGCCATCGAAATAAAGTTAATGAATTTGACCTTAACCAAGCATCGTCGTTTACCAATCGCCCCTCAAGCTATCTCATCAATTCGGTTTGGAGCGGCCATTTCTACAGATTTCCGAGATCAGGTTATGAACGCTCTAGAAAATCTCCCACATCGTCGCGTTTGATCCAAATGCAATGTGATTATGAGCGCTTCATTTTAACGAAGAAGTCGTTGGGATAAACTAGGCCATTATGGAGTGCTCCCCAAAAATTGATCCAGGAGTTATGAGAGAAGGAGGCGCGGAAGCGCCGCCGCAACTCTCATGAAAAGAAAACGATACACACCGCAAGAGATCATCAAAAAATTACGCGAGGCCGAAAGCTTGGTAGCCACGGGCAAGAGCGTCGAAGAAGCCAGCCGAGCCATTGAGGTGAGCCTGGCAACCTACCACCGCTGGAAAAGCGAGTATGGAGGGATGAAAAAGGATGCGCTCAAGCGGCTCAAGGAACTGGAAAAGGAAAACGCGCGGCTCAAGAGAGCCGTGGCCGACCTGACGCTGGACAAAGCGATCTTGAAAGAAATCGCGGAGGGAAAATGGTAGGCCCTGCGCGCAAACGCGAGGCAGTGACGCACGTGCAGGAAACCCTATGCACAAGCCAACGCCGGGCCTGTTCGAGTCTGGATCAGCCGCGCAGCACCCAGTGTTACCAAACACGGCGGCCCGAGGTTGACGCCAAGTTGACGCGGGCCATGCGGCGCATCGCTGAGCGCGAACCCCGGGCAGGCTACCGGACGGTGACTCGCTACCTGCGGCGCGAAGGCTGTCGAGTGAACCGCAAGCGCGTCCACCGGCTCTGGAAAAAGGAAGGGCTCAAAGTTCCCGCCAAGGCCCGCAAAAAGAGGCGCATGGGCGAATCGGCCAACGGCACCCAGCGGCGGCGGGCCGAGCGGATCAACCAAGTCTGGAGCTACGACTTCGTATTCGACCAAACCGAAACGGGCTCCCGGCTCAAATGGCTGCCGGTCTTGGATGAATACAGCCGCGAATGCCTTTCGCTGGAAGTCGAGCAGACCATGACGGCCCAGGACGTGGTGCAAACGCTTCAGCGGCTCGTCGCCGAGAGGGGGGCTCCAAAGTTTATCCGCTCGGACAACGGGCCGGAGTTCGTCGCCGATGCCGTCAAGGAGTGGCTGCGCGGTGCCGACATCGGCACCCTCTACATCGAACCGGGAGCGCCGTGGCAGAACGCCTACAGCGAAAGCTTTAACAGCCGGTTGCGGGACGAGTTCCTCAACGTGGAACTCTTTGCGAACACACTGGAAGCGAAAGTGCTCGGCAAGGAATACCGCCAGAAATACAATCAACAACGCCCGCACTCCTCGCTGGGGGATTTAACCCCGGCGGAGTTCGCCACACGCTGCCTTGCTCCGCTCCGGCCTTTCGACTTCGTCGAAGCGGCCTGCGCTCCGCAAGCCAGCGTTTTTAACCCAATAACCCTTACAAATCTCTCATAACGAGTGGTTCAAAGAATGGGGGCACGCCAATTAAAGCTATGGATATTGACACCTTACTCAAGTCTGTTGCCCCTATTGCTGGATTGGTTGCAGCTATTCCGGCAGCCCTAATCGGAGCAGGGACATTGTATCTGCATCGATGCTCTCAGAAAACTCAAAGCTCAAAAATTGAATTGGATGCGGTCCAATCAGCTATAACGGTGTTTTCCGAAGATACCGGATTAAGAGGATTTTTGCAGGACGTCCAGAAGGAGAAGCTATGCCAGCTAATGTTTGGGTGTCCCATTCCGATTGGGGCGATTGGTCGTTTAATTGCTTATTATCGGCAAGGGTTTGCGACCACATCAGAGATATGTTCAGCTTGGGAACACCGAAATGAAGCCCCTAATCCCCTGTCTTTTCAGCTCGGATGGTTTGAGAACGCCATGGTCATCGGCATTTGGCTTTACAGCTTTTTTTGCGGCGTCGCAGGAATACTTGCCTTCGGTTGCGCATATGTAGCCGCTTTTTTTGCCCATAACTTTTCGTCAGCCGCTTATTTTGCGGCAATGGCTTTATTCTTGGTCGTGGTAGCTGTGGGTTCCAAGAAGGTCAATCGAAGGTAAGCGTCACGCGAAGCGCCACTTGACGGGCGTCGGCTCGTAACGGGTCATAAGGCTCATAGATCTCGTAGGTAAAGCGATACGAGATCTATGAGGTCTACGAGGCGGCGGCTTGGGGGTACCGCTCTTCGCGAAGCCTTTTGGCGTAGGCTGCCGGTATCCAGGTGGCGATGTTCTGGTTGGTCAGCACGGGCAGTTTGGTGAGGATCTCCCGCAAGTAGGCGTAGGGATCTACGCCGTTGCGTCGGCAGTTTTCGATGACGGTGTAGAGGACCGCCCCGCGCTGGCCCGCATCGGCGTCGCCTACGAAGAGCCAGTTCTTTTTGCCCACCGCCGTGGGCCGGATGGCATTTTCAACAAGGTTGTTGTCGATCTCCACGCGCCCGTCTTGCAGGAAGACGCTCAAGCCCGGCCATTGACCCAGCGCGTAGTCGATGGCTTTGCCCATGCTGCTTTTGGGCAGGTAGCGTTTCTTGGTTTTTAGTCGCACCAGCGCCTTGCCGATGCGTTCGTGGATGGGATGGCTTTGGGCCGCTCGGAGGGCTTCCCGCAACCGCGGCCCGGCGCGTTCTTGCCGTAAGTATTTTTCGATTTGGTAAAGGTGTGCCATTTGCCGAAGGAGCCAAGTGACGATGCATGGGGCCTGCGATTGCGATTCGATGAACTTGCGCCGCGCGTGGGCGTAACAGGCGGCGAGCCGGATGTGGCCTTCGCGGCCAGCGCTCCGGGCGTAGCTACGGTAACCCGCATACCCATCGCATTGCAGGACGCCCCGCCAGTGGGCGGGAAGGATCTCGCCCACGCACTCGGCGGCGCGACTGGTGCGCCAGTGGTAAACGACTTCGCCGCCGGGCCGGTTGCATACCCACAGGTAGCCGGTACCCGTTTTCTTATTGCCGGGATCAAGGTAGCGAACCGGGGTTTCGTCCATCTGGATGTAGCCGCCTTTCACCACGCCCGCGTTGATCTCCCGATAGATCAAACCCAGCCAGTCGGCAGCCAACCCCATCCACCGCGCCAGCGTTTGACGGGGCAGGATGACTTGGTGGCGCGTGGCGTATATTCGCTCCTGGCGATGGAGCGGCAGATGGTCGCAGTATTTGGCCACGATGACTTGCGCCAAGAGCCCCGGCGCCGCGATGCAGCGTTCCTGTAATACCGGCGGCAATGGCGCGATCACGGGCACGGCGTCCAGTTCGCCACGCTTCACATACTTGCGCCGGATCATGCGCCGACGTAGGAACCGAGCCGGTTCGTAGTCGAGCTGCTCGCTGACTTCCTGGCCGATGCAGCGCCACGCTTGCGGTTCTGCCTGCACCGGCAGCGGATCGACGAGCTCCTCGACGCACGGCAGGTGTGCAGGCAACCGCGGCCATTTGTTTTTCGCAGGCTTGCTCTTAGAGCGCGGAGTCGATTCTTCCTTCGAGCGCCGAGTGGCCTCCGCCGCCAAGTCGGGCTCGTTCGCTTTTCCCGGCGAACTCCCTTCCAACAACAGTTCCAGTTGCCTCGGGTCGAGCTTCTCGCTCCCCGCTCCGAAGATCCGCTTCACCAACAGGTCCACCTTTTGCCGCAGCAACTCGTTCTGCTGACGCAATCGTGCGTTCTCTTCCAGAAGTTCCTGTTCGCGTTCGGTGACCATTGCTCGTTGGCCACAGGAGACTAGTCATCCCGTCGCTAAATTCAAGCGCCGATCATACTTAATATATGACTGCTATTCCCGCTCATACCACGGACGCATTTTCGCCCCGTGCAGGTCGATCCCGTCGGTCAAGAGCGCCAACGCCTCCGCGCTCAGCTTGAGCTTTGTGCGTCCCGGCTCCAACGACACTAGCACTTTGAGGCTCCCGCTAAAACTCAGCATCCCGTTTGCCCCTTGGCTGCCAGCGCCTTCAGCAACTCCGCCGCCAGCTTCATTTGGCCAGGGGTGGAGAGTTCCACGCTCGCTCCGCCCGGTAACTCAAGCTTGAGCGCCGCTACGATTGCCATCACCTGCTCGCCTTGGACGCCCGCTTCGACCTCCGCTTCTACCCAGCGCGGCCCCGGCCCTGGCTGCGGTGCCATCAATGCGGCCGGAACTGGAGCCGCTGCTTGCACCAACAGCGCTTGCCGCTGGTTCTTCCTCTTCTGCTGCCAATGGGCGAACGTCTGGTATTTCACCCCAATCTGCGCTGCAAACTCCGCCGCGCTCACCCCACACCGCTCGTACTCATCCAACAGCGCCTCCCTTCGTTCTCTCTTTACCAGCACATGCCCTCGGCGGTCTATTTTCAACAACTCATCCCGAATCGCTTCGCTTTGCATCCTCCCATACTGACAATTTTCATCCCTCCAGGATAGAGGCGCTCCGCGTGACGCTTACCTTCCTCCGGCCAGTCTGCAAATTCGATATACTTGATGCCGGAACGGACGGCATCCTCGGCGCATTTGCGGATGCCCAAGCTCATGGATGGCGGGGTTTGATGGGTAAGCAGAAGGCTTTTGGTGTTTTTGGGATTTCCAAGCCCATCGTTGAGCAAGTCCCAGTTTAGCGCGTCGGCCCGTCCATCGGGCGAAATGCAAACGCAGTGTACGCTGGTGCTGCCGACCGGCAAACACACAGTAGTTGCGCGACGGGAGCGCGTGTCGATCAGTGTCAATTCCGCAGCGACGTCTTCATGGGTTGCCGGAGCCAGAGGCAGAAGGTTAGCCACGATGAGCGTATTCCCTTCCGGCGTGAGGGCCGAGGCAACGGGTTCCCGCTTGACCGCAACGTTTTCTGCAACGGCTTTTTTAGAGAGGTCGATGATCGAAACGTTGTTATTAAAGCGGTTGCACACATAAAGCCAGCGCCTCTCCCCTTGCACATCTCATTTGAGAAGACCTCTCTCTTTTCAAAACCGCATAAGACGTGTTGAGGCAGCAACTTAGAGAAGTTCGAATCCTGCCACATACCTGATCTACCATTTCGACCTGTTGTTCCGTGGTTAACAGGGCGGTAATCTATGTTCGAAACGTCATACAAGGGCCGCCTTTGGGAAGGTGACCTATTACATCCTGTTTTTCATCCATGTAGGGACGCTACGGGTGAAGATATCAGGCCTGACAGTCCAGCCCAAGGCTGCATGGGTTGAACAGCAGGCGCGCAATTTTATGATGGAATTGGCCGAGCGGGGTGAGAAGGCTTCCTATCTGATCAAGGATGGTGACACCAAGTTCACGGAAAAATTTGATGAGGTGTTTAGAGGGGAGGGGATCAAGGTGAAGAGGATTTCCTACCGTTCTCCTAACTTAAACGCATTTGCGGAACGGTTTGTCCAGAGCATTGAGCAGGAGTGCCTTGACCAGTTTGTCGTCTTTGGAGAGCGGCACCTCGAATATCTAGTCCGGGAATACGAGCAGCACTACAACACCGTTCGGCCACACCAGGGGCTCGGGAACCGAACAATAGGGGGTGTTTCTATGCCGCCGCGTGATTCTAGTCCTCCCGATCCCTCCGAGGTCGGGTGCGAGTCCCGTTTGGGCGGACTTTTGCGGCATTATTACCACAAAGCTGCCTGAAGACGGAACGAAGGTATCGAAACTTAAAGTGTTCTATGCCGCTAATTCCAAGAGAGTTCCGATTGCGCTGAGTTTTTGCACCCCACGTTCATGCCCTATCCTACTGGGTTCAGATGAATTTGAAAATCACCATTGGGTTTCCAGAGGTGCCTTTATTAATGTTGCGGTGAGCTTATCGGCGGCGATTCAATGCAGCGTTTTGACGAGAGGCCGGTGCAGGGCGCGGCGATTTGAGCGTGATTTGCCACTTGCCTTTGACTGACCGGCTTTTGTGGCCGGGGATCACGACTTCGGCAACGATGCCCTTGGGGAGGTCGATGCAGATCTCCACCTCGGCCCCGTTTTTTTTCCAGGAGGTTCTAATGAGGCCCTGTGGGGTGGGGACGGTGACCTCCGCGTGCTGTACGGGGAATACGGGCGACCACCGGATGGTTTTCCACGAGGGCGAAGTCTGACGGATGCCTCCGATGATCTGCATCAAGTGGTAGAGCGGATGGGCGGACCAAGCGTGCGAGAAACTTTCCTCGCCACGCATGGGGTTGAAGTTTTCCCAGGTGGTTCCATGCTTGGCCATTTCGCTCCAGTGGCTGCGAATATAGGCGATGACTTCCGCGCCGTAACCCTGTTCGGCAAGGGCCTGGAAAACGTAGGTGATCCAGTAGGATGAAGGGTGAATTTCGGGTTTGAATTCCTCGCGGCTGAACGGTACCAGGCTCTTCTGAAGCAAAATCTGCGGGTTCACGCCAGGGAGCTTGGTAAGCAGGGCCAGCGTTTGGGTATGTACCGAACACTCTGTCAGCTTTTCCATTGAGGTAGTGAGCCCATCGGCCAGCAGTCCCTCGGGTGTGATGAGGGCGGCGATGTCGCAACCCAGCCGCGTGTGCCAGTTGCGCATCCGCGCGGATTCCTCTTCGTCGCCGGTAAGCTTGTAGAGGATTTCGAGCTTTTGCAGGACTTCGAAGAGCCAGAGGCTCAGCAGCGCGGGGTAGCCTTCCTTGCAAATGCCGGTCCAGTCTAGGAAGAGCCAGTAACGGCGGTCATAGCTGACGAGACCGCACTCGGGGTGAGTATGTTTCTCGAAGTAGGTGAGCGCTGCGGCGACTTGGGCTCGGTGACGCTGGAACATTTCGAGCGAGCCGGTTTGCCAGTAGTGATCCCACAGCGTGAGAACCCAGATGAGGGTGAAGTCGGGCAGAATACAGCCGTTGCCGCACGTGGGCGCGTGGCCGTAAGTGAGGCCATCCGGCAGTGTTTGCGAGGCGATGCTGTGAATGCCGCGCTTAAAGAGTCGATCGTCGCCGCTGAGGAAAAACGTGTTCCAGCCTTGCACCCGGGCGTCGCCCCACCACTGGGCCTGTTCGCGCCACGGGGTGTCTACGTAGGCGTCGAGCGAGCAGCATTGTTGGGTCCACGCGCAGGCTTCCCAGATTTGGTTGAGCACGCGATCGGAGCAATGGAACTGGCCCTTGCGTTCCAGTGGATAACCTTTCCACTGGAGTGCCACTTTGAGGGCGAGAGGCTTCTTTACCCGACGGAGGGTGACCACCATGTAGCGGAAGCCGTACGGATGGTAAAAGAGATGTTCGCTGGTTCCCTCGCGGCAAATTAGCCTTCCTCCAAAGGCGATGTGGCTGCACGAATTCGCGAGGAAATCGGGGGTGAGATCGGGCTGGACGGTTTCCACGAAAAGGGTGTCCACGACTTCGCCGCCGTCGCATCCTTCGAGGGAAAGGAAGGGGCAGCCGAAGACGGTCTTGCCGAAATCGATGAGATAGCTCTGGAATTTGCCCGGCTTTCCGGGATTGATTTCGATGCGGCTGACATTGCCCTCGCAGCTTGAAAAGCTGAACCCTTCTTTCAGACGAAGCTGGGTGACATCGGGGGCCTTTTCAAAATCGCGCGCGCTGGTTCCTTGTTGATGGCCGATGATTTGTGCTTTTTTCCACCAGCATTCCGTCATTTGGGGCAGGCCGCGTTCCTCCAGCGTGGACCAGGGCATGACGTTCCAAGTCGGGCGGCTGCCCGGCGGGTTCCAGGTGCCTTCGGGGGTTCCCGGCAAATACCAACGCGGGTCTTCTTCCCTGAGGTCGATGTGTTCCTGGGGGTAGCCGAGCTGGGCGCTTGCGGGAAGTGTGTCCCTGCGGATGCCATACTGGCGGCGGGCTTCCCATGTTTCATCCGTGACGATGAGGCTCCCCTTGATGTCGAGCGCGGCAAGCAGACCGGCAGAGCCGGCGAAGAGGTATTGGAAATTGCTGGTGCCGGGATTGTAGGCGCGGACGGCGACAAGGTTTTTGCCTTTTTTAAGGCAGGAGGAGACTTCCACTGTGTCGTAGGGCCAGTGGGACTGGAAACCGCGCGCCGGGCCGCTCGTGACATATTTGCCGTTGATGTAAACGCGGTAGGATTGGTCCGCGGTGATGTAGAGCCAGGTGTCAGCGGCGGGCTTGGCGGAAAGGGTGAAGGTTTTCCGAAAGAGGGCAAAGCAATGGTAGAGATTCCACCAATCAGCTTCGGGCCAGATCCATTTGGCCTGTTGGATGGCTTCTGGAATTTTGGCGCCTGAATTTTCGGTGAGTGTCTTTTTGAGCATGGATACGGTAGAGCCCGGCGCACACAAGGGGGCCGGGTAGAGGGTTGGAATACTGCCGTAAACTGGAACGTTCCATGTTTTTTGTCAATTTTAAAAGGTGTCAGGCCTTCAATCGGCGCGAGGCGCGGGCCCGGGGGACGGGGCCGGTGCTTTCCCGAATGACTAGCTTGGCTTCGAGTTCGATCCTCCTTGGCGAGGAGTCGGTTTTCTCTATGGTTTCCAACACCAGCGAGGTGAGCGCATCGGCATAGTGACATACATCAAGGCTGACGGTCGTTAATGAGGGGCAAAGGAAGGTTGAGAGTTCCACGTCATCCACGCCCACGACGGAGAGATCCTCGGGAATGCGGAGCCCGAGGTCTTTGGCGGCGCGCATGACGCCGGTGGCGAGAATGTCGTTCAGTGCGAAGATTGCGGTGGGGCGCTCTTTGGCGGCGAGCAGCGCCTTGGCGGCGTTGTAGCCGTCGCGTATCCGCACGCCGCAGTGGACGACCCAGTCTTCTCGCATCGGGAGGCCGTGGTCGGCCAGTTCCTTGCAAAAGATTTCGAACCGAGAACCGATGCCTTGGTAGGATGGGGCTCCCCAGATGAATGCGATGGCGCTGTGGCCAAGCGAGACGAGGTGTTCCATCATGTCGTGGGTGGCATTTGCGGTGCTGATGGTGGCGCTTTTGAAGGGAATAGAATACGAGGGCGGCCCCGCAACGACACAGGCGATGCCCCGTTTTTCTATCGATCTCAGTATAGCTTCCACCGGCTTGTATTCCATGGCCGATACGATCATGCCGTCTACATGGTGGTCGATCAGTTGCTCAATGGCCTTGCGCTCAAGGTCGCGATTGGAGTTGCTGCTGGAAATGATCAGGTCAAACCCGCGTTGGCGAAGCAGGATTTCCACGTGTTGAACGAGCTCGGAGTAGAACGGGTTGAGGTGGTCCTGGATGACCATGCCGATGGTTTGAGAGCGACTGGTGCGCAACCCGCGCGCAAAACGGTTCTGCCGGTAGCCGAGTTGGCTGACGGCCTCCATCACTTTCGCCTGGGTTGAAAGGGGAATCTCCGAACTCCCCTGCAAGACGAGGGAAACGGTGCTTTTGGAATAGCCGCACTGCTCGGCTACGTCGATGATCGTCGGTTGACGGGTGATTTTCACAGGAAGAAACTAGTGGATGAAATTCAATGCGCTGGAGGAGGTGGGAAAACGAGGGCTTTTTATGCGGGCAGAAAAAAGGGATATTCTTGTTGACGTTGGAACGTTCCAATCTTAAATTGAAATCCATCGCCACTATGAATTCCCCCGTTCAGGCATCTTTAAGATTTCTTCGGTTTGTGTCAATGCACAAAAAGGCCCGGAGTGCCGATCGGTCTGGATTTACGCTCTTGGAGCTGCTTGCGGTTATGGGGATTGTTGCGTTTGTCGCGGCCTTTGGGGCTCCGGCGGTTTTAAACCCTCGCGGCGGTGCGGCGATCATGAACAAGTCGGTGTTGGATATGTCGCTTTTGATGGAACAGGCCCGCACGTATGCCATGGCCAACAACACTTATGTGTGGATTGGTTTTTCCCAGGACACTCAAAAGACCACGGTGACGGTGGCTGCGGTGGCGGGGGTGAGCGGTGCTGCGACCGATATCAATTCATCCGTATCGCTGCGATCCATTTGCAAACCGCAGGTGTTCGACAACCTGGCGCTTTGTTCCATCGCCACGGAAACCCTTTCGCGCGAATCGGCGGTGGACATCATTGCGACTTCCGGGTCGGAGGCGACCTTCCAACGCAGTTCCGCGGCAGGGACGGTGACGTATGGCAATTTGATCCAGTTTGGCTCTTCGGGTGATGTCCGGGTGCCCGGCGGTTCCGTGTCGCGGTGGCTTGAGCTCGGGATGCAATCTCTTCACGGAGGTAAGGCGGACACCGCCAATATTGCGGCGATGCAGGTGGGGGGATTGACTGGACAAGTTCGGGTGTATCGTCCTTAAATTCACTTGTTTTATGATCCACTGCCCTCCCTGCCGCGCTTTGGGGTTTTCCATTATCGAAGTGGTGTTGGCATTGGGTATTGCTGCTTTTGCATTGGTGTCGGTGGTGGGGCTGTTGCCGCTGGGGCTCGGAATGGCGGAGGAATCGGTGGATGAAAGCGGGGCGGTGAACTTGGTAAGCTCGGTGGTGTCGGACCGGCTGGTCACTTCGTCCACGGTGGCGTCGCTGGTCTACGGTTTGCCCGCGATGACTTCATCGGCGGTAACGCTTTCGGGCACTTTTGGCGCTGGGGAAAACGGAGAGTTTATTGGCAATGATTTGACCAAGGCCCGCTATCGGGTGGTCTATTTGCTGACCGCTCCGGCCACGGGGCGGTCCGATCCATGGACGGCTTGGTTCAGGGTCACATGGCCAGCCATGGCGCCCAAAAACGCTTCGTTGTTTGAAACAGTGGTCACATTCCCTCAATCATGAGGTTCTTCCTATCGTGGCATGGCAGGCAGGGGAAAGCCGGGACGCATCAGGCGTTTTCGCTTCTGGAAATGCTGGTGGCTTGCGCGGTGCTACTGGTGTTGGTGGGGCTGGTTAGCCAGATTATTTCCATGACGAGCAGCTCCATATCCGCGAGCAAGCGGAAGCTGGAAAGCGTGGGGGAAACACGGATGGTGCTGGATCGCATCGGCGTTGATCTCGCGGCCCGGTTACGACGCACCGATGTGCCCAGTGCATTGACCAAAGCGAGTGGAAACGACAGCCTTGCGTTCTATGGTGAGGTGGATAGTTATGATGGCACCCGGCGCATTTCGTTCGTAAGCTACCGGATCAACACCACGACCTACCAATTGGAGCGGGCGGTGATTGCCACGAATTGGACCGGGACATCGGCTTTTAATTTTTCGAGCGCCGCCGCGCTGCCTACGGTTTCTGATTCGGACTACGACGTGCTGGGGCCGGGCATTCTGCGCCTGGAGATTTGTTTTCTAAAAACCGACGGCTCGTTGAGCAATAAGCAGCCCAAGGCAGACTTGAGCGACGTGGCGGGGATTGTGGTGGCCGTGGCCGCCCTTGATCCGTCGAGCCGGAAGATCCTGAGTAGTGCTCAACTCAAAACGCTCTCCGAGGCGTTGACCGACCCCGGCGAGGGGCAAATGCCTGCCGCAGCGTGGCAGACGAACCTGAACAAGGGGGATTTTGCTGCAGGCGTTCCCCGGCAGACGGCCTATTCGGTGCGTTTTTTCCAGAGATCTTTTTATATCAGATAAAGAGGAAAATGCTTGAGGGCTGGCTTTTAAGAGACGGTTCGATTATATCCTCCGGCTGAAAAGATCCTCAGAATGGAAAAACAGCCAACTATTATCGATGTTGCCAGGGAATGCGGGTTTTCGAAAAGCACCGTTTCCCTGGTATTGCAGGGAAGCTCTGAAATTCCGCCTGAAACCGCGGCGGCAGTGCATAAGGCTATCAAGAAGATTGGCTACCGCAGGAACCGTTTTGCGCGCGGCCTGCGGACCCGCAGTTCCAAGACGGTGGGAATGCTGATCCAGGACCACCTTAACCCCTTTTATGGAGAGCTTGTCCACCATGTGGAGCAGCGGATGCGGGAGAAGGGCTTCGACCTTGTTGTCATTAGCAGCAACACGGATCTAAAGCTCGAAAAACTGGCGCTCGAACGGCTCTTCGACCAGCAAGTGGACGGCTTGATTATATCGGCGATGGATTACCGGAAAATCGCCAAGCTATTGCAGTCGTACGAGGAAACCGGCATTCATTGTGTCGTCGCCGGGCCGCCTGCGCGGGCCATTCCCTTTGATTGCGCAACGGTGGATATGGCCGAGGCTACCCGCGCCGCGCTGGAGCACCTTTTCGGCCTTGGGCATCGGAAAATCGCATTTCTCTGGGGAGCGCCTGCTTACCAGGCCATCGGAGCCCGGTTTGACACGTTCAAGACCATGATGAGCGAGCGGGGATTTTCCGTTCCCGAGGCGTGGATTGTCCACTGCGGCTTTCGGATGCGAGATGGATACGAGGCCGCCCAAGCGTTGCTGCGAGGGAAAAACCGGCCCACGGCGATTTTTGCGCTGAATGATTTGCTCGCCGTGGGAACGGTGGCGGCAGCCATAGATCAGGGGTTGCGCGTTCCCCAGGATCTCTCGGTGATTGGTGTGGATAATGTCGAGATCACATCCTTTACCCGTCCCGCGCTGACGACGATCAGTCAGCCGATCAAGGAATATGCCCACGCGCTATCGAACCTCGTTCTGGATGGCATAGAAAAAAAGAATGCTCCGTGCCGGGTGAGCCTCAATGCGGAATTCCTTGTTCGCGCCAGCACGGGCTCCGCGAAGTAGAGCGGCGCGATCCCAGCCGAAAGGGTGTTTTTAACCGGCCGAAATGGCGAAAGTTATTGCCATAACGGGAACGTTCCAGTAGCTTGCGTATACGGCCTTACTCCCCATTTGTAGTTGTCTCCCTATGAATACCCATCCTTACGGCATTTTTGCGCGTATTTTGAACAAAACCACATGCGTGCTTGCGTTTTCGACATTGCTTTGTGCAACGAGTCGGAGTCAAACGATTCCAGAAATAGAGCAATTTTTTATCCAGCCGAACGAGGATGCCGAGATTCATGTACCCGCCAGCTATCAGCCCGGCACCAAGTATGTGCTGAGCGATTATCAAGGCGCTGTGGTGGCCACCGGGCAAGCCGAGGCGAAACTCGGCGAGTGGTTCGTACCAGTCAAGCTGCCTGCCGGCTATTACGACCTCGATTTCCCGGATGCCAACCGCCACTTTGGCTTGGTTTCGATTCCCAAATACGAGGGGAAACCCGATCCATTTTTTGGAATGGATGCCGCGCTTTCCTGGCTTGCCCCGGTGCTGCAGCGGGAATCCCTCATTCGCATTTTGACGCGTTGCGGCGTGGGGATGGTGCGCGAGCGGCTAGGGTGGCCAAAGTTGATGCGGGAGGATGGCTCGTGGGACTGGGAGACAGGCCGCGCCTATGATGAAACCCGACGGCTTTATGCGAAGTATGGCATCCCACTGCTTGAACTGGCTCACGAATCTCCAAAATCGTATATCTGGAACGGCCTTGGCAAGGGACCGGCTCCGGACGATATGGTTCGTTCGGCCCGGGACTGGAAAGTGATCGGGCAAAAGTGGGGGCCTGTTTGGGGGGCCATTGAGGCGTGGAATGAGCCGGATTTGCAGGATGCTCCGGCGGACCAATATGCTTACTGGGTCAGGACACTGCGGTATGCGCTGCGCAACGCCGGGGTGAAAACACCGATTGGCGGCGGAGTGTTTGCCTATATGTCCCGCCCCTACATGGATCTTGCCGCAAAGAACGGCCTGCTGGACGCCTCCGACTTCATATCGTTCCACTATTATGGCGACCCGGTGGACATGAAGCGCCATGTTACCGAGTATCGGCGGTGGCTGAAGAGCTTTGGACATGAGTCCATGCCGCTATGGCTGACGGAGAGCGGCTCGTTGTGGACAGGCCCGCAGTACAGCCGCCCGAAACTGCAACAAATTCAAACCGCAGCCATGAAGATTTCGGGCAACGCGATAGAGGCCAGGGCGTGCGGCGTGCAGCGTATTTTTCCGTTTGTGTATGTGGACTACACGGAACACAAAACGGGCAACTTTGGGATGATGGACCCGATGGAAACCCCCACACGCAGTATGGCTGCATACGCAACCTCGATACGTCTCATTTCGAACAAACCTTACGTTGGAGACATTAAAAGCGAAGATGGGAAGAACGTCTGCGCGCGAGTTTTTGCAGCGGAGAACGGAGAGGCGGTTCTTGTGTTTGTCACCGGAAAGGTTGATCCGAGCGATGTGATTCCGCTGCCGTTTGAGCCCGAGAAAGTGTACGGGGCCGACGGGCGGTCGCTCAAGACTGGCTCCAAGGTTCCGGTTCCAGACGGGCTCGGTTTCGCCGTTGCGCCTATGAAAACGGTTCGCCCGTTTTTGAGCACGGATTCCAGCACCTTCAATCTTTCAACCATGAGCGCCGCGGCTACTCTGAACTCGGCACCGGTCTGCCCGATCATTTTAAAAGCACAGCTCAAAAACGCTCCCGTCTCAGCGGAGACCCGCGGTTACCGCGTCGAAGGAGCCCCTGGAAAGATGTCCATTCCAATCCAGGTGGCGAATCTGGACCACGTGGAACATGAGGTGACGCTGGAATTTCGAAGGGAAGGAGCCCCCGATTTGCTGGGCGTGATAATGGGCAAAATACCGGCCGAGGGTAACGCGGAATTAAGTGCAGATGTGGACTTTGCCGCGTTCCCGGCCGGTGAGGAAACTAAAATGGTTGAGGTGCTGGCGACGTCCAATGTGCGTGGTGAGATCAGCCCCGTGGTACTGCGGTTTATCTTTGCCCAAGGGCTGGACGAATACCTGAAACAGTATACCTATCAGTTTGCGTTGCCTATGGGAGAAGAGCACCGCTGGAAGCAGAACGTCGCCCCGACGGGTACGATGAAGTTTGAGCATTCGCCCGAGTCTCAGTGGGGATTTAGCGTGGAGTTTTCCGACAAGGGTGATTGGGTTTATCCGCAGTTTACCATTCCGCAAGAGGCGAAGCTGGACCGTGTAACGGCGGTGGTGGTCAGAGGCAGGGTTATGAAATCCGCCTTGCCGAGACTGATTACATGGAACGATCAAGACAAGCAGTCGACTTGCCATGATCCGCTGTTCCCCGCCGACGGCAAATGGCACGTGGCCTGTGTCCCGCTGGAAGGCTTTGTGTTGAATCCCTATGGCGTGACTGACAGCAAAAGTGCGCTGCTTGGGGAGCAGGTAAAAAAAATCTCGATCGGCATGAACAGTCGGGAAAAACAGAACCAGCTTGAAGTTTCCGACCTCTACCTCGTTGGGAACTGAAAATTGAATGAACTGACTCACCAAAAAATAATGAAAAACTACATCGCTCCCTCCCTCGTTGCTTTGGCTTGTGCCTTTACTCTCAATGCCTTTGGCGGCCCCGTGTTTTTGGATAACTTTAACATCCCGAACACGACGGATCTGAACAGTCAACGAGAACTGCGTCAAAGCGGCTCCGCGGCCCCATCGGCCTATCGTGCCGTCACCATCGGCCCGGCAGAGGCGATTGCGAACGACCAGTTTAAAATCGAAAACAACGCGCTTTCGATGATCTCTGCGCCCAAAAAAGGACCGGCTTCCCTTTGCCTTGACCACGATTTTGGAAATCTGGGGGCTCGCTATCACATTGGAGTGACTGCCCGTGCTGTGAATTCCTGGGCGGCAATCCAACTGTCTCCGGTTCAAAAGGGTAATTGGCCGGACAGTTCCGCAGGCCTTTCTCTGATCATTTTGCAGAACGGAGCTTGGACCGCTTGGAATAACACTGATCAGCCTAAGCAAGTCATCGGCAACGGGCGAGTTGCTCTGGCGGATAAATATCGGGTTGAATTTGACATAGACGAGACCGATGGAAAGTCTGTCACAGTTTTGATCAATGGCGTGAAGGCCCTGGAAAACAAGCCGTTCTCATACAGCGCGCCCAATCGTTACCTGTTGCTCCAGTCGAATGGACAGGCGGAGTTTGATGAACTCTCTGTCGGGACGGTGGATAAATAGAAACGCAGTTTCCCATATTTTAATAATGACTCGCATCCTTTCCCTTGCGTTTGCCTTGGCGTGCGCCTTACCTTCGATCGTTTTTGGCGAACCTTTGTTTTTTGACAACTTCAATATTGCGGATTCGACCGATTTTAATAGCCAACGTGAACAGCGCCAGACTGGTTCAGCCGGGCTGGCATCCTACCGTATAGTGACCAGCCTTGCACCGGATGGTTCGGTGGTTGATGACCGATTTGCCATTGAAAAGAAGGCACTCTTGATGACGAATGCCGGTTCCAAGAAAGGACCGGCATCGCTTTGCCCGGACTACGGCTTCGAGAAATTAGGGCCGCGCTATCACGTGGAGGTAACCGCCCGACCTATTAACAATTGGGCCTCGATCCTGTGGAGTCCATTTCAGCGGGGCGCGTGGCCGGATGCCTCCGCTGGCCTTTCGTTGATCATCCAGGCAAACGGAACGTGGACGGCTTGGAACAATGTGGAGAAGCCGAAGCAAGTGATCGGTAGCGGAAAGGTTTCCCAATCGGAGAGATACCGAATCGCTTTCGATGTGGACGAAAATAGTGGCAAGAGCCTTACACTTTTGATCAATGGCGTCCCCGTGATCGAGCGAAAGCCCTTCACGGACAATGCGGAGAGGCATTACGTGATTTTTCAGACCAACGGGCAGGCCGAGTTTGATGATCTCATGGTTGGGCCAGAGGAAAAAACCAAAGCCTCCACAGCATGGGTGGAGGCGGAAGATTTTACGGCGACGAATTTTCCCAACGGCATTTGTGTTAATAGCGGAAGCGATGGAGTTTCCGGTTCCATGCTCCTGCGCCTTGAAGTGTCGGGCAAGAGCATGTCTGTAGCAAAGCCTCCCTATTTCGCGGAATTCAAACTGCGCGTGCCTCGCGGCGGCCAATATAGACTGTGGGTTGCGGCATCGACGCAAAGCGGGAGCTGGGCGAGCCCCTTTCTTTATTCCATTGATGGATCGGCTCCGGCTTCATTGAAAGGGGTGCCTTCGGTGGGTGGCGGGTATGGCAAGGCTCCGTTTAATGTCTTTGGATGGGTTCCTGCCGAGACGCTGACTTTGGACGCCAAAGAACACACGCTGAAGCTTTCGGTAAACGCACCTCGGGCGAAAGATGGCCGCTATGTTGCCTATCTCGACGCGATTTTTCTAACCTCGGATTTGACGTTTGTGCCCGTGGGGAATCACCCATCATGTTCGCCGCAGCCGACTTGGACGGAGTTGAGGCAGCAGATGACGCCGGAGGAATATAATAAAAAGCTGGACCGGGCGTTTTACCAGAAAGTGATTGTTTCAACCAACGAGGAAGTGGGGCCTGCCACATCGGCGGAAGTGCTCAAAAAAATCAAAGCACGTCCGCTGGAGGATGCTAAATCGCGCACACCTGAAATTACTGAATTTGGTTTGCACGGAATGGAACGCCCCTTCGTCGTCGTGGGGCGGGACATGGATAAATATAAATCTGCCTATGATTTGCTGGCGCGGGTGGGCGTGGATAGTTTTCGAACTGCAGATTCCTGTTGGCATCGCTTGGCCTCTTCTGAAAATCCTGAAAAACGGAACTATGCTGACCTCGACTTCCAAGTGGCATCGGCCCTGAAGTATGGGCAGACCCATTTGTTTACAGTGGGCTATCCGCCAGCAAAATATACTGTCGGCAACCACATTCTTTCGGCGGTCAAGCCGGAGTTTAAAAAGGAGTATGAAGATTATCTTCGCGAGATGCTGCTTCGCTACAAAGGCAATGGGGTGCGCTATGTGGAACTCTGCAACGAAGTGGATGCCCCGGATACCTGGTGGCGTAAAAGCACGCCTGAAATGTATGTCGACGAGATGCGGATTCTGAAAAAGGTGGTCGACCAAGTGGCTCCGGAGATGAAGACCGTAGCCTTTGCGGCCACGTATTCACGAGATGATGAAAAAGGCGGCCCAAATGGCGGACGGCGTTTCGTGGACAAGTGCATGGACTTGGGGATCGACCAATATACAGACGCCTATTCCATTCACCATACTTCGCATCTTGCATCCAAGGATTTCCCCGCGTTTATGCGCCGCGAGATAGCCAAGGTGAATAGCAATAAACCGCTCCTTGATACCGAACAATGGGGGGAGCGGCCGTATCCGTATGATAACATCAAGACCTTCGCTCGCTGCTTCTTCCTCTATGATATGAAGCGGGTAGATTTCTTCCTAGCTCGTGATTTCTGCGAGAATGGGTATACCAAGGCGTGGGGGCTTTTCGATATCGACTGGAACCCGAAAGTCCGCCTGTTAGCCTATGCGTTTTCCGTGGATGCGATGAAGGGGCGCAAACTGGTCGGTGTCGCTCAACCCGCGGAGCATATCGAAGCCTATGTGCTGGAAGATACGCGGCCGGATTCGGCAAAGGGGAAACGCTACTCCATCGTCATTTGGAACAACCAACGCGAAGTCGATGATCTCGAAGCGAAGGTTGTGATCGGGCCGAAGCTTGTGGGCGGTTTCAAGGGTGTGACCTTCGCAAATAATTGGCGGCTGGACCAGATCCGCTATAACAAAAGCGTCCCGAGTTTCCAGGTTGGCGATGCGCCTATCGTTGTTTACGCGAGTGCATTGCCTGAATGGAAGCTTATGGATCGCGAGGAGTTTCTTGCGGGAGTCGTTGCTGGCAAGTCCGATGCGCCTCTTCCGGTATCGCAGTAGGGAAATTCGCGCTGTTCAACGTGCCCATCTTTCAAGTTGGGCACGTTTTTATGCCGGGATTCGGCGTGTGCAGTCTGCCGCAAACCGTCCGTCGTTGATTATATCAGCAGACTGTTAGTTATACTTCGCCTCGTGACGGGAGAGGTCGCGTGCATTCGTGAAGTCGTTTAGTGCCTTCTGGAATGGCGCGGGAAGTTCGAGTTGGTGGTTGTCTGTCTCCATGAAGGTGTAGCTCTGAATGGTGACGCCATCGGTATAGGCGACCGGCAGCCCTGTGGCTTGGGCGATCCATGCCTGCCGGGTTCCTGCGGGTTCGCTATAGTAATAGCAGACTTCGGTGCTCACCTTTTGGAGCCCGGCGTAGCATGCGCGCGATATCCACAGCAGTTCGGGAAAATCGGAAGCCATGTAATTGGGAAACATCAGCTTGCTGTTCTCATCCCGGGTGTCGAATACGAAGATGGTTGGATTTCCCTCGTTGGTGTAAATGACCCTGTCGGCGACGAACCAGCGTTCGAAGATTTTCCCCGCGTTGTAGATCATGACTTCGTGGCGGGTGGTCTTTGCCTTGGTTACGTCCATTTCCTTCAGATCCATGGAGCCGGGGTATTGGGCGGCGGCCTCCGCTGAAACGGCTTTGCGTTTGGAAAATATGACCTTCCACACAGATACCGGCGGGGCATTCTTGACGTAAGGCGCGGCAGGTTCCGGTGCCTGCTGTGCCTCGGCGCATAGCAGGGATGTGCATGCCAGTACGATGCACGGAATGACTTTATTCATAGACGGGTTCGAGATATTTAGAGATGACCTTGCCGGTGTAGCGATCAATGGCTACGTGAAGCCAATAACGTTTTTCACCGACAACGTTGAATCGGTCGAGTGAACCGGCGTTGGTAGTATAGCGGCCGCTTTGGGCGATGACGTCGATGAGCAGGTTCCAAGTGCGCGTGTTGCCGATGTCAGCCAGGGCGCGGATGGCCGCTTCCCTGCGGCGTTTGATGATGGAATCCTGCGAACTGGCGGGAATGATGGAGGTATCGCCAATCCACTTGGTGACGAGATCCGCGCGGTTCAGCAGCGGACCCTTAAGGGTAGTGCTGGAGCTGGTAAGGGTGATGAGTGTCCCCGCGAGGGTGTCGGCGTCGGCGTCCGCGACGGTGTCGGCAGTCTCTTCGGTTTTGATAACACCTTTCAGGATGGCTTTTAAAACGTCGTGCTGCCGAGTGTTGAGATTTAGCCGTCCAGCAATCGGAGGGGGATCTGTGGATACCGCCGTATTGGTGGGGCGGGGGGATTCGTTGAGACAGAAGAGATCGAGCAAGGTGGCGTCGCCGCTATTGGCGGTGAAGAAGTCGATGTGCTTCCACGGTTGATCGCGAAAGGCATAACCCATTTCCGCCACGGACCGGAAGGCGCGGTTGAGGATGACGGGCAGCGAACTCGCGCCATTGGATAGAGGATAGCCGCCGGAACTGAGGTCTCCGTTTGTGTAGGCGCCGTCGGCAAGGCGGGTGACTCCGTCCGGGTCGGCATATTTGAGGTCGCCTTTGTTGTCGCTGAGGCATCCCATATAGGGGTTGCCGTCGGATGCAGTATTGGACCAGCCATCGGAGCCTCCGGAATAGAAGCCACCGCCGTTTTGGGGGATGGACTCACCATTGCCGGTGCCGGGCCGGATGGTTTGTGTCATGGTTTCGCCGGTCTTTAAAAAGCTTTCGAAAACCCCGAAGCGGTCGGTGCGGGGGTCGGCCCGCAATTGGAAAACGCTATTGGCATAGGATGCGTTGGGATCTCGGGTCGTGCCCCCAGCGTGTACATTCTTGATTTCACAATAGGGGTACCACGCTCCGTTTTTGCTGTAGAACAGTCGGTGGGTGACGGACGTTGGATTGGCGGACAGTTTATACGAGCCGGACGGGAGGGGGTTAGGAATCGTGACTGTATTAATGCGGATACCTATGTTGTTGTTGTAAACGACTTCGCCTCCGCTTGCATTTGAACTGTTAAGATAGGTCGGAGATGAGAAGGCGGAACTGTCGTTAAAGGTAATGGTGCCGGAGGTCTGAAGGTCGCGGTATACGGTGCTGGTGGTTCCGGTGGTTGTGCCAATCTGGAGGGTAACGACGGCTGAGCCGCTGCAACAAAATGCGAACTGGGTGGGCCTCGTTCCGCCGGTCCCGACCGATTGGTTGTGCGGATTCCAAACCTGCGGTTGATACCAGATGCCATAGGTGGTGCTGCCGGAACTGCTGGCAGGGATGGGATAGGAAGTCTCCCATACGCGTTCGATGTAGGGCAGGTTTTCAATGCCGTAGAAATCGGTGTCGTCGAAACAAATCCAGGTGGGGTAGGAATCCCTGTCGTATTGGTCGATGAGATTGGCTGCGATTTGAATGATTTGATAATAGGTATTGGTATCCAGCGGAGATTTTTTCGATGAGTTTACCCCGCGGGAAATGGCGCTTTTCACTCCCTGGCCCACGGAGCCCACATTGATTCCCGCTTGCAGTAGTTCGAAGAAATCGGGCTCGCGTCCGGCTGAGGCAATCTGGGAAAGCGTCATAATCTGGCTCGTGCCCGAGCGGTAAACCCACGGCTGGGTGGCGTCGGAGCGCTGAAGCCCGAAATATTTGTAAATGTCCGTATCCGTGCCGCTGGCGACGGCGCTGTCGGTGATCAAGGCCAGGCGGCTGAGCGGGAATCGGTATTTGAGGATGGGTTCATCCTTTTGGGCCAGGGTGGCATCGCTTGCCCTCGTAAAACTCTTTGTAACGCGGGTGTTGATCAGGCTCGGGTTAATATTTGCGTCCTGTCCGTTGGCGGAATAGCCAGATTGGACCGTGGACGAATAGACCGGAGTGAAGCTGGGCGCATTGAGCTCACGCGTGAACGTACCCAGGTATGGCAGGGAGTCCGTGGATAATTGATTTTTCTTGGCATAGGTGATCAGATCCTGTCGGCTGACAAAGAGTTGATCCCCGCTGGCCACCGAGGCGAACCCCGTGGTGTTCGAAAGAACGTAATTGGTATAGTTCGAAACGCTGGATTGATTGCGCCAGTTGACGAGGGCAGAGGCGGTAGTGGCGGTCATTCCCGGGATGTTTTCCAAACCAACTTGCGGGAGCGTTCCCCGGCGCGCGGTGAAGTCGAGGGCGGAGCCGGAGGGGTAGCCCGCCACGTTGACATCAAGCAGGCCGCCCTCATCGTAAATCATGTAGGCGAAGCGTCCGACGGCGAATTTCGTATTCGAAACGTCTTTATTTGCAAGCTCGGCGAGGCTTGGCAGGGTGCCGCTCACAGCGCCCTCACGGGTGATGATGATCCAGTCGGGGGCGACAAATCCACTCGGGACGCTCGACCCGGAGAGCAGATAGGGTGCATTCCAACGATCCGCGGCGATAAAGCGGCCATTGGCGGAGGCGCTTCCGGTGCTGCTGGCCCCCAGCGCCCGCGTGGGCGCCGTAAGCGTTGTTTTATAGGCTGTGCCGCTCCAAAAGGGCGAGCCACTGGCGCTGCGTTTGATCACGTTGGCAAATCCGCCGTCGCCCACGCGGAAGGGGACGGCGGTAAAGTTGCTGTTGGGCTGGTAGATGGATACCGATCCCGAGGTCGAGGCCGTGGAGCCAGCAACGATTTCGCTACGGAGATCGGCCACGATGATGTCGAGGCCGGTCTGTGCGGCGCAGTCCGCATTGTACTGACCCGCACTCGAAAAAGAGACGTTGCGGCTGGCGGTGCTTTGTGAAATGTAAGCCACGATAATCGCCGAAACGAGAATGAGCGCAGACAGGATAATGACCAGAGCCGATCCGTGGCTTCGCCGGGAAGCCCTCATTTCAGGCCGCGCGCTTTCCCCATGAGTGCGAAGCCGTTGCTCGATAGAGATGACGGGGGGATTCATAAGCAAGATAGAGATTAGTTTTGCAAACTCTTTGAGTCTAGCTCGACTTCGAGCGTGGAGGCCGATTCCTCTTTTCCCTTGATCATTGGGGGATCATAGGCGTCATCGCCTCCGTAGCGTTTCCAGCTCTGGTAGAGTTTGATGAAGCAAATCAGGGCTGGAATGCAAAACAGGAGGCTCCATACGGGAATATAAAAGTAAGCGCGCTCCTTCCCGACGAAGTGGCTGATCACGTCAAGGCAAGCGCCAGCAAGGCCGCCGCCAACGATGGCGCCCACGGAGCGCCAAATGGCGTTGGTGGAGCAAAACTGGCCATAACGTTCGTGGGGGAAGAGGCGCATCAGCAGCGGCGGGTCGGCCATGGCCCACATGGCTTGAAATGGTGCGGCGAGGCAAAGGCTGTTGGCCATGGCCACCCAAAACGCGACGCGCGGTGATGGGTGCCAGACAAGCCAGATCATCGAGCCAGGAATCACCAGGAAAATATTGAAAATAAGACCGATTATAACCACGCGAATGGGGTGGTAACGGTCTGCAAACCAGCCGCTTCCCAAAACCAGGACGGCTATCAAAAGATTATTGCAGCCGTTGATGAAGCCTATGTTTTGCAGGTCCAATCCGATCGCGAGATTAAAGAAGAGGCCGAAGGTTCCAACCCCTGCGCTGGTTGCAAATAAAAATGTTGCGAGCCATTGATACCAGTAATGTTTAATGGTTAGGCATTCCTTGGCGTAAGTCTTGATGGCCGAGATAGGCCCAGACTCTCCATCTACGTAGGGGGACGGAGGCGGGTATTTGCCTTCGCGGATATTACGGCACATCAACCCAAAGCCAAAGAAGTAGAGCAACGCCGCGCCCACAAGGATTTGCATGGAGTGGGTGTTGGCGTAACGAAAAATGCAAAAGTTATACAGCGTGGTAGAAAGCATAGAGATCATGCGAAACCACGACATAAAACGGGCTAATAGATGGTCTGGTACGACATCGTTGAAAAGGTACCAGAAGATCGAGGTCACAAAGGTGTTGAAGAAGGTGAACATCACCATCAGCACGCCGATTGTCCAAATGGCAACGGTGTTTGGCGATAGGCTGGACGATCCCAATACATGGGCGTGAATCCAAAAGCCGATTCGATCACCAAACCCGAGGCATACCAGGCAGAACACCAGGAAAGGCAGCGAATAGAGAATGAACGGGATGCGCCGCCCCAGTCGGCTGCGGTGGCGGTCGCTCTTGAAACTAATAATCGGGTTTAGAATCGAATAAACGACGGCGGGAATGGTTCCGAGGATCAGCCCGATCTCCACATTGGACGCTCCCAGCGAACGGAATTTCAGCGGCATGATGCTGGGCGTCACGGTTTCCATGAGCATGTAACAGAAATCGCCCCAGAGGAGCCAAAAAAACAGAACCGCAAGATGTCTGCTCGTGTAAGAAAGAGTGCCGCAGCGGTAGATTTTGGGTTCGTGGGATGAATTCATGGGAGGAGAATCCGGGATGGACACCAAGGGGATGGAGAAGGGTGGCAAGATACCACATGGAACGTTCCAGCGTCAATTCGCAAATGCTGCATTAGTCGTTTTGCGGGTTCAAAATCCCAGCCGATTCATGCAACGCGAGGCGGCGTTTTCTAAAAGATTCTCGTTGACAAAATGGAACGTTCCAGTTACGGCTTTGCTGTGATGCGAAAATCGTTTCTGATGTACGTTAATCCAGGTGCCACAGAGGAATACCTGCGGCGTCATCATCCGATATGGCCTGAGCTTAAAGAGACATTGAAAGAGCACGGGGTATCCAACTATTCCATTTATTTGAATCGTTCGAACAACCAGCTAATTGGATACGTGGAGATTGAGGACGAAGCGAAATGGAATGCCATTGCTCAAACGGATGTTTGTAAAAAATGGTGGCATTACATGGCTGATTCCATGGTCACCAATCCTGACGAAAGTCCCCGCTCTGATACGCTGTGCGAGGTGTTTCATCTTGATTAGACTCAGCTTTTAAACCAGAGATGTCTTTCAATCTTCTCTCATCTAGCCTTGATGCAGCAGCGCTCAAGGAGATTCTGTCTAGCCACCCTCGCAAGCCGTTGCTTCCATCACTGGGAGATATCCGATGGAGCCGCATCGCAGAAAATCCGATTGCGGCTCCTTGGATCAAAGCCTTGCGCGCCAAGGCGGAACACGAATGCGATAAACCGTTTCCTGAGTTGACGGATGCTCTGTATGCAGACTTCGCCCTCACCGGAAGGCGCTCGCCCTTCGAACATGTTTACTTTGAGCGTAGAAGGCGTCTGGCTTGCGCCGCCGTCTCCCTTTTATTCAGCAACGAAGGAGATGGTTTGAGAGAACGCCTGATCTCATCGACGATTTCAAAATTAACCTCCATTTTCGAAGAAGTCTCATGGGCGCTACCAGCCCATGCCAATGCGGGCAAAGACGATCCATCGGGAAAAGAGCCGCTTCTCATCGATCTCTTTTGCGCGGAAACGGCCAACCTGATGGCGGAAATGCTCGACTTAGTCGGCGCAATCCTGCCTGAAGATTTAAAGACTTGCATTCGTGAAAGGCTCTATTCCGCAGTTTTTATAAACTATTTGGACCTGGACTTTTTTTGGAAGAAAGTCTCCAATAATTGGAACGCCGTTTGCCATCAAGGTGTCCTCGGTGCTGCATTGTCGCAAGTGGGCGATGTGGATTTACTTGGCGAAATTTTGCTGGAGGTGCGCACTCACCTTCCGGCATTCCTTAGCGGCTACGGGCCGGACGGGGGCAGTTCGGAAGGCGCCGGATATTGGAGTTACGGCTTTGGCTGGTTTGCTGTTCTCAACGAACAGCTTGAAACCCGTACGGGCGGCGAACTCTCTTTGTTCGCAAACGACGATCATGTTCGGGAGATCGCGCGCTTTGGCCCGCGTATGCTTCTGCGAGGCAGTCGGCTTGTGAATTTTGCCGATGGCCCAGGAACGGGCGGGTTACCCCCGTCGTTACTAAGCTACTTGGGCGACCGGCTGAATGAGCGGGATTGTAGTGCTGCCGCCCTAAATGAATATCGCAGGATCGCCATAACCGGGCTGGATTTGCAGGCGGAACGCGCCGATCTGTTTGCGTTCATTCGCCTACTGTTATTCTGCCCCTATGACTTATCCGGAGACACCCCTGAGTTGAGCGATTGCTTCCTTTCGGATCTCGGAGTGTTGGTCGCGCATGGCGCTGAGCAGGATGGACATCACTGGGACTTCGCAGCCAAAGCCGGGCATAACGGCGAACACCACAATCACAACGACTGCGGCAGCTTTATTCTGAATATCGACGGCATAAGGCTGATTTCAGAAATCGGCGCGCCGGAGTACGTCAAAGATTTTTTTTCTTTGAAACGTTATGAATTTCTGGCCGCGCGTACCTTGGGCCATTCGCTTCCGATCATTAACGGCTGCGAACAAGCCGAAGGCGCCGAGCGATTTTCGAAAGTCATCGCGCATGAACTGGGTGAAGACTGCGTATCGTTCTCCGTGGATGCAAGTGCTTGTTACCCGAGGGAAGCCGGGTGCGGGAAGTTCCTGCGGACGTTCCATTTTGAAAAAAAACAGGGAAGCCTTGTCCTGGTGGATCAATTTGAGCTGGAGCGGCTGGAGTCCCTGGAGAGCGCGATAGTCGCTTCCCATCCCATTTTACTTAAAGGGAACGAGGCTGTTATTGAGTCGGATGGCATCCGACTTGCCATTCACCCCATGCCTGGAACCCTCCTTGATCGTGTTGAAACCCATGCTTACAAGGACCACTTGGGTGTCTCTTCCTGTATCTATCGCTTGGTGCTTGTCCCGGCGTGCCTGGCTCCGCGGAGCACCCTGGGAGTAGAAATGGCGCTGATTCCAAAGAAAAGGGCGGCTTTTTTTGGAAATGACAAGGTGGATCTATCCCGGGTTTATAGCCAAGGAAGGAGGCAGCGGATCGAAGAACTGGTATCCGTTTATCCCGAAACCGTTAGCTCGGAAAATTTCGTACGCCTTGCTCCGCAGTTAAAGGATGTGGAAGTTATTTTTGGCACCTGGGGAATCCCGGGGCTGACTGAGGAAATGTTTTCCGGGATGCCGAAACTCCGGGCCGTATTTTTCTCCGGGGGCACGGTTCGTTCCTTCGTTGGCACGGCCTTGGACCGAGGAATTACGGTTTGCAGCGCATGGAAAGCCAATGCCATTCCCGTGGCGGAGTTTACCCTTGCGCAGATTCTCCTCGCGAACAAAGGCTATTTCCGCAACGTTGAAGAACTGCTCATCGGGAACCCAGAAAATCCGTTTACCGGGCTGGGCAATTTTGGAGCAACGGTCGCCCTGCTCGGGGCCGGGCAAATCGGGCGGAAAGTCATCGACTTATTGCGCCCATTTCACCTTTGCGTCCTCGTTTTCGATCCTTTTCTTTCAGAGGCTGCTGCGGGAGAGCTTGGGGTGGAGAAGGTTTCGCTGGAGGAGGCATTCCAGCGGGGAAACGTGGTTTCCAACCATCTTGCCAATCTTCCGGCCACGGTTCGGATGATTCAGGGCCATCATCTGCAATCCATGCCCGCCAATGCGACGTTTATCAATACAGGGCGCGGATTAACGGTTGCCGAAGATGAGATGGTGGAAGCGCTCAAGGTGCGCCAGGATCTCACCGCGTTGTTGGATGTGGTGGCGAACGAAATGGAACGCAATTCCAGTGCGCCGCTGGTTGCCCTTCCCAATGTGCGAGTTAGCCACCACATCGCAGGCTCGCTCGGCGATGAGGTTGTGCGCATGGCCGATTATATGATCGAGGAATTTCAGCGTTGGGAAAACGGAGAGCCGCTCCGCTATGCTGTCACCAAAGAAATGCTGCGAACGATGGCATAGGTATCCCTTGCTAAAATCAATCACCCGAATTGCATGGAGTAAACGTTATGTTCATTGATCTCGAGAGAACAATTGGCCCCTTAACCTTCACTTGTTAGGCATGACCGCCCCCAATACAGATAATTTTGACGTTATTGTCGTGGGAGGAGGGCCCGCTGGAATTGTCGCCGCTACACAAGCCGCCAGAGCGGGAGCGCGCACGCTGCTTTTTGAGAAAAGCTGCATACTGGGTAGGTCGATGGGGCAAGTTGTCGGGGCAGTCGCCTCCATATCTGCTGCTACCAAATGAGAGCTTCGAAAAATCCCAATCGCTGAGATCCAACAACTTCTTCGGCAACACGCGGCTATTGTTCCCCCGGATATTTCTTAAAATTCAGCAACGTTTCCCATTTGGCGGATGAACGGTGCCTTTCCCTTCCCAATGCAAACCGTCCGATGGCTACGGATTTGCCGAAGGGGTGAGGGTAATATCGTCGACCACGTAGGCTGTGACGCCGCGATTTTGATGTGGCACCTCCGTGTCGTTGATCGAGAACCGAAGCACTAGGCGCGCCGTGTTGGGGGGAAGTTTGAATTCGGTGAAGAACTGGTGCCAGTCGTTGTCTCTCGACGGTTTCACAATAAAGAACCGGCGGCCCTGCGGAACTTCCGCCCCGGAGGTTGCCAGCGGGATCATGATGACCGTCAGGGGCGAGTTGGCTTTGGCCCCCGAAGGGACTTTGTGCCATATGCCCAGAGTGCCAGCCTTCGGCGGGTTTTGGACCGAGGTTTCCAGGCGGACAATTTCCGTTTCGTTCGCGGTGAGTCGGGCGGCGTTGATCCCTCCGTGGGCATCCGTTTCGAGCACGGAGTGGTTCATTTTTGACCAATGTTCGAAGCCTTGTTCAAAGCCTCCGTTGGGGAGTGCGTTGGGCTCGTCTCCGGCGGCCATCATCGCGCCGGGGTAGGCCAGCGCACTGATCAGGGCAATTGAAGCGATGCGGATTTTGTTCATAGAAATCAGTGTTGTTGGGTAGGAATGAGCGTTGATGCGGGTTCGTTGAAAAGCGGTTCCTCGAAGACCGGTTTTCCGTCGCGGAAAACTGTCGGAACGGAGATGCTGTCGTAGCTGCCGCCCCGGGGATCGACGAAGCGCACTTTGCGGAGATCGTCGCGGGTGTAGTCGATGCGCTTGGCGTCTTCTGACCGGGCTGGAATGCCGGAGAAGGCTTCGACTTTGCCGTCGGCAGAAAACGCGGCGTAGGAATACTTCGGCAGCGTCACCTTACCGAATTGCGGCAGCGTGACTTCCTGGGTGATTTCTCCCCGATTCACGAAAACCCGAAAGCCGTTGCGGTATTCGACGCGTATGAATCCGTAATACATCGCGGGGTTGTGCCCTTGCTTTAACAGTTCTTCGAGACTTGTCCATTGATCGCCGTCCCGGTATTCCACTTTCATCACCGGTTCCCCGGCATAATAGCGCTGGAGCAGGCCGAGCGTCATGAATTCGGAGAGGATGGCTCCGCGTTTGATCCACGGGTAGAAATAAACGTAGCCGCCGTTTCCGTAGAGTAGTGTGACGGCGCGGTAGTCGTCGGCCCCGGCCTGGTAACGCGCGGCGTAAAGCTGGTTGCCTTGGGCCTGTTTCGTGTTGCCGCCGTAGGGCGGGGCGAAGAAATAGCGGTAGGGCAATCCTGCGCCGTAATAGACGCTCAGCGGGTGGAGCGTGCGCAGCTTGTAATCCGGGGTAAGAGGGCGATTATGGCCTTCGAACAGGCCGTAATCGCCGCTGTCGACAAATTCGCCGATGAGGTATTCGGAGTTCAGCGTTTCGGAAAAAAGTGGTCCGCCCACGGCAGTCTTGATGCGGGTAGCCAGCGAGCGAAGGTTGGCGCGCGCGCCACGTAGCGTCCCGGGATCGGCAATGTCCGGGCTAAAATCGACATAGGGAAAATCCACGCCGCCCGAGGTTATCTGATCGGAGAAACAGGCATTCGTGGCAAAGAGTTCTTTGATGTATTTTTCCTGCGAATCCACGGTGGCCATCACTTCGGGGATGCGGGTATGCCATTTTTCTTTTCCGTCGGGCCCAAGTGCGCGGGGAACCGTCTGGATGCGGGGCTCTTTGGTATTGCGGTAGCAGAGATAGTTGGTTCGCAGTCCGGCCCGGCCCCACGTCTTCATTTCGCCGAGCCACGTCCGGAGGGTTTCTTCCTTTCCCTTGGCGGGGTTGACCGGGAGTTCGGGTGTGATGGCGAGCGGAAGATGGGAGTCAAATCCGCCGCCCTGCCAGTCCTGGATCAGCGTGACGTGGCTGACGAGTCCCTCGGCAAAGGTGCGCATCCAGCGGTTGACCGCAAGCCCCAGTTCAAAGCTGCCGCCCCAGTAGTCGACGAAGACTTCTTCCTTCAAGTCCTTTAGGTAAGGACTGGCCTCCTGGGTGGGCTTGGAGACGGCATCCCACATGCCGGTGCCAACGCGGATCACAAACGTTTCGTTGAGAGGGAGGGATGCCTTGCTGTCGAGTTGGCTGGTATAGATCAAATCACGGCTCCACGAAAGGGGACCGCCGTTGTCACTGCCGCCTTGGAAGCCGGGGAAATCCGAAACATCCTTGCCGGTAAGTTGCGGTTCCTGGCTCGATGTCCTGTCCGCCGACGCGTTCGAGGCATCGAAGTCCCACGTTCCACGGAACCAAAGGCCGAGCCGGGGCTGATAGAAAAGGTCGGGGCGGTGCCCATGCTGCGGGTAGTCTTCTGCAACGCGGTCGGGAACGGCATAGCCGGTCCATGACTCACCGTCCGGGACGATGCCCGCGTTGACGCCTGCGCAGGCCGGGTCTTCGGAGCGATAGTTCAGGATGATGGATTGATCCTTCACCTGCACTCGGACTGTCCAGCGCTGGGTTTTTTCGAAGTAGTGTGTTTCGTAGGTGCATTCCACTCCATCTGGGGAGGGCTGAACGCCAACAAGGCTAGCGGTGTAATTGGTGGGCGAGAGCGTCGCGCCGCCTTCGCCTTTCCATACCGGGCCCGCGCTGTTAATCAGTTTGATATAGGCCCCATCCTTTTTCACGCTGAGCAGTGCGGCGGAATTTTCCGTGTGAACGGTCAATTCCGCTTTGCCTGGCAACGGGAAAACAGGGTCGGTGTTGTCTGCGGCATGGACGGCGGCAATGCAAAGCACATATGCGGCGGCATAGTTGATCAATCTGGTCATGGATAAGAGGGGAGGGGGGTGAACATGAATGCGCAAGTCTGCGTGTCGGCGCTTTCGAACTTAACCGCAACCAGGCCGGTTCCCAATAGCGATGTTGTTCCGCCGATCCCGAGTGTGTCTGACACAGACGGAGGATTTCAGATAAGATGCGGGAACGTTCCAGTTAATGCAACCTATTTCCGTCAGATCGCCTGCTTTGGCTCGGCTGCCCATGAAGTTACCGAATATCAGCGCGCCGTAGGCAAAGACGTTTAAAAACTGGCTATTTTTCCAAAATACCGTCGCAGGAACGACACATGGGATATGAGATTTCCACATCCTTGAGGCGAGAGACGGATTTACGAAATAGCCCACGGAGAATCGGGCACAAAGTCCCCGTTTCAGCGAATCCGCTGCTGAAATTTCCACAGCGGAACCACAGACCAGACGACCGTATTGCACAATGATTCTCCGGCCCTTAAGTGACGTAATTCACTCAACGTTTCCAACTCGACATATCGCCGCCCATCATCAAACACCTGCACCGACGAGCCCTCGGGATAACAGCCGCCGGGCTGATAGCTTGTTGTTTGCAAGAATACATCCTGGCCATATACTGCGGCTAGCCAGCCGCCGAGCGCTCCCACTTTCGTCGGCCTTTTGTTGGGCGGTATAAAACGGACCACCCGGCCGGAGATCGTCACCGCTTGGGGATCCCGCGCCGGGTTACCCCAAAGCTCCGTGAAACAGCCGCCACGCGGGTTCACGGCCCGGCTTTCGAGTAGAAATGCCCGCGCGCGCGGTACCTGCGTCACTGACCACAGATGCACGGGGAACGGATTGGAAGCGGTGCGCGTCAGCCGATTGTAAATGACGAGACGCGGACCGTCGAGAATCAGCGTCCACCGGGCCCGGACGCTGTAAAGCGCGCTCTTCCTGCTTTCCATGACAAAACGGCGGGATGTACATTCGACGATGCGCCACGAATCGCCGTCCATTGCCGCATCGGGCGGGAGGTTTTCGCCCGACGCAAACCTCCACAACGCTTGTGGCGCTGGGTGGAATCGGTCCCCACCCCGGTTTTTCCAGCCGGTCTTGCGGTATTCGCTTTCCAATGAGGCGGCATCATTAATCCACAATAAATTGGGGCCGTCCACCCGCCCAAACTCGACAATCCGACCTGTGTTCGCATCGACGGTGACCCGCAGATGGGCATTCTGGAGCGCACACTTGTCGGAGCCCGCGCCGTACAGCGTCGAAGCAACAAGGAGGAGCAAGCCCAACAACGCACTCCGCAAGCAACCACGCTCGGATCGCCCCAGCAATGAAATACGCGGATCCAATGGCATGTTCTCCAAAAATGCGGAACCGGTCAGGCTATATCCTCCATGCCAACGGTAATTCACTGGATAGGTTCGTGTCATGAGGTTGTCTGTCTTATCTAAAATCTGCGGCTGCGTGGGAATGCATATCTGGGAAAAGCGCCTAGAGAACGATCTGGTTAACCCAGAAGGACTGCTTACCGACAGACTTGCATTTGCTATGGGCGAGGGAGGCCACTGCTCGGTGCGTCTATCGAGTCTCGCGCTGATGACCTGCCTGCTTGTTGTATATGAAAGAGTGCCGGAACGGTAGATTTTTGGATCGTGGGCGGAAGACGAGGGAGGAGAATCCGGTATCGAAACCAGAAGATGGTGAAACGCCACAAAACCATGACATGGAACGTTCCATCGTCAATTCGCAAATGCAGCCTTGGCCATTTTATCCAGTGCGCGGTGTCGGCCTTGAGAATATCGATGCTTATGTGGCCTGCATGGGGAAGTTTTGGTCTGCGTAACCGACTTATACCCGGCATCGGAGTTGCAGATTAGTGAACGGAAGCTCAAATAGCCCAGGTTGATTCCTCAAAAAAATCCGCTTGACGCTACTGGAACGTTTTAGTAATTATCGGTCGATATAGAAGCCATCCCTCAACCAACGATTTTCTCGCAGGAGTCAACCGTTTTTACCCCATGAAATCTGCATTATCCAAAGTTACCTTTGGCGTGATTTTTAGTCTCTCCTCGCTGTTTGGCCCATCCGCATTTTCAGCTGATTATACCTGGACGGGGGGTAGTGGTGGCACCGCGGACGCTCCGGTGACAGGATCCTGGAGTTACGGAGCGTCGTGGAGTGGTGGCGCCGCGCCCGCTACAAAAAGCTCGGCAACAGCAGGCAATACCTTTTATTTTGGCGGGAGTGGCAGCACTTCCTACATTGCTACCGAGAATATCGGTACGAATTACACGAACGTTCTCTTGTGCGTGCAGACGCTCACATTGAACAGTTCCGCAACGGTCACTGAAGGGATCGCTTCTACAAACGGTTTATATTTCTATGGCGGAGGGGCGGGTGCCCAGATCATCCAAAATGGGAGCGGTGCCTTTAATATTAGCGCACCGTTGAAATTTGCGGATGTCACAACTTTCTCGGGGACGGGGAGCGGGAAGGTTACCCTTGGGGGGCAAATTACCTCTGGCAGTCTCATTATCAATCAAACCGGAGGGGCCACGCTCCAGTTGTCCTTCAATAACAACTTATTTAACGGCACGAATGATGCCGTAACACTTAATGCCGGCACGCTTGATCTTGCGGCTGCGGGGGCATTGGGCGGAGCAGGCACGACGACCGGGGCAAATTTGATTCTGAATGGCGGCACGCTTTTATCGTCAAATGGAACCACGTTGAACACTCTGATCAACCGAACCATAACGATTGGTGGCGACATCACGCTGGGGGGCTCGGCAAACTGGAGTCTCGGCGCCACCGCAGTCTCCCTCACGGGAAATCGCACGATCACCGCCAACACGCTTGGCACAACCGGCGCAACGATTGCGGGGGCGATCAGCGACGCAGGAGCAGGCTACAGCTTAACGATTGGCTCGGCCAGTGCGGGTACGTTAACCCTCTCTGGCTCCAACAGCTACTCGGGAGGCACGACTCTTTCGGGAGGAAAGCTTAACCTCACAAATGCCTACGCGCTCGGCACTGGTACTCTGACAATCACAGGCGGCAGCTTTCTCACTTCCTCCGGCAGCGCGATCACGCTGGCCACCAACAACGCCCAGGTATGGTCGGGTGATTTCTCCTACACAGGGGGAACGCTAAACATGGGGACAGGAGCGGTTACGATGACAGCTAGTCGCACTTTGACCGTGTCTGGTGGAAACCTAACCATTGGCGGGGTGATCTCCGGGGCGGGCTATAATCTTACAAAATCCGGTTACGGCGTTTTGACCCTCACCGGGAACAATACTTTTACCGGTGCATTGGTGGTTACGAGCGGTTCGGTTGTGGTCAATTCACTCGCCAACGGCGGTGTGGCCAGCAGTATCGGCGCGGGCCCGACCTCCGGTTGGGCGTTGCAACTGATCAATGGGGCTACTTTGGTTTATACTGGGACGGGATCCACGACCAACCGTCAGATGTATATTGATACGGCAGGTACTATTGACAACGAAGGCACGGGCGCATTGGTGTTTAGCAATAGCGGCGGCGCGATCGTTAACAATAACAACGGTGCGGGAAATGCCAGCAGGACGATCACGCTGACCGGTACCAACGCCGACAACAACACCATGGCTTTGCAGATCAACGATCCGACCGCTGGCAAAACGACTAGCCTCGTGAAGGGTGGATCCGGGTATTGGTGGATTTCCGGCACAAACAATACATATAGTGGCACAACAAGCGTTCAGAACGGAACCCTGGCGTTCAGTTCTGTGGCCAGCGGCACTTCGGGCCAATCGCTCGGCTCCTCCAATACGGTTAACCTTGGAGTGGCCTCAACTTCTTCCGGTATACTGCAATATACTGGTGGGGCGGGCATACTGGACAAGAACATCTATGCGCTGGGCAATGGACTGAACACCATCAAGAATAGCGGCACCGGATTGCTGACCCTCTCGGGATCTTTGGTAAAGAACGGCACAGTTCTGGTCCTGGACGGCGGTACGGCTGGCGTCAATGTTACCGGCACCATTAGCGGTTCCATCGCTAATTCTGATCTCTACATAACAGGGGGCACCACGACGCTAAGCGCGGTTAATACTTACAACGGCCCCACCTGGGTCTACGGCGGCGGTGTTTTGGTGGATGGGGTAAGCAACGCGCTCCCCACCGCAACCAACCTGATCCTCGGAGGCACCGACAACAGCAACGGAACGTTTGATCTCAATGGCAACAATCAGACCGTTGCGGGGCTGAGCGGCACGGGAACCGGCACAAAGACGGTGACCAACAACGGCGCCAGCACTTCTACCTTGACGGTTACTGGCGGCGGCGCATATTCCGGTCTCATCGCCGATGGCTCGGGGATAACGGCGCTCACCGTCAGCGGAGGAAACCTCGTGCTCGGGGGTGTCAATACCTACACCGGTGCAACAGCCATTATCGGCGGCACTTTGAGCGTCAACGGTTCGCTTGCCAATACCACTGTCAATGTTTCCAGCACGGCCACTTTGAATGGCAGTGGCACGGTGGGCGGGGCGGTCAACGATTACGGGACAATTTCCGGAGGTCTGACCTTTAACAATGATGTCACCGTGCATGCTGGAGCAACAGCGTCTGCTGCTGCGTTTAACGGAAACATCACGGATAATGGATCTATTACCGGCGGCCTGGCCGTTCGGGGGGAAAAAGTGCTCAGCGGTTCCGGTTCTGTGAGTGGCGCGGTCACCGTCAACGGAGGCACCGTCAACGGCAGCGGCTTGAGCTTGGGTGCCACCGTTCTCAACGGTTCCAGCACGCTAAGCGGATACAACATCGCCAGCAGCGTAACCATAGCGAGCGGCACCACATCTTTGAGCGGCACCACCAAATCCAACAGCGCGCTTTCAGTCTCTGCGGATGCCACGTTAAACGCCAACGGCACCATTGATGGCAGCGCCACCATTAGCGGTTGGCTGAAAGGCAATAGCACGGTAACCGGTGGCCTTACCATGGATTCCACGTCCACGCTGGTGACGGAAGTGAGCGGAGCGGTGGCGGGAATATCTTATAACCAAGTCAATGTCAAAGGGGACGTGAGCCTAGCCGGAACGCTGGATCTCACCAAGCTGAGCGGCCTGACGCTCGGCAGCACAATCACCCTCATCGACAACACCGGCAGCGGCACGACAACGGGATACTTCTCGACGATCCTCACGAGCGGCTCCACCTACTCGCTTACCTCGAACGCCGACAATACGTTCACGGTGAGCGGCACGGAATACCTCTTGAGTTATTCGTCCAACGCCGATGGAGACGGCCAATTCAACGATGTGACCCTGACGGTGGTGCCTGAGGCCAGTACATGGGCCATGCTGGTGGGCGGAATCGGGCTGCTTGGCTTCGGGCAAAAATTGCGCCGCCGCATGGTATAATTGATAGATCAATTCGAGCCAATCTACGTCACACTCCAAATCGTAAGACACAGTGGCCTGCCGCTGGATTGCGGATGTTAACCTGATAGGCGCTGATAGATCGTTTTCACTTTAGTGAAACTGGGCTAGAATTAGAAGCTGCTTGACCAAAATGTAACGCTGATAAAAATAACTATGCATAGGAAGAAATGGTTTATACTTGGGGCGGTTCTTCTCTTTAGTCAGGCATGCATGGCTGGGGAAAATCTTTTACGAAACGGCGACTTTGAGGATGCTGGAAATAATGGCCTGCCATCGGCGTGGTACGTTCTTGATGAAGGCAAGGGACATGGAACCAGCTATAAGGATCACAAAATTCAGTTCCAGGTTGATCCTAATATTGTCCGTCACGGGCACTATTCAGCGGCTGTATTCCATTCGGACTCCCAATATCCGTATTGGGTAATGCTCAGGCAGGATTTGAAATTGCAGCCAGGCGATTACGTTATTACAGGTTACGTAAACTGGGCTCGTAAAAGTTTCGCACGGCCTTGTGTTTCCTTGCATCTTATCGATAGCAAAAATTCCGTATCCTGTCCCATAGTTTTCAAATTATGGAACAAGCAACCCCCTTCAGATTGGATCCAATTCTGGAAGAAATTCACGGTTACTGCCGATACCAAAGTGGTTGGGGTCAATATCTTGGCGACAGATGGTCCGGCCCAGGCATATGTGGATGACGTAGCGGTTTACCATCTTCAAGACGCTCCCCCAGAACCGGAAGCTTTAGCAGAGAACTCCCAACCAGCGGTCATTCCAGCTCAAGCCGGGCATCCCTCTATACCTGGATTGGAAAAGGACGAACGAATAAAAGTCGTTGAGTTGAATGGTGTTTGGTACTTTAAGAGCCAAGATGGTACGGCCTTCTTTGACTTGGGCGTTAATCACTTTTCCTATCCGAAAGAAAAGTCGTGGTGGGATAGCCTCAACCCCCAACGAGGTAAAGAAGTGCGTCTTAAATGGCCCATTGAGTCAGAGTGGCAGAACCACGCAATCGGATGTCTCAAAAATTGGGGGTTTTCATCTCTGGGAGCGTGGAGTTTCGAAAGCTCAATAAAGGCAGCTGGCGAAAAGGGAATTAATTCATGGGTTATGTTTGGATTTAGCGCAGTTAATAACAGCGCCTATCTTCTAAAAGGCCAAAATGGGATGACTATTCCTGTCGGAGGTACCTCCAGAATGGGCGATCCGTTCAATCCAGATTGGAAAAATGCTGTCTTGGTACAGGCAAAATCTGTAATCGAAAAGCGCAAAGATATTTCCCATGTAATGGGTTACTTTCCAGATAACGAAATCAGTCTTGGAGTAGTTCCCCTTTATGCTTTCGCCTGGACTCCCTCTGCCAAGGAAGCGTTGATCAAATGGTTGTCAGCGCGTTACCGAGATATTTCCACGCTTAATAAAGCTTGGACAACCGATCCGCAGCACAAGTTCAACTATACTTGTTTTGATGAGATCGGCTCCATGCCACCCGATCTGGCAGTCGTCGGTGACAACCGCAAATTGATGGCCGATATGGAAAATTTCGAAGACTTTATGGTAAGTGAGTATGTTGATTTTGTTGTTGGAGCGATCCGCAAATACGATCCGCAGGCCATTATCTGCAGTCCACGGTTACCAGGAGAGCGTCTCTGCGATTATAAGCCCTTGAGGCATTTTAGCCGTTTCGACGTAGTAGCGGTAAACTGCTATGGGGCCGGAAGCTATTCATCTCGTCAGATTGATGCGCTACAAAAGATTCACGAAGTGACGGGGCGGCCAATACTCATTTCCGAATGGACCGTTGGACACGGCTATGAAGGAGAAGGAAGATCGAAAGCATACATCGACATGGTCAAGCAGCTCAGCAACCTTCCGTTCATCGTAGGAATGCATTGGCAAATGTGGTTTACCCCCTCCGCGGAAGGAAACAATTTTGGACTTGTCGATAATGCCGACTCTCCCGACGAACTATTCGTCGAAAAGGTGTCCAAATTTCAAAAAGCCTCTTTCAGTGTCGTGGAAAAGTAGAGTATGCCGTGACTCAGCAATTTTGGGCCGGGAGGATGTTTTAGTTTGGGGGCCAAAACCAGACGAAAGTGGAGTGATCCCTCCCTCCCTATGCACACCTCATTTTAGAAGGTTTCTCTGTTTTCGAAACCGCGTAAAACATGTTGAGGCAGCTACTTAGGCAAGTTCGAATCCTATCCAGTTTTCGCCTCCAACGATTCGAACTCGTTCTCTGGTTAACAGCAACGGCACTCTACGTTCGAAATGGCATAAATGGGCGGCCACATCCAGCGTATGCGAGAACTCTCTCTCGGGTTAACAGTCCATCTACTCCCTCCATTCCGTGGTCCCATCTGGCCCCTGCCTTCCGATAAGGCCATGTGCGGCGTACAAAACTGTTGTTCCGCTACCGTGTTTCCTCTGCAATCTCCGTTTTTCGAGGCTTATTCTTTTCGTATCGAAAAACCGCTCGATTGACCATCTTCTTTCGCACTTTTTCCGATGCCCAGAGTTCGCCTAAAGGATATATGGATCCCGGCAACTGGGCCACAGACTTCGTGAGCGGGGCACAGTTCGGATACACGCTTCTCGCCGTCATTACGGTTTCAAACTTGATACCTATTCTGCGGCAACATCTCTGTAAGCGTCACGTGGAGCGCCTCTATCCTGGAGGGATGAAAATTGTCAGTATGGGAGGATGCAAAGCGAAGCGATTCGGGATGAGTTGTTGAAAATAGACCGCCGAGGGCATGTGCTGGTAAAGAGAGAACGAAGGGAGGCGCTGTTGGATGAGTACGAGCGGTGTGGGGTGAGCGCGGCGGAGTTTGCAGCGCAGATTGGGGTGAAATACCAGACGTTCGCCCATTGGCAGCAGAAGAGGAAGAACCAGCGGCAAGCGCTGTTGGTGCAAGCAGCGGCTCCAGTTCCGGCCGCATTGATGGCACCGCAGCCAGGGCCGGGGCCGCGCTGGGTAGAAGCGGAGGTCGAAGCGGGCGTCCAAGGCGAGCAGGTGATGGCAATCGTAGCGGCGCTCAAGCTTGAGTTACCGGGCGGAGCGAGCGTGGAACTCTCCACCCCTGGCCAAATGAAGCTGGCGGCGGAGTTGCTGAAGGCGCTGGCAGCCAAGGGGCAAACGGGATGCTGAGTTTTAGCGGGAGCCTCAAAGTGCTAGTGTCGTTGGAGCCGGGACGCACAAAGCTCAAGCTGAGCGCGGAGGCGTTGGCGCTCTTGACCGACGGGATCGACCTGCACGGGGCGAAAATGCGTCCGTGGTATGAGCGGGAATAGCAGTCATATATTAAGTATGATCGGCGCTTGAATTTAGCGACGGGATGACTAGTCTCCTGTGGCCAACGAGCAATGGTCACCGAACGCGAACAGGAACTTCTGGAAGAGAACGCACGATTGCGTCAGCAGAACGAGTTGCTGCGGCAAAAGGTGGACCTGTTGGTGAAGCGGATCTTCGGAGCGGGGAGCGAGAAGCTCGACCCGAGGCAACTGGAACTGTTGTTGGAAGGGAGTTCGCCGGGAAAAGCGAACGAGCCCGACTTGGCGGCGGAGGCCACTCGGCGCTCGAAGGAAGAATCGACTCCGCGCTCTAAGAGCAAGCCTGCGAAAAACAAATGGCCGCGGTTGCCTGCACACCTGCCGTGCGTCGAGGAGCTCGTCGATCCGCTGCCGGTGCAGGCAGAACCGCAAGCGTGGCGCTGCATCGGCCAGGAAGTCAGCGAGCAGCTCGACTACGAACCGGCTCGGTTCCTACGTCGGCGCATGATCCGGCGCAAGTATGTGAAGCGTGGCGAACTGGACGCCGTGCCCGTGATCGCGCCATTGCCGCCGGTATTACAGGAACGCTGCATCGCGGCGCCGGGGCTCTTGGCGCAAGTCATCGTGGCCAAATACTGCGACCATCTGCCGCTCCATCGCCAGGAGCGAATATACGCCACGCGCCACCAAGTCATCCTGCCCCGTCAAACGCTGGCGCGGTGGATGGGGTTGGCTGCCGACTGGCTGGGTTTGATCTATCGGGAGATCAACGCGGGCGTGGTGAAAGGCGGCTACATCCAGATGGACGAAACCCCGGTTCGCTACCTTGATCCCGGCAATAAGAAAACGGGTACCGGCTACCTGTGGGTATGCAACCGGCCCGGCGGCGAAGTCGTTTACCACTGGCGCACCAGTCGCGCCGCCGAGTGCGTGGGCGAGATCCTTCCCGCCCACTGGCGGGGCGTCCTGCAATGCGATGGGTATGCGGGTTACCGTAGCTACGCCCGGAGCGCTGGCCGCGAAGGCCACATCCGGCTCGCCGCCTGTTACGCCCACGCGCGGCGCAAGTTCATCGAATCGCAATCGCAGGCCCCATGCATCGTCACTTGGCTCCTTCGGCAAATGGCACACCTTTACCAAATCGAAAAATACTTACGGAAAGAACGCGCCGGGCCGCGGTTGCGGGAAGCCCTCCGAGCGGCCCAAAGCCGTCCCATCCACGAGCGCATCCGCAAAGCGCTGGTGCGACTAAAAACCAAGAAACGCTACCTGCCCAAAAGCAGCATGGGCAAAGCCATCGACTACGCGCTGGGTCAATGGCCGGGCTTGAGCGTCTTCCTGCAAGACGGGCGCGTGGAGATCGACAACAACCTTGTTGAAAATGCCATCCGGCCCACGGCGGTGGGCAAAAAGAACTGGCTCTTCGTAGGCGACGCCGATGCGGGCCAGCGCGGGGCGGTCCTCTACACCGTCATCGAAAACTGCCGACGCAACGGCGTAGATCCCTACGCCTACTTGCGGGAGATCCTCACCAAACTGCCCGTGCTGACCAACCAGAACATCGCCACCTGGATACCGGCAGCCTACGCCAAAAGGCTTCGCGAAGAGCGGTACCCCCAAGCCGCCGCCTCGTAGACCTCATAGATCTCGTATCGCTTTACCTACGAGATCTATGAGCCTTATGACCCGTTACGAGCCGACGCCCGTCAAGTGGCGCTTCGCGTGACGCTTACGTTCGTCTGGAGTGCTCCCCAAAAGTTGATCCAAGAGTTATGAGAGAAGGAGGCGCGGAAGCGCCGCCGCAACTCTCATGAAAAGAAAACGATACACACCGGAAGAGATCATCAAAAAACTGCGCGAGGCCGAAAGCTTGGTAGCCACGGGCAAGAGCGTGGAAGAAGCCAGCCGAGCCATTGAGGTGAGCCTGGCGACCTACCACCGCTGGAAAAGCGAGTATGGAGGGATGAAAAAAGACGCACTCAAGCGGCTCAAGGAACTGGAAAAGGAAAACGCGCGGTTGAAAAGGGCCGTGGCCGACCTGACGCTGGACAAGGCGATCTTAAAAGAAATCGCGGAGGGAAAATGGTAGGCCCGGCGCGCAAACGCGAGGCGGTGACGCACGTGCAGGAAACCCTGTGCACAAGCCAACGCCGGGCCTGTTCGAGTCTGGATCAGCCGCGCAGCACCCAGCGTTACCAAATGCGGCGGCCCGACGTGGACGCCAGATTGACGCGAGCCATGCGGCGCATCGCCGAGCGCGAACCGCGGGCGGGCTACCGGACGGTAACCTGCTACCTGCGGCGCGAAGGCTGGCGGGTGAACCGCAAGCGCGTCCACCGGCTTTGGAAAAAGGAAGGGCTCAAAGTTCCCGCCAAGGCCCGCAAAAAGAGGCGCATAGGTGAATCAGCCAACGGCACCCAGCGGCGGCGGGCCGAGCGGATCAACCAAGTCTGGAGCTACGACTTCGTATTCGACCAAACCGAAACGGGCGCGCGGCTCAAATGGCTGCCGGTCTTGGACGAATACAGCCACGAATGCCTTTCGCTGGAAGTCGAGCGGACCATGACGGCCCGGGACGTGGTGCGAACGCTCCAGCGGCTTGTCGCCGAGAGGGGGGCTCCAAAGTTTATCCGCTCGGACAACGGGCCGGAGTTCGTCGCCGAGGCCGTCAAGGAGTGGCTACACGGCACCGATATCGGCGCCCTCTACATCGAACCGGGAGCGCCATGGCAGAACGCCTACAGCGAGAGCTTCAACAGCCGCTTCCGGGACGAGTTCCTCAACGTGGAACTCTTTGCGAGCACACTGGAAGCGAAAGTGCTCGGCAAGGAATACCGCCAGAAATACAATCAACAACGCCCGCACTCCTCGCTGGGAAATCTGACCCCGGAGGAGTTCGCCGCACGCTGCCTTGCTCCGCTCCGGCCTTTCGACTCCGTCGAAGCGGCCTGCGCTCCGCAAGCCAGCGTCTTTAACCCGATATCCCTTACAAATCTCTCATAACGAGTGGTTCAAAGAATGGGGGCACGCCAGGTGGAAGCCGTTCTGGATCAGGATCTTCTTGATCGTGTTGGTGGCCACGGTAATCCCGAGTTTTTTGAGTTCGCCCTGGATTCGGGCGTATCCCCAACCGGTTTCTTTGGCCAACCGCAGGATGATTGCTTTTATGTCTTCCGCAACCGGCGGCCGCCCCGGATGCCGGGGTTTTTGCATCCTTGTCTTCCCTGACTTTTCCTCGCGCACCCATCGCAGAAACGTCTTATAACTGACGGCCGAGAGCAACTCCTGGATCGCGTTGCCCAAAGGCGCTCCCAAGCGAACCAAAAGCGAACGTTCGGCGGGCGTAGTCTGAATCTGCTTTGGCAGCCGGGATCGGAGAATTTGATTCTCTGCTTTAAGATAAGAGATCTCGCGCAGGAGAACCAACTGGGTCATGTGGAGAAGAAAAGCAAGGAGCGGATTTTGACGGACTCTGGACATCGAAAAAGTGCTTAAAGAAGGTGGTCAAACAGGCGGTTTTTCGATATGAAAATCTAAGCCGTCGAAAAAAGGACTTTATAGAGGCGACTCTGGGGTGGAGCAAGGTTTTTGCATAGGGCAGAAATGGCACCGATCAGCCGGGGTTGAAAGGACGGGAGAAAAAGTGAGGCTCGGTCACACGCAATGGCCCGTTCGGAGGGGCAACCAACGATCTGGGCGGCACTGCTACCACCAAGGCGAGAGAGACTTGTTAGCCGAGAACAGCCCGTTTCGTAAATCGTCAGAATGGCCACCCATATCGGCGATTCGAACTAGAGAATCCGGATGCTGTTAACCGAGAGCAACTTTCCGTAAGGAGGAAAGCCAAACCACAAAGGATTCGAGTCGTATAAGTGGTTCAAAAACAAGAGAAAACGGAGAAAAAAACAGAGAATCAATTTCGAAGAGAGTTGTGCATGGGGAGGTTTGCTCCTGCTTCGGAGCCGAAGGCGCTTTCGATTCGCAGCCGAACGAGGCGGCAATCGAAGCGAACGCAAAAGGCAGTTTTTCCTCAAACCCGTGCCGGTTCTTCGCATCCCAAGCCGCCGTGTGGCAGGTGTACAGAACACGCTCGCGCCCGCCAACGCCGCGTTTCTTACCGCTGTCGCTTTCCGCAACACGAGTGAAATAGTTGGCAAAAAGCTGCATATCGCACCACTCCTTGACCAGCGGCGCGACTTGCTTGGTGAGTTTCAACTCGTAGCGGTCATAAGCCCCGGCGGCTTCGGGTTGCTCGAACTTGACGATCCGGCAATGGGCCAGGAGCAGGACGTGCATTCCGCGGGCAAGGAGCGGATCGAGGGAGGCCAGTAACTTCGTGAACTCTTCTGCAAGCAGCGTATAGCCCTTCCCATAGCCAAAATCCTCGATGCTAGTCTTGTTGCTGCGCTGACAGATGTGCTCGATTAAGAGCTTTTCGAGCCAATCCGCCGTATCAATGACGAATGTATGGAAATCGTGGGCTTCAGAGCCGAGCGCGGTGATCGCAGAGGTCACCTCCTCCCACGACTTCGGCGCGGGGAGGCGGGTGATATCCAGGTGGTGCGAGCCGCCCTCAGTGTCGAGGAATACCGGCGACGGGAATTGGGATGCAAGGGTTGATTTGCCAATCCCTTCGGGACCGTAGATGACCGCTTTTTGTGGTCTCTGAATACGCCCCGTTTGCAGGGCAAGTGTGTGCTTCATGGATGAGTTGGAACGTTGTGTGGGTTCCCCATGGCGCATCTTGCGCTCGTGGGGTTACATGGCGCACCGCGTGTCAACTCGGGTGAATGTCCCCCCCGAACCTTCAGCGGCGTGCTTGGCGGGACATAAGCACATGCTCTCGGCGCCAAGTTTTCGCCTTGGGCGGATTTGCGCCGATTTGCGCGGATTTGATCTGTCGAGGCGGCCGGTTGGTCGGATTTGCGGGGATTTGCGCTGAAGAAAAATTTGACAAGTTCCAAAAACACAAAAAAGGCGACGGTTTTTAGCCGTCGCCTTCTTTTCTTAGCCTAAGTTTAGTTATGCCGCGCTTTTCTTATTGTCGTCCGGTGGCTCCGGATCGACGGGTTTTTGCATGAATTCGTCGTGGATATGACCCTTGGTCCATTTTTTGATCCATTTCGGGCGCGTTCTCCCGTGTGCAAAAGGAGCCCCGTCTTTTTTGAGGACTGTGACGTATTTTCGGGGAACCCCCATCTTGATGGACAGTTCGGTTAGGTTGAACATCTTGAACCGGGGATCTTCCGATATCGTGGCGCCACCCGTTGGATTATTTTGCAAATCTTTTCTGGGTTCGTTCGTTGAAATTCTTGGCTCATTCATTTCGTCTGAAGTAGGTAATATTTGAGATGTATGGCCACGGGTAGTTTAGGCCCTTGGCCACTTGATCATTCGCACCGGAGACTACTACCTGTTGCTTTAAAACGACCCGCGGCAAAAAAATTTCGTTTGATCAGCGTAGCCGCTAAGCAACTACGTGCACTAGCGCACGCAACGCTACCGCAAATCCAACACCCGGAAAGCGTGCTCATAGGCAAATGGACAACAGACTCCATCCCTCTGCGCTTCAATCAATTCGAGCGTGAGCGTAAAGCAATCCAGTTAACTAGTTGCAGTGGCTGTAATGGACGTGCTGAAAATTCTCGGGGAGTTTCGAGACGAATTCCGAATCCTCCATGGGTAGGGACAGTTTGCAGCAGCCTGTTAGGCGTTGCGGCACCTACGCAGCTTCTGGCCGAAGGCGAGTAACCCAAAACCACTTACCAATATCGCCCAAGTGTTCGGTTCGGGAACCACCGTAAATTCCAGCGTGCTGGCCGCCGTACCGGTTCCGAAATCGCTGGAAGTCTTATCAAGGTATGAAACCGTCACGAGATTCTTGCTAATGGTGGTGTAATACGTGCCGCTGAAGACGACATCCCCAATAGTGTCTCCATCAGTGTCCACAACATAGTAAGTGGTATTGGCAGAATTGAATGCAGTGAGCAAGCTGGAGCCCGACAACCCTTCCAGGTAAAAAGTGCCTTCGTACGTGCCAGTGAGAACCCCCATGTTCGAAAGAGAGGAGAAGTAAATGCTGATCGAATTGCCGCTGGAAAGGCTCAAGCCGGAGCTGCTGTTGGTAACGTGCAAGATGTCGTTGCCGCTGGCAATGCTGCTCGAGTAAGTCGGGGTGGCCGTCGACAACTCAAACGCAAACGAGAGTGTGTTGCCGCTGGCGAGTGAGGCTACGGTCAAGATGCCAGGGCTGTTGCCGGGCGAAACCACACCCGAGCCGCTCAGTGTTCCCGTCGTCAGTGTTCCGCCAATAGTGCCACTTACGGAAACATTTCCAACCTGGCCCGTGCCTTTCAGTAAACCGCTGCTCACATTCACACTACTGGAAGTCGTGCCGGTAACATTGGTGGTGCCCGACGCAATGGTGTACCCACTGGTGGCGGTGCTCGTTCCGGCCAATGTGCTCGTCCCAGTGAAGGATACCGAGGCCATCGTCAAGCCGTTGCCTTTGATGGCGCCATTCGCTACATTCACCGCGCCATACACGTTGCCTGATCCGCCGATGCTCGCCCCGCTGCCCACGCTCACTGTGCTGTCCGCCACCAATGAACCGTTGACATCAAGTTCGCCCGCGGAGACGGTGGTTGCCCCGGTATAGGTGTTTGTAGCGGACAGGATCTGGGTGCCAGTGCCGATTTTTGTGAGACTTCCCGAGCCGCTCACCACCTTCGAATTCGTCAGAATATTCGAATCCGTCACATCGAAGGTAGCGCTGTTCGTGATAACTACGGCATGATCTAGCGAAAAGGTGCCCGTTGCCTGAATGCCGCCGTTATTAATGTTAATGATCTGAGCCCCAGCGGCATTCCCGATGTTGTTCTTACTGGTGCTGATAAAGCCGCCATTGATATAAGTTTGCCCGTTGTAATTATTGGCAGCGGCAGTGAAGAATAACGTTCCATCTCCCGTTTTAATCAAAGCGTTGCCCGCGTTGCCAAGTTGTGTCGCTATTGTAAGGCTGTCACTTACGGAAGCGACGTTGATGACAAAGGACGTTGAGGCGTTTGCCGAAACAATCACTGAGCCGCCACTGATCAACGTCGATCCACTGCCCGAGCGAATTATTCCTCCATTGGCCAATACAAACGTTCCCGAACCTAGCGTGAGATTGACCGCGCCAGTACCCGTGAATTTGAGCGTACTGACATTGCTACTTCCTGACGTGCTTACGGATGCGGCGATTTGATAATTAGCGGTGGAGTCGCTGGTCAGAACGGATCCCGCGTTGACGAACGTTGCATCGCTTCCATAAGCCGCAGCCCGAACATAGCCGCCAACCGTGTCGACATAGGCATAATCTGTCCCGTTGAAGAAATCACTGTATGAGATCAAGCCCTGTGCCGCGCCTGCCAAAATGATGCTATTGCTGACACCATTGACGCCCCCGGTGGTGACGAAGTTGCGCGTGGCCCCCTTGGAGGGCGTCCCAGGCGCTGCCGTAATGGTGAGCACAGCAGTCGTCGCGCCTCCTAAGATGGACTGGATGGTATTGCTCCCGGCAGATGCCGACACTGAAGCTAAGGTTTGGGTTTTTGCCCCAGATGTGGTGTTTGTATTGTCGTAAACGAAATTGCCGCCTTTCATGATCAAGTCCGTGGTAGAAAGGAGCGAACCGGTACTTGCGTCCAATTTCAACGTGCCATTCTTGATGGTTGTGGAGCCGTTGTAGGTATTGGTTCCCGACAGGGTCAAGGTCGCGGCTCCGTCTTTGATCAAGTGGAAATTCCCGCCCGTCGCGCTGTTGATGATATTGCCAGCAAAGACACTATTAATCGTTTGGTTCACCGTCAACGTCGCGCCGCCGGACGCTATTTTCGCGTCGATGGTGGTTCCGGCGACACCGCTCAGATTGTTGACCTTCGCCGTCCCGGTGGCCAAATCCCAATATGCGCCGCTCCCAGAGAGCGTCACGCTCGAACTGTTCCCAAAGCCGTTTGCAGACCGAACTTTGGTGCCCGCCTGGATGGTCGTGGCTCCCGTATAGGTAGAGGTAGTCGAACCGGAGAGGATAATCAGTCCGGTGCCCGCAGTGCCCGAGCTATTTGTAAATGTCAGGTTCCCGGAACCCGATATGGCAGAGGTGATCGTGAGCGTCCAATTGCCCTGCCCTTGATCAATGGTCCCACCACCCGAAAGAACGGAAATATTTCCAGCTATGGTAGCTATGCCGGAATTCATCTTGATGGTTCCGTTATTCAGAATCAGGTTGCTAATCGTATAAATGGAGCTGCTGCTCTGGCCCTGAGTCATCAGAGTGCCCTTGGTTGTCCCATCACCAAGCGTCAAGGAATCGCCGAGAAAGGTGTATGGGTTGGAATCCGCGGGAGTTTGAAGGACCAGCCCTCCCGCAACGAGATAGTCGGTTCCAGCGGAGGGAGCCAAGGAATCCGACCAATGCCCGGCCGCATTAAAGCTGGGCGTTAGGCTCGTATCCGAGAACTGGAGCGTCGTTACGGCGCCTTGCACGGAGGTTTGGATGGTGGCCTGGGTGAGGGCTAACACAACCGCGAGTTGGCAGGAGATGTTTTGGGGAAAAATTGATGCTCTCATAGTGGGGTTTTATATTGAACTAGAAGTATTGATCTATCTCAATAAGAAATCAACGAAAATATTCATTTCATCTCCAAAATGTGGACCTCCGTGGGCGGCGATCACGAAGACCGGTGAAGCGAAGTGTTTTCGCACCGAAAGCACCGGCGGGGGGCCATTCCCTCGCCGGGGATAAATGCTTACAAATATTCCGCTGCCCGCCTATACGCTGGGCTGAGATCCTCGCTACTAACGGCTATAAGCTCTTTGAAAGCTGCACGTGAGCTGCGTGAATAGGGATTCATCGGGTAAGCGACCAAGGCGCGAGCGAGCGCCTCTGGATCTTCCGTGGCTAGTGCGTCTCCCAACAAAGTCTGGTGCGCGGCAAAACCGCTGCTCAGGCCCTGCACGACCTCTGGAATCTCAAAGGGCCCCTCGTGGCTAATCTTGTCTTTGAACATCCGATGGGTGTATTCCACAACCTCCCGATCCTTGATGCCGCTAATCGCTCCGTGATTCAACTGGCTGGTGGTAATTTTGACCTCTCGCGTGCCGGAGAGGGCTGAGAAAATTTGCACGAAAATATCCTCATCCGCACGTTTGAAAGTCGGGTTGGTCTTCCATCCTTCCGCCCAAAACTTTTCATCCAGCTCGCTGCTCAGCAACAAGAGAAATTTGCGCTCTTCCTCGGCGCGCCTATTAGAATACTGCTGCAATTCCTGTTCTACAGACCCATTGGCGAGGTGTTCCATCTTCTCCTCCTCTACTTTTTCCTCATACATGAGATGAGCCAGTCCATCGGGCTCGGACGAGAAGACGAGGACTCCCAACTCTCTCCAAATGCGGTATAACTTTTGGACATTTCGGCAAATATTTGCCTTGGCGGCAGCGCTCCACCAGGGTTGCAAGTTGGGCAATTTCCATTCCGAGGTCAGAGTCTCGCGGAGCGCTGTGAACAGGTCCTGGTGATTCCAGTTGCCCTTGACGATGTAGCTAAGATGGTTGATCCCGGCTGCATGGATATCCATTGAATCCACTATTTCGTCTTTGCCAAAAAGACGCGGGATATCCCACAAATGGTTCATGAACCCCTGGCAGACACCCAATGTGCGAATGCGAGTGTGGTTGTTGATCATCCCAGACATGACGGCAGTCGGGTTTACAAAATTGATCAACCACGCATCGGGACATTTGCTTTCCATTTTTCGGGCAATGTCCATCAAGACCGGGGCAATCCTTACCGCGCACAATGCCCCGGTCGGAGAAATATTGTCCGAGCTAATAAAGCCGTGGCGATGGCAGACCTCGGTTGAATCAAAATAGGCGCGCGGAGGCATTGCAGGCATGATGACTCCAACCACGTCGGCACCCACCAGCGCTTCCTCCAGCGTACCGCTCCACTTGATTTTACAGCCGCAACGCTTTTGCTCTGGTGTTTTTAACAACATCCGCCCCATGGCTTCCGAGCGGGCTTGGTTGAGATCGAAAAGATCCACCTCCCCTCCATCCATGACTCCAGGAATTGCCAGGGCGCTGCGCAAAATACCAAGAACGCGATGCGCGCCTCCACCAATCATTACAATCTTCATATTTTCGGAATTAAAATAATGTCCTTTTTACGCTCGCGGGCTTTAGAGCAGCTTGCCATCCACACGTTTTTTCCAGAGTTCGCCCTGCCCGCCATTTTTCAGCAGATCTTCCAGATACGGCTGCATGAGCTTGGCCAAAATTTCATAGCCCACCTCCGAGGGATGCATAGCATCCGGCATTTTCTCTTTAGAAAGGGAGCCATCCGGTTCCAAAAGTTTCGCACCGAGGTCGAGGTAATAAACCTGCTTCAGATCCTCCAGCTTTTGGATCATCTCGTTGGTTTGGCTTACTTTGCCACGGATCAAATGCGTCCCGGGGTTCCAGCAAGGGAGGATACCCATCACCAGAACTTTGGCGCCCGGAAGAGTGGTTTTCACATGATCCACGATTGCCTTGATTCCATCGGCGGCGTCTTGAGGCGTTACGTCGGGAACATTCAGATTGTTAATTCCGATCATGAGAACAACAACCTTCCCATTCGTGCCATCCAGCTCGCCGCCTTCGGTAATACGCCAGAGAACATTTTGAATCTTGTCAGCCGGGATCCCCATGCATCCCGCGCCCAAAGGACTCCAATACTTCTCCCAGATTGCGGCACCGCCCGCCGGGCCTTTCGCATACTTCCACCGGTGGGTTATCGAGTCTCCAAGAAAAATAACATTACAACGTCCCGTGGTCACGTTGCGCTTGATTTGCTCGTGAGAAATAATAGCCCACTCCTCCGTTCGCTGAACGGGGATCGTTGATGGAGAGGCGGCTGCCGCATTAGGCGCGGACTGGGCCACCGCTATCGACGCAGTTACAGTTAGTAGACAGGCAAGAGTGATGGAAAATGCTTTAAGTTTCATCTGTTGTGTTTTGTTTGAATAATGATTGGTTAACTAGTTATCGGGCCGAATGGCGTATCATTGCTTTCTCACAGCCATATCAGCACAATAGAAATCAGCGGTACCCTTCACTCCGCAAGCAAGGACTCCAAATCGAAAACCGACGCTCGTCGTGGCCGCGGGAGTCAGGAATTTCGCATTAAAAGTACCCCACTCGCCGGAGGCCGTGCTACCGATGGATCCAAGGGCTTGAGAGCCCAGGAATTCGCCTGACTTGCCCAGGAAAATGACATCACCGCTGCCGCCATACCATTTGGCTGCGCCCTCCTTTACGCCTTTAAGACGGAAGGACGCGCAATAGGCGGTCTCCTCCGTGGCGGGAAAGGTTTGAGTCCAGAAGCTATGCGACTGGGTTTCAGTGGTGGGGGAAATCCAAAGGGCGCGCTTGCCGTCGATTTCCTTCACGCCACATTTCACCTCGCCTACACTGTTGGCGGGGGCGTTTGTCAGTTCGCTGGAAAATTTCCATCCGGTAATCGTTTCGTTCTCTCCTTTGAGGTCAATGTTGCGGAGAAGGTTGGGCGTGGCTACGGCGCTCCCACCCAAAAGGCGATAACGTCCAAAGCAGGAGGTGTCGGTCGAGTTGTTTGCAGTGCCATGCAACGCCATTTGCGTTCTTCGGCTCATCTCGGCTTCGCCCGCATCATCAAAGACGAGATCCATGCCAAATCTTGCTCCGGGCACTAGTTTAAAGGGCGAATTCGCCATGGGACGGACCCGGCCTTCCATGACGTAGCCGGAGGGAGTGCGCTTCCCGACAAACTCGACATCAATGGAGTCGCCATAACGCGCAAGACTCTTTAGCAAACAGGGTTCGAGCGCGTCTTTTACCGCAGGCACAACCACCGTTTGCTCCGCGCCAAAAGAATAGACCGGCGCTTGGTCTTTCAAAGCACGTCCGTCGAAAAACAGCTCAAGTGCATCCTGGAGGAAGGCGCGCTGAACCCTGTCAGGCGGAACCGTCTTGATGACATCATCGGTGACAGTGATGAAGAGATAGACGCCATCGTTGGGACGCCACGCGGTTTTTACGGAGAACGAAAGATCCTTCGACCCCTGCCATGCATTGGGATCATAGTAACCCACGGGAGGTTTGCCCATGACCACGTTCACGGCGGTGTCCGCAGTTTCAGCCGGAACGTCTTCCCAATCTGAGGGATCGCCATCCAGCTTGATGTCGTGGGTCAACATCGGGACGCCTTCGGCAACCCCTTCGGAGGCGAAGATGCGTTCATTGGAGGCAATCTCCTTATCCTGCGCAAACAGGCGGGCGATCAAGGGATGCTTGCCGTGGGGCAGCGGGCCGGCTTGCAGGCGGAAAGGCACATCCTGCCGTTGGCCCGGTGCGAGGGAAATATCCCGCACCGCCGATACCGTGGATTTCGGCGAGGTGATTTCCAAACGTCCATTCAAAGGAGTGGAAAACAAATTCGCTACGGACAGCACGCCGTCGGCCTGTGTGCTCGGGCTAACCAGCGCGGGGAAGCTCTTCACATTGAGGAAGGGAGCCTCGCTAAAGTCGGCGGGGACATCAAAGATGTAGACGGGCTCCATCCCAAAGGAAACCGTGAGAAGATGATCCCTTGCCTCCCAGGTCAGTGGGTTTCCCAGGAAATCCATACCGCGATATAAAGTGTTATTTTTGACGACAAAGCAACGCGTGGTAGGAACATCGGCAAACAAGGCCGCCGTATTCCTGCCATCCTTCGCGGTAATGTTCACACCGACGGCGGAAGTGGAGGAAATGGGAAGCAGGCGGATGGACGTCATAGGACTCAGCACCGAAGCCATGGCGGCGTAGGCGATCCCCTTCTCCGTAGGGCAACTTCCGGACCCCTTGGCGCTGAGATAAAAATTGGAGGGGCCCATCAACAGATAATAGCGCTCCACCCCCAACGCGCAGTCCAGTAGGATGGATTGGGTCTGCCAACAAGCGCCCACATGTTCGGTCGCCATCGTCACAGCGTCCGCCGACACCAGGGTGATCCCGTTTTCGCGCCGGGAGCGCGATGCGTATTTTTTGAACAACTCCTCATCCGTCAACGAAACATTGTCTTTCCGGAGCGGCTGATGGATGCCACTTTCCGTGTTCCACAAGGGAACTTCCTTACCTAGATATTTGCGCAGAACCTCCTGGGTGCGCTCGATCTTCCGGTCCCGCTGCCAGGCGCTAATAGGCGAGGAACCAATATAGTTATGAAAGGCCAGAATGTCGAAGTACCCGCCGCCGCCAGCGGCTAATACACTTTCGGTCCACTCGGGATAACTAGTCACGCCGCAGAGCCCCACAATTTTTGCTTCGGGGTCTATTTCGCGAATAACGCGATGGGCGGTTTTCAGGAGGGCAACATAGACATCCGGTTTCATTTGTTTGGAGTTCGGCTCATTGAGAATCTCCCAATATTTGACCCGGCCTTTGTACCGCTCGACCACCGGCCGCATCCATGCCTCCCACTCTTTGGGATCGGTCGTTACCTGGCTAATATCCACCTGCCCGAGATCAAACCGGGGGCTTTCGCAATACAACACGTCCAGCCCCAAACTGCGCGCCAAGTCAACCTCCTGATCCGTATATTTCCAGTTGAACTCGCCTTCTTTCGTTTTGGGACGCCACGGGATAATCCGCTCGCTAATGGCGCCAATCGCGATCAAATCGTTGTTGGTATCAAAGATGTTATGCCCAGCCAGGGGCGAGGAGGAGAGGCGTTGGCTCATGGGTGGAACGGGCGCCGTGGTCGCGATGGGGTAGCTCTTGGCAGCAAGCACAGTCCCCGTGGCGTCTTTCACCGCAATATCCATTTCATACAGACCGCATACTCCAGGCAAAGGGAGATCCCAAACCAACCGCGCCCCGTCTTTGCCGGGAAGAACCATGGCCTTCTGTTCCTTAAATAAAGGCTTATTTTTCCCCACCCGGATCGAGACATCCACCATCAGCGGCGCATGGCTTCCCTGGGCTGCCGGGACGGCCACCGTAAGGGGAAGCGTTTTTCCAGCTGGGAAGTATCCAAACAGATCTCGCGGGATTTCGATGGTGATTTGAGCCACCTGCTTCCGCTTTTCCAAGAGGGCGAGATGCGCCTGCACCTGATCGGCGACAGGCTCCGGCGACTGCCCTTGTTCGAAGTGATCTCGCACCTCCTCCGCAGTGAGCACGCGATCATAGAGTCCCAATTCATCGCAATCAAAGCGCAGGGTGTTCTCTGGCAAACGGATGGGGCCGATTTTGAGACCGCCCCGAGCCTCTTCAGGGTTTTGCGCGAAACCTCCTCCGGGGGCTGTCGGCTGCTTGAATGTTCCCTCGAACTCAGTCGCGCCAGCCAACACTCCATCCACATAAAGACGCAGAGAATGCGTGTCGATTTGCGCCACCACGTGATGCCATAGATGAGGCGTCAGCGGCTGGACGCTCAGACGCACATTCCCCTTCTCCTCTGCGGTGCGGCCAATCTGCAGATACGTATTAAAGTGCGTCGCCTGCAGGAACCACCCTTCGCCAAACCCCGTGCCTACGGAGAATAACATCGTTCCCTTTTTTTCGCTCGGGTCGTGGATTCGCACCCAGCTCTCCAAAGTTAACAATCCGCTGGACGTACCATAAAACATTGATCGGCAGGCGCTGCTAAAGGCTGAACCAAATTCAAGAGCAGGCTTGCCAGCGAACCGCCCCTCGGTCCACTGCGGGAAATCGACGTCCAGGCCAGGATGCAGGTCTGGATGATAATAGGGTTCGGGAGTGGAAAGGATGAAGGGCCCTTGCTTATTGCCAGCCAGGTTTTGCACTTCATTACCCGGTTGCTCGAAAGTGTAATAGCGAACCAGGGATTTATCTTTCAGCAATTGGTCACGGTATTGCGGCCAGCCTACAGCATGGCTATCTTTATTCGTGTCGCCGTAGCCAAAACTAGTTCCGGCTAACAACACCGCAAGGAAGGATGCGAAGAGGTGTAGTTTCATAGGGTTGTTCTTATAAAGTTATCAGGAGGCACCGACGACGAAGAGAGCATCGCGCTGCTTTTTAAACAGGTGGCTAGGGAGCGAATTGGCGATTCGAGATAACGCGCCACTTGTAAAAGGTATCGAGCGTAGGATCACTAGCCACGGTGCCCGCCTTGGCATCGGCGGCGTAGTCGGGGATCTTCGCGTTATTTGCGTCAATGAATCGTTCAATGATCGCAGATCCCCGATATTCCCCCGTCACCAGATCCTTGCCTTCCGTCCACGTCCCAACGGCGCTGTTCCGCGTCTTCTTCAGGGCCTGAGCCTGGAAATGGACGGTGAAGGTATTCGACTTCGTCGTCAGCCGCGGGTAAAGCGTGGTGTAAATCCGCTCGCGCAAATTCTCGGCGGTGAGTGCGTGGCCTGCCGTCAGATTGTTGTTCCAAAAGGTACTCATACCTCCGGCTGTCTGCCCCGTTGGCACAATATCCAGATCGCAAATCTCACTAGCGGACTTAAAAATATTTCCCTGCGTGAATTTCGCGCTAAACTGCGAAAGAGTCTCGTCGCTGTTAATGGCAAATCGGAATTCCGAGGTGCTGTTCGTACCCGGAAATTTGTACAGATTGACGGTGGGGACAAAGACATTATTGGGCACTGCCGTCACCATTTCCGACTTCAACAGAGCGCGCACGCCAGTGGAGCGCTCGATGTAGGTGAAAGGAAGAATCTGGTAGTTCATGTTAATCTTCCCTGCCGTGGAAAATCGGTCGCTGATCGCATAGGGCTCGACCACCGGCATCCAGAAAAGGTCCAACCACAAATGATCCTCCGGAGCGGTTGCTGCTCCAAAATGACTAGGCTGGTGGCGGAAAAGCAATGTTCTCCACGGAACGCCAGCCTTTACCCCTGTCGGTAGAGAGCCGAACATGCCGGGAGAAGGGATTTGACGGTTGGGAGAAAAAAACGTCGAGCCCGGCACGCTGTAGCCGGTATTGAAGTAGGGGCTTCCCGTGGTCGGGTTGTTTCCTTCATCCGGCTTGTTCACAAATGGTCCATCCACCGTGGGCGGCAAACAGTCGTCAAAATCGCCAGTGCTTTCGGGGGTCTGGGTCGCGTCGGAGGGAATATCGGGGCTAAACAAGGCAGGATAGGTCACCGTGCTAATGTATTTGCCCCCCCGGTCGTAGCCTTGGTCGAGTTGCGTGTTTTGCGCGTTGCTGAGATTGGACGCCATCATCGTTGTGGTCGTGTCGTAATAGCGATGCTTGTAAAAAGCAGAGCCTGGGGTCGCAGGCATCGGGTAGGTAGCCGCAGACACGTTGTTGTTTGCGGCAACGAGCCGGTAGTCGCCATGCCGAGGCATCACGGTCCGCAGTACATCGAAGTTATTAAGAAAGAAGGCTCCTGACTTTACCCCATAGATGGTGCCGGGATTCAAATTGATGAAGGCCAAACGCCCGGGGTATGAAGCGGCCGCCCCTGTCTTTGAAAACGCCCACCAATTCTCTTTTGTCGTCGAGGCCGCCGTGGTATCTCCGGCGACAGATTGATTGACTAGATTCGGGATGGGGAACGGGCCCGAGGGGAGATTGATATTGAGCGTTTGGATCAGATTGCCACCAGTCGCCGACGAGTAGATTTTGACGGTGATCGTTGCGCCTTTAAAGGTCATCGTGTCGCCCGTGGTCACGGCAGTTAACTTGATGGGCTTTCCAATGAAGGGATAAAAGGAGCCGGTGGCGGGAGTGTCAGCCACCAGGTTCCCGCGTTGCGGCGAGAGTTTGCCATCCCCGAAGTAACGCCAACTCGGATTCCCTCCGTAATCAACTCCCGAGTAAAAGCTTGCCGGGTTAGCAGTATAGGTGGCCGCATCTCCGTCCACTACATCCGGAAAGAGATTAGCCGTTTTCGAACCCTTGGTAATGGTCAGTTGATTGAGTCCGGAGATTTCGATCCGCATGTTGGGATTGATGTTTGTATAGCCCGCCATCGGGGAAAAAAACTCCGGCACGATAATGGCCTGGATATATCTCTCCCCGCTGTTCAGGAGGGTTCCTTCCAGCACGGTATTCTTCGCCGGATCATTGCTACCGTACGATTCATCGGTCGCAGGGGTCGTGGGATCGTTCGCTGCTGCGTTGCAAATGAATCCAATCCCTAGTTCCGATAAAGTATAAGCCCTGCCAAAGCCCATGGTCGCGGTCCCGCCGGGCGTCGTGTATTGGATGGGTGCGACAAAGCCATGGCCTGCGATGCCCTGATCCGGTGTAAACCGTTGACCGGCGGCCAGCGTATCATCGTATAGATTGGTCGAGCGGATATAATCAAAAATCTCGGTCAGGATCTGATCGCGATCATCACCGTATTTCGTGGAAAAATTGCCACCGAACCCCGGAATGTTTGTCTTCGTAAGATATTGGAGGTAGCTATAAAGCTCTTGGTTTCGGGAAATAGAAATGTCACTGGTGGGGCTGTCCGAAATTTCGCGCTGGAAATAATACGGGTGTATACCGGCAGACCCCGTGGAAGCGCAGAAAGCGATCAAGCGGTCAAAAGCCGTCACTCTTCCCGCGGCGAGATCCTTAAATACAGGCCAGCACGCAACCCTAGGCAGGTTGAAAAGATTAGTCTCTGGCGCGCGGCTATGCGCGGTGAGGAAGAACCTGGCCCGCTCCAGTTGCGTTTGGGTCAAGCCGGCGTTGTTCCCTCGGCTGGGAGTGAATACCAACTCGTCTATATTTGCGTAGAGCCGATCCGTATCCGGCACAAGCGCTGTCGCAGCAGCCGAGGGGGTCACCGTCCCTTCCTGTGATCCGCCCCCCACAATACGCGGGATGATTTTGTAAATTTGCTCCGCCCACGTCTGGTCCGTATAGCCGGATGGTTTCGGAAACACCGTCGAAAGCGAGGTCATCGCCGGGTGTCCCGGGTAGCGCTGAAATTCCTTCTGCCATGGTGGGTTTTGGGCAAAGACAACCTCCTGGTTTGTCCGCGCCCTGGGGACATCCCAATAGGTGCCTTCCGACGCCGTGTTGATATTGACTTTGCAACTCTCATCATCCGTCCAAAAAGCGATGCGCCCCACAATAGGGTTGAGGGCCGTGTCCTCAGGCAGCGTTGCCGTCTTGCCGGATCCTCCGGTCGGGACCGCAATGTCGCCGTTTTGAAGAACATACAGCCAGCGCACGGGCATGGGTGCGGGTTGAATCGCCGTAGCTCCCGACGTCAAAGAGATGACATAGCCCTCCGCCGTCGCATTCGGGTCGAGGATCGGATACATGTATCCCGTTCCCGACTGGATGGGCGCGTTGAGGTCCGTCCAACATGCGACATCCGCGCCCCAGCTTGCCGGAGGCTCATCGGCGGATTTGCCTGCCACAATATCCACGCTGTTGGATATCATATTGGTACTCGAGTAGAGCTTATAGGCTTGGACCAGGCTTCCATTAGCGTCAAACGTCCGCACCATCCCCGGCTGCGAAACCCAGGAAACGGCGGACTGGGCGATGGCGGTGCTGATTTGCCCCTGCACCAGGCTCACCGCAGAATCAGCCAGCTGACGTGCGGACGAGGATGCCTTGAAGCTGGATGATGCCGCCTTTTCCGCAGTCGCACGGGTCAGGAAACCGACTCCCAACGCCACCAGCAAAGCGAGGAGACCAAGAATAATGACAAGGGCAAAGCCCAAACAGCGACGATGGAGAATCATGGCCTGTAAATAATCACCTTCCCGGTGATCGGATTGATTTGAATGGTGTAGTAATTCGCCGGGGGATTGCCCGCGGCCTTGGCGTTGTTCAATGTCACAAAGTTGTTGGTGTCATTGACGGTGCTGTCTGGCAGACCCGTGGCCCGAAAACGGAATCCCACGACCTGGACATCGCCATAGGCGGGCACGTTCACCGTTCCGGCCAGAGTCGGGTCCGCAGCCAACAGCGGCGAAAGAGCGGGGTCCGCATTGATGAGGATCCCCTCGGGCACCTGCGAAAGCCGCGTTACAGGAATCACCTTCGTGCCTCCCGCGGTTGGCTCAACACGGAATATCTGGATGCCCCGCCAGCCCGGTGTCACGGTGTTAGGCAGGTAATAAAACAGGACCCTCACTTCCCGGTTTTTGGTGATCGCTTCCTGCCGGGCGAGCATCAATTGGTCCCCGACGAGCTGCCCCGCACGGTTCATATTTGTTCCGCTTGTCATGGAGTTAAAGGCTGGCGCGGCCAAACTCGCGATAACGGTGATGATGGCGATAACGGTGAGCAGCTCGATCAACGAAAATCCGCCGTTCCTGCCGCCAGCTCGCGGAACCCTGCTAACTTGCCCCCCCAAATGTGACCCTGTCCGTTTTTTCATTTGGTCCATTTCGATTCGCGGATGGGTATGGCGGTGGAAAATATGCGATACTGGATGTGCGCCTTGCGCAGTGCGCTTTCCAAGTCCTCCAGATCTCCGGTATAGCTTGAGGTCAGCTGGAATTTTCCATTGAGCGCCGCACTGATGTCATCCGAGTGTCTCTCCTCAAGCCGCTTCGCCGAGGGCTCGTCGATCGCCACCATCGTTACCTGAATAACGGGAGGCAATTGATTGGTGGTGACCTGTTGGGTTCCGCTCACGGCAATGCGCGAATCATAAGTATAGTCCTTACTTAGGTCCGGTATATCTGGCAATACTGCGCCGGGATCTTGCTGGCGGATGATCAGCGCAATGACGTTATCCGCGAGAGGACGCGACTGATTGGTAAAGCCAGTAACCCAGTCATTATTAGTGGCGGTGTACACCGTGTCGCTCTCTGAGGGAACCATCAATTGCATCAGCCGGTAGCGGGACGGATTCGCCGCCGGGGAAACGTGCGGGGGGATTGTGTTGTTGACGGTATACTGCACATAGTAGCCGCAGGTATTCATCAGCGATCCCAAGTGGCCGTAAGAGGTCTTGTCAGATACATAGCCAAGCGGTGCCTGAAAGAAGATTGCCTGTCCGCAGCCAAGGGTGCCGGGGAAACCGGAGGTGCCGGAGTATCCGCAGACAAAGGCCAACTCCGACTTCCGCAAATAAGTCGTGGGGGTAGTGGCGTTGTCGTAGTCGAGATAAGTGTTGAGCGTCGCTTGGCTCAATCTGCTCGTCAGTAGTTCAAAACCAGTCCGGGCCGATTGGAAGGCCTCGACCCTGCTGGTTGAGTTCCGCCACAAACTGGAGGCCTGTGTGATCACCGAGGAGACTACGACCAGGATTAAAACAAGGATGCCCAGGGATATAAAAAGCTCAAGAAGCGTAAAAGCGGCAGCCCGCTTGAACATGCGTTTCTCGAGGAAAAATTCCGCCATAATCAATTGCCCGAATTCGGGATCTGGACATTGCAAACATGGGAGACCTTGTTCGTAGCCCCTGAACTCGCGGCGCTAACGATCAAGATACTGAGGGCGGAAAGGTTGTTTGAAACGGCGGCGTTGCTCGACCCCGGGTAGATGGGATTCGTCACGTCTGTCGTCACCCAATAACGTGTCGCAGAGGGGGCGGTTGCTGGCGAATTGCTGAGAAACAAGCCCGACTCGTCATAATAAAAGGTCTTACCGGCGAAGTTCGCCGCAAGTTGGCTGAAGGGGGTAAGCGAGGCTTCTGCGTTGATTTTCTGAAGAATCTGGCTCTCGACAGTAGCGTCCATCGCCTCCCGCATGGTTTTCAGCCCCACGGGCATCAGGCCCATGACCGCCAGCAAAGAGACGGAAATGATGCCCAAGGCAAGCACCACTTCGACTAGGGAAAATGCTCTTCGCGCAACAGCGCACCCTGCGATTCCGCTTCGGTGAAGCGTTGAAGGCTGAGCACATTTCCGTAAACCAAAAGATTTTGAGACGGGGTGCATAAGCGAGGGGGGAGATTCCAAGATTCACTTAGTAGGCTGTTGAAATAATCAAGAATGGAGAGTTTGCAGCAGATTTTTGGCTTGAGCAAGGAGCCCTAGCGCAGCGCCTGTATTCGATGAATACAGGCCAAGCGAGCGACGCCGCTCAGGACAAAAAGATGCGCAAAATCGACGTTGTTCATTTTTCAACAGCCTATTAGCAAAGTGGGGGCAATCTAGAGTTTGTCTAGCGTTCGCATTGAACAAGCAAGGGGGCGTTGTTTGCCACGCTTTTCATTATTGGAAAAAACGATCACATTGGCAACCTATCCGGCAGCGTTTCATTCATTGGTAATTCAAACCCTATGCGTTACTGGCGTCGGAATGGATTAGGCATCGAGAGGGGGAATCAAGAGTCATTTAATTGTGATACGACAATTGATCTATTTCTTTATTGAGTCAATCGAAAATTTGGGGAATATTGTCGCCACCATGATTTTCTCAGACGCTGCTTCTCTCGATTCTGCTTCCTGGTTTTCCGCCGCCCGTTTTGGTCTTTTTATCCACTGGGGGCCTTATGCAACGGTTGGCCGAGGCGAGCAGGTTCTTTTCCGCGAAAACCTTGATCAGCTGGCCTACGCTCGCATGGCTTGCGCATGGAACCCCTGCGCGTTCGACGCCCGGACCATTGTGGCTCTGGCCAAGGAGGCTGGAGCCAAGTATTGCGTTTTCACCACGCGCCACCACGACGGCTATTGCCTTTGGAACAGTGCCTTAACAGACTATACCTCTTTCCGGCAGGCCCCCGGGCGGGATTTCGTACGCGAGTATGTTGACGCCTGCCACGAGGCGGGCCTCAAGGTAGGGCTTTACTATTCACTCGCAGATTGGCGGATCCCGGCCTACTGGCTCGGGAAGGAGAAAGACCCGCAGGGCTGGGCGGTTTTCCAGGACTACGTCCACGCACAGGTAAAAGAGCTGCTCACAGGATACGGAAAGATCGACGTGTTGTGGTTCGACGGCCCCTGGCCCCACAGTGCCGAGCAGTGGAATAGCGAGGAGTTGGTCTTGAAAATTCGGCGCTGGCAACCGGACATCCTCATCAACAACCGCCTGGATGCTTCGCTCCAGGTCGGCGGATGCGAGCAGGCCGGAGCGTCGGCCGAACTCGGCGATTTCGGCACGCCCGAACACCAAATTACCGCAGAGGAAGGCCGCGCGTGGGAAAGCTGCCAAGTCACCACATGGCGCCTCTGGGGTTATGCACGGGGGGAACATTACCGATCCGCGGAGCAACTGCTTGACCTCCTTTGCGAGAGCGCATCCAAGGGAGGAAATCTCTTACTGAATGTGGGGCCGGATGGGAACGGCCACGTGCCCCCCCCCGCGGAGGAAGCGCTTCGGCGGATCGGGCGCTGGCTCGCGATCAATGGAGAAGCGATTTATGGAACCGAGCGCGGCGATTTTTCGGAATTCGTCACCTATGGCCTCCAGACCCGTCGCGGCAACAACCTGTACCTCATCTATCGGTTCTGGCCGGGAAACGCGACCGCGCACATCGCGGGCATTGCCACACCGTGCAGAAAGGCGGTCCTCGTTTCCGACGGTCGCACGATCGATGTTAGGCAAACTCGAGACGGCCTGGAACTCTCCGGCCTCCCCGCGACCCCGCCCTGCGATTTATTTCCAGTCATTAGGCTGGAGTTCGACGAAGCCCCCCAGCTCCATTCCTGGGCGCGCGAGCGACTCTGGGCTGGCGATGCCTCGCGCATGGCGAGTTGGGCCGCGGCACGCGGTTCCTCCGTATGGGCCGATGGCAAAATCCGCCCGGCAAAGGGAGGGCGCAAGGCGTCACCTATAGAATCAGCCAGAGCCTGCAATGGACAACGTTTCTAAAGTTTTAGATTGACTAAATAAGGGACACGATAGACCAATTGGTATAGCACAATCCAATGATTCTCGATACCCTTCAACCGATTCCCGGAAATTCCCGGCACAAGCAACCTTTGGTAATCGAAGCACTGACCGATCTGGCCCGGCGCCTCGGCCCAGAAGCTAAGCTTCCGACGGCTCGCGAGCTTTCGCGCGCATTGGGCGTAACGGGGGCCACCCTGGCGCGCTGCCTGGAGCAATTGGAGGGCCGGGGGGTGCTGCGTTGCCTCCAGGGCAGCGGCATTTATGTCGAGGCGGGCGTAATGCAGAAGCGGGTCGCGCTTGTTTTTGGTGAGAATATCTTCTCGGCGGCAACCTCGCAGTTCGGCTCCTTGCTGCTACAATATAGCGTCGCGCGGGCAACTGCTTCCAATGAACGCTTTTCCTTTTTCCTGGATACTCCGGCCTCCAATGGCGTGATTAATGGATCGAGTGTCCCCGTCCATCAGGACTTGGTCGACGCCGTGAAAGACGGCAAGATTGACGGAATTATCCTAGTCGCCCGGTCCAGTGTGGAGCAGGAGGCATGGCTGCGAAGCCAGGGAATTCCCCTGGTCACGGCGAAAGCCCGCTCAGGCGCTTTTGTTGAGGGATGTTTTGATTTCGATTATCGAAAGCTGATCTGTCTCGGTGTTGAAAATCTGGTAAAGGCGGGGTGCCGCACGGTGGGCTTATTTGGAGCGATGGCGGAACATAAGGAAATGTTTTGTGCCGCACTGAAAAGTTTCGGATTGCCCGAAAAAACGCTCTGGATTGACGCTCCCATCAACGACGACCATTCCTTTCCAGCGGAACTTCACGAACAGTTTGGCAGCGAGATGGCGAAGCGATTCCTTGTAAACTGCGGCTGCCGCACTAAGAAAAGCATCGCCACGGCGGATCTTCCCGAGGGCCTCGTCATCAGCGATGACATGATGGCCCTGGGAGCGCTTCCCGTTTTAGCCCGCAACGGAATCAAGCTGGGCAAACAGCTTAAAGTGGCTTCTCACTGCAACAAAGGGTCGTCGACGCTCTCCGCGTGGGAGAATGTTATCACGCTTCTTCCCTTCGACCCCGAGGAAATGGTAGCCGCTTTGTTTAAAGATCTCGAAGCACAGATGAATGGGACGGCCCCGCTCAACCGGCCAGCCAACCCCTAATCGGCACCGCTCTCGCCCCCAAAAAAACTTCGTCGCCCCTCCCCTTTCACTTCAAACACCTCCATCATGTCCTCCAGACTCCGCACCTCGTTACTCCTTTCCGCCCTAATCCCCTTTTTGAGCGCCTCTTTGCGCGCCCAGGTTCCCGCGCGCGATGCCGTGGAATGCACCCCAAGGGAAGGCCTTCCCCATTTCTTCGCCAAGCTGCAACGCGGCGAGAACGTCAAAATCGCCTACCTGGGCGGCAGTATCACAGCCCAAGCGGGCTGGCGCGTGCAAAGCCTCGCCCACTTTCAAAAGCTTTATCCCAACGCCAAACTGGAGGAAATCTACGCGGCCATCGGCGGGACCGGCTCCAATATGGGGGTCTTCCGGATGGACCACGATGTCCTTCCCCAGAAGCCCGATCTGGTCTTTGTAGAATTCGCCGTCAATGACGCCGGGGCACGCACCGTCGAGATCACCCAATGTATGGAAGGCATTGTCCGGAAGATTTACAAAGCCTACCCCGATTGCGACATCTGCTTCGTCTACACGATGACGGAAAGAGAACTCCCAGAAGTACAAAGCGGTCAGATGAGCCAGGCGGCAAGCACCATGGAGCAGATCGCCGATACATACCAACTCCCATCCATTCATCTCGGCATCGAGGTGGCACGGATGGAAAAAGAAGGCACGTTGCTCTTCAAGGCCCCGGGAGCCAAGGTAGAGCAGGTATCGGGGAAGGAACTGGACCGAACCGCTAATATCCCCGTCGGTGAGGACGGCAAGATCCCCTTCTCCCCCGAAGGCGTCCACCCCTTCACAGACACCGGCCATCGGCTCTACACGGAAGCCATCATCCGCTCCATCCCGCTGATTCAAGCCGTCCCCGCCCATCTTGAACCGCATAGCCTGCGTGCCCCCATCGACCCCGACAATCTGGAAAACGCCGCCATGGTCCCGCTGGAAAACGCGAAAATGAGCGGCCCCTGGCAGCAACTCACCGGCCCCGGCTCCCCCAGCGGTTTCAATGGCCCTAGAGCATCGGATTTCACCCGCTTTATGACCTCACTCTGGAAGGCGGAACCGGGCGCGGAACTCACCTTCCGATTCAAAGGCACGCGCGCTGCCATCTACGATATCGTCGGGCCGGGCTGTGGAAAACTGGAAATCACCGTCGACGGGAAAAGCAGCCAGCACAACAGGATCGACCCCTACGGGAGCTATTACCGGATATCGTCCATCAACGCAGGCTTCAACCTACCCCGCAACGAAGTCCACGAAGTGCAGATCAAGCTCCTGAGCGACCCCATCGACAAGGAATCCATTCTTAAGGAATCAAACCGGGCCGATTTCAAGGCCAACCCGGCCAAATATGCGGAGTTAAACTGGTATGCGGGCGGCATCTTTTTTGTCGGTGACTGGGTGCCGTAAAGAAGACAAAGCGCCAGCGCCATATTACTCCCGTGAGCATTTCCTACGGAATGCGAGTGGAGAACATCGACACTGCTTGGCAAAAGCGCTGTAAAAGCGGCTCGCAGAGCCGAAGCCGCATTGGAATGCGATGTCGACGATCTTGGCATCGCTCAACACGAGCAACCGCTGCGCTTGGCAAATACGTTGTTGAAGAAGGAAGTCCCAGAGCGTCATGCCCCAACTCTTTCGGAAGAGCCGCATCGCATATTCGGCGTTCAATCCGGCAGCCCCCGCGATTTGGGAGACTGTAATGGATTCCGCCGAGTGTTCTGTCATGAACCGAACCATTTGCTGGACACGGGTGCTCTGATTCTTGTCAAGGTGAAAGCCGCCTCCCTTCGACCCGCGCGTGGAGCCTGTTTTGCCAAGCACGCCCGTGGCCAACCGCCGGAAAAAAGCCTCAAGCTCCAGTTCAATCGCTTTTTGCAGCTCCGGCAAAGATGATGCAAAATCCTCCGCCCAGCGTCTCAACGGTGGGGAACAAACGACTCCCTCGGAAGCGGGAGGGATGTTCAGTATTTGTCCATGCAATAAAGGCCCGCTAAATGTTGGGGCAAGATTCCACGAGAGGAACCATGCCAAGGGAAGCACCAGCCACGCGATTTCCGTGTGAGGATCCACCGCAACGACTTGGTGTGGTATGGCTGCCCAATAAAGCACCGTGCTCCCCGCCGCAACGGTAACTGTATTCGGTCCGTGCTGGAGGACCAACGAACCACGCTCCACAAAGTTTAGCTCGATCTCATTATGTTGATCCGCCCTCTCCATACAGCTTTGGGGGCCATGGCCAACATAAAAGCCGATGGACCGAGTGTTCACATTTTCAGAATTTGAGCGGAGAGGCACGAGGAAAAGTCAGGATACGGGTGAATCCAGCACTGGAAGCAAGAAGAGTCTTTAACTATGACCTGTTAACCTGTTCCTCATCAAGCCCGAATACTTATGACTCCAAAAGCGCATTTCGATTTCCTGGATTCCGATTCCATGGAGTTCCTGGCGGGATTCACGGCGGCGGCGATTGAAGCATCGCGTGTCTACCCGGGGCAACGTCCTCAAAAAAAGAATCCCGTTGGGAAAGAGCCAGGGAGCCAACAACCCTCCATTCCCGGCAACTGTATGGATTACACGTTGATTCGTCCGGGAGGACGGAAGTGCTATCCGGCAGTATGGACCCAGGATTTTTCGATGACCCTGGGGACCGGCTTTGTCACGCCCGAAGAAGCGCACCATCATTTGCGACTGATCGCAAAGGCGCAGAATGGCCCCGAGGAACGCCGGCTAGCAAGCAGCGCGGTGGTCCCCCCCTTTGCCATCCCCGACCATGTTCTATTCAACGGCGAGGCGATTTTTTTCCCCGGCACCTATTCCAGCGGAGAAGATCAAGGCGGCGAACGGTGGGGTCTGCGGCCTCCCGTAAACAACCACTATGATTTTATCCTGATCGCACGGCACATCCTGCACGAAACACAGGATGGCGCCTTCCTATTGGAAGTAGTGAATGGCATTCCATTGATCGAGCGATTGCGACGGGCCTTTGAGGTACCTGCGATCGATCGGGCAATGGGGCTGGTTTCCACGGAGGCGGCAGCGCGGGCGGTAGGGTTTATTTTTTGCGATTCGATCTATATGACCGGACATCTCCTTTTTGCCTCCCTGCTACGTTGGCGGGCAGCGCGGCAAATGGCGGAATTGGAGCGTTTTCTTGGAGAAGAAAACAGAGTCGCCGCCCTGGAGTCGGACGCAGATCGGATTCCACCGCGATTGCCCTCGACTTTTGGCGACTCGGACCGGATTGGCGGCTGGTTGATGGCGGCCACGGAAGTAGGACGCCAGCCAGACGTATGGGGAACCATTTACGCGCTCTACTTGGGCGTTCTGCGCGGCGGCGCGGCCCAGGCGGCCCGTAAATCCATCGTGCAGGCTTTGGAAGAAGGGACCATTTGTTATGAAGGGGCCCTACGCCATGTTCCCACAAACTATGATGCCTCACCAACCAGTGCGTGGGAACGCACCCACACGCCCCTCAACCGCTATCAGAACGGAGCCTTCTGGCATACGCCCACGGGATGGCTCATCGCGATTCTCGCGGAGACCCACCCCGATTTGGCCGCCAAGGTATTCAACGATATGATCGCCCATTTCCGGCGCGAGGATTTCAGGCAAGGTCCACAGTTTAACGCGCCGTGGGAGTGTATTGGCCCCGAAGTCGAGGCCTACAGCAATCCGGTATTTTTAGCCTCGGCCACACTCCCCTACGAAGTTCTCCGAAAGCTCAATAATGAATAGACAAAACGTGGTCTGCTTTGGTGACTCGATTACGATGTGCCTGGGCGAAGCGGAGGCTAACCGCTGGACCGCCTGCCTGGCGTTCCTCTTGGAAGGCCGTTTCCCGGGAGAATACGATGTCTTCAACAAAGGCGTCGGCGGCAACACAACCGCCCTGGCTCTCGACCGCATCGTCACGGACGTCATCGCGCTGAAACCGGCCATTGTACTAGTCGAGTTCGGAATTAACGATGCCTATACCTATCCTTGGTGCAGAACTGCGCGTGTCGGACTGGACGAGTATCGGAAAAACATTGGCGAGATTGTCCGGCAAGTCAGAGAGGAGAATGCCCAAGTGGTTTTGATCATCAACCATCCCATCACGTTGCGCAAGGACCAGCATCCCCAAGGGAACGGCGTGGCTGTGGGGCAAAATCTTGAACCCTACAACGAAGCGCTTCGCCAAATCGCCTGCAAGGAAAAACTCCCCTCCATTGATCTCTCCCGGCTTCTTGAAAAAGAAAAGATAGACGGCTTTCACTCGGAGGACGGGGTGCATCTTTCCCCCGCAGGCAATCACCTCTACGCCAAGCTGGTGTTCGAGAGTTACTTCCAACAGCCCCCTTCGTTGCATAGTTACCTACCTGCGCCTAGCCATTAGCCAAATGGGCGACCCCGACCATTTCCGATTCAGACTTCCGATAATCCACTTTTCATGAAACGTCTCGACCAAAAACTTGTCAACATCCTCAACGGTTCAACTTCTCCGAAGGATTTCATCATCGCGGACGCCAAAGATGCAGACATGGCTTTCGGGATTACCGCGCCAGGGCCGCTGACGGCCAGCGGCCACCCCGGTGCGCAGGGATCGGAAGGATGTTGGAAAACGCTAGATAGCTACCTCTGTCAAATACGATCTGTTATTCAGCAGAACATCGTCGACATCATGCTTCTCTCTGCCTCTAACCTTGAGAGACTGGGCATGGAGGAGCGGCTCTTTGAGCATTCCGACATCACCCCGGCCGCCCGCGCCAATGACACCTCGGACATCTGGGCTGTGCGTGGCGGAAAGTATCCCACCGACCATCCTTCCCGGTCCTTTCGCACGGCGACCATCGACCACATCAAATACGGCCACCTCTCTGGAGATCACTCACAGCCCGTTATAGGGGCTGATCTCGGGCTTTATTCGATCACTTTCACCAACGACATTGACTGGGATTACAAAGCCCTACAGGACTACCATGATTTTCGAATTGAGGCGGAAAAAAAGCGCTTCCGACATTTTCTGGAAGTCTTCAACCCGAACGTAAATCCCGGCATTCCGAGTGGGAAGATAGCCACATTTCTGAACGACCACATTGTCCGCACTTTGGCCGGAGTCACCGGAGCTGGACGCCCGATTTTTCTCAAGATCCCATACAACGGACCGGGACCGCTGGAAGAATTGGTGGCATACGACTCGCGGCTTGTCGTTGGAATTCTTGGCGGGAGCGCGGGCACGACGCGTGATGCCTTCCAGCTGATTTACGATGCCCAAAAGTATGGTGCCAAAGTCGCGTTGTTCGGACGCAAAATCAATCTTTCGGAAGACCCTCTCTCCTTTATTGAGTTGCTTCGACACGTGGTGGACGACGAGGTATCGCCGGAAGAAGGAGTGAAAGTCTACCACAGTAGGCTCGAAAAAAACGGCATGCGCCCGCAGCGAACGATGGAAGCCGACTTGCAACTCACAACCAACAAGCTGAGCTACTGAGTAATATTATTCCTGATTTATTCAGTCTGCAAAAAATTTATTCATCTATCCTCTTATGAAACGCTCCGAAATTAATGATCTCATGTACAAAGGAGTTTCTTTCCTGCGCGAACGTCATTTTCCCCTTCCTCCTTTTGCTTTTTGGTCCCCCGGGGACTGGCATCAGCACGGCCCCGAAAGCTTGGAGGTTGTCGCCCAGCAGCTAGGCTGGGATATTACCGACTTCGGCTCCGGCGATTTCTCCAAAATCGGTCTGCTGCTTTTCACGCTCAGAAACGGCACTTTCGATGAACTCCAAAAACCTCTTGGTAAAATCTATGGAGAAAAGGTACTCATTGTCGAACCGGGACAGATAACCCCGATTCACTTTCACCATCAGAAGATGGAGGACATCATCAATCGCGGCGGCGGCAACTTGGTTATCCAGCTTTGGAATTCCACGACGGACGACCAGTTGGCGGATACTCCTGTAACGGTGAGTTGCGATGGCATGAGGCGCACGGTTTCCGCAGGAGGAACTCTCACGTTGACTCCGGGCGAGTCCGTTTGTCTTACACAACGTCTCTATCATACATTCTGGGGCGATCCAACCACGGGAACGGTGCTGGTAGGCGAAGTGAACCGCGTCAACGATGACCGGATCGACAACCGCTTCTTCGAAAAAATAGGGCGCTTTCCTGAAATCGAAGAAGACGAGGCGCCCAGACATCTGCTAACCCAAGACTACGGAACCTATTTTTGCGTCTAACCCACCATGCCCATCATTACGGATCGAGTCTCTGTCCTCAACGTCTTTGCGGAAGCGAAACGAAACGGCTGGGTTATTCCGGCCTTTGGCACGGAGAACCTTACTACCACGGAAGCTGTGTTAGCAACGGTCAAGGAACATGGAGAAACCTGCGATTGCCTCAATCTGCCCGTGATGCTCGCGGTGACCAATTGCTATCCTCAGCGCACGCAAACCGCGTATTACACCCAGACTCGCGACTGGCGCATCGGCTTGGAGCTCTTTCTTGCGGATTTGGCCGTCTTAACGGGACCAGACTCCCCCTTTGCCCACTTGCGCGTTCTCGTTCACCTCGACCACATCCAGCACGATCTGGATGCCAAACTTTGGGAAGGTGATCTCAGCCGTTTCTCCTCGATTATGTTCGATGCCTCCACGCTCCCCTTCGAGGAGAATGTGGCCTTCACGCGGAAATTCATGGATCAGCGGCAATCCGAGATCGTAATCGAGGGGGCATGCGATTACGTCGGCACCAAGAATAACCCACTAACACAGGTAGAGGAAGCCGAACGCTTTGCTGGGGAGACCGGAGTCGATTGGGTCGTCGCAAACCTTGGCACGGAGCATCGCGCCGGAGCTTCCTCCTTGTGCTATGCTCGCGACCGGGCTAGGGAAATCAGTGCTAAAATCGGCCAGCGACTGGTTCTCCACGGAACTTCTTCCGTCGCAATCGAACAGTGGCCCAACCTCTTTTCCGACGGTATCGTCAGGGTGAATCTTTGGACGGCCCTGGAACGTGATTCTGCCGGACCCCTGCTTCGCGATATGGTCCACCATGCAGCTAAGGTGGTCGGGAGCCTGACCGCCGCCGAGTTGCTTAATGAAGGTTTGCTCGGGGCGCATGCGGATACGCAGTCCCCCGCCATGCTCAGCCACTTCACCACCGCGTGGCGCCAGCAGTTGGTCTTTGAGCAAATGAAGCACATTGTCAAACGTTACCTGGAAGCTTGGTACCCACAGGTATGAGCTTTCTCGGACTGGATATAGGCACCAGCAGTTGCAAGGTGGTGGTCTTCAATCGCAAAGGCAGACCCATCGCCTCCGCAGCCCGCGAATACGCCGTCGAGTCCCCGCAACCCGATTGGGCAGAGCTAAACTCGCAGAAAGTCGGTGACGCCTGTCTCGCGGCCATCGCCGAAGCCGCCTCGCGCTGTTTCCGTGACCTTGTGGAAGGGCTGGCAATCAGCTGCCAGGGGGAAGCATTTACGGTTCTGGATGAACAGGACCATCTCCTGACAAATGCCATGGTCTCCTCGGACAACCGTGCCCTTCGGCAAGTGCACTCATGGTCATTCGATGCGGGGCTACTCTACAAAAAAACCGGGCATACCGCGCACCCGATCTTCAGCCTCTATAAGTTGTTGTGGTTGCAGAAAGAGCGCCCAGATGTCTGGTCGGGAATCGGACGTATTCTTTGTTTCGAGGACTATATTCATTACCGTCTTGGGCTGGAGCCAGCCATCAGTTTTTCCCTGGCCGCACGAACCATGCTCTTTAATGTGCAACAAAACCGTTGGGATTCAGATATCTTGGCGGCTAGCGGCATCCGGATTGGACAACTCAGTCGGCCTCTTCCTTCCGGTGAAGTCGTTGGCACCCTTTCCGAGGAGGTGTGCCGAAAATTAAACCTAGCTCCCCATGCCGTGGTCGTAACCGGCGGGCATGACCAAGTCTGCGCGGCCCTCGGCTGCGGAGCCATCCGGCCCGGCATTGCCGCCTTGGGCAGCGGCACGGTCGAATGCATTACAGCCTCCTTTTCCAAACCCATTCTAAACACCGCCTTGCGGGATGCGAACCTTTGTACCTATCCCCACGCGGCACCAGGATTGTACGCGACGCTGGCTTACAATCTAAGCGGCGGAAATGTGCTTCGGTGGTTCCTCCGAGAATTTGGCGCGACGGAGGTCGCGGCGGCTCTTCAGAACGGTGGCGACGCTTACGATTTGATTGCGGCTTTGATGCCAAACAACCCGACCGGCTTGATGGTGCTGCCCTATTTTACGGGATCGGGCACGCCTCATTTTGACAATCACACTCCGGCGGCAGTCCTCGGACTTCGCTTGACCACAAGTCGAGGGGAGGTGCTTCGGGCCATCTTGGAAGGGCTGTGCTTCGAATTGGAAGCGAATCTTCGCGTTCTTAGCCGCTCGGGCATTCCCGTGGAGGAATTGCGAGTAACGGGAGGTGGGGCGAAAAATCGACGCTGGCTTCAGATCAAGGCCGATGTCTTCAACCGGCCCATTTTCGTTCCTGAAAGCACTGAGGCCGGTTGCCTCGGAGTCGCCTTGTTGGCTTGCTTGGCAAGGGATAATTGTGACGTTCCATCTCTCGTTGCCCAATGGATACGAACGGGCGAAGCCATCCTGCCAAATTCCAACCATGCAAAATTTTACCGTGAACGCGCAGCTCTTTACGAAGAGACCTATGCCAGCCTCCGCTGTCTTTCCGAAAGACTTTTTTGAGCGTTTCCGAACACCACCTCGCAGGATACCATTGTTATGGAGGCCAGCGACAACAGCTTCGCAGCTTGCGAGACAATCCGTGCCCACTGTCGCAAGGCCGTAGTGCTGGAGAGCAAGCAGTGTGCGAAAATTGGCAAGCGTTATTGTGCCAACGATCGTACGGACGCAGTCAAGCTGGCGCGGCTTTATATCAGTGGGCTGGCCGGGAAGGTCTGGGTGCCCGATATGACAACGCGGCTGCGCCGGGAGGTCTTCTACACCTATCAACAGGCGGTCTGCGACACTACGCGTGCCCGGCAACGCATCCGCAGCTTTCTGAACCAACACCGGATTCGACTTGAACAGGGTTTCCGGCTGACCAGCGAGGCAAGCCTGGCCCGGTTACTGGCACTGCGGGTGTGGGAACCAACGCAGCAGCTACTTTTGAGTCAACACCACCAAGCCCTACTTAATGCGAATTTGCGGCGCACGCAGCTGCGTGAAGTGATGGCTGCGGAGTTGCTCAAAGAACCGGCAATCCTGCGGCTAATCCGGCTCTGCGGACTGCGGCACATCGCCGCCTTTGCGCTGGCCGCTTTCATCGGGGACATCCGGCGCTTTGCCGGGCCTAAGCAGCTTGTAGCCTACATCGGGCTCAACCCTAGCGTGTGCGAGTCTGGCAACAGCAAGGGCTCTACTCATCTGCGCAAACACGGTTGTGCGCCGCTACGCTCCCTGCTGGTGCAGGCCGCCCAGATGATCCTGCGCGTACCGCAGGCGCCTTTTGCGCAGTGGGGATACAAGTTAGTGATACGGCGCGGACGCAACCGGGCGACAATCGGGGTGGCACGCAAATTGGCAACAGCCGTCTGGTATTGCCTAAGCGGAGCCTTCTCCGCGATGGATGAGATCGAGCCCATGGTTGACAGAAAGCTCAACCTACTAGTGAACGCCTGCGGTTCCTTGAAGGAAAGGATCCTCGGCGACCTATCCCCGCAGGCTTACATGGCACAAATGCTACTGATGCTCCAAAAAAGCCACCCACTCGTCTTCTCGAGTGTCCCTTGAAGAATTGGGGAACCACGGTTCCCCAAACCCCTCCTCTAGGGGGAACATCATGGGAAGCTGAGCTTTTTCTAAAAATCCCTGGACAAACACATGTCTGCGTCATCTGGACGAGGAAAACAAGGAGTGGGTGCTGGCGGACTTTGGACATCGGGAAAAGGGGCAAAAAGCATGGTCACTTCGGCCAATTTTTGATATACAAATCTCCACCCTCTAAAAAACGGAATTTACAGAGGGAAACCCGGGGAAGAACAAGGTTTTTGCACCCCGCATAAATCCCACTGGAATGGCGGCAGCCAAAACGGCGTGTCGGGGATGGGGTGACAGCCTCAGTTTGAAGGGGGAACCCGGCTTTTCCGCACCGTAATAAATGGCTGCCCTTGGATGTCGTTTCGAACGCAGATTACCGCTTCCTGTTAACCATGGAACAAAAGTTCGAAATGGTAGATCAGGTACGTGGCAGGATTCGAACTTCTCTAAGTTGCTGACTCAACACGTCTTATGCGGTTTTGAAAAGAGAGAGGTCTTCTCAAATGAGATGTGCAAGGGGAGGGTCGTCTTCAAGCTGCGGGAAATGAAACTTGGCAAAGCAGCGGAACTGGTCGCAGCGGGTATTGAGGAAACCCTGAGCTACATGCACTTTCCCCGCGAACACTGGCGCAACCTGCGGACCAACAACCCGCTGGAACGGGTGATCCGGGAAATTCGGCGGCGAACCCGAGTGGTAGGCTCCTTCCCCGACGGCCAGAGCGCATTGATGCTTGCGGCCGCGCGGCTCCGCCACATCGCCGCAACCAACTGGGGCAGCAAACGCTATCTGGACATGAGCCGCCTGAGTGAGAACCCATCAGGTACGGAGGAGGCCATAGCCTGACCAACGAATTTGATATCCGCCCCCGCGGGGGCGGATATCAAAACCAAACAAGAAACCAAAAACAACACGCCAACCTTCCTCAGCCCTCCAATAGAAAGTGCGAAAGATTCTGGACACTACCCGCTGATATAAATCGCCTTGGTCTGGTAGAGTTCATAAGCGAACCGTGGTGCCCAGTAAAGGGTTGATTGAGTCAACGGCGCCATGAGAAACCGCCCATTCCAGCCCGGATGAAGTTACCATAATAAAGGTCAAACCCGAGGAAATCCGTGGGTTGGCTTATCAGCGTAAGATCCCCCCATATTTTTTCGGGTAGTTGCCAAAAAAGGGGAGAGAGAAATTGGGCTATTTCGGCTGAGAAGGCTTCTTTTGCCGCAGCGATATCGGCATCTGATTCCGTGAGAGGCAATGCCCCGGCCCGGTTATGCACCATACCAACAGATGCACCACGAACTCCATGTTCGCGTACAGCACTAACTCCGTAGCCGTGGGTGAGCGGTGCATCATGGTAGGCTTGGTTGACCACCTCTTGGATTCGCGCCAAAACGGAGCATGAGAACCGCTCTCGTATCCCGCGCCAATGGAACAAGGCATCTCCTTGAGTGTCATCCAATGGCGGATGCGGTCGCCCAGCGCGCGCTACCCAGTTTGCGCATCAAGGCAATGTCTTCCCCCATCGATGGTAATGATCGCACGCGATCGCGGGGAATCGCTCTTTGCGATCATGTTGGGTATCATAGTGGTGCAGTGGTCCTCCCAAATCGAAGGAGTATTGCCGTCCGCCTCAGCTTCTCCTTCAATTTGCGCGACAGAGGTTGCGACTCCCCAGACGAATTAAAGCGGAAAAGTGCTTGGGGATTGGTGCAAAGGCATAGCTTGGCATACTTAAAATGATCATGGGTCCAGACTAACGCGACGGCAAAAGAATATGGTCGATTACTTGAGACGTTCTGCGTCAAGACCATAGACGATAACCGGTGCCCCAGTAAGTGTGAGGGTGGCAGAGTGGTCATTGGCGGGGACTGTCTCACGCTGGCCGATAGGATTGATCGTCGTTAGCGCCTTGTCGGCGACCGGCAGGGAGACTTTTATGTGTGACTGCCAATTATCGATCCAGGCTTCCGGCGAGGCAAAGGGGGGCTTTGTTCCAGCGGGGTCCGCTTTTATTTCAGCGGAGTCGGCTTTTCTCTTGTTGAGAATGAACCCATCGGTCCGATCCCAGAGAACCGCCATCGGCCCGCGCGGAGTGTCAAAAAGCAGACCACGACTTTTGGAGAGTGCGGGGAAGTTGAGCCAGCGAACGAAGCGGGCTTGGTCGAGTTCCTCGGCGATGGTAGCGTACGCGAGGAGCGCGGGCTTGAAGCTCAGGTCGCGCTGGATAAGTCCGAAGTAGTATTCGCGGTCCTTGGGGTTGACACCGAGCTTGTCGCTCCAGACGGAGTCAAAGAGTTGATACCACATTACCGCTTTCACTCCCTCGGCCTTGGCCAGTGCAAAGGAAAGCACGACGTTCTCGGTGCCGTTGCGCAGTGAGTCTTCCCAAAAACTATTGGGAAAACTACAGGTGTAGACTTCAGTGAGCCACAGATCCTTGGGCTCACCCGGTTTACCGTATTTTTTGACGAGATTAGCGCCCGTGCGGACAGAGCCGTAGAAGTTCCAATAATTGCCATAAGCGCCGGTCTGCCACTCCTTCCACGGGGTGGAAACTGGGTAATCTGCCGTGAAGTTGCCGCGACCCGGATGAATGGCGAGGCCATCGAGGAGTTCCCATCCACCGGCGGCTTGAATTCCATCAGCGAATTTTACATCCATGCCGGCCAAACCGACGCTGAGGATATTGACGTTGGTGGCGGGCGCTCCCATTTCTTTTTGCACGCGACGAATATCGCGAACCCATTGCACATAGGTTTCGATACGCTTGGCACGCGCCTCGTCCTTGAGGACATCGCCCATGCCGATGCTCAAGACGCCGTAGTTAATTTCGTTGCCGAATTCCCAAGCCGGGTTTCCGCTGTCGACGCAGATTTGGAGCTGCTCGCGGATCCATGCGTCGCGCTTTGCCTTTTCTTCAAGTTTTGGAATATGCGAGTGGTGTAAGGCCGTGATGTTTTTAAAGCTGTGTGTGTTGCCCTGGCGATACCAGCGGACGCCCATGCGATCCATGACGCGCTGCACACCGTTCTCCGTAGGAAAGGGCCAGTAGGCGGCAATGCCAAAGATGCTGTCAGCGGAGGTCGCCTTGAACTGGTGGTCGGGAAGTAAGGTCAGGTTGGTCCGAGCAAAAACCTCGGTGCCCGTCTTCTTGTCGATGGCAGCAACCTCCGCGAAGTAAATCCCTCGTATCTCAACCGGTTGGAAGCGAATATCCTCAGCAAGCGACTGGCCTGATTTAAGGGATACCTCACGAGTTTGCTGCGAGAGGAACTTGCCGGAAAAATCGCGCACCCAGTAGCGGAATTCGACCGTGCGGTCTTCAGCAGAGACATTGACTAGCAAAGCATTAAGCGAGAAAGGAGACGCAGCGTCGGTCCACCAGTTATAGGTATGATCAGTGCCGATATGCAGCCCCAGCGGGCGCTGGTGCCAACGCGCGGCGATCACCTCGCTGGACCAATTCACAGGCGTAACTAGAACTGAGAAGTCGGCAGTGTAGGTACCAGCAATCGTCGCGGATTTGACAAGACCGGCATGGTAGGAATTTGGGTCCTTCGCGTGAATGTTGATAGAGTTTCCGCCGTCAGCAGCCAAAGAAACCAAGTGCTTTCCGACGCGGCACGGTAGTAACTTTCCGTCGGGAATCTCGATAGGCTGGCCGCCATAGGCGTGACGTTGCCAGAGGCCAAGCTTCGCAACGGGCAAGTCCTCGGCTGCGTTGGCAAGGCCGCGTCGAAACATTATGCCATTGATCTTCGCGCCATCGGGCACGCCGCTAAGTTCGTAGTGAACCGCTATGCGTCCTGGATACGGTATAAGACGGGCAGTGAGATGCGGCTGGGAACCTTTATCAGCACCGGCTAAATCGTAAACCACCTCAATAGCGGAGTTTCCATCGGCGGTGATCTCGCGGACAGAACCGTTGCGGGGTATCCACGAGGTACGAATACCCGTCAGCTTGAGTAGCATGTTACCAGATTCATCCTGTATGCGGATGTCGTTCCAACTTTCTACTGAAAGGACAACACCAGGCTGCTTGAGTGTTTGCGCACAAAGGAAAGCGGGTGTCCCCATCAGCAAGCTCGCTAGAGCAATACGGACACCTCGGTGAATGGGAAAGGGGATGATTTTCATAGAGTTTCGGAGAAACACTGGAGAGCGAACGCCGATTCATTACTTTTAATAGAAAAGTGAATTATAACAACAGAGAGCGGAATCCTGATATGTTAAATCACGTAAAAATTCATAGTTTTTTACTTATGAATCGGCGGGAGCTCCATATCGTTCAACAAGTGCCAACTCACCGTGATGGTGCTGGATCCGGACCGGTCTTGGCGTCCATTTCCAAAAGCTGGCCTTCTTTGACGAGTTGTGCTTTCAGCTTATTATAGGGAATGTCCTGCACGGGACAACGTTCATCAATGGCCAAGCAGGCGGCCATCCCCACCGACTGCCCAAGGATCATAAATACGGGCTCCATTCGCACAGAAGCAAACGCAACGTGCGAAGCAGATACACTCCACGGGGTCAGCAAATTGAGGCATTCAGATGATTTAGGAACCAATGCCCTATACGAAATGGGAAATGGCTTTGGAGTCCTCTTTTGCACGTCGCCTTCATTCTTTACTTGCCCGTTAAGCACGATGCGCTGGCAGTTATGGGAGTCCATAGTGTATGCAGCGAGGCCGGCGGAGTCCTCTGCCACAATTTCTCCCGAGCAATTTTTCTCCGTAATGACGTAGTCTGACACCATTCGCCGCGCCTCGCGGACATACAGCTCATAGGGCCAATGGTTATTGTCCTTGAATTCATCGGCAGGCAAGCCCCACTTTGCACAGGTGTTCCGGATTGCTTTCGGCACGCGCGTGTGATTTTGCAACGTCCAGATCAACCCTCGCTGCCAATTTTCATGAGCCTTTGCAATCTTGGATCTCGTCGCGTAATCGGCTTCAGGGTAGCCATAGTTGTAGCCGATATAGTCGCACGAGACCCCTGAATAATTATTGGTATCTGTCTTGCCGTTTGGCATTTCGTCGCAAGTGAAGAACGTGCTAGTGTGGCCCGCTTCGATCGCCCGAAACAACAGTTCGTAGTCGGCCGCGTTGTAACCTGGGGGCTTAGCAATACGAACGCGGTTTCTGGGAACATTTGTCAGGCAAATCCGATAACAATAAGCTTGTACTTTGGAATCAGCGCTGCCATCGGGACCACCTGGATCTGCGTTAACTCCTGGAAGGATCCCACTAGCCGGGTTTCCTTTGACAACATAAGGATCAACGCCGTCAGGCAGGTTATGCCCATAGGTCTTCGTCTGAATTCCATTGATCGTTTCACCGTATTGCGCGTTCCCTTCGCGGCCAACGGTATAGCTCACACCCGCCTGTTTAAGGAGATCGCCCTCATACGACGCATCAATAAACACTTTCGCCCGAAAGACATTCCCGTTTTCCATCGTAATATCCGTAATCTTCCGATCCTTTATCTCCGTTTTTGCGAGCTGTTGTCCGAGAAAAACCCGGACCCGCGCTTCCTTAACCATCTCGTTGAAAACGGCCTCCGCCACGTGCGGCTCAAAAGTCCACTTCACCTTGCCGCTTCCATATTTGCCACTGATACGGGTGTAAAATTCGCGGGATATTCCCTGAATGTAGCTATCGCCATTTTTACCAATATCAGTCCAGCCGAGTCCCGAAGAGCTCATCCCGCCAAGATGTTGATTGAACCCCAACAACGTAACCGCCTTCCCCTGTCTCGCTGCCTCAACCGCTGCAGTAACGCCGCCGGCCGCGCCCCCATAAATGCATACATCAGTCTCCACAATCTGCGCTCCGTTGGCAAAAACTGGCATCCATAAAACTAGAACGAGAAGAGAAGCCGAGGTAACAGTTGACTTGATGTTAAGTATCATAAAATGAATTTCTTGCGTGAAACACGTGTATATTGCAGGCCACGGATTACCAGCGCGCCCATTGCCGCTAGCCATTGAATTTGTCGTTCCAGTCATGCAATGACAAGCAAATTTGTGACATTGCATAATTCAGCCCAGCGGCGTTGCGCCTGAATATTTTCCAAGGCATCGCCCAAGGATTACGCATTGCATAATCACGCAGATGGAAAATCTATCATTAGTTTTGCTGCCAGCATCGCACGCGAATTCTAGGAATCTATACGCGATTTCCCCTAGTTGTGATTTTTGGACAAGGTAGCATGGTGAAGAAGTTTTATTTTTCTTTAGGTAAACCAAATTTCCATTTTATCCATGAAAGTCTCACCCCGCCTCTACATATCCGAGGTAATGTTGTAAACACCGGCAACACCGACGGGTGGCAAGTCTTTTATAGCAGCACCGTCCATGGATATTTATAAAGCCTTTTTCGGGCCGATCCTTCGTCGCATTATTTTAAGATGAGTATCACTTTTCACGAAACAGTCTTTCACCTCCAAACATGCGGAACGAGCTACATATTCCACCTTTCTCCCCTCGGTCGTACTCCATGATTATTGGGGACCCGCCTTGCGTGAACCGAAAGTGCTTCATCTCTTTTCGCTCCGAGACATTCCGTTTTCCCCCAATTTCGATGCGGACCAACGCGACCTCGCTCGACACCCTTCGCAAGTATCCGGATTATGGGCATGGAGTTTCGATCAACAACCGGGAAACCACAAGCCTCGACTTTTCGGTAGAAAGGATCTGCCGGTAAATTCCGATTATACTGATTTTGAGAAGCGTAGGCCGAGCGGAGCGAGGTCGAGAGCGGAGCAAAAGCAGCATAATCGGAGGGCGTGACAGGGGTGGGCCAAAGCGGTCTGTTGGGTTTGGCAACAGCAACGCCCCACCCCGAAGAAGATACTACTCTGCTTAACCAACTCGTGAACCACATTTCACAAGAAGGCTCCGATGGCCTCCTGAAAGCCATCCGCCTGCTGCTAAACTATGCCATGGGAATCGAACATTACCGCCGCCCCCTATGAACGCACCCCAGAGCGCAAGGGCTATGCCAACGGCTTCAAACCCAAGACCCGCAATACCCGCTTGGGAGCCATGACCGTCGCCGTTTCTCAGGTGCGCGGCGAGGTCAACTTCTACCCCTCGGCCCTGGAACGCGAACGCCGCAGCGAACGGGCACTGCCCCTTGCCATCGCCGAGATGTACGTCCAGGGCGTTTCCACCCGTAAAGTCACCGCCATCCTCGAACAACTCGTCGGCACCCTTCCGATCTCCTCTACCCAGATCAGGCGCGCCGCCGCCCAACTCGACGCCCAGCTCAATTCCTGGCGTAACTGCAGTCTCGACTCGGTGGCGTATCGCTATCTTGAAGCCAACGTCCCTGAAAGCCTTACCGTGCTGGCTCTGCCGCCTTAACACCGAACCCGCATGCGCACGTCTAGCGGCGCCGAGCAACTCAACCAGGAAATCAAGCGCCGCACCCCGTGTCGCCCACATCTTTCCGCAACCGAATCCCCCCTACGTCTGGTTAGCGCCGTCCTCAACGAAATCGACGACGATTGGGCCGCATCCAAAACTTACCTCAACATGAACCCGCCCTCCCAACTCCAAGCCGCTTAAACACCCCTGCCATCTGAAATTTTACAGAAAAATCCTCGCGCGCCCAAAATCGTCGACATGCGGAGATTTTTCCGGCGTTTGGAATATGAACGTCTGGATGTGACAGATAATGGTATCGTGATCACTCCCCAACGCACTGGGGAACCGGCATTGCCTGTGAGGGCTGGCGGCCAAAATGGGAATCCCGAACATAATTCATAAAAACATCTACCCTCAATGATCTTAGACCCTTCTTACCTTGGGGCAAAACATGGGAAAACAGAATCCACCGTTTCTCCTCCTGCTTCAAGAAGCGCAGTTTTCATGATACAAAATCTCGGATTAAATGCGCATTTTCGACTAGAGGGGAATCTCATTTAATAGTAATTTTCAGCTATGCCATGTCCGATAGAAAATCAATATGGTTTTACTCCGCTGGCAGTGGTTATGGCGCAGACCCGTAACCTTAGGAATCTTGGCAATGATCAAGTTGATTCCGATGGTCATCAGCACCAACGCTGATTCAATTAAAAACACTTGCGCGATGAACACTTTCTCCCAAATTCTGGCTATGCGCAGTTGGGTTCTCTGTGGCGGTTTGAGGGAAAATCAGTAACCCTTGAGCAATTTATGACCCCTTCCCCCCCAAAAAAGAAATTACCGTTTTTGTTTTCCGGACGCAAATATCGCTTCACCCGGGGCTTCACGCTGGTCGAATTGCTCATAGTGGTCGGAATTATGATCTTAATGACAGGCCTGCTGGCTCCCGCGGTCAGTCAACTTGGGAAAAGTCAGTTACTATCCAACACTGGCAATCACATGACGGAAATGTTCGCGCGAGCAAGGCAAAACTCGATGACCTGGAATTGCCTAACCGTGCTCATTATTCCCGCCGGCGCCAATCAATGGAATAGCTGCATTCTTTACGAACTAAGACCTAAGGCCGACGGTTCGGCACCAACCAGTAACGACTGGCAAGCCGCCTCAAAATGGGAGAGTTTCCCGGTGGGAGTGACCATTGACACCACCACTTTCGTAGACCAATCCGCCAGCGCCAGTCTGCCTGCGGCTCTTCTCACCATCAAGCGAGGGAATGACACCATTAGCGAATACCGCTTCGTCACGTTCATGCCCCGTGGAACCCTCTACCCCAAAACGCTGCCGACCGGCGGGAATCCTTCTCTCAGCCTTATTCAAGGCAGCCGCTCCGGACAAAACGTTATCTACTCCGCCGCTAAAAACAATGGAACGGCAGCAAACGTCTACAAGATTACGGTGCTTACCGCGACCGGCATTCCTAAAATCGACCGTTCTTGATCCTATGTTTTTCCCCCCGCCCGACTTCCAATACCATATACCGGCGTTCTGTTGTGTCCGGCACCTGGCATCGCAGGCGTTTTCACTGGTCGAGGTTACGGTCTCACTTGGGATCATTGCCTTTGTTCTGACAGGCATCACCGGATTGCTTTCGGGCTCGTTCTCCACCGCGCGCGACTCTGCCGACGACAACGCGCTCACACTCGTCACTCGCGATGTGGTGGAAGATCAACGCGGCAGGAGCATGGATGACCTCTCCACCGCCACCGCCACGACCCGTTACTTTTTGGAAGACGGCAGCCCGTGCAATGCGACCAATGATGCGAGCGCGCTGACTCAGCATGCGCTCTACCGATGCGTGATTTCTTGCGTTTCCGATGATAACACCAAAAGCGCCGATGGAACGATCAACTTGGTTGCCCTCAATTTGCGTGTCTCATGGCCGATGATCGCCGCAGGTTCCGCCAGCGAGCGCAATACCAGGAACATCTATGTTAAGATTGCGCGCTACTAATGCACTGGCGGCGAGTGGCACCCCTGTGCGGGTCGGCACCCGGCAACCTGGTTTTTCCCTAATCGAGGTACTTGTGGCCACAACCATTCTCACGTTGATCGTTGCCATGCTAGGCGGCGTCGTGAGCACAGTAGGGGCTAGTTTGCGGACGGCGACGGGCCGCAGCGAGTGTGGGCTAAGCGCACGGGCCATTGCCGATTACATTCAGACAGACCTCAAGGCGGCCCTGCTGCCTCTCAATACAAGCGACACCGCTAATCTTCAATTTATTCTCAATTCCTCCGCAATCCCGGATAAATACAAAATCGGAGACGCCCTTTTCTGGCAAGCCCCAGTGGCCAATGACACCACCTTTGGCGATATTGCGGAGGTGGGCTACTTCGTTAAATGGGTGACGGATGATCGGAGTAAGCCAGTACCAATCCTCTGTCGCTTTTTCGTGGAACCAGCTGACTCCTCCTCCACGTCCAATTATAAGATCTACCAAGATCCAGCGGCTTGGCTCAACCAGACAACCGTGGATGCTGCAGCGCCAGGGACGGTCGATCAGAATTACACCGGTCTGTTTGCCGAGAACGTCGTGGCGATCTGGTTCCGGTGTCTGGATGGCCAGGGAAAGGCGTATGCGGGAAGGACCTTCGATTCACGCAACTCAATCGCTGATTCCGATGGGAATGTGCGGCGACTACCCTCCTCTGTGCAGGTTAGCTTCGTGCTACTCGACTCCCGTGCGTCCGCCCGGCTCACCGCCGCCAGCCAGACAATCCTCGTGGCCATGGCTAATACCGTGGGTGACGAAATCGATGCGACGGCCAATGCCGATGGAACGCTTTCCCCCGCTGAGCGATTCGTTTCCAAGGCCCTGTCGGATTCCAGCCTTAGAAGCATTTCGGGTGGGCTCAAATCCCACACCACCACCGTCTCCCTGGTTAACGCACGATGAATACCCCCCCGTTTTCAAAGTTCGTTGGAAGCTCCCTGGTGATCACCATGGCCTTCCTTGTCATCCTGACAATCCTAGCCGTAGGGATCAACGAGACTATCCGAATGGAGCGAACTTCGTCCAATCTCTACGCAGAGCGGACCTCCGCCGCAATGCTTTCGCAAAATGCCGTTGAAGTGCTCGTCGCCAAGCTCCAACAAAACACAGCCGACGTGGAACGCCATTGGCTGAGCCAGCCCGGGCAGCTTGTCGTAGGGGCGGAGGAGGATGATGGGAGCACTAGTAATGGCGACTCACGGAAGATCCTCACTGGAGCCAAGAAACCAGAGGAAAGCCCGAGCTCAACCGACCCGCGTATCGTCTATCTTCACTCTGGCAGCGTAACCACCGGTTCCTTCCCGGGGCAGGAGGTTTTAAACCCACCCAACCTTAATGTCTCGACGTTCCAGGATCCAAGCAGCTCGCTAATCACCAACCGGGCAGACACCAGCGGCAGCACCGTGAAAATGTACGTCCGTTGGAACTATGTGCGCCAAGACGGCAGCGTGGAGGCGATTGAGCAGCCGGACCTGACCAACAAGACCAACCCCATCGTTGGCCGTTATGCCTACTGGGCCGACGACGAAAGCGCAAAAGTTAACTACAACATCGCTTGGAAGCGGGAATTCGACGAAACGACGCTCGCAGGGAAATTGCCCTCAGGCAATCCCTCGCGCGTTACACTCTCGGCGCTTGATGTTTTCAGCGGCTCCTCCGCGCTCATGGACAAACTCCATCAGTTCGTAACCGCCGACAACTACAACAGCATCGCCCAGCACCTGTTCAATTCCCCGGCGGACGCGCGTCAGGGCAGTACGGATGTGGCCAGCGCATTGCAACAAAACAAGTTTGAAGTCACTCATTATAATCACGACCCGGACACCACGTTTTTCAACGAACAGCGCATCGTCCTGACCACGAAGGCATCCCGTGCCGCCGAGCGTCCCTATCTCAATATCCTGGCAGACGAAAGCGCCGATCCGGGATACACGGCTAATCTTGATCAAGACAAACTGAATACGGTGCTTTTCGGGTCCGGCGGAACCGCCATTGCTCCAAAATCTCCGGGGCTTATCTACTACTTGAGCCGTACTGACTGGCCAATTGTTTCCGGAACGAGCAGCTTCCAATCCAAGTATTTCAATGGTGACAAAACGCAATTAGTGCAGTTCGCGCTGAACGCGATCGACTACGTGCGCAGTGCCGAATCAACGCTGCCGGTCGTCGAGCCGATGCGTGGCAAGATAAACTCAAAGAACGTATTCCTTGGCGAATGGCTAAATGCAAACAGTTCCATCCGGGGAGCCGAGAGCACGTTCAAAGGGCTGACGAGAGCTCCGATGATCACGGAAATGGGATTGCTTGTCTCCACCAACACAACTACGCCGCAGGCTAGAATCTATGTCGAAGTTTATCTACCTAAGCGTTATGGAGTCGCTAGTGTCAATCTAGTTGACGACTTTAAATACCTCTTTCAGGTATCCAGCGACACCGGAACGCGTCTGCTTGATGACGGCACCACGACCCCCGACACCATTTCGTCGGCTAATCTCGTTTCCGGGAACCTCATCCTTACGGCCGGAAGCCGCACGGTGTTTTTTTACACACTCAATTTCAAGACCGCGGCGGATCGGCCGACACCCGGAACCAAAGTGGCCCTGCGTGTCGGCATCACCCGGCACGACGCCACGCCATTGGATCCCACAGGTACAACAAATCGCCAGTATCCCATCATTGAAATTGTTCCGATCGGCGATCCTAGCGACAACCCGGAAGGCACTCTATACACCGTTCTTCCTTATACAGCGCTCAAGACCGCATCCCTTCCGTCCACTTCGCTTCAAACTGATGACCCTCGCGTGAGTGGGATCGCCAAAGACTGGGTGGAAAAAGCCGCTACCTGGGGTACAGACAATCCAATAGCATCCCCAATAAACATCACGCCAGAGCAGGACACCGACACTTCCGGCGCAATATCGCAAGCCAGCCTTTACATGCCCCCGCCCGCCACCACCTCCGGCAACCTCAACGGCGTCGTCTCCTCCACTGGCGAACTCGGATACATTCACACCGGCATGCAGGTAACCAGCACCGGATCCGCAGGGGTTCCCTGGCGAACCCTTCGGCTCCAGCCGAGCTCCCAGCCCGTCACGATGGTTCCCGACTGGGCCTTTATGGACCTATTCACCGTCCCTCTCAACGTCGCCACCACGGGGACCATCTGCGCAGCGGCAAACGCTGTCTTCGCCCCCCACAGCACCGCAACTGGCGGACGGGTCAACATCAACGCAAACTCCGAGCCGATCAGCACCGCAGGCGACTCGTTCGGCGGCATGCGCCTACTGCCCCTTGAAGCAGTGTTGCGGGGCGCACGCAAGAATTCGACCGATTCCACGGAAACCGTCTCGGCCACCGAAAGCCAGACTATCGCTCAGAATATTTACAATCGAACACTGGCCACCCAAGGAAAACAGTTTGGGTATCTTAATGGATACGACACCCAAGGCGAGGTGGTCGAGATCAAGGGCGTTGCGGACGGCGGCGAGGCGAGCGAAGAACTGGTGCGTCAGATCGCAAACCTTATAACCGCGCGGGGAGACGTCTTCAGCGTCTACACCATTGGTCAAGCGCTCAAACAAACGCCCCAGGGCAAGTTAGTCGTCACTTCCGAGAATCGCCAGCAGGCAATGATCGAACGCTATCTCGATTCCTCGACCAACAAAATCCGTTTCAAAACCGTTTATTGCCGACCTCTAACACCTTAACGCACTCGCGGATCGCGCCAGTAAAAGTGGAGTTTCCACCCCATCAGCTATGGGTGTGTGGCTATTGTTTGCGGCTAACTGCTGACAAGTGGCGTTGCGGGCCGTCCACCAATGGAATGTAGTTATTGTGTTAAATATCTAGGGACACGCTGAATTAATCAGGACTGGGCAGGGGGAAGAATTACCGGCAGGATGAGCGGCATGAAGCGGCAGATGAGTTTTTCGGAGAGCGAATTCGCGAGCAAGAAGCGCGTCACACGTAAGGAGGCGTTTCTGGCGGTGATGGAACAAGTGGTTCCATGGAAGCGATTGGAGGAACGGCTCGAACCGTATTATCCCAAGGGCCACCGGGGGCGTCCACCGATGGGGTTGGAGCGGATGTTGCGACTCTTGGTCGTGCAAAATTGCTTTGGGCTTTCCGACGAAGGGCTCGAAGACGCAGTCTACGAAATACAGTCCATCCGGCAGTTCGTGGGGGTGGACTTGAACAGCGATGTCGTCCCCGACGCCACGACGGTCCTGAAATTCCGGCGGCTATTGGAAGAACACAAGCTCGCCCGAACGATCTTCGAGGAAGTCAACGCAAGCCTGGCCGCGCACGGGCTTTACATGAAGCAAGGCACCATCGTGGACGCCACGATCATCGCCGCGCCCAGTTCGACCAAGAACGAGCGCAAGGAGCGCGATCCCGAAATGCACCAGACCAAGAAGGGCAACGAGTGGCACTTCGGAATGAAAGCGCACATCGGCGTGGATGCCCATTGCGGCTTGGTTCACAGCGTGACAGCCACAGCGGCAAACGAAGCCGACATCAACCAGACCGAACACCTGCTGCACGGACAGGAGAGCGTGGTATTTGCCGATGCGGGCTACACGGGAGCACAGAAGCGCGAGGAGGTTGTGGCCAAGGCGCCGGGTGCGAAGTTCTATGTGGCAGCCAAGCGGAACGGCGTCAAATCCATACCCGATGGGCCGTGGAAGCAAGCCGTGCAAGCGTTCGAGCACGCCAAAGCGCAAGTGCGTGCGCTGGTCGAGCATCCCTTCCAAATCGTCAAGCGGCGGTTTGGATACGGCAAGGTGCGCTACCGAGGATTACGAAAAAACCTCGCCAAACTTGAAATCCTCTTCGCCTTGGCCAACCTCGTGCTAGCCAAGCGGGAACTCTTGGCCACTACCTGCCCATGACGACACAAAACGGAGGAAATCGCCTGGATTTGCTCCCCAAAAACCGGAGACGCCCCTCAAAACGGATCGCTTCCCAGCGGTGTACCACGTCGCGGGCCACTCGCTCCCGCGCTTTTGGCTTCGAACGTCCACTCTTATATCACTCTGCCGTGGACGGCTGCTTTGTTCAGCGTGTCCCTAGGCAATCAAGCGCGTTTTCACGTAGATGTGAGGCGCCATTTTGTCAATAGTAACGCTGCGTAGATTGAATCTGCTGGCGACTAAATACTGCGCCTGTCATTCGCTAACACAACCGTTCTTCGCAAAGTTCTGGTTGTGACTAGTTCTGATCTCACAGGTTGCCTGCTGATGATCTGCATACAGATGGTATTTAAAAAACATGAAAGTTGGAACTAATAATCAGTTGCATATTGATGAGATTGAAAGTGTCGAAGCTTTTATTAACTCACATTGGGAAGATACTGTAAGAATTTCTCTCGACGACAACGGAACTACGATCGGTCTCCCTTTTCCCTACACCGTCCCATGCAGGAAGGGCACCTTTCAGGAACTCTATTATTGGGATACCTACTTTACGTGCCTTGGGCTAATTCAGTCGAGGCGGGAAGATTTAGTCCTTTTGAACAGCCGCAATTTTCTGTATTTAATTAATCGCTTCGGATTCATTCCCAACGGCAGCAGAACGTACTATCTCAACCGTTCCCAGCCGCCATATTTTGCCGCGTTAATCCGGTTGCTTTCGCAAACGGGAGTGGATGACAAATTTGCGGCAGAGGTTCTCTGCGGGCTCAAGAAAGAATACCAGTTTTGGAAAACCCGGCGCGCCACTCCCATAGGGCTCGCCCGCTTTGGCAACCATGCGTCGGTCGCGGAATTAAGAGAATTTTTCGACGCGATTGCAGAGCGAGCGCAACTCACCGGAGAAACAGAGCAGGAAAAACTCGCTGAAGCCTCCCATACTTTATCGGAAGCAGAGTCCGGATGGGACTTTTCTCCTCGTTTTGATCACCGGTGCGAGGATTTTTGCCCCGTGGACCTTAACAGTAATCTCTACCTTTACGAGGAATTGCTGGCAGAAGCTTCCATGGGGGCCGAGCAGCAAGAGTGGCGTCTGCGCGCCGCCCAGCGCCGTGAGTGGTTGACAGAATTTTGCTGGGATGCCAAGCAAGGTGCATTTTTTGATTACGATTTCAAAAAACGGCGGAGGGGAACTATCTTGGCGGCATCCTCATTTCATCCTTTGTGGGCAGGAGTCGCCACCAAAGAACAGGCGGCGTTGGTTCGCCAGAAAACGTTACCAAGGTTAGAAGTGGAATTTGGAATCGCTACTTGCGAGAGAGGTGTACGCAAGAGATTATGCCAGTGGGATTTTCCCAACGCTTGGCCCTGCCTACAAAGCATCGTCTATCAAGGCCTGGCTCGGTATGGTTACATTGAAGATGCCCGGCGGGTTGCCGGAAAATATGTAGATATTGTCTGTCGGGCCTTCCGGAAAACCGGGGATCTATGGGAAAAATATAACGCTCAAGACGGCACCTCAGAGAGCAATGAGGAAGCCGGGTGGGTCGCTCCTGCCATGATGGGGTGGACGGCAGGCGTCTTTATGGACGCCGTAGCCTTCCTCCGCAACAACCGGTAGAACCCGCGAAAAAAGAGAACTGCGCGAAGAAACGCATTGCTTGGCTTCTTGGAAAGCAACGCTTTCTCTTTGCGATCATGTCTGGCATCTTAATGCCCGTTCATCCCTCTATCGCATGCTTGGAAAAAACGCATGCCCTTCTGGCGGATTGCCCTCCGTATTTCACTTGACTCCACCTCCCTTATCCTCACAATTCACCGCCGTAGCCCTATTTGGTTAAAGCCACATAGCAACAAAATTGCTCGTATGTTCACTTCGACGTCCTCCACTCAAAGAAGCAAAGAAGTGCAAAGCGTGGCACTTCTCATCGAAACATCGACCCAATGGGGGAGAGGGGTCATATCCGGCATCAAGCATTATATTGAAAAGCATCAAAAATGGCATGTCTTTATTGAGCCCCACGGGTCAAATGAAGTCATCCATCTACCTACTCACTGGCAAGGCGAAGGTATTATTGCGGATATTCATCATTCGGAGTCCGTGGCGGAGTTAAAAAAGCTTCATATTCCTGTAGTGAATGTTTCAGACTCCAATCTTCCCGGTTGCCGTTTTCCCCGCGTGACGGGAGATGTCCGCGCGGCCGCAAGAATGGCTGCGGAGTATTACTTTGAGAGGGGATACAAACACCTTGCCTATATTTGCTTGAATGAGAACGACACTCAGAAGTGCGATGCGTTCCACGAGGCAGTAGAAGCACTGGGATGCACATTTCATTCCTACGCCGTTACCTCACGGGGATGGGGTGTGCCGGACTGGAACTTAAGCCTTCCAAATATGGCAGAATGGCTCCGATCCCTTCCAAAACCAGTGGGGATCGTCTCCTGGGCGGTGGGGCATGAGGTAATTGAAGCCTGCCGCATGGCGAACCTAATTATGCCAAGCGAGGTAGCTCTCTTAATGTTTTCCTACGATGATATTTTTCTGGAAATGCCAGAGATTTCGCTGTCCGGGGTGCTTCCCCATACACAAAAGATTGGATTTGAGGCAGCAATGCTTTTGCAAAGTCTGATGGATGGCGCGCGCCCCCCCGCGATGGATATATTAATCGACCCGCTGGGGATCAACTCACGGATGTCCACCGACGCTTTGGCTGCGCCTGATTCCGTAGTTATCAAGGCTCTTAACTACATTTACACTAACGTTAGCGATCCGTTCGGGGTTGGCATTTTGGCAGAACACGTTGGGGTTTCCCGTCGCATTTTGGAAAACCGGTTCATGGCAGTCTGCCATCGCACTCCCGCGGATTATATACGTTCGGTCCACATGGATCGGGCAAAGGAACTGCTTCGCGAAACGCGCCTTTCCATTCCGGACGTAGCTCAAAAATCAGGCTTTACATCCCCGGACTATATGGGCTTTGCCTTCAAAAAGGAAACAGGTATGACACCATTGAATTATCGCAAGCAAATGTCGTTTGCCATACCGCAATAGTTACGAGGAGATCAGAAAAACACAACAGCGTAATATTGGACCGGAGTAGCGGAAAACTCCCATTGAAGGAAATCGTGGTGTCTAAATTCGAAAGCGTGGGAATACCATTAGTGCAGGTACTTTTTGATGCTCTAGCCAAGCTAATTCATTGAGGGCATTGGTTAAATATCTAGGATATTAAACGCATTTTGCGGTAGCACCACCGCCGCGTCTAGTCGATAATAACCCTGTATTCAGTCTAGGCAGTCGGTCGACCGACTACCGCTCGATCGATCATCCGCTAAATATTAACCCAAAATAGTAAATTTACCCCTTATGAAAGCTCCCTCCATCGAGAGTTTGTTTCGCTCCGTATTCGTCCGCATCGCGTTGTTGCTGGCATTCGGAAGCCTCTCCTCCACCGCAAGTGCTACCGTCTACACATGGGATTCCGATGCCACTCTTGGTAACGGGGCTACTGAGGGCAGTGGGACATGGAATACAACAAATTACGACTGGATTAATAATTCAGGAGCTAGTGCCAAGTTCTCAAGCAGCAGCGCAAACAGTGTTGTGTTTGCGGGTGTCGCTGATGGAACCTACCAGATTACATTGGGTGGCGCTTATTCTATTTCAATGCTCACTTTCAGTACCTCGGGGTACACCTTGGTTGCTCCTACCCCTTATACTTTGACTATTCTCAACATCACTCTCGGTTCAGGTGTTACGGCAACGATTGGCAGTGGAGTGACCGTTACAAGGACGTCCACCGCTGCTGATGAGTATGTGGTTGGTGGTGGACTTTCGAGTGAATTGATCATCCAAACGGGGGGCTCGGTTCTGCTTGCGACATCGGGCCATTCTCTGCATCTTCAAGGTATAACAGTGACGGTGGATGGCGGAACTTTGAGCAGCACAGGTGGAGGTACGGGAAATGGGACGATCTATTTAGCTGATGGAGGGGTGGGCGATAGTGCTGTGCTCAATGTAGAGAATGGAGGCTTGGTTTCGACGGGAATGGGAGGAAAATTGCTGTATGGATCGTCGTCAGGTACTCAAACCGCTGTTGTTAATTTGGATGGTGGGACGATTCAGACTAGTGCGGTTGGCAGGGCATACGTTGCATCGAATCAGAATTTTATCTTTAATTTTAATGGGGGAACGCTGCAATGCAACAGCGACACCAATGCGAGTAGTTTCATGGGAGGTATTACCCATGCATATGTCAAGGAAGGCGGGGCGAAGATTGATGACGGCGGATATGCCATCACGATTAGCCAAGCTCTGGAGCACGGAGGGACGGCGGCGCAAGACGGCGGGTTAACAAAATCTGGCATTGGGACGCTTACACTTACTGGAACGAGCACCTATACCGGGAATACAACTATTCAGAGCGGCACGCTGGCCCTGAATTCCGCAGGCAGCATCAGCAGCTCGACACTGGTTTTAGGCATTAGCGGATCAGCCCAAGGAACTTTTGACGTTTCATCAAAGTCGTCTTATTCGATGGCAAACATTTCTGGTAATGGCACGATCAAGAGTGGCGGCACTTTTACCGCCACAGGTTCGCTTACACCTGGGTTCACTAATGTGGCTGGCTCCTTGAACGTTAGTGGCAACTTTACCCTGGCGGGGACAGCAGTGACGTCAATGGAGATCTTGGGTACAGGCGGTGTAGCCGGAACTGATTACGACTTGATTAGCGTGACTAATCTGCTCACCTACGGCGGCGCGCTCGTCATCACATGCTCTGATCTCGCAGATGGACTCTACGACTTCTTTAACTTCGCGTCATATACCGGAGACTTCTCATCAGTAACAGTCAATGGCATTAGTCTCATCGAAACAGGAGGGGTCTGGAGTTATGCGTCGGGAAGCTATAGCTATAGCTTCACGGAGTCCACCGGCATCCTGAGCGTGATCGCTGTGCCTGAACCGGCCACCTACGTAATGTTGGTAAGCGGGCTGGGAATGCTCGGCATGCTGCGCCGTAAGTTTCGCGCGTAACCGTTCGAAGCTACGCAATGACTGACCTGCACCCGAAATCTGGACCATAGCTAGGTTGCGTAAGCGACGGTTAAGGGTTCTTGGGTTCTGTTATTTTCTCAGGTCGAGTTCTTTGGCGAACGTGGCCGGAGGCAAGTTTACCAAAGAACTATGCGGCATCTCCGTATTGTAGTCGAGCTTCATTTTTTAAGCTTTTCCCGGGCGGCGTCGATTGACCAGAACAGTTCCATATTCAGACATTCATCCCTGAGCCTCCCATTGAATCTTTCGATAAAGCCGTTTTCAACCCGCTTACCAGACCGAATGAAGTCCAGCTTCACTCCATGCTAGTAGGCCCAGCCATCCATGATCCGGCTGCAAAACTCCGTCCCATCATCCCCCATAATCGAATGGACCGCAGGGACGTTCCTCGCCTGTTGCGAAGTCGCCGAGTTATAGAGCGGTACCCTTTGCAAACGGCGGCTATACCGGCGTAGAAAAGCGGCCCGGAATCAAGACCAAAGCGGCGATGGTGAAATGCTACGTGGCTGCCAAGCGGATCCAAAGCATCCACTCCAGAGGACGAGCCGATGCACCGGTGCGCCATCTGAAACAAAACAGAACAGACGCCCTCCGAACTCGAATCTTGCTCAGGTCTCGCGCAATGGCAACGAATACTGCATGAAATATTTGCCAAAGCAGGCAGTGAAGTAGGGCTTTCTCTTCTTGCATGATTCCAGCGGACAACGGAAAGATCGTTTACCATAAGAGGCTTCGACGCCATGCTGAGGTTCTGCATCCCTATCTTTTACATTTACCATGATCGATATTGAACAGCAAATTGCCCGTTTAGTGGAACAAATGACGCTGGCTGAAAAGGTCGCATTGTGCCACGCCAAGTCGAAATTCGCCATCGCTTCCAATACCCGATTGGGCATTCCGGAACTCACCATGTCCGACGGCCCGCATGGGGTCCGGCGCGAAATTTGTGCTGATTCGTGGGACCCAGTGGAGACCGAGGACGATTACTCTACCTATCTCCCTCCGGGAACTTCGCTGGCCGCCACATGGAACCCAGAGCTGGCTCGACAGTTTGGAGAAGTACTGGGAGCTGAATCGCGGAACCGCGGAAAAGATATCATCCTCGGCCCAGGAATTAACATCGTACGCACGCCGGTCTGCGGCAGGAATTTTGAATACTATGGAGAAGATCCGCACCAGATCTGCGCAATGGTCGTTCCTGCAATCGAGGGAATCCAAAGTCAGGATGTTGCCGCTTGCGTCAAACATTATGCGGCCAACTCCCAAGAGCTCAACCGGAGTGGCGTGGACGCCCAAATGGACGAACGAACCCTGCGCGAGATTTACCTTCCGGGGTTCGAGGCCGCAGTCAAAGAAGCACGCTGCCTGACGGTAATGGGCGCGTATAACCGATTTCGTGGGCAGTATTGTTGCCATAATGACTATTTGGTGAACCAAATTCTCAAAAGGGAATGGAGTTTTGATGGTTCCTACATCTCCGACTGGAACGGAGCTCATGACGCCACAGAAGCAGCGAAAAACGGTCTCGATCTCGAAATGGGGACATCCAAGCCGTATGACGAATACTTCCTCGCGCGCCCGTTCCGGGAGGCGATAGCCAAGGGAAAGCTCGACGAAGAACTCTTGAATGACAAGGTGCGCCGCAACCTTCGGGTGATGGTCCGTATCGGCCTCTTCCGCAAAGACCGCAAACAGGGAGAACGCAACACCCCCAAGCACCACCGCATTGCGCTGGAAATCGCAAGGGAAGCCATTGTTCTACTAAAAAACGAGAATGAGGTTCTTCCCTTCCGGAAGAGCAGCCTTCGCAAGCTGGTGGTTATTGGCGATAACGCAACCGAAAAACACGCTTCGGGGGGCAATAGTTCCGCCGTGAAAGCTCTCTATGAAATCGCTCCACTCGAAGGGTTGCAAGCTAAGCTCGGAAAAGATGTGGAGATCCTCTATTTCCGCGGTTATCCGCCCCAGAATGACGCATCTGAACCGATCAAGCCGGAATACCTCGGGACGGCCGACGAAGGCGCGGGGACCCACGGATGGAAGGGATACTATTATGCCAATCGCGAAAGCCAAGGCGAGCCGGTTCGGAGGGCGGACGGAGAGATCAATTTTGACTGGGCCGATTCCGGTCCCATGCCCGGAATGCAGTCAGACCAGTATTCCGTTCGCTGGGAAACCACGCTGACACCTCCACAAACCGGGACTTATGCGTTTATCCTCGACGGCGCCGATCATGCGGCCCTGGTCGTCAATAAACGCGTTCTAATTCAGCGCTGGGAAAATGGCGGGGTGGCAACAGTCAGCAAATCGATTCATCTGGAAGCCGGGCAAACCTATCATCTCGAAGTTCATCTCAAACCCGGTCATCCCCCTGTGCACATCAATCTCGGCTGGGTCCCGCCGTGGTTTGAACAACGGAATGGGCCCCAGAGCGAATTGATCGAGGCCGTAAAAAGCGCCGACGCTGTGGTATTCTTTGGCGGGCAAAACCATCAGTACGATGTGGAAGGGGCCGACCGCGTGGATATGGCCCTTCACGATGGACAGAACGAATTGCTCGCCCAGATCGCCGGGCTCAATCCAAAGACAGCCGTAGTCCTCGGCGGCGGTTCGCCCGTGGAGATGCCGTGGATTGAGCAGATTCCAGCCATCGTGCAAATGGGCTACGGCGGCATGGAAGGCGGTAACGCGATCGCCGATGTGCTGCTCGGAGACATCAGCCCATCCGGCAAACTCTCCATGACCTATCCGAAGGCGCTGGCCGACTCGCCAGCGCATGCGCTCGACGATTACGACGCGGCGGTATGCCGCTACGCGGAGGGCATTTTCGTTGGCTACCGGTGGTTTGACGCCAAAGGAATCGAACCACTTTTCCCGTTTGGCCACGGACTTAGCTACACAACCTTCGAGCTAGGTGGAATGCGTTTGGAAAAGGAAGGATCGTCAATCCGAGTCTCGCTAGAAGTCTCCAATACCGGCAAGCAAGCAGGCGCGGAAGTAGTACAGATCTATGTCGGCCAGCCAAAGTGCTCCGTCGAACGGCCCCTTCGCGAACTCAAAGGGTTTGCGAAGGTCCGCTTGGAGCCGGGTGAGTCCAAACGCGTCGAATTACTTCTGCCAGCAAAAGCGTTCGCTTTCTGGCACCCACAGACCAACGGATGGACGGTGGAATCGGGCGACTTTGTCATAGAAGCAGGCGTTTCCTCGCATGATCTCCGGTGCAAGGAGATCGTCTGGATCGGGTAAATACCGTTTGTGATGGGGATGTTAGTTTTGGGGCGACAGCAAGGCGAGGCTACCCATACCCGCACCGCGCGCCCCTTGGCGATTCTCAGCGAGTGGAGCTTATCGAGCAGGTTTTCTTTGAATGCCTCGGCGGCTTCGGGATTTTTCCTCACGTGACTGGGGCGCGGCACCCGCATCCGCGCCCCGAGTTTTCCCAGCCAGCCGTAGATGGTTGTCTGCGCCGCCTTGATTCCCAGTTCCTTTTCCACCCAGCGCTGGATCTGTGGGGCGCTGCGAAAGCCGCCCTGGGCCACTTCGGCATTGAAGCGCTCCTTGGCCTCTGGCTTTAAAAAACCCTCCGGCCCATGGTTGTTTATTCGCTGGTCTTCGAGCAACCGCGCCATTCCTCCTTCCCGGAACCAATCAAACCATTGTTGAATGCGTGATCGCGAGCGCCCTACAGCGCTGGCGATCTCCTCCAGGTTAAGTTCATTCCGGCGATACGGACTCGCCGGGTTCCGACATGGATGAAAAACAGGATGTAATAGGTCACTTTGCCAAATCCGGTCCAGATGTCCTTGGTGAAAAAATCGCACGCCCACAACGTGTCGATGTGGCGTTTTATGAAGCGATCCCAGTCCCCCTTCGTGCGGTTCGGACTCGGGTGAAAGCCGTTCTTAATGAGGATCTTCTTAATGGTGTTGGTGGCCACCGTGATCCCGAGTTTCTTCAACTCGCCCTGGATTCGGGCGTATCCCCAACCGGTTTCTTTGGCCAACCGCAGGATGATCTCCTCAACGTTCTGCGGTGTGGCCGGGCGCCCCGGATGCCGGGGTTTTTGCGCCCTCGTCTTTCCGGACTTTTCCTCGCGCACCCACCGAAGGAACGTCTTGTAGTTGACGGCCGAAAGCAACTCCTGGATCGCGTTGCCCAGGGGCGCGCCCAGGCGGACCAGAAGCGAGCGTTCGGCGGGCGTGGTCTGAATCTGTTTTGGCAGCCGGGATCGGAGAATCTGATTCTCGGCTTTGAGATAAGAGATCTCGCGCAGGAGGATCGACTGCGTCATGTGGAGGAGGAAAACGAGCAGGGGGTGTTGGCGGACACTGGACATCGAAAAAGTGCTTAAAGAAGGTGGTCAATCAGGCAGTTTTTCGATATGAAAATCTAAGCCGTCAAAAAAAGGAGATTACAGAGGCAATGCGGGGGTGGAGCAAGTTTTTTGCATAGGGCAAAAATAGCGACAATCAGCCGGGAGTCGAAAGGGCGAGAGAAGAGGAGGTCTCGGTCACGCGCAATGGCCCGTTCCAACCAACGATCTGGGCGGCCCTTACACCACCACGGTGAGAAGGAAGAGACTTGTTAACCGAGGACAGCAAGTTTCGTAAATCATCAGAATGGCCGCCATTGGATGTCATTTCGAACGTAGAGGACCGCTCCTGTTAACCATGGAACAATAGTTCGAAATGGTAGATCAGGTACGTGGCAGGATTCGAACTTCTCTAAGTTGCTGCTTCAACACGTTTTATGCGTTTTTGAAAAGAGAGAGGTCTTCTCAAATGAGATGTGCAAGGGGAGGGTTCGATTCACCGGTTTGTAAATCGCACGCTTTCAGGGGTACTAACGGAGCGTGAAAAGAGCGAAATGATCGATATCGCAAATGAATCTTTAGCGTCTTTAGCATTGCCGCCCGAAACGTTGGCTTCAAACTGGACAGTAAATCCCTTTGGACAAGCGCGCCTCCTTAGTAGGTTCCGCGAGAAAATCGCAGCCAACCAAGTTGATTCTTTGATTCCCACTCATCCGGCACCTTGGACTAAAGAGCTCCACGCAAAATACACTGGCATTTTTGGTCGAATAAATCGTCAGATTTTCGGAAAATCCGCCGCGCGAGGGTTCAATAGCTTACTTGCGTCAATGGCTCTCGCGTGGATGAGTGGTGTTCCTCTCCCTGCCATCATCGATAACAAAATAAAATATCTCACCAGAAATAAGAAGCACGTAAACGTTGATTCAACTATTCGAAACATGTTCGAGTTTGTGGAGGATACATTGCGTTTCAAATATGTTCAATTAGGTAGAGCCTACGTCGATCTCCTTAGATTTGCCCTTGAAGAGGCAAACCTAAAACAACATGCGCGCGCAGTGTACGACTTTCCGCTTGCACTTGAACTTGGCGTCTCATCGATTGCAGGCCAGGCATTCGTGGAGCTTGGCCTTTCACGCATAACAGCCGCCACGATTGAAGGGTTAATACCTCATTCAAATCCGTCAGTCGAACGAGCGAGAGAATGGCTTTCTGGATTAAAAATCGGCGATCTGAAAGTTTCTAGAATGATCTGGGATGAGCTAAAACGGAAGGAACTCGTCGAGAATGCTGATTCATAAGGGCATAAGCGCTACAGCAAGTGCTTTTGTAAACGAATTTCCTGCCGGTAATGCCAGTCCAAGTAGGCGGCAAGTGTCAACCGGGCCTCGAACGGCAGACGAATCAAAATACAACTAGATATGGCCCCCCCTTCTGGCACACATCAAGGACATGATAATCATGCGAACTCCTACCATTTTCCAAGCAGCGACTTACTGGACGCCCTAACTGAGGCCGATGCCCTGCAAATCACGGCAGACGACCTCATCGAGGTCCAGGAAACGATTGTCAACCGGCTTGCCAGTCTTGGGGTTGATGTGATTCCAGGGGACATCACTTGCGGCTGCAATGTGACTCGTTATGAATTCTTTCCAGCCGCCGGAGTGAGCATGGAAAAGATTCGTCGCCACAAGTCCGATATCGCGATGGTGTTACGGACGGACCAGTTCATTTTTCTGATACCGGTACCCGGAAAGGATTCCATGGGAATCGAGATTCCCAACAAGCAGTCCCAGAAGGTCACTCTCCGGGAACTCATCGAATCCGATGAATGGCGCCAGACCGATGCGAAAATTCCTCTTCTGCTCGGAAGGAACATCGAAAGCCAGCCTATTATTGCCGATCTCGATCAACTGCCGCATCTGCTAATTGCTGGAAATATAGGCTCAGGGAAAAGCGTCTGCCTACATGCCATCATAGCCTGCCTCCTGTATCGCTTTACTCCCTGGCAGCTTCGCATGGTTCTCATCGACCCAGACGTTCTGGATCTTCAGGTCTACAACACCCTGCCTCACCTCACGTTCCCCGTCATTACAGACTCAAAAAGAGCGCTATTGGCTTTGCAACTCGTCCTCAAGGAGATTGAACGCCGCCACAATCTGCTGGCCCAAATCAAGGCCGGAGCCATTGCCGATACCGAACCATTCCCGATGATGGTGGTTATCTTGACGGAGCTTTCCCCCCTGTTGTTCGACAATGCCGACGCGTTTGAGCAAACCATTTCTCTCATCATCAAGACGGGCCACATCGTCGCAGTCCATCTCATTGCAGCCACACGGGTGCTCCATCCGGGTGTTATTAGGCCGATTTTCAAATTGAACATTCCAAGCCGCATCGCTTTCCAGGTATTGAAGGAAAAGGATTCGCTCCTCCTCCTCGACGAGTACGGAGCCGAACGGCTGCAGGGGCAAGGCGACATGCTCTATCGAGCGCCGAATTCGACCGCTCTCTACCGAATCCAAGGAGCTTATATCAGTGACGATGAAATCCACCGGTTGGTTGCCTTTGTTTCCAGCCAAGCCCCTCCAGACTTCGTAGCCCCCGCACAAGACAGCGAATCGGAAGAAGTTTCTGAAGAGGAGGAAGAAATCGTGCAACAATGCATCGGAATCATGAAAGAGGAGCGCAAAGCCAGTACATCGCTGTTCCAGCGCCGGTTGCGCTTAGGGTATACTCGTGCAGCCCATATCATCAATATTTTGGAACAGCGCGGCTACGTGGGCCCAGGAGATGGAACAGCTCCCAGAAAAATCCTCGTTGATCTAGATAACCTTATCTGAAAGGTCTGATCGCTGCGTTTTTGATTCTCTCTGCTGGGTGGAAATTCCAAGCCTGCTTTCGATCCCACAACTCAGGCAAAGGTCATTTGTCTGGACACAGAAAGGTTATGTGTCTATTGTAATGGACATAACGATTCCTATGAGAACGACACCTCCTCTGCCGCTCCCTGTCAAAAGGGCTTTGGCCAAGCTGGGTAACGACCTGCGCTCCGCCCGTCTGCGCCGCCGTATCCCGACCACACTGATGGCGCAACGCGCCTTCATCACGCGGACCACTCTCGGGAAGGTAGAGAAGGGCAACCCCGGGGTATCCCTCGGCATTTATGCGACTGTATTGTTTATCCTGGGCATGAGCGCGCGGCTCGAAGAACTCGCAGATGCTCGATCGGACGCAGTTGGGCTTCAACTAGACGAGGAACACCTGCCAAAGCGCATTCGGCGCTCCCGCGCTCCCAAAGAGGAATCCCGCTAATGGACCAGGCCGTTTACGTTTATACCGATTTGGACGCCATCCCGCACCTGGTTGGGCGACTTTGGGCGCACCGCTCGGGGAGGAATGAGAGTGCGACCTTCGAATACGACAAGCGCTGGTTGGAAAATCCGCAACGTTTCTCGTTGGAGCCCGCGTTGACACTGGACCCCGGGGCGCATCACACCACAGAGGGCCGCGCATTGTTTGGAGCCATCGGTGATTCCGCACCAGATCGCTGGGGCCGGACACTCATCCAACGTGAGGAACGTCGTAAAGCGCAGGCAGAAGGGCGGGTTCCTCATAGCCTGGGCGAGATGGATTATCTATTGGGCGTCGGTGATTTTGCGCGACAGGGGGCGCTTCGTTTTGCTGACCGGGAAGGCGGGGACTTTCTGTCGTTACAACAGGCGGCTTCGATCCCTCCCCTGGTTTCCCTGGGAAAGCTGGTCAACGCCGCGATGCGCATTGCAGCCAATGAGGAAAACGACCGCGACTTGCAATTACTGCTGGCACCGGGGTCATCGCTTGGAGGCGCCCGCCCAAAGGCTTCCGTAGTCGACAAAGATGGACGGCTTTGTATCGCAAAATTCCCCAAGCACGATGACACATGGCCCGTGACCCTTTGGGAAGCGGTGGCGTTGGACTTGGCTGTCCGCTCCGGGATTCCAGTTTCGGATTACCGGATTGAAAGCGTTGCTTCCCGGTCTGTTCTGGTGCTCAGCCGTTTTGATCGCCAAGGAAACGCGCGCATTCCCTTTCTCTCGGCGATGAGCATGCTGGGGGCACTGGATAATCAGCAGCACAGCTACTTGGAACTTGTCGACGCGCTGCGAAGTTATGGCATCCGGCCGCAGGAAGATGCGAAGCAATTATGGCGGCGGATGGTTTTCAATATCCTCGTTTCAAATACCGATGATCATCTCCGCAATCACGGGTTTCTCTACGATGCGAATGGCGGGTGGCGGCTTTCCCCCGCCTACGATCTCAACCCCATGCCGCTTGATATCAGGCCGCGAGTTTTGAGCCTTGCAATCGATGAGGCCGATGCAACGGCTTCACTGGATTTGGCTCTCAGCGTAGCCGGAGCGTTTGGGCTCAAAAAGGATGAGGCGTGCAAGATCGCCGCCGAGGTGGGAAAAGCAATCACCGGCTGGCGGAATTCCGCGAAAAGATTTGGCATCGGAACGAAGGACATTACTCGAATGGAGTCTGCATTCGAGCACGCCGATCTGCGCCAAGCAGTCATGCTTTAGCTCGCTGCCGTTGTCCGATATAAATCTACAAATTTCGGACACTCCCGTTGCGCATGCCATTCCAGCGCCGCTGCCACGCCTCGCATCTCCCGTTCCGTCACCGCATCCCGTCCCCTCGCCGTCCCCGGCAGGAAAAGCAGCTTTTCCTGAATTTCCGGCGCAAGGTTGAGCAGGTTCATGATCTGGGTGATCCGGGCGCGGGTGACGCCGCCCAACCAGGCGAGGTCGGCGTAATCGCGGGCAGTTCCCAACTTGTCAGAATGTTCATGACCTCCTATAACCAACGGCAGAATTATGGCTAGAAAGCAGGAATCATCCGTCGAAATTCTCGTGAAGGCACCTTGGTGAGTCAGTGTAATATTGGGAGTGGCCTCATACATCGGCCTTCGATGGATTGCTCCGGGATTGCAGATTCAAAACCCGTTTTTTAAGGCCCTAGCTGCTGCCGCACCGGGTTATTCAAATTACGCACTCTTGTTTTTTGGCATCCTTGCTATCTGTTCCACATTTCACGGCTGGCGTCGTCGCGGGCTGGTTGAGCAACAAAAGAGCCTCGAAACGCTTCAGTCAACGTCTTGGAAAGATTTCGAGTTTTTGGTAGCCGAGGCTTACAAGCGTCAGGGCTACGCCGTGGATTTTTCCTTCAACAGGGGCGCGGATGGAGGCGTTGATTTGATATTACAGAAAGGAGGGCGTACCACCTTTGTGCAATGCAAACAGTGGAAGAAATCTTCTGTTGGCGCACCGGTGATTCGTGAAATGTTCGGGATCATGACCGCAGAGCGCGCCAATGACTTGATTGTGGTTACTTCTGGAAAATTCACATCAGAGGCGCGCACCTTCGCAGAAGCCAATCACATCCAGCTTGTTGACGGTCCTATGCTGCTGGAACTGATCCGGTCAGTACAGACCAAAGGACGCGCCAACGTGGCACCGGAACCATTGATGGCAACCGTCACGCCCATCACGCAACCGGCAAATTCACCCAAGTGCCCGAAGTGCAACGGCGACATGATCGAGCGAGTTGCCGGTAGAGGCGCAAAGGCGGGACAAAAGTTCTGGGGGTGTCGCAGTTACCCATCATGCAATGGGACCCGTCCTTTGCTTGATTGATTTCTCAAATTTTTCATCAAACTGGAAACTAAATCATATGTTGATTCCACGATTACATCGCTGAAGAGGTGGGACGACTGGAGGAGAACTTAGGCCAGTCGTAATCCCGTCTTATTGCAGATGGTTGCACGCCTAGTAAAACTCGAAATATGAACAACGATAGAGTTTCACAGCTTATTAGCGACTACATCACGGGCACGAATCCGCGTGAAAAGCTCGACCCGAAGATGGAGGTGATTCGTCAATATCTTGCTGAGAAACTTGGAATAGAAGAGGGTCTTATCAAGGGCTCTCACGTCGTCCAATTTGTAACGGACGCCCCCGAATGGATGCTTAAGGATATGCTACGGAAGACCCGCAATATAGGGCCGAAGACTCTGGAGAAGATTCGCCTCTCCGGTCGCGGCACGGACACGTCCGCGTAGCAGAACGTCGGCGATCACCCGGCAGGATTTGCCGCAGCCGGAAAACTTTGCGTCCTTGCCTGAAGGCGGGCCTTCACGAATGGAAAGTTAGGGTTGCAAAGACGAAAGTGATACTTTAGTGTCACTCTATGCGAACCGAACTCGTAACCACTCTCAAACGCAAGGCGACCGAGATGATCGCTGAGATTCAGGAGGCCCATGATCCCGTCCTCATCACACAGCATGGCCTTCCGGCAGCCTATCTTGTGGATGTGGAGAGCTACGAGGCGCTCCAGCGGCGGCTCTCCATAATGGAGGGGATTGCACGTGGAGAACGGGCCATTGAGGAAGGTCGCACCGTCACTCACGCCGAGGCTCGTAAACGGATGTCCCGATGGCTGAAATAATCTGGACCGAACCGGCGCTCTGCGACTTGGACGCCATCGCGGATTACATCGCTCTCGACAAACCCGCCGCCGCCAAAGCCTGGGTGGAGCGGGTATTCCGGCACGTAGAACAACTGGCCGAACAGCCAGAGAGCGGCTCTGTGCCCAAGGAATTGAGAGATGCCCGTTATCGCCAGATCGTCGAGCCTCCCGCCCGGATTTTCTACCGCCACGATGGCCCGCGCGTTTTCATTGTCCACGTCATGCGCGGCGAAAGGCGGCTGCGGAAAAGCGCTTTGAAGCGGAGCTAATCCGTATAGCTGCTGCGATTTAGGCGCATGTTTGCACCGTCCTGCTGCTTCTTCCAGAGTGGGGCGTCGCAAACCCGGCGCATCTCGCGTTCCGTCACCGCATCTCGCCCGCTCGCCGTCCCCGGCAGGAACAACAACTTTTCCTGAATCTCCGGAGCCAAGTTCAGCAGGTTCATAATTTGGGTCATCCGTGCTCGTGTTATGCCGCCCAGCCGGGCCAGGTCGGCGTAGTCGCGAACGATCCCCTTCCTGATCAGCCCGTCGAAGTGAATGGCGAGCGCCATCAATCGGGAAATCCGTGGGATGCGTTCGGGAGCGGGTTTTTGGGATTCTGTGGGCCTCACCTTTTTCCGAAAGACCTGTTTCCCGGCTTTGCCTGTAGTAAACTGCGCTTTCTTTTTGACGGTGATGCTCATGCTGTTTGCTCCAGAATCGTTTCGAACCCGGTCGGACGGAACGTTATTGCAATGGTTTCGTTTGCCCGGTCGTAGATTACCCGTTCGACGAGAAGTTCGATGAATCGTATTTTCTCCGGCGTGCTCAAAACGGAAACGATCTCACTAAAGTGGCCAAGTGCTCGGGAGACATCCTGCTCGTCGATGTTCCCATCGCCCAGCGCAGCAAGTTCAATCGCGATCTCAGCAAGACGGTTTTCTCCGGCCCGAATCTGGTCCTGAAGATCTGCCAGCCGGGACGTTACGTTCGGCTCTCCAAAGATTCCAGAAACCGACCGGGCTTGCTGCCGGAGGTTCTTCTCAATTTCGATTTTCTCAGACTGCAATTTCTCGGCCTTGGCAGCGTATTCTACACGGGCTTGCTGGGCAACCTCGGCTGACAATTCGGGGTCCTTCCCGATTTCTGCGATTTGCTGAAGAACGAAGTTTTCAATCTCCTGGGCTGGAACCGAGCGCGTAGCACATTCGCTCCACCCTCGCTTCATGGCGGTTTGGCAAATATAATAACGATACCGCATGTGGCCTTTCTGCGTATAGCTGTGGATCATGGCACAACCACAGGTGCCGCATTTGAGCAATCCGCGAAGAAGGGCGCCGTGTTTATTGCGAACCGACCTTCCCCTATCCTGCTGATTCCGTTTCAGGACCGCCTGCGCGACCACCCACGTTTCTTCATCCAAAATCGCTTCATGTTCACCTTGATACATTTCGCCCCCGTAGGCGACTCTCCCGAGGTAGCCGACGTTCGTAAGCAACCCAAGCAAGTTAGGTTTTGTCCATAGACCACCGCCAATCGTTGTTCCCCGCTTGCCCTGCCACGTTTTGCGGGGCCAGCCCCGGCGGTTCAACTCAGCGGCAGTGGAGAGGACCGACCTGTTTTCAATGTAGAGCGTGAAAATCTCTCGGACGCGCTCGGCTTCCTCAGGATTAATAACCAAGCGCATATGGTCACTGTCAAGATCGTAGCCAAGGATCAATGAACCGCCAACCCACTTCCCCTTGCGCCGGGCGGCGCTCATCTTGTCCCGCGTCCGTTCCGAGATGATCTCCCGCTCGAACTGTGCAAACGAAAGGAGAATATTGAGGGTGAGCCGCCCCATCGAATGGGTAGTGTTGAATTGCTGCGTGACTGAAACAAACGAGCAACTCTTGCGGTCGAGCACTTCCATAAGACGGGCAAAATCCAGAAGACTTCGGGAGAGCCGATCCACTTTGTAAACCACTATGGTATCGATCTTTCCTGCCTCCACGTCTGCGAGAAGGCGTTTGAGCGCGGGGCGTTCCATGTTTCCCCCGCTGAATCCTCCATCATCATACTTTTCCGGCAATGCAACCCATCCCTCATGCCGCTGGCTGGAAATACCTGCGGGACGTCCTCACCAAACTGCCCACGCTGACCAACCAGCAAATCAAGCACTGGACCCCGCACGCCTACGCCAGGAGGCTCCGCTCCGAGCAGCAACTCCAAGCCGCCTCGTAGATCTCGTAGCGATGAGCTACGAGATCTATGAGTGTTACCAATCGCCCACTGGCCCTTGACGACTTGGCCGTCAAGTGGCGCTTGGCGCACCGCTTACTAATCAACTAAAGCGTTAGCCTAAGCTTTGGGTCCAGACTCGAGCCAATCCAGCACAGCCTTGATATCCTCCTGTGGATGGTAACCAAGGGCTGTATTGGGTTCGAATACGCCATTTGCAATGGCCTCATCAAAATGAAGTCGCGCATGCTCATAGCCGTGGATATGGAGACGCTTGATCATTTCGAGCACCTCTTCTTTGGGGATTGTTTCTTCAGCTAGAAATGCAAGTAGTTCCGTGAGACCGTCTGGCCCAAGAAAGTCTATAAGATTAAAACCGTTAGGACAAGCATCGTCGTCATACCCGCATAGAACGGCTGGGACGCGTGGGCTGTAAAGCCTTTTATGGACGAGGCGTCAGAGCGATTCATTGGAAAATGGAAGTTCTGTCGGCAAACAACACGCCAGACAGAAATCGTTTTCACTTCGATTTTCCCGTGAGTTTACCGGCTCTTTCAAGCCCGTGACGGGCAAATCCAATGCCTTGCAAGACTAGATGCGGCCTATTAGGCTTTGTTCTCGCACTTAACCGAGAGGAAAATTCTGAAAAGGTGGCCGAAACCGCATCAGATTCGAGCTTTTGCTAGGGAATCAATATCAGAAGGAAGCTAGAAATAAAGGGCCGGGACGCATGCCGATTACGGGTCAGCATCGCGGAGGGGGTCCTAAAATGTGTCGCTCGCGCGACAAAAAACTCGAACGTGCACGCGAAGATCGTAGTCTCAACAAGCCTCCAATTGCCTACTGCGATCCACTTCTTCCACTCAACACATTATGGCCAGCCAAAGTCGCACCGAGTTTTGTGCCGAGTACCGCCGCATTCACGCAATGGCCTCGGAGGCTGGGTTAAGAGGGCGTCCACTTAGAGCAGACAATCTTAAATCACCTTTTGTTGACAAAAGGCATCAAATGCAATTCCTAAAAGCGTGCCATTGCGGTTTTGAGAAAGCGCAGAACACAATTGTCGAATTGCTAGCTGCCCTTCGCTCTGATCAAAACATCGACAGGTCCGAGAGAATGTTTCGGGAGCTTGCATTACGCAAGATCATCGACGGAATTGCGGTCCAGCTGCTCCAAGGAAAGTCACACTTGATTCGTCGGTTTGTTCTTCATGACAAGCCCCCCACGTTCGAGCTCAAGACCGTCCAAGAAGCATTAAAAGCCGCAAATCGGCTCAATAACGAAAGCCGACTAACATTCGCACTAGTTGCCGATATTTCCACGTTTGTCCATGTTTGCGACATCCTCAGGGCGGATCATAGGGAACGCCGACTGTCGTTGATCGAATTGAAAGGTGGGCGGATAAACCAGTTGCTGCTCTCAGAGCTGGAACGTTACAAGCCGGAGAAGGATTCCATGCAGGCCCTTGAGACTGATCCTCGAATTCATCCAGAACACCGAAAACAGGCAAAACGAATGCTTCGTCAGCAGATTAGAAAAGCTCAGGTGGAGCATATGTTTTCGCATGACGAGGGCACGGATATCATGCTCGACAAACCTCTCATATTCACCAAAGAAGAGGTGCAGCTCACACATTACGATGAACTGTTGAATACGCTGTGCACCGGGGCGCGGGAAAAGGGGTTCGCTATGGGGACAAGCAATCACTGCATCCACCTCGCCGTGGGATATGCTGACGAGCCTGAGACCGCGTTGTGTAATGCAAGGCGAGCCATGGACTATGGGATTGCGAAGTCACGAAAAGGAGCACCGAATGGTCTCGTTGACATTGAGGCAACTCTCGCTAAAACAGTTCCAAAGGAGGATCTTTTCCAGATCGGAAACCTTTTTGAGAGCAATATGACTGCGATGTCTTCGCGTCCTTTTACGACTTGGTATTTGCATTCAGATCACTTTATGGGGCTCATGTCTGGGAGAATGGTGGTCTTAGCGGCCTTCGACCTGGCAGCTTTCATTTGGCTAGGTCGCGCTATTGGACTTCGCGTCGAATTGACATCCCGGAAAGACGCCGCGCATGAGGCGCAGAGCCTCGGCTCTGTAAATGTCCCAACGTGGGGCGGCCGTGCGTTGCGTTACGTGTTTGGCCCGGATCAGCACATAACTCTTCTATCGGGAATGTTCTCTCGTTTTTTCAATGACCTCACCAATCCATTGCCTTTAATGGTCTATTGGCGTGCCCCCATTCTTTGAACCACTCGTTATGAGAGATTTGTAAGGGATATCGGGTTAAAGACGCTGGCTTGCGGAGCGCAGGCCGCTTCGACGGAGTCGAAAGGCCGGAGCGGAGCAAGGCAGCGTGCGGCGAACTCCTCCGGGGTCAGATTCCCCAGCGAGGAGTGCGGGCGTTGTTGATTGTATTTCTGGCGGTATTCCTTGCCGAGCACTTTCGCTTCCAGTGTGCTCGCGAAGAGTTCCACGTTGAGGAACTCGTCCCGGAAGCGGCTGTTGAAGCTCTCGCTGTAGGCGTTCTGCCATGGCGCTCCCGGTTCGATGTAGAGGGCGCCGATATCGGTGCCGTGTAGCCACTCCTTGACGGCGTCGGCGACGAACTCCGGCCCGTTGTCCGAGCGGATAAACTTTGGAGCCCCCCTCTCGGCGACGAGCCGCTGGAGCGTTCGCACCACGTCCCGGGCCGTCATGGTCCGCTCGACTTCCAGCGAAAGGCATTCGCGGCTGTATTCGTCCAAGACCGGCAGCCATTTGAGCCGCGCGCCCGTTTCGGTTTGGTCGAATACGAAGTCGTAGCTCCAGACTTGGTTGATCCGCTCGGCCCGCCGCCGCTGGGTGCCATTGGCCGATTCGCCTATGCGCCTTTTTTTGCGGGCCTTGGCGGGAACTTTGAGCCCTTCCTTTTTCCAAAGCCGGTGGACGCGCTTGCGGTTCACCCGCCAGCCTTCGCGCCGCAGGTAGCAGGTTACCGTCCGGTAGCCCGCCCGCGGTTCGCGCTCGGCGATGCGCCGCATGGCTCGCGTCAATCTGGCGTCCACGTCGGGTCGCCGCGTTTGGTAACGCTGGGTGCTGCGCGGCTGATCCAGACTCGAACAGGCCCGGCGTTGGCTTGTGCATAGGGTTTCCTGCACGTGCGTCACCGCCTCGCGTTTGCGCGCCGGGCCTACCATTTTCCCTCCGCGATTTCTTTTAAGATCGCCTTGTCCAGCGTCAGGTCGGCCACGGCCCTTTTCAACCGCGCGTTTTCCTTTTCCAGTTCCTTGAGCCGCTTGAGGGCGTCCTTTTTCATCCCTCCATACTCGCTTTTCCAGCGGTGGTAGGTCGCCAGGCTCACCTCAATGGCTCGGCTGGCTTCTTCCACGCTCTTGCCCGTGGCTACCAAGCTTTCGGCCTCGCGCAGTTTTTTGATGATCTCTTCCGGTGTGTATCGTTTTCTTTTCATGAGAGTTGCGGCGGCGCTTCCGCGCCTCCTTCTCTCATAACTCTTGGATCAACTTTTGGGGAGCACTCCACACCCAAGCCCGAACCGAACGAAAGGCGATTGGGATCTCTTTATCAAGCGCCACATGGATACGTTATGGGCGTGCGATTTTTTCACGAAAGACGTGTGGACCATCGGTGGAAAGGTAACTTTCTATGTCCTCTTCTTCATCCATGTGGGGACGCGGCGGGTAAAGATATCAGGCATGACGGTCCAACCCAAGGCAGCATGGGTGGAACAACAGGCTCGGAACCTGACCATGGAATTGGCCGAGCGAGGCGAAAAAGCCACGTATCTGCTGAAGGATGGGGACACCAAATTTACAGAGAAATTCGACGAGGTGTTCAGAGGGGAGGGGATTAAGGTGAAGAGGCTCCCATTCCGATCACCCAATCTCAACGCGTTTGCTGAACGGTTCGTCCAGAGTATAGAGCAGGAATGCCTCGACCAGTTTGTCGTCTTTGGCGAGCGCCATCTGGAATACCTGGTCCGAGAATACGAAGATTACTACAATACGGTTCGACCACACCAGGGGTTGGAGAACAAGCCTATCAGTATTGTCTCGATGCGGTCGCCCGAACCCGATTTTGCGGAAATCGAGTGCGACTCACGCTTGGGTGGGCTACTCCGTCATTACCGCCGAAGAGCAGCCTAAAAACTTTGCAGGACTGCCGGATCGCGGAGTTCTTGTATCTACGCTCTTCAAAACTGTTTTGAACTGTAAATATTCTGTTGACTGTAGTATTATGCAGGGTTAAAAGCGAAAAAGTTAATCACGAGGATCGTGAGTGCGATTTCTGACCAACATTCTGCTGAAGGACCGTTTGCCGGTTACCTGTTTCAGCTTGATTGGGCACTGATATGGCTCGGTCAGAGTCCTATCGGTGCCTCTGTTGGAATTGAGACGCTTGATGACATTGCAATGGCGCGTGAGGATGGTGGCCTGGATCTTGGCCAGTCAAAGCTGAGTTATTGCCAGAACTTACTTGCCGACCGTAATCCAAATCTATGGAAGACGCTTAGCATTTGGCTTAAGCAGGTCGCCGGCGACGAAATAGACCTTTCCGACACAGAATTCTATTTGCTTTCAAATTTTCAGGTCCGGACAGGCGTGATTGCTGCGCTAAAGGGAGCCAATGGGGAAAAAGGGGCAATAAAGAAGGTGGCGAAACAACTGAAACTGCTTGCAAGCGCACCGTCGCAGTCGTTCGAAGAATATGGCACAGATATAGCCACAATCGATAATTCAGTCCTTTGTGAAGTCTTGAAAAAGATAAGGGTCCTTGATGGCTTTCCTTCCAATCCAGAAGCACAAATCCCTATTCTGGCCAAAAATCTTAGGTTGCAAAAGGACATTGCACGCAAGGTGATCCGCGGAATCAGGGGGTGGCTACTGGAACAAGTCCAATCAGCTTTTTCTGAACGGAGGCCTGCTTGGATCGAGCGGGAGTCATTCCTTGCCGAACTACACTCATTGGAAAGCACGTATGCGGACAATCGGCTCGTATTGCGCAGCTCGAATGAGATCGAAGTGAGCCCAGAGGCGCGTTCAGCAGAAGAGGGAGCCATATTTGTTGAGCAGTTGCGATGGGTTGAGGTTGAGAACGACGAAATTCTTGATGCAATATCGGATTATCTCCAAAGCATCGAAGAACGTACAAGGCTGGCTGCCGAAAACAACGTAAGCAAACGCGAGTACCAGTCGTTTGAATCTCGCCTTGTCGAACGCTGGACAGGGTTGCACCGGCAGGCCAAAGATCAGTATCGTGAGGATCCCGAATTGGCGGGCCGGGCTGCGCTCAGAAATACACTCAACCACCGAGAGCCTTTGGCTGGACAGCCGACCTCTGAATTCTATTTAACGCGGGGAACTTACCATAAACTGGCAAACTTGACCACCGCTAGCATTGGCTGGCATCCGCAATTTAAGGGAAAATTAATGGAGATATCAAACCACTCCGATGAGTCAAGTAACGGAATATGAACTAGTTCAGAACCCAGTGCTGGGCAGCATCTCTATTTGGGCATTTATTGTCCAGTATTGGAAGGATTCCAATAGGGCAAAAGGGGTTCCTTTGGCTGTGCTCCCCGTTGTGTTGCCGGTCACCTTCCATAGTGAAACGGCCAAATTTTTAGCCAGAAGGCGTTTTAATGGAGGGTTGCTTAATGCTTTGGCCGAAGACCGTTGTTTTCCGATTGGGCTTCAGCACAGGATGGAAGAGATGTTTGATCAAACATGTGAAGCCATCAACGTTGGTTTGGCCGCGAAATTATTTTCAATGGATCGTAGCGGCTTTACCTTTGTTCCGAAGCGTCTGTCCCGGCCTACCTTCGCCGACACTACGATGCCGGGTGAAATGTTCGCCACGGCCGAACGTTTAGGCCATTGGTTTGCAATTTATCCACACGAACAAATCTGTGGGTATCTACAAATTGTATTTTAAAATGGATATCAAAATAGCCAAAGTGATTTTGTGGCCGAAAAATCCGGCCAATAAAATCCGCGAGGTTCCATTTAGCCCCACAGGGGTCACAGTATTGACGGGCTGGAGTCAAAAGGGGAAATCAGCATTGATTCATATCGTCGACTACTGTCTTGGAAGTGAGAAGTGCGCCATTCCAGTAGGGAAGGTTCGTGACATGGTTGAGTGGTTTGGCCTTTTATTACATGTTCCCACTGGGCAGATTTTGATAGCTCGCAAGAATCCTGGAGATCAAATCCAGAGTTCAGAGATGATGATTCGGACTGGAAAAAAACTGCGTATTCCTGATGTACCCAGTGAATGCGAAGGGAGAGAGGCGGTTATAAGGCAACTAAATCTGATAGCAAATCTCCCTCCATCTGATCTGAATGTAACCGATTCGGGATTTGATGGCCCCCCTAGTTTTCGTGATATGGCTGCGTTCGAATTTCAGCCGCAACATATCATTGCTAATCCCTATACTCTTTTCTTCAAAGCTGATACATCAGACCATCGAGAAAAGCTTGTTCGCAGCGTAATTCCTTATGTCATTGGGGCTGTTGATGCTGAAACTCTAGAAGCCCAAGCTCGGTTACGCCAAACCGAAGGAGAATGGAGGAACAAACGAGAACAGCTCGATCAGTGCCGTCGGGCTGCGAATTTATGGATTAGTAAACTAAGGTCTTTCTATTCAACCGCCCGCGACAATAACCTGATCCCTAATGCGCCGGAACCGCAGGATGATTGGTTCCCTGAAAATTACACAGCTTTTTTAGGTGGAATCCATGAGAGATTGCTGAAAAATCCGATCCCGGATATCCCATCTGGGCTTACTCGCAGAGCAGTCAGGGAGCTTACATCCTTGAAGAACGAGTATCGGCGACTGTTAATCGTGCGAGACGATAAGCGCCGCAAGCTTGAAAAACTGGGCAAGATACAATCCTCCTCGGAGGGCTTCTCTGATGCACTTCAACTGCAAGCAGAGCGCTTGCGCCCCGTGGGGTGGGTTGCGGAACGAATTCGCGGAATTCATGAATGTCCATTGTGTGGACAAGAGAGTGAACGGGGAGCGGATGAGGTAAATAAATTGGCGGATGCAGCCGCTCAGATTGCCTCGATGATCACAGCGACTCAAACGCGCGATGGTTTGTTCGAAAGCGAATCTTTGCATCTAGAGCAAGAGATTTCTGAGGCGGAATCTCAGATCCAGCAACTTGAGTTTCGCATACAATCAGCCGAGGAGCAAAACAGCAGGATGCGAGAACTTCGGGATCGACGCGATTTTATTCATCAATTCGCAGGTGAGGTAAAATCGGCTCTTGAAGGAATACAAGCAGGAAGTGATGTGAGCGGACTAGCTCAAGAAGAGAAGCGGCTGGCCGAGGAAGTGGGAAGACTGCAAAAAATAGTTAATGTAAGCGAAACGCGCCGTAAGACGCAGGCCGCATTGTCGTCGATTTCCGAGATTATAGGCCATTACGCCAGAATCCTTAAGGTCGAACATGCTACTCGCAGATGGGAGCTTGACCCCCGTAGCTTAACACTAAAATCAGTTGGCGAAGGACAGCGTACGGATTATTTGTGGGAGATTGGTAGTGCTGCAAACTGGATGGGATTTCATGTAGCCGCTCTCCTTGCAATGCATGAACACTTCCGTACGGTTCTGAACAATCCTGTGCCGAAATTCCTGATCTTGGACCAACCAAGCCAAGCTTTCTTTCCTGAAGGTATTGCTGCGGCGCGTTCAGCTCGACGAAAAAACCTCTCAGATGATCTGGACCGCCTCAAGCGGGTCTTTATGGCGTTATCCGATGCCATAAAACGAACAGAGCGTGGATTGCAAATCATCGTTATTGAACACGCAGATGCCACAGTGTGGAAGGGGATTGAGCACGTTAAGCAGATGGCTGAATGGCGAGATAAAGATGCGCTAATTCCGCTTGACTGGAAATGACATTATAACATTAAGGGCACTTCTGGAAACCGGGGTGTGTCAGCCACGAAGGATTTTTGATGCCCTTTTGGCCTCATTTTCGGGCAATATTCATCAATATTGACTGAAAAATGGGGCCGGAAGGGCGCAAAAAGACAAAGTGGATGACGTGCCTCGGTTTCCAGAGGTGCCCTTAACAGATATATATTAATGACCCAGGAAGAATTTTTAAAAAAAATCCGGTTTTTTTGCTTTTAGAGGGTTTTACTTTCAGATACTTGCATGCCTTATAGGAGGGCTGGAAAAGCTGGATTGACGTAGTAATTCTTTCGCACATTTTGCGAGGGAGGTATGGATGAAGAGCCTGCCGGATGATCTGGTTGGTGACGTGCGGGCCGAGTGGGAGGCTCAATTTGGCGAGTTGCTGTGGCATTTTTACCGAAAATCTGCCTAACCCAGAACTGTGCTATCGATTTGCGCATCTTGCGCACTGTCTGATAAAATGACGTTTTCACACACGCTGTAGCGTTTCCTCGAAATGGCGAAACAATTCTATCCTGGGGCCATTGCTCAAGTGAACGCTTATCCTCTCAGGCGAAATAAACTTTTATTTAGGCGGATTCGGTGAGAATCTAGATTCACGTATGGGTCAAGTGAAGCACATTTTCGTCTGTTCCGATTGGCACCTTGGCGGGAGCAGTGACGCATTGGACGGCCAAGGAAAAATTGAAACACCGGGCTCGCAGATTTGCAGGTCGACGAAGGCTCTTACCGATTTCATCGACTGGATTCGCAGCCAGGCAAACGCGGTGAACGAGATTGAATTGGTAATCAATGGCGACATGGTCGATTTCTTCGCTCCTGATGCTGATTATGACCCTGTCTGCTGGCTCGGCGATGAAGATAAGGCCGTAAAGCGCTTGAGCGAAATTGCTGACCGGACGCGAGGTCCGGATGGAAGGGGGCCGTTTGAGGCGCTCCGCGATTTACTGGCGGCGGGTTGCGCACTGACCATCCTGCTCGGCAATCATGAGCTCGAATTGTCCCTTCCCAAGGTTCGCGCGGCTCTGATGGAGCGATTGGATGCGGCGGGACGGCGCTTCGAGTTCATTTTTGACGGTGAGGCATGCGTGCGTGGGCACTTGATCATTGAGCATGGAAACCGATACGACCCATTTAACGTAGTCGATTTTAGTCGTTTGCGGCAGGAACGCTCCCATCTTTCCCGAGGGCTGCGATGTAATGAGGTCGAGCGCAATGACCTTTTTTTTCTTCCGCCCTATGGAAGCGAACTCGTAACGCAGGTGTATAACCGGCTCCTGCCGCACGTGCCCTTTCTCAATCTTCTTAAGCCGGAGAACGAAGCTGCAATTCCGCTTGTTCTCGCGCTTTGTCCGGAGAGTCGCAACATTCTGGAGGATGCTATTATCCTCTTCAATCTCGGAAAAGCTTGCGTGGTTAATCGCCTGCGCACCCCTGCTAAGCCGGGTCGAGGCGGGCAACTTGCCGCATGGAATACGGGGCCTTATCGTTCGCTTGATGAACTGCTAGATGGTATTCTTGGCGCTGACGCAAAGCACTTTCATTCCGAGAAACGAGGTCGAGGAAATTTAAGCGTGGGACAAGGTTTGCGTGAAAAGTTAGCCAAGCTGGTAGAGCGAGGGCGTGAGCTAGCGGGGCAGGTTTCGATTGTGGAGGATATTGCGAAAATATTCGCCGCGAAAACGGACGGGCAACGTCTCCAGCAAGTGCGCGTTGCGTTGCGAAAGGTTCGTGATTCCGTCGTGTTCGATCCAATAAATGATAGCGGCCCTTATATAGAAGCCGCCCGCGAAATTATTAAGGAGGGATGTTTCACCGCCGTTGTCTTTGGGCACACGCATCTTGCAAAACGCATCGACGTTGAAGGAGGTACGTATTTCAACTGCGGAACGTGGGCGGACCTGCTCCGCCTCCCGCCGGATATCGCCTCCGACGATGTATCAAAGGTTGACGAAGCCATTGCACAGTTCGTTAACGACATGTTGGCGAGGAATATCGAGCCTTATCTCTGGCGTTGTCTCAGTTATGTTGAGGCTTCCGTAAGCGCGGATGGCGCAGTCACTGCGGAACTTCGTGAATTCCGGGCTAGTGTAACCATTCCATAACATGCCATTTCAGGATAGCGTTGGGTTGCTACGGGTCAACGGTGAATGGACAGGAACCGCGTGGATCGTCGCTCCGGGATTCGCGATCACGGCGCGGCATTGTGTGTCAAATGCAAGTAATGCAATCAGACTCATTTTTGGTGCGATGCAATGCGCAGCGATAGTGACCGACATCGATGAACAACTCGACGTGGCACTGCTCAGTCTGGAAATTGGAGCGCTTCATCCTATGCCACTCAAGCTGCTTGCCTGCCCGCGAGAGAATGTGTATCCTCAGCCAGACTGGATTGCCCATGGTTTTCCGGGAGCACTTAGCGATGCTGAATTGGGCGTGGCGCTTACGGGAAAAATTACGCTTTTCAGAGCGAGCTACAATGGAGGGGTAGCCATGCAACTTAACTGCGAGGAGGCTGGGAATGTCCCAAACTTTCAAGCCGCTACATTTGGCGGTATGTCGGGGGCTCCAGTAGTTGTCAATCTAGGCAACGAGAAGGTCGTCGCTATGATCTTCGAAGCACCACCTGTCGCCGGTGAGCACATTATTTATGCCACGCCTGCCGATGCGATCGTACATCGTTTTGCTGCGCATCTAGGAGGGATTTCTATCGAGTCTTGGGATGGACTCCGCGGTATTGCGACGATTATTCGCGATGCGGGTGGAATCGGATTTACGACGAATATTGACAATGCATTCGTCAGGGCCGCGTGGACAGGGAATCTTGCGGGGGCGTGGTGTAATGGCCGTTCGGATGAATCACCACAGTTCGTATCTGCTCTTGCTCGCTTATTGATCCACTCTCCGGGCCTGCAGGCGACGAAGCTTGATCTTTCGGGTGCGCAGGCGTGGGCTGTCGTTGTAAAGGCCGCCGCCCGGCGATGGGTTCCGACGAGGGGATTCCAAGCGGATAGCCTGTCCCACCGTTATGTTTGGCGGGAGTTGACCGTTGATGCCCAACCATCAGGTGGCGTGCGCTTTCCTGATCTCGATACCCTTGCCGCGGCAATCCACGGCTATTGCGACCGCTGGGTGCTTGATGCGTTGCGTGGTCGGGTGGATGAATTCTTCGCTGCGGATAATACACAGACGATCATCAATTATTCTATCGCTGATGACATTCGTGAAGTTATGACACCACTCTGGCACTCCTGGCGCATCCGGCTTGAGAGTAATCCCGCCGTCCTTCATCATTTCTTAGCCTTATTGCTTACTGCTCATGGTAATCACGATTTCACCCGTGCCTGTGCCGGAGCGGGCCCTCTCACGATGGAAAATTGCCTGTTTCGACCGTTAGTTTTCTCGTTGGCCGTCTGTTCGTGCATGCGGGCTGAAATCGCGGGACTGAAATATCCCCAGCCAGGAAATTTTGGCAACGAGGAATTACCGGGGCATGCCTGTGGAATCGAAATCCTTGACGGAAAGTTGTTCCAGGTAAGCCTCAGTGCCCATCGGTGGGCAACGCCCATCGTCATTTTTCCAAATTGTTCGTCTTCAATCTCAGAATTACGCGCCGGACAAAAGCGCTTCCGCGAGAGGAAGAGTGAACCAACGGTTTCTATCCGCGATGATCTCCCGAGGGAAGTTGTATTCTCAGCTGACAGCGCGCTTTTGACTGCGATGGAAATGGGGCGTTACGAATTGGTCGCGGAGGTTCAAGCACGTTGTAACGAGCTCTCTTGCGCACAGCAAATGTATGTAGAAAAAGCGGAGGTTATCTGAATGATTCTAGTTGAATTTTTGTGCACGGAAATCCGGAAGAAAGTGGAAGCAGAAAACCGTGGCGTCCAAATCATTAACGATCCACCGGATCTCGCGCATAGGGAAATGCGCGCATTTGGGCTTTTGGGCGAAGCCGAAAAACTACGAGCAAAAAAGGTTCCACCAGATGACGGACAACTTCCGAGTGCTGGTCTTTCGGTCGGAAATCGGACGATCCTCATTGGCTCGCTTGCGGAATCTGCAATGCCCTCGCCTTCGACTGATGATTTGCGTGAGCCCATACTGGAGCGATGGCGCGAATACCAACGCCGGTGTGCAATAGCCCGTTCTTGGCTATCAGAAGAGCTAAGTGACGACTTGGTGCTTTTTCTCGTGGGTCCGCTTGGGAGCGAGGCTGATCCCGAATGGAGAGCGTTAGCTGCACAAATTGATCGTAACGACCTTGTCTGTCGCAAGCTCGTTTGGTTGCCACCGATGGCGGAGAGCGAATGGTCTGAATCAGTCGCGCAATTCTTCCGACGAACCTTTCTCGCACACCCGTGGATTGATGACGCAACTATTATTCAGAGTCCTCTTGATGCGGTTGCGGATGTCGGTCCGATGTTGGCTTCGTGGCAAACTATACTCGCTCGACAGCCGATCCAACGTGGAGACGTCGATTATGATGCCCTAGTTGCGCAATTAATACAAGAATTTCAGCCATGAGACCGATTTATTTGTCTAAGGTCCTTATTTCGAATTTCCGCACTTACGGCCTGCAGACCGAGGTTCCTATCGAACCAAATCCCGGTTTGACTATTCTTTGCGGCATGAACGGCCTTGGCAAGACGAGTTTTTTCGAGGCTATCGAATGGGCCCTCACGGGAAATGTTAGGCGTCTCCACTGCAATCTTGATCGCGTGCTCAGTCGTCTGGGAACTCCCCCGGGTTCTCATGCGGTCGAACTGCAATTCGACAATGGTGGCATTATCAAACGCACACGCACGGAAGCGCCTCGGCACGACGATTTGGTAAGCTTGCTTCACGACGACGGATGGCAACCCGAGATTCGCGATATCGGCACATATTTGCGACTAACGCACTTTTTATCTCAGACCAGTGATCAACGATTTCTTAAGCAGGAGGATAAATGGCAACTCTTAAAAGGCCCAGCCGGCGTTGACCGCCTAGAGCAATACCGCGCACTCCTCAACGATGGGAAGGCCCGCAACGCCTTCCGGCGCAGCATTGCGGAACTGGAACGGAAACGCGACGATGCGATTGCGAATCTCGCGCAATTTCAGAGCGCACTTAGACGCCAGCGCGAGCTACAGGCAATTGCCTCTGCCGAAGCCGCGCTCCCGCCTCAGCAAGTTGAGGGCGAAATTGAAGAAATGGTAACAGGATTGAGGGAGATTGGGAGTGCTCCTGATTTCACCGTTCTATCGAGTCAGTCTATTTCTGAAAAGCTATCCGCCCTTACCTCATCCATCGAAGATCACCTTGTCAAATTTCAGCGGAGGACAGAGATTCTAGCGACAGCAGAGATCGCCCTCGCAAAATGGAATGAAATGCGAACGAATATCGCCGGTGCGGAAACGCGGGTAAATAATCTTGAAACCGAATTGGCCGCACGTCGAATTGCACTAGAGCAGGCACATAACCCCGTGGTTTCCTCCCGCAACGAAATCGGACGCCTCGAACTTGAAAATCGCGCATATAAAGACCACGCCGAAGTGCTTCGGCGCTTCATGGAAGCGCGACAAACAATAGAATTATTAGAACCCCAACTCCGAGCTCTTGAGCCGAAGCTCGGCGAGCTTGGAGTATCGTTGACGAATATCGAGGCCCGAAGGCAGCAACTTGAGGAACTCTCTCAAAAGCGCGCTGATCTCCTTCGAACGAGTGCAGGATTGCGCGATTCGCAGGCATCCCTCGATGCCGCAATGGCGCTTTACGATCGAGCGATCGAAAGCAAACGCATAGCAGACGAGATAGGTGACGATCGCGCCAGTTGGGCCGAAAAGCAGAGTCGCTCGCAACAGCTAAAGCAATCTAGTGCGGCGGTGATCACTGAAGCGGAGCGCACGATCGTAGCCCTCCGTAGTCGGATTCAAGCAAGCCAAGATGCCGATGATGCCATAGACAAAGCTGTTGCAGAAATCGCAATTCGTCTGACAGAGGGAGACACGACTTGTCCGGTTTGTAAGCATTCACACGGCCCAGGCGAGCTGGTAAGAAAAGCACGTGAATCAATGGAGCAAATGCGCGGAGGAAGCGCTATATTGGCAAACGAACTTACTGCGGTGCAAGCCCAGCTCGCTGCTGCGCGCGAAATCCATGAGGAAGCGGCTAGAAATGAGGCTGAAGCAGCGGTAAAAATAAGGGACGTTGAATCTGCGTTTAGGAATGCCGATCAGTTGCGGGCTGTGGTCGAAGCAGATCCGTACTTTGCGGGCGTAGCATTTTCTAACGCAGCGGCATCGATAATGACTAAACGAGCCGAACTTCGCGTCCGAAGCGAAGCGATAACCAGACAGTTGGCAAACATACTAGCGCCTGACGTATTGTCGTCTCAGCAGATCGAGAATACGACCACCAAAACTGCCCTTAAGTCTCAAATCGAGGCGCTCGAAGCTCAGCGTGGCGCGTGGAATCAGCAGTTGGATCAATGCCGCGCTGTCATCGCCAGCACCATAGGGGAAGTTGGAGATGCCGTAATTGATTTGGAAGATGCGCGCGCGCAAGTGCTTCGCAAAGTCGAGGATTTAGTTCCAGTTTTGGAAAACGCGCGAATTACCATGAGCACTGCCGAACGGAGTGAACGTGTCGCGCAGGAAAATCTTACAAATACCGAAGCTAATGTCTCTGCCGCGAATCGTGAACTTGCCGATCTCACAAATGCCGGAACTGTGATTGTAAATACATGGAAGAATTGTGGGTTCGTTGTGGAACCGAGTGCGGCGGAGTTGGAGCGTTCTCGATCAGAGTTGTCTGCCTGTCAAACTGCCATGTTGAGATTACGTGAGCGGCATCGCACGATAGTGCAAGGATTCAAGCTCTGGGCACAAAATGAGGAGTTGCGACGCATCGATGGTGAGGTTTCCCGGATGATGACCGGCGCTGAAACGACCGAGCTGGCCGTAATTGAGCGACGTTTTACAGAAGGTGTTCAACAGGCGGAAGTTGAATTAGACCACGCTAAAGCTGCTTTCGCCCGAGCGGAAGAGATTTGTGGCGTGTTGGTGCAAAAGTCCGAAGAGTTTAGCAATGCGTCGCTGCAGCCTTTGACTGCTAGAATCGCTGCCTTTAACGACATTATATCGCCTTTCGGCTATGGGTATTGCCTTGATGCAAAACTGAGCCCGACACGCGGGACGAAAGCTCTACAGACGATTTCAATGCCCAACCCTCGGACTGGGCAATCAATTCACGGTGATCCAGAATCCTACTTGAGCGAAGGTCAGACATCGGCCCTTGGTCTCAGTGTGCTCTTTGGCGCAAACATGGAATACCGCTGGTCCCGCTGGCCCGCGCTCTTGCTTGACGACCCGTTACAAAACACGGATCTCATACATTCTGCTGCTTTCATCGATGTAATCCGAGGGCTTATGCTCGACCGCGGTTTCCAGATTATTGTTTCCACCCACGATATGGACGAAGCTGACTTCATTGCCCGTAAATGCCAACGGTCGAAATTGGCGGTCACTAGGGTCGAGTTATTAAGCTTTGGCCCCGATGGTCTTCGCACCAAAACACGCACAATATGAAATCTATTGTTTTGGCTTCATTGAACCGAGATCCAGCTTTCGCACCATAAAACCACGAGGCCACTCCACCAAAGCTAAGGATTCGGAATAAAGTGCTGGAGGGCCTCTTTGGCTGGTTTCTGAAGGCATTTCCAATAATCTTGCCAGACTGATTTTGATTGATTTAGCCGTTGGATGCAGGAGCGAGCAAAAGCCATAAAATAACAGTGCACGGTTTCGTTTTTTCACGCGATCGGTTTAAATTTGGCATTTACAATTTTCCGAAGAACGGGAGCATTCCTGAAATTCTCGGGACGATCTTGGAAAATATGCTCTGAGCAGCTCAAGTAGGTGATTGACATCCCCTTTAGGACATGGCGCCATATTTGGCATGGACAGAAATCTTAGCCAAACTGCGACACCGAAAGAACGGGTTTCAGTGTTGCAAATCTTGATGCTTGTTCTTTCGATCTATGCTCTGGGGGCTATCTTCGTGCAGTCTGCGTTTAAGCTGCCCACGAATATCGATGACCTTCTCGATCTCCTGGATGACTTTGTTTGCGCGGTATTCTTTATCGACTTTGCGGTTCGTTTCTACCGGGCTCCTTCGAAGAGGGGGTTCTTGAAGTGGGGATGGGTTGATCTGATTTCCTGCATCCCAAAAATCGCGATATTCCGATATGGACGAATGCTTCGGGTGATTCGGGTGCTGCGAATGCTCCGAGCCTTTCGTTCGGCCAAGATCCTAGTGCACGCCATTTTTGCGCGTCGAGCTAGAAGTACGGCCGCTTCTGTGGTTTCCATAGCCGTCGTACTGGCTATGTTTGCGTCGATTGCCATTCTGAATTTCGAGACGGCTCCGGAATCCAACATCAAGACTCCATCTGATGCTCTATGGTGGGCGGCGACAACGATTACCACGGTGGGCTATGGCGACAAGTACCCGGTGACCATGGAAGGGAGAATAGTGGCTTTCTTCCTGATGGTGACCGGCGTTGGCTTATTTGGAACGCTGACCGGCTTCATCGCGAGCCTGTTTGTTGATGGTGAGGAAAAGAGGGAGAGCGAGGATCTCGCCAAGCTTACCGCAGAGGTTCGTGAACTAAGGGCGCTGATCGAAAGAACTCATTTTCAAAAACCGACGGAAGAGATTCTGGCTGGCGAGGAAACCGGAGCCCCGTAGAGGGGAAGTCGAGGAGGCAGAATGGAGTGAAATGAGGGGCTCCATCAGCCGCTACCATTTTAACGGCTAGGGGCTTCCGGTGTTATCGGGACGGATGAGTTTTACTTCATACTTGGCATCGCTGTTTCACAGGCGTTTAATGCCCCGATCTTCCAGCGCCGTAAATTTACAGGGTTATCCAATGAGTATTGAAATCAGGGTCTCGATTGCCTCCAAAACGGGTTTTGCTTCCCATCAAAACGCAGTCCCTTTGCTGCGGGAATTGACTCTTGAAAACATCGGAGAGGAAAAGGTCGAGAACCTGACAGTATCTATATCCGCGGACCCTGTTTTTCTGGAGCCAAAAACATGGAAGGTCGATTGTTTAAACGCCAAATCGACTACCCATATTACGGATCGGGAGGTAAAACTGATCGGCGAACTTCTTGCGGATTTAACGGAAAGTTTATCGGGCGAAGTAAAACTGCAAGTGACTAAGGGCGACGAGGTTCTGGCGGAATGTTCGTCTCCGGTGGAATTGCTGGCCAAAAACCAATGGGGTGGCTGCGGCTCGATGTCGGAGTTGCTCCCTGCCTTCTGCATGCCCAACGATCCGGCGGTGGATCGGATGCTGAAGGCGACATCTGATGTGCTCCGCAGGGCCGGGAAATCCGATGCGATTGATGGGTACGAAAGCAAATCGCGTTCAAGATCGTGGGAACTGGTTTCGGCGATTTGGTCGGCGGTCGCGGGGGTGGGGCTTAGCTATGCCTTGCCGCCGGCGAGTTTTGAGGAAGAAGGCCAGAAGGTGCGTCCCCCCGGTGCCATCATGGAAGGCCGGGTTGCTACCTGCCTTGATACGGCGCTTTTCTTTGCGTCTATCATGGAGCAGGCGCGGCTAAATCCGCTGCTTATCATTACTAAAGGGCATGCTTTTGTTGGGGCTTGGCTTCAACCACAGGAGGTCGGCCAGCTGGTCATCGACGAAGCGGCAGCCATTCGCAAACGAATGGATCTTCAGGAAATGGTGGTTTTTGAAACCACGCTGGTTACAGGGAAGCCGGTTCCGGGTTTTGGCCATGCTGTGGAAGCTGGCAAGGCAAAGCTTGCGGACGAAGACTTCATCATGGCCATCGACGTTCGCCGAGCGCGGATGCGGCGAATCCGTCCCTTGGCTCTTCGCGGTGGAGGAGTGCATACTACGGAAGAAGCGCAGGCTGAGCCTCCTGTGAGCGAATCTCTTGAGGAGGCTCCGGTTCTGCCCGCATTTGACGTGGAGGTGCAGCCGGAAAAAGAAGGCCCCATCGACCGGGTAACGATTTGGCAGCGGAAGCTACTGGATCTGACGGCGCGCAACCGCTTGCTGCATTTGCCGGGAAATGGCAAGGGAGTGGAGCTACTTTGTCCCGATGCAGGAATCCTTGAGGATCGCCTTGCGGCGGGACAAAAAATCAAGATTGCCCCGGTGCCGGACTTGGAAGTGGGAGGCCGAGACGCGGCTCTTTATCAGCAGCAAAACCGGGAAAATCTTTACGAACGGTATGCCCGGGAGGCTTTGGACCGCAACGAGGCCCTTTCCCCGTCGAACAAAGCCAAACTTGAAGCCGATTTGGTGGATCTTTACCGCAAGGCGAAGAGCGATCTGGACGAAGGCGGCGCAAACACCCTTTTCTTGGCCCTGGGGTTTCTTAAATGGAAAAAGTCAGCGCAAGACCCCAAAACTTATCGGGCACCGTTGATCCTGCTGCCCGTTAAGCTCGAAAGAAAAAGCGCTCTTTCCGGGGTCAAGATGAGCATGCATGAGGACGAACCTCGCTTCAATCTGACGCTGCTGGAAATGCTGAAGCAGGATTTCGAACTGAACATTCCCGGGTTGGAAGGATCCCTGCCGCGGGATGAAAGTGGCATTGACGTTAATTTGATTTGGAACAAGGTTCGCCAGGCGGTTCGGGATGTCCCGGGATTCGAGGTCGTGACCGATCTGGTTCTTAGCACCTTCTCATTTGCAAAATACTTGATGTGGAAGGATTTGGTTGACCGCCGGGATCAGCTTACCAAAAGCGCCTTGGTCAAATACCTCATCGAGCGAAAAGCTAATGGCGACAGTTTTGCCTCTCACTCCGACTTTCCCAATCCGCGGGATCTTGATGACAAAATCAACCCATCGGAACTGTTCATCCCGCTTTCTGCCGATTCATCGCAAATAGCCGCCGTCGTGGCGTCGGCGAACGATTGTGACTTTGTGCTCGACGGGCCTCCTGGAACGGGGAAATCCCAGACCATCGCGAACATGATCGCCCATAACCTTGCCCAAGGGCGCCGTGTGCTGTTTGTGGCCGAGAAACGGGCTGCGTTGGATGTCGTCTATCGACGCCTTAAAGACAAGCATCTCTCGGAGTTTTGCCTGGAACTCCACTCGAACAAGACCTCGAAGCTTGAAGTGCTTCATCAACTGGAAGCGGCGTGGGATACCCGGGACACCCTTTCCTCCGAGGAATGGCGGCGCGAGGCCGCTTCGGTTCAGCAGTTGCGAGATCGGCTTAACGAGGTCGTCCGACTTCTCCATAAACGGCATCCGAATGGCTGGACCCTATTTGATGCCATTGGCCGCGTGGTGCGCGACGGCAATGATTCGCTTCCCCGTTTTTCATGGGCATCGGGAACCCAGCACGACGAAGCAACTCTTTCCAGATTACGCGATGTCTCTCACAGGCTGGATCTTTACCTGAACGGTGTATTTGATATTCCAAGTGGATTTTCGGTCATTAACCGGCAGGAGTGGGACAACCATTGGCAGGACGAGATCGTAGCTTGTTCTAGTAATCTTCCCGCCAAAGTCGATGCATTGATTTCCGCCGGGGATGCTTTAATGAAGGCAACCTCCATGGAGGCCTCCGCGGATCAGGAAGAGGCCATCGAGCGGGTGATCGGTTTTGTCCGGCAGCTTCTTAAAGCCCACGGAGTCGATCTTAGCTTTTCTTTTGCTCCCGACGTTAACGAGAAGGTTGCCTCGGCCCGGCGGGCGATGCAGGTGATCTCCGAATACCGCACTAACGAAAAAGAGCTTTCGGCAAAGTATTCCACCGAAGCCGCCCTGCGCATCAATCTGGAGCAGATCGCTGCCGAATGGACCAAAGCGGAGCAGAAATTCTGGTTTTTGTCCACTCTCGCCAAGAAGCAAGTTGCGCGGATGCTGGGAGAACAAGGGGGCGCTGCGGGGCTTCCCAAAGTGGAGACCGACCTCCCCAGACTGCGGCAAATGAAGGCCCAATTAGATGAACTGGACCGTTTGGCTCCTAGCCTGAATGGTATCCCGGGGTGGGCAAACCTTGCGAGTGACCTGGAGAAGATTTCTTCAGCCTTGGCCTTGCAGGAGGCTGTTCACTCCGCCGTCGCCGCCGTGGCGAGTTCACCGGAACATCTGGTTCAAATTCGTTCCGCTGTGCGGACGCTGATCGTGGATGCAAATGGGATGCTGGCCCCTGAAGGCGCGATTGCCATGGCCGTCAGTCGGCTGGAGCAAGCTCTGCATCAATATCAGGAGGTGGCCAAGCGATTCCGGGAACTCTGCGGCATTGAGCAGGAAGTCAGTTTCAATTTTTCGACGCTGCGGCAGGCGGCGCAGGATATCCAGGCGACCAAGGTTCGCCTGAAAGCATGGTGCGATTGGAGCCGGGCGCGGAAGGAAGCGGTCGAAATAGGGCTTTTGCCCTTGGTTCAAGCTGTAGAGGAGGGGACATTGCATCAAGGCGATATCGCCTCCACTTTTGAAACCGCGTATGCACGCTGGTTCGCCGCCGATGTCATTGATTTGGAACCGAAACTCCGGAATTTTGTCGCCGCAGAACATGCCAGCGATATCGAAGCCTACCGGTGGATGACAGATCGCCTTTCCGATCTTTCAGTTCGGTACATCCGGGCCAAAGTTTGCGGCGAGATTCCTTCCAAGGAGGGAATCAGCAAGGACGGGTTCGCCATCCTCAAGCGCGAACTACAAAAGCAAAAACGGCACAAACCGCTGCGCCAGCTTGCGACGGAAATGGGCAGCGCATTGACCTGCCTCGCACCTTGCATGCTCATGAGCCCTCTTTCGATTGCCCAATATCTTCCTGCCGAACTAGATCTGTTCGACCTTGTGGTTTTCGACGAAGCCTCACAGATTGCTCCGTGGGACGCCATCGGCTCCATCGCCCGGGGCAAACACGTGGTCATTGCGGGTGACCCGAGACAGATGCCTCCGACAAGCTTTTTCAACAGGGCTGCTGCGTCTACGGAAGATGATGGCGAAGAGGATATGGAGAGCATTCTCGATGAATGCCTCGCGGCGGGCGTCCCAAGTCACAGTCTGAGCTGGCACTACAGGAGCCGCCACGAGAGCTTGATCGCCTTCTCCAATGTTCGTTACTACGAAAACGGCTTAGTGACTTTTCCCGCCGCAGTTACAAAGGAGTCTGCCGTCACATGGAAACGGGTAAATGGCGTCTATTCCAAGGGGAGGGGACGCACGAATCAGGCCGAAGCGGAGGAGATTGTCAAAGAGGTGGTTCGGAGACTGACCGCCCCGGAATTTGCTGGGGATGGCAAGTCGCTGGCCATTGTGACGCTCAATGCCGAACAGCAAATGCTGATCGAAAATTTGCTGGATAAGGCACGGGAGAGTCACCCTGAAATCGAGTGCTTTTTCGGCGATGATGTCGCGGAACCCGTGGTGGTCAAAAACCTGGAAACCGTACAAGGGGATGAACGGGATCTGATCATGCTCGGAATCACCTACGGTCCCACCGAGCCGGGTTCCATGACCATGTCGATGAATTTTGGCCCGCTCAATCGCGACGGAGGCTGGCGCCGATTGAACGTGGCGATTACGCGGGCCCGGCAAGAGATGATGGTTTTCTCATCCTTCGATCCCTCCATGGTTGACTTGAACCGCACAAATGCAAGAGCCGTTCGTGACTTGAAGCATTTCCTCGAATTCGCTGACCGTGGCCCTCAGGCGCTTGCGGAGGCAGTGAACGGATCCGTTGGTGGGTATGAATCGCCGTTCGAGGAGGCGGTGGCTCAGGGACTAATCAATTTCGGTTGGGATGTTATTCCCCAAATTGGAGTTTCCCGTTTCCGGATCGACCTCGGAATTGTGCATCCTGACCGTCCGGGAGATTATCTCATTGGGGTTGAATGCGATGGCGCTTCGTACCATAGCGCGGCCACCGCGCGGGACAGAGACAAGGTTCGCGCCGGTGTATTGCGGGGGCTCGGTTGGAAACTGGTACGGGTCTGGTCAACCGAGTGGTGGGTCGATAAAGACGGGGCTCTCCAACGACTGCATTCCCAGATTTCGGAGATTCTTGAACAATCCCGAGCCGCAAAGGTGCAAGCGGAGCAAGAAGCCAAGCAGCAGGAGGCACCTGCCGCGGAGGAACAGGATGCCAAAAACTGCGAGGGTGTCTCCGTTGACGCGGAGACCAACGTTGTGGATGAGCAGCTTTCCCAACTTGGCGAAGTGGCTTCCTCAATGACAGAATATCCGTCCATAACCTGCGGAATCTACAAGATTACAGATTTCGCGGCTTTCGCAGATCGCATCGACGCAAATCGATTCTATGAACCGGACTACGATGACACCTTGAATGTCTTGGTCGCCCATGTTCTTTCAACCGAAGCGCCTATTTCGGATAGCTTGCTCGTGCAGCGGATTTCCCGCGCACACGGGTTCCAAAAGGCGGGGCGGATCATCCGGGAGCGGATCATGAAGCTTGTAGAGAAGACCTATATAGTGCGCAACGATCCCATTGGCGGGCTCTTTATATGGATGAACGCTGAAGCTCCTGCAAAATGGTATTCATACCGTACACCAGACCCTGATTTTGCCGAATCGATCCGGGGAATTGACGAGATCTCATCCGAGGAGTTGAGGGCAGCTTCCAGAGACTGCGTGGGTGAAGACGTGCCCGTGGAAGTATCTCGGCGGTTTGGAATTCGTCGCCTCGGTGCCTCAAACCGCGAACGGTTGGAAAACGCAATCATGGCACACTAAATACCGTTTTGAATGTCTGATTTTGCATACACGGCCTTTGATGTCCTCAAAGAAACCATTTGTTGTCGGAGAGGAAGGGCTGTTCTTGTTGGACTTTTTCTGAAAAACAAGCCAGTTCAGCTTTGCCTGAGCATGCCTCCCCTTCGGGTCGCCCAACCTGAATGCTTCTGTAGAAAAGCTGCATAAAAACGGAACGGGATCGTCGATCTAATGCGTGTTCTATCTCACTGCTTCCAAGTGACTTCTGACGGAGCAATATTTTTGCATAGAACGGGCAGTTCCGCTCTCAAATCGGGAGCGCTAGCAGGATAACAAAAGCCGTTACGGAGGGCGAAAAGGAACGGACATAGCCCGAGCACGCCCGAATTTCCAAGCGGATCCGCAAGATTCCGTCAAAGGAAGCTCGGTACATTAACTTTCCACCTGCATTCCTAGCCTATGTTCACAGGCTGCATCGATGCTTGCCGGGACCGAGATTATCCAGAAACACGGTGCCGCCCTTTGCTGTTCCAACGACGGATTTCCCGTCGAGCTGAAGTTTTACGGGGCCATCGACCGCGGAGGTTGGGAGCCCGATTCGCGCGGTGGTCTGGGGCGGTAGTTCGATTTCCAAGCGGAAGCCCGGGCCGTTTTCAAACCGCACAAACAGGCTTCCACGCACAGTCGGCACCCGCATTTCGGCCCACGGCAACGTACCCGGCTTGGGTGCGATCAAGACCTTGGCGAAGCCAGGTTCCAGCGGCTCGATGCCCATCAGTTTGCGGGGGATCAGGTTGGCCGGGGCAGCTCCCCAGGCATGGTTCCAATCCTGGTTTGGCTTATACCTTCCATCCCAGGCCTCATAGGTCAATGTCGTCCCCTGGTCCAGCATGTGGCTCCAGCTCCGGTCGCCAGCGGCGGTCATGAGGGCGAGGGCGCGGTCGGCCCGGCCGTTATCGAAAAGCGCTTCGAGGAAAAACTGCGCGCCATAGACGCTGCAGGCCATTTCTCGGCTGCTCACATAGTCCACAATCTGCTTTTTCCGCTCCGGCGGGACCAGCCCAAAAGCGAGGGGGAAGAAGTTGGCGTGAAGAGAGCTGTGGCGGCTCCCTTCCGCGTCCACATAAAACCCCGTCGCGGGATCCAGGAGTACGGTGTTCAGGCTGTGCGTTGCTTTGCTAGCGGCGGCATCAAACAACGCCGCGTCATCTGCATGGCCCAGAACTCGAGCGATGTTGGCCATGCTGCGGAGCGCCTGGCAATGGAATGCATTCACGACCGTGTTCACCGGTTTCATTTCGTAGTGATCGCGTTCTCCCAGGGGCCAATCGACGAGATCCTGAATTTTTGCAATATGGATGGCCTGCTGGATTTCCTGCGGAATGGCGGCGGTGCCGGTGCTAAGGAGTCCGTCGGGGCGTTCCAGCGACAGGAGGGTTTTGGCTTTGAGATCGGAATAAAACGCCTTCAGTCCGGCGGGGTTGCCGGTGTATCGATAGTCGTCCCAAGCCAGTATGGGCGTCACGAGGATGTATTCGGTGGGCCAGGTGGGGTGGGTTACCAAGTATTCCCAGGTATAGCGTGGCAACGTGGTATCTGTGGTGCAGGAAAACCAGCCAAGCTGATTGATGTAGGCGTCTCCTTCGTAGGGTTTTCGCTCCCGGTCCCCATCCACAAAAACGCCGCAAAAGCTAGTGGCCTTGATGGTGTGGCGGCAGAGTTCCCAAATGGCGTTGAGCTTGGCATCGGAACTCTTGAAGTGCGCGGCCGAGTCGTCAAAGGGATAATGGACGGCGAGTTGCTGGATGGCCTCCTTGCCCAACCCTGTGGGTGCGCCCTCGATTTCTACATAGCGAAAAGGCATGACCGGACCGATCCCGTCGGGCATCCATCGTTTATCCGCGGCGGTAAGCGGGACACGATAGGTCTCCTGCCCAGCTACCATGCCGACTTCAGCGCAATGGAAGCGAACCGAGCCGCCCGGCTTACGATGCACGGTTTGCGGGCCGGAGATGGCTTCGCCCAAAGAGACGGTCAGCTTTTGTCCCGGCTGAGCGTGGGGCACCTTTACCTCCAGTCCCGCAAAGACCACCCACCCAAAATCAACGAAGAGATGGCCGGGGCCTTTTTCTACGATTGTAACTGGCGCGATCCGCTCGATCTCGACCGGAAGCCGCGTGCCGGTGGGGCCTTGCGCCAATGCTGCCACCGGAACGATAGCCGAAGCAACGAGGATGGCTCCTAGCCGAAAGAGCGAACGGAAGCTGGGGTTGTGAGCCCATAGAAAGGATGAGAAGATCATTAGATTAGGGCAAGAGTGTTGAACGAAACGCGTAGGTGCCAGGCTGGACCTCGTAGACTACAACACCGGATTCTCTCCTCAGGAATTTGACGCCGATCGCTTTGTCTGCCGGGAGTCCGCCTTCGGTGACCGCCGCGCGCTCTGCCGCTGGGACAAAGACGGTAGCGGTGGTGTTAGGCGGAATGGTTGTGGTCAGAGATAGTTGCCCTCCCTGTTTGCTCCAGCGCGTTTCGATACGTCCCCGAATGCTGTCGTAGGATGCTTCGGCATGGGTGAGTTTTTGGTCTAGTTGCGGCGCGATGATGATCCGCCCGTAAGCAGGCCCGTTACTGCGGATACCTCCGATGTTTTCAAGCATCCACTGATAGACGGCCCCAAAAGAATAGTGGGCGAAGGAATTCATTTTGGGATCTCCAAAACCCTTGTCGTGCGTCCATCCATTCCATCGCTCCCAGATGCTAGTCGCGCCATTTTTGATGGAAAATCCCCATGACGGGAAGGTGTCGCAGTAGATGAGCCGGTAGGCAACGTCGTTGCGGCCGACCTTCGCAAGCGCGAGCATTAAATCTTTGGTGCCAATGAACCCCGTGGACAGATGCCAGCCACGTGCTTCTATGTCTTTGACAAGGTAATCCGCCGCCAACTTTTCCTTTTCCGCATCAAGCAAGTCAAAGGCAATAGCTAGCACATAGCAGGCCTGCGTATTCCCTTTGATGCGGCCATCCGCTCCCACATAGGCTTGGTTAAATGCCGATTTGATTTGTTCAAACAAGGCGCGATATTTCGCCACATCTTCGGCTTTACCCAAGGCCTCGGCCGCTCGCGCGGTCAGATGCACGCTGTTGGCAAAGTAGGCTAGATAAATAACGTCCCTGGGAGTATTGGCGCCATTACTCAACCAGTCTCCAAAGCACTGGAACTTCTCTGGCGGCAGCATCCCCGGCTGGCAGCGCTTTTCGCAGTACTCGATGAACCGCACCATGCCGGGGTATTGCCGCGCTAGGACTCTTTTGTCGCCATAGACATCGTAAAGCGTCCACGGGCAAATGACGCCGGCATCCGCCCACGCAGGGCCGCCGTCGCCTTCCGTCACTTTGGCCGGGGCAACTCTGGGATATGCCCCGTCAGGCAGTTGCGCGTCCGCCAAGTCCACAAGCCATTTGGTAAAAAAAGCCTGCACGTCGGTATTGAGGGTGGCTGTGCGGATATATATTTGCGCATCCCCGGTCCAGCCCAGTCGCTCGTCGCGCTGAGGACAATCGGTGGGGATATCGATGAAGTTCATTCGCTGCGTCCAATAAATATTGCTCCGCAGTTGGTTGAGCATCGGCTCCGAGCAGCTAAAGCTTCCCGTCACGGGGGTGTCGCTGCTTAGCGCGATCCCGACGACAGTATCGGCATCCGGCTTTTGTTTTAATCCGCTGACCTCCACATATTGAAACCCGTGAAAGGTAAAATGGGGCTGCCAGGTCTCGACGCTTCCTCCGCCTCTGCATATATAGGTATCCGTCGCCCGAGCCGTGCGCAAATTGGTAGTGTAAAGGGTGCCGTTTGGATTCAGGCGCTCGCCAAAACGCAGAGTGATTTTTTGTCCGGCCTCGCCTTTGATCTTGAGCCGCGCAATGCCTGCAAAGTTTTGCCCCAAGTCGAGCACATAGACGCCCGGTGTCGGTTCGCTAGTCGTCTTAGCCTTAAACTCCGCAATGGCTCGCACCGGCGGAGCTGGATGCGCCTCGACTTTGGGGTTCATAGGGGCACCGACATTGACGCCCGTCCAGGCGCCGTCGTTAAAGCCAGGTTCGCTCCATTTCTCTATTGTGGCACGGGCATCGTAGGTTTCGCCCATCAGAAAATCCGCTTCCAGCAAAGGCCCTACAGAAGCCTTCCATTCGGGGCCTGTCGCAATAATGGTGCTGGAACCATCGGCATATTCAAGGTGAAGCTGTGTTCGCACGCGAGGGCTTTTCCCATATTGATCGCGTTGAGGTTTATAACCCACGTAGCCGCTATACCATCCATCCGCGATGATGGCTCCCAAGGCATTTTCCCCTCGCTGCACCATCTTTGTCACATCGTAGCTGCGTGCGTAAACGCGTTTGGTGTAATCGGTCCACCCCGAGGCAAAATAGTCATCGCCAACACGGTTGCCGTTCAAATACACGTCGGCCAAGCCCAATGCAGCGGTATGCAACGTTGCTCGCTTTACTTCCTTGCCAACCACGAAACCTGTGCGCACATACACCGGTGGCGGCAATAAAATAGGCTTGGTTTTCGCCTCCACAGGGATGGTCGGCAGCACAGCCTCCGCGGCGGCACGGGGCGCATCAAAGCCGATCCATTGCGCCTGCCACTCCTCCGGTTTCAGCAGCCCCATAAGCCATGAAGCCGGGGCACTCCATGCCGAAGGTTCTCCTTTTTCGTTCCATGTCCGCACCTTCCAAAAACATAGTTGTTCGGCAGCAAGAGGAACCCCTGCATACTCAATATTGAAAGTCTCGCGCGAAGCCACCTTGCCGCTGTCCCACAAATTGCCCTTGCCTTGAGCCAGTTGTTCACGCGACGAAGCAACCAGGATCTGATAAGCGCTTTGGCTGGCTCCACGCTTTGCGGATTGCAGAGCCCAGCTCATCCTGGGCATCGTGATATCGATGCCAGTTGGGTTGACACGAGATTCACAGCGCAGGTGTTCTACGGTATCAGCATCTGCTAAAGTGACGACTAGCGCCACACAGCCACAGATCAGGCCACGGATCAATTGCTTTGCTTTTATCATATTGCTACATTCAATTCAAAATTTCGCGACATCATTGCAAGCCGGTCCGTCCCTTCAAGTAGGTACCGAAACCAATAATAATCGTGGAGAGAACCAGGGAAGCAATTCCCGAGGCGATGAAAGTGTAGGCTTTCTTGCTGGAGCCCTTCCATTCGTGAAAAAGCCAGCCCCACATGGTGCTGAAAATAATGATGCTGGCCATATGAAGCGTCCAACTGGCGAATCCGAATTTCCCCATTTGCGTCTCGCCCATGGTGTAGAAAAAGAACTGAAAATACCAGGTGATGCCCGCCAGTGCCGAGAAAAAGTAGTTGCGCACCATGGGGACGCGCAGGTCGGCAACGGCGGGCGCAATTACCATCGCGACAGAGGCTCCCTGGTCGCCCCCTCCTTCACCTCCCTGGTGCACGTGTTCCGGTTTTACTTCGGTCGCGAGGTATTGGTAGCCGGTGTGGTTGCGAATATTCAACAGTCCGCACCAAAGAAAATTGGTGGTAAAGCCGCCGAGCAACACCACCACCAGTTTCGGCAGCCCGCACCAGATGGCAGAGGCCCCCGCAAGTTCCGAGGCGTCACTAATCGGCTTGCCCGCCGTCAGCGCAAACGAAAAGCAGGCGCTCATAATCCCGGAGAACGTGGCCACGAGGATTCCCTTGGGAAAGTTGAATTCTGCCACGGATTTTTTCTTTTCCTCGGCGGGCATTTCTCGCTCCTTGGTCAGCCCCGCGAGCGCCGCGATGCCGATTCCGAGCAGACATACCCCCACCCCCGCTAGCGTGATCTGCCCCGGGCCCGTCGCCGCGATTTGCACCAGCGTCTCGGGGACCGGAATGGTGGGAATAAAGGACTTCAACATCGGCGGCACTAGCGTACCGAACGCCGCGCAATAGCCGAGGGCTACCCCCATCCCCAGCGACATGCCCAAATAGCGCATGGTTAATCCAAACGTCAGCCCGCCAACTCCCCACATAGCCCCAAAGAAATAGGTCCACCAAAGCGTACTCGCCGACTGCTGCGCAAGCACGCCAAGCAGATTATGGGTCATCAAACCCGCAAAAAACCACGGGCAAATAATCCACGAAAAGAAACCGCCCACAAGCCAGTAAGTCTCCCATGACCACTTCCGTACCTGTCGGTATGGAACGTAAAAGGAACCGGAAGCAAGCCCGCCAAGCCAGTGAAACAGTACGCCGAGAAGAGGGTTAGGGACACGCTGAACAAAGCAGCCGTCCACGGCAGAGTGATATAAGAGTGGACGTTCGAAGCCAAAAGCGCGGGAGCGAGTGGCCCGCGACGTGGTACACCGCTGGGAAGCGATCCGTTTTGAGGGGCGTCTCCGGTTTTTGGGGAGCAAATCCAGGCGATTTCCTCCGTTTTGTGTCGTCATGGGCAGGTAGTGGCCAAGAGTTCCCGCTTGGCTAGCACGAGGTTGGCCAAGGCGAAGAGGATTTCAAGTTTGGCGAGGTTTTTTCGTAATCCTCGGTAGCGCACCTTGCCGTATCCAAACCGCCGCTTGACGATTTGGAAGGGATGCTCGACCAGCGCACGCACTTGCGCTTTGGCGTGCTCGAACGCTTGCACGGCTTGCTTCCACGGCCCATCGGGTATGGATTTGACGCCGTTCCGCTTGGCTGCCACATAGAACTTCGCACCCGGCGCCTTGGCCACAACCTCCTCGCGCTTCTGTGCTCCCGTGTAGCCCGCATCGGCAAATACCACGCTCTCCTGTCCGTGCAGCAGGTGTTCGGTCTGGTTGATGTCGGCTTCGTTTGCCGCTGTGGCTGTCACGCTGTGAACCAAGCCGCAATGGGCATCCACGCCGATGTGCGCTTTCATTCCGAAGTGCCACTCGTTGCCCTTCTTGGTCTGGTGCATTTCGGGATCGCGCTCCTTGCGCTCGTTCTTGGTCGAACTGGGCGCGGCGATGATCGTGGCGTCCACGATGGTGCCTTGCTTCATGTAAAGCCCGTGCGCGGCCAGGCTTGCGTTGACTTCCTCGAAGATCGTTCGGGCGAGCTTGTGTTCTTCCAATAGCCGCCGGAATTTCAGGACCGTCGTGGCGTCGGGGACGACATCGCTGTTCAAGTCCACCCCCACGAACTGCCGGATGGACTGTATTTCGTAGACTGCGTCTTCGAGCCCTTCGTCGGAAAGCCCAAAGCAATTTTGCACGACCAAGAGTCGCAACATCCGCTCCAACCCCATCGGTGGACGCCCCCGGTGGCCCTTGGGATAATACGGTTCGAGCCGTTCCTCCAATCGCTTCCATGGAACCACTTGTTCCATCACCGCCAGAAACGCCTCCTTACGTGTGACGCGCTTCTTGCTCGCGAATTCGCTCTCCGAAAAACTCATCTGCCGCTTCATGCCGCTCATCCTGCCGGTAATTCTTCCCCCTGCCCAGTCCTGATTAATTCAGCGTGTCCTTAGGTGACATAGTTTTATTGAGCAAACAAAATCAAATCAGTTTCGGAACACAGAGATAGAATGAATAATCGGTAAGGTGAATCCGGTTGTCTTACAGGTAACCGCTAAAATGAGTTATGGGGGAAACTTGAAATGAGACTAGAAGAAATGGGGGTGTTAGGGGCAATATCGAATGATGCGCTGTGCAATTCCAAAAAGAGATAATATTTTGTATGCAATACAGAATCATTCCAAATGTACTGACAGATCAGTTAATTGCTGAAATAGCGTCGCAGCTAAACACGGTTAACGCCTGGGAGAACTGGCCAAACTTTGAGCCTTTTCTCACTGTTATGTTTGATAAATATTTCATGTTTTGATAGGCCGAAATGATATGTGGCCCAAAAATGAAATTTGTTAGCCCTTGAATCGGCAGGCCGTTTTTCCATACACAGCCTTCCGACGTAGAATCAAAGTGGAGAAAGACATCTTGGCTTTTCCATTTGTCAGGAATCTCATAACCAATCCGGAACAAGTGTGTTGACCAAACAGGACCAAACTGCATCCGTTCACTGGCCGGGCAATAGCTCCCATTGATTGCTTTAGAATATGAAATACGATCCGGAGCAGAAAAAACGGACAAATCGTTGACTGGAGGGAACCGAACATATAGGCGTTCTTTAAGTTCGCGGGCGAAACGGGCGAGTCGGTCTTTAGTCAATTCAGGATGTTTAAGCATAGAATGGAAAGAGAAGAACAATGTTCATGACTGCCCTCCGAATGGGGGAGGTAGACCCTTATTACTTTGAAAGGCGGAGAATCTCTTCTGGTGAAAGAGCGGCGTTGTAGACTTTTAAGCTTTCTAGAAACTGAGGAGTTCCTAAATAATTCTCATAACGAAATGGAGTGTCTTTGATGGCGAGGTTGGTAATGTTCGTGGGTGCAGAAATGACGAGTCGGCCGTCTACATAAAGTTCTAGACTGGAACTGGGCTTGAAGTTGAATACGTAATCGTGCCACTGCTCCAACGTGCCGGGATCGGCGATAACAGCGGATGCTGCTCTACCTTCTCCGCCGTTTACAGCTCCTATAACTAGTCTTGTGTTTTGTTTGCTTCGGTCGGTATAGAGACGGAACACGAACACTCCTTTGCGTTCGATTCTAAACTCTCCTTGAGGCTGGGAAAATAGTCTTGCGAAAATGCTGAAACCGCCTTTTTCCAGCCGAAGTATACCTTTGGTGCCCAAGCCAAACTCATGCCCATTACTTTGCGTCATTCCGATTGCAATGCCATCACCGGGAACGGGTGCTCCTGTATTAGTGGATGTTGTCCAAATTGGATAATTGATTTTTTTTACCGCATCCGATGGCGGTTCAATAGAATCCATAATCTGGGCCGCTTCTGCCGGACCTTTTTTTGCGAAATCTAGTTTGTAGTCCGCAATTAAATCCGCGTAGGCAACGGATGCAATGAGCATGGGAATCAGAACGGCGAGGTGAGATTTCATAAAACAGGTAGATTTTCAGGGGAATGCATTCGAGAAAAAGCGACCTGGAAGGAAATTATCCACAGATATTTTCTTGAGTAAACAGCCGCAATGGTTTATCGTGCAGATGACGTAGTAATTCTTTCGCACATTTTTTTGGGGTGGTAAGAGGAAGGTTGGCAAAAAGAGAGCAACCCATGAGCGAATACAAAGAAGAAACGCAGGAAACGGCGGGTAGCGCCGTAGCCGGGGCCGAAGGCCACGGCAAGATCATAAGTATCGACGAAGGAAGGATTAAAGAACACCTGAGCGGGGTGGTACTAGAGGCGGTTGAGGAGACGTTGAACGCGCTACTAGACGCGGAGGCCGACCGGTTGTGCGGGGCGAAGCGTTATGAGCGCAGCGGGGATCGGGCTGACACCCGAGCGGGGCATTACGAACGGCAACTGCATACCAAAGCAGGCGAAGTCAGTTTGAAGGTGCCCAAGCTGCGGAGCCTGCCCTTTGAAACGGCAATCATCGAACGCTACAAGCGCCGGGAGAGCAGCGTCGAGGAGGCGCTCGTCGAAATGTATTTGGCCGGAGTGAGCGTGCGGCGGGTCGAGGACATTACCGAGGCGCTCTGGGGAACCCGGGTAAGCCCGAGCGTGGTGAGCGATTTAAACCAGAAGATCTACGGGCAGATTGAGGAGTGGCGCAACCGGCCCATCGAAGGCCGCTTTGCCTACGTCTATCTCGACGGGGTATGGCTTAAGCGAAGCTGGGGCGGAGAGGTTAAAAACGTGAGCATTTTGATCGCCGTGGGAGTTAACCAGGACGGCTATCGTGAAGTGCTAGCAGTGGCCGAAGGAACCAAGGAGGACAAGGAAAGCTGGACGAACTTCATGCGGGGGTTGAAGCAGCGGGGTTTGGCCGGAGTAAAGCTCTTCGTGAGCGACAAGTGCCTGGGGCTGGTAGAAAGCCTTGCGGATTTTTACCCAGAAGCGAAATGGCAGCGATGCACGGTGCATTTTTACCGCAACGTATGGACGGCGGTGCCGAGTGGGAAAGTCAAGGAAGTGGTGGCCATGCTCAAAGCGATCCATGCCCAGGAAGACCTGGCTGCGGCGCAGGAAAAGGCAAAGGCGGTCGTCTTTAAACTGCGGGAAATGAAGCTTGGCAAAGCAGCGGAACTGGTCGCGACGGGCATCGAGGAGACATTGAGCTACATGCACTTCCCCCGCGAACACTGGCGCAACCTGCGAACCAACAACCCGCTGGAACGCGTAATCCGGGAAATCCGGCGACGAACCCGAGTGGTAGGTTCCTTCCCCGACGGCCAGAGTGCCTTGATGCTCGCAGCCGCGCGGCTGCGGCACATCGCCGGAACCAAGTGGGGCAGCAAGCGCTACCTGGACATGAGCCGCCTGCGCGAGAACCCATCAGCCACAGAGGAAGCCGTAGCCTGATCGACAAATTTGATATCCGCCCCCGCGGGGGCGGATATCAAAACCAAACAAGAAACCCAAAAACAAAGACCAACCTTCCTCAGGCCATCAACTGAAAGTGCGAAAGAATCTGGACACTACCCAGCACTACAACACCGTTCGGCCGCATCAGGGACTCGGGAATCGAACGATTGGCGTTGTTTCAATGCCGCCGCCGGATGGAGAGGTCGATCCCACTGAGATTGAATGCGAATCCTACCTAGGCGGGCTGCTCCGGCATTACTACCGAGAGATTGCCTGAAACGAAACGTACGTGAGGAGATCAGCCATCTCCTATGCTGCTATTTTCGAGTGACTTACGACGGCGGATGAATTTTGCACCCCACGAGCGACTCGCCGTAGAACTTGGTTAGCTTCTTGTGTTTTGAACTCATCAAATTATTCCAAGCCATTTCTGAAGTTCGAGATAGTCTTTTAGCTGCATCTGGTAAGGAATTTCCTCCTGGAAGGCTTTTGCCCCCTTTGTGAAAAACGATGATGTCACAACTATTCCTGCATTCGCTTGCTGTTTTTGAACGACGCCGTGAAGAGCGCGTATAATCGACACTCCCACTTTTCCTGGTGGAGTGTATTGCTTGCACTCCACCAAATATAAAAAGCTTCCAAGGTCATCCTTTCTGGCTGCATACATATCGAACCCTCCGTCTTTTGACGGAGGCGTCAGTGTAATATCGTAACCTTTCTCAGACAAAAGATCAGCGACAATTTCCTCAAACTTTCTCGAATTAACAGAGTAAAGAAGATCCGGTTCTTTACGAATCTTCTGAATTAGAACCCGATTGGTATCGACTATTGCCAGCTGAGAATCACGTGGAAGGGAATCTAGTGGGTGCCCGTCTGGTCCGAGAATCCCTGACCGACTAAACGAACCCAAACCAAGAACGAGCTCGTTCATCGTCATCAAGTGCTCTCGAATCGTCTTGCCTGCTAAGTCTGCGTATAATGGACTTCCTGCAGCCAACTCGAAGAGCTTCTGCGCTTGTCGCTCGTCGGCACCAGAAAAGTTGAAACGACGCCGTATCAACTCGAAGAATTCAGCCTGAGACAATCCTCCTAAAGCAATGATCTCCGGCTCTCGTAACCATGTCGGAGGTACACCTAATGAACAGACTAACACGTTTTGTGCCGGATTACGTTTCAGGTGTGCATGTATGACTTGATCAAATGCCGTATAGCCTTCGATATAATCGTCAATGAATAGGAGGGAACGCCTACTAACCTCTTTTTCAACAAGGGCATCCCTCAATCGATCTACGTCCATCCCATAGAATTGCCGTGCATTGATCTGATGCCACCCTCCTGGAAAAAGATCACTTTGAGCAGTTAATTCGCGGAACATGTAGGCTAAAGCTGTCTTGCCCGTGCCACGCTGGCCTATGATTGCCGCATGTGACGCCTCCTTACGCCGATATCGGAGCTCTAATTTGGAAAGCTCCGCCTCACGTCCTACCCAGAGTGGCGTAATTGATTTCGGCGTCTCACCTTCTGTTACCAAAGAGAACTTTTCCATGTACGCGGATCGCTATATAAGACATGCGGCAGAACGCCTGATAGCATTATTACGAACTTCAACTTCGGTTATCGTGGCTTTTGTTTTTGGAATTGTTTTCATCTTAGGAACGACGGGCTGCACCGTCAACGGGAAACGGACTAATGCCGGGGACATTATGAATAGTTGCAGCGCTGTTGCTTGCAAGCAAAGTTTTCTTTATGGAGAGTTACGGCAGGAGGAAAAAAACAACTCGCACAAAGACAGCCTAAGGAACCGCTGAATAAATAGCCGATGGCGTTTTTGAGGGAAAAGGCATTGGAAATTTCAAATTCCGGGCAGCGCTGACGGTCAGTCCTTTGCGTTTAAGGTTCCATTTTATTCGATTTTCTCATCAATGGCACCTTTCGAACGCGGATTTTCTCGTTTTCCGATTTCATGCACGGGCCATAGCCAATAGCGCCCGCTTGGCGATCACCAGATTCGCCAATGCAAAGAGAACGTGAAGTTGGGCGGTGTTCTTAAATATCCCTAGGTAACGTACTTTGCGGTGATGAAAGAGGTTCTTTACGATGTGAAAGGGATGTTCCACCAAGGCTCGCACTTGCGCCTTGGCTCTTTCAAAGGCTTGCACGGCTTCTTTCAAGGGCCCTTCGCTCATCGCCTTGACCTTGCCTCGCTTGGCTGCCACATACCATTTGACCTTCCCCGCTTTGCCCGCCATTTCCGGCCTCTTTTCCACTCCGATATAGCCCGCGTCGGCGAATACCGTGCGCTCCTCTCCGTGCAGCAGTTCATGGGTTTGCGCGACGTCCGCCACATTGGCCGCTGTCCCCGTGACCGTGTGGACCAGCCCCGAATGGGCATCCACGCCGATGTGCGCTTTCATCCCAAAGTGCCATGCGTTGCCTTTCTTGGTCTGGTGCATTTCAGGATCGCGTTGGCGCTCCTTGTTCTTGGTCGAGGAGGGCGCGGAGATGATTGTGGCATCCACAATGGTCCCTTCGCGCAGGATCAACTTTGCTTCGCTCAAGTGCCCGTTGACGGTGTCCAGGATCGCTTGGGTGAGCCGGCGGGCTTCCAGCAGGTGCCGGAAGTTCAAGAGCGTCGTGGCGTCCGGGACGCCTCGCGCCCCGAGCTCGATGCCCGCGAAAGCGCGCATGGCCTGGCTGTCGATGATGGTCTCCTCCAAGAGTTCGTCGGCCAGCCCATACCACTGCTGGAGGAAGTAGATGCGCAGCATCCGCTCGACTCCGATGGGTGGTCGGCCCCGTTCTCCCTTGGGATAGTGCGGCTCTATCAACGCCACCAATTTCACCCACGGCACGACCTTTTCCATTTCGGCCAGGAATTTCTCCCGGCGTGTCGTGCGCTTTTTCGTGGCAAATTCGCTCTGGGCAAAGCTCATCTGGACTTCCATTGCTCTTTTTTACCGCTTTTACACTTCGTTGACGATGCCGGATTAAATCAGCGGTTCCCTAAGGACACGCTGAACAAAGCAGCCGTCCACGGCAGAGTGATATAAGAGTGGACGTTCGAAGCCAAAAGCGCGGGAGCGAGTGGCCCGCGACGTGGTACACCGCTGGGAAGCGATCCGTTTTGAGGGGCGTCTCCGGTTTTTGGGGAGCAAATCCAGGCGATTTCCTCCGTTTTGTGTCGTCATGGGCAGGTAGTGGCCAAGAGTTCCCGCTTGGCTAGCACGAGGTTGGCCAAGGCGAAGAGGATTTCAAGTTTGGCGAGGTTTTTTCGTAATCCTCGGTAGCGCACCTTGCCGTATCCAAACCGCCGCTTGACGATTTGGAAGGGATGCTCGACCAGCGCACGCACTTGCGCTTTGGCGTGCTCGAACGCTTGCACGGCTTGCTTCCACGGCCCATCGGGTATGGATTTGACGCCGTTCCGCTTGGCTGCCACATAGAACTTCGCACCCGGCGCCTTGGCCACAACCTCCTCGCGCTTCTGTGCTCCCGTGTAGCCCGCATCGGCAAATACCACGCTCTCCTGTCCGTGCAGCAGGTGTTCGGTCTGGTTGATGTCGGCTTCGTTTGCCGCTGTGGCTGTCACGCTGTGAACCAAGCCGCAATGGGCATCCACGCCGATGTGCGCTTTCATTCCGAAGTGCCACTCGTTGCCCTTCTTGGTCTGGTGCATTTCGGGATCGCGCTCCTTGCGCTCGTTCTTGGTCGAACTGGGCGCGGCGATGATCGTGGCGTCCACGATGGTGCCTTGCTTCATGTAAAGCCCGTGCGCGGCCAGGCTTGCGTTGACTTCCTCGAAGATCGTTCGGGCGAGCTTGTGTTCTTCCAATAGCCGCCGGAATTTCAGGACCGTCGTGGCGTCGGGGACGACATCGCTGTTCAAGTCCACCCCCACGAACTGCCGGATGGACTGTATTTCGTAGACTGCGTCTTCGAGCCCTTCGTCGGAAAGCCCAAAGCAATTTTGCACGACCAAGAGTCGCAACATCCGCTCCAACCCCATCGGTGGACGCCCCCGGTGGCCCTTGGGATAATACGGTTCGAGCCGTTCCTCCAATCGCTTCCATGGAACCACTTGTTCCATCACCGCCAGAAACGCCTCCTTACGTGTGACGCGCTTCTTGCTCGCGAATTCGCTCTCCGAAAAACTCATCTGCCGCTTCATGCCGCTCATCCTGCCGGTAATTCTTCCCCCTGCCCAGTCCTGATTAATTCAGCGTGTCCCTAATGGGAAAACCCAGAGAAAGGGTGCAAAAGGTTTGCGGCAGTGCCACCGCAAAGCTACTTGAAAACAAAACGGAATCCCCTGTTTCTTGCCTTCGCTATCCTTCCGATTTCAAAGAACGTCTGATGGGAACAAAGTTTTTGATCCCCGTTGGTATTGCACGGCAGCGACTTTAAGCTGGGATGCGCCCGTGATGGTAGAAGCGCCGGGCCGTGTTGGGACCAGTTTGCCCGCATCCAGTGTCGCTTCATTAAAGCCAAGTGTGGCCGTAAGGACGGCGGCCGTGGTCGGCTGTTATAGGGTTAATCCAGAGCGCGCCTTAGAATAGCCTAGAAATCTTAAATGGGCGGAAACGCTGCCGATCCCTGGAAAAAGTCACTTTGCGGAATGCCATTTTAATTATTTCTATTTCTGATCAACCGGATTTTTTTCGCGATTTTACCTAGTCCTTGATTCTGTGCGATATTTAATGCTTTCTTCCAAGTTCTGCTGCTGATATTAATGTCTGTTCCCGCATCAAGAAGAATTTCAGCAGCCTTTTCGTGTTTATAACAAAGAGCAGTCATAAGAGCTGTTCGTCCATAGATATCTTGCAGGTTCAAGTTGGCTCCATATTCGATCAAAAGATTTAAAATGTTGATATTGTTGTAAAAAGCGGCGAGCATTAAAGGAGTTGCCTTGCTTAAATTCGCGAGATCAGGATCGGCCCCTGATTCCAATAATTTCCTTGCGATTGTGAAATAGTTCTGTGCAGTTGCTATGAGAAGAGCCGTCCAGCCAATAGGAGTAATTTCGTTAAGATCAGCACCGCAGGCTATGGCTCTATTTAGATTATCTAAATTGTTTGTCGCTGCGATTCTATAAAGTAGGTATGGTTCTTTTTTGTCAAAATTGTTTTGGGCTACAATATCTATCGCGCTTTGATTTATAATGTATGAAATGAATTTCTGACGATCTTTTGGCATTCCATTATCACTAATGTATTTCTTTGCATGATATATTAAGCTGTTTGTCGGTATATCGATCAGCTGACTACCTTTTGACCCGTCCGCCCATTTTACGGTAACGCGTATTGATTTTTTATCCCCTATTGCTCGGATATCGATGTTTCCAGTCACGTTGTTGTCAGAATTCCCGTCTATCGGAAAAGTCTCTAGAGGAATCGATTCGTGAACTTCGACGTAAAAATGGGTTTCTCTCTCTTCGGCATATTGTTGAATCGCTTGCTGTAAATCATGAACTGGAGTTTGTGACCTTACCCCCAAGTCATGAAAAATCTCTTTTGTTTTGCTTGATTTTAAAAAATATTGATAGTCATGCGTAAGAAATATTTTCTTATACATTGCAACACGTTCCCGGTAACAGACTCGTCGCCCTTGACGATCTGCCCCAAATGCGAATCGTCCATATTCGATTATTACCGAAAGCAGAAAAAATGTTTGAGCTAGATATGAAATCAAGTCAACTGCCTGCTGGGGAGCTTCGGCTGTTAATAGGAAATATAAAAGTATTATTACAAGCAAGCAAGGTCCCCACAGCTTGAACGTACATTTAGTTACAATGGGAATTCTTGAAATTCCAAGGTTTTTTACTTCTCCTTTCGAACGAATAGCCAACGAAACAAGAGCCAGTACTGAAAATAGCTTACCTAATAGTATCCCAATCGCAACTGCAGCGTAATACCAACCTTGAAAGGTTCCGGAATATTTAGTGTAAATCAATAGGGTTGGCAAAATCAACCAAGTAACAATTGCCGAAAACAGCAAAGTTGCAGAAAATCGAAAAATCGAAAATGGCTTACCCCGTACGGCCCTTTCTGCCTGGTTCCATTCAATGTACAGCAAAATAACATTTGCCGCGAGTATGCCGAAGACAATATGAGGACAATATTTTGTTTCTGCCAATGTAATTCCGAGAATAGGAATGTTTTGGAAGATATTGCCCCCGCCAAATATCCATATGATAAGGGAAATTCCTAAAATCCAAGTCCATCGTTCTGCAGTGTAGTATCTCGAAGTGAGATCGGACACCTTTTTATCCATGTCACTGTTCTGTTGGTTGCTAGGAGGTATATCAGACACAGGGTTCATCGGTTATTTTTCGATGTATTAAATGCTTGTCTTAGTTAAAAATGCCATGGTGGAAAGTCAAGATACTTTCGGTTCAACGCGCAGGTAGGTAAATCAACAACCCGCCGGTAGCCCAATATAACTGAATCCAAGTGCGAAGACGCGAAGACAGGCTAGTCTGCCGGAGTTTGATGCCGCAACGCCTCGCGGTTCACGACCCGAACGGGCTTCCCCTCCAGCCAAGCCGCGACGGCTTCCACGGTGTCTGAATAGACGAAGGCGAGGAGTTCGCGGGTGACGAATCCAAGGTGGGGAGAGAGTGTCACGTTTGGCAGAAACCGCAACGGATGATCGGGTGGCAGCGGTTCGACGTCATAGACGTCCAGCCCCGCTCCGGCGATCCGTCCGGCTTTGAGCGCGGCGATAAGGGCCGCCTCATCGACGATCGGGCCTCTGGACGTGTTGATTAAATAGGTGCCTGGCTTCATCAGGGCCAACTCGCGGGCAGTGACGAGACCCCGCGTGCGCTCCGAGAGCACCACGTGGATGGAAACCACGTCGGCTTCTCTAAAGAGCGCCTCTTTCTCGACCCGGCGCACGCCGACGGCCGCCGCAGCCTCGCTGGTAAGATTCTGGCTCCAGGCGATCACTTCCATCCCAAACACCTTCGCGTATTCGGCCATGCGTTTGCCGATCTTGCCGAGACCAAGAAGGCCAAGCGTCTTGCCAGCCAGGGTCAGACCCGTGGTGGTCTGCCAGCCGCCCTCGCGCATGCGCCGATGTTCTTCGGCCAAGTGGCGCACCGTTGCGATCATTAACCCCCATGCCAGTTCCGGGGTGCCGTTGCTGGCGGCGCCGAATGCAGAGTTGGCGAAGTTCGGGTGGGTCACAAGGATGCCGTGTTCGCTGGCAGCGGCCATATCCAAGTTCGCCAGGCTCATGCCGACGATGGTCATCAGTTTCAGATTCGGCAACCGCTCGATGAGCGTGCGGGGAAAGGCCATTCGTTCGCGGAGGGTGCAAACGACGTCGAACGGCTGTAGCGCCTCAACAGCCTCGGCCTCGGAGAGGTGACGGTCGAAAACCGTGACTTCTGCCTTTTCCTTTACCGGCGACCAGTCGGCGAGGTCGAGAGCGACGCCAGCATAGTCGTCGAGTATCGCCACCCTGGGCCTGTGATCTTCCGTCGTTTTCTCATTCATTGGCATGGGTGTTGTTCGGGATTTTCTTCCCGCTCCATGGGTTTACAAGTCATTTCTGTCTATGTCCAAATAACTGCTCGTCGTGGCCCCGCCCACGTTTTTTCAAGTCCCGGAGGAAATCGTCTGGTGTTGCTACAGCGAATTACATTTGCCGCATCCCACCGCTCATGAGCTTAAATTCTTTAGGCGGCGGAAAATCGAAATGGGAACGGCGGAAAAGGATTGAAGCGGTGCTGCCGCAGCATAATACTGAAAATCGTCGGTTCGGCAGTGATTGGGGGCGTCGAAGTTTTCTGAGGTTTCGGGCGTCCAATCTGTCTGCGCAGCTAAATTGAAATGTCCGGCGCGGAATTGCGGCACTCGTCGCGATTCCGCGCCGTGCTGTTCTACGCGCCCGGCGCTTTTGTTCGCGTCGGCTCCGTTCTTGGCTGCTGCTTTTGGGGCTTGTTTGGTCGAATCAACAACCCGCACCCTCACCCGATTACCGAGTGACAACACGGCGTGTTATAACTTTTACTGAAGCAGCGCGGCGCAATACGTAGCGCGTTCGTTTAAGCAAGGAAAACTCGGCCTGAAAGCCCGTCTCAGGAAGAATGCCTGCGAGGCTCCACAGAAACTCAAGGTTATCCCTTTCACGGCTGGAGACCCCCCACCCAACCTTAGTCCGCCAAGGGGGAGCCACGACGCGGAAACCTGCTCTACTTGCGCTTATAAAGCTGTAGGGCAGATCAAGCAGTTAGTCTTACTTGCGCTCATACTACACCTCTTTTGCGAATTAATATAGCCATTAAATGACTGCCATGCGAGGCGCGCTCATCAGGAAGAAATCAATGCGCCGCGAAACAGGATCGTTGTTTATCATGTCATGCAGTTGGCTTCATCAGGCCGGCTAATCGGACTGGCGGAATTCTCCGATTCGAGTGGAGCGGGCCTTGGTTGAAGCGGATGGTTTTAAGGCCACGCCGACACTCTTCGAAAAGTCCATTTTTCCCGAACAAAAATGCGGGATAGGCTTATATTGCCCGCATCCTTATGAAAACTTTGAAGTTTCCACTCCGTTTGGGCCTCGCTCTGCTCCTGGGCGTGGGAATGCTCTCCACGGCGACCGCGCGGGAACGTTATCACTACCGGTACCATCATTACAGCGACGGGAGCGTCATCGTCAACCCGGCTCCGATTTACGGCTACTCGCCCGGCTATTACGGTGGCTATTACCCGTATGACGGCTACGGTTACGGCTATGGCTACCCGTATTATAGCGGGGCGTATTTCGGCTTCGGCGGCGGCGGGCATTGGGGTGGCGGTCACTGGGGTGGGGGCCATTGGGGCGGCGGACATCATCACCGCTAGTGGACTGAGCCGGGCTTAGGGGAAGTCCCGGTTGCCTGTATTCCAGCGCTTTACACTGGCTCTTTTCATCGCAACAAAACACCAGCGCGTTGATGCTCCGAGCGCCTTATCAGCAACAATATCTCTGACAAACGGGCGCACGGGTGTATGCTTTGGGTATGAAATCCTACGATTGGACCAGCCACGTAAGACCGCTGTACGATAAGGCTTTTTCTCGTTATCAGGCAGGGCATCGCGATCCGCAAACCCTCTTCGAGCCTGCAGAAGTGGAATTTTTGAAGGGAATTGGAGCCTCGGCGATGGAATTGTATGATTTCGCCGAAGACGCCGATTCCCTGGAGTGGGAAACCGCGCTCCTGATCCTTTCCGTGAGGCGGGATTACTTCCTGGTCATGCAGAAAGGGGTTCCCTCGGCGCGCCGTCTGACCATGGCCGATTTTTCCGCTAAAACCGCGGAACTGGGCGGGATTCCGTGGCTCCCCCGCATCATCCAAAAAGCCGAGGGAAGATTGCGTGGCGAACTCCCCCTTGACCTAATGTATTGCTGCGGCGGCGACCGGGCGTTTTTACGCCAGTTCGACCTCCATCCGGCCGATTTCCTGCGCGAAGTCTGGGCCGCTGCCGGAGACGAACAAAAGGTGCTGGCCTATGTCAAAAGGGGCGGAAAGCCCGTAAAGCATCAATAGTTATTTCAACTCAATTTCGAAGTCAGTATATTACCAAAGCTGTCCCCGCTTTTAAGCAGTCTCTGATAATAGCGCCGGTGCAACCCATCCCCTCATTTGAGAAGACCTCCCTATTTTCAAAAATGTATAAAGAAGGCTGAGATTGCAGTAAAGACGAGAAAACCAGTCTCGTGTTTCCTCGTAAAACAGGCGGCCCCCCGTCCGGTTTTCACTCGATAAAACGGGTTTTTCGCAGCGCAATCTCAGTCTGCTACGCTTCCTGGGTCGAGCAACTCACCGCGGAGAGGATTGCCCAGATCTACGCGAGGTTTTCCCAGGGAGGAAATCTGACCCAAGCCTTTCAGGAACATTTTGGCGCGGAACTTGACGAGGATTCGCTCAATCAGTCCCATCAAATTATCCTTGTGGCTTCGGAACTGGACGATTCCACCGAGAGGATCATCGCTTATCTCAGTCGAACGGCCCATGGGTTGAACAGCAGGCGCGCAATTTCGTGATGGAATTGGCCGAGCGAGGCGAGAAGGCCAGTTATTGCTGAAGGACGGCGATACCAAGTTTACGGAGAAATTCGACGAGGTGTTCAGAGGGGAGGGGATTAAGGTGAAACGGCTTCCATTCCGATCACCCAATCTCAACGCGTTTGCTGAACGGTTTGTGCAGAGCATAGAGCAGGAATGCCTCGACCAGTTCGTCGTTTTTGGTGAGCGCCACTTGGAATACCTAATCCGCGAATACGAGGACTATTACAACACGGTTCGGCCGCACCAGGGACTTGGGAATAAGCCGATCAGCGTTGTTGTGCCGCCGCCACCCGATCCCGATTTGCTTAACCCTGTGGAAATTGAGTGCGATTCACGATTGGGCGGACTGCTGCGGCACTATCACCGAAAAGCGGCCTGAAACGGAATTAATTAGCGAATTCCGCATGCTCTATGTTCATGTTTTCAAGCAGCTTTTGACGGAATTTTTGCACCACGCGTGTGGAATTTCTGTGGGTGGTCGTCGGGATCGCTTTTCTACGATGAGCACGGCCAATATCTAGATTGGAAAGAATATAGTTAGGGTAACAAATTAGCTCAGTTTACCCCGATTGAACACGAACTAAGCTTTACCCAAGGCCCCCAGAGGGGCAGTTCTGGCGATTGTTCGAAGCCATTGCCGCCGTAGCCAAAAAATCAGCGATGAAAAATCGAGGCAATGATAATGGCCCAGATGATCCAGAACGGGATAGCAGCGGCCAGACCGATTAATAGGGCAGCGCCCCAGAGCTTGAGTAAAAAAACGACAAGGTTCCAAAAGGGAATATTGATGCCTACGATGTTAACGTCTGCCCCTTGCCCGCCGCTGAAAGAGAGCAGACTCCGCTCTCTCCTGAAAGGAACCGATCCCCCTCCATTGCTTTTCCATGCATCGACCGGAAATACTTCCTTAATCATCGGCCAACTTTTGGACCCATCGGGGTTCACCATGTCTGTTTCTGAAATTACCCCATCAGCATAAAGGTTCTGAATCTGGCGTGCGTCGTATGGGCCTTGGGGTTTCCCGTCAATCCATAGGGAGTATTTCATTTGCTTACTGTAGATGCAGCCTTCAAAAGGGGACAAGAGGAAAACTGTGCGATGTTCATAACTGTTTCTGCCCATCCTGACAATTCACCAACACACGCTGCCCGCCGACCAAGCTGATTCATTTGGCATTGCGCAACATTATTGGAAAGTGGAATAGTCACCCGTGAGTCCATTATGAAAACTCTCTTATGGTTGGCTTGTTGGTTTGCCATCGACGGTTTGGCATTGGGCGACTTGCAAAAAGCTGTCGAAGGCAAGGCCGAGGTAGAGCTGAGATTTGAGAAACAACAGTATTATCTCGGCGAGCCATGCCAGGTGGAGTTCGTGTTGAGAAATACCGATGACAAGGAAATTTCTTATGAATCCGGCGGAGATTACCGGGGCGCTGGCCGCGCGTTGCGATTTCGGGTTCAGGCAGTGGATGCCCAAGGCCAGCCCGTGCCGGAGGCCGACCCTGCCATGTGCATGGGGGGTATATTTGGCACGCACACTTTGAAGCAGGGCGAAGAATGGCGGCAAAAGTTGTGGCCTCTGGATTATCTGCGGCTGATCAAGCCGGGCAAATACACCGTGCGCATCACGCATGATTTGGGTTGGTGCGGGCGGGGAATGGCTTTTGATGGGCCGAATTCCGACAAATCCTCCTTTGTTCCCAAAGATTGGAAAGCCCCCATTGGCGAGGCGCGCGTGGAGTTTCTTATCCCGGACGAACAACAGGCGCAAAAGGTGCTCGATGCAATCTCGGTGGAACTGAAAAAGCCGGAGAACGACGAGAGCAGGCGTGTTCCTTCCCCGCAGGATCTGGCTTTGCCTGTTTATCTGCCATTGCTGAAACAACGCGCGCTGGCGGGGGAACAATATTTTCTCCAAGCGCTGGGCGAAATCTCGACCAAAGAGGCCACGTTGACATTGCTGGAATTAGCGGAAAACAAGGCATTCCCGGACGCTGGTGCCGCCGCGTATTTGCTGTCGGATCGGATGCCGTCCGGGCCGAACTCGCAACCCGATTGGAATAAAGAAAAGCGTCAGCGGCTCATCGAAGCGGCTTGGGACGAAAGCTACACGCCGCGCGCACGAGCGATTGCGCTGGCGCTGGTTGCCGGGTTTAATCCGGACGCGCCCGCACCCGAGCCAAAGGGAGTGAGCGCCAGCGGGTATTTCCGTAACATGGTGGCTTCCGAATTCAAAGAGGCCGATCTTGGGGCGCGCATACTGGTCGGTGTCGGAACGGCGGAGGATTACGAAACGTTGCGTGCGGCTTTGGACAAAGCGTTCAAGCTGACGCTCAACGCGCGCCGTGGTGCGGAGGTGAACATTCTGGATTTTCCCGCGCCGATGCCGGAGCTTATCCGCGCCCTGGATGCGCTACACACGCGGGGGCTGGAGCTCAAATCGCACAGCGGCGACGCGGCAATTTATTTGGACTTCCACTGGATGGCAAACACGCCGCCGCCGCGACCCAAGCGGTGGCTGGAGAGCGCGACGGCATTTGCAGATTCACGGTACCCGATCCAAATGGCGATTTTGGAGTCGATCCCCACGCCGATGCCGCCGGAGTGCCGGGACATGGTGCTCAAGTTACTCGATGCGAGGGATGAGGGCACCATGATGGAAGCATGCCAGGTGGCGGGAGCGTCGGGCGACAAAACGACTTTTCTGCCCGAAGTCCTCGCGATCATTCGGGTAGAAGCGAATGAATGGCTCTTTCGCGCCGCCGCGGACGCAGCCGCCCAATTGGGGGCGCGGCGGCAACTGGCGGCGGCCTTGGCAGAACGGTTGACGGACGAGAAGCTCTGCCCCGAGGCGCTGCAACGGCTGAGCGCCCTTGCGGTGGAGAACCGGGCCAACGGTGGCGGTTCCGGCATGACGCGGCAGGAACGCATCACCGCCCAGGAGGCATGGCGAGAGTGGATTTCCGCCCACGGCGAGGACCTTGAAGTGGGCAAAAAATTCCAGGCTGGGGATGACACCCACTTGCCACGCGCGTTGTTTGCCCGCGCCATTCACTGGGACTTGCCCAATGGCAAGAAATGGCCGCAGGAGTAGGTGCGGACGGATGGGCCGTGAGGCACTTCGGTCTCCCTACGCGTCGCCCAACCTGAACGCATTTGCAGAACGGTTCGTTCTGAGCTCTGGTCGCGCTTCAATGTGACGTCTTCAAGGATCAAGCGGGCCATGCGTTTGCGGTCGCGATCGTTGGTGGAGGGGGCTCGCCAAAGGCGGGGAAAGTCTACTAAAACACGGTCCGTCCGCATCAAGGTCTGGAAAACAATCCCATTTGTATTTTTGCAATCCCTCCTCTAGACCCCGGCCCGCCCGATCCTTCGGAAGTCGAATGCGACTCTTGGTTGGGCTGTCTTTTGCTGCATTATAACTGCAAAGCTGGCTGAAACCGGAACGAAATTATCGAGTTTCCGCATCTTGCGTTATGCTGAATTTGAGCGACTTCCGATGGAACGAAGTTTTTGTACCACACTCGTTCGGTATGGCTGATTTGATGATAAAAAACTAAAAACACCATGGCGGACCCCTTGAAACCTCCATTTTCCAAATCAGGCTTTACATGGGTAATTCATCCATTGATAATCAGGTGTGGTAACTATGTCTCATATCGCCGAGCAACTCGGCCTTACCCGGCAAACCGTTTCGGCCATTATCAATAACCGATACAAGGCATTGCGCATCAGTGAAGAAACTGCTCAGCGCGTTCGGGATGAGGCGGCTCGTTTCGGCTACCTGCGCAATCACCTTGCGCTGGCCATTCGCACGGGGCAGAACAATGTCATCGGCTGCCTTCTCTCGGGTTTGGCCGATGAGCGCGTCAGCTTGACTTTGAGCGGTCTCTTGGCTGAGGCTAGCTCTTTGGGCTATCTGGTCAAGATTGAGGAGGTCGAAGGGGATGAAGCCGGGCGTATCGGCTTAAACCGGCTCATTGAACAGCGTGTCGCCGCCTTGTTTTGTTGCAATTTCCACCCCAGCGCCGAGTTGGTCGATGTTTTCGCTCAAACCGTACAGCGTTATAATGTGGCCGCCGTGGCCTGTGCATCGAACCCCTCCCTGCTCGCGCACCATATCGCTTCGGATGACCTCGCGGGTTGTGAACTGGCTGTGGGGCATCTTTGGAAGCTGGGCCACCGGCGGATCGCTTTTGTTGGAGCCGCAATCAATAAATTGCGCATGGATGGATTTGTTGCAGCCATGCAACGCCGTCACGTGAACCCGCCACCAGCCTTCGTGGCGGATGTCGATTGGGATTGCAAGAAAGCTGCCGAGGAAACCAACCGCCTTCTCTCCTTGGGTAAAGAGCGGCCTACCGCGATTTTTTGCGCGAACGATAAGTTGGCTGCTGCAGTCATTCGCGAGGTGCGCAATCATGGTTTGCGCGTTCCTAAGGATCTTTCCGTGGTTGGTTTCTCTGGCAGCACGCTCTGCGAATCGTTGGATCCGCGATTAATATCTGTCTCTCAGCCCTTCCTTGAAATGGGGCATCGCTGCGCTCAACGGCTGACAAAGGCTCTTGGAAAAGCCAAGGCGGTCCCTCTCAAGCCCACCAGCGAAATCGTGCCGGTGACCCTGCTAAAAGGCGAATCGACAGCGGTTGCTCCGAAGAAGTAAGCGCAATTAACCCGGCGATTGAACATCGTGACCGCCTGTAAGGGTGAAAGCCTTTGTTTTAGTCACGGTGTTTTCCCGCCCGAGTAATACCGATCGCATCGGTAAAAAGGCAATTGCCTCTTTGTTGCTTGACGGAGAATTTTTTGTTGTATAGAAATACTCGTGTAATGCAGAACGCGCTCCTCAAAAAACCTCTATCGCTCGCTCCTGTCTTCGGCACTTCCCATTGGGGGCTCATGTTTCACTATATTGACAGTCCTGCCAGTAGTTCGATGATTTCCACGACCTCAAGTAAGGATTGGAATCGCCGCGTTGATTCCTTTGACGTTGCTGCTTTTGTCGAGCAAGTCAAAGAAAGCGGTGCTGGGCATATTATCTTTACCCTTGGCCAAAACTCGGGCCATTACTGCGCGCCCAATCCGGTTTACGACGATCTGACCGGCATCACAGAATCGCGGCTTTCACAGCGGGATTTGATTGATGAAATCGCCACCGCGCTGGCTCCCGAGGTGAAAGTCATTGCCTATTCGCCTTCCCATGCTCCGGCGCATCACCAGGAAGCCGTCCGCGCTCTCAAGTGCATGCCTCCCTGGGATTGTGGTGCCTGGGGTTTGCAACATTTCTGGACTAACGAGGAATCGGCGGACGAACGCTTGAGTGAATTTCAGCGCCATTGGGAGGATATTTTGCGCTACTGGGGCCTCAAATGGGGCGAAAAAATCTCGGGCTGGTGGATCGACGGTTGCTATTACCACCCACAGCTTTACAGCGGCGAGACGGAGCCGAACTTCAAGACATTTGCCCAAGCGCTCCGAGCCGGGAACCCCGAGCGGATTCTAGCGTTTAACTCCGGTACCGATAAACCGTTCGTTCGCCTGACCAAGGAACAGGACTATACGGCCGGTGAGGTTTCAGACGTCTTTCCGGTGCATAGCAAAGGTATGTCGCTCCAGGAACAGGCCGAAGGCCAGCAATTGCACATCCTGAGCTATCTCGGGAGCTGGTGGGGCGAGGGGAGCCCCCGATTCGACGATCAGTTTGCCTGCGGCTATACGCGGCAATTGATCCGGTCGGGAGGAGCGCTAACCTGGGACGTGCCGATCGAGTTAAACGGCAATATCCCCAGCGATTTTCGCGAGCAACTCAAGCGGATGCGCTCATCCATCTGCGCCTGATCGCGCCTCTCTTTTCCCTCGTGAAAGCCACATCACCAGAAGCCGAGGCGATGCCCGAATACGAAACGCCTGAACTGGCGGCCTACTACAGTAATCGCCCGTTGATGTGGCGCAACCTGAGCCTCATTCTGCTGCTCAACCTTGGTTGGGCGGTCAGCTTTACAGTCGTCAGCCCGCTGATCCAACTCAAGCTCAACTCATCCGGCGTGGCTGAAGGAGGGCTTGGATTCATCGCGGCTCTAAACGGATGGATCTACAGCTACGTTGTGATGTACATCGCATGGAAAAGTGACCACACCGTTTCCCGCTTCGGGAGACGGATTCCCTACCTGTTCATTTCCGCCCCGATCATCATTATTACCGTTCTAATCTTTCCCTTTTCGCAATGGAAATGGCTCTTAGTGGCCCTTGCTTTGCTGCAGATGCTTTTCTCGGATATTAAGGCGGCCACCATCCCACTGCTCAATATCGACTGTATGCCCAGGTGCCTGCTGGCTCGCACCGGCGCCCCGGCGAGTATGATCATGTGGGCCATGACTTTCTTTGCCATGCGGTATGGGATGCAGCTTTCCGATTGGTCTGAAACCCTGCCATACCTCATTGCTGGAGCCATCCTGACGGCGACCACGCTCATCGGCGCATTCTCCATCAAGGAACCGCCCATCCACGAGCCAACCACGGAGAAATTCAAGCCGTGGTCGGCCATGAAGGTCGCCTGGAAGGACAAGCGGACGATACTCCTCATGGCGTCCGTCGCCATCCTGGGAACCTATCAAACTGTCTTCAATACCTGGATCTGGCTCTACGCCAAGAATACCCTCCATCTGAGCCGCACCGATACTGGCATGATCATTTCTTGGGCCATCCCGGTCACCGTGGCGCTGAGCTTCCCCGTGGCCTGGTTGATTGACCGCATTAGCCCCTACAAACTCCTGCCCTGGATGGTCCTATCTGCCGGGCTGAGTCTGTGTTTTCTGCGGCACGCCTCCACTGATTCCTGCCTCATCATCGCCGCCGGATTCAACGCCATCGCCATGCTGCTGGGTGGGGCCGCCGACATTATGGTCTATCGGCATTCGCCTGCCTCCGAAATCGGTTCCGTTACCTCCACTAATTCCTGCCTGCGCGGATTTTACGGGGGCTGTGTAGCCTTCTTTACCGGCTACATGATTGAACGACTCGGGGGCCGGTATGACTATGCGTTTGCAATGGCTTTTGGACTATCCGTATTGGGGCTGATACTGCTTTTTGGGTACCATCGCCTGATGCGTTCGGAAGTTGGGAGCAGTTCCGAGAGCCCTTCGACAACGCTTGCTGCTCGACCCCAAGGAGAAAGTTGCCCCGTCTAAAAGTAAATCGGAAATCCCTGGATCAGACACATTCCAAGTACTTTAAAAACAGTGTAAAACGGAAGAAATGACATTGACGCCAGTTGAATAATTTGAAACTTTACACGAGTAACATTAACCGCATCATCCTCTATTCCCTATGACAACACAAAAAACCCCATGCTCAGTTTTCATTCAATGAAAGTCCTCTATACATCACTTGCGCTTTCCGTTTTGGGGGCAGTTGTCGCAAGCGCCGCTACAGTTCTTGATCTGGAATCGGCCAACTATAATACCGTTACCCATAAGTGGATGGACGCATCCCTTAGTGCCAACAATGCCAGCGGCGGCGCTATGCCGGTGATTTTAAACGCCACGCCCACAGGTCAATCCGCCTTGGATTTCAGCAAGGGCAACTATTTAGCCCTCACGGATTCTCTGAGCTCAGCGGCGTTCACAACTCTCCCTACTTTCACGATATTTTTTGTAGCTCAAGAAAATGCCAGTTCTGGCATTCAGCCGGTTCTCTATGGGGATTCTCAAGGCAGTCTTGGCGTCCGTTTGAATTCCTTTTCTAGCACGGCCCTCTCGGAAACAGTTACGAAAATATCAATTACGGACGTTGGGACCAGCAGCCCCGCCACGAGCAATGTGGGTTACCATCTTTATACGGTAGTATACGATAAAACCAACTATTCTTTCTACATAGACGGCGTGCTTACTGGTTCTGGCACGAAGACGCTAACCTTTACCGCGCCAACCAAAACCTTTATTGGATATAATGGTTATGGAACACCAAAGGTCTTCAGTGGTCAAATTGCAGCGTTGGTTGTTCACGATACCGCACTTTCATCAACCGACATTGCGACAATGAATACCCGCTTGATCAATCTCTACCTAATTTCTGAACCCGCTACCTCTGGACATCGGTAATGGCGGGCCTTCACCGCCGCCGCAAGGGAAGTGAAGCATAAGAAGTAAAGTTATTGCCATTAGGGCATAAATTACAGGGGAGTGTATGTAACATTTAATGAATATATTGCTTGCCGCTCCCCCCTCTCTCAAAACAATCACTCTAAACCATGAAATCATTACGTTCAATTTTTCTCTTGGCGTTAATCGCCCTTACGCTCCCGTCGCTCAATGCCGCATTAATTAACGCGAAGGACTTCGGTGCCATTGGAGATGGGAAAACTGATAGCACTGCGGCGCTTCAGGCTGCTCTCGACGCGGCTTCCGGCCCAGATAAAGCGGGTCAATTGTATATTCCTGCTGGAGATTATCTGATCAGTAAAACACTAGTGATCGAGGGGAGCAGGGGACTTATTGTAAGCGGGGATGGATCGCGGGGCTTCGGTACAGGGGTTCCACGGGACGGTGTAAATAAAAAGGATTCCTCGACGGCCTTAATCTGGATAGGCCCGGATGGGGGAACCTTATTGGAAACGCGCTGGTCGGGAGCTGGTTCGTATCGGGATCTGTCATTTTGCGGAAGCCCATCGCCTATTGACAAGCCTCATGGTCGCGCAGGCATTTTGTTTCGCTCAGTTTCAAAAAAGGGAGGAGGGAACATGCTCAACAAGTTGTCGAACATTAGCTTCTGTAATGCCAAAACCGGGATTTACATGGGAGGAGACGATTTTCTTAATAATGACTCTGATGTCCATTATGACTCTTTAACATTTTTTTTCCTCGATCAGGCTTTTGTATCTACTCATAGACAGGCTGTAAACTACCAATTTGACTGGGTTTTCGCTCTAGGCTGTGGTACAGTCTTTCACTTCCAAGAAGGAGGGAATGCGCTGATTAACAATGCACAGCTCACCAGATGCCGTCTTGTGGTGTGGATTGAGGGAGGCGACAAGAATAGCGGAACGTATCTGATCAACAACATGCGCCAAGAAGGAGGCGGAAAAGGGCCTCGTTGGCAGTTGCTACGGGCGACCACCAAAGATCAGGCGGTTGTCCACTTCACTAACTTTGACGACGTTCAATGGTATTGGTTTAAGGAGTTCGAGGATAGACCTATTGAGAAGAAAAAGCCACTTTGTGAGATTGGCCCAGGGGTAACTGTGGTCTTTGATACGTCAATCTTTAACGGCCCGTTGGCATCTGTAACGGGAAGCGAGAAACAGCCGGCCCTGCTGACGGTTCGGGATTCCAACTTCAATTACATTGAGCCAGATAATGCGGTGACTGCAAACGAGTGGGGCTTTTTCAAACTGATAGACAACCGAATGGGAGGTGGCCAGCTTTTCCCCAACACGATCAAATGGCCCAAGTTGGAAGCGCGTGAAATCCCCGCAAACCAAGAGCACCACAGCCAGGTTACTTTGGCCCCTCCATCAACGGTTGTTCCTCCTGGATTATGAGCGTTTTAAAAGCACTAATTTGAACCACCGCAACATGCTGATGGATGTGGATAAATTTTGGTTCATCGCCGAAGTCCCTGCTGAGAGAGGGGTGATGTGGTAGAAAGGGGCATGAGCCAGAGCTTGCCGCCAAGTTCTACACCGTGGTCATCGATCTAGAGAGCGGCCACCTCATCTTATGTCGCCAAGGGCGCGGATCCGAGGCGCTGTGCAAGTTCTGGCGGCGGGTGCGCAAAAGCAAAGTGCATATCGAAGCGGCCGCCTGCGACACAGGAACGGCAATAGCCTTGAACCGCTTCATAGAGACTCCCCACAAGCCCGCGGTGGCCGTTTTTAAGGTTGTTTTGCACTACACTTTTCAAACCACGACGAAGGCTGCCACCTATTCCTTTTTGCTGGCTCTCGCCCTGCAAGATGAAAAAGAGCCCATTTTCGAACACAGCGTTTTTCCCCATAGCACGGAGTGATTTATTCGAGGCGTATCGTTTCTCCTTGGACCCAAGTCCCTTCGATAAGAATGAGTTTGGGATGTCGGGGAAGACCGTATTCGTTGCGTGTAATCTGTGCAGCCACCAGATCGACGACGGCCGCACCGATCTCCTCGTGATTTTCCTCAATGCCGGAAAAAGTGGAATTTAGCGGACGATTGACGCAAACCATTCCGATATCATCGGGAGTGCGCAGCCCCAGTTCATCGAGCCATTCTTTTTCATGACCGATCAGACAAATGATTGCGTCTAGAGCCCATTTTTTCAGCCACTCTTGAAATATTGCGATCGGCGTGATACCGGGTTTGCCAATAAAGAGGGGAACGCGTTGTTTTGGAGATTGCTTGTCTTGCCAGAGGAGAAAGCCAGCCTTCCAACTTGAGTCCACGCCATTGGTGGCATCGGGGGGGATGCTCATTCCAATTTTTCTATATCCCCGCGCCGCGAGATTTTGGAATGCGAACTGCACGTTGTGGCGATGATGGGTGGTAACTCGGTCGATGGCGGGCGCTGGCCATTCGTAGGCGATCGTCGCGGTGGCGAAATGTTCCCACTCCATTTGCAGGACATCCGTACCCGGGCGGCGGGGAGGCGTGAGAATCAAGCCTGTTATCCCTCGTGCATTAAGGATTTGGTTCAGGCGTTTTGGTGTCATGCCACTTGCTTTTAAAAAGAAACATTCCGTGTGAAAGCCCAACTCCTCAGCACGCCTTACCATTCCGTTGTATTGGCATTTGTACGTTTCGAGTTGGCTATGCAGGTTCTTCTCTGATTCGGCATCGACTACCAAGGCAATGCAACCTTTGTCCTGAGGAGGCCGCCCCGACCGAATATGCGTCATTAGCGAAGAAATATACGAGTTTGGGCGATATTGAAGCTGATGGGCGATCTCCCGAATGCGTTCTTTTGTCTCCGTCGAAATGGACGGATCGTTTCGCAGGGCCATGGACACGGTGGCCTGCGTGACTCCCGCTGCCTTGGCAATTGCGCGTTGATTTGGCATGGCGTGAGGATAACGGGAACCTCGCGGTAAGGCAACGCATACTTATCGCGATAATCTCGAAGCTTGTTGTGGGTAGTTCGGTCGAGAGCTAATGTCCCGGCATGCATCGTTTTTTCAATTTCGCGTCGTCTGTGTCTGTGGACCTGATTGACATCGGCGTGCTGGCCTCTTGTCGGCTGAAATAGCAAATTGCTGCTTGAGCCGGATATGTCTGCCCTGCGCGGGAAGTCGCCCCCTCCGTCCCATGAGGGAGACGCTCATAGCCATTTTTTTCAATCAACCTAAACACACCCCCATGCTTAACATGATACTTCCCCGATTTATTCGTTCATTTTTCTATATCGCGCTGATCTTCGCCTCGGTGATCGGAACGGTGTTGCCATGCAGCGCCGAAGAACCAGGGCCGTTCCCGGCTGAGATGGTGGCTTGGAGCGACGCCACAAAACAAGCCCAGCGTGAGGCGGGCGAAAAGCTTCTGGCATCCCTTCGCGAAGCGGCGAAACGAGGTGAAAGGGAAGTTCGTGTTCCCACTGGGAACTATCGGTTTAAAAACAATACAGGCGGCCGCTATCCTGCACATATCGTATTTGGTCGGGATTTTGATGGGATGACTCTGGATTTTCAGGGCTCCTCATTATGGTTTGAAACGGAAGCATCTGGAATCGCTCTGGCGGGAACCCGCAAGTTAACTCTTAGAAATGTCTTTTTGGATTGGGATCCGCTTCCTTTCATGCAAGGAACCGTTGTCAAATTATCACCTGAGACGGGTACGCTGGACATTAAGCTGGACCCTGGATATGACCGGACGGTTCCCGCATTAGCCGTTGAAACTTGGCGCGGCCGTGGCATTGCCTTTGATCGGCACTCGCGCGAGCTGAAAGCCGGACAATCGGGATGCGAAGTGACCTTCTCCTGGAAGGAACGTGAACCCGATGGCTCTTACCGGATACGCTATCACGGATACGATGCGCCGCTTGACCAAAGTGGCATTAGCGTGGGGGATCCCTTTGTGATGCTCATGCGGATGCAAAGAGCGGTGCGAGTCGAGGGTGGCACGGATACATTACTGGAAGACGTAACGCTTTATAGCTCCCCCTTTGTCGGATTTGTACATGCTGGAGGCAGTGGCGGTGTTTTCCGCCGGTGCAATATTCTCCGTCGGCCCGGCACGAATCGACTGATGGCAGGCAATGCTGACGGAATTAATTGCGACAACATGGAAAAGGGCCCCGTTATCGAGGGATGCCGGATCGAAACCATCGGAGATGATTTTGTAAACGTACATGGCCATCTGGCGCGGGTTCTGACCCAGGAAAGTCCAACCGTAGTGATCGTCAGCCGCATGAATCGGCGCGCTGAGATAAACGAACCAGTGACGGTAGAGTTTCTTCAACGAAATACAATGAAGTCGCTCGGTAAGCGGCAAGCCACTGCGCAGGTAGTTCCGGCCTGGAAAATTGATCGGGAAAATACTCTGGCCGACCTGGGGCATCAGTGGCATTCAGGCGACGCGGCAAGCTTGGCTTATGGAAAAACAACCAGTGTACACCGTGTGACTCTTGATCAGCCGATTCAGATCGACGGCGATGTTATTATGGTCTGTGAACAATTCTCCTCAACGGGAGCGATTATTCGCGACAATTGTTTCAAGGGCTCGCTCGCAAGGGGGCTTCGCTTACAAAGCCCGCATGTACTGGTGGAGAACAACACAATAGCTATCACGGAGGGGGCGGGGCTTACCCTGTATGGACATGCCGCCTTCTGGGGGGAAGGCCCATATGTTTATGATGCCATTGTGAGGAACAACACATTTATTGACACGGCGATTGGAGTCAGTCGAGGTGCTCAGCGAGCAAGCTTGATTGTCGAAGAAGGCGATTATCGCTCGGTACGGCTTAACCACGATATCAAAATCGACGGGAATACCTTCATCCGCTCAGGAGGGCCCGCCATTGTGGTGCGGGGAATTGATGATTCCTCCATCGTAGGAAATCATATTGATGGCTATGACGTCTTTCCAAAAAACCCTCCGTCCAAAGGGAAAGTAGAGCCGGAAGGGTTAGACGCGGCGATCGTTGTTGAAGCGGTGAAAAATGTGAAAATCCAAGGCAACGAGGTCAAAAATCCAGGGCCCTATGCCACAGGTTTGCCTGTGGTAAAAATCGACTAGATTGTTTGTGACGGGAAATTTCTGAAGTTGTTCTAATGGGTGGTTGGGCAAGGAGGAAGCCCCGAGCTGTATCCTACGATACTGCGCGGGGCTGACAACGCCATCCCGCGCCAAAAGGACAAGCTGTTTCCTGGCGGAGGACTGTGAAAATCGTATCAGACGGACCCTGGCCTTCAGCCAGAGATTGTTAAAACTAAGCGATAGCCGACTTTTTGAGGGTATTACCAGCCTCGACACCGTTGTTTTCCGACGCGCTTAACACCTGTGCTGTTAGGGCCAACCCCTTTGCTCTCTAGTTTTTGTTTAACGCTCGTATGTTTTCCAACGCGCGGTTTTGTGTCTGTATTTTTTCTACTTTTGTGGCATAAGCCGGAGGTAGAATCACGTTTTGGCGGAAAGGAGAAATTGAGGAAAATATAAAGGTGTTTCCACCGATTTCTATACGCTCGGGCGCGCGGTCGGATATCCGTACCCAGGCAATCAGAGGAGGCCCAGATGCCTGCGACTTCTGGAATTTATAGCAAGCGGTTTTCGCCAGTTCCTCCGGCCCGACATAGTTGGAAGCGGAGAGCCAGGATACGCCTGGGAAAACGCGAACTCGGAGACCTGTCGCGTCGTCCGAAGTATCATCGCTAGGAGTCATCATGATTACCGTGCCCCCCTGTTGCTGGAATACGCTTTTCCCAACCACGTAAAAAACGTTTGTGGGGCCGCTATTATAGTAAATAATACCTTGCTGGACACGGTTTTCGCCAATGAACATTTCAAGTTTTTGAGGATGCGCTTCCGCCCGGGTTCGATCTGTACTTTGATTCGATGACAAAGCGTCCCGTCGGATCTCCATTGACCATTGTGAACCCGGCGGTGGAGACACCACAAAAGGGGCTAAAGGGGGGGCGATATTCGCGAGGTCCGGGCCGGACTGCGCCGTGAGCGCCGTGCAAAGCCAGAGACAACTAAGAAGGCAGCCCGTGTAATGGCTGCGGAAATTGAAAGTTACCATAAGATGTTATTAGTAGAGTAGAAGGCGACGTTCCGTTCTGGGGGAATCATTCCGTTACCCATTCCCATTGCCGAGAGACGATCTCCCCTGTATAGCGATCAATAGCGATCGAGAGCCAGCATCGACTTTCTCCTTCGACGATAAAATTTCCCGCGGATGTATCGCTAATAAAGCGGCCGCTTTGCGCGACACTATCGATAAGGAAGTTCCAGGTTCGTGTTTGTGCCGAGTTGGCAAGGGCTCTCACGACAGCTTCCCTGCGGTATTTGATGATACTTGAGGTGGTGGCCCCAAACTGTGTTGAGGACATGAATTTCGGGAGTTCCGCCATGGTGCGAGGCAGGCTTGCGGACGGCTGTTGATTGGGGTGAGCGAAGCTGGAGTAGGCAGTCGACAGAGCTTCCGCCGCAGTTGCGTCGAGCGGATCGGTCCCGTCAGAGCCTTGCGTGATCCCATTGATCAGGCTCTCCAGAATTTGCGGAGGTGCGGTATTGGGATTAAGCCGCCCTGCCGTTATTGCGGGTTCATCGACAACCGAGAATAGATCTAGTAGAGCGCCATCCGCGCTGGTTTCATCGAAGAAACTTAAGGTTTTCCAAGGCGAATCGCGAAAGACATATCCAAGCTCTGCCACGTTTTTATATGGCCGCTGGAGAATGATCGGACGCCGCTGCATGTCGCTCAGGCTACGGTAAGGATTGGCATTATCTCCCAGCCACCCATCAGCGGGACGGGTGGTCGTGTCGGGGTCGCGTGCGTTCAGATAATCCGCTACGGGTGCCCCCTTGTAGCCTCCCGTCTTCCCCCCCTGAGGCCACTGCCCCCAGTGGAGGTATGCAGCATTGATGCTCCAATTGAAGGGATCGAGATTTCGGATATAGTCCGTATCTGGTGCGGGAGTGGGATTGACCGCCGAGGAACGCGCCCATCCTTGGCTGGGACCCAGCCGTACTGTCCGCGGGTCCCATAAATTACTATAATAGACCGTCCCATTCAGGTTCTTCTGGTTGACAGCCCCGGTGTTGGAATCCATGTAGACTGTCCCCATATCAATTCCACCATTTCCATCGTCATAACTTCCAAGCGTGGCATAGTTTTTTACAATTCCGCCCGGTGTGGTGTACTGCAGCGCGATTTCGACGTTGCTCATATGCGTTCGTGTGCTCATTGCGGCCGTATAAGGAATGGGCAAGACGCTTGGTTGGTTGTTAGACAACGAGAACATCCGAAAAGTCTGAACATCGTTATTGCCTGTTACGTAGGGAACAAGGGTTGCGAGCCTTTGGGCTCCAGCGGCGTCGGTCATGACTCCCGGGCTGGTGCGAAAATTTCCAACGGGAACGGCGAAACTTTGCCCGCTCATGTCCAAGTTCAGGCTGTTGAGCGTGAGTGCTTGTGTATTGGCGGGGGGAACAGTGGTATTGAGGAGCTGAAGGTAGACTAGATGCCCTCGAACCACGGATGCTGTAATGGATGAGGGGCCAGAAGAAGAACTACCCGAGAGGGAACTGTGTGGATTGAAGAAAACGGGCGTCCACATGAGGTCGCCCTGACTGACGGTCTTTGCCACGGTATCGGCCACATTGAGAAAAATCGTGTCCACTCCATGAAGATAAGGGAGATCTTCCACCCCGGCTACCTCGACCCCAAGACCGCCAGGACTGAAATAGATGACCGTCGGGTAGTTGTCGGTGTCGGCACAATCAATGATGTTTGTGCCAATCTTGATGATCTGAAGGTCTTTTGCTCCGTCGAGGGTGGGTTGGACACTGGGGTTTCCTTGACCGGAAAGGGGGCTGGATGCCCCGGAGGCAAGGCCAAGGGATCCTTCCGCAATCCCTGCTTTGAGGACTTCGAAAAAATCGGGTTCGCGGTTCTCTGTGGCGACGACATCCAATGTTTTGATGGCGGTCTGTACGGTAGAGCCAGTATATCCAGCATATTGCCAGCGGGCATTGGTACCATCCCACAGCAATCCGAAACATGCTTGGATGGCCGTATCTGTACCCCCGGCGCTATATTGGGCATCGGATTTAGATAGTTTGGCGGCTGGTCCCGATGGCGTAAGCCATGCAAGCTTGGCTAGTGAAAAACGTCGTTGCAAGAGTGGAGCGCCGGTATCGAAGGGATAGGGGGTGGTGGTTCCGTCGTCGTTGTAATGCGTTAGCGTGCCGGAGGTTAAGAAACGTATATTGACCAGATTCGGGTTGGCTGTTGTGGCTGTGGCGGGGATAGCGCAGGGGGCATTAATGGAACGGGAAAAGTGAGTCAGGTAAGGTAACGCAGTCGCAAGGGTGGAATCTTTCATCGTTGCATAACGGATCAAGTCTTGCCGGCATGCAAAATAATTATTGGTAAGAACAATCGTGCTGCCGCTTGTGATAATAGGGGAGATAAACCCATCCTGTGCGGCAGTTCCGCTGGCGTTGAGGTACGCGTCTGCGCTGGAATAGGTTGTAGGATTGCGAAAGGCAGTAAGATTGCCGACTGTGGTGGAGCCAACCCCCAATTGGGTCAAATCGGCCCCCGCCTGTGTGGCTTTCAATGCTGCAATTTGGGCGGGAGTAAGCCCCGCAGCGGTGTTGTAGCCGGCCGCGTTGACATTCAACAACCCATCCACCTGGTACACATTGTAAGCGAACCTCCCGATGACGTTTGTCGATGTCGTGCTTGCGACGCCGCCGGTTCCGGTAATGTAGATCCAGTTTGGTAATTGGTCGACGGTACTAAATCCGGTGCCCACGATCAGCTTGGGCTGATTCCAACGGTCTGCGCTCACCCTGCGGCCGTTTTTTGCCGGAGTTGCAGAGTTGTCCTGCGATACGTTGGTGTCGAAGGAAGGCAGACTTTGCCGGATTAAAGTAAAGGCATTGGTGTCCGTCTGGAACGATGTACTCACTTTCCGCTCGGGGATTGCATTCGAATTTGCCAGTGGAGTGTACACGGCGATGCCGTTGATGGTCGTAATGGAGGAATTCGCAGGATTTATGATCTCGTGGAGAAATAGACCAGTGATGTAATCGGTGGCACTGCGATTGATCTGCGTAGCCTTGATCCGATTGGTGCGACTGGCTTCCAAAATGCGATTGGCTGTGGCGTGCGTATAAAAGGCTAGGATGACCGTTGTGATGAGGACAAGAATGGCCAGAACTGTAATGAGCGCCATGCCGGAGTTCCGACCGTTTCGACCAAGCGGAGTACAGGACATCTTCATGGGGTGTTGAGAGGATAGATTTGCTGTGAGAACTGCAGCGAGGAAACAACAGAAGACGGCACTCCTGCGAGAGCGCCATTCGCGATGGCCGTGTTCCATGCCCCCACCGGGGTCTGGCCGCTTGTGGCGGCGGGTAATTTGTTAGCAAGGTCGATATTTAATCTCGTGATGATCTGGAGGCTCTGTGGGTCCAGGGACGCCACAGCGACGATGATGGCGCGTACCTGCGATTGGGCCTGGGAATTGCGTGATCCTGAAATGATCAGAGCCTGAAAGCCTTCCGAGAGCGTGGATCCCTGCCAGGTACTTATTGCCCAAGTAACGCTGCTGGAACTCGCGGGAAGAGGCGCCAGTGAGCCATCGCTGAGAACGGCAACGACCTCAAGGCGCAAGATCCCCTGCATTGAATCGGAAACGGTAGACGAGGTGGTGCCTAGGGCGAGGGAAGTCAGGTCGATGCTGTTCCAATAGACTTCCTGCGTTTTGCGAATTACCTGATTGGTGGCCAGTTTGTAATCGACAGCCAAAAAACGGAAGTCGGTCGAGGCAGAAGGGCCTCTGCTTCGCGTAATAAAGATAAGTTCGCTGTTATTGCCTTGAGGACGAGTAAATATTGTTTCACCTGCGCTTGTGATTCGGTTTGATAAGTCAGCGGCCAGAGTGTCTAGGACGGCTCGGTTCTGCCGTGAGGCGTCCATCTGATTATTGAAGAAACGAGTTGCCCACACGACCTGCCCGGAAATCTGCAGCAGGATCGCAAGAATAAAACAGAGCACCGCCATGGCGACCAACAGTTCCAGGAGGGTGAAGCCTCTGGGTCGGACAAAGACAGCCGCGCGAATTTTCATGGATGTGGGAGAAAAATGATCCATGTGGACAGGGTGCCCTGAGCATTGCTCCAATTCATGGTTGATGTATTCCAGCTCGCTCGGTTGGGCCAAGCCACACTGATCAAGGCGGTTCCTGTCGAATGCATGTCTGCGGGCGGCTGAATTCGGACGCAGTAAGCTTGGCGTTGGTCGGCTGTGATGGACGTGGAAATACCCTCCATCGAAAGATCGTTTTTGGTAAACGTGAGTGCGCTATCGCCTAGTTTCCAAGTCATGTCGGAATAGATGCCTAATGCCTGGTATTTCCCATTGCTCAAAGACGCCCCGCGGATGGACTCGCTTATCTGCTCCATGCATTTGACAGCCGCCGCCTCCTCGCGGGCTGTTCGGACGGCATTTAATCCCACGGGAATTAGCGCGACTACCGAGATAAGGCAAAAGGATACAATTCCCAGCGTAACGGCTATTTCGGCGAGAGTGAACCCGCGCCTTAAAATCGTTTTTCTGTAAGAATAAAGTTTCATTGCAGACGCAGGGTATGCGCCATACCTGTGGAGCCTTGTACGATGACGGCAGCATCGTCGGCGTTGGCCGTAACAACGCTTCCATGGGCTTTGCGAAAGCTTACGTCAATAAGGTTATCATACCCATCCGTCGCACTGGCGGCACCTTTCAGGAGTGCTTCGCCTCGCGGCGTGAAGGTAATACTGTTTCCGGTATTAAAGGAGGTGTTTCCAACCGTAAACGCCGTGCCCTCGGTATTGTCCACCACGCTTTCTGGAATGCTGCCCGTCAGTAAATTCTTCGTGGCGGCTTTAAGATCCGACCAATGGATAAGCTGGGCATCGCGGATATGTATAATGCGTGTGAACGGAATCAGATTTGAGGAATTGGTGTTCGTGCCGCTGCCATCCAGAGATGCTACCGCCGCCATTCGAATTTCGGAGCCCGTTGGAGTATTCATATTTTGGAATGCGACCCAAACATATGTCTGGCGGGATATGGCTTCATTGCGAGCCAGCTCCAGCAGCCCTTCGGTATCATAGATACCTTTGGTTATTCCCCTTGAGTCGGTGATGGAATTAAAAGCGGGCAAGGTTGCAGAAACCAAAAATCCGAGCACGGCCATCACGGCTAATAGTTCAATTAACGAAAAAGCCTTCCCTCCTTTCCGTTGTGGCTCACCGGAGAACACGGTAAGGTGTCCCACGCAAAAGCTACGGGACGTTCTGCGGGTAAAGGGGAGCCGAACTGGACGAATGTCGGGGGACATGGTTGAACGGTCGCTTGCTACGGGTTTAAAAACAATAATGAGGGAGATTATCACGATAAGGCGGAATAGGGAAGTGTCCGGCGGCTTTTTTGAGAACGCTTATCGTGAAAAGTCAAAAGCTTGATGACTTCGGCTGTTTCGCCGAATAATCGTCGATTCGATGAAATCCTCCCTGTCCGGCTCATTGAAAATGCATCGTTCCGTTTTGGTCTGTCTCATTCTTTGCAATGCTTGCTTCGCAATGCATGGGTTAAGGGCGGCTGTTGAGCCTGACCGTTTATTTGGCGACCATGCAGTTTTGCAGCAAGATGTTCCTGTGACGGTCTGGGGACATGCGAAGCCATGCGAAAAAGTTTCTGTCCGTTTCCAGGAAAACACAGTGGAAGGGGTGGCGGATGCGAGCGGACACTGGCAGACGCAATTGCCCCCACTCAAAACGGGAAGTCCTGGAGATCTTATTTTCGAAACCGCCGAGGGGAAGAAGATAAGCCGGGATGTCGTGGTGGGCGATGTCTGGTTATGTGCAGGGCAGTCGAACATGGAATGGACGCTCGTCAAGTTGGCACCGCCACAAAAGGACGCCGCGGAAGCGTCGTTTCCCGGCATTCGGCAATTTAAAGTTGCACCGCTAGCGAGCGAAAGTCCGGTTGGGGAGACCAAGGGAGAGTGGGTGGTTTGTTCTCCGCAGACGGCGGGCCAGTTTACGGCGATCGGCTTTTTTGTTGCGAGGGATTTCTTCCGGAGAAATGGCCATCCACAGGGCTTAATCAATTGCTCCTGGGGTGGCACTGGCATCGAGACCTGGATGAGCCCGGAGGCTTTGGATTCCAGTAAGAGGAAGTCGGTGGTTGCCGATCGATGGAAACAGGTGATGGATGCCTACCCTGCTTCCAAAGTCGACTATGATCAAAAGCTCGCCGCGTGGAACGAAGAGAGGAAAGTTTCCGACGCTGCGGGGACTGTGTTCTCGCAAAAGAAGCCTGTTCCGCCTGCTGGGCCTGGAGATCGCAATGAGCCATCCGGGTGTTTTAATGCGATGATGCATCCACTGATTCCCTGTACGGTGCGGGCTGTGCTCTGGTATCAAGGGGAAACCAATTGGAAATATCCGGAAGAATACCGTAATTTGTTGGAAGCGTTGATATGGGATTGGCGACTCAAGTGGAGCGCGCCCCATTTGCCGGTGGTGATTGTTCAACTGCCGGGTTACGGTGGCGACGGGATGAAAAGCTGGCCGGTGATACGGGAGGCACAGTCGGCAGTCTCAACATTGCCGAATGTCGCCTTGGCTGTCACCATGGATCTCTCTAGCAAGGAAGTTCATCCACTCAATAAACAAGGTTTTGGCGAGCGGTTGGCGGTGACAATTCGTAAGAACATCTTTGGCGAAGCATGCATTGCTTCGGGGCCTAAGATCGTGTCGGCGGTTTCCGAAAACGGAGCGATGAGGGTCAAGGTCACGAACGAAGGTGGCCCTATTGTTTTGCGAGAGTGCGAGAACCCGCAGAAGGTGGGGGCATTTGAAGTTGCTGGAGTGGACCGGAAATTTTATCCGGCCGATGCAAGAGTAGAAAATAGCGATATAATTGTGCGCAGTCATCTAGTACCCGAGCCAGTTGCACTTCGCTACTGTTGGAGGGAAAGCCCTGATCCTGTTCTCTTCAACGCTGAAGGGTTTCCGTCGCCGCCGTTTCGAACGGATGATTGGGCAGATGCGAAATAGCAATCCAATACCATCCTGGTACTTTATAAACCGCTTCGAATAGGAAAAAGATAAAATGAATTTGAAAATAATTATGGGCATTCTTGGAGCAGGGGCCGTTTTGGCTGGAATCCCTGATTCCCGGGCCGACGAAGGGTTGAATGTCGCCCGGGCCGCACGACTGGTTTGGACGGAACCGGGGCAATCCTCAGCCGACAGCGTACCTCTTGGCAACGGCGATATCGCGTTGAATATTTGGCAAGAGCAGGATGGCGCCGTTTCCTTTTATATTGCGAAATCCGACGCCTGGGACGCATTTTGCCGATTGATCAAAGTGGGACAAGTCCGGATTTGGACGGAACCCTCTTCCTTTGTTTCCGGCGACACAAAATTCGACTTTTGCCCGGACGAGGGATGTGTGCGGATTCAGTCCGAAAAGGAGAACCTGTGCCTAAGTGTTAGAGTGGATGCGAACCATCCAATCATTGTTGCCGAATCAAAAGGCTCGCATCCCGTAAAGCTACACGCTGAGTTGGTGCGCTGGAGGCCTTCGGAAAGGCCTTTGGGCAGCCAGGAACTTCATGGCGTTTACGGCGTTCCTGGGTTGAAGCCCACCGAATATCCCGACCGCTTCGTGCCGGGTGAAAACGAGGTATTGTGGTATCAGCGCAACGAAGGGTCCATCTGGAAAGGACTGCTGAAGCCTCAGGATCTCGCGGCATTTGGGGATCAAGTGCCGGACCCCCTGCTTTATAGAACCTTTGGCGGTTGCCTCGGAGGCCCTGGATTGACGCCTGACTCCGATCATTCCGTTGCATCCGAGGTTCCATCGAAAGAGGGGCGCGTAATGATTTCTATTCACTCGGCCCAGAAGGCGGAAGTGCGGGTATGGGAAGTGGAAACGAGGGAGGAATTTCAAAAGCTTCTGGCCATGGACGCATCTGGTTTATGGACCGCGCACAAGATCTGGTGGCAGAATTTCTGGGATCGCAGTTGGATCGTTCTTGGCGGGTTTCCAGAAGCGGGGAAATTGAATTCAGCGTATGTCTGGCAGCGGTTCATGCTCGCTTGTTGTGGAAGAGGGGTATTTCCTGTCAAATTCAACGGAGCGCTTTTCACGGCGGATTGGGTCGTTCCTCCTGGTGCCAACCGCCAACCCGAACCGACGCACGCGGATTATCGGCGTTGGGGTGGTGCCTATTGGTTTCAAAACACCCGACTTCTTTACTGGGCGATGCTTGGTGCCGGGGATTATGACGAGATGTTGCCTTTGTTTCGGATGTATCGGGACATGTTGCCGCTGGCGGAGTATCGCACAAAGACTTGGTTTGGGCACGACGGAGCCTTCTTTCACGAGACCGCGTATTTTTTTGGGTTGATGAGAGGTTATCAGCGCAAAGGGCCCACCCCTGCCGATTCTGGCAATTCTTATGATCTCCACTATTGGACGGGAGGCCTTGAGCTTTGCTCCCTGATGATCGAATACCAGAAAGCGGTCCAAGATCCCGCTTTCCTTAAGGAAACGCTATTGCCAATTGCAAGTAGCGTTTTGACGTTCTTCCGCAGCCACTACACGCGTGATGACGGAACCTTCGTGATTGAACCTGGGCAGTCTCTCGAACAATTTCACCAAGTGAAAAACGCTCTTCCTGATGTTGCGGGACTTGCTTGGACGCTTGATGGGTTGCTCGCGCTCGACGGGGAATGTATTACGGACCAAGATCGCCAGGATTGGAGGAAAATGCGTGCCGCCCTGCCTCCTGTTCCTCTTACCGAGGATGAGAAAGGAAAGCGATTGGCTGCGGCGGAATTACTAATCGAGGCCAAGGCCCGCAATACGGAGAATCCAGAGTTATACGCGATATTTCCGTTCCGCCTGTACGGCATAGGCCGTGCAGATTTGGAGATGGCGAGGCGGTCGTTCGATGCCCGTGCCTACAAGGCCACTGGCGCTTGGCGGCAGGATGGAATCCAGGCCGCATGCCTTGGATTGGGAGAACAGGCGGCGGGAGTTGTGAAGGCGAATTTTTCCAGAACATTTTCCGGGGCTCGTTTTGAAGGGTTCCGCGGGCCGAATTTTGATTGGGTGCCTGATATGGATCATGGGGCTGTCGGAATGATCACTTTGCAAAAGATGTTATGCCAGTCGATAGGAAACGAAGTCTATCTACTGCCCGCTTGGCCCTCGCAGTGGAACGTCCATTTCAAAGTGCCTTTGGCAAAAGGCGCATGCGTTACCGGGACATATAATGGAGGTGTAATGAGGGAGCAACTGGATGCTCCAAATGGGCTATGGAAAATCCATAGTCCGCTTTGACTCGATCGTTGCAATTATCCAAAGATTCCTTGCTGTTGGCTTATCGCTATAACCTAGCTAATACTTTCAACTGGTGCATGGATTGGAAACGATCACGGCATTCATGTGCAGCCTATTCACGCGTCCCGATGTCAATTTACCTAGCGGCTTTGATTCTCTCTCAAAATTGAGTAGCCGCGAAAATGTCTTATCCAAAGGCTTCAATATTCCTGATAGCCGAATTCCACTTATTCGTTGGTTAGCTTCTTTGGGCGACCATAAGGAATGGGCTAGTTTGCAGATGGATGATAGCGAGTGGATATCCGTAGCTGTTCCTCATAATTGGGATGACTACTACGGTTATCATGAAGTTTCTCACGGTAACCTTCATGGCACGTCGTGGTATCGCACACGGTTTGATTGGGATTTTGCCGAGAACGGAGAGCGTTTGTATGCATTTTTTGAGGGGGTTGGCAGCTATGCCCAAGTCTTTTGCAACGGCCAATTAATGGGGAAACATGCGGGCGGGCGAACAACGTTTACCATTGATCTGACACCTGCCCTGCACCAGGGGAGCAATCTTTTGGCCGTAAGGGCAGATCATCCAGAGAAAATAGCGGATCTGCCTTTCGTTTGCGGGGGATGCTGGGGTGCGCCCAATACGGAAGGCTCACAGCCATTTGGAATTTTTCGGCCCGCGTGGCTGGAGCGCACGGGCCCCGTGCGGGTGGAGCCCTTTGGAGTTCACATTGTAACCCCAGAAATTTCGGAGCAGTTTGCGCGGGTTGATGTCCGAACAGAACTATGCAATGCGAGTGATAAAGACCACTTGGTTCAGCTTTGTACGGAATTACTGGGTCCAGGCGGTGATCGTCTATGGCGAGAGGAATGCGACATTGCTATGAAACCCGGTGAGCATCGGCGTATAACCCAGTCGGCCCCTCCTTTGGCCGATCCCCAGTTATGGGGGCCGGGCCACCCTCATCTGTATCGCGCAGTCACCACTCTCAACGTTCATCATCGGTTGTCTCATCGCGTTGAAACTCCGTTTGGACTTCGTTGGCTGGAATGGCCCGCCATTGTTGCACCGGAAACAGACGATCGATCCAATTGCAGCCATGCATTCAATCCGGACGTCCAGCCGGATGGCGTAGCAGAACCCCAATCGATTGCGGGTGGGGCAATCCATATCTTGAATCGAAGGGAAAGCTCCCCTGCGGGGATCGTGACCGACCATTCAAACGTCTATCTGGATAACGCTGATTTTCCGCAGTCTGCGTCGCTTTTGGTTGAGATTATTTTGCACGGTGGCATTGGCACGGAGGCGGAACTCTTTTGCGAAATTCAAAATGGCGCGGGTACCGTATTCTTCCATCAGCATCGTGAGTGCGTTGTATTTTCCGAAACTACTTTAACGCACAGATGGAGCGTACCTGAAATCTATCAACCCCACCAATGGACTTCGGATGACCCTTGCCTGCACCGCGTTGTCGTTGAACTCCGCTCTCCTACGAACCATGCTTTGTGGGAGCGATCGGAGATCTTCTTTGGGATCCGAAGTAAAGAGGGATCGCTCAATCTTGCCACACCTTCCAGCGTTGGCGCGGTAAAAATGGGATCTCGTAAGGACGAAAGGAAACCCCTCAATGACAAGATCCTGCGGCTTAATGGAGACGCGCTTTTTATCAATGGAACGTGTGAATATGAAAATCTTCTCGGCTGCGACCACGCCTTTACCGAGGAGCAGATAGCCGCGGAGGTTGCGATGATGCGTTCGGCGGGCTTTAATGCCTTTCGCGATGCGCACCATCCTCATAACTTGCGCTATTATGATCATTGGGATCGCCTCGGTATGGTTTGTTGGACGCAGATGGGCTCGCATATTTGGTTTGATACCCCTGAGTTCCGCGAGAATTATAAGCGTTTAGTCGCGGAGTGGGTGCGCGAGCGTAGAAACCACCCGAGCGTTATTTTGTGGGGTGTGCAAAATGAATCGAGCATGCCGGAAGATTTTGTGCATGAATTGCGCGATATCATTAGGGAACTGGACCCAAGCAGCCCCCAATGGCGGCGCACGACCACCTGCAATGGAGGAGTGGGCTCCGACTGGAATGTGCCTCAGGAGTGGAGCGGGACCTATGGGGGAAATTGTAATGATTACGATTTGGAAGCGCAACAAATGGTCGGTGAATACGGAGCGTGGCGTTTCTTTGGCATGCACACAGAGGAGGCATACTGCGGCGATGAAAATGACTGGAGCGAGTCATGGGCTTGCTATGCCATGGAAACTAAGATTCGTCTCGGAGAAGCCGCAAGAGACCATTCTATCGGCCATTTCCATTGGCTTTTTAATACTTTTCCAAACCCCGGCAGGGCAGCGGACAATTACGAAGGAAGCGGGAACGCGCAAATCGGCTCGGTGAATAACAAGGGACTCGTTACCGCGTGGCATCAACCCTCTGATCTCTTCTACTTGTTCCGAGCAAATTATGCCGACCCGCGGCGGGAACCGATGGTCTATATCGTCTCCCATACGTGGCCAGATCGGTGGAAGCAACCCGCAGGCAGGTTGGTTAGTGTTTTCAGCAATTGTGAGGAAGTTGAATTGTTCAATGGAGTGGGAGTTCGCTCGCTTGGAAAACGCAAGCAACCGGGCCGGGGGCGACATTTTGAATGGAACGCGGTGGAACCTCGAACGAATGTTTTATATGCTGTCGGACGGGTTGGAGGAAAAGAGATGGCTCGGGATATTATTGCGCTCGATCACCTCCCCCTCGACGATTCCCTTTCCGCTTGGCTTGGGAAATTGGAAATGGCTCCAACGGATTCCGGGCGCCCGTTATTTAGAATCTCGTGTGGGGCCGTTCGGGAGACAAACGATCCCGCGGGGCGAAAATGGAGCGCCGACACTCCGTGGAAGGATGGAGCGGCAGGGGGCTGGGTCAGTTGGGGCAATCGGTTTGACAATGTGCCTGACGATTTGGCAAGCCGTGGCTATACGATGACCCCCGTCCGCGGAACCTATTTTCCGGAGCTATACAGAACCTATCGATACGGACGGAATGAATTTAAATATAACTTCAAACTAGCCCCGGGCGTCTATCGCTTGCGATTGCACTTCGCCGAGCCTTGGTTCGGCGTTGGAGGGGCCGCTGATTGCCGGGGGTGGCGCTTATTTGACATTGCGGTGAATGGAAAGGTGCTTGTACGGAATTTGGATATTTGGAGCGTGTCAGGGGGCGATCATCAAGCATTGGTGCGAGAATTCGACATTCCTGTGGAGGGCGATCTTCTGACCCTACATTTCCCCTGTGTGCGCGTCGGCCAGGCTTTGATCTGCGGAATTGAGATTTTGGAACTGGGCATGCCTTGACTTGCTCCGCGCGTATGGGAATCACGCAAAAAATCAACGCTGCTCTGGTCTATGTCCCCGTGCACGCCATTACGCGAAGCTTATCGCGATAACCTATGCGAATGTTGCATGAAAAGAGGTTTTGAGAAATCTTCTACCTGTTTACGCATGGCCTTCCGTATTTACCCCTTCATCAAACATGAAAACAAGTGTCCCCATTGACCTTGCAAAGAAACTCGCATCTTTGACTCTCGTTAACATTGCAGCCAAACCCCATGGAATAAGTATGAAAAAATCCCCTGACATGATTCATTCCCCGAAAATTTCATCACAATCGATTAGCACACCGCCGCTGGCATCCACTCACCACTGCATGCGTTCGCAGAGGTCAAGACTCGCCCTTGGCCGCAACCTTGGTGTGGTTTCGTTTATAGCCGCTTCGCTGATTGGGTATTCTGCATCTGCCGCTTCGTTTACGTGGGATAGCGATGCGTCCTCCGCTAATGGGATCACCGATGGAGGGGGCACATGGAACACGTCGACGTCTGATTGGTACAATAGCGCGAGCGATTCGGCGTGGTCGAGTGCTACGTCGCTCACGACAGGGGTGTCCTTTGCCAGTGGGGTGACCACCATCACAATTACCAACGCTGCTACTGCGGGAGTGGTTGTCGGTGAGGTAATCGCTGGCACGGGTATCCCATCCGGCGCCTATGTCACAGCGATTAATGGTAACACTGTGACGATTAGCGGCGCAACAACTGCAGCCAGTGCGGGAACGTATACCCTCAACAACGATGCGGTTTTCGGCGGTGGGGGGACAGGGGGCACAGTGACCATTGATGCGGGCGGCGTTTCCGCCAATAGTGTGACATTTAAAAACTCCGGTTATGTCTTGACGGGGGGGGGACTAACCTTGAGTGGACCTACTACAAGCGGTACAGTGATCACCGTGGCTAGTGGGGTTACAGCTGAGATCGACAGTGCGATCACCAGAGCTGGGAATACAGTCATTTACGTAAATTCAACGGCTACCTTAACCCTTGGAGGTGGTTATACCGGAAGCGGAAACCAAACTTTAAATCTCAATGGCGGAGGCACTTTTAACCTGACAGGAGGGACATACTTGCCAGGCGGGACCTCAACACCGAGCATTTATGGCGGCGGGACGATCAATTTGCAAGGCAAGGTGAAGCAGACGGGAAATTCCGCTGTCCAGGTGACTACAATTCAGATTGGGTATGGTGCAGGGGGTACTTATACTTTGAACAGTGCGAGCGCGTCTCTCACCCAAAAGGGGACGACTGGAGTTATCACGATTGGGCGCGGGGGTACATCGTCCCTTAATGTCGAGGCGGGGACGGTCACAGCGGATGGAATTGTCCAGCTTGTTCGCACCACCGGGTTCAATGCGACACTCAATATTGCGGGAGGAACCATGCTGATTAATAGTACAGGCAACCTCATCCTGAATGCTTCCGGAACGGCGGGTTCGACAACAGCGACCGTCAACCTCTCGGCGGGTAGTCTTACGACCCCCGGCATTGAATTTGGCTACGGTTCAACGGCCTACGCCTCCACCACATCAGCGGTGTTCAACATGACCGGGGGCTCGCTCTACATCGGCAGCTCTGGCATTTACCAGAACGCCTACGCGCCGGGAACCAATACGATCAACCTTTCCGGTGGTATCGTGGGAGCCACAGCAGACTGGTCGTCGTCGATGGCAATGACGCTCGGCACTACAAACGGGGACATTACATTCCAGGCGGCCGATTCTGGCGCAACAGCACACGATATCAGCCTAAGCGGCACGCTTTCTGGCGCAGGAGGTTTGATCAAGACTGGTGCGGGGACTCTCAATCTTTCCGCCGCGAACACTTATACGGGGCAAACCACCGTTTCCGCGGGCACACTTAATCTCAATGGTTCGCTTTCGGCTTCCAGCGCAGTTTCCGTTAACGCCGCAACCCTGGCGGGTAGCGGCACAGCCAACGGCACGGTTTCCGTCACCAGCGGCACTATAAACGGCAGTGGCCTGACCCTGGGAGCTACCACGCTCAAAGGCACCAGCACTCTGAAAGGCTACAATATTGCCAGCAGCGTGACAGTGGCGAGCGGCACCACTACGTTGAGCGGCACTACCAAATCCACCAGCGTACTAACGGTCTCTGCGGGAGCCACATTGAACGCCGATGGCACTATTGCCGGAAGCGCCACGGTCGGTGGCTTGCTGAAAGGCAACAGCACAATCACAGGCAATCTCACGCTGACCAGCGGCACGCTTGCTCCTGGCAACAGCGCTGGGATTACGAAGGTCCAAGGCAACTTCAGCACGGATGCCTCGTCCACACTGGTGGCGGAAGTCAGCGGAACGGATGCGGGAACCTCCTATGACCAAGTGCAGGTCAGCGGGAACGTAACCCTCGCCGGTACGTTGGACCTTTCCACGCTGAGCGGCTTGACGCTGGGCAGCACGATCACCCTCATCGACAACACCGGCAGCGGCACGACGACGGGATACTTCGTCACGCTCATCACAAGCGGCTCCACCTACACGCTCACCTCGAACTCCAACTATACGTTTACGGTAGGCAGCACGGAATACCTCTTAAGCTACACATCCAGCACCGAGGGTGACGGTTATAGCAACGATGTGACCCTGACGGTTGTTCCTGAACCCAGTACTTGGGCGATGGTGATGGGCGGAATAGGCATGCTCGCTTTCGGTCAGCGGCTGCGCCACCGCGAGGTCGATTAGAAGAACAAATCAAGGGTTCCAGCGTTAAAACAGTGGAGATAGAATTCCGCGGCCATAGTGAAATGCTATGGCCGCTGTTCTTTGAAACAGCCATCCAATCGAAATCTGTCACTTAGCATCTCGAGAAACTTTAACACGCCCAAATAGGCAAAGCCCATGGTAATGCCGTTTCGTTTAGCCGGATTGCTTTACGCAAGAATTATTCGAAGCGCTCGCAGAGGATCTGCGTTGGCTTCCTATCTGCCTATGACACGCTTTCCGGGTGTTGATGGTTACGGCTTATTTCGATAGCGTTGCGTGCCAGTGCACATAGTTGCTTAGCCGCAACGATGATCGAGCGAAATTTTTTTGCCGTGGGTCGTTTTGAAGCAACAGGTAGTAGTCTCCAGTGCGAATGATCAAGTGGCCAAGGGCCTAAACTACCCGTGGCCATACATCTCAAATATTACCTACTTCAGACGAAATGAATGAGCCAAGAATTTCAACGAACGAATCCAGAAAAGATCCGCAAAATAATCCAACGGGTGGCGCCACGATATCGGAAGATCCCCGGTTCAAGATGTTCAACCTAACCGAACTGTCCATCAAGATGGGGGTTCCCCGAAAATATGTCACAGTCCTCAAAAAAGACGGGGCTCCTTTTGCCCACGGGAGAACGCGCCCGAAATGGGTCAAAAAATGGACCAAGGGTCATATCCACGACGAATTCATGCAAAAACCCGTCGATCCGGAGCCACCGGACGACGATAAGAAAAGCGCGGCATAACTAAACTTAGGCTAAGAAAAGAAGGCGACGGCTAAAAACCGTCGCCTTTTTTGTGTTTTTGGAACTTGTCAAATTTTTCTTCAGCGCAAATCCCCGCAAATCCGACCAACCGTAAGCGTCACGCGAAGCGCCACTTGACGGGCGTCGGCTCGTAACGGGTCATAAAGCTCATAGATCTCGTAGGTAAAGCGATACGAGATCTATGAGGTCTACGAGGCGGCGGCTTGGGGGTACCGCTCTTCGCGAAGCCTTTTGGCGTAGGCTGCCGGTATCCAGGTGGCGATGTTCTGGTTGGTCAGCACGGGCAGTTTGGTGAGGATCTCCCGCAAGTAGGCGTAGGGATCTACGCCGTTGCGTCGGCAGTTTTCGATGACGGTGTAGAGGACCGCCCCGCGCTGGCCCGCATCGGCGTCGCCTACGAAGAGCCAGTTCTTTTTGCCCACCGCCGTGGGCCGGATGGCATTTTCAACAAGGTTGTTGTCGATCTCCACGCGCCCGTCTTGCAGGAAGACGCTCAAGCCCGGCCATTGACCCAGCGCGTAGTCGATGGCTTTGCCCATGCTGCTTTTGGGCAGGTAGCGTTTCTTGGTTTTTAGTCGCACCAGCGCCTTGCCGATGCGTTCGTGGATGGGATGGCTTTGGGCCGCTCGGAGGGCTTCCCGCAACCGCGGCCCGGCGCGTTCTTGCCGTAAGTATTTTTCGATTTGGTAAAGGTGTGCCATTTGCCGAAGGAGCCAAGTGACGATGCATGGGGCCTGCGATTGCGATTCGATGAACTTGCGCCGCGCGTGGGCGTAACAGGCGGCGAGCCGGATGTGGCCTTCGCGGCCAGCGCTCCGGGCGTAGCTACGGTAACCCGCATACCCATCGCATTGCAGGACGCCCCGCCAGTGGGCGGGAAGGATCTCGCCCACGCACTCGGCGGCGCGACTGGTGCGCCAGTGGTAAACGACTTCGCCGCCGGGCCGGTTGCATACCCACAGGTAGCCGGTACCCGTTTTCTTATTGCCGGGATCAAGGTAGCGAACCGGGGTTTCGTCCATCTGGATGTAGCCGCCTTTCACCACGCCCGCGTTGATCTCCCGATAGATCAAACCCAGCCAGTCGGCAGCCAACCCCATCCACCGCGCCAGCGTTTGACGGGGCAGGATGACTTGGTGGCGCGTGGCGTATATTCGCTCCTGGCGATGGAGCGGCAGATGGTCGCAGTATTTGGCCACGATGACTTGCGCCAAGAGCCCCGGCGCCGCGATGCAGCGTTCCTGTAATACCGGCGGCAATGGCGCGATCACGGGCACGGCGTCCAGTTCGCCACGCTTCACATACTTGCGCCGGATCATGCGCCGACGTAGGAACCGAGCCGGTTCGTAGTCGAGCTGCTCGCTGACTTCCTGGCCGATGCAGCGCCACGCTTGCGGTTCTGCCTGCACCGGCAGCGGATCGACGAGCTCCTCGACGCACGGCAGGTGTGCAGGCAACCGCGGCCATTTGTTTTTCGCAGGCTTGCTCTTAGAGCGCGGAGTCGATTCTTCCTTCGAGCGCCGAGTGGCCTCCGCCGCCAAGTCGGGCTCGTTCGCTTTTCCCGGCGAACTCCCTTCCAACAACAGTTCCAGTTGCCTCGGGTCGAGCTTCTCGCTCCCCGCTCCGAAGATCCGCTTCACCAACAGGTCCACCTTTTGCCGCAGTAACGCGACTTCTGCACGCAATCGCGCGTTCTCTTCCAGAAGTTCCTGTTCGCGTTCGGTGACCATTGCTCGTTGGCCACAGGAGACTAGTCATCCCGTCGCTAAATTCAAGCGCCGATCATACTTAATATATGACTGCTATTCCCGCTCATACCACGGACGCATCTTCGCCCCGTGCAGGTCGATCCCGTCGGTCAAGAGCGCCAACGCCTCCGCGCTCAGCTTGAGCTTCGTGCGTCCCGGCTCCACGTTCCGAGGCCATGAGAAGCATCCCTTTTCCAGCCGCTTGCTCATCACCCAGATCCCCGTGCCGTCCCAGTCTCCCCTTGCACATCTCATTTGAGAAGACCTCTCTCTTTTCAAAACCGCATAAGACGTGTTGAGGCAGCAACTTAGAGAAGTTCGAATCCTACCACGTATCTGATCTACCATTTCGAACTATTGTTCCATGGTTAACAGGAGCGGTCCTCTACGTTCGAAACGACATCCAAAGGCGGCCATTCTGACGATTTGCGAAACTGGCTGTTCTCGGTTAACAAGTCTCTTCCTCCCGCTCCTTACCCTGGCGGTACCAGCGCCGCCCAGATCGTTGGTTGCCCCACTCCGAACGGGTCATTGCGCGTGACCGAGACCACCTTTTCTCTCGGGCTTTCAAATTCCGGCTGATTATCGCTATTTCTGCCCTATGCAAAAACCTTGTTCTTCCCCACGTTGTCTCTATAAAATCCTTTTTTGACGGCTTAGATTTTCATATCGAAAAACCGCCTGTTTGACCACCTTCTTTAAGCACTTTTTCGATGTCCATAGTCCGTCAAAATCCGCTCCTTGCTTTTCTGCTCCACATGACCCAGTTGGTTCTTCTGCGCGAGATCTCTTATCTCAAAGCAGAGAACCAGATTCTCCGGTCGCGGCTGCCAAAGCAGATTCAGACCACATCCGCTGAACGCTCGCTTCTGGTCCGGCTGGGCGCGCCCCTGGGCAACGCGATCCAGGAGCTGCTCTCGGCCGTCAACTACAAGACATTCCTGCGGTGGGTGCGCGAGGAGAAGTCTGGGAAGACGCGGGCACAAAAGCCCCGGCATCCGGGACGCCCACCGGTTGCGGAAGACGTCAAAGCGATCATTCTGCGGCTGGCCAAAGAAACCGGCTGGGGATACGCCCGAATCCAGGGCGAGTTAAAGAAACTCGGGATCACGGTGGCTACCAACACGATCAAGAAGATCCTCATTAAGAACGGCTTTCACCCGAGCCCGAATCGGACGAAAGGGGATTGGGCTCTATTTATCAAGCGGCATATCGACACACTATGGGCGTGCGATTTCTTTACCAAGGACGTGTGGACCGGATTTGGCAAAGTGACCTATTACGTCCTGTTTTTCATCCATGTCGGAACCCGGCGAGTCCGTATCGCCGGAATGACCTGTCAGCCGAACGGCCCGTGGGTGGAGCAGCAAGCGCGCAATCTCGTGATGGACTTGGCCGAGCGGGGTGAGAAGGCTTCCTATCTGATCAAGGACGGCGACACCAAGTTTACGGAGAAATTCGACGAGGTATTCAGAGGGGAGGGGATCAAGGTGAAGCGACTTCCCTTCGCGTCGCCGAACCTCAACGCATTTGCAGAACGGTTCGTTCAGAGCATTGAGCAGGAATGCCTCGACCAGTTTGTGGTCTTTGGCGAGCGGCATCTCGAATACGTGGTCCGTGAATACGAGCTCCACTACAACACCGTCCGGCCTCATCAGGGGCTTGGGAATAAGCCGATCGGTGTTGTTGCGATGCCGCCAAATTCCAGCCCACCCGAGCCCTCGGAGGTCGAGAGCGAGTCCAGTTTGAGCGGGCTTTTGCGACATTATTACCGCAAAGCCGCCTGAAAGCGGAACGAAGTTATCGAAACTTAGAGTATTACATCATACTAATTCCAAGAGACTTACGATTGCGCTGAATTTTTGCACCTCACGTGTCGACTCAAACCAACATCCCCGTCACCCCCACGACCGATGTAATCACTAACCATCGCGCTAGCAGCAATATTTGTATGATTCGAGATTAACGTGAGCGCCGTATCAACAATGACATCGATACTTTTTACGCTTTCATAAATTAGTTGGGGGTTCGAACTTGGCGAAGAGAGACTCCAATGCAATGCGTTGGATTTGCCACATTTGAAGGATGAGCCAGACCGGGCATTGCCGCCTGGAGCTTTCTGTCAGCAGAATCGATGAACCATCCGGCAATCTTTGGGATACCAGCGCCCGCAGAAGGGCGCTGCAATCAAGCGATGAGGAAGAAGCATTTTGTACAGCTAGGACGGCAGCGATGAAGGCACTGTGTTTCCAAGCGGTGTTGCTGTATTTACAGAGCCGGGATCAAATAGGACCTCCCGGAAATCTTACCACATCGGTTTTGATTGAAAACCGGGCCCGAATCCTTTTACCTCTCCGTTCTCCCAATGAAAAAAACCATTTTGCTGGTTGTTCCCCTCGCCCTGGCCTTCACCGGGGCACGCGGGGATGTCACCCTCCCTCCTCTGATCTCCGACAACCTGCTGCTCCAGAGCACCAAAGCGGTCGTCTGGGGCAAGGCCGATCCCGGCGAGAAAGTCACCGTCAAGCTCGGCAAAAGCGAAGCCAGCGCCACCGCCGACAAAGACGGCCGCTGGAGCGTCAAACTCCTGGGCCTTACGCCCGGCACGCCCGGCGAGCTGACCGTCACCGGTAAAAACAGCCTCACCGTCAAGAACGTGGCCGTGGGCGACGTCTGGGTCTGCTCCGGACAGTCGAACATGGAAATGACCCTCAAGAGTGGTGCCAATCCCACGGGCGGCGTCGTCAACTTCGAGAAGGAAATCGCCGAGGCCAATCATCCCGACATCCGCATGTTCATTGTGCCCAAGAAAGCCAGCGAAACCCCGGTGGAGGAGCTCGACGGCAAGTGGGAAGTCTGCACCCCCGAAGTCGCGCCCAAGTGGTCCGCCGTGGGCTACTTCTTTGGCCGCAAACTCAACGCGGATCTCAACATCCCCATCGGCTTGATCCACACCTCCTGGGGCGGCACCTCGGCCCAGGCCTGGACCCCCACCGACGTCATCCAGGGCGATCCCGATTTCAACAAATCCTATTGGGAACCGCGCCAAAAGGATCTGGCCAACATCGACGCCCTCAAGGCGAAATATAACAACGAAACGCTGCCCGCCTGGCAGGCCCAGGTGGACGCCGCAAAGGCCGCTGGGAAAGAAGCGCCCCGCAAACCCAGGCCGCCGTATGGCCCCGGCGAAGGCCCGACCGTCAGCGCGCTTTACAACAAAATGATCCACGGTGCCACCAAGTACGGCATCAAGGGGGCCATCTGGTACCAGGGCGAAACCAACGCCGGCGAAGGCGACCGCTACCGGCGGCTGCTGCCGGCCATGATCACCTCCTGGCGCAAAGCCTGGAACCAGCCGGACTTCCCCTTCTACATCGTCCAACTCGCCAACTTCATGGCCCCGACGGCCGACCCCGTGGACTCCAACTGGGCCAACCTGCGTGATGCCCAGCGCCTCACCGCCGAGACCCTACCCAACACGGGCCTCGCCACCATCATCGACATCGGCGAGGAAAAATCGATCCACCCGGCCAACAAACAGGATGTCGGCATCCGCCTAGCTCTAGTAGCCGAAGCCAAAACCTACGGCAAAGCCATCGTCTACAGCGGTCCCGTCTTTGACCAAGCCACGTTCGAGGGCAGCAGCGCAAAGATCACCTTCAAACCCGGCACCGCCGAAGGCCTCAAGACCACCGACGGGGCACCGATCCGGCAATTTGCCATCGCGGGCGAGGACAAAAAGTTTGTCTGGGCCGAAACCAAAATCGAAACCCCGGAGGCGGAACCCATCGTGGTTCTCAGCGCCCCCGGCGTGGAAAAGCCGGTAGCCGTCCGTTACGCCTGGGCCAACAACCCGGCCGTGAACCTCGTGAACGCCGCGGGACTGCCCGCCGTACCGTTCCGCACCGACGACTGGCCGCAAGCACAACCGAAACCGACTGCGACGCCCGCGCCGAGCGTTGCTCCGGCGGCGAGTCCCGCGGCCGCCAAATAGCGGAAAACCCACGTCACAAGGCACTTGGGAATCCAAAAGGAAACATGCGTTTCCAGAAGGGGTGCAAGGGGCTTAAAGCCCCATGCCGGGGTTTGGGGCAGAGCCCCAAAAGCCAAAACAGTTGAGAAGTTTCTCGGCGATCTGAGCCATCATTTTCCCATCCATTGAAAAGAGCGCCTTTGCGGCCATCTTATTCAGCCTCGCATTGTCAGCCGTCGATTACCACGACTCCAACTTTTCGGAGTAAACGGTTCGGAATGCACTCGAACCGCTTTTGCCTATCCACTCTACAACGGTTCGCCCACGGCGCTCGCCAAGAACCGTGACAGCGCCGCTCTTTTGTTGGCGGATGGATTGCCCCACAGTGTAGATGGAAAAAACATTTCCTCTGGCTATGAATAAGTCAACAACACCCTGAAGTAATGCCTCGGTGCTTTCTCCCCCCGAGGCCACGTCCTGGATTTCTGCGATCTGGGCAGCGGTTATCATGCCATTAGGCAGGCCATAATCATACCCGGAACTACTTCCAGTGGCAACTACATGGCCAACGATATTGGTGGCGATCTGTGCAACAGCATCTGACGAAAGGGCCGTGCTTCCGCTTGAAGTAGCGTCCTTCAAGACGGCCTCGATACATGGAGTGCGAGTTAAAAGGGCTCCTCCTGTGCCATCAGTGAACGGCTTGACGACGGCATTCAAATTGACCTTTCCCCCCAGATACGCAATGGATCCGGAGGTTACAGGATTTGTAAAGAAGGTGGAGTTTACAATTGGAACACAAAAAAGATCCATCAACATCCAATCAGGAAGTGTTTGGCCATCTTTGCCCGGTTGCAAATGGAAGGTGCGCCAGGGGACACCGGCCACATTGGTTTTTACCGTCTCAATGCCCGTATGGACGTAGCCTAGTTCAGCAACAGATTGCATCACGCCACTCACATTATCCGATTGCCCTTTTGGAGATGGAAAATGCATCCCTGCATCCGTGATGACGCCGTTATCGGTGTCCTGTTGCGGGGTTGTCAAGGAACTGGATCCGAGCGTCGTTGAATTCGCCGATTCCAGCGTATTCGCCCCCTGGGATGACCAATCCATTGAGTAGTTTTTGTTGATGCTCGGATCATCCACAGACCGGGTGGTGATCCCCGCCTCAGCCACGGATGAGGCATCCATGGTATAGGGAATGGGTTGCTGGATGGTAGGTGCGATCTCAACCCGGACACCATTGGAATCGAGCAAGCCGATGCGTGCGCCGTGAAACGTAATGGAATCGCGCTTGGCGATCTCAATCAGCCCGGAGCACACGACTACCTTGTATCCGCCAGCCGAAAGTGTCGCATTTCCTCCCATTACGCCGATGGTGGACAGGTATCCCGGAGTTGTTGGGGTTGCGGTGGCTGCCTCCGCGTCGGCGCTAATGGAATTATTGGTGCTTATAGTTGAAAGATACGTCCCGCTGTTATTGTATTCCACAGTCGCGCCCACTTTGTATTGAGCGAGATTGATGCTGCTTATTCCGAAATATATAGGCAAATACACCTCGAACTTCAGCCTTACCAAATAGCGAGGCACCCCGGATGAGCTGGAGTTGACAGGCGACGGCGATACATAGATACCGAACTCCGTGATGCGCGGGCCGCGTGCATTTCCCGCAATGCCGTTGCTGGACGCCAGATTCCCCGTGTAATTAAAGGTACCGTTAACAATCTGCCCGCGAATAGGCTCAACAGCAACAAGGGAGGATTCCCTAGATCTCACGTATTCGATAATATTTATGGCAAGTTGTTGTGGGGTGACGTTGTATTTTGATGCAATGCTCTGGTCTTTAAGTCCAGGAAAAGGCCAGTCGGTCCTCGTCAACAATGCTGTTAATCGGCTGACTTGGGCAGACACTTTATTGGCATCGAGATTGGATACCAATCCGGGGTCTGCGTTATTGGTATTAAGGATGTCCAAAAAATTTCCAGAACTGCCGCTCAGTGTTTTTTGTGTTGTCAGAATAATACGGGGCTCGCCAAACAGGTTGAGATTTTCAGAATGATTGTAGACCGTACCCAAAAATGCGCTAGCCGCCAGCGAGCCGGAAACTCCCGCAACAGCCTGTACGGAACGCAGGCTATTAAAATAATACTTTGTGCTCCGGAATGTCTGTATATCGTCGTAATTGGAAATTCCCAATGCTGAAAGCGACACCTGCGACGGATCCGAAATTAAACTTCTATTGCCGTGCTTCCAAGCGGTATTGAAATTGACGCGTGTACATTCATCGTCCACCCAGTAACCGAAGCGGCCCACCGAGGTGCTCGAACAGCTGTTTGAAAGCGTTACAGCCGAAGATGAGGCGGAATTCACATAGATCCATTGAACGGGCATTTTCGCGTCCGAACCTGACGTGAACCAACGCGCCGCCGCGATGGGATATTGCGATGAGCTCTCCAAGTCGGGCCGGTTCAGATTCGCCGCGTTGTGGGAATCCGTGGCGCTGCCCGAGGAGAGCGAAACGGAAACCCAAGAACCGGAAGAATAGACAGTCAACGATCCGGGCTGTGAATACCAGGCCGTCCCGCTCTGCAATGCGTTTTTTATTTGCGCCATGGCCGTATCGGTGCCCATTTGCGACATAAACTCCGCCTGAACTCCCTGCAAATAGGAACGGGCCGCATGGCGCTCCACCCCGGTGTTGGCGATAAATCCCACGAGGAGGATCGTGATGGATGCGATGATCAACAATGTAATGATTAACGCAGATGCTGAGCAGGAAGTCTTTCGCATTTTACCAACCTCTTGAGTTATCAATTTGCACCTTCATGCTGACAACGCTGGCTCCAGGGCGGACGGAACTGGGTAGGCTGGCTACAAACGCTTCGGCTTGCGCTGCCGCCGTTGTCCCTGTTGTGCCCGGGTACGAGGGAACCGATTTGAGGCGCTGCGCATGGACGGAATCCAGCTGCACCAGCGCAATTTCCACCAAAGCGGGGAGGGTCTGGCTCACCCTTGAATCCCCTCCATAAGCCTCTCCCGATGCCGTATAAGCTTTGATCCATAACCCAGCTACATTTTCCAGAAACAGATATTTATCGTTGGTCAGCCCTGGCAGGGAATCATTAGGAGCCGTTGCGGAGTAGTCCAAAGAAGAGGGATTCAGAAAATAGCGATAGAGGCCGCAGGATGTTCCATTCCAGTAAACATAATATCCGATTTCGGCCAGATCGCCGCAGCTTTTGTCGGAGGCCACGGGGGCCTGCCAAAACACCGAATCGTGATAGGCAACCGAGGAGGCGCTCTCAGGGTTGATTCGCAGTTGGAGCGAGTTCTGTTGGGAGCGATCCAAGGGAAGAGCGGCATTCCGGAGATCCTGCCTCAGAAAGTTCAAAATCGCGCGGGTTCGTTGGTTGTTTTGATAATCGTTTTCGCCGAGCAGAATGGTATGCGTCGTTTGGCTTAAGATACTGACCAGAACGACACTAATCGTCACCAGGATTCCCATGGCAAAAAGCAATTCCAGTAGCGAAAACCCGTTCCGACATTCAGTGCTGAGGGATCGGGACATAGAATGTAGTGGTGCTCTGAGGAGACGGCAATGGCCATCGAAAGACTATAGCTGCTACGGAAAGACTCCCACTTAATCCCAAGGTTGTTGAATCCGATAATGAGAGCGAAGACACCGTACACTGATACAGACCTGAACTGGAGCTATTGGTAACCATTATTCCATTGCAATCAAAGGTATAGGTTGCCGGCACGGTGTAATTTATTTGAGACCATAGCTCACTGGCGACCTGCGAGGCGGCCGAGGCTAGCAAGGTATCCTCTTTTGAAAGACGGCTCGTATTGAGCCCCGAACCCAAAAAACTTATCAGCGTTAGAAGGCAAAAACTGACGATCCCTATCGCAACGGCCACCTCGATCAGGCTAAAAGCTCCACGTGGACTGCGATCATTCATGGGCGGTTCACCTTCGCAATTCCCGTAAGGTAGTTCAAAGAAATATCGTAGTAGTTGTTTCCCGGCGTATTGGCTTCAACCAGCCGGAGCGAAGGCGCCATAGGGGTCGAGATTCCGTATACGGAAAGCCGACCGTCGGGGAGAAATATTTGGTAAGAACAGGTGTCGGCGGAAACGTTGCTACCGGAACAAAACGGCAGATTGGAAAGCGTGACAGCTGGTTTCTGGGTGGAGAATGATGAATCAGAGGAGGTGGTGTCCACCTTAACGTTTTGAGGAAGAACATTCCAGCGGGTAATGGCAGTCCAGTCGGTGTCGGTGTGCTCCATCAAAATGAAGTGCCTGCCACAGGTATCCATTACCAGGGCTGTCATCGTGTTTTTGGTAATTGAATTTTGCCGCGCTTGAATGGCCAGGTCCACTACCAGATTTCCACCTGTATTAAGGTTGGCTGAATGGTTCCCTGTTAGCGACGACGCACCCAGGCCCGTCATTAAGCTGATGATTGCTGCGACAACTAGCAGTTCAACCAGAGAGTAGCCTTTGGGCAACCGTGCGCGCCGGTTTGCCGTTATTAATGGGAGAAAAGGCTGAAAGGTCGGGGGCCACTTTCGCATGGGATTAATCTAGCGTCGGTGTCCTTTTCTACCAAGGGAATAGATTGATGAGAATTACTGAAAAAGTATGGATTTTTACCCATACAACCTGAATAAAGTGTGAAAAAACATCTAGACCAACTGGTTCCGCTGGATAACCGATGAATACCACCGTGCGCTCAGCTTCGGTGTCCTTTGCAGGGTCTGGTAATCAACATGGCAAAGTCCAAAACGGATTGCGGTTCCCATTCCCCACTCAAAATTATCCATAAAAGACCAGAGGAAATAGCCTTTTACGGGAACACCTTCCGATATGGCGCGATGGAGTTCCTTGAGGTAATTACGCAATAGATCGCGGCGATGCAGGTCGTAGCAATGTCCGTTCACCACTGGCTCGTCGGCGTATCCACACCCATTTTCGGTGATATACACCGACTGGACCCCGTAGAGTTCGTGAACCATACGGGGGCCCCAGTAGAGCGCCTCGGGGGTGATATCAAACCAGTCACTGTCGGTTTTAGGATAGCTCGGTGGGAATGGCACTTTTTCCGGGCGGCAATGGGCCCCCTCCCGCACAAAATACCCTGCGTAAATATTAAGGCCAAGAAAATCGGTGGGCAAACTGATCAAATGAAAATCACCGGCACAGACCTTGGGGGCGTTCTGGCCGATAAGCCGCTGGTATTCTGGCGTATATTCCCCGGAGAACAGCGGTTCAAGCACCCGGATGTTTTCTTCTCGAAACGCTGTCCGCGCAGCCTGACGGTCCTTTTCGGTGTCGGTAAGGGGGATGGGAATGCGAGGGTTGTCGGCCAATCCAACGCGGCTGCCTTTTGCCCCATATTCCCGTACCGCGCGTACGCCGTGGCCATGGCAAAGCAGCGCGTGATGATACGTTTGGTTTACCACGGATTCGCTCTCACACAAGCCTGGCGCATTCCGCCCGATACCATATCCATTCCGCGTAAACGCAATGATTTCATTCAGCGTAATCCAATTCGAAACATGATCCCCAAACGTTTTCACGATTGTGTCCGCGTAACGCGCAAACGCATCCACGGTGTGGCGTGACCGCCAGCCTCCAACACGTTCGAGTGCTTGCGGCAGGTCCCAGTGAAACATGGTGACCCAGGGCGTGATCCCGTATTCGTGAAGCGAATCGAACACGCGTTTGTAAAAATCGATTCCCTCGGGATTCAAAGTTCCAGCTCCCTCGGGGTAAATTCGGGGCCAGCTTAATGAAAGCCGATAGTTTCGAATCCCCAGTTCGCGCATCAGCGCAAAATCCTTGGGAAAACGGTGATAATGGTCACAAGTAATATCCAAGGTATCGCCATTGCATATTTTCCCCGGGATACGGGAAAAATGATCCCAGGTCGATTCCCCCTTGCCGTCTTCAAACGCCGCGCCTTCGATTTGAGGAGCCGCCGTGGCGACACCCCAGACAAAATCACTAGGGAACACATAAAAGGATCGAGCCGACTTATACATGCCATCCAAGCTCGCATGGTCCCCAATCCCCTCCAAGCCACACCAAAAAGGGAAACTCAGCTTTTGCTTAGGATTTTCAAGGCATTGCGCCCTAGATGTTGCTGCCTTGCGGGTATTTGTAACGAAAGGCCTTGGGCGACATTTTATAGTTTTTTCGAAACCAGTACGAAAAGTCTGACGGATGGGCGAAGCCGAGTTCCATGGCGATTTGTTTGAGAGGCACAGCGCTATTGATCAACATTCGTTTGCACACTTCACGGCGGCGAGTTTCGATGTATTTTTTTGGCGACATGCCGATTTCGGCTTGAAACAAGCGCGCGAACTGGCTGATCCCAAGGCCCACCGCATTTGCAAGGTCGCTTTCCCGAAGTTTATGAGAAAGCGGTAGAAAATCCAGACGTTGCAAGGCAAGGAGAACTCGCTCGTCATGGCTTCCCAAGCGTGTCGGCTTCAAGCCGCATTCCATGAGCGTTTCAGTGAAGCTTTGAACAAACCGAAGCATGCCGATTTTGATTTCATAGAAAACATCGACGGGCAGTTCCATTGTTGCCAGCAAGGTGGCATCGGGGCTGGGTAAATAAGGTTTGGCGATGGCCAGCAACTCTCTTGCGTTTTCCTCCAGACGCGGGAAGCGGGCCTTGGGAAAGGCGATGCTCAGACCTTCCTCAAAAAGGGCGCGCCCGTCTGGCCATTGGGCCTGAAACCGAAGCGATAGGATTTCCGCATCGGCGCTAAACGCCTGTTGGCGGATTCCTGGGCGAGGGATCACCCAGCTGCCAGCCGTGGCTTTCAAAATCTGCCCTTCGTAGCTTACGGTAACGGAGCCTTTAAGCAGTAGCCATGCTACGCAATATTCAGGGAACAGAAAGCCCCCGCCCCCCAGGATGTAGGGCAGCTCCCGGGAACGCGACTTCGGGTTATACGGCTCCGCGACATTCGCCGGTATGGCGCCTTCATAAATCCAGACCAGATTGGTCTTCAACGACATCCAATCTTGGTAGCGTGCGGTAAGCATGTTCATGACGGGGAGGTTACAGCCACCCTATGCCAGAATACGGAAAACTGCCAATCTTTCCGTCTACTCCGGTGCCATGTACGCTTTTGGACCACCCAACTTCATAAACTGCTGGTATACATACCAGGCAATGGCCAACGCGGTAAGGCTAAGGATGGCAGCCACGGTAAACGTGTGGTGAAAGAGATGATTGCCCGATTGGTCGATCAATACCCCGAGCAATGGAGCAATCACCATGTTTGCCAAAGCTCCGAAGATGCTGGCTGCGGAGGCGAATTGAGCAAATTTCGAACGAGGGAAGAGGCGCTGCCCCAAGGAAGCAGCACCGCTGAAATAGCAGCCTGAAAGAACCCCATGCAAGACCCACGCAGCCAAATACGCATTGGGCGTTGTTGCATAGAAGCTGCCCCAAACCGTCACCAATACATAGCCAGCCAATGTAGCCATCGCCACGCGCAAGGGGTGAAAAAGATCGGCCATCCACCCCATGAAAAAGGAGAGGCACAGTGAAATCGCATAGGTCAGCGCGAGGGATTTGCCGTAAGTTTCCATGCTGATCCCCAGGCTCCGTGCATAAGGGATGCTAAATGTATTTACCGGCCCAAACGCAATTCCCGCCGTCATCAGCATGAGAAAAAGGGTAATGTAGTAGGGATTGGTGAAGCACTCGCGGCAATAGCTTTTTGCGGAGCTGAAGAAGCCCCCTTTTTTCGAACCGCTGGCAGGGAGCTGAACGGGAGGGTAGCTCCCCTCTTTGACCTTGAAGCAAACCCACAAAAACGCGGTCCCATAAAATAAGCCTACCAGTGTGAGGATGAGGGTGAAATGGGAGGGCGCCTTTCCCATGATCCAAAAATTAAAAATCATGCCGTCGATCAGGCTCACCGCCCTAAACAATCCATAAAACCGCCCCAGCAGGGGCGTTGGGACAACGTCATTGATCAACCCATTAAAAACACTTTGCCCCGCGATGCTTGCACATTCAAAAACAACCCAAAAAATCCCGAAGCAGATCACTGATACCGCCATCTCGTTTTGCAGCAGAGCCGCAAAGGAAGAGAGATGCGACGAGCAGAACTGATGGGCCCATTTTGCCAGAAGTGGGGTCAGAGCCAGGCCGATCATCCCCAAAGCCGCGATCGGGGTTGTGATTAAAAGGAACGGAATCCGGCGTCCCAACTTTCCGCGATGCCGGTCTGACTTGACGCTGATGACTGGCCCCAGGAAGAGGCTGATCAGCGACGGCAAGGAGCTAAACAGCAGCGCGAAGAGAACGTTCGGGACTTTCAGGTGATTGAGATACCACCCCGCGAGGGGACCAACCGACCGATCTCTCATCTGCCAGGCAAAATCTCCCCACAAAAGCCAGAGGAACAAGGTGACAAGCCCCGCCGAAGTATACGTGAGCGTACCGGCGGTCCATACTTTTGGCGAGGGTGAGGCGGCTGTTTGCGGGTGAAGGGCAGGCTCCATGATGATTTAGCGAAGTGACCTAAACCCTGCCTTCTTTGCGCCAGCGGGGGCGATCGTCGTTGTAAAGGTGGCCGACTGGCCCAGGGTCTCCAGGTAAAACCCTGCCCGGCGCTTGGGCGGGATGTCCGGCGAAGATCCTTCCCACAAGGTAAATTCACCCGGAACGGCAAAGGTCACGTTCATCCATTTGCCCCCGGGAAATTCCACCTGGATTTCCGCTTTGTCCCGATACGTTGCCCTTTTGACTTGTGTCCAGTATTCAAACGCCTTCGGGCGCCCCGCCGCAAAATCGTTCGCCTCTTTAAACGCTTCGCCCAAACGCGGCTGCCCCTGAAGATGAAGCGCCAAGCCCAGCTTGGCCGGGGCGTTGGCCGTTACCGTGGCTTCATCTACCAAGGTGTTGTTTTCAATACGCAGCGTCCGGCGGGCGGATGCATCGGCGCGATAGAGCGGCTGCTCCGCTGACATCACGGCGTTGTCGGCGTCAAACTGCAACAGTTTGCCGGGGCTCCATGGCTCCTGCCCCTCGCCGTTAACCAGCGGCACGTTGTGAGTCAAGCCCGTGCGGTAATAGTTCGACGCCAATGGCGAACCGTAGCCCACCGTCCCGGCATCATGCGTTATATCCGTCCCTTCAAAGGAAGCCGACCAGTTCAAAGCCTCGGCTTGGGAGTGCGATTTTCTCAACTGCCCATAGTGAAGGAATACCTGCCAGGGACCGCGCTTCAGCAAGGCAAAGCGTGTGGATTCCATATTCCGCGAAACCACCTCTGGCAATTTCGTTTCCACATGGTCCGATGCCGGAGGGTCCACCAGCGTATTCCAAGAAAACCGTTTATCCGCTGCGGCAAGCCCCAAATGGGTTGGCATAATGCGGTAGGCTTCACCCAGCAGAGAAGACGGGGCGTGAGGCATGCCCGAACCATCGGCGGGATTGGGAACCGAGCCGTCCGGGAAGCGAATCCAAAGCGTTGAAAGCATCAGGTTCTCCGTCACGGCCGCTTCGTGGCGGAGTTGATCCGCCTCGCCCACCAAACCGGCAAAGGTAAACAGCGGCATCACGGCAGTCATTACAAACCCGTTATAGCTCATCGACTGTTCGTACCAAAAGTAGTCACTCGTCACGCCTTTGCGAATTTGAGCCCTAAAACCAACGGGCCCCTCCATCGCCTTTTTCCACAACTCGTCGTCCTTGTAGAGCAACGCGATTTGAGCCTGGGTGGCCCGTTGCCACAATGCGATGTTGTGAATCGCCTGGTACGTATAGCCCAACAGTTCCGCTTCAGGTTTGAAGAGTTGATCGAACCAAAGCTGGCGGCGCTCGGGGGATGCCCAGTCGAACAACAGTCGCGCCGCCTCCCCATGCCGGGCCACGATCACCGCGTCGTCCAGACTCTGGCATCCCAGCCACGACCGATTGATTTTGGCCACGCCTTTTCCCCATGCCTGGTAATTCTTTGCGTAAAAGTCGAGTTGCCCCGCCGCCCACTCCGCATAATGCACATCGCCGGTGAGGCGATACAACCGCGCGGCCTCAATCATCATCTCCGCGTGATTTTTGCGAAACGTCCCCACCCAGGCCCGGAATAGTTTGGGGGTGATCTCCACATGATCACCCGACTTTCCGGTGAGAAATTTGACCTCTTCGCCCGGCACATTTTCGGTCCAGACGAGATACGATCCATCCTTCGGATCCACAAAATCGTGGCTCCATCCGGCTTCCCATTCCGTATGATCGTGATTCCTTGCCATCCAGCGATCCGCTTTTGCCTGGGTATCGGCGATCCACTTTTTCCATTCAGGGCTTTGCGCAATCCGTCGGCGCGCCCCCTCCCAATCCTCTTGGGCCGCGCGATACGGTGAGCCGTCGGGTTGAAAAACCTTCTGGTCGGCAAAAACCTTTTCCGGGTTTGGCTTGGGAAAATCCAACGAATCCGTATTGCCCACCCAAGCAGGCTGCTGAGGAGTCCCATACTTGGATGTTGCCTCCTTGTCTTCAGCAAAGGAGGGGGGCGTGCAAAAAGCGAGAACGCAGATTGCCATCCACTGGATACACGAACGAAAAAACAAACGGGGGGGAGGGGGTTGGAGAAACATTAAAGGAGTTACAGTTGAGTGGCTTTGGAGGAAGAAGTGTGATGGACGAGAAACGCACCGATTCGAATCCATGTTCCCGTGGACTGTGTCGGCTTTGCTTCGGCAACCTTCAATCGAAGGTGATGAACTCCGGCGGGGAGCCGGTTGGTTAGGATTCGGAACGACACTCTCGTGGAGTTGAGCGCATATTTGTCCCAACAGGGGGCCTTCTGCCAAGGGCTGTCATCAATGGTATAGACAATGTCTCCCGAATCCGGAGAAACCAACCAGTATAGGCCGATTCCGGTCCCCTCGAAATCATAGCATAGTTCCTGATTTGAAACTTGGCATGAAAGCAGATGAGGCCAACGTCCCGACATGCTTTTGTTCTCTCGCTCCCAGCCCGGGGCGTTGGCATCCCAGGCATCGGCCAAGGAGGCATTTACAACAGGATTGGGGGTCATCGGAGGCGGCATGGGAGCTGGTGGCTTTACCTCTTCTTCAAGACTCGATTCCAGGAAGGAAACAATTTGCTTTGTATAAATTGCATATCCCGCATCGTTGGGATGCGTTCCATCTTTCGTCAAGGTTTCCCAAGTGCCGTCTCCAGCCTGAATGGCATCCCAAAGCCCCTTGCCCACGTTAATGGAGGAAAGCCCGTAGTGCCGTGCCACCTCTTCCTTCGAGAGCACCGCCTGCGGCGTTCCGTCCTCGTGATACGTGGCATCCATATACTTGTTGGCGGAATAGATAAATAGGATCGCCGTTTGCGGATTGCTTTGCCGAACCTGCCTGACAATGCCTTCCATCGATTCCTGTACCACGCCTTTCGGGGTGTTTGCATCGTTTACGGCGAACTCGACAAAAACCAGATCTGGTTTCCCGGCCAAAAGATCGTGTTGGCAACGATAGGCCCCAAGGTTCGATCCTGTCCCTCCCAGGCCTGCATTGATCTCCTTAATGAGCGCTCTCGGATAACGCTGGCAGAACCAGTTGGTAACCTCCGCCCGCCACGAGGTCTTGGCCGCTTGGCTCGCCCCGGCTCCCGCGGTGATCGATCCCCCGAGATAGCCGATCGTCAACCGCTGCTCCCGGTCCACTTTTTGCCATATCCGGCCCAAGCCTGACTCCCCATCTGAAATCTCTACCGTTGCCAGCAACAAACACAGACACAACCATTTCATAGAAAGATATAAGCGGCGATTACCATGGGCCAAAAGAGGTGCCCAATGAATCTGAGTTCCGAGGGGTGTTCATCGCATGGATATTGAACGTAATTGGCACGGCAACAAGCTCGCACGCTAGTCATTTCATTTTAAAAAATAAGGAAAAACGGTAGTCCTTCTGATTTTTCCCCGAAAACTGAACGGGGTTGAGTCTTTTCACTCTTAAACTATGGAAAAACAAGTTACAGCTTCATCCTGATTTGATTTGTTCCGGGCCCCTCGTCATAAGCGTGTTCCATGGATCACGCATCTCTCCCGGAAACGAAAGTCGACATTGTAATTGTAGGCGGTGGAGTCTCCGGCTCCATGGCGGCGATTGCCGCGGCGCGTTCCGGCGCGTCGACGTTGCTCATTGAAGAGCATGGATTTCTTGGAGGATCGCTCACGGCGATGGGCGTCGGCCCAATGATGAGCTTCCACAATGCCGCAGGGGAACAGGTGGTCAAAGGCTTGCCGGATGAATTGATCCGCCGCCTGCAAAAACGAGGAGCCAGTCCGGGCCATATTCCCGACACTACCACTTATTGCCATACCGTCACTCCATTCGATTCGGAAGAGCTTAAAATCGAACTGGAAACCATGTTGGAGGAAGCCGGAGGCACCGTGCTTTTTCATACTCAACTCGCCTCCGTTGAATGTTCCAAGAAGAGAATCAGTCGCTTACAGGTTTGCAATAAATCCGGACTCACCGGCATCGTGGGCCGCGTTTTCATCGACGCCACGGGAGACGGCGATTTGGCTGCCTTGGCCGGGGCAGCGTTTGAACACGGTCGCCCGTCGGACCATGCCACCCAGCCAATGACGATGAACTTGAAACTGGGAAACGTGGATACCCAGGCCATCCGCCAATATGCGATGAAGCACCCGAAGAATTTTCTATGGGAGCACGGTTTTGAAGAAGGGCTGAACCGCCTTCAAACCGCTCCCCAAATCAGTCTGGCAGGATACCTGGCGGAGTGGAATAGCGCGAGGAATCAGGGCGATATTCATATCCCAAGAGACCAAGTGCTTTTCTTCGAAACCGCCACCCCGGGAGTTGTCATCGTCAACACCTCGCGGATTCTTTCGCTCGACCCCACCAACCCCTACGATCTCAGCCGCGCCGAAACCATTGGGCGCAGACAATGCGCCGAGCTTTTCCGTTTTCTGCGCAAGTACTGCATCGGTTTTGCCCATGCCATCCGGATGGACACCTCTGCCAAGGTGGGCGTTCGCGAATCACGCCATATTTGCGGCCTCTACACACTTACGGCGGATGATCTCGAAACGGGGCGCCATTTTGAGGACGTTATCGCATGCGGCGGTTACCCCATCGATATCCATTCGCCCGACGGAGAAAAGACCGAATCCACACACGTTGCAAAGAAGCTCTCCTACGAAATCCCCATGCGCTGCCTCATGGTTCCACATGTGGAAAATCTCATTGTCGTGGGCCGCTGTATCAGCGCGACCCACGAGGCCTCGGCTGCCATTCGCGTAACCCCCATTGCCATGGCAATAGGCCACGCCGGCGGTATCCTGGCCGCCGAAGCCTTGTGCCATGAGGATCATCCTCAAAAGACACCTTATCCAGTCATCGCCCAGACACTCAGGAATCAAGGAGCTGTTCTTTAATGCGCCCTGGTTTCGAGCTTCTGGAACGAACGCTATCAGGCTTTCTGTAATGGATTACAGATGAGACTACCATTTTTCCACAGTCTATAGCGCTAAATGGGAAGCATGTAAACTTGTTGCGCCATGAATCGCGTTCAGAATTGCGCTCATGAGGAGCCATCAACGGCTCGGGCTGATTCAAATACATCCTCTAAATCAAACTCATAACACCCCTACCCCATGCAAAGCAGCACCCCTATTCCATCGCGCCGCAGCACCACTTACGTGCATCATCAGTTAACCCCGGCAAAGACTACATCCAGGCGCCTCGCGTTGGTGGGAATTGCCGCAATGCTCGCAGCCGGTTCGGCGAATGCCGCCAGCATAACGTGGAGCGGAATTTCCTCCAGTGATGGGAATTGGAACACGGCTGCCAACTGGAGCGGTTCCTCAATTCCAGGCTCTACGAGTGCCACCAACAATACCGATGTGGCAACTTTTAATATCGCAGTCGCCAATACCTGGGGAAGCAGCGCAGACACTCCGATTGTCATCGACTCCAAACGAAATATCGGAGGCATCATTTTCGATGCGGCCGCCGGAAGTTACTTCATCGGCAGCACCTCGGGCAACAGTCTCTATTTGACAAGCAGCGGGACCCTTCAAATTACCTCCACGCTTACCAACACCAGCCTGGTCACGGAAACCATCAACGCCCCCCTCATCATCGAGGGCACCTATACCATCACCAACAACAGCTCCAGCGGCAGTGGTGCCAAGTCGGCGGTGTTTCAAATCGAAGGCAGCATCACCGGCGGGACCACCAGTGCCATGATCCTCTCTTTGCGAGGCAACAATACCAACGCCAACACCATTTCCGGCAATATCAGCAACGGTGCATCAACTTCGTTAAGTGTCAGCAAAACCGACCTTGGCACGTGGGTGCTCACCGGTAACAATTCATTTACCGGAAATGTAAACATCAAACTGGGCATCCTGAGTGTCAACTCCATTGCTGATGGCGGTGCTAATTCCGCGCTGGGTGCGGGAACATCGATCACACTGGGCCAAAATCCAACCAGCGCGGGGTTAAGTGCCACCGGTGAACTTCTCTATACAGGAGCCACCGCGTCCAGCAATCGCACCATTTCCATATCCAATGGCGCAAATGGAGGCGCGGGGGTGATTGAGGTATCCAATAGTTCCTCCACACTGACTCTCTCTGGTGCGGTGACTTCATCCTCCTCTGCCTACGCCTCGTCCTTAACGCTACAGGGCGCGGGCAATGGGGTGCTCCGTGGCTCCATTTCAGGTTCTTTGCTTTCGATTACCAAATCAGGTTCAGGCTCATGGACTCTTTCCGGCACGAACACTTATGGCGGGTCAACCACCATTTCAGCAGGTGAACTGGATATCAACGGCTCGATTTCGGCTTCCAGCACGGTGAGTATTGCCTCCGGTGCCACCTTGGGTGGTTCGGGCACGACGGGAGGAAGCGTCAACTCCAACGGCGGCACGATCAACGGCTCCGGGCTGGTCATCGGCGGGGCCGCAACCTTGACGGGCTCCAGCAAGCTGAGCGGCGTCAATAATGCTAACAGCGTTACAATTGCCAGCGGTTCCACTTCGTTGACTGGCACCACAACCTCCACCAATACATTTTCGGTATCCGTCGGAGCCACGTTAAACAACGACGGCGTTGCGAACAGCAACATGAGCGTGAGCGGTCTTTTGAAAGGCGACGGCACCGTCAATGGCAATCTCTCCCTGAGCGGCACTTTGGCCCCGGGCGACGGCGCGGGGATCGCAACAATCAACGGCAACCTGACTATGGGTTCCACGGCGGTTCTGGCCATGGATGTTACCGGAGAGTCAGCGGGGATCACCCACGATCAGATCAAGGTCAGCGGTAGCGTGACCCTGGCCGGTACGCTTGATCTTTCCACGCTGAGTGGATTGACCTCAGGCGCAACAATTACACTCATCGACAATACAAGCAGCTCCGTTACCAGCGGTTACTTTACAGAGATCATCACCAGCGGTTCGACTTACTATGTCACTGGCTCCAGCAGCACGTATACGATCACTATTGGCAGAACAGAGTACGAGCTAAACTACGCCTCGGATGCCGATGGAGACGGCGCTTACAATGATGTAACCCTAACCGTAGTTCCCGAGCCAAGTACCTGGGCCATGCTCATTGGAGGGATTGGCTTGCTGGCTTTTGCCCAGAAAACTCGCCGCTTTTGAGCCAAAAGTATTTTATGCAAAGCTTAGCGACAGAAAAGAAGGCGTGGAGCCCATCGCCTTGTAGTAATTCACCACGCAAGAAAGCCGTCTTTGTTGGCAAGCCCGACTGGATTCGGAGGATCTATGGAAAAGGGCGTTTTGAAAAGGTGGCAGCCCTGACCGACCTTTACCCGGAAGTCATTCACATGGATCTGTTCGATCAATACTTGCCGGACCTACAGGAAGTGGAAGTCATCTTCAGTACGTGGGGAATGAAAGCCCTCTCCGCTGACCAGATTGTACAGATGCGATCTCTTAAAGCCGTTTTTTATGCAGGGGGCTCCGTTCATCATTTCGCCCGGCCCTTCCTGGAGCAGGGCATTCTGGTCATAAGTGCCTGGCAGGCCAATGCAGCCCCCGTAGCCGAATTCACGCTTGCTCAAATTTTGTTGGCGGCAAAAGGCTATTTTCGAAATAGCCGCGAATTTACGGCCCCAGAAAAGTTTAAAACCGCATTCCGCGGCAAAGGAAATTTTGGGGAGATTGTCGCCATTTTGGGAGCCGGAGCCATCGGCCAAAAAGTCATTCAGCTACTCCATTCGTTCGATTTGGAAATTGTTGTATTTGATCCATTCCTTACCGAGGAAAACGCTGCGAAATTGGGCGTCAAAAAGGCATCGCTTGAAGAGGCCTTTAAAAGCGCCTACGTCGTCAGCAATCATTTGGCGAACCGCCCGGAAACCGTTGGAATGTTGCACGGTGGTCTCTTTGAAAAAATGCGTCCCGATGCCACCTTCATTAACACCGGGCGTGGAGCGACTATTAACGAGCAACAGATGATTCGCGTATTGACCCAACGCCCCGATATCAATGCTCTTCTGGATGTCACCTATCCAGAGCCCCCCGCTGACGACTCCCGGCTTTATTTATTACCCAACGTCCATTTATCCTCTCATATTGCCGGATCGATAGGCGACGAATATGTGCGAAATGCAGATTACGCCATCCAGGAATTTCTCGCATGGCGATCCGGAAACAAACTCCAATATGCTATTTCGATTCCCATGCTGGAAACAATGGCATAGAGTGAGTCCCCTAGATAACATGCTAGGGGCCGGACTCCTTTGGTTCCTCTCCTGAGGTGGCCCCCATCTTCCAGCCAGAAGCTGTTAAAAATAAGCTATGGTGGCGGGGGTGTAGGGTGAGATTAGGTGAGGGGAGATGCGTCAACGGGAAAGGCTGGGACTTCGATTTTCGGTTCCGTTACGGAACCGAAAATCGACGGCGGACGGGGGATGGTGTTGCGTGCTTGGTGGACGACTTCATGCGGCTTGCGGGGCCTCCTGGGGCGAGGTTTGACCTGTGGTGTGGCGTGGGCAGCAAGCCCTCCGTGTGCGCTTGCATCGGGGTGCGGTTGTCCAGCTTCTGGTGCGGTCGCCAAGTGTTGTAGCGCTCAAACCACCGCCGTAACCCGGCCTCCAGTTCCGGCAGCGTGCCGTGTTCGCGCAGGTAGATTTCCTCATACTTGACGCTCTGCCAGAGCCGTTCGATGAACACGTTGTCCATCCAGCGGCCCTTGCCGTCCATGCTGATGGCGATGCCCAGTTCCGTGAGTCGCCTGATCCATTCCTCGCTCGTAAACTGGCTGCCCTGGTCGGTGTTGAATATCTCCGGGAACCGCCCGCCGCCGACGGCTACGGCGTCGGAGAGCGTCCCCAAGCAGAGCGCCGAGTCCATCGTGTTGGAGAGCCGCCAGCCTAGCACTTTGCGCGAATGCCAGTCCATCACTGCGCACAGGTAGGCATGCCCTCGCGGCATTGGCACGTAGGTGATGTCGGCGCACCAGACCTGGTCGGGCCGCGTCACTTCCAAATCCCGCAGCAGGTAGGGGTATTTGCGGTGCGCTTTGTCCGGTACGCTGGTGTTGCGCGGGCGACACCAGATCGTTTCCAATTTCATTTTGTGCCGCACCCTCCGGAGGCGTTGCGGCTCACGCTCAGGTCATGGTCGCGCTTGAACAACTTTACCAATCGCCGCGTGCCCACGCACGGATCGATCAGGTAGATTTCGTCCATCAAGCGCATGATGCGCAGGTCTTCTTCGCTCTCCGGCGCGGGCCGGTAGTCGAGGCTGGAACGGGCTACCTCCAGCAGTTTGCATTGGGTTCGCATACTCAGTTTTGGATGTTCTTTTTCAACCAGCTCGGCGCGCTCCTTTTTCACAGGCCGAGCTGTTTTGACTTTTTTGTCATGAACTCCAGCTTGACGGTCAGGTTGCCGATTATCGCTTTGAGTTGCTCGCGTTCCCGCTCAAAGTCCTCCTCGTTCGCGCCCGCGCTGCCGCGCTCGAATACCCCTGCGACGCCCTCCTGCATGGTCTTTTTCCAGTCGGCGACCTGTGCGGGATGCACTTCGTATTCCTTGGCAATATCTTGGACGGTTTTGATTCCCTTGAGTGCCTCAAGGGCTACCCGGGCTTTGAATTGAGGATCGTGTCTGCGGCGTTCGGCTTTCATTTTCGGTGGTTGTTTGGCTTGGTTTTACCCGCTCCTCCACCGCTTTTCTATAACTTAGCCTCTGGCCCGGTTTTCGGGGTCCACCTCAGTCCCAGTGGGAATCAGCCTACTCCCAATTTATCCGATGCCTTGGGCGCGTATGGTAAATGGCTGAGGCGGCACAGATGTGGTTTAAGTCCATGGGCCCGCCAGATGTGCCCGACGCTTGATTGACACGAACTGTAACTGTTACATGTCGCAATTCTTGCTGTCAATCGAATCGTGCTGTTACTTTCAAGCTTTATGAAGACATCGCAACGTTCAGAGCTCGTACATACAGGTATGATGTCGACAACATTTAAGCCCTCCCAGGCCTAAACTCGGCCCGGAATCAAAAAACCCTATCCGCAATACGAAGAATATTCGGTAACATCAAACCCCTACGCTTCACATGAAAGCTAAGAAATCCCCTGCAATACGCCGTTCCCTTATTGCTCTAACAATCGTGAGCTTTGGCACCTTGGCCTTCTCTACCTCAACAAACGCGCAAACGACCTGGGGCCTTACCAGCGGCTCCGGCAATTGGAGCACTGCCTCGAACTGGACCAACGGCACCGCGCCGGTTTCTGGCTCCACTACCACCGTTGTAATTGGCGGGGCGACCTCCGGCACGACTTATACCTCCAACAACGACCTGGGGATCTTTTCCCTTAATTCGCTGGTCGTTTCAGGCTCGTGGGGGGCTACGGTAAAAGGGGGCACCCTTGCCTTCCTTGCCAATAGCAGCACCCAGCCGACCATCGTTTTCAACGATGCTGCCAGTGTGACCCTTTCCAGCGGGATATCGATCGGAACCAGCACTACCCTTACGCTTAGCGGCAGCGGCACTGGAGTGATCACGCTCGCCGGTTCCATAACCGGGGCCGGCGCGTTTGTGATTAATAAATCCAGCGGTGGCATCATCGCGCTCACTGGCAGCAACACCTTCTCCGGCGGCCTCACTATTAACAAAGGTGAAGTTGCCATTAGCACAACGGCGAGCGGCACGTTTACCTCTCTCGGGAGCGGTACTATTACCCTTAATGGCGGCATTTTTCGTACGTTATCTACTTCGGGCTCCAATGGTGTCATCACCAACGCCTTGCAATTGGGCACCACGGCGAGACTGGGCTCTACCACCGTTAGCGCCCATAACATGATATTTACCGGAACCACGACACTCGCCGGTACGGGGACCACGTCACTGACGCTTGCCTCTTTAACCTCGGGAACGGTTGCCACGCTTTCCGGGCCGATTGGAGAGAACAGCGCAGGCACCGGTCTGGCGCTCACCGGAACGGGAACGGGAATTGTATTATTGATGTCGGGCAGCCAGTCCAACACCTACACCGGGACAACCACCGTTTCGGGCTTAACGCTGCAATTGGGCAAAACCAACGGTGCTGTGGCGATCAACGGGGCACTTTCGATCTTGTCGGGCACCGTTCAGCTCCTGGGGTCTGGTCAAATCGCGTCGAGTTCGGTGCTTTACATCGATGCTGGTACGTTTGATCTTTACGGAAACAACCAGACCATTGCCGAGCTGAGTGGTACGGGCAGCGGTGCCAAGACGGTGACCAACAACGGAGCAAGCTCCTCCACGCTGGCGATTACCGGTGGAGGTAATTACTCCGGCGTCATTGCCAACGGCTCGGGTACAACGGCGCTCACGCTCACGGGGGGTGACCTCGTGCTGGGCGGCATCAATACCTACACTGGCGCAACCACCGTTACCGGCGGCACGCTGACGCTCAATGGATCACTGGCGGCTGGCAGCGCGATCTCCGTAAACACCGCAACCCTGGCGGGGAGCGGCACAGCCAGCGGCGCGGTTGCCGTCACCAGCGGCACTGTAAACGGCAGCGGGTTGAACTTGGGCACCACCGCGCTCTATGGCACTAGCACGCTCTCCGGGCACAATATCGCCAGCAGCGTGACGGTGGTGAGCGGCACCACCTCATTGAGCGGCACCACCAAATCCACCAGCGCGCTTTCGGTTTCCGCCGGAGCTACGTTGAACGCTGACGGCACCATTGAGGGAAGCGCGAGTATCAGCGGCTTGCTCAAAGGCAATAGCACGGTGACTGGCAACCTCACGCTGACCAGCGGCACGCTTTCTCCCGGTAATAGCGCTGGAATCACGACGGTTGGGGGCAGCTTCACCGTGGATGTCGCGTCCAAGCTGGTGGCGGAAGTGAGCGGAACGGTGGCCGGATCGTCCTACGATCAAGTGAAGGTCAGTGGAAACGTGAGCCTGGCCGGAACGCTTGACCTGACTACGCTGAGCGGCCTAACGTTGGGTGACACGATCACGCTGATCGACAACACCGGCAGCGGCACGACGACGGGGTACTTTGCGACGATCTTTACGAGCGGCTCTTACTACGTGCTTACCTCCAACTCCAGCTATACTTTCACGGTAGCCGGTACGGAGTACCTCTTGAGCTACACGTCCGATGCCGATGGAGATGGCTATAGCAACGACGTGACCTTGACGGTTACGGCTGTCCCCGAACCACGCGCTTGGGCTTTACTCCTGGGCGGCCTCGGTTGTTTGGGGTTCGGTCAACGGATTCGCCGCCGGCGGTAAGAAAACTCGGGCCTATTCAAAAGTGGCTTGCCATTTAAATGCGGTAAATGGCGGGCCGCTTCTTTTTTAACCTCAAGCAATCGCTGTATAAACCCCAAACGAGTGACCCACTGGCACCTCAATAAGGCCTTGGCCGCCGCGAAGCTCGCCCCGGCCTATGCCTAGGCCATTTGCAAAAATCAATTTCACTGCACCCTGGATGACGCCGGCGCCAAGGAGCTCTGGAACCTGGTCTACACCGTCAAAAACCGCGCCAATGCCCGTACAAAGCCGCCAAGGCTGCGCACCTGAGGATAATCAACCATTTTAACCATGCTTACATTCTTTATTCGGAACTGGTAGAGCCCAGCGAATAGGCCATCGCCGAACAATGGCAATGGCTGGCGCGGGTCTTTCGCAGCTTTGCCCAATACTACGCAGTCTCAACCAACTACCGAGCGGTCAACAACTTCCGTGGAGAACTGGCGAGATGCTGGTACCGTAGCCTCCGACGGCGCAGCGAAAAGCGGCGCATTACGTGGCAGAAGATGAACCGTTTGGTGCAACATCGGATGCCTGCCTCCCGAACCTGCCACCCTTGGCCCAACGAGCGCTTCGACGCCAAGCACTCAAGGTAGGAGCCCGGTGCGGTAATTCCGCCCGCCGGGATCTGCGCGAGGGTAACCCTCGTCCCTACCGCGACCGTTTCATCGCCGTGCTGCACACCTGGAGTCAAACGCGGCTCGATCATTACCACCGCCTTGCAAGTTGGTCCTTTATGGCGTTAGATTCCGATAATAGACTGTCCTTAATCGAACCTCCCCTGTCGAAGGATCAGAAACATATCGTTCCACCATAGACTGTAGTCTCCGTTGGCCAGTTACTACCAGACTTCCATGCAAGGTCTGTTTGAGGGTTTCGCCTATGGCATTCACCGTGAATACATTGCCACGGGTAGTCATAAGGTTAGAAACCTGCCTCACTAATTCCTCGCTTTGTTCCCCCTTATCGGCAATGCCGCTAATTTCGACAATTTCGCCTGGGGAGTAATAACCATTCGAAAAATTGTATAACTTCCCCCCTGTTGCGGTGACACGGTTATAGATGTTCTGTGCAATGGATTGGGCGGAACCGCTGGAAAGGGTGGCGGTAGTTTGCGAATCGTAGGCGCAGTCTTGGAAAACTGCGGCCAAAGGCAAAACGCGTTGGATGTCAAATGGCAACACGTGTGAATTCACATTGACCCTTCCTCCATAAGATGTTCCGTTGGGTTGCGAAATAGCCTTCAAATCGCTGCTACCGGTAACCGGCACGGTAAACAAATCCATGAGAGCCCAATCTGGAACAGTTCCCGACGGGTCATTGTTGGGTTGCAAACGAATTGTTCGCCACGGCGTTCCTGCTACTAAAGCGCTTTGCGCCCCCGTATGAATATAACCAAGTTCGCCGATGGAGGTAACGACCCCTTTCTCATTATCAGAGGACCCTTTTGGGGGAGGCATATAGAGACTCGAGTCACTAAGATTACCACTTGCGTCTGTGTCTTGTTGCGGGCTTACTGATCCGGTTTCAGCATTCAGGTATCTGGCATTTTTTGCTCCAAAAGTATTGGAACCATTCGGACAATCTTTCCAATCCTTGTAGTGCTTATTAATACGTGGATCGTTTACCTCCACTGACGGTCCATCTACAAGTACGTTAATATTATTCGCAGTTAGGAGTGGAACGATATCTACCCGCATCGATGGAGGCCCTAAGGCAATGCGAAGGCCAACCTTATAGCCCGGGGTGATTGTCCCTGCTCCAACATAGGTATGTGTAATGGTTGTGTAGGTTCCGGGCTTCAATATTGTTTGGCTAAGCTCACTTGCCGGAATATAATTTTCCGGGGATTCCGGCAAACCATTGACTGCCACATAAAGCGTGTACGTTGTAAGATCAATATCCGGCATGTGATAATTTGGAGGTGAATATAGCTCTATCTTCACGACGCTACCGCTGGAAACAGCAGCCAACTCGGTAATGCACGGCGCACGAGTGACGCCAATATAAGCATTGCTATCCGTTGGGCTACCTGACACCCATTTCTGATTAGACTGGCCAGGATTATTCAAATCACCCCGCAGAGGTTGTACAACGGACAGGTTCGATTCCTTGCAACGAACGTAATCAATGATGTTAATGGCAAGTTGTGCCAAACGATTCTCAACTCCATTATAATACTTCTGCTGAAAATTCGAACCGTAAGCCATCGGCCAATCCGTTCGCTTCAAATACTGTATCAGCATATTTATTACGGTTGTCAATTTTGCGTCACTAATTCCAGAAATGTCACCGGGATCTGCGTTCGGAGTTTTTAGAATATCAAGGAATGGTGCAGTGCCACTTGTCGTTATTGGTACCTTGTTGACCTGCGTTGTCAAAACGATGCGCGGTTCGTTGAAAAAAGTTGTATCAGGGTCGGAATTATAATGCGTCATCTCAGATTTATAATATTCCAGAGCCTTGGCAAGTGCCTGATTGGTGCCAGACATCACTCTCACATCTTCCGGAGAATTGTAGAATCTTGGCGCAACAATATAATTGTGCAAAGAATCGGCCCACTCCTGCGTAAACGCCACTCTATTGGCATCGGTATTATCGCTGAGAGGTTGTAGTGCCGTGAGACTGATCCTCGAAGGGTCGCCTGGTGAATTGGTATTTTTAGAAATCCGTCCCCACGCCAGATTGAAATTAATTTTACTACTTTCGTCGTCTGTCCAATAAGCATACCTGCCGACGATGGGATTGGTTTTGTTTGTCAGGTCGGGCACCGAATTCGTATCCAATGTGCCATCTTGCCGTACATATATCCAAGCCACGGACATTTGGATGGCATTTCCCGTTGTATCTGTATATTCCGTGATCAGGTAAGTGGAAGAGTTGCGAAATGTCGGTATATTGAGATTGGGGGGACGGAGGTACGTCCTGGAATCGGCCGACAGGGCGGTGTTCGCGGTCCCAGATGAGAGATCAACGACATTGGTTGGCCTCCCATTGCTAGTGGAATCAGAGACAATCAATTGTCCTGGCTGGCTGACCCAATTATAGACCACGTTTGAGCCCGACTGTTGTGGTGCGGTCTGCATCTGAAGTGTCGCCACTACCCGTTCCACTGCCGCCTGCGCGTAAAACTCCCCCTGCAATCCCTCCAGATGTGAATTAGCAGAAACATGCTCAGTCCTTACCGTTTCGATAAATCCTACAGTGAGCACAGTGATGAGAAATAAAAATGCCAGCGCAATAACGAGGGCACTCGCGTTCTGTTTAATGGCGCTATTTTTCATTTGGAATTCTGAAGATAAACCCTAGTCATGCACGGCCTGAGCCCCGACTGGATGGGCTTGAGCGTTCCCTGGTTAAGAGCAGCCCGCACAAACTGATCGGCGTTTTTGATGCTGGTATCGGCGGTCAGCGCTGCGATGATGCTTTGCAAAGCCGGGGTGATCCGGTTGGCCGAACGGCTGTCGAGCAGCACGAAGCTCACGTCAATCGCCGCCGGAAGCGCACAACCGGAGAGCACCACGGCGTTGCCGCCCGAGTCGGTGTAGCTGTACCCTTTGCGGGAGTCGAACGCATCGCTGCCGCCGTTCTGCGTAATGGTGTTGCCCACAGCGTCCAGGCAGGTGATCCACAGCCCCAGCACATTTTCCACAAAGAGGCCCTGGTAGGCGGCATTGGTGTTAGTGGTGGCGTCGGCGGGGGCTACGGTATCAAGAATGGTGTCGCTGATCCAGGCGGTGGGGGTGGTTAGGATCAGGTAATTCGAATCGGCGGTGTAGTCGGTGCCCGGGTTGACGAAAAACCGGCACAGGAGCGCTTTGGGGATTTGCGCGTTGGTGGCGGTGTCCCACTTGACGAAATAGCCGAATTCCGCGATGTCTCCCAGGGTCTGGTCCGTGGCAAGCGGCGCCTGCCAGAAAATGGCGTCGGAGTTTTTGTACTTGTCGGAAATATGCGTGGGGTTGACCACCAGCTGCAGGCTGTTCGTGCCCGTGGTGCGGTTGACGGGCACCATCGCCGCCTGCAATTCCCGGGCCATGAATTCCAGGATCGCGCGGCCGCCTTCGGATTTCTCCACCTGCGCATGGCCCTGCTGCCACACGCCGCTCACGCGCCCCAACATTTGGCTGAGCAGCGCCACCAGGAGCGCCAGAACCAGCGTCCCGATCAACACCTCCAGCAGCGTGAAACCCCTCCGGCGGGTCCCTCCGGTCAGCGTGGCAAGTCTCATAATTAGTAATATCGGGCAATACTTGTATGAAGATTGTAGGTGCTGGCCTTGCCCTCGACCACTTTGCCGTCGGCCATCGGCCAGTTGAAGGTGAGCGTGAGATCCAGCAGGCATGGAATGCTAATGGAGACCTTGGGCGCTGGACCCAGCAAATCGGTCCTGCTGACGGCCGTCACCACGCATTCGTAAATGGGCCGGTCAAAGCCGGAGGCCGTACCGTCCACCAACACCCCGCTGGTATTGAAATAGACCGTTTTGAGGTTTGTCGATCCCGATGTCTCCAGGCTTGTGAAGAGGGTGTTGTTGGTGAAATACTGCTGCCGAAGGCTGCTTATTACTTGCCGCGACATTGCAGCAATCAGGCTTTCATCAAGGGCATTCTTGCTTGAGTTTAATCCAGCCGACAGCAATCCAAGAATGGCAACGAGAGAAAAACTGATAACCCCGATCACAAGAACGATCTCGATCAATGAGAATCCCCGAAATGGAGCAGCGGCCTTCATGGGCGGTCTATTTTAATTCTCCCGGTTGTATTTAGAATAGTAAGTTTATAATAGTTCGCGGGGTTTCCATTTTTGAGCACACTGGTATAGAGGGGAACTGTTTCTCCTTTGGGTATATATCCCTCGACCAACTGCACCGTGGTAGATGTATTACTTAGCGTGCTACCGTCCGGCATAAAAATCAAATACTTGAATCCGTCTTGGGTGATCCAATGGTTGCCATATCTCAGCTTTGGGAATGTGGGAGAAACCGTCTGAGGGGAAGATGTCCAATTACTAACAATCACCCCCCGGACAAGAGTTTCCCATTTGGTGATCTGCTTCCAATCCGAAGACTGCGGTTTGGTGGTGTTGTCTTCATGGGCAGGCAGCTCCATCATTGTAAATAGTCGGTTTTGCGGATCAACTGACGAATCCGTGACAATGACCAGCGCGGTCATCGTATTTTTGGAAAGCGCATTCTGGCGGGCTGAAGTGATGAGGCCAGCCACCATGTTGCCACCTCCATTGAGCCCTGCCGACTTTCCGAGGCTCGTAAAAGATGGGACAGACAGTGTTGCTAAACTCGCAATGATTGCCATTACGAAAAGAAGCTCGATCAGCGTAAAACCAAGCCCTGCGGTGTAGGTGGAGATTACGCCAATAGATTCGCGCTCTAATCTACTGTTCATGGGAAGGGGAATATATAAGTGGCATGCCTATTCCGAAGAGATAGCCATGGAATGAGACTGCACCTCTTCCAGGTAAAGTTCAACGTCTACTTTGTGTAACAGTTACATCGGTTCCTGTGATCTCCAACTTCCAGGTATTTGCGTGGTCTTTGGGGTTTCAGAAATACCATATTCACCCCGTTGTAATATCGATGTGAGAATATCGATGCCGGTTTTACCCAGCAGATCATAGCGGGGATCTACCCAGCCAAGGCAGGATTTGAGAGGCGGGCGAAACATGTAAATACACTTTTCGGGCCGAACCAGACGATACACCCATGACGGGACCTCCTCCGTGTCACAAATAAGGCACTCGATTTGATGCTGCTGAAATAGGGCTTTTGTACGTGTTGGATGCAGATGTTTTAGATTCAGGAAAAGCTTGTTTGCTACAGCAGGACCGGAAGGATGATGGGTAAGGAAGGCCGCCCGGCAGATGTGGTCGGCACGGCGGTCTGCCTCGAAATTCCAGAGTCCAGCAATCCTGCCGCCAAACTGATGCCGAGCATGGTGTATAGCAGTCTGAACCGAACTATAATGGTCAAAACGAACGGAGTCGAGTGCAGGGTGGAGAATAGCCCAACCGAGGGATACGGCCGCAAATTCAGTCATTTCTATCTGGAGGTGGGTCTTGCCGGGCACGTCGACTGGGGGTGAGATCAGGAGCCCCCGGATGCCACGGCTTTTCAGAATCGAGTGAAGCGCTTTCGGTGTATAGTCATTCCTCCTAAACTCGTCTAGGCTATAGCCAAGCTCATTAGCTCTCTCCTGAGTCGCTTTTTGCATAGCGAGAATATTTTCATGGGGGTTGCTATCCGGATCGGAGTCAAACCAGATCATGGCCAGATTGCCTCTGTGATATTCTCCTCGGCTTCTCCGCAAGGACGACATGAGCTGTCCCACGTACGGATTGAACTGGTAACCCAGGCGTTGCGCAGCGGCAAGGACACGAAGCTGCGTTTGGCGGCAAACGGATGGATCAGAGCGTAGGGCCCGGGATACTGTGGCGACGGAAAGCGAGGTAGCGCGAGCGATGTCGCGAAGACTTGACATGATTTGTAACTGTTACATTCCGCAATTCTTGTTGTCAATCGAATCGTGCTGTTATTCTCAGGCTTTATGAAGACACCCCTACGTATAGAGTTCGTACCTTCTTCCTATGGTTTTGCTGATCCTCGTGCATGCGAAGTGCGGAATGCACAATTCTATTCACTCTGTGTTTATTTTTAACGCTTGGTGACCCGTGTCCTTCGTCTCGTCGAGCCGACCAAGGTCTGTATATTGCCTATCAAATTTCGGAGGATCCTTCTTGGAAACATCGCCCTCAAAAACCCTTATATTCCAGCCTCCTTCGATTGAATCCTCCCAAGAGCACCTCGCGAGGAAAATTTACTCGGTAGGAACCCTTCAGTATACCCTGCGCGGGCTGGTCGTCCTCTTCCTTTGGCTTTTGTGGGGAGACTTCGCCTTTACCTTCTTTGAGCAAATCTTTGGCCGGTTCATCCCGCTTTATCTCAAAGATCTGCACGCATCGAATTCCCTTATTGGCATCATGACCGGGAGCTTTGCAGGGCTCGTTAACATCCTCTTCCTCCCCAATATCAGCCAGTGGAGCGATAACTACCGCGGCCGATTGGGCCGCCGCATCCCGTTCCTCTACGTCGTGACCCCGCTCACCGTGGGGGCGCTGGTCGCCGTCGGGTTCGCACCCGAAATTGCCACCTGGCTCGACATCCATATCCTCTCCCACCTGGCCCCCGGCATCTCCATAACGGTAGTCATCCTGACGCTCCTTTGCGCCCTCGTCGTCTCTTTCCACTTCTTCAACATGGTGCTGGTTAACGCCTACAACTGGCTCCTGCGCGATGTTGTCCCCCTAGAGTTCATGGCCCGCTTCCTCTCCTGGTTCCGCATCGTCGGCACCGTGAGCAGCGCCACCTTCCTCTGGTTCGTCTTTCCCCATGTGATTTCCCATCGCAGGGAAGTCTGCCTGAGCGTTGGCGTCTTTTACCTCATCTCCTTCATGTTGATGTGCCGTCACGTGAAGGAAGGCGACTACCCGCCCCCTCCTCATGCCGAAGACCGCCCTGGCATTTTGAAATCCTTCGCTCTCTACTTCCGGGAGTGTCTTGCCATCCCAATCTACCGCAACTTCTTCATTGCCTACGTACTTGTTCTCTCCGCCACGAGCTGTGCTGGACCTTTCACTGTTCTCTTTAACCGCGATATTTTGGGCATTAGCATGGACGACATGGGCAAAGTTTTTGCCTGGGGTGCTACAGCCTCTGCCGTAACATACTTCCCCATGGGTTGGCTCTGCGACAAATTTTCTGCCATACGTGTAGTCTTGGTTGCGCTCGTCGGGCAGATTCTTGGCGCGCTTGGCATCTACTGTCTGGCTACCGACAAAAATAGCTTCCTTGTTTGCACCATCATTGTCGCCATTCCCTCGGTCGGGTGGGGATTGGGATCTCAAGCGTTGACAATGAAGCTGTTTCCCGAGGAAAAATTCGGCCAATTTTCATCGGGCCTCAATGTTTTTGGCTGCGGAGCCCTCATCGTGGGCAATTATATTGTTGGCCAATTCATGGATCTCGTCCACAGCGATTACCGGATGATATATTTCTGGACTGCATCGCTCCTCACGCTGTCCATCTTTCCCATGCTTCTGGTCTACCGGGGTTGGAAACAATTCGGCGGGCCACATCACTATGTAGCCCCCCTTCCTGTAGCACGCCACACTATTACAAACGATTATGGCCATTGATTCGCTGATGTTTTCAAGGAACGGCGGTATTTACTCTTAGCCAATTTCGGACGGCATTTAACATACATCCCCAATGAAACTACCAATGAAACGACTCTTCTTTCCTTCGAATTTTTGGAAATCCACCCGCCTGCTCTCCGTGCTAATCGCCATCCTGCCCGTGCTCTCGATGCAAGCGGCTGAGCTCCTCTCGGAATATGATTTTGAATCCGTGCCCCCCTTCCTTCCAAATTGGGCAGCGAGCTGCGACGAGGTGTACAAACCGGCGACGGGGTGGAAAACCCCTTTTACCGTCGCATTAGACAAGAGCAACCCCCACTCCGGTTCCAAAGCGGTCCAAATCACATTCATCAAATCTGCGACGGGCAGCAAGAAGTTCCTCGCGCCAAGAGTGCCCATTCCCCAAGAGTCTTCCTCCAAGGCACAGAAGGTGCGCGTTCGGTTCTTTTATCGCCTGAACGGGTTGCCCGAAGGAGGCGCTAATTTCACGATTCTGGAGTTCAACGGCAAAGAAAAGGAGCCCCGCTTCCTGGAAAACAAAAAGTCGCTGGCCGCGCTTCCCCCCACAGATGCATGGCGAGTCATACAGTGCGAAGGAATGCTTGATCCAGGAACGCGCTCCATTCTGTTGATGTGGGTGAACACATCAGACACAGTTCCCGCCACGCTTTGCATTGACGACGTGGCGACGGAGATTCTCACCGACTAAAACGAATGAGTCCCAACACCATGTTTTCTTCCTCAGCTTATATCGCGATCCCCCTTGCCGTTGCGGTGGCAGCTCTTTGTTCCTGCCTGCCCCCAGCGCAAGCAGCCGCTGCCGCGCCACTTGTGGCAACGTTCACCTCCCAGACAAAAGGTCACATCTTCGCGGATACCCACGGCGAGCTGATTCTGCACATTGCCGACAACGATCCCGTCACGGGAGGCACGATTATCTCTAAAAACGAGCGCGGCCAAGTCATCGCCGAGCAGAAAATTGACGCCGCGCAATCCGAGATACCTGTTCCGCTAAAAGAGAAAGGGTTCTATGAGGTGGAGGCCACCGTGACCCTCGCTTCGGGGCAGACCGCCCGAGCCGAAACGACGGCTGCGGTGATCGGGCCGCTGCTGAATGAGGCCGTGCGGGGACAGTCACGCCTGGGCCTCTGGACCGTGCAGGGGGATCCGGATCTTGTTTTGGCGGCGGGAGCCCGATGGAACCGCACCATGACTTCCCTCAAAGATTATCCAGAGGCATTCCTCCGCGACGAGGAACCGAAGCCATCCACACCGGTCAAGCCGCCATCGGACCTCCGGGGGTTTACTTACACGGGGGTCATTTCCTTTGGCCTCCCCCTTTGGCTGCTTGACACGCTTCCCGTCGATCCCCCCAAGGGCATATCCAAACCGTTTCAAGCGCCCAAAGACTGGAATGCATTGAGCGAGCTCGTCAAAGCTTTCGTTCGCAAGCATCCCCGCTGGTCAGATTTTCCTCCCTACTTTGAGGGTTACAACGAACCGGAATGGGCGTGGAAAGGTTCCAAAGAAGACCTCGTGCGGTTTCAAAAAACCGTGGCCGACGCCATCAAGGAAATGCGGCCCGACGTTAAGGTTCTGGGCCCCTGCTTTTCGTCGATTCGTATCAAAGACCCCGCCCGCCTGGATCTCGAAACCGTCAACCGGCTTGGGCTTTTCGAGCATCTCGATGGCATGGTCTTGCATGCCTATGTGGACGGCAGCGCACCCGAGGATCTCTTTATCCAACGCATCCAGGAAGTGCAGAGCTTTCTCGCCCGGATCGGGCGGCCCGATTTTCCCCTTCATATCACGGAGTTTGGCTGGTGTACGAAACCCGGGACTTGGCAACGCCCTGTCGATGAACTTGTCCAGGCGCAATATGTCGTCCGCTCGCTGACGCTACTAGACGCGCTCGGGGTCGAAAACTCCACATATTTTTGCCTACTCTTTAAGGCAGCACCCAACGAAGGCGAACGCTCGTTCTCTATCATACACAACGACCTTACTCCAAAACCTGCCTATGCGACGTTTGCGAATGTGGCCCGCTGGCTCGCAGACGTGCAGGGCAAGGGGCACTGGCTACGGCTCACACCCAGCACGCACATGGTCATTTTCCACAAGTCAAAGAAGGATATCGCTGTGGTGTGGGATACCGCGACCACCCGCACGATCTCCCTACCGGGAACTGTTAGTCATGCGGAGGAGATGACGGGAAGGCCACTGTCTATAGGGGCGAGAAACACCCTGGCAATTTCTCCCAGCCCCGTTTTTCTAGAGCTGGAGAATGGTGCGCTTTACCAAGCCGAGTCCAAACCTCCGCTGCGTCTCATGCGGGGAAACTCGCTGGCGATCCCCGCTTCTGCCGACACGCAATGGTTGACCCCAGCGCCGCTACGCGTGGAGAAGAACCGCGTGGAAGCACCGCAGGATGCCCCAAAAGGATCGTATCTGCTGCTTTCCCAAGCAGGGCAGAAATGGACCACGCTTCCCCTCGAAGTCATCACGCCGCTGGAGGTGGCACCCGTGTGCATCGAGTGGCCACCCTCGGAAGCGGCACCTCATCTTTCGACAAGCGTCCAATCGCACGCCGCCTCGCCGGTCATCGCCACGGCTAGCGCCAAGCTAGAGAAAAAGCGAACTGTGTTTAGTGATCCCAACGAAATTCCTCCCGGAAGCGGTGCGAAACTCACCACGCCTCTGGAAGACTTTGTCCTAGGGAAGCGCTACCGGGGAACCTTTGCGGTGGAAAGTCGGGAAAACGGGCGGCGCGACCGCATGGAACAGCCACTGGATCTCACCGTAGTGGCCGCACAACCCGTGACAAAACAAGCCACACCGGATTGGAACGCCATTCCGCCGGTTGACTTCTCCGATTGGGATCCCTTTGGCGGTCTCAGCGAAAAAGCAAACTGCTCAGCCACCTTTCAGGCCGCCCATGACACCCGCGCGCTATATCTCCGCATTTGCGTGCGAGACGATAGTCATCTCCAGACCTCCAGCCCGGAAAAACTATGGTCGCAGGATTCAATACAGCTCGGCTTTGACGTCGATACTGAGAAAACATGGGAAGCTAATGATCTATTTGCTCTCAAGGGGCACCGCGTCTTTGAATACGGAGTCGCGTGGAATGGCAAGGAAACGATGAACTGGCGCTGGATTTCCTATCTGCCGGAGCTGCCTGTTGGCCAAAGCGAGTCTCGCCTCAACGTTCAGGTCCATCGCCAGGATGATATTACCGAATACATTATCACCTTCCCATGGGATATCCTCGGGCTCAAGGAGGCACCAAAATCCGGTTCAGCAATTGGCATTGCCTTGGCCGTAACCGATGTTGACCCGGGGAAAAAAGATCGGCGCGGCCTGAGACTCTTTGGGGGCATTACCGATGGGAAAGCCCCGGAAAAGTTCGGGAAACTCTGGCTGCGATGAGTGGGCTAGTGTCCTTGATTTTCTTAAGGACACGCTGAATGAATTCAAAAAAACCGATAAACAGTAGGCTGCGGTCCTAATAAAGAGCATGTCGGCTTTGCGGGCAGGCTCTAGGTAAAAATACCGCAAATTTATGCAATCCAAGTTTCCCAGCGAACTCCACGAATTCGATGTTTGCGTCATTGGCGGTGGCATGGCGGGCGTCTGCGCCGCCATCGCTTCCGCGCGCAATGGTGCCAAGACAGCCATCCTTCAAGATCGCCCGGTCTTCGGCGGCAACGCCTCCTCCGAGGTTCGCATGTGGATCTGCGGAGCCCATGGCGAGCACAACAAGGAAACGGGCATCCTTGAGGAAATTCAGCTTGAAAACCAGTACCGCAACCCCGGTGGCAATTACTCGATTTGGGACAGCGTCCTGTGGGCAAAAATCTTTTTCCAGCTCAATCTCACGCCATTTCTCAACTGTAGTTGCACCGAGGCGGAGATGGACGGCAACCGGATCGTCGCGGTCAAAGCCTGGCAACTCACAAGTCAGACATGGCACGAAATTCAGGCGAAACTTTTCATCGACTGCTCGGGTGACAGCATCCTAGCACCGGCAACCGGAGCAAATTTCCGGACCGGCCGCGAGGCGCGCGCCGAGTTTGACGAGGACATTCAGCCTCAACAAGCAGACAGCAAGACGATGGGAAATTCGCTGCTTATCCAAATGCGTCGCACGGACGAACCGCAGCAGTTTATCGCCCCCTCCTGGGCTTACAAATTCGAGTGCCCATCGGACCTCCCTCATCGCATTAACGGAGTCAACGAAGACAACTTCTGGTGGTTGGAGGTAGGCGGGCTACAAGATACTATTCGCAACGCGGAACCCATCCGTGATGAGTTGATGCGCATCACCTACGGCGTGGTCGATTACATTAAAAACCGTGCGCCAGAACGAGCGCAGGCGGGAAATTGGGCTGTGGAGTGGATCGGATCGCTTCCGGGGAAACGGGAGAGTCGCCGCTACTTGGGCGACCACGTTCTTACCCAAAACGACGTGCGCGACGGCGGACGTTTTGAGGATATCATCGCTTATGGCGGATGGTCGATGGACGACCATCACCCCGCCGGCATCTATTTCCCAGGAAAACCAACCATTTTTCATCCCGCACCATCGCCCTATGGAATCCCCTACCGAAGCCTCTACTCGCGCAACATCACGAACCTCCTCTTCGCAGGGCGCAACATCTCCGTCACGCACGCGGCACTTTCCTCCACGCGCGTCATGGCCACTTGCGCTATATTGGGCCAGGCGGCAGGCACCGCAGCCGCCCTTTGTGCCAAGCACGCTCGCAACCCGCGCGACTTGAACAGCGGTGCTCCCTTGCGCGAACTTCAGGCGACCGTCATGGAAGACGACTGTTGGCTACCCACCTTGCGGCGTGAAATTTCGCAACTCGCCCACAGCGGGTGTCTATCTGATCAAGGTGACAATGCTGCGGCGCTCCTTGATGGGCTGGACCGTGACCGAAAAGGAGAAAACCACGCGTGGAGTGGCCCGCAAGGCGCGAACATCGATTTTCAATGGATGGAGCGCGTGAAAATCGACGGGGCGAGGATCGTCTTTGACAGCGACCTAAACTTTACCAAACGCATGCCGTGTTCCTACCCATGCTCCGCTGAGCAGCGCAAGATACCTGCCTCACTAGTCAAAGCATTTCGACTTGAATGCATTAATAATAGCGGTAAATGGCAAACCGTATTTCGCGAGGGAAACAACTACTTGCGCTTGGTGTACGTCCCACTTGCCATAGAAAGCACTAAACTGCGGCTTGTAGTCGAGGAGACTTGGGGCGCCCCGGATGCACGCATTTTTGCTTTTGAGCCGCTTTCGTCCTGTCGCACAAAAGTCCCGGCAATCCCTAAAGGCGAAACGTTCGCGGAGGTGCGCTCCAAAATCAGCCCGCAAGATTTTTCCCCACCTGCAGGAATGTCAACAGGATCGTAATTTGAAAAAATTCCGTACCGATGGAAGTTGCTCAATATCAGCCTGATGATAGCTCCAAGATTTAAGGATTGCGTTCTATTTTTAGGCACCCTTACGGTCAAAATGCCGCTAAAGCCCCGCCTGGGAATTGCACTCGACTTGCGCAGGAGCAATTCCGATTCTTTCGGTATCAGCGCTGCCCCGGTTCCCAAGTCCTCGATGCAGACGTACGGTGTTATAATGCCGCTCGTATTGCCAGATAAGGAGTTCGAGGTGGCGCACTCCAAATATCACGAAATGGTTTACTTATTCATTCTTGATCGACTGCACGAACCGTTCTGCAAAGGCGTTCAGGTAAACATCTTCAACGTAAAGTTCCCCCGATTTGATGGATAAGCAGGGCGCAGTTCGTAAATACAGAACTGCAATATGCAAAGAACCAGACGAGGCATTACCAACGAATTCCGGCAAGAAGCCGTCAATCTCCCGCTTAGTAGCGGGTGGACCTTAAAGCAGGTGACCGAAGAAGCGGGCATCACCGCTAACACCCTCCCCATGAAGTATTCGGAATTCGTCTCGCAATTTCCGAGAAATTTCAGCGCATCCAATACAGCCTCGCAACCCAAGTAACGCTGTTATGGTGACAACTAAATGGATTGCATTACGCTCGAATTGATCGAAGCGATCACAAAGGGATGGAGTTGGTTTTCCGCTTGTTTATGACCGCCAGATTATCTGAGCGTTGTGTGCGGGTTCACGTAGTTGCGTAGCGGCAACGCTGATCAAGCGAAAATTTTTTGCCGCGGGTCGTTTTAAAGCAACAGGTAGTAGTCTCCGGTGCGAATGATCAAGTGGCCAAGGGCCTAAACTACCCGCGGCCATACATCTCAAATATTACCTACTTCAGACGAAATGAATGAGCCAAGAATTTCAACGAACGAACCCAGAAAAGATCCGCAAAATAGTCCAACGGGTGGCGCCACGATATCGGAAGATCCCCGGTTCAAGATGTTCAACCTAACCGAACTGTCCATCAAGATGGGGGTTCCCCGAAAATACGTTACAGTCCTCAAAAAAGACGGGGCTCCTTTTGCCCACGGGAGAACGCGCCCGAAATGGGTCAAAAAATGGACCAAGGGTCATATCCACGACGAATTCATGCAAAAACCCGTCGATCCGGAGCCACCGGACGACGATAAGAAAAGCGCGGCATAACTAAACTTAGGCTAAGAAAAGAAGGCGACGGCTAAAAACCGTCCTCCCCATGCACACCTCTCTTCGGAATGGTTTCTCTGTTTTTTTCTCCGTTTTCTCTTGTTTTTGAACCACTTATACGACTCGAATCCTTTGTGGTTCGGCTTTCCAGTTTACGGAAAGTTGCTCTCGGTTAACAGCATCCGGATTCTCTAGTTCGAATCGCCGATATGGGCAGCCATTCCGACGATTTACGAAACGGGCTGTTCTTGGCTAACGAGTCTCTTCCTTCCCCCTCACCCTGGTAGTGGCAGCGTCGCCCAGACCGTTGGTTGCTCCGCTCCAAACGGGTCATTGCGCATGACCGAGACCACCTTTTCTCTCGCCCTTTCAAGTCCCGGCTGATCGCCGCTGTTTTTGCGCTATGCAAATAACTTGTTCCGCTTCCGCGTTGCCTCTATAAAATCCTTTTTTCGACGGCTTAGATTTTCATATCGAAAAACCGCCTGTTTGACCACCTTCTTTAAGCACTTTTTCGATGTCCAGAGTCCGTCAAAATCCGCTCCTTGCTTTTCTTCTCCACATGACCCAGTTGGTTCTTCTGCGCGAGATCTCTTATCTTAATGCAGAGAATCAGATCCTCCGGTCCCGGCTGCCAAAGCAGATTCAGACCACGCCCGCCGAACGTTCGCTTTTAGTCCGCTTGGGCGCGCCCTTGGGCAACGCGATCAAGGAGCTGCTTTCGGCCGTCAACTACAAGACGTTCCTTCGGTGGGTGCGCGAGGAAAAGTCCGGAAAGACGAGGGCACAAAAACCCCGGCATCCGGGGCGCCCGACCACACCGCAGAACGTTGAGGCGATCATCCTGCGGTTGGCCAAAGAAACCGGTTGGGGATACGCCCGAATCCAGGGCGAGCTAAAGAAACTCGGGATCACGGTGGCCACCAACACGATCAAGAAGATCCTGATCCAGAACGGCTTTCACCCGAGCCCGAACCGAGTGAAGGGGGACTGGGACCGCTTCATCAAACGCCACATCGACACGCTATGGGCGTGCGATTTCTTCACGAAGGACGTCTGGACCGGCTTCGGCAAGGTGACCTACTACATCCTGTTTTTCATCCATGTTGGAACCCGGCGGGTAAAGGTGGCGGGAATGACCTGCCAGCCGAACGGTCCGTGGGTCGAGCAGCAGGCGCGCAATTTCGTCATGGAACTGGCGGAGCGGGGTGAGAAGGCATCGTATCTGATCAAAGACGGCGACACCAAGTTCACGGAAAAGTTCGACGAGGTGTTCAGGAGCGAGGGGATCAAGGTGAAGCGGCTGCCCTACCGGTCGCCCAATCTGAATGCTTTCGCCGAGCGCTACGTTCAATCGATAAAGCAGGAGTGCCTGGACCAGTTCGTTGTCTTTGGCGAGGGGCATCTTCAATATCTGGTCCGGGAATACGAGCAGCACTACAACACCGTTCGGCCACACCAGGGAATTGAGAACCGAACCATCGGCGTGGTTCCGATGCCTCTGCAAGATTCCGGTCCGCCCAATCCTTCGGAGGTCGAATGCGACTCCCGTTTGGGCGGTCTCTTGCGGCATTACCACCGTAAAGCTGCCTAAAAACGGAACGCAATTAGCGAATTTGCGCATCTTGTATGTAACCCAATTACAGGTATTTCTGATGACGATGAATTTTTTGCATAGTAAGGGCTCCACTTTTGCCATTGTCGCTAGCTCGTATCCTCTTCGCGAATGCTTCGTCCAAAACCCGCACCAACCCTTTTAAATCGACAGTAACGGCGAACTGCAATACAAATTAGCAATGAATTACCGGTTTATCGGAGGACCAGCAGATGGAGAGAGATTCGAGGTTCCTGATGACAAAGTAACGAAACCTTTCTCGGTAAGGTTTGAACCAAGGACTAATTACGACTTTCAGTATTTATCCAACCAAGAAAAGTGTATCAGCCGAAAAGGCAAAACAGAGATTCATTCCTATTTTCGGCGATATATGAACGGTCAAATAGTTTTTGTCTGGGAAAAAAACCTTACATGCGAACACTGTGGAGCGAAGGATGGTGATCCTAGCGGAATTGATGAGGAGCCTCTGTCTATTCGGGAATTTGGGGGCATACCTCTATGCTCAGACTGCCGTGGCACCCTTGAAGGTGATTAGGATTTTGGCGACTCTGCTGCAGATAGAAGGCCTGTTAACGCATTATTGGATAGCAGGGCTGCGATGAGTTACTGAAGACAAGTCCGATAGTGTCTACCCCGGCGGAAAGGGCGCTGCTTGTTCGCTTGGGCGACCGCTGGGTAGGCGTTTCAACATGATAGGGTTCTTGAATTGAGGTTTATTTTTTCCCTCCAATCGGAGGGACTTGATCGTCGAAAATTCCAACGGAAAGCTTAAAGCCTTCCGTCCCCGCTCCCAGTTTCACGAGCAGACGGTTGTCGCCTTCCTGGAGGCGGGCAGAAATCAAGATTTTGTTGGACGGCGATCCGTGGAAATCGAGGAACGACGCTATCAGTTTTCCATTGAGCCAAATCTTGGCATAATAATCGCAGGAGATCGCCAGGATGACATTCCTTTGGCTCTGGGATGCAATGCTGGTCTCGGTATAAACCACGTCCTGTGTAACGCGCCCCGTCAGTTTTCGAAAATCGAGATCGGTGTCTTCCCCGGTATCCACAGGCTTCCATTCCACAAGATCCAATGTTGCTTCCGGGCTGAATTCCTGATCCATCCACTTGTGGATGCTTGAAGGCTGTGTGTCTCCAGACGAGGGCGAACCATAAGGCCCGCTCCATTTCCATTGCGTGTTTGGCAGCGGCGTCATCCGTAACCGAGCGATGAGGTCGGCTGGAAATGGACCTTGCGGTATTTTCGTTTTATTCCCGGTGCCAGCGAGGAGGATGTATCCCAGTTTTACGGGACCGTTCAGCGGGCCCGAGGATGCTTCCGCCGGCAGCGTTACGCTTAGGCGATGTTCTCCAGGGGCGAGGTCTTTCCCGATAAGGCTATAACTATACCCCCCACGGCTGTTAGCCGCGATGTGCTGGGGAAGTGCCTCGTCCACTGATGCAAAGAAGGTGCCATAGCTTTTCTCCATGGCATAGAAGAGGCCGATGAAGGTGCCGTGGACAGGGATTGTCAAGCGCGTGCCAGGCTTGTCTGCGCTCAAGACGCCTTGGAAGAAACGATTCCACCAGAACGGCAGCGAATTTTCCCGCTTCCACTCCGCGGTAAAGTTGGACAGGGAGACCATGCGGCCATCCAGCAGAAGCGGTTGGGCGCTGAGCGGCGCAGGCAGTGCAACGGCGGGTTTCTGGCGCAGTTTGGTGGAAGAACCCTCGGCATAGGGAGCCAGGGCTTTGGCGATGGATTGGGAATAGAATTTGTTGCCGGAGGCGTTGGGATGCACGGCGTCGCTAAAATAGGTTTCCCATGGTTCTCCGCTCTCTTTAAGCCGGGCATCAACTGCTTTTTGGAGATCCACCTCCGCCAGTTCGTAATGTTGAGCCACACGGCGGTGGCGGGCAAGGTTGACGCCCCTCTTGGCCGCTGCCTCCAATATAATGATGGCGGGCGGGTTGGGCCGTTTCTTCAAGCGAACGATGATGGACTCCATGTAGCGAATGGTTTCCTCGTCGGTCTGGTCGCCGTCGTTGACGCAATATTCGATGGCCACGAGATCCGGTTGGTAGGCGATCACATCGCGTTCCAGGCGAAACACCCCCAATCCGCTTCCCGTTGCGCTCATTCCCGAGTTAACAATGCTCACTCGGCTTTTAGGGAACTGTTCGCGCAGCCAGCCTCCGATCCAGCCCTCGCCGGATTGTGTAATAGAGCCGCCCAGAAAGACGCAGCAAAGCGAATCGCCTTGACGAGCTTGGGTAAACACGCGGCGGAGATCCATGCCCGTTTCCGCTGAAGCTGCGGCTGTCCAATAGCATGTCAACGCAAGAGCCAGGAAAACAAAATGTTTCATCCGATGTTTTATTGGGGAAAGCTGGTGCTTCCCATGATGCGCCAGCGGTAGAAGGTTTCCATGGAGGCCGCGGTGGTATTTTGAAGGGACTGTACGCGGTAGAAAACTTTGAAGCAGTTCGATTTGGTAGTGATGCGGGGGTAGAGATTAGCCCCGGGTTGGGACGCCCACGCGTAGCTTGTTCCCTGGCTCGTGGCATGGTTAATCTGCGCCTGCACCAAATTGATGGCGGTGTCTGAAACCTGCCGTGTGTTAGTACTGGCTCTATATCGGAATGCAAACCCTCTTTCCGTTCCCGTTCTGAGCAGATGGCCAATGATGACGAGCGTGATGAGCACCAGCGAGAACAAAACCACGACGATTACAACGCCCCGCCGTGAACGAGGTTGTCCCCAAGAATTCGTAAGGGTTGCTTTCATGGACGATAAATCATGGTTGCGCAAGTGGCGGGACATTACCCAACAGCCTATCAAGTGGCACCATACGTGACGCTTACAATCCTACTGGCCTCCCTAAAAACTTTTACAGAATAAAAATTGCGTGGTCACTAACTCTCCCCTGGCTCAGTTTTGTGAGTCCTGTCAATCTGCTACCTTACCAAACTACGGATTGAAAACCGTGGAGTTAATAATCCGGGCTCGGTAGTATTGTTCTAACGACGTAGCATCGGTCCTCGCAGGATCCTGGTTGATAATCCGGTCATCCGCAGGGTCCAGGTATCGCTCGAAGGTTGTCGCACCGCGCTGATCGGCGATGACTTTATCCCCATTGCTGGGATCAAAGATGGTCGGGGCTGTGAGGTTTCGCGTTTTCGACTTCTGTAGGATTTGGACGTGATAGTGAATGGTGTAGGTATTCGATTTTGTCGTGAGCTTGTTGTAGAGATCGGCATACGGTCGCTCGCGCGTGTTGTCCCCGACGAGGGCAAAATCATCGCCATACCAAGACGTCTGTGCCGCTGTGTCCGTGGTCCAACTTTTGTCGTAGGGAACCAGGTAGATGTCACAAATTTCTGAGGGGCACCGGAAGATTTTTCCAGCGGCAAACTTCTCTTTAAACTGCCGCAATGTGCCGTCGGTTTCGCTCAGATTCTGGGACTTGCGCGCCTCAGCAGTCAGACCGGCACCGTAGTTGGCTGAAAACACCTTATACATGCTGGCGCCGCCCTTCGCAACAGCAGCGACGTTTTCCGAGACAAGGGCAGCCCGCAAACCAGCCGTGCGGTCAATGTAGGTGAACGGGACGATCTGCTGGTTCATGTTGATCTTGCCCGCCGTGGAGAACGGTTCGCTGATCGCATAGGGCTCGACAATAGGCATCCAGAAAAGGTCGAGGAACAAGTGATCCGGTGGCGTGGTGTAAGGTGGCCCGCTGCTCCCACTAGCAGAGACGCCCATACCGGGATGATTGGGGGGGCCGGGACGGAAGAGCAGGGTTTGCCAAGCCCGGTTTCTCTGCACGCCCGTTGGGAGCGAACCGAACATCCCGGGGCCACACATCTGGCGGTTTGGGGAAAATAAGTTGGCGTTTGTGGATGCCGTGCTACTCGAATTGTCAAAATAGGCTAGATTGCCGGTCGTGCTGTCCGGGCTGATGCTCCCCGGATCAGCAGCATTAATAAATGGGCCGTCTCCAACAATGGAGGTCCCATTATCCCAATCGCCCAGTGCTCCCTCATAAGTAGTCACTCCATTGATATGGTCCGGGACATACGGAGCACAGTTGGACGCTGTATTGTAGGATGCATCCTTAACTAGTTTGCCGCTCCTCAGTAAATTATAGGCAGCGCTCTCACTGGTAATGGCTAAAGGAACCATTTTCTGGGTCGAGCTGTAGTAGGCAGAATTGGGTTGCACAGTATAAAAGGAGGTTGTCGTACTTGTCGGCCCCACCACAAGCCGGATGTCGCCCTTATCCAGCGGCACGGTCCTCAATACATCATGATTGTTTTCAAAGAAAACACTTTTGTTACTGGAAGACCAACGCTCATTTGCAAGAGAGTTACTTCCTGTTCCCACCAAATTATTCGTCGCAACCTCAGGTGCCGGGAAAGTGGCGTCGGGGAATGTAAGGTATAATGTCTCAACAGGGTCTGTGCTATGCTTCCATGGCGTGGTGGTGCCTTGGTCCGGCATATCCGCATAAATTTTGATCGTGATCTTTCCTCCGGTAAAACTCATCGTGGAGGACGTGCCAGTATAAGGCATAGCCAGGATGCTACTATAAAACGGAAACTGATTTCGGCTATCGTCAGTATCGGTGGTATACTCCAATTTCTTGGGGACATTCTGCGCAGTGATGAATCCATAAGGATCCAAATTAGAAATTCGACAACCAGTAATTTCACCCCCACCTAGCATGTTGCCCATGATGGTCATCTCGTTTTTGTTCACCGAGCTTTGTGTGGGAAACCCCATTGACTGTTGATTAAGCTTAAATTGGTCAAGTCCCTCGATTTCTATCCAGTGCCCTGGAGACCAATTTTCAATCCCCTCGCCGGGGTTAAGAGTACTCAGATAAATGTAGGCTTGCACGGCAATGGTTTTTGAAGGAGGAACATTATTAACAATAGTTGAGTCGCGGGCACCAATCTGAAGTGCATTGATCGCCACCGCCGATTCAGTTCCACTTGCTCCCGCACCTGTTCCTGATCCCAGCCCCACAAAATGGATATGGGCTGCGCTGATTTGGAGAAAACGCCCCCCATAACCCCTGGTTTGCCAGCCCGTGTGAAAGGCGGGCACGGCGGTGCCGAGACTCGATCCATTTAGGTGATTTGTATTGCCTTTCGTATACCTGGAGCTAATCCCAAAGGCGTAAGGATAAACTCCTGTGGAACTCTGCGGGGTCGTGCAGTCAAAGAGGTTGGTGCAGCGAATATAGTCGTAAATCTCCGTCAGGATTTGGCGAGTTTCGATCCGGGAATATTTGCCCTGGAAGGAGCCACCGAACCCTGGAATTTGCAGACCCGTTAGCCGGTCCAGGTAATTCAGAAGTGTCTGATTGCGGGACAACATAATATCGTTCGAGGGATCCAGGTTGTTCTGGCGGGTGAAATAGAACGGCCAGGATGAGGCAGCCGTCCCCGTCCCCAAGGTGCCGCAAAACGCTAGCAAGCGGTCGTTGGCCGTCCGGTAGTTGTTATCGTTCACCGCATGAATGGGCCAAGTGACGATCCGGGGCAACCCGAAGAGGTTGAGTTCCGGTGCACGGCTGCTGGCAGTTAGAAAAAATTCGCTGGCTTTGACCATCGAAGGGGTGAGGCCATCTTGTTGTTCTCGGTTGGTTCCGCCGGTCGCGGGGACTTTAAACAGTATCTCGTCCACCGAATCGTATAGCCGGTCATGATCCGTGGTGGGGAGCCAAGTCGTGACGTTTTGGATAATTTTGGTGCCTGCCTCCGAGCCGCCCCAGCCTAACCGCGGGGCAATGGCGAAAATCTGAGGATTGGTTAGGGTTGGAAATATAGCATTCAGCGACACCGTGGCGGGATGTCCTGGGTAGCGCTGAAACTCTCCCCGCACGGGCTGAGAACTGGCGAGGGCTTGGTCTCCTGTCGTGTTAAACCGTGGAGTTGACCAGAATGTTCCTAAAGAAGCGGTGTTTACATTGGCTTTGCACGTTTCGTCGTCCGTCCAGAATGCGATGCGGCCGACGATGGGATTGTCCGATGTCGCCGCGGAAATCACTACGCTCGATCCCGATCCGGTTGGAGCGGGATAGAGCGTGCCGTCCGCCAGTAAATAAAGCCACTTAACGGGCATGGGAGCGGGTTGATCGGTGGTAGCGCTTGGGACTGTGCCTAGTGAAATTCCCGTTCCTCCGACCAAGGCACTCGCGGCACTGTAATCCAGGATGGGGAAAACACCGTTTGTAGGAGCGTTGAGGTCGGTGAAAACCGCCGGTGACTTATCCCAATTATTGAGGTTGCCAACTTCCGTAGTGGGGTTAAACGCGGCATCGGATACAACCATGTTATCCGCGCTGTAGAGTTTATAGTAACCAGCGTCGGCCCCGGTTTCACTGTAGAGACGGATCATTCCGGGTTGGGAGGCCCACGCCATGCCTTTTGAGCCGGATTTCAATGTGGCATCGCGGACCTGCGAGATGGCGATGTTCACGGCGGTCTCGGCCAGCATTTTGACATTGATCGCGTCGGAACCGGATTTCGAGAGGACCAGCTTCGACCGCATGCTCGTCAGAAACGCGATTATCAACGCGCTGACGAAGACCAGGCTGGCGAGAACGATGATGAGGGCCGAGCCCCATCGCTTTCCGGTTGGAAGTTTTAGCATTTTCATTGGGGTCTAAAGGTGCGGACGGAACCCGTCTGCCGGTCAATTTGCAGGGTAAAGAAATTCGAGGGTAGGGACGCTTTCCCGCTATCGGTGCGATAGATGAGCGTCAGGGTCGCTGAGGCGGTCCCGGCGAGATCCGTGGAGCCGTCGGGCATGAAGCGGAATGAGTAGCACGCTTTGCTGTATTTTGGATCGGTTTGCGGGGTGCCGGAAATGGCGTCCGAGAGCACCGAAGACCAAACGGTGTTGCTGGCCAGCGTCACTGCTCCATTGAGCTTGAGTTCCTTATTCGCAGGTGTGGTCACAGTGCCGGTCACGGTGCCCTCGCTCCGGTAGAGAATGACCGAATCATTCGTTGTCCCCGGGTAGAACCAAACCCGCACCGGTTGGTTGAGCGTCATCGCGGTCTGCCGGCCTTGGGAGAGGTAGTCAAGCAACTGGGATCCGCTCGACGTCATGGCCGAGCTGCGTAGGACGTTCTGGAAGCTGGGGAGCGACAGGGTGGAAATCATACCGATAATAACGATAACCACCAGCAACTCAACCAGAGTGAAAGCGTTGCGGTCTATGAAACGTCGGGAAATCATGGGTTTTGGCTCCAACGGGCTGCACGGAGTTTCACCGTCGAGCGGAGGATGATATAGTTGATTTTATCACTCGATAAAGTGTTGATGAGGGCCGTGAGATCTGCATCCAGGTTGGCGGGGGTATGAAACCAATCCGCTTGGAAAAGCGATGGCGCAGCAGCCGCGTTACTCCATTTCTGGGCCGCTGAAGTTTCGTCAATGGCCACCATAACGACCTCTACTTCGGGGGGGAGTTGATGTCTCTGGTTCTGCCCCTCAGTAGTCGTAATGGTGTTGCGGGAGTTGTAAACAAAATTGTCCGCCTCCGCCAAAGAGTTTACCGTGCTGCCTCCCCCCGTGGGCGATACCGTATTTTTGGGATAGATTACCAGGGCAATGACATTCTCTGCCAGTGTGTTTGCGACAGGGTCTGTCAAATCGATCCACCCGTAGCTGGTGGAATCAACATAGTTTGTCCCAGTATATGCCTCGGCGGTGCCGGATGTATGACTATATAAAGTCCAATTTTCTGACGACACCCGCCATTCCTTGAGGCGGAAACGATACTTTGCCGTAACCGAAGCTGGCAGCCAAGTGGGACGATCATCCGGTCCGTATTCGACAAAGTAGCCGTAGGCATTCAGAAGCAAAGGCATCCCGTCATAGGCGGTTTTGTCCGAGACCTTGCCCGTGGGGGCTTGGAAGAAAAGCCCATGCGTTGGAAAAGCGGCGGCGTCTTTGCCCATTTCCGACATCGGCAGAGAGAGGAATTGCAGTTCCGAGGTCCGTTCGTATTTGGTCGGATTTTGAAGGCTATCGTAATCCCAGTAGGGGTTAAGTGTCGCCAGGCTGAGCTGGGTAGTGATCCGGTCAAAGGCTGCGCGGGATTCCTCGAATGCCTGCATTTTCTCCGTGGTTCTCTTCCACGTTTTCGAGGTAATGTCCGTGACCGAGAGTAGTATGACCATGATCATCGAGAGCACGGCGGTGGAAACCAGAATTTCCAGGAGAGTAAACCCTCCGGCAGATAGACGATGTTGGCTGCTAGCTTTCATTTGCTTCAGTCTAGTAACCCATGTCGCAAATGGTAATGGTGGTAGTTCCGGCTTTGGCTTTGGTCTGCATAATCTGGGATTCCAGCTCGACCCTGAGCAGGTTCGATGCAAATTGATTATCGATTGGAGAGCCGTGAACGGTGGCAGTGACGGCGTAATATCGGTCAGACACATTGCTCGCAGCGTTCCCCTGGTAATCGAAATACCACGTGCCTGAAGTCATTGCCGCGACATTGGCAAATTGGCTCTGAGTCAGCTCAGAACTCACCTTTTGAAAGGCTTTGGATACCCGCGTGATTTCCAAAGCATGTCGGGAGGTGTCTAGGGAAACAGGCATCAGCGAAACCAGCGCCATCAAAGCAAACGAACACAGCCCTAACGCCATAACGACTTCTACCAGCGAAAAACCATTTGCTATTTTCACAAGGTTTGCAAAGGAACGCCAAGCCGCCGGCTTTGGCTGGCTGGCAGTGGTAACGCAAGTCCTTTCCAGTGAGGAATATTGCGCATTCTCGATCATGGAGGATTTGATTGTTGGAGACACAGTCAGGAACACTGCTATACAGTTAAAAATCGTTGACAATCGGTTGTCGCATATTGTGATGAGATTCGTTCCTTGCATGAACAGTTGCAAGCAGGCAACAGCACAAAACAACCGCTTTGATCGGTTCACAACATCAAGCCACCAGCATTGCTGGAGGTTTCTGACTTTTGAAAAGCACGATGATTTCCGCATATTCAGTTTTAGAGATTTGTCAGGCAAGACATCTTCATCTGAAATCAAAAACTATTCACGCTGGTCGGAGCCCCCGCCACGCATAGGCTCTCCATGCGGAACTCCTGTCCGGGCTCCAATTCGGCGATGATTTCCACGCGGTGCGGCACCGAGGCATCAAGGTCTTGCGCGAGCATTTCCACATAACGCAAATTAGCTGAGGTTTTCTGTGCAGTAGAGGCGCGGGGCGATGTCAGGGGAAGGGGGGGCGATGGGGGCATAAGGTATTTTAAATGCGGGAATAGAGATACATGCTACTTGAAAGCGCTATGCATTGCATTGACGATGTCCACGCCGGGCATGATGTCATCGATAGGCTTTGGCTCTTTCGGTTGCTTGGACGACGCGTATGCGCCTGGAAATGCTAATCCTGCCCTCAATCGATAAAGTCTTTGTCCTAATAAGGGATTAGAACTTGGACTGCATGTTTACTGTTGGGCTCTTGAGCGGGAATGATGTTCCCCGGCAATATTTCAGAATCAAGTGTGATTTGTATATTTTCAACGGTTGCGCTTTTTTTGATACTGATCTCAAATTCGGATTCGCGGAATTTTCGCCGCACGGAAACCTGGTCCCAGGCTTTAGGTAGTTGAGGATCAATCCGCAAACCTCCGAATTCCCCGCGTATCCCGAGTAGTTCGCCAATCACTGTGCGGTAAAACCAAGCAACGGTTCCAGTGCCCCAGTTGCAACTGGAGCGGCCAGCGGTTTTGCCGCTGGCAATTCCACGAAAGTAGTTTGGAAAATACAACGGAAGCTGCTGAGCGCGCGCCAGTGGATTTTCTTCGGTTCCAACCATTAGCATGCGCAATACACGAAATCCTTCTTCGCCCCGCCGGACACGGAAGAGGCCATAGGCATAGAACGCAGCAGCATGGGCGTAAACCGAACCGTTCTCAGCGGTGCCAGGCGTTTTCTGAGTGATCTTACCGATATCCTCTCGCATGTGTGTGAAGGCTGGTCCCATAGTCATGGGGCCAGAGGGGGACATTAGGTATTCATTAACGGCTTGCACACAATCATTGACGCGCTTCGGACTGTCGACCGCGCCGCAAATCATTGCCCAGCTCTGGGCATTCAAAAACACCTTACCTTCGGTATCTTGCTTGGTGCCGAACCATAGACCATCATCGGTAGTTCCGCGGGCATACCAAGAACCATCCCACGCGAGTTGGTTGATGGTCGCGCGAGAAACGGCGGCTTCGTCCCGATACCGAGCGGCGCGCTTCTTGTCGCCGATTTGCTCAGCAACCTCGGCCCAAGTATCCAAAGCAATGGCCAAGGCTTCGGTTAACCATACCGATTCACCTTTTTCTTTCCAACCCGCCATATTCAAAGGGTCGTCCCAGTCGCCTTGGCCGAGCCTGCAGAGGTTGCGCTCGGTGCGATCGCCCAGCTGCCACTCCAATCCGCGGCAGACGTGTTCGAAGACCGAAGCCTTCTCATCGCCATCTTTAAAGCCCACGTATTCGTCGAGAATGGACATGTCTCCGGTTTCTTTCATGTAATAGCTGATAGCCAATGGAGGCCACACGTTCATGTCCCGGTGCGGAATCGTATTGATAAGAAAAACGTCTACGCCATCCGCTAGCGGAGCGCCATGGGGCATGGAACCATCAGTATGCTGGTGGGCACAGATGGTGTAGAACCAATAACGGGCTTTTCGAGGGAGGATAAATGTAGCGCCCATCGCATCTTGATAAGCATTGCGAACACAAGGATCACCCTCCATTCGCAGGATGCCACCGCAGAAGTGGATCTGTTGAGGCAGCCAGTAGTTGATGAAATGATTAAAGTCGGAATCCGGGGTTTCGACGTGGATCGCAGGCCGAATACTTTCCAGATATGCTTGCACTTTCGCGATCGATTTTTCGACTCCATCGCCACTTAAATAGGTCCCAATCAGCCGTTCGATATCGTTCCTGTCCTTCGCCGGGCCAAAGACGAAATTGAGGGTGTCCGTTTCCTGCGACGCAAGGCTCAGAGGGTATTGCATGACGATGACCGATGGCTCGTAATGCGCTTCGTTACCGCCCAGATTGGGTAAGTGTAAGCCTGCCGGATTATGCGGGCCATTGCCACCGAGGAACTCGCGATGGTTTGTTTCGGCGGAAGCAGGCCTGCGGTCAGCGACGCAAAAGACCGAGTTCTTGCGGTTTCGCAATTTGTAGTAGTCCTCAACTTTGACGTAGTAAGGGAAGTAATCGACAACAATGCCGCCAAGCTCCGGTTCATACTTGGAGATTTGCGAAATCCAGCCGAGTTGGCCTACTGGAAAATATGGGTATAGAGAGACAGTGCGTGGTTTGCTACTGCGGTTAGTGATGGTAACTGTCCATAGTTCGACTTGGTCCTCGCGGGGAATCGTCACACGAATCCAGGCTTCGATTTCGTTGACAGTAACCCACCACTGGATATCGGTAAGGCCGGGAGAAAACTCAAATTTTTGCGGTTCGGCTTGCACAGGCTCGAAAGGAACACTCCAGAATTCTCCAGTTGCATCATCGCGCAGGTAGAAGCTTCGAAGAGGCTCGCAATAAGGAGTGCTGTTGGGCTGCATAAACCGGGCGCGGCATTTGCCCCGCTGGTCCATTTGAATTTCCATCGTGTCATTAAACAGGTGACTATCGGCCCGTTCCAGAAAGTGAATATCGCGAACGATATAGCGTTTCCCATTATCTACATATTCTGCAACTCGATCTCTAGACATATAATAATTGCTTCCTGGTATTTAAAACGGGTGTTACAGTCGGGCATAATTCGCCTCTCGCCTTTATCTACTTGGGGAGCCATCGTAATTTCAAATCGATCGCCTTCTCATTGGGGACGAAGGTTTTATAGAGCGAAACTGGACTTGTCCCTGCGGCTGTTGTGTTGGGGATCCAGCGCAATACGTTTTCCCCATTGCGCCGCACCAGTCGGCTGATGTCGATTGACTGCATCCAGCCTGGCGATTGCACGACTTGGTCATTGAGCATAAGCCAGCTCAGTTGCCTGTTTGATGTTTCAAGATGAAGACGATGAGCGGGCCAGGAAGCAGGCATGGTAAAGCGCGTCTCCAAATAACTGCATGCGGGTTTCGGCTCGCTCCCAATATACAGAGTTGCCCAGACATCGATTCCTCCCTTCCAATCCGTCAATTGCTGGGTAGCTACGGGTTGCGGTTCGGCCTGTAGATAGAAGGCGCCGGTAACGCCGGAGGGTCTCCCTTTTCGAGCCGCGTCGTTTTTGACACGGCCGTCCACTTCCAACGCAAAATCAACGGTCCCATCGTGGACGTCATTTGTTACCTCAATGGAAAAGGAGCTAGTCTGATCGCCAGTCACAGGAAACGGAGATATATGTCCATTGATCCACAATCTACCGCTGGGCCGAATTCCCCAGAACCATTTTTCGGCATCGAAGCGCAAGAAAATGCGTTGTCCCGCCCATTCTTTTGGAATTTGTACGGCCTTGCGGAAGTGCACAACGGCGTCTTCTGGCAGTCCAAGCACGGCAAATGTACCGAGTCTAACGGGGTAGGCATCGGGCGAATTAACGACCGGAGGTACGACGTTCCATGCCTCTCCAGCCTCAAACATCCAAGCTTCCTGGAGCGGTAGAACATCGGCGACGGCTGGTTGCAGCGGCGGCTTTTCGTCATCGGAAATTGTAGCCAGCATCGGCCATTGGCGTTGCTGGGTCTCGATCCAGTATAGAGGTGACTTCTCCACATCGGGCCGGGAGGCGGCAAAGACTCGACTTTCCATGGGAACGAGCGACACCTTACCCAAGGTCATGACATTGTCCTTCCATTGAACCTCGCGACGCGGGTTCCCCGCTGCTGAGATTTCGTAAAGAGACGCCGTTGGCGCGGAGCGCCGCCAACTCACGTCGAGCGTAACGGGATCTGTCGCGGTCTGGACAATACGGGCGACCGGATATAGATCAAAGATACCATTTTTACTGCGCCAATGTTCGACGAAAACATCGCCTGTTGCCTCGCCTCCGGTGCGCCAGCTTTCGCGGGCAACACCTAGCGAGTCCAGAAGTTCATTCAAATAGACTTCAGTTCCGTCGTCTGCCTGATAGCGACCGGAATAATCACGAGCCTTTCGCCAGAAACTGGAGCCTAACGTGACCACCTTCCCTTTGCCGAGATTTCGATAGGCGATAGCGATTCGCCCTTCATTTTCCTTGCGACCAGACCACTCCGCAACCACTTTCACCTCTTGGTCATGTTGTTGGAGGTAGAGGGATTCACCCGTTTGGTCCCGCTGCATCCAGTCAAGTATCAGGCCTTGTCCGCCGAGTTCCAAATCTTGCAGCTTCGGCCAAAGGTCCTGGTCTGCGCGGAAATGCAATGTTCCCTTGCCTCCACGGCTGACGACCCGCAGGCCGGTCAAACGGGAGATCGGCCACGACCACGCATGTTCGGGGGTGTGCATGCCCGTGTTATGCATGACGACGAAGGTTCCCCCTTGCCGGACGTAGCGTTCCAGGGCATCAATCTCCTCCTCGGTGAAAACTGCAGTGCCGTCGTCAATTAGAACCTTATACTGCTGATCCACTCGACCGCTAGTTACGTCTTGCAGTTCAGCATAATTGAATGTGCGGCCCACAGATTGCAGCTCGCCCCGCCCCAGATCCCACCCCCAGGGTGCCGCGAATTTTAGCCGGACATCACGCGTTGAACGGAGGATGCCAATTGCGGGGGGCTCCATTTTCATTTTGCCGATGCAGCGGATAAGCTCAAGATGCTCATCGATCCATTTGGCAATATCAGGGGTCGTTCGATACGACTGCGGATGGAAGACCATATCCACGGCGGAGTTACCCATCATGAGGTAGAAAGTAAGGTTCCTGCGGATATCGTCAGCATTCCGGGCCGGACCACCGGGCTCGCTACTCACGACCTGGCCGCGTCCAACGGCAAAACGTGATAGCCACGGTGCCCAGCACTCCCCATTCTGTCCCGTATCGTGGACATACGCTCCATACCTTTCACAAAGATCAAGAACGCCGTCCACACAGAAATAGGGGGACATGACTTTGATGGGCCGGAATGGATCTCCGGAGCGGAGCGCTTTGAGGGTGTCTTCCAAATGCTTCATTCGCAGATGTACCGCGAAATTCGTCATATCGTAATAGAGGCGGTTCTTGATGGGATCGGCACTCGGATACTCCCAGCGACCTTCCTTGCTTAGGAAGATGTAAGATGGGACCACTGCCCCTTGGGTATTAATGACAATTGAGTTCTCGCCTTCATGCAGCAGGGGGCTAAGGTCAAAGCAGAGGTCATCATCCTCTCGCAGGGGTATGGAAGCTGTGAGATTTTTTGACAGCCTCCCATTGACGTAAACCTCCAAGGGCTTCGCTCCGTTCTCATAATAGTGATACCAGCGGGCTCGTGAGAGATGGAAATAAGAAAGATGCTCTGCCTGATCTTTGCTCAGGGTGATCTTGCGCTTCAGCCAGAAGGTTGAGTTGAGAACTGCACCACCTCCCTTCTTTTTTTCCTTATAGGCCAAGATCATGGGATCGCTACAATCAATGGGATTCCATGCCGTGACCGTTCCCTCTTCGAACCATTTTTGGTCGCGCCCAACACCGTCGGGGTCGCCCTTTCCCTCCCAGATTCCCTTGAGATCGAAAGCGGTATCATTCCAGCCGAACAAGGTTTTGGGTAATGGGACGTTCACCTCATCCCAACTTTTAAAGGCGTGTGGAGATCCTTTGTGCAGGCAGCCGACATCTTCTAAGGTTAAACTTAACTCGTCGCGCAAATAGCTCTGCCAGTCGTGCTGTATTTCGGGGCTTCCGCCCACCACGGATAACTCTGGAATGCCAATTTCGCCTAGCTCCGCGCTGCCGTGGTGCCCAATGAAGTTATCAGACTGGCCCTGCCGCTCCGCAATACGACGGCGAAGATCGCTTTGGAATGAGTCGGTGGCAGCGTTGGGCTCGAACGTATTATAGAGGCCAAACCACTGATGTTCCAAGTCACGATAAGCGCGGTAAAAATCGCCTAACGGCTGCGCGTGTGGGAGCGGAACGCGATTCCAGAGCCAATTCGGGCGATCGGGGCTTTTCCATGACATAAGCGTTCGATAGGGAAGATCGTATTTTGCCGCCATGGCCTCATCCCACGCCATGGTAGAATCATCAAGAACGCCCGGCGCCACCAGTCTGTTTTCGGTCACGTTGGCAAAACACGCCGTAAATCGGCGTTCCGATAGCCATTGAAAATCCTTTTCCAAATCCTCGGCAAGAACTCCTCCACCCTGGACCCAAATTCCAAATGCGGCATTGTCAAAACAGTCAAGCCAGCGAGGATAGCCCCGTTGTTGAACGGGACGCCACTTGCTGGCGTTCGCTGTTTTTGCCAATGCGTGGACCTGATCCTCAGTGCGGCCGAACAGTACTTCAAAGCGATTGCCATTTAGTCCAAGCACCCACCAGCCAGTTCCGTCCAGCTGCAATACCGTGCAGGGCAGCTTGCTCTCTTTAGCGGCGTGAACAGGGCCCCAAACTGCATCCGCTAAGAATTTTGACCCGCACATTGCGGCGTGCTTTGCATCCTCAGCCGTGAATGTTGTCCACGATACCGCTTCAGTTGAGGAACCTACATCTCTTGACTGAACGCGGATCACCCCCAGTCCGCGTAATTTGTAACTTCCCATGTCCTTATTGCCAGGTGTTGACTGTGGAGTGACACTGGATGCGACAGCTATAATAGTGCTCGCAAAAATCGCAAGAGCACAGCAAATGAAATGCTTATTCACCGAAGTTCTGACTGTGAATTGGGGGGGCATGGGTATTGAGTTTGTTTCCGGTAAAAGAAAGGATTTTGGCTTTGCCTACTGAGCGCATTGTGAAACATGTTCTGCGGGGAGCCCTATTGGGGTAGTTTCCGGAAATTGGATATTTCGCAAATTGTGGGTGGAAACCCAGCGAGATGGGTACGCCCAAGGAATATTCTGTTCAGAAAGAAGCTGGCCCGCAGCAAAGGCGTCTTCGATTTGCTCGACGAGTCCGATGACTTCCACTCCCGGATCACCGTTGTTAGAATAGCTCCGCTTCCAATGACTATCGATATCATGGATTCCGCCCGAGGAAAGCCATGCGCCGTTGGTGGCAAGTACGTAACCTCGCGCATCTTTGAGCCTGGTCAGAAGCGGATTTTTCTGTCCGTGAATCGCATTGAGGAACTGGGCATAAAGCTCGGCCGACAGATCAACCAAAGTGCTTCCTGTCTCAAACCGCTCTTTAACCGTCGGGGTCTCGAAGGCTCTCCCGTCGTCGCTGATGCGGACCCACCCTTCCGTTCCTCGAACCTCGATCTTGAACGGTTCCAATTCTTTGACGGCGTGCGTTAAGGATGCCGTAAACGTCGTGCCCGATGCGAAGAGCCCCCGAAATGACGCCACATCATAGCCCGCAATCTGCCGTGCGCGGTAAAGCATACCTTGGATCTCGTGGGGCTCCGCGAAGCGCTCCCCTTGTTGCGCGGCAAGATACATTGCGTTGTGGATGAGATGCGCGAGGCCATTCGTTGCTGGCCCGTCAAATACCGGTTCCCCATCCAGCATGAGTTGCCCGGCCCATCGCGCACGATTGTAATAACTGTCGGTTCTGGGCCAAGCGGCGGCGATCCGGATTTCCTCGATCTCGCCAATGTCTCCCGCTGCGATGCTCTGCTTCATGCGCTTCAAGGCCGGTGCATAGATCATCTGGAACCCTACCGCAACTCGGTTGTGGGTATCCAACTCAATAAGCTGATCCAGCTGCTGGATCAAGGGCACGGGTGGCTTTTCGAGCAGAATGAAAAGGTCGCGTTCTAGGCATTCTCTGACCATAGAGAAGTGCAAGGAAATGGGGGTAGATATCGTTACCGCCTTTAGGTCCTTTTCGCGTTTTAACATCTCGCAGTAGTCGCTGTACCAACGAATGCCGAGTGCTTCCAACTCCCTCCTTACTGGCGAGCCGGCGATAAACGGGTCGGCGACTGCGATGAATTGCACTTTTCCTTCGGAATGAAGACGGCGAAGCGTGGAGAGGTGGACTGCTCCAATGCCGCCTGCACCGATCAGCGCGAATGGGACTGATGAACTTATTGACATAAATTTGTTCCATTTGACTTGCAAGTCCGGCCTGTGGAAAAGATATGCCATGGCGCTCCTTCGTTCCAATCCACGTTGAGATGAGAGAAGGGAAATTCAAGACTGTTAGGCACCGGATCTTCGTCTAAAAAAGGGAGTTTTTCAGGGGGAAGACCGTCAGCCATCCAGGGCCGCCGCGTTACAACACGTCCATTAATGGTGGCAAAGCGAACTTCATTGGAGTCGAGTCCGTAATTAAGCCCCAGCACAGTCTTTCCCAAACGGTAGCGAACGGTGCGCGTTAGTTGAAATTCGTAGTCAAGCAGCTCGGCTTCCAAAACCCTTTCTTGAAAAGCATCAAACGTTTCGTCCTTTCGTGTTCCCACGATGGCAACGATCCCATTCAAAGTCCGGGAGAACTCCTCGCCGGTGAATTGCCGGGGTGGCCCTTGGTAATTGATAAATGAGATCACGCGGTAAAGCCCATTGACCTTCTCGATCGTTATCGCATCCTTTCGCCCCCAGTCCACCGTTCCAAGCGGGCGTAAAGCTAGGTAGAGAGGCCCGTCCTGAAGCCAGACGTGACCGTCTGAAAACTCGATCTGTTCGATCTCATTAAAATGCTCCGGCACAATCATGGCGAAACGAAGCATCGTGACCGGTTGAGTGGCCAAAACGGGATTAGGGGTAACGGAAATGAGCGCAATCCGATCCTGTTGGACAGTGTGGTAGCGACCCGCATCCGACAAAAAACCTTCTTCCCCGCTGCCGAGTCCGTGATGGTTTGGATTTTGCCGTCCGGGTGCGGCATCGTTCACTAAATACCGAGGGTAGATAGTTCGGGTATCTTCGATGTTGACGGCTGGATTGCAGCGGCGGTAGCGAATGAAAAACTCTTCGGCCTGTCCGCCCCAATCTCCCTCTGAGGTACCCATCGCAAAATCCGCCTCTTGGTAATTAGTTACAAGAACCTCTTTTGCGGACCACATATGGCGCCCAAATACAGGTAGCCCTTCTCCGCGTTCGGCAGTGGCGGAAAGCCGGAAGGGATAGACCCGGCGCTGTATCCATTCCATGAGGTGCGCCGGCGGCTGATATTCGGAGACGGCAAGCCAGGAGAACTGGGCTACGGCAAAATAGAAATCTTCATTGTGATGCAGTACAAGCCGGTGGGGCTTGCGAAGCAATTCTACGACGGGATTTGGCAAGACGGTCTCCCCAAAAACTTGCCACAACAAATAAGTGGCGTTACTCAAGTGTCCCAGAGAATCGGTTGTATAGGCCCGTGAAAATGGCCCGGAGAGCATTCCTGTTGGGGAGTGAAAATGGCCCAACAGTTCGGCCCACAGCCGTTCCATACATTGACTTGCCAATTCTCTTGCCTCTGCATTGTGCGCATGCTGGTTGACCTCAGTGAGGGCCAGCAAAATAATCGGGCTGTAGGTGGGGCTATTGAATTCACTAAAAAGACCACGCCGGGTTAGAAGATCGCGCAACTGACGCAGACTCCAAAGGCCATGCCCCACGGCCTCAATATCACCAAAGTATTCTCCGGCCAATATCATCCCTGCCGCAGCTTCTGCGGGCATGTTATCGTTGTAACCCTGGAATTGGTAATCTGCTTGGCGATCTCCAGGGTGATTGGCAAGGGCTGCCCGTGCCCAGGACTCCAGCTTTTCGCGCACTGCAGGTAGCAGTTGCCCTCGGTGCAAGACAAGCATTTGCATGGAAAGGTTGGTGACAAAGATGTCAAAACCCGTTTTCGCCATTTTTTTTACCTTATGATCCAACGAGCCCGCCGGCATATGCGCGGTGAATGGAGTTTGCGCCAAAATGGCGTTTCCTAAGTTTTGGTCAGATGCGGTTCCCTGCATCAGCGCAAAGCAGAGCCATAGACGCTCCCGGGCGTCGGGAGCAAAAGAGGGGAGAAGCCAGTTCCCCTCGTGATCGAAACATTCGCGTGCCAGTGCTGCGGCGAGTTGACACATTTTCGCTCGTCGTTCTGATTGATTTTCCGCAGACAACATGGACGGCTTCCAGCTTTCAAGGAGCCGCAGCGGATTCTCAATAATTTGTTTAAGCATAAACTTCGTGGGCTCTGCATTTTTTAGACAGAGGCTATTAAAATCGATTCGCTATGGGGCCAATACGCCGAAGCTTGCTTCGGCTTTTCCTGGCGCTGAGGAAAAAACAAGTTATTCAAGACGCTGCCACCACTTGGGTTGTTCAGTAGAATGCCCCGGAGCTTGCTCCGGGGATGGGCTTTACTTCAGCCACTATTTCATAAGGGCACCTCTGGAACCCCATTGGTGATTTCCAAACTAGAGAAAGTAGGCGGACTCTTTGGGTATCCGATTAGCCCTATTCTCAAAAACACAGCTTTCCAGAGGTGCCCATAAAAGTATTTGTTTAAATACGCCGCATTTCAAATGGAACTAAAATCGGTTGGACACTTTTCCCCAGAAGCTGCATGCGCACCAATCGAATCAGGGCTGATGTGACGTCCTCAACTTTTGTAACTAGTTGCGTGGCAGGTAAGGGGCAAGGATAAGGCAGTCGGTTGTTAGCGTGTAAAACAAGCTTCAAATCTTTGGGGACAGAGACCCTTTTTGCCAAAACTCCGGTAATTACACCTCCGACAAAAATATCGGGATAGACTAACAATCCATCAGGATGATCAACCTGCATCCATATCGACTCAAATTGCTGATATCCAAAAGTATTTTTGTCAAAGTTTTCTTCATTGGGCGTCCTAATCCATTGGTTTGCCGTTTTCATTCCCATGGCCCGGACTTCATCAATGAACATATTATAAAAGTCCATGTCATCGTGCCCTTCGGTTGGGGTCGCCTTTCCTGAGCGAGCCGAACTAATCAGCCCCACACTATGACAACCTTGAGTCTTTAACTCCTCTAATCCACACCGAAAAAATTGCCTCCAATCATACGTGACTCGCTGATCCATTTTTGCTCCGGTGATAAAGGCTTTTGCAACTGGCACCGTGCGCAACCACGCTACGTCAAATTGATTTGCTAATGGGATCAAGAGAGCCTGGATTTCGCGACGATCAAGAGAACGCCGCAACGCAGCCAGCGGCGCAACTTGCTTATTCTGAGGACGATCATCCATCCATACCAATGTGTGTACCCCTTCTTCAGCAAGCGCACTCTTTAATTGTTGATGAAGGACTCGAATGAAGCCAAGCTCTGAACTTTCCCAAAAACGGCTACCATAATAGATCCCCGCACAGGTCAAGCGCACTGCATTTCCCTTCACAAAACTGCCCACTTTCGGCTTTCGCTCAATCAGTCCCTCGCAATTCAGCTTCGCTAATGCGCTTTGCACGGTAAACACGCTTGTTCCTGTTGCTTCGGCCAAGGCGCTATTCGACGGGAGCTTCGAACCGGGCTGCAAATCTCCACTCATAATAAGCGCACGAATATGTTCCTCAATTTGCTGATTTGCAGGACTGCGTTTCGCTATTTTCTGAGTAAATTTTGTCATTTGAATCCCCTTACGTATCCCTGCATATTTCTGAAATTCAATTGTACGGAATCAATGATCGATCTCGCACAACCACCTTGGTGCCCGATGCACCTAAAGGAAAATGCATTGGTGCAATAGTAGCACATAGATTAGTATCTATCACGTTAAATTCATCTTTTTTTATTGGGCAACTTTCCCCAAAATGGATACTCTAAAATATTGTTCTTTACTCGTTAGGCATTCGCAATACGACGCATCCGCTGAAAACCAATCAGTAGGCCGACACCGCCCACCAATATTGCCCAAGTTTCCGGCTCGGGCACTACCGTCAAGGTCACGTCGTTGCTATAGGTATCGCCATCGGCATCAGACGAGTAGCTCAAGAGGTATGTCGTGGTGCCCACGGTAAAGGTATTGTCGGAGTTCGAGGTAAGCGTGTAGGTTGAGCCGCTCGTGATGATCGTGGCGAAGTATCCCGTCGTCGTTCCGGTGCTGGTGTTGTCGATGAGAATGATCGTGGTACCCAGCGTCAAACCGCTCAAGGTCGATAGATCGAGCGTACCCGCGAGGGATACATTTCCACTGACCCTCACTTGATCATAGGACGTGCCGGCCACCGTTCCGCCCACTTCCTCCACTAGCTTGGAGGATACATCCATGGTGAAGCTGCCCGTGACCTTTGTGATCCCATAGTTGTCGCCTGGGGCCAGCGTGCCGCTGGTCAATGTGAGATTGCCTGTCACCGTGGTGGCGCCTTTGAGTAGGCCGCTGACGGTGGCGCTTCCCGCGATGGTGCCGTTGGCATCCAACGCAGCTCCCGCGGAGACTGAAAGTGCGCTGGTGGATTTTGTGGTGCCGGTCAACGAGGTCGTGCCGTTAGCTACAGTCACGCTGCTGGCGATATTGTAGCCGCTTAACGTGCTCGAACTGTTTAAGGTGGTGGCTCCCAAGTTCAGGCCGCTGCCGTTGATGGTACCGCTCGTAACCGAAACCGTACCGGCAACCGTGCCGCTGCCGCTCAAAGTTGCACCAGAGGCAACTGTCACCGGGCTGGAGGCGGACAAGGAACCATTGACCTCCAATTCCCCCGCTGAAATGGTCGTGGCTCCGGTGTACGTATTCGAACCGGAAAGAATCTGCGTGCCACTACCAGTTTTCGTTACTGAAACAGTCCCGTTGCCGTCCTTAATAACACCCGCAAAGTCCGCGTTGCCACTGGCGGTGTTGATCGTCAGCGTTGACGTCGAGGAAGCGGTATTATTGTAAATGGTGCCACTACCACTCAATCCTCCGGAGGTAGTACTTTCGGTTAGGTTCATTCCGCCGAGATTGAGGATAGCATTGCTGTTAACAGCAACGGATCCACCAACCGTCAAGTTAGCGCTAATGATGCTCAAAGTGGACGCTGTCGTTCCGTTGCCGATTTCGAGATTTCCAATGGCTCGGTTCGACGTAAGAGTCGAACTGCCGGATCCAGTATAATAGAAAGTACTTTCAGCCTCAATTGTGGTCGTTGCGGAAGCGTCTTTATTTCCTAGGTTATTTGCGCCGGTGCCAGAGGCGTAAAGGATGACACCGCTTCCTATTCCCACGTCTGCACCACTCAGATTAAAAGACCCAGCCTTAAATGTGCCATCACTAGCACTACTGTTAATAATATAGACATAGTTATTATTTGCTACTTGGGTACCCGAGACAGTTGGTGCAAAGGCGTTCGTGCCCCCTGTGGTCGCGTCATAAGTGTATCCGTTCAAATCGAGAGTGATATTAGAATTAGTAGCCGACGCCGCAAAAGAGAATCCAAATGCGGATGAAGTGGAAGGCGTCAGACTCAAATTGGAACCCAATTTCAAAATATCTGTCGAAGACGACGCCGTCATATAGCGATATATTGTGCTTACCGCATTGTTTACGGTGCCACTGGTAGCCGTCGACGACAAATTGTGTGTTACCGTGGCTGATGCATAGTCATCTCGAATTGTAAAGCCACCTGTGATAACAGATCCCAGCGAAATTGTCTGCGATGTCAACGCTGAATTGACGCTGCTACTTAAATCAAAAATGACACCTGTGGTTGAATTGCCGGAAAAGCCAGAAAACGTTGCCCCGCTGCCAATAGTAATAGTTGACCCAAAGAAAAAAATGCCCGCAGAACTTGCTCCTGTTCCAGTATTTTGAATTACCGCCGACCCGGATGTTGTAAAATTACCCGTTAAATATAATCGTTCACCTGCAGAACCTGTACTATTCAGTGTAAGTGTGCCTCCGGTTAACGTCACAGCAGAATCAATAAACATGACTTGATTGCTGGAAAAATAACTTTTTGCGACAATTTCTCCGCTAACAATCAAGCCCGTTCCAGTGTAACTAGTGCCACTGGTCTGAATGTAGTGTTTATTGGCAGGCAAGGCGGAACTGCCCGATCCCACAGTAAGCGTGGCCCCTGAAGCAACAGTAAGGTTGGACGTTCCCGTCAGTTTAATAGTCGCTCCTCCGGAACTACTCTCTACATCAAGATTCGCGGCGGTGCTGATTGTGAGACTTTGATTTAATGATAGAGTGACAGCTCCGGTGTTGGTTGCGATGAGATTCAGGATTCCAATTGTCCCCGAAGCACTTGCATCATACGTAACCGTGTAGCTAGTGGACGATGTGCTTGTAAGGATTGCCGTATCGGAGGAACTTGGACCTCCTGCCGACCCGCCGGTAGGCAACCAATCACTTGTGGTACTCCAACTGCCTGTAGTGTAGCTACTGTTCCAAGTAAATGTTGCCGCTTGAGTGGTGCCTTCCGCGAAGACAAGCATTGAGCAAAGAACGGCGACTCGACTCATTTGCCGTTTCCGAGGGGATTGTAAAACAGGGGAGGGGAGAATTGGCTTCATGGTTTTTCTTATAATTTTCGGTGGGGTTTTTCCAAACATACGTATTTAACGTCGCTAAATTATCATAGATTTATCTGAGAAATGAGCGATTGCAATCCGGCCGTAATTGACCACTCAAAGGACGTCTCGCAGCAAATCTGCCGAACATCGGCACAATCACACATAGCCAGGGATACTGCGGGATGTTTCGATTTTTTAGTATATTTTCTAAGTAGTAGCAAGCGTGGTGGCAAACGCAGAAAATTCCGATATGTAACAAAATCATTTACTCCTTGAAGTCATTTCACTTAGTGGTGTCGCAGCATCAACTTTCTCTAGCGTGAAGTCATCAATGTATATGTTCCCTTTCGCGTTCCAAAGGAAAACTCCAATCCCCATTTTTTGGGCGGTCGCAGGAATTTCAAACACCGCAGTAACCCTTTTCCACTGAGCAGAAAGAGGCGCATTCGTGTAAGGATCTGCATTCCTGGTAATCTTTCCATCCAAGCCAATATGCAACAGGTCAGAACCGCTTCCAGAAATAGCTGGTGCCAAAGTGATTCGCACCAAAAAGACAGCTGAAGAATTTGCAAACTCGGCATCACCACGCACCCAGATGCCGATGCGATACCGCTCCGCTGCTTGCACCGGGAAAACCTCTTTGCGCCCAGCACTAAAGCGTGAAATAGCATCGGCAGAAAGTTTCAAACAGGCACTACCAGAATGAGGAGTCTCCGTAGTTACCTCGCAATGGCAATTGTTAGGCAGCGAATCTGGGGAAATCCAGAGATCCCAACCATTTTTAAAAGGGTCTTCAAAGCCCGGATTAACCAAGGCCACCGGCGTGTCTGCGCATAGCGCGACAGAAGTCAGTACGGCGGTTAAAGCTAAGTATAGCGAAATTTTAGATCGATGATTCATGGAGGTGATTTGGCTGAAAATGAGGGGGGCTTTTCCGCAGCCCGCACGAGATACGTGTTTGACAGTTTTCTAGCAATTTTCTTCGCATTAATATGCGTCATTTAGTATGGCGTCAACCATTTTTTTCACCTGTCGATATTTTTTGTAAAGTAGGGAGACACGGATGGGATGAGAAGGCCTAGGTGGCCAATGGCCGTCACCTGTCTCCCTCTCATCGAACCGGACGTACGGATTTGCCCGCATCCGGCTCTCGGAGGTTGCTCTCCGGTTTGTTTTATGGGCTTTGTCATTTGGGCTGCAAGGGGAAACGAATCAGCCCGTGGTGCTCGTGGAGTCGCTCGTTTGAGTAGTGGTTATCATAGCCGCTCAAGTCGGCGTCCACCACCTCGCGCTTTCCACTCAATAACGCGAGTTTGATCGCGTCGATCACCTGATGCGCTTCCCTGATGGATAGTGGCGCTCTCTCACCCTGGACACCCCAGCGCTCCTTCTCAACCCACAGCTAAAATTCCAACAGCCATTCTGCATACGTCGTGCTCCGATAAGCGTAGCGCTTCCAGACTCAAAAAGCGTGATAAAGCAAACTCTAGCTTAAACTGTGGCACACCCTCTGGCGTCGCCCAGTGCAACGCCATCAAAGGTAGTTATTATGCAGGTGCCCCGATTGCTGCTTGAAGCGAATTTCCCAGCACTCTATCTGTAGAGGTATGTCCTCGGTCCGCGTTACCCTAAGAAATGTTGCTCAAAAGGCAGGGGTTCACGTTACGACGGTTTCCCTTGCCCTCCGCAACCATGCCAGCATCTCTGTGACGACGAGGGAACGCATCCAGAAAATCGCTGATGAAATGGGCTACCGGCCAGATCCGATGCTCTCCGCGCTCTGCAACTACCGCCGCTTGGCCAGTGCCGCTGCCACCCCGCCCACTCTCGCTTATTTGACGGAATGGCGGACGCGGGAAGCCTGGATGTCGGAGGAAGCTCACGCCCGCATCTATGCCGGGGCGTGCGCCCGGGCAGAGCACCTGGGCTATGCTATGGAGCACCTGTGGCTTCGCGAACCCGGCATGACCACCGCTCGTTGGAACAAGGTTCTTTGGACGCGAAACTACGGGGGGCTCATCATCGCGCCGCTCCCGGTGGGGCGGGGGCATTCTTGTTTGGACTGGGACCGGTTCAGCGCCATCCGGATTGATCCCTCCATGGTCCGTCCCCGCCTGCACAGTGTCGGCAACAATCAATACCAGTGCATGCAGATCGCGTTTAGGGAGGCGCGTAGCCGGGGATATCGACGCATCGGTTTTGCGATTAAAAAGCTGAACAACGAGCGGGTCGACCTCCTTTGGTCGGCCGGAATGCTCACAGAGCAAGCCCGGCATCGCGACATGGAATGCATCCCCTTACTCATTACTGCCAGATGGGGGCCGGAGGCTTTTAAGGAATGGTTTCTGCGTTACCGGCCTGATGTGGTCTTAAGCACCCATCGCAAAGCGCTCGATTGGATAACGGAACTGGGTATCCGGGTTCCGAAAGACGCCGGTTTCATCGACCTCGATTGCATGGTTTCCAATGGAGTGCGGGCGGGCGTAAGCCAGAACCACGCCAACGTAGGAGCAGCGGCCGTTGATAACCTGATTCGGATGATTCAGCAAAATGAGCGCGGGATTCCCTCCGTTCCCCAAACGATCTATCTGGATGGAGCTTGGGTGGATGGGAAAACCGTCAGGGCAATTCCGGCGAAGACGAGGCGTTTCGACAAGTCGGGAGGCGAAAAGTTCATTTGAAGCTGGCACTCTACTGTTAGAGTGCCGAGGTGCTTGATCACAACCAGGGAAGGAGAATAGCGTCGCTTTCCGATGAACCAATACGGACATTTTGACGATGGCGTGCGGGAATACGTGATCACCCAAACATTCCGCGTCCAGCGAATCTTTCGCGGTGCGACCTACCATATCGAATTTTGGAATCCGAGCGGCGCCAGCAAAGGGGGCCAACAACTCACGGTGGACGGCAAACAAGTCGAGTCCAATGTGATCCCGATTCAAAAACAAGGAGACGTGGTAAGCGTGGCCGTGTTGCTGGGTTAATATCCATAGTCTGTTTGTAAAAATGGAGTCCCCTCCTTTGCACATGAACACCTTGAGCCAACCCATTTTACGGCACGAAATCGAGCAAGAGCTGAGCGGTAATATTCTCCCGTTTTGGATGAACCATACCGTGGATAGGGTGAATGGCGGCTTTTATGGAGCGGTGACTAATGACTTGGTGATCCATAATGAAATCCCGCGTTCCTCCACTTTGTGCGCACGCATCCTCTGGGTATATTCCACCGCGTATCGCCGCTTTGGGTTGTCTGAATATTGGGTCATAGCCCAGTGGGCGTACGATTATCTTACGCGCGTCTTTTGGGATCACGAAGAAGGCGGCGTCTACTGGGAGGTGGATTGCAAGGGACACCCGGTTGCTGATCGCAAGCATCATTACGCACAGGCGTTTGCAATCTATGGACTGGCGGAATACTACCGTGCTACACAGGAACCCAAATGCCTGCGGTTGGTACGTGAGTTATTTCACTATTTGGAAAAGCACGCCCGAGATCCGATTCACGAGGGGTATACCGAAGGGAGCAGTCGGACTTGGGGACCGTTGCTCGATATGCGCTTGAGTGACAAAGATCTCAATTGCCAAAAATCCGTGAACACCCACCTCCATATTTTGGAAGCCTATACCGATCTATTGCGTGTGTGGGATGACACAGAACTCAAGGCACGGCACCGGGCTTTAATCGAAACTTTCCTTGAGCATATCCTCGACCGCAATTCCGGCCATTTGAAGCTATTCTTTGACGACCCATGGCACTCCCTTTCAGAAACCGTCTCCTTTGGGCATGACATTGAGTGCAGTTGGCTGCTCGTGGAGGCAGCGGAGATGCAGGGGGATGCTGAATTGCTTTCGCAAGTGCGCCAATCCGCAGTCCTTATGGCCGATGCCGTGTATAAGGAAGGGCGTGATGCTGACGGCAGCGTGTTCTATGAAGCAGATCCGCGCGGTCTGACAGACACCAGCAAATCCTGGTGGGCGCAGGCCGAGGCTGTCGTCGGATTTCATAATGCCTATCAGATTTCAAACCAGAAGCACTTCGCGCAGGCTGCCAGCCAGTGCTGGGCATATATCCAGACCCACATGGTTGACCGTGTGCATGGAGACTGGTTCAAGCAGTTAACCCGGGATGGAGTTCCAGATAATACTCGATACAAAGTTGGCCCCTGGGACTGTCCCTATCATCATAGCCGGGCTTGTTTCGAAATGCTTACCCGTCTGGAATTTGATCAGCAGAAATTGGTTCGTCGTAAAAGTTAGTGCTAAACTCACACGTGTCCGGTTAACTAAGTAAACGATTTTTGGAACATTCAAAAAATTAGCGTTTTGTAGATGCAAATGCATGTAACGCATTTGAAATCGGTTCACGCTTTCCGGCGTGAATTCCGCATGATTTAACAGCACAAACAACCGCTTTGAGCGGTTCACATCCTCAAGCCTTCGGCTCTGCCGGAGGTCGCTGACTATTATGAATATTTATTCAACCCTACCGCAAAGGCATGCTAAAACCTCCATTCGGCCATATCGCATCATCTCACTAACTTTAGTGCTGACGGCCATTTTTGGTGCATCTCCCCTCTGGGGACAGGCTCCCGAAGGCTCCATCCAACCGGGCGACGAGAAGCTATATAGCGCGCGTAATGCCGAAAACATGCGGGCGAGTCAGCAAATCAAAAAGGAAATCAACAAAGACATTACCGGGATAGATTTTGACTATAACCACATTATTTTTGATGGTCAGAGCTTGTCGGTTGGGGCGGACAGCAAGATTGCGATATCCATGACCCAAGAGCATGGCAACGTCATGATCGGCAATAAGGTGGCGTATGATTCCACCAGAGCAAAAATTTTTTCTCCGCTGACGGGATTGGGAGCCAATGACGAACATCCCATTGTCGGAGCGGTCAACCTTTTTAAGGCGCTCTATGAAAAGCAGCTGAATCAAAAGGGAAACCGGGTTTTCATTGGCAGCAGTTGTGGTTCATCAGGAAAAGCGATTGAGCAGCTTTCGAAAGGGGCCTATATCAATCTTTGGGAGCGGGTGGAGGGATCCATGGCGGCGGCGAAAGAAATCTCCAGTAAAGAGAACAAGAGTTACGGGATTGCAGCCCTTTGTTGGGTTCAGGGGGAGACAAACTATTCTCCGTCTGGCGATTTTGCCGCCACCAAAGAGGGCTATAAAGAAAAACTCAAACAGTTCCGCGATGACTTCCTGAAAACAGGAATGGGCATCTCCAACCAACCGAACATCCCTGCGTTTGTGACCTACCAGACCAGCGGGGCGTATACTAACGACACCAATGGTCTGGCGATCGGCATGGCCCAATGGGAACTTACCCAGGAGGTGCCTGGTTGCTATTTGGCAACACCATCATACCCCTTTACCGACTACGGTGGCCATCTTACCGCCAACGGATATCGCTGGATGGGCGCTCAGTTTGGCAAAGTGCTGGATAAAGTGATGGTTCGCCGGGAAAAATGGAAGCCACTTTCGCCGATCAAAGCGAAACGGGAAGGTCGCACGCTTTCCATTGATTTTCATGTTCCCGAACCACCCCTAGTCTTTGATTCTCCCTACATCGGCAGAAACAAACCAGAGCTAGCTAAAAACAAAGGGTTCAATGTCTATGATGGGAACGCAGAGGTTCGTATCAGCTCGATTCGGATTGTGGCGGATACGATTGTGGAAATTGTTTGCGAACGAGATTTCGTGGGAGATGTTTACGTGCGGTATGCAAGTAAATTATTCTTCGATGGAAATGGCTATCTAAGGGATAGCGATCCCGCCGTTTCTGAAGATACCTATGTGTTTGATCCCAATTGCCAGCAACAGCGTCCCGACGAGAATATACCGGACCTCGTAAACAAACCGTATCCGTTGTATAATTGGTGCATCGCTTTTAACCTGAAGGTCGAGTAGTAGAGCCGGGGTAACCATCTTTCTGTAAATTCCGTTTTTACCGATTATGCGCAGCGCGAACTATGCGACGCGAAGCAAAAGTTATCGCCTACGAGATGCGTAAGATATACGAATCGCAGGCTCTTTGAACCGGCTGTCAAGAGGCGCGCGGCATTGGGAGTGGTGCTTCCGGTAAGTTCTGCAATCTCCTTTTGAATTTCGACCACCCTGTTGCGAGCTTCGACTAGTTTGACTTTTAGCTCCATGACAGCGCGGCCGCGAAGGTTTTCGATTTGACGTTCAAGTTCCTGGATTTGTTCTTGGGTGTCCATAGCAGCGGAATGATTATTGTTTGCGTTTTCGTTTGGTGACTGCTGAAATTTTGTAGGTTGCCGTGCGTGCTTCCGCTGCCGATTAGAACAGCGGCTTTTTCTTCGATCAATGCGGATAGCGCGTATTTGAGCCGAAGGGCCGGAATCCCGTGCATAGGGCGAAATTTTTTTTCCGCAGGTCGTTTCGAAGCAACAGGTAGTAGTCTCCGATGCGAATGATTAGTTGACCGATGGCATCGCCATGGCCATGTATCGAAAATGATTTACCTGCGCACAGAATGAATAAACAAAAAATTCCAAATAACAACGGAGGACAAGCAAAAGGCCTCAAAACCAAACTATACAACATGAAGGAGATAGTCAAAAAATTGGCGGTCTCAATTGGCTTTGTTCGAGATGCGAGGAATGAAGGGGCTCCTTTTTATAAAGGGAAAACGCATCCGAAGTGGATTTGCAAGTGGATCAAGGATAGAGGCCAGGAGGATGGGCGGCAGTGATTGGCCAATGAGCTCTCGCATCCCAATCCCTGTTGCCCGTATTTGTTGATGCCGAGTGTGACGCTTACTTGTGTTGAACGGGAGGTGAGTTCAGATTTTCCCTATGAACCGAAGTAATCCAAGAACGCCAACCACTATCCCCGGTAATGCCGTCCCGACCGCGATCCACCGGATGGCCTTCTTCTCGAAAGCATCAAACCGTAGGCAGAGCGTATTCAGTTGAGATTTGATGCCATTTCGTCCATCTTCACCTCGCACGATAATCTCCAACGCGAGGAGACGCCTGTCTACTACGGCAATCCGGTCGCGGACATCTTCCCTGCATAGTTCGCAATGCAGTTCAAGGTTATGGAGAGGATCGGGGATGGGGCTCATAAAGCGTTTTTCTTTTGTTGCATGGTGTTCCACAGGGACAGGTAGTAATCCCCAGCACGGATTAGCAACTGGTGGAATTGGCCACGGGTAATTTGGTACAAGCTGCCGTCAAACAGCTTGATTGTCATGGTCTGGTCATCGGAAACGGCTTTGCGGACGAGATGTTGCTCCAAGTCGTTGAACTGCTGGCGATCCCCGTCTTCGATGGCAATGGTGATCCCGAGTTCCTTGTCCGTGTATCCCTTGGCTAGATCGGTTTCAAACTCCTTCTGAAGCTTGGTCAGAGCGGTTTGCTTTTGGGCATAGGCATCCTTTGCCGTGAGCTTGAACGCGGCTGCAAATGCGGCCTCGTCGGCATAGTCCTTGCCATGCTCGGAGGCCACGATATCCACGGGGTTGCCGCCCGCCGTCATATAGGCTCCTTTAGAATTGGGGGTGATGAGGAATTTCATAATGCTCAGAGTCGGCTTACCGTGTTGTCGTAATAGTTCGCCACCCAAAGGTACGTTCCATCGAAGCAAATACCCCGAGGACCATTCCCCGCTTTGTATCGTCCAAGGATAGCGGCATTAGTGAGGGAGAGTTTTCGAATGGTTCCACCCTGGTAAGTCACCCAAATATAGGTTCCATCAAAGCAGATCCAATAGGGCGGATCGTTATCCGTATAATATTCTCCTGTAAACGTAGCCGTATTTGCTACGATCTTGGATACCCCAAAATGACGTAGTAATTCTTTCGCACATTTTTTTGGGGTGGTAAGAGGAAGGTTGGCAAAAAGAGAGCAACCCATGAGCGAATACAAAGAAGAAACGCAGGAAACGGCGGGTAGCGCCGTAGCCGGGGCCGAAGGCCACGGCAAGATCATAAGTATCGACGAAGGAAGGATTAAAGAACACCTGAGCGGGGTGGTACTAGAGGCGGTTGAGGAGACGTTGAACGCGCTACTAGACGCGGAGGCCGACCGGTTGTGCGGGGCGAAGCGTTATGAGCGCAGCGGGGATCGGGCTGACACCCGAGCGGGGCATTACGAACGGCAACTGCATACCAAAGCAGGCGAAGTCAGTTTGAAGGTGCCCAAGCTGCGGAGCCTGCCCTTTGAAACGGCAATCATCGAACGCTACAAGCGCCGGGAGAGCAGCGTCGAGGAGGCGCTCGTCGAAATGTATTTGGCCGGAGTGAGCGTGCGGCGGGTCGAGGACATTACCGAGGCGCTCTGGGGAACCCGGGTAAGCCCGAGCGTGGTGAGCGATTTAAACCAGAAGATCTACGGGCAGATTGAGGAGTGGCGCAACCGGCCCATCGAAGGCCGCTTTGCCTACGTCTATCTCGACGGGGTATGGCTTAAGCGAAGCTGGGGCGGAGAGGTTAAAAACGTGAGCATTTTGATCGCCGTGGGAGTTAACCAGGACGGCTATCGTGAAGTGCTAGCAGTGGCCGAAGGAACCAAGGAGGACAAGGAAAGCTGGACGAACTTCATGCGGGGGTTGAAGCAGCGGGGTTTGGCCGGAGTAAAGCTCTTCGTGAGCGACAAGTGCCTGGGGCTGGTAGAAAGCCTTGCGGATTTTTACCCAGAAGCGAAATGGCAGCGATGCACGGTGCATTTTTACCGCAACGTATGGACGGCGGTGCCGAGTGGGAAAGTCAAGGAAGTGGTGGCCATGCTCAAAGCGATCCATGCCCAGGAAGACCTGGCTGCGGCGCAGGAAAAGGCAAAGGCGGTCGTCTTTAAACTGCGGGAAATGAAGCTTGGCAAAGCAGCGGAACTGGTCGCGACGGGCATCGAGGAGACATTGAGCTACATGCACTTCCCCCGCGAACACTGGCGCAACCTGCGAACCAACAACCCGCTGGAACGCGTAATCCGGGAAATCCGGCGACGAACCCGAGTGGTAGGTTCCTTCCCCGACGGCCAGAGTGCCTTGATGCTCGCAGCCGCGCGGCTGCGGCACATCGCCGGAACCAAGTGGGGCAGCAAGCGCTACCTGGACATGAGCCGCCTGCGCGAGAACCCATCAGCCACAGAGGAAGCCGTAGCCTGATCGACAAATTTGATATCCGCCCCCGCGGGGGCGGATATCAAAACCAAACAAGAAACCCAAAAACAAAGACCAACCTTCCTCAGGCCATCAACTGAAAGTGCGAAAGAATCTGGACACTACCTACCCCAAACGAACCGCTGTTGGCGGTCCATATGTTTGTGCCATCGAAGCAGATCCCCAAAGGGGAGTTCACGTTGTATTTGTAGGAATAGGTTCCAACAAGGTCGCCCGTGGCGGCGACAAATTTGCTCAGGCTCTGGGTGGTGTAGTTACAGTTGGCGACCCAGATGTTTGTGCCATCGAAGCATACTCCGGCAGGGTTCGAATCCGTGACATAGGTCCCCGCGATGGCTCCGGTACTGGCCGTAAGCCGCATGACGTTGTTGCTGCCAGCGTTGGTCACCCAAATGTTCGTGCTGTCGTAGCAGAGGTATTGGGGGCTTGTCCCCACGGTATAGGTGCCAACCGCCGCTCCGTTGCTGGCGGTCAACTTGGTTACATTGTTGCTCCCACTGTTGGCAACCCAAATATTCGTCCCGTCAAAGCAAATCCCGACCGGCGCCGTTCCGACGGAGTAAGTCCCAACTACCGCCCCGGTGGCTGCCGTGATCTTGGTTACGTTGTTCGATCCATTATTCGTTACCCAGATGTTGGCTCCATCAAAACAGATGCCCTGCGAATGGGTGCCGACGGCGTAGGTGGGCGGCTTGCATTTCCAAAGAAGCGGGCCGATTTGCGTGCTGTCGCCCACGGCAACTCTCATCAAATTCACTCCATCGTTGCCTTTCGGCCCTTTGATATTGAGAACGAATTGCCAACCAGAGGCATCGCGGTGGTAGAAGTCGCCGTTGTTCTCGTCCACGTAGCCGTCGCCTTCCTCGCCGATTTCCAATGTGGGAGTACCGTAGCCACTCAGGAAATCGACTGTGTCACCGATGCCTTGATAGCCGGTGGCGTCCCCTAGGTTGTTCAAGTCGGCCACGATAAAATCGCCGGGAGGCAAAGCGGATACTCCCTCGGTTTCGGAATAGGTCGCAAGGTCGATATCCTGGCTGAAATTCCAGTCCGAAGGCAACGGTCCCGTGGTGTTGCTTGTGATGGTGAGTTGATCGTCTCCAGTCACATCTCCGGAAACATTCAGGCCGCCGGAGTTGATCGCGTTGACCAACGCATAGGCAAAATCCGTTGCGGAAACGAGCGTCCCCGAGCCGCCAAAATCCACGATGCCAAATCCGGCGCAATTCCAATTTTCATCGCAAAACTGGATATGGGGCGCGTTATTCACGTCATCGTCCGTGATGGTGTAGTCCCTGAAATTCAAAACTGCTGTGCGACGGGTTTCCTGGACCCCAATCTGATGAACCACGTCGCTGATATTGACCTTGGTGATCGAATTGCCGTTGGCGTCAGTAGTCGGGAGCGTGGCAAGGGAGAAGCGGTCCACAATCACAATCCGATTGGACCCGTTGGGGACAATGTCGGATTTCAGAGCAAGCGAATCGGGAACCTGGGCTCCCTCCAGTTTGCCGGTTCCGTCCAGGGTGGCAGCGCCGCTTGGCACCCCAGCATCAAGACGGGCTGCGGTCCCGACAACTGGAATATCGCTTTTACGGGCGACTTCGGAAGGCGGCGGATAAAGTTCCGGATCGGGCGACGCAGCGGCGTTCAAGTCCGTGATCGGAGCCTCAATCGTAGCGGAGAACGTGATGGATCGGAACTTTTCACCGCCAAAACTCCACGTCACTTCCGCGCTGGCATCGACCTGCGCCACGTCATTAGCGGGAACTTGATCGGATAACCCAAGCGCCGTCAATAAAGCGACGGTGGCACAGTTGAGCGATCCCGAATAAAGGTTTTCTGCGGCGAACACAAACGTGTTCAGATAGGCCAGTAATCCGCCGGTCCACTGATTTTTCGGTTTAAGCGAAAACTCGATTACCGCCCTCCCCATGCACAACTCTCTTCGGAATGGTTTCTCTGTTTTTTTCTCCGTTTTCTCTTGTTTTTGAACCACTTATACGACTCGAATCCTTTGTGGTTCGGCTTTCCAGTTTACGGAAAGTTGCTCTCGGTTAACAGCATCCGGATTCTCTAGTTCGAATCGCCGATATGGGCAGCCATTCCGACGATTTACGAAACGGGCTGTTCTTGGCTAACGAGTCTCTTCCTTCACCCTCACCCTGGTAGTGGCAGCGTCGCCCAGACCGTTGGTTACTCCGCTCCAAACGGGTCATTGCGCATGACCGAGACCACCTTTTCTCTCGCCCTTTCAAGTCCCGGCTGATCGCCGCTGTTTTTGCGCTATGCAAATAACTTGTTCCGCTTCCGCGTTGCCTCTATAAAATCCTTTTTTCGACGGCTTAGATTTTCATATCGAAAAACCGCCTGTTTGACCACCTTCTTTAAGCACTTTTTCGATGTCCAGAGTCCGTCAAAATCCGCTCCTTGCTTTCCTGCTCCACATGACCCAGTTGGTTCTCCTGCGCGAGATCTCTTATCTCAAAGCGGAGAACCAGATTCTCCGGTCCCGGCTGCCAAAGCAGATTCAGACCACGCCCGCCGAACGCTCGCTTCTGGTCCGCTTGGGCGCGCCCTTGGGCAACGCGATCCAAGAGCTGCTTTCGGCCGTCAATTACAAGACGTTCCTGCGGTGGGTGCGCGAGGAGAAAGCCGGGAAAACGCGGACAGTGAAACCGCCCCAGCATCCGGGACGTCCTTCGGTTGCGGAAGACATCAAAGCGATCATCCTGCGGCTAGCCAAAGAAACCGGCTGGGGATACGCCCGAATCCAGGGTGAGCTGAAGAAGCTCGGGATCACGGTGGCCACCAACACGATCAAGAAGATCCTCATTAAGAATGGCTTCCACCCCAGCCCAAACCGCACGAAGGGGGACTGGGAACTCTTCATAAAACGCCATATCGACACGCTGTGGGCATGCGATTTCTTTTCGAAGGACGTGTGGACAGGGTTTGGCAAAGTGACCTATTACATCCTGTTTTTCATCCATGTAGGGACGCGACGGGTGAAGATATCAGGCCTGACAGTCCAGCCCAAGGCAGCTTGGGTTGAACAGCAGGCGCGCAATTTTGTGATGGAATTGGCCGAGCGGGGTGAGAAGGCTTCCTATCTGATCAAGGATGGTGACACCAAGTTCACGGAAAAATTTGATGAGGTGTTTAGAGGGGAGGGGATCAAGGTGAAGAGGCTTCCCTACCGTTCTCCCAACTTAAACGCTTTTGCCGAGCGGTTCGTTCAAAGCATCAAGCAGGAATGCCTCGACCATTTTATCGTGTTCGGGGAACACCATCTGGAGCACCTGATCCGGGAATACGAGCACCACTACAACACCGTTCGGCCACACCAGGGGCTCGGAAACCTAACCATCGGCGTGGTTCCGATGCCTCTGCAAGATTCCGGTCCGCCCAATCCTTCGGAGGTCGAATGCGACTCCCGTTTGGGCGGTCTCTTGCGGCATTACCACCGTAAAGCTGCCTAAAAGCGGAACGCAATTAGCGAATTTGCGCATCGTGCATGTCACTCAATTCAAGAGACTTCTGATGGAACGATAGGCATTTTGGATGTTGCTAAGTTCAAGAGACTTCTGAAGGCGACGAATTTTTGCACCCCACGATTCTGAACGAAGGGAGCAAACGCGTTTCGCTCCGCTATGGCGAGACCTCGCTGGTCAAGACGCTCGATCTTCAGAAGCCGCTGAAGACGCATGGCGCGCGGCAGATTTACTGCCGGGTCGAACTGGAAGCAGGAGATCAAGTTTCCCGCGGCACCGTATTTCTCACCGCACCGCGATTCATGAATCTTCCACGGGCTGCGATCTTCACGGAAGTCGAGGCGATTTCCGCCTGCGAGTTCGAGATCACAGTTCAGTCCGAGGGATTCCACCACCAGGTGGACCTGGGGATCTCAGGGATCCCCCACAAGCTCGATGACAACTTCTTCGATCTCTATCCGGCGACTCCGTATCGGGTTCGTATTCGGACGGAGACTCCGACCACCGCCATACAACCCCGGCAGGCGCTTTGTCCCTATTCGTTAACGAACACGTATTAGCCCAATCGTAATCCCCACGGTCTTGTCGGAGTAGACTCCAATCAGATCATAACCACTGAAATATAGTTAGAGTGTGTCTGTAAATAACCTTTACAAAATTGCGCAGGGATTTTGACCGATGGCAAGGCGCGAGGAAGGAGCAGATCTGTGATCTGTGACTGACGAGCAACGCCGCCAGCGGTCAAAAGAACCAGCCAGATGGAAAGGTTATTTCCAGACACGCTCTTATTATAGCGAAATCGGCACCCCAGTGGCTGCTGATGCATAAACAGCGTCAATGATGCGCATCAGCTTGAGCGCTTGTTCGGGGGTATTCAACGGAGCCTCTTTGCCTTGCAGGGCTGCGATAAAGTTTGCGGCCGATCCGATCCGCCCCATGTCTTCGCAACGCTCGGGGATGATCGTGCGATTGACGGACCGCCCGTTTTCCTGGACATACAGCTCACAGGTGTCGATGGCCGTTTCGTCGACGCCGTCCGCGCCGAATAGCCGCTCGATTTTGCCGCCCGCTTTTTCACCCTGAAACACGACGGAGACTTCCTCGCGCTTGATCATCTCGGCCCATGAAATCTGGAGGGAGAGCACCTGGCCTGTTTTGAAAGTGATCAAGCCATGTGCGGCGTTTTCAACGTCGGTGATGCCGTTTTCCCGATCGGGAATGCCCCATGGTCCCTTGAACTGCTTATTAGTGATGAGGTTATTGAAGGTTTGCCCGAGGACATGTGCGGGTTCGGGGTACCCCATAAAATAGAGGGCCAAGTCGACCATGTGGAGCAGGTCGATAAGCGGCCCGCCACCCGAAAGCGCCTTGGTGGTGAACCAACCGCCGAAGCCAGGGATGCCGGTGCGACGGACCCATTTTGCTTGCGCGGAGTTGACCCGGCCCACGGTACCATCGGCTAGGTAAGCCATCATTGCCCGCGCTTCGGGCCGCGCGCGGTTGTTAAAATTAAACTGGAGTTGCTTCCCCGCAGCCTTCGATGCAGCGATCATTTCCTCCACTTCACTTGCATTGAGCCCTGGAGGTTTTTCGCAGAATACATGCTTGCCTGCACGGAGACATTGGACGGCGAGTTCTTTGTGGAATTTGTTGGGAACGATGATGGAAATGGCGTCCAGCTCAGGACACGCATTGAGCATGGCGTTCACGGAGTCGAATGATTTTTCAATCGCCCACTCGGAAGCCACCCGTGCGGCGGCTCCGGGAGCGGGATCAGCCACGGCGACCACATCGGCCCCCGCTTGACGGAACCCCTGGACATGGTAGCGAAGCATGCCGCCCGCTCCGATAATGCCGATTTTAATGGAAGTGTTCATAGGTATTCTTAAATAGTCTTAGCTATGGCTTGAGCAGCGCGAACGGCAACCATTGCTTGGACTCCGCGTTGGCGACGCCGACGACGAGATCCGCTTGGAATTGCGGCCATTCCCACGCTACCACGAATGTGTGTGTTCCCGCCTTGAGTGGGCCATTCACTATGAAGTGACCATGTCCGCCACGGTGGAAGGACGGCGCGCCCTCGTTGGACCGCCGACTGCATACCGCGTCGGCCTCCACGGGGGTTGCCGCCATGCCGTCGACCCAGACCTTGGTCTTGGTCTGGCTCCACGCGGCAAATTGCACAGCTTCATCCTGTTTCAAAACAAAGGTGTAGTGGAGCAGCATGACCGGCGCATGGAAATCTTTTGCCTCGCGGCGTATCCAATGACCGGGAAGGATTGTGGCAACCTTGGGTTCGAGACTCTCCGGGACTTTGTCGCTATCGAGGGCGTTGCGTTCCGAAAATCCGATTTCAACCGGGATCTGGAGCCGTTTATCATCGGCGCTTTGCGGAGCGCGCGGGGCGATTTCCTTGATGATCGGCTTGGCCTCAGCCAACTGTGCGCCGAGGCGCAGCGTTAGCGAGGTGAGTTCCGACAGGTTTTTGGGAATGTTCGCGAGGTGGACGATCTGCGGATTGAGGACGACGCCATCGCCGATGGGCTTGCGCCAGGTTTCGGGAATGGCATTCGGATTGAGGATGCCGAGGATCGAGCCCAGCGTGGCGGCGGTGCAGTCGGTATCCATGCCACAATTGTTGGCGATGCAGATTGATTTTTCAAAGTCACCTTGGCCCGCGAGCCAGCCGAGAATGGTGAAAGCGAGGTTGGCGGCAACGTCGCTGAAGTTCGGGTTTTCGTAGGCGGCAAGGATGTCGCCGCGCACGGCCAGCCAGTCGTGTTTCCTGGCCCAAGCGGCGCGGGTCAGTTGAATGGCGTCCTTCGCCCGACTATTGGCCGGAAGGAAGCTGAGCCCGAGGTCGATGAGTTTGTCTCGGTTGCTTTCGACGAAGGCGGCAGACTCAACGGCGGCAAAGAAGACTTCCGCCCCGATGCCGTCGCCAGCGTGGTCACAGGCGGCATCAGCCCAGGCAAAGGCGGCGGCGCGCTGGGGATCGCCGGGCGCAACGCAGGCCCAGAGTTCGCTGCGGATGGCCGCGCCCATGCATTCGGAGAAGAAATTGTCGACGGAACCAAGTCGGTGGTCTTTCAAGCCATAAGCGCCGTTGCGGTGGCAGATGCCGTATTCGTCCCAGGGGAAAACGACATGTTTATTCCAGGCATCGGCAAGCAGATCCGGCGTGACCTCCTTGCACCCGTTGTTGAGGAGGTAGCAAAGCCAAACCACCTGAAGATCGAGATCGTCATTGGGTAGGCAAGACGTGGGGACAGGATCATAAAAAGTGAGTTTGAGCGGGCCTTGATGGCCTTCATGGGGGCCACCCAGGGTGCCGCCAATGGCCTTGCCAAGCCAGCAACCCATGACGCGTGATTCCCAATCGACCGATTGAATGCCGTGCTTTAAAAAAGACATAAAATTCCTTGAATATTGTTTATATGTTGAACATATTCATTTCCGCCATGCCCCTGCAAGCAGAATCATATACAAAGCAAGATTTCATCTACGCCGAATTGCTCAAGCGTATTACGACGGGTATTTGTCCTATAGATGCACTTATGCCGACGGAGCAGGAATTAGCCGCTGAATTCCGGTGCAGCCGGGGAACCGTGGGGCGGGCCATCATGCGCTTGGTGCAAGAGGGATTGGTGGCACGCAAGCCGCATGAGGGAACGCGGGTCATTCGCGGTACCGCGGCCCACACGCTCCCCTCCCTTGACTTGGATGCGTGCGCCTTCGTCTATCCCAGCGACCAGCACGAGGGAGTTTGGCGGACCGCGCGAGGTTTCCAGCAGGCGGCGCATGGAGTCAAACGCCGGACGATGATGTTATCGGCAGGCACCGATTTTCGGAAGGAAGCGGAAATCGTCGGTCGGCTCGGTGAATTCAATGTGAAAGGGGCGGTGCTTTTCCCGGTCATCACCAATCCCACCGAGATGGCCTTTTACTCCCAGATGATTTTAGCCTGCCCATTCCCAGTAGTGTTGGCTGAGTTGACCATTCCGGGCATGGGGCGGTCCTCGGTTGCGGTGGATGGGCTGCATGCCGGTTACACGATGACGCGGCATTTGATTGACCAAGGACTGCGGAGGATCGGGTTTTTGGCGCATTACGCCTGGGCTCCGTTCATTCGAGATCGCTATATGGGATACCGCCAAGCCCTGGAAGAAGCGGGAATCGCGGAGAACCAGGATTGGGTGCTGCTGGAGTCGCGCATGAATCCCGACTTTGAAGATCCGCTCGCGGAGCCGACGCGCATTGCACAGTCCTATCTGGATAGGAATAGCAAAATGGAAGGCGTGGTATGCGCCAGTGATTTCATGGCATTGGGCTTGCTCCAGGCGGCTCAAAACCGGGGACTGAATGTTCCCGGAGACTTGAAAATAACCGGTGTTGATGACTACGAAATTGCGGCAACCGCTTCCGTCCCGTTGACGACCTATCGCGTTTCCTACGAAACCCTCGGCGGCAAAGCGTTTGATTTGCTGAACGCGCAAATGAGCGCGGGCTCCCATTCATCCACTGAATCTCTGGTGCGCGGCGCAATCGTTATCAGAGAGAGCGCCTAAGTTATTTCATCCCAACCTAAGATTTGAAACTATGAGCAAGACAGACTGTCCCTTGATATTATTTGATCCGTACCCCCGTTCCATCGCGCAAATATTCGACGACGCCACCAAGCAGCGACTGGATTCGCTGGGCAACGTCATCTGGCGCGACGGAACCCCCGCCAGCGATGAGGTCATTGATCGCTACCTGCCGGAAGCCGTTGCGATCGTTGGTCAAACAGCTCTGCCCAAGGAACGGCTCGACCGTGCACCGAAGCTGAAAGTTGTTTTCAACGTGGAAAGCAACTTCATGCCCAATATCGACTATATGGAGTGCCACCGCCGCGGCATCTATGTTTTGGGAACTGGTCCCGTCTTTTCCAAGCCCGTTGCCGAAATGGCACTCGGCATGGCCCTCTCCAGTGCACGGCGCATTCACGAGGCCGACGCGGCCATTCGCGTCGGCAAGGAGACCATGTATGGCGAAGGCGACAACCAGGATTCGATCTTGTTGAGCGATCGCCCCATGGGCGTCGTCGGCTGCGGCAACGTAGGCCGGGCGCTATTGCCCTTGCTGCGTCCCTTCGCCAGTGAAATTTTTGTTCACGATCCGTGGATTCATCCCAGCGTTTTGAAAGACCTCCACACCACGCCCGTCTTCCTGGAGGAATGCTTCCAGCGTTCGGCGGTGGTATTTATCCTTGCGGCCACGACTACGGAAAATTCCGGGCAGATCGGCGCGAAATACTTTGCGAGCATGGAAAAAGGAGGCATCGTCGTCCTGGTCAGCCGCGCCGGAGTCGTGAACTTCGAAGAATTGCTGGATGCCGCGCAGTCAGGGCACATCCGCGCCGCCATCGACGTCTGGCCTGAGGAACCCATCCCCGCCAACCACCGTGCCCGCACGACACCCAATACCTTGCTCAGCGCCCACCGCGCGGGAAATATTCCCGAAATCTGGCCGTGGATGGGAGAACTGGTGGTGGACGATTTGGAACAAGTGCTCAAGGGGATTCCCCCGCAACGCTGCCAACGCGCCATGTGGGAAACCGTTAGCAAAATTCGCAGCAAACCCTCCGAGCAAAAAGGGTAAACTTAATAACGGCGGGCGGAGGGCCGGGCTTGGAGCTTTTTTCGCGCCGCTCCAAGGCCCGGCTCAACACTGCGATTCCGTCCGCTGGATGTCTTCTACTCTAGCTCTGCCGTGATGGCGATGACGATGGGAATTGGTGTGTTCTCCGCCGAAACCACATCGATCTGCGTCACCGACTTTTCCGGATGTGGATTGGTCCAGCGGTGTACCCAGAAACCACGTTCCTCAAAGTTCTTCCAAGCGCAGCGCGTGTCGTCGTTGAGGTCTTTGCCAAAGTTGCCCAGATGAGAGTTCACCCACCAGTCGGCTACCTCCTCGCCAATGCGGATGGGGATCTCGGTTGTCGTTCCGTCGGAATGGTGAAGCAGGTAGGAAAAGGCGTGAGCGTGCGCTTCACTTGTGCCGGTGGCGTGGAGGAAATAGAAGCGGCGTATTTTCTCGCCGCCTGCGCTGCCGACCGGAATGCCTTGGATACGCGGTGGAACGCCTCGGCTGGCTTTTGAGGCCGCCACGATAATGCCTTTGTCTCCGTTCATGTCGGACCGGATGATTTCGAAGGGGATCCCCCGGTAGACATGTCTTCCCCATTCTTCGCCATGGAGAGAATTCTCCCCTTCATCGGTCCACCCTCCCTTGCCGTCATCTGCTATACTGTCATGGAAGTCGCGGTTGGCGAAGGGGCAAAGATCCAAGGTAAGGACCTTGTCCCCCCGGATTGGAAAAGATGACTCTGTTGCCGTGGATACCGTAGGTACGGAAGCCGTCAAAGCAGCCTTTCGCACTGCATCGGTCACCGCCGCGGAGTCTTGCTCGGGCAAGTTTCCGAAGCGTCGCTCCAGGAGTTCCCGCTTTCCTGCCACGAGTACCCGCTTGCCTTGCGGTGGAAGCCACAGGGTGGATTTACCTTTTTGAACTGGAAATGCGAGGTGATTGAGAGGATCGACCAAGGCAGGCTCGGCAATATCGAGGGTGAACTCTTTGGGATAGGAGTCCCAGTTATAGAGAAAGATGCCGGTGAGACCTGTTGCATGGAACGTGTGGGCTTCTACATTTACCTCCAATTCGCCATTATCCGTTCGCATGAGCCGGCAGAGAGGGGTAATTCCGTTTTGGGAGAGAATGCCGCCGACGAGGCTTGTTAGAGCGTAATCTCCCATCTTCGCGTTGATAAAGTAGACGTGGCCTTTTCCATAGGAACGCATCAGCAGTGCAGGCTGATTGCCGACGGTGGCCAAGGTTTCCCATTCTGGCGTGGTCGTGACTTTGCGATGAACCCGTGCTTGGATTGAGCCAGGCAGCGAGGGGAGGTTGGGCGGGTTGCCAGCCATCGGAGCGAGGTCCCCTTCCTTGACTGGCCCCAAGCCCAGGTTAAGCCAGTCGCTTTCTTTTTGGGGACGGCCCCACTCGTTTTGCTGAAGGGCGTCTAGGGCGAGGACGAGTGTTCCGCCCTTTTTCACCCATTTTTGCAGGCGCTCGGCCGTGCCTTTTTCGACGTTGCTGACTGCGGGAGCTATGAGCACCTTTAGGTCGCCTAGCTTTTTCCCCGCAACCTGTGCCTCCGGTAACACGGCGTAATCGTAGTGGCCGAAGTCAAGCGCAACGCCGTAGGCCCGTATGGCATTATAGTCGGAAGAGCCGACGGCCATGGAATAGCGCGCCGTGGGAAAGGACAGGAGAAGCGCTATCTCCAGCGAGCTTCGGTTTTCCCTCGGGACGAAAATGTCATCGACGCCCAGGATTTCTTCTTTCGTCTGCGCAATCTCCGCCAACCGGTTGGGTGCGACCGCGTAGGGGTTGAGCATGTTATAGGGATAGAGTTCCGCCTGGCGGCGGCCGCCTTCAGGTCCGCGGTTGGGTTTCCAATCGAATTCCCGCTTGGTCCATGCGAAGATGTAGGCCGCGTTTCCTCCGCGGGCAAGCTGAAGCCAGAAACCGTCGCTGATGGGGTGGTGATAGGCGTAGAACTCGCCATCGACGATGGGTTTCCCCTCCGCTATTGAGAGGAAGAAGTGGCGGGAAACCATCCCGTCAAAGCGGTGGTTGACTTGTGGTGTGTCGATCGAGTGGGTGGGGGCCTTGGCCAGCCCACCGGAGCCCGGGTTCTCGATGCCGCCGCCAGTGGGCAGAGAAATAACCTCAAGGTTCTGGGCTATGTCGAAGATGTTGACGTTCGACTTGGGTAGGGTGCGATAATAGTCACTCCCCATGATCTGCACGGCGAATATGGCACGCGGATCGATCTGGCGAATGAGCGTAGCGCCCTCTTTGCACAGTCCTGCGACGGTATTTTCCATAAACTTGCACCATTCCACAAAGAGACCCGGTGTGTCTGTTCGGGATTGAAATGTAGCCAACTCCGAAAAACTTTTGTACTGGGTGTTCCACGCCCGGTTGAGCGCTTCGATATTTCGATATTTCTCCTCCATGGCCTTTGCGAAGGCGTGGCGGTTAAAAAGGCTGGGGTCATCATACGCAGGCTCATTTAGTAATTCGTAGTAGAGGGGATTGGCTCCGGTCTGGGTCATCATTTCTGCGCCGCCTCGGAAGAGGGCCCGGTAGAGTTCCCTGCCCTGCGGTTCGAGCATTGCATATTGGGCGTAGTGGTTGTTTGGCGTGAAAAGGTTCTTTGCTTCGCTCGGAATTTTATCGGACTGGGAAAGGATACCGTTCATGGTTGGTATCAGGCTCAAATCGACGTAGATGGGCAACTCGATCCGCCTCAGGGCGTTCTCCGTCGCAGCCGCCCCGCCGTCCCGTTCCAAAACACTGGAGTTTATCGCGGGCTGCGCGTCCCGTTTGTTTTGCCAGACCGGGGGAATGACGACGCCCACGGTATCAAGGCCGAGGCGCTGCGCACTTTCGTAATCGAGAGGCTTTTCGTAAATCCATTTCAGCTCTTGAGGATAGCCACCAACGCTTTGGGAAAAGAGTTGAAGTCGGCTGCCCATTTCTGCTCCGAGAAGAAAGCGTGGACGGCCCTGAGCGGTGAAGTTGCCGTTCGCGTCAATGGAAATTTCTGCGCCGCGCTGCAGGAGAACGGGGGGGTGAAGATCGTCGAGGGAATGGAAAAGGGAGGGCGTAGCTGCTGGCGCAAGGGTCGCATCCACTGTTTTTTCCCCGAGCGGTGACGAGTCGAGCGAGATCGAGGCAATCCGGACCTTTGCGAGAACGGGCCGGTTGGAGTCGTATTGGAAGAAGACCTCGCATATCCCTGTTCTCGGGGAAGAGTTTTTTGCGCAGCGCATGTCTCGCAAGGGGATCGAGACCGTTAGCCACGGAGAAGAATCTCCAGTTCCTACGATGTAATTCCCGATTCCAACTCCTTGGGTATTTACCGTTTCGCCGCTCTGGAGAATCACGTTCAAGGCGACCTTGAGGGGGATCTTCCGATCCGCGCCGTCTTGATCCATGGATAGGCGCAGATTGAGAAAACCGCCTTCCCAGAAGGACTGATCAATCGGCAAGGCGTTGGCCTTGGCGCGGATGTATCTGGCTCCTGCCCAAGCCTTCGCGTCTTCTTGCGGCGTCATTTGAAGGGTAGCTCCTTTTTTCGGATACCCGGCATCGATCGTGGTTTCGACGCCCTTCCAGCCACGGAATGACCAACCGGGAGGTAACGCGCATTCTCCGTTATAGAGAGAGGTGGCGGCCCGGGTTGATCCCGTTGAAATGACGAACGCCGCAATGAGAAATCGCAGGGAGTGAGGCATTACGGCGGTGTTCCACGAGTTTTGCCGAGCCGCCCAGTGGGTGAGACGACGATGGTTACAGCCGCTAGGAACCAGGATGCGGATGATCGCGTGGACAAAGGTTTGGCGAAGAATGATGTTCATGAAGGGTGGGGGTGTACGGTTGCGGACTGGCGTAAAGTAGCGCCAGCGCGACAATTTGAACTACAAATATATAATTGTCCAACAAAATCCCACGGTATTCGTCGTGACGGCTCTTTCCTTGGCAGAGTTCACGTGCGGATAGGTTCCACGATTGGGATGGCGAGTATCACGCGCTCTGGCGAACGACCAGTTCCCCGCGCACCTGTGCTTCCGTGAGGAGCGGTTGATGTCCCGCGATGATCTTGTTGAGCGACTCGAATGCGCGTCTCCCGATCGTTTCGTAAGGCACGTGATACGTCGTCACGCCCAAGGGCCCCTCGTGCGCCAATGCGAAGTCGTCTATCCCGGTCACCTTCAAATCTCCCGGCACTTGCAAACCGAGCTCCTGAGCGGCGCGGATCATGCCAAGCGCAATATAGTCGACGGAGCAGACAATGCCCTCCACGCCGGGATGACTCTTCAGATAGGTATGCGCCAGTTCGATCGGTTCGCGCAACGGATCGTTAAAACGAGGTGTCATTGATGGATCGAGATGCACGAGGGATTCGGAATCGCCCAGTCCGGCTTCTTCCATGGCTTGGTGATAACCCAGATACTTTTCCCTCACAATGGATGACCACGCGTAGTTGGCTAGAAAGCCGATCTTTTTCAAGCCCTGCCCGAGCAAATGCTTTGTCATCGTGTAACCGGCATGTAGGCCATCCAATACGATGGCGGGGCACCCCATGCCTGCGATGTTCATTTCTACCAGCACAACGGGGAAATGGCAGGCCAAAAGCATTTGCGTATAGTATGCCAGATCCGCCGGAGTGAGAATCACCGGGAACAGCACGGCACCCTTCACATCGAATTCGGCCAGATGGCCGATGATTTCTGCCTCTTTGCGGAAATCGGTGCCGGTTGAAAGCATAAGGGTGCGGCACTTCGCATCAAAAGCCGCCTGCTGAAAACCGCTTGCTATTCGCCACACCCCTTCATGCTGCTGGCTTGGATGAATGAACGCGCAGGCATCGAAGTCAATCGCCGTTGCCGGCCGCGTCAACGTCTGCCGGACCACCCGTGTGCCTGCGCGCGTCCGCCGCTCCACCATTCCCTCGCGCGCCAATTGTGCCATCACACGCCCCATTGTGCCCCGACTGCACTCGAACTCTTTGGACAATGCCTCTTCCGTCGGGAGCTGATCGCCCACATTCCAGACCCCTTGAACGATTCGTGTTTGAAGGGCGTTGAAAATGGCATCGAGTTTTTTGGGCGAAAAATTGGCCATATGATTTGTTTAAATAAAAGCGTTTTGTTTGGACGAATCAAGCTGTATTTGCGGGGCTTCTTGCCTCGGCGTTTGCCTGTTTCTAGGAAAAATGAGCCGCAGGAGCTTCGTGCGAGATGAGCGAGAATGTCAAGTGAATGAGCTCGGGTGGTATTCCCAGGGTAGTCATCCTCGTGTAACACGCCGCTATGGAAAAGCGCACTTCTTACGCTAAAGCCGCGATGGGGATTCTTTTTTGGGCGAGTATCATTGGCATTGGAGCGATTCGCTCAGCCTTCGGGCAAACGCCACTTTTCCAATATGACTTCAACGAAACGGGTACGACTGCAGTTAACACCGGTACGGCGAGCAATGGCAATCTGACTCTATACGATATCAATGGCTTGGCTGCCGATATTCATACACCCGATGCCGGTGGCTACACTGGCCTTGCCGGGGATCGGGGGCTCGACAACACTGCCGCGGGGGGAATGGGAGCCCCGTGGACGGGGCGATGGGGGCAGACAACTTCCGCCGCGAGTGTTGCTATTGGCGGGCTGCGCTCTTTTTCCATTGAGGGTTGGTTCAAGGCGAACGAGGCGATCTGCAATGCGGCACGGCTCGTCGATCTGACTAATTCCGGCTCGGGATTCTATCTTTCCGGCGGCAGTACGCCGGGCACTCTGTCCCTGGGAATCAATAATACTTATTATGCCACCAGCACGGCGGCGTATGATGCGGTGAATAGCTGGGTTTTTTTCCGGGTGACTTATGACTCCTCTATCACCAGCAATAACGTATGTTTTTATGTGGGCAGAGTTGGCACGGGTGTCAGCTTTGTCAACAGCGTCACCATTGCCAATGCTCCAGCGGTAATCAATCCTAGTGTCGGGCTCGCTGTCGGGAATACGAGGGGGGCCATTCGACCGTTTCACGGAGTTCTGGATGGGATTAAAATCTACGGCTCGAAAACGGACGGATCGGCGGTGCCATTGTTTCAATACAAGTTTTCCGAAACCGGGTCGAATGTTCGGAATACGGGCTCGGCGCTGAACGGAGACCTAACTCTTTATAATTCCAGTGGCGCGGTCGCGGATATGCACAGCGGCGACGCCGGGGGACTAACTGGGTTGACCGGAGATCGGGCGTTCGATGGCACCTCGGCCACCGGCATGGGCAGCTCCTACATCGGACCTTTTGCCCAGAGTTCTGCAAGTGCAAGTGCCGCCATCGACGGGTTGCAATCGTTTACGATTCAGGGATGGTTTAATGCAAGCGAGGCAATTCGCAACGTAGCACGTCTGGTAGATCTGACTAATACCGGCTCGGGCTTCTATTTATCGGGGGGCGGCACGCCAGGCACTTTGTCCCTGGGGATAAATAATACATGCTACGCTACCAGCCCAGCTTCCTTTTCAACGGTGAATACTTGGGTGTTTTTTGCTGTAACTTATGACGCGTCGTTGTCTGCCAATAACGTCAACTTCTATTGTGGCGGCCTCAGGACAAACGCTGTCCAATGGGTGGGAGCCTCGACGATCTCCAACACGCCTGTCATCGTTGATCCTCGCTGCGGGATCGGAATCGGGAATACCCGAGGACCAATTCGTCCCTTCCACGGCAAGTTGGATAACGTCGCTATCTATGGCTCTAGATGGGATGACCGCGGTGCCCGGACGCTCTTTGAACTCGAAAGCTCCCGCCTCGCCGATATTGCCGCTGTGCCTGCTGCGGTTTACAGCTACACAGCGCCCGCCGCGCAAAACTTAGTCAGCGACAATGGCCGCGGTTCGGGTAACGGTTACGTGCAGTGGTGCAATACGTTTCCTCAAAGCGGAACAAGTAGCCGAATGGTGGGCAGCAGCTTCGCCGCGCCCTACAGCTTCATACTTGACAAGATTACAGTCGAAATCAGTGGTCTCGGTTCTGCGGCGGCGGGCGCTCCCGTCTCGGTTTCCATCCTCGACATGGGCGGTTCATCGGTTCCTGCGACAGGCGGGACCGTGACGGGAGCGCTGGTGCTTCAGACAGATTCCGGGATTGTTCTTCCCTCCAACTTGGCCGATACGGGTTATTTGTCCTTCGATATCAGCAACATCCAACTGGAGGCGGGGAGAACTTATGGCTTTGTGCTCAAGTTTGATTCCGCGTTGGCCTCGAACGTCATTAATCTCTACGCCTCCGATACGCCTCTCCCTGGCACCTATGGTTATGGCTTTCAATCTTACGACAACGGAACCACTTATGTTTTGATCGGAGCGCCGCTCCATTATTGTCTGAGTTGTCCTCAAAATAGGACATGTCAGGTATTGGGGGATATGGTGGTGCGGGCGGTCAACGGTCCTGCCGGCGCTTGGTTTACCTATCCGCATTCGAACGGATTTTGGCGCCCGGATACGTCGTGGAACCCGGCCACCTATGTAGTCGCCCGAAAGGTGCCGAACAATGTTTACCAGCTCGTCGAATTTGATCCGTCCGTTGGCACTCAACAGATTTCCGGATCGATTCCAAACCTGGATTTCTTCTTTTATAGCATCGCCAATTGCGGCACGGGAGTATGTTCAACAGGCACTAACCTTACCCTTTTCGATCTCACCGGGACCTCGGCGAACCGGACGCTGGCGTCCGTGGGCGCCGGTTCATATGTTGACCAGTCCGATATTTCCGCGGACGGTGCGACGGTCGTCACCCATTTTGCGCATTCGTCCGCGCCGACATCCTACCAACTGGCCAAGGTTGATGTTAACAGCGGAAATATACAAACGCTGCTTACGACAAGTTGGTGGGCCGATCATGCTCATTTTTCTCCCTATGACAGCTGTTGGGTGTCATTCTCGCACGAAACCGGTACGCCCGTTTCAGACCGTCTTTGGGCTTGGAACGCCACTTCGGCGTTATCAGGCACTTGTTTCACAGTGACGGGTACCGGGGGGCAACTCCTCATGTTTGCCCACGAAAGATCGATGTTCCATAAAGGAGGGGTGGTTGCGGTGGGTATGGGGGCGGAAGCAGGTCTCTATGAGGTCGATTACAACGGGGCGTATCGTTGCATCGTGCGGGGGAGCTTCGACCATTGCAACATCAGCCGGGATGGCCGCTGGATGGTGGCTGATAGGAGCGATGTCACGGGGCAGAATATGACTATCGTGGCGATTAACTTTCAGTCAGGCGCAACCCAGGTGCTCTATTCCGGTACGATGCAGGAACATCCTTGGCATGGGCACCCCCATATTAGCCCTGATGGGAAATGGGTCATTTTCAATGATTACAGCCTGCAGCGCACGATCGCGCTCGAAATTGACCAAACGGAGTTGAATGCGTTCCTGCAATAGACAATGTATGTGCCTGGCTCTCCGGCTGGCGAGATAGATGATCCTGCGGTGATCGGGCGGAAAATGTCGATTCCATCATAAGCGGCTTGAAAAATGTCTATAAGTAGGACATAATGGCTGCTGTTATGAAATGCAGCTCAATCTGCATGTAGCTTTATGGACATTCCTCCTTCTAAGATCCTTCCTGACGAACATCTGCTAAAAGATTGCAAACGAAGCTCAAGCGAAACCAGCTTGGTGAAAATTTATGTGGCGGGAACTTTGCGGTATACATTGCGCAAGCTTTCCGTCCTCTTTCTGTGGCTCTTATGGGGGGACTTTGCGTTCACTTTTTTTGAGAGCATCTTCGGCCGTTTCCTTCCACTGTATCTCAAAGATCTGCAGGCTTCCAACTCGCTTATTGGCATCATGGCCGGGAGCTTCGCCGGACTCATGAATATTCTTTTCCTGCCTAATATCAGCCAGTGGAGCGACAATTACCGCAGTAGATTGGGGCGGCGCATTCCGTTTCTCTACGTGGTTGCCCCGCTCGCGACGGCATCGCTTGTCGCCGTTGGATTCGCTCCTGAGATTGCCGCTTGGCTTTACGCGACAGTGCTTTCCCGCGTGGTTCCCTCGATCTCCATGGTAACGGTCGTTCTGAGCCTTCTCTGTGCCTTCGTGGTTTCTTTCCACTTCTTCAACATGGTGTTAGTCAACACTTATAACTGGCTCCTGCGGGATGTCGTGCCTCTGGAGTTCATGGCCCGTTTCCTTTCGTGGTTCCGCATCGTCGGCACTGTAAGCTCCGGCCTATTCCTCTGGTATGTTTTTCCCCACGTCATTTCTCATCGCAAGGAAGTCTGTCTGAGCGTTGGCCTAGTTTACCTCGTTTTTTTCCTTCTGATGTGCTGCAATGTGAAGGAAGGCGAATATCCACCTCCGGTCAAAGACCGTCGAAGTATATTGAAGTCGTATGTCCACTACTTTCGCGATTGCCTTTCGATCCCAATCTATCGCAACTTCTTTATTGCCTACGTCCTAGCTGTCTTGGCTTCTACTTGCGCTAGCCCGTTCACAGCTCTTTTCAACCGCGATACGCTGGGCGTCAGTATGGATGACATGGGGAAGATTTTCGCGTGGACTGCGGCGATATCCGCGGTGCTTTATTTTCCCATGGGGTATTTTTGCGACAAGTTCTCCCCCATGCGCGTCGGGTTGGCATCGGTCGTCGCCCAGGTTTTCGGCTGCATCTGCACCTATATTTTAGTGACCGATAAGACAAGCTTTCTGGTATGGAGCCTCATCGTCGCTGTTCCTACCGTCGGCTGGGGATTGGCATACATGGCGACGACCATGGAGCTATTTCCCGAGGAGAAATTCGGCCAGTTTTCATCGGGCCTTAACGTCTTCGCCTGCGGCGCCCTTATTTTTGGGAATTATCTGGTCGGCCAATTAATTGACTTTGTCCACAGCGACTACCGAATGATTTATGTTTGGAGCGCCGTGCTTTACTCGTTGGCGATCGTCCCTATGTTCTTGGTCTATCGAGGCTGGAGGCAGCATGGCGGCCCCCGTCATTACGTGCCGCCTCTTCCCGAACTATCGCGGATGGTTAGCAGCAGAGTGGACGAGTGCGTTGATCGCAAATATGATGGCGTTTAGAAGTTCAGGGGGGCTTGACGGACGCGAAGGTTGTGTCCAGATTCTTTCGCACTTTCTATCGATGGCCTGAGGACGGTTCGGCTTTGTTTTTTTGTTTCCTGTTTGGGTTTGAAATCCGACCCGCGGGTGCGGATTCCAAATTCGTTGGTCAGGCTATGGTTTGCTCCGAGCCTGACGGATTCTCACGTTAGGTGGTTCATGTCCAGGTAGCGCTTGCTGCCCCACTTGGTTCCGGCGATGTTTCTCAGCTGCGCGGCCAAGTATCAGAGCGCTCTGACCATCGGAGAACGGAGTCCACATTTCGATTTTTGTTAGGGAACAAATCGCCGATTGGCGATGACACGCCACTTGTAATATTGGTCGAGTGTTTTCAAGGTCGTCGGATCAATAGTATCTCCAGCGTAGTCGTCAATGTTCGGATCGTTAGCATCAATAAAGCGTTCGATTGTTGTCGAACCGCGATATTCGCTGGCGACGGTTCCCTTGCTTTCGTCCCACGTCCCCGCGGTGGCGCCTTGATTCTTCTTCAGCGCCTGAGTCCGGAAGTGAACTGTGTAAGTATTGGATTTTGTTGTCAGGCGCGGATATAGGGTCGTATATATGCGTTCGCGCATATTGTCTCCCGTAAGAAGATTATTCTTCCAGAATGCGCTCATGCCTGCGGCGGTTTGTCCTTCGGGCGGTATGTCGATATCGCAGATTTCCGACGCGGACTTGAAAACGTTTCCGACGTTAAACTTTGCGTCAAACTGATTGGTCACTTCTAGGATATTAATATTTTTTCGGAAGTTATCTGATGTTACTGGAGTCCGCTTATAAGTATTGAGCGCTGTGTTCGGGATAGCTCCAACTTTCTCTCCTTTCAACATTGCCCTGATGCCGGTGGAACGCTGGATGTAAGTAAATGGAACAATTTGATAGTTTAGATTGATTTTCCCTGCTGTTGAAAAACGGTCGCTTATCGCATACGGCTCCACAACGGGCATCCAAAAAAGATCCAAAAACAAGTGATCCTTCGGAGCTGTTGCTCCAAAGTGTCCCGATTGAGGACGAAACAGCAGGGTTCGCCACGGAGTTTGTGATTTTACTCCGGTTGGAAGGGAGCCAAACATCCCGGGGGAAGGCATCTGGCGGTTAGGGGTAACGAATGTTGGGCTGATGGAGAAATCGTCTGAAAAGTAAGGCGCTGATCCCGAGACCCCCTCGTCAGGCTTGTTGATAAAGGGACCGTCTCGTGCTCCCGGGAGAGCGTTGTCAAAGTCGCCTGTTGTTTCGGGTGTATAGTCGGTGGTGTTCTTGGCGTTCGACGGGATGTCCGGCACCATGGTGTCCGAATAGGTAAGATTTTGAAAATATTTTCCGGTAAGGTCAAATCCCTGGTCGAAGCTGGAATACCCAGAATTGGACAGGTTCGAAGCCATTTGCTTCGATAGATCATCGTAAAACGGATGCTTCACAAATACGTTGCTTGGGACTGTGTAAGATGCGGCGACTAGTCGATAGTCACCGTGTGCAGGTAACACGGTTCGTACCGTATCGTAATCCTGTCTAAAAAAGCATCCGTAATATGTTTTCTTATAATTACCGGGATTCTTATTGGCATAGGCAAATCGCCCTGCTGAACCGGTATTGGAAATGTTGCGAGGAAAACTCCACCAGGTGCTTGGATCCGTTGATACACCAAAATTCGGGTCTGGATCTGTCCCTACATCCACCAGTTTTGGAACGGGAAATGTCCCGGCTGGAAAATTGATCGAGAGACTCTGTATCAGGGTTGTTTCATCTGTTACCGTGCTTGTGGCTCCGGCGTAAAATTCGAAAGTAAGCGTTCCGCCACTGAAGGTCATTTGAGTTGGCGCCGCGGTTGTTCCGCCGGCTGGTTTTAGGAGGATGGGGATTCCTATAAGACCGTAGGCATTCGCCGCCGTTTCTTTCACGTCGCCCACGAGGTTCCCTCGGGGCGGCGCTTCCTTAATGGTAACGCCGCCATCATCAAGAGAAAAATACTGCCAACCCGGGTTCCCTCCCCACCTCTTGCCATAGTAAAGATGGGAAAGAGGATCGGAGTAAGGGATCGTAAACGAATCCATTCCGTCGGGAAAGAGACGTGTTGCCGGGGTGCTTCCTGCGGATACTGTTAAAGAGGACAAATTGGAAATCTTGATCCGCATGTCTGCGCGCATCGGCCCCCAACCATGCATTGGAGAAAAAAATTCGGGGATAATGATTGCCTGGATATACCTTTCCCCCTTGTTTAGGGATTTGCCGCCCAGGACTTTCATTTTCGATGTGTCGCTGCTTTGTAACTCTGAAGCCGGGGGTGTGGCTGAATCACTAAGGAATGCGTTGCATATAAATCCGATTGCCAACTCCGACAAGGTGTATGCCCGTCCAAATCCCATGGTTGTGTTTGCACCTGATCCCTTATGATTGGGAACCGCCCACCCGTGGCCTATGTTGATCGGATCGTTGCTATTGCCGGAGTTCCGGTCCGGAGTGAATTGTTTGCCTGCCGCGAGCGTATCGTCATAAAGATTGGTGCAACGTATGTAATCAAAGATTTCTGTAAGGATTTGATCGCGGTCATCTTGATACTTCTGGAGAAAGTTGCCGCCGAAACCGGGAATTTCCTTTTTTGTCAGCGTTTGAAGATAACTGTATAGTTGCTGATTCCGCGAGACATTGATGTCGTTGGAGGGGCTTCCGTATTGTTCTCGTTGAAAGTAGTAGGGGTTGAGAGTTCCCGATGTTCCTGTCGATGCGCAGAATGCGATCAGTTTGTCGAATACGGAAACACGTTCGTCAGCCACGTCCTTGTAGATCGGCCAGCACGCGATTCTGGGTAAGTTGAAAAGATTGGTTTCGGGGGCACGGCTATGCGCAGTGATAAAGAACTTCGCATATTCGAGATCTGTTTTGGAGAGCCCTGTGTTATTGTCGCGGTTGGGTTTGAAAATCAACTCGTCGGTGCTTGCGTAAAGCCGGTCTGAATCAGACGTAAGGGTGCCTGTGGCGGCGACCGTGCCGAGATTGGAACCGCCTCCCACAATGCGAGGAACCAGTCCGTAGATCGTGTTCGCATCAAGGGTTGGGAATGCTGTGGAGAGACTGGTTGTGGCGGGATGTCCCGGATAACGCTGGAATTCGTTGTGAGCCGGTTGGTAATTTGCCAAATCCTGGTCGATCTGGGTTTGTGTCCTGGGCGTATCCCAATAGGTTCCTTCAGATGCGGTGTTGATGTTGACCTTGCAGGTTTCGTCGTCCGTCCAGAATGCGATGCGCCCGACGATTGGGTTCGTGAGGGTGTCGCCGGGAACGGTTGCTGTTTTGCCGCTGCCATCGCTGGGGGCGACCAGGGAGCCGTCGCGCAATACGTAGAGCCACTGGACTGGCATGGGGGCCGGTTGATAAGCGGTTGCTCCGGGAGCTGACGTCAGCGTAAATCCATCGGCAGACGATGAGGGATCAAGGATTGGGAAGACGGTTGTTCCATCGGCGTCGACCGGGGCGTTGAGGTCGGTCCAGAGGGCAACGTTGTTTGCCCATTGTGATGGGGGTGCGTCGGAGGATGCTCCGCCCGTTATACTAACGGAGCCGGAGATCATATCGTGTGCGGAGTAGAGCTTATAGGCTTGGACGAGAGAACCTGACGTGTCGAATGTCCGAACCATTCCCGGCTGCGACGCCCAGGCTACGTTGGAGCCCTGCCGCGATGCGATGTTGATTTGTCCCTGGACGAGGCTGACGGTTGTATCGGCAAGTTGCCGGGCCCATATCGAAGCTTCGTAATCCGCCGCCGTGCTTCTTTCGACACTGATGCGGCTGAGAAAGAGGACGACCAGTCCCACTAACAAGACTAGGGCGACAAGAATGACCACCAAGGCAAAGCCTCGTTTTTTTTGAAATGAATGGAACGGTATCATGGCTGGAAGGTAATGATTTTGCCAGTGACCGGATCGACTTGGATGGTGTAGTTGTTGGCCGGTGGCTCTGTGGGGTCGCTGGCTATCTTGAAGGTGATGTAATTATTGGAGCTGTTGATGACGGTGCTGACGGACCCATTGGGGCGGAATCGAAATCCTGCGTATTTGACGGTGTGGTAATACGGCAGGTCGGCGGTTCCCGCGATCGTTGAGTCTGCGTTCAAAAGCGGGGACAGCTGCTCGTCGATAATGACGCTGCTGGGGGCTTTGACGAGCGATCCGAGGGCGACGGGGACAGGAGTGGAGCCGTCCTGGGACGGCGCAACGCGCCAGAGTTGTACCGCGGACCAACCCGAAGGAAGCTTGTAGAAGCGTACCTCCACGTTGCAGTTTTTGGTGAGCGCTTCCTGGCGGGCCAACATGAGCCGATCACCGAAGGACCAACCGGCCCGATTCAAATCGTTTCCTCTGAGGACTGACGTAATGGCTGGGCCGGTTATGCCAAAGAGCACGATCATGATCAATATGACCAACAGCAGCTCGATTAATGAAAAGCCCCGCGGTGACGTGCGGGTACGGACACGGTTTGACAGTGGTGTTCTCATTTGGTCCACTTCGATTCACGTAAGGGCACCGTGGCGAATAGGATGCGATATTGCATATGGCTGGCCAGGAGAGCTGCCTCGAGATTTTTAAGATCGATATCGTATTGCGAGACGATTTGGAATTTCCCGGCGAGGGCGGTTTCGATGATCGCGGGTTGATCGCTGCCGTTCTCGATGCGTTTTGCGCAACTTTCGTCGATGGCAACCATGGTGACTTGGAGAACCGGCGGTAGCTGCGCTGCTGTAAGAGGCTGGGGAACTGCGGTGGCGTTCAGTTGCGAATCGTATGTGTAATTTGCGCTGAGATCGGGCTGCGCGGCTGACGGGTCCTGCGCACGAATGATGAGAGCTATGACATTATCGGTTACAGGGTGCGGCGCATCAGTGGTTGCTGTAAACCATGTGTTGCTTCCCGAGGAAGTGTAGACTTTGTTGTTTTCGGCGGCGACCATCAGTTGCATTAACCGGTACCGGTAGTGACTTGTTCCCTGCTTGGCGGCGCTTATGTGAGGTGGGATGGTGGTGTTCGCGGTGAAGCTTACGTAATACCCGCAAGCGTTCAGCAGACCGTCCATTCCGCCGTAGGCTTTAGTGTTGGTTGTGTAGGTGGTGGGCGCTTGAAAGAATACCGCTTGCCCCGTGCCCGGGGTGCCGGGCAGTCCGGCTGTCCCGGATTGTCCGGTAACAAAAGCTAATTCCGACTTCCTTAGATAACGGGTGGGTGTTGCAGGGTCGTCATAGTCAAGGTATGTATTAAGGGTGGCTTGAGACAAATTGCGCGTCAACATGTCAAACGCGACTCGCGCCCCCTGATAGGCATCTATTTTTGACGATGTAATCTGCCATGCTTTTGATGTCTGCCCGATTACCGAAAAAAGCATCAGCATGATCAGGGAGAATACCATCATCGCGGTGAGAAGTTCCAAAAGAGAAAAGCCGACAAGGAGCGAATACGCCTTTGATTTCCTGGGGGGAAGATCGTGCATCGCTATCGATTTAGTTGCCGGAATTGGGAATATCGATGACGCATAAAGTAGAGGCGTTTGACTTGGCGTTTACGCTTGCGGCGGTGACGAGGTGCAGGCTAATGCTTTGGATGTTATTCGTTAGCGTGTCCTTGGAGAGCACGTTTTCGGATCCCGGAAAGATGGGGGCATTGATGGTGGTTGTAGCCCAATAACGAGTATCGGAAGGAGCTGAAGCGGGAGTTTTCCCCAATAAGCGTCCCTCTTCGTTGTAATAGAAGGTTGTATCGGCGAAACTGTCGGTCAATTTACTAAAAGGGGTTAAGAGCGCCTCGCTGTGGATTTGTTGAGTTATCCTTGCATGTACTGTGGAGTCGATAGCGTCACGCATGACGTTGAACCCCACAGGCATTAAACCCATTACTGGTAATAGGGCAAATGCGACGAGGCCCAATGACATTGTTACCTCCACGAGAGAGAAAGCGAGCACACGAGCGTGGCCGAAGGGATTCACAGTGCGCCACGCGAGAAACTGGGGGAATTTCATAATCGAAAGCGAATCGCAATTTAGTTAAGCATCACGAATTTTGAAAGGTACAGTTTCCGGAAAAATTTTAAGACGCCGGGATGGGGCGCTGCCGGCGATGGAATCCAGCGGGATATGGAGCAATTGCTGCCGCCGCACGATCCGTTTTTGGGCCTCGCGAAACGAGGACTGATCGCAAGTTTGGATCGCATAAAGGAATGCTACTGAAATTTGTTCTACAAATCAAGGTTTTTTATATTTTTTCCAAGAACAAACTTTTTTAACTGGGACGCGGTTTGGTATAATTCAGAGTAGATCGCGGGGAAACGAGAATTTTCGTGTCACGTGGGACAACCGGCTGGAAACAAAAAAATGCGCTATTGCGGGGGCTGTCGTCGGCCGTTTTGATCATTTGTGCTGCTATTTAATCGGCGGGATGCATTTAGGGCACCTCTGGAAACCGGGGTATGTCAGCCATGAAGAATTTTTGATGACCTTTTGGCCCCATTTTTCGGGCAATATTGATCAATATTGCCCGAAAAATGGGGCCAAAAGGGCGCAAAAAGACAAAATGGATGACGTGCCGCCGGTTTCCAGAGGTGCCCTTTATAAACAAATTGAGCCCTTTTTTCTCGACCCGGGGGCCCCAAGCCCTCCGGTCGGCTTCGCGCGCGGCCCACTGGAATCTGCAATAGGCGTGCGCCATAATTCCTCGGGCTGGCGCCGAGCAGACTACGGTGCGGGTTGGAATCCTTCGCAACGTACTTTCCAGCGGCCGTTGTTGGGGAATCCAGGCGCATGGTGCTGGGGCGCGCCATCCCAGCCGCCTGCCATCATTGCCACGGCATAGAGCAGTCCACCATTTGATGGGAAGTAGGGAAAGGGACCTCCCGTAGCCAATCCATGCGTGTCAAACTGGAACCCTTCGGCGGGGTGTAACAGCATGTCGATCGCGGTTTCGGGTTCGCCGAGTTTTGCCGCGCACATCGCTAACATGGGAAAGTCCCAGCCCCAGGTCCGATCAAATTTCCAGCACTCCAGAACCTTGTGGAAAGTACGGCGCACCGTTTCTTTGTCGGCGCCGTCCCCCGGGAGCATCCCAAACACACCAATGAGCGCGGGATGTTCAAAATTCCATTTTGTCCACATTTCCTGAACGCCTTCATGCAGAACATAGAGCTCATTTTCGACTGGCAGTGGGGTTAGGTGATGAAGAACCTCGTCCCACCCTTTATCACGGGGGAGCCCAAGTCGCTCTCGCCAAAGCTGGGCCAGCCTTAGCCCCGTGCGCCACTGTGATAGCTCGAAGGCTGGGTTGCGTGTCGTTTTGGGATCGGTATTTTCCGAGACAACATAGAGAGGCTCACCGAGAACGTAGTGCCCGCTTTTTTTGTCGAAGAACGCGAAGGAGGCCAGGAATTCCGCGGTCTCGAAGACGACGGTCCGCCACTTTTCCAAAGTCGCGAGGGTTGGGTGGGTGCGATAGTCCAACTCCGCAAAGGCGATGGGGTGGGGCTGCTGCCAAATCAAAAGGGCATGGATGGCGTGAGGCCATTCACGGCCATCTGGACCAGTGCACTTCGGCCATCGTGCTCCACGATAACCCTGCCTGCGCGCCCTGTCTTGCGATGAGGCAAGGAGATTGCTGTAAATGCCAAGACTTCGCTCCAGCAAAGGCCAGCGGTTCCACAACGCATAATGGGCCGCGTGCCACCAATACATTTCGAAATGAAAGCGTCCCCGCCATCCGTTATTGACAAGCCCGCTTTCCTGGGGCGGCAGCGTTCCCGCTTCGTTGGCGGCCATGAGGTACTGCGATAAAACGATGCGGCGTTCCAATTCCCGCCAGCGCGGATCGCTGCTTGCCGAGAGATCGATTGCGGCTCCGCTTCTCCAGAACTTCTCCCAATGAGTGGCGCACGCGTTTCTCACCTCGGCAAACGAGGGAAGCCTGGCGGAATGGGTATTTGGCGTAAACAGGCAGACAAACTCAAGCGTGTCGTTTTGACGGGATGGCGACAGCAGAAAAGCATGGTGGCCTTCCTCGGCCACTTCTCCGCCATCGCTCCAGGCTAGGCTCACCGCATAGCGATCGGAATCCAAGGTTCTCGCCAAATCAATGCGCCTGGCTTCTCTCCTGTTGATCTCCGTTTTGTGCCGTTCGGGATGATCCCAATCGCCAACAAGCGGGGCGATCCATCGACCGTCCCCATAAGGAAATGAGAGCCTGATCGCCAGTCTGCCGCTGGTGATGAGAGGCGATTGAATGCGGACGGCGATACCGTCGGGGCGCGGCGAACAGCACGTTTGGACATTGACCGGTTGCCCTTCGATTTCAAACCGGCTGGTTATCTCTCCCCGCCAAAGGTCCAACTGCTGGTGTGCGTTTTGCACATCGCGGGGCTCTGCCGCCGCGCCGTCGGATTTGAATAAGACCATCCCCAACCGTCCCAGGTTGAGCCGGTGCGGGTTTGAAGCAAGCCATTCGGAGAGAGCAGGCTGTTCCTCGTTGTCCATGGGATAGCGAACGGAGCGCCCGTGTGTGTCCCAGACCTGCCCGCGAAAATCTTCGATTCGCTCTCCCTTTGGCAACGGATCGCTGTGCCAACCCCATTGCGCCATGGTTGCAAATGGCACGAAAGTTTGAAGCCCAGTAATGTCGGCCCCGAAAGCGAACTCCCCGTTCCCAACTTGACACGGACTATTAAGGTCGGTTGCAGTGGCGACGACATTATGCCTGGCTACAACGGCCTGCCGATCGATCTGGTCTTTCTCGACGTTCATGGTGTTGGTTTTTTCTAGCCTAAGCATTCTATTTCGTATACTCGAAGATGACTTTTCCTGATTTGCCTTCGGCCATTGCGCGATAGGCTTCATCGGCTTGATCCAGGCTGTAATGATGGGTGATCAGGGAGTCGACTGACAACCCTTTGCGGTAAAGGCATAGCATCGCCGGGTATTCGTTGAAATGATAAAACCATGATCCCACAGCGGTGATGTCGCGACGAATGAAATCGTCGCTGGGGGAGAGTTCTACGCTTGGCTGTTCTCCATTGAATACGACGATCCCGCCCTTGCGAACGGCTTTGAAACACTGCTTCGCTGTGATCGGGATGCCCGCCGCTTCAATGGCGGCATCGGCCCCGTGCCCGTCGGATAAGGCGCGGATTTCAGCGACAACATCGTCAGTTTTGTCAGCGGCTATCGTGTGTTTGGCCCCAAGCTTTTTGGCCAGGGCAAGGCGGTCCGGCGCGCGGTCTACGCCGATCACCTGGCGGCCGAGGAACGATTGGAGGAGGATATTTCCGAGGCCAATAGGGCCAAGGCCAAAGACGACGACTGTGCGAATGTCATCGTTCTGGATTTTGGTGGAGGTGTGATAGGGAACGCCAAGGCCATCGCCGGTGATGAGAACGCCGGGTCCCCATGGGACATCGTCGGGGATGATATGGCAGGCGGTCTCAGGGATAACGAAGTATTCTGCATGCATGTTGCAGTGGAAAGCGAGGTTTTCGCACCAGGTATACCGCCCGTTTTTGCAATGTTCGCAGTGGCCGCAGCCCGAGATGGCGCTGACGCCGACACGTTGGCCTTCCTGTAAAATCTGGGTTCCTTTTCCCAGCGCGGCCACCACACCGGCTGCTTCGTGGCCGAGATTGCCCGTTGCGCAACCTTCTTTCCGGAATACCCCCATTTCGCTGCCGCAAACGGCTGAGGCAATGGTCCTAATCAAGACCTCACCTGGCCCCGGCGTGGGCACCGGGACGCTTTTGATCATTACCTGACTTTTTCCTGTGATATGGGCGATCTTCATAATTTAGAGTAAGGGAAATTCAACTTGCACGCGGACGGGGCGATGGCTGGCGATAGAACGCTTCATAGCGGCTTCGGCTTGCAGTTCGCGCAGGCCGTCCATCCCGCTGACAGGCGGTTCGGTTGCGTTGCGGATGGAATTGAGATAGGCGGGTATGGCTTTTCCAAAAGACGCACCGTAATGATCCCAGCGGGAATTGTCGCGGACCTGTGAGTAGCGCTCCATTAAAGGGCTTGAGCCATCAAGCACCTCGAGATCGCCATCGATGTCGCGCATATGGATGCGGCCATTTTCAAAGCTAAAAATCATCTCAAATAATGGATGTTGCCATTTCATGCCGGCTGTTCCGATCAATGTGCCCATGGCCTGGTTCTCCATCCGAAAGACGGCTGCAACGTCGGGCGCCAGAATGGCGCCCTGACCCTGGCGATCGACCGTTCCGGAGAGAGCGGTCATTTCTTCCATCGGGCCGGCAAGATAGTGCACCAGATCAATACAGTGACTCCAACAGGCATAGTGAACTTGCCCCGCTATCTGGGTGACTTTTCCAAAGTTTCGTTCCGCAGCGATCTTCTTTGCCTTTATCGTTTGGTCAAATGCGCGGTAATTGAAATTCATCGCCACTTGGCATTCGTTTTCCCGTGCAGTTTCCAGCATCGTTTTTGCGCAATGAAAGTCGTCTTCTGTAACGTGGGCTTGCCCCTGCTGGGCGACCAACGGCTTCTCGCAGAAAATCCGCTTCACGCCTAGCCGGATCAACTCCATAACGATTCCAAACCGGGCGGACTCGCTGGTGAGTACGAACACGGATGCCGGGTTCCATTTTGCGACCGCTTCTATGGAAGCAAGGTGCTCGCCGTTGAATGCGTTGGCCGCCTTTTCCGCTTTGGACGGGTCGCGATTGTACATTCCAAGAACAACGTCTTTTTGTTCCCGCAGAACGGGCAGATAGTTTCCGGTGGCGACCTGCCCCGTTCCGACAATCGCTAATCTTAATGATGAATTCATGATGGTGTTTTTCAAAAGCGGTAACGCCGCTAAGCGCTTTGCCGGGCAACGAGTTCGCCCCGGACCTGAATTTCGAGAAAGTCCAAGGGCTCGCCTCTCATCAGGGTATTTAGTGTTTCAAAAGCCTTGATGCCTATGTCTTCGTAGCGCACATGGTAGGTGGTTAGAGGGATCTTGCTTGAAGCCGCAATGGCAAAGTCGTCAACCCCCGTGACTTTGAGCGATTCCGGCACGCTGATCCCCCGGGCTTGGGCAGATCGAATAACGCCCAGCGCACAGTAGTCGGAGCTGCAAACGACACCTTCGAGATCCCCGGATTTTTCCAGATAACGAGAGCCCAGCGCGATCGTTTCCTCGAACGGATCTTCGAAATTTGGCGTCATGGTCGGTTCCATCATGACCCATTCTCTATTTTCGGGTAATCCCGCGTCTTCGAGCGCCTGGCGATAGCCTAAGTAGCGATCCCGAATACTGGAAGTCCACGCATAATTCGCAAAAAATCCAATCCGTTTCGCTCCCTGGCGCAGCAAATGCCGGGTCATTGTGTATCCGGCGTGTAAGCCATCGACAACCACCGATGGCCGACCGAGGCCCGCGATATTGAGTTCCACCAGCACGACCGGGAACGGGCAGGAGTGAATCATCTGGGCGTAATAGATCATTTGGCTGGGGTCAAGAGTCACGGGAAAGAGCACGGCTCCCTTAACGTCGAACTCTGCCAGACGACCGACAATCTCCGCCTCTTTCCGGAAATCGCTTCCCGTGGATAGCATAAGCGTTCGGCGTTCGGCGGCATAGGCGGCGCGCTCAAAGCCGCGTCCCGTTCTCCACACGCCTTCATGCTGGTCGGCGGGATAAATGAATGCACACGCATCCAGGTCGATAGTGGCGGTGTTGTGGGGGATTATCGAGTTCCTGATCACCCTCGTGCCCATCCGGGTTTTGCGTTCGACCAAGCCTTCTTGTACCAGACGCGCCACGGCGCGGCCAACCGTGCCCCTGCTGCAATGGAACTCAGCAGCTAGTTCGTCTTCGGTGGGAATTTGCGCACCAAACCCCCATTCGCCCCTCACAATTCGGCTCTGAAGGCTTGAAAAGATCATTTCTTGCTTGGTGGAGGGTTCTGATTGCATCAGAGCGAAGAATGCGAAGATTTGTTTAACATATCAAGCGATTTCCAGTGAATTTTTTTGAAAAACCGCTCATTTAAACAAAGATTATCTGTAATTCGGCATGAAAGTCGGGAATTTTCATCGCAAAAAAATTGTGCTACAATGCAAATTTTTCAGTCTTGAAAGTCTCTCGCAAGATTTGGCTTAAAAGAACAACGATTCTACCACAATATGCTTCGTAATCAGCTTTGTATCAAGGTGTTCGCGCTCCTATTGGCCAAACCACGCCGAAAAATTGGAGACTGCCAAAGGATAAATTGTGTATTTGTAATACATTTCGCTTGCAAAAAGGCGGATTCCTTGAAAAAGTCGGGCGTTATTTCCCCTGTTATGAAAATAAAAACAACAAAATATTTGGCCGATTCACGGCCTCGGTTTCTTCATGGTTGCGGCCTCAACGCGGGTAATTCTACTCGGTTTTCGCCTGTTTTACCGGATGCTCCTTCCTGTTGGCCAAACCTAGGAGTGGCGATTGCCAGGCTCATAGATCGGATCCAATTGGGCGTCTGGGAAGCCTGCGGAGCAGGCCATCATTATCTGAAGCACGCAAGGTCAAATAAAAATTACCCATTATTGAATGTGACTATTATGAATAAGCCAATTCGTTATTTCTGTTTGGTGGTCATACTTGGCGTGTTGGGGGATTTCGATGCCATGGCCGGCACTTACACATGGGCTCTTAATGTAGGCTCAGGAACGTGGAGTACTACGAGCAACTGGAGCGCAGGGGGGCCGCCGCTGAGCTCCAACGATAATGCGGTGATCTCTGGAACGGGAAAATTGAATGTCCTGATCGACGGAGCTGTGTCAGTGGGGAATCTTTACGTAAACAACAATGCGGGAACCTATACGTTTCAGGCAGCAAGTACCGGTTCCTATAGTATGAATATCGGAACGCTGACAAAGTCGGATCAAAATAGCAATCCGGTGTCGTTTTATGGGAATGACACGTATTCGGCAGCTTATCAGCTTTCCGTAACAATCGGCACGGTAGACATGGCGAGTGCTGGGACTGCAAAAGGCACTTTCATGTTCGGCACCACCAGCAGAAAACTGGAAAACCTGAACATAACCTCAGGTATTACGATGGCACCTACGGCAGGGAATACGACTACGGTTTCCATGAACGTCAATAATGACTATAATCTTGGACTTCTGACGTTCTCCGGCGACGGGACAAAGGTAATCAATTTGATCAATGTTAACTATAATAATAGTATGGCGCCGTATGCCCGTACAGCAACGGTAAGTGGAATTTCGCAGACGAGCGGATCGGCTGCTACGATTAACGGTTCGGCGGTGGTTGATGGTACCTATTCGGGGTCGAATGTGGCAACGATTGTGATCGAAACGGCGGCTGGCACTTCTTATTCTGCAACGACAATATTGAGCGACGGGACGGGGGGGACATTAAATGTAACGAAGGCTGGCTCGGGTACTCAGACTCTCTCCGGGGTGAGTACCTATTCGGGTACGACGACCGTTAGCGCGGGTGTGTTGGAGATCAGCGGCAGCGGCAGCATCAATAACACGAGCGGGATTTCGGTTGGGACTAGCGGCTCGTTTGCCTACAACTCCTCGACTGCACTGACGAAGAACGTCAGCCTCACCGGGGGTGCTCTGAGCGGCTCGGGAACGATCAACGGCACCGTCAGCGGCACGAGCGCTACTATTAACGGCAGCGGACTGAGCTTGGGAGCCACCACGCTCAAAGGCACTAGCACCCTGAAAGGCTACAACATCGCCAGCAGTGTGACCGTGGCGAGCGGAACCACCACATTGAGCGGCAGTACCAAATCCACCAGCGTACTAACGGTCTCTGCGGGAGCCACGTTGAACGCCAATGGCGCCATTGATGGAAGCGCCAACGTCAGCGGCTTGCTTAAAGGCAACAGCACGGTCACGGGCAACCTCACATTGACTAGCGGCACGCTTGATTCCGGCAACAGCTCCGGGATCACGAAGGTCCAAGGCAACTTCAGCACGGATGCCTTGTCCACACTGGTGGCGGAAGTGAGCGGAACGGTTGCGGGAACCTCCTATGACCAAGTGCAGGTTAGCGGGAACGTAACCCTCGCCGGTACGTTGGACCTTTCCACACTGAGCAGCTTGACGGTGGGCAGCACGATCACCCTCATCGACAACACTGGCAGCGGCACGACGACGGGATACTTCGTCACGCTCATCACAAGCGGCTCCACCTACACGCTCACCTCGAACTCCAACTATACGTTTACGGTAGGCAGCACGGAATACCTCTTAAGCTACACATCCAGCACCGAGGGTGACGGTTATAGCAACGATGTGACCCTGACGGTTGTTCCTGAACCCAGTACTTGGGCGATGGTGATGGGCGGAATAGGCATGCTCGCTTTCGGTCAGCGTCTGCGCCACCGCGAGGTCGATTAGAAGAACAAATCAAGGGTTCCAGCGTTAAAACAGTGGAGATAGAATTCAGCGGCCATAGTGAAATGCTATGGCCGCTGTTCTTTGAAACAGCCATCCAATCGAAATCTGTCCCTTAGCATCTCGAGAAACTTTAACACGCCCAAATAGGCGAAGCCCATGGTAATGCCGTTTTGGTTAGCCGGATTGCTTTACGCAAGAATTATTCGAAGCGCTCGCAGAGGATCTGCGTTGGCTTCCTCTCTGCCTATGACACGCTTTCTGGGTGTTGATGGTTACGGCTTATTTCGATAGCGTTGCGCGCCAGTGCACGTAGTTGCTTAGCCGCAACGATGATCGAGCGAAATTTTTTTCTGCGGGTCGTTTTGAAGCGACGGGTAGTAGTCTCCGGTGCGAATGATTAGTTGACCGATGGCGTTGAATCGCCACGACCATATATCGAAAATGATTTACCTGCGCACAGAATGAGTAAACAAAAAATTTCAAATAACAACGGAGAACAAGCAAAAGGCCCCCAAACCAAGCTATATAGCATGAAAGAGATAGCCAAAAAATTGGCGGTCTCAATAGGCTTTGTTCGAGATGCGAGGAATGAAGGGGCTCCATTTTATAAAGGGAAAACGCATCCGAAGTGGATTCGCAAGTGGATCAAGGATAGAGGCCAGGAGGATGGGCGGCAGTGATTGGCCAATGAGCTCTCGCAACCCAATCCCTGTTGCCCATATTTGTTGATGCCGAGGGTGACGCTTACTTGCGCACATCCTTCTTTGAACAGGAGGTGAGTTCAGAGCTTTCCAATAAACCGCAGCACCGCCAGGACGCCGACTACAATCCCCGGCAATGCAGTCCCAATGGCGATAAGCCGGATGGCCTTCTTTTCAAACTGATCGAACCGCTCGCAAAGCTTGTTTAGCTGGCTTTTCATCCCATTGTGTCCATTTTCACCTCGCACGATAATCTCCAATGCGAGGAGACGCCTGTCGACTACGGCAATCCGGTCGCGGACATCTTCCCGGCAAAGTTCGCAATGCAGTTCAAGGTTATGGAGAGGATCGGGGATGGGGCTCATAAAGTGATTTTCTTTTGTTGCATGGTGTTCCACAGGGACAGGTAATAGTCCCCAGCACGGATTAGCAGCTGGTGGAATTGGCCACGGGTAATCTGGTACAAGCTGCCGTCAAGCAGCTTGATTGTCATGGTCTGGTCATCGGAAACGGCTTTACGGACGAGATGCTGCTCGAGGTCGTTGAACTGCTGGCGATCCCCGTCCTCAATGGCAATGGTGATCCCGAGTTCCTTATCCGTGTATCCCTTGGCTAGATCAGCCTCGAAGTCCTTTTGCAGCTTGGTCAGGGCGGTTTGCTTGGCCGCGTAGGCATCCTTTGCCGTGAGCTTGAATGCGGCGGCAAATGCTGCTTCGTCAGCGTAATCCTTGCCATGCTCGGAGGATACGATATCCACGGGGTTACCGCCCGCCGTCATATAGGCTCCTTTAGAATTGGGTGTGATGAGGAATTTCATAATGCTCAGAGTCGGCTTACCGTGTTGTCGTAATAGTTCGCCACCCAAAGGTACGTTCCATCGAAGCAAATACCCCGGGGACCGTTGCCCGCCTTGTAGCGTCCAAGGACCGCGGCATTAGTTGGAGAGAGTTTTCGAATGGTTCCACCCTGGTAAGTCACCCAAATGTAAGTTCCATCAAAGCAGATCAAATAGGGCGGATCGGTGTCCGTATAATATTCTGCTGTAAACGCAGCCGTATTTGCTACGATCTTGGATACCCCAAACGAACCGCTGTTGGCGGTCCATATGTTTGTGCCGTCAAAGCAGATCCCCAAGGGGGAGTTCACGTTGTATTTGTAGGAATAGGTGCCTACAAGGACGCCCGTGGCGGCGACAAATTTGCTCAGGCTCTGAGTGGTGTAGTTGCAGTTAGCGACCCAGATGTTGGTACCATCGAAGCATACTCCGGCAGGGTTCGAATCCGTGACATAGGTCCCCGCGATGGTTCCGGTACTGGCCGTAAGCTGCATGACATTGTTGCTGCCAGCATTCGTTACCCAAATGTTCGTGCCGTCGTAGCAGAGGTATTGAGGACTGGTACCGACCGTATAGGTGCCGACTGCCCCTCCGGTGCTGGCGGTCAGCTTTGTCACATTATTGCTCCCGCTATTGGCCACCCAGATATAGGTGCCGTCAAAGCAAATCCCGACCGGTGCCGTTCCAGCGGAGTAAGTTCCAACCACCGCCCCGGTGATTGCCGTGAGCTTGGTTACGTTGTTCGATCCGTTATTGGTAACCCAGATGTTGGTTCCATCAAAGCAGATGCCCTGCGGATGGGTTCCGACAGCATATGCAGGCGGCTTGCATTTCCATAGGAGCGGGCCGATTTGCGTGCTGTCGCCCACGGCAATTCTCATTGCATTTTGTCCTGCAACACCTTGATCTCCTTTATCGCCTTGAGGCCCCTTGATATTGAGCACGAAATTCCAACCGTTGGCGTTGCGGTGGTAAAAATCGCCGTTGTTCTCGTCCACGTAGCCGTTGCCTTCCTCACCAATATCCAATGTAGGTGCGCCGTAGCCGCTTAGGAAATCGACCGTATCGCCTATGCCTTGGAAGCCAGTGGCGTTTCCGAGGTTGTTTAAGTCGGCCACGATGAAATCGCCGGGAGGCAGGGCGGATACTCCCTCAGTCTCGGAATAAGTCGAGATATCGATATCCTGGCTGAAATTCCAACCCGAAGGCAGCGGTCCTGTGGTGTTACTTGTGATGGTAAGTTGACCATCTCCAGTCACATCGGCGGAAACATTCAGACCGCCGGAGTTGATCGCATTGACCAACGCATAGGCAAAATCCGTTGCGGAAATGAGCGTACCCGAACCGCCAAAATCCACGATGCCAAATCCGGCGCAATTCCAATTTTCATCGCAGAACTGGATATAGGGCGCGTTATTCACGTCATCATCTGTGATGGTGTAGTCCCTGAAATTCAAAACAGCCGTGCGCTGGGTTTCCTGGACACCAATCTGATGAACCACGTCGCTAATATTGACCTTAGTGATCGAATTGCCGTCGGCGTCAATAGTCGGGAGCGTGGCAAGGGAGAAGCGGTCCACAATCACAATCCGATTGGACCCGTTGGGGACAATATCTGATTTCAAGGCAAGCGAATCGGGGACTTGGATTCCTGAAAGCTTGCCATCTCCATCAAGCGTGGCTGCACCGTTTGGCACCCCAGCATCAAGACGGGCCGCGGTCCCGACAACTGGAATATTGCTCTTCCGGGCGACTTCGGAAGGAGCCGGATAAAGCTCGGGATCTGGCGACGCAGCGGCGTTCAAGTCCGTGATCGGGGCCTCAATCGTAGCGGAGAATGTGATGGATCGGAACTTTTCACCTTCGAAACTCCACGTCACTTCCGCGCTGGCATCGACCTGCGCCACGTCATTAGCGGGAACTTGATCGGATAACCCAAGCGCCGTCAATAAGGCAGCGGTGGCACAGTTGAGCGATCCCGAATAAAGGTTCCCTGCGGCGAACACAAAGGTGTTCAGATATGCCAGCAACCCGCCGGTCCATTGATTTTTCGGTTTGAGCGAAAACTCGATTACCGCCCCTTCCGGAATCCGCACAGATTGGGAACTGTGCGTGAACCCAATCTCGACCGGATTGAAACACCCGCCTTTGAACCGCAACGGCGAGGGCTGGGTGATGACGGTCTGGGTATCGAGATTGACGGTGATCTTCACGCCAAAAGCCTCATGTCAACGTTCAGGTGGTCGGATAAGTGCCAGGGGCAATGAAATTCACCGTGGATTTTGCGCTGGAAATCATATTAAGTAAGTTCACATAGCGATCTCCGCCCGCCGCGATGATATCGGCGCTGGCGATTGCTTTTTTGTTCGAGTCCACGCTTTTATTGAGGGTGTCCTCGATTTGAGAAATCATGAGGTTGATCATGTTGACGCCGCGATTCAAGGAAGTGTCGATCTTGGCGGCCGCTTTTTGGGCGTCGGATGGGAGCATGGAGATGTCGGACATAGGATTTTCAGGGTTGATGGGCAGGCGGCGCGCTTTCCGTGCTCGCGGTTGGCTTTTGTTCAATCGGAACGGTTCGCACGATGCGCTTCCCACTCGTCTCCGGGATGTCAACTACCTTTGCGGCGCGCACCATGGCGCGGACGCTCTGGAAATCCGTAATCTCGTCTGTCCGGATCGTGCAGCGCCGATCTAGTAATTTCAGGAGATCGTCGTACTGCTTCCGGGTAGCTTGAAGAATAATCTGTTTCATAAAATCACCATTTACCGAGCTTGCAGTGTTCCTGCGCCCAGGATGCCTTCTTGTGAATCCAGCAGCCGCACTTGCCACAGCGCTGATCGGCGGTTCGCCAATGCTCGCATCCACGGCAGATTGTCAAAATGGACTCCACCTCTTCGGGCGGCCGGCGCGGGCGTCCCGATTTCAAATCGCGGAGGACCGCGCTGCCAAAATTCGCAACCATCTGGCCAAGACCGGGAAGTGGAGGTATTTCCCGCGCATTCAAATCCGCGAGATGCTTTCCGTAATCCACCCACACTTCTTCCGCCAGCGTGGCGGCAGCGGGGAACTGCGCAATCATGCGCTCCCAGAATGGAAGCAAGTTTCCGTGGCCACACGCCGCGAAATCCTCGCGCATGGTGACGCGTTCCGGCAGGCATCCGCAAAGCGTCTGCATTTCTTCCCTCACCGCTGGAATCTGTGACGCCCGAAGCGTGAGGGCGTATTTGATTTTGTTGAGATTCTCGGAATCCATGCAATCACCCCACGTACACGCAATCACAATCCTCGCCCGCTGGCGCTTCATCGGCGGGACAACAGCAACAACTCTCGCCGTCATCGTAATGGCCGCAGTTGTAGCCGTCCTCGCCGGGGCAGCAGCCCTTTGAGGCGCAGCACCCTTCCCTGTCGCCATTATCAGTCCCGTTGCAACCGCAGCAGTCGCAATCCTCGGGCAAATCAACCGTTTCAATGTCAGGCATATTTAGTAGCTGTAACTGAAGGTGACGGTCATCGCGTCGCAATCGATGGAGGCCGATAAACTATCGAGCGCCGTTCGGATGGAGTCGTCAATGTAGGCGTCGAGTTCGCTTCCACCGTAGGTAATCGAATTGCTGGAGATGCTTGCAGCGTCCAGGTTTCCTGCAACATCGACGCTGCTCTCGAAGTTTGCTCCGCCTGAAACATCCAGGGAGTCCAGATCGGCATTCGATGCGTCAAGCTGATCGCAGGTAATCGTTCCCGAGGCGTCAATATCAGCCGTCTCAATGGAACCGCTCGAACCGAGGTCTAAATCCCCATCGCTAAGAACGGAATCGCCCACGGTGATCGAACCGCTGTCGCCGATCTCAATCGTTCCATCGTCGCCGAGGTCAAGATCGCCATCCGTCAGGGCGGTGTTTTCACCGATGGACAAGCCGGTTGCGTCCAGGTTCGCAGTGTCTGAATCGGATGTGAACGTCAGCCCGCCGCCATCGAGCGTGGAGGAGTCTCCGTCTGAGTCGGTAAATGTCACGTTCGTGGCGTCCAGATTGGAGGTATTGCCCTCACTATCGGTAATATCCAGTCCACCTGCGTCAAGGTTCGAGTGGTCGCCGTCCGTGTCATCGAAAGTGATGCCGCCAGCGTCGTAGTTCGCTTCATTGCCGTCCTCGTCCTTGAAGTGGAGCTGGTCGGGATCGAGTTCAAACTTCGGGTCGTCCTCGCTGGTGCTGGAATCCCAGAAAAGCAGGGATGTGGTGTCGATTTTTACACCGTCTCCGTCCATGTCCCAAATCTTGAGACCGTCCAGGCTCAAATCGACCTGGGGATTGTCCTTGTTTGCATCGGAATCCCACAGACTCAGCCCGCCCGAGTCAAGCAGTGAACCGTCGCCGTCTATATCCCACTGACTCAGGCCATCAAGGCTCAGGTCAATTTCGGGATTGTCCGCATTCGCATCGCCGTCCCAAAACGAGATACCACCGGCGTCATGGAGCGTTCCATTGCCATCAATGTCCCAGATGTTCAGGCCGTCCATCGAAAGGTCCACCTCGGGATTATCCTCCGCGCCGTCGCCGTCCCAGAAGCTCAAGCCACCCGTGTCGATCTTGCTCACGTTCCCATCGGAGTCCGTAAACTTGATCGCGGGAATAGGATATTCAGCGTCTTGGTCAGCGCCCCAGACGATTTCAAGATAGTTATCGTTCGCCTGGAACGTCAGGCCGTCATTGCTCGGATCGTCCGTATCGCCAACGCTCAGGAACATCGCCGAACAATCCTGGACCATAGAGCCGTCCTCGTCCGTATCGAATACCTCCATATTGAAGAACCCGGTGGGCAAGGCGTCCCGGAGATAGGTATGCACCATGTCCAGGCAGACCCGGCCATCGGCGTTAATCACGGGTTCCACGGACATGTTGATATTGCCCGTGACAATGTTGAAGGGAACCGGAAGGCCGTTCTCATCGGCCTCCGTGTCGATATAAAATCGCCCGATGACAACGTGCATAGTTTCCTCATCGTCGTCGTCAATGCTCTCCTCGTCCGCCGCCATATCGAAGTAGAACGAGGCGACTTCGCGTGTGTCCGGGGCGAGCGTGATCGTCACGAACACCACGCCGTCATCGTTCGCGTTCATTTCATAGGGATCATCCCCCTGCGTCATGTCGTCAGGAGCAACCCCATTCACCTCGCCATAGGCGACGGTAATTTTCCCCTGGCCCTGATTGTCCACGTAGCCGTCAAGCTCGAACGGGAACAGCGAATCCACAGCCGGTAGCGGTTTGCGGGTAAATGTCCGGAACCAGTCGCTTGCCCAGCTTCCGTTCCGACGCACGGTGTATTCCGTAATCCCGATGTGCTCGCGGATGTAGTTCGTCGGAACAGGAAGCGGAATAGTCTCTCCGTTATCGTTTTGCTCGCTCTCGTCGATGTAGAAACGCCCGAGCACGAAATATACCGTTTCTTCCCCGGTGTCCTCGTCCACGCCGTCATCAGGGATGCTCTCTTCATCCGATTCCATCCCGAAAGTGAAGCTCTCCACCTCGCGGGCATCCTGATCGATCTCGACTTTGATATAAACTACCCCGTCGTCGTCTGCCTTCATCGCATACGGCGTGTTATCCACCCCCATCTGGCTGCCATCGTCCAGTGTCGGGGGCACCTCGTTCACCTCGCCATAGACGATGGTAATCCAGCCTTGCCCGTCCTTGTCCACGTAGCCCCGCAACCTGAATGGAAAATCGTCACTCGTTGCCCCCGCGAATGACCACGGCGTTTTGACGTCATCTTCGGCGTTGATTTCATCGGCGCTGCCGTCCATTGCGGTACCGGGCTGCGCCCAGGGAATGGCAACCATGATCGGCACGTTTGGCTCGTCGGCATCATCGGTAGTCGTGGCATCGACCAGGGCCACGTTCGTTTTCAATATTTGCGTAACCTGCGCCTTGTCCCCGTTGCTGAAGGCCACTTGGAAACCGTCACGCGGGTCTTGTTCGGGATCTGTAACCTCCGCAATGATGAGGTGGTAGAACTCCTGCCAGGGGTTGGCCGGATCGTCCACGTTGATCGAGATCGGATCAGGAAACTCATCCCATTGGTCATCGCCAACCTGTCCATACTCGATGCTCGTTTCGAGCAGGTTGCCATCCGAGTCGAACTTCAACTGTAACCAGATTTTGCCGCCAACAGATGGGCACACAAACCAGTTCTCGTCATCATCGGCGGCATCGTCCGAGAGAAGTCCCCAGTCCGAGTTATCATCTTCGTGGGAATCCTTGTCGGAGAGGTTGATCACGTGGCTATCGGCAATGACGCCGATCTGCGGCTCTTTGCCCGAAGCTGGCCCTTGAATGACCTGGAACGGATGGATAGGGAGACTTAACCTGCGCGATGGAACAGAGTCCACGGCCAGCGTGGTGCCGCTCGGGGTGCGGGTGACACGCACACCGCTGCCGGGATTGATTTGCGCCGACCGGACGCAATCGAGGAGCGCGTTCCAATCGCTGGCCTTGATCGGGTCGCCCGGTTTGACTTTGGATGGAAGCGCCATGGACTATGTCTTGCTGTAGATTTCCGGGTCCCATCCACCCGCGCCGCTGGCACGGTATTCGCGGGTGACCTTCCATGTCGAGGTGCCGACCCGTTCGGCATCGATCCCTACCAGGAGCCAGTTGCGGTTATCCGGCAGAGACGGTGCTCCGACAGGTGTCTGGATGCGGCCCAAGCCGCCCAGGCTCGGCTGGCTCTGGCCTTCCTCCGCGACGCGCATGGTGACGGTGCCGAGCAGGTAATCGTCCACGCCCCGGTTCCGGTAAGCGTAATACTTTTTCATCCCCTCGCTGGCGTCGTCGCCGTCCGGTTTCCAGCCGCCCAAATCCGGGTCTTTGGGATCGGCTTCCCAAAGTTTCCAGTTCTTCCATTCATCCGCTTCAATGGTGTAGCTGCCGTTGGAGCCAAACATCGGATGGGTACCAATCGGTTCCTGGCTGACGCTGCCGGTGATGGTGTAGGTGGCGTCCGCGTTGCCGGTGAGAAGCGTGTAACGGAGCACGAACTTGCCATCTTCGTGCGTCTTCTGGATGTTCTTTGCGCCGCCGGAAACATCGGGATAGCTAAGAAAACTCTCGACTGTATAGGAGGTTTCCTCGCCTTGGGCGGGCGTCCATGCGATGGATTCGGAGGTTTGAATGGGATCGGTCATGCGAAGGAAGCGTTGAGGGTTGCGGTTTTCAACCCACCGGTCTTAAGCGCGGTGTTTCGTGCGATCTGGGAAAGGAGGCCGGTCTGACGGCGGTTCTCCTCCAGCAGCGGGTCTTTGCCGCCGCCGACCGAAGTGCCGCCACCGCCGATTTTGTAAAGGGACTGGACGAAGGCCGGGCCGAGCTTGCGCTTCGGTTCCGCATCCATTTCCGCGACAGGGCCATTTTGCTCGGGACTGTGCTCCGCGTTGAACTTGTCGGCGGCGTCCTGATTGTCCTTCACCATCTGGAACACTTTGCCGAACGAATCATCCAACGCGTTGTTGGTCGAATCGGTGTCCAGCTTGGGTGCGAGGCTTTTTCCTTTTTGGAATGCGTCTCCGATGTTACTGGCTATCTCGGTCATCCGGTCGCGGACTTTCTCGACGGCGGGCGCGAGCTGATCCGCACCCTTGCCCCGGTTTTCCTGGCCCACCGCGCGGATCTTCGCCGCTTGTTCTCTGACCCCGGCGGCTGCGGCATCGGCTTTCTTCCCGACGCCCGGGATATTTTTGAGCTTCTCCAGCAGCATCGCCACGCCGTCCAACAAGAAGGCGATGAACCCTTGGGCGATCCCCATGAGGGCGCTACCCATGCCTTTCCAAAAATCCGCCGTGGTGACAATTTCGAAAAGCGTGATGACATTTGGGATCGTCTCCGCGAAGTATTGGCCCACCGCGTAAAAGACCCCGAGCAAGTTGCCAAGGAGGAAATTGCAGGCTTCCTGAAACGCCAACACCAGCGTGCCGCCAATGATATTCCCGATCTCCCCGGAAGAAAATGCAGCGATGAAAAATGCGACGGCATCGCCGATCTGTTGTCCGATCTTGCTGAAATCAAGGTTTGCGAGCGAATCCAGGATCGGCTTGATCGCGGGACCGATGCTCGCTGCCATTGCCGCCCACATCGCCCCGGTCTTGGCGGAAATCTTCTCCAGCTTCTTTGAGATGTCCGCAAACAGCGCCGAGTTCTGGTCAAGGATTTTGGCTTTGGCTCCCATGTCATCGGCTGCGTCTGCCATTGCCCCGGAGGCGAAAACTTTGAGCATGTCCTGGCCTTGCCTACCGAATATAGCCATCGATGCTGCCGTCCGCTGGGTGGGGTTCTGGATTTGCATGACCGCGTCCCCAATAGCCTTCATCTGATCCGAAGCGTTCATTTGCCCAAGTGCTTTCAGGCTTAGGTGGAGCTTGGCAAAGGCGTCCCGGCCCGCGCCGCCCGCCGCCGCGTCCGCGATCCCTTTGCGCATTCGTCCGATCATCGGGGCAACCCGGTCAGCCTCCACGCCGCTCATGCCGAACGCCTTTTGCAACACCACCAGGTCTTTAACCGAGGTGCCGGTGGCCGAGGAAAGCGCGTTGAGCTGGCGGCCCATGTCGAATTGCTCGCGGAGCTTCATGGCAGCGGCCCCCGTGGTGATGGCGGCAAAGGCTCCCATGAGCACGCCCTTCATCCCCATAACGCCGCCTTTGAGCGATTGCAGCCCCTTCTCGGCGTTCTTAATCCCGGCGTTGAACGCGCCGGTGCGCAGGATCAAATCGGATACGATGTTACTCATTTGAATCCCGCCTCCTTCGCCGCGCGCTTCTGGAAATGGTCGACTTGGCGGTTCATCGCCCCCGTCCGCTTGTCAAGCGCTGCCTGGACACGGCGGATAAGGCCATCAACGCCGGAAGCGAATTTGACGGCGTTGGTGATGGTGATCCGCACCTCGGCAAGGCTGACGGTGATCTTGATGGCTCCACGCCCGGTGCCGTGCCGCGATATCCATTCCGGGACTCTCGCGCCAAGTTTTGCGGCAGCAGCGTTCCACCCACTGGCAAGGATGCCGACCTTTTCGAGTTCCTTTTTGATATAGACCGCGAGGTTGGCGACGCGGTATTTGGTCTTAAGATTGCGTTTGTTGACCCGGCCCGTATGCCTGTCCCGGAACCGGGCGTGAATATCCGAGGGATCGGAAACTGCGTCCTTGGCCTTTGATTGGCGCAGGATTTTGCGGATGTCGTTGCTGACCGCCGCCTCGCCACCTTTGCGGTTGAGCTTGAAGTTTTTGTTCGGGGGCGTGACGAGGATGACGTCCCGAACAAACAACCGCGCTTGATCTTTAAGGACGGCCTCCCGGCTGCGTTTGGAATTCGCCTCGAAACGCTTCAGGGCAGAACGGAAAGCGCGGTCATCAAACTTTAGGTCAGGGATCACGCATCAGGGGGCGTGTCAATCCAGTCTGGACGGATTCCTAAAAATCCCCATTATGGAATCTGCGAACCTGATAAATGGAACACCGAATGTTGAATCCCGCCAGTAACCACCATTTTCGTTTTTTCGCTTTCTGGGTGTTTGGCTTGATACTTCTCAGCATTGTCTGGTCAGATTGCCTTGCTGCAGAACAGCCTATAGCAAAACGGCATTCCCTCACAGATGTAATCTCGATCATCCTGAAAGGGGAGCTTCTCGTGGGAGATGACCTGGGCCAATTGACACTGTCTGAGTTGCAGCTCGCCCGAAATGCCGTGTTCGCTCGGCATGGTCGCCCCCTCAATCGCAACGGTATCGGGGACTATTTCTACAGACGTTCATGGTATCGAATGGACAAAGGGTTTCCGGAGGAACAGCTCACCCCCAATGACCACGAAAATATCGCGAGGATTCAGAATGCGGAGCGTGGCGTTCCGCCTCGACCGGACAACCGCACCATTGAAGGGGCGATGCGGCTTTACCTTGATGCATTTTTCTGGGCCAATTCGGATGCGTTTCTGGCTTTATGCCATCCCAAGCATCCGCCTTATTTCACCGCATACACCATTGGAACTTTGAGGCGCTCGGGATCTACAGAGATGAAGCTGAAAGATATGAAAGCGAATTTCGCCGCAAAAGGCGTTCAATGGACAGACTATTTTGGAGATGCTGGCGGGGCCGCACAATACCGTTGGACTGTTCTAGGAACCACCTTGGAGGATTGGAAGCAGGACGGGGACATTTTTCGGCTTCCACCTAGAGATGATCCCAATCCCAAGGCCAAGAACGCTATCTACGTAAGATGGCAAAAAATCGAGGGGCGATATTATATCGCCGAATTTTCCGATATTCTTTGTTAGCCTCCTTTGTCGCACCACTTATTCTTGTTAAAGTGCCGCTATCCATGAAATTATTGCTTTTTACCGTCGCACTCCTTGGTGGAGCGCTTTCTGCAATCGCTGGTGACATCATGCCAGATCATCCAGAGACGCCGTTGTTTCAGATATTTGAGCCGATAATGATGAAGGCTGATCATCCTAAAGCCACATGGGACGACAAATGCCCACTTTTGGCGGTATTTTCAGTTCGCGACCTGATACTTGCGAAAGACCAGAAAGGCGTAATGCTCGGATTGAATGAGAAGGACACAAAAGCTTTTGCGGAGCTAACGAAGAAATACACCGACAAATTTCTGATACTCAAAACATCGGGTGGCGCTTTGGAATTCATGCACATTACTGCGCCTATTATTGATGGCTACATAGGGTTTAAGTATCCTGAGTCGGAAAGCGTAGCTGAATATTTCCGGCGTCGTTTCCATATTGCTGAATTCAAAGAAACTCCCCACTGAAGTTTCATTCCAGTTGGAACTGGGAGAATGCGTGCTCATTCGTCATCCTCCATTTTACTGCTCAACGCCGCCTCCAACCTTACTAGCTGTTTCCCTGCATCCGGAATCGACGGAACCGTCCAGCAGTTGGCGGCACGTAATGCGCAATGGTGATATTGGAGCGCCTCATCCAACGGCAGATCCCACAAAATAAAATCCCGGCTCCAACCGGTTTCACGGGCCAGGGCGAACACGCGGGCGGCGGTTTGCCCCGGCTCTAGGAGTTTGGGGGCGCATCCTCGGGTTTCTCATCCGGCTTGGGCTGAACCTCGACAAAAGCCGCCGACGCGGAATCGATCACCCGCTGGATTTCCGCAATCGCCTGAGGGAACGCTTCGATGGGCAGGTCGAGCGAGAACGGCAGCACCGTTTCGTCGAAGAACTTGGGTGACTGGATAGCTTTCAATACCTCCGGAATCGGCTGGGACTGAATGTAAAGGAATGCCACGATCTGCTGCTGTTTTTCGTCCTCCGAAAGCGTTTCCGGGGCGGCTTCGCCCGTCAGCATGGTCAGTTTCACCCGGCGGCAAATGCTCAGGCTCCCGAGCGAGAACGGGCGCAGCTTCAGCCCCGCGATTTCGGCGGGGGCTTGTGTGAAGGTCGATTCGAGGGTTTGGGATCGGTCGATCATAGATAGGAAAGAATTTTCTCGCGGGTAGCCGCATCGCAACCTTGAGGGACGAAGGCAATCCGGTTGCCGCGTCGGACCATGAGAAGGGCTTTGTTCTGCTTGATCTTGTCGCGGAGTCGCTGCTGGGTTTCGTGCATCCAGGCCATGTAGGCGATGGGGTGATGCGGATTGTCCAAGCGCCATTGCGGATCGCGGAACCGCCGCACGAATTCCGCCGTGCTGATTCGTTCGGGTTCAAACTGCGGCAGGAACTCGATCTCCATGTTTTTCAAGCACCAGATGGTCTGTCGCTTGGGCTGGCCGGTGACCGCATCCTCTTCAATAGTATGAACGAACGGTTGATCTTCCGAAAGCCGGATACCGCTGGTGGTGGCCGCCGCTACGAGCGCCGTGTTGGGGCTTTGAAGGGGCGGCTCGTTGTCTTTGAGAACGTGCAGATGCCGTTCGATGGGTTGGGGATCGTGCATTGGAATTTGGTGGCAGGGACTGGATTCGAACCAGTGTTCTCCGCGATATGGGTGCGGCGAGATGACCTCTTCTCCACCCTGCTATGCGTTGGGATAATTGGTGCCGGAGTATTCAAAGCTCTCGAAGTCGTCGTTCTTTTGGGAATACTTCACCTTGAGTATGAGCGTAGTGCCGCCCGTGATGGCGGTGATGCCCGCCGCACCGATGCCGACCGCCACGCTCGCGGTGCCGCGTCCTTTCACGGAAAATTCGATGATGGGATCAAAGGTCTGCCCCTGACCAAAGCTGCCGTCGGTGGCCTTGATGGTCTTTTCTTCCAGCTTGGTTTCCCATTCGACCGATTCGAGCAGGGATGCGCTGGCTTGAGTGATGCCTATGTCAGAGGGACCGGAGGGCATGGCTAAGAACCTTTGGGAAGCGACGTATATTTGACGCCGGTGGTTTCGAAGGTGGGAAAATCGTCGTTGGACTCGCTGTTTTTGATCGAGGTCACTTTCAGCGTTCCCGCAACCATCGCTCCCGCCGCGACGGCAGTGGTCATATCCAGCCCTTTGCCCTTGATGGTAACGGTGGTTTTAACGGTTTTGCCCGGGACGGCGCGGCAAGTGGTACCGGTCTCGTCTTTGATGGTTTTCGCCTCGATTTCGTCCTCCGTGGAGGATTCCTCGACCACGCCGCCAGTGGGCGGGGTGAGTCCGAAATTGTTGGTGACGCCAAAGTTTGCGGGCATGGAATGTGTGGGTTATGCATTCGGCGTCATGTCAACTATACCGGCGATGATCTCGATCTCCGCCACCCACCGGCTATGCTCAATGGAGGTCTGGGATTGCTTAACGAAATAACCACACAATCCCATCCCATTGAGCCGCATCACGAACACAACCGCATCGCTATTGCCCAGCCACGCGCGCACGGCGTTGAACCGCTGGTAGTGAGAATCGCGATCGTTATCGAACGCCGGGGTTTCGAGCCGGAAACGAATGGTGGCTTTCCATAAAGGACCGACCGTGTGTTCGCAATCTGGGCAATGAACGATAATGGATGCACCTTCCACGGTGTTCTCATCGCCCGAAACGCCCGTGTGTTGCTCGATCCCGGCGAGCGCCGGGATGGACGCGATGGCGGCCAAGAACGCCGATTCGACGGCGGTATTCATTTGGCCTGAACGGTAAGCGTGATCAGTGGATAGGAAGGCGACTCGCTTACCCTTGCGACCCGGTAGATTTTACCGTCGAACTGGATCGCCTCGTTTACCTTGGGCCGAACACGGCCAAGCGCCGCCTTGGCGATTTTGACCGTGAAATCGTATTCCTCGCCAAACCCGCCAATTTGCAGGGTTTCCGAGGATTCAATGCCGGTGATAATGGCACGATAGTTCCGCCCGTTCCATGTCACCGGTTCGCCAATTTCATCCAACACCCCCGCCAGATCGGCGGCTTTTTCATCGCTGAGGCTCATGCCCCAGGCGGGGTGTCAAAAGACGCGGCTTATTTCCTTGCCGCCCGGCGCCGTCCCCGGCGGTGAGTTGTCGCGGCCGGAATGGTCACACTCGGCTTTCTGCCCCGGGTTTTCGTTTCCCGCAGGCTGGGTGTCCCCTCGCGGACCACGCCGCCTTCCGCATCTCGCTGGAGCAGCCACGCCACATAACCCGAAAACGATTGGCTGAAACCACGCTGGGAAGCATTTTGTTGCCCAACGTCGTAAATCGAATTTTCCAAAGTGATACTGGTGCGTTTCATAAGTACTTCCTTAATAGAAATCTGCATTCAGATTCCGTTCAAAAAAATATTACAAAATGAGCCATTTGTCCAATGGAGGAAACCCCGATTCGCACCTGGCAAAGCCCCCGTCACTCTTCGCATAATGCCTCGCATTCGTTGCTCCAAAAGTAGTTTTTAGACCGTTCCACATCGGCGGATTTGATAAGAGCGCTGTCATTCTTGCCGTCTTTAAAAAAAAGCTCCCCGCGCCATTTCTGACGCGGGGGCTTATGCACGCAACCCAAACCGAGGATCTGATTAAGCGCCAGCCGGTGCCACGAGGCGTTCGAGCATCGGCTTGTTGGCCGCCGTGAAGCCGTACATCAGCGTGTAGCTGACTTCCTGGCGCCCGAGCCGCCCGTCGTAACGGTCACGGACTTGAATGGAAAGACCGGTGCGAGCATCGCTCACGACGCTGATCTGCGTGTCGCCCGTGTAATCCGGCACATCCGGCACGCGTGCCGCCATGATGAGCGCCTCGCGGATGCCCGCGAAACCCATGAGCTTTTGGCCGTTGTCGGGTAGGGCGGAGTATTCCACGACGGTGAATCCGTTGATGTTGGGCAGCACGCCGGTTATCACGACATTACCCACCTGCGGGGCAATATAGGCTTTGTAGAGGGCCTCGTCCTTCTGGAGCGAGTTATAGTAATCGGAGTTGATGAACAGGAACCGGCCCATGTCGGGAACAAACCGTTTGTTCATCTTGGTCGCGATATCCACGATGGAGTTACGCCCGAACGCACTGGCCGCTACCGTCGTCGCATTGGTGAAGTTTGCGGTGGTGATCAGACTGAACAAATCGTCACTAACCTTCCGACCCAGGGCGTAAGCCACCTTGTCGGCGTAACGTTCGTTCAGATCAATGACGCTGGTGGAGCGCTCAACGTCCGTGATGGCGTACCCGGCGTAAGCGTGCGAGTCGATTTTCACATTTACGTCCACCTGTGCTTGATCGCTCGGGACATAGCCCGTATCGGGATTGAAATCCTGCGCGACCGTGGGCGTGACGATGTGGGTGATGATGTCCTGGTTGAATTTCACCGACTGGTCGCTGAAATCCGTGGCGATCTGGGTGAGAACGGGAAACTTGGCGAGTAGGGTAGTGAGCGCCTGTTGGGCGATCAGCGGGGCATTGACTGTGGAGTTATTATTAGCCATGGGGGCGGTGCGTTAGTGGTTGAAGAGGGGTTGGATGTTTTTCTCGTAGAACTCCGCCGCTGCCTTGGGCTGCTTGCGTTTGATCAAGTCGTTGTAGTGGGCGATGTGCTGCTCGGTCGTGGTGCCCGTGGCGTTTGCCGCAGCGTCGCCCGCGGGAGAAATCTTGGCGGGTACCTGGGTGCCGGTGCTGGAGACGACCTGTGCGGAACGCAACGCGACCCGCTTCTCGATATCCTGCTCCATCGCCTCCAATTCCTTGTTGCGGGCCGTGACCGACTCGACGGATTTCTGCGAACTGAGGAGATCAGTTGTGAGCCGGTCGCGTTCGCCAATGAGCGCGGTAAGCTGATTGCGGATAGCCTCAGTCTGCGTTGATGTCTCGGTAAGTCGATTGGCGCTGGCGTGCGCGTCCGTTTCAAGCGTCTGGATGCGTGCCAGGGCTTCCTGCAGTTGATCCTCGATGGGTTTCATTGCGAGGGACGCGATGTCAACTCGCATTGCCTGCGCTTTGAACGAGACGTGGTAGGAACGGAGGCGCGAAAGCGCATCTGCACGGTCCCGCACCACGCCCGCGAGGTTCATCCGCTGGGCCTGTTTGCCCGAGAAATCCTGACCCTCCATCGCCTCGGACGGAATCTTCCGTCCACGGGAGAGCACGGCGGAATGAAAATCAGCCGCCGTCTCCGCGATGTTCGACTGGATGCATTCCCGCTGCGCATCCGTGAGCGAGACGCCGGGCAAGCCCATGCCCTTAAATTTACCAGCCGCAAATACCTCGACTTTCAAGCCCGCATTTTTGAACGCTTCGGAATCGTCGATGATCGGCTGGATCACTCCGATGGAGCCAACCCTTGCGCTCGGGGTGACATATACGGCCTGCGCCTGACTAGCCACCCAATAAGCCGCCGAACACATCAGCCCGGACGAGAACGCATAGACCGGCTTCTGGTTTCCGGCATCGGCAACGGCTTGCGCCAACTCCGGCGTGCCGGTCACCGTGCCGCCAGGGGAGTCAATGTCGAGAAAGATGGCTTCAATATCAGGCCGGGATGCGGCTTCCCGGACGGCGGCGGTAATTTCCTCGGTGTCGGTGGCGTTAAAAAGAATCTGAGAGAGGAGGTCGGGCTTACGGATCATCGGCCCCAACATGGCCACCACACCCACACCGTCCTCGACGCCAAGGAGCGAGGACTGGACGGGTTGCGGCAAATCGATAGGCTTGCTGAAAAAGCTCTGGGCCGCGGACGTCATGGCCTGCAGAGAATCCGGAAGGATCAGCCATGGTTGTTTAAGAAACAGTGCTTCGGCAACGGTCATACCGGGGACGGCATGTCAACCTCCCCCGGCCCTTCCCCGACCGAGATCAAAAACGTGGCTGACGCCGCTTACCGTCCCAGTTCTCACCCAGCGACGGCTTGCGAGCGCAGAGGTGGTAGCAAACTCCGGTGGGAAGAAGGCGGCGGTGTTGCGCCGCCCATTGCTCGGCAAACATCACATCGTCGTGCGCCGCGCTACCGAGCGAATGCGGATAGGTCTTATCCGCGGCGGCGTGCCAAAGCTGGAAATAGCCGATGGGAACATAACCACGCAGGGTGTCCATATAGCGGGGCGAAATCGGGGCGTCATGTTGCGGATGGATGAAACAACCCCATTGTGCCTGGGGTCTCCCGGTGAGCCGCTTGCGAAGATCGTGAAATGTCTCACGTCCGACCACATCCACGCGATCCATACCGTACAGGCAGGACTTCTCAAGATAGGTATGATTGAAAAGCACTCGCCGGAAATTGTCTGGCAGAACAATGTCGGCATCGATGTGGAGCCGCCATCCGTAATACTGACAGCGGGCGAGAGCCGCATTCAGCGCCGCGCCTTTGTTGAAGCGCCTGCCGTTCTTATGAAACAAATCCGTCTGGACGCAGACCGCGCCGTGCTTGCGCGCCACGGCGTGGGTGGCTTTGTCGTCGTGCGAAGTGACGACGATCATGGTATCGACGTGGGGATGGTTGGCGCTCAACGTGAAATCGAGCAGGTCGTCAAAGCCAACACAGGCGGTTACCGCTTCAATTCGGAGCGAATCGGTCTCGGCGTTTTCGGGAAAAGTTGGAGATGCGTAGTTCATGCCCCTGCCGCGATGTCAATTACGCGCCTGGCCAGCCTAACCTTTGAGCAAATCAGATGAGGCTTGACTGGAAGCATCCACCGCGCCCGTGCTGGGTCGATAGAGCATTTCGAGGGGGATCTGATATTTCGCCGCCAGATCAAAGAGGAGCCGCGCATCCTGTGCACGGACCTCCGCCTGTTCCCCGAAATCGAGCCCGAGTTCGGCGTAAGATTCCGAAAGCGTTTTAAGCCCGGTCTCCACATCCGCACGATTCTGCTGGGCTTCGCGCCCTGCATCGACGGTCACTTTTTTCGGTTTTTGCCAGCGCACCTTGTGCCAGCAGGGTTGCGCCGGAAGTTCGCCGCGAACGATGGCGTCGCCGATCACATAGGCCCAAACCGGCATTAGGAACCGCTGGACCAGGATCAATTGCCGGTAAGAAAAGCGGCGGTCTGCTTTTGCCACGATCAATCGAACCCCCGCCCCTCCGATTTTCGAAGAATCGGCTGCAAATTCAAATGGCAACACACCCAGCGCTGCGTCTCGGCGGATGTGCTCCAAAAATCCGGTAAAGGTGGGTGACGGGCGCTTCGATTCAAACGAATCAATGGATTCGTTCGGCTTGAGCGCCACAAGTTTGCCACCCACGATTTTTTGCAGCGACACCGGATCACTCGGCTCCTGAAGGCTGGTTCCTGTCACCGGGAGCACGAAATCACCGTCCTCGCCGATCTCACCCCGGTCAGTTTTCAGCACGCGGGCGATGTCGGCGTTGTCCTTCACCGCGTGTTTCTCCAGGGCGAGCAATTCCATTTCGTCCAAGATGTGGTTAATCGAATGCTGCAAAATCGGAGCGTTGCGAATCGCCGTGACCGATTCCGGCTCGAAAACATGAAGCACGGCCTCGGCGGGTAGATCACGAGTGCCGCCCCCGTCCTCGATCAGCCGGTAAAAAAGCGGGGCACCGTACACATCGACTCCGATGCCATCCACCGTTTCCTTCGATCCGGAGCTATCGCCCACGCGATGGACTTCGATGAGTTGCAGGAGCGGACGGCCATCGGCATCCCTCGTCTTGTGAACGAAATACTCGCCATCCACATCGACCGCCCGGCAGATCACCGATTGGCATTCCTCAAATGAGAACCGCTGAGTAGTTTCGCAACGGGCGCTCCACAGCGCGAAATATTCCTCTGCTTGACGGTTCCATGCCGGATTGGCGGATTGCGCCTGGGGCTTGATGCCGTCGCCGGTGGAATAGATCGCCATGTTGCCGACCAACTCCCGGACGAACCCGGAATTTTTATGGAGATAGCGGGAACGCCGCACCAATTCGGTGCGAACAGCAGGCGAGAGATCGCGCCTGGCATCGCCGGGAGACACACCCGGGATACGGGACCGGCGCGTGGTAAAGTTTGCCCCCTCGTACGCCGACCACCAGACTTTGGGAATGAGGATCGGCGGCACCAGTCTCGTGATGAATCGAGCAAGCGGATTCATAACGGCAGATATCCGGTAATTCCCGATTGGGCGACGTTGCGCCGGGGACCATACGTGGCAGGATCAAGCACGCGCAGGGCGTAAGCGCATTCCTCCAGCACTTCTTTGACCGTCATTGGAAACTGCTTGGTAACCGTGGAACCGCTATCGCCCCAAGACATGACGGTCTTGCCCTCTACGAGCAATTCCTTGGCTCGTGCCTGGATTTGGAGAACTTCGGCTACGGAAAAGCCGGTGATGAATAGACCTTGCGCCATGCCGAGGGTGCGGTGTCAACGCAATCAGACGGTGACGTATCTCGCTCCGCCGATGATTCGGTAGTTGACCCCAATCTTGCCGGTGTTGAGCGGAGCGAATGTTTTGAACGCTGCCACGGTGAGGTCGATGGCATGGCCGGTGCCACGTGACGGCCCCAGATCAATCACCGGGACGGTGGTCGTCGCCAGCGAGGCGAGATGGGTCACTTCCACCCGCGTTCCCCACGGAACCTTCGGCAGCGGAGAACCGGCACAGGGGCCATAGTTGAGCGGAAGCGCGCATCCCTCGATATTAGGACGCTTTTTCGTGCTGATCCCGCTGGCGGTTTCGCCGTTGTCCTCCGGGTCATTCGCACCGCCGAACCACGTCGCCTGCGCATTGCGAACCACGATATCGTTGCCTTCCACTGTGGCGGTAAAACCCCACGGACCATCTCCCGTAAGCACTTTTGGTTTCCCGTCCATACCGAAAAGTTTTCTGATCCAGTTAAACATAACTAATCATTCCCAATAGTGTTGTGATCGATGGAGCCTAGCGGAACGGCTTTCACAACCGTCTCCGGAGGATCGTCAGTGAGTTCTGTTGCAACCCGGGCCAGCGTATTAGCCAAGCCGTTGTCGTGCTCTTTGTCCTTTGCGGCGTTGCCGAGATGGTTGATGAGCGGTGCCACAACTACCACGGTCAGCCAGTTCGCCACGGCATGCGGGTCAAAGTGACCGGCAATTTCGGGATATTTTGCCACCAGCCACGCCCCGGCCTGCACAGCAGCCAGCGTGAGCGCAGTGAGAATCCATCCGGCGATTTTCCGGGCATAGATCGAGGCTAGTTTTTCGAGAAGATATTTTACCATAGGATGTCTCTTGATTTGATCCAGAACTGGATTTCCGGGTGGTTGCGTATGTCCAGATGCTCTTGGTTGACCACGACGGACGGTTTAAGCTGCACCGCTCGCAGCCCCGCCAGCGCTTGCGCTGCCAGCGGTTGCCTGGCTTGCTTTAAGCTGCTGAAGGGCGTTTTCGACGAGGGTGTTGAGCACGCTGGCACCAACGCTAGTGCTAGAAGTAACAGCGGCGCTCTTGATCTGATTAAGCGCATAGGAGAATTTGTCTGAGTTGGAGCCGCCCTGCGCCTCTGCGTCGGTGACGGCTTTCAAGGCGACCGGAGCGAGGTCCATGAGGAGGGTTCCGACTCCGGATTTCAGAACCGGGAGAACGTAGGTTTCGAGGTAGAGCCAAACGGAGGTGCTCAGGCCGGTGATGTGAGCCCAGAGGCTTTCGAATGCGGATTTGATGAAGTTCATACCACGGGCTCGGTGTCAATTTCGCTGGCCTCCGCGAAGAGACTAGTCATGTCCTCTCCGTTGCGGATCACGCGCCGGTCTTCCCCGAGCGCTAGCCAGCGGCGCACGATCACATCACAATAGGCGGGCGAGATTTCCAAGCCGTAGACCCGGCGGCCAAGTTGCTCTCCCGCGATCAATTGGCTGCCGGAACCGGAGAACGGTTCATAGCAGAGCCCGCCTTTCTTGGTATGCTGGCGCATCGGTATTGCAAAGCACTCCAGTGGCTTGGGCGTGGGGTGATCGGGCCGCTCGTCGTTGTTCAATCCTTCGATTTCCCATACGCTCCGCTCATAATCGCTAGTTTCACGGGGCGGCTTGTTCCCTTTGATCCAACCCATGAAACATGGCTCATGTGCCCAAAGAAACCACGACCGGGTCAGAATTGGGCGGTTCGGTTTCGCCCAGATGATCTGCTGATGGACGAACGCGCCATTCTTTTCCCAGGCGTCTTCGACCATCCGCTGCCGCCTGCTGGCATGCCAGCAATACCACGCAGCATGGGGATCAATGGCTTCGTCAATAGCGGCTTTGATGTATCGATCATAAAGCTCGTTGTTCTGCGCGGCGTCAGCTTCATCCCATGTGGGGCCGTAGGTTTCCGACCAATCGGTGTTCTTAGTCTTGGTCTGCCCTGGATGATTGGTGCCATCGTAACCAACTAGATACGGCGGGTCGGTGGCGAAAAGGATCGCTCGCTCGTCATTCATTACGCGACGAACGTCTTCGGCGTTTGTGGAATCACCGCACAGAAGCCGGTGGTTACCAAGTTCGTACAGGTCGCCCGGTTTAGTAATGGGGGTGACCGGCGGCGTGACGGTGTTGTCCGCGTCCTCTTTAGTTCCAAGCCGATCCAGGAGATCGTCGAGCGAATCCCCGTCGAATCCGGTCAGGTCGAGATCAATCTTCCCTTCGAGTTCCTTGATCAGCACCTTGAGTTCGTCCTCATCGGTTTCAGCGATTTCGGCAATGCGGTTGTCGGCCAGAAGAACAGCCAGTTCCTCATCGTCGCTGGCGAAGTCCTGGAAATCGACGGGAACAAGAAGTGCATTCAGCTTTTTGGCGGCGAGCAGCCGACCGTGCCCGGCAACGATGCAACCCGAGCGTTTCGATACAGTGATACAATGGCGCCAGCCGAAATATTTGATGTTCTTGGCAAGCAGCTCCAGTTGGGATTCCGGATGTTTATTGGGGTTGCGCGGGTTGGGCTTCAAATCCTCGACGGGAACAAGCCGTTCGTGGGAGCACCAGACTTCGATGCCGCTGGCCAGCGCCTTTGCTTTGGTGGTTTCAGGAACGGAAATCGTTTCGCTCATGCACCCCGCCGTATGTCAACAAGGTATTGACATCCCGGAATGGGCATGGCCCCGAAAAAACGTCCCGCTTCCGTCCACACTCCGTCCCGCCTGGAACGCAAGTTTGAACTACTCTGGCGCGCGGTAGACGGCCCCGCTCTACAGACGGAATTCCGGTTCCATCCTACGCGCAAATGGCGCGCCGACTATGCCCACCTCGAAAGCCGCACGCTCTTTGAACTTGAAGGAGGCGTATGGGTTGGCGGTCGCCATAACCGCGCAGCGGGGTTCGTGGCCGATGCGGAAAAATATCTGGAAGCCACGCTCGCCGGTTGGCGCGTGGTGCGCATGGTTGGTTCCCAACTCACGCTGGAAACCGTGGGGCGCGTGGCGGCGGCGATCAAGTGCGGGTGGCAGGGACTCGGCTAAACATCGCCCCCGAGCCACTTCTTGAATGCTTCATCCAGGCGCTTGATCATTGCGTCCGTTTTTTGGGACAGATCGGTGAATTGCCCCCACTTTGTAATGTCCTGCACTTTGCCGGTCCCCTCGATTTCGGCAATGAAGTCATCTACCAACACCCGCTGCGCCGGGTAAGTGGTGCGCAGGTATTCTTTGCAGAGGTCTGCCGTCTGTTTTTGGCGGTTCTTGGTTCCGAGGCTCATTTCTTAATATGCCCGGAGATGAGCTTGGTCATCTCGAACATCGTTACCTGACTTTTCCCGTCGAAGACAGCCTTCATGGCGGTATCGGCGTTGATCAGGGTTTTCTTGGTCGCGTCCTGGAGCTTGTGCGCTTTGATGTAATCCCAAAGCTTTTTCGTCAGTTCGCCGCGCGGAATGGGGGTCGATCCAACGATGGCAGCGAGCTTTTCGTCCGGCTGCACGGGCTTCATCAATGCGGCGTTCGGTTTGCGGGCAGTGGTTTTTTCTGGTTTGGCCATACCCTCTAGTAAATCTGCGAGCGCTTTTTTGGCGAGCAAATCCGCAAGATGGACCACTAAAGGCCCCTACCGGGCAAGAACGACCCGAGCCGTTTGTCTAACCGAGCCCATCCGCGCCCCCCACGCGGGCTGCGTGGAGGACGCGGAGCTGAGGGCCTCGGGACCGGCACGGAAAACTTATTGCGACGCCGCCTTCCGACCCGCATTGTAGGCCGCTTCAAGCGCCTTGCGGATTTCCCAAACGCTCAGCTCGTGGAAATCGAGACCATCCATATTGCGGGCTTCGAGTGTTTCCAGATCGAGAATCTCCTTTGCGATTTTCGCGGCGTAGGCTGGAATCTTTGCGGTGGCGGTCTGCGTTTGCATGGTCGTGTTATTCGCTCTTTTCAGAGGATACATCCACCTAAGTATCTGACTTTATTTGCCGGTCTTCTTGAGCACCTGGCACAGTGTTTGACTTTGAGCCAAGGTTACTGGGTCACCTCCGAGCGGAGTTCAGCAACCTGCGCTTCGGTCAATTCGGCGGGTTTGCCATGCCGCTCCCAACTCGCCGGTTTGCGACCGAAGCCGAGTTGAACTGAAAGACTCGCTTTGGGCATCTCGATTCCGTGGGCGCGGAAGATTTTGTCGGCTTCGGTGTATTTCACTCCGGCTTTGCCGAGTGCCTTGGCGACCGCGCACGCCGAGTGCCCAAAGACGCGGTTGAGCTTCCCTCTCTTGGTGCGTCCAGTCCCTGGCGCGGGCTGCTGCGGAGCGGGTGTGGCGGGCGGCGGTGCAACCGGAACCGGGGCGGGATTACTCGCCACGCCCAGCGCGGTGAACGTGTTGATTTTGGCGTAGCGACCACGACCCCGGAAGGTGACCTTGCCGTATTCAAGTTTGCCCGCGCAGCCCGCAAGCGTGTCGAGGTTTTTAATGGCATCGATCACCGGTTTGCGGCTCGGCGTGGTAAAGCGGAAGTGCGTGGCTCCACGGGGAACGGGGTGCGCGGTCTTGATGGAGGCGATGGTGGCGATGGATGGGATGCTGATGTCCATTAGTTTCGAGGTGAATATTTCTTTGGGGAAACTGGTTGGTGTTTGATTAGATCGAATCGAAACGAATGGTCTCGACTTTCCGCCAATCGCCCAGGGGCGTTTCCCTCACGCTACGTTCCACATCCGCATCCGACGTGGTTCCCGGCAGCGCGATGAATTCGCAGCCCGATTCGCTTTCCCTTAAGACAAATATAACATGTTGGCTCCGGAGGATTTTGTAGTTTTGGTCGCTTGAGTTTGTTTTCATAGATTTTGATTTTTACGCTGAATCACTTCCCTTGCTTGGCCCGCGCGGCTTGCCTCCGGGCGCGGCAGATGTTGTGCTTATGTTCGTGGATGAGGGCGTTGAGGCGGTCCCTCAACGCTCTGGCCGCGGTCATGTCGACCACCAAGATTGAGCGCATATTCCCGTGGGGCTCGTTGGCGAAGGCGATCTCGATGGCGTCGACCGATTCCATTGATTGAAAGTTGAAGCCAACACCCAGGCGGACGGTAGCGGTGTTGTGGATCGAGCCTTCGATCCGGTCCGGGTTCTTGCTGAAAGCGGCGTAGTTTTCTTCGTTGTTCATGACCTATTCCTCCGCGATCAGGTTGCACCCGCGAGCGGCGTGCTTGAGAACCTCGACCAAGTGGGCGGCATCGCCCACGTTCGCCCAGTTCACTTCATCCAGGGCGACTCCCATGTGGTCGTCCAAATGGCGGGCGAGCATCGCGACTAGTTCGCGGGCGCTGCCAATGCGGAGAAGGAATGCGTCCCGAGCTTGTTCCTTGTTGCTCCTGCGGGTGGCTTTGGCGGCGGTGGTCAGTGTTGTTTGCATAGCTGTGTATTCGCTCTAACCACGGAACATATGAAGGTATCTATTTCACTATATCTGCTGGCGATATGCGCCATCAGGCACAGCGTTTGATTTACTTGCCCTCCTTGTTATCACCCGGTTCCTGGCTGACGGACTCTGTCCCGATTAACTTGGCCATAAAGGCTGCGGCCACCGCCATTGCCTCGCAATCCCAGTAGTGATTCGCCCGGTCGCCGATCTGTTTCCATATCCATTTCCCATTGCGCTCCTCGACCCGGTGCTCGCTCTGCATTTGCGCGAGATACTCGGCGTCGATGTCCAAGGGAATCTCCCAAGTAGGCCCACGCTCCGGGTCCTGATTGCACCGGAGTCGCGCCAGGGTATCCTTGCACGCCAAGTTGGACCAATAAAACATGGAGCAAATCAGGTCGCGGCGAAGCACGATCTTTCGCCGGGGCGAATAGAACCGTTGCGCTGGCGCTTTACCTTTAACGCGGTGGACGAACGTCCCCCTAGCATCACCCATTAAAGCGATCCAGCCCCGCTTCGCACATTCCGTATACACATGACTTGTTGCGTAACCGCAATCCACGAAGACTAGTGAGGAGTGGATATGAAAGCGTTTCTGCAAAGCTTCCAAATCGTCGAAGGTCAAAATGCGCTCGTTCCAGATCAGGCGAGAGGAACCGTCCACCGCCCACGATCGGACGATAGCAAAGAACACATCACGCTGGACATCCACACAGAGCATCCGGAAGGGGACGCTACGCTCGGGATGAGGCGGCGGCTGAATGCGCCCGCGTGAATCGATGCACGCCTCCCCTTCCCAAAGATCGCCCAGCTTGTAGCCCGATGGCACTATCTCGAAGTCGACATCATCGGGCTGTTCTCTCCATGCCAAAGCAAGCCGCTTTTGCGTGAAGTTCTGCAAGGGCGACAAATCACCCTGACGTGCCGCCATCTTTGCGCGCAGATACTGTTCCGCAAGCTGACCCCACGACATCGTGGCAAGCGCATTCCAATGGAACCCGACGTTCTCCTTCGCGGCGCGCGGATTCTGCGCAACGAACGCCCCGGTGGCATTTAATTTTCGGCGCGTCTCGTCACTGTCGGGAAGATAGACATTGCAGCCCTCGCACCGAAGACTAGTCGTTTCATGGATGCGGGCAAAATCGTATTGCTCGTTCTCGTCTTTGCAGTCTTTGCTCCATTCGACGTTCTCCCATTTGAAAGGTTGCCGGTGGCCGCATTCGGGGCAAGCGAAAGTCCAAAACCGCTGGTCCGTCGTTTCAAACTTTCGGCCGATGTCGTCGCCGTCGACCCCGCCTTGGCTCATCCAGATGCACTTGCCAAGCCACCCGAACGCGGTCACCCGCGCTTCCGCTTCCGCCATGTGGCCTGGAACATAGGCCCAGCACTCATCGGCAAAAATCCAACGGATGGAACGGCGCTGAAGGTTCGTTTTGTTGTGCGCCCCCAGCATCCAGAGCGGCATCGAATTGGAAAAGTGGATCGTCGTGTGGCGCTTCTGATGCCGGTTGGTGGGGAACAACGCCCGGACGGGCTCGCATTCCGCAAACAACTTCTGGAGGCGCGACTCGCTCTGATCTTTGGCATCCTCATCCGTGGCGCTGAGCCACAGCGTCGGGCCGGGTAAATTAGCGATAACGTAACAAAGGGCGATTTCACCCGCCATGGTCTTCGCCGCCTGGACCGCCGCGATGATGCAAACCTGGCGCACAGCGGGATCAATGATCGCCTCCATCGGTTCGCGGATTTGTGGAGAGTTCTCGATGCGGAAGCGCCCCGGCATTGGGGAATAGGGAATCGTCAGAATATTCCGCTCGGCCCATTGCCAAACGGGCGAACGATCCGGCGGCTGCCAAATGCGCCGCCAGCAGTCCCGCAGCAACTCGTTCACACGATCATCACTCTCGTTCATGGGGTACATGCCTCACCCGCGTGAAGGGTCTCGTAAATTTCCATGAGAACCCGCCCCAGTTCCTCGCGGATGGCGACGGCATCCTTGCCAACCAAAATCGGAGGCAATTCGTTGAGCAAGCGCGCGTCAAAAAGCGCCCGAGCCTTTCCGACCTGCGTCATCCACTCCCGGCGCACCTGGCTCAATGGCACGTAGTCGCCTTTCTTGATGGCGACCTTGATCTCACGTTCCTCAATCTCTGCCAGCGTCTTGCGCGCCTTGAGCGCGGCGAAATCCACCTCGATGGACACCTTCGCGGCTTTCAGCCCACGCTCTCTGACGAACTCGCGCCAAGCCACCACATCGTGCGAGCCATTCGGATTGGGCTCGGGCACGCCCTTGAGTTTCTGCCAACGCGCAATCTGGCGACGATTGGTGCCGAGCAGCATCGCCAGTTCGACAATCGTCTTGGCAACCGTCGACGAGTCGTCGCAACCGGCGGCTTTGGCAACAACCCGGGCATGTTCAGCTGGGGAAAGCGTTTTCCCCGACGCCGCCTTCTTCAAGATGTTCTTTAGATCGGCGTCGAGAATCCTGGCATAAACTTCCGGCGAAATGGTGTCCACGCCCTGAACGGGGTGTCAAATGTCCCACATTACGGAGAGGAATGTTACAGAGAAAAGCGGCCGTTTTACCCTCGCTGAAAAGTGGGACATTCAAAAAAGAAGTTCGCTCTTAAACCGGGGACTGGACGCAGCAACCCCAAGCCTTTCGCCTGGCGCAGGGACCCCGAAATTTTCTGTGTCAACCATAGATAGGGATGCTACTCGGTGTTCGACAGCGTTCGCTCGACGTTTGCGCGTGTGGCCACAGGAAGCATAATCATACTGAGGAAACGGTGTCAAAGCTGTTCGTAGATTTTGATCCACGGTTCAAGATCGCGTTTAAGGCGGGCTCGATCCAGAGCATCCCACTGGTCGATTGGATCATCTTGTGTGCGCTTTGTCCACCAGTGCAGCAGCTTGTTCAGCCATGTCATGTAGGTGGGCATGCCGCGATCCGCAGGGTCAACGTCCATTTCGTCGATGCTGACGACATGGCCCTTGTTCATCGAAACCCGCAGCCGACGAACGCTCAGTTTGTGCTTCATCGCTGATTCCAGCCAGTGCTGCTGGTCTTCGGGCGCTTTGAGTTTGGCGACCACAGCGTGATGTTCGAATCCCAATTTTTCCTGACGACAGGAAAATTGAACTCGCCTCGCTACGTAGGAAAAGTTTGCGAGGGTCTGATAAGGCATGCCGGTGATGCGTTCCGCTTCGGCATACATTTCGCCCCAACGCTTTTCGCCATAGTTGATCCAGTCGCCGATAATGAATCCGATGGACTTTCCAATCTGGCCTAGCTTCGCCCCAAGGTCGTCCCACTCCTCGCGGGTAAGTTCGCCTCGAAACTCAAGGCCGGTCTGTTGAATGTTAAAATTGTTGCCCGTGATTGCGTTCATAAAGTTTTCTGAGTTGTTTTTGGACCTTCCGATAGGCATTGCGGGCTTTTGGCGAGCGCATGGATCGTGATGGTGGAAGGTTTAGCTTTTCCGTGATGTCAACGCAGCGCTTCGAAACCGCTGCGCGGGTGAGTCCATGTCTCTTGGCGATACTGCTCATGCTCTCGCCTTCGAGCGTGCTCAGGCCGCATGCGACGGCAAGGCACTCAAGGGTCAGCCTCACGTTTTTCTGCGTCAGCACCTCGCCGAGCAGCCTACGGAGAACGTCCATGACTTTTTCATCGACGTTCTCGACGGATGGCGCGACTGGTGACGGCTCTCCGTCGATTGCGGCCGCGTAGTCTGGTGTCTCCGAAGCCGTGCTTGATTCCGAGGCATCCTCATCGCGGAGTGTGGACCCGCTGTGGTCGATCATCGGTGCGAGAAGACCCTCCGCTTCGAGGCGACGGCGTTCTGCTGGCGAAAGACCATCGACCCAGCGGAGGTAATCCGGGCTGCGGTAGTAGTCGATATACTCGCGATCATGGGCGGCCTGCCGATTGGCGTAGTCGTCCATCATGAGCGACCTCCCGGCGAGAGCAGGCACCTGCGCGTCTCAAACGCGCGGAGTGCCTGCGAGAAAATCGTGAAGCGTTTTCTCGCTCTATTATCGTAAGATAATAGATAGGGAGTTAGCTTAGGGAGTCCTAAGGGAGTAATGCAAAAGTAATTCCCTTGGGGAGTTCCAGGGAAAAACTCCCTGCAACGACTTACGTAAGTTTTTACGCTCATTTTCCACCCCCCCCGGAGCGGTAATTGCACCCCTTCCAGCACGGCGCTTCGAAGACCAAAATGCCGCACGTATGGTGACGAAGGCTATCGAAGATCCTGATGGTTTTTGCCAGGTCGCAGCCCTCCCCGGTCGCCTCCACGGTTTTCTGGATGTGGAGAAGAACCTCGCTTTTGTCGCGCTCCCGATGGTTCGCTTTTGGAGGCATCTGCTCAAACAGTGCGCCGTAGCGTTCGGGAATCGATCCGGCCCGAAAATGTTTCTCATCGGGCTTGGGTGTACGGGCTCCACGGCGGTAACGCCCGGGCCTGGCGTCTTCCTCTTCTTCTGGCGGGGGACATTGCTCCCAACAGATGCCGCCAGCCTGCGAGTGCCGCAGGAAGATCGTATCGGTCGAATTGCCGCACAGATCCCGCAGACCGGCGCGCTTGCGCCGCTTGGTCATGCTCAACTGGAACGTGGGCGGCTGGCCCTCCGGCGTTTTGATGCGCATCAGGACCGCCGTCTCCCGCGACCAGTTGACCAGCGCCGAGCTTCCCAGGCCGCTATAGGCCAGATCACTTGCGGTCCAATGCTCCGCACTTCGCGGGTCCTTGGAAGGTTTACCCGTGTGATGGAGCAGGGACCAAATAACGCCGGTATCCAGCGCAATCGCATTGAGCTGCTGGCAGCAGAATTCGGCGATTACCTTCTGTTCGGAAATATCGTCGCCGATGTAGTTGAGCAGCGGATCGGCCCAGGCGATGTCAGGGCGATGGTGTTCCACGAGCCTCCGTGCGAGACTAGTGAAGTCCTCGCCGGTATGCGTCGTGTCCCGGTAAATGACAATCCGGTCATCCAGGAGGCGTTCCTGCTCGGGCGTAAGCCCCATACCCTGGCGAACCCCCTGATACATTTCCGCGAGATCGCCGTGATCGTTTTCCGCCTGGACCAGAAGGGACCGAAGCGGCCTTATTGGCGTGATATTGAACGCTGGAAGCCCGAGCGCCCAAAGGATCATCAACTGCATACAGAGGGACGATTTGCCGATCCCAGATTGCCCCACCAGCACCAGCGAACTGCCGCGACAGAGCCACCGCTGGCCAAGAACGTTGTTCGGATCGTTAGAGGTGTCGTAAACAGAAAGGCCGGAAAGGCTGATCGGCTCGCCCAATTCGGAAAGCTGCCGGGCAGTTTCCCATTCGTCCCACGACTTCGCTCCGAAGTTCAGCGCCAGGAGTTTCTGGACACGAACGGTGCCATCGACCGTCCGACGACCGTCAGGGCAGCGGGAGAGCCGCGAGGGGTTGCGATTCTGTTTGTCGAGCGCCTGGCCTTCGAACACCGCCCAGATCAAATCGACGCGGCGGCGATATTCCTGGGCGTCGGGTGCATCGACCCGTACCCAGGCGTGGAGCGATTTGTTGCCCGAATCGATCAGAACGGAAACGGGAAGCCCACTGGCTAGCAATACCGCATACTGCTCCTCCTTGGGAACCGGTGCGCCACCCTCGTCCCGGTCAAACTCCACGAGAACATGACGGAACGCTGTGACATCCTCATTGCGTGCGCCGTCCCGTTTCATCGGATTGACGCGGATGAACAGGCCGAGGGGCGTTGAAAAACAACGCTCAATGCCGCCTTTTGCGGTGACTTTCGCCTTCCATTCCTCGCAGGTCAGCGTCACGCCGCGGGTGGGCGCTATATCGCCTTCCTCGTTCTCCTTTGCTGGAGCGATGGCCACAAACTCGTTGGCCCGGAAGCATGTGTCGAGCAGTTGGATAAATCCGTTTGCCAGCGGGGGTGGCGGCGCGACCGGTGGCACCGGCTGCGGATGTGGTTTTGATTGCGGTCTTGATGGCCGCGAAGCATACGACGGCCTGCTATATCCCCCGCCCATTGATGGGCCAGCAGGACCGCGTGGCGTTTTGCCGAACACCGAGCGAATCGAATTACGGGCCTCCGTTTCAGTCAGCCCGTCCTGCATTGCCCGTGCCAGGAGTTGGCCTTCCGTTTCGCCGGGGCTCGTGCCAAGATCCCGAAACTGGCACGCGGCGGCGAAAAGCGCGGTATTGCGCTGGCCTTCCGGCGCGCCGTGGGCCAGGTAGTCGAGCGTTGCCTGTGGAAGGTTCGGACCAGCTTTTGATCCTGTCGATCGATAGCGGATCATATGGCGTGGACCTTTCGGTTGGCCCACTCACTGAGATACGCACTCGCCTCTTTGCAAGTGAGTGTCTCGGGATGGGGATGACCAATCTGGTAGAGCCAGCGCAATTGCTTTGCCGTGGCAAGATGGAGATTGGACCGCAGGAATAGCCGATCCAGCAACGCCGACGCGTGGCCCTTGTTCTGGACTGAGTCGGGGTCGAGGCCAAAGCGAGCGATTATCGCTCGCTGTTTATCGCTGACGTCATGCTCATGCCAGCGCATCGTTGGCGTGAACTCCGCGAGATCCACGTCTTTCAACGAAAGGGCGAATTCCATCGCGTCAAAGGTGCGCGCTATCCGGTTCTGGTTCTGCCTAAGCCGTTCACGGAGCTTGGTAGCCCGGTCTTCTTCCGCCGTGGCCTTGGCTTCCTCTAGATCGCCGTCTCCCGCAAGAGCGTCCGTAATCGCCATCGCTTCCTCTTCGTCACCGGCGACCAAGTGCGCGGGCTTGATCAAGTTATGTTCCTCTGCGAGCCAAAGGAAATCGAGCAGAAGCAAATGATCCTTGCCTGGATAAATCCGAGTGCCTCGGCCAACGATTTGACTATACAAAGAACGTACCTGGGTCGGTCGAAGACAGACAATGCAATCAATGCTCGGTTCATCGTAGCCCTCTGCAAGTAGCATGGCGTTGGTAAGGAGCGTTGTCTTGCCGCGTCTGAACCGGTCAAGAATTACCGTGCGATCTTTCGATTGCCCGTCAATATGCTCGGCGGCAATGCCGCGTAACCGGCATATCCGCGCAAGATCCTTGCTGATCGAAATGAGCGGCAGGAAAACGAGAATCTTCCGATGCCGGTGCTCATCAAGAACGCTGGCGATCCGCTCCAAATATGGCTCTAAAGCGTGCCCAACGTCCTCTGCATTATAGTCCCCCGCCGTGGTCCGGCATCCGTCCAGGTCAATTTGCAAGGGAACGGTTTTGACCTTGATCGGCGCAAGCCAGTTCTGCCGAATCAAATCAAGCAGTCCCACCTCATACGCGATATTTTCAAAGTATTGCCCGAGATTTTTCCGGTCGCCACGATCAGGCGTCGCGGTTACGCCTAATACACGGGCGAACGAATCGAAATGCCGAAGAGTAGAGAGATAACTCTCGCCTAAAACTCTGTGGCATTCATCTACTACTACCAGCCCAAAATGATCTCGCGGCCACCGGTTGCGACGTTGCTCTCGCGTCAAAGTCTGAATGCTGCCGACCACAACCGGCGCATGGAAACTTGCCTTGGAATCGGCCATTTCAACTTCGGCCATGAGCCCCGTTGCTTTCTCAATCTTATCGACGGCTTGGAAAATCAATTCTTCGCGATGGGCAAGCACCAGTGTCCGGGCCGGTTGGTAATGCTGCGCCAAGGCGGCGAAAACGAGCGTTTTACCCCCGCCAGTGGGCATCACGGCAATTTGTTTCCGGTATTCATGGAACCCTTTCGTGATCGCCTCATGGGCGAGCATTTGATAGGGCCGCAGCACGATTCGGTTAGAAAGGCAGGTCGTCATCATCATTGGCTTTCTTTTTGGCACCGGCCGGGGGCGTGGCAGTCTTCTGCATCTCCGGTAGCAGCCATGCGGCTATCTTGTTGCGTTTACGCCCCTCGAATTCTTCAACGGAGAGGCGGGCGCGGCCTTGTTTCCCGATAAAGTTGTCGGCGTGAATATCAATGTCCTCGTCAGGGAGAACGGTTTCACCGACGGCGGCGCGGAACGCGTCGATTTTCCAGAAGGCGTTTTTGACAAATACGAGGTAGTCAAAAAACACTGCCCCATCGGGTAATACCTTCAACTGAAGCTCGATCATATCGCTTCCCTTTTTGGAAACGGTTTCCGTAGCGTTAATGACTTCGATGGTGTAATCGCCCGGTTCAACAAAATCAGGGCGGCTGGTGGGTTCGGATGATTTATAGGATGGCATGAGATGTTAGTTTTTATGGGTTTGACGCAGCGAGAGGCTGGCCTTGCCGTGCTTGACTGCTTCTTCGGGAAAGGACGTTTGAGGGAGCTTCTGCTGCCAGAGTTCCCGGAATTTCTTTGCGGAAAGGTTACCGTAAGCGGCGAGGATAGCGCCGAAACCAAGGGCTTGAATGTGGTGGCCGACAGTTACGTGATCGACAAACTCCAGGCCGCGCCGGGTAATAAGTTTCCAGCCGGGGACTGTCGCTCCCGCCTGGAGCCGTTCCTTTGCGGTCTCTTCAGCCCGCTCTTGGAAGTCCTCTAATACGGAGCACGCCAAGAGAAACTTCGAGAGCTTCTCATTGTCCGCTAGAACGGCCTCAAAGCTGAACCCTGGAGCAACAACCGCAACGGCATCCTGAGCAAGCGCAAGCCGGGCCTCACAGGTTTCTTCCTTGCTGCACCAGCCGCAATATTCGCAAAGCGCCGGTTTCTTTGTCGCATCGTTATACGCGCTCACAACCCCTTCCACGACGGTCTTGGCCTCGGCATATGTGAAGTGGATCGTCACCAATTCCCGCTGGTCGCAGAAGAGAAGATACGCTGTCCACTCCGAGGCAAAATGCGCGTCCATGAGCCCAAGAGCATAGGCTGCCATTTGCTCACGGTAATTGCGCATCGCACCCGTTTTCAAGTCGGCATGCGCAAACTTTTGGAGAACAAGCGCGTCAGCGGTGCCGGGTTTTTCAAAACCTGGGATGGTGACGCGGCAATCCTCCTCACGGGTGACTACCGGCGAATCACCGGCCAGCACTTTCAAACTAGTCACGGCCCATTCCACGGCGGCGATGTCTTCCCCATTCGCCTGGTAAAACATCTCCGCTTGGTGCAAGTCGCCTTGCATCCGGGCGCGGAACAAGGCGTCAAGCGCGGAGCCGCGTGCCGCGGCGGGCCCGGCGTTCGGGTTTGAGTCGTAGCAAGGACACTCTGCCAGCTTCGGCAGATTGGAGGGACGCAAACTCATATCGCAGCGGCCTCCGGCTGAAATTGCTTAATCGCCTGCATGAACCGATCCGGGGCCGAGAGCACGCGGGCCGCGTAATCAGGCGAAAGGTCACGCCATGTCTGCCCCTGCTTGATCTGCGAGCGGCTGAGAAGGAAGGCATTAACGACGTCCTCTTTGCCAGTGAACAATTCGGACATTTTATCAACGAGGGCCGGTTCGGATTTTTGAACCGAGGGAGGGGTCTCGGAGCCAAAGGCGGAAGCAATCGAAGCAAACGCAAATGGCAACTTTTCCTCAAACCCGTGCCGGTTCTTTGCGTCCCAGGCCGCTGTGTGGCAGGAATAGAGAACACGCTCCCGCCCACCGACGCCGCGCTTCTTGCCGCTTTCGTTCTCCGCAACCCGCGTGAAATAATTGGCGAAAAGCTGCATATCGCACCATTCCTTGACCAGCGGCGCGACCTGCTTTGTGAGCTTCAATTCATAGCGATCATAGGCCCCGGCAGCTTCCGGTTGCTCGAACTTAACGATCCGGCAATGAGCCAAGAGCAGAACGTGCATGCCACGGGCAAGCAGCGGATCGAGCGAGGCCAAAAATTTTGTGAACTCCTCGGCGAGCACGATGTAACCCTTGCCGTAGCCGAAATCCTCAATGCTGGTCTTGTTGTTGCGTTGGCAGACGTGCTCGATCAAGAGCTTTTCCAGCCAGTCCGCCGTATCGATCACGAATGTGCGGAAATCGTGTTCTTCGCTCCCAAGTGCGCTTATCGCTCCAGTGACATCCTCCCACGTTTTTGGCTCTGGCAGACGGGTGATGTCCAGGTGATGCGAGCCGCCCTCGGTATCGAGAAAGACCGGCGACGGGAATTGTGCGGCAAGGGTTGACTTACCGATCCCTTCGGGACCGTAAATGACCGCCTTTTGCGGTCTTTGGATACGCCCTTTTTGAAGGGCAAGTGTGTGCTTCATTGATGAGTTCAAACGGTGTTTTTGGTCGCCCACGCACATTTCTGCGCGGGTTATTTGGAGCACCGCGTCAACTCGGGGAACTCCCCACGAGCCTTTGGGGGCGCGGCATGCGGGGACATAAGCACATGTTTTTTTTCCAAAAATTCGCCGTTTTCCAAAACAGGCCACTTTTGATCCTATATGGGCAAAAGGTGGGGGAAGTTGTTCCAAAAGCCCCTCTTTTTGTACCCAAGAAAAATTTGACAGTCTGCAGAAACGAAAAAAAACGACAGTTTCCGGTCGCTTTTTGGCCATTGGGCCTGGTCTCTGTTGTTACATCTGCATGGTCCTGTGCGGGACCCCATTGTGGGCCTGTGTTTTAAGCCAATTTTTGACCCATTTGGGGCGTGTTCTCCCGTCATGGAAGGGTGCTCCCGATTTTTTAATGGCCGCGATGTACTTGCGCGGGACTCCCATTTTCACGGCCAACTCGGATACGTTGTACATCTTGTACCGGATATCCGCGCTTCCCCGCCGACCATTCGTCCGTGCCGTTTGTTGTGAAGTCATAGCCCACGTAGTGACTGCAAGAGTTTTGCCACCCTTGCCGGGGCCCGCAAAAAACATGATTTTGCCCAGATTCAGAGATAGCTATTTCAGGGGATTCCCTATGAGTCGAGTGTTGAACAGTCCAGGGAGATTGTCTTTGATTGAAAGATGAACATTCCCGTCTTTGAGGAAGAGGGCGAAGGCGAACTTTGGCTTTCCGATGAAACCCCGGATCATCACGTCACGCTTCGCAGTCAATGCGACCGCAAGGTTCGCGACGGGGATTACAAACCGTCCGATATATTGATTCGCTGGGATCCGCCGTTGTACGCCGCCTCCATTGTCTATACATGGGCTTGTGAACCCAGCCGCACCGAACACGAGCTTTCATCTGCTCGTGCATTTTTGAGCCAATGGCCCGACGGACCGCAGGCCAACCCTGAATCGATCAAAGCGCAGAAGGAATACGATGCCTCGCTCGATCGTGCTGCAATCGAACTGGGAACCGATAATCCTTTAACCGAAATGCCCGAATTCGAGCTTCGCCAGGCTCTCAAAGATATGGAACAGAAGCTCGGCGATTGTCATCCGGAAAGCCCGATGGCGACCGTTTTGGAATGGCGCATCGACATGGCAAAGGCACTACTTGACGAAGAGTAGAAAATAACGCCGACTGCTTTTTCCTTTCTTGGTGTGACTCCTTATGCTAATGCCCTTCGCCCATGAGCGCCCAAGAAGAGATTGTGAAACTCCAGCAGCAGGTTGAAAATCTACGCCATCGCGCCATTTTGGAGCTGAAAGTGCAATTGGCCGAGGCTCGCAACCATGTCGCGGAGATTGAGCACAAGCTTGCTGAGCTGACCGGTGGAGCCAATTCTGCGGACGCCAGGGTACCGAGAAAGCCTCGCGTCAGCGTCACGATCAAACAGATCGTCGAGGCACTCCAGGGTGGGGCAACCAATTACCGGATCGTGGCGGACAAGCTGGGTTGTTCGCCGGCCAATGTGGCAAAGAAGATCAAAGAGGAAGGCAAGAAGGCCGGGATTCGGAGCAAAGGCGAGAAAGCCAACTTTGTTCTGTCGGTGAAGTAAGTGGCGCAAGTGATTGCAGCATAATAAAGGCGGCTACAACTTAAAGCGCACATCCACCGGGCAGTGGAGGGGATCATCGCGAATCTTTTGAATTTGGCCGTTCCTTAGCATTTCACGGCGGTTTTCTTCCAGCCACTCGAGCCATGCTTCCGTGCTGATTTGATCAGGACGCTGAGGCAGTACTTTCCAATCAGGCAACTTGAAATCAAGATCGACGGGATTCATGGCGCGATATGCAGGGATTGAAGTTTGGTCTCTATTCCCGGCGGGCCGAATTGTGTGCAGAGCGCGGTAAGTTCGTTCGCGGAGATGTTACCGGGGTTGGCCTGAAGGAGTCTGGCAATATCGCCTAAATCTCCGGCTTCGCGTGCCGGGTTGTTACGGATGGCGTGCAGTTTCAATGCAATAAGGTGTGGGAGGGCGGGAGCTTGGAGCATTGTCTGCCCCCGTTTCAGCGGAGTACCACCGGCTCGCAATTTATCAAAGGTAGATGCATCTACGAAAAGCACGTCTACATCCGGCACAAAATCCGACGGGTGTTTGTAACGGGCAAAGTTTTCGGTTTCACCTGATCGCTCAAAACCGCCACCACGCAAATGTGCATCGAGTGCCTCACGGTTTTCTACGGCAATGAGGCAGTCCACATCCACGGTCTGGCGTGTCACCCCATAGGCCACCAGCGCATGACCGCCGATGACAAGCAGCGGATGCGAAAAGCGACCAATGAGATCGAACAGGGCTTGCATTTCCCCTATAGCTTAGCCGGATTCGGGGCAAAACGGAAGCCCCAATCAAGAAGGCCGAGATCGAAGCAAAACCAAGAAAGCCCCTTTTGTGTCGTCCGAGGAAAGGTCGGAATTTTTTTCCCGTTGGTTGACAGCATTTGAGGTGCATGACCGCATTTATGCATCCCGACGATATGACGCCCGAGCAGCGCCGGGCTGAAATCGTCTCCCTTCTTGCGCGTGGGTACCTTCGTTCCCGTGGGGATAATCCTGCTGTTAACCGAGAGGAAGTCCTTGATGCTGCGGAGGATAAGAGCGTGTATGCGCCCATGAAACGGAGCACCGAATGACCACCGAAGAAACCGCGAAAATTGCCCGCCAGATCGAGGAGCTGAACGATCTCACCGTAAACCAACTCCGGGAAAAATGGGTGGACGTCTGGAACGAACCCTGCCGGTCCCGGAACAAAGATCACCTCCGTAAACGAATCGCTTGGCGCATCCAAGTCCTCGCTTATGGAGGACTTTCCGAACGCGCCCTGCGCCGCGTCGAAGAGCTTGCCGACGAAACATTGTTGCGAATTCTCCCGCTGCGGAAAGCACCTGCGCTGCCTCCGGGAAGAAAAACGGTCACCGGGAGACTCGCGTCTGCAGGTACCCCGGGTTTGCCAATGCCCGGCTCGGTTATCACAAGGAATTACCAAGGGCGCACTTTGATCGTGACCGTCCAAGACAAAGGGTTTGAGTTTGAAGGGGATATTTACCGGAGTCTCAGCGCAGTAGCAAAAGCGATTACGGGCACCCACTGGAATGGGCGGCTCTTCTTTGGGCTGACCAATAGCAAGGAGGCTGCATGAGAACCCCGCGCACTCGCAAGCCTGCAACCCCGGAAACCACCCAGAAGGTCGTCCGATGCGCCATCTACACCCGTAAATCGACCGAGGAGGGGCTTGCGATGGAATTCAACTCCCTGGATGCCCAGCGCGAAGCCGCCGAGGCGTTTATCTCCAGCCAGCGTCATGAGGGCTGGGTAGTGCTGCCAGAGAAATACGACGATGGTGGGTTCACCGGTGGCAACATGGAACGCCCGGCCCTCAAACGCCTCATGGCCGATATCGAAGCCAAGAATATTGATACCGTGGTCGTTTACAAGGTGGACCGGCTCTCCCGTAGCCTGCTCGATTTTTCCCGTCTCATGGAAGTGCTCGACCGCAACGGTTGCTCGTTTGTTTCGGTCACCCAGCAGTTCAATACCACCCATTCGATGGGGCGACTCACGCTCAACATCCTGCTCTCCTTTGCCCAATTCGAACGCGAGATCATTTCGGAACGCACCCGGGACAAGATGAGCGCCGCCCGACGCAAGGGTAAATGGGTCGGCGGCTCTCTGATCCTCGGCTATGATTTAAACGCGGAGCGCACCCGACTGGTCGTAAATCCCCCTGAAGCCGAGCGGGTTCGCGCAATCTTTGCCCTCTACATTGAAACACAGTCCCTTCTTGCCACCGCTGCCGAGTTGAACCGCCGGGGCTGGCCCCGCAAGACGTGGATGAACAAGAACGGTACGACCGCAGGCGGCGGCATATGGAACAAACCGAACCTGCTCGGGCTACTCAGCAATGTGGGATACATCGGGAAAGTTGCTTATGACGGTGAAATCTATAACGGCGAGCATGACGCGATTCTTGACTTGGCGATATGGGCGGCAGCCCAAGCCGTGCTCACGAGGAACCAGAGGGAAGGCGGTGCAAGCGTTCGCAACAAATACGGTGCGCTCCTGCGGGGGTTCCTCGTTTGCGGCACTTGCGGCTGCGCTATGACCCACAGCTACACGGCCAAAGGTCGGACTCGGTATCGTTACTATGTCTGCCAGAAGGCAATGAAGCAGGGGTGGCAAGAATGCGAGACGCGGTCGGTGCCCGCGCAGGAAATCGAGAATTTTGTGATTCAGCGGATCAAAGCAATTGGGCGCGACCCCGAGCTTGCCGCTGAGATCGCCAGTCAGGCTCGGGAGGAGCATCACCGGCTGGGAACTGCGCTTCGGGCCGAGCAAGCCGATCTTCAGCAAAACCTGTGTGAGCAGGCGCGCGGGATAACTGGGCTGTTGGAGCAGCCGAACGCTGTCGGCCGTCTGGCCGAACTTGAAGATCAAGTCCGCGCTGGTGAAAACCGCCTTGCGCAAATTGCGGTTGAGCTTTCAGCTCTTGGACCACAGGAGATTGATGAGGCAGACGTCACCGCTGCACTTGGGCGCTTCGAGGAAATCGCCGGGATGCTAACGCCTGCCGAGAAAGAACGCCTCGTCCACCTGCTAGTCGAGCGGGTGGTATACGATGGCAAGAAGTCTACTGTTGCAATTACCTTCCGTCCCACCGGAATCAAAACAATGAGCGAGGAAACCCTATGACCGACGAATCCACCGTTCATTTCAAGGATGACGTAGTAATTCTTTCGCACATTTTTTTGGGGTGGTAAGAGGAAGGTTGGCAAAAAGAGAGCAACCCATGAGCGAATACAAAGAAGAAACGCAGGAAACGGCGGGTAGCGCCGTAGCCGGGGCCGAAGGCCACGGCAAGATCATAAGTATCGACGAAGGAAGGATTAAAGAACACCTGAGCGGGGTGGTACTAGAGGCGGTTGAGGAGACGTTGAACGCGCTACTAGACGCGGAGGCCGACCGGTTGTGCGGGGCGAAGCGTTATGAGCGCAGCGGGGATCGGGCTGACACCCGAGCGGGGCATTACGAACGGCAACTGCATACCAAAGCAGGCGAAGTCAGTTTGAAGGTGCCCAAGCTGCGGAGCCTGCCCTTTGAAACGGCAATCATCGAACGCTACAAGCGCCGGGAGAGCAGCGTCGAGGAGGCGCTCGTCGAAATGTATTTGGCCGGAGTGAGCGTGCGGCGGGTCGAGGACATTACCGAGGCGCTCTGGGGAACCCGGGTAAGCCCGAGCGTGGTGAGCGATTTAAACCAGAAGATCTACGGGCAGATTGAGGAGTGGCGCAACCGGCCCATCGAAGGCCGCTTTGCCTACGTCTATCTCGACGGGGTATGGCTTAAGCGAAGCTGGGGCGGAGAGGTTAAAAACGTGAGCATTTTGATCGCCGTGGGAGTTAACCAGGACGGCTATCGTGAAGTGCTAGCAGTGGCCGAAGGAACCAAGGAGGACAAGGAAAGCTGGACGAACTTCATGCGGGGGTTGAAGCAGCGGGGTTTGGCCGGAGTAAAGCTCTTCGTGAGCGACAAGTGCCTGGGGCTGGTAGAAAGCCTTGCGGATTTTTACCCAGAAGCGAAATGGCAGCGATGCACGGTGCATTTTTACCGCAACGTATGGACGGCGGTGCCGAGTGGGAAAGTCAAGGAAGTGGTGGCCATGCTCAAAGCGATCCATGCCCAGGAAGACCTGGCTGCGGCGCAGGAAAAGGCAAAGGCGGTCGTCTTTAAACTGCGGGAAATGAAGCTTGGCAAAGCAGCGGAACTGGTCGCGACGGGCATCGAGGAGACATTGAGCTACATGCACTTCCCCCGCGAACACTGGCGCAACCTGCGAACCAACAACCCGCTGGAACGCGTAATCCGGGAAATCCGGCGACGAACCCGAGTGGTAGGTTCCTTCCCCGACGGCCAGAGTGCCTTGATGCTCGCAGCCGCGCGGCTGCGGCACATCGCCGGAACCAAGTGGGGCAGCAAGCGCTACCTGGACATGAGCCGCCTGCGCGAGAACCCATCAGCCACAGAGGAAGCCGTAGCCTGATCGACAAATTTGATATCCGCCCCTGGAGTGCTCCCCAAAAGTTGATCCAAGAGTTATGAGAGAAGGAGGCGCGGAAGCGCCGCCGCAACTCTCATGAAAAGAAAACGATACACACCGGAAGAGATCATCAAAAAACTGCGCGAGGCCGAAAGCTTGGTAGCCACGGGCAAGAGCGTGGAAGAAGCCAGCCGAGCCATTGAGGTGAGCCTGGCGACCTACCACCGCTGGAAAAGCGAGTATGGAGGGATGAAAAAGGACGCCCTCAAGCGGCTCAAGGAACTGGAAAAGGAAAACGCGCGGTTGAAAAGGGCCGTGGCCGACCTGACGCTGGACAAGGCGATCTTAAAAGAAATCGCGGAGGGAAAATGGTAGGCCCGGCGCGCAAACGCGAGGCGGTGACGCACGTGCAGGAAACCCTATGCACAAGCCAACGCCGGGCCTGTTCGAGTCTGGATCAGCCGCGCAGCACCCAGCGTTACCAAACGCGGCGACCCGACGTGGACGCCAGATTGACGCGAGCCATGCGGCGCATCGCCGAGCGCGAACCGCGGGCGGGCTACCGGACGGTAACCTGCTACCTGCGGCGCGAAGGCTGGCGGGTGAACCGCAAGCGCGTCCACCGGCTTTGGAAAAAGGAAGGGCTCAAAGTTCCCGCCAAGGCCCGCAAAAAAAGGCGCATAGGCGAATCGGCCAATGGCACCCAGCGGCGGCGGGCCGAGCGGATCAACCAAGTCTGGAGCTACGACTTCGTATTCGACCAAACCGAAACGGGCGCGCGGCTCAAATGGCTGCCGGTCTTGGACGAATACAGCCGCGAATGCCTTTCGCTGGAAGTCGAGCGGACCATGACGGCCCGGGACGTGGTGCGAACGCTCCAGCGGCTCGTCGCCGAGAGGGGGGCTCCAAAGTTTATCCGCTCGGACAACGGGCCGGAGTTCGTCGCCGACGCCGTCAAGGAGTGGCTACACGGCACCGATATCGGCGCCCTCTACATCGAACCGGGAGCGCCATGGCAGAACGCCTACAGCGAGAGCTTCAACAGCCGCTTCCGGGACGAGTTCCTCAACGTGGAACTCTTCGCGAGCACACTGGAAGCGAAAGTGCTCGGCAAGGAATACCGCCAGAAATACAATCAACAACGCCCGCACTCCTCGCTGGGGAATCTGACCCCGGAGGAGTTCGCCGCACGCTGCCTTGCTCCGCTCCGGCCTTTCGACTCCGTCGAAGCGGCCTGCGCTCCGCAAGCCAGCGTCTTTAACCCGATATCCCTTACAAATCTCTCATAACGAGTGGTTCAAAGAATGGGGGCACGCCACCCCCGCGGGGGCGGATATCAAAACCAAACAAGAAACCCAAAAACAAAGACCAACCTTCCTCAGGCCATCAACTGAAAGTGCGAAAGAATCTGGACACTACCATTTCAAGACCGCCAAAGCGGGGAGCAAAAAGATAAAAGATGGGACCATTCCGCCCGACTCTTCGCCTTCACCTGAACGCATTCCACGGATTTCTCGGCTGATGGCGCTGGCAATCCATTTCGACGGACTGATCAGGAAGGGGACCGTCCGCGACTATGCCGATCTGGCCCGTCTGGGCGGCGTGACACGCGCCCGGATCACCCAGATCATGAATTTGCTGAACCTTGCCCCGGAGATTCAGGAAAAGCTCTTGTTCCTGCCGGGGACGGCGAGTGGGAGGGACTTAGCGACGGAACGAGAGATGCGACCGGGATGCAATGTGGCCGCGTGGAATCGGCAGCTCCAGAAGTTATCCAAATGACTGTCTGCGGACCGGTGATAATTTCATTCAAGCAAAGTTATTCAGATCTCACGGCGGCTTTTAGAAAATTTAACAATTCCACAACCGGCGCATTTTTTATCTCTGCAGGTACGATAGGATCATCGTCAGCTTGAATACCCATGCATTCTGCGTCATTTAACGCAACGCTCCATGCCTCACGAACAGAAAGGTGGTGTTTAACTATGCATGCAGAGGACGCAAAGTCGGATGTCGATGATCCTTCCGCAATGGCATATGTAAAAAAGTAGCTGCCAATTTTCTCAAAACTTCTCAAGAAACGACTGAGATTTCTGTCATCTTGCGGCTCCATGGTATGGCAGCGATTCATCGTAACTGCGTATTTGGATTGGGTAGCGATGGGATCGCTACCAACCATCACACGATAAGCGAACGGATTTGCGCAGCTAATTCCGCGCAAAATCGTGAGCTTAAGCTTGTTGTCAGCATCTCGTTTTCCCACTTCGTTCTGAAGATGGGAAAATATGCTTGCCGCAGCCTCTTTACCCCGAAATCCCAAAGCAAGAACCGGGGGAACAGCGTCATCTTTCCAGGTGAAGAAGGCGACTCCCATCCATCGAGCTTCCTCCCACAGAGAATGTCTTATCAACGACACCATCTTGATCTGATTCTGTTTGATTTCTCCAAAACCGTTCCATTCTTTCGTGGGCGAAACCGAATTGTCAGAGTGTTGCGCTAGAATCTCACCGGGACCGCCCGTTCGTCCGCGTTCTTCAGCATCCCACTCCTGATCGCGCCGGAGAACATATTCAGATTGGTTCGCAAAAAACCAGTCTTCCAAACGGGTCTTTGGGTTATGTCCCAACACATTTCCTGCTGATACAAAGCTGCCGGTGAAGCTGAAAGCTCTTTCGAATGCACATTCATCGAACAACTTTTCGGTTATTTGTTCTAGATTGTACCCCCAAAAAGCGCGCGCGAAAATATGCAACGACAACTCCCAAAGCTTATGTTGTATTGCTACTTGGGAATCGTGGGGTATCCGGTGCGGGTTAAAAGAAGCGGATCGAATATTGCAATAGGGAATGCCATCCTTGTCCTGCATTTCAAATTCGAAGAGATCTTCCACTGCTTCCACACAGGTGACATCCAGGGTAATCGTTGGTTCACATGCGACGATCCGATGGCGCAGACCAGTCGCAAGCATACTTTCTAACCCAGCTAAAATCGATTCCGCCAGTTCAAGGCATGGCGACTTGTTTTCTGATATCACCGAAATTTCACAACCCAACAGTTTTGATGTTAATACAACCGTTGGAGTATCATAGAGCCACGGGAGTGTCGGTATTTCCTTAGCTGCAGGCTGATCGCGCCATTTTGCACAAAATTCGGTAGCGACCTCGGCACTGCCCAATTGAAATTTTTCGACCATATCCTCACTATATCCGAATGAAAACAAGAGAGCGGTTCGGGCGACATCTAGCCCCACAGATTCGAGAACATCTGGCAGCTTGGACAAACGCCTAAGTTGATCAATATCTGTTCTGAGCAGAAGAATACCGAGAATTAAGTCAAACGAGATATCATCTTCTTTCAGCTTAATACTGTTTTCGGAATCAATCGCATGGCGAGTTCCAAAGTCAATTTCATGCCATGCTAGGATATGAGGCAACCGCCCCAGCATCAATTCCAGCCACTTTAATCGACAGAAGCAACCTGAACGGAGGGACGAAACGTCGGAATATGTGTGAAATTCGATAGCAAGCAGAGATGCAGCTCTTAATAAGGAACCTCGAGCCGCCCAGAGTAGTCCGACGCTTTCGTAGGCATAGCTACAAAGCTCCAGCGCTGTGATTAATTCATGCCGGGTTTCATTCGTAGACAAACGCCCGAGCGCCTGACCGATAAATTCGATGGCTTCGTAATATTTTTCGGCATCGAGTTTTTGCATCCCTCGTTGAAGAAAGATCCGAGCTGCTGCGATATCGCCATCGTGCGCGGCCGTAGCGTCTACAATAACATCAATGAGCTTATCATAGGCTGGGCGATCTCCGATAAACTGCCCGAGTTCTAATATTAGACGAAACAGAGGCTTTGAAGGAAATCCGACTAACCCCTGGCTCTCGGATACCACTTCGCAAAGATCGGACATAATAGAATCCGGTGCGTCTGGCAATGTTACCGAGAGATGCTGGATCAAAAGCATGAATCGTGCATGAAGCGCCGACGATGGTTTGTCCGTTTCTCTACTGATTCTGTTGAGGGACTCTGCTAACGTTACCGTTCGTTTATCAAACTGAAGTTCATTGCGACCAATGATACCCAGTTTCTCCGTGCTGAAGAGCAGAAACCATAGATTATGAAGAAGTTCTAAATCATATGCACTGTCACTGCTGCCCGCCAACAGCTCAACTACTGAATAAAGCTCGTTTAGGGTTGCGTAATCCTCGTTCCACCAAAACGCTGTCCACGCCCGTTGGTATACGGCGGCCAGCTGTTGATGGTGGGTTCCATACCTTTTTGCCAACTGTTCAGCACGAACATACATTCCATCCACTTCGGTACGAGAACGCTCAATAGCACGAGCGAGATCAGCGGCTCGCAAAGCATAATCGACTATCTTTACTCCCTTATGATCTTCTTGGAGCAACGATGTAATCGCTTGTTCAATCTCAGCCAATTCGGCTTCGCGCTCGCAATCGCGGGGGCCCTTTCGAGTCTCACTGCGCGTTGATATCTCAATATGGAGTTCAGAAATAGCCAACGATTCATGACCTCCTGAGAATACTTGATCGAGTATCCACGTACGATCCAAAATCCGAACGTCGAGGGTGAATTCTTTGGCGAGAGCATCTTCGGCCTGAGAACGCGCGCGATCACGAATAAATTGGTTGCTGATAAAAAAGACTTTGGTATAGCCCCTAGCGGTTTCTGCGATTTTTTTTACATCAGAACGCACTTTCGGCTGCCAATCTTTCTTTGCGCTGAATGCAAATGCCCAGCGTTCTGAAGCAGCTTCCCGCGCTTCGCCAATATACCATGCGAGGGACAGCTGCTCTGAAACGGGAAACGTTTCAGTATCGACCTTACTGTCTCCTCCTCCAGTCGGTCCCGTTTGTGGGCGAAGGTTGGGACAAATGGTGCGCTTTGCCAATTCGAGGGAGAAGCGTTCAAATTCGGTGTCTTGATTCCGACTTGTTAATGTATCGATGTGATATTCCAGAAGTGACCGATCAAGAATAGGGCGTTGGTCTTTTTTTGAGTCAGAAAAACGCTCCGGTCTCCGCTTGCGTAAAAATTCCTTGGGCGAGAAACTGATTTTCATAAGGGCTATGTCCAAATTTTTCTCGGGAACAGGATTGATAGCAGGGTAACCCGAAAAATCCAATTATGGAGCTTCGAGATTCGGCTCTGGGCTACAGGTTTATGAAACGGTTTTTTCAACGTATTCTTTTCGTTTCAACTCGTCCCAGATGACTCTAGAAACTTTTAGATCGCCGCTTTCCAATCCAGCCAGCCATTCTCTCGCTCGTTCAACTGATGGATTCGAATCCGGTATCAATCCTTCAAGCGTGGCTGCTGTAATGCGCGAAAGGCCAAGCTCCACAAATGCCTGCCCTGCCACCGACGAGACGCCCAATTCGAGCGCAAGAGAAAAATCATAAACCGCGCGAGCTTGTTGTTCCAGATTTGCTTCCCGAAGGGCTACTCGAAGCAGATCAACATAGGCCCGACCTAATTGAACATATTTGAAACGCAATGTATCCTCCATGAATTCGAATACTTTTCGAATAGCTGAATCAGGATTTAATGAACCGTTTTCCTTTGTAAGATATTTTAGTCGCTTTTCTATGATGACTGGTAGCGGCTTGCCTCCCATCCAGTCTAGAGACATTGACGTAAGAAGATTGTTGAATTTCGCAGAGGCTGATTTCCCGAAAATCTCACGGTTCAGGCGACTGAAAATACCAACATATCTTGAGACAAGCGCTTTACTCCAAGGTACCGGATGGGCCGGAATTAACGATTCAACATCCCCGGCAGTAATTTTTTCACGAAATCTCTTAAGGAGTCGCGCTTGGCCATATGGGTTTACTGTCCAGTTTGAAGCCAATGTTTCAGCTGGTAATTTCAAAGACTTAAAAGACTCAGCCGCAATTTCAACCAACTCGTCGCGTTCCCTCTTCGACAAAAGTCCAGAAAGCGTACGATCGACAAAGCGGCCAACCGAACCACGCGCTGCTCGAGAAATCAACAGTCCAGCAGCAGATTCGGCGAGGGAATCAGACTTTTCGAAAGACTCAATCGGTTCGCCTCGCAAGTGTTGAATCACTTTTTCACGGTGCTGAGCTACCGTTTCACGGAAGGACGGGGTAATCGAAAAAGGAACTCGCTCAGAAAGCGCCTTCGTTTTCCATGATCCGTAGTCGACGAGAAACACATTTCCAACGACATCCTTACCTAGCCGCCCCGCACGCCCTGCGAAATTCCATAATGCCGCCGGGTCTAGCTCGTCGCCCCGTCCTCGGGTGGGTGTGTCGATGAAAACATTCCGTGCTGGTAAATTAATTCCTTGGAAGAGAGTAGTTGTACAAACGAGATATTTTAGCTTGGCATTCTTGAATGCCTGCTCGAGCGATTCGCGGAGAAGCCCCGGCATCTTTCCATAATGCACCCCAACGCCTTTAAGGACGTGTCGAACTAAAGAATATTTCGGATGAATGTGATCGCTGATAAATTTCGATAGTTCTTTAAGCTCTTCTGACTCCTGCTCTTTTAGGTCGGATGCGAGCTGTTGGGCCACTTCTTCAGCATCCGCTGGACCTGTTCCATACACAAGAGAGCCTCCGTTGCTCCCAAGTTCCAGCGCCACTGCCGCCAACCGAGTCTTCGCGTTGCCGAAGCCGCGCTCTGAGGAATATGTACCAACTTTAATCGACCGAGTTTCGGAGAGCAAACTTATATCAAGCGAATTCTCGTTACCAAGCGTTGGGTCCACAATAATGCGATTTTGAACCACGGGAGATAACGCGGTAGCCTCAGGGGTAACTTTGGCAATATCTATCGCATTTGCAAGATTTTCGAATCCAGTTGCACCAGGTGCGAGGAATAAGAATCGAGTTTCAGTAGAACGTGACTGAATGACTTCCAAACAGTCCTGAAGAATCATTCCTCGGGAATCATCGCCAATTGCCTGCGCCTCATCGACTATCACTAAATCAAAGGATCCATCCCACGCTGCCAATAGAACTTGAAGGCGCTCTTGTGTCAGAACGAAGATCTGCTTTGGCTTGTTGCCAGGATCTAGCGTAGGTATCGTTGAGATTCGGATTGACTGCTCATGTTCTAGAAGGCGATTGGTGATTTTGCCCTGAACTTCGCCCAACAGCGCCCGAGTGGGGGCAATAAATACCGCTGTGAACTGCTCCTCGATTATCGCTTGCTGTGCGAGATATTCGAGGATTACGAACGACTTGCCTGCGGAGGTAGGTGCCGATACGGAGGTGGCAAACGTTTGCGGTAATTGGTCCCAGACGCGGCGCTGGAAATCTGTCAGTTCACGCTCTTTTTCGGCGATTTTCACGCGATTAATAGCAGCCAACAGCGAGTTCCGGAGATGAGAGGTGAGCGTTCCTGACGGAAGCTTCCACTCCTCAACGAGATGCCTCGCTCCCGGATGGTTTCCTATGTCATGGAGTAGGTCTCTTGCGGTTATCGCAACCTGCAGATCTTGCGTGGCAGCTAACGCAGAATAGAGCGCAATCTCTTGTGCCAGTCCTTTTTCGGAATCATTTGTGGCTTGCGCGAAAACCACAGCTGAACGCAATATCCGACTAAGCGTCTCGTCTTGGAGTTCAGTCGAACTAGGGTTTATAGGAATTACGCCTGGCAGCAAGCGTGCGATTGCAGCAGCTGAGATGGCGTCAAAATCTTGCCAGAATCCGGCATGGCTTCTGATTCTATCTGCAAGATCATCAGCGAATGTGTTCACCTGTCATCTCCTTGGCGAAAAGTTGCTTTAAGTGGTCGACATTAGGAACAGCCAAAAAGAACGCGCGGCACCTACCCGGTTCTGCACCGGCTTTGCTAAGCGCGGCATTTAGATCTTTGCATAGACCTGGATGAGTTGCTTGGTAATTCTTTGCGAAGTTTTCTTCATGCGCGTTTAGCGGCGTCGCATCTGTAATCGGTAGCTTTTCGCAGTAGGCCGGTTCAGAGTATATGATGACACCAACGAATCGTTCCCTGAGGTTCGCCTGTTTCTCGCTGTAAGGGTCGAAATACTCAATTGCGCTTTCGCGAGCAGCGGATTCTAGGATGTCCAAATTGCTTAAATCGCGAGCAATTCTTTGTTCATTCAGTTTATGCGCGCGGTCCTTATCAAATCCACCAGCAGATTTCGAATACTGCTTAGCGCCGGATTTTGCGTCGCCTACCATTTTCGCTTCTAGGAAAAATACCGTAACGCTTCCATCAGGTTCACTTCGGACATGAATACCATCAAGTCCGAAGACCGGCATCTCGCTGTTGGTTTTGAGAGCCATTTTTGCAGCTACCTGTCCGGCCGATAAAAAATGTGACGCAACGCAGAATGCCACAACCTCGCCAATTTCCGCATAGCGAGTGTTGGCGGGAGGTTTTTTCCTCTTAGTTTTTTTCTCTTTTGGCTCTTTATCGATCGTGCTGGAATTGTAGCTAATAAATGCGCGGCGAGCTTCGGCAAGAAGCTTACTGTGTGGACTGAAATCAATCGCTCCAGGCCGACATTTCGAGAGCAGTTCGGCGATCTTTCTTCTGGGCAAGGCGTAGTTGACTACCTGATGGTATACGACTTCAGCCAAACCGTGCTCATCGGGCCTGTCTTCATTGAATCGCACGAACAAAAGGTCGATGCGCGGAGCTTGAGTCTCCTTTGACGCGACGGCACATTTTACCAAATTAGGAAAATCCTCTTGTGGTGTAAGTAACAGCGAGAAGTCGGGAGTAGCTCTTTGAGTCATACGAACTCTCCAGAATTGAGAGGAGCGGTGTATTCGGCGTATGCACCACGTGTTTGCCTCTGCCAGTTGTCGCATTCTGCCTCTTGCTTCAGTTGAACGACCCAATGCTGCTCCGACTCACAGGGGAAGGCCCCTGTTGTGAAGGTTTTCTTGTATTGGCTAAATTTGGCGACGCCTGACATGTGTGAATTGCTGATCCCAGCAGCCGATAACCTCGTATCAAATATTGTCGTCTTCGGTAATTCAAGCCTGTAAAGCGCTTCTAGTGTCCGAATCCGTAAAAAGCCACCTTACAGATCACACCTACGGACTCTTGGATCGGTTTTGTGGTGGGTATTGAGCGCCTAATAGTCTGTTTAAAAATGAACATGAGCCATTTCGCTTATCTTTTTGTTCTGGGCTGCGTTGTTCGTTTGGCCTGTATTCAGCGAATACAGCCACTGCGCTCGATTCCTTGCCCAGACCAAAATCTGCTGCAAACTGTGCTAACGCTAAGGCCTGGTAAATAAGACCAGCGGCCGACGGAGGAGTCCGCCATCGCAGAGGGATTTGAAGGTGACCATCTTATCCTATCCCAGAGTTTCAAGACGTGATTGGAGAAGAGAAGCCAATTTGGCTAGGGCGTGTTAACACTAATTGGTTGCATATTCAGTAAGATTAAGGCAGAATGCTGCGGTGGAAATTTCAGAAGAACAATACCACCGAATTGAAGATTGCCTGCCGCGCCAGCGGGGGAACGTAAGTATGAGCAACCTCCAGTTAATCAACGCGATATTGCATGTCGCCGAGCAGGGGTGCAAATGGAGGGGGCTACCGAAACGGTTCGGGAATTGGCACACGATCTACACACGAATGAACCGCTGGAGTAAAGCTGGGGTACTCGACCGGATTTTTGCGCGACTTCAGCAAGAGCAGATCATTCAGATCAAATTGGAAGCGGTGTCCTTGGACAGCACCAGCATCAAAGTCCATCCAGATGGAACAGGGGCTTTAAAAAAAACGGGCCTCAAGCCATCGGGAAGTCACGAGGGGGCTGGACTACCAAGATTCATCTGGTTGCCGCGACTGCTCGGTGCGCCCTGAGTTTCGCTCTTTCACCCGGCAATGCAGGCGATGCGCCAGAAGGGCGAGAACTCCTAAAGCGCATGGGGCCAGCGCCGGAGTCCTGTCATCTGCTTATGGATCGGGCTTATGAAGGCGACGAAACAAGGCAACTGGCTTTGGATCTTGGATTTTCCCCTGTTGTGCCACCCAAAAGCAACCGTATTTCTCCTTGGGAATATGATAGGACCATGTATCGGCGGCGCAATGAAGTTGAACGACTCTTCCGGCGATTGAAGGGCTTCCGCCGCGTTTTCTCACGCTTCGATAAGCTCGATGTGATGTTTATTGCCTTTATCCACTTCGCTCTCATTGTTGAGGCGCTTAGATAGTGTTAACACGCCCTAGGCCTTCCCCATTATTAAGATATTTGATATAGCGTAAATGCCTCAAGTCGAACGGGATGTCATCGTCGGACTGAGTTATCAAGATCACCTCACGCCCGAGCGTGTGGGCGATACCAATCTCGTAGAAAACATTAGGATTGCGGGTCGAGCAATCGCAAATGACGATTCTTGAGTGGTCGATGAGCGACACGACATCTTGAATCACCTCAGGATTCTCCCAGATGTCATCAGCGCGGCGGCACTGCAAGCCGACGGCCTGCGCAGTTTTTTTGAGCATTTCGTAAACCGGCGCTAAGCTCGGATGGAACGGCATCATGGCAGACATCAGGGTGCGCTCAATTGCCTCTGGATCGGCAAGCTGAAAGACCCGCGGTCGACTTTGGCGCGGTTGCAGATTACGAAGTAAAATTCGAAACAGGTCTGCTTGTTTGATAGACCAGTGTGTCCGATGGAACTGGAATTTGGCAATTCCAAGCTCCGACGCAAAGGCTTGTAGTTGTCGATTAGAGATAGCCGGTATTCCCGGATCGTAGGCATATTCAAGCGTAACATCGCCTCCGGACATATACGCCCCCAAAATTGTTCCCACTCGAGCCGCTTGGTCACCTTGGCCATACGTTTCCTGGACGAAAAGTGTGGGTAGCGTAGCCAGCGCTATAAGGTCGAGTTGACCTTCATGTCTGAATCCAGCGGCCAAGGATTCTTCTGTGTACTCAAATATGCGGCTTGAGGGAACCGTATCTCGCCCGTTAGCCCATGCGCTGCCCTTAACAATTAGGTTGAACACGTGGTGATGGTTCCAGAGACAAACGAAATCCGCAAGCCTAGCCAGCAGTTTTCCCGAAAACAGCAAATATGGCCCCTTTAGGGACAACCGGGCTTCTCAGTGTCCCTGGATGGCTTGTTTGATGCTCTCGTCGGTTTTTCGGTTACCGGTCCCCACCGTTTGCCGTCTATCAAGGCTTGGCTATCCGCAATGGGGGCGTTCGGGAAGATCTTTTGAAGCCGAGCCATACGGTCGACAGGTTGGACGGTTTTCCTGCGTGCTCGCATGGTCTTTGGGGTCAGATCCGAAACACGGGGGCTCTCCACAAGCTTTGATCGGTTACTGGGCGTCTGCGGCTTCGATTTCATCCGGGTTAATCGTAAATCCTCAAATACAACCTAAGGGGCGGGCGGGTAGCCGATGCATTGGTTATAAAACGCTTCCTGTTGGTCGCGCAGCCCCAGCAGCTTGGCCAGCGCAGGTTTGTCCATCCCGGCGCGGACGACCGTGGCAAGGCCTTCGGATGCACAGAAGAGATAAACGTTCTGGCTAATAAAGCCGCAGTCGGCGTGGATAAGCTCACGCTCAAGTTTGGAGAGATCACCCACGAGAATGAGGTTCACTGGCGCGGTGGCCACGAAGGCCTGCGTGCCTGCCGTTTTACGGTGATCCCCTGCGACTTTTTGGAGGAGCTTGTTGGCCTTGGCGTCGTAGAGATAGACGCCATCCTTCAGGAAAACATAGACCTCCATTTCCTGCTGGTTCTTGGCGCTGGGTGCCGTGCGCTTATCGGGGCGGTTGAAGCCGTAGGCGGCCCAGAGGAGGTTGGAGAGCGTTTGCGGGGCCAGATCGCGGTCGGCGAACTGGCGGGAGGATTGACGGGCAGCAAGTGCCTGCATGAGCGGTTTGCCTCCGTTGGTTTGCGGAGCAGGCAGAGTGATGTCCTGCGCGAAGGCCAACGAGGCAGACAGCGCGAGGAGGAGGGTGACGATCGCTTTCATAAGGATGGTTTTAGAGAATGGGTGCCAGGTGGTAGATCGGGAAGATGTCATGGCGAACATGGGCCAGGGGAGGGGGACAGCTCTGGCTGAAACGGATTCAATCCTAGCCATGGCTGCAATCCTTCCAAACAAAAAACGTAACTCGCACACCAAACCACACTCCTCGTTTTTCGTCGTTAACCGGCTGGTGACCTCTCTCTTTGGGAGAAAAGAGAACAGCCTCATGGCTTGCTGATCTTTGCAAGTGACGGAAAAAGAATGGCTAAGCGATGTCGCTTACCAAAATGACCGGCCTGAGTCGCAGGATTCCCCCGTGCTCGTTGAAGATTTTTAGAGCGTGTTCTCTGGCAGTCATCAAACATCACTTTGTGGATAAAACCGCACCCACTTAATAAAAAGTGCGTGCGTTTTTATCCATTTAATTCTGGCGGGTGTGCTGAAATCCCGATCACGGGATCGATCAGCCGGTAACTTGTGTTCCGCCCTCCGCCTTCCTCTTGAACAAGGATGCCGTTATCAAGCAAAAGTTTGATGTCTCTTAGCGCCGTATCAGGCGAGCACTTGGCGAGTTTCGCATACTTCGACGTGGAAAGCTTCCCTTCGAATCCATCCAGCAGGCTGTTGATCACTAATCGCTGTCTTTCATTTACCCATGCTTGGTTGATTCGCTCCCAGATTTTTGCTTTTTGCAAAACCGTAGCGAGGCTATCTGCAGCACCGTCGACCGCTCGTCCAAGGCAGTCAAGAAACCATACCAACCAAGATGTTACGTCTAGCCCCCCCTTTTGGCTGTGCTCCAGGCTTAGGTAATACTGTTTTCTCTCCGCTTCAATCTGTGCTGACATGCTGTAGAACCGTTCGGGTGTTCCTTCTGCCCGGGCCAGCGCCATGTCAGCTATTGCTCTGCCGATGCGGCCATTCCCATCCTCAAACGGATGAATGGTCACAAACCAAAAATGCACAATTCCCGCCTTTAGCACCGGATCAACGCCATTTTGCGCACCAAACCATTCGAGAAAGACTGCCATTTCATGATCTAGCCGATCCGCTGAAGGGGCTTCGAAGTGAACCTGCTCCTTACCAATCGGACCCGATATGACCTGCATCGTGCCAGCCTCGGCAGGGCGCCACGCACCGACGGTGATCCGTTGCATACCGCTGCGCCCTGTTGGAAACAGAGACGCGTGCCAGGCAAATAAGCGTTCGGCAGTTAATGGTTCATTATATTTTTTGGTGGCGTCGAGCATCATCTCTACGACCCCTTCTACGTCCCGACTGGCCGGAGCCGCGCCTCCAAAATCAAGCCCAAGTCGCCGCGCAATTGAAGACCTCACTTGTTCGGCATCCAAGTGCTGGCCCTCTATCGCACTCGACTTGATGATGTCGGCGGTCAATGTCGTCAGACTTGCCTCAGCACGAATTTGAAAACCGAGGCCTTCCATTCTTCCGAGCAAACGCCCCTGCCTGTGCCTGACATCGGCAAGCAACGGCAGCAGCTTAGCGTCATCCCATTTTAGGATCGGCCACTCAGGAATCTCGTGGATATAAGTCATATTCTTCGCATGAGTTGCGGAGAATGTAACAAACATTCACCGCAAAAGCAAGATTCGCCGCAAATAATGCTGGGAATATGGGCGTATTCACCGCAAATAGGCTATTTACCAATCCCCCTGCCTCGATTTAGCAACCTTTTCGCAAGCGTTGCCTCCGGGCACCCATCTCGTTTTCCGTCGTTGTTAACCAACCGGTCGCCTGTTAACCGGAACTCCGGCAAAACAGAGAGGCGAGAGAGGTTCGCGCCCAGGCTGGGGATTCCGAGGCTTTTTCGGCCTGCGAATTGTCGTTCAGTCTCTCCCGTAGGGAGAGGATGGGAAAAACACAGAAGCACACATGACATCGTAAGTAGCTGTGCCTAAGCACGTAACGAAAGTGCTTGTGGAATTTAGGCGAGGTGAGAAAATACCCGATGCTCGTTAACCAAAAACGAGCCAGTTCCGCGCTGTGCGAAAACTGGCTCGAGCGGTAGGATTCGAACCTACGACCAATCGGTTAACAGCCGATCGCTCTACCACTGAGCTACGCTCGATTTTCCGTTTGGAAACGGGAGGCGTATTTCTACGCTCTGGCGCTGGATTTGCAAGCGTTTTCCCGCACTTTTTGCGTTTTTTTTGTGCCTATCCCTATTTTTGTTGCCTCTCTCTCTTATTTACCCTACACGTGTTGGAAATCCGGTGCGGCCTGGTTGGTCTTCGCCGGTCTCTCCACTCATTCTTATTTTTTCTAAATGAATTCCTTACGTCTCGGTATCGTCGGACTCGGAAACATGGGCTCTACCCATGCTCGCTCCATTCTCGATGGAAATATCCCGCGCGTTAAGCTCGCAGCTGTCTGCGATAACGCCGCCGATCTTAGCGCCTATGCAAAGGACGCGAAGATTTTCACCAGCAGCGCCGAGATGATCCGCTCGGGTGAAATCGACGCCATTCTGATTTGCACGCCACACTATGACCATACGACGATCGGCATCGATGCGTTGCAGAATGGCCTCCATGTCCTGTGCGAGAAGCCGATTTCCGTTCACAAGGCCGATGCCCAGCGCCTCATCGCCGCTCATACGAACCCGAAACAGGTGTTCGCGGCCATGTTCAATCAGCGCACTGACCCCCATTACACCAAGGTCCGCGCCTTAATCGAGAGCGGCGAACTCGGGGCCATCCGCCGCGTTAATTGGATCATCACGAATTGGTTCCGCACCCACGCTTATTACAATTCGGGCGGGTGGCGCGCCACCTGGGGCGGCGAGGGCGGCGGAGTGCTGCTCAACCAGTGCCCGCATAATCTCGACCTCTTCCAGTGGCTTTTCGGGTTGCCGGATCGCGTGCGCGCCTTCTGCAGCTTTGGCCGCTACCATGACATCGAGGTCGAAGACGACGTTACGGCCGTCATGCATTACAAAGACGGCAAGACGGCGGTATTCATCACCTCCACCGGCGAAACTCCGGGCACCAACCGCCTGGAAATCACCGCCGAGCGGGGACGCATCGTTATCGAAGACGGCTCGGTAAAGTGGATCCGCAACGAAATCCCGACGGGCGAATTTTCGCGTATTACCGAGGAATCTTTCGGTCGGCCGGAGATCTGGAACGTCGAAATCCCCGTCGCCAACAGCGGCGAGCAGCACAACGGCATCCTCAAAAATTTCGCAGCGGCCGTCCTGGACGGGACCCCTCTCATCGCTCCGGCAGAGGAGGGGATCCGCTCCGTGGAACTCGGCAACGCCATGCTGATGTCGGCCTTCCTGGACCAGGAGATCGAGCTGCCTCTGGACGCCGCGCACTACGAGCAATTGCTGAAGGAAAAGATTGCCACCTCAAAGTTTAAAGACAAAGCTGCCACGGTTAAAACGAAGAAGAGCGACTTTGGCTCATCGTTTAACAAGGTGTAATTTTTTATTTTCATGAGTAGCAACGACGGAATGAACTACGCCCCGAAGGGCAAACCGGCTGCGGTGGTGAAACCCGGGGAATTCCCATTCGCCGCGGCGTTTCTAGACCACGGTCACATCTTCGGGCAATGCAACGGCCTCGTCGAAGCGGGGGCCGAGCTCCGCTACGTATACGATCCGGACCCGGCCAAGGTGGCACACTTTTGCAAAACCTACCCCGGCGTGAAGCCGGTGGACTCCTTCGAACGCTTGTTGGAGGACCCGGAATTGAAGCTCATCGCAGCGGCCGCCGTGCCGTGCGAGCGCGGCCCCATCGGCTGCCGGGTGCTGCGCGCGGGCAAGGATTACTTCACCGATAAGAGCCCCTTTACGACCCTCCAGCAGCTCGCCGACGCCCGCAAGGCCGTCGAGGAAACGGGCCGCAAATACATGGTCTATTTCAGCGAGCGACTCCATGTGGAGTCGGCCGTATTCGCCGGGCAACTGGTAAAGGAAGGCGCCATCGGCAAAGTGATCCAAGTCACCGGCTTCGGCCCTCATCAGCTGAATGCCGCGTCCCGTCCAGCGTGGTTCTTCGAGCGCGCTAAATACGGAGGCATCCTCTGCGATATCGGCAGCCATCAGTTCGAGCAGTTCCTGTACTACTCAGGAGCGACCGACGCCTCGGTGCTATCCGCTACCGTGGGGAACAAAGCGCATCCGGAATACCCCGAGCTTGAGGACTTCGGCGACGCCCACTTACTGGGCAACAACGGCGCCACCAACTTCATCCGCATCGACTGGTTTACGCCGGACGCCTCGCGGACCTGGGGCGACGGCCGGACCTTCATTCTCGGCACCGAGGGGTACATCGAACTCCGCAAATACGTGGAAGTCGGCCGGGGTGAGGGGGGCAACCAGCTTTACCTCGTCAACAACAAGGTCGAGGAACACCACAGTTTGCAGGGCAAAGTCGGCTTCCCGTTCTTTGGGGAACTGATCCTCGACTGCCTCAACCGCACCGAAAACGCGATGACCCAGGCGCACGCCTTCAAGGCGGCGGAACTTTGCCTCCTGGCGCAAGCCAAGGCGATCCGGTTGTAGAACTCGCGTCGGTTGTTTTTAAGATGGGGCCTGCTTTGAAAAAGGCAGGCCCTTTTTCTTTAGTGCGTAATCGGGATAGGGGACCAATCAAAATGACGCCCTCACCGACGGTAAATTAACTCATCTGTAGTTTCGTCAAAAATTTCGGAAACATCGCTTTCGTAAAAATCGACCCCTGAACCATCCTTAAAGAGATTTTTCTTGCAAAAAGACAACCCTGATGTGGATACAATAGTCCCCGACCACCCCCCATCCAGACCATAAATAGATTTATCGAGAGCGTAAATATCCCTGATAACAAACACATCGCTAGTGTGTATCTTTATACGTAGACAGTGAGATGCGCGAGGTTCAAGAAGTGATTCCAGCTTGTGGGTCAGTTCTGACATATTGGGAAGTGGAGGAATGGGCAAACGTCAATTCTTGGCAGATACCAACGCCCCGCTAGCACAGGGCTCCGAGCGGCGCGAAAATGGGGAGATTATATTCTCACGCAAAGCCGCAAAGGCGCAAAGAGGGGAAACTCTTGCCTTTGTCTTTTTTGCGGCTTTGCGGCTTTGCGTGAGCCCTCTGCCTTTTTTCGGCCTCCGTATGCGCATCTTTTCGCATAAACCCAAATATTTTCGAGACAGATAAGCGAGGCAGCCCCCTATTTCTTCTTCTCCAGCGCGTAATCAAGCGCCTTTTCCCATTCGAAGCGGCGGAAGAGTTCTGCCGTCCTCGGGTCGTCAATGGCCCGGACGATCTTTGGGTTCTTCGCCAGATCCCGGTAGCGCCCGTCGCGCAGCGCGGCCAGCACATCGGGATCGGTGTGGAGCGCCTGGATGTCGGGGCGCTCGCCGAGTTCCTGCGAGCCCGGGAAGTTAAGGAAACGCTCCAGGCTTTCCACGTTCGAGAGCACGCGGCCGAACTTCTCCGCCATCGCATAGGTCCGCTTCGGCAGCGGGTCGATCGTCTTGAGAATATCCCCCGCCGGGCTCTTTTCGATGCCCTGCTTTACCTCGATCATCTCGGAGGCGAAAAAGGTCGTCTTTTTGGTATTGGAGGCTACCCCCTCGGCGAACGAGCCGCAGAACCGCACCATATCGGCCACAACCATCACCAGCACCAGCCCAAAAGCGGCCCCGAGCAGCGCGCCCGATATGCCGTAAAAGAACCAGACGATGCCCAGATCCTGGTTGGCCGTGCGCTTAAAGAGAATCGCCCCCAGGCTCGCGAGAAACAGGTAGACCGCCAGCCAGATAACCGCCCCGGCAATGCACAGCAGGACAAAATTAGGGTACCCCAGCGGCTTTAGAAATGGCACCACGGAGGCCGCGCCCATGTACGCGGCGGCATAAGCCGCGCCGATGGCCGCGAACCGCACAATCTGCCGCACGAGCCCCAGGCGCCAGCCCTTAATGACCTGCCACAGCAGGATCAGGCCCGCGAAGCTGAGGAAAATGATCTGACCGTGATTCATGGGAACTTAGAGCTTATCCATAAATAACCAGCGCATTTTCGCGGTTAAAAAGTCGTCCCGCATTGGCCGCGCTGGCGCAGGGCGTGGTCGCACAAAATGAGAGCCGTCATCGCCTCCACCACCGGGATGGCCCGGGGCAGCACGCACGGGTCATGGCGGCCGCGCGCCGAGAGCTCCGTTTCCTCGCCCGAGACCGTCACCGTCGCTTGGGCGCGGGTGATTGTCGGCGTTGGCTTGAAAGCGATGCGGAAGAATAGGTCCTCGCCGTTGGAAATGCCGCCCTGGATGCCGCCGGAATGGTTCGTCGTCGTGTGGACCTTCCCCTCGCGCATCACAAAAGGATCGTTGTGCTGGGAGCCCGTGAGCTTCGTTCCCGCGAAGCCCGAGCCGATCTCGAAACCTTTCGTCGCCGGGATGCTCAGCATCGCGCGGGCCAGCTCCGCCTCAAGCTTGTCGAACACCGGTTCGCCCAACCCCGGGGGCACGCCGCGCACCACACATTCCACAATGCCGCCAGCAGAGTCACCGTTCGCGCGCAGCTCCTTAATGTGTTCGATCATCCTCGGTACCACCTCGGGATCAGGGCACCGGACGATGTTGTTTTCCACGTCAGCCGCCTTCACCGTCGAGGGATCCACCGAAGCCTCGATCGAGTGGATCGCCTTCACGTAGGCCACGATCTCCAGGCCGGGGGCCAGCTTGGCCAGCACCTTTTTGGCCACCGTTCCCGCCGCCACGCGGCCGATGGTTTCGCGGGCCGAGGCGCGGCCGCCGCCCTCCCAGTTGCGGATGCCGTACTTGGCCTGCGTCGTGTAATCCGCGTGCGAGGGGCGGTAGGCGCTCTCCATTTCCCGGTAAGCCTCGGGGCGCGCATCCTGGTTCATCACCGCCACGGAAATGGGCGAGCCGAGCGTCTTGCCTCGGAAAACGCCCGAGAGAATCCGGCACGTGTCGGCTTCATGGCGCGGGGTGGTGATCTCGCTCTGGCCAGGACGGCGGCGGTCGAGATCGCGCTGGATATCGGCTTCGGAAAGCTCGATCAACGGCGGGCACCCGTCGATGACAACACCGACGCCCCCACCGTGCGATTCACCCCAGGTCGAAATGCGGAAAATTTGGCCCAACTGGCTGGACATAGACGCGTATCAAAGCAGCCGTGGGCCGTTTCTGCCACCCTAAAAAAAGCTCCCGCCCCGGAGCGGGAAGAAAAGCGACGCTCTCGGGCGCTGAAATCCGCCTTTTAAGCCACTTCGTCCTTTCGTCCGGCGGCCCGCGGGAGTATATAAAAGCCATGGCTTCCATCCCCCCCGACGGCGTCCATGAGGCGCTTCCCGGAAGCGCGCAAGAGATCGAACGCCTCTGCTTGCGAGCCCTCCTCGAAACCAGCCCGGATCATCTCTACTTCAAGGACGCCCAGAGCCGGTTTTTACGCGTCAACCGCACCCTGGCGCTCGACTTCGGCCTCCAGGCCCCCTCCGAAGCTGTCGGCAAAACGGATTTCGATTTCCACTCCGCCGAAAAAGCCCAGATCCGCTTCGAGGACGAGCGGCGGATCATGGAAACCGGCGTCCCGATCATCGACAAAATCGAGCTTCAGGAGCACCGGGGCCACCCCCAGTGGGTCCTCACCTCCAAATCCCCGCTGCGCGACGAAGCCGGGCGCATCATCGGCACCTTCGGCCTCTCCCGCGACGTCACAGAGATCAAGCGGATGGAGGACACGCTCACGCAGGAGCGGACCCTTCTGCGCAGCGTCATCGACCACGTGCCGGACTTCATTTTCGCCAAAGACCGCCAGGGCCGCTACATCCTCAACAACGCCGCCCACGCCCGCTTCCTGGGCAAAGCCTCCCCCGAGGAAGTCTACCTCAAGACGCCGCACGATTTGTTTGCTCCGGAGGTGGCCCGCCAAGTGCATGACGATGACCGGGCCGTCATGGAACGGGGCCGCCCGATCCTCGACAAAGTGGAGGAGCCCTCGCCGGGCCGCTGGCTGGCCACCAGCAAAATCCCCATCGTGGACGGCGGAAACCAAGTTTGCGGCCTGGTAGCCATCTCCCGGGACATCACCGAGGCCAAGCTCGCCCGCGAGCAGCTCGAAGAGGCCAACGAAGACCTTCGCCGCAACCGCGAAAAGCTGCTCAAAGTCGTCGAGGAACTCCGCTCCGTGCAGCTACAGCTCGTCGAGGCCGAGAAAATGAAACTCGTCGGCCGCCTGGCCGCGGGCGTCGCGCACGAGGTCAAAAACCCGCTCGCCATCATCCGCATCGGCCTGGAATACCTCACCAGCCAGCAGACCGACGACCCGAATGTCCCCGTCATCCTGGAGGAAATCGGCAAATCCGTGGAGCGCGCGGATTCCGTCATCAAGGGCCTTCTGGATTTCTCTGCGCCGAAGAAAATGGACCGCGCCCCCGCCAACGTGAACTCCATCATCCGGGGCGCGCTGACCCTCGTGCGGGGCGAGCTCGGCTCCCGCAAAATCAACGTCGTGGAGGAGCTGACCTTCGACCTTCCAATGGTCCGGCTCGATGCCATGAAAATCGAGCAAGTGCTCGTCAATATCTTCAGCAACGCCGCCCAGGCTATGTCCGAGGGGGGCCGGCTCACCATTCGCACAGCCTCCCGGGTCGTCACCGGCATCGGCACCAACGTGCGCGACTCCGACCGCTTCCTGCCCGGCTCGCACCTGGTGACCATCGAAGTCCTCGACACCGGCAGCGGCATCCCCGAGGAAATGCTCGGCAAAGTCTTCGAGCCCTTCTTTACCACCAAGCCGACAGGGCAGGGGACCGGCCTGGGCCTCACCGTCACCAAGACCATCATCGACCTCCACGGCGGCTCCATCGAGATCGGCAACCGCCCCGAGGGCGGCGCGCGGGTGCTCATCACCTTCAACGCCGAGTGCGCCCCCCAAACTCAACCCTTTAGCCAACCCATAAACCAACCATGAAAAAGATCCTCATCGTGGACGACGAAGCCGGTTTCACCCGGCTGATGAAGCTGACCCTGGAAAAAACCGGGGAGTACGAAGTGGTGGAGGAAAACAACGGGGCCTGTGCCTACCCAACCGCGAAGCGGGAGCGCCCGGACCTGATCCTCATGGACATCGTCATGCCCAAAGTGGACGGCGGCGACGCCGCGGCGCAAATCCGCCGAGACCCGGCCCTGGCGGCGATCCCGATCGTCTTCCTGACGGCCATCGTCTCGCGCAAAGAAGCCGCTCCGGGCGGACTGATCGGCGGCTTCCCGTTCCTCTCCAAGCCCGTCAGCCTCGCCACCCTGCGCGCCAGCATCGAGGAGCACCTGCCGGTGAGCCACTGATACGACTTTCATAGTCAGACGCCACTAAATGGCCTTTCCAGTGAAATATTTCACGCAAAGACGCAAAGGCGCAAAGAAGAGACGCACCTGCCTTCTTTGCGCCTTTGCGTCTTTGCGTGAGACTTAATGCTTTTTGTCTGTGTAAATCGTATAAGAGGCAATACCGCGCCCGCCAGTGGTGCTACGCGCGGGTTTCTATAGCCCAGGGTAGAGCGAAGCGTCACCCTGGGTTTCAAGTTACGCGAAGAACGTCGCGCCCTGAAGGGGCGCTGGTAACTAACCCCTTTAACTAACTCACTAGTTGATGCTTGGGCGTTTTTCTTCTCGATGAATCCCCCAATCTCATCAACCTCAATACGGGAGCAATTCAAACCGCGCATCCTTTCATCCAAAACGGTCTTGCACCCTTGGCCGACGCGGACGCCAAGCCGCATAATCGTGTCGCGGTGAATCCCGCTCATGCGCTCGATGCTCCGAATGCTGTTCCCTTCGGCAAGAGCGCCGACAACCATGATCTGTTTTTCTTTGGGAAGGATGGTTGCCATAAGGTTTTATTCTGGACTTGTTGTGCTACAGAAACCAGGATTGGTCAACAATATTATTGTGGCACAAAAAGAAATAACGAAAAAAATAAGAACTGGACGCCCCAAGTTACCAATAGGGAGCGCAAAGGATACTATGGTTCGTGTTCGTGTTACCCAAGCCGAACACAAACAGATGGAATCGGCAGCGAAACGCGCTGGGATGATTTTTTCCGATTGGCTAAGAAAGTCCTTGCTTGACGCGTCGCAGACTGATATTTTGTAGCACAGCAATTAAATGGAGGTGCGGGATTCGGACCCGCATTTTCGCAGATGTATAGCCGGATGGTTTACCGTTAACCTACACCCCCTTGAGTTGTGAGTTTTGATCCCGCAAGGGATTGGACCTTACAGGATCAGTGCCTTGCGGCGTCACGTAGTCGATCTGCCAAGATGTTAAACTACGTGACGCCGGTTTCTTTTCTGAGCGACTGGTTGCGGCGTCACCAGCCCCTACGAACTAATAACATCAAGCAGTGCCCTCCGGTTGAGTTTCGGTTTGGAGTGAATTAGAAAATTCGTTCGCTTTGTATTTGGATGGCCTCTTGCCTGATCCAGCTTGGGTTTGTGTAATAAATCCTTCTGTGACCAATTTTCTTAGGATCGGATAAACTGCCGTTCTCGCAATCTCTCGGTGGGGGTTCCGTGCCGAAATATCAACCATCATGGCCTTGGGTGAAAACTCAGAACCATTCTTTTCTTGGATATATTCTTTGATTGCACCGGACAGCCATCCGTAATCGCTGGACGAAACAGATGGGCCATGCCCCGTGCTTACTACCGCCAGTTGTGGCGATAGCGAAGCCGAAGCGCAAGATGTGGCAATCCCCAGCTTTCCTTTGATTGCCTGAATCAAACTTTGATTGGCTTCAAACTTGGCTTTCAGGGCACTTATTTGTGCGCCCAAAGCACCAGTTTCGGCCTCAAGGTCGGTCAAAATCGATTCGAGCGTCGCGTTGATTGTCGCGGTCATGGTTCGAGTTATACGCCGAATTACGAAAATCGCAACTCAAAAGAACACACGACTCGAAACTTTTCTATTCACACCCACTAAAACCCACGCGAGCCCACACTAAACCCGGACGCTTGGGTATTTCCAACCTGATTGCAAGTCTCGTCGCCTCGAAGATTTAGGCTTAAACTTTCTTAAATCCAAATTAGGACACTACCAATCCGATTACCAACCCCTACATCACCTGCCACTCTTCCAGCCGCTCCTTGGGGATCTCCCCCAGGAAGCGCGACGGCCGCTGGATCATCTCGCCATAGCCCGCGTTAAGCCGCATGAGCGGGTAGGTGAGGTAAAGCTCGTCCTCGGCGCGGGTCACGGCCACATAAAAGAGCCGCCGCTCCTCCTCCAGCGCCTCGGGGTCCTCCAGTGAACGCGAAGTCGGGAACATCCCCTCCGTCATCCAGATCACAAAGACCACGCTCCACTCCAAGCCCTTCGCCTGGTGGATGCTGGAGAGCGTCACCGCGTCGGCATCGGCATCAGGCCGGGCCTCATCGTCGAGGCCGGTCATTAGCGCCAGTTGATCGAGAAATTCGAACGGGTCCTGGAACTGCCGGGCGTAGTTTTCCAGCGTATTGAGGTCCTCGCGCCGCGCGTCGTAGTTCGGGAAATTGGCAATGAGGTAATCCTCGTAAATCGCCTCGATCACCAGGTTGAGCATCTCGGAGGGGGCCTTTGCCTGGCCACCGGGGGCGATCTCGTCGAGCGTGTGGGCGAGCTGTTTCCAATCCTTCTGCGCCTTGGAGGGAACCTTCAGGCCCTTGGCGGGCATCAGGAGATCGTAGAACGATGCCGGGGCCTCCGAAGCCGGGATCGCCCGCTCGATGGCGCTCCAGAGCACCGCCGCCGAGCGGTCCCCCACGCCGGGGAGCAGCTTGGCCATGCGCTTAAAGGCCACCTCGTCGCGCGGGTTCACCACAAATTTCAGGAACGCCGCCACGTCCTTCACGTGCGCCTGCTCGAAAAAGCGCAGCCCGCTGGTAATCGCAAAGGGGATGCTCCCTCGGGTGAGCTCCATTTGCAACTCCATCGAATGGTAGTGCGCGCGGTAGAGCACGGCGATCCGGCGCAGATCCGTCCCGCCATCGTAAAGCTCCGCGATGCGCTGGGCCACGAACCGGGCCTGATCATTCGAATTCTCCAGCGCCACCAGCGCCGGTTTCACCCCCGAGGCCTTGCGGGCCGGGGCGAGGTGTTTTTCGAATTGCCCCTCGTTGGCCGAAATGGCCGCGTTGGCCACCTCCAGCACCTCCGGTATGCTTCGGTAGTTCGTCTCGATCTTGTAAATCTTCGCCCCGGGGTAGCGTTTGGGAAATTGCAGGATGTTCTGGAAATTCGCCCCGCGCCAGGAGTAGATCGACTGCGCATCGTCGCCCACCACCATCACGTTGTGGTGATCGTGGGCCAGCATGTCGATAAAGTCGGCCTGGAGGCGGTTTGTATCCTGGTACTCGTCCACCAGGATGAACTGGAACTGCGTGCGAAAGGCCTTTGCAATTTCAGGGTTGTTCTCCAGCAAACGCAGCGGCTGCACCAGCAGATCGTCGAAATCGAGCGCGTTGGCCGCCTTCTTGCGGGCGATGTACTCCGCGCCCACCCGGCCGATCTGCTCCTCGTATTCGAGAAAGTGCGGGTACTTGCGCACCAGCACGTCCTCCAGCGGCAGCCCCGTATTGAGGCCGAAGCTCAAAATATCCGCCATCACCTCCCCCTTGGGGAAACGTTTCTCCTTGGGCGTCTCCTTGCTTTTGGTCGAGAGCCCCAGCGAAGCGATCACGTCCTGGAGCATCCCCGATTCGTCCTCGCGGTCCATGATCGAGAACCCCGTTCGGTAGCCCGCGGCTTCGGCATGGCGACGCAGAATGCGGTTGCCGATGGAGTGGAACGTCCCGCCCCAGAGCCCCGCCGTCCGGTCAGGCAAGAGCGCCTCCACCCGCTCCAGCATCTCGCGGGCGGCTTTGTTGGTGAAGGTCAGCAGCAGAATATTGGAGGGCGCAATGCCATTCTCCAGCAGATAGGCCACGCGGTAGGTCAGCGTGCGCGTCTTGCCGCTGCCCGCCCCGGCGATCACCAGCGCGGGCCCGGGAGGAGCCAGGACCGCGTCGAGTTGTTGCGGGTTCAGCTCGGAGGCGTAGTCGATCTTGACCTCGGAGGCCGCTGGGCGGTGGAGTGAATATTGGCGAGCCATGGGTACGCCAATATATCAGCGGGAAACCGCTCCCCAGGCCACAAAAAACGCACTACCGTTCCAGCCGGTCTGCCACGAAAAAACAGGAAAGCCCCGCCACGGCCGAAATTCCCAGCAGAATCAGCGGCCAGTGAGCCCGGTTGCCAACGGCGTCGGCGAGGCTGGAAAACCCCAAATTTCCCGCCTTCCCCCAGTTCTGCTCCATGGCGGCGCTCAGGCGCTTGGAATCCTGGATCGAAAGCGGCGCGTCCGGGCGCTCGTCGATGGAGTCGTCCTCCGGAGCCGCGTTTGCGCCCTGCCGGTGAAGAACGAACGCGCCCGAGATCCCCGCCAGCAGGATCAGCGCCCCGGCCAAGTTGAGAAATAGTGGACGATTCATAAGCGTTTGGTCGCCCGTTTATATACCACGCCTGGCTATCAAAGAGCTTTTAGAGAGAACAGGCTCGGCAATTTAGACAGACCCCCATGCCCCGCAGACGGGGCTCCACGCGGCATGAAAAAGGGGGGAATTCTATTCTCACGCAAAGGCGCAAAGGCGCAAAGAGTCCTGCCTTTCTTTGCGCCTTTGCGTCTTTGCGTGAGCCCTCTGCCTTTTTTCTAGGACACCTATTTTCGGCTTAGGATGAACAGGATTAAAAAGGTTAAGAGGATTACGCCGAGAGCCTGCGAGAGCTGGATGGCACCCGGGAAACCAAATCTGAAAAAATCCTGTCAATCTTGTTAATCCTTGTCAAAAAAAAGCCGAGCTTCTCCGCTCAAAAACCGTTGGGCCTCCCCCAAAAAAAGCTCCTGTTCATCCTGTCTCAAAACTTTTTCAACGGTTCCCAAAGAGCCGCTGGAAATTCCGGGCCACCTGGGCGCTCAGCGTATGCAGAGGGAGGCCGCGCACCTCCGCCAGTCCGTCGTAAACCGCCTGGATATTAGCGGGGTGATTCAGCCCGGGGATCGGGTAGATCACGCGCTCCGGCGGCAGCGGCATATCCGGCGCGTCGGTCTCCACCAGGAGGCGATCCTTGGGAATCGCGCGGAAAATATCCTGCCGCGCCGTCTTGGCCTCGTGCAGGTAAGAGCCGCAAAAAGAAAAATAAGCGCCCCGTTTCGCAAAAGGCTCCACCATCTCCACCGGCCCCGCGTAACCGTGCAGCAGGAAGCCGCAATCCGGCACCGGTTCCACCCGGAGGATATCCCAGAGCGCGCCCCAGGCCTTCACGCAGTGAATAGAGGCCGGGACGTTCAGACGCGCCGCCAGCTCCAGTTGCCAAAGAAAAATAGCTTTTTGGTCCTCCAGATCAGCCAGCCCGGCGGCCCGGTCCAGCCCGATCTCGCCCACCACCGCGCGCGGGGTGGTTTCCACAAGCCTCGTGAGCCGGTCGCGCCATTCCCGGGTGCGGTCGTTCAGGAACCACGGGTGCAGCCCGAAGCTGGGGATCACCCATTTGTGAACCTCCGCCAGCGCCGCCACTCGGGCCCAGTTCGACTCCTTCGTGCCGTTGACCACCGCCTTTTCCAGCCCGATGCGCTCCAGTTGCTGTTCGATCTCGACCAGGTGGGGGGCCAGTTTCTCTGCCTGTAAGTGGTTGTGGGCGTCGTAAAGCATCGGAGAGATTTCTTTCTACTGTCGGTCGGCCTCCCGGGCGAAGGCCACGATCCGCGCGCGCAGATTGGCCAGGCCATTGAGCCGGGTGGGGGAGAGATTGGCCTCGATCCCCAGTTCCTGAAAAATCGCTGGTTCCGTCGCCTCGATCTCCTCCGGGGTGGCGGCGTCGTAAATTTCGCAGAGCACCGAGGCGAGCGCCCCCACCAGCGGGGACTCGGCGTGCATCCGTAGGTGACATCGGCCATTTTCCATCCAGGCATCCATCCACACCTTTGAGACGCACCCCGGCACGCGCTTTTCATCCGTCCGCTCCTCGGCGGGGACGGGGGCGACACGGGACCGCCGGGTGCTCAAGGCGGCAAGGCGCTCGTGCGCGTCTGGAAGGATGGAGTAGCGGGCAATGAGCTCGCTCTGGCGCTGACTCGGAGTCATGGATCGGGCGGCTATCATAACGAGATAAGGCGTTCGCTGCCAATAGATAAACATTGAACCGGCCCGGCGGCTTCCCTATAACTCGCGAACGCTCGCTCCTCGCGTGAAAATCCTTCATCTCATCCATTCCGTCAATCCCGCAGTCGGTGGTCCGATCGAAGGGGTAAAACAGCTTGCCGTGGGCATGGAGTGCCTCGGCGGCGAAGTCGATATTGTTTGTCTCGACGACCCCGCCGCGCCTTGGTTAAAGGACTTTCCGTTTTCTGTGATCCCCCTGGGCCCGTCCTACCTGAGCTACGGCTACTCGCCCAAGCTGATCCCATGGCTCAGAGAGCACTGCCGGGATTATTCCTTCATCGTCGTCAATGGCATCTGGCAATACAACAGCTTCGCCGCCTGGCGCGTGCTGCGGCAGGAAGGCGTGCCCTATTACGTATTCACCCACGGCATGCTCGACCCGTGGTTCAAGCGCCACTACCCCCTCAAGCACCTCAAAAAATGGCTCTACTGGCCCTGGGCTGAATACCGGGTCCTGCGGGATGCCGCCGCGGTCCTCTTCACCTGTATCGAGGAAAAGCTCCAGGCGCGCAAATCCTTCTGGCTCTACCGCTGCCGCGAAGAAGTAGTCAGCTACGGCACCAGGGGGTGGCAGGGGGACGCCGAAACGCAGAAAGCCGCCTTCTTCGCCCGTTTCCCAGAGTTGCGGGGCAAGCGGCTCCTGCTTTTCCTCGGGCGGATGCACGAAAAAAAGGGCGGAGACCTCCTCATCCAGGCGTTCCACCGCCGTCTCACCGCCCATCCCGATCCGAGCCTGGCCCTGGTGATGGCCGGGCCCGCCGACAACCCCTTTGGCCGCAAAATAAAGCGCCTCTCTTCCAGCCTGGGCATTGAGGACCAGGTCACGTGGACGGGGATGCTGCAAGGGGACGAAAAGTGGGGCGCCTTCCTCGCCTCCGAAGCCTTCATGCTCCCCTCGCACCAGGAGAATTTCGGCATTTCCGTAGCCGAGGCGCTCTCCGCACACCTCCCCGTGCTCATTTCCAACAAAGTGAACATCTGGCGGGAGATCGAGGGCGAGCGGGCCGGGTTGATCGAAAACGACGACCTGGCGGGCACCGAGGCGCTCCTCGACCGCTGGCTGGCGCTCACCCCCGGGGAGCGGGAAGAGATGCGAGTTGCCGCGCGGCGCTGTTTTTTGGGATACTTTGAAATCATGAAGGCTGCGGTGAGCTTGGTCCGGGTTTACGAATCCCAGCCGCACCGCCCCCGGCACTCTTAATATCATGTCGCTGGTCAGTATTTTGATCCCCGCCTACAACGCGGGCCGGTTTATCGAACGGGCTCTGGAGAGCGTGCGCATGCAGACGCTCGCGGAGTGGGAGGTCATCGTGGTGGAGGACGGCTCGCAGGACGAAACGCAAGCCCTGGTCACGAAATTCGCCGCCGAGGTTCCCCAGATGGTCCGTTACGAGCGCGCCACCGAGAACCGGGGCGTTTCCGCCACCCGCAACCGCCTGCTGGAGCTGGCCCGGGGAAAATACCTCGCCTTCCTCGACGCCGACGACTTCTGGAAACCCGAGCACCTCGCCTCCGGAGTCGCCACGCTGGAGCACGGTGCCGATCTCTGCTTTTCGGGCTTCCTAATTTTCGACCTCGACACCGGCGAGACCGTTACGCCGCCCCTGGTCGACCTCGCCGCCATGGGCGACGTGGCCGCGCGGCTCTTTCGCAGCAATTTCATCCAGACCTCCAGCCTGGTCATGATGCGCGCCTCGGCGGTTCGCAAAACCGGCCTCTTCGACCCCCAACTGGCCATCGGCGAGGATTGCGATTACTGGATTCGCATCATCTCGATGGGCGGGCGGCTGGCCTGCACCGGGGCCCGGACGTGCGTCTACACCAAGCACGGCAAAAGCGCCATGGCCGAGCCCTTCCGCGTCGCCGAGCACGGGGTGCGCTTCTACCGCAAGCACCTGGAGAACGCCGTGCTGCCCCGGGTGCTCCGGCGGCGGCTCTACGCGCAGAGCCTCTTTAACCTGGCCCGGCTCATCGCCCGCGCCGACGCCCATTGCGCCCGTTCGCTCTTCCTAAAGGCCTGGCGGCTCCGCCCCTGGGATCTCCGCTGCCCGGCCTTCATTGCCAGAACCTGGATGCTCGGCTATAAAAGTCATTAGCGTATGAACCTCGACCTCTGCACCCTGTTTGAAGGCGACTACCACCTCGGCGTCGGCGTGCTGGTCAACTCCCTCCACGCCGCCGGGTACCGGGGCGTCGTCTGGGCCGGGTACCGGGGGCCACTCCCCGAGTGGGCGCAGCCGGTGACTCAAGGGGACGGTTTCGCGGAATTCGCCGTGGCCGAGGGCCTTTCCATCCGCTTCCTCCCGCTGGAGACCCCGGCGCACCTCACCAACTACAAGCCCGACTTCATGCTGCGCCTGCTGGCGGGCGAGGCGGCGCGGAGCGAGGGGCTTGTCTACCTTGATCCGGACATCGTCGTGCAGGGAAAGTGGAGCTTCTTCGAGGACTGGCTGACCTGCGGCGTGGCCCTGTGCGAGGATGTCAATTCGCCCTTCCCGCTGCAACATCCCCGGCGCGTTGGCTGGCGGCGGTTCTTCCCCGGTCTCCGGCTCGAACCGCGCGAAGCCTGCTACGCCAACGGCGGCTTTGTCGGCGTGCGCCGGGAGTACATCGAGTTTCTGGAACGCTGGCGGGTCATGCAGGAGCAGCTTTGGCGCGAGCTGGGGGGCTCGAATTTTGTCGGTATCGGCGGCGGGCAGGCCATTGGAGCCCGGGCCGGGTTCGCCGATTGCTTCGACAAAACCGACCAGGACGTCCTCAACGCCGCCATCGAAGCCAGCCCGGAGATTCCCGTCAGCTTTTTGAACCGGCAAGCCATGGCCTTTGAGCCCGGCGGAGCCTGCCTGCCCCACGCCCTCGGGCCCAAGAAACCGTGGAATAAGTGCTACCTCAGCGACGCCCTTTCCGGCCGCCCCCCCAGGACCGTTGACAAAGCCTTCTGGCGGTTCGCCGGGGCGGGGCCCATCGCCGTCTTCCCCGCAGCTACGCTCAACTCGCGCCAGAACACGCTCCCGTTCGCCTCCGCCATCGGGCGCTTCATCCGGAGGACCTAGCCCGCAATGCGCCTGGCCTTTATTTGCAGCGGTCTCGAACCCGGGCGCGACGGGGTGGGGGACTACACCCGCCACCTCGCGGCGGAATGCGTGCGGCAGGGCCACGAAGTGCGCCTCATCGCCCTCAACGACCGGGCCGCCGCCGTCAGCGAAAAGGCCGAGACCCAGGATTCCGGTGGCATTCCCATCCCGTGCGAGCGCTATTCGTCTCAGTGTTTATGGCCCAGCCGCTTCGAGGCCGCGCAACGGGCGATAAAGAGCTTTTCCCCGGATTGCGTTTGCCTTCAATTCGTCCCCTACGGGTTCCAGCCCAAGGGCATCCCGTGGTTCCTCGCCCGGGGCCTGGCGCGGGTGATCGGCGGGCGGCCGCTGGCCATTATGTTCCACGAGCTCTGGATCGGCTTCGGCGAGGGTGCGCCCTGGAAGCAGCGCCTCGTGGGGGCCATTCAGCGCCGCTGCATTTTTGGCCTCCTGCGGCGGCTGCGGCCCGGGGCTGTCTTCACCTCCAACGTCACCTACGCCACGCTCCTGCGCCAAGGGGGCGTGGAAGCCGTGGAACTGCCCATCTTTAGCAATATCCCCGTCGTCGCTCACCCCACGCTGCCCTCACCCTTGATCCGCGAGGGCATCTCCACCGACCCCGGGGAGCGCCGCCGCTGGCTCGTGGGCCTCTTTTTCGGCACCATCCACCCTGAATGGCGGGCCTCGGATTTGATGGACCCGCTCCTGAGCTTTGCCGCCCGAGAGAAGCGGCGTGTCTGCCTCGTGTCGGCGGGCCGCCTGGGCTCGGCGGGCGAGCTGGCCTGGGCCCAGATGCGCACCGATTACGAAGGCCGCGCCCACTTCCTCTGCCTGGGCGAACTCCCCGCGCCGGAAATCTCCGACTTGATGCAGACCGCCGATTTCGGCGTGGCCGTCACCCCGTGGCGGCTCATGGGCAAGAGCGGTTCCGCCGCCGCGATGATCGACCACGGGCTTCCGGTCGTCTTCACTCGCACCGAAGGCGCGCCCGATCACGACGGCCCGATCTTCTTCCGGTGCGGCCCCGGGTTCGGTTTCCCGGCGGGCCTCGCCCGGCGCGAACCCTCCGCGCGCCTGGGTGAAATCTGCGCTCGATTTATCGCCTCCCTGCCGTTACGTTCGCGCTAGGAATACCCCTTCCGATGCCCACGCCCGAAATCGCCCCTGTCATTGTCTCCTCGCTCATTTGCCATCGCGATGTCGAAATGGCGGTCGCGTGCCTTGGTTCCATGGTCCGGCATTCGGCCGAGCCGGTCAGTTTCCGCTTCCACGACGACGGCACGCTGACCGGCGAAGACCACAAGCGACTCTTCGCCGCCCTGCCAGTCCACTCCTTTGTGCCTCGCAAAGAGGCCGACCGGATCGTCAAACAAGAGCTCGCCGCCTACCCCTATTGCGCCCGGTTCCGCCGCAACTCCGTCTACGGCCTGAAACTCTTTGACGCCCCGCTCCTGGCCTGTGGCGACGAACTCGCGTTTTGCGATACGGATATCCTCTTCATGCGTCCGTTTTCCGACCTCTTCGAGTGGCCCGATGCCGAGACCGGCTGCCTCTTCATGCGCGACTACCAGAACGCCTTCGCCTTCCGCCCCTGGCACCTGGCGTTGCAATGGCGCTTCCAGATGCCCGCGCGGCTCAACTGCGGGCTCTTCTATTTCCAGAAGCGCAACCACGATCTCGATTTCCTCGAATGGCTGCTTGCCCGTTACCGCCGCCTCTTCGCCGCGCGGCACCACTGGGTCGAGCAGACCTGCTGGGGGGCGCTCGCCATGCGATGCGGCGGCCGCTTCTGGAGCGAAGGGCAAGTATTCGTGGCGCGGAACGAAGCCTCCTTTTCCGGCCACCCCATTGCGGCGCACCTGGTGACGCCCGTGCGCGGGCTGCTCCCGAAGCTGCTGGCGCGGCCCGACGCCGGGCGCGGCCCCGAGGCGTTTATCTCGGAGGCAATGCCGCGCCTGGGAGCCTTCGCCCTGGGGCGCGAGCAGGCCGGGAAACTCATCCAGCGCATCACCGGCAAGACGTCGTGAAAATTCTCTTTTGCTCCCACGCCTTTTACCCGCAGATCGGCGGCATCGAGTCGATCTCCGAGGGGCTCGCCGCCGAGTTCGCCCGGCAGGGCCACCAAGTGCGGCTCGTGACGCCCGACGCAGGGCCGGACAAGCCGGAGTGGAACTTCGAGGTTTTCCGCCAGCCCTCGCGCGGGGAGCTGGTGGAGCTCTGCCGTTGGTGCGACGTAGTATTCCAGAATAACATCAGCCTGCAAACGGCCTGGCCGCTCCTGCTGGTGGGGCGGCCCTGGGTCGTGGCCCATCAGACGTGGATCGCCCGCACCGACGGCACGCTCAACTGGCAGGATCACCTCAAGCGTTGGCTCATCCGCTTCGCCTGGAACGCCGCCATCAGCCAGGAGATCGCCGACCGGCTCCCCGTCCCCTGCACCCTCGTCCCCAACCCGTATCGCGACGATCTTTTCCGCCGCCTGCCGGATGCTAAGCGAGGAAAGGACCTCGTTTTCGTGGGCCGCCTGGTCTCCGACAAAGGGGCCGACCTGCTGCTCGAAGCCCTCGCCCTTCTGAAATGGCGCGGCCTCACCCCCGGCCTTACGCTGGTCGGCGGCGGCCCGGAGGAGCAGCGCCTCAGGGAACAGGCGCGCGAACTGGGGCTGGCCGTCGACTTCACCGGGCCAAAAACTGGCGAAGACCTGGTGCGCATCCTCAACGCCCACCGGATCCTGGTCGTTCCCTCGCGCTGGGCGGAGCCCTTTGGCATCGTGGCTCTGGAGGGGATCGCCTGCGGCTGCGCCGTCATCGGCTCGCGCGACGGTGGCCTTGCCGATGCCATCGGCCCGTGCGGCCTCACCTTCCCCAATAACGACGTCACCGCCCTCGCCGACGCCATCGACCGGCTCTGCCGCAAGCCCGAGGCGACCGCTGCCCTGCTCTCCGACTCCGAGGCCCACCTGGCGCGGCACACGGCCTGCACCGTCGCCTCGGCGTATTTGAACCTCTTCCAGAGCGCCGCCCGATGATCCTTTTCTCCCACCCCACCGGTAACTCCAACGTTCGCGGGGCGGCCCAGGCGCTCCTGGAGGCCGGGCTGCTGGCGGAATACTGGACCTGCGTGAGCTGGGACCCCGAATCCGCCTGGAACCGCTTCCTGCCCGGCTCGCTGCGGCGTCAGCTGGTCCGGCGCGCCCTGCCGCCGCCGTTGCGACAGCTCGCCTGGCTCCACCCGTGGCGCGAGGCGGGCCGCATGGCCGCCAGCCGCCTGGGGCTCGAAGCCCTCATTGCCCACGAGCGCGGGCCCTTCTGCATCGACGCCGTCTACCGGAGCCTCGACCACCGCGTGTCCCGGCGGGTTGCCGAAACCGCCTCGCGCCTTACTGGCGTCTACGCGTACGAAGACGGAGCCGCCGCCACCTTTGCCTCCGCCAAGGCCCACGGCCTGCGCTGCCTCTACGACCTCCCCATCGGCTACTGGCGGGCGGCCCGCGCCATTTACGACGAAGAGCGGGAGCGCGAACCCGCCTGGGCCTGCACACTCACCGGCGCGCTCGACAGCCCGGAAAAGCTCGCCCGCAAGGACGAGGAACTCCGCCAGGCCGACGCCATTTTCGTCGGCAGCCAGTTCACCCGCACCACCCTCCAGGGAGCCCCGCTCGCCGAGGGCAAGCCGGTCCACGTCATCCCCTACGGCGCGCCGCCAGCTCCGGATATCCCCGCGCCCCGACGCGCCCCGGGCGGGAAATTGAGAGTCCTCTTCGTTGGGAGCCTCGGCCAGCGCAAGGGGCTCTCCTACCTGCTGGAGGCCCTCGGGATGCTCGGGGGGGCTGCTGCCGAACTGACCCTCATCGGCATGAAAACCGCCCCGGATTGCGCCCCGCTCAACGCCGCCGTGAGCCGCCACCGCTGGCTGCCCACGCTGCCTCACGCCGAGGTGTTGCGCGAGATGAGCGCCCATGATGTCCTGGTTTTCCCCTCGCTTTTCGAAGGCTTCGGCTTGGTGTTGCTCGAAGCCCTTTCGCGCGGCCTTCCGATCATCACCACGGAGCACACTGGCGGGCCGGACCTGCTGGGGGCCGGGGCCGTGGACGGCTCCTCCGGCGGCTTCATCGTTCCCGTTCGGTCCGCCCGGGCCATCGCGGAAAAGCTCGATTTACTTGCGGCCGATCAAGGGTTACGCTTGGCCCTGCAAAGCGCGGCCCGGGAGACGGCCCTCCGTTTCACCTGGGAGAGTTACCGGGCTCGCCTAGCCCAAGCCGTCGCCGAGCAGATGAGATGAGATGAATTTCGCCCAAAAACAGAGCGCCGCATTTTACGAATCGACCCAGGCCATCCGATGGCTGATCTGGGTCTATTTCGCGCTCCTGCTCCTGGAGGGCGCGTTGCGGAAATGGGTCGTGCCGAGCCTCGCCAATCCGCTCCTCATCGTGCGCGATCCCGTGGTCATCGCGATTTACATCATCTGCTTTGCCCGGGGGGCCTTCCCGGAAGATAAACTGGTGAGCTGGACGGTCGGGCTGGGCATCCTATCCTTTTTAATCTCCCTGTTCGCCGGAACCGGCAACCTGCTGGTGAGCATCTACGGCTGGCGCACCGATTTCCTCCATCTGCCGCTCATTTTCGTCATGGCAAAGGTGCTCCGGCCCTCCGACGTCCGGGGCCTCTGCATTGCGCTCCTGCTCTCGGCCGTGCCGATGGCGATCCTGGTGCTGGCCCAGTTCAAGGCCGGCCCCGACGCCTGGGTCAACGTCGGCGTGGGCGGCGGCGAGGGGGGGCAGCTCGACGTCGGTTTTGGCAAAATCCGCCCCCCCGGAACCTTCTCTTTCACCAACGGCCTAGCCAACTACCTTGCGCTGGTCTCCAGCTGCCTGCTCTACGCCGTCATCGGGAAGAAATACTACCCCAAGCTGGTGCTTGCCGGAGCTGTTCCGGCCGTACTGCTCATGCTGGTGATCTCCGGCAGCCGGGCCGCCGTCTCTGCCGCAGCTATTTCAGTCGGCTTTCTGGTGCTCATCTGTCTGCGGCGTCCGGGGTACATCACCGGGTCCTTTAAATTTGCCATCCTGGCGCTGCCGGGCTTGTGGGTGATCTCCAACATGCCCGTGTTTCAGGAAGGGGTCATGGTGCATACCGCGCGTTTCGGCGAAAACGGCGGCGGCATTCAGCACGGCATCATCGAGCGGGCTCTGGGCGACTACATCGACGGCTTCAAAGCCCTGGATGGCACCCCGTTTTTGGGCTACGGGCTCGGGCTGGGGACCAACGCCGCGGCCGGTTTGCTCGGCGGGGAGCGCGGCTTCCTGCTGGCGGAGGGAGAATGGGCGCGGGTGGTCAAAGAGGGCGGGCTGGTTTTCGGCTTCGGCTTCCTCCTGTTGCGAACATTGATCACCGCCTACCTCGCCGTGATGGGCTTCTGGGGGCTGGAGCAGAAGCGGCCCCTGGGGCTCCTGATTTTCAGCTCGTGCTTCCTGCTGGTCCTGGCGGGGCAGTTCGGCCAGCCGACGGCGCTGGGCTTCGCCTCCTTCGGGGCGGGCCTCGCTCTGGCCGCCACCAATGACGAGCCGCAAAAGGAGCCGGAGGATGAAATCACCGCCGCGCCCGTCTCCACCGGGACTGTCATGCGGGGCCGTTCCATCCACGCGGAAATCCTGCATCGAGGATGAACCCCATTCGCACCTTCCTGGCCGCCCGGCGGCGCCAAGCGCGCGACGCCCGTTTTGCCGATTACCATGCCGCCGAAAAGGCCGATCCGCAGGCCGAGCAGCTCGCGCGTTTCAACCGTTGCTGGGAGCGCCTCTCTGCAAACGTCCCGTATTACGCCGGGCTGGTGGAGCGGCAGCTTGCGCCGGAACGCTTCGAGAGCTGGGCGCAAATGATCGCCGCCCTTCCCGTGGCCGACCGCCCTTTCATCTACGCCAACCTGCCCGCCCTTAGCGATCCGTCCCGTCCCGCCGACAGCTACCGGACCACGGGCGGCTCGACGGCGGAACCGGTTTCTCTCCCCGCCTGGCACGCCGAAACCGCCGAGACCGAAAGCAACGAGTGGATGGGGCGCGCCTGGTATGGCATCGACCCCGCCGACGCCTGCCTGCGCCTCTGGGGGCACAGCCATCTCCTTGGGCGCGGCCTCGGCGGGTGGATCAACGCCCGGCTTCGCGAGACCAAGGACGCCCTCCTGGGCATCGAGCGGGTGAGCGCCTACGACCTCTCCGACGCCGCGCTTCTGGGGGCTTGGGCCCGGCTTGCGCGCTCCCGCGCCGCGTATCTCGTCGGCTACAGCGCCGCGCTGGACCGCTTTGCCCGGGTGGCGCGCGAGGCGGGCCGGGAGGACCGCATCCCGCTCAAAGCCGTGGTGGCCACCTCCGAGTCCTTCCCGTTCCCGGATTCGCGCGAGACCGTGGAAGCCGCCTTTGGCGCGCCCGTGGCGATGGAATACGGCAGCGTGGAAACGGGCGTCCTGGCCCACACCCGCCCCGGCGAAGGCTACCACGCCTTTTGGCTGAGCTACTTTATCGAAGCCACCGAGCCCGCCCCCCAGGGCGGCTACAAAGTGCGCGTCACGAGCCTCTACCCGCGCGCCTTCCCCCTGGTGCGCTACGACCTGGGGGACGCGATCCTTCTCAGCGAGCCGGCGGTCGGCGTCCGGCGCTTCGAGTCCGTGCTGGGGCGCAGCAACGCCTTCCTGGAGTTCGACGGCGGCGAGCGCATCCACTCCGAGGCCATTTCGCACGCCGTGAAGGGCACGGGCCCCGTGAGCGGCTACCAGATGGTGCAGGAAAACGGAGCCTGCCGCCTGCGCCTGACCGTCCTTGCCCCCCTGGCCCCGGCCCAGGTGGAGAACCTCCGCGAGCGCCTGGCCAAAATCCACCCCCGCCTCGGCGCGGCGCGCATCGAAACCGTCGAGCGCCTGGAACAGACCCGGGCCGGAAAAACCCCCCTCATCATCCGCCGCTGACATGCCCAAAATCCTCCTCATCGGCAACTCGGACGAGTTCCAGTACAGCATGAAGCTCTTTCCCGAGCTGCTCCAGGCCCTCCTGCGGCAGCGGGGCATCCCCGTCGAGCTGATCCGCCCCAAGACCGTCGCCGGACGCCTCGCACCCTGGGCGGGGCGGCTGGGAAAGTGGCTTTTCTACATCGACAAGTTCCTTATTTTCCCCCTGATCCTCCAAGCCCGGCTTTTGCGGGAACGCGGGGAGACGGGGCTGGTCGTCCATATTTGCGACCACAGCAACGGCATGTACGTTCACCGGCTCCGGGGCGTGCCGCACCTGGTGACGTGCCACGACCTGATGCCGATCCGCTCGGCCCTGGGCGAAGTGCCGCAGAATCCGACCTCGTGGACCGGACGGCGCTTTCAGGCGCTCATCCTGCGCGGGCTGCGCCGGGCGCGGATGGTCGCGTGCGTCTCCACTCAGACCCGGGATGATTTTATCCGCATCGCCCAGGTCCCCGAGTCGCGCACCCGGGTCATCCTGAATGCTATCAACTACCCGTACTCCCCAATGCCCGAGGGCGAGGCGCGCGCCCGGGTTGCGGCCCTCCTGGGTGGGGATTTCCCGTATCTTTTTCACATCGGCGGCGATGCCTGGTACAAAAACCGCGCCGGGCTCGTCGCGCTCTACGCCGAGCTGCGCCGCCGCTGGCCGTGGCCCGAGCGCGAAATCCCCAAGCTCGTCAACGCCGGGCCGAGCCTGACGCGCGAAATCGCCCCCTTCCTGGAGGCCGACCCCGGCCTGGCGCGGGACGTTATCGGCCTCCAGGGGCCTGATAGCGAGACCCTCCGGGCTCTCTATAGCCGGGCCGAGGCGCTCGTCTTCCCCTCGTGGGACGAAGGCTTCGGCTGGCCGATCATCGAAGCCCAGGCGTGCGGCTGCCGGGTCCTCACCACCGGCAAAGCCCCCATGACTGAAGTGGGCGGCGAGGCGGCCTTTTACCTCGATCCCGCCGACGTGCCGGGAGCCGCCGAAGCCGTGCTCGGGGTGCTGCGGCAGTCCGGGGCGGAAAAGGCAGCGTCCATTGCGCGCGGGCTGGAAAACGCCGGCCGGTTTTCGCAGGACCAGATGATCGGGCAATACATCCGGCTCTACCGCGAATTGCTCGGGGAGGTGGTCGAATGAAGATCACCATCGCCCAGGGAGCCTTTTTCCCCGTGCCACCGCTGATGGGCGGAGCCGTGGAGAAAATCTGGTTTGCGCTCGGCGCGGAGTTCGCCCGCCGGGGGCACGAAGTCGTCCACATCTCGCGCCGGTGCCGGGATCTTCCGCGCGAGGAAACACTCGACGGCGTGCGCCACCTCCGCGTGCCGGGGGCCGATGCGCCGCAGTCCCTCCTCGCGCTCAAGGGGCTGGATCTCCTCTACTCGCTGCGAGTGCTGCCGGTGTTGCCCGAGGCCGATATCCTGGTAACGCACACCTTCTTCCTGCCGATCCTCGCCCGCCGGAAGCACTGGGGCAAACTCTACGTCCACGCGGCCCGCTATCCCAAGGGCCAGATGCGCTTCTACGGCCACGCCGCCCGGATTCAGACGGTCTCGGGCCCGATCCGCGAAGCCATCGTGCGCGAAGTGCCCCACCTCGCCTCGAAGGTCATCTCCATCCCAAACCCGCTTCCCGGCGAAGTGGCCTCTGTGCCTCCCCAACCGCGCCCCGCCGGAGCCGAAAAGCGCCTCCTCTACGTCGGGCGCGTCCATCCCGAGAAGGGGATCGGCCTGCTCCTGGACGCCTTCGCGCTGCTCCCCGCCAGCCTGCGCGCGGGCTGGAAGCTCGTGGTCGTCGGCCCGGCGGAAGCCCGCTACGGCGGCGGTGGCGACGATTACCTGGCCGAGCTGAAAAAGCGTGCGGGTAGCCTGCCCGTCGAGTGGACGGGGGCCGTGTTTGAGCCGGAACGCCTTCACGCCCATTACCGCGAGGCGTCGCTATTTGTCTACCCCTCGCTGGCCGAAAAGGGCGAAACCTTCGGTCTCGCGCCGCTCGAAGCCATGGCCCAGGGCTGCCCGGCGCTCGTCTCGGCGCTCGATTGCTTTGGCGATTTCATCGAAAACGGCGTCAACGGCTGGGTCTTCGACCACCGCGCCGCCGCCCCCGCCCAGGCTCTGGCCGCGCGGCTTGGCGAATTAATGGGAACCCCCGCGCTCCTGGCGCAAGCCGCCCCGCGCGCATGGGAGACCTCCGCGCGCTTTTCGGTAGAGCGCGTGGCGGGAATGTACCTTGACGATTTTCAATCCCTGCTAGGTTAAGGGCACCTTAAAGATTTGCCCTCGCAACCGGTCTTTTTTCGGCTATTTTCAGACACCCATGGATAAGACAACCCCTGAAGCCTCCGCTCCGCGCCGCCGCCGCATTCCCAGGTGGGCGCTCATCGTTGCCACCGTCGTTTTGCTGCTGGCGATCACCGGAGGAACGCGACACGTTTACCTTGCCTGGAAAGAGCGCCGCTTGATCCGGGTGGCCCGGGTTTTTCTCGAACAGGATCGCCAGAAGGAGTTGCGGCTCGCGCTCGACACCGCCCTTTCGCTCAACCCCCGCAACCTCGCCGCCGCCCGGCTCTACGCCCAGGCGTGGCTGAAAGACGGCAGCGCCAAGGCGCTCCCCTGGCTGCGGCGTACCGTGGAGCTCGCCCCCGGCAGCCTTGAGGACCAGCTTTCCCTGGCCGAGGGCGCTTCCCGCTTCGGGCAGGTCCAGGAAGCCGCGCGGGTGTTGAAAGAGATCGAACCTCGGGCCCGAGGCCGTGCGGATTACCAGGATTTGGCAGGCCGCGTCGCCCAGCAGAGCGGATCCGGGTTCGCCGAGGCCGAGGCCCGCTACGCCGAGGCCGTGCGCCTGGCTCCCGGCAACGAAACCTACCGCATTCACCTGGCCATCACCCGCCTGGCCGCTCCGGATAACGCCACCCGGGATGGCGCGCGGGAAGTGCTGGAGAGCATCCCTACCGCGTCCCCGCTGCGCACCACCGTGCTGCGCGCGCTGGTGGTCGACGCCGCCAAACGCGGCTTCGGCGAACGGGCCACCGCGCTGGCGCAGGAGCTCGACCGCTCCTCCGAGCGAACCTTCAGCGACCGGCTGATCCTCCTCGAAGTGCTCCACCTGGGCAAATCCGCCGATTTCCTGAACCGCCTTGCCGAAACCGAGCAGCTCGCGGAGAAAAAGCCCGAGGACGTGCAGGCGCTCCTTACCTGGATGAACGGCAACAAACTTTCGCTCCTGGCCCGCGACTGGGCGCTCAAGCTGCCCGCGGAGTTGACCGCCGCCACTCCCATCAAAATGGAGATCGCCCGCACCTTCCTGCTCTTTGGCGACTGGAAAAAGCTGCGCTTCTTCCTGGCCACCGAACAGTGGGGCGAGCTCGACTTCATCCGTCGCGCCTACCTGGCCCGTTGCGGCCGCGAGCTGGAGAGCAACCGCTCGCCCTCCAAAATGGCCTGGTCCGAGGCCGTCAACGCCACCAGCAACAAGGGTGACGCCCTCTTTACCCTCGCGCGCCTGGCCAGCGAATGGAAATGGGATGACGAAGTGGCCGACACGCTCTGGCAGGCCGTGCGCAAGTCCAACCGCTCCAACGAAGCCCTTAGCGCCCTCGGGCTCTTTTACTTTAACCAGCGGAACACCGACGGCCTCTACCAGGTCTACTCCATCCTGATGGACCGCAACCCGGGCGACCCCACCATCCGCAACAACTTCGCCATTTTCTGCCTCCTGCTCGACAAAGACAAAGCGCACGCCCTCTCCGTCGCGCGCGAGCTGCACGAGAAAGACCCCGCCAGCCCGGTGTTCACCTCCACCTACGCCTTCGCCCTCTTTTGCATGGGCGAAAAGGCCAAGGCGTTGGAAGCCATGCGCAATCTCAAGCCCGAGGAACTCCGCGACCCCTCCACGGCTGCCTACTACGGCGCATTCCTGATCGCCGCCGGACGCTCCGAGGAGGCCCAGCCGTATCTTGAACTGGCCAAGGGCGCGAACCTGCTGCCCGAGGAAGCCAAGCTGCTCAATATCCCGCAAACCGAAGCGCCGCCCACGGATATCTCGTCGCTGCTGCCCCAGCCGATGAGCGGAAGCCTCTTCCCTGCGGCCGCTCCGGCGGCGACCCCCTCGGATAGCTCTTCCGCACCTTAGCTCCCGTGTCTTCGCTGGTTCCTCTACTGCGCGCCGAGATCGAGCGCTCTGGCCCGATGCCGTTTAGCCGTTTCATGGAGCGGGCGCTCTACGATCCCGACCACGGCTTCTATGCCGGAGGCCGGGCGGTCGTCGGACGCCGGGGAGACTTTGTAACGAGCGTGAGCGTCGGCCCGCTCTTCGGGCGGCTCCTGGCAACGCAGTTTGAGGAAATGTGGCGCTTGCTGGATCGCCCGGTCGTCTTCGACGTGGTGGAGCAGGGAGCCGACGCGGGCGACTTCGCCCACGACCTCCTGAGCGCGGCCCGCCGGTTTCCGGAGTTCGTCGCGGCGCTCCGTTACAAAATCATCGAGCCCCTGGCGGCCAACCTTGAGCGCCAGCGCGCGCGGTTGGAAGCGTTCGAGGGGCGGGTGATGTGGTATGAATCCCCGGAGCGCCTGCCGCGGTTTACAGGCGTGCATTTTTCCAACGAACTGGTGGACGCCCTGCCGGTGTGCGCCGTGGTGTACCGCGAGGGCGGGTGGCGCGAACGTTGCGTTACGGTGAGCGGGAGCGGGTTCGCCTGGACGGACCGGCCTCTTACGGACCCGCAAGCGCTGCGGCTTCTGGAGGCGGCTCCCCGCATCGAGGGTTATTGCACCGAGGTCAACCCTGGGGCTTCGCAGTGGATTGCCAGCGTGGCCGCCCGGCTGGAGCGCGGGTATGTGCTCATTGCGGATTACGGTTTTTCGCGGGCCGACTATTACCTTCCCGACCGCATTGAGGGAACGCTTACCGCCTACCGCCGCCAGCGCCGGATCGCCGACGTGCTGGCCGCGCCGGGCGAACAGGACCTCACCGCGCATGTCGATTTCACCGCGCTCGCCGAAGCGGGCCAGGCCCATGGACTTGAAGTGGCGGGCTTCACCGACCAGCACCACTTCCTGGCCGCGCTGGGGAAGCGGGTATTCCCCGATATTACCGACCCTGCGGACCTCACCCCCGAGCGCCAGAAGGACCTCCGTTCCTTCGCCATGCTGATACACCCCTCGCTGATGGGAATGGGGTTCCAGTATCTGGCGTTTGCAAAAGCGGCCCCGCCCGCGCTTTGCGGTTATGAGCTGGCCGCGAGCGGAGCGGCCCGCCTTGGCTGAACCCCATGAAGCCCCTTCTCTTTTTCCTCTTTTTGTCCTCCACCATGGTTCTCAACGCCCACGCCCACGAAGCCCGCTTTTTCATCGGCACCTACAACACACCCGATACGCCCGGGATTTTCTCGGGAACGCTCGACACCGATTCGGGCCGCTTGAGCGCCCTCTGCCCGGCCAGCCGCCCTGAAGACGCGCAAGCCCCCAGTTTCCTGGCACTTTCGCCGGATGGCCGGTTCCTTTACGCCTGCCTGGAGCGCAAGGAGGGGGCGGTCGCGGCGTTTCGCGTGGAGAGCGGCGGAGCGTTAGCCTTTCTCAATGTGCAACCCTCCGGCGGGGCGGCCACCTGCCATGTCTCGGCCTCGGAAAAGAGGGTCTTTGCGGCCAGCTACAGCTCCGGGAGCTTCGCGGTTTTCGAGCGCAACGGCGACGGCTCGCTCCAGCCTCATGGCGCGCGCATCGAGCTTTCCGGCAGCGGCCCAAATCCCCGGCGGCAGGCGCATTCGTTTGCTCATTCCCTCTATCCCGTGGATGGCGGGGCCTTCGTTTACGGCTGCGACTTGGGCGGAGATAAGATCGAGTGCTACCGTGGCGGCGAGGGGAATCTGACCTCCATCGGCCCGGCGCGAACCCCCGCTGGAGCAGGCCCGCGCCACCTGGCCTTCAGCGGCGACGGGAAATTCGTCTACTGCTGCAACGAGCTGGCATCGTCCCTGAGCGTCTTTTCCCGCGACCCCAAGTCGGGCGCACTCTCCCCGCTGCAAACCCTCCCAGTTCTGCCGGAGGGGGAAGCCCTCGGCGACTACTCAGCGGCTGAAATCGCGCTTCACCCCGGCGGCGGCTGGCTCTACGTATCGATCCGCGACACCGCCAAAAAAGGCCGGGACCGGATCGCCGTTTTCAAGATTGACGCGGGCGGCTTGCCCAAGGCAGTGGAGCTGGCGGCCTCGCCCGTGCGCTCCCCGCGCGGCTTCGACATCGACCCCACGGGCCGCTGGTTGCTGGTGGCGGGGGAGGCTGATCACCGGTTGGCGCTTTTGGCGATCGACGCCCAAATCGGCACCCTGAGCCCCTCGGGCGCGTGCCTGGAGCTGCACGCCCCGGTGTGCGTGCTCTTCGCGCGCTGAGATTTTCTGACGCGCTCGGTTCGGGTTCTCGTAGCGCCACGGCGGCAGGACGTTACGCTGGGACGCATGAAAGAATGTTCCAACGGCGCACCCCGCCGCAAGCGTCCCCCCCGGAACGCCCGAAAAACCGACGAAGCCCTGGCCTCCATCGCCTCCAGCGCGGGGCTATGGTTTGCCACCTGCGCGAAGATCCTCACCAAGGACCAGCGCCTCGTCACCCCCGAGCCCAATTATTACCAACTCCGCCTCCTGGAGGTTTACGAATGGTGCATGACGCGCGGCACCCCGTGCCGCATCCTGGCCCTCAAGCCCCGGCAGAAAGGCAGCTCGACCGTCTGCGCGGCCATCGTCTACCACCATTGCCGCCGATTCCGTTCCCGGGCCGTGCAGATCGCCGACCGGTACAAAAATTCGGACAACCTCTTCGCGATGACGTGCCGCTACGCGGAGAACGACGATTACCCGTGGGGCCAGCAGTGGGAGCAGACGGCCACCTCAGCGATCCTCACCCGGAGCAGCCGCCCCTGGAGCCGCATCGACCGCGACACCGCCGAAAACCCGCGCGCGGGCCGCTCGGGAACGCTGCAGGTGCTGCACGTCTCCGAGGCGGCGCATTTCGCCAACGATGGGGAGAAATGCGCGGAAAAAACCATGCTCTCGCTGCTCAATTCCCTGGCCGATGTGCCCCAGAGCGTCGCCATGGTGGAGACCACGGCCAACGGCGCGGCGGGCTGGTTCTACGAGCATTGGCAGGGCGCGCCGACCTTCGAGGAACGGCTCGCGGGGCGGCTCGGCAACGGCTGGATCAGGGTGTTTTCCCCATGGTTCATTTTCGAAGACAGCCGGATCGCCCCGGAGGAGCAGCCGCTTGTGCTTTCCGAGCGGGAGCGCAGCGGCGTAACGCTCTTTGGCTGGGAGGCCGGGCAGATTGCCTGGCGGCGCTGGACGCTGGCCCAGAAGTGCGGCGGGCGCGAGGATCTCTTTGATCAAGAGTACCCGGAGGACGAAAAAGTGGCCTTCCTCACCAGTGGGCGGCCCCGGTTTTCCCTCGCCGGGATGACGCGGCTGCGCGCCATGGCGGGCCGGGTGCCCGCGAAAACCGGTTTCCTGCGGCAAAATGAAACCGGCGCCGTCGCCTTCGAGCCGCACGAATCCGGCTGGGCGCAGGTTTGGGAAGAACCCTCGCCCGAGCGTCGCTACCTCATCTGGTGCGACACCGCCACGGGCCGGGAGCAGACGCGGGACAGCCACGACCCCGACCGGCATTCGATCCTCGTCCTGCGCCAGGGCTACGCCGATTCCCGGGGCGTGGCGGCTCCGGCCGCGCTGGTCGCCCGGGTGCGCCCGCCGTGTTTTGACGACTGGCACGTCCTGGAGGAAAAAGTCATCGCCCTATGCCGCTACTACGGCCGCTGCCTCATCGGCGTGGAAGTGCCCATGGGGCTCACGCTGATTGAAGGGCTGCGCCGGGCGGGCATGCCGCTCTTCAAACGCCGGGGCCCCGGGGCCGAGGGCATCGAAAAGCTCGGCTTCCAAAGCAACTCGGCCACCAAACCCCTCGTCGTCGCCTCGCTGAGCCGCGCCCTCGACGGCGACCCGCCCCTGGATGTCTACGACGCCCACGTGATCGACGAACTCGGGCATTTCGTCACCCACGAGGACGGGCGCGAAGCGGCGCTCCCCGGCAAGCACGACGACGACGTCATGTCGCTCGCCATGGCCGTGCATCATCTGCCCCTGGCAACCCCCTTCCGGGCGGAAAAACCGCGCCATCACCCGCTGCCGCCTGACTTGAACCACTGGAAACCGCTGCACCGGTAGCGATTTGTTAAGACCGAATATCAAGAAGGGAAGGAGATCCATTTCTCCTTCCCTTCTTTTAGCGTTGTGCTTATGAGTTTTAACGCGAACGGACAAGATGATCATCGACTTCTACGTTTTCTGCATGGGCCTCGGCTTCCTTGGGCTGCTTCTTATGGCCGTTATGGGGGTCGGTCATCATGGCGGCGGTGGCCACGGTCACACCGGAGGCCACGATCTTCACGGCGGCCATTTTCACTTGGACGGTCACGGCCACGCCCACGCTCCCGCCCATCATGCCGATCTCGCCTCCCACGAAGCCGGGCCCGGGGCCCCTGCGCTCAACTGGCTTTCGTATCTCGCCCCGCGCGTTTGGTTCAGCATGATTTTTGGCTTCGGCGCGGCGGGGGCCATTCTGGACCGGTGGATTTCCGGGCTCCTTCTCATCGGGGCGTCGATCGCGGTCGCGTGGGTGTTCGAACGCGGCTTGGTCCGGCCCGTGTGGAATTTCGTTTTGCAATTTGCGTCCACCCCCGCCCGGACTCTTGAGACCGCCATGCTGGAGGAAGCGGTGGCCGAGACCAATTTTGACGCCGAGGGAGCCGGGCTCGTTTCGTTGACGCTCGACGGCCAGGTGCACCAAATGCTGGGAATGCTGCAAGCGGGCTCCGGCCCGGTTCCTCGGATTCTCTCCGGAGAGCGCCTCATCATCGTGGGCATTGACCCTCATCGCAACCGATGCACCGTGGCCCGGCGCGGAAATCTTTCCTAAACACAAACCCAAATAACTATGTCTACAGATCCGATTCCTCTTTTAGTGATTGGCGGCTTTATCCTGGTCGTCGTTTTAATCATCGTGCCGCTCCTGGTAACCTCCTTTCTTCGCACTGTCGATGCCGGCAGCATCCGGATGGTGAGCTGGCTTTTCGGCAGCACGAAGACTTACCGGGGGCCGGGGAAGTCGATTGAAATCCCACTCCTGACGACCGGCACGACGCTTTCGAGCAGGGCGATCAACGTTGACCTAGATATTACCGATCAGACGGCGGATACCGACGCCAACGGCCAGCCGCAGCCAATCAAAGTGCGCGTGCTGGCGAGCGCGATTGTTTCCGTGGGCGACTCCGAGGAGCTCATCAAAACCGCCGCGAACCGTTTCTTCGCCAAGCCCCAGGAGGATCAGACGAGCATCTTGATTGACTTGCTCTCCAGCTCGGGCCGCCGCGCCATCAACCTCCTGACCCACGACCAGCTCTTTTCCGCGAAGTCCGCGCCGCGCGTTCATGAAGGGGAGGAAAGTTCGGAAATCGTGCCCGTCGCGACGCCGATCATCGCGGTGGCGGAACAGGACGACGACCCGTTGGCGATCATCATTCGCAAGGCCTGCTCGCGCGAACTGACCGACCTGGGGCTCATCTTTAATTCGCTCAACATCAAGATCGTGCAATCCGAGGTAGCCGACGCCCGCCGTCGCCAGTCGGCCGCCGAGGCCCAGGCCAACGCCGACATCGTCTCCGCGCAGCAGGCCCGCCGCGCCAAGGAAGCGCAACTCGAAGCCGAGCGCGTCATTTCCGACAAGCAACGCGAACTGGAGCAGACCCGCGCTGCCAACGCCGCATTGATCGCCCAGGCCGAGGCCCAGAAGCAGGACGCCCTGGCCGGTCAGCGCGAGTCCGAGCTGCGCGCCACGGACATCGCCCAGGCTTCCGCCGACGCCGAGCGCATCCGCATCGCAGCCCAGGCCAACGCGCAGGCGAGCGCCATCGAGATCACCACGGTTGCCGAAGCCAACGCCTTGGCCATTCAGAAAGTCACCGAAGCGATCATCGCGGGCGGCGAGAGTTACCTGCGCTACAAACAGCTTGAGATGCTGCCGCAGATCGCCCCGGCCATCGCCAACGCCCTGGCCCAGGCCCGGCTCGTCACCGTGGCCGACAGCAACGGCGGCGCGGGCGCTTCGGGCGCGACGTTGCAGAATATCAACTCGGTGATCCAGACAGTGCTGGCCGCGCAGCTCTTCAGCAAACCGCTGGGGGAAGCCGGAGCCGCGCAGCCCGTGGCCGCGGCGGTCGATGGCAACAACGGCAGCAATGGTAACGGTTCCGATGGCTTTCAGTTCACGCCGATCAGCCGCTAGAATAGAATCTGGACGATGCAGTACCCGGTGTAAGCGGCCGGGACCAGAAAGAGGAACGTGGCCAAGTTAAGCCACGAGGCGTAGAGGCGCGGCTTAGGGATCAGCGATGCGATCAAAAAAGCCGCGCCAAGACTGGCGAGCGCCAGGGAGATCCCCGTGGCGCCCCAGTGGCTCCGTTTGATGGAAAAATTAAGACTTTCGTGCAACGCGTACACCGGCAGCTTGTGCATGACGCAAAAATACCCCGCATGGATCGCCGCCGAGGCAAACGCGGCACCGCAAGCTGCCATCCGCAAGGTTTTCTGAGGGGACATAAAAAAAGGGGGACCGAAGTCCCCCTTGCAAGCTGAAGTATTACGCCAGGCGCACCTTTTTGGAGCCCTTTTCGATCTTGCCGATCGGGCGGCCCCGGGTGAGGAGCACCGTTTCGCGGACGTCGGCTGGTTTGACCACCAGCGTCATGCCGATGCCCATGTTGAAGACCTGGTACATTTCCGCCGGGTCGACCTTGCCGTTTTCTTGCATGATCTGGAAGAGCGGCGGGACTTTCCAGCTCTTGGTGTCGATGACGGCGTCGCAGTTCTCGGGCAGCACGCGCGGGAAGTTGTCGACCAGGCCGCCGCCGGTGATGTGGGCGATGCCTTTGACGAGCCCTTCCGGGAGCGTGGCCAGGAGCGGCTGGTAGTTGCGGTGAATGCGCAGGAGCTCGTCGCCGAGCGGCTTGGCGATGCCGGGTAGCTTGGAGTCGAATTTCAGCCCCATCGTCTCGAAGAGGATTTTGCGGGCCAGCGAGTAGCCGTTGGTGTGGAGGCCGTTGGAGGGCAGGCCAATGACCACGTCGCCGGGCTTGATCTTGCTGCCGTCGATGACTTTCTTTTTATCGACCACGCCGACGATGGTGCCCGCCAGATCGTATTCGCCGGGGTGATACATGCCGGGCATCTGCGCCGTTTCACCGGCGATCAGCGCGCAGCCGCCCGCTTTGCACGCTTTGGTGAAGCCGGAGAGGATCTGTTCGAAGACCTCCGGTTCCAGCTTTTCCGCCCCGATGTAGTCGAGGAAGAAGAGGGGACGCGCTCCGAGGACGGCGATGTCGTCGATGCAGTGGTTGACCAAGTCCTGGCCCACGGTGTCGTGGCGGCCCGAGGCGAAGGCGATCTTCAATTTCGTGCCCACGCCGTCGACGCTCGAAACAAGGACCGGCTCCTTCATGCCCTTGAAATCGGCTTTAAAGAGGCCGCCGAAACCGCCGATTTTGGCGAGCACTTCCGGCCCGTGCGTCACTTTGACCATGCTTTGGATGCGGCTCTTAACGGCATTGCCGAGGTCGACATCCACGCCGGCCTGGGCGTAGGCTTTCTTTGACGGAGCAGGGGCTGGTGCTGGTTTTTTGGGCATAAAACGGTGAGATTACGCTGCTGGGCGTGGTTTGTGAAAGGCAGTTTTTACGCTGTTTTTATTTCGAAAACAGATCCGCCTGAGGTTGGGGCTCAATGAGCTGGGTCTTGCGATTCTGTCGGCGCTCCATGATGAATTTGTCGAGTTTCGGATCGACGGGGATCGGGTACTCGCCGTTGAAGCAGGCCAGGCAGAAGCGGTCGAAGGTTTTTTCCGTGGCCCGGACCATGCCGCCGACGTCGAGGTAGCCGATGGAGTCAGCCCCGAGGTATTCGCGGATCTGGTCAATGGTGCACTGGTTGGCGAGCAGGTTGGCCGGATCGGGGAAGTCGATGCCGTAGTGGCAGGCGTGCCGGTGGGGCGGGCAGGAGATGCGCATATGCACCTCGGCGGCCCCGGCTTCGCGCAGGTTGACGACGCGGGCGCGAGCGGTGGTGCCGCGCACGATGGAATCGTCAACGACGACGACGCGCTTGCCCTTCACGGCCTCTTTGATGAGGTTCAACTTTACCCGCACATTGAAGTCGCGGATCAGCTGGGTGGGCTGAAGGAAGGTTCGGCCGATGTAGTGGTTGCGAACGAAGGCGTGCTCGTAGGAGATGCCGAGCTCCTCGGCGAAACCGAGGGCTGCGTAGTTGCCGGAGTCGGGCACGGGGACGACGAGGTCGGCCTCGACGGGGTGCAGCCGGGCAAGTTCGCGGCCCATGGCGGTGCGGACTTTGGCGACGTTGATGTCGTCGACAATGCTGTCGGGCCGCGCGAAGTAGACGTACTCGAACATGCAGAAGGAGCGCTTCTGCGGCTCGAAGGGGTGCTCGGAGCGGATGCCGTCTTCGTTGATGATGACGACTTCGCCGGGCTCGATCTCGCGGATGAATTCGGCGTGGATCAAGTCCAGCGCGCACGTTTCAGAGGAGAGGATGTAAGCGCCGTCGAGCTTGCCCAGGACCAGCGGGCGGAAGCCGAAGGGATCGCGCACGCCGATGATTTCGCGCTCGCCCATCATGACGAGGGAAAAGGCTCCCTGGACCCGGCGCAGTGCGGCCAGGACGCCGCCGTTGACGCTGTCGGGCTGGGCGAGGAGGTGCAGGATGATTTCGCTGTCGACGGTGGTCTGGAAGATCGACCCGGAGCGCTCCAGTTCGTCCCGCAGGATGGCGGCGTTGACCAGGTTGCCGTTGTGGCCGATGGCGATCTGGCCGCGGGCGCAGTCGACGACGAGCGGCTGGGCGTTCTTAATGTTGCTCGACCCCGTGGTGGAGTAGCGCACATGCCCGATGGCGCGGTTGCCCTTGAGTTTCTCCAAGTCCGGGTTGGGGAACACTTGCGAGACGAGGCCCATGCCTTTGTGGACGACAAAGGGCGTGTTGGCTCCGCTGGCGGTGACGATGCCCGCGCTCTCCTGACCGCGATGCTGGAGGGCAAACAGGCCGTAATAAGTCAGTACGGCAGCGTTGGGATGATTATAGACGGCAAAGACGCCGCATTCGTCTTTGGGCCGGATGGGTGTGTGAGGCATGTTGAAGAGGGCTTTATCCGCGAAAAGCGTGGAAGGCTGCAAATTTTACCGAAATTTTACAAGAAGGGGAGGCTGTTGGTTCCGGTTTTGCATCTTTGGCTCATTTTCGCGGTTAAAAAGAATCAGTTAGTTCCGCGACATACACGAGCCGATGGAGCCGTGCCACGTTTGGGCGAGTTCCCCGGCTTGCCAGCGGGTTTCGGTGCCGTCGGCTTTGATGACGAGCTGCGCGCCGCCCACGGTGCCGATGCGCCGGGCCGGGATGCCTGCTTTTTCAGCTTGGGCAAGGAGGGCCGCGACGTTTTCCGGCTTAGCGGAGAGGATGACGCGCGTTTGCGTTTCGTTAAAGAGGAGGACTTCGGGGGCGAGGCCGGTCGTGCCGAAGTCGATTTCGGCTCCGAGGACTTCCTGGCCCGCGATGCCGCTTTCGGCGAGCGCGACGGCGAGACCGCCTTCGGCGCAGTCATGGGCGCTGGCGACGAGGCCCTCGGCGATTTGGGCGCGCAGGGTGTCGTGCAGGGTGCGCTCTTTTTGGAAGTCGACCCGCGGCGGGACGCCTTCCTTGCGGCCGAAGAGGACCTTCAAGTAGTGGCTGCCGCCCATTTCGCTGCCGAGTTCACCCAGGAGGATGACGGCGTCACCCGCTTTTTTGAAGAAGCTGGTGGTGACGTGCTTTTCGTCCGTGATGATGCCGACCATGGCAATGGTCGGGGTCGGGTCGATGGCCCCGTTCGGGTTTTCGTTGTAAAGGCTGACGTTGCCGCCGGTGACGGGGGTGTCAAACGCGACGCACCCTTCGGCCACGCCTTCGACGCACTCGCGCAGCTGCCAGAAGTTCTCGGGCTTGTGCGGGTTGCCGAAGTTGAGGTTGTCGGTGACGGCGAGCGGGACCGCGCCGGAGCAGGCGAGGTTGCGGGCGGCTTCGGCGACGGCGAGGCGGGCGCCTTCGCGCGGGTCGAGCTGGCAGTAGATGGCGTTGCAGTCGCTGGTGGCGGCGAGGATTTTATCGGCCTCGCGGACGATGAACACGGCGGCGTCGGAGCCGGGTAGGACCATCGTGCCGTCGCGGACCATGTGGTCGTATTGGCGGTAGACCCATTCTTTGGAGGCGATGGAGGGGTCGGCGAGGAGCTTGCCAAGGGCGAACTGGACGTCGGCTTTAGGAATTTCGCAGAGCGGGGCGGGGGCTGCTTTGGCCTTGGTCTCGCGGTGATAGATGGGGGCTTCGTCGGCGAGCTGGCGGGCCGGGATTTCGGCCACGGTGACGTCGCCGACTTTGACGCGCATCATGCCGTCGTCTTTCACGGTGCCGACTTCGGCGTAGGGGAGGTCCCACTTCTCGAAAATCTGCTTAACGATGTGCTCTTTGCCCTTTTCAACGATGATGAGCATGCGCTCTTGCGATTCGCTGAGCATGATCTCGTAAGGGGTCATGCCGACTTCGCGCTTGGGCACTTTTTCGAGGTCGATCTCGACGCCTGTGTTGCCGCGCGAGGCGGTTTCGCAGGTGGAGCAGGTGAGGCCCGCCGCGCCCATGTCCTGGATGCCCGCGACGGCGTCGGTGGTGAGGAGCTCCAGGCAGGCTTCGAGAAGGAGCTTCTCTTTAAAGGGATCGCCAACCTGGACGGCGGGGCGGTCCTGCTTGGATTCTTCGGTCAATTCGCGCGAGGCGAAGGCGGCTCCGGCGAGGCCGTCGCGGCCGGTTTCGGCGCCGACGTAGAAGACCGGGTTGCCGATGCCCTTGGCCGCGCCGCGGGCGATTTCGTCATGCTTGAGGACGCCGAGGCAGAGGACGTTGACGAGCGGGTTGCCTTCGTAGCTGTCGTCGAAGTAGACCTCGCCGCCGATGGTGGGGATGCCGATACAGTTGCCGTAATGGGCGACGCCCGCGACGACGCCTGCAAAGAGGCGGCGGTTGGTCTTGGCGCTCTCGCTGTCGCCTTCGATGGAGCCGAAGCGCAGGGAATCGAGGTTGAACACGGGCCGCGCGCCCATGGTGAAGATGTCGCGAATGATGCCGCCGACGCCCGTGGCCGCGCCCTGGAAGGGCTCAATGGCGCTCGGGTGGTTGTGGCTCTCCATCTTGAACGCGATGCCCCAGCCGTCGCCCACGTCGATGACGCCCGCGTTTTCCTCGCCCGCTTTGACCAGCACGGTCGGGCCGGTGGTCGGGAATTTTTTCAGCTCGGGCTTGGAGTTTTTGTAAGAGCAGTGCTCGCTCCACATGACCGAGAAGATGCCCAGTTCGGTGAAGTTCGGCACGCGGCCGAGGATCTTCTGGATCTGCTGGTATTCGTCGGGCGTGATGCCGTGCTTGGCGATGACGGCATCGGTGATTTCGGGGTCGGGCGGGAGGCTGACGGCGGTGGTGTTCACTGGTGAAAAGGTAAAACTAAGCTACGGCGGCTTTGGCGCCCAGGTGGTTGAGGATGGAGGCGAAGATGGCTTTGCCGTCGGTGCTGCCAAGGCGAGTTTCGCAGGCGCGTTCGGGGTGGGGCATCAGGCCGAAGACGTTGCGGCCCGCGTTGCAGATGCCCGCGATGTTGTTGAGGGACCCGTTCGGGTTGGCGGCTTCGGTGACTTCGCCCTTGGCGTCGCAGTAGCGGACCAGGATTTGGTGGTTGGCTTGCAGTTCCTGGAGCGTGGCCTCGTCGGCGGTGTAGTTGCCCTCGCCGTGGGCGATGGGGACGTTGAGCACCTGGCCGGGCTTGGCGGCGTTGAGGAAGGGGTTATCGGTCGCCCCGACGCGCAGGTGAACGTGTTTGCAGATGAAATGGAGCGAGCGGTTACGCACGAGCGCGCCCGGGAGCAGGCGGGACTCGGTGAGCACCTGGAAGCCGTTGCAGATGCCGATCGTGAGGCCGCCTGCGTTGGCGTAGTCCACCACGGCTTTCATGATGGGCGAGAAGCGGGCGATGGCCCCGCAGCGCAGGTAGTCGCCGTAGGAGAATCCGCCGGGGAGAACGACGAGATCGTAGCCCTTCAAGCTCGATTCTTTATGCCAAACGTAGTCGGTTTTTACCCCAAAAACGTTTTGCAAGGCGTGGTGACAGTCCTGGTCGCAGTTCGAGCCAGGGAAACGGATGACGGCGGCTTTCATGAATGAAAAGGAATCAACAATACCACTCTTTGGGCAAAAATCTCCGGGTTTTAGCCCTCGATTTCCAGAACGTAGTCTTCGATGACCGGGTTGGAGAGGAGATCGTTGGAAATCTGGTGGAGGCGGGCTTCGGCGGTTTTGCGGTCAAGCCCTTGGTCGTCGATCTCGATTTCCATGACTTTGCCGATCCGGACGGACTGGACTTGCGGGAAGCCCTGGGTGGCGATGGCGTTGCGAACGGCCACTCCCTGGGGGTCCAGAACGCTCTTTTTGGGCATGACGGTAACTCGGGCTTTCATAAGTGGGACAGGATGGAAAAGGAGGCCCGAAAGTTCAACTCGAAATTCCAATTTCGTTGTTTCGAGGCATCCGCACTGGGGTTTGGCCTCGATATTCTAGGTCTGGCCCATTTCCCTTGACAAGGCGCGGGCTCCTGGAAAACGCTTCCCGCCCTGTGGCCAAGGTTTGCTTAACGACCTGTCAGCGTCCGGATGCCCAGTGGCATCGGGGCCGTTACGATTTGCTGCGCTTGAGCGCGGAGCTGTCCGGTGGGCGAAAACATTGTTTAACGGATGATCCGGACGAGGCGGATCTTATTCTTTTTTGCGACGAGGGCCCGGCTCCCTATCTGCGAGCCATCCGGCAGAGCGCGTTTTTCCGCTGTTACTGGAAAAAATGCTTCGTGATCGACCCGGAGGACAGGCCGATTGCCTTTCTGCCGGGGATTTACGCCTCGATTGAGCAAAAATGGCACGACCGGGCCTGGACGCGTTCCGGGTTTTACCCGCATATCGGCGAGCGGTCCCGGTTTGACTTCATCCCGTTCAACCCTGAGGCCCGGTGGCTCTACAGTTTCGTCGGGTCGTGCTGCAACGCGGCGGTGCGCAGCAAGCTCAAGCAGATTGAGGACCCCCGGTTTCGGCTCGTGGATACCTCGGAAAAAATGAAGTTCATCTACCGCGCGGACGATCAGGCCGACGTGGATTCCTATAAAGAGACGGTGCGGGAGAGCCGGTTCGTGCTCTGCCCCCGGGGGGTGGGGTGTTCGTCGATCCGCCTTTTTGAGACAATGCGCATGGGCCGCGCGCCGGTGATCCTTTCCGATGACTGGGTGGAGCCCGACGGGCCGCGCTGGGATGCTTTTTCAGTGCGGGTGCCGGAGCGGGACGTGCTGGAGCTGCCCCGGATCCTGGCAGAGCTGGAACCCCGGGCGGTGGAACTGGCGGCCCGGGCGCGCGCGGAATGGGAACGCTGGTTTGGCGAGGAGGTGCTCTTCGAGACGGCGGTGGACTGGTGCCTGGATATTCGCGCCGGGGGGGCGTGCGACGGGCGCTTAAGGCGCTGGGGGATCTACCTCCAGTATCTGCGCCCGGGGCATTTTCGTAACTTCCTGCGGACGAAGTGGAAAAGCCTGCGCAGCCGCTGACGGGGCCGTGGGCCGAAGAACCTTGGTATGAGCATTATTATCTCGGTGGTAATGGGTCTGATTATCGGCTTTATCGCCAAGCTGATCATGACCCGGAACACGGGCCCCTCGGGGTGCCTGCCCACGGCGCTCCTCGGCATCGCAGGTAGCGTGGTGGCGGCGGTGGTGGGGCAGGCGATGGGGTGGTACCAGCCCGGGCAGCCCGCGGGCTTCATCACCTCGATCCTCGGCGCGGTGCTTTTATTGTGGATTTACAAGCTGTTACGAAAGTAGGGCCTTGCCATAAAGGCCTCGGGTTGATCTTTATTAGAGGTTTATGCGTATTGCAGTCCTTGCCGACACCCACAACCGTCTTCCCCGTTACCTTCCCGAGCAGATCGCGAAGGCGGATGAAATATGGCACCTCGGCGACGTGACCGATGAAAGCACGCTGGACCCGATCTGGGACTTGGGGCTGCCGTTCTACGTGGTGCGGGGCAACGGGGACTGGAATATGAGCTGGCCGTGGGTGCGCGAATTGGAACGCGAGGGGTTCCGCATCCGGCTGGTGCACATTCCGCCGCTGATGGCCCCCCCGGCCATCGACATCGTGGTGCACGGGCATACGCACATCCCGCGCAATGAGAAAATCGGGGACGTCCGTTTCTACAATCCGGGCAGCGTCGGCAAACCGAACCACGCTCACCCGTCGAGCTACGCCTGGCTGGAGTTGGTCCAGGGGTTGATCCCAAGGTGGGAAGTGGTGAAGCTGTAGAAAATAGCGATCAAGAACGAGTTACCCGTCGTGGCGCTCGCTCGCAGCCGAGGTGTGGCCGCGACGTTCGTTGAGCGACTCGCCAGCTTTGTCGGCAAAGTGCATCAGCCGCGAATAGATGCCCCCCGATTGGCTCTCCCAACCCGTGCGCATCTCGTGATCCTGCTCCGGCATTGCGGGCAGGGAGCGGTTGACGGCGGAAAGGGCGCGCCCGGTCAGGTTTGGGAAGATCGCGGCGGCCAGCGCCAGGAGGCGGGCCTGGAAGCTCACGATCAACTGCGGCTGCCCGAGCTGAGCGGCGCGCACGATCTGCCGGGCCGCGCGTGTGGCGGAAATCGAGCTGGCAGGCGAGGCCACGCCCAGGGAAAACCAGCGGTATTCCGCCTCGTTCTTGCCCTTGAAAAGCGCGTTGAGGTGCGAGCCGGTGCGCATCAGCCCCGGGAAAACCGTGGTCACTTTGATGCCGTCTTTGATGAGTTCCGCCCGGAAGGCTTGCGAAAGTCCGGCCAGCGCAAACTTGCTCGCGGTATAGGGGGCCATGTGGGGCAGGGCCACTTTGCCGCCGATGGAAACGATGTTCACGATCCGCCCATCGCGCCCCTTGAGGTGGGGGATGGCGGCGTTCATGGCGTAGTAGGGGGCCCAGAAGTGGACGGAAAGGGCTTTGTCGAAGTCGTCGTCGGTCATCGACTCGACGGGCCCTACGGTCATGAGACCCGCGTTGTTGACCAGCACGTCAAGCCCGCCGAAATAGCTGACCACCTCGCGGATGGCCGCCGAGATTTGCTCCCGGTCGCGCAAATCGCAAATGCCGGTCCAGACTTCCGCGCCGCGTTGGAGGAGGTCCTCTTTTGCCCGGTCGAGTTCGGCTTTGTCGCGGGCCACAATGGCAATTCGCGCACCGCGCCGGGCAAACTCCCGGGCCAGCGCCAGGCCGAGCCCTCGCGAGCCGCCGGTAATCAAGACCACTTTCCCCGCTAGCGACATGCCGCGCCGGGTCAACCGCAACGCCAACGCCAATACGGCCCCGATGAGGCCCCATCGTAAAAGCCCGCTGATTTTCATAATTCGCGCTCCCTTTTTCCAAAGCTGATTGTTGCCTCTATATCGAGAGCGGTCAACGCTGCGCGCGGAGCGCGTCCAACCGGCCCGAGGCGCGCGAACCTTCTTTGCGGGAAAGCAAGCGCGCATTAGCCATGGAACAACGCCTCAAGCAAGACATCACCCGCCTGGCCGGCACGATCGGGGAGCGCAACGACCGAAAATACGGGGCGCTCAAGGAGGCGGCTGCGTATATCACGGCGGTGTTTTCGGAAAATGACCGGGAACCGGAGCGCCTGGAATTCCAATCCAAGGGCAAGCAGGTCGCCAATATCGAACTGGAGATCCGGGGGGCGCGGCGTCCGGCGGATATTTTCGTCGTGGGGGCGCATTACGACACCGTGGCCGGTTCGCCCGGCGCGAACGACAACGCCTCCGGGGTGGCCGTCCTGCTCGCCCTGGCCCGGCATTTTTCGCGCAAACCGGGCGCGCGCACGTTGCGTCTGCTGGCCTTTGCCAATGGGGAACGGCCCTTTGCACGCACCCCCGAGATGGGGAGCGCCCTTTACGCCGCGCGCTGCGGGCAACGCGGCGAAAATATCCTCGGCATGCTCAGCTTGGATACATTGGGCTTTTCCTCCGAAGAACCGGGCAGCCAGTGGCTCTCCTTTGGCGGGTTGCTCTTGCCCAAAAAAGCCAATTTCCTGGCGCTGATCGGCAACAAGCCCTCGCGCCCGCTGCTGGAGCGGGTCAGCGGCCTGTGGCAAAGCCGCTCAGCCATCGCGCTCAAGCCGCTCACGCTCTCCACGAATTTCCCCGGCGCGCGCGACTCGGGTCAGTGGCCGTTTTGGAAAGAGGGCTTCCCCGCCCTGCTCCTTACGGATACCGCCCGCCTGCGCTACCGCCACTACCACAAGGCTACGGATACGCCGGACCAGCTCAACTACGAGTGGCTGGAGGGCGTCTCCGAGGGAGTCATCGCAACCGTCGAGGGGCTGATCGGGGATTCCGGTGCGCCGACGACGAAGTTTGTGCCGTGATGGGGTTCAGATAGCCGTAATATCCAGGACGAGTTGCAACCACCAGCGGTAAAAGAAAACCACGCCGAGCAAGGCGCAAGTCAGGTTCAGCAGACGGTAAGCCGTCCGATATTTCGTGGCGTCTCTGAATAAAGGCATCAATCCAAGGAGGATCAGCACCACGGCTAGTGGAAGATAGTGCCACACGGGGTTCTCCATTGACGGCTTCCAGCGCGAGCCTCTGTAAAGATCGTTGAGAGACTCTCTTAACGCAAATACCGAAATGGTATTGATGATCCAAATCACCAAAGACGGAACAAAGGGGATTCGAGGAAGTTTCATCTTCGTGTAGCGCCAAGGGCTATATAGCGCACAAAAAAGGCACGAAGCCCACGCATTTCTTCGTGTGCCTCGTGCCTTTGTATAAAAACCAGCCCGGGGGCTTACGCCTTCTTGACGGTGCTCTGGATGTAGAGCTCGCGGAGCTGCTTGAAGTCCACCTTCACGGGGGACTGGGTCATCAGGTCCGAGCCACGGTTGTTTTTCGGGAAGGCAATCACTTCACGGATGCTCTCCGCGCCGCAGATCAGCATGACCAAGCGGTCGAGGCCGAGGGCGAGGCCGCCGTGGGGAGGCGCGCCAAAGCTGAACGCCTTGAGCAGGTGCGAGAACTTCGCCTGCTGCTCCTCTGGCGTGACGCCGAGCACGTCGAAAATCTTGGCTTGCAGGTCCCTTTCGTGGATACGGAGCGATCCGCCGCCGAGTTCCACGCCGTTGAGCACCACGTCGTAGGCCACGGCGCGCACTTTGCCGAATTCCCCGGCTTCGAGGAGCGCAACGTCCTCGATCTTGGGCCGCGTGAAGGGATGGTGAACGGCCACCCACTTGTTTTCCTCGGCGCTCCAGGCGAGCAGCGGGAAATCGACGACCCACAAGAAATTGAGGTTGGTGTTGCCTTCGAGGATTTTGAGCAGATCGGCGCAGCGCAGACGGACGCGGCCCAGAATCTCGCAGACCTGCTCCCAGGCTCCCGCGCCGAAGAAGAGGACGTCCCCTTCCTCGAAGTTCATGCGCGCGGCGAGGGCCGTTTTTTCCTCTTCGCTGAAGAATTTGACGATGGGCGATTCCCAAGCCCCGTCTTTGAGGCGGATGTAAGCCAGGCCCTTGGCGCCGAATTCCACCTTGACCCACTCTTCCCACTTTTTGAGCTGTTCCTTGGAGAAGGCGCTGGCGGCTCCCTTGGCGTTGATGCCCTTGATGACCCCGCCGCCGTCGAGCACGGAGCGGAAGACCTTGAAGCCGGAGTTGCCGAAGATGTCGGAGAGTTCGGTCAGTTCGATGCCGAAGCGGGTGTCGGGCTTGTCGGAGCCGAAGCGGTTGAGCGCCTCGCTGTACGGCATGCGAGCGAAGGGCGTGGGGAGGTCGATGCCCTTGGATTCCTGAAAGATGCGGGAGAGGAGGCCCTCCACGAGGGTCTGGATCTCCTCTTCGGTGATGAACGAGGCTTCGAGATCGATCTGCGTGAATTCCGGCTGGCGGTCGGCGCGCAGGTCTTCGTCGCGGAAGCAGCGGGCGATTTGGAAGTATTTCTCCAGACCGGCGACTTGCAGGAGCTGCTTGTACTGCTGCGGAGCCTGCGGAAGGGCGTAGAAGGAGCCGGGGGTCAGGCGGGAGGGCACCAGGAAGTCCCGTGCGCCCTCGGGCGTGGGGTTGGAGAGGATGGGGGTTTCGATTTCCAGGTAGCCGTGCTCGTCGAGGTAGTCCCGGGTGCTTTTGACGACCCGGTGGCGCAGCTTGAGGTTCTGGGTCATCTCGGAGCGGCGGAGATCCAGGTAGCGGTAGGTCAGGCGGAGGTCTTCGTTGGCGATCTTGGAGTCGAGCGGGAAGGGGGGCACGTCGGATTTGTTGAGCACGACGAGCTCCGTGGCGATGACTTCGATTTCGCCGGTTTCCAGCTTCGGGTTCACGGTGCCTTCGAGGCGGGCGACGACTTTGCCGGTGATTTTGATGACGTCCTCGCTGCGGAGGTCATGCGAGGCCTCGGCCACCTGCGGATTCTCTTCGGGCCGAAAAACGACCTGGGTCAGACCCTCGCGGTCGCGCAAATCAATGAAAATGACCCCGCCATGGTCGCGGCGGGAGTTGACCCAGCCCGAGAGGGTGACGGTCTGGCCGATGTGTTCCTTGCGGAGAGCGTTGCAGAGGTGAGTGCGGTACATGAGACGGTGCGGTATAGTTAAAAAGATGATTAGGATCTGGCCAATATCGCGGGCAGTTCCTCGATGGAAACGAGCGTTTCCTCGCGTGTGGCGAGGGTTTTCAGTTTAAGCTGGGGCCATTCGTCGCCGACGACCAGCGCGTAGCGCGCCCCGGCCTGTTCGGCGGCCTGGAATTGCTTGCCGACTTTCGCGCCGGAAAGCGGGTAATCGACACGCGCCCCGCCGTTGCGGAGCTGCGAAACGAGCCCCAGGGCCTCGCCCCGGTGCGTTTCGTTGGCGATGACGACGTAGACATCCGCCGCGTGCCGCCGGGCGATCCACGCTTTCATTTTTTCAGCGGCCGCCGGGGTGGAGTCGATGAGCTGGCTTAAAACCACGTCGCCCATGCCAAAGCCGATGGCGGGGAGGTTGCACTTCCCGTCGCTCATGAGCTCCATGAGGTTGTCGTATCGGCCTCCGCCCGCCACGGCCCGGAGGGTCTTTTGGCGGTCGAAAACCTCGAAAACCAGGCCCGTGTAGTAGGCCAGGCCGCGCACGATGGTCGGGTCGAGTTGGTAGAAGCCTTTCAAGCCACGGGCGTCGAGTTCGGCGGCCAGGGCGTTGAAGCGTTCGAAGTGCGTGCCGGGGTCGGTGATGAACGCCCGGACTTGCTCCAGCGTGAGGCCGAGGGGGGCCAGCTTCGTCTCGGTCTGCTCAGGGCGGTCGCGCTCAATTTTGTCCACGATCTGGAGAAAATCGGTCAACTGGGCGTCGGTAAAGGTGCCGTGGGCGTTGAGGAAGGCTTTCCAGGCGTCGCGGTCGCTCACCCGGACGACGAAATCACCGGCTTCGAGGCCGAAGGCGCGCAGCATGTCGATGGCGAGGGCCACCATCTCGGCGTCGGCGGCCACGGAGGATTCGCCGATCAAATCGCAGTTGAGCTGGCCGAATTCGCGGAGCCGCCCTTTTTGCTGCTTCTCGTAGCGGAAAAACTGGGGTGCGCAGAACCACTTGATGGGCTTTTTAAAGTCCCGCTCGCGGGCGATCACCATGCGGGCCAGGGTGGGCGTCATCTCGGGGCGCAGCGTCACATGGCGCTCGCCTTTGTCCACGAAATCAAAGAGTTGCCCCACCAGCTCGCCACCGCTCTTCTTTTTATAGAGCTCGACGGGCTCCAGCATCGGGCCATCGAACTCCACAAACCCATAGCGGCGCGCGACTTCACGCCACGTGGCCACGATGTAATTGCGGCGGGCGCAGTCCTCCGGGTAAAAGTCGCGGAAACCGGGTAAGAGTTGCATAGGAATGGCGAGCCTACCTTTCCCGGCGGTCAATTCAAGCAATTCATTACGCCGAAACCGGGGAAGCGGCGCGGAAACGGCGGTCCACCCGGCGTCTCCCCACCTCACGAATTAGAGGTCTATGGCATTTCAATACCGCCGCATTTCCAAGGACGAAGCCGTAGCTCTCTTCGTCGATCATCAGTCGGGCCTGATCTCGCTGGTCCAGGATTTCACCCCCGCCGAATTCAAGAACAACGTCCTCGCCTTTGGCGATATCGCCAAATACTACGGCCTGCCCACGATCCTTACCACGAGCTTCGAGGCGGGCCCCAACGGCCCCATTGTCCCCGAACTGAAAGCCCTTTTCCCCGACGCTCCCCACATCGCCCGCCCGGGGCAGATCAATGCTTGGGACAACGCCGATTTCGTCGAGGCCGTCAAAGCCACCGGGCGCAAGCAGCTCCTCATCGCGGGGGTCGTCACGGATGTCTGCGTGGCCTTTCCCACCCTCTCGGCCTTGGAGGCGGGCTACGAGGTCTTTGTCGTGACCGACGCCTCGGGAACCTTTAACGAGGTGATGCGGCACGCCGCCTGGGCGCGGATGGCGGCGGCGGGGGCGCAGCTGATGAGCTGGTTCAGCGTGGCGAGCGAACTGCACCGGGACTGGCGCAACGACGTCGTGGGGCTCGGCAATCTCCTCTCCAACCACGTTCCCAATTACCGCAACTTGATGACGAGCTACGAAGCGCGAAACCGGGCTCAATAACGCGGCAATCCCGGCCAAAAACATCACAAAATGACACTTGGGGGATCTTTTGCAGGCTGTTAAACTAAGGGTTCATTTTTGCTCTTAATTCAATGGCTTCACAATCCGACTTTCCTCATCGCCGGTTCAACGCCCTGACGGGCGACTGGATCCTGGTCTCCCCCCACCGCACCAAACGCCCCTGGCTGGGTAAACAAGAGACGGCTCCCCGCGAAAATCGCCCTCAGCACGACCCAAAATGCCTCCTCTGCGCTGGCAACGCGCGCATGAACGGCGAAAAGAACCCGGACTATAAAACGACGTTCGTTTTCGACAATGACTTCGCCGCGATCCTGCCCGAGGCGGGCCCCTCCGAAGCCCCCCTCGGGTTCCTGAAAAGCGAGCCGGTAAAGGGCGTCTGCCGCGTGATCTGCTTCTCGCCGCGTCACGATTTGACCCTTCCCGAAATGACGCCCGAGGCGATCCGGGGCGTCGTGGACGTCTGGGCCAGCCAGACGGAGGAACTCGGCCGCACGTACCGCTGGGTCCAGGTGTTCGAAAACAAGGGGGCCATCATGGGCTGCTCCAATCCCCATCCGCACGGCCAGATCTGGGCCGGTGATTTCCTGCCCAACGAACCCCTCAAGGAAGAAGTGCAGCAGTTGGCCCATTTCCAGAAGAACGGCACGCCGCTGCTGCTCGACTACCTGAAGCTCGAAACCGACGCCTGCGAACGCATCGTGGCCGAGAACGCGCACTGGGTCGTCGTGGTGCCCTACTGGGCTACGTGGCCCTACGAAACGCTGCTGCTGCCGCGCCGCCACGTCCTGCGCTTGCCGGACCTCACCAGCGAGGAGCGCGACGCCCTGGCCGACATCCTCAAGCGCTTCCTGACCCGGTACGACAACCTCTTTGAGTGCAGCTTCCCTTACTCCATGGGCTGGCACGGCGCTCCGCTCGACGCGGGTGCGGCCCAGCACTGGCAGCTCCACGCCCATTTTTACCCGCCGCTCCTGCGTTCCGCGACGGTGAAGAAATTCATGGTCGGCTATGAAATGATGGCCGAGGCCCAACGCGATCTCACGCCGGAGCAAGCCGCTAACAAGCTGCGCGACCTCTCAGAGGTGCACTTCAGCCAAAAGGCGTAAGAAAACCACTCCAGTTCAACTTGGGCAGAGCATTTCCCGGTATTTCGCCTTGATCTTTGGAATTATATCGTCAATATTGGCGATGTAATGGCAAGACCTCGCAGCACCCAACTTTCCGCGGCTCAACACCGGGTGGCCAAGGCCATCGCGGCGATCGAGCGCGACGGCTTTCCCGCCCTCGTCTCGGCGCTTGTGCGCGAGCTGGGGCTTTCGGGGCGCTCCAGCCTGGTGCCGACGCTGCGGATCATGGAGCGCAACGGGTTCATCACCATCGGCGGCGGCGGCGGCTTCGGGCGCGATCAGCTGGTAAAGCTGAGCCCCAAGGGGCGCTACGGCGTGGCCGAGGGGAGCGGGCTTCCGGTGCTGGGGACGATCCGCGCGGGCTTGCTGGAGGAGGCCATCGCGGAGCCGGAGAGCGTCGTGGAGAGCGACGAGCTGCTGCCGCACCAGCCGGGCGATTTTTTGCTGCGCGTGCGTGGGGATTCGATGATCGGCGACGGCATTCTGCCCGGCGATCATGTCCTCATCCGCCCCGGCGTGGAGGCAGCCCGGGGGGAGATCGCCGCCGTGATGCTGGGGCGCGAGCAGGGGGAGTGCGATGCGACTTTGAAGCGCGTTTATTTTGAAGACGGCGGGCGCACCGTCCGTTGTGTGGCGTCCAATCCGGCCTATCCCGACCAGGTCCTTCCCGCCAGGGAAGTGACCCTGGCCGGAGTGTTCCGGGGATTGATTCGTTATGCCGACCATCGCGCATGAGAGCGGGTCCCCCAAGATCACCGCGTTGCGGGCTCTGCTTTCGGAAAAGTTTCCGGCTGCCGAGCCGAAAGCGGCTGGGGTGTTCCGTGTCGATAGCCCGGAGATCGAGCTGCGGCGCGGCGCGGTGACGGAGGTGTGCGGCTCGCCGGGCTCGGGAATGCTCCTCCTGGAGGGGCTCATCGGCGCGGCCCGGGCCGCCGGAATGATGGTGGCGCTGGTGGACGGCACGGGCGGGTTCGACCCCGCGCAATGTGGCCGGGATTTGCGCCACCTGCTCTGGGTACGCTGCGCGGAGGCGGGCACGGCGGTGAAAGCCGCCGATCTCCTGTTGCGCGACGGCAATATCCCCCTCATTTTGCTCGATCTCCAGATGAACGCCGATCTGAGGCGCATCCCCGCCACCACCTGGTACCGCTTCCAGCGCATCGTGGAGCCGACGGCATCGATGCTGGTGGCGTTCACGCCTCGGCCCGTGGTGAGCAGCGCCGTGGAGCGGATCGAACTGCACAACCGCTGGACCCTCGCAGCCATGCAGCGGCGTCGGACGGAGCTGCGGCTTGTAGCGGAGCGGGTTCACCGCCGGGCCCAGGCTGCTCCGGAGCTGCGGATTGCGTAGCCCCCCCATTTTGACCCCTTTAGCGGTTAAAAATCGTATGTTTTGCGCCTTTTTCAGCCCGGATTATCGGCTTGCGGCAGCCCTGCGCTACCGGCCCGAAGGCCACCGGCAGCCCGCCGCCGTGGTGGACGCGCCGGGTGGCGCGCCGGTCGTGGTGGAGTGCAACGCCCGGGCCACCCTCGCCGGGGTCGAGCCGGGCATGAGCCCCACCCAGGCGCAGGCCCGCTGCCTGGAGCTCCTGGTTTTAAGCCGATCGGCGGCGGCGGAACGCGTGCTTTCCGAAACGCTGCTGGGCGCGGCGTGCTCCATGAGCGCCTATGTCGAGGCGACGGGGCCGGATTGCTGCACGCTCGATTTGCAGGGTTGCCGCGCGGCAGCCGCGAGCGGGTTCGCTGCCTGGGGGACGGCTCTCATTCGGCGCGTGGCGGCGCTGCATCTCAAAGCGCGCGCAGGGATCGCCGAAAACCCCGATCTCGCCTTCCTGGCCGCCCAATGTACGACGGCCCGGGAGCCAGTGCGCGTGGTTGGGGATTCGGCGGAATTTCTGGACGGCCTGCCGATTGAGGCGCTCGGGCCCTCGGCGGAGCTGGCGGAGGTGCTGCAAGGCTGGGGGATCACCACGCTCGGTGGGCTGACCCGGCTGGGGCGGGATGACGTGACCGCACGGCTCGGGCCGGAGGGTGGGCGGCTTTGGGACCGGGCGGCGGGGCGCTCCACGCGGCTGCTTCGGCTGGTGAGGCCGCCGGAGACCTACGAGGAGGCGTTCGACTTCGAGCGCGAACTGGAGACCGCCCAGCCGCTCCTTTTTTTGCTGCGGCGCTTCGTGGATCAGCTCGCGGCGCGGCTCGGCGGCTCGGGGTTGGCCGCTGCGGCCCTGCGCCTGAGCCTGCCGCTCAGCGACGGCTCGTTGTACGAACGGCTCTTCCAGATCCCGTCGCCCACGGCCGATGCCGACGTCCTCTACCGCGTGCTCGATACGCATTTCGAAAACCTGCGCCTGGAGCAGGCCCCCACGGGCGTGCGGCTCGGTGTGAATGCGGCACGGCCCGAGCACCGGCAGTTTCGGTTTTTCGAAAGCGCCCTGGGGGATCCAAACCGCTTCGCGGAGACGCTCGCCCGCTTGGGCGCAGTTGTAGGCGGCGGCAACGTGGGCATCCCCGGGCTGAAGCCGACCCACAAGCCGGATCAGTTTGAGCTGAAAACGCCGGACTTCGCCGGGGCGGTGGCGGCTCCGGGCGCCGCCTCGCCGCTCCCCGCCGTGGGGCTGCCCTTGAGGCGCTTCCGGCCGCCGATCCCGGCCCGAGTGCGGGTCGCCGAAACGGGCGGTGGCATCCCGCAACCGGAACACGTGGAGAGCGAGCGCGCCCACGGGCGGGTGGCCGAGGCGCAGGGGCCCTACCGGCTTTCCGGCGACTGGTGGGAGGCGCGTTGGAGCGCGGAGGAGTGGGACGTGCAGATGGCCGGTGGCGGCATCTACCGGCTTTCGCGCGAGGGGGAGGCGTGGAAAGTGGAGGGCTGTTACGATGAGTAGTTTTGTGGAGCTCCACGCCCGCAGCGCGATGAGTTTTTTGCGCGGGGCCTCGCATCCTGAGGAGCTGGCGCGGAAGGCGGCGGCGCTCGGGCTGCCTGCCGTGGGCCTCTGTGACCGCGATGGCCTTTACGGCGCGCCACGGCTTTTCGCGGCGGCCCGCGAGCAGGGCATCCAGGCCATCGTCGGCGCGGAGCTGACGATGGCCGACGGCGCCGTGCTGCCCGTGCTGGTCGAGAACCGCGAGGGCTATGCCAACCTGAGCCGCCTCATCACGCGGGCCAAGCTGCGCGGCGGTAAGACGAGCGCGCCGGTGCTCTGGGGGGATCTGGAGGAGTTTGCGGGAGGCCTCTTTTGCCTGAGCGGCGACGAGGAGGGGGCCCTGCGCCGGGACCTGGAGCGGGGTGGCCTCGCGGCGGCCGAGGCGGGCGTGGCGCGGCTGGAGGCGGTGTTTGGAAAGGGTCGGGTGTACGTGGAGATCCAGCGCCACCTGGAGCGCGGGGAGCAGCTCGTCAACGGCCTGCTGGTGGACCTAGCTCGCGCCCGGCGGCTTCCGCTGGCGGCCACGGGCGGCGTGCTTTACGCCGAGCGGCCACAGCGCGCCGTTCTGGACGTCTTCACGTGCATACGAAATCATACCAACCTCGACGCCGCCGGGCTGCTCCTAAGCCGCAACAGCGAGCGGGCGCTGAAACCCGAGGCCCGCATGCGGGCGCTCTTCGCCGACCTCCCCGAGGCGGTGGAGAACACGGGCATCCTCGCCAGTCGGCTCTCGTTTTCGCTGGAGAACCTTGGCTACGAATTCCCACGCTACCCGGTGCCGGAGGGGGAATCCATGGACTCGTTTTTGCGGAAAACGACGTTCGCCGGGGCCCGCGCCCGCTACCCGAAACTCAGCCAGCGCGTTCTGGACCAGCTTCGGCGCGAACTGGCGCTCATCGAAAAGCTCGGCTTCGCGGGCTACTTTCTCATCGTGTGGGACATCGCGAATTTCTGCCGCGAGCGGGGCATCCTCATGCAGGGCCGGGGGAGCGCGGCCAACAGCGCGGTCTGTTTTTCGCTGGGGATTACCGCGTGTGATCCGGTAGCCAACAACCTGCTCTTCGAACGCTTCCTGAGCGAGGGGCGCAAGGGCTGGCCCGACATCGACCTCGACCTGCCCAGCGGCCCTCGGCGCGAGGCGGTGATCCAGGAACTCTACCGGCGTTACGGCGAGCACGGCGCGGCCATGACGGCCAACGTCATCACCTTTCGCGGCAAGAGTGCTATGCGCGAAATCGGCAAGGCGCTCAACCTCGCTCCGGACGTGGTGAGCCGCTTCTCGGGCCTCTACGCCTCGGGCGATTTTCCCCACACCCTGGCGCTGGAGAGCCATCTCCAATCCGCCGGGCTGCCGAGCGAGCACCCGCGCGCCCGGGCCTTCTTGGCGCTTTTCCCCCGGATTTACGGCCTGCCGCGCCACCTGGGGCAGCACTCGGGCGGGATGATCATTTGCCAGGGCAAGCTCGATTCCGTCGTGCCGCTGGAGCGCGCCGCCATGCCCGGGCGCGTGGTGGCCCAGTGGGACAAGGACGATTGCGAGGACCTCGGCATCGTGAAAGTGGATCTGCTCGGGCTCGGGATGATGTCGGTGTTGCAGGAGAGCCTGGCGCTTTGTTCCGAGCGGGGCAATCCGGTGGAGATGGCGGCCGTCCCGCGCGATGATCCGGCGGTATTCGAGATGATGCAATCGGCGGATACTATCGGCGTCTTTCAGATCGAGAGCCGCGCGCAGATGGCCACGCTGCCCCGGATGAAACCGGCCTGCTTTTACGACGTGGTCATAGAGGTGGCCATTATCCGGCCCGGGCCGATCCAGGGCGACCTCGTCCACCCGTACCTCAACCGCCGGGCCGGGCGCGAGCCGGTGGACCTGATCCACCCGTCGCTGGAGCCGGTGCTGGGGCGCACGCTCGGCGTCCCGCTTTTCCAGGAGCAGATCCTCAAGGTGGCCATGGTCATCGCGGATTTCAATGTGGATGAAACCGAGGAACTGCGCCGTGCGCTGAGCTTCCACCGCTCGGACGAACGAATGCGCAAGGTAACGGCCAAGCTCCGGGCAGCGATGGAGCGCAAAGGCGTGGGGCCGGAAGTGATGGAGAAGATCATCAAGGGCGTCTGTTCGTTCGCGCTCTACGGGTTCCCCGAGAGCCACGCTATTTCGTTCGCGAATCTCGTTTGGACCAGCGCTTGGCTGAAGCTTCACCGGCCCGGGGAATTCTTCACGGCGCTTCTCAATAACCAGCCGATGGGGTTCTACTCGCCCGCCACGGTATTGCGCGATGGCAAGCGGCGCGGGCTCCGGTTTTTGCCGGTCTCCGTGCTGCATTCGGGGTGGGAGTGTACGCTGGAGGAGGATCGCGTCATCCGGCTCGGGTTTTGCTACCTGCGCGGGCTCACCGGGGACCACGCGCGGCGGATCGTCGCGGAGCGGGCGAGGGGAGCGTTCGCCTCGCTGGCCGATTTCCGGCAACGCACCCGTCTGGACCGCGACGAACTGCGCCTCCTGGCCCGGGCTGGGGCGCTCAACGGCTTGGCGGAGCACCGTCGCGACGCACTTTGGCGGGTGGAGGAAGCGGCCGATTTCGCCGGGCTCTTTGCCTGGGCCGAGCGCCGGGGAGCCGCCGCGCCCACCCCCGCGCCCCTCGCGCCGATGACCCCGCCGCAACGGACGGAGGCCGATTACCAGACGACCGGCGTGACGGTGGGGCCGCACCCGATGGCGCTCCTGCGCGCTGCCCTGCCGCCGGAGGTCTGGCGCGCCGCCGACCTGCCTCGCGGCCGGGACGGGGAGTGGGTGACGATCGCCGGAAACGTCATCTGCCGCCAGCGGCCTGGCACCGCCAAGGGGTTTGTCTTCGTGAGCCTGGAGGACGAGACGGGGATCGCCAACGCCATCGTTTCGCCGAAGCTTTTCGAGCGGCTGCGGCTGGTCATTACGCAGGAGAATTTCCTCGTCATCACCGGACGCCTCCAAGCCCGGGAAAACACGCTCATCATCCGGGCCGAGGAGGTGCGGCGGTTGACGGAGACGCCGCTGGAGGGAAGCACGTCACACGATTTTCATTAGGTATATGGCAAGAGATGTTGCAGAATCCGCCCCATGCGCATTCTTGTTTGTCCCGATAAATTCAAAGGGTCGCTTACGGCCCTGGAGGCGGCGGAAGCGATTACGCGGGGGCTGGCCCGGGCGATTCCCGGGGTGGAAACGGTGCGCATCCCCATTGCCGACGGCGGCGAGGGGACAGCCGAGGCGCTCCTGGCCGCTTCCGGCGGCGATTGGCGGCGGCTGGAGGCTCGCGATCCCCTGGGCCGCCAGGTGGAGGCCCGTTATGGCTGGCTGCCGGGGGGCGTGGCGGCGCTCGATATGAGCGAGGCCTCCGGGCTCTGGCGGCTGCTCCCGCAGGAGCACGATCCGCTTCGGGCGAACACATTTGGCACCGGGGAACTCATCGCCGACGCACTGCGGGCCGGGGCGAAGAAGATCCTCGTGGGTCTGGGCGGCAGCGCGACCAACGACGGCGGCGTCGGGATGGCCTCAGCGCTGGGCTACAGGTTTCTGGACGCGGAGGGCAAGGAACTGGACCCCATTCCCGCGAATTTTGCGAAAATCGCCCGCATCACAGCCCCTAGCGCCCCCATTGCGGCCGAGGTGGTGGGGCTCAGCGACGTCACCAACCCGCTTACTGGCGAACTGGGCGCTTCCCGGGTCTTCGGGCCACAGAAAGGGGCCGATGCCGCCGCGGTGGAGGCGCTCGATGCCGGGCTGGCGCATTTGGCTGACTTGGCCGCCCGCGATCTGGGCCGGGATTTCCGCGACAGCGCCGGAGCCGGGGCGGCGGGGGGCCTCGGGTTCGGGTTGCTGGTATTTTGCGGAGCGTCGATCCGCTCCGGTTTCGAAACGCTGGCCGAGCTCTTCCGCATGGACGAAGAGATGGCTCGTGCGGACGTGGTCATCACGGGCGAGGGGAGCCTTGATGCCCAAACGCTTGGCGGAAAAGGCCCGGCGGGCGTCGCCGAGTTGGCCCGGCGGCACGGGAAGCCGGTGTACGCTTTCGCCGGAAGAGTGGCGTCCGATCCGCGCCTGGCCGAACTTTACACCGGTACGTTCGCCATCACACCTCCCGGGATGCCGCTTCACGAAGCCTTCGAAAAAGCGGCAACGCTCCTGGAAGATTCCGCCTGGGGAGCGGGCAAAGTCTTCTAGCCCCCAGAGACAGTCTCCAGTTTCTCTTACAGGAAATGTTTAACGGCGGTGGCAACCAGTGGGGGAAGTACAATTGGCTTATCAAAAAAGTTCCTCACCGTGTCTCCACTGATCGCATTTCTGATCCACTCCTCAGAGCCCTCCATTGGCGTCAGGATGAGCACGTCCTTCCCATCCCGGGTCTCCAAGCTGTATTGAATTTTGAGATCCATCGGTTGCTCGTGGTCTTTGAGCTTCAAGGTGATGTCGAATATTTTGTTTTCGGTATCAACCTTAAACGTATCCATCACACCCTGGTTCTCGATACCCCACTTGTCGACGAACCATTTGCCAAGTTGCCCGACGGCGGTTTCCTTTAGCCCCTTTGTCAGCACAGAAAGATCCATAATACCTCCACTTCCAATGTTCTGTAGAAACCTACGTGCATGGGGAGGTAAAAAAAGCGAAACTTTATCGGGCTTCTTCTGAACGCTACGGGCGGGAAAATCGCATCGCCTGCGTGTGGCTGCCGGATCATCTGCGGATCGTTGAAAAAAGACCCAGCTAAGTGATGTCTGAGAACGATTCCACGGCATGCATATTCTCTGGACTATCATCCTTGGCTTGATTGTTGGCGCCATTGCAAAGCTCATCATGCCCGGACGTGATCCCGGCGGATGGATCATCACCCTTGTGCTCGGCATCGCCGGATCTTTTCTCGGCACATTCCTGGGGCGCGCGGTTGGCTGGTACCGGGAGGGGCAGAGCGCGGGCTTCATTGCCTCCGTGGTGGGGGCCATTATCCTGCTAGGCATCTACCGGCTGGTGGTCAAAAAACGTGAAGGGCAGTGATTGCCGGAAACCAAACCGACGGTAAACAAATTTTCGAGTAAAAATCCAAAAACGCGTATCCCATGAGAACCTCTATTTATTTGCCAACGTTCCATATTGTTGTTGCCGCGATCTGCCTGAGCCTATCAGTGCCTGCCTTCGGAGCTCCCGCAAAGAAGGAGCCCAAGGCGGAAAGCAGCCCGGCGGCGGCTGCCTCTCCGGCGGCTTCAGCGGCTGAGGCGAAGCCCTTCCCGTTTAAAAACACCGTGGTCTCCGTGGACAAATCGGCCCGCACTTTCCGCATGGGAAAGAAGACCGTTCACCAAGTCCACATCCTGCCGGAAACGAAACTCTCCAAGAGCAACGAGGCCCCGGCTGTGTTCGAAGAAATCATTGTGGGAGAGGAGATCCGGGGCTCCGTACGCAAGCGCGCGGACGGGGAATACGAAGCGGTCTCGATTAAAATCGGCCCGAAGGAGCAAGCGAGCCCCGCTCCGGTGGCCGCCAGCCCGAGCCCGAAGGCTGCTTCCAAAAAGAAGCCATAGGGCCGGATGGGGTCAGGCGACATGTATTGACTAGACTTGTCTGTCAAGAATTGTTGCTATGACCCCGTTTCCATGCGCATTCTCCTTACAAATATCGCGCTAAAGGGTTTTTCGGGCACAGAAACGGCCCTGCGCGATATCGTTCTGGGCCTCCTGCGCGCCGGGCACCAGGTCATGGTTTATAGCCCGCTCCTGGGGCCGATTGGCCAGGAATTGGCGGATGCGGGCGCCTTTGTTTCCGATCGCATCGACTGTTTTTCCGAAGCGCCTGACATCATCCATGGGCAACATCATATCGAGACCCTGACGGCGTTGGCGCAGTTTCCCCATACGCCCGCGATTTTCGTCATTCATGACACCAGAGCGTGGCACGATATCCCCCCTCTGGTGCCCCAGATCAAGCATTACGTTGGCGTCAGCCGTTACGGGCTAAATCGATTGGAGCGCTACGGGCTAAAGAAAGAGGTCATGCACCTCATTCCTAACACCTTTGATGCGGAGCGCTTTCCGCAGCGCGACCACGTCCGGGAGCGCCCCGCCAGGGCGCTTTTCTTTTGCAGTTACGCCAGGGCCCACGCCGCTTTGGCCCCGCTCCAGGCCGCGTGCTTGCAAGAGGGCATTGAGCTGGATGTCGTCGGGAAAGGGCTCGATCGGCTGGAGACGCATCCCGAAGATATTCTCTCCGAATACGATCTCGTCTTCGGCACTGGCCGGTGTGCCCTTGAAGCGCTTGCCACGGGAGCCTCGGTGATTCTCTACGGCAACGAAGGTCTGGGCCCCATGCTAACGCGGGCGAACATCGACGAATTACGCCAATGCAACTTGGGGCTGCACCTGCTCACGTTGCCCCTGGAGCTGGAATCCATTGCCGCTGAAATCAGAAAATACGACGCCACGGAGGCCCTCTGCCTCAGCGATTATATCCGTGAAAATGCGTCGATCGACAGCGCAATCTCCCAATACCTGGCCGTTTACCAAGAAGCCATGGAGGAGACGGTTGATGCGACGGCGGACCCGATGACCGAGTCCCTGCGAGCCATGGCAATCCACACCGCCCGGTTTGAAGCCTGGTGCTTTCAGGAGATCTCGACCCGTCCTCTGCCCCCAAACATTGGCAGGCAGCTTTTCCTGAAAATTCTGAAGTGTCCGGAAACCGTCAGCGGGAACTTCACTGCGGAAGTGGAAGTGGAGAACTGCAGCGACCAGATGCTCATTTCAGCCCTTCCCTATCCCATCCAGTTTTCCTATCACTGGTATCGCAGGGACCGGTGCGTCGTCTTTGATGGCCTCAGGACCCAGATAAACAAAGCGATTCTTCCGGGGGAGAAAAGGCGGATTTACGTTCCTATCGCTCCACCTCCCTCCGCAGGGCGCTATCTTTTGCGTCTCACCATCGTCCAAGAGGGGCTCTACTGGCTGGACAAGCTGGATCCTCCCGTGGGAGTGGAGCTCCAGATAACGCATGAGCCTTTGGCGAGAGAAAGGCCGCAAAAAAGGTTCCACCGCTTGCTGGGAGCCGCAAGGAAAGCCTGGACATCGCTCACCGCGCAGAGCGGATAAGGTTCCCTAAGCTTCTTTCTTGCTCCGGAAAGCCAGAAGAAGCATGGCGGCGGCAAAGACCATCATGACCAAACCCCATTCGAGGTTGATATTGATGCCCATACAGCAGTCTGTTTGACTGGCGGGCCCCAGCGCGCCGACCGCGACGAGGATCAGCCCAAAGAGGCCGAACATCATGCCCAGGGGGAGACGAAGATCGAGTTGCATATAGCGAGGAACAGTTAGAATTTAGCGGAAAATCAGGTTCAACGCAAGAACCGCCAGGAGAACCAGGAAGCCAAGAACGGCGGGGCGTTGCAGCAACGGTTCGTTATCGGTCCTCGGCTTCGGCGTGAGGGCGTAAACCAAGCCAGTCAGCTCCGCGTCAGTTTTGGTTCGCTTAGTGAGGAGCGAAATGCCGATGGTCAGCACCATGCAGGTCGTCCAGGCCACAATGGCGATCCAGAAATTCTGTGCCATGTCGCTCGGGAAGCCAAAGGCCGTGGAAATCCACGCGCCCTTGATGCCGGGGACGTTCCCGCGCGCCAGCGAGAGGCCATGGAAGATCACCGCGCCCACCGTGCCGCCCAGCAGGCCAAAGAAGGCCCCGTGCCCGGTCGTGCGGGTCCAGAACATGCCGAGCAGGAAGGTGGCAAAAAGCGGGGCATTCACGAACCCGAACACCAGCTGGAGCATGTCCATGATGTTGTTGAAGTTCTTGGCCATGGCGGCCGCCGCGACGCTCAGGAGAATGCCGCCCACGGTGGCCCAGCGGCCCATGCAGAGGTAGTGGTGGTCGCTCTTATTCTTGGCGATGTAGCCCTGGTAAATGTCGTAGGTCCAGACGGTGTTGAACGCCGTGACGTTCCCCGCCATGCCGGACATAAAGGAGGCCATCAGCGCAGTGAACCCGATCCCGAGCAGCCCCGGGGGGAAGTACTTCGCGAGCAGCGTGGGGATCGTCATGTTGTAGTCGATCTGCCCATTGGCGTCTAAGGGTAGAAAGTGCCCGCCGCTCTGCTGGTGAAGGGCGATGGCGATCATCCCGGGCAGGATGACCAGCGCCGGAAAGAGCATCTTTGGCACGGCGGCGATCAGCGGCGTGCGGCGCGCGGCCGACATCGAATCGGCGGCCATGGCGCGCTGCACCACCAGGAAGTCCGTACACCAGTAGCCAAACGAAAGCACAAAGCCCAGGCCCATCACCATGCCAAACCAGCCGATGCCCATCGGGTTATCCGCGGCCGAGCCCAAGTACGCCCACGACTCGGTCCAGGCGTGGTCGGCATAGCCATGGCTGACGGCCACCGGGACGAGCTTCAGTTTAAGGGCATCCCACCCGCCGATCCCTTTAAGGCCCAGGTAAACCAGCGGCGTGAAGCCCAGCACAATCATGAAAAATTGCAGCACCTCGTTGTAAATGGCCGAGGTCAGGCCGCCCATGAAGATATAGGCGAGCACGATCGCGGCGGAAACGAAAATGCACGTCCAGTAATTCCAGCTCACCAGCGTTTCAAGCAGCTTGGCTAGCGCGTGGAGCGAGATGCCGGAGGAGAAAATCGTCATCACCGCGAACGATCCGGCGTTGAACCCGCGCGTCTTTTCGTCAAAGCGCAGCTTCAGGTACTCCGGCACCGAACGGGCCCGCGAGCCGTAGTAGAAAGGCATCATGAAGATGGCCAGGAAGACCATCGCCGGAATCGCCCCCACCCAGTAGAAGTGGGAGGTCATAATACCATACTTTGCCCCGGAAGCCGCCATGCCGATGACCTCCTGCGCCCCGAGATTGGCCGAAAGAAAGGCCAGGCCGGTGATCCACGCGGGGATGGAGCGCCCCGACTGGAAGAAATCCTTGCTCCCCTTCATGTAGCGTTTCAGCACAAAGCCGATTCCCAGCACAAAGATGAAGTAGATGGCGAGAATGAGGTAGTCCGGGGAGGAGAGATGAATCGACATGAGGGTACGGAAGAGCTTGGCGGAGGTTTGCGGCGGGAATATATTTCTTTAGGTGTCTTTACAAAGTCAACGGCAAACCTTTCAGGGATTATATTACCGTAAAGTAAGGGACCGGAATGACGGCAGAGCGGTTCCGGCCCCCTTTGCGGCGGCAAAATTCGGTTTTTTTCACCTACTGGCGCATTTGTAGGTTGCCTAATTCGCGCCGAAACTCTGTAATCTCCCGCCCCGCTTGAGGAGTTTTTTACATTTCAACCATCCTACCCAACAGTCATGAACGTCCAACTCGAGAACCTGCCGAACTGCATTGCCACCCTTCGTGTTGAAGTGCCAGCCGACAAGGTTTCCCAAGCCCGCGAAGCCATCGTTCGCGAATACGCCCAGTACGCCAAGCTGCCCGGCTTCCGCGCCGGAAAAGCTCCCCGGGCCATCGTCGAATCCAAATACAAGAACGAGATTAAAGAAGAGCTCCAAAAGCGCATTCTTTCCGATTCCTGCCGCGAGGCCATCATCGAGAAGAACCTCAAGGTGCTCAACATCTCCAACGTCGAGGACGTCGAATTTGCCGAAGACCAGACCCTGCGCTACACCGCAACGGTCGTGACCGTGCCGGAATTCGAACTGCCCGAATACAAAGGCGTCGCCGTGCAGGTTCAGCCCGCCGACATCGCCGACAAAGACATCGACGAAGCCATCGAGCGCCTGCGCGAACAGGCCGCCAACTTCTCCGACGTCACCGACCGCGAGCTGGCTTTTGATGACTTCGCCGTCATCACCTACACCGGCTTGATCGACGGAAAACCCGCCGACGAAGTCGTCCCGCTCGCCAAGGTGCTCGCCAAGAACGAAGATTTCTGGATCAAACTGACCGCCGACACCTTCCTGCCCGGCTTCAGCGAGAAGATCGTGGGCGCCAAGCCCGAGGAAACCCGCGAATTTGACCTCACCATCCCCGAGGACTTCGCCGTCAAGGAACTGGCCGGAAAGACCATTGCCTACACCGTCACGGTCAAATCCATCAAGGCCCGCATCCTGCCGGAAGTTAACGACGAGTTCGCCGCCTCCGTGGTCGGCGGCAAGACCGTCGCCGAGCTGCGCGACATCATTAAGGGCGAGCTCGAGCGCCAGAAGAAATCCGAACAGGAGACCGAGAAGCGCAACGAAATCATGAAGGCGCTCCTCTCCAAGGTGGAGTGCGAACTGCCCGAGAGCATGGTCGCCAACGAAGCCCGCCGCGTCCTCGATGACGTCGTGCGCGAAAATCAGGGCCGCGGCGTGCCGGATTCCGTCATCGCCGAGAAGCACCAGGAGCTCCAGACCACCGCCAACGAAAGCGCCCGCGAGCGCATCAAGGGAACCTTCGTTCTCCTGCGCGTCGCCCAGGCTGAGAAAATCACCGTCACCCCGCAGGAAGTCGACCAGCGCGTGGCCCTTCTGGCAATGCGCTACCAGATGCCCATCGACAAGCTTCGCAAGGAACTTGAGAAGCGGGAGTCGATGGATTCGATCAACGAGGAAATCCTTACAGGCAAGACCCTTGATTTCCTGGTTGCCAATGCTAGCGTTGAAGTCGTCGCCCCGGTCGCGTAAAGGCCGGGCCGGGTATCCGGCGGGTGGGCGAGGACCTTTGAAGTAAACTTTATACCTTTTTACGACTATGCTGATACCGATGGTGATCGAACAAACCGGCCGGGGCGAGCGCAGCTACGATATTTATTCGCGGCTGCTCAAGGACCGGATCATATTTATCGGCACGGCCATCGACGACCATGTCGCGAACCTGGTCATCGCCCAGATGCTCTTCCTCCAGATGGAGGACTCCAAAAAGGACATCCATATTTACATCAACTCGCCGGGCGGATCGGTCACGGCGGGGCTGGCGATCTACGACACCATGCAGTTCGTGACGTGTGACGTCACCACCTACTGCCTGGGCATGGCCGCCAGCATGGGAGCCGTCCTGCTTGCCGCGGGTACGACCGGCAAACGCTTTGCGCTGCCGAACTCGGACATCATGATCCACCAGGTCTCCGGCGGCGCCCAGGGCACCGCTAGCGACGTCGAGCGCCAGGTCGACTTCATGTTCAAACTCAAGAAGCGCCTCACCGCCATCCTGGCCCACCACACCGGCAAACCGGTGGAGCAAGTGGCCATCGACAGCGACCGTGACTACTACATGAGCGCCGCCGAAGCCGCCGCCTACGGGTTGGTCGACCACGTGATCGAATCCCGCAAAGACGTTAAAGAGGTCAAAGCCATCGAGGAGCCTGAAAAGAAGCCCGAGGCTTAAAAATCCGCTCGTTCTTTAAAAAAATTTGAAGGGAAAACGGCACCGTTTCAGAGACGGCTGCCGGAATTCCCTTCATCTTTTTTTGAATTCTGTGGAAATTGCAACGATCTGCGCATAATTCTTCTCTATTCCTAAATCAAAAAAAATGGGGCGAACTTCCAATACGACCACCTGCTCCTTCTGCGGCAAAAACCATGCAGAAGTGAAGAAACTGATTGCCGGTCCCGGCGTCTACATCTGCGACTCCTGCATCAATGTCTGTAAAGGCATTCTGGAGAAGGAGCTGCACGACGAGGTCAAACGGCAGATGCCGGTCCTCCGGGTTCCCAAGCCGGTGGACATCCGCCGCGCCCTCGATCAGCATGTGATCGGCCAGGACCGCGCCAAGAAGGTGCTCTCCGTGGCGGTTCATAACCATTACAAGCGCATCCTACAGGAAGCCTCGGCAGGCGACGCCATGGCCGACGTGGAGATCGAGAAAAGCAACATCCTCCTCATCGGGCCCACCGGCAGCGGTAAAACGCTTCTGGCCAAGACCCTGGCCCGCATCCTGGACGTCCCTTTCTGCATCGCCGATGCCACCACCCTGACCGAAGCCGGTTACGTGGGCGAAGACGTGGAGAACATCGTCCTCCGCCTGCTCCAGAACGCCGATTACGACGTCAAGCGGGCCGAGATCGGTATCGTCTACATTGACGAAATCGACAAAATCGGCCGCAAAACCGAAAACGTCTCGATCACCCGTGACGTCTCCGGCGAAGGCGTCCAGCAGGCGCTGCTCAAAATTCTCGAAGGGACCATCTGCAACGTGCCGCCGCAGGGAGGCCGTAAGCACCCTCACCAGGAGTACATCCAGGTCAACACCGAGAAAATCCTCTTCATTTGCGGCGGCGCCTTCGTGGGCCTCGATAAACTGGTCCAGCGCCGCTTGAGCAAACGCGTGCTTGGGTTCGGCGCGGACATGCCCACTCCCGCCCAGGAGGAGAAAACCGCCAAGGAAGCCCTTTCCATGGTCGAGCCGGAGGACCTCCTCGGCTTTGGCATGATCCCCGAATTCATTGGCCGTCTGCCCGTTATCAGTGCCCTATCCGCCCTGACCGAGGACGAGCTCGTCTCGATTTTGACGGACACCAAAAACGCCATGGTCAAGCAGTACACCAAGCTGATGTCCATGGAGGGAGTCCACCTCAACCTGACCCGCGACGCCCTCAAGGCGCTGGCAGCGCAGGCCGTCTCCAAGGGGACCGGCGCGCGTGCCCTGCGCTCCATGATGGAGCGGATCATGCTCGACCTGATGTACGAGCTGCCGAGCCGGGAAGACGTGGCCGAGGTGACGATCAACCGCGCGGTGGTCGAGGGCAAAAAGGCCCCGCTCATCCGCAAAAAGCAGGACAAGGACGCCGCGTAACGCGCCCGTTCGCCTGCGACCGGAACTACCCCCGCCGCCGAATCCCCTGGAACTTGTGAAAAAAAACCGGTTTCTACTGACTGCGGCGGGCCTCCTTGTTTGCCTCAACATCGGGGTGGCGTTCCGCGTCATGGGAGCCGGTTCCGGCGATGCCGGGGAGGAGAGCGCGTATGAAAACATCGCCGTCCTCACCCGGGCCATGCAGCTCATCCGGCAGGATTACGTCGACGAAAAGAAGACCAGCTACCGGGCCCTGACGTACGCCGCCATCAAGGGGATGTTCAATTCCCTGGACCCCCACAGCCGCTTCATGGACCCCAAGGAACTCAAGGGGATGGAGGACGATACCCGCAGCGAGTTCGGCGGCCTCGGGGTGACGGTCACCTGGCGCGACAGCGCGCTGACCATCGTTGCGCCCATGGAGGATTCGCCGGGCTTCAAGGCCGGGCTGCTCCCCGGCGACCAGATCCTTAAAATCAACGGCGAATCCACCGAACAGCTTGACCTTTCCGCGGCCATCGACCGCCTGCGCGGCAACCCCGGCGAAAAAGTGACCCTCACCGTCATGCGGCCCGCCGGTCGACAAATCAAAGACTACACCATCGAGCGCGCCGTCATCAAAGTGGCCAGCGTGAAAGACGCTCAAATCCTTCCGGCCAAGATCGCCGGAGACGCCAAAATCGGCTACGTGCGCATCACGCAGTTCAACGAGCCGACGGCCACGGAACTGCGGGCCAAGCTCGACGACCTGGAGTCCAAAGGCATCCAGGCGCTCGTGCTCGATCTGCGCAACAACCCCGGCGGCATCCTGGAAGGGGCCGTGGACGTCTGCGGAGAGTTCGTGGGGCCGAATACCATGGTCGTTTCCACCGAGGGGCGCGCGGCTTCGGCCAAAAAGGTTTACAAGACCGCCGCGGACGCTCGGCAGCGGCCTCACTACCCCGTGGCCATTCTCATCAACGGCGGCACGGCCAGCGCGGCGGAGATCGTCTCCGGGGCCCTGCGCGACTTGAAGCGGGCCATTCTGGTCGGCGAGACCAGCTTTGGCAAAGGGAGCGTCCAGAGCGTCATCGAGCTTCAGGACGGTGCGGGCGTGCGGCTGACCACGGCCCGATACTACACCCCCAGCAAGCAGGTCATCCACGAGAAGGGGATCGCGCCCAACATTCGGGCCACCATGACGGCCGACCAGGAGAATCTCCTCATGCTCCAGCACCGAGAGTCGCTTGAGGACTCCGAAAAGAAGCAGCTCGAAAGCTTCCGCGACACGCAGCTTGAGCGGGCCACCGACGCCCTCAAGGGCGTGATCCTTTACGCTTCGGCTTCCGCAAAGAAGTAGCCCGAGGGCTGGATTGTGGCTGCATCATGGCTCTCCGCCGGAACGGTGATCCATCGGCTTCTTGCAATACGTCCCCATCCCGAACTCCCTCATGAGGTGGTCAAAATGCCACCGGATCGGGGTACCCCGGGGGAGCTTTCTTGCAATACACGCAAGATGCAGCAAACAGCGGTTTGCTTTATTCATGTTCGCCTCCCACCTAGGTTTCGTTTCCGGGGCTCCCTCCGTAGGTATTCCATGCAGCTTGCGCAGCGGCACCTGGGGTGGCAATATGCTGGCAGCCATGTGGTTTCCCCCAAAAAAACGCCCCGGCTTCACGCTGCTGGAGCTCATCGTCGTCATCGCCATCGTGGTGATCCTGACCGTCCTAACGCTGCCGAGCCTGACCTCGCTTAAAGGCGCGGGCGACATGACCCGTGCCGCCTCGCAGATCAGCGGCGCGCTCGACCTGGCCCGGACCTACGCTGCGGCGAACAACACCTACACCTGGGTCGGCTTCTACGAAGAGAACGCCAACGCCCCCGCCCCCACCGACACGCGCCCGCCCTACACCGGCAAGGGCCGCGTCATCGTGGCCATGGTGGCGTCCAAAGACGGTTCCCAGCTCGATAGCGCCAGCAACGGAGCGGCAACCTTGACCGCCTCGGTGCTCACCCCGGTCCAAAAGTTCACCAAGCTGGAGAACGTCCACGTGACCTACCTCGGCGCGCCCGGGGGCGGTTCCTCGGACGGGATCGACGGGCGGCCCGCCGCCAGCGCGCTGGTCAACAGCGAGAGCGCCGACGCCACCGATTTCCCCATTACCCTGAACGGCTACACCTTCTACAAGACCATCCGGTTTAGCCCGAGAGGCGAGGCCGTTCTCAACGGCGCGGCCACCATTGCCTCATTGATCGAGATCGGCCTGGAGCCGACGCGGGGCAACGTGGTGGACTCGAAAAATAAGAACGTCGTGGCCATCCAGGTCTCGGGCATCGTGGGTAACGTCCGTATTTACAGACGGTAACGCTTGTAATCCTCGGCGGCGTGTGCTGAGATGCCAGGCGGAATGATCTCTCTGACGATATTGGTCGAGAATACCGCGCGAGGAGCCGGAGTCTTGGGCGAACACGGGCTTTCATACTGGCTGGATACCGGGTCGCACCGGGTCCTCTTCGATACCGGCCAGGGAACCGCGCTGTTTCACAACGCCCGGCGGCTCGGGTACGACCTTTCGATTGCCGACGCCGTGGTCCTCAGCCACGGCCATTACGACCACTCGGGCGGCCTGGAAAAAGCGCTCCTGCAAGCTTCGCGGGCCACGCTCTACGTCCACCCCGAGGCCTTCTGCTCGAAGTTCACGGGCCTCAACCCGACCCACGGCGTCAGCCGCCGCATCAGCACCCCTTTCATGGAAAGCGAAGGCTTCCGCACCGAGGGGCGGAAAGTCGTTACCTTCCGCAAGCCCCGCGAAGTGGTCCGGGGCGTGTGGGCGACGGGGGAGATTCCCCGCTCGACCTCGTTCGAGGACACCGGCGGCCCGTTTTTCCGCGATAAAAAGCTCCAGACGCCAGACCTGCTGCTCGATGACCAGTCGCTTTTCTTCAAGACCCGCAAAGGCGTCGTGGTCATCCTGGGGTGCGCTCACTCGGGCGTGGTCAATACGCTTAACCATATCCGCAAGCTCACGGGAGAAATGCACCTCCACGCGCTCATCGGCGGGCTCCATCTGGAGACGGCTTCGGAGGAGCGCATCGACAAGACGGTGGCGGCAATCAAAGAGTTCTCGCCCGACCTGCTCGGCTTTTGCCATTGCACGGGAGTGGAGGCGATGCTCCGCTTTTGGAGCGAGTTTCCCGGAAAGTGCTTCCAGGCCCATGCCGGGCTGTACCGGGAATTTGAAGATTAAACGCTGCCAAACCCGGGTGGAGCTGCTATAGGTCTCCCATGCCGAGGCCGCTTTGCCCCAGAAGAATCCAACACAGCCCGCCGGTGCACTATTTCAAGCCCGCGGGCGTCCCTCTTTGTAAAACGGAGGAGATCTCGCTGGCCGCCGACGAGCTGGAGGCCATGCGCCTGGCTGATTGCGAGGGGCTCTACAACCAGGACGCCGCGAAATGCATGGGGGTATCGCGCCAGACGTTTGACCGGATCATCCGCCGAGCGCATGAAAAAGCCGCCCGGGCGCTGGTCAACGGCCTGGCGCTGCGCATCGAGGCCCCCGGCCGGGAAGAAGTGCCCGGGGCCTAGCCGCCCGGCAGAAAGATCCCAGCGGTTCCTTAGCGGGTACTCGATGCCCCAGCATAGACCTAGCAATTTTTTGCCCCGAAGCGGTTGCAACTTCGCGATTCCGGAGTTGATTCCAGGGTGAAAATAAAAAAGCCTATGTATCATAAATTATTCGTTTGCGCGGCCCTGGTTCTGACCGGCACGCTGGCTTATGCGGAAGGCACCGCCGTCCGGCGCGTTGCCGAAAAGGACTTCGACGCGGAACTGGCCAAGGCGACAACCCCGGTGGTGGTTGATTTTTATGCCGACTGGTGCGGCCCGTGCCGACTGATGTCGCCCATCGTGGAGCGGCAGGCGGCAGCCTATAGCGGCAAGATCACCTTTTTCAAAGTGAACGTGGACCAGGCTCCCGGCCTCTCGGACCGCCTCGGGATCGAAGGCATCCCGGCCCTTTTCTTTTTCAAAAAGGGCAAGGTGGCCGACAGCATGGTGGGGCTGGTGCCCGAGGCGCAGCTCAAGATGCGCCTGGATTCGCTCGCGAAATAGCTGGAAGCTAAACCGTCTTATCCATGCGGAGAAACGCGGCGGCCGTGGGCCCCAGCGTCCGGGTGCGCAGGTACTGCTGATGCAGGGGGCGCACGATTTTCAGGTCCGAGAGCGGGATAATATCCAGTAAACGGTTCTGCAGCTCCGCCGTGACGGTGAGGCGCGAGACAATGGCCAGGCCCATCCCGCCGATGACCACGCGCTTGATGCCTTCCGTGCTGCCGAGGGAAAGCGCCGGTTTGATCGTGATCTTTTTCCGCGCAAACGCGGCCTCGACCACCTCGCGCGTGCCCGAGCCCACCTCGCGCATGATGATCGGCTCACGGCTCAGCTCCCGGGCCGTGACGCCGCCCTCCCGTGCCAGTAAGCGGTGCCCCACAGGCGCGATGGCCACCAGTTCGTCCCGTTGAAAAACGGAGGTCTCCAGCTCGTCGGAGCCCCTGTCCCCCTCCGTAAAGCCCAGCTCGATGCGCCCTTCGAGCAGCGCGGCTTGAATCACTGTCGTGTTGCCTGTTTCAACGCTGATCTCGATGCCCGGGTGCGTCTGGTGAAAGCGGATCAGCGCATGGGGGAGCAGGTAGCCGCCGACGGATGTGCTTGCCCCGATGGCCAGGCGGCCCCGTTTCAGACCGCGCAGTTCGGCGATGGCGTGTTCGGCATCGTTTTCCAGGATCGTGATTTTGCGGGAGTAATTGGCCAGAAGCTTGCCGCCCTCGGTCAGGCGAACCCCGCGCGGCAGGCGGTCGAAGAGCCGCACGCCGAGCATCTCTTCGAGTTCGCCGAGCTGCTTGGAGACCGCGGGCTGGCTGATATGGAGCCGCTCGGCCCCGCCGCTGACGCTCCCGGCTTCCGCCACAGCATGGAAAAGGGCGAGGTGATTTCGGTTCATAGCTATAACCCTAAGTTATGGAAGACATAAAAACGATGTCTTTGTTCTATTTTTCGATTCCCGGTACGCTCGGGCCCATCCAATGAAAGATACCTGTACCTGTTCTAGTGGGGCCAAGGCGACCGATGCGCCGAAGCCGTTGAAAGTCGTTCTGTTCGTAGTCCTGCTGGTCGGGCTCATGCTGGAGGGTTCGCTGGGGGTAGCGCTGCTGGCGGGGATGATTTTCGCGCTGATCCTCGGTAATCCCCAGGCACACTGGGGGAAAAAGCTCTCGAAGGTGCTTTTCCAGGGATGCGTGGTGTTGCTGGGCTTTGGGATGGACCTGGAGAAAATCCTGCACGCGGGGGCGAGCGGCCTGATGTACGCCGCCGTCACCATTTCAGGGACGCTGATTGCCGGGTTTCTCATCGGCCGGGTGCTGGGGGTTGGCAAAAAGACCTCGGCCCTCATCGCGTCGGGAACGGCCATTTGCGGTGGCTCGGCCATCGCCGCCGTGGGCCCGGTCATCGCGGCGTCAGAGGCGGAAATGGCCATCGCGGTCGGAGCCATCTTTTTGCTCAACGCCGCCGCGCTATTTCTCTTTCCCGCCATTGGAGGGGCGCTCCACCTCACGCAGCATCAATTCGGCATCTGGGCTGGCATCGGCATTCACGATATCTCTTCCGTGGTCGGCGCGGCGAGCGCCTATGGCAACGAAGCGCTGCAAACCGCGACCGCGGTGAAGCTCTCCCGCGCGCTCTGGATCGTACCGTTGACGCTCGGCATGGGGGCGGTGATGGCGAGGCGCAGCACCGCGCACGGCAAGTCGCGGCCTAAGGTCGCGGTGCCGTGGTTCATCGCGCTGTTTCTGCTCGCGTCGGTGTTGCGGAGTTTCGTACCCGAGGTGGCCCAGTGGGCTCCACAGGTTGGAGTGGTGGCAAAGGAGGGGATGATCGTGGCCCTGGCGCTCATCGGAGCGAGCATCTCCCCGGCGACGCTTCGGACGCTGGGCTGGCGCGTCGGCGTGCAGGCGGTTTTGCTCTGGGTTTTCATCAGCATCACAGCACTTGTCATCGCGGTCGTTTTCTAAGATGCCTCCGGTTTTCCCGTAAAAATTCACGAGCAAGGTCTTGCACTCCAACAAGAAAGGGCCATGATTAGCCAATATATGGCAAACGCAAGAGTTGCTGATGTGCTGGTCGACGCGCTTTGCGCGGCGGGAATCGAGAGAATCTACGGCTTGGCCGGAGACTCCCTCAACGGAATCACTGATTCAATTCGCACGCGGAACAACATTCGTTGGATTCCGGTGCGACATGAAGAAACGGCGGCCTTCGCGGCCGGAGCGGAGGCCCACCTTACCGGGAAACTGGCCGTCTGCGCAGGGAGTTGCGGCCCGGGCAACCTGCATCTCATCAACGGGCTCTACGACTGCCACCGCAGCCGCGTTCCCGTGTTGGCCATAGCGGCTCACATTCCGAGTGAGGAGATCGGCAGCAACTATTTCCAGGAAACGCACCCGGAGCTGATTTTCAAGGAATGCAGCTACTACTGCGAACTCATTTCCAAGCCGGAGCAGATGCCCCGCACGCTGGAGATCGCCATGCAGACGGCCATCGCCAAACGCGGCGTGGCGGTGATCGTGCTCTCGGGCGACGTGGCGTTGAAAAACGCGCTCAGCCAGGAGCTGCGCCTCCATTTTCCGGAACCGACCCCGCTCATTCGTCCCTCGGACGCGGAAATCGACCAACTGGCCGAGGTGCTCAACGGGTCCTCGAAAGTAACGATCCTGGGCGGCGCGGGGTGCGCGGACGCCCATGCGGAGCTGATCGCGGCGGCGAGCAAATTGAAGTCGCCGATTGTCCACGCGCTGCGCGGCAAGGAGTATATCGAGTATGATAACCCGTTCGACGTCGGCATGACGGGCCTGCTCGGGTTCTCCTCCGGCTACCATGCCATGATGAACTGCGACACGCTGCTCATGCTCGGCACCGATTTTCCCTACCAGCAATTCTACCCCGAGCAGGCGAAGATCGTGCAAATCGACCTCCGGGGCGAACAGCTCGCGCGCCGGACCCGGGTGGACCTGGGCCTGGTGGGCGACGTAAAGAGCACGCTCCAGGCGCTCTTGCCGAAGCTGCAATCCAAGATGGACACCACCCACCTCGACGCCGCCACGCAGCATTACCAGACGGCGCGCAAGGGGCTCGACGACCTCGCCGTGGGCGAACCCGGCCGCACGCCGATCCACCCGCAATACGTGGCGCGAATACTCGACGAAGTGGCCGCCGAGGACGCCATCTTTACCTGCGACGTCGGGACGCCGACCATCTGGGCCTCGCGCTACCTGACGATGAACGGCAAGCGGCGCTTAATCGGCTCCTTCACCCACGGCTCCATGGCCAACGCGCTGCCGCAGGCCATCGGCGCGCAGGCGACCCATCCGAAGCGCCAGGTGGTAACGCTCTCGGGCGACGGCGGCATCGCCATGCTGCTGGGCGATCTCCTTACGCTGCGCCAGGCGCGCCTGCCGGTGAAGATGGTCATCTTTAACAACAGCTCGCTGGGGTTCATCGAGCTGGAGATGAAAGCCGCGGGCATCCTGGAATTTGCCACCGACCTGGAGAACCCGCGCTTTGACAAAATCGCCGAGGCGTCGGGCGTGCTCGGCCTGCGGGCGGAGTTGCCGGAGCAGGTCAAGCCGATGTTGCAGCAGGCGCTCCGGCACGACGGGCCCGCGCTGGTCGAAGTGCTCGTTAACCGCCAGGAACTCTCCATGCCGCCGTCGCTGGAGGTCAGCCACATGCTGGGCTTCAGCCTCTACATGATGAAGGCGATCCTCAACGGGCGAGGGGACGAGCTCGTGGATTTGGCCAAGACCAATCTATTCCGGTAAAGAAAATTGAGGTTGAGAAAAAAGGCGGCATGGGGATAACCCGTGCCGCCTTTATCTTTGGCAGGTGGTCAAGTGCGGGCACTCGGACGGGCCGCGCCCGCCGAAACCACGTTCGTGGAAAACAATCCGACGATCGGTGAGTACCTCATTGCCCGGCTGCACGAGGGCGGTGTCCGGCATGTGTTTGGCATTCCGGGGGATTACGTGCTCGGTTTTTACGATCTCCTCGTCCACAGCCCCCTCGCGGTCATCACGACGTGCGACGAACAGGGCGCGGGCTTCGCCGCCGACGGTTACGCGCGGGTGCGCGGCCTCGGGGCGGTGTGCGTGACCTACGGCGTGGGCGGGCTGAAGATCGTCAATCCCGTGGCGGGCGCTTTTGCCGAGATGTCCCCCGTGGTCGTCATCAGCGGCGCTCCCGGCGTGCGCGAGCGGGCCAGCAATCCGCTCCTGCACCACAAAGTGCGCGATTTCGAGACGCAGAAGAAAGTTTTCGAGCAGATCACCGTGGCCTCGGCCGTTCTCGACGATCCGCTTACCGCCTTTGCCGAGATCGACCGCGTGCTGGCCGCCGCCCGGCGTTGGAACCGGCCCGTTTACCTTGAGCTGCCGCGCGACATGGTCGATGTGCGGGGCGTCCCGGGGCATCGGCCCGCGGCTTTCGAGGAACCGGGCGACCCTCAGGCGCTGGAGGAGGCGCTTGGCGAGGCGATTGCCATGCTCAACGCCGCGCAAAGGCCGGTCATTCTTGCCGACGTGGAGATCCACCGCTTTCACCAACAAAAGCAGGCCCTCCGGCTCATCGAGGCCACGGGCATCCCGTTTGCCTCCACGCTGATGGGCAAATCCGTCTTAAGCGAGCGCCACCCGCTTTACCTCGGGCTTTACGCCGGGGCGATGGGCGGCGACGCGGCTCGCGAGGCCGTGGAGGGGAGCGACGCGCTGCTCATGCTCGGGGCGTTCATGACCGATATCAATCTCGGCATCTACACCGCGCGGCTTGATCCCTCGCGGATCATCAGCACCACGGGCGAACGCGTGGCCATCCGCTACCACCGGTTTGAAAACGTGCGCATGGAGGCCTTTCTCGAAGGGCTGCTGCGGCCCGGGGCCCTCCGGCGGCACGAAATCCAGCTTCCCGCCCGGGAACCGATTCCCGATTTCGAGATCGAGCCGCGCGCGCCGTTAACCGTGGCCCGGCTTTTCCAGCGGCTCAACGAATTTCTTAACGACGACACCATCGTGATTTGCGACATCGGCGACGCCCTTTTTGGCGCGGCTGATCTGCGCATTCACCGCCGGACGGAGTTCCTTGGGCCCGCCTACTACGCCTCGATGGGCTTTGCCGTGCCGGTGGCGCTTGGCGTGGAGCTCTCCAACCCCGCGCTCCGGCCGCTGGTGGTGGTGGGCGACGGCGCGTTTCAGATGACCGGCGTGGAGCTTTCCACGGCGGTGCGCCAGGGCTTGAACCCCATCGTGCTCGTCATGAACAACTGCGGCTACGGCACCGAGCGCAACCTGAAGGAAGGCCCCTATAACGACATCCTGGAGTGGCACTACACGGAGCTGCCCCGGCTGCTGGGGGCGGGCCGTGCGTGGGACGTCCACACAGAGGGCGACCTGGACCGCGCGCTGGAGGAAGCGGCGGCCAACGTCGGCAGCTTCAGCCTCCTGGACCTCCACTTGGATAAAATGGACCGCTCCCCGGCGCTGGCGCGACTGGCCTCACGGTTGGCGCGGCGGCTCGATGGCGCGCAGGAGCAGGAACCGGCTTCGGTGGCTTAAGCGGGACCCAGGAGTAGAGCCCGAGGGGGAGCTTGTTTTGTCTGCTTTTGCAGACAGATGGCGGGCGGCGTCGAATCTTATTTTCTTTCCCCCGGGGATGCGGTAGAATCGTGCCCAAGTCGATTCCCCGTTTCTCCCTTTGCCTCCCCTCCGGCTCGTCTCCATGAAGCCTCTCCTGCTCCTTTTCCTCGGCGCAACCTGTGCGGTCGCCGCGCCGCGGGAACCCGTCCCGGTATTTGAAGCGCCCGCCTCCGTGGTCGTGCCCGCTCCGGGGAAATTGGATGCGCTCGTGGAAGCCGGGCTGCGCCGGAAGGCCATTGAACCGGCACCGCTCTGCTCGGACGCGGTGTTTCTGCGCCGCGTTTATCTGGACGTCATCGGCACGCTGCCCACGGCCGATGAAGCGCGGCGTTTCCTCGACGACGCCAGCCCGGACAAACGGGCGCTCTTAATCAACGCCCTCCTGGAGCGGGACGAATTCGCCGATTACTGGGGGATGAAATGGGGCGAGACGCTGCGGGTCAAATCCGAGTTCCCCATCAACCTCTGGCCCAACGCCGCCCAGGCCTACGACCGCTGGATTCGCACCGCGCTGCGCGAGAACATGCCCTTTACCCGGTTCGCCTGGGAGCTGCTCACCGCCAGCGGGAGCAACTTCCGCGCGCCCCAGGTGAACTTCTACCGCTCGGCGGGCAGTCACGACCCGAAGGCGCTGGCGCGGATCGTGGCGCTGACATTCATGGGCGAGCGCACCGAAGCCTGGCCCGAGGAGCGGCTGACGGACATGGCGGCGTTCTTCTCCAAGGTCGGGTTCAAAAACACCGGGGAGTGGAAGGAAGAGATCGTCTATTTCAACGGCGTGGACGAGGGCGGCACGAAAGCGCGGAAAAAAGCCACGCTCCCCGATGGAACCGTGGCCGCGCTGCCGCCCGACCAGGACCCGCGCGAAATCTTTGCCCAATGGCTGCTCTCCTCCAAGAACTCCCCCTTTGCCAAGGCGACGGTGAACCGGGTTTGGTTCTGGCTGATGGGGCGAGGGATCGTCCAGGAGGCCGACGACCTGCGCCCCGGCAACCCGCCCGCCAACCCCGAACTGCTCGATTGGCTGGCGCAGCAGCTCGCGGCCAACCGTTACGACTTGAAGGCGATCTACCGCGTCATCTTGCTTTCCCGGGCCTATCAGCGTTCCTGCATCCCTGCGGCGGCGGGCGACCCGGCGGCTGAAAAGGTGGTAGGGGCCTGGTACCCGATGCGGCGGATGGAGGCCGAGGTGCTCCTGGACGCCATCAACGGGCTCACCGGCGCACGAGACGAATACTCGTCGATGACGCCCGAGCCGTTCACCTGGGTCCCCGACGACAAGCGCACCATCGTGCTTCCCGACGGGAGCTTGAGCAGCGCCGTGCTCGACCTTTTTGGGCGGCCGCCGCGCGATTCCGGCCTGCTCTCCGAGCGCAACAACCGGCCCACGGCCACCCAGCGGCTGCACCTGCTCAACTCCGGCAGCATCCAGGCGAAGATGACGCGGAGCGACAAATTGAAGGCGCTCCTCAACGCCCATCCGAAAGCCCCGGAAGCCGCCACTGAGCTTTATCTGACGATCCTCTCCCGCTACCCGTCGCCGGAGGAGCTGGCGACCTTTAAGACCTACTCCGAATCGAGCGAAGCCAAGGGGCAGCAAGTGCTCTACGATCTTGCCTGGGCGCTCCTCAACGACACTGAATTTCTCTATCGACACTGAATATGGCCTCCATTTTCCGCCGGGATTTTCTTCGTTACAGCGCGCTGACCGCCGCCGGGCTGCTGACCGGGCCCCGCTTCGGTTTTTCCCCTGCCGCCGCGGCTGCCACCGCGCCCGCTGCGCAACTGGCCCAGGCCAAGGCGAAAGCGGTCATCCAGATCTGGCTCTGGGGCGGGCCCTCGCACCTCGACACCTTCGACCCCAAGCCCGAGGCCGGGCAGGACTACTCCGGGCCGCTCAAGGCCATCCCGACCAACCTGGACGGCCTTCAGCTTTGCGAACTCCTGCCGCAGCTGGCCAAGCTGGCCGATAAATACTCGATCCTCCACAGCCTCACCCACGGCAACAACGGCCACGAGACCGCTGCCTACATGGTCCAGACGGGCCATGCCGACGGGGACCGCCTGGTTTACCCCTCGATGGGCGCGGTGGTCTCGCTCCTGCGGGGCTACGAGACGGGGTACAAGGGGCTCCTGCCGCCCTACATCGTGCTCACGCAGCCCCAGGGGCGGTTTTCCGAAGCCGGGTTCCTCGGCTCCCGCTACAAACCCTTCGCCACCGGCGGTGACCCGGCCCGGCCCGTCTTCGCCGTGCAGGGCATCGTGGCCGAGGGGATCTCCACCCGCCGCCAGGAGGAACGGCGCAACCTGCTCCATCAGCTGGACACGCTGGGGCGCTCCATGCCGCCGGGCGATTCCGTGGTGGCCGAGTTCCGCCAGACCGAGGAGGAGGCCTACGATATGATCCTGGGCGAGGGGGCCAAGATTTTCGACCTCTCGCAGGAAGGCCCGGCCATGAGGGAGTGGTACGGCAACCACACCTTTGGCCAGTCGTGCCTGGCCGCGCGGCGCTTGGTGGAACGGGGCGTGCGCTACGTGACGATCAATTGCAACGGCTGGGATACGCACAAACAGAACTTCCCCACCATGCGCAACAAAGTGCCGCAGCTCGATTCCGGCGTCGCCGCACTGCTCGTGGACCTGGAAAGCCGGGGATTACTCGATAGCACCATCGTCTGGGTCTGCGGCGAATTTGGGCGCACGCCCAAGGTCCAGTGGGAGGCCCCGTGGAACGGCGGGCGGGGCCACTGGGGCAATGTATTTTCCGCGCTGATCGCGGGCGGCGGGTTCAAGGGCGGCCACGTCGTGGGGGCTTCCGACGCCAAGGGCCAGGAGGTGAAAGACCGGCCCATCTATCCATGGGATCTGCTGGCAAGCATGTACACGCAGCTCGGGATCGACCCGAACGGGCTCTTCCCCCGGATGGATGGGGAGGTGCGCATCACGCAGCCGGTCGCAGGGGCCGTGAAATCGGGCGGAATGCTCAAGGAGATCATGTAACCATGCGCCGCCTGCTCATGATTGCCCTGCTGCTCTCTGGCCTGCCCGCGCTGGCTCAGGGTCCCAAGCCGCCCCGGATCGGGTACCTCTACCCCGCCGGAATCCAGCGGGGAACCTCGGCGGAAATCGCCGTGGGGGGCCAATATATTGAGGGAGCCGCCGAGGTGATCTGCACGGGCAGCGGCCTCGTGGCCAAGGTGGCGCGAACGGAGAAGCCGCTCGTCGGAAAACGGGAAAACGAGCTGCGCGACTACATCCAGGACGCTCGCAAAAAGGCGATGGAAGCCAACGAAGCGCCCGCCCGCATGGGGCGTTTTGAAAAGCCGGAGATCATCGCGGAAATCCTGAAGGAAGCCGGGGCCACGGAGGACGAAATCCGCCTCTTTCTGCTCCAGCGCAAGCGCCGTAACGACCCCAAGCGCCAGCAGAACGTCCAGCTTTCCGAAACCGCCTATCTCCAGGTGGACGCCGCGCCGGACGCTGCCCCCGGCCCGCGCGAGCTGCGCCTGCGCGGCACGGCCGGGATTTCCAACCCGCTCACCTTCTGCGTCGGGACCTTCCCTGAAACACTCAAGTCGGAGGCGGCGGGCAAAAAGCTCACCGACGCGCCGCGCGTCACCTTGCCTGCTGTCATCAACGGGCAGATCCCCCCCGGCGGCGTCGATCATTATGCCTTCACCGCCCCGGCTGGGGCGCGGCTGGTGGTGGCGCTCCAGGGGCGCGACCTCATTCCCTACCTGGCCGACGCCGTGCCCGGGTGGTTCCAGCCGGTCGTGGCGCTCTACGATGCGGCGGGCCGGGAGGCGGCTTTCTCGGGGGCGTTCCGGTTTAACCCGGACCCGGTTTTTTGTTACGACGTGCCGAAACCGGGCACGTATTACCTGGAGATACGCGATGCGCTCTACCGGGGGCGCGAGGATTTCGTCTACCGCGTGAGGGTCGGCGCGTTCCCCTTCGTCACCGGCATCTTCCCGCTGGGCGGGCCGGTCGGCTCGGCGGCCGCTGTGGATGTGAGCGGCTGGAATCTCGATACCGCGCGCCGGATTATTGCGCCCTCCAAAGAAGCGGGCTCGTTTCATCCGGCCAATCTGTCGAACGGCCTGTCGGTGAGCGACGTTACGTTCGCCGCCGACACGCTCCCCGAAGTCACCGAAACGGAGCCCAACGACACGCTCAAAACGGCGCAACTCGTGACACCACCCCTCATCGTTAACGGGCGCATCGACAAGCCGGGGGACATCGACCAGTACCGTTTTTCCTGCAAAGCAGGGGAGACGCTCGTGGCCGATGTCGCCGCCCGCCGCCTCAATTCACCGCTCGACTCCTGGCTGCGCCTCACCGACGCCGAGGGCCGTCAACTCGCCTTCAACGACGACCGGGAGGACCTCGCGGCAGGGCTCCTGACCCACCAGGCCGATTCCGCTTTTGCCTTCCCGATTCCCGCCGACGGGGTCTACTCCTTGCAGATCGGCGACACGCAGCATAAGGGAGGCCCCGAGTACGCCTACCGGCTGCGCATCGGCCCGCCGAGGCCGGATTTCGCCCTGCGCTGGGTCCCCTCGGCGGTGAACGGAAAGCCGGGCTCGTCCGTTCCCGTGACGATCTACGCCATGCGCCGGGATGGCTTTTCCGGAGACATTGCGCTTTCGCTCAAGAACACCCCGCCCGGCTTCCGGCTCGATGGAGCCACGATCCCCGCCGGAATGACCAAAGTGCAGGCTTCGGTGACCCTCCCCCCCGAGCCGCTTGACGCCCCGGCGTACCTCTTTGCCGAAGGCCGCGCCACCGTGGGCGGAACGGCGGTTTTTCGCCCGGTGGTTCCCTCCGACGATCTGCTCCAGGCCTTCGCGTACCACCATCTGGTGCCCTCGCAAACGCTCGTGGCCATGACCACCGGCACCGCCAAAATGCAGTCGTTCGCGTTCCTCTCCAATGAACCCGTGGTCTTGAAGCCGGGCGGAACCGGGCGCGTGGTCCTCAAGCGAATGGGGCGGCTGCCTCAGGCTTCCGAATTGCGGCTCCAGCCGCTCGAAGCAGTGGAGGGCATCGGCGTCGGAGAGATCGCCGCCGTTCCCGAGGGGCTGGCCGTAACCCTCACCGCCGCGCCCGAGGCGAAACCCGGCTTGGCGGGCAACCTCATGTTCGAGGCCTTTGTGGAACGCACCCCGCCCGGAGCCGATAAGCCCAAAAAATGGTCCATCGGCGCACTGCCCGCGATTCCCTTCCGCGTGGAGGCGAAATAAGGGCCGCTATTCGTTAACCCGCGCGTCGAGTTCGATCTCGAAGAGCAGCTCCTCGCGGCAAACATCGGCGTGCATCCACGTCAGCGGCAGGCCGGTCAGACCTCGGTGGCGCAGATATTCCGCGAACACCGGCGCGTCCTCCGCGCGCTTGATATAGGCCACCGCGCGGTTGCAGTCTTGCCAGCCCATCCCGCGCGATTGGAGCAGCGCCTCGGCCACCCGCATCGTCTCCTCCACCTGCGCCCGCATGTCGCCCAGGTGCAGACTCCGGCCATCGGCGGCGATGCTGGCCGTGCCGGAGACGCAGACCTGCCGGAACCCGGGCCCCGCAAACTCCACCGCGCGGCTAAACGAGCTCTTATAATCGCACGCCGAGCCCTGGAGCGGCGAGGGGACTTCGCAGGCGTGAAACCCGGCGCTGCCTTTCACCGCCAGCACGCCTGTCACCACGGGTGCGCCGAGCTGGTTGGCGATGCCGATGCCCGTGCTAGCGGGCAACAACCCGCCGAAGGTCCCCCGGCTCTGGAAAAACGCCGTCCGGGCCTGGTTGAATTCCCCATACCAGTCCAGGATCCCGTCGAGGTAAAACCAGGTGCGCAGCACGTTGCCGAAGCCCATTCCCTCGGCCTGGAGCGCCTGCTCAATGGTTTCAAAAATGCGAGTGGTCTGTTCGCCCCGCGATGCCGCCGGGTTCGGAGCGGCCACCTGAGTCAGCAGGCACCAGGTTCCCGAGGCGTTTTCGTAGACGGCTCCGCTGGCGTTGGGGAGTGAAATCGGCCGACCGGGTTCGCCTCCAAAGAGATGGGTCGCAAACGGAGCGATGACGTGGGCTGTGTTGACCACGTCTTTCAGTTCGGGGAGAAAAGACATGGGTCTGTGTTACCGCATTTCCGCGCGAATTCAAGCGGGCGCGTGCTCTTCGTAGAGATTCCGGATCACGCTGCCCATCAGCTCGAAGAACATCGGGTTGAGGCCGATTGGGTCGAGCAGCTCCAGCTCCAGCCCGGGGAAGGCGGCGCGGACCCGGGCGATCTGTTCGGGAATGTCGTCTTTGAAGTGGTTCCCCTTGGCCATGAACATCGGCAGAATGCGGCCTTTGCGGGTGCCGGTGCGCGTCATTTCCCGCGCGGCGTCCATGAGGGTGGGCGAGGAGAGTTCCATGAACGCGAGGTGGACGGCCCCGGGCCCGAGCGTTTGCCGCAAGGTGTCGGTAAGCTTGCAGAACGGTTCGGACCACTGCGGGTTTTTGCTGCCGTGGGGCATCAGGATAATGCAGGGCTGATTCATAAGACGGTGGTGAGGGCGTTTTTTAGATCGCTGTAGCGGGTAAAGGAGGGGAAGGGGGGCTCGGCTAGGCGCGGGCTGGGGCGGAATAGAAACGCGACGTCGGCGGCCCGGAGCATGCCCAGGTCGTTGAAAGAATCGCCAACGGCGGCCACGCGCCTGCCCCGGTGCTGAAAGGCGGCGACGGCTCCCGGTTTCCCGGCCTCATCGCGCGGGGTGAAGCCGCAAAGATAGCCCTCGGGGTCAATCCGGAGCGTGTGGCACCAGACGGGGGGCGAGGCGAGCTTGGCCAGGAGCGGCCCGGCGAGCTCGTGGAAGGTGTCCGAGACGATCATGACCTCGGTGCGTTCGCGCGCCCAGGCCAGGAACTCGCGCGCGCCGTCGAGCGGCTCCAGGGTGGCGACGATTTCCAGGAGCTGCGTCAAGCCGAGCCCCCGCTGGCGGCAGACCTCGATGCGGCGGGCCATGAGTTGCTCGTAATCGGGAATATCGCGCGTGGTGAGGGCCAGCTCCGGCACGCGGGCCCTCTGCGCCACGGCCTCCCAAATCTCGGGAACCAGCACGCTTTCCAGGTCGAGCAGCAGCGCCTGGCAACGCTTGGGCGGCGGCACGGCGGCTTCGAGAGCGGCGAGCAGCGCGGGCATTTCGGAAAACGCGTTGGCTTCCATTTCGCAGGGGCGCTCGACGACGATGACCTCCGCGCCCTCGCACCGCGCCGCTTCCAGCTTCTCCGGAAGGCCGCCCGCGTCGCCGCTCTCCTTGGTCACCAGGACGCCGATGCCGTGCCAGGCGATCAGCCGCCGGTTTTCCTCCACGCTGAACGGGCCGCGCCCGGTAAGGACGCGCTCGGGCGGCATCCCCGCGTCGCGGCAGGCCTGGTGTGATGTGGGATGATCGAGGATCCGCGCAAAAAGGGCGATCCCCGCCCTGGTAGCCTCCTCGGCATAGGGGCGGATATGGCGCGAGCCAACTGTCAGCAGAATCGGCTTCCCCGCCCGGCAGGCCAGGCGCGCGGCTTCGGCGTGATCGGCGGCTTTCACTGCGTCCGGGGGCAGCTCCGTGCATTCAGGGCGCACATAGCGGAAATAGGGCACGCCCATAGCCGAGGCCGCGCGGCGGGCCGTCTCGTGCAGCCTCTCGGCGTAGGGATGCGCGGCATCCACCACGGCCTGGACCTCGCGCTGCTGGATGAGCGCGGCCATCGCGGCGGCGTCGAGCCCCCCGTGCCGGTGTTCGATGCGCGGATGGTTCCCAATAAAGAGCCCGATGTCCGTCGCCGTCGAAACCAGCACGTCGTACCCGGCCCGGGCAAGCGCCTCGGCCAGGGGAGCGGTCTCGCTGGTGCCGCCGGGAAGCAGGATCATACCGAGTAACCTCTTGGCGTGATGAACCGGCCGTCGAGCACCTTGGAGGAGCGGTTGCCCACGATCACAATGCTCTTCATAGTGATTTCCTCGGCTAGGAAATGATCGAGGTCCGAGAGCACGAGGCGCTCATCCGGCGAGCCGACGGCGGTGGCCACGCCGACGGGAGTGGTCCCCGGGCGGTGCTGGCGAAAGATCCCGGCCACTTCCTCAATTTGCGTCACGCGCTTGGTGCTCTTGGGGTTGTAGAGCGCCACCACCAGGTCCGCCGCAGCGAGCGCCTCCACGCGCTGCCGGATGGTGGGCCAAGGCATGAGCAGGTCGCTCAGGCTTACGCATGCGTAGTCGAGCATTAGCGGCGCGCCGAACCGGGCGGCGGCGGAGTTCGCGGCGGAAACGCCCGGCACGATCTCGATCGGCACGCCGATGCCGTGCGCGGCGGCCATTTCGATGGCTAGGCCCGCCATGCCGTAGACCCCGGCGTCTCCCGAGGAGACAAACGCCACAGTCTCCCCCGCCTGGGCGTGCTCCAGCGCGGCCCGACAGCGGTCGATCTCCTGGCGCATCCCGGAGGAGAGCAGTTCTTTTCCCTCGGTAAGGTCGGCGATGTGGTCGAGGTAGTGCTTGTAGCCCACCACGACGCTGCTCGCGCGGATGGCCTCCTCGGCCCGCCGCGTGCGGTCGAGCGGGCCTCCGGGGCCGATGCCGATTACAAAGAGTTTTCCCGGGCAACCGCCACGGTCACTCCGTTGATGATAGTCTTGGGTAGTATTAATAGGGTCCTCCTTCCGGCCAGCAGAGCCGAGGGTTCGGCCACGGCGGGCAGGTTGATTTTCTCCGCTACGAAGGCGCTGTGGCGGAAACGTTTGGTTGTTGAAAGGATTTCTCCGGCGGAAATGAACCGCAGGCCGAGCCCAAGTTCGCGCGCGGCCTGGAGCAGGCCCGGTTCGTCGGCCTTGAGCTCCGCCGAGGCCAGGAAACGCACCTCGCCGAGCGTCGCACCCACTTTTTCCAGCCCCTCCCGGATGGCCCCGATGATGCGCTCCGCCGGGGTGCCGCGACGGCAGCCGATGCCGACCGTGAGCGTCCTGACGGCCTCGGTCGTTGTTGAGATCACCGGTTCGGCCCCGAGGGCGTTGGCGACTTGCAGGGCGAGCGCGTTGGCCCCGCCTTCATGGCCGCTGAGCAGACTGACGGCGTAGCGCCCCCCCACATCGAGCGCGACCACGGCGGGGTCGGTTAGCTTATGCCGCAGGCACGGTGCGATGGCGCGAACCACGACGCCTGTGGGGGCGATGTAGACGAGCCGCCGGTATGAGGAAAAAATCCCCGCCGTCAGCTCGACAACCGAGGCGAAACGCTCGGCCTCAGCACACTCGCCCGCCGATTCATGCACAAAGAGCCGCGCCTCGCCGAGCTTGACGGCAAGCCGCAGGGCGAGCCGCGCGCCTTCGTCGCAAAGTGTCACGATTGCAGTGCTCATGGGGTTTCGGCTTGGCGGTAGCCGTGCGAAAACGTGGCGTCGTAGAGGCGCGAAGCGGCTCCGTGGCGTTCCAGCGCGCGGCCCACGATAATCATCGCTGTTTTGCCGATCCCGGCGGCTTCCACCTTCGCAGCGATATCCGCGAGCGTTCCGCTCACCAGGCGCTCGTCCGGCCACGAGGCCCGGTAAACCACGCCCACGGGGCAATCCTCTCCGTAAGGCCCGGCCAGCGTTCGCGCCAGCTCCGCGATTTTGTGAACGGAGAGAAAAAGGCACAAGGTCGAGCCGGATTGCGCGAGTTTTTCCAGCTCCTGCCCCGGGGGAACCGGCGTGCGGCCCGAGACCCGGGTGAGCACGATCGTCTGGGCCACCTCGGGCGCGGTCAGCTCGGTCTTGAGCGCGGCGGCGGCGGCCTGGAACGAGCTGACCCCGGGGACGACCTCGTAGGCGATGCCGAGCTGGTCGAGCTCCGCCATCTGCTCACGAATGGCCCCGTAGATGGCCGGGTCGCCGGTGTGCAGGCGGATGACGTCGATGCCCCGCTCAGCGGCGCGGCGGCAGATTTCCGTGGTCTGCGCGAGCGTCAGCCCGGCGGAGTCGTGCTTTTCCGCCTCGGCGGGGATCAGCGCGATCACCTCGGGGGCCACGAGCGAACCGGCGTAGATGCAGCAGCGGCAGGATTCCAGCAGGCGGGCGGCCTTGCGCGTCAGGAGCTCCGGGTCGCCCGGGCCCGCGCCGACAAAGATGACTTTCATTGCGCGCCTCCCTTCGCGTGGACCAGGATGACGGAGAGATAACCGGCCTCGGCCTCGCGGCCCCGCAGCGTGCGCAGATCGAGCTCGACGCGCTGGGCGGCCTGGCCCGCGCGCTGGACGAAAACGGCCTCGCCGAGAAGCCCCCGCTCTTCGAGGAGATCAAGGATGTCGCCCAGGCGCTTGCCAATTTTCATGAGCACCACGGTGCCGCCCTCCTCCAACGCGTCTCGGACGGCGGTGAGGTCGTCGGCGGTGGGAACCACGCGGATGGGCTCCTTGCCCTCGCCCAGCGGAAAGCCGGTGAGCGCGGCAGCGGCTGAAAACGACGTAATGCCGGGCACCGTGACCACGTTCACACCAGGTAATACAGCCTTCAGTTCGCGCAGAAGATAAATGTACGTCGAGTAAACCAGCGCGTCACCGAGCGTCAGGAAACAGACATCCGCGCCGGTCTCCAGCAGCGCGGCGATCTTCCTAGCCGATTCCCGCCAGCTCCTGGAAAGCTCGGCCTTGTCGGTGGTCATCGGAAAAACGAGCTCGTGGATCTCCGCGCGCTCATGCACATGACGGCGGGCGATTTCGAGCGCCACGCTCTCGCCCTCGGCTCGCGCCTTGGGCACCACGACGTGGGGGCAGCAACTCAGGACTTTTGCGGCTTTGAGCGTGAGGAGCTCCGGATCGCCCGGGCCGACGCCGATTCCATAAAAAGTACTCATGCGCGAGGGGCCTCCGGTTTCAGGAAAAGCAGCAGGGTGCGGGATGTGAGGTTCATAGGCAGCGATAGCGGGTCGGCGCGGCGAACGGATTCGTTCTCCAGCGTCAGGTTTTCACAAATGGTAAGCGTATGCGTCGGGGCGAGGGCCCGGGAAAGCCCGCGAACCCAGTCAGCGGTGGCGGGGTTCCCAGCGAGCAGGGCGATTTTTGGCTCGGCGGCGAGCGAGGCGAAGTCGGCCTCCGGAACGCGGTCGTGGGCAGAGAGAATCCGCGCCCCCTGCCAGTCCTCGCCGATGCTGGCGAATGCGGCCTGCACGGAGCTGATCCCCGCGATCACGCGGCAGGGGCCGAACCGGTGCAGAACGGGCCGCGCCAGGCTGCACAGGCCGGGATCGCCCGTGACCAACACGGCGACGGGCCGCGCGCCCACGTGGCGGCTCATGGCATCGAGCGCCCCAGGCACGTCGGCCCTGACGACGATGCGCTCGGCTTCGACTTCGGGAAATTGATCGAGCAGCCGTCGTGCGCCGACGAGGACCCGCGCCTGCCGGATGGCGCGCAAGGCCGCTGGCGTGACGTAATCGAGCGCCCCCGGGCCGCAGCCGACAATGGTGATCGGGTTTATTTCCATGGCGAGAGGTCTCCGTAAACGCCGAGAATTTCCCCGGGCAGGTTGATGAGCACCACGGCGAGGGGCCGGGCCGGGCCGATGCGGTTCTGGATCGCCTCGCAAACCGCGCGGGCCAGCGCTGCTCCGACGCTTTGGGATTCCGGCGGCGGCAGCGCGGCGAAGATCCCCTCGACCGTCGCGCTTTCCGGCACGAAGCGGCCCAGTTCGCGCCGGGCGATCCGGCTCACCACGCCGACGGCGCTCGCGGAGCTGGAGGAATGCGTATCCCACTCGCCGTCAACCAGCTTGGCGAGCTTCCCGGGATGGCCGAGAATAAGGAGCTTTTCGAACGGCATCCGCGCCGCCTCGTCGAGCATGAAGCCCCAGTGGTTGCTGACTTGCACAATGTCCGAGGCTGCCACGGCTAGGTGCCTCCGGGCCGCGCGCTCGCCGATGTTGCCGGGAACTAGCCCGGGAGCTTTCACGCCACAGGCCGAGGCGACTTCCAGCGCACACTTGAGCGACGCTCGCAGCGCGGGGGCGCTGAAGGGCTTGACGATCCCCGTGGTGCCGATGATCGAGAGCCCGCCCTCGATGCCCAGGCGCGGATTGAAGGTCTTGCGCGCCAGTTCGACGCCGCCGGGAATCGCGACCTCCACGCGCACGCCGCGCGGCGTCACTTCGCGCACGGCTTTCCGGATCATCTCGCGCGGCACGGGGTTGATGGCCGGTTCGCCGGGCGGGATGGAGAGCCCTGGCTTGGTGACGGTGCCCACGCCCTCACCCGCCGCGAAACGGATGCCGCTCTCCTCAATGAAAGCGACCTCGACGCGCACCAGCGCCTGGTGCGTGACGTCGGGATCGTCGCCCGCGTCCTTGGCCACGGCGGCCTCGGCCCGTTCCTCGAAGCGCCGCGACGCAACCACCGCAAACGCCGCGCGCGCCCCCTCGGGCAGCTCGATTTCCACGGTTTCCGGGCACGCGCCGTGGACCAGCAGCAGTGCGGCGGCTTTCGCGGCCGCGGCGGCGCACGCGCCCGTGGTGTATCCGGTGCGCAGCATCATACGAGATCCTCCTTAATCACCGGCAAAATCAGATCGTCGGGGATCAGCTTTAAGAGCTGCTCGCGAGCCTCGCCGAGCGTCAGCGGCAGACCGTGGATCGGCACGCCGTCGATCCGCTTGAGTTCGTCGAGCAGGCGCGAAACATAGGGGAGCCGCAGGCTGGCGCTTTCGAGCAGCGCGCGGTCGCGGAAAACCTCCTCCGAAGGCCCCGCCTTGAGCACGCGCCCCCGGTTGAGCAGGTAAATGCGGTGGGCAAAGAGCGGCAGCGTATCGACGGAGTGGGTGGCCAGGATAATGGTGATCCCTTGCTCGCGGTTGAGGCGGCTCAGGAGGCGCAATAAGTGGTGTTCCCCGGCGGGATCGAGCCCGGCGGTCGGCTCGTCGAGGATTAAGATCGAGGGCTTCATCGCCAGCACCCCCGCGATGGCCACACGCTTCTGCTGCCCGAAGCTGAGGTGATGAATCGCGCGCGAGGCCAGCTCCAGTGCGCCCACGGCCTCCAGGGCTTCCTCCACGCGCCGCCGGACTTCCGCTTCGCCGAGCCCCAGGTTTCTCGGGCCAAAGGCCGCGTCCTCCTCCACCGTAGCGGCGAAAAGCTGGTCGTTGGGGTTCTGGAAAACGAGGCCGACTTGCTGGTAAAGTTCCGCCTGCGAGTAGTCCCGGATATTACGACCGTTGACGCGCACTTCCCCGCTCCTGGGCTTCAGAAGCCCCGCGAGCACCCGGATGAGCGTGGTTTTCCCCGATCCGTTGGAGGCGAGCATGGCCACGAATTCCCCGCGCTCCGCGTGAAAACCGATCTCCTTCAAGGCCACGAACCCATCGGGATAGGCGAACGAAACGGCGTCGGCTTCGATGGCGCGCGAGCTCATGGATGCAGCGCCTCCGACGCGAAAAAGGCGACGGCGAGAACCGCAAGCGCGCCCGCGAGGGTCCAGGCATCGCGCCCCGGCAGGCGCGGCAATGCTCCGAGCGGGATCTCCCCATGGTAACCGCGCACGCGCATGGCTTCGTCGGTGCGCACCGCCTGGTCCACGGAACGCAGCAGCAGCGTGCCGCCGAGCACCCCCGCCGAGGCGAGCCCACGGCGCAGGCCCGCGTACCCGAGGCGTACTTTTTGGGCCGCGGTCACGTCTCCCGCCAGCTCCAACAGCACGAAGATGTAGCGGTACATTAGCAGAGCGATCTCCACCCAACCCTGGGGCACGCCCATCGAGCGCATTGCGCAAAAAACGCGGGGCATCGGGGTCGTGAAACTCAACAACATCAGCACGCTTACCCCGCCGACGACCCGGCAGGCCAGCGGAATGCCGTGTTGCAGCCCCTCGCGGGTGACGGTCAGCGTGAACCCGCCCGCCGAGAGGCTCCAAAGCGGCGTCTGCCCGGTAAGGAGCGCCTGCCACGCCAGCAACACCGAGGCGATTCCAAGCGGGGCAGCGAGCCGGGGGAGCGCGATGCGCAGAGGCACTCCCACGGCGGCGATTCCCGCGAGACAGGCCAGAGCCGTCATTAGCGGAAAGAGCGGCTCGCGCGAAAACGCGATGGCGATGAGCGCCGAGAAGGCCACGACCAGTTTCGTGCGCGGATCCATCCGCGAAAGCACGTTTTCTTCGCGCGCGAAAAGGTCGGAGAAGATCTCGGAGAGCAGGCTCATTGCTTGACTGCGGGAGGGAAGAGCGCGCGGAAGAAGTAGCCGCCCATGAAGCCTGCGGCGGTGCCCGCGATCAGGAAAACGAACAAGAGCAGGTCGCCCTGGTCGGTGTTGATGAACGGCTTGCGGGGCGGGCGTCCGGCCTCCACGGCGTATTTTTCCACCACGGTTTCGTCCACGCCCGCCCAGGTGTGAGGCATCCGGCTAAGCCAAATGGCGATCCCCAGGGCGAGCGCCAGCAGCAGCGCCCAAGTTAGTGCAACTTTCTTCATTAGAGGGCTCCTTCGGTTTGCAGGTTTTCCAGCAACGAGGGGCGGCGCTGGGAGATAAAGCGGTAGATGCCCGCGGTAAAGACGCCTTCGAAAAGGCCGAGCGGAAGCTGCGTTGGCATGAACGACGCGCCGATGGCCAAGGCCATGTTCAGGAACGAACCGCCGCCGTGCAGCGCGCTGGCCAGTTCCACGGAGGTGGTCGCGTAGGTGGCCCAGTCCGAAATCAGCCCGGCGAGGAAAGCCGCCGCGACGACCGGCAGCCCCGCGCGGCGCGTCAGGTGAAACACCGCGTAACCCGAGAAGCTGCCCACGACGCCCATGGAGAAAATATTCGCCCCCAGCGTCGTCAGGCCGCCGTGGGCCAGGAAGAGCGCCTGGAGCAAGAGGGCCACGCTGCTGATGACCACCGTGAGGAAGGGCCCGATCAAAATCGCCGCGATGCCGGTGCCGCACGGGTGCGAGCAGGTGCCCGCCGTGGGCACGGGGATTGGCATGCACGAAATCACGAACACCGCCGCCCCCACCAGGCCGGCCATCGGTTTAAAGAATGGCTCTTTTGCCGCTCGCAGCCGCAGGTCGCGCAAGCCCCAGCCCACGAACGGAATGGCCAGGGCGTACCAGAGCGCGGCCCATTGGGGTGGCAGGATGCCCTCGGTGATATGCATGGCATTTGAGGTCGAGGGCAGACCTGTAAGCGCCAGAGCTAGGATGATCCAGTAATAGATTCTCATAATGCTTTGGAAAAATGAGTCGCCAATGTGCAGAGCGCATGGAGCGTGGCGACGGCCAACGGGCTGCCGCCCCTACGCCCCTCAATCGCGATGAACGGAACGCCGAGCGTGGCGAGCTCCTCTTTACTCTCCACGACGTGAACAAACCCGACCGGCATGGCCACGACGAGCGCGGGCCGGATACCTTCCTCGGCGATGAGCCGGTTGAGCTCCAGCAGCGCGACCGGGGCATTGCCAAAGACGGCGATGCCTCCGTGGAGCATCGGCCTGGCTTTGCGCACGGCGAAAAGGGACCGGGGCAGCTGCGTGGCTTGCGCGGCCACGTCGGGATCGGCTACGTGGCAGGCGATGCTCGCGGGCTCGTAGGCGGGGTTCACGCTCCGGAGCCGGGCCAGGGAAAGGCCGCCGCGGATCATATTGGAGTCGGCGTAGATCGGCGCTCCCGAGCGAAGGGCGGCCACGCCCGCGTCGATGGCGTCGGGCGAAAACCGGACGAGCCCGGCCAGCCCGAGGTCGCCCGTGGTGTGGATAAGGCGGCGCACGATCTCCCATTGCGCGGCGTCAAATTCGGCACGGTCGGGAACCTCGCGGTCGATGATGGCGAACGAACGGCGCTCGATCTCGGGGCCGCTCATCGGGTTTTGGGTAAGTTGGTCGATTAGTGGCATGGGATGCGGGATTGGAGCCGCGCAACGAAGTGGGCGACGGCGCGAGGCTGAGAGGCAAAGTGAAGGTGGGCGTAGCTGGCGAGCACGGAGCCGCTCTGGAACCCCTCGGCGACAGGCGCGCCCGAGCGCCGATAGCGTACTGAGTAAGCGCGCTCCCATTTCTCGGGGGCCGTCAGTAATTCTGAGTAGTGGAATTCATGCCCGCGCAGGCGTTTGCCCGCCGCGCCCCAGGGGGTATCACGCGTCAGGCTGATCTCCACATAGCCGAGCGACTTGATCCGGGGCGACATGCGCGTCCACGCCGGGAGCAGCCCCGCCATTTCGTGCCGTGCGCCGTCGAGCGTCTCGATGCCCCGGGAAAGCATCATGAGGCCGCCGCACTCGGCGTAAACGACACGGCCGCTCGCGGCGAATTCGCGCAAGGCCGCGAGGAAGGCGCGGTTGGAGGCGAGCCGCGCGGCGTATTCCTCGGGGTAGCCGCCGCCGAGGTAGAGCCCGTCCAGGTCGGGCGGGAGCGCCGCGTCGCGCAAGGGCGAAAAGGGGATCAATTCGCAACCGGCCCGCTCCAGCGCTTCGAGGTTATCAGGATAGTAGAAATGAAACGCCTCATCCCGCGCAATCCCCAGGCGTGCCTTGGGGCCGCCGGTGATCGAAGCATGCTCAGGCGGGGCCTCAAGCGCGGGCGCAGCTTGGGCGGCGGCGAGGAGTTGGTCAAGATCGACGCTCGATTCGACGGCATCGGCCAGGCGCTTTAGCAGAGCCTCCGTGACCTGCTCCTTATCCGCCGTGACGAGCCCGAGATGACGGCTGGGCAACTCAGGCAGCGCACCGCGTTTTACCGCGCCCCAGAGCTGCGGCAGCTCAGCCCCCGCGAGCGCCTCGCCCAGTCCTGCGGCATGGCGATCCGATCCAGTCCGGTTGGCGATAACCCCGGCGATGGCGATGCCCGGGACGAAAGTCGAATAGCCGTGAACCGCCGCCGCGAAACTGCGCCCCACGCCCCAAGCCTCCGCGACAAGGCCGACCGGAGCCGAGAGCCAGCGCGCGATTTCCGCCGTGCTGCCGTCGAGCGCGTTAAAATCCGCGCCGTCGAAAAGCCCCATCACGCCCTCGATAAGCGCGACATCCGCCCCGGCCGCCGCGCGGCAAAACAGCTCGCGCACATAGGCTTCGCCGCACATCCAGCCGTCGAGATTGTTGCAGGGGCGGCCTGAGGCGAGCGCGAGATAAGTCGGGTCGAGATAATCGGGCCCGACCTTGAAGGTCTGCACGCGCAGCCCCCGGCGAACCAGCGCCGCGACCAGGCCCAGCGTGATCGACGTTTTGCCAACGCCGCTTTGGGTCCCCGCGATGACCAGCCGAGGCAGGTTCAAAACTCCACCCCTTTCTGTGCCGGGATGCCCTGGGTGTAGCCATGGCGCACGCAGCGCATTTCCGTGACGGTGTCGGCTTGCGCGATCAGCGCCTGGCTGGCATTGCGGCCGGTCAGCACAAGGCGGGCCGCGCGGCCGGGGGCATTGATCATCTCGATGACGGCCTGCTCTTCGATCAGCTTCAAGCTAATGGCCCCGCAGATTTCATCCAGAATGATCAGATCGTAATAGATAACCTCGATCTTCTCCCGTGCGAAGGCCAGCGCCTCGCGGGCTTTCGCCAGGTGCCGGGCATACTCGGGATGATCCGGCTTGGGCACGAAACCGGCCCCCATCTGGATCACCTCCACGCCGGGCAGGCTGGCGCAGGCGCGGAGCTCGCCCGTGTTGGCGTTGGATTTCAGGAACTGGATCACCAGGACGCGCTGGCCGTGGCCCGAGGCCCTGAGGGCCATGCCGAAGGCCGCCGTGGTTTTGCCTTTGCCGTCGCCGGTGAAAATCAGGGTGCGCGCGTTCATATCAAAGTGAGCCGGATGCCCGCGAAAACTAGCAGGGCCAGCGCAGAAGTGGTGAGCATGAGGCGGTTGGCGGCGAGGATGTGGCCGCGCCGGAGCGTCTGGCCGGGGTCGCCCATCGGAGGCCGTTCCGACGGCTGGCCAAAGTAGTAATTGAGCCCGCCGAGCTGCACGCCGAGCGCCCCCGCGACCGCCGCTTCGGAGAGGCCGGAATTCGGGCTCGGGTGCTTGCGACCGTCGCGCCGCAGCGTGCGCCATGCAGCTAGGGGACGCAGGCGCAGGAGTGCGGCGGCGGCGGCGACCAGCGGTGCGGTGAGGCGCGCGGGAAGGTAGTTAACGCAATCGTCGAGCCGCGCCGAGGCCCAGCCAAAGCGCAGGTAGCGTTCGTTTTTGTAGCCGAAGGTCGAGTCGAGCGTATTGACCGCCTTGTAAATTAGCGCGCCCACGGGCCCGCCGATCAGCGCGAAAAAGATCGGGGCCGTCACGCCGTCCACGAGGTTCTCCGCCACGCTCTCGACAGCTGCTCGCGCCACACCGGGCTCGTCGAGGCGTTCGGTATCGCGGCCCACCAGCATTGCTACGCGCCGCCGGGCTTCGCCGAGGTCGCCATCCGCAAGGGCGCGGTGAACCCGCTGCGCATGGCGCGCGAGATCGCGCCCGGCCAGGCAGGTGTAGAGCAGCACGATCGAGGCGGCATCCCCGCCCCAAGGGCCCAGTTCCCGGGCGGCGGCCAGCAGTGCGAAGGCGCTCAAACCCGTGGCTCCGAGCACGACCAACACGGCGGCGCATCCGGCGGCATAATCATTGCGCAAAGCGCGGCGCAGCGGCGTTTCGAGCGCCAAGGCCAGACGGCCAATCCACCGGACGGGGTGGGGCAGCCAGCGCGGGTCCCCCAGCAGTAAATCGAGCCCGAAGGCCGCCAGAACTTGAATTTCGAGCCTCATCACAGTTTGAGCAGCCGGTAGACGGTTTTCATGTCGAGCCGTTCGCGCACCGTTGCGGCGAGGCGGTCGAAGGCTTCCTGCAAATCATACGGTGCCACCACGCATCCGAGCGGTTGGATGCCGCGCCGCTCCCGGGCGCGGTCGATGAACCAGCGGCGGAAAAAGTCGTCGTCGAAAATGCCGTGGAGATAGCTTCCCCAGACGCCCTCGCGGCCCGCGCCGATCACCTCGCCATCCTCGCGCGCCACCCAGGCATCGAGCCCTTCGGCGCGTTCCGTCCGGCCGTGGTGAATCTCGTAGCCGCGCACGGCGAGGCCCGATTTTAAATGGCGCGCGGAGGCCCGCTTAAGGGTTTTCGCCGATTCCATCACGGTGGTAAGCGGGAGCAGGCCGAGCCCGGCGACGGGTTTTCCGTCCGATTCGATTCGGTGCGGGTCCTCGATGCTCCGGCCCAGCATTTGGTAGCCGCCGCAGATGCCCACGATCTCCGTGCGCCCGCCCTCGGCCAGCGCGCCGATGGCAGCGGCGAGGCCGGTGGCGCGCAGATAGGCGAGGTCGCCCGCCACGTTTTTACTACCGGGAAGCAGGATCACATCGGGCTGCCCCAGCTCGGCGGCGGAGCGGATGATCCGAACGTTGACATCTGGCTCGCCGCGTAGCGCGTCGGCATCGGTGAAATTAGAGAGATGGGGCAGGTCGATCAGCGCGAGGTCAATGGTTTCGCCCGCGTGGGCCTCCGGCTGGTTGGGCCGTTCCTTAAACGAAACGGAATCCTCCTCCGGCAGCCCGAGGCGCGGCAAGAACGGAATGACGCCGAGCACCGGCACGCCGGTATGACGCAGTACGTAATCGTGAGCGTCGCCCAGCAGCGTTTCGTTGCCCCGGAAGCGGTTGACCACGAACCCCGCCACGCGCGCCCGCTCCGGTTCGTTGAGCACGGCCATGGTGCCGATGAAGGAGGCGTAAACGCCGCCGCGGTCGATGTCGCCCACGAGGAGCACGGGCGCGTCAGCGTAGCGCGCCATGCCCATATTGACAATGTCGTGGCGCTTGAGGTTGACCTCCGCAGGGCTGCCCGCGCCTTCCATCACCACCACGTCGTATTCGGCGGCCAGGGAATCGAACGCGCTTTTTGCCGCCTCGAACGCGCGCGGCTTGTACCGGATATAGTTGCCGACGTTCATGTTGCCCACGGGCTTGCCCATGAGGATTACTTGCGAGCCGGTGTCGGAGTTCGGCTTCAGCAATATGGGGTTCATCCGCACCTCGGGTTCGACGCGGCACGCCTGCGCCTGCACGACTTGCGCCCGGCCCATTTCCAGGCCGTCGCGGGTGACGAACGAATTGAGCGACATGTTCTGCGCCTTGAAGGGAGCCACGCGCAGGCCGTCCTGGCGGAGAATCCGGCAGAGCGCGGCGGTGAGCACGCTTTTTCCCGCGTTCGAGCTGGTCCCCTGGAACATCAGGGCCGCCGCTCGGCGCTTGGGAGCCGCCACGGCGGGAAAACCGGCCGCTTTTTGGAGTGCTTCGATGAGCCGCGCATTCTCCTGCTGCGGCCGCACCGCCACGCGGAAATAGTGACCGTCGAGACCGTCGTAATTGCCGCAGATCCGAATGGCAATGCCCTCGCGAAGCAGGCGCTCGGCCAGAGCCGATGCGTTTTCCCCGGTGCGCACGAGCAGAAAATTGGCCTCCCCGGGAAAGACGCGCAGGCCGGGAAGTTTCGCCAATTCCGCCGCAAGGGCTTCGCGCTGCTCCCGCACAAAGGTTCGCGTTTGGTTAAGGTATTCAGTATCCCTAAGTGCGGCCACGCCGACCGCCTGAGCCAGCGTGTTGACCGACCACGGCGGTAGCAGTTCGCGCACCCGCCGGGCCAAGGCGGCATCAGCGACGGCGCACCCGAGCCGCAGCCCGGGAATCGCAAAAGCTTTGGTTAGCGAAAGGAGCACGCAGACGTTGGCGGGGCGCTCGCGCGTGAGGCTCTCGAATCCCTCGACGAAATCGCCGAACGCCTCGTCGATCACAAAGGCCGTTTGGGGATGGCGCAGGGCAAGGGCGCGTAACTCGGCGGCGTTGCAGACGTAGCCGGTCGGGTTGTTCGGGCGTCCAATAAATACGGCTTCGTCGCCGCGCAGCAAGGGCTCCAGCGCGCCGGGCCGCAGCGCGAAATCCTCTTCCGCTACGAGCGGAAATAGCTCGACCGTCATTCCTCCCAGCGTCGCCGAGCGGGCATAGTCGATATAGGCGGGTGAGGGGATCAATGCGCGCTTTTTACCGAGCGCATGGGGTAATACCGATAGAATTTCCGCAGAGCCGTTGCCCGCGATGACCTCCTCCCGCGTCGCGCCGTAGCGCAGGGCCGCGGCTTCGCGAAGCTTGGTGCAATCCGGGTCGGGGTAATGGACGAGGCGGCTGATTTGCGAGGCGATGACGCTCCGCAGCCACTCGGGCGGTCCGAGCGGATTGAGGTTCGCGGAAAAATCGACCAGCCCGCCCTCATCCTTTCCAGAGAGGCGCGCCAGTTCCCGCAGATTGCCGCCGTGTGCCGTCATTACCATAACCTCGCCAGAGTTGAGGCCGCGATGAAGGCCGGTAGGAGTTCCGTTAATTCACAGCCCGCGCCCAGCGTATCGCCGGTGAAGCCGCCGATTTTGCCCCGGCTCCAAAGCGAGAAGAGGCCGGTCCCGACCAGCACGATCCCAGCCGTGCAGAGCCCAAACGCGCCGCCGATCAGCCACCCACCTGCCACCAGGAATGCCAGCGCCAGCACGGCGTCCGAGCGCCGTCGGTTTTGCACGAACACGGAGCAGAGCCCGCCAGAGCGAGCGTAGGGGAGCCATTGCATTTGGAAAACCATCGAGCAGCGGCCCGCCAGGGGCATCAGCAGCAGCGTGGCAAAGCGCATTCCGGCAGGCACGGAGGCCAGCGCGGCGACTTTGAGGATCAGCACGCAGACAATAGCCAGCACGCCCATTGCGCCCGTGCGGCTGTCGCGCATGATTTCCAGCATCCGCTCGCGCGGGCGGGAACTTAGGAAACCGTCGGCGGTGTCGGCGAGGCCGTCGGCGTGCAGACCGCCCGACGCCGCCGCGAGGGCCACGACGGCAATGGCGCTTGAGAGGAGCGGGGGAAAAATCAGCCCCAGGCCCCGGTCAAGGTAGGCAACCAAGAGCCCTATTAAGAGCCCGACCACCGGGAACCAGGGCGTACTGCGCCCGATCTCCCGCTCGTCGCACGCGATCCGGGCCACGCCGGGGCAGATCGTCAGGAATTGAAGTGCGGCAATGAGCGGTTTCATCGGGAGATAACTAATGAATTAGTGAGCCGTGGAAACGGCGGCTTCCTCGAACGTCGCCACCTCGGTGAGCACGCGCACGGCGGCTTCGACGAGGTTCATCGCCAGGGAAGCGCCGGTGCCTTCGCCGAGGCGCAGGTTCAAGTGGAGCAGCGGTTCGAGCCCGAGGCGTTCCTGTGCGGCTGCGTGGCCAGGTTCGACACTGCGGTGTGCAGCGATCATATATTGTGTGCTCACCGGCGAGAGCCCCTGGGCGATCAATGCGCCCGCCGTGGTGATAAAGCCATCCACGAGGACCGGCTTGTGTTGTGCCGCCGCGCCGAGGATCAGCCCGGCAATCGCGCCGATCTCGTAACCGCCGACCTTCGCCAGCACGTCGAGCGCGTCGGCGGGATTGGGCCGGTTGACGCGCAGGGCGTCTTTGATGACGGCAATTTTGTTTTTCAGGCGCTCGTCGTCGATCCACGTGCCGCGCCCGGTGATCTCCTCGACCTCCCGGCACGTCAACGCCGCTACGATGGCGCTGCTGGGCGTGGTGTTGCCGATGCCCATTTCGCCCGTGGCGAAGAGGTCGATTTGATCCGCCATCTCGTTAGCGACCTCGATGCCTGCTTCGACAGCCCGGATGGCTTGTTCGCGGGTCATGGCCGGGCCGGTCTGCATGTTCTCCGTGCCGGGGGCGATCCGCTTGGAGATGATTTTGCCGCTTGCCTTCAGCTCGGTCAGATCGCCTGCGACGCCCACATCCACCACCGTCACGGACGCTCCGGCGAGCCTCGCCAGCGCGTTGCAGCCCGCGCCGCCGTTGACGAAATTATGGATCATCTGTACGGTGACTTCCTGCGGATATTGGCTCACACCGGATGCGGCCACGCCATGGTCGCCCGCCATTACCACCACCGCTTTGCGGGTTACTGTGGGATGCGTCGAGCGGGTGATCCCCGCCAGGTCGAGCGCCAGATCCATGAGGCGGCCCAGGGCCCAGTGGGGCATGGAGAGTTGATCCAGGCGGGCGCGGGCAGCCTCGCGCGAGGCGGCGTCCTGCGGTTCGATTTGTTTCAGTGTTTTTTCCAGAAGGCTCATAGATGTTGGGAAGAGTTGGGTTTGATTTGCAGAATCTGGCCGCAGACCGCGAGATAGACTTCGTCGCAGCCGTTGCCAAAAATTTGGTTGGCCCGCCCGGCGAGATCCCGGAACCGGCGGCCCAGCGGGGACTCGGGCACGATGCCCATCCCGACTTCGTTGGTAATGAAAAGGACCGTACCGCCGTGGGCGCGGGCTGCGTCGACGACCGCGCGTGCGCGCCGGGCGATGTCGTCTTCCGAAAGGTCGGCCCCGCTTTGTTCGGCGGCGTACATCGCGTTATTGATCCAGAGCGTGAGGCAGTCCACGAGCACCACGGCGTGCCCTGCGGCGCGGCGGAAAGCCTCTGCGAGCTCGAGCGGCTCCTCGATGGTTTCCCAGCCGCGCCCGGTGCGCGCTTCCCGGTGGCGGCGGATGCGCTCGTTCATTTCGGGGTCGATCACTGGGCACGTGGCTACAAAAACCCTTGGCCCTGGAAGCGATTCCGCCAGGGATTGTCCAAAAGCGCTCTTACCGCTCCGGCTTCCGCCGGTCACGAGGATCAGCCTGCTCATAGCGACGCGTTGCCAGCGAAGGCAGCGGGACTAGAGGCAGGAAGCCCGCCCCGGTAGGGGACGCGCTAAAACGAGGGCTGAAAGCGCCCGGCATGAGACAAAATGAAAATGCGGCATTAAAGTTCTCCTTTGTAACGAAGGGTTCTCGGATTGCAGCGCATTGAGCGATCTTCTGACTTCCCGGCTTCGATCCTACCGCCTCGCCTTCCCGAGCTTTCGCCCAGTGGCCATGAGGTTTCGTATCCGGTTACAGCAGCGTCACTGTTGCCGATTTTAACGGCATTCCCGTCCAATGCACTTGGGGAGCGGTTGTCGCTCCTCAAATCGAGGGCGACTCTAAATTAACGACGCCCCTTGGCAAGTTTTTTGTGCCGGGTGGGCAGGGAGCGGCGGATTTTCGCTGACGCAACCCATGGGTCGTGTGTTAGTTTGGGCCCCTTTCATGAGACTCCCCAATATGATTTTTCCGGTTCGCTTGAGGCTAAAGATGCTGGCGGCGCTGGTGCTCGGTTGTATGATCCCGCTGATGCACGCCTCCGCTTCACTCGAATTTTCCACTTTTGACCAACGCGCCACGAACGGCGAAACCCTCTGCGTGGCCTTCCTCGGGGGGAGCCTGACGTGGGGCGCTCAGGCGACCGATCCCCTCAAAACCTCCTACCGGGCCCTGGTTTCCGAGAAGCTGCGCAAGACCTACCCGAAGGCCCACTTTCGCTTTATCGACGGTGCCATCGGCGGCACCGGCTCGCAACTGGCGGCGTTCCGTTTGCAGCGCGATATCCTCGCCTACAAGCCGGACCTGGTTTTCCTCGATTTCACGATCAACGACAATCCGTACGAAGTCCCGTCGCCCATCCGGCTGGCTTCCTATGAGTCGCTCGTGCACCGGATGATCGAGGCGGGGATCCCCGTGGTGCAGGTCATTCTACCGGCAAAAAAGGACGTGCTTCCCAACCCGCCGTCCCGCCCGCTGGACCCCGAGCACAAGAAAATCGGTGCGGCCTACGGGCTGCCCCTGGCCGACGCCGTGGCGGTGGTCAAAGAACGGGTAGCCGCCGGGAAGGCCACTCCCGATCAATTATGGGACTTGCCGGAGGACGGCACGCACCCCGGAGACGCTGGGTACGCGCTTTACGCCGAAACCGCCTGGGCCGCTTACGAAAAAGCCGTCAACGAGCGCGCGCACTGCCGCCTGGCGCAGCCCATGGTGGCCCCGGACACCTACATGACGGTGAACCGCTGCCGTCTCTCTTCGCTCGGTGCGCTGCCCGAGGGCTGGAAGGCCGGGGTCCCGCATCGCAACGCCATCGCGTTTGATTTTGTCTGTTCCCGCTGGATGGATGAGCTCTCCATCGCCACGGCGGGGAACGCCACGGCCCCCGCGCCGCTGGTCTTGAACGTCCGGGCGGCGGAGATCCTCCTTTTTGGCGAAGGGACGCAGAAGTCGGGTTCCTACGCCGTGCGCATCGACGGCGGCGAAGCGAAGCGTTTCAACGCCGCGTGCAAGGACGGCAATATGCGCCTTGTGCAGATTGTGGCCACGGGGCTTGATCCCGCCATTACGCACCGGGTCGAGATTATCCCCGAGCTGAAAGAGGGGCAGGAATTGCGCCTGGAAAGCGTCTGCCTCGCGGGCGCACCGGCGTCCATCGAGCTCGCAAAATAGGGGAAAATAGCCGCAAAAAAGCGCAAGAGGCGCAAGAATGGCGGGTCAGGCGTTATCGGGCTATTTCTCTGATTTTGCGCTATTTGCGCCTTTTTGCGGCCATTCCTGTTCGTATTAGGGATTATACCGATCCCGCAGCCGAGAGGTTTTCCTCAATGATCCGGTCGAGTTCGGCCAGGCTTTCGATGGCGGCAAAGCGCCCCCGCAGGGCCTTCGCGCACGGCATCCCGTGGCAGTAGGACATCAGCCGCGCCCGCATCGAGTGGAAGGCTGACCGTTCCGCACCGCGTTCCTCCACGGCCAGCACGCAATGTCGCCGGATGAGCTTCCAGCGCTCCTCGGCGGAGGGGGGTGGCGGAACGCACCCGGTTTCCAGAAACGTCTTAATTTCCCGGAAAATCCACGGAGCCGACATCGCTCCCCGGCCAATCATGAGGCCGGAAACCGCTGTTTCCCGCTTGCGCCGGGCGGCGTCTTGGGCGTTGCGGATATCCCCGTTGCCGATAACCGGAATCCGGACGCTCCGGGCCACGGCGTCGATCACCTCCCAGTCGGCCTCGCCGCTGTAGCCCATGTCCTTCGTGCGGCCATGGACCGCCAGCGCCTCAATGCCCGCGTCCTCCAGGATGCGCGCCGTTTCCAGCGCGTTAACGGTGGTTTGGCTCCAGCCGATGCGGATTTTCGCCGTCACCGGGCAGGGCGCGGCGGCGGCGACCACGGCTTTCGCCACGCGTTCGAGCAAAGGGAGGTCCTTCAGCAGCGCCGAACCGCCGTTGCGGGCCACCACCTTGGGCACGGGGCAGCCGAAATTGAGGTCGAGGAAATCGGGCCCGACCCAATCGCGCACCATCCGGGCCGCCTCCCCGAGGTGATCAGGGTTCGCCCCGAAAAGCTGCACGCCGATGGGGCGCTCGGCGGGGGCAAAGTCGAGGTACTCGCACGTGCGCTCGTTTTTGCGGAAAATCCCCTCCGCTGAAACGAACTCCGTCACCATCACATCCGCCCCGAGCTCCTTGCAGAGCCCGCGAAAAATGCGGTCCGTCACCCCGGCCATCGGGGCAAGGTAAAGCGGAAAGGCGTTCTGAAACCAGGGCAGCGGCATGGGACGGTAGCTCCTAGACCTCGCCGAGCAGCTCCGACACCTCGATTTGCACCGCCTCGATCTGGTCCAGGCGCAGGCCGGGGTCGGGAATGACGAAAACTTCCCCCGTTTTGCCGTGGAGGTAGAAATGGATGAGCCGCCCGTTCTCCTCCTTGGTCTCGACCGGTTTGAGCACGCGCTTGCGCTCCAGCATGAGCGCCAGGATGTAGCGGGCGCTGGCGTGGTCCCCGCCGCCGTTGCCGATCATCTGGCGCAGCAGCGCCTCGGCATCCTGTTTGCCGATCGGCTCGGGCGGGGGCGGCGGCTGGACTTCGAACTTGGTCCGCCAAAAGGAATAGGGCTCCCCGGCCGCATCTCGCGCCTTGAAGGCCTCCTCACAGAGATCCTCGCGCCGGAGATCGCCGTTTTTTTCCATAAAAAGCAGGGTGTAGAAATACTCCCCCTCGGCGAATTTCTTTCCGGTGGCGTTGCACGTGTGGCTGCGCGCCTTGATTTCCCAATCGCTGGCCATGGTGGTTTATTCCAAATTATGCCCGATGCTTCGGCTTCGCGAAGAGATCGGAGAGCTTCGGGAACTCCCGGTTAGTCCCCTTGAGGTAGATGAGATAGATGCCGATCAAGCTAAAGAGAACCACCGGCGTCCAGGCCGCCACGACGGGCGAGATGCGCGACCCCTTGCCGAAGGCCAGCATCAGGTAGCTGAAAAATGTCATGGTGGCGAAGAGGAAAATCGCTCCGGCGATCCCCGAGAGCACGCCACGGCGCGAAAACACAATCGCCAGCGGCCCGGTGAAGAGGATCACGACCAGGCATTGCATCGGCAGCGCCCAGCGGTAATGGAGATGGGTCCGGTAGGGGGCCAGCATCGGCTCGGGGAAGTCGGCGTTGTGCTTAAGGTAGCTCTGCAACTCCGGCACCGAAAGGCCCGACGGGTCGAGGTTGGTGCTGATAATGCGCCACGGCGTCTCGCTCCAGTTGGTGATCTCCTGGGTCTGAAATTGCTTCTCCTTAATGTTGCCGTCCGGGGAAAGCGTGACGGTCTTGCCGTTAAAGAGCAGCCAGGACTTGGTCTTGGGCTTGTAGCGGGCCGTGTAGGCGTACCACTTCGAGTCGATCGTGCCCGCTTCGTTCTGCTCGATGATGTAGACGCCGTGGAGAAGGGGATCGTCCTTGTCTCCGGCCTTGGCGGACATGCTTGTCACGTACCAGGTGCGGTGGTCGGCCCGGTTCTTGAACATCTGGCCCGTGAGCGTGAGGCCCTTCTTTTTGCGGCTGATGCCGTTTTTCAGCTCCTTGCGGATGGAATCGGAGTGGGGGGCGAGCGCGTAGTTAAGCCCCATGCAGACGCCCGTGAGCACCAGGCCGGCGGCGATCAGCGGCACCAGGAGCCGGGGAAGGCTCTGGCCCGCCGTGAGCATGGCGATGATCTCGTTGGAGCGGGACATCCGGCTCAGGCAGAAAAGCAGCGCCAGCAGCAGCCCCACGGGAATGCAGATCATCATGAACTGCGGCACCTGGGTCAGGTAATAATAGACGATGAAGCCGAATTTGACGTGCGCCTCCAGGAAGTCCGACGTGTTGTTCTGAAGGTCGAAAACGAGCCAAATCGACAGGAACCCGAAGAAGCAGAGCAGGAACGGGGTCAGAAAGTTTCTAAGGAGATAGCGGTCCAGAAGGATCATGCGAAAAGGGCAATAGACCCCAAAATAGCGCAAAAGAAAACGTAAAAAAAGTCTCCGGGGCCCGGGTTCACTCCGGGTCGGCGAAGCTTAAGACGATATGCAGGCCCAGCAGAACGTCGTTGTTGTCGCGCGAATCGGAGCGTTTTCCCTCGGCCCAAGGCTCGCTGAGGATCTTCAAATACCAGACGCCGATGGCCGCCCGGCGGTCACATTCCAGCAGGCGGTTCATCGCTTCATTCGGGTCGAGCGTGATGGGCAGCCGGTGCATGAACTGCACCAGGTGGAGCCCCAGGTGGAGGAGCAGCTCCGCGCACCGGTCCACGGCCCCCTCGTGGTAGGCGCTCTCAAGCATTACGAGGGTCTCGACCTGCTGGGTGGCGAGCGGAAATTGCTTTTTGACCACGCGGGTCAAGTCGCGGATCAGCTCGCTGGCCCCCGCGCCGAGCGTTTCGCTATCGGCCAGGAGCGTTTGGTAAAAAACGTTCCGCCGCCCGAGCAGATCCCCGGCGGCGATGGCGAGCGTGCGCTTGAGGGTCCGGTTGGAGACCGCGCGCATTTGCGGAATAATCTGGTAGGCGGCGGAGACCTCCCCGAGCGCCGCCAGCGCCTCGCTGCACGCGGCCAGCACCTTGCTGTCGTGGTTGTGCGTGATCAGGTCGAGCAGATGGGGGATGGCCGTCCGGTCGCCGATGCGGCCCAGCGTCCGGGCGCTCTCGCTTAAGATTTCCCGGTCGGCGGATTTCAGGAGCCGCAGGAGCGGGGGGACGCAACAGCTATTGCCGCAGTCCCGCAGGGCCCGGCAGATTTGTGGTACCAGGTCGAACGCCGGGTCCTCCAGCTTGCGCAAAAGCGCTTCGAGCGCCTCGCCGGTGCCGATCGCCCCGAGGGCCTCGATGGCTTCCTCCTGAACGTCGATCACCGGGTCATCCAGCCGCTCCACCAGGTCCGGCACGGCCATGCCGCTCCGGTGGACCCCCAGGCTGCGGGCCGCCTGGGCGCGCTCGCGGGCCGAGGCCGCCGTGGTGGTGATGATTTGTAGCGTGTAGAAATTCCGCACGGCATTGAACGGATTGATGAGGAACATCCGCGAAACCGCCTCGCCGAAGGCCACGTGGTCCACCGCCGCCCGGATATTGAGGATCAGCGGCACGCTAAAGCCCAGCACCAGCAGCAGAAAGGCGATGATGATGACGTGCAGGAACGAAAACGGCGTTCCCCCATGGAGCACGCAAAGCGGCGGATGGGAATTGGCGAAATCCATGATCCAGCCGCCGCTCATCGACCCCAGCGCGCCGATCAAGCCGACGATCGACCAGTGGATCGCCATGGCCATGGTGCGGCCCGAGCTGTTGGAGAGCAGCGCAGCCAGCCGGAGCTGGCACGGGCCGACCCCGGAGAAAATGCTGCCGCCGATAAACGTGGAAATCCCCACTAGGACGATCACCTGCGGCACCGTCCAAGCGCCGATCCACGGAAGATGGAGCGTGACGAAAGAGGCGTCCACGAAGAACCAGGGGATCGCCGTAAACGGAGCCAGAATCATGAGAATAGCGCACAGGACGCGGGCCCCGAGGCGGTCCGTCAGCGCGCCGAAAAGGAAGCTCGTGGCCACGCTGCCGAGCGACCCGGCGATGGTGATAAAGGCCACCTGGGAATAAGTCACCGGGAAGTAGCGCTTCAGGTAAACGATGGAAAACGGCCCCAGCATCGAGCAGCCGAACGTCCAGATGCCCATGGCCAGCGTCAGGTTGCGGAAATCGTGATTGCGCAGCGGGGCCAGCATCCGGCGCAGCACCCCGGCCTTCAGCTCCACGGAAGCCGGGCGCGGTTCCTGCACCCAGAGGTGGATGATAATGTCGCTGACCCCGAAAACCGCCGCGATGGCAAAAACCAGCGCGAAGCCGCCGGGGCTTGTCCGGGTGGTGCCGGGTAGGTGGAACTGGTCGAGGATCACGCCCGCCAGGGCCATGCCCAGCAGCGACGCGGCGGTGACGATGCTCTGGCGGCGGCCCCAGAAGCTCCCGGCGTTCTTGGTGGGGATGAGGTCGGCCATCCAGCTGTTCCAGGCCGAGGAACCGGCGTTGCTAAGCAGATCGCTCAGGCCCACCAGCGCCACAATGCCCACCAGGCTGCCCCAGGAGTCCGGCTTCCAGCAAAAGGCCAGGCCCGCGATGAGAAACCAGAGCAAGCGGTGAACCAGCGTCGTCGGGGCCCAGAAGCGCTTGCGGGCGCCGAGGTGCTCGGAGAGAAACGCCGCGGGGATCTGCACCGACATCACGCATTGCCGCACCGCCGTCAGAAGGCCGATCATCGCGCCGCCCGCGCCCACGGCCTCCATGAACATCGTCAGCGGCATGTTCAGGCTCATCGAGAACCAGAGCATCCCGAAGCACCCGGCGAGGATGTTGATCCGCATCGACTGCTGGACCTGCACACTGGTAATGCGGCGATGGTGGACGTCGAAGAGTTGGGGGGTGGGCATAAAAAAAGGGCGCGAGGCAAAATTCCCGCGCACTGTCTCTATGCACTACTCAAAAACCGCCGGATGCCAACGTTAATCTTGGGGGATGTAGCGGATTTTCGGATTTCCGCCCGCGCGGGGTGCTAATGCCCGTGTGCCGCCAAAATTTCCGCCTTGGCCGCATCCACGGCCGCGTCCGCTTCGTTGCAAAGCAGCATCCCCATGAGCTTGGGGCCCTGGAAGTAGCGCGTGGTGAATTGGCGCTTGTCCCTCTCGCCCGCGATCTCGAAGCGCACCGGCGTCGTGCTGAAATCGCCCACGAAATCGAACTTAAGATCAAACACCCGGCTGGTGTGGTGCGGCATCATCTTGAAGCGTTGGCGCTTCTTGCCGGTCATGTTGGCCCCGGCCACGCGGGCCTGCTCCAGCGTGCAGCTACAGTGTTCGCAGCGCCGCACGCCGCCGAAAATTGCGTCCGGGTAGAGCGCGATGTCGCCCACGGCGTAGATGCCCTTTTCGTCGGTCTCCAGGAAGTCGTTGACCGGGGTGCCGTTCGGGCTGCCCAGGGGGGTGTTGAGGACGAGGCCAAGGTTGAGGTCCACGCCCTCGGCCATGAGCACGAGATCCGCCGGGAGCCGGTTGCCGCTCTTGGTCTGGATGTTGCGCAGCACGGTCTTGCCCTCGAAGCCGTTGAGGGTCTCGTTGACCACGGGCACACCCTGCCGGACGAAATGCTCGGTGAGCCAGCGGGCCGTCTCCGCGTCGAGCCACCGCTGCCACAGGCTCGGGTGGCTGGAGAGAATCTGCACGTTCACGCCGATCCCGTGGAGTGCCGCCGCCGTTTCCGCCGCCACGAAGCCGCCCCCGATCACAAAGACGTTCTTTTCCGTGGCGACCATCTCCTTAACCGCCAGGAAATCGCGCAGGTTGCGCAAGTAGAGGATCTTGCCTAGGTTCGCCCCGGCCACCTGCGGGCGGCGGGGACGGCTGCCCATGGCCAGGCAGCATTTGCGGAATTCGATCACCTGGCCGCTGCCGAGCACGGCGAGCTTGCGATCCAGGTTGATTTGCGTGACGAGAGTGTCGAGCCGCAGTTCGATCTGATTTTGGGCATACCACTCCGGAGGGAGACGGTAAAGGTCAGGGGCGGGTTCTCCGTCCTTGCGTAAAACGTCCAATAGGTGCGGGCGATGGTAGGGGAGCGCCGTTTCATACCCAACGAGGGTTACGGTTCCTTTCGGATCATATTCCCTGAGGGCTGCACAAACGCTCCCGCCTCCGACGCCTGCCCCAACGACAAGGTAATCACGCTGGATCATGGTAGAGGTGTTCGCGATTATGGCGCAGATCCCCCCGGGAAGGAAGCGGATATTTTTTTCAGGGAAAGTACGACCGCCGGGGTGGTGAAATCCGATTCCCCGCCTACAACCTTTCTCCTATGCTGTTTGTTGAAGCGCGCTTTTTCTATTTCTTTGCCATCGTATTCGCCGGGTATTGGATGCTTTCCCTTAACACGCTGCGCAAGGCCTGGCTGCTCGCGGCCAGCTACGCTTTTTACGCCGCGTTTTTCCTGGGGCCGGAGCCCTTCAGTGGCAAACCGCTCCCTGCAGGCTGGTGGTTTCCGTTGCTCTTAATGGCCTCGACGGCGCTGGATTATTGGATAGGACTCCGCCTGGGCGGGGCTCGCGGCGGGCGCAAGGCCTGGGTGGCCGCGAGCATCGTCGTCAATATCGGCGTGCTGGCGTGGTTTAAGTACATGGGGTTTTTCGTCGAGAGCGCGCAGGCCTTCTCGGCATGGCTCGGGCTGCCCGCCTCCATTCATACGCTGAAAATCATCCTGCCGGTGGGCGTCAGCTTCTATACCTTCCAGTCGATGAGCTACACGCTGGAGGTCTACCGGGGCCACCGGGAGCCGGAGCGCAATCTGCTTAATCTGGCCACGTTCATCGCCTTTTTCCCCCAGTTGGTGGCGGGGCCGATCGTGCGGGCCAGCCACTTGCTGCCGCAGTTCGCCACGCTCCGGCACTGGGCCGATGTGGATGTGCGCGGGGCGCTGGCGCTTTTCATGGCCGGTTTTTTTAAAAAAGCGTGCGTCTCAGACAACATCGCGCCGTTCGTGGACCGCTACTATGCCAATCCCGCCCTCTTTGACGCCGCGAGCGCCTGGATCGCCGTGCCGCTCTACGCCGTGCAGATTTACTGCGACTTCTCCGGCTACACCGACATGGCCAACGCCGCCGCGCGGCTTCTCGGCTACGATTTGGCGATTAATTTCAACTTTCCGTATTTCTCGCGAAGCGTCACCGAGTTCTGGCAACGCTGGCACATCAGCCTCTCCACCTGGCTGCGGGATTACCTCTACATTTCACTCGGCGGCAACCGTGGCCCGAAGTGGTTCGTTTACCGCAACCTGATCGTAACCATGCTCCTCGGCGGCCTCTGGCACGGCAGCCGCTGGACCTTCGTAGTCTGGGGCGGGCTGCACGGGCTGGCCCTGGTCGTCCACCGCGAATGGAGCCTGCGGCGGCCCGGCTGGGCGCAAGGCAGGCTCTGGGGCGCGGTGGCCATGGCCCTCACGTTCTATTTCGTCTCCGCGTGCCTGATTTTCTTCCGCTCCGCCGACCTCTCGCACCCCCTCGGGGCCGAGGATTTCGCGCGCGCATTGAGCGTTCTGAAGCCGTACATGGGTTTGGGCACCATGGGCACGGGGGGAGGGGAATCGCTCGATCCCCGGCTTTTCGCGCTGCTGGGCGGGCTGGCGCTCCTGCATTGGGGCAACTTCCGGGGCTGGTTCGCCACCTGGTGGCGGAAACTGCCCGAACCCGCCTTCGCCCTCGGCTACGGAGCGGCCACGGTGGCCGTCCTGCTCTTCATCCCGGTGAAATACGCACCTTTCATTTACTTCCAGTTCTAGCTCCATGCCCTCCCTCGTCCTAGCTCCCAGCCGTCCGATTGTTTCAACTCCCGCCCGCCGCCGAGTCTGGCGCGGATTGGCTTCCATCGTCCTCTTTTTGGCCGGAGCCTTCGGCACGGGCGCGGTCTTGAACGCCCTATTGCCTTTCCCTCCCGTCCCCGCCGTGAAAGAGAAGCTGGAATGGCTGGAGCGCCACGGGGACGAGTACGACACGTTCTTCATCGGAACGAGCCGCACCAATTGCCATGTGGTCCCAGCGATCTTCGACGAAATGATGGCCCAGGCGGGCTACCCGACCCACTCATTCAACCTCGGCATCAACGGCATGCGCTCTCCGGAGGATTCCTTCGTACTGGAGACCGCGCTCAAGCGCCGGAGCGCCCTGCTCAAGCTCGTCGTGGTGGAGGCCAACGCCATCCCCATGGAGGCCGAGACCAACGCCCATGGCACGCAGCGCGCCGAGTATTGGCGCGACCCGAGGCGCTTCTGGGCCGTCAGCAAGAGCGTCATTCAGGCCCGGATGCGCCGTGGCCTTTGGCATAAAGTGGAATCCTTCCGCTACAACCTCGACGTGTTTCTTTCGCGCTCCTTCTGCCTCGGCCGCGCCCGGCAGGCGCTCGAAGGGCGCTTCGCGCCGCCGCCGGACACCTCGCGGGGCATCCTGGGGCGGCGCTACGACGGGAGCTACTGGTACGACGCCCCGCTGGTGAACATCTCCGACGAAGAATGGACCGACTTCGAGCACCGCCTCACCCAGCCCTTCAAAGCGAAAGAAGCCGACCGCGCCAGCCAGGATCAACTGAGCTACAAACGCGGGCTTATCGAGAAATTCGGCGGCGAAATGATCACCTTTTCCCCGCCGATGCCCGGGATGGGTATTTTCACCCCGCGCGCGGGAATCTGCCCCCCCTCGCGCTACTTTAATTTCGCCCTTTCCGCGCAGTATCCCGAGCTGTTTCAAAGAGAAAACCGGGCCGACGCCGGACACCTCAACCGGCTTGGGGCCGAGCAGTTCACCCGCCGCCTTGCCGAGCGCGTCATCGCCGCCAAACGGGCCGAAGTAGCGGGCCGTTGAGCCTCCCGGGAGCGGAATCGGATTGTGCCCCGGGGGATTTTTCGCTAATCGCTATCGTTTGTGATCGGCATTGGCGTTGAACAGCTCAGAAAATCGTTTGGCGGCACCCCGGCTCTGGACGGCGTAACGCTGGCCATTGAGCCGGGCGAAATCTTTTTTCTCCTCGGCCCCAGCGGCTGCGGAAAAACGACGCTTTTGCGCTGTCTGGCCGGGTTCTGCACGCCCGATTCCGGTGCGATCCGCTTCGGCGACGAGGACGTAACGCGACTCCCTGCCCACCTTCGCCGCACCGGCATGGTGTTTCAAAACTACGCCCTCTGGCCGCACAAAAACGTCGCGGAAAACGTCGCCTTTGGCCTGGAAGAGCTGGGCGTCTCGCGCGATGAACGCCGCCAGCGCGTGGCCGGGGCGCTCGAATCCGTCCGGATGGAGGCCTACGCTGCGCGCGGCATCCACGAGCTTTCCGGCGGCCAGCAGCAGCGCGTGGCGCTCGCCCGCGCGCTCGTCGTCCGGCCCCGCTGCCTGCTCCTGGATGAGCCACTCTCCAATCTCGACGCCAAGCTGCGCCTGGAAATGCGCACGGAGATCCGCCGCATTTGCAAAGAGGCCGGGCTGACCGCCGTCTACGTCACGCACGACCAGAAGGAGGCCCTTTCCATCGCCGACCGCATGGCGGTGCTGCGGGCGGGCCGCATCTGCCAGATCGGGGCCCCGGGCGAGGTCTACCGGAGGCCGGTTTCGCGGTTCGTGGCCGATTTTGTGGGCGAAACGAATTTCCTGGAGGCCGAGGTGGCCGCGCCGCCCGCCGGGCACCGTGGCGGGCTGCTCGCCTCTGTGGCGGGCGACCTGTTTGAGACCGCCGCGCCGGTCGAAAGCAGCCTTCCCGGGACGCGCGTAACGCTTTCGATCCGCCCCGAGGCACTGCGGCTGGGGCCCGCGCCGGTGAACGCTTTCCCGGGGCATATTGAGGAGACGCTCTACCTCGGCGAAATGGCGCAATACCGCGTGAAGGCCGGGAAAAGCGCCTTTGCGCTTAAAATTTTCGAATTGAACCCGCGCCGGGCGGCGTCCGAGGGAAGCTGCGTCGTGAGCGTCGCGCCGGAGGACGTCGTGGTATTACCCCATGCCGAAGAGCCTTAAAGAAAGCCTATGGGTCCTGGTGGCGCTCGTGGCCGTGATCCTCGTTCCCGTGGCCCTGCGCTCCCGGCAGGCGCGCCAAGCCCACGCCGACGAAACCCTTGTCATCATCAGCCCGCACAACGAGGCCGTGCGCTTCGAGTTTGCGCGGGCGTTTACCGAGGCGCATTTCCGCAAAACGGGAAAGACTGTCCATATCGACTGGCGCACCCCTGGCGGCACGAGCGAAATCGCCCGGTACCTCGCCGCCGAGTACCTCGGGGCCTTCCAATATTACTGGGAGCAGAAGCTCGGCCAGCCCTGGAGCGCGGAGGTCCAGGCAGCCTTCGACAACCCCAAGGTAAAGCCGGGCGACGACACCCCGGCGGCCCGCGCTCGGGCGGCGTTCCTGGACTCGAAGGTTGGCTGCGGCATCGACCTTTTCTTTGGCGGAGGCAGCTATGATTACGGTCAGCAGGCGGCTGCCGGGCGGCTCGTGCCGATTGATTTGCTCAAAGAACCGGCGCAATTCCCCGACTCCGTCGCCCGCTTTCCGCAAACGCTGGGGGGAGAAATCCTGCGGGACCCTCAGGGCCGCTGGGCCGGTTGCGCGCTTTCCGCGTTCGGCATTTGCTACAACCTCGACGCCCTGCACCGCATTGGCTTCACCGGGGTCCCCGAACAATGGGCCGACCTCGCCCGGCCTGAGCTGAAAGGGGCCGTCGCCCTGGCTGATCCGACGCAAAGCGGCTCCGTGGCCAAGGCGTTCGAGCTGATCGTGCAGCAGCAGATCGCCGAGGCTGGCGGCAATACCGCGGAGGGCTGGCGGCGGGCACTCGTCTTAATCCGGCGTATCGCGGGCAACGCACGGTATTTTTCCGACTCCGCGACGCGCATCGTCTGGGACGTGGAAAGCGGCGATGCGGCGGCGGGGATGTCGATCGACTTTTACGGCCGGATGCAGAGCGAATCCGTGCGCTACCCCGACGGCACCTCCCGCATGGGCTACGTGACACCGCGCGGCGGGTCCTCCTTCGGGGCCGACCCCATCGGCCTCCTTCGCGGCGCGCCCTCGCCGGAGCTGGCCCGGGAATTCATCGTCTTCGCGCTCTCGATCGAAGGCCAGAAGCTTTGGAACTGGAAAGTCGGCACGCCCGGCGGCCCGGTGCACTACGCGCTGCGGCGGCTGCCGGTCCTGCCGGAACTATACGGCACCCAGTATGATTCCTTCCGCTCCGACCCGGGCGTGAACCCGTACACCTGGGCCGAAAATAACCCGCCCTATCACCCGGAATGGACGGCGTCCCTCTTCCGCGTCATCGCGTTTTTAGTCCAGGCGACCGCCATCGACCCACACGAGGAATTGCGCGAAGCCTGGGACGCCCTCATCGCCCACGGCTTTCCCCCGCAAGCCACGGCGGCGTTTGATGACATTGCGGGAATGGATTACAAAACCGCCAACGAAGTCCTAAAGCCCGCGCTCTCCTCGGGCCAGAAGATCGACCAGGCGCGGCTGGCGCGGGAACTCTGCGACCGGGCCCGCGCGCAATACCTCCGCGCGGCGAAGCTGGCCGGGGAGGGGAGGTAGGATTTACCTAAGCCCCCGGATCGCCTCCGCGTAATCCGGTTTGCCGAATACCGAGGTCCCTGCCACGAGCACGTTGGCTCCGGCGGCTAGGCAGAGCTTGGCTTGTGGGGCGGAAATGCCGCCGTCCACCTGGATGTGGAACGCCAGCCCGCGCGCCTTGCGCACCGCCGCTGCCGCTTCGATTTTTGCGAGCATCTCGGGTTGGAACGACTGTCCCCCAAACCCCGGCTCCACGGTCATGACGAGGAGCAGGTCGATCTGGTCCAGGTACGGCTCAACCGCGCTAAACGGCGTCCCGGGTCGCAGCGAAAGCCCCGCCTCGCGGCCCGCCTCGCGGCCCGCCTCGCGGATGCGCCGCAGCGTTGGGGCGACTTCAAAGGGCGCTTCCACGTGCAGCGTAATATTGTTCCCGCTGGGCAAAAAACGCTCCAGGTAATGATCCGGCCGGTCAATCATGAGGTGGATGTCCGTCGGAATGGCGACGGCTTTCCGCACGGCGGCGCAGAAGGCCGGGCCGAACGAAATGTTGTCCACAAAGTGCCCGTCCATCACGTCGAGGTGAATCCAGTCGGCCCCGGCGGCTTCGACCGCTTTGACCTGTTCGCCGACGCGCGTGAAATCCGCCGCCAGCACGGACGGCGCGATGAGAGTTTTTGAAAAATCGATAGCCATTCTAAAGCTCGTTATTTTTGCGTTTTTTGCGCCTTTTTGCGGCTAAAATCAGATCCCCGCGCGCTCCAGCAAATCTGCGAGCACTTTTTCGGCTTCAAAATACTCGTGTGCCACCTCGAACGCCGCGCGGCTGTGGCGGGCGTAGTCGGCGTTGATCTCGCGCACGGCCTCGACGATCTCCTCCATCGTCAGGAACGAAAGGAGCCCCTCTTTGCCGCCGTAGTACTTCGTGAACCCGGTCTGTTGTGTGATCACGGGCCTTCCGGCGGCGAGGTAGCAGGCCGATCGGTCGCTGAACCACCCGGTGTTGAGCCGCACGTATTGATCCTTCGCCACGGTGAACTCGCCCTTGGAGGCCTGAATGAAGCGCAGGTAATCGTTCCAGTCCACGCTCATCTCGTGTGGACTCGAAAGCCGCCAGCCGTTGCGCAGGAAAAGCGCCTTCGTGGCCGCCTCTTTAATGTCCGTCGCCAGCTCGAAGTTTTCGCCCGAGCAGCGGGGCGCGTCGACGAATTTCAGGAATTCGAGCGACTTGCTCCAGAGGTAATTCTCCTTCTTCCACTCGATGTCCTTCTTGCCGCTGGTATTCCAGTTGGCGATGCTCGTAAAAACGGCTGTCTCCGCCGGAGCCGAGGCGGCTTTCCAGAGGTCCGTGACCACCGGTTGGCGGGTGGGCAGCCAGCGTTGGCCGTGGATCGGCACAGGAAATTCAGGCCCGCCGACGTTCTCGCCGAAGGTGAAAAGCGCGCGGTGCTTGGCCAGGTAATCGATCGTATCCTGGTTGCCCTTATCGACCTTGATCTGCTCCACGCCGGGGTCGCTCTCCACGTAGAGAATCCGGTCGCTCTGGAGCAGGTCTTCGTTGAACTCCTGGGAGCCGCAGACGTTCAGAATGGCGTCGGCGTCCTTGTAGAGCTGGACGATCTCCTTCTTTTGCAGGCCCGCGCACGGGTGGTCGGGCAGGAAGCGGGCACAGTAGCCCCAGCGGCCTTCGAAGCCGAATTGCGCCGCGAGTTTGCCCAGCACCTCGGCGGCGTAGGAGTAATCCTCGTCCACCGTCCACGTTACCGGGTTGTAGGGGAGGCGGGCGGAGTCCTCGATGTAGTAGACCTCGTGCCCCAGCCGTTGCAGGCCCACGATGTAGTGAACGTGCTGCCAGATGACCCCGGCAATCGGGCATCCGGCGGTAAAGCCCATCACGATGATCTTTTTTCGTTTCATAAAGAGAGGAGAGGGTTGGGCCGTCTAAGAAAACGTGAACCGGCGCGCGATGCAACCTTGAAAATGCGGCCCGGATCATCCAACATACTCTCTCGCCTTTATTTATCGCCATGCCCGCCACCGGAATTGATCTCGTTGCCGATATCCTTGCACTCAAACGCGAACGCAACGCCGTCATCCTTGCTCACAACTACCAGATTAAAGAGATCCAGGATGTAGCCGACTTCGTGGGCGATTCCCTGGGGCTCAGCATCGAGGCCGCCAAGACCGAGGCCAGCGTGATCGCCTTCTGCGGCGTTCATTTCATGTCGGAGACGGCCAAAATCGTCAACCCGACCAAAACCGTCGTGCTTCCGGACCTCGATGCCGGTTGCTCCCTCGCCGATTCCTGCCCGGCGAAGGAGCTGGATGCCTTCCTCAAGGCCCACGCGGAGAAAAATTACTACGTCGTGGCCTACATCAACTGTAGCGCGGCGGTCAAAGCCCTCTCGGACGTGATCTGCACCAGCGGCAACGCGGTGAAAATCGTCAATTCCATCCCCAAAGACCGGAACATCCTCTTCGTTCCCGACGAGAACCTCGGTTCGTGGGTCAAGGAGCAGACGGGCCGAGAAATGGAGCTGTGGAAGGGGCACTGTTACGTTCACGTCGAGTTTACCGCGCAGAGTATCGAGAAAATCCGGGAAGCCTACCCGGACGCGCCCGTTATCGCCCACCCGGAATGCCAGCATGCCGTGCGGCTCCTGGCCGATGAGGTGGCCTCCACGGAGAAAATGATTGGCTACTGCCGCAATCATCCCTCGGATACGTTCATTATCGTCACCGAGGAAGGGATGCTCCACCGCCTGCGGCGCGAGCTCCCCGGGAAGAATTTCATTGCCGGCCCCACGGCGAAGTGCTCCTGCGCCGAGTGCCGGTTTATGAAGCTGAACACCCTGGAAAAGCTTCGTAATGCCCTCCAGACCCTCCAGCCGGAAATCAACCTCCCCGAGCCCTTGCGGACCCGGGCCGAGTTGCCCATCCGGCGGATGCTGGAGTGGAGCAAGTAGAGGCCGCTCCGCCAACCCCATAATAACCCTAAGCTTTCCCTAAAAAGGAAAGCCGCCTTCCGCTCCCATGAAAATACCCCTTTTCTTGCTTCCCGTTATTCTGATCGCCTTGTCGGGTTGTGGGCAGAAGAACATCGCGCCGCCCCGGACAGCAGCCAACGATTTCTTCCAGGCCGTGAGCGAATCGCGCCTCCAGGAGGCCTACGACACCACCACCTACGCCTTCCAGGCCCAGACCAGCTTTAACAGCTTCCGCTCCGTGGCGAAGGAGATGGAACTGGTGGGCGGAACCGTCATCTGCCGCTGGGACAAGGAGGAGCGCGACAACGACGACGAAGTGAAGCTGACCGGGGAAGTCACTGGCACCGGTGGCACGCCGATCCCGGCCATTGTCCGCCTCGTCAACGAACGCGGGGCGTGGCGCATCCTCTCGCTGCACGACACCGCGAACTCCAGGCACCAGGAAGTGGACCGCTTCTCAGTGGTGGGCAAGGGAGCGGAATTCACCCGCTCCTCCAATCTCGAAATCCCGGGGCCGGTCGCGCTTGAAAAACTGGTGAAGGATACGCTCCTGCTCTTCAACGACGCCGTCGCCCACAACAACTTTGGCGACTTCTACTCGCACGTTTCCGCCACCTGGCAGAACCAGCTTACCCTGGGCCAGCTCAAGCGCGGCTTCCAGCCATTCGTCGACGCCAAGGTAAACCTAAGCGAAATCGAAAACCTGAAGCCCGTCTTCGACCCCGCGCCGGGGATTGACAGCAAGGGCATTCTGACCCTCAAAGGGTACTTCGACACCAAGCCCCTCCGGGCCGATTTCACCCTTCGCTACATTTACGAGTTTCCCTACTGGAAGCTCTTTGGCCTCTCGATGGAAATGACGGACACATCGGTAAAAACGCCGGAGCCCACCCCTGAACCCGCCGCCTCCCCTGAAGCCTCGGCAACGCCGCAGCCCTCTGCCTCCCCGGAAGCCTCGGCGACACCGCAGCCCTCTGCCTCCCCGGAAGCCTCGGCGACACCGCCGCCCTCCGCCTCCCCGGTCCCCAGCGTGCCGGAAGTGCAGGAAGTGCCGGAAACGCCCGCCCCCACGCCGGATAAATAGAGAGTTGATTCGGCAAATCGCTGCGGTTAACCTCGCGTTTGGTAGAAAGCTCTCTCCATGAAGGTCTCCAAACGATGCCACTACGCGCTGCGGGCGTTGGTCGATTTGGGAATAGCCCAGGCTCTGGGCCGCCCGTTGGTGCAGATCGGCGACCTGGCGCAGGAGGAAAACTTGCCGGTTCGCTTCCTGGAGCAGATTTTCATCCAGCTTCGCCACGCCGGGTATATTGAGAGCAAGCGCGGAACCCACGGTGGCTATCAGCTTGCCCTCCCGGCTTCCGAAATCCGCTTCGGCGAGGTGATCCGGCTGCTGGATGGCGAATCGCTGGACACCGCCTGCGCCGAATGCGGAGAAAACGCCGCCTGCCGCTATCCTGAACCTACCGTTTGCGGGATCCACGCCCTTTTCTCCCAGGTGGACCGAGCCGTTTCCGACATCGTCGACCAGACCACCATCGGCGACACCGTCCGGCGCACTTTGCGGAAAATTAGGCGCAACAAAATCGCGGTTCCCTTTGTCAAAATGTTAATGAGGAGGACCCCTCGGAAGCCGTCCGTCGCCCGTTCCGTTCCAACCCAGAAAACGGCCAAACCCGTGCGGGTCAAAGCGCGCCGGAAGCCGATTCGCAAAAGACATGGCCTATGAAGATGTTTATCAGGAACTCAGGAACTCAGGAAAAAGACAGCGGGGCTTTGCGCGCTCAATTTTCAGACGGGGAACGCGTGGCGAGGGGCGTCGTGCCCTCTCTCCTTCGGGCGAGCCTCTTTGTTTTTCTCGTGTGGGGCCTCTGCGGGGCCGCGCGAGCGGCGGAAACGGTCGTGCGCTTCGGCCATTTCCCCAATATCACCCACGTTCAGGCGCTCGTGGCGCAGCACCTTTCCCGGCAGGGGAAGGGGTGGTTTGAGGAACGCGCCGGGGTGAAGGTGGAGTGGTATATTTACAATGCGGGCCCGAGCGCGATGGAGGCGGTGTTCGCCAACAGCATCGACATCACCTACGTCGGTCCGAGCCCGGCCATCAACGCCTTTGCCAAGTCCAACGGCGCGGAAGTGCGGATTGTTTCCGGGGCGGCCAACGGCGGGGCGGCGCTCGTGGTCCAGCCCGGCCTCGGCATCGCCAAGGGGGCCGACTTCCGGGGAAAACGGATCGCCACGCCGCAGTTGGGCAATACCCAGGACGTGGCCTGTCGCGCCTGGCTCACTGCCCAGGGGCTGAAAATTACCCAGCTCGGCGGCGACGCCCAGGTGATCCCGACGCCGAACCCCGACCAGCTTTCCCTCTTCGTCCAGAAGAAGATCGACGCCGCCTGGACCGTGGAGCCGTGGGTCTCGCGGCTGGAAAGAGATGCCGGGGGGAAGGTCTTCCTGGAGGAGAAGGACGCCGTCACGACGGTCCTGGTTTCGAGCGTCAAGTTCTTGAACGAAAAGCGCGATCTCTTGCGCAAGATCACCGCTGCGCACCGGGAGCTGACGCAGTGGATCAAGGATCACCCCGAGGAGGCGCAAGCGATGGCCGTGGAGGAACTTTACGCGGAAACCCGCTCCAAGATCGCGCCTGAGCTGGTCGCCTCGTCGTGGAAACGCATTGAACTGACCAACGACGTCTCCATGGCGAGCTTGAACACCTATGTCGCCAACGCCCAGAGTGCCGGATTTTTGAAAAAAGTCCCCGACCTGAAAGAGCTTGTGGTTACGCCTTAGGGGGATGATTGAATACTCACCACAGAGGACACAGAGTTCACGGAGTGACGGAAGAGATTTTTTATACAGGTGTAAATTCTCCTTTTTCCTCCGTGTCCTTCGTGCCCTCTGTGGTGTAATCTTTTTTTAAGCATGTCGCTTCAAGACGAACTCCGCAGCGTACCGGCCAAGCTTCTCATCGACGGCGTAACCAAGGACTTCAAGTTGCGCGGTAAGGTGATTCGCGCCCTGGATCATATTTCGCTCCAAGTCAACGAGGGGGACTTCGTTTGCCTGGTGGGGCCGAGCGGCTGCGGCAAATCGACCCTGCTCAATATCATCGCGGGCCTCGAAAAACCGACCGAGGGCCGTACGCTCATGGACGGCAAGGAGGTCACCGGGCCGGGGCGGGACCGCATGGTGATGTTCCAGGAAAGCGCCCTCTTCCCGTGGCTCGATGTGATGGGCAACGTCCTCTTCGGGCTCAACCTTAAGCCAAACCTGACGCCGTCCGACCGCCGCGAGGTCGCCCGGTATTACCTGAAGCTTGTCGGCCTCGACGATTTCGCGCATTCGAATATCCACGAGCTTTCCGGCGGCATGAAACAGCGGGCCGCGCTGGCCCGTTCGCTGGCGCCCAACCCTCGCGTGCTCCTGATGGACGAGCCCTTCGCCGCGCTCGACGCCCTCACGCGCGAGCAGCTCTACGGCGATATCCAGCGCATCTGGGCCGAGCGCAAAAAGACCATCGTTTTCGTCACCCACAACGTGCGCGAGGCCGTCTGCCTGGGCGACCGGGTCGTCTTATTTTCGCCCCACCCGGGCCGCGTTCGCGAAGAATTTCATATCGACCTGCCCCATCCGCGCGACATCAATTCCGTGGAGCTGGCAAGCCATTCAAGCCAGATCACGCGGGCCTTGCGCGGCTACACTGATGAAACCCCGGGGGCCGAATACGGAGCCGAATAAATGAAACGCGTGCTTTCCTCCCTCATCTTTTTCGCCCTTTTGCTTTTGGCGTGGCACCTGGTGGTGCTCTCCAAGCATTGGTCCGTCGTGCTGCTGCCCGATCCCGCCTCGGTGTGGGAATACCTCAAAGGCGTTGCCCTCGACGGCACGCTGGCCGAGGCAACGATGGTCACCCTGCGGCGGTTGCTGATCGGTTATTTCATTGGCGCGGCACTGGGCATTCCGATCGGGCTGCTTACGGCCCGTTTCCAGTTGTGCGAGGACACCGTGGGCGTCCTGGCGTTGGGGCTTCAAACGCTGCCGAGCGTTTGCTGGGTTCCGCTGGCATTGCTTTGGTTCGGCCAGACGGAAGGGGCCATGCTCTTCGTCGTGGTGATGGGGACGCTTTGGTCGGTCATTATTTCAACGGACAACGGCGTGCGCAACGTGCCGCCGATCTACGCCCGCGCGGCGCGAACGATGGGCGCCAAGCAGTTCTACACCTGGACCCGCGTGATTCTCCCTGCCTCGCTTCCGTTCATCGTCAGCGGAATGAAACAGGGGTGGGCTTTCGCGTGGCGTTCGCTGATGGCGGCGGAAATTTTTGTTACAATTCTCACAGGATTTGGGCTGGGACAGCTTCTTCAATATGGCCGCGACCTTAACGCGATGGACCAGGTGATCGGCATCATGTTCGTCATTGTGGTCATCGGGCTTCTGGCTGACAAAATCTTCTTCTCCCCCGCCGAGCGTTTCCTCCACCGCCGCTGGGGCACGGGGCGTTCCTGATCTTTAGACAGATCCCCATGCCCCGCGGCATGAAAAAAGAGGGGGGGATATTTATACTCACGCAAAGGCGCAAAGGCGCAAAGAAAGGCAGGACTCTTTGCGCCTTTGCGTCTTTGCGTGAGCCCTCTGCCTTTTTTCTAGGACACCTATTTTCGGCTTAGGATTTACAAGATTGACATGATTTACAGGATTTTTCGGATTGGGTTTCCCGGATGCCCATCCAGCGTTCGAAGGTTGTCGGCGTAATCTTGTTAATCCTGAAAATCCTGTCTAAAAACTGCCGAGCCTGTCCTCCCTGAAAGCGTTTTGATAACCAAACGCGGCATAGGTAACCCCATTCCTGCAGCCCCCCCGGCAATCTTTTCCCGGCCGCTTTTTCCCAAGGGCCCGAACGCCGGTTAAATAGGCGATTCGTTAATTATGAAAACACTGGGATTTTGTGGACTAGGGGCGGTGGTGGCATTGGTTTCGGGCTGTGAATGCACTCCGCCGGTAAGAGAATGTGTGATGACTCGGGAGTGTGTCGCGCCAGCGCCGGTCTTGGAGGCCAAGGAGGTCTGCCAACCGGCTTGTCCGCGCACGATGACCACGGTCATTCAACGCGACGCGGCCTGCCCGGCGCTGCCGCCGGTGGGCGAGATCAGGGTTGAAAATAACCCCTGCGCGCCGCGAACCAAGCTGGTATTCGTCTCGGTGCGTCCGAGCGACGACCGCTGCTATAACCCCGAAAGCAACAACTTCGAACGGCCCTGGCCGTGGGGCCCGAATAACGTCGGGTCCTGCCGTATTTGCAGGTGAATGGGTAGATTGGAGACGCGGCGGGGATGGCGCGAGCCATCCCCGTATTTTTTTGCCGGTGTTCCGCTGGTAATATTACCGGGAAATATCGAGCTGGCTGAGGATCCTGAAGCTGTGGCTCGTGAGCACGGCCACCGCGCAGTCGTTATCCTCCACGTGCAGCGCCATCGCCGTGTTGCCTCGGGGGCGGGGAAGCAGGCCGTAGCTGCCGTGGATGTTGACCTCGGCCATGAGCAGCGCCGAGAGAAGCTTCGAGAGTTCGCTGGCCCCCTCGCGCAGTTCCACCACCAGGACGTTGCTGACGGAAAACGGAACGTCGTGGAGTTCAAATAGCTCCTGGGCCTGCTCCGGATCGCTGACGATGATGCGCACGATGGCGCAGTCGGCTGAGTCCTGGATGGCCAGCGCCAGAACGTCGATGCTCCGGTCTTTTAAAAGCTTCACGATTTCCGCCAAAATGCCCACTTTATTGGGCAGAAAAATGGCGAATTGTTTCACTCTGGGGCCAGAGATTTTTTCAGTAGTCTTGGTTGCGGATTCCATGGATTCCCCTCTCTCTCTCTCTTCAAGTGTCTTTGGGCTTTGTAGGGCGCCTGATTTATTTATAGCTATAGAGCAGACAGACGGTGGCCGGGTCGCCTTCAAGCTCCTGGATGCGGAGGATGTACGGACCGCTGGCCTGGGGCGAAAAGCCCGCGGCCGCCTGTGCTTCGTTTTCGTAGAATTCGGTCGGCACCGGTTTTCCTTTTTCGTCGAAAACCGTGACCGCGATCTTCCGGGCCGGGCCCGCTCCGGCGGCAATGAACCAATACTGGTTGCCGCTGTAGAGGTTGACCTGGACAAATTTGGGCTCCTTGCGGGAAACGGGCAGGAAGATGTGGCTGTCGCGCGTTTTAAAGCCGTCGTTGGAGAACGCCCCGGCCACTTCGAGCGCGCTGGAGCGGGCCTTGACCTCGGTGTCGGAGGGCCCGGCGGGCTCGGTTTTGGCGGGGTCGGCCTTGGCCGCGGCCAGGGTCAGGATAAAAAAGAGGGCCAAAGCGCTTCTCATGGCTTTTGCTCCTTCGTGGTGGGCTTGGTGGAAATCCGTTTCATGAGCTGGCTGGACGCCTCTTTTATCTCTTTAACCTCGTTGAGGGAAGGCGTTTTGTCGCTGGAAAAAGAGACGAGCGCCTGGAGCTGGGGCAGCCCTTCGGTGAGGCTGGCGACGACCGGGTCGTTCTTGGCTTTTTGCGGCAGCGCCTCGAGCTTGGCGCGCATCAGCGCGATGATCTCCGGCTGGCGCAGCAGCTTGGCGGCCGCCGGGGTGTAGTTGTCGGCGATCCAGCCGCTGACAATCTCGGTCCCGCGAATCCACGCTCCGATGCTTACCAAGCTTACGAGCCCGGCGTCGTGCTGTTGTTGAAGGGAAAGCTTCACCTCGTTCTGCGTGGCCTCCAGCTCCTCTTTGAGGGTGTTCCACTCGTTGCGTTCGGCGAAATCAAAGATGCTGTTGCCCCGGGCGATGACGCTTTCGCTCACCGCCAGGTTCTTGGCCAGGGCGATGATGTCTTTGCCGGTGTTTTTGACCTGCTGGGAGTCCTCGGCTTCGATGGCGATGTAGCCGTCAGCGACCAGGCCGCCCAGGTTGAGCGCGATTTGCGCCCGGCTGGAGAAGCTCGTCGGGATCGGCGTTCGATAGCGCGATTGCCAGTTCGGCTTGGCCACCTTGTTCAGGGCGGCCATCAGCTCGGCGGGGGTAGGGATGGAGACCTCCTCCACCTGCATTACGGAGGCAAGCTCCTTGGGCGTCAGCGGGGCGGAGGCGGAGGCCATGGCCAGGCTGGCGCTTGCCAGGAGAATCACGATTGAACGACGAAAAAACATCATAAAGAAGGTTCGGGGATGGCTGGGGGCGGCACTTCCCTTTGAGGGGAGCGCCCTAGTGGGATTCAGACATCCTCGCTGTTTTTGCCGATGCCGAGGATGTCCTCCAGTTCGGCGGTGCGGGCTTCGGCCTTGCCCCGAAGCTCCTCGGCGGTGTTGCGAAGAAAACGTTCATGCACGAGGGCTTCCTCCAGTTCCCGGACGCGGGCTTGCAGGCTGTCGCGGGCGCTGACGCGGATGGTGGCCGGGGCGGGGGCTTCCGGCGGTTGGAAGACCTGGGTGAATTCCTTGAGCGTCTTGGCCTCGCCGCTCTGGCAGTTGGTTAAAATGGTGTCGAGCGAGATTTCGCCACTGTTGTAGAACTCGCGGATGGCTCCGATGGTGGTCGGCCCGTAGAAGGACCCCGGCTCAACGCCCACCAGGTAGTCCATGTGCAGCTCGGGGATCATGGGCGCCTTAACCCAGGTGGTTCCGTCGCTGGAAACCTTGTCCAGCGGCGATATGAAGGCGTCTACGGCCCATTGATGAAGCTGCGAGAACGGCATCGGTCCAAACACGTCGTCGCCGTCCTTTTTCATGAGGTACCATTTGGCAGTGTCTTCCATGTTCTTTAGGGGGTGGATTAAGGGTTGTTTTGGGGGGTGGGAGTGGTTGAAGCGGAAGCGGAAGGGGAAGCTTGCGGAGTGGCACCCTTGGGGAGGATCAGCGTCTGCCCGACCTGCAATTTCCGTTCATCCTCGATCTTGTTTACGCTGAGTAACTCCGAGACGCTCGTACTGTGAGCCCGGGCTATGGTTGTCAGGGTTTCTCCTCGTTTGACCACATGTGTGAGCTGCCCGGCGGCGTTGGGCGCGTCGCTGTGGACCGGCTCGGCTTTCACGGCAGAGGGGGTGCTGGAGTCGCCGGTTGTGGCGGCGGGGGCGGTGGTCTGAACCGAGGGGCCGGAAAGGTGGCTGGCGGTGTCTGGGGCGGGGGCGGCGGAGGGCCGGGAAAGGAGGGCGGTATTGAGGCGATTAAGCTGGTCGTTGAGGGTCTCGATCTGCTTGGCCTGGAGCTCGGTTTTTTGCGTAAGTGCCTCAAGCTGTTTAGCTTGCGCGTCCACGAGCTGCTTCTGGGAATCGGCCAGGGTGGTGAGCTGGGCCGCGATCTGGTCGAGGCGTTTATTCTGCTCCTCAAACCCGTGCTGGACCACCTGGGCAGGGGTGGGCCGAAGCTGGTGTTTGGAGAGGGGTACCTGGTCCTCTGCCTGGGCAGCCGGGCGTTGGGTAAAAGCCATAAGCGCGATCAAAGCGCAGAAACGAAACCAACGATGCATGGCTCTACCTTTCTCATGGCTGCACGGTGAAGGCAAGCTCTGCGGAGAGTTTTCAACGAGAACAAACGATATGCCAGAGAGGACTCAACAACCATTGGCCCCCGCACCCTGGGGCCCGAAGCAGGGAGACGGCGGTGGACCCCACTCGCCGGATGTGTCACGGCCCGATACCCGGGATTTGCTCAAACGGATGCGCCGGGTAGACCCCGACCAATCCAAACGCTACCGCCAACGCACTGGCCAATGAATACATTTAACCCCCAAGCGGAGGAAACTTTTGCCCGGATGCCGGATTTCGCGGAGGTCCTGCGGCGCCATGGCGTGCTGCGGGAGCCGCCGCCCATCCCGTCAATGAACGTATCGGCGGCCTCGGCTGCCGGAACGATCGGCGGGGTGCCGGTCACCCAGGCCACGACGATCCTGGCCTTTAAGTTCTGCGGCGGCGTGCTCATGGCGGGCGACCGCCGGGCCACTGCCGGGAATCTCGTGGTCTACGACCGCGCCGACAAGGTGCTGGAGATCGACCAATACTCGCTTATGGCCATCGCCGGGGTTCCGGCCACGGCCTGGGAGATGGCCCGGATGCTGGAGCACACGTTCCAGTTCTACCGGCGCAGCCAGCTTCAGGAGCTGAGCCATGAGGGGAAGTTGCGGGCGCTCTCCAAGCTCCTGCGCGATAACATCGGCTTGGCGATGCAGGGGGTGGGGGTGGTGGTGCCGCTCTTTGCCTCCTACGACCTCCAGGCCGCGACGCCGCGCCTCTACTTCTACGACGTGATGGGTGCCCGCTTTGAGGTGGCTGATTTTGCCGCCTCGGGGTCCGGTTCGCCGTCTGTCCGGGCGGTGCTACAATACGCTAACGCCTACGGGCCGCGGCCGCTCCCCAAGATGAACGAGGAGGAGGCCCTCCTGCTGGCGCTGCGCGCACTCGACACCGCCGCGCAGAACGACACGGCCACCGGCGGGGTGGATCGCCACGCGCAGGTTTACCCGATCATCAAGATCGTCAACGAAGGCGGCATCACCACCGTGCCCGAAGCCGTCCTGGCGAAAGCCTATCAACGCGACCTCCAGTCGCTGCCGAAGAACGCCGCTGTGCTCTTAACCACCGAAACCGAATGACCGAAGAACCGTACCGTTGGGTCGAGGCGATCCAGAACCGCCGCGAATACATTCACGAGCAGCTTGCCGCCGGGAGCCCGATTGTGGCTCTGATTTGCGCCGACGGCGTGCTCATGGTGACCGTCAGCTACGGCCAGAAGAAGCTCTTTGAAGTCTACGACCGCATCGCCCTGGGGGCCATCGGCCACCCGGGCGACATCGAGCGGCTGCGTATGAGCGCCATCGAGGTGGCCAGCGCCGAGGGGTTTAACCGCTCGGCCTGCGACGTCTCGCTACGCCGCATGGCGGCCTATTCGCTGAGCCCCGCGCTGAAAACCGCCTTTGAGCAGATCTACGGCTCGCCGTTCCTGGCCCGGCTCCTCTTTGTGGAGCTTGGTCACCATGACGAGCCGGATTTGCTGCTTCAGCTTGATTACGACGGGGCCTTCCAGGTCAACAGCAGCGCCATTGGCGACCGCCCGGAGCCCTTTGCCGCGATCTCGGGCCGGGAAAGCTCCGCGCATGCCATGGAGCGCTTCCTGCACGACCGGGCCAATGCCGAAATGAGCCAGGCCGAGGCGCTCGAACTGGCCCTCGAGGCGTGGACGGTAGGGAAAATCGTTCTTTCCGACGAGGATGGGGCGGACCTCCCGGACGCCGAAGCCATCGCCTCCCAGCGCAAAGCCGAGCTGGAGCGGGGAGCCTTGGAGGCGGTGATCCTGGAGCGCAAGGCCTCGGGGAACTCGACCTTCCGGCATTTGTGATACCGTCACTTTGAAATTTTTTATCAGGAACTCAGGAACTCAGGAAAAGAAGAAAGGAATTCTTTCTGCCTTTTTCCTGAGTTCCTGATGAATTAATATCCGGCCATTGCGGCGCGGCCCTGCTTTGGTATGTTGGGCGGGTGCGTATTGATATATTGACCCTGTTCCCCGGACTTTGCGAAGGCGCGCTGGTCGAAAGCATGATGAAACGAGCCCAGGAGAAGGGGCTCGCTTCCCTGCACGTCCACAACATCCGCAACTGGGCCACCAGCAAGCACCTGACCACCGACGACGCCCCCTACGGTGGCGGGCAGGGGATGGTCATGAAGTGCGAGCCGGTTTTCGCCGCCGTGGAGGCGCTCAAAACCCCGGAAAGCCGGGTCATCCTGATGACCCCCGCCGGGCGGCCCTTTAAACAGCAGATCGCGCAGGATTACGCCTGCAAGAGCCAGCACCTCATCATCCTGTGCGGGCATTACGAGGGGATCGACCAGCGGGTGATCGACCAGCTGGTGGATGACGAGCTTTCCATTGGCGACTACGTGCTGACCAATGGGGCCATTGCCGCCGTGGTTGTCACCGACGCCATCGTGCGGCTGATTCCCGGCGTCCTGGGCGACGAAGCCTCGGCGGCGGAGGACTCCTTTTCTGACGGTCTCCTGGAGTACCCGCAGTACACGCGCCCCCTGGAGTTCCGGGGCTGGAAGGTGCCGGATATCCTCCTCAGCGGCCACCATGCCGAGATCGCCAAGTGGCGGCGCAACATGGCCGTCGAGAAGACCCGCAAGAACCGGCCTGATTTGCTGGCGTAGGGGCCCGTTGCGGGTGTCCCGCAGGCCTACTTCTGCACCTGGGCGGTGCGAATCTCCCCGACGCTCAGGCCGAGGGCCTCTTCGGCCACGGAGAGGAAAACGTCCGCCGGATCGGTGAGAGCCACTTGGAGCGAGCCTTGCGCTTCCTTCGGCGCGCCCAGGCGGTGCTTTTCCAGCAGTTCGCCCACGGCGATGGCGCAGTTTTCGCCGGAATCGACCAGCCGGATGTCGGGGCCGAGGTAGCGCGCGAGCGCCTTTTTCAAAAGCGGGTAATGCGTGCAGCCCAGGACCAGCGTGTCGATGCCGCTTTCGGTCAGGTCGCCCAGGTATTCGGCGATAATCGCGTCGGTGATGCTGCTCTGGAGCCAGCCTTCCTCGATGGTCGGCACCAGCATGGGGCACGCTTTGCTCGTCACCCGGACTCCCGGGGCGAGTGCGTGAATGGCTTTCTCGTAGGCTCCGCTCCGGACGGTGGCCCGCGTGCCGATGACGCCGATGTGCCCGTTCTGGGTCCGGGCCACGGCGGCCTTGGCTCCCGGCAGGATCACGCCGGTGACGGGCACCGGCAGGACGTGCTCCAACTGCGGAAGCGCCTGGGAGGAGGCGGTGTTGCACGCCACGACGATCATCTTCGCCCCCCGGGTCAAAAGCAGTTCGCTGATCTCGACGGAGTAACGCTCGATGGTGGCCTGGCTTTTATTGCCGTAGGGGACGCGCGCCGTGTCGCCGATGTAGAAGATGGCCTCGTGCGGCAGGCGGCGGCGGAGCTCGGCGACGACGGTGAGGCCGCCGATGCCGGAATCAAACACGCCGATGGGCTGGTGCGAGGAAATGGGTGTGGTGGTCTGGTCCATCTGGGGGACTATTACGGACGAACTCGCGGCGAAGTTCAACCCGAAAGCCGCCTGATGCCAACTACTTGGTTCCCCGAGCCGGGGAAACGGGAACCAGGATGGGGTGGTCGAGCCAGAACGGGTTGGCGACTCCCTGGCGGTAGGCAGCCAGCGATTCCGGGGAGGAGTTGGCCCGCAGGTTGGAGTATTCGCCGTTGGGGTTCTGCCAGCGTTCGTGCCAGAAGACCGCGGCTTTAACGCGCGGGTACTGGGCCTCGATGGTTCCCAGGGCGTCTTTGACGAAGTTGGCTTTGCAGCCGTATTGCGGAAACTCGCCCACGCCCCATTCGGCCAGCATGACCGGTTTCGTCGGGTCGAGCGCGCAGATTTCCATGTAAGGCCAGCTGATGAGCGGCCCGAAGCCGCACCAATCCTCGTCGGTGAACTGCATTCCGTAGACGCTGTAGCCGAGCCAGTCGACGTAATCGGGCCCCGGGTAGTACTGGCCGATCATGTTCCAGGTATCCTGGGGCGTGGAGTAGTTGACGGTGTGGAAGACCCAGAGCACGTTGTGGGCTCCGCGCGCGCGCACCCGGTCGACGACGTGGCGGTAGGCTTTCTTAAAGGTCTCGGGCCCCTGGAACGGCCCGGGGAGCCCCTCGGGGAACTTTTTGCCCGGCTGGATGTAGGGGGAGGGGGTGCCGGGGACCTTGGTGCCGCCTCCGTAGAAGAAGCCGGACCAAGGGAACCATGTGCCGTTCACCTCGTTGGCGAAGGAAACAAAAATCGGGTGCCCGTAATCGCGCGCCGCATCGCCCCACTTGTCGATGTAGGCGTCCCACTGGCCGTCGATGATCGAGGTGAGCGAAAATCGGTCCGGGCCGCGCTCCTGCACGTAAGGCTTGTCCCAGGGCGACCAGAAAACCAGCGGCACGCAGTTGTGGCGGCGGATGATGTTCAGATTGGCCGAGGGGAAGTTCTGTTCGCCCCAGTAGCTGGAGGAAGCGATGATCGCCTGGTGCTTGCCCACGAGCTTTTCGAAAGCCTCGATGCCTTCGAGCGTCACCTCGTCCTCGTTGTCGCCGAAGTCGATATAAGCCCCCGTGTAAGCCCCCTTTTCCGGCACGCCCACGGTGAGCGGCCCCTGGTCTTTGGGCTGGGGCGGGGAGGAGGGCTTGCAAGCGGCGAGCGCCAGCGCGAGCCCGATAGAAAGCACCAACGCGGGGTTTCGCACTACGTTGAAAAATCCCTTCGTATGCGAAAACGTCGTCCTCATTTGACTTTGACCTCCACGCTGGCGGTGCGTTCGAGCTTGCCCCAAGTGACCCATGCGCCCTTGCACGCTTTTAAGATCGAGAGCCAGACTACCCAGCTTAAGAGCGGTCGGTAGATGAAGCGCATCGGGATGATCAGCCACGATTTGCGGATCGGCTCGTCGTCCATGGCGCACGCGATGACGGCCAGGAGCATGTCCATGGCCAGGAAGGCCGCGAAAAAGCCCGCCATGGCCACGGCGTCACCCGCCAGGATGGAGAAAATGAGCAGCACGTCGATCAGCGGCGTGATGGCCACGAGCAGGATCTGGCAGAACCAGACGCTCGGGATGGCGAACCACCCCAGGGCCTTGAACTCGGGGTTAAAGAGCAAGTCGGCGTGCTTCCAGAGGCATTGGAGCGTGCCAAACGCCCAGCGGAAGCGCTGCTTGGCGAGGCTGCGCAGGGTCTCGGGCGCTTCCGTCCAGGCCACGGCGTTGTGGGCATAGGCGACTTTGTAGCCGAAGCGGTGAAGGCAGAGCGTGAGATCGGTATCCTCGGCCAGCGTGTCGAGGCTGAAGCCGCCCGCTTCGTCCAGCGCGGCGCGGCGCAGCGCGCTCACCGCCCCAGGGGCCACGGTAATGCAGTCCCAGACGGCGTAGGCGCGGCGGTCCAAGTTAAAGCCGCAGGTGTACTCCAGGCTCTGGCAGCGGGCGATGAACCGGCGCAGGTTGCCCACTTTGGCGTGCCCGGAGACCGCGCCGATTTTCAGGTCGGCCAGTGGCGTGACCAGTTCGCCGATGGTGCGGGGTTCAAAGCGGGTGTCGGCGTCCAGGAAGACGAGGATTTCGCTCCGGGCCATGCTGAGCGCCGTGTGGAGCGCCTGCGATTTGCCTCCGTTGGGCTGGCTGCGGAACCGGATGCGCGGTTCGGCCTGAGCGAGGCTCTCCAGAATGGCGGCGGTTTCGTCGCTCGATCCGTCGTCCACGATGACGATTTCCATGGCTCCCGTGTAATCTGTTTTGAGCACCGATTCGACCGTGCTGGCGATCACTTTGGCCTCGTTATAGGCGGCGATGATGACGCTGATGGGCGGGGAGAAATCCGGCGCGGCCACCTTGGTGCGACGGTGATGAAAAGCGGCCAGCGCGGCGACGACGAGCCCGCGCACCACGACGAGCCCCGTGGCCGTGATCATGAAGGCCCAAAGGCCTTGCAAAATGCGATGCCAGATGGCGAAGCCGACCCCCGTGACCATGCGCACGTAGGGCTGCTGGGCTTTGTTGAGCGGCGGCATCAGCTCGTCCTTGGGGATGTGGAGCAGCTCGGAGAGCGGGACGATGCGGTCGCCGCGCTCTTGGAGGTAATCAATGATCTTAGGCAGCGCCTCGACGGTCTGGGCGCGGTTGCCCCCCGCGTCGTGGAGCAGGATGATGTTGCCCAGGTCCCGCTCCTCCTTGACGTGCTCGACGATGGCGTCGACGCCTGGTTTGGACCAATCCACGGTGTCGATGCCCTCCATCACCATCAGGTAGCCCAGCTCGTCTTGCACTTGCTTGAGCGGGAGGATTTCCTTAAGGCGGCTCGGGCTGGAGTCGGCGTTGTAGGGCGGGCGGAAAAGGATGGTGCTGCGCCCGGTGATGCTTTGGAGCAGGAACTGCGTGGCGTTGAGCTCCAGCTCCAGCTGTTTTTTGGAAATTTCGGCGACGTTCGGGTGCGTGTAGGTGTGGCTGCCGATCTCGTGCCCCTCGGCCACGATCCGCTGGACCAGCCCGGGATTGGCCTCCGCCTGCATCCCGAGGATGAAAAAGAGCGCCTTGACGTTGCGCTGTTTGAGGATGTCGAGGATCTTCGGCGTCCACTTCGGGTCGGGGCCGTCGTCAAAGCTCAGCGTGACGGCGTGCTCGTCGCCCGCGCCTTCGTGGAAAACGGTCGGGTAGGAGGGGAAATCCGCCGTGTAGGTCGCGGCGTAGCGATCGTTGATTTTCTTGATGACCCGCACGCCGTCGTCGCGCGTGTCGTCCACGGTGATGACCTCACCCTGGCCCACGTTGGTGACGCAGTCCGAGGTGTGCATTTTCCCCAGCGCCTCAAGGGCTGCGGGGGTGGGGGCGTCCGGGTCCTTCCAGTTAAGCACGTCCCAGATTTGCGGGTCCTCCTCGCCCAGGCGCTGGATGGCGACGCCGGAGAGGTCCATCTTTTTGACGGCCCGGAGCTGGTTTAAAAAGGTGATGGCGTCGAGGAAACAGACGGTATGGTTGCCAGCCGGTTCCTGGTAGCTGAAGGTCGGGTTAAAGCTGACGGTGCCGGTCTCCACGGTGGTCACTCCGGCGTAGCTGGCGCGGCTCATGGCGTCGCGGAAGGAGATTTCCTCGCCGCGGCGTTTGCCCTCGGTCCAGTCGTAGCCGTAGGAGCCGAGCGTGGCCACCCAGAGGTCGGAGCAGTCGTAGTCGTCGATGACTTTGAGCCAGCCCTCGAACCAGTCCTGCGAGGCGACGGGCCCGGCGGGCTCATCATCAGAGGTTTCGTCGCAGAGGCTCGCCACGAAATGATCGACGGTGCCGGTGAGGCGGCCCAGGTCGAAGTTGTTAATTTCCTCGCTCATCGGCACCTGGAGCCAGAGCTCCTTGCCGACGGCGTGGAGCGCGTGGGCGATCTGCTCGACGAGGGTGGTCAGGTTGGCCCGGTTGGCGGGGTCGACTTGCTGCCAGTCGAGCATGATGCCGCCCGCCTTGGCTTCCTGGATGGCGGAAAGCAGCTTGATGACGAAGCTGGCCCGGCGCTCGGCGGGGCCGTTGGCGAGGCCCTCGACCGCCTCGGGGACCCACTGGCGGCCGTTAAGGTTGGTCAGGATGGGGACCAGCGTGACGTTCTGCCCGGCGGCCGCGTGCTGGACTTTGCTGATGTCCTGGAAATAGGCGTTGCCCTCGCCATCGAGCATGGTGCCCCATTCGGCGAAAAGATGGGTGATCTGCGAGCCGTGCTCGGTGAGGGAGCGCAGGCTTTCGGGGTCCCAGTCGCAATAATAAGCGGCCCGGATGCCCTGCGAACCCTTGGGCCGGGGGGCGACGGCGGCTTGGCGCTGGGCGGCGGCGCGGCCGGGGCCGTAGGGGGTGTTGGAGATGGTGGTTTTGGTGAATTTCTGCCAGTCCATCACCTTCGGCTGGGCGAGGTCGGCCTGCTGGGCGACGATGGCGCGCAGCTGCCCCTTGATCTGCCGGACCTGCTGCGGAAGGCGCAGCTGCGGCTTGACAAAAAGTGACTGGGTGAACCCGGTGAGCGCCACCAGGATCACCAGGGCGGCGAAGATCCCGGACAAGCGCAACCTCGACCAACGCTTGCCCGCCGGGTCGTGGAATACAAACGGTTTGGGGGAGGCCATAGACTACGAGGCGAAGCGGAAGAAGGCGCTGGCGGCCGCTTCGGTCTCGGCGGCGACCCGTTCGAGGGGCTCCCCGCGCAAGTCGGCGATTTTTTCGGCGGTCTGGCGGGTGAACGCCGGTTCGCACGGTTTCCCCCGAAAGGGAACCGGTGCGAGGTAGGGACTGTCTGTTTCAACCATATAGCTCCCGCTGGGAATGGAAGCAGCGCAAGATTGCATGAGATGGCCGTTTTTGAAAGTCACAATCCCGGTGAACGAGATGAGGTGCCCCAGGGCGACGAGGCGCCGGGCGTCGGCGGGTGAGCCGCCGAAACAGTGGAACACGGCCCGGAATTTCCCCCCGAAGGGCTCCATTAAGGCGAGGGTTTCCTCAAAACATTCGCCCCGCTGGTGGATGCAGACGTTGAGCCCCCGCTCGGCGGCTAGTTCGAGCTGCGCCGTGAGGAAGCGGGCCTGGGCGGCTTTGATTTCCGCGACACCCGTTTCCGGCAGCCGGTAGTAATCGAGCCCCGTTTCGCCGATGGCCACCACTTTGGGGTGGGCAGCCACTTCCCGCAACCCGTCGAGGTCCGCCGGGTCCGTTTCGTGGGCGTAGCCGGGGTGGATGCCGACGGCGGCGTAGATTTGCGGGTGCTTTTCCGCGATTTCGAGCGCCTTTCGGCTGCTTTCCAGCGTGGCGCCGATGGTAACGATTCGCGTCACTCCCGCCTGGGCCGCCCGTTCAAGAACGGCGTCGATTTGCCCCTCGAACTCGGGGAAATCCAGGTGAGCGTGACTATCGGTGAGCATTTTCTCTAGCAAATCCCTACCACTGAATCGCGGAGCAGGCCCACGTGAGCCCGCCGCCAAAGACCACCAGTAGAACGTAATCGTCGCGCTTCATCCGGCCGGTGCGGTTGGCTTCGTCGAGCGCGATGGCCACGGCTGCCGCGCTGGTGTTGCCGTAGTTTTGCAGGTTGACGAAAACTTTGTCCTGCCCCAGCCCGAGGCGGCTTCCAATGGCATCGATGATGCGCAGGTTGGCTTGGTGTGGGATGACGCAGGCGAGATCCTTGGCGGTGAGACCCGCCGTTTCGAGGGTCTGGTGGGCGGCGTTGACCATGGCGGTGACGGCGTGCTTGTAGACGTCCTTGCCGTTCATCTTGATGGTGTTGGGGCGCGATTCGATGTTCTCCTTGGTCAGGGGCAGCTTGCTGCCGCCGCCTGGCATGTGGAGGATCTCGGCGTAGTCGCCGTTGGCCCCGAGGGTCGTGTGAATGACGCCGTGCGAGCCGGGGCGGTGGCGCAGGATGGCCGCGCCCGCGCCGTCGCCGAAGAGGACGCACGTGTTGCGGTCGGTCCAGTCGACGATGGTGGAGAGCTTATCCGCGCCGATGACCAGCACGGTGTCGCACGAGCGGCTGGAGATGAACTGCTGGGCAATCTCGATGCCGTAGAGGAAGCCGGAGCAGGCGGCGGAAAGGTCGAAGCAGATGGCGTGTTTGGCGCCGATCTGTTTTTGCACGAGGCAGGCCGTGTTGGGGAACTGCATGTCGGGCGTGACGGTGCCGACGATGATCATGTCGATCTCCTCGGCGCTGATCCCGGCCTGGTCCAAGGCGGCTTGGGCGGCCTTGGCTGCCATGTTGCTGGTGGTCTCCTCGGGCGCGGCGATGCGGCGTTCCTTGATGCCTGTGCGCGAGGTGATCCACTCGTCGTTGGTGTCAACGAGCTTTTCCAGGTCGGCGTTGGTAAGAACCTTGTGCGGGACGTAGCTGCCAGTGGCGATGACGGAGACGGTGCGCTTGGGTTTATGCAGGCGCGTGGTGCGAGGCTGCGGCTTGTTCATTGTAGCGTTGGATTTGCTCCACAATCAGGGGATTGACCTGTTGGGAAATGCTCTGGGTTGCCATGCGGATGGCGTTTTTGACGGCCGTGGGCGAACTGCCTCCGTGCCCGATGATGCAAACGCCGTTGACGCCCAAAAGCGGCATCCCGCCGTATTCGTCGGCGCTGGTCCGTTTGCGGATGCTGACAAACGCCCCCTTGGCGAGCAGCGCACCCACTTTGCGAACGGGGCTCTTGCAGATTTCCCGCTTAAGCCAACTGAAGATGGCTTTGCAAATGGCTTCGCTGGTCTTGAGGATGACGTTGCCGGTGAACCCGTCGGTGACGACGACTTCCACCGGGTTTAAGAAAAGGTCGTGCCCCTCGATGTTGCCCCGGAAGTTGAGGCCTGGGCAGTTCTTGATGAGGTCGAAGCAGGCCCGCGTGCACTCGTTGCCTTTTTCGTCCTCGGTGCCGATGGACATGAGGCCCACGGAGGGATTGTCGTAGCCGAGGACGTATTTCGAGTAAACCGAGCCCATGATGGCGTTGTGCACCATCTGGATGGGGGTCGGCTCGGGGTTGGCCCCGGCGTCGATCAGGACGAAAAGCTGGGTTTCGGTCGGGATGGTGGCGGCGATGCCCGGGCGTTCGATGCCGGGGAGCATCCGCAGTTTGATGGTCGTGGCGGCGACGCTCGCCCCGGTGTGCCCGGCGCTGACGACGGCCTCGGCTTCGCCGCTTTTAACGAGATCGACGGCGCGGGCGATGGACGAATCTTTCTTTTTCCGCACGGCGTCGATGGCGTGGTCGCTCATTTCGACGACCTGGGTGCAGTGGACGATCTCGATGCGCCGGTCGTTGCAGCCGATGTGCTTGAGCTCGGCCTCGATCCGGGGGGTATCGCCCGTCAGGAAGAGGCGGGAGATGGCCGGAAATTCGGCGAGGGCCAGCGCGGCTCCCTCCACAAGCTTTGCGGGGCCTTCATCATGACCCATGGCATCGAGGGCAATTTTCATAGGGGAGAGCTAAAATCTCACACGAAGACACGAAAGCACGAAGAAAGATATGAAATCCTTCCCCCTGCCTTTTTCATGAGTTCATGAGTTCCTGATAAAATTTATGATAAAAAATGCTTATCGGAAACGAGAAAAAGACAGCCGCCCCGCTCGCGGCGGGACGGCTGAATTTAAGATGGGGCTGGGGAATTACGCGGCCTCAACCGTGACGACCTGACGGCCGGCATAGTACCCGCAAGCGGGGCAAACCGTGTGAGAACGGACCGTGCTGCCGCATTGGCCACATTTCCCGAGCTTGTCGGCATGCCAGCGGTTGGCGGCCTTGCGGGTGCGAAGGCGCATTTTCGAAGTTTTGCGTTTAGGGACTCCCATATCGAATCTTTCTGTCTTGTTTGGGCTATTTTTTGGCCTGTGGGCCTATTTTCAGGCCTCTTTATCGGCCTTTGGTTTAACGAGTTGGTCGAGCTTTGCCCAGGGATTTCGTTTCCCAGGCTCGGGCGCCGGTTCCGACTCTTCTATTTTAAGCACTCCGGCGCAACGGTTTGCGCCATCCCAGTCACAATGCGGATGGGGAGGCAGGGCGAGGAGAATATCTTCACGCGTTTCCTCCGTCAAGTCCACTGTCTCAGAAGTGCCCAGCTCTATTTGAAGCGCGAAATCGGGAATTTCGAGGGTGTAGGGGAAGGGCGTCAGGCAGCGGACGCATTGGAGTTCGAGATCGATGGAGAGGGAACCGGTGGCAAAAAGGCCGCCTTCGGAGACTCCAACGTCCAGGCTGTAGCGCACGGGGCTCAAGACGCGGACGATCTCGTCCTGGATCGCGAGAATTTCGTGATCTTCCTCACCCTCGATGTGGAGGGTGTTTCCCAGAGGGATTTGGTTCAGGTGAATTTTCATGGCTTGGGACCCGGGCGGGGATGGTTCGAGAGGGGGCGGCTCCGAGGCTTCTAGTCGTTGGGAGCTTCGACGCCGATGGCCTTCTTTCGGGAAAATTTTTCCCTGAGTGCCCGGGCGATACAATCTGGCACAAACGCCTCGATGTCGCCACCCAGCCTTGCGATTTCTTTTACCAGCCGGGAGCTGATGTAGGTGTACTCCTCCTTGGGCATCAGGAACATGGTCTCGATCTCAGAGTCGAGCTTGCGGTTCATGAGGGCCATCTGGAATTCGTACTCGAAGTCCGAAATGGCGCGCAGGCCCCGGATGATGACGCTGGCCCCCACGGAGCGGGCGTAGTTGACGAGCAGGCCCTCGAACTGGGTGACCCGGACGTTCGGGTGTCGCTCGATGGTTTTTTCCAGGAGGTGCATCCGCTCGGGGAAGGTGAAGAGGCCGCTTTTCTCCTCATTATAGGCAACGGTGACGACCACCTCGTCAAAAATACGGGCGGCCCGCTCGATGACATCGAGGTGCCCATTGGTGACGGGGTCGAAACTGCCTGGATATAAGGCGCGGCGCATGGGGGGAGCATGAATGGCTGGGCGGCGGGGGGAAAGAAAATTCCTATCCCCTTTTTACGGTGAAATCTGTAATATCCCGCCCTCATGGCCATTCCCGGCAATGTTAACGCGGTCGACGAGGCATCGCTGCGCGCGCTTCTCGACAATATTCCAGTGGGGATCGGTGTCGCCGAGCCCATCGAAGCGGACGGCTCGATAAGGCCGGAGGCCCGCATTGTCTATTATAATAAACAGTGGGTGCGCATGTTCGGTTTTAGCGAAAAGGATGTCAAAACGGCGGGCGAGGCGACCCACCGCCTTTATCCGGACCCGGTGTTTCGCGCCGAGATGTTTCGGAAACGCAGCGAGGCCACCAAGCGCCGCCGCAATTCGGAGGAGGGGGAGCAAATGGAGGTCCGCGCTATGGGAGCGGACGGGCAATGGCGGGATGTCGTCACCGGCACCGCCGTGCTGGGCCATCGCATGATCGTGACGATGCTCGACATTACGGAGCAAAAGCAGGCGGAGGAGGCCTTGGCGGCAGCTTTGAAGGCGGAGCAAGCCGCGAGGGAAGCCGCCGAGCGGGCCACCCGGGCCAAGAGTCTCTTCCTGGCCAGCATGAGCCACGAAATCCGCACCCCGCTGAGCGCCATGATCTCCCTGGCGCAGGCCATGTGGATGGAATGCGGCAAACAGCAGCTTTCAGCGGAGTTCACTGAATTCCTCGACCGGGTGCGCTCCGGCGGCAATTACCTGAACTTGATCCTGGGCAACCTGCTCGATGTTTCCGCGGCGGAATCGGGGCACTTGCCGGTGCGAGCGGACGCTTTTTATCTCCTGGATTGGGTGGACGACGTGCGGAACATTCTGGAGCCCCTGGCCCTCTCTTACCGCGTGCATCTGGTCTGGCGGCTGCCGGAGGATGCGGAAGTTCGCCTGCTTACCGACCAGCAGCGCCTGGCGCAGATCTTACTTAACCTGGTCCACAATGCCATCAAGTTCAGCGGGGGGGAGGGGCGAACGGTGACCGTTTCGCTGCTGGCCGCGCAAGACGAACTGGAGATCTCCGTATGCGATGAGGGGCCGGGGCTGCCGCCCGAACGGTTGCCGGAGCTCTTCAATGAGTTTGCCCAAAGCCAGACGCCCGCCCCCGCGTTCGCCCGGGGCGTTGGGCTCGGGCTGGCCGTGGTAAAGCAGAATACCGAACTGCTCGGCGGGCGGATTCGAGCGGAGAACCGCCCCCCCCATGGAATGTGTTTCACCGTCCGGCTGCCGTTGCGGCCGAAAACCTTTAACCCTGCCCCATTATGCGTGCCGTAATTGTTGACGACTGTGCCGAGGATCGCCTGAACCTGCGCACCCTGCTTCAGTTTAGCGAGGGTGTTGAGCTGGCCGGTGAGGCGGCGGACCTTAAAACGGCAAGACGTTTGATGGAAGGCCCGCCGGTGGATCTGCTCTTTCTGGATATCGAGGTGGGGCGCGAGAACGGCTTTGATTTGTTGAGATCGCTCCCGCAGCGCCCGCAAGTCATCCTGACCACGGTCCATCGCCAATACGGCGAAGACGCTTTTGACTACGAGGTCACGGATTATCTCGTCAAGCCGGTGACGGGCGACCGGCTGTGGCGGGCCTTGCAGCGGGCCGGGCAGGCGCTGGGGAAACGAATCCCCTGCCTGGATCGTATCGCGGTGCACCGCAGCGGGTCGGCGCGAAGGATGGTCGAGCTGGAGTCCATCGTCGCCGTCATGGGCGATGATAAATATTCCCGCGTCATCGGGGCCCCCGCCGAGTACCCCGACCACCGGACGTTGCGGGAGTGGGAGGCGCTATTATACGGGCAGGGTTTCGTGCGGATTGATCGCTCCACGTTGGTGTGCCTCAAGCGCATCGCGGCCGTGACCCCCTTCGGCCGTGGCGCGCATCTCTCCTTTCACGGGTCGTCCATCAAGATCGAAATAGGCCGCGCAGGCCGCGAACGCCTGGAGGAGGTGATCGCCGCGCAGGCCCCCGCGCCGCTGGAGCCGTACGATTCGTGAAATTTGGCGAAAAAAAAGCCGTGCCCCTTGGCGAGCACGGCCTTGGAATCGTTTGCCAGGGATTACTTCGACTTCCGGCGGCGAAGCATCCACAGGGAGGCGCCTCCCATCACGGCCAAACCCACCGAGGAAGGTTCCGGTACGGCTTCAACTCCGACATCCGATGCGCTAAAGGAGTATAAATGCGCGGTGCTGCTGTCGAACTCATACCCCTGGTCGAATCCCGACAGATAGGTCACATTTCCACCTCCTACGGTGGAGCTGGCATCGCTCCACGTCAAGCTGCTGAAAGCGCTCTGGACATCGGACAGGCTGGCATCGTAGGTGCCCGCCTCGACCGTTCCTCCAGCGACAGAAGCGGTGCTCCAGTTCGTCAACGATGAGCCCAAATCCGAACTCACCTGAACGCCGCTGATGGTCGTGATATCCACTCCGTTGACGTACCCCTGGATGTTTTCCTGTCCTCCGCCGCCCATTGCCAGGATGTAGAAGGTGGTGGTACCCTCGGGCAGCGTAAAGGTCAACGTGGATAAATTGCTGATCTGGGACGACCATTCGGAATCGTTCTGATACAAAAGCTGGGTGACGCCGTTGGCGGTGCCCGCAAAGACAGCAAAGTCATTGTCGGCCACGATCGACATGGTAAACGAGACCTCCGCCCGTGCATTTACAAGAGAGCCGGAAGTCAGCCCCAATAGAACCGCGGCCATCGAGAGGTAGTGATTCTTTTTCATAATATTGATGCCCTAGTTTTTAAATTCAACTCCCGTGGGGGATGGGAGCGGCATGAGTATTGAAGCATATCGGCTTGATGGCAATGACCGGGAGGTAAACGGCCATATTCGGAGTGAATCGACACCTCCAGGGCCATTTGGGAGTAATGCTCTGACCAAAAACAAAAGGCGCCGGAGAAACTCCCCAGCGCCTTCTAAAACCGTGTCCCGGTCATTCCTACATATCGAGGAAGTTCTGGAGCAGCTTCTTACCCTCGAGGGTAAGAATGGATTCCGGGTGGAACTGGACGCCGTGAATCGGGTATTCGCGGTGGCGCAGGCCCATGATTTCACCCTCGGCGGTTTCGGCGGAGATTTCGAGGACGGACGGGAAGGTTTCTCTTTTTACCAGGAGCGAATGGTAGCGGGTGGCCTCGAACGGGCTCGGGATTCCGGCGAAAACGCCCTTCCCATCGTGCAGGATGGGGGAGGTTTTGCCGTGCATGAGGCGGCCCGCGCGCACGACGTCGCCGCCGTACACATCGCCGATGGCCTGGTGGCCCAGGCAGACGCCCAGGAGCGGCAGCCGGGGCCCGAAGCGCCGGATGACCTCGCAGCTGATGCCCGCTTCCTTCGGCGTGGCGGGTCCGGGGGAAATGCAGATGCGCTCGGGTTTGAGCGCCTCGATTTCGTCGAGCGTGATCTCGTCGTTGCGTTTCACGAGGAGGTCCGCGCCCAGTTCGCCGAAGTATTGCACCAGGTTGTAGGTGAACGAATCGTAGTTATCGATGACTAAAAGCATGGGAATTCCTCCTTTGTTAATGGTGGTGATGGCAGGAGGTGTCCACGCTCTTGGCGTGCTCGATGGCCCGCATGACCGCCATGGCTTTGTTCACGGTTTCCTGGTACTCGCCCTCCGGAGTGGAGTCGGCCACGTTGCCGCCGCCAGCCTGGATGAACGCCTTGCCGTCCTTGAGGAGCACGGAGCGGAGCGTAATGCACGAATCGTGGTTGCCGTCGAAGCCGAAGTAGCCGACCGCCCCCGCGTAGGCCTTGCGCTTGCTCTTTTCCTGCTCGTTGATGATCTGCATGGCCCGCACTTTGGGCGAGCCGGAGACCGTTCCCGCCGGGAAGGTGGCCCGCAGAACGTCGTAGCCGTTGGCCTCGGGTTTGAGCTTCCCGACCACGTTGGATACAATGTGCATCACGTGGCTGTAGCGCTCGACGGTCATAAACGCCGTGACTTTCACCGAGCCGAACTCGGAGACCCGGCCCACGTCGTTGCGGGCGAGGTCGACGAGCATGAGGTGCTCGGCTTTCTCCTTCGGATCGGCGAGGAGATCTTTTTCATTGGCGAGGTCCTCCTCCTCCGTCGCGCCGCGTTTGCGGGTTCCGGCGATGGGGCGGATGGTGATGTTCCCGTCAATCGCTCGCACGTGGACCTCCGGCGAGCTGCCCACGAGTGCGAACTCGTCGGCGAACTTGAAGCAGAAGAGGTACGGCGACGGGTTGATGTAGCGCAGCGCCCGGTAAATTTGCAGGGGGTCGCCCTCGTAATCGGTCTCGAAGCGCTGGGAAAAGACGACCTGGAAGATGTCGCCCGCCTCAATGTATTTCCGGCCGCTGCGAACGATCTCGTAGAATTCTTCCTTCGTGGTGTTGCTGCGGACTTCCTGCGGCGGCACCTCTGAGTGGACGTTGACCGGCGGGAGGAACGCCGGGCGGGAGAGGCGCTCCATGAGGGCCTCGATTTTCTCGCACGCGATGTCGTAGGCGGTGTCCGGGTCCCCGTCGACCAGCGTATTGCAAAGGATGCGCAGACGGCGCAGCAGGTGATCGAAAATGAGGAGGGTGTCCGTGATGAGGAACACCATGTCCGGCACTTCGTTGGGCGGGTTTTTCTCCGTCGGGAGCGCGCCGATGGTCGGCTCGAAGAAGCGCACCATGTCGTAGGCCATGTAGCCGACCGCGCCGCCGGTGAAGAGGGGCAGGTCGGGCTGCTTGACCGGCTTGAAGCGCTCCATGACCTTTTCCAGTTCCTTGAGCGGATCGCCCGGGGCCTGGTAGGTGCGGGTCTCCCCGGCCTCGGTCAGCGAAATTTCGCGGTCCCGGGCGGTGAAAAGGATGCGCGGATCGGTGCCGACGAACGAGTACCGGCCTCGTTCGTTGACGTTCTCGGCGCTCTCGAGCATGAAGGTGTAGCCTCCACGGTCGAGTTTTTGGAAGGCCGAGATGGGTGTCTCGGCGTCGGCAATCAGCTCCGTGCTGACGGGGATGAGGTTGCCTTGGCGCGCCAGTTCGCGGAATTCCTCGCGGCTGGGCTTGATAAGATGGGTAGTCACTTTTTGTAAACTTGGTTCGGATCGAAAAGGCGATTTTCGGTAATCGGCAGGGGCGATCCATCCTTGTCGAAACCTTGGTAGAAACACGAGGCGAAGCCGGTGTGGCAGGCGCCGCCTTCCTGGTCTACTTCGAAGAGCAGGCAGTCTTGGTCGCAGTCGGCATACCATCGAATCACCTTCTGGGTGTGGCCGCTTTCCTCGCCCTTGAACCAGAGCTTCTGGCGCGAACGGCTCCAGTAGTGCATGAACCCCGTTTCGAGCGTCTTTTCAATCGAAAGCTTGTTCATCCAGGCCATCATCACGACGCGGCCAGCGGTCGGCTTCTCGTTGAGGGTCTGCTGAACAATGGCGGGGATGAGCCCGTCGGCGTTGAATTTGAAGTTGAGGTCCATGTGTGGGTTTGGTTTGTTCGGTTTGGGAGCTGTCTTGGGATATAAAAAAAGCCCGACGATTCAGGGTTGGAATCATCGGGCAAAGAGTTCGACGCAAAGGTGCAAAAGCGATCGACCGCGGCGAAAAGCCGCGAGCCCGTCTGCTAATGCCACCAATGCAAGGAAAGTTTCACGGATTCACGGTTACACCATGGGGCGAGGGGGTGGCAAGTGAAAAGTGCCTTTGATTTTTCTGAATTTTTTGGTTTCCGATTTCAGAAATCCGCTATAGAGTCCTCCTCCCTTCACCGTCCAAGCGGGCGTTTGAACCGGAAAAATGGTGGTCGTAGTTCAATGGTAGAGCTCCAGATTGTGGTTCTGGCTGTTGCGGGTTCGAGTCCCGTCGACCACCCCATTTCCCCTCCGTCTTCTTCGACGAGGCCGAGTTTGTGAAAATCCCGCGAAATTCCCTCGTCCTTTTCCGGCGGGCGTGATCTAGTTGCCCCTCCCATGAAACCCGTCCTAGAGGTGCTCCAAGCTACCACGGAGTATTTTGCGAAGCATGGCGTGGAGAGCCCGCGCCTCAATGCTGAGCACCTGATCGCGCACGTGCTGGGCAAAAAGCGGATCGAGCTTTACATGGAGTTCGACCGCCCGCTGGGCGAGCTCGAGCTGGCCCCCTTGCGCGACCTCGTTCGCCGCCGCGGCCAGGGCGAACCGTTGCAGCACCTCCTCGGGACGGTCGAGTTTCATGGCCGGGTTTTCGCCACCGATGCGCGCGCTCTTATTCCCCGGCCCGAAACCGAATTGTTGATGGAACTTATTCTTAAAGAGCCGCTTCCAGAGGCCCCGTGTCTGCTTGACGTGGGCACGGGCAGTGGCGTTATCGCCCTGACCCTCGCGGCGGAGCTCCCTTCGGCTGACGTGACCGCCGTGGATGTATCGCCCGACGCGCTGGCCCTGGCCCGGGAGAATGCCGCCCGCCACGGCCTCGGCGAGCGGGTCAAATTCCTGCAAAGCGACCTTTTTTCCTCTGTGGAAGGCCCCTTCGACCTGATCGTGGCCAACCTCCCCTACGTTCCCGGCGGCGAGATCGCCTCCCTTGCGCGCGAAGTCCAGCGCGACCCGCTCCTGGCCCTCGACGGCGGCCCCAAGGGAACGGAAATCATCGAGCGCCTCATCGCCGACGCCCGCGAGCATTTCAAGCCGGGCGGCAAGCTCGTGCTCGAAATCGGCATCGGCCAGGAGACCGCCCTTCAAACCGAATTGGCGACCCAAAATTATCGGGACATCCGCGCCGTGGCGGATTATCAAGGCATCCTTCGTTTTTTGTTCGCCTCTTTTGCTTCTTAGACAGCTTTCTATGGATAAAATTCTTGTGCACGGGGGGCAACCCCTTAACGGTTCGGTGCGGATCAGCGGTTCCAAAAACTCCGCCCTTCCCATCCTGGCCGCGTGCCTTCTCACCAAAGAGCCGTGCATTATCCGGCACGTCCCGGACCTGAGCGACGTCCACTACATGCTGCAAATTCTGAGCCACATGGGGGCTGAGGTCGAGCGCGCCAGCGGGACCGTCACCGTGCGGGCGGAGAAAATCAAGACCGTGGCTCCGTACGACATCGTGCGCAAAATGCGGGCGTCGGTCTGCGTGCTCGGGCCGCTGCTTGGGCGCGAGATGGAGGCGACCGTCTCCCTTCCCGGCGGGTGCGTCATTGGCGACCGGCCCATCGATCTTCACCTGCGTGGATTCGAGGCCCTCGGCGCGGCGGTGCGCGTCGAATGCGGCAACGTGAAAGTTTTCGCGGCCAAGCTGACCGGCACCAACATCAACCTGCGGGGCAAATTCGGCTCCACCGTGCTCGGCACCGATAACGTCATGATGGCGGCCGTTTTGGCCGACGGCGTGACGGTGATCGAAGGAGCCGCCGCCGAGCCCGAGGTGGTCGATCTGGCCAATTTCCTCAACGCCATGGGCGCTAAAATCGAGGGTGCCGGAACGCGCCGCATCGTGATCGAGGGGGTGGAGGAACTCCACGGGGTGGAACACGATGTCATACCGGATCGGATCGAAGCGGGGACGTTCATGGTCGCCGCGGCCATCGCGGGAACGCGCGTGACGCTGCGCCGGGTTAATCCCGAGCACCTTAAGGCAGTGAGCGCGGCGCTGGTGGACGCGGGTTACGGCATCGAGTGTACGCGGGATACGCTGACCGTCATCGGCAATGGCAAACCGAAGGCGCTGGAGCTCGTCACGGAGCCCTACCCGGCTTTCCCGACCGACATGCAGGCGCAGATGTGCGCGCTCCTGGCCGAGGGGCAGGGGATCAGCGTCATTACGGAATCCATTTTCCCGCAGCGGTTTATGCACGTTGCGGAGCTTAAGCGCATGGGGGCGCAAATCACGCTTGAAGGAGCCAGTGCCGTCATCCACGGCGTGGATCGGCTGAGCGGAGCCCCGGTGATGGCGTCGGATCTGCGGGCCAGCGCGGCGCTCGTTCTGGCGGGCCTGCGAGCTGGCGGGGTAACGGAGGTCAACCGCGTTTACCACATCGACCGCGGCTACGAGTCGATCGACGAGAAACTGAACGGCCTCGGTGCGCAGATCGAGCGCGTGAAGGTGTAGCCCAAAAAGGGGGGGCCTACTGGTAGGTCCTGCCGTTGTGCTTGAGCCAGCCGGGCGAATGCCCGCCTTTCAGGTCGCGGTGAGTCCAGTGGATGACGCCGCCTTCGGACTTCCACTCATAGACGCCGAGAAACTCCACGGTGTCTCCCTCTTTGAGGGAGTCGATTCTGGGGGCAACGCTGATGTTGTGGGCGATGAGCAGCGTTTGGCCCGAGCCCAGGCGGAGAATGAACCGCTGATGCGCAATGCCATTGGTGTCATCCGGCAGAACCCGCGTGACCACGCCTTGCCCGTGGACGGCGAAGTTTCGCAGGTGATTGGCGAAAGCGGCCTCCAGCCGCTGATCGTCGGCTGAAAAATTTTCAATTGCTGTAGCCGGAGGCGCTGTCTGTCGCCGGACGTCCTCCGCGAACCATACCAGCGCCGCTCCCAAAAGCGTGAAAAGGACGAGGAGCTTCTTCATTGGGGAGGGGAGAAGGGAAATAGTGGCGCGCCCTATGGATTCATTTCGGGTTCAATTCACGGCTCCAGTACCCGCACTTCGGGCAGGTTGCGGTAGCGGCCGTCGTAGTCCAGGCCATAGCCGATGACGAATTCATCCCCGATCTCAAAGCCCGCGTAATCGGCTTCGAGCGGCTCGGCGCGCTCTTTGCGTTTTTTGAGCAGCACGGCCACGCGCACGTCGAGCGGATGCGTTTCCTCAAAAAGGCGGCACTTCACGGCGTGGAGTGTGCGGCCGGTGTCCAGGATGTCGTCCAGGATCAGAACATGCCGCCCATCAAGGTCCGGCAGGCTGTTTTGCTGAAACGTGACGACGCCGCTGCTCTCCATGCCGCCGTGGTAGCTGGCGACGTTGAGGCACTCCAACCGGAGCGGCAGCGGGATGCGGCGCAGCAGGTCGGCGGCGAAGACCAGGCTGCCGTTGAGGATCGCCAGAACGGTGAGCGGCTTTCCGGCGTAGAACGCGGTCAGCTCAGCCGCCATTTCATCCAGGCGGGCGGCGATGGTTTCAGCGGAAAAAAGGATGCGTTCGGTCATTCGAGAGTCGGTTTGCGGCGGGCTTCCAGCGCCCGGGCGAGCCAGATGCAGGCCTCGTAGAGCAGGCACATCGGGATGCCCAGCGCGAGGAAGGAAATCGGGTCCGGCGTGGGAGCGATAATCGCGGCCAGCACCAGCACCAGGATGTAGGCGTAGGGGCGCGTCCGGTTGAGGATTTTAAACGACAGCACGTTGATATAAACCAGCGCCATCACAAAGACCGGCAACTCGAAGGCCGCGCCAAAGGAAATCAGCATCCGGGTGACGAAAGAGAAGTATTCGCGCACCGTCCAGGAGGGGGAAAAGTTGAGCGATTTCGAGTAATCAAAGCAAAAACGGAGCGTTTCGGGCAGAATCAGGAAGTAGCAGACCAGCACGCCCGTCAGAAACAGCGCAAACCCGATGAAGATCGCCGGAAACACGACCTTTTTTTCCTTTTTGGTCAGCGCCGGGAGGACAAACTGCGCCACGAAGAAAAGCAGCAGCGGAAAGGAGGCGATGATCCCCGCATAAAACGCCAGCGAGAGGGAAATGGTGATCGGGTCGATGACGCCCAAGTTTTGCAGCTTCGAAACGAGCGAGGGATCGACCGTGGCGAGCGGCTTTTCCATCAGCCACACGAGGTCTTTCTGGAAGGCGAGGCACGCCGTCATCGCCACGCCCAGCACGGCGGCCATTTTGATGAGCGCCCAGCGGAGCTCCTCCAAATGCTGGAGGAACGGCTTGGGTTCGTCGGTTTCGCGAAGCTGGAAAAGGCGGTCTAAGAGGGCCATCGGAAGGGGTAAATTATCCTAAAACCAGGAATAGGATAGCCGCAAAAAAGCGCAAAAGGCGCAAAAACAAAAGGTTGAGGGCATCTCTGGAAATCGAGGCACGTCATCCACTTTGTCTTTTAGCGCCCTTTATTCTGCGTTTTTTGCGACTTTTTGCGGCTAAATCAACCCCAGCGCTGTGAGCCGGGCGAAGCACGAGAGCGTGTTGGCGTCGCAGATTTCTCCGCAGGCGATCATGTCGCGGAATTCCTTGGGCGTGAACGCGCGGGCTCCGGCGATGGCCTCGGAGGCATCGTAATGCGTTCCCTTGGGCGAGAGCGCCACCGGGCGGGCGCAAAAAAGGTAGGTGTGTTCGTCGGTGACGCCCGGGGAGGAAAAAAACTTCCCCATCGGGGTGAGCTCGCCGCCGGGGGCCAGTTCGTAGCCGGTTTCCTCTTGCAGTTCGCGCAGAGCCGTCTCGCGGATAATCTCCGGCGTATGCGGCGCGGAGGTGTCGATCTGCCCGGCGGGGAATTCCCACAAATCCGCCCGAACGGGAATCCGCTCCTGGCGCACCAGGACGAGGTTGCCCTCCTGGGTGATCGGAACGACCGCGCAGGCTCCCTTGCGGTGGATCACCGACCAGCGGGCCCCCTCGGGCCGCTGCGGCGTGGCGACGTTCACCAAATGCACCTCAAGGTAAGGGTTTTCAAACGCCGTTTGGTCCTCCAGCGTTTTCCAACCGGGGGCGTTCTGGATCAATTGATGAAAGCGCATGATGTGCAGTCCTTGATATTCGTTCCTCCTCGGGCCTCAGTGTCCTCCGTGGCTCTGTGGTGAATTCTCCTAAAGGGCTGCCAGCTGGCGTTCCAGGATTTCGCCCGCCAGGCCCGGGTTGGCCTTGCCCTTGGAGAGCTTCATGACCTGCCCCTTGAGGAAATTGATGGAAGCGAGCTTGCCCGCTTTGTATTCCGCCACGGCCTTCGGGTTGGCGGCGATGGCCTGCTCGCAGAGCGCCTCGATGGCCCCCACATCGCTGACCTGCTTAAGGCCCTTCTCCTCGATGATCGCCCCGGCGGTCTTGCCGCTCGTGAACATCTCGGCAAACACTTCCTTGCCCTGCTTGCCGCTGATCTTGCCTTCGTCGATGACGTTGACGAGCTCCTGCAAATGCTCCGGAGCGATGGGGCATTCCTGGATCGTCAGCGCGGCGCTGCTCAAGAGGTTCGGTAAATCGTTGAGCACCCAGTTGGCCACCTGTTTGGGCTTGGCCGCGCCCTGGGCTGCTTTTTCAAAATAAGCGGCCAGCGGCAGATCGTCGGCGAGCACCCCGGCGTCGTAGGGGCTTACGGAGTATTGCTCGATAAAGCGTTTGCGCTTCTGGATGGGAAGCTCGGGAACCAGCGGGCGCACTTCCTCCACGATCGCCTCGGTGTGGACCGGCAGCAGATCGGGGTCGGGGAAGTAGCGGTAGTCGGCATCGGTCTCCTTCACGCGCATCAGGAAGGTCTGGCCCGCGTCGTCGTCCCAGCGGCGGGTTTCCTGGAGGAGTTTTTCGCCCCGTTCGAGCGCGGCGATCTGGCGCTCGATCTCGTAGGCCAGCGCCTGGCGCACGCCCGAGATCGTGTTCATGTTCTTGATCTCGATCTTCGTGCCGAGCTGCACCTGCCCCTCGGGCCGGACGGAAACGTTGCAATCGGCGCGCATCTGGCCCTTTTCCATGTCGGCGTCGCTGACGTTGCCGTAGTGGAGGATCTGCTTGAGCGAGGTCAGGTAGGCGAAGGCCTCCTCCGGGCTGTGGAGCTCCGGATCGCTGACGATCTCCATCAGCGGCGTGCCCGCGCGGTTGAAGTCGATGCCGCTGGAACCGTCGAAGTGGAAGCTCTTGGCGACGTCCTCCTCCAGGTGGATGCGGGTCAGCGGGATCACGCGATCCGGCTCGGCGACTTCCTTCTGGACGTCCTTCGGGAAGGCCTGCTCATGCAGCGGAACGCCGCCGCCGAGGCAGAGGGGCAGGTCGTATTGGGAAATCTGGTAATTCTTCGGCATGTCCGGGTAGAAGTAGTTCTTGCGGTCGAACTTACAGACGGGCGGGATCGTACAGCCGAGCATCAGGCCGGTGAGGGCCGTCATTTTGAGGGCCTGGTGATTCATCACCGGGAGCGCGCCGGGCATCCCGAGGCAGACCGGGCAGGTGTGCGTATTCGGCTCCGCTCCGTACTCCACGGGGCAGCCGCAGAACATCTTGCTCTGCGTCTTGAGCTGGACATGGACTTCAAGACCGATGGTGACGAGGTAGTTTTTCATGGTGCGTGGGCTGCCCGGGAGCCTTCCAACCCCGGGTATTCCAAAAAGTGGAGTTCACCAAATAAGCCGGGCGCGGCGGATATTTCCATCCAAAAGGTGAGGAAAGCGGGAATTTTTGGGGTGTTTCGGCGAAACAGGGCGCGGATTGCCTTTTCCCGCGCGTTGCGGTAGCGTTTTCCCCATGCTCCATCCCGAGGCTCTTGATTTAGGCACGCCCGCCCTGCTTTTTCCCGCGATTTCCCTGTTGCTTCTGGCTTACACGAACCGTTTCGTGACCCTGGCAAACCTGATCCGCAGCCTGCACGCCACTTATAAGAGCGACCCGACCGCGCTCTTGATCGGCCAAATCAAGAACCTCCACTACCGCGTGGAACTGATCAAACACATGCAGGCGGCTGGGATTTCGAGCCTCTTTTTCTGCGTGGTCTGCATGTTCACGCTCTTTGCGGGGTATCCGAACCTCGGGGCCATCATTTTTGCCATCAGCCTGCTGCTCATGCTCGCTTCGCTGGGGCTCTCGCTGGCGGAAATCTGGATCTCCGTTCGCGCGCTCAATCTCCATTTGAGCGATATCGCGAATTACGAGACCGAGCGCCGGGCGTAGCAGCGGCGAAATATTTTTCATCAGAGGCTTGCCGTCGACTTTCGATTTGTTCATGATCGGCTTCAGTCATAAAACCCTCCCCAACCTCCCTTCTTCCCCATTTTCATGAGCGAACACCATTATATTGCCTGCGACCTCGGCGCGGATAGCGGCCGCGTGATCCTCGGAACCCTCAAGGACGGAAAAGTGATCCTTGAGGAAGTCCATCGCTTCCCGACCGGCGTTTCCAAAGTCCAGGGCTCCTTCCGCTGGAACGTCCTGCGCATTTTCGAGGAACTCAAAGCGGGCTTGCGCAAGGTGGCCGCCAAGGGCATTTCCGCCGAGAGCATGAGCGTCGATTCCTGGGGCGTCGATTACGTCTATTTCAACCCGCGGCAGCCGATGCTGGCCCTCCCGTACCAGTACCGCGACTCCCGCACCGACGGCCCCTACGCCTTCGCGCTCAAGAACATCGGCCGGGAGCAAATTTTCTCTGAAACCGGCATCCAGTTCATGCAGATCAACACGTTCTACCAGTTGATCTCGGACGTGGAGCAAAACAGCGACATCCAGGGCATCGCCGACAAATTCCTCTGTATCGCCGATTACCTGCACTACCTCTTTAGCGGCGCGGTGAAGCAGGAGATCAGCATGGCCAGCACCACGCAGGTCTACAACCCGCGCACCCGCCAGTGGTCCCAGGCACTCATCAAGGCGGCCCGGATCCCCGAGCGGCTTTTCCCTGAGCTCGTCGATTCCGGCACCCGGCTCGGCTGCCTCATCCCTGCGGTGGCCGAGGAAACGGGCCTCCCCGCGATCCCCGTCGTCGCCACCTGCTCGCACGACACCGGCGCGGCCGTCGCCGCCGTTCCCGCCAAGGGCAAAGGCTGGGCCTTCCTGAGCTCGGGCACCTGGTCGCTCATCGGCGTCGAGCTTTCCGCGCCGCTCATCAACGACACCGTGCTCGAAGGCAACTTCACCAACGAAGCAGGCTATGGCGGCACCACGCGCTTCCTCAAAAACATCGTCGGCCTCTGGCTCCTCCAGGAGTCCCGCCGCGAGTGGATTCGCCAGGGCCAGACCATCAGCTGGGACGACCTCGACGGCATGGCCGAGGAGAGCGAGCCCTTCCGTTCGCTCATCAACCCGAACGATCCCCGCTTCCTCAAGCCCGACCAGATGCCGCAGAAGATCGCCGATTACTGCCGCGAAACCGGCCAGGCCGTCCCCGAGACCCCCGGCGAAGTTACGCGCTGTATTTTCGAGAGTCTGGCGCTATCTTATCGGCAAATGCTGCAAAAAATCGAAGCCCTCACCGGCGAGCCGATTACCCGCGTCCATATGGTGGGCGGCGGCACCAAGAGCCCCGTCTTAAACCAGTATGCGGCCAACGGCACCGGGCGCGCCATCCTTACCGGCCCCGTGGAAGCCACGGCTTGCGGCAATATTTTGATCCAGGCGCTTACCCTGGGCCACCTCCCGTCGCTCGACGCCCTGCGCCAGACGGTGGCCGACTCCTTCCCGATCATCGAATACCAGCCGCAGAACGGCGCGGATTGGGACCGGGCTTACGAGCGCTTTTGTAAGCTGACTTCTTCTATCTAGCTCCCATGAACGTCACCCTTTTTGTTCCCTGTTACATCGACGCCTGCTACCCGAAAGTGGGCCAGAGCGTCGTGGAAATCCTGGAGCGCCTTGGCCATACCATCGACTGCCCCCGGGAAATCACCTGCTGCGGCCAGCCCTCCTTTAACTCCGGTTACTGGGACGAGACCCGGGAAGTGGCCGTCAAAGTAATCGACCGCCTCAAGGACGCCGAAGTGGTCGTCATCATCTCCGGCTCCTGCGGCGCGATGGTCAAAAACTTCTACCCCGAGCTCTTCAAAGGCCGCCCCGAGGAAGCCGCTGCCCTGGCGCTCTCGGAAAAGGTCTACGAATTCTCCGATTTCCTCGTCACCAAGCTCGGCGTCACCGATCTCGGGGCCCGCTTCCCGCATAAAGTCACCTTCCACGACGGCTGCCATGGCCGCCGCGAACTCGGCATCAAAGCCCAGCCGCGCGCGCTGATGGCCCAGGTCAAGGGCCTCGAACTCATCGAAATGGAGGATGCCGAGGTTTGCTGCGGCTTCGGCGGCACCTTCTCCGCCAAGTTCCCGTCCGTCTCCAGCGCCATGGGCGATGGGAAAATCGCCTCCGCGCTCGAAACCGGGGCCGAGTACATTGTGTCCAACGATTCGAGCTGTCTCATGCACCAGCAGGGCTTGATTGACCGGCAGAACCAGCCGATCAAGACGATCCACCTCGCCGAAGTGCTCAACCACCGCTAATCCACGCCATGAGCACCACACCCGCCGCCGCAGAGTTTAAGAAAGAAGCCGCCGTCATTACCCGGGACCTGCGTCACCGGGCCGTCATCCGGGGCGCGCTGAAGAAATACGAGGTCGTCCGCGACGACAAGAAAGCCCGCTTCCAGAACTGGCAACAGGCCCGCTACCTGGCCTCCGACATCAAGTGGGACGCCGTCAACCACCTCGACACCTACCTCGCCGAGTTCGCCAAAAACCTCGAAGCGCGCGGCGGCAAGGTCCACTGGGCCAGCGACGCCGCCCAGGCCCGGGAGATCATCCTCGGCATCGTGAAGGCGAAGAACGCCAAGGCCATCGTCAAATCGAAGGTCATGACGGGCGAGGAAATCCACATCAACGAGGCCTTGGAGGAGGCCGGTTACGACGTTGTGGAAAGCGACCTGGGCGAATACATCTGCCAGCTCCGCAAGGAAGCCCCCTACCATTTCGTTTTCCCCGCGATGCACCTCACGCGCGGCGAAATCAGCCAGACCTTCACCAAGGAGCTCGGCACCGCGCCCACAAACAGCCCCGAGGAGCTGACGATGATCGCCCGCCGCGTGCTGCGGGAGAAATACATCAAGGCCGATATCGGTATTTCCGGCGCGAACTTCGCCATCGCCGAGACGGGCATGATCTCGATCACTGAAAACGAAGGCAACGCGCGGCTTACCTGCGCCCTGCCCAAGACGCACATCGCGCTGATGGGCATTGAAAAACTGCTGCCCAAGCTTTCGGATCTGGCCCTCTTTTTGCCGATGCTCGGCACCGCCGGTTGCGGCCAGCTGCTCACCGGCTACAACACCATGTACGGCGGCCCGAAGCAGCCCGGCGAAGCCGACGGCCCGGAGGAATTCCACGTGGTGCTGCTCGACAACCGCCGCACGGATCTCCTCGCCAGCTCCGAGCAGCGCGACGCCCTCCAGTGCATGCGCTGCGGGGCCTGCCTCAACGTCTGCCCGATTTACAAAAACATCGGCGGCCACACCTACGGCACCACCTACCAGGGGCCGATCGGGTCCGTCATCACGCCGCACCTGCGCAATTTGCAGGAATTCAAGCACCTGGTCTTCTGCTCGTCGCTCTGCGGTGCGTGCACGGAGGCCTGCCCGGTAAAGATCGACCTGCACCATCACCTGCTGCAAAGCCGCCGCGACGCCATCGCGGAAAAGGCCGTCTGGTGGGAGCGGCTGACCTTCAAGGCCTGCGCTCTACTCTTTAACCACGCGTGGCTCTTTTCGCTGGGCGAGAAGCTTGGCCGCATTGGCCAGATTTTCCACCCGCTCATCAAGAACACGCCGGTTGACCCGGCCCGGGCCTGGACAGGTTCCCGCGAACTGCCCAAGGTCGCCCCGCAAACCTTCAGAGAATGGTGGAGCCACAGAAAATGAACGACCAACGTGAACAACTTTTAACCCGTGTCCGCAAGGCCCTCGAAGTCCCTGCGGAAAAGCCCGCCGGTCATCACGACCAAGCTTCCGAACCGCGCATCGCGGGCGAACATTCCGCGACCGAATGGCTTCCCTTCGTGGGGGCTACCGCCGAGGAGCGCTTGGCTCTCTACGCCAAAAACGCCAAGGAGCTGACGGCCGATTTCCGCCTCATCGAGGGGGGGATCCCCGCGTTGGTTTCGGAATTGCGGGAAATCGCTGAAACCGAAGGCTGGACGGGCGTGGCAACGCACGCCGGGGAGCTGACCGAGGCGGCCGCGGGGTCGCTGGGGCTCCCGGTCGTTCGCACCGAGTGCGGCTACGACGTGGACGCACTGGAGAAGTGCAGCGCGGGCATCACGGCCTGCGAGGCGCTCGTGGCCCAGACCGGCAGCGTGCTGGTGACGAGCCGCAGCTCCGGAGGCCGCGCGCTTTCCGTGCTGCCGCCGCACCACGTGGTGGTGGCCCGGCGCGAGCAGATCGTGGCCGACATGACGGAAGCCTACGCGCTCTTGGCCTCGCGGTATGCGCAGAGCGGCTACCCGAGCATGATCTCCTTTATTTCCGGCCCGAGCCGGACGGGCGACATCGAGCGCATCCTGGTGCTCGGCGCTCACGGCCCGAAGCGCCTTACGGTGCTCTGTATCTAGGCCGAAAATAGGTCTCCGATAAAGAAAGGCAGAGGGCTCACGCAAAGGCGCAAAGCCGCAAAAAAGACAAAGACAAGAGTTTCCGCTCTTTGCGCCTTTGCGGCTTTGCGTGAGAATAGAATTCCCCTTTTTCATGTCGCGTGGAGCCCCCGCTGCGGGGCATGGGGATCTGATTTGGATATAAAAAAAGCGGGAGATGAACTCTCCCGCTTTTTTTGTAGCTTTGAACGGTTATTTCTTCGCCGCCGCCTTTTTCTTGGGGGGCGGCGTGGCTGTCGGCTTCGGCGTGGCTGTCGGCTTCGGCGTGGGTGTAGGCGTAGCCGAGGCGTCCGGAGATGCGCTCGGGCTGGGAGAGGCCGCGGGCTTTTCCATGGCGATCAACTGGCTGACGGTCACGAATTTGTACCCCTTGGCCTGCAGGCCTTCGAGCATCGCCGGGACGGCGTCGATGGTGCCCTGGTGGATGTCGTGAACCAGAATAATGTCGCCGGGCTTCGTCTCGGAAACCACCCGCTGAGCCACGACGGCGGAGCCGGGCTTCTTCCAGTCATTCGGGTCGACGGCCCAGATGATGACATTCAGGCCGAATTCGTCGTGAATCCACTTCTTCTGAGCTGGAGTGATGGCGCCATAGGGTGGACGCATCACCTTGGGCTTGGTGCCGGTGATGTGAAAGACGGTGTCCTGCGTTTGCTGGAGCTGCGAGCGGACCGCGTCATCGGGCTTTTTGGCGAGGTCGGGATGGTTCCACGAGTGGTTGCCCAGTTCGTGCCCCTCGGCCAGCTCGCGCTTGACGATTTCGGGGTTATCCTTGGCGTTTTCGCCCAGGAGGAAGAAGGTGACCTTGATGCCCTTCTTGGCCAGGATGTCGAGCAGCTGGGGCGTGGTCGTTTTGCCGGGGCCGTCGTCGAAGGTGAGCGCGATGTAGGGACCATCGACGTTGACGTGGTTATAAGAAAGCCGCTGGTGGGCTGCTTCCGTGGGATGCGCGGGAGTGGCTTCGGAATACTGAGCCAGAGCGGCTGTCGGAATAATGGCGGGAATCGCGAGGGCCGCGAACGCCAGGAGTGAACGAATCATTGACGGTTTGGTGTTGTTACAAAAGTCGTTGGATGAGGATGCCCAATTTGTCAACGGTTTCGGGGGGCCAAACCGATTTGTCCGTGGAGAGGGCGTTGTCCAGGGCAAAATGTTCAGGCCAGGTGGGCTCTGTCGGAAGCCGGGGGATCACTTTGGAAAGGATGGCTTTTGCTGAGGCGACGTTCTGGTGAAGGTGTTCAATGACGCCCGCGGCGGTAACGGCGGCCTCGACGGGGTGCCAGCAGTCGTAGTCGGTGACCATGGCTGCCGTTGCGTAGGCGATTTCGGCTTCTCGGGCCAGCTTGGCCTCCGGGAGGTTCGTCATACCCACAACATCGAAACCGAGATGCCGATTGGCCTCACTTTCCGCGCGGGTGGAGAAAGCGGGGCCGTCCATGTTGACATACGTGCCGCCGTTGTGGACGGTGATGCCGGTTTCCCGGGCCGCGGCGGCGAGCAGTTCGCGCAGCGGGGCGCAGGTGGGGTCGGCAAAGGCGATGTGGGCCACGATGCCGTTGCCGAAAAAGGTGTGTGCCGAGCGGTTGCTGGTCCGGTCGAAAAACTGGTCGGGAAGGACCACGTGGCACGGCTCGTACTGCGGCTGGAGGCTACCCACCGCCGAGACGGAAATAATCCAGCGCATGCCCAGGGAGCGCAGGGCGTAGATGTTCGCCCGGTGGTTGATTTCCGTGGGCAGGATACGGTGGCCGCGCCCATGGCGGGGCAGGAAGTAAACCATTCTGCCAGAGAGCGTTCCGCGCACGATGGTGTCGCTGGGATCGCCCCATGGGGTGGTGACGCTCAGCTCGGTGGCGTCGCTTAACCCTTCAATTTCATACAGGCCGCTGCCGCCGATAATCCCGATATTGTGCATGTGATGGTGAAGCATTAAAGCACCACCGCGCCGTGCATGAAAAGGATTTCGGGGAATTTTTAGAACCCCGCTTTTCAGAGGTGCCCTCTAGTGATACTGCGGCGGCCCGGCCTTTTTGGCGATTTTCTCGCGCCCCATCTCCAGGATGTGCCGCTCGGAGCGGGTGAGGCTGTGGATGCCTTCGCGGGCGATTTTGTCCAGGATCGGGTCGATCTCGCGGCTGATGAACTCGTTTGAGTCCATTTGCTCCTGCTGCTGTTTGATCCGACGGCGGTCCCTCAGAAACCGCTGGAACCAAAAGGGGCCCCCGAAGCCCATCCGGCGGGTGTAGACCCAGCCAAAGAGCGCGCCGCCCAGGTGGGCCAGGTGGCCGACGTTGCCGCCGGTGCTCGTGTAGAGAAAAAGAATCGAGCTGCCGATGACAATCCGGCCCAGCCATTTGGCTTTCATCCGGATCGGGATGATGAAGAAGAGCAGAGCGGTGATTTCCAGCTCGGGCAGCATGGTGCTGAAGGCCAGGACGATGGCACATACGCCCGCCGAGGCCCCCATCAGGAGTACGGGCGAGCCGAAAAAGAGCTGGACGATGCCGCCGAAGATGCCGCCGAGGAAGTAGATGCCCAGGAAGTGCTTTGGTCCGCAGACGGTCTCCACCTCCGGCCCCACGAAGTAAAGCCCGAGGCAGTTCACTGCCAGGTGGATGATTCCGCCGTGCAGGAACATGTAGGTGACGAGCTGCCAATAGTAGCCCTGTGCCATGCCTTCACGGCTAAGCGCGAAGGTGTTCGTCATCCATCCGGGCGCGAACGACTCGCCGATCCACTGCGTCAGCGAGACGGCGATGTTGAGCACGATCAGCGTCATGACCACCGAGACGCGATCGCCTGGCCAACGCCGGAATGCCGGACCTCTTCTATTTCCAAATTCCATGAAATTGCTCGGTTGCGGGGGCTCTCTCTCTTAATGAAATCGGACCGGCACCGGTGGATGCGCGGGGAGTGCCGGCCCCTCCGGCATTCACTTAGAAATATACCAGGAACTCAAAAACGCAGGGAAAAAACTGACGGTTTTTTCAGTTTTTATCAAAAACGCGTTTAGGTGCCCTCTAGAGGTTTTCCAGCAGCCGCTCGAGGTTGTCGACGCAGATCTGCGACCAGCTTTCGAGGTTCTCCCGCCGGGCGCGAAGCTCCTCGGGGGTGAGGAAGTCGAGCTGGGTGATCATTTGCTCGCGCTTGGTGACGGCGTCGGTTTCGAGCAGGAAGATGTGGACCACGCCGAGGTGGACCTGGCCGACGGCGTTGGCGTCGTCGTTGAGGAGGGCCACGATGTGGTTGGCGAACTTGGTCTGGACGTTGAGCTCCTCGGCCACTTCGCGCTGGACTCCGGCGAGGTAGGCGTCCATGTCGAGGGCGAAAAGGTGTTCGTCGCCGTCGTTCATGTGCCCGCCGATGCCGACCGAGCCCTTGGCGGCGAGGCGCTGTTCACCGGCTTTTTTGCCGCGCACGTAGTGGAGCACCCGGCCGTTGTGGACCAGGAGGGCGTAGGGGATGATCTGCTTGAGCTCGGGGTTGGTCTCGGCGGCGGGGCGGGGGGTGAAGAAATTGTTTTCGCGGGCGAGCAGCGCGGGGAGGTAATGCGCCACGTCGAAGTTGAGGCCCTGGAAGGCGCCCAGGGAATCGAAAAGTGAACGCCGCACTACGAGGATGTTTTCATCGGTCATAAGAGCGGAGTTTCGCGGGTGACGGGCGCGGTTTCAACCCGAAAAAAACGGGCGCGGAAAATGAATTCCGCGCCCGGCGTATTTTTCGGTTTGGTAAACCGGAGAATATTACTTGATGAACTTCGACCAATCGACGCCGCGCATGTCCTTGGTGGCCAGGAACTGCTGGTGCATGGCGAAGGCGGCGCTGAGCGCCTGCGGCGTGTGGGCGGCCGGGAAGTGGTTGATGTAGGCCAGGAGCTGCTCTTTGTACTCGGGATGTGCGCACTTCTCGATGATGAGGTGAGCGCGTTCCTCGGGGCACTTGCCACGGAGATCGGCGACGCCCTGCTCGGTGATGATCGCCGAGACGGAGTGTTCGCTGTGGTCCTGGTGGCTGACGAAGGGAACGATGGCGCTGATTGCGCCGCCCTTGGCCACCGACGGGCAGGTGAAGATCGACAGGTAGGCGTTGCGGGTGAAGTCGCCCGAACCGCCGATGCCGTTCATGAGCTGTTTGCCCATGATGTGGGTGCTGTTGATGTTGCCGAAGATGTCGGCCTCAATGGCGGTGTTGATGGTAATCAGGCCCAAACGGCGAACCACTTCCGGGTTGTTGGAAATTTCCTGCGGGCGCAGGAGGATGCGGGAGCGGAAGAACTCGATGTCGGCGTAGATGCTGTTTAAGACTTCGTTGCTCAAGGTCAGCGACGAGCCGCTGGCAAACTTGACTTTGCCCTTGCGGATCAAGCCAATGACGGCGTCCTGGATGACTTCGGTGTACATCTCGAAGGCCGGGATGTCGGGATGGACGCCCAAGGCGCCCAAAACGGCGTTGGCGATGTTGCCCACGCCCGATTGGAGCGGGAGGAATTCCGGCGGAATGCGGCCCGCCTTGAGTTCGGCTCCGAGGAAGTCGGCGACGTTCTGGCCGATCTGCTTGGTGATTTCGGAGGGTTCGTCGAACCCGCCGGTTTCGTCGGGGACGTTGCTCTCGACGACGCCGACGATCTTGCTCGGGTCAACCTTAATGACTTCGCTGCCGATGCGGTCGGAGGGTTTGTAGACCGGGATCTCGCGGCGGTGCGGCGGGTCGAGGGGCTCGTAAATGTCGTGAAAGCCGCGCAGGGCTTTCGGGTGGTTGCTGTTGAGCTCGATGATGATTTTGTCGGCGAGGCGGGCGGCGGTCGGGACGATGCCGACGCCGGAGGTGACGACGATTTCGCCCTCGGGGGTGATGTCGGCGGCTTCGATGATGGCCCAGTTCACTTTTCCGAGGAAGCCGTAGCGCAGGTTCTGCGCGACGATGGAAAGGTGCATGTCGAAGTAACGGGTTTTGCCCGCGTTGATGCTCTTGCGCAGGTCCGAGTTGGACTGGTAGGGCGTGCGGAAGGAAATGGCGTCGGCGTTGGCCAGTGCGCCGTCGAGCGATTTGCCGGTGGAAGCGCCGGTGATGATGCCGACTTTGAACGGTTTGCCTTCGGCATGGAGGGCTTTGGCGCGCTCGGCGAGAGCGGCGGGGACGACTTTGGGCGCACCGGCGGGGGTGAATCCGCTACAAGCGATGGTGTCGCCGTCGTTAATAAGTGAAGCCGCTTCGGCGGCTGTGAGTCTTGGCAGTGGATTGGACATAAAAAATAAAAAAAGCGGCACGGTGGGATAGACCAGCCGTGCCGAAATCATGGAACCGAGTTAATCGCAAGTCTTTGGAGCGAAGCGATCTACCGGTTCTATTAGTGAACTAAATGTGCGGGATGTTTCCAGAATTTTTCCCGAAAAAATGATTATTCGATACGAATGATGGGCTGACCTTCCTGCACGGCGGTGCCGACGGTGACGAGGATTTCGGCGATTTTGCCCGCGCTCGGAGCGTTGATGTAGGTGTTCATCTTCATCGCTTCGAGAACGGCGAGCTGCTCGCCTTCTTTCACTTCCTGGCCGACCTTGACGCCGATGCCGACGACGTTGCCGCCGAGCGGGCTGACCACTACGCCGGGACCGGCTGCGGAAAGCGAGGCGGAAGCGGCGATGGGTGATGCGGAGACAGGGGCGGAGACGCCGGCCGAGGCCACCGGAGCCGCGCTGGCTTCGTTGGGCAGTTCGACGGTGACTTCGTAGGTTTTACCTTCTACGGTGATGCGTAAGCGTTTCATTGAAATTTTTAGCGAAGTTTGTGTGAAGAGAATATGGACCGGCGGCCTTCGAGGGCCCACGCCATACGCGCGAGCTCGGCGGAAGGTTGGTTGACTTCCCGGACGGAAAGGATTTTCGCCGGGGCTTCAATCGCGGCGTGCACGGCTGCCGTGATGACGGTCAAAAGCGCGGTCTGATCCGCGGAAAGGGTGGTTGGTGACGCTTGACTCATAAATAATTGCCTTTGTTAAAAAGCGGGAAGGGGCCCGTCTCCGCCAGCGGTTAAGGATGACGGAGACGGACCGCGAATTCCAGCAATCTTTAGAGCGGGATGTTGCCGTGTTTCTTCGGCGGGCGCACCTCGCGCTTGGTGAGCGTGTTCCGGAGAGCGCGCGCGACGACGGCGCGGGTCTCGGAGGGCTCGATGACGTCGGTAACGCTGCCCATTCCGGCGGCTTGGTAGGGCGAGGCGAACTGGTCGCGGTATTCGGCGATCAGTTCGGCGCGGCGGGCCTTCGGGTCGGCTGCGTTCTTGATCTCGTCCTTGTAGAGGATGCCCGTGGCGCCCTCGGCTCCCATGACGGCGATTTCAGCCGTGGGCCAGGCGAAGACGGCGTCAGCGCCGAGCTCTTTGGAGCACATGGCGATGTAGGCGCCGCCGTAGGATTTGCGCATGATGACGGTGATCTTCGGCACGGTGGTCGAAGCGTAGGCGAAGAGCAGCTTCGCACCGTGGCGGATGATGCCGCCGCGTTCCTGCTGTTTGCCAGGCAGGAACCCGCCGGTGTCCACGAGGGTGACGAGCGGGATGTTGAAGATGTTGCAGAAGCGGATGAACCGCGCGGCCTTGTCGGAAGCGTCGATGTCGAGGGTACCGGCCTTGTAGGCGGGCTGGTTGCCGACGATGCCGACGACGATGCCCTGGATGCGGGCGAAGCCGATGACGATGTTCTTGGCGAAGTCCATCTGGACTTCGAAGAAGTCGCCGCCGTCAACGAGACGTTTGATGACGTCGAGGACGTTGAGGGGCAGCTTGCCGTCGGCGGGGACGAGTTCGTCCATGCCGGGGTCGAGGCTGGCGTCCAGGGGCTCGCCGTAGTGGTGGGGCGGGTCCTGGAGGTTGTTGGAAGGCAGGTAGCTCAGCAGCTTCTTGGCCAGCGCGATGGCGTGGGCGTCGTCGTTGGCGACGAAGTGGATGTTGCCGGAGACGCTGGCGTTGGCCGCCGCGCTGCCGACTTCGTCCATGGTCACGACTTCACCGGTGGCCGCTTTGATGACTTCCGGTCCGCAGATGAACATGTTCGCCTGCTTGTTGATCATGATCTGGAAGTCGGTGAGGGCCGGGGAGTAGGCCGCGCCACCGGCGCACGGGCCGGCGATGACGGTGACTTGCGGCACGACGCCCGAGGCTTCAACGTTCTTGTAGAACACCTTGCCGTAGCCGGAAAGGGAGTTGATGCCTTCCTGAATGCGCGCCCCACCCGAATCGTTGAAGGAGAGGACGGGAATGCCGTGGGTGATGGCGTAGTCGATCGCGTTGACGATCTTTTCGGCGTGCATGTTGCCGAGCGATCCGCCCGCGGTGGTGAAGTCCTGGCTGAAGGCGGCCACGGGGCGGCCGTCTACTTCGCCGACGCCGGTGACGACACCGTCGGCGGGAAGGTCTTTGCCCAGCATGCCGAAGAGAGTGGCGCGGTGTTGGGCGTGCAAGCCGAATTCCTGGAAGGTGCCCTTGGTATAGAGGTTGTCCAGGCGATCACGCGCGGTCATGAGACCCTTGGCGTGGCGCTTCTCGATTTTGTCTTTGCCGCCGAGATTCAGCGCCTTTTCGCGCCGGGCTCTCAGCTCATCAATGAGTTTCTTGTCGATGGCCATGGTTGTCAGTTTTTTGCAGTTATTCGGTGCAGAACTCGGTGAGCACGCCGAAGGTGTTCTTGGGGTGGAGGAAGGCGACCTGTTTGCCGTGGGCTCCGGCAACCGGGGTTTCGTTGATGAGGCGCACGCCCGCGTTCTTGGCGGTGGCGAGCTGGCCCGTGATGTCGTCGGTGGCAAACGCAACGTGGTGGATGCCGCCGTTGGGGTTCTTTTCGAGCCACTTGGCGATGTTGCTCTCGGGGCTGGTCGCTTCGAGCAGTTCCACGTGGGTGCCGCCGACGTTGAAGAAAGCGGTGCGGACTTTTTGGGAGGGGACTTCCTCAATGTGCTCGCACTTGAGACCGAGGGCTTCTTCGTAATATTTGATCGTTTCGTCGAGAGATTTTACGGCGATTCCGAGGTGGTCGATTTTGTTAATACTCATGATTGATAAGCGTTAAAGAGTTGTTTGACTGCGATGGTTGCTGAGAGTTTCCCGGCGAGGACGGCCCGCTTGACGATGGGCCACGCTTCAACGGTGCCGGGGTTGTGGGTGAAGTCGTGCCAGAGCTGCTGGCTGAGCATGTCCTCGATCCAGTCGAGGGTCTGCTGTTTGCGGTTGTCGGTGAAGAATCCGTTTTCCCGGGTGGCTTTGTGGAAGCGTTCAATGACGTCCCACACTTCGCGAATGCCTCTGTTTTCCAGGCTCGAACAGGTCATCACTTCGGGCCTCCAGCCGGGTGTCGGGGAGGTGAGGTAGTGAAGCACGCGCATGAATTCGACGCGGGCGGCTTCGGTTCGCGGGAGGTTGCTGCCGTCGGCTTTGGTGATGAGCAGCGTGTCAGCGAGCTCGACGATGCCTTTTTTGATGCCTTGCAATTCGTCGCCTGCTCCCGCGATGAAGAGGACCAGGAAGAAGTCGACCATGGAGCGGACGGTGGTCTCGCTCTGGCCGACGCCAACGGTTTCCACGAGGATGACATCGTACCCGGCGGTTTCGCACAGGATGATGCTCTCGCGGCTCTTGCGGGTGACGCCTCCCAGGGTTCCACTGGAAGGCGAGGGACGAATGAAGCAGTTTTCCTCGCGGCAGAGCATTTCCATGCGGGTCTTATCCCCAAGGACGGACCCGCGGGAAACGGTGCTGCTGGGGTCGACTGCCAGCACGGCAACCCGCTTGCCATCTTGGCAAAGCATGGTGCCGAAGGATTCGATGAACGTGCTTTTCCCCGCTCCGGGGACGCCGGTGATGCCGACGCGAATGGAGCGGCCCGCGTGGGGGAGCGCCTGCCGGACGACTTCTTGGGCGAGAGGCGCGTGCTTGGCCGCGTTGCTCTCGATCAAGGTGATGGCGCGCCCCAGGTGGGTGCGGCTGCCGCTGCGTACGCCTTCAACAATGTCCCGGGCGCGGGCCTCGATCTCGGGATCGGGCTCGCTGTTGGCTGCCAGGGGCGGATTGATGGAAGGCGTGGCTGCGAACATGCGGGATCTGCTAGGCGCTGCGCTTGACGAGTTCCACGAGGATCTTCTCGGCGGCCGTCGGGATGACGGTGCCGGGGCCGAAGATGGCGACGGCTCCCGCTTCGTAGAGGAAGTCGTAGTCCTGCGCCGGGATGACGCCGCCGACGACGACGAGGATGTCCTCGCGGCCGAGTTTCTTGAGCTCGGCGATCAACTGCGGGACGAGCGTTTTGTGACCGGCTGCGAGGGAGCTGACGCCCACGATGTGCACGTCGTTTTCGACGGCCTGCTTGGCGGTCTCCTCGGGGGTCTGGAAGAGCGGCCCGATGTCGACGTCGAAGCCGAGGTCGGCGTAGGCGGTGGCGACGACTTTCGCGCCACGGTCGTGACCGTCCTGGCCCATCTTCGCGATCATGATCCGGGGACGACGGCCTTCTTTCTCGGCGAAGTCGTCGGTGAGTTTGCGCACGCGGGTTACATCCATAGAATCGCCATATTCGCTGCCATAGACGCCCGAGATGGAGCGGATGACGGCGCGGTGACGGCCGTAGACTTTCTCGAGGGCGAAGGAGATTTCGCCGAGGGTGGCGCGCACGCGGGCGGCCTTGACGGCGAGGTCCAGCAGGTTGCCGGTGTTGGTCGCCGCGGCGTCGGTGAGGGCGTCCAGGGCGTGGTCGACTTCCCCCTGGTTGCGCTCGGCTTTGAGCTTGGCCAACTGGGCGAGCTGCTCTTCGCGCACGACGCTGTTGTCGACTTCGAGGGTGTCGAGGGCTTCTTCGTGGTCGAGGCGGTATTTGTTGATGCCGACGATGGTTTCGCGGCCGCTGTCAATCTGCGCCTGACGCCGCGCGGAGGCCTCTTCGATGCGCATCTTGGGGAGGCCTTCGTTGATGGCTTTGGTCATGCCGCCGAGGGCTTCGACTTCCTGGATGTGCGCCCAGGCTTTCTCCAGGATGTCCTTGGTGAGGGCTTCTACGTAGTAGGAGCCGCCCCACGGATCGACGGTGCGGCAGATGCCGGTTTCGCCTTGGAGGTAGAGCTGGGTGTTACGAGCGATACGGGCGGAGAAGTCGGTCGGGAGCGCGATGGCTTCGTCGAGCGAGTTGGTGTGCAGCGATTGGGTGTGGCCAAACGCGGCGGCGAGCGCCTCGACGCAGGTGCGGGCGACGTTGTTGAACGGGTCCTGCTCGGTGAGGGACCATCCGGAGGTCTGCGAGTGGGTGCGCAGGGCCAGGGACTTCGGGTTTTTCGGGTTGAACTGGCTCACGATCTTCGCCCAGATGACGCGCGCGGCGCGCATTTTGGCGATTTCCATGAACATGTTCTTGCCCTGGGCCCAGAAGAAGGAGAGGCGAGGGGCGAAGGCGTCGATGTTGATGCCTGCCTTGATGCCGGTGCGGATGTACTCCAGACCGTCGGCCAGGGTGTAGGCGATTTCGAGGTCGCTCGTGGCACCCGCTTCCTGCATGTGGTAGCCGGAGATCGAGATGGAGTTGAACTTCGGCATGTTCTTCGAGGTGAACTCGAAGATGTCGGCGATGATCCGCATGGAGGGCTCCGGCGGGTAGATGTAGGTGTTGCGGACCATGTACTCTTTCAGAATGTCGTTCTGAATGGTGCCGGTCAGGAACTCCTGCTTCACGCCTTGCTCTTCGGCGGCGACGATGTAGAAAGCGAGCACGGGAAGGACCGCGCCGTTCATGGTCATCGAGACGGAGATTTTGTCGAGCGGGATGCGGTCGAAGAGCACCTTCATGTCGAGGATGCTGTCGACGGCCACACCGGCCTTGCCGACGTCGCCCACGACGCGGGGGTGATCCGAGTCGTAGCCACGGTGGGTGGCGAGGTCGAACGCGACGGAGAGGCCCTTCTGGCCTGCCGCGAGGTTGCGGCGGTAGAAGGCGTTGGATTCCTTGGCGGTGGAGAATCCGGCGTATTGACGGACGGTCCAGGGCCGGGCGACGTACATGGTGGCGTACGGTCCACGGAGGTTCGGGGCGATGCCCGCGACGTAGTCCGTGAGGGTGTTGCCGACGAGGTCTTGGTCGGTGTAGACGCTCTTGACGTCGATTTGTTCCACTGTGCGCCAGACAGATTGCTCAATGTCGGCGTGGCTCGCAGGAGCGACGGTGGTCGAGGTCAGGTTGAGCGTGCTAAAGTCAGGTATTTTGCTCATTTCGAAATTTCCAGGTTAGAGGATGCCCAGTTTGGTTGCGATGCCGCTCAAGACCTGGAAGCAGTTTGCGCGGATGTGAATGAATTCTTCAACGCCAGCCCCGGTGAAGGTGGCTTTGAGGGCGTCGTCGGCGGGAGCGCCTGCGAGGATGACCGTCAGGCCCAGTTCCTTGAGCTTTGGAGCCAAGGCGGGGACGATTTCCGGGTAGGTGTCGTCGGTGGAGCAGATGATGGCGACGGAGGCACCGGAGGCTTTGGCGGCCTCGGCTGCTTCGTCGACGGTCTTGAAACCGCGATTTTCGAGCACGGCGTATCCGCCAGCTTGGAAGAAGCCGGTGGAGAAGTCGGCGCGGGCTTTGTGCTGACGCAGCGGCCCCATGTTGGCCAGGAAGACGTTCTTCTTGGCTGAGGCGCTGACGGCGGCGCGCAGGTTTTCGAACGGCTCGGCTCCGCGAACGGGTTCGAGGGTTTCGATGCCGGACGGGATGTGGGTTTCCCCTTCGCCGCAGGCCTTGGGGGCCTTGCCTTCGAGCGGTTTCTCGGTGGCGTTGGCGGTGACGTTGACGCCGACGATTTGCAGGCGGCGCTGGGCGACCTGCTTGGCTTTGTCGGCGGCGACGGCTTTCACCTGCTTCTGCGGGATGCCTGCTTTGAGGGCGGCGATCATGCCGCCTTCTTTCTCGATCTGCTGGAAGATGGCCCAAGCGGCATCGGCGACCTGCGCGGTGAGGGTCTCTACATAGTAGGAACCACCGGCGGGATCGACGACGTGGTCGAAGTGGCACTCTTCCTTGAGGATGAGCTGGGTGTTGCGGGCGATGCGCTTGGAGAAGTCATCGGGCTCGCGAACGACGTAGTCGAACGGGTTGACGTTGATGATGTCGGCGCCACCGCAAACGGCGGAGAGGGCTTCCGTGGTGTCGCGGAGCAGGTTGACGTAGGGGTCGAGCTTGCTCTGGTTCCAACGGGAGGTCGTGGCGTAGATTTTCATCTTCTGGGACGCTTCGTTGCCACCGCAGGCGGCGACGATCTTGGTCCAGAGGAGGCGGGCGGCCCGCAGCTTGGCGATGGCCATGAAGAAGTCGGCCCCCATGGCGAAGCTGAAGATCAGCTTCTGGGCCATTTTGTCGATGTCGACGCCGAGCTTTTCACCCTCGCGGAGGTATTCAACGCCCGTGGCGAGCGCGAAGGCCAGTTCCTGCACGGCGTTGCCGCCAGCGTTGTGGTAGAGGGCGGCGCTGACCCGGACGGTCTCGGCGGTGGCGATCTCTTTCAGCGATTCTTCAAAGGGCTTGACGAGGTGGCCGCGAACGAGGCGGTAGATCGGGTCAATGCCCTTGGCGCTGTTGCAGCCTTCGCCGTAGATTTCCCAGCCGCCGGTGGCTTTGGTGCCGCGAACGTAGGGAGCTTCGCCGGGAAGGGAGCCGAGGAAGGGAACCTTGGCGAGGTTGGCCTTGGTGTAGAGCGGCTCGATGGTGATGCCTTCGGGGGTCTTGGTGAAGAGTTTCTTTTCAAACGGCGCGCCTTTGAGGGCTTCGATGGCCGCTTGTTTCCAATCCTCGTAGGAGGGGATCGGGAACTCGTCGAGAGTAAGAGGTTTGGTTTGGCTCATGGTTTACTTGGCTTCTTCTACGACGACTTCGTGACGGGCTCCGTCGATGTTGAGGACGTACTTGCGGCCCACGGCGGCTTTGGCGGCGTCGCTGGCTGCGGTCGGCTTGGCTACGGGGGCCGGTTTCTCGCCCTTGAGAACCTTGGTCAGTTCGTTCGGGAACATGGCCCAGAGGACGGCGTTTTCGTCGCTGTCATCGAAGCCTTTTTCGCGAAGCTCGGCTTTGAGCTTGGGCATGCGGGGCTCGAGGAGATCGGCCGGGCGGCAATCGACGGGCTTCTGACCGGTCTTCTCCATGGCGAGCTTGAGGACTTCGGGGTCCACGGGCCCGGGAGGACGGCCATACTTGTTAAGGGCGATGTCCATGGCGGGCTGGGAGAACATCTTCCAGCGGCCGAACTTGACGTTCAGCATGGCCTGGGTGCCGACGATCTGGCTGGTCGGGGTGACGAGCGGGATCCAGCCGAGGCACTTGCGGACGTACGGGATTTCCTGGAGCACGTCGTCGAGACGATCCGACATGTTCTGCTCTTTGAGCTGGTTGCGGAAGTTGGAGAGCATGCCGCCGGGGACCTGGAATTGCAGGATGTCGGCGTCGGTCTTTTCGTTCTTCGGGCTCGTGAAGGCGCTGAGCTCCTTGTAGACGGTCTCCAGGTGTTCGCGGATTTTCGGGAAGTCGCTGAGATCGTAGTCGGGCTTGCGGTCGCTGTTGTCGAGCATCGCGAGCGTGAGCAGGATGTCGGGCTGGCCGGTGCCGTTGGCGAAGGGGACCATGGAGCAATCGACGACGTCGACGCCGTTTTCGATGGCGGAGTAGTAGGCAGCCGGGCCGTAGCCGACGGTGCTGTGGGTGTGGAGGACGATCGGGATTTTGACTTTCTCCTTAAGGGCCTTGACGAGTGCGCCCACGGTGGAGGGGGAGATGAGGCCCGCCATGTCCTTGATACAGATGGAGTCGCAGCCGAGCTGCTCGAGCTCAACGCCGAGGGCCACGAAGGCTTCGAGCGTGTGGACGGGGGAAATGGTGTAGCAGATGGTGCCCTGGGCGTGCTGACCGGCCTTGTGGACGGCCTTGATACAGGTGACCAGGTTGCGCGTATCGTTGAGGGCGTCAAAGATACGGAAAATGTTCATGCCGTGCTTGGCCGAACACGCTACGAAGGCTTCGACGACGTCGTCGGGAAAGCTGGTGTATTGGACGATGTTCTGCCCGCGCAGAAGCATCATGTGAGGGGTGTTGGGGGCGAGCTTTTTGAGCGTGTCGAGACGGTCAAACGGGTTTTCACCCAGGAAACGCAAGCAGGAGTCGATGGTGGCTCCCCCCCAGGTTTCGAGCGCGTTGAACCCGATTTTGTCCAGCATCGGGACAATCGGGATCATCTGCTCGGTGCTCATTCTCGTCGCGGCCAGCGACTGATGGCCGTCGCGAAGGACGGTATTGTTGATTTTAACCGGTTTCATGGAAGGCATTGTGGAGCTTCTATTAGAAGTAAAAATAGTAGGAAAATACGGCACCCCGCTGCGCATTTATTGGCCAGGGCCCCCCGTTTCTTGTTACTTCGAAAGAGGGACTCTGAGTTGCCGCTGAAGGTTTGGGGCGTTCGGGAAGACTCATCAATTCCGGACGAAGTTAGGGCATGTGAAAAAAATCACAAGCATCATCTTTGATAATTTTAGACGGAAAATGATACTGAAGGGCACCTCTGGAAACCGGGGCACGTCATCCACTTTGTCTTTTTGCGCCCTTATGGCCCCATTTTTCAGTCAATATTGATGAATATTGCCCGAAAAATGGGGCCGAAAGGGCATCAAAAATCCTTCGTGGCTGCCATACCCCGGTTTCCAGAGGTGCCCTGAATCGCAATTTTTCGCCGGGATCTTGCGCGTTGGGGAAGAAGAAGGGCTTTAGGTGAATCCCCGGTTGATTTTTTTGCCGTTTGCGGTAAAGCGTTCCCTCCCAATGAATCCTGATATTGATCGTTTTGGCGGCCTGGGCCGTTTGTTTGGACGCGAGGCGCTGGCCCGGCTTGCGGGCGCGCACGTGGCGGTGGTGGGTGTGGGGGGCGTCGGCTCCTGGACGGTGGAGGCGCTGGCCCGTTCGGGGGTCGGGCGGCTGACGCTGATTGATATGGATGACGTTTGCGTGACCAATACGAACCGGCAGCTTCCGGCGCTGGAGGGGACGGTGGGGTGTCCCAAGGTGCAGGTGTTGGCGGAGCGGGTGGGGCTGATTTATCCCGAGTGTGTGGTGTGTGCGGTGCCGGAATTTTTCCTGGCAAGCTCGGCGGAGCGGCTGCTTTCGCCCGAGGTGCCTTTTGACTGGATTGTGGATGCGGTGGACCGGATGTCGGTGAAGGCGCTCCTTATTTCCAAGGCGCGGGAGAGAGGGATCGGGGTCGTGACGGTGGGGGGCGCGGGAGGGCGGCGCGATGGGACGCAGGTGCGCACGGCGGATCTTGGCAGTACGAGTGGCGATGTGCTTTTAAAGCAAGTGCGCCGGGAGCTTCGGCGGGAATACGGGTGGAGCAAGGGAGGGGGACACGAATGGGGGGTACCTGCGGTTTATTCGCCGGAATCGCAGGTGTTTCCGCAGCGGGATGGGACGGTTTGTTGCACGCCGGAGGCGGGGGATAACCTGCGGATGGATTGCGCGAGCGGGTATGGCGCGGCGGCGTTTGTGACCGGGGCGTTTGGGCTCGCGGCAGCGGGAGAGGTAGTGCGGCGGCTGGCGCTTGGAAAATAGGAAACGCAGTTTCCAGAAGGGTTGCAAGGGGCAAGCCCCTTGCCGGGGACTGGGGCAGAGCCCCGGAATCCAAAAACATTCCGCAAGGCGGGCTCAAAAAACATGGCGTTTTTCAAAGCTCACCGCCCGCCTTGCACACGCTGGAAAGCGAAGCGACTCCGCCAAGCGCCTCGGGCGCTTATCATCCTGCACCTCAGGGAAACTTCGTTTCCCTTAGCACCCCTTCAAGTTCGTCAGGAGCCATGTTATGGTCTCCCCCAGGTCGGCCATGTTGCGCAGCGCCTCTTCGTCCCCCTCGACTTCCCCTTTTTCCCTGCCGACGCCGAAGTTCCAGTAGATGGACCCCGGAACGATCATCTGATTCATCAAAAAGAGGTGGTTGATGGCGTCAAAGGTGTTGTTGGCCCCGCCCCGGCGGTTGACGACGACGGCTGCGCCGACCTTCCGCTTGAAGAGTCCGCCGTTGGCCAGCGCAACGTAGCCCGCCCGGTCCATGAGAGCTTTCATTTCGGCGGTGACGTTGGCGAAGTAGGTTGGCGAGCCGAGGATGATGGCGTCGGCGTCGAACATTTTGGTGATGACTTCGTTGACGAGGTCGCTGTTGTTCGAGCAGAGCCGGTTCTGCTTCTCCCGACACTGGCCGCAGGCGACGCAGCCCCGGACGGGGTGGCCGCCGATTTGCACGAGTTCGGTTTCGATCCCGGCTTTGGCGATCGGTTCGAGGACGCGCTTGAGCAGGATTTCTGTGTTGCCGCCCTTGCGGGGGCTTCCGTTGATGGCGATGGCTTTCATGTGTTGCGTTGAGATTAGCAACCCGTGCAAGGGGGGGCTTTTTTCCTACTTGGCGCAGACGTGCTCCAGGACTACGGAGGCCATGAGCCCGGCGCAGACGGAGACGCGCGGGGCGCACGGCGGGTTTTCAGGGCCGACGTTGGTGACGCCGTCGCCGACGATGTAGGCGTGCTCTTTGAGCTTCCGGATGACGATGGGCGGGCTGTTGGGAATCCCGGCCATGCCGCTGCCCATGACGATGAATTTCTTGCCCCCGAGGAAGTGCTCCAGGAAGAGGCGTTTGGCTTCGGGCCGATCGAAGGCTTCGAAGACGTAGTCGGCGTCTTGGAAGTAGCATCCGATGTTCTCCTCGGTGATCCGGACCTGGTGGGTGGTGATTTCCACGGCCGGGTTGATGGCCTGCAGGCGCTTGGCGAGGGATTCGACCTTGGGCAGGCCCACTTCATCGAGGAAGTAGTACTGGCGGTTGAGGTTTTTGGCCTCTAGCACGTCGAAATCGATGATCTCCAAATGCTTGAAGCCGCTCCTAACCAGCGCCACGGCGATGTTGGAGCCGAGGCCGCCTGCTCCGGCGATCCCGATGCGGGTGTTGCGGATGTGCTGCCACTGGCGGGGCTGGTAGTAGGCCTTTACGGCAGCTTCGAAAATGTTGGCGTCAGAGTCGACGCCAGTCGGTGAATACTGGGTCATAGCCTTTGGTGAGGAGCATTTCTTTGACTTCCGCCAGCGAACGTTCGTCGCTCGGGGCGAACTGGCCGTCGTGATCCACGCGGGGCCTGGCGTACCCGCCGACGGTGGTGGCCGATGCGGCGGATATTTGCGTGACCATGATCGGGAGGACGTTGTCGCGGAAGCGGGCGTTCTCCCGGGTGGAAAGGGTGATGCATACCCGGGGAAAGAGGATGCGAGCGATGCACATGATGCGCACGAGCACCTCGTCGCTGATGGGCTTGGGCTTCACGAGCGCGCCCTCGATGGGCAGCAGGCGGGGGAAGGAAATGGCGATGTCGGTGCCGGGGAAGCGGTTCTCGACGTCGGCGACGTGGGCGAAAAGCGCCTCCACCTCGGGCCGCCACTCGTTGAGCCCCAGGAGGGCCCCGAAGCCGACTCTGCGGATCCCCGCCTCGGCGGCGCGGTAGGGGGTGCCCAGCCGGTAGCGGTAATCGTGTTTGCGTCCGAGTGGGTGGAGCGTTGGGTAGAGGGCTTCGTCGTAGGTTTCCTGAAAGCAGGTCATGCCATCGACCCCGGCGGCCACGAGCTGCCGGTAGTCAGCGGTGTCCATCGGCTGAACTTCGACGCCGATGTTGGGAAAGTACTTTTTCGCGATTTCGACGGCCTCAATCAGGTAGGAAAGCGGGCTGTGTACGTGCGATTCGCCCGTGAGGAGGAGGACGTTCTGGATGCCGGTGGCGGCGAGGGCCTGGCACTCGGCATCGATCTGCTCTGGGGTGAGCTTTTCGCGTTTGATGCGCATGCGGCTGCTGAATCCACAGTAGATGCAGCCGTTTTCGCAGAAGTTGGAGATATAGAGCGGCGCGAACAGGCTGACGGCCCGGCCCCAGTACTGCCGCGTGATCTGTTGTGCCTCCTGGGCGAGGTCCTCCGTGCCGCGCTGAAAGAGCGCGTCGAGTTTACTCATGGAGGAACCCCGTTAGAGGCGAAGAGGCGCGCGCGATGGCGGATTGTTCACCCGCTCCGGCCTCCCAGGCCAGGCGGCCCGCGGCGACGGCCAGGGCGAAGGCCTCGGCCATGAGGGCCGGGTGCTCTGCCGAGGCAACGGCGGTATTGACGAGCACGGCATCCGCGCCGATCTCCATGGCTTCCGCAGCGTGGGATGGGCGGCCGATGCCCGCGTCGACGATGATGGGCACTTCGTGGATCTCGTTAATGAGCACTTCGAGGAGGGTGCGGGTGCGCAGGCCCTGGTTGCTGCCGATGAGCGAACCGAGCGGCATGACGGCGGCGGCTCCGGCTTTGACGAGGTCGCGGGCCACGTAGAGATCGGGGCTGACGTAGGGGAGCACCACGAAGCCTTCGGCGGCGAGAATCTCGGTCGCTTTGATTGTTTCCTGGTTGTCGGGCAGCAGGTACTTGCTGTCGGTCATAATCTCGATTTTGACCCAGTTGCCGAGGCCGGTTTCGCGGCTCATGCGGGCGATCCGGACGGCTTCCTTGGCGTTGCGCGCGCCGGAGGTGTTGGCCAAAAGCGTGACGCCCTCGGGAATGTACGAGACGATGTTGTCCTCGTTTTTCTCGATATCGACGCGGCGCAGGGCGACGGTTACAACGCTCGTTTTCGAACGCTGGATGACTTCCTGCAACTCTTGTTTGCTTTTGAATTTCCCAGTCCCAAGCAAGAAACGGCTGGAGAGGCTGCGGCCTCCGATCACTAATTCACTCATGGTATCCTAACGGCTGCTAACCGCCGCCGACGAACGCGACGACCTCGATCTGGTCGCCTGCATTGAGCGGAGTCGTGGACCAGGCCGTTTTTTTGGCCAGGTTGCCATTTTGCTCGATGACAATGGTCTCCGGGCTTAAGTGGAAGGCTTCCACCATCTCCGCGAGCGTTCCGGCAGTGGTATCCACTGATTTTCCATTAAGACTGATCTTCATGTCGAGACACCTTTTGTAAAAATAAAGGAGCCAGCTTCGCCGCGCGTACGATGCCGACGGTACGGGCCCCGGATTGGATGACGCCATCGATGTTCGTTTCGTCGATTCCTCCAATGGCTACGAAAGGGAGTGGGATGTTTTCGGCGACTTCGCGCACGTACCCGAGCCCGACGGCGGGGCGACCCGGCTTGGTGGGGGTGGGGTAGACGGGCCCGGCGGAAATGTAATCCGCGCCCTCCGCGAGCGCCTGGCGGGCCTGCGTGAGGTTGTGGGTCGTCTTGCCCAGGACGAAGGGCTCCCCCAGGGTCTTGCGCGTTTCCACGGTGTCGGTATCCTGGCCGATGTGGACGCCGTCGGCGCCGACTTCGCGGGCCAGCGTGGCGTCATCGTTGAGGAGAAAGAGCACGCTGCCGCGCCGGGGGTGAGCCTGGATTTTGGCCGCCTTGGGGCGGATCTCATCGGCGCTTCCCTTTTTGTCGCGCAGCTGGATAATCTTCACGCCGTCGTCGATGGCGCGGGCCAGTACGTCCGGATCATCTGAAATCACATAAAGCGCTCCGGCGAAAAAGGCGGCTACGTCTGGTTTTGTCAGGCTCACGGGGTAAATCCTAGAATCTTGATCTAGATTATCAAGCATTGATTGTTTTTTCATCGCCGCACTAAAGGGCACCCCGGTTTCCAGAGGGGCCCTAATTTAAACCGTTGCTGATTTCTCATTTGCGAACGGGCAAAATACTGTAAGTTCGGTGAACACCCATGAAATTCCGCTTCACTCTCGCCTGCCTGGCTGCCGCAGCCATGGTTTTTTCCTATACCGGCTGCGATAAAGTCCAAAAAATTCTTCACCGCGCGCCCAAGGAGCCGGTCGTCGCCGCCGAGACGGCCACGCCGACCCCGGCAACGCCCACGCCGAAACCGGCCACCCCCACTCCTACCCCTAAGATTGCGGCCAACCACGACGCGAGCGTGATCGTGCTCTGCTACCACCGTTTCGAGGACATTAAAAGCGCGATGTCCACCAAGCCGGAGGATTTCGACAAGGAAATGCAGGCGATCAAAGACAGCGGGTTCACGGTGATTTCCATGCAGGACTTCCTGGCCTGGCGGCGCGATGAGAAGCCGATTCCGGCCAAGAGCGCGCTCATTACCATCGACGACGGCTATGTTTCCGCTTACGAGAACGCGTGGCCGATCCTGAAGAAATACGGCTATCCCTTCACGATGTTCGTCTATATCCAGTATGTGAACTCGGGGGGCAAATCGGTGAGCTGGGATCAGCTCGCGGAGATGCGCGATGCGGGCGTTGAGATTGGCTGCCACAGCTATACGCATCAGAATTTAAAGGGCCGCACGGCCAAGGCCGTGGCCGACGGGCAGAAGCTCGGTGGGCTGGATCAATGGCTGAAGCGCGAGGTTTCCGACTCCAAGAAGGTGATCGAGGATCAGCTGGGCACCAAAGTGAGCGTGTTCGCCTATCCGGAGGGCGCTTACAACGAAAAAGCGCGCGAGGCGGTGCAGCAGGCTGGGTACGAAGCCGCGTTTGTCACCTACGGCCAGCGGAATACCTTTAGCGCCCCGGCGGCGGATTTGATCGGCCGCTATGCCATTGAGCAGGGCAAGCCGAAGACGTTCAACGACGCGCTGGCGATGATCGGCGGCGGCATGGGGCAGGTGGGGGCGGCGGTGATGTCGGCTCCTGTGATGGCCTCGGCCCCCGTGGCTCCGGCTCTGCCGACGGTTCCCGCGGGAGGGGCGACGGTCTCCGATGCGAAGCCGAAGATTAGCGCGGTGCTGACGAGTCTCGGGGCATTGGAACCCGACAGCGTGCAGATGCGCATCAGCGGATTTGGGCTCGTTCCGGCGAAGTACGATGCCGCCTCGCAGACGGTTTCCTTCCAGCCGACCACGCAGCCGCTGCGCGATAAGGATTACACAGTGATCGTCTCGGGCAAAGTGAACGGCAAACGCGCCGAAGCTCGCTGGAGCTTCAAGTTCGACCCGACTGCGAAGAGGTAGACCAAGTGGTTTTTTTATGCCGGGGAGTGTGCGAACGCTCCCCGGTTTTTTTTGCACTGAAGCAGCGGGAGTGTCCTCGTTCCCAATATGGAGATTGTGAACGAGGGGGCTGTAGCCTAATGCGCTGTCTGGCAAAGGCAGGTCCAGACGTCGCCGAACTCCTCCTTTACCCGCGTCTGTAGGCCTGCACCGCCGTTTTCCTCGCGCAGTACGGCGAAGCTGGTGGACCCCGAGCCGGACATGAGCGCCCCGGCGGTTTCCGGCTGGTTCAGAAGCCAGCGTTTCAAAGTCGGCAGGAAGAGGTGTTTTTCAAACACGGGCCGCTCCAGGTCGTTGACGAGGGTGCCCCAGGGGAAGCTCTGTGGGCCGTAGGGGACTTCGGGGATCTCCCGGGAGTCTTTCCACCGGCTATACGCCCAGGGGGTCGGGACGCCAAAGGCGGGTTTTATCAGGAGAAGCGGGATTTTTTGCGAAAACGCAACCGGCTCGACGATTTCGCCCCGGCCTCGGCAAAACGCGGCCCCTCCGGCGAGGAAAAACGGGACGTCTGAGCCGAGTTCCGCCGCGAGGGCGTGGATCGTTTCGGGCGCGAGCGGGGCGGCGAAAAGCTCGTTCAGGGCCAGCAGCGTGTTGGCGGCATCCGAACTGCCGCCGCCGAGGCCCGCGCCGTGGGGGATGGCTTTCTCCAGGTGAATGCGGATGGACGGGGCGGTGTGGAGCGTTTCGAAAAATCGGCGGGCGGCCCGGAACACGAGGTTCGAGTCGTCGCACGGCAGCGAGGGGTCGCTGCACGTAAAGGTCAGGCCGGGGGCTTTTTCCAGGCTCAGCGTATCGGCCAGGGTGAGGGGGACCATCAGCGATTCGATTTCGTGGAACCCATCGGGGCGTTTGCCTTTGATGGCGAGCGAGAGGTTGATTTTGGCCGGTGCTTTGCGTTGCATGAGAGGGGCATAAGCGTAGCAGGCCCCGGGGGTTCCGTCCATTTTTTGCTCGGGTCCCGAAACCTCGGCGTGCGGACGTGGGCAAATCGACTTGTAGAGTGGCTGGTGGGGGCCGTGATCGGGGGAGGGCTGGCGTTGCTGGTTAGCGCGCTGGCCAATGCGCTCATCAATCCCGTTCCGCTTCCGCCAGTTGGCGAGAAACAGCAGCCGCTTGCGTCCCCATCTGCCGGTCCTGGGGTTGCGCCCCAGCCGGATTCCCGGGAGGCGACGCCGACGCCGGTGCCCGACCGCAACGAAATCCGGCTGCCGATTCCGCCGCCCAAATCCGAGCCAGTGCGCACGAGTGTGCAGACGCCCGATCCGTGGACTTGCGATAACGCGGGCCGGACGCTCTTTATGCTGGCTGCGGGGCGGGCGGATATCCCGCGCCTGGAGGGGCTCCTCGGGCAGGGGGCCGATGTGAACCAGATGGACGGGCAGGCCCACACGGCGCTCTTTTATGCCATTCGGGCCCAGGCGGTTCCGGTGGTGGAGTGGCTGCTCGGACACGGGGCCGATCCGGATATGGTGGGCTGCGATGGCGGGACGCCGCTGACGTATGGGCTGGAGACGTGGAACCTTGCGGTGATCGAGCCGCTCTTGTGGGCTCGCACGCCGCGCTCCTGGTGCCCGGCCACGCGGGAGGCGCTTTACGCGGCGATCCGGACGAAGAATAAGCCGATGATCCGCTCGCTGCTGGCGGCCCACGGAGAGCCGCCGACGCTGGAGGATTCGCGCCAGCCGCTCCTGGCCTACACGCTGGTGTGGGGGACGGAGGATCAGTTCTTTCTCCTGCTGGAGTGCGGGGCGGACCCGAATACGCCGCTGGAAAGCCCGGTGGATAAGTCTTTTGCGCAGTGGATCAAAAACCGGAGCTTTCGCGGATACCTGGAATCGGACTCGGGCTTCACGGTGCTGATGGTGGCGGCGGCGCAGGGGCGGCTCGATTGCGTGCAGGCGCTGCTCTCCTGCGGAGCGCGGCGTTCGGCGCACACGGGGCGCTGCCGGATGACGGCGATGGATTTCGCCTCGCGCTATGACGCTTCCCCGGAAATGCTGCAAGTCTTACTCGGTAAAAGCCCACGCCAGGAGGATCAGAAGATGTGGGTGGATATCTCGATCAATCGCCAGCGGGCGGTGTTCTACAAGGAGGGCCAGGTGGCGCTGGTGACATCGGTTTCGACCGGCAAACCGGGCTATTCGACGCCGACAGGGCGCTTTGTGGTGACGGACAAGGATAAGCTGCGGGTGTCGTCCATTTACCACGGCGCGTACATGCCGTATTTCATGCGGATGAGCTGCCGCGATTTCGGAATGCACGCCGGAGTGGTACCGGGCTATCCGGCTTCGCACGGGTGCATCCGGCTGCCGTATGATTCGGCTATGAAGCTGTTTCGCGAAGTGGAAGTCGGCACGCTCGTGACGATTTCGCAGTGAGAAAGCGGCTAAGGATTTTCCACGCAATGTTTGGGCTCAGCGTGGACCGTCACATCGGCTTCGGGAAAGGTTTCCTGCACGGCAGATTCCACTTTGTCTGCGATTCCGTGGGCCCACTCCAGGGTCTGGCCGCCTTCCATCGAGACGTGCATGTCTACAAAATAACGGGGGCCCGCCCGGCGTACCCGAATGGCATGGCAGTCGCAAACGCCCTCGATGGCCTCAACCGCAGCCTGGATTTTCTCTGTCGCCCCTTCCGGCGTGCCGTCCATAAGGGCGTGAATGGATGCCATGCCCAACTTGAAACTGATGCCAATGACGATCGCGGCCACCAGCAGGGCTGCCACTGCATCCGCTTTTTGCAAGAAGGCGAGCCCCGGGTACCAGCTTGCAACTTTGACCCCAAGTAACCCCACGACGACCACCGCCGAACTCCAGATATCCGTGCTAAAGTGCAGGGCATCCGCTTCGAGGGCTTGGCTTTGGTGCTTGGCGGCGACCCGGTAAAGCATGCGGGAACGGGTTACATCTACGGCAATGGAGATGACGAGGATGGCGAATCCCCAGATGGACGCGTCTACGTTTACCGACTTCGCTGCTAAACGATGGACGGCTTCCCTCATGATCCACGCGCAGGTTAGCAGCAGGAGCATGGTTTCAACCAAAGCCGAAAAGTTCTCAATTTTGCCATGGCCGTAAGGGTGATCCCGGTCCGCTGGTTTTCCCGAGGCGCGCACGGCAATATAGGTGACGATGGCTGCGACAAAATCCAGCCCGGAGTGGGCGGCTTCCGCCAGAATGCCCAAGCTGCCGGTCATCACGCCTACGATCACTTTCAAGGTGGTCAAAAAGCAGGCGGCCAGCACTGAACTTAATGCTGCCGATTTTTTCTCATCCTCTCCGGCTTCTTTATCCATACGGTCACCTTCTCGCTTTGGGTTTTGGGTAAGGGGATCGGCGGCTTAGGGGGGAATGTAAATAATCTGATGGTTTGGAAGCAATCTTTTTTCTTGCCCTCGGGGCGCGCCGCAGAGTCCCCGCGCCGGACGTATTATATCAGGCCAGCTTTTCCGCCGCTTTTTCCCAGGCGGCGTTGGCGCGTTCGAGGTCCTCGGTGACGGCCATCAGTTGACGGTTAAGCTCCATGGCGTTGCCTCCGGCGGCGTAGGACTCCGGCTTTTCCAGCTCGGCGGTGAGCTCCTTTTGGCGGCATTCGAGGCTGAGGATTTTCGCTTCGAGCGCCTGGACGCGCTTTTCCTCTTCACGCCGGAGCGCGGAGGCGGCTTTGCGGGCGTCGGCTTCGGCGCGGCGCTTTTCGCGCTGTTCGCGCATGCCCATCGGGGCTGCGGAGGCGTTGGCGGCGGGCGCGGATTGGGTTGCGCTGGGCTGGGAGTTGTGGAGTTTTTCCCCGGAGACGAGTGCTGCGCGTGCGGATTCGGCCCGGGTCTTGTCTAGGAAGTATTGGTAATCGCCCGGGTAAAACGCCGGTTTCCCCGCGCTGATGTGCAGGACGGAGGTGGCGATGGAGCGGATGAAGTGGACGTCGTGGCTGATGAACAGCAGCGTTCCTTCGTACTGCTTGAGCGCGTTGATGAGGGCGTCAATCGAGCCAACGTCCAAGTGCGTGGTCGGTTCGTCCATCAGCATGAGGTTGGGCGGGTCGAGCAGCAGGCGCACGAGGGCGAGGCGCGTTTTTTCACCGCCGCTCAGGACGGAAACGGGCTTGAAGACGTCGTCGCCCTGGAAGAGGAAGGAGCCGAGCACGGTGCGGGACTCTTGTTCGGAGGGGGGCTTGTCCATGTCCTGGACGCTCTGGAGCACGGTGTGCTTGGGGTTGAGCATCTCGACGCGGTACTGGGAAAAATAGCCGACTTTGACGTTGTGGCCCAGCTCGCGCGTGCCGCTCTGGACGGGGAGCACGCCCGCGAGCAGTTTGATGAGGGTCGATTTGCCCGCGCCGTTGGGGCCGACGAGGACGGTGCGCTGGCCGCGCTCGGCCTGGAAATCGAGGCCGCGGTAGACGCACAGGTCGCCGTAGGTGTGGTCGATGTGAGTCAGGGTGGCAACGCGCTGGCCGCTGCGGGGCGGCTGGGGAAAGTGGAAGTGGACGGTTTTTTGCGCGGAGGCGGGGGCCTCGATTTTCTCCATCCGCTCAATCTGCTTGAGTTTGCTCTGCGCCTGGGTGGCTTTGGTGGCCTTGGCGTGGAAGCGGTTGTAGAAGTCCTGGAGCGCGGCGATTTCCTTTTGCTGGTTTTTGTAGGCGGAGAGCTGCTGGGCGTCGCGGGCGGCTTTTTCGGCCACGTAGCTGTCCCAGTTACCCCGGAAACGGTGGAGGCGCTTTTGCGCGATCTCGACGATGGAGCCGACGAGGGCGTTGAGGAATTCGCGGTCGTGCGAGATCATCAAAATCGCGCCCGGGTAGGAGGCGAGGTATTGCTGGAACCAGCCGAGGGATTCCAGGTCAAGGTGGTTGGTCGGTTCGTCGAGGAGGAGCAGGTCGGGCTCCATGACGAGGAGTCGGGCGAGGTGGGCGCGCATGACCCAGCCGCCGCTGAGCGTCCGGGCCGGGCGCTCGAAGTCGGAGGTGCGGAAGGCGAGGCCCGCCAGGATGCGCTTGGCCTTCGGCTCGAGGCGCCAGCCGTCGGCTTCGTCGAATACGCGCAACGCTTCGTGGTATTCGGGAGAATCCTCCGCTGCGGTTCGCAGGATGCGCTGGGCGCTTGCCATGGCGGGCGTGACGGCGCAGGCGAGTTCGACGACGGTTTCTTCGTCCACCGGGGCGCTCTCCTGCGGCAGGTAGCCGAGCGTGGCGGAGCGTTCGAGCGATACCGCGCCTTCATCGGCCTGCGCATCGCCCATGATCAGCGAAAAGAGGGTGGTTTTTCCCGCGCCGTTCGGGCCGACGAGCCCGATGCGATCGCCGCGGTTGACCTGGAGCGACGCGTTCTCAAAGAGGACGCGGCCGCTGAATGATTTGCTGAGCTGGGAAATAGTTAGCACGGAAAAAACAACGTCTTTGGGTTGCAAAAAGGCGCAAAAGAAAACTCCTTTGCGCCTTGGCGTCTTTGCGTGAGACTTTTCTAGTGACTAGGGCCGCACGACTTCGATTTTGACGATTTCCGCGAGGCGGTCGCCGTGCTCGGTCGGGACGTTGAGCTTTTCGCCAACGCCGTGGCTGATGAGGACCTGCGCGATCTGCGCTTTGTAGGAGATGATGCCGGCCTTGGGGTCGCTGTCCCAGGCGCCCAGGATGCTGTAGACGTCGGTGGTGCCGTCGGCTTCCTTGATGGTGACTTTGGTGCCGATGTTGACGACCTTGATGTCGGGGTTCTTAAAGTCGGTGCCCCGGGCGATGGAAAGATCACGCTCCATTTCCGCGCGGCGGCGGGAGAGGACGCGCTGCATTTCCTTGGCGGCCTTGAATTCAAAGTTTTCGCGAAGGTCGCCGTAGGAGCGGGCCACCGAGATTTCTTTGATGTTCTCGGGGATCTTCTTGTTGACGAGTTCGTCGAGCTCGATCTTGCGCTTTTCGAGGCTCTCCCAGGAGACGATGAGGGCTTCTTGTTTTTCGGTAAGGTTGTCGCCTGCGATCATCGACTCCATCTCGGGGTAGATCCGGACGATGCGGCCCAGGATGGAGCGCTTGTTGAGCTCCTCGAACACGCCGGAGAGCATCACTTTGCGGATGGTGTCGCGGACGGTTTCGGGCGTGGCCCCGGCGAGCATGTCGGGGATGAGTTCGCGGTCTTCCAGGATGAGGTCGTGGAGCTTGGTGCCGCGCTTGATGTCGTTAAACTGGTCGCGCTCCAGGGCGGAGAGGGTGGCGGAGAGGACGCGGGCATCGACCATCGAGGAGAAGACGCCGCCGCGCTCTTTGCAGAGCCAGGTGAGGACTTCGGTGGAGATGGTGTGGTCGCCCAGCCAGCGTTCGAGTTCGTGCTGGTACTCGGCTCTTTTGTCCTGGTCGAGGAGGATGCGGGCGCTTTCGGTGACGACGCGCACGCTGCTCTTGCTCATGAGTGAGAGAATTTTCTCAACCCATTCTTCGCCGTAGGCGGAGGGGAAGGCGGCCAGGACGCGGCGCTGTTTGGCGGCGGGCACTTCGTTGAGGATCTCGTGCAGGCGGCGCTCTTCCTCGACGAGGATTTCGTTCAGGTTGATGGAGCCTTCGCCCTTGGGCAGGCCGGTGATGGAGGTGATTTCGTCGCGCTCCAGGATTAGTTCCACAGCCTGCGCGGTGTTGAGGCGGCGGGTTTTTTGCGCGGCGTCTTCGACGGTGGCGACGACGGCGGCGAGTTCATTGCCGCCCTTGAATTCGTCGATGCTCTTGAGGATCTGGTCGAGGGCGTTGATCTGGGCCTTGGTCTGGCGAGCGGAGTTAAAGGCGGCGAGCAGTTCGTCGGTGTGCGAGATCGGTTTCTCGCGGAGCACGATGGGCTCGGATTTCTTGGTGGGGAAGGCGATGAGGCCGTCTTTTTTGAGGAGCTTCTTGGTCGAGTCCCACCAGCGCTTGAATTCGGCTTCGCTGAAGATTTCGCCCGAGAGGGATTGGGCAATCTGGTCCTGGTTGGCACGGCCTCCGAAGTTTTCGAGGATCGAGCGGACGAGGGCGACGGGGTCTTCCTTGGCGAGGCTCTTGACGGTGTCGGCTTCGGTGACTTTGCGCACGAGGATGTGGTCTTCGGGCAACGGGGTCAGCGACTCGGCAGCGTAATCGAGCTGCATGGTGTGGCCCTTTTTGGTCTTGAAGTCGATGGTGGCCTGGTTAAGGAGGAAATTGATTTCAGCGATGCGGCCGAAGCCCCAGCTTTTATGCAGACAGTAGGTCCCTTCAGGGAGTTTATCTAGGGATGTGGCGGTGTCTGGAGTGAGCTTGCCCGCTTGGACGGCTTTTTCAATCTCTGCTTGCATAGGATTTATTAAGATAGGGAACCGGCGCGGGATTGGCTAACGAAAATTAAAGTTTCTTTTTCCCGGCAAAAAAGGCATTTCATGCTGAGCGCCTTCTTGGCACCGTTTGAGCACTGTTTTTACCTCCTTTTCGACTACGATACACCTTCATGCCCCGCCTTTCCGAAGATCTTCATATTCTCCTGGAAGAAGCCCGGTTACGCCCGCTCTGCATTGGGGAAATGGAGGCGCGTTTGCAGAGCCGGGGGTTTGCTTTGCTGACGATGCTCCTGGCGGCTCCGTTTCTGGTGCCGAGTGTGCCGGGGCTCTCGACGCCGTTTGGCCTGGCGATCATGGGAATGGGGCTGCGCCTGGCGTGCGGGCGCAAGCCGTGGCTGCCGCAAAGTGTGCTGCGGCGCGAGCTGCCCTCCCGGGTGCTGGAGAAGATTCTGCGGGGGCTGATCCGGGTGGTGGGCTGGATGGAGCGGGTGGCCCGGGTCCGCTGGGCTGCTATGTATGAGGGGGCATTCATGCGGGCGCTCATTGGGCTGGCGATTGCCTCGGGCGGATTGTTTCTGTTTTTGCCGATTATGGTGCCGGTGATGAATACGCTGCCGACGGTGTCGATCCTGTTGCTCGCCGCCGGGCTGATGGAGCGCGATGGGCTATTTATCCTGGCGGGCTATGGGTTTGGGGTGATGGCGTGGGTCTATTTCGGGGCGTGGATCTGGGCCGGGAAAGCTGGGTTTCAGGCGCTGCACCGGTTTTTCTAGGGATTCCCGTGCCTCGCTGCACGGGGTGGGCGCACGCGGCAGGAAAAAAGAGGGGATATACTCACGCAAAGCCGCAAAGGCGCAAAGAAGGAGAACGCCTGCCTTTGTTTTCTTTGCGCCTTTGCGGCTTTGCGTGAAACCACTGCCTTTTTTCCGTCTTTGTTGCGTGCTGGTATTCGGGTGGGCTCGGGCGAAAAAAAACGTCCCACCGCGAGCCGAAACCCGGGGTGGGACGTTTGGGGGAAAATTCTGGCAGAGGGGGCTATTTTTCCCTCAGATCGCCGTTCTGCAATCTGCTAAGGAAGTCGGCGTAGGTGTGCCGGATGCCAGCTTCGAGGTCGTACTTTGGCCGCCAGCCGGTGGCCAGGAGTTTGGCGCTGTCCATGTATTTGCGCGGGGTGCCGTCGGGTTTGGTCGGGTCCCAGAGGAGTTCGCCTTTGAAGCCGGTGACGCGTGCGATGGTCCGGGCCAGCTCGGCGATGGAGACGTCGGAGCCGTAGCCGACGTTGATCCAGTCCGGCGGGTTGTCCATTTGCAGGGTGGCCATGCAGGCTCCGGCGAGGTCGTCGACGTGCAGGAATTCGCGCAGGGCGACGCCGGTGCCCCAGAGGGTGACGGTGGGGGCGTTATTTTGCACGGCTTCGTGGAAGCGGCGCAGCAGGGCGGGCAGGACGTGGGAGTTTTGCGGGTGATAGTTGTCGCCGGGGCCGTAGAGGTTCGTCGGCATGGCGGAGTGGAAGAGGACGCCGTACTGCTTGCGGTAGTGCTGGCAGAGTTTCAGACCCGCGATTTTCGCGATGGCGTAGGCTTCGTTGGTCGGCTCCAGGGGGGAGGTGAGGAGGCATTCCTCCTGCATCGGCTGCGGGGCTTCGCGCGGGTAAATGCACGAGCTGCCGAGGAAGAGGAGGTGCTCGACGCCGTGGGTGTAGGCCTCGTGGATGACGTTGTGGGCGCTGGCGAGGTTGACGTGGATGAAGTCCGCCGGGTAGGTGGCGTTGGCGTGGATGCCGCCGACTTTCGCCGCCGCGACGATGACGATTTCCGGTTTCTCCTTGGCGAAGAAGTCGCGTACCGCCGCTTGTTCGCAGAGGTCGAGCTCGGCGTGGGTGCGAAGGATGAGATTACAGCATCCCCGCGCCTGGAGCGCCCGGACGATGGCGGCCCCGACCATGCCCCGGTGGCCCGCTACGTAGATGCGTTTGGATGGATCAATTTGCATAAGTCGCTTTAAAGAAATTTTTATCAGGAACTCAGGAACTCAGGAAAAAGACATTTGGAGGAAAATAACAGAAAACACAGACAGCCTCTTTCCGGCCTCTGTGTTCTCCGTGTCCTCTGTGGTGAGTTCTTCCTATTTCCCTGCCGTTTCGTTGTAGGCCAGTTCGCGGCGGGCGAGTTCGAGGTCGGCCTCGGTCATGATGCGCACGAGTTCCTTGAAACGGACCTTTGGCTCCCAGTTGATCTGGCGCTTGAGCTTGCACGGGTCGCCGATCAAGAGATCGACTTCGCTCGGGCGCTCGTAGCGGGCGTCGTGTTTGACGTATTTCTCCCAGTCGAGGCCGAGGAGCCCGAAGCATTCCTCGCAGAATTCCCGGATGGTGTGCGTCTCGCCGGTGGCGCAGACGTAGTCGTCGGGTTGGTCCTGCTGGAGCATGAGCCACATGACTTCGACGTATTCCTTGGCGTAGCCCCAGTCGCGCTTGGCGTCGAGGTTGCCAAGGTAGAGGGAGTCTTGCAGGCCCATTTTGATGCGCGTGGCGGCCCGGGTGATCTTGCGGGTCACGAAGGTCTCGCCGCGGCGCGGGCTTTCGTGGTTGAAGAGGATGCCGTTGGAGGCGTGCAGGTTGTAGGCTTCGCGGTAGTTGACGGTGAGCCAGTAGGCGAACACTTTGGCGCAGCCGTAGGGGGAGCGCGGGTGGAAGGGGGTAGTCTCGCTCTGCGGCACTTCGGCCACCTTGCCGAACATTTCGGAGGAGGAGGCTTGGTAGTAGCGCACGTTCTCGGCCAGGCCGGATTCGCGGATGGCCTCCAGGATGCGGATCGCGCCAAGCCCGGTGACGTCGCCGGTGTATTCGGGGACGTCAAAGGAGACGCGCACGTGGCTCTGGGCGCCGAGGTTGTAGATTTCGTCGGGCTTCAAATCATAGAGAAGCTTGACCATCTGGACCGAGTCGGCCAGGTCGCCGTAATGAAGGAAAAGGTGGCCTCCCTTGGCGTGCGGGTCGTTGTAGATGTGCTCGATGCGGCTCGTGTTGAACGTTGAAGACCGCCGGATGATGCCGTGGACTTCGTAGCCTTTTTGGAGCAGCAACTCCGCCAGATAGGATCCATCCTGTCCTGTGATGCCGGTAATGAGTGCTTTCTTCATGTGGCGTATAGTGAAGCGGAAGAACGTGCTTTTGTAATTGCGCAAACGCGCAAAAGATGCTTTAGTTTTTGCGCAAAGCCGATGCGAAAATCTGCCTCTATTTCCGGTGTGGTCGCCGTGGCCTTCCCTTCGATTACCGAGGCCGAATTGGCCGTATTGGAGGGGATAAAAAGTGGGCTTTCGGCGGTGCGCGGGCTGGAGATCCTGGTGCTTTCGGGCGGTTACGAAGCGGCGCTGAGGCGGCTGGCGGGGATGAAGGAGCTGGCGGGGGCCATCGGGGATTTTGTGAGCGAGGCGTGGCTGCTGCCGCTGCGCGAGGGCGGGGTGAGGGTGGTGCAGCTGGCGCAGTGTTCGCAGATCCCCTCCGTGCCGAATGTGGAGCCGGATTTCGTGGCGATGGGCCAGGGGGCGGCTCGGGCGCTTCGGGCCGACGGAGCGGGGGAGTATGTGTTTATTGGTTCGCCGGGGCAATATGCGTCCGAAAGGCTCCTGGCGGGGTTTTCGCGGGAGGTGGAGCCGTTCGCGGTGATTAGTGGCGTTTCGCAGGCGCAGATCCGCGAGGCGCTCCGGCGGGTGCCGGGGCCGCTGGGGGTGTTTGCGGGTTCCGACCGGCAGGCGCGGCTGGCGGTGGGGGCGGCCCGCGAGCTGGGGCGGCGCATTCCCGACGATGTGGCGGTGATCGGGGTGGGGGATGACCGCCTGGAGTCGCTCTACGCGGGGATTCCCCTTTCCAGCTATGCCCTGCCGGGGCGCGAACTGGGGCGCATCGCGGCGGATTGTCTCCTGGGCAATGCGGCGGCGACGGAGCTGCGCCCGGTCGGCATTTTGCACGAGCGCAAGAGCAGCCTGCGCTCACCGACGGGGCTTGACCGGGCGCTCATTTACGCCCACAGCAACCTGGAGGAGCCGCTGCAAGTGGCCGATCTCTGCCGCATCGCGGGGATGTCGCGGCGTTCGTTTGAAACCGCCATGCAGGCCGCCCACGGGACGAGCCCCTCGCGCTACCTTGAGGGGCTGCGCCGGGAGCGCGCGGAGACGCTCCTTACCACGACGGCGCAAAGCGTGCAGGAGGTCGCGCGATTATGCGGCTACGCCGAGCCGTGCGTGTTTTCCACGGCCTTCCGGCGCTGGACGGGGCGGACGCCGAGCGAATTCCGGCAAGGGAAGCCCGGCGCTCCATGAGTCATTTTTCTTGGGCCAGGGTACTCTTTTGTTCGCAGCTGTAATTATAGGCGATCCTTGTGTAGTAGGGGCGAATCCTGACTCCGTTGTGTTCAACCCAGTATTGCTGGATTGGCCCCAGTTGCTCGCATTGCGTGCGGAGCCGATTTCGCTTCAAATCCTTTTCATTGAAACTCACCAGCAGGAGTGTTGCCCCGGCTTGATCCTTGGCGGGCAGCCAGGACTCGTACATCAACCCAGGGGAGCCGAAAAGGTGCGCTCCCGTGGTTTCGCGCACGGCTTGGGTTTGGTCGGTTTGATAAAAGGCGGCTTCGCTGGCGATAAAGTTGCGGTCAAGGCCGACGACGATGGTCTTTGCCCCGGTGGCCTGGCTGCATGCGGCCTTCTGTTGGCTCAAGGCAAGACCCATCTCGGCCCAGCCCACGGGCAGGAGCTCGGTTTTGGAGAAGTAGGGAAGGTGCGGGATGGCTACCGATAGATAGTTGAGAAGGGCAACGTAGAGCAGCCCGAAGACGGCGATGGAAGCGATCCATCCGCGTCGTAGGAGCCGCCCGGATGCGGGATCGGAAAGCTGGGCGGCAAGCATGGGGAGCAGAGCCAGCCAGAGCGGGCCCGTCCAATTCAGCTTCACCGTATGCTGGAAGCTGAATAGAACAAAGATCGCTAGCGGCATCAGCACATAGACGCGGGTAAAGAGCAGGAAGCGGGCGTTGTCGGCAACCGGCCGACCCGACAGTTGAGGCAATTTTGAGCGCCCCCGAAGATATTGGATCGCGGCCAGCACTCCCACGGGGGTGAGAAATAAGAGGACGGAAGCCGCGAGCTCATGCAACGAGAAATCGGTGTGGGCGGCGATGCGTTGACCGGTTTGAAAAGCAAAGGAAGCCCAATGATGCTGGGCATTCCAAACGACCACCGGGGAAAAAATCAATGCCGCCAACAGCACGGCGGCGTATGGCGCGGCCCGCCGGAACCAGAAACGTGACGGGGGATCGAGCAGAAGAAAGAGCAAGGTCGCGGGCCCGAGAAGGGCGATGGTGTATTTCGAGAGCATCCCCAGCCCCAGGCAGATCCCGACCCCCAGCCAGGCGCGAGCGCTCTGGGCAAAAATCACGCGGGTTAGGAAATAGAGCATCCCCGCCCAGCACGCCGTGAGGGAGGAATCGGGCGTTATCATCAGCCCCGTCATGAAAAAGAAGGGCAACGCCTGCGCCAGCAGCATGCCCATGATGCCCCCCCGGCGGCCAAAGAAGAACGAGGCCGTCCGGTAGGCAAAAAGGGTGGTGATGAGGGAGCAGACCAGCGCGAATACGCGGACGCCAAATTCGCCATTCCCGCAAATAGCAGTGCCGAGGTAGATCAACCAGCCGACCATGGGCGGGTGATCCAGGTAGCCAAAATCGAGATGCTGGGCGTAGTTCCAGTAGTAGGCCTCTTCCGGAAATAGGTCTGGGCTGGAGAGATAGACCAGCCGCAGCAAGAATAACCCCACCGCTACGAGAAGGCCCGCTTTCTCAGCGGCGTGGAAAGCAGGTTTTACCAAAGGTGCCGACTGCGCGGTGTTGGGTGAAGCTATCATTGAATATTTAGGAAAACAGGGAAACCGGCAGAATTCGATGTCTGGTTTCCTTGTTTTGGGAGTCAGCTTTTGCCGGATGCGTATTATAGTTCCTTGAGCAGCCGGGCGTGGATGCCGTCGAAGCCGCCGTTGCTGAAGACCGCGACGATGTCGCCGCTTTGGGCGAGGGGTTTCAGGCGGGCGATGATCTCGGTGACGCCTGGCTCGTAGAAGGCCGGTTTGCCCGTGGCGGCGATGTCGGCGATGACCTGCTCGGGGTGGAGCCGCTCGGCTTCCGCGAGCTGATCCATCCGGGCCACCTTGGCGATGATCACGCCGTCGGCGTCGGCAAAGGCCTGGGGAAGTTCGTGCTGGAAGACGGCTCGCCGCGTGGTATTTGAGCGCGGTTCGAAAATGGCCCAGAGGCGCGCGCCGGGGTACTGGTGGCGCAGCCCGGCGAGCGTTTGCTTGATGGCCGTCGGGTGATGGCCGAAGTCGTCGATGATCTTGATGCCGCGCACCTCGCCGCGCACTTCCTGGCGGCGCAGGACCCCCTCGAAGCTGGCGACGGCTTTCTGGATCGTCTCCAGCGGAATTTCGTAAAACCGGGCGGCCGAGATGGCCATGGCGGCATTGCGCACGTTGTATTCCCCCGCGAGCTGGAGCGCGAAGCGGGTGCCGAAAAGCGTGAACTCGGAGCCGGAGGGCGTGTATTGCGCCGCCTCGATGCGGTAATCGGCGTGCTCGCCGAAGCCGACGGTTTTCGTCGGCGCGGGGCAGGTTTTCTGGACGTCGAGGCAGTTGGCGTCGTCGGCGTTGAGGAGCGCCAAGCCGTTGCCGGGGACGATGTTGAGCATCCGGCGGAAGCTCAGCTTGATTTCGTCGATGTTGTTGAAAATGTCGGCGTGGTCGAACTCGATGTTGTTCACGATGGCCACCTCTGGCATGTAGTGAACGAATTTGCTACGTTTGTCGAAGAACGCCGTGTCGTATTCGTCGCCTTCGAGCACGACGTAGGCGGAATCGCGGAATCGCGCCCCCTGGCCGAGGTTCTTGGGGATGCCGCCGATCAAGTAGCTCGGCTCGAACTTCGCGGTTTCCAAAATCCAGGTGAGCAGCGAGGTGGTGGTGGTTTTGCCGTGCGTGCCGCAGACGACGAGGTTCTTGCGCCCGCGCAGGAAGAATTCCTTGAGCGTTTCCGGCAGGGAAAGGTAGTAGAGCTTCCGGTTGAGGACGGCCTCCACCTCGGGGTTGCCGCGCTTCATCGCATTGCCCACGACGATGAGCTGGGCGCTCTCCGGCAGGTTCTCGGGGGCGTAGCCGGGGGTGATTTTAACGCCTTTCTCCTCGAGGAAGGTGGACATCGGGGGGTAGACGTTTTCGTCCGAGCCGGTGACCGTGAAGCCGCGTTCTTGCAGGGCCGCCGCGACGGACCCCATGGCCGTGCCGCAAATGCCCAGGAAGTGGATGTGTTGAACGTTCATGTGGAATGAGGTGCCCAGCAAAGCGCAGGCGCGGGGAAAAAGCAACGTTTCGCCTTGGGTTGGGCGTGTTATGGCGTGTTATGGCGGCAAAAAGGTTCCGTCCGAAACGGTGCGGCCACGCGCCATTTTTAGATGAAGGATAAACAAATCGAGTTTTTCGATTGATCGTGCAACCCGGTGTCATTAAGAAACAACGCACCGTTCCGCCTGCAATGAGAACTAAACTGCTACGCTACTTCGCTCCGATGATCCTCGTGGGAATCGTGCTGGCGTGGTCCGGCGCTTCGGCTCCGGCCGCGTTTTTCGGGCTTTTCGGCGTCAAAAAGGCCAGCGAATCCCTCCACAAACAGGACCCGCCCCAGGTGGTTCCCCGGGTGCTGGAGCGGGTGACGTCCGGCAATGCCCATGTGCTCGTCTCGCTGGGCAAACAGCGGGCTTACCTCCTCGTGGGCAACGAAATCGCCATTGATACGCCGATTTCCTCGGGCAAGGCCGCTGGGATGACGCCGACGGGATGCTTCCACGTTCAGGAGAAGGACCCGGACCATCGTTCCAGCCTTTACGGCAACTTTATCGACGGTCAGGGGCGCGTTGTGCGGGCGGGGGTCAGTTCCCGGATCGATTCCGCCCCGAGTGGCACCCATTTCGAGGGGGCCCCGATGTATTATTTCATGCGGATCTCCGAGGGGGTGGGCATGCACATCGGGATTCTGCCGGGCTACCCGGCCTCCCACGGCTGCATCCGGATGCCTGCCGAAATCGCGCCGATGTTCTACCAGCGGGTGAAAATTGGCACGTCGGTGGAAGTGGTGCACTAGCGCACCAACGACCCGAAAAGCCACGAAAATGTAACGCTCCTTCCGTTTGACGCCCGGGAGGGAGGATGCTATTCTGGCGCATCTTCGACCAGAATCTTTCCCTGCTTAATCGTCAGGTGTTGGTTTTGAACCGGCTGTGGCAAGCCGTCAATGTCACCACCGTCCGTAGGGCCTTCACGCTCATCTGCCAAGGCCACGCGCAGATTGTCTCTCGTGACGGGGAAAACAGCTACACGACGCACGACTTCGAGAGCTGGCGCGATTTTTCCGTCCGCGAGCCGGAGCCGGAGATGGTCAAAACGATTTCTTTCAAGATCCGCATTCCGCGCGTCATCGTGCTGCTCTTTTTCGACCGGACGCTTAAGAAGGAGATCAAATTTACCCGCAACAACATCTTTGAGCGGGATAAGAACACCTGCCAGTATTGCGGCAAGATTTTCGACCGCAAGGAGCTGAACCTCGACCACGTGCTGCCGCGCGACCGGGGTGGCAAGACGACCTGGGAAAATATTGTCTGCTCGTGCATTCCGTGCAACAGCCGCAAGGCCAACCGCTTGCCGCACGAAGCCGGGATGCGGCTCGTCAAGAAGCCCGAACGCCCGAAGTGGCGCCCGTTTCTCCAGTTCAAGTACAGCGGCGCGCAGCAGGAGGCGTGGAAACACTTCCTGGATGTGGCGTACTGGAATGTCGAGCTGGGCGACGGGGCGTAGCCACCCGAGCGAGAGGGGAAATTGGCCGCAAAAAAGCGCAAAAGGCGCAAATTCAGAGGACTGAACGCCTAAAACACTCTGCGGATCTCCGTTTTTGCGCCTCTTGCGCCTTTTTGCGGCTATTTCCAGGGCCTAAATCTCGAAATCGAGCCCGAGGAAGTCCTGCACGAAGGCGTTGGCCGGTTCGGTCTGGATCTTCTTGGGCGCGCCGATCTGCTGGATGGAGCCGTGGTTGAGGATGACCACTTCGTCGGCCACCTCGAAGGCTTCCTCCTGGTCGTGCGTGACGAAGAGGCTTGTGATGTGCGTTTCGTTGTGGAAACGGCGCAGCCAGGCGCGGAGTTCCTTGCGCACTTTGGCGTCGAGCGCGCCGAAGGGTTCGTCCAAAAGCAGCACGTGCGGCTCGATGGCCAGCGCCCGGGCGAGCGCCACGCGCTGCCTCTGGCCGCCGGAGAGCTGGGAGGGGAAGCGCTTGGCCAGGTCCTCCAACTGGATCAACTGCAAGAGGCAGTGGACGCGTTCGCGGATTTCGTCCTTGGAGGGCCGGGTCGCGCGGGGGCGCACTTCGAGGCCAAAGGCGATGTTGTCAAACACGCTCAGGTGCTGAAAGAGGGCGTAGTGCTGGAAGACGAACCCGGCGCGGCGGTCGTAGGCGCTGTGTTCTGTGACGTCTTGGTCGTTAAAAAAGACGCGTCCGGAGTCGGCGAACTCCAGCCCGGCGATGACGCGCAGGAGCGTGGTTTTGCCGGAGCCGCTGGGCCCGAGGAGGGCGACGAGTTTGCCGGTCTGGACTTCGAGGGAGACGTCTTTGAGCGCGGTGAAATCTTCGAAGTTCTTGTTCAGTCCATCAATGCGGATGCTCATAAAACAAAGGGTCGGGTTGCCAAAGGAGTTAGGAAGGCCGCCCTCCGGCGCGCCATTCGATGTAGGTTTTCAGCGCCAGCGTGGCCAGACCCAGCAGGGAGAGGAGCGAGGCGAGGGCGAAGGCGGCGGCGAACGAGTATTCGTTGTAGAGAATCTCGATCTGGAGCGGGATGGTGTTGGTAAGGCCCCGGATGTGCCCGGAGACGACGGAGACCGCGCCGAATTCGCCCATGGCGCGGGCGTTGGAGAGGATAACGGAGTAAAGCAGGCCCCACTTGATTTTGGGGATCGTGACACGGAAAAAGACCTGCCAACCCCGCGCGCCCAGGGTGAGCGCGGCCTCTTCTTCGGCGGCGCCCTGGTTTTGCATGAGGGGGATAAGGCCGCGCGCAACGAAGGGGAAGGTGACAAAGACGGTGGCGATGATGATGCCCGGCGTGGCATAGACGACCTTGATATGGTGGGCAATGAGCCACGGCGAGATAGGCGACTGCGTGCCAAAGAGCAGCACGTAAATGAGCCCGCCGATGACCGGGGAAACCCACAGCGGCAGGTCGATGAGCGTGGATAGGAATTGCCGCCCACGGAAACTAAAGCGCGTGATGGCCCAGGCCGCGGCGAGGCCGAAGACGGTGTTGAGCGGCACGGCGATCGCGGCGGTCAGGAGCGTCAGCTTGATGGCGCTCCAGGCGATCGGGTCGGAGAGGGCTTTGAAGTAGTACTCGGTTCCCTTCCGGAAGGCTTCCACGAAGACGGTCAGCAGCGGCAGGACCAGGAAGGCGGCGAAAAAGAGGACGGCGACGACGATGAGCGTCCACCGGATGAGGGGCCCTTCCTCCGTGGCCCGGCGGGGCCGGACGGTGGGGCGGCTTAAAGTTAAATCTGGAACGACTCCGGCCATAGATTAAAGCGAAGAGGAGTTGTAGCGCCGCGTGTTCCACCACTGGATGGCGTTGACGAAGGCGAGGATGAGAAAGGAGGCCAGCAGCATGACGAGGCCGATGCCCGCCGCGCCCTGGTAATCGTACTGTTCGAGCTTGGCGATGATCAGGAGCGGCGTGATTTCCGTTTTGAACGGGATGTTGCCCGAGATGAAGACCACAGAGCCGTATTCGCCCACCGCGCGGCCGAAGGAAAGGGTGATGCCGGTGATCAGCGCGGGCATCGCGGCCGGGAAGATGACGCGCCGGAAGGTCTGGAAGCGGCCCGCGCCCAGCAGCGCGGCGGCTTCCTCCACGTCGTTGGTTAGCGCGGCCAGCACCGGCTGGAGCGTTCGCACAACGAAGGGGAACCCGATGAACACCAGCGCGATCAGGATGCCCAGGCGGTTGAAGGCCACGGCGATGCCCACTTTCGCAAGCAGCGAGCCGACCCAGCCGTTGGGGGCGTAAAGCGCGGTGAGCGCGATGCCCGCCACGGCCGTCGGCAGGGCAAAGGGGAGGTCGATGAGCGCGTCAATGACCCGCCGCCCCGGGAAACGGTAGCGGGTGAGGACCCATGCGGTGATGAAGCCGAACAAGCCGTTGATGAGCGAGGCCACCAGCGCCGTCCCGAAGCTGAGCTGATACGACACGATGAGCCGATGGGAGGTGACGACGTCCCAGACATGCTGCCACGTTCCATTGAAGGCGCGGGCCGTCAACGCGACGAACGGGATCAGCACGATCAGCGTCAGATAGATCACGGAATAGCCGAGCGTGAGCCGGAATCCGGGAAGAATGCGTCGTTTCATTCAGCTTTTGGGGTGGCGCTTTTGGTTTCCAATTACTTGGCGTAGATCTGGTCGAACGTGCCGCCGTCGGCGAAGTGCGTAGCTTGCGCCTTCTTCCAGCCGCCGAAAACGTCGTCGATGGTCACGAGCGAGACTTTGCCGAACTGGCTGGCATATTTCGCGGCGACCTTGGGATCGCGCGGGCGGTAGAAGTTCTTGCCCGCGATGTCCTGGCCTTCCTCGGAGTAGAGGTAATTTAGGTAGGCCTTGGCGAGGTCCTCGGTTTTGTGGCGCTTGGCCACAACGTCGACCACCGCGACGGGCGGTTCGGCGAGGATGCTGATGGACGGGGTGACGATCTCAAACTTCTCGGGCCCGAATTCCTTCAGGGCGAGGTAGGCTTCGTTTTCCCACGCGATGAGCACATCGCCCAGGCCGCGCTGCACGAAGGTCGTCGTTGCGCCGCGGGCACCGGAGTCGAGTACCGGGGCGTTCTTGTAGATCTTGCCGATGAAATCCTTCACCTTGGCTTCGTCCTTGTTGAACTTCTCGGCGGCGTAGGCCCATGCGCCCAGGTAGTTCCAGCGAGCGCCGCCGGAGGTCTTGGGGTTGGGCGTGATCACCGCGATGCCCGGCTTGGCGAGGTCGTCCCAGTCCTTAATGCCCTTCGGGTTGCCCTTGCGAACCAGGAAGACGATGGTGGAGGTGTAGGGCGAGCTGTTTTCCGGGAAGGCTTTCTGCCAGTCGTCGGGAAGGAGCTTTTTCTCGGCCAGGGCGTCGATGTCGTAGGCGAGGGCGAGGGTGACGACGTCCGCCTCAAGGCCATCGAGTACGGAGCGGGCCTGCTTGCCCGAGCCGCCGTGGGATTGGTTGACGGTCACGTCCTGGCCGGTCTTGGTTTTCCAATACTTGGCAAAGGCCGCGTTGTATTCCGTGTAAAGCTCCCGCGTGGGGTCGTAGGAGACGTTGAGAAGTTCCGCTCCGCTCGCGAGGCCGATCGAGGCCAGGAGCGCCAACACTGTTGCGATTTTCTTCATGGGTGTGGTCGGGTGAATGTTCGGTTGTTGTTTTGAAATGTTCACAAACCCGATAGAGTTTGTCGATAAATAATATCTACTGGCTCAGTGGGGGATGGGTCAATTCAAATAAGCGAAATTTTTTGAGGAATTTCAATGCACTGGTAGTAAGCAAGTTATGATGAATACTCGACCTACAGATAGGAATTAAAATGGGCGTTCTACTTAAACTCGATTGACAAAATGGGGTTTATAGCTAGCCTCCCATTTTATGACTCAACCAGCCTCACCGTCCTCACCTTCGGCGAACGAATTGTTGAAGCTCTCCAGCCCGACGCTGGCGGGAAACATTGCGGCAACCCTTGCCGACGGGAGTGCGGAACGTTTTTCGGACGACGACACCCAGTTCCTGAAATTCCACGGCATCTACCAAGAAGATGACCGCGATCTGCGCAAAACGGGCAAGAAGTACATTATGCTCATCCGCATCCGGGTGCCGGGCGGGGTGATCTCCCCAGCGCAGTATCTGGAGCTGGACCGGCTCTCGGATGTCTACGCGAACCAGACGCTCCGGATTACCTCGCGCCAGACGATCCAGTTCCACGGGGTGCTCAAGGCGGACCTCGGGGCGACGATCAAGGGGATCAACGAGACGCTGCTCACCACGCTGGCCACCTGCGGGGATGTGGTGCGCAACATCACGGTGCCCGCGTCGCCGGGGATCGGGGCCGTGGGCCGGGAACTGCTGGCCCAGGCGAATGCGCTGGCGGATTTCCTCTCACCCTCCACGCCCGCGTACCATTCCATATGGATCGACGGCAACGAGCTGAACCTCAAGGACCCAGACTTTACCGATCCGCTTTACGGCAAGACCTACCTGCCGCGCAAATTCAAATTCGGCTTCGCCCTGCCGCCCTTTAATGACACCGACGTGCTGACCAATGACATCGGGCTCATCGCGATTGTGGAAGAGGGGAAGCTTGTGGGATACAACCTGACGGCGGGCGGCGGCATGGGGCGCAGCCATAATAACCCCGCGACATTCCCTCGCCTGGGCGATGTGGTCGGGTTCGTTACGCCGGAGCAGTTGCAGCAGGTGGCGCTGGCGGCGGTGACGGTGCACCGCGACTTCGGCGACCGCTCCAACCGCAAGCACGCCCGGCTCAAGTACTTGCTGGCCGAGCGGGGCGTGGAGTGGTTCCGCGCCGAGGTGGAGAAACGCTCGGGCGTGACGCTCGGGGCGGCCCGGCCTTTCCAGTTTACCAGCGTGAGCGACCCCTTCGGCTGGCACACGCAGCCCGACGGGCGGAAATTCCTGGGCCTCTCGGTGGCCACGGGCCGGATCAAGGACACCGAAAGCCAGAAGCTCAAAACGGCGCTGCGCGTGGTGGCGGAGCGCTTCCAGCCGGAAATCCGCTTCACCCCGGGCAATAACCTCATTTTAGCGAATATCGCTCCGGAAAACGAGGAGGCCATCACGGCGATCTTAAAAGAGCATGGGGCGATCCTGCCCGAGCAGGTCTCGGCGGTGCGCCGGGCTTCGACGGCCTGCGTCTCGCTGCCCACCTGCGGTCTGGCCCTGGCGGAAAGCGAACGCGCCTTCCCGACCTTGATCGGCTATGCCGAGACGGCCCTGGCGGAAGCGGGGATCCCCGGCGAGGAGATCATCATTCGCACCTCCGGCTGCCCGAATGGCTGCTCGCGCCCGTATGTGGCGGAGATCGGCCTCGTGGGCAAGGCCCCGGGCAAATACCAGCTCTACCTTGGCGGCAACGCCACCGGCACGCGGCTCAACCGGGTCTATAAAGACGTCATCAAAGCCGACGAACTCCCGGGCGAATTCCGGGCGCTCTTTACCCGCTTCGCCCAGGAGCGCGAGGCGGGCGAACGCTTCGGAGACTGGGCCGACCGCATCCTTTTTGCATAATATCCAATCCTAGTAATGAGTTCTAACCAGCAGCTCTCAGAATGGAACGAAGCATTGCGTTCCAAATCGCCGCTCGAAATCATCCAATGGGCCATCGCCCGAGGGGGTGGGCGCGCGATTGTATCCACCAACTTCAGGCCTTACGAAGCCGTCATCCTTCACCTCGCCACGCAGGCTCAGGCGGATATCCCCGTTCTGTGGGTGGACCATGGCTTTAACCGCCCCGCCACCTACCGCCACGCCGAGGTGCTCCGCGATTCGCTCGGGCTGAATATTAAAGCATACCTTCCCGCGATCACCTCGGCGCATTACGAGGCGGTCTACGGCAAGCTGCCCAGCCTCGATGACGAGGAGGGGTTGAAAAAATTCAGCGCGCTCATGAAATTGGAGCCCTTCCAGCGCGGCATGCGCGAACTGGCTCCGGCCGTCTGGATCACGGCGCTGCGCAAGGTGCAGAACCCGAACCGGGCCGGGCTCGATATCGTTTCCGCTGACCCGAACTTCGGCACGCTGAAAGTCAGCCCTGTGTTTTACTTTACCGATGCTGAGATGGAGGCCTACCTCTCCGCTCATCATCTTCCCAATGAATGGGATTACTTCGACCCCGCCAAGGCCGATGAAAAGCGCGAATGCGGCCTGCACGCCGCGTGGGGAGGAAAGGCCGTCCAGTCATGAGTCCGACACCAGAAAAGAAAAACTACCACATCGATCACCTTCAGTATCTCGAAACGGAAGCCATCCACGTCATGCGCGAGGTGGCAGCGGAGTTCGACCGCCCGGCGCTCCTTTTCTCCGGCGGCAAGGACTCGATCTGCCTCCTGCGCCTGGCGGAGAAGGCCTTTCGCCCGGCGGCCATCCCGATGCCGTTCTTAAACATCGACACCGGGCACCATTTCCCGGAGCTCAACGAGTTCCGCGATCGCCGCGCCGCCGAGCTGGGCGCGCAGTTGGTGGTGCGCCGAGTGGAGGACGCCATCGCCAAGGGCATTGCCGTTCCCTCGCCGGGCGAGGTGAGCCGCAATCGGCTGCAAATCCCGACACTGCTCGCCGCCATCGAGGAGTTTCAGTTTGACTGCTGCATCGGCGGGGCCCGCCGCGACGAGGAGAAGGCGCGCGCCAAGGAGCGCTTCTTTAGCTTCCGCGATGCCTTCGGCCAGTGGGACCCGAAGAACCAGCGCCCGGAAATCTGGAACCTGTACAATACGCGCGTCAACCAGGGCGAGAGCATGCGCGCCTTTCCGCTGAGCAACTGGACGGAGATGGACGTCTGGGAATACGTCCGGCGCGAAAAGCTGGAGGTGCCCAATATCTATTTCAGCCACAAACGCTGCTGCGTGCGCCGTGGCGGCCAATGGCTGCCGGTCAACGACCTCGTCCCGCCGAAGCCGAATGAGGAGGTGCGGGAACTGGTGGTGCGCGTCCGGACCATCGGCGACATCATCAGCACCGGCTGCGTCGAATCCCCAGCCGTGACGGTCGATGACATTCTTGCCGAGATCGCCGCCGCCCGCGTCACTGAACGCGGCTCCCGCGCCGATGACAAAGCCTCCGAAGCCGCCATGGAGGACCGCAAAAAAGCCGGATATTTTTAGAAAAACTTGCCCATGTCTCTTTCCACCATTGAACACCCCGTTGACCTGCTCCGCTTCAATACCTGCGGCAGCGTTGACGACGGAAAATCAACCCTCATCGGCCGCCTGCTCTACGACTCGAAGTCGCTGATGGAGGACCAAATCGCCGCGCTGAAGCGCTCTGCCGACATCACCGGCGGCGGCAAGATCAACCTGGCCAACCTTACCGACGGACTGCGCGCCGAGCGGGAGCAGGGGATCACCATCGACGTGGCCTACCGCTACTTCGCCACGCCGAAACGCAAATTCATCATCGCCGATACGCCCGGGCACGTGCAGTACACCCGCAACATGGTCACGGGCGCCTCCTCGGCAAACCTCTCCATCGTGCTGGTGGACGCGCGCCAGGGCGTCATCGAGCAGAGCCGCCGCCATACGTCCATCGCCTCGCTGCTGCGCATCCCGCATTTGATCGTGGCCGTCAACAAGATGGACTTGGTGGAATGGAGCCAGGAGCGGTTCCGGGAGATCCGCGACGAGTTCGAGAAATTCCTGCCGCGTCTCAACATCAAGGACGTCAAATTCATCCCCATCAGCGCGCTCGACGGCGACAACGTGGTGAAGCCCTCCACTCATATGCCGTGGTACGAGGGGCCGACACTACTCAATCACCTTGAAGCGGTTCACATCGGCAGCGACTGGAATCTCGACGGCTTCCGGCTTCCCGTGCAGTGGGTCAACCGGCCGGAGAACCCGAGCGATCCCGCGCTGCACGATTTCCGGGGCTTCAGCGGGCAGATCGCGGGCGGCGTGGTGCGCGTGGGCCAGCGGGTGATCCACCTGCCGAGCCAGCTTTGCAGCCGCGTGAAGGCGATCCACGGCAGCGATGGCGAGGTGGAGGAAGCCTTCTGCCCGCAGTCGGTGACGGTGGTGCTGGAGGACGACCTGGACATCAGCCGTGGCGACATGTTGGCCGACCTCGAAACGCCTCCCGGGCTCAGCTCGGAGTTCCACGCGAAGGTCTGCTGGATGCACCAGCGCCCGCTCGTGCCGGGCCGCCGTTACCTGCTCAAACACACGACGCAGACCGTGCAGGCGATGGTTACGGGCATTGAGAACCGGCTTAGCTTTACTGATCTGGAGCGGATCCCCGCGCCCTCGGAACTGGCGCTCAATGACATCGGCGAGATTCAGCTCAAGACGGCCAAGCCGCTCTATTTCGACGGCTACGCGGGCAATCGCCTCACCGGCTCCTTCATTCTGATCGAGCAGGGGACCAACGCGACCGCCGCCGCCGGGATGCTCTTTCCGCCCAACGAACTGGTGAAACCGGAATACGACGATTTCGCCATCTGACGCGGTAGAGTATTAGATAATATGCTATCCGACCACTTCCACGGAGGGGCCGGATAGGGATTCGGGTGAGGTGGAGGGCGTTGCCTCTGCCTCTTCGCGCCAGTATTTGTATGCCATCCAGGCGGTTACGGCCTGCACGGCGATGATGAGGCCGATGCACCCGGCCCAGCCGGTCCATTTCCAGATGAAGCCGGGTAGGATCGAGCCGGTGCAGCCGCCGAGGTAGTAGAAGGCGACGTAGAGACCCGAGGCGGAGGAACGCGCCTGCTTGGCTGCCCGGCCGACGAAGCTGGAGGCCGAAGCCTGGCTCGTAAAGGCGCTTGAGGCCAGGATGGCCAGGCCCAGCACGATGACGGGGAGGGAGGGCACGAGCGTCAGGAGGCCGCCGAAGGCCAGGGCCCCGGCGGCCCGCATGAGCGCCCGGCGATGGCCGATCCGGTCCAGAACGCGGCCCGCCACCGGGGTGATGACAGCCCCGATGAGGTAAACGCCAAAGACCGAGGCGAGCGCCGTGGGGCCTAGGTGAAACGGCGCGTCGGCGAGGTGAAAATTAATGTACGTAAACGCGCCCACCAGCGAGAAGAGGCAGTTAAACCCGACGCCGTAGGTGGCCAGCAGGCGGGGGTTGCGGAGATGGCTTCGCATGGATTTGAGCGAAGCGCCGATGCTGTTTTGGCGGACGAATTTCTGCGAAGCCGGGAGCAGCCACCACGTCAGCAAGCCGCCCGCGAGCGCGAGCACGCCGATGACTTCGAAGGCGAGGGGCCATTCCCAGCGGGAGACGATCAGGCCGGTAAGGAAGCGCCCTGAAAAACCGCCCACGACGGTGCCGGTCACGTAGATGGCCATGGTGGAGCCAGTGAGGTGGCGCGGGGTTTCCTCGCTGATGTAGGCCATCGTTACCGCGATGATTCCCGGGATGAAAATCCCCTGGCAAAAGCGCCAGAAAATGAGCTGGCCCAGGGTGTGCGAGAGCCCGGCGAGCAGGGTCGGAATGGCCGCGCCAAGCAGCGTTGCCACGATCACGCGCTTGCGCCCGAGGGTGTCGGCGATGAGGCCTTCGATGGGGGCCAGGAGTGCGATGGCGAGCACGGGGGCCGTGACGGTGAGGCTGACGGCCACTTCGCTGGTGTGGAAGATTTCGCGGAACCGGGGCAGCATCGGCTGCGTGGCGTAGAGGGTGATGAAAGCGGAAAAGCCGGTGACAAAAAGGGCGAATAGAAGCCCCGCCCGGCTGGTCTGGCCGGGCTCGTGGCTGGTGCGATGGGGACCACGCTTGGAGGTCGTGGTTTTTTTAACGTTCATGAGTTGCCCAATCTACCACCGGAAGGCATTGTCACTCCAATAGATTAAACTGGAGGCTGTGATCACTTTTAGTTATCACTGGAGGGCATGGAGCTTCGCTATTTGAAGTATTTTGTCGCCGTGGCGCAGGAGCTGCATTTTGGCCGCGCGGCGCAGCGCGTTGGCATTGTGCAACCGGCGCTCAGCCAGCAGATCAAGGCGCTGGAGGAGGAACTCGGGACGCCGCTTCTGCGCCGGAATAAACGCCGCGTGGAGCTGACCCCGGCGGGCCGGGTGTTTCTGGGCGAAGCCCGCAAGACGCTGGCCCAGGCGGAGCAGGCGATGCAGGCGGCCCGGCGGGCGGGGCGAGGGGAGACAGGGCATTTGGCCATCGGGTTTGTCAGCTCGGCGGCTTATGGCCAGCTCATCAACGCCTTCCGGCTGATGCGCGCGCGGTTCCCCGGGGTGACGCTGAGTTTGCAGGATCTCACCAGCGAGGAGCAGGTGGGGGACCTCAAGGCGCAACGGCTCGACGTGGGGCTGGTGCGGCCGCCGGTCCAGAACGCCGAGGCCCTCGCGATGCGCATTCTCTGGCGCGAGCCGCTCATGGTGGCGCTTTCGCAGCGGCATCCGCTGGCGCGGGAAAAGGCGATCCCGCTCGCCGCGCTCAAGGACGAGCCGTTTCTCCAGGTCCCGAGGGATCTCGCTCCCGGTTTTTATGACCAGATTTTGCAACATTGCGCCCGGGCGGGGTTTGTGCCGGAGGTGTTTCAGGAGGCGCGCACGTTCCAGACGATCATCAATCTCATTGCCGCCGGAATGGGGCTCGCGCTCGTCCCGGAATCGCTGCGGGAACTCCGCCACCGCGGGGTGGTTTACCGGCCGCTGAAGGCTCCCGCGCCGACGAGCGAGCTGGCCGCGCTTTGGAGGCGCGAGGACGCCTCGCCGGTGCTCGCGCATTTCCTGGAAATACTCTGGCAAATCGCTGGTCTTAAGCCTCCGGGCGCGAAGCGTTAACCGGCTTGCGAGGGCCGGATTCGGAAAAAAATAAAAACAATATCGGTAAAGAAATTAGCAAGAATCATACTTGTCATTGAGACCGAGTCTCAATATCAAAGTGCGCATGAAAAAACAACTGACCTGCTGTGGGCGCTCGGAAAGGCCGCTCACGCTGACTAATGCGCGCTGCAGCAGACCGCTTCGCGTGGTCCGGATCAGCTCCACGTCGCCCGCTTCGTTGCGGCTTAAGGAGCTGGGGCTTTGCGAGGCGGCTGAAATCAGCAAGCTCGTGGATGGCAATGCGCTCATCTGTTCCATCCAGGGAACCCGGCTCGCCATCGGGCGCAGCCTGGGAGCCCACATCGAGGTCGAGGAGGTGCTCGCGTGAGTGCCGAACTACTGAGCCAGCTTGCCCCCGGGGAGAAGGCCCGCATCTCGGGATTCAATCTGCCGGGCGAATCGCTTTCACGGCTTTTCGAAATGGGCCTGACCAACGGAGCCGCCGTGGAATTGGTCCGGTTCGCGCCGCTGGGCGACCCGATCGACATCAAGGTTCGCGGCTACCACCTCTCGCTGCGCAAACGCGAGGCGGCGGGCATTCAAATCGAAAGAATTTAGTTTAGGATTTTTATGGATCATACCCAAGTCTCAGAAACGCCCCGGGCCGCCGTCGCGCCGTCCGTGCGGCACATCGCCATCGCGGGCAATCCGAATTGCGGCAAGAGCACGATTTTCAACGCGCTCACCGGCCTGCGCCAGAAAGTGGGCAACTACCCGGGCGTCACAGTGGAGCGCAAGACCGGCCGCTTCTTTGGCACCCATGGTGAGCCGATGGTGCTCGTGGACCTGCCCGGCAGCTACAGTCTGCAAGTCCACTCGGCTGACGAGGCCGTCGCCCGCGACGTGTTGCTCGGGCGCGCCGATATGCCCCGGCCCGAGGCCGTGGTCGTGGTGGTCGATGCCTCCAACCTGGAGCGCAATCTTTACCTGGCCGCGCAGCTGCTGGATCTCCAGATTCCGATGGTCCTGGCCCTCAACATGGTTGACGTGGCCGAGCAGAATGGCACGCGCATTGACAAGGCGGGCCTCGAACGGGAGTTCGGCGTGCCGGTCATCCCGATGGTGGCTTCCAAGGGCGTCGGGTTGCTGGAACTCAAGCAGGCGCTTTCCCGGGAGGTGCTGCCCGCGCCGGATAAGCGCCCGCCGGTTCCCGAGGCAATCGAGAAAGAAGCCCGGGAGCTCGCCAAGCGGCTGCGCGCCGACCAGGGCTCGCCGTTCTCGGAGGCTCTCCTTCTTTTGACCTTGCAGGAGAGCGGGCTGGAGGAGCTGGCCCGGCACGAACCGTCGCTGCTGACGCCGACGATGGAAGCGCAGGCCCGCTTACGCCAGGCCGGGGTGGAGCCGCTCTCGGCGATGGTCGAGGCGCGCTACGGGTGGATCGGCGAGCTTTGCGCGAGGGTGGTCCACCAGGCGGGGACGACGGAGGGGCTGACGCTTTCCGACCGGATCGACTTGATCGTGACGCACCGCGTCTGGGGCTGGGTGGCCTTCCTCGGGGTGATGGCGCTCATGTTTTTCTGCATTTTCACCGTGGCGCAGTATCCGATGGAGTGGATCGAGGGGGGCTTTGGCTGGCTTTCCGAACAGGCCACGGCACTGATCCCCGCGGGCCATTTCCAGAGCTTGCTGACCGACGGCGTGATCGCCGGGGTGGGGGGCGTGGTGGTCTTCCTGCCGCAGATTTTGATCCTCTACTTTTTCCTCGGGCTGCTGGAGGACAGCGGCTACATGGCGCGCGCCGCGTTTATGATGGACCGCGTAATGGCGTCGGTGGGGCTGCATGGGAAATCGTTCATTCCGCTGCTGAGCTCCTTTGCCTGCGCCATCCCGGGCATCATGGCCTCGCGCACGATTGAGAACCGCAAGGACCGCCTGGTGACGATCCTGGTGGCTCCGCTGATGAGCTGCCCGGCGCGGTTGCCGGTCTACGCGCTGATGATCGCGGTGATGATGCCGATCGGCTCGGCGGCGGCCAAGGCGGGCATCATGCTTTCGATGTATCTCCTGGGGACGGTGATGGCGTTCCTGATGGCCTGGATTTTTAAGAAGACGCTGCTCAAAAGCGAGAAGCCGATGCTGCTCCTGGAGCTGCCGCCTTACCGTATGCCTGCGCTGAAGTCGATCGGGCTGCGGATGTGGGAGCGCTCGGGGATCTTTCTGCGCCGTGCGGGAACGGTCATCCTTTCCTTTTCGGTCATCCTGTGGGCACTGCTGAAGTTCCCGGAACCGGCGAACCCTGAAGTCAGCAAGGCTGAGGCGATTTCGCAAAGCTACGCGGGCCAGCTGGGGCACTTCATCGAGCCGGTCATCCGCCCGCTCGGGTATGACTGGAAGATTGGCATCGGCATCATCGGGTCGTTTGCGGCTCGCGAGGTATTCGTCGGCACGATGGCGATTGTTTACAACCTCGAAACCGAGGAGGCCGCGCCCGCCAAGGCCGAGGACGGCGGGAAGCCCAAAGACGAGGCCAAGGCGGCGACGGGCGAAACCGCCGAGGGCGCGAGCGTGGACAAGGAGGAAAAGGAAAAGGACGAAGTCCGCGATGCCATGCTGGCCGAGAAGCGCGCCGACGGCACGCCGGTCTTTACCCCGCTGGTCTGCGTAAGCCTGATGGTTTACTACGTCCTGGCCATGCAATGCCTGGCGACGGTGGCCGTCGTGCGCCGCGAGACGAACTCCTGGCGCTGGCCGCTCTTCCAGGTGGCGTATATGTCCATCCTTGCCTGGGGCGCTTCGTTTGTCGTATTCCAAGCCGGGCGGCTGCTCGGATTCTAGTGATTTAGTAATATCTTATATGTACTCAAAAAACAACCTCCTCAATTCGGTTCTGCTGGCCGGAATGGCCCTCTCTTCCATCGCCCTCGCGGGGGATTCCGCGCCGCCCGAGCCGGAACCGGCGAAATGCGCGCTTTCCCTCGGCGGCTTGTCATTCCCGATTTCCTATACCGGGGAAACAATCGGCAATGTCTCCGGCGGCTATCGGCGCGGCGCGACTTACGAGGGCCTCCTCAATATCGGCGTGCAGGGTGACCTGGAGAAGCTGCTAGGCTGGCAGGGTGGCAGTTTCCTGGTCAGCGGGATCAATACCCACGGCTCGAGCGCGACGGATAAATATACCCGGGACTTCAACGCCGTCAGTAATATCGACGCTTACGACACCACGCGGCTTTACGAGGCCTGGTTCCAGCAGGACTTGGGCCCGTGGTCGATCCGGCTCGGGCAGATCCTGGCCGACGCGGAGTTCTTTGTGTCCGACAGCAGCGCGGTGTTTATCAACGGTGCCTTTGGGGCGATTCCGCTCATCAGCCAGAACTATGGAGCCCCGGTTTACCCCACGGCGGCCCCGGGTGCGCGCGTGCGCTATACGTTTAACGATGCCTTCTCCGTGCAGGCGGGGATTTTTGACGGTAATGCCGGGGACCAGGGGGGCGACAACAAATATGGCACGTATTGGAAGTGGGACGGCAACGACGGGGCGCTCGCCATCGTCGAGGGGGCTTACACGACCAAGCTGGGCTCGGATGGCCTGACCGGCACCTACAAGCTGGGGGCGTTTTACTTCCGCTCGGACGAGACGGACCTATTCCCCAAGGAAGGCAGGCGCGATAGCGGCGGCGGTTATTTCATTGCCGACCAGCAGGTCTGGCGCGAGCCGGGTGCGGAGGACCAGGGAATGAGCGCGTTTCTGCGCATCGGCGGAGCGCCCAGCGACCGGGCCTTGGTGCCGTTTTATTTCGACACCGGCGTGAATTACAAAGGGCTGCTCCCGGGTCGCGATGGCGACATCACGGGGCTCGGGTTCAGCTATACCCGCATTAGCTCCGAGGCGCGCAATGACGACGGATCGGCGCTGGAAGGGCACCACGAGGGCATCCTGGAGCTGACCTACAAAATCCAGGCCACCGAGTGGATGACCGTGCAGCCGGATCTTCAGTACATCTTTAACCCCGGAGCCACCGGGAAGCAGGAGAACGCGTTCGTGGCGGGGGTGCGGTTTAACGTGAGCTTTTAGGCGCTTTTAGTTGAAGGACAAGCCATAGCAAGCAAACACAGACTGCCGCCGTACTTAGCAAAGTGCGGCGGCAGATTTGTTAAGGCTGGAAGCTAAACGATCCGGTGTGTCTCGTGGCCCTCGACGTAGATGGCGCTCAGGGGGCGCGATGGGCAGAGATTCTCGCACGCTCCGCAGCCGATGCACCGCTCGGGGTTGACCACGGGGAATTTGAGCGATTTTGCGTTCGCCGCGTCGGTAAGCACCATCTGGATGGCACCTACCGGGCAGTGCCGGGCGCAGTTGTCGCACCGGACGCCCTCTTTGGTGACCAGGCAGCGGTCCTTGACCCAGACGGCGTTGCCGAGCTGCGTGGCCGACTTCTGCTCGCGCGTGATGGGCCGAATGGCTCCCGTGGGGCAGACCCGCGAACACCGCGTGCATTCCGGGCGGCAGTAGCCCCGCTCGAAGGACATCTCCACCTGCGTCAAGTGAGCCGGGTCCGAGGAGGGGCGCAGCACCTGGTTGGGGCAAAGCGAAATGCAGAGCTGGCAGCCAGTGCAATGCCGGGAGAGGTTCCGGTGGCCTTGTGAGCCGGGCGGGGAGATGAACGTGGCGCGCTTGGGCGCTTTTTTCTCCTCGATGAAGGCCAGACCGCCGTCGACTTGGTTGGCTTTCACCGTCGCTCCCAGGGCAAACAGCGCGCTGATCGACAGAAATTTTTTTCGGGAAATTCCCGAATGGCTGCGAATGGGTTCCATAAAATTCCTAGCGGTTAACGGTTGTCGCGGGCTGGTTTTTGTGGCCAAAGCCAAGCGCTCCCTGCGGGCAGACGCCCACGCAGTTCATGCAGGCCACGCAGCGGCTGGTGTCGATTTCATGCGCCCGGGCGTCGATGCAGGATGCCTTGCAGCCGCGCTCGCAGATGCGGCAGCCGTTGCACTTCGAGACGTTGACGACGGGCTTGAGCACGGCGAACCGGCTCAAAAAGCCGAGCACCGTTCCCACCGGGCAGACGGTGTTGCAATAGGTGCGCCCGTTGCGCCAGGCCAGGAAGCCGACGATGCCCAGGGTGGCGAGGGCCACGACGAAGGTCGCCACGCCCCGGATCCAGATATCCACGGTGAGGTAGTCGAAGCTGTTGGCTTGGATGGCGCGGGCGGCGAGGAGGTTATTGCCCCAGCGGTAAAGCGGGGAGAGGAGGTTCGTGGCCACGCGGCCGTAGGAGCCGTAGGGGTCCAGTAGTGCGACCAACGGCGCGAGCCCGGCGAAAAACGCGATGACGCAGAGCGCCAGCAGGGCGTAACGCAGGGTGTTGAGCGGCGGGAGGTACCCGTAGGGTCTCTTTTTGCGCCGGACCTTCCGGGAGATCCACGCCACCACGTCCTGGAATACGCCCAGGGGGCAGAGGACGGAGCAGTAGACGCGGCCCAAAAGCAGCGTCACGAGAAGCAGGGCCGCGAGGACGGCGAAGTTCGCCGCGAAGAGGGCGGGGACGAATTGAATCCTGGAGAGCCAGCCGAAGTCGAACCGCGCAGTTCCCGTGAAATCGAGGAAAAGCAGCGTGATCAGGATGAAACAGACCGAGGCGAGCAGGATGCGGATGATGCGCAACATACGGTTCATTAGCTATTCCTCTTCAGTTGTTCAACGAACTGGTCGATTTTCCGCAGTTCCCTCGGGATAGCGATGCCCTGGGGACAGGCCGGGACGCACTTGCCGCAGCCGATGCAGTGATTGGCCTGCCGGAGCTTGGGGACGCTGCGGTCCATGCCCAGCAGGAACGCTTGGCGGGCTTTCTGGTAGTTCTGGTCCTGGGCCTGGGAGGGAAAGTTTCCTTCGTTGAGGCACTTGTTGTAATGCATGAACATGCCCGGGATGTTGACGCCGTAGGGGCAGGGCATGCAGTACTGGCAGTTGGTGCAGTTGATGTTCTTAAATTCGAGCATCGTCTTGGCCACACCGACGAGCATTTGCTGCTCCTTGTCGGAGAGGGGCACCAGGGGCGAATAGGTGCGCAGGTTGTCCTGCAAATGCTCCATGTAGGTCATGCCGCTCAAGACGGTCAGGACGTCGGGGAACGACCCGGCGAAGCGGAACGCCCACGAGGCGAAGCTGGCGTCGGGGTTGGTCTGCTTCATTAGGGCCTGGGCGACGTGGTTGGGGCTGGCCAGGCGGCCACCCAAAAGCGGCTCCATGATGAGCGCCGGGACCTTTAATTTCTCCAGCACTTCGTATTGGTAGCGGGCATCCACGTTGCTGCGGCCTTTTTCCTGGGTGATGTCCCAGTCAAAATAGTTGAGCTGGATGAGGACGAAATCCCACTTCACGCCGGATTCGAACATCATGTAGTCGAAGAATTCCTTCTTCCCGTGGAACGACCAGCCGAGGTTGCGGATGCGCCCGGCCTCGCGCTCTTTGAGCATGAAATCGAGCACGCCGTTGTCGAGGTAGCGCTTTTTGTAGGTGTCGAAGTCGCCCACGGCGTGGATCAGGTAGTAGTCGAGGGTGTCGACTTTGAGAAGTTCCATCGAGCGGCGGTACATGGCCAGGGAGGCGTCGTGGCTCTGTTCCGTCTGGTTCGACATTTTGGTGGAAACGAAGAACTTCTCGCGCGGGTGGCGGCTGAGCGCGATGCCGAGGGCCGCTTCGGAGAGCCCCTCGCAGTAGCGGGGCGAGGTGTCGAAGTAGTTGACGCCGTGGGCGATGGCGTAATCAATGAGCCGGTTGGTCTCTTCCTGGTCGATCTCGTTGCCCTTGCCGGAGGGCGAATGCTCCTTTGAGACGCGGGGCAGGCGCATGGCTCCGTAGCCGAGCAGCGAGACTTTGTCGCCGGTTTTTGGGTTGGTCCGGTAGGTCATCCGGTCGGTCGGCACGTCGCCCGCGGGCTTGTGGCTCGGGGCCTGGGCGGCTTGTTTTCCCTTGCAGGCGGCCAGGAATGCCGAAAAAGCCAGGGCTCCGCCGCCCAGCTTGTTCAGGAATTGCCGCCGGTCCAGACCGTCAGATTGGGGACTGCTGTTCATAGGTGGAAAGTCTCGCAAAAACCCGTTCACAGAGGGGATTGGCCCCGTGGACGGATTTTCTTCTTATACGGCAAATGTCGCGGCAAAGATACTAAGAATTCGGCGCGCGGCCTTGCCGCAAAGGGGAGATCGGCTCGAAACGGGCACGAAACGAGCCAGTTACGGGCCGCGCGAATTTTTTGGGGAGGGTTGCCCGGGCGGGCGCTTGCAATCCCGCTTCCCGGCGGGCACAGTATTGCGCCCATCCCAAAACCGTGAAGAAAGCCGTTCTGATTCAGAAGATTATCGCCAGCCTCGACGCCGAACTCGCCCTCTATGCCCAATCCGCCCGAGCGGCCCACGAGGAGGCGACGCACGAGCAAAGCAAGGCCGAGAATAAATACGATACGCGGGGGCTGGAGGCCTCCTACCTCGCGCACGGGCAGTCCCGCCAGGCGGCGGAGACGCTCAGGGCGCGGGAGGAATACGCCGCGATGGAGCCGAAGGACTTCCGGCCCGGCGCGGGCATTGACATCGGGGCGGTGGTGGAGCTGGAGGAGGGGGGCGAGGCGGAGTTCTATTTGATCGGCCCCCGCGCGGGAGGCCGCGAGATTGTGCACGAAAGGAAGACCTTCTTAGTGATCACGCCGCAGTCGCCGCTGGGCAGCCAGCTTCTCGGACACAAGGCGGGGGAGCAGCTGACGCTTGAGATTGGCCGGGCGCGCCGCGCCTTGCGGATTACGAGCGTGCTTTAGCCTTTTTTTGCCCAAACAAGAGCGTGCGCGGGGAGGGAAAAGAGGCCACAATGCGCTTTTTCCCATGGCTTCCTTGCTTACCAATCCTCTTTCGCCCAATGCCGCGGCTCCCAGCGCCGATGTTTTGCTGGAGCACTTCCTGGCGGGCATTGCGCGCAAGGGGCTGACGCTTTACCCGGCGCAGGAGGAGGCCCTCCTGGAGCTCTTTGAGGGGCATCATGTGATCCTCAATACGCCCACGGGATCGGGGAAATCGCTGGTCGCCGGGGCGCTTCATTTCCTGGCGCTCGCGCGGGGGCGGCGCTCGGTCTACACCTGCCCGGTGAAGGCGCTCGTTAACGAAAAGTGGCGCGCGCTGTGCCGGGATTTCGGCCCGGAAAACGTGGGCCTGAGCACCGGCGACGCCACGGTGAACCGCGACGCCCCCATCCTCTGCTGCACGGCGGAGATCCTGGCCAATATCGCCCTGCGCGAGGGAGCCGCCGCCCGGGTGGATGACGTGGTGATGGATGAATTCCACTACTACTCCGACCGCGAACGGGGCGTGGCCTGGCAGGTGCCGCTGCTCACGCTGCCGCAGACCCGGTTTCTGCTGATGTCAGCCACGCTGGGCGACACTACTTTTTTCGAAGAGGAGCTGACCCGACGCACCGGGCGGTCCGCGGTGACGGTGGCTTCGACCGTGCGGCCGGTGCCGCTGGAGTTCTCCTATAGCCAGACGCCGCTCTCGCAGACGCTGGAGAACCTCGTCACGGAGGGCAAGGGGCCGGTGTACGTTGTCCATTTCACGCAGCTGGAGGCGGCGCAAAGCGCACAGGATTTTACCAGCATCAATGTCTGCACGCGTGAGGAGAAGGCGGCCATTGCCCAGGCGCTTGAGGGGGTGAAATTCCAGAGCCCCTACGGCCCGGAGGTCAAGAAATGGCTGCGCCACGGCATCGGCCTCCATCACGCGGGGCTGCTGCCGAAATACCGCCTGCTCGTCGAGCGGCTGGCGCAGGGCGGGCTCCTCAAGGTGATCTGCGGCACGGACACGCTTGGGGTCGGCATCAACGTCCCTATTCGCACCGTGCTTTTCTCGAAGCTCTGCAAGTACAGCGGGCAGAAGACGGGCATCCTTACCGCGCGGGATTTTCATCAAATCTCCGGACGGGCGGGCCGAAAAGGGTTCGATGATCTCGGGTGGGTCGTTGCGCAGGCCCCGCAGCATGCCATCGAGAATCTGCTGCTGGAGGCGAAGGGGAAGAAATTCGTCAAACGCAAGCCGCCGGAGAAACATTACGTCAACTGGGATAAGACGACCTTCGAGCGCCTGATCGGCGCGCCGCCCGAGCGGCTGGTGAGCCAGTTTCAGGTGAGCCACGGAATGTTACTCAATGTCTTGAGCCGCCCCACGGACGGTTGCGCCGCCATGCGGGAGCTGATCACGCAATGTCACGATTCGGCCCGGGCGAAGAAGGACCACACGCGGCGCGCGTGGCAGCTTTTCCGCTCGCTGGTGGAGCGGAAAATCATCGAGTTCATCCCGCGCACGGAAGCGGGTGCGAAGGTGCGCGTGAACGCTGCGTTGCAGGACGATTTCTCCATGAACGAGGCGCTTTCGCTCTATCTCCACGAGACGCTGCCGCAGTTGGAGCGCGAGGCGCCCGACTACGCGGCGCGCGTGCTGACGTTGGTGGAGTCGATCCTCGAAAACCCCGACGCGATCCTGCGCAAGCAGCTCGACCGGGTGAAAACCGACGCGATCGCCGACATGAAAGCGCAGGGCATGGAATACGACCAGCGCATGGAGGAGCTGGAAAAGCTGGAGTACCCGAAGCCGGATCGCGAGTTTGTCTACGCCACCTTCAACGCCTTTGCCGATCGGCACCCGTGGGTGGGCCAGGAGAACATCCGGCCCAAGTCGATCGCTCGGGAGATGTTCGAGGATTTCCGCTCCTTTGCCGATTACATCAAGCTTTACGAATTGCAGCGGGCCGAGGGCGTGCTGCTGCGCTACCTTTCTAACGTGGAGAAAGTGCTGGCGCAGACGGTCCCCGACTTTGCGAAGAATGACGAATTGCGCGATATGGAGCTCTACCTGAGCACCATGATCCGGCAGGTCGATTCCAGCCTGCTCGACGAATGGGAGCGGATGCGCGACCCGGATTACCAGCCGGGCGAAACCGACGAAGTGCGCCCGCCGGGAGCCGACGAGGCAGCGCGCGACATCACGCGGGATAAAACGGCTTTCACCGCGGCCATCCGACACCAGGTTTTCATCTTCCTGCGCGCCTGGACCAACGGCGACGGCGAGGCGGCGCTCGCGCTTCTCGTCACGCCCGATGTGGCAGACGCCGAGCCCTGGACCGCCGAGCGGCTGGCCACGGCCCTGGAGAGCTATCACGAATCCGGGCACCGTTTTCTGCGGCTTGACCCCGAGGCGCGCAACCTTCGCCACACCTATGTTGTCCCGTCAGAGGACGGGCGGCACTGGACCGTGGCCCAGATGCTCGTGGACCCGGATGAACTCAACGACTGGGTGGCGGAATTTACTGTCGACTTGGCCGCTTCGCGCGAAGCCGGTAAGCCGGTGTTGCGGCTTGGAAAACTGGCTCCGCTGAATCCTTAACAGATTCCCATGCCCCGTTGGTGCGGGGCTCCACGCGGCATGAAAAAAGAGGAGGAATATTTATACTCACGCAAAGGCGCAAAGGCGCAAAGAAAGGCAGGACTCTTTGCGCCTTTGCGCCTTTGCGTGAGCCCTCTGCCTTTTTTCTAGGACACCTATTTTCGGCTTTGACTGTTAAGCCGTTGGCGTCACCGAGGCTTTCTGAAAAGCTGCCTTCTTCTCGCGCCATCGCTCCCAGCAGGCTGGGTCGGTTAATGCCTCGTGCAGGGCCGAGCCCAGTTCGTAAACTGTGCCGTCGTAACCGAAGTATTCATAGACCGCGGCATGCAGGCCCATGGCCTCCGTTAATTCCGTGAATAACTCGCGGCTATGCGCGCCGGGAAATTCCAAATCGTCCGGGTGATCATACGTAAACTGGCAGGCGGCGAGGTCCCGCGAGTGATGCCTGCGGCACGTATGGGGGCGCACGCTATAAACGCTGCACCAACCCTCCCGCGAGAGCGGGCAGGGGACATTGCGCGTGGCGTGTTCAAACACCGTCATCCCGGTCACCAACTCCGCGTGCGCGGCCAAGCGCCCGAGCAGTTCCCCGAGCTGGGGCGGCGGCAATTCCTTGCGCAGCGTCTCCGCGATCAAGAAAACTTCCGGCGCGTAAACGTCCACCCGCAGCCAGCAACAAAGCGAGCACCCGGCGTGGCATACCAAGGAAAGGCCCTCCTTTTCAATCCGTGCTTGATTGAGCTGATCATACGCCCCAAGGGCCCGCTGCAATGCGGCATGAAAATCTTCGGGGGATTTCGCGCAAGCGAGATCGTCGGCAAGTTGGGTGATTGATGCTGAATTGGCAGAAGGCTCGGTATCCACGGATTCCCCGAGACTATCGCAGATTTTGCCGGAGGAGAATCTCGTTTCTGCGTTCCTTCGCCGCGTTAAATGAATCAATCCTTCGCCCTGCGGGTCAATGCCCACCGCAGGAACGGCATCGGCATCGTGGCGGCGAAAGACAACACGGCGGAAATGTACCAACCGGGGACCACGCGGGCGCGGTCTCCATCAACGGCAGCCAGGGCATCCCGAACCACTTTCTGGGCGGGCGTCTTAAAAAATGGAGGCGGATTCAGCGACTTCGTCTTCTCATTCCTCCTCGAGGCCACCTCCTTAAACTCTGTCGCCACCGGGCCCGGGCAGACAGCGGTCACGCGGACGCCCGTGCCGCGCAGCTCGCACCGGAGCGCTTCCGAAAGGCTGCTGACATAGGCTTTCGAGGCGGCATATACTGCCGTCTTGGGCACCGGAAGGAACCCTGCGATCGAAGAGACGTTCAGAATGGCGGCGCTGGGCTGTTTGCGCAGAACCGGTAACGCCGCAAGAGTAAGCCTTGTGAGGGCGCGAATATTAACCTCCAGCATCTGGTTGACGCGCTCCCACTCGCTACGCTCGAAGTCGCCATCATCGCCTAACCCCGCATTGTTTACCAAAAAGCTAAGCGGAGCCTTCGTAGCCGAGAGCCAGGCTAAAAAGCCATCGAGGTCCCTGGAATTAGCCAAGTCCACCTGGCGACAATGAATCGTCAATCCCGGGCGGAGGAGCTCACATCGAAGCGCCTCCAGCCGATCCATGCGACGGGCGACAAGAATTAGCGTGGAGGAGCGTGGAGCCAGCTGCCGAGCGAACTCCATGCCAAGGCCGGACGAAGCGCCGGTAATCAGGCAGCAATTTTCCGTGGGGTGCATTTGGTAGACATATCGTGAGTGGAGGGATCTATGGACGCGTTGCCAAATGTTTTAATCCAATGAACGCGACTTGGAAACAAGCCTGATTGTTACTATCCGGTCACTCGGCAGGCGTTTTTTTTCGGGGAGCATCAGGGAAACCCTGATTCCGGGGCGTCCATCGCGTGATGAGCCAAAGATACTTGCAAATACCCCCGGTTTCCCTACAAAGAGCAGCCGCAATGAAGCTGATGTCCTCTTGTTTGGTGGCGCTTGGGTTTACCTGCGGGCTCCTGGGCTCTCCGGCCATGGCGGACTCGGTGGGGCTCGTCATCGCGGGCAACAGTGCGAACGAATCTGACGCCCAGCACCTCGCTTCTCTCGCCGCGCGAACCAACGCCGCCCTGAAATCCCGGGGCATCGCGCAAGTGACCGTTCTCGATCAAAAAGTCACCGAAGCCGCTATCCTTGGCGCGCTGGATGCCGCGTCCAAGCAGACCCGCGAAGGCGACGAATGCTGGGTGGTTCTCCTGGGCCACGGCGGACGCTGCAGGGATCGCGAACCGACGTTCCAGGTCAAAGGTCCGCGCTTGGCTGCGAGCCGGTTGCGGGACGCTCTGCAAAAAATCCCAGGCGCAAAATCGATCCTCATCGGCACCTCCGAAAGCGGCGGATTCCTCCCGTATTTGAAAGCCCCCGGCACCGCGGCCATCGCGGCCACGAGCGAGGAAGGGGAAGTCAATACGCCGCGTTTCCCTGAAAAATGGGTCGAGTCTCTCGAACGCAATCCCAAGGCCTCCTTTGCCCAGATTGCCGCGCTGGCCTCTCAGTTGACCGACAAAGAGTATACCCAGGCAAGCCTGGCCGTCCTCGAACACGCGCGCTTTCTCGACCCGGTTTCGGGCGAAATTCTGGCGGCTCCTTTCGGCGTCAAAGGTGAGGAGCAGCTCGCCGTGAACAATCCGCCGCCATCTCCCGGCGCCCCGGCTTCGCCGATGGATCCGAAGAACATCGAGATCCCCGACCTGAAGAAGGATGAGCTTTTCCGGACCCTTCCCCCGAGTGCGGAAACCAAGGCACTCATCGCCGAGGCGCAACAGCGGGCTCGCGCGTTCGAGGATTACCAGGCCGTCATCACGCAGCAGCAAATGGCGCTGACCGTCAACGCGGGGCGCTCCGTGACGGAGGAAAGCAAGCAAGCCGTCTTTCTCGCCAAGCCGGAATCGCTGCATCAATGGGCCTCGCGCAGCTTCCAGCACGTTCCCCCGGCGTTCCAGACGACGATCCAAAGCGCCCGGCTGATTTTGCCCGATGGCTCTTCCGTGGTCCTCAATATCGACAAGCTGGAGGTCGATACCACCGTCAAGGAACTGCCGCTGGGCTCGACCATTCACTTCGAATTTCCCCAGGCCGTCCCCGGCAGCCTGGTGGAGGTCGCCTGGAAAAGCACGTCGCTGCCCGACTTTTCGCTGCCCCAGTTTTACCGCGAAATTCCGCTCCAGGCCGAGATTCCCGCGTGCGAAACGGAGTTGACCCTGAAACTTCCCAAGACCGAGCCTTACCACTACCACCTCAAAAACCTCACGGCCCAACCGCAGGAGACCGAGACCGAGCAATCCAAGGTGCTTTGCTGGAAGCTCGGCAAGATCCCGGCTTATGAGCCCTTGCCGTTCGACCCGCCCGAACACGACGCTTCCGCCTGGCTGGGCATCAGCTCGTTCGGTTCGTGGGATGATTTTGGAGCGTGGTATCGCCGCATCACCAAGGGATCGGACGAAATCACCCCGGCGGTCCAGGCCAAGGCGGATGAATTGAATCGCACCGCCCAAACGCGAGAGGCCCGGATTAAGGGGGCTTTCGAGTACGTCGCCTCGCTGCGGTATGTCGCCGTCGAATGCGGTATCGCCGGGCTTCGGCCCCGCACCCCGGAGCAGGTCCTCACGAAGCGCTACGGCGACTGCAAGGATAAGGCCAACCTGCTCGGCGCGCTGCTGCGGGGGATGCAAATTCCCGCCGCATTCGCGCTGGTCAACCGGATGTCGTCCACTGATTCCGCCTTTCCAGGGTGGCAGTTCAACCACGCCATTGCCTACGTCCCTGCGGCTCCCGGCGAAGGCCAGGCCAGCGATCTCTGGCTCGATACCACCGACACCACCACGCCCTACGGCTCCCTGCCGCCCGGCGACGAGGGGCGCTCGGCTCTGGTGTTCGAAAAAGAGAAGCTCCACTTCCAGACCATCCAGACCTCCGGCACCACGCTGATCCGGGACGAATGGCGCTTGGAGGGCGAACCGGGCTCCGGGCATTTCTCAGGCACTCGCACCGGGTTGGCTGATGACGGCATCCGCAAACGCCTCCGGTCCGCCACGCCCTTGCAGCGGGCCTATTCCCTGCGGGCGATGTTGACTGCGATGAACGCCACGGCCGATTTCGAGAATGTCCAAATGACAGACCTGACCAACCTGGGCGAACCGGTTCGCGTCGATGCCGATTTTCACCGGGGGCTCCCTTCCGGCACCGCCCCCGAGCCCGCCTACGACTTCCGCTCCATGGTTCTGCTGCCCGAACGTAACCGCCCTCTATGCGCCAACGACGGCCAGCCGCTGAAGTATGAGCAGCTCATCAGCTTCCCCATGGAAAAGGGCTCGGTCGCTTCGCCGCTTCCTCCCAGCTTCCAACGCGAAGCCGCCGGGTGGCGCTGCCGCATCGAATACAGCTATCTTGATCCAACGCATGGCCCCAAGACCCTTCTGCGAACCGCTTCTTGCGAAATCGGCGCGCCGAAAGTCGAAGCAGCGGATTACCCCGCCGTGCGCGAAATGCTCCGGCTCTGGCTCGACGCCTTGAGACCCATCCCTCCGACGGCTCCCCATCAGGCCCCCTAGCTCTCTCTACTCCATTATGTCCTCCCAGCAAATACCCATCTCCACCCAAACCAGCGAGGCCGACATCGAACTGCTCAACCAGGTCGGCTGCATCTACCAACAAGTCGCCGAAGAGCTTTCTCTCCGCATCGTCGGTCAACAGGAAGTCATCCGCGACCTGTTCGTTGCCATCCTGGCTCGGGGACATTGCCTTATGGTTGGCGTTCCCGGCCTCGCCAAGACCCTCCTGGTCAAGAGCCTCGCCGAAATCCTGGCCCTCGACTTCCGCCGCATTCAGTTCACCCCCGACCTGATGCCCGGAGACATCACCGGCTCCGAAATCATCGAGGAAACCGGCGAGGGGAAGCGCTCGTTCCGCTTTGTCAAAGGGCCCCTCTTTACCCAGCTCCTCCTGGCCGACGAAATCAACCGCACCCCGCCCAAGACCCAGGCGGCCTTGTTGGAGGCCATGCAGGAGAGGTGCGTTACCGTGGCGGGCAAGACCTACCCGCTCCAGTCGCCCTTCTTTGTCCTGGCGACCCAGAACCCCATTGAGCAGGAAGGCACCTACCCGCTTCCCGAAGCCCAGCTCGACCGGTTCATGTTCAACCTCAAGATCGACTATCCCTCCGTCGATGAGGAAATTGATATTCTCCTGCGCACCACCGGCGACGAAAGCGCGCCGCTCACGAAAACGCTCAGCGGCGAACAGATCGTGGCCTTGCAACACGCGGTCAGCAAAATCCCCGTCCCCCAAAGCGTTGCGCAATACGCCGTAACCCTGGTTCACTCCACGCGCCCCTCCTCGCCTATGGCCTCCAAGGAAGTGAAGCAATACGTCCAGTGGGGGGCCGGTCCGCGCGCTTCGCAATATTTGGCGCTTGGCGGCAAGGTGCTGGCGGTACTCGACGGACGCTACAATGTCGCCCGCGAGGACATCGCCGCGTGCGCGAAACTGGTGCTGCGGCACCGCGTTATCACGAACTACCGTGCGGAAGCCGACGGCGTGACGCCCGACCAGATCATCGAGGGGCTGCTTGGCCAGTCATAAGCGATGCCCGCCAACGCCCCCATTGACCTCGCGCTGCTGGCGCAACTGCCCAACATCCCCCTTCGGGCCAAGTACCTGGTCCAAGGCTTCCTCTCCGGCTGCCACCGCAGCCCGATGAAGGGCAATAGCGTCGAGTTTACCGAATACCGCGCCTATCAGTCCGGCGACGAGCCCCGCCGGGTGGACTGGCGTTTCTTCGGGCGCTCGGATCGGCTTTGCGTCAAAGTTTTCGAGGAAGAAACGCAGCTGCGCGTCTTTCTCTTCATGGACAGCAGCGCCTCGATGAAGTACGCCAGCGGCAAGAACGCCTTTACCAAGCTGGAATACTCCAAAACCACGTTGGCCGCGCTCGCGTTCCTGGCCTCGCGGCAGGGCGACTCCTTTGGCGTGGCTCACCTTGGCGACGAAATGGAGCACTTTCTGCCCGCGCGTTCCCGCAACGGCCATTTGAAAGCCGTTTTCGCGCGGCTTGAAGCGCCCCCCCGCTACCGGAGGACGCGGATCGCCGCGAGCCTGCTTTCCCTGGCCGAACTGCTGCCCAAGCGCTCCATCGTCATCATCGCGAGCGATTTTTACGACGACCTCCCGGCCCTCGAAACCGCCTTCGGGCGGCTGCGCTACGATGGCCACGACCTGATCGCGCTGCAAGTGCTCGACCCGATTGAAATCGAGTTCAACGACATTCACGGCGTCCTCGTGGACGTGGAAACTCAGCAGCAGATGCAAACCAGCAGCCACGAAATGCGGGAGAGCTACCTGGAGCGCTTCGGGCAGTTCCAGCGGGGACTCTCGGATGCCGTGGGGCACCGAGGGGGCGATTTTATCGCGCTGCGAACCGACCGCTCCCCGCTCGAAGCTCTCTCGGCCTACCTCGCCCACCGCGAACAAAAGCTCTGACGTGTTTTCCCCCATTTTTAGCTAAATGCATTGGCTCCACCCCCAGTTCCTGCTCATCGGCTTGCTCATCGGCCTGCCCATCCTGCTCCATTTCCTGCGGAAAAAGCCGCGCGAAATGCGGCCCTTTCCCTCGCTGCGCTTTGTGCTCCCCAGCGTGCTCGAACACCGCCGCCAGCACCGCATCCTGCGCTGGCTGGTGCTCGCCGCCCGGTGCGCGTTGATCCTGGGGTTCGCCGCCGCCTTTGCCCGCCCCTTCAAAGCCAGCCCGCCCGACCCGTTTGCGCGCGCGGTCATCATCGCCGTGGACAACTCCTTTAGCATGCAGACCAAGGGCCGCTGGGAGGCGCTCCGAAAGTGGGCCGACCAAACCATCGGCTCGCTCGGCCCGGGGGACCGCGCGGGGCTGCTCCTCATGGGGCCGACCCCCACCTGGGCCGTGCCGTTGAGCGAAAATACGGGCGAAGTGCTGGCCGCGTTGCGCAATCTCCAGCCGGGCTATGAATCCGTCCGTTACGGCCCCTCGCTAACCCTGGCCGCCGAGACGCTCGCGCACACTCCGGCGTTGGTCAAAGCGGTGGTCTGGATGGGCGACGAGCAGGCGGGCAGTTGGCGCGAGGTCGATTTTTCCAAGCCGCTGCCGCCCGGGATCAACCTGATCTTCCCCCCGGCCCAACCGGTCCCCGCCCGCCAGGCCGCGATCACAGGCGTCATCAGCCACCCGGCTTCCATCGAGGTGCAAATCCGGCTCTTCTCGCCCGCGCGCGAGCGGCGCCAAGTCACGATTACGGCCAATGGCAAAGCCACCACCCAGACCGTCGATCTTGACGCGAAGAAACCGGCTTCCATTTCCCTGCCGCTGGAGCCGGGCGTGGCAGACTGGGTGCGCGTGGCCCTTGATCCGGACGATTGCCCCGCCGATGACACCGCGTGGGTTGCCACCCGCTCCGAGTTGGCCCTCAGTGTCATCCTGCCTTCCGCGCCGGAACCGGATTTCCTCCGCCAAGCCATCGCCGCGACCGAGCAGAAAGGCCTGCAAGCCCTGAAAATCCAGCCCCCGGAGGACGCCCCGTGGCCCCTCGACGCCATCGCGGTCGTGCGCGGCAACGAAGTGCTTCGGCCCCCGTTGCTCAACCGGCTCAACGCATTCCTCAACGCGGGCGGCGCGGCCTGGGTGGCTTTCGACGGTTCGCTCGAACAGCTCGCCTGGCTGAAAACGCGCGGCATCACCGCCTCGCCCATCCAAGGCAAGCCGCATCTCTCGCGGCTTGATATTGATCACCCCGTCTTTTCCGCTCTGGCCGAATCCAGCCTAATGCCCCTGCTGGAACCCGAGTTTTCCGGTGGGTATGGCCTCTCCGGCGAGGGGCTCTCCCCGCTCGCGCGTTGGAGCGAACCGGCGGGATCGACCGTCGCGATCGCGGAAACCGGGCACATGGTGGTCAGCGGTTTCGGCTTGTCCCGCACCGCTTCCTCGCTGCCGATCAGCTCCGCCTTCGTTCCGCTGGTGCACCAAATCCTGACCTATCTCGGGCAGGCGGAAACCTCCACCCATGACAGTCACCTCGTTGTCGGGCATTCGGTCGAGCTGCCGCCGCAACCCGGCACCTGGGCCGCCGTGGACGCCCCGGGCTTTCCCGGCGAACCCACGGAGGTCAACGGGTCCGTCGTTCCGCCGCAGCCTGGCCTCTATCGGTTTACCCCCGGCGCGGCCAACGCCAAAGCCACGCCGCAGCCCAGCGCCGCCGGGGCCCGCCTCTACGCGGTGAACGTCGCCGATGAGGAATCCGATCTCACGCCGATGAAGGACGCCCCCTGGCAGAAGCTGCAAAACCATGATCCGGCACCGCCGCCGGAAGCCTCACAAAGCGCGCAATTCCGCGAGACCGAGGGGAACGCCCGCAAAAACGCCAACGCCTGGTGGTGGCTCGCCTTTGCCGCGCTGGTGCTGCTGGCTGCCGAAACCGCCCTCTCCAACCGTACCGCGTTATGAGCGACCCTCTCCAATTTTTAAGCGCCGAGCGCCTCCGGAAAAAACTGCGGCCTCTTCTTTGGACGAGCTCCGGCGGAATTTTCGTGGCCGTCGGGCTCCGCGTCTGGGCCCGCTTCCTGTGGCTGCCGACGCTCGGGATCACCTTCCTCGCGCTGATCGTTCTGGCGTTCCTCTTTCGCCCCAAACGCAAAGCCATCGCCGCCGATCTCGATGCCCGGCTGGGCTCTAAAAACCGGCTGGAAACAGCGGAGGAACTGGCCGGAAATTCCTCGCCGCTTGCCCGCGCTCAACGGGAGGAGACCGCACGAGCCCTTAAGAAGGAAACCGAGCGCCGCCGGTTCCCCGTCTTTTCTGCGAGCACCGCAGGCCTGGCCTTCCTGGCGATGATCTGCCTGCTGTGTTATGATTCGGTAACATGGCTTATGGGGATGGCCCATGCCCAGGCGAACGAGCCAAAGGAGTCCCCCGAAAACCGGCCGCTGGCGGAATTCCGCTGGAAAGCTCCCGAAGCGGAATCCTTGGGCACGAAGGTGGAGGAGATTCCGCTGACCGCCGAGGCTGATTCCACCTCGGGCCTCAAAGAGGTTGCGCTGGAGCTCCGGGTCAACGGCGAAGTGCGCCCCCCCGTTCCCGTCAGCCCGGACGTCCAGAAAGAGCTGCTCAAGCCGGGCACCCACCCGCTGGATCTCTCCATCTACCTGGATGAGCTGAATGTCGAAGCCTACGATGTCGTCAGCTACAGCCTCAAGGGGATGCGCAAGGCGCCCCAGCCGCTGCCGCCCACCGTTTCGCCGGTGCAGTTTATCCAAATCCGCCCGCTGCGCGAGGATGTCCGGATTATCGAGAGGGATGGGATATCACGCGATGCGTTCAACCTGATTATCCAGTTAAAGCTGGCTCAGCTCCAGTTGGTGAAGCAAAACTCCGTCCTGACCTATGCAGACCTCCTCAAAACCGATCCCGTGTGGCAACGCGAAAACGGGCGGGTAGGGGAGGACCAGAGCGTTCTCGCAGACAAAGTCCAAAAGGGCCTCCCCGTGCTCATTGAACTGCAGGTGGATGCCGAAGTGATCGATTTGCTAACCCAGGCCGAGCCGCTGATGCGCACCGCGGCCACCGCGATCAAGGGAACCGAAAACGGCAAGGCGATCCCTGACCAGGAACACGCGCTGGCCCTCATCACCGAAGCGCAAAAGCACTTCATGAAGGTCGTCAATCTGAAGTCGGGCAAAGACGCGGCGAAACCTCCGCCCCAGGACCCTTTCAAGGATCAGCAGCGGCTCCAGCTTCCCAAACGCGAGGAGACCGCCGCGGGCAAACTGGAGCAACTCGCCGAAAAGCAGGCGAAGCTGACGGACAAACTGAACCAGGCCAAGCCGGATGCCGCCGAACTGGCCAAGGAACAACAGGAAGTCCACGAGGGCATTGGGGGCCTTTCCGGCAAGCTGGAAACGGACCTCAGCAAGGAGCTGACCGAAGCTGCGGAAGCCGCTCGGAACTCGGCCTCCCAGCTTGAAGCGAAGGACACGGTGGCCGCCAAAGAACCCGCCAGCCGCGCGGCGGAACGGCTCCAAAGCGCGGTCAACAAAATGCTGGAGGAAGCCCGCAAGGAAGCGCTCGCGGCGCTGCAGAAAGCCCAGCGTGAGTTGAATCACATTTCCGACGAAATGGAGCAATCGGGAGGAACGGGCAATCCCCAAGCCGCCGAAAAAGCCCATAACGCCATGGCCGCCGTGGCCGGTAAACTCGACGAGGAAGCCCTTAAGCAGAGCGGACAAGGCTCCGCGCTTTTCGCCAACCAGTTGCGCGATCTCGCCAGCCAGCTTCGCACCGCCGATCCCTCGAAAGCCGCCGGGCTAGCCCAGCAAACCGCCGCCCAATCCGGCACCAATGGCAATGCTCCGGGCTCCGCTCCCGCCAATGCCACGCCAGCTCCGGCCCCGGGGTCCCGCCCCGACGCCTCCGGCAAGGCACCCGATCCCACCGCGAATACCGGCACCAGTGGCAACGCTCCCGGCAACGCCACCGCCAGCGCAACCCCCGCCGCCACGGCCACGAGTTCGATCCCCAAAACCGACCCGGGCTCCATGAAAGAGGGCTCCGCGAGCTCCCCTCCGGATCAAACCGACCGGCTGGGCTCCGGCGTCAATGAGCTGGCTCAGAAACTTGCGGATGCCCAAGCCCGCATGGCCTCCAGCCAGGACCTGCTCCAGCGTTCCCTGCAAGATGTCCTCCGCGCCAAAGCCACCCTGGATCGCATGGCCAGCGGCAAATCCGGCGAACACGGCATCACGGAAGCCGAACGCGCCGCCGGGTTGCAGGAGATCCTCGATACGCTCAAGGAAACCGCGCAGCGCACCGCCTCGGTCCTTGCCGTAACGCAGCCAGGCAACGGCCCGGGACCGGGCAATGACCCCGGGAAAGGCAACGGCCCCCAGGGCAAAGATCCCAACGGTTCGGGTTCCGGCAATCAAGGCTCAAAACACGGCGCGAGTGGGGCGAGTGGCGCGACACAGGCCCAGCAAAAGCTGGATAACATTCGGCGACCCTTCACCCACCGCGTTACCGATGTGCGGGATGCCGCTGAACCGCTCGATGCTCTCATCGCCATGATTTCCAAAACCCTGGCCGAACAGCAGCGCGAGCAGCCAATCGCCACCGGCAACCCCGACCAGGCACCTCCCGCCTACCGGGAAGCCGTGGCCAAATACTTCGAACAACTCTCCCGCTCGAAAGCGAAATGACGACCACGCTTCAAACCTTGGAATGGCGCTTCGGCGGCTTCCTTCAACACGGCAGCCCGGCGCTCGGCTGGAGCCTGCTGGCTCTGATCTTCGCGCTCGGAGCCGCCTCCGTCTGGATCAGCTACCGCAAACCGCGTGCGCCACTCAATCTTACCCAGCGCATCCTGCTTTGCTCGCTGCGCGGCCTGGTCATCGCCGGGCTGGCGCTCATGCTGGCCAATCCCACGCGCGTCAGCCGCGAAATGCTCCCTCCGCCGCCCAAAAAGCCGCTTGCCGTGCTGGTCGACCAATCCGGCAGCATGACGGCCCAGGACAACCGGGGGCGTTCCCGGCTCCAGGATGCACTGCAAACCTGGAAGCGGATCGAACCCTCGGCCCGCGAGATGTTCGGCGTGCTCGATTACTTCAGCTTCGCCACCCAGATCACCCCGGCGGGATCGCTGAAGGGCGTGCTTGAGCATAAGGAACCAGAGGACGAAACCCGCCTAAACGCTTGCCTGACCGACGCGCTCCAGCACAATGGCGATTACGCCGCCCTCCTCTGCATCACCGATGGCCTGGACACCACCTCCGCCCCCTTCGATGAAGCCATCAAGCGCAGCCAGGCCACGCGGACGCCGATTTACTTCCTCCCGTGTCACAACCGGCTCCAGGCCAAGCCCCTCCTTGCCATCCGCGAGATCAATGCCCCCTCGGAAACAATGCAGCGCACCGAAATTCCCTTCAACGCCGTCGTGGATTGCTACACCCCGGCGGCGAGGGATATCCCACTCACGCTCCAGTCGGGCAGCGGGGTGGTCGCCAGCGGAACCCTCCACGCCGAGGCCGGATTCGGCAGCTATCCGTGGCGCACGTCCGTCACGGCCCAAGCCCCTGGGGTGGTCGATCTCCAGCTCACCGTCGGCAACCCGGGCGAGAAGAAGGCAGGGCACGCCCTGGTGCGCGTGAGCGACCGCAAATCCATCAACCTGCTCGTCTACCAAGGCACGCTCGACTGGGGATTTCGATTCCTCAACGACGCCATCGCGCGCGATCCGAGCTTTCACCTGACCGGCCTCTTTGATTCCTCCACGCGGGTGCGGATCCTCACCGGCGGGACCGACGCGGGAGGACTCACGGACCTTCCCGCCTCGCGTAGCGCGCTCGGAAAATACAACATCGTTGTCGTGGCCAATGCCGACGCGGCCCAGCTCGATCCCGAACAACAAGAGGCCCTGCTCGCCTATGTTCGCGACGGCGGCGGCGTCCTCTTCATCGAGTCCGATACGCACCTGGCCACGCGGTTCTCCGGCTCCACTCTGGAGCAGATGCTCCCCGTGTGGTTCTGCCCTCCCGAGCCCCGCAATCTCCACGGCGAGGCCGAGGCGCGCTTTATGAACATGATGGGGCCGAACCGGGGCAACGGAGCCGAAACCCGTTTCGCCGTTGCCGCCGAGCAGCGAGACACCCAGCCGCGCCTGGCCAAGTTCCAGATCGTCGACACCGCCGCCTTGGCTCCCGTCCTCTCGGTGCCGGGCAAACCCGGGGTCGCGCTCGCGCCCATGTTTACCTCCTACGCGCGGGTGGAAAGTGCCAAACCGGGCGCCCGGGTCCTCGCCGTCCACCCGACGGAGACCAACCCGGCGACCGGCGCGCCGTCCATCCTGATGGCCAGCCAGCAGTTCGGCAAAGGCCGCTCCACGGTTCTGACCACCGACTCCCTCTGGCGCTGGAAGCTCTCGTTGCCGAGCGGCTCAAGGGAAGTCGAAACCTTTTGGCAACAGCTGCTCGTCTGGCTGGCGCAGCCTTCACTCAACGCCATCCATTTCGTCAAACCGAAGGTCGAAGTCCCGGTGAGCCGCCCCGCCCGATTTGTGCTCGAAGGCAACGCCGATCTTCCCGCCGTCACCGTTCGGAGCGGCACCGGCCAAGCTACCGAGCCTCTCTCGGTTTCCCGCGCCGCCGACGGGACTTTTGAGGCAAACTGGACGCCCGGCGAAACCGGCCCCGCGATTCTGACGGGCATCGATCCCTCTGGCGCGGAAACCTCCATTGCTGTCGCCGTCGTGGAAACCCAGACCACCTTGGAAATGTCTAACATCCCGCCCGACCTCGAACTCCTGCGGCACGTTGCCGAAAGCACCGGCGGCGAACTGATTCAAAACGGAATCCCCGCCTCCTGGCGCCGCCTGGCCGAAGCCCCACGGAGCGTCGTCGTCTCCGAAAATCTCACCCTCCTCTGGAACCGCTGGCCGCTGCTCCTCGCCTGCCTGGGGCTCTATAGCGTGGAGCTGCTTCTGCGCCGCCGTTGGAGCCTCATTTAGTCGCCGCAAACAAGCCTGGATATGAACAACAACCTTGATCGCAGAGCCTTTCTCAAACTGCTCGCCGCCAGCGGGTGCGCCTCGTTCCTTGGCGCGGCGCGATCTTTCGGCGATCCCGCCCTCAAGACCGGCACCCAGGGCCCCGTTTGCCCCTGGGCCCGGCTGCATCACCGTTGCGTCAACGGCGACGACGACGACTGGAACGTCCACCCGCACGGCGACCTTAACCTGATCGATCACATCACCACGCATACGACCGTCAACCTCGACCGCAACTGGAACATCGCGAAGCTCGACAAACTCGACGAGATGGTTCGCTACCCGTTTCTCTTCATGCACAGCGAATTGGCGCCCGACTTCACCTCCGAGAACCGCGCCAACCTTCGCGAATACTTTTTGCGTGGCGGCTTTTTGTTCGCCGAGGACTGCGTCAACGGCAAGGGCCGCACCGGCGGCCACTCCAACACCGACTATTTCTTCCTGCGCATGGCGACCGAACTTCCCGCCATTCTGCCCGAGGCGAAATTTGAAAAAGTGCCTTTCGATCATCCCGTTTTTCACAGTTTTTTCCACATCTACGGCGGCCTTCCCCACATGCAAGGCATCCCGCACGGCCTCTACGGAGCCACCTACAACGGGCGGCTCGTCGCGCTGCTGAGCCCGTCGGACACCCACTGTGCGTGGACCGGCTGGTTCAGCGAAGCCAAGCGCCGGGCCGGGCTTCAAATGGGCACCAACATCTACGTCTACGCGATGACCCAGCCCACCCCGGGCGGTTTTTGAAATTCTCGTACGCAGTACCTCCTGATAACATCTCAGGGACACATTATAGGGGCTGTTTTTGGGAAGGTGTCAGGTAGCGCCACGGATCACTTCGCAATAGGCACGGCATCAACGCCATTGTTGGCCGGGATGATTCCAAACACACTCCAGCCGTGGGGTGCAAGATCGATGTCTTCTGTTCCGTGCTCGGCTGTGCCGGTTTCGGGATTCAGCCGCCACAATGCACCGGAGATAGGGAAGACCACGCGCCGCGCGATCCGTTCCTCGCCTTCGTTAAAGAGCAGGAATAGATGAACTCCTGTTGGCGTGACCAAATGCCGGGCGCGCAAGGCCGGGGCGTTTCGATCCAGGCAAACCACTGGAGCGACGTGTTTTTTCAATTCGCACAAGCCATCCTTTGTCCAGCGAATGACCGGCGTGCCGTCGGGCAGGTCGGTTTCATATCCCTGTTCCACTACAATGGCCGCATATTGACCCTCTCCGATGCATAGTCTTCCTTGGGAGACTGTGGAGGAATTTAGATCGTCCGGCTCGATATAGTGAAAATCGATTTGGTTTTCGAAACATGCTTTGGCCGCCTTCCACGGCAGTTCCGTGGGGTGCCCGAGGATGGCTACTTCACAAACAGGCGATGCGATGGTGTTGAGCCAGCAGAGGCGCCGCGCCATCCCCGCCCAGGCCGGATATTCGGACCACCAGGAGCTGTTTGGGCCGACGTCGGGCGGGCGCTCGGCTTTGCGGGGGCCTCGCATGGAATAATAAAAGGCGTGGGGAACGAGGAGGTTGCATCCGCGGATTAGCACCCACGAGGCAAGCCATTGCAATTCATGGAAAGTGAGCGATGGACCGAAGGCCCCGGCGAACTCGTTCAGGTTGCGCTGCTTTCCGCGATGGAATGCCACGGACGCGGCTGCCTTTGCCATGGTCGAGCACGCTCCCTCCAGCGCGGTGGCTTTTCCTGGCTCGACATCGCGCCAAACAATATCCTGACCCGGAATATGGAAGTATCGAAGATGCCCGATGTCGTCCGGCTTCGCCGGATGCCCGGCAAGCAGCACGCCGTGAGCCTCGCACCAGAGCGAGAGGGGGCTGTAGTAGGTCTCGTTAAGGCGGGCGGCGATAGCTTCCGCGTAGTCCCGCCGGTAACGCTCTGCGTCAGGCTCATCGTCGAACCAGAGGGCGGGGAGATGCGGAGTGAAGTCGTATCCCAGGTATCGATTGACCTGTTCGAGAATCCCACGGGTTCCGGGCATGACCCCCGGTGTTCTCAAGCGGCTTAAAGGGTTGGGCTCATCGGTGAAGATCGCTTTGATTGTGTTTCCAAAATATTCGGCGAACTCGGCAAAGAAGCGGCCGTAAACCAAGTCGATAAAGCATTGCGCAGCGGCGGGGTTTAGTAAATCCGCTGCGGGCGGTTCGTCTTCCGTCAAAGCGGGACTGCTTTCGTCACCGATATAGTGCAATCCGCGGATGACCGCGTCCACCGGCTGGTCGAAAATAGATACCAGGTCTCCCGCGTTCCGTCGAACCGTGGCAATGAGCTGATGGTCCTCGGGAACGGCCGCGCCAGGGCGGGGGACTCCTTCGGTGCAGACTAGTCCGCGGACATGGAATGAGGGGTCCTGGGCGACGACTTGGCCGCACGCCGATCCGCTCGGGTACATGCCTTCGTCGTAGAGCATGATCCACATTCCGCGCCGACGGGCTTCCTTGACGGCCACCCTCATGAAGGAAAAAAGCTTCTCGCTAAGCCAACCCGTGTCGCGGGGGAGGCCAACGCGTGGATGAATGACGAACGCATCCACTCCATGTTGCTGGAAATCGGCGATTTGGCGCAGAATCTCGTTTTCGTCGAGGGCGTCGTTCCAGAACCAGAACGGGCAGAGCGAATATTCAGCCGAAGGCTGCGACCACTGTTGAAGATCAAAATCGGCGGGGGAAAGGCTGGGCGTTGTGACCATGATATTTTAGCAGGCTGCTAGGCGGTAGAATCCCGGATACAGGCAAAGGCGGCAATCGTCCTGCGACGTTACGCGTAACGGTTTTTGACTAGTTATGTTTGCGCTGCCCAGCGGCAATAGTTTTGACACAATCGATTCCAGTGATTTAGGGTAGTCCTCATGCCTCTCGCCGACAAGACGCTGCAAGCCATTGCAGAAAAGACAGGGGTCTCCAAGATGTCTGTTTCACGGGCGCTTGGCAATAAACCCGGCGTATCTGAAGCGTTAAGGCAGCGCATTCTGGATGTTGCCCGAAAGATGGGCTATCGCCCCAATCCCCTGGTTACCGCTTACATGGCCAGCCTGCGCTCGCGGAGAGGGCGTCCTTCATTTGAAACGGGAACGGTCCTGGCCTACCTCGAGCGCGCAGACCTGATGCAGGAGGCGCGAGGGGAGCACTATCTGGGCGCCAGCGCGGCGGCTGAGGAGCAGGGATATAAGTTGGATCGATTTATTGTCGGCGAGGCTGGGCTGAGCCCGACACGTCTGAATTCGATTTTGATCGCGCGAAATGTGCAGGGCGTCATCATTGCGCCGCTGCCGGAGGGACACGGGCAGTTTGAACACGATTGGTCAAAGTTCTGCACGGTGGTGATCGAGTACACGTTCACGTTTCCGAGCTTCGATAGGGTGGTTCACGACAGTTACGGAGCCATGCGGCTCATTATGAACCGCTGCCGGTCCCGGGGGTTCCGCCGCGTGGGCCTTGTTTTCTCTCAAAACGCATGGGAACGCACCGAGGGGCTGAACGAGGCGGCCTATTGGATCGAGCAGAAGGCGACCCGGGATTCGTTTGTTTGCATCCCCCCGCTGCGCATGGAAGGGTGGAACGACCGTATGGTGGAGCGGTGGCTTGGGCGTCATCGGCCGGAGGTGATTGTAAGCTCTAATGTTCTGGCTTCCCGTGTGCGGACTTTTTTGGAAAAAAACGGACAGCACATTCCGAAAGACATCTCTTTGATCAATGTAAACACGGCTGACCAGGTTGTGAGTGGTATTCGGCAGAATAACGCATTGATTGGCGCAACGGCCATTCGGTTGTTGATCGAGAAGCTGAACCGGAATGACCGGGGAATTCCCAAGGATCCGATTACCAGCGTGGTCTCGGGCCTCTGGGTGGAAGGCGAAACCCTTGGTTGGGCTCCTGACGCGCCTGACCGTTAGTGCCGTCCACGTGGTTGGGGCTGGCTTCCTGTCGCGGCGCGTTATTTCGGTAAGCCAATTTAAGAAGAGTCTTATGTCGGCTTTGCGCTGCCTGCTTGTTGTTTCCGGAGCGTGCGGGCGCGATGGGGGGCGGCTGCGGTGGATTGCCGCACTTCCAGGCGGGGTTTTATGCGAATCTGTAGCCGATTGTAGGAATGGCTGAGAAGATCCTTCATGTCAATGCGCCGGACTAGGAGATCCACCGCAAGCATGCCCATTTGGTAGAAATCCTGCGCCACCGTGGTCAGGGGGCGGATGCAGGTTTCCCCCGAATCGATGCCGTCAAATCCGGCAATGGAAATTTGCTCCGGAACATCGATCCCATTTTGCAGACAATAGTTAATGGTTTCTACGGCCACCGCGTCGTGGCTGCAGCAGATGGCGGTGACTTCGGGTTCTTTTCGGAGATTTTTTTTGAGGAGATCGGCGAGCCCTTCTTCGGAGTCGCCCGGCAGCCGCCAAACCCGCGCTGCGGAAGGTTTTGAAAAGTAGTGCGTCGCGCCGAAGCGATAGGCTTCCTCGCGTTGCTCCACGTTCGGATCGTTGAGGCAACGCGTAATGTAAGCGACCTCGCGATGACCTAAATCCGCGAGATGATTAAGGATAAGGTGGATGCCGCCAAAGTTGTCGACGCCCACAAAATCGGCTTTTTCCCAATAGGTGTTATTCACCACTAACGGGATATCCCGTTCGACAATTTGCTGAAACACAGCGTCGAAATTGTGGTTGATATGGGGCCAGATTACAAAGCCGTCCGGCTCGGTGAGTAGGAATTCCTGAATCTGCTCCTGCTGCCGGATCCCATCCACTGATAGCATCGGAGTGAAGCGGACGCGGGTTATGTCGCAGACGTCATGGGTAGCTTCGACGAGGTTGTGTGAAACCCGGTGCTTGCGGTACAACGGATGCGGGCAAAGGACTCCAATGGACTTCTGTTTCCGCTCGCGGATAGGGGGGCAGGCGACGTAGAGCTTGTAGCCTTCGCGCCTGAGCTGGCCTTCGGAAATCAAGCATGCAAGGGCTTTGTTGACGGTCGGGCGCCCGATACCGAACATGATGGCGAACTCCCGTTCGGAGGGAAGTCTGTCGCCAAGGCGGAGTCGCTGATCTTTGACGTAAGCCCGGACTTTGTTGGTTGCGACCTGGTAATGGTACGACATGGAGGAGGGAGGTTTAATTCTGATCGTGCGATGGGTTTTCGTATTTGGAAAGCCAAAATGAACGTTTTTTGCAGCTTTTTGGTTTCGAAATGCCGAATTTGGCTAAGCTCGTTACGGATAACTTATTTGGAAAACCAACCCCTTCTCTTCGCTCCCGAGCCATTTCGCCAACTCGATGCGGATCGTTGTGCGGCGGTTGCGCTTCCGCCTATTGGGCCATCATTATGCTTCCTCCTTCTCATCTTCCGCAGCTGATTTTAACCCGAATCGATGGAACGATTCGCCGTCTTCAGGAGATCGTATGGGAGGAGATCTGCGCGACGCCCGTTGCGGCGACTGCGGCCGGGCCCGCGCAAATGGCCATGGAGCAGGCGCGCTGCCTGCCGTTGACCGGGGTGGAGCCGTGCTCGTTTTGGGGTAAGCTTTTTGATCAACGCTGGTACCGGGTGGAGCCGCCAAAGTTGGATGGCCCCGTTTGGCTGCGTTGGCTGAGTCAGAGCGAGGATACATTGTACGTGGACGGTGAGCCGTATTTTGGATTCGACGTGGCCCATCGTTACGTGCGTTTGCCCAAACACCCGGGAGAGCTGTGGATCGAGTCGAATTGTATTCAGAGCGCGATCTGGCATCCGGAGGCGTCGCCTATGGACGCCGCGGGGTGCTATTTCGAGGGCGCTTTTTTCTGCCGCAGGAATGAGACTGCCTGGCAGGCGTACCATGACCTCAAATGCCTTTTCGACCTGGCGCTGGATGAGCGAGGACGCGAGGATCTCCGCTTAAAGGCTGCGATTCTTCCCTTTGGGTTGAAGCCGCCATTGGATAATTTTAGCCCCGAGTACCGTCTCTTGCTGCGCATCATGAGTGAAGCGGCGGACGCTTGGGATGCAACAGGGGACCTTGCGGCGTTGCGGACGCGCCTCGCGGAGGGCTACCGCGAGTTGCGCATCGACAAGACGTTTATGCGCTGCATCCTCACCGGCCATGCGCATATTGACCTCGTCTGGATGTGGCCGGAACGCATCGGCGAATTGAAAACGGTGCACACGTTTGCGACGGTTAACCGTCTCATGGAAGAGTATCCGGAATTCCGCTTCGCCCATAGCCAGACTGCCGCTTACGAGGCGGTGAACCGTCGCGCTCCGAGGCTCTACCGGCGGATGCTGGAGCGGATTCGCACGGGCCAGTGGCAGGCGACCGGTGCCATGCGCGTGGAATCCGATACGCTTCTTGCCTGCGGCGAGGGGCTCGCACGCAGCTTTCTGCTCGGCCAGAAGGAGTTTGCCGAAATCAATGGGGCTCCCTCGCGGCTGACCTGGCTTCCCGATGCTTTTGGCTATTCCGCATGCCTGCCTCAAGTGATGGCGCAGGCGGGCGTGAAGTATTTTTATACGACCAAGGTGACGTGGAATACCATCAATCCGTTTCCTTACAGCAGCTTTGTGTGGCGTTCGAACGGTTCCGAAATCGTGGGCCATATTACGAGAGAGGCTGGATACAATACCTTTGTGCAGGTGCCGGAAGTCCGCGCTTGTGTGCGTGGCCATCAGCAGGCCGATATCCATCACGAATGTCTTTTGCCAACCGGGTATGGCGACGGGGGCGGCGGACCGACGGACGAAATCTGTGAGCGTGCACGCCGCCTCGGATCGTTGCCGGGAATGCCGGAGCTTGCTTGGGATCACCCGGAGGCTTTTTTCGAACGCTTGAATGCGCTGCGGGACTGCCTGCCGGTTTATCAAGGCGAGTGTTATCTTGAATTCCATCGAGGGACGTACACGACCCACGGCTTCCTCAAGGAGGCGTTCCGGGGATTGGAGCGGGCCTTGCAAACCGCGGAGGCGGTGGCCGCCGTTACGGGGCAGCGGTGGGAAATGGAGACGGCCTGGAAACGCCTCGTGCTTGCCCAGTTCCATGACTATATTCCGGGAAGCTCGGTCTGGGATGTCTACAAAGAAGGAGTCCCGGATCTCCAGGCGAGAGCTGCGGAGCAGGCGGGCCATGCACTCGCCGCGCTGAGCTGCCCGGATAAAGGATTCGCCTGCGTGTTTAATCCCCATGCGGTGGAGGTAAAGCGATGGGTCGTACATCCCGAAACAAAGGAGCCGGTGTGGATGATGCTTCCGCCGCTTTCCGGAATGGCGATCGTTGCGGAAGATCGGCCCGCGCCGGTCGAGGTCGGTTCTCGGACCGTTTCGAACGGTTTGGTGGAATTCAGGCTCGACGAAAATGGGTGGATCGATCGGCTGGCGTGGGATGGAACAGAGGCCGCGCTTGCCGCGCCCCTGGGGCAGCTTGTTCTCTACCCGGACCGCCCCGCGAACTTCGAGTCGTGGGATATCGATCGCCACACGCTTTCGCTGGGCCAACTCTGCGCTGGCGAATCGAAAGTGGAGCCGTGGATTGATGGCTCCCATCGGGCGGGCTTCCGGGTTTCCCGCAACGTTGGGCGTGGTAGCCAGGCGACGGTTGGTTTCTTTTTGGAAGCGGGGAGTTCTCTTTTGCACATTGACGTGGAACTGGACTGGCGCGAACCGGAGGCGCTGCTCAAACTCCTTTTTTCGACCAAATATGCAGCCACGAATGCGCGATTTGGCGCGCCGTTTGGGAGCGTCCTGCGACCGCAGATTCCGAGTGGAACCGTAGCGGAGGCGATGTGGGAGGTGCCGTTCAGTCGCTATTTTGCGGTTTTTGACGAAGGCGAGCGAGAGGGGGTATTTTTCGTTACCGAGTCGAAATATGGAGCCTCGGTGCGCAGCGGAATCGCCGGGATCAGCCTGGTGCGCAGCCCGCGCGTTACCGGGCTCGATTCGGTGCACCGGACGGCTTGGCCCAGGCACCTGTCGCGGCTGGAGGTTCCCGGGCCGTTCAGCGATATGGGCGCTCATTCCATTCGCCTTGCCGTCGGAAAGTACGATATCTCGCTGCCGCGCGAGGCCCAGCCCGCATCGGTTGCCGACACGCTTTTTACGGGCCCAGTCTGTTACTGCGGCGAGGCGATCCCGTCTCCGCTGGAATCGATTCGCGGTGCGGAAACCATGGTTCCGAGTTGGGCGCAGCCATTGGAAAATGGTAACTGGGTGCTGCGGATGCACGAAGTATCGGGACGCCGGGGATCTTTGCTGATTAAAGCCCGTCCGGGGTGGCGGTTGCAAAAAACGGATCTCTCGCTTCGGAATCCCCGGGATTTGGGCGAAGAGGGCTATCTTGCTTTTGAACCCTACGAGCTGGCTAGCGTTCTCTTCACCCGGATCTGAACCTATCGCTCGCAAGCTTCCCTTCTCAGACCGGATCGGGATGAATAATGATAGTTGATTTGGTAAGCCATTATGGAACTGTGACGCGGATGGTACTTTATTTTGGCTTACTTTATCTAAAAATACGCTACAGATGATCGCCAATACCCTCTTAACGTCGTCTAGCCGAATGCACCCCCCAGGAACCTACCGTTCGATCTTTTTCCGGCATGCAGTGGCAATGCTTGCGATTGTGTTGTTTCCGGGTTGGATGTACGGGGACGTGCTGCGGTCGACGGGAGCTTCGCAGTTTTTTGTCACCCCCGACGAGGCCTCCGTGCTCCACTGGAAAATGGCCCAGCCGGGCGATGGCGAGACCGTTCCCTGCGTTATTACAGGGTATGATGGAAAGGTTGTGGCCGAGTTGCAGGCGAAACAGACAAAGGGCGATGTCGAGCTTTCGGTTCGGTTGCCGCGCGGATTTTACACTCTCTCGTTCATCAAACAGAACCAGGCTTTTGGTTTGGTCGTGATCCCCCGGCATGAGGGGGAGAAGGATCGGTTCTTTGCCATCGACGCGGCGCTGTCGATTTTCCGGCCGCTCCCGGTGCGGGCGGAGTTGATTCATGCGCTTGATCGAATGGGGGTGGCGACTGCCCGGGAACGGATGCTGTGGGGGGATGTGCAAACCTCGAAAGAGACGTGGGATTGGGTGACCAAAAAGCAGTATGAGCCCACTCGCCAACTTTATTCGGAGTCCAACATCGGGGTGCTCGAACTCTTCCACACCTCGCCCGCCTGGATGCAGGCAGACAAAAAGTCGGTGTTCCCGGAGGATCTTGCGGTTTCCAAAAAATCATGGGAACAAATCGCATCCCGATGGGGTAAGCACTGGAGCGGGCTGGAAGTATGGAACGAAGCGGATATCCCGGCGGGGCAGGGCGGCCCCCAGGCGGAGCAGTATCTTCCGATCATCAAGACGGTTCGCTATGCGTTGCAGTCCGCCGGTTGTTCCACGCCCATCGGCGGCGGGGTTTTCGCTTACCAGACGCGTCCCTATATGGACCTGGCCGCGGAAAACGGGCTGCTGCAGATTAGCGATTTCCTAAGCTTCCACTATTACAGCGATCCGCAGGGCCTGGAGAGCTATATCGCCGAGTATCGCCGTTATTTGAAAGACTTCGGACGCGAGTCGATGCCGCTTTGGCTTACGGAGTGCGGAGCTCCGTGGCTTGGCAACCCCAACGTGAGACCGAACTTGGAAAATGATCAGAATACCGCGGCCTCGTTTGCCAAATTAGCAATCGAAGCCAAGGCCTGCGGAATTCAGCGTTATTTCCCGTTTGTTCTTGTGGCCTATGCTGAGTATGGGAACAAAAATTTTGGCATGCTCGACCGGCAGGAAACGCCAGTTCGCTCGATGGCGGCCTATGCGCAGGTTATTGACGCCCTTTCCCATACGGAGTATGTCGGCGATATTGAAATGCCGGACAAAGCAATTCGAGCCCGGGTCTTTTCCCGCAAGGATGGGAGTGCGGTGGTGGTGCTGGAAGGCGGGGCGTCGGGCAAAACGCAGGCAGAGTTGCCGTTCCCGGTGAGTGCGATTTATGGCATCGATGGGAGAAAACTGAATTGGGCGAAATCCGGCCCGCAACCGATCGAGGATGGTGTTTGTTTTGCCTTCGGCAGAATGCAGGAGATCAAGCCTCATTTGAAAACAGAAACGCGAGCCATGGCCCTCGCACGGTTGGGACTTGCTCCGGAGGAATCCCGCCAGAAGATTTCGCCTGTCATCCTCGCCCCCTCGGCAAATACACGGGAGTTTACTGCCAGTATCAGGGGATACGAAGTTCCCGAGACGGCGAAGGAACTGCCCGTGAAAGTCAAAGTGACGAACTTGTCGTCCAAGCCCGAAGCGATTCGCGTCACCATCCAAGGGAATGCCCGAGAACAAAATGAAAGCGACCGCGTGGTTCAGAATTTGACCATTCCCGCGGAATCGTCGACGGAGATATCCGCTGCCATCAAACGGTCGGCAGTGGCGTTCGATAGCCAGGGCCGGGGGATCGTGCGGTTCATGGGAGAAGGCGTGGGGAAGATCCTTCCGGGGGCATTGTTTTTTGCGACCCCCTTGGGCCTGGAACAGTGTCTTGGAAGCCATGCCTACCGGTTCGCGCTTCCCATTAGCGATCTCACGCGATGGGAGACGAACGCCTCGGGAAAGCTCGAATGGGGAGCTTCGGCGAATGGCACCTGGAATTTCCATGTCGTCTATGGGCCGGGCGACAAATGGGCATTCCCGAAATTCACGGTCCCCCAGGAGGTCGATCCGGATCGGATTACCGGGGTTGTCGTGCGGGCCCGGTGTCTGCATCCCGCCACTGTACGGCTAATGACCTGGCCAAAGGGAAAAACCAATCTTAGCACAACGGGGTACTCGATCATCAAAACCGACGGCGAATGGCACGTCGCCTACGTTGCGCTGAGCGATTTTCTCAAGCCGAGCGGGAATGAAAAACCGGGACGCCAGATCGGAAAGATTTCCGTGGGAGTCAGTGACCATGAAAATGCCGAGAACACCCTGGAGATCAGTGATTTGATTTTTGTTGGGGAGTAGAGCTCTGATTTTGCGTATTTTATGAAGTTAGCTCCAATCAACCTTCGAGTGATTCCGTTTCAGCATCCGCTCGGGATCGATGACTTATTTCCTGTTTTGCATTGGGAGATGCCGCCGGATTCGATGGACCTTCCGCCGGAATGGCAAATCCAGGTAGCCGATTCGCGCGATGCGCTGGAGCGGGGCGAGGCAAATTGCTGGGACTCGGGCTGGGTGTGTGCTCCCCAAGCGAACGAGACGGTGTACCGGGGTAGGGCAGGGGGATCGCGCGAGCGGTTTTGGTGGCGGGCGCGTTTTCGCACAGAGCGGGGCGAGGAAGGTGAATGGTCCGAGCGGCACTGGTGGGAATACGGGCTGCTTCACCGGGATGACTGGTCTGCGGAGTGGATCTCCAGTGGCGCTTCCGGCGGGCCACGGCAGGGGGTAGCCGCGCCCTTTCTGCGGAAAGAGTTTTCCCTCCCGGCGGCTCCCGTGCGGGCTCGCCTTTACATTACCGCGCTTGGCTTGTACGAGTGCGAGATCAATGGCCGCGCGATTGCTGAAGATCTTTTTACACCGGGCTGGACGGACTACCGGAAACGCGTCCAGGTTCAAACTTATGACGTGACGCGCTGGCTGCAAGCTGGAGACAACGCGATAGGCGCCATTCTCGGCGACGGGTGGTATTGCGGTCACGTTTTCAATAAAGGCCGGGAGCATTTTGGGACGCGGCCAGCCCTATGCGCCCAGCTTGAGGTTGAGCTGGAGGACGGCTCCTCCCATCGCATCGCGACCGATGGCACCTGGCAGTTTGCTACCGGCCCAATTTTGGAAAACGATCTCATCATGGGCGAATCGTATGATGCCCGCCTTGAGTTGAATGGCTGGAGTTCAGCGGGATATGTGAGCGATGATTGGCTGAAGGTAAAGGTGGAGCCTGCCCCCGGCATCGCGCTCTCTGCCTCTGCAGGGCCCCGGGTCCGGCGGAAAGAAGTTTTTCCGCTGAAGCGGCCGCTCCGAACGGATGCTGGCGCGAACCTGCGATGGATCTTTGACGTTGGGCAAAATATCGCCGGGCGTGTCCGGATAGCGGTTCGGGGGCCGAAGGGGGCGGTGTTCCAGATTCGACATGCGGAAATGCTCGACGAAAAGGGAGAGCTTTACGTGGCGAGCCTGCGGAGCGCTCGCTGCACAGACCTCTACGTTTGCAAGGGGCGTGAGGTGGAACGGTGGGAGCCTCGGTTTACCTTCCACGGGTTCCGGTTCGTGGAAGTTAGCGCGTCGACCCCGGAAACGAGCATCGAATCTCTGGAGGCATTCGCGCTCTATTCCGATATGGAGGAGACGGGGGCTTTCTCCTGTTCCCACGCGTTGTTGAATCAACTTTTTAAAAATATCGGCTGGGGAATGAAAGGGAACTTTCTTGAGGTTCCGACCGATTGTCCCCAGCGCGATGAACGGCTCGGCTGGACCGGCGATGCGCAGGTCTTCGTTTCGACGGCCGCTTTTCTGGGTGATGTTCGCGGGTTCTTTCATAAGTGGATGCTCGATGTCGCGGACGCACAGCGTTCCACCGGCAGCATCCCTTCGGTTGCGCCGTTTGTCGCCTGTTACGAGGACGGCGGGCCCGCGTGGTCTGACGCTGCAGTCATCTGCCCATGGGAAATATACCGGGCTTACGGGGACGAGCGCATCCTCGAGCGTAACTATCGCGTGATGCAGCGGTTTGTCGATTTTCTTAGAACAACCTCGTGCAAGGATGATATTCGATCCCACCCAGACATCAACCAATGGCATGGCCACGGCGACTGGTTGGGGCTGGACGGGGGTGTGGACCGCGAGGGGAATACGCCTAAGGATCTCATCGCCACGGCGTTTCTGGCTTACGACCTGGAGCTTTTAACTCGGATAGCCAGCATCCTCGGAAACGATGCTGATGCCGCCGCCTATTGGGACTGGCGGGAGAATGTGGTCCGGGCGTTCCGTCGCCGCTTTCTCACGCGCGACAATGTGCTGGTGGGCAACACCCAGACGGCCCGGGTTCTGGCGCTTCACTTCAACCTGCTACCGGAAGAGGCCCGGCCTGTAGTCGCGCGCGAGTTGGTCAAAGATATTCAATGGCGAAGCGATCACCTTACGACCGGTTTTGTAGGAACGCCTTATCTCTGCCAGGCGCTCGAAGATTCTGGTCACCTTGATGTGGCGTACCGGCTTTTGGAACAAGAGAGCTTCCCTTCGTGGCTTTTCCCGGTGAAGAACGGGGCGACGACGATCTGGGAGCGGTGGGACGGATGGACGCCAGAGAAAGGCTTCCAATCGGCGCACATGAACTCTTTCAATCATTATGCATACGGAGCCGTCGGGGCGTGGATGGTGCGTACGGTGGCCGGTCTGGAGCTCGATCCGGGGCAACCGGGAGGGCGGCGTCTTATTTTCCGTCCAAGGCCGGGAGGTACTATTACCCGGGCTTCCGCACGCCGGAAACTAGTTTGCGGCGAAACCTCCATCGCATGGGAGCTGGAGCCGGATGCGCTTCATGTTGAAGTCGCTGTTCCTGTCTATTCGACGGCCACCCTCATCCCTCCTTCGGGTTACGTTGTCGAACAACGGGAGTTCGGCCCGGGCAACCACCGGATGGTCTTGCAAAAACAGCTTGAAAACAAACCGGCGGTTGCGGTTTCAAATGCGTAAACTTTCCCTTAAAAACTAAACTTCCAAGCCGGGAAGGTTATGGGTAACTCCCCGGATGCATTGCAACTCGTTGTGCGATAAAATATCGTAGTCTTAATCAAATCCCCCCCTTCAATGAACTGCTATTGTTCAAGAACTGTGCGTGGTTTTACGCTCATTGAGCTGTTGGTAGTAATGGCGGTGTTTGCAGTGGTCGCAACTTTCATTGGGCCCGCAATACAATCATTATTAAAATCCACAGGACTAACGCGGGCTTCCTATGACATTTCCTCCTTGCTTGAGCAGGCTCGGACCTATGCCGTGGGGAGGAACACTTATGTTTATGTTGGTTTCCAGGAGGTGGATTCGGTTACGCCCACTGTGGCCGATGGGGTTGGTCGAATCGTTGTCGGCATCGTGGCATCACTGGACGGGACGCGGCCGTATACCACGCTTTCGGGGAACCCGTCGCTTCCCTCCGGAAATCTTGCGATGATTGATCGGCTGCACTACTACGACAGGGTTCACCTTGTGGACGCGTCCACATCCACGAATGGAGCCAATATGACCAGCCGTCCGGTGGCTTCGTACGATCTTGCGAAAACAGCCGCGACGACCAACTTCCAATGCCCCCTTAACGGTGCGCCGAAAAACCGCTTCTCCAAAGTCATCGAATTCGATCCGCAAGGAGTCGCAAGAGTGCAGACAGATACGGTGTATCGCGCGATGGTATCTGGCTATATTGAAATTTCAATGGTCCCCGCGAATGGGAATGTTGCTGCTCTGACGCACCCCAATCAGGCGGCAATCCAGGTGGATTCTATGACCGGGGCGGTTCGTCTTTACAGACCATGAAAAAACTACTCGCCATCGACTATTTACCGGGTGATTCCAACCGGAACCGAATCCGGAAAACCGCGGCGCGCCAACGGGCATTTTCGCTGGTCGAAATCGCGATTGCGATCGGTATCTCCAGTGTGTGTTTTGTGTCGCTCCTCGGGGTGATACCCATTGGATTAAACGCGAGCACCGAGAGCATTCAGCAACGGACCGCCGCTGGCCTGGCGAATGCGATCATTGCCGATCTTCGGGCGACGCCCGCGACGGGAAGCGCGGTTTCTTCGTTCTATTCCATCCAGTTCCCTTCCGGGCAAACGAGCGGCACCACTTCGTTTTTCCTCAATGAAGACGGTTCGTTCAATGGACAGACTGTTTCGGAGCCTCTCCCGAAATACCGCGCGACCGTCATCGTGTATTCATCGCCTTCCGGCCGCACGGCATCTGCCGCCCGGGTCTGGATTACCTGGCCCGCAGTCGCCGATCTGAACCCCTCGGCATTGCCCAGTAAGTATTCGGGTGCCTTTGAGACCGTGATCGGACTCGACCGCAACTAGCTATGTCATCCCCCCAGCGATATCCCCTAATCTCGTTGAGGCTGCGCGCCCAGGCTGGACTTCGTACTGCCTTACCCGGCCCGGTTTGTCGGAGGGGCCAGAATGGCATGACTTTGATCGAGATGATGTCGGCGATGGCTATATTGATCCTGCTGATGTTTGTCGTCATTCAGCTCATCAACAACGCAAGAAACGTGACTACGGCGAGCGATAAAATTCTCGATGCGGAAAGCCAGGCGAGAATTGTTTTCGACCGGATGGCGCTGGATTTTAACCGCATGGTCAAGCGGGCGGATGTGGACTACGTGTTCAATCATTCCTCGGGGAATGACCAACTCTTTTTCTACAGCGAAGCACCCGCGCTCTTTACCGGCTCCGCCGCACAGCAAAACCCGGTCTCGCTGGTCGGCTACCGCATAAACACTGAACATCGGCTGGAGCGATTGGGCTTTGGGTTGAGCTGGGACGGTGCATCTCAAGGCGGGGTGGTGTTTCTCTCTTACCCAAGCTACCCGGTGACGGGGACTTCGACACCCATTGCCGCGAGCACGATCACCGGCGCTTTTGCACCAGTGGTGGTGTCCACCTCCACGGTTACAAGTTATCACATCCTGGCCGAAAACGTATTCCGCCTTGAATGCTGCTTCCTTCTCAAGCCGAGCCGGAAAACGGACGGAAGTTATTTGCCCGCGGTCTATTCGAATTCTCCTTGGGATACCCGGATCGGGCACGCGGGGCTGGTCGGGATCGGGCTCTCCGATGTCCAGGCTATTGTGGTCGCCATTGCCGTGTTGGACACCACCAGCCGTAAGATTCTCACAAGCGCCGATGACTTGCAACAGATGGCCGATGCGCTTCCTGATCCGCGGGACCAGGACCTCGGGGCGAACCCGCCGAAATTAATGTCCACCACCTGGCAAAACCGGATCAATGACGGGACACTTCGGAGCCTTCCGGTTCCCAAAGCCGCCGCGAATCAAATCCGCGTTTATCAACGTACTTTCCAACTGAACCCATGATGCTCACCGCGAGATCCCATTCCATTTGTGGAAATGCTGCTTCCGCGCACACCCGCCGACCCGAGCGTGGGTTTGCAATCGTTCTGGTGCTGGGTTTTGTGGTTCTGCTGACGACCCTCGTCATAGCGTTTTTCTCAAGGGCGCTTCTGAACCGGCAGGTTGCCGACACCAGCGCGAATATGGAGCGCGCTGATCTCTTTGCGCAAGGAGCGCTGGACATGGTTGTCGGGGACGTGAAACAGGAAATCGCCGCGAGATCGGCTACCTCCGCGACGATCACAACGGGTAATACCGTTGCCGTTACAACGGGTAATACCGTTGCCGTTATTTACACGGGGAGCAACGCGCTACCTTCGCTGGTTGGATTTTCGGGGACGGCGGGTCTCGAAAATCTCCTGAAAATCAGCTGCGCCGGGTCTCCATTTTTTACAGGCGGCCCCGCCCGAGCGGCGGCCGTTTCCTCCACTACCGCCTCGCTCAATGGCCGCTATATTTCGCTGGCTCGCTGGAACAAGCCGTTATTCCTGGGCAAGGCAAAGCCCGACAGCGATACCGACCTCAAGCCCGTCGGTTCCTTCAGCGCTCCGGACTGGGTTCTCGTGGCTCGCGATGGCTCCAATCCGACCGCGCCGTCTGGTGATGTGGTCGGACGCTATGCCTATGCGATTTATCACGAGGGCGGTGTGTTGGATGTCAATGTCGCGGGATATCCAAGCAGCATGGCCCCGGCAGAGACAGCTTACAAGCAGGTGACAGCCTATGCCGACCTGACGCAGACTGGGATGACTTCCCCGCAGGTGGACGCATTGGTAAACTGGCGTAACGCCGCGACGCTTCAAAGTGGGGCGAGTGGATATGCAAAATACGTCATGGCAAACCCGGTAGGGTTTTTGACGACTAGCGGCACCGCGCTCTCTGGCGGTCAAAGCGATCGGATGTTTGTCAGTCGGCAGCAACTCATCGACTTCTTTAATTTGAATTTGGGTGGCGGTGCCACACTTCAAAAAACGTTGCAATGCCTGGGAACCTTTAGCCGGGATCTCAATCAGCCGTCGCTTTCGCCGGATCCTTCTCGGCCAAAGGTTGTCTCCGATGCGGGACTCTACCTCGGCACGGGGAATCTTTTCGATTCGAACGCTGGCGGTAATGACGGCGGGTATGGCGACGATGACAACATCAATCCGAGTTTTTTAAATATTCGAGCTACCAACACCTTTGGCCGCAATGATGGGTCCACTGCTGTGACTGGGGAGCCACTGGTAAAAAAACGGTTCCCGCTCAGCCGATTGGCGTGGCTGACCTGCGCTGGGCCGATCACGCTGGACGGTAACAGCTATAATCCGGGATTGGATGCTTCCTTTATCGCCTCTCTCAAGAGCAAATCCGGCTTGGATGACGCTTATCTCCTCAAGGGAACCGCAGATAATATATATAAATCGTTCGGTCTGAGCTGGGATGCCTCAGGCAAAGCGTGGACGTATGATCATGGAATCACCTCCGGCGCGATTGGGCGACTGATGGACATTCAATCCAAGAGCCGCGAAGCTGATTTTTTCGAGTTGCTCAAAGCATCCATTACCGTAGGGGTGCTTGGAAAGGGTTCTGCCGCGAACAGTTGTCAATACGGAAGCAACTTGGCACCCTGCACGGTTGATGCTCTTCAGTACCGGCATGATACCGGCGTAGATTATCAGATTATTCAAATCGGCGCTAATATCATCGATCAAGCGGATCTGGATGGTTATCCCACGCACATCATCTTCGATAGTTATGATTTCTATGGTGTCGAGAATCTCCCGTATTTGTATCGCGCCCGCGCCGTCGGCATTAATACATCGGGGACGTCGGGAGTGAGAGTGTTGCTTCCGGAAGTCTGGAATCCCCATGACAAAAACGCTTCGGCCGGAACTCCGTCTCCCAGCGCCTTTCGCTTTCTTTTAGTGGGATCGGGACTAAGCCCAAGCGTTATTACGCTTGGCGGAGCACGCTATGCTCCCACTAACTCGATCCAGTGGGATAGCAACAACCTCGGAAATGTCGCCTATTCGGCATCGCTGGACACTTCGGCCAGTGTCGCAAACGGTCTTACGGAACTGAATTTCAGCGGCACTGCAGCGGGGCTGTTTTCGGAGCCTGTCTTTATCGGAGGATTGAAAAATTCGGCTCAATCAGGGTCTATCAGCCTGATCTCAGGCACCAGCAATAGCCTGCGCGCTTATCCTGGGAGTTCCAGCGGATATTTGGCCGATACTTACTCGAATCTTAGCTATTGCGGCGTAAAGCTCGGCGACTTCAATTCGATCTTTATCATTAAGTCAGGGACAAACACTACTACCTATCCGCTTTCCGGGGCAGGAAACCCGTCGCCAGGCGGTGATCTTTGTCGCGCTTCCTCAAGCCCCGAACAGGCTCATTATGTTCTCCAGTATCAGAGCGACTCCGGTTGGGTCACTTATCAGCAAAATGATGCGGCGCTTCCCTTTGCCGCGGAGGTGAGTAACTTGCGCGGCTTCAATTCAACGAACCCCAGGACGATCGATATTTCCGTTATGACGACAGGGACTCAAATGTCGGCTAGTTACGGTTCACCGGATACCGGCGATATTCAGACATGGATGGACCCCAGAACGTCCCGTTTCGGGGCTTTTAACAACCAGTACCAGAGCTCCCTTTGGACGACATACCATCAGTGGCTGACCTCGCCCTATTATGGCAACTCGAATCGCCCCGACGGGGGGGCGGGGTTGATGTGCGGATTTGGAAGCGGGCTTCCAGGGCAGGGGATGCAATTGTTTTCAACAAGCAACAATGGCGGTATGGCTCAGCAAATTGGGTGGTATCCCGGGACATGGAAAGGCGCGCCGGGTTATTTTGTTCCGGGGTACTATGCGGAAAACGTTCCGAACACTCGCTCGTACCCAAAGAATGCGATTTACTGCTTTACGGATCCCGACGGGGTGGCGAGACGGGGTATGAGCGGATATGTATCAACAGGAACGAACTCGACGGTCGGTATGCCGATGGCCAACACAGGGCTCAGCGCCACACAAACGCAGAGCCGTCCGCTGATCCTGAACCGCCCCTTCCGGATGGTCGCGGAGCTGGGCTACGTCTTTTCAGATACTCCGTGGCGCAATCTCGATTTTTGCACGCCCGAAAGTGGGTTCACCGGGTTGCTGGATGTCTTTTGCATTGGCGAAACGTATGATCCTGCGGGCCGGAGTGCAGGGAAGCCAAATCTGAATACGAGGCAAGTTTCCGTGATTCGCGCGCTCCTCGCGGGAATGAACAACCAAGGCAATGCCTACAAAGACGAATTTAACCCGGGTGGAACGGGGACAACCGATGCCTTGACCTCCACGGAAATCTCGCAAATTGCCCAGGCGTTTTGCGATCGTACCGCGTCCCCGGATCCGAAAAAAGGGCCACTGGAAAATAACTGTGAATTGGTCGGGAAGTGGACTGGTAAAGTAGTCTTCGCGGGGGTTACGCCCCACAATATCGATGGAAGCCAGTCTTATAGCGGATTTGCTGGCGACCTCACTTCGCTTGTTGCGGATGCTAATTCCCCGAAAATCCAGCGGTTCCGGGAAGCGGCGATCCGGGCGCTCTCGGCGTCGGGTCAGACGCGTGTGTGGAATTTGATGATCGATTTGGTAGCCCAAACGGGCCGCTACCGGAAAGGGGAAACCTCTCTCGCCCGTTTTTCCGTGGACGGAGAACGTCGGTATTGGCTGCATATCGCCATAGACCGGTGTACGGGAGATATTATTGATAAACAACTTGAACTAGTGGAAGAATGAAAAAGGCATTTGCAATCGGCATGATAGTAATCGGGGTCTATGGGGCCTATGCACAAAGGCCCGGCGACTCGGAACACTCGCCGCTTCCTGAAGGGGCTTTGTTGACCAAGGCTCCTGAAACTGCGAGCTGGAAGATTACAACGACGGGACAAGCACCGAAAAGCCCAAGCGATATCAAATGGACAGTCGTGATCAAAAACGGAATGAGTTTCCACTCCGCAATCGAGCTGGAAAACGGTTTGGAATTGGAAGAGTGGTGGGTAAACGGGGTTCAGGTTCTTTGTAAAAAGGGCGACAGTGCGCTTATGGTTTCCAGGCAGGTTGGAGAGCCTTTTTATATGAACTACGATGAGACGGATTTTCCGGACGTTGGCTGGCTTGCTGCGGATAGCTATCATGGCATGCAGCGGGTCAATGGGCGCCAGTGTCTCGTATTTAAAAAGGAAGATCGCGTGGCATGGATTGACCTGGCAACTCGGCTGCCGATGCAGTTTATGGAGAATGGAGTGACTAGAACCTACACCTTTCTGCCACGCCCCGACTCGGCCATTGTGATTCCTCCAAATGTGTGGAAAGAGATTGTCGCCGTACAAGTGCTGAAGGCGAGAGCCGACAGGCATGCGCCGCGTCCGTAGATCGGTGGCGGGCTCAACGCCCAGCAGGTGCTGAGCAAGTTATACTGTTATTTTAGACAAAAACAAATCAGGAACTCCGGAAGAATCTCTGTATTTTCCTGAGTTCCTGATGAATTCTTTTGTCTTATATAACGGATATTACCGGATACCGCGATGGCGCATCCGTTGTCCAAAGGAGAGCATGCCGATGCCGCCAACGAGCATCGCCCAGGCGCCCGGTTCGGGAACCACCGTCAGGGTCACGTCGTTACCATAGCCGTCACCGTCGGTTTTGGACGAGTAGCTCAAGAGATACTCCGCACCGGCCACCGTGAACGTATAGTCAGAGTTTGAGGTGACGGTGTAGGTGGATCCGCTTGTGATGATCGTGGAAAAATATCCCGTTGTTGTGCCGCTGCCGGTGTTGTCGATGATGGTGATCGTGGTGTCCTCGGTCAAGCCGCTCAGCGTAGAAAGATCCAGTGTTCCGGCAAGGCGTACATTCCCGCTGACCTGCACTTGGTCATAGGACGTGCCCGCCACCGTTCCGTACACTTCCGCCACTAATGTGGAGGAGGCGTCTGTAGTGAAGTTGCCCTTGACTGTCGTAATACCGGGGCTGTTGCCGGGGGCGAGAGTGCCGCTGGACAAGGCAAGGTTTCCCGTCACCGTGCTGGTGCCTTTTATCAAGCCGCTGACACTTGCATTTCCATCAATAGTGCCGTTGGCGTTCAACGTGGCTCCTGCAGCAACCGAAAGCGTACTGATGGATTTGGTGGTGCCGCTTAACGAGGTGGTGCCGCTCGCCACTATCACGCTGCTGACGACGTTGTAGCCGCTCAATGTGCTGGCGCCGTTGAGCGTGGCAGTTCCCATGTTCAGGCCATTGCCGCTGATGGTGCCGCTGTTGATGGTGACCGCGCCGGCAATGCTGCCGCTGCCGCTCAGTGTGGCACCGCTGTTGACGGTGACTGCTGTGTTGCCCAGGGATCCATTGATCTTCAGCACGCCGGCATTGACGGTGGTGGTTCCGGTGTAGGTATTGGCTCCCGTCAATATCATCGTGCCCGTGCCGACTTTTGTCAGTGCGGCTCCAACTCCGGTAAACGACGTTGCAAAACTGACGTTGTTCACGATTTGGAAGGTGCCGCTAGTGGGAAGCGCTGTGGAGTTAGTGTTCGTAAAGGTCAGATCACCGGTCCCGGCTGCGCCAAAGGTGAATATTTTATTGCCTGCGCCGGTAAAGGACAGAGCGTTGGCGATGGTTCGAGCCGTGGAGTCCGTGCTTTGGATTGTCGGTGATTTGCCACTCGGCGGCGCTATTACCAAAGTTCCGCTTCCGAGCGCGTGGTCGTCTCCAATTTGCAAATAGCCGTCCTGTAACGTCGTATTTCCAGAGTAGGAATTCGAAGAGGTCAAGATCAAGGCACCTGATCCGCTCTTTAGGAGGCCGCCAGCTCCGCTCAAGGTGCCGGAGAGCGTCAAGGGGCTGGTTGCGTTATCGTTGGAGGTGAGGGTTCCACTCGTTAACGAAATGTTGTTAGCAATGGTGTGAGCGTTGGATCCGTCTTGATTGCTCAGTGTCGAGTTGGCGGTGACGGTTATGGAACGCGTCGAATCGCCAAATGCGAAGTTGTTTGCAAGCAGTACCGCGCCTCCGTTAAGGATCGTGCCGCCCTGATTTGAGTTGCTTCCGGATATAACGACGGTCGCACCGGTTGATATGGTCAGCCCGCCGGAAAAGGTATTGTTCCCGGATAGCGTCCACTTGGTGTTGCTTACCGTTACCGCAACCGTTCCCGAGCCGTCGCTAATCACTCCGGTGATTTTGTTATTTGCACCGACGTTTGTGCCGCCCAGTGTAAGGGTGCTATTTACCCCGCTTGCAGCTGAGATGCTTCCTCCAAAGGTCAGCCCATTTGCGGAACTCGAGGGGACATTGGTCAAGAAGGATGCATTCCCCTCCAATACGATGGGGGCGTTGATTGTTTCGAGGGCGCTTACCGTGGAGGTATTCTGAATGGTTCCCCCCGCGGACAAATACAATGCATTTCCTGTCGTTGAGCCAATGACTAGTGCTCCAACATTGGCGGTATCGAAGGTGATGCCTCCAATATTCCGGTTCGCATCGATGGTGATTGTCTTTTGGGTGGGGCTGGTATTAAAGACGGCGATGTCGGCGTTTGTGACACCAGTGGTGGCCCCGGGAATGCCATTACTCCAGTTTCCTGATGTTGCCCAGGTTCCATCGGACGTTCCCAGCCAGGTTGAACTGGCGGCAAGGGTTTCCCCTGCGGTAATCAGAAGCAGTCCAGCCGAAGAGGAAAATACGGCTAAAGCATGCTTCGACAGAAGCAAGGACGAGGCTTTCTTTAAATGACGAGAGGGGTTCATGAGACTAATATTTCTGTAGGGGTGGTTCGGGTTCATATAACGGTGGGGTAGGGTTCAGTTAGGGGTTTGACTCGAAAAGAAAAGGGGAGGGGAAGTTCAGCGAATAGGGGAGACTTCGAGCTTGAGATTCTGTAACATTCCGTTCAATACATCGTCGCTGTCTGTGGACGTACTTAAAAAGATCCGATCAACGGGAGGCGTTTCGTTATATGAAAAGACACCTAGCTTTTCCCCATTCACAATAAAGGTGGCGGTATTTGTTCCGGTATTAAAGGTGATCTCAATCTTAGCAGGTTTGTCTGCGGTCAAAGTGACTGGGACTTGAATTTTCGGGCAGCTCGCGTATCCGGGGCCTTTGACCAACTCGGATTTCCCATTCGTGCACAGCCGAAGCCACGCGGTGCCAGCTCTAAACAACCGATTATCGCCCGCAAACCCGAAGCCGATCCAGCTTTTCCCTTTTCCGGTGGAAAGGGTGATGTTTGCGGAGAGGGAAATCAAATAATTTTGGGGAACATACAAGAAGGTGAAGGGCAGCGATGCGAATTCGTTCAGATTCGAGATTTTTAGCGCGCCGTTTTCTGTGAAAATCCCAAGCGCGCCGCCCGCTGCCGCATTGCACGCCCATATTGCGCCCGGTCCATTCACCGGAGCCGGGGGGCTTTTGGCAAGCGGTCCTGTTCGATTAAATGCGTCCTCGATCACTACTTCCGCATTGGCATGTATACCGGCGGCAGCAAAGAGAACAACGAGAATGCAAGCCTGGACGGATCGCAAGTGATTAGTTGCAATGGCGAAATATTGCATGGAGGTAGGGTGTGTTTCTGCGCTCATTACGATATTAGGAGCGCGATATATCGAGAACAGGATAATTCCGCAGAATTGACTAGAATGGCTTACCGAATAGGTTCCAATTCGAGTTAACATCCGTGACCGCAATATATTCTAATATGGCGATCGCTAACTCTATTTGGTGCCCTCTGTGAAGCGCAATGTGTGGAAGGGAGGCTCAAGATTTCGGTAAGCCGTTATGGCAAGTCGCGCAAAATGTTTTTGGATTGTCGCTGCCATTTACCGCAAGATCATAAGCGTATGGCGCTCCAAACAAATGGGGCGGCCCAGTTCCTATTACAAGTATTCTTCTATGAACTTAAAACGTTGCATCCATTCGACAATCGGCGCCTTCGCCGCGACACTCTTCGTTTTTCTGAGTGGCGAAGGGATGGCCGTGGGCGCTCCGGCCCAGGACATTACCTGCTGGGGGGATTCGTTGACCCAGAATGGCGTTGGCGTTGCTCTTGCAAGTCTCTATTCGGGTGTTCGCAAAGTGCATAACGAAGGCGTGGGCGGTGAACCGTCAACGGGCATCGCCGTCCGGCAAGGCGGGACGCCGATTCGCCTGATGTTCCCGGAGAATTCGATGTCCGCGAGCGGCACCATGACGATTCAAGCAACTACGGAAAATGGAGATCCGAAAATTCGCCATACGATCAAGGGGAGCGTCCAGGGGATTCCGGGAACGCTGACCCGCATCATCGCCAACGGCAGCTTTGTTTGGAGCCGTACCAACCCGGGAAGCGCCGTTCCGGTTCCGCCCGACACGGTTATGGATGTGGAGACGGGCGACAGCCAGAACCATACGGTAGTGCTCTGGTACGGGCGGAATAACGTGGGGAGCAATCAGACGGTGGAATATGTAAAAGGCGATTTGGAGCGATCCATCGAGCGCCTCAAATGCAATCCGAAACCCTTTGTGATTTTGGGAGTGACCCGGAGCGACTATCCTGCCGAATATACCGGCGGCGTGATCTCCAATCGCATCAACACGCTGAACGCGTGGATTAAAGCCAAATGGCCGGATAACTATATCGATCCGATGGCATGTCTCATCGCAGCCCACGACCCAAATAATCCGCAGGACATCATCGACATCAAAAACGGGGTCATCCCTTTCAGCCTCCGCAAGCAGGGTGACAAAACGCACCTAAATCCGAATGGAGACATGGTGCTTGCGAGAGAGATCAAAAAAATGATCGACGCTAAAGGCTGGTAGGTGAGCACGTTGAATCTTGGTTCTCCGCAATGGTTGTAGCGCTGGATCGCCCCCTCAGCTTGCAAATATCCTACGGACGAAGGCGAGCCTACAGCGTCACAGCACCCGATGGTACGTGCACTATGATCTTCGTTATTTCCCCGGTACGGTTGAATATGTCCTGACTCTCAGCGCAAGAAAGGCTATTGCCGGAAATAGGATTAGCCGTCGCCCCTTTCCGTTCGATGATGATCGAGAAGTTCGCCGCTTCACCGTTGGCACTTTCAGTTAAGACATAAGCGACGGGTGTTTGGCAGAACGTGAACGCAAGACTTTGCGGCGGCAGCAACCAGTCTTGGTCGAGCCCGTTTATGTCGATATAGGCAAAAGAATGAGAGTCCGTTGTAAACTCATCCCTGCGCAATAATGTCGGGGAAAACTGAATTCTGCCTCCCTCTACAGAAACGCCCAGTTCGCCCAAGCGCGTCAACACCTCCTCTTTGACTTGGCCTGTCATGCCCGGTTGCTGTGCGCCCCGATTCCGGGGAGTGTGCGAATATGGGTCCGTCGGAAATGCACCGTATTCCGCGGGTGACTTCGTGAATCCAAGTCCGCTTCGCGCCTCATAGTAGGCGTCGGCAAGTTGTGGGACATATAGCGCGTTCGGATCAGATGCCATCGCCTGATGGTAGGATTCCTGCACTGCAAGCAACAATTTGGCAACCATGTGCCAGTAAATGCTGCCAAGCCCTTCAAACGCAAACATGGTCCCGCTCCGGCCGGTGAATTCACTATGAACGAATACCCGTTCCCAGATGTCCAGGATGGCCTGTCGATCACGCTCCACTGAAGCCTTCCATTTTTCCTGCCCGGCCAAGCTATCAAGCCGTTTGATCAAATCCGAGGCGTTCCTCAAATCCGCCTGGAAATGAAGAATTTCATTCTTGTCCGCGACAACGACGGAACGCTCGCTAGCCGCTACGAGTTCCGCAAGCATGGGCGCGGTTTTCACGGCCGTGCTTGGCAGGCTGTTGCGCAAAAGGAACGGCGCGATTTCGCGGTCGGGATTCAACATGTAGCTGTTTTGATCCGCACGATAAAGCGTGCTGGCACGCATGGCCTTGAGCAAGGCAAGCGTATCGGGGGCCGAAAGGAATCCACTTCCCAACAAGGCGACCTGTCCCTCCAACATCAATGTCAGATGTTTGACGGATGCTTCTTCGCCGGAAATCACCAGGGTATTGTAGCTGTGATACATTCCGTCCTCACGGCGGTTTGCACGAATCGTTTCGTCAACGGCCGCAATGGCCGTGGAGATCAAAGCATGGACGGCCGCAAGGCTCAGCGACGTTTGTTCCTCAAGCTTCTCTTGATACACCGCCGCGCGGTATTGTTCTCCAGCTTTGCCAAGCGCGGCCATGATGCCAAAGCGGGCCGAGGTATCCCGTTGTTCTTCCATCCCGGAAACAAGCCCCCGGAGGATATTCGTGATTGCCGAAGTAAAGGTGGCCAGCGGAGCGGAAACGTTGACTGCTTCTGCTGTGGATTGTGAGAACAACCGGTCGAGGAATACCAAATAGCGCCGAAGATGATATACGGTCACCATCGAAAGGCCCCACCCAGCCAAAGCGTTGTTACCGTCGTTCCATTCCGGGCGCTGGGTGTTCATCCAGATTCCCCCCTCCGGTACAAGGTTGCTTAGTTTTGAAAGAAGGGGAACCAGGAGCTTCTCGGCAAGCGAGATGAGGAGGACATCTCCGTTCCCATCTGCCGTCAATTTGCCGTCATTCCCGATTTTGGCGGCGCGGGCCATCAATTTCTTGTGCAATGCGCCATCGAAGGTCATGGAGTTTCGGGGATCCAGGACGAGGTCATCAAAATCTTTGATCTCATAGGGGACCTGCGCATAGGAAAAGAGCTTGGATTCGAGTCCCTCGGCAAGGACTCCCGGGTGGAACCGCTCGCACGTTTCCAGCAATCGCAGAAGATAAATGATCTGGTGATCCCCCCAATATCCGAAGTGACTCCAGGGATTCTCCGGCTCCCACGTGTCCCAGGCGATCCCTTCGCGTGAGACATGTAAGGGGTTATATCCATCCGCTGTCGATGCATTCAGAAACACGGCGATCATCGCCTGAATGCATGCCGGATAGCTCTGGGCCAGCGCCTCCCAGTTTTGGAAAATGTCGCGCCAGTTTCCCTGATAGGCATAGATCGGCTTTCCGTTAACGTCTTTAACGGAGATTGAGAAATAGTTCCAGGGTCGGCTCGGGTCGCCATGCCGTCGGCTGAAGGTCAGCGGCAGATACTCGCGGGCCAGCCGACGAAACTGCACATCATCCGTGGCTGCTGCACGGGCATACAACTCTTGGAGCGAGAATTCGGCGGGCAGAGAATCGAGCCAACCTTGGTGGCGCTTGCATAGCTCCGTATTACGGGCGCGAAGGAAATCGGCAAGATCGGACGAAGGAACCCGATAGGAGTTTTCAAGCGTGCCGCCACGCATGCAGTTGAAAAGCGTGTTGGCGAAATGGTGCACACACGTGGTGCGTTGCGCGGTCTGTTGGAGGCCATCTGCATTTGCGATTTTCCTGCGCAGGGCACGGCGATTTTCTTTGACGCTTTCAAGCAGCGCCTCTTTGATCGCACACGGGTCCCGCAGTTCGGACTCGAGTTCAACCAGCGCGGGATGATCCAGCCGCGTATCGGCCACCATGTACCAGTCGTGTTTTCCGTTGGTGGCCAGCTTCGTGGTTGCATTGACAAAATAGCCTCCGAAATCTCCGCGCACTTCCTGTTCGGCAACGGGTTCTCCCCCGAAGCGGAACAGGTCGAGCTGCCTTGCGGAAAGAAGCACCTTGGCGTCGTTATGGCCGATCGACCATGCCACACCGGCTCGAAGTGATTCACACGGCTCGGCCCGGTCCGTAAATCCGGAGTTCATGGTGTAAATGGCCAACGCCCTCTCCTCGATGCATTCATGGCGCATGTAGGCTGCCCCAAGATTGCTGAACGCCGCATACGTTTGGTGGTTCAGACCGGGCGGAATCATCTGGTTCAATCCGTCCAGATAGCGAACCTCCAGGGCCTGCTTCGTTAGGTTCTCCAGGCAGGCATACCGGACCAGCCCATATCGATCGGAAATCGAGAGGCGCCAGATGAACCGTAGCCCGAGATCGTGGTTGATTTCCTCGAAAACGACGTCCGTTCCAAGGACATGCTTGTAAAGGTTCCGCGTTACACGATGGACGCGTACACCGGGCGTCCACGGTTCCCAAAGCGACCATGCCCCATCGCGTAAGACTTGGAAAAGGCTGATCGAACCGCTGCTGTCGGCATGTTGCAGAATCTTGTCGACTGTCTGATAGGGGAATAGTCCTCCATCCGGGTTGATGCGTCCCGCGGTGAACGGCGAATTGCTGCCCGCGAACAGCCAAAAGTCTCCGCTGCTGACAATGCTCACTAGAAACGCTGGCAGCGCATCCACATTCGTGATGCAGACATAAGGCTCCCCGTCCAGCGTCACATGCTTTTCATGGACTTCGCTGACACTTGGTGGAGGATTATTCAGGGACGAGGACGTTGGCATGGCGGAAGCAGGAGACATTGTGTTTTCGAAAACTAGTGATTACAGGGACGATATAGGAGTTATTGGCTTTGGCCTCGCGGGCTCACACGTTAATGATTCCCTCGACTTACTTAAAGAAGCGCACAGCATCCGCGGTTACATAACCATTGGCGCCGGTGTTACTGATCAGCAGATTTCCCGTCGTTCCCGAATTGAAAGCATAGGTGCCAAGATACACCCACACTCCGTTATTTGATTGCTCGTTGACGTACACCGTCTTCGTGCCACTGGTGCTGGTAATGCTGATGGGAACGTTGGTCGCACGGTTGGTATCGGCGGTCCACCGCGCAAAGACTTGATAGCTCCCAGATGTCGACAGGGTCGGGGTATACCGGATACTCTTGGTCCCTTGCCCGGTATTGCCATCATGAAGGTAGTTACTGCCGTAGTAACCCTTTGTAGAGGTGGATGCGGTCCAGCTCCCGGTGATAGTGACCCCCGTCGTATCCGTGTTGTCCATGATCAGGTCCGTAACCGTGCCGCCGGAATAGGCGTAAAAGTACTTTATCAGCATGGACGCGGGGAAAACAGTATCCGCGTCAGGCTCGCCGGGCCAGCTTCCGCCCACCGCCAGGTCAAACATGGGGTACATGGCCGAATTATAATAGTTCGGCTGGGTTTGGGTCAGTATTCCATCGACAAACCAGCGGATGTTGTTGGCGTCCCACTGGAAACCATAGGTATGGAAAGCAGTGGACGTGTCGGGGCCGCTGTACTTATAGGCCAACTGATTCTCATAGCTGTTCCAGTGGGCGGTCTGCCAAATAGCGGTGGGGGCATTTCCCAGCACCTCGAAAATGTCATATTCCGCCGTCGAGGAACCATCCGCAGGCATCATCCAGAATGCCGGCCACATGCCTTTGCTGGAACCTGCCGCCGTAGGCAGCTTGCACCGAGCCTCAAAATAGCCATACGTTTGGCTGAAGGGCGTGCTGCTCTGGATGTCCGTAGAATAGTTTGCGCCAGCGGCATGGCTAAGGCAGCCAGAAACATAAGTCTTGCCGTCGGTATCCATATCGGAGGGAGCCGTGTCTGCCGTAATGCTCAAGACGTTGACCCCGCTGTAGCTGGTGATACTAAACGGCATATAACCTGTATCTATGCCTGGAAAGCAGTAATAGGTATCCTCATCGCCTACATAGTGGTTGTTCCAGTAATCGGTAGGCAACCAACCGGGGGTTTTCGATCCGACTGTCTGGCAGATCGTCGGCAGGGAAGTGAAATCCACCGCCGCAGTTTGAGTCCATCCTGAGCCTGGAGGGGTGGCGTAAACAGGGGCGGATGGAATGAATGCGAGCGATGCCGCTGCGCAAAGGAGTGTGGTTTTTATTTTTCTGGGGAGTTTCATATCGTTAGCAACTTAAATTACACCAAAAACCCGATCGCCAACGCGTGCGATCAATATTCCTAGAACTGTAAAACAAGGAAACAAGAGGCAGAAAGCCGTGGAAGGGAGAACTCTCGCATGGCGCGAAACATAGGGGCAGCCCGAGATCTCTGTCAAAAGGAACATTTCTGAACGCGTTAAGATTTCCTTGAAATCCCCCTGCAAATCCTTCAAACATATCTACCTTATGGCTAAGGCCCCCACTGACCCTCCCCCCAGGATCACCACCCTGCGGGAACTTGCGACGGCATTGAATGTCAGCGTCGCCACCGTCTCCATGGCCCTGCACAATAACCCTGAGATCGCGCAGGAAACCCGGCGTCGAATTCAGGCATTTGCCATGGAAAACGGCTACCGCCTCAACCCATCTATCACGACATTTATGTCGCAGATCCGTGCGGGGCATACCGTGGCATACCGCGAGACCCTTGGGTGGATCAACGCTTTCGGCAGGGAGGATTACTTCGTCGGCGAGGAATCTGGAACTCCCCCATTTTTCCGCGGCGTGTGGAAAAGCGCATTCGAACGCGCCGGGCAACTCGGTTATCAACTTGAGCCCTTTTGGTTGAAGGCTCCAGGGATGAGTGGGCGGCGCATGAGCGCAATCCTTAAAGCGCGCGGGATTCGCGGACTTCTGATCCCGCCAATCCCGTACCTCCATGGGCATCTCTCGCTTGACTGGTCTGCATTTGCGGTGACGGCGATAAGCTATACGTTAGCCCGGCCTTATGTGCATCGCGTGGAACTCGATCACCACCACAACATGCGAATGGCTCTTCATAAGTTGCACCATCGGGGGTACAAGAGAATCGGGCTGTTGACCGCCCACGACTTTGACAAGAGGACGCATCAGCGGCCCTTATCGGCATTTTATTACTATCAACACGGCATCCCAGCCCGGCATCGCGTGCCAGTGCTAGCCTGCCGCGATGATGCCCTTGGAAAACAGTGCGCTGCATGGCTCAAGAAACATCGGCCCGATGCAGTCATCATGATGGGGATATGCCGCGATCTTCGCGAGATCGATATCGGTGATCCTACTTACTCCAAAAATTTGGGTATGGCCCTCATGGGAGGGAATCTTGCAAGCAGCCCCGGCTTTGCAGGGGTGGACGAAAATCATTTTCTGTTCGGCCCGACAGCCGTCGATCATCTGGCCGCGCAGTTGAACCGCAACGAACGCGGGATTCCGGATTTCCCGCAGACGGTACTCATTAAGGGAGTCTGGGTCGAAGGCCAGACGTTAGCCAAAGAGCGAGCCCGCTGACGTGGCTTCATATTTCATAGCATGTTTCCACGGGAGCCGAGGCGTGAAGTCGACCGCCACTCCAGCGTCCACCCGTTTTCGATTTCTCCAAAATCTGCAAACTTGAAAAGCACCCGCCCGTCTCGCTCTGAGATGGGTTGTTTCTTCGGGAATTTCCGTGGAAAATTCAAAGGGCTCCGGTGGGCATGAGGTCGAGCTTTCCGCAGAAGAATAGAATGCGGGTTCTGTAATTAACGAAGCTACGGAAGCCCCTGGCAGCGGATTTGATGTCTTGGATTTTGCTTTCTAGACCCTCGCTTACCGCATTGGTGATGCGGAAGAAGAAGTAATATGGTCAGGTGACGCAAGATGGCGAGGTTTTCGGCTGCCTGAACGGTTCGTGCAATCGATAAAGCGGGAATGCTTGAGTCAGTTCGTTGTCTTTGGCGAACGCCATTTGGAATATTTGATCCGCGAGTGCAAGGACTACTACAACTCGGTCCGTCCGCACCAGGGGTTGGGGAACAAGACCATAGGCATTGCGGCTATGCCTCCGCCGGGTTCCGATCCGCCCGCCCCGCCGGAGATCCGAGTGCGAGTCTCATCTGAGCGGGCTTTTGCGGGCACTATTACCGCAAAGCAGCCTAAATTCGAAACGAATGTATCAAGTTTTGGATCCTTGCATTATACTGATAGTGAGTGGCTTCCTATGGCGTGAAGTTTTTGCACAGGACGCACATCAAAGGATGAGGCGTCGACCACCCAGAGGGCGTGCAGTGCCGCGATGTATCCGCGATCTTTCCACCAATGCAGGATCTGGGTCTGGTCGGTGGCGAATCGTAGAGCCACATTCCCCTCGGCGCTAATATCCTCAGGGCGGAGTTCCAGTTCGAAGAACGCGGCGTTGTCCTGCGGATCGCAGGGCAAGGTCCAGAGGCCCGCCTCGCGTGATCCAACGAAGATCCGGTAGCGCGCGTCGAGCTTCAGCGGATCGAAGCTGTGGAAGAGGAGTTTCCAGCGCCGTCCGGCGGGAAAGCCGTCAATGCGGAACGATAATCCGCGCGGGTGATACCAGAAGCTTTTCCCGGGACCAAAGGCGATGACGCCATCGGCCTTTTCGTAAGCATGAAGCGTTGGGTGCGCTACGGTGACTTGATTTTGGTGGTCGGCGCGGCTGCGTGTGCCCAAGGGCAGTTCCGCTCCGCAGTAAATTTGGTAGACGAATTTTTCTCCCGGTTGGAGACGGCTTGCGGCGAGCCGGTTCAGGGTCGATTGATGCTGCCTGGTTTGCTCTCTCCAATCGTTCGTCAGAAGAGCATTGGAAGCGGCGAGCTTGGACTCAACCTTGGCGTCGGGAACGATCTCGTCGATCCCGCATTCCCAAAAGCGGTACCACCCTTGGAGAAGCCCAAATTCCAGTTCCAGCGTCCCCGGGCCCTGTTCGCCGAGGGTGCCTGTGGCGCTGTCGACGCGCACGCGCTTTTTAAGCTCCACGGGGACGGTGGCGTTCCGCGTGAGCGGGGCGTCGAGGTGAAGGTAGGTGTGGCGATTGGTCCCCTCGCCGAAAGTCTGCATTTTCCAGATGTCGTTGCGGCGGGCAAGGGGAGCTAGCGCGGGCGTGAGGGTGATCGCTTCGGTTCCAGACCATCCGGCGGGAATCTCGATCGCAAAGACTTGGCGCTTGTCATCCAGAAGCGGTAGCCGGATGACGTGGAAAGGTCCGCCCTCGGGCACGGCGTCCCAGATTGCGAGCGGGATCGTTCGTGTGAGGGGCCGTGCCGCCTCAATCCGCAGCGTTTCTCCTTCCAGCCGCACTCGGAGTTCCTTGCGGTCGTCCGCCGAGAAATCGTGGGGTGCGTGCGTGTCCCGCGTGGCGAAATGCCACTCGGCGAGGTAATCGTAATGGAAAAAGGGGCAGATTTCGCCTTCCCGGATCACTGCCTTGTAGTCGCGGCGTTCGAGGACGACGGAGTCGCCGGCTTGGCCTGGCTTGTTGTTCACGGTCACGCCGACCCAGGAATCGCGCTGGCGGAAGGCGGTTTCGGGATGGCCCGTTTCGTGGCGGTCGAAGTAGGCACGAACCTCGTTGCCGTTAGCGAAAACAAGCTTCTCCGTCCGTGAGCACTGAATAAGCGCTTCCAGTCCATGGCTGTTGTAATCGGTCATGTTAGCTGTCCCAAAGGTGCGCCCGAATTCGAATCCGGCGACGAAGAAAAACGGATCGTCGGAGAGCGAAGTCCAACCCTTGATGGTGTCGCTCAGGAATTGCCGGAACCGGGTGGAGCTTTCGCCCGAATCTGCGGCCCGGACCCACCGGGTTTGGTGCGACGGCGAGAGGACGAAATCGCCCCACATTGTGAGGTGAGGAAGTAGTACGTGGTAATGGTTCATCGTCATGGCCAGGACGCCGCCGGGAGTGCGTGGACCCGCCTTGCGGAAGTCGTCCGGAGCCACCCAGAAGGGACACGTCGGCATGCCCCAGTGGTTGATGGCCCATTCGCCGTCCGACCAGTTTTGCTCGGGCACCACAGAGTGGAGAATGCGGATGCCGGTCTGCTTCAACGCTTCGACAAACAGGTTGGAGGGGGTGTAGCTGGCGATCCGGTCCAGCGGAGCGAAGCCGCGTTGTTCCCACCATGCTTGCAGGAAGCGGAGTCTTTTGACGATATCCGTTATTGGCAGCGTTTCCCAGTTGGCATCGTCGTGGGCCATTGCGGGATCGAGAGCGCCGAGACTATTGGCCATCACATGCGGATAGATCGCATCGCCGAATTCCCGTTCATAGTGTTGCCAGCGGGGATCGACGAAGGTGAACTCGGGCGATTGGCCGTTGCGCTGTGGCGCGATGTAATAATCCGCGTTGATTGCCGCGGGGTGAATTGTTTCTGCGAAATCCTCGGCGGTGAACGCCCCCACGGTGATCTGGCAGACAGCCCACCCCTTGTCGACCACCGCGATGGGGCGGCGCAACCGCTCGCCTTCGATTTCGATCTCCGCTAGGTACATGCCGGGTTCTGCGGGGGTGAACTGAAAAGGCTTGCTGGGCGTGAGGACCGCCGATTGCACTTTGGCGAAATCGCCAGCCAATCCACGCCGGATTTGCACTTTGGCGTTGCTTGGGGAAGCAAATTCCAATGTTTCCCCCAGTCGAATCAAACGGCCCGGCTTGATGTTAAAACCTGAGGGGTGAAGGGAAGAGCGTTTGGCTGAAACGGAATGATCCATGTGTTTTGGGTCCCGGAACTTCGGGGAAATAAGGGAAAAATGTTATAAAGCTTGTGGAAAACGTTGGTCTCACAGTGGTTCACTGTACGGACTGCACTCACTTGGCCCATTCCAACTCAACGTGCACTGACTTCTTCTTTGTAATCCACTCTGGGCGAAGCGTATTGCCGACATGGCGTTCGCCATCTAGTCGTAGTGCAGAGACTCCTCCCGTTTCACTCCCCGTGGGCTTACATACCTTGATTTCCAAGCGGCAACCGCGATATAGCCGGGTCGCACTAAAACCCTGCCACTCCTTGGGCAGACAAGGGGCTAGTTTGAGCCCGTCTAGTTGAGGTCGGACGCCGAGTAGGTATTGCGTTCCTGCAATATCCATCCATGCAGCAGTGCCTGTCATGTGTGTTAGAGTGGCTAACCCAAAATGTGGGTTTTCGGGGCCGATAATAGAACTGGCATAGGCGTAAGGTTCGCTCTGATAGCGTTCGAGCCCTGTTTTCTGAAGCGCCGGATGTGGCAATAATTGCCGGAAATATTTCCAGGCGCGTTCCGGACGTTTCAGCAGACACTCCGCGATGACGGCCCACGCATTGGCATGGCAAAAAATCGCACCGTTTTCACCGCAACCTAGTGAGTAGCCGGAAAACGCATCGGCCACCTCTGGGAACGTGGGGAAGCTGGGGTGCAGTTTTTTAATTCCACAGGGCGTATTGAGAATACGAGCTACACTGTCCATGGCTGCCGTCTGCTCTGCTTGGGAGCCGCAATTGGCGAGCACAGACCATGTCTGCGAATTGAGCCAAATTTGGCCATGTTTGCAGGATTTTGAACCAATGGGCGAAGCATCGTCCTCAAAACCGCGAACCCACCAATCCCCATCCCAACAATGATTTTGGACAGCACTTAATTGTGCCTCCAGGCGTTCCGTAAGAATTGCCGCAGCCGTTTTGTCACCATAAGCGGCTGCCAATTCGAGCATTTGTCGAAGCACGAAAATATACTGCTGTGCCACCATTACTGACTCGCCTTTCCCTCCGCGTGCAAACCGTCCAATGCAGTCATTCCAATCGCTCTTAAGCGTTAGAGGAATACAATGAGTGCCGAGGTGGAGGTGGGTGAAGTTGAGAGCCGCGAGCAAGTGCTCCCATACCGTTACTGTCGCGGCTTTGCTGATGCCGTCTTCCGCCAAAAAGGAGGTACGCTCGGCCAACAGTTGAAGATTGCCGGTTTCTGCCACTAGTGCATAGGCGAGCATGGGTAGCCACAGGTGATCGTCACTATGTATACTCCGTGCCGGTTCCTGGTTATCTTCGGGATAATAGGTGTGAACAGCATGGCCATCGGCGAACTGATAGTTGAGCAGTCGCAGAAATTCTGTGCGCGCCCAATCAGGTTGTCGAGTGGCGATGGCGAGCATATCTTGCGCAGTGTCGCGGAAACCAAATCCGCGTAATCCTGAAGCAAATTGACTAAATGACCGTGAATACCGCCCTGTATGCACACAATTGACAGGCGTCCAGGTCACAATCTGCCGCTCGATATCTGCATCGGGCAGTTTGCAATCAAATGCGTTGAGATGTTTATTCCACCAGTTGAAGTGTTTAATCTTTTGCTCCGCTATGAACCTGGGGGCTCGATTGCGCGCCACTTCTTCAGAGAGCCTCTGCATTGAGGCCTCAAACCCATCAATCGCGCCAGGGATGACGCCCAAAAAAAACGAGAGTCGCTCCGTTTCGCCGGGTGCGACATCCACGCGCACCTGAAGGGCTGCACAAGGGTCTCCCCCCCAAAGCGATCCATTTCCGCAATGTCCTCGCTCCACGCCCTGCGGGTTTCGTTCCGTGCGACCGGGACCAAGAAATGTCTGCCGGTCTCCGCTGTAACTTTTGATCTTCCTGTCACTGGCAAAATAGACAAGTGGAACATCAGCCAAGCGCGGATGGGACTCGTGATGAAAAAGGTAAAGCTGCGCCTGACTTGCCGGGTCAAACCATGTTTTAAACTGATGCCGAACGTAATATCCCCAACTAGACTCTATCGGATATTCGAGCAACCCAAGCTCCACGTAACCGAAGAGATCAAGACCCACGGAATCCTTGCCCTCATTAGTCACCTCCATATCCCAAACGAGGACATCAGAATCGGGAGCCACGAAAAGCTTCTGTGTCACTTTGATTTTGCCGTGTCTTCCGAAAAAGGCACTGATTCCGGGTGAGTGGGTTGCGGTCCACTCATCGAGCGGGATCTCGCATGGTCTATAAGAAGGCGACCAGTAAGTACCGTCGGGCTCTCGTACATAAAGATAAAATCCTGGGCTATCCGTAGGATGCGTCCACCCGCGATACCTCGTGATGCGAAAATTTATGGGACTGCGCCACCAAAGACAACCGCCGCCAGTGTGGGAAACGAATGCGCTCAGCGAGCCGTTTGAGAGATAATTGATCCAAGGGGCCGGGAGGTTTGGATTGAAAATCGAAATGCTGCGCTCCTCGTCGCAAAAACGATAGACTTGCGATTCATCAGCTTGTGCTCTGGTTTCGCTGCCAGCAACTTGCGCACGAGATGCGTCTAGGGAATTTGAGTTGGGATCGAGAGCTCGAAACGCCAGACTGCTTGGCGGATGGGGGCGATTAGTCATGCCTTTGAAAATTCTTCGACGATAACGTCGGCTCCTGAAATGCCTTAGCTTAAAGCTTACTCGGTGCGCATTACGTATTCGGGTTTGCCACTTTCTTGAGCGCGTGTCATTGCCTCGACAATTTTTACACCCTGCAAGATGTCGTCAATAGGCATTGGGAAGGTGGGCTGCCCCGTCACCGCTGCGTGAAGCACGTTCCACTGGTAGCCCATGCCCTCATCGGGAAGTTTTCTCTCTTGGATGGTTACTTCCTTTTCACCTGTTTTTGCCACCAACTTAAGCCGGGAGCCTACGTTGGCTTGGGCATATGCGACAGGTTGTGTATTCCGGTAAACTGTGCCGCGTTCAAAGTGCATCCAGAATGCATCGGCATAAGCTTGGCCGTCATCTACACAGAACGAGGCGAAGATGCTTGCGAGAGCTTTATTTTTAAAGACGAGACTGAGTTGTGCGTTGTCGGCGGTGGGCCGCCCGGTGAAGATTCGACTGGAAAAGACCTGAACCTGCTCTACGGCTCCAAACAACCGAACAAGGTCATTGATGAGGTAGATGCCAAGACGAAACGCCGGTGCCGCAGGACAGAGTTTTGGATTGTCATACCAAGTTCCATCTGCTTGTTCGCGGTAGGAAACAACGACATCAGCATGAGCCCCAATGGGACGGCCTAGGTCATACTCTCTCTGCCACGTTTGAATCTGCTGTATCCAGTTCGGAGGTGCAGGAGAGGGTGAGTTGAGATGAATGGTCCGGCCCAATACTTTCGCTTCCTCCAACACCGCCTGTGCATCAATCGGATCGAGTTCAAACGGCTTAGTTGTCATTACGTCCTTGCCTGCACGGATAATGGTGCGCAGAAGCTCCGAACGTTTTACGGGCCCAGTATATAGGCCGACGACGGTGATGTCTCTGTCGGCAAGCAGTTGATCGACTGAAGTGTAGGCCTTTACTCCGAGGCGTTCAGCGTAGCATTTGGCTTTGGTTTCGTCAAAATCACAGACAGCAGCGATTTTGAAAAACTGTGCGTTCTCTTCGCGTAACAGGTCTTCTATAATCCATCGACCAAAATTCAGGCCAACTATTCCGATTTTTACGGGTGTCGTCATTAGATACTATGTCGTCTTGACCCTCGTTTTATGGATGTGACGGTAAGGCAAAAATAAAGACTATAGCCAAGTAGCTCACGCCTGTGCGCTTTTTTCACGTCTGCGTATCGCGCATTTTCGGTGAAAGAATGCTAAGCCCAGGAAAGCCCCAATTCCCAGAAGTGCTCCGGCTTTTGGTTCCGGCACGGCAGTCACCTCGATATTATCAAAGTAGAGGACTTTTCCCGATGCGGTCGAAGAATTGTTCAGAAAATCTACAGAATACAATGCTGCAAAAGCTGTAGTAATGGAGGTATCCGTTGTTTGCAATACAGTTTGGTCGTTGACCTCAAGTGTCAAGGTTCCGTCAACTGCCCAAGTAAACTCAACGGTATTCCATCCAGTTGTATCCAGTATACTACTTAATCCTGAAACGGATACCAGCACGGTGGATACCCCATTGACGATCATGTCAATTTCAAAGGTGGATCCGCTAAGCTTGAAACCATAACCACTAGAAGAATTCGCGCTGGTTCCATTCAAGAGGTACCAATGACTATTCCAGTAGGTGTCCGCTGCCGACACATCAAATTGAAGCGACAGTTGCAGGGATTCTCCCATGCTTGATGTGACTGCCGTAGACTTTGATATTATTGTTACCGTTCGACTCGTTCCTCCGGGGGTCTCCAGCACATTTGTGGAAGTATTGGAACCAGTAGTGGACGTAGTGGCTGGATTGGCCGTAATATTGAAGCCGTTACCAGTCCAATTTGTCATAACTCCACCTTCAAAGGTATCGCTGAGAAGCGTCGTTGTCGCAGCCTGAACTTGCGAACATACTACTAGAAGGGCAATCAAGATTACGTTTCTGAGATAGGGGGTTTTCATGGTAGTTTGGGGTGTATTTAGTAAGGAGAGTTTGATGCGGTCGGCTACATAGCTAGTTTGGATGCTTGGACATAAGCAAAAGGGAATACGCGTCCAGACGATCATTAAGGTTTGGCAGAGTTGTTCCAGAAGACAGGAACAGATAGGGACGCAAAACAATAGAGGTGCGAATAGAATCGCCTAACTGATTTTCGGTTTACACAAAAGGGAGAAGAGAATTGGCAATAGGCGGTATTGGTTTGAATATAAATTCGAAAGCGATAAGGAAACTGTTTTTATTCAATCCTTGCCGTGCTTTGGCGAAGCAGCAGAGAGGATGGAACTACAACTGATTTGCTTGCGACTGAGGGACTTTCGATCTTTTCAAGCAAAAGCCGAATGGCCTCTTTCCCGATCTGTTCAGGATGCTGATCAATGGTCGTCAAACCAGGAGAAACCAAGGCAGAGACCTCAAGGTTTGCAGCGCCAATGATCGAAATGTCCTCCGGCACTCGAAGTCCCCTGGCTAGAGCCTCTTTCATCGCAGAAATGGCAATGGTGTCAGAGACGGCGACAATTGCAGTAAAAGGAATTTTGTCGTCGATTAGCTTCGTAATCGCGCTCGCGCCATCAATCGCCCCTCCATGTTCGTCGAAGCCAAGCACTAGTTTTTCCGAATAGGGAATTTGTGCTTTTTCCAACGTCTCGCGATAACCTTGGCATCGGCTCTGGCTCATTCGAGAAACATGATAACCCTGGAAAAAGGCGATTTGACGGTGGCCTAATTCTACCAAATGTTGCGTAGCCAATCGCCCGATCTCAATATTGTCATTTACTGCAGAGGAACTTTCTGTTCCCCGTAACTCGTAATCGCAAAAGACCGTAGGAATACCTGATTTGAGAAGCTGTTGGTAAAGCACCGTTTCGTCGAAGTTGTTCACGGGAGCCAAAATGAGCCCGTCTACCCTCTGCTCGATCAGGGTCTTTATCTCTGTCTCCAAGACATCGAATGAGCTGTGGGATTGGCAAAGAAGGCACTGTATCCCGTGTTGTTTTGCCTCGGTCTCGATCATATTTACGATGTCGGGGAAAAACGAAATTTTGACGTTGGGAATAATAATCCCGAGAGTTCGGGTTTTGCCAGTGCGCATGGCTCGCGCAATCCGATTGGGACTGTAATTATAATGAAGGGCCGCCTCTTTGACTCGCCGCCTAGTCTCGCTATTTACTATCGGGTTATCATTGAGAGCCAGTGATACGGTCGCCTGCGAAACGTTTAGCTTTTTGGCGAGCGCCGCCGAGGTCATGACTCGCACATTTTTGTCTAGCTCTGTGTTGGATGGTTTCGCGCGCATTATACAGGAGATTTAATACGTATTAATAATCGCTCAACGAGACCCTTTCGTCAATTGCAAAGTTTTTGTTATTTCCGGGTTTTTTTCCCTCTGTCAATACCGTTGTTGCAGTGATGTTCAGATTCCCTGGGTCACTAATACGGCAGGTGAACCAATGGGCACTTTGCCCGGGGTGTGATTTGATGAGAAGTGTATTTCGACCGGCCTTTAGGGGGAGATCCGCAGGCGAGGGCTTCCACTGATTGAACTCAGCTCCATCTGCTGCCACGGCTTCGCGTGAACGGCAGCCGACGAGTGGCGTGCCGTTCAATGATGCGTTGGCCCACCAATCGCTGCCGATCAAAATCTTGCAGACTTGATCAATGGGGGAATCAATAAACGTTAAAGCATAACAAACTCCCGATCGTTCGGCGCCACAGCGGTAGGGAAAATTGACGCCTATATTAGAGTATTGACCCATATTCTGGGGATCCCAGGACCAGATTTCCTGATCGACATCCTGAGGCGTGATGCTTCTTTCTGGAGGATAAACGGTGGCTAATGCCTTGCGTACTTCCTCCGCGCGGCCATTGGGAGGACAAAAGGCGGTCAGGAAGGGGCCGCTGGTGAGCCAGCAATTCGCAGGAATCGGTCGCCATATAGGTTGGAGCCGATAGGCGTAGAGGCCAAACGTTCCTTCCCTATCCAATTGAAGCTTAATTTTTTTCCACTCTTGATGCGAGGATAAGTTGGGTAGAGAAAGCTTTACAGGATAGCCTGCTGCGGAGAGGGGAAAGCACCCTAATTCTTCTTGATCGACGGCTACTTTGATGTTTCCACGCTGTTCTGCCAATAATCCCAACTCTAGCTCGAACTGGCCAGCATGGGGCACCTCGATTTCAAAATTGAGCTCTCCATTAGACGTGACTGCCACTTGTCCATCCCAACCAGGGCAAAGATTTTTCCCTGCTTTCCACGTGATGAGATGGGAAGGCTGCGGGGAAAAGTGAATGTCTCTTCCCTCGACTGGTGAAGCTTCGTCTGGTTCACATCGTCCTGATTGAACTGCTAAAATGGGAGCGTCCGTTGCACTAAACTGGCGACCAGGAACGCGAAGAACGGGGATGGGCCTTACCTTGGGAATCGGACTGCGGAGGGCGATCTCGATTACTGGCGGCAAGGTCTCTGCTGGGACCATAATTGGGATTTCGATGTCGGCATTGCCTTCACCCGTTCCATGGATTTGACAGGGGGCTCCGTCACTGAGCCGACGGGCGGAAAGAGCATAGGCACCGAGCCCCGCGACGCGGAAGCGAGTAGGTACCTTGCCAAAAAAGTGAAAATAGACCCGGTTCGATCTACTCGTCGCGGGACCAGCCGCATGTTGCGTTTCACTAAACGCTGAACGCTGTGTTCCGAAGATGGAATCTTGATTCATCTTAACCCAGCCGGAAAAACGATTAAGGCAGGACATCGCTTCTGGTGCCAGTGTCCCATCGCCTTTTGGACTAATATTTAAAAGCAAATTTCCGCCAGACTGAGCGCACCGAACTAATATTGCGGCGATTTCTGCAGGCGTCTTATAGGCGAGATCGTTTGGACGATATCCCCATGAATGATTGAGCGTGATACAGCTTTCCCACATGCGCTGAGCTGAGGAAGGGACGATCTCTTGTTCCGGCGTGTCAAAGTCTTCCGGGAGTCCAGATCGATCATTAATCAAGATGTCGGGTTGGAGTCGCCGGACCATTTGGTTCAACTCTGCGGAACGCCATGCGCTGGCGATACGAGCTGGATCAGCAACGCTAGGAACACATGCCCCATCATACCAAAGTAGATCGATTTTGCCGTAGTTTGTCATCAGCTCCGCCAGGACGCGATGCGTCTGAGAGACCATTGCCTCCCATCCATCCGGATCGACGAATGGTCCGCGATTGACGGCGGGAAACTGCCAATTCATGATCGAATAATACAACCCAACCTTTAGTCCACGAGATCGACACGCCTTGACATATTCGGCGACGTAATCGCGCTTTGCTCCAGTGCAAGTCGAATTGTAATTTGTTTCTCGGCTCTCGAAGAGACAAAACCCATCGTGATGGCGGGTTGTAAATACCATATAGCGGGCCCCCATCTGGACCGCAAGATCGGCCCACGCCTCTGGTGAGAAACCCTGCGGATTCAACCGTTCCGCTAGGCGGTTGTACTCGCGTATGTCGAGCCGCTCCTTCTGCAACGCCCATTCCCCTTTACCAAGAAGAGAATAGAGGCCCCAATGGATGAACAGCCCCAACTTTGCTTGCGAAAACCAAGCAATTCCGGATGCATTTCTGGCTGGTGTATCTTTTTCAGAAATCGAATTAGCGAAAACGTTTTTCATGGAATCTATGCCGAAGTTAAATCGTATTAAATTTTTATGTAAATCTGACAAGATGCCCTATTGTCTGACTAGAGTACTCCCATTTTTTCTGGGAAACTCAATTTGCCAACATTTTGCCTATGACATCTCGCGGATGTGTACTTATCTTGAGGCAGGGTGTACGAGATTGATCTTTGTTCGGTCGCCCTTGATGGGGTGGATCTTAAAATTGTCGTCTTGGTCTGGCCATGTAACACGAAGTGATTTGGCATCAATCGATGTTTGGGGCAGCGCGTCCCCATCCCGATAAATGCTGAGTAATACCCTGAAGCAAGGTTCCACAGCCCGGCAGACGTATCGGAGCCTGCGACCTTTGCCGAGAGCCTCGGTGCTGCCAGTGTAAGGAGAGCGGACGATATCGTAATCTTCCAGGATCCATTTACCTTTGCCGTCTTCCGTATTCACCCCGATCATGCGGACTAGCATTTGACGCGGATCGTCCGCTTGGGTGCTGCCAAGAACGACCTCGCCATGATTGGACTTTCTGATCTCTAAGTCATCCGGGAGTTGAAGAAGCCACTCATAATCATGGGCTTGGTCGTCCTTGCGGATATCGTCGACGATCAGGACGTAGGAATGAAGCGCGCGTCGAAAGGCAGCAGTACGAAACGCTTTTTGCACTGGATTGTAGGACGCTTTGTAGGTGTAGGCTCCAGCTAACTTTGGGTCTTCCCACGGCTTTTCCTTATGCTCCACGGTTCGCTCTGCCCAGATTTTTACGACAGGGGCGAGTGTCTCTGGCTCGAACTGGAATTCTTGAAGATAAGGCACCTTAGGGTTGACGCGGTTTCCCCATTCGTAAAGCCAATCATAGGAATAGGATGCATCTCCGCAGATCAGATCAAGCGGTGCACTGTGCTGATATTCCACCACCTTTCCTGGTGCAGGGAAAAAACCTTGGCCTTTGCCATCAATTAAAACCAACGAATGCTCTTTCGATTCGGCCCGGCGAAACCCGCGATCGATTACCCATTTTCGCCCAAGTCCAGAGAGACTGATGTCATTCGAATTCGAATGGACATGCGAAGGTTCTGCTAAATTTGGATTGATGAGGAAGTGCAAAACGACCGCATCTTTTTTCCATGCGTCACGTGTGATAAACAAACCCCGCTCTGGACTCCAAAAGCTGGGCGGTAAGAAGGGGAGCTCAGGATCGTTAGCGCCTTCATGAGAGGGCGGCGGCGAATTAAAGTCGCGGGCGAAAAGGGCTAAAAATGGCAGACTCGGCATCCAGTCTCTAATTTGCGTGTAATCAGCACGAATTCGGTTTTTCCATACAAAATCGACCAACGGATCATTCGGCCAAACCCATTTCATAACGCAATAGTTGGGTACGAGGCCCCCTTTGTCGTTAGGCGTATCCTGATGTGTGGAAAAAGCTTGGCCAAATGGCTCCATCGCCTGCGCATACCAGTTTATCAGTTTTCGATAATGTTCGTTGGCGAAGAGATTGTCTCCTCTGCGAGCAAACGCCACCATCGCCGGTGCTCCCCAGTTCATCCCAAAATTAAAGTAATGCATGTCCTCATAAGGTGTGCCATTCGCATATATACCATTATCCAAAAACTTCTTCATTGCAGCAACGGCCTTCGGGTAAATGGACGCATCGTCTCCCTCCTCTCCTTCGATTGCCAACTGCATAAGAACCAAACTCGTGCCATGCGGAATAAAGTTAAAATAACAATTCGAAGGTGCTAGATCCGCGCCGAATGGAATCTGGCCTTTGATCGTTGCGGAAATCTCCTCTCGGACAGCAGAACGCTGGGCTTCGGTCATGAACAAATAGGCGAAGTCATAGGCATAACTCACCAAATAATCTGGGGTGGGTGGGTTGCCGATTTCAATTGCGTGGGTAATCCGTGCATAGGTCGCCAGGGCGGCTCCAACCTTCTCTCCTCGAACCTTGTCGTCGCGGACGAGCGCCAGTAAACTTTCGAGACATAAAGACGTGGAGATATCGTTTTTGGCGCGCTTGTTTTCCGCGGAATCCATCGCGCTAAGATCGCCCGCAATCAGACGCTCATAGACCGATTGTCCCTGGGCGTCCTTTTTCGAAAGAGATGCGGGAAAAGTCTCCAGTAAACTGGTAATATGACGGCCGATTTCTGTGTCGGTCAACCGTTCCCGCAGCTTTGGTAAATCTTCGGGACTAATCAGTATACGGGGATGAACACCTGGCGGGGGGACTTTGCTAAACAGCTCTGAAACGTTCGTTTCAGGCAGACGCCATGACTTCGATTCTTCGCCCAGAGCGGATGCGCATCCCCATAAGAGAATAGCTAGTATTCCGGCACCTAGCCTTCTTTGTAATAGGATGCGAAACGAGTGTAGTAAACGCAGCAAAAAGAGGCGTGCCATTATCCAGCGACCAAGTACGAAACTCGACCATATTTCTTCAGGATTGCTGTTGACAGGGAGAGATTTTTGGAGCATTTAATACGTATTAAAAATCTAAAATGAAACGGCGTCAAACTAAATCTGCACCGAGTCAGCAACAAGGCTTCAGCCTGATTGAGGTAAGCGTTGCCATTGGCATTGTCTCATTTTCCATGCTGGCAATTTTGGGTTTATTGCCTGTGGGGCTCAATACCGTCCACGACTCGCTGGTGCAGGGAGCTACGGCAGGTATTGCCCAGCAGATTCAGGCAGACCTGCAGCAAATCGCATTCAATTCCGCGAACGCGTTTAATATCCAGAGCATCTCCTCGTCTTCCTATTATTACTCTGATGACGGCATTCCAGCAAATGCGACTGACGCCTATTACAAGGCCAGTTTCACGGTAAATAATCCGACGTTTGGAGAGAATAATTCGGTATTTAATACGACAAATGCTCAAAACGTTATCGTAACGCTGTTATACCCGATACGCGCCCCCGCAGCTGGACAGAAAAGCTGTGTCTTTTCGCTGTTGATAGCGAAGCAAACCAGCGATTGACGGTACAGGCTTCTGCCCCCCCTCCACCTCCCCCACTTTACTCATGTGTCCTATTCGTCTAAAGAAGCCTCAAAATAAGAGGCATGGCAATGGTTTCACAATTTTGGAAGTGTTGGTCGCAACCACAGTATTAACATTGCTTCTGGCGATCATGCTTGCCGTCATGAACCAAACCAGTTCGACTGTAATGTGTGCTTCAGCAAAAATTGATGCCTTTGCCACGGCTCGATCGACTTTTGACATTATTGTGGGAAAACTTTCGCAGGCTACCCTCAATACCTATTGGGACTATGATGACCCCTCATTGCCACGACATTACCTCCGTAAATCGGATCTTCAATTTCTAACCCGCGCGAATACTCAATACCCTGGCTATGGGCAGGAAATTTTTTTCCAGGTTCCAGAATCATATTCATCAAACGCAAATTATCAAGGCACAGAGGGCATATTGAACGCATGCGGTTATTTTGTGCGATATAGCAATGACGATAATTTTCGCCCAGGGGTTGTCAATAATAAGCGATGGCGTTATCGGCTGATGGAGGCTATCCAACCGACAGAAGAGATGCAGGTATTCAGACTTGCCGCAAATGACGATACTGCATGGGCCACCAACATTAGCATGACTAATGCGATACCCCTCTGTGAAAATGTAATTGCTTTGATTGTTTGGCCGCGCCTCTCAGCGGGGGCCGATGTCACGGGAACCCAACTGACCTCCAACTATCAATACGACTCCCAGAAAAACGCAAACTCCTATCCGCAGCCGATCACCGCCAACCAACTACCGCCGACCGTCCAAGTCACCCTTGTTGTCATAGATGATGCTTCTGCCGTTCGTCTTGATACTCATTCGGATACGCCACCCCAGGTGATTTACAATGCGTTGCAAAACAAGTTCACCGATGTCACCAAATACCAGCAGGATTTGAGCAGCCTCGCAAGCATACTGACAACCCATCGGATTAAGTATCAGATACGGAATATTTCCGTGGTCTTGCAGGAGTCAAAATGGAGCAGCACGCCATGAAAACATTCATTGGTCAAATGCGAATTATGAGTCATCGGAATTTTGAATCTCAATCGAAGTCTTGTGTGGCGTTTTCCTTAGTGGAAGTTCTCGTAGTAATGATGCTGATGGGAATCATGCTGGCGTTGGTTGTTCCTTCGGTATCTTCTATGCTAGGAAGCAATAACTTAACACAGGCCGGTCAATTAATCGTCGATCAAGTCGGCCTCGCACGGCAAATTGCGTCAACAAGGAATTGTACCGTGGAAATACGCTTAATCGCATTACCTAATCTCTCGCCAAATGGCTTCAGCGCTATGCAGCTCTGGGCGGCTCCTGCTGCTAGCGGAACTAATGACATGGTGCCCGTTGATCGACTGGTCACGCTACCTCAGGGTACTACCATTTCTCCAGATGCTACAAAGCTATCCAAATTGCTTTCCGTCACAACTGCGACAAAAACAATGTCCACCGGTGTTCGTTATACAGCTTTTCAAATCAGGGCATCAGGGAATGTTACGCCTGCAGCTACCAGCATGTCGGACATGTATCTTACTGTGATTCCTACACGTTTTGCTGATGCTACGACCTTGCCTGCTAATTACGTGATTGTCCAAATCAATTCGAATGCTGGAACCACCCTTGTTTATCGACCATGAAAATCCCAAGATTTCTCTTCCTATGCTGCGGGGACAAGATAGCTCGGCGTTTTGTTAACGATACAATTCAGCAACAAGCCAAAAAATTGCCCCTAGGCTTTCATTCACGCCCACAGGCCGTAGCATTGGTTATCGTCCTCGCTATGATGGGGCTGATGACGTTGCTTGTGGTGGGATTTATGGTTCGTGTTGGTTCTGCGAGAAAGGCTGTCGCCAGTTATAGCGCTACAGCTAGGACACGCCAGTTAGCCAATACAGTGACGAACCTTGTTCAAGCCCAGGTTAACGAAGCTACCTCGCGGTGTACCGGTTCTATCACGCAGGGTGGCAGCGGTTTTGGGTGGGTTTCCCAACCTGGAGCCCTCCGCCTTTTTGACGGAACTGGAGCGCTTAAAACTATTTACCGGTTGTATTCCTCGACGTCACTAACCGGCACTTCCGCTTCCGATTTTGTCAAAGATATTCCGCCCGAAGATTGGGCGGACTCCCCTGCGATATGGACTGATCTCAACGCGCCTATGCCAGATACCGCCGGTAATTTGCATTTCCCTATTCTTGACCCGCGCGATCCGAACAATTCCACAAGCGTTATCAACGTGGACGGTTTTGCACTAGACAAGCCGCCGGGTGCGACGATCAACCAACCTGCCCCGATGCCAACCCGGTGGCTATATATTCTACAAAACGGTGAAATTATAACATCAAGCATTACCAGATCAGCAGGGATAATTACCATCGGCGGCGCTCGCAAAGACAATCCTGTTATTGGTCGAATCGCCTTCTGGACTGACGATGAAACATGCAAAGTCAATATTAATACCGCAGCAGGCGATGGAATTAATAATCTGGTAAGCAATACTACCGATAATACCGCTGACAAGACATTCTGGGATACACCTCACTTTGTCGCCCCCGATGAGCTGAAACTCGATAGCTATGCTCCGACTGCTGGTGAGTACCAGCGTTATCCCGGACATCCTGCCACAACAGCACTTAAAAAAATCTTTACCGACCTGGGGTATAACCTGTCTTCCCCCGACTTCTACCAATTGCTTCCGCGATATAACGATGGAGGATCAAAGGGGGGGACGCTCTCCATACTCAACGCCGCGAAAGTGCCAGCAAAAACAAATCCGCTCTACTCCTCAGTGGGAGAAATGCTTTTCACGCCGGACAGACTCGCATCTGCCCTCAACATGAATGACGCCGTTTCGAGTCAGAGAATCGATACCGCAAAATTCTTTTTAACAACTAATAGCCGCGCGCCGGAAATAAATCTATTCGGTTTGCCGAGGATCTCCATTTGGCCGTTATCGAGTAACACCGATGCCAGCCATCGCAGCACCGTTGATCAACTTATGGCGTTCTGTTCCACGATTGGCACAAAACCCTATTATTTTAGTCGCCAAGATCCAACAAATGCGATTACTGATATCAATCTCACCCGAAATACAGATCTTCTCTCCTACGTTGATCGACTGACCACACAAGCAGTTCCCGGGTTTGGCGGAAACTTCGATACAAAATATCCTGCAACGCCCTTGGGCGATAAGGTCATCAGTGAGCGTAGGCAGATACTCACCGAAATCTTCGATTATATTCGGACAACGAACCTTCACGACGCAACGGTTTCCAGCCCATTTGCTGCTGCTGGACCTAACATTACGGAGAACTTAGGGGAGGGGCAAGTGATCCCCTGTTCTGCGGGCGATGGATCAACGCTCGGTTGGAATACGCAGGGATTCGGCCGATTTTTCCGACTACGGGAGGTTTCGCTGCAATTCGTCGCTATGGGGGCGGGACAGAGTGGCTCTAACAATGCCATTCCAGTCCAATCAGCTTACGCTTCCATGCCGGGGGTAAGCGAGATCAATATAACGGGAGGGGTTCTGCCCGCAAATACGACAGCAGTTCAGGCATTTTTGTTATTTAGTATTTTTGATCCTAGCATGGGATATTCATGGATAATGCCCAATGTATATTTTGATATTTCAGGTTTGGAAAATCTTACCATAACCGACGGGGCTGGGACTATTAGGCCCTTGGGATTTGCGGCCTCCGGAAATTATACACCAGCCCCTATGGGCGGCCCTGGAGTCATTCCTTTCAAGAGCATGAATAGCGGTTCAAATCTAGGCGGATTGATGGACTTTCGATGTATTCTCTATAATCGTATTCTAACTCACGCAGCTTTTCCCGCAGGGCTTTCTTCACAAGGTGGCCGCAATTATCCTTTCTATAGTGCTATTACCGCAATTCCAAACTCCTCGTCCATCACGCTTAATGGAGCTACTATAAAAGTCAATATATACGGTCCTTCAGGTGCCGGCACTCCGGTACAGAGCTATGATATTTCATTTAATTCGGTGTCCTTTCCAATGCCTCAACTCGCAACGGGGGCCGCTACTGGGCCTTTGATCGGAACCAACAACGATAGCGATCGATGGAAGGACAATTTCTCGCCTGCCAATTGGATTGGACAAGGTGATATCGTTAAGAGTGTCATACCCAATACGGGCGACGTTCGGCTGCTAGCCCTCAATAAGGTGCCGAGCAGTGCTTTTGTTCCCTACAAGGATTATCAGACAACATCACGCGCCCATGGTTATGGAATGGTTCAGAACGCTTCTGCAACGATGTCGCAATTTTTATATTCCGGGGCTACCGTTGGCGCTCTGGTCTCGGGCGCTTCTTATTACGCTGCTCCCATTGTTCCAGCGTCACTCAATGGGGCGGTGACCTCTGGAGGCTCTGTTGGCGATTGGGATAATGGCATCGGAACAACTCAAGACGGTCCGTACATTAATAAGCCCGATGAAGGGAATATAAAGACAACATTGGGCCAAAGTTATTATGTTACCTATTCAGACACCCAGCCCGGGTCGACTCTCTTTGCTCCAAATCGGCAAGTTCCATCACCTGTAATGTTTGGCTCTCTTTCCACTGGTGTTATCCACCAGTTGCCTTGGCAAACCCTTCTTTTTCGTCCGGGACCCGGCCTAGCCGGGCTGACGTACCACCCGGGGGAATCTGGTAGAAAATATGATGGAAGCCTTCTGACTGACGCCCCGCCCGATCACTTGCTACTTGATTTATTTTGGATGCCATCAGTCAGTCCCTACGCCATCAGTGAACCATTCTCGACAGCAGGCAAAATCAATCTAAACTACCAGATCGTCCCATTTACCTATATCAACCGCAGTTCCGCATTACGTTCCGTGTTGGCTAGTGAAAAGATCGCCGTCATCGGTAAAAATGATGCATCTCAGTATAAAAAGTATGTAAGCTATGGAGGAGGGCAAGGTATGCAGCGCAATGCCCGCATTCCAATCGACATCTCCGAAACATTAAAACAATTCGACAAAAAGTTCCGTCCTGATGGGGATATTGGAAACGGCTCTCTCTTTCGCTCGGCCTCCGAAATCTGCGATATGTTTCTTATACCTCAAGGCTACACACTCTCTGACTTTCCTAGCAAATGGTATGGCGATGATTTTGCTTTAGTGGGAGATAATGTCAGAGAACGTCCCTACGCGAACATTTATTCAAGAGTGACCACTAAATCAAACACCTACATTGTGCACTTTACGGTACAGGCGTTAAAAAACGTATCCACCGATGCTACACAATGGGATGAGACCCGCGGAGCAGTTATTGGAGAATACCGTGGTTCTAGTATATTGGAACGATATCTTGATCCAAACGATTCCAACCTAACCAATAGCGATTTTGCCAGCAGTACCGCATCGATTCTTGAATCGTTCTACAAATGGCGGGTTGTGAGGAATAGTCGGTTTTCACCTTAAATGCAGAGACGGGGCGATATGTTTTACTCCCGATGGGCGCAAGCCTCCCCATGGCACCTCATTTGAGAAGGTTTCTCGCTTTTTGAATCCGCGCAAAACGTGTTGAGATCCTGGCGTGCCCCCATTCTTTGAACCACTCGTTATGAGAGATTTGTAAGGGTTATTGGGTTAAAAACGCTGGCTTGCGGAGCGCAGGCCGCTTCGACGAAGTCGAAAGGCCGGAGCGGAGCAAGGCAGCGTGCGGCGAACTCCGCCGGGGTTAAATCCCCCAGCGAGGAGTGCGGGCGTTGTTGATTGTATTTCTGGCGGTATTCCTTGCCGAGCACTTTCGCTTCCAGTGTGTTCGCAAAGAGTTCCACGTTGAGGAACTCGTCCCGCAACCGGCTGTTAAAGCTTTCGCTGTAGGCGTTCTGCCACGGCGCTCCCGGTTCGATGTAGAGGGTGCCGATGTCGGCACCGCGCAGCCACTCCTTGACGGCATCGGCGACGAACTCCGGCCCGTTGTCCGAGCGGATGAACTCGGGCGCACCCCTCTCGGCGACGAGCCGCTGAAGCGTTTGCACCACGTCCTGGGCCGTCATGGTCTGCTCGACTTCCAGCGAAAGGCATTCGCGGCTGTATTCATCCAAGACCGGCAGCCATTTGAGCCGGGAGCCCGTTTCGGTTTGGTCGAATACGAAGTCGTAGCTCCAGACTTGGTTGATCCGCTCGGCCCGCCGCCGCTGGGTGCCGTTGGCCGATTCGCCCATGCGCCTCTTTTTGCGGGCCTTGGCGGGAACTTTGAGCCCTTCCTTTTTCCAGAGCCGGTGGACGCGCTTGCGGTTCACTCGACAGCCTTCGCGCCGCAGGTAGCGAGTCACCGTCCGGTAGCCTGCCCGGGGTTCGCGCTCAGCGATGCGCCGCATGGCCCGCGTCAACTTGGCGTCAACCTCGGGCCGCCGTGTTTGGTAACGCTGGGTGCTGCGCGGCTGATCCAGACTCGAACAGGCCCGGCGTTGGCTTGTGCATAGGGTTTCCTGCACGTGCGTCACTGCCTCGCGTTTGCGCGCAGGGCCTACCATTTTCCCTCCGCGATTTCTTTCAAGATCGCTTTGTCCAGCGTCAGGTCGGCCACGGCTCTCTTGAGCCGCGCGTTTTCCTTTTCCAGTTCCTTGAGCCGCTTGAGCGCATCCTTTTTCATCCCTCCATACTCGCTTTTCCAGCGGTGGTAGGTTGCCAGGCTCACCTCAATGGCTCGGCTGGCTTCTTCGACGCTCTTGCCCGTGGCTACCAAGCTTTCGGCCTCGCGTAATTTTTTGATGATCTCTTGCGGTGTGTATCGTTTTCTTTTCATGAGAGTTGCGGCGGCGCTTCCGCGCCTCCTTCTCTCATAACTCCTGGATCAATTTTTGGGGAGCACTCCAATACTCCCCGTAAAGGATTCGAAATTCGTTTCACAACTTGCTTGGCAAACTCCCGGCGGTGTGCCGGTGCCTATCTGGGTTGAAGACGAGGCGCGCTTCGGACACCAACCGGTAGCGGGCTTCCACTTGGAAGAAGGCAACCAGTTGCTGCCCAAAAATGTGAGAGTCATCGCACTTGCGCCCTACAGTTCTGAGCTCAACTCGAAAGAACAGCTCTGGGACATCGCCAAAGACCGGATCTGCAGCCGGGTATGGGACGACCTGGAAGAACTCCAAGATGCTATCAACGGGGATCTCAAAGAATATTGGAGCAATCCTGCTCGCATTCGGTCATTGCTCGGTAACCACTCCTCCATAGCGAAGCGAACGATTCCTTCATGAGAAATGCGGCTGCGTAACTATGTAAATCGTATTAGGAAGCTCGGGATCATTGTGGCTCGGAACACTGTAAAGAAGGTCCTCACTAAGAACGGTTTTCATCCTAACCCTGGAAGGCTGGCGGGGAACTGGGCGCTTTTTCTCAAACGGCACATCGACACGCTGTGGGCTACAGATTTCTTTACGAAAGATGTGAGGACGAGGTGGGGGAAAGTTACATACTACGTGCTGTTTTTCATCCATGTTGGCTCCCGAAGAGTGCGAGTGAGGGGAACGACCTGCCAGCCAATGAGCCCTGGGTTGAACAGCAAGCCCTCAACCTCATGATGGAACTCGCGGGGAGCAAAAGCCACGAATGCTTTCGGCTGGCGCAGTACATGGTGGACGAAGCTCGGCGCCTGCTGGCCGGGAAGGAGCTGCAATATGGAGTCACACCGGAGCTGTTGGGGCGCATGGCGTAGGGGTGGGGTGAAACCCCGGGGTGTTCCCCGTCTAGAGACGGGCAACCAGAAGACAATTCATCGTTGTTTCCGGGCTAAACGAAAAGGGGCAGACGCTCCCGTGAGCGTCTGCCCCTTTTATATGACTCCCAAAAATCGGTTACGGTTTCCTCGGGCCCGCCTGCTTGGCCGGGTCCACGGCATCGAGCGGCGTTCCCGGGCCGCCCATGCGGAATTCGTCGAAGTAGAGAATGGCGCCGCTTTCCTCACCCGTCCACGAGGCGCCGCCTTTGTAGATGCCCATCTTGAAAAACGGGCCGTCGGTTTTTTCCTCAAACCACGTCGGGTCGTCGTAGTCGATCACCTTCACGCCGTTCTTGTAAAGGCGCAGGAAGCCGCCGCCTTTCTTGGGCGACTGCCAGTTGACGTCGAGCACGAAGTCAGTCCACTTGCCGCGGTCCGGTTGGATGGGGCCGAGGTCGAAGTATTTCTCCGCAGCCTTGGCCGTTTCGCCATCCTGGTACTGGAGCTTGAACTGCCAGGCGTTCTTGGAAATGGTGAGGCAGGTGGGAGGACCGGGGCGCGCTGCGGCGTATGCTTTGCCCGAGCCCCAGGTGTGCCATTGCGTGACGATGCTAAAGAAGGTTGCCCCGTCGAAGGTCTCCGGAACGTAGACGCTCCAGCCGTATTTGTAGTTGCCCGAGGGGGCGCTGCGGTAGCTGACGACCTCGCTGCGGTGCTGGTCGTGGGTCATCGAGATTTTCAGCGCGTATTTGCCTCCACGGACCGGATCGGGGGCGGTAACGACATCCTTTTTGCCGCCTTCGAGCATGCGCGGCTGGGTGAGGTCGCCGGTTTCAAAGTCGATCACCTTGATCGTTCCGGCGGGGAGTGTCTCGGTGTCTGGCCGCTTGACGAGCGGGGTGGCGGCGGGGACCGGGGCGGCCGGAGCACCGGAGCCCGCGGCGGGCGCGGGGACGCTGCCGTCGGAGCCAAGGTCCTCAATCTGCACGGACTGGGCTTCGAGCGCGCAGGTGTCCGCCGCCTTGGGGCTGTAGACCCAGACCCACGCCACTGTGGAGCCGGCGGGCGCGACGCCCTCCAGCACACCGTCTTCCCCGGCTTTCACCCATTGCCGCTTTTCCAGCAAATGGCTTTTGCCGATCATCGCCATTTTGCCGGGGATCTTGGACAGGAAGCTCATCTGGAAAATCAGGCCGCCGGAGCCGCCGGTTTTCAACACGGCTTTGTATTTGTGGCCCGCAGTCACGTTGACCCATTGGCCGAGGCCGAGGCCGTTGGCTTTGTCGTTGTCGGTGATCAGAACGCCGCCGGAAGCGCCCGCGGTAAAGGAGGTGCCGGGCGCGGCGGCGGGCGGGTAGCCCTGCCAGTCGGTGGGGGAGCCGTCTTCGCCAAGCTTAAAGGTGCCGTTCTTGACGGGGACGGGTTCGGCGTAAAGCGCCGAGGCGGATAGTAGGCCCACGAGGGCCAAGGGGAGGTATCGGTTCATAGGTTATGGGTGGAGTGTTACCAAAGCTTACTCGGGGGCCGTATAGGCGCGAGGCCCGCCGAGTTTCTTGAATTTTCCGTAGACGAAAAAGGCGCATCCGAGCGCGACGAACGCCATCACCGCCGCGATGCCGAACGTGTAGCGGTAGATGCGGTCCGTGGAGTCAATGAAGAGGCCGACCGCCGGGGCGAGCACCATGCCGAAGAGCGCCCCGACAATGGCAGAAGCGGACGCAAACTGGGCGAAACGCGACTGCGGATAGAGCCGCTGGCCGAGCGATGCGGCGCTGGTAAAATAGCAGCCTGAGAGTACGCCGTGCATCACCCACGCGATCAGGAACATCTTGGCCGAGGTGGCGTAAAAGGCTCCCCACGTGGCCACCAAGCCGTACCCCAGCAGCATCGCCATCGCCATGCGCAGAGGGTGGAAGAGATCGGCCAGCCAGCCGAGGAAAAACGAAAGGCAGAGCGAGATCAGGTAAGTCGCCGCCAACGCTTTGCCGTAGGTGTTCATGTCTACGCCGAGGCTTGTGGCGAACGGTACGGAAAAGGTGTTGATGGGAGAAAAGGTGAGGCCCGCAACCATCGACATGATGAAGATGGAGATATAATACGAGTGGGTAAAGCATTCGCGAAAATACGTGGCCGCACTGCTTTTGAAGCGGGAGATCGCGCCCGCCCGCTCCCCCTGGGGCTCGGAAGGTGGAATTTCCGGCGGCGGCGGGTAGCTCCCTTCCTTCACCTTCACGCACACCCAGGTAAAGGCCGCTCCGTAAAAGACGCCGATCACTACCATGATCTGCGTGAAATGCGTGGGCACCCAGCCCATCAGCCAATAGTTAAAGATCATCCCGTCGATCAGGCTGATGGCGCGGAAGAGCCCGTAGAACCGGCCCAGGAGCTCCTTGGGCACCACGTCGTTGACTAGCCCGCCAAAGACGGAGCCGCCGACGATGGTGGCCAGCTCAAAGGCCGCCCAGAAGACGCCGAAGCAAAGCAGCGCGATGAAGACTTCGCTTTCGTTGGGAAAGTGGCTGTGAACCCACTTGGCCACGATGGGGGTGAGGCCCAGGCCGATCATGCCCAGGCCGGCCAGCGGGGTGGTGAACAGCAGGAAGGGAATGCGGCGGCCCCAGCGGCTGCGGAGCCGATCAGACCTGAAGCTGACAATCGGCCCGATAATCAGCGACATGGCCGCGGGGAAGGAGTTCAGGAGCAGGGCAAAAAGGTAATTGGGGACCTGGAGATGATTCAGATACCAGTGCGTGATCGGCCCCACGGAGCGGTCGCGCATCGAGAGGGCGAAGTCGCCAAAGAGCAAAAAGGAGAACAGTGCAAAGAGGCCCGCCGAGGAGTAGACAAGCGTCCCTGCACGCCATGTCTTGCCGGTCGAGGCCGGGGAGGAGGGGGCACTGGAGGTGGAGGCTGCGGAGGGGATCACGGTGGGGGGATGGAAAGACGAGGGATGGCGTGGAGGTCCGGGCGGGGGCCGTTCGTTCGCAATATGGAATAAGGTAGTGCAGGCCACAAGGGAAGAGCCGGTTTAACCGTAAACAGCACCGCTCCGTTTACGGCTAAACCACCGGCATCATTGCCGCCCGCCGGTTTGATCCTAAACTGCAAGGCGTGGCCCCCTTCATCCCAGTGGAATCCCTTTTTCCGGCCCCATCCCGCCGGATTGAAAATTGGAGGTTGGTTCCGCACCGGTTTACCAGTAAAATGAAAGCGTGCCCAGCGTGAGACCCACCATGAAATCCATTGCCGAAAAGGCAAAGGTCAGCGTGATGACGGTGTCCCTGGCGTTGCGCAACCACTCCCGTATCTCGGAGAGCACGAAAAAGAAGGTTCTGGCCACAGCCGAGGAGCTGGGCTACCGGCCCAACCCGATGGTCTCGAACTTGATGGTGCATATCCGGTCCTCCAGGCCGGTGCCCTACCAGGCAAACCTCGCCTATGTCACCGCGTTTATTTCCGAAAACGACTGGAAAAATCACTCCGTGGCTGTGCGCGCCTACCGGGGGATGAACCGCCGGGCGAGCGACGTGGGCTATCTTATCGACCATTTTTGGCTCAGGGAGCCGGGCATGGACCCGCAGAGGTTCCGCAAAGTGCTGCGGTCGCGCAACATCCAGGGCGTCATCCTCGCGCCGCTGCCGGAAGCCGGGCGGCTGGACCATATGGACTGGTCCGAGTGGAGCGCGGTGGCCCTGGGCAACTCGCTCTTGAGCCCGCTGCTGCACCGCGTGACGCATCACCAGTATCACGGAATGTCGCTTGTCCTGCACAAGCTCGAGGAGAAGGGCTACCGCCGCATCGGGTTCGTCACCAACGAGTTTGTGGACAACAAGGTGGACCGCGCCTTTAGCTCGTGCATGGCTGGCTACCAGTTGCGCCTTCCGGCCAAGCACCGGGTGCCGATCTATTTTCAAAAGGTGGACAGCTCCATTCCCTTCGGCGCATGGATGGAAAAGTACAAACCGGACGTGGTGATCGGCCACGACGACCTGGTTTACCGGCTGAAGGACCTGGGGCTCTCGATTCCGCGCGACGTGGCCGTGGCGCACCTCGGCGTTCCCTCGGCCTGCGAGCCCTCGCTCTCGGGCCTCAACCAAAACTGGGAGCTGGCCGGGGCGGCCGCCGTGGACGCGCTAGTCGCGCAGATATACCGGAATGAACGCGGCGTTCCCGAACACCCGCAGACGATCATGCACGAGGGCTACTGGGTGGAGGGAAGTAGCACGCCGGGGAAATAGAGGGCGTATCCGGCGCAGCCTGGTTTACGGTTGAAATGCCGAGGGGCTGTTCGAATTTTCGACGGACTGAACGGCTGCTCGTTCGCCGTGCAGCCATTTCGCACCGTTAAGCCCGGTTCAAAATCGGCAGATCATCGCGCTCTTATACCAGTTATACGGTCACTTTGGTTTTTTATCAGGAACTCAGGAACTCAGGAAAAAGACAGAAATTTGTTTCTTTTCCTGAGTTCCTGAGTTCCTGATTAACCAAAGTAACTGTAAAAATGGTATTAGCTCACTACCGGTTGCTTCTCTACCGCAGTGGAGCCAATGGGGGCTTTGCCTTTGAATACTCGCCGCACTAGCACGAAGAATACTGGCACGAGGAAAAGGGCAAAGACGGTTGCCGTCAGCATGCCGCCGATGACCCCCGTACCAATGGCATTCTGGCTGGCTGAACCGGCTCCGTGAGCGACGGCCAGCGGCAGCACGCCGAGGATAAAGGCAAACGATGTCATCAGGATGGGCCGCAGCCGCAAATGAACCGCTTGCAAGGTGGCCTCGATGAGCCCCAGGCCGCGCTCCTGTGCCTCCTTGGCGAATTCAACGATCAGAATCGCGTTTTTTGTCGAAAGCCCGACAATCGTTAGAAAGCCGACCTTGAAGTAGACATCGTTGGAGAGGTCACGGAGCCACGTTGCAGCGAGCGCGCCGACGATGCCCAGCGGCACCACCATCAGCACGGCCATGGGGATGGACCAGCTTTCATACAAAGCCGCAAGGCAGAGGAAAACCACTACCAGAGAAAGCCCGTAAAGAATCGGCACCTGTGAACTGGAAAGCCGCTCTTCATACGATTGGCCCGTCCATTCATAGCCGATCCCGGCGGGAAGCTTTTTGACCATTTCCTCCATTGCCGTCATGGCGTCGCCAGTGCTTTTTCCCGGCGCGGGCGAACCGACAATCTCCACCGAGGGGAAGCCGTTGTAGCGATTAAGGGATGGCGAGCCGTAGGTCCATTGCGTCGATACAAAGGAGGAGAGGGGCACCATGTTGCCGTCGCTGTTACGGACGAATATTTTGCTCACGTCATCCAGCTTCATCCGGAACGGGGCATCGAGTTGTGCGATCACACGCTGCACGCGGTTCTCGTTGGTGAAGTTGTTAATGTAGTTGGAGCCAAAGCAGGTGGAGAGGACCGTGTTCAAGTCGCTCAGGGTGATTTTCTGGGCGCTCGCTTTTTGCTGGTCGATCTGGATCTTCATTTGTGGCTCATCGTCCAAGCCCTGCACGCGCACGGCCGATACGCGCGGGTCTTGCGCGGCCATTTGGATGAGCTGGTCACGCGCGGACATCAGCTTGGCATGTCCCAAACCGCCCAGATCCTGGATCTCCAAGTCGAATCCGGAATTCATGCTCAGTTCCGTGATGGGGGCGGGGTTCATGGCGAAGATCATCGCGTCTTTGATTCCGGAGAGCGCCATGTTGGTCCGGTCGACCAAATTTTTCGCACTATGTTTGGCCCCCGAGCGTTCATCCCAGGGCTTGAGCCTCACGAAGGACAGGGAGTTGTTCTGCCCGTTGCCGTTGAAACTGAAGCCGATAATCGTTACAAATGTTTCCACTTCCGGCTGTTGCTTCAGGAAGGTTTCTACTTTTTTCACCACATCCGCGGTCCGTTCTGTGGTGGCCCCCACGGGGAGTTGAGCATTGATCATGTAAAACCCCTGGTCTTCTTCTGGAAGAAACGCTGTGGGAATCCGCACGTAGATAAAAACAAGCGCGCCGATAATCACCGCGTAGACCAGCATGGAGCGGACGGGCCGCTTGATCCAGCCCGATACCCAGCCCTGGTATTTGTTGGTCATGGCCAGGAACTCGCGGTTGAACCAGCCAAAGAAGCCTTTCTTTTCGTGCTTATGGCCTTTTTCGACCGGGGGCAGCATGGCGGCGCAAAGGGCCGGGGTGAGGGACATCGCTAGAAACACCGAAAGCAGCATCGCCGAAACAATCGAGACGGAGAACTGCCGGTAAATGGTCCCGACCGATCCGCTGAAGAACGCCATGGGGATGAATACCGCTGTGAGGACTAGCGTGATGCCAATCAACGCTCCGGTGATTTGCTTCATGGCCTTATGGGTCGCCTCGCGGGGGGGGAGTCCCTCTTCGCTCATGATGCGCTCCACGTTTTCGACCACCACAATGGCGTCGTCCACGAGCATCCCGATGGCCAGCACTGCTCCGAACATCGTCAGCACGTTGATTGAGAAACCGAAGGCATAGAGACTGGCGAAGGTGCCGAGCAGGGCCACGGGGATGACAATCGTGGGAATGAGCGTCGCCCGGATGTTTTGCAGGAAGAGATAGCAAACCAGGAACACAAGAACGATGGCTTCAAGGAGGGTCTTGACGACTTCCTCGATGGAAATCCGAACGAACACCGAAGTGTCCAGCGCATAGGCGATATCGATTTTGTGCGGGAAGTATTCCGAAAGCTTGTTGAGCTTGGCCTTTACCGCCGTGGCGGTGGAGAGGGCATTGGCGGAGGGGGAAAGCTTGATGGAGAAGGTCGCCGCGGGCTTGCCATTGGAAAGCGTGGACATGTTGTAGCTCTGGCCGCCGAGTTCCACGCGGGCCACGTCTTTGAGCCGCACGGTGGAGCCGTCGGTGTTGACCTTGAGCAGAATGTTCTCGAATTCAGCCGCTGTCTTGAAGGGCGACTGTCCCTTGAGGGTGACGTTGATTTCCTGCCCCGTGACGGCGGGCTGGTCGCCGATCTGCCCTACGGTTACTTGGGTGTTTTGGGCCGACACGGCGTTATTTACATCCCCCGCCGTGAGGGAATAATTGTTGAGCTTGTTGGGATCAAGCCAGATGCGCATCGCGTATTCCGACCCGAAAATCTGCGCCTCGCCCACGCCCGGAATGCGGCGAATCGAGTCCAGGACATTGGCGGCGAGATAGTTGCCCAGCGCATACTGATCCATCTTTCCGTCTCCGGACGAAAAGCTGCAAATCAGCATGAAATTGCGCGCTGCCTTTTTCACCGTCACCCCCTGCTGCTGAACGGTCGAGGGGAGGCTCGGGGTGGCGAGCTGCACCTTGTTCTGGACCTGCACCTGGGCGGTGTCGGCGTTGGTTCCCGGCAGGAAGTAGAGGGTGATGGTCGAGTCGCCGCTGCTACTGCTCGATGAAGTCATGTATTGCAGGTTGTCAATGCCTGTCAACTGCTGCTCGATGACGGACGTGACCGTTTCCTGCACAATCTCCGCGGAGGCCCCGGAATAGGTGGCCGAGACGGAAACCGAGGGGGGCGCGACGGACGGGTATTGCGCGATGGGAAGCTGGGTAATGGCAAGCACGCCAGCCAGTGCGATCAGAATGGAAACCACCCAGGCAAAAACCGGATGGTCAGTAAAGAATTGAGCCATTGGATATTATTCCGTAGGAGTTGAATTATTGGAAACGGTTGCTTGTGAAACCTTGAGAGCGTTTCCCTCACAGGGAACCGGAACCACCGTGGCCCCGGGACGCGCTTTTTGAATTCCTTCCACAATGATCTGTTCGCCAGCTTTGAGGCCGCTGGAGACAATCCACTTAACCCCAACGGCTTGCTTTGTCTCAACGGTTCGGCGTTCCACCTGGTTTTGGGCATTGACCACCAGAACGGCAGCCGAGCCGTCGGCATCCCGAGTCACCGCGCGCTGGGGCACGGTGACGGCTTTGTTGAGGGCCTGTTCAAGCCTGCCGCGCACGAAGGCACCCGGAAGGAGCAGGTTTTCGGGATTCGGGAACTCCGCTCGGATCGTTACGGTGCCGGTGCTCTGATCCACGGAAATATCGGAAAAGATCAACTTGCCCGGAAGTTTGTAGGTCGAACCATCTTCCATCAGGAGGGTAATCTTTACTTCGTTGCTTCCCACGCGCTGAAGTGCGCCTGCGGTGAAAGCCTTGCGCAGCTTGAGGATCTCCGTGCTGGATTGGGTAAAATCGACGTAAATTGGGTCGAGTTGACGAATCGTGGCCAACTGCGTCGGAGTGCTGGAGTTGACGAGCGCCCCCTCGGTGACGAGAGCTTTGCCAATCCGGCCGGAAATCGGTGCGGTGACTTTGCAATAGCCCAGGTTCAAGGCCGCCGTTTCAAGGTCGGCCTTGGCCACATTAACGGCGGCTATGTCTTCTTGTTCCGCAGCGAGGGCATCATCGTAATCCTGTTTGCTCACAGCCTGTGTTTTGATGAGCGCCCTCTGCCGGTCGGCTTTCAGGCGCGCCAGGTTGAGGGTGGCTTCCGCCTTGGCCAAAGCGGCCTTCGAGCTGTCGTAAGAGGCCTGGAGCGGCGCGGGATCAATTTGGAAAAGCACCTCGTCGGCCTTTACGTCCGCCCCTTCCTTAAAAAGCTGTTTTTGCAGAATGCCCGTGGCGCGTGCGCACACCAGGGCCGTGCGTACAGCAGTGATGCGCCCCGGAAGTTCAATAACCGTAGGGACGGTCTCTTCGGTGGCGGCAGCTACGCCGACTTCCGCGGGCCCTCCGGGGCCACCTGGGCCCCCCGGCCCCTGGGGTTTTGCTCCGCCCTTTCCGCAACCCGAGAGAAACACGGCCACGCAGGCCAGTGACAAAAACGTTTTTAGATTTCTGATCAGGAGAGTTTTCATTTTTTGAATTTTTGAAGCGACGATTTCAGTCCCCCCGCTGCAAACGTAATGAGACGTTGGGTCAATTCTTCCATGCTGGGCTCCACCGTGCCGTCCGGTGAAGTTTCTTCACGAAACCGATTTTTCACGGAAAGGAACATCAGGCCGCTATCAATGGCTCCCATGACAAAGCTGATGGTCCAGTGGAGATCTTCCACGGAAAGATTGGGCATGGCCCGCAAAAAGGCGGCGTCCATCCGTGCCTTCATCTCCTTGGATTGTTCATGGACAAGGTTGCGGATTTCCTCGTTCGTTTCGCTGAAGATGCGGTTCATCAATTGGAAGAAGGTCCGGTTTTGAGAATTGGACATCCCCTGTTCCAAGATGGGGTAAATGAGGATCCAGAGCACGTCTTCGAGTTTGGGGGGCTTTTTACCGTAGCGGCGGCCCAATTCATCCAATAGTTCAACCCGGCGTTGGTCGACCGGGATAAGCCGCCGGAGAAAAACCGCCTTAACCAGCTCTATCTTGGACCCGAAGTGGTAATTGATCGCCGCCAAATTCACATCGGCTTCCGTGGTGATGTCCCGAATGGAAACCGCTTCCACGCTGTGTGTGGCAAAAAGGCGCTCCGCTGTATCAATCAGGAGATCTTTGGTATTCGCCGCACGGGGGTGCAGGGAAGTGGGTGATTTAGGGCGCATGGGTCGCATCATTCAATCGTTCGTTTCAAACGACTGTATGAATAATGCGGTTTTTCCCCGTAAAGTCAATAGGGGAATGGACGGGGGGCCCAAAATTTACGGAGAAATTCGATGAGGCTTTTACAGGGGAGGGGATCAAGGAAAAGCGGCTGCCCTACGCCTCGCCCAATCTGAACGCGTTTGCCGAACGGTTCGTTCATAGTATAAAGAACGAGTATGTTGGCCAGTTCGTAGTATTTGGGAAACGCCATCTAGAGTTCCTGATCCGAGATTACGAGGGGTATTACAACTCGGTCCACCCTCATCAGGGGATTGAAAACCGGACAATCGGAATGGCCTCGATACCGCCGCCGGGATCTAGCCTGCCCGACCCTTCGGAGGTCGAATGCGAGTCCGGTGTGGGCGAGCTTTTGCGGCATATCATCGCAAAGCTGCCTGAAAACGGAACGCAATTTTTAAAAATTGCACATCTTGTAGGTGGCTAATTTCAAGTGACTTACAAAAGAGATGAATTTTTGCATAGTACGCGCTGGCATGTCTCCTGCTCTTTTTTTTTAAATGAAAATACTTCTTTGTTGTCTTTGCCTGATTGCCGCCCTCAGCGTGCCGTTGCGGGCTCAGGTCACGGGCACTTTTTCCGTAACCTCCAGTTGGGACACCGGGTTTGTCGCCAACCTCACCCTCACCAACGGCGGAACCGCCGGAGTTTCTAACTGGAATGCAGCCCTCTATACCACCGATACGCAGACCGCGGTCTGGAATGCCAAAAGCACGGCATTCACGGGAGGCTACCAGCTCACGCCGGAATCCTGGACCACCACTATCCCGGCCAAGGGGGCGATTACAATCGGGTTCACGTTTAACGGAAACCCTCCGAAGCAGCCCTCAAAACTTCTTGTTAATGGGGCCAAAGTCGCCCTCACGGTGAGCATTCCTGGGACTTCACCGACACCAACGCCAACACCAACGCCCACGGCAACACCAACGCCCACGGCAACACCAACGCCCACGGCAACACCAACGCCCACGGCAACACCAACGCCCACGGCAACACCGAAGCCAACAGCAACACCGAAGCCAACAGCAACACCAACGCCCACGGCAACACCAACGCCTACGGCAACACCAACGCCTACGGCAACACCGAAGCCAACAGCAACACCAACACCGAAGCCTACGGCAACACCGAAGCCTACGGCAACACCAACACCGACGCCTTCGACGGGTGCGGTGGTTACCTCGGGAACTATCAACTTCCACTACTATTACGGAGTCTCTCCGACCACGGCCCAGGATAGCATGATTCTCGACGGTGACACCTATACCGATCTGATCCTCTCAAATTTGGTCGCGGGGGTGATGTACGGGCACCTCGTCCGAAATTACACGCCGGACATACCTTTCGATAAGGACTACTTTTACGGGTCGATTTTCGGGCAACTCCTGCAGGAAAATATCGCTACCGAGCTTTACCAGGCGGGGAGCAACTATCTGGCCCCCTCGTCCTTGCAGGCGGCCGTGATGGGCGTCGGGCAGGGTGGCCCCTACCAGATCAACAACTATGCGGCCGATATGGTCGCGGGAAGCTACGCGCCCGCCGGGTTCTCACTGATCAACTATGTTGCGTTGCAGAAGAACATTGGGTTCACCATGGCCGAAGCTGCGGACCAGCACACCCAGCCCACGCCTGCGAGCTTCAACGATCTCTACTACGGGCCGATCCTCTGCGCCTATTTTCACTTCAACGATTATCTGGCGCTGCAATTCATTGGGGGAACTGACCTGACTACTCCATGGACATCGGCCTCTCACGGGTGGACGCCACAGTGGCAGCCGTATTTCTATAATGCACTTCAAGCCTTCTCGAAGCTCCAGACGAGCCCTCTCGATGTCATGCTGAACGAGGCATACAATCAGGGCTATTACGGAACGCTTTTCCAGTCGGCCAGCAAGGCGTGCCAGAATGCCACGGCTGACACTGTCGCTTCGTTTAATTCTTACTCGAATGCGTGGGGTGGGGATTCCTATGTTCAGTATCCCTATCAGGTGAGGGGGTACCTAGATCAACTCTTCAACAAGCCTACGCCCAGCTCCACCAACCTCTCCGTTGTCCTGACCGGTTCCAACCATGTCGCCGTCAACATGGGAACGTTCGGTACGCTCTTTTCGAGGATCTTCCAGACCCTTGGCTATAAGGATGCGAATGGTGTCTATTCCACCATCCCTGCAGCACAGGCGGATGCGGCTTACAGCGCTTCCCTGGCTGCCAACTCGCTCAGCTCCACGAAAGTCCTTGATCTGGGCGTGGCCTCGGACCGGGCGCTTCTCTACAGCGTTATCGAGCAGGCCATCGCGACACTGGAGAAGAATCTGGGGACAGACTTTACCGATATCACCTTCACTCAGATGTAATACCATCTCGTAGAAAGAACCGGACCCACTGGCTTGGTTTTTTCGTGCTGGGCGGTGGCGCTTGCTGCGCTTGTATTCAAGCGAATACAGGTGCTCAAGCGCGCCTCCTTGCCCAGCTCCAAAATCCCTGCGCCATAGAGTCCTTTTAACCTAAAACCGGGAATGGGATTGACCGCAAAAAGGCGCAAGGGGCGAAAAATAAAAGACATACACCCATTTTGAGACGGGCTGCAGATTCACCCACAGGATGGAATGGCGCTAACTTAAGGAGGATTTTTGATGGATTGCGAGGCCTTTTTCTCGGTGCGGGAGGTTGCCCATTTCACGTCTGGGTTTGGTGAGGAAGTGGAAGTTTTTCGGGCGGCGTTTGATGGCTTGCGATTCGCTGCGTCCGGGACGGCGCGGGTTGGTGTGTTGCGTTGCCTGGCGCTCGATCAAATGGGCGTTGATGGCATTCCGATCCGCCCGCGGTTCGCGCTCGGCGATGCGCCGCAGGGCCCGCGTTAATTTGGCATCAATGTTGGGCTGCCGCGTTTGGTAACGCTGGGTGCTGCGCGGCTGATCCAGACTCGAACAGGCTCGGCGTTGGCTTGTGCATAGGGTGCTCTGCACGTGCGTCACTGCCTCGCGTTTGCGCGCCGGGCCTACCATTTTCCCTCCGCGATATCTTTCAAGATCGCCTTGTCCCGCGTCAGGTCGGCCACGGCACGCTTGAGTCTGACATTTTCTTTTTCGAGTTCTTTGAGGCACTTGAGTGCGTCTTTTTTCATCCCTCCATACTCGCTTTTCCAGCGGTGGTAGGTTGCCAGGCTCACCTCAATGGCTCGGCTGGCTTCTTCCACGCCTCCTTCTCTCATAACTCTTGGATCAACTTTTGGGGAGCACTCCAATCCAAGAACAACGCAAATTTGGCCCTACACACAAAGTTTTGGATACTGCCCAACCCATTCGAGTTGGCTCGATCAAGTGGAACGCTTCTTTGAAAAAATCACCACCGAGCGCATCCTCCGGGGCGTTTTTCGTAGCGGCGGCTGAACTCCAATCCGCCACCGAAACTTACATCGACACGCACAACGAAAACCAGCGACCCTTCCAATGGACCGCGAACGCGGACGTCATCTTGGACAAGGTCGCCGTTTTATGTAAGGACCCTCTAGTATCTGGAAAGAATACAGGTGTAACTGGTCTATTTTTTAGTCAGCGGTGCATCGCTTGCTAAAATTTCAGACGCATAAGCATTATTATTGAATGAGGGGACGACCGTTACGCGCATTCCCGGTTGGATATCACTTAAGGATGCGGACATTCCTTGGTATGTGAATTGTGTGCGAGTATTTATTTTGAAATTTTTTGTGACGGTTCCATTGCTGACCGTTATGGCGTTTTTAGTTATCTTATAAACAGTGGTATGTTTTTGAGGAGGTGTGGACTTGGCGGCGGCCCGGTCTCCTGCTTCGAGGTGTGTCGCTGCGGCGAACAATATTAATCCCAATGTTGCAAGGAAGTAGCGTGTAGATGTATTCATTTTTGATGTAGGGTAAAGGCAGGCTCTGTTGCATGCTTTTTCTCGATGTATCGTTTGATTCGGTCACTTCTTTGTCAAAAAGCTATATCAAGAGGTTTTCAGATCATACTAATCTATACCCGAATCGCTTTTTGGCAGCATCTATCGAATTTTGACGACATTACTCCAAGCCTCCGGCATGTCCCGGACCCCGACCGCTTTGACCATGCAGCGGATATTCTTTCCGGCTTCTGCGGGAGTGATCGTATAGGTGTTGTCGAGCCCGTAGGTGAGTGGATATCCATCGGCGAACCAGTAGTATCTGATATCTGTGACGTCCTTGAGGTTGGGATTACACGAGATCGGCCGACCAGAAGGGATCGCGAGCAAGCTCATCATTTTACGGCATCCATTTACCTTTTATAAACATGTTCGCTGTTTATGAGGAGAAGAGCTTTTCCAATGCGTTTTTAACAACCGGAAAAGATAGCTCAGAAGGAAGTTTTTGCTCCCTAACGGACAAAGCGGCTGTCGTTCCGGCAGCCTGCCCTAGCGCCACGGAGACGCCGGTAACTCGATAGCTTGAATGCGCAAGAAAATCCCCGCTGATGCAACGCCCCGCCATCACGAGATTGTCCAAATCTTTTGAGAGCAAGGCACGGAGGGGAATATCATACGATTTTGTGCTAAACGGCTGTGGTTCGAAGCCTTTTCCTGCCTTGGGATTAGTAGAATGAACATCAATTCCAAAACTGACCTTACAAACCGCATCATTGTGCCAGGCACCGTTGCGAATGTCTTCTTCTGTAACCGTATAACGGCCGTGGATACGACGACCTTCCCTTGTGCCGATTTGTTCGGCGGTTGCAACCAGCAACAGATCTTCCCATGGGCCTCCCCGACTGCGAAGTGCGTTGACCACACGGTTAACCTCAGCCCGCCCACGAACCGTTGCCCGCGTGACATCGCGCTCGTTGATAGGTGAACCATTGTATTCATGGTTGATCATGAGAGCCAGGAGCTTGTCCCGGAGATGAAAGAGCGTCGAAGCGTGGTAAGAAGGGTCTTCCCCCGCGGCTTGGATTTCTTTGTAAAAATTCGCTGTCGGACTTTCGAAACTTAAAGGTATGAACCCCTCGGAAAACACAATGAATGGTTTGAGTGCTTCAATATCCCGAGCAGTGACGAGAGCCATGAATGTGAAAGGCTGGAGCGCACCATTCCCCGGTTTTCCGAAATCGAAACCACAGCCGGATAAAGCGGCTAGGTCCCCGTCCCCCGTGGCATCGATAAAGCAGGAGGCACTCCATGCTTCGCGGCCGGACTTGGACTCCGTCACAACTCCTTTCAATTGCCGTCCTTCCAAAATAGGTGCCACGACGCGGGTGTGCAGATGGAACTCAACCCCTGCGGCCTGAAGCATCTCCTCCAAGAGCACCTTCATCGCTTCGACATCATACGCATATTTGTCCGCGCAGTGAGTACAGACGTTGGTACGGGCTCCCCGGCGGTCCAATTCTCGGGTGATTTCTTGGCTAATACCCGGCTGATCCATTTCATAAAGCCACGCCAATAAACCGGCGGTCCAAACCCCACCCAAGCAGCCATTGACTTCGATCAAGCGCGTTTTTGCCCCGGCGCGAGCCGCAGCCAAGGCGGCGGCGATCCCGGCGGGACCACCGCCGCAAACGACAACATCCGAATTGCCGCTAATGGGAATTTCACGCGAGGGTTCAATATAGTGAGTCATATTCAGAGATAGAAACAGTTTATGATTCTTTTCGATCTGTGTACTGCGCGAGGCAACGCACGAAGGGTTTTAGCTGGTTGGTTGGATTTATTCGGTCTGTGATGCATTACTCCGCCGGATGCGTACCTTGTATTTAATCTGACGCGGGGGACTTTACTTGACCGTACCCGATCCGGCCGCGGCGTCGGATTGCATGGCTCGAACCTTTCCTGTGCTCAGCTCCTCATTATCCAAAAACAAAGGCCGTGGCGCGGGCGGCTCCTGATCGGCCTCCAGTGGTTGCATTTTAATCAGCCGCATGGATGCCGGAAGCATTTTGAATGCAAATGCCGGTTCGGTGGGTGTCTTGAATTTGGAGGATTTGATCGCGTAGGGCAGTTCGACAGGCGCGCCCGGCGGGATGTAGCCGATGTGCCTCATGGAATCCAACTGCCATTGTTTGAGCGTGTAGCCCGCCCATGTTTCGCCGGGGATTTTAACGGTGACGTCGCGCAGGGGGGAGTTCTCCGGGGCATCGTACCAGACGAGAATCGCCACCCCTTTGCCGTCGCGGAAGGCAAAAGATTGGACACGGTCGTTTTCACCGCTCACGGCAAGGCGGTCGTTGTTCTCGGGAAGTTGCGCCCAGAGCCAATGCCCCCAGTATGACGGCTTGAGATAACCGTCTCCGGTGATGATTCCCCATTTCCAGGTTGGACTCGGATAGTCCCGGAAGCAGAAGAAACCACCAATGTCGAGGCCCGCCTCGGCCATCGCTTTAATGCAGGAGGCGTTGTAGGTTGCGGCACGGGTGGTTGCGCGGTGATACATCAGCCCACTGCTGACGACGCCCCACTCGTTTACGGCGATTTTGATGCGCTGTAGTGAGCGTTTGTTGAGTTCGTCCCGGAGGTCTTTGATCTCCGCAGCCTGGCGCTGTTGTGTCGAGTTGTATTGATGGAAGCTGAAGATATCGAGATTCGAGGCATCCTTTCCGATCTCATCGAGGAAGGCCTGGTAGATGCCGGATTTCGCATTTCCAAACTCCATGCCCGCCATTTGCAGCTTGGAGTCGAAATCCTTCACCGCTTTTGCGGCCACTCGCCAGATCATCAGCGACGTCTCGTTTTGGCCGTTGGTTTTCATTGCAGAAAACTCCGGCTCGTTAAAACAAGTGAAGTACTTCACCGGTATATTATTGTTTCGGAGCGCTTGTAGGAAGGCGGTGACCGTTTCTCTCCATTCTCTCTGAAATGTCTCGCTCTTGGCCCATTCTGCCACCGGCAGAGGCTTTTTATTCGCGTCAGTTCGAATGGGAGCCGGAACCGCGGAAAGATCGACAATGGGTTCGGCGCCGACAGCGATAATGGCCCTTGCCGCGGTCAGCGATTCGGTAAAATCGTAATCCAACTTGCCAGCCGCGTTCCGCGTGATTTTCGACAGGGAAAGAAAATGGCATTTGCGGATAAAACGCGGCCGCAAAGCTTTGGCAAGCTCCGGGATCAAAAAATCCCCGCCCGTCTCGGGCCCGCCTTCGCTCAAGTCTCTCCAAATCGGCTGAACCGGCGGAAGGGGAGTCTTCAAATCAACGCCAAGGGTAACCGGATCGGCAATGCCGCTGCGCACCAGGACAGTTTTTCCGCCTGATTTCGCCTGGGCTGGGCCGCCGCTTTTGCCAGTGCCGTCAGTCTGATTCCCCTGTGGGTTGTAGCCCATGTCGATTTCCGGATCCTGAGGGCTAAAATCATCCCCGGAAGGAGAGAGTATGATTCGATATAGATGGAACAGATAGGCGTCATCGGGAAATGATCTGCGCCCCGTGACGGTAAAGCGCAGGGAATGTCCGCCGGGTTTTAAATCCACTTTTGCGAATTTGACCCAGCGGGGCATCCCCTTTAGAGAACCGTCCAGGGCTTTGCCTTCCCGGCGGGCCTCGGCATCAAAACTCCAAGCCCACGCCGAGAGGTGTGGCACATCGCCGGTGCCAAAGACCAGGGCCCACGCATCGTAATCCCCGGCGGCCTCCGGCCTGATGTCAAAGGCAAACTCGGCATAATACGGCTCGAACGGCGTGTGGCTGCTCTCCGCCTGAAGATCGACGGTCACTCCGCTGGCGTTTTTTTTGGGCTGCCCCCAAGAGAGGTTGGTTGCTTTGACTGCCGTGGAATCGATCAAAATCGCGGGCTTCCCTGAACCCGTTTTCACAACAGGTTCGGCCAAAGTGCCGTTTTGCACGGAAATTTTGAAGTTATCGACCCGCATCTTCGGATCGCTGATCGCGGGGAAATTATCCATGATGCCCGCGGTTTTGATCTCCGGCTTGAAATCGCCCAAGGGTGAACCATCAAGCAGCGTCTGTCCGTTGAGCACGACAGAAACGGCGTTGGCCTGCCGGTCATAGATGATTTCGGCATGCGTCGGCTTGGCCGGATCGAATCCGAAATCCGTGGGTTTGCCCGCCCTCAACATCTTGTTTGTCGCGTTGGCGTAAATCTGCACTTGGCCGGCCTTGGTGATGACCAGCCACAACTGCCCAGGCGTCTCCTTGCTCCAAAAGAGATCTTTTCCAGAGGAAAACCCCAACCCCAGCCACTGGGCGTTGCCCGGCTGAATATCCGCTTCAACTTTGATTTGATAATTCCCCTCAGGAACGCAGTCCACCAAGGCCACCATTTTGCCACCGTTGATTTTCCCGTTAACCACCTCGCCGTCCGGCGAAATTTGGAACAGCGCGGCATTCCCTCTCGCGAACCAAACCCGCCCTCCTTTTTCCGTTGAGGAGCCCGCAAGCGGGCTCTCCGCCGGCCGCTCGGCGCCGACAGTAAACGTGTCTTCGATAACGGTCTGCCAATCCTCGGCGCGCCCCATCCCGGGCAGGAGCAGCAAGATCGCCGCCAGTAGCATTCCTGCCCCTAAACATCTCTTGTTTCTGGGCGTCGAACATTGGGAGTTGTGATGAATGTTCATGTTAGGCTGTTCAATTGTTAGATGGGTTGTTGACGACAGGAACCTGCAAAGGTTGATGCTCGCTGCTGACAATCAAGTTCCGATTGTCGATCAGGTTAATGAACCAGACGGTAGCGTCCTTGGGGAGTTGCGCACTCACCCGATGCTGCGTTTCGTCGATCGCAGCAGGAAGGGTTTCCCAGTTTCGCTTTTGCCAGACTCCGCCGTCGCGGGTGTAGTTCAGCGTCGCGGACACCAACGGAGTTTGAGACTTATACTCGGTCCAAGCCACGCCATTCTCCACCCCCTGTTTGATCACCTGCGGCAGCGCAATTCCACCGTGGATGATGCTCTCCGCAAACGCCAGGATCTCTTCAGGAGCTGAGCCTACCCTCTGGCTATGAGTCATCCGCACGCGGGTGGATAATGTCCGCGGAGCTGATGTCCCCAGATAAGACAACTGAAGAGCCCGCAAGGTAAACGCAAAGTCATTGGTACCCGCTACCCATAACATCGGCAGCTTGGCAGCGGATAGATAAAGAGAAGGGTCCCACAGCTCCTTCCAACGTTGCACTTTTTCCAGCGGTTGTTTCAACCCCACGAAGCGAGAGCCATCGTCGTAGTCGTAGGAAATAAAACCACAGCCGTAGACTGGCGCGGCATATCGAAGGCGGTCATCCAGTCCGGCAACCGTGCAGGTCACAACTCCACCCCACGAAATTCCGGTAATCCCTATCTTGCCTGCATCCACCTCGGGAAACGAACTCAGGAGGGATGTTGCCAACATCGCGTCGCTGACGGCATGGTACATCCATTGATCGGCGATCCCCTCACTCAGTTGCTGGCACTCGCCCATGGATGGCCCTGAATCGGGATGCCTTTGCCATCCAGTGCCGGGTGCGTTTCTTATCGGTAGCCCTCCGCCATGATCAAAAGCGATCGCCGCATAACCGCGCGTGTTCCATAGCTTAACCCAATCGGCATAGGCCGTTCCGCCCCCTCCATGAACCAGCACGATGGCTGGAATCTTTTGGCCTTCAGAATGCGCTGGCACGCCATAGAAAGCGAATACTTTCGTAGGCTTACCGTGAAAGGACGGCCCCGCAAAATAGAGAGAACGAAGGCCCTCCACTACAACCTCCGGTGCCGGATAAACTACGGGAGCGTTCTTCAATGCTTCCAAATTCCAAGGCAGCTTTTGGCTTGGGGTTCCCGGAGCAGCGGCGGATGCCGATCCCAACCCAACGACACCAAGCATCAAGAGAGATACTCGCCTCGGCCTGAGCGGTGGGTTCCGTAACAGGGCGAGAATCCCTCTAAAAATTCGTGAAACCAACCCGGCCAATAGGTTGGCGTCGGTGCCCTGAAGTTTCCTGCTATCAAAAGGAGTCTTTTTCACAATATCTGTTGAGCCTGTTTATAATTCGTAAACGCCATACCGGCTGCCTCCGGCCTAATGTCAAAGGCAAACTCGGCATAATATGGCTCGAACGGCGTGTGGCTGCTCTCCGCCTGGAGATCGACGTTCACTCCGCTGGCGTTTTTTTTGGGCTGCCCCCAAGAGAGGTTGGTTGCTTTGACCGCCGTGGAATCGATCAAAATCGCGGGCTTCCCGGAACCCGTTTTTACAACAGGTTCGGCCAAAGTGCCGTTTTGCACGGAAATTTTGAAGTTATCGACCCGCATCTTCGGATCGCTGATCGCGGGGAAATTATCCATGATGCCCGCGGTTTTGATCTCCGGCTTGAAATCGCCCAGGGGTGAACCATCAAGCAGCGTCTGTCCGTTGAGCACGACAGAAACGGCGTTGGCCTGCCGGTCATAGATGATTTCGGCATGCGTCGGCTTGGCCGGATCGAATCCGAAATCCGTGGGTTTGCCCGTCCTCAACATCTTGCTTGTCGCGTTGGCGTAAACCTGCACTTGGCCGGCCTTGGTGATGACCAGCCACAACTGCCCAGGCGTCTCCTTGCTCCAAAAGAGATCTTTTCCAGAGGAAAACCCCAACCCCAGCCACTGGGCGTTGCCCGGCTGAATATCCGCTTCAACTTTGATTTGATAATTCCCCTCAGGAACGCAGTCCACCAAGGCCACCATTTTGCCACCGTTGATTTTCCCGTTAACCACCTCGCCGTCCGGCGAAATTTGGAACAGCGCGGCATTCCCTCTCGCGAACCAAATCCGCCCTCCTTTTTCTGTTGAGGAGCCCGCGAGCGGGCTCTCTGCCGGCCGCTCGGCGCTTACGGTAAAAGAGTCTTCTATCGCTGTATTCCAATTCCCGCCATGCGCCGGAAATGGCAGCAACAGCACTCCCAACATCAATAATTGCAGTGGTTTCATTTTGGCTAATTCCATCAATTCATCATTTGCGGGGAGGTTCCCCTCCGGGTGATCGGCGCAGCAGCTTGTGTGTCTTATGATTGCGCCATGTTCTTCGGCGCGTCGCGATAAATCATATCAAACTTTAAAGCGCTCTAGCTCAAACGGCGGCGGAAACGTTGCCCGACCGCCAGCATGCCAATGCCGCCAACGATCATCGCCCAAGTGCTCGGCTCAGGAACTACCGTCAGGGTCACGTCATTGGAGATAGTGCCTGAATCGGTGTTCGCCGCATAGTTGATTTCGTACTCCGTGGTGCCAATCGTAAACACATAGGTGCTGCTGGAGGTACTGACCGTGTAGGTGCTGCCGCTCGTGATGATGGTGGAAAAGTACCCCGTCGTCGTTCCATCGCCAGTGTTTGCGATCAGCGTGACGGTGGTTCCCAAGGAGAGACCGCTTAGCGTGCTGAGATCCAGCGTACCATTCAAAGAGACGTTTCCGCTGACTTTGACTTGGTCATAGGTGACGCCCTCTGTTGCCCCCGACACTTCCGCTACCAGCGTGGAGGAAGCATTCATGACAAAGTCGCCGTTGACGGTTGTGATTCCGGCGCTGTTGCCTGGAGAGAGGGTGCCGCTGGTGAGGGTGAGATTACCATTGATCTCGCCGTTTCCATTCAATAGGCCGCCCACGCTGACATTTCCTATCACCGTGCCGCCATTGTTGAGCGTGGCTCCAATGCCTACGGTGATTGGCGCCTGGGTGGTGCCGGTCAGCGCCGTGGAGCCGCTCTCCACCTCCACACTGCTGGCGATGTTGTAGCCGGAAAGCGTGTTGGAACTATGAAGCGTGGTTGTTCCCATCGTCAGGCCGCTTCCGTTGATGGTTGCCCCGGAGCCGCTCACCGTGCCATTGACCGTACCGCTACCCGCCAAGGTAGCCCGGCCGACGGCGACCGCGCTGCCTGCGGCAAGCGAGCCGTTGACGGTTAGCGTGCCGCCGTTGACCGTCGTTGCGCCGGTATAGATGTTGGTGCCGGACAGGATCAAGGTGCCATCCCCCGCTTTGGTCAAAGCCTTGCCCAAACCGCTGATTTGGTTGCTGACCGTCAACGTGGCTGTATCCGCAACCGTCCACGTTTGATCATTTCCCAGGGCAATTTTGCTACTAATGGTGGAGTTCCCTGCTCCCGGAGCCACCGTAATGCCATTGCCGGAAGTATTGCCATTGGCGGATGTGGCATTGAGTGTGAGGGTATTGGTGCCGCCGATTCCAACCGCGTTTCCACTGCTGAACATTAAACTATTGACTGTCAAATCCTGCCCCAATGTCGTGGAGGCATAGTGGGCGGCTCCCGTCGCGTTGAAAACAATGTTCGTGCTTCCACTCACCATTCCGTTGGCATTGGCAGTTCCGGCGGCGTCCGTTGTAAAGTTGCTCGTGTTGGTGTTGCCATTGGTGAAGCTGTTCCACACTCCGTCAATGGTGCCTTTCCAATAGGCGGTGGCCGGAGCGGCATTGGCGGTCTCGGTCAGGTACAAGTGCGTATCATCGCTGGCGAGCGCCACGGTGTAGCCACTCAAATTCCCGGACACAGTTCCGAGCGTAAAGCCACTGGCAAAGCTGACCCGCGTGCTTGTGACCGTGCCGACGCCGCCCGAAGCCAAGATTAACGTCTGTTGCGTCCCGTCCAGCGTTCCCAAGCCGACAATGTTGATCGCCGTCGCCGTGTCGTTCTTTTGGATGTTAATGAGCGAAGCGCCGGAGCCCACCACGATTTTGTCCGACACGGCCCCGACTTCCATGTTCAAGACGCTGCTGCGGCCTGAAGTGGTCGAGCCGATGGTGAACACATCGGTGCCAGAGTTATTGGCCAGGGTCAAGGTATTGGCCGCTCCGTCGATCAGGCTCAGCGTGCCTTGCTTACCGGAGGCGCCACCCGTGACCGTCAGGCTGCCCCCCGAAGCGGTCCCGATCGTATAGTTGCCCGAAACTTGAAGGGCGGTGCTCGCGGCGGCCGCGACGGTCACCGCGGTAGCGCCGAGCGATCCTCTTTCCAACGCCAGCGTTCCTCCACTGACCGTGGTTGCTCCGGTGTAGGTGTTCGCGCCGCGGAGCGTCCATGTGCTGGAGTTGGATTTGGTGAGAAGGGTCGCATAGGATGCCCCATCGCTGATAACTCCGGTGACCGCGTTGCCCGAAGAGGTGCCGTCCAGCTTCAATGTGTTGCCGCCCGTGTTCGCCGAGGAGTTGGTGACATTTGCAATGGTCAAATTGGCCGTGGTGGGATCAAAGGTGGCCGTCTTCGCGTTGCCCCCGATAGTCACGTTATTGACGGACAATGAGTAGCCGTTAGAGCCGGTAATGTGGAGAGTTCCGCCGTTGACTCCCGTGGTGACGTTGCCAAGGGCGAGGATTTTATTGGAACCCGTGCCGCTTTCCCTGTCAACATCAATGGTGCCGTTGACACCGCTGGCACCGGAGATGGTTAGGTTATTACCGTAGGTCAACACCTGGGCGGTCGAATCGTTTTGCCCATTGGCACGAAGCTGCAATATGCTGCTGCCGGTGCTGGCGCCGAAGGTCACCGTGTTGGAACTGTTCCCCAGGCCGTTGACGGCGATCGTGTGGTTTCCCGTTCCGTAAACGGTTGAATCGACAACGCGAACGACGGCGGAGCCGCTGCCGATGGTCATGCCCCGCGCGCTCGTGTCCCCATAGGTATTGGCTCCGGTGATGACTGTTGTGCCCGACCCGCCGATGCTAAAGCCGCCGCTGCCGGAAATCACAGCGCTAATGGACAAAAGGCTGTTATTGATAATGGAAAAGCTGGAGCCATTTCCCGTGACAGTCAGGCTGCCGCTCAGGGTTAGGACGGACCCGGACTCCACTTGAATCCGCGAACCGCTACCTTCGGACGTGGCAGTAATGGTGCCAGCCCATTCGTTGCTTCCACTGATGTTTCGTAATGCGCCGTTGCTGGACAAGCCGGCTCCGTTGATCGTCAGCGTTTTTCCGGTAACCGTGATCCCTCCCTGGAGCCCAAGCGTCGCTCCGGTGCTCACCACCACGGCTCCCGCCGTGCCTCCCAAGGCGGTGTTGTTTTGCACAATCAATGCCCCGGTGCTAACAGATGTGTCACTGCCGTAGGTATTTGCCGTCGAGATAATCAGTGTGCCTGTGCCCCGTTTGACCAGATTGCCGCTACCGGCAATGGAACCCGATCCGACGAAACTCCAGTTCCCATTATTTGCGCCAATATCAAAGGAAGTGCCGCTAACCACTCCGGAAATGGTGATCGTCTCCCCGGTTGCGTCGTTAAACACGGCTCCGCTGCCGTCTGTCCATTCGACGCCTCCAGACAGCCAGTTGGCGTTGCCGGTGGTAGTGCTCCAGACATCGGTTGCGCCGCCGGTGTTCCAAGTGTATACCGCGCCCGAAGCGAGGTGAAGCGAGGTCATCGTTGCTACGATATTCGCCAGGAGAATGCGTGAAGCAATACGTTTACCGATAGTGAAACGGGGTGAGTTCATGATGCAGGGGGGATGCGGATTCGCGTTGGAGGGGTGAAGTTAACACGTGTAAAATAATGAATTCTATGCTGGACGTCAAGGGCGATTTTGCCGGTCGAGGTCCAGCCCGGCCTGGATAATCCGGAAGATTTCACGGGCGTGGATTTCATGCATTTCAGCGGACGGGTGATTTAGTCCGTTAATCAATTTAGAGGTGGTATCGACACCGCTTGCCTCCAGTTGTTCCCATTGGGCGTAGACATCCGCAACCGGCAGGCCTTCTGCGCGCCCGACGGTGCGCAGAATCTCCGCGTAACGCGCGACCACGCCGCCATTCTGGAATTGCATCAGGACCCGCAAGTAGCCCTCGTCGGCGGAGGCCCGGTTTTCGCGGCTGGCCATGCGGGTGGGGGTCACGATGACGATGTCCGAGGAGGTCTGTGCCCGGATGGCCGAGACCATCCTGACAACGGAGCGCTCGAATGCCGCGGATGCGGCAGGGTCCAGGCTCAGATCGTTCGCGCCAAACGCCAGCAGGACGAGATCGGGACGGAAACAAAGGACATCGCGGTCGAGACGCAGGAGGGCTTTGGTGGCAGTGTCGCCGCCGATGCCGGAGTTGATGACGCTGAGCGTTGCCGCCGCGGGGCCCGGGTACCGCTCCGCAATCATACGCTTGAGTCGGCTATGATACACCTCTTCCGGAATAAAGACGCCCTGCGTGGTGGCGCCCATGGTGACGCTATCGCCAAAGGCAACGATGACGAGCGGCCGATGGCTAGTTTGATCGGCGTGTTTCTGCCAGAAGCGGCCGGAAAAGTGAGGCAGGGAATGGTTCATAGGATTCGTAGGAGAAGCGTTTTGGCTCCGGCCCGCGCGGAAGCAACCGCCGCGGCGACGCCCGCCGGGCCACCTCCACAGACGATCACGCCGGATTCTTGAACAACGGGCGTTTGCCGCGCCGGTTCGAGGCAGGTTTTCCTTTCCTGATAAGGCATAGTGCGGGTGTGCATTGTCATAGTGGAGAAGATGATCTGCGTACCCTCACCTTGACCTGGTACTCGGCTCCATCACGGAAAGGCAGGACCGGCTTTAGCCAGGGCTTCCCGTCGACAAGGGTCTCTTCCACGGAAGCACTCTCTCCCTTGCCTGCTTGGACGTATTCAATATGATAAGTTGCCCCGCGAAAACGGCGACTGACAGCCGCGTGTTCCCATTCCTGAGGGAGGCACGGTTCGAGTGCCAATCCCTCCAGAGTGGGCCGTAACCCGAAGATGTGCTGGTTCATGGCCCGAACCAGCCATCCGGCGGTTCCCGTGAGCCATCCCATTTCCGACTGCCCCTGGCGATAACCGGAGGCGGGGCCGTAATAGGCGTTGTTCACCACAAACGGTTCGCCGTGGATGTAGCCGCGTTCGGAGGTGAATGGCAGCAGTTTCCGCAAACGCCGCCAGGCGGCGCTGCCTCGCCCCGCCACGCAGTCCGCCACAACGGCGAAAGCCGCCGCATGCTGGTAGAACCCAGCATTGACATTGCAGCCGGGGCGGGTCGCGCTAACGAAACCGATCTCCGGCCGGAAACGATGAAAGCCGCGCTCCATGGTCAAGGTTCCCTGTTCGCATTCGAGGCGCTGTTCCGCCGCTTCCATCACGCGCAGAGCTTCTCGCCCCGTTACCGCTCCACTCAAGACGCCCCACGCTTGGACGATCAAATCGATTCCCTCTTCGGATTCGGCGGTATGCAGCACTTTGCCGTCGTCGGTAAAAGCGCGGATAAACAGTCCGTTTTGCGCGTCAAAGCCGTGGCACCGGATGGCATCCAACAAGGCCTCCCGGGAGCGGGCTGCCCAGGAGGCGTCTTCCTGGTGAGCGGCAGCCGCGGCTAGTTCCCCAAAATTCGCCAGGGCGACACACAGCGCCTGCGAGAGCCATACGCTTTCGCCTTTTCCCTGAGTTCCCGCGGCATTGAGCAAATCGTTCCAATCGCCGCGGTGAATTTTTGAGAGGCCGTGGATTCCGCGATCTTCCCATAAATACCGGAGGGACTGCCGTAGATGTTCGTAAACCGAAGCGGGCGGCCCGTCGCAGTAGGGAATTTGCTCTTCCATCGCGCTCATATCACCAGTTTCCATAATCAGGGCATGCGCGGTCATTGCCAACCAAACTGGAGAATCGGCGTAATCTTGTTCGACAACTCCTCCCCCGATCCATGCCCGGGGAGCGTAGCCGCTGGCATATTGGAACGCCAGTATTTGCCGGAACTTGCTCCATGCGGCAGGGGGGTCTTGAATGGCAAGAGCTGCGTTGTCCTGCGAGAGATCGCGGATGCCATTGTAATAAACGCGCGCCCATGAGGCATTGAGCCGCAGTTGATGTTGGAGGAAGCCGTTAAAAAAGGCGTTGATCTCGGCCTGCGGGGTTTCCACGGACCAGCGTCCGCATTGCTCGTCCGCCAAGGAGCGCGCGCTCTCTAGTTCCCGGGCGACATCAAGTTCCGAGAGTTGCCGCAGTTCTGCTTCCGTGCTGAAAAGCCCAGCGGCAACTCCGATGACATCCGATTGCCCTGGCTCCAATGTCACGATGGTTTCCAGGGCCAGCACAGGGCGTTCGTAATCGCACAGAGAGCCTGTGCAGGAGCCATTTTCAAAAATAGCGGCCGGGGCTTGCACGTTTCCGTAAGGTCCGACAAAAGCACTCCGGCGGGTGTCAAAACCAGACGGCTTGCGATCCATGCGCAGAAAAGTGCCATGCACCACTCCGTCGGTAAAGTGGGCCAGGTGGTTGCCCGTACGCACAATGTCCGTTACCGTGGCGGCTTGGTATTCCGGACGGAACCGTCCGGCCGTGGCGGCGGGAAACACACCGCCCACCACGCAGTCAATGAATGGGACCACCCGCAATTGGCGTCGCCGTCCGCTGCGATTCATCAGCGTGATTTGCCATAACTCGCAGGGACTGGACGCCGACACGCCGATTTCGAGGCAGGTGCCGATTCCGTCATGCTGGCGCTCAATGCAAACACTTCCAAGCCGATGCGTGCAGGAAAAAGGCTCCCCGGCCGGGGGCAACGGCAGCCCGTTTGCGCTCCAAGCATCTCCGGTTTCGACATCGATAATCCAGAGGGCGCGACCTTCGTGGAGATCAAGCCGGAAGCCGCGCTGATCTTGCAACAACGCATAACCCTGGCCCACATGAGAGCAGGAAGCTATAAAACTCTCGTTCCACAAAAAACTAATCCAGGGGCGTGGCACGCGAGGATCGGTTTGGACAAAAGCCCGCCCCTCGTCGGCAAAGTGCCCGTGCAGGTTCAGTGGCAAGGCGGCATCTTTTCCAGCCGCAGGCGAATCGCCCGTGCGGGAAGAACGGGACGGCAGCGGCAGCCGCGTTGAACCTTCCCGCGGAGAACCATCATGAAGCGGAAAATGCAAAGAACGTTGATTGGCCTTGTCGGAAGCGGTGGCTGCTTGGTTCATAATTGTCACGTGTAAATTATAGAGGGAATTAAAAGACGGCTTGCGGACTTTAAAAAACAAGCCGGACGAAGGGACTAAACGTCCCGGGTGCTGGCGTTCGGCTTTTGTTGCCCGGGCCGGCGTCCAGGGAGCTTCATGCTGTTCTTTGCATTGCGGGCTTCCCATTCATCGAGGACGGCGAGCAGAGGCAGAAAATTGCCCACGGCAAAGCCTTCATAACCACAGGCGCCTCCCTGCCATGTACGCCAATCGTTCGATACGCCGTTGGCGTCAAAGCCCTGGTAATCGCCGGCTTTGTAGCCTTCGAGCATCGGGTAGAGAATCTTGCGGGCTTCCTCTGCCCGGCCGAGTTTGTACAGAGCTTTTAGCGTGAAGACCGCGTAGCGCATCGAAGCGCCGCCGTTTTCATAATAGGTAAAAGCGTCGGAGCCGTCCTCGAGCTGCGGCACGCCAAAGAGTTTTGCGAGTTCAGGGTTGTCTCCAAAGCTGTCGTCGAGATAATCGCCGCGCCGCACCGGCACGAGGTTGCCGGGCAGCCCCAGCCGGAAATTGCGAAAACCAACTTCGTCCAGTTTGCGCAATAGCCGATCCATGATGGTGTTGGCCAGTTCGCCTTCGACGACGCCATAGGCCACTGCCACGCTGTTGAGGAACAGGAACCAGTAATCGTGCAACTGGCCGTCGGCGCTTTTCCATCCGGCTAAAATCCCGGTTTCGGGGTTGAGAAAATTATCGCAATAGGCGGCCTTCATTCTGGTAGCCTTTTGTTTGAGCCAGAGGGCGTCCTCGGATTTCCCGATCCGCGCGGATATGGCGGCCCATGTTTCGAGCGCGCAGCAGGCAAGGGCGTTGGAATAGGCGTCTTCGTGCCCGAAGTTGATGGTATCCCACCAATTCGCCGGCCGCTGCCGGGGGGTGGGGCGGTCGCCATAGTTGCCGGTCGTTCCGTATTCAATCAACCCGTTGCCATTCCGGTCACCCTCCAGCATCTCACGGCAAAGAGCCATGATAGCGCCATGCCGCGACTGAGCCCAGTTCCAGTCCAGGGCAGACTCGACGTAAATACCGGAGCCCAGAATCAACGAGGGATTGATATCCAGAAACTGGTATTCCCCAACGCCGTGTTCATATCCAACCTGCCCGTAGCCCTTGACGCCCGAGAGATAACGGTCGGCGGTCATCCGCACCAAGTCGAACGTATAAAGACCCTCCGCCAGCCGCAACTGGCGGGACGCCGCCTCGGCAAACATATAGAGCGTGAACGGGCAGATATCACTCGACGCATTCGTCCCCAGCATCTGCCGCCGGGGAATGAGTTGAAACATGTTGAGAAAATTGCGCCGGAAGCCGTCGAACCGGGTATCCGCCTCGATTCCGTCCAATTCGGGATAGATGCTGGCAACCTCCAGTGTGTACTCCACAATGGGTTGCCGGCTGGTCGCCGCCGGAAACGAGATATCGACAAACCGAACCATGGGCGGCTCGACCGCGCGGCTGGAGGCGTAGGCCAGTTTGGAGTCGGGTACCGTGCTGCTGACGCGGAGCGATCCCATGTCCGGCAGATGCAGCACGCAGGGAAGCTGTACCTTGGACTCTCCGGCAGACATCAGTCCGAGCAGGGTCGCATGGCAGGCTTTTTGGCGAAACGTCAGGCCGAAGTCCATGGGCGGCGCCATGCCCGGCAATGCGGAGCCGGTGTCGACATACTCGCTGCGCAGAACAATGCTCTTTTCTGAAAACCGGACTCTCCAAACAGGGGCCTCCGAGATTGCGGAAAATCTTGGAAAGTAGGAAAAAACGCCTCCAGAGTTTTCCAGGCGGACGGAGACCGGGTCGGCAGGCAGCGCGAGGACGGGATTGAAATCCACTTGCGATTTTCCCAGCGAATCAACCGAAAAGAAGTCAAAGGCGGGCCGGGTACGCGAGAGCCCGGCGGACAAATAGCTGGAAGTGTAGTCAGGCTGCATCACGGGAAGCTATGGGCGGGATTTTGTTTTCGTTTGCGCGTGGGGCTTTCGCATCATGGCAGCCCCCTCAATCCAAATCGCTCTGGAAAAACTCGGATCGCAGCGGAGTCACCACCGCGTATTCAATGCCAAGAATTTTGGCGATTTCCACCAGCTCCACCGCATGATGCCCCACCCCGAGCGCAAAGTGATGCGTGGGGCCTTCCGCCACCCATTTCTTGAGGAATGTGCGGACATCGGGCTCGAAAACGCCGTGCGTGTTGGTATTGCCTGTGGGAGGAATCGGACGCCGGGCCGATTCCCCCTCGGCAATGACGAACTTGAATTTTCCAGCGGCCGTTTGCCCAATGCTCAGCATGGTAATAGGGCCTTCCTTAATCTGAAATTCCACTCCGGCTCCGGAACCGGGCTTCCCATGGTATTTTTTTAAACTGCGAATCACGGGCTTACCCGCGGCGATATTGATGTGATGCGGGCCATCGTGCCCGACCAAAACGCTGCCGAAGCTAAAATCGATGGGGTGAAACTCGGCAAAGCTTCCGCCAATGCCGAGGCGGTCCATGATCATCATGGCGACACAGGTTTTCAAATCGAATTCGCCGCACATTGGAAAACCCGCGCTGGTCAAAAGGGAATTGCCGACGATGAGATTCGTCACCAACGTGCGCACTTCCGATCCCTGCTCCGATTCATAATAATAGGCGAGACCGTCGAGATTCTTTTCCGCAATCAACGCCTCCAGAGCAACCGCCGCCCTGGCCGCGGTTTCCAAATCCCGCGCCGTGAGCTTCTCCGTCAACGGATCGGATTCCGGATCCGGCGTATCGAAGAAGTCCAGTATCTGCTTCTTCCACCGCAGAACCTCCGGTTCCGCCGGGGTTTGATAGTGCCTGAAAATATCTTCCGGCTCGATCATTACCACATGCGGCCCGAAGCAGGCAGTAACAGCCGTCGGGTCAGTATGCATATCCAACATAGCCTCAAGCACATGGCCCATCAATCCGATGCGGGCGGCGCGCAGAGAATGCAGCACCCTGGCAATATTGCACCATGCGCCGATCTCCCTGCCCACCACCGGATCGTTCTTCTCGTGCCCCAGAATCACGGGTGGCGGGCGGCGCCCAAACCGAACCGCCACCCCGGTAAACTCCGGGACAGAACAGAAATCATCATTGCAAAGTTGCATAAACGTCGTCCCGTTCGAGTAGTCCATCGCCTCGAGAGGCTGAACGGCGACAATCACCATCGGAACCTGGATTTCCCGGCAAAGAATGCCAAATGTCGAGGAAGTGGCATAGGTTGCCATATCGATAAAAAGGAGATCGATATTGGCGGCTTTGATTCCTGCAACGGCGTCATACGCTTTTTGAGCCGTGTCAATCATGCCAAACTCCGCCACTTCGACGCCGTTCATTTCGATTTGATCTTTCAAACAGCCCAGTTTGCGAGCCATTTCATCCAGCAGTCCATCAAATTGCGACCAGTACACATGGTGCCCGACGGCCAGCAATCCGACCCGGGCTCGCAACGGCTTGATCCGGGCAATATGGTGGGGTTGGGTGGACGAGGATTGCCCCGTGACGGAAGCAGCAGATTGGTAACAGGCAGTCATATATTAAAAAAACAAAGGGAACGCTTTGGTATCGTTACAAAAGCCGACTGGCAGCCGCAAAAAGTTCTGAGCCACCGAACAAGAACGCCATTCATCCCGCAAAAGCGAGGTGCCGAGAAAAAGACCGATGGGGTTCGCACAAGGGCAAAGTAACCAACATTTTTACACGTGTCAATATTGAGTTGAACGATTTTCTATTCTGCCAGCCGCAAAACGCGGCAATCCGATGGAGAGAACCGCAGACGGCGTTCGCCGCCTCCCCGGGGCATTGTACCCAAGATGGGTGAAATCCCGCTGGCTTTGTTTTACATTGCGTTGCGGAAAACATCTCTTACTTTTACACGTGTTGATATGTTAAGACCGACCATAAAATCCATCGCTCAAGAGCTAGGCATCTCGCATGCCACCGTTTCCATGGCCCTCAGGGACAATCCTCTGATCAAAATCCAAACCCGGGAACGGATCAAGCAGGCGGCGGCGGCCCTCGGCTATATCCCCAACGGAATAGCGCAGGCCATGCGCAGCCAGCAGGTATCCATCCTGGGCGTCATTGTGGGGAACATGGGCAACTCGTTTACCGGCTTGATCGTCGAGGCCATTGAGAGCCAGGCCCAGCAGCATGGCTATCAATGCCTGATTTGCCAAACCCACGGATCGCAGGCGGAGCTTGAGCAAGAAATTCGTGTTCTTGAAAAGCACCGAACCGCGGGACTCATCATTCAAGCGCTGGATTTTGAGAATCAGGTCGATTTCTACAATCGGGTTCTCCGGCCATTTGCTCCCTGCGTATTCTGTGACGGCGAAGTTCCCGGCTACCCCTCCAGCGCGGTGCTTAGCGACAGCCGCGCCATGGGCTTTCTTGCCACGCAGCATCTCATCGATCTGGGGCATCAACGCATCGCCTGGCTGCAAGGGCCCGACCGGAACGCTCAAGAACGTTTCAAAGGCTATTGCCGCGCATTGAAAAAGGCGGCCCTTCCCCTGGACGAAAACCTGATCGTCCGAGGGGGGTGGGGCTTCAAGGAGGGCGTGCGAAGCGCCACCGAATTAGTTTCACGGGGGAAACCGTTCTCGGCGCTGATCGCCTCCTCGGATCCGGTCGCCGTGGGAGCGATGCAGGCCTTGAAAAAAGCGGATCTGCATATCCCGGGCGACGTTTCGGTCATTGGCGCGGGCAACCATGATTTTGCGGGATTTGTTACTCCGACACTGACCAGCATCGAGCAAAACCCGGGCGAAATCGGGCGGCGATCTATGAACATGCTTTTTGACCTGATCAACGACCCGAAAAAGCCCTTCCGCCAATCCTTGATCAAGCCGCAACTGATGGCCCGGGAAAGCACCGCCGCCCGCAAGCGCGGCTGAGAGCGTCCGCTCCGTTGCCGCCGCTTCCGAACACCGGCGAAAGAGAAGGGAATGGCCTTGACATCGTCAAAATTTGGTTTATTTTGACACGTGTTAATTCCCTGGTGCATCCTCCCATCCACCTACCGCGAACTCCCCCCTTTATGACAGGCAAAAAGCTCTTCAATTCAGGGTTAGCCAGCCGAGCCCGGAAACTTTCCGGGAGCAAAGCGACGATGCGAACAGTTGCCTTTGCGGCTTTCATTGTCCGGGACGAAAAAATTTTTCACCATAGCTGCTCGCGTCTCAAAATGATAACTTGCGCCGGTCCTCTTCCCTTGCCAAGGCCACTATAGACAAAAGACCGCCTCCCGTCTTCTTTCGCCATCCAACCCCACTTTCACTCCGCGGCGTTTTTTCCATTCCTCCCACGCAGAGACGCACCCCCGATCATGCGGCATTCCCGTCAAAACGCATTTAGTCTGGTTGAACTCATCATCGTCATGAGTTTGATGGTGTTGATGGCGACTTTCGTTACCCCGGCGGTAAAGAGCCTTACCTCGGCCAACGGCTTGACAGCCGCGGGGAACTTGGTCGCCTCGATGGTCGAGCAAGCCCGCCAGCGCTCCATGTCCGGGAATGTGCTCACCGCCCTCGTCCTGATCACCAATGGAGACACTGAGCGCACCAACCGTGTGATCGCCCTGCTGGAATACAATACCGAAGAAAGCGTCCCGCAATGGCGGCAGGTAACAAAATGGCAACACCTCCCCAATGGCATTGTTGTCGACAACCAATGCACCTTCATTAGCAATAGTGTGGCCAAGTTGCCCTTCGCCGCGGATGCGGCCCTTCCGGTCGATTATCACGGAACCGGGATCACCAGCTTCGCATCACGGGTTTTTCTCCCCAACGGCGGGCTCTACACGCCCTCGGCAGCCGCTGAAATACGCCTGATCGAAGGCATCGCCAACAGCGGCGCGGCCAACTATTACAACATCGCCATCATTGGATCCACGGGGCGAGGAAAAATCGAGAGACCATGACCAGACGGCCTCACCGCGCTTTCAGTTTGATCGAGGTGGTCATCGCCATCGGCATTATCGCCTTTACGATCAGTTCGCTGGTGGGATTGCTCGCCCTGGCGCTCAAGTCCGACAGTTCATCCGCATCGGATACCGCGTTGTCCTCGATGAGCCAGCAGATATTCAACCGGCTGCGCACCAAGTCATTCAGCGACCTGCCCAATGGAACCGACGCGGCCCCCAGTTTCAGCTACTATTTCGACGTGGACGGATCGGAAACAAGCGGCACCAACACAACCGGCGCGGTATTCCGGTGCAACGCTATTTTGACCGGCGATCCGAATTCGCCGACCACCGCTAAAAAAGTCAAACTCGTCTTTCAATGGCCGTGCACCGTTCCAGCCCCCCCCAACCGATACGTATTCCAGGGCCTCATTGCCGATTATGGACTGTAAGCGTTCCTCTTCCAAGGCATTCACACTGCTGGAACTTCTGGTCTCCATGGTCATCGTCTCGATCGTATTGGGTATCTTGATCCGGATGATCGGATTTACCACCAATGCATGGAACACCGGCAACGGGGACTCCGAACGGCGTCAAAACGCGCGGGCGTTGACAGATTTCATCGCCAAGGAACTTCGGCCGGCCCTTCTTCCGCTTGATCCAAATTTAAGCGCCAGCCAGAGCAGCCAGCCCAATCTCCAATTCCTCCTCAACCCCACCGACATTGACCAATCGAACCGCAACCCCAGCGCTCTTTTTTGGCAAGCTCCCGTGGCGACCGATTCCAGCGGCAGCGACCTAGCGGAAATCGGTTACTTTGTGCGATGGACCGCGGACAAAGTGCCAAAAGCACAGCTCTGCCGGTTTCTGGTCAACCCCGCCGCCGCCAATTACCTGATTTACTCCAGCACCTCATGGATCAGTGACAATATACTCTCGGCAGCCGCGCCCGCCACCGCACAAAGCGGCTACATTGGCCTGTTTGCCGAAAACGTCATTGGGTTCTGGGTGCGCCTGCTCGACTCCGGCGGAACCATCATGACCGCCTCCAGCGGCACTGGCGCCGGAACGCCGCTCACCTCCTACGACTCCCGGCAAACCCTAGCATTGCCCTATTGCGCGGAGATTTCGATGGTGCTCCTCGACCAGCATTCCGCCGGCATCATCACACCCGCACTACAACAGGAAATCATGGATCGGGTCAACGATACCGGCAACATTACCACGGATGCGGAGAAATCTCCGGCGGACGAGTGCGTCAAAAAAATCCAGACCTCCCCCGCCGGAGCCATGAAAAAAATCGCCCAAGGCGCGAGAGCCTACACCGTTCGTGTCTACCTTGAAAACGCCCGATGAAGCCGTTTATGTCATCCCCAGGACTACTTAGGCCCGCCATACGGCGCAACGCTATCGCGCTGGTGATCACGCTCATCACCCTTGCCATCATCACCATCGTCATCGTGGGGCTGCTTGCCACCATGCGCGTCGAACGGGTCTCCTCTCACAGCCATCTCGAACGGAATCGCGCCACCTACTTTGCGCAAATGGGCATCGAAAGAACGATAGGCCTGCTCAAAAGAGAAATCGCCGACACAAACATTAGCTGGGTGAGTTTCCCCGGGCTGATTCTATCGTCGGGATCCATGTCAGGCAGCATAGTTACAACCGGCACCACATTCGGCCCCCTGACCCGGGCGGTCGAACTCTATTCCGGCACCGCCTCATCAAGCCAATCAGGATCTCTGCGCCCGCCGAATCTTAATACCCAGATTTTGCAGGATCAAAACCCCTGCACCTACCTCATCACGGATCAACCCAGAAACCCGCTTGACTCCTCCAGCGGCGTTGTCGAACTGCCCCTCCGGTGGATCTACATCCGGCAGGACGGTTCCGAGGATCCATCCGATCCGCCGGTATTGACCAGCACCACCAATCCCATCGTGGGCCGCTACGCCTACTGGGCCGACGACGAAAGCAGCAAAGTAAACTACAACCTCGCCTGGAAGCGGAGCGCCTCCGGCGGAAGCACTCCCTCCATCACTCAGGGGCACCCGTCGAATATCAATCTGCCCAGCCTTTCCGGTTCAATGCCCGAAGCCCTCGCCGACAAGATCCACGCCGCGGTAACCACCGACAACTACACCACCATCAAACGCCTGTTCAACTCGCCCTACGACGCGCGTCAACTCAGCGCCGACATCGCAAGAGCGATCAACGCCAACAAATTCGACGTCACCCACTACAACCACGACCCCAACACCACATTTTTCAACAAACCGCGTATCGTTCTCACTACGCAAAAAAAATACGCACCCAGAGATGCCAACGGAAACCTGCTCATCGATCCAGACTACGGCGCGCCTTATTTCCTCGACATCCTCAAAACCGACAACACAGACCCCGGAGGAAGCACCTCGGAAACCAACTCCGTCATCGACGAGACCAAACTCAGCGCCACCGTCAACCTGTTGATCAAATACATGCAACGCACCGACTGGCCCATGGTATCCGGATCGGACAGCTTTCAGAAAAAATATTACAACAACGACAGCAGCGGACTGGCGCAATTTGCTCTCGAGATCATCGACTATGTGCGATGCAAAGAATCGGCCTTCCCCCTGGTGCCGCCCCTGCAAGGGTATTTCGACGGAACATTCGTCACCACGGAAAGCGGCGCTTCCATTCCGCATATTCTGACGGATTTTTCCACTTCGGCGACAAACAATGGACGAGTGCCCTCCTGTTTTGTGGGCTTCACCCGCATGCCCCTCATCACCGAAGTGGGCGTTTGGTTCGATACCATCACTGCCGTTTCGGAAGCCACCAAAAACCAAACCTTCGACACCAAAATAAAAGTCGAGTTTTACCTGCCCAAAAACTATGGGTTGGACGAAGTCGACCTCGGAGCATCCGGGTTCGGCTTTAGCGCAACCTATCAGAACCCAAGCACTGGCGGCAACGCGCCCCAAGGGGCACAATCTACCGTCACCGCCAGTGAATGCTCCACGGGAACAACCAAGCTAAAGGTAGGCGAATACCTCACGGTCACCCGCAAAATCGTCTACAACGGGAAACAGCCCAGTTGGGGAATCTTTTCGTCCCGCCCCACTCAACTTGCAGTCATCGTCAAATGGAGCGGTACACAGGGCTCATTGCAAGTCGTACCTCAATTGCGCAACTGGCAAGGCGGTTACGGCTTGGTCTGCCCGCTCGATCCCGAAGGCGTTGCCGACACCGGCATCCACTCCCTCGAAGTCGACGATCCCCGGTGCAACCTGTATGGAGGCGGCGCTTCGAATTCGGGAGACTGGCAGCCCGGCACATCCGGCAGCAACACCTTCGGAGCGGTAAATTCTATCTGTTCTGTTGGAACCACTTCGGTCACTTCGGTCAGCCCGCAACAGGACACTGACTCCAGCGGTGCCATCTCCGACGCCAGCCTCTACATGCCCTTCCCGAAAGGCTCCGCACAAAATCCCACGGGACTGGTAAGCTCACCGGGGGAACTCGGCTATATCCACACCGGGATCAACCGCGCCAAGAAAAGCGTTTCCTGGCGAACGATTCGTCTCCAGCCCAACAACTACAGCGACACCAAAACCGTACCCGACTGGGCCTTCATGGACCTCTTCGCTGCCCCAGTGGATTTTTCCAGCACGGCCGCCAACGTATTTTTCCCCCACACCACAACCATCGCAGGCCGCATCAATATGAATGCGCAAACGCAACCGTTTGGAAACCCGAATGGAATCACCGTCCCGGTACAAAGAATATACCCACTCAAGGCACTGTTTGAAGGCGTGCTAAAAAGTAACACATCGAGCAATATTTTATCTTCCTCCGAAGCGGAAGAAATAGCGCGCAACATTTACAATCACACCCTGGCAACCGGCACCAACCCAGGAAAGGATTATGGAGACGCCACAAAATATACCACGGAAAAGATCAATGCCTACGATTCCCAGGGCGAAGTCGTTGAAATCAAAGGCGTGGCCGATGGCGGCGAAGCAACCGAGGAAGTCGTGCGGGGCATTGCCAACCTGATCACCGCGCGCGGCAGTGTCTTTAGCATCTACACCATCGGCCAGGCCATCAAACAAAAGCCCGACGAAAGCCTGATCGTTACCGGCGAGCAACGACTCCAAGCGAATATTGAACGATATCAAAATCCGAGCACCCAAAAAATTCGATTCAGGACGATATATTTCCGCAATCTAACCCCGTGATAGAGGCCGATCCTGGACATCAAACCACACGGGCCTCGGTTACCGTTGTGGGCGTGGCGTTCCTGCGTTTCGCTCTTGTTGCCCAGCTTTTTGGGCGAGGTGACCGACATCGACAGCGCCCGGCTTCTGGTCCGCCTGGGTGCGCCTTCCTCCGGAGTCGCCGAACCTGAACGCTTTTCCCGAACGGTTCGTTCGGTCGATCAAGAGCGAGTCTCCCCATGCACACCTCTCTTCGAAATGGCTTCTCTGGTATCTCTGTGAATTTATCTTCAGCCAGAACAACTTACAATAGTTTCGAATCCTTTCCGGGTTCCGATGGTTTTCCGAAAAGTCGTTCTCGGTTAATAGCATCCAGATTCTCTAGTTCGAAACGGTCGAGATAGTCGGCTATTTCGATTGTGCGGAAAGGCCTTTTCTGGTTATGCGCCCAGCCGTTGCTTCCCCTCCGACCGCCTTGCCGTTTCTGCAGGATTTGAGCGGTATGCAAAAACCTTGTTCTTCCTCGCGTTGCCTCTATAAACTCCTTTTTTCGACGGCTTAAATTCTCATATCGAAAAACCGCCTGTTTGACCACCTTCTTTAAGCGCTTTTTCGATGTCCAGAGTCCGTCAAAATCCACTCCTTGCTTTTCTGCTCCACACGACCCAGTTGGTTCTCCTTCGCGAGATATCCTATCTCAATGCAGAGAACCAGATTCTTCGATCCCGGCTGCCAAAGCAAATTCAGACCACTCCCGCCGAACGCTCGCTTCTGGTCCGCTTGGGCGCGCCCCTGGGCAACGCGATCCAGGAGCTGCTCTCGGCCGTCAACTACAAGACATTCCTGCGGTGGGTGCGTGAGGAGAAGTCCGGGAAGATGCGGGCGCAGAAGCCCCGGCATCCGGGTCGGCCGCCGATTGTGGAAGAGACCGGCTGGGGATACGCCCGAATCCAGGGCGAGCTAAAGAAACTCGGGATCACGGTGGCGACCAACACGATCAAGAAGATCCTTATCCAGAACGGGTTTCATCCAAGCCCGAACCGCGTGAAGGGGGACTGGGACCGCTCATCGACACGCTGTATGCGTGCGACTTCTTTACCAAGGACGTGTGGACCGGATTCGGCAAAGTGACCTATTACATCCTGTTTTTCATCCACGTCGGAACCCGGCGGGTAAAGGTTTCAGGAATGACCTGCCAGCCGAACGGCCCATGGGTTGAACAGCAGGCGCGCAATCTCGTAATGGAACTGGCCGAAAGGGGAGAAAAGGCCACTTATCTCCTAAAGGATGGTGATACCAAGTTCACGGAGAAATTCGACGAAGTTTTTAGAGGGGAGGGGATCAAGGTGAAGCGGCTTCCCTTTGCGTCGCCCAACCTGAACGCATTTGCAGAACGGTTCGTTCTGAGCTCTGGTCGCGCTTCAATGTGACGTCTTCAAGGATCAAGCGGGCCATGCGTTTGCGGTCGCGATCGTTGGTGGAGGGGGCTCGCCAAAGCCGGGGGAAGTCTACTACAACACGGTCCGTCCGCATCAAGGTCTGGAAAACAAGCCCATTTGTATTTTTGCAATTCCTCCTCCAGACCCCAGCCCGCCCGAGCCCGCGGAGGTCGAGTGCGAGTCCCGGCTGGGCGGGCTTTTGCGACATTATTACTGCAAAGCCGCCTGAAAGCGGAACGAAGTTATCGAAACTTCAAGTGTTCTATCCTCTAATTCCAAGAGACTTCCGATTGCGCTGAGTTTTTGCACCACACGGTCGAGCACCGTGGTCACAAGCGTCACCGAACGGGTGCGGAAACCTGCGCGGGTGGTTTTCCAAATAGCAAAGGACCGAAGCATTTGAAAAACGGGGTGGCGGATTTCACGGCAAAATCATAAAGCCACGTCGCTCACGTATTGAGTCATCGTTAGTGTGTCGTTATTATTTTGAGGGCACGAAACCAGCCGCTAAAATCCGCAAAACAGGCCCCCGCGAATCGTCCCCAATCCGCCCTAAATTAGCGCCCATCGGGTCGGGCATGGATCAGGTAGTAGGTATCGAACAGGCATCAGTCTTTATTCCGGCGGTTCCGTATACGGACTACGGGATATGTCATGGTTCAAGAAGGCATGGGCGGCACATAATTATCGTGACCGCCAAGCTGCATCCAGGTGCGCCAGACAACCACCATCGGCACAATCGCCAAGCCGAGGAAAAATGCGGTCCACAGAAACGCAAATCGGTAGTCGCTGTGCATAAAATCCATCAGTTGCCCGATGAGCATGTTTCCAAATATCAGCGCACCACACCCGAATACATTGAGCCCCGACGAGAATTGGCCGAATTTTTCGGAGGGAAACAGCTTCATCATCGTGGCAAAGGAACCGAGGGACCATCCGACCGAGGGGATCGCGATGACGATCCAATACGTAATCATCCCTGTCTTCTCGTGAACCAGCAACATCGCCAGGATCGAGACGATTGCATACATGGGCAGGCTGACCAACGTGATCAGAAGCGGATTGATCTTGTCGCATAGCCATCCGACCGGAAAATAGGTGAGTGTGATAGCGATGGTCGACCAAGTCAGATTCGTGCCGATGGTTTGCATATCAAGCGTTAAGGTTTCGCGCATGAACAGGGTGATGAACGCGCCAGCGCAGCTCACGCCAAGGTTTACACACACGCAGACGATGAAAAAGTTGCGGTAGATCGGTATCGATACACACTCTCGGAAATACAGGGCGAAGGACCGGAGCATCGTCGGCTTTTTCCCCGGGGGCACGGGAGGATACTCCCCCTCCTTCACCCGCAGGCACATAATGGAAAAAACCAGAAGGTAGAATGCCCCCACTCCGGCAAACACCGCCTTCCTATATTCCATGATGTGGGGGAAGACCAGCCACAAAAAGGCAAGCGCCCCGAAGGCGCCCACGATGCGGAACCACGCCAGGACGCGTGCCATCAACTGATCGGGAATCACGTCCTTCAGGAGCCAGTTGTAGGCGTTCACAAGGATCATGTTGAAGAAGTGATACAGCGCCGCCGACATGCAGAGCACGCCCAGGATCAAGGTATTTTCAGACAGGGACGGTGCCCAGGCTGCCGTCACGTTGCGATACAGAAACCCAGCGATCTCGGGCGCAAATCCAGAGATAAGACACGCAAACACGGTTAGCGGCGCGGCCACCAGAAGAAAAGGGATGCGCCGCCCCAGGCGGCTGCGAAAGCCGTCGCTCCACACGCTGATATTAGGCAGAAAAAAGATGTTCACAATTCCGGCAAAACTGCCACTCATCAGGCCAATCAACATGTTCGACGCCTTCAATTCCCCGAGATAAAGCGGTAAGTATTTTCCGAAGATATACTCGAAGAAAACGAACGCGAAATCCCCCCCGAAAAGAAACAGGAACAGCAGACCCAGCTCACGACGGGAATACACCAGCGAGCCGCAGTGGTAGGTCGCCGCCGACGGATTGGCGGCGGTCATGGGATTAGGGGATAGAGAGGGGGTCATGGATTTGTATATGGCAGGGATGGGTGAGATGAGAAAATCATGCGCACCGCATTACCCGGAGATACCGAGCATGCCGGCCGCGCATTGTTCGGCGATTCCATCGTAAAGATTTCTCTTTTTCATCGGCACGATCCGCGACGTCCATCTGTCGTTGGCGTAGCGGGCGTCGAAGGGAGCGGTCTAGTTTTCACTGAGTTGCGCCAACTGGTCGAGAAACACGGAAGGGATGGCTCCATCTGCGCCAATCGGCACATCCCAAGTCATCGCTCCTCCGACGCGATTGACCAACCGGGTGTAGCTCTTTATCCAGATAGCCTCAAAACGCGGCTCCCCCTCGCCCCACCAGTCGCCCAGATAGCTCAGGATATGCGTTTGCATCCCGTCGATTTCGCTACTCAAGGGCTCCCATTTGTTGGGCACGGGAAACTTGTTGGAGACTTCCCCTGCGGTGTAATCTTGTTCCCCCGTTACTCGTTTGAAAGGGGTGGCGGTTCCAGTATTGAAAGCTAGAATCCGATCCGGATTTCCAGACCGCAATGCCCGCGCGAAAGAGTCGCCATTGGGTTCTTCCCCACCATACATCTTCTCCGAGAAATAGCAGCCGTCAATCCACCAGCCCGCGACACGCTTGCCCCAGCGTGCGCCCCACTCCGCCACAACTGCCTCCCATTTGCGCTGGAACTCGGAAAGTTTTTCGTCGGCAAGAGCTACCCCGTCGGGGTTGGGGGGGAGCCCCGAGGCGCTGCAATCCCACGGCGGCACAAGCCGGAAGCGCTCGACCGCGACCGCATCGCTGGCCGGAGCAAAGCTGGGCAGATAAGCAATCAGCCTCACCTCGGGCAGTAGCGCCTCCGCAACTTCGGCAATCAAATCACGCCAGGAAAGCTTGGATGGGCGGATGCCGGTAATTCCGTCATAGACCGCATTCGGAGAACAGAAATGCCCGGTATTCTGCCCGATGGTGAAAATAACATATCCGGCGCGAGTTTCCTTTACGGCCCGGACAAAGCGAGGAACATCGAATGAGTCCACCCGCCGGTTCCATTCCTCCGGCGTCGTCAGAGAAGCGACATTGCTACTGGCAGGCTTATCGATGTAGTGAAACATGAGCCCCCAGCCCGCTTCTCCAAGCCAAGTTAAGATCGGCGTATCGTTGTTCGTTTGCATATGCAGTATTCGATTTGAAAGAAATCCTTCCCAGCGCCGCAAAGAACCCGAATTCCCGGCTATCGGAACTCCGCGGGATGAGAAGGGGCGCGGTTCCGGGCTTCAAGGGGCAATGCATGGCCTGAAACATAAGCAACCTCAGCAGGCATGCGAGCGGAAGCCAGTTTATATCGTTAAACTCCCGCTGAATGGCTCAAGTGCGAAGGCTTACGACTTCCGGGCGCGCAAAGAAGTTCCCTCCACCCAAGTGCCGTCGAGAAGCAGTAACTGCGGGTGGACTACGAAACCACGTTCGTTGCTTTGGATTTGATGGATAAGCAAGTCGGCCGCAGAGGCCCCCACGGCTTCGTGGTTCTCTATAACGCCGCTGAAGGGCGTTGTCCGGGATCGATTGATGCAGGCGAGGCCCACATCGTCTGGAATACGCAGACCGAGAGCATCCATCCATTGTTTTTCATCGCCTTTGATCCCGACCACAACATCGGGCTTGTGGGATTTAAACCAGTGGAAGCATTTCTCCCAATCTTTTTTGAGGGACTCCGTTACGAGTAATGGAATGCGCGCTTCAGGGGGAAATTTTTGTTGCCATATCAGAAACCCAGCCAGCCAATTCGCATCCACTCCTTCCACGGCAGCCGTTGGAAGGCACAGGCCGATCCGTTTGTAGCCACGCAAGAGAAGCTCGCGATAAACCATGTCGACATTGTGGCGATGGTGGGTAGCAGAACGATGCACCACGAGGTCAGGCCACGAGTAGGCGATGGCTGCGTAGGCGTAGTTTTCCCAGCGCAACCGAACCGGAGACTCCGGCCTATTCTGAGGCGGTGCCAATAAAACACCGGTGATGCCCCGTGCATAAAGCACCCGGTCGAGGCGGTTCGATGTCCCATACTCCTTCCAAAAGAAACACTCCATGTTGTAACCAAGTTGCTCCGCTCGTTGACGAGCCCCTTCGTATTGGGAGTTGTAGACCTCACTGGAAAACCATTCTTCCCGGGACATGTCAACGATAACGGCCAGGGTGCCTTGATCCTCAAGACGGCGACCAGAGCGGATGTGTGTCATCAGCGAAGCAACAAAGGGATTGGGCCGATAACCCATTTCCCTGGCAATCCGCTGCACATGCTCGCGCGTCGCCAGGCAGATTGCCGGATGATTCCGTAAAGCCATAGATACGGTCGCTTGAGTCAACCCCGCGCGGATGGCAATTTCCTTCTGGCTCGGCATATCTATCGATATAAACACGGTTTACTTTGCGAAATCAAGGGGGAAATGGCATCTTGCAGACGTTCTTAATAGCCATGCAACGCCCTCCCCCAAGGCTCAACCCATTCGGCGGTATTCCCATGAAAAAGGGATGTCGCGTCAAAGGCTTTTCCCTTGTTGAGTTGTTAGTGGTCATGGGGATCATTGTCATGTTGGTATTTGTTGCGATCCCTATTTTCCGTGGCATGCAGAGTGCGCAGATGGTAACACAGGGAACTTACGATGCCGCAGGGCTCCTGGAACTGGCCCGTATGGAAGCGATCACCCGGCGGACCTATGTATGGGTTGGTTTCCAAAATTCCACACCGCCCGGGGAGATCCGCATGGCGGCAGTCTATTCACGCGATGGAACCTCCGATGCCAACGCTTCCAACCTCATGAATCTCACCCGCGTCCTTCATATCAAAAATGCACTTATGACGAACTGGGATGACTTGAAAAATTCCACAAGAAGTCTGCTGACGGATGGCACCTCCATCAGTGTCGCTTTAAATAGCGCCGGCATTTCGTTTACCGCCGGAACCTCACGGTTTGAGAAAACCACCATTACTTTTACCCCGAGGGGCCAAGCCATGCTCAAGGGTACACCCACCGCCGATGACGGTTATATTCCCTTGATCGACGTGAGCTTCCGTCAAAGCCACGGGCAAACGGTCCAGCCCAATGCCGACGATTCAGCCCTTATTGTCAATGGAGCAACAGGCACTCCGAAGATCATTCAACTGCAATGAAACCACTCGCCCCATCCAACTGCACCGCAGGATTCTCCCTAGTCGAGATCGTCGTAGCCATCGGCCTCATCTCCTTCTCGCTGTTGTCCTTGGTAGGGTTGTTACCCGTGGGGCTCAACTCCATGAAAACAGCGCAGGAACAAGCAGGAGGCGCCAATTGTCTTGCGCAAATTGCCACTTCACTCCGCACTGCAACGGTGACTTCCGGGAGCTATCAAGTGGTGGGGCCGTATTCCAATCTTTCGTGGTCGGAACCCAATACATTGACCAACATCTCATTGGGTGGGACCCCCACCACCACCATCGCCGACCAGCGGCTCGCGGCCCACGTGGAGATTAAGACACAGCCCACCGCATCCTCCCCTGGCGAGGCATTCATCAGTGTCGCCTGGCCCAACAGGGCCGCATGGAATGCCACCACCAATCAGTGGGCCAACGCGCAAGGGTCCATTTCCACCTGGCTCATCTTCTCCCCGGAGAAATGAAATATCCCTCTCCATGTCGGTGGCCCCCCCCCATCCAACGGAAATGGGGTTTCACGCTCATTGAATTGCTGGTGGCAATGACCGTGACGGCACTCATGCTTGCCTTGCTGGCGCAAATTTCGGGCAATACCTTGCAGACCACCCGGATTTCCAAGCAGCATTTGGATGCCACCCAATGTACGCGCATGGTTCTCGATGCGCTGGAATCTGATCTGTCCAACCTGATTTCGGAGAATGGGCTCACGGCGGTCGTCGCACAGGACGCCAGTAATAATACGCGCCTCGCGTTTTTGACACGGGGACGAGGGCCCGATAGCTCCGGCTCCGATTCCTCCCGTTTTCTTGCGGTAAGTTACGAACTCTCCGGCAACGAAATACAACGCAAGCTTTCTCCCATTGCCTGGAGTACACTGGATTTGATGGGCGTGGTGACGGGGGCTTTTACTTCCACAACGTCCAATGAATTTGGCAAAGGCGTTCTACGCTTTGAGGTAGCCGCCATTCTCGACAGTGGCACCACCGTCTCTCTTTCTCAAACAGGAGCTTGGAAAACCAGCTATGTAAACGGACAAACGATCGCCAGTCCTTTTTCCGCACTCGTGCTGCGTAACTACCTGGAGACAACGGGTACGGCCCTCCATATACGCTCCCTCGTAGTCGCGGTGGCCGCAATGGACGAACAGAACCTCAATCTCCCGAACGCAAAAAACATGGGCAGCAGCCTGCCCTCTCCAACGGGAACTCAGACGCCGATGGAGGCATGGAACGCGGCCATTACCTCCGGCTCCCTTGCCCATTATCCCCGCCCCGCCCAAGCCGCGCTGCATATTGATCAGCGGACAGTCCAACTCAAATAAGGCATTCGATGAAGTCCGCCGTTCCTTTTTATCACAAGCCTCGGATAGCTGGCATGACGCTGGTGATTGCACTCGCCATCATCGCCCTTCTCTCCATCGTCGTCATGGCGTTCTTTAGTCAAGTCACGTCCAATCGGCTCGTGGAGGCTAGCCGAGCCAAGCGCGCCGAAACCGACGTTCTCGCCCGGTCAGCAGGCGATTACGTGGAGGGACTGTTTTTGAGGGAGATCGCCGATCCTGCGAACTCGAAACTCAACACGACCAACGCCACCACCATCTACACCCCGCTTGCACGGGCCAACATTCTCCCTGCACGAACCCTCGCCCCGGCAATCTCCACGACCAATTCCGATTTCTACAACCTCCTGAGGCAAAGCGTCCCCGCCTCGGACACCAACGCTTCCAGCGATAACACCGCGACTCCCGCAAAGAACGGACGCGTAGTAAACGCCACCCGTTGGAACATGCCCGCCTTATTAAGCGGTTCCGGCTTTACCATTACCGACCAGCTTCCCTACTGGATTTACATCACAGGCTCTGGAGTAACCAACGCGGCTTCTTCCGAAACCATTGGGCATTTTTCCTACAATGTTTACGATATTGGAGGATTGCTCAATGCCAATGTGGCTGGTTATCCCGGAACACTGAGCGCCTCACAAATCGCCCAGCTAAAATCCACCGTGGCGGGAGCGGACATGACGCAACTGCCCGGGATCAAGCAGGCCGCCGTGAATGCCTTGATCTCTTTCCGCAATCCCGGCGCAACGGACGCCGCATCTTACCTTAAAAATAACGCGGCCGCGCGCAGCAGCGGTTTCCTCCCCGATGTGACCACCAGCGCCACCACGCCCTCCGTCACCTCCAGTAATAGCTACTTTACTAGCAGGCAGGATTTACTGCGCTACGCGCGCACTCAAAACACGGCCTTCGCCAACGCCATGCCCTACCTCACTCATTTTTCCCGCTCGCTTTCCGCTCCCGCCTGGGGGCCTGTCAATCCGCCTGGTTCAACAACGGACTATGCATCCAAAGCTGATACAGCCACCAGCACCAATCGAAACCTCCCCAACGTCCGCTTTTCCAGCGACGGCTTGATCCTCCATTATTACGACGACGGCACTTCCCATTCATATCCAGTTACAAAGGGGCAGCCTCTGCTTCAATATCGGTTCTCACTCACCAAGCTCGCCTGGCTTACCTATAAGGGGCCAAGCGCCGATCTCGCCACCTCTGATTCTCTCTACAACGCGGGCGGCACGGATACGGCGATTCAAGCGTGCTTTGGGCTCAAGTGGAACACCAACCAGGATCGTTGGGACTATTACGGCTCCACCGGCAGCACTCTGGTCACCAGCATTGAAACACTGGACACAGTGACGTCCGAGAACCGCGAGCCGAACTTCTTTGAGGTAATCAAAGCTGGCGTCCTCGATAATTCCATTGGCCTGACCTCCCAGGCAACAACCTTGGCGGCGGCCGGTCAACAGGCGTTGGATGCCGCCAAGGATCTCCAGATCCTGCGGATTGGCGCAAACATCATTGATTGCTCAGATTCCGACAATTATCCGACCATCATCTCCTTAAATGTCGGGGGAACTCAGATCGAGATTGCCGGGGTGGAAGATCTCCCTTACTTCCATTCGCTCTGGATGACAGGGTTGCAGCGTTGGAATGCCAGCAACACCCAGGTAACGGATTGCGACATCATTTGGTTCCCCACGCTCATCAATCCCCACCGCCCATCGCTATCCACCGCCACCGCATCCCCTGATTCCGTAACCGTAGACATCGCCAACGGCACACTCACTCACGTTTTCGATAACAACAATAATTTCGCCCAAAACAATATGACCAAGGGGCTTGCGGGCGCTCCGAGCATCACGATTCCCAAGACGACTGCAAACTTGAGCGGTGCCCAACTCGCATTCGAAGATTTCCGCAATGGCCCCCAAGCCATGAGGAATACCTCTGCGGCAAATCGTCTAGGCAATCTTGTATCCTATGCCACCGCCGACGGCGACAAACAGGGATTCCTCATCTTCTCCTACGAAAACACGAGCGATTACACCGGCGCGTGGCCCGCATCGAACCCCACCGGCACACTCGTTCATAACCCGCCCACACTACAGGCACAATTCACCGGGCTCATGCTGCGCCTGCAATATCCCGCGCCCAGCGGACGCATGAAGACCTATGCCACGTTATCCGGCAATGAAGCGTTACCCACCACCACGGGCCTTCTCGCAACAAATGGGTACGTCATGTTCACCAGTGCCTTTAATTTCGCCTCACCCGCAAATGTTACATCCTTAACCGGCGGCAGCCGGGCCGTACTTTGGGACCCACGCACCAACCGGCTGGGACCAGGACTTTCCATCTATTGTGCCATTGCCAATCTGCCTGCATTAAGCGGCAATAACGACCGCATCGGCCTCGGCTCACCGTTCAATGATTCGAACGCTACTGACAAGACTAACTACCCCACCTTCACCGCACTATGGCCACAGGGTGGTAAAACGCGGGATTTGACAACCACGATCAAAACCCCTGGGTGGTTTACCAACCTGCCGGATTCCGATGGGCTCTACCGGCCCGCCGATGGCTGGCTGGGCAATGCCGCCAACCCGTATCGCCAGACAAGCAGCGGAGCGTTGTCGACCACCGATGCAAGTCGTCCGATCCTACTCCAACGGCCTTATCAGTCGGTCGCTGAGCTTGGGTATGTCTTTCGGGATATCCCATGGAAGACATTGAGCTTTTTTGATGAAACCAGCGGGGATGGTGCGCTCTTGGACCTCTTTTCTGTTGCCGACGAACCCGCCGTCACTGCAGGAAGAGTCAACCTGAACACTCGCCAGAGCACGATTCGCCAAGCCCTCTTCAGCCAGGCTGCGCAGGAGCCCGATGGAAGCTCCCCCCTGGGCGTTGCCGCAGGCTTGGCCACTGCTTGCGACAGTTACACCTTCGCTTCCGGAGCCGCAACCGCAACTCTTCCCTGGAATGTCGCCCAACTCTGCAACTTCATGTCCTCTGCCCAACTCAGCAGCGCCATCCCTGCGGCGACAACCCCATTAAAATCCCACCGCGAAGCCGTTGTGCGTGCCGTCGCAGATACCGCACAAACGCGGACGTGGAATCTGTTCATCGACATTGTGGCTCAATGTGGACACGGCTCTACAGGGCCCAGCTTTGTAGTCGAAGGAGAACAACGTTATTGGATTTCGGTAGCCATCGACCGCTACACCGGAAAAATCGTAGATAAACAACTCGAACCCGTCAATGAATAGTCTACCCGCTTTGCTTTGCCTCGTTGTCTCCGTTGCCTGGATCGGCACGCCATCCGCCAATGCGCAACAGCCCCCCACCGGCCCAACGCCTCTTGTCCATACACCACCGGACGGATCTTGCTGGACCGTGGAAATTCAATATCAAGGGACGCCTCACCATAACGAGGCAGCGGGCCCCTCCAGGAGCCCCGGCAGTTTCCCAGCCCATACAAACTCCGTTCCAACTCGTGTGGAGAAGTTGATTGGGAAAAACCACATCCAACAAACGACGATCACCTACGCCGACAATCATTCCTCACGGTTCTATTTGTCCGATGATTACATCTTGCAAAAATACGATCATTCGGAAAAAATCGCCGTGTTTCCCGCAGAAACAAGCGATCCGAAAAATGGCATTTTCGACACCCTGAGAGGTAAATCGTTCCCCGGCATTGATTGGCTTACGCTCAAGAATTACGAAGGCGTGGAAATCGTGAAACAACAGGCATGCTATAAGTTTCACATCCCGGGAAACACCAACACCGATAAGCCCGGATTGGAGTTGCAAGCTTGGATACGCATTGTGGATCACTATCCCCAGCAAATTCAAATTGGGAATACGCACTATCTTTTTTCGGAGGTTACCCCCTATTCCCAAAATATCCAACTCTCCGCAGCTTACCAAGATGCCCTGTCCCACATCCAATCCGAGATGCGGGCCATCGGTGCACTTAACCAAAACCAAGCGAACCACAAATAGCCCCACTTAAAAAATGCCACAGAACGTTACCATGTCATTCCGCAAGCATAGACCTATTCTATCAGTCCTAAAATGGGGTTTCTTTAGAATTGCGGCGGTTCTTTGTACCCTCGCCGCATGCCAAACTACTTTTGCGGAAGGTCCGCAGGGAAGGTCTCAGCTACCATTGTCTGGGGCATGGAAGATGCAAGCCGCAGACAGCACGGATAGCGGAACTCCCGCCCAATGGGAAGCTCGACCTTTCTCCATTCCCGGTATCTACAGTCTTCCAAAAGACAAAACCGGGCTTTGGCTGGAGCGAAAGGTCGATATACCCGCCGAATGGAATGATTCCCGCGTCGTCGTTCATATCGGCCACCCTCTCTTTGTCGCAGAGATATCTATGAATGGCACTCCCGCCGGAACGATCCCGGGATATGGCGGCGAAGTTGATATTTCCAAACGGATCCGCTACGGCGCAAGCAACACGCTCCGACTATTTTTTCCACGCGAAGGGGGAGCCACGCTGGCCAGTGATCAATGGGCCTCCAAGGTTATCCCGACCCTTCCCTTGGCGAAGCGTTCCGAAGTGGGGGTCCTGGGAATGCCTGACACGGTCTACGTTGAACGGCAGCCGCGGGACATCCTTGTATCCGATGTTTGGTACCGCACGTTCACCCGCAACGGCACAAGGGTCGAACCTCGAATCACAGTGCAGGCAGATCACTCGTACCCTGGAGTTCGCGTCCATGTTACCTTATATGATCTGGCGCAACCAATGGCTTCTGTAAATACCGATTTTAATCTTGGAGATATCCCGGAAGGGGAATCCACGCACACACTTTCGATCCCAGGCGATCCCCTCAAACTATGGAGCCTGCGAGAGCCCAATCTCTATTGCGGGCAAGTTGTCCTTACTGATGCATCAGGAAAGGAACTGGACCGTTCTACCCCGGTCCGCTTTGGGGTCCGCGAATTCTGGCTTCAGGGCAAAGACTACTACATGAACAACCAGCGTATCAATTTCACGCTGGATGCCTACTTGTTCCCGGAGTTGAAAGACGCGTTGAATGCCGGCGTCACGCTGACGTTTGCCAAGCATGCGGCGAATGGCGTCAACCTCCTTCATGACAACGAGGATTGGTCGCGGCAATGCGACCAGTTGGGGATGGGCTTTGTATCTTATGGAGTTGGCGTCGGCTATGACTCTCCGAATCTAACAAATCCAGAGATTCTCGCCGCTTACAGGACGTGGGTAGAGGCTCATACGCGCAATTTGCGCAATCACCCCAGTATTCTTTTTTGGGTACTTTCCACGAACATGATGGGAGGCGATACCTTCAATCCGGCGACGATTGGGCGTTCCGCCTTCATGCGCCGGGACCACGCGTTAGCCGGGGCCTCCTATGCCGAGCAGCGGAAGGCGGACGATACCCGCCCGTCCTTCCACCACCAATCCGTTGGCACGGGGGACCTGGACACCGGCAATGTCTATTTTAACCACCTGCCGACCCAATCCGTTGAAGACTGGATGAGCGCGTGGAAAGAATCCGGGGACCGCCCTTACATGTTGATTGAATATATGGGAACGCCGCTGGAAGTGGATTATGTCAAAGGCTACACGCTTCCGCCGTTGGTCAGCTATGCCACGGAATATGCCGCCCGTCTGGCGGGCGAGCGCGCCTACAAAGAAGAGACAGCCGCCTATATGGACTACAGCAACCACGAGGTGCCGCGGATTAAACAAACATGGGACTATTATCCCATGGGCTACAGCCCGCTCCTGATGGAACAGCTTCGCAAAAACATTCCACAAACCTATCGCACCTGCCGCTATTACGGAGTCCCGGCGGATTTATGGGTCTTCCCCATGAACCCTAAAAAGTTTGCATCCAAAGACGACCCACGGCTTGTTGCAAACAAGGAGCTGGTTCAGATCGCAACCGACGTCCTCAAGCCTGACTGCTTTTGGATCGGTGGCCCGGCTGAGGAATGGACTTCCAAAGCGCATCAGTTCCAGTCTGGCGACACGATCACGAAAAGCGTCCTTTGCGTCGAGGACCAGCCTTGGCAAAACCAGATCACCGTAAAATGGGAGGCCCGGTTGAGCCGGGCAGGCACAGTGATTGCGTCGGGAACAGAGACAACCTTGGTCGCGCCGTGGTCAAGCAGCGCGGTCCAATTCCAATTCAAGGCTCCAGAGAATTCATCCGCAACGCCGCTGCCCCTGGAGATACGGGCTTCCGTAAGCGGCACTAAAGGATTGCCGGAAACGGCCTGCGAACCTTTCTTCTGTACCGTCTGGCCGCGAGAGGAATCCCCGGCACCGGGGAAAGCAGTCTTATCTATTATTGATCCAGAAGGGGAAACAACGGTATGGCTCCAAAAGGCGGGCGCGCAAGTTCAGCCCTTTCAACAGGGAAAGACAAAGGCACAGACGCTTATCATCGGGAGGCGCGCTTTGCACGGCCTGGAAAAACTGCCATTTACTGCCGAGGATATCCATGAGGGAATGAGAGTCCTCATTTGCGAACAATATTGCGGAGATTTAGAAAAACTAGGTTTTAGGACGGAGGATCATTGCCCACGCAATGTCTTTGCCGGTTGCGCCGACCATCCGATTCTTGCCGGGCTCGCAGACGATGCGCTGCGGGACTGGAACGGGAACGCGACACTGCTCCCCTGGGGACCGGAAGGTGACACCACCCATACCGCAAATTCCCGCCGATCCTACCACTGGAGCAACCGTGGCACCGTGGCATCCGACATTGTGGAGACCCCGCATTTTGGCCCGTTCAAGGCGATCACGGATTGCGAGTTTGACCTGGCCTACAGTCCGCTTCTTTCGTGGCGGCACGGTGCAGGAGAGGTCATCTTCTCGCAGTTGGATATCACGGGCCGCACGGAAAGCGATCCGGCGGTGGAACGCCTCCACCATAACCTCGTACGCTACTTTCAGGCTCCGCTGGAAAAATCGGTACAAAATCGCATCGCCGTCTGCGCCAGCGATAAAACCTATGAACAGATCGCGGCCATGGGGTTTGCCGCCAAGCAGTGGGAGGACGCTCCGAACCCAGCAGAAAACATCATGGTCTTTGGCAAAGAGGATCTGGCCCGTTGGCCCAAACTTCGGGACAAAGCTCTGGCCTTTGCCAACAACGGAGGGGATGTTTTGATTTTTCCGGCTGCGGGCGACCTCTTCAGCGATCCCGCATTTAAGGGGCTCTCTCTGAAGCCGTGGCGGACCAACAAGGCTGGAGACGCAGTGGATCGTGACCGGCTCCTGAACGGTATTGGGCTCCAAAACATCCATTGGCGCGAGCCCATCGACTTCCTCAAAATAGAGAGCACGGAAGCAAGCACCTTCAAGAGTTTGCTCGGTGGTCTGGCTGGGCGGCTTCCCATGGGCAAGGGGCAGTTCATCTTCTTCCAAGTGACTCCAGAAGCCTTTGGCAACTATGCTGCCGTCATGGATGAGGATACACGGCTGCGGAAAGCCGAAGAGAAGCCGCTGACGCTTGCATGGTATTCCAAGGACCGGAAAAGGAGTGTCTGGCAAACGCATCGGCTGGATGCCCTCCTCCTTGCCAACCTTGGCTTGGAATCCTCTCCCGCCCTCGTCAAGGCGATCTTCGAAGCGAAAGCCAAGATGCCTTTTTATCCGGTGGATAAATGGATGCTTCTCGGCCCCATTCCCCCGCCGTCTGATCCAAACGCCGACCCCGTCGCCGCCGACTTCAGCCCGCTCCTCAAAGAGCGCGTTTTTGAGAAGCCGGTCCAGCTCTCGTCCGGGCAGTCCATCCCCTGGTATGCGCCGAACGACTTCAACAACGGGCTCGGCATTGCGGGCATGGTGGACCTGGGCAAGCCTTATGGCGTGAAACTGAAGCAGACCGCCCTTGCGATCACCTATCTCTGGAGTTCGCGGGATCGTGTGGCAACGCTTCAATTTGGAGCGGATTGGTGGTTGAAGATCCAGCTCAACGGGAAGGAGATTTTCAGGACCGGATCGGATGTTCTAAGCCATGCAGGGAACAAGTTCGCGCCCGACTTTGGCTTCACCGTAAAGGCACCGCTTCAAAAAGGCTGGAACGAGGTGGTCTGCGCCGTCGGTGCCGGAAGTGGGAGCAATGCCTTCTGGTTCCGCGTCTCCAATCCCGGCGATGTGATCGAAGAGCAATCGATCGTACCTCCAAAGGATACGCCAAACCTCTTTCTCCGTTACGCCGCAGGCGGAAAATATGGGAAAATGTCCGCGGCGGAACTGGAGGAATCTGAAAATGCCCCGGCCGGTTTCTCGCTCTACACAGAGCCGCTAACCGTTACCGACGACCCTTATCTCTATATGCGCTGGTAGAGCGGTCGCTGGAAAGCGATGCCCCACGAAAACAGAAACCCGGCATCTCCCCTGTGGGGTGCCGGGCTTTCTCTTTGCGAAGATCCCTGATTATTGATCGCCCAGCGCGAAAATCTCGATGCCGCAGATCAATGCCTGGCCAACCCGCACGGTTGGGAAATGAAGAACCAAGAGGTCTCCCTCAATATGTACGTCAAATTCTCGCACCAGTGCCTGGTGATCCCTGCCCGTCTCTTTCCAAATATCCACATCGCGCTCTAACACGGTTTCATTCACCGCGATATCAAACAGACGCCACCCCTGGCAACAAGCCCCGCCTCCGACGCCGAACCAAGGTTCCAGCAAGTGCAAACGCAAACGATAGAAGCCTGGTGCAACTTTAAAACAATACTTCAGTTCATGCCGACCATACCGATACGTTTGGTATAGCTCGGGGCAATACGTCCCGCGGACAGGGGTCAAAGTATAGCCCCGGCTGGCTAGGTCATCCGCCACGTTGTCAAATCGGTTTCCCCAACTGATCCACCCCCAATCGACACTCGGCCTATCCCCGTTGTTCCAAGGGGTATCGGCCTGCCATTTCCGCCCCGCCGAATCCGTCATCGCCAGATCCGATCCGCAAGAAACACGAAAAAGAGCGCGCCCGGGCTCCGCCGGAGCCACCCCCGGCTCCCCAAGCCAAGCGGAAAGTGAGTCGTCGGCTGGCAGGTAATGAAGTGCAATCATGTCACGAGCGACCTCTTTTCCTCCAACCCGACCAACGGCGTATAATACATTCGTATGCGGTTCCACCGCGTCCCATTCAAAATGCCTTCCTCTGCCGGGCTGGCTACGTGTTCCCAACGAGCGAACCCCCACGCCATTGAACAGCTCGACCTCTTCACAATTACTGTAGACGCTCACCCGCCGGGCTCCGAGCTGCTTCCAGCGATCCGGCCATGTGTGAGAGACAATATAGACCATGGGCTCCCGCGTGGGATCGGCGTAGTTTGCCCGGAACAAGTAGAAGAGATCGCTAGGTTGATGCCATGCCGTAACCAGTCCCTTATTATTCACGGAACCGATTTGAGCATTGCCCTCACCCTCATAATTATCCGCCGACCGGCCCGGATTTTGAAAGCTGTTGAAGATCCAATGGAACTGGCCGATGGCACGGTCCCGCGCGGCTTCGCCCAAACGGATTTTGGTTTCCATAGCATAGCATGCCCATGACTCGCTGTGGTCATTCTCATCGCCGCAATAGACCTCTTCCGTATGGGTTCCGAAGGAACGCCATGCCCCGTATTCTCCCACCATCTGTAACGCCTCAAGATCGTAATTGTTGCAATTTCCACCATACGTTCCGCTCCATTCCTGCGGCACGTTCCAGTCGGACCCTTCGCCGCCGTTGCAGGTGGTTGTGCGTCGCCATGCAGGGCTGCTAGGATCGAGTTCCCGGATAATATCTCGCAACTCCAAGGCGAAGCTCTCCGGCATGGCCGATTCATTTTGCAGCCCCCACAAGATTACGCTCGGGTGGTTTCTCCGCTCGCGCACCCATTCGGTGACCAGGCGCTTATAGTTTTCGCGGAAGGCGGGCGTGTCAAACCAGATATGAGATCCCATCTGCGTCCAACAGAGCATTCCCAGACGATCCCAGTGGTCATAATAGCGAAGGTTGTGCGGATGGTGCGCGTCGCGAAAGGCGTTAAACCCAGCCGAGCGCATCATCGCGACATCGGCAGCAATTTGCTCCTCCGTAAAGGCGTGGTCGCAACCGAGGATATTTTCATATTCACAGGTGCCATTGATGAAGAAAGCCTGCCCATTGAGGCGCAAGACCTTCTCCTCCGCTGGCTGCGATGGCCCATTGGGTGCCCTCATTTTCGAAGAAGCCCCTCTGGCGGGCATGGCAAGATTCAGAGGCCCCTCCGCTTCCCTGATCCCAAAGAAAATCTCCGAGCGCTCCCACAGAATACCGTCCGTTGGAGAACGCAGTTCAATCACAACACGGTGCAGATAGGGGTCTTCTCGCGTCCATTGGCGGGGATGATGGATTACAGGAACGCGCCAACGGTGCGATAAGCTAGTCCCGGAAAAGGAGACGCGCGTACGGCTTTGATGGAAGAAGATGCTTTCCTCACCATTCTGGATTTCGCAAAAAAGTTCAGCTTCTGTGCCCGGGCTGGATTGGAGATCCATATCCACCAAAAGAGAGGCGGAAGACGGAAGATCCGCATTCCCTAAATGGACCTTTAAGCTAGCGGGAACAACGCCCACCGGGGCATCTTCCTTCCGCCTTAGGATACAGGCATCGCCCTTTGGACCGAAATCATGTTCCGATGAGCCATCGCACAGATTCGGCCCCTCGGCTTCATCCCCGGGGTGGGGCGTCTTGCCGGAATTCAGCGGCATAATCCGAGGCCAGTCGAGCCAGCGCAATCCAAACGATGTTTCTACGGAATAGGATATAATAGGGTCGATTTGAAGCGTGGAGACCGCGCGATACAGGTTGGGGTGTCCCGGTCCCCATAAGTGGGGATTCGGCAAAACCGGTGGCTTCTGACTGATCCGCTTTCGCTCGCCGGGAGCCAAAACGATCTCCTTCATTCCCTGCCAAAGCTGACAGCCATCCGGTCCCAGCAATTCCGTACCAAGCTGAACAGTTTGGCCTTGAGGGCTCGCATTGCAGAGTTCTGTTTGCACCTCCAGCCGCGCAGCCTTTTCGGAAACTTCCGGCGTGATGATATGAACCCCAAAAGGCTCCACCCGCACGGGGCCAGTGCGCTCCAGCCAGGCTGGCCGGAAAATTCCCAGCGGCTGCGACCCTTCGGTATTGGGCGCCCCCCAGCATCCGCCACAGACAAAAGGAAGGTCCGCGATTTTCTCCGGATGATCCGCCCGCACCGCCAGGAGATTAGCGCCGGGATGTAGCGCGGGTGTCAAATCAACGGTGAAGGTCGTCCGTCCTCCCGCATGTCCGCCCACCATGACACCATTGCAGAAAACCTGCGCGTAACTGCCAACGCCCTCAAAAAAAGCATACAAGCGCTCCTGCGGGTAAGCGAGGCACCAATGAAAACGGGTGCGATACCAGGCGGTGCCATGAAGATTGCCATGGGTCACCTCATGATAACCGTGATAATCGTCCCAGTTGTGAGGCACCTCCACAGTCCGCCACTGGCGATCATCCATCTGAGGGCTCGCCCATTCTTTGTTGTCTCCCAGTGAGGCCGACCAATGAACCAAGGGAATCCGCGACGGTCCTTCGCACGGTACATTGGGTTCTTTGGATATTTCTGCGCGATCCATAAAGGTCCGAGTAGGGCTGGAGTCAAGAAACTTGGATAGACTACACATGGTTATAGCTATCGTTTTCAATTTAGCTTCAGGTTGAAAGATTCGGAGCGTTTATAGCGATAAATTCCGAAATAATGGGTCGCTGCGTTAGAGCAATTTAAAAAAACCTATACCACTGCCGCAGGGCGATCCACACTCTTCACCCGCCAGCCCGGGTGAACTCGCATCCCTCCGTAGGGCCTTTTTACGCACTGGCAACAGCGCTAATTTTATCGATATAGACTCAAGGCCGGTTGGCAGGAATAAACAACATGCTACGCTTCACTTTTTCCTATGAAACTTCCCGCCTTTTCCCTCCTAGTATTTCTCGCTGGTGCCTGCGCTGTACACGGCGCGGAACCCACTGCCATTGACGCCAAGCTGAAGGAATCCTTCGCCGTGGCCCATCAAGAACGCGTTGCAGTCATCGGGATTGGAGACTCTAACCAACGGTTCGGCGGCCATGGATATTCCGCATTCATGGCAGAGGCGCTCAATCAGCAATTTGGGTGCTATGGCAGCGAATTAGTCCTTTATCATCAGTGGCAGGAAAAGGACCAACCCCTGCACCCGGCGGCCCCTCAAGAACTAGCGTCCAAGGCATTTAGTTACTGGTATTTGAGCCCGGGCGAACGGGAGGCCGTCAGTTGGAAGCACGGTGCGGTGAGCATTCCCGCGGATCATCCCTTGGGCGTTCAGGGGAATCTGCGCTTTCACCTGACCTACGGTGCCTTTCAATGCGAAGGAGGAACTTTCCGCCCCGCAATCCGCAAAGATCTGCCGCCATGGAATCTTTTAAAATCGGAAGCAAGCCCCCTTCACTCGGGCACAGACACCCCAAGCCATTTGGTTCAGTACACGATGGATTTACCCGCGGACCCGGAACGCAACTACCCGGTCCGATTTATGGTATCTCCACTCCCCGAACAAGTGACAGGAGAATTCCTGGCGGCATCGGCCTCCTGCGAAAACACCGACAAGCAGTCAGGCTTAAGCTATAGCACACTGTATGCCCAGGGAGGCCAATCGCTGTACGATATGCTCACCACCTTCCGTCAAACAGGGTCCGAACGGCTAGAAGAATTCTTCACCCGAATCCGCGAGTCCTTGAACGGCCGCAAAACCTGCGTAATCATGATCACCTCCGGCCTGAACGACCGGCACGAGCCGGAGAAGAGCGCCGGTCCCAGCAGTTCCTCCCCCGAGGGATACTCCGATAATCTGGAAGGCATTGTACAAACCCTCCAAACCGCATGGGTCAACGCGGGCGGATCCCCCCAAACAATCCATTTTGCATTTATGCCAAGCCACGCACTGGCCGACCCCGATGATACCCAGCTTATTGCCTACCGCGCAGCCGCCCGTAACCTGGCCGCACGCCTCCCCAATGCATCCATGATCGATTTGTCGATCCTGGTGCCGTACCAGGAAATGGCGGCAAACCATTACTATGATAAAGGCACCTCGACAAATCCTCATCTGGATAAATCGGGTTACAAAGCGATTGCTACTGCCTTGGCTTCCAAACTCACTGAATAATTCCTTCATTTTCCATTGTCCATTTGAATAGCATGCCGCAATTCACAAAGAGCAGCCCGATTTCATTCGATCTATCGGTATAAATAAGGAACCATTCGCTTTCATCAAATGACCTGAGGCTTAATATCACCCATCATGAAACTACCCCTGATCCCCACAACACATGCGCTTCATGGTTCGTTACCCCAAAGAGGTCCCCTGAAATCACCTCTTAGCGCTCTATTTATTCTAGCCTTATCCTGCGTCACACCAAGTGCTCATGCGCAATGGATTGGCGCAGGAACGCCAGGAGGCACCGGCGACACCAATTTTAACAATACCTCAAACTGGACGAATGGTATTGTATCAGGAACTTTCTCCGGCAATACCACCAGTGCGACGATCTCCCTTTCATCGGCGACCACCACCCTAACGGACCTGAACTGCTACTGGTCCGGTACGAACACCCTTACGATTAATGGCGATGGAACGGGGGACAATGAGGTGATTAACATCAGTGGAAATATTTATGTCCCCCGCGGCACTACAGCAGCCACTGTGACGATTGGTTCCGATGTCACTATAAATCTGGGCACCATTTCCACAACACGCAACATTGTGGCCGGAGGGACCACCGGCAATGCCGGTACTTTGGTGATTAATGGCATATTGACAGGGACGGCAACGGGGAGTGGCACAATCTCCCTTTTTAGCAATTCGGCCGGCACGCTGACGCTAAACAATACGAACAACACCTTCGACGCGCCGCTTGCGGTATATGGCACATTGAATTTCGCCTCGATTAACAACGTGGGGGGAGGTGCCTCGGCCCTCGGTCTTGCGAGTACTGCGGCCAATGGGACTATCTCGCTTGGCAGAAACGGAATGCTGCTATATTCCGGGACGGTCGACCAGAGTTCAAACCGGCAACTCTCCATCATTGCAACTCAAGGTCCGATCGGCATCGGGTTTACGTCCACGGGGTCGGGTAAGCTGACCTATTCCAGCAACCTTGCCATGGGAGCCTTTGTTGGAGAACTTCGCACCTATGCCACGCTAGCCACCGCGACACTGGAACTCGATGGGGCGATTACATCCACGGCGAGCGGAACCACAAGCTTGAATACGAACTATAATGGGGGCGTCGGCACGACGATCTTGACCAGTGGGGCCAGCACTTATACAGGAATTACAACGGTCGATAGCGGGGTTCTCCAAGTCACCAAACTTGCGGACGGTGGGCAGGCCAGTTCGATTGGTGCTTCCTCAAACGCAGCCACCAATCTGCTAATCGACAGGGTTGCAAACAATGGTACTCTAAAGTATGTCGGCGCAGGCGACAGCACCGACCGGTTGTTTACGATTCGTGTGGGGGGCCTTGACGCCTCCGGTTCCGGCGCGATTAAATTTACCAACACTGGAGCCATCGCCTTGTCCGCAGGTCGGTCTGCCTACCGCCTCACACTCACCGGCACCAACACCGGAGACAACCTTTTGGCTGCTTCACTGGGCGATGGCGGTACCTCCACCGTGGTTCATACCACGCTCACCAAAAGCGGTATAGGTAAATGGATTCTGACCGGAGCACATAGTTATACCGGAGCAACGAGCGTCAACGCGGGAACACTACAAATCGGCAACGGTGTGACAGGCTCGCTCAACAGCAGCAGCGCCATCACAGTGGCAGCGGGAGCCGTTTTGGCGGTGGATCAAGCCACGGGCTCCTCGTTTGCCAATGCAGTGGCAAACAGCGGTAATATCAACGGGGCGGAAGACAGCGGGATCACCAACACTTTCTCCGGCATTATCAGTGGAACGGGCACATTCAGCCAGACAGGAGCTGGCGTAAGCATTCTGAGTAATGCCAATACCTTTAGCGGTGCAGTCAATGTGAATAACGGAGTGCTCGCTTTCACCACCGTGTCCAGCGGCTCCACGGCCCAGGCACTGGGCAAAGGCAACACGGTAAACATCGGCGTAACCTCCGCATCCTCCGGCACACTGCAATATACCGGCGCGGCGGGCACATTGACAAAAAACATCTACGCCCTAGGCAGCGGCCTAAACACAGTAAAGAATAGCGGCAGTGGATTGCTGACCCTTTCCGGTTCCCTGGTTAAGAACGGAACAGTTCTGGTTTTGGACGGCGGATCAAGTGGCATCAACGTCACCGGCACCATCAGCGGTTCCTCCGCGAACTCCGATCTGTACATCACAGGCGGCACCACGACGCTGAGCGCCACGAACACCTACAACGGCCCCACCTGGGTCTATGGCGGTGGCACGCTAGTCAACGGCGTAAGTAACGCGCTCCCCACCGACACCACGCTGATCCTCGGTGGCACGGACAACAGCAATGGCACGTTCGATCTCAATGGGAAAAACCAGTCGATCGCGGGCTTGAGCGGCACGGGAGCCGGCACTCAGACGGTGACCAACAATGGTGCCGACGCCTCCATCCTGACGGTCACCGCCGGCGGGACCTACAACGGTGTCATCACCAATGGCGTGGGCACTACGGCCCTCACCGTCAGCGGCGGTAACCTCGTCCTAGGCGGCAGTAACAGCTACACCGGCGCGACGACCGTTAATGGCGGCACCTTGACGGTCAACGGCTCGCTTGCGGCTGACAGCGCAGTGACGGTAACCGGGGCTACGCTCGCGGGCCGCGGCAGCGCCAGCGGCGCGGTCAGCGGTAGCAATGCCACCATCACCGGCACCGGCCTGACTTTGGGAATAACTACCTTGCGCGGCACCAGCACGCTGAGCGGCTACAACATCGCCAGCAGTGTGACCGTGGCGAGCGGAACCACCACATTGAGCGGTACCACCAAATCCACTAGCGCCCTATCGGTCTCCGCGGGAGCCACATTGAACGCCGATGGCACCATTGCAGGAAGCGCCACGGTCGGTGGCTTGCTGAAAGGCAACAGCACAATCACAGGCGATCTCACGCTGACCAGCGGCACGCTTGCTCCTGGCAACAGCTCCGGGATCACGAAGGTCCAGGGCAACTTCAGCACGGATGCCTCGTCCACACTGGTGGCGGAAGTCAGCGGAACGGTTGCGGGAACCTCCTATGACCAAGTGCAGGTCAGCGGGAACGTAACCCTCGCCGGTACGTTGGACCTTTCCACACTGAGCAGTTTGACGGTGGGCAGCACGATTACCCTCATCGACAACACTGGCAGCGGCACGACGACGGGATACTTCGTCACGCTCATCACAAGCGGCTCCACCTACACGCTCACCTCGAACTCCAACTATACGTTTACGGTAGGCAGCACGGAATACCTCTTGAGCTACACATCCAGCACCGAGGGTGACGGTTATAGCAACGATGTGACTCTGACGGTTGTTCCTGAACCCAGTACTTGGGCGATGGTGATGGGCGGAATAGGCATGCTCGCTTTCGGTCAGCGGCTGCGCCACCGCGAGGTCGATTAGAAGAACAAATCAAGGGTTCCAGCGTTAAAACAGTGGAGATAGAATTCCGCGGCCATAGTGAAATGCTATGGCCGCTGTTCTTTGAAACAGCCATCCAATCGAAATCTGTCACTTAGCATCTCGAGAAACTTTAACACGCCCAAATAGGCAAAGCCCATGGTAATGCCGTTTCGTTTAGCCGGATTGCTTTACGCAAGAATTATTCGAAGCGCTCGCAGAGGATCTGCGTTGGCTTCCTATCTGCCTATGACACGCTTTCCGGGTGTTGATGGTTACGGCTTATTTCGATAGCGTTGCGTGCCAGTGCACATAGTTGCTTAGCCGCAACGATGATCGAGCGAAATTTTTTTGCCGTGGGTCGTTTTGAAGCAACAGGTAGTAGTCTCCAGTGCGAATGATCAAGTGGCCAAGGGCCTAAACTACCCGTGGCCATACATCTCAAATATTACCTACTTCAGACGAAATGAATGAGCCAAGAATTTCAACGAACGAATCCAGAAAAGATCCGCAAAATAATCCAACGGGTGGCGCCACGATATCGGAAGATCCCCGGTTCAAGATGTTCAACCTAACCGAACTGTCCATCAAGATGGGGGTTCCCCGAAAATATGTCACAGTCCTCAAAAAAGACGGGGCTCCTTTTGCCCACGGGAGAACGCGCCCGAAATGGGTCAAAAAATGGACCAAGGGTCATATCCACGACGAATTCATGCAAAAACCCGTCGATCCGGAGCCACCGGACGACGATAAGAAAAGCGCGGCATAACTGATCTTAGGCTAAGAAGAGAAGGCGACGGCTAAAAACCGTCGCCTTTTTTGTGTTCTTGGAACTTGTCAAATTTTTCGTCAGCGCAAATCCGCGCAAATCCGACCAACCGGCCGCCTCGGCAGATCAAATCAGCGCAAAGCGGCGCAAATCCGCCCATGGCGAAAACTTAGCGCCGAGAGCATGTGCTTATGTCCCGCCAAGCACGCCGCTGAAGGCTCGGGGGGGGCATTCCCCCGAGTTGACACGCGGTGCGCCATATAACCCCACGAGCGCAAGATGCGCCATGGGGAACCCACACAACGTTCCAACTCATCCATGAAAAACACGCTCGCCCTGCAAACGGGGCGTATCCAAAGGCCACAAAAGGCTGTCATCTACGGTCCCGAAGGGATTGGCAAATCAACTCTTGCCTCCCAATTCCCGTCACCAGTATTCCTCGACACTGAGGGCGGCTCGCATCATTTGGACATCGTCCGCCTACTCGCCCCGAAGTCGTGGGAGGAGGTGACCTCCGCGATTACCGCGCTCGGCTCTGAAGCCCACGATTTCCGTACATTCGTCATTGATACGGCGGATTGGCTCGAAAAGCTCTTAATCGAGCACATCTGCCAGCGCAGCAACAAGACTAGCATCGAGGATTTTGGCTATGGGAAGGGCTATACGCTGCTTGCAGAGAAGTTCACGAAGTTACTGGCCTCCCTCGATCCGCTCCTTGCCTGCGGAATGCACGTCCTGCTCCTGGCCCATTGCCGGATCGTCAAGTTCGAGCAACCCGAAGCTGCCGAGGCTTATGATCGCTACGAGTTGAAACTCACCAAGCAAGTCGCGCCGTTGGTCAAGGAGTGGTGCGATATGCAGCTTTTTGCCAACTATTTCACCCGCGTTGCGGAAAGCGACAGCGGCAAGAAGCGGGACGTCGGTGGACGCGAGCGCGTGCTCTACACCAACCACACGGCGGCCGGGGATGCGAAGAACCGGCACGGGTTTGAGGAAAAACTGCATTTTGCGTTCGCCTCGATTGCCACCGCGTTCGGCTGCGAATCGAAAGCGCCTCCGGCTGCGAAGCAGGAGCAAACGCCTGTTGACAAAATCGCCGAATTGTTCGGCGGCAATGAGGATGCCGTCAATGCGTTCCTCTTGAGCCGCTCACAGATCAAACAGGGGCCGCCGTGGCGCGATCTTTCCCCCGACTATAAGGACCGTGTGCTTTCGGCCCCGGATCGGTTTATGCAGACCGTGGCTCAATTTCGGCAGGAGGTCGCCGCGAAATGAGTCTGCGTCCTTCAAATCTGCCGAAACTCGCGGAATGCCCCTGCTACGAGCCAAACCTCAATGCTGGACCCGCCGCCGCGCGCGGTTCGGCGTTGGACGCCCTGTTCCGTGCTCGGATGCAAGGTGTGACCTGAATGAGGTTGAGATGTTCTACCAGCCCAAACCAGACGATCTCGCTGTTGTGGAGTGGGCTGTGACTACATTGAAAGTCTTGGCCGGGGATTCTCCGGTTATCACGAGGGAGGAGGATTGCCGCGTCATCATTCCATGGTTTGAAAATCCCGGAACTGCTGACGCGCTGGTCTTGGGCAAGTTCGCCCATGCCGATCTCAAGACCGGAGCGATGCGCAATTACCGTGAGCAGATGGCGGCCTACGCCCTCGGCCTCATGGACGTGTACTTTGCTTCGGAATGGACTGCGTATCTTCTCTTCTGCGACCAGCGGGAATTGGTGACGATCCATTTCACCTATGCCGAAGCCAATGCTGTCGTGGGTAATGTCGTGATAACCGGCGTGCTGCCCAACATCAACGGATTCACCGTCGTGGAATACTCAGCTTTGCCGGACAACGGCCAGAAGCTCATGGGGTTTGCGGGCATCCGCGAGGCGCTCATCATGGCGGCACGCGTGCCCGATGTGCCGGATTACACGGGCGAAAAGAAACCGGACAAACAACCGTCAGTTCAGTATCAGTGGGAGTGTTCATGCGGCAGTGGGGGATTGGTCGGCTTCGGCGCCAAGAATCTTGATTCCTGTTGGGCGGAAGGTAATGGCAAGCGTTCCTGCGTGGGCATCGTAAGCTACCCGCTCAACGAGCAGGTTAATGAGGCGTTCTTGTTCGCGGGAAATGAGGTTGTCCCAGGCCGGATCGAATTGCCTCAGGGCGGCGCGCAATTCCTCCGGGGCGATGCGCTCCTTGCCCGCGACCGTTTGCTGGTAACTCTGGCGCAGGACTTCGGCGGTTAGCGCCGGGTCGCGTCCGATGGCTCGGATTCGCTCAATGACGAATTTCTCGATCTCTCCCGCAGGCAGCGCTCCGGTGACGCCAAGTTCACCAAGAAGTTCGACGAGATTTTCAAGAGCGAGGGGATCAAGGTAAAGAGGCGGCCCTTTGCTTCTCCCAATTTGAACTCGTACGCCGAGAGGTTTGTGCAAAGCATAAAGAGAGAGTGCCTCAGCCAGTTCGTGGTGCTCGGGGAACGCCATTTGGAATACTTGGTTCGGGAATACGAGACCTATTACAACACGGTTCGCCCCCACCAAGGTCTGGAGAACAAGCCCATCGGTGTTCTTTCGATGCCGCCGCCATCGCCGGGTTCCGGCTCGCCCGATCCATTGGAAGTCGAGTGCGAGTCGCGTCTGGGCGGGGTTTTGCGGCATTATTACCGACGAGCCGCTTAAAGGCCGAACGGTGATGGATGGTCGAATCCGGATTGTTTCCGTAATCCGCTTGCTCTCTGGTTTGCACTGGAACCATCCCGAATCAGGCAAAACTCCGTACCGGCATGTCCAAAAGTGGCAACAACTGAAATTTTCAGCTGTTGCTCACCCCGGGCAGGCATGATCGAGTGGCTTTGCTGGCTCACAAATAGATTTTCGATAAGAGAAGTTAGTTTTATCGATCTCTGGAGGAAGAACGGGATCCACCTTAATTTGATGTATTTCTTCTAATTTGCTCCAAAAAGAGTATGACGCTGAATGTATTCATCTTACATTCATGAATTCACGGAGATAACGAAGGCTTTAAAAATCATATTCCACACTCTTCGTCAGCGTTCGGCTGGAAACACACGGATGAAGGTAATTTTTCGCGGGCCACAACCTTGAGAGGAACGGAAACTTTCATCTTCCCCAACGATAATTCTGCGATGCACTGGTTTCGGGACCCCACTTGACTCTGTTGGCTACGCACCGCTTCTCTCCACTGATCCCAATCTGCTTGTGGCGATGCCATCCAAAGGGCATAGGAAGTGTGCGTGTGTTCGAAATCCGTCCAGCGCAATGTCTTTCGTGTGCCATGGTAGTGAGGCAGACGGACCTCTAATCGACTTCCATTGAAACTGATCTGTGGGGTGATTCCCATACTGGGTCGTGCTTCATGTGCTAGTAGTCGCAGAGCAATCCAGACCGTGGAAAGCCTTAGCCAAATATGGCTGCCTGGTTGCCAAATCGCATTATACTCTTTGCCCGCCAATAAGGCATGGCCATCCACCCAGACGTCAAATGGGGCACCCTCATTGTCGACCTCTATAACTGTCCCCAAGAACTCTGCCGTAATTTCTTCCGATGGAATGCTGACATGATCGTCACAGTATTGGACGAGAAAATTCGCCGCGAGGACGATACCATTTTGCTGCACTGAAGCAAAATAGCCACTACAACAGGGGCGGTTGTCATGCAAGTAACGTTGCCGTAAATAGCCGATTCGACCCTGGCGGTTTTTCCAATACCCAATTAAGTTCTGGCGCTGTTCCCAGCCGTCCATTAGGTTTACGCTTCCAAGCGCGAAATCCGGATTGAGATAGGTGGTAATCCTGGACGGTATTGGTGTTGCAATAGAAATGGAGCCATCGCGCGTATCGGGTTGCGCAACGGGACACCACCATGAGCAGATTGTGTCACGCGGATCTGTGACTTCGACCACCGTCGCTGTGCGATTTGCATTCACCAGCAGTTCACGAGCGGAGGGAGGGAGGTCTGGTTTGAGGAAATAGCCGTAGAACGAATCAAATCCTTCTTTATGCTGGTTGTGCGAAAAATCAAAATCCACCAAGGTTGCCTTTGCTATGATGGTTCCAAGCAAAAGCGGCGCGTCGGTGAACCTAATCGAGTAGGCACGGGAATGCGGCCCTGCTAGTTCGCATGTTGGTACATGAAAATGCTTGGCTATATGCATCCAGAAACGGTGCTGAATTTCCCGGCATTGCACGCGGGATGGTTCGTGAAGAACGAAGTTGTCAATTGCCATTAGCCCTCCGAGGCTAACCCCTGCGTAAGTCGGGCTGTTATATTCGGAAAAGCTCGCCGTTTTAAAAACCTCCGCATGTAGCCTTCTCGCCCGGTCGACGGCATAGTCCATTAAACTCTTGTCGCCAAGCAATTCTGCTGCCGCAAGCGTAACGAACGTTCCTTTGATCGCAATGTTTGTGTAGGTCATTGCCACGTTGCGCTTACGGATGCAGCATGCGGCTCGGTAAATGGACTCGCGAATGAGCAGTGACGTACTTTCGTCGAGCCGGTCACCGTGCAGATGCCAAATCATCAAAAGGGTCATTCCGTTGAAATCCGCCCAGTTCAAATCGGGGAGTGGACAATTCTCTGCCGATTCCTCGGCAAAGTAATTCCACAGGCCATATAGTGGGCTGGACGGGTCGGTGAAACTCTGCAGAGAGATCGCTTTGTGTATAATGGCGTGAGCACGTTCCTCATCACCATCGCTGTCTCGTTCCAGGAGCAATAGCGCGTAGTAGAGCGATTCCCGAATCGGGTGTCGCATTGAGTTGGCGGGAATATGTTCGGTATGAACATTTCGGGAGACAGGCAACTTCAGGAGTGACCAATCGGGATCGAAATTGGTGTCCCCGTAATCAGCCATGCGCGTCAGGCGTGTTCCCATATAGCCGGATCGGATAGGGTTTTTCATGAATTATGAGAGTAATCGTCTGGAAAATGACGGATGGAGTCTTCGCTAATATATCGGCGGCTAGGGAAGAATTGAGATAGGAGTGTCGCCCCAGTTTTAAATGGAGATTGTGGATTAATAGACCTCGGCAGAGTCAGCATTCATTAGCTTGAGCACCTCAACGACACATGAACAAGTGGAAGAAACTAGGGGCTTTCTCATTGCCCAATCCGGGGGTGAGTTGAACCCATTGCTTGCGGCCGTGGCCATCATCGTCGTTGACGATAAAGTTGAGACGGAAGGCGTTCTTGGGTGCTCCGTTGTGGAACCCAAGCGTTTTCCAAGGCAGGGCCAGTTGATAAAGGGTATGCCCGTTTTCCCTTGTTGCATTTTTCCAGGCTGGTCCATTCAAATGCCCCAGTGGTAGAGCCGTCCTCTTGCTTGTCGCAAAGATCCACCCTCCTGTTTTTCCTTCTTCATTTTGCGCCACACCCAGCTCAATGAAACTGTCCGGGCGTGAATCATCCAAAACTATGCCCACCTGTAGGGAATCGGCCTTCCACATTTCTAAACCAATATCGTTCTGCCGGTGTATATTGTCCCTGGCTTCCACCTGGAGGTAGAGAGTGCTGTCATCATAGGCTAGCCATCCGGTGGCGGAAAGATCATCATCCCCTCCCCATTGCATCACGGGGTTGACCTCAGCCGAAAAAAGATTGCGGATAAAGTCCCGCCCCTGCAGGTCCAGCTTCAGGGCATTGGATGTTTCCAATTTTGGGAATGACCCGGCGGCGGTGGATGTGGCAAGCTTAGGAATGGCCAGACCGAGCTGGACTGAGGCTTGGGCTTGGAGCGGTTTCCCGGAATCATTCAGATCTAAATTGATCTCCACCTTGTGTGTCTGACGCCAGTCCAATCCGGAGGCTGCCTTATCCGGTAATAGGGCACGCAGCGAAATCTCTTTTTTCTCCTTTGGAGCCAGCGAGACGATCATTTCATTGCTCGGCTGCCATTCGAGGCTATCCATATCCGATTGCGCGCTGAGTTTAGCTTCTGCAGGATTGGAAAATGGATTCGTCACAGTCATGCGCACATCGGAGGCCCTGCCTGGCAGCACCACTACGGGATTAATCTCGAGCACGGAGCGCAGTTTGGGCGCGTTTCCCTGGAGTTTGACAAATACAGGCTCGTTTCCCAGTTTCAGGAAAATCCCCCCCGGCGCGGGGCCGGTTGGCATCGGATTGCCCATGATGTCGGAAACCCCTATTACTCCGCGTTCTCCCGCGCCCAACCAAACTGGGGTCTCCTGGTTTTCTCCGCCTTCGCGCCACGCCACCAGCACGGATTCATCCTCGCTGTGGCGATAAAGTAGCGCCCAAACTCCGGACGGCGATTCCTTGTCCTCCAGTTTACGCTCAAAGCGGCACGGGGCCAACTCGCGGATCACATTCTGATAGGCTGCATATGCGGGCTTTGGGTCGTAGTTCCGGCGGACCAGGCCAAAGTGATGTTCTTTGTCGTTAGGATCCGAACCATCGTCTCGCAGATCATACCAGAAATAGCCCTTCACTGGCAGGTGCAGTGCCGGGCAGGATGCGTATTTTTTTACCAAAGTCACCGCCTGCTTGCGTTCGCCGCCAACATTGAGGCAGTGGAAGCCGCCCTCGTTGATCCAGACTGGAATCGTCATGTTTGCCTGCTTATAAAGTTCAAGCTGCTCGTCATTGCGTGACAGTAGCTCGGAAAATGTGTGGTAATCATGATAGGCCCAGACCGCCCAGAATGTTTTGTCTGCGGCCAAACTAAACTTCTTCATGAAGTCGGGGTTAGGTAGGCGAGGGGTTCCGGAGAATCCACCGTTAAGAACTTGCGCCTGGGGATTGACGTCCATAACCAGACGGGAGGTATTATCAAAAAGCTCTGTATACTTTTCTGTAGAACTGAGCCACGCGCCAATATCCTCCTCGTTCCATACCTCCCAACTGCGCACTCGCCCCTTGTATCGCTCGACGATGGTGCGAACGTAGTTTAGCCAAGGTTCCATTTGTGGTGCGGCGTTATTCCACTCATGCCAGTTCTTCGCGTTGGGATTTCCGGTTGACGCCCACCGCGCGGTGTAACAAAGAATCGCTTGCAGCTCAATTCCAGCCCGCTCAAGTCGTTCCAGATAGAGATCGATTTGCTCAAACTTCCAATCGCCCTTTTGCGGCTCAACTCTTCCCCACTTTAGGTCATCCCGGACGATGTCCACACCCAGCCTATGGAGTAGTTCGATCTCCCGATACATATCTGGAGCGCCACAACTAACCGTGTGCGTCGAAACCCCATAGCGAAAGGTTTTCCCGGCACTCTTTACGGTTTCTCCCACCACGAACGTTTTACTATCATTTGCCTTTGGTGCCCCCCCTCCGCTCACCAATATGCCGACGTCGTACCATCCGCTTAGTGGCGGGATGCATTCCATGCGCAGCACCGCTTTGCTTCCCTGCAAGGTTGCCTTAGTTTGCCCCGTTATCTCTCGCCCGCTCCATGAAACGGCCTTCCATTCTAGTAAAATCTCTGATCCGTCCCCAACCCCAACCGATGTAACGTTGACGTCCCAGATCACTATTTCTCCAGGACTGTATGTCGGCACCGTTTTCCCTTCCTTCACCGAGGCGATTTTCAGAGTAGCACCGTGGGAAGACGCAACTAGCAAGATAACTTCCAATGCAACCGAAAGAGCGCGCCCTATCGCAAACAATTTGCACACAGGGAAGAAACGAGATTGATTCCCTACGGCGCAGATGGGGGACATTTTTTTCATGAATTGGATTACTAAGAAGTATTGACACACGGGAGAAACGCTTTATTCCCGATTGAGCTTTCGACATAAGAAGTCCATCTCAATAGGGAACGAATCCGTCTTGGCAAGAGCAACCGTTCACCTGTATGGAATAGCCGCCATCTGCACGGCGATCAATTGTGATCTCGTAGTTCTTTCCACGCAACAGGCGGTGAACCCGTACTCCGTTCCAAGCTGAGGGAAGGCACGGTTCGATCGTGATGCCCCGGTAGCCTGGTTTGACCCCGCAGAAGTATTCAAGAACGGCCCGGAACATCCAGCCCGCCGTTCCCGTGATCCAGCCGCTGATCGATTCTCCAGCCCTTCCGTTGTCCGGCCCGAGATATTGATTGGTAAACGCGTATGGCTCGCAGCCTGAAATTTTCGAACGGTGGTCTGCATTGTCCGGCATCACCTTCTTCCAACTCCGCAACGCTTCGTCCGCGCGTCCTGCGGTAATATCGGAGACGATCTTGAATGCGGTGCCATGGCAATAAGGCGTCCCGTTTTCGTACATCCCGGGCAGCAATTGCGTGACGCGCCCCACGTTTTCGTCCACGCTGGTATAGCCCGGCCAGAGCGTTAGCGAGCCGTGCTCGGATTCCAGAATTCCGTCGATGGCTTTCAGGCATAGCATCTTGCGCTCGCCGGTAGCCAGCCCCGTCATTACCGCCCATGTCTGGGTATTGAGGTAAATCTGGCCTTGCCGGTTTTTCGAAGAACCCACGGGGTTCCCAAAATCGCTCCAGCCCGCCAGGTACCATTCTCCGTCCCAGCCATGCTCCTGTATGGCTGCGGCAATCCGCTCCGCCCGCTCGCGCATCTCCCGTTCCAGCCCCGGGTCGCCAAGAAGTTCGGCTGCCATCTCGACCAACACGTTGCACGAGTGATAGAGGGCCATGCTCGTCCAGACGCTCTCGCCCTTCCCCGCGCGGCCCATCCAGTTAAGCGAATCATTCCAATCCCCTTCGTGGGCCAGTACGAGCCCATGTGCGCCGAGATCGCCACTCAAGTGCCGGATACCTGTTATCATATGTTCCAGCACGGACGCTTCACCTTCGTCTAGAAAAGGCACCACTTCGTCGAGAAAATCCCGGTCGCCCGTTTCTTTAAGATAAGCCGCGATGGTGGGTGCAATCCACGCCGGTCCGTCGGAATAATGGTGCGGCTGCAGAGGAAGCCATCCGCGCACCGCATGGCCGTCCCGGTACTGATGGGCCAGCGTTTCCTTGATTTTGAGCTTCGCCAGCGGCGCGTTGAAGGGGGCAATGCCCCAGGCGTCCTGGAGTGTGTCACGGAATCCTCGCGCTCCGTCACGCCCAAATTCCATACAAAGCTGGATTTGCTGCTTGGACCAAATGTTGACAAGGCGATCCACCTGGGTGTCCCCCGTCTCCACTCGCACGGCGTCGATCATCGCGCGCTTCTCGTCCCCAAGGCGCTGCCATGCGGCCTCCCGGTACGAGGTGGGCAAAACCTTGCCGATCAAGCGGAGCTTTTCCTCCTCGGTATCGAAACTCCCCAGCAACACCGTCACCGTCTGCGAGGTCCCCGGGGCGATCTTCGCTTCTATGGCCATCGCCCCGGCCAGCTCTTCGCACCAGGCCTCACGACAGGCCATGCTTCCCTCCACCATCGCGTTAGGGCGGGCGGCTGAACCGAACGGCCCCATGAAATCGCGTCGGCTGCCGCACCACTGGGTGATCTTCCCGTCCGTCGCTACAAACGCGTTGTAGCGCCCGTGCGGCCGCTCATCCGACGTGTTGTAGCTGGAGACAACCTGGTTTTTCGCATCGTACCCGCTACGAAGATAGGAATAGGGGCTGCTGAAAGTCGCATATCCCCCCAGCAGCCATTCGATATACGGGCAAAGCCACAAATCCCTGCTGCGCTCGGTATCGTTGCGGAGCGTAAACTCCCAAATTTCAACCGGCTCGTCTGGGGCAAGGAATACGCGACTTTCCACGGTGATCCCGTCATACTTCGTTGTAAATCGAGAGTAACCTAGGCCAACTTGCGTCGTAAGCTTCGTTCCGGGGGTGTTGGATGGATAGACCCCGGAGTTCCAGAACGCCCCGGATTCTTGATCGCGCAGATAGAAATACCGGGATCCATCGCGAATCAGCCGAACGCGTCCTTTCGGATCGTTGAGCATTAACGTCTGGTTATTGAACACGCCGTTCCCACTTCCGAACTGGTTCAGCCCTGAGATCAGGTTTTTATTCCAAAGGAAATTGACCTGTGCTCGCGGCGGGGCAAACGGTTCCGTAATGATATATTCCGTACCGTCTGGCGAAAAGCAGCCGAAGGAGGCCGCTTCATTGGATTTAAGAGTTTTATGCATAAGAAAGGAGAGAATCTAAACTCTGTGCGAATGCCGCTTGTCCTATCCAATGGTCTTGGGAAGTGGCGCGACATAATTGCCCGGACCGCCGTGTTTCTTCCAGCCTTTGTAAACCAACACCATTGGGTAAATGGCGATGACGTACAGGACGATGCACCAGACGTATGCCATTCGGTAGTTGCTGTGAGCCAGGTCCATGAACTTCCCAATGGCGTAGTTCCCCAAAATGGTCCCTCCACAACCAAATACATTCAGCGCAGACGAGAACTGGCCAAAGCGTTCCTTTGGGAAAAGCACCATCGTGGTTGTCATGATGCCCAAGCCCCATCCCACCGCTGGGAGTGACAAAAATGCGGTATACACAAAGTAAGCCACTTTGCCTTCCAGCAAGGTCGCCGCATAGAGCGCGAGAAACACGAAACAGACAAGCGACGCTATGCTTACGCGTATGGGGGAAACCCTATCGCAAAGCCATCCCATCGGGAAATAGGCGATGGCGGAAACCGCTGCACCGAAGGCAAATACTTTGCCCATATCATCCATGTTGAGCCTTAACGTTTCCCTTGCGAACAGAATAGTGAATGGCCCCGCGCACGACCCCGCTAGCACGGTTAAGACGTAGGCTACGATAAAATTTCGGTAAAGGTCTACGTCAAGGCATTCCCGGAAATAGAGCCCGAACGATTTCAGCAATCCAGGACGTTCGCTAATCGGAGCGGGAGGCGGGTATTCCCCCTCCTTTACATTGATGCACATCAGCAGAAAAGAAATGAGATAAAAGCTGCCGATCCCAATGAACACTATTGCGCGGTGCGACATCACGTAAGGGAAAACATACCACAGAAACGCAAAGGAAGCGACCGTCCCGACAATCCGAAACCAAGAGATAAACCGCGCCATCAATTCCTGTGGCACCACGTCACGCAACAGCCAGTTATAGGCATTGACCAGCACCATATTGAAGAAATGGAACGAGACTACACAGGTGCAGAGCAGGACCAAGACCACCGTATTGGTGGAAGTGACCTTCATGAAACGGACGAGGACGTGACTGCAAAACCATCCGGCGATTTCAGGAGCTAACCCCACCATGACCAGACACAATGTTGTCAGCGGTGCCACCACATATAGGAACGGAATGCGGCGCCCCCATTTACTGCGATACCGATCACTCCATTGGCTGATATTCGGCAGGAAAAGGATGTTTACGGCACCCGCAATACTTCCTGTCATGAGCCCGATGAGGGCATTGGAAGCTTTCAGATCCTTCAAATAAAGGGGAATAAATCGTCCAAAAATACTTTCAAAAAAGGTGAAGGCGAAGTCTCCCCATAAAAGCCAAAGGAAGAGGACACAAAGCCCTTTGGTGGTGTAGCGGAGAGTGCCCGCTTGATGGATTCTCGCGGTTGGCGTTTCTGGCGGCTGGGAAACATCAAGAGTGGTGTCTACCGATGGATGTTGTAAATCTTTCATTGTATTTGATGGGGGGTATCCTGGCAAACTGTGGGGGCGGCTCATTTGGTGGTGAGTCTTAAAGTGACCAACTCGAATGGCTTCAATTTCAAACTGATTTGCCCGTCGCTGGACGGCACAGGGAGGTTTCCTTCTTCGAGAAGATTGACGCGCGTGACGTTCTGTATTTCAAGAGAAGTCGTTAGGGTTGCTGACTGATGGGCCCCGTCCGCTTCATAGAGCCGAAGAATAATATCCTCGCTATCTTCCGCTTGCTTGATGGTGTCGAGGACCACGCCGGGAGCATCAATTGAAAAGATGCTTTTCTCCACCAGGGCTGCATCGGTTGAGAAGACGCGCAACGGCTGATTGAATGCAGCGGCTTCGGCCACAACCTCGCCTTGTTGCGGCCCGCCAACATGAGGAAATAGCGCGTAGCAGAAGTGATGATGCCCCATATCCGCCTCGGGATCTGGGAACTGTGGAGAACGTAGAAGCGAAAGCCGCAAAACATTCCCATGGCATGCATAGCCATATTTCGAATCGTTCAAAACAGCCACGCCATAATGCGCCTCGGAAAGATCGGCCCATTTATGAGCGCAGACTTCAAAGCGGGCGATATCCCAACTTGTGTTAAAATGGGTAGGGCGGCTTACGTGGCCAAACTGGATCTCATAGGTAGCGTGGTCGCTCCGAAGGGCCAGCGGAAATTCTACTTTGAGGAATTTTTCCTTTTCATGCCAATCGACCTCAACGGTGAAGTTCAAGCGGCACGATTCCGCGTTGAGCGAGATGCGCTGGATCAGGCTGGCCCTGGGGCTGATATTCAGGGTGACTTCGATGGTGCCGCGCAGGGGACTCTTTTCAAGCACTTTTGCCGATACCGTCTCGCCAACCATCTTCCGTTTTTCGAGATGAAAAATGTCTACATCCCAAGCATCCCAACTTTGTGGTTTGTCCTCAAAAAGAACGTATTGGTTTCCGGCGGCTCCTTCCTCAATGGTTTCGCGCTGGTGGCGTTTGTCGAAGAAGCTGGTCAACCGCCCTTGGAGATCCAATTTCGCCCGCACCAAGCCGTTTTCCAGTACGAAGCCATGGGCTGACTCTTCAACGCTCACTGTAGTTTCCGGCTTCATTTGCGGAGCAGTGACCGCGTAACCATAAGCGGGGGCGGCAACCAAAGTCAGCTTCCCGTTTACCGAAGCCACCTCGCGGCGCGGCCACGATAGGGTGTTGATTGCGAGCACATTTTCCCCTCCTTTCTTCGGCAAGACGAGGGCTTCCGCTCGTTCTCGCAGATCGTTCGCGAGGGAGAGAACGCTTGCGTAATCCTTGTCCGAATCGCGGTAGACTTCGTTGATCGAGGAGCCCGGGAGGATGTCATGAAATTGATTGACGCAAACCGTCTTCCACAGGCTGGTGATTTCATCCTTCGGCACCTGGCCTTCTGAAATTGCCCATAAAAATTCAACATCGTGGAGCAATTCCTCGCAGCGGCGGTTATCTCGCTTATTGTTGGCCTGGGTTGTATAGGTGCCACGGTGCAGTTCCAGGTAGAGCTCGCCAGACCAAACGATAGGATCTTTGAGTTCGGCCTTGCAGCGGCTGAAAAACTCGTGTGGTGGGCGGATCGTCACTTCGGGGAGACCGGCCACATTTTGAATACGCCGCAGCCGCTCCAGCATTTCCTCAGTCGGACCGCCACCACCGTCACCAAAACCAAAAAGCATCATGCTTTCGGTGGAACGGTCGTTCTCCTTAAAGTTGCGATAGTGGCGCAAAACTTCTTCCACCGTGACCGACGCATTGTAGGTATCCGACGGCGGAAAATGCGTCAGAACACGGGAGCCATCGATTCCTTCCCATAGAAACGTGCTGTTCGTGGGTCGGTTGAATTGATTCCAAGAGAGCTTTTGAGTGAGAAAAAACTCAATACCTGCGCCGCGGAGAATTTGTGGCAATGCGCCGCTGTAACCAAAGACATCGGGGTTCCAGAACTCCTTGCAGTAGGCCCCAAATTCCTCTTTGAAAAAGCGTTGTCCCAAAAGGAATTGCCGTACGAACGATTCGCCCGAGGGAACATTGCAATCTGGCTCAATCCAGGTACCCCCCACTGGTATAAACTGGCCATTTTTCGCCTTGGCCTGGATTTTTGACCACAAGCCGGGCTGCTCTGCTTTGATCCAAGTCAACTGCTGCGCCTGCGAACAGGCGAATTTGAACTCTGGGTAATAGTCCATCATTTCTACCGCACTGGCAAAAGTCCGGTAGCACTTTCGCTTGGTTTCAGCCATTGGCCAGAGCCAGGCCGTGTCAATATGAGCGTGCCCGATGGCGGATATGCGATGATTCCGTTCCCCATTTTTCGCAGCAAGGAACTTCGCGGCTAGCGCCCGACCTTCCGCAAAGGTTGTCCGGTCATCGAGATCTACGGCATTAACGATCTCATTAGCTGCCGCCAGCGCGGCCCCTTGGTGAGGCGCATCCACAGGCATTGCTTCCGCCATTTCTTTTAGAATGGTGAAGTCCCAGAGCAACCCCCACGTCATCTCATCGCGGAGCGCCAGGGATGCATGTTGGAGAGTGCCCATCTCCTGCATGTGGTAGATGCCGTTCCCGGTATCGAGGCCGAACATGCCGTTGATTGCGGATTCTACATAGAGAACCCCACGCTCCCGCCCCTGGGCTTTGGAAGTAATTCGATAATAAGAGCGAATATCCTGAGGGCCAAAATTGAAATTCGTGAGCCCCTGTTGCGGAACGCCATTTTTCCACACGCATCCTTCCGACGTGGAGTTGAAGTGGAGAAACACTTCCCTGCCGCACCATTCTTCGGGGATCTCATAGGTAATCTGGAACCAGTGAGTCGACCAGCCTGGGCCAAACCGCATCCCTTCTTTTGCCGGACAGAAGGTTCCCTCGATCGCTTCGGAATAAGAAATTCGGCCCGGAGCCGCAAAGACGGAAAGGTCTTCAATCGGAGCTGATTGTACATAAAGGAGTTCCTTGAGTTCACGGACAAACCGCGCTAGGCGTCCTTTGGTCAAATCGGGGTGTTTCAGCATGAATTGCATTCAAAAGTGAACGAATCTCCTAAGGAATGCAACAAAACTCTTGCAGCCTGCTATAAACCGGTATATACAACCAAAAGATTTCAATGATTACCCCCGAAAAGCCCATCATAAATCGCGATAGTCCTCTTCCCCTTTACAAGCAGGTAGAGGAGTGGTTGCGCGGCCAGATTACCAATAGTGTTTGGAGGGCTGGTGACATGCTGCCCTCCGTCAAGTCTCTATGCGGCCAACTCGACGGCATCAACCATTTGACCGTTCGCCAGGCCATAAACTGTCTGGTTCAAGAAGGGGTTCTCTATGCAGTCCAAGGGCGCGGAACTTTTGTAACCGAACGCGTGGAAAAGACGCTGCGCATCGCGTTGGTGTTGCCAAATCTCGATGACGAATTCACCCGTGAGATCGCTCACGGCGTTCAAGAAATTCTGGACGATGTTCGCATGGTCTCTGAAGATGGCGGGCCTACCCGCCCCAGGGCGACCACGGTGGTGCTTGACTCGCGGCGCAACGCCCAAAAGGAAGACGACAATATCTGGTCGCTCAGCGACATGCCGCTTGATGGCGCCATCATCTTCCCTCTCGCCTTTGGCCGCATCGCCGAGCGCTTGTTACAGTTCAAACTGGATCATTTCCCGTTCGTTCTTGTTGATGCATTTATCCCGGAACTGAATTTCGATTCTGTTAGAGCAGACCACTATAAAGGGGCCTACGAAGCCACCATGCACCTCCTCAAGGGAGGGCGGCGGCGTCTGGCGTGGGTGGGGAATCGTACCGGTTATTATTCTTGCCGAGAGCGCCACGAAGGCTTCCGGGATGCTATCAACGACTTTGGTCTGCCTTACGACCGGTCGCTTGTCTTCGACCTGGGAGGGGGCTCCCCGACTGCTCCCTTTAAGGAAGCCTTGCACCGGACATTCGAGAAAATGCAAACGAACCAGCTCTTGCCCGATGGCATAGTTGCCGGCAGCGATCTCGAAGCCATCGCCTGGCTGGAGATTCTGCAGAGCCACAACATCTGTGTTCCCGAGCAAGTCGCCGTGGTCGGATTTGACGACCATCCGGATGCGGCGCACGCCATGCCGCCCCTAACCACCGTGCGCCAACCTGCACGGGAAATAGGCAGCCAGGCAGCCAAACTCGTTCTGGAGCGGATAGCCAACCCCGGCGACGATTCGAAACAACTGATTTTGCCGGTCAGTCTTGTCATCCGAGATTCTTCAGTCCCTAAAATCGAGTAACAACAATCGCCATCGCCAGCTTTCCGTTTTTCGTCAGTTCCCTTTGCAAGGCGCGCAACGACGCCTTCCATTCCGGTCCATTTTGCCCCCTCGGCATTCTCCGCTTCTGTTTGCCGCACACATTTCATCCTTCATGATTCTGTCGTTATCCAAAGCCCGCATCAGCGCCATTCTACTATGGATTGCCGTGTTCCCTATGACAGGACGTGCAGTGTCCGTGTGCGACTTTGGAGCAAAGGGCGACGGAGCGGCGAATGACACAGAGGCATTTCTTGCCGCGATTGCGTCTGGGAAAAGTCCCCTCGAAGTGCCTTCTGGAATTTACCGCATCGAGACGACGGAACCTATCGTATTGCCCACGGGAACTCTTCTGCGAGGCAATGGTTATGGTTCGTGCCTGGTTCCAACCTCTGGAACCAAATCCCTTTTTGTTCTTTCGGATCATTCTGGCATTGAGGGAATCCGGTTCGACGGAAAAAACGTCGCCAAGGGAAGCTATAACGATGTTGGTGTTATCATGGTCAACAAAGCCACGGAGACAGCCATCCGGAATGTCGTGTTTGAAAATACCGACCGCGTCTGCGTGATGACCCGCAATGCGGACAATTTCGTCCTGCGGAACTCGACCTTCGAAAAGGTGGGCATGGCCCTTCATGCCCAATACTCTCATCGCGTTTTCTTCCAAGACAATCGCGTCATCGACGCGCGGCTTCACGGCGTCGAAATTTGGGGTGCCTTCCGAACCAAAAAGGATGGCATATGGGCATGGGAACGCCGTGCCTGTTCCGATATTATCGCCACCGGCAACTATTTCCTCAACGCGGGCGGCGAGTTTGGAACGAAACGTGGAGGATCGCCGTTGTGGGGCACCGGAGTGGTTCGCGCAGTGTTCTCCAACAACATTGTGGACGGAGCCGAAGACGTAGGTATCGACTTGGAATGGTCGAAAGATTCTGTAATATCCGGAAACACAGTCCGCAATTGCAAAGCTGCTGGAATTTCTCTTTTCTTTTCGTGCGAAAACGTCTCTATCACCGGCAATACCGTGATTAACGACCGCCCGGTGACTGAATCCGAAGCGGGCGAAAAATGGTGGGTTCGCTCAGGCATCTGGCTCACCTACCTTAATCATAAGGAATTCCCCGCCGAGGAGGGCCACCGGAACATCACGATCGCGGGAAACACGATCACTTGTGCCAATGGGCCAGGGCGACGTGCTATCTGGATTGGCGCCGGCAGTAAAAACGTAACGCTGTCGGCAAACACCATTTCGGGAGGAAAGATTCTCGGCGGCGGCGAAACCGGAATTGTCCCAATGCAACTCCAGGAGCTTTCCGATAACGCACACATTGAGGCGATGAAAGCGGAACAAGTTTTGAAATGAGCAGTGAAGGAAATATGCAAAACGCATCCCTAGATCGCGGAAGGGAAATCACGGAACCGCGCCGTCTGACCCCTGTTAGCGTGGCCGCCGTTCTGCACCGGGCCATTGAGATTCGCAGTGCCTGGCAAATCAACGATCCCTCAAGCCCGTTGGACGGTGCGCCCATTCATCCCGCGACGGGGCTGCCTGAGGCCGGAGCCCAGGGAGCCGCGATGCTTGCCTCAACGAGCATTCTACTGGCTCGCGAAGAGGGGCTTGCGGTGGAGAAAAAAAACCAGCTTCGCCAGTCCGCGCTTCGCGCTCTCGAATATCTGTTCCGCTGTCGGCGATCCTCGGGGCTCTTCGACCTCGTTGCGTGCAATCCAGATTCCGCTCCGGATACCGCCTTTGCCGTCCAACCACTCGCCGCAGTGGCGCTTCTGGAAAAACGAAGTCCGTCGGGGGACGAAGAAGCGTCTGCCTGGACCCGGCGCGCCATCGATTGGATTACCGAAACGGCTCCGGCTCTTGCGAAGGGCGGGTTTCATACCCCGAATCACCGTTGGGTTATTACCTCCGCGTTAACGCTTGCCCTGGAACTCGCGCCCTCGCTTCGCGGCGAGATTCAACCGGCAATGGACGCGTATTTGGCGGAAGGCTTGGACATTGACTCCGACGGTTTTTGGCTGGAGCGGAGCGTCGGTATCTACGACGGCGTTACCAATCGTTCCCTACTGATTTTGCAGGAATATGACCGGCTACCCGGGGCACTCGAAGCCGTTCGAAAAAACCTGGAAGCCGACCTCTTCTTAATTCACGGCGACGGCACTGCGGAAACCGTTATTTCAAAACGACAGGACGCAGGGAAGAAGGCGGTTCCCGCAAGCTTAATCCCGTGCTATATCCGCGCGGGGATCATTCTAAAAGAGCCAAAGTTCCTCGCCGCCGCCGACCTGCTTTGGAGCGCAGGAGCGGAGGCGATTCCCTTTGATGATCTCTTTTGGACGCGGTGGTCCCAGGCTTGGCATGGGGATCCCACCGAAACTCCCGCCGCGTCGTTACCAGATCACTACTGGCACGTATTTCCAACGCAGCGAGTGGCCCGCTACCGGAACGGAAAAACGGAGGCGACTGTCGTGGCAAACGATCCATCATATTTGCGTTTCCGTCACGGTGAGGCGCGGATTCTTGGCGTCCGATTTTTTCAGGCGATCCACGGCGTCGGCCTGTTTTCTGCCGATGCATGGGAGCCTGGTGAACACGGCGTGCGGCTCTCTTCGTCCGGCTACCGGCACCAACGTCCAGGGTACATGCAGCCTTTAGGAAAACCAGTTCCTTGGGATCAATGGGAAGAAACGATTGAGGAGCGTGACCTGCGTTATCTGCCTCCGCTCGATGTCGAAATTCAAATCGAGTTCCATGACTCCAGCGCGACTGGCCGGATTCAAACTCTCGGCGCGTTGCCAGGGGGGATCGCGGAACTTGCCATCGATGTTCCTGCTGGCGGCGTTCTTGAACTTGAAGGCGGGGCTTTCCCCATTTGCCCACAACAAGAAATTTTCCTGGAACATGGAAGCGCGTTAATTCGCTTTGGAGAAGACACGATTCGGATCGGATCGGGCAACCGGGCTCACCGACTCTGGCACATCAAAGACCTGGCACCGCCAGCGCAGTGCGCCCGAATCGTGATTCCCTTCAGAACGCCTGTCGACGCATCTTTTAGCTTTCAAGGAGCGTCATTTCCCGCTCTCGCACCCGGTTTACGCTAATGACAATTTCACTTTCCAATCCCGAACTTGGCATTAATGGGTACAGAGGTTTTGCCTTGACGCACCGGCTCATGGCCGAGGCTGCCGAGCAACGCGGCCTTTGCCAATATGCAGGTTCCGCCACCTATGGCGCCACGCCTTCGGCGGAAGATGCCAGGGGGCGCTTCCATGTGTCCGATCTCCAGGAGTTGATTGGCCGCCTTAAAAAGCCGGGCGTCGTCATGAGTCCCTCACCCATCCATTTTCACAGATCGGACCACCAGGCCGTCGTCCAAAGTGGTCACGCCTGCTATTTGGAAAAGCCGCCGACCCTCGATCCTAGAGAATTGGATGAGATGATTGCACGGGATGACGCGGCTTTATTCCCGTCAGCCGTGGGGTTTCAACATATGGCTGAACCATTTCGCCAGCAGTTGAAACAACGCATTTTGGCGGGTGAATTCGGCGCCTTGCAGCGGATTTCCTTTCTCGGTTTGTGGCAACGACATCGCGGCTACTATAGCCGCACGAATTGGGCAGGCCGCCTCAAGATCAACGACCAACTCGTCCTCGATTCGCCGTTTGGCAACGCATGCTCCCACTATTTCCATAGCGCCTTATTCTGGGCTGGTCGCAAAGCGCTCTGGCACTGGGCGGAACCCCGGAAGGTGACGGCCGCGCTCTTTCGGGCCAATGAAATCGAAGGGGCCGACACCCTCTTTGCGAAAGTGCTCACGACGGACGGCATCCCAATCCTCTTCGCCACAAGCCACGCCTGCGAAGAACGGGAGGTGTCGGAAGAAACGATTGTTTGCTCCGAAGCGACCATCACCATCGAAAACGCTCTGTCCGCCCGCATCCAGTGGAAGAACGGAAAAACGGAAATGTATACCTTGCGATTCGAGGAACTTCCGGTCCTTTCATTGACGCATTACCTGCACCGTCTTGCCAATCCCTCGGGCGGTGATGCCATCGTCACCTTACGCGATTGTCGGACCTTTGTTCACCTCAACGCCCTTTTTTATATTGCGTCCGGAACCATTCACTCCGTCGATCCATGTTTCCTTACGGTAGATAAAAACGCAGTTTTGGTGCCGGGTCTAGGCGCGGCAGCCGCCTCGTATGTCAAAACGGGGGCTTGGCCTGATTCAAAGCAGGCCCCCTGGTTCCAGACTCCTGGGTCGGCCAATGCGGAGGCCATCGACACGTTCCCCGAAACGATGGAGAAAATCATAATGCAAAGACAGTGCGCCGTTTGGATGCCTCGGCACGTCTATTAATTACATCTCTACGAAGCCGCCCCCTTAGTCGAAATTAACCCCATAACTCAGATGAAACCCATTACAAAATCTCGTTCCCCATTTGGCACTATCCCCATCAGAATCAGAATCGGAATCGCGGCGCTTTCAATGGCGCTCGTCATGCCCCCTTTGACTCAAGCTGCGACTTACACTTGGGATTCCAATGCCAGCACCGGCGATGGAATAACGGCTGGAAGCGGGGCATGGAACACCAGCGGGTTGAATTGGTACAACGGAACGACCGACACCACCTGGGTGAATAGTTCGAGCTCTGCCAATAGCGCCACCTTCGGTGGGACCGATGGAACCTATACCCTCACGCTTGGCACCACCCCCCTTTATGTGAACACAATCACATTTTTGGCATCTGGCTACACTATTGCTGCTTCGAGCACTTCTCTAATCACCACCATGTCAGGTAGCAATATAATTAACGCGATTATTGCTGGCGCAGGCAAGACGGCGACCATTGGAGCCAATGTGATCTTTGAAAATGCCTCCACAGGTAATGGTGGTAACCTGATTCTAACGGGAAGCAGCAGTACGAGCAAGATTATCATTGATAATGGTGCCACGGTGAGGACGACAGGCGGAGCCGTCATTTATATTGGCAGTGTAGGGACCAGCACCAGCTCCGTCTTTGGGGCTACCGTGCAGGTCAATACTGGAGGTGTGATCTCTGGCATCAATTCGATCGCCGTCAACGGCGTCTTGGATGTTCAGGGCGGCAGCGTTAGTACCAATGCCTCTCTAGTTATCGGGAGTATCGCGGGGACTTCTGCGGTAGCTAACCTGACCATCGAAAGCGGCACGGTGACATCAGGGAGCGGCGTTCGCTTTGGGCCGACAGCTGGAGACTCGACCGCCGGGGGGACACTCAACCTTAAGGGCGGCGTCCTCGCGGTGAACAAAGTCTACTCGAGCGGCACGACCAATAAGAGTACCGTGAATTTCGACGGCGGCACTTTGCGTGCAACCGTCAACAACACCACTGATTTCCTTGGGACAACGATCAACAACGCCGTCGTCAAAATTGGCGGAGCTATCATCGATACCAATACGTACGACGTCACAATCTCAAAAGGGTTGGCTCATGATTCGAGCGTAACAACCGATGGCGGATTGACCAAAAAATCCACTGGAACGCTGAACCTGACAGGTTCGAACACGTATAATGGCAAAACAGAGATTCAAGCAGGAACGCTCGCACTGGGTAGTGCGGGATCCATTGCCAGCAGTTCCACCATTATCGCAGGTAGCGTTTCCGGAACCACGGCAACCTTCGATGTCTCGGCCGTTTCCGGTGGCTTCCACCTCACCAACGGTCAAACGTTAAAAGGGTATGGGATTGTCAACGGGGCGCTCACCATTGATAGCGGTGCAACGCTTGCCGCTGGAAACGACAAGGCTGGTACACTTACGGTCAATAACAACGTCACCTTTGCTGGTATTGCGTCCAATTTTTCGATCCGACTCGGCGTTACCACCGCAACGGACAACGACCAACTGGCGAGCAGCAACTCTTCGGCGGTCTCCATTCTCCTCAACGGAGCAAACCTAGTCGTATCCCTTGGAGCAAACTATACCCACATCGACAACGAGCTATACCTGATTCTAAATAATGCAGATAGTGACAGCCTTGTAAGTGGAACTTTCGCTCAAGGTTCAACGATCACCGTTGGCACCGAGACGTTCGATATACTCTACGGAGTGAATTATGATTCTACCGGAAATTTTGTTTCTTTGACAGGAGGTAATGATATCGCTCTTCTCGCGGTGCCGGAACCCACCACCTGGGCTATGCTTGCAGGCGGCTTCGGAATGCTGGTCGGACTCCAGCGGATGCACCGCCGGCCGAATACGATTTGCTAAAACAGACAGCACTATTCCGATAGGGTCGGCTATCTCAACTCACTTTGATATAATGCCATTGAATCCGAATATGACACTCCATTGACAATACCCAACGCGGCGTGCATTCAACGTGCACGCCGCGCATGCCAATGGGCTACTCCAAAACATCGAGAATAAAGCATCATGTTCATTAAGCCTCTTCTGCTATCTCTGGCGATCTGTTCGATTCCGTTTATGACAAAAGCGGCCGAACCAGCCTCCGAGCCATTCATATTTGGAATTGGCACACATCAAACCTCAGATCCAGATTTTTTCTGCATGTTGAAGGAGGCGGGGGGCATGGCCAATCGCGACGATTTTACATGGGCGGCTTGTGAAACAGAAAAGGGCGTCATCACCGTCAAGGAGTCTTATATCCATTACCTTGACCGCTGCCGTGGACTCGGGCTAACAACCATTTGCATCCTCGATTACGGAAATAAATTTTACGAGGACGGGGGATATCCCCGGAATCCCGAATCAATCGAGGCGTTTACGCGTTACGCGGAGACCGTTGTCAAGACCTTCAAGGGAAAGGTGAAATTCTATCAGGTCTGGAACGAATGGGACGGCGGTTGTGGCATGAAAGACCATGGCCGCGGCGATGCAGAAAGCTATGTTCGCTTGATCGCTTCGGTTTATCCTCGGATCAAGGCCATCGATCCGTCGATTGTCGTGATTGCAAACTCGGTTTGCACGGGAGATTCTTTTCTAAAGAAAACCATCGATCTTGGCGTTCTTAAGTATTGTGATGCCATCGCGTTGCATACCTATGTCTATAAAAAGCAAGGGAATACGCTGGAAGACGAGTGGCGTCCGAGAATGGAGAACGTGGACAAGATGCTTCGGGAAGCAAACGGGGGGCGCGAATTCCCGTTATATATCACCGAAGTCGGCTGGCCAACCCATGTTGGCTCCCACGGGGCTACCGAGGAATATTCCGCTGATTCCATGGCCCGCGTTTATCTTCACGCGATTTCGTTGCCCTTTATCAAAGGGGTCTGGTGGTATGACTTTCGCGATGATGGATGGGACCCGAAGTATAACGAATATAACTTTGGGATGACCCGGAACGATTTCACCCCGAAGCCGTCTTACTTTGTTTACCGAGACCTGACCCAGTTTTTGAAAGGAGCTTCTTTTGTCGAACGGATTGACGCAAAAGACCCCAAGGTGTGGGTGATGAAATACAAAAAACAGGACGGCAAGACGGTTCTGGCCCTCTGGAGTGAATATAAAGATATCGATCCGCAACTCACGTTGAACAACCCCAACGCCGCTAATTCGGAATTCACGCTCTGCCGCCTTGGAAACGGTTCGATTCAGCGCAATTTCGTCAAGAGCTCGCAGAATGCATACGGGAAATTTAGCCTTCTCATCAAAGGCGCGCGTCCCTGGCTGATGGAGGGAGACCTTGGCAGCGTTCAGGTCGTATCCATGGTTAAGCGTGAATTTCCAGCCGTAGGCGGTGTACCATAAATCGCATCGTCTTAGCCTCACTTCTTGTCAAAACCGTCATGATTCCCTCCGCTCTCCATTTCAATTCTCCGCCCTCTTCGGTCCGCAATCGCCGATCGGGTTTCACCCTGGTGGAAATTCTGGTTGTGGTTGCATTGATGATCATCGTCATTGGCTTGATGTCACCCGCGCTTCAACAACTCGGCAAAAGCCAGTCGCTCTCAAACACGGGCAACCATATGGTGGATTTCATCGCCAGCGCACGGCAGAATTCGATGACGAAGAACTGCCTCACTGTCCTGATCATTCCCACCGGCGCAAACCAATGGAACAGCTACATTCTTTACGAACTGCGACCGCGGGCCGATGGCTCTGCGCCCGTCAGCCAGGATTGGAGGCCGATTTCGAAATGGGAAACCCTTCCCTCGGGAATCACTATCGACGACACTACCCTGGTTGATCAAACTGCCAGCGCGACGCTACCCGCTTTGCTGCCCCCCATCCAACACGGCAAATCTACAATCGCCGAATACCATTTCGTCACGTTCATGCCGCGGGGAACACTCTACCCCAAGACCCTGCCTTCCGATGGCAATCCCTCGCTGCGTTTGGTCCAGGGTATGCGTTCGGGCCAGACGGTGCTCTACACCAGCACCAAAAAAGACGGAACAGCAGTGAATTTCTATAAAATCACGGTGCTCACCGCGACTGGTGGCACAAAAATCGAGCGTTCGTGATCCTTCCATGAAACTTCTAACTCAATCGCCCCTAAGGCGGAACGGGGCTTTTTCACTCATCGAGGTCACGATCTCGCTGGGGATCATGGCCTTTGTCTTGACGGGCATCACCGGCTTGCTTTCCGGGGCGCTCTCCACCACGCGAAGTTCTGCCGATGACAACGCGTTTACCCTGATCAGGCGGAACGTGCAGGAAGACGTCCGCGGCCGAAGCTTGGACGACCTCTCTTCGGTCGTTGCGGTTCCCCGGTTCTTCACGGAAGACGGCAACCCCTGCACCGCCACTAATGACAGCGACGCCATCCAACAGCATGCACTTTATCGCTGTGTCCTCTCAACGACTTCCGATCCCGGCACTGCAAGCTCCAGCGGGACCATCAATATGGTAACGCTTAATCTGCGGGTCACGTGGCCTGTGACCACCGCAGGTTCTGCGACCGAACGCAATACGAGAAACATCTATGCCAAATTTGCGCGTTACTGACACTTCTCCGAAGAGAAGGCGCGGAGCGAAGCAGTCCGGCTTTTCGCTGATCGAAGTTCTCGTGGCCACCACGATTCTTGCGCTCATCGTCGCCATGCTTGGAACGATCGTTGGCACCGTGGGTTCCTATTTCAGAGCCACCAGCGGCCGCAGTGAATGCGCCTTAAGCGCACGGGCTATCGCCGATTACATTCAGACGGATCTAAAGGCGGCGCTGCTTCCTCTTTACCCCGACGACACCAGCAATAGAAGCCTCCAGTTCGTCCTCAACCCCGCCGCCTTCACCGAGAGCTATAAGAATGGAGACGCCCTCTTCTGGCAAGCACCCGTGGCCAATGACACCACTTACGGGGACATTGCCGAAGTCGGATACTTCGTTAAATGGCTGACCGGCACCAGCAGTCCGGTTCCCGTTCTCTGCCGTTTCTTTGTGGAACCGGCGGCCCCTTCCGCGACTTCATACTACAACATCTACAAATCCCCCGATAACTGGCTCAACCAGACGACGGTGGACGCCGTGGCCCCGGCAACATCAGACCGATATTTTGCGGGCCTGTTTTCGGAAAATGTGGTGGCCATTTGGTTCCGCTGCCTAGATGGGCAAGGATCGGTTTACAAAGGGCGTGCGTTCGATTCTCGGAATGGGGCGCAGGACAGCAGTGGCAAGCTCCAACGACTCCCGTCTGCGGTGCAGGTCAGCTTTGTGGTCCTCGACTCCCGCACGGCCGCGCGGCTCACGGCGGCGATCATGACCGACCTAATAACCCTCTCGGGCAGCGTGGCCGATGAGATCGACAACAACAAGGACGGCAGCAGCGACGCCACCCTTTCCCCCGCCGAACAGTTTGTCTCCGAGGCGATGGCAAAACCGAGATTGAAGAGCATCGCCCATGGGCTGAAGGCGCACACCACCGCCGTTTCCCTCATCAACGCACGATGAAACCCTCCTCCTCCGTTCTCCTGACCAAGCCCGCAGCCAAGGGAAGTTCGCTGGTGATCACTCTGGCGTTCCTTGGCATCCTCACCATTCTGGTCGTCTGCATCAACGAGATCGTCCGGATGGACCGGACCTCCTCGAATCTTTATGCGGAGCGGGCCGCCGCGGAGATGCTCTCTCAAGATGCCGTCGAGGAACTCGTCGCCAAACTCCAGCAGGGCACGTCTGACATCAACCGCTACTGGCTCAGCCAGCCGGGACAAATCGTCGTCGGCGCACCGCAAGACGATCCTTCCACATCCGACGTAGATGAGCGAAAAATTTTGACTGGCGCAAAGACCCCGGAAGAAATTGAAACGCTGTCAACGTCGGGAGATACCGGAACTCAATACTACCCTCGGATGATCTATCTTTACTCTGGGAGTGCCACTACCCTCTCGTTCAAAGACGATTTCCTGAACCCTCCAAATCTTAATGTCACAACGTTTCAGGATCCATCCACGTTCCTGATTACCGACCGCACCTCGACAAGTGGCACTGCAGCTCAGATGCAAGTCCGTTGGAAATACGTACGCAAAGACGGATCTGTGTTTCCCTACGAGCCCAATGATCCAGATCATCCACTCGATTTGACTAGTGGTTCTAATCCAATCATTGGCCGCTATGCCTACTGGGCCGATGACGAAAGTTCCAAGGTGAATTACAACCTCGCATGGAAACGCGATTCCTCACTGCCGCAGGGGCATCCGTCCCAAATCGCCCTGACTGCACTGGATGTTTTTAGTGGATCCGTATCGTTGGCCGACACTCTCCATCAATTTGTCACCACTAATAATTACGCAGATATCAACCAGCACTTGTTTAACTCTCCATCTGACGCCCGCCAGGTCAGCCTCAATATTGCGGATGCGCTCAAAAAAAATAAGTTTGAGGTGACCCACTATAACCACGATCCGGACACGACCTTTTTCAACGAACAGCGCATCGTGCTGACCACGAAAAAATCCCGAGCGAACGGGCGCCCTTTTCTCGATATTCTCTTAGATGATTCGAAAGACCCTGGGGCTGTTGCGAACCTCAGCCAATCCAAACTCAATCAAACGTTATTCGGCAGTACCACAGCCACCGCCAGCAACCCCATATCGCCCGGACTGATTTTCTACCTATCCCGTACCGACTGGCCTATGGTCACGGGAAGCGGCAGCTTTCAATCCAAGTATTTCGGAAAGAACCAAGACAATAAGCCACAACTCGTCGAATTGGCTTTAAATATTATTGATTATGTCCGTAGCGCGGAGTCAAACATGTCGATTGTGGAACCGATCCGAGGCATTCTTAAAAACGGTGTTTTTCTTGGTGATTGGCTTAATGCGAACGCCATCTACCGCGGCGAGGAAAGCACCTTCAAGGGGCAGACTCGGGCACCGCTCATTACCAAGATGGGGTTGAATATTTCAACCAATGCCAACGGGCAAGGTAAGTTTTTTATCGAAATCTATCTGCCTAAATCTTATGGCATTCCTAGCGTTGATCTGGTGAATGATTTTAGATACATTTTTCAGGTCAGTGATGGAAGCGCTTTCCTTGTAGATAATAAGGACACCCCGTTTGGGATTACTGTAAGCAAAAATATTTGGAGCAAAGATGGCAACAGCAGCGCTTTTCTGACTGCGGGAAACCGTGCGGTAATTTCCCAAACGTTCTTTTTTACTGTGCCCGCCGCCGGAAAACAAGTCACCCTCCGTGCAGGTATTACACGAAAGACCGCTTCGACGGTCCCTAATACGCGCACTTATCCAGTCCTGGAGATCGTCCCGATTGGAGATCCGTTGGTCGTTCCGACAGGCGACGATGGTATTCCTGCCTCCGCGCTGTTTACCATTCTTCCACATACCACCGTTGGAGCAGAGACAGTACCTGGCAATCCTCCCTCGGAGGCCCTGCAAACGGACGATCCTCGGGTCAGTGGTATCGCCAAAGACTGGAAGCAGAAATCGGCAAGTTGGGGGGATGAGAATCCGACCGCACAGGTAGATTCCTCGATCGTTCCACAACAAGATACCGACAACACAGGCTCGATTTCGAAATCCAGCCTCTATATGCCAACTCAGCCCGGTTCGAGCAGCAATTTGCTTGGGCTCGTCTCATCTGCCGGGGAACTCGGATACATCCACACTGGCATTCAGGTGACCAGTTCAAAGGATGCCGGAATCTCGTGGCGTACCATCCGCCTTCAACCGAACCGGCAGTCTGCCGATATTGTTCCCGACTGGGCCCTCATGGATCTTTTTACGGTTCCTGCCAACGTCACCACATCAGGAACTATCTGTGATGCCGCGAAGGCAGTCTTTCTCCCGCATAGCAGTGGAACCTTCAGTTCCTCAGTGGGTGGTCGAATTAATATCAACGCCTTCGCCGAACCACGGGACAGCAGTAACAATTCGTTTGGGGGGCAGCGGACTATCCCTTTACAGGCGGCTCTACTTGGAGCAGTCAAAATTTCGTCTAGTTCCGTGCCGCTGACTCTCTCGGAAAGCGGCACCTTGGCGCTCAACATCTACAACCGGATTCTGGCTGCATCTACCAGGGGCACCGGGAAATTATATGGCTACGCTGATGGCTTCTACTCACCTGGGGAAATCGTCGAAATCAAAGGCATAGCCGATGGAGGTGAGGATAGCGAAGAACTAGTAAGGCAAATAGGCAACCTCGTCACGACCCGCGGTAATGTTTTCAGCATTTATACGATAGCGCAGGCGCTTAAGCAAACCCCGCAGGGAAAGCTGGTTGTAACGGCGGAAAACCGCCAGCAGGCAATGATCGAGCGTTATATAGACCCCTCTACAAAAATAATCCGATTCAAAACAATCTATTCGCGACCGCTCACCCCCTAACTGCAGAACTCCTTCAGACCCTGGTGAACTTTAGGTCGATCCGCTTTTTACATCCAGTCTAAGAATGCAAACATCCCTTATATCTAAAATCGCTACCTGTTTCCGTCTCTCACCCGTGGCGGCTTCCTCCATAGCCATCTTTCTTGCATCGGTCCTATTAGTGAGAGCACAGGAAAGTCCCTCTGTGACATATCTATTGGATGATTTCGAACAGATACGCCCGGCAGGGTACGGTGGGCGGCCCGAAGCGAAAGTAAAGTTTTATGTGGATAGCATTCATTTCCACGACGGCAAACAGGGCATTGGATTTGCATGGGATCTAACCCAGTCTACCCAGACAAAGCAGAACTTTGCCCAATTTGATTTCAGCCATCGCCTTGCAGGCAAACCCGAAAGCATTGCCATCTGGGTTTTCGCCACCGAGGCAGAAGTTGGAACTCCGCTTCGGCTCGTGTTGGCGGATGCGGGGAAGGAAACCTATGTTTGCGAAAGCCCGGTTACCACTCCCGGCTGGCAAAAGGTTGTATTTTCGGTACGGAATGCCAAGATCCCATACCCGTCCGGTGACGGTAATCGCGTCATAGATTATCCGCTTTCTACCGTCGGGCTGCGGGTGGAAAATGGTAAAAAGGGAGTCCTTACCCTTGATGAAGCAACCGTTATTACGCGGGGTGTCTCCCGTGACTTGGTTCTGCCGCAGCTTAGCGCCGACCAGGCTAATGGCATTGGCTGGGGCAAATCACCAACGTTCACCCTGAACATTACCAACGCCTCGCCCAAAGCTATTCGCAACCTCTCAGTCAATTTTTCCGCCAAAGACGCATTGTCCGGCATCGAGGTTTGGAAAACCCGGGCGTCCATTGCGGAAGTCGTTCAGCAAAAAGCCGTCGCAGTGGCTCCGGAATTACCCAATGGTGTCTATGCATTGTCATGGGTTGCAAGCGATGCCGCCGGAGAACTTCCCCTAGGCAGCGGCACACTGCGCATTGCCCGCATGGCCGGGGATGTCTCCCATGCGGCCCACGGACCTGCCGAACGTGACTACATGTTCAGATATGGCCCAATAGGCGGAATCTATTGGTCCTGCACCCCCGAACGGGCGGCTCAAACCGGCGCCACATGGCGGCGGCAAGGGGAAAACTGGAAATCAACGGAAGTCGAACCGGGGCGGTTCGACTTCACAAAAGCCGTCGAGGAAGCCAATGCCACCCGGAGTGCAGGAGAGGACTTCATCTATTTCAACACCCTTTACACCAAACCTCCGTTTTATACACAGAACGACAGCAAATACGCTGCTGCCTTTGGCTCGATGCAGCGCGAACTAGCCCGCGCGATGGGCGGCATAGTGAGGGATTACGAACTCGGGAACGAGGACAACGGCCCCACCAAATACCTCTATACCGAAGTTGCCCGCAACGGCGCAGCCGGCGTTCGCGTCGTTCAGCCTTACGCCTATATCTTTAATAGTGGATGCGCTGGCATTGATGTTTCATGGTTGCGCGCACAAGCCGACCGCGGGCTTTTTAAGTCGCTCGATGGCTTGGTAACCCACCCCTATACATGGGGTTCGTCGCCAGAGAGCTTTGATCTGTTGGCGAACTACGCCCAAATTGACAATTTAATCGATGAACTCGGCGGGATGAAAATTCAACTATCGACCGAGTTCGGTTACACGCACATTTTCGACCAGCGAAAACGTGCCATCTGGACGCCTCGGCACTTTGCTATCGATGCCGCTGCGGGTCTTTGGAAACAAGGGCTCTATGCGTGGGATAATCACTTCGGCATCTACGACCACGGCAATGCCTACCCTGTGGCGGCCAGCGTTAACGCGTTTGCACTATTGACCTACGGTCACCACTTCGCCGGATGGTATCAAAGGGACAAATCAGCTTGGGTTGCCGTCTATGAGCGAGCAGGCATTCCGCTTGCAATGGCTTGGGCACCATCTGGCGAGGGCCGCATAAGCCTCGGCAGTGACTCATCCAAATTCGAGATGTTCGATACGTTTGGCAACCAAATCAAGGCGGCGACAGGTTCCGCAGAGCTCGTCCTTGGAGAAGCCCCCATCTACATCCGTAACGTCCCCGCCGAAGTTCTCGCTAAAGCGCGGCAGGAAAACGCTGGGCGCGCTGCTGCTCGCCTAGCGAAAAACTTGAAAGGGTCTTCATTCGAGAATCTCGCGGAGTGGCGTGCACTCTCCTGCGCTTCTGGCTCGTTCGAACATATTTCGAGCGCATTGACTGAATGGGCGCCGACCAAGGAAATCTCACTCAAAGACCAGAGCGTAATCGCCCAGACCGTCCGTATGATGCTACTTGCGGCAGAGGCGGAAAAAGCTACCGGTGAAGCGAACAACGTGGTCGTTGATGCAGGACGGCGACTAAACTGGCAAAAACGCCTGGAATCTTCTGTCGCGGATGATGTTGACCTGCCGTCGCTACGCTGGCTGCTGCGGAACTGGGAGCAAACCCAGTCCTTGATCCAACTAAGCCTGGAAGCGGGCAATCCTGCCTACGCCGCAAGTCTCCAGCGCACAGATTCCGTCTTTGAGTACCTCTGTTCCATCTTTGAAAAAGAGGGGCAAAAAACCTTCTTCCCAATCTGGCCATATCTACACGCACCTACATCCGACGACACGAAAATTCACGAACGGTTGAACTTTACGGTCGGCAAAGCCGTGCCTGTTGGGGTCCGGCTCAAGTCATACAGTGCCTCGGCCTATCAAGGGACCGTCCGTCTGAATCTCCCCAGCGGCTGGCAATGTGAGCCGAAACAAACTCAACTCCCCATCAAGCCCGGCGAACCGCAAGAAGCTATCTTCCAGGTCACCGCTTCTGAAACCGTACCCAAAAAAATCGTCGCGCATCTCGAAATTGAGGGAAAACCGTCCGTCGAAATTCCCTATACCGACTTCGAAGTATTTCCATCCGTAAGCGTCTCCCCCTCCGTACTCTCTGAACTGCTCCCCGAGGGATTGCTTCCGCTTAAGGTCATTAACAACGGAACGCACCCTATCAGCGCGAAGGTTCGATTAGTCGAGAATGCCACCGAACCAGCTTTGGCGCGGGGAATCGTTAATGCTTTGGAACCAGGAAAAGAGCAGAAGCTCAATTTGAAACTCCCATTGGAGTTGCCTCGGCCGCCTTTCAACGAATGGAAGCTGAAAGCACAGATCTCTCTTAATAACGGTAAAACACTAGATATGGATGTGCCCGTGGATTTCGACGTCTGCCAAAAAGCCATTGCGCCTATCCATATTGATGGCGATATCGATGATTGGAAGGACGCCGCCCCCCTTCACATTGATAAACCGGAATACACGCAGGGATCATTCGGCAGCGGATGGAGCAAGGAGGATTGTTCCGCCATAATGTACACCAAATGGGACGAAAACAATTTCTACATCGCGGTGGACGTTACAGACCAAGTCTTCAATCAGGAACTCACAGGCTCCGACGTTTGGAATCAGGACAGCATCCAAGTCGCCATCGCGGGCGACAGTGGCCACTACAACGAATTCAGTCTAGCGCTTACCCCCAAGGGGCCGCAAGTCTGGAGCATCGCCGGCCAACCCTCGCGCGGACCGATGACGAATGCGCAATTATTCGTTAAGCTTATCTCCGGTCACACTATTTACGAAGCGGCGATTCCCTGGGCGGCGCTACCCGGCGCAAAACCCACAGAAGGCAGTGCCTGCCGGTTTGACATTGTTGTCAACGACGATGATGCCATCGTGACCCGTCGGTACATGGAGCGTTACGGAATGGCCATTGTGCATACCAAGAAAATCAACGACCTAGGACGGCTGGTTTTTCGCTCCGCCCGCACCGAAAAATCGCTCCCTGAAGCGGCGGAAAAAAGACACATCGTATTTTATGAGAACTTCGAGGAATACGAACCAGACAAACTCCCGGATACCTGGAAATATTCATCCCACATCGCCCCTTCTCCGGAAGTCTTCGTTCGCGCCGGCCAAGGTAGGAACGGAGGAAAATGTCTTTGGCTGCGCAACACCATTGGTCGCATACCCAATCGGTTCGCATGCATCACCAGGCAATTGCAGGATCTCGTTCCTGGAAAAAATTACCGTCTTTCCGCATGTGTGAAAGGCCCGACCGAAAAGACCAACCATGTCATTGGCATCTGTTCAAGTCAGAACGCCTACGAAGGCTTTTCCAACATCGGCCCGTGGAAACCAAGCAATGAATGGCAGAAAGTCGAAATGGAATTCAAAGCCCCCGCCGGCAAAATAAACGTATTCATCCTCAACGATGCCGGGCTTATCGAAAACCTTCTCATTGACGACGTCACGATTGATGAAATTGCTGACTGATCCGAAATTAGTTCCCGGTGGAAACTCGCGGCACCATTGCAGAAGTTGAGTGTGTTTATGAGCTAGCCCCCATAATGGATTTGGAATTCTGATCCAAATAAATTATTCGATTTACTTTACAACTCGGCGCGAGATGCTCATCCGGTCGGTGGATAGTGCCATGCGACCCTCTTCGAATTGTCTAACTCGTGTCTATCGTGCCAAAATGACACTCCCAAAGGCCCGAAATCAGAGACTTTTTTGCTGTTCACACGCGACACACGTCGCTCTTCCAAACCCTTTATTCAAGCCTATTTTCGGCCGGTTTGTCTAACAAAGTCTCTGGTTCGAAGAGGGTTGCGGATGCACCATTCGCTACGTTCGAACTTAGACTTTTTGGGCTATCCGTTTGTCCGGAAAAATGGTGGTTCGATAAGAGTCGCATTCGGAGCCCATACGCAACCGGTTTCGAACTTAGACTTTTCCAAACGGCCATCCAACCGACGTGCCAAAATTGCAAGGGGAGGGGAGGGGGAACTCCGAAAGCTCGGGATCATTGTGGCGCGCAACACGGTCAAAAAGATCCTCATTAAGAACGGCTTTCATCCGAATCCTGGGAAGCTGGCGGGGAGCTGGGCGCTCTTTCTTAAGCGTCACATGGACACGTTGTGGGCCACAGATTTCTTTACGAAAGATGTGTGGACCGGGTGCGGGAAAGTTACATACTACGTGCTGTTTTTCATCCATGTTGGCACCCGAAGAGTGCGAGTGATTGGAACGACCTGCCAGCCAAATGGGCCTTGGGTTGAACAGCCGGCGCGCAACCTCATGATGGAACTCGCAGAACGGGCGAGAAAGCCAGCCATCTTTTGAGGGATGGCGACACCAAGTTTACGCAGAAGTTCGATCGGATTTTTAAGAGCGAGGGAGTCAAGGTGAAGCAGATCCCGTATTGTTCTCCGAATCTGGATGCCTGTGCGGAACGGTTCGTGCAATCTATTAAGCGGGAATGCTTGAGCCAGTTCGTTGTCTTTGGCGAACACCACTTGGAATACTTGATCCGCGAGTACGAGGACTATTACAACTCGGTCCGGCCGCACCAAGGACTTAAAAACCGAACGATTGGCATAGCTTCGATACCGCCATCGGATTCTGGCTCGCTCGATCCTTCGGAGGTCGAATGTGTATCCCGTTTGGGCGGGCTTTTGCGGCATTACCATCGCAAAGTCGCCTAAAAACGGAACGGAACTAATGAGTGTTTGCATCTTGTATTATATGGAGCGTGAGTGACTTCCGATGGCTCGAAGTTTTTGCACCCCACGCGACGCTCCGGTCGCATCTCCAGGTAATCGTCGATAATAATGGAATGGCCATCCATCGTAAACGAGGCATAGTCCGGATCTTTTTCAAGTATATCCAGAGTCACGTCCAACATCGTCAAAAGACGGCGGCGCGTTTTTTAAAACGTGCGCCGGAACTCCCGGTCGCAATGCGTGTTGGAGACGACTTTGATTTCTTTAATGTGCGAGGCGTTGGTTTTGATATGAGGTTAAGGTTAAGAATTTATAAGAGTTCCTGACTTTTGTAATCGCTCGAAGGACATTTAAAAACCGCATATGAAATGCCCGGCATTTCCAATTCACACTTTCCGTTCTTGATTTGGATACTCACTTCACATCCCTCAATTTGTTGCAACGGGCTCGTTCTGTCATTCGAGCAAAAAGAAGCACGCACGGTCTGCGCAGACGGATTGATAGCGATGATGAAAGCTCCAGATGCGTTTTCGCGTTGGTAAACGAATGGGTATTTACCTGGTTCTGCAAATAGAGGGATGAAATCACCATCGCCGCTGAGGGCGGAGTGCCTTTTGCGCAATTGCCCAAGGCGGCGAATGATGTTGAGAAGAGACTCTGGATTGGTTTCCTGATCGCATACATTCGGGCGATCAGGATCAGGGTCGATCGGAAGGTAGAGTTCCGCGGCAGCTGCAGTCGAAAAACCGGCATCAGCGGTCTGATCCCACTGCATCGGAGTCCTAGCCCCTGTCCGACTATACCCCCCTTCTTTTGAAACGAGTCCTTCTACATGGCGCATTCCGATTTCGTCTCCGTTATAGATAAACGGAATGCCAGGCATGGTCATGATCATGGCGAACACCGTCGCGATTTCCTCGGAACTGCGGCCCATTCCCAGGCGGGTGCAATCATGATTACCCGACGGAATCGTAATGTAGCCTTTGTCTTTTACCTGAAGAAAGTGCTTTAAATAAGTATCGAGAAATTCCCCGATATCCCCCTTTCCTGCTTTATCAAAGAAGCTGTGGCCGTGTTTAGCGCACGAATCTAAATTACGTCCCTTTTCCTTTCGCAGCAGAGCAATATATGCGGGAGGATTGCCGAAAGCGAGCATGAAGTCTACATGAAATCCACCGAGAATAGCTTTTGCCGGATCAGACCATTCAGACATCAAAACCGCCTCGGGATAATCGGCGTCAAACATAGCGCGCACCTCGCCCCACAAGGTCATTGTCTCTTTAAGATCAGGATCTGCCTTGACTAGCGAATGAGCCATATCCACACGAAAACCGTCGGCACCAAGGTCAAGCCAGAAGCGCATAATCTTAAACAACTCGGCACGCACAGCCCTCACATCGGGATGCGTAACGGGCAGTTGCCAGGGTTTCGCGGGATCAGGGTTGGCATACCCATAGTTGAGCGCAGCGACCCGTGCGCGACCCTTTTCGAACTGTCTAACTCGTGTCTATCGAGCCAAAATGGCACGCTCGAATATCCGAAAACAGAGACTTTTTTGCTCTTCACACGCGACACACGTCGCTCTCTCAAACCCTTTATTCAAGCCTATTCTAGGGCGATTTGTCTAACAAAGTCTCTGGTTCGAAGAGGGTCGCACACGCACCGTCTTTCACTTTCGAACTTAGACTTTTTGGGCTATCCGTTTGCCCGGAAAAATGGTGGTTCGATAAGGGTCGCATTCGGAGCCCATGCGAGACCGGTTTCGAACTTAGACTTTTCCAAACTGCCCTCCAACCGCCGTGCCAAAATTGCAAGGGGAGGGGAGTCTTGCACCCACTTTGGCTGGTTGCTTCTCTCTTGCAGCTTTTTAGCTGGCTTTGAGAGGGGTGCATAAACTTCGATCCGCTTGCGCAATTGCCTCTATTCCTGATTCTTGTAAGGATTTCGACTCCTTGGCGGTTTTGATTGTATTTCGGAGGCTAAATTGTGGCCAACAGGAAATCAAACCGGCATGATTTTGGTTTCCGCCAATGTCCAAAGCCCGTCAGCACCCGCTTCTCGTATCGCAAAGCCGCCTAAATTCGGAACGAATGTATCGAGTTTTGGCACCTCGCATTATGCTAATAGTGAGTGACTTCCGATGGATAGAAGTTTTTGCACCTGTCAATCTCGTGTCCACACTATTTAGAACGCCGTGGATTTTTAAGCAGGGCGGCGTTTTGCGTTGGTCGCCCGGGCCCAAGGGGGGCTACATGCCGGGCTGGAAGCTTTTGGTGCGGCCCGAGACGGGGTCCAGCTGGATGGAGATGTAGTTGGCGGGTAGCTTGAGCTCGGAGGGCGGCGCGTTGGTGGCGTAGAGCATGACGTGCCAGGTATCCGCGCCGGTATCGGGTTGGGTATTGAGGTTGGTGGAGCCGTCTGGGAGGAAGCGGAAGTAGCGGTAGTCGCAGGTGCCGCTGGCGGTGAGCGCGGCGGAGGCGGTCGGGGTGTAGAAGAGGAGGGTGCCGTGGGTTTCGGTGCTGGCGAGCTCGGTCGCGCCGGTAAGGTAGTCGAGCTTTTGGATGAGGCGCTGGCCGCTTTCGTTGATCTCGTAGATGCCGAGCGCCCGGTAGGCGAGGGTGCCGGTGGTTTTTTGGGGCGACACTTTGTAGAAACGGACTTCCACGGGGTGGTTGCTGCTGAGCGCGGTTTGCCGGGCGAGGTTGAGGGTGTTGATGACGGTGGCGGCAGAGGCCGAGAGGTCCGTGGAGCGGATCATGTTTTGCAGGCTGCCGACGCTGAGGACGAGCAGGACGGCGCCGATGGAAATGACGACCAGGAGTTCGATGAGGGTGAACCCGGGTCGGCGGCTGCGGCTGAGTTGGGGGTGATCCGGCATGGGCGGGAAAAGCGAAATTACGGGATGAACTGTTTGGCGGAGAGGATTCGGAATTTGTAATACGGGTAGAGGGTCTTGGAGTAGCTGCCCGCGGCGGGATCGGGGAGGGCGGTGTCGTTGAGGTCGAGGTAGCGCTCGATTTCGTACGAGCCGCGGTATTCACCGGTGACGCGGTTGCGGATGTTGGTGAATTTCCCCCCGGTGGAGGAGCCGCCGACTTGTAGCGCCTGGGCGCGGACGTAGACGATGTAGGTGTTGGATTGGGTGGTGAGCCGGGGGTAGAGGGCGTTGTAGGGAGCCTCCAGCGTGTTGTCGCCGGTGAGGGTGCTGTAGGCCCAGAAGTTTTTGATTTCGGCGCGGAGTGTGGCGGCGTCGGAGGCTCCGGCGATGTTGACGCTGTGGATCGGGTTGGCCGGGGGGGTGGCGGAGTGGCCGGTGGCGATTTTGGTGGTGGTGTTCTGCGTCGGCGCGAGCGGGATGGAGCAGATTTCCGCCGCGGATTTGAAGATGTTTTGCGAGGGGTCAGTGTTGGAAAAGCGCTCTTTGAAGAAGAGGGTTGTTTGGGCGGCATCGACGTCGTAGAGGATGGAAAAAGATTCGTCGTTGTAGCCGACTTTTTTGTATGCGTCGGCGTACTCCACGGGGATGGCTTCGATCCGGGTGGATTTGAGCGCGCCGAGTAACGCGGTGGAGCGGTTGATGTAGGTAAACGGGATGATCTGGTAGTTGAGGTTTACCTTGCCCGCGGTGGAGAGGGATTGGCTGATGGGGTAGGGATCGATGACCGGCATCCAGAAGAGATCCAGCAGGAGGTAATCCGCCGGAGTTGCGGAGCCGGGGTGGCTTCCGTCCAGGTCGGGCCGGAATAAGAGCGTTTGCCATGGCTTGGAGCTGGCGGCACGGGAGGGGAGGGTGCCGAGCTGGACGGCCGAGGCCACTTCGCGGTTGGGCGAGAAGGCGTCGGATAACATGTCGTCGTAGGGGGCGAGCTGGTTTTGGTAGGCGTATTGTTTGCTCATGCCCCAGTTCATCCCGAGGTTGCTGGAGTTGCCTTCGTCGGCTTTGATGATGTGCGGGCCGTCGCTTTCCGTGGAGATGCCGTTGGAGAAGTCCCCGGGCGAGGTGGAGCTGGAGGGGTTTGAGGTGATGCCGTTCTTGGCGTTGCTGGGCGCTTGCGGCAGGAAGTTGCAGCCGTAGGTGCCGTAGTTGAGATAGGCGCTGGAGCCGATGACGAGGGTGCCCCGGTCGGTGCCGAGCATGCCGTTGCCCTTTTTGCCGTTCCCGTAGAGCGTCGTGGCGGCTCCGGCGGAGCAGAGCAGCGAGTGGGCCTGGGCTTTGAGGCCGTAGTTGATGTGCGTTACGAACTGGTTGTTGGTATCCGTGCCGTGGAGGGCGAAGAGCCGCAGGTCGCCGTGGTTGGTTTCGACACCCTGGAGAGTATCCAATGTGCTAATGACGTTTTTATAGAGCGTCCAGTTCTGTTCCACGGCTCCGGAGGTGATGGAGCTCATGGCGGCCATCTCGTTGACCCGGGCTTGCAGGTTGTTGGCCGTTACCGAGGCGCTACCGGTGGCGGTGATGGCGGTGGTGTTGGAGAGGGTGGCGCCTTTGAGCGGGGAGAAGTTCGGGAAGGCGAGGTCGTAGCTCTTGATTTGCGCGCCGGTGGAGTTGCCGAACGTGACGCGAACGGGCACCGGCCCGGCCCCGGCGTTTTTCGCACGGATGCCAGCGTAGATGACGCTGTTGGTGCTGGTGGCAAGGGTGACACTAATGCTGGAGCTCGCAAAGGGGTAGCCGCTGGTGGAATCAGTGTTACCCAGGGTGCGCGCTTTGAGTTGGTTGCTGGAGGCATCGGTGTAGGCGAAGAGGTGGTTAAAGCCCTGGGTGCCGCCCCAGGCGCGGCCGCTGTAGGTCTCAAAATTGGCGGGCGCGGTGACGAGGATGTGGCCGTCGTTGAAGTCGAGCGGAACGACTTGGGGGGAGCCGGATTTCGTCCCGGAGGTATAGACCTGCGTGACGAGTTCGAACCCATTGGAGCTGGTCTCCGAGGAGCTCAGGCCGCTGACATTGATGTCGTACTTGGGGATATACGCCGCATAGCCGAGCGAGGGAACGTAGTCTTCCATCAGGAACACGGCGCGGTAGGTCACGGTGGTTTGGGCGGTCTCTACTTTCTCGCTTTCGCGCACGAGGCCGAGAGCCGCTTTGGCGAGGGTGGGGAAGCGGCCGTAGCCTTGGGTGGAGCCGATCTTGATGGGGAGCACCTGGCCGCTGGAGGGCGCGGCCGCGGGCTGCGTGCCGAGGCCCGTGGTGCCGCTGCTGGGGGTCCATGCGTAGGGCCGCACGCCGGAGGGGGTGGTTTTGTCGCGGTAGGCCAGGTTGACGGTGCGCACCCAGTCGAAGATGGCGGTGAGAAGCTGCTGGCGGTCGGCCGATCCGTATTTGCTCGAATAGCGGCCGCCGAAGCCGGGGATCTCGGAGCTGGTAAGGGAGTCGAGGTAGGCCATGAGGTTTTTGTTGCGGTCGATTTGGTCGTAATCCTCGGTTTGGCTGTCCGGGTTCTGGCGCTGGAAGTAGTAGGCGTTCCCGGCCACGGTGCTGGAAAACGCGAGGAGCCGGTCGTAGACGCTCTGGTAGGCGGCGCGGGTGTCCACGGGCCAGAGGCTGATGCGCGGCTGCCCGAAGAGATTTAGCTCCGGGGCGCGGCTGTCGGTGGTGAGGAAAAACTTGGCCGCATCGAGGGCGTTGGGCTCCACGGAGAAGGCGGAGTCGAAGGTGTAATCATGGCCTTTGATCGATTTATTCCCGGCGGTGTACACCCAGTCCAGTTCCTTTAGTTTATCTGGGATGGCGACGATGTTGGCGGTGGTGGCGCGGTAGCGTTTGTTGTCGGCAGGGTTGACGTTGGGGAGGAAGAGCAGCTCGTCCACGCTGGCGTAGAGGCGGTCGCTGTCGGGCTCCACCGGCTTGGTGAATGCGGTGCCCGAGACGCGCGTTCCAAATTGCGAGCCGCGCCCGGCGACGCGCGGTGCCATGGCGAAAATGAAGTTGCGCAAGTCGGTGCCGCTGATCACCGCATTGGTGTTGCTCGCCGCGGTCAGGAAGTTCATCACCGGGCTGAGGCTGGTCATTGCCGGGTGGCCCGGGTAGCGCTGGTATTCTCTGGGCGTAACGCTGTTGAAGCCCTGCTCGCTGTCGGATGCGGCGGCCACGGGTAGGCTCCAGTAGCAGCCTTCGGAGGCGGTGTTGAGGTTCAGGCGGCAGGTGGCGTCGTCGGTCCAAAAAGCGATGCGGGCCACGGGCGGATTGGTGGCGGCCACCGGCTGGCCGTCAGGAGTAGTGAGGGTGACGGCGGCGGTGTCATTGGTGGTGTCGGCGGCGGTGGCGATCTGGCCATCAGTGAGGATGTACATCCAGCGCACGGGCATCGGGATTTGGCCCACTTCGGTGGTGTTGCTGTTTTGGTTGTTATCGGCGGAGTCTGGCAGCGCGTAGGTTGAGGAGACCTCGAAGCCGTCGATCTTGGTGGTGGCGGTCAGCCCGGCGGGGCTGAGGATCGGGTACTTGGGCACCGAGCCGGTGGTGATCGGGGTATTGAGGTCGGCGTAGAGGTTGGGGTAAAGATTCCACGGCAGCGAGGCGTTCGGGGTCGAGGCGTTCCAGTCGGGCACGTCGGCGGGCGTTCCCGTGGCGGTGAGCGGCGAGAAGGTGGCCCCTTCGACCATTTGATTGGAGCTGTAGAGCTTGAAGGCTTTTTCCATCCGGCCCTCGGTGTTGAACCGGCGGATGAGGCCGGGCTGGCTCACCCATGTCTGGGCCGGGTTGTCCTGCGTGGTGCCCGCCTGCAACTGGCCAATGACGAGGTTCACGGCGGCGTCGGCGTAGATGCGCGCGGAGGCCCCCGAGGCGTAGCTTTTCGACGAAACCAGCTCGTGGTTGACGCTGCCGAAAAACGCGACGGTAAGCACCGAGATGAAGAGGATGGCCCCTAGCACCAGGATGAGCGCCACGCCTTGGCGCGAGGCCCGCCGCGGGGGAAGGGAGGAGGGGTGGGGGTTCATCGGTTGTCGCGGGTGTTGATGGTGGTGGTAAAGATCCGGTAGCTGATTTTCGGCAGGCCGGTTTTGCCTTGCAGGGTCTGCTCGAGTTGCGCGAGGTCGCTCTCGTACGCCGCTGCTGATTTGAAGGCGTTCTGCGGGTAGAGCGGCGGCATGGTGTCGCCGTACCGTTGGTTGAGCCGCGCGGCGGAGTCGCGGTCGATGGCCACCAGCGTGACCTTCAAGAGCGGCGGCAGCAAGTGGCTGCGGGTAGAATCGTAAACCGTGGGCGCCGAATCGTAGCTATACGCCGGGGCCAGCGTGGTGTCGCCGGGCTGGGCCTCGGGCAGGATGATGAGGGCGAGGATATTCTCGGCTATCACGCGGCACTGGGTATCGGCGGAGGCCACGGCGGTGAGCCAGGCCTTGGGATCGGCGGCATTGAGGGAGGCATCGTAGAGGCGGAGTTTCTCCGAGGGCTCAATCCACTCCATCAGCCGGAACCGCGCTTGCTTCATGGCCTGGACATCGCGCAGGAATTTGGGGCGGTCGGTGGCGTTGGTGTTGACGGAGAACTCGACGTAATATCCGATCGTATTGACGAGGCTGTTGGCGCTGGCATAGGCGGTTTTGTCGTCCACGCGGCCGATGGGGGCTTGGAAGAAAACGGCATGGGACTGCTTCGCGCCCAAGGCCGGGCTGGTGAGGAGGACATCCGCCGGGCCGCAAAGAAAATGGAGATCGGAAGAGCGCCCGTAGTTTGCGGGGACGAAGTCGGTGTCCGCGTCCGTGCGCCGCTTCCAGCTTTTGTCGTAGTAATCGTAATAGTGATTGAGCGTGGCTTGGGAGAGATTGCGTGAGAGGGCGTCGAAGGCGGCGCGCGCATCCTGGAAGGAGGCGATCTTTGAGTTGGTGCCGCGCCACAGTTGCCCGGTCTGGTGGGTCACACCCAGGATGATTCCCATCAGAATCAAGAGAATCGTCATGGCGACCAGCAGCTCCATGAGGCTTGCTGCGGTGCGTTTTTGGGGGAAAGGGGTCATATCCGCGAAAGGGAGCGGCGTTGCCGGGTCGCCACGGTCACTGGCTCGCGCTGCCGGTCATGGCCGCGATGTAAGTTACCATCGTTCCGGCGGGCGGCAGGGATGCCGAGGCCTGTTTGCGACTGTAAGTGATGGTCAGCTGCGCCACGCCGGAGTTGGAATAGCCTGACGTGCTCGCGGGGAACGTGGTGGTGTTCGAGACGCTCACGCTGGCCTTGTAGGTGCCCGCTGGGTCGTCCGCGGCCACAATGTTGCCGTTGTCGTCGAAGAAAAACGGGGTCGAGGAAAGGTTGGCGAGCTGGTCGAAGGACATCTGGCTGGCTTTGCCGACCAGCACCTGGGCCATCTGCGTTTGCAGCGTCATGTCCATGGCCTTGCGGAAGTTCTGAAGCCCGCATGGCAGGAGGCCGAGCAGCGACGTCAGCGCGAATGCGGCGATCCCGAGCGCGATCACGGTCTCGATGAGGGTGAAGCCGCCGCGAGCCCTGCGGCGGTTGGTGCGCGGGCTGTCATCGTGGGGGGTACAACGGAAAGTGGGGGCCGTCGGATTCATGCGGTGGAATGACGTTTGATGGAACTCTACCGCTCTTTCAAAAACTGACAAGATAAGGGGGAGTTTAATCGTATAACAGCAAGGGAATTCTTTCAGCGGAGCTGGCTGGGGCTGGAGCGGATATTACCTTATGGGCGCATTTTCCAGAGAGCGGCTCCCTGGATTCGCTTTTCAGGTTCCCATTAAGATAGGGCCCGGGTGGACGGGCCGCGAGCCGGTAAAGCAAGCGAGGTTTACGACTAAAGCACCGTGCCTGTTGTGCGCTATTTGCCTCCGTAGTACGGTCCGGCTCGGAAAGTAAACCCTCCTTTTCTCCTATGAAAACCACCCCTGAATTCCCCTGCGTTCCCCCCCACGCCCCGCTCCCCCTTGCCGCCCTCTCTCTGGCGGTCCTGTGGGGTCTGGCAACCCCGGCCTCGGCCTTGACTACGTTTACCTGGAACTCGGCTTCGAGAGGAACCTCCTCGGTGCCGGTGCTCTGGTCATCGGGAACCGCGTGGAGCGGCGGGGTGGTGCCCTCGGTTTCCGGGTCCTCGGATTACGCCCTGGTGCTCTATGCGAGCCAGAATACGCAAACCCAGCTCGATCTCGGGACCTTCAAGCTCAACCAAGTGACGCTTTTGGCCAGCACCAGCGGGAAGAATTTTACCGTGACTGGTACCAACGGCAGCGTGCTGGAGTTCCTTAAGACCAGCGACGGCACCACACTGCCGTCCATTGTCACCTCGGCTGGCAATTCCTACGGGACGATCTCTTTCAATGTGGGCGTCACGGTGACCGACCAGCTGACCATTACCCACAATGCGGGGGGGAACCTTTACTTTGGTGGCGCGACGGTCAACAACGGCGGCATCGTGCTCAACGGCCTGCGGACGGTGGTTTTCAATGGCACGATGACCGGCTCCGGGGACATCACCATCAGCAGTGGCACGCTTTCAGTTGGCGCGGGTAGCACGGTGGGCAGACTTTCCACGAGCAGCGCGATCATCAATAACAGCGCGCTCGTTTTCAACCGCAACAACAGCGTGGTGCAGGGCGTTGATTTCGGGTCCGCCATTTCGGGCGCTGGCACGCTGGCTCAGGTGGGCAGCGGCACGCTGACGCTCAACGCGGCCAACTCCTACACGGGCATGACGTATGCCACCTTGGGCGTCCTGGTATTGAATAACACCGACGGAGTGAACCCCGCGATCGCAGGCTCGCTGACGGTCAACGGCGGCGTCGCGCGGCTGGGGGCATCCAACCAGATTGCCAGCACGCAGAACCTGGTGGTCACCAGCGGCACCTTCGACCTCCAGGCCGCCAACCAGACCGTGGCCGGAGCGCAGTTGACCGGCGGCGTGATTTCCGGCTCCACCGGAGTGCTGACAAGCACGTCGGACTTCGATCTCCAGGCCGGCACAGTCAGCGCCAGCCTGGGCGGCTCGTCCGGGGTGCGCAAAACGACCTCCGGCCTGGTGACGTTGAGCGGCTCCAACGGCTACAGCGGAGCTACCACGGTGAGCGAAGGCACGCTGGCGGTAAACGGCTCGATCCTTCACAGCGTGACGACGGTGGCCACCGGGGCGACGCTCACCGGCAGCGGCACCACGGGGGCCGTAACGGTCGCTGGCGGCTCGGTTAATGGCGCGGGGCTCTACCTTGGCGCGACAACCTTTAAGGGCCTCAGCACGGTCAGCGGCACCACCCGGGCGAGCAGTGTGGTGGTGGAAAGCGGCACTGCGGCGTTTGGCGGCAGCACCACCTCCGAGTCCACACTGCGGGTCTCGACCGGGGCGGCATTGGTAAACTCCGGCACCACTACGGCTACCTCCATTGAGGTGCAATCCGGCGCGACGCTGGACAACGCGGGGTTGGTGTTGGGAGACTTGAATGTGAGCGGCTTGCTGAAAGGTTCCGGCACGATCACCGGCGCGGTGGCATTGAGCGGCACTCTGGCCCCCGGCAATAGCCCGGGCACCACGACCATCAACGGCTCGCTAACGATGGTCGCCGCGGCCACGCTGGTGACGGAGGTCGCGGGCTCTGCCGACGGCAGCTATGATCAAATCAAAGTCAGCGGGCAGGTGCAGTTGGCTGGCACGCTCGACCTCTCCACGCTCGGCGGCTTGACGATGGGCATCACCATTACGCTAATCGAAAACACCGGGAGCAGCGCCACTACGGGCTATTTCGCGCAAATCATCACCAGCGGCTCCACCTATGCCATTGGCGAAGCGGGCAACTTTAGCTTCGCCGTGGGCGGCACCAACTATCTGATTTCTTACGGGGTGGATGCCGATCAAAGTGGGATACTCAACGACGTGACCCTGGCGGTCGTCCCAGAACCGGCTACCTGGGCCATGCTGATCGGCGGCCTGGGCATGCTGCTGGGTTTCCGCCGGAGGTTCTAGCAGCCCATGGAAAACGGACGGCTTTTATCCCTTCGTAAGCCGCGCTGCGCGGGCCGGTGCCGGGGTGGCGCAAGCGTTTGTCATTTATGAATACCATCCCTTTTCCCGTCGTGCCGACGCGCAAACCCAAAGCCGTGTTTCTGATGGCGCAGGCGAGGTTCGATCTCGTCTACGGCCCGTGCCAGCGCGAGGCGATCCACGCGCTGGCGGAGGTCATTAGCCCGCTGCTGCTGCCCGAGACGTGGGCGCGGCATCCCGGCGTCACCTGCGAGGCGGAGTGGATTTTTTCCAGCTGGACGATGCCGCTAGCCGACGAGCATTTTTTGGATGCGTTCCCGAATCTGAAGGCGGTTTTCTATGCCGCGGGAACTGTAAAGCCGTTTGTGACGGAAGCGCTTTGGCAGCGGGGCGTGACGGTGACAAGCGCCTTTGCCGCCAACGCCATCCCGGTCGCGGAATACACCGTGGCCCAGATTATCCTTTCTCTCAAATCCGCATGGCCTCTGGCGCTGCAAATCAAGCGCGAGAAGCGACATCACCGGAGCCGGTTGATTCCCACGCCGGGCGTTTATGACGCCACGGTGGGCCTTATCTCGCTGGGGATCATCGGCCGCATGGTGGCGGAACGGCTTAGGGACTATAAATGTAACGTGATCGCCTACGATCCATTCATATCGGAGGAGACCGCCCGCAAGCTTGGCGTGCGGCTCTGCCCGCTGGAGGAGCTTTTTGAGACCGCCGACGTGGTGAGTTGCCACACGCCGCTGCTGGCGGAGACGGCCGGGATGTTGCGCAAAGAGCACTTCCTGCGGATGAAGCGTTACGGCACCTTTTTAAACACCTCTCGCGGAGCCATCGTGGACGAGGCGGGGCTGGTGGAGGCGCTGCGCGCGCGGCCGGATCTGTTTGCCGTGCTGGACGTGACTTGGCCCGAACCGCCGGTCCCCGGTTCGCCGCTTTACGAACTGGACAACGTGATCCTGACGCCGCACATCGCAGGGAGCAAAAGCCACGAATGCTTTCGGCTGGCGCAGTACATGGTGGACGAAGCTCGGCGGCTGCTGGCCGGGAAGGAGCTGCAATACGTAGTCACACCGGAGCTGTTGGGGCGCATGGCGTAGGGGTGGGGTGAAACCCCGGGGTGTTCCCCGTCTAGAGACGGGCAACCAGAAGACAATCCAGCGTTGTTTCCGGGCTAAACGAAAAGGGGCAGACGCTCCCGTGAGCGTCTGCCCTTTTTTATATGACTCCCAAAAATCGGTTACGGTTTCCTCGGGCCCGCCTGCTTGGCCGGGTCCACGGCATCGAGCGGCGTTCCCGGGCCGCCCATGCGGAATTCGTCGAAGTAGAGAATGGCGCCGCTTTCCTCACCCGTCCACGAGGCGCCGCCTTTGTAGATGCCCATCTTGAAAAACGGGCCGTCGGTTTTTTCCTCAAACCACGTCGGGCCGTCGTAGTCGATCACCTTCACGCCGTTCTTGTAAAGGCGCAGGAAGCCGCCGCCTTTCTTGGGCGACTGCCAGTTGACGTCGAGCACAAAGTCGGTCCACTTGCCGCGGTCCGGTTGGATGGGGCCGAGGTCGAAGTATTTCTCCGCGGCCTTGGGTGTATCGCCATCCTGGTACTGGAGCTTGAACTGCCAGGCGTTCTTGGAAATGGTGAGGCAGGTGGGAGGACCGATCTGCGCTGCGGCGTATGCTTTGCCCGAGCCCCAGGTGTGCCATTGCGTGACGATGCTAAAGAAGGTTGCCCCGTCGAAGGTCTCCGGAACGTAGACGCTCCAGCCGTATTTGTAGTTGCCCGAGGGGGCGCTGCGGTAGCTGACGACCTCGCTGCGGTGCTGGTCGTGGGTCATCGAGATTTTCAGCGCGTATTTGCCTCCACGGACCGGATCGGGGGCGGTAACGACATCCTTTTTGCCGCCTTCGAGCATGCGCGGCTGGGTGAGGTCGCCGGTTTCAAAGTCGATCACCTTGATCGTTCCGGCGGGGAGTGTCTCGGTGTCTGGCCGCTTGACGAGCGGGGTGGCGGCGGGGACCGGGGCGGCCGGAGCACCGGAGCCCGCGGCGGGCGCGGGGACGCTGCCGTCGGAGCCAAGGTCCTCAATCTGCACGGACTGGGCTTCGAGCGCGCAGGTGTCCGCCGCCTTGGGGCTGTAGACCCAGACCCACGCCACTGTGGAGCCGGCGGGCGCGACGCCCTCCAGCACACCGTCTTCCCCGGCTTTCACCCATTGCCGCTTTTCCAGCAACTGGCTTTTGCCGATCATCGCCATTTTGCCGGGGACCTTGGGCAGGAAGCTCATCTGAAAAATCAGGCCGCCGGAGCCGCCGGTTTTCAACACGGCTTTGTATTTGTGGCCCGCAGTCACGTTGACCCATTGGCCGAGGCCGAGGCCGTTGGCTTTGTCGTTGTCGGTGATCAGAACGCCGCCGGAAGCGCCCGCGGTAAAGGAGGTGCCGGGCGCGGCGGCGGGCGGGTAGCCCTGCCAGTCGGTGGGGGAGCCGTCTTCGCCAAGCTTAAAGGTGCTATTCTTGACGGGGACGGGCTCGGCGTAAAGCGCCGAGGCGGATAGTAGGCCCACGAGGGCCACGGGGAGGTATCGGTTCATAGGTTATGGGTGGAGTGTTACAAAAGCTTACTCGGGAGCCATATAGGCGCGCGGCCCGCCGAGTTTCTTGAATTTTCCGTAGACGAAAAAGGCGCATCCGAGCGCGACGAACGCCATCACCGCCGCGATGCCGAACGTGTAGCGGTAGATGCGGTCCGTGGAGTCAATGAAGAGGCCGACCGCCGGGGCGAGCACCATGCCGAAGAGCGCCCCGACAATGGCAGAAGCGGACGCAAACTGGGCGAAACGCGACTGCGGATAGAGCCGCTGGCCGAGCGATGCGGCGCTGGTAAAATAGCAGCCTGAGAGTACGCCGTGCATCACCCACGCGATCAGGAACATCTTGGCCGAGGTGGCGTAAAAGGCTCCCCACGTGGCCACCAAGCCGTACCCCAGCAGCATCGCCATCGCCATGCGCAGAGGGTGGAAGAGATCGGCCAGCCAGCCGAGGAAAAACGAAAGGCAGAGCGAGATCAGGTAAGTCGCCGCCAACGCTTTGCCGTAGGTGTTCATGTCTACGCCGAGGCTTGTGGCGAACGGTACGGAAAAGGTGTTGATGGGAGAAAAGGTGAGGCCCGCAACCATCGACATGATGAAGATGGAGATATAATACGAGTGGGTAAAGCATTCGCGAAAATACGTGGCCGCACTGCTTTTGAAGCGGGAGATCGCGCCCGCCCGCTCCCCCTGGGGCTCGGAAGGTGGAATTTCCGGCGGCGGCGGGTAGCTCCCTTCCTTCACCTTCACGCACACCCAGGTAAAGGCCGCTCCGTAAAAGACGCCGATCACCCGTAGGGTGCATAAACTTCGGTCCGCTTGCGCAATTGCCTCTATTCCTGATTCTTGTAAGGATTTCGGCTCCTTGGCGGTTTTGATTGTATTTCGGAGGCTAAATTGTGGCCAGCAGGAAATCAAACCGGCATGATTTTGGTTTCCGCCAATGTCCAAAGCCCGTCAGCACCCGCTTCTCGTTTTCCTGATTCATATGACGCAAAGCATACGTCTGTGTCAGATCGCCTATCTCAAAGCCGAGAACCAAATCCTTCGCTCTCGGCTGCCGAAGCAGATTCGCACGACGGCTGCGGAACGCTCGCTTTTGGTTCGTTTGGACGCGCCGCTGGGCGATGCGATTCAGGAGTTGCTTTCTATTGTGAGCTATAAAACATTCCTGCGCTGGAAGAATGAGCAGCGGCCGGGGGCTCGTGCCAAGAACGCGGTTGAGCCTAATGGGCGACCGCCGATCCCGCAAAGCGTGGAAGAACTGGTTGTGCGTTTTGCAAAAGAGAACGCCTGGGGACACTCCCGTATCCAGGGGGAACTCCGAAAGCTCGGGATCATTGTGGCGCGCAACACGGTCAAAAAGATACTCATTAAGAACGGCTTTCATCCGAATCCTGGGAAGCTGGCGGGGAGCTGGGCGCTCTTTCTTAAGCGTCACATGGACACGTTGTGGGCGTGCGATTTCTTTGTGAAGGATGTCTGGACTGGCTGGGGCAAGGTGAACTTCTACGTTCTGTTTTTCATCCACCTCAAGACCCTCCGGGTCCGGATCATCGGAATGACCTGCCATCCCGACGGTTCGTGGATTGAACAACAGGCGCGTAATCTGGTGATGGAACTGGCCGAGCGAGGGGAGAAGACCCGCTATCTTTTGAGGGACGGCGACGCCAAGTTCACCAAGAAGTTCGACGAGATTTTCAAGAGCGAGGGGATCAAGGTAAAGAGGCTGCCCTTTGCTTCTCCCAATTTGAATGCCTATGCGGAACGGTTCGTGCAATCTATTAAGCGGGAATGATTGAGCCAATTTGTTGTCTTTGGCGAGCGCCACCTGGAATATTTGATCCGGGAATACGAGACCTATTACAACACGGTGCGCCCCCACCAAGGTCTGGAGAACAAGCCCATCGGTGTTCTTTCGATGCCGCCGCCATCGCCGGGTTCCGGCCCGCCCGATCCATTGGAAGTCGAGTGCGAGTCGCGTCTGGGCGGGGTTTTGCGACATTATTACCGACGAGCCGCTTAAAGGCCGGGCAGTGATGGATGGTCGAATCCGGATTGCTTTCGTAATCCGGTCGCTCTGGTTTGCTCTGGAACCCTCCCGAATCAGGCAAAACTCCGTACCGGCATGTCCAAAAGTGGCAACAACTGAAATTTTCAGCTGTTGCTCCCCCCTGGCAGGCATGATCGAGTGGCTTTATTGGTTCACAAATGAGATGGTAATAAGGAAAACTTGGTTCTGCTTAAAAACTAGAATGCAGGGGCCGAATTTTAGTAACTTGTAAGTTGCTGATTCTCAATGGATTTCATTGGCGCTGAGTTTTTGCACACGACGGGTTTACCCCGACAAGAATTCTGACAAATACGGAGTCCTCATCCTGAAATAATACCAAGTTTAGTTTATCTGTATCATTTTAGAACTCGGTCTTTTCGAGCAAGGCGGCGTTGTCAGGCAAAGGATTTAACAAATTGTCACTTTTTCAAATTCAATGCCCGAAAAAATAAAACTCCTGTGATTGAGGATATTTGGAGAAGTGAAATCATGTCTCCCGTAGCTCGCTTCCCCTGTTATGGTCATACCCTTCATCCGCACGACAATAAGCTCGATCGTTTTTCTCTCGGTTCTGACCGTTTTTGCACTCATGCCGATATCAGGTGCGGCGGAATCGGAGAGTACGCCTCAGCCCACTCCGGATTGGGAAAATGTTCCGCCATTTAGCTTGGATCTTGAAAACTCCATCAGGCAATCGCCGGAGGTGAAAGCGGCTATTCGCGCCAATGAAGCGGGTCAAGTTGAGCTTATTCTCGATGGGAGATCGAAGCCTCCGCTGCTGGGGGGAATAAAGCCGTGGACTCCGCAGGAAAGACTTCGGGTAATGGTATGGAAAGAGGCAGGCTTCGATCTCGTATGGCTTCCCTATGAATTTGCATACGGGAGTTCGCGGAATGGATATGCAAGCGTTTCGCGCTTCAATCGGCCATTCTGGGATGGGGCTAACCAATATGTGAGAGAGGATGTGGAGAAACTTCTCTGGAGGGTCCTGCGGGCTTACCCCAACGCGAAAATCATTTTGTGGCCGCTGCTCGACGCCTATCCGGGATGGGACGACGAACACCCGGAAGAACTCTACCGGAGTGAGCACGGAGACGGGCTCGTTGCGACAACCCACGCCGTTCGGATTGGGTCGAAAAACTCTGATGCCCAGCAGCATGAGCGTTATGCATGGTCCATGTTCTCCCCGGTCTTTCGCAAGGAAGCGGGCGAAGCCCTCCGGGAACTCATCAAAACCGTGAATACCTCTGTTCCTGGAAAACGAGTAGCAGGGTATATGCTTGGGGGCGGCCAGGATTGGCAACTCTACGCTTGGGACCCGCCGGATAATATGGTCGAGAAAGATCCGGCGTTTCAGGGGGATTACAGCAAGCCGGCGGTGAAGGCATGGCAAGCATGGCTTGAAGCCAAGTATCAAACGCCGCAGGGCCTTTCCAAAGCATGGAGTCGTGCCATTCCAGATTTCCAATCGGTAAAGCCCCCGCAAAGCAGCGCGCTCGTGGGTGCCCAGAGTTGTTTTGATCCTCAAACCGAACAGCAGAGCATTGACTGGCGGCGGTTTCTGGCCGAGGGAAGGGCGGATCTAGTATCATACTTTGCAGGCATGGCCAGGAAAGCGGCGGGGCCCGATAAGCTCGTTGGTATTTGTGCCGGGGACAGTGGCTCCCGTTATGGCATGACGGCCACCGGTCTTCTTCTGCGCGACAAAAATGTCAATTTAGTCTTCGGTCAGCCAGCCTATGGCGCGGACAGACGCTTTCCTCCAGCCGTGGGCGGTATAGGGGCAATCCTTTCGTCACACGCGCTGCATGGCAAAATATTCATCGCCGACATGGATCAACAGACCTGGATGGTCAAGAATAGAACGGAACAACACGGAACCATTTCGATCAGCAGTGATAGCCGGGGTTACGCGCAAAATATATCCCAGTTGCAGGCGATGTGGCGAAGGGAAGTGGGGCTGCTCTGGCAAAATGGCGCGGGGCCAATGTTTCACCCCATCTATGGAGAAAACACGTACGAAGATCCCAAGATCAAGGAAGAGTTAAAGTTTCTTCGAGAGACGCTTCCGTCGCTCACCGTTGCGTCGCCAACCACGCCATGCAGTGATGTGGCGGTCATTTATGATGAACGTTCTGTGGCCTATTTGAAACAAGGGTTGTCGGCCTGCCATTGGCAATGGACCAATGGACAGGAGGCGGAATTAAATGGTTCAGGGGTTCCCTATCGGCACTATTTTGCCGACGATTTTCGCGACGGGCTTGTGCCGCCAGCCAAGGTGTATGTCTTCTGCAACGTCTTCAACTTTGACAAGAAGTTTATCGCGCAAGTGGAGAAATTAAAACAGGGGGGGAGAGTGCTCGTTTGGCTGCAAGGGACGGGTTTTGCCAAACGCAATACCGATATAGCGTTGATCTCCAAAACCACGGGGATAAAGCTCGCCCGATTTGACAGGGAAATTCCGCTTCAGCTCCAAGCCGGCTTGCAGGCATCAAATGACCTCGGCCTCAATAGGGAGGCTCTAAGTAAACAGTCCCTGGATAGTGACGCTCAAATGGGGCTGCAAGCCGTGGACCCCCAAGCCGTTTCCCTGGCGACCTATCCGGCGAGCCAGAAGGCGGGCATAGTCATTAAGAACATGGATTCATGGAGTTCGATATTCGTTGGCAGTTTCGTACTTTCCCGAAATACCATCAATTCGATTACCGAGTATGCTCACGCGTGGAAAATCGCCCCACCCGGCAATGTCGTGGCGGCTGGCCCCAACTGGATTAGCATACAGCCTCTACGCGAAGGGACGGTGACACTGCAAACCAACAGACCCGTTGCGCTCAAGGCGATCTGGCCTGAAGAAATGTCCTCCCCGAAGGGGTTCAACCATCCGTTTAAGTTACAGGCTGGAAATACCTATTGGTTCAAAATGGAGTAGTGCATGCCGAAAAGCATGGCCAATGACCAAGCGAAGAAAAACAGCCCGGAAGAAAGCACATGGGCCGAACTGCGCGAAGCTCAATCCAATACGCTGGTACGACCCAATATCGGATAGGCCATCTTGATTGACCTTAGGGGAATCCAGTGACGTCCATCCCCGGAACAAGCAGGACGTTGGTGAACGCCTCGCCCGAATTGCGCTAGCCAGAGACTAGGGCAAAGGCATCTCTTTTCCGGCCCGTCTATAAAGAGATGGATATGGGCCGATGCGAAGATCGATGGCGATACGGTGCTGGTCCGATCCGCCAAAATCCCAGCTCCCGTCGCCGTACGCTACGGATGGGCCGACACCCCAACCTGCAATCTATACACCACTGTGGATCTGCCAACCAGCCCCTTCCGCACCGACCACTTCCCAGCCGCCACCATCCACTCGGGCTTGCCTTCTAATACCAAGCCCCCCCTGAAAGACATATAGCATTTTAAAGTAAAGATTCAGTCAACTAGTTAATAGGCTTAAATAACCAAAGCAATAGGTCACCAGCGCTACGATATGTCATAATTTCAAAACTTTTGGCAGAATTGCAGAGCCCGATGTAGTTGTCCCCCCCTTTCGGCGCAATTAAAGTAATCATCAATATGAATATGCGTCTCCCCCTCACTTCCCTCGCTATCATCCTCGCAGCCACCCTCCCGTTACGCGCTCAATCCCAAGCCCCCCTGATCGATCTCGTCGCCCAAAATGGCACGGTGACAGACCAGAGCCAAGGCAGCCGAACAGTACAGGCATCCCCGGGCCTCCAGGCTGGCGTTGAGCCTGATTCAGTTATCTCGAAAAATGGAAACTACCTGAGCGTTCCCATTAATGATAAGGATACCCTCTTCAAGTCGGCTTCCAGCACCTGGATGGTCCGTGTGAAGTTCGCAACCGATCCGGGCGCCACCATTAATCCCGGCATGGTCTACCTCCCTCTTGGCCGTTGGAATCCCGTCAACAACCTGCGCGCTATCGGAATTGCCGTAGTGACCACAAACCGTTCCCTTGCTTTCCAGGTGTCCACCGATGGAAGTGTAGGGCAACAGTCCTGCTCCATCGCTGGCAAACAAGCTTATCCGCCCGTTGGCAAATGGGTAACCCTCGTCGGCACCTATTCTCCCGGCACGAAAATGACGATCGGCGCATACACCGACGACGGAGCACAAGCATTCTCCGGCACCCAGCTGAATAACATCGCCGCTTCCTATTTCGAGGTGAATACAGCCCTTGCGGTAAATGCCCCAGCCGAGGTTGGCATGGCCTTCTCCCGTGCCCGCATCTGGGACCGTGTGCTTGACGATGAGGAGATCCAAAAAGCGATCACCGGCCAAAAGTGAGAACAATGTCATTTTAACAAAACCGCTGGCTGAAATATAAAATGTATCCCTGTGCGATGCTAGTTCATCCGCAGCATTGTTAGCTAAACGAGGATCCCCAATGAAAACCCCTGATTCCCATTACACCCCACCCCAATCAACTGAACCCAAGTTTTCCATGCCTAAAGCCATGAAAACACGCCTCCTCCCCAGCGCCATGGCCATAGCGGCCGTGGCCCTTCTCAGCCCGCAGGCGCGAGCTGCTTCTTACACATGGAACATCGCCAGCGGCGGTCTATGGAGTGGCACTGGCAACTGGAATGGAGGCGTTGCAGCCAGCGGAACCGACGCCACGGCGGATTTTAATAGTGTGAACATTACCAGCGACACCACGGTTCATTTGGATAGCTCTGTCACGCTCCAAAGTTTGATCTTTGGCGATACAACCACCTCATCCGCGGCGGGGTGGACACTGGATAACAATGGGGTTGCCGGTAATATCCTGACTCTGTCGGGCAGCAGCATCATTACCGTGAATACCCTGGGAACGGGCAAGTATGCCACCATCAGCGCCTCTATTTCCGGCACCTCAGGCCTCATTAAATCCGGCAGCGGCACTCTGTTTCTCACCGGCACCAATACTTACACCGGCATGACGCAGGTTACCAGCGGCGTACTCGACATCGGGGTCATTAGCGGCACTGGCAATAATAGCATCAGTGGCAGCAGCGGTATTGTCCTTACGAATGGGGCCGTCCTCGAAGGCAGTGGCACGATGACACGCTCTCTGAGTGGAAGTTCCACGGCGAGCGCAGGTCAAATTGCCGCAAAAAACGGCGGGTTTGCAGCCAAGGGAGGGCAACTCACCATCAAGTTTGGCAATACCACCAACTCAATTAGCCTTGGCACCGGAGTTTACCAATTTGGCGATGGCCTTGTCTTTGGCTCCAGCACCGCCGATAGCAAGGTACTCTGGCTCAATGGCATCTACCTCAACAGCACCGGGGGGCGTACGATTACAGTCAACTCCGGTCTGGGTGGTGATTACGCCGAAATTTCGGGTGTGATTTCAGGAACCGGGGCCGGGTGGACGAAACTTGGGACGGGGCGCTTGGTTCTCAGCGCCACCAACACCTATACAGACTCCACTACCCTCAGCGCCGGTGTGTTACAAGCCAACGACGGCGTGGGCCTTACCACCAGCAGCTATCTCATCATTAACGGCGGCGTATTGCAGTCCAACGGCACCGCCAGCTTCACGCGCGCCCTTAGCAGCGGTAGTGTTGCAGGCGCGCTTACCTTCGGGGCTTCTGGCGGCGGCTTTTCCGCCAATGGGGGCCAGTTGACGGTCAACTTGGGCGGGGCCGGTTCGGAGGTGGTATGGGCGAGCACCTCGGGAGCCAATCTCTTGGGCACCTTGATGTTCGGCTCCACCACCGCGGATTCCCGGACGCTTTTTGTCAACGGAATCGACCTCAACAACACGACCACGGCCGCCACCCGTACCATTAATGTTACTTCCGGTACCGGCGCAGACTATGCCGAAATCTCCGGCAATATCCGCAATAGTGGTACAAGCGGCGGCATTACCTTAACGGGCAATGGCAAGCTAGTCCTTTCCGGCAGCAATAGCTACAACGGGGCCACAACCATTAGCGGGGGAAAGCTGGTGGCAGGCTCCACCAATGCCCTCAGTGCGAACTCCAGTTTCACGCTGTCCAATACCGCCGGGGTAACTCTCGACCTCGCCGGGTACAGCAACATCGTTGGGGGCCTGAATGGCGGCGGTTCAATCGGCGGCAATGTAACCCTGGGGAGCGGCACTCTTACGATCGCCAGTACCGCCACCGGTTCCTATGCCGGCATCATTTCCGGTTCCGGAGGCATCATCAAGAGCGGCGCGTATACCCAAATCTTGAGCGGGTCCAACATCTATGACGGGGTAACCACGGTCAGCGGCAGCGGCAGTATCCTTTCCATTACCAATGCCAACGCTCTCGGCAGCACCGTCGGCAACACCGTGGTAACGGGCAGCTCCGGCAACGCCGCAACGTTGAAAATTAGTGGCAACATTACGGTGGCCGAAGCCCTCACCATCAGCGGTGAAGGATCTGCAACTTCAGGCGCCCTGCAAAACGGTTCCGGCATCAACACTTGGAGCGGAGCCATTACCGTGGGCGCCAACCAGGCCCGAATCACGGTCGCTTCGGGAACGCTTAACCTGACGGGCGGCGTTGCAAGCGCTGGCAACAATCTGGCGCTTAGCAACGGTGGCGTTGCCGCCAACGCCCTCAACATCACCACCAACGCCCTCAATCTTGGGTCTTATAACCTTCTGGTGGGAGATATCGGCACCACGACCCTGGGCGTCACGGGCAATACCTATGGCACATTGATTTTATGGTATGGCTCAACTTTAAAAACTACCGTGGCGAATGCCCTATGCACCACGGGCACTCTTCAATTTGGCAACACCTCGCTTGCATCCGGGACCTATGGAACACTGACAGTGGACCTCAATGGCTACGACCAGACCGTCGCTGCTTTGCTTACAAGTTCACAAGTGCTCAATCAAGTAGGCTCCCGCATTATCACCAGTGCCAGCGCGGCCACGCTCACGGTCAACCAGTCCAGTTCAACCACCTTTGACGGCTCCATCACAGGCGCGGTTTCGCTGGTCAAGAGCGGTATTGGCGCGCTAACCCTTACGGGCACCAGCACCTACACCGGCGCCACCTCCATCACGGGCGGCACCCTTAGCGTCAATGGTTCGCTCGGGAACACTGCGGTAACCGTCGGCAGCGGGGCAACCCTTGCGGGAACCGGCACGGCAAACGGTACAGTCAACGCCACGGGCAACATCACCGGCAGCCTGACATTCAATAGCGACGTAACGATCAACCACGGAGCGACGGCCACGGCCAGCGCGTTCAAAGGTAACATCACCGATAATGGTGTGATCACATCCGCGGTCGCCCTCCAAAGCGGCAAAGTCTTGAGCGGCAGCGGCGCGGTTTCCGGCAATGTCACCGTAAGCAGCGCGACCGTCAACGGCAGCGGGTTGAACCTGGGCGCGACCACGCTCACCGGTTCCAGTACACTGAGCGGCGTCAATACCGCCAGCAGCGTGACGGTGGCGAGCGGCACCACTTCATTGACCGGCACCACCAAATCCACCAGCACGCTTTCGGTTTCCGCAGGAGCCACATTGAATGCCAACGGCACCATTGATGGAAGCGCCTCCGTCAGCGGCTTACTCAAAGGCGACAGCACGGTGACAGGCAACCTCACGTTGACCAGCGGCACCCTTGCCCCCGGCAACAGCCCTGGAATCACAAAGGTCCAGGGCAATTTCACCACGGATGCCTCGTCCACCTTAGTAGCGGAAATCAGCGGAACGGTGGTAGGTGCCTCCTATGACCAAGTGCAGGTCAGCGGGAACGTCACCCTCGCCGGTACGCTGGATCTCTCCACGCTGAGCGGCTTGACGCTGGGCAACACGGTCGTCCTCATCGACAATACCGGCAGCGGCACGACGAGCGGATACTTCGCCACGCTCATCACGAGCAGCTCCACCTACACCCTCACCTCGAACTCGAACTATACGTTTACTGTGGCCGGCACGGAATACCTATTGAGCTACTCGTCTGACGCCGGGAGCGATGGCAATAGCAATGACGTGACCCTAACAGTGGTTCCCGAGCCTGGCACCTGGGCAATATTGGTGGGTGGCATCGGAATGCTCGCCTTTGGTCAGCGCCTGTGCCGCCGCGGGGTCGCGTAACAAGAATCCATGGAGTTTCCCGCTGGTTCAATAGCCAGCGGGATGCGCAGATCCGCCGCAGTGCAAGGGGTGCTGCTGCGGCCTTTTTTCATCGGCAATGTTCCCAAATTCGCCCACAACAACCCGCTTATCATCGCTTGAATATTATGAAACTGACTCGATCTACCATCAACCGCAGTATCCGCGACGCTCTGCATGTGGCCAGCCATTTCGGCTTTGCCCTGCCGCCTTTTGCCACTTGGGCTCCCTACCAGTGGAACGAGGCCGGAGCGGAACATGACGAGATCCGCGACTGCATGCTGGGATGGGACGTAACCGACTTCGGCAGCGGAAACTTCGAGGAAACTGGACGCGTACTCTTTACCCTGCGCAACGGCCTCTCTAATGATCCGCGCTACCCGAAGCCCTACGCTGAAAAACTCCTCATCGACCCCGAGAGTCAGCGTGCCCCGGCCCATTTTCACCGCAGCAAGCGGGAGGACATCATCTGCCGCCACGGCGGCAACATCCTCATTCAGCTCACCAAGGCAACACCCACGGGCGATTGGTCAGAAGAGCGTTTTCCGATCCAGGTCAACGGCGGCACCCGCAAACTCGCTCCTCGTGGCATCGTTCGCTTGACTCCCGGTGAGAGTCTGACGATTCCGCCGGGCACCATCCACCAGTTTTGGGCCGAGGAAGGGACCGGCTGGGAACTGGAGGGACTCCGCTACTCGCTGAGCAGCGAAATTTCCAGCGTCTGCGACGACTGGAACGACAACGTCTTCTTCGCGCCATGGGCTGTCCGGTTCCCCGAAATCCTGGAGGACGAACAGCCCACCCATCACCTTTGCCACGAGTATCCGTGCGCCGCAGTGTAAGCAGTGTCCCTCCACGCGGAGCACCATCGGCTGTTTGTCAATATATTGGAGTCGATGTCACACAGTTAAAGTAACTCTTGTTTGAAGATGCAATCCGAAGGGTTACACTAACGTTCGAAATAACCTTTGGGCTTGGCTAACGACTTCCCCTCACCCCATGAAAAACCATAGCCATTCACACAACCGCGGCAGCATTCGCGGCGCCTTCTCGCTCATCGAAGTCACCATTGCGATGGGAATCATTTCCTTTGCCGTCACAGCTCTTGTGGCCCTGCTTCCGGGTGGTTTGCAAGCTGTTCGCGATTCGGCAACAGAGACCTCACTTTCGGCAATCGTCCGGCAGGTCCGCTCGGAACTCAACCAAGCCAGTTTTACCGACGTCACAACCCAACTGCCTTCCCAAACATGGTATTTTAGCGAAGCGGGCCTTCGCCTGGTTGATACCAACACCACTGACCGGTTCTTCGCTGTGACGTTTTCGGCCACCACTCCTGAGTTGGCAGGCCAGGCGGATAGTTTCGAAGAATCAGCCCGCTCTCTCTTGCTGACGGTCAGCTATCCCTCGTTCGCTCCGGCAGCCTCGCAAAAGCAATCCAAGCTGACAATTCTCGCCGCTCGCCAGACTTCGCAGTAATTTTCCCATGCACCCCGGGCAGCCCCATCAACAAAGAAAGCGTGGCTTCACGCTCCTCGAAGTATTGGTGGCATCGGCCATCCTAATGCTAATGGTCGTGTTGCTTGCCTCCGCGATTGGGACCGCGTTGGCAACCGTTCGGCGCAGCAATTCGAAAATCGATCAATTCGCCGCTACCCGAGCGGGGTTTGATAGCCTCACCGCGATACTCTCGCAGGCCACACTTAATACCTATTGGGATTACGACAACCCAACAACCCCCACAAACTATATTCGCAAGTCCGATCTCCATTTTCTCATCACAAACACCACAGGTGATGGTGGGCAGTCCGTCTTCTTCCAAGCACCCCTGGCCCGCTCGGGAAGCACTATCCCATTGGGTGTGCTTAACGCCGTCGGCTATTGGGTTGAGTTTGGTGATGACACCTGGAAACCCGGCCACGTTATAATCAACCGCCCGCGCTACCGCCTCATCCAGGGCATCCAGCCTACTGAAAGCCTTGCGATCTTCACCAATACCACGGCGACATGGATCAACGGCATCAAGTCCATTCCTACCCCTGCATTCCCATTGGCCGACAATGTGATCGCGCTGATCCTGTGGCCGCGCCGGCCCACCGCGCAAGATTCCGCCGGAACAGAACTCACCGCCGACTATACCTACGATTCGCGCACCGGGACGGATATCCAGAAGGCCCAACTCCCGCCCTCGGTGCAGGTGACCATGATCGTGATTGATGAAGCCTCCGCAATCCGGATCACCTCGGGGAACACCGAACCTGCGGTTATTCAGAATGCGCTCAAGAATCGCTTCCGGGATGTGACCCAATATCAAACGGACCTCGACGCGGTGAAATCCGCGCTCACCACGGCCCGGATCAACTACCTCGTCCTCAGTTCTCCGGTAACCCTGCGCGAATCGAAATGGAGTCAAAAATGAAAGCATGCTGGGCATTTTCTCTCGTAGAACTCCTCGTCGTTGTCGCGCTAACATCGGTGCTCATGACGCTGGCGGCTCCCATGCTCAATTCGGTGGTCGGTGCGAACAATGTCACCCAGGGCGGGCAGTCTCTGGCCGAGCAGATCGACGCCGTCCGCCAACTCGCCGAGGTCCGCGGGCAAACCGCCGAGCTGCGGTTCCTGAAAAAAAATGGCGACACCCATTACTCCGGGATGCAGCTCTTTCTGGTCGCCAGCGGCACGGCCAACACCACGGGGACCGCTGCGGGCAAAGCCGTGGCGATGCCCAAAACAGTAGCTATCCTCGACAATTCGACGCTCTCACCGTGGTTCGAAACGATGACCGTCACGGGGACGATGCCCGCCGGGGGCACGTGGGGCAGTGCTTCTTATAAAGCCTTCCGGGTCCGCTCCTCCGGCGCGGTCGAGCTAGCCTCTGGCACCAACCGGACCAAACTCTACCTGAGCATTTCCTCCGATCGAACACCTTCCACCGCCTCCTCGGTTGCGAATTTTGTCACGATCCAAGTCAACCCCGACACGGCCCGTCCGCTTGTTTATCGTCCATGAAAACCCTGCTTCGATTCCCCCATCGCGGTGCCGCACTCATCTTTGTCCTCGCCATGCTAGTGCTGCTGACAGCGATCACGGTCGGCTTCTTTGCCCGCGCGGTGAGCCTGCGCAAGACCACTGCCAACGAGCGCGCCTCGGTCTCGGCGCGCGCATTGGCCGACACCACGGTCAACCTCGTTCAGGCCCAGATCGACCACGCGGCCACGCGAGGCAACGGCACCGTATGGGCCTCCCAACCGGGAGCCATCCGCCTCTTTGACCAATCCGGCAGCCTGAACACCGTCTATCGGCTCTACTCGGGTACCGCGATGACCTCCTCCAGCGCCGCCGCCCTTGCCTCCGACGCTCCCCCCGCCACTTGGGCAACCCAAAAAGCACTCTGGGTAGACCTCAACGCGCCCGCAACCATCAAAGACGCCTCGGGCGCAACAGACATCATCCGTTTTCCCATCCTCGACCCGCGAGACCCAGCAGACTCGACCCAGATTAACCCGGTCGAAGGCTTTAGTGTCGATACAGCTAACACACCGGGTGCTACCAAATCACAACCTGCACCCATGCCGGTTCGTTGGCTCTACGTCCTCCAGAATGGGCAGATCGTCACTCCCACTACCAGCGGTAGCGGAACGGTGGTAACGGTCGCCGGAGCCAGCGGCACCAACCCCATCACCGGGCGTATCGCCTTCTGGACAGATGACGAAACCTGCAAGGTCAACATCAACACCGCCAGCGAAGGCACCTACTGGGACACCCCTCGGCTCCTCTCCAATCAGGAACAAGCCTACGCCAACTACCAGCCTTACCAGAACGAATTCCAGCGCTATCCCGGCCACCCGGCGATGACCTCACTCGCGCCGATCCTCTTCGCCACGGGCTCGACTGCGACTCCCGCGCTGACCGACACCCAGCGGGAAGCCCTCTACGCCATCACCCCGCGCATCGTTGGCGGCGGCTCCAAAGGCGGCACTTACACCCCTGGCACCACAAACCCAAGCCCACTGACATCCGATACCGACCGCCTCTACGCCAGCGTCGGCGAGATGATCTACACCCCCACGCGCGGCAGCCAGAGCATCACCCCGGCCCTCGATCCCGAGAAACTTGAGCGCTCGCGATTCTTCCTTACCGCCCGCAGCCGCGCCCCCGAAACCACCCTCTTTGGCACCCCCCGCGTGGCAATGTGGCCCATCGCCAACGGAGTCGATGCCACCCGCACGACCGCCTACGACCGGCTCATCGCCCGCTGTGCAACCATCAACGGGCTCGGCTACTACTTCCAGCGTTCGAGCGCACACAGCCCCACTTCCGACTGGGCCGACATCGAACGCAACCGCAAAGTGCTGCGCTACCTCCAGAACCTTACCAACACGACCGAACCCGGCTTCGACGCATCGCTAGTATCAAAGACCAGCACCGATGACCGCGACCAACTCCTCGTCGAAATGCTCGACTACGTCCGCAGCACGAACCTCTACGACGACAATCTCTCTCCCAATACCTACTCCAGCCAAACCGCCGCCGATTCTGCCGTCCAGTTCACCAACGGGCGAATGGCAAGCGACACTCGCAACGTCTACGATGGCCACGGAACGGTGGCTCCGCTTCGCGTACCTTCCGGCCTGGGGGATACCTACCCATCCGAAACGGATACCACATCGCTAATGGGCTTTGGGCGGTTCACCACCATCAGCGAAGCGGGCTTGCTGTTCATCTGCTGTGGGGATGGCAAGAATGGGACATTCGATACTCCCCGTGATGACAACGGCAACACATTGACTGGCACACCGAGCGCCGAGCAACTCGCACGCATGGAAAGCAATGTCCCCCCGGGTAGCTCCGTTGCCAATAGGACCTATGGTTATCAGCTTAATCAGAGCAATAGCAGCTCCACCAACGTAAACTCGACCGCCGACACGCCCCCAACAACCACAGTCAATGCCATTTCCACCATATACCCGGTGAACAACATGCTGGCATCCAACACCAAGCTCGCCACGAATGAGCGCCGGATCCAGATGATGCTTTTATTCGACTACTTCTCTCCCATGCACGGCTGGACACGATACGCACTGGACCACTCCCTTGACGTGGAGATCACCGGTAATTTCACCGTCGGGGGGCAGACGGTTTCCCTGGCCTCGTCTGCCGAAACGGTCAATTTCGATTCTCAAAAAAATGGATACACATGGGGCTACCAGGCCTATGGAGGGAACATGGGCTGCCGAATGGGGTTTTGGGTCTCGGGAGGCACCTCACGCTTGGCCCCGCTAGACGGCGGAAGCAGCGATGCCCACCGCCGCTATGGGCTCGTCTCCGCGCCATTCACGATTTCCTCCTCGGCCAACACCATGAGTTTCACCGGGCCAACCAAACTCCTGGTCAAGCTATACGCTCGCCAGAAAGATGTCGGCAGAGCCACCAACCGGTCAGCCTCCGATCTCGTGCAGACCATCGAGCTAAAGTTTCCGGATGCCAGTTTTCCGATCCCGACCCTGAAAACCGTCGGCACCAAACCAAGTCCGGATGCTACCGCTCCAGCTACCGCCATGGAAAACTGGTGGTCGCTGAGTGATGCAGGCGCTTTCTCATCATTGCCGAGCCCAACGCCTACCGGGTATGCAAGCCTCTTCGGGCGCTTTCGCAACATAGGTAAAGCTCCCGGCACTAGCGCAGGAACCTTTATTCGCACGAGTGACACCCTGCGCACACTGGTACCCTACCATGCGGATTTCCGTCTCGTGGCAGGCTCCCATTATGTTCCCTCCGGCGTTTTCCAGCCTTCGACTTATTATTACGACACGACACGAAACGACACCTCGACGGACAGCTACACGAACGAGCTTAACAGTATCAAAAACTTCTGGGCTCTTTCCGGCGGAACCCGCCCGAACCAGATCGAAACCTACATCACATCGGATGGCGCTTCGTATTATGATGCCTCTCTTGGGTTCTGCCGTCCAGCCAATGCAAACATGCTCGTGCAAGGCGCCAACTACAATTCCTACCAACTGCCCAAATTTCCCGGCTTTGCCCCGTCCTCAAGCAGCCAACTCACTCCCTGCGCATTCCAGCAATGGGGCGACTTCGACAACGGGGTGGCTTACACAGCCGATGGCGCCCACATCAACAAGCCAGACGAGGGCAACAACACACGTTATAGCTCCACCGACAACACCTCGGGCATTCCCTACTTCACCCAGCCCTATGAACAAGTCGCTGGAGGGGCAACCTTCTTTTCACCAAACCGCCAGGTGCCTGGTCCGGGGATGTTTGGATCCCTGCCTGCGCGGTTGAGAACCGGAAACCAAGCCTACAGCCCGAGCGCGTCCTCTGCCAACGCCGCGTGGCGTACGCTTTTGTTCCGGCCTCAAACGGGACACCCCGGTGCGGCCAACCCGCCCGACCACCTCTGGATGGACCTCTTCTGGATGCCCGTCGTCGAGCCGTATGCCATTAGCGAACCGTTCTCCACCGCTGGCAAGATCAACATGAACTACGCTATCGCCCCCTTCAGCTACATTCGCAGGGCCACCGGAATCGTCGCCCTGCTCCGCGCGGAGAAAATGCTGGTTATCCCCACCGCCAACGCGGCGACTTACAAAGTAAGCCCCGGCCTGGGAACGACCGAACTGCGTAAATCCATCGACGCGCACGAGACGCTCAAGCAATTCGACGCCAAATTCGCGGCCAACGATGTCTTCCGGTGCTCCACGCAAATCTGCGATCTGCACCTCATTCCAAGCGGAACGACGATCACACTCTCTGGGACCACCACGAATGCGGATTCGGTGATGTCCGCATTTTGGACCACCAATGCCCTTACCGGCGACAACTCGCGCGAACGTCCCTATACGAACATCCAAGGTCGCCTCACCACCAAGTCGAACACCTTCACAGTCTACTACACCGTTCAGGCACTAAAAAACCCAAACTCCCATGCGCAAGATACCTGGGACGAATCCAAAGGCGCGATTCTCAGTGAATATCGCGGGGCAACGTCGATCGAACGCTATATCAACCCGGACGACACGCTGATCCCCGACTACGCGAACGACACTAGCAAGATCAGCTCTGACCAACTAGATCGTCACTACAACTGGCGTATTATCGAAAACAGCCAGTTTGCGCCATAGCACCGCTTCCGTTCGCGCGGCTGTCTCTTGCTACGGCGCGATATAGTTACGGTCACCGCCAAGGCGTTTCCACTCGCGGAGAAGAAGAATCAGGAAGATTAGGCTCACGATCATGCAGAAAGTCTGCCAAATTGGCAGGTAGCGGTAGTGAAACAATTCGACGGTTTCCCCAGCCTTCATCCATTCCAGCCAGAGCCCCGAAAGCCCCCCCGCGATCATGGAACCAAAACCCATAATAAGCCCTCCCGCCGAACCAAGTTGAGCGTAGCGGTCCTGCGGCAAGATGCGCATCTGCAACGGCATTTCCGCCGCCCTGACTATGACTTGCACGCTGATGTGAAGGGCAAACAATACCATGTAAAGACCCGGCGTCCATGCGGCGGGGACCTGGAAAAAGGCGAAGACAAGCTGCAAGGGCACCACCACCAAAAGCAGTAGCATGCCGAGAACCATAGTCCGCACCGGGTGCCAGCGGTCGCCCAATGCCCCCGCCGGATAAAGCAACATCGCGCTAAAAATCCCCGCAACCCCCATTAACTTCCCGAACGTGTCGAGGTTTAAACCAACGGACTGTGCAAAAAATACGCGGAACGAATACAGCACGAAGCTAATATTCCAGAACATGTTGGCCAGAAAGTAATACCAGTAAACCCGGTAGCTAAAGCACTCGCGCAGGTAGGTTTTGGCATGGTTGAGCCACACGCCGCCCGCCGCATCCTCGCGCTCGGGTGGTGGGTATTCCCCTTCCTTCACTAGGTACGTCATGGCAAGAAATATCAAGCCGTATAGTAGGCCGCTGCCCACGATCAACTTGGTCATATGACTCCCCGCTAGACCAAAGAAGTAAAATTGAAAGAGGGACGTTGCAATGATGCCCACAATCCGGAAGACCGCCATGAACCGCGAGAGCACCTCCCGGGGAACCACATCATTGATCAAGTTGTAATAGGCTCCCGTCATGAACGAATTAAGCAACTGGAAAAACGTGATGAGGACGGCCACCAGGATCAACAGAAATACCGGACGGGAAAACGGCAGCCGAAGTACGTCGTGAAGCCAGGCTCCACACGAGTCACTCGCGCCGATCAAGATCAATAGAATTGTGACTAGCGGCGTGGTAATCAAGAGATACGGGCGGCGGCGGCCCCATCGGGTCCGGGTCCGGTCGCTTGCCACCCCATAGAATGGCCCTGTTAGCATGCCGAGTGCGCTCGGAATGGTGATAAGGATCGTCGCAATGTACCAATCCGGGGCGTTCATGGCTTTGATCTTGATCGGGAGAAACGACCCGATGACGATCTCCATGAAGTTGAAAACAAAGTCGCCCCAAAGCAGGCAGCCCAGCAGGGTTAACAACCCGAGCTTGGTGTAGGTGAGCGTTCCGATGCGGTAAGTTTGCGGCACTCGGTCACCAGCAGCTTCAGCTTTGCTGAGGGAAATATTCGGTTTGTTCATGGGGCGTCTATGGCTGGGGTCTGTTGCCTTAATGGCAATAGCTTATTGATTGTCAGTTTGGTCTATAGTTAAGAATGTGAACCCATCTTCTTCCAACCTGCGACTCGAACATAATTTCCGTTTCTGACAATGTCTTTGAATATTTGACTCGGTGTCATTATTTCGAATCTATTGTCTGAATTGAGGGATCCTATTGACTGTGTTCAATGTCCTGCGTGGCAGTAATTGTTGGGCATGTCCAATCGTGCAGTTGCAACGAAAATTCCGGAGCAGAAGATTCCTGAAAGTATTAAAACAGAGAATCGCCAAGCTCTTTCCATTGATGAATCCCCCGAGGCGGATGGCTGCATTGATGCAAGCTGGAATGTATTGCATTTCCGGAATGGGGCGGCGGATTCGCGTTTAGTGAACGCGGGCAAGATCATTCCCGCGCAATACTATGCGGATCAACCCTATATCGCGGCCACGGGTGACGGAGCGTGGTTGTGCGTGCTGACGACGGGGGCGGGGCATGAGGGAAACCACGGGCAGCATATTGTTTCCATGCGGAGTGAAGACCAAGGTCAGAGCTGGTCCGCGCCGGTTTGCATCGAATCACCGGACGGCCCAGAGGCTTCGTGGGGGGTGCCATTGGCCTCGCCTTCCGGCAGGATTTATGTTTTCTACGTGTATAACGCGGATGACATCCGGGAATTGCCTGCCGACAAGCCGGACTTCAAAGACGGCTTTACCACGCGCATGGACTCCCACGGTTACTATGTCTTTCGTTGGAGCGACGATCACGGACGCACTTGGTCAAAGCAGCGCGTCACACTGCCGGTGCGGGAATTCGCCATCGACCGAAACAACACCACCCACGGCAAGGTGCGGCTCTTTTGGAATGTGGGAAGGCCGCTGATAACCGGGAACTCCGTTTTCCTGACCCTTCACAAGGTGGGGGGATTCGGTGACGGTTGGTTCACTCAATCGGAGGGCGCGTTGCTGCGTTCGGACGATCTTCTTGGGCTGGATGATCCGGCCAAGGCCACGTGGATCACGCTGCCGGATGGGGACGCGGGGCTGCGCACGCCTCCGGGCGGCGGCCCCATCGCGGAGGAACATTCCCTCATTGAGTTAAGCGATGGTTCGCTTTTTATTGTCTATCGGTCCATCGATGGCCATCCCGTTGGCTCTTACAGCCGCGATAAAGGGCATACTTGGAGCGAGCCCCGCTATCTGGAATATGCCGATGGCCGCCGTGTCAAACACCCTCGCGCGGCTTGTTTTGCATGGAAGCTGAAGCAAGGAGGGTACGTTCTTTGGTTCCACAACCATGGCGGAGCCGCCCTGGGAAAACACCCCGCGCGGCGCAGTCGCGCCTATGAGGACCGCAACCCCGTTTGGATCACTCGCGGCAGGGAAATCCAGACCCCGCGCGGTCTAGAACTTGGCTGGGAGAATCCCGAAATCGTGCTTTACGATGACGATCCCATCATTCGCATGAGCTATCCTGATTTGAAGGAAGAGGGAGCGAAGATCTACGTAACCGAAACCCAAAAGGCCGTGGCACGGGTCCATCAACTGGACGCACGGTTAGCTCACGCGTTACGGGATGGCACTGCGGGATTCAGCGGGGCCGAACTTTGGCGTGAGGCGACACTCGATTGGACCATGGATTCCGCCCCGGTCTGCCTGCCCGATCTCCCGGTTTTTTTAACGCGCTGCACGGAGTGCCCCTATGGGTCGGCGGACCAGCGAGCCGGGTTTAGTATTGAACTGGAGTTCCATGGCGAGGCTCTGAAATCGTCTGCCGTCCTTGCGGAAGCGTGGCAATCCTCCTACGGCGGAGTGCGGTTGGAATGGCTCAGCCAGAGGAGACTCAAACTAACTCTTTCCGATGGAAGATGCGAATTTTCCTGGAGCTCGGATGTGCGCCTTTTAAATGACGGCTTACTCCATCATATTATCATCGTCGTGGACGGCGGCCCCAAGATCATTTCATTTTTTGTGGACGGAGTCTTTTGCGACGGAGGCGACAAGCGCCAGTTTGGCTGGGGCCGGTTCACCCCCTATTTCCGCGGGCTGCCGGCGCGCGTCCCCCTCAGCGTCACAGAGGAGGGGGCAAAAAGCTTGCGGGGCTTGCGGATTTATCCACGGGCTTTTTTGGCCGCCGAGGCCGGGGCACTTTTTCTCGCGGCGAGCGGAAGGGGTTGCGTGGCATCCGGGCCGCTATAAAAGCAGAAAGTGGTGCCAGGTTTGAGGGCGACATCGGGCAGAAGCAATGAACTGGGGACCACCCCGTAGACACGCTTGAAGGCGGTGCAGAAATAAGAAAGAGAATTAAATCCGCACGAAAAGGCGATCTCCTTTATCTGCAACTTTTGGTTCTTTGCGGTAATGAGTTTACGAGCTTCCTCCAGCCGACGCTCCAAAAGGTAATCGTGCAAGCTTTTGCCCACATGCTTGAGAAAGAGCCGATGAACCTGCCGGGTACTAAGGCCCGCTTCTCTGGCTATCTGTTTTAAGTTAATGTCCGCCGCCAGATTCGTGTCCAAAAGATGCACCACCTGGCTGATGATATCGCGTCCACGCGCCTCGGTGCCTTTCAACCCCGGGTTCACGGCGTTCGCGTTGACCGGCATCAATGGCTCCACGATCGCCGCCAGCAGCAAAAACAAATGGGAAGCGCTTATTTTGGAATTCAGTTCGGGATCGCCAGCGCCCATGCCCGAACGGATAAGGTCATAGGCTCTTAGTTTGATCGCGGCATTGCCTAGTTTCTTGATACCGCTAAACAGCCAGCCGTTTTTGCGTATGGATTCCGGCGTGGGAAGAAGCTTCAACGAGATGCCGATCATGACCCCCGGCTTGATGCATTTCCACCGATGCGGGTGCTTCCAGGGGATCAACAGCGCGTGCACCGGGCGGAGGACTGTTTTCTCCGAATCCTCGGTGTCAAAATCGAATGCGCCCGACAAGGCGATTTCGATCTGATATTCGTTGTGCGAGTGCCATTCCGAGAAGTGACCGGATGGATAAGTGCCTTCGGCGATGTGGCACTCCACGCACTGGAAATTCCAGCCCGCGACATTCAACGGAAGACAATGCGCCAGGGATTTCACAAGATTGGAATTTAACTGAGCAACATTTTTCTTACTGCGATAAGTTTTTGTCCAATCGATCATAGTCTTGGGAAGAGGATTGTATTATGTCACTTTTTCAAAGCTTTCGTCCAATAAATAATAACAGCGGCCATTGAGATAACGGGCCATGTTGTTTAAATATCTCGAGAAGCAGAATCTCGAACGGCCTCCCCCCAATCAATTTCTCGTAATCCAGTTATGAAAAGAGCCTTTTTAGTTTCCCTGGCGTTGATTGCCTCGTTCATCCCGCCTTTATGGGCCGGCTCTCCCGCCTCCATCCAGTCTGTGGCCCCTCCGGCTTTGAAGTGGAGCGCGCAGGCAGCCGTGTCGCCCGATGTGAAACCCCAAGCCGATGCATGGAAGGAGGTCAAGGAGTTCGTGCTGGATCCCAAGGTGTTTTTGGGCGAACCGACAGATCATCTTTGGTACCGCACGGTAATTCCACTACCGGACGAGGCGGCGGAACGGTCGCTCTGGCTTCGCTTCCAGCATGTGCGTGGGATTGGCCGGGTCTACGTCAACGGCGTCTTTCTGAAGGAACTGGTTCGTCCTGATTTGGAGGTGAATATCACTCCGGCCCTGGAGAAAGGAAGCAAGGAGGCCGAGTTACTGGTCTATGTGACGAGGACGGGGCTTGGGACCGACGCAAAAATGAATGACGACCGGATCATGTCGCCAGTTCTCAATCAACGCTACAAGGTGGAACACCCCCACAGCGCGGGTTTGATGGGCCGGGTGGATCTTCTATTGCGCGGAGAGCGGAGCTGGATCGATTCGGCATGGGTCGAGAGTATTTGGGAGCCGAAAACCCTTCGGGTGCATGTCAAAACAGGAGGCGCGGCGGACCCTATTTTGAAGGTGTCGGGGCAGGTCCTCGACGCCAAGGGAAAGGTAGCGCTCGAACTCCCCGCCGCCCCCTTCCAGTCCGGCACCGTGGCCCTCTCCGCTACGTGGCCCAATGTCGTGCCCTGGGAATTGGATCGAGGCGTTCTTTATTCATTGAGGCTTCAGCTCGTTGGAAAAGAAAAGCAAGTGACCGACTCTCTTGCTCCCATTTCCTTCGGGTTTCGAGAGCTCAAAATCCAGGGAAAGCAGTTCATCATGAATGGACATCCCGTAACGTGGAGATTCAGCCCGATTACCCGGATTGACACCATCAAGAGGAAAACGGGGGATTATTACTCCGCAGAGCCCCCGGTCTTCGATTTTTTGCGCTCCGTCGGCTTTAACGTAGTGGAGGTGCAGCCCAATGGAGACTCGTTCTGGAACCCCGGCGGAGGAGCCTGGAACGCCTATTCCGACGAGCGGCTCGACGAGGCCGACCGCCATGGGACGGGGATCTCGATCAGCGTGCCCCAGTTCACCAATCACTGGTTCGACTATGGGGTTTCGAGCGATCCCGAGGTGGTCGCCCAGTATCGGCGGGAGCTGGAGGCCTTTATGGCCCCATACCGCAACCACCCCAGCATCATTACTTGGGTGGGGGCGATGAATTATTTCGACCATGATTACGGGGCCATCGCGAATACGCCCAAGGGCATGGGGCAGGAAGCTTATCCGCAGCAGAAGAGCCGGCCTCACTATCAACTCATCGAGAAAGGTTGCCGCCTCATTGAGCAGATCGATCCGACGCGCCCCGCTTATGCCCACCATGGGGGAAATGCGGGCCCCATATCCACCAGCAACCAGTATCTCGGCTTCACGCCGCTTGCCGAGGTGGAACGGTGGCCTTCCCATTGGGCCGCCCATGGAACGAAGCCCTGGCTGGCCATCGAGTTCGGAGTGCCCTACTGGGCCGATTTCTGGATGAAAAACCGGGATGAAAAGACCGGCCAGTTGAAGCCTTTTGGCGAAGCGGCTATCACGGAGTTTGCCGCCGGAATCCTTGGAGATGAGGCCTATGCGCTGGAAGACGAGGCGCAGCGGCTCAACTTGGGAACCCTGACGCAGGAGAATATCCACGGCCATGGCAGCGAACGGATTCCCCAGCCCCCCGAACTCCGTCTCGAAGGGAATATTTTGGGGCTGCCCGCGGTGCGGCGCGTTTACGCCGAATGCGGCTACCGGATCAACCGGGCCTGGCGCACCTGGCAGGTAACGGGCTGGAGTCCCTGGCTGCTCTCTTGGGGGCTGCGCTTCCGGGGCAGCCCGGAGGAGGCCGAGCCCGAGGTGGTAAAGGCTTACCGGGAGAGTGAGCAGCCGCTGCTGGCCTATATCGGGGGGGCACCCGAGTTTTACCTACGGAACCGCAATTTTCAGGCCGGGGAGAAAATCCAAAAAACAGCGGTCTTCGTCTGGGACGGCCCCGGCAGTTATGAGCTCAATGCGAAATGGCAGGCGACGATGAAGGGCAAGCCGATCGCCTCGGGGGAATGGCACCAGACGCTGGCTCCAGGCACGGTCCACAAGCTACCCTTCGAATTCAAAGCACCCACCGTGGAGACAAAAGCAGCGATTGACCTCACGCTATACGTAAATTCAGGCCAAAAAGGGGAAGTAACCGACCGCATGGACCTTTCGCTCTGGCCTTCGCCCCTTGCCCCAAAACTGTCCCCCAAAATAGCCCGCCCGGTTTACCTGTTCGATCCTGCATCGGAATCAAAATGGGTCTCGCAATCCGTGCCGCAGGCTAAAGTGGTAGCCGAGGTCTCGGCCTTTCCGTCGGCGTGGAAAGACGCGGTCTTGATCCTGGGCCGACGCAGCCTGCATTCGCTCAAAGAGCTTCCCTATACGGCAGCCGATGTCGCCCAGGGGTTGCGCGTTATCTTGCTGGAGCAAGAGCAGGCAGATCTCTTCCGGCTGGGGTTGCGTTCCGTGGAACGGGGGACAAGGCAGGGAATCTCCACCTTCCCAGGCAACCCCGCCGTTCTGGGGATGGAGGAGGCCGACTTCCGGGATTGGCGGGGAAGCAGTACGCTCCTGCCGGAGGAGGACTCGCTGCGCTGGTGGGCTGACTTGGAAAAGTTGGACGCCTGGCAGCCCGCCCGGGGAGCCCGTTGGGGCTGCCACGGCTCAGTGGCGTCGGTCCTCATCGAGACCCCACACAAGGGCTCCTTCCGTCCGCTGCTGCGTTGCGGCTTCGACCAGGCGTACACGCCCCTTTTGGAATGGCGCAACGGGGCGGGCGGCGTTTGGTTTTGCCAACTCGACCTCACCGGACGGGTGGGAGTGGAACCCGCCGCAACCAAAGTGGCCGGAAATCTGTTGGCTTACGTCGCGGAAAATCTTCCATGGGGAAGCCGCGACCTCTTTTTCGATTCCCTGCCCGGCAAGGAGCTCGAATCGTTTAAAAATCTTGGCTTCAAGATTGCCGATCAGCCAACCCCAACCACGCTGCGGATCGGAACCGAAGCCTCGCCGGAGGCAGGAAGCAGCCTGCGGATGCCCCTGCCTAGCTCCCCGGCTTCCGGCATTTCGTGGAAAACCGCCGCTGCCATTGCTTCGGCAGAAATCGAACTTCCGGCGGGCGACCATTTGCCGCCCAATCTGCAACGCTTTCGCCTGCCGGTGCCAATGGTCGTCAGCGAAACCGAAAAAAAGATCGTCCGTCTGAAAAAGACAGGGGAAAAGGTGGAAGGCTTTATCGGCATCCCTCTGAGTGCCGCGGATGGGCCTTACATCGACGCCATCGCCCGGGACCATGCGCGGCTCAGCCGGTGGCGGCTGCGGCAACTCTACGGATGGGTTCTCACGGCGGCGGGGGTGCGCAGCAACCCAGAGGTCGAAGCCCGAATCACTTCGCTCTCCTTGCCTGCGAAGTCAGCGACGGCGGAAGCCACAACCGACGAACCGCATCCCTATTCCATCACAGACATGAAGATCAGCCAGAGCCTCTCGATCCCTGAACTAAAGGGTGCCAAGCTGCTGACGGCCTCGGCGCTGCCCATCCTTGAGTTCAAGGACCAAAAAGTTTTGTCCGCCAATCACGATGTGCTGAGCTACGGCGGAGACAAAGTGGAGGGCGTCTATATCGACTTGGCAAAGCTGCTCGATGTGAAGCCCAGCGAAAGCCGTATTGCCGTGATCAAAGCCCATATCCGCGTCACGAAAGAACAACGCCTGACAATCCGCTTCGGGGCCGATTACTACGGAACGGTCTCGTTGAATGGCCGGGAATTGATCCATCTCGACGCCCAGGCCGCTCCACCCCACCGCGATGCCTTCCGCTCGAAGGGCGACTTCCACGAGGGTGCCAACGAGCTGGAAATCCGCGTGGTCTCGGGCAGCGGCGGTTTTGGTTGCTGGATCGACGTGGACGACGCCCCTAACCTCCAACCGTTGCGGGCGGCAGGAAACGAAATCGGCATCGAGCCCTATTGGGGTCGGGCCATGCTGCCCTACAACCCCGAGGGCTTCAGCCTCTATTGCGAGCCCATGAGAAAAAGGGACGACCCCTATGCCTGGCTCTCCTGGTAGACCCTCGGAAATCCTTCAAGCCGATTCCATACTTAAGATTATTAAATACTTTTAGAACATGATGATGGAAAAGGAAATTCCCCCATTGGTTTCGAAAGGCATCCTTATATCCTGGGGTTGTCTGCTGTTGGCCTCCTGCCTTGGAGGAGCCGCCCAGGGAGCCAGCGAGGGCTCCAAGGAACTCCCCGAGCGCATGGTATCCGCCGTGTATATGAATTTCCAGCCACCAGTGTTCTTTCCCAAAGGGCTGCCCTCCCGGCAAAACGACATCGTCGGAAGGCCGCTCCCCGGCGAGCCGCTCTGGAAGGATTTATCGAAGGCAACGCGGTGGGACGTGGAGCAGGGCAAAAAGGCGGGCATCAACGCGTTTGCCATATGGATGTACCCACGATTAGGCGATGCGGGCGAAAAGGGGCAAGCGCAATACGAAGCCTTGTTTACCGAAATGCAAAAAACCGGCGGGATGACTTTCTATCCCGATTATTGGTGGTACCGCATGGACCCAAAAAATTGGGGCAAAACCGTGGGAAGCTGGAAACGCGATCCCGATCCGGGCGTGGAGGCGGAGATGCGGCGGCATGGGAAAATCTTGCGCTCATGGGCGGAGCGGTTTGGCAACGTATGGGCCAAAAAAGAGGGCCGCTTGGTCGTGGGAATGCAGGACCACGCACTCTTTGCAAACGTTCCCTACGCAAAAGCGATGGAGTATCTCTTTGCCCCGTTGGGAGGCCGCGACAAAGTCTACCTGGTGCTTTCACGCTATCCCGTCCAGGGAACCATCGCGGCAGACTGGCTGGCGGGGGCCGATGCCATTTGCGATTGGGATGCCAACCGCACCTATGGGGATTCCCTGCGTGAACTTCCGCGTGGGAAGGCTTTTGCATTGGAGCACGGAAAAAAATGGTGGCCCTCTTTCGCCCCCGGCTTTTTCCAATCGCGATCTGGCGATTCCACAGCCCCTCAAAGCCCGATGGTGTATGAACGCTTCGGCGTCATCGCCTATCGCCACGCCTGGTTGGATGCCATCGCCGAGGGCTCGCCCACAGTCTACCTCATCACATGGAATGACGTCTCGGAAGACTCCGAAATCATGCCCACCGCAGGCCATGACCGCGCCATTCAACGGCTCAACCGCTATTTCAGCGACTGGTATCGGAAAGGCAAACCGCCCCGCGTTACGCAGGAAGAGCTGCTCGTTTTTCATCATCCACAGGTCGCCAGCAACCTGCAACTACCCGCCGGGCGATTGGCCACCACCGGCCCGGAAAACGGATTGACCCCGCCCACCGACTACGTGGCCGTTTGCTCCTTTCTGAAAACCCCCGCCACGGTGAGCGTGAACCTGCGTAAACTGGGCACGGTGACCCAGGATTTCCCCGCGGGGTTCCATACCTGGCTCCTCTATTCCTCCACCCCGGGCACAACCAATGGCGAAGCTTATCCCCAGCTGGAAGAAGGGCTCACGATCACCGTTTTAAAAGCTCCATTCACGGATACAGAGGTCACGGTGCAAGTGCAGCGCGGCGAGGTGGATCTGGGGCGCTATTTTTCGCATCAACCCATTGTGGAAGCCGCGGGCCGGGCCGACATGGGAACGGTGGGCGATGTGTTTACGCTTCCAAAGTAATATCTAATATTTTTACACCCGAGTCTTTTTGCAAATCGATTCGCCATGCCTTCCCTCAAAAAAAAATCCAGGGTCTCGATTCCCCAGGCAAATCTTTAGAGGCCCAAAACGCATCCGCCATACGATTCCGGTAGTCGAAAGACTCTCCCAATGAAAACGACCTCCCTTTGCATGGCGGGGCTGGCAACGGCTGCGCTTTTGTACTCCGTTGCCCCCGGCTTTGCTTCAGCCGATGACGATGACGATTTGCTTGGCCTTCTCGTTTCCAAAAAATCATCAGCAAAAAGGAGGCGGAGTGCCTGAAAAAGGAAACGGGAAGAGCACGCCAAGAAGCGGGAAAAATCATCCGCCGGGAAAATCACGGTCAACAGCCCGGTCCGGGAGTTGAAGCTCTACGGCGATGCGCGGATGCGGTTCCAATACGACAACGTCGATCCCCAGGTCGGGAAATGGAATTCCACGACCCGCTCCTACGATGGCGATCCCGGCCACGGCGATCAGCGCGACCGCAGGCGCCTGGGGGCCGATTTCAAGCTAACCGACGACTGGTTCGGCGGCGTGATGTTACAGACCAGCCGCTATTCCGACAGCTCCAACCAGACCTTCGACGGCGGCTTCCAGAATTACCCCATCTACATCAGCCGCGCCTACGTCGGGTGGAACGCCGCGGATTGGCTGACCGTCATCGCGGGCAAGCAGCCTAACCCGTTTTACACCACGGACCTCGTCTGGGACCCCGACATCAATCCCTCGGGCCTAGTGGAAAACATCAAATTCCACAAACTCTTCAGTTGCGGCGAGCAGCAAACCATCGAATACGCCAACGACGGCAAGACCATCCTCTCCGTCAAATGCGACCCGATTCCCTGCCGACCCATGCACACCTCTCCTCGAACTCAAATAGACTACTCTCTGTTTTGTTTCTTTCAGAATACCAAGCACTTGTGAATTTCGAATCCTTTTCGATCAAGCAGAGGATGTTCGAAACCGTTGTTCCTCGTTAAATGATTTTTGGCGTTTTCGGTACTCTCTGTTCGAACCACTCGACAGGGGAGGCCATTTATTTCTTTTTCGTGTTCAATACTCCGGTCGCTTGCGGCGGGGATGGTTATTACGGTATGGGAAAGCCGATTTTCCCCGTCAAACCAAGGCTGTCACTTCCATGCCCGACAGCCCGTTCCGGCTGCCGCCATTCCACCGGGATTTATGCGGGGTGCAAAAATGTTGTTCCAACCTAGTTTCCCCTCTGTAAATTCCATTTTTTCGAGGGTGGAGCTTTGATACCGAAAAATCGCCCGATTGACCACCTTCTTTAAGCACTTTTTCCATGCCGTTCACCCGCCAGCATCCCTTTCTTGTTTTCCTTGTCCACATGACCCAATCCATCCTTCTGCGCAAGATCGCGTATCTGAAGGCAGAGAACTCTATCCTCCGTTCCCGCTGTCCGAAGAACGTCCAGACTACCCCGGCAGAACGGGCGCTCCTGGTTCGCTTGGGGCGACCGCTGGGCAATGCCGTTCAGGAGATGCTTTCGCTCGTCCATTACAAGACATTCCTTCGATGGTTGCGGGAAGCGGGAAACCCGGCCATCAAGCAAACGAAACGCCACTCGGGTCGCCCTCCGATACCGCAGAACGTGGAGGAACTGATTCTTCGATTTGCCAGAGAAACCGGCTGGGGCTATGCCCGCATCCAGGGTGAACTCAAGAAACTCGGGATTACTGTCGCCGCCAATACGATCAAGAAAATCATGATCAAGAATGGGTTCCACCCAAGCCCGAATCGGACGAAAGGGGATTGGGACCGCTTCCTCAAGCGTAAGCGTCACGCGGAGCGCCTCTATCCTGGAGGGATGAAAATTGTCAGTATGGGAGGATGCAAAGCGAAGCGATTCGGGATGAGTTGTTGAAAATAGACCGCCGAGGGCATGTGCTGGTAAAGAGAGAACGAAGGGAGGCGCTGTTGGATGAGTACGAGCGGTGTGGGGTGAGCGCGGCGGAGTTTGCAGCGCAGATTGGGGTGAAATACCAGACGTTCGCCCATTGGCAGCAGAAGAGGAAGAACCAGCGGCAAGCGCTGTTGGTGCAAGCAGCGGCTCCAGTTCCGGCCGCATTGATGGCACCGCAGCCAGGGCCGGGGCCGCGCTGGGTAGAAGCGGAGGTCGAAGCGGGCGTCCAAGGCGAGCAGGTGATGGCAATCGTAGCGGCGCTCAAGCTTGAGTTACCGGGCGGAGCGAGCGTGGAACTCTCCACCCCTGGCCAAATGAAGCTGGCGGCGGAGTTGCTGAAGGCGCTGGCAGCCAAGGGGCAAACGGGATGCTGAGTTTTAGCGGGAGCCTCAAAGTGCTAGTGTCGTTGGAGCCGGGACGCACAAAGCTCAAGCTGAGCGCGGAGGCGTTGGCGCTCTTGACCGACGGGATCGACCTGCACGGGGCGAAAATGCGTCCGTGGTATGAGCGGGAATAGCAGTCATATATTAAGTATGATCGGCGCTTGAATTTAGCGACGGGATGACTAGTCTCCTGTGGCCAACGAGCAATGGTCACCGAACGCGAACAGGAACTTCTGGAAGAGAACGCACGATTGCGTCAGCAGAACGAGTTGCTGCGGCAAAAGGTGGACCTGTTGGTGAAGCGGATCTTCGGAGCGGGGAGCGAGAAGCTCGACCCGAGGCAACTGGAACTGTTGTTGGAAGGGAGTTCGCCGGGAAAAGCGAACGAGCCCGACTTGGCGGCGGAGGCCACTCGGCGCTCGAAGGAAGAATCGACTCCGCGCTCTAAGAGCAAGCCTGCGAAAAACAAATGGCCGCGGTTGCCTGCACACCTGCCGTGCGTCGAGGAGCTCGTCGATCCGCTGCCGGTGCAGGCAGAACCGCAAGCGTGGCGCTGCATCGGCCAGGAAGTCAGCGAGCAGCTCGACTACGAACCGGCTCGGTTCCTACGTCGGCGCATGATCCGGCGCAAGTATGTGAAGCGTGGCGAACTGGACGCCGTGCCCGTGATCGCGCCATTGCCGCCGGTATTACAGGAACGCTGCATCGCGGCGCCGGGGCTCTTGGCGCAAGTCATCGTGGCCAAATACTGCGACCATCTGCCGCTCCATCGCCAGGAGCGAATATATGCCACGCGCCACCAAGTCATCCTGCCCCGTCAAACGCTGGCGCGGTGGATGGGGTTGGCTGCCGACTGGCTGGGTTTGATCTATCGGGAGATCAACGCGGGCGTGGTGAAAGGCGGCTACATCCAGATGGACGAAACCCCGGTTCGCTACCTTGATCCCGGCAATAAGAAAACGGGTACCGGCTACCTGTGGGTATGCAACCGGCCCGGCGGCGAAGTCGTTTACCACTGGCGCACCAGTCGCGCCGCCGAGTGCGTGGGCGAGATCCTTCCCGCCCACTGGCGGGGCGTCCTGCAATGCGATGGGTATGCGGGTTACCGTAGCTACGCCCGGAGCGCTGGCCGCGAATGCCACATCCGGCTCGCCGCCTGTTACGCCCACGCGCGGCGCAAGTTCATCGAATCGCAATCGCAGGCCCCACGCATCGTCACTTGGCTCCTTCGGCAAATGGCACACCTTTACCAAATCGAAAAATACTTACGGAAAGAACGCGCCGGGCCGCGGTTGCGGGAAGCCCTCCGAGCGGCCCAAAGCCGTCCCATCCACGAGCGCATCCGCAAAGCGCTGGTGCGACTAAAAACCAAGAAACGCTACCTGCCCAAAAGCAGCATGGGCAAAGCCATCGACTACGCGCTGGGGCAATGGCCGGGCTTGAGCGTCTTCCTGCAAGACGGGCGCGTGGAGATCGACAACAACCTTGTTGAAAATGCCATCCGGCCCACGGCGGTGGGCAAAAAGAACTGGCTCTTCGTAGGCGACGCCGATGCGGGCCAGCGCGGGGCGGTCCTCTACACCGTCATCGAAAACTGCCGACGCAACGGCGTAGATCCCTACGCCTACTTGCGGGAGGTCCTCACCAAACTGCCCGTGCTGACCAACCAGAACATCGCCACCTGGATACCGGCAGCCTACGCCAAAAGGCTTCGCGAAGAGCGGTACCCCCAAGCCGCCGCCTCGTAGACCTCATAGATCTCGTATCGCTTTACCTACGAGATCTATGAGCCTTATGACCCGTTACGAGCCGACGCCCGTCAAGTGGCGCTTCGCGTGCTTTCAATTACCCACAAGTTTTCTTCCCATTTCGAAGCCTAACTGGATATCCACCAGACGGGACATTCCTCGCCATATGACTACATTGCCTGGTGGGGGATCGGATCGCCGTGCAAGGTAGCCGCCGATCATGGCTAGTTTTCTTATGTAAGAGAATATAGTTTTTGTGGAACCATTTTTTCTATCGACAATTAGGGTGTCAAGTATAGCGCATTCTTCCTGGGTAAATGCGAGATTCGGTAACGCTTCAGGATGGGTTCGACTGACCATTGTCATCCAAAAGATGCGCCAACTGACGATGCAAAGCAGGGCGATCAAGTTTACCAATCGTTCCGCCGTTCGCAGCTTGGACTCTTCGGCTTTGCAACCCGACTTCAATATTTTGTGAAAGACTTCTATCTTCCATCGCAAGGAATACCACCTGAGTTTTTCAAGGGCGGCAGCAAGGCTATCGATGGGCAGATCGGTGACTAGTTTCCAGTCCACTGGCTCCCTCTCTTTTGGTTCTCCGATTTCTTTTGCATGGATAACATTTAAGAGAAGTTGCGGGTAGCGAGCCTTCTTGCCTATCGGAGGCAAGACTTGGATTTGACGATACTTTATCTCTAAGACTGCCTCGGATGTTTCGCCATTTTGTGTTCTAAGTTGAACACGATGGATTCCCTTAACGGAGGCGGTTTTCATCGCATCGGCAATGGTATGTCCACCATCCCCGGCGAGCCGATTTACGCAGGTTCGCACCAGAAAGTGCGTGCCTTCTTCGCGGGCTGCACAGAACAATTCGTAAATGTCGCTTTCCCTGTCGCCAATATGTATGCAACGCTCGGGCGCGCCAAGGAAGCTCGTGGATTGGCGCACGTTTTCCAGCCAGCGGTAACTTTCCTTTTCTTCAATCGGCACCCGCGTGGGATTGATTATTCTCTTGAGCGCATTGGTTCCTTTGAACTGCTTGCGGCTCCAGAATTTAACGGCCGTCAACCCCAGGGGCAGCCCGCCAAGGGTGATGGCGAGGCTCGAATGCATCAGCAACCCCCGAACCGTGATGCGACGCTTACGCCCATGCCTGCCACCGTTCAGGCAGGCGCTTCCAATAAGGCCGATGTTTCCAGCGCTTTCCCGGTCATAGGAAAATTCCGTTGTGTCATGCAAGATCAGGGCTGGACCACAAACGTCATGGAAGCGATTACGAGTGGATTCAAAATGACCGCCAAGAATATCGGTTTCGCTTACACGAGGATTGGAAAAGAACCGGTATGCCGCTTTGGTGCTCGCCCAATCCTGACACGCAAAGGGGATGCTCCCTCCTACGCAGCCAGACAACTCTTCAACCAGTGTTTTTAATCGACGCCCCAAGCGCACATCGCCAAAGTTGCAGGCTTCTGCTTCCTCGTCGATCCATTGCGAAACAGAAAAGGATTCTTTGTAGGACTGAGTACGTTTTGTGACTTTCCATCGCTTCTTGTTTTGCATCCCAAGCTTTGCATCAGAAAGTGTTTATCAATGTACAGACATTTCGTTCAAAAATCGTTAAAACTTGTGGGTAATTGAAAGCTTCGCGTGACGCTTACATTCGAAGCGCTCGCAGAGGATCTGCGTTGGCTTCCTATCTGCCTATGACACGCTTTCCGGGTGTTGATGGTTACGGCTTATTTCGATAGCGTTGCGTGCCAGTGCACATAGTTGCTTAGCCGCAACGATGATCGAGCGAAATTTTTTTGCCGTGGGTCGTTTTGAAGCAACAGGTAGTAGTCTCCAGTGCGAATGATCAAGTGGCCAAGGGCCTAAACTACCCGTGGCCATACATCTCAAATATTACCTACTTCAGACGAAATGAATGAGCCAAGAATTTCAACGAACGAATCCAGAAAAGATCCGCAAAATAATCCAACGGGTGGCGCCACGATATCGGAAGATCCCCGGTTCAAGATGTTCAACCTAACCGAACTGTCCATCAAGATGGGGGTTCCCCGAAAATATGTCACAGTCCTCAAAAAAGACGGGGCTCCTTTTGCCCACGGGAGAACGCGCCCGAAATGGGTCAAAAAATGGACCAAGGGTCATATCCACGACGAATTCATGCAAAAACCCGTCGATCCGGAGCCACCGGACGACGATAAGAAAAGCGCGGCATAACTGATCTTAGGCTAAGAAGAGAAGGCGACGGCTAAAAACCGTCGCCTTTTTTGTGTTCTTGGAACTTGTCAAATTTTTCGTCAGCGCAAATCCGCGCAAATCCGACCAACCGGCCGCCTCGGCAGATCAAATCAGCGCAAAGCGGCGCAAATCCGCCCATGGCGAAAACTTAGCGCCGAGAGCATGTGCTTATGTCCCGCCAAGCACGCCGCTGAAGGCTCGGGGGGGGCATTCCCCCGAGTTGACACGCGGTGCGCCATATAACCCCACGAGCGCAAGATGCGCCATGGGGAACCCACACAACGTTCCAACTCATCCATGAAAAACACGCTCGCCCTGCAAACGGGGCGTATCCAAAGGCCACAAAAGGCTGTCATCTACGGTCCCGAAGGGATTGGCAAATCAACTCTTGCCTCCCAATTCCCGTCACCAGTATTCCTCGACACTGAGGGCGGCTCGCATCATTTGGACATCGTCCGCCTACTCGCCCCGAAGTCGTGGGAGGAGGTGACCTCCGCGATTACCGCGCTCGGCTCTGAAGCCCACGATTTCCGTACATTCGTCATTGATACGGCGGATTGGCTCGAAAAGCTCTTAATCGAGCACATCTGCCAGCGCAGCAACAAGACTAGCATCGAGGATTTTGGCTATGGGAAGGGCTATACGCTGCTTGCAGAGAAGTTCACGAAGTTACTGGCCTCCCTCGATCCGCTCCTTGCCTGCGGAATGCACGTCCTGCTCCTGGCCCATTGCCGGATCGTCAAGTTCGAGCAACCCGAAGCTGCCGAGGCTTATGATCGCTACGAGTTGAAACTCACCAAGCAAGTCGCGCCGTTGGTCAAGGAGTGGTGCGATATGCAGCTTTTTGCCAACTATTTCACCCGCGTTGCGGAAAGCGACAGCGGCAAGAAGCGGGACGTCGGTGGACGCGAGCGCGTGCTCTACACCAACCACACGGCGGCCGGGGATGCGAAGAACCGGCACGGGTTTGAGGAAAAACTGCATTTTGCGTTCGCCTCGATTGCCACCGCGTTCGGCTGCGAATTGGGAGCGCCTGCAGCTCCGAGGCAGGAGCAAACGCCTTTTGACAAAATCGCCGAATTGTTCGGCGGCAATGAGGATGCCGTCAATGCGTTCCTCTTGAGCCGCTCACAGATCAAACAGGGGCAGCCGTGGCGCGATCTTTCCCCCGACTATAAGGACCGTGTGTTTTCGGCCCCGGATCGGTTTATGCAGACCGTGGCTCAATTTCGGCAGGAGGTCGCCGCGAAATGAGTCTGCGTCCTTCAAATCTGCCGAAACTCGCGGAATGCCCCTGCTACGAGCCAAACCTCAATGCTGGACCCACCGCCGCGCGCGGTTCGGCGTTGGACGCCCTGTTCCGTGCTCGGATGCAAGGTGTGACCTGAATGAGGTTGAGATGTTCTACCAGCCCAAACCAGACGATCTCGCTGTTGTGGAGTGGGCTGTGACTACATTGAAAGTCTTGGCCGGGGATTCTCCGGTTATCACGAGGGAGGAGGATTGCCGCGTCATCATTCCAGGGTTTGAAAATCCCGGAACTGCTGACGCGCTGGTCTTGGGCAAGTTCGCCCATGCCGATCTCAAGACCGGAGCGATGCGCAATTACCGTGAGCAAATGGCGGCCTACGCCCTCGGCCTCATGGACGTGTACTTTGCTTCGGAATGGACTGCGTATCTTCTCTTCTGCGACCAGCGGGAATTGGTGACGCTCCATTTCACCTATGCCGAAGCCAATGCTGTCGTAGAGAGGGTCGTGGCTGCGTATCACGCCACAACGAAGCAACCGGCGCTCTGCGAATACTGCGGCTGGTGCAGCAAGGAAGCGACCTGTCCAGCCCGGCTTGCGCTGGCCCAAGACGCCGTTGCCGTCACAGCGCCAGGATTCAGCTTTGACGCTGTTCTCGCGGATAACGAGCAACTTTCAAAGTTCCTCCTGGCATGTTCCGTGTTGGAAGATTACCGGAAACGCGCCGAGGAAACGACCAAGGAACGGATCCAGGCCGGGGTGACAATTCCCGGTTGGAAGCTCGTCACCCGGCGCGGCCCAGAGTTCGTCGATCACGTCACCGTCGGCCACCACATCCAAGCCATCGGATTCGGCGCGATCCTCGCGGCCTACGGAAATCTCTCCGCGAAAAAGTTCCGGGAACTATGGGCTCAGAAAATTGACAAGCCGTTCCCCGAAGAGGCCGTCAAGCACGGCCAAGCCAGCCTGTCGCTGCGCCAAACGCACAAAAACTAACATTCCCATGCCATCCTATAAATCATCCGAACCCGCCAGCCGCCCAGATTTTGTCGAGCCCGGCGATTACACCCTCGAAGTCATTAACGCTACGGAAACCGTTTCCAAGAAGGGTAGCGATATGATCGAACTTCAGGTGAAAGTATTACCCGAAGGGGAAGTGTTTTTCGACCACCTTGTATTTGTCAAAAACGCCTACTGGAAAATCGACGCTTTCAGCGCCGCCATCGGCGAGACCGTCCTGCCCGATCAGGAGGTTGATATCCACGCGGACGACTTTGTCGGAAAACAAGGCCGCGCCCGCTTGTCCGTTGAGGAATACGAGGGCCGCAAGCGTAACAAGGTCGCCCGACCCGTGCGCGACCCTCTTCGAACTGTCTAACTCGTGTCTATCGAGCCAAAATGGCACGCTTGAATATCCGAAATCAGAGACTTTTTTGCTCTTCACGCGCGACACACGTCGCTCTCTCAAACCCTTTATTCAAGCCTATTCGCGGGCGATTTGTCTAACAAAGTCTCTGGTTTGAAGAGGGTTGCGGATGCACCATTCGCTACGTTCGAACCTAGACTTTTTGGGCTATCCGTTTGCCCGGAAAAATGCTGGGTCGATAAGGGTCGCATTCGGAGCCCATGCGAGACCGGTTTCGAACTTAGACTTTTTCCAAACTGCCATCCAATCGCCGTGCCAAAATCGCAAGGGGAGGGGAGTCTTGCACTTGCTCCGGCGACTTGATCGGGCTGTTTTCTTTTCGCAGTCCTTTTCTAAGTTCCAAGCGGGGTGCAAAAATATCGTTCCGTTTGCACAAGTCGCAGGTGTTCAGCGGCTTGGACGACAACTTTGGAATTCGGTTCCAAGAGGCAAAAACTTCCGTTTTTCGGACTGGTGAACACCCCAAAATCGGCAGATCATGGCAATATCCGAAACTTTGTGTGTAGGGCCAAATTTGCGTTGTTTTTGGATTGCTCCTTTTTTGGGTTCAGCAAGCTGAACCCAAAAAAATGCGCTCCCCATATTGGATGGCGAATTGGTTCATCGCCGCTTTCCAGCCTACGACTGGTTTTGTCCACTTTTTGGTCAGGTTTTGCAAGGCCAGATAGATCAGTTTGGTGGCCGCTTCATCGCCGGGAAAATGCCCCCGGTTTTTGACCACCTTGCGCACCTGCATATTCAGGCTTTCGATGGCGTTGGTCGTGTAGATGATTTTCCGGATCTCCGGCGGGTAGGCGTAAAACGGGATGACCTGCTCCCAGGCTCGTCGCCAAATTGCCGCTATGGGGGCATATTTGCTGCCCCATTTGCTGGCTGCAAATTCCTCCAAACGAGCCGCTGCCGCTTCGGGTGTCGCGGCCCGGTAAATCTCCTTGAGCGCCGCCGCAACGGCCTTCCGGTCCTGCCACGAGCAGAACTCCAGCGAGTTGCGCATTAAATGCACGATGCATGTTTGCACGCACGCCTCCGGAAATACCGCCGTAATCGCCTCTGGGAAGCCCTTGAGCCCGTCGACCACTGATATCAGGATGTCTTCCACTCCCCGGTTGCGCAGTTCGTTCATGACCTTCAGCCAAAACTTCGCTCCTTCGTTCTGCTCAATCCAAATGCCGAGCACCTCCTTGCAGCCGTCTTCGCGGATCGCCAGCGCCAGGTAGACCGCTTTGTTTTTCACCGTTCCCTCATCCCGAATTTTCACCCGCAGGGCGTCGAAAAATACCACCGGGTAGAGCCGCTCCAAGGGCCGGTTTTGCCACTCGCTTACCGCTTCCAGCACCGAGTCGGTCACCGTGCTAATGAAGTCCGGCGAGACCTCCACTTTATACTGGTCGAGCAGGAAGCCCTGGATCTCCCTCACCGTCATTCCCCGCCCATACATGGCTATGATTCGATCATCGAACTCCGCAAACCGTCTCTGCTCTTTGCGGATCAACTGTGGCTCAAAGCTCCCAACCCGGTCCCGCGGCACCTCGATTTCCATCGCCCCGTTTTCCCCTTTGATCGTCTTTTTGCTGTAGCCGTTGCGGCAGTTGCTCGCGCTTTCTTCCTCGCTCGCCTCGGTGCGCTCCTCCCCCTTCGCGTATCCCAAGTGATGGCTTAATTCGCCCCGGAGTGCTCGTTCCACCACCTCTTTGGTGAGTTGGTCCATTAAACCTCCCCGCCCCATGATTGCCTCCGGCCCGCTGAATCCCTTCAGTAGCTCGTCGATCATATCCAGGTTCAATCCGTTCGTCGTTTTGCTCTTTTTCTGCGTCATTTATCCGTTAGCTCAGGTTGCGGCCATCACACAAACTTCCGGATACGCTCATTACAACCAGTTCCGGCCCCAAGCAAGCTGGGCTATCAGAGCCCGGCCCGCTTCGCTGCGTCAACCGCGCATCCATCTTCCGCTCCAGTCGACCTACGGCCTCCTTGCGCGAAAGATGGACAAACCCTCCAAAACAACCTAACCCTAAAAATCAACTCCTTGGACTAACTCTCCCCTGGCCCAGAAATGTGTGTCCCGTCACGGTTTCCAATCGCTTCATCGCGTAGATGATTTGCTCTTCGCTGTATCTCTTGTTTTTCATCGGTTCTCTTTCTTCTTCGAGAACCCCTTATACCTCAAATCACTCAAATTTCACTGGTCCTGTTTTCCGGGGCAACGTCAGTACCGAAAGATTCCAGCCAAAGAACGCACACTCCTCTCCAGCCTTATCCCTATTCTTGGCTCGAACGAACCCGAGGAAGGAATTCCTTTAAGAGCCGATTGATCCGTGATGCTGCGTGTCCGTCACCGTAGGGATTGGTCCGTTGTGCTGTTCGGGTGTAAAGGTCGCAATCCAAAAGAAATGCCGAAGCCATGTCCACAATGCGCTTCACATTGGTGCCAACAAGGAAGTTAATCCCAGCATCCACACCCTCCGGCCGTTCCGTGACCTCTCGCAGTACCAAAACCGGCTTTCCAACCGAAGGGGCTTCTTCTTGAACGCCACCGGAATCGCTTAAGATCAAGTAACTTTTTTTCAAGAGGTAGGTAAAGTCGAAGTAATCCAACGGTTCGATGATGTGGATCTGCGGATTATCCTTGAGCAAAGGCCTGACGACGTTCTGCACAGTCGGGCTCAAGTGTAGCGGGATAACGACTTCAATATCCGGGAATTGGTCACAAAGCTCCATCAGTGCTCTACAAACCTCCGCCATCGGCGCTCCCTGGTTCTCTCGGCGATGCATTGTGACCGCTAAGATACGCTTTTCAAAATCGATGTCTTTAAGCACTTCCGGCTTGGTCCTTTCATGACTCGTCACATAAAGTAAGGCATCAATGACCGTGTTCTGTGTTACATGAACAGTAGAGGCACAAAAGCCCTCCCGCAGCAGCGCTTGTTTTGCACCTTCAGTCGGGCAAAAATGAATATCACTGAGCTGGCTAGTCAATCGCCGGTTTATTTCCTCAGGGAAAGGATTATATTTGTTGGGGGTTCGAAGTCCTGCTTCAACATGGCCAACAGGTATCTTGAGGTAAAAAGCCGCCAGCGCTGCTGCAAAGACGGTCGTTGTGTCGCCTTGGACCAATATAATCTCAGGTTTTTCCTTGGCCAATATTGGCTCAAGACCCTGCATCACCCTACATGTAAGCGCGTTGAGAGACTGGTTGGGTTGCATCACGTTTAAATCGTGATCTGGAACAATCTCAAAAGCAGAGAGCACGCCGTCCAACATTTGCCGATGCTGTCCTGTGACAACAACTCGAGATTCAAAGAAGCTGTCACTTCTCAAACTGTGAATAACAGGGGCGAGCTTGATGGCTTCAGGGCGTGTCCCGAAGATGCTCATAACGCGAAATGGCTTGCTCATAGGATGTATTTTCGAAATAGTTGCCAAGGAAAAACAACTGAGTCACGAGAATAATATGAAACAAATTGCAAACACAAGGCCGTATTTGCTGGCTGCTCTCCCCTGTTATAATGAGGCGGATAATTTGATGTCACTTATTACTAAGTATGCACACCTAGCCCTTTTTTACGGCGGAAGTTTGGATATTCGTGTGATCGTTATTGATGATGCCAGCACGGATTGCACACAGGAAGTTCTTAAATCCCTACCTGCATGGATCACGGAAGCCACGCACTTGGAAATAGTGAAGCATCCAGAAAATAGAGGCTTAACCGGCGGTGTGCTTACTGCAATAGAACGTTTTACTCGCGCAGCAACAAGCGATGAGCCCCCTCTGGCTATGAGCCTTATGGACGGAGACAATTCGCATAACCCAGGAAACATCCCAAGCATGCTGCACAAGATTCTAGAAGGATACGATGTCGTTGTCGCATCTCGGTACCAGCCGGGCAGCCGGATTGAAGGAGTGAACTTGTTTCGGAGGACGCTTTCCCGAGGAATGGGTTTGTTGTTTAAGTTACGCCGTAACATCCCCGGAGTCTCCGACTATAGCTGCGGGTTCAGGCTCTACACTCCCGAGATCATTAAGAAGCTGCGAGCGAAATTTGGCGATCGCCCCGTTACACAGCAGAACTTTTCCTGTATGGTTGAACTACTTCTTAACTGCCATCGATGTGGCGCAATCTGTGCCGAAGTGCCATTTCTCTTGCGTTACGACCAGAAACTGGGGAACAGCAAAATGCAGGTGTGGAAGACAATCCGCGGAACCCTGAACGTGCTCAATCAATGAACAAAATTTCAAGAGCTAACGGGCTCTCTTATTTGCTGGCATTCCTTTTCCTCCTTTTAGGGATCGCGTGGATATGGTGGGTGGTTGTATCCCTGCAGCCTGCCGTTCCCGGCCTCATTGATGACGGAAGCCACATCTCTATCGGGCGATCCTATGCTACCGAAGGTTTTTTCCATGCGTTGGTGCGATCATTCGAGAGCTTTCTCCATGGTTCGCGCTTTTATGATACCCAGTTCGCGCTGCTGGGAATATTTCATATCTTCTTCGGGGAAAACCTTACCCTCTGGTATGCTGGGAACATCTTCCTCGCCATGCTTTCCGCCAGTGCGATCGGCTATGTTATCTATGCAGAAACCAGGAACCCTTGGGCCACACTGTTAGGAGGTGCATTCCTGCTTACATCCTCTCCAGTAGCGGAAGCACTAAGAGGGAACTTTGGAAAGGCTGAGGCCATCATGGTCGCCTTTATTGCAGCAGGGTTCGCGTTGTGGGCATACTCGGGCCGCTCCAGATACCCGCATCTGTGTATGATCGGGGCCGGAGTTTTGTTTATTCTAGGCTGCGTGAGCAAGGAATCAGGGAAAGTGGTGGCCATAGCGCTTTGCCTGCCGTGGATCGCGGCCTTGGTGCCTCTCCCCAGCGGCACCCAAAGCCAGGAGCAGAAGAAAGGGGCGTCTTTTCTCTGGCTATTCTTTTTCGGGGTGTGCGGCATTTTAGCGTGCTATTTAGTCTCTCTTCCTTCGCGCAAGTTTCAGTATCTCCAAAAGTATTTCAAACTGGATTTTTCGCTAAGTCATATCAAGGAAGTCTTGCTAGTCTACATCCAAGAGTGCCCTGACTTTCTGATTTTCCTCACCCTTCTCGCCTTCCTCTATATTGCGCTTCTTTGGATTTACCGGAATCGGGATCGCCGAGTACTATTGGGTGCCGCTTGCCTGGCAGGGGCGCTGGCCTACTTTTTCGGTCTTTTGGGATTTCGATTCAATCTTCCCTACTACTTATTCGTTCCCCTCGTTCTGGTAGCACTGAGCGCCGGGCTCGGTATTGCAGCAATCCCCCAAAAGAGAAAAGGGCTTCTTTGCGCGATGTTTGCGGTCTTCTTCCTAAGTCGACTGTATAGCGTCCCTTATCTTTTCATGATTTCCAGGGCGCAGCAATTCTTTGATGCTGTCAACTGTAGAGCGATGCTCAAGGGGAAGGCAACCCCCACAAAAGCAATCTACGCGATTGATATTGACGAAGAATGCCAAATGATTCAGGAGTGGAACATCTTGCGGAGTAATTTTACTTCCACCAAGAACGCACCGTTCATCTATGGTGCCGCTTCCGGTTTTAAAGCTTGGCGGTATCAGGACGTCATGCGCAATAGGCCAGATATAGAGGTAGAAGATCGTAGCGGAAAAATGATCGAGGCGGTCTCTTCAGAGTGGCGTTTGCAAGTACCTCAGCCGGGAGACATGATCACCTGCCGCTTCGGGAAAGTGAAGGTTGGCAATCATTATCTCAGGGTGGTGATGCCATTTTCTCAGGATGAGAACGCTCTCTTGCACTTAATTGACGTGAAATCCCTAGCGGAAAAAGATGGTTTTTCCCAAAACGCAATCTTTTGGAATCCTACTTTACTGAAGCATGTAAAGACTACCTACGGCTGGAATTTCTACAAAGTCGTTCGCCCACTTGGCTATATTTTGCAGGGCGTTACCGCTGACCAATGGATGACGCGTGACTCGTCCGTATTGATTCCCGAAAAGAGCATTTATTTGAAGTTGGAGATTGAACTGGACGTGCCCCAAGGGAATTCCTTCCCTTTCCGTGTCTGGGCCGAGTCTGACGGCACCGAAATTGCCGAAATACCCATTGATTCCCCAGGGATTAAGAAATTTGCGGTGCCGGTTCACAAGAACGAGATCGTAAGATTTCATTCCTCCTCGTGGTTCCAGCCCTCCAAAGCAGGCCTTGGAAAAGATACGCGAGAACTATCGGTTCGCTTGATGAAGATAGATCCTGAAGAAGAGTCAAATTAACCTATGGATAGCATAGGACCAGATGAAGGATCGCCAGGAACTGGCGGGGTAAAAGAGTATACGTATAATCGAATCAGTGCGCGATATCTAAGGAGGACCCCGGAAAACAGGCCAGGAGTAAGCGAGTCGAAAAGCGGTGGAGAGGCTTATAAAACCAACCAAAGCACCACCGAAATGAAAGCCAAAAGCCGCAGACACGAACCAGAATTCAAAGCCCGGGTAGCCCTTGAGGCGCTCAAGGGAATCAAAACCATCCAGGAAATCGCCAAGGAATACGAGGTCCACCCCGCGCAGGTTGCCGACTGGAAAAAGACCATGGTGGAGGGCGTCGCAGGGGTGTTCGAGCGGGGCTCGGCGAACGGCGGCCCGGAGGACTTTGAGCGGGAGCGCGACCGGCTCAACGCCAAGATCGGGGAACTAACGATCAAACTCAATTTCGTCACAAAAAAATCCAAACAGCTCGGCTTATGAACGGACGCGCCGAGCTGGTCGAAAAAGATTACCCGCAACTAAGCCTGAGGGCGCAATGCAAACTCCTGGCCGTGGCACGCGCCACGCTCGACTACCGGCCCGTGCCGGAGAACGAGGAGGACGCTCGGTCATGCGCCTGATGGACGGAATCTACCTGATCGACCCGTGCATCGGCACGCGTCGGTTGGTGAAACTCATGGACCGCGACCACGGCCTGCGGGTCAACCGCAAGCACCTTCAGCGGCTGCGACGCAAGATGGGGCTGGAAACGATTTGGTGTCGTCCGCGCAACACCAGCGAGCCGGAGAAAGCGCACCGCAGATGACGTAGTAAATCTTTCGCACATTTTGCGAGGGTGGTAAGAGGAGGGTTGGCAAAATGAGAGCAACCCATGAGCGAAAAAGAAACAGAAACGCAGGAAGCGGCGGGTAACGCCGCAGCCGGGGTCGAAGGCCACGGCAAGATCATCAGTATCGACGAAGGAAGGATCAAAGAGCACCTGAGTGGCGTGGTCATGGCGGCGGTCGAGGACACCCTAAACGCGCTGTTGGACGCGGAGGCTGGCCTGCCCCCTTTGCAGCGGGATACCGCCAGCATGCAATTTATCAAAGGTAGAGGCATCTACAAAGTAAGCGTCACGCGAAGCGCCACTTGACGGGCGTCGGCTCGTAACGGGTCATAAGGCTCATAGATCTCGTAGGTAAAGCGATACGAGATCTATGAGGTCTACGAGGCGGCGGCTTGGGGGTACCGCTCTTCGCGAAGCCTTTTGGCGTAGGCTGCCGGTATCCAGGTGGCGATGTTCTGGTTGGTCAGCACGGGCAGTTTGGTGAGGATCTCCCGCAAGTAGGCGTAGGGATCTACGCCGTTGCGTCGGCAGTTTTCGATGACGGTGTAGAGGACCGCCCCGCGCTGGCCCGCATCGGCGTCGCCTACGAAGAGCCAGTTCTTTTTGCCCACCGCCGTGGGCCGGATGGCATTTTCAACAAGGTTGTTGTCGATCTCCACGCGCCCGTCTTGCAGGAAGACGCTCAAGCCCGGCCATTGACCCAGCGCGTAGTCGATGGCTTTGCCCATGCTGCTTTTGGGCAGGTAGCGTTTCTTGGTTTTTAGTCGCACCAGCGCTTTGCGGATGCGCTCGTGGATGGGACGGCTTTGGGCCGCTCGGAGGGCTTCCCGCAACCGCGGCCCGGCGCGTTCTTTCCGTAAGTATTTTTCGATTTGGTAAAGGTGTGCCATTTGCCGAAGGAGCCAAGTGACGATGCATGGGGCCTGCGATTGCGATTCGATGAACTTGCGCCGCGCGTGGGCGTAACAGGCGGCGAGCCGGATGTGGCCTTCGCGGCCAGCGCTCCGGGCGTAGCTACGGTAACCCGCATACCCATCGCATTGCAGGACGCCCCGCCAGTGGGCGGGAAGGATCTCGCCCACGCACTCGGCGGCGCGACTGGTGCGCCAGTGGTAAACGACTTCGCCGCCGGGCCGGTTGCATACCCACAGGTAGCCGGTACCCGTTTTCTTATTGCCGGGATCAAGGTAGCGAACCGGGGTTTCGTCCATCTGGATGTAGCCGCCTTTCACCACGCCCGCGTTGATCTCCCGATAGATCAAACCCAGCCAGTCGGCAGCCAACCCCATCCACCGCGCCAGCGTTTGACGGGGCAGGATGACTTGGTGGCGCGTGGCGTATATTCGCTCCTGGCGATGGAGCGGCAGATGGTCGCAGTATTTGGCCACGATGACTTGCGCCAAGAGCCCCGGCGCCGCGATGCAGCGCCACGCTTGCGGTTCTGCCTGCACCGGCAGCGGATCGACGAGCTCCTCGACGCACGGCAGGTGTGCAGGCAACCGCGGCCATTTGTTTTTCGCAGGCTTGCTCTTAGAGCGCGGAGTCGATTCTTCCTTCGAGCGCCGAGTGGCCTCCGCCGCCAAGTCGGGCTCGTTCGCTTTTCCCGGCGAACTCCCTTCCAACAACAGTTCCAGTTGCCTCGGGTCGAGCTTCTCGCTCCCCGCTCCGAAGATCCGCTTCACCAACAGGTCCACCTTTTGCCGCAGTAACGCGACTTCTGCACGCAATCGCGCGTTCTCTTCCAGAAGTTCCTGTTCGCGTTCGGTGACCATTGCTCGTTGGCCACAGGAGACTAGTCATCCCGTCGCTAAATTCAAGCGCCGATCATACTTAATATATGACTGCTATTCCCGCTCATACCACGGACGCATCTTCGCCCCGTGCAGGTCGATCCCGTCGGTCAAGAGCGCCAACGCCTCCGCGCTCAGCTTGAGCTTCGTGCGTCCCGGCTCCACGTTCCGAGGCCATGAGAAGCATCCCTTTTCCAGCCGCTTGCTCATCACCCAGATCCCCGTGCCGTCCCAGTAAAGCAGCTTGATCCGGTTGTGCCGCCGGTTGCTGAACACGAAGATCGCTCCGCCCCGTAGATCCTCTCCCAGCCGTTCACTCACCAGGGCGTGCAGCCCGTTGAAGCCCTTGCGCATGTCGCACGGCTCCAACGACACTAGCACTTTGAGGCTCCCGCTAAAACTCAGCATCCCGTTTGCCCCTTGGCTGCCAGCGCCTTCAGCAACTCCGCCGCCAGCTTCATTTGGCCAGGGGTGGAGAGTTCCACGCTCGCTCCGCCCGGTAACTCAAGCTTGAGCGCCGCTACGATTGCCATCACCTGCTCGCCTTGGACGCCCGCTTCGACCTCCGCTTCTACCCAGCGCGGCCCCGGCCCTGGCTGCGGTGCCATCAATGCGGCCGGAACTGGAGCCGCTGCTTGCACCAACAGCGCTTGCCGCTGGTTCTTCCTCTTCTGCTGCCAATGGGCGAACGTCTGGTATTTCACCCCAATCTGCGCTGCAAACTCCGCCGCGCTCACCCCACACCGCTCGTACTCATCCAACAGCGCCTCCCTTCGTTCTCTCTTTACCAGCACATGCCCTCGGCGGTCTATTTTCAACAACTCATCCCGAATCGCTTCGCTTTGCATCCTCCGACCCGTGCGCGACCCTCTTCGAACTGTCTAACTCGTGTCTATCGAGCCAAAATGGCACGCTTGAATATCCGAAATCAGAGACTTTTTTGCTCTTCACACGCGACACACGTCGCTCTCTCAAACCCTTTATTCAAGTTTATTTGCGGCCGGTTTGTCTAACAAAGTCTCTGGTTCGAAGAGGGTTGCGGATGCACCATTCGCTACGTTCGAACTTAGACTTTTTGGGCTATCCGTTTGCCCGGAAAAATGCTGGGTCGATAAGGGTCGCATTCGGAGCCCATGCGAGACCGGTTTCGAACTTAGACTTTTTCCAAACTGCCATCCAATCGCCGTGCCAAAATTGCAAGGGGAGGGGAGTCTTGCACCCACTTTGGCGGTTGCCTCTCTCTTGCGGTCTTTTGGCTGGCTTTGAGAGGGGTGCATAAACTTCGCGCCGCTTGCGCAATTGCCTCTATTCCTGATTCTTGTGAGGATTTCGGCTCCTTGGCGGTTTTGAGGGTATTTCGGAGGCAAAATTGTGGCCAGCAGGAAATCAAACCGGCATGATTTTGGTTTCCGCCAATGTCCAGAGCCCGCCAGCACCCGCTTCTCGTTTTCCTGATCCACATGACGCAATGCATTCTCCTGCGTCAGATCGCCTATCTCAAAGCCGAGAACCAAATCCTTCGCTCTCGGCTGCCGAAGCAGATTCGCACGACGGCTGCGGAACGCTCGCTTTTGGTTCGTTTGGGTGCGCCGCTGGGCGATGCGATTCAGGAGTTGCTTTCTATTGTGAGCTATAAAACATTCCTGCGCTGGAAGAATGAGCAGCGGCCGGGGGCTCGTGCCAAGAACGCGGTTGTGCCTAATGGGCGACCGCCGATCCCGCAAAGCGTGGAAGAACTGGTTGTGCGTTTTGCAAAAGAGAACGCCTGGGGATACTCCCGTATCCAGGGGGAACTCCGAAAGCTCGGGATCATTGTGGCGCGCAACACGGTCAAAAAGATACTCATTAAGAACGGCTTTCATCCGAATCCTGGGAAGCTGGCGGGAAGCTGGGCGCTCTTTCTTAAGCGTCACATGGACACGCTGTGGGCTTGTGATTTCTTTACGAGAGATGTGAGGACGGGGTGCGGGAAGGTTACGTACTACGTGCTGTTTTTCATCCATGTTGGCACCCGAAGAGTGCGAGTGATTGGAACGACCTGCCAGCCGAATGGGCCTTGGGTTGAGCAGCAGGCGCGTAATCTCGTGATGGAGCTCGCAGAGCGGGGCGAGAGAGCGATGTATCTCCTGAGGGATGGCGACACTAAGTTTACGGAGAAGTTCGACCGGGTTTTCAAGAGCGAAGGTGTCAAGGTGAAGCAGATTCCATATCGTTCTCCCAATCTGAATGCCTATGCGGAACGGTTCGTGCAATCTATTAAGCGGGAATGCTTGAGCCAGTTCGTTGTCTTTGGCGAACGCCACTTGGAATACTTGATCCGCGAGTACGAGGACTATTACAACTCGGTCCGGCCGCACCAAGGTCTGGATAATAAGCCAATTGGTATTGTGGCCATGCCGTCGCCGGATTCCGATCCGCCCGACCCCTCGGAGGTCGAGTGCGAGTCGCGTCTGGGCGGGGTTTTGCGGCATTATTACCGACGAGCCGCTTAAAGGCCGGGCGGTGATGGATGGTCGAATCCGGGTTGCTTTCGTAATCCGCTCGCTCTGGTTTGCACTGAAACCATCCCTAATCAGGCAAAACTCCGTACCGGCATGTCCAAAAGTAGCAACAACTGAAATTTTCAGCTGTTGCTCCCCCCTGGCAGGCATGATCGAGTGGCTTTGCTGATTCACAAATTAAATGGCGATAAGGGAAACTTGTTTGTGCTTAAAAACGGGAATGAAGGGATCGAATTTTATTAGCTTGTAAGTTGCTGATTCTTAATGGATTTCACTGGTGCTGAGTTTTTGCACACGACGTGTCGGAACCCATCCGCAGGGCATCTGCTTTGATGGAACCAATATCTGGGTAACGAATAACGGATCGAACAACGTAACCAAGCTCACGGCTACCACCGGGGCGGTGGTTGGAACCTACTCCGTTGGAACGGCACCGGTCGGGATTTGCTTTGACGGCACCTATATCTGGGTGGCCAATAGCGGGAGCAATAATGTTACCAAGTTGACCGCCAGCAACGGAGCGGCGGTTGGCACCTATACCGTGGGGACAAGCCCCCAATACCTCTGCTACGACGGCACGAACATTTGGGTGACCAACGCTGGCAGCAACAATGTCATGCGGCTTACGGCCAGTACCGGAGCCATCGCGGGGACCTATGTCACGGATTCGAACCCTGCCGGAGTATGCTTCGATGGCACCAACATCTGGGTCGCCAACTGTAACTACACCACCCAGAGCCTGAGCAAATTTGTCGCCGCCACGGGCGTCCTTGTAGGCACCTATTCCTACAAATACAACGTGAACTCCCCCTTGGGGATCTGCTTTGACGGCACAAACATATGGACCGCCAACAGCGGTTCGTTTGGGGTATCCAAGATCGTAGCAAATACGGCTGCGTTTACAGCAGAATATTATACGGACACCGATCCGCCCTATTTGATCTGCTTTGATGGAACTTACATTTGGGTGACTTACCAAGCCGGAAGTATTCGTAAACTTTCAACATCTGACGCCTCCGTTCTTGGACGCTACAAGGCGGGTAACGCGTCCCCGGGGTATTTGCTTCGATGGAACGTACCTTTGGGTGGCGAATTATTACGATAACACGGTAAGCCGACTCTGAGCATTATGAAATTCCTCATCACACCCAATTCTAAAGGAGCCTATATGACGGCCGGCGGCATCCCAGTGGATATCGTATCCTCCGATCACGGCAAGGACTATGCCGACGAAGCCGCATTCGCCGCCGCATTCAAGCTCACGGCAAAGGATGCCTATACCAAAATGCAAACCGCTCTGACCAAGCTTCAGAAGGAGTTCGAAACCGATCTGGCCAAAGGTTATGCCGACAAGGAACTCGGGCTCACCATTGCCATTGAGGACGGGGATCGCCAGCAGTTCAACGACCTCGAGCAGCATCTCGTCCGTAAAGCCGTTTCCGATGACCAAACCATGACAATCAAGCTGCTTGACGGCAGCTTGTACCAGATTACCCGTGGCCAATTTCACCAGTTGCTAATCCGTGCTGGTGACTACTACCTGTCTTTATGGAACACCATGCAACAGAAAAAATCCGTACTATGACCACTTCCCCCGAAGAGTTCCACGAACTGGCTCGTCATTGTGAAACCTGCCGTGAAGACATGCGCGATAAACTCGCCGCTTTTGACCGTCGGCTGCTCTCATTGGAAATCGTTGTGAGGGGCGAAGACGGAAGGAACGGAATCAAGTCGCAACTTAACACCCTCTGTCTGCGGTTTGATGCCTTCGAGAAGAGGGCAATTCGGTGGATCGCAGTCGGGACTGCATTGCCGGGGATAGTGGTTGGCGTGGTGGCGACCCTCAAATTGATAGGGAGGATCTGAGAGGGAACAGAGAAAAACTGAGAGCGCTCTCGTCCGGGTTCGTTCATGCGTAATAGTGGTTGGCTTGGCTGAATTGCCAAGCTTTTTGCGCCATTCATGCCTCGTTCTAGGCTGGAATCGTCTTTTGCCTTGATTTACATGAAGTCTTTTTGCGCCGCAAAAGGAAATATGTATGACTGGACGGTATAAAATATTTACGCGAAATTTCAACGAGTGTTTGCGCAAATGTAACACAATTCGTTGGCTGAACATATTACTAAAAATGATCTCGGCATGGAGCAGCCACTCCTCAACCGTCGCTTTGTAGGTGCCCCCGCATTCGATGCCAACGGAGAGGATCCCTTTTTTCTGCCCGAAGCTGAGCTCGGAGAGGAACCCGTCGATGCTCTGTTTGTCTTTGCCTGCGGCCAGGTAGAGCGGCTCGCCGTTGCGTAGGTTGATTACGGTGGTGATGAAGCCTTTTTGCCGAGATGCTTCTCGTCAATGAGGATCGCACCAAGACCGTTGATCCGGGGTTCGGGTAGTTCAGTCGCGAGAATGTAGCGGTCATATCGCCACGCCGGGGAGGGAATGACCGGCAGCACCCCGTAGAACTGGATCCCAGGCATTCAGCGGCAGAGAAGGCTGACATGGCGCATCAGCCATAGGGTGGCCGTATGCCCTTCGATGATGTCCAAGGGACGCGCGGTGTGGTAGAGCCCAAAGGGGGGGCAATAGCCCTGAACCGCTTCATACAGAACCCCACAAAGCCCGCTCTGGCCAAGGGCATGTCCATTGCGTTATAGTGGGTCTTGCGGTTGATCCTCATCGCCTGGCCGCAACCCGGACACTTCGGAGCGAAACGGTTGCCCCAAAGCAGTTCAACATGCGCTTGTTCCCCGTCGTTAATCATACTTCAAACTCAGTAGCCTTCGCTTCGATACAGGTTTTAAAGGTTGTTTTGCACCACTTCTTCAAACCACGATGAAGGCTGCCACTCCCAACCTTTTTTTTCGCAGCCTTATTGTCCTGCAAAGATGAAAAAGAGTCAGAAAATAAGACGATTAGACGTCATTCCCGATTCCAATAATTCGATTCTGTGACGGCTTTGTAAAAACATCAAATAATAACGGGATCCATCAAGTAATTTGCATAGTTAGAAGTAAATACAGTGGTAGGGTGCAAACGAATTTCGAACCGTTTTAAAAAATAAACTTCTTAAATATTAAATCGTACATCATATGTTTAAATTAAGTCATCTATGCCGCAATGTCGTTGCAGGCTTGCTCTTGTCGATGAGCTGCCTTGCGCACGCGGCGTCAATATCAAGCTTCGGCATTGCTGTTTTGCCCGATACTCAGTTTTACTCGCGTTACAACAGCACGTTTATTAGCCGCTACGGCAACGAACCTTTCTCCGCTCAAACAACGTGGATCGCTAACAACGCCACAACTCTCGGAATTCCTTTCGTCATTCATTTGGGCGACGTGGTTGATCAGCAAAACGTGAGTGCTTCGTGGGGCATTGCCGACACCGCCATGAAAATCCTGGAAACCAATACCGTGCCATATTCGATTCTGGCAGGCAACCACGACGTGGTTGATGGAAACCAGACGGATGTTGAGCGGACATTGGCCAGCGAACCGTACCTTCAGTGGTTTCCCACCAGTCGCGCGGCAAAGCAGTCCACTTTCCAAGCACGTGACGGCACGGGATTCGCTGAATATCACATATTCACATTCCAAGGGCAGCAATATATGTCCCTAGCGTTGGGATGGAATGCTTCCCAGACCGAACTTGCGTGGGCGGCCAGCGTGATTCAGGCAAACCCGACGATTCCGGTAATTCTTTCCTCACACAATGCGATGTATATCGATAGCGATGGCGTGACCGCCATCGATAGCGATTATGGCAACTATCTTTGGGCTAATTTGATCAGCAATAATGACCAGATTTTCATGGTCATCAATGGTCACAATCACGGTTCCGCTTACAAAACCCGGACGAATAATTTGGGCCATACGGTGCTGCAGGTTGTTGTGGATTATCAGATGTCATATATGGGCGGCAATGGCTATATGAGACTGTTCGAGTTTGATCTGACAAACAATCTGATCAAGGCCCTGACCTTCTCTCCATGGGTTCCTGAGAAACCTACTAGCACGTTGAACTCCACGTACGACTTGGCCTTACTGGAACAATCGAACAATGAATACACGGTCAGCATGAATTTCGCACAGCGCTTCGCGGGTTTCGCCCCGAACTTCAGTGCGGGTAATTCCAACCGCACTACGCCGTTGGTGGAGACCGTGCGGTCATCGATTCTCGCCAGCTATCAAGAACCTGCGGCGACAGTGACAGCCGCTCCCTATGATAGCGATGATTATCCTCATAATAGTTCAACGATCGCCCATTGGCGCTTCTCCGGCGGCACCAACGGACAATCGGTTCCTGAAGGCGCCGCCGTTGCCGATCTTACAGGTGCGAATCCATTGACCCGCGTTTCGCTAGCCAATGGCGCTCAGCTCAGTGATTTGGCTTGGTCCAGCGATCACCACTCGTTGTCCGCCGCGACGGGCAGCGTCCATTTTGCCAATAGCAGTAATCTCGGCAACTGGTTTGTGACCGCTGCAAACGCCGCGTTAAATAACAACTACCTGACCAACGGTTTCACCATTGAAGCCATCGTCAAAATGGACCCGAAATGGACTTCCGGCGCCAATGCGTGGATGAACATTATGACACGTGGTGGCCAACGCCAAAACATTAGCGGTTGGTATGGATCGTATGGTACTTCCAGCCCGCTTCAGTTCGCTTTTAGCAACCTGAAGGAAGTTCAGTTTGAACCTACGGTATACTATGATTCCTATTGGCGCATTGCAGCAAGCTGCTGGTCGGGCGAAATCATGGTGGGACAATGGATACATATCGCGATCGTTAATGATCCCGCTACTTCCACTACCACCATGTATGTTGATGGCGCACCGGTTCTGAGAAATTACAGCGGCTATAATGCCATCGCGGGTGTACCGAATGAACCCTGGGTTGTTGGCGGTCAAGTTGACGGTGCAAGCGGCGGCGGTTTCTTCGGATATATTAGCGAAATCCGTATTTCGGATTCCGCTCTCAACAGTCAGAGCCAATGGCTGACTGCTCGCAAAAATCGTGTGAAAGGCAATGCAGGACAGCGGCAGACCCTTGCCGGAACCTCTGTGGACGACGAAATATTCTGCAATCAAGCGTCCTGTACTCTGACCGGTAACGGCGGTGCAGACACCTTTGTGTTTGATAGCATGCGCAATGCTGTTTCCACCATCACCGACTTCAACGTCGGCCAGAACAAGATCAATCTCCATGGGGTTCTGACTTCCATTAACTACGCAGGAAACGATCCCCTGGGAGATGGTACCGTCAAACTCACCGACAATGCCGCTGGGGCCTTGGTACAGATCAAAGTCAGCGGCACCTATCGGACTCTGATTACACTCAAAAACGTGACCGCCGCTAACGGCGCTCTTGCCAGCAACTTCATATTCTAACCCAACTCAGCATATAACTGAAAAACATTACTATGAAATTTAACTTAGTCCGGACATTTATAGCTCCGACTGCTCTGGCCCTGTTTGTCGCTTCCGCCTCTGCATCGACCATTGACTACAGCAACCTCTCGAACTGGACCTCTACCGGCGATGTGGCGACGACGGGCAATGGTTCGATCAGTCTGACCAATGCCTCTTCCACCTACACCGATGACTATGATTCATCTGGTAACGCGATTAAATTGAACCTGTCCGGAACTGATCCGGTAACGGCAGGCGGTACTTTGGAAAACGCTGTCGGGGTCCAAATCGGCGGATTAGACTTGGATGCAGTCAATCAAGCTGAAGAAGGTTCAGCGGTTACATTGACCCTCACCGTCAATGTCGGCGATACGCTGACTATTGATTGGAATATGTTGACCAACGACACCACCGCTAGTGGCATAGGAGCGGATTATTTCTTCCTCACCGTCAATGGCCAGCTGCAAATTCTGGGAAGCTCTGGATCTGCAAGCCAAGCATCTACTTCGGCCAATTACGCGGCGGCTTCTGGTGCACAGGAAGCTACCTATGTATTTACCGAAGCCGGCACAGTGACGGTTGGACTCGGAGTCGTCGACGTGGGGGATTACGCAAATTCCACGGAAGTGGATTTGAGCGAAGTCACGGTAACCACCACGGCAGTACCGGAACCGCAAACCTACGCTATGATTCTGGCCGGTCTCGGTGGGATTGCCGCCGCGGTCCAAACTCAGCGCAAACAACAAGCGTAATTTCCCTTCTGCTGGCAGACGATCATTCCCGGATTCATATCCGGGAATGATCTTTTTTATAAATATTATGCAAGGATAAAGAGATCGGACGGGCATGAATGACACTAAGATAAGAGCATTTTAGTCCTGGAGTGCTCCACACTTCTTTAAACACCGGGAAGAGAGTTTGAGATTTTCCAAATGGCAAAAACATCATTGGAGTCCAAAACTGCCTTCGATGATAAATGCATGCCGACGTTTGCCGAGTCGATCTTCTTTTTGAGATAGAAGTGGACGCGGCAGGGAGATAGATACAGTTGGGGCGACGATGGCTGGACGGTGTGTAGTGGTTTTCATATTCCCGGATCAGGAACTCAATCTGACCAAGCAACCAAAACCGTAAGATATTCTTAGCGCGGCACCTCCATGCCCTAGTTTATTGCCGGGATCAATTCCCCGAACACAGCGATGACCGCCTAAACCAACTCGTAACCGGAGCTCGCGTCGGACATGGGATAACATTAAGCAATTCACTGGATAACACTTAAGGCAGAACCCGATAATCAGGCATTGAACAGGTCGAGTGGATCATCTTTCATGGGACGGTGAATATCACGCTTTTTGCTAGCAAGAAGGAAGGTAACGCTTATCTCACAGACGAAACTCCAATCGCCGCCTAATTCATCATTTCTTTCCAAGCTCGTCTCTGCGCGGCCCATGCGACTTTGGCCACCAAATCACGCAGGTCGAACTCAGTGACCGGTTCACGGCTGTCCGGCGTTCGTCGAAGGAAAAGAAGCTCTTCCTGAATATCCGGCGCAAGATTGAGCAGGTTCAAAATTTGGCTTATCCGTGCGAAACTGACCCCGCCCAAGCGGGCGAGATCAGCGTAGCTTTCGACCAGTCCCTCTCTCACCAGCCAGTCGAATCGGAGTGCGAGGGCCATCAGCTTGGCGATGCGTGGAATTGAGGCCGATTCGGGCAAAAGCTCATCGGGCTCGGCTTTGAGCCGCTTCCTTCCGGATTCCACCCGGCGAAAAGAAGCCGGACAAACAACCGTCAGTTCAGTATCAGTGGGAGTGTTCATGCGGCAGTGGGGGATTGGTCGGCTTCGGCGCCAAGAATCTTGATTCCTGTTGGGCGGAAGGTAATGGCAAGCGTTCCTGCGTGGGCATCGTAAGCTACCCGCTCAACGAGCAGGTTAATGAGGCGTTCTTGTTCGCGGGAAACGAGGTTGTCCCAGGCCGGATCAAACTGCCTCAGAGCGGTTCGCAATTCCTCCGGGGCGATGCGCTCTTTGCCCGCGACTGTTTGCTGGTAACTCTGGCGCAAGACTTCGGCGGTTAGCGCCGGGTCGCGCCCGATGGCCCGGATTCGCTCAATGACGAATTTCTCGATCTCTCCCGCAGGCAGGGCTCCGGTGGGGCCGGAATCGTAGCCCTTTTTGATCGCCTGCACGCAGACATAATACCGATAGCAGCGGTCGTTGCTTTTCTTGGTCCACGAATGCGTCATCGCGTGGTTGCAATGAGGGCAATGGAGCAACCCTCTGAGCAGCGCACCGTGCTTGTTGCGAACCCGGACCCCGCCTTCCTTGGCGTTCCGGTGTAGCAACGCTTGAGCCTTTTCCCAAACCGGCTGATCGACGAGGGCAGGCTGTTCTCCGGGGTAGATTACGTTTTCGTATTTCACCCGGCCTGTATAGATGATGTTGGTCAGGAGCCGGTGCAGATTGCCCTTGTCCCACGTGCCGCCGCCACTCTCGGTTCCCTTTTTGGTGATCCAGCGTTTGCGCCGCCAGCCGCGAAAGTTCAATTCCGTGACGATTGCGAGCATGGCCGGATTCTCTATATAGAGCGCGAAAATCTCGCGCACCATCTCTGCTTCGGGTTCGTTGACGAGCAGCCGGGCACATTTTGGATCGAGATCGTAGCCGAGGACAGGAACGCCCCCGATGTGCTTTCCCTTTTTCCGGGCAGCGCTCATTTTGTCCTTCGTGCGCTCGGCGATGATCTCGCGTTCGAACTGCGCGAAGGAAAGCAGGATGTTGAGCGTCAACCGTCCCATCGAGTGGGTCGTGTTGAACTGCTGGGTGACCGAAACGAACGAGCAACCGTTGCGGTCGAGCACTTCCATCAGCCGCGTGAAATCCAAAAGCGAGCGGCTCAACCGATCCACTTTGTAAACGACGATGCAATCCACTTTTCCGGCTTCCACATCCACCAAGAGGCGTTTGAGCGCCGGGCGTTCGATATTGCTGCCGGTGAATCCACCATCGTCATATGGTTGGGGCAGGGGAGTCCAGCCCTCGGAAGCCTGGCTCTTGATGAACGCTTCCGCGGATTCCCGCTGGGCATCGAGCGAGTTGAAATCCTGATCCAAACCTTCTTCAGTGCTCTTTCTGGTATAGATGGCGCACCGGATCGTCTTTTTCTCTTCGGCTTTTTTAGGTCTCACTTGTCACCTCCTTTCCCGACCACGCCAAAGAAGCGGTTGCCGTTCCATTGAGTGCCGGTGATGTGGCGGGCAACGGCGGAAAGCGATCCGAAGCGCTGGTTCTCGAACTCGAACCCGTTCTCACGCACCATCACGCGAAGCTGGCGACCGTGATAATCTTTGGTGATGACGGTTCCGGCCGTCGGCAGTTTGCGCTGCGCAATTGTTGTTGCCGTTAACGTCCCCACCGACTTGTCCGCGTCAGGTGCCGTGGCTTTCACGATGGGCACGCGGATTCGCAAATCGGCATCATTGGCGATTTCCTCGGCTCGGCGGCGAGCCCGCTCGGAGAGGTCGCCCTCAGCCAACGCCTGAATTTTCCACGCAATCCGGCGAACGAGCCGTTCCCGGTGGCGCGAGGGTGAGGCTTCACCGAACACTTCAAGGTATTTGGCGCGAAGCTCGCCCGTGGTCATGATGCGCAGAAGCGCCAGTTCGCTCTTCAATTCAGCGGAGGTCATCGATGGCCTCCTTTCCTTGGGTGGACTGGGCTGGCGGCTGCGTGCGGTTGTGCTTGAAGCGTTGTAATCCGCGAAGAAGTAGCGCAGCGACGGCGCGCAGCCGCTCTCCGGGAGACATAAGGGAAGGATCGTCGAGGTGGACCATGCCAAGGGTCCGATGTCAAAGCCGAGATCCTTAACGACGGTAACATTAACGAAGCGCACGCCTCCGAAGAGGGTTGCGAATGGGCACCGATGCGTTTTAACGTAGGTAACGCCTCAACTGCCCCATGTGAGACACCAGAGACTTTTGCCCATGTCTCGGCTCCAAAGCGGAGAAAATGGGCGGGAAAATCTCGTTTTGGAGTCTCAGCGCGAGACTCGGGGAAAAAGCAGTTTTGCCCCGCGATGGGCTTGTTTGCTTGGTTGCACAGCCATTTGCGAATTGGCAAATGTGCTGGAGTGTGCTTTAACTTGTGGCACGACTTTCTCGTGCCGGAAGAGAGTGGCGACCCGTGCGCGACCCTCTTCGAACTGTCTAACTCGTGTCTATCGTGCCAAAATAACACTCCCGAAGGCCCGAAATTAGAGACTTTCTTGCTGTTCACACGCGACATACGTCGCTCTCTCAAACCCTTTATTCAAGCCTATTTGCGGCCGGTTTGTCTAACAAAGTCTCTGGTTCGAAGAGGGTTGCGGATGCACCATTCGCTACGTTCGAACTTAGACTTTTTGGGCTATCCGTTTGCCCGGAAAAATGGTGGTTCGATAAGGGGCGCATTCGGAGCCCATGCGAGACCGGTTTCGAACTTAGACTTTTCCAAACTGCCCTCCAATCGCCGTGCCAAAATTGCAAGGGCAGGGGAGTTTTGCACCAACTTTGACTGGTTGCTTCTCTCTTGCAGCTTTTTAGCTGGCTTTGAGAGGGGTGCATAAACTTTGCGCCGCTTGCGCAATTGCCTCTATTCCTGATTCTTGTGAGGATTTCGGCTCCTTGGCGGTTTTGATTGTATTTCGGAGGCTAAATTGTGGCCAGCAGGAAATCAAACCGGCATGATTTTGGGCTCTCCCGATGTCCAAAGCCCGTCAGCACCCGCTCCTCGTTTTTCTGGTCCACCTGACCCAATCCATCCTGCTGCAAAAGATTGCCTTTCTCCAGGCCGAGAACCTGATGCTCCGTTCCCGCCTGCCGACGCAAATCCGCACCACGCTGGCGGAACGCTCGCTCTTGGTTCGCTTGGGAGCGCCGCTGGGCAGCGCGGTTGAAGAGTTGCTTTCCATGGTGGGTTACAAGACCTTCCTGCGCTGGAGGAGCCAGAAGGCGGCGAGTGGCGACCAGAAGAATGCTTGAGCCAATTCGTTGTCTTTGGCGAGCGCCACCTGGAATATTTGATCCGGGAATACGAGACCTATTACAACACGGTTCGCCCCCACCAAGGTCTGAAAAACAAACCCATCGGTGTTCTTTCGATGCCGCCGCCATCGCCGGGTTCCGGCCCGCCCGATCCATTGGAAGTCGAGTGCGAGTCGCGTCTGGGCGGGGTTTTGCGGCATTATTACCGACGAGCCGCTTAAAGGCCGAGCGGGGATGGTCGAATCCGGGTTGCTTTCGTAATCCGCTCGCTCTGTTTTGCACTGGAACCATCCCGAATCAGGCAAAACTCCGTACCGGCATGTCCAAAAGTGGCAACAACTGAAATTTTCAGCTGTTGCTCACCCCTGGCAGGCATGATCGAGTGGCTTTGCTGGTTCACAAATGAAATGGCGATAAGTGAAACTTATTTGTGATTAAAAACTGGAATGAAAGGATCGAATTTTATTAGCTTGTAAGTTGCTTATTTTCAATGGATTTCACTGGTGCTGAGTTTTTGCACACGACGGATCAATACAGCGCCGGAAGAGCAATTCGTCGCATCCCGGTTGAATAAAGCTTGATGCATAGTTAAGAAGGTTTCGAAAGAGTTTTTTGGCAAGCGGATCGGTGTTAAGCCGATCTAGTAATTTAAGGTGGCAAATAAAAATTTGCCCGCGTCCTAGCGGAATTCGGTAAAGTCCGGCTCCCCAGAAATATTCCGCTGGGCGTGTCCACATATGCGCAGAGAAGGCACCGACGTCAATTATCCCGCCTGCGGCGGTGATGTCGTCACCCTTGTCCCAGCGATCTCCTATTATAGAAGCGAAAAGGTCCCCTGCGACGCCGCCCGATGGTAGATCTTGGAATAAGGGAGATTTCTTTAAATATACGCCCGTTCGAAAGGTTGGCTGCACTCCGATAAAGGATGGAAGCAGCCACTGACGAAGCATCGGGGTGTCTGGATTAAAGATGATGGCGACTCCCCCGGCTTGCGCGATGTTTCGGAGTTGTCCAAGGAGCTCACAATGAGAGCCCACTGATTCTGCGATAGCTGACCACTCCAGAAGAAGAACAATGTTTTTGTTGCGGTAATTGTTGCCAAACGCCTCGATTTCTAGTCCGCATTCTTCAATTTTGTGTTCGCAAGACCGATCAGCAAACCTTCCAGATACCTTGATTCTGGGCGCTGTTTCATTTGCCAATACACCGAATTTTTCGGAAAATTCATTGGTTTGGCCATCCCTCATCATTGTTCGCCCGCGGATTTCGTGAATGCCAGCGGCAGTTGGACAAAATGTGAAATTTCGTTCGAAAGGAATCTGCGTTTCGCAACAGAACGTGTCAGAAAAGATCTTATGTATACTGCCGTCGGGAGAAGCGATTTCCACTTCAACCTGCCCGGTGCAGGCTTTTTCTGCATCCGATACGATCACAAGGGTGGTGTTGAGCGTATCATCCAGGGTGATCCATCGTTTCTCTGGGAAGAAGCCGGCGCCTGGGTCTGCAATAGCGCGGGTTAGGGCATGCAAAATCGGTTTTGGCCTCCGCCAAAAATCCAGCACGCCAAAGAGCTCCCCACTCGCATCAGCGAGCTGGCAGTGACAAAAGCCTGCTATATGAGGGTTGCGCCGAGCCGCAAGTGTAATGGATGCGGTCTCCCTCGCTCGTTCGTGATTCACAGCTTTGATCCATTCTTCCACCCCGCCAAATTCCGTTGACAGTGTAGCTTGATGGAAACGGTGGGTGAGGGAGCGAAAAAAGTCGTCGTGGAGCTTCCAGTCTTCGAGTCCTATTTGGCGCTCCTGCGGCGAATAAGCGGCGAGGACTTTCGGAAAATTTGGAGGCATTTCAGCTGCACCATATTCTGCAAGAAATAGTGGCAAAGAACCTGGATTGATGTTGCTGTAATTTGCCATAATCTCTGGCGTTGGGGGCATTGGGCAGTAAATATGAACATCTACAATTTCCTGCGCTTTTGAAGAACGTGGCTGCATGTACCTGGATGGCACATTTCGGAACGTGTCGTGAATCATCGTTTCTGCGCCTTGCAATGAGGCACGAGCGTAGCCGCCAGAAGTGTCGATGAGCAGTCGAGAGTCATCTTCCTCCCGGCACGCGTTCATTATACGTTCTGCCAGCCTGCGCATTTCTCCGGGACCGTAGCCGAGCAGATGGAATGATTCATTGAAAATCCCCCAAATTACGATACATGCTCTTGATCGGTTAGCCGTAATGAGGGCCTTTACTTCGCGGCGGATCCGGTCCTCTGTTTTTGGACTGTTGGCAATCCAGCCGATAGGTGGTTCCATCATAACTAGAATCCCGAGTCGATCGGCAAAGTCCAGATACCAAGCCGGTGCTGGCTTTAGGTGAATTCGGACAAAATTGAAGCCGGCTTTCTTTATGGTCAGCAGTTCTCGGGCTCCCATACGCCAAGAATGGGGGGCTCCGAGCCTTCGCGGATAAGCGCCTTGTTGCAAAAGTCCTTTCAGGCGAACTGGCGATCCATTGAGAATAAATCGCCCGTTTTCGAGGCGAAACTCGCGGATGCCAACTTGCTGCGAAATGGAATGCAGTCCGTGAGAGGAATGCAAAGCAGCTTCCACCCGATAAAGAGTTGGATGGGTGGGGGACCATTCTGCTAAGTCTGCACAATCTAGCATGCAAGTCCCGTTGGCCTGCTCTTGGGTAATTAAGACCGTGTGTCTTGTCTTAAGGAATATCTTTTTCGATTTCCGTTCGCGCACGGTGATCGTCAGATTGCACTCCTCTTTCTCTGCGGTATTCATTGCGGTCCACCGAAGCGTAAGATTGCCGGTCCGCCAGTCCGGATCCACCCATAGGTCTGTCAAATGAATCTTCGGTAGCGATTCCACCCATACGCGGCCCCAAATACCGCCAAAATTGTAATACCAGGCCGCTTTGCCGATCGGTAGATCGCTCTGATTCAATGGTGCTCCGCTGCGAAGTCCCTCAATCTCTTTGTTTGCTGGTGGATTGATGACGCGGACGGTAAGTAGATTTTTGCCGTTAGGGCGTAGGTATGCGGTGACGTCAAAAACAAACTCGTCGTACATGCCTTCATGTGCGCCCAGGCACTGACCATTCAGCCAGCACTCGCACCAGTAGCTGACAGCTTCAAATCGTAATCGCTTGGTGCCGCCTGGGGCCATCTCGTCGAATGATATCTCTTTCCAATACCAAGCGACACCGTCGTAGCCTGGGTGCCAATATTCCCAGGGATATCCCGCGTCCAACGCCGTTGAACTCTGCGGGGGGCTTTCCTGCCAACCTAAATTCTTGCCTGCGTTTTCGGGATCCAGGGCGAAAGTCCATCCGGTGCTCACTTCGACTACATTTGCTCGCTTGCAATCAGTTCCAACAATGGTCCAGAGCAATTGGGGATCGGAGATCGCGTGAACTGTGTTCATGCTCTTTGTTATAATGGTCAAACAATTGATCAGGGAAGCATAAATTTGCAAAAATTGGATTCCGGATCATAAACAGCGGCATCCGGCGTGATAGGCGTACGCTTTGGCTCCTTTGCTAACAACGGCGTAAGAGGGGCTTTGGGAGTCCTTTCTCGGCGAGGTTGGTGGATATACGGCGTAGCGGTTGAGCGATAGTTTTTGCGAGGATTTCCTTTCCTGGCCTGAAGACTTCCTCGGGGTGTTCCGAATGCGCTTGACTATAACTTTCTGGTCGATTTTCTCCCCTTGACAACCTCGCGAATATAAGACATTTTACATTCCAAGATCAATTGATTGATCAACACAATCCCTCTAGTGCATGAATTTTCAAGTCTTGCCATCGCCAACGGTCGAGCGAAGATCTCTTTGCCTGCAAGGTCTGAGTTCAACCGCGTGCCCTCGTGGGGCCTTTTCCTTGATGGAGGTTGTTCTGTCGATCGGCTTGGTTATGTTTTCCGCTTTGGTTATCTTTTCACTAATGCCGGTGGGTCTGACATCATTACAAGATTCCAACAGAGAAATCATAGAGACGGAAATCATCAAGACAGTAGAATCGGAGTTGATGTTTACTTCCTTTGATAAACTGGACTCCTATCAGTCCGAGCGATTCCCGATTTATTTTAGCAATGAGGGATTTGAGGTGAAAGAAGGAGACAGGGATTCCGTTTTTACGGTTCGGGGCAGCACCCCTGTTACCGAAACTGGCGGTGAAGCAAAACGCCTAACGGTGTCGATTGGCTATCGCTGTGATCCCTCGCAATCAAGTAGCCGGAGGGCAGTCTCGAGAATCACCTTTCTAGTCACCGATAGAGGAAATTAACAATGGCTTCCTCCTTGAATTTTTATCCCTACAGGCGTGCGGCTTTCTCGTTGGTCGAGTTGTTGGTCTCGACAATTGTATTGTTGATCATTTTGATTGTGCTTTTTCAATTGATGGCCGGTTTGGGCGGGATCTGGAGATCCAGCCGAGGGAAGTTATCTGGTTTCCAAAACGCTAGATCTGCGTTTTCAACGTTGAATCGGACGCTCTCGCGGGCAACGCTTAATGCATATAGCGACTACGTGGACGTGGCGGAGAAATATCGGACGGTTTCGAATGCCGCAACATTCGTTCCGGCGAAATTTATGCGCGCATCGGAATTGCATTTCATCTCAGGACCCGCCGCGCAAGGCACTGCGGCTTCCATCATTGTACCCAAAGGTGATACCACGACAAATCCTGGCGATGCGGTATTTTTTCAGGCATCAACTGGGTATACGGATGATTCCGGCCTTCATGACCTTCGCCGAACGGTAAATTCAATGGGGTTCTACATTCAGTATGGCGACAACGACGATTCGATATTGCCAAAATGGTTGAAGCCGCTTGCTGGCGCCTCGAAAAGATTTCGGCTATTGCAAATCATTGAACCCACGGAAGACTTAGGGGTTTATCAGTCAACTGCGTTGGGGAAATACGATCTCAGTTGGCTTGGGGCATTTGCAGCCAAGGAAGATGCTTCAGCCGCGCGTCCGCGCGTCCGTCCGCGTGTTCTGGCGGAAGATATTCCGTTGCTGATTGTACGCCCGAGGCTGTCGCCACAGGATGAAAAGGCAATTGCCTCGCAATTAGGTTCCACCTTTAGCGATGCGACCAAAGGCTCGATATTGTGCCCGAATTATCATTACGATTCTCGCGCTTGGGCACCCGATTATCCGGAAGGGCAGCGCGTGAAGGCGGCAGCAGTTCCAGCAGTAAGGGCCAATGTCATGCGCAATCAACTGCCTCCGATTATCGATCTTGTGATGGTGAGCGTAGATCAGAATTCCTTAGCACATTTCAATCAGACCAGCGATCTACCACCGCCACCGTTGAGGGTCCCTACCGGGCTTTTTTCCGACAGTTCCAAGCTTGAGGATGATCTGGCGATTTACTGTAAGCAACTCGTGGATGCGAAAATTCGATTTCGTGTTTTCCGAACCGCCGTTCCGGTCCTTGGGGCAAAATGGACCAACAACTAGCCACAGCCGTGCATAAACAAATCCTCAATCACAAAGCATTCGCGCTCGTTTTGGTAATGATTACCATCGCGCTCGCGAGTACAATCGCTGTTTTCTTCCTAAACAGTACCGGTAGGGAACGGCGTGGAGTTGCCATGTATGCGCGTGGCGGGAAGGCGAGTTATCTCGCAAGTATGGCGGTAAATCGTGTCATTGCTCAGATTAACTTGGCAACGAAAGAAGGTACGGCATCAGAGCCGGCTTCATGGGCTGCCCAGCCAGGAATGATACGAACTTACAACGCTAACGGCAATCCAAGCAAAATATACAAGCTCTATTCATGGGATAACTTGATGGAAAATGGAGCAGGGTTCAATCCGACGGCTTCCTCTGAGGTTCCGGCAGCGGGTTGGAAGAATAGTCCGGCTGTGTTTACGGATCTTAATCAGCCGATAGCCGGTTCCTATCCGATCCTAAATCCAAATGTAATCGGCAAAGTGGATGGTTTTTCGGTTGATTCGAACAATAGCGCCGTAGCCGGTTCTGGATTGGAGGTGCCGATGCCGACGAAGTGGCTATATGTTCTTGAAGACGGCCAAATGGTTGCACCGAGCGACTCGGCCGGGACCATTGTGACCGTTCCAGGGGCCTCAACAGCGAACCCGATCGTCGGTCGGATCGCCTTCTGGACGGACGATGAAACGTCAAAAGTAAACATCAATACTGCGGGTGAAGGGGCTTTTTGGGATTGGCCGAAGGCGGCGACCTACGACGAAATGCAGTTTGCGGGAAATCCACCAGTCGGGAACGAATTCAATTGTGTTCCCGGACATCCTTCGATGACCTCACTTTCCGCGGTCTTTCCCGAACTAGACCCGGGAGACCGTTGGAATGCGAACTATTGGTCCAATTTAAAGAGTCTTTTGGCATTGTCCCCCAGGGTTCCATGTGATGACTCGAGTTCGAGGGGCGGAACATACCCTATTACGGCCGCAAACTTCGATTTTGGCCCCAACGGGATTCTTCAGGATATCCCGAGCACCCCATTGACTCTCAAAACAGACCGGTTGCTTGCAGCGCCGGACGAATTGTATTTCAGCGGAACAATGAATGGGATCACGCGCACTCCGGCAGGGAAACTCACTGTCGATATGCTGAGTCAGCGTTCTTTCTTTCTTACCGCAAACAGCCGGGCTCCGGAGACGACATTGTTCGGGACACCACGTGTGAGTCTCTGGCCAATCACCTGGCCTTATCCCAGTGAGCATGCACAGCTTCCTAACCGGCAAAAAGCCGCTGTATCTCAGCCAAATCCCGAGGATACCCCGGTAAGCGGCAATACGTGGATGAGAGCGGAGGAACGCCTATTGGCCTTTATTTCCTCACTAAATCAAGCGCGAGACAATGGGGGCGAACGGTACTTTTTTCAGAGACAAAATCCCGAAAGTTGCACGCATGATTACGCCAACATCAAACGAAACCAGTCATTACTAAGCTATCTGCAACGACTGACTTCCGCCAACGTGCCGGGATACGGGGGAAATTTTGTAAGCAAGTATACTGCTGATGGGCGAGATTGGATTCTTGCCAATACATTCAATTTCGTCCGTTCGCTGGTGAATCAGTATACCCTCGATACGGACGGCAAAATGCTCTACTCGTTCACGCCCGTTTCCTTCAATACATTCACGATGGCAAATGGCAGTTCGAAAACTGGGTACACCGAGAACGAAGCATTTCTTTCACATCCCCTGAAACTGAATCTCGGAAGTGGTGACATCAATACCATCAGCGAGTTCCCTTTATTGCGTGAAGTGTCCCTAGTCTTTTATGCGACGCAACGAATAGAGCCTACGAAAAAAGCTGATTCTTCGCTGAATTTCAACGACCCCCTGAGCTGGAATAATTTGATCAATGTTGGTGGTGCGGGCAGCCCAACGAACTATCCTACTGGCGCCCGAACAACGCGAATGCGCGGAGTGATGTTGCTTGATTTTTTCAACTTGCGGGGAGCCACTCGTAACAACCAACCAATCTTCTGGGTGAAGATTACAGGTGGTAATATGCAGGCTAACGGGACAAGCCTTGGTTTTGGCGGAAAGGTGATGAAATTGGATTATCGGACAATCGGAGGCACCGCCCGAAAAATGCCCGAGTACATACTCCCCTTTTTCACAAGGGATTCCGATGGGAATATAAAGGACGCCAAGATCGTTAGCAGCGGAAACACCGATGACCTCAATTATGGCCTGGTAAGCCCAGAAGTACAATTAGATGATACCGCTACAGAATTCGGATTTACCGGAGATTCTGTTGGAATAGAAATCTACGGGATCAAAAATGGCAATCCCGATCTAGACCCGACATCGGATTCATCCCTCATGGTTGCCAAGTATACCATTGATTTTTCGGGGTGGAATGGACCGCAAGAAATTCCGCTGGCGCCGCGCTGGAATTATTTCGACAAAATGAACAGCAAAAAGGCAGTGAGTGGCAACGGTAAGTCTTCCGAATGTCCGAATCCAAACTTCAATAATGCTTCAAAATGGGCTTGCATCGAGATAGCGCCGGCTTTTCGATCGGCAAATGCTGGTAGCGATCCTGTTATGAGTTCGAATCCGACCAGTATTCCTGATTTTGCCAGCATTTATCCGAAGGACGCGGAAGGAAGTGTCGCATATCCGGCTGACACCTCGCTGGCTTTTTCTCCTGTGCCGACGTATGCGTATAAGTGTAGCGCTGGAAAGAGCATGACGGATTATCAGCAGCGCATGGCATTCAACCTTAATAGCACGTCGATCGTGGCTGAAAACGGGTCCCAGATTCTTAACAAGGATACCCTACGCACGAATAATCAGATCAACCCCGGCGGTTTTCCTGCCACCACTGTTTACGATACAGTATTGTCAATGGTTCCCGACCCGAGTGGGGATGGTCAGGGAGACCCTCGCTTGGCATCTAAATTCAAATTCCGGGCAATCAAAGACGTCATTGGATCTTCCGCAAAGATGAAACAAGTGCTCACTTCGGAGTACCGTAGTCCAAACAAGCAGTATCATACGATGGGAGCTTCTACAAATTTCCCAGCTTGTACTGGTTACATCGCCTCTCAAGTTTATTCAGTGCTCGGAAAGAATATAGCGCCAAATGGCATTGCCTTGTGCGGTCAAGACAGCGCGAATGGCATTTTGGGGCGCGCTGCTGGTGATACCGCCACTGCATCGACGGACGCCTCGGTGGTCGGAGTGGTGTCCATGCGCCCCATTGATACAATCGGCTCGAATGCATCGGTGGGTGATTGGTCGTCAGGGGCAGGCTACGTTAAGGATGGCGGGTTTATACCACGGCCCGACCAGGATTTTCAGGCGCTCTACCGCACAACTTACTCGCCATCAACAACTGTATTTACATACGTGACACCGTATTTCGTAATGAATGGTTCGGGGAACGACGGTATCAATACACCGTCATCCAAGGGCTATTTTTCACCTAATCGGCAGATCCCTTCTCCGATCACTGTTTTGGGCAGTTTGCCCTCGAGTACGACGCAGGGATGGCGATCGCTGCTGTTTTCTCCAAATCCCGCCGCAGGATCGAGTCATCCGGGACTGAGTTCTCCTCCCGATTACCTATTCCTTGATTTGTTTTGGATGCCGGCTGTGGAGCCCTATCCAATTAGTGAGGAGTTCTCCACGGCAGGGAAAATCAATTTGAACTATAAGATCATGCCGTTTTCCTATATCAATCGCAAAACCGGGTTGTATGCACTCCTGAAATCCACTTCGATAACTGCCATGGACAACAGCTTGGTGGCGAATTATAAATCCCACTACAAGGTTAGGGAAATGGCGGATTCCCAAACACGTTATCCAATCGATCCTGCCGAGACGCTTAAGCGCTTTGACTCGGATGTCTTTGACTCTGGATCGATCTTCCGTTCGGCTGCAGAAATCTGTTCGATGTGGATGGTTCCAAAAGGCAGCAATTCTGGTAGCGTGATATCATTTTGGAACAATAAATTACTGACCTCGGATACCGCCCGGGAACAGCCATACGATCACCTCTATTCGCGAGTAACTACAACATCCAATACCTATACCGTGCATTGGCGGGTACAGGCGCTCCAGAAGGTGCCATCCACCGCGGCGGAGAAATGGGACGAAGCAAAGGACCGTATTACAGCGGAACTGCGCGGTTCCACATTGATTGAACGCTACATTGATCCCAATCGCACGGACATCCCGGATTATGCTACCGATTCCAACGCTTCTCCGTTAAATCACTTTTACAAATGGCGAATCGTTTCGGAAAATTACTTCCAGCCCTGACAAACTGACCAATCAGCAGTGATTTTATATATGGAAACCCTCAGACTTCCCCGACGGAGAGCGTTTAGCTTGGTCGAGCTGCTTTGTGTGATGATGGTGATGTCATTACTCGCTGCGACAATGGTGTTGCCGATCCGCGGCACGATGGATGGCTACAACATCACTGGCGCTGCCGATATGGTTGACAATAATCTGCTTCTTGCGCGACAGACTGCGATTACTCGGAACATTCCGGTCGAAGTGCGATTTTACAAATACGACAATGGTTCTGGTGATTGTTGGCGCGTGATGGCCGTCGTGATTCCATCCTCAATCAGCGGGAATACCTCAGATGAGTGGATTACGACAAGCTGTGTCCTGCCGGGGAACGTTGTGATTGAGGATTCAGCCGATTACTCGACGGTGCTTAGCAAAGCGGTTCCCCTCACAGATAAAAAGGTTGGGCCCTGGACTTCTCAGGAATCAGTAAGCGCGCCGAGGATGTTGCAAAAAAAGAGCTACGTTGGGTTCTGCTTCAATCCTGACGGTTCAACCAATCTTCCCAAAGATCAGCCTTGGTGTCTAACACTTAAGGATTTACATGCCAAAGCATCAGCTGATGGACCGGCCACGAACTATGTCTCGGTGGTGATTGATTCCGCTACCGGGCGCACCCGGCCATTCCAGCCATGATCAACCCTAACATTGAGACGTCTGTCGATAAAGGCACTCCACCAAAAAAAACTTATATCTGGAGGGCTGGTACACTAGTTTATACGACGAGTGGATTGTTGTCGCTTTTTGCATGGCTTTCTCTGGGGGACTTCGCCTGGTCAATGCGGGACCGCTCCGTGTTGCCAATGGCGCAGTGGTATCTCAATAGCCTTAAGGTTCCCAATCTTCTCTTTGGCCTAATAATCAGCTCCTTTCCCGCTTTTGTGGGCCTGATACTTGGGCCGACTATTAGTGTGTGGTCTGACCGTCATCGCAGCAAGCGGGGACGGCGTATTCCGTTTTTACTCGTAACTGGACCGCTTGCTGCATTGGGAATGGTAGGGCTAGGCGTGACACCTTTAGTGACGAAATGGGTTCACGGTTATCTTCAGGGTCAAACCGAGCTTGTCGTCTCGTTGATATGTTTTGGACTTTTCTGGGCAGCATTTGAATTTGCGACCATTGCCAGCCAGGCCGTATTCGGAGGCCTGATTAACGATGTCGTTCCCACTCCACTGCTTGGGCGATTTTACGGGCTTTTCCGCGCAGTAAGTTTAATTGCCGGAATGATGTTCAATTGGTGGATCATGGGCAGAGTTCCGAATCATTTTACGCGCATCCTTTTAGCCATAGGCCTTTTTTACGGCGTTTCATTTTTTCTGGTTTGTCTGCGCGTAAAAGAGGGAGCCTACCCGCCTCCGCCGTTATCCGATTCCGCGAGCACGAATGTCGCCGAACGGTTCTTACGAGAAGTTGGTAGATACTGGCGCGAATGCTTTACGAATTCATATTATAACGCAGTATTTGTGCTGATGATGGCGGCGGGGCTTTCATTTTTTCCTGTCAATACCTTCACTATCCCTTTTGCTAATAGTCTAGGTGTGAACATGCATGAATACGGTAAATCAGTAACCATCACATTCGGTATTTCATTCGGCCTATCCTATTTTCTAGGTTGGCTGGTGGATGTTTTTCACCCCATTCGCATGATCATCGCTGTGCTTATTCTGTATTTGGGCGTTTCCCTCTGGGCTTTTTTTTGTGCCACTACTCCTGAGACCTTTCTTGTTGCTTGGGTACTGCATGGTGTGCTCTCAGGGTGCTATTTTACTTGCTCTGCATCGCTGGGTCAGCGCCTCTTCCCCAAGGCTCGCTATGCACAATTTGCCTCTGCTGGAGGCATTGTCTTTGCCTTAGCCGTCATGGTGATGGCGCCGATTACGGGCGTCATTATTGATAGATCTATCTACCGTTTGACGTTTGCCATTGGTGCCATCTTTACTGTCCTGGCATTGGGCGCTGCTTGGTTCGTTTACGTCAAATTTAAAAAAATGGGTGGTACTGCTGCATATCAGCCTCCAGAGGAGACTACTTAAGCTTCGATAAACTCGGCTCAATACCGAAAAATATAGGAATTGCATTCCTCCCGCAAGCTTTGCTAAGGCTAAACCACCAGCCAGGAGTGCTGATCTGCAATCTCCCAAATGCTGCGAGCGATATGATCAATTCGATCTCAGGAGCAATGAGATTCTTTCTTATTTTTTCAATAAGTGACGAAATCCGTCCCCTCTGACTTGCGGCCACCGGATGAACGGCGAACGACCAGACTGGGTTCAATAAGAACAGACTTCACCCTTTTTCCGGCGATCCGCTGAAGAAGTAAATTCACAGTTTTCAAGCCCGATGCTCGAAGCTCTGGAGTTACAGAAGTGATCGGTACGATGCAATCTTCGGTCAACGGCGAATTATCGACGCCAGTAACCTTAATTTCTTCGGGAACCCTGATTCCTCTCGTTATGAGCCCGTTAATAGCCGCATTTGCTTGAGCGTCAGAATGGCATACAATGCCGTCGAAAGGCAGCTTCTTTGCTAGAAGCTCTTCCAAGCTCTTTTTGCCGCTCAGTGGCAAAAGGCCATCAGTCGGTATCACGAGGCGCCGATCTAGCTTTAGTTTTGCCTCGTCGTGCGCTTTGACGTATCCGACCGTTCGGCTTTCCACGGCACTGAAACAGGCGATTTGACGGCACCCTTGTTCGATCAAATGACGAGTGGCAAGATAGCCTTGAGATTCGTAGTTTACCACCACATGCGTTATCCCTGATTGCACATGGCGACCAGGTGCGCTGTTAGACAAAAGAACGACTGGAACTTTCTCCCGTTCGAGTTCGCGAATTTTTTGCTGCAATTCTGGATGGAAGACGCCTGCAATGATCAAACCATCAATTTTCTTTTTAAGCTCAGTATCACAGGCCGCGATGAATTCGACGTCAGTAGTAAAGAATCGCAACAGCATGCGATAACTGCTCTGTTCGAGAGCTTCGGCAAATCCGCGAAGCAATCGATCGCTTACATCGCTTCCAGGAATCCCCATATGATGAAAAAAGATGCCGATAGTCGCTTTGCGCCCAGCTCTTAATGCGACCGCCAGACTATTAGGGGTATAGTTCAATTCCTTGGCTTTGTTCAAAATCGCATTTCGCGTTTTGTCACTGGTGCGCGATGTTCCCATCCTTCCACTCACGACCTTCGAAACCAAGGCGGAAGATATTCCGAGTTCCTCTGCAATCTGTTTAAGTGACGCCATCTTTTTGTGGACGTACACTAAAGGAACGGTGGGGTAAAAACAATTTTTTTCGAATACGCCACGCGCGCGGTGTGACTGTCCCGACGAAATCTTCCGTGATGAATAGCGGATTAAGCTGATAAATCCAATTCCCTGAACCGGGGATTTCCTCGAGAATTTCGCATTCCGTCGGAAACTCGACTCGAAAAGATTCGAAAAGTCAACTTGACGGCCACCGCAGTTCTGGCATGATGATCAACGGATTGATCATCTAGATCCAGTAAAACCCTCAAATAACCCTGTAAACGCAAATCAATCAGCTATTCCTTATGGCTAAACTACCCCTAAAATCAATTCTACGTGGTGTTTTATTCACCCTTAGCGTGAGTCTTCTCCCCTCGGCGCTGGCGACCTCCGGCACATGGAGTGGTGGCGGGGGGGACGACAACTGGTCCACCAGTGGAAACTGGGTGGGTTCCGTGCCAGGGGCGAACAGTACCGATGTTGCCACTTTTAATACCGCTCTGCCAGCCTCGGGAAAAGGGGGAGCGGCCGAGCCTATCCTTACCTCCTCAATCGTCTCTGGCGGTATTCACAGTATTCTCTTTGATACTTCGGCGGTGGGCGCATATGTCTTTGGGACCACAGGCAGCATTATGAATATCAGGGGGAATGCTGGTAGCATCACGATGAACTCTGCGGTAAACAACACCCAGACGTTTGATGCTGCGATCAAACTCGTAAACGGGAATAGCAACATCTCTACTACCCTAACTAACAATGCGGAAAGCAGTTCTGCGGTGATGCTTTTCAACGGAGGTATCCAGACCGCTGCAAGTACAGCTTGCACTACAACGATTACGTTGGGGGGGAGCAATACAGGAGCCAACACGATTAGCGGTTTGTCTAATGCCGCCGGTTATTCTGGCAAGGGATTCTTCATGAACAAGATTGATGCCGGTACGTGGATTATCTCTGGTGCTAACTCCATGTCCGATACAGCAACTGGCACAACCAGCACCTACGTCAATACCACGATCAGTGCAGGGACCTTGCAATTTGCCAGCAGGGTTTCCCTATATAATGCCAGGCAGGCAGTGTGGACGAGCGCCAACATCGATGTGAAGAGCGGTGCTACCATGGCTTTCAATGTCGGCGGTACAGGAGAGTTTACCAGTGACGATATTGGCAAGCTTTCCGCATTAGGCTCCGCCACAAACGGTTTTGAAAACGGCGCTAAACTCGGTCTCGACACGAGCAATGCTGCTGGAGGAAAATTCACCTATAGTAACACCATTGCCAATACGAATGGCGGCTCGAATGTGATTGGGCTTGTCAAGCTCGGTTCCAATTCTCTGGAATTGACCGGTGCGAATACTTATGGAGGAGGCACAACCGTTTCCGGTGGTACCCTCGTTGTGAACAACGCGACCGGGTCTGCCACAGGCACGGGCAATGTTCAGGTGAACGTCGGTGCCGTATTGAGCGGGGCTGGTACGATTGCCGGGGCTGTCACAATAGACGGTTCTTTGTGCCCGGGTAACAGTATCGGTAAGTTGACCGTACAGAACGATGTTACGTGGAACGGCGGCAACGATTGGGTTTTCGAACTCGGAACGTCAGCCTCAACTCTTGTGCAGGCGCAAAGCGGAGCCAGTATCGAGGATTTCCTCGATATCACGGGCGCTTCCAGTGATTTTCTGAAGGGAACCGGCTCTTCGTGGACATTTGACTTCGCAGGGACCGGCGATGAAGGCTGGTATAAACTCGCTGAGTGGGACGGCGTAACTACATTTGACGCCTCGGATTTCACCGTAAGCGACCTTGCCTCAGGTTTGTCCGGCAGCTTTACAATCCAAGACAATAACCTGTACTTGTACGTCACCGCGGTTCCCGAACCGTCAACATCAGGCCTGATAATGAGCGCTTTGGCCGTGTCTATAGTTACAGTGATTCGCCGCCATCGACGTAGTTGGGCCTAACGAATAGCTTGACGCTCGCTGAGAGCCAGGCAATAGATGGCAGTCGACCGGTACTCTATCATTGGCTGAAGCGTGCATGGCCCTCAACCGGAGTTCCTGAAATCCTGGCACTCTGGTGAAAAACTAATATCAGATTTGATTTTCTTGGGCGCCTTGCTTGGAATCTGCTGCGATTCTAAATGCTGGTGCATTTTTAACAGGTGCCCAGCCGTCCTGCTTTTGCATATGAGATTACATATTGACGTATTATTAGCCTTGCTTCTTGCTACTGAATCCCTTGCCTGTGCGGAAAAGGTCAACCAGATCACTCAATATGGAATCACCTGGACCTTTGAGGAGCCCTGTGAATCGGGGCGTTTTGTAACGGGCGATTATTGGATCGTTGGTCCCGTGACGGTGACAGGCGTAACGCCTGCATCGGGGCCAGACGCTATAGACCGTGGTTTATTTGCGGGCGGTAAAAGCCGATATGGGGCGGTATCTCTCGTTGAAGACAACCGCATGCGGAACGGCTCGATGGTAGTTACCGGCCGCGATACATCCGAGTCGGGAAAGAACGCCCGAACTGGCTTCGAAAATCAGGGCTATGATTCACGCGGCCCCAACTACGATCCCAAACTCACCGTTCAATATCCCTTTCGCCTAGAACCGAACCGCACTCTCATTTCGACGATTAGCTCGGAGGCCAGGGACGCCAAGGGCCAACTTACCACTCCTTTCGTTCTAGGGGAAAACGGGATCCGGTTGTGCGGCTGTACGATGCCACTGGCGCTCAAAACCGCTGCGGTTTTAACGTGTTTACCGAGCGTTCCCCCAGCCGATGCATTTCGGCCATCGTATGTTGGTAATGACAAGCCTCTTTACCGAGAAAGTCAGATAAAATGGGATCTTCTGCCTAAGCTGAAACCAGTGGAGTCGACCCCAGACTGGACAAAAATCGAACGTCTTTTCGAACGTCCGTGGCTCGATAACACTTACGCGTGGCTCAACCAATACATGATGCCTGGGGAAAATCAGCCAAACTATGGCCGGGAATTTGCCAGGGTGAGCTCGATTGCTGCTCTGATGGTTTTGCTTGATGTTCCGCAGGAGCAAAAGAAAACGCTGCTTCTGCGCTACATTCAACTCGGAATCGACCTGTCTGGGGTTGCTCAGCTTGGCCGGCAATGGTTTTCCGACGGCGGGCACTGGCAAGGGCGCAAATGGCCGATCCTTTTTTCCAGCATCATCCTGGATGCTCCGGAGTTAAGAAAATTTCCTGCCGTCGATCCCAATGTTTCAGTTTACGGCCGGTTTAAGATTGCCTCACAGGCAAACACGCCCATTCCAACCACGCTCTTCCAAGAGGATATCGATACCTACTACGGGCATGGCGGAGACGGGCAGACGGCTCTATGGCAGGCAGTGGTCCACACGGGGCAGCGCAAGCCCTTTGAGGAAAAGCCCCACGCCAGTTTCAATAAGGATGATCACTTTCTCGATGGTTACAGGATCAATAACTCCGAGGCTTCAATCGGTGTTGCTCTTGCGGCTCGTTGGATGAAGGCACGCGCCATCTGGAACCACAACGCTTTCTTCGACTATATCGATCGCTGGATGAGCCCGGATGCGAATTATGTCCCGCCTAAATGGTATCCCGCCGGATGCACCCGCACGCCAGATCTCTTTATTGAGCAAATGTGGGCGGCTCACCGTGCTGCTGCACCCGCACAGTCCACTGGTAAGGACGATCTCAAATGGGTTTGGATCGATGGCCTCACCGGCGCTTTGGTTCCCAATGATCCTGAAACCGCAATTCGCCCGGAATCGCCTGAGAGTAAGTGATCAAGTCATTCCGATTGAAAGGCACTAAATTTATGCCGCAGAACAAAGCCCTTCATGTTGCACTCGTTGGCGATTCCACGGTCTTCGAATATGCTTCTGATTCACCAATGCGAGGGTGGGGGCAGGTTATCGCGGAATACCTGCCGGGGAATATCTCCATTATCAACGAGGCACGCTGCGGTGCTAGCACAAAGACCTACCCGTCCGAACTTTGGAAAAGTCTACTTGCCATTCGCCTCGATTATATCGTTATCCAGTTCGGTCATAACGATTCACACGCTCGCGGAAACGTTGAGTCTGCCGATCCCGCGACCGAATATCCGCAAAACCTTCGCTGCTACATTTTCGAAGCCCGGATAGCCGGCATTACACCCATTCTCGTGACTCCTGTCAGTAGGCGGACTTATCGGGATGGACGCGCTACGAACGAATTAGGCCCTTATGCCGAGGCGATGAAAGCCGTGGCGGCGGAGTTGCAGGTAGATCTCATCGACTTGCATGCGACGAGTGCGAAGCTCTTCGAGTCTCTTGGCGAAGCCGGTACGGAACCGTTCACCATCAACAAGCTCGATACAGCCGATCGCCCCGGCGCAGAGGATCGCACACACTTCACCTCAACTGGAGCCCACGCCATCGCCCGTATTGTTGCACCCGAATTGCTGAAAATATTGACAGCCGAAAAGGACTTAGCCATCTCCAAAAACTGAACTATGTGCATCGCCTTCTGCCGAATCATCCGGTTATTCATCGTTCCCACACTTCTGCTGACGGTTGTTCTTACGGCAAACGCCAATTTGCAGCAGCATAACCTGCCAGATAGTCCGAAAAAACCCCGGTTTGAATTGCGCGATCGGGACTGGCCCGCGAACCCGGGTGAGGCGAGTATATGTCTTTGGAAGGACGATGCTCTGGCTGCATTTTCCATTGCCATTGACGACAACAATGCAATGAATGTGCCGTGGTGGATGGAGATGTGCAAAAAATACGACTTGAGACCCACTTGGTTCATCATCACTAACTTAGTCGAGGATGCAAAAAGATCTCAACAGGGGGGGGCGTGGGAGTTGTGGCGAAAAGTGGTAGCGGCCGGTTATGATGTCCAATCTCACACGGTCAGCCACATGGCCGACGCGAAATTGCCAGACTGGAAGGGTGTTGATTCTGAATATGGCGATTCCCAAAAAGTTATTGAAAAGAATATCTCAGGGCATCGGTGTTTGACGCTAGCATACCCGGGAGGAAAAGGGGTTAATGAACTCAACGATCCTGTCGTCGCGGCCAAATATTATATCGGTTGCCGGGGTGTTTGTCCGTTTGCCAATGCCGCCAACCAAATCGACTATACTCGGGTGAATGCCAACAGTCGATTTGATGTCGAAGGCGCCAAATTCCCGCAAGTGAATTTGAGCATTGTTTTTGATCCTTCGCCTAACAATCGCCTGTGGCGCGGCTGGTATTTTGGGTTCACACACTTCGTAAAATCCGATGAGGAAACCATGGAACAGTTTGAAAAGAAATTCGCTTACGTCCAGGAAAAGATCAAAAACAACGATCTCTGGATGGCGCTTTTCCGAGAAGGCTGCCAATACGGGCAAGAGCGCGATACTGCCCACATCGAGGTGCAGGAAAGGGGACCTGCGAAGATTGTCTTGAACCTCAGCGACGACATGGACGACAAGCTGTTTGATTTTCCACTAACGCTCAAGGTGCGCCTGCATCCTTCCTGGAAATCGGCGGAGGCAAGCCAGAGCGCGCGTCCGATTGAGTGCAAAATAGTCGAACGCAACGGAGCCAATTATGCCCTAGTCCAAGCCGTACCTGACCACGGTCCCATTGTACTCGTTCCTCGATAGCCTGCTAAAGCGAAGGCCAAAAGGGGGTATGCTTATCGTCAGTAAAGACGATCTTTACGCACAAATTTCGAAATGCTGCTAACGCTTCGTGCAGCGACGGCAGCTCCGGATGCCAAAGCTTCTCCCATTCCAGCGAAACGCCTCCCTGGTAGCGATAATTCCTCAGAAGTCTCAGCAACTCAGACGACGGGAACTCTCGACCCGTGCGCGACCCTTTTCGAACTGTCTAACTTTTGTCTAACGTGCCAAGTTGGCGCTATCGGAGACCCAAAATCAGAGACTTTTGTAGACTTCACACGTGACACACTTTACTCTCTTAATCAAGGCTATTTAAGTCCAAAAAGTCTCTGGTTCGAAGAGGGGCGCATGAGCGGTTGCAACCGAGACTGATGAGCCAGTTTGGCTCGATGATACTAGACCGGTCAACGAGCCTCCATGCGAAGTTCCGGTGCATTTCATGCGCTCTCCGATTTTCACCTCCACCCGGGTGCCAATCCTCTCTTGGAAGGTTACTGTGCCTCCGATTCCTCGGTTGGTTTGGCCCGTGTTCCTTTCACTGACCTTTTTCCAAGCTTCGACCGGGGTGCAAAAACTTCGAGCTTCTCTTGCAAACGCTTCACTCCATGCCAGTTGCAAGAAATCCGGCTCTTGACGGTTTTGAGGGTATTGCAAAGCTAAAAAGATGGCCAGCAGGAAATCAAACCGGCATGATTTCGGGCTCTCCCGATGTCCAGAACCCGCCAACACCCGCTCCTCGTTTTTCTGGTCCACCTGCCCCAATCCATTCTGCTTCGGAAGATTGCTTATCTCAAAGCCGAGAATGAAATCCTGCGCTCCCGTCTGCCGAAACAGATTCGCACGACGGCAGCGGAGCGCTCGCTGCTGGTTCGCTTGGGAGCGCCGCTGGGCGATGCGATCCAAGAGTTGCTTTCCATTGTAAGCTATAAAACCTTCCTGCGCTGGAAAAACGAGCGGCGGGTTGGCGTGGAAAAGAGAGTAGCGATTGCGCATCAGGGGTGACCGCCGGTTCCGCAAAGTGTGGAGGAGCTGATCCTGCGGTTTGCAAAGGAGAATGCCTGGGGATATTCCCGCATTCGAGGGGAACTTTTCAAGTTGGGTATCCGCATAGCGCGAAACACGGTCAAAAAGATCCTCATTACCAATGGTTTTCATCCGAGTCCTGGGCAAAGGGAGGGGGATTGGACTTTGTTTCTCAAGCGCCACATGGAGACGTTGTGGGCGTGCGATTTTTTCGTGAAGGATGTGTGGACAGGGTGTGGCAAGGTGAACTTCTACGTTCTGTTTTTCATCCACCTCAAGACCCGCCGGGTCCGGATCATCGGAATGACCTGTCATCCCGACGGTCCGTGGGTTGAACAACAGGCGCGCAATCTGGTGATGGAACTGGCCGAGCGAGAGGAGAAGGCTAGCTATCTTTTGCGGGACGGCGACGCCAAGTTCACTAAGAAGTTCGACGAGATTTTCATGGGTGAGGGGATCAAGGTAAAGAGGCTGCCCTTTGCTTCTCCCAATCTGAATGCCTATGCGGAACGGTTCGTGCAATCTATTAAGCGGGAATGCTTGAGCCAATTCGTTGTCTTTGGCGAACGCCACCTGGAATATTTGATCCGGGAATACGAGACCTATTACAACACGGTGCGCCCCCACCAAGGTCTGGAGAACAAGCCCATCGGTGTTCTTTTGATGCCGCCGCCATCGCCGGGTTCCGGCCCGCCAGATCCATTGGAAGTCGAGTGCGAGTCGCGTCTGGGCGGGGTTTTGCGACATTATTACCGACGAGCCGCTTAAAGGCCGGTCGGTGATGGATGGTCAAATCCGGATTGCTTTCGTAATCCGGTCGCTCTGTTTTGCACTGGAACCATCCCGAATCAGGCAAAACTCCGTACCGACACGTTCAAAAGTGGCAACAACTGAAATTTTCAGCTGTTGCTCACCCCTGGCAGGCATGATCGAGTGGCTTTGCTGGTTCACAAATGAAATGGCGATAAGTGAAACTTATTTGTGATTAAAAACTGGAATGAAAGGATCGAATTTTATTAGCTTGTAAGTTGCTGATTCTCAATGGATTTCATCGGTGCTGAGTTTTTGCACACGACGGGTGGCAATGAAGAAGGCCGGAACTCTTCGGGGCACCCAGGTAAAGGCACGGCGTGAAAGCCGGTTTTCCCCGACCACTTGGCGATTCAGCAAAGTTTCGACGAAAAGACGCTCATAAAAACCTACGGGAGAAAGAACATCTTCCCTTTCGATTACAACGAGGTTTTCACAAAGTGGGCAAAATAAAACGCGCCTACGACTGCCTTCCCGCGATTTCAGATTATGAGTGTTCAGGTTTACGGCTGCAATCACGTTGCTATTGAAGTGGGCGACGTGGAAAAAGCGGTTGAATTTTACCAGGACGTTTTCAACTTGGAGAAACTCGAGGGCGGAGAAGGTGACGCATTTTTCAAACTGGGCGAACATCAGTTCCTAGCCATCTTTGAATCGAACGATGCGAGGCCAAGCCGGATCGGCCATTTCGGGATCATGGTTCGAGATGCGGAACAGCTTGCCGAGGTGAAAGAAAAGCTGACGAAGAAATACGGTCTGGAGTTGCAACCGCCGTTCCGGTGCGATTTCCGAGACCCCTGGGGCAATCGGATTCAAGTTGGAGACCTCCATGACGAATCACTGGTGTGGCTGCTTCCTTACCGGGAAGTGCAGGATGCAGGAGTGCGATTTGGCTGAAACGAGAGCGCCATGATCAACAAAATCACCAGTCATCATTATGAGCACGTTAGCGCCCGTTCTTTCGACGAGGTCGTCGCGCTTTTTGCGGGGGACGTCGGTTCCGTCGAGGAGGGCGGCCTCCAATGCGATGTTAACGCGGCTAGCGACGCCTCGGACTTCGAATCCGCATCCGGGCTCACGAGGATAGCAGCGGTTTCATGCGCTTCCTGACGACTGGTCACGGGGCGTGGCTGGTCCGCATCGGTATACGATTGGCAATCCGCTGATCGCGCGGACCATGGTTGAACACGACATCGTAGCGGGCTTAAATGTCCGGTGTGGCTCGTGATCTATGAGGACATACCGAGCCGAACAACGCGATTGGGGTGTGCGCTTTAGGGCAGAATTGCGCGAGTGATTGGGATTTCATCCAGTGCCGAAGCAACCAGCGCAGGGCGGGCTGGTCGGTATCTTCCGCCACGGAGGCTTCCAGCTTTTTTGCCAGCCTAAGTCTGGGCTGGATCAATGGTTGCATTCTTTATCTCCGCAATTTCTCCTTGGGCCGAGAGTAGCATGAGGCGCACGGCCTGAGTAATCACGCTTTGGTCTTTAATCGATATTTCCCTGGAAAGCCGAAGATAACTAGATTCTCTGCAAAATCCAGTGCGCCAGAGCCGCCTTGGTCGCCCAGGGTTATGTGTAGTTATTTGATAAAGACTACACTAGACTATCCGCCGGCGGGTGGTTCGAGGTCTTTGCGGTTGATGGCGGCGCGGATTTTGCTAAACTCAGGCCCATCCGGGTAGCTGGGAAGTTTTGCCATGCAGCGGAATAACGGTTCAAAAGCGAAGACGCGGGCGTCGGCTCCACCCCAGGTTTCTTCGGGGATAAGCCGCAGGCCTCGGGTTTTCACCGCGAGCGGGATGACGGCGAGGCGCTGGTGGTTGCGGTCTTGCCTGTAGACGGTGCGCCAAGCGCCGTCGTCACCGAGCGTTTCGAGCCGGAACGCTTTGACGAGCGGCCGGGGCATTTCCGTTTCTTCCTTGGGGCGCGGGTAGGAGCACGGCATTCTTTTGGTAAAGTTCAAGTCGCTGTCGAAGACGAGGCGAACGCCCCCAAGTTGAACCCTCTGCTGCCAATGGAAAGCGGCGTTTGCACCGGAGGGGGCGCTCCATGCGTGGACTTCTCCCGGGCGGTCGCGGTCGAGACCGTCGAGCAACAACGCGGCGTTGTTGCCTTCGGCGCATAGCTGGCCTTCAAGCGCGAGGGGCGAGATTTCGCGCCGCAGGCCGGGCAGCCAGCAGTCGTCTTCCATGAGAGTCGCCTGGAGTTCGCGCAAGGCTTCGCCGCCGCTCAGGTCGCGCGGCAGGCGGGAATGTTTTACGCAAAGTGCCGCGGCGGTTCCGGCGGCTTGCCCGAGGATGGCGCAGGTGCCCATGACGCGCGTGGAGGAGAGGGCTGCATGGGTGACGGAGATGTTGCGCCCGGCGAAGAGCAGGTTCTTGATGTTGCGTGAATAAAGGCTGCGGTAAGGGATGCCGAAGGGCGTGGGGGCCGGGTGGAAGATGGTCGGTTTTCCGGGGAAGTAAATCCCGGCGGGGTGGTGGTCATCCATAGGCCAGCCTCCATACGCGATAATATCTTCGAAACGCCCGCCACCGCGTACGTCGTTTTGGGTCAGGATGTGATCGCCCATGTAGCGCCGATTCTCGCGTTTGCCCGGCAGGGAGCCGATCCACTCGACGGCCCAATTTTCCGCCTGGGCCCGCTCGGGTGCGCGGTTTTTGATGTAATCCACCACGCCGTAGGTGATGCGCGTGAGTTCGTCGCGGATTTTTTCGCCATCGCGGATGGTGTCTTGCAATCCGCCGACCTCGATCCACCAAAAGTTCTGCCCATTGACACTGTGCATCCGGTGCGGAAAATCCGCCGGGCTCTCGAATTTGTAAGCCCATGCCGAGGCGGCGAACGGATGTGGTTCAGCAGTGCGGCGGAACTGGATGAGCAGGCTGTTGCCCATCGTTTTCAGGTCGCCCTCATGGGGTTCGATATCTTCGTTGAACTCTGCTCGGGCTTCGCGGCCGGTGCGGAAGTCCGCGCCGGTGAGCGGGGCCAGGATGCTGTCGCCGGAGCAGTCGATGAACAGTTTGGCGTGGATTTTGTGCCAGGTTTGGGTGGTAAGCTGCCATGCGGTGATGGCGGCAATGTGGTCGCCGTCCATTTCCGCGCCGGTGCAGGCGCAATTGAGGAAGACGGTGAGGTTGGGCTGGAAGGCGAGTTTGCCCCATAAGAGGCCATCCCAAACGGAGTAGTTGCCGTCGGGATTGACGTATTGGTTTTCGAGTTGGATTTCCTCCAAAATGCCGGTTTCGCGGTTGTGTTCGCCACGTGCTCCGCAGATCCACATGCGCACTTCAGAGGAGGCGTTGCCGCCGAACATGGGGCGGTCGTGAACGATGGCGGTTTTTGCCCCGTTGCGGGCGGCTGCGATGGCGGCGCAGAGCCCGGCCATGCCGCCGCCGATCACGCAAACATCAAATTCATGCCGTTCGGGCTGGAGACTGGAATACATAGATTGAAAAAGCCTTTGATTTGCAGTTTCCGTGCAGTATAGCTTGGGTTAACGACACTATACATGGATTAACTGAGTAACTATTTGTACTTTTATGCTTTCCTCTCTTTTGAAATACCGCTTTCGGGTCAAAGATCCCAGCGGGCGGATCCATTGCGGATCGGGGTGGCGGCGTACGCGGGAAAATTCGCTCAACCTCCGGGACGCCGAGTTCTGGCTGGTTTGGAAGGGGACGGGAAAGATGTCCACTGGCGAGCGAACGCTCGCACTGTATCCGGGGCTTTGTGCGTTGATGCGGCCGGGCGGAATTTATGACGCGGAACTGGAGGAAGCCGACCCGTTGGGAATTACCTATGTGCATTTCGACGTGCTGGAGCCGCGGGGAAAACGGGTGGTGACGAAGGCGGCTTGCGGGCAATGGCCGGAGTTCTTTTGGCTGGATGACCTCGCGTTTTCGGATGCCATTTCGCGGCGTATCGTGCAGCGTTTTCAGCAATGGCCGGAGACGGCCGAGAGCCTTTTGCGGGGGCTGCTGATGGATGTGCTGCAAAGCCCGCTGGCGAGTGACGGAGCGCCTGCCGCCGCGCTTCCGGCGGTGCAGCGCAGGCGCATTTCGCGGTGGGTTGACAAGATGCGCTCGGGAGGCACGTTTTCGACGCTAACGGTGGCGGAGATGGCGGAGCAAGTCCACTTAAGCTCGTCGCATTTTTCGCGTTTATTCCGGCAGACCACCGGCCAGAGCCCCATTCAGTTTTTGTTGCAAATCCGCATCGGCCACGCGCGTCATCTTTTGCGGGAAACCGATTTGAGCGTGGGTGAAATCGCCAACGAACTGGGCTACCGCGATCTTTTCTTTTTCAGCCGCCAGTTTATGCAAAAGGAGGGGGTTTCGCCGACGGAATACCGGGGATCGCGGTAGATGGAGCACCTCCCTCAGGTAGGCAATGACGATCGCATGTCTCCCTACTCTACCTTTTTTGAATCAAAAAATCCTTCTTTTTCCCACTCAAAGCGTTTGTGTCAACAGGCCCTAGTGTCCCGTTAGGGACACGCTGAACAAAGCAGCCGTCCACGGCAGAGTGATATAAGAGTGGACGTTCGAAGCCAAAAGCGCGGGAGCGAGTGGCCCGCGACGTGGTACACCGCTGGGAAGCGATCCGTTTTGAGGGGCGTCTCCGGTTTTTGGGGAGCAAATCCAGGCGATTTCCTCCGTTTTGTGTCGTCATGGGCAGGTAGTGGCCAAGAGTTCCCGCTTGGCTAGCACGAGGTTGGCCAAGGCGAAGAGGATTTCAAGTTTGGCGAGGTTTTTTCGTAATCCTCGGTAGCGCACCTTGCCGTATCCAAACCGCCGCTTGACGATTTGGAAGGGATGCTCGACCAGCGCACGCACTTGCGCTTTGGCGTGCTCGAACGCTTGCACGGCTTGCTTCCACGGCCCATCGGGTATGGATTTGACGCCGTTCCGCTTGGCTGCCACATAGAACTTCGCACCCGGCGCCTTGGCCACAACCTCCTCGCGCTTCTGTGCTCCCGTGTAGCCCGCATCGGCAAATACCACGCTCTCCTGTCCGTGCAGCAGGTGTTCGGTCTGGTTGATGTCGGCTTCGTTTGCCGCTGTGGCTGTCACGCTGTGAACCAAGCCGCAATGGGCATCCACGCCGATGTGCGCTTTCATTCCGAAGTGCCACTCGTTGCCCTTCTTGGTCTGGTGCATTTCGGGATCGCGCTCCTTGCGCTCGTTCTTGGTCGAACTGGGCGCGGCGATGATCGTGGCGTCCACGATGGTGCCTTGCTTCATGTAAAGCCCGTGCGCGGCCAGGCTTGCGTTGACTTCCTCGAAGATCGTTCGGGCGAGCTTGTGTTCTTCCAATAGCCGCCGGAATTTCAGGACCGTCGTGGCGTCGGGGACGACATCGCTGTTCAAGTCCACCCCCACGAACTGCCGGATGGACTGTATTTCGTAGACTGCGTCTTCGAGCCCTTCGTCGGAAAGCCCAAAGCAATTTTGCACGACCAAGAGTCGCAACATCCGCTCCAACCCCATCGGTGGACGCCCCCGGTGGCCCTTGGGATAATACGGTTCGAGCCGTTCCTCCAATCGCTTCCATGGAACCACTTGTTCCATCACCGCCAGAAACGCCTCCTTACGTGTGACGCGCTTCTTGCTCGCGAATTCGCTCTCCGAAAAACTCATCTGCCGCTTCATGCCGCTCATCCTGCCGGTAATTCTTCCCCCTGCCCAGTCCTGATTAATTCAGCGTGTCCTTAGGTAAATTCCTTTCATAAATCCGGCCCATTTTCCGATTTTTCGGCGTTGCTTCCTCGGGCAATATCTTCAGATATTGCCTTTCGGTCGCGCCTTGAAAAATGCGAAAAATGGTCTCGGATTTATTTCGGTAACTTGCCTAACGGGACACTAGTTATGGCGATTGGCCTTTCGTTTTTAGGCATCCTGGTGTAATATTTCACAAACAAAACTAGCAGATCGTGTAGTCTAGCTGTCCTTGAACCCTACATCGCCGCCCGGAACGAAAAGCCGAAGGCAGTCAGATCCCCCGCAAAATCCAGTGCGCCAGATCTCCGTTTGTTACCCAAGGTTCTGTGTAGTTATTTGAGATTATACTAGCTAATCTGAGGGAAAATCCACGCTAATGAGCGAGGACTCCGTGACCTAAACGGTCGTAATCCCGGCTGGCACCAATGCCTTCATGCCAGGGCATTACCCGTACCCGGCCCAGTCCGTCATCTTCATTGAGCAAGAAAGAGAAGCGAAGCGTTCCATTGAATTGATCCCGCGTTGCTCCAAGGCGTTCGAACGGGATGAACACATCGTAGCGTGTCAGATTGTCTTTCCTCTCGATTTTTAACGGAATATCCCAGCGCCCCTTGGCCGCTGAGGGGCCTTGATCGCACCATGCGACCGGACCGTTCGGCGTGAGCCCGATGCTAAGGACAACATAGTCGTTCGAGAGACCCGGGGCTGCTAATGCGATTTGGACGCTGTCACCGTTCCAAAGTTTTTCAGGCGGATTATTTTGGACGTGTTTGTCATCCATTACTTCGAAACGGAAAAAGAGACCTTGCTCTGTATAGCAAGCCCGTGCTTTGCATGACAAATCAGCGGGGCCACCCCAGCGCGGAATTGCCGGATCAAAAGCGAGATCGGCGACATCGGATTGTTTGTTAAGAACGATGGCCGGAAGCTTTTGGACAAATGAAGTAAGCGCTTCAGTCAGGGGATCTCCTGGAGCCTTGGCGATCCAATATGGATGCACCACATGGATGGGAAAAGTAAATGATGGATGGTCTTTCTCGTCCAGAGAGAGCGTGATCGTGGCGTCGTTCGTCACGGCTTTATCTGGAAGCGATAAGTAATAAGTTTGCTGAGCATCTGAAATACAGAAGACCGCTTGCTCATCAATCAGGGTTCCATCTTGGTCTTGGAGGATCAATTTGCCGGAAATAGCCGTGTGGTTTGGGGCCTTGAGTGTGATTGGAAATCGGGTTGGATTGCCTTCCAATACCGGAATTTCCGGATCGAACACCAAAAATTTATCCTGAGCCGCCGCCTGTTGAAGCTGATGTAGGTTGGTTTTGACATAGACGGGCTGTGCCCCGATTGCCAAGGGGTAAATGCCGCCCAACTGAGAAAGTGTCTTCGTATTCCCGAATATATCACTGATGTATACGGGATCTTTGGCCTTGATCCATACTACTCCACTGGAGCGTCCTGGGCTGGGCCAACAGACCGTAACGAGGTTCCCGTCATTCTTCTTAAAAGAATAATTCTTAACGTCACTGCCTAGTAGCGGCGTGCTCAAAGGCTCTGTATCGGCCAATTCACGGATGAGCGTGTTATAGGCAAGAAATGAAGGTTTGGCCCGATTATCGGACGTGACTAGGCCGAAGCTGTCGTCTGCTTTTGGATCCATATCCCAATAGTCCTGGAGAGTAAACCATGAATAAAACTCTGTAGATGACCGGGATTTGGCATAGGTGACCTTCTTCACTAGCGTGATGGCTTGATTGAGTCGGCCCCCGGGGTTGTAAAAACTGCGTTCGCCGGATTCGGTGTTGCATATCGGTTTTTGGATGCCAGCTTGTTGCATCCACTTTTCCACGGTTTCTTCAATATTCTCATAGTTCCCCAACGGACCGTGAGAGTGAATGGCTGCTATATCATAATCAGCGCCACCATATTTAATGGCATCTTCCGAGAACGAATGCCCTTCCTGTACTCCTTGGCGCTCTTTCGGGTGAAAAACGCACAGACCAGCCCCGGTCACTTTGATCCCGGGGGCGGTTGCGTGCATCGCCGCCGAAAACACGTTTAGCATCTTCAGGTAGTCTTGTGCGGACCCTTGAAATGAAGCTCCTGCGTCGGGTTCGTTCCAAAATTCATAATATTTAATTGCGGGGTATCGTCTGACAAACCCGCCGACAGCGGTGATGTGGCGACGAAAAGCATCGAAATCTTCCGGTACGGATCGCCCATCAGGCACTTTGGGATGCGTCCAATGAGGGGTCGAGACATAGAGAAGATCGAGATCGATTCCAGCCGACGAGAAAGCGTTGAAGATACGTTCCCAACCGGCGAAGCCGAACTGGCCCTCTTTCGGTTCCATGCTTCCGTTTCCTGTTGTATCGATGCGGTTAAGATCGATTCCCAAGGCTTTCATCCACTCCAGATGAAGTTTCGTTTCGCCCTCGGAATTTGAATTCGCTGGATCGCAAATACCAAACCACATGGGTGCGTGATTCAGACGTTTTCCATTAGGCACAAAAACGCAGAACGAATCATCATAGGTGATCTGCTCCCCATTGGCATTCAGCGAAACCTTGGCAGTATAAGCGTCAGTTTTCAGGCGTGGCATCGAAAAGGTTAGGGAGGCCGCGTTCCATTCGGGAATAGTTGTTTTGCTTTTAGTCGTGAAAATAGTTCTTCCTAAACTATTCTGAACCTCAACTCGGGCGTCTACAGCGAGTGCGCCGGGTTTTGCATTGCGGAGCCGGTATCGAAGCGTAACGGGGCGATTCGGGGAAAATGCGATGCCGTCTGAAATGGGAAAGATGGAAACCAGGTCGCTATTTTTGAACACCCCGGTCATTGCAATATTGTCCAGAAAGATGCTACCCTCGCATGCCGCCGAAGCATTCAGATTAATGGCGTGGAGCCGCGCGGGAAAGTGGCATTCTTCCAATCCCGGGAGCGTTTTGGTAGTCAGGTCCATGCGATAGGAACGCCAGGGGCCGGATAACGGAATGGATGTGGTCTTGAATTTTTTCCCGTTGGCATCTTCAAGAATAAAGCCAATCGTCACTGGAAGATTTTTGGAATCCGCTTCGAATTCGATTCCATCCAGAGTGCCTGAAATCAGGCTCATTTTATAGCGTGTAAAGCTCACCCAATAAGGGCTCGCGGACGTCGGATCAAATGCAAACTTGAGCTCGCCAACATAGGCATCATGCCATTGTTCCTTTTGCGTCCCTCCGAGGTACAACCCTCCTGCAAACCACGATTCGATTTTGGTTCCATGCTTCCCTGTTGCCCTCCATGTTCCGGCATCTTCGAAATCGGCCACGATGACTTTCTGCCGGAATGGAGCGGCTGTTTCTTCACCGCCAAACAAGGGCCCTATAAAAGCAGTGAATGTGACTATCAGAAGGTAAAGGTGTCTGTTACTCATGGGAAGCGAGGGGGCTTAGGGCAAAGCCGAGGCATCTTGGGAGCCAGTGGTCTGGTGTTTTGCGCATAAAGCTAGAGTTTCAGATTGAATTGGTCCATGGAGTAATTGATCATCTGTTTGCACTTTTGCACTTTTGCACTTTGGATCTGACCGATGGAGGAGCGGGTAAAGCGTAACAAAGTTTTCTGCCAGAACAATGTTGGTTTGAAAATAGAGAATGGATGATCAACCGTCACATTTTGGTTGTATAACTCCTTCGGCGTTAACAAGAGCCCTTCGTAGGTTTCGAACGGACAAAAAGCCGCATCGAAGAGCAATTTCAGAGAGAGAGATCTGATGGTTCTGTAACATTTTTCGGGCAGCATTGGTGCGGATATCCCGCAAGTACGCGGCTGGAGATTTTCCGACGCGTTGCGTAAAAATGCGGCTGAAGTGTTCACGGCTCAAGCCTGTTTGAGCTGCAAGTTCCTTAACTCCCAACGGTTCCCGGAAACGGGAGCTGAACATGGCCTTGGCTGCTTGAATCGGGTCGGCGTGTTGATATAGTGGACGGGTTAGTTGCCGGGACCACTCCATTAAAAATCCATATCCTGCCGCGCTGGCTTCGTAGACATCGGCAAATTTTCCGGCATTGCCAAATTTGGTTAGCCGAAGAAATGCCGTTCCTGCTGCCGAGCCCTCGGGCAGGGCCACGACCGGTCCAAATTGGTTGCGAAATTGGCGGAATAGTGAGAGGCCAAGATCGCCATAGATGTTCAGCCATGCAAATTTCCAGGGTGCCGGCGCTTGCTTTGGAAAATAATAGGCACTTTGTTCCGGAATAAAGGCTAGGAACGCTTCCCCTGCCTTAACCGGATATTCCCGGCCTTGGGTGAAAAAGCAGCCTTCGCCTTTTCGCGTCAACTGGATGATCAGCATCGGCTCCGGTCCGCGCCGGAAATTGTCGAACGAGTATCGGCGCGATTGCCTGGACTCGAGGGAGACTCCGTAAGGAATCGAGATCAAGGGCGCATTCAATTCGGAAAACATGCACGATGGAATATCACAAAAAGGTCGATAATATCACGCCTAATCTGTTGGTTGATGGTGTGAAAGTTGGTATATAGTTTTTCATGCCAAAAATCACTCTTGTTGGCGCTGGCAGCGTCATTTTTTCCAAGAATCTTATTTGCGATATTTTGCAGTATCCTGCTCTGTCGGACAGCGTTCTATGCCTGATGGACATCGATCCGGGGCGTTTGGCGACTATTGAGAGCCTCGCTCGCCGAGTTGTCGCCCAGCTTGGCGTAAAAGCGCGAATCGAGACGACCCTGGATTTGCGCAAGGCGTGCAAGGGTGCGAAGTTTGTGATTACGACGTTCCAGATCGGAGGATATAAGCCCTCCACCGTGAAGGATTTCGAAATTCCAGCAAAATACGGTTTGAAGCAGACGATTGCGGATACTTTAGGGGTAGGGGGAGTATTCCGGGCTCTGCGATCCATTCCTGAGTTGGTACGGGTTGCGCGCACGGTTCAAGACATCGGAGAGCCAGATCCATTGCTGCTCAATTATACGAACCCAATGGCTATGAATATGTGGGGCGTGGATCGGCTTACCGGGATAGCTTCCGTTGGCCTTTGCCATAGCGTGCAGGGGACGTCGAACCGGATTGCCGGGTATTGCGGTCTTGATCTGAAGGATATTCGCTACCTCGTAGCCGGGGTGAACCACATGGCGTTTTTCCTTAAGTTCGAATACAAGGGCAAAGATGCCTACCCATTGTTATTTAGAGCCATGGAGAACCCGAACATCTTTGCCTGCGATCCCGTACGTTTTGAAATGATGCGGAGGCTGGGCTATTTTGTGACAGAATCGAGCGAGCACCAAAGCGAATATGTTCCCTATTTCATTCATCACGGCAAAGAAATCATTAAACGATTTAGTATACCCATCAGTGACTACATTCGCCGATGCGAAGCACAGATAGCTTCGTGGGGCGATATGGAGCGCGAGCTTCTCGATGAAAGTAAGCCGGTGGAAATTCATAGGAGCGTCGAGTATGGATCGACCATTATTAACTCGATTGTTGAAGGCACGCCGAGCGTTATCTACGGAAACGTTCCGAATACGGGGTTGATTGAGAATCTGCCGCGGGGGTGTTCTGTAGAGGTGCCATGTCTGGTGGATAGCCAAGGAATCCAACCGACGCACATTGGGAATCTCCCACCGCAACTGGCGGCCATTGTGCGTACAAATGTTAATGTTCAGGAATTGGCCGTTGAGGCTGCCGTCACCCAGCACCGGGATTATATTTATCAAGCGGTGATGGCCGACCCGAACACTGCCGCATCGCTTCCGTTGGATAAAATATGGGCAATGTGTGACGAACTGATCGAAGCCCATCAAACGGATGGCTACTTGGGCGAATTCCAACCCGTTGCCCGCAACACTGGAAAACCGCTCAGTGCCCTGGCCCGGGTTTTTCTATCGGTGGAACCCGAAGGCATTCCATTTCTGGGAACAAGCCGCCAGTCGCATTTCCGGCTCAATGCGCAGAACGAGACAGGAAAGCCATTTTCTGGCGAGGTGGCCTTGGTGGTTCGCGGCGCGGAGCTGGTGGAAGGTGGAAAGTATCAGGTTGATGTCGGAGTTGGTGAAAGCGTCTCGATCCCATTTGTCGTGGAAAAGATCGGGGAAAAAGATGTTGTGATTTCAATCATTTCGCCATCCTCAGAAACCGTGGAATTGGATTTTGTTGCGCCAAAGCGGATACAGGTCTTGATTCCCGTTTCTGAATCCGGAGCGAAGGCGCTGCCATTTGCTGTTGAATGGTCTGGCAATGCGGTTGCCAGCGGCAAGGCTTGGCTGGATTCCACCGGGTTGGCTCTGGTGTTTCGCGTCAACGATACTGATGTTAGGTCCGCGCCCTGTTCCAGCCGCTTTTGGGACGGAAGTGCCGTTGAGATTGGAATCAAAGGGACTGAAGGAACCTTGCCCGCTCAGTTTCTCCTCGCGATGCCCGATCCTTCCTGCCCTCAGTTCCTGCTCAACTCGGCTCCATATATGGGCGGTTCGATGAAGGCAAACCATGCGTCCTCGCACTATGATCTATCCATACGCGTTTCGCTGAAAGATCTGGGGCTCTGCCCAGGGGAGCCATTTTTGCTGGAGATGGTTTTCCACGTAAGCGCGTTAGGGACGGCGCATGGCCGCGTCCGTGTTGCCTGGCAGGGCTCCCATGCTCCGCGCGGAGATCAAACCCGCTACGCATTGATGGTCCCGGAACTATAATCGCATCCCAAAAGAAGCAGTGTACGAAATTGTTCCCTGTGTTTACGGGTATCACCGTTATCACTCCCCTTTAACAAATATGAAATCTATGACCCTAGTGTCCCGTCAGGCAAGTTACTGAAATAAATCCGAGTCTGTTTTTCGCATTTTTCAAGGCGCGACCGAAAGGCAATATCTGAAGATATTGCCCGAGGAAGCAACGCCGAAAAATCGGAAAAGGGGCCGGATTTATGAAAGGAATTTACCTGACAGGACACTAGCCCGCGCCTGCTCCGGAGTCTTCCATACCAATGACGCGATGACGCTTGGTGAAATCGATTCCCAGCCCGACTCTCGCCGTCTTGGCATAGAGCCACGGGTGGGGCTTCGGCGCGAGTTCGCCCAGAGTCCCTACCTGGCCTTTGCGGATATGGATAGAGCCAGCGCGAAGTATATCAAAACGGCGATCTGTCCGGTGAATTTCATTGGGGAGAGTGAGTGTAACTATACGAGATAAAACTCGACGCTTGAAGCTGTTAAAAACCCGGGACTTCGCCTGTTTCCACGCAGTGGAGTGCGTAGAGGAACATTCCCGCTGACCATGCCTGGAATTTGGCTCCCATTGCTTCTCCTCTTTGTCCGTGAAGCCATTCATTGCATTCCCAGGGAGCATCCTTTCCTTGTTTAAGCGCATGGGCCAAAGCGATAAGTTGCTCTTGAGCCCGATCCAGTTTTCCTGCCTTAACCAAGGCCGCTATATAAAATGCACCTACCCATGGCCAGCTTCCTCCATTTTGGTAGTGATAAGGCAAGCCATGTCCCCATACCATGAAGTAATCCCGCCAGTCGCTTTCCCCAGGCTGAACAACCGGGTGTAGGACTCGGACGGGGTAGGGGGTGTCCATGCCTTCCTGGCGGATAAAATTCAGGATCGAGGACGCTTGGGGTTGCGAAGCGACCCCGGAGAGGATCGCCATGAGGTTCCCCGGCGTGTCGAAACGCTTTCCAAATTCAAAGACGCTGATCCACGGCACGAAAAAGGGTACGCTACGTAGCGTCAGGCTCATTTGCGCCCGCACTTGAAAATGTGTTTTGTCTACGAAGGTTCCAGGAGCGGCCGGCCAAAACATGGTGCGCACGGAAGTGGCCGTCAGCTCCGATCGATCTCCCCAGTGCTTTGCCTCCTCGGGATAGATTTCCCGGAGATGCGTGCTGGCGAGCCGGGTCGCCCAAACCATCAGCGCATTGGTAAACAGAACATGGCCGTGATTGCTCATCAAGTCGGCCCAGTCATCGGCTTCTTGAGAGCAAATCAGTCCATCTTTTAGGAAATCGCGCATTTCGCACCAATCCAGCGCCTTGCGAATAGCGGGGGCTTGGCGTTTCAACCATTCCGTATCCCCCGAACGTTCCCCATAAATACAGCTCCCGATAATAAACCAGATTGTGGAATCGCAGGACTGGTAATCCACACGGCTGTTGTCCAGCCGGACGTAGTTTGGAATGTGCCCGAAACGGTCTTGATGAGCTCCCAGGGTTTCCAAAGAAAACCGGAACGCTTCCAACAATTGCGAATTTCCATCTACTGTGGCGCCGAAGAGCGTAATGACAGAATCCCGAGCCCACACCTGCGGATAATTTTCAATGGAAGCAGCCACACCTTTGACTGAGATATTTTTGCATAAAATTTCGAGGCACTTTTGTTTGGCTTCTTGCAAGATATCTAGTTCAACATTTGGGATCTCTTCGGTGGCGATGTTCATTATGGTAGGGTGCAGTTCCTGGCGGCCTGTTGGACCGCGGTGTAATTAGGGTGTTTTGAGCCTTTTTACCGAAGCCCGTTCAACGACATCACCGCGGATCAGATGCAGCGACTTGTCCCAAACGGAGCTCGGGTTATTAATGCGCTCAAAAAGTTTCTGCGCGGCGACATAACCCACTTCCCCAAAGGGAATAGCGTAGCTGGTCAACTGCGGTCGCAGGCTGGTGCAAATGGAGATCGTGTTATCAAAACCCACGATGCTGATATCGTTGGGGATGCTGAGCTTCATTTCAGCCAAAGCGCTGTAGAGGCCGTGGGCGATCCAGTCGTTGGTCGCGATTATGGCTGTGATATCCCTGCCTTCGCCGGAAAGGAGCTCGCGCGCCACATTGCTCATGTCTGGAGGCGTAGCTTCCGGGGTTTTGCCGGAGGCATCCAGGTCGCTCAATGCGCATAGGGCTAGACTAAAGGCGTGCTTGGAACGCATGAATTCCTCGTACGCTTGGAAGCGCGCGAGAAACATAGGGTGGACTCGGTCGTTGCAGACGAATGCGATCCGGCGGTGCCCCAGCTCCCATAAATATTCGGTGACAGCCCAACCGCCCCCACGGTTGTCGGGGGCCACCTGTTGTATATGGCTTCCCGGCCGGTCAAGCCCCATGCTGACGATCGGAACGGTATCGGGAACGTCCTTAAGAAACGACGGTTCGCACCGGGATGCCTTGATGAGTAGTCCCTCTACTTTTCCTTCGCGAACGCACCGCGGCAAGCCATCATGCCCTCCCCAGAATTCGATCAGCGCATGAAACCCAGCTTCTCTGCACGCCCGTTCCACGCCAATGGAGTAAGCCGACACCAGTGGATGGCTCATCCACGCATCACTCATATTCGCATAAATGATCCCGATATTGCCCGTTTTGGCTAGCCTTCCATTGCGTCGGGAGACAAGTTGTTCGGCGGAACGACATTTTTCATAGCCCAATTCTTTGATCGCTTGCTGAACGCGGTCGAAGTTAGCTTGCGTGATGTTGGTATAGCCATTCAAAACGCGGCTTACTGTGCCGATTGAAACGCCTGCGGAACGTGCTACGTCTGTAATGGTGGGGGGCTTTAATGAGTGTTTCATTGAAACGTACCTTAAGAGTCGGCTCTCTTGTTTGTCAACGTTTTCACTTGTGACGCAGGCTGTTTGTGCAAAACGGTCGGGTTATATGGCTTCTTTACCCGGACGGGGATTTTTGATTTTCGCTGATAAGGATTTTGGGAGAAGGTGCAGGAGTTCTCGGTTTGCTGCAGCTTCCCGAAACGGTTAGGGAGCTTTTGTGAACTATCGTGCCGCGCGGCGCCGCCGGAGCGAAGCGAGGAACAGCATGCCCGCCCCACCGATCATGGCGGCCCATGTGGAGGGTTCAGGAACAACAGTCAGGGTCACATCGTTGTAAACGTTGTCTCCGTCGGCGTTGGCGGCGTAATTTAAGAGATACTCCGTATTGCCAACAGTAATGGTATAGTTGCTGCTGGAGCCGGTGACCGTGTAGGTGGAGCCGCTCGTGATGATCTCCGTGAAGTACCCGCTCGTCGTGGTCGATGTGCCGGTGTTGTCGATCAAGGTGATCGTCTGGCCCAGCGTCAACCCGCTCAAGCTCGAGAGATCGAGCGTGCCATTCAGGCTCACATTGCCGCTGATGGTGATCTGATCGTGGGAACTAGTCCCCGCGACTTCCATGATCAGAACCGCCGATGTATCCAGGGTCAGATTGCCATTGATTGTGGTGGTTCCGGCGCTGTTGCCGGGGGAGAGCGTGCCACTCAAGGCGAGGTTGCCGTTGATTGTGCCGCTGCCTTTGAGCAAGCCTCCGACACTCGTATTGCCGTTCACTACGCCGTTGTTGTTCAATGTGGCTCCCATGGATACCGAAAACGTACCGCTCGAGGTGGTGGTTCCGGTCAGCGAGGTAGACCCGCTGACGATTGTGACGCGGCCAATGGTGTTGACCCCGCTCAGCGTGCTGGAGCCTGTCAGGGTTGCGGACCCGCTGATAGTTAGCCCAGAGCCGTTGATCGTGCCGTTCGTGGAATTGACACTGCCCTCCACGGTACCCGAGCCGCCTAGCGTAGCGCCGGCGGCGATGCTGACGGTGCTGGAGGCGGAGATCGCCCCATTGATGTCGAGCTCTCCGGCGCTGACAGTTGTCGCTCCAGTATAGTTATTGTTGCCCGAAAGTGTCCACGTGCCGCTGCCTGCTTTCACCAGCGAAAGCGCGGAGCCGTCACTGATGCCGCCGCTCAGCACGCCATTGCCTGCGCCGCGAAGGGTGAGCGTTGATGCATAGGTAGAGGTGGCGGTCGTAACTGCACCGGTGAGTGTTAACGTGGTCCCGATGGTGGTTACTTCAATAATGCCCGCGCCACCAGATGCTCCGTTGGCGATCTGAATTGTACGGTCGGAAGAAGCCGTTGCGCCGGTATAGATCAGGCTGCCCGTGGCGGTGGCGGAATTCGAATTGTTTTGCCCCAAGACAATGGAACTGCCCGCGCCGATTGCCGAGGCCACCCCGGTGTTGGCGATCGTGTTAATATAAAGTGCGCCGGAGCTGATGGTCGTTGCCCCGGTGTAGGTATTAAGCCCGGTTAAAACCCATGACCCTGCCGAATCGGTTTTGGTTACCGACAAGGCCGAGGAGGAGCCATTGCTAATCACGCCGCTGATCACGTTGTTGGTTCCGGAACCCGTGCCGCGTAGCGTCAAGGTAACGGCCGAACTCGTTTTGGCGCTGATAGCCCCACCGATGACAAGGCTGGCGGTGGACGAATCGTTTTTGATCGTTATGCCACCGGCCAGTTGAAGTGGTGCATTGATGGTTTCCGTTACCGAGCCCGAAAGGGTGCTCGAACAACTGATAACAGCACCGCTTGAGAGGAGAATGGCATATCCATCGACCGTTCCAATGGTGTAGCTTCCCGCGTTTGTGACAAACGAGATGGTTTTAAGGTTTAGGGATGAGGCATCGATAATAATCGGGTTGGCTGTCGTACCGACGGTTCCGACGTCCGTGTTGAACGTCCCTGCATCAGAACTTGTCGAGCCCGAGGTTGCGCCGGGCGCGGATTTCCCTCCCCAGTTGGTCGTGGTATTCCAGTTTGCGCTGGTCCCATCGCTATTCCATGTGGCACTGGCTGCGTGAAGTGTTGGTCCGGCAAACCACGTGGCCATGCCAATGATGACGGCATGGAGAATTGGGGGTATTTCGCGGCTCAACAAAGCACCGCGGGATGAGTGTTTTGAGTTTGTTTTCATAGGGGTAGCCTTCGAGGCCTTTGACATGTTTGGCTCGAATAGGCAGCACTTAACCCGATTTTTAAAATATTGGCAATGATTTTCATTGAAACGCAGCTAAGTTTTTAAAAGATTCAGACATAAAAACTGACGGCTTGCGCCTTAAAACCTTTTTGGGAATCGTAGTTCTCCCTTGATGAATGGGAGGTCTCCACTGTCTTAAGTGCCTGGAAGTTAGTGTATTGCTGGATGACAACAGCCTCTGATTACCTAGTCTTGGCTTTTTTCATGGTTGGTGAATCTTCCAGTTGACAAAAAACCGAGGTTTATTAAAGTGAATACGTTTCAATGAAACATGGGTGTCGCCCATCCCGTTGGCTCGTATTTCCCCACACCGCAGGCTCCATGAAAATCCCCCTTTTGTTCATCGCCAGGTTTCGCTTTTCTCGAAATGACCGAGTTGTAGCGTTTTCATTGATCGAGCTGCTGGTGGTCATGGCCGTTGTTGCCGGGATGATGACGCTCGTGGTTCCGGCGCTGCATACGGGCCGGGGGGCAGGCAGCCTTTCCAGCGCGGTTTACGAGATCGCGGGTTTGGTGGATCAAGCGCGGAGCTATGCCATGGCCAACAATACCCATGTGTTTGTGGGGGTTGTCGAAGTGGATGCCACTCAAGATTCCACCGCATCGATGCCGGTCACGGGAGTGGGTCGTGTGGTGATCGCGATCGTGGCTTCGCGGGATGGCTCCAGCGGCTATTACGGAGCGGATTCGGACAGTATTGAGCAAAGCTGGTCCGATGGTGGGGCTTATGGACAAAATCTGCTGTCCGTTGCCAAGATCTATCAATTCGAAAACGTCCACATCGCCGATACCATTACGTCCAGTGGTGAAATGAACCGCCCTGAAGTGGAGGCCAACTACCGGATCGGGAATGCGAAATTCACCTCACTGACTCCTTTCAACTGGCCGCTTAGCTCGTCGAGGCCAACAGGGAAATACCGTTTCGAGAAGGTGATCGAATTTGATCCCAAGGGGGTAGCCATCATTCAAAGTTCCACCAACATTAATACCCTTACTCCTTATATTGAACTTGGGTTGCAACCGGCGGCTGGTTCGGCCATTTTATCGAATTCCAATGTGGCTGTTATCCAAATTGATGGCATGACGGGAACGCCTCGCGTTTATAGACCATGAGTAACCCGTGCCCGGCCCATTCCTGTGTCTGCCATGGCTTCAGCCTGGTGGAAGTAACCGTTGCCATGGGGATTGCCGCATTTTGTCTGGTGGTTATTCTGGGCCTAATTCCAGTGGGTAGCAGTAGCAACCGCAACTCCATCGCACAAACAGCGGCAGCCAGTATTGCCAGAGCGGTTTATGGTGACGTTGCCGCCACCCCGGCCTCCATTTCCTCGAGCCTGATCTTTAAGTTGGGAATCGCCAGTTCTATAGCGCCTCAAACCATTTATCTTTCCGAAGATGGTTTGACAGCGACTGAAGTCGGAGAACAACCCGTCACCACTGGTAGTGCTAATTCATATTATCGAGTAAGTGTCGCCTTTGGAGGGTCCGCGCAAGGCAGTCGGAACGCCACCAATGTCCGGATCCTGGTTACCTGGCCAGCCCTTGCGGATCCCATGCCGTCGTCTTGGCCCGCTCGCTATACCGGTTCGTATGAGATCAACAGTGCGCTCGATCGAAATTGAGGAATGAAAGTGATGGTTCACCATAAGCCGTTATCCTTACTGGGCTTTTCGCTTGTGGAGCTTCTTGTCTCCGTCTCCGTCCTCACTTTGCTTGCGGTCATTGTTGCGGGAATGGTCAATGCGACCGTCTCGCTCTCGGTCACTGGCCGCAGGCATCTCGACGCTGACAGTGAGGCCCGGCAGGTATTCGACTCTTTAGCTCAAGACTTTGGCAATATGGTCGGCCGCTCCGATGTGGATTGCGTTTTTGCCAAGCAGAGCGGCAATGACGCGTTTTTCTTTTTTAGCGAAGCGCCAGCGTTCTATTCTGGTACCACGGCCCCGAGTGCAAAAAACACCGTTGCGTTGGTGGGCTACCGGATTAACCCGGACGATAGCAGTCCCGTATTGGATCGGCTGGGAAAAAGCCTGACTTGGGATGGAAAAGCGGTCGATCAAAATACCCCCGGTGGGGTGCCCTTCCTTAGTGGAACCGCTCCTGATTTCGACACCACTAGCACCATCACCGGTATTTGGGGAGCCACTATTGGCACCCCCGCAACGCGTTTCAATGGCAGTGATGAAAATTTTCATGTCATTGCAGACCAAGTCTTGCGCTTTGAGGTCTGCTTTTATGTCAAAGATCTGACCTCACCAACGGGCTCGAAGGCCATTTATTCGAATTACCCGGTTGCCTATTTTGGAGCCAGCGCCTCAAACCATACATCCCTCGCTTCGACCGCGCCTCAATCTGCCCAAGCCGGAGATCGCTGGTACGACCCTACTAACCAGCGGGCTTACCTCTGTACTGGAACTCGCTCTGATGGTCCTGCATGGGCACCTAACGGGGTTAACGATGTTCTTGGAGTTGTTGTTACCATAGCTATTCTCGACACTAATAGCCGCAAGCTCGTCCCTTCCAGGGCTTACTCTGCGCTCATCGGGGCTTTGGCTGATCCGCAAGAAACCGATTTGCAGACAACGCCGCCGCATTTCGTCGCCACGACTTGGAATGACTTTGCCAAATCGACCGGGCAGGTTGCGCAGACTGCGGGAATCCCCCGGACGGCTGCTTCGCAAATTCGGATTTACCAGCGCTATTTTTCGCTGAAATAACGGACGCTCTTATGCCCCCTCTCATCCTCCAGTTTCGTTGTCCTGATGCCGACTCTGAAGGCGTTTGGTTGCTATTTCTCCGGCGCCGGGCGAAATATCAAAACTCCCGTTCTGGCGTCGCGATCATCATTGTATTGGTTTTTGTCGTAATGCTGGCGGGGCTGATCGTTACCTTTACCTCTCGTGCGCTCAACAAAAGGCTGGTCTCCAACAGCAGCGCCAATTCCACCAAGGTCGAGCTTTTTGCCATGGGGGCGGCGGCGCGGATTCTCGGCGACCTGAAACAAGAGATTGTCCTTGGTTCCACCTCAGTTACCGTGACCACCGGCAGTATTTCAACGGTGCTCTACCAGCCTTTAAGTCCGACGAATGCCGTGCCCTCCCTCGTGGGGTCTTCTGGGAGTGGGGGATTGGAAAATCTGGTCAAAATCAGCTCCCGATCCGCGGCTCCTTATAGCGGTGCATCCCTGCGCGCGGCAGCTCTTTCGTCCACCACGCCTTCGACAAATGGCCGCTATTTTTCCACGGCCCTCTGGAATAGTCCGCTTCTGTTAACCAAAGCGAATTTGGACAGCGCCACGGATTACACGCCGGTTGGCACATTCACGGCGCCGGATTGGATTCTTGTTGCGCGCGATGGTTCCAATCCTACGGCGTGGGGCACCGCTCTGCGCACCTCGGCGGGCGAGTCAGCATCTGTCGTCGGCCGTTATGCTTACGCTATTTATAATGAAGGCGGATTGCTGGATGCTAACGTTGCGGGCTACCCCAGCGTCCTTCCCTCCGCCGTCCCCGCAAGCGCTACTTCCGTTCTTCAGCAAATGGGCTACAAGAGCGCGTTAAGCTATGCGGATCTTACGGAACTCGGGTTGAGTCAAGCGAAGATCGATCAAATTGTAGGATGGCGCAATAATGCGACAGCCTTGGCTAGTGGCTCTCTGGCCCAGGGCTATAGTTTCCCCGATCCGTCATCCACCGCAGATCATTATCTGGCGCTTTCGCTGCAGAACTCAAACCAGTTCATAACAGCCGAGAACCTGGCGGTGAATTCTAACGGCTGGACCGACAATCGGTTTATCAGCCGTCAACAGTTGATTCGTTTTCTATTGAATGGAATTGCCTCTTCATCGGCCGACAAAGCCTCGCTTCAAAACATTCTTCCATACCTCGGTACCTTCAGCCGCGCTCTGAACCAGCCTTCGGTTTGGCCCGACCCCAACCGCCCCAAAATCACCAGCAGCGCGGCTTCCATCAACGCCTCGAGCTATACCTACTCTGGCGGAAACAGCGCTTATGGGGCAGACGATACCTATAACCCGCCGTTTCGAAAAGTAAGGGTACAATCTGCCTTTACACGTAATGATGGCACCTCATCCGTTGTGGGCGAACCGTTGGTCAAAAAACGCTTTGCCCTGAACCGGATTGCGTGGGTGACCTGCAAAGGCCCCTCGGCCGGGTTGAGTTCCAATGATCCTGTGATTAAGCAGAGCATTGCGCAAGGGATTCCCCTTGATCTGCTGAACGAAGGCACGGCTGCGAATATCAAAAAATATTTTGGGCTGACCTGGACCGCCAGTGCGGGCACAGGCGGACTCGGTGGTTATTGGCAATACGATCATGGGATCACTTCCGCCGTAGGTACTTTGGATCAAATCGCCGCGGCAAACCGGGAGCCGGATTTTTTTGAATTGCTCGAAGCGGGAATATGCGCGGGATCTCTGGCAAAAGGATGGACGGGTATCGGGAATGATACAGGATATTATGGGAGTTGCAGCCAAATGAAGAGCGATACACGTGTGGATTCACAGATCCTGCAAATCGGGGCAAATATCATTGATGAATTTGACTCTGATAGTTACCCTACGCAAATCATCTTCAATGAAGGGGTGCTCAACCGCTCTGTCTGGGGGAAGGAAAATCTTCCTTACCTTTCCGGTATCGCCTATACCGGCTTCGTCGCCGCCGCTGCGAATCCCGCGCCGCCTACCGACCGCAAAAAAACGACAGCGGTCTTAAGCAACAAAGGGTTGCAAATTATCATGGACGTGCCAGTCGTTTGGAACCCTTATAATTCCAGCGGATCCTCGGTATCGGCGCTTACCCCCTCGAATCTTCGGATCGTCGTATCTTCGGCGCAGCAGGACGGCTATACCACCGCTGGCCGTTTCACAACCACCGGCACGTATGCCGACGGCGGGCCCACAAAATCGATCGACTGCGCTTGGAATATCGGCTCCTACGATACCGCGACGGGAACGGTTAAAATGCCGACCAGTGGAAGCAATACAGCCCTTTATTTCAGTAACAGCAGCTCCCTTTATCGCGACCCGACGCCGCTTTTGCAGCCGGGCATCCCGTCCGGAAGCAATCTTTCCATCGATAGCAACAATGTCATGGTTCTAAGCGGTTCCTTCGCATGGACAGGCGGAGTTCCAGAGTACAACACTGGCAAAAAGTATCTGGGCTTCTATGCCGCGCAATTCCCGGAGTGTACGACCTCCAGCGGAACGACTTACACTATTGCAAAAGCCAGTTTTGCGATCAACAGTTACCCGCTTACCTTTTCCTTGGAGTATCAGGATGGGGCGTCCTGGATACCCTACATGCAGTATGGGGCGCTGACTCGCAGAATTACCACATACGATCTTCCTTTTTCGCAGGATGCCAATCCAGACCTTTTTACCTGGTGGCCCACCTATTCCCAATCGTCCACGTGGGATCCCCGGACCTCCCGCTGGGGCATGCCCTTTGATGTCGTTCTTACCTCCGGATTTCTCGATACGGACAAAACCATGATTTCCTCAATACGGCCGACCGGGGCGGCTGTACCGCTAAGCCACAGCTCCATGGGAAGCAGTGGATGGTACAATGCCAATGGAACCTCAACTGGCTCATTCTATATCGGAAGCGTTTGTCAGAACCTATATAAGACTTCGGTTCCATACTTTTATCATAAAGACGCAGACGGCATCGTTCGCCGGGGAATGGCTGGGGGAAATGCAACGTTCGACGCGACCAGCAGTGCCATCGCGATTCCCCTAGCCACCGTGTATAGCACAGCGGGCAATTTGCAGAATCGCCCCGTAATGCTTAACCGCCCTTTCCGCAGTGTAGCTGAACTCGGTTACGCCTTTTCCGATACGCCTTGGAAGAATCTCGATTTTTATATACCGGAAAGCGGCGACGGTGCCCTTCTTGACATCTTCTGCATCAACGATGGTCGGCGGCTTGATGCACTTATGGCGGGTAAAGTGGATCTCAATACGCAGCAGCCCAAAGTGTTGCAGGCGATTCTGTCCGGTGCTTACCGCGACGAGTTAGGGGTAAACTCTGCACTGGCCACCAGCGAAGCACAAACAGTCTCGGCTGCTTTGATCAGCCGCACGAAAAGCAGCGTGGCGAGCAAAGGCCCCATCGTCAACCTTTCAGACCTCGTGGGCCGCTACGTTGCGGGTTACAGTAATTCCAATGGACAACCCTACGCTGGATTCAGCGAAGAGTTCGAGAGTGCGCCCTACTCCGATGGCAGTACCTCTGGTAACAATATGGTCCAACGCTTCCGCGAAACAGCCGTCCGTGCCCTTGCGGCCAATGGGATGGCCGGAACCTGGAATCTCCTTATCGACGTCATCGCTCAAACTGGCCGTTACTCGCAGAACGCCAAAGTGCTGACCGACTTTTCGGTAGAAGCGGAACGCCGCTATTGGGTCCACGTTGCCATCGACCGTCAAACCGGCGAGATCATTGATAAACAGATTGAGCCGGTAAATCCTTAATCGAGTTTCACCTCTCCCCATGAAGTATTCGGAATTCGTCTCGCAACTTTCGAGAAATTTCAGCGCATCTAATACAGCCTCGCAACCCAAGTAACGCTGTTATGGTGACAAACTAAATGGATTGCATTACGCTCGAATTGATCGAAGCGATCACAAAGGGATGGAGTCGTTTTTCCGCTTGTTCATGACCGCCAGATTATCTGCGCGTTGTATGCGGGTTTACGTAGATGTTTATCGCCAATGATGATCAAGCGATATTTTTTTGCCGCGGATCGTTTTAAAGCAACAGGTAGTAGTCTCCGGTGCGAATGATCAAGTGGCCAAGGGCCTAAACTACCCGTGGCCATACATCTCAAATATTACCTACTTCAGACGAAATGAATGAGCCAAGAATTTCAACGAACGAACCCAGAAAAGATCCGCAAAATAATCCAACGGGTGGCGCCACGCGACCCGTGCACACCTCTCCTCGAACTCAAATAGAGTACTCTCTGTTTTGTTTCTCTCAGAAAACCAAGCATTTGTGAATTTCGAATCCTTTTCGATCAAGCCGATAATGTTCGAAACCGTTGTTCCTCGTTAATTGATTTTTGGCGTTTTCGGTACTCTCTGTTCGAACCACTCGACATGGGAGGCCATTTATTTCTTTTTCGTGTTCAATACCCCGGTCGCTTGCGGCGGGGATGGCTAGTATGGGAAAGCCGGGTTCCCCCTTCAAACCGAGGCTGTCACCCCATCCCCAACAGCCCGTTCCGGCTGCCGCCATTCCACCAGGATTTATGCGGGGTGCAAAAATGTTGTTCCAACCTGGTTCCCCCTCTGTAAATTCCGTTTTTTCGAGGGTGATGATTTTCGTACCAAAAAACGCCAGTATTTACCATCTTCTTCGCCCCATTTTCCCATGTCGTTTGCCCGCCAAAATCCGCTCCTCGTTTTCCTGCTCCACATGACCCAATCCATCATGTTGCGCCAGATCGCCTACTTGAAAGCCGAGAACGCAGTTTTGCGTTCCCGCGTTCCCAAAAACGTCCAGACCACTCCTGCCGAACGAGCACTGCTGGTTCGCTTGGGAGCACCGTTGGGAAACGCCATCCAGGAACGGCTCTCGCTGGTTCATTACAAAACGTTTCAGCGGTGGGTGCGGGACGAGACGAAACCGGCAACCGAAAAGGCAAAGCGCCCGCCCGGGCGTCCACCCGTTTCGCCGAATGTGGAGGAATTGATCCTACGTTTCGCCAAAGAGAACGGCTGGGGATACGCCCGCATCCAGGGCGAACTCAAGAAGCTCGGGATCATCGTGGCGGCAAACACGATCAAGAAGGTGCTGATCAAGAACGGTTTTCATCCATCGCCGGGGCGGACAAAGGGCGATTGGGACCGCTTCATCCAGCGCCACATTGACACGCTGTGGGCCACTAATTTCTTCACGAAAGACGTGTGGACTGGCTTCGGGAAAGTCACTTATTACGTCCTGTTCTTCATCCACGTTGGGACGCGGCGGGTGCGGGTTGCTGGGATGACGGTCCAGCCGAATGGCCCATGGGTGGAGCAGCAAGCACGGAACCTGGTCTACGACCTAGCTGAACGAGGGGAGAAAGCATCCTATCTGATCAGGGACGGCGACACCAAGTTTACAGGGAAATTCGACGAGATTTTCAAGAGCGAAGGGATCAAAGTAAAAAAGCTGCCCTACCGGTCGCCCAACCTGAATGCGTTCGCGGAACGCTATGTTCAGAGTATAAAGCAAGAATGCCTCGACCATTTTATCGTGTTCGGGGAACAACATCTGGAGCACCTGATCCGGGAATATGAGCACCACTACAACACCGTTCGGCCGCACCAGGGGCTCGGCAATCGCACCCTCGGCGTAGCTTTGATACCGCCGCCGGGATCTGGCCCGCCGGACCCTTCGGAGGTCGAATGCGAATCCCGTCTGGGCGGGCTTTTGCAGCACTACTACCGCAAAGTTGCCTGAAATCGGAACGCAATCCTCAAAATTCGCCATCTTGTATGTCGCTCAATTCAAGAGACTTCTGCTAGAACTAAATTTATGCACAGGACGTCGAGCGCGACGTCCGTTTGGGCGGCCTTTTGCGGCATTACCACCGCAAAGCAGCCTGAAACAGAACGAACTCATCGAATTTCCTCATGTTCTATCACGCTGATTCCAAGAAACTTCTGATGGAACGATATTTTTGCACCAGACGAAACACCGGTTTTGTCAATTAGACACGTAAAGCTTTACACATCACCCAACGTAGCATCCCTGCTATTCCATTCCCCTATCCGGTAACAAAACCCACGTTGAGGGGCACCGTGATCTTCCCCCCCGAACGCGACACCAGCGTTACGGACTGCTCATCGGCGGCGGCGCTGATCGACCGGACGATATCGAAACCGCCGGGAACCGCCGCCACGGCCATGATGAAATTCACGACAAGCGGCTTTGCAGGGTCCAATACCACCGAAGTTCGAATTCCCGCCCGGCTCAAGGCATTGCTCCGGGCGGATTCAGCAAGTCCGTAATGGAAATTCGAGGTCACCTCCTCCAGCCCGATGACCCTCCGGTGCCGCCCGTTCCACGGGCTGTAATGCCGCCCGCCGTTCGATATCCAAAATACCGTCGAACGCAGCACGCGCGGGTTTTTCAGGCTGAACCAGACGTATCCTTCCCCGGGGACAACCATGGCAGTCCAGGAGAACGGCAACGCATCGTTCGCCGCCATCATCACCAAATCCTCGAACCCCTCCCGCGAGGGATAGGTGGAGAGATCTGCAAACAGCCCGTCCGCCTGCGGAACCCTCTGTAATGACGTAAACTTCCCGCCCGGTTTGAGGCATGAGTAGCCGCCCAACGCCGGGTTTTCGAACGCTCCGGGAAACACCTCTCCATGCACAAACGGGCTCGTGCTAACGCGGGCCTCCGTTCCCTCGGGAACCCGCAAAATGGGATGATGCCCAAAGCTCATCGGGCCTTTCATCCCGGATATGGTATGCGAGGAATAGATCGCGGAATGCCCGGGCACCAGCCTGATTTCTTTGTCCACGCGACCTTTGCGGATCTGCGTCCGCATCGAAAGAGCCAAGGCGTACGGGGTGCCTTTTTCCAAGGTCCAAACGGCGTTTGCCGTTTCGCCGTGAGACGGGTAACACTCCCCTCGGTAGGGCGTTTCATTGCCACCAAACGGCATGCAAAAAAAATCGCCCCGCATCACTTGCATCACTGGTGGGGTTCCCGGTGGCAGCTTTTCGCTAGTCCAAGGCGCGATGGCAAACGGAGCCACCCAACGATCTTTGCCGATCAGAAACCGAACTGGTGCCAGATGCCCCCCCTGTTGAGTCACTGCCGCTTCCACCTGCGGCGTTGCGATCACCCAGCTTGGCTGTCCCCGAATAATTTTTTGCGTAGCCATGGGTTTTTAGCCGAAAATCTCGCGCTCAACCATAATGCAAAGCGTGTGGTAGAGCGGCAAATGGTACTCCTGGATTTTAAACGTCTCCTCGGCGGGTGCGCGGAGGACCACGTCACAGCAGCTGTCCATCACACACGCTTTGATCCCCGTCAATCCGATGGTACCCAGCCCGAAGGCCCGCGCCACCTCCATTGCTCGGATTACATTTTGCGAATTACCCGAGGTGCTCAACCCAATCACCACATCACCCGGCTTCCCATAAACATAGACCTGTTGCGCAAAGACCAACTCCGCCGCGATATCGTTGCAGATTGCCGTCGAAAGCGCCGGGTGCCCCGTCAGCGCAATGGCGGGAATCCCTCGCTCAAGCTTTTCCGCTACCCCTTCCGGCAGCCAAGGGTGTCTTAGCTTCGCCGCATCTTCCGCCGGAATCGGCCGTGGGAGCGAGAAGCTCTTTACGAGTTCACCCACAATGTGTTCGGCATCCGACGCGCTGCCGCCGTTGCCGCAAACCAAGAGTTTGCCCCCATTCCGGTGACATTTACAAATCATCGCCGCCGCCGTGGTCAGGCTCTCCGCGACTCGCGATAAAGCGGGGTACCGGCAAACCAGATTTTGGGCGGCCTCCAATGAAATTGTTTTTAGTTCCATTCCGCCCGATCTTGCCCAATGCGCGAAAGCTGTCAAGCATTAGATGTAATGCTTTACGTTTCTGAAGCCGTCCTTACGCTTCCGCCAGGTACAAACGTGGCCGTGAATTTCCGGGAACGCACCCGGTTCCCCATGGCGAGGGCCACCGCCGCCTCCGTCATTTCATCCAAAGGCTGCCGGTAGCTGGCCAATGAAGGTGTGGCGCGAGCCGCCTCCGCGGAATCGTCGATCCCGATGATCTGCACCTGGGAGGGAATTTCGAGCCGACCTCTCCGGCAAGCTTCGGCGGCAATGAGCGCGGCGGTGTCGTCCACCCCAATCACCGCGTCAATTTTCTCCGCCTTGAGCAAGGCACCCACTTCATCCGGCTGACACGGCCAGCCGGGAAGGATCCAGACCTGCTTGCCAAAGTATTGCCGCGCAAGGGCCTTGAACACCTCCAAGCGTTCCTCGTGGTCGGGCTCTTGCGCGCGACATCCCAAGAACAGAACGCGGCGGGCGCCGCTTTTCTTTAATCGAGCCAGCGCATCCTCCATCCACGCATGCTGATCAAGCGTGATCGCCTTCCACTCGGGGCATGCGCTCAGGCCACCCATCAGGCAGATGACCGGCTTGCGGGAGGCCCTCAGCGAACGGATCAGCAGATCGTCGGGGCGTGGGTAAAGGAGAATCCATCCATCACAGCGGGAGCGTTGGATGGTGCGGCGCGCATGTTCCATCGTATCAGGCTGGCGCCGGTCCACCGGGCAAATCAAGAGGTCCAGATCGTGGCTGACCAGTTGCTGCGTCAACGCCGCGAGAACCCGCTGCGCGAACGGAGCTGCAACCCCCTCGACTTCCAGCGGCCACACCAAGCCCAGCACATCGTGACGCCCCTTCACCAGCGCCCTTCCGCTGGAGTTGGGGTAATACCCATGCTGGTCCGCCAGTTCGAGAACCCGCTTGCGCGTTTCAGGCCGGATCTTATCCGGCTCATGAAACGCCCTCGAAATGGTGGCCGTAGAGAGACCGGCGATTTTTGCAAATTCTACGATGTTCATGGCGGGCACGATTCGTATCCCAAAGAAAGCCACCTGGCAATGAGATGAAAAATGTAAACCTTTACTTTTTATTTGACAAATCCCCGCCTTCCGCGAAAGATGAGGCGCATCAAGGGGTGCTCCCTTCATTGAATTACGCGTCTCTGCCCTCATCTCTCTAAATCCCACTCATCTGCAATGAGCCTCACCACGCCTCCATCCATCATCGAGATTCCCGCGACCGATTCGCTCGCCCCTTCTGAAGTCGCGGCTGTTTTGGACAATATTTCAACCTCATCGGTCGCCGTCCTGGGCGATTTCTGCCTGGACGTCTACTGGATGATCCAATGCGGCGCGGGGGAGCCCTCCGTGGAAACGGGCCTTGTCACCCGGCCGGTGCACAGCCACCGCTATTCCCCCGGAGGCGCTGGCAACGTAGTCATGAATCTGCTCGCGCTGGAAGTTCCCAAAATCCACGTCTTCGGCGTGGTGGGCGACGATCTTTTTGGCCGGGAACTCCACCGCCTTCTCGATTATCCGCAAGTGGACCGCAGCGGGCTGATCATCCAGCCGCAGGACTGGCAGACGCACGTTTACGCAAAACCCCACCTCGACGGTAAGGAATCGAACCGGATCGACTTCGGCGACTTCAACCAACTCAGCGACGAATTGGCCGAGCTCATCTTACAAAAACTCGAAGCGATGCTCCCCAACATCTCCGTGGTTCTCATCAACCACCAGGTCGCGGGCAGTCTGCACAACTCCGAACTCTTCCGCACCAAGCTCCACGCCTTGATGCTGCGCTTTCCCGCCGTCTGCTTTATCATCGACTCGCGCGGCTATCACGAGGCCTACCCGAGCGCGGTTCACAAGCTCAACGAGGCCGAAGTACTCAAGCAAAGCGGGCGGAATTTGGAACCCGGGGAAATTATTTCGCTCAACGACCTCGTCTGCCACGCCCTGGCCCTGCGAACACGCTGGAACGCGCCGCTGGTGGTAACCCGCGGTCCCAGCGGATGCTTGGTCGTCGACGGAGAGGAGCCCAAGCAAATCTTTGGCATTCAAACCCTGGGCAAAATTGATTCCGTGGGAGCCGGGGACACGTTTGTCTCCTCCCTCGCCGCGATAGTCGCCAGCGGCAGCAACCTATCCGCCGCCGCTTTTGTTGCCAATCTCGCCGCGTCTGTCACCGTGCAGAAACTTTTCCAAACCGGCACTGCCAGCCCCGCCGAGATTTTGGAACTGGCCCGGCAAGGCGATTACGTCTACCGGCGCGAGCTCTCTGTCAGCCCCCATGCCGCACGCTATCTCTGCGGGTCCGAACTGGAAATCGTCGAGGAACCCTCGCCCTCCCTGCAAATCCGCTACGCCATTTTCGACCACGACGGCACCATCTCCACGCTGCGCCAGGGGTGGGAACAGATCATGGAACCGATGATGCTGCGATCCATCTTCGGCGGCGATTACGCTCAGCTCGACAGCGGCGTCGTTCAGCGCGTTACCAACGAAGTTCGCAAATTCATCGACAAAACCACCGGCATCCAAACCATCGCGCAAATGCACGGCCTCATCGAAATGGTAGGGGAGTTCGGCTACGTCCCCAGGGAGAAAATCCTGGATGCCGCGGGCTACAAACACATTTTCAACGTCGAGCTGAAAGAACTCGTCAACCAACGCTTGAACAAGCTCGCCAGCAGGGAGCTCGACATCGAAGACTTCACCATCAAGGGGGCCGTGCCGTTCCTAAAGGCCCTCGCGCGGGCGGGCATGAAACTCTACCTGGCCAGCGGCACCGATGATGCCGACACCAAGGAAGAAGCGGGACGCCTCGGCTACGCCGACCTTTTCACCGGCGGAATTTTCGGATCGGTTGGCGATATTACCAAGGATGCCAAAAAGGTGGTAATCGAGCGCATTTTAGCGGAAGTCGGCGGCAACTACGAGCAACTGATCGCCTTTGGCGACGGCCCGGTCGAAATGCGCGAAACCATCAAGCGCGGCGCGTATGCCGTAGGCATCGCCAGCGACGAAGTTCGGCGCTTCGGCCCGAACCTCGAAAAACGGACCCGGCTCATTTGCGCCGGAGCCAAAGCGATCATTCCTGATTTTTCTCAAGGCTCCACCCTTTGGAAATTCCTTCGCCTGCCCGGCAACCCACTCTAAGCGCCCATCCACACCATGCCTTATCCCCAGCTCGACCGCTCAAAACTATGCGTCCACCCTTTGGGTGAGCGCCATAACAAAGTCACCATCAAGCGCGACGCCGTTGCGCCTGAGACGCCGCCCAAGCCTCTCTCCGATGAGGCGCAACAAACCCTGGAGGAATGCGCTGGCAAAATCCGCTCAGCCCGCGCCGCCAACCGGCCCGTAATGCTAGTCTTTGGCGCTCATACGATCAAAAACGGCCTCGCGCCCGTCTTGATCCGCCTCATGGAACAAGGCTGGGTAACTCTTCTGGCCACCAACGGCGCGGGGATCATTCACGACTGGGAGTTCTCCTTCCAAGGGCTCAGCAGCGAGGACGTCCGGGCCAACGTCGCCCAGGGGCAATTCGGGATTTGGGAGGAAACCGGCCTGTACTTGAACCTCGCCATTGCCGTCGGCGCTTACGAGGGCCTGGGCTACGGCGAATCCGTGGGAAAAATGATCCACCAACAAGGGCTCCAGATTCCATCGCACGCCGCGCTGATTGCCACTGCCAAAGCCAATGCCGAGGAAACCCCGGCCCTTGCCGCAGCCGCGCTGGATCTCTACGAAGTCACCCGCGAGCGCAACATCCCAGCGGGCTTTCTTTCCATTCCGCACCCGTTCAGCCGCTACAGCGCTCAGGCGGCGGCCTACCGGTTGCACATTCCCTTTACCGCCCACCCGATGATCGGCCACGACATCATCTATAACCATCCCGCCAACCGACCCGCCGCAATCGGCCGCGCCGCGCAGCGGGATTTCCTAGCGTTCGCGGAACAGGTGCACCATCTGCAAAGGGGCGTCTATCTTTCCATCGGGTCCGCCGTGATGTCGCCGATGATCTTTGAAAAATCGCTCTCCATGTCACAGAACCTGGAACTTCAAGAGGGCCGCAAAATCACCGACCACTACATGACCATCGTCGATCTGGCCAAGAGCTCCTGGGACTGGAGCGCCGACGGCGAACCGCCGATGGATAATTCCGCGTATTACTTGCGCTATTGCAAGACCTTCAGCCGGATGGGCGGAACCATGCGTTATGTCAGCGCCCATAATCGGGATTTCCTGCTGACGCTCGCCCAGACATTGGGCGAAAAATAGAACCCCGGCTCCCTCCATTACCGCGGGATAGGCCGATTTTCTAACACCCGAGCCAAAGAAACACCCATGCAGATTTCCGCTCCCCATTTTTGGCGCTCACTACTCGTCAGGGTATTTATCGTCGTCGCGGGAACGCGGCCAGCCTCGGCTTCCGAACCGGCCTTGGACAACTACCAGAAGGCAACTGCTCACCGAAAACCGCGAGTTTGAGGAACGTACGTTGGAACATCGTATCAACAACGCAACTTTTTCCCGGCTGCTCCGAGCAAACTCTGACGAAACCGCCAGACAACAGCGGGGAGCGTCTTGAGTCAGGATGGAGAGCCGGGGTTCTGCGTCGCCAAAGGGCGAGGAGCCGAGCTCCCCATGCACAACTCTCTTCGGAATAGTTTCTCTGTTTTCTCTTGTTTTTGAACCACTTATACGACTCGAATCCTATTCGATGGGGCTTTCCTCTTTACGGAAAATTGTTCTCGGTTAACAGGAAAAGCATTCTCTAGTTCGAAATGAAAGAGATGGGCGGACACTTAAACGGTTCGAAATAGAACCCCGATCCCCAACTGAGATTCTCAGGATCTTTGGTAGAGTAGGGAGACACGGACGGGATGAGAGGCTCTGGTGGCCAATGACCGTCGCATGTCTCCCTACTCTACCGGATCTTTCTCCGTTTTTGGCCCCCTGCAGTTAACCTTTTGCCCTCCTAAGAAACTTGGGGTTGCACCTCTGTGTTTGGAATCAGAGAGCACCCGCATTCCGCTGTTTGTTTTGTGAGATACCGAAGTTTTCGTTGGCGGTGACGCTCGTCCTGCTGCGCGAAAACCGAATCGTCATAAGCCGTGCCATCCCGGATGAGATGGAAAATAATCCGGGCCAGCTTATGCGCCGTGGCGGTGATTGCTTTGGGCACCCCGAGCCGGGCTTTCATCCAGCGAAAGAATTCCCCGAGGCTCGTTTGGCTGCGATGCAGGCTGTTGGCCGCCATGCGCAGGATGCCCGCCGCTCGCGAGCCCACATCGCGCGTTTTGGCCGAAAGGACGCGACCGCCGGTGATTCGGTTGTCCGGGCATCTCACTGCTTCAAATCATCCAAACTCGTGCATAGCACTTCTTCCTGAACCGCCGTTGGTACGGAACCGTACGCCCGGTGGTGTGGGAGGACGGCGGGGGCAACCCCGCCTCCTACCCGATTTCAGCCCACGTAAAATTCCCCACACTCATTCGCGATCCAAACTCCGGGAGTCTCATTAGACCTTAAAAAGACTTTACTTCGCCAGGGGGGAGGCATACAACATGGCATTACTAGGATTACTTTACTGCATTACACCGATGTTGAACCCCGATTTTCAGGCAAATTTAGAGTCCGCGATTCCGGTATATCAGCAAATCGAAAACCGTTTTCGAGCCGCTATCGAAGAGGGGGCATGGCCTTACGGCTCGAAGCTGCCCACGCTGAGGGATCTAGCGGACCAGTTTCAGACGAGCATCTTTACGATCCAGACGGCCATGGATGCGCTGGTTAAAGACAGGATGATTGAGAGTCGGCGCGGCCGGGGGACTTTTGTGACGGCCTCCAGTGCTCGTCTTAGCAGTGTGGGCATCTACTTTGGCCGAAACTTTTTGCAAGGCCGGGAAACGGCGTTTTACCAGGAGCTTTACCGGATTCTGGCGGGGACTCTCGATAGCAGGCGCATTAAGCACGAGTTCTGGCTGGATACCCGTTCAGAAGCCAAACACTGCGAGCCGCTGGCTGATTTGCAGAAGGCTGTTTCCCAGCGCACCCTCCAGGGGCTAATTGTGGGGGTGACCAACCGGGAGGAGCTGCCCTGGCTTACGAAGCTGGGCGTGCCTTTGGCAGTCTGTGGCAGCGCTCCCGTTCCCTACAGCGTGGAGTGGGATTTTGTGCAGATGATGAGACTCGCCTTGGGGGACCTCAAGCGGCAGGGATGCGGATCGGTGGGGGTTGTGTTGCCGGTTCCCGCCTCTTTCAGCGGGTCTCTGGAGGCAAAGGCGCCCGAAGGGATTCACCTCCTCCTCCAAAGTTTTTTGAAGGTCGTGCAGGAATACCAGTTGGAGACGCGCGATGCTTGGGTGCGCATTCCGGAAGGCCAGATATCCACCCGCGACCATGAGGAATATGGGTACCAGCAGTTCCAGGAACTTTGGAAGCAAGCGGAGCGCCCTGATGGCTTATTAGTCTATCCCGACACCGTGGTCCGCGGCTGCGTAACGGCGATCCTGCAAGAGAGACTTTCTGTGCCGGGCGATCTTAAGCTCGTCCTACATCGCAATGAAGGCATCCCGGTCTCCTGCCCGTTCCCGGCTTCCTGGCTGGTATCAGAGGTGGGGCTCATGGCCTCTTCATTGATTTCGCAGGTTGATCTCCAACTGGCGGGTAAAGCCGTTTCGCCGATCTTTTGCTCGTGCTCGCTTGAAACAACCGAGCCGTAATTCTCAGTCAAGATGACCAAAAATTTAAAATATAGCCCGGTAACCTCCGGTTACGTCGATTCGCCGGATGCGCTGATGGTGACGCCGGAGGCTGATATTCGACCGACGCCGAGGGAGGCGCGTTGGCAGGAAGTAGCGCAAACAACCTTCCGATTCTGTCGCCAATGGTTCGATGACCGAGGGCAATGGAGGAATGATGGAGTAGCACCAGATACGCGCGTGACGCTGTGGCTTTGTTTTGGGCTGCTTACCGGCGACAAGGAATCCGTGGCGCTGGCAAATAACATTTTGGGCTTTCTGGAGTTTCATCATCATCATCCCACGCGAACGCCGGAAGAACAGGCCTCTGAATTTGATATTTTCGTCTGCAACCACTCCGTGCAGATGCTGGTCGCTTATGGGGAGAAACTGAGGCCTGACGTCCGCCATAAATTGGAAGGATGGGCAAGGCATGCGCTGAAGGATTATGCCGGAGATCGGCAAAGCGATTATCAATTCCACGGCTGCAATGACAACATGCCCTCAAAAGCAACGTTGGGCATGATCCTGGGCGGCGAATACTTTGGCGATAGCGCGGCGGTCGAAAACGGATTGTGGAACCTGAGGCAACTGCGCGACATGTTCACGCGGCGAGGGCTGATCAGCGAATACACCAGCCCCACCTATACGCCGCTTACCATTATCAATCTCACGGAAATTGCGCTGCTTGCCAAAAACGCGGAAGCCTGCAAGCTTGCCGCACAGTGTGTGGAACGGGTCTGGGCGGACGTGCTGGGCCACTTTCATTCGCCCACCGGCACAATGGGCGGGCCGTATGCGAGGGCGTATCAGTTGGATTCAACCGGACATTTCAGCACGGTCGCCTGCCTGCTCTGGATTGTGCTTGGTGAACGCACTTCCTTCGACCCGGTCGCCGAGATCAGCCTTGAACCGATCCGCCTCGTCCACCATCATGATGACCGCCCCTCTCAGCTGGGAATTTTGGGCTGGCTTTCCTCCTGCCCGGTGCAACCGCCGGAGCATCTCTTGCAATGGACGAAGAACCGAAAGTATCCATTCCGATTCAAGGCCAGCGCGGAGCGTGGAGGCGATGGCGCGGGCGAGGTGAATACCACGTTTTATTCGGAAAAGGATTTTGCCGTGGGAACGGCCGAAGGCGAAAGTTGGTGCGAGTTGCAATCCGAGATGTTTTTTCTGCAATTCCGCAGGCATGCGCCGTTTCGGGGAATTGAGGATTTGCGCACGGCCTATTGCCGTTATCTGGTCAACGATCAGCATCCAGGCGACCGAAAAGCGGATCACTGCTTGAAGCCGCATGGGATCGTCCACACGGTTCAAGAAGGCCGTGTCGCGCTGGTCCTCTCAAGGCCATCGCTCTCTTTGGCGAAGGCTAACGTCCAGTCCCTGCGATTTTCTTTCATTTTGCCAACGCACTTTGGGGAGATTGAGCGCATCGAAGTGCAGGATGGGAGTGTTTTCATTGAAGACGGGACGATTCGCCTGGGGCTGCGTGGGCTCAACGTCACGGACTGGGGCCGTCAGGCTGCGGTGCGGATCGAACGGGTTTCCCATTATCAAATCATCTCCTTCTATAATTATGAGGGGGATGCTAGATCTTTTTCCGAGGAAGAACTAGGCCGGACGTTAAACGGATTCGTGGCGGTGATCGGGGTTAAGGCCGAGGAAAGCCGGGATGCCTTCCGGGAGCGGGTGATGGCCGTGGAGGTGCTGGATTACTTCCATATCGGCTCTCGTGTGGTTCGCTGCAAGGTGGGCGGGACGATCCTGGGGATGAGCTATGCGGTGAAGACCGACCGGGTGAGGTACTCGACCATCAATGGCCGCCTTGCGGAACGGCCGCTGTGGGAGGCTGACGAAATGCCCGCCGAACGTCTGCCATTCCTGAACAAGGCGCAACCCAACAGCCTGGAACTTCCCTACAAACATCTGCGTGTTGTCTGGGCGCCGAATGCCCCGTGGGTCATCGGTTCAACGGGCTATCCGCCGGTTGCCAAGTCTACATGATGAACAAACCATAGCAGTGCGAGCCGCGTAAGGGCTCTGATTGTTCCCCCCTGAATCCCCCCCTGACGATGACTGCATTCGAGCATCCCAAAGCTTCTGAGGCGGCCAGTGATTCCAATTTTGGAGTTGTTTGGCGGCTCCCCGTTTTGCGCTCAAAAGCGCCGCAGGCCTTCACGCTCGTGGAGCTTCTGGTCGTTATCGCCATCATGATCGTGATGGCGGCGTTGCTGGCTCCGGCGGTGAGGGGGTTAAAAGGGGCGTCCGACGTTACGAAAGCAGCTTACGATATTTCTGGAGCGCTCAATACAGCCAGGGCCTATGCCATGGAGCAAAACACGTATGTTTTCGTCGGCTTTTTTGAAGAAGATGCCCGCAGCACGTCCACGGTCAGCCCTCAGCCAGCCGGAACGGGGCGCATCGTTATTTCAATCACCGCATCGCGCGACGGGAACCGCTACAACGACACGACGATTGACGGTAGTACACCCACGCCTTTTGGCACCATTACCGCAAGCAATCCGGTTGTTCTTAAACAAGTCGGAAAGCTCATCAAAATTGAGAATATGCATTTGGCTGGGTTGAATACCAATGGCACCAATCTGCCATCGCGTCCGGCAGTGGACGGTGCGTATCAAGTCGGGGATACTAGTCCTTCGAGCGATCCTGATTTTACCAAGCATCCGTCCAGCACCGGAAGCACGCCGGTCGTCAATCCCACCACCTTTACTTACCCGCTCCAGGGAACGGCGCAGTATCGTTTTGTGAAGATCATCGAATTCAATCCTCGAGGGGAAGCGAGCAAGATCCTCGACTACCAGGTGCCGTGGATTGAGATCGCGCTACAGCCGACGCACGGCACGGTGATGGACACGGCTAATCAAAATATCGCAGTCATCCAACTCGCCGGAACCACTGGCCAAAACAAAATTTACAGACAATGAAAATATCCCGCTCCATGACCGGCTTTTCGCTTGTCGAGTTGACGTTCGCCCTGGGGGTGGCCAGCTTTTGCTTGTTATCCATCCTGGGTTTGATCCCCGTGGGGTTGACCAGCAATCAAAACGCGGTGTATCAGACCGTTGCCACCGGCCTGATGAGCACGGTGGCCGCCGATCTCCGCGCCACGCAAAGAACGATCCCGGCCACGGCTCAGACTTCCCCCCGCTTTCAGCTGAGCATTCCAGTCTCCGGCGGAACCGCGGCTACGCAGACGCTCTATTTTCGGGAAGGCGGCGATGTCATCGGTGAGCCGAACACCAGCGCGACATCCGATGCGCGCTATCGGGCCACCATCACATGGATCGTCCCTGATGGGTCCTCCCCTCGTTGCTCCACCGCGGCTCGCATTCTCGTGACCTGGCCCGCGCTGGTTGATCCGTCTCCGGCTTCCTTACCCAGTAAATTCATCGGCTCCGTGGAAACGATTATGGCTTTGGACCGCAACTAAATGAGATCCCGTTTTGACAGGCACCGTCTGCATTGGGCAGCGAGCGGATTCACCATCGTTGAATTGTTGGTGGTCACTGCTGTGCTGGCGTTGCTGGTGGCTCTGCTTGCGCAACTCATGGACAGCGCCACCCGCGTGACGACGCTCAGTCGCAAGCACATCAGTGCCGACGATCACGCACGGCTGGTTTTTGACCGGCTGGCCCGGGATTTTGCGGGCATGATCAAGCGCCGCGACATCGACTACTATTTCAATAGCGTTGCCGGAGACAACGACGAGATGGCCTTTTACTGCGTCGCCTCGGGCTATTTCGATTCCACGTCCCCGCCGACACGCAATCAGCGCAACCCGGTCTCGCTGATTGCCTACCGGGTGCACCATACGACCACGGTGCCAGAAACATGCCAGCTCGAGCGACTCTCCAAAGGCATGGGGTGGGAGCCGGATGCCGCGAATACATGGCTCGACCTTGCCTATCTTCCCGTTACCATCGTTTCCGGCTCAAACGCGCGCTGGCCGAATCTTTTTTCGACGTCAACGACCGATGCCGATTTCGAGCTTCTTTCCGAGCAAGTCTTTCGATTTGAAATTTTCTTCCTCTTGAAGAGCGGCAGCGTTTCGGTTGTCCCCTGGGACACCACCACGACCCCGCCGCACACTTCAATCTATGGTTTGCGCGACGTGGCGGCGATTGGGGTTACTCTCGGCATTCTTGACCCTGAAAGCAGGGTGACCGTCAGCCGTTATGAAAGCCTGATCAGCGCTTTTTCCGATGCGGTGAATGGAAAAGAGCCGGCCGCGCAGTGGAATTCCACAGTTAAGCAATCCAATTTTCCGACTGTGGCTGGAATACCGAGCGGTTTCGCGTCGGCGGTCAGGATTTATCAGCGCTATTTTTATCTCAACGTTCCACTCCAATAAATATCTATGCAACGTTCTACTCTCCCCCTGAGCGACCGCCGTATACAAAACGGAGCGGCGCTGGTGATCGTGCTCTCTTTCGTGGTGTTGCTCACCGTTTTGGTGGTGGCGTTTTTTTCTCAAGCCATTACCCATCGGCAGGTATCCAATAGCAGCGCGAACCAAACCAAGGCCGACCTGCTGGCGCAAACCGCCATGCAAGTCATTATTGGCGATTTAAAACAAGAGATCGTGGCCGGATCGACGCTGGAAAATGGGGGGAATTCCAATTACCCGAACCTGTACATTCCCATTTCGAATCAAACCGTCGTCCCGCTCCGTAATGGAGTGCCGACGAGCGCGGCGACTCCTATCCCGAATCTTGTCAGCCGGAGTGTCCGCCCCGGCAATACCGACGGGAGCACTCCCTATGTTTCCTATCCGGCGGTTTACACCAATCCACCGTCCAACCGCACGGCCGATGACACGTCCAACCCGGCGAATGTCAGCTCAACAACTTCCGCGCTCAATGGCCGCTCCATCAGCCCTGCCCGCTGGAATAGCCACTACCTGATACCGCTCCTCAGTTCGACCTCTTCGGACAGCACGCCTGTCGGAAGCTTTGCCGCGCCGGATTGGGTGCTCGTAACCCGTGCCGGGCCCGCGGTAAAAACCGCCGCCGACCTCTCCCAGTTGAAGAACGCCACGCCGAGCAATACAAACTTTGTCGTAGGGCGTTATGCTTACGCAATCTACAACGAAGGCGGTTTGCTGGATGTCAATGTCGCTGGGTTCCCTTTCTGTGCAACCAGCGGTTCCGCGGCCCCGGGAATCGCCGCTTTTGATTTGGCGCGGAAAGGCTCGCTCGCATTCGCTGATTTGAGCCAGATGACAGGGATTTCCGGGGCTGCCACGTTAACGACCGACCAAATCAATAACCTTGTTGGCTGGCGCAATTATGCCAGCGTCCAGCCTCACGGAGCGTTTTCGAGCTATACCTTTGACACCCCTACCGCCACAGGGACAAATACGGCGAGCCGTTTCCTGACGCTATTTACCAGCAGCTCGAATGCCTCGCTCTCCGTCAACACAACCCTCTCCGGCAGCAGGACCGATCAGATGTTTGTCGGTAGGCAGCAATTGATTAAATTGCAACAGGCGCTGGAATTCAGCAAGGAAGCCCTGCAATACCTTGGCACCTTCAGCCGCGAACTTAACCAGCCTTCGTGGAAACCCGCCGCGACCGTCGGCACGCCGGCGGGCAACACCATTGACTATGCCGGGCAGGCTGACACCACTGGCACCAACCGCAATATTCCCAACGTCCGGGTCAAGGCGGCATTCACCCGCTCGGATGGAACGACCGCGGTCGTGGGCGAACCGCTTATCAAGCACCGCTTTGCGTTGAGCAAGCTGGCGTGGGTCGCAAGCACCAACACCAATGCGGATGGCACGCCCGGCGCATTTGCCGCCGGACCCGCCAACGGCGCAACGGCGGCCGACGTTAAGAAAGCCTTCGGGTTGGTATGGGACACCACCAATGGTTATTGGGTTTACACCTCGCCTGACGGGAGCGGAACGACCGCCGCGACCGCCATTAAGACGCTCGATGCGGTGGCGGCATTGAACCGCGAGCCAGATTTTTTCGAACTTCTAAAGGCTGGAATACTCAGTGGATCGCTCGGTAAAAAAGGGCCGCAGCCCTGCGTTGGGGTCGGCACTTCGGGAGGCTGGGCCTACGGCGATACGCAAACCTTCGATGGAAATTCCGATTACCAGGTTCTGGCTATCGGGGCGAACATGATCGATCAGGCAGATTCGGATAACTATCCGATGACCATTCATTTTGGAACCAGCGATGACGATAAGGATGGCAACAGCGGCATCGAGGTCTATGGAACCGAGGACATTCCTTACCTCATGGCTTGTGCCGCGATGCAACATCGTCTGAGCTCTCCAACTTCCGGCGTATTCACGACGACGGAAAACAGCTATTTCTCAGTATCCCCGACCACAACTTCAGGCACAGTGTGGAATCCATCTCGACCCGTGCGCGACCCTCTTCGAACTGTCTAACTTTTGTCTATCGTGCCAAGTTGGCGCTATTGAAGGTCCGAAATCAGAGACTTTTGTAGACTTCACACGCGACACACGTCGCTCTATTAAGTCTCTGAATCAAGGCTATTTAAGTCCAAAAAGTCTCTGGTTCGATAAGGGGCGCATGAGCGGTTGCAACCGAGACATATGAGCCGTTCTGACGCAGTAGCGAACTAAGGTTCAAAACGGCGTCCGTGCGAAATTCCAAATTCCTGTGTGCTCCCAATCCCCTCCCTGGCTCCGAACCTTCCGCCGTCTCCTCTGGAGTGTCCAAAGCCATCACGGAAGCCCGGATTTGCATCCCTTTTCAGCAGCCGGTTCGGAGCGCTTTCTTCTTGCGGTCTTTTTCCAAGCTTCGACCGGGGTGCATAAATTCCATTCCGCTTGCGCAATCGCCTCTACTCCTGCTGGTTGCAAGGAATTCGGCTTTCGAGCAGTTTTGATGATATTTCCGAGTCAAAATAATGGCCAGCAGGAATTCAAAGGGGCATGATTTTGATCTCTTCCGATGCCCAGCGCCCGCCAACACCCGCTTCTCGTTTTTCTCGTCCATGTGACGCAGTCCATCCTGCTGCGAAAGATAGCCTTTCTCCAGGCCGAAAACCAAATCCTGCGTTCCCGGCTGCCGAACCAGATCCGTACTACGGTGGTGGAACGCTCTCTTTTGGTTCGGTTGGGAGCGCCGTTGGGCGATGCGATTGTGGAGTTGCTTTCCGTGGTGCACTATAAAACGTTCCTCCGCTGGAAAAATGCCGAGGGGGCGAACAAGGGCGGCGACGACAAGAAAGCTCGTCCGCCCGGACGTCCTTCGGTGCCTTGTTGCGTGGAGGAACTGATCCTGCGCTTTGCCGGGGAAAACGCTTGGGGCTATTCCCGTATTCGGGGAGAACTCAGGAAGCTTGGGATCATCGTGGCGCGAAACACGATCAAAAAGATCATGATCAAGAACGGGTTCCATCCGAGCCCAAACCGGACGAGGGGGGACTGGGAGCGCTTCCTCAAACGGCACATGGAAACGCTGTGGGCGACGGATTTTTTTACGAAGGATGTGTGGACCGGATTTGGCAAGGTCACTTATTATGTGCTGTTTTTCATCCACGTAGGGAGCCGCCGGGTGCGGGTTGCCGGGATGACCTGCCAGCCGAATGGACCTTGGGTGGAGCAGCAAGCCAGGAATCTCGTTTACGAACTGGCTGAACGCGGAGAAAAGGCCACCCATCTGATCAAAGACGGCGACACCAAGTTCACGGCGAAGTTCGACGAAATTTTCAAGGGCGAGGGGATCAAGGTAAAGAAACTCCCCTTTGCTTCCCCAAATTTGAACGCGCACGCCGAGAGGTTTGTTCAGAGTATAAAGCGAGAGTGCCTCAATCAGTTCGTGGTGTTCGGGGAGCGCCATTTGGAATACTTAGTGCGCGAATACGAGGACTATTACAACACGGTCCGACCGCATCAAGGGCTTGAAAACCGGCCCATCGGTGTTCTCTCAATGCCCTCGCCAGGTTCCGGTCCGCCCGATCCTGCGGAAGTCGGGTGTGATTCCCGGCTGGGCGGGCTTTTGCGGCATTATTACCGAAAAGCTGCTTAAAGACCGGGTGGTGATGGATGGTCGAATCCAGATTGCTTTCGTAATCCGGTCTCTTGGTTTGCACTGGAACCATCCCGAATCAGGCAAAACTCCGTATCGACACGTCCAAAAGTGGCAACGACTGAAATTTTCAGCTGTTGCTCACCCCTGGCAGGCATGATCGAGTGGCTTTGCTGGTTCACAAATTAAATGGCGATAAGGGAAACTTGGTTCTACTTAAAAAATGGAATGAAAGGATCGAATTTTATTAGCTTATAAGTTGCTGATTTTAAATGGCTTTCACTGGTGCTGAGTTTTTGCACACGACGTGCCATTTATTCCGTAACTGGTTCGATTTTTTGATCGATGATTTCGCCGGTGTAGCGGTCGGGTGGAGTCCATTTTGACAATCTGCCGTGAATGCGAGCATTGGCGAGCCGCCGATCAGCGCTGTGGCAAGTGCGGCTGCTGGATTCACAAGAAGGCGTCGTGGGCACAGGAGCACTGCAAGCTTGGCGCGGTCCTCGCATCCAAGGGATGATCATCCCGGGAAAACACGGGAACGGCTAATCCCGCGCGTTGAATTGATCGAGTTTTGTCTTCCAAAAAGCGTCGGTCGGGTTTTCGGCGAGCAGGCTGTCCAGTGCCTTTTTGTAGGGAGTCGTGTCGATGTATTTGCTGATGTCCTTATCGGAATCGACAAAACCGCTCTCCTTCATTCCCGCCCAGAAATCCACGATTCCCTTCGAGTTTGGGTCGCTTGTGAACTCAGTGTTGCCCCCGGTAATCACTTCATCGACCAGCTTGCGGTCAATCTTTAGCGCCGCGGTTACGATGTCCACACTTTCCTTGGGCTCCTCGTTAATGAAACGCTCGGCGCGCAGGATGGCTTTGAGATATGAAACCCACACCTGCGGGCGGCTGGAGAGGTCCTCGGAAAGGACCGCGATCCGGCAGCACGGGTGGCCGGGCGAAAGCTTTCCGGTGCGTACCAGGATTTTCAGGCCATATTCCTCGGCCTTGGTGTCAAACGGAGCCCAAATCACACCGGCGTCCACGTTGCCGGACTTTACGGCTTCCAGAACGGCGGGTGGGCTTTTCAGTTCGAAAATCTGCGCTCCTCCCTTGGCCCAGTCGATTCCAGCTTTTGTCAACTCGTGACGGACGATGGCATCGCTGGAAGAGAGGCGCACCGTGCCGATCTTCAAGCCTTTGAGGCCTTTGATATCCTTGATTTTTTCGAGATCATCCGCGCGAACCACCACGGCGGAACCCTCGCCACCCAATCCGCCGATGATGCGAATATCCTCGGCTCCCTTGGAGATATGGACCAACGGGGCCGTCGTGCCGACCGATCCGGCATCGTTCTTTCGAGCGCGAAGCGCGGTGAGCCCGTCGGCGCTGTTGGCGAACTCGACGAGTTGGACGTCCAAGCCCTCCTGGGTAAAATAGCCTTTGTCTCGCGCGATGATCAGTTTGGAGTGTTCTGGCACCGGGATGATGCCGACGTTGAGATGCACCTTTTGCGACGGTTCGGCGCGCAGAGGTGCGGCAACCGAAAACGCGGTTAGCGCGGCGATTGCGATGTTTTTCCAATGGCTTTGTTGCATAATTTAACTGTCTGCTGTTTTAGTTTTTCGCCCCGGTCCAGGGGCCTTCATAATGAGGTGACGACAGCCTCCTGCCGCGCCCTATTTTTTGTGATCCAAACGGTGGGCGACGTAATCTCCGGCGCTTTGCAATACCTGCACGATGACGATCAGCACGACGACGGTGACGATCATGATGGGGGTTTCGTAGCGATAGTAACCGTAGTTGATGGCTAGGAACCCGATGCCGCCGCCGCCGACCACCCCGGCCATGGCCGAGTAGCCGACCAGACTGATGGCCGTGACCGTAAAGCCGCGCACGAGCCCGGCGAAGGACTCGGGATAGAGCACCCGGCGGATTAGGAGCCAATCCGACGCGCCGTGCGCCCGGGCCGCCTCGATCACGCCTTGGCTTACCTCGCAAAGCGCCCCTTCCACCAACCGCGCGTAGAAGGCGATGCAGGCGATCGACAGCGGCACGGAGGCGGCGTAGGGCCCCGTGGTGCGGCCCGTGACCAGGAGCGCCAGTGGCAGGATCAGGATGAGAAGGATGACGAAGGGGAGCGAGCGGATCAGGTTGATGCCGAGTTCGCCCAGCCAGTTGAAAAACTTGTTGTCCCAAAGCATCCCCCTCCGGGTGAGGAATACGATAAAGCCGAGCGGCAGCCCCAGCAGCAGCGAGAAGGCCAGGCTGATGCCCACCATGATGCCGGTTTCCGCCAGGGCTTTGGTGAGATCGGGAAGAAAAACGGACCAATTAAGATGGAACACTGCGTATTACCTCCAGACGGGCGACATTATGTTGAAAATACTCGATGGCATCGCGGACTTGCTGGGCTTGCCCATCCAGGGAAACAATCAGGATGCCGATGGGGCGGTCGTCGATATATTCGATCCGCCCGTGAAGAATGTTGGAATGCACTCCAAAACGCCGGGTGGCTTCGTTGAGGATTGGCTCCTCCGCGCGCGTTCCCAGGAAGACCAGTCGCAGGATGGTCCCGGTCTGTTTGTCGAAGACCCGATCCGGGAGCTTCAGGCCGAGGGCCTTTTCCACCAACTCCCGAGTGAAGGGGTGCTCGGGGTTGGCGAAGAGTTCGTAGACCGGCTTGTTTTCCACGATCACGCCGTCCTTCATCACGGCCACGCGATGACAGATTTTCTTAATCACGGCCATCTCGTGGGAGATGATGACGATGGTTACGCCCAGCTTTTTGTTGATTCCGGCCAGAAGATTCAGGATGGATTCCGTGGTCTCCAGGTCGAGCGCCGAGGTCGGCTCGTCGCAGAGCAAAATCCCCGGGTGATTGGCCAGCGCGCGGGCAATGCCTACGCGCTGTTTTTGCCCGCCGGAAAGCTGGGAGGGGAGGGCTTTGCCCATGCCCCCCAATTCAACCAGCTCCAGCAATTCCTCCACGCGAGTTTGGATTGCCGGGCCTTTTTTCCCCGCCGCCCGCAGGGGCAGGGCGATGTTTTCAAAAATACTCTGGGAATGGAGCAGGTTGAAGTGCTGAAACACCATACCGATGTTCAAGCGCTCTTTGCGTAAGACCTCACCGCGAAGTAGCGCGATATTGCGGCCACCGCTCCATATTTCCCCATCGCTGGGGCGTTCCAATAGATTGATGGTTCGCAGCAGCGTGCTTTTTCCAGCTCCGCTGGCTCCCACGATTCCGAAGACCTCCGCCGGTTTGACGTGTAGCGAGGCGTCGCGCACGGCATCGACCGAACGGCTGCGGCTCCGGAACCGCACCGATACATGCTTCAATTCCAACATGGCATTCCCAGAGTATTTCGACGCAAACTACAGTTTGCCAGCGCCCCACTTCTGGACGTACCAGTCGGGGAATTGGAAGCTGGAGAAGATGTTTTTGGAATCAGACGCCACCTTGTGGAAGGCTTCCGACTCGACTACCTCTTTGATGTCCTTTACGTACTGCTTGTCGAGATCCTCGGTGCGGATGGCCACCACGATCTTGATGGGCTCATCGAGCGTCTCCAGCACGATTGCGTCGGAGAGTTTCAGCCCCGCCGCAATGGCGAAATTCCCGGCGGCCACCGCGATGGTCGCGCTGCCCAGCGAGCGGGGAATCTGCGCGGCTTCCAGCGGTACGAAACGGAGCTCCTTGGGGTTCTCAACGATGTCGTGCTCGGTGGCCTTGGTCTGATCAATATCCGCCTTCAGCTTGACCAAGCCCGCTTTTTGCAGGAAGCGCAGGCTGCGGGCCAGGTTGGTGGGGTCCTGCGAGATGGTGACTTCATCGCCTTTTTTGAGCTGGTCGAGGGACTTGATCTTGCTGGAGTAGAGGCCGAGGCCCGCCGTCGGGATGGTGATGACCGGCGAGAGCTTCAGCCCCCGGTCATTGGAGAACTTCTCCAGATAAAGCCGGTGTTGGAAGACGTTTACATCGACCTCCTTGTTGCTGAGACCCAGGTTCGGCTGCACCCAGTCCTGGAATTGCACGATAGAGACTTTATAGCCCTTCTGCTCCAGGCTTGGCTTGATGGCCTGCTCGACCAGGTCGCGGTAAGGCCCAGGCGAGAACCCGAAGCGGATTTCCTTGGAGTCGGCCGCGTTGGCGGTGGTGAGCGCGTTGGCGAAAAGCAGCGCCAATTGAAAAAAATGCACGATTTTCATGATGTGGATTGGTCGGTTGAGTTATTCGGTGTCCGGTCTGTTACTGGGTAGGATGGGAGTTTTGGCGAAAAGTTTCGTTGGGCTCTGCCGCGGCTAGTTTATCCAGCGCACGCTTGCAAAAGCTGGTATCAACGTAGTCGGTAATGCGACACGATAATTTGACGATTCGTATCACTTCGCGTTCCTTCTATTTGCCAGCCGTCGGATCCGAGGTCGCATGATCCGCAAACGCTACCTCGAGGTTTTTATAATAAGCATCCTTGGGGTTGGCCGCCGCCAGCTTGTCCAATGCGTTTTTGTAGAAATGGATATCCACATACTCGGCAATATTTTTCTGCTCCTCGGCAAAGCCGACGTTGTGAAGCACATTCCAGAAGCGGGTCGTGTTAACCAAATCAGGATCCGTGGGCTGGTCGTTTAAGTAGGATCGGTCGACGACGTACTCATCAAGCTTCAAATACTTAGTAGTAATCTTCACAGCCTCCGGCCGGTTTTCATGACCGAATTTTTCCGCCTCGATCAGTGCGACCAGAAACTTTTCTACCACATCCGCGTGCTGTTTGGCATAGTCCGTCTGGGTGGCCAAGCGGCAGCACGGATGGCCCGCCATCAAATCATGACTGGTTGCAACCACTTGCAACCCGATCTCTTTTGCACGCACGATATGGGGCTCCCATACCATACCCGCGTCCACCTCCCCAGCCTGCACGGCGGCAATCACGGCGGGCGGGGATTTCAGCTCGAAGATTTTCACGTCCTTGGTCGGGTCAATCCCGAGTTCCTGCAACTTGCCCCGCAAAGCAACGTCGCCCGTGGATAGCCGGACCACCGCGATTTTACGTCCTTTGAGATCGGCCACCGTCTTGATCTTGTCGGACGTCTCGGGCCTGATGATCAACGCGGCGTCTTCATTGTGAATTCCGCCGACGATGCGGATATCTGCCCCTTTTGCGATATGAAAAAGGTTGGCGGTCGCTCCGAACACGCCAAAATCAACCTTCGCTGCACGCACCGCGGCAAGCCCATCGGCGGAATTCGTAAATTCCACCAGTTGAACATCGAGCCCCTGGTCGGCGAAATAGCCCAGGTCCTTGGCGATGAAAATCTTGGCCTGTCCGGGAACCAGGAGATGGCCGACTTTGACCGTGGTCAGGGGCTTATTGGCCGCTGGAGTGCTTGTGGAATCCGCCGCATGGGCGAAGGGTGCAACCGCAAACGGTAACGCAAATAGAATCGCCTTTAGTAGACGAGTAATGGATCGTTTTTTCATATGATATCGGGTTTTCTGAATATATACCTATCAGATTGGTGGATGAAATAACTACGCAAATATTGTTCTTCTGCTCTTATTTGTTGTTCTCGGTTAATATCACTGGAGAATTTTCTGTAAGAACACCACATCAAGGATGTCACCAAACTTCCTGCCACAGCGGCGAAAGGTGCCGATGGTGGTGAAGCCCAGTTTTTCATGTAGCGCGAGGCTGGCCGCATTCCCGTCGGTGATCAGGGAAAGGACGGTGTAGAGCGGGGTCGATTTTGCTTTCTCCAAGGTATATTCCGCCAAGGCTCGTCCGATTCCATGTCCCCGGCTGCCGGGCTCAACGTAAAGGGAAAACTCGGCGGTAATGTCGTAAGCGGGCTTGTCTGACCAGTGGCTCAATGATGCGTAGGCGACCACCCGGTCTTGGGTCTCCGCCACGAATACCGGAAAATGCTCCGAGTGCTTTCGGAACCACTCCAGCCGCGATGCTACGGGCTGTTCGGTGACGTCAAAGGTGGCCGTCGAGTGGAGAACAGCCTCGTTATAGATAGCGGTGATCGCGGCGACATCGGCTTCCCGAGCCGGGCGAAGTTGGATTCTGTCGGACATAGCTTAAAAAGACTGTTTCCAGAGCAAAAAGCGACCGCCGCCGTATTCGATGGCCACGTCGGTGAATTTTCCGCAAATCGCAAATAGGATGATGCTGGCAATGATCAGCCCCGGCCGCCCGGTCATCTGGCCGTCATTCATAAGAAAGCCGATTCCCTTGCTCGCGCCCATGAGTTCCGCCGCCACGACGAACATCCAGCCAAGCCCGAGGCCACTCCGCAATCCAGTGATATACGAGGGCAGCGACGCGGGCAGAATGACGCGGCGGATCAATTCCACGTTCCGCAGCCGAAAAACGCGCCCCACTTCAACCAGCTTGCGGTCCACGCTGAGAATGCCGCTCATCAGGTTGAGGTAAACCGGGAAAAATACGCCAACGGCAATCAGCGTGATCTTTGATCCCTCCTGGATTCCCAGCCACAGGATAAACAATGGCACCCAAGCCATGGACGGGATGCAGCGCAAGGATTGGAACAGCGGATCAAGCAAACGTCGGAACCATGGGTTGTAGCCTGTGAGTGCTCCTAAAGCAGTACCGGCCACAACGCCGATCCCAAACCCTACCAAAACCCGCCAGATCGTGATCAGCACATGGCTCGCAAGTTCCCCCTCGCGAGCCAGATTATAACCGGTCATCACAACCGTGGATGGCGCGGGCAGCAGATTCGGCGCGAAATATCCGTATCGCGAAAGCGCTTCCCAAACAATCAACAACAGAAGGGGGACGATGAAGCCGGTCAATCGTTTCATGGGGGGACGCTACTTTACCGCTTCGTTGACAAACTGCGGATCGAACAAGTCGTCCAGCGTTTTGTTCACATCAACCGTCGACGTGATGACGCCATTCTTCTTGAGGACGTCGCCCGCCGCCCCGATGGATTTCTTCTGCGCCTCGCCGAGGAGCGGGCTGCTCAGATCCGTGCGTTCGAGCACCTTGGTTACCTCTTGATCCCCCAGTTTTGCACTCGCGGCCACGAGCGCCTTGTACTCCGCCGGGTTGGCAATAGCCCACTGGCGGGCTTTCTCATACGCCTTGATGATGCGGACGATCAACGCCGGGTGTTCCTTTGCGAATTGCTCGCGCACGCTGGCCAGATTATACGTGTTGGCGTCCGCATTGCGATAAAGGAACTGTGCGCCTTCCAATTCCGCCTGGGCCATCAGCGGGTCCAGCCCCGCCCACGCATCCACGTCTCCGCGCAGGAATGCTGTTTTACCATCCGCGTGCTGAAGGGCGACATATTCGATATCCTTGATGGTCAGCCCATTTTGGTCCAGCGCCCGTGCGAGAAATACAAACGGATCGGTGCCGCGGGTGGCGGCGACTTTCTTGCCCTTCAAATCGGCCACGCTCTTAATGGGGCTGTCCTTGCGAACCAGCAACGCCGTCCATTCCGGTTTGGAAAGGACGTAGACTGACTTAATGGGATTTCCGTTGGATCTGGAGATGAGCGCGGCGACCCCGGCCGAGGAACCGAAATCAGTGCTCTTGCTGTTGAGGTATTCCAGGGATTTGTTGCTTCCCTGGCTGAAAACCCACTCCACTTTGATGTTGTCCTTGGCCAGGTCGTCTTCAAGGAACTTTTTTTCCTTCAAAACGAGGCCGGTGGGGCTCCAGTAAGCGTAGTCTAGCGTGATTTTGGATGGATTGGTTTCCGCGTGGGCGGAGGTGGCGATGGCAGCGCCGATGGCCGCCGATAGAAGTGTTTTAAGATGTTTCATAATAATATGATTCAATAGGTTGGCTGCGTGCAGATTATATTTCGGTACGAGATGCCGGTTTTTGTTGGAATGGAATTGGATGGCTCGCTCGCGTGGCCGGGTTACCGGGGGCAATGGCCAATCCCGCGAGCGTGCGAAGGGCGCGGGATCGGCGCGCTACAATAGGGTTTGCGGGGCAAGGTGGATTTCACGGATCTTAAAGAGGGTCCGAGCCGTGGGCGCGGAAATGTTGCCAGCCGTGGTATTCCGGCGCTTCGGGGTTTGCATCGAGCGCTTCTTTTTCCCGGAGGTAAATCCGGGCATCGGTGCGGCCATACAGCTTCCGGTCTGCTCCAACCATGCACACCTTCGCGCAGGTTCCGCACGGAAAGCAGTTTGCCCGGCGAAGTTGCTGGTGCCGCTCGGTGCAGGGATCTTTTTCCATGTGAGCGATCACTTGGCCTTTCACCTTGGTAAAAGCCTTTACGGGGCAGAGCCGCGAGCAAAGGCCGCAGCCGTTGCAAAGCTCCTTTGAGATAAGCCGGTTCCCGGAAAGTTTCGCGGTCGTGAATATGGAAACCAGGCGGACCCGGGGGCCGTATTGTGGCGTCAGCAGCAGATGGCTGTGCCCGATGGTTCCCAACCCGGCATTCTTCGCTGCGATTACATGGCTGAAACTGGCCGCGGGTTTGCGGCGCAGGATATCGATATGCCCGTAGCCGTCGCGGCAAAGATAGATGGACGCATGGCCCAGTTCGGTCAGCCACACCGCCAGGCGGTAGGCCGCATGGTCGAGCACTTGGTTGGCCGTGGTATACATCTCCTGGTAGTGGATCGACGGCGTGCTTTCAATGATCGGCAACAACATCGGCACCCCGAGCACGATGACCGTTTGCGCCTGCGGCCAGATCGCCTGCGGGCGGTACGCCTCCGCCGGTTCCGCCGCCCCTTCCCAGCGCGATACCGGTGCGTAACCCACGAGGGTTGCGCCAAGGCGTTTCGCCTCGCGCGTGATTCGCTTTTTCAGCAGTGCGTTGGAATCTCTAGATGGCATAAGCAAAGGGTTCTTCCTTCTCGCCAAAGAACTCGCGGAAGATGCGGCGGCGGTACTCGACGAAATCAGCATTGTTGCGGTCCCTGGGGCGGGAGAGTTGAATTTCGTGCGCGGCACGGATCGTCCCCGGACGGTTTGAGATCACCAGCACGCGGTCCGCCAGATAGACGGCTTCTTCGATGTCGTGCGTTACCAAAATCACCGTTGTTCCCTCGGCGCGCCATATTTTCATGACCTCTTCCTGCATTTGGATTTTGGTGAAGGCGTCGAGCGCGCCGAACGGCTCATCCATCAGCAGGACTTTGGGACGATTGATCAGGGAACGGGCAATCGCCGCACGTTGCGACATGCCGCCGGAAAGTTGGTGAGGGTAGGCGGCGCCAAATCCCTTGAGGCCCACCAGATTGAGATGAGCTTCCACCAGTTCCTTTTGCTTCTCTTTCCTGCCGCGCCAGCCAAAGGCGATATTTTTCGCCACCGTCAGCCAAGGCAACAGGCGGTGTTCCTGAAACACAAACCCACGATCCGTATCCGGTCCCTCAATGGGTTTGCCATCCAGTTCGACCGTCCCGGAAAAAGAAGTTTCCAGCCCCGCGATAATCCGCAGCAAGGTGCTTTTCCCCGATCCGCTGCCCCCCACGATGGCCACAAACTCACCGCGTTGAATGGATAGATTGATATCTCGAAGCACGGGGATGCGCTTGCCATCCACGATGAACTCTTTGTTCAAGGCTCGAATGGACAACGCGGGTTGAGAAAAAGGCTTATCGCTCATAGACCACCCATTAAATAGGTGGGCGGATTATCCCCAGATAATAATTTCTCTCAAGTTATATTTTCAAAAAAGAACCTTCACGAGCGGCCGGGCGCACAGCGCCCCATGCACACCTCTCCTCGAACTCAAATAGAGTAATACAATTTACATAGTCAAACGCCACTAAATGGCATCTCTATAAAAATCACTCACGCAAAGACGCAAAGAAGGCAAGTGCCTCTCTTCTTTGCGCCTTTGCGGCTTTGCGTGAGATTTAATGCCTTTTGTCTGTAGAAATCGTATAATCTCTAGGGCACCTCTGGAAACCGGGGCATGGCAGCCATGAAGGATTTTTGATGCCCTTATGGCCCCATTTTTCGGGCAATATTCATCAATATTGACTGAAAAATGGGGCCAAAAGGGCGCAAAAAGACAAAATGGATGACGTGCCGCCGGTTTCCAGAGGTGCCCTCTATTCTGCTTCTATCGGAAATTCAGCTGCTTATGAATTTCGAATCCTTTTCGATGAAAACCCAGCTGTTCGAAACCGCTGGGCTTCGTTAAATGATTTTGGCTTTTTCGGTACTCTCTGGATTTTTGCACCACACGAGCATGCATCTTGAGTTTGGGTGGTTAATTGACCGGTCGGTAAAATTTGAATTGAAAAAGAAACTCTCAATTCACAGGCGCGGATTCCTTCGCGCCAATCCAGCGAAAGAGCGCCGATTTCAGGTTCCGGAGGATTTCCAGGTTATTGCGGATTTTCGCCTGGAGGATCATTCCCGCGACAAAGGCGTAGATCTCCCGCGCCGTTGCGGAAAAATCGCCGCGCTCGATCAGCCCTTCATTCGCCGCGTCGCGCAAGGTCGTTTCCAAATATTTGCAGGTACGGTCGATGATTTGCAGGGCTTTTTGACGCAGATTTTCGTCCTGCGTGCTGAGCTCCGAGCCAAGGCCCGTATTGGGGCAGCCGCATACCTTGCCGGTTTCGGCGAATTTGGCGGCCTGCCGCTCGTAGATCGACCGGCAATATCCCGAGAGGCGTTCCAAAGGAGGGACTTGTGGGGAAAAAACGGCGTCCCAATGGGGGCGGTTTTGTTGCCAATAGGCTTCATCGGCGGCCACGGTCAGCTCCGATTTTGAGGAGAAGAAATAGTAGAAACTCCCCTTTTTGGCCCCCGCGCGCTGGCAGATATCCTCGACGCTGAGGGCCCCATAACTCTGCTGCCAGATCAGGTCGATGGCTGTTTCGCGAAGCCGCTTTTTGGTTTCACATTCTCGGGACACAGCCGGATAATATTGGACTGATCGGTCAACTGCACCGGATATCTCTGGTGGAGGACCTTTTTTAGCGCCCCCCATGGATTTTCCAAAATAAACCGCCGCACCCGTTGATGGATGCGGCGGTTTTACTTACTGTAATGTAGTTAGCTTTCCGGCGCGAAACGCGCCCGGATGTCGCTGAGGTCGCTGTGGATCCCCTCGACCACGTTGGCCGAGCGCCGTTTGGCCACGGCAAACCAGACCCAGCCCACTACCAGGTAACCGAGGAACAGGTAAGGCAGCCAGTTGTACGGAGCGGGCGGCACGGGGTAGAGGTTGCCGATGAGCGCAATCACCATCGTGATGACCGCCAGCGCGGAGATGATCACCGCGCCCACACCCAGTTCACCCAGTTTGTAAAGCTGCACGGGAGCGGCAATGGCGATCACAATGTACGTCACGATGAAGCCGTAGGTGGCGACCGCGCCCACCCATCCGTAGATGTCGAACGGGCCCACACCCACTGCGGCGAGCACCGCGGCGGGCACGAAGGCGAGGACGGAGGAGACCGTCACGGCGACATGCGGCGTTTCGTTGGTCGAGTGCGAGCTTCCCAGCGCGGCGGGGAAGATGCCATGGCGGGCCATCAGGAAGAGGATGCGCGCGCCGGCGTTGATGGAAGCCAGCGTGCAGGCAAAGAAGCTGATGACGGCTCCGGCGGAGATGAGCGGTTCGAGCAGCTTGAGCCCCGCTTTGCTGGCGAGGACATTCAGCGGCGCGGCACTCTTGTCGAGCGTTTCGGCTTCGCCGTGGAACCCGAGCACGAGGCCGTAGGAGGAGACCACGAAGAAGAGGCCCACGAAGATCGCGCTGCGCACCACGGCGCGCGGGATGGTCTTGAGCGGATTGCGGGCCTCGGCCCCGAGGGCGGTGGCGCTTTCAAAACCGACGAAGCTGAAGATCGCCAGCACGAGACCGGAGCGGAGTTGGTCGAACGAAACGCCCTTGAGGGTGAGCTGGCTGAAGTCCAGCTTCCAGCCGTTGCGGATGATGGTGGCGCCGACGATGAGCGCGATCAAGCTCACCGAAATGCCTTCCAGCGCGAGCATGAGGCGCGCGGAAAGTTTTACATCCTTGTAAGCGAAGAACCATGCGAAGAGGACGGTGACCCCGGTGAAGACCACGGAGAAAGCAACGCCGGGCAGGTCACCGCCGCCGATCCACGGCTTCAGCAGAACGTGCAGATAATTGGTGAAGCCGCCCGTGACCGCGGAGCCCGTGCCGATATAGGCCACCAGCAGCGCCCAGCCGACGAGCGCCCCGGCGGTTGGCCCGAGCCCCTGGGCGGCGTAGACGTAGAAGGAGCCCGGCGAAGCCGAGCGCTTGGCGAATTGATTGATATTCCAGGAGACGAAGAGAATGCCGATGACGGCGAAGAGGTACGCCAGCCAGGTGCCGCCTCCCGCCAGGCCAAAGACCAGCGGGATGACGACCGTGGGCGATGCGGTTGGCGCAATGTTGGCGACCGATTGGGCAAAGGTTTCCCACGCGGAAAGCGCGGAGCCCTTCAGCCCGTAATGCCCGTTTTTGGGCTGTGATTGTGTGCTCATTTGGTTATGATAGAATAGGATTTAGTAGGAACCGGAAATCTAGGCTCCGGCGGGCCTGGTGCCCCTGTGAAGGGCTTGGAGTCGCTATGCAGAAATCTGCGCCAAGCTTTGTGTCGGCCCGGTGAAAGGCCGCTACAAAGCTGGCGGGCTACATCGTTTGGCGAGGAATTCCATGGATGCGAAAAAGCGCTAGCGGGTGGCGTCGAAGGCCTGACCGAGATCCCAGAGGAGATCGCCCAGGTGCTCGGTGCCGACGGAGAGGCGGATCTGCTCGGGTTTCACCCCCGCGAGGCGCTGCTCTGCCTCGGTAAGCTGGCCGTGGGTGACCGTTGCCGGGTGTACGACGAGCGATTTGGAATCGCCCACGTTGGCGAGGAAGGAGAACAGCTTGAGGTGCTCGATGAATTTCTTGGCCCGCTCCAGCCCGCCCTTGATGCCAAAGGAGAGGATGGCCCCGGGGCCTTTGGGCAGATATTTTTGCGCAAGTGCGTGGTATGGGCTGCTCTTGAGGCCGGGGTAGGAGACCCACTCCACCTCGGGGTGCGCTTCCAGGTATTCCGCAATTTCCCCGGCGCTTTCCACCTGCCGCTGGATGCGGAAGGAGAGCGTTTCGATCCCTTGCAGAAACAGGAACGCGTTGAATGGGCTGAGCGTCGCGCCAAAGTCCCTCAAATAATGGAGCCGCGCCTTGATGATGTAGGCGATGTTGCCCGCGCCGGGGTAGTTGCCCCAGCGATCCCAGTGGATGAAGCCGCTGTAGGCGGGGTCGGGTGTGGTGAAGTCGGGGAATTTGCCGTTGGCCCAGTTGAAGTTGCCGCCGTCGACGATCAAGCCGCCGATGCTGGTGCCATGGCCGCCGATGTATTTCGTGGCCGAGTGGACGATCACATTCGCGCCGTAGTCAAACGGGCGAAACAGGAATGGGGTGCCGAAAGTATTATCAACGATGAGCGGGATGCCGTTCGCCTCCGCGATTTTGGCCACGGCCTCGAAGTCAATGAGATTGATGTCCGGGTTGCCGATCGTTTCGATGAAGATCGCGCGCGTGTTCTCGTTGATTTTGCGCTGGAAGTTCTCCGGGTCGGCCGGATCGACGAGGTGCGTCTTGATGCCATGCTTCGGGAACGTGTTGACGAAAAGGTTGAACGTCCCGCCGTAGAGCGTCTTGGCCGCCACGATCTCGTGCCCGGCGTGGAGGATATTGAGGAGCGAGTACGTCGTGGCCGCCGAGCCTGAGGCGACAGAGAGCGCGCCGCTGCCGCCTTCCAGCGCGGCGATGCGGTTCTCCAGCACCTCGTTGGTCGGGTTGGTGATGCGTGTGTAGTCGAAGCCAAACTCCTCGACGGAGCTGATCGCCTTGGCGTGCTCGAAGTCCTTGAAGACAAACGAGGTGGTTTGGTAGATGGGGACGGCCCGCGCCCCCACGGCCGAGTCCGGCGTCTGCCCGGCGTGGAGTTGCAGGGTGTCGAAATGGTAGGGTCGGTCGCTCATGTGTCGATGGTTTGGTCGTAGTGAGAGGAGCCTGCGAAGGCGGTTTCGGGGGTGACTTCAAAGCCGTCCAGTGAACCGTCGATATCGATTTGCAGAGCGCTGTTGAAGACGTTGTTGACGATCATCAGCGCGCCGAACACCGTCAGGTCGACGATCTGGGCGGGAGTCAGGAAAGCTTCAAGCCGCGCGAAAAGGGCGTCGCTGACGCGGTTGGCGTTGGCGGCGAGCTGGCGGCCGTAGTCGATGATGGCGCGGTCCTTTTCGTCCAGTTCCAGGTTCTCGGGGTTCTCCCCGCCCTTGATGATGGAGCGGCGCATGAAGGAAGCGCAGAGCTTGCAGGCGTTCTCGCGCGAAATGGCGTCGCAGAAAAGAATGGCGCGGCGCTGACCGATGACCGGCTTGACGGCGTCGAAAAGTTTGTACCATTCCAGCACCGCCCGGGAGGCCGTGGGCGAGTGGAGCAGGACGTACTTCATATTGGAAATGACTCCGTGTTCCTTGAGAACGCGGTCGTGCTCCGCCTTTACTTCGGGCGAGGCTTCTTCGTAACGGATGGGTGCGATGCGTGACATAGAGTGTTTTCGGTTAAGTTTTAGAATAAGGAGGCACGGGGACGGCCTGGCGTGAGTTGCGGTTCGGGCTCTCCGGCCTGCCAGCCACGGATGGCGGCGTCGACGGAGCGGGCGACAGCTTCGGCGATCTTGTCAACCTGTTCAGCGGTGGTGATCAGCGGTGGCGCAAGGCAGATCACTTCGTCAAGCGTCCGGGTGAGCAGGCCGCGCGAAAAGAGTTCGGCGCGGACGCGGGGGCCGATGCCCGCTTCAGACGGGAAGCGGGCTTTTGTTTTCCGGTCGGCCACCAATTCGACGGCGGCCAGCAGGCCAAGGCCGCGAATTTCTCCGGTGTAGGGCGAGGCTGCCAGCGCTTCATGGAGTTTTTCGAGCAGCCGCGCTCCTTGTTTTTCCGCGTTTTCGACAAGGCGTTCGTTTTCGAGAATCGCGAGATTGGCCAGCGCCACCGCGCAGCCCACGGGGTGCGCCGAGGCGGTGTAACCATGCCACCAGCGGCGGCCCGACGGGGCGGCGTCGAGTTTTTCTTTGATTTCCGCCGAAATTCCGATGCCGCCGAGCGGAAAGTAGCCGCTCGTGATCCCCTTGGCGAATTGCACGATGTCGGGCTCCACTCCCCAGTGTTCCAGCGCGAACCGGCGGCCCGTGCGGCCAAAACCGGTAATCACTTCGTCGCTGATGAATAGCACTTCGTAACGGTCGCAGATTTCGCGGATGCGCGGGAAATAATCCGCTTGAGGCACGAGCACTCCGCCGCCGCCCCCTTGCACCGGCTCGGCGATGAAGGCGGCGACATTTTCCGCCCCCTCGCGCAAGATGGCTTCTTCCAGCAAATCCGCCGCGGCCTCCCCGGGCGTCCGGCCATCCTTGGGAAGGGGAAAACGGTAAGGGTACGGGGAATCAATGTGCAGAAAATCAGGCAGTCGCGGACCGAACGGGTCGGAAAATTCGTCCACGCCTGTTGCCGAGGCGGCCCCGATGGTCGAGCCATGGTAGGAGAGCTTGCGGGCGATGATTTTGCGCTTTGTAAAGCGCCCTTGCGTATTCCAGTAAAACCGGGCCGTGCGGATGGAAGTATCCGTCGCATCCGAGCCGCCGAGGGTAAAGTAAAAGGCTTCGATATTGGGGTAAACCCATTCCGTCAGCTTCCGCACGAGTTGGATGACCGGTTCGTTTGTGGCTCCGGCATACGCTGTGGCGAAATCGAGTTTGCCGATCTGCTCCGCCGCCGCCGCTGCCAGTTCCTTGCGGCCATGCCCCACGTAGACGTTCCACATACTGCTCAGACCGTCAAAGAAAGTCCCACCCTCTAAATTGGTAAGAGTTACGCCTACACCAGAAGCCCAGACCTGTGGCGTCTGATGTTCGCTGGGGTGATGCTGCGGGTGGATCAAGTGCCGGAGATCGTCATTAACCAGAGAATGCCGGGCCGTCTCTCTGACGGTTGAAGGAGGAGCGATAATGGGATGTGGCGAGGGAGTAACCATACTCTATAAATACGATGAAGATTGTGTGGTTTTGTATCAAGCGACAGATTGATTGTCAATATTTGTAAATAAGACTGCTGGTTTCAGAGCATACGTTCCTGCTATTGGCGCTCGCCGATATTTGAAAACCGTCGGAACGGTCTTGTCGCCCCAGAAGTGGGATTGCACTTCTGGTTCCTACGAAGGAAATTTTTTGCAGATTCTGGTTCCCGGCGGGTTGGCCTTGGTGCTATATCCTCGGGCGTTTTTCATCTTTCATGCAGAGTTCCTTGTCTTGCCGATTAACAAAAGCTGCCTTTTTTGGCGTCCGTAGAGCCACGGATTTGGTCTATGCCTCGGGGCGCAGAGACCGGGTGGCTGGCCTCACCGATCTTTATCCAGAACTCGTTGATCTGGAGAACTTTGAGCGGCACGCACGATCGTTGTGCGACTTGGAGGTCATCTTCAGTACCTGGAAGATGCCCCGGTTGCGGCCGGAGCACCTCTGCCGGCTGCCTAACCTCAAGGCGGTGTTCTACGCGGCGGGGACGGTGAAGGCTTTTGCGCGGCCATTTCTGGAGCGGGGGATTTTGGTGGTCAGTGCGTGGCATGCCAATGCCGTCCCGGTGGCGGAGTTTACGCTCGGGCAGATCCTGCTTTCGATGAAAGGATATTTTCGCAACGCCAGGGAATATAGTGAACCGGGGTATTGGGAGCTGGGGCGCTTCCTGGGGGCGGGCAATTACGGGGAGACGGTGGCTTTGCTCGGGGCCGGGGCGATTGGGCAAAAGGTGATCGAGTTGCTCCGGCCGTTCCATCACCGTGTGATCGTATTTGATCCACTTTTGAGCGAATCGCGAGCGGAGGAACTGGGCGTGGAGAAGGTGTCGCTTCAGGCTGCCTTTCGGGAGGGATATGTGGTGAGCAACCATCTTGCGAATATTCCAGAAACTCAGGAACTCCTTAATGAGGAGCTATTTGCGTCGATGCGGGCCGACGCCACTTTCCTCAACACGGGGCGCGGGGCGACGGTCGACGAAGCGGGGCTCATCCAGGTGTTCGCTTCGCGTCCCGACCTGACGGCGTTGCTTGATGTGACCTGGCCTGAACCGCCGGTGCAAGGTTCTCCGCTCTACGGGTTGCCGAACATTCATCTTTCCAGTCATCTTGCCGGTTCCTCCAATGACGAAACGGTCCGCATGGCGGACTTGTGCATTGAAGAATTCCTGGCCTGGAAAGCCAAAAAGCCGCTCCGTTACGCGGTGACTTTGGAGATGCTTAACCGGATGACCTGAGGGCCGTTTTTTTGCGGTTTTTGGAACTCTAAAATGCCCATCAACTCCTACTATGTTCATACGTAGGAATAAATGCTTGACCTTTGACCGTGAAAAAAGTGATGTATGCGTCCATGCAAAATATTCCGCTCGTGAAATGGCTGGGAACCGGGGCTTGCTGGGGGGCTTTGCGGGCCATGCTGGCGGTTTGCCTTTTTGTGAGCGGTGCGGCTCGGGCGGAGAAGGCCGGCGAGGCGGCGTTGTTTGCGCAGTTGGATTTGACCCGCCCCGGGCTGGAGGCGGCCCGGCAGGCGGTGAACGCGGGGCGGCGGGACCTGGCTGCGGAGGCGCTGCTGGCCTATTTTCGGTCCCGCTCGGCGGTGCGGCACCCCGAGGTGACGGCGGAAGTGAAGGCAGAGCTTCTGCGCAAGGGGCTCTCGGCGGAGGACCGTCAAAAGGCCGACGATGGGCTCAAACATATTTTTTTCGCGCACAAGGGGTACAAGCCGCTTTTTTACGGCGACGATATCGACTGGCAGCTTTGGCCGGTGAAGGACAATGAACTGCGCTTCCAACTCCACCGGATGTATTGGTGGGACTCGATGGGCAAGGCATACTGGGCCAGCGGCGACGAACGCTATGCGCGGGAGTGGGTGATTGAGTATGAGGACTGGATCAAGAAGAACCCGCCGGGGCTTTCTGCGGAAAATGATGCTTTTGCGTGGCGGCCGCTGGAAGTCAGCGCACGGCTGGAGGGGCAGACGGGGCTGTTTGTTTATTTCATCAATTCGCCGAGTTTCGACGCCCGTTTTTTGCTGACGTTTTTGGAGAATTACGGCCGCCACGCCGATTATCTCGGGAAGCATTTTTCGGAACGGGGGAACCATCTTTTATTCGAGGCGCAGCGGATGATTTACGCCGGGACGTTTTTCCCGGAATTCAAAGCGGCGGCGCAGTGGCGGCAGGCGGGCGTCGATATTCTGAATCGCGAAATCGACCGGCAGGTTTACGCCGACGGCTGGCAGAATGAACTCGACCCGGGGTACGACATCGCGGCGATCCGGATTTTCTGCAAGGCGTTGGGAATACTGGAACTCAACGGCTTCGGCGGGCAGTTCCCGCCTTCCTACAAGGAGAAGGTGGAGCGGATGATCGGGGCGGTGATCGACTTTCAGTTTCCCGACGATACCTACCCGATGTTCAGCGATGCGAAGCAGGCATCCAGGAGCGGGGCGATCAAGGATTTCCAGGGTTGGGCGCGGGTGTTCCCTCTGAATTCCGCGATTGAATATTTCGCCACGGAGGGAAAAAGCGGCGCGCTGCCGGACCACCTTTCGGCGGCCCACCGCGAGGGCGGTTTTTACACGTTGCGCAATGGCTGGGACGGCGCTTCGACGGTGCTGGTGCTCAAGGCCGGGCCTCCGGCGTTCTGGCATAACCAGCCGGATAACGGGACGTTCGATCTGTGGGTGAAGGGGCGCGATTTTTTCCCCGATCCGGGGAGCTATGTTTATGGCGGCGACGATGCGGTGCTGACCGAGCGCAACTGGTTCCGCCAAACCCGGGTGCACCAGACGCTGACGCTCGATGGCAAGGACATCGCGCCCGGTTCCAAGCTGCTGGAGTGGAGCGCGGAGGAACCTGGTCGCGTGGCGCTCGTTTACGAAAACCCGAGCTACAAGGATCTTTCGCATCGCCGCTCGGTCTACTTTCTCGACCGGAAGTTTTTCGTAGTAATCGACGAGGCGCTGGGAACGGCGAAGGGCGATGTCGCTGTGCACTACACGTTGCGCGAGGGGGCGGCATCGGAAGACGCGAAGACGCACTCGTTCCAAACGCGCTTTGAGGATGGGAACAATGTTTTTGTGCAAGGTTTCGCGTCGCAGCCGCTGGAGCTCAAGCCCGAGGAGGGCTGGGTATCGTATGCGTATCGCCAGAAAATTGTGCGGCCAGCCTACGCTTTTGAAACGCAGAAAGGGGAAGCGCCCGTGCGGATGGTGACGGTGATTTATCCGCTGGGCGCGGGGGAAACTGAGCCGGTGCTTTCGGCGAAAATCGTCCGCGCGGAAGCCCGGCAACTCGCGGCTGAGGTGAGCGTGAATGGGAAACTTTATTCGGTCGGATACTCTTTAAACCCATGAGCGCGTCCCGTTCGCCCAAGGATCGGCGGCCCAACATTTTGTTCATCATGTCCGACGACCATGCGTGCAAGGCGCTGGGCTGCTATGGCGGCCTGGGCCTCCGGACTCCGAATCTGGACCGCATTGCCAGCGAGGGGGTTCGGTTCCGCCATTGCCTGGTGCCCAATGCGGTGTGCGGGCCGTCGCGCGCTTCGGTGCTGACGGGGACGTACAATCATATCAACGGCTTTACGGATAATACCAAAACGCTGGATCCGGGCATTTTAACCTATCCGCGCCTGTTGCGCGCGGCGGGCTACCAGACGGCGATGATTGGAAAATGGCACCTGGGATCGGAGCCGGTGGATTTCGATTACTCCAGCATTTTTCCCAACCAAGGGCAGTATTACCGGCCGGAGTTGATTGAAGATGGGAGGCGCATCAGCGAGCCCGGGCATGTGACGGATGTGGTGACGCAGAAGGTGCTGGGATTTTTGGAACGACGCGACCGGGAACGGCCCTTTCTGCTGATCTGCCAACCCAAGGCGCCGCATCGCAACTGGCTCCCGGCCACGCGGCATCTGGGCCTTTATGATGGGGTGACGTTTCCCGAGCCGGACAATTTGCTGGACGATTTTTCCACCCGGGGCCGGGCGGCGCGCGAACAGTTGTTGAGCATCCGCGGCGAGATGTGGGATGCGTGGGATTTCAAACTCGTGGAATCGGAAGAATTGGCGCGCATGGCCGGGGAAAAGAATCCGCTTTTCGAGGATACGAAAGGCGGGGACGCGGGCCGGGCCAATGAGCCCGCGGTGGACCGGCAGCGCTTCTTTCAAGCCTACGACCGGATGAGCGCGGAGGAAAAGGCGGCCTGGGCAAGAGTGTACGACCGGCGTGTTGCGGAGTTTCGCAAGCTGCGGTCGGAAGGGGATGCGCTCGTGCGTTGGAAATACCAGCAATATGTGCGCGATTACGCGGCGTGCGTGGCGGGGATTGACGAAAGTGTGGGGCGGATGCTGGACCACTTGGAGCGGGAAGGGGAGCTCGACAATACGCTGGTGGTGTATACTTCGGATCACGGATTTTTCCTGGGCGAACACGGATTTTTCGACAAGCGTTTTATGTATGAGGAAGCACTGCACATTCCTCTCCTGGTTCGTTACCCAAAGGCGATCCCGTCGGGTGGTGTTACGGATGCGTTTGCGCTGAATATCGACTTTGCACCGACGTTGCTGGATTATGCGGGGGTGCAGGTTCCGCCCAGCTTCCAGGGAGTGTCGCTGCGGCCGGTGCTGGAGCGCGGCGGAGAGACTCCGGCGGGATGGCGCGACGCGGCCTATTATCACTATTATGAATTTCCCGCCTGGCACATGGTGAAGCGGCACTACGGCATCCGCACGGAGCGTTATAAGTTGATCCATTTCTATAACGACGTGGACGAGTGGGAGCTGTACGATTTGCAGGCGGACCCGGGGGAGATGCATAACCTTTACGGCAACGCCGCTTATGCGGAGACGGTTTGCGAACTGCGGAGGAGGCTGCACGACTTGCAGCAGGTGTGCGGGGATGTCGATCCGGATGAAAAATGGAAGAAGTATGAGTGAAGCGTACCATTTCTATTGGGGCGATTTGCATAATCATTGCAACCTGACCTACGGCCACGGCGATCCCGTCGCGGCGTTCGAGGCGGCCCGCGAGCATCTCGATTTTGCCACGGTGACGCCCCATGCCGACTGGCCCGATATCCCGGCGTTTGACGACCCGGGAATGGCCTGGGTGATCGGTTATCACAAGGAGGCGTTCGGGCGCATTCGGGAACATTGGGGGGACTACCTCGCGCTGGTCCGGCGGTTTGATGAGGCGGGGAAGTTTGTCGCCTTCGTTTCGTATGAAACGCACAATATGAAGTCCGGCGACCACGTGGTGCTGTATCGCGATTTGGAGGCTTCGCTGGTTTGCGGCGACTCGATTTCCGCATTGCGCGAACGGCTGCTGGGGCAGGCGGCGGTGGTAACGCCGCATCATATTGGATATATTCCTGGGTTCCGTGGCTTGAATTGGGACGATTTTCGCGAGGGGGCGCTGACGCCGTTTGTGGAGATGGTCTCCCGGCATGGCGCGGCGGAAACGGGCGAAGGCGATTTCCCGTATTTGCACGACATGGGGCCGAGGACGGAGGCGGGATGCGTGGCCGAGGGGTTGCGGCGCGGGTACAAATTCGGGCTCATGGGATCGACGGATCAACACGCGGGGTACCCGGGGAGCTATGGCGACGGGCGCGTGTGCGTGTTGGCCCCGGAGCTGAGCCGCGAGGCGATTTGGGAGGCGCTGAAGGCGCGCCGGATGTACGCGGCGACGGGGGATAAGATTCTCGTGGATTTTACGCTCAACGGCGCGCTGATCGGGAGCGAGATCGAGGCGGGCAGGCGGGAGCTTCGGTTCCGGGTCGAGGGGGAGGATCTCATCGATTTCATCGAGGTCATCAAGAATGGCCGGACGCTGGCCCGCGTGAATGGCGATTTTGGCTTTGATGTTCCGCAGGCGGAGGTGGTGCGCGCAAAGATTCGCGTGGAGGTGGGGTGGAGCCGCCGTCGCGAGCCGGTGCGCTGGGATGTGGAACTGGGCTTGACGGGCGGGCGGATTCTCGCCGCCACGCCGTGCTTCCGGGGCGCTCCCTATACTTCCCCGAGGGAAGATGGCGGCGAAACCTTCAAAACGCTGGTGAACCGGGTGCTGGAGCGCTCGGAACGCACGGTGCGTGCGGAGTTGTACACGGTTAAAAATCCCAATACGGTGACGCCCACTACGCAGGCGATAATACTGGATGTGGAGATGCCGCAAAGCGCATCGCTGCTCTGCAAGCTCAACGGGTGGAGCCGCCGCGCGACGCTGGCCTCGCTGCTGGAAGGAGGCCAGGCGCACTTCCTCGACGGGTGGCTGAGCGAGGCGGTGCAGATTCACCGGGCGATTCCCGAAAGTGCTTTTGTGCTCGACGCGTCATTCTCGGATGAGCGCGGAGGGGACGGCACCGATTATTATTACCTGCGCGTCCGGCAGCGCAATCACCAGTGGGCGTGGACAACGCCGGTTTGGGTTCACTAGCGAAATATTTATGATGAAAACCAACATCTCCCGTTTGTTCCTGGGGCTCTCCTCGGGAATTCTTCTATTAACGTGCGTGGCCCGGGGGCAGGTGTCGCCCACGGGGGCCGTCGAACGAAAGGCGGCGCTCCATCCACAGGATAAAATCATGTTCGCCGACGATTTCCGGGGCAGCCTGAAGCCCGGATGGAAGCCGGTGCTCGATGCCGCCTACGATACCATGCAGGGGGTGAATTATTCAAAGCGCCTCGCGGTTGTGGCGGCTCCCGAATCCGAACCGGGGCGCAAGGCGGTGAAGTTTGTGGTGCCACGGGCGGAGGCGTGCTTTCGCTCCGAGATTTCGCTACCGGAGGAGGAGGGTTTCCACGAGCGCTGGTACGGCGGGCGGATTTATGTTCCGGCGGATTGGCAGGTGGCCGCCGATGACGAGGTGGACATTGTGATGCAGTGGCACCCGGTAATGGGGCAGGAGCGGGTCAACCGGGCATTCCCTAATCTCTCCATCGCGATCCAGGGGGATCATTGGCTGTTGCGCGCGGCGTATGGAAAGGCGGACAATATCCAGCGCCGCGACGGGCAGGGCGGGCCGCTGGTGGTGGGCAAGTGGGTGGCGTGGGTGGTCCACGCGCGCTGGAATGCCGGGGATGAGGGCTTGGTGGAGGTATGGAAAGACGGGGAGCCGGTGGTGAAATGGGAGGGGCCGTCGGTTTACGACATCCGGCCGCGCACGCCGTATTTCAAGACGGGGATTTATCACCCGGCGTGGAAGGGGAAGGCCGGTTCGGCGCCTGCGCAACTGGACGACGCCGCGGGTACGGGGAAGGTGATCTATTCCGCTGATTTCAAAATGGGCAACGAGAGGGCGACTTATGCGGATGTGGCCCCCGAGGGGAAACGGTAGCGCGCGGCGCTTTTTTTGTTATAGATATAGAAAAAGCCATGGCGAACGTTTCCATTCAGCACGTATCGAAGATTTATTCCGGCGAAAAAGGGCGGGAGGTGACGGCGGTGCGCGATTTTAGCCTGGAGATTCCGGATCGCGAATTCACGGTGTTCGTGGGGCCGTCGGGGTGTGGAAAATCGACGATGCTGCGGATGATCGCCGGGCTGGAGGAGATTTCCAAAGGCGATATTTTCATTGATGGCGTGCGGGTCAACGATGTGCCGCCGAAGGATCGGGATATCGCGATGGTGTTCCAGAATTACGCGCTCTACCCGCATATGACGGTGTATGAAAACCTGGCCTTCGGGCTCAAGCTACGCGGGGTGGGTAAGGTGGAAACGGACGAGCGCGTGCGGGATGCGGCGCGCGTTTTGGGGATCGAGGCGCTGCTGGAGCGCAAGCCAAAGGAGCTTTCCGGCGGGCAGCGGCAGCGGGTGGCGGTGGGGCGGGCCATCGTGCGCCAGCCCAAGGTGTTTTTGTTTGACGAGCCGCTATCGAATCTCGACGCCAAGATGCGAATGCAGATGCGCACGGAGATCATCAAGCTGCATCAACGCCTCGCCTCGACGATGATTTACGTGACGCACGACCAGGTGGAGGCGATGACGATGGGCGACCGCATTGTGGTGATGAGCGACGGGCTGATCCAGCAAGCCGATGCGCCGCTGGATATTTACCACAAACCGGGGAATCTTTTTGTGGCAGGGTTCCTGGGCAGCCCGGCCATGAATTTGATCCATGGAGAAGTGAAGGCGCGGGATGGGCGGTTGTGGTTTTGCGAAGCGGACGGCGGGAGTGTGGAACTGTTGCTGGAAGGGCGCGCGGAAACGGCCCCGTATGCCGGAAAAGAGTTGGTATTGGGCATCCGGCCCGAGGAGGTGGCGGTGTCCGAGGACTCGAGGCGCGGCTTCAAAGGCGTGATTGATGTGGTGGAGCCGATGGGGGCGGAGACCAACGTTTATTTGCATACAGGGGCGCACGCGGTGGTCAGCAGAGGGAAGTTCGCCGGCTCTCCCCGGAAAATCGGCGGTTCGCTCTGGTTTGAAATCGACCTCGCCAAGGCGCATTTCTTTGATCCGCAGACAACGGCCAGAATTGCCCCATAGCCATGTCGCGAATGCTTACAGTTGTTGCGGGGTTGCTGCTGATGGTGTGGCTGGTGGCGGGTTGCACGCGCCGGGACGAGGGGGCGATTCTCTTTTCGTTTTGGGGTTCGGCGGAACAGCAGAAGGTGGAGAAAAAAATTGTCGCGGAATTTGAAAAGGAGAACCCGGATGTGAAGGTGTCGATCCTGCCGATCGGCCAGCGGTATTCGACGAAAATCCAGTCGATGATCGTGGGCGACATCGCGCCGGATGTGCTGATGGTGGACATGCAGCACTATGACGAATGGGCCTCGCGCGGGGTGTTTTTAGATATTACCGATGCGGTGAATGAACTGGGGAGCGCGGATTTCATGCCGGTGGCGGTGAAGGCTTATCGAAGGGATGGGCGCTATTTCGCGGCGCCGGTCAACGCCCATGGGCTGGTGCTTTATTGCAACCTGGATGCGCTGAAGGCCGCCGGGATTCCTTTTTCACCCCGGGGGTGGACGTGGGATCAAATTCTGGAAATGGCTCCGGGGCTGACCGGGCGGGGAAAGGCGGGCGGAGCGGATTATTGCGTGTTACTTCCCCGGGCTGATTTGATGATGGCGAGCTTTGGGGCGCGTTTGTTTGACGATCCGGCCCGGCCCACGCGCGCGGTGGTGGAGAGCGAGGAGGCGCGGGCGGCGCTGCGGATTTACAAGACGCTTAAGGACAAGGGATGGGGGGTGGCGCCGGATGTGGCGGATGAGCAGGGGATGTATCAGCTTTTTCGGGATGGGCGCGTGGCGTTCTATTTCAGCGGGCGGTGGTTTACGCCGGAGCTGGCGGGCAAGACGAAGTTTGCGTGGGATGTCGCACCGGTTCCCTCTGGGCCTGCCGGATCGGTGACGTTCCATGGCGGAACGGGCATCGGCGTGTGGAGCAAAACCCGGCACCGGGCCGAGGCGCTGCGGTTTTTGAAATTTTACGCGGGCCGCAAGGGGGCGGATATCGCCATGCGCGGTGGGCGTAATGTGCCGGTTTACCGCACTATGGCTTACGGCCCGGCGTTCCTTGGGCTGCGCCCGCCAGCGTCGATGATCACGTTTTCAAAGACGATGGAGGAGGGGGCTTCGACGCTGCCCATTTATGCGCCGGGGTATGCCGAGGTGGTCGGGATTGTCCGGCGCCATATGGACGGCCTGACGTACGGCGATGCCTCTCCGGAAGAGGTGCTTGCGGGATTGCAGAAGGACGTGGATCGCTGGCTGGTGGCCCGCCGCAAGGCCGCGGGCGGCAAATAGGCGGCCTCCTTATATCAGGCGGCTCCCGGGACGAGTTCCTCCGGTTCGTCCAAGCCCTTGATGGGGGCGCGGGGAATGGGGAGCGGCACGTAGTCGCGCTCCAGGATCATCCATTCGTGGAGGGTCTGCTTGAGGCGGGCTTCGATGTCGGCGGTTGCGGCGCAACCGGCAAGGTTATTTAATTCGTCGGGGTCGTTTCCCACATCGAATAACTCAAACATGGGTCGCGTGGGGGAAAAGTAGAGCCGGGAATGAAGTGCGGAGAGTGCTCCCTGGGCATTGAGCGTTTGGATTTCCTTCCACATGGCCGAGTTTTGAAAATCGACGGGAGCGAACGGAAGCTGCCACAGGGCGTTGTAGATGAGCTTGTAGCGGTGGGTGACGACGGTGCGGGAAAGATCGAAGTTGACGGTATTATTCGGTAGGGAGGAGCCGTGCGCTCCCCGTTCGGAGAAAAGATGATCCCGGCCCGCGAATTGCGATTCGCCGAGGAGCCGCCCCAGAAAACTGACGCCGGTGGAGCCGGGCGGCGGCGGCGCTCCGGCGGCTTCCAGCAGCGTGGGCGCGAGGTCTTCGCCGGAAATGAGGTCGTCCGATACGGAAGCGCGCGGCGTGGTTCCCGGCCAGCGGATGAGAAGCGGGATGCGGATGCCGGGCTCGAAAAGCGTGCCCTTGCCCCGGAATTGCGAAGCGCCGTGATCGGCGGTGAAGACCACGATGGTGTTGGCGGCCAGGCCGGTTTGATCGAGCCGGGCCAGCAAGCGGCCAAAGTCGGCGTCAAGCCGGTTGACGGCGTCGTAATGGTGGGCGAGATCCCGGCGAACGCGCGCGGTGGGGGGATAGTATGAGGGAAGCGCGAGGGCGGCGGGATCGCGGGGGGAGGGGATGCGCTCGGGGAAAAAGGGCCGGTGCGGATCGAAGAAATTGAGCTGGAGGAAGAATGGCTTTTCTGCCGGAGCCTGCTGGAGGAAGGCCTCGAAGTGTTCGAAAATCTCCTCCGTGTTGCGGTTCTCGGCGCGGCGGACGACATCCAGGCGCTTGGAGAAGGTGCGCAGGGCGCGTTCGGCGAAGAGCGGCGCGGAGGCCGGGTTGCGGTCGCCGTCCAGGTGGTGGTCGCGCCCGACGGCTCCGGTGAAGTAGCCCCGGGCTTTCAGGACTTCGGGAAATGTAGGAATCTCGGCGGGAAGGGGGGCGTTGAACCGGGTCATCTGCATTCCCACGGGGGAGCGGCCGGTGAGGAGCGCCGCGCGCGCGGGCATGCATTGCGGGCAGGCGGTGTAGGCGCGGTTGAAGCGGAGTCCTTCGGCGGCGAAGCGGTCGAAGTTGGGGGTTGCGCTGTCGGGGTTGCCGTAGCAGGCCAAGTTGGCCGCGCTCAGGTCATCGGCGATCACCAGGAGAAGGTTGGGACGGACTGCGGGTGAATGGGTGGGATGAGAGGAGCGGGCTGGTTGCATGGTTTGGGGATTACGGCTTTCGGTGGACCGATTCGCGTTCGACGAGTTCGGGCTGAAATTGAAGGACCACTTTTTCCTGCTCGCTTTCCTGATTCATGGAATCGACCATGAGGGAGGCGGCGGCGCTGCCCATGCGTTGCAGGGGCTGGCGGATGGTGGTCAGCGGGGGATTGATGATGCGCGAGGGCCAGATGTCGTGGTGGCCCATGACGGAAACGTCTTTGCCCACGCGCAGCCCCATGGCGTCGAAGGCTCGAATGACGCTATAGGCCCGGCGGTCGCGGACGGCCAGCACGGCGTCGGGAATTCCGCGCTCCTTGATAATTCTGGATATTTCTAAATATGCTTCCTCGCCGTCGATGCTGGCGCCAAATGGAATGACGAACGGCTCGGGGGCGTTGAGGTCGCGCGCGGCGGCGAGAGATGCCATGGTGCGGGCGCCCGCGCCTTGCGGATTGGCGTTTTCGTCGGTGACGAGCCAGATGTTCCGGTGGCCGTGGCGGTGGAGATATTCGTAGGCCATGCGTCCGGCCTGGTCTTCGTTCATCCGCACTTCCATGACCCGGCGGTCGGGGTGGCCGCTGGAGATCATGGTGACGCGCATGCCTTCATCCAGGAATTCCTGGAGCTGCTCGTTGGGGATCAACTCGGCGGCGCGGGTGATCAGGCAGATATCCTGGATGCCCTGCGGACCGACGATATCGCGCAGGGCTTCCCAGCCGTTGCGGTTTTGGCCAAAGATGGAGACCACCACGCGGTAGCCGAGCTTTTCGGCGCGCTGGGTGAAGGCTTCCGCGATGGTGCCCGCGTGGATGTCCTGGAGGGTGCCGATGGCCAGCACCATCATGTGCGGGCGGGCGCTGCGAAGCTGGGTGGCGAAGAAGTGGGGGCGGTAGTTCATCTTCTGCGCCATGGAGAGGATCTGCTCGCGCAGTTGCGGGCTGAACTTCTTGGTGCGGGCCGTGTTGCTCAGGCAGGCGCTGACGGTGGTTTGATCGACCCCGAGTTTCGCCGCGATTTCTGCCTGGGTGACTCGGGCTGACTTGCGGCTGCTGGGGGAGGAGGAACTTATTTGGCTCATGGGAAATGCAAAGGGTTATCCTTACGTAGGAGTATTCCGTTCATCAATAAATATATACCGGGTGAGTATAATTTTGTTCATCTCCATGTTTAACAGTCAATGATTTCATGTGAAAAAATCATCCTTTAACGCCTCCAAGCGCCAGGCCGCTGATGAAGTAGCGCTGGCAGAAGAGGAACAGCGCCACGATGGGCAGGAGCATGAGGATCGCCCCGGCCATGAGCAGATGCCATTCCGCGGTGTATTGCCCCTGGAAAGCTTGCAGCCCCAGCGGTAGGGTGCGCATGCTGTCGAGATTGATGCTCACCAAGGGCCACAGGAAGTTACCCCAACTCCCCATGAAGGTGAACACACTCAACGTTGCGAGGCCGGGCTTTGCCAGGGGCAACACGACCACGGAGAAGGTTTTCCAATAGCCGCAACCGTCGATCTGGGCGGCTTCTTCGAGTTCCCGGGGAATCGAAAGGAGAAATTGACGCAAAAGGAAGGTGCCGTAGGCGGAGAACATGCCGGGGGCGATGAGGGCGAAGTAGGAGTCGAGCCCAGCGAGGCGGCCTACCAACGGGGCGTGAGCGGAGGTGCCCAGGTAGCGCAGAGAGTGCCAGTCGATCACCGGGAGGACGGCGCTCAGAAAATCGGGCGCCATTTTCATGGAAATGAAATTCGGCAGCATGGTGACGGACCCGGGGACCATCATGGTGGCGAGGTAGGCGAGGAAGATTTTGTCGCGCCCGGGCCAGCGCAGCCGCGCGAAGGCGTAGGCGGCGCAGGCGCTGGTAAAGACTTGGCCCGCGGTCACGATGGAGGCAACGACGAGGCTGTTGACGTAGTAGCGCAGAAACGAAACTTTCTCCCAGACTTCCAGAAAGTTCTGCCAATGCCACGCGGACGGGATGAAGAGCGCCCGGAGCGATTGCGTAAACTGGAACGCTTGGCCCGGCATGGAAAGAGCCGTGGTGAACATAAAGGCCACAGGCAGCAGCATCGCGAGGGAGGCGAGCAGGAGCGGAATGTGCCAGAGCCTGCCCTTCATAGCGCCTCCTTTTTCCCAAACCGCCAGTTGAGGAGCGTAATGGCCAGCACGAGCACGAAGAGGGTCCAGGCGATGGCGGCGGCGTAGCCCATCTGGAATTGCTCGTAGGCTTTTTGGTAAATGTAATAGCCCAGCGTGGTGGTGGCTCCGTTGGGGCCGCCCTGGGTCATGACGTAGGCGGCTTCGACTCCGCCTTGCAGGCCGTGGATGACGCCCATGACGAAAATAAAAAAGGTGACGGGCGCCAGCGAGGGCCAAATGACGGCCCGTAGCCGGTGCCAGGCATTGGCCCCGTCGATTTTCGCGGCGTCGAGAAGCTCGCTGGAGACGCCTTGCAGGGCGGCCAGGTAGATGAGCATTCCCTGCCCCCCGGCGGCGAGCCATACGTTCATGATGATGAGCGAGGGCTTGGCCCAGGCGGTGTCGGCGAGCCACTTGGGGCCGTGGATGCCCGCGTGGGCCAGCAGGGCGTTGGCCATTCCGTAATTGGGATGGTAGATCCACTTCCAAAGATAGAAAATGGCGACGCCGGAGAGGATGCTCGGCAGGAAAAAGATGAGCCGGTAGCCGTGGATGAAGCGGAGCTTGCGGTTGAGCAGAAGGGCCAGCGCCAGCGAGCCCGCCATGGTCGCGGGCAGGGCCAGCAGGAGAAAGAGGGTGTTGCCGAGGTAGGCCCAAAAATCGGGATCGTTCGCTTCCCAGCCGCGCGGGTTGCGGTGGAAGCCGAGCAGCGCCGTGAAGTTCTCCCAGCCTGCCCACTGAGGAGGAGTGAGAATGTCCCAGTGTGTGAAGCTCAGCAAAAACGTTGCGACAACCGGCCAGAGCGTGAAGAGCGCAAAGCCCAGGATGCTCGGCAAGAGGAAGCAAAGAGCGGCGGCGGTTTCGCGGCGGATTTTCATGGGTTACGGAGCCGGAGCGGGGGAAGCCGAGGGTGTGGATGTGGCGGTGTCGAAACTGATATGGCGCTTGGCGAATGTCTTGGCGATGCGTTCCGGGACGCTCAGCGGTTCGGTGGGGGCGGGCAGCCAGGTGATGTCGGCGGTGATTTCGCCGATTTTGAGGCGGACCAGGCGGGCGTCTTTAAGCGAAATATAGGCAATCAGGTGGATTTTGGGGCCAGAATCGATCAAAAACCCCGGCGCATCCTGGTCCCGGTGGAGATTGGCTTCAAAGACGATTACGGCATGGCCGCTGATCTGGAAGACTCCCTTGAGGTTTTCGCGCGAGATCCATGACGCCAAGCCGAATTCGTTCTCGGGCCAGGATGCAACCTCGCTAAGGAAGCCCTTTACCCGAGGCATTTCCGCGACGTAATTGACGCCTGCGTACCAGCTTTCCGTCTGAACGCCGTCGGCCCAGAATACCAGGTCGCGCTGAAGATTCCCGGTGCGGACGGATTCGATTTTGGTGATTTTCAAAGATTCCGTCAGCGTGTTGTTCTGAAAATCCACCCGCCACGCCGCGCGCTCGGGAAGCTGGATGGCTTGCTTGGCCACGGCGAAGATCTGGTCGGGCGAGGGGGGCAGGGCTGCTTCCTGCGCGAGGCCGCTTTGCGCGAAAATGAGCAGCAGCGAGAGGAGAAGTTTATTCATAGACGGGCTCCAGGGAGAGGTTGAGGACTTTGCCGGTGATCCGGTCCATGGCCAGATGCACCCAGACATGGCGTTCGGAGTTGACCCTGAAATTGGAGAGCGACCCGGAGCCCTGCGGCAGGCGGCCCGTTTGGACAATGAGGTCGATGAGGAAATTCCACGTGCGTGTTTCCAGCGAATCGGCGAGCGCCCGTACGTAGACTTCGCGTTGGCGTTTGATGCGCTCGCTGTCGCCGGCGATCGAGAGCGCGGGCATGAGCCGCGTCACCAATTCCCGGCGGTTGAGCAGCGGGCCGTCGGAGGAGGCGGTAAGCGTGGTGAGCGCCTGCGCGACCGTAGTGGCGCGGCTCCCGGAGGCATCGAGGGTCGTGCCGGTGGCTTCGTCGATCAAGGCGTTGTTGAGGAGCGCCTGGTAGACTTTGTAATTCGGGCCGTTGGCCGAGATGCGGCCGGAGGTGAGGCCGTTATCGGGAACCTCGTGCACCGAGAAATAGTCCAGCAGCGAGGCGTCGCCGCTGTTCGCGCTGAAGAAATCGAGACTGCGCCCAGGAGTGTCGCGGAAGGCATACCCCATTTCCGCCACGGAACGGAAGGGCCGGTGAAGGATGATGGGGCGGCTGGGGGTGTTGCCCGAGAGGTACATCTGTCCTTCGACTCCGGAACCGTTTGCCAGTCCTCCGTCGCCGGGCCGCAGGGTGCCGTCGGCATCGGTGTAGCGTGTTGCCGAGGAGGAGGTATTTTGTAATATCGTGGCCAATGCGCCGAAGGTCGAGGGGGACGTTGTGAGGCTGGCCTGGCCCCGGGTCCAACCGAGGGCGCTATTGGGTTCCTGGCTCTGGCCGCTTCCCACACCATGGCCGGAACCGAGATCGGGGCGGATCACTTCGCTATCTTGCCATGCGCCGGTTTGGAGGGTGCCGTTATTGGTGACCGCCTCCTGGATGCGGAAGGAGGAGAAGCGGTCGGTGCGGGGATCAATGGCGAAATAGGTGCTGTTTTCTTGCTCCGAATAGTAGGCGCTGCCAGAGCGCCCTCCGGCACTTTTGGTAGTACCACGTGTGGGGGAATTACCCTGGGCTGTGTTGCCAACGTTGCGTTCGGCGTAGCGATGCCAGACCCCGGCGGCATCAGTGGGCTTGTGATATTCGATGCCGAACGTTATGCCCGGCGATGCCAGCGCGTAACCAAAAACGCTGCTGGTGGCGGTGAAGGTGAGCGTAAAGGTGTCGTTGGAGCGGATGCCCACCAAGCCTGAGTCCACACCGGGAATGGTTAGCGAAGGCGTGGCCTGCGTGCTGTTTTTAAGCATGACCGGTTCCGTGCAGGCGAGGGAGGAGGAGAAGATCAGGTTGTTGTCAGCCGGGTCAAAACTTTGTGTCACCTGTTTATCCAAACTCGTTGGGCCTGCTTTGACCCAATAACTGATCCCCGTGGTATCCGCAACGACGCGGAATTGATCGGGGGTGTTGTTGGCGCCGTTTACCGCGCCCACGTTGGGGGCGTTGGGGTTCCATACTTCCGGCAAAAACACCAGGGTATAGGGCTGGTTGCTGGCCAAGGGGGTTGTGTCAGGAAGGCACCGCGCCAGGAAGGCCCTTACGCGGGCAATGTAGGGGAGGTTTTGGGCACCGTAAAATGAGCGGCTGTCAAATTGGATTTCGGTGGGGAAATTATTGGCCTTGGTCTGGTCGATCAGGTTCGCCAGGATTTGGATGACTTGGTAATCAATATTCGTATCGCGGTTGTAGGCGCTGGTGCCGCCGAGAGTGTTGGTGCCGGAGGTTTTCCCGAGCGAACCGGCCAGGATGGCAGCTTTGAGGAGCTCGGCCATGTCGGGTTCGCGCGGGATGGCCTGCACTTGGTTGAGGGTCAGAATGCTGGTGCTGCTGGTATGGTTGTAGGTCCAGTGTCCTTTGTCGCTGGAGAGCGTGAGGCCGAAGTATTGTTGGATGGCGTCAGCCGAAGCGCCGGAGGTGCCGCTCACCATCTGGAGCCGGTCGAGCGCGAAACGGCTGTTGACGAGCGGTTCCCCCGCCTTTGCCTGGACGGTGTGGGGGCTGGTGTACGTGCCCGGGTCGGAGAAACGCAGGCGCGTGAATTCCTTGCCCGAGAGGACCTTGAGGGAGGTGATGGAGGGATTGACGGTATTGTCAGTTCCATAAGCCTTATTGCCGCCGGAACTCAGGGAGACGATTGTCGCGCGCGCCGAATCCGGTTGCCAGGAGGGGGCGGCGAGAAAGCGCGAGCCTTCGGTAAAGCTGCTTAACGAAGCGCGCTGGGGGTCGCTCAGGGCGGAGATTTTTGTAACGCCGAACTGGCTCAAAAAGAAGCGCAGCATGTCCTGGCGGGTGTAGAAAAAGCCGTCGGATGAGTTGCCCGATTTCAGCGGAGCGAGGAAGCCGCCAAGCTCGCTCTGGTAATGCACCGCGCCGGGGTAGCTGGACTGGGTTTGCGCGTTGCGGAAATTGACGAGACTGGCGATGACGTCGTTGCTGAGCCCCACGGCGGATAGATCCGCCCACGCAAGGCTCCCCTTTTGCTCCGCCTGTGTGGCATAGGCGCGGGGATACCCGGCGGAGTTGATGTCGAGCAGGCCGCCCACGTTGTAGACGTTGTAGGCGTAGCGACCGGTGATCGTGTTGGTGTTGCTGATGGCGGTTTTCGATAAATCCGCCGAAACGGTGATGGAGCCGCTTTCGGCAATGCCGCCGCGCGTGACGTAGATCCAGTCCGGCAGCGCGTTGGAGGGGAACGTGCCGGAGGCGAGCACGGGGAGATCCCAGCGGCTGCTGGAGATGAGCCGCCCGTTGCCGGAGGGCGTGGCGGTGTTGATGGCGCTGGCCCGGGCGGTCCCGGCGGCCTTGGCGGGGCCATTGGCGGCGAAGGTGGCCGAGGGGCTGGAGCCCGGGTAAAAGGCCGTCGCGTTGAGGCTTTGCTTGGCGAGGTTCTCGTACCCCGCCGCGGGAAGGTTCGGCGAGACGCTGCGGGCCGGCGCCATGGCCCAATGCCGCCGGATGGTCATGGGCGAGAGCGCGGTGAAATCCGTCATGCTTTCCGCACCGGCCAGCATTTCCATGCGGAAATCGCTGATCGTGGCCTCAATGGCGCTGCGTACCAGAATGTCGCTCTCCGCGCGGATGGGAGCCGATGAGGAAATCTGGAGCGTGCTTTTCACGTGCGTGAAGAGCGCGACGATGACCACCGTTGCCAGCACGACAAACGCCAGCGTGATGACAATGGCGCTCGCCGCCGTGGGTTTGAGATGAGATGGGGAAACCACGGGATCAGCGGGTTACAACCACTTGTCCGGAAGGTCCGGATACGAGCAGGGCCACAGTGTCTTTTGCGTTGCGGTTGGAACTGAACGCCACCTTGATCCAGGCCGGGACGCTGCTCTGGCTGGTCATGGCCTCGCCGCGCGGTGAGAAGCCGATCACCATTTTGGAGGTGAACTCGACATTCGTGCGGCCCGCCGGGGTGGCCAGGGGCAAGGTGAAGCCGAAATCACCCTGGGTACTTCCCAATACCTGGGTGCTGCCGTCGGTTTCGGCGGCGGTGAGGGGCGTGACCCGGCTGACGTGGACCGGCTTGCCGAGCACCATCAGGTTGCTTTGCGAAAGGTCCGTGGAGCCGTCACGGCTGGCTACCTCCACGACGCTAAGCTGCGGTTCGGCGGCGGAGGAGGTGTCCGCGATGCCCACCCACACCCAGGTATTCATTTGCATGGCGGACTGGCGGGCGTTCTCGATGGCTCCCGAGAGCGTGTCGATGGCTCCGGAGGTTCCCCGGGCGTCGGAAATCGAAGCCAGGGATGGGCCGACCGTGACGCCCATGATCGAGATGATCGAGATCACGGTGAGTAATTCGAGCAGCGAAAAGGCGGATTTCCGGAAGCCGATTTTCCCGGCCATGGCCTTGGGCGCGACGTTAGATGGATATGACTTGTTCATAGATGCGTACCGTTTCACGTGTTGCCTGGGGGAGAGTGTTGAGGGAGTTTTTCCAGACGCTGAAGGGGCGTTCGCCGTCCTTGAGCGTTGCAAATTGCGAGGCGAGGGTGGTGCGCTGGGCGGCGCTTAGGCGGGTGGCGGCGATTTTGTCGATGGCCACGATGCCGCAGATCAGCGCGCGCACCTGCGCCGGGTCGCTCGGGGGATTGGCCACGATGCTGCCATCCCAGCGCTGGAAGCAGATGCCATACCGGATCACACCGGGGGAAACTTGCTGGGTTGAGCCGCTGGCAACGGCGGTCGCGCTGGTGGTTTCGCTGAGCGGGAGGATCGCCCCGAGATCGTCACTCCACGAAAGGGGGCGGACGGTGCGGGAAAATGCGGGAATCGTGGGCCAGCCGCCGAAGTCGGGCGTGCCGGAGGTTTTTTCGGCAATGCTGTATTTCACCACCGAGAGGAGCCGGGGCGATTCGGGCGTGGAGGAGGAGGCCACCGTGGCCACGAAAACCAGGGCGTCGTTGCCGCAGGGGTCGGCGTTCTTGATGACGAGCAGATTGGCGCTGCCCGAGTGCACGGCTTCGTGCAGATCGTAGCTCACGCGCTCCAGGGCGCTCATCGCCTGCTTCATCGTCTCCATGCGCCGCTGGGAGGCGTCGCTGATGTGGCTTACGGTCTTGAAGATTTGCAGGGTGACGCCGATCAAAATCAGGAACACCGCGCAGGAGACCAGCAGTTCAATGAGCGAATAGGCTTGGCGGTTGGTTTTCATCGGTAGCTACAGGCTGTTGACCTCCAAAGTCGCTTCAATGCTGCCCGTGGCCTTGTTCAAGACGAGGCTCGCGCCGTTGCCCGAAAATTCCGCCGCGCCGGGCCAGGCCACGATGACGCGGATCTTGTACGGGCTGAAGACGCCGCCGGTGGTATCGGGAGATATTATGGAGTAATGCACCACATAGGCGCTGCTGGAACTGCCCGCGGTGACCACCTCGGCTTCTTCGTCGAGATAGAACGACGAGTCCAGTGCGGAAGCGCCGGGGGCGGGGAGCGAGAGGCCGAAGCGGGTCTGGGCCGGGGAAGCCGCGGTGCCGTCGGGCTCGCGGGTCAGCCCCTGGAACTCGTCGCTCACGGCTCCCAGGATGTGTGCAGCGCGGATTTGATCGAACGACTGCCTTTCCTGCCGCAACCCCACGGGTAGAAGCCCCAACAAGGACAACATGCAGAAGGTCACAATCCCGAGAGCCACGCAGACCTCCACCAGCGAGAAAGCAACCACACTTTCGCGTTGGATCGGGCTGGCGTGGAACGAATTGCGGCGGGAAAAGCGAGTCATGGATCGAAGTTTGGCTGGCTTACACTGAAGGCGAAGAAGAGCTTTTCATAAAATCCCTACGTAGGAATTTCCTCCTCCGGAAAAGCTGCCCCAATAGCCCCGCGGAGCAGGTTGTTAGGCCGAGCATCCCCACGCTAGGTTCGGGCACTGCCGAGTATTCAGTGACGCTGAGATCGGATACGGTCCACGAGGAGGTGGTGCCAGATGTGTAGCTGGAGGAGTTTTTGATTCCAAAGAACAACGTGTCAAAGTCGAGTGCATTGATTTGAGCCTCGGTAAGCGTTATGGTTTTAGCGGTATACAGCGTGCCGGTTGCGGTATCCAAGCCTGTCAGTGACAATGTAGCGCTCAAGTCGCTGTTGCGCACCAAAGTCAGGGTCAATTCAATCGGATCGCTGGAGGTGATTGAGAGACTGAAGGTCCCTGCACCGCTGGATTGAGCGACTACGGCCCCGTTCGTCCCGCTGAACAAATAGGCCTCACTTGTCGTTCCAGATGGATTGATCGGGCGATCAGATAAATTTACCTGACTACCGGTAGTAGTGCCAACCGAGACGTTTGCGACAATTTCGTTACCTCCTGAAAGATCTGCAAAACCAAACGAGAATGCCCGGTTTAGGCCGCCTGTATAGTCGGTTGTCACCGTAAAGCTCAGGGTGATTGAATCCCCTACGGTCGATCCCAGGGTTCCGATTCCCAAGGATGTGGCAATGCCGCCTAATCCCCCCGCCGTAGTAGTGGTGGTGGTGTAAGTAAAGGTGACGGAGGCGCTCGTTCCGCTGGTGGCGGAAGTGACCGCTACGGTCGTGTAGGTGGAATCCCCAACAGATACATTCCAGGTATCGCTTAGGTCGAGGGTTGTCTGCGCGTGCAGATGCGAGGCCACGAAGAGGGCGCTCACAGCCAGAATGAGATGTAAAAACTTTTTCATGAGGACGTTTTCCGATGCATATGGGGTAAGTTTCAGGTTGGTGTTAAGTCCTACCGATGCAATGGGTATATAAAGTTCCTACGTAGGATGCAACTGCAAAATGCATTTTCCGGCGTTTTTTTCCGCTGAAGAGCCTCCTTTTCGTCCTGACAGGTGTCTGCAAATGAAGACAGGTGGGGCTAGACCATGTAATCCGGCGTCAGTTCGGCTTCGCTGAAGAACTCGGCGTAGATCCGCTGACGGTAATCCGCGAACGACGGGCTGTTGCGCGGGCGCGGACGGGGCATTTCCACGCGGATTTCTTTTTGAATCGTGCCCGGTCTTTTGGACATTACCACCACGCGGTCGCCGAGATAGATTGCCTCGTCGATGTCGTGGGTGACCAGGATCATCGTTGTGCGTTCCGTTTGCCAGATGCGCAGGATTTCCTGCTGCAACTGGATGCGGGTCAGCGCGTCGAGGGCTCCAAAGGGTTCGTCGAGGAGCAGGATTTGCGGGCGGTTCACCAGGGCCCGGGCAATGGCGGTGCGCTGCGCCATGCCGCCTGAAAGCTGGTGGGGATAGGCTTTTTCAAATCCCTTGAGCCCGACCAGCGCGATGTGGCTGGCGATGACTTGGCGCGCCTCGGGCGAGCGCGAATCGGCAAGGGCGAAGGCGATGTTCTCCCACACGGTGAGCCAGGGGAGCAGCCGGTGATCCTGAAAAAGCAGCCCCCGGTCGAGCCCCGGGCCGCTGACCGCTGCGCCGTTGAGCCGCACGCTGCCGTCGTAATCCCGGTCAAGGCCGCCGATGATGCGCAGCAGCGTGCTTTTGCCGCAGCCGCTGCCGCCGACAATGCTGACGAATTCGCCCGGCGCGATGTCGAGGTTGATCCCGGTGAGCGCCTGCACCTCGCCGCCTCGGATGCGATAGCGCTTCCCGGTGTCGCGGAGTGCCAAATGATGGGTAGGCGTTGCCATGGCGTCAGGTGCCGCTGTATTGGGTTCGCCACCCCACGAGCCATGATTCGAGGTATTTGAGGAGCACGTCCATAAGTTTGCCGATGACCCCGATGGTGATCATCCCGGCGATGACCACATCGGGCCGGACCAGCTCCCGCCCATCCACGATGATGTAGCCCACGCCTCGTTCGGCGGCGATCAACTCGGCGGCCACGACGCAAACCCACGCCGTGCCCAGGCCCACGCGCAGCCCCGTGATGATCGAGGGGAGCGCCCCCGGGAGCACGACCTTGCGGATGAACTTGAGCCGGGACACTTCGAGCACGTTGGCCAGCTCCACGTAGCGCGAGTCGGTTTGCCGGATGCCCTCCACCACGCCCATGATGATCGGGAAAAACGCCCCCAGGAAGATGATGTAGACCTTGGAAAGTTCGCCGATGCCGAACCAGAGAATGGCCAGCGGAATCCAGGCGATGGGCGGGATGGGCCGCAAGATCTGGATGACGAGATCCACCAGGCGCGCCACGTGGGTCGAAATGCCGATCCCCACGCCCAGCACCAGCCCTGCCACCGCCGCGACGGCAAACCCTTCCAGCACCCGCGCGAGGCTGGCCAGGACGTGGACCAGCAACTGGCCGCTTGCGGCCAACCCCCAGAGCGTGGTCCACACCCGCGCGGGCGAGGGGAGCAGCCCTCCGCGCACCACTCCGGCGCGAAAAAGCCCATCCCACAGGATGACAAGGCCGACGGGAACCAGCAAATACTGGATCGAATGGAAAAGGAACAACGCCACGCCCGGCCCATAGCCGCCCGATGTTTGGTCCGCTCTTTCTGGCGCGGCTGCCTGAGAACGCCGGGGAGGATCCAGGACCGTCACGCCCGGCCTCCCCTGTTCCTTCCATTCGCCGGTATTCATGCCGCCTCCGGCTTTTCGGCAACCAACCGGTCCAGGTGGATAAAGGACGGGTGCGCTTTGTTTTCGGCTTTGAGGCGCTTTTTCCACGATTGGTTGATCACCTTTTCCGGCCGGATGATCCAGATCCCCGCGAGGCCCACGTCGCCGAGCCGCTCCTGGATGGCTTGGTAATATTTCAGGAAAACCGGGCCGCTTACATGCAGTTTGATCGGCGCTCCCTTGATCTGAAAGGCGGAGTCTCCCGGCCCCTGGAGGAGGATGGCGACTTTGCCGCCGAACCAAATGGCGCGGGTGAGGTTGCGGTGGGTATGGGAGGATTCGATCAATTCCGCCACGACGAGGTTCCCGTCCTCCCCGAGGCGAATCGAGCCTTTCACGACGGTGTGCGGTTCCCCCTTTTCATCGACCGTGGAGAGGATTTTTATGGTAGCCGGGTCTTTGAGTAGAAGGGCTACTTCTTCGGATAAAATCGTGCTCATGGCAGGTGGGTAAAGGGGGGGCTTATTGCAGTCCGGCAGCTTTTTGGTAGGAGGTATCGAAAAAGGCGTCGATGTCCACGGGGCCGCTCGTCAGGTTGTTCTCCCGCAGGAACGTCTCGGTTTTTTTAAGTTCCGCGATGTGCCCCGGCTTGATCAGCGGCGAAAAATCGAACTTGGGCAGCAGCTTGAGCACCTGTTCGGCGGGGATCTTGGCCTCGGGCGCCACCAGTTTGGCGGTTTCCTCCGGGTTGGCTTTGATGAACTCGACGCCCTTTTGGTAAATTTTAAGGAACCGCTGGAGCACCTCCGGGTTTTTCTTGCCGAAGTCGTCCACGGCGAAGATAACCACGGCGCCTTCCTTCACGCCGCCGCTGCCGTCGGCGATGACCTTCCCTCCGAGGTTTTCCAATTCGCCCAGGTACGGCTCCCAGGTGACGGCGGCATCGAGGTCGCCCCGCGAGAAGGCGGTCACGAGATCCCCCGGCGGGAGGTGGATCAGCTTGATGTCGGTGGACTTGAGCCCGGCGTTTTTCAACAGCAGAAAGAGGAGGTGGTGAGCGTAGGAGCCTTTGGTCACGCCGACTTTCTTCTCTTTGAGGTCCGCGACGGCGTGGATAGCCGAGCCTTTGGGTACGGCAAGAGCGAGGGCGCTCGGGGCCGTCGAGGCGATGCCGATGACGCGCGTGTTGAGCCCCACGGAACGGCCCACGATGAGCGGGGTGTCGCCGATAAAGCCGATGTCCTGCTGGCCTGCGAGGAATGATTCGTTTTCGGGCGGGCCGGCCACGAACGAGCTCCATTTCACCGTGAAGCCGTCCTTTTTAAATTCCTCCTCTACCCAGCCCTTCTGTTTGGCGACAAAAATGGGCGAGTAAAGCGGTGAGGGCTGGGTGGCGATGCGGAGTTCCTTGGGCTCCGCCGCATGAAGGGAGGCGGCGGCGATGGCGGCGACTAGGCTGAAGATAAGGGTTTTCATTGGATCAGAAGAAGAACGAGCGGTGGGTTGGTTAAAGAAGGCGGGAAAGGTCGGAATCGGGATGGTTGCCGCATCGGCGGTAGTCGTCGAAGTCCACCCGCAAGCCGTGGCGGACCCTCAGTTGATGGAGCCCCCGGGCCAGGCGTACAAAATATTCCAGCGAAGGCGCTTTCTGGTCATGGAAGGCCGAACCGGGCCGGGGCACCCAGACGATGTAGACCGTGGTGACGCCCTTGATGGCGAGGTCTTCGGCTTCCGTGAGCGTCGATTCGAGAGCGTCGTCCTCGCTGGCAAACCCGAGCGGTTTGGCGGTTTCCACCCCGCCCACGATGCCCGTGTCGACGTTGCCACGGCCGAAGATATCGACCGCGGCAACGAGGCGCCGTTTCCATTCCCGATACCCGATCCACTCGGTTTTGCCCGGGCAGATCCATTCGAAAAGCTTTTCGTTGAGCACCTCAAGGTCCGAGGTGTAGCTCGTCAGACCCGTTTCCGCGTGGAGGCGTTCGAGCTGCCGCTCGTTGAAGGCCGAGCTGATGAGCTGACTGGGGAATTTTTTGGTTTTGAAGACCTTGCCGATGGCTTGCAGGATGGCGATGTAGTAGTCCACCTCGCGGTCGAAAACCTCGTCGCCGCGGGTGTCGCTCCCAGCGGTCAGGCAGAGATTGGTAAAGCGCCCCTTTTCCTTCAACGCCTCGCGGAGGGTTTCCTCCACATCATCGGGGTGAAGCCGGGTAGGGATACCCCACTCCTTCTTCTGCTGTTTGAGATGGGTGACGATGTCGCAGTAGCGGCAGCCCTTGTCGTTGGCCCAGAAGTTGCAGAAGCTGGAGGTGAAGACGTTGAGGCGCTGGGGCCGGGCGGTGAGGACGTATTTCATTTCCGTGCCGCGGCTCGTTTTTTTGCCGTAGAAGGCGGGCTGGGGCCAGAGGTCCACTTCGTCGATGAATGCCTCGCCGTCCCGCAAGGCGAAGTGGCCGTCAATCCAGTCCACGGAGTAGGGGTGCTGCTCCAGCGGGGTCGGGTCGGCCAGAATGGTGGTGCCGTCGCGCAGGATCAGCGATTCGGGAACCGGGGAAAGGGAGGCGTCGCGCGAACCGAAGATATACGTGCCCCGCAGTTGGTGCTGGCTTTCATCGACGTGCTTGAGGGCTTCTTTAGTGTAAAAAACGCCGCGCCGTTGAACGTCGATCTTCGTGGCGATGAGGCGCGGAACATCGGGATACTTTTGAACGACCTCGTCAAGGGTTAAGGCTCGGGCTGATTTCGGGCTGGGGGTGGCAATGGCTACCATGGGAGGAATTCCTTTCGTTGGCGGTGGAGAGAATCGAGAATTACGGCGTAAATCATCAAATCTTATTATCTACCTACCTAGCAGGTGGGTGGGAATGGTCAAGCGTTTTTATTAAATGGGTCGAAATTGGGTTGACGATATAAAAACGCCCATCTAGTGGGTGGATATAGGAAATTTCTTCCCGTTATGAATTTCGTCTTCTTTTCGCCGCATTTTCCGGATTACGTCACTGAATTTTGCGTTCGGCTAAGCCGCAACGGGGTGCAGGTGTTGGGGATTGGCGATGTCCCCTACGATCAACTGCGGGCGGATCTTCGGGCCGCGTTGACCGAATATTACCGCGTCGAGAGCATGGAAAACGAGGACCAGATCATCCGCGCGGTGGGGTACTTCACCTACCGGTATGGGAAAATCGACCGCTTCGAATCGCTTAACGAGTACTGGCTGGAGCTGGAAGCCCGGATTCGCACCGAGTTCAACATTTACGGCATCAAGCTCGACTTCATCGAGAACCTCAAGCTCAAGTCGCGCATGAAGGCGTATTTTCACAAAAGCGGCGTGGAAACCGTCCGTCTGCACAAAGGCGAGGACAAAGAGAGCGCGTTGCAATTTATCGACCTGGTGGGCTACCCCGTGGTGGCCAAACCTGACACGGGCTCGGGGGCCAGCATGACCCACAAAATCAGCACCCCGCGCGAGTTTGACAATTTTTTCAACAACAAACCGGTCAAAGTTCCCTTTGTTTTGGAGGAATTCGTGGACGGGATTATCCTGACCTACGACGGCCTTGTGGACCGCTACGGCCACGTAGCTTTCGCCACCAGCCACCGCTTTGAGCAGAGCATCATGGAGGTGGTCAACCGCAACGATCACCTCTACTATTTCTGCCTGCCCTGCATTGATCCCGAGGTGGAAAAGGCCGGGCGCAACATTCTGCGCGCTCTGGACGTGAGGGAGCGGTTTTTCCATATCGAGCTCTTCCAGCGCAAGCGCGACGGCAAGATCATCGCGCTGGAGATCAACATGCGCCCGCCGGGAGCCTGGATGACCGATGCCATCAACTACACTCACGACATTGATATCTATCAGCAATGGGCCAACCTGGTGGCCTTCAACCGCGTGGACGGCCCGTTTCCCGGCAAATACTTCACCGGGTACGCCAGCCGCAAGGAGCACCATGTCTATCGCCATGCCCATGAGGAAATTGTGAGCACCTATAAAATCTTGCGCCACGCCCCCGTGGATGAGATCTTTCGCCGGGCGATGGGCGACTACGCCTACCAGTTTCGGGCAAAAACCCTGGAGGAAGTCCGGGAGATCGCCGCCTTTATCCAAGACGATTATCGCTAAAACGAAGTGTATGCGGATTTCCTATCACCGGCATGAAAGCCGACATTTGGGCCGGGCCATGGAGTACAAGGTTTACGGGAGCAGGGGGCGTCCTCTGGTGGTTTTCCCGACCTCCAACGGCCGCTTTTTTCAGTTTGAGGACAGCGGGATGATTGACGCCCTCGGCGGCTTCATCCAGGCCGGGCTGGTGCAGATCTGGACGGTCGATTCGCTGGACTGGGAGAGTTATTTTGCCGAGCACGGCGATTTTGCGGGCCGCATCGAACGCCACGAAGCCTACTTCCGCTACGTGCGCGAAGAGTTTTTGCCCGAATTGACCCGGGGTGCCGCCGAGGCCAATGGCGGGACGGCTCCGCTGCCCCTTTTCACGGGCTGTTCGATGGGCGCATTTCACGCCGCCAACTTTTTGTTTCGCTTCCCCTGGCTGGGTGCGGGAGCCATTGCCTTGAGCGGCGTTTACTCCACCCGGTATTTCTTCGGCAACGCGTTGGAGGGGGCGATCTACTACAACTCGCCGCTCCACTACCTGCGGGGGCTGGAAGATCACGCGATTCTCGAACAACTCCGGAGGCTGAAGCTGATCTTTTGCTGCGGCCAGGGCGCGTGGGAGGATGAAATGCTGGAGGAAACGCGGCAGTTGGACGGTTTGTTGCGGGCCAAATCGATTCCCGCATGGGTGGATTACTGGGGCCATGACGTCAATCACGACTGGCCCTGGTGGCGCCAGCAGATCGTCTATTTTTTGGAAAAGTGGCTTGCCGCGTAGCCGGGCTGGGCATTCATGATCCACGCCGCGGGCAGCCCCTGGCGCAGTAGGGTGGCCATCTGTTTCATGGCCGGGTCTACGTGGGTAAAGAAATGTTTGTAGGCCGGGCAAAGATAATTGAGCCCCGGCTCGCCGTCCGGGGTGCGCATAAAGCGGTTTTTGGGGCATTCGCCGTGGCAGGCGAACCGCACCTCGCATTCGCGGCAATATTTGGGAAGCGTGGCGGCCTTGGCGTTGCCAAAGGCCACTTGCTTTTCCGACGCCGCGAGATCGCCCAGGGGCTGCTCCCGGATATTACCGAGCTTCCATTGCGGATCAACAAAGTGGTCGCAGGAATAGACGTCGCCGTTATGCTCCATGGCCAGAGCCTGGCCGCAGGTTTCGTCGAATAGACAAAGGCCGCCGCCCAGCCCCATCCATTTCGCCAGCGCGGTGTCGAAGATCTGCACGAAAATCCGCCCGACATCCTCCCGCACCCATTCGTCGAAAATCGCGGTGAGAAATTCGCCATATTGCCGGGGCTCCACACTCCATTCCGTAACGGGTGGGCGGCTGGCGACCCGTTCGACCAGCGGGATGAATTGCAGGTATTCGGCGCCAAGCCGTTTCAGAAACCGGTAGAGATCCAGCGGCTTTTTGGCATTGGCCCGGTTGACGACGGTGAGGGTGTTGAACGCCACGCCGTGCTTTTTCAAAATGCCGAGGCCATGGGCCACGCGTTCGTAGGTTCCCCGGTCTTGTTTGTCCTTGCGGTAGAGATCGTGGAGCTTGGGCGGGCCATCGATGCTGATCCCCACCAAAAATTGATGTTCTGCCAGGAACGCGCCCCACTCGTCGTCAAGCAGCGTGCCGTTGGTCTGGAGGGCGTTGGCGATCCGTTTGCCTCGGGCGTATTTGCGCTGAAGCTCGATGATTTGCCGGAAAAAATCCACACCCATCAGCGTCGGTTCGCCCCCCTGCCAGGCGAACGTGATCTCAGGCCCTTCCTGCGCTTCGATGTACTGCCGGACGTAGGCCTCCAATACCTCGCCAGACATCCGGAAACGCTCGTTTGCCCCGAAGAGTTTTTCCTTTTCGAGGTAAAAGCAGTACCGGCACCCGAGATTGCAGATGGGCCCGATGGGCTTGGTCATGACATGGAAAGCGCGGCTCATAAAAAAACCAGTCAAACTCTATTAAAAGCTATCTTCAGGCTTCTTGCGATGCGGAAGATGCCGTTTCTGCAGTCTGTCGTTGGCTTGATTAGGATCCCATTTTGTCCGGTTGATCCCGGTCGTGTAATCTCGACCCGTGCGCGCCCCTCTTCGAACTGGTATTAGATTTTTCCAATAAGGTATTGCTATCGGAGGCGTTCCGCTCTTTTCTAGAAAGAGGTAATTAGGTCGTGCTGTTATGCGATTAGTTCCGCAGCAGCTTGTAGCGCATGGCGGCTCCGTTTCCGGTCTGGGCGATGATTCCTTTGACCGCAAGATCTGCAATTTCTGCATCGAAGGCCGCGACCCTCAAATAGAGGCGGTTGCTCAGGACTTTTCGGGAAATGGAGGGCTGCCCTCGTAGTTCCCGTAAGATGGCGAGTTGATTATCGGTAAGATCGGGATGCGTTTTCTGTTCTGAGTCTGGTCCGCCTTCCCGAACCTCGATTCCTTCAGCGAAGGTGTAGCCCCGATCCCTGTTTGACACCACGTCATCTCGTCCACAATCGATGTTCTGTTTGGCGCGCATGACGTTCGTGCAGGTGTCCCGAATCTGGCGGATTGCATCGATGACCGCACCTTGGCCTCGATCGAAGTTGAGTTCGTGGGCGATTAATCGGCTATCGTAAGTGCGTTTGTCCTTGGAGAGATGCTGCACTTTGTTGCCAAACAGGCGAATATCAATGAACTGGCGAAGCTCCACGCCGACCTCGACACGGCGGTTTTCGAGGCGTATGGGTGGCCGAAGGATTTATCGGACGAGCAGATTGTCGAAAAAGTGCTCGCGCTGAACCACCAGCGGGCAGAGGAAGAGGCAAAAGGGCAGGTCCGCTGGCTACGGCAATAAGAGCCGGAACGGGCTTTTTGATATCGAGGTGCTCAAAGTTTTCCGAAAAACTTGAGCACTCCCAAAACGCCGACCACGATGCCTGGTAATGCCGTTCCGACCGCGATCCACCGGATAGCCTTCTTTTCAAAGGCATCAAACCGGAGGCAAAGGGTGTTGAGTTGCGACTTGATTCCATTGCGCCCATGTGCGCCCGTGAAGCACACATCAACGCTGGTGAAAGTCCAGTCGGTGCAATTAGACGGTTCAGCACCGAAGACCGCGCCAACTGCGTCGCCGTGAGGCGGGGTGGGGAGCAGGCGTGGAGTCGAACCGACAGGTTGTAATGAAAATGAACCATAGATATGAGCCTCGTAAAATTAGAACCGGCAGCCGAGCCGCTATGGCGCGTGCGAAGGCCGCAGAGCTGTGTCCCAGACCAACCGTCGAGGGGCAGGGCAGTAGACCGGCGGGGTGGACGTGGACGACATGTCGGGAAGTGATGGGTGGGTAAGCGGGGAGACCTGTCATGGTGAAAATGGAAAACAATTCAGATTCAAACGGGGGCACAATCCGAGCAGGGGAGGCCCCTCGTGCCATGATAGGAGTCGGAGGCGTTCGTAGTAGCGAAGATAGCGTGCCTGACCTTTGGTGGTCGGGAGAAAACACGCAGGAGCCAAGGGACGCCACTCGTTCCGCAGGAGTAAAATGCAAGCAGGGACGCGGTGACGGCCTCCAACGGAGGCTACCAGCACCGGATAAAGTTCGGAAATTGCAGGTTACACTGTATCGGAAAGCAAAGTCAGAACCGAACTATCGGTTCTGGAGTCTGTATGGAGAGGTGCAACGGGCCGATGTGCTTAAAGAGGCATGGCGGCAGGTTGCAACGAATGACGGAGGAGCAGGAGTGGACGGAGTGACCATCGCGAGCCTGAAGAGCGACCCTCAAAAGGAAGCTCAATGGCTCGACTCGTTGAAAACAGAACTGCGCGACAAAAGCTACCAACCATCGTCGGTAAGGAGAGTGTATATCCCCAAGGCGAATGGTGGGCGGCGACCGCTGGGAATCCCCACGGTGAAAGATCGAGTAATACAAACGGCTGTGTATATGGTGCTGATGCCGATATTCGAGGCGGACTTTCATCCGCGCTCCTACGGCTTCAGACCCAAACGCAGTGCCATTCAGGCCATGGAGGAAATCACCTCTGCCATGCGCGGAGGGCGAAACGAAGTGGTGGATGCTGATATATCAAAATATTTCGACATGATACCACATCGCGAATTACTCAGAGACGTTGCGCGGCGTGTGAGCGACGGAATGATCCTAAAGCTCATCAAGAGTTGGCTAAAAGCCCCAATCATGGAAGAATGTGGTCGAGGCCATGCAATGCGGGCCAGTAAGCGAGGGACACCGCAGGGCGGGGGCATCTCGCCACTGCTGGCCAACATCTACCTGCATCCGCTGGATAAAGTGGTCAACGAGCAATGCGAAAAGAAGCCCATCATGGTTCGCTACGCAGATGACCTGGTGATTCTGTGTCGTTGCGATGAAGGCGAAGAGCTCAAAGAGCGGCTTGCCCATTGGTTAAACCGCCGAGGATTGGAGCTAAACACGGAGAAAACTCGGATCGTCAAAAGCTGGCAAGAAGGCTTTGACTTTCTTGGGTTCTCTGTTCGTTGGCAACGATCAGGCCGGACAAAGCGGCTCTATACACATACGGAACCAAGTGCCCGCAGCAAGCAGGCGTTGAGGAACCGTATTAGAGAGCTGACGTGTCGCGGAACCACTTGGAGAATAACCGGGGAAATGGTCAAACGTATCAATGCCAGTGTTCGCGGATGGGGAGCCTACTTTGATAAAATCCAAGGATACCGGAGCCTGAAGCAAATGAACTTCTTCATTGCGCATCGGCTCCGGCAGTGGCTTTGGAACAAGCATGGCAAACCGAATGGTAAATTCCAGCGATGGAAGGACAGAACGCTGGCAGAACAATACGGACTCTACCAACTGCCAACGTGCCCCAAAGAGATAATGCGATCCGAGAAAGGAACCCGGAAAGCCGGATGCGAGAAAATCGCCCGTCCGGTTTGATGAGGGGCGGGGAGCAGACGGTCATTGGCGTAAAGCCTCTCAATCCATCGCTCCCTGCCTACTCTACCTTCGCCGCGGACGACGATTTCGAGCGTGATCAGGCGGCGGTCGAAGGCGACGAGCTTGTTGCGGGTTTCCTCGCGGCAGGTTTCGCAGTGGTTGGCCAGAGTATGGAACTCTTCGGGAGAAACGGTCATAGAGCGGCTTTCTTTTGTTGCAGTGTGCCCCACAGGGATAGGTAGTAGTCCCCGGCCCGGATCAGCAATTCATGGAATTGAACTCGGGTGATTTGATGGAGGCTGCCATCAAGCGCCTTGATTGTTACCGCTTGATTGTCGGGTACGGCCTTGCGGATGAGGTGCTGTTCCAGATCGTTAAACTGCTGGCGGTCGCTGTCACCAATCGCAATGGTAATCCCAAGCTCTTTGTCCACATAGCCCTTAGCCAGATCAGCCTCGAAGTCCTTTTGCAGCTTGGCAAGGGCTGTTTGTTTGGCCGCGTAGGCGTCTTTTGTTGTGAGATTGAACGCAGCGGCAAACGCGGCTTCGTCCGCATAGTCCTTGCCGTGATCTGAGGCCGCAATATCCACGGGAACACCCGTGGATGTGACGTATGCGCCTTTGAGGTTTGGAACGATAAGGTATTTTTTCATAAGCCGGTTACAGCGGGAACTTGACCATGCCGGAATTGTTGGAGGCGGTGCCATAAATGCCCCAGACACTCACTCCGTCGTACACCACCTTCTTTGGAGTGGCGTAGCCGGTAAAGGTTCCGAGCGACACAAGCCCCTGGGTGAACTTCTCGTAGTAGCCCGCATCGAAGTTTGCTACCCAGATGTTGGTTCCGTCGAAACAGATGCCCGTCGTGTAGCCGCCTGTTGAGGCGGTTGCGATGACGTTTCCCGACGTATCCATTTTGACAATTCTGTGGTCCATCGTATCCCCGAACCAGAGGTAGGTTCCGTCGAAGCACAGTTGGGTGGGAGAGCCCCAAATGGGTTGCTTCGATGTCCCATCGATGGAGAGCAAGATGCTCCCGTCGCTGGGCCGCACTTTGAAGATACGATTTCCGACATAGGAGGTTACCCAGACACTCGTTCCGTCAAACATCGGGTAGCTCACATAGTAACCGATGTTGTAGGATGCCGCCACGGCACCGGTAGACGGAGTGATTTTCATCAAGTAGTTATCACCCGTCGTCACCCACAGATTGGAGCCGTCGAAGCAGATGCCATTGCTCGATTTTCCAATCGCGTAAGTGTTGGCGATAGCCCCCGTGGATCGGGTAATACGGAGCAAATTGGTGCTATTGGTTATCCAGAGGTCCGTCCCGTCAAAACACAACGCGGTTGGAGACACCCCAACGGAGTAGGAGGTATAGGAACCGTTGAAGGTATTGACCTTGATCAGGTAGGTGCTGTAGTTGATCCAGACGTTGGCTCCGTCATAGCAAATCTGGTTTGGAGCGTTCGGCAGGGTGAAGTTGGTAAGGGCCGGGGTTGCGTTTTGCCAGTAGAGCAGCATTCCGATTTTGGTGTAATCGTTGACGCCGTAGCCGCTCTTTCCAGCAGACCCGGAAGGCCCAACAAGCCCGGTATTTCCCGGCAAGCCTTGGAGACCGGTGTTACCTTGCGGCCCTTGATCGCCTTGTGGCCCCTTGATATTGAGTACAAAATTCCAGCCATTGGCGTCCCGATGGTAGAAGTCGCCGTTGTTCTGGTCCACGTAGCCGTTACCTTCTTCGCCGATGCCCGCCGTGGGTGCGCCATAGCCGTTCAGGAAATCGACCGTGTCGCCAATTCCTTGATACCCGGTAGCATTGCCGAGATTGTTCAGATCGGCCACAATATAGTCGCCGGGCGGAAGTGAAGCTGTTCCCTCGGTTTCGGAATAGGTGGCTACGGCGGTATCCTGTTGGAAGATCCAACCGCCCGGTAGCGGTCCCGAGGTGTGACTCGTGATCGTCACTTGCCCCTCACCCGTGACGCTGGCGTAGGCGTTCAGACCGTAGGAATTGATCGCATTGGCAAGCGCATTAGCAAAATCGGTTGGGGCAACGACCGTGCCCGTGCCGCCGAAATTCGAAATCGGAATCCCGGCAGATGAGCCGTATTCATCGAAGAAGCGCACCCCGGAGCCATTGTTGATGTCGTCGTCCGTGACTAAGTGCTCGCTGAAATTTACCGCTGCGGTGCGCGAACTTCCCTGAGTTCCCGCCTGATGGACCACGTCGCCCACATTCACCGTTGTGATCGGATGGCTGTTCACATCTGCGGCAGGAAGGGACGCCAGGGCAAAACGATTCCCAATCACAATCCGATTGGAGCCGGTCGGCTTGAGATCGGCTTTTAAGGCAACGGCGTCGGGAACCTGTGCCCCCGTGAGTTTACCGCTCCCGTCCAGGGTAGCCACGCCGTTGGGGATTCCTGCATTGAGCCGGGAGGCGGAACCGAGCGCGGCGATGTCGCTCTTCCTCGCAACCTCCGAAGGGAGCGGATAGAGTTCGGGGTCGGGCGTTGCAACCGGCAGATCGTCGGTGAGAGGAGATTCTATCGTGACCGAAAATGTGACTGAACGAAACTTCTGCCCGCCAAAACTCCAGGTCACTTCCGCGCTGGCATCAACCTGTGCCAAGTCATTTGCGGGCACCTGATCGGAGAGGCCAAGAGCTGCCAAAAGTGCGGAGGAAGCGCAGTTGAGCGATCCTGAATAGAGATTTCCAGCAGCAGGCGTGAAGGTGTTCAGGTACGCCAGTAGCCCACCGGTCCATTGGTTTTTTGGCTTGAGCGCAAACTCGATCACCGCGCCGTCTGGGAGCGGCACGGATTGGGAATTGCGCGTGAACCCAATTTCGACGGGATTGAAACACCCTCCTTTGAATCGCAAAGGCGAGGGCTGGGTGATGACGGCCTGGGTATCGAGACTGACGGTGATCTTCACACCGAAAACACGGTGTCAAAATCACCATTTGCCTTCCGGGCAGATGGCGGTGCGGAACCGCGTCTTGATTTCCATCCAGCACCCGCATTTCTGACAACGGCGGTCGTTGACGATGAAGAACGCGCACTCCTCGCACGCGGCGATACGTGCGGCCCGTGTCGCATCGTCAATCGCTGTTTCGCCCGAAAGCACCGCGTCGCACTCAGCGGCCACGGCGGCGGTGGCCGATTGCGCCTGCGCGGCAAGCGAAGGCGTGGCAAACCGGGCGCGGAGGGCGGCGAACGCCTCGTCCGTAAGCTGGAGATTGTCTCCAATAACGGTGCCCGCCGCGATGCAGGCGTCATAATATCCCTGCGCCTTGACCTTCGCGGCAGACTGCAATTTGAAAAGCGGGATCGTGATCATGGGGTTTCGAGGGAGTCGATTTGCTCCTGGCTGATGGTGAACGTGAACGGCCCTCGGTTGCCGCAGTCGTTGCCGTTGTTGAGATTGGCCTCGCCGATGAGGACACTGGTGCCGTTATGCCAAAGGGAGATGCGGAACTTGGCGGCATCGCAACAGTGCCCGCCGGGGCACGGGCCATCGGAGTTGCTGTATTGAACGGATACGCTGCAACCGGCTGTGATCGTGACTCCGGCCCCCATGCCGAGTGCTCCCTGGTTGGGGCAACCGTCGTAGAGAATCGCCGCATTGGCATCCCGAACCGTGACCCAACCAACCCCTTCATGGCACCCGCCGTCTATTTCGCAATCGAATGCGAGCGAGTATTGGCACCAATCAAGGAGCGTGGCGCTGGCGGAAGCCTGAATATCAGGGGAACCGGAGGCCCATGCGCGGGCGGTGAACGTCAGCGTGCTTCCGGGATACGCGGAATAGGGATCGCTCCATTGGAACCCGTAAGAGCCGCCCGGCCCCAGACTGCAACTTACGACCGTACTCGGCCCGTTCTTGACGGAAACGAAAAGGACCGAAGAACCCGGCGTGCCGGATGGATTGGAAAGCGAAACCGTCCCCATGAAGATCGGTTTGACGAATCCATCCGGGTAATTAGAAGGCTCGTAGCAGTTGACTTGGGTATCCTGGATTGTGAGGCTGATTTGCGGCCAGACCACGTTCCGGTTGTTACGCTGAACGGTGGTATTGGTTCCGCTGCCGCCGCCTGCCCCGCCACCACCACCGCTGCTGCCGGAACCAACCTGACCCGCGCCAGCGGCACCCGAAGGCGTTTGATCGGCGGCAACCGTTGAAGATGAACCGGTGGAACTGGAACCCGAGGAGCCGGAAGTTGAAGAAGTGGGAGTGGAGGGCGAATAGGGCAACGGACAACCATTGGTGCCGGTTCCAGCCGTGGTGCCGGTGGTCACGCATTCGGTAGAAAGGTTGGTCCAATCGAGCGCCAAGAACTCATCCGCGCCGAAGTCCGTGTTCTGCACCACGCGCTTCGTGCCATCCGAGAGGATCAGCCAAATTAGACCGCCAGTCCAGCGTTCAAGCCAGCGGTCGGTCCATCCAGAACGCCTCACTCGCCACCCTGCGTTAAGCGCCGCCTTCGCCGTGGGCCACTCAAAAAGCTGAGAGGTGCTCATGAATTGATCGCCCGCTCCAAGAGCATCGTGAAGATTTGCGAACTTCGCTGGATCGTTGACGGCGAAAGGTTCGGATCGGTTTGTTGGAGATCGACCTGGATTTCGCACGGAGCCGAGAGTAGCGTAATAAGCTGAGAATCATCCGTGGTGGTGGTCGAGGTGGCATCCCCCACCGCCGCCGAGGCTTCATAATCACTGAGTGCCCCTTCGAGTTTTGCCGGGTCGAGATAGACCAGCGTTCGCCAGCGGGTCCGCTCATAGGAACCGAGCTTGGTGAAGGAACCGTTGCTCAAGATTAAACGAGCATCGGACTCAAATTCCTTGAGACCGAAGGCGATGCCCGTTACCGGCAAATCGAGCAATTCGCCGCTTTTTTGAAGGCCGACGAGAAGTGGCAGGTAATCGCCATTTTTCCCGTGGAGCTTGCCGTCGGGCGATGTGGGGAACGTCACCGCGCCGGAAATGAGGTCAATATTGACCTCGATCCCAACGTCCGTGACGTAACCCGCGTCGTCGATCCCAAAAGTGGCCGCGAGTGCCGATGTGCCGTTGGCGTTAGTGAACTTGATTGTCGTGTTGTAAACGCCGGGCGTGGTTGGCATCCCGGAGATCAGGCCGCTTGTCGTGTTGATCGAAAGGCCGTCCGGGAGGTTGGCGCAAGACCACGTACCGGTCTGGCCGTCGGTCGTGGCGCATTGGTATGCAGCGAATTGCCCGGTGGTAAAACCGAGCACGCTGGTGTTGGGATTGATGACGGGAGTAGCCATGGACTATGCGATTGCTGCCTGGAGGTCGCCCGAGGCGGGTTTGGTAAGTTGGTAAGCGACCCAGCCGCGAGCTGTGGGGATGCTGTTTTCCGTGTCGAATTCGATGAGCCGGGCACGCAGGGCGAAGTTGGCGGAACCGGGTGCGACGGCGTTGGCGTTTTCAAGCCCACCGTAAAGCAGCCGGTCGCAGGTGATGGCTCCCAGCGTGCTCCGGTAGACGTTGATGCCCGCGTAGCAGATCGTGGCGACGGGCGTCAGGATAAGGCGCTGTTTCAAGATCGGGTTGGCCGTGTCCCAAACGACGTTGAGAAGATTGGTTTCCGGGTTGCCGCCGGTCTCCGATGGCGCTTCGCCTTTCTCAATGACGAGCATCCATTGAGCCTGCGACGTTGCCTTGACCAACTGCGTCGAGACGCCGAACGCTACGGAAAGCGTCTTCCCCACGCCGAGCATCTTCTCATTGATATAGAGGCTCCACAGGATTCGCTCAAACGCGGCGGGAAAATAGCTAATGGTGGCCCCGGCTTGGTTCGTCCGGTATAGAATACGCCCGTCACTGGCGAAGAAGCCATTAGCCGGAACCGTGTTATTGCCTCGCACCATGCCACCTCCGGGCACCTGCAAAGCTCCCCCGGTCTGGTTTTGCCATACCGTACCCATGGCGGGAGCCGGGAACGGAAGCGCGGTAAAGGCCAACACGGTGGCCGTATGGACGGCGGGCAGCATGTAGGGCGCACGGGAGGACAGCTTCGTTGCGTCGAGCCCCGAATCAGAAAACACGGTGCCCACCGAGGACGGCAGGAAGAGAACTTCGGAAATCGTCGGGATGGGAATGGTGTACGTGCCCGACGTTGAAGAGGAGGAGACGGCCCCAAGGTTGGGGACAATGGACTCCAAGGCGCTGACCCGGTTGCTCAGGCTGTCGATGATGGCCTGGAGCCCAACGATTTGCCCGACCGTGTGCGTGTGGGCCTGAAAGGCGCTCTTCGGCCCGGCGCTGGTGATTGTGATTGCAAGTGAATTGAGGACGGGCGGGTTGCTTTCCTCCGGGAACGTGATCGTGAGCGAGTTGGCATCCACGAACGTCGCTGTGTATTCTGTGTCCGCGATCCGTCGGCCATTGCTGGTATTCTCCCGTAGCGTGATGTGGAGCGCATCCGTTCCAAGATTGTGGTCCAGCGTGAACTCGCGGGCGATCCCGTCACCGATCACGGCTGTGTAATGCTGTGATCCGGTAATAATTTCATCGCGGGTAAATGGGATGTAATCGACCGGCTGTGGAGGGCGCAGCCAGTCAATCCCAGCCGCCGCCGCCATTTCCGCCCATTGCAACTCGCGGACGATGGTAACAGCTTCGCGGAAAAGCGTCACAGTTTTGCCGGGCGTTTCCGCCGTGTCATCGTCATTGGCGATTTCAAGCTCCACCTCGAACTGCACGGAAACCGAGGCGGAATTCCGCAATGCCGCGAACACTTCCGCTGTGTTCAAGTCCAGCGAAAATGTCAGATCGCCCGGCTCTACGCTTCCCACTTCCGCCACGAGCAAATCCTGCGGTAATCCGGCGAGCGGTCCTTTGAATTCGACGTAGGCGTTATAAGGTTCCGGGTTCGTAACAGCGAACCGGGTTTGCCCATCCGTGTAGAGATTATTGAGAGCGGTTTCGATGGCCGTGGGATCATCGTCCTTTGAAAAGTAGATCGTAGAGCGGCCATCGAATTTGAGGCAGTACGTCCCGCGAAAAGAGGCCGGGACTTTGACGGCCTGGATTTCGTTGACGATGTATTCCGTGAAGCCCTCGGTGTAGGTGGTCCCGGCGCGAATCCGGCGCACGCTTGGCGGTTCGGCCAACACGCGCTCGCTCAATCCCGTAAACGCGATGGGCGCTTGCATAAGCCGCACCTCGTGCCACCAGCGCCCGTTCTGCTCGAAAGGCCGAACCCGGATGAACGAAACCGGAGCAAGCAGATTATCGGCAGTCTGAAGGGGAACCTCGATATTCTGCCCGAACCGGACCATCCAGCAACCGGAAGTCGCCTCAATGACTTGTTCCACCCCTCCGTAATCCGCCGCTTCGGGCAAAGCGAAGAGCAGTGGCTTGAGAAAAATCCGGTCGGAGTTGAAATCGATCAGCGGCGTGGCCGTGCCGTTGGTTCCAATTTTCAAAGAGAATTGTCCTGAAGCCGGAAGCGTGTTGACGTTGCCAAGCGAAGCTCGGAGCGAACGGACGTTGCGCTGGACTTCGATGGGCGAGCCGGTATCGACGGTGTCCAGAAGCCGCAAGGCGAACGTGACATAGTCGCCCTGCACCAGCGAGGGCAGTGTGGCCGGTGTCCCGGAGGAATCCGTCAGTCGCCGTTTGGCGAGATCGCCGTAAATGAGGAAGGTCTGCATTCCGCGTGGGGCGGGATGTCAATTCGACGTATGGTCAGCCACAGTGCCAAACACGGTCGGATCAAACTTGATCACCTGATAAGGGAAGTCGGGATCAAGCGGCTGATCCTCCGGGGCGGTGCCCGTCGCGTCACTACGTTCCTGTGCCTGTTTGGCGGCGTTTTCGCTGGGGATGAGACTCATATCGTCCAGAAATGCCCCTGCATACTGGTTTCGTTGAGCGCGTTCACAACATCGAGGTTGGCGTCATTGATCGTGGAAAGGATGCTGTTCCCGATGGAATCCAGCAATCCGAAGGCAAGCCCCGTGTGAATTGTGATCGAGTTGAGATTGGTGGTATTCAACTTGTTTACGTTGGCATAGCCCAAGTTCCAGAATGCGTAATGTTGCGTATATGGAATCCACGTTGGGCCGGGAGAAGAATCGTCGGGTTCATCGGGAGGCGAGAGGAGCCACAGCGTAGCCAGTTTCAACTCGTCGTAATTGGGCTCGTCCGCCGTTCCAAGCAACCGCTCCAGCATCGTCGGATATTGCGGTTCCGTGAACTCGGCGACGGTGGAAAGCCGGTAGGGGTAGCGATCCATCGCGGAGGTGAACGCGGTGGAATGGATGACGAGGTTGCCTGTGTCGGGGTCGGCATAGGTCGTATCGGTGCGTGTTCCGGTATGATCGACGTGGAGAAGGAAGTCCGCCGCCGCCAACCGCCGCGTGCCGTATTGCTGCGGAAAAAGTTCCATGTTGACCTGAAGCGTCCCGTCCAGCGAATCGGGCGTCTGGTCTGCGACTTCCGGTTCCCGCACTCCGAGCTTCTTAAAGATAGCAGGATACGCGCCGCCGACGCCCGTCGCATCACGAAAATTGGTCACCTTGAGAACCGGTGCGTTGCTGGCCGTCAACGGAACGTCATCACTGCCAAGCACGGCGTCCGCACCGTTCACGAAACCCGGAGTGAATGTTACCGACCAGTTTTCAGTGCCGCTGTCATCTTCAACCCATCGGGGATGAATGGTCCAAGGGTGATCCCAATTCATGGGACGCAGTGTCGGCGAGATGAGGACACCGGCCTGCGTTTCCTTGATTCGCGAGTTTATGCCCGGCAATGGGCGGGAGCGCCGGATCATCGCCATGACATCGTTGTAGGCGCGTGCGGGGAAGTTGAACATCAGGTGGGGAAAAAGAAATGCCGCACCCGTGCTTCATTCGTGGTGCCGGAAGGGAAAAGCGCCACATGCCGCAAGTTGAAGTAGGCGATCTGGAAAGCGGTGACGTTGTCATTGTCATCCTTGCGAAGCAGAACGAGCGGATACCGGGTGCGGCGACCTGAAAGCGCAGGCGGCAAAAGCGGCGTGTCGCCGTCGCCGGGAGTGCCGGGATCGGTATCACTGAGCCGGGCAACCTGGACAATGGTAGCCGATTTTGTTTTCCACTGCTCATCGCACACGACCTCAACGCAAATGAGGCTCACTCCGCTGGAGGTGAACCGGCTTGGAGCGATAGAGAGCTTCGGTGCATCGGGGTTCTTCTTGTCACCGGACATGAGCCGGTCACCGATCTTTGGCTCGATCCCGTCCACAAGCCCTTTGCTCAAAGTTGCCTGCTTGGATTCAAGAGATACGCGCCAGGGATGATCCCATACAGCGGCGTTCGCATCGAAATTGACGATGGTGCCGAAGGGCATTTCACGCAAGCGGACGCCCACTCCCGGCAACAAGCGCCGAGCCCGCACCATCGCCTTGAGGTTGTTCCAGAACGAGGCCAGAACGGGAATTGGATCGCCGGGATGAACATCTTCAAACATAACTAATCACTCAAACTCGCACCAAAGTTCCCGCTGCTGGATTCGCCAAGCTGGGCCGAAGCGTAGACCTCTGTGAACCAGCCGAGCGGGCCGGAGAGCATGTATTCAAGCGAGATTTCGATGCTGTTGCCCCGCATCCGCACCTTCGGCGCTAATTTCAGCCAGTTGCGTTTGCCCAGATTGGGGAGGTTGAACTTTCCGATGGACGGAGGCGTCTGAACAGTGCCGATCCCGAGGAAGATGGACTGCGGCACGGTCTTTGATGCGTAGGTGACGCGGTAGATCGCTCCGGCCACAAGCCATGATTCCACCCCATACATTTTGCTCTTCTTCCGGGCCGATCCGTTCTGAGAGCCGCTGGCCAGGCCGCCCGATGAACTATCCGAGGGCAGGTATTCCGAGAAGGTGCTGAGGGATTCATCCCAGCCGAATGAGCTTTTCAAATTCTCGAATTTTGGGTGCGTCTTAATGGGTTCCTCTGCCATGGACGCATCAATTTCAAACGTCTTCTGGTCATCGGTGGGGTTGTCCTCGGACCCTTCGCAAGTAAGGGTCACCTCGTAACCGCCGTCTTCACTCTGCCGGAAACTGCGCGAAACGATGGGAAGATCAATGTCCAGCGTGGGCGTGTAGGAAATCGCCTCGGAGAGCGTGGCGACATAAAATGGCACGGTAACACTGGTGATGCCGTGCTTATCGACGCCACCGTTGATCCCGAGAAGTTGGAGAGGTGTTTCGTCCATTGCTGTTAAGTGAAGACGGGATTTAGCCCGGCTGACTGGCGGGGCTGCTTCTCGATGAGGGTTTTCACGCCTTTGTTAAGTTCCCGAAGCTCCTTCGTTTGCTGGCGCGTTTCCGTGAGAAGCGGGTCGCCCGCGCTGGTGTAGCCGCCGCCACCGATCTTCTGGAGATGGGAGAAGGCGGGTTTGTTATCCAGTTGCTCGCCGATGGGTGCATCGGGCGCCTTCGTGGGAAGCTCCTTCAAGGCTTCGTCCTGGCTTTCCTGAACGTGGTCCAGCACTTCCGTGACGACTTTATCCAGCCGCTTGGAAATGCCGCTCGTATCAATGACGGAATTGCCATCGTTGAACCCTTTGCCCGCCGCTGCGGCGATGTTTTGAAGCTCCTCGCCCATGCGGGCTTTGATGATGTCGATGGCAGGGGCGAGCTTTTCCGATCCGTAAACGTCAATGGCATTGGCACCCTGCCACATCTCGTTCGCTTTGGAACGGACGGCCTGTGCGCCACCGTGGATTTTGTCGCCGATGAGCGGGATTCCCTTGAGGTTGTCGATCAAGTCGGCGATTCCAGACAAAAGCGCCGCCGTGAACCGGGCTGCGATACTCAATAGGGCCGCACCGAGCGCCTTCCAGAAATCGGCCGTGGTGGCGATTTGCAAAATAGCCAGGGCATTCTTCGGCCCTTCCAAAAGCATCTGCGCAATCACGTTGCCGATGGCCGTGAGGAGACCAAGGAGAAAATTCGCCGCTTCCGCAAAGGAAAGCTCCATCGACGTGAGGAGAACTTCGCCGAGTTTCCCGTCCTGAAACGCCTGGATAAATAAGGCAATGGACTCGCCGACTTCCTGCCCCAAGCTGGAAAGGTCAAGCGTGGCGAACTTATCCAGCAACGGTTTGATGACCGGGGCAACGCGATCCGCCACACCCACAAAGAATCCCTGGACCTTCAACCCTGCCGTTGCCAGCTTGTCGCTGATGTCGTCGAAAAGCGCGGCGTCCTTGTTGAGAAGTTCGGCCTGATTGCCAACCTGTTCCGCCGCTTGGCCAAAGCCGTTGTCGGCGAACACGGCCAATAGCGATGCTCCGCTTTTACCGAAAACCTCCATTGCGGCGGTGGCGCGTTCTGCTGGATCGGGGAGCTTATTGATCGCCTCGCCAATGAGCTGGAATTGACCGGACGGCGTTTTCTTCCGCAACTCGTCCATATCCAGCCCCAGGCGTTTGACGATCCCGGCAGCGGAACCGGACTCGATTCCCTTCATCATTTTTGCCATGACCGGCCCGACATCTTCCGCCGCTTTGCCCGAGAGCTTGAATTGCTGTTGCAGGATTGCGAGGTCACGCACGGCGATGCCAGTATTATTGGAGAGGTCGAGCAATTCCCCGCCTTTATCCAAAGCAGCCGTGAAATGCTCCACGCCTGCGGAAACCAATTCGGCTCCCTTTTTGAGCACTTCAAACCCAATCGCCAGCTTTGCAATGGTGTGCTGGAATTGCAGCAGCTTGCGGTTGATGTTCAGCAAGGCGTTGCTGAACTGCTTGTCATCGGCTTCAAAAATGGCGGTGGCCTTGGCGGACATTGCCAAGGGCACGGTGTCAATCCGCCAAGTTACGCGAACAGATCGCTATGGCTCCCGAGCCGGATCAGGCGTACTTCGTTTTCTGCAAGCCCGTAAATCAAAAGCAAATCGGGCTTGAGATGGCATTCGCGACACCCCGCATAGCCTCCTTTGAGCGTGTGGTCGCGGAATTTGGCAGGCAGCGGATCGCCGACCTGTAACCTGTCGATGACGGCAGTTAGCACATCATCAAGCCCGTTTTCGCGGGAGCGCTTTTTGTAGTCGCGCTTGAATTGGCTGGTGGGGACGATCTCGCGCATCATGCTTTGAGCGCCTTGAGCAATTGACCCGAGGATTTGTAACGCCGGGCTTTGCGGGTGTCCTCGTTCAACGCCGCCTGGGTTTCCGGGGTCGGAACCCGGCGGGCATAACGACGCTCTATTTTTTCAAGGGGGGCGTTGCTCAAATCCAGACGAGGCTGGGCAGTGAGCGGAAACGGGATAGCCCTCTGGATACCAACCTGGCTCAGAAAAAGGGTGATGGCATCGCTCAGAGAAATCCCCAATTGGGCAAGAACTGCCTCTGCGGCAGCTTTCTTATCGGAATCAACACGGGCACGAAGGATAGCGGTCTTAGCCATGACACAAAGATGCCACAAATGTGCCCTGTGTTCAAGCGGGGTTTTCCTCTTCATGCAAGATCGCTCTACGCCCTCGTCAAAATCCCGCCTGCTTAACCGACTTTTTTAAGAGATAATCGGCCTGGCGCTGCATGGCATTGGCTTGATACTGGACCGCTTTTGCAATCCGGCCCTCGTAGTTTTTAACGCTTCCAACAAACTTGACCGCATTGGTGACCTCAAGCCGGAATCGGCGGCCGTCGCTCGTGGGGATAATTCCACCCGGCCCGGAATGGCGTGCGATCCACGCAGGGAGGCGGACGCCGAGCTTCTTCGCGGCAGGATTCCATCCGGAAGCGAGCCAGCCTACCCGCGCGAAGAGCATTTTGCGAAGGGCATTGTATTCCGCGCTGGAAACAGGATACGGATTTTTGAGGTTCCGCGGGTTGATCCGCCCCGTGTTTTTGTCCCGAAAACGGCGATAGATGTCGACGGCGCTTTGGAGCTGTGCGGAACGTTTAGGCCTTACCGGGGCCATGACGCGCCCAAGATCCTTGGTGATAGTGGCTTCACCTTGTTTCTTGGCTGCGCTTCCCGTTACACCCTTGGAGGCAGGGGGCGTTACGGTTGCCACGGTTCTTACAAAGCCCTTGGCTGCCTGTTCGACCAGTTCTTTACGCGACTTCTTCACGTAAGGCGCGAGGTTCTTGATCGCTGCCTGGACCTTTGACGTATCGACTTTGCAGCGGACGTTCATGACGACGGCTTCCAGTTGCTGAAAAGCTGCGAGAACTGGTCTTGCGGGGGTGGGGCAGGGGAGACCGTCCACTTACCCGCCGCACGCAGGGCGCAATGGCGATATTGGAGAAGTTCGGAAAGATGCAGGTGCCAAAGGATATAATCCCGAGGCCAACGTGTTTCTCGCGCCAGGGTGAATACAGTTGCTGCCAGCCACCCTGGCTCTAGGAGTTTGGGGGCTCGGCTTCCGTCCGTTCACCGGGCTTCGATTCCAGATCGAACTGCGCGGCGGCAACCGCGCCGGAGTCGCCTTCAATCTGTGCCGAGAGATCGGAGAGCGCGTTGAGCGGGATTTCCAACTCGAAGGCCAGCATGCGCTCATCCAATGCATCGGTGTCTTCATCCTTGGAAAACCGGACCAATTCCTGCACATCAGGAATGGGCTGGCTCTGGAGGAAAAGAAGTGCCGCCATCTGGCGTTCCATGCGCCAATCCTTGCAGGGGCCATCGCATTCACCGACCACGCGGGAGAGGCCGAGGAGGCGTGCCGCCGTGAGGGTTCCCAAGGAAAAGGGGCGGCATTCCAACCCGGCGATCTTGGCCGAGCCGGTCACAAAAATTTCAGCGAGGGTGTTTTGTCGGGAATCTTTCATTTGTTCAAAGCATCGAGAAGTTGCTGACGGCGGTCGGACGGCGCGTCAAATGGAATGAGGGCGAATTTCTTGCCCTTGCGAACCAGGGCAACGGGTACGGAAGTTGAAATGCCCGCCGTGAGCCGCTGGAAATTGGTCACGGCAGCTTTCGCGTAAGAAAGCGGATGATCGGGGTTGGCCTGGGACCACGCTTCATCTTTCCACCACTGGATCAATTCACGGGTTTTGAACCGCCCGTCCTCCGTCTTGGTCCCGAGGCACCACGTAATCGTGCGCTTTTCCTCGCCGTTGACGATTTCACGGGTTTCAAGAAACGGCTGGGTTTCGTAAAAGGGAACCCCAAGTGTCACCAGCGCGGCCACCATGGAGGTATTATCGGAAGTGACCGGATCAACATCCGTCTCTCGCACAATGCAAATTTTGTCGCCTTCCTTCATGGTTAGACCTCCTCGGCGTTGGGATAGTTATCAAACCCATATTCCCAACCGCCGAAGTCCTCGTTGCTTTCCGATTCCTTCACGCTCGGGATCACTGTAACGCCGCCCGTCACGCCGGACACGCCGGGATCACCGACGCCGGGGACGATGGTCAACTCGCCGTGGCCTTTGACGGTGCCGGAGGTGGTGGGGTTGTAGACGTGGACGCGGGCCACGTTGCCGTTCGATCCTTTGAGCGCCTTCTGTTCGATCTTCTTTTCGACCTCGACAGCATCGATCAATGCGCCCTGGTGCTTGGTAATTCCAAATTTTACGTCGGTGGCAGGCATGGTATTACCGATGCCACGGTGTCAAAAATCACGGAACGCCATAGCCAACTTTTAGGGTGAGCGTCGTGCGAAACCGGGCGCTGTCGGTTTCCAATGTGGACCCCGCAAATGCGTAGCCGTAGATGTGGACCGAGTTACCGGCGTTGATCCGAGCGGCCACCTCTGTCCGGTTTGCAAGGCATTCACGGACCTTTTCCACGAGCGCGGCGTGTTCGTCGGGAGAGTTGTCGTGGGCTTCGCTTTCGACGATCACCGAAAGCTCGGAGCGGAACACCTCGCTCGAACCGGCGAGCGGCTCTGATTTGCTGGAAAGCGTCACGGCGGGGAGGCCGTGCTCGTCGCTATCATGGCCGGTGAAGAACGAAACCGTTCCAGAGACCAAGGTGTTGCCTTGCAGCACCGCAAGGAACGCCGATTCAAGGGCGTGATCGAGCATGGGGTGTTAGTCCAGCGGCCCAACCACGATGACCAGAAGGGGATATTGGGGATGGTTTGTAATCCGCTCAATGCGGAAACGGTCCCCCTCAAATTCCACAAGCTCGCCCAGCTTGGGCAAACGTTTGTCGAATGACGCGCGTGGAATCTTGATGGTGAACTCGCCGGTTCCGGTGAACCCACCAAGGTCCAGATGTTCCCCGATGGCGGGATCGGAAACAAGCGCCTTGTAGGTGCGCCCGTTCCATGTCACCAGTTCTCCAACTTCATTAAGTAACCCCGCCAGATCGGCGGCTTTTTCGTCTCTGAGGCTCATGCCTCAGGCAAGTTGTCAACGCTTACTCCCGTTCGATCCAGTGCTCCGGCATCCGAGCCGCATGAGAAAGGGCAAGGACTACGATGGATTCTCCACGGACGGCATACGCCACGTAATATGGGAACACTTTCAAATTTACCCGGCGGTAGTCACCGGAGCGGAGACGCGGCAACGTCGGGTTCTCCGTGATCCACTGCAAATGCAAATCCAATTCGCACCACAGGCGTCCCCCCAAGCCCGCCTGTTCAGCCTCGTAGTATTCCACCGCTTCCTTCAATTCCGCGGAAGCCTGGGGTAGGATAACCAAGTTCATTGGGCGAACCGAAGGCCCATCGTTTGCCGAACCTGATCAAAGGGAATCGCTTCCACCCGGCCTTCATCATACGCCTTTAACCGGGTACGAATTTCCGTGTCCCAAGCCGCATCTACGTCGGGCGATGATCCATCGTCATCCAGACTCAGTAGAAACTGAGCAAGCGCAAGCCGCTGATTCCGAGGCAACTCCAATACGTCGTGGGTGATCTCTTGCAGGGCTTTTGGCATATGGTTAGGGACAAAATACTCGAAAAGGGACCGGAAAGCAAGAAAAGCCCCCGCGCCGTTTCTGGCGCGAGGGCCTTATGCACGCAACCCGAACCGCAAGTTTTCTTTACGGCTTGACGATCCGCTGGATGCCGTCGCCAATAGCCGCTTTGAACCCGTAGAGGCATTCCACGGTGACGAAGATCCGGTTGCTCTGGATTTCCGTATAGCGGAGGTAGCCGAAGGTTAGGCCCGTCTCCGGATCGGTCACGGCACCGGCCTCGTCGTAATGGGCGACGGGAGCCAGGTAACGCATCGCCACGGCAAGGCCGCTCGGGTGGGCCGCGAACCCCGCCAGCTTTTCGCCGTTCTCCGGGAGGATGACCGTTTCGTAGATATCGAATCCGGCGAGGCGACGGATCTGAGCTTCCACGACACCCGGCTGTGCGATAGGCGTCATGAAACTCTTGGCCACGATTTCGTCGCCAAGGAGGTTTGTATAGTAAGCGCCATCAAGCACCAGCGAGCGGTCGCTCACCGGCATTTTGACCGTGCTGCACGCTTCGCGGACAGCGAGGATCTTCTTGTAATCAAACGCGGATGCTGCCACGGCGGGAATGGCGGGCGCACCATAATTGGCGGTGGTGATTTCGCCGAAGATGTCCTGGAGCACATCCTGCGCAAGCTGCTTGACCGCGCTGGCTACCAAGGTTTCCAGCACGTTGAGCGCCGTCTCGGCGGCCTCGCGGGCGGTGACATGGACCGTCTTGAATTTGTGTCGGTTTAACTGCACAGGAACCACGGTGACCGTGGAATCCGCGGCAGCCGTATAGTCTCCGGCGAAGTCGCTCGACTGCGAGGGTGCGCCAACGACCGGCACGCGTACCGTGTCGAGCTTGTCGGCGGGTTCAGGCGAAAAGTTGCTGGAAAAGGCACGCAGCGGAGTGAGCGAAGCCATGAACGGCTGGAGCGCATTCTGCGCGACCTTGATGTCTTTGACGTTGGTAAGGGTATTGGCCATGGGACTTGGAGGGAGGTGTGGGTTACTTGGTGGCAGAGAGGATCAGTGCCTGTTGCTGGGGAGTGAGGGAGCGCCAGAACGTGGTCTGGGCTTTGGGATCGGAAATGGCTTTGAACCGGGCAACCAAGTCTTCGGTCTGTTTGTCGCCTTTCGCGGTGACCGCGACGGGAGTCGTGGTGCCGGTGGATGCGACGATCTCGGCGGCTCGTTTGGAGGCACGCTGTTCGATGTCCTGTTCGGCGGCTTCGAGGGTCTGGTTGCGGGCGGTGACTTCGGCAATTCGGGTGTCCGCTTCGGACTTTGATTTGGTCAGCGAATTGATGGAGGCCCGGGCTGCGGCGAGGTCGGCGGCGAGCCGTTCGCGTTCCGCGTTGAGTTCTGTGACTTGGGCGGTCAGCTGTTCGGTATTACCGGTGGCTTCCGCCAAGAGGGACGCGCTGGATTGGGCATCGGCTTCGAGTTGCCGAACTCGCGCCAGCGCTTGGTCGAGTTGTTCGTCAATAGTGAGCATGTTGCCACTGGCAGCGTGTCAACGTGCAACGTGACGGCTGCGCAGCATGGCGAGTGCGGCGTCGCGGTTCTTGACTGTGCCCGCGAGGTTGAAGCGCATGGCCTTGCGCGCGGAAAACGACTGTCCCTCCATGGCCTCCACGGGAATGCTGCGACCGCGAGTAAGGACTGCGGAGCGGAAGTCTGCCGCAATTTCCTCCACGTCGGACTGGAGCCACTCGCGCTGGTCATCGGTGAGCGCCACACCGGGCATGCCCGTGCTCTTGTATTTGCCAGCGGCGAACACTTCCACGTGCAGCCCAGCCTGTCGGTAGGCTTCCGTGCTGTCTACCACCGGGAGAATAACGCCGATAGAACCGACGCGGGCGGACGGTGTGACATAGATGGCGTCGCATTGCGAAGCCACCCAGTAAGCGGCACTGCACATCTGGCCGCCTGAAAAAGCGTAGGTGTATTTGGATTTACAGAGGTCGGCTACCGCTTGTGCCAGTTCCGGGGTGCCGCTCACGCTGCCGCCGGGCGAGTCGATGTCGAGGAACACGGCCTGAATGTCGGGGCGTTCTGCGGCTGCATTGACCGCATAGATGATTTCTTCAATACCGGTGGCACCGAATAGTAACCGGCTGATCAGGTCCGGATTTCGTACCATTGGCCCGTGGATCGGGATGATGCCGACACCATCGTCTATCGCGAGAATATCGCAGTCATCATCTTCCTCCGTATCAAAGGGAGACTTGAAGATGGCTTGCACGCCGTCGCGCGGCGATTGCACTGCGGCAAGCATGGCTGCGTGAGCTTCCGGGGTAATCAGCCACGGTTGCCGAAGAAAAAGAATATCAGTGAGCGTCACGCGGATGACGACGTGTCAACGCAAAGAGGACTTGGATAGCGGTAATGGAGGGGAAGCTCTCCGGGGATCGTAGCGCCTTTTCGGATATTATCGCTCGCCCAAAGAGGTCTTAAATTTGTATAGTGAAAGCATTTATACTGATTCTTCTTGATTCGAAGGTCGAAGGAACTGCACGGGACGATGTGATCTATGTGCCAGCCATGAGTTCCAAAATTCTCCCAACTCATGCCCTCTTGGAATTGAGACTCGATGTGCTTTCGTGCTTTTGTGATGGAACAGCCAAGCAACTGCCTCGACTTGGCTGCCTTCTTTCCAACCTGTGCTGTTATTGCACGGGCCACGCTTGCACTTAATGCGACAGCTAACGCAAAGTTGGGGTCGGCAGCTTTCCGTTCACGAAACCGAATGCGATTTCGAGTCAGAACATCAGGCCGCTTTCGATACTTGGCATTCCATGCACTATAATGTTCCAAGTTTTTTTGTCGCCATTCTTTGGTTTGCCGACGAACGCGCGCTTTTGTGCGGCAGTATTTGGCGTGCCTTTTTTCCCGAATATCCTCCCTGTGTTTCTCAGTATACGCTTGAGTATATGCTTTGATCTTCTGGGGATTTCGCGCCTTCCACTCTCTCATGTACGCACGACGCTGTTCGGGATCTTTGTGGGGCACACAGATTGTTCTGTGTCAATCAGGAACGGAATCAGAGGGCAGTTCCGGTGCGGCAACCTCGGCGGCGGTTACCGAGCCCGAACTGGGCCGGTAAAGCATCTCCAAGGGGATTTGATATTTCGTCGCTAGATCAAGCAGGAGCCGGGCATCCTGTGCGCGGACTTCAGCCTGTTCCTCGAAATCAAGCCCGAGTTCGGCATAGGACTCCGAAAGCGTCTTTAAGCCCGTTTCGACATCGGCCCGGTTCTGTTCTGCCTCGCGCCCCGCATCGACCGTCACACGCTTCGGCCTTTGGAAACGCACCTTGTGCCAATCGACCTGGGCGGGAAGCGCCCCGGTCGCGATGGCATCGCCGATCACATAGGCCCATACCGGACGAATAAACCGCTGGATCAAAATTAACTGGCGGAACGAAAAGCGTCGATCCGCCTTGGCCACGACCAGACGTACACCCGCGCCGCCAATTTTTGATGAATCCGCTGCAAACTCATAAGGAAGCACTCCAAGCGCGCTGTCACGCCGGATGAAATCAAGAAAGCCGGTGAAGGTCGGGCTGGGCCGGTTCGACTGGAAGCTGTCGAGCGATTCGTTGGGTTTGAGCGCGACAAGCTTCCCTCCAATGATCCGTTGAAGGTTTACAGGGTTGCTGCCTTCCATCGGAGCTGCGGCATGCCCCACGGAGAAGTCGCCCGATTCCTCGTCGATTTCACCGCGGTCGGTTTTTAGCACCCGGGCAACGTCCGCATTGTCCTTGACCGCGTGCTTTTCCAATGCGAGCAACTCCATCTCGTCCAGAATGTGATTGATGGAATGCTGGATCGTTGCGGCGTGGCGCACGGCGCTGGAAGATTCTGGTTCAAAAACGTGCAAGATGCTTTCCGCCGACAAATCCCGGAATGAACCATCATCCAGGATGACTCGGTAGAAGGACGGTGCGCCGACTTCATCCAAGCCAATCCCGTCCACCGTATCGGTACTGCCAGCCGCATCTCCCACCCGATGTGCCTCAATCAATTGCAATACAGGGCGACCATCTTTACTCCGAGTTTTATGGATGAAGTATTCGCCGTCCACGTCGATCCCCCGACATACGAGCGACTGGCATTCTTCAAACGAGAACCGGTGAGTAACTTCGCAACGCGCGGCCCAGTTGGCAAAGTATTCCTCGGCCTGACGGTTCCAAGCCGGATCGTGCGACTGGGCCTGCGGCTTGATGCCATCCCCTGTCGAATAAATGGCCATGTTGCCAACCAATTCGCGGACGAACCCTGAATTTTTCTGCAAATATCGCGAACGGCGAACCAGTTCGTTGCGAATGCCGGGTGTCAGATCCCGCTTCGCGTCGCCGGGGGCGGCCCCCGGAACATTGCCGCGCCGGGGCGACCAGTTGGCCGATTCGTAGGGACTGAACCACCCGAACGAGTATGCCAACGCTTTACCGAAGATCTGGCGCAGGCTCATTTGTGGAAGTAGGGATCAACCCGCGATTGCGCTACGTTCCGGCGGCGCCCGTAAGTGGCCGGATCAAGGACGCGCAGGGCATAGGCGCATTCCTCCAGCACTTCTTTAATTGGCATCGCAAACTGCTTCGTCACGGACGAGCCGCTATCGCCCCAGGCCATGACGGTCTTGCCTTCCACGAGCATTTCCTTGGCTTTCGCCTGGATTTGCAGCACTTCGGCCACGGAGAAGCCGGTAACAAATAGTCCCTGTGCCATATCAAGCAGTGAGATACTTGGCCCCGCCGGGAATCCGGTAATCGACCATGATTTTTCCCTCGGCGAGCGAAGCAAACTGCTTAAACGCGGCAGGGGTGAGGTCGATGGCGTTTCCAGTGCCACGAGCTGGGCCAAGATCAATCACGGGAACGGTGATCGTTTTTCCGGACGCAAGGTGATTCACCTCAACTTTCGTTCCCCACGGAACGCGCGGGATCGGCGATCCGTTGCACGGACCAAAGTTCATAGGCAACGCACATCCCAGAATATACGGGCGCTTCTTCGTGCTGACCCCGCTGGCTGTTTCACCATTGTCCTGCGGATCGTTCGCACCGCCGAACCATGTCGCTTTTGCGCCGCGCACCACGAGATCGTTGCCGTCCACGAGGACGACGAACCCCCACGTTCCGTTGCCCTTGAGCACTTTCAAATCGTCACTCATGCCGAATAGCCTCTTAATCCAAGTGAACATGGGTTATTGAGCGGCGGTGGCCGTGCGGGCTTGGGCTGCGGCGGTGTTGAGCCCCGTGGCGATGTTCTCGACGATGGTGGACGCCTCAGTTTTTCCGGCAGTGGCGAGAGCGTTGCCCGCCACGGTTCCAAGCGACGCGGCCAACTGCTGCCATTGCGCCCCGTCGTTCGGGCTCCAGATTTGCACAATCTTCGCCACGTCAGCCGAATTCACGATGGTCGCCTCATTCTGCCGCAGCCCGGAGGCCACGGCGTCGAGAAAGTCCGCCTTGAAATTCTTGTCGGCCTCGTCCGCCGCAACGGAAATCAAGACCTGCTCGGCTACGTTCAAGGCACGGTTGCCCACCACCGCCAGCGTGCTGTCGATCTGCGTTTTATGCGCCTGCACCCACGCACAGCCCGAAAGGGCGAACACCGGAAGGAGCGCCAACAGGATCAGCGGCGTGATGTTATTATTGGATTGTCCCGCGTCGTTGGGAACGCTCCCTCCGGTGACATTTTTGTCCTTGGCCTGCGCGGCGAAGGTGCCGCCGGAAACCACGGCGAGGATGCCAGCAAAGCCGGTTACATAATTGCGGATCGTTTCCGGGAGGAAGGAAACGAGGCTGGGGTTGATGGCAATGGCGGAAGCGAGAACCGCGATCCAGCCAATGAGCGTGGTGCGCCAGTTAGCGCCGAGGATGGTGTTCATGCCTCGGGTTCAGTGTCAATGTGCGCGAAGCGTTCCGTCACATCCTCGCCGTTGCAAATGACACGGCGACCATCTCCGAGAGCCAGCCATCGCCTCACGATCACATCGCAATATGCGGCCGAAATTTCCAACCCGTAGACCCGCCGCCCAAGCTGTTCTCCGGCGATCAATTGACTGCCACTCCCCGAGAACGGCTCGTAACAGAGCCCGTCTTTGTTCGTGTGCTGGCGCATCGGCACCGCGAAGCATTCCAGCGGCTTCGGCGTGGGATGGTCGGGGCGTTCATCATTGTTGAGCCCTTCAATCTCCCATACGCTCCGCTCGTAATCCGAGGTTTCACGGGGCGGCTTGTTCCCTTTGATCCAGCCCATGAAGCAGGGCTCATGCGCCCACAGATACCATGACCGGGTCAGGATCGGGCGGTTGGGCTTGGCCCAGATGATCTGCTGGTGAACGAATGCGCCATTTTTCTCCCATGCATCTTCGACCATCCGTTGGCGGCGGCTGGCATGCCAGCAATACCACGCGGCATGGGGATCAATCGCTTCTGCAATGGCGGTCTTGATGTAGCGATCATAAAGCTCGTTGTTCTGGGCGGCATCCGCTTCATCCCATGTGGGGCCATAGGTTTCCGACCAATCGGTGTTCTTGGTTTTGGTTTGACCAGGATGATTGGTGCCATCGTAGCCCACGAGATACGGCGGGTCCGTGGCGAAGAAGATCGCCCGCTCGCCGTTCATGACGCGGCGGACATCGTCGGCATTGGTGGAGTCGCCGCAGAGGAGACGGTGGCTACCAAGTTGGTAAAGGTCGCCCGGTTTTGTGATTGGATTGGCAGGCGGCGGGGTAACGGTGTTGTCCGGCTCCTCCTTGGTTTCGAGCCGGTCCAAAAGATCGTCGAGCGAATCTCCGTCGAACCCGGTCAGATCGAGATCGATCTTCCCATCTAGTTCCTTGAGCAGCGATTTTAGTTCGTTCTCGTCCGTTTCCGCGATCTCCGCGATGCGATTGTCAGCGAGCAAAACCGCAAGCTCCTCATCGTCGCTGGCGAAATCCTGGAAATCGACCGGAACCAGTGCAACCCCGAGCTTCTGCGCTGCCTGGAGCCGCCCGTGACCCGCGACAATGCAGCCGGAGCGCTTCGACACGGTGATGCAATGTCGCCAGCCGAAATATTTGATATTCTTGGCAAGGAGTTCCAGTTGCGCGGCAGGGTGCGTGTTGGGATTGCGCGGGTTGGGCTTCAATTCCGCGACCGGAACAAGCCGTTCGTGGGAACACCACACTTCAATGCCGCTGGCAAGCGCCTTCGCTTTTGGGGATTCGGGAACGGAGATCGTATCGCTCATGCCCACCGGCCATGTGTCAACGGCGGCATTGACACTCCTGCCTCTGCATGGCCCCAAAGAAAAGCCCCCGCACTCCATCCCGGCTCGAACGCCGGTTCGCACTCCTATGGCGCACGGTGGACGGCCCCGCGTTACAACCCGAATTCCGTTTTCACCCCACGCGGAAATGGCGTGCCGACTATGCCCACCTCGAAAGCCGCACTTTAATAGAACTGGAAGGCGGCGTGTGGGTGGGCGGTCGCCACAACCGCGCCGCCGGGTTCGTGGCGGATGTGGGAAAATACCTCGAAGCCGTGCTTGCGGGCTGGCGGGTGGTGCGGCTGGTGGATTCCCAACTCACCCTGGAAACCGTGGGCCGCGTGGTAGCAATGGTCCGATCTGGCAAAAAAAGCGATCTCGTGCCGGACCGATAGCTGGGCCATCCGCGTCCCCCACATGGGGGTGAGAGACGCGGCGCTACGGCCCCTTTGGTGTTTTGGGAAATAGGTGATAGCCCTCCCTCATCCGCCGCCTCCACGCGATTGCGTGAAAGCGGCGGAGCTGAGGGCCTCGGGACCAGCACGGAAAACTTATTGCGCCGCCGCCTCCCGACCCGCGTTGTAGGCGGCTTCAAGCGCCTTGCGAATTTCCAAAACGCTCAATTCGTGGAAATCAAGACTGTCCATATTGCGGGTTTCCAGCGTTTCGATATCCAGAAGTTCCTTTGCGATCTTTATAGCGTAGCGCGGAATCTTGGCGGGCCGTTTCGTCTGCATGGCAGTGTTATTCGCTCTTTTCCAAAAGGATATCCACTAAAGTAAGTGACTTTATTTTCCGGTCGTCAGAGGCTTCTGGCACACGTTCTGATTAGCTGGGAACCCTGATCGTGTCAGGCTTTGGAAGATTGTTCCAAAACCTCGGCACGGAGTTCTGCCACCTGCGTATCCGTCAACGCGGCGGGCTGCCCATGGCGTTCCCAACTTGCCGGGTTGCGCCCAAACCCTAGCTGAACCGAAAGACTAGCCTTGGGCATCTCGATTCCATGGGCGCGGAAGACGCGGTCGGCTTCGGCATATTTTACGCCCGACTTACCGAGCGCCTTTGCCACCGCGCAAGCTGAAAATCCGAAGATGCGGTTGAGCTTGCCTTTGGTCTGTGATGGTGTGACAGGATGTGTATTTGCGACGGGGGAGAGCGTGGGTCGTTTCTCCCGCGCGGGGACGGACGCCTCGGCCATCACGGTAAATCCCGCGATCTTGGCATGTCGCCCCCGGCCTTGGAAAGTGGCTTTACCGTATTCAAGTTTGCCGCCGCACCCGGCGAGGACGTCGAGGTTCTTGATGGCGTCGATCACCGGCTTGCGTTTGGGCGTGGTGAACCGGTAGTGCGTGGCCCCACGGGGAACCGGGTGAGCGGCTTTGATGGAGGCTGTGGTGGCGTTGGATGTGATGGTGATGTTCATAGGTTGTTTTGAGGTTGTTGTTGTGAAGCGCCTCCGGGGATCGAACCCGGAGGACACTGGGTTTATCTGGATCGGACGATGGTGATTTGGAATTCGCTGCCGTCCTTCATGCGGAATACCACGCCCCGGTTGGTGGTCATGACGCCCCGGTCCTCGAAGGATGCGGCGCTTGCGAGTTGTTCAATGATGGGCTCGCCATCCTCGCCGGTTTGATATTCCAGTTCGAGGAGGGCGGCTTCGATATCGCGTTCGGTTGTTTTCATCGATGCGACATTCGCTCTTCTGCTATTGATCAACGAGTTATCTAGTAATATTTATTCGCCCAGGTTTTCGGAATCAGGCACGGCGTTTGATTGAATTGTATCGAAGTTGATAGTCTCGACTTTCCGCCATTCGCCCGAGGGCGTGGCTTTAGCAATCCGCGCCACATCCGCATCCGCCGTCTCCTTCGGCAGCGCGATGAATTCGCTGCCGCTCTCGCCCTCTTGCAAAACGAACACGGCATATCCGCTCCGCAGGATTTTGTAGGTTTCTTCCGGGTTCATGGCTTATTCCTCCGCGATCAGGTTGCATCCGCGGGCGGCTTGCTTGAGCAATTCGACCAAGTGGGCGGCGTCTCCCGCGTTCGCCCAGTTCACTTCGTCGGGGGCGACGCCCAGGTGGTCGTCCAAGTGGCGGGTGAGCATCGCTACCAACTCGCGGGCGCTGCCGATGTGGTGGGTGAATGCATCCCGCGCTTCATCTTTCGTGGAGCGGCGGGGGGCTTTGGCGGTGGTGGTCAGTTGCGTTTTCATGGTTGTGTGATCGCTCTTTCCCGGAATTACATCCACCTATCTATCTGCATTTAGTTGAGGGCAACCGGCCCAAGCAGGCACAGCGTTTGATTACTTCGATTCCTCGGTTTCTGGCTCGACCGACTCTCGCCCAATCAGCTTCAGCATCGTGGCTGCGGCGGTCTGCATCGCTTCGCAATCGAAGTAGTGATTCGGACGGCTCCCGATTTGAATCCACGCCCATTTGCCTTTGTCTTTGACCCGGTGCTCGGATTCCATCTGCTTCAAGTAATCCTCCGGCACATCGTCGGGAACTTCCCACGTCACCCCGTTGGCGGGGTCTTGGTTCCGGCGCAGCCGTGCCAGGCTGTCCTTGATATTGAGGTTGTTCCAATAATGGACATGGCACCAGCGGCTTGCGCCGAGCACGACTTTGCGCCGAGGTGAATAGAACCGCTGGATCGATTTCCCATTCTTGGTCTTGTGGGCGAACGTCGTGCGCCGGTCGCCCATCAGCGCGACCCAGCCGCGCTCGGAGCATTGCTTGTAGACTTCGTAGGTCGCATCGCCAGCGTCCACGAACACCAGGTTCGAGTGGATACCGAACCGCTTCTGCATCGCATCCACATCCTCAAAGGTCAGGATGCGTTCGCACCAAACGAGACGGGACGATCCCTCGGCGCTCCATGAACGGACCACGGCATAAAGGTGATCCATCTGGCAATCGACCGTGAGCACCCGCAGCGGGATGGTGCGCACCCCCTCTTGGAACGGCGGCGGCACGATCTTGCCAAACCGGTCGATGCCCGCCTCGTCACACCAGAGGTTGCCCATGCTGTAACCAGACGCCGTGATCTCCAGCTTGAAATCCTCCAAATATTCGCGCCACGGTAGCCCAAGCCGTTTCTGATAGAACTGCTGAATCAAGGAGGTGTCGCCCTTCCGTGCCGCATGTTTAGCCCGGAGATATAGTTCCGCCAGCTTTCCCCACGACATTGTGGCCAGCGCATTCCAATGGAACCCGACATTCTCCTTCGCCGCTCGCGGGTTCTGCGGAACGAACTGTCCGGTGGCATTGAGCCGCCGCCGAACTTCATCGGTGTCTTCAAAATAATGATTGCACGACGCACACCGCATCGCGGTCGTTGCATGGACACGGACGAAGTCATATTGCTCGTTCTCGTCCTTGCAATCTTTGCTCCATTCCACATTTTCCCAAAGGAACGGCTGGCGGTGTCCACACTCGGGACACGCGAACATCCACTCGCGCATGTCCGTGGTTTCATGCTTGCGGTGGGTATCATCATCTTCTTCCCCTCCCTGCGACATGAAGATGCACTTGCCCAACCACCCAAACGCGGTGACACGGGCCTCTGCTTCCGCCATGTGCCCCGGAGGCCAACGCCATGTCTCATCCCCGATCATCCAGCGGATGGAGCGGCGCTGCAAATTGGTCTTGTTGTGCGCCCCGAGAATCCACAGCGTCATGCCGTTGGCAAAATGGATCGTCTGGTTCCTGCGTTTGTGCCGGTCGGCAGGGAAGAGACGGCGCACCGGCTCGCACTCGTCGAAAATCTTCTGGAGCCGGGATTCGCTCTGGTCTTTGGCGTCCTCGTCCGTCTGGTCGAGCCAGAGCGCCGGGCCGGGAAGGTTGGCGATGATGTAGCAGAGCGCCACCTCAGGTGCGGTGGTTTTACTCGCCTGCACCGCCGCGATGATCGAGACAAGCCGCACCTTGGGATCAATGATCGCATCAAGCACCTCTTTAATTTGCGGCGAGTTCTCAATGCGGAACCGCCCAGGCATGGGGGAATACGGGATGGAACGGATATGTTCCTCGGCCCACGCCCATGCCGGTTGGCGATCCGGTGGTCGCCACGCTTCGCGCCAAATCGCGGTGAGCCGTTCACACTCCATCCGTTTTAATGCTGCCGGGCACTCTCTATTGGTGGAGTTGCTCACGGCGTATTGCCACCCCCGGTATGAAGCACCTTGCAAACTTCATCGATGGCGCGGGCGCACTCCTCCCGGATGTCCTGCGCATCCTGGCCGCTCAAAATGGGCGGCAGTTCGTTTTCAAACTTCGCCCGCAGCAGCGCGATGGCTTTGCCAACCTGCGTGAGCCAGTCCCGGCGCACATCGGCCAGGAGAACGTAGTCCCCCCGTTTCAGCGCGACCCTCAGTTCCCGATCTTCGATCTCAGCGAGAAGTTTGCGAGCCTTGAGCGCCTCCGGGTCCGGCGCAGCCGCTCCCTTGAACCCGTTGGCTTCAATGAACTGCCGCCACGCAACGATATCGAACGTTCCGTCCGGCAGCGCCTCCGGTGCGCCTTTGCGTTTGATCCAGGCATGGACGGTCTGCCGGGTGACGCCCAAGATGCGAGCCAGATCGGTGACATCCTTGGCAAACGCAACCGTCGCAGGGCTGCTCGCGGCCCGCGATTTCAGCAACGCAAGCTCGGTGCCGCTGAGCGTCTTGCCCGCCGCGACCTTTTTGACCAGGTTCTTCCAGTTCGCTTCGAGCACTCGGGAAGCCATTTCTGGCGTGATGGAGGATGTTTCGTTCATTCCAACAAGGAAGTGTCAAATAGACTTTACAGTTTTACACCATTGCGAATTATGTCAGCGGGTGCTCAATCGGCTCAACGTCTTGAACCGGTGCCGTTCGGTGGACAGCCAAGGAGAGGAAAAGTGTAAAGGGTCGAAAAATGACTTCTCACACAAATTGAGCGAGGGACTTTTCCTCCCCGAGCTTTCCGCCCGGCGCAGGGACCCCGAAATTTTCTAGCCGGTGCCGCCTATGGCCTTGCCGCTCGCGCTTGGCCCGTCATCGCGCGACGTTGCCGCGCGTGGCCACAGAACGCGGCGAACACTCAATCCGGCAGGGTGTTGTAGATGTCCACTACGGGCTGGAGATCGCGCTTGAACGCACGCAGCTTCTCCTCGCCAGCCCGCTTGACCCAACCCATTTCTTTCAACATTCCCCAAAACCCGCAGATGCGATTGACGTAGGGATGGACGTTCTCGATTCCTTTGTCTTTGCCTGCGTCCATGTCTTCATCCGTGGCGGGACGACCGAGCAACAACGACTTTGCCAAACGCCGTTTGCTGAATCCATCGCGCTCGGCCAGATCGAGCCAGCGGGTCTGTTCATCAGGTTCCAGGCGGGCAACGAGCTTATGGTGCTCGAAGGTTAAATTGTCTCTCCGGCGAGACAATTCGATTTTACGGGCAATCCACCCCGCGTTGCGCAGGGTCTGATATTCGAGGCCAGTCACCGCGATCCAATGTTCATATTTGTCGCCCCATTTGCTTTCCGCATAATTGATCGCATCCCCGAGGATGAACATGCATCCGCGAGTAACCGTGCCGAAGTTTCGCAGCAAATCGTCGATGGCTTGCTCGGGTATGTCCCCGTTAAATTGAAGGCCAAGACTGCTGATCTGGATATTGCCGTCACCGGCTTTTACGATTTCGTTCTTCATATTTGTGCCGGAGGATGTGTTGGGTTTGTGCATACGAGACACGCGCTGTCAACGAGCGCATCGCACGCGACGGGTTGAGTTTAAGTTTGAGAGTCAATTCCACGCACCGTTTGCTCACGGCAGCGCGGGTAACACCATTGCGTTCGGCGATTTCGGTCATGGAATCGCCCAGGAAACCGATGCCGCTGACAACCGCAAGGCACTCGATGGTGAGCTTGGCGTTCTTCTGGTTCAGCAACTCGCCGAGCAACCTGCGAAGAATATCCCAGAGGCGTTCGTCCGTGCCGGGCTCGGCCACGGGGGCGTTGTCCGGCTTTTGAACGTTGGCGGCAAGATCGACCTGCGTCAGCACATCATCTTCTTCCGAGGCCATGTTCGATAGACATGCGTCCTCATCACGAAGCGTCGTGCCGCTGCGATCAATCAATGGCTGGAGAAGGCCATCCGCTTCCAGGCGGCAACGGTCCTCGGCGGAAAGGCTCTCCACCCAGCGGAGGTATTCCGGGCTTTGGTAGTAGTCGAGATACTCGCGCTCATGGATCGCTTGCCGGTTTGCGTAGTCGTCGTTCATGGCGGTGTTATTCCGTCAGACCGTCCACGGGTGTGAACAACCCGCGGTTGGAAAAAACCTCGGCGATAACGTCCACCGGGTAGATAAAAACCGTGCCGAAACGGCTATCATCCTTAAGCCCGCGCCGGATATCCCTCATGCGACAAATCACATGCACACGCCATTCGATAGCCTCCAATTGCTGGCGGGGCAGCCATGCGCCCTGAATATAGGCATAGGCATTGACGCTCATCTGCGCGACACCCCGGCGACTCCGGGGCGCACGCCACTCGTCGCTCCGGCAGCGCCGGGTAAGCGTACTGTAGGGAAGGCCATACCGCCCGGCCAGATCTCGCAAGCTGCCTTCGCCCCGTTCGTAGGCCACCCGGACTTCATCGAGAATTCTCATCGGGCACCTCCTTCCACGCCAGCCCATGTCTTTGACGCCGGGTCGAACAAGATCACCCCTTGGTTTGCGGCAAGATGAAAAATCCCAACGGCCACTACCAGACCTGACCCAAAATGCGCCATGATGAATCGAATGACCTCACTGCGGTCATAATCGAAAGGCAGATTTCGATCTGGCCAATGCGCCAACCGTGGCATCCTCGCCATGGTCGCATGGTGGTCGTCGCTCACCAGTGCTGAGCAAGCAGCAGCTCTGTACAAGCTGCTGCTCATGCTCATAAAGCACGAGGAGCAAGCAGCACATATCGCCTGCTCAAACTTCGGCATATGTTGTTGTTTTTCAGTGACATAGCATGGCAAACTGACCCCTGTATCAGCCCCCCTCTTCGAAGCATCGAACTGGGGGGTGGGGTGAATAGGGGGCAGTTCGGCGCTAAAAAGGCCGGTTCTTTTGGTCGGTTTTCGCTTAATACGGATCTTCATTATCTGTCGGCTGAGTTGACTTTCTTGCTTTGGATTTTGCGGTCAGGCTGATTTGTCCCGCCTTGTCTGCTCGAAAATATTGATGTTTAAATCCTTCCTTGAGCCGCCGTTCCACAGTGAAACGGCTGCACTCAAATTGATCGACGAGGGTATCCTTGAGTTCCCGCTTGTCGTATTTGCCGCCAGCGGCGGCGATGAAATCGATGATGTCCTGGACGGTAAGTTTCTTTTCCTTACCGGAACGCTCGCCGGAAACATCCGCCTCCCACGCTTCCAAATCGAAGTCGGGATCGACCTCATAAAAGTGGGTGCTCTCGTTAAGGCAGAGTCCGACCGTGGAGAACGACTTGGCGTTGTTGCTCTTGCCGCAGGACATCACGATCTTACTGGAATCCTCCTTGTCGCCCGGTGCCATGTTGATCACCGTCCGCGCGGCGGAATAGAGCGCCTTGCTGCCGATCAGAAAATTACCTTTGTCCCAGCCGACCGCTTGCAGGATGTTCTGGCGACCCGTGCGTGCGTGGTGAAGGATCACGATGGCCATCATGGGATCGGCATCCCGTGCGATCTTGGTCAACGCCGCAATCGTGTTGCGCACGTCATTATCCTTGAGCATATCGCCGTCCAGGATATTGCCGAACGGATCGGCCACGAGCACCGTGGGCCGGAATTCCAAGAGCGTCTGGACCCAGCGCGCCTTGATTTCCTCGTCGCCAAGGCTAATGAAATAGTCCTCCGTGTCGACCAGCGCCTGCATGAAAAGGTGCTTTTCAAGAACGGCGATCTGCTCGTCGGTGTACTGCGAAAGCATCGCATCCAGATCCGATTTCATGCGGACGATGGAATTTTCGTTGCCGATGAAGAGCCACCGCTGCGGTTTGCCGTGCGTGTCCAGGCCGACGAATGGAATGCCTAGCGATTGGCAGATGGCGAGTTGCAGGGCGAAGCGTGATTTGCCGACGCCGCCCTGGCCCCCGACTACCGCCAGCCCGCCTTTTTGAAGGAGACCATCACCCAAGATGTTCATGTCGGCGGGCTCCACCCACGACCGGAACTTGCTGATGGTCCAGATGGTGAACGGCTTTGCCTCCGATGGCGCGGCAGCGTTAAATTCAGGGTCCACGTACCCCTCAAACGCTGAACGGGCGTCCGTCTTTTCTGTGGTTTCCATTATTGCTTACCTCCCAGGGGACGGAAGTAGAGGATGTGATGACGAGCGCCGCCCGTGCGCGTTCCGCCAGGCATTCTCACCCACTGGCACGGCGTCCAGAGATGTGCGTCCGCACCGAGCCAAACGGCATATTGCATGAAGCGGGCAATCTGGTGCCGCCGCGCTTTCTGACAATCTATCCACCCATGCAAGCTCTTGCCCCCCGAATCAACGACGAGCACCAACGGGGCGAACTTGCCGAGGTAGGAAAGGACTCTTGCTTGCTCGACTTTATCGCTGCCAATGTCACTCTCAATGACCAGATATTCGCGGGGACCGGTATTTTCCAAACAGCGATAACTTTCCTGACCACTGCCGTTGCAACCGCTCGATGCGATCATCCGGCTGGGGACGATGAACTGGCAATCAGCCTCATGCCCACGCCAATGCTCCCGCTCCCACGTCGCGCCGTTGACCTTGTCCCACCCAAGGCAGAAGAGTCCACCGCCAGGGAAGAGGACGTCGATCACCGCGCCGGGATCAATATTGATCGGAGCGGCGACATCGAAGATCGGTTCCGTTGCATCGGCATAGAACCGGCGCTTGGACAAATTCGGCTTGGGCCACTTGGGCGTGGTGAGACGGTGAAGACGCTGGACTGCCGAAAGCGGAACCTTCGTTCCCTTGAACCCGCGGGAGATAGCCCGCTCAATTTCGGCGTCGGTTAACCGACGCCCTACGTCCCATCGGTCACGAAGATTATAAAGGAAGCGCCGAAATGCAGCTTCCGAGCATCTGCCTCGGCAGCAAGCCGCCACGCGGAAGAGCCACACATTGCGCTGGCCCGGTTCGGGATGGTGATCGAGGAGATCACGAAGAGCGGGTGTTAATTTATCAAGTATAGCCATGAAGTGTTCGTCTTGGTCGAGTTTGAGAACGCGCCGGATTTCGGCGACGAGGTAGGCATCCAGCCGTTCGCAGTTATCGAGAACCCACTGGAGGTAGCCGGGATCAATCTCGGCGACAGGGACGCCCTTGTGTTTGCCGAACGGCATCACGATCTCGGGAGGTGGCGGGGCGCTGCCTGGGCGGTCCCGATAGACGATTTTCTCAACGGGACGATCCCGGTAGACGATGCGCTCCTGCACCACCACCCGAGCCCCGCCGCGAAGAAGATCATCCGGCTTGGCCCCGGCTTTCCGCAGATGGCCGATCAGCATCCGACCGGCGTTGTCGATCTCGCCGGGGGCGGCGGCGTGGTTCAGCGCAAGGGAGAGCAGCTTGGTGACGAGTGTCTGGTTGATCTCGCTCATTTGAGATAGTGACTGGCAACGACGGCTTCGGCGGCGAGCGGGCAGCCTTCCAGCCAAGTGGGGCAAACGCTCATGAGCCGTTCGATTTCGGTTTTGGCCGCTTCGGCCTGGGAGATAGGAACTTCCGTGATCACCTCGTCATGGACGTGGAAGAGGACCGGGTATCCCGCGTCCTCGACCCGAAGGATGTTTTCCGCGAAGACGTCGCGGGCAGATGCCTGGATATAGTTTTCCACGAGCTTGCCGCCATAGAAGGCGTAGCGAGTGCCGCCACGCTCGTTCGCGGCGGTCATGGTGTCTGCGTGGACGTCGAAGTAGCGCAGGTAACGACCGGAGGGGAGTTTCAGGAAATAGGTCTTGCCATGCTTTGAGACGAACTCCCGTTCCAGCTTTGCCCAGAGGCCGGTGATGAGCGGATTGGACCGCCTGAAGTCGGCAACCGTTTTCTCTGCTTCCGCAAGGGTGATCTCGATGCCGCCCATGATCCGGGCGACCGCAACGAACCGCTCGGCGGCGCATTGATAGCCGAGGCCAAGCACCCTGGCTTTCGCCAGGCCATAAAGCCGTGGATTCTCCTTTTTAAGCGGCCCGCCCGTCCAACCCATCGTGGCACGAGCGTGCGCTTCATAGATACTTTCACCCGCCGCGATCCGCTCCAAGAGCGGCCAGTTGCCGGAGAGGTAGGCGAGGCAGCGCGGCTCGATCTGCGAGAGATCGCAGATGACAAAGACGTAGCCAGGACGCGGAATCAGCATCCGCCGCATGTCCACATCAAAGTCTTTCTCCTTATTGAGATTTTGGAGATTAAGACCGGTATCGCCCGACCAGCGTCCCGTAAACCCGCCGAAATACTTCAGCGAAAAAGTCATCTCACCACCCGGTTTGCAGCGGGTGAGGGCAGCCTGGAGAATCTTCAATTTCCGGTTTGCCCGGCGATAGGTCTGCATCGCCGCCACCCAAGGAATCCGTGCTCCATGCTTTTCCTGCCATGCTTCGAACTCCTCGGAATCTTCCGCCGTAGAGGCCGGAGGCTCAATCCCGGTGACTCGGCATGCCTTGGTCAGCTCCTTTGTGCTGGTCGGTGCGGCATGTTTGGCCCAGGGGATACGAGCTGACGCTTGGGCGAGAACTTTCTCCAGGGCGGAAGCGGACGTCTGAATATAATCGAGATCGACTTGAACGCCGCGCTCGCCGGATGCGACGGTCTGGGCCGAAAGACGGCGTTCACGAAGCGGCCATTTGTCCGCATGGGTGATCCAAATCCGGCAGCACGCTTCCGCGTCCTTGAGCGCGTAGGCCAGCATTTCCGGGGACTGGCCGAAAAGGGATTGTCCATCGTAGCCGCACGCATTGCTTCGCGTGCTTTTATCCAAGCGCATGCCTACCAGTTCCTTGGCTGCCCCTGCGAGATTGCGCGGGGCTGCAAGGTAAACCGACAGCGCAGAGGTGCAGTGCCATTCCTCTGGCGCAATGGTCTTGGATATGATGCCCGATTCTTGAAGCCGGAAAAACACCGCGCGGTCGAACTGCGCGTTATGGGAGAGCCATGTCGCGCCAGATATCTCATCCCACGGGGCGTCCTTGGGATGCCCAACCCAATGCCATCCGTCATCCGCCCAAATGGAAACCAGATAGGCGTTGAACCGGGGGTGGTTGGCATAGGCGTAGTAGCCAAGCTTTTTGACGCTGTAGTCTGTGTCGAAGGCCGTCTCAAAATCGACGGCGACAACCCGATGTGCGGTTTGTGTTCGCGGGGGAGGCGCAGCCGGAGGCTGCCGCAAGGCTTCCTCATCCAGAATTTTGCGGATTTTCCGCGCCGCCTTTGCGGAAACAACGCCGCAGCGAAATTCCGCCCGCGCCATATCCTTGTGGGGGAGGGCCGGGTCGAAGCACGGCAAGTCCACCTCGCCAAAAATGACGGACGGAGCAAACGTCCTGCTTTCACCGGTCGGGCCGACAAGTTGCCGTGCTTCACGGATAAGGGGTGTCACCACAGCCGTCTGATCCGGGCTGAATTGAAGGCGCAAGAGAGCCATCGAATCTATGCTTTAGTGTTCGGCCAACTGGCTTCCACATTGCCGGGGATCGTATCCCTTCAGGAACCGCCACACCTCGCACGCATGCACGAAACAGTCGTAGAGCGGAACCAGGTTCTCGTGTTTGACGATCTCCATCCGGCCTGGCTCCGTCGTCGAGATGACTACATTTGCGGCGAGGACATCCGGCAGCGCGTCCACTCCGTAATGAGTGGCGGCATACGCGGCGAGTTGCATTCCGTGTTCGGGATAGGCATCCGGTATTTTGCCCGGCTCGGTTTTCTTAGTTTTGAAGTCAAGAATCCCCATGCCGCCTTTGCCAAAGGTGAAGAACACGTCACATCGTCCCGCGAAGCCGATTCCGGCATTGACGATAACCAGTTCGCGTTCGGTGAACTCAATCCGTTTCTCAGCTTTCCAGCGGAATACCGGGTCGACATAAACCGAGAGTTCATCGGCAAACGGCTCGCCTGCCAGGCCGTATTCAAGAGCGGCATGAATGCGGGTTCCGAGATCTGCGGCGTCCTCGACTTGCTGAAATGCTTCGTCGATCACACGCTCCGCAAAATATTCAGGTGGTTCCTCGGTGGATTTCGACGGCACACGCAAGGTAGCAAGTGCAACCTGTCGCATCTTCCATCGCTCCAGTTGCGGTTTGCTCAAAATGTCAAGCACGTTGGTGACCGACGGGAGAAGTCCCAGCTTGCGAGCATCGGTAATATTGGTGGCGCGGTCGCCCGAGCCGTCCTTCTTCGGCACCCGGTGAGCCGGAGCGCCGTCACGCGAATACCAGTGCGAGGATATTTCGCGGGGTTTTAGTAATACTGCCATGTGAGAATAATGAATTAGGTAAGAAACCGGGAGGCGCGGCTGGTCACGCCTCCCGGCGGTTGTTGGAATGGGGGTGGCTAGAAAGGAACATCCCCGTCATCACCATCCGCCGCAGCGGTAGCACCGGGCAGAGTGTATGCCGTCACCGGAACGATCTTGCTTTTGAGGTCGTCCATTACCGGCGCAATGCTGCCGATGTTGCTAAAGAACTGGCCTGGATTCTTGGAGGACGGCGTGAGTTCGACCGTAACTAGCGCTCCGCTGCCAATCAGCGTGCAATAGTCCCATCCAACCTTTGGCGGCTCGCCAAGCCAGCTTTTGAGAAAGGCGAACAGAGCGGATTTCGGATCGGAGGAAATCTTCATCTCCTTCGTCTCGACAAAGTATTGCTTCCCAGTTTTGTGTACGAAGCCAAAGAGAAATCGGGTGACGTCGGTCTTCGCGAGTTCCTCGCTCTGGTATTTCTTGCGCATGACGCCGAACTCGTCCCGGACGAGCAGGCAAGTGCAGATATAGGTTCCCTTGGGGGCGGATTCTTTGATGCCGAAACCGCTGTTGGATTTGGGTGGTGGCAATGAGGCCATGATGCTTTGTGTTATTGCTTTTGCGTTGTGTTTGAAGCGCCCGAGAGCCGGAATGGCCCACAGGCGAGAATGACTAGTGAAGAAATCTTGCGGACGAACCCGCCCACACGTTCCACGGGCGGATGTCAACTTGTGCGGAGACCGAAACGGACAAAATAGCGGGCCGAATGCGGCGTCGGCCGAATGCGAATTGAGCGGTTTCCGTGGGTGTTTCCATTGCGTCTTTGGTTGACGGCGCGCATTGGGCGCACCGCGTTATTCCTCACACTGCGGCGACTCGGGGATTTCCCGTCGAGCCTTTCGTGGCGTGCTTGTGAGAGAAGAAAAGCTCACTTAAAAAAAACGCAAAAAAGGGCGATTTTCGCATTTCGCCAAAAATCGCCAAAAATCGCGGATTTTCGCCGAAACGCGCGAATAATCGCGAAAACTCGCATTAAAAAAATTTGAAAAATCTTTGAAAAAGAAAAAGCGACGGTGTTTTCCGTCGCTTTTTCAGGGGATTTATGGATGGCCTTTAAGGGCTGCCTATGTCAGCCCTCTTTGTCGTTGTCCAGATTACGTGGCCGATAATACAAGCATTCGCGGCAGCAACTCTTCCGCCGTGCGTCGTCATTAGCCGTCTTCCTGGCCCACTCCATGATCCATTCAGGGCGCGTCTTGCCATTGCAAAAAGGAGCACCTCCTTTTTTGACTCGCGTCATAAAGCTTATGGGCACCTTCAGTTTGGCCGCTGTCTCGCGCATGTTGAGGAAGCCTTCTGGTTCTTCCCCGTCACCGTTTATTGTTGGTTTCCTTCTTTTCATAAGCCCACCCGAGATTCCCCCGAATGAGATGGGTTACAGGACCATCCAAAGATATTTTCGTTTTTTTCTCCCGGTGGGATGTAGGGGATTGCCCCAGCCTGCGGTGTCCAGGAAGATGCTTCCAGCATGGTCTTGCGGTATCGGCTTTGCTTACTGACAGCAAAATTCCTATTTTTTGCACAATTCCGTAGGCGTTTGACCGAATAACATTTCAGATATAATCCGAGAAAGTTGGACTTGAATTTTGACGATAGTAGCTCTTTGATCGGAAAAATGAATATCCCTGTCTTCTTCGACAAGGAAGAGAACGGCGAGGTTTGGCTTTCAGACGAAACTCAGGATCACCGCCTTACGCTTCGCTGCCACGGCGACCGCGTGGTTACTGACGGCGAATACAAGCCATCGGACATTCTCGCCCCCTGGGACCCGCCGCTATACGCCGCCACCATTGCCTATACATGGGCATGTGAGAACGGTCGTACCGAACAGGAACTTGCATGGGCACGGGAATATTTAAGTCAATGGCCGGAAGGCCCCCAGGCCGATCCTGAATCACTCAAATCGCAGAAAAGGTACGCAGCGGGCATGAAGAGGGCCGTGGCCGAACTGGGGGTTGGGCCTCCTTACCTAAACGAAATGTCGGAGTTCGAGCTTCGCGCAAAAATCGAGGAAATGGGGGAGAAACTCGCCGCCTGCGCTCCGGGAAGCCCAATGGCCGATGTGCTGAAAACGCGCATCAACGCTGCCAAAATATTCCTTCATATCGACGATCCCGAATCTCCGCGGTTTGAGCCGGAGGACTAGACATAGCGCACAGGTCCGCTTTTTCCTTCCTTGGTATGAGTTCTTATGCTAATGCCCTCCCCACATGAGCGCCCAAGAAGAGATTAAGGAACTTGAACGTCAAATCGCAAACCTGCGTGATCGCGCCGTAATGGAGTTGAAGGTGAAGCTGGTCGAGGCCCGAAACAACGTCGTAGACTTGGAAAGCAAAATTGCCGAACTGACCGGCAATGCACCATCGGCACAAATCATCCAGCCGAGAAAAGCCCGCGTCCGCGTCACCATCAAGCAGATCGTCGAAGCGATCCAGGGAGGCGCTACCAACTACCGGACCGTGGCAGACAAGCTGGGCTGTTCATCTTCCAGCGTGGCGCAAAAGATCAAGGCCGAAGGCAAAAAAGCAGGAATCAGAAGCAAAGGCGATAAAGCCAATTTTGTTCTATCGGTCAAGTAAGTGGCCGTAAAAGCTGCTATAACTCGAAGCGCACATCCACCGGGCAATGGAGGGGATCGTTGCGGAGCTTCTGCATTGCGCCGGTCCTAAGTAGTTCACGCCGGTTTTCTTCCAGCCATTCAAGCCATGCTTGCGTGCTGATTTGGTTGGGGCGATGAGGCGGCACTTTCCAGTCGGGCAGCTCGAAATCAAGATCGACGGGATTCATGGGGTGATATGCAAGGCTTGAAGTTTGCCGCCCCAAACTGGGCGATTGTCTCGGCCTGCCGGGAGATAGGCGAAAACTGAAATCGCATTTTTAGGCTGCATTTCCCCTTCAATACAGGAGATACGCCGTTCAGGAAACAACGAATCTTTGTCCATATAGCCATAATGTTGATTCCAAAGAACGCCTTGCAGGCTTATTTCGCCCCCCTTGCTCTGCTTTCTATCCTGCCTATACAACCTACAATCATTGCCGGATGCCCCAGGAATAGAAGGAGGATGGGAAAGAGCGGGTGCCGACAGAAACGGGAAAAGGCTTTAATTCCGCTCCCTTCAGAATAAAATGCCTCTGGCATGGATACGAACCTCAATAATACTGGTCGGCAATACCAAATGAAAATAGCACTCCTTGTTCTTCTCTTTCCTGTCACCTGCGCATTCGCTAAAACAGTCTTGATTCCAAATTCGCCATTTGAGATTGACTGCCCTCCAGATTGGTCTGTTGCCGATGGTAATTTTACCAATAATAAAGAATACGACCCGGCCAAAGGTATTAATTCTCCCTTCGGGCACATTCATATTTATAAGCGATTCGCAAAGAACGAAGACTGTGCGATTAAGATGACCGAATCATTTTATAGAAAGCTAGAATCTCAAAAAAAGAGTCCCATGCCGTTTCTGTGGTCGACCTCATCTTTTACAACCGATTCAGGCATTAAGGGCACCATGGCGTATTTCGGTAACGGTAAAATCCCTTCTGATAAGATCAAAGAAAAGAAATTCTACTTTTTGTATAATGACTCCATCTATTGTGCCTGTTTAGAAGCAAAGGATTCAGATCATTGGCCTCTGCTGGAAAAGATTTTGAAGCAGACCCTGAAGCCCATAAAGAATGCCCAACAAGGCGGAGTTCTGAAAGCAATACATCCTTTGAACCACTGAGCTGCGCATTCTGGCGCAAAATTGATCGAAGCATTCAACGACTCATCGAGGTTGCTTTCGCTTAATCTCATCGAGTTTCAACTGCACTTTTGCCTGCCGCTGCTTGCTCCAGTCCACCTCCGCAACAAGGCCACGCAGATCCCACTCGCTGATTGGATCATGCCCGCCGGGCGTTTTCCTCAAGAAAAGCAGCGTCTCCTGAATTTCCGGGGCGAGGTTGAGCAGATTCATGATTTGGCTGACCCGCGCAAAGCTGACCCCGCCTAGTCGGGCAAGATCGGCGTAGCTCTTAACGCGTCCCTCTGTCACCAGCCATTCAAATCGGAGCGCCAGAGCCATCAGCTTCGATACGCGAGGGATTAATGCCGATTCCGGCAATGCTTCCTCGGGTCCAGCCTTGAGCCGCTTCCGGCCAGATTCTTCCCGGCGAAAGGAAACCGGGCATACGACGAGCAGATCATTTTCAGTGGAGGTGTTCATGCGGCGGTGGGGGTAGGAGTGGTTTCAGTTCCGAGGGATTTAATCCCGGAGGGGCGGAAGGAGATGGCCATGGTGCCAGCCGTGGCGTTGTAAGCGATCCGGTCAACGAGCAGGTGAAGCAGCCGCTCCTGTTCGCTCGATACGAGATTATCCCATGCGGGATCGAACTGTTCCAGTGCTGCTCGAAGTTCCTCCGGGGCGATCCGAGGCTCCTTGGTGCGGCTTTGCTTCAGCACTTCTTTGATTAGAGCCGGATCGCGCCCGATGGCTCGGATTCGCTCGATCACGAACTTTTCGACCTCGGCTGCCGGAAGGGAACCGGTGGGGCAGGAGCCGTAACCGCGTTTGATCGCCTGCACGCAAACGTAATACCGGTAGCAACGGCCATCCGTTTTTTTGGTCCAGGAATGCGTCATCGCGTGGTTGCAATGCGGGCAATGCAGCAACCCGCGGAGCAGCGCCCCATGGCTTTCACGCACACGCTTTCCACCCTCCTTAGCATTTCGATGAAGGAAAGCCTGCGTCTTTTCCCAGACGGCCGTTTTGATGATGGCGGGGTGTTCGCCGGGATAAATGACATCCTGATATTTGACTTGGCCTGTGTAGATGATGTTCGTCAGGAGCCGGTGGAGATTGCCCTTGTCCCACGCACCGCCTCCGCTTTCGATTCCTTTCCGGGTGGTCCAGCGTTTGCGCTGCCAGCCTCGCGCATTCAATTCGTTGACGGTGGCGAGCATCGCGGGTCGTTCCAAATAAAGCCCGAAAATCTCGCGCACCTTCGCGGCTTCCTCTTCGTTAACGAGGAGCCGCCCGCCTTTAGGATCGAGGTCATATCCAAGCACGGGAACGCCGCCAACGTGTTTCCCTTTTTTGCGTGCAGCACTCATCTTGTCCCGCGTCCGCTCCGCGATGATCTCGCGCTCAAACTGGGCGAAGGAGAGGAGTATGTTGAGGGTCAACCGACCCATCGAGTGGGTGGTGTTGAATTGCTGGGTGACCGACACAAACGAGCATTCGTTGCGGTCGAGTACCTCCATGAGTTTTGTGAAGTCCAGTAGCGACCGGCTCAAGCGGTCCACCTTATAGACCACGACCGCGTCGATTTTCTTTTCCTCGATGTCGGCCAAGAGGCGTTTGAGCGCCGGCCGTTCGATGTTGCCGCCGGAAAAACCGCCATCATCGTAATGCTGGGGGAGGGCGGTCCAGCCTTCCGACGCTTGGCTCTTAATATAAGCCTCCGCAGATTCGCGCTGGGCATCGAGCGAGTTGAAATCCTGATCCAGCCCTTCTTCCGTGCTCTTTCGGGTATAGATGGCGCAGCGGATTGTCTTTTTCTTTTCGGTTTTCTTGGATTTCACTTCGCACCTCCTTTCGCGGCAATCCCGAAGAACCGGTTGCCGTTCCATTGGGTGCCGGTGATGTGCCGGGCGATAGCGGAAAGCGATCCGAAGCGCAGGTTCTCAAATTCAAAACCGCTCTCCCGAACGATCACCCGAAGCTGGCGGCCACGGTAATTTTTTGTGATCACCATTCCAGCCATCGGCTGGCTGCGTTGCGGAGCCGCTGCGGCTTTTGGCTCAGGAGCCAAGGGCATCACCGGGACGTCGATCATCGAGGTCATCGGCTTTGCGACAGGAACGCGGATGCGAAGATCGCCGTCATTGGCGATTTCTTCGGCCCTGCGCCGTGCCCGCTCGGAAAGGTCTCCCTCGGCCAGAGCCTGAATTTTCCAAGCAATCCGGCGAATCAGCCGTTCCCGGTGACGGGAAGGGGAAGGCTGTCCGAACACCTCAAGGTATTTGGCGAGAAGCTCTCCCGTTTTCATGACGCGCATCAGCGCCACTTCGGCCTGCAAATCAGTGGAGGTCATCGGCAACCTCCTTTCTGGCTGATTCGGCGGGTGCTGGAGTGCCGCCGTTTTCTTTGAAGCGTTGAAGCCCGCGAAGGAGCAGCGAAGCAATGGCACGCAGCCGTTCTTCGGGGGAGAGGAGTTCGGGATCGTCGAAAAGAGGGACCATGCCGGAGGCACAGTGTCAAAATCAGACCCTTTAACGACTGCCACGTTAACGAGGAGCCCTTTAACGGGAAAGGGAGCGCCTGGGCACCCTTGCGATTTAACATGCGTAACGCCTTAAAAAGGCGATGTGAGACACCAGAGACTTTTGGCCGTGTCTCTGCTCCCAAAGGGGGAAAACGGAGACAAAAATCTCGTTTTCCAGTCTCTCTCAGAGATTTGTCAAAAACGCGGCTTCGCCCGGAGAGTGGCTTGGTTGCTTGGTGGTGCGGCCATTTGCGAATGGACAAATGAACCGCGTTGTGCTTTAACGAAAGGCACAGCTTTCCTGTGCCGGAAGAGAGTGGCGACCCTAACGAGATTCGAACTCGTGTCACCGCCGTGAAAGGGCGGTGTCCTAGGCCACTGGACGATAGGGTCACTTGTTGTGGGGCGGCGAATATGTAGAAATGCGGCCGCCCATTCAAGCGAATTTTAAAAAAAAATACGTTCTCTCTTTGCGGGACGTCTTTTCCTCCTTATTCCTCGGCCCGGCTGAGCAGGTAGGCCGCTCCGGCGCAGGTTAATAAGGCTCCGGCCAGCAGGAAGAGCAAATCGCCTTCGATGTACGAAAATTGGGCGTTGCGCAGGTTGATGAGGCGAAATGCCCGGCAATAATGGGTGAGGGGGAAGGCTTCGGAGATCATTCGGATGCCCGGGGGCAGCTGGTCCAGCGAGGCGAAGGCCCCCGAGAGCGGGAATACCGGCAATAGAAAGAAGACCGAGAACTGGATGGCCTGCGCCTGGGTGGTGCAGAAGGCCGAAATCAGGAGCCCCAGCCCTAGCGAACAGGCCAGGAATAGGAAGTTGAGCACGCCGAGCATAAGCGGTTGGATAAACGGGACATCAAAGTAAAATCGCGCGACCATCGCGGCGCTGCTAATGAGGAATAGCGAAATGCAGAGGTAGGGCAGTACTTTCCCGGCGACGATTTCCCCTCGGTGCAGCGAGGTGATGAGGAGCTGCGAGAGGGTGCCGCTTTCCCGTTCCCGCGTGATGGTGCAGGCCATTAGCGTGACGGTCATGAGCTGCATGATGAGCCCCAGGATGCCGGGGGTGACGAATTCGATGAAGCGCAGCTTGGGGTTGTCGTGAATCTCGAAATTGACGTTCCAGGGCGTCATAACGGAGGTGAACTGCCGCTGGACTTCGAGCGGGAATGCTGCTTCCAGGGCGCCTTGTGGCAGTTGCTTGAGGAGTTCGTGCTGCGCGCCCCGCTGGAACCCGGCCAGGATTTCCCGTAGGATGCCCTCGATCTGGTAGGCCGTGGAGACGTCTGTGCCGTCGATGATCATTTTTAGCGGAATGGGGCTGCCGTTGACCAGGCCCTCGCCCCAGCCGTGGGGAATCTCCAGGGCCGCCTGCACGTTTTCTTTCAGCAAGTTGGGGCTGGTCTGGTCAGACGCAGACCGCGTTTTCCATTGGAATACGGGCGAGGCATCGAGCGCTTTTTTTAGCTCCCGGCTGCCGTCGCTGTGATCCTGGTCGACGAACAGCGCCGGAACGTTTTTCAGATCTGTGACGCCGAAGGCGTAGCCGAAAATCAGCGTAAGCAGCGGCGGCAGCACGAGGATGAGGACTAGAATCCGCCGGTCGCGCCAGACGTGCAGGAACTCCTTCATGGTGACGCTCCAGACCGCTCTCATCGTATCTAATAATATCATGGCTGCGCCTCCTCCGCCAGAATGCCGTGGTACCCTTGCGAATACGCCTTGAAGACATCCTCCATGTCGGGCGCGTCCCACGTGTGGCCCTGGTACTCGATTTCGGGAAAGGGCCAGTGCTCCAGCCAGCGCTGGAAGAGGGCCTCGGGATGGGCTGCGTAGAGGCGCACCATGCCGCTGCGCACGGAGACGCCCAACACGTCGGGCTCGGCCCGGATGAGGGCCAGCGCGGGCATCAGCGGGGCGACGCGGAGCTGGAGCAATCTGCCGCGAATGCGCTGCTTGAGCCGCAGGGGCGAATCCTTGGCGAGCAGGCGACCCTTGTCGATGAAGGCGACCTCCGTGCAGCGCTCCGCCTCGTCCATGTAGTGCGTGGTGACAAAGATCGTCGTGCCCCCGGCGCTCAGGTCGTAGAGGAGATCCCAGATCCGCTGACGGTGTACGGGATCGAGCCCCGAGGTCGGTTCGTCGAGAAAAAGCGCCAGCGGTTCGTGGATGAGCGCGCAGCCGATGGCGAGGAGCTGCCGCAGGCCGCCGGAGAGTTCTCCGGCCAGCATGTGGCTTTTGCCGGAAAGGTCCAGCGTGGAGAGTAGTTCGGCGATGCGCGCTTCCATCCGGCGCGGATTGACCCGGTAGGCTCCGCCGAAAAAGCGCAGGTTTTCCTTCACTGTCAGGTCGGTGTAAAGGCTGAAGCGCTGCGCCACGTAGCCGAACATTGAACGGACGCGGAAGCGGTCGCGCCATACGTCGGCGCCCCCGAGCGTCGCGCGGCCGCCGCTGGGGCGTGTTAATCCGCAGAGCATCCGGATAGTGGTGGTTTTTCCCGCGCCGTTGGCCCCCAGAAAACCGAAAATTTCGCCTGCGGGAATCGACATCGAGATGTCGTCGACGGCTACCGTGCCGTCAAAGGTCTTCCGCAGATTCTCCAGGGCAATAAGAAGGCTGACCATTGTGAATCTCCACCCTCACCATGCGGAATTTCGGGGGTTGTTGGCAACCCAAAGCGCGGCTTGGCCGCCAGGTGCGGCGTTTCCCCGGGGCGGTGCCGATGGGTTTCTCCCAGGGCCTAGGACGCTTTTCGCGCGCGGGCTATGGCGCGTTTCCGGGAAATGAAATGGGCGGTGGCGCGCACGAGCACGCCGACGGAGAGCATCAGCATGGCGAACCCGAAAAGGCTCATGGGAAAGCCGCTTAAAATCATGCCAAAGGCGCTCCCGGCCAGTGGCAGCATCGCGAGCCAGGTGCCCGCCAGGATCAGCGCGCGCGGCGGGCTGCTTACCGCGGAGCGGAAGGCAAAACCCTCCGAGCGAATCTGCTGGATCGGGTCGATATTCGCCACCGGCCCGAGAGGAGCCCCGCACATGGCGCAAAACGGTGCTTCGGGCACGTTATTGCGCAGGCACACGGGGCAGACGACCTCGGAAGGCTCGGACGATGGTGCTTCGTCGCGAGACTCTTCCGGGGGCTGCATGGCGGTTTAACCAGCGGGGTGGGGGGCTGGCGTTCGGTTATGCTTTGCGGCCGCAGCAGGCTTTATATTTACGGCCGCTTCCGCAGGGGCAGGGGTCGTTGCGGTTGATCTTGACGTTCTCGCTGCGCACGGGCAGCGTGCGCGGCTTGGAGGTCGGTTGCGGCAGTTCGCCCGCTCCGGCGGAGATCGTCTCTTCGCTGCCGCCCTGCTGCTGGAGCATGTGCGCGGGCAAGCTGGAGAGGAATTGCTCGAAGGCCTGGAGGTTCGACGTGCTGCGGAAGAGGTTATGCAGGATCTCGTTCTTGATTGAGGCCATGAGGTCCACAAACATCGTGTAGGCCTCATTTTTGTACTCGATGAGCGGGTCCTTCTGGCCGTAGGCGCGCAGATGCACGCCTTCGCGCAGGGAGTCCATGGCGTAGAGGTGATCCTGCCAGAGGCGGTCGATGGCGTTCAGGACGATGTAGCGTTCGATGCCCTTAACCGCGTCCGGGTCCTCGTGCTTGCTCTTGAGCTCGTAGGAAGTCTTGACCTTCTCGATGAGCGCCTCGGAAATTTCTTCCGCCGTCTTGCCTGTGAACCCAGCTTTCTCCTCGGTAAGGCCGAGCGGGAAGGTGGTGTTAACCCACGCGAGCAGGCCCGCGTAATCTGGCTCGCCGTTTTCGTCTTCGGCAAATTCGGCAACCTTGACGGGGATTGTCTCGCCGACGATCTCGTAGATGAGCTTGCGCGGATCGGCGGTTTCGATGGTCTCGTTGCGCAGGCCGTAGACGACCTCGCGCTGTTTGTTCATGACGTCGTCGAACTCCAGCGTGCGGCGGCGGATGCCGTAGTTGCGCTGTTCCACGCGGCGCTGGGCCGTTTCGACGGATTTGTTGAGCCACGGATGCTCCAGCTCCTCGCCTTCCTTCATACCGAAGCGCTCCATGATCTTCGTCATGCGGTCGGCGGCGCCGAAGTTACGCATGAGATCGTCCTCGAAGGAGACATAGAAGCGGGAGAGACCCGGATCGCCTTGGCGCGAGCAGCGGCCGCGCAGCTGGCGGTCGATGCGGCGGGATTCGTGCCGCTCCGTGCCGATGACGTACAAGCCGCCACGGTCCACGACGCCGGTGCCCAGCTTGATGTCGGTACCACGGCCGGCCATGTTGGTGGAGATTGTCACGGAGCCGGGCTGGCCCGCGCGCGTCACGATCTCGGCTTCCTGTGCGTGGAACTTGGCGTTCAAGACGGTGTGCGGGATCTTCTCGCGCTTGAGCATGCGGCTCAGGAGCTCGGAAGTTTCGACGCTCACCGTGCCGACGAGCACCGGCTGTTGGCGCGCGTGGGCGGTCTTAAGCTCGGCCACCACGGCGTTGAATTTCTCGCGGCGGGTCTTGAAGATGAGATCGTTCAAGTCCTTGCGGATGCAGGGGCGGTTGGTCGGCACCACGATGACATCCAGTTTATAGATGTCGTGGAATTCGTTGGCTTCCGTCTCGGCAGTGCCGGTCATGCCCGCCAGTTTGAAGTAGAGGCGGAAGTAGTTCTGGATGGTGATGGTGGCGAGGGTCTGCGTTTCGCGGTCGACCTGGACGCCTTCCTTTGCCTCCACGGCCTGGTGCAGACCGTCGCTCCAGCGGCGGCCCGGCATTTTGCGGCCGGTGTACTCGTCGACGATGACGATTTTGTTCTCCTCAATGACGTATTGCACGTCCTTCTCGAACAAGCAGAACGCCCGCAGCAACTGGGTAATACTGTGGATGCGCTCGGCCTGCGAGTCGCAGTAGGTCTGGCGTTTGGCCTTCTCTTCGATCTTCTGCTCCGCGGTGAGGTTTTCGGTAAGGTCGATCTCGGCGAATTCCGAAATAAGATCCGGTAATACGAAGGCGTTCGGGTTGTCGGGGCTCAGGAATTCGCGGCCGATCTCGCTCAGGTCGGATTCGTGGGCGCGTTCGTCGATGGTGTAGAAAAGCTCTTCCTTCAGCTTGAAGAATTCCTCCTTCAGCGTGTCGGAGTAGTAGGAAAGCTCTGTTTTCTCAATGGCGCGGCGCTGTTCGGTGGTCTCCATGGCGTGCAGGAAGGCCCTGTGACGCGGCTGGCCGAGCTTCAGTTTGAAGAAGACTTTCGCGGCTTCTTCCTTTTCGCCCTTGGCCCAGAGTTCCTCTGCGTCGCTGGCGAGGCGGTTGCACAGGAGCGCCTGCTTTTTGACGAGCTGCTCGACGACGGGCTTGTACTGCTCGTACTGCTGGCTGGTGACGGCCGTGGGGCCGGAAATAATGAGCGGGGTGCGGGCCTCGTCGATCAAGATCGAGTCGACTTCGTCCACGATGGCGAAGGAATAGCCGCGCTGCACCTGGGTCTCCTTGCTGGTGGCCATGCCGTTGTCGCGCAGGTAGTCGAAGCCGAATTCCGAGTTCGTGCCGTAGGTGATGTCGCAGCGGTAATGCTCGCGGCGAAGTTCCGGCGGCTGGTCGTTCTGAATACAGCCGATCGTGAGGCCCAGGAACTTGTAGAGGAAGCCCATCCAGTCCGAGTCGCGCTTGGCCAGGTAGTCGTTGACGGTGACGAGGTGCGCGCCGCGGCCGGTGAGGGCGTTCAGGTAAAGGGGCAGGGTTGCGACGAGCGTTTTGCCTTCGCCGGTGGCCATTTCGGCGATCTTGCCCTGGTGGAGCACGATGCCGCCGATCAACTGCACGTCGAAATGGACCATGTTCCATTCGAGCGTCTGGCCGTTGACTTCGACCTGTTTGCCGCAGAGACGCCGCGCGGCGTTCTTCACCACGGCGAAGGCCTCGGGCAGGATCTGGTTCAGGTAGGCTTGCTGCTCGTTCTGATCGGTGATCTTGGCGAGTTCGGCCTTCCAGGTTGCGGTTTTTTCGCGAATGCCGTCGTCGGAGAGGGAGTTGAGGCCTTGTTCGATTTCGTTGATCTGCTCAACGATCTTGCGCAGGCGGCGAATTTCCCGCTGGTTTTTCGAACCGACAATCTTCTTTAAAATCCAATTAACCATAAAAAGTGTGCTTATTTGCTGCCGGGCTTGATGGCGGGAGTCCCGGCGAGATCGGGCGGGAGGTTTCCGGGCTCGAATGTCTCTGGGTTTAATTGCACGAGACTGATGAAGGGGCAACCGAAATCGGGGGCGTTGCCTCCGCTACGGTCGACCAGCGTGCCGACTGCCGCGACTACGCCGCCGTGGGCGCGCACGATGTCGATGGTCTCCTGGACGCGGCCGCCGCGCGTCACGACGTCTTCCAACACCAGGAAGCGTTCGCCCGGGGCGATGGTGAAGCCGCGGCGCAGGACGAGCTTGCCCTCTTCTTTTTCAGCGAAAATGTGGCGTTTGCCCAGCGTCCGGGCCACTTCATGTCCCACGATCAGGCCGCCCAGGGCAGGGGAAATGGCGCTATCGGCCTCGATCCCCTTCAGCTTCTCCGCGAGTTCCGCGCAAACCCGGGCCGCGATTTGCGTGTGTTGCAACAGGATGGCGCATTGGAAAAATTGCCGGCTGTGAAGGCCCGAGCGAAGGAGAAAATGGCCGTCGAGCAGCGCGTGGGTTTGTTTAAAAAGGGCGATGATTTCGTCTTGCGTCATGGTGCGTGGGGAAAATTTAGGGGGAAAAAGTAAAATTACTTGGCGGCGATCAGCTCGATCTCCACCTGTACACCTTTCGGGAGCGCGGCCACCTGGATGGTGGAGCGGGCCGGGAAGGGCTCGGCGAAATAGCGGGAGTAGACGGCGTTCATTGCCGCGAAATCGGCCAGGTTCGTCAGAAAAACGGTGGTTTTGACCACATTGGCGAAGGTCAGCCCGTCCGCGCGCAGCACGGCTTCGATGTTCTGAATGACGCGCTCGGTCTGGGCGCTGACATCCCCCTCGATTAGCTCTCCCGTGGCCGGGTCGAGCGGGATCTGCCCTGCGGCAAAGAGGAATCCTCCCGCGGTAACGGCTTGGGAATAGGGGCCAACCGCCTTGGGGGCTTCTGGAGAGGCAATCACGTTCTTCATAGGAAAAAGGAGACTATGGCAGCCGCGCTACCCATGTCAACGCAAGGAAAACCAGAGATTTGCGACAAATTCATGACAAAAAAAAGCGCAGCCTGCGTCCTTGGCAGGCTGCGCCCCTTTCACGCCGGACCATTGCCGGCGGGTTAAGTTCTAGAGGCTTTTCTTTTGCTGCTGCATCGGCTGTTGCTGAGCCGGTTGCTGCGGCTGGATTTTTTGCTGTTTTTCGCCCACGACTTCGAGCGTGTTATTGCGGGCGAGGGCCAGGTGCTCTTTCAGATGGGGCAGCATCTTTTCGGCATACGCTTTGATATCCGGGTCCTGGGCGTGCGCGGCGGCTTTCTCGTAGAGATCGAGTGCCTTTTCATGCCCCTTGATGTTGAAGGAGAGGAAGGAGCGGTTGAATTGCTCCCCTTGCTCCTTATCGATTTGGTTGAGGGAGTGACGGTCCCAGGAGGAAACTTTGTCGGGCAGCGCGTAGCCTTTGCTGGCGGCCAGGCGAGAGAGCTTCTGGTTGGCTTCCGAGTGATCCCGGACGATGGTGGCCGCGAACTTCTTCACCTTCGGATCGGTGGAGGTTTTCTCCGCCGCTTTGCCCAGTTCGATTTCCACGAGATTGATCCCCGCGGCTTTCCTGAGGAATTCCTGATCGTGGTGATCCAGCTTCCCCGCCTCGGCGGCTTTTCCTCTTTCGGGGGCGGCGGGAGTGGCGGAAGGGGCTTGGGCCCCGGCCATGCCGGATAAAGCGAGCGTGGCGACCATCAATGCGGAATAAAAATGAATGCGTTTCATGGATAGATGCTTTTTGCCCGCGGCGGGAGACCTCCCGGCGGTAAACATGCAATCGGACGAACGCTCTCCGGCGGCTGTCAGCAGGCCCTCAAAGGGTGCGACGGGCCACGATTCCCCGTGGGGACGCTAAGGCAATTCCGGCAGCTCTTTGCGGTGAACCCACACGCTATTGACCAGCCCCAGGCTGAACATGATCACGGCGACAAACGATCCGGAATAGCTGATCAGTGGCAGGGGCACCCCCGTCACCGGCATCATCGAGATGCACATCCCGATGTTCTCGTAGGTGTGGGAGAAGAGCAGCGTGGCCACCCCGGCGGCGATAAGCGTGCCCATCTGGTCGGCGGCCGTCACCGCCACGACGAGGCAACTGGCGATCAAGACCCCGAGGGTGCAAACGACGGCCGCGCCCCCGAGAAAGCCCCACTGTTCGCCAACCGCGGCGAAAATGTAGTCATTAGGCACCGTGGTCTGAGGCACGTAGCCCAGCTCCACTTGGGTATTGGGCGCTTTGAAGCCCTTGCCGTTCCAGCCGCCCGAGCCGATGGCGATCATGGTCTGGTTGACGGCCCAGGCCGCCCCGTTGGCGTCGATCTCCGGGTCCAGGAAGGCGATGATCCGTTCCCGCTGGTACTGCTTGAGTTTAAAATAGTAGGCGACCGGCATGCACGTCACCATGATCAGGATCACCACGATGAGGTAGCGCTTGGGAATCTGGCCGACAAAGAGCATCGCGAACACCACGGGAATCCAGATGAGGCACTCACCCAAGTCCGGCTGGATGAGAATCAAGAGAGCCGGAGCGCCGGTGATCACCCCGCAGGCCAGCAGTTTGATCATCGGGTGCAGGCGGATAAACTGGGTCAAAAACAGAGCGACAATCAGAATCCCCCCCAGAACGGCCAACTGCGCGGGTTGAAACACCAGCGGCCCCAGCCGCAGCCAGCATCGGGCCCCGTCCTTGAGCACCCCCAGCGGCGTGAAGGTCAGGATCAGGAAGACCATGGAAACGCCGTAGATGGGCAGGGCTCCCCAGCGCACCCAGCGGTAGTCCGTCAGGCTCAAGATGAGGAAAATCACCGTTCCGAAGGCGATCCAGCCCGCCTGCTTGTGCCACATGGTGTTGTAGTTGGCCGATTCGCGCATGTAGGTGCAGCTGTAGATCGCGAATACGCCGAAGGTGGCCAGCGCCAGCATGAGAATGAGGATCACCCAATTCATCCGGAGCAGTTTTCGAAGGAGCGGAGTCATTTTAGAAAGAGAATCAGCCGACGCTGGGAACGGCGGCAAGCAGCTTGCGCGTATACTCGTGCTGCGGATGGGCGTAGATCGCCTCGGCGGAGGCCGATTCGACGATCTTCCCGCGGTACATGACCAGCACGTGGTCGCTGATGTGTTCCACCACCGCCAGGTCGTGGGCGATGAAAAGGTAGGTTAAGCCCAGCTCCTCCTGCAAATCCTGGAGGAGATTGACGATCTGCGCCTGCACGCTGACGTCCAGCGCGCTGACCGGCTCGTCGCAGACAATGAAGCGCGGCTTGACCGCCAGCGCCCGCGCAATGCCGATCCGCTGCCGCTGGCCGCCGCTGAACTCGTGCGGGTAGCGGCCCATCATCTCCGGCTTCAGGCCCACCTGCCGCAGCAGCTCGGCCACGCGGTCCCGCCGATCCGTCCGGCTCATTTCCCGGAAGTGGATCTCCAGCGGTTCGGCGATAATGGCCTCGATGGAAAGCCGCGGATTGAGCGACCCGAAGGGGTCCTGAAAAATCATCTGCATTTCGCGCCGCAGCGGGCGGAATGCCCCCTCGGAGAGCGGCAGAATGTCCTTCCCCTCAAAGAGCACGCGGCCGCCAGTGGCCGGGGTCAGCTTCAGGATGGTGCGCCCCAGCGTTGTTTTGCCCGAACCGCTTTCGCCCACTACGCCGAGCGTCGTTCCCGGCTCCAGGGTGAAGCTGACGTCGTCGACGGCCTTGATGTCGTCCACATGACGTCGCAGCAGCCCGGCGGTGACGGGGAACCAGGTTCGCAGATGTTGGACTTCGAGAATCGACATGGGTCGGCCATTACTTTGACGTGTGCGGGGGCGGTGTCAATGCCGTCATTTGTGTAAAAATAGGTTTACAGGGCGCTTTCTGCCTTGCGCCGTTGCCGGGCGCTCTTACCTTGTAGATGTGCGTGAGTATCAACCATCTTCGTTGGGACTTGAAGGAGCGCTCTTAATCGCGCACCCGAACCTGGTCGATCCAAACTTCCGGAGAACGGTTATCTACCTGGTTTCGCACGACAAAACCGACGGGGCCTTCGGGCTCGTCATCAACCGGGCGCTTAACAAAACCGTGGGCGACCTGCTCACCGGCGCTTCCGAGTTGGGGCCGCTGCGTTCCGTCCCGGTGTTTTGGGGTGGCCCGGTCGGCCTGGACCGCCTGACGTTCGCCGTTTTCAAATGGCAGAACACCCGGCAGGTCATCGAAGCTCGGATGAACGTGGAGCTTGAGGAGGCCCGTTTGCTGGCGCTCGATGGCGACACTGCCGTCCGCGCCTTCGTCGGCTACTCGGGGTGGGGGAAGGATCAGCTCGAAGGTGAGCTGGAACAAAAGGCCTGGGTGGTTCAAAAGCCCGACCGCGACCTCCTCGACGCCGAGAATTGCCAGAACCTCTGGCAAACCGTCATGAGCACCTACGGCCCGTGGTTCAAACTGCTGGCCGAGGCCCCGGACGACCCTTCGCTGAACTAATACCGGGTACACGGTCACTTTGGTTTTTTATCAGGAGTTCCTGATTCTACTTAAATTAGGGCACAAAAAAAGGCCAGACCTTGCGGTCTGGCCTTATTGAAAGTGTTCCTCTTACTTGACGTGAGTGGTGGACACTTTGGTCGTCGTGGACGCGTGGTCCTTGGCACAAGCGCCGAGGCTCAGAACAGCCGCGGCCATGGCGATCAACGTGATAGCTTTAAACATTTTGGTAATTTCATCTCCTTTCGGTGCTGGTTGCGTTCCTCTTTTTTATGAACCGCTCGGCAATCAATGCAATGTTTTTTGCCCGGTTTTTGCCTATTACAGAGAAGGAAAAATTCCTACCATCCCGTAGTCACGCGGTTGACGAGACGCTCGGAGGCCTTTTCAATCGCTAGCGGAATCGCCTGGCGCTCATCCTGGTTCACGTCGTTGCCCGAAACGAAAAACGAGGTTTCTCCCATCAGGATTCCAGAGTCCAGTTTTTCGCCCGTGCTGCGGCGGGTCATGGTGTAGCTGAAGGTGAGATCGAGATAGTACTCCTGCTGTTTTTCGATGTCGCTACGCACGGAGCGGGCCCCACGGCGACGGATCTTGGTGATGCTGCCCTCAAGGACGGCGTCGGCGTGGTCGGCGCTACACACCTTGAAGGTGCCGTCTTCCTGGAACTGCTTGACGACGGTGCTGGCCGCCAGCGATTCGAGGTTGGGCACCATCGTTTCGTTGTGGAAGGTGGGCACGGCGACAGTCTTGATTCCCGCCATCCGTTTGGGAACCGAAGCGCCGATGTGGTAGCCGGCGCAACCGGTTAACAGAACCAGAAGCGCCGAGGCGAGGAGAGCGAGAGACTTCATGAAAGACGGCTACTGGGCGGGCAGAGCGGGCTCCGTCGCGGCGGGCAGGGTGGCCGTGGAGGAGGTCGTGGCCGGGGTGCGCAGTTGCGCCTTGGCCGGGGCGGTTTCCTCGGCGGGGGCGGGAGGTCCGGCGTAGTCGGGACGCGCGGAGGTGTCCACCTGGGATTGCATCTTGCGGCGTTCCTGGGCCTTGGTGCCCGTCTCGGCCAGTTCCGGAGCCGAGCGCAGGGCATCGTCACCGGCATACTGCCGCATGTGGTCGAGCGCCTTGGTCGCCGCTTCCGCTTCAGGGGTGCCTTTGCCGCCGTCGATCACTTCTTTGTAGTAGATGACCGCGGATTTGTACTTCTTGGTTTTCTCGTAGAACTTGGCGACATCGAGCGTCTTCTTAAGGTCCTCGCCTGAGAGTTGTTTGATGTTATCGCGCGCCTGGGCAACTTTTTCGCTCTGCGGGTAGCGCACCATAAAGTCCTCGAAGGCGTCGTGCGCCTTTTCGCGGGAGGAGCGGTCGTTGGAGCCTTTTTGCACCATGTGCAGTTGCACGTAGCCGATCTGGTACTGGGCATCGGCTGCGATATCCTCGTTGGGGTACAGGTCGACGGTCTTCTGGTAAGCATCGATGGCTTCCGGGTATTCGCCGCGTTTCTCATGCACCATGCCGATGTTAAACTGCGAGAGCGGGGCGAATTTGCTGTACTGGGCGTTCTTGATGATTTCCTCGTACATCTTCTGGGTGCGCTCCAGGGAAGGGAACGTCTTGACTCCGAAAACCTTGCGGCGCGCGCCGTTCATGAACTGCCCGGCGATGTTGAACTGGTGCTCGACCACGGAGTCGAACTCCCTGCCCCGGGGGTAATTGGTGATGTATTTGCCGAATTCCTTGAACGCGCGCTCCAGATCGCCGCTTTTCTCCATCAGCTCGGCCATTTTGAACTGTGCCTGGGGAGCCGCGCCCGATCCAGGAAAGCCGTTGAGCAACCCGCGGTAGGCACCAATGGCCTTTGTGGTTGCGCCCTGTTCTTCCAGCTCCTGGGCTTTGTGGAGCTGTTCGCTGGCAGATTTTTCCAGCGCTCCCGCGTCCTCCTCCTCGCTATGAAAACCTTCGCCGGGGCGGTAAACCACCGCGGCGCCTCCCGGAGAGGTAAGGGCCATTGAAAATGCCAGGACGAGCGAGGACAGTACGATGAGCTTCCGCATATCGGGCTGACGCTAGAGGAACTGCATGGATGCGTCAAGGTCGACGAAGCAGTTTTTCCCGCAGGGTTTACCTGATTTTCGGAGTCGTGTAAACCCCCTCTGCGATTCCCGGTGACCCGCGACACCCACGATTTCGCATTCCCAAGAGCAGCAACATCTTCTACGGTGGGTGGGTGTTCGAACTCCTAGCCACCGATACTGCTACCAAGGCCCGCCGGGGCCGGTTTACCACCCGCCACGGGGTCATTGAAACTCCCATGTTCATGCCTGTCGGCACCCAAGGGACCGTCAAGGGGGTGAGCCCTCGGGAGCTCCATGAACTGGATGCCCAGGTGATTTTGGGCAATACGTACCACCTCTTTGTCCGGCCCGGCATGGAGGTCATTCGCCACTTCGGCGGCCTCCACAAATTCATGAATTGGGATGGCCCGATCCTGACCGACAGCGGCGGCTTCCAGGTCTTCTCGCTCTCCAAGCTGCGCAAAATCACCGAGGAGGGCGTCCATTTCCAGAACCACCTCGACGGCGCGGCCTGCTTCATCGGGCCGGAAACCTCCATGGAGATCCAGACGACCCTCGGCAGCGACATCATGATGGCCTTTGATGAGTGCCCTCCCTACCCGTGCGAGTACGACTACGCCGCCAAGAGCCTGGCGCTGACCCTGCGTTGGGAAAAACGCTGCCGCGACTGGGTCCGGGCCCGGGACGAAGCCGGGGAGGCGAGGGGAGCCCTCTTTGCCATTGTCCAGGGAGCCACCTTCGCCCAGCTTCGCCGCGAAAGCGCCGAGGCCCTCACCGCCATGGATTTCGACGGCTACGCCATCGGGGGCGTCAGCGTCGGCGAGCCGGAGGAGGAAATGATGGCGGCCATCGAAAACGCCGCTCCGTACCTGCCCGCCACCAGCGCCCGCTATGCCATGGGCCTCGGCACGCCGCCCCAGATGCTGGAAATGATCGCCCGCGGCGTCGATCTCTTCGATTGCGTGCTGCCGACTCGCATCGCCCGCAACGGTTCCGCCTTCACCGCCCTGGGCACCCTGAACCTCAAAAACAGCCCCTACATCATGGACAAAGGCCCCATCGAGGAAGGCTGTACGTGCCCCGCGTGCCGGGAGTTCTCGCGCGGCTACCTGCGCCACCTGGTCAAGGCGGAGGAAATCCTCGGGCTGAGGCTCATTACCCTCCACAATCTACATTTTTATTTGAATTTAATGGCTCGCGCACGGGCCGAAATTGAGGCCGGAACCTTCGATCAATTTCGGCGCGAATTCGTGGCCAACTACACGCCCTGGAACCCTCAGAAAACCTAGCTTCAAAGGTATTCACAGCCCAAAAGATTATCGGGGTTTCCCTTAGGTTTTGCGTGGGGGTACCCCGATGTTTCTTCTGACCGCGTAGGACGGATGTTAACAAAATGCTTTACGTTCGGTGTGTCGGGAATTAATAATAATTTCAACATGACCAGCAAATACACCGCTTTCCGTTGTCCCGAGGATTTGCTCGAAAAAGCGAAGGCCAGAGCCAAGCGCGACCGGCGTTCGCTGAGCAACTATCTCATCACGCTGATCGACCGCGATGTTTCCAACTCGGCTGACAGTGAACCCGAGACCGTTGGCGCATCCCGGGCGACCCTCGGCGAAGACTAGCCATTCCTTTGCCCGGCGTGGGGCGAGGGGTGGAAATTTTTACCTGATCGTCAAAAAAACCCGCCTTTTTGGCTTGTGCAACCGGCACCGGCCCGGCAAAGAGAGGGGGGTATGAACATTCTTATCCTGGCCGCCGGATACGCCACACGCCTTTACCCCCTTACCCTGAACAAGGCTAAGCCGCTGCTCGACGTCGCGGGAAAACCGATGATCGAATGGGTCCTGGACAACCTCGCCCCCATCCCCGATATCGAGAGCGTTTACGTTGTTACCAACAACAAATTCGCAGCGGATTTCCAAGACTGGGCCGATGATTACGTCAAGCGCCAGCCCAAGCTGCACTTCAAAATCATCAACGACGGCTCCACGAACGACCAGGACAAGCTCGGAGCCATCGGCGACATCAATCTCGTGGTCGCCCGCGAGAACCTCGCCGCCTCGGATCTCGTAGTCGTCGCCGGGGATAACCTCTTCAGCCAGTCGCTCGAAGACTTCGCCACCTACTGCAAGGGCAAGGCAGCCGTGCTGGCCACCTACGACGTCAAGGACCTCGAAGCCATCAAGAAATACAACGCCATCGAAAGCACCCCGGACGGCGTCATCACCCACTTCGAGGAAAAACCGGCCCAGCCCAAGAGCACCCGCACCGGCATCGCCCTTTATTACTACTCCAAGGAAACCGTCGGCAAGTTCGCGCCCTACATTGCCGAGGGGAACAACCCCGACCAGCCGGGCCGCTTCGTCCAGTGGCTCTACACCCGCACCCCCGTCCACACCTGGGACGTGCCGGGCACCTGGTTCGATATCGGCAGCAAAGAGACGCTCGAAGAAGCCAACGGGATCTTTGCTAAGCTCATTAAGTAGATAACTTCCAGGAAAAGTGCCGCTTATGTCCGTTTTTATACAAAAAACGGAATAAGCTTTTTTACCCTCAAAAATCCTGGGCAATTTCCTGAAAATAGGCAGATTATTCCTCTATTTACGCTGAATGCGTAAAAGAAAGTCGTTGCCCCCGGATCGGGCGGGGCGGCCCTTTGAATTTGCATCCGCCCTCATTCCTGATATGCCTATCCGCTCCCCTAGGGGCAACCCGGGGGGAGACAAACCAAACAGACCAAACACTATGAGCAAAAGAATCGCATTCCTCTTCTCAGGCCAGGGAGCCCAAACCGTCGGGATGGGCAAGGACCTCGTGGAGCAATATCCGGTAGCCGCCGACCTTTTCCGCCGGGCGGACGCCACGCTGAACCGGCCGCTGAGCCAGATCCTGTTCGACGGGCCTAATGAGGAATTGACGAAGACCGTGAACTGTCAGCCCGCGCTCTACGTGCATGGTTCGGCCGCGCTCGCCGCGTTCCTCCAGGAAATGGGCGGCACGGTGGAGGGCGTTGTCGCAACGGCGGGGCTTTCCCTGGGCGAATTCACCGCCCACGCCGCCGCGGGCACCTTCGATTTTGAAACCGGCCTCCAGTTGGTCGACAAGCGCGCCCACTTCATGCAAGACGCCTGCGACTCCACCAACGGCACCATGGCCGCGATGATCGGCGCCGATGAAAACGCCGTGCGCGACCTCGCCTCCGAGGTGGACGTCGACATCGCCAACCTCAACGCCCCCGGCCAGATCGTCATTTCCGGCGAACGCGCCAAGGTTGAGCTCGGCGTTTCCCTCGCCAAGGACCACGGCATTCGCCGCGCCACGCTCCTCAATGTCGCCGGGGCCTACCACTCGCGCCTCATGAACTCGGCCTATGTCCGTCTGGGCAAGGTCCTCGAGACCACCCACTTCCAGACGCCGAAATACAAGGTAGTTTGCAACGTTGATGCCAAGCCGGTCGCGACCGAGCAAGCCATTCGCGACAGCCTCCGCGAGCAGGTCACGAGCAGCGTGCGCTGGGCGGAATCGATGGTCTACCTCCTGGATAACGAGAAAATCGACCTCTTCATCGAATTCGGCCCCGGCGGCGTACTGGCCGGTCTCTTTGGCCGCATCCGCAAAGGCACCGAAGTCCTCTCCATCTCCGACGTCCCGAGCCTGCAAACGGCCGTTGCGAAGTTGAAGGAGTAACGTAATTTCAAAAGGTTACTGAGGGCTGCCCGTGCCGGGTCAACAACCTCCCCGGCAAGGGCAGCCCCATTTGTTTTTGATGGTCCCGCTCACCGAAAAACTCCTCATGGACGCCGGAGGCTGGCAAGCCGCCAAGCTGGCTCGCGCGCTCGTGGAAGCGGGCCGCGTGGTGAGCTGCGCCTACCAGCCGCCGATTTTAAAAGGCCTCGTGCGCAATGGCGACCAGGAGTTCCGGGCCGGGCTCAAGATCAGCTCTGCCAGCGACGTCGAAAACCTCTGCACCTGCCGCGAATCGCGCCAATGGGGAGCCATCTGCGCCCATTCCCTGGCCGTCGGCTACGCGCTCCTCGGGCACAAGACCGCCCCCGGCTCCGACATGGCCGCCCGGGCAGCCGCCTCCAGGCCCGCGCCCCAGCCCGCCGCCGCGCCGAAAGAAACCGGCCCGCGCTTCGCTGCCACGACGGAAAAAAGCCCCAATTTCCTGAGCCTGAGCATCGTGCTCGCCCCGCAATTCCTCTCCGCCTGGGAGCGAGGGCACTGCACCGTCGGCATCGAAGTCGAGCGCCAGGGTCGCCGCATGCTCCTGAACGCGCTGGACGCCAACGGCTCCTACACCTGCTCCGAGGGCGATTTGCGGGTCATCCAAGCCGTCCGGGGACTCAATGGCGGCGCGCTCACGGGGATGCTCGCCCTTCCGCGCGAATCCATGCTGATCCTGTTGGAGGCGCTCAAAAACCACCCGCGCATCACCTTCGGCAAAGCCACCCCCGTTCACGTTTCCCCCAAAGCGCTCCTTCCGAAGCTCAAAATTCAGCCCGATTCCCAGAACCGCGTGGCGCTCCACGCCTCCATTCCGCCGGAAACCCGCCTCCTGGTGGCAGGGCAGGGGAGCGCCTGGTCGCTCAAAGGCGACACCTTCGCCGCCGTCTCACCCGGGCTTCCCACCGCGTATACCGAGCTGCTGCGCCGGGACATCATGCTGGCTCCCGAGCACGCCGCTTCGTTCCTCACCACCGAGCTTCCCGCCTTGCGCGCCTTTTTCGAGGTCGACGCCCCGGCGGGCGAGGGCGGCGGTGCGCTCAAGCTGGTTCCCGAGCCCGGCCAGTTCTCGCTGACTCTGGAGGGCTCCCTCAACCACCTCGCCGCCCAGTTGCAGCGCATCTACTCCAAGCGCATCGTCACCCTTGGCGTCACCAGCCCGTCGGAGAACTGGGCGCTGCCCGATCCGTCCGAGCCCTCGCGTCTCCTCTGCCGCGACCTGGAGGCCGAACGCCTGGCGCTGGGCGACCTGACCCGCCACGGCTTCACCGGCCCGGACGCCACCGGCCATTACGTCCTCCGGGGCGAACGGGCTATCCTGAGCTTCTTTGGCGAGGGCTACCCGGATCTCGCCGCGCGCTGGAGCGTCTCGCTCGGGCCCCGTTTCACCAATATCACTGCCGACATCGAACGCGTTACCCCACGCGTGGAGATTGTCCGTTCAGGCGAGGAATGGTTCGACCTGCAATTCGACCTCTCCACCGGCAGCGGCGAGCGGTTTTCCGCCACCGAAATCCAGCGGATGCTGCAACTCGGCCAGAACCACGCCCGGCTCAAAAACGGGAAAGTGGCCGTCTTCAACACCGCGCTGCTGGATGATTTCCAGAGCGTTCTGCGCGATTGCAACCCTCAGCAGCACTCGCCGGGCAGTTACCGTATCGGCAAAGCCCACGCGGGCTATCTCGAATCCGCAGCCTCCGAAGCCGGGTTCGCCCTCCACGCCGACGCCGGGTGGCGGGCTTGGGCAAACCGCCAGGAAGGCAAGACGGCCATGGAGCCCGTGCCGCTGGGCGACCTGGAGGATGTTCTACGAAGCTACCAAAAACACGGAGTTTCTTGGCTAAGTTTCCTGAGTTCCAACGGTTTAGGTGGAATTTTGGCTGATGACATGGGTCTGGGAAAAACGCTGCAAGCCCTCGCCTTTTTGCGTACCCAGCCGGGGCCTTCGCTGGTGGTCTGCCCCTCGTCCTTGATCTTCAACTGGCAGCGGGAAGTCGAGAAATTCACCCCCGAGCGCAAGGTCCTCATCCTGGAAGGCCCGCGCCGAAAAGCCCTTTTCCCCGAAATCCCCAAGGCCGACCTGGTCATCACCAGCTACCCGCTGCTGCGGCGCGACGCCACGCGCTACCGGGGCTACGAATTCTCGACCGTGCTCCTGGACGAAGCCCAGCACATCAAGAACCCGGACACGCAAAACGCCCAGGCCGCCGGAATGCTCCGGGCCCAGCGAAAATTCATCCTCACCGGCACCCCGGTGGAAAACTCCGTGCGCGATGTCTGGTCGCTCATGAATTTCGTCATGCCCGGCTACCTGGGCGACCGCGACGACTTTCGCGAACGCTACGAGCTGCCCATCTCGCGCCACAACGACCCCGACGCCCTCTCGCGTCTCTCCAAGCGCCTGCGCCCCTTCCTCCTGCGCCGCCGCAAGCAAGAGGTGGCGCGCGATCTCCCGGCCAAGCTGGAGAACGTGGCCTATTGCGAGCTCACCCAGGCGCAGAAACAGGTCTACTCGGCCCTGCTCGAAGGGGCGCGCGCGCAGATCGACGAGGCGGGCAAGAACAAGGGCAAGGCGCAAATGCTTATGCTCACCGCGCTGTTGCGGCTGCGCCAGGCCGCGTGCGATCTGCGGCTCCTGGGCGAGGAGGGCAAGGGGGAATCCGGCAAGGTCGAGCTCTTCAAAGAACTGCTCAGCGAAGCTGTTGACGGCGGCCATCGCGTGCTCGTTTTCAGCCAGTTCGTCTCGATGTTGACCCTGCTTCGGCGCGAACTGGAGACCCAGGAAACACCCTACTGTTACCTCGACGGCCAGACCAAGGACCGGCAGGGGGAAGTGGACCGCTTCCAGAGCGGCGAGGTCCCCGTGTTTTTGATCAGCCTCAAGGCGGGCGGCACCGGCCTGAATCTGACCGCCGCCGACACGGTGATTCACTTCGACCCGTGGTGGAACCCGGCCGTCGAAGCCCAAGCCACCGACCGCGCCCACCGGATCGGCCAGACCCAGGTGGTCACCGCCTACAAACTCATCGCGCGCGGTACCGTGGAAGAGAAAATCCTCCACTTGCAGCGGAAAAAACGGGAGATCATCGACGCCGCCATCGAAAACGAGGAGCCGCTCATGGAGGGACTCACGATGGACGACATTCGCGGGTTGCTGGAGTAGGGGCAGGCCGCAAGGATCTTAGCGCGTCCCGGGGCGGTTAACCTCCAACGAGGCCCAAGCGGGGCCAGTGCTAAAAACTGCCGGAAAATACGCGAGAGGCAATGCTTCGTGATTTCCCAATGACGACAAAGCCCAAAACAAACTCAACCAGCACCTTAACCGCTGGCCCCAGATTCATCATCTGGTGCGTTGCATGGAAGATTTGGGTCGCATTAAAAAGGATGGAGCTTGACTCGGAAATCGCATCAATCAAGGCAATCACGCCCACAATAACGAGACCCACGCGCAACAGTTCGGACGCCGCAATCGAAGACCGCAAAGGTTCATCTGGGATGCGGAGCCAGGTGACGATCCTCTCGGTTCGGAACAACAGAACGAGGGCAAACAGCACATTGATGACGAAAATGACGACCGCTTGCACAATCAGCCATAGGGGATTGATTCCAGGGTGTGGATTGGAAAGCATGGCCAGAACGCTGGCGATCATAGAGATGATCCCTGTTGCCCGATAAAGGCTGCTGACCCCCATGAGTTTCAATCCGACAATGGCTAAAGCGCGCATGGTATGATCGCGTGGCTTAACAAGAAATCGAGGGAATGTAAATAGGCATGTCGTTTCATCGCTGCTCCGAGGAACAACGCCTTTCCCTTTGCTCTTTTGCGAGAGATTTTTCCCGTTCTCTACAAAGCCGCCGCCGGAACCGCCGCCTTCGGTGTCTCGCCCACGATCTCCCAGGCGCGCTCCAGCGAGGCGTCGATGTTCGGGCAGACGTTCTCCAGGCCGACTTTGTCCACGAAGCCCGCGTTGAAGAGCACCTTCATCGGCTGCGCTTGCACGCCGCTCAAGATCAGCTTCGTATTGCGCCGCTTGAACTTGTGCCAGAGGATCTCCAAGGCCCGCAGGCCCGTGCCGTCGATGGCCGGGACCGCCCGCATCCGGAAAATCAAAATCCGGGGCTGAATCTCCGCGCCGTCGAGCGCGTCTTCGAGCTTCTCGGCCACGCCGAAGAAGAACGGCCCCTCGATGCGGTAAACCAGCACGCCTTCCGGCACCGGTTTGTCGCGGATCGAATCGCCGCCCAGGCCCACGTCGCTCTCCTCGGTGATGAGCCGTACGTGCGTGATGGCCTCCATCTGCTTGACGAACAGGATAAAGGCCAGCGCCAGCCCGAGACCGACCGCGATGCTCAAGTCAAACGCCACCGTCATCGCGAACGTCACGAGCAGCACCAGGTAATCGCCCTTCGGCCCGCGAGCCATGTCCTTGAAGTTGAGCCAGTCGCCCATGCGGAAGGCCACTACCAGCAGCACGGCGGAGAGCGAGGCCAGGGGCAAATACTGCGCCAGAGGGGCCGCCACCAACACCACCACGACGAGCGTGAGGGCATGGACGATCCCCGCGATGGGGGTCCGGCCGCCGCTGCGGATATTCGTGGCCGTCCGGGCAATCGCGCCCGTGGCCGAGATGCCGCCGAAGAAGGGGCAGATGAAATTGGCGATGCCCTGGCCCATCAGCTCCTGGTTGGAGTCATGCCGCGTCTCGATCATCCCGTCGGCCACCATCGCCGAGAGCAGCGATTCGATGGCCCCGAGCATGGCGATGGTGAGCGCCGGGCCCATGAGCTGCTGGAAACGCTCGAAACTGAGGCTCGGCCAATGCAGGCTGGGCAGGCCGACCATGGCGTCGGCTCCGAATTTCGACCCGATGGTGGCCACCGACGCCCCCGGGTTCCAGAGGAAAACCAGCACCGCGCCCAGGAGGATCGTGACAATCGAGGGGGGCACGCGGTTCCAACGCTTGGGCCAGCGCACAATAACGGCCAGCGAAAAGAGCCCCACGGAGAGGTTTTGCCATTTGGTCTGCGAAAGATGCGTCAGGATGCCCCAGAATTGCGAAAGTGCCTCGGCGGGAAGCTTCACGTCGAGGCCGAGGAGCTGCTTGAGCTGGCCCACGGCGATCACCACGGCGATGCCGCTGGTAAACCCGGCCACGACGGGGTAGGGGATGAACTTGATCAAGCCCCCGAGCCGGAAGGCCCCGATGGCAAAGAGAAACACGCCCGCCATCATCGTGGCCAGCGCCAGGCCGTCGTAGCCGTAGGTGGCGGAAATGGCAAAGAGGATCGGGACAAACGCGCCGGTGGGGCCGCCGACCTGCACCATGCTGCCTCCGAAGGCGGAAATCAGGAACCCGGCGATGATCGCCGTCCACATGCCCTGGCTGGGCGTTGCCCCGGAAGCGATGCCGAAACCGATGGCCAGCGGGATGGCGATGATGCCCACGGTCATTCCGGCGATGACGTCGGTGAGGAGCGTTTTGCGGCGATACCCTTTGAGGGCACTTAGAAGGACGGGGCGGAAGAAGCGAAAAGAACTCACGGCAAGGGCGGATAGTAGAAACGATGAGCCCGGTCACGACAAGGCTGGACGCTGTGTGGATTTTGGCTTTGCCGGGGTGGATTTTGCGGTTGTCGTGCGGAAGGGGGAAAAAAAAACGCCCGGGAAAATCCCAGGCGTTTTTTTAGAATCTGCTTTTCCTAGTAAGCGTCGGCTTCCAGGAAACCCTCCAGCTGGCGAATACGCGTCGGGTGGCGCATTTTGCGGAGCGCCTTGGCTTCGATCTGCCGGATGCGTTCGCGCGTGACTTTAAACTGGCGGCCCACTTCCTCCAGCGTGCGGCTGTAGCCGTCCACGAGGCCGAAGCGCTGTTCGAGCACCTGGCGTTCGCGTTCGGTGAGGGTGTCGAGCACGTCTTTGATCTTCTCCTTGAGGAGCACGATGGCCGTCATGTCCGACGGGTTCTCCGCGCCCTTGTCCTCGATGAAGTCACCGAAGCTCGTGTCGTCGCTGTCGCCCACGGGCGACTGGAGCGAGATCGGCTGCTGGGCCATCTTGAGCACGGCCCGGACGCGCTCCACGGGGAGCTGGATTTCCTCGGCCACTTCCTCGGGGTTCGGCTCGCGGCCGTACTCCTGGACGAGCTGCTTCTGCACGCGCATCAGCTTGTTGATCGTCTCGATCATGTGGACCGGGATGCGGATGGTGCGGGCCTGGTCGGCGATGGAACGGGTGATGGCCTGGCGAATCCACCACGTGGCGTAGGTGGAGAATTTGTAGCCGCGGCGGTATTCGAATTTCTCAACGGCCTTCATGAGGCCCATGTTGCCTTCCTGGATCAGGTCGAGGAAGGAGAGGCCGCGGTTGGTGTACTTCTTGGCGATGGAGATGACCAGACGCAGGTTGGCCTCGACCATTTCGGTCTTGGCCTTGAGCGCCTTGCGCAGCCACGATTTAAGGGACTGGTACTCGGTGGCGAATTCCTCGGGAGCCAGCCAAGTGCGGGACTGGATTTCCTTCTGCTTGGTAAGGTAGGCGTTGGCGGCCTCGGGTTTGCCGGAGTTGACGCGCTTGGCGATCTCGTCGCGCAGGAAGCAGGCGGTGCGGTATTCCTGGTCGGCGATGTTGACGAACTCCTCGGTGACTTTCTGCTTAAAGTAGAACTTCGGGTAGAGCTTCTGGAGGGCCGCGTGGGCTTTGGTGAAATCCTGGAGGGCCTTGGCCTGGGCTGGCTTGGCGCTCTGGGCCATGTAGGCCTTGTAGGCGGTGGCGGCTTCGGTGGCGGCTTTTTCGACCTGCTCGCAAAGCTTGGGAAGGGCCTTCATGTAGCGCTCGCGGCTCTCGATCTTTTTATCGAGAATGACGCGGTCGAAGCGTTCGCGGCCTTCGTTGAGCTTGCAGGCGAGGTCGAGGTAGGCGCGGGCGATGAACCCGAAGCGGTTGACGAATTTCTGGACGTTGAGCTCCGCTTCCTCGATGCGCTTGGAAATTTCCACTTCCTGTTCGCGGGTGAGCAGCGGTACCTGGCCCATCTGCTTCAAGTACATCCGGACGGGGTCATCGAGGATGTCGAGCTTGGCGTCGCTCTTGTCTTCCTCTTCCTCGTCGTCGGAATCTTTCTTGCCGTCCTTGTAGCTGTCGACCTGGGAGGCGTCGATGATGTCGATCTCCATGCCGCGCAGGCGGGTGAAGATGGCCTCCATTTCGTCCGGCTCGTTGACGCTATCGGGGAGGGCTTCGTTAAGGTCGTCGAAGGTGAGGTAGCCTTGTTCCTTCGCCAGCTTGATCAGCTCGCGGAGTTTTTCGGCCATTTCGGGCGCGTCGACGTTGAAGGCCGGGGCCGGGGTGGCGGGGCTCTTGGAGGTGGCTGCGTTGGCGTGCTTGGCGTCGGCTTTAGGGGCCTTGGCCTCGGCTTTTGGATCGGCCTTTGCGGGCGCGGTCTTGGGCTTGGAGGTCGCCGCCGCCTTTGGGGCTGGCTTGGCCTTCACTGGAGCCGCCGCTTTTGCCGGTGCGGCTTTGGTTGGAGATGTTGCTGCGACCGCGGGTGCGTGAGCCTTACTTGCGGGGGTGGTGGGTTCGTTTTTCGCAGCCGGGGCGTGTTTAGAAGCGGGAGAAGAAGAAGTTTTCTTGGTGGTCATACCCAGGCGATTTCAGACCTTTGTGTTCAAGCCGCCCAAAATACAATTTAGGGGGAGCCGACAAAGGCCCGGTAATATGAGTAAGGGTTTAAAGGAGGTCAAGGGATTGTTTTCGAAATACAAGATTTTTATCAGATCCACGGTGGGTTTCAGGTGAAGCGTTTTTCATGCCGTCAGGCTCTAAATTCCAATAAGGTGCCGAGCTGGCGCTGAATTTCCATAACTTCCCTTTGGAGGCGCACGGTCTCCTCGGGGTCGAGCCCGCTTTGATGCATGCGGGCGGTGGCGGCTTCGCGTTTTTGCTCCAGCGTGCGGCGTTCCAGGTCGCGCCAGCAGTCTGAGGCCACCCGGAGCGGGTCTTCCGGGAGGGAACGCACTTCCAGCAGCCCCGCTAGGGCGGCTTGTTCGCCGGTGTTGAGCGTGGAGAGCCACGCGGAGACGGCGGCGGGCTCGGCGGGGTTGAGGTTCGCCCCGAGGATCAGGACCAGCAGCTCGGCCTCGGGCAGTTCCGAGAGCTGCGCCTCCCAGGGTTGTTCCAGGATCCAGCACCGGCCCTCCGGCGAGGTCAGGGCCAGGATGCAAAGGAGCCGCGTGGTGTTGGAGAGCGCCATAGGCTCGGGAGCGGGCGGCAGCTCGGGCTCCGCTTCGTCGCCCGAGGGTTCGGCATAGCGGGCGGGCGCCTCTTTCACCAGGGCCAGGAAGGAGTCCGGCGACATTTCGAGGCGGCTGGCGACGTTGTGGACGATGGCGTCGCGCAGCATCGGGTCGGCCACGAGCGAGACGCTGGCGGCCATCTGCCGGGCAAAATTGGTTTTCCCCCGGGGCGTGGCGAATTCCGGGCTGGCGGCACCGCGCTCCAGCTTGTAATCGAAGAAATCCCGGGCGGCGTCGATGCGGCTGGCAAAGGCCTCAGCCCCTTCGGCGCGAATGAGCGAATCCGGGTCGTGCCCGGCGGGCATCTCGGCCACGCGAACGGAGAGCCCAGCCTCCAGCAGCGTCGGCAGCGATTTTTCCGCCGCTTTCATTCCCGCAGCGTCGGCGTCAAAACAGAGCACCACGTCATCCACGTAGCGTTTGAGGACCCGGGCGTGCCGGGAGGTAAACGCGGTGCCCTGGGCGGCGGTCACGTTGGTCACTCCGGCTTCGAAGGCCGTGATGAGGTCGATCTGCCCCTCCAGCACAATGGCGGTTTTCTTGTCGATGAGCGCCCGTTTTGTTTTGTGGAGGCCGAAGAGTACCTTGCCTTTAATAAAGATGGGCGTTTCGGGCGAATTGACGTACTTGCCGCCAAAGGCCTCGGCGCTCAAGACGCGGCCGCTAAAGGCGATCACCTGTCCGATGTCGTCGCAGATCGGGAACATCAGGCGGTCGCGGAACCGGTCGTAGAGGTCCCCGATCCGGCGTTCCTGGTCGTCTTTCTTAAAAGTGACGAGCCCGCTGGCGATTAGTTCGTCGTCGCGGTAGCCGTTGCCACGCGCCCAGCGCGTGAAGGCGTCCCAGGTGTCGGGCGAATAACCGAGGTTCCAGTCCTTGGCCACCCCGGAATTGAGGCCGCGCCCCTTGAGGTAATCCCGGGCATGCTGCGCCGACTGGCTGCGCAGGAGCTGCTTGTGAAACCACTCGGCGGCGGCCGCGTGCAGCGACAGAAGTCGCGTTCGCAGAGACTGTTCCTCGAGTTCTTCCGCAGAAAGCGGTTCATCTTCCACGCGGATCCCGGCCCGGGCTCCGAGGCGCTTGACGGCTTCGGGGAAATTCAGGTTCTCGTAAAGCTGGACAAATTTGATCACCCCGCCGCCCGCGCCGCACCCGAAGCACTTGAAGGTCTGCCGGGCGGGGTTGACGTTAAAGGAGGGCGTCTTCTCCTGGTGAAAGGGGCAGCGGGCCTTGTAGGCCGATCCGGCGCGCTTGAGCGGGAAATAGCCGGAAATCACGTCAACGATGTCATTCGCCTGGGCGATCTGTTCGATGAGGTGTTCGGGAATCATAGAGGGAAGCCCTCACCTTAGTTGGCGTGGGGGAAAACATCAACATTCGGAATTGCCCCGGAAAGGCCTTTGGGGTCATGATCAGAGTGCGCCTCATATAAAAGAGCGCCCTTTATGCTCCAATACCTGTCCATAGCCCTCGGCGGAGCCCTGGGGACCCTAGGCCGCTTCTGGCTCTCCGGGTTCGTTGCGGAACGGGCCGGAACGACCTTTCCGCTCGGCACGCTGCTCGTCAACATCAGCGGCTGCCTCGTCATCGGCTTTTTTTCCACCCTGACGGCTCCGGAGGGCCGTTTTATGGTCAGCCCCACGCTCCGGGAGTTCGTCATGCTCGGCATCTGCGGCGGCTACACCACCTTTTCATCCTTCAGCCTGCAAACGCTGACCCTGGCCCGCAACGGGGAATGGCTGGCGGCGGGAGCCAATACGGTGCTCTCGGTCGCCCTCTGTTTCGCGGCAGTGTGGCTGGGGCACGTCCTGGCGCTAACCATTAACCGTTCCTAAATCCCATGGACCCACTCCCTCAGGAATCGATGCTCCTACGCATCTTCATCGGCGAAAGCGACCGTGCTGGCCATCGGCCTCTTTACGAGGAGCTCGTGATGAAGGCGAGGGAACTGCACCTTGCTGGAGCCACGGTGTTGCGGGGATCGCTCGGATTCGGGGCCTCCAGCCGGGTACACACAGCCAAGATCCTGCGGCTGTCGATGGACCTGCCGGTGGTGATCGAGATCATCGACAGCAAGGAAAAGATCGAGTCGTTTCTCCCGATCCTGGACCAATACCTCAAGGGCGGAATCGCCACCCTGGAGCCCATTCAGGTGCTCCATTACCGCTCGAGCAGCGAGGCCTAAAAAGGCCGATCCTTCGCCCTGCGAAGTACTTGGCATAAAAAGCTTCGCTGCACGAACTACCCCGCACCAACCAATCCGGCTGCTGCCTTTGATGGTCGGGGTGTCATACACCAGATTTGAGCGAAAAACGACATTATAGGACGGGCAGGGTATATACACCACCAGAAGCAAGTGCTAGATTCGCCAATCTGGATGCTTCGTGAGGAAAACTATCCATACACCGGCCACCGAGAGTTATTCCCGGGCCGTCAGGCCATGGGGATAAAGGGCATCCTGAGGGGCCTGGGGAGGCAGGTCGGCAGGGTGCCAGGAAGAGCGCCTTGCGGGATCTTAAGAGAAGGTTGGCGGGGATGATCCCAAAACGGCGAATAACGGCATCTGGGGCGCGGCAGCGAACCAACGGTGCAGACTGGTGGTCGCGTTCCGCGGGAACCGGTCATTATCCGCAAGTTACTCACAACGCCCAAAACCCGCCCATGAACAACTCCGGCCAAAACCAGCCCTTAAAGGGGACCGCCAATTTATTCCACAACTTATTAACACCCAGGCAACCACCCCTTCCTCAATCACATATGAACAACATCATACAATATATGTTGTGTTAAATGAAAATTCTTGCCGGTATCTGGGAAAAGCGGTAATCTTGGGGCGTTGTCAGGGACAGGATAAAAAGAGAGCGCCTGCCCCGGTATAGATTGGAACCTGAACCGGAACAAAGCGCTCACCGCTCGCTAGGCTACTAGCACAAGCGGCGAACTGACGATGCCACAAGGGTTCCATTTGTCAACCAAATGGATATTACGCCAGCGGATAAGCTCTACGTGCCGGTTAGGTTTAAGGAAACCTACGAGGCCTCAGAACTCGTAACCCGTATCGAACGGGCATTTCCCAAAAAGACCAAAGCTCAGGTTCACCGGTACATTTTCCGGGTGGGTCTTCAGCAGGTTTCCGTCCAGGTCATCAAACCGGAGGGCGGAAAATGAGCTACCGAGCCATTGAATGGACGCGGCACGCCAAGACAACGGTGGTTGTGGACGATCTGACGAGTCGTACCGGTTTCCGTGTCGTTGCTGAGGCACAGGAGCCAGATGGTGCGGCTTTGATTGTTGCAGCTCTTAATGTTGCTGCGGTGTTGAAGGAAAATGATCTTCAGGTGCTCCAGGAGGTGCGGCTATGACTTGTCCTGTGTGCGGAGGTCTACTCTTAGGTGATGGGTTTACGGTCGTCCGGCATTGCGAGGAAGCGGAGTGGGATGATTGCATTGACGTTGAGCCCGATGCCTCGCCGGTGTTTTGCCGTGATAGCTCGGTTGAAGAGTCAGAGGAGGTGCGGCTATGAAGGAGTTTTTAGAGTGGGTTCAATCCGGGCCTCTTTGGTTTTGGATCAGCTTTGATCTGATATCGTTTTCGTTTTTTGCCGTTAGCGTTGCTCTTTTTGTTCAGGCGTACCGGAGGTACCGGAAATGATCGGCCAACCTGGAGAGCTTTACGCCGTGGCTCAAAACTTTGGCGGTCAGACTCGCTTTTTGGCGAGTGGCAGTCCTGAGGACGTTAAGAAACCGACTATCAAACTTGCGTGGGTAATGGTCCGTGGCGTGGCCAAACCGTTTACCTATCAGGATGCCCAGGCGCTCACTCGGGCCCTACCAAACTCTTACGTTGTCCGGGCTATCGTGGTCCCCTCGCCCCAACAGGAATTGCCGCTTTGGGTGTGATAGTTCGCCTATCGAAGCAATGAGCCGTGAATACTTCGCCCCACGAACTAAATCCGCTGTTGGGTGTAACGCCGGAGCTTCCTTGCGGTGTTCTCCACGTTGGTCCCCTGCCCTTGTGGTCTGTGGATACTTTGGGGTCTCCTCTTGTGGTGTCCCGTTGGTGCCCGATCTGCGGTACTCAGCTTTTTGGAAAAGAAAAGACCTGCTCGAATCGTTGCAGGCAAAAGAAATTTCGGTTGTTGCACAAGAGCCGGTTGGAACCCGTGCCAATGGTGCAACAGCAAACTCTCCCCGGCGTGTGGCCGGAAACCGGCGTCCAGGCGGAACCTGGGCAAAACCAGAAATAAAGAAAATGCGTATTAAAGTACTCGTCGTTGACGAAACCACAGAATCTTGGCCCGCGAAAAATGGCAAGCCCGCGGGAGAAGCAAAACAGTTGACTTGCCTCGATATGGACCCGCACCCGGGCGAGCGGTTTTCGAACACATTCGATTACCGACTTGGGGAATCTGAGGTGCAGTTCTTCGGTCAGATGCGTGATAAACAGGTTGAGATTGTAATCCGCGAGTTTGAAACCGGCTTTGGCGGCCGTTTAAAGTGCCGTGGGCATCTTTTGGAAACATCTGTAAGGGGTGCGATCCTGCCTGAGTCCGTCACTAAGAAACCGTAACATGGAATCCCCGGACGTTTACATATTGGCACAGGTTAACTGGGAGTTCTTCGCAACGTTGACATTCAAAGTCGCGAAGCTACCGGCGCGAGTTCGGTACAATATGTTGTTCCAATGGCTCCGTTCCACAGCAGCTTCGGGATGTGTTTACTTCCCGGAGATGCTTTGGGCGGTCCGTGCTGAGCTTGGGGAGCAAACGGAGCGGTTTCATTTCCATGCCCTCTTGGGGGCGACCGGCTTGAAACCGGTCTTGTACAGTTGCCATAACATCCGCAAGCGCTGGTCGGGTCTTGAAGGCTCGGCGGGCATGGCGCGTGTTACAGTCTTTGACCCGCGTAGAGACGCCGGGTCCTACCTTACGAAGCCCGAGCTTTTCGAAACAACGTCCCGCCGTGGGTTGCGCCTTGAGGGCGAGACACGCGTAGGCGGCGACATTCACGAAAGCGCGAAGTTCGGGGCCTCGACCGTAGATGAGCTGACGATCAGCAAAAGCGTTTACCGCCTCATAGCGGCCAAGCGTGGCGTTGATTTTGTCGGCTAGCGTGATTCTGACCTTGCTGCGAATACTCGCAGAGGTCCCTCGTGGCCACCGGTCGCTAGAGGCTCGCAATCCAATGCGGGACCTCGAAAACCGGGACCCATCATGCGCCAGCCCGGCGAAGCCGGGCGGCGCGGATGGGTTGGCTTGAAGGTGACGTGTATCCAAAAATAAATCATCAGGAAAACCGAACGCCCACGGCAGGCCAGTCGAATTCGAACCCAAGGGATTTGCTCGCAAATCCCATAACCCCTTCCGCCGGTAGTGAGCACCGGCTCGTCAAGCAGCAAACGGAATAAATGGAGGGGACCCGGCTGGCCCAGGGCGGGCTCTGGTAGGTCCTGGTGGGCTCTTCGGGAGGGAGGCAGGGAGGCGGGCCAGTTGGGGAGTCAGCCGTTTATGCCGGATTGCTGCTTGACGAACGGAGCGCAACGGGGCACGGCAAAGCGCGTTCGGTGCCGGTTGACAAAGTGTAACGGTGCTGATTTGATCCGGGGGCATGGAACACCAGAACGATGATGATCCGATAGAGCGGTACCTTCGTAAGCACGGCAGTCCGCTTGAAGATCGGAAGAACTCAGCTCCGAGTAACGAACATCGAGTGATTCTACAGGTGCAGCCTGATTACACCTTTTTGAGGTTTTTGCAGAAACATTGGGTGTGGTTTGCGGTTCCGTTAGGCTTTATGCTTCTGATTTGGGTTGTTGCTATGGTTTTTGGCCTTTACGGTTTGTTTCATGCTTTTCAGTCGATTCGAGCCTTTGCTCCGTCTCAGGTTTTGAGGTAGTCTTTAAGCCGTGCGAAAGCGGCGCCGGTATCAGTATTTTGTCGAGTATCATGGAGTATGTAACGGGGTCCAGGTAGCGGGCGTTCGTGAAGTCTGGGCGCGTCAATGGCGGCGTGCCCAAAAAACAATTTGTCTGCGGTGTAAACGGGCTGGAATCGATCTCCTTTTAAGGCCAATCCTTGCGGCCACGAAACCCGCATGGAGTCAAGTGCAAACTGGTCGCCCAGAATCACCTTCAGAAAAGATGGAACGTGCGGCAAATCGTCTCTGGTCCGCACCTAGTTCCGATCGGTTGCGGAAGAGAAGGTTCTGGCAGGTGTTCCAAGCGGTCTTATGGGCCGCTCTGCTGGGCCTTCTCTTCCGGACCGCGAGGGGGTGCGAACGTAACACCTAAAAAAGGAGACAAATATGTCGTTTCGTTCGTTTGATGAAGTTTACGCGGGGGCTCGTTCCTTCGCGGTTTCGGTCAAAAATCGTGTCGTATCCGCCGCTCAGTCGGCGGTGAAAACGGTTCGTCGTTGCGCCCCGGCCATTCTGACCGCTGGTGCCATGGCGTTTGGCACTGTTATGGCCCGCGCTGTGGATGCTGAGGTCTATGATGCCACTTCCTCCATGACCACGCTCGGCACCAATTCCACTACGCTGTTCAACACGTTTGCGGCGCTGTCGGTTGCGGCTGTGGTCCTCGGCATTGTGATCAAGTTCGTTCGTCGCGGTTCGGGCCGATAGGCGTCCGGATTTGACGTGAAAACTAGGGGGAGGTTTGACGCCTCCCCCTTTTTACCAAGGAGGACTGAATATGTTTTGGGATAACGATGAGGATATCGGAAACGAGCGGGGCGATATGGATGTTGAGCGGGATTCTGATTATGTTCAACTTGATCCGAACGGCGAGGAGGACCCTGATTATTTTGACGATCCGGATGAGGAAGATGATTCATTTTAAAGGAGGCTTCCTATGTTCCTAGCTGCTGTTACAACTGCTTACGATTCCACAAGCGTTTTAACGTCTCTTGGGGCAAACTCTAAGACGCTGTTCAACACGTTTTCCGCCGTCCTTGTTGCCAGTGTTGTTTTGGTGTTGGTGATTTCGTTTGTTCGGCGGGCTTCTGATGACTCCGGAGAAATCAAGAAGGCGTCGGAAACTCAGGACCCCGAGGACTGGTTTCCTACCGATGAGGAAATTGACCAGGAATGGAATCATTATTACGCCGAGAATGAGAGGGACAGTGATTTGGGGCCTGTCAATGGTCCGTTTGGTCCCGACGAAGACGACGCCGACGATAGGCGCAACTACTGGTAAGTCTATGTATGAGCTAATCACATACGGCGAATTCTGCTTGGGCTTCTGGCTGGCGGTTTACGGAATTGAAAAGATTTTCGGGAGGTAATATGCGTAACATCTTCTTGCTCCTCTGCTTTCTTTGTTCTCTGGGTAGTCTGCGGGCTGAGACGTTCAACGCTTATTATATTGGTGGCACTAATGGTACTGGCGGTACGTTGTGGTCGGCTCAGTCGGTTCAGGTAATCCCCCGGTTCCATTGTACCGGCACGTTAGGAGTTTACTTAAAGTATTATTCTCCTCCTTATAGCACGTTGTATTCAACCTCGACTACTGTAATGGAGGGTAGTACTTTGGCTATGGGCAGTGCTACCTTTGGTGCTGGAGGGACTACGTATTCTTGGGGAGTTGTTAGCGGTTCTACCGGTTCTGGCGTTACGTTTACCGCCACTCCATACACTTTGACTTGGCAACGTGTTGATGTGGCAGATTCTTCTTTGGCCGTTTCGTCAACAACGGTTTTGTATCAGGACGTTTATATTAATTCGATTTCAACAAAGAAACTGATTACAATTCAAGGACAGACTTTATTTACAGTAAGCGGTACCCATTCTTTATCTATAGCCGTAAATGGGTCTGTTCAGATGTCAGGGACTGGTTATGCTCCTGCTGGTGGTGTTAAAACGTGGTCGTTGACTTGTTATGTTGGCGACGTCGTTACGGTTTATGCTGATGGTCAGTTAATCGACAAATTTACAGTTTCAGACCCCGGGGACGGCGTATCAACGATTACGAAATCAGATCAAGCGACTACTGCGGGAGCGACTCCAACTCCAACGCCTACACCCACGCCAAGTCCTACTCCCGGGGCAAGTCCTACTGCTACCCCCTCGCCTACCGTAACTCCGTCAAGTTCTACGTCGCTGAGTAATTATGGGGGAACATCAGGCACTAGTGCGTCCTCTACGTTAACACGAGGGGATGTTTACGACGCCATCGACGCCGCTATGAAAAACAATGGCGTCACCAAACAGGACCTTTACGAGGCGATGGTAGCAGCTAACGGTACTGCTGCTACAAGTGGTTCCATCGATATTTACACCCCGGTCAAACAAGCAATGGATGATAAACTTGCTGAGGTTTCCGGTAGTATTACGGAAACCGGTTCAGCTTCTCTTTCAACTGTTCAGGACAAGGTCAACGCTTTAAAGGCGGCTATGGATAGTAATGGTATTCCTAGCGGCATTCCGCGTGATGGGCCGTCTTTGGAGTCCGATCCGACAAGCTCGTCTGAGTTTTCTTACACCATTGATTGGATAACGGGGTCTTCGACGCTTGACATGAGCATTGATTCCCATCCGCAACTTGCTGCTTTGATGACCTGGCTCCGGAATGTTATCATTATGGTTTTTACAGGGTATTTCCTGGCCTGGGTTTACCAACAAATCGGCACGGGAGCGGCTGAGATTTGCGGCGTCACGCAAATGTCGGTTTTTCAACCACTGGGAGAATCGACGTGGATCCCGGGGGAATCCTCTGGCCTTTCCGCGTTGCGGTTGGCGATTGTGGTTGTGCTTTGCGTTGTGGTAGCAACCATGGTTGCGGCGTTTCCCGTGTTGTTTGCAGCTTGGGCTTCTTGGGGCACGTTGCCGACAAGTACTTCTTCCGTGATGTCAACGGTTACGGGCGCGGGCGGCAGTGCTTATGCCTACCACCTTTTGGTTCACTTGTTGCCGGTTGGTTTTCTGGTAACGCTGTTTGTCAATTACTGCTTTGTTGCAAAGGCCAAGACCTTCATGATTACCGTTACTGCTGCCCTAATTAAAGCCATTCCGGGGGTTTAATATGCGTAAAGTATTACTGGGCTTGCTTTTGTTTGGTGGCGTTGCATTGGGGCAAGAAACAACGGGCGCGGTTGTTGTTGTCTCGGACACGGCGGCGGCGGCTTCGCTCGCTAGTATTGAGGCTGCCGTTACGTATCAACCGGACGGGGCTCCGTTTTGGAAAGGGTTCGGCGTCGGGCTGGTGTTTGGCGGACTGTGGATCTATCGCCGGGTTGTTTCTGCTGGCGCCAACTTGGATTTTTAGGAGGCAATTATGGGAATGATATCCATCACCGGTAAACCTTCGGGCGGCAAAACCATCTGCGCGGTTGCCGAGCTTTTAAAGCTATGCGAGACGGATAAGCGTTTCATCGTGACCAACATCGAGTTGGTGTACAAAGAATGCCAAGCTTACTTCCTATCCCAAGGCAAGCAGATCGACTTTTACCGGCGCGTTCGGAAATTAGGATACGATGAGACCGCGCAATTTTGGCGTTACCGGGGCGGCTGGAATGCCATAGACCTCGGCCCGGCCAAAACAGTTGAAAAGGCCCAGGAATGGGCGGAAAAGCTCAAGGCCTTGCCAGAGATTGAAAAGTCAGAAGGTGTCATATTACCTGAGCCCCCTAGCCCTGAGGAAAAGGGCCCAAACCGTTATAGCGCGGAATGGCTAAATACCGTGTTGCAGGAGGCATCTCAGTTGGGCGGCGTGATCTATTTTATCGACGAGCTGCACGAGCACCTAAACTCTCGGAACTGGCAAAAACATGGTTTGGTTGCTTCGGATTACGCGGCGATCCACGCGCATTGTGGCGACGACGTTTACTGGATTACCCAAGCGCCCAAGCTGGTTGATTCAGCTTTTCGGGTCCGGACCCAAGAATACTGGTTTTGCGAGAATACGGCTAAACACCTGCTTCTCGGCACGTTTAACGGCGGCGGGCAAAAGCAGTTCCGCATTAAAGTCTATCTGGAGCCGCCGACGGGGGCCCCCGGGCAGGTTGCACAAACCAAACGTAACGTTTCTCTTAATCCTCGAATTGCCCGTTGCTATAAACGGTCTCGATTTGGCGCTCAAAGTGACGTTGGCCAGAAGCGCCGGGGTATCCATCTCTATTGGATCTATGTTTTTGCGGCCGTGCTAGCCTTGGGGTTGGCCTTTGTGGGCATCTACCTGCCTCAAAAGCTGACCTTGTGGGGAATGAATAAGGGAGCGGCAATGACCCAGGACAAACTGGCAAAGACCGGAGTGAAGCCTGGGGCTACATCGTTAGAGCCGGTTGTGTCATCGCCTCGTCAAGACGCGACTTCCAGTGGCGCGTCTCGTTTGACAGGTGGCGGTAGTGGCCGCCGGGGTGATCCGGATAAAGAAAAGACGGGTGCGTATGATATAAAGACGGAGACGTTTCGGGGTTACATCGGCGATGGCGGGCTTCGTACGGCAGAGAGTGGCAACTACTACATACACCGGGTGTGTCCCTGGGGGCTTGTTACGGGCATCAGTGATAATGTGGTGCTGATTCGTCAGCCGGACGGGCGTTTACTCACGGTGGTTGCCGTTGAGCGTTCGGAAGGGTCTCTTGCAACGCCGTCCCCTACCCCTGCGCCGTCCCTGGCTTCGGGAGAATCGGGTAACGTGGCTGCGGCAAAGCGGGTTTCTGCGTTGCCGGTTGGTGGAGCTACACCGAGTAAGTTTTGACGGTATATATTAAGCGTTGACAAAAAAGAATTTTTGACGCCTTTTGTAAGTCGTTGAGGCTCTATATGTTGTGTTAAATTCACAAACGTAGGCTTTGTTGGGTTGGCTGGTTTAGGAAAACCCGGAGTCCTCTGGCGGGCCGATAGTTCGCGGAGCGAAGCAATATGGGCTGAATTGTTCGCCCCGCGAACTAACTCGTCCTAGATTTAGATCCGGTCGTGGATCCCCATGACCCCGGCGTGTTCCGCGCAGTGGGCACAGCAGTAGACTTCGTTCCCGGCCTGCACTCCGTGGCCGATGACCCGGCAGCCGCATTCGGCGCATTCCGGTGCCAGGGCGTGAATGGCGCACTCGAAGCTGTCGAAGTGATGCACCGCACCACCTTCGACGGCGATATCGAGGGTCCTGTCATAATCGTTTCCGCAGACTTCGCATTTCATACGCCCACAACTTCGCCCGGCTCGCTCCGTACGGGCGCATGCCGAGCCCCTCCGGGAGCTCCCGGGGAAAAAGCCTTCCTCTTTGCTGGCAAAAATCGCCCGAAGCTGCTCTATTCCTCGAGCGTCATGCACATTCACTCGTTTCATCATGCGCCGAGCGAAGGTCTGGGCGCTATTGCCGCCTGGGCCCAGCGTAAGGGGCACACTCTGAGCGCCACGCATTTTTACCGCGGAGAATTGCCTCCTTCCCTGGACGATGTGGACTGGTTGATCGTCATGGGCGGGCCCATGAACATTTACGAGCACCGCAACCACCCCTGGCTGATTCCGGAAAAAGAGGCCATCGCTCAGGCCATCGCGCAAAAGAAGCGCCTCCTGGGCATCTGCCTCGGCTCCCAGTTGATCGCCGACGTGCTTGGCGGCAAGGTGGCGCAGAATCCGGTGATCGAAATCGGCTGGTTCCCGATCCAGGTCGATCCGACCGCGTCCCCGGCTTTCGCTGGTTTCCCGGCCGAATTGATTCCGCTCCATTGGCATGGCGACACGTTCACGATCCCGCCAGGAGCAGTCCACGTCGCCTCCAGCGCCGCCTGCTGCAACCAGGCTTATGCTGTGGGAACGCGTATTGTCGGGCTGCAGTTTCACCCTGAGGTCGAAGCCTCGGATGTGAAAGATTTCGTACAGGCGGAGGGCGATCTTGGCAAAGGCAAGTTCATCCAAACCAGTACGGCCATCATCCAATCGGCTTCTCGCTATTTCCCGGCGATCCATGGCGCGCTGGAGTCGCTCCTCGACGCCATCGAGGCTGCCTGATCCCCCACTCCCCTACCCCGCTCCGCGTTTTAAGCTGCGTCCGCGCCCTCAACGGGGCAGCGGGCGAGCTGCCAGGCGTTGTAGATGTTATGCCAAATGATGTAGAACGTCGGCCCCAGGGCGACGATCGGGCTCACGTAGGTTAGCGCGATCCAGATGGTCAGCACCGTGTTTTTCTGGCCGAGGCTCTGGCTTAGCTCCCGGGAAACACCGCTCCCGCCGCCGAACTTCCATCCCAGGGTGAAATTGATGGCGCAAAGCGCGATGGAGAGCGCCGCCAGCTCGACAAGCTGCATCCAGTTACCGTTCCACTGGGTGCGGAGGAATTGGCCCGCGTTGGAGGTCAGGAAAAAAAGCACGGTCACCCATAGGTAAAACGAGACCTTCCGGTAGCGCAGCAGGCGGCGGGTGAGGTCCGGCGCCCCCCAGCGGATCGCCTGGGCCAACAGGAGCGGCACCAGGATGACGAGCACCGTCTGCTTAAGAAACGGCGCGGTCTCAATCGAGAAATTTGCCCCCAGCAGCCACGGCAGCGCCAGCGGAAAGAGCACCCCGGCGCTGACATTGGTCACCAGCACCGAAACGGCCACGAACTCCACCCGGCCCCCGAGCATCCCCGTGATCACCGGAGAGGCCGTCGCCGTCGGGGTCAGCCCGATGAGCAGTGCCGTAAAGGCCAGCTCGCGGTTAAATGGGAGAAGCAGGCTCCACGCGGCCAGGCCCACCGCCCAATTCAGAGCCAGGAGCAGCAAGTGCTCGCGGCGAAACCCCACTGGCCGGATATCCAGGAAGGCCACCCAGAGCATCCCCATGATGAAATAGGGCACCAGGAAATAAAGAAAATGGGCGGAAGGAACTGCCAACCCGAGAAAAATGGCTCCCAGGAGGGTGGCGGTGCGCTGCAAACTCTGACTCATATCGTGGCCCCCAGCAACTCACGGATCGCCCCCGATAGAAAGCAAAAAACCGGGCGGCAAGGTTCGCCGCCCGGTGTTAAAATGCCAAGTTACGGCTTCTCTTCCGGAGGAGGAACCGCCCCCGACCCACTCTTCATCGGGTGTTTTTTCATCCACTCCATCATCTTCTGATGGTGCTCCTCCATGTCGGTCTGCCATGCCTTGCGCTGTTCCATGGCCTTGTTGATCACCGCCTCCATGGCGTCGATCTTGGCCGGTCCCTTGGCGGCATTCATGGCCTGAACCAGGCGGTCAAGTTCGGCGTTCTGTTCCTTGAACTTCTCGAGCGCCTTCTGATGCCATTCCATCAGGTGCTCCCCACGGCCCATCATGGGACAACACGAAGGGCCTGCTGTTGGGGGCTCCTGAGGGGCCTGAGCCCAGAGGGTTCCTACGGAAGCCACCATCATGATGCCAACTAATTTAATGAGTTTCATGCACTCACCAATTCGCGTCGTCATCCCCAGACGGCTGGAACGTTGCCTCCCGGTTTGTTTTGCATCGGGTTTGCTAAGCTTGCTTGCGCCGATGCTGGCGCAGGGCCTGCACCGTGGCGCGGTCCCGGCAGTGTCTGACGTAGGCTTCCCGGAGAATCTGGGCAACGGTTCGTTTACGGTTCTTCCTCTTCTCGGTCGCGATCATAAATAGAAAAACGGTTCAACAGCTTTCGCTTGATGTCAAATAATGCTAGGCGCCTTCCATGGCATTCCCATGGCGCGCCGGTGAAACTCCGGTGAACAACTTGTCACCGAATTGTCACCCCGGCGTCACAAGGCCGCCACACCATCACGCGATACCTATAGAGGCCCATGAAACATTATCGCACCGCGTGGATTTCTGACCTTCACCTCGGCACCAAAGATTGTGCCGCCGAGTCCGTGATGGCCTTCCTGCGGGATCACGAATTTGATACCCTTTACATCGTCGGCGACCTGATTGACGTCTGGTCGCTTCGCCGGGGCATCTACTGGCCCCAGCTTCATAACGACGTCATCCAAAAGCTGCTCCGCGCCGGGCGCAAGGGGGCCCGGGTGGTCTACATTCCCGGCAATCACGACGAATTCGTCACCAACTACATCGGCAACTATGGCGCGGTGGAGATCGTCCCCAGCATCATCCACGAGACCGCCGACGGCCGACGCCTTTTGGTTTTCCACGGGCACGAACTCGACACCGTGGTGCAGAATGTCAAGTGGCTGGCCTACGTGGGCGACCTCGGCTACCAGGCCCTACTGCGGCTCAATCCCCCGGTCAACTGGGCCCGGCGTCACCTGGGGCTTGGCTACTGGTCGCTCTCCCTGGCGGTGAAGCGGAATGTGAAAAACGCCGTTTCGTTCATCGGTGAATTTGAGAAAGCCGTCATCCGCTACGCCCAGGCCGACGGCGTTCACGGCGTGGTTTGCGGGCACATCCACACGCCCATGATCCGGAAAATCGACGACGTGGAATACTACAACTGCGGCGACTGGGTAGAGAGCTGCTCGGCACTGGTCGAGGATTTCGACGGCCACATCGAGCTGCTCACTAATCTCCACGTCGACAACGCCCACACCCCTTCGCAGCCTCCCGCGGGCTCCACGGATATCGAGGCGGCTTAATCCCGGAACACAATCGACCGGTTGCCGTTGATGAGCACCCGGTCCTCCACGTGGTAACGCACCCCGCGCGAGAGAGCCATCCGTTCGCAATCGCGCCCCAGGCGCAGCAGATCGTCTGGCGTGTGGAAATGCTCCACGCGGATCACCTCCTGGTCGATGATCGGCCCGGCGTCGAGTTCGGCGGTAGCGTAGTGGCACGTCGCCCCGATGAGCTTGACCCCGCGCGCGTAGGCCCGCTTATACGGATTGGCCCCCGCGAAGGAGGGCAGGAACGAGTGGTGAATATTGATCACCTTCCCTCTCCAAGCCTTGCAGAACTCGGCGGGAAGAATCTGCATGTAGCGGGCCAGCACCAGCAGATCGGCCTCGGCTTCGCAGAAAAGCGCCTCCATTTGCGCAAAAGCCGCCTCCTTGGTCTCCGCCGTTACCGGAACGCACACAAATTTCAGCCCCTCGCGCTCCACCACCGAGCGCAATTCCTCGTGGTTGGAGACTACCAGCGGGATTTCGATCGGCAGCTCGCCCGAGCGCCAGCGCCAGAGCAGATCGACCAGGCAATGGTCCAGCTTGGAAACCAGGATCACCACCCGCACCTTCTGCTTGCTCTCGCGCAGCGTCCAGTGGGCTTCCAGATCGCTCGCCAGCGGGGTGAACGCCTTTTTCAGCGCCGGAAGATCGAGCGCCAGGCTCTGGGAATCGATGGCCAGCCGCGCGAAAAACCATTTCCCGATGGCGTCGGTAAATTGATTAACCTCCAGCAGGTTCCCGCCGTGGTAAGCGATGAAACTGGTCAGCCGTGAAAGCAACCCCACCCGGTCGGGACACGAAATCTTCAAAAGCGTCTGCGGCATAAAACTCCTTTCTAACCTGCCACGCTCCATCCGGCAAGCTACTACCATTTTCAAGCTTCGCGCCCGGCCTTGCGCGGAGGTATAATATCGGCCCTATGTCACTGACACCCTCCACCATGCGTCCCCTGGGGAGCCCGGCTCCCGACTTTGCCCTCCCGAACGTCGAAAACGGCGAGATTTTCACCCTGGCAAACTTCGAGGGCTTCCCCGCCCTGCTGGTCATCTTCCTCTGCAACCATTGCCCCTACGTGGTCCATGTCCAGGCGGAACTCGCCCGTATCGCCAAGGATTACCCCATCGTCCCCGTCGTCGGCATCAGCGCGAATGATGTTGCGGAATACCCGGAGGATTCCCCCGCAAAAACCGCCGAACTGGCCCACCGGCTCGGCTTCCCCATCCTCTACGACGAGACCCAGGCCGTGGCGCGAGCCTATGACGCTGCCTGCACGCCTGACTTTTTCCTCTTCGACGCCGAACGCAAGCTCGTCTACCGGGGCCAGCTCGACGCCACCCGCCCCGGCCACGGCACGCCCGACGGCCGCGATCTGCGGGCTGCCCTGGACGCCGTGCTCGGCAGCCGCCCCGTCGATGCGAACCAGATCCCAAGCACCGGCTGCAACATCAAGTGGAAGACGGCGTGAAGTTCTGCTAGAACCTTCGGTCCCATGCAATCCACCATCGTCCCCGTCCCGCTCGGCGAGCGCGCCTACAACGTCCTCATTGGCGAAACGATCCTCCCGCAACTGGGCGAAAAGATCGCCGCCGAACCCGGCCTGGAGAAGCTCGGCAAACGCTGCGCCGTCATCACCGACAGCCACGTGGCCCCGCTCTACAGCGGCCCCACCCTGGCCAGCCTGAAGGCGGCGGGCTACGAGCCGACGCTCATCACCGTCCCGGCAGGCGAGACCAGCAAGGCACTCGGCATGGTGGAGCGCGTGTGCGATGCCATGATCGCCGCCGGGCTCGACCGCAGGTCGTGGGTCGTGGCCCTCGGCGGCGGCGTCGTGGGCGATCTGGCGGGCTTCGTGGCCTCCATTTACTACCGGGGCATCCCGTTCGTACAGGTGCCGACCACCGTGATTTCCCAGGTCGACAGCGCCGTAGGCGGCAAGACCGGCGTGAACGCCAAGGGCGGCAAAAATCTGATCGGCGCCTTTCACCAGCCCCGGTTCGTACTGGCTGACGTCATGACATTGGCGAGCCTGCCGCCGCGCGAGTTTAACGAAGGCGTGGCCGAGATCATCAAACACGCCGCCATCGCCGACCGCGACCTCTTCGCCCCCCTCGCCTCCCCCAACCTGCAAAACGACCCCGCCGCCCTGGTAAGCGTGATCCGGCGCAACGTGGAAATTAAAGCCGGCATCGTCTGCCAGGACGAGCACGAGACCAAGGGTCTCCGGGCGCTCTTGAACTTCGGCCACACCGTCGGCCATGCCGTCGAGAACGTCGCGGGCTACGGCCGCTTCCTCCACGGCGAGGCCGTTAGCCTGGGGCTCGTCGCCGCCGGGCGGCTTTCCGTGGCCAAGGCCGGGCTCACCCCGGAGGAAAACCAAACCATTCTCTCCGCGCTGGCCCACTACCGCCTGCCGCTTACCCTGCCGCCCGATCTCCCCACCTCCGCCCTGGTCGACGCGCTGCGCAAAGACAAGAAATTCGCCCAGGGGCAGGTCCGTTTTGTCCTCTGCCCGAAGCTTGGCGAGGCGTTTGTATCCAAAGACGTGACCTTCGAGGAGATCCGCGCCGCCATCGACGCGCTCCGGTAGAGACGCCTGTCCGGGTTCCTATAGAATATTCCCCAGGCGCGAGCGGAGAGCCTCGGCGCGTTCCTCAGGCGAGGGCCGGTAGAAGGGGTCGAAGCCCCGCTCCACAGCCTGCGCCCACACCACGGCAACCGGGCCCGATCCGGCCGGCGTTCCGAGCGAATGCCGCCCGGGAGCCAGCGCCACAAACTCCGAACACGTCTTGCCATCCACCTCGACCGGCCCGCCCGATTTCGCAATCACGGCGTACCGGGCAGGAATGGCGATCTCGAAATACGTCAACGCCTCCGTGGGGTGCAACACCCGCCCCGCAACCAGCGTGCGGTACGCGACGCGGGTGAAATGGTGCTTGATAAACTGGGAGGTCCTTCGCGGGTAGCGCCCGTAGTTATCCGTGGCCACGCAGACCCCGTGCGCGATCATCCGCTCGGGAATATCGTCGTCGAGCAGGTTGCGGCTATACTTCCAGCGCGTCATCTCCTCCAGGGCGAAGTAGATGGGCCGGTTGCGATAGATCATCTCCCCCTTGGTGTCCATCACCTCGTCCCCCGGGTCGGTCAGCTTGAGTGCCCTGGCCACGAACGCCTCGTGAAACCGCGAGCGGCCCTCCCACGGCGCGAGCGCCTGCACATCAAGCGCCAGGAATCCCACGAGCGAGGCCGCCAGCACCACATTGACCGCCAAGCGCCGCCGCTCCCCCACCCACGTCAGCAGCGCTGGGACGATCACCAGCACGGCCACGGGCACGAACGCCAGGAAATCCTCGCGCGTCACCAGCGGCCAGACCACGAAAAGCAGCACGGGGTAAGCCCCCCCGACCAGCGCCATGAATGCCCGCCGCCCGGCCTCCGGAGACCGCTCCGCCAGCAGCCAACGGCTCCAGGCGATCACCGCGATAAAAACGGCGAGGCTCACCGCGCCGCGAAGATCAATGAGAGCCCCCCGCTCGGAAGCGGCGATAAGATTATGCCGGATGAGGCAGTACCCCAGGCTCGGCAGCGCCCCCTGGCTGGCGAACCACGCCAACAGGCAGGCGGGGACGAGCGCGAGCCCGGAGGCAAAGCTCGCGGCCCGTTTTCCAAACTCCGGCACCCGAGGCGCTCCGGCCAGGCCCCACGCCAGCCCCGCGGCAAAGAATAGATCGAGCGCCATCACCGTCGTTTTCATCGAGACGGAAAACGCCGTGCCCAGCAACAGCCCCGCAAGTCCAAAGCGCCAGCCCGGCCTCCGGAGGCAGACCAGCGCCGCCAGAGACGCCAACCAGCAGAGCGCCCAGAGATTATCGGGGCGAAACTCCAGGCTCGTACAGAAAAACCGCGGGAAAACCGCCGTCACCGCCGCCGTCCAAGCGCCCACCCGGGGAGAGAAAAGCCGAGCGCCAATCAGGTAAACGCACGCCAATATCCCGAAATAAAACGGAATCATTCCCAAGCGCATCACCGTCACGATATCGGCCCGTTCGCCTAAAAGACGGAAGATCGGCGCATTGAGAAGCGCGAAAAGCGGGCTGTGATTATCGAATAGGTCGCGGTATTGCACCATCCCGTGGGTGATTCCCCAGACCACATGGAGATGCTGCGGCTCATCGGAATCGACGCGGTAAACCGACGCGCAATAAACCCGGACGGCAACCATCAACGCCAAGCCAAAAAAAAGCGCCCACCTCCCCCCTTGGCGGCGGAAGGTTTGGACTGGCGCTGAGGCGGCAAAAACGTCCGATTGATACATATTGGGTATGAAGTATCGCATCAGCCCCCGTGCCCGGACGTAATAGGGAAAAAAAACCGGCCCGGGAATGACCCCGAGCCGGTTTGGTTATACACTTCTTATTTGCCGACCGGCCCCTATGGCACCGGCGGCACCGGCGGCACCGGAGCCGCTTCCGGCGTCGGCGCGGGCTGGGCTTTTTGCATAAACTCCTCACGCGGTTTCCAGAGCGCGTCATAGGTCGCCTTGGTCACCAGGTAGACCCGCGCTTCGGTCTGTTTGGCCTTGGCGAGGTCCTCCCCGAGTTTCTTCGTTTTGGTGGCGAATTCATCATCGAGGCGCTTCTTATCCTCCGGCTTTTCGTCCTTACCCGGTGTGCGCTCTTTCGGGAACTGCGCGCTCACGGCGATGGCCAACGGCACGTTTTCCCCCTCGGCGGGGCCGAAGCTCAGCACGTAGGTGAAGCCGTCGAAGGTCGTCACCGTGGCCGTCGAGTTGAAGCCCTCGCGCGGGGCGTTGGCCGGTTTCACATCGGCGAAGGCCGGGGCGTTGAACATCGAAACGAACGACGGCAATTTGGCCGGGTCGAGCTTCTCCTCGGGCTTAAGCCCGTCGAGCTGCCAATCGCCCGCCGTATCGCTATCGCGCAGGAATTTCAGCGTTGTGGAGCCGCTCGCAACCGTCACGGATTGAATGCGGTCGATGCGCAGAAACGTCTTGTCCAGCCACGCCGCCGGTTTCACTTCGGCCCCTTCAAGCCGCTCGGAAACTAGCGAAACGCCGCTCTTGCCCACCGGCAGCACATAACGGCCCGCCACGCCGCCCTCGTCATCTGGGAACCCGGGCGACTTTTTCAGGAACTTCTTGCCCACCAGCAGCGCGGCCAACGGCTTCGCGTCCTTGCCTTGCAGCTCCACCAGCGTGGCCGAGTGGGCCTCGCCCTTGGCGGGTGGCAAGAGGTCGAGCCGGGGCAACTGCGAGGGCCCGGCCTCCACTTCCTGCACCGGCTTAAGCTGCCAGAGCCCCTGAATGAAGCCCCCGACGCAGGCGAAATCCGCGGGATAGTCATCCCGTTCGCGCACCACCCACGCGTCGTTCTTTTTGGCGAGCGTCAGCGACGAGGAGGCATCGCGGATCACTACGCTGGTCACTTCGTTAAGGTCGAACTTGCCTAAAACCCGCCCGTCGCCTTTCCCCTTCCCCGTCCAGGAAGAAGAACGCTGCCAGAGCACGGCAAGGCTGACCCCGCCGATAACGAGTAATACTGCGAGAAGATAGAAGAATTGTTTACGGTTCATTTTGCGGATTTCCGTTTGATGAGAGCGAGGCTGAGCCCGGCGAACGTCACAGCCGCGGGCATGAGCGCGATATTCATCCACTTGATGCGGTTCTCAAGCGAGTCGGTCTTGGCCCGCAGGTTGCGGCGCAGCTCCTTGAGTTCCTTTTTCACGCTGCCTTCCTTTTTGCGGAAATTCTCCAGCTCGGCCTGCTGCTCGGGCGAGAGAATGAAGCGCTGGGCTCCCTTGTCGCCGGAGCGGCGCGATTGCAGCTCGCCCAGCTTGCTCTGCGTCTCCATCAGGCTCGATTCCAGCTCCCGGATTTTATCCTGATAGCTCGCTTCCGCCGCCGCCTGCATCTGCTGCACCACCGTAAAGGGCCGCTCGCGGCTGGCCCGGCTGCGGAGCGTGATGAGGTTCTGGTCGCCGGAAAGTTGCTCGATGGCGTTTTCGGCGAAAGCCAGGTTGCCATTGGCCGGTACCATGACCTTCCCGCCGCTGAACGGGTTCGCTTGCTCGACGACCGAGAGGGCGTCTTGCAGCATGTCCGTGTCGCCGACGAGGATGACGGTGTTATCCTTGGCCGATTCCTTCAATCCGGCGGGCGTTTCGGCCTTGGCCTCCTTTTTGTCAGCCTCGGCCTTTGGCTCGCCTTCGGGGAAGGCTGTCTTAAACTTGCCGGAAAGCCGGATGGCCAGCGCATACTCGGTATTCGTCGGGGCGAAGTTACGGATCACGTCCTGCGGCGACATCTGCGCGGTCATCGGTTCGGTCAGCTCCGCGTCCTTGGAGGACTTGACGAGCACCGTCTCCTTGAGCCCCTCGACGGGCGTTCCGGTGAACACCCCGGCAAATGCCATGAAGAGATCCGACGTGCTGGCCGTCACCAAGTCGTCCTTGGCAAACGCCTCGTCGCTCAGGGAGAGCACGCCCGGCGCGCGGCCCCGGGAGGTCCGGCCCAGGTATTTCACATCCACGACGGTCTGCTGGTCGTTGAACTTGATACCCCAGGCCTTGAGGAGCTTCTCCAGGTTGGAGCCGCCGGGCCCCCCGCCCATCATGCCGCGCCCTTCGAGCACAGCGCTCGGGTCGAGGAAGGCAATCAATTTGCCCCCGCGCAGCACGAATTGGTCGATAGCGTAGGAGGTGGCGTCGCTGACCGTGCGCGGATGGATGACCAGGAGCACCTTGACGTCATCCGGAATGCTGCTCGCCGCGGGCTCGATCTGTTTTACCGTGTAGTCGCGTTTCAGCTCCGTGTAGAGCGTCCACGGGTCCTGGCTGCGCTGGCCCATCTGCGCGAGCATCGGCGGCACCTGGCGACCTTCGACCGGCAGCGAGCTCAAGATGCCGATCACCGGCTTCTCGGGATTCGCCACGCGGGAGATGGCGCGCGAAAGATCATACTCCATCATCCGTTCGCGGTCCGGTGAAAGGAAGGAGATCGTCTCCTTCTGATCGAGCAGGCTCACCGAGAGGCCCATGTAGAGGCTCTCTCCGTTGGAGAGCGGCTGCGGGTCGATACCGTCGAGCTTGGCTGAATCCTCGGCGTCCGAATCGGGTTCGGGGTCGAGTTTCTCGATCCGCACCAACCCCTTGGATGCCTGGCGGTATTCGTTGAGGAGGTCCTCGACCTGCTGCGCGTAGATCTTGAGCTGCGGCGGCATGTTTTCATTGCGCGTGCAGTAGAAGCGGACGCGAACGGGCGTATCGAGCTTGGCAAGAATGGCGCGAGTCCCGGCAGAAAGCGTGTAGGCTTTCTCCGCCGTGAGGTCGAGCCGCTTGGGCACCCGGCCTGCCAGGAAATTGGCGGCAAGCAGGATCGCCAGCACCGCCACCACGCCCAGCGTGGAATAAAAGAGCGTACAAAGAGATTTCTTCATGTTCGGGAAATAAGCGTTTTAACCGGCGCGATGCGCGCGGAGGATCACACTGGTGGAAAAGAGGCTGAAGCCGATGATCGACGCGAAGTAGAGCAGATCGCGCGAATCGATGACGCCTTTTTGAAGACCCGCGAAGTGGGTCATGACACTAAAAGAGGCCACTGTTTCAACTACGCCCGGGCTGGCCCAGCGCACGAGCAAATCCGTGATCGGCGGGAACCCCGCCAGGATCAGAAACAGGCAGACGACCACCGAAATGATGAAGCTGACCACCTGATTGCGCGTAAGCGCGGAGGTCATCGACGTGACCGCCAGGTAAGCGCCCGCCATCAGGAAGCTGCCCAGGTACCCGGCGACAATAATGCCGTTATCCGGATGCCCCAGCGCATTGACCGTGACGATCATCGGGAACGTCAAAAGCAGTGCGATGCCCAGCACCGCCCACGCGGCCAGGAACTTGCCCGCGATGGCCTGCCACGGTGTCACCGGCATCGTGAGCAGCAGCTCGATGGTGCCCAGGCGGCGCTCCTCGCTCCACATCCGCATCCCGACGGCCGGGACCAGGAAGAGGTAGAGCCACGGGTGCCATACCAGGAAGCCCCCCAGGTTGGCCTGCCCCATGCCGAACCAGTTGCTGATCATGAACGTCATAAACCCCGAGAGGAGCAGGAAAATGACGAGGAAAACATACGCGACCGGCGAATTAAAAAAGCCGCCCAGCTCGCGTTTGGCGATGGTAAAAATGGCGCTCATATTACGCGGCCACCTCCTTCGTGGATTTATCGCCGAGGGTGATGCTTCGGAACACTTCGTCCAAGCGCCCCTCCTCGGTGTGAAGCTCCTCCAGCGTCCAGGCTTCGCGCGCGGCCAGCTCGTAAATGGCTGCGGCGACTCCGACCCCGCTCTTGTCACACGGGATCACATGGAATAGCCCGCCCTCTTGCGATGCCTTGCCGACGCCCGGGAGCGCGGCCAGCTTCTCCGCTGCGCCCGGCGCGCTTTTTGCCAGCCGCACCGTTACGGTTCCCGCATGGTCGCAGCGGCGTTTCAGCTCGGCGGGCGTGCCGTTGGCCACGATGCGGCCCCGGTCGATAATGATGGCCCGCGAACAGACGGCCTCCACTTCCTCCAGAATGTGCGTGGAGAAAATGATCGCCTTCTTCTCGCCCATCGTGCGGATGAGCGTGCGCACCTCGTGCTTTTGGTTCGGGTCGAGACCGTCGGTCGGTTCGTCCAGGATGAGGACGTCCGGATCGTGCAGGATGGACTGCGCGAAGCAGGTGCGGTGCTTGTAACCCTTGGAGAGCGTCTCGATGGTCTGGTCCGCCACAGGCTCCAGGAAGCACATCTCGATCGCGCGGTGCACCGCCTTGCGCTTGGCGTCGCCGGAGAGCCCGCGCAATTCCGCCGCGAAGGCCAGAAACCCGGCCACGGTCATGTCGGAATAAGCGGGCGCGTTTTCCGGCAGGTAGCCGATGAGGCGCTTGGCTGCGAGTGGTTTTTCAATGATATCAAATCCGCCCACGCTGATGCTTCCGCTGGTGGGTGGAATGAATCCCGTGATCATGCGCATGGTGGTCGATTTTCCCGCCCCGTTGGGCCCGAGGAAACCGAGCACCTCGCCTTTTTCCACCGAAAAAGAGACGTCATCGACGGCAATCTTCGGTCCGAAATATTTTTGGAGGTTGTTTACTTTGATCATGTGTACGAAAGCTCCCCCATGCATTGGGCACGGTCCGTTGGGGAATACCCGAGCGGGCCGAGGCACTGGGGGTGCATACGTTTTTTTTCGACAAAAGAACGCCCGAATTCGTTCAACGATTTTTTACAAAAAATCAGCGAACTAATGCGGGCTGTTTTTTTGAAGCCGCTTATGCTTCGCCGTGAACGCGGGCGACGAACTGTGCCGCCGCTTCGCGAATTTCTGTCCCCGTATGGGCGAGCGGCTGGACAAACTTGGGCGTAAACCACGGGAAGGCCCCGACCAAATCGTGAACAACCAACACCTGCCCGTCGCAATCCTCCCCGGCTGCGATGCCGATGGTGGGGATGCGTAGCGCCTCGGTGATCGGGCGCATCGCATCGTGTTTAACGCACTCCACCACCACGCCGATGGCTCCCGCTTCCTGCACCGCCAGACCGTCGTTTACGAGCGCCTGGACCGCCTCGGGCGTCTTGCCCTTGACCTTGTAGCCGCCTTCCTCGCGCACGCTCTGCGGCAGGAGCCCGATGTGACCCACGACGGGGATTCCAGCCTCGGTGAGCGCCCGGATTTGCGGCGCATGGTCGGCCCCTCCTTCGAGCTTCACCGCGTGCGCTCCGGCATCGATGAATTGCCGGCCATTGTAGACCGCCTGCTCGGGCGTGTCGAAGCTGTGGATGGGAAGATCGCCCACCACGGGAGCGCGCCCCGCGCCCCGCGCCACGGCACGGATATGGTGCACCATGTCGGCCATTGTCACCCAGGTGGTGTCAGGGTAGCCGAGAACGACCATCCCGAGCGAATCTCCAACCAGAATGATGTCCACACCCGCCTCGTCGAGAAGCCTGGCGGTCGGGTAATCATACGCCGTGAGCATGGCAATCTTGCGATGCTGCCCTTTGGCGGCACAGAACGATTCGAGTCGATGGTTCATAGGAAAAATCAATGATGGTTCATGAAGAACAGCCCAAATATCGCGAACCCGGTGCCGATTGCCAGTGGAATAGCGAGGCCCCAATAGGGTCCCGGGCGCAGGAATGCCTCCCACGGAGCCCGGGGGTTGTAATAGACCTTCACCTCCGGCATGGCAAGTAACCCGTCCACCTTCACTTGGGCGGCATTTTTGGAGGTCATAACCCGGACAGGGATCGCCGATAACTGCTGAGATTGGAAGCACTGACCGCTCACGGTATATTCGTAATCCACCGTTGGCATGTAGCCGCTGCCCTCGCTATCGCCGCAATAGGCCACCGAAGCATTGAGCAACCGACCCATGACGAACGGATAGTTGCGGGTCAGCAAACACCGGCGGAGGAAAAATAGAGTAACACCACCGCACACGGCACCAACCAAAAAGAAAAAACCCGGAATAACCGATTGCTGATGCAGCGACATCCAATTCCTGTTTTCCCAACCGATCAGCGGCACCCCTGTGAGCATTAGTCCAATAAGGGCCTGTTTAATCACCTCTCCCACCTGAACGCCCGGCACCAACACGGCATCGGCCGGGTTACGCGGATTGTAGAATACATCGACCTGCGAACCGGGCGCAAACTTGAGCGATCCATCCGGGTTGACGCACAGGGCTTTGGGCGCTTTGACGGCTCCGTTTTTCCTGAAAAAGAACGCCCCGGGCACAATGGCGCTGCTTGAAAAAGAAGCACCGTCCACCTTGTAGTCATAGACAACACTGGGCGCACCTGCTGTCATTCCAAAGGTTTTGATGCACGCCGTGGTGCGCCGCCACGAGGAGGCACTCTGTACGCCCCGGCGAACACCAGCCAATAGTAACAAGAGAAGCGCGCCACCAATCAGCTCAAAGAAGGCGACGAAAATCATGAGACAAATGGTTCTACCAAGGGATGGTGTGGCACTCCGGTCAATAATTCCGCCACCGTTTTTCGGGTTCCCGGCAATATCAACCCGGGGTGGAGATCCGACAAGGGCCGTAACACAAAACGCCGTTGCGCGATGCGGGGGTGTGGGAGCGTGAGGGCGGCGCTTTGCAGGACGCGCTCCCCGGCGTAAAGGAGATCCAGGTCGAGCGTCCGGGGCGCGTGGTAGCCGTGGTCGGCGGGTCGCCCTTGCGCGTGCTCAATCGTCTGGAGTGCGGCAAGCAAAGCGAGCGGCTCCAGAGAGCTTTCGATTTCAATGACGGCATTCAAATACGCCGCCGTGCCGGGATCGCAATCTACCGGCTCGGTTTCGTAAATCGCGGAGATTAGCGGAGCCGCAGGGCCCTCGTTGAGAGCACCCACCGCAGCGAATCCCGCCTGGAGATGCGCCAGGCGGTCCCCCAAGTTTGAGCCGAGAGCGACGGCACAACGCATGGCGTTTTTTCTATTTGAGCCCGAGTACGTCCTGCATGTCGTAGAGACCGGCGGGACGGGTCGCGGCCCATTTGGCGGCGCGGATGGAGCCGCGCGCAAAGGTATCGCGAGAGGAGGCTTTGTGCGTCAGTTCCACGCGTTCGCCCACGTTGGCGTAGATCACCGTGTGGTCGCCCACGACGTCGCCGCCGCGCACGGCGTGCATGCCGATTTCCGTCGGCGTGCGCTCGCCCACCATGCCCTGGCGGCCATGGCGCACGTCTTCGTTGTATTGCAGCCCGCGCACTTCGGCGAGGATCTCGGCGAGGCGCTTGGCGGTCCCGCTCGGGGCGTCCTTTTTAAGGCGGTGGTGCATTTCGACGATTTCGAGGTCGAACTCCGGCCCGAGGATCTCCGCCGCCTTGCGGGTCAGCCAGAAGAGGGTATTGACGCCCACGCTGAAATTCGGCGCGAAAACGATCGGGATCTCCCGGGCCGCTTCGCGAATAGCTGCCACTTCCTCGTCGGTGTGGCCGGTCGTGCCGATGACGAGCACCTTCTTCGCTTCGACGCACGCCTTGGCGATGCCGACGGTCAGCGTGTGGTGGCTGAAATCAATGACCGCGTCGGCGGATGCGAGCGCGGCGAGGAAATCGTCGCCCTTGTCAATCGCGGCGGCAACCTGGGCCTCGGGATCGTCTTTGAGCGAAGCCAGGATGGCCTGCCCCATGCGCCCGTTGGCGCCGTTGATGAGAAAACGGATCATAAGCAACTAGATCAGCTTGAGGGCTTGCAGCGTCTCGGTGAGCTTCTGTGTATTGGCCGCCGACATTTCGCAAAGCGGCAGGCGCAGTTCGGGCGCGATGCGGCCTTGGAGAGAGAGGGCGATCTTGACGGGAACCGGGTTGGTTTCCACAAAGAGGTCGCGGAAAAGCGGGTACCAGTGTTCGTGCCGGGCGAGAGCGGTCTTAGTGTCGCCGTCCAGCGCGGCCTTTACGAACTCCGAAATCTCCTTCGGGATCAAATTCGAGGCAACGCTGATGACGCCGACGGCCCCCGCCGAGATGAACGGCAGGGTCAGCGCGTCGTCGCCGGAGAGAATCTCGAAGCTATCCGGCAGCGCCTGGCGCAGCTTGCTCACGCGGTCCACGCTGCCCCCAGCTTCCTTGATGGCGACGATGTTCGGGGCGTCCTTGGCCAGACGGGCCACGGTTTCCACGGCGATCTCGATGCCAGAGCGGCCCGGGATGCTGTAGAGAACGAGCTTCAAGCTTGTGGCGGCGGCGATGGCCTTGAAATGGCGGTAGAGCCCTTCCTGCGAGGGCTTATTGTAGTAAGGGGCCACCAGCAGCGCGGCATCGGCCCCGGCTTTTTCGGCTTCCTGGGTGAGGTTGATCGCTTCCTCGGTACTGTTGGAACCGGTTCCGGCGATCACCAGGCAGCGGCCCTTGGCGACTTTGACGGCCAGCTCGATCACCCGGTGGTGTTCGGCATTGTTGAGCGTGGGGGATTCGCCCGTCGTGCCGACCGGCACGATTCCGGCGATCCCACCCGCGATCTGCTCTTCAATGAGCCGCGTGAGAGCGGGCTCGTCGATCTGGTTGTTGCGAAAAGGCGTGATCAACGCCGTATGGGCACCTTCAAACATGGGATGCTCGTTTTAGACGGTTTTTTACGGAAAAGACAGGGAATTTTGAGTCCTGTTTTCTTCGCCTCGAGAGCGCCCGGTTACTTCGAGGTATTCCCCGGGGCGGGTCCGAGGAATTTCGAGACGCCGACGACTGCTTCCAGTTCGGCGGTGGCCACCTGGTGCTCGGCGAGCTGGGCCAGGGCGGCGGAATCGACATCCTGAAGGGTGCGTTGCGCGGTGAGGAGTTCCAGAAAGCTGCTCTTGTCGGTCTCGTAGCCGCTGCGCGCCGCCTCGACGCTCAGCCGGGCCGTAGGGGCGATTCGGTCGTGGAAAAGGCGGTAGTTGGCGGCGGCGGTGTCGATTTTTTGGAGCTGATCGCGCACGAGGCCGGAGGCTTCGGCTTGCGCGGCGGCGTATTCGGCTCGGGCGCTCTCAACGTTGGCCTTGGCTTCCGCCACGCCCGCCGAGTATTTCCTGAAATTTGTCCACGGGACGCTGAAGGTGATCCCGGTGTCGTATTCCTGAACGCCCGACCGGCCCGGGTATTCGCGGGCTTTGATTTGCAGGGCTGGATCGGGAATCCACTGGCGATGGGCCAGTTGGAGGCGTGCTTTTTCAGCCTCGATTTTTCGCCACGCCGCCAGGACTTCCGGGCGGCATCGGGCGGCAAGGGTTTCCGGGTTTTGCGAGGCGAGCGGCGACGGCGCGAAGGCAAGGGGCCGGGGGTGGGCCACGGGGGTGCGGGCGGGCAGGTTAAGGAGCACGTTGAGCTGTGTTTCCTGGTCGGAAAGGTCCTTCTGGATGAGCGCCTGGCGTTCTGAGAGCCGGTCGAGCTCGGTTTGCGCCAGGAGGACGTCGGATTGCGTAGCGGTGCCAACTTCGTACTTTCCGCGGCTGATCTCGGTGATTTGCTTGAGGAGCTCCTGGTTGCTCCGGTTGATCTCCAGTTGCCCGTAGGCGGCGGCGAGGCGGTCGTAGGCGCTTTCGGCCCGCGTGATGACCTCCAGGCGCGCCCGTCGCCACTCCTCAAAGGCGGAGAGTGCTTCCGCCTCCGATGCCCGGGCTCGGCTGAGATTTTTACCCGAAACCGGGAGCGTCTGGGAGACCATCCACTCTGTGTCGGTCACTTTTCCGGGGTTGAGCGTCCCCATGCGTTCGAGCGTCACCCCCGCCATGAGGTCGTCCCAGGCCCGGGCCTGCGGCACGCGCTGTTTGGCCGCTTCCCAACGGGCGCGGGCGGCCTTAAGCGTCGGGTTGCGGCTCAGCGCCGAGCGGAGCAGCTCGTCTTTCGAGAGTTCCGCCGCAAACGCCGTCTGGGCCACGGACCAGAGGAGCAGGGAGAGGAGGAGGCGCCGCTTCATGGGAGAGAGAGAAGCGGGCGTCAGTTTTTCTTCTGCACCAGCGCCATGCCGCATTTCGGGCATTTGCCGGGTTTATCCGACACCACCTCTGGGTGCATGGGGCAGGTGTACTTCACCGCGGCCGGGTGGGCCGGGGAGGCGGAGGGCGCGGGGGTGGGCGAACCTGCTTGGGCGGCCAGGGGAAGAACCGAGGCGACGAGGGCGAGGATGAGTTTTAACATAGGTAATTGGATGGATTTGGGGCATTCAACCCCGTGCAGTGGATAAAACACCGGCGCTTTGAAAAACCCTCATTGTATTTTTCTCGAGGGTTTGGAACGTTTCCGGTGTTGTATTCAGCACGGACCTATGAACGAAGACCTCAAACAAAAGCTGAACGCCTGGGAAGTCGATCTCGACCTCCCCGCGCGCTTTCAGGCCAACGTCTGGGCGGAAATTGCCGCGCGGGAGAGCCGCTGGGACCGGTTGCTTAACTGGCTCGTGGCGGAATTCCACAAGCCGCTTCCTACCGTCGCGTTTGTGACGCTGGCGCTGGCGCTCGGCACGGGAACGGCCTATTTCCGCGCCCAGGATTACAACGCCCGCAACGGCAAACAGATGGAGGCTCTCTACATGCAGACCATCAATCCCCTCGCCCACGCCCAAAACAGCCGCTCCTAAATGAAACGCCTCTTTCTTATTCTGCTGGTCACCGCGCTAGTGGCTGCGGGCGGTTATTTCGCCGCCTTTCACCTGATGGCGCACGGGACTCCCACCCAGTGCCTGATGAACCAGCCCGACTGCGGCATGCAGTGGCTCAAAAGCGAATACCACCTAACGGACGCCCAATACGCCAAAATCGCCCAAATGCACAGCGACTACCGCCCGACGTGCGATCTCCTTTGCGCCCGGGTGGCCACCGCGAATGAGAAGCTCAACGAACTTATCGCCGCGAGCCCCGTCGTGACGCCGGAGATCGAGGCGGAGCTGAAAGAATGGGCGCTTTTGCAAAACGACTGCCGGGTGGCCATGCTCCGGCATGTCTACGCCGTGGCCGCCGAAATGAAGCCCGAGGAGGGCCGCCGGTACATCCAGATGGCCACCGCCCGCATTGCGGCTCCCGGAATGGACCACGCGGCCCTGCTTTCCAAGTAATGGCAGGATCCGATCCAGACGCCGACACCGAGCTAATGCTTCGCTTGCAGGCCGGGGACGACACCGTCCTCAACCGTCTCATGACGGCCTGGCAAACGCCGCTCGTTCGCTTTATCTACCGCTACATTGGCAACCGGGAAGAGGCGTTTGATCTGGCCCAGGAAACCTTTGTGCGGGTTTACCAGGCCCGCGCCTCCTACCGGCCCAAGACCAAGTTTTCGAGCTGGCTCTTCACCATTGCGAGCAATCTTTGTCGTAATTACAAGCGATGGGAGCACCGGCATCCAACCGTCGCCATGGTGAGCGAAGATGGCGAAACGGACATGGCGGATTCCTACCCTGGCCCGGAAAAAACGCCGCGCGATACCGCCGCGCATAACGACATGGCGGCTAAGGTGCGCGACAGCATCCAGAGCCTGCCACACGATTTGAAAACCGTGGTGCTGCTCTTCGAATACGAGGACCTTTCGTACGAGGAAATCGCCGGAGTGCTGGGGGTAAGCGCCAAGGCCGTTGAAACGCGCCTCTACCGCGCCCGCAAGCTGCTCAAAGAGATGTTGGAGGGCGTGGATATCGGGCAATAAAAAACCCGGAAGATTGCTCCCCCGGGTTTCTTGAAAGGAATAGGCGAGGTCTTAAACCCGGGCCTCCTTGCCGCGGCGAATCATCCCGAATGCCGCGATGCCGCCGATCAGCAGCGAAGCATACGTGGAAGGCTCCGGTACCAAATCAACGGTTGTGACGCTTTCAGTGACATCATCGATCTCCGTGACTCTCGATGCCGAAGCTCCGACGTAACCGTAGATCGAAGAGGTTGAAGACAAAGCCGTGGAAACAACGTTGTTATACGTCTCGCTCACCAGAAGCGTTCCCGACAGGTCGTAGATCGCGAAGGAAACGTCGTAGTTATTAGATGCATTCAAAGTAAGCGTGAGAGTGACATTGAACCATGTGTCGGCTGCAAGATCCCCATTGCTCTGCCCCGAGGCCGTGCTTGAAAGATCCCAATTCCACGAGGAAAGTAAGCTTCCGTCACTGTAAAGCATTACGCCGCCCCCATGAAACGCGACTTCAATGGAATTGCTGACAACCGCCGGGTAGGTGGAGTCAGTCGAATTCGTGTCGGTTGACGAAAAACCTAGCAAACCGAAACCGGCATTGCCTGTGCTGTTATAGAACGCACCACTAATGCTGAAGGTGGTCCCCTTAGCATTGCTCAAAGCCGTCTTGGAAGTCCAAATGGAGTTTTGGTCAAATTCCGAGGAGATGCTAAATCCACCGGTACTCCCCAGCCCCGCCGTGGAACTGTAGACGGCAGCAGTTCCAGAATACGAGTAATTAAAATAATCCTGATCCGAAGAAGTATTAAAATCACTTGTCGTGGTTGTCGTGGAGTCTGTCGCTGTAGTTACAGCTGTTGTCGTTGTGTTTGCCCGCAGGGTTGATGCACCGCCGATTGTTATCAGAAGCACCGCAGCGAAACCGCTTAATACAATGTTAAATATCCTTTTTTTCATGAGTTGGTGATAGTTTTGGTCTCCTTCCTCCCTCATGCCCCGCCCCCCCGGGAAGCAAATTTTGGATATAAGATGAATTAGAAGCCACGCTAATTGTAGCTTGCAGGACAGGAAAACATCCAGACGTATTTACGTATTTCTTTAAAAAATACACAAAAAAGACCGCCGGATCGCTCCGGCGGCCTTAACCTTTTGATGTTAGAAAGCGCTTTTAGTGCTGGTCAGCAGGCGCGCAGGTGGTGCACCCCTGTTTGCCGATCTGCTTAAAGAAGTCGTTCCCCTTGTCATCCACGAGGATGAAGGCCGGGAAGTTTTCGACTTCGATTTTCCAGATGGCTTCCATCCCCAGCTCGGGGTATTCCAAGCACTCCACTTTCTTGATGTTCTCCGCAGCCAGCAAGGCCGCCGGGCCGCCAATGGACCCGAGGTAGAACCCGCCGTGCTTCTTGCACGCGTCGGTGACTTGCTGCGAGCGGTTGCCCTTGGCGATCATGATCTTGGAGCCGCCGTTGGCCTGGAAAAGGTCCACGTAGCTGTCCATACGCCCAGCCGTGGTCGGCCCAAACGAACCGGAAGGCAGCCCCGCCGGGGTCTTGGCCGGGCCCGCGTAGTAGATCGGGTGCGCCTTGAGGTAATCCGGCAGGCCCTCGCCTGCGTCAACGCGTTCTTTCAGCTTCGCATGCGCGATGTCGCGGCCCACGATGATGGTGCCATCCAGCGAAAGATGGGTGGATACGGGATACTTGGAAAGCTCCGCGAGGATCTCCGGCATCGGGCGATTAAGGTTGATTTTGACCACTTCGCCCTCGGCTGCGTTGCGGTACTTCTCCGGGATGAAGCGGGCCGGGTTGGCTTCGAGTTTCTCGATCCAGACGCCTTCTTTGTTGATCTTGGCCTTGATGTTGCGGTCAGCCGAGCAGGAAACGCCGAGGCCCACAGGGCAGGAAGCGCCGTGGCGAGGAAGGCGCACGACGCGGATGTCGAGCGCGTAGTACTTGCCGCCAAACTGCGCGCCGAAGCCGATGTTTTGCGCTTCTTTGAGCAGCGCGGCTTCGAGGTCGAGGTCGCGGAAGGCCTGGCCCTGGGCGTTGCCCTTGGTCGGCAGCGCGTCGAGGTACTTGACGCTGGCGAGCTTGACGGTTTTTAGGCATTTCTCGGCGCTGGTGCCGCCGATGACGATCGCGATGTGGTAAGGAGGACAGGCCGCCGTGCCGAGGGACTTCATTTTCTCGACGAGGAACGGGATGAGCGTCTTGGGGTTAAGCAGCGCCTTGGTCTCCTGGTAGAGGTAGGTCTTGTTGGCCGAGCCGCCGCCCTTGGCGACGCAGAGGAACTCGTATTCGTCGCCGGGAACCGCGTCGATATCGATCTGGGCGGGAAGGTTGTTGCCGGTGTTCTTCTCCTCGTACATGTCGAGGGCGATGGTCTGGGAATAGCGCAGGTTCTCGCCCGTGTAGGTTTCCCAAACGCCTTTGCTGATCGCCTCGGCGTCGTTGATGCCGGTCCAGACCTGCTGGCCCTTGTGCCCCACGATGTTGGCCGTACCGGTGTCCTGGCAGAAAGGCAGCACGCCGCGCGCGGCCACTTCGGCGTTGCGGAGCATCGTCAGCGCCACGTAGCGGTCGTTTTCGCTGGCTTCGGGATCGTCGAGGATCGCGGCGACCTGGGCGAGGTGCTTGGGCCGCAGCATGAAGGCGCAGTCACGAAAAGCGGCGCGGGAGAGGGCGGTGAGGGCGTCGGGGGAAACTTTGAGAATTTCCTTCCCCTCGAATTCGCCAAGGGAGATGCCTTCCTTTGTGAGGAGGTAATATTCGGTGTCGTCTTTCCCAAGGGGGAACGGGTCCTGGTACTGAAAAGGAGTCGGAGTCGCCATAAATTAGAAAAATCAGTTATAGCGCACTTTCGCCCCAGGGCTCAACACGGTTTGCTAATCTTTTTACCGCGTTCTCATGGCCCCCGGGGGGAGTCAGGAACTCAGGAAGAAGTCGCAAAAGGCTGTTTTGGGGCTAAACGCACGGTCCCGGTAGCGACGGGACCGCTTAAACAACCAGCGTAGCAACTAATCCTGAGTTCCTGAAATTCAAGGCCAACGTGCTAGTTGGCGCTAAGCGCCGCCGGGGCGTCTCCGATGCAGACAATCAAGAGGGATCGCTTGGCTTGCCAGACGATCGGGATGACGTAACGGGCGGTGTTTTTCGGCCAGAGCAGGTGCTCGGGGCGGCCGGAAAACACCACGGGAACGGAAATCATGAACCCGGGCCCGAGCTGCTTGCGCACGTTGCCGGTAAAGGTGTTGGCCACCTCGCCGCAGATGTCGCAGCGCAGTTCGTCGGTGGGCTGGTACTCCGCGATGTGCCCGAGGAGCTCGTCGAGCAGAGGGCGGGGCGCGGTAAAAAAGATGCAGCCTTGCAGGTCGCCCGTCACGCCGATGACGGAGGTGACGTCCAGCAACTCGGCTTCCCCTTCGAGCAGAAAGGGCGTCCCAATCTCGGCGGGAATGCACGCCACGCGGTCGAAATACCGCATAATAGCCTGCACGAAGATCGAGAGCGTGGCTTGATGAAGGGCGGTGGAGGCGGTGGTCGAACTCATGAGATGGGGTCGAAAGCGAGCATTTCGTTGACGGCGGCCACCAGTTCTTCGTTGGTAAACGGTTTGCAGATGAACTGATCCGCGCCCATTGTGAGCGCCTCGATGGCCGTGGAATCGTCCGCCAGCGCGGAGACGATCATGATTTTCGTGTCCGGCTTGATTTGCAGCAGTTCCTCCAGCGTGGCGATGCCGTCCATGTGGGGCATGGTGATGTCGAGCGTCACCACGTCGGGCAGGAAGTCCTTAAACTCCTCAATGGCTCGGAGGCCGTCGGCCGCCGTCCGGATCTCATCAAAGAGCGAGGGGACCAGGGTGCGCTCGATCGCACGCCGGATGATCATCGAATCGTCAACAATTAAGAGTTTCATAAGCTAGAAGTTCTGGGGGGAACAGGGGGAAAAGGTGCTCTAGATCAGCGGGACCAGCAGCTCAAACTGGCAGTAGCGGCCCGTGCCGAACTCCATCTGGATTTCGCCTTTGAGCTGGCCGGAAATCGAATCGTGGAGCGCGTCGAGGCCCACTCCCCTGCCCGCGTCCTCAGTGACGCTGGCGGCGGTGGAGAAGCCGGGTTCGAAGATGATGGGCAGGATTTCGTTTTGGGTCAGCAACGCCGCTTTCTCGGCGCTGAGGAGCCCCTCGCGAACCGCCTTCGAGCGGATCGCCTCGACGTCCAGGCCCGCGCCGTCGTCGCGGCAGACCAGGTGCACGGCGTGGGCTTCGCGGGCGATGTTGATGGTGACGTTGATGACGCCGCAGCCATCCTTGCCCTCGGCCTGGCGCTTCTCCGGCGCTTCGATGCCGTGGACCACGCAGTTGCGCACGAGCTGGAAGGTGGCGTCGCGCAGAGCGGTCTGGAGGTTAAGCGGGAGGTTATCGAACCCGGAGACGGCCCACTCGATGCGGGCATGCTTCCCGGCCCGGGTGGCGCAGGTGCGGACGAGTTCCTCGGAGGCGGCCATCAGTTCCGAGGAGGGAGTCGCCGCGGAGTGGGTATCGGGAACGGCGGCGCGGCTCATGCCGGAAATCTTCTCCATCAGCTCCTGGGCCTCTTTGAGCACGCTCTGGAACTTCGAGATGGAGACCAGCACGGTGATCAAGTCCTGGTTGGAGGCGGCCGGGTTGCGGCGCAGGTCGTTGAGGAGATCCTCGATGCGGTGAATCTCCCGCTCCAGCAGCGGCAGGCCCAGCGCGGTGGCCTGGCTCTTGAGCTTGTGAACCGCCCGGAACACCCGGTTGACCCGCTCCTGGGTCGTCTCGGTGGGCACCGCTTCGCTGGAAGCCTCGCGGAAGGAGGTGTTCACGCTGGTCATGACGGCCTCGGCTTCCTTGAGGAAAGCGCGGAGCTGCACCGGATCGGCGTTGAGGAGATCGCAGAGGAGCGAGAGCTGTTTCTCGCGGCGTTCACCCTCCTCGCGCAGCTTGCCCTCCAGTTGGATGCGCTCGCTGACATCGACGGCAGTGACTAGGACGCGGGCGATTTGCTCGTCGGAATAGACGCGCTGGAAATTGAACTCCACGCTCTTGGGTGCGAAGCCCCCCTCCGCCCGCTGGAAATTGAGCTCGACGCGCTTGAGCGGGTTGAATTTCTGGAGCTGCTTGGAGTTTTTGCGCGGGTTGAAGAGGAGCGCGATGTAGTTGCTGATCGTCTGGTGATGCTTCTCCGGGACCAGCGGGCGCATGAGGCGCATGAAATTGCGAGAAGCGGCGTCGGGAATTTGGAAGATCCCCTTGAGTTCCTCGGAGTACTGGCCGCTGATGGTTCCCTCGCTGTTAATGAGGAAGACCCCCTGCTTGACGTTGGCGAGGATGGCCTCGGTTTCGGATTTGAGCGACTTGAGTTCGCTTTCCGCGATTTCGAGATCGAGGCTGAGCTTCTCAAAAAGGACGTTGGTTTGTTCCAGCTCCGCTTTAGCCGAGGTGAGGCCCTCATCCGTAAGCCTCAGTTTATCAGCCGTTTCCGCCAGCTCCTCCTCCTTGCGTCCCATCTGCGCACCGGCCTCGGCGAGCTGGCCGCAGAGCTCGCCGTGCGTCTTGGCCTCGGCCTGGCGGCTCTTGCGAAGCTCGATGGAGGACTGAATACAGCGGGCCAGGAAACAGCCGTTCAGGATGAGCAGCGTCAGGAACCAGGGATACTTCTGCCCTGCATACTGGGTGACGCCCAGGTAGGATACCGCCAGGACGAGAAAGAAGAGCAGGTAAGGGATTAAATCGGCAAATTCAAATTTCTCTTTCTCTATCTTATCCTTGAATGGCATGTCCTGCAGCGCTCCGTTTGCTTGGTTTTCCATGGGGGTGTTTCCGGGGGAGTAGGGTTTGAAGAAGGTATAACAGCATGTCCGATGCCATGCAGTGTTACGTCTTCATCAAATTTTTAGCTCCGGCGTGATTTTTACCCCGTTTTCCTGGCAACCACGGCCCGTTTTTTCGCAATTTTGCTCAAACCGGGCGCGCATTGCGTCAGATTTGAACGAAAAACCGCCCTTGGGGGGTTACGAGACCCCGCCTGCCGAGTTGGCGAGTTCGGCTTCTTCCTTGGGCAGGAAGACCTTGAAGCGGTTCTTGTCGATGGCCTTCATGAAGGCCTCGTGCGGCGAGACGTAACCCTTCTGCATGACGCTCCAGATGGCGTCGTCCATGAACTGCATCCCCTGCCCCTTGCCGCCGACGATGACGTCTTGCAGCTTCTGGGTGGCGCCTTCACGGATGATGGCGGAGACGGCGGAGTTGCCGACCAGGATTTCGTTGACCGCAAGGCGGCCCGCTTTGTCGCAGCGCTTCATGAGGAGCTGGGCGACGACGCCGCGCAGCGAGGCGGCAAGCATGGTGCGCACCTGCCCCTGTTGCTCGGACGGGAAGACGTCGACGAGACGGTCAACCGTTTTGCGGGCGTTGTTGGTGTGGAGGGTGCCAAAGACCAGCAAGCCCGTTTCGGCGGCGGTCAGGGCGAGTGAGATGGTTTCCAGGTCGCGCATTTCACCGACCAGAATGATGTCGGCGTCCTCGCGCAGGGCGGCTTTCAGGCCGACGGGGAAGGAGGGGGCGTGGTCGGGCACCTCGCGCTGGGTGATGATGCTCTTCTTGTTGTTGTGAACGAATTCGATCGGCTCCTCGATGGTGACGATGTGCCGGGAGAAATTGACGTTGATGTAGTCCATCATCGCCGCGAGCGTTGTCGATTTACCGGAGCCTGTTGGCCCCGTTACCAGCACCAGGCCGCCGCGCATTTTACAGAATTCCTTGACGACGGGCGGGATGCCGAGCTGCTCCAAGGTCAGGATTTTGGTCGGAATGAGGCGGAATACCGCGCCGTAGCCGTTGGCCTGCTTGAGGAAGTTGCAGCGGAAACGGGAGTCGGCGTCCATTTCATAGGCGAAGTCGAGGTCGCCGCCTTCCTCGTAGCGGGCCCAGCGCTCGGGGCCGCTGATCTCGCTCATCATGTAGGCGCACTCTTCCCGGGTGAGCGGCTCGTTGCGGATCGCGATGATGTCGCCGTGTTGACGGATCTTGGGGGGCTGGCCCTGGGCCAGGTGAAGGTCGGAAGCGCCCGCTTCGATGAGGACTTTAAAAAACTGGTCGATGTAAGGCATGGGGGCTTAAAAAAAGAGGGAAAATCAGTGGGAGAAGTGCTGCCGCATGAGCTGTTTCTGTTCGGCGCGGGCGTAGGCTTCTTCCTGGGAGATGAGCCCCTTGTCGTAGTAGGCCATCAGAGAGTCATCCATGAGCTGCATGCCGAGTTTGCGGCCGGTCTGCATGGTGCCGGGCAGCATGAAGGTTTTGCCTTCGCGAATGGTGGCGGCGACGGCGGGCGTGTTGACGAGGATTTCGAGCGCGAGCACCCGCCCCTTGCCGTCCATGCGGGGGATGAGCTGCTGGCTGACCACGCCGCGGAGCGATTCGCTGACCATGACGCGGATTTGCTCGCGCTGGTCGGTGGGGAAGACGTCGAGCACACGGTCCAGGGTGCGGGCGGCGTTGCTGGTGTGCAGGGTGCCCAGGACCAAGTGGCCCGTTTCAGCAGCAGTGATGGCGAGCTGGATGGTCTCCAGGTCGCGCATTTCACCAACCATGATGACGTCGGGGTCTTCACGCAGCGCCCCGCGCAGGGCCGCCGCGAATGATTTGGTGTGGGTGTGGACTTCGCGCTGGGTGACCTGGCAGCCCTTGGAGGGCAGGACGTATTCGATCGGGTCCTCCAGGGTGATGATGTGGTCGCGCCGATGGGTGTTGATCTCGTCTACCAGGGCGGCGAGCGTGGTCGATTTGCCGGAGCCGACGGAACCGGTGACGAGCACCAGGCCGTTGTGGTACTGGGTGAGAAGCTTCAGCGAATCCGGCAACCCCAGGTCCTCCATGCTCCGCAGCTCGGTGTTGATGATGCGGAAGGTCATGTCGTAGCCCAGCCTCTGGCGCACGACGCTGGTACGGAAACGACCGAATTGGTTGGCGTAGGCGAAGTCGGCGTCGCCGCGCTCCATGAGGTGCTTCTTCTGAAGCTCGTTCAGGAAGCCGAAGGCCAGCCGCTCGGTATCGGCGGCGGAAAGCAGCGGCGCTTTGAGCCAGATGGGCTCCAATTCGCCGTTTCGACGCCAGATGGGCTGGCTGTTTACGCAAAGATGGATGTCCGAGGCGCACGACTGCTGGCCAACGTAAAGGTAGTGGTCGACGTGTTCGAGCGTTTGAACCACGTCGGTTTGGGCCGTAGTGCCGGATGAGGAAATGGGGGAGTCAGACATTTGCAGACAGAAAAAAGCACACCAGGAGCGCCCTGAAATCAATTCAAAACGCACGTTTTACGCATTTTTTCACGTGCGCGAGCGTGAAATCGGGGAAAAACCTAGCGTCCGCCACGGGCCGCCAGCTCCTCGATTTTTCGGGTTGCTACTCTGCTCAAGACGGGCTTGAGCAGGTTGAACAGGAAAGTAAAAACAGCAAGAGCAATGCCAAGATAGCCGTTACGGGGAATTTCCACGCGTTTGCCGGGCAATTCCCGCGGCTTGGGCTTCTTGGGGCTTTTATGCCTCTTGCGGCCAAAAATCCAGGACAGGAGGCCGCCCGTCACCGCCGCGCCGGTAAACCAGGCCGTTTTGCGCTCCTTGATGGAGTGGCGCAGGTGCTCGACGACGTTCAGGTCGTGCAGGGTCTCTTGAAAATGGGTTGAGAGGCGCTCCCGTGACCAGGAGAGCTCGGCGATGAGTGCCGCCTTGCGGGCCTCGCCGGGGCTTAGGTGTTGGTGTGGCGATTGAGCCATTCCTGATCCTTTCTGAATTCCTCAAGCGTAGCCTTGAACACCGGCTTTTTCCCAAACCGGGAAGCGCCCCAGAGGGCTCCCACGACGCCCAGGAAGTGCAGCACGGCCACCCCCAGCACGATCCAGCCCCAAAAGACGTGGGTCGCCGTGGCGATCACCCCGATCAGGCCGATCCACAGGAAGGCGTACCCGAAGGCCAGTAGCAGCAGGGCCGCCGCCAGCAAAAGGGCCGCCTTGAGGAAAACTCCGGCGGCTTCCCTGCCCTCGATACCCGCGAGCTCCACCCGCGCCCGGAAATATCCGAGCAGCGAGGCGATGAACGCGGGAAGATGGGATGAAAGCCCGGGTTCCCCCGAGCCGCCCGACGAGGGCGTGGCGGATGTCATGCTTTTAAAGTCGGCCGATTAACGCCGGAAGAGAAGCCCGAGAACGAACCCGGCACCCAACGCCGTGAGAACGCCCTTGAGCGGGTTCTGCCGGACGTATTGCTCGCCCTGCTCCTGGAAGTTGTGGGCGCGGCTGCGGGCCTGTTCGAAGGTTTCCCCGGCTTTGGCGCGGTATTCGCCAGCTTTCGCCTCGGCTGTGGTGCGGAATTCCGCGGCTTTGGTCCCGGCCACGGATCGAAGCTCGGCGGCTTTTTCCTCCGCTGCGGCGCGCAATTCCTCGGCGGCTTGTTTGGCGTGGGCCTTTCCGGCCTCAAATTTGCTTTCGCTTTCCTGGTTTGTGGTCTCACTCATAAGCTTATTCCGGTTGGTTTCAATAAAGCGGATTTTACCCCTGCTGACAACTTATAAAACGCACTCGAAGCCCGGCCTGCGCGTTCAGGCTACGGAGGTGCCCTACAGGCACGCCGGGACCGTGCAGGTCACCACGGTACCTCCTCGTTTGCCGCGTTCGACGCTGAGCTGCCCGCCCGACTCCGTGGCGCGGTATCCCATCATGCGCAAGCCGATTCCAGCGTTCTTGCCCGAGGGTTCCTCAAATCCGGTGCCATTATCGGAGATCGTCAGCACGATCCGCTCCTCCCGGCGGCGCAGGCGAATGTGGATCTTCACCGCCCCTCCGCTCCGGATGGCGTTGTTGACCGCCTCCTTGGCGATGCCGTAGAGATGGGTGGCCGTGATTTCGTCCGTGACGGCCACGTCCTCGCCGCAGCGGAAGACGCACGAGATGGAAAAAAGCGAGGAGATCCGGTAGGCGAGCCGGGCCAGCGCCGCGGCGAGGCCCCCTTCCCCGGTGTTCACGGCCCCCAGGCTTTCGGAAAGCTGCCGAGCCTCGGCCACCGCGGTCGTCAGGAGCGTGCAGATCCGGGCGACGTCCTGGGCAATGGGGTCGTTCCGGGCGACCATTTTGTTGTAAAGGACCTTGCAGACAAGCGAGGTCCCGGCCAGGTGCTGGCAAATCCCGTCTTTAATCTCCTCCAACAGATGACGCTGTTCGTGTTCGCTGATCTGGATGAGCTCCTCTTTGAGCCGCTGCCGGTCGGTCACATCCTGGATCACCCCGTTCATTCCCACGGCTTCCCCGCTCTCTTTTCGCACCGGCCAGCCTTCGTTGCGAACCCACCGAATGGAGCCGTCGGGGTGGAGTATCCGGTACTCATGGCTCTCCAGCCGCCCATCCTGGATTTTTTTGTAAAATTCCCAAACCCGCTGGCGATCGGCTCTGTGGACGATGGAAAACCACTTTCTCGGCGTCAGGCAGATCTCCTCCGGCGCAACCCCCAACAGGTTTTTGCACGACGGGGCAATGTAGACAATCCGCATGCGGGGGCCGAGATCGGCCAGCCAGAACGTCTCGGAGGTGCTTTCGCACATCGACCGGAAGAACCGCTCATTCTCGCGCAGAAAGGCCATGGCAATCCGTAGCGGGTCCGGTGTTGCCCCCTGGCTCTCCGGAATCCGCGGCGCTGGCAAAAACGAGTCCCCCTCGGGCCGAAGCCGGGCCAAAGCCGACGAAAACGCCTCAAGGTACCCCTCCCACTCCCTGGGCCCGATGGATGAGTCGCCGCCATGCGTCTGAAAAAAACCGGCGGCTGACCGAATCAGGCTCTGAATATCCAAGGCTCCGTGGACTCTTTGGAAGAATTCTCCCAAATGAGCCCCGGCGTGTTCCGAGACATTTTCGCGCGGTACGACCGTCATTGCATCCCTTTCATTAGAAACATGAACTTCTTCCATGCGAAAACACTGCATAGCTTATTGCAGCTAAACGTACTGTAAAGGAATATTAAATAACCATAAAACAAACGTTTTCGTTAATTTAAAGTAGAATTCCCCGTAGATGCCCCGTGACAATTTGGCCATCCTTTCTAAAATTCGAGAGTCATGTTTAACGTTGTTCTTGTCGAACCCGAAATCCCGCCCAACACCGGCAACATCGCCCGTCTTTGCCTGGCCACGGACTCCACCCTGCACCTGGTGAGGCCGCTCGGGTTTTTGATCGATGACAAGACCCTCAAACGGGCCGGGCTGGACTACTGGAAGGAAACGCGCGTGGTCCTCTGGGATTCCTTTCCCCAGCTCCAGGCGGCCCACCCCGAAGGGCGCTTCTGGTACCTGACGACCAAAGTCGAGCGCCCGTATTACGAGGAAAGCCTCCAGCCGGGCGATTTTCTGGTGTTTGGCCGCGAAACCAAGGGCCTCCCCGAGCCCCTCCTTCACGCCCATCCCGAGCGCTGCCTCACCATCCCGATGACGAGCAAAACCCGCAGCCTCAACCTCGCCACATCGGTGGGCATCGTGCTTTTTGAGGGAATGCGGCAGGCAAAGGCAGGGTAGATCGCGGCGAAGGAAAAACAAAACGGCATTCATAGGGCGTTCTTTCAACTCAAGCCTCCTTGCATTTGCACAAGGAGGCCGGGAGTTGATAAGCCGCCATAAATCGGCTGCGACGGCTTTTAGCCGCAGGGGCCTGGACATGCGCCGCCGCCTCCCGGCCATATAAAAATCAGAGATTAGCGGACAGGGGTGTTCCCAATCTGTCCGAGATTGGGAATGAGGAAAATCAGAAAACAAAACGGCATTCATAGGGCATTCTTTCAACTCAAGCCTCCTTGCGTTTGCACAAGGAGGCCGGGAGTTAAGAAGCCGCTATAAATCGGCTGCGGCGACCTTTAGCCGGAGGCCTGGACATACGCCGCCGCCTCCCGGCCATATAAAATAGCCCGGAAACGGCAATAGTTTTCGGCTATTGCCCGCCGTTTATAGTCGGGGTTCTTAAATCCCGGCTGGTTGTTGCCAGCACATGAAAATTTGCAAATCCCCACGGGGAAGTAAAGCGTGAAACTCCCCTCCCCCCGCTGAATTGATCTCTGGTCAACCCGCGGAAACCCCGCTAACGTTCTCCCAAATTCCATGACAGATACCGACATCCACCTTGCGGCCTGCGACCTGCGCCGTTCCTTCAAGATTGGCCCCCGGCAGATCGACGTTTTGCGGGGAATTTCCCTCAATGTGCGTAGGGGCGAATCCATTTTCCTCATCGGAGCCTCCGGCGCGGGCAAGACCACCCTACTCTATACCCTGGCCGGTCTGGAGCGACCCGATTCCGGAAGCGTCAGTTTCGAGGGTCACGATCTCTACAAAACCAGCGAACGCCAGGCCGCCCGGTTGCGCAACGAGCGGATGGGCTTCGTCTTCCAGGGCTACTTCCTCTTGCCGGAGCTGACCGCCCTGGAGAACGTCATGCTGCCCAGCATGATCAGCGGGCGGGCCAGCCGCGAAGCCGCCGAAAACGCCCTGGAACGCGTGGGCCTGGGCGGGCGGTGCCACCACCTCCCCGCCGAGCTCTCCGGCGGCGAACAACAGCGCGTCGCCATCGCCCGCGCGCTCATCAACGACCCCACCATTCTTTTCGCCGACGAGCCCACGGGGAACCTCGACTCGAAAACCGGAGAAACGATCGTAGATTTGCTGCTTGCCTTGGTCAGGGAAAACCAGAAAACATTACTGGTTGTCACGCACGACGCCCGGCTGGCCGAACGCGGCGACCGCAAAGTGGAAATCGTGGATGGTCTCATCAACCAGCAAACGAGCTCCCCGGTCGGCCTGTAAACCACGCGAAGAGGTGCAGAGGGGGGTGCAACAGACAGAAGTTGAATTTATGAGCAAGATCTACATAGACGGAGTGTTTTATTCGAAAGAAGACGCGAAAATCTCGGTTTTCGACCACGGGCTTCTCTACGGCGACGGCATTTTTGAAGGCATCCGCTTCTACAACAGCCGGGTATTCCGCCTCGAAGAACACATCGACCGCCTGTATGATTCCGCCCGGGCCATCGCGCTCGAGATCCCCCTCACCAAGGCCGAAATGACCGAGGCCACGCTCGCTAGCTGCCGCGAGAACAATCTGCACGACGGCTACATCCGCCTCGTCGTCACCCGCGGCGTGGGCGACCTGGGCCTGAACCCGAAGAACTGCGTCCGGCCGACCACCATCATCATCGCCGACGGCATCAAGCTTTACCCCGAGGAGCTCTACTCCAACGGCCTCAAGGTTGTCACCTGCGCCACCCGGCGCGTGGCCCCGGCGGCCTTCAGCCCGGCTGTCAAGAGCCTCAACTACCTTAACAACATCCTGGCCAAGATCGAAGCGGGCGACGCAGGCGAGGGCCTCATGCTCAACGAGCAGGGCTACGTGGCCGAGGCCACGGGCGACAACGTCTTTCTCATCAAAAAAGGCGTGCTCTTTACCCCTCCCATCTCCGCCGGTGCCCTTGGCGGCATCACCCGCACCACGGTCATCGAGCTAGCCGAGGAGGCCGGGATCGAAGTGAAGGAAGTCCTGCTGACCCGCTACGACTGCTACACCGCCGACGAATTTTTCTTAACCGGCACCGCAGCCGAAATCATCCCCGTGGTGGACCTCGACGGCCGCCCCATTGGCGACGGCAAGCCCGGCCCGATCACGGGAAAACTCATTGGCCACTACCGGGAGTTGACACAAGCCTCCGGCGCGCCGATTTATTAAGGGAGGAAGTAGGTAAAAAACACCATGGTCTGCGACGTTTGCAAAACCAACCAGGCGACGGTATTCCTGACGCAAATCATCGACGGCAAGATGCAGAAGGTTAACCTCTGCGAAGCTTGCTCGAAGGAGAAAGGCGTCACGGACCCCCTGTCGTTTGCCCTCATCGACCTCTTGCCGGGCCTAGGCGCGGAAACCGAGGTCGAGCAAGGCGCGCCGGTCCAGCGCTGCCCCGCCTGTGGATTTTCGCAAGCGGACTTTAAGAAAACCGGGCGGCTCGGCTGCCCGGTGTGCTACGACACGTTTGCCGAAGGCCTCGGCGGGCTCTTGAAAGCCATGCACCGGCGCACCACCCACACGGGGAAAATCCCCGCCCGGCTCAAACGCAGCATGGAGTTCGGCGCCCGGGTCAAACAGCTTAAAACCGACCTGGATAAGGCGGTCTCCGAAGAGAACTACGAAGCCGCGGCCGAGTTGCGCGATCAACTTCGGGAACTGGAGAAAACCAAGTGAACTTCAGCAGCCTATTTTCAAGCGGAGTCGAGTGGGTACGCCCCGACGGCCCCCACCACGAAATCGTCATCTCCAGCCGCATCCGTCTGGCCCGCAACCTGCGTGGCCACCCCTTCCCCGGCTGGGCCAAAAAGAACAACCGGCTCCAGATCCTGGAGCTCATCAAGCCGGAGGTCGAGGCGCTCCCTGAAATGGACAACGCCTACTCCTCCTACCTGCAAGAGCTTTCGCCCATCGAAAAGCAGCTTTTGGTCGAGCGCCACTTGATCAGCCGCGAACACGCCGCCAAAGGCGCGGGCAGCGCCGTCGTGGTCAACAAAAAGGCCAGCCTGAGCATCATGATCAACGAGGAGGACCACCTCCGCATGCAGGTGCTCCGGCCCGGCTTGCAGCTCCGTAGCGCCTTTAAGGCCCTCGACAAGGTCGATACCGCCCTCGAAGCCAAGCTCGACTACGCCTTTCACCCGCAGCTCGGCTACCTCACCGCCTGCCCCACCAACGTCGGCACCGGCATGCGCGCCTCGGCGATGATCCACCTCCCCGGCCTCGTCCTAAGCGAGCAGATCAACCAAGTCATCCAGGCCATCAACAAAATCGGCCTGGCCGTGCGCGGCCTCTACGGCGAGGGCACCGAAGCCATGGGCAATCTCTTCCAAATATCCAACCAGATCACACTGGGTGAGCCGGAAGAGGAAATTATTGCCGAGCTCAATAAGGTCATCGAAAAAATTATCGAGAACGAAGAAAACGCCCGCCAGGTCCTGCTCCAAAAGAAGCCCGAGACCCTGATGGACAACATCGGGCGCGGCTTCGGCATCCTCTCGCACGCCTACGCGATGACCTCGAAAGAGGCCTTGAATCTTCTCTCATTCCTCAAGCTCGGCGTCGACCTCGGTTTCTTCCCGCCCGAACGGCAAAAAGAAATCGACGAACTTTTTATCATCACGCAACCTGCGCACTTGCAAAGTAATGCTTCCCAGCAGAAGCTCACCCCGGAGGAACGTGATATATTGAGAGCGGAGATTATCCGTGAAAAATTGAAAGCGTTTCCTCCACCGAACACGAGCAAGATCGTTTTAAAACGGCCTCCAACCGAAGAAATAAAATGAATAACTTCACTCCACGCGCCCAACAAGTGCTTGCTCTCGCCCGTAAAGAAGCCGAGCAGTTCAATCACAATTACGTCGGCACCGAGCATCTGCTCCTGGGGCTGATCAAGCTCGGCCAAGGGGTGGCCGTCAACGTGCTCCAGAAAATGGGGCTCGAACTGGACGCCGTGCGGGCCGAAGTCGCCAAACAGGTCGAACCCGGCCCCGAAGGGAAAATCGTCGGCAACATTCCCTACACCCCGCGCGTGAAGAAAGTCCTCGCGCTCGCCGGGAAAGAAGCCAAATCGCTCAACCACTCCTACGTCGGCACCGAGCACATTCTGCTCGGTCTGCTCCGCGAAGGCGAAGGCGTTGCCGCCGTCGTGCTCAAGAATCTCGATGTAGATATTGAGAAGACCCGTAACGAAATTTTGAAAGAGCTCGATCCCAGCTTCACCCCGCCCGAGGGGGAAATCGAAGAGGAGTCGCCCACCGCCAGCGCGGGAGGCAACCCCGCCGAGTCGGCCGCGCGCAAAGGCGAGGTCAAAACGCCCGCACTGCGCGCCTTTGGCCGCGACCTCACCGAACTCGCCCGCAAAGGCGAGCTCGACCCCGTCATCGGACGCCGCAACGAAATCGAGCGCGTCATCCAGATCCTCTGCCGCCGCACCAAGAACAACCCCGTGCTCCTGGGCGAAGCCGGTGTCGGCAAAACCGCCATCGTCGAAGGCCTGGCCGAGGAAATTGCCGCCGGGAACGTCCCGGAGATTCTCCGCGACAAAAAGGTCGTCACCCTCGACCTCGCCCTCATGGTCGCCGGAACCAAGTATCGTGGCCAGTTTGAAGAGCGCATCAAAGCCGTCATGGACGAGATCCGCCGGAGCAAGAACATCCTGCTTTTCATCGACGAGCTGCACACCATCGTGGGAGCCGGTTCCGCCGAGGGCGCGATGGACGCCTCCAACATCATCAAGCCGTCCCTGAGCCGTGGCGAGCTGCAATGCATCGGTGCCACCACGCTCAACGAATACCGCAAGCACATCGAAAAAGACGCCGCCCTGGAACGCCGTTTCCAGACCGTCAAAGTCGAGGCTCCCAACGTCGAGGACACCATCGAAATTCTGAAAGGCCTGCGCCCCAAATACGAGGCGCATCACCGTGCGAAGATCTCCGATGAATCCCTGGAACTCTGCGCCAAGCTTTCCGACCGCTACATCACCGGCCGCTTCCTGCCCGACAAAGCCATCGACGTCATGGACGAAGCCGGAGCCCGGGCCCGCATCGCTGCGATGACCCGCCCGCCGGACGTCAAGCACATCGAAGGCGAGATCGAAGAGATCCGCGGCCAGAAAGAAGCCGCCATCAAAGCCCAAGACTTTGAAAAAGCGGCCTCCCTGCGCGACAACGAAAAGCAGACCAAGGAGAAACTCGAACGCATCCTCAACGAATGGCGCGAAGCCCGCGAGGAAAAGGAAGTGCTCGTCTCCGAAGACGACATTCTCTCCGTGGTTTCCAAGACCACCGGCGTCCCGCTCCACCGCATGGAACAGGCCGAAACCGCGAAACTGCTCGCCATGGAAGACGACCTGAAAAAACGGGTCATCGGCCAGGACGAAGCCATCATCGCGATCTCCAAGGCCCTGCGGCGCTCCCGTGCCGACCTCAAAGACCCGCGCCGCCCCATCGGCTCGTTCATCTTCCTGGGGCCCACCGGCGTCGGCAAGACCTTCCTGACCTCCAGCCTTGCCGAATTCATGTTCGGCGACCGCGACGCCCTCATCCAGATCGACATGTCCGAGTACATGGAGAAATTCACCGCCTCGCGCCTCATCGGCTCGCCTCCCGGCTACGTCGGGTACGAGGAGGGCGGCCAGCTCTCCGAAGCGGTTCGCCGCCGCCCGTACTCGGTGATCCTGTTCGACGAAGTCGAAAAAGCGCACCCGGACGTCATGCACCTCCTCCTCCAGATCCTGGAAGAAGGCAAAGTCACCGACTCCCTGGGCCGCAAGATCGACTTCCGCAATACGATCATCATCATGACCTCGAACGTCGGGGCCGAATTGATCAAGAAGCAGACCACCCTCGGCTTCGGTGCACCCTCCGAGACCGAAACGGCGGGCTACGACGTCATGCGGGATAAAATCCTGACCGAAGCCAAGCGCGTCTTCAAACCGGAGTTCATCAACCGGTTGGATGACTTGATTGTCTTCCACACGCTCACCAAGCCCGACCTGGTCAAGATCGTTGCGCTCGAAGTCAGCAAAGTCACGACCCGCCTGAAAGCGAAGGAAATCGACATGGTCCTCGATGCGAGCGCCCAGGAGTTCCTGATCGAGAAGGGCTACGACCCGTCCTACGGGGCCCGCCCGATGCGCCGCGCCGTCGAACGTTACCTGGAAGACCCGCTCGCCGAAGAACTACTTCGCGGGCAGATCAAGCCAGGCGAAACCGTCACCGTCAGCGCCGAGGGCAGCAAGCTAGGGTTCCACCCCAGCGCCCCCGCCGCCCCCAGCGAAGAAGCCAAGGCGGAGAAATAAACCGCCAGCAAGCCTTAACAAGCCCGGAAGAGCCCAGTGTTCTTCCGGGCTTTTTTGTGTTGAAAAACCCCTCTCGCACCCGAGTGCAACTCGGGCACGAGAGCAACGCAGGAAAGTTACCCCATCGCCTCTTCGTAGAGCTTCTTCGCCGTATCCCAATTGGCCACGTTCCACCACGACGCGATATATTTCGCCCGCTCGTTTTTGTATTTGAGGTAATAAGCGTGCTCCCAAACATCCAGCCCCAGGACCGGCTTGGCCTCCACCTCCGCGATGCCCTTCATAATGGGGCTGTCCTGATTGGGCGTGCTGGTAATCTCAAGCCGCCCATCCCGCACCACCAGCCACGCCCAGCCGGAGCCAAAAACCGCCGCCGCCTTTGCCGAAAAGGCCTTCTTCATCTCCTCAAAGCCGCCGAAAGCCGTCTTAATCGCTCCGGAAAGCGCACCCTGCGGGCTCCCGCCCTGCGGCTTCATCATCTGCCAGAAAAGCCCGTGGTTATAATACCCACCCCCGTTGTTGCGAACCGCCTTCCGCACAGCCTCCGGCAGCGCATCGATCCGGGAAAGCAGCTCCTCTATTTTCAGCTTGCGCAAGGCGGGATAATCCTTGAGCGCCTCGTTGAGATTCTTTGTATAAGCCCCGTAGTGTTTATCGTAATGGAGCTGCATCGTTTGGGCGTCGATGTACGGCTCCAAGGCCGCGTAATCGTAAGGCAGCGGGATCATCTCAAAGCCGCCGCTTGGCTCAGGCGCTTTTTCACCACGGCTCCGGGTTCCGAGCATCCCTGCGGCAGCGGCCAGGCCAGTGACTGCCAGAAAATGACGGCGCGATAGGGGCTGATTAGTCATGTCAGGATTTCGAGCCCCGCCCCCTCAGCGGTCTTGCCGATACGACCCTGCTCCTACTGGGAAATTGTTACCAGCGTCCCCAACTCCACCTCATCGTAGAGCCCTTTGGCCGATTCCAGCGGCACCCGGATGCACCCGTGCGAAGCCGCCTGATTTTTCGGCACCTCGCCCGCGTGGATTCCATACTCGCTGCCGCTCAGGCGCATGAAAAAGGGCATGCAGGCAAACGTGTAAATCGTCGACATCCGCATCGTATCCTTGTCCGTCACCACAAAGCGGCCCATCGGCGTTTCAAAGCCCGGCTTGCCCGTCGAAACTGGCACCTCCAGCGCGGGAAGTCCGTTTTTGTAGACCACGGCTTGCTGCTTTTTAACGGAAATCTCCACCCGCACCTTGTGGTCCTCCTCCTCCGGGTTTTTCCCCAGCAGCACCTGGAACATCTCCGGCGAGGCTTTCCCCTCAACCGCGAAATACATCGCCGTCAGTTTTCGCTGGGCTGTCTGCAAATCGGTTCGGGCATTGTGGTCCATCAACACCTTTGCGCACTCAAGCTGCCCCTCCGCCACCGCCAGCATTAAGAGCGTAATCCCCCGCTCCCGCTCCAGCGATTCGCGCAAATCCCGGTTTCGCACCGTTTGAGCAAACGCCTTTTCCACCGGCGCGTTGAGCGTCCAGTCCGGGTTCGCGCCCCCCTCCAGCAGCAGCCCGAGCGCCTCGCTTTTGCCCTGCGTCACCAGGTAGGCTAGCCGCGATTGCCGCGCCCCCTCGGCCATCGGCGGCCCCGAGTGCGCCGCGAGCAGCGTGGAGATGAGCGGCTTATTGGCAGCCCCCAGCGCCGCGTCGAGCTCGCGCAGCGTCGTGGCGCTCCATTTTCGCGGAGCCCGGGCCCAGAGCAGCGGTTTAAACAGCGCAAGATCCCCGGTCTTGAACGCACGGTCCAGAAGCGGCACTCCCTGGCCGTCGGTCAAATCCGGGTCAGCCCCCTTCCCGATCAGCCAATCGACCACCCGGGGCGAACGGGCCTCCAACGCATAGAAAAGCGCCGTGCGGCCCTGGGCATCCTTTCGGTTCACCTCCGCTCCGAGATCGAGTTGATGCTGAATTTCGCCATAATCCGCGGCGGCCACCGCCTTCATAAGCGGCGTCACCCCGTCCGCAGCCTCCTGGGCCCGGCAGCACACCGTCAGCGCAAACAAAACAGCCGCCGCAATGCCCGCAAGAGCCCGCAGCTCACCCCCCACCTCACTGCCGAGGCTTAGCAACCGGCGGACCGTATGGAACAGAAAAAATCGCAAGGGTCTCTCTCCGAATCGTATCGGATCGCCTTCAAGGATAGCCGATTTCGCTCAGATTTCAACCCACCCGTTGCACAGGGCCCCACCTACTGCCCCGGAAGGGAAATTCCGCGCAGCTTTTTATACAGGCTCACCGCCGAGGAGTCGGCCATGCCAGAGACATAGTCCGTCATCCGCAGAAGGCGCGTGTAGGCATCCGGCGCGGGCTTGCGGCCCGGCCCCACCGAAGGCTCTGGCACCAGCTCCAGCAGATTGCGCCAGCGCGGCGAAAGCGGGGCCTCTTTTTGCGCCGCAGCCTCCACGGCTTCGACAAACAAATCGAGCAATCCGCCCACCACCTCGAAGCCAGCGGCCTCGATCTCCAGCCCGCGAGGGTTCCGGTAAAGCGTGCTCACCGAGCGCCGGACAATGGCGTCCATCGCCCCGGAAACCGGCGTGCATTGCAAAAGCGGCTGCTCAAAGCGCCCCTCCAGGATATCCGCCTCATGGTCCAGGAAAACGCGCGAGATATGCCCGATCGCCTCGCCGATGGCGATCGCCCGCAGGAACTCGATGCGCGCCTCGTCCCCGTGCATCCGGGCGGCAATGTCGAGGAACTTCGGGTTCCCAATCACCTCGACAAACGCCTCCGCCGCCTCCTGGTAGCTGATCAAGCGCAGCCGCACGCCGTCCTCGAAATCGACCAGCCGGTAGCAAATATCGTCCGCCGCCTCCACCAGGAACGAAAGCGGGTGCCGCCGCCAGCCCGCGTCGCTCGGGATCAGCCCCGTCCGCTGCGCCACCTCATCGAAGAGATCGGCCTCCGCGTGGAAATAGGAGAACTTCTTCGCGCTCACGCGGCGGTCCTTCGGGTCGCGCTTCGGGTACGAAGGCCGGGGGTACTTGGCGAACGCCCCCAACGTGGCGCACGTGAGCTGGAGCCCGCCCCGGTTATCCGGCATCTGGAGGCGCGTTAAAATGCGGAAGCCCTGGGCGTTGCCCTCGAACTTCTCGAAATCCGCCCTCTGTGCCTCAGAGAGCACGCCCGCCACGCGCCGGGCCACCGGCGAAGCGGCAAACCAGTGGCGAATGGCGTCCTCGCCCGAATGACCGAAGGGCGGGTTGCCAATGTCGTGCGCCAGGCAGGCCGCCGCGACAATCGCCCCGACGTCCGACGAGTGGATCCCGCGCAACTGATGCCGCTTGACCACCTCCGCCCCGACCATCGCCCCGAGCGAACGGCCCACGCAAGCCGCCTCCAGGCTGTGCGTCAGGCGGGTACGCACGTAATCCGAGCCCGCCAGCGGGAACACCTGCGTTTTATCCTGCAACCGCCGGAACGCCGACGAAAAGATCACCCGGTCGTAATCGCGCTGAAAGGCCGAGCGCTGTTCTTCCCGGCTTGCGGGATCGCGTTTGCCCAAGCGGGCCGGAGAGAGGAGGGTTTCCCACTGCATCCGCCATGTCTAGCATCGGGCTGCACATCGGTCACGCCGGGATTTCCCTGATATTCGTGAAATTAGAGCGTGCCTTCCTTGCCTCTGGGGTTGAAACTGACCCCTTATGCCATTTAGCAACCTCGGGCTCGGCCCCAATATCCTCAAAGCCATCCATGACGCAGGATATAAGGAACCGACCCCCATCCAGGCCAAATCAATCCCCCTCATCCTGGCTGGAAACGACCTCATCGGAATCGCCCAGACGGGCACCGGAAAAACCGCAGCTTTCGTCCTTCCCATCCTCACCAACCTCGTCGCCACCACCGGCGGCGGCAATAAACCGGGATGCCGCGCCCTCATCCTGGCCCCCACGCGCGAGCTCGCCGCGCAGATCGAGGAGAACGTCCAAATTTACGCCAAATATCTGTCGCTGCGCCACGCCACCATCTTTGGCGGCGTCGGCGAACGCCCGCAAATCGCCGCCCTCAAGGCTGGCGTCGAGCTGATCATCGCCACCCCGGGCCGCCTCCTGGACTTGATGAAACAGGGCTACGGCAACTTCGCCGGTGTGAGCCACCTCGTCCTCGACGAGGCCGACCGGATGCTCGACATGGGCTTCCTGCCCGACATCCGCCGCATCATCCGCACCCTGCCGCCCAAGCGCCAGACGCTCCTTTTCTCCGCTACGCTTTCCAAGGAAATCGAGACCCTCACCCACGAATTCCAGCATTCGCCGAAAATCGTGGAAATCGGCCGCCGCTCCAACCCGGCGGAGACCGTCACGCAGTTCATCCACGAAGTGCCCAAGCACCTGAAACCGGCCCTCCTCCTGCACCTGTTGGCCGATCCCGCCCTGGATACCGTCCTCGTCTTCTCGCGCACCAAGCACGGCGCGGACCGCATCGCCCGCAACCTAGAGCGCGCGGGTATCAAGACCGCCGCCCTGCACTCCAACCGCTCGCAAAACCAGCGCCTCCGGGCCTTGAAAGACTTCAAATCCGGCGTCGTGCGGGTGCTCGTCGCCACGGACATCGCCGCGCGCGGCATCGACGTGGAGGGCATCTCGCACGTCATCAATTTCGACTTCCCCATGCACTCCGAGGACTACGTCCACCGCATCGGGCGCACGGGCCGGGCCCAGCAAGTCGGCGTCGCCACCAGCTTCGTCACCGATGAAGACCGCGCCGCGCTCCGTTCGCTGGAGCGGTTCATTGGCCGCGGCATCGTCCGGAAAAAAGCCGAGGGCTTCAACTACGGAGCCGCCGCACCCAAGCAAGTGGAAGGCGACGGAGAGCGTCCCCGCCGTGGCGGCAGCCCAAGGCAGAGCCAATCCCGTGGAGGCCGCAGCGGCGAAAGCAGCAACAGCCAGCCTCGGTCGCGCAGCGGCGGCGGCAAATCCCGCGAAGAGAAAGCCTCCGGTTCGTCCCGCAGCGGCCCTTCACGGGGCCCCGGCAAAGCCAAATCAGTTCCGAGCCTGCGCGGCATCCCCGGCGGCATGACCTGGAGCCCCGGGCGGCGGTAGGCAGAGCCGCTAAACCCCAAACGGGAGATAAGGATAGCCGCAAAAAGGCGCAAAAGGCGCAAAATTAAAGAGATGCGTCGATTTTGCAGAGAGTTTTAGACTCACCCATAGGGTGAACTTCTAAACCGACAACTTGTTATCGTAACCCTCTATTCTTGCGCCTTTTGCGCTTTTTTGCGGCTATTCTCAGTGCATCATTTGGCCTACACAATCTCCACCGGGCACTTCGGTAGCGCCTTCATAAACGCGCTGCCGTAGCCTTTGGTCAGAATGCGGGGGTCCAGGATCACTACGATCCCCTTGTCCGACTTCGTGCGGATAAGCCGCCCCACCCCTTGGCGTAGCTTGAGGATCGCCTCGGGCAGCGAATACTCCGCGAACGGGTCGCCCCCCTGCGCCTGGATCACCTCCAGCCGGGCCTCGATGAGCGGGTGATCCGGCACCGCGAACGGCAGGCGCGTGATGATCACATTCGAGAGCGCCTCGCCCGGCACATCCACGCCGCTCCAGAAGCTGTCCGTGCCGAAAAGCACGTTCGGGTCCTCCTCTTTCTTGAACTCCTCCACCAGCCGGTGCCGCGAAAGCCCGCTTCCCTGCACCAGCAAATTCCACCCCTTCTTGACGAACGGCTTGGTCAGCCGCTCGGCCATCGACTGCATCGTCTTGTAGCTGGTAAAGAGCACGAACGCCCGCCCGTTGGTCATCTCCACGAAGTGCTGAACCTGCCCCGCCAGCGCCTCCTCGTAACTGGCGTCACGCGGATCGGGCATCTTACGCGTCACGTAGAGGCGCATCTGCTTTTCGTAATCAAACGGGCTGCCCACCTGCTCCGCCGTCACCTCCTGGGCCCCCACGCGGTTGCGGAAATAGTTCAGCTCCGCGCTGCCCACCGAGAGCGTCGCGCTGGTCATCACGCACGAGGAGCCTTCTTTAAAGAGCATCGCCCGCAGGTGCGCGGCAATGTCCACCGGGGCGGCGTTGAGCGCGCAGAATTGCCCCTGCTTGCCCGTTTTCTCCACCCAGTAGACGTAGTCCTCGGCCGTCTGCGAAAGGAACGTGGCGATGCCCAGGCGCGCGTCGCGAACCCGGCGGCCCATCTCCTGCAGCTCGCCCTTGGTAATGTCATCCTCCACCCCCTTGAGGATGCCCACGATCTGCTCCTGGAGCTTGCCGAGTTCCCCCGTGATCGTGTCGGGCACGAAATCGGCCTGCCGGATGCGCACCTCCCTCCCCCTGGGGTTAAACGGGGCCTTGTCGGCGACCGTATTGAAAAAATCGTCCACCTGAGAGAGCAGCGCCGTCACCTCCCGCACGCCGTCCGGATTGCGCAACTGGGTAAAGAGCCCCTTCTTCGTGCGCTCGTTGTAAAGCCGCTGGAGGGCGTATTTCAGGCTGAATTGCGAGATATTCATCCCGATCTGCTTGGCCGCCACGCCTTCCACCGTGTGGGCTTCGTCGAAAATCACGAAGTCATTGGCGAAAATATATCCGCTCTGCTCGTCGGCTTCATCGGCCCCGGCGGCGTTCAGGAAAAAGAGCGTGTGGTTCATCACCACGACATCGGCGGAAATCAGCTTTTTACGCGCCCGTTGATAAAAACACTTGCTATCCGTTCCACCGCAGGTCTTTACGGTGCAAAGATGCGGTTCGCTGCACACCTGAGCCCAGACCGCCGGATCGGGTTCCACCGCGAAATCGGCCAGCGAACCGTCCTGCGTCGTCGTGGACCACTCGTAAATCCGCTTAAGCTCCTCCTGCTCCGGCGAGGTAAAGAGATCCGCCGAAGTCTGCATCGCCCGCTCCAAGCGCCTCGGGCAGAGGTAGTTCTGACGCCCTTTCCAGAGCGCCACCTCGAACTCGAGAGGAAGAACCTTCTGGAGGATCGGGATATCCTTATAAACCAGCTGCTCCTGGAGATTGATCGTGTAGGTGGAGATCACCGCCTTTTTCCCGTGGGCCAGGGCGAAGAGAATGGCCGGGACCAGGTACGCCAGGGACTTGCCCACGCCCGTCCCTGCCTCCACCACCAGGTGCCGCTCCTCAGAGAGCGCCTTGGCCACAGCCACGGCCATCTGCTGCTGCTCGGGGCGGTATTCGAAATTGCGCGCGACCGCGAGGAGACCGTCCGGCGAGAAAATCTGCCGAACGCGCTCGACAAACTCGTCGCCAACTTCGTCGCGGAACGCAATCATGGGAACCCTTAAAATGCGCTCCAAAGGGGGGCGGGTTCAAGACCCATGAGGAAAAATTTGCGTTCTCCAGGGAGCCGGCCCCCTTAGCCCGCCGCAAAAGCCTGAAAAAGGGTCCTCATTTCCTCCTCCACCTCGGCGGGATTTTCGAGCGTTTGGACGATTTCCTCCCTCAAAAGCTTGCGGTAGCGCTTCCTCAGCCGGTGCAGCGCCACCCGAATAGCCCCCTCCTCCATGCCGAGGCTCCTGGCGGCTTCGGTAATGCTCCCCTCGCCGCCTTCCGGGATCAGCAGCGGTTGCAGCGTCGAAAAAAGCGCCCCATGCCCCTCGGCGGCGTAGGCGTTTTGCAGCCCCTCCAAGACCCGCTCCAGCAGAGCCAGCGCCCATTCCCGATCAAAGAGCGCCTCGGGGCTGGCGGCGCAACGGTCGGCGATCTGGAACTGGGTATCCGCCGTCGCCCAGTCGAGCGAAAGATGCACTCGCTCGCCGCCTCGCTTGAGCCGGTTCGCCCGGTCCCATTCATTGGCCAGGAAATGTTTCATCGAGGCCAGCAGAAAGGCCCGGAAACGCCCGCGCTGCGCACTCAGCCCCTCCAGCGAGCGGCCTTCCAGGAGCCGACTAAAAAACGCCTGAGTAAGATCCTCCGCATCCTCCCGCGTGTGCCCCCGCCGCCGCACGTAAGCGTAGAGCGGATACCAATAGGCCCCGCAAAGTTCCTCCATCGCTCGCTCGGATTGCGGCGTGCCCCGCATCCCCGCCGCGATCACGGCAGTCCAGCGCGTGGTGGCGAAGAGGTCGCCGGAACTTTGCCGAGATGCCCCCGTTTCAATGATTGGCATTTTCCCCTTTCTTCGCGGCCCCATCATGGGCGTAGACCCACAAAACCGCCATCGAATGCAGCGATGCGACAGTCCAAGGGATCAGGATCAGCAGTAAGAGAATCTTCCGCTTTCGCGACCGGAGATGCCACCCCGTCCAGGCATTTCCCGGCAGGGGTAGACAGCATTCTGCAATCATGTCATGCAGCGCCTGCTTGCGGCGGGTCCAGCCAGCCATCAGGAAGCCAATCCCCAGCGTCATCAGCGAGAGGATCTTCGCCGCGTTGCGCCCCAGCGCCCGGGCCACGCTAAGCCGCCCGCCCGCGGCGTCGGTCACACGAATCCCCAGGGCCCATTTACCAGCGGACGCCTGGAGGCGGCTGCTCTCCATGATGACCCAGTAAAGAAACAGCACCACAAACGTGAGCCCTTCCGAATCCGTGGTATTAATGGCCTTCCCCGTGGCCGGGTCAATCAGTTGGCGCGTTTTCTCCTCCTCCGCGCCATTACGGGTGGTGAATTCTTCGTAAACATAGTTCCATTTCCCAAACGGGCTGACCTCGATCCGCTTGCGCTCCACGGTGCTTACTGATCCATCCTTCTTTTGTTTCTCCGAAGTGGTCCGTTCCAAAACGCGCTCCTGGGTAAAGAGCCCCAGCGGTATCTTCAGCACCATGTGGTCGGGCGCATAGGTTGCAATGACGAAGGCGAAGGGAAATACGAAAGCCGAAACCAGAACGTAATCGATGAGGAGCGCCGCGCAACGCCGCCAGAACCCTGCGTAGGTGGTTTTCTCCGGGGACGGTGGAATCGGGACCGGCTGCCAATGCGAGGGTTCGTCTGGGGCTGAGGGCTGACTTGCCGCCTTAGGATGGGGCGTGGCGCTTCCCCCGCCCCCCTTAGCCCCCTTGGCCCAAAACAACGCCCCCATACCCAACCCGAAAATCACGATCCACAGCGCATTGGTGAGATTCAAGAACGTCTGCAAAGAAGGCATCCACGGGCTCTGGAAAAACCGCATGGCCTCCGGGTCCCGGATGGCGGAACTCCAGACATGAAGGCCGTAGCCCCAGCCGCCGTTGGCAAAATATCCCAGGGCCGCTCCGCCCATGGCTACGGGGCCCAGCGCCAACCCGCCATGGGCCAGGAACAGCGCAAGCGCCACCCCGCCGATGGAGACCACCCCGAGCGAAAGCCCGCCGAAGGCCAGCAATCCCGCCGCAAGGCCTCCAAAAGCCAGCCCGCCAACGGCCACTCCACCAATCGCAACCACGCCCTGGGCCAGATCGCCGATCGCCACGATGCCCCGCGCGACCCGCATTCGGCCCGTTGCCGGGTCGCTGCCCCGGGTCATGTGCAGCAGCGGCAGACCAAAGAGCGTCGCCCGGCTGCGGTATTCGTAGGAAGCCCCCGCCGAGGAGGCTCGCCCGGCGGCAATCGTCTCCACCTGGGTCTTAAACACACTGGCCTGCTGGTAGCGCAGTTCCGGCTTCTCCTCCAGGGCCCGCAACACCACCTCGTCCAGCCGCACATCCACCTGCACCTTCTTTGAGGGCGGCTCAAGGTGCGGTCCCGGCAGCTCACCGGTCAGCATTTGGTAAAAGACCACCCCCAGCGCGTAGATATCCGCCCGGTGATCCACCTCGCCCGGCGAGGCCGTCTGCTCCGGGGCCATGTAGCGCGGAGTGCCCATGATCGCTCCCGCTTTCGTCAGGTCATCGGCTGCCCCCTGCGCGTCAAAAGCCGCGGGCTCGTCCGTTCCGACGATCTTCGCCAGCCCGAAATCGGCCACCTTCACCCGGCCCCGCCGATCCATGAGAATGTTTTCCGGCTTAATGTCGCGGTGGACGATTCCCTGGTCGTGGGCGTATTGGAGCGCATCGCAAATCTGCGGCACAATGGCCAGCGCCTCCCGGGGTGAAATCCGCCCCTGGCCGAGCAACTGGCGCAGATTCACGCCGTCCACGAATTCCATAAGGAAAAAGTAGAGCGGTGCTTCGCCTTCCACGTGCCCGAATTCATAAAGCGTCACGATCCCCGGGTGGTTCAGCCTCGCCAGCGCCCGGGCCTCCCGCGCAAACCGCTCCGCGAATGCAGCCGAACGGCCACCACTGCCGGGCGGCAGGATTTTGAGCGCCACCAGGCGGTCGAGTTCCTTCTGCTTTGCCTTGTAAACCGCGCCCATCCCGCCCTTGCCGATGAGTTCCAGGATCTCCAGCTGCGGAAAGAGCGGGGCGAGCGCGTCCACCGTCAGAGGCACGAACGCCGGGCCCCCGGGCTCGGTTACCGTTTCCGGAGCCGCCCCCATCCGGAGCAGACACGCAGGGCACATCCCGGAAAGCCCGCCCACGGGCAGGGCAGAACCGCAGCGGGAACAGGTATTTTTGCCAGTCATGGGAGGATGCGCTTCATTCATATACCAACCCCCAGAAGCGAAACGGAGGAAATGTTACAAAGAATCTTTGGCTCGCATCCGGGAAAAAGCTGCCTCATCTTTCCCCACTATCCATGAACCGCGCTGAAATCCTACACGCCCTATCGGCCCTCCAGACCCATCCCACGAAGAGCCTCGGCCAGAATTTCCTCCATGACGAGGAAACCGCCGCGTGGATCGTGGGTCAGCTCAACCTCTCGCCTACCGATCACCTCGTGGAGGTCGGCCCCGGGCTGGGGGCGCTCACCGAGTTCGCGGTGCCCAAGTGCGGCTCGGCCACGCTGATCGAAAAGGATGGTCGCCTGGCGGGCTACTTGCAGGAGAGCTTCCGGGACAACCCGAACATCGAGGTTCTCCACCAGGACGCGCTGGAGTACGATTTGCGGGAACTCTTTCCGCGCGGCCCGGCCAAGGTGCTCGGTAATCTCCCTTATTACGTCTCCAGCCAGGTGCTCCTCGCCTTCACTGCCGAGCCCTCGCCGGTGGGCAAGCTCGTCTTCACGCTCCAGAAGGAAATGGCCGAGCGCCTTTCCGCCAAGCCCTCGACCAAGGAGTACGGAGCCATTACGCTCATTGTCGGCCGCCGCTGGAAGGTGGATTACGTCCGCACGATCCCCGGGAGCGCCTTTCTCCCCGCGCCGAATGTCGAAAGCGGCGTCATCGCGCTCACCCCGCGCGACCCGGCCGAGCTGCCCGATTGCGATGCCCGGCTTTTCAATCGCCTGGTAAAGGAAGGCTTCTCCCAGCGCCGGAAAATGCTCCGCAAAATGCTGGCCCACCATGAGCTCGACTGGTCGGCCCTCTGCGCGGCTCTCGGCATCGAGGAAACCGTCCGGGGCGAGGCGCTCGACCTGCGCCAGTGGGTGGACCTCACGCGCTATGTCGAGGCCGCCAAGGACCCTGAAACCTTCAACGCTAAGGCCCAGGACGTCCACGGCGAGCGCTTCGACGTGGTGGACGACGAAAACCGCGTCATCGGCCAGGCCAGCCGCCACGAAGTCCACACCCAGAAGCTCAAACACCGTTCCGTGCACATTTTCGTGTTCAACAAGCGGGGCGATCTGTTTCTCCAAAAGCGCTCCCGCTTCAAGGACGCCAACCCGGGCCGCTGGGATTCCAGCGCGGCAGGGCACGTCAACGCGGGCGCGGATTATCTCGAAACCGCCGAGCGCGAACTGGGCGAGGAGCTGGGCGTCTCGGCCCCGCTGACCCTGATCGGCACGCATCCCGCCGGGCCCAAGACCGGCTGGGAATTCGTGCAGATTTTCCAGGCTCACCACGATGGCCCCTTCCACTGGCCCCGGGCCGAAATCGAGAGCGGCCTTTTCTTCCCGATCCCGCTTCTGGAGCGCTGGACGGAGGCCCGCCCGCAGGATTTCTCCAATAGCTTTCTTTCCTCCTTTCGGATCTGGAAAGAGACGCAGCAGGGAGCGACAAGCCCTACTGACTGCGCTTAAGCCACTGGAGCGCGCCGCAAAAGGGCGCGATGGCCCCGGCGATCCGCACCTGCCAGATGCGGCGGCGAATTTCCTCGGCGCTCATGACCGGGATCGGGCCCGAGAAGTGATCGAGAAAGGTGAAGTTCATCAGCGCCTCGGGGGATTTTCCCCGGATCGCTTCCCGCAGGATGTTCGTGGCCCACGGCTTGGGGCTGCCGCAGGCGTGCAGCATAAACTCGAAGGGCTGCCGCCACCCCATGGCTTCCCAGCCCATGGGGCTGAGGTTCATCCCCTCCAGGTCCGCGGCGATATTGAGGGCGTCCTGGTCCCGCAGCCAGAAGGGGTAGCTCCGCCGCCGCTTGAAGTCCGGCGCGCCCGCCAGGCCCATCGGCAGAGAGAGGATCTCCTCGGGCTCGATGAGCTCGTGGATTTTCTGCCATGCTTCCAGGAACCCGATATCCTTGCGCGCGATTCCCAGGAAACCGCCGTTAAAGTAGTAATCCTCCGCAGTGCCCGCGAACTTCAGCCCGTGCGGCTCGCAATAGCGCCGCCATGCCTTGCGAACGGGGTGATTTTGCGGCATGGGGAAATTCCCGTCGATGACCAGCGCGACCCCTTCATCAACCCACCCCTCAAAAAAGCTCCAGGGGGCCAGGCAGACCATATCCGGGTCGAAACAAAAAATCCGCTCCGTCTTGGGGCTCAGTTCGCGCAAAACGCGGAGCATCAGCGCGGCTTTAAGGTTCGTAAGGTGCCACGTCCCGGCCATCGGGATGAAAACCAGGCTGACCGTGTCCGTCACGCGCGCCAGCGTATGGCCCTCGGCGTTCCGGGAGGGGCCCAATGCCGCCAGCCATTCCGGCAACTCGCCCCGGTAGCCCGCGAAGACCGTTCCCTGGAACCCCGTCCGGCAGAGGGAGTTGACCAGCGCGCCCACGCCAAAGTGATAGTTTCCCTCGAAGAGCGTACAGACGGCGGTTTGCATGCTTTCCCTTATGAAGAGTCCGAGGGGGCTTCGTCAACAGCGGGCATGGCCAATTTCCATCTTTGCTTCCGCGCCTCAGACCCTATCATGCTTCTGCCTTGGGCCCCCCGTTGGCTTCGGGAGCCCGTCAGCGAATCTCTTTTTTCCCCATGCGCCCCGACCGCGAACTGATTCAGATCGGCTGTTATCTTCGGAGCGATCAAGCCGAGGAGCGTGGGCTTGTCATTCTCGCGATCGAAAAACCGTACTGGGTTCTGGAGGAAAACGGGCTCTTTTGTCTTTACGTGGACGCCCATGACGTGGACGCGGTTACCAAAGAGCTGGAGAAATTCGAGGCCGAGCGGGCCGCCGAACGGGCCGCGCTCCTCGAAGCCCAGGCGGAAGCCGCAGCGGGTAAATCCGCCCCCCGGCCCGGCTCCTTCTCCCTGTACGCTTTTGTCTGGGTGATGCTGCTCTGGTTCGCGCTCCAGGCCTCGCGGGGGCCGGATTGGGTGACGCGCGGCCAGGCCGACGCCCGGGCCATTCTGCACGGCGAACTCTGGCGCACCATCACGGCGCTCACGCTCCACGCTGATCTCGGGCATCTGACCGCGAACCTCGCCTGCGGGCTGGTGTTCGCCTGGTCGCTCCTGCCGCTGCTCGGGAGCGGCTGGACTTGGCTGGGGCTGGTCTTGAGCGGCATGGGCGGCAATTTCCTTAACGCGCTGTGCCACCGGGGCGGCGATCACCTTTCCATCGGGGCCTCGACCGCCGTGTTCGGGGGCCTGGGGCTGCTGGTCGGCTTTCAGGTGGCCGTCGCGTTTCAGCGCCGGAAGTGGGCTTCGTTCCTCCCGCGCCACATTCTGCTCCCCTTTTCCGCCGGGCTGGCGCTGCTGGCCTACCTGGGCGTGGGCAACGGGACGGGGAATGTCGATATCCTGGCCCACGGCTTCGGAATGCTCTGCGGCCTCCTCCTAGGAACGCTGCTGGGATGGACCCACCTGCCCGAGAAAACACCGCCCCCGGTCCAAAAAGCCCTGGCCACCGCCGCGCTGCTAATCCCCGCTCTCGCCTGGGGTTGGGCTTTCTTGTGAGGCGGCGGGAACAGGCTTCGGCGTGCCAAACTCAACCAGCGTAAGGGTGGTCTCCGCAGGGGTGCCATGGTGGCGGTAATGGTAAGCGACCATCCCGAGCCCCGGCACGAAGTTGACCGTCGTGTCATCGGGCGTCGTGGCGTAAACCAGGGTGAACTCCCGCCCGGGCGGGACCACCGGGGCATTGGGGAAAAGGTTCGCATCAAACGGGCGCTCCCCTTTCGCTGTCCAGCAATAAAGGCCGCGCTTTATGTTCTGGCGGCTCCCCCCATAGATCCGGCCCCGGGCCAGCGGAGCCGTGAAAAAGAGCGATTCGGCGGTCGCCACGCCCGGCGCAAGCGGCCCCCCTTTTTTTAACCCCGACCAGATCTCCCGCGCATCGGATTCGTGGAAAAGGTAGTACGAATCGGCCCCGACTTGGAGGACGAGATGGTCGCCGCGCACGAGCCCGGGTTCGTACCAGGAGAGTTCGCTGGGGAACCCCTTCAATAAAGCTGCCCGCCAGCCATTGCCGGAAAGCGTGTCGGCAACCTCCATTTTCCAGGTCAGCACCGCGCATTTGGCCTGCAGCCTGCCGCTACGGCGACCGCCCCGTTGCGGTTCCACCCACCGGGTTTCCCCCTGGTAAATCCAGTAATTTCCCTTCTCCAGCGGAAAATAGCGGGCGCTTACCGGCTCGGCCGCCAGCAACGTGGCGCGCAAGGCCAGCCAGATCACCAACAGTGAGACGGCGACAATAAAGTACGCCTTCCATGATAGACGGTTCATGGGTATTCCCTATAAGTTCGGAATACCCGGCGGAAAGGGATGCCCTAGCGGGGCCGCTAAGGCTGCGTTGCCCTTGCAAAATTCGATCCGCGCTAGATGTACTCGATCACATCCTTCGGCTCGAACCGGACCTTGGCGAGCTGGGCGTATTTGTCCGTCTCCGCGCGGTAGCCGACGGGGCAGGCCGCGCAGGTGGCAAGGCCGCGTTGGTCCAGGCCCAGGATGCGGTCGTATTCCGTGGGGATGATGCCTTCCATCGGGCAGGCGTCGATGCCGAGGAGGGCCGCGCTGGTCAGGAAGTTGCCCAGGGCGATGAACGTCTGGCGGCGGCTCCAGGAGCCCAGCGCGTCGTGCTCCGGCCCTTCGATGAGCGATTTGCCGATCATTTCCCGGTAGGCGGACAACGATTCCACCGGCACGCCGCGCACTTCGGCGGTGCGTTGCAGGAAGCGGTCCACAAAATCCAGGTCGAGCGTCTTGGGGTGCGCGAACACCACCAAGTGCGAGCAATCGACCACCTGCCGCTGGTTCCAGGAGACCGGAACGAGCTTCTCTTTCGTGGCCTGGTCGTTGATGACCAGGAATTTCCACGGCTGGAGGCCAAAGGCCGAAGGGCTCAGGACAAGCGCTTCTTCGAGGGTCTTCCAGTCCGCCTCGGCGATTTTCCGGGCGGGATCAAATTGCTTGGTGGCGTAGCGCCAGTTAAGGGCGGCTAAAACCGCTTCGTTCGAAGCAAAGGGAGCGTGTGACATAGTGGCTCCAATATAGGCACGGTTTTAGCCGTGGTACAAGGTCACGGCGGCGATCGTGAGAACGGCCCCGTAAAGGGCCCCGCCCAACGCTGCCACGCGCCAGCGCCACACGCTGCGCCCGAGCCATTCGATCTGGTCGCGCAGAAGGTACGGTTTGCCGACCCAGAACATCCCCACCGTGGCCCAAATGTAGGCCAGCACGGTCAGAAGGAGGCGGCTCGTTTCGGGCCGGAGAAAGGCGGCTTCAATCAGCGGTTCGGCGGCGAGAAGCAGCAGCATCCCGAGCGCCCGCACGGCCAGGAATTCCCGCACGAAAACCAGCGTCAGCACGTAGCCCGCGATGACGACGCCCATGAAAATCTGCCGGTAGGAGGAAAATTCCCCCAGGTCCATCGTGGCCAGCAACGAGACGGCCCAGACGGTGGCCACTGTCAGAAGCACGGCCCCCGCTTCGCCCGAGCGCGGAAAGCGGCGCAGCAGCCGCTGGCAGACCGGCGCGAAAAAGAGCGCCCCCAGGTGCGCCAAAAGCAGCAGCACGCCGACCACCAGTCCCACGGTTTGCAGACTCAAGGTTGGATAAATCATGGATTAAGAAAGCAAACGCGAAACCGCGTCGCCATACAAGCAGAACCCGCTCGTTCTTTGGACATCGACCTCGACCATCCGGCCAATGAGGTCTTCGCCGCCTTCGAAGAGCACGATTTTATTGCTTCGCGTGCGCCCTGTGAGGCGGGCCGGGTTGTTTTTGCTGGGGCCTTCGCAGAGGACTTCGACGCGGTGGCCGACGTAGGTTTCGAGCTGTTCGCGGATGATGGCGTTGGTCAGCTCCAGGAGGTCCTGGTTGCGGGCTTCGAGCGTGGCGTCGTCGAGCTGGCCCTCCATGGCGGCGGCGGGGGTCTCCTTGCGGCGGGAGTAGCGGAAAATAAAGGCGTTATCGAACCGGACCCGGCGGCAGACTTCGCGCGTGGCCTGGAAGTCCTCCTCCGTCTCGCCGGGGAAGCCGACGATGATATCGGTCGTAATCGCCATGCCGGGGCGCGCGGCGCGGATCTTTTCGGCCAGGGCAACGAAGGCCTCGGCGGTGTAGCCCCGGTGCATGATCTTGAGAATGCGGTCGGAGCCGGATTGCAGCGGAAGGTGCACGTGCTCGGCCAGCTTCGGGAGCCGGGAAAAGGCTTCGATCAAGTCGTCTTTGTAGCCGATCGGGTGCGGCGAGGTGAAGCGCAGCCGCTCCAGGCCGGGGACGGCGTGGACGGCCTCCAAAAGCTGCACGAAGGGCGATTTACCCTCCACTTTGGGGAATTCGCTCCGCCCGTAGAGGTTCACGATCTGCCCCAGGAGGGTGACTTCCTTGACGCCGCGCGCGACGAGCCCGTCCACCTCCTGCACGATCTCGGGGATGGCCCGGCTCCGCTCCGCGCCGCGCGTCTGGGGCACGATGCAGAAGGTGCAGCGCATGTTGCAGCCCTGCATGACGGAGACAAAGGCGCTCGATTGCCGGGGGCGCAACGAGTGGTCGCGGATCTCTTCCTGCGAACCCGGCTCGGGCTCGACGTCGACGATGGAAAAGCGGGCGTCGTCCATCGAGGGCAGCGCCTTGCGGGCGAGGAGCTCCTCGACATAATCGGCCACGCGGTGGAATTTCTGTGTTCCCACGACCAAGTCGGCCTTGGCGGAAAGCTCGGAGCCGCGGCTCTGCGCCATGCAGCCCAGGAAGCCGAGGACTTTCCCCTCCCCTTTGTGGTGGTGGGCCAGGAGGTTCATTTTGCCAATCGCCTTCTGCTCGGCCATGTCGCGCACGCTGCACGTATTGAGTAGGATAACGTCGGCCTCCTTTTCGCTCGCGGTCAGCTCGTGTCCGCGCGCGATGAGCATTTGCGCGACCTGTTCGGAGTCGCGCTCATTCATCTGGCACCCGTAGGTCTTGATGAGGACTTTGGCCATGCGCTTCGACGAAGGGCCTAGGCCGGTTTCAGGCTTTCGGAAAAATGCGGGACGATTTTTTCGACAATCGCCTCGGGGGTAATCCCGTGCTTCTTCCGTAATACTGAAACGCTGCCGTGCTCGATAAAGGCATCTGGCCAGCCGACCCGGACGACCGCGGCGGGGCTCAGCCCGGCGTCGGCGAGGTGCTCCAACACGGCGCTGCCGAAGCCATTGGTGAGCACATGGTCCTCAACGGTGCAGATGACGCGCACTTTGCGGGCGTATTGCTCGATAAGATCCGTGTCGAGGGGCTTGATCCAGCGCGGGTTGATGACCGCGGCGGAGATTCCCCGCTCTTCAAGCTGGCAGGCGGCTGCCAAGGCGAGCTCGAGCATGTTGCCCAGGCCCAGGATAGCCACGTCGGTGCCCTCCCGGACGACCTCGGCCTTGCCGACTTCGAGCAACCGGGGCGCTGCCTTCGGCGTGACGCCCGTGCCGGTGCCGCGCGGATAGCGGATGGCTGAGGGGCCGTCGTGGTGCAGGATGGTCCAGAGCATGTCCACGAATTCGTCCTCGTCCTTGGGCTGCATGTGGATGAGGCCCGGGATGGAGCGCAGGAAGCTGATATCAAAAAGGCCGTGGTGCGTGGGGCCGTCGTCACCGCTCAAGCCCGCGCGGTCCATGCAGAGGGCCACGTTGAGGTGCTGCAACGCGATGTCGTGTACGATCATATCGTAGGCGCGCTGCATGAAGGTCGAGTAGATGGCCACGAAAGGCCGGAAGCCCTGGATGGCCAAGCCGCTGGCGAAGATCGCGGCGTGCTCCTCGGCGATGCCGACGTCGTAGTAGCGGTCGGGGTGTGCGTTGGCAAAGTGGACCAGCCCCGTGCCGGTCGGCATTGCGCCAGTGATAGCGCAGACGGCGGGATTCTCGTTGGCGAACTTGGCGAGCGTTTTGCCGAAAATCTCGGAATACGTCGGCGTGGCCGAGGGAACGGTCTCGCCGGTGTCGTGGTTGAACCGGCCCAGGCCGTGGAATTTGTCGGGCCGCTTCATCGCGGGTTCGTAGCCGCGCCCTTTTTGCGTCAGGACGTGCAGCAGCACGGGGGAGTTCTGCGTTTTGAGGAACTCGAAGGCGCGGATGAGGCGCGGCAGGTCATGGCCGTCAATGGGGCCGTAGTAGCGCAGGCCCAGTTCCTCGAAAATGACGTTCTGGAGCACGAGGCCCTTGATGCCTTCCTCGACTTTTTTGCCAAGGTTGCGAGCCATCTGGCCACCAATGCGCTCGACGATTTGCGCCGTCTTTTCGTGCAGGCGGAAGTAGAGCGGGTTGGTGGCGATTTTGTTGAAGTAGTCGGCGATGGCCCCGACGTTGCGGGCGATGCTCCACTCGTTGTCGTTTAGGACCACGATGAGCCGATTGGTGGAACCGGCCACGTTATTGAGCGCCTCGAAGCTGACGCCGCAGGTGAACGCGCCGTCGCCCGCCACGCAGATGACCGATTCATCGGAACCGCGCCGGTCGCGCCCCACGGCCAGGCCGAGGGCGGCGGAAAGCGCCGTGCCCGCGTGGCCCGCGCCGTAGCAGTCGTGGTCGCTTTCGGTCCGGAGCAGGAAACCGTTGAGCCCCTGGTATTGCCGAATCGTATTGAGTTTGCCAGCGCGGCCCGTGAGCATCTTGTGGACGTAGCCCTGGTGGCCGACGTCAAAGATGATCTTGTCCTTGGGCGTGTCAAAGACGCGATGCAGGGCGAGGGTCAACTCCACCACGCCGAGGTTGGGCCCAAGATGGCCGCCGACGGAATGTGGATTCTCCTCGGAAAGCGTGTTGATGAGCGTTGCGCGAATTTCCTCCGCAAGTTCCGGAAGGACGCTCTCGGGAAGCGCCTTCAAGTCGGACGGATTATTGATATTTTCCAGATATCCCATGCTAAAACAGGCTGATTTCGTCTTCGGTTGACGGCTTGGCGGCCTTGGCGGGACGGGTTGAAGGGGCGGGCGTCGGCGCGCTGGGATCAAACGGCGCAACTTCCGGTTTTCCGGCGGCATTGCGGGTTACAATCTCGATGCGTTTTTCGGCTGCGGCAAGTTTCTCGCTGCAAAACTGCACCAAGCGGGTCCCCTCTTCGTAACGGTCGAGCATTTCTTCCAGCGGCAATTGACCGCTTTCCATCGCTTCAACCAGCGATTCCAGCCGTTCCACGGCTTGTTCAAAGGTTTGGTTTTTTCCCATGATGACTGACAAAGGAGGCTATTCCGCGCGATCCGTCCAACGGTCGTGATCGCTGTAGAAAATACATTGTTGATCGATGGGCAGGGCCGTCACCGCGCGCATCGGGAAGTCTTTGATGTTGACGCTGCGCAGGACAAACGGGGCCCATTGTTTGAAATCTCCCTTCACGATGTCGGAGATGAGCCCCTTGTTGCCGCTGATGGGGGTGAGATGAATGCCCGCGATGTGCCCGCCGAGTTTGCGGTAGTCGTTGATCTCCAGAAACTCCTGGATGGAGGCTGGCAGCCAGAGGCTCTTGCGGTCGGCATACCACGCGACGGCCCAGGGCATGTCGGAGACGATGATTTCGCTGGGCTGCGTCCATTCGCGCAAAATACCGATCCCGGGCGGAAAATACGGCGGCCATTGAACGGCGGCCCGGGTTCGCATGGTCAGCGTATTGAGCATCGGGAAGGAGCAGAGCACGCAAACCAGGACGTAAAAAGCGTAACGAAGGATGGCGACGGAGATTTCCAGACGCATCCAGAGCACGAGCAGAAATGCCATGCCAAATGAGCTGAAAAGCGGAATGAACAGGACGTTCAAATCATTGGCCGAAAGCCCGCTGCCGGCATCCTCTTCGGCGAGGCTGAAGAGAGCCATGCCGATGACTGAGAAAATCCATATGGACAAGAGGCCCCAGCGGAATCCCCGGGGCGTCGGATGCTTGAAGTTATGCAGCAACCCAAGGAAAAAGACGGGAGCCACCAAAATGCCGCCCAGCGAGCTGAAAAGGTTCGAAAACTGCGTGACGATGCCCGATTGGAGTTTTTGCCGGAAGATCGTCGGAGACAATCCGGAGAACTCGTAGTCGCCCGAACGCATGATGGCGTTCTCGGTTCCGCGCACCTGTTCCAGGAGGGTGAAAATGGCCACCCCGAACGGATTCCCACAGGTTTTGTAGGTGTGCCAGAGCCACGGCAGCATCATGAGCGCATACCCACCCAGCATCAAGATGAGGGTTTTTCGCCAGCCGGAAATATACACGGCACAAAAGACCACCGTCCCCAAGAATACCCAGAGCCCGATCCCGTGACACAGGGTCAGAAGGCCCAAAAAGACCGTTGTGGCCAATAGCCAGAGGAACGGCCAACGCTGGGTGTCGTTGTGAAATTCGATGACCCTCACCAGGGTGTACATGGCCGCGCTAAAGAAAAAGAGCATCTGCATCTGCGGCAGACCGCTCTGGGCCCATTTCCAGAGCAGCGAGCAGCCGAACATGAAAACCACGGTCCAAAGGGCGATGTGGTTGTCAAAAAGCCGCCGCGCGGTGAAGTAATTAACGATGATGGAGAGGAGCAGGAATAGCGTGGCCACCCCGGAGATGATGCGGTCGCCCGCGTAAATGTAATCCCGCGGCGAGACGGACCAGCGGTCCTTGTGGGAAACCCGGAAAGGGATGATCGAATCGGGCCATTTTTCCAGCGCCAGGTAGAACGGGGCGACCGTCAGCGGCCAGAGCGGAGCCTGGAAGGTATCGGGCACGGTGCCTCCGGGAATCACGCCCCGGTTGGTGCGAAACTGGGCGATGGCCAGCGGGCGGATCATCTTGGTGGTGAAGCCGTTTCCGCGCGAGACTTCGCGAGCGATCTCCGCAGCCTCCATGGCCTTCGGGTGTTGAAGGCCCCGATAGAAACCCCAGTACCACGGGTCCAAAACGAAGCCGACAAACGCCATGATGGCGATTGAGATGAAAACTCCCAGAGTAATCCACTTTTTCCACCGGCCCTCCTCCAGTTGGTAGACCAGATCCTGTACTTGTTGATCAGAAGGCATGTTTATGTCGTGGTATGGATTTCCTGCAATCGGCGGTGGAGCGTGCGGCGGCTGATCCCAAGCCTCTTTGCCGCCTCCGTGCGGTTGCCTTTGCTTTCATCCAGGGCCCGCATGATGAGCCGATGTTCAGTTTCGTGTAAATTCAAATAGTTGCCGCCGCTGGGCAGGAGCACCGGTTTTCCCGGGGCCGCGGATTTGGCCTGGCGAATGGTCATGGGAAAATCCCGAAGGCCAATCTTCGCGCCGGTGGCCATAACGACGCCGTGCTCCACGGAAGTGCGCAGTTCGCGAACGTTGCCGGGCCAATCGTAGGCGAGGATGGCGTCCATGACCTCGGGGGTCAGTTCCCGGAAGGGCTTCCCGTTTTCTTTGGCGAACTGCTTGAGAAATGAGTTCACCAGGAGCGGGATGTCTTCTTTACGCTCCCGAAGCGGAGGAAGGGTGATCTGGACGACGTTAAGGCGATAGAAAAGGTCTTCCCGGAATGTCCCCTCGGCGACCATTTTCTCCAGGTTTTTGTTGGTGGCCGCCACGAGGCGCACGTCGACTTTGATGGGTTGATTGCCTCCCACCCGCTCAAAGGAACGGTCCTCGCCCAGCACGCGCAGGACTTTGACCTGGAGGTTGGAGTCAATTTCACCGATTTCGTCGAGGAAAAGCGTACCGCCGTTGGCATGTTCGAAGCGGCCGACGCGGCGCTCGATGGCTCCGGTGAACGCCCCCCGTTCGTGTCCGAAAAGCTCGCTTTCCAGAAGCTGCGGCGAGAGGGCGGCGCAGTGGACGGCCACGAATTTTTGCTTGGGCCGACCGCTAAGGTTGTGGATGGCCCGGGCGACGAGCTCCTTGCCGGTGCCGCTTTCGCCCAGGATGAGGACCGTGGCTCGCGAGGGGGCTACCTGGTGGATGACGTCGAAAACTTCGTTCATCGCCGCCGAGTTGCCGATGATGTTTTCCAGGCCAAAGCGTTGCTCGACCTGCTGGCGCAGCTCAGTGTTTTCCTGCTCGGCCTGGCGGCTGCGCAGGGCGCGCTGGATTAGGATCTCCAGGCGGTCGATGTTAAGGGGCTTGGTAATGAAATCGTAGGCGCCATGCTTCATCGCCTCGACAGCGGTGTCGACCGAGCCGTAGGCGGTCATCATGATGCAGACGGGCGAATGAGGCAGGGCGAGCGCCTTGTCGATCAGCTTCATCCCGTCTTCGCCACCCAGACGCAGATCGGTGACCATGACGTCGACCGGATCGGCCTCCAGGATGTTGAGCGCCTCCTGGATGTCGGCCGCCACATAAACGTCATAATTGTCTTCCAACGAACTGCGCAACCCGTCCCGGGTGTGCTTTTCGTCATCAACAATGAGAAGTGTCGGGGTCATGGAGGCGAGTCCCAAAGGTAGCTGCCGGGACTAACGGCTGCAACCTCGAAGGAGCAAAATTCGAGCCAAATTGGCGCGCGTTTGCACCCCCGTCAGGCCAGCAGGGCGTCGATGACGTCTTTTGCCGTATAGCTCGACTCTCCCGGTTTCAGGAACCGCCGAATGTTGACGACGTCGTCGCCCGCCGTCAGGAGCGGGGCTTCGAGCTTATCCCCGGGCAGGAGCTGGCCGTAACCGGCGGTGGCCACGAGGCCGTTGCAGACACATTTGCGGCCTTCGAGCTCCGATTCCTTGCCCCCTTTTCTCAAAAAGGCGGTGGCGGGTTCGGCGGAGCAACGGTAGCCAAGGGTGCCGTCGGCTTTCTGATACGGATGGCGCAAATACCCCAGGTCGCAAACGCGGCAACGGGTGTCGTAGACGGCCGGATCGGCCACGCTGCCCTTGAGTTGCAGGACTTTGAAGGGAAATCCGGTCGGGGAAGCTAGCGGATCAGTATGCACCTTGAGGGTGCCGCATCCTGCTTCGCGCAGCACGGCTTCTTTGATTTCGGGCGTGATGCCGGATTCCTCGCAGAAAGCGAAGGCCGTCCCGACCTGGATGCCGGTGGCGCCGAGATCGAGGGCCTGCTGCAATTTACCAGGCGCGCCGTAGGAGCCCGCCAGCCAGAAGGGCAGGCCGATGGCGGCGATTTTTTTGAGATCGGGCAGATCGCGCTCGCCGTAGATCGGCTCGCCGTCGGCGCTGAGCTGCATGACGCCGCGCGGCGGGGCGTTGTGGCCCCCGGCGGATTCGCCTTCGACCACGAAACCGTCCACTTTGCCGGTCGATTTTTTAGAAAGCGTCAGGGCCAGCGTGGCCGAGGTGATGATGGCCAGGAAGTGCGGGCGCTTGAGCTCGGGAACCTTGCAACCGCAGAATTTCTCCGGATCGAAGGTGGAGGCGAACTCTTTGTCCGGCGTAGCCCCCTCGACGTCGAGCTTGAGGCGGGCGGCCTGACCTTTTGCGAACTGGTCCAGCACCCCGGGAATGGCGCGCGGGATCCCCGCCCCCATCAAGATGAAATCCACTCCGGCAAGCATGGAGCCGAAGATGCAGGCCAGCGTGGGCATCTGGATTTTTTCCAGGAAATTGATCCCGACGGAACCGGCGTGCTCGGCCTTGGCCAGGAAGACCTCCACGAAATTCGCCAGCGTATGGAGCTCCAGCACGCTCTGGTGGGGGGTGGCGGTCATCAGCGGCACGGGCTTGTAGGGCTGCCCTTGGGGGATGCCGCCTTCGACGAAATAGGTTTCCCAAACGCGCTTGGCGATCTCAGGGAACGGGAAATGATCCAGGGCGCGGCGTACATGTCCGTCGGGGTCTCCCAATTGGAGCCGACGGGCAAGGACTACATCCAGCGCGGTGCCGGAGACCACTCCGAGTTGGCCCGCGATAGAAACGGCACGAGCGAGGACCCAGTTGGATACCCCGACGCCCATGCCCCCCTGTATAATTTTGGGATAAAACATGTGTGAAAGAGCTGAGAGCCTGACACAACCGTGTAGAAATGTCTCAGTTATTTTTCGGGAAAATCACATTGAGACAAAATGGAGCGGTTTCCAGAGAAAAAAGGCGCTAAAAACGGAAGTCTACGCTGCTGTTGACGCTCTGGGAGCCGTAGTTTTCGCGTCCCAGGTCGCCGGTATAGAAAAGGCCGACGCTGAGCCGGGGGCTCAACTGCACGCCAAATCCGGCATCGAGCAGGAGGCTGTCGCGCCCGGTTTCGGGTCCGGAAACGACAAATCCGCCACCCGGCAGGAAGCTGGCGCCGATGGAACGCGCGCCGTCAAGGTACTCGTGTTTCCACTGGGCGCGCACTTGGGGGCGAATCCCCACGTTCCCCGCCTCGATGAGATAGGCGATCTGGATGCCGAGCAGGGAGCGAAGGGAATCCTCGCTTTGGTCGCCATAGCGCAACGGAGCCAGGGAGCCGTGCTCGGTAAAGCTGTCGAATTCCACTTGGTCATAACGAAGGGAGGCGATAGGCCCGAGGCTCAACCCGTTCCTGCGGTAAGTGTAGCCGGTGCCGAACGCGGCATCGAACTCGGTGCCGTCGGTGCTGCCTCTGGTGGTGCCGCCGACGGTGTCCCGCTTGGTGTCGTAGCTTTCCAGGCCACCGCCCAAGGCGGCATTTGCAAAGAAGCCATTCCCAAAGACGCTGCCGAAGACGCCCAGTTTGCCGCTATCGGTCTGGACGGCGTTTTCCGTACTCCCGTTGCCGGTCGTGTTGGCATAACCGGCCATGGCCCCGACCACTGCGTGATCTCCCAGGCGGTAATCGGCTCCGGCGGAAACGCCCGCTGTTCGCAGATTGGTTCCATGGGCGGCCGACGTACTTTCGGTGTCCGCAAATTCGCCGGAACCGTTGGCAAAGAACCCCCAGCGGTCGCTCAATGCCGATGGGTAAACGGTCTTTCCTTTCGGGTCGAGCGTTTCGCCCATAGCAGAGGGCTGATTGGTAAGATGAAGCCCCGCGCAACTGGGCCCAACCCATCCGGCGCGGATTTCCTCCAACCGGCGTTCAATGTTGTCCATCTGCACGTCGGCCGAGACAAAACTGGCGTCGAACATCGGCAGCAAATCGGTGGGGGCGATCTTATCCAGCGCGCGTTGGATGGCGGGGAGGGTCATGGCATCGAGTTTGTCGATCAACCTGGAAACTCCAGAGCGGTTCACCACTTTGTCGAGCGCGGTGGCCACGGCTTTCTCATTGGGCGTCAGGCCGGGGATGTCGTTGGCAAAGGACCCTTGCACCACGTCCAGGCTGACTGTGGTTCCGCTCACAACGACGCTAAGGCCCAGTAGGTAATCCGAAGAGAAGACGACTTGGGAAAAGCTCCCGGAGACGCCGCCTGCCGCGGAGAGGAACGAGAACGTCTCGCCCCGGCTCAGCGTAAATCCGTCCAAATATTGGACGACCAGGCTGCCGTCGAGGTAGGCCTTGCCGCCAATGACCAGGCGGTCGTAGACGCTGGTGGAAGCAATCTGGATAAGCAAGGAACCTGTGGAGGCCTGGGAATAATCACCCGCGATGGTCAGCGTGCCCGGCGAATTTCCCGGACTGACCACGGATTCGTTCAGGACACTCCCGCCGATAATGCCGCTGCCGCCCAGATAGCCGCCCCAAACGAAAACATCGCCGGAAACGGTGCCGTTTACCAGCAGCGCCCCATCGGCTACGGTGGTCATTCCGGGCGAGGTGTTAATGCCGGTGAGATTCCACGTGCCGGTGCCGGTTTTGACGATCTGCCCATTGCCGCTGATCGTGCCGGAATAAACGGTGTTCAGGTTGTCGTAACCGGTCACCAGAACGCTGTCGGAGCCGCTCAAATTGGGCGAGAGCGCGGCCCGCAGCATTCTCGCCGACGATTCGGAAACCGTTAACGACGAGCCACTCAAAGTGGTGGTCCCAATGACCGTGGTACCGCTGATCTCGGTTAAGAGATAATCAGTCCCGGTTCCGCTCCATGCTACGGTCGCCCCATTGGAGAGTGAATACGTTCCATTCAACAACAGCGTGCCGCCACTCATGTTCGTAAGCGTTCCGCTGGACAAAGCGGAAAGGTTCAATGTACCGGTAAGCGTCGTTCCGACGGAGATATTCACGTTCGTGGAGAGAACCAATGATCCTGAGGTGAGGGATGAGCCTCCAGTGTTCAGTGTGCCGCTCCCCGAGAAAATGACATTGGTGCCGCTGGTCTCGGAATTGAAAACAATGGTACCTGTGCCCGCAACTGTTTGCCCGCTGGTGCCACCAACAGCAATCAGGGAAAGCCCTCCACTGCTGGAAATCGTTGTATACCCGGTGCCGACCGAAATGGTCCCGCCAATCGTCAGCACCCCCCCGGAAACCGCTCCCGCCCCCACTACGCTATTTGACCCGGTTGAAAGGGAGCCGTCGAGGTTCACCAAGCCGGAATTCGCCGGAAGCGCGGCGGTGCCCATCAAAATAGCGCCGCCGCCGGAAATGGACCCGACGGACTGCTGATAGCCGTTCAGATCGAGCGTCCCGCTCGCCCCAATATACACGGCGGACTGCTGGGAGAGCGTATTGAGTGTTCCCGTCTGCAAAATTCCGGAATTGACGACCGTGTAGCCGGAATAGGTGTTGCTGCCTGTGAGGATCGTCGTCCCCGAGCCGTCTTTGACGTAAGCCCCCGTGCCGCTCACGGCTCCGCGAATATAGGAAATACCAGAGGAAGCGTCGGACAGAATGCCGCTGTTGGCGACGGTGGACCCCAGCGAGCTCGAAGCCGGAAGCTGCAACTGGGCCACGCCATTCGATTCAATGACCACACTAGTGGTGATGGACGAAGTGATGTAGGTAATCGTGTTCGCGGGCGCAACTAGATCAGCGAAGGCCGCCGTGGCACAAAAAGCCAAAAAGAGGGTGACGAGTGAAATCCTTTTCATGGGAAGCCTAAGTAATACTTAAGCTTCTTCAGTTCCGCAACCCTTATTTATTTCCCTTTGAGCGCGGCCTTTAAAAACGGCGCGGTGCGGCTCTCTTTGCTCTTGGCAACCTCCTCAGGCGTCCCGGCGGCGACCACTTTCCCGCCCTCGGGGCCCGCCTCGGGGCCGACATCGACGACGTAGTCGGCCTCGGCGATGAGGTCCAGGTTGTGCTCGATGACGATCACCGTTTGGCCGTCGTCGACCAGGCGGTGGAGCACATCCAGTAGCCGCTCCACGTCGGCCATGTGCAAGCCGATGGTCGGCTCTTCGAGCAGGTAAACGGTCGATTTCGGCGTGCGCTGACGGCGGATGCGGTCGTTGGCGGCGCGGGTGACGCCCCGGGTCAATTCGCTCACCAGCTTGAGCCGCTGGGCCTCGCCGCCGCTCAGGGTGGGGCTCGGCTGGCCGAGTTTGAGGTAGCCCAAGCCGGTGTCGCAGAGGAGCGAGAGGGGCCGGGCGATCTTCGGGTTGGCGGCGAAAAATTCCGCCGCCGTTTCAAGCGTCATATCCATGACGTCGCCGATGCTCTTTTCGTTATAGAGGACCTCCAGCGTGGCGGCGTTGTAGCGCTTGCCCTTACAGTCGGAGCACGGGATGTAGCTCGCCGGGAGGAAATTCATCTCTACCTTGATGACGCCCTGGCCCGCGCACGTTTCGCAGCGGCCCCCGGCGGCGTTGAAGGAAAAGCGAGAGGCGGTGTAGCCGCGCATGCGCGAGAGGGGCAGCGAGGCGAATTGTTTGCGGATTTCGTCGAAGACCTTGATGTAGGTCGCGGGGGTGGAGCGCGAGGTTTTGCCAATGGGCGACTGGTCGACTTCGTAGACCGTCTCGACTTTGTCCGCGCCCTTGATCGTATCGAATAATTTCTCGTGGTTGCCGCTCGCGCCTTTTTTGAGTTTGCCCTCCAGGGCGGGCCGCAGGACGCCGCGCATGAAGGAGCTCTTGCCCGAGCCGGAGATGCCCGTAAGCACGGTCAGCCGCCCGAGCGGGATGCGCACGTCGACGGATTGCAGGTTGTTGGCACGCGCGCCGGTGACTTCGAGCCAGCCGGGCGCTTCCGCCAGCGGACGCCGAGCGCCGCGCATCGGGTGCCGGAGGGGCTCGCGCAAGCAGCGGCCGGTTTGCGAATCCGGGTTGCGCTTCAAATCTTCGAGCTTGCCGATACCGACGACTTTGCCGCCGCGCATGCCCGCGCCGGGGCCGAGGTCGATGATGGTATCGGCGCGGCGCATGGTCTCCTCGTCGTGCTCCACGACGACGAGCGAATTGCCCTTCGCGCGCAGGGCTTCGAGCGTATCCAGTAAGTGCTCGTTGTCGCGCGGGTGCAGGCCGATGGTCGGCTCGTCGAGCACGTAGAGGACGCCGCGCAGGTTGGAGCCGAGCTGCGCCGCGAGCCGGATGCGCTGCGACTCGCCGCCGCTGAGCGTCTTGGCACTGCGGCCCAGGCCCAGGTAGTCGAGCCCCACGCGGCCCATGAATTCCAGGCGCTGGCGGATCTCCGGAATGATATCCGCCGCGATGACCTTCTCCCGCGCGGCGAATTTCAGGCGCTCCACCTCCGCGAGCGCTTCCTTCACGGGCATCTGCACGAGATCACCCAGCGTCCTATCCTGTAGGCGCACATTGCGGGCCAGTTCGTTAAGGCGCGCGCCGTGGCACTCGGGGCAAATTTGCGCCTCGCCTTCTTCGAGCCATTCGTGGCGGCGCTCCTCGTCCATCTCGGCTTCGAGCGCCGATTCGGCCTCCGCTGCCGGGCCTTCCCAGACTTCGCCAAAGCCGTGGCAGAGCTCGCACCAGCCGTGCGGCGAGTTGAAGGAGAAAAGGCGCGGGTCGAGCTCCTCGAAGGATTGGCCGCAGCCGGGGCAGCTCATCTCGGAGCTGAGCACGGTGATTTTGCCATGATGATCGCGCAGCTTGGCGGTGCCCTTGCCGATCTCCAGCGCGCGGCGCAGGATCTGCTCGATCCGCCCGGGCGAATGGCGCTGGCCCACGACGACGTCGATGGTGTGCTCGCGGAAGCGCTCCAGTTTTTTGAAATCGGCCACCTGCATCAAGCGCCCGTCGACGACCAGCTCCTGGTAGCCCTCGCGCGCGGCCCAGCGGGCCAGTTCGGTGTGGAAGCCCTTGCGTCCTTTGACCAGCGAGGCGAGCACGCGCACGGTGCCGCCAGCGCCTTTGCGCACGACGGCCTCGGCGTTTTTCAGCAGCGCGGCGAAGCTCTGTTTCTGCACCGGAAGCTGGCAATCCGGGCAATACTGCACGCCGAGCTTGGCATAGAGCAGCCGCAGGAAATGGTAGACCTCCGTGACGGTGGCGACGGTCGATTTGCCGCCGCCGCGCGTGACGCGCTGCTCGATGGCCACGGCGGGAGGCAGGCCCGTTACCAGGTCCACATCCGGCTTCTCAAGCTGCTCGACAAACTGCCGCGCGTAGACCGACATGCTATCGAGGAAACGCCGCTGGCCTTCGGCGAAAAGAATATCGAAGGCAAGCGTGCTCTTGCCCGAGCCGCTCAGGCCCGTGATGACGACGAGCTGGTCGCGCGGGATTTCGAGCGAAATGTTTTTTAGGTTATGCTCGCGCGCGCCGTGCACGGCGATGACAGGGCAGGTAGCGGCAACGCGGGCGGCTTTTTTCTCTGCCGGTTTCCGAATCCCCGCGGCTCCGCGTCGCTTCCCGAGCACCTCTTTCAAAGCCACGCCCGTGTGGGAACCGGCGATCTCCGCGAGTTGCTCCGGCGTCCCCTCGGCCACGAGGAGCCCACCGCCCACGCCCGCCTCAGGGCCAAGGTCGAGCACGTAATCGGCGCTCTTGATGACTTCGAGATTGTGCTCGATGACGAGCAGCGAATTCCCCTGCTCCACCAGGCGCTCGAAGACGCGCAGGAGCTGCGCCACGTCGTCGAAATGAAGGCCGGTTGTCGGTTCGTCGAGAATGAGCAGCGAGCCCTTGCCGTCGCCCTGCGCCGCCTCGCGCATGCCGCGCGCCAGGTGTTCAACGAGCTTGAGCCGCTGGGATTCGCCGCCGCTCAGGATATTCAGCGGCTGGCCCAGGCGCAGGTAGCCGAGGCCCACCTCTTCCAGCAGCTTGAGCGAGTTGATCATTGAGCGGATCGACGCGGCGGGCTCCGCACCGAAAAAGGCGATGGCCTCCGTCACGGTCATTTCGAGCACGTCGGAGATCGACTTGCCACGCAGCCGGATGCGCAGAACGTGCGGCTGATAGCGTTTGCCGTCGCACTCCGGGCAGCGCACGAAAAGGTCGCTCAGGAACTGCATTTCGATCTTCTCAAAGCCCATGCCCGAGCAGCGTTCGCAGCGGCCCGTGCCGGAGTTGAACGAAAAGGAGCTCGCGGTCATCCCAGCCGCCATGGCGTCGGGCAGCATGGCGAAGCACTCGCGCACGGTATCGAAATGCTCCAGGTAAACAATGGGGCTCGAACGCGGCGTGCGCGAAAGGGGCGACTGGTCGACCATCACGACGTTGCCCACACCGTTTGCCCCCACAATCCGGCGGCAGGTCCCCGGCTCCTCGCCTTCGAGCGTGCCGCGCAGCTTCTGCAAATTACGGTAAAGCACCTCGTGAACAAGCGTGCTTTTTCCCGAGCCGGAAACGCCCGTGACGCAGGTAAAAACGCCGAGCGGGAATGCCGCGTCGATGCGCTGGAGGTTATTCTGCGAAGCCCCCTCCACTTTCAGCCAGCCCTTGGGTTCGCGGCGGCGCGACGGCACCGGGATCGACTTCTTTCCGGTGAGGTAATCGCCCGTGAGTGTGCCCCGCAGCTTGGAGAGCGGGCCGCTAAAGACCAGCTCGCCGCCGCCCTCGCCGCGCCCCGGGCCGATCTCCACCAGGTGATCGGCGGCCCGCAGCACGGCCTCCTCGTGCTCGACAACCACAAGCGTATTGCCCCGGTCGCGCAAGTCGCGCATCACATCCAGTAAGCGGCCCACGTCGCGTGGGTGCAGACCCACGGTCGGCTCGTCCATGACGAAAAGCGTGTTCACGAGCGAGGCCCCGAGGCAGGTGGTCAGGTTCACGCGCTCCACCTCGCCGCCGCTGAGCGTACGCGTCGGGCGCTCCAGGCTCAGGTAGCTCAAGCCCACTTCGTTCAGGTAGCGCAGGCGCGCGCAGACCTCCCCGCGCAGCATCGCGGTGGTGGCGTCCTCCCCGGCGGGCTTGGGGGCCAATGTGGAAAGCAACTCGTCCACCGGCATCGCCATCAAGCCGGGCAGCGTGTGGCCCCCGAGGCGGAAATGGAGCGTCTCGGGCTGAAAGCGGCCGCCGTGGCAATCCGGGCAGGTAGTATAACTGCGGTAGCGGCTCAAGAGCACCCGGATGTGCATTTTGTACGTCTTGGATTCGAGCCAGGAGAAGAACCCCCGGATGCCGTACCAGCGGCCGTTGTGCCAGAGTTCCTCGGCGTTAAGCTGGTTATCGTCGCCGTAGAAAACGAAATCCTGATCGGCCTTTGGCAACTCGGCGAAGGGCACGTTGACGTCCACCTCCTTTTCGGCGCAGGCGCGCATCAAGTCGCGCTGGCACTCGTGGGCGCTCTCGGTCTGAAAGGGCTTCACGGCCCCTTCTTTGAGCGTGAGGCTGCGGTCGGGAACGGCCCGTTCGTAGTCCAGCCCGATGACGCGCCCAAACCCCTTGCACGTGGGGCAGGCGCCGATGGGGCTGTTGAAGCTGAAAAGCCCCGGGCTCGGCGGGGTGATGTGCCGGTCGCAATGGGCGCAATGCCAGCCGGTGGAGTGGGGATAGATTTTGCCGTCGGCGATGAGCGCGATTTGCCCCTTGCCGAAGCGGAGGGCCGTTTCGATGGCCTCGAAAAGCCGTGCCCGGTTCTCCTCGTTGATCGTCACGCGGTCCTGGATGACCCGGACCACCGCCGGGAGCCGCGCCGGGCCCGCCTCGTCGGTGCGGAGGACTTTCCCGTCGATCCAGACGCGCAGATAGCCCTGGCCCTGGAGGAATTTGAAGAAATCGGCCGCTTTGGTCCCCGCGGGCACGGGAATGCCAAAGGTCACCAGCGCCGCGAGCCCCTCGCCCTCCGCGAAGGCTTGCCCCACGACGGTCGAGGCGTTTTCCGGGTGGATTGGGCGGTCGCACGACGGGCAAAATGCCTCGGCGACGCGAGGAAAGAGGAGCTTCAGGTAATCGTTGATCTCCGTCATCGTGCCGACCGTCGAGCGCGTGGTGCGCACGGCGTTGGACTGGTCGATGGCGATGGCGGGCGGGATGCCGCGAATTTCATCCACCTGCGGCTTGTCCATCCGTTCCAGGAACTGCCGCGTGTAGGGGCTGAACGTCTCGACGTAACGGCGCTGGCCCTCGGCGTAGAGGGTGTCGAAGGCGAGGCTCGACTTACCGCTGCCGCTCGGGCCGGAAACGACGATCAGTTTCCCCAGGGGAAGGTCGAGGTCGATCCCCTTGAGGTTATTTTGACGTGCGCCACGGATCTGGATGGAATGTTCGGAGCTTTTCAAACACTCCAGTGTCGCCCAAACCTGCGCTCGTGGCAAGAAATGCCTACTGTGCCGGTAGCCGATAGAGGGTCACGCCGGGGCTGACGTTGGTGACGAATTTGCCGCCCGGGAGTCCGTGGATTTTCCGGCAGCGCTCCAGCCAGGTCTCCCCAGGGCCATCCGGCTCCCCTCGGGCCCGCTTCCATTTCTTTTTCTTGGCCGTGGCCGCCTCCGGGTTAACGACCAGCACATAGCTGACCCCTGCGGCCTCCAGGCGCTCCAGAGGAACGGACCGGACGTCGGCCCCCGCCTCGAAAAGGGCCTGCGGAATGCGGTAGGGGCTGTCGGATTGCGGCGATGATTCGAACTGCCCGAACTCGTCCTGGGCAATGACGGCGTTTGCGGGGAGGTTGGCCTCGATCCAGCGCGCCATTTCCAGCCGCGTGTCGTTCTTGAAGGTGCGGCTGGTCTCCCAGCCCCGGGGAATGCCGATGGCCGCCGCCGCCAGGAGCGGAACCCAGAACGCGGCGATCCGCCAGCGCGATCCGCGCCTCGCCGCCGCCCACGCGGCCCCTGCTCCGGCCAGGTAGCAGGCCATGCAATCGACGGGGAGGAAGTAGCGCCCGGCGGTTTTGTTCACCAAGGAAATCGCCAGGAAAAGCGCCACCGCGAAGAGGGCGGCGAGGCCAAACGTCCGGCGCTTTTCCCGCGCCCAGACCCACGCGCCAAAGGCGACGAACCAGAAAAGCGGCCAGGGAAAATTCCCCTGAAGCATCCCCAAGTACTTTCGGGCGGCCAGGTTGCGAACCGGTACCGAGCCCCCCTGGTTGACCAGGTCGACCTCGCGCCCGATGCGCTCTTTGTAGAGGAGCAGCTGGCCCACGGTTTGGTAATTGACCGCCGCGTAAACGCCCACGAGCACCGCCAGAAACCCGGCCATGCGTTTCGCCCGGCCCTCCGGCTGGCGCATAATCGCATAAAGGCAAAACGGGATTACCGCCGCGCCGAGGTGTTTGCCGGAAGCCGCCAGCGCCGCCCCCACGGCCATGAGCACGAGGCGGGCCGCCGTGGGCGATTTCTGGAAAAGCGCGATGCCCAGGAACGCCACGCCCAGGCCCATGGTCATCGCCGGGTCCTCTTTAAAATAGTGCGCCACCTCCACCATCAGCGGCGAGGTCATCAAAAAGAGGCCGCAGACCAGCGCCGCCACCGGCCCGGCGGTTACTTCGGCGGCAGCGGCGAAAGCGAGCACGGTGATCACCGCAAAGACGCCGATGACCGCCCGCCCGACCCGGACCACGTTTTGCGGAGCGGGCGCGAGCCCCGAGGCGTCAAAAACCGCCTGGGCGGTGTTGAGCATGAGAAGCGGGTGGTTGAAATTCCGTTCCCGCAGCATAATCTGGCGCACTTTCCCCGGTTCATCGGTATGGCAGCGAACGGAAAAGCCGCAGTAGCTCAAAAATAGCGCCCCGGAAGCGAGCGCAAGGAATACCGACAGCCAGCAGAACCAAAATCGGTTGCGCCGCCCGGAGTTCAGCGCGGACGCATCGCGCGCGGGATCGGCAGTAAGGATATTTTTTCCGTCCATGAGGAGGGACGGAGGCTACAATTTTGCCGCACCGAAGGGCAAGTCAGGAAATCCCCTTTCACGCCCATCGGGGATTATGTGAGCATACCGTCTACCAATGATCAGCAGGATCGGGGCCGCGCTTCTTTTCCAGCGCCCCTTCAGGGCGCAACGTTCTCCGCAAAACCCCATACCCAGGGTGACACGCTCCGCTCTACCCCCAGAATTTAGGTTTTTTACCGCTGCATCCGCAGCCGCCGACGCAGGCTGACGTGGAGCGCCCCGAGCGAGACGGCGGAGAAGCCGAGCATCACCAGCGTGTTCACCGTCAGGACGCTTAGGTGGATGGTCAGGTCGCGCCCAAAGACATGGAAGTTGTAGAACTTGTCCGGGCCGAAGAAGACGTTGATCCGGTGCGACGGAAGCCGCCGGTAATCGAGCTGCTCACTCTCCGCCTTGGAGACCAAATCGGTGATCTTCTGGTTCACAAAGAGGCGCTCGGCGGTCACGCCCTCGGTTTTCGGCCGCAGGGTCTTGAGGATAAAGGGCCCGCCGCGCAGCACGGCGTCGACCTTCCGGAAGCGCCGGTTGACCTCCTCGGGCGTCTCCCCCTCCATGCCGGAGAGCAGCGCGAGCGTGTCCTTAAGGTCCTCCAGGCGGGTGGTCTCCGCTTCGGTGAGGCCGCGCTTTTTGAGCTTCTCCTTGAGGATGTCAATCTGCCGCTGGGCCTCGTCCTGGCGGCGGTTGAGCGGGTTCAATTTATACTGCGCCACGACAATCGCCTCGTAGCTCCAGCGCATCGGCATGAATTCGCACAGGAAGGGGACTTGGAGCGAGCTTTCGGGATTCTCCTTGGCGCGGTCGGGGTGCACCGCGAACCAGCGGTAGAAGGCGTAGGCGAGGTTCAGGTTGCGGTTCATGTCCTCGTACTTGATCAGAGCGCCGCTCAAGAGAATCTGCGGGATGAGGATGAACGGGACGATGTTCGCCGCCGCCTTGCCGTCGGCCACGAGCGAGGAGACAAAAAGGCCGATGCAGACGCCGGTAAACGCCGTGATGAAATTGAAAAAGAAGTAGATCCAGAACATCCCGCGGATTTCCAGGATGGCGTTGCCGATCAACGTAAACATCACGCACTGGAGCGCGGCAAAGAGCGCCAGCGTGAAGGCCTTGGAGGCGATGTAGTAGGGCAGGCGGATGTTAAGGTTGCGCTCGCGCTGAAGTGTGGCGCGGTCGAGGATGATGTCGTCGGCCGAGTTCGTCAGGCCCAGGAACATCACGACGACCAGTGCGAAGAAGAGGTAGGTGGGGATGTGGTAGGCGCTGGCGAAGTCGTATTTGCCGCTCTCGTTGTAGTAGAGCACGCAGCCGATCAAGGTCGCCAGGACGGGCGCGGCGACGATGGTGATGAGCAGGTTGCCCCGGTTGCGCATTTTGCTTAAGAAAGCCCGGCGCATCAGCGTCTGGAACTGGGTCCACTCGTCGCGCCAGCGGATTTTTACCTTGCCGTTGGCGTAGGCGAGAAGGGAGTTATCCGGCAGCTGAAGGACCGGCTGCTTGCGCACGGCGATCTGGCGCACGTCCTGGAGCAGGCGAAAGGATTCGTATTTGTCGCGCCAGTAATCCGGCGAATAGCGCCGCGCGGGGACGAGCTGCCCCTGGTTGTTCTCCTCGTAAATGATGTCGCCCGAGAGGTCGCGCAGCGGGGTCTCCAGCACATCGAAGATGAACTCCGGCCGCGTGGTGCCGCAGGCCGGGCAGCCGCCCAGCTCCGTGCCAAAGCGCTGTTCGTGCTCCGCCCCGGCGAAATACTCCAGCATCTCGTGCGGCGTACCGAAGAAGACTAGCTTGCCCCCTTTGTCGAGGAGCATCGCCTTGCTGAACATCTGGAAAATCTTCGAGGTCGGCTGGTGGATCGTCACGAGCACGATCTTGTTGTGCGCCATGGAGCGAATGATCTCGATGACGTGCTCGGCGTCCTTGGAGGAGAGGCCGCTGGTCGGTTCGTCGAAAAGGAACACATCCGCGCCCCCGATCATATCGAGCCCGATGTTGAGCCGCTTGCGCTCGCCGCCGGAGAGGATTTTTCGCATGGGCGAGCCGACGATCGAGTCGCGCCGTTCGCTCAAGCCCAGCTCGACCAGCTTGGTGTCGATGCGCCGGGCCCGGTCGCGCGCGGAAAGGTGCGGCGCACGGATGGCGGCGGCGAAGTCGAGGTTTTCGGCGATGGTCAGATGCTCGTCGAAGGCGTCGTCCTGCGGGATGTAGGCGACGTGCTGCTTCAAGCTCTCTACGTCCTCGTAAAGCGGCGTACTATTAAGGAGCACCTCGCCGTGCATCGGCTGGAGCTGGCCCGCGAGCACGCGCAGCAGGGTCGATTTGCCCGAGCCGCTGGCTCCCATGACGCAGACCATTTCGCCGCGCGTGATGCTAAAGGAAATGCCGTCCAAGCCCGTGTCGCCGGGGACGAAACGGTGGCTCAGGTCGCGCGCTTCGAGCTGGGAAATGATGTTGCGCTCCTCCTCGATGATCCGCTCGGAGAAGTCGCATCGCAGGAGCTGGCCCGTGTCGATCAGGATCGTGTCGCCGTCGGCCAGCGGCGCGGAGTTGCGCACGGGCGTCTCGCCGACCAGGATGGGCCGGTCGGCTTGCAGCACCTCCAGGCGCCCCTGGCGGTTCTCATAATCACACTGGATGCGAAGGAGGACGTCGCCACCGGTGCCGGGGGAAAGTAGGATGTCGTCCTCCTCCAGCAGCGAAGAGTTATTGGACACCAGGTACTCGCTCTTGTGCGCCTTGAGCTGAAAGCGCCCCCCGAAAGCGCGCGCCTTGCGCCGCAGATCGTCAAGCGAAAGCTGCGAGCCGTTGCGGAAACGGATGATGTCCTCCAGCGTGCCCTCGGTGGCTGCCCCGGCTTTGAGCAGGACGCCGTTAAGCACGGCATCGACGTTTTTGAGCGCCCGGACGCGCACTTTCAGGCCGAACTTCACCTCCAAGCGGGAATCCCGGCTGCGGCGCTTCTCCAGCTCCACCTCGCCGTCCGCGTCGATGGAAATAAAGATGCTGGTGACAACGACGTTTTTCTTGGCGTCAAAGTACCAGGCCAGGTCCTGGTAGCTTAAGACCTGCTCGCCGATGACGATTCGCTGGCCAGAGTAAACGCGGCAGAATTCGCCGGGCCCCAGCGGTCGGCTGCGCACAAAAACGGGCTTCTGGGTCTGGTTTTTGAAAAGGATCAGCTCGTGATAGCGGTAAGCCATGAGCCGCTCGCCGGGAGCGAGGCCCTTGACGGACACGTCGCACGTCGCCCCCGCGCCGAAACAGATCGACTCCAGCGGCGAGGCCCCCTTCTGGTAGATGGAGGGGTCGGAGTCGTCCGAGCCGTTGAGCTGATAGACGATGTCGATGGCTTGCGCGGCCATGCCGAGCTGCGACATGAAGGCGTAGAAATCGACGAGCTGCTCGTTCTTGTTGAGGTCGGCCTTGGCGATGAGGTCGTAGAGCTGCACGCCCAGCATGATCTTGCGGTCGTCGCTGAGCTGGGAGGAGAGCTTCTGGGCCATCCCGGCCAGGTCCTGCTGCTCATTGAGCGCCTGGCGAAAGAGTTTCCGCAGTTCGGAATAGACGGCCTCAGGGTAATCGTAGCGCAAAAAGCCCAGCGAAGAGTCGATTTCCTCCTCCAGCACCTCGCCGTTGACCTTGGAGAAGGCCGCCAGCACCTGGATCAGGAGCGGCAGCAGGTTCGGGCTCTCAGTGACAGTCCTGGGCGTACGCAGCGCCCGCCGGAAAACGGTCCGGGCGGTGCTGTTGAGGCGGTGAGCAAAGGGCGTATACCCCCTGACCCGCTCGACGATTTTTCCCAAGAGTTCACTCATTCAAAGAGATAGAACTTCTCACGAATTTGAAAAATCGGAAACGAAAAGAAGCATAGAATTCACCCCGGAGCCATGCGGCCCGCTATTATGGGGCTCCACGCGGCATGAAAAAAGGGGGAATTTTCTAGTCTCACGCAAAGGCGCAAAGATAGGGAACGCTTGCCTTGGTCTTTTTTGCGCCTTTGCGTCTTTGCGTGAGATCAAAGCCTTTTTCTCCCTCTTCCGCCCTCCGTGTCCTCTGTGCCCTCCGTGGTGAAAATTCCTAGGTATCCGGCGGCTGAGGCTTTTCGTCGTTACCGGGCTGGACGGTATTATTAATCTGCACGGGAGCGTTGGGCCGCAGTTTGAAAACACCCGATGTGATGATCTCATCCCCCTCGGCCAGGCCTTTGACAATCGAAATCAGGTCGCCCCGGCTCGGGCCCACCTTGACGAACTGCTGCACGGCCTGCTTCTCCGGCTTGCCGTCCTTTGTTTTCCCCTCTTTGACGATGTAGACCGAGTCGCCGTAGGGGGCGTAGTTGATCGACGAAGCGGGAATGGCCAGGATGCCCGTCTTCTCCGGCAAGAGCACCTCCACCTTCACAAACATACCCGAGCGGAGCTGCGCCTCGGGGTTGCGAACGGTGGCTTCAATCTGGATATTGCGGTTGGTCTCATCCACCAGCGCATTGATGGCCGTAATCTCCCCTTCGAATTCCCGATCCCCCACCCCGACGGCGGAGAGGCGGATTTTCTTGTGGAGCGCGATCTGCGAAAGATCGGCCTGGGGAATCGAAAACTCGACGTAAATGGGGTCCATCGACTGGAGCGGAACCACCGATGTGCCGCTGCTCAGGTACTGGCCGACATTGACCTGCCGGATGCCCAGCATCCCATCGAAGGGAGCCGTGATCGTCTTGCGAGCGATGGTGGCGAGGGATTCGTTGACCGCCGCCTGGGCCTGGCGGGACTCAGCCTGAGCGGAGTCGTAATCCGCCTGCGAGGCCGCCTTCTTGGCGAGCAGGTCTTTCTTGCGCTCCAGGCTGACCCGGGCCAGATCGAGCCGCGCCTGGGCGGACTGCAACTGGGCTTCCTCGGTCTTGGTGTCCAGCTTGATAAGGAGGTCGCCTTTTTTCACCGGCTTGCCTGATTCGAAGGCAATCTCAGAGACAATCCCCGAAAGATCCGTGCTGACCAGAACGCCATTGACCGCCTTGAGCGAGCCGACCGTGCTCAAGACCGGCTGCCAGGTCCGGCCCTTAACCATGGCCGTGGTCACGGCGGTCGGAGGCGGCGTCATGGACTTGTACATCGCGATTTTCGCCTGCATCCCCCGGTACCAGTAGGCTCCAATGGCGGCAAAGACCAGGAGGACGGTCCCGATCGTGATGAGCATTCGTTTAAACATAGAGAAATTGATTAGGCGGCTAATAATTTGCAATCCTAATTATCAGGAGGCTTACCTTTGGTCAAGGTCGACTTTGCGTCACGTCCTGTATATTCATACGACTTCCATGAACTTCACGCCGACCCAGACGCCCATCCATTCGGTCACGCTCCCGCAGCTGAGCGAGAAGCTCGCCGAGCTTGGCCAACCGGCCTACCGCGCCAAGCAGGTGCTGGAGTGGCTCTACGTCAAGCGGGCCCGCTCGTTCGCGGAGATGACCAACCTGCCCGCCGCGCTGCGCTCCTCGCTGGAGGCGGCCTTCGCGTTCGATTCGCTGGAGCCGGTGCGCACGCTCGGCTCGGGCGATACCACGCGCAAGTTCCTTTTCCGGCTCCAGGACGGCTCGCTCATCGAGACGGTCCTCATCCCGGCCTCCCCCGCTCTCTACGGCGAGGGCTCGGACCGCCGAACGCTGTGCATCTCCTCCCAGGTGGGGTGCGCCTTCGGGTGCAAATTCTGCGCCAGCGGCTTGAACGGCTTTTCGCGCAACCTGCACGCCGGGGAGATCGTCGGGCAGTTTCTAAAAGCGGAGCAGATCGGCGGCGAGAAGATCAATAACATCGTCTTCATGGGAATGGGCGAGCCGCTTGCGAATTTCGACGAAGTGACCCGGGCCATCGAGATCATCAACGCCTCGTGGGGAATCGGCCTCGGCGCGCGGCACATTACGGTCTCCACGAGCGGCCTCGCGCCGCGCATCCGCGACCTGGCCGCCCAGCCCCTGCAACTGCGCCTGGCCGTCTCGCTGCACGGGGCCACTGACGAGGTGCGCAACCAGATCATGCCGGTAAACCGCCGCTGGCCGCTGGCGGAGCTGCTGGACGCCTGCGACGATTACGTGGCCCGCAAAAAGCAGCGCATTACCCTGGAATTCATCCTGATCGAAGGGATCAACGATTCGCTGGACCAGGCGACCGAACTGGGACGGATCGCCCGGCGGCTGGAGGCCAAGATCAACTGCATCCCATACAACCCGGTCCAGGGGCTGGAATGGAAACGGCCGTCCTTGCGGCGGCAGGACGCCTTCATGGCCGCGCTGGAGCGCACGGGGGCCGACGCCACCATCCGGCGCGAAAAAGGAGTGGATATTCAGGCCGCCTGCGGTCAACTTCGCTTGCAGGTCAGCCAAGAGAGCGATAAAACAGCCGAGTAACCGCATCATCACCCCCCTCGTATGATCAAGCAACTTGCCCACGTATGTCTCGAAACGGCCGATTTGCAGCGCTGCATCGCCTTTTACCAGGACGGCCTCGGGTTCCCGGTGAAATTCACGTTTGTCCGGCAGGGAAAGCCGGTCGGCGTCTATTTTTCGCTCGGCGCGCGGAGTTTCCTGGAAGTTTTCGAGCGCAACCCGCCCGCTAAAACGGTCCATTTCAGCCTCGAAACGGACAACCTCGACGCGTTTGCCACCGAGCTGGAGGCTAAGGGCATCGAATGCACCCGCAAGCAGATGGGGGCCTGCGGCACCTGGGCCATCTGGGTGCGGGACCCGGATGGGAATGCCTTCGAGGTCCAGGAGTACACGAACCACAGTCACCAGTTCAACGGCGGCGAGTGTGAGGTGGATTGGTAGGGGCCCAAAGCGGCAAGGCTTACACGCGCAACGCCTTCGCCAAGCGATCCATTCCCGATGAACTCGTTCAAGGGGCTCTTGGAGTGGGTCGGCATCGGAATGGACACGGGGGGCGTGATCATTATTGTGATCGGAGCCCTCTATGCCACGCATGTTTTTCTCGGCGATCGGAATGCGGGGGATAGCTACCTGCGCTACCGCCGCAGCCTGGGCCGGGCGATCCTCCTTGGCCTGGAGTTCCTGGTAGCCGGGGACATCATCCGGACGGTGGCCGTGGCCCCCTCCCCGACGAATGTGGCGGTGCTGGCGGGGATCGTCCTCATCCGGACGTTCCTGAGCACGGCGCTGGAGCTGGAGATCGAAGGCCGCTGGCCCTGGGAGAAAGCCCCCGGCCCGGGCGGGGAAAAAAACAGCCCCTAGGAATGGGACTTCTCGTTGCTTCGGCAATAATAACGCAAATACCCCGCCACCTCGCGCAAAGACGAATACAAGTCCCTTGCCTCGAAATATCGAGCGTACGCCGAATAAACCGGGGCTATTCCTAATTTACTCAATGCCATACGGCTTCGTGGAATATGGAAATACTGGGAGATAACGAAGACGCTCTTGTAACCCCGATCCCGCATAATCTCTCGCGCATTCTCAGCACTTGCAAAGGTTGTGATGCCTTTATTGTCCATGATGACGGCCAAGGCCGGGATTCCTTTTGAAACAAGATAATCTCTCATCACCAAGGCTTCGTCATATCCTTCAATCCCGATTCCGCCACTGACGATAATAACAGGGAAATAGCCGGATCGGTATAATTCGATAGTCCGATCCAGACGAGCCTGTAAACGAGAGGATGGTCGGCCGTCCCGTTCAATTTTGTTGCCGAGCACCAAGGCAACATCAGCTTGCCCAAGATGATCGTTAAGGCCACTTGCCACTAACGCGACCAAGCAGACAACCAGGAGGAGAAGCGCAAATCCAAGAATCTGTAAAAAACGCCGCGAGTTCATTGCCCGGAAACCATCATCACCGTATCAAGGGAGCGACATTCGGAAAAAAAGGCGCAAAGATCAACTCTTTGCGCCTTTTCAAATACTTTTCTAAAAACCGCTCTTTACTCGATCTGCTTGGAACGCGGTTCGCGTTCGCGGGCTCCGGCGGCGCAGGGCGTGGTGACGAAGGGGCCGCCTTCGAGGGGGGCCGATTTAGAGAACGCCACGTCGGGCACTTCGGAGGGACGCCCGGCGAGCGGGAAATCCTTCCGCAGCGGGTGGAACGGGTAGCCGTCCCACATCAGGATGCGGCGCAGGTCGGGGTGACCGGCAAATTTGATCCCCATGAGGTCGAACACTTCGCGCTCGTACCAGTCGGCGGCGGCCCAGACGCCCGTGATGGTCGGGACTTCGAGGGCGTCCTCGGAAACGGCGACTTTCAGGCGCAGGTAATGGTTGCCTTCGATGGAATAGAGCACGTAGACCACCTCGAAGCGCGGTTCGCTCCCGAAGTTGTCCACGGAGCAGAGGTTATTGAGCGCGTCGAAGCCCAGCTCCGTTTTCGCGAATTCGCAGACCTCGGCAATGCGGGTGCGCTCGACGGTGAGCGAGAAATCTCCCCGAAATTCTTTTTTGGCGAGGACCGTGAAACGGCTCTCCAGGGCGGCAATGGCTTCGGCAAGCGTCATGACAAATTGGCGGTGGTTAGGCGTTTCTGGGAAAGCAACGAATGGGCGGTATCCACTTTACGCTGAAGGGTGAGGAGCCCCTCGATGAGGGCTTCGGGCCGCGGCGGGCAGCCGGAAATGTAGACGTCCACGGGGATGATCTGGTCGACGCCCTGCAAGGTGGAGTAGCTGCGGTACATGCCACCGGAGGAGGCGCACGCGCCCATGGCGATGACCCATTTCGGCTCGGGCATCTGGTCGTAGATGCGTTTGACGGCCAGCGCCATTTTGTAGGTCACCGTGCCGGCCACGATCATGCAATCGCTCTGACGCGGGGAGAAGCGCATGACTTCCGCGCCGAACCGGGCGATGTCGTAGCGGGAGGAGGCGGTGCCCATCAGTTCGATGGCGCAGCAAGCCAGGCCCATCGGCATGGGCCAAAGGGAGTTTTTGCGCATCCAGTTGATCGCTTCGTCAAGTTTGGTGATGATGACGTTGTTTTCAAACCGGGGGTCGAACGCAACGGGTGTCTGAGAAACCATGGAGTGAGACTCTACGACCCTGAATTTCCGGGGCAAGCCGAAACTTGTGAAAAAAAGCACAAGCGGCGTTTTTTCCCAAAATCACTTTATCAGGAACTCAGGAACTCAGGAAAAAGGCAGTAACTCTTTTCCTGAGTTCCTGAGTTCCTGATAATTTCAACCAGTGATTGATATAAGCTACTTAGACCAAGTGCCTTGTGATAAATTCCTTCGCCAGGGCGTTGTAGGCGATGGAACCGGCCCCGATCGGCTCGTATTCGATGATCGGCTTGCCGAAGCTGGGGGCTTCGCCCAGGCGGACGGTGCGCGGGATCATCGTTTTGTAGACTTTGTCGGTAAAATGGTTGCGCACCTCGGCCACGACCTGGGAGCTGAGGTTGGTGCGGGAGTCGAACATCGTCATGACGATCCCGGTCATTGCCAGGCCGGGGTTGATGCCTCCGTCGGCGATCTGGTGGATGACGCTGTCGATCTTGCTCAAGCCTTCGAGGGCGAAGTATTCGCACTGGATGGGGACCAAAATTTCGTCGGCGGCGGCCAGGGCGTTGGTCATGAGGATGCCGAGCGAGGGGGGGCAATCCAGGACGATGTAGTCGAGCGGGGCTTGGTCGCGCAGCGGCTCCAGGGCGTTGCGCAGGCGAAGGAGGTGGTCGTCCTGGCGGGCGACTTCGATTTCGGCTCCGGCCAGGTTGATGTCGCCGGGGATCATCCACAGATTCGCGAACCGGGTGGCGATGATCTGGTCGGCTGCGGCGCTCTGACCGATCAAAGGCCCGTACATGCTTTTTCCGCCGGTCTCGGTGACGCCGAGGGCGGAGGTGGCATTGGCCTGGGGGTCGAGGTCCACAAGGAGGATCTGCTTGCGCTTGGCGGCAAGACAGGCGGCGAGGTTGACGGCGGTGGTGGTTTTCCCGACGCCGCCTTTTTGGTTCGCAATGGCGATGATCTTCATGAAACGGTGCGCGAGCTTAGCCGGTTTTTTGCCTTTGAACAGGAAGGAATTACACGAGAGAGGTTTATCAGAGGGGGATCTTAATCATGAACTCAGGAACTCAGGAAAAAGACAGAAAATTCTTTTCCTGAGTTCATGAGTTCCTGATCAATCTTTCTTGATGAGTCCCCTCGCCTTCGCAATCGCGAGGCCCAGGCGGTATTTGGCCATTTTGCACGCGAAGCGCAGGGAGGTGGGGCGCCAGCCTTTCCAGCGGGTTCGGTCCACGTAGCCGTAGAAACGCACGGCGCTGGAGTTGCCGTCGTGGCCGTGGAGCCACGGTTTGTGAGGGCCGACGAAGTGGAGCACGGGGGCGTCGAGCTGGCAATTTTCCCGCCCCTGGTCGGCCCACCATGCGGGGGTGTTCCACGCCATCGGGAGCGGTTTCCAGAGGCGGTAGAGCACGACGTTGAGCGCGCTTTGGTCCCAGTAACGGCAGTGCCCGGGGTTTTCGCACAGATAGGCGAGCACTTTTGTGCTTACCCCGAAGTCCCGCCAGCGGCACAGGTCGATCAGCAGGAGCCCGGCCTGGAAGTAGGAGGCCTGCGGATCGAGCTGGAATTTTTCCAGGTCGAGCTTCTCGTCGGCCAGGGTTTTGGTAACGATATCCGGGGCGGCGGCGACGATGGCCTCGCCCAGGTCGGTTTCCCAGATTTCCCGCCACGGCTTCTGGACGATCATATCGGCGTCGACATACAGGATGCGCTCCTCGTCGACCATCTTCGGCAGGGCGAGGCGCGCATACGTCATCACACTGGAGCCCCAGTCCTGCGGCAGCCCGGCGAAGGTCTGCATATTGGGGAGCAGGCGGATGACCTCGCACGGACGCGGCAGCCGCTCCAGGCTGGTTTGCAGTTTGCGCCAGGAGCGCTCTTTCATGCCGCCGTCGAGCACGTAGACCCGGATATCCACGGCCTCGGGGGCGTTCAGGATGGCGGAAACCAGCGCCGCCGCCGCGCCGAGGACGTAGGTTTCATTGCTGGCGGTGCAGATCACCACGTGAGGGGTCATGGGGTTATAGCTCCTGTTCAAGGGTGTTAAGAACGCTTACATCCACCGCGGCGTCAAATTTCCGGGCAAAAAGGCGGCCCTGCGCCCGCTGCTCGTTGATCCAGGGAAGATCGGCGGCGGTCAGCGTGGAGGGGCTCGGGTCGCCGAGCTGCTTCCAGAGGATGGCCCGGCGGTCGTCGTTGACCACGGTGGAGGCCAGCGGGCTGTTTAAGAGGATGCTTTGGAAGAGGCTTTCGTCAGGGATGCCGCTGTGGCGCAGCCAGCCGGTGATCCGGAGCGCGCGCGGGTCGCCTACGATATAGCGGGCAGCTTCCCGGGAGAGGATGACGTGATTGGAGCCGCCCCGGTAATGGAACCACTCCGGGACGCGGCGGCGGATGCCCGGCACGCTGGGGATCTGGCCCCGCCACCCCAGGAGCCCCCGGACGCGGCGGCCGATGAAGGGGAATTGGAGAAAATCCTCCAGCGGCGCGCATTCAAAGTAATACCGGCCGATCCGGTCATCGAGGTTCTTCCAGAGCCGGTTGGCGACCGGGTCGAACCAGCTCACGAAGGATTGCGCGGGCGTGGAAGCGAGGTCGGCCTGGATGGCGGCCTGGGAGCGGAGCGGGAAATCCTGCCCACTGAGGGTGATGAGGTGCGTCCACGCGTCGCCGGTATCCAGCGCCTGGCGGATGGCCTCCAGCTGCACTCCGATGACGCTGAAGCGGCCCCAGAAAATCCGCTGCGGCTTCAGGAAGCGCACGCCGGGGATAGCCTCGCAGAGCCGGGCAAGCTCGCGGTGTTCCGCCTGGGGGGCGCGCTTTTCGTAATGGACCAAAAAAACGTTCCCCGGGCCCTCTAGCGCCCGAATCAAGCGGGCGGTCTGGGCGGGATTTTTGTGAGCCAGGATGCAGTAGGCAAGGCCCATGGCGCGCGGTTATTTTTCGAACACCCAGGAGTAGAGCCGCAGCCCGACGATCCAGAACTTGGTGCCAGCGCGGGGCTGGATTCTCCAGGCGTTGTAGAGGTACTCGGAGGCTTCCATCGGGTGGGCGCGCTGGATGATCCGGGCCGCGGCCACCCAGGCCCCGGCGGCGTAGTCGATGCGCACGTCCTGCGGAATGAGGTTCCAGGTAATGTGCTTGTCAAACACGCGGGCGCAGGCCACGGCCATCTCGTCGGCGTGGGAGGAAAGGGCCTCGCCGTGTTTGCGGTAGCGGCAGGTGTTTTTGCCGGTGTAAACAAAGCGGCCCCCCACCCGGGCGCAGCGCAGCCACATCTCGCGGTCCTCGACGTAGCGGAAGGAGGGATCGAAGCCGCCGGAGCGCTCCCAGAGGGACTTGCGCAGGACGGCGGACGACGGCTGGATGATATAGTCGCCCTCGAAAAGCGAGAGCGGGAAGGCGGCGATGGTCTCGGCGCTCGGGGCGCGCGTTTCGATTTCGCGGCCTGTGTCGCTGTCGAACAAAACGGAGCCGCCGTGGGCCAGGTCAGCGCCGGTGGCCATGATCCGGTCGATGGTGACCTGGAGGTGATCCGGCTCCCAGAGGTCGTCGGCGTCGAGCAGCGCGATCAAATCCGAGTGGCTGGCGGAAATTCCGCTGTTACGCGTGGCGGGAAGGCCCTGGTTGATCTCGTTGCGCAGGTAGCTCACCGGCTGGGGCACCCGGGCGGCGAACTCGTGCACGATCTGCTCCGTGCCGTCGCGCGAACCGTCCTCGGTAACGATGAGCTCCCAATCCGTGAAGGTCTGGCAGCGCACGGATTCGAGCGCGGCGGGGAGGTATTTCTCCGCGTTGTAGGCGGGGATGCAAATGCTGACGCGTGCGACGGAGTTTTTAGCCGGAAGCTCGGGGTCGGCAACGATTTCGCTGAACTGGCTTTTCTCCTCCCCGCTTGAGCCGAAGTGCCACGTCGATTTAAAGCTGCCGCCGGAGGATTTCAGCCACCGGGCGAAGATGCCGCAAGGCAACGTGCGGCCGCCACGGGATTCGCCGAGGGCCAGTTCGCCCGACTCCACGTCGCCGCCGCGGTCCCGGGCCAGCTCCATCAGGTTAAAGCGATAGGCGAGCTGGGAATACCCCGAAGCGTACCCGTTGAGCAGGAAGAACAGCGGTGATTCGCTCAGCAGCCCCCGGCAGGCCTCCAGCAGCGGCACGAAATCGCTCTCGATCTGCCACACATCGCCGTCCGGCCCGCGCCCAAAGGCGGGAGGGTCCATGATGATGGCGTCGTAGTGGTTGCCGCGCCGCAGTTCGCGCTTCACGAAGGCCTTGGCGTCGTCGACGATCCAGCGGATCGGCTTATCGGCCAGGCTGGAGATGGCGGCATTCTCGCGCGCCCAGCCCACCGCCGCCTTGGAGGCGTCCACGTGGCACACCTTGGCCCCGGCCTGGGCACAGGCGAGCGTGGCGCCGCCGGTGTAGCCGAAGAGGTTCAAGACGGAGATTTCGCGCCCGGCAGAGCGGATGGCGTCGCGCATCCACGTCCAGTTCGGCGCTTGCTCGGGGAAAAGACCGGTGTGCTTGAAGGCGGTGGGGCGGATATGGAAGGAGAGGCCGCTGAAATTGATGGTCCACTTCTCCGGCACGGGCTGGGAGAAATCCCAGTGCCCCTCGCGGCCCTCGCGGACAAAGGTTCCCTGGGCCTGCTTCCAGCGGGAGGGCTCGGCCTTGCGCCAGAGGGCCTGCGGATCGGGACGACGCAGGATGACGCCGCCGTAGCGTTCGAGTTTTTCCCCCTCGCCGCTGTCGATCAGCTCATAATCAGCGGAAGATTCGGTAACGAGAATTTGGGGAATCATGGGGTCGTGTTTTGCGCTTCGGTTGTATTAGCGATGGACGGAGCGCCGTTGGCAATCTCTTTTCGTCGGCGTACCCTTACTTAAGGTGCAGCCAGAGGGTGCGGGCCCCCTCCCCGGCGGGGAAATCGGGTAGCGCCGGTTCGTTGTGGAACTCTCCGCCCCGGCGCACCATCTTCAAGGCAAAGCGCGCCGTGTGCTCCAGGGCCGCGCGGTCGAGCTTGGTGCAGTTGGTGGAAATAAGGACGGAGGCCCCGGGGGCGGCCAGCTCCAGGGCGGCGTGCAGCAATGTGCCGATCTGCTCCTCCACCTGCCAGCGGCGGCCTTTGTTCCCGCGCGAAAAGGTGGGCGGATCGAGGATGATCGTGTCGAATTGATCCCCCCGGCGCACGAGCCGCGGCAGGACGTCGAGCACGTCGTCGGCGATGAAGCGGTGGCCGTCGGTGGAAAGGCCGTTCAGGGCGAAGTTGGCCCGGCCCCGGTCGAGCGATTTCTTGGAAAGATCGACGCTGACGGTCTGCGCCCCGCCGAGCGCGGCCACCAGCGAAAACGAGCAGGTGTAGGAGAACGTATTGAGAAGCCGCTTGGGCGCGCGGGCGCGAACGTAGGCCCGGTTGGCCCGCTGATCAATAAAGAGCCCCGCCGAATAGCCCGCGCCGAAGTCGATGCCGTAGCGCACGCCCCGTTCGGCGACCACCATTTCGAGCGGCAAGGAAGGATCGCCCCAGGCCAGCACCGGCGAGACGCGCTCGGCATTCTGAAGGGGCAGGAAGCGGGTAAAGAGGCGCGAAATCGCGAAATTCGCCCGCTCGGCCCACTCTTTCACCCCGGCGCAGAGGGCGTCCCGGACCGCGTCGGTTTTGTGGGATATTAGAACGTCATCGCCGAGGCGCTCCACCCAGGCGCTGGGCGAGGTAAAAAGCCGATGGGCGGTCGTACCCTCGCTATCGAAGGCGGCAAGCAGTTCGTTGGAGATCCAGCGGTTCATGGCGAAAAAGAGGGGCAGCTTAGCAGCCTTAATCGGCGGGCGCAACTTTGCTTGCTTTCGCCCCCGGAGCAGGTACGCTGTTTTTTTCTTTAACCACCCGATAAACCTTGTGAAACCCATCTTAGGTTGCCTCATTGCCGTCGTTGTCGCCCTCGTTCTCATTGTCGTCGTCGGAGCCGTCACGGCCATCGGCGGATACAACAGCCTGACCACGCTCGATCAGGCGGTCAATGCCCAGTGGGCGCAGGTCCAGAACGTCTACCAGCGCCGCTCGGATCTCATTCCGAACCTGGTCTCCACCGTTTCCGGCGCGGCGAATTTCGAGAAATCGACCCTCACCGAAGTCACCAACGCCCGCGCCTCGGTAGGCCGGGTGCAGATCAACCCGGGTACCGCCCCGAGCGACCCGCAGAAGTTAAAGGAATTCGAAGCAGCCCAGGGAGGCCTCTCCTCCGCGCTCTCGCGCTTGCTGGTCGTGGCCGAGAATTACCCCAACCTGAAGGCCAACAGCAACTTTCAGGCGCTCCAGGCGCAGCTTGAGGGAACGGAAAACCGCATCAGCGTGGAACGGGGCCGCTTCAACGAAACCGTGCAATCCTACAACACGACGCTGCGCCGCTTCCCGATGGTGTTCATCGGGCCGATGATGGGATTTTCCCAGAAGCCGTATTTTGCCGCCGCGCAGGGCGCGGAAGTTCCGCCGAAGGTCGATTTCAACTTCGGCAGCCCCGCCGCCAGCCCCGCGAAATAGAAAAGGCGCGCTATGTCTTGCCGCCGCACGCATTGGAAGCGTGGGATTTGCCTGATCCTGTGGGCCTTTCTCCTCGTCTGCACGGTGGCCCGTGCCCGGGAGGTGATGCCGCCCGCGCCCAAGGCCTACTTTAACGACTACGCCCACCTCGTTCGCCCCGAGCTCGCCCGGCAGCTCAATACCCAGCTCGAAAAGTTCGAGCGCGATACCTCCAACCAGATCGTCGTCGCGGTTTTCCCGAAAATGGAGACCGACTCGTCGGTCGAGGACTACACCGTGCGAATCGCCCACGCCTGGCAGGTCGGCCAGAAGGGGCGCAGCAACGGAGCCGTGCTCTTCGTGTTCGTCCAGGACCACAAAATGTATATCCAGGTGGGCTACGGCCTGGAGGGAGTGCTCACGGACTACCTCTGCCACCAGATCATCGCCAACGACATCAAGCCCCGCTTCCAGTTGGGCGATTACGGCGGCGGTCTTTCCGCCGGAGTCAGCGCCATGATGGCCGCGGCCCGGGGCGAATACAAAGGCACCGGCAAGACCGTGGCGGAAGGAAAAGGGAAAAAGGGTATCGGTTCGGGGGGAATCGTGCTGATCTTCTTCCTGATTTTCATCTTTGTGCAGATCCTGCGCGCCTCCGGCAGGGGCGGCGGCAGCGGGTTCTCCGGCGGTGGCCCGATTATCTTTGGAGGAGGAGGCGGGGGTGGTGGAGGTTTTGGCGGTGGCGGTGGCGGGTTCAGCGGAGGCGGAGGAGACTTTGGAGGCGGCGGAGCCGGAGGAGACTGGTGATGAAACCAAAATTATTCCTGGGAAAACTCGACGACCGGAAGATCGCGGCAGCCATTGCCGAGGCCGAGAGCCACACTTCCGGGCAGATCCGCGTCTTTATCTCCAGCAAAGACGACGTGGTGGACCCGCTCGAACGCGCCAAAGCCCGCTTCCAGGCGCTCGGAATGGACCGCACCCGCCAGCGCAACGCCGTGCTGATCTACTTTGCCCCGCACACGCACAAATTCGCCGTCGTGGGCGACACCGCCATCCACGAACGCTGCGGAGAGGACTTCTGGACCAAGCTGATCGCCGTCATGCGCGAGGCGCTCAAAAAAGAGCAGTTCACGGAAGCCGTCATCCTGGCCGTTGAAACCTGCGGCGCGCTTCTGGCCAGGCACTTCCCGCCCACCCCGGGAGGCGGCGACGAGCTGCCTAATGAAGTAGAGCGGGATTGAAGTAGCGGAGACTAAACCTCCACTTTGCCTTCGAAAACGAAGTCAGCCGGGCCGGTCAGCGTCACGTTGCGGAAAGCGCCCCGGCCTTCCTCCTCAAAGCCCACGCTGAGCGTGTCGCCGCCGAGAACCTTCACGGCCACGGGGCTCTTGGCTCCGGTCAGTTCATGGAAAATCAGCGCGCTGGCGGTCACGCCCGTGCCGCAGGCCAGCGTCTCCCCTTCCACGCCGCGCTCGTAGGTGCGGATCTCCAGCGTCTGGGCGTCAACGGGGAGGATGAAATTGGCATTCGTCCCCTTGGGGGCGAAGTGCTCGTGGTAGCGCAGCCCGGAGCCGTATTCCTGCACCGGCACCGTTTTTAAGTCCTCAACCACCACGACCGCGTGCGGCACACCGGTATTGACCGAATGCACGGAGAGCGTGGCTCCGCCCGGCAGCGTCAGGCTCTCGCGCAGCGCGAGGTCCTTCGGGTCGCTCATCGAAAGCCGGACGTTTTCTCCCAAGAGCTCGGCGGAAATGATCCCGGCCTCGGTTTCAAAGCGAATCCGGTCGGTTCTACCGGCCAGACGGCCCGCGAACCGGGTGAAACAGCGGGCTCCGTTGCCGCACATCTCCACCTCGCCGCCGTCGGCGTTGTAATAGCGCATCCGAAAATCCGCGCCGCTCCGGGCGGGCTCCACGGCGATCAGCCCATCGGCCCCCACGCCCCGGTGGCGGTCGCATAGCCGGGCGATCGTCTCGCGGCTGAGGTGGATTTCGTCCCGGCGGTTATCGACCATCACAAAGTCGTTCCCCGCGCCGTTCATCTTCGTAAAGTGCAGGATCATATTGGTTTTTTTATCCTACTCCGAGCGAGTACGCCATGTCGAGCCCCCTGCGAAATGGCACGGCCTTCCTTGCCTTGGCCGGAGATTGCGGTTATGTAGGAGATTTGCTCGAAATGAATCTGCTCGACTCCATGGAACGCCGCTTCGGCCGCTACGCCATTCCCGGCTTGGTGCGGCAAATTGTTATTCTCAACGCCCTGGTTTACCTGTTAAACCTCTGGAAACCGGCGCTGATTTCCTACCTGGACCTCAATCCCGGCGCGGTGATGCACGGCGAGGTTTGGCGGCTGGTGACGTATATTTTCATCCCGAACTACGGCAGTGTGCTGGGGACGCTCTCCGGGGCGGCGGCGAGCACCACGGACGCCATTTTTGTCATCTTCAGCCTGCTCTTTCTCTGGTGGATCGGCACCGCGCTGGAGGAGGCGTGGGGCACCTTCCGCCTGAACGTCTTCTACCTGATCGGGATGCTCGGCACGACGATTGCCGCGTTCCTTTTCGGCGCGAGCTTCTCCAACGGGATGCTCAACCTCTCGCTTTTCTTCGCCTTCGCGTGGTTCTACCCGGAGGCGCAGATGTATTTCATCATCCTGCCCGTGAAGGTGAAGTGGATGGCGTGGTTCTTCGCCGCCTCGGTGCTGTGGCAATTCCTCTCCCTGGCGAGCTTCGCCTACGGCATGGCACTTGTGGCGGCGCTGCTGAATTACCTCATATTTTTCGGGCCGCAGATCGTCGCGCGCCTGCGCCAGCGCCAGCAGGTCGGGGCACGGCGTGAGGCCTACCGGAGCGCCTCCGTCCCGGAGGAGGAGCCGCTCCACCGCTGCGCCGTGTGCCGGAGGACGGACGTGTCCAACCCCGAGCTGGATTTCCGCGTCGCCGCCGACGGCAACGATTACTGTATGGAGCACCTTAAGCAGGCCCCCCGGTAGCGCAAACTTCATGGATTTTATCCACATCGTTCTGACCATCTTTACCGCTCTGGACGTCGCCGTCTGGGCGCTCTGGAGGTTTCTCGCGCGGAAAATCTGGCACGCTGCGACGTGGCCCACGCGGGTTCTCTTTCACGGCTTTTTTGCGATGCAGCTCGGGTTTGTGGCGCTGGTTTTGCGGGCCCTTCACGGCGGCACCACCCCGCACTTCTCCACCCCGTTGCTCTACCTGGTTTACCTGTGGCACCTGCTCCTGGCCCCGCTGTTCCTGGTCGCCTGCGTAATGGGGCTGACGGGAAGCGGGGTGCTTTCTCTTTTCCGCTGGGCTCGGCCCCGGGCCGAAAAAGAGACGTCCCCGGCAGACGGCTCCTGCGTTTCCCGCCGCCAGTTCCTGGGAACCGTGGCCGCGCTGGCTCCGCCCTTGCTGGCCGGTTCCGTGAGCCTTTTTGCGGCCCGGCAGAGCAGTAACTTCCGCATTCGCCGCTTGACCGTTCGCCTCCACGACCTCCCCGAGGCGCTCGAGGGCATGACCATCGCGCACCTGTCCGACCTGCACGTGGGGCCGTTCACCTCTCCAGAGTTCCTGCTGGAGGTCATCAATGGCGTCAATGGGCTCAAAGCGGATCTGAACGTCTTCACCGGCGACCTCATCAACAATGACCCCGAATACATGCTGCGGGCCATCAAGACGCTGCGGGCCATCCAGCCTGAAATCGTGGCCATCAAGGGCAACCACGACCAGGATACGCGCCGGTTTTCGTTTGCCGAGAACCTCCGCGCGGGGGGCATCTGCCTGCTCATCGACGAGACGGTAACCCAGACGATCCGGGGCGTGCCGGTCCAACTGCTGGGGCTGCGCTGGGACGGGCCGCAAAACTGGCAGGACCGGGGCGACGAGCGCCGTTTGCAGGTCTCCGTGGACGAGCTTCTCAAACAACGCAACCCGGCCGCCTACCCCATCCTGCTGGCCCACCACCCGCACGCCTGGGATTACTGCGGCGACATCGCCCTCACCCTCTCCGGCCACACCCACGGCGGGCAATTAATGCTCAACGAAGACCACGGCTTCGGCCCGGCGATGTTCCGTTACTGGACCGGCCTCTACAGGCGTCCGATCGGCCCGGGGCAGCCGAATCAAACGCTTGTGGTCTCCAACGGCATCGGCAACTGGTTCCCGCTGCGGGTCAACGCCCCGGCGGAGATTGTCCACCTCACGCTGCGGCGGGGTTGATCGCACAGAAAACCAATTTACAAACCCGGGGCACATCCCCTAGCCTGGGGGCATCTCCTTCCATGAAAGTGCTTCTTTTGTTCGTACTCGTTTCCTCCACCCTCCTCCTGTGCGGCTGTGCAACGGACCCCCAAGATCGATCGTTCTTCGAAACCGGCTGGAGCCACCCCGGGCAGAATGATACCCGGCTGAAGCAGTAAGCCGATTCCCCCTACTGCGCCTGAGGCAGGATCTTCTTAACCAGCCGCCCCACGCCTTCCGACGCGTACTCGCTGGGCGGGTATTGCTTCTGCGCCTTGAGGTACCACGAGAGGCTCGAGCCGGTCTGCCCCTTGGCCTCAAGCTGCTGGGCCGTGCGGATGCACCGGACGAAATCGGCTGCCTCGCTCGTGTAGTTGGCGCGGAGCTGGTTCAATTTCGTGTCGTCGGGGAATTGCGCGTAGGCCCGCTCCAGGCCCTCCCAGGCTCCGGCGGGGTTGCCCATCTTGGCCAGCTCGGTGCTGCGGCCAATGGCGGTCTCGATCTGCGTCATGTTCTCAATCACCTTTTTAAGCTGCTCCTGGCGGTCCGGGTAGAGCGCGACGGCGGCGATGAAACGCATTTTGTCGTCGAAAATCTGGCGGTAATTGCGCTGCGCGAGGAGCTGCTCCAGGTCGGCGATGGCTTTTTGCTGCACGTCGGCGTGGGAGAAGATCATGCCGGAAACCTCGGCCAGGGCGGGGTTGCGTGGCCAGATCGTCGTGGCCTCGCGCAGTTCGCTCTCCAGCGTGGCCCGGTCGCCGCTGACCGCCGCGTTCTTGGCTTTGGCGAGGTGCATGGCGCTCACGGTCCGGGCCGTCTCGATGGCCGCGCGCGGCTGTGAGGCGTCGAAATCCTTCGCCATTTTTTCGAGGTCGCCCACCAGTTGCTCGGCTTGGGCGAAATCCCGCACGTCGAGCGAGGAGATGAGCCGGTTGCCCTTCTGGGTGAACTCGAGGGCCTGGCGCTTTTGGTCGCGCGGCAGGGTGCGGATTTCCGGCAGGTATTCGCCCACGAGGAAGGATTCGCCGAGGCGCTTGGTGGCGCTTTCGAGTTCTCCCTTGGAAAGCAGGAACTGGTAGGCGTCCACGCCCTCATGGACATCGCGAATGGCCTCGTTGGCCATGGAATCGACCACGCCGACGGTAAGGGGCATGCCGGTCTCTTTCATGTAAAGCTCGGGCATTCCCTTGTCCTTGTCGCTGGTCTTTTGGGTCCCCTTCCCGTCCTGGGCCGTCTTGCCTATGGTCGATTCGCCGTCACTGAAGAGGTGGCGGTAAAAGCGCGTGGCGATCAGCACATGTTGGAAGCGGCGCTGGAGGAAAAACTGCATGATCAGCGACTGAAACTCGATTTTGGCCTGAACGGCGGAAATTTCTCGCTTGGTCGTGTTGGCCAGCAGTCGCGCGTTCACCTCGGCGAGCCGCTGGACATAGGGGGCAAGCGCCTGGTCTGCTTTATCCTTTTCCTTCTCGGATTTGTCCGATTTCGACTTCGTCGAGGAATGGAAAACGGTTGAATCCCCGGAGTGCTGCGCGGCCCATTCAAACTGTTTGCGCTGGTTATCCAGCTCCTGATTGGCGGCGACCAGGCGATCCTGGGCGCGCATCGCCAGCCACGCGCTGTAGACGGCGTCGGCGAGGGCGTCGCAAAGGTGGGCGTCGACGGTGTAATTGGAGGCCTGGGGCAGGAGCCGCCAGGCGTCGAGCGTGGCCGTGCGGCTGTCGTTCGCGGGGGCCAGGCGGGTGAGAATGGTCCGCAGCAGCGTCTGGTATTTGAGGTTGATCTCGTCGGTTTCCTCGGGCGCGTTGAGGTATTTTTCGAACCGGGAGAGGAAGAGGCGCTGGTTGTTGATGTTCCAGTTTTTGCCATCCCAGGAGAGGATTTCGTTCCCCGGGTTCAGCATCGGAAGGTCTTTACCCAAAAAGGAGCCGTCTGGCTTGGGGGTGCGGGCCGGGCCGGGGAGGAATGAGGTGGCGGGGGCTGGCGGCGCGGGCTGGGCCGGGGCTGCCGCTCCGGAAGGCACGGCAGCGTCGGGGACCTGGGCCAAGCCGGGGGCGATGGAGGCCGCGCAGAGGAGAGAACAGAGGAGGCGTTTCATGCTTTGGTGAGGCCTTTCACGGTCAGGATTCCCTTTTCATTGACCTCGACGGAGAAGTTAAAGTGCTGGCCTTTCTGGATGTTGACGCCGTTGAACTCGGCTGGGATGAAGAGGGGCAGGATTTCCGCCGGGCCGCCGTTGCCGCCACCACCGCCGGTCTCCACCGAGAAAAGCCGCCCCGTGGCGGTGTCGCTGGCGAGATAGTTCCAGATAGAGGCGCTCATTTTATAGCTGTTGCCCCGCAGGCTATTGGCATTTTCAAGGTAGGCAGGGACGTCCAGCGCGGCGAGCGTCCGGTACGGGTCATTGACGCGGCCGACCAAAAAACGCCCCGCGGAAATGGCCCCGACGACCAGCACGAGAACCGCGACGATCCAGAGGGGGTGAATGGAGAAACTTGCGCGACGGGCCATGGTGTTTTTGTAGGAGGGGCGGGGCGGGATTGCAATCCGCAGTTGTCGTTATCTATAAAGCTTTTGCGCCGATTTGCGGTGAAATTCTATTCCCACCGGCTCCGAATGCAACCGAGATAGGAGATAATGAGGCCGATGACAACGTGGCAGGCGAGCGTCCACACGCAGATCTCGGCGGGCAGCAGGTCGGTGGGCGAGACGGAGGCGACAATGTCGTAATAGCGCGTGTCGCGCATGGACTGCAAAATCCCCGACCAGCTCCAGTAGGCCGCGATAAAGGGCCGCGTGATCCAGCCGAAAAAGTCCGGCAGCCCGAGCACCGCCCCGGAGAGCGGAAGCTGGAAGCCGACGAGGTAAATGGACACCAGCGACGCCTGCTCGGGCGATTTCATGAGGCTCGAAATGGCCAGGCAAACCGACGTCATGGCGGCATTCGCCAAAAGCAGCAGCGTGACCTGTCCGCTAAGTTCGCCGGGGAGATGGCAAATGTGGTTGACGAAAATGGCCATCCAGCACGATTGCAGCGCCACCAGCACGAAGAGGAACGCAGCCTTGCTGGCGAGGTAGCTCAGCGGTCGCAAGCCCCCCAGCTTTTCTTTTTCGAAAATGAGCCGTTCGCCAGCGATCTCGCGCGCGGAGTTGTTGGAGCCCATCAAGGTTAAGAGCACCACTTGCATGATCACCAACCCGGAGACGAGCTGACCCACCTTGGCCGATTGAATCGTAAAGGCGATCGCCTGCCGGAGTTGCTCGACCACGTTGATGTCGGCGGTCATGCCGGGGTTCTGAATTTGCGGCATCCCGTTGAGCGCGAAGATGGCCACCAGACACGGGAAGCCGAGCAGCAGCGCCACGTGCAGCCAGACCTGGCTGCGGTCGCGGAAAAAAATCCTCCAGCGCCGGGCGAGCAGCACGGCGAACTGTGCGAACGCCCCGGGCTGTGCCGTTTCCCGGCGGGTCCCCTGCCAGCTTTGCACCGTTTCCTCGTCCATCACCTCGCCTTCGAGCGCCATCACGGGCGCCTGGCTTCCGGCCGGTTGCGCGGATTCCTGCGGGTCTTCCCGGGGCTCGATCTCCGCGCGTTTCGCCGCCCACTGGGTCTCCCACTCCTGCGGCGTGCGCTTGGCGAGCCGGAGAAAAACATCCTCGGGGGTTTCAGCTCGGAAATACTCCAGCATATCCGGTAGCGAGCCGTGAAAGGTCATCACCCCCTGGAACATGACGACCACGGAGTCGCACAGCGAGAGGTGGCGCAGGTTGTGCGTCACGGCCAGCACGATGCGCTCGCTGCCGCGCGTGAGGTCGTACATGAGGCGCATGATCTCCTCCTCGGACTTCGGATCGAGCCCGCTCGTCACCTCATCGGCGATGAGCAGCGAGGGAAAGGTGGCCAGTTCCAGCGCCAGGCCGAGCCGCCGTTTTTCGCCGCCGGAAAGAAAGCGCACTTTGCGCCCCGAGATGCCGAGGATGCCGACTTGGTTGAGGATCGACTTGGCGCGAAAGTAGCGCGCCTCCTCGCCGAGCCCCTTGACCCGCAGGCGCAGGGCGTCGATGAGGCTTTCCCAGACCGTCAGGTGATCGAAGGCGATGCTGAATTGCGGCACGTAGCCGATGTCGTAGGGGGCGAGGTCCTCCTCGTCGAGGTCGCGCCCGCACCAGTGGACGCTCCCCTCCGTCGGCTCGTGAAGCCCCGCGATGACCTTGATGAGCGTGCTCTTGCCGCTGCCAGCCGGGCCGACGATGCCGACCAGACGGCCTGCGGGAATTTGGAGAGAGACGCGGTTGAGAAGCGGAGCCGAAGCAGAGGCGACTTCGAGCGTGATATCGTGGAGGGAAAGCACTTCGACATTGTTTTTACGGGATACCCCCCCTGTTTGACAATTTCAATGATTGCGAGAATGCGAGGCCATGCGTATCTAGTTTCCATGCCTCCCTTTCGAAAAACGGCCCCAAGATGGGGGACCCTCGCGCTGCGCTTCGGTATCGGCCTAGTCATCCTGGTCGTTGCTGCCTACCTCGCCGCCTCCTATGCGCTGAACCATTACCTCCACGGCGAAGCCTTTCGGGCGCTCTTGAGCCAGAAGACCTCGGCCCTTCTTGCCGCCGACGGCCATTACGAGCCGATCCAGATCAACGGTTTCGCCTTCTACTCCGACGGCTACACGGCCCGGGGTCTGCCCGGCAGCCCGATCCAGGCGCTCAAAGCCGACCAGATTCGCGCGGAATTCGAACCAGCGGCGCTTTACGAAGGCGCATGGAAGATCGGCAGCGTGCAAATTCAGCGCGTAAAGGTCGACCTCGGGGAGCCCCTTTCCGCCGCCACCGCTGCCACCGAGCCGCCCCAAACAGCGCCCCTCCCCTCGCCAGCCGCGGCCCCCTCGCCCGTCAAGATCCCCTCCTGGATTCCAAGCCGCTTCGAACTCAAGGCGGCCAAGATTGAGGAAGCATCCCTCACCTGGTCGCATCCGGGCCGCGAGGGGGCGCTCAACCGCACCCACCTGCGCCTGGAACCCAATGGCCACGAGCTCAATGCCTCGGGCTACGGCGGCACGCTCACCCAGGCGGGCCTGCCCACGCTTAACGTCGATCACTTCAAAATCCGCTACCATCACCCGCAGCTTTACGTCACCGACAGCCTGCTCCAGCTCGGCGAAGGCGAGGCGCTCGACGTCAGCGGCCAGGCCGACCTCGGGCCCGCGCGCAGCTTCGATTTCCTGGTGAAATACAGCGGCGTTGCCATCTCCCCCTACCTGCCCGAGGATTGGCGGGCCGGGGTCAGCGGAAAAGCCAACGGCGAAGCCCGCGTCACGGGCAGTGAGCGCACCCTCCAAGCCACCGGAAACGTGGTCCTCGCCGGAGCCCACATGGAAGCCCTTCCCTTTCTGGAAAAAATCGCCGCCTTCACCCGCACCCGGCAGTTTCGGCAATTCGCGCTCCAAAAAGCCGAGGCCGAATACGTCTGGACTCCCGGGAAACTGGTCTTAAGCAACATCAACGCCGAATCCGAGGGGCTCATCCGCATTTCCGGCACACTGAGCGTCGAGAACGGGCAGGCGCAGGGGGATTTCCAAGTCGGCGTCACCCCGGCGAGCCTGAAATGGCTCCCCGGCTCGCGCAACCGCGTCTTCACCCAGGAGCACGATGGCTACGCCTGGGCTCCCCTGAAAATCAGCGGCCCCGTCAACCACATGAACGAAGATCTCTCCGCTCGGCTCACCGCCGCCGCCGGGGAGGAGCTCATCGAAGGCGTCAAGGGCTCGCTCGAAAACGGGGCCAAATCGCTTTTCGACCTGATTAAATCGCAGGTACGCTAAAACGGGCCGGGGGTGCCGTCTCAGAAGCAGGCGGCCCCATTTCCCAAGTTTCGGCTTCTCATCCGCCCATTTTTACCCGATTCTTCAGGGGCTCAACCGCTATGAAAGAACATTCTCTTTGGGATCGCTATACCACCCATTTGCTTCGCTACGAAGACCTTGGATTCTCGCTCGACATCAGCCGCATGCGCTTCGCTGATGATTTCTTCCCCACCTTGGAGCCCAAGGCCCAGGCCGCTTTCGCCGCCATGGATCAGCTTGAGGCGGGTGCCATCGCCAACCCGGACGAAAACCGCATGGTCGGCCACTACTGGCTGCGCACCCCTTCCCTCGCGCCCACGCCCGAGCTTCGCAAGGTGATCCTGGAAACCAAGGCCGATATCAGCCTCTTCGCCGCCGCCGTCCACTCCGGCAACATCCCCGCGCCCAGCGGCAAAAAATTCACCGATGTCCTCGTCGTTGGCATCGGCGGCTCGGCCCTCGGGCCGCAGTTCGTAGCCGACGCCCTCGGCTCCAGCTCCAACCCGATCAACGTCCATTTCCTCGACAACACCGACCCGGACGGCTTTGACCGCGCCTTCGACCTCCTGAGCGACCGCTTCACCACCACGCTGGTGGTCGTCATCTCCAAGAGCGGCGGCACCAAGGAAACCCGCAACGGCATGGTCGAGACCCAGGCCGCCTTCGAAGAACGCGGGCTCGACTTCGCCAAGCACGCCGTGGCCATCACCGGCGAGGGCTCGGAGCTCGATAAAGTCGCCGTGAAAAACGGCTGGCTCAAGCGGTTCCCGATGTGGGACTGGGTCGGCGGGCGTACGTCCGTCATGAGCGCCGTGGGGCTGCTGCCCATGGCCCTCCAGGGGCTCGATATCGACGCCTTCCTCTCCGGCGCGGCCGCCATGGACGCCAAAACGCGCTCCAAGACCACCGCCGACAACGCCGCCATGCTGCTGGCCCTCATGTGGTACCACGCCACCGGCGGCAAGGGCAAAAAAGACCTGGTCCTTCTGCCCTACAAAGACCGGCTCGTCCTTTTCTCCAAATATCTCCAGCAGCTCATCATGGAGTCCATCGGCAAACGAGAGGACCTCGATGGCAACGTCGTCAACCAGGGCCTCACCGTCTACGGCAACAAAGGCTCCACCGACCAGCACGCCTACGTCCAGCAGCTTCGCGACGGCGTGGCCAACTTCTTTGTCACCTTCGTCGAAGTCCTCCAGGGCCGCCATGGCCAGCCCGTGCAAACCGAGCCTGGGGTGACCAGCGGGGATTACCTCCAGGGCTTCCTGCGCGGAACCCGCACGGCCTTATACGAGGGCGGGCGCGATTCCATGACGATCTCGATTCCTCAAGTCACCGCATTCCAGGTCGGTCTCCTGGTGGCGCTCTTTGAACGCGCAGTCGGGTTCTACGCAACGCTCGTGAACATCAACGCCTACCATCAGCCGGGTGTGGAAGCCGGGAAAAAGGCGGCCACCGCCGTCCTCGCCCTCCAGCAGACCGTGCGCGAAGCCCTCAAGCCCGAGGCCCAGAGCGCCGCCGAGCTGGCGCACGCCATCAAGGCCGACCCGGAAGCGGTGTTCCACGTCCTCACCCACCTTTCCTCCAATGACCGTGGCGTCAAACGCCTCCCCGGGGCCAACGCCGCCGAGGACCGTTTCTCCACCGTGGTCTAAATCCCACTGCGATGAACACACCCAACCCGCCCGACGAAATCAAAGTCCCCTTGGAGCGGGTTGCGCGCTTTGTCCGGCAGCTAACGCACGACGTTCGCAACGGCCTGAGCGCCGTCGACCTGGAAACCGCCTTCATCGCGGAAATTTCGGCCGATGAAGAAGTGCTCGCGGAGCTCCACAAGCTCCGCGAGATGATCGCGGAAACGGCGAAAATGCTTCGCCGCGTCTCGCAGTATTTTCACCCGGTCGCCGTCCACCCCATCCAGTGGTCGGCGGCCACGGTGATGCAGGAAATCCAAAAAACAGCGGAAACCGAGTTTCCCGACGAGGAAGTCGGGTTCGAAAACCGCTTTCAGGCCGAGTCGGTGGAGATCGATCTCCAGCTCACCCAGACGATCGTGCTCTCCATCCTGCGCAACGCCCTGCAATTCCGGCGCGACGAGAGCCCCATCACCGTGACCGGCACCATTTTCAACGGGAAACCAGCCATCGAAATCCTCGAACGGCGGGTAGAGAACCCGATCCCTCCCGCCCAATGGGGCACCGAGCCGCTGCTCTCCACGCGGCCCGGCGGTTACGGCCTGGAGCTTTACCAAGCCCGGCAGATCGTGACCGAGCAGGGAGGCAGCCTCGACATCGAGCCCACCGGGGAGCAATTGCTGACCCGGCTGACGCTGCCGATCGAAAAGCCTAAGGAGGAGTAAGTTTTTTTCACCACGGAAGGAAGGGACCGGTGGTGAGGCAGCACCTACATGCTCGCACATCACAAAAATACGGAAGGGACGTCGGGGCGAAAGATCCTCATTATCGATGATGACCGCGCGGTAGTGGCCACCCTTGGCGGGTGGCTGGAGCGGAATGGTTTTCTCGTTTCCTCAGCCCCCACGGCAGCCGGGGGCCTGGTGGCCATGGGCCGGGATGAACCGGACGTCATCCTGCTCGACCTCGGCCTCCCCGACACCCCGGGCCTGGAAACCCTGGCGGAAATCCGCTCCCGCAAGCCGCTGGTGGCCGTCATCATCGTCACCGCCCACGACTCGCTCGACAACGCCATCGAGTCCATCAAGCGCGGCGCGTTCCATTTCATCAGCAAGCCCTACGTCCCCGAGGAGCTCCTCTCCCTCATCCGCCGCGCGGCGGAAAAGCAGGAACTGGTGCGCGAGACGGCGCATTTGCGCTCCCGGGCCGAGCTGCTTTCCCGGCGGCTGGAGGCGGCTGAACAGCAACTCGCCCCCTCCTTCCCCAGCTCCCAGATGAAGGAGGTCGAGGCGCTCATCTGCCGCGTGGCCCCGACCGACGCCAACGTCCTGCTGGCGGGCGAAAGCGGGGTCGGCAAAGAAGTCCTGGCCAACCGGCTCCACCGCCTGAGCTGCCGCGCCGACCGCCCGATGATCCGGCTCAACTGCGCCGCCTTCCCCGCCAACCTGATCGAAGGGGAGCTTTTCGGCTACGTCAAAGGGGCCTTCACGGGCGCGGTGAACGACTTTCCCGGCATGATCGCCCAGGCCCAGGGCGGCACCCTTTTCCTGGACGAGATCGTCGAGATGCCCCCGGAGCTCCAAACCCGCTTCCTGCGCGCCCTCCAGGAGCGCGAATACCGCCCACTCGGCAGCACCAAGACCCTTTCCGCCGATTTCCGCCTCATCGCCGCCACCAACCGCCCCATCCCCGAGGCCATTAAATCCGGCCAGCTTCGGCCCGATCTTTACTACCGCATCAACACCTTCCAGATCGAGATCCCCCCGCTCCGGGAGCGCAAAGAGGATATCCCCTCGCTCGTCGCCACTTTTTTAAAACAATTCGCCGTCCGGCTTGGGAGGCCGATCCCGGCCATCGACCCGGCGGTTTTCGCCCGCCTGAAAGCCTACGACTGGCCGGGGAACATCCGCGAACTGCAAAACGCCATTGAGTACGGAATGGTCCTCACTCATGGCGACCACCTTACGGAAAAAGAGCTGCCCAAGGAGCTGCTCCTGCCCGCCTCGCTGCGTCCGGGCGCTGCCGGTGTGACCCCCGGCGGCCCCCTCAATCTCGAAGCCCTGGAACGCGAAGCTATTTTGGCCGCGCTCACAAAATCCGCTGGAAATAAAAAGAAAGCTGCACAACTTCTTGGCATTCATCGTCCGACCCTTTACAGCATGATGAAGCGCCACCGAATTCCATTGTGACTCCTTTCCTAAGACGACCCAAACAACCCGTCGCGGCGAAACCCGAACCCGTCGCCGCGCCAGCCGAACCCATTTCCCCACTCTTCTCCGCCATGGCCGCCCGCTCGGCCCGGCATCGCGAGTTAGTGCTCGCCCACGCGGAACAAGAGCTGGCCTCCCAGGGAATGGACGACGAGCCACGGCTGCTCACGCTCTACAAGAAATTCCTGCGCATCGAGAACCACCGCCTGCGCCTCAAGCACCAGGCGGGCGGTGGCGGCCGCGAGATCGCCCAGCAGCGGGCCGTGCTCGTGGACATCGTCCTGCGCCACCTCTACCGGGCCGCCAACAAGCTCTCCAAGGTCCAGGAGGCCCCCTGCCGCGTGGCCATCGCCGCTATCGGCGGCTTCGGACGGGGCGAGCTCTGCCCGTGCAGCGACGTCGATCTGATGTTCCTCCACGACGAGTGTTCCAAGATGCCCGAGGCGACCGGGGCGATGCTCGAAGCGCTCCTGCGCACCCTCTGGGACGTCGGGTTCAAGGTCGGCCACTCCACCCGTTCGGTGCCCGAGGCCATCCGCCAGGCCAACCTCGACATGCAGTCCAAGACAGCCCTCCTGGAAGCCCGCTTCATCGCCGGTGACAAGGCGCTTTTCGAGACCTTCCAGGCCGAGTTTGAGAAAAAGTGCCTCAACGGCCACGAAAAGGAGTACGTCCTCCAGCGGCTCGAAAATCAGCGGGACCGGCACCTCAAGGCAGGCAGCAAGATCACCATGCAGGAGCCGAACGTAAAAAACGGCTGCGGCTCGCTGCGCGATTACCAGAACCTCCTCTGGGTCTCCATCTTTACCCAGCGCGCCAACAGCACCGCCAAGCTGGTGGCCAAAAAACTCCTTTCCGAAACCGAGCGGCGGCGGCTCGACCGGGCCTACGACTTCCTGCTGCGCGTCCGCACCGAGCTGCACTACCTGACCAAGCGCGAAGTCGATACGCTCAACCTGATCCACCAGCTCCCCGTGGCCACCAAGCTCGGCTACAGCCAAAAAAGCCAGCTGCGGCGGATCGAGGAATTCATGCGCGACTATTACCGCCATTCGCGCAACATTTTCCAGATCACCGAGAGCACGGCGGCCAAGTTCTCCTTTCCCGGCCTCCAAGCGCCCAAGGGAATGCTCTCCTTCCTCAAGCGCAAGAAGAAGCGGGAGTGCTTCGACGGCTTCTACCTCGTCGACGGAGTGCTCTACCCGGATTCGCGCGAGATTTTTAAAGAAGACCCCTTCCGCATGATGCGGGCCTTCCAGCACATCCAGCAGCGCCATGCCCGGTTCGCGCCGGAGCTGGAAATCCTCATTCGCCGCAACCTGCCCCTGGTCGACCGGACCTACTGCTACGCCCGGGCCGCGCGGGAGACCTTCATGGCCATCCTGAGCCGCAAGGGCGAGGTGGGCCGGATCGTGCGCCTCATGCACGAATGCGATTTCCTCGGGAAATACCTCCCGGAATTCGCCCCGATGACCTGCCTCGTGCAGCACGAATTTTTCCACCGCTACACCGCCGACGAACACACCCTCATCTGCCTGGAGAAGCTCGACGAGCTGATCGACACCGAGGAGGAGCGCCTGAAGGGCTACCGGGAGATCTTCCAGAAAATCGAAGACCCCTTCGTGCTCTACCTGGCCATGCTGCTCCACGACGTGGGCAAGGCCTCCAATGTCCGTTACCACGCCGACGCCAGCGCCATGGCCGCCTCCCGCATCGGGGCGCGGCTCCAGATCACCCCGGAGCAGCGCAAAATGCTCATCCTCCTGGTGGACCAGCACACCCTGCTCTCCTCCACGGCCCAGCGCCGCAACCTGGACGACCCGGCCACCATCTCGGAATTCACCGACGCCGTTCGCAACCAGACTTACCTCGACTCCCTGATGCTCGTCACCCTCGCCGACGGCATGGGCGTTGGCGATAACGCCGTTTGGAGCGATTGGAAGGAATCGCTCGTCTGGCATCTCTACCGCAGCGCGAGCCGCTACCTGGCCGAGGGCGAGGCCTTCTTTGAAGAGCGGGCCCGGCAGCGCCAGACGACCCACGAGGGCGTCCTCAAGCGCCTGGGCTCCTCCTACGCGGGCGAAGTGGAGGCCCACTTCGAGTTCATGCCGGACACGTACTTCAACATGTTCGATGAGAACGCCATCGCCTCCCACATCCGCCTCTTTCACACCTTCTTTGAAGGGCGCGGCATGGACGGCCTCGCCCCGGCGGTCCGGTGGATTCCCCATCCCGACCGCGGCCACAGCGAGCTCTGGGTCTGCACGTGGGACCGCAAGAACCTCCTGGCGAAAATCGCCGGAGCCCTCGCGCTCGCCAAGCTCAACATTTTAAGCGCCGACATCTACACCCGGCGGGACAACCTCGTTTTCGACGTATTCCGCGTCTGCAACACCCGCTTCCAAGCCGTAAGCGCGGCCAAGGACACGCAGGTCGTCGAAGAAAAGCTCACCGAGGCGCTCTCGAAGGAAGGCTTCGACTTCCCCGCCGCGCTCCGCAAGGAGATGACGCGCAAGTCGCAGCTCTCCCAGGAGATGGACTTCCCCACCCGCATCGGCATCGACAACGACACCCACCCGATCTACACCGTGGTCGATATCCAGACACCCGACCGCCTGGGGCTCCTCTACAACATCCTGCGCGGCTTTGGCGAAACGGGGCTCAACATCGCCCTTTCCCGCATCGCCACGGAAAAGGGAGCGGCCATCGACAGCTTCTACGTCACCAACGCCGAGGGGAAAAAAATCAAAGAACACGGTGCCATGGAGCGCCTGCACAAGCTGCTCCAGAAAGCCGCCGAACGCTCCCGTCCCCAGGTGGAGAAGCCGAGTTAGACGCCCGATATCGCCGAAAGTTGTCGAAACCGACGCCAAATCCTAATACCAGCGCGTTTTCCCCGCCTCCGTGATTGCTTTTCCAGCAGCCCCCCGGTAGGGAAATGGGGATGCACCAATCGTACGCTCCTGGCCGGGTGGAACTCCTGGGTAACCACACTGACTATAACGACGGCGTTGTTCTCTCCGCGGCAATCGACCGCGGGATCACGCTTATCGGCGACCGCACCGGGACTTCCCGCGTGCAGGTGGGCGACCCCGCCGTCGGCCTTCACTACGAGACGGATGCTGAGAACCTCGCCCCGACCAAAGATCAGGATTGGTCCAACTACCTGGTCGGCGTCCTGGATGTTTTCAAGAAAAACGGCCTCCCCGTGAGCGGCTTTTCCGCCGACATATCCAGCACGCTGCCGCAAGGGGCCGGGCTCTCCAGCTCCGCCGCCCTCGAAGTGGCCACGGCGATGCTCCTCATCAAAATTTACGGCCTCGATGTCAAACTCATCGACGTCGCCAAGATGTGCCGCCGCGCGGAAAACGAATTCGTGGGCATGAATTGCGGCCTGCTTGACCAGGCATCCTCCGCTTTCGGCAAAGCCGGGCACGCCATCTTCCTGGACTGCCGCAGCGAAACCGTGGAAAACATCCCCTTCCCCAAAGGGGTGGAGCTGCTCATTACCCGCTGCGGCGTCCCCCACCGGCTCATCGGCGGCGAATACAACGAGCGCCGGGAGCAATGCTTCGACGCCGCGGCCCGCCTGGGCGTCAAAGCCCTGCGCGACGTCACCAGCGCCTGCCTCGAAGAAGCCAAAGCCACGCTCCCCACCCTTTCCTACCAACGCGCGGCCCACGTCGTCGGTGAAAACGAGCGCGTCCTCAAAGGCATCGAATTCCTTCGCGAAGGCAACGTCGCCGGATTTGGCGAACTCATGTTCGCCAGCCACGAAAGCTCCATCCACAACTTCGAAAACAGCACGCCGGAAATCGACCAACTGGTGGAAATCGCCAAGACCCTGCCGGGCGTGCTCGGCTCCCGCATCACCGGCGGCGGCTTCGGCGGCGCCACCGTGACCCTGCTGCGCAAGGAAAACGCGGAGGAAGTCAAAGAAGCCATCGAAGCGAAATACAAAGAGCAGACCGGCAACACCGCCACAGCCTACATCTGCGAAATCGCCGACGGAGCGCACATCATCGCGTAATATTTTCTTCCCCATCTTGGTGCCCGGGGAAAAGCACGCTAAAAAAGGCGGCAGGGAATCTCCCGGCCGCCTTTCTTTTTTAAAGCGTTTTCGATTACTTCAGCGCCGCCCACACGCGGTGGACGTCGTCGTGGTCGTCGAGGCTCTGGAGGAACTCGCCCACGTCGGCGCGGTCGGCTTCCGAGAGCTCGGGGAAGTTCTTCGCCACGTAGCCCAGCTCGCTCGTTACCACGGTCCAGCCGTTCTTGGTGAGCCATTCGGAGACGTCGTGCACGCCCGTGCGCTCGGTGATGAACCGGGCGCCGGTGGCTTCGGCGGGAATGTCGTCGTTCTGCTCGTGCGTGAGGGCCTCGACTTCGTTGGCCCCAGCCTCGATGGCGGCTTCCTCAAGGTCGATCCCCGCGCCCGTCTTGTGGGCTTCCACGAGGCCCACGTGGTCGAAGAGGAACTTGTTGCTGCCGGGCGCGCCGAGCTGGCCGCGTTTGAAAAGCACACGGATTTCCGGCGCGGTGCGGTTGTTGTTGTCGGTTAGGACCTCGACGATCACCGGCACCTTGTGGGGCGCGTAGCCTTCGTAGGTCACCGTTTCGAGGCTCATCTTTTCGTCGCCGGTCCCTGCGCCCTTTTTGATGGCGCGCTCGATGCCATCGCGGGTGCAGCTCTCGCGGCGGGCCTTGGCGATGGCAGCGAAGAGGCGGGCATTGCAATCTGGATCAGCACCGCCGAGTTTCGCGGCGATCATGATTTCTCTGAGTAATTTGCCGTTGGCCTGCCCCTTTTTGAGGTTGGCAACGACGCGTTTAGCTTGTAACCATTGGCGTCCCATAAGTTGGAGAGATGTAGCTGGAAAGCGCCGCCTTTTCAACAGGTCCGTGCGAGTTTCCGCGATTTTGCTTGCGTTTCGATAGGAAAAATTTTACTTCGTGAGGCGAACTATACGGAACCACACTATCTCTCCCGTGGAAGAAAAACCAACATCGGAACCCGCTCTCGAATGCGCGGTGGAATTCCTTGAAGTGCTCCCGCTCATCATGGGATCGCTCCACAGCGAGATGCGCCGGGAGACCGCCTCGAAGCTGACGATGGCGCAGTTCCGCGTGCTGACGATTTTGAACCACCAGGGGACGACGTCGGTGACGAAGATCGCCAAGCTGATGCACCTGGGGCTGCCCGCCACCTCCAAGATCATCGACGGCCTGGTTTCCTCCAAGGCGGTGATCCGCCGCGGCGACCCGGCCGACCGCCGCCGGGTCCTGCTGGACCTCAGCACCCGGGGACGCAGCGAACTGCTCGCCACCCGGGCCATCACCCACCAGCACCTGGCCAAACTGCTCGCCCCGCTTTCCGAAGAAAACCGGACCAAGCTGCTCGAAGCCCTGCGCGCCCTGCGCCCGATTTTCGTAAAACTCTCTCCAGACATTCCAGATTTACCACCACCCGTAGATGAATAAATACTACCTCTTATTGAGCGCGGCCCTTGTCGCCTGCGCCACCGCGTCTGCCGCGCCCGACCCGGCACCCTCCCCGTCGGCCGCTCCGGCTGCCACAGCTTACCCGACGCCGGATCTTTCGCCCACCATTTCCGGAACCTACACGCTCCCCGCCCCGGACCTCGTCCCGACATCCCTGCCCGCCGCCTCCCCGGAGGCCAAGGCCAGCCCCGCGCCCAAGGCCAAGGCTTCCGCGAAAACAAAGAGCTCCAAGGGAAAACCGGTGGCGGAAAAACGGATCATTACCCTGGAACAAGCCTACGACATCACGCTTTGCAGCGACCAGTCCATCGGCAAGGCGTACTTTGAGATCCGCAAGGCGAACCTCCAGCCCTTGAGCGCGCTGACCAAGCTGGGCCCCTCGCTCACCGGCAACGCCAGCTATTCTAACTCCCGGAGCAGCACCTATTACGATACGGTCACGACCTCCGCCAGCAACAACGTGACCTCCTCCTCATATACCCGCTACGCCGGACTGAGCTACTCGCAGACCATCTTTGATGCCAGCGTGTTCCCGGCTTACCGCTACGGCAAGCTCGCGGCCAAGGCTGCGCGGCTGACCTACTCGCAAACCGTACGCGAAACGCTCTACGGCGTGGCGCAGGCCTACTACAACGTGCTCAAAGAGCAGAAACTCGTCGAGGTCAACCAGCAAACCGTGGAACTGGCCAAGGAACAGCTCGCCACGGCGCAAGCCAAGTTTGACGCGGGCTCCGTGGCCCGGATCGACGTGCTCCGCGCGCAGGCGACCCTGGAGGACGACCGCAGCACGCTCATCCAATCCCAAGGCACGCTGGAGACCTACCGCGACACCCTCAGTAACATCCTGAACCTGGGCGGCAAAACCAACTTCACCGTGGTCGAGCCGCCGGACGCGGTGGACCCCGGCACGCCGTTCGAGCTTTCGCTCTTCGGCGCGTTTGAAAGGCGCGAGGACTATCAGGTCAGTCTGATTTCAATTAAGCAATACGAAGCCCTCAAGGGCGAGGTGATCGCAGAGTACGCGCCGAAGGTGACGGCCAGCGCCAGCGTGGAATGGAACGGTTATTCCGGCACGGGCTACGACAGCAATAACACAAAAACGGCGGCGGTGTCCGTCTCCATGCCCTTCCTGACCGGTGGCCAGCGCGAGCTCGATCTCATCACGGCCAACCATAACATCTCCGAAGCCCGCCTGAGCCTTCAGAGCACCTGGAAAACGGTCGAAGAGGACGTGAAATCAACCTGGGTTGCCGTCCAGACCGACCGCGAGGCGATCAAGGCGCTGAAGGCGTCCGAGGCCTCCTACGCGCAGAACTACACCGACGTTCAGGCCCAGTACCAGGCCGGCACATCAACGAGCTTGGACGTGCAGCAGGCCCTACGGGATCTCAGCAACGCCCGCACCTCGCTCACCAACAAGGTTTACGATTACCAGATCGCCCTGCGCGACCTGAAGCGCGCCGAGGCGTGCTTCGAAGTCGAACGCGTGAAGAAGGCACAGGCCCTGGCCAGGATCAAAATTCGCTAAAAGAGCCTGTTTATGAAGCCCGTCATCCAGCTTGAGTGCATCGAAAAAACCTACACAACCGGCGATGTGGAGGTCAAAGCAGTGAGGCCGGTTTCGCTCATCATCGAAAAAGGGGAGTTCGTGGCCTTCATGGGCTCCTCGGGCTCGGGCAAATCGACCCTCATGAACATTCTGGGGTGCCTCGACAAAGCCACCGCCGGGCGCTACCTGCTCGACGGCATCGACGTCTCGCGTTTGAACCGGGACGAACTGGCGGCGATCCGCAACCACAAGCTCGGGTTCGTCTTCCAGAGTTTCAACCTCCTCTCTCGCACCTCGGCGATCGAAAACGTAGAACTGCCCATGCTCTACGCCGAGCGCCGGTTTTCCACGCGGGAAATGCGCGACCGGGCCGAGCAGGCACTCGAAATGGTGGGCCTCGGCGGCCGCACACACCACCACCCCAACGAACTCTCCGGCGGCCAGCAACAGCGCGTCGCCATCGCCCGGGCGCTCATTAACGACCCCGAAGTGCTCCTGGCCGACGAACCGACGGGAAACCTCGACAGCCAGACAAGCATCGAGATCATGACCATCTTTCAGAAGCTCAACGCCAAGGGCATCACCGTCATCATGGTGACGCACGAACCGGACATCGCCGCCTACACGAAGCGAAACATCGTCATGAAAGACGGACTCATTAAGAGCGACCTCCTAGTGGAGAGCCGGCTCATCGGCGAGCAAGAGCTGGCGAAGTACGTGGCGGTGGCGTAGGCATCGCCCATTGTTCGCCCGCCTCGCGGATCGCGGGGCCTATTGGGGATATTTACGCATACAGAGGAACTATGCGGAATATGCTATTTTTCTTGGTAATATCGAGTGGTTTGTATAGATATCCCCCCCCGCGCCTAACCGAAACAACGCGGAGATCGTGGCGCGGGAATATGCTCGTCAACTATTTTCATATCGTTTTATCCATTCTTTGTTTCCTGGGAGTCGGCCTGTTGATTGGCTACCCGATTTCCGCCTTTTTCGCCAGCAAAACGGGTTCGCGGCTGATGCTTGCGCCTACTTTGGGGCTCGGCATCTACGGCATTGTGGGCATCCCTGTTTTCAGCCACATTCCATTCCGGGCGCCTTTTATCTTGCTGTTAGTCGGCCTTTTGGCAGCTGCCTCGGTGCTGATCGGGAAAAAAGCCCGGCCCATCATGCCGGACCAAGCCGCGCCCCGTCCGGCATGGTTTGTCTTGCTTGCAATCATTGCACTATTACCGACCTTCACGATCCTGCCGCATTCAACCGCCGGGAAAGGATGGGTCTTTGCTGGTCCGGTGTTTGACCACGTAAAAGTGGCCATGGTCGATTCCATCGCGAGAAGCGGCCTGCCTCCCGTCAATCCCTATTACTCGGAAACCCAGGGGGGCTCCCCCGAAGGCAAGCCTCCGGGGCTTTATTATTATTATCTTACACTTTGTTGCATCGAGTCCTTTGAAGCTTCTGCCCATAACGGGCTTTGAGGCGGATATCGCAATGACCTATGTGGTAGCGGCGATATCGCTTTTAACGGTCTCCTGGGTGGCGATCGCGGTGGCGGGAAATTGCGCTGTGGCTTGGTGGATTCTTCCCATCGCGTTGATTGGTTCATTGCGGCTAATCCTCGAAGTCATTAGCGGTTCATACCTTTCCAAGTGGCTGGATCGCTTCGAGGTGGATCCTTGGATTTTTCAGGCGTCCTGGGTGCACCAGCATCTTTTTGCCGCGACCCTGGCGCTGGTGGCGCTGGTTACTTTTACCTATGTCATCAGCCGACCGCGGAGTTCCTTGTTTTTCAGTCTGATCTGGGGGATTTTCTCCGCCGCTGCCTACGCGAGTTCCGTCTATGTGGGCATGGGGCTCGCGCTCTGCTACAGCGTACTTGTCCTTTTCTATTTTTCGACCCTCTGGGCGAATAAGGCAAGGGTGCTCCTGCATTTCGGGCTGGCATTGGCGGTCAGCGTGGCATGCTCCTTATCCTTGATCCTACAACAGGCTGGGTTGGTGGGACAGCGCAAGGTGGTGGCGTTTCAAATCGTTCACGTATTGCATTTTAAAGCCGGGGTCCCAGGTAACCTCAGTAATTGGCTCGCTTACTGGCTCTTGTCGCTTCTGGTGGATTTCGGTTTTCTATACGTGATGACCTGGCTTTTTATCTTCTGCAGAAAGGTGAAACAAGACGGGTTCGAGCGGGATTTAAAAAAACTCCTATGTGTAACCTTTTTCGTGCCTCTGGTTGCCGCACAGTTTCTTTGCAGCGTCATTGCGAACAATGATCTCGGATGGAGAATCATCCTGCCTGCCTCTCTGACAATGATGGTCGCGACGGCAACCGTCGCTTTCGAAGCGATCGGAGGCCAGCTTCCGAAACTGAAGAATGCCGTTCTTGTATTAATGGCGGTCACAATGGTTCCGGGATGTATCTCAGGGCTAAATATTATATTCAGCGTCGCCAACAGGTTTCATGAAAAGGCCTCGCCGGAAATGGTTGAATTTGGGAACGAACCTGCCCTATGGCGGGATGTACGCTCTGTAACCCCTCCGGACGAAAGGGTGCTAAACAACCTAATGGCGAGCTCCGTCATGACGGGGTGTCCCACAAATCTGGGGTGGGCTTTATTTGGCAACCGAAGCCATTGTGCCGCGGCCCATGACGTCCTCCGATCCTATGCGCCCATGCTGACGCCGGATGGGGTGCTCGACAGAGTCAAGTTTTTCAACAAATTCTTCAGCGGCGACATTCAGCCCGACGACCTTCGGATGATCAAAGAGCGCTTTCATTGCGCAACACTCGTAGTCACCAAGCGGGACGGGCTGTGGGATAAACCGATCTTGGAACACAACGACTTTTTCCACCTGGTCATCGAATCGCCAAAAGGCTGGAGGATCTACCGATAAGGGCCCTCCTATTTCGCAAATAGATTTTGCCGTTATTCGCCCTATTTGCGCATAACGAGGAACCGTTCGGAATATTCAATAGTTTTTTTGTATTTTACATGCTCGTAAATTATTTCCATATCGTTTTATCCATTCTTTGTTTCCTGGGGATCGGCTTACTCATTGGCTACCCCATTTCCGCGTTTTTCGCCGGTAGAACGGCTTCGCGGCTAATGCTCGCGCCCACATTGGGGCTCGGCATTTACGGCGCAGTGGGCATCCCCGTTTTCAGCCACATTCCATTCCGCGCGCCTTTTATCCTGGCGTTGGTCGGCCTTCTGACTGTGGCCTCGGTGCTGATCGGGAAAAAAGCCCGGCCCATCATGCCAGACCAAACCGCGCCCCGTCCGGCATGGTTTGTCTTGCTTGCAATCGTTGCGCTGTTGCCAGTCTTCATGATCGTGCCCCATTCAACCCACGAGAAAGGATGGGTTTTCGGCGCTCCGGTGTTTGATCACGTAAAAATAGCCGTGGTCGATTCCATCGCGAGAAGCGGCCTGCCTCCCGTCAATCCCTATTACTCGGAAACCCAGGGGGGCTCCCCCGAAGGCAAGCCCCCGGGGCTTTATTATTATTATCTTACGCTTTTTGTTACCTCGAATGCCGTGAAGCTTCTGCCCATAACGGGTTTTGAGGCGGATATCGCAATGACCTATGTGGTAGCGGCAATATCGCTTTTAACGGTCTCCTGGGTGGCGATCGCGGTGGCGGGAAATTGCGCTGTGGCTTGGTGGATTCTTCCCATCGCATTGATTAGTCAATTGCGCCTAATCGTCGAATTTATTAGCGGCCCATATCTTCCCAAATGGGTGTCTTGCCACGGAGTGGAGCCTTGGATTATTCAGGCAGCCTGGGTTCACCAGCATCTCTTTGCCGCGACCCTGGCGCTGGTGGCGCTGGTTGCTTTTACCTATGTCATCAGCCGACCGCAGAGTTCCTTGTTTTTCAGTCTGATCTGGGGAACGCTCTCCGCAGCAGCCTACGCAAGCTCCGTCTATGTGGGCATGGGGCTCGCGCTCTGCTACAGCGTACTTGTCCTTTTCTATTTTTCGACCCTCTGGGCGAATAAGGGACGGGCGCTGCTGCATTTCGGGCTGGCATTGGCGGTCAGCGTGGCGTGTTCCTTATCCTTAATCTTGCAACAGGCCGCGCTGGCCGGCCAGCGCAAGGTGATGGCGGTTCAAATCCTTCACGTATTGCATGTTAAAGCTGGGTTCCAAGGTAACCTCAGCAATGGGCTCGCATATTGGTTCGTGTTGCTTCTGGTGGACTTCGGTTTTCTCTACCTGATGACCTGGCTTTTTATCTTCTGCAGAAAGGTGAAACGAGACGGGTTCGAGCGGGATTTAAAAACCCTCCTCTGTGTGGCATTCTTCGTGCCGCTGATTGCCGGGCAGTTTCTTTGCAGCATTATTGCAAACAATGATCTCGGATGGAGAATCATCCTGCCTGCCGCTCTGGCGATGATGATCGCGGCGGCAACGGTCACTTCCGAAGCGATCAGAGGTCAGCTTCCAAAGCTGAAGACTGCCGTTCTGTTTTTAATGGCCGTCACGATGGTTCCGGGATGTATCGCAGGGCTACATTTTACATTCAACGGCATCGCCTGCCGCTTGAATGACAAAACCTCACCGCAAATGGTCGAATTTGGGAACGAACCCGCCCTATGGAGGGACGTGCGCTCCGTAACCTCTCCGGACGAAAGGGTGCTCAACAACCCAATGGCGAACGCCGGCATAACACCGTGGCCCACAAATCTGGGCTGGGCTTTATTTAGCGACCGCAGCCATTGTGCCGCGGCCTACGACCTCCTCCGATCCTATGCACCCTCGCTGACGAAGGATGGGGTGGCCGACAGAGTCAAGTTTTTCGACAAATTCTTCAGCGGCGACATTCAGCCCGACGACCTTCGGATGATCAAGGAGCACTATCATTGCGCAACCCTCGTCGTCACCAAGCGGGACGGGCTGTGGGATAAACCGATCCTGGAGCACAACGACTTTTTCCACCTGGTGCTCGAATCTCCAAAAGGCTGGCGGATCTACCGCTGAGCGAACCCCCTTATTCGCCCAGTTCCTGCGCAGTCTTGAAGTGAGTCTTGGCCAGTTCGCGCAAGATGCCTGGGCCGTTCTTGGCTGTCAGTTCGCGGGCGGCGGCTTTTACCTGGGCCGAGACGCCCCGGTGAAGCTTGATGCCGTGGTTGCGCCCCGCCCGGTCGAGCCAGTCGATGAACCGCTCGCGGGCGAGGATCGACGCGGCGGCCACCGCGGGGTCGGACTCGGCCTTGGTGCGCTGGTCGAGCTGGATGCCCCGGCCTTTTTCCATCAACGCTCGCTTGATGAGCGCCGGGTTGGCAAATTGGTCAGATAGCGCGCGGGGGCACTCCGGGCGCTGTTCCAGGAGGTTTTCGATGGTCCGGGCGTGGCCCCAGGCCAGCAGGCGGTTGAGGTTGCCGATTTTCTCGTACAGGGCGTTGTATTTGGCGGGCGGAATGGCGACGACGCTCAGGCCGACACCGGGCGTATTGCGGATCACCTCGGCCAGGGCGCGGATGCGGGCGTCCGAACCGATTTTTTTCGAATCCTGGATGCCCGCGTTTTTGAGGGTGCGCGCGATGTCGCCGTCGACGTAAACCCCGGCGATGACCAGCGGGCCAAAGAAATCACCCTTGCCGCTCTCGTCGATGCCGAAATGGGGGGCGTAGGCCTCAGGGTCGAGCACTTCCTCGTAGCCGAGCTTCGCCTCGCCGAGGATCTCTGGTTCCAGGCGGAAGGTCACAAATTCGCCGGTCCCTTTCCCTTGGATGACAATTTTGGGGCCTTTTTCGTAAACAGCCACATTGACCTTCCCCTTCCTGCCGTAATAGAGAGTGTATGGCTTCGGCTCAAACTCCCACCCCTCGTCTTCCAGCAGCTTGCGAAGCTTCGCGGCCTGGGCGGTGGTTAGGGGGGAGGTGTAGAGAGTGAGGCCGTTTTCAGACATGTCGCCTCATATCAAACCGCATCGCTCCTCGCTCTCCGAGAAAATTCGGCTCGATATCCGGCAATTCCGCTCCGCGCTCACAGACTGGTTCCTGGACCATGCCCGCCCCCTTCCCTGGCGCACTGATCCGCCGCGGAATCCCTACAGCGTCCTGGTTTCCGAGCTGATGCTCCAGCAGACGCAGGTGGCCACGGTGGTCGATTATTTCGAACGCTGGATGAAGCGCTTCCCCACCGTCGCCGCGCTCGCCTCGGCCGATGAAGCCGACGTGCTCCACGCCTGGCAGGGGCTCGGGTACTACTCCCGGGCGCGCAATTTGCAGGCGGCAGCCCGGGCGATCCAGGAAAAGCACGGCGGCCGCTTCCCGACCGAAGCCGAGGCGCTCCAGGAGCTCCCGGGCGTGGGCCCCTACACGGCGGCGGCGGTGGCAACGTTCGCATTCGACCAGCCCACCCCGCCCATCGACGGCAATCTTTCCCGCGTCACGGCTCGTCTGCTCGATTTTACCAAACCGGTGGACACGGCGCAGGGCATGGCCTCCATCCGCGAGGCCCTGGAGGAGTGGCAGCCCACCCTGGAGGAAGGCGGCGCGGGGATGCTGAACGAGGCCATCATGGAGCTCGGGGCGCTCATCTGCACGCCGCGCGGGCCCCGGTGTACGCTCTGCCCGGTGCGGCTTTTCTGCCACGCGCCGGACCCGGAAGCGCTCCCCATCCGCAAGCCCCGGCCCAAGATGGTGGAAATGGACGAGCACTGCGCCTGGATCATGCGCGAGGGCGAGGTGCTCCTGGAGCAGCAGACCGGCCGCCGCTGGCGCGGAATGTGGCGGCTGCCGCTCTTGAGCGAACCGCACACGGGACTTCCTCTGGCCCGGCTGCGCTACCCGTTTACCCATCACCGGGTCAATCTCTCGGTATTCCCGGGGACCATCCCGCTTTTCCTGGCTCCGGCCCAGCGTTGGTTCACCCTCGGCGAGCTGGAGCAGATCGCCATGACGGCCCCCCACCGAAAGGTGCTAAAAAAATTGCTGGCCCTCGACGAGCCGGATGGCATTCTCTTTTAGGTACACGAAGTAACTCATTTATGGCCGATCCCGTTGCAGCTTCCGTTTTACAAATCATTGACCGCTGGGTCGGCATACCGGTCTGCGCGACCCTCAGCGCCGCCAACCGCCTTCTCAACCTCCTTTTTCCGCCGAAACCGGCCCCGGACGCGCCGAAAAAGATCCTTTTCGTGAAATTCGCCGAGCAGGGCTCGACCGTCCTGGCTCAGCACGCCATCCGGCGGGCGGTCTCGCTGGTGGGTGCGGAGAATGTCTACTTTCTCGTGTTCCAGGAGAACCGCTTCATCCTCGATCTGCTGGCGCTGGTGCCCGAGGAGAACGTCATCACCTTCAAGCGCGACACGCTGCAACTGCTGATCTCCGGGGCGCTCGCCGCGCTGGCGAGAATCCGGGCACTGGAGATCGACACGGCCATCGACATGGAGTTTTTCTCCCGCTCCTCGGCGGCCTTCACCTGGCTGACCCGGGCTCCGCGCCGCATCGGCTTCCACACGTTCTTTGGCGAGGGGCCCTACCGGGGCGACCTCTTCACGCACCGCCTCCTCTACAACCCCTACCAGCACACGAGCCAGATTTTCGAGCAAATGGTGGTAGCTTCGCTCCAGAAGGCGGCCGATCTGCCCACCTGGGCAGCTCCCGCTCCGGCGCTCTGTGAAACGGAGCCAATTTTCACCCCCAAGCCCGGCGAGACAGAGCAACTGGAGGCGATCCTCAAGCAGACGTGCGGCGGCGAGGTGCCCAAATCGATCATCCTGATCAACCCGAACGCCAGCGACCTGCTCCCCATCCGGAAATGGGGCCGCGAACGCTACATCGATCTGGCCAAGCGGCTGCTGGAGCGCTTCCCTGATTCCCACGTGCTGCTCACCGGCGCGGTGAACGAAGCGGGGGCCGCCGGGGAAATCGCCCGGGAGATCGGTTCGCCCCGGTGCATCTCGATGGCGGGCCGGACCACGCTGCGCCAGCTCTTCGTGCTCTACACGGCGAGCGAACTGCTCATTACCAACGACAGCGGCCCGGCGCACTTCGCGGCGCTTACGCCGATTAACGTGCTCGTGCTCTTCGGGCCCGAGACGCCCGCGCTCTTCCGCGCCCCCACCCCGCGCAGCACCTCCATCTGGCTCGGCTTGGCGTGCAGCCCGTGCGTCAACGCCTACAACAACCGCCAGTCCCCCTGCAAAAACAACCAGTGCATGCTGGGGATCACCGTGGACCGGGTGTTCGAGGAAGCAGTGGAGATTTTGGAGAAACGGCACGCTGCGGTCGCGGTGGAGATTGATTAGGCGTTCCCCGCGCCTAACTCCGTTCCCGCAAAAACTCCGCAATCTGCTCGGCCAGTTTCGGCCCGATGCCGGGGATTGCGGCAATCGCCTCCACCGGGGTCCGTTTGAGCCGCGCCACGGAGCCGAAGGCCTTCAGCAGCGCTTCCTTGCGGGTGCGGCTTACGCCGGGGCAGTCATCCAGGATGCTTTCGGCGATGCGCCGCTTCATGAGCAGCTGGTGGTAGCCGTTGGCGAAGCGGTGGGCCTCGTCGCGGATGCGTTGCAGGAGCCGCAGCGCGCCGGAATCCTCCGGAAGCCTCAGCGGATCAGGCCGCCCTGGGCGGTAAATTTCCTCAAACTCCTTGGCTAGGCCGACGATCGGCTGTTCGTGGAGCCCCAGGCGCTGCAATTCCTTGCACGCCGAAGAGAGCTGCCCCTTGCCGCCGTCGACGATCACCAAGTCCGGCAGCCGGACTTTCACCGCCCCTTGGCGGTTGAGCCGCTCCAGCGCCTCGGCGGGCGGTTCCTGGGAAAACTCGGCCTCGTCGCCGGGGGACGCCGCCGCCTCGTCGCGCGCTTCGAGTAGCACTCGGGAGTACCGCCTCCGGATCACCTCGGCCATGCTGGCGAAGTCGTTCTGCCCCTCCACGGTCTTGATCCGGTAACGCCGGTAGCTCGACGTGTCGGCCGCGCCGTCGCGGAAGCAGACCATCGAGGCGACGATGTGGGTGTTGGAGATGTTCGCGATGTCAAAGCATTCCATGACGCGCGGCGGGCCCGCCAGTTGCAGGGCCTCCTGGAGGGCCTTCATGTCGGCCTCGGGGACCACGGTGCTCGGGAGGGTTTGGGCCGTGTAGCGCGTGAATCGGCGGGTGGGCGCCATGGTGGCGCGCAGATCCGAGAGCATGTTGCGCAGCGTCGCCGCGCGTTCAAAGTCGAGCTTGGCGGCGGCCTTCTGCATCTCGTTCTCCAGCTCCTTGAGCATCTCCTTCGATTGCCCCGAGATGAATTCGCACGCCTCCTCCACCCGCTCGCGGTATTTCGACGGGTCCAGGCCGCTCATTTTCAGGAGCACCTGGAAGGTCGAGGTTTTCAGCTCCCGCTCCGTTGGCTCGCCCCGGCCAAAGGTCAGGATACCGAAGCGCTTGCGCATGAAATGGAGCGTCTGCCGGAGCGCCCCGGCGTCCGGGTAGGGGCCGAAATAGCGGGCGTTATCCTCGCGCCGGAAGCGGGCCAGCCGGAAGCGCGGCCAGTCCTCGGCCACGTCCACCTTCACCATCAGGAAGCGCTTGTCGTCGCGGAAGGCGATGTTGTACTTCGGGCGGAACTCTTTGATGAGCCGCCCCTCCAGGAGCAGCGCCTCGGGCTCGCTGCGAACCGTGTGCCACTCCAGGTCCCAGACGCTATCCAGAAGCGCCCGCGTCTTCGGGTCGGCGGTCCGTTTTTTCGACTCCATGAAGTACTGCCCCACCCGTTTGCGCAGATCGCGCGCCTTGCCCACGTAGATGACCCGGCCGAGGCGGTCTCGCATGATGTAGACGCCGGGCTGGTGCGGTAAATCGTGCACCTTGGGTCGCAGGTCGGGCTTGTCTTTGGGGTGAGGCAGGGTCATAAATCTTTGTCAGGGTCCTCAGATTACTGGAAAAACGCGGTAATCTGCTAATATATACAACCAATTCCTAATGAAACGCTCTCTTTCGTTCGCTTTTAGCCTCCTCCTCACGCCAGCCGCCCTGATGGCCCAGGGGGACAGCGCCGCCAAGGTGGCCTCCGCCGTCTCCACCAAGGGGTCCGACGTCACCGTCTGGAACCTCTTTCAATCCGGCGGCTTCACCATGCTGCCCCTGGCTTTCATGTCCATCCTGGCCGTGATGCTCGTTTTTGCCTTCTGGATCACGCTGCGCCGGGGCTCCGTCGTCTCCAACCAGTTCATGAACACCGCCGAGGTGCTCATCAAGAAGGGGGACTACGCCGGGCTGCTCGCCATTGCCAACCGCCACGGCGAGGCCGTCGCGCGGATCGTTCGCCGCACGCTCGATTTCGCCTCCAAGAACCCCCAGGCCCCCTTCGAGGTCGTCCGGGACATCGCCCAGACGGAAGGGGCGGCCCACGCAGCCTCGCTGCAAAACCGGATCACCTACCTCGCCGACATCGCCGTCCTTTCGCCGATGGTCGGGCTGCTCGGAACGGTGTTCGGGATCATCCGCTCCTTCGGCGTCATGGCCAGCGCCTCGGCCTCCGAAGCCAGCCGCCCGGTGCTGCTCGCCCGCGGCGTTTCCGAAGCCCTCGTGGCCACGGGAACGGGCCTCGTCATCGGCATCCTCTCCATGGCCTTCTACGCGCTCTTCCGCAATAAAGTGCAGAATCTCCTTTCGGAACTGGAACGGGCCACGGCCCACCTGCTCGGGCTCATGTCAGTGCTCTTCGTCCCCGCCCCTGCCGCCGCCGCGCCCGAACCGGCCCCGCGCCGCACCGAGGAGCCCCCGGCCGACCCGAAACCGCGCCGCGCAACCGAACCTGGTCGCCGCCCGTCCGTGACGGTTGAGGATGAATTCTAGGAAACGGTCTGGATCTTTTTCCTGAGTTCCTGAGTTCCTGAGTTCCTGATAAAATATCTCCAAAATGAATTTCCGAAAACGCGCCCAGCCTCAAACCCTCGGCTTTCAGATTGCCCCGATGGTGGACATTCTGCTGGTTTTGCTGGTTTTCTTCATCGTCACGTGGAACTACGCGATGACGGAAAACGAGCTCGATGTGAAGGTCCCCACGGCCACCGCCGCCAAGGAGCAGCAGCCCGTGGCCAACCAGACGGTGCTCAACGTGCGCCGCGACGGCACGGTGGTCATGAACCGCAAACAGATCAGCCTCGACGAACTCCGCACCCGGCTCCAGCAACTCTCCGAGCTTTACCCCGACTACGCCATCATCGTCCGGGGCGACCAGGAGCTTTCGTTCAACAATCTCATGGCCGTCATGGACATCTGTCGGCAGGCCAACATCTGGAACGTCGCCTTTGCCACGGCGGTCGTAACCCAGTAAACCCCAACCGCCTTAAAAACTTGGCGGCCCCGCGCTCTTTTCGTTACGATTGAACCTTATGCTCCGGCGTCTCTTCATCCTGACCCTTGGCCTCTGGATCGCGGTCCAGCCCGCCCAGGCCGATACGTGGCTTCAGCGCTACCTGCGCGAACGCCGCGCGAAAGACGACGCCAAGAAGGCCGTCGTCGATGACGACACCAACCCGGGCGAGGAAGTTCGCCGTCCGGAGCCGGTCAACCCGCAGGACGTCGTCGATCCGACCGCCGCCGACACCACCGCCACCCCGGCCCCGGCATCCATCCCCAGCGAGGAACGGGTCCTGGTGCCCACGCCGGTCAACCCCGTCCCCGTGGCCACGCCCGAACCGGTCCGGCGGGCTCAGCCCGTGGCGACCCCGCAGGAGATCGGAACGCCCGCCGTCATTACCCGCCAGGCCCCCACCCCGGCCCCGAGCGTTCGCCCGAGATCAACCCCGCCCGCCACGGCCACCGTGGTCGTCAACCCCACCGCCGCCTCGCCAACGCCCGCTGCTGCTGCCGCGACCCCGCAACCCGCTGAAACGCCGCGCGATGAGATGGACCCGAAAACCGAGGTCATCCGCATCGCCCCCTCCAACCAGCAGCAGGCCCCGGACTTGGCCCAGTTCAACTACGCCAACGGGTTCTACGTAAAGAAGGATTTTTCCCGCGCCGCCGCCGAGTACGACCGCTACCTGACGAGCTACCCCACGGGAGCCGACCGCCAGGCCGCCCTCTTTCGCATGGCCGAGTCCCACCGGCAACTACAGAACTTCAACGCCGCGCGCCGGACGTACGAGCAGCTCGTCCTCGACTACCGCCAAGGCGATTTCGTCGGGCCCGCGTCGTTCCGGCTGGCGGAGCTCTGCTTCCAGGATAAAAGCTACCCCGACGCACTGGCCTACTACCGCAAGGCCTCGGTGGAGCTGACCGACCCGTCCCTCATCCTTTCGGCCAAATACAACGCCGCCCGCTGCCAGGAGGCGCTCAGGGCCTCCTCGGAAGCCATCGAGGATTACGCCGAGGTCATCAAAACACCCGGCGAGAACCCCTACCGCGACGCGAGCCGCCTCTCCACGGCCCGCTTGCTGGCCGACATGGGCCGCCGCAAGGAGGCCGTGGCGCAGTACGAAACGCTCATCGCCGAGACGACCCGCCCCGCGGTCAAGGCCGAGGCAACCGTGCGGGAAGGTCTGCTCCTGCCCGACATGGGCGAGGCCGACAAAGCCATCACCGTCCTGAAAAAAGCGATCCAGATGCCCGAGGTCGGCCCGTGGAGGGAAACCGCCGCCGTCGGCCTGCTCCGCGCCGCCTACAACGCGCAAAAATACGCCGATGTGCTCACCGGCTACAAAGACGGCACCTTCTCCGACGACGCCAAGCCCGAGGTGCTCCTCATCGTGGCCAACTCCAACCGCCAGCTCGGCAAGGACAAGGAAGCGCGCGACCTTTACGAATCACTCGTTCGCGATTTTCCCAACTCCTCCTACGCCAAAGAGGCCCAGTACGGACGGCTGATCTCGCTCTACAACACCAACGCGCCCGAACTCGTGCAGGAGGTGGACAACTACCTCGCGCAAACCCCCGACGCCACCGACAAGCGCGACCAGCTCACGCTCCTCAAGGCCGAGGCCCTCTACAAAACCAAGAACTACGCCGCCGCCGCGCCGCTCTACGCCTCCCTGGAGGATTCCCTCCTCAAGCCGACGCTCAAGGCCGAGGCGCGCTTCAAGCAAGGCTGGTGCTCCACCCAGGCCCAGCCGCGCGACAACGCCGGGACCATCAAGGCCTTCACGGCGTTCCTGAAGGAATACCCCACGCACAAGCTCGCCCCCACCGCCCTGGCCCAGCGCGCGCTAAGCTACCAGCAAACCAATAATCTCAAGGCGGCACAGGCCGATTTCGACCAGATCATCTCGCGCTACCCGCAGGCGACCAAGGAACAAGAGCTGGCCTACGAACAGAAGGCGCTCATCCTCGGTCAGCAGAACGACAACCAGGGGATGTCCGATACCTTCGCCGCCCTGGTGCGCAAGTACCCGAAAAGCCCCGCCGCGGGCAAGGCAAACTACTGGATCGGCTGGGCCGCCTGCACCGCCAAGAACTACAAGGAAGCCATCAAACCGCTGCAAACCGCCCGCCAGCTCGACAAAGAGCACTTCGGCGAAAAAGCAAGCCGCCTTCTGCTCCAGGCGCTCCGGGCCGAGGAAGACCGCCAGGGCATGGCCGAGGAGGTCACCCAGTCCGAGGCCAACAAAGTCAAAATCCCCGCCGAATACCTCCGCTGGCTCGGAACGGAATTCTACAACTCAGGCAACGTGGCCGATTCGGAAAAATACCTGGCCCGCCTGACCGCGCAGGCCACCCCGGCGGAATTGCAGCCGGAGGATTGGCTCATGTTGGGTAGTGCGCGGGCCAAGCAGTCGAAGTGGGCGGATTCCGAAAAATCGCTCAAGACCTACCTGGGCAAAGTCACCGAACCAGCCCAGCAGGCCACGGGCTACCTGGCGCTCGGCGAGACGCAGCTCGGAGCCCGGGACTTCGAAGCCGCCTCGAAATCGGCCGATTCCGCTCTCTCGCTCCAGCCCGAGGGCCGCCTCAACGCCCAGGGCCGGATGCTCTCCGGCGACATCGCCATGGCCCGGGGGGATTTCCCCGCGGCGGCCAAGCTTTACCTGAGCATCTCCGTGGTTTTTGGCGACGACCGGGAGATCACGCCCAAGGCGCTGGCGCAAGCCTACGTGGCCTACAAAAAAGCCGGGGACACCCCGCAATCCGCCAAAACGCTCAATCAGCTGCAAAGCCGCTACCCGGAATACCCGGTACCGAAGGCGAACTAGCCATCCCCGGTTCCTACTTGGTATTTTTATCAGGAACTCAGGAAAAAGACGGAAATTCTTTCTTCCGTCCAACACCCCAAGCACCCACATGCCCCGGGTGCCCTCGTTACGAATCTCCAGATTCGTAACGATCGGTGCGCTTCAGCGCCGACCCGTAGATTCCTCAAGGCGGCTAAATTGCTCTCCCGTCAGGCCCGAAAGTTTCCAAAATGCCTTTGACGAATCCCCCATTCTTTGCAATAAAATCCCATAAACTCTATGGGTTATATAGAGTTTTAAACAACCATGACTTTTCCAGCTTCTTCATCCAGCCTGCCATCCCGCCCCGACCTGAAGCGCTTTGACGACATTCGCGAACTAATCGGCAACCCCGACAACCCGACGCCGCTCGTTAAGCTCAACCGGGTCATCCAGAAGGATTCCTTTCCCCTTTTCCTGAAGTTGGAGTGGTTCAACCCGTTTGGCTCCATCAAAGACCGCACCGCCGCCTATCTCCTGCGCGGGCTGGAAAAACGCGGCCTCCTCACGGAAGGCAAGCAGCTCGTCGAGCCGACCTCCGGCAATACCGGCATCGCCCTGGCTGCGCTGGCCACGCTGCGCGGCACGAAGCTGACCGTCACCATCCCGGACGGCGTGCCGGAGGAAAAGAAGCTCCTCATCCGGATGCTCGGGGCCGAGGTCTGGGCCACGCCGGACGACCTCTGCCCCATCAACCACCCGAAGGACGGTGCCATCGCGCTGGCTTACTCGTTCGTCACCGGGCCCGCCACCAAGGACCATTACGTCATGCCCAACCAGTACGAAAACCCGGACAACGTGGCCGCCCACTACGAAACCACGGGGCCGGAAATCTGGAAGCAGACCGAGGGGAAAATCCGCTACTTCTTCGCCGGATACGGCACCTGCGGCACCATCACCGGCGTCGCCAAGTACCTAAAGGAGCAGGACCCGTCGATCCAGATCATCGCCGTCGAGCCGCAGAAGGGCCACCACATCCCGGGGCTGAAAAACTTCAAGGAAGCCAAGCAACCGGCCATCCTCGACCCCTGCCTCATCGATCACGTCATCCAGGTCCCCGACGAACCGGCTTACGCCATGACCAAGCGCCTCTTCCGCGAGGAAGGGCTCATCATCGGGCCTTCCACGGGGGCGATTGTCCATGCCGCCAACGAGTTTTCGAAAGACCACGAGGGCCTCGCCGTCGGCATCTCGCCGGATAGCGGCTTCAAATACGCTTCTTATTTCCAGGATCTCCTCGGTGACGAGGGCAACCCCGCCGCCTAACCCACCTCCTTTTTTTATCGCCATGACTACCCAATCTTCCCGTATCTGGAACCTCCCTGCCTCGCTGCCGGAGGACTTGCAGAAGTTCCAGTCCATGACCTCGCAATTCAAAGAGGGCACCATCTCCGCGACGCAATACCAGGTCTTCCGCGTGCCGCAGGGCGTCTACGAACAGCGCGAAAACGGCTCCTTCATGCTGCGCGTCCGCCTGCCCGGCGGCGCGGTGCTGGCCCACCAGCTGCGCACTCTGGCCGATGCCGCCGCGAAATACGGCAACGGCGTGCTGCACGTCACCACGCGCCAGGATTTCCAGGTCCACCAAGTGGCCGTCGATTCGATCCAGCCCGCGCTGGAGCAGCTCGCCGAAGCGGGGCTCTCCACCAAGGGCGGCGGCGGCAACACGGTACGCAATATTATCGGATGCCCCCACGCCGGAACGTGCTCCGGGGAGGCCTTCGACGTCACGCCGCACTTGATCGCGCTGACGGAATACCTCCTGGCCGACCAGAACTCCTTCCAGCTTCCGCGTAAATACAAGATTGCCTTCTCCGGCTGCGGCAACGACTGCGCCGGAGCCACGGTGAACGACCTCGGCCTGATCGCAAAAATCAAGGACGGCGTGGAGGGCTTCAAGGTCTACGTCGCGGGCGGCCTCGGCTCCGGCAGCCGCGTGGCCGATGTGCTGGAGGAATTCGCAGCGGCCTCCGATATTTCGCTCATCGCCGAAGCCATCAAGCGCGTTTTCTATCAGCACGGCAACCGCAAGGACAAGCGCCAGGCGCGCATCCGCTACCTCGTGCGCCAGCTCGGGAGCGAGAAATTCGTCCAGCTCTACCGCGAGGAACTCTCGGAACTGCGCCGCCAAGCCCCCGCCACGCCCGCGTTGCGCCCCATCACTTTCAATGCGCCCGCGGTGACTGCCGCCCCAGTCGCCGAGCCCGATACCGAGAGCTACCGCGCCTGGAAACTGCACAACGTCAAGGCACAGAAACAAACCGGGTACAACCGGGTGGAGATCCCGCTCGTCCTGGGCGACATCGCCTCCGCAACGCTCAACGGCCTGGCCGATCTGGTCGAAACCACCGGCGAAAAATCGCTCCGCGCCACCTCCACGCAGAACCTCATCCTGCGCTGGGTCCACGACTCGGAGCTGCCACACGTTTTCCAGGAGCTTGACGCGCTCGGCCTCGCCGTGGCGCAACCGGCCGTCCTTCGCCGTCTGGTTTCATGCACCGGGGCTTCAACGTGCAAGCTCGGCATCTGCCTCTCGCGCGGGCTCTCGAAAGCCATTGATCGCGAGCTGACCAAGAGCAGCGTCGATCTGGCCGCCCTGGGCGACCTCTCCATCCACATTAGCGGCTGCCCAAACTCCTGCGGCCGCCATCAGATCGCCGACATCGGCCTTCACGGAGCCGCCCGGCGCGTCAACGACCGCCTCGTGCCGCAGTATGCGCTGCAATTCGGCGGCCACGTGCAGGAGGGCGACACGGTGCTCGCCACGGGGAAGCACACCCTCCCGGCCCGCAACGTCCCCAAGTTCCTGGCCGAGCTGCTCGCCAGCTACGAAAAAGCCCCGGCGCACGACGATTTCCGCGCGTTCCTGAAAAACGGCGGCACGGACACGGTCGATGCCCTGGCGGAAAAATACAAGCCGGTGCCGGACTTCGATGAAGACAAGAACTTCTACTACGACTGGAGCGCCGACGAGCCCTTCTCGCTGGCGGGTCGCGGCCCGGGCGAATGCGGCGCGGGGGTGTTTGACTTGATCGACGTGGACCTCAAGAGCGCGGCACAGTCGCTCACGGAGGGGCTCTACTTCAAGGCGGTGGCCCTGGCAGCCCGCGCACTGCTGGTCACTCGCGGCGAACAGGCCGAGACCGACCGGGACGCCTTTGCGCTCTTTAACAAACACTTCGTGCAAGCCGGGCTCGCCAACGCGCGCTTCCAGCCGCTGCTCGAAGCGGGCGAAAGCGCGGCGGCAGCGGCCAACCCGGCAGGGGCCTTCACCGTCGCAGCGGCGGAAGTGACCGAGTTTGTCACCTCCATCCAGAACCTCTTCCAGAGCATGGATGCCTCGCTGCAATTCCCGAAGCCATCCACGGCCCCGGCGCAACCAGCGCCCGAAGCGCCCAAGCCCGTGGCGGCGGCAGTCGCGGCGGATCTGGAGAAAGACTTCCGCGGCATCGTCTGCCCGCTGAATTACGTGAAAACGAAAATGGCGCTCGGGACCATCAAATCAGGCCAAGTGCTCTCCGTCCTGCTGGACGAGGCCGGGGCGCGCAACGTCCCCGAAAGCGCCGCCAAAGACGGCAATGAGATCCTCTCGGTCGCCCAGGAAGCCGGAGCCTGGCGGGTGATTATCCGGAAAGGATAAAGCAAACCTTGCGAGCGCGCGGCGAGGTCCCACCCCGCCGCGCGCGCACATGGAATAGCCGCAAAAAGGCGCAAGAGGCGCAAAATAGACAGTTCTTTTGCGCTTTTTACGCCTTTTTGCGGCTAATTCCATTGCTTCCGCCGCCCCCCGGCAAAGCGGAAAAATCTTCGCAACGCCCCCTTGTACATGTATCACAGAGGGCAGACATGATCCCGCCGCTCCTTTACGACCACGTTCTTCGCCCGCTTCTTTTCCAGCTCTCTCCGGAAACGATCCATGATATCGCGATGACAGGGCTCAAGGCGCTTTCGCTCCTGCCGATCCACCCGCGCCACGATCCGCGCCTCGCCCGGACGGTTTTCGGCATCCGCTTCCCCAACCCCATCGGGCTCGCCGCCGGGTTCGACAAAGAGGCCGAGGTGCTCGGGGCCTGGGAAACGCTCGGGTTCGGCTACGTTGAGGCCGGGACGATCACCGCCCTGGCCCAGCCCGGCAACCCCAAGCCGCGCATCTTCCGCCTCCCGGAGCTGAGCGGCCTGATCAACCGCATGGGCTTCAACAACAGCGGCGCGGATCACGTGGCCCAGCGCCTCGAAGCCCTCAAGGCCTCCGGCCGCTGGCCCCACATCCCCATCGGCATCAACCTGGGCAAAAACAAGGTCACGGCGCTGGAGGAAGCCCCGCAAAATTACCTACAATCCTTCGAGCGCCTCTTCGCTCTGGGCGATTATTTCGTCCTCAACGTCAGCTCGCCCAACACCCCCGGCCTGCGCACCCTGCAAGGCAAAGCCGAGCTCAACGAACTCCTCGGCACCATCATGGCCGCCAACCGGGCCAAACCGGCCCCCAAACCGCTGCTTTTGAAGATCGCTCCGGACCTCGAATGGGCGCAGATCGACGAAATCCTGCAACTGGTCACCGACCACGGCCTCGCGGGCTTAATCGCCACCAACACCACGCTCGACCACTCCCCCGTGCCCGCCGGACGCGACGAAACCGGCGGCCTCAGCGGCAAACCCCTGCGGGATCGCTCCACGGAGATCGTCCGGTACGTCTGCAAACACCTGGATCTGCCAGTCATCGGCGTGGGCGGCATCTTCGACGCCGATGGGGCCAAAGAGAAACTGGACGCCGGGGCCGCGCTGATCCAACTTTACACGGGCTTCATCTATCGCGGCCCGGCGATCATTCCGGAGATTTGCCGCGCCCTGGTTGCCGAAGCCAAATCAGCCGCATGATGACACCCATTCCCGACACCCTCACCGATAAAGTCCTGGCTGGAGGACGCATCACGCCGCAGGAGGCGCTCGCGCTCTACCACGCGCCTCTGGAGGAACTCGGTGCGCTCGCCAATGCCCGGCGCAAGCTGAAAAAGCAACCGGCCTACGGCGGCAGAGGCAACGAGATCGTCACCTACATCGTTGACCGGAACATCAATTACACGAACGTCTGCAACGTTTACTGCAAATTCTGCGCCTTCTACCGAACGGAACGCAACGAGCAGGGCTACGTGATCACTCGCGAGGCACTCGACCAGAAAATGCGGGAACTGGCCGACAACGGCGGCGTCCAGGTGCTCCTCCAGGGGGGCCACCACCCCTCGCTGACCATCGACTGGTATCTCGACACCCTCTCCCACCTGCGGGAGTGTTTCCCCCAGGTGAAAATCCACGGCTTCAGCCCGCCCGAGTTCCAGCATTTCGCCCACACCTTCCGGATGCCGGTTAAAGACGTCGTTTCGAAATTCAAAGAGGCGGGCCTGGCCTCCATCCCCGGCGGCGGTGCGGAAATCCTCGTGGACCGCGTGCGCAAAGAGATCGCCCCGCGCAAATGCACCGCCGACGAGTGGCTGGAGGTGATGGACGTGGCCCACGGCCTCGGCCTGACCTCCAGCGCAACCATGATGTTCGGCCACATCGAGACCATCGAGGACCGCATCGAGCATTTCGAGCGGCTCCGGGCGCAGCAGGACCGTTCCGGCGGCTTCACGGCCTTTATTTGCTGGACCTTCCAGTCCGAAAACACCGCGCTGAAGGCCCGGATGGTCGGTTCGGCGGAATACCTGCGCACCCTGGCCCTGGCCCGGATCTACCTCGACAACTTCGACAACCTCCAGGCGAGCTGGGTGACACAGGGGCCGAAGATTGGGCAAATTTCCCTCGAATACGGCGCGAACGATTTCGGCTCCGTGATGATGGAGGAAAACGTCGTCGCCAGCGCCGGAGCCCATTTCCGGCTCCAGAAGGAGGAAATCCGCTCCCTCATCGCCGACGCCGGGTATGAGCCACACGCCCGGTCGACACGGTATCAGTTGCTGGATTAGCGGAAATTCAGCCTAAAAGCGGCGATGGGAATAGCCGCAAAAAAGCGCAAGAGGCGCAAAACAGAGCGTTACGAGCTTGGAAGTTCAACACATGGGTGCGCCTGGAGCTCTCTAAAAAAATCAGCGCATCTCTTTAATTTTGCGCTTTTTGCGCCTTTTTGCGGCCCATCCTATTTCCGGTTGCAGGTTCACCGTACCTGCACGGAAATCTCTCGCCTCGCCGGGGCCGCGAGCGTCTGCGTCCGCACAAAGGAAACGATCTCCTCTTGCAGGGCGTCGCATTCCCGCGTCCACATTTTCCGCGAACGGAGCTTCTTCACGCACGAGGTCAGGCCCACCAGGTCGACTTCCGTGGTCCCCTTGCCGATCAGCGCCCGGAGGCGGTCGCGCAGGCGGTTGAAGAAGGCCAGTTCGTACCCCTCGCCCGCTTCCTTTACCACATCCATCAGGTCCAGCCGTTCGCCCGGCTGCCCCAGCTCCACGCCGGGCGCGACCTCCCCGTAGCCGACCACTTGCAGGACGTCCCCCAGGAGGTGCGTCAGGCACGGTATGGTGATCGTATTGCCCTGGTAATCATTCGCCAGGTGGTGGCTCACCGTCTCGACCACGTAATGGGCCATCCACCACTGCGGGTAGCCGACCTTCGCGGCGGCTTTCCAGAGCGCCCGCACGACCCAATCCCTCCGGAACATCACCAGACGTCCGTCGGCCAACTCTATGAGAGGCATCCCATCGGCAAGTGCAATCATTTGAAAAGCTCCGGTTGCAGGGCGCTGCTCTTGATTCGGCGCCCCATGTTTTGGATTTCGTCTAGAAATTCACCAATGTCTTGAAATTGTCGATAAACGGAGGCATAGCGGACATAGGCGACTTGGTCGAGCCCATGCAATTTCTCCATTACCTTTGCCCCCACGGCGCTCGACGCGGCTTCGCGCACGCCCTCGCTCTCAAGCTCCGTTTCGATGGCGTCGGCCGCTTTTTCGATGGCCTCGATCGAAATGGGCCGCTTTTCGCAGGCCTTCATCATGCCGCCGACCAGCTTGCGGCGGTCAAAGGGCTCGCTGCGCCCGTCGCGCTTGATGACCCGCACCAGCTCCCGCTCGATGACCTCGTAGGTCGTATACCGGTGCTGGCAGCCGATGCACTCGCGGCGACGGCGGATCGACGCTCCGTCTTTGGACGAGCGCGAATCAATGACCCGGTCTTCTTGGTTTCCGCACTTGGGGCAGCGCATTGGGTTTATTGTGGGGCTTTACAAATTGAACCACAACATCTTGTGGTGTCAATGTCATCCTTTAGCCCCGTTTAAACGCAAGCGGGAGACTCAATCCGAAACCCTGTTGGTTAAACAAATTTTTACTTTGCGCAATAAAGCGCAAATCGTTACTTAATCCGGACCATGAATCAGAACCTGGATGCACCCGAGCAAGGTGGTGCAGCGGCGGGAGGAAGTCGCCCTGAAGGAAAGTCGATCACAATGGCGATGATCGCCAAGGCGGCTGGGGTCTCCCAAGGCGCCATCTCCTCCCTGCTTAACGACCGCGACTACGGCATCCGGGTCAGCCCCAAAACCCGGGAGCGTGTTTTCCGCGTCTGCCGTGAAATGGGCTACCTGCCCAACGACCTGCGGGCCGTCGTGCGGATGTACCCCGAGCTGGGCGACTTCGCGCTCCTGATCGCCCAGGATCAGGGCCTGGAGGACCCGCTCATCAACCGCCTCACCACGGCGCTCCTGGGCCAAACCCCCAGCCGCCACCTCTCCGTGGCCCTCTACGATCCGGCCTTCGACTACAGCGCCCACCCCGAGGCCCTTCCGCCCCCGGCGGCCTCCGGCGTGGCCTCGCGCTTCATCAGCGTCGGCACCCCTAATGCCTCCCTCTTTTCCACCATCCTCGCGCACGACTTCGCAGGGGTCCACCTGGGGCAGGAGGCTGGAATCGACGGCTTTACCAGCATCGTGCCCGAATACGCCAACGCCTCGCGCCTGGCCATCGAGACCCTCATCGGCCTGGGCCACCAGCGCATCGCCATTCTCTCGGGCCCCTTCGGCGCCACCGATCCCGTCACCGTTGACCTGAACTACGGAGTGCGCGCGGCATACGATGCGATACGAACGCCCGTGGAAAGCCGCAACGTCATCCACGGCAGCGCGAGCTTCGAGCACGGCGTCGCCTCGGCCGATCTGCTGCTGGAGCGCGCCGAAAAGCCGACCGGCATCTTCTGCTTTCACCCCCTGGCCGCCGCGGGCCTGCTGCACCGCGCCCAGGAGCGCGGGCTGCGCATTCCGGAGGATCTGAGCGTCATCGCGTTTGGCGAATCCTCCTTTGCCCCCCTGCTCCACCCGGCGCTTACCACCGTCACCATCTCCGCCTCTGAAATGATCGCCCGGGCGACGGAAGACCTCGCCGCGCGGATCAAGGCTCAGGATCGCTCCTCCACCCGGCGCATCACCATTGCGCCCAAGCTCATCGGGGGCGGTTCTTGCGCGGAAGCCAGTTGACACCTTTGCCCTGATCTCCTATAGATCAAAGCTTCACTCAACTATGAAAGCCCCTCATTTTTTCATCACATCGGCGCTGGGCACCCTGTGTCTGATCCTGACGATAACCACCATCGTACTCGGTAAGACCAACAACGCCCTCATGCTGACCCAGCAGCGTCAACAGGAAGAAATCAACAAGGGCAACATGAGTGTCCAGATCGGCCAAAACATCCTCAAGGATATGGCCGAGGCCTCCCTGCACAACCCGCAAATCAAAGACTTGCTGGCCAAGAACGGTTACTCCGTCAACACCAACCCGCCCGCCGGCACCCCGGCCCCCGCAACCTCCGATACCACCCCCGCCAAATGAAAGACGATCTCGATTACATCCCGGCTCAGGAAATGAGCCCGTTTCTTCCGATCACCCTCCTGGCGGTTTGCCTGTTGCTGACCTCCATCTTCCAGCTCTCCCTGATGCTGCCGCAGCGCTCGCAGCTACAGCGCGTCATCGCCCAGAACGAACAGGGCGTCGGTCAGTCGCAACAGGTTCAGCAAGGGCTCCAGCGCCTGGTGGAAGGCCTCGTGGGCATCGCCAAGGATGACAAGGACGCCCAGGCCATCATCGCGAAGCACAATATTCGCGTTAACAACCAGGCTCCCAATCAAGCTCCCGCCGCCAGCCCCGCCCGGTAGGGTGGCCAAGCAGGCTGCTTAGAGCCAATGGAAGCGCAAGCCCGGAGCATCGTCGAGAAACTAGTCTCCGCCGGGTACATAGCGTTTTACGCGGGCGGTTGCGTGCGCGACCGTCTGCTGGGGCTGACGCCCAAGGACTACGATATCGCGACCAACGCGCCACCCGATGCGGTCCAGCGGATTTTTCCCCGGACCGTGGCCGTGGGGGCGCATTTCGGCGTCATCTGCGTCATCCAGGGCGGCATCAATTTTGAAGTCGCCACCTTCCGCTCCGACGAAGCCTACGTAGACGGCCGCCACCCCACCGGAGTCGTCTATTCCACGCCCCAGCTCGATGCCGAGCGGCGCGATTTCACCGTCAACGGCATGTTCTTCGACCCGCTAAAGGGCGAAGTGATCGACTACGTCGGAGGCCGCGCCGACCTCGATGCGCACCTACTGAGGGCCATCGGCGACGCGGCGCAGCGCTTTCGCGAGGACCGTTTGCGCCTGCTGCGCGCCGTCCGGTTCGCCTCGACGTTCAACTTCCAGATCGAGCCCGCGACGTGGGAAGCCGTGAAGGCCAACGCGCGCGAAATCCACGCCGTCAGCGCCGAGCGAATCCGCGAGGAATTGACGCGCATCTTCACCGGGCCGGGCCGCCTGCGGGGGTTTGACCTGCTGGACGAAAGCGGGCTGCTCGCAGAGGTACTCCCGGAGGTGGCCGCGCTCAAAGGGTGCGAGCAGCCGCCGCAATTTCACCCCGAGGGGGACGTCTTTGTCCACACCCGGCGGATGCTGGAGCTCCTCCCGCCCGAGGGCGTCGCCGCGAGCCTGGTTTTCGCCGTGCTGCTGCACGACATCGGCAAACCGGCGACCTACTCCCTCGACCCCGCCGAGGGGCGCATCCGCTTTAGCGGGCACGACCGGGTGGGCGCTGAAATGACGCTCAAAGTCATGGAGCGGCTCCGGTTTTCGCGGGAGATCATCGACGCCACCGTAGACGCCGTGGCCAACCACATGATGTTCAAGGACGTGCAGTCGATGCGCGTCGCGCGGCTCAAGCGTTTCATGTCGCATCGCCATTTCGACGAAGAGATGGAACTCCACCGGGTCGACTGCTCCAGCAGCCACGGGATGCTCGACAACTATGATTTTCTGAAACAGAAGGCCGAGGAATTCGCCAACGAGCCGCTGATCCCGCCGCCGCTCATCAACGGGCGCGATCTGCTGGCCATGGGCTGGAAACCAGGGCCCAAGCTCGGCGAAATCCTGGAAGCCGTGCAGACCCGACAGCTTGAGGGGACCCTCACATCACGGGAAGAAGCGCTGGCTTGGGTGAAGGCGGAGTATCCCGCGCCGAAGGCGTAAGCAAATAGGGATTAGCCGCAAAAAGGCGCAAGAGGCGCAAAAACAGGAGGTTAGGTCACAAAATTCTTGCGCTTTTTGCGGCTATATCCGACCTGTCTTTTAGGCTAAACAAACCGCAACGGCGCGCTTTCCTCGGGGATGAGCCCATGTTTGCAAAGCAGCGTGCGGAAACGATCGAGGCCCTGCTTCTCCCGCTCTCCCAGATCGAAGCGGATGTACTCGGTGAGGTATCGCCGGGTAAACGCGGCGTGGTGATCGCGCTGGCGGGCGATAATCTCGTCGATTTGCGCCTTGCCCCGGCAAAGGATTTCGCGGAAGGCATCGGCGACGCGCTCGGGGTTCTTCACCTCGGGGCGGATCAGCCAGACCGCAAAAACAAAGGGGAGACCCGTTCTGCGGAGCCATTCCTCGCCGAAATCCAGGATCTGCCACTCGCCCGCGTGTTTTTCGCGGAAAGCGATGGCTTCGTTGCCGATAATCACCCGGCCCGCCCCAGGCGGCGCGGGTTCGGGCACGTATTCGGGCACCTGGCCGCCCCATTCGGCGAAAAAGACTTTGCAGAGATTGACCGACGTGCGCGAGGCCGGGGTAAGGGCCACCTGGCGCAACGCCCCGAGCGCGCCTTGGTAGGCCAGCAGCACGCTCCAGACCGTCCCCAGCGAACAGATCCCCGCCCCTTCCACTGCCACGCAGCCGGGCATCCGCAAGGCCTCAAACACCGGCACCAGCCCCACGTCCAGCCGCCCGGAGGCCAGGCCGTCAGCCAGTTCCGACGGGTGCTCAAAGACCACGGGACCGTCGTAGGGCTCGATCAACGGGCGCGAATTCAGGTAGCGCACACAGCCGATGCGCAGCTCGCGCAGCGGAGCAAAAGGGTCGGAATTCATCGTTGCCCCAAGCTTCGCGGAAGAGTCCCCGGGAAGCAAAGCAAAATAGATTGTTCGCCAAGCGAAGCAATGTTAGCTTCGCGGAAGTGGGCGCATGCGTGGCGTTCTCCTCCCCCAAAGAAAGCCGGTTCGTTGTTTTGCCCCCGGCTTTTTATGAAATTCAAACCCGATTCGATCGGCTTCACGCTGCTTTTGGCGACGCTCTCCTCGCTGCCGCCGCTTTCGACGGACCTTTACCTTTCCGCGCTCTCTGTCATGGGCAAGGCGCTCGGCTGCTCCCCTACCCTGGCCGGGCTCTCCATCAGCGTTTTCCTGGGCAGCTTCGCCTTTTCCCAGTTGATCTTTGGGCCGCTGGCCGACCGCTACGGACGCCGTCCGGTGGGGATCTGGGGATGTCTGCTTTTCACGGTTTCCAGCATCGGCACCACCGCCGCCGGGTCCATCGGGGCGCTGCTTTTGTGGCGGGGCCTCCAGGGGACCGGGGCCGGGGCGGTCTGCATGCTGGCTTTCGCGATTGTCCGGGACCTCTTCCATGGTGACGCCGGGCGGACCCGCTATGCTTACATTAACGCCACGCGGGCGTTTGCACCGATGATCGCCCCGCTCTTGGGGAGCTGGATTTATCAGATGGCCGGGTGGCGGGCAACCCTCGGGGTTACGGCGCTCTTTGGGGCCGGGCTTACGCTGGCTTTCGCCATGGGTTTTGAAGAATCGCTGGCGCCCCGCAACCGCCAATCCATTTCCCCGAGGGCCCTTTGCCGCAACTACCTCTTCGTCCTCTCCAACCGCATTACGCTGGGCTACTGCGCGGTGAACGCCTTCCTGTCGGGGGCGATTCTCTCGTTCATCACGGGCTCGTCTTTTGTGTTTGTCGATTTCCTGGGGATTTCGCGGCCTCACTTTGGGGCCATCCTGTTCGCCACGGCCTGCGGTGTGATGATCGGCTCGGCGGCGGCCGGGAAGCTTAGCACACACGGTTTTTCGGGAAAAAAGATGCTCTGGGGCAGCTTGGCCATGCACCTTACGGCCACCTCCGGGCTGTTCGCGCTGAGCCTGACACACCGGTTTTCCCCCTACACGGCGGTGCCGCTCCTGATGCTCATGAATCTTTCCAGCGGGCTCGTGAACCCGGGCACGGTTCACGGGGCGCTGGCTCCAATGGGCCGAATGGCGGGGACGGCCTCGGCGGTCTTCGGCTGCCTGGGGATGATGGGCGGCGCGCTGGCGTCCGCGGCGGTCTCGTGGTTCCATTGCGACACGCCGCCCACGCTGACGGGCGTGATGGCGTTTTGCAGCCTGATGGCTCTGGGGTCCTATGCGCTCGTCGCGGCCCGGGAACGCGCGGAGGATCTCGCCGGGGTGGAGACGCAGGAGGCGGTGACGGAGTCCCTCTAGCGCTGCACCGGCGCGTAATAAGTATCGCGCTGCACGGGGTCGCGGCCCGCCTCGCGGATCACCCGCTCCATGGCGGCGACGGTCTGCTCCTGCGGGGTCTGGGCCCCGGCCATGTGAAAGACTTTCTCCTCCATGATGGTGCCGTGCAGGTCGTCCACGCCGAATTGCAGCGATACCTGGGCCAGCGGCAGCCCCATGCTGATCCAGTAGCCGGTGATGTGCTCGATGTTGTCGAGGTAAACGCGGGCCACGGCCACGTTGCGGAGCTGCTCCAGGCCACCCGCCTCGCGGATATGCGCCAGCTCGGTTTTCTCCGGGGTGAAGGCGAAGGGGACGAAGCCGGTGAAGCCGTGGGTCTCGTCCTGAAGCTCGCGGAGCCTGTGGAGGTGCTCGACGCGCTGGGCGAGCGTCTCGATGTGGCCGAAAAGCATGGTGCAGGTGGAGCGGCCCCCCATCTGGTGCCAGGTGCGGTGGACCTCCAGCCACTCCTCAGTGCTTTCCTTGCCCCGGCAAAGCTGGTCGCGCACTCCGGCGTCGAAAATCTCCGCGCCGCCGCCAGTCAGCGAGCCGAGCCCGGCTTCGCGCAGGATTTCGAGCGTCTCCCGGAGCGGTTTCTTAAAAACGCGGTCGGAGAGGTGCAGGATTTCAATGGCGGAGAAGCACTTTAAATGCAGGTTCGGGTCGAGCGCCTTCATGGACCGGAGCAGCTCCAGATACCACTCGGCCTTGAGCGAGGGGTGCAGCCCGCCCACCATGTGGATTTCCGTGATCCCGTGGCCAAGCGCCTCGCGCACGCTGGCGACGATCTCCTCAATGCTGAACTCGAAGGCGTGGGCGTCCCGTTTCTTGGCCCGGAAGGCGCAGAACTGGCACGAAAGGATGCAGACGTTCGAGTAATTGATGTACCGGTTGAGAATGTACGTGGCCCGGTTGCCGTTTTTCCGCTCCCTCACGAGGTTCGCCATGGCCCCGAGGGCGTGGAGATCGCGGGATTGGTAGAGCGCCAGCGCATCGGCTTCTGAAATGCGTTCCCCTGCGGCGACTTTATCGTAAATGGGAAGCAGAGGCTCGGGAATAAGGGCGCGTTTCATGGGCGTGGCTCTCCAGCCTAAAGAAGGACGGGCCCGAGCGCAAGCCCGAGGCAGTTTCTTGGGCACGAGAAGAAAGAAGAAGAAATTGACCTTCGCCCCCTCTCCTGCGATAAGAGCCGTACATTATATTTTTAGCTGCGTTAGGCAGATTGGGCGTCTCTAAACCTCAGAAATTTTGTCGCATCCAATCACCGCTGGTAACGCCGAGCAATCGGCGTGGTCTGGCCGTGCTTTGGATGCGGGCCTTCTGAGGGCCTTGAGACCGGCCGGCTAGGCCATGCCCTTTTTTGCCACGGAGCAAAGGAGTGCTTTATGGTAAAAATGACATGCAAATGGTGCGGCAGGGTGATCCAGGATGACCTGGACCGAAAAGGCGTGTTCCGAGGGCTCTGCGATAGCTGCTCAACCATCTTCCGTTTTTTCATCGGCCTGACCCTCGGCGGCATCTTGGTTTCGGTCCTCCTCTTTTTCGTCTTCGCAACGGCGAATTATTTGCGCCACATAGGCTAAAGGGCACCTCTGGATGCCGTGCCGCCGGTTTCCAGAGGTGCCCTAAAAAACTCCCAATCCGCCGCTTGCGCTCGCGCCCGTCATGCGGCAATATCGACTGCTTATGTCCGAGCCCGCCCACGTTTCCAAGATCGTCATTCTCGACTTTGGGTCCCAATACACCCAGGTCATCGCCCGGCGCATTCGCGAATGCCAAGTCTATTCGCAAATCCTCAAGTTCAACACCCCGGCCGCGGAAATCGCCAAAATCGGCGCGCGCGGCGTGATCCTTTCCGGCGGGCCCAGCAGCGTCTACTCTGAAAACGCCCCGCAGATCGACCCGGCGGTGTTCGAACTGGGCGTGCCGGTCCTCGGCATCTGTTACGGCCTCCAGCTCATGGGCTTCCACCTGGGCGGCAAAGTCGAGCACTCCCAGCGGCGCGAATACGGCGCGGGCCAGGTTTTCATCACCGACGAGGGCGGCAAGCGCATCGCGTGCGACCTCTTCGACGGTCTCCCCGAGAGCATCGACGTCTGGAACAGCCACGGCGACAAGCTCACCCAGCTCCCCGAAGGCTTCCGCGCCGTGGGCCGCACGAATAACTCCCCCTTCGCAGTCATCGAAAACCCCGCCAAGCGCTTCTACGGCCTGCAATTCCACCCCGAAGTGGCCCACACCCCGCGCGGCAAGGAGCTTATCGAAAATTTCGTCTACAAAATCTGCGGCTGCAAGATGGACTGGACCATGGGCTCCTTCATCGACCAGACCTGCGAGGAAATCCGCCAAAAAGTGGGCACCGATCACGTCGTGCTGGGTTTGAGCGGCGGCGTGGACTCCTCCGTCGCGGCGGCGCTGCTGCACAAGGCCATCGGACCCCAGCTCACCTGCGTTTTCGTCAATAACGGCCTGCTGCGCGCCAACGAGGCCGAGGCCGTCCTGAAGCTCTACGGCGAGAATTTCCAGATCAACCTGAAATACGTCGACGCCACCGAGCGTTTTCTCTCCAAGCTGGAGGGCGTCACCGATCCCGAGACCAAGCGCAAGATCATCGGCGGCGAATTCATCCGCGTCTTTGAGAGCGCCGTGCGCGAGCTGACCACCTCGGGCCAGAACTTCAAATATCTCGCCCAGGGGACCCTCTACCCGGACGTCATCGAGAGCGTTTCTATTTCCGGCAACCCGGCGGCGCTTATTAAGAGCCACCACAACGTTGGCGGTCTCCCGCCCGACCTCAAGTTTTCCCTCATCGAGCCGCTGCGCCAGCTCTTCAAAGACGAAGTGCGCCAGGTGGGGCTGCAACTCGGGCTGCCGAAGGAAGTCGTTTACCGCCAGCCCTTCCCGGGGCCGGGCCTCGCGGTGCGCCTTGTGGGTGAGATCACGCCCGAGCGCCTGCGCATCCTGCGCGACGCCGACTCCATCGTGGTCAGCGAAATGAAAGCCAGCGACTGGTACTACAAAGTCTGGCAGTCCTTCGCCGTGCTGCTGCCGGTGCGCTCCGTGGGCGTCATGGGCGACGAACGCACCTACGAGCACACCATCGCGCTGCGTATCGTGGAGAGCCAGGACGGTATGACCGCCGACTGGGTGCGCCTCCCCTACGAAGTACTCGGCAGGATTTCCTCCCGCATCATCAACGAAGTCAAGGGGGTCAACCGCGTTTGCTACGACATTTCGAGCAAACCGCCGAGCACGATCGAATGGGAATAACCCCCCATTCGAAGAACGCGCTCCTATTTTTTTAGAGGGAAATTAATCATTTCCCGGTTATGTTGTGGACGCCATGGGATCAATGAGCAAAAAAGTCTGGCGCATTGTTCTCAGCTACGTTCTCGTAGCTGGTCTGTGGATTTTTTTCTCTGACCGGCTCGTGATGCACCCGGGAGGGTCTCCGGAGTTCGTGGCGCACTGGTCCTTGGTCAAGGGCTTCGCTTTCGTGGTCATCACGGCGCTGCTGCTTTATTTCCTGATCCTCCGCCTGACTGCCCATATCTGGAACACCGCCCGCGCCTGGAGAAACAGCGAACGGAAATTCCGGACGCTCCTCGAACGCATCCGGGACGGCATCCTCGCCGTTGACGTGGAGACGATGCGGATATTTATGAGCAACCCGGCGTTATCCGAAATGCTCCAATACTCCCCGGAAGAGCTGGCCGGGATGGAAGTCATGCGGATGCATCCCCCGGAGCTCCTGCCGATGCTCAACGAACGCTTTCAGGCGATGCGCCAGGGCATCACCCCACCCCAGAGAGTCCTCCCGATCATCCGCAAGGACGGCTCAATGTTTTACGTGGAAGTCAACACCGCGCTCATCGACCTGGACGGCCGCCGGTACACCATCAGCGTTTTCCGCGACATGACCGAGCGGCTCAAAGCCCAGGAGAGCCTCCAGCACGCAAAAGAGGAAGCGGAGAAGGCCCGCGAGGATGCCGAAAAAGCCCGGGAAGAGGCGGAAACGGCCAACCTGGCCAAGGATCAATTCATCTCCATCATCAGCCACGAACTGCGCACCCCGCTCACCCCCGCCCTGGCGATGGTCACGGCCTTGAAAGAAATGGTGGCCGACCAGAGCCGGGAGGACCTGGAGATCATCCGGCGCAATCTGGAGCTGGAGTCGATGCTGATCGATGATCTCCTGGACATTACCCGCATTACCAACGGGAAAATCGATCTCCGCATGGAACGCACTGATCTCCACGCGGCCATCCACCATGCCGTGGGCATCTGCAAAACGTCCATCGAGGCCAAGGGGCTCCAGTATACGCTCCAGCTGGAGGCTGCAAATCCCTACGTCTGGGGCGACCCGCCCCGGCTCCAGCAGATCTTCTGGGGCCTCCTCAATAATGCGGTGAAATTCACCCCCGAGGGCGGCGCGATCGCCATCCGCAGCTTCAACGAAGGCCCCGCGGTGAAGGTGGAGGTGACGGACACCGGTATCGGCTTTGACAACCGGGAGCTGCCCCGGCTCTTCCTGCCCTTCGAGCAGGGCGAGCAAAGCAAAATCCGGCGTTTCGGCGGGCTCGGCCTGGGGCTCAGCATTGCCCGGACGATCACGGAGCTTCACAAGGGCACCCTCTCCGGATCAAGCGAAGGGAAGGACCTGGGGAGCACGTTCACGCTCGAGCTGCCGACCACCGAGCCCGTCGAGCACCAGGAAGCGCCCGCCTCCGCCACCAGCGATCCGCTCTCCGCGCGCATTCTGCTGGTCGACGACCATGCTGACACGCTGCAAATCCTGGCCCGGCTTCTGCGCCGCTGGGGCTACCAGGTCACCTCGGCCAACACGGTGCAAACGGCGCTGCGGCTGGCCAGCAAAGCCCATTTCGACGTCCTGATCAGCGACCTGGCGCTGCCCGACGGCAGCGGCTGCGACATCATGCGGGAGGTGAAGGCCCGCTACGGGGTGCGGGGCATCGCGCTCAGCGGATTCGGCTCCGATGCCGACCGCGAGATGAGCCGGGCGGCAGGGTTCGAGGAACATTTTGTCAAGCCGATCAGCTTCCCGCCGATGCGCGCCGCCCTGGAGCGGATCGCGGCGGCGGCCCAAAAGGGCAAAGCGTGACCTTTTCCAGCGGCCGCAAACGTGATTCAATCCTCCGCGCCATGCCTAAAACCAGCCCACGCACGGAAGTCTCCCTCGCCCCGGTGGTTCGCCACCTCGAAAAGCTGCTCGACCACGAGAATGTGGCCGATTTTTCCAACGCCTTCAACGGGCTCCAGGTGGAAAACCGGGGGACGATCCACAAAATCGGCGCGGCGGTGGACGGCTGCGAGGCGACGCTCGCCGAGGCGGCCCGGCGCGGGCTCGATTTCCTGCTCGTTCACCACGGTCTCTTCTGGCAAGGGGCGCAGAAAATCGAGGGGCCCGTTTACCGCAAATTAAAGCTGGCCTTCGACGCCGATCTCGCCGTGTTCAGCTCGCACCTGCCGCTGGATCTCCACCCCCGGTTGGGCAACAACGCGCTCCTCTTCCAGGCCCTCGGGTTCCGGAAACCGGAGCCGTTTTTCCTGGAAAAAGGGAGCCACATCGGCCTGAAAACGCGGGTGGCGCTGGACCGCGAGACGCTGGCCGCGCGGTTGGAAAAAGCGGTGGGCGCTCCGGTGAAGCTGATCCCGGGCGGCCCCGCCAAGACCGCGCGGGTCGGGATTGTATCCGGCGGCGCGGGAGGCGAACTTTTCAAAGCGGCGGCCGAGGGGGTCGATACGTTCATTACCGGCGAAGCGCCTCACTGGGCCTACCCGGCGGCGGAGGAGCTGGGCCTCAATATCCTCCTGGCCGGGCACTACGCCTCGGAGACCTTCGGCGTCAAGGCGCTGGCGGCTTATGTTTCCAAGCGTTACCGGCTCCCCTGGGAGTTCATCGACCACCCAACGGGGCTCTAGCCATACCGCCTCCCCACCCCGTGTCCACGCTCGAACGCTCCTTTTTTGAACGCGATCCACTGACGGTTTCCCGGGAGCTGATCGGCTGCGAACTCGTCGCCGGGGAATGCGCGGGGATCATCGTGGAAACGGAAGCCTACCTGGCCGAGGGGGACGAGGCATGCCACACATTTTTCCGACCCAGCACGCGGGAGTTCATGGCGGAGCACGAGCCGGGCGCGGCGTATATTTACCTCAATTACGGGATGTACTGGCTCCTCAACGCGCTCATCAAGGGCGGCACGGGCGGCGACGGTTTCACGCTGATCCGGGCGGTGGAGCCCCTGCGCGGGATCGAGCTGATGCGGGAGCGGCGCCACCGGAGCGCGCTGCGCGAGCTTTGCTCCGGGCCCGGCAAGCTGACCCAGGCCTTCGGCATCGGCGGGGCCGACCACGGGAGCAATCTCTGCGAGGGGCCGATCACGTTCCGCAGACGCCTGGAGCGCCCGGAGGTCGTGGCCTGCGCGCGGATCGGGATCAGCCGCGCCGCTCATTTTCCCTGGCGCTTTCTGCTGAAAGAAAGCCCGTTTGTCAGCGTTGGGCCCGGGAAGGAGAAGGCCACGAAAAAGCGGGCGCGCTAATTCACTCGAAATACGCCTTCAGCACATATTGCTGGAGCATCCTGTGGGTGTTGAAGAATGATCCGTTAAGCGCGATGCAGTGGCGCATCACGTCCACGTAGCGGTCGCGGTCGTCGTAGTAGAGCGGCAGGATCGTCTGCTCCAGCTGCGCATAGAGCGAGGCCGCGTCGTCTGGCTCCGGGCAGGCCCGCACGCCGGGCAGCGAACCGATGGCCCAGCCGGTGACACCCTCGATCCAGCCCTCGATCCACCAGCCGTCAAGCACGCTCAGGCTAGGCACGCCGTTGAGGGCGGCTTTCATCCCGCTGGTGCCCGAGGCCTCCATCGGCGGCTCCGGGGTGTTGAGCCAGAGATCGACGCCCGAGACCATCAGGCGCGCGATGTCCATGTCGTAGTGCGGCAGGAAGGCCACCGTTACCCGCCCCCGGAGCTGCTCGGCAAACTGATAAATTTGGTGAATACTCTCCTTGCCCTCCTGGTCGTTCGGGTGGGCCTTGCCGGAGAAGACGATCTGGAGGCGGCCGGAGCCAATCAGGGCCAAGCGCTCCAGGTCGGAGAAAAGCAGGCCGGGGCGTTTGTAGGCCGTTACGCGGCGGGCAAAGCCGAGGGTGAAGGTATCGGTGTCCATCCCGGCGTTGGTCTCGCGGTTGATCATCCGCAGGAGCCGGCCCTTGGCGGCGGCGTGCGCTTCCCAAATCTGCTCGCGGGGAATGCTCAAGGCGTAGCGCAGGCTGTAGTTATCCTGCCGCCAGCCGGGGATGGTCCGGTCGTAGAGCGCCGCGAGCGGCTCGGCGGCCCACGTTCCGCCGTGAACGCCGTTGGTGATGGCGTCGATGGCGTAGTTGGCGAACATCTGCCGGGCCACGACGCCGTGGCTTTTGGCGACGCCGTTGACGTAATGGCTCAGGTTGAGCGCCAGGTGGGTCATGTTCAGCATGCCCTCGGCGCAGAAAAGGTCCTGCATATCGCGCACTTCGCGGCGGCCAAGCACGCGGTCCACGAGGCTCATCTCGAACTTATCGTGCCCGGCGGGGACGGGCGTGTGGGTGGTGAAGACGCATTGGAGCTTGACCGCCTCCACGTCCTCCCGCGTAAAGGTCTCGCGCCCGGCGTGGCGGGCCGCCTCGTCGAGCAGTTCGATGCCCAGGAAGGCGGCGTGGCCTTCGTTCATGTGATAGCGGGCCACGTTCTTGTACCCCAGGGCCCGCAGCATCCGCACCCCGCCGATGCCGAGCACCACCTCCTGGCAAAGCCGGTAATGGGCGTCGCCGCCGTAGAGGGAGCCGGTCAGCGATCGGTCCCAGTCGCTGTTTTCCGGGAGATCCGTATCGAGAAAGTAGACCAGCACCAGGAAGCCGCCCGAGCCGGTGATCTCAGCCACCCAGGCGCGAATCTGCACGGTCCGCCCCTCCACTTGTACCGACGCCCGGGCGGGCAGCTCCATGAGGAAATCCGCGGGCACCCACGCCACGGGCTCCTCGGTCTGCCAGCCTTGCGCGTCCAGCCGCTGGTAAAAATAGCCCTTCCGGTGAAGCAGCGTGACGCCGACGAGCGGCACCTTTAAATCCGCCGCCGCCTTCACGGTGTCCCCGGCGAGAATGCCCAGGCCGCCGCTGTAGGTGGGCATCCTCGGCTCCAGCCCGATCTCCATGGAAAAATAGGCGATGACGGGCCGGGATTTGTTCATAGCATCCGGTTATCGCGGGCGGAAGCTTCAGTGGTTTCCTCCCCCGATTTTCCTTGTGGGGTGCCTCCCCCTTTGCAACGCTGCTCCCCGTTCACGGAATTCTCTATGAAAAAGATACTCATTGCCGCCGTGGCGGTCCTCGCCGCCTCCCCGTTTCCCTGTTTTGCCCAAGACACCCCCGCCCGTCCCGATGTCGACGAACTGCTCTCCGTCATGCGGGTGGAGCAAAATATGAAAGCCGGTATGGAGCAGATGAAACAAATGATGCCTCGGATAACCGCCAACGCCATGAAACAAGCTGGCTCCACCAATTCCGAAAAAACCACCCAGATTCAGGTCAAAGCGATGGAAATCGTCCAGCAATCAATGAGCTGGGACAAAATGAAGCCGGAGATCACGAAGATCTATGCGGAAACCTTTACGCCCGCGGATACCAAGGACCTCATTGCCTTCTACAAAAGCCCGGCGGGCCAGAATTTTCTCAATAAGCAGCCGGAAATCGGGACCAAAACCATGGCCATTACCCAGCAGAAAGCCATGGCGGTAATGCCCAAAATCCAGGAGCTGGTACAGAGGGAAATCCAAGCGGGCTCAACCCCGGCTTCAGCCAAATAGCGGCTATTTCAGCCTCAGCCCACAGGCGGCGCTCTTGTAGTGCTGATGGTAATCCTCGGCGGGGTAAAACACTTCCGCCGGGGTAATGGCCGTCGCGATGGGGCGCGTTCCTGGCCGTTCTTGCGCCGCCTTGGAGGCCTCGGCCTCTTTCCGCTGCTCCGGCGAGTGGGTAAAGATCTCCGAGCGGTAATTATCGCCCAGGTCCGGTCCCTGCCCGCCCACTTGGCGCGGATCGTGGATTTTCCAGAATAAATCAAGGAGCTCTTTGTACGAAACCTTGGCGCGGTCAAACTCCACCTCCACGGCTTCGGCGTGGCCGGTCGTGTGGGTGCAGACTTGCTCGTAAGTGGGGTTCTTCACATGGCCCCCGATGTAACCGGCGGCGGTTTGAAGCACGCCGGGCGTGGCGTCAAAGGCAGCCTGCACGCCCCAGAAACATCCGGCGGCAAAGGTGGCCTTCTCCACCTGACGCAGATCGAGGGCCACACCGTTCATGCAGTAGCGCAGGCCCGTCGGGGGCGGTCCGTCGGGGAAAACGTGCCCGAGGTGGGAGTCGCAGCGGGCGCAGACCACTTCTTCGCGAATCATCCCGTGGCTCCTGTCGCGCGCGATCCGCACGCGATCGCCGCCCATCGCCGCTGAGAAGCTCGGCCAGCCGGTGCCGGAATCAAATTTGCTCACCGATTCGAACAGCGGCAGCCCGCACGCCGCGCAAACAAACGTCCCCTGCCCGTGCGGGTTCCAGCATTGCGCGGAAAACGGCCTTTCGGTCCCCCTTTCCCGCATGACCTCATACTGCTCGGGCGTGAGCCGTTTGCGCCACTCGGCATCGCTTAAGGTGATTTTTTCGATCATACCATGTCCTCGGTTTTGACTTGTACGATACTCGCCCTGCGCCGCTCTGCAAACCGACGGCAGCAAATGCAGCCCCGCCAGGGCAAGCCCCAGGGCTAACATGGCTAAAAAAATCAGGAGAGGCCGACTGGTTTTCATACTGCGGCGCGGGATTGAGCGCAATCTCCCACAACTCCGCTGCTTAGCAAGGCGGGTCTTCCGCGGGGAGGCGAATTTCCACCTCCAGCCCATGCGGGGAGCGGTTGCGGGCCAGGACGGTGCCTTTGCAGGAGTCCACGCAGGTCTTGACGATCGTCAGCCCCAGGCCCACGCCGCCGGTTTCCAGGGTACGCGAACGGTCGAGCCGGTAAAAGGCGTCGAAAAGCCGGGGAAGTTCCTCTTCCGGCACGCCGGGGCCGCTGTCCCGCACCCAGATCGCCACTTCGTCGCCGATGCGCTCTGCCTCGACCTCGATCAGGCCACCCTCGCCATACCGGACGGCGTTGCGGATCAGGTTGGAGACGGCCCGGACGATGAATTCCCGGTCGGCCAGGACAGTCAGGATTTCGGGGATTGCGCCCAGGCGGATCTCCACCTTATCCGCCGCCTCTCGGGCCACCGCCTCGGCAATGACTGGCTTGACCGCCACGGGAACCAACTGGACGGCGGCTCCCCCGAACGACGCCCGGGAGAAGGCGAGCAGTTCATTGACCAGCGCGGCGATCTGCTCCGCCTTTTCGCTGGCTCGCCGGACGTAGTCGTCCTTTTCCTCGCGCTGTTCCATGATGCCGAGCACCATTTGGAGCCGGGCCAGCGGTGAGCAAAGTTCGTGCGCGATGTCCCCCAGGAAACGCTTCTGGCCCATCACAAAGCCGTTGAGCCGCCCGGCCATCTGGTTGATCGAGTCCCCCAGCGAGCCGAGCTCATCCCCGCGCCGCACCGCCACGCGCACCTCGAAGCGCCCCTCGGCCATCTGCCGCGTGGTGTGGGTCATCTGCCGGATGGACCGGGTAATGCCGTGCAGCAGCGGCAGCCAGAAGATCACCGAAAAAACGACCGTGCCCGACACCAGCCAGATCCACGGCACCGGATCGAGGATCAGCCCTCCCATGCTAAAGGACTCCGCCTCGGCCACGAGCACCACGCGCATCGGAGCGCCCAGGCGCGGGTTATCAAGCCGGGTGCGGTGGAGCAGCCAGTAGCGCGCCGGGTTCTTGGTCCGTAAAAACGCGCGGGAGGTCCCTGGCATCGACGTAAACGGAGGGACAGGCCCGTCCGAGGTCGCCTCGGGTTGTTGAGGAAAGGGGTGGTGCCCCCTTTTTTCGTTTGACGTGGGAGGCTGCGGGAAGGCCAGCAGGCGCTCGCGCACCGGGCCGGGAAGCTCTTTCACCCGGCCCAGGAGGTAGTCGCCATTGGGGTCAAAGATGGAAATCCGCACGCCGTAGGCATCGCTGAAGCGATCCAGCACCTCGGACCAGTATTCCGGCATCGTGTTGTCGAGTTCCCCCACGATGAGCGCCCGCAGCGACTCGACGCGCTGCCTGGCGCTGCTGGCAAACACCCAGTCGAGGTTAATCTGGTACTGGACGCTAAAGATCAGGAAGAAAACCGCTGCCAGCAGCGTCAGGTTCAGGAAGAACCAGACGAGAATCTGCGCGCCAAGCGGAATCCGCCAAAAGAGGCGGCCTTTGGGGTTGCCGCCGACCGGTTTCGTTTCACTCCGCATTGGGGTCGATGAGCATGTAGCCGATGGCGCGCACCGTCTTGATGAAGCGGGGCGCTTTAGGGTCGTCGCCGAGCTTGCGCCGCAGCGACCAGATGTGGACGTCGATCGAGCGGTCCATGCCGTCGTAGAGGCGCTCGCCGATCTCCTCGATGAGCCGTTCGCGGGTTTTCACACGGCCACGAGCCCGGGCCAGGCTGAAAAGCAGATCGAACTCCAGCGCCGTGAGCTTGAGGGCCACCCCGCCGAGCTCCACAACGCGCGACGCGGGCCGGATGCACAGCGGCCCCGCCACCCACTCCGTTTCCGGCTCCTGCATTCCCTCGGCGTTAGCCCCCGCCTTTGCCGCCCGGCGGCGCGTCACCGCCCGCAGGCGGGCCAGCAGCTCGCGGGAGGAGAAGGTCTTGGGCAGGTAATCGTCGGCCCCCATTTCCAGGCCCACAATGCGGTCGGTCTCCTCGCCCCGGGCCGTCAGCATGAGCACGGGAACGTCCGACCTGGCGCGGATGGCCCGGAGCACCTCGAAGCCATCGATGCCGGGCAGCATCACATCCAGAATAATCGCGTGGAACTCCTCGGAAAGCGCCCGGTCGGCCCCGGCTCGGCCATCGTGTTCGGCCACCACGGCATAGCGCAGCGGCAGGAGGTAATCAGCAATGAGCGCACACAGCTCCCGGTCATCGTCGATGATCAAAATTTTCTGATCGTTACCCGGAGGCGTTGACTTTGAAGAGAGTTCGGTGGAGATCATCACGCTTCTCTATTTCCATAAACCTGGCAATTTGAAGATGCGAGCTTGGATTTCTTTCTTAACTATCTCTTAACAATTAAAATGACGGCTCGAAATTCTTTCTTAACAATGCCAGCTTAGCTTTACGATACATCGGTCCAGAAATTCTTTTTTCACCCCATGAATATCCCCCTCTTTACTCCACTGGCCACCCTCCTGGTAACGGCAACGCTCGGCTTGGCTCCCGTAGGTGCCCAGGATGGCCCCCCGCCGGATGACATGCTGCCGCTGCCACCGCTGCCCCAGTTGGATAACCCGGGCACTCCGGCTGCCACCTCCGGCTCCGGCTCCAACCAGCCCGCGGCTACACGGCAGCCCCTGCCCCCTTTGCCAGGCGGCCCCGGCAGTCCCGACAGCGCGGCATTCCGCCAGCGCATGAACGAACGCATCAAGACGGCGCTCAAGGCGAGCGACGAGGAATGGGCTGTCATCGAGCCGTTGCTGGAAAAGGTGATGGAAAAGCAGCGCGAGGTGATGATGAGCCGCATTGGCGGGATTTTCGGCGGCGAGCGCCGTGGCGGAGGCCGTCCCGGCGGCCCCGAGGGGAACAACGCCTCCCCCGTCGGCCGTCCTCCCCGCGCGGCAAACCAGCCGGAGATCGAGGCTCTTAAAAGCGCGCTTCAAAACGACAGCATCTCGAACGAGGAAATCAAGGCGAAGCTGGAGGCCGTTCGCGCCGCGCGCAAGAAGGCAAACGCCGAGCTTGAAGCCGCCAGCGAGGATCTGCGCAAGGTGCTCAGCCTGCGCCAGGAGGCGCTCCTCATCATGATGGGCATCCTGCAATAGCAGCGCCCGGTTCCGTATCCCAAGTCCCCCCCTTTGATGTCCGAACCTCTTTCGACCGCCCATGAGCCTGGCCTCTACGCGAAAATGGTGGAGAGCCGACAGCTTTCCCCCGCCGACGCAGCGGCCCTCGCCTACCTGGACCCCGCCTGCCGCCCCCAGACCGAGGCGGAGGCGCTGCAATGGCTCGCCCGCGAATATGGCCTGAGCTTCACGGCGCTGGATAACGCCGAGCCCGACCGCGACCTCTCCTCGCGCTTCCCCGCCCGCGTCTTGCTTAAGGAGGAACTCCTCCCGCTGCGGGAAGTGGACGGCCGCATCGAGGTGGCCGTAAGCCGCCTTTTCGCCGAGCCGGGGCTCGACGGCCTCAAGCCGTTCACCTCGCAGGAGCTCGTCCCCGTGCTGGCCCCCGGCGAAGCAGTGGCCCGGGAGATTAAAAAACACCTGGGCGTCGGTGCCGATACGCTCAACCAGCTGGAGCAGGAAGAAGGCTTCCAGCTCGTGGCCGACAACGCCGCTGAGGAAACCGACCTGGAGAAAGCCGCCGAGGACGCCTCCATCATCCGGTTCGTCAACCAGATCCTGAGCGACGCCGTCTCGCTGCGCAGCTCGGACATTCACGTCGAACCCTTCGAGCACGAGCTGCGCATCCGCTACCGCATCGACGGCATGTTGCAGGAGGTGCCGGTACCGCCGCAGATCAAGCGCTTCCAGCCCGCCATCGTCTCGCGCATCAAGATCTTGAGCAACCTCGACATCGCCGAAAAGCGCGTGCCGCAGGATGGGCGCATCAAAATCCGGATCAAGAACCAGGAAATCGACATCCGCGTTTCGGTCATCCCGATGCTGCACGGCGAGGCCGTGGTAATGCGCCTCCTGCGCCAGAACGCGGGCATCATCGACCTGGAAAGCCTCGGCATGGCCGAGCGCGAGCGCGAATATTTCCAGCGCATCTTGCGGATGCCCCACGGCATCGCGCTCGTCACCGGGCCCACCGGCTCGGGCAAAAGCACGACGCTCTACGCCGCGCTCACGGAGATTAACGACGCCGAGCGCAAGATCATTACGATTGAGGACCCGGTGGAATACCAGATCAAAGGGGTCAACCAGATCCAGGTCGTAGAGAAAGCCGGGATGACCTTCGCGCGCGGGCTGCGGGCCATTCTGCGCCATGACCCGGATGTCGTCCTCATTGGTGAAATTCGCGACCACGAGACCGCGCAAATCGCCGTCCAGGCCTCGCTCACCGGCCACATGGTTTTCTCCACCCTCCACACCAACGACGCCCCGGGCGCGCTGACGCGCCTTGTGGACATGGGCGTGGAACCGTATCTGGTGGCCTCCTCGCTTGAAGCGGTCATGGCCCAGCGCCTCGTGCGCGTGCTCTGCCCCGCGTGCAAGGAAGTGGATGACTCCAAGCGCACCCAGGCCCTCAAGGACCGCGTGGAGGCGCTCCGGGATGCGACGATTTACCGCCCCGTCGGCTGCAAGGCCTGCCGTAATACCGGGTATGCTGGCCGCCAGGCGCTCTTTGAGCTGATGCCGATGAGCGGCCCGCTGCGCCAGGCGCTGCTCAAGGGCGGCTCCAGCCTGGATATTACCGAGATCGCCCGGCGCGAGGGCATGAGGACGTTGCTGGAAGACGGTTGGCGGCAGGTCCGGGCAGGCACGACGAGCCCGGCGGAAGTGCTGCGGGTGTCCAAAGACGACGACGTGTTCGCAGAGGAGTAGCCGTCATGCCAACCTTTGAATACAAAGCATTGAAGCCGGGAGGCTCCTCCGCGAGCGGCCAGATCGAGGCGGGCGGCCGCGGCGAGGCAATCCGGCTCATCGAGGAGCAGGGCCTCACGCCGCTGAAACTCGCGGAGGTGCAAAAAGCCGCCGGAGCCAATGGCAAAGCCCAAGCAGCCGCCGCTCCCCTGGGCGCGAAATGGCACTTCCGCGCGAAGCACGTATCCTTCGAGGCGCTGGAGGATTTCACGCGCTCGCTCTCCAGCCTGCTGGCCGCCGCCGTGCCGCTGAGCCGCGCGCTGACGATCCTCTACAAGGAAGCCAGCAACGCCGCCGCCGCCGCGAAGTGGCAAGAGCTGCACGAGCGGGTCATCGACGGCGTTTCGCTCGCCGACGCCATGAGCCGTTCGCCCGAGGTCTTCCCGCGTGTCTACGTCGCCATGGTCGAATCCGGCGAAACGGGCGGCTTCCTCGACGTGGTGCTGGCACAGATCGCCGATTTCCAAGCGCGCGAAAAGGAGCTGCGGGCCAAGGTCTTCTCGGCGCTGATGTACCCGGCGGTACTCCTGACCCTGGCCATGGGGGTGGTCATCTTTTTGATGATCTTTTTCATCCCGCGCTTCCAGACGCTCTTTGCCGGGTTCAACGCCGCGCTGCCCGCCATCACTCGCGCCATCATCGGCGCCAGCCATGCGATTCGATCCTACGGGGTATTCATCGCCATCGGCATCGTGCTCGTCATTTACGGCGTCGCCAAGTGGTTTAAAAACGACGCGAACCGGCGCAAGTGGGAGAACGTCCTTTTCCACCTCCCCCTGGCCGGGCCGCTGGCGGCCAAGATCGCCATGACGCGCTTTTGCCGGATGCTCGGCACGCTGCTCTCCGCCGGGGTGCCGCTCATGAACGGCCTCAACGTCGCCCGGCGCTCGCTCGGCTACCAGACGCTCATCGACTTGATCGCCGACTCCACCGAACGCGTTTCCAAGGGCGAGCAGCTCGCCTCGGCGCTGAGCGATTGCCGCGCGCTCTTCCCGGGGTCCACGCTGGAGATGATCTCCGTGGCCGAGGAAAGCGGGCGGCTCGACAAGGAGCTCCTGCGCATCGCCGCCGTCACCGAGCTCACGCTCGACCGGCAGCTCAAGAACGCCGTTTCGCTGGCCGAGCCGATCATGCTCTTCATGATCGCCGGGTTCATCGGCGTCATCTTCGTCGGCATGGTCATCCCCATCTTTACGCTTCAAGACTATATCAAATAATACTCCATGAATAAACCGATCCAATCCCCCAAAAACGGTGCCTTTACCTTGGTCGAGATGCTGCTCGTACTGGTCATCCTGGCCACGCTGGCGGCCATCGTTTACCCCAAGCTCGCGGGGCGCACGCAACAAGCCCAGCTCACGGCGGCCAAGTCGCAGATTGCCAGCATTTCGCTCGCGCTTAACGCCTACGAGGTTGACAACGGGTATTATCCCAAGTCCCTCGACGCGCTCATCAACCAGCCCGGCGACGCCAACAACTGGCACGGGCCGTATCTCGAAAAAGCCGTTCCGCTCGACCCGTGGAACAACAGCTACCTTTACGAATACCCCGGCAAACACACGCAAAACGGCTTCGACCTGATGTCGGCTGGGCCAGACGGCCGCACGGGCACCGACGACGACATTAACAACTGGGATGCCAACAAGCGGTAACAAAAAGAACGCGTTCACGTTAATCGAGCTGGTCCTAGTGCTGGCTTTATTGGCGACGATCCTGGCGGTATCCGCCCCCTCCCTCTCCCGCTCCTTCCACGGGCGGAACCTCGACGGGCAGGCGGCGCAGGTCCTTGCCGCCATCGAGTACGCCCGCAGCGAAGCCATCTCCCAAGGCATCCCCATGACCGTCTGGATCGACTCCAATTCCGAGACCTTCGGCGTACAGGCCTCCAGCGGCTACGACGGCATCGTGGCCCGAGAGAAAGCCTGGACGCTCGACCCGGAAGTCCGCTTCGACTCCACGCCGATCAACAACGACGGCAACGGCCATTCGCTGGCAGCCACCTTCCAACCCGAGGGAACGCTTGATAGCACCAGCGTGAATGAAATCCGCCTCGCCCACAAATCCGGCGAGCACGTCACCGTGGCACAAACCGACGACGGCGACGGCTACGAGATTGTGAAATAAGATGCGCCCGTCCAATCACGCCTTCACGTTTGTCGAAATCCTGGCCGCCATGGTCTTTCTGGCGATCTTGATCCCGGCCATCATGCAGGGGCTCACCATTTCCACCCGCGCCGGGCTCTACGCGGAACGCGGGGCCATCGCGGCGGAGTTGGCGCAAAACAAGCTCGGCGAACTGAGCCTCGACGACGCCTGGATGACCTCGGATATGAGCGGCAACTTCGGCGGCAACTGGCCCGGGATGCGATGGGAAGCCGCGCACTCCACCTGGGAAATGGACACGATGGAACTCCTCACCGTGCGCGCCTACTACACCGTGCAGGGCCGTGAGGATAAAGTCGAGCTGAGCACGCTAGTCAGCTCCGGCTCGACCTCGACGACCTCCACCTCGGGCACGACGTCATCGTCCAAATCCAAAACCTCCGGGAGCAACAAAAAATGAACCGGCGCGCTTTCACCCTGATCGAGATCCTGCTCGCCACGTTCGCGGCGGCGATTCTGCTGCTGGGGCTTTACGGCATTTTTCAGCGGGCGATCAAGACGCGTGACAGCGCGACCGAGCGGCTCCGGGAGTCGCGCCTTCGCGAGCGGGCCGTCGCCGTCATCCGCAACGACCTTTTCAGCGCCTACATCTCCGGCGGAGTGCTGGCCTGCACGCTCGAGGGCGGGGCTGGCAACCAGAAGTCCCATTTCGGTGGCTACCTGCGCTTCACCGCGACCACCGGCGAAGACGACAACGACGACCAGGGCTACGGCGACGTACAGCAGATCGAGTATTACATTTCCGGCAACGGCAACAGCGCCAACAACGGCCCACTCGTCCGGGTGCTGACGCGTGATTTGCTCGGCTCGGGCACCGAAAACTCCGAGGAAATCCCCGTGCTGCAACGCGTGGAGAAATTCGAGGTCGCCTTTTGGGACGGCAGCAGTTGGCAGGACACCTGGCAACTCAGCGGCTCCTCGTCCTCCAGCTCGCTGACCAGCACCTCGCTCACTGCCGACACCTCGGGCAGCAACTCGTCGACCAGCGGCACCTCCTCGCTGCCCCGGGCCGTCCGGGTGCGCCTCATTCAGTCCCCGGTGTCCAACCGCGTTCCCGTGCCGCCGCCCATTGAGATTTTCGTCCCCTTCACCACCGAGCCCTTCACCACCTCCACCACCTCCACCACTAGCGGGACCTAGGTCAATGCAGCCCTTCCTTCCAACTCCATCGCAGCGCGCCCGGGGCTCCGTGCTCATCGTGGTGATGATCGTCTGCATCGGACTGGTGAGCCTGACCCTGGTATTCGCCAACACCATGGCCCTGGCCTACCGCGGCGAGGACAACGCCCTCGCGGGACGCCAGGCCGAAGCGGCCATCGAAGGCGGGGCGCGCTACGCCGTCTACCTTTTCTCCCAGGTCAACCGCGAGGGAGGCCTTCCCGACCCGAACGACTTCCAGAGCGACACGCTGCCCGTGGGCGAGGCGACCTTCTGGTTTATCGGCGTCTCGTCGGGCTCGGCCTCGCAGAGCACTTCCGATCAGCCGGTGTTCGGCTTTGTGGACGAGGCATCCAAGCTCAACCTCAACACCGCCTCAGCCACCGTTCTACAGGGGCTCCCCGGAATGACGTCGGATCTTGCGCAGGCGGTCGTCACTTGGCGATCCTCCACCTCCGGCGCCGCGACCTCGGGCACCTCGACTTCGGGCACCTCCTCGTCCTCATCCTCCGTCATCCGCAATAGCACGAACAAATACGCGCCGTTCGAATCGGTGGAGGAAATCGCGCTCCTGGTCAGCGGCTCCGGCAGCCAGGACATCCTTTACAGCGCAGACTACAACGCCAACCACGTGCTCGACGGCGCGGAACGCACCCAGGCCGCCTCGTCCTCCATGTCCAACGCGTTTTCCACCGGCAGCGCGGCCACCCCGGCCTTTGACAACGGGCTCAACCCGGGTATTCTTGAGTACGCCACCGTATTCAGCCGAGAGCCGAACACCCTCAGCGACGGCACCACCGAGCGCGTCGACGTCACCAAGACCTCCGGAACGGCGCTCAGCACGTTGCTCACCTCCGATCTCGGCACCGCGCGGTCGAACGAAATCATCACCAAGCTCCAGGCTTCGGGAACCGTCAACAGCGTGCTCGGCTTCTACATTCACGGCGCGCTGACGGAGACCGAGTTCGACTCCATCTCCCCGAAGCTCACCGCCAAGTCGGGCACCTACGTCAAAGGCCTCGTCAACCCCTACACGGCCCCGGCCGCCGTGCTCGCCTGCCTGCCGGGTATCGGCTCGGCCAAGGCCGAACTGCTCGTCACCACCCGCGCCCAGCAGACCACCGAACCCGCGAGCCTCGCATGGGTAGTCTCGGTCCTGGGGCAGAGCGACGCGCTCAAGGCCGGGCCGTACCTAACGGCCAACAGCTACCAAATCAGCGTGGACGTCGCCGCCGTGGGGCGCAATGGCCGGGGCTACCGCCGAACGCGTTTTGTGATCGACAAAAGCACCGGCACCGCACGCATTGTCTACCGCCGCAATTTGACCCCGCTCGGATGGTCGCTCGGCAGCGACGTTCGCCAGCAACTGGTCCAGCAACAACCCACCCGATGACGTTCGACCTTAGCAAACTCCACTTTCAACCCGCCTCGATCCTGGCGCTGACGCTTCGGGCCGACTCGCTCTCGGCCCTCTGCGTGCGCGCCTCGGGCGAAACCCCGCCCGAACCCATAAAGATCGCCGTGGGGGCCGACGCGGTGCTTGCCGATCCGGCGAAAGCAGGAGCCGCCCTCGCCGCCGCGCTGGAAGCCGCGGGCATCAAAGAACGCCGCTGCGCCCTCGCGCTGCCGCCCTCGTGGGTACTCTCCACCTCCGCCGATCTCCCCGAGGTCAGCCCGGAGGACCTTCGCGGCTACTTCGAGCTGCGGGCCGAGCGCGAATTTTCCATTCCCGATCTCGTCCTCGCCCACGACACCTACCACGTCGGCACGCCCCGCGCCACGCTGGCCGCACTGCCCCCGAAACGGATGGAAGCCGCAAGCGCCTTCCTCGCCGCCGCCGGTTGCCGAACCCTCTCGATTTCGCTCGACCTCCCTTGCGCGCTCGATCATCCGGAGCCGACACTGCACCTCATCCCCGGCCAAAACCGCGTGGAGCTCTCCATAACCTGCGGCGGCGGCACGGCGGCCCTCCGCACCATCTCCGCCGAACCCGCCACGCTCGCTCGGGAATTGCGCATCACCCTCGGGCGGCTGCCGGAGGCCGTTCGCACGCAGCTCAAGCGCGCGCGGATTTACGGAACCCCGGACGAGGCGCTCACCGCGCTGCTGGAAAAGCTCGGGATCACCCCCGCCGAGAACGACTGCGAAAGCCAGGCCGCGCCGGGGGCCGCACGCCTGCTCCTTAACCAGACGCCCGTCCCGTTCGAATTCTTCACGCCGGAAGCCAACCGCTGGAAGGAGACCTTCAAGCGCTTCAACACCACGCGGGGCCGCAAGGCCGTAGCCAGCGCGGCCGTCGTCGTCTTTCTGCCGATCCTGGCCTTCAGCTTCCGCTCGCACCAGGAAGCCAGCCTGATCCGCGAATGGGCCACGCTGAAGCCGTCGGTGGCGGAACTCGACACCATCCAGCAAAAGATCCGCCAATTCCGCCCCTGGTTCGATCCCGCGCCGCAGAAGCTCGACGCGCTGCGCAGCGTCATTGCAGCCTTCCCCGAGCGGGGCGACCTCTGGACGCGCTCCGTGCAAATCAGCCCGTTCGTCGAAAAGAGCGACGCCGGAGGGCGCGGAGCACCGAGTTCCACGGCCGCGATGGTCACCATCAACGGCTTCGCGCAAAACAACGCCTCGCTCATGAGCCTGCAAGGCACCCTCAGCAAACAGGCGGGCGTTAGCGCGCTCCAGGTCAAGCAACTGCGCGGCAACAACCCGAGCCAATTCTCGCTAACTTTCAAATGGGAGACGCACCATGACTGACGAACAACGCCGCATCTTTTTCCTTAAAATCGGCGTGGGCGTCGCCCTGGGCCTTTTCCTGCTCGACAGTTTTGTGATCGAACCGGCCTTGACGACATGGAAGGCGCAAAGCGAACGCATCGCCACGCTAAAGGGGCAAGTCTCGCAAGGCCGCCAGCTCAAGGCGCGCGAGGCCTCGCTGCGCGAACGCTGGGCCGCCATGAGCCGGGGCAATCTGCCCGCCGAAGTCTCCGCCGCCGAGTACGCCGCCCTCAAGGCCGTGGACCGCTGCAAGCTGCAAAGCCAGATCACGCTCACCAACCTCACCCAGGCCTGGCAGATCCGCGACACCGAAGGCTACGATACGCTGGAGTACCGCCTCTCGGCCACCGGCAGCCAGGCCGCGCTGGGCCAGTTCCTCTACGAGCTCGAAACCGACACCACCGTGCCGGTGAACGTCGAGGAATGCGAACTGGCCACCCGCGACGCTCGCGGGGCACAGCTCATCCTCACCGCCCGCATCACCTTCCTGCGGCTCAAAGACCAAACCTCGAAAATTCCATGAGCCCGAACCCGTCCCTCCTTATTTGCGCCGCCGCGTGGGCCGCTCTTAGCGCGCCGCTCGCAGCCGTCGCCGCGCCTCCCGGCCGGACGTTCGACGGCGCTTACGCGCTGCTGAAAACGCGCAACATCTTCGACCCCGAGCGCCAGCCCGGAGCCGCCGCGCCCACCCAGGCCGCGGTGCCCGTGACCAAGGGCGACTTCGCCGCGCTCACCGGCATCCTGGTTACGGATGACAAAGTGCTCGCGTTCTTCTCCGGTTCGCGGGCGGAATTCAACGCCGTGCTGGGGCCGCAAGGCGTCATCGCCGGGGCCACCATCACGCGGATCACGCCCCACTTCATCGAAATCCTGCGCGACGGGAAAATCATCCCGGTCGCTGTGGGCCAGACCGTTCCGCTCAGCGCCGACGCGGCCCCCGCGCCCATGCCCTCGGTGGACGCCGCCGCAACCGCTCCGACTCCGACCGCTCCCATTCCTCCCTCAACCACCCCCTCCTCCCAACCCGTCACCAATATCTCCGCCCCCGCAAGTGCCGCCCCCGCCAGCCCAGGCGGCGTGGACCGCGAAGCGATCATGCGCCGCATGATGCAGAAACGCCAACAGGACCTCAAATGAACACAACACCTCTCCTCTCGCTCGCCCTCGGCGTGCTCATGCCCCTGGCCGCCGCCGCCCAGGAAGCACCCGCACCCACGACGGAAGCCGCCCCGGCCCCCTCGCCGGCGCCCGCCGAGACCGTGGCACCCGTGACCCCCGTGGCCCTGCCCGCCCCCAAGCCTTCGGGGGCCTCGGTCGTCAAAGTCGGCAAGGGCGAGCTGATGCTCAACTTCCAAAACGCCTCGCTCACCGATGTGCTCAACTATCTGAGCGAAGCCGCCGGGTTCATCGTCGTGCAGGACACCACCATCGCGGGCACGGTCAACGTGGTCAGCAAACAGCCCGTGTCGATCGATGACTCGGTCGATCTCCTCAACTCCGTATTGATCGACAAGGGCTACGCCGCGATCCGCAACGGGCGCATCCTGAAAATCGTCCCCCGCTCCGGCGCGCAAAAGATGGATATTCCCGTCCAGAGCGGCAGCGACCCGACGCAGATTCCCCGCAAGGACGGCATGGTCACGCAGATCCTCCCGGTGCGTTACGTCGAAGCCGCCAAGCTCGTGGAAAACCTGCGCCCCCTGCTCTCCCCGGACGCCACGCTCTCGGCCAACGAAGCCAGCAACGCGCTGCTCCTGGCCGACACGCAAACCAACGTCCACCGCATGGCCGAGATCATCCACGCGCTCGATACCTCCGTTTCGAGCATCTCGACCATCCACGTCTACACCCTGCAATACGCCGACTCCAAATCGCTGGCCACCGTGATCACCCAGCTCTTCGCCACCGACCAGACCACCTCCTCGGGCGGCAACAACCGCGGCAACAACAACAACCAAGGCGGCCGCCCGATGCCGCCCTGGATGGCCAACACCGCCGCCACCGGCAAGGCGCAAAGCGCCGCGCAACAGGCCGCCACCCGGATCATCGCCGTCTCCGACGACCAGAGCAACTCGGTCATCGTCAGCGCCCCGGACGCCGCCATCCCGACCATCTCCGACATCGTCACCCGCATCGACCAAAACATCTCCGATATTACCGAGACGCGCATCTTCCGCCTCGCCCGCGCGGATGCCATGGAGCTGGCCAACGAGTTCAACACCCTCTACAACGACACCACCTCCTCGACCACGCAGGGTGGCGCGAATGGCTCTAACAACCGCCGGACGGGCCAGCAAATCATGCCGGTAAGCACCGGCAATTCGGCCACCTCCAACAAGAGCGAACGCGCCGTCCTGCTCAACAAAGTGGTGGCCGTGGCCGATCCGCGCACCAACTCGCTCGTCGTTTCCGCATCCAAGGACGCCATGCCCTCGCTGGCGCTGACCGTCGAGCGGCTCGACGCGGGCGAGGACAAAAAACAGCAAGTCTACGTTCACCGGCTTGAAAACGCCGACCCGAACAACGTCGCCACCATCCTGCGCGGCATGTTCTCCAACCAAAACTCTTCGAGCAGCACCTCGGCGCAGCCAACCACCGGCAGGCTCAACCAGCGAACCAGCAACGGCGCCTCCAGCGACATCACCAACACCCTCAGCAACTAGGCGAGAGCCTCTCTTTCCATGATCCCGTCCCTGTTTTCGAAGAATTTCCTCTCCACGCTGGCCTGCGGCTGTGCGCTTGTGGTGATGTTCAGCGCGGCCACTAGCTCCTCCTCCTCGTCGCGCAACAGCTCCTCGCAGAGCTCCTCATCGTCTTCCTCGCGATCCGCCGGAAGCAGCTCCGGCGGCAGCAGCGGCGGCAGCAGCAGTTCCACCGGCGCGCGCAACTACAAGAGCAACACGCTCATGGAAGACGCGCTCATTCAAGTGGACGCCGAAACCCGCTCAGTGGTTATCGTTACCGATCCCAAGACGCACGATGCCATCGCCAAGGTGATCGAAAGCCTAGACCACCCGCGCCCCCAGGTGCTCATCAAAGTGGTCTTCGTGGAGGTGGAGCTCACCAATGACCTTGAAGCAGGGCTCGAAGGCAGCTACACCTTCAGCGCCTCGCGCAGCGGCACCATCGGCTCCCTCTTTGGCATGGCCAGCGCCGTATCGAGTTCCGATCCGGGGGTCTTTGGCACCATCACTTCCGGCAACTGGTCGGCCACGCTCCACGCGCTAGCCACCTGCGGCAAAGCCAAGGTCCTCTCCCGCCCCTCGATCATGGCCCGCAACAACCAGGAAGCCGTCATTGTCGTCGGCAAGGAGGTCCCCATCGTGACCAACAGCGAAGTCACCGACGGCGGCAACACGATTAACACCGTCAGCTACCAGGACGTCGGCATCATCCTGCGCGTCACTCCCTTTATCACGGGCAACAAGAGCGTGGAAATGATCGTGGCGCCGGAAATCTCCGAGCTCTCGGGCTCCAGCGTGACGCTCTCCAGCAGCGCCTCCGCTCCGATCATCAATAAACGCTCGGCGGAAACCGTGGTGGTAACGCCCAACGCGCAGACCATCGTCATCGGCGGCCTGATGCAAAAGGACGTCTCTTCGACCACCAAGAAGGTGCCGCTCCTGGGGGACATCCCGGGCCTGGGATGGGCCTTCCGGTATACCTCGAAATCGGAGTCGAAAAGCGAGCTGCTCATTTTCCTAACGCCCTACATCGTCGGCAACAGCGAGGAGCTCGACCGGCTCACGGTCAATGAAGCCAACCGCGCCACCCTGACCCGCCAAATGGTGACGCCCGAGGAAGCCCGCAACGAACTCGACACGCTCCGGCTCATCCCGCAAGTGGAACCGCCACTGCCCACCTCGACCATCGTTCCGGCTCCCAAGGTCAAGAATGCCACGCGCCCGGCGGCAACGCCGAAAGCGACACCCGCCCCCGCGGTCAAGCCCGTCACCGCGACCAAGCCCACGCCCAAGCTGCTGTTTTTTAAGAAGGCCACCCCGCCCCCCACGCCGACGCCGACCCCCACGAAATAACCGCCTTTTACCGCGCGTGCTTGGAGGGCACAAAGACCTTCAGCACGGTGCGGCAGATAATCTCCACATCGAGCAAAAGCGACCAGTTTTCCAGGTAATCCAGGTCGCTGCGAACCCGCTGGATCACGTCCTGGTCGCTCTGCACTTCGCCACGCAGGTCGCGCACCTGGGCCAGGCCGGAGATGCCCGGCTTGATAAACGTACGCACGCCGTAGGAGATCATCTTTTGGCGGAAAATCTCGTCGTGCTGGCGCAGATGCGGCCGAGGCCCCACCACGCTCATCTCCCCCCGGAGCACGTTGATGAATTGCGGCATTTCATCAAGGCTCATCCGGCGCAGCCACTGGCCCGCCGCGTAAATCCGCGCGTCTCCCGCCTGCGCCTGCAACGCCTCGTCGGGGTTGTCGGTGTGCATGGTGCGGAATTTGTAGAGAAGGAAGTCCTCCCCCTGCCGCCCGGTGCGCAGTTGTTTAAAAAAGAGCGGTCCCGGAGACTGAAACCGCTGAAAGAGCCACACCACCCCGCCCAGCACCGGCAATACCAGCGTTACCACCGGCAGGGACACCAGCACGTCAACCCCCCGCTTGATGAGGCGATTAAACGGGTTCTCCAACGGCTCGCGGTGGAAGCTGATGAAGTGAATGCCGTCCTCCTCGGTCATGGTAATGCGCCGCCCGAGCATCAGTTCATAGTCGTTGGCCAGCACCAGCCGCACGCCCAGGCGTTGGCAGACGTTGGCCAGGTGATTGACCACCACGGGGGAATGCGGCACGTCCACGGCGATGACCTGGTTGGCCTGGACCCCGCGAATGTGGTCCTCCAGCTTGGCGATGGAGCCCAGGTGCGGTATGTCGCCGATGCGCTCCGAGGGGGAGCCGTCCGTCACCACCCCCACCAGCTTGACGCCGTAAAGCACTTTGCCCGAGAGCCATTCGGTGATACGCTCCACGCCCCGGCGGGAACCGAGCAGGATGGTCTTTTGCACGTAGTTGCCCGAGAAAACGAACCGGGCCAGGAGCGGCGGATAAACGAAGTTCGTCACCAGGATGACGACGAAAAGGATCGGGATAAACGCAAAAAGGAATTCGCGCGACATCTCCTGGTGTTTGAAGGCGACCAGCGAGAAAAAGAGCAAAAGGACGACCGTGACCGTCTGGCGCACGGTGATCCCGAAATTCACCACGAATTTCAGGTTCAAGAAATCGGTGGTATGCATCGACGTTCGCAGGTGGTCCAACACCACCCCCGCCCCCACCAGGATGCCGTAGTGAAAGAAAAACAGCGGGGTTCCGACCAATTGGCGGCTGGGGATCTGCTCGTAAATGAAAAGCCAGATCCAGAATACCGTTGCGGCCGTGATTGCCTGGAGAGCGCAATGCAAAGCTTGAATCCCGCGCGAGCGGTAGAGAATCATGTCATCATTTTAGCGTATATCGCTATCGGACAAAGTCTTTTCGAACAAAAAAATCCGGTCGACGATTCGCTCGTCGGCCGGATTCATTGACGCTAATTACGTATGTTAAACAGTCGTCTTCAGTCGGCTAGAAATTGAATTTCAAGCCGCCTTTGAAGGCTTGCCCGGTGTAGCGGTTGCCGATTTCGGCGTCGTAATCCACGAACACCGTGAGCGTATCCTGGCAGGTGGCGTTGAGGCCGATCCCGAGGATGGCGCGGTCCCGTTCAGGGTCCGTCGTGCGCACGGCAAACGAGCTAAGGCCGGAACCGGCGAACTGAGCCACGATGGCGCGGTCGTTGTTGGCAAACTCATGCTGCCAGGCCGCACGCACTTCCGAGGCCACCCTCCAGTTCTTGGAGAGGTCCTTCTTCAACTCGGCGCGCAGGCCCAGCCGGGAGCGGAGCGAATCGAGGGCCTGGTCGTTGAGGTTCAGGTTCGCCGCGCTCGCCTGGCTTTCGTTAAAGCCGTCCACGCCCAGGTGAACGTACTGCACTCCTGCGAACGGTCCGGCGCTGATGTTCTTGGTCACCGGCTGGTCGTAGCCGCCGTCGAGGTTCACGGTGACTTGCGAGCCCGTCGTGTGGCCGCTGGCTTTCTCCGAGTAGGTGCCGATGTCGATCACCCGGCCGCTGTCGTACACGTTGTGGGTGTAGGCCGCCAAGCCGTTGCCGTAGAAGTTGCCCTCGTGGTAGCCGCCGTAGAGACCGGCGCTGTAGGCATCCACATCAGCGGTGCTGCCCTGGGTGTCCAGGCTGGCGTCGGTGTGGGCGTAGCCGAGCAAGAGACCCGTGGTCCAGGCGTCGGTCAGCTTGACATCGACGCCGCCGATGACGCCGGAATCCGAATATTTGCTGTTCTGGAGGTCCTCCGTGTCATCCAGGCCCGCATGGCCGACGTTGCCGCTCAGAAAGGCGCTCCAGCGCTTGTCAGGGGCCTGGGTGACGATTTCTTTGCTCTCTTTGGCCGCCACGATGGGCAGGCCGTTGCTGCCCATGCCGAGCTTGCTCTGAACGCTGCCGTAGGCTACGCAGAGCGAGCTGGTGTCGAAGCCCTCGCTGCCGAAACGCACGTTGTTCAGGCGCTGGTCGATCTGCCCGACGAGCAGGCTGGCGTTGGAAAGGGCGATGTCGCCGTAGATCTGGTAGCGCTGGGGCGAGAGTTGATCGAGCCCGCGCGGGACGTTGCCGCTCTGGTCAAGGGCGTTGAGGAGGCTCAGCATGTTCCCGGTCGGGTTGACCGTGAAGCTGTCGAGGTTCGCGCCGACGGCTTTCTGGTTGGGCGTCTTGGCCTGCTCCGCATAGGAGGAGGTCGTGACGTTGACGATGAGCGGATCATACGTGTAGGTGACGCCACGGAAGGTGAACGTGCCGCTGGTGGCGGTGCCGGAGAGGGCCTCAATCGAGTTCAACTGCGCGACAAGGTTGGCCCTCTCCGCTGCGTTGACGCCGGTGAAGCTTAGATTGAGGACGTTGTTGTTCCCAGTGCCGGAAATGAGGCCCGTGACGCTGGAGTGGCCGCCGAGGTTGATGGTGTTGTTGTCGCCATCAATCGCAATCGCGTACCCGTTGCTTCCGGAGTCGATGACGCCAAGGTTGGTGATGGTGTTGTAGCTGGCGGCGCTGCTGCCTCCCACGATGTAAACGCCAATCGAATAGGAGCCGGAGGTGATGATCTTGCCTTCGTTGATCAGAGTGTTGCCCACGGCCGAGCCGGAGTTGGTCCCGACGAATGCGACGCCTATCGCATAGCCCGAGGTGCCGGATGCGACCGTGATGGTGCCTTTGTTGACGACGGTGTTGTAGCTGCTATCGCCGGTGTCGTATCCGCCGAAAAGAACGCCGATGTTTTCGTAAATCCCCGAGACCGTGATGTTGCCGTAGTTGATCACGGTGTTGTAGTTGGCGCTGGTGGCAAAGGGCGAGGTAAACGCGATGCCCGCGGACACGTAGGAACTGCCTGAAACGGTGATGTTCCCATAGTTCAATACGCGGTTGTAATAGGCATCGCCGCCATCGGTGCAGTTAAAGAGAATGCCGATGGAGAAATCGTTCTCACTGGAACTCGGGAGAATGGCTCCGTAGTTGATAACGGTATTCGAGTTCGTCTGGCCGCCGTCTTGTGCGTTGAAAACAATCCCCGCATTCCCCAAGTACCCTGATCCCGTTCCGCTGTAAATGATGCCGGTGTTAATGACCGTATTCGAGTCGCTAATGGTCGCGCCGGTTCCGGTGAAACGCAATCCGTAAGCGGTGGTGCCGGTGAGGGAGCCGACGACGCCATCGTTTAATACGATGTTACCCGATCCCGTGTATTCCTGGACTGCCCCTCTGTCGGCGTAATACGCTTGGCTCATCGAAGCAAGGGAGAACAGGCTGATTGCTGTGGCTATGGATGTTTTGAGGATGTTCATGGGTTTGATTTGTGTGTTTTTCCGCGACCGAAGGTGGACGTTGAGAAAATTCATGAAGCTGCCGTTGGGGCGATTTGTTATCCCAAATTACTGGATGTGGGTTTTAATGCGTTCTATATGCTGGGGCAAGTTAATTTTACGATAAGCAACACTACTTACACCTGTTCAGACTCATAAAAAAAACCCGTTCCACCGAGTGATGGAACGGGTTTGAAGGGAGATGACAGATCGATTTACAAACCGAGCTTCCGGAAGGTCTCGTCGACGTGGGCGAAGTGGATGTCGAGGGAGCAGAATTCGTCGATCTCCTCCGGCGTTAGCTTGGCCATGATCTCGGTTTCTTCCTTGAGGTTCTCTTTCAAGGATTGGCTACCCTGCCAGGTCTTCATGGCGGCGCGCTGGACGGCCTCATACGCGGTCTTACGCTCGATGCCGCGGGAGGTCAGCTTGAGCAGGATGGTCTGCGAGAAGTAGAGGCCCTTGGTGATCTCCATGTTGCGCTGCATGTGCTCGGGGTAGACGATGAGGCGGTCGACGAGCTTGGTGGTCGTCTGGAGCATGTAGTTGAGGAGGATCGTCGAATCCGGCATGATGACGCGCTCGACGCTGGAGTGGGAGATGTCGCGTTCGTGCCAGAGGGCGACGTTTTCGAGGGCCGCGAGCGCGTTGCCGCGCAGGATGCGGGCGAGGCCGCTCAATTTTTCGCCGGTGATGGGGTTGCGCTTGTGGGGCATGGCAGAGCTGCCTTTCTGCCCGGGCGAGAAGTATTCCTCGACTTCGAGCACTTCGGTGCGCTGGAGGTGGCGGAACTCGGTGGCCCAGCGGTCGATGCTGGAGGCGATCAAGGCCAGGGTCTGCTGGAACTCAGCGTGGCGGTCACGCTGCACAACCTGGGTGGCCAGGGTGGCCGCCTTGAGGCCGAGCTTGTGGCAGACCTGCTCTTCAACGCGCGGATCGAGGTGGGCGTGGGTGCCGACGGCTCCGGAAAGCTTGCCGATGCGGATGCGCTCGCGGGTCTGCTTGAGGCGCTCGATGGCGCGGCCAAATTCGTCGTACATGAGGGCCATCTTGAGGCCGAAGGTGATCGGCTCGGCGTGGATGCCGTGGGAGCGGCCGATCATGGGGGTGAGCTTGTACTCACGGGCCTTCTTGGCGATGGCGGTGCGCAGGGCTTCGAGGTCTTCGAGCAGCATTCCGGCGGCTTCGTTCATCTGGACGGCCAGCGTGGTGTCCAGGACGTCGGAGGAGGTCATGCCCTGGTGAATCCACCGGGCGGCGGGCCCGACGTAGCTGGCGACGTTTTCGAGGAAGGCGATGACGTCGTGATTGGTGCGCAGTTCGATTTCCTGGATTTTAGCCAGGTCGAAACGGGCTTTTTCGCGGATGGTCCGGGCGTCCTCTTTCGGAATCACGCCGATCTCCGCCTGGGCTTCGGAGGCGAGGATCTCGATTTCGAGCCAGATTTCGTACTTGTGCTGCTCGTCCCAGAGGGCGCGCATCTTTGGAAGGGTATAACGGTCGATCACGCGCGGTAGGATAAAGATGCCGCCGCTTCAGGAAAGGAAAAATTCTGCGAACCGCAAAAAGGCGGGGCCCCGAGCGAGCCCCGGCGGCTACTCTGCCAGCAGTTTTTCGACCGCTTCCTCCAGCCCTTCCCCGGCCTCGGTATTGACCAGGAGGCCTTTTTTGTTGATCAGCCACATTGCCGGGATGGTCTCGATGCCGTATTTCGAGCTGATCGCGTTCTCCCAGCCTTGGCCGTCGAAATACTGGGGCCAGGTCATCCCTTTTTCCTTGGTGACTCTCAACATGGCCCGCTTATCCTGGTCCAGGGAGATGCCCACGATTTCAAAGCCCTTGGCGTGCAGTTTCTTGTAGGCGGCGACGACGTTGGGCACCTCTGCCATGCACGGCGCGCACCAGGTGGCCCAGAAATCCACGAGCACGACTTTGCCCCGAAGCTTGGCGAGGTCCACCTTGGAGCCGTCGACGGCGGTGAACTTCAGGTCGAACGGTTTGCCGCGAAGCTGCACCAGGCGAAGTTCGGTTTTCACGGCTTCCGCTATCTGCCCGTTGGCACTCTTGGAGGCCTCGGCTAAAAGCGCCTCGGCTTTGGCAGGGTCCGTGGCGGCCAGCTTTTTGCCAAGCTTCCAGTTCAGAATATCCACGTCGCCTCTTGCGTCTTTGGGATAATCCTTGCAGAAAGCGGCGATTTCGCTTTGCAATTTATCATCCGCGCCGTTTTCCATCGAACTCAACAGGAAGTAAAAGCGCGCCCTCCTGCGAATATCTTCGGAGATGTTCTTTTCGGCCAGAATCTCTTTGCAGACGGCCTCGACTGCTTTGGGATCGGAAGGAGTCCCGGTAAAGCTTGCCAAACTGGTGTTTTCGATAACGACCTTATCCAGCTTGGCTGCGAATCGCCGAGGATCTTCGGGGAAACGGGCAATGAAACCGGCCAAAGCAGACTGCAATTGCTTCAAATAAGCGACGACTTCATCGCGGCTTTCGGGCTGCTTCTCCGGTCCTTTCTTCAGTTTCTCAAGATAAGCCCAAAACTCGTCGGCATTTTTGAAACGGCCCAAGTCGTCGGCGCTCTTTTCAGCCACCGTGGGGCTGGGAGCGTTTTGAGCACCGAGGGGAGCCGCGGCGAAAGCCAAAGCAAGGACCACGCAGACCGGAGAGTGTGTTTTCATAGAAAAGGGTCGCCGGGAGTTTATATAGCCCTTCGACCCCGGGCGGAAAAGCCTTTACTCTATGCCTCGTTCCCAAACCCCGATTTGGGAACAAGGACAAGCAACTGCCCGAAGCGGCGTGCGAAGCCGACGCTTTCGCGCGGCAGCGCGTAATGGATCAAACGTCACGTTTGCACCGGCGCGCCGGTTCGGGCGCTTTCGTAGATGGCGTCCAAGATCCGCATCACCGTGAGGCCCTCCTCGCCGGTGGCCATGTGGGGATTGCCGGTGACGATGCTTTCCACGAAGTGATAATAGGAGCTCTCCACTTTCGGGACGGGCGGGTGCAGCTTCATGTCAAACTGGCACCCCTCGCGCTCCAGGTAAATCTCCGCCTCGGCGTCGTAACCCTCATCCACGTTGTGCTGCGAGAGGCCGCCCAAGGTGCCAAAAAGCGCGGTTTCCATGTGCTCCAGCTTCTTTTGGTTGGAAGCCCAGGAGGCCTCTACCATCAGAAGCGCGCCGTTCTCAAAGCGGATCGACGCGGCGGCCAGGTCCTCGACGTCGAAGGTCTTTCCCTCGGCCTTGGCGATTGCGGTAGCGATGGGGTTGAAGGTGGCCCCCAGGACCCAGACCGGCTTCGGGTAGCCCATGAGCCAGAGCGCAAGGTCGAGCCGGTGAACGCCCAGGTCGATGAGCGGCCCGCCGCCGGAGAGCGCCTTGGTGCCAAACCAGCCTCCGAACCCGGGCATCCCGCGCCGCCGGTGCCAGACGGTGCGGCCAAAGTAGACGTCGCCAATGAGCCCGGCCTGTTTTTTGAGCGCTTGGCTGGCTTCGTTGAAGCGGTAGGAGAAGTTGATCATGATCCGCCGCTGGGCCTTGTGGGCGGCCTCAAGCATCTCCTCGGCTTCGGCGGCATTGAGGGCCATCGGCTTTTCGCACAGGACGTGGCAGCCGCGCTTGAAGGCCGCCAAGGCGAGCGGTTTGTGGAATTTGTTGGGCGTGCAGATGCTCACCAAGTCGAGCTGCTCTTTTTCCAGCATTTCCTCGGCGGAGAGGTACCGCTTGGCGATCCCGAACTCCTCGCCCACCTCGGCCAGGCGCTTTTCATCCATATCTGTAATGGCGGACACCTCCGCTGAGGGATGCGTCAAGTAACCCTTGATATGAACCTTACCCATCCCGAGACCGATCACGCCGATTCGCAGTTTTTTCATGGCCGTTTTTGGGAGGTATAAGGGTTAGCAGACGGTTTCGACCGGCTCGACCATCGGGCAGGCATCCGTGATGCGCACCGTGGAGCGGGCCCAGCGGGCGGCGTTGAGGAGGATGCGCTGGATCTGCGGATCGTGAAAGACCGGGTAGGTTTCGTGCCCGGGGCTGAAGTAGAAGATTTTCCCGTGGCCGCGCTGCCACGTGCAGCCGCTGCGGAAGACCTCGCCGCCAGAGTACCAGGAAATGAAGATGAGCTTTTCCGGCTCGGGAATATCGAAGCGTTCCCCGTACATTTCGTGCTGTGGAATCTCCAGGTAGCGGCCAATGCCCTCGGTAATGGGGTGGCCGGGCTGCAAATTCCAGAGGCGCTCTTTGTCGTCGTTCTCGCGCCAGCAGAGCGAACAGTTCGTGCCCATCAGGCGGCGGAAGATTTTCGAGAAGTGCCCCGAGTGGAGCACGATGAGCCCCATGCCTTCGAGGACGCGCTTTTGCACGCGGTCCACGATGGCGTCGCTGACCTCGCCGTGGGCCATGTGGCCCCACCAGAAGAGGACGTCGGTCTGATCAAGGACCTCTTCCGTGAGACCGTGCTCCGGCTCGTCGAGCGTGGCCGTGCGCGCCTCGATATCCGGGTTGCGGTTAAGGGCCTCGGCAATGGCGCCGTGGATGCCCCCGGGGTAGATGGCTTGGACTTTTCCGTTCTGCTTTTCGTGCCGGAATTCATTCCACACGGTAACTTTGGTGGTATTCATGTTTGGGTGGGGTGCTTCTTTGAAATCGAGCGATGGCCCGATCAACGACGGCATTAAACGCCCGGGGCCCCCGCAAAATCCATCAGGAATCCTTGGACAAAACGCGCAAACTATAGGACTTTTCCCGGGTGCCTCCCACGCTCGAACATGCAGCCACCGAAACCGATCTTCGTACGCTGATCCAGGAAGTGCTCGCCCAGTGGCTTCCCCGCCTGCACGAGGTGCCCATCCGCATCCCCAAGCTCCACGGGCTTTACCGGCTGGAGGAACAGATGCACTTTCACCTTCGCACCGAACTTTTCGTGCAGCTTTCGGGAAAAACCGACTTCGATTTTCCCGAGGAGCATTTTCAGGTGGGCCCGGGCGAAATCTGCGTCGTGCCCCGGGGGATGCCGCACTTCGAACGGGCTCGCGCCTGGAAGGGGCCCTTCCATAACCTCGTATTCCTCTGCAACGGGCGCTCCCTGCGCATTCACCTTGCCCGCCCTTCCGGGATCGCCCGCATCCGGCCCATCATCGTGATCGGGACCGACGTACAGGCCACCCCCACCCTTTCCGCGCTGCCGGAGGAGCTCCCGGAGCACGACACCCAGGACCGGGCCTGCCTGCTCGGCGCCTATTTCACCCTGGTGCTGGCCCAGATGAAAGGGTGGACGCCCCCGCCCGAGCCGGAGCCGTACAAAATCATCCACGCCCGGCAGCTCGTCTCCGAGCAGCTCTCCAACCCGGCGCTCTCCGTGGCCGAGCTGGCCCGGCAAGTCCAGTGCAGCGCCGATTACCTCTCCCAGATCTTCCGCAAGGCCACCGGCCTCCCCCTCTCGGCCTACATCAACGAGAACCGCCTCCAGCGCGCCCGGGAGCTGCTGGAGGTCTCCATGCTGAATATCGCCGAGGTCAGCCAGGCCGCGGGCTTCGCCGACCCGGCCTACTTTAGCCGGATCTTCCGCCGCTGGCAGGGCGTCACGCCCCGGGAATATCGGGAGGCGCATCGGTAGGGCTCTCTATTTCCACACCTGAAACCAAAATAATTCTTTCGACTTTCCCCGGTTCCTGATTTTCTTCCTTTTCCTTATGAGTGCCGAATTTGATGTGCGTTACACCGCAGGCCTGGCCCGGCTGCATTTGAGCGATGAGGAAATCGCCAAATTCCAGGCGCAGCTTTCCCAGGTCCTGGAATACGTCGATAAACTTAATACCGTCGACGTCTCCAGCGTGGAGCCGACCGCCCATGCCAACCCGGTCTTTAACGTGGTCCGGGAGGACGCCGCCCGCGACTGGTTCACGCCCGCGGAAGCCCTCGCCAACGCCCCCCGCCAGGCCGCCGGACTCTTCGCCGTACCCAAAGTCATCGAATAATGTTACCTTTCCTCTCCGTCTCCGAACTCCAGGCCCAGCTCCGGTCCAAAGCCGTCTCGCCCCTGGAGGCCCTCGAAGCCCTCGAAGCCCGCATCGCCGCCGTCGATCCCTCCGTGGCCGGGTACTTGAACCGCGATTTTGCCGCCGCCGCCGAGGCCGCCAAAACCGCCGACGTCACCCTGCCCCTGGGCGGCGTCCCGATCGCCATCAAGGACGTCATCAACGTCAAGGGCCAGCCGTGCACCTGCGCATCCAAGATTTTAAAGGGGTTCATCTCTCCCTACGACGCCACCGTCATTTCCCGCCTGAAAGCTGCCGGAGCCATCCCCTATGGCCGGACCAACATGGACGAATTCGCCATGGGCTCCTCCACGGAGAACTCGGCCTACGGCGTAACGCACAACCCGTGGGACCTTTCCCGCATTCCGGGCGGTTCGAGCGGCGGCTCTGCGGCGGTAGTGGCTGCGGACGAAGCCTTTGCCGCGCTGGGCAGCGACACCGGCGGCTCCATCCGCCAACCGGCCGCCCTTTGCGGCTGCGTCGGCTTGAAGCCGAGCTACGGGCGCGTCTCGCGCTTCGGGCTCGTGGCCTTCGCCTCCTCTCTCGACCAGATCGGCCCCTTTACCAAGACCGTGCGCGACAGCGCGCTGCTGCTCAACGCCATTTCCGGGCACGACCCGCTGGACTCCACCTCCCTCCAAGAGCCCGTACCCGATTTCACGGCCCAGCTCGGCCAGGACCTCAAGGGCGTCAAGCTCGGCCTGCCAAAGGAATACTTCGTCCCCGGCACCGATCCGCAAGTCGACGCGGCCGTGCGCAAAGCCATCGCGCAGTACGAGGCGCTCGGCGCGGAAATCGTCGAGATTTCCCTGCCTCATACCGATTACGCCGTGGGTGTTTACTACATCATCGCGACCGCAGAGGCCTCGGCCAACCTGGCCCGCTTCGACGGCATCCGCTACGGCCACCGCGCGGCGGAGGCGGCGAACCTCCTCGACCACTACGGCAAAACGCGCGAAGAAGGCTTCGGGCCGGAGGTCAAACGCCGCATCATCCTGGGTACCTACGTCTTGAGCAGCGGCTATTACGATGCCTACTACCTGCGCGCGCAGAAAGTACGCACGCTTATCCGCCAGGATTTCACGAACGCTTTCGAAAAAGTCGACGCCATCATTTGTCCGACCTCGCCCGAGCCCGCCTTCAAAATTGGCGACCGCAGCGACGATCCGCTGCGAATGTATCTGGCTGACATTTTCACCATCGCGGTGAATCTTGCCGGGGTTTGCGGCGTGAGCCTGCCCTGCGGATTCGCTCAGGTGGATCAGCGTTCGCTTCCGGTGGGGCTGCAACTCATTGGAAAACCGTTCCAGGAGTCCGAGTTGCTTAAAATCGCCCACGCTTACGAACAAAGTACCGAGTGGCATAAGGCCCGGCCCACGATCGGGTAGCGGGCATCGGACCCTTTTTTTCTATTTCCCAAATTCAACCTATGAGCGCCGCAATTCTATTTAAGCGATTTCTGGCAAGACCCTTCCAAGTCGCTTACATCTTCCCCAGTTCCCAAACCCTCGTCCGAAAGGTTGCCTCCAAATGCGATTTCTCGCAGCCGCGCATCATCGTCGAACTCGGGCCGGGAGAAGGGGTCCACACCCGCGAAATTCTGCGCCGGATGAAGCCCGGTTCGCGCCTTTTCTTAATCGAGATCGACCCGGTCCTGGCCGAACACCTGAAAAAAGAGTTCGCCGGTGAACCGAGCATCGAAGTCATCAACACCGACGCGGCGCTTCTGAAGGAAGAACTCAAAAAGCGGGGCATCGAGCATTGCGATTACGTGATCTCGGGCATCCCCTTCTCGCTGTTCGACATCCCGACCAAGCGGCGGATCTTGAACGCCGTTTACGACGCGCTCGCCCCGACCCCGCTCGCGGCCTTTGTCATCTACCAGTGCACCCACGAGCTCAAGCGCCACGCGACCATGTTCCCGAGGGTTCACTCCGAGTACTGCCTGCAAAACCTGCCGCCGATCTTCGTGACGGTCTACCACAAACAGGCCCTCAACGGTCACAAAGCCGAAAAGGCTCCGTGCTGCTGCAAAGCCGCCGCCCACTCCCACGCCAGCGGAGTCAACGGGGTCGGCTAGTCAAACAGCAGCTCTTCGAGCATCGCCAGGCTCATTCCCCAGAAGGCGCGCCCGCCCAGCGGGTAGCAGGCCATGATGTGCTGGGGATCGCGCGGGTGCGGCATGGTCTTCCGGTTCGCCTTGTCGGCAAAGTAGGCCAGCGGCACCCAGCAGGCTTTGGCCACCTCATCCGCGTTCTCCTGGAACGGGACCGGCTCCCGCAGTTCGTAGACAAAGGGGAAAATGCTCAGCGGAAGCCGCTCATTGAGCGAACGGGCCCGGATCTCCGACAGCGCTCCCAGGCGGCAGGCACATCGGTCGAGCGAAATGCCCAGCTCCTCCTCGGTCTCGCGCACGGCGGCCCGCTCCGGGGATAAATCGGACGTCTCCAGCCGCCCGCCGGGGAACCCCAGGTGGCCCGACCACGGGTCCTTTGGCTGTTCCGCCCGCCGGATGATGAGCAATTCCGCGTTTTCGCGCAAAATCAGCGCCACGGCGGCGTGTTTCAGGGAAGAGGAATCGGCCAACCGGGTTGCCGCGTAGCGGGAGAGTTTCTGGCGGATTCGTTCAAGTGACGGTGCGGGACGAGTTGAGGAAAGTAGCGTGGCCATGGCATCCTGTTTTTACGATTTCATAAAAAGTATCGGATCGCCACCTGTTTGTTCGCGCTTGGGCCCTTTCGCCGCCATACTCCCCTCCCATGAACCCGGAAACCGCCCTCGTCCTGATGCCCCACGGCAGCCGCAACCTGGAATGGATCGAACCGTTTGAGAAACTCGCCCGGACGCTTAACGCCGAGCTGGGGGCCGTCTACCTGGCGTACATGGAAATCAACCCGCCGACCTTGATGGAAGTGGCGCGAGCCATCATGGCCACCCCCATCCGCCGCTACCGCCTCCTGCCGATGTTCTTCGCCAAGGGTTCGCATTTCTTTGTGGATATTCCCAAGCAAATGGCAGAAGTCCGGGCCGCTTTTCCGGAGCTGGAGGGCGAGCTGCTCGACCCCATCGGGCTGCATCCGCTCTTCACCGATCTGGTGCGCCAGGTGGCTGGGGAAAACCATTAAGGGCACCTCTGGAAACCGGGGTATGGCAGCCACGAAGGATTTTTGATGACCTTTTGGCCCCATTTTTCGGGCAATATTCATCAATATTGACTGAAAAATGGGGCCGAAAGGGCGCAAAAAGACAAAGTGGATGACATGCCGCCGGTTTCCAGAGGTGCCCTAAAGGCACCATTAGAATCTTTAATATGTTGACGCGGGCGGTGGTTGCGCTATTTTCAACGCACTTTTCACAAACCGCAAGCCAATGCCGAAACTGGAAATTCCCCGCAAAGCCGTCTACCGGCTTTCGCTCTACTACCGGGCGCTCCAGCGTCTCAAAGCCAACGCCGTTGAGACAGTATCGTCCGCCGCTCTCTCGAAGGCCGCGGGGGTCAAGCCCACCCAGCTTCGCAAAGACCTCGCCTACTTTGGCCAGCTCGGCACGAGGGGCTTGGGCTACAGCGTCGCCCACCTTTCCAAGACGCTCATGGAAGCCCTCGGCACCGCGCGGCTCCAGCCAGTGGTCTTGATTGGCGTGGGGCACATGGGCTCGGCGCTGGCTCGCTACCGGGGGTTCGGCAAGGAAGGGTTTGAGATTGTGGCCGGGTTCGACTCCGACATGGAGCGCGACCGCTCGGACCTCGGCATCCCGGTACAGCCGATGGACGAGCTGGGGGCGTTCATTAAAGAACGCCAGATCAAGCTGGCCATCCTGACGGTCCCGGCAACAGTGGCCCAGGAAGTGACCAATGAACTGGTCAGCGGCGGCATCCAGGCGATCCTGAATTTTTCCCCGACGATTCTCCAGGCCCCCGACGGCGTGGTGGTCAACAACGTCGATCTGGCCATCGAGCTGGAGAACCTGAGCTATTTCATTCGATAAGCGCGATGCCGGGCCTAGCCGGGCCGGTCGATTCGCGAACGATGAGCCGCGTGGCAATAGGGGGCGGTGTTTGGGCCTCCTGGGCATTGCGGATCTGGCTTAAGAGGCACTCGGTCGCCTGGCGCACGAGTTCGTCGGGCTGGGCGTCGATACTGGTCAGGCGAGGCAGCATGTAGGAGCAAACGTCCATATTATCGTAGCCCACGAGCGAGAGATCCTCCGGGACCCGCACGCCCAAGGCACGCAGGCCGTCGACCAAACCGATGGCCACCCGGTCATTGAGCGCCATGACCGCCGTATAGCCCCCCTCCTCCCGAGCCTTTTCCCAGACCGCCCCGGCCACTTCGAAGCCCTGGGCGAACGCGGAATCAATCTGCGCCGGGAGCGGCAGTTTGCAGATATTCCGCTCGGCATTCCAGCCCCGGGCTTGGTACGCCGAGGCGATCCCGGCAAGGCGCGACGAGGTGTAGAAACCGGCGTGCTCCAGGCCGAGCGCGATCACGCGGCGGTGCCCCAGCTCAAAAAGATGCTCCACCGCCTCGCGCGTCCCGATTGAACGGTCCACCGAGATGCTCCCCTTGGCGAGAGGCACCACGGGGTCGACCGAGATGAGCGGGATGCCGGATTCGTGAACCGCCCGCACCGGCCCGCTGCGGCTCGATAGGCGCGAGGCGAAAAGGATGACGCCCGCCGCGTGGAGCGTCCGGAAGCGGTTGAGCGTCTCGGCCTCCTCGTTCACGTCGCCGTTGGTCACGCCCATCATCACGTGGCAGCCCTCGGCGGTGAGCGACTGGCGCAGGAACTCCAGCTTTTGCGCGAGGTGGAGCCGCTCGATTTCCGGGATGCAGACGCCGATGATGTTCGTTTTCCCCTTGCGCAGACCGCTAGCGAGCGGGTTCGGGGCGAAGCCAAGTTCGCGCATTGCTTCCTTGACGCGCCGAACCGTTGCGGGGGAGACTCCCGCGTGTCCGTTGAGAACACGTGAAATCGTCCACCGGGAAAGCTGAAGCCGTCGGGCAAGGTCAGAGGTCGAATCAATCGACCCGATGTTTTTCGTTGACTTCATCGACGGGAACACCCTACACGTGTAGGGACATCCAATGCAAGCCTTACTCATCGAAGCCCTCCTTTTTCCGGCTTCCTTCGTTTCCTCCTTCAAGCCTTCATTATGAATTCAGTTCGATTCGGTATCGCCGGCCTCGGCAACATGGGCGCGATCCACGCCCATTCGCTCCTTAAGGGCGAGGTGCCCCGGGCCCGGCTGGCCGCAGTCGCCGATCCCGTGGCCGACCTCTCCCCTTACGGGGACGCCAAGCGCTTTACCTCCACAGACGCGCTGATTTCCTCCGGTGAAATCGACGCGCTGCTCATCGTCACGCCCCATTTTCTGCACACCCCTCTCGGCATCAAGGCGCTGAACGCCGGGCTCCACGTCCTGGTGGAAAAGCCGATCTCCGTCCACAAGGCCGACGCCGAAGCGCTCCTCGCCGCCCATACGAACCCGAAGCAGGTCTTTGGCGCGATGTTCAACCAGCGCACTGATCCCCATTTCATCAAGCTGCGGAACTGGATCCGCTCGGGCGAGCTGGGGAAAATCCACCGCATGAGCTGGACCATCACCTCGTGGTTCCGCACGGAGGCTTACTACAACTCCGGCGGCTGGCGCGCCACGTGGTCCGGCGAGGGCGGCGGCGTGCTGCTTAACCAGTGCCCGCACAATCTCGACCTCTGGCAGTGGCTCTTTGGGATGCCGAGCGCCGTGCAGGCCCACTGTGAGTTCGGGCGCTTCCACGACATCGAGGTGGAGGACAGCGTGACGGCCTTCCTGGAATACCCGGAAGGCGTCACCGGCACGTTCATCACCTCGACGGGCGAGGCCCCGGGCGTGAACCGACTGGAAATCGCCACCGAGCAGGGGCTCGTCGTGCTGGATTCCGGTCGGCTAACCTGGAACCGCACGGAGGTCCCAGTGAGCGAATTTTCCAAAACCAGCCCCTCGCGTTACGCCGTGCCGCCGGTCTGGAACATCGACGTACCGATCACCGGCCACGGCGAGCAGCACATCGGCGTGCTCAAGAATTTCGTCGCCGCCGTGCTCGACGGCGCTCCGCTCATCGCCCCGGCGGCAGAGGGGCTCCGCTCCATCGAGCTGGCCAACGCCATGCTGATGTCCTCCTTCCTGAAACGCTCTATCGACCTGCCGCTCGACGCAGCGGCTTACGAAAAGCTGCTTCAGGAAAAAATCGCCCAATCCCGCGGAGCCGAAAAGCTCGCCCGCATTCCTCTAAGTACCCCGGCTGTGAACGAAGCCGGGTGTTCCTACACCGTTCACCCATCCTATCTGACATGAAAATCGAACAAGTAGCCCTTCAACTCTACACCCTCCGCGACTTCTGCAAGACGGCAGCCGATTACGCCGCCGCGCTGAAGAAGGTTCGCGCCATTGGCTACCAGGCCATCCAAATCAGCGGCGTCGGCCCGATCCCGGCCGCCGAGCTCCGCTCCATCGCCGAGGCCGAGGGCCTCGTCATCTGCGCCACGCATGAACCAGCCGCCACGATCCTCGACGATCCGGCCGCCATCGTGGAACGTCTCGAAGCGCTCGGCACCAAGTACACGGCCTACCCGTTCCCGGCAGGGATCGATTTCTCCGACCCGGCCCAGCTCGACACCCTTATCGCCAAGCTTGACGCCGCGGGCGCCGTGCTCCACAAGGCGGGCAAGGTGCTCTGCTACCACAACCACGCCCACGAGTTCTTCCGCGTGGACGGCAAGCCGCTGCTGGAGCGGATCTACGCCGAGACGAAGCCGGAAAACCTGCAAGGCGAGCCCGACACCTTCTGGGTGCAGGCTGGCGGTGCGAGCCCGGTGGAATGGGTCACGCGGCTCACGGGACGTCTGCCGCTGCTGCACCTCAAGGATTACGCAGTGGACCAGAACGGCAACAAGTTTTTCGCGGAAATCGGCTACGGCAATCTCGACTTCAAGGCGATCGTCGCCGCAGCCGAAGACGCCGGGACCGAATGGTACATCGTCGAGCAGGACAGCACACCGGGGGACCCGTTCGACTCCGTTAAGAAGAGCTTTGATTACATCAAGGCTCATCTGGTTAAGTAATACCTGATCATTTACCCAAGGCACGAGGCAGCCCGCTTCGTGCCTTTTTTGTTACAGCAACCGGAATTGCGGATGTTCGCGGATTGAGCATTCAAACGCGGGCCGGGCCTCCTCGGCAATCTCCGGCGGGAACTTGGCCCCGGAGCGTTCCCACTTTTGCAGCCATTCAGCCCCGAGCCAATCGTGGAGGCCGGGCGGCAGCGCGGCGTGGGCACACGGGGTCGCGGCGATGGTGGTCTCGGTCTTTTCGCCGGTGCTCCGGCCCCGGGCGACGAAGAAACCGGCCTCCAACAGCGCGGCGCGGATGGCGGTGGAACAGGTGTAGGTGAAAAGTTCGGCCGAGGCGCTTTCGCAGGCTGCGAAGAGTCGGCGGAAGGCTCCCGGCGTCCAGTGTGCGCCGTCGCTTTTGCTGGAGAACATGTCGTAGAAAATCACGTCTGGCAACGCGGGGACCCCGGCAGCGAGCTGCTCCAGGAAATCGCCCCGCAGGAGCTGCCATTCCAGGCCGGGATCGGCGGCAGAGCGCCACTCGCCCTGCTTTAGAATGGCGTCGGGCCCGGCGTGGCGCACGTAGGGGAAAGCGGCGTTGTTGATCCGCGCAAGCTTGAGGGAATCAAGATCGTTCTCGAAGCTGATCATGCGCAGGGGGCGGAGGGGCCCCTCTTTCGCCGCCGCTTCGTAGCATTGGATGGCCGCCATGGCGTTGGCCGCCGCGCCCATGCCGACATCCCAGATGACCAGCGGCGCGTCCGTGGCCTCGCGCAGCCGTTGGGCCAGGCGAGATTGGTCGATGTAGAGCCGCCGCGCTTCCTCGATCGGCGGCGTGCGCGAATGCATGATCTCCCCGGAGGCGATGTGCCGGATGCTGGAGAAGCCCTCCGGCGCGGTGTGGACTTCGTAGGCTCCCAGGCTGAAGGTTTTGCGGCGCTTGCCCGGCTTGGGGCCGTGAACGGGGTTGTCAAAGTCCTCGGCGTGCAGGAATTCGCGCTTTTCGTGGTAGAGCGCCAGGAAGCGGTCTTCCAGGATGCTCTGGCGAATTTCCCGCATCATCTGGTGGTAATAGTAAATATTATGCTGTCCTAGCAACTGCCAGCCGAGCGTCTCCCCGGCCTTGGTGAGGTGGTGGAGGTAGGCGCGGGAGTAGCGGGCGCAGGTGGGGCAGCCGCAGGCCGGGTCGAGCGGCTCGTCGGCGCATTTGTAGACGCCCCGGCGCAGTTGCAGGTAGCCGCGCGAGGTAAAGACGCCGCCGCGCTGGGCCACCTGGGTCGGGATGATGCAGTCGAACATATCGACGCCCCGGTGAACGGCTTCCAGAATGTCGAGCGGCGTACCGACGCCCATCAGGTAGCGCGGCTTGTCGCGGGGCAGCAGGCTGGCGGTGAATTCACACGTGTCCTCCCGCTCGGCACGGCTTTCGCCCACGGCCAGGCCGCCGATGGCAAAGCCGTCAAAGGGCATCGCGCAGAGGCACTCGGCGCTCTGGCGGCGCAGATCCTGGAAAAGCGCCCCCTGGACAATACCAAAGAGCGACTGCGGAGAGTCGCCCCTCGCCGCCAGGCTGCGAACCGCCCAGCGGTGCGTGATACCGAGGGCCGCGCGGGCCTCGGCCTCGCCCGCCGTGGAGGGGATGCACTGGTCCAAGGCCATCATGATGTCGCTGCCGATGGCCTTCTGCGTGTCGATGCTCAGCTCCGGGCTCAGCAGGATCGTCCGGCCATCCAGGTAGCTCTGGAAAGCGGCCCCCTCCTCTCTCATGCAGCGGGCATTAGGGAGCGAGAAGATCTGGAACCCGCCGGAGTCGGTCAATACCGAGCGCTCCCAGCTCATGAAGCGGTGGATGCCCCCGAGCTTGCGGAAAACGTCGGGGCCGGGCCGCAGCAGGAGGTGATAGGTGTTGGCCAGCAGGATTTGCGAACCGGCATCCTCCAGCGACTGCGTGGCCTGGGCCTTGACGGTCGCCTGGGTGCCCACGGGCATAAAGAGCGGCGTTTTGACTTCGTTGTGAAGTGTTCGGAACGTGGCCGCGCGGGCGTGCGAGCCCGTGGCCGTGGCTTCGAGTTGGAAATGGAGGCGGGAGACGGACATGAAAGGAGAAAGGGGACCAACATAGCAGGGTTGCGCGCGGAAGGAAATCCCCATTCCCCTTGCCCGCCCGCACTTTCTTGCTAACAATTAGATTCCTCATGAAAACGCTCCCTTTTCAGCTTCGCCCCGGCCAGGAATTTATCGAGCTCAGCAAGCTCCTCAAATTCATGGGCGTGACCGATAACGGCGCGGAGGCCAAGGCGCTCGTGGCCGGGGGCTACGTAACGGTGGACGGCGTGACCGAGGAGCGCAAGGCGTGTAAAATCCACCCGGGCCAGGTCGTGGAAACGGGCGAAACGCGCATTACGGTGGCGGCGGCGGATCAGCCTTGACGCCATGGGGTTAAAAAAGAAATAGTCAGCGGCAGCCCCTCCACCCCACGCGCCCATGGCCAGAATCTCGGTTATCACTCCGTGCTATAACTCCAGCGCTTTCCTGGAGAAAACCATCCAAAGCGTGCAGGCGCAGGATTTCCCAAGCTGGGAGCTGATCCTCGTGGACGACGGCAGCACGGACTCCACCCCAGAGGTGATCCGGTGCTACAGCGAGCGCGACACCCGCATCCGGGGCGTCTCGCAGCCCAACGGCGGGCGGGCCCGAGCCTGCAACCTCGGCGGTGCGCACGTTTCGCCCGAAAGCGAGTACCTTTTTTTTCTCGATAGCGACGACCTGCTCCTCCCCGGCGCGCTGCGCAAGATGAGCGAATACCTTGAGCGCCACCCCGAGGTGGGCCTGCTGGGGTGCCAGTTCCAGGAGATCGACCCGGCGGATCGCCCCTTCGGGGAGGCCAAGCGGAGCCGGTGGGTGCCCGGGGGCTTTTTCCCGAGGCAACTGTGCGACGAGGAATTTGAGACGCCCTTCGTGACCTTTTTCTGCGCCACGGGCCAGGGACCGTTTGCGATGTACCGCAAAGCGGTGTTCCAGCAAACCGGTGGATGGAGCGAGGAATTCAGCGAATTTTCCGCCCAGGAGGATACGGATATGTTCTGCCTGATGGCCCTCCTGGCCCCCGTCCACTACCTGCCCGAGCGCCTTTACTTGAAGCGCGTGCACGGGGCGTCCATCACGCAGCAGAACGGGCGCATCCAGGCTTCGTACACCCGCTTCCGGGCGAAGTGGGACCACTACGTGCCCGCCGATCCCCGGCAGGCCGAGGTGGTTCGCGCCGCCAAGCGCCACTACTACCGCCGCCACAAGCCGTTCCGGGACTTCAAGGTGGCGGCGATGGCGCTCGGGGAATGGCTCCACGAGCCGACCCAAGCCCGGTTTACCTGGTGCCTGTCGCTCGTCAAGTGGGGCTTTAAGGGGCTGATTTTCGGGGAGAAAATGCGTTAGCCCATGGACTCCCCTCGCCTCGTCTATTTCGGCCAGACGCCGGACCAGGGCACCGGCAGCCCGGTCATCCTGCTGCGCCACCTGCGGCGGCTCGCGGCGGGCGGCTGGCGTATCGAGCTGGTGACGGAGGACGGCCAATCCGACGCGCTGGCGGAAAAATGGCCCATCCATCACCTGAGCCTGCGCAAGCCGTGGTGGCCGCCGTTCCGCGCCGGGAACCGTTTCCTGCGCTCGCTGCGGATGAGGCTCTGGGCCGGGGAATGCGCCCGGTTCTTCCCCGAAGCGCCCCAGGCGATCGTCTCCTACCTGAGCCTTTATAGCGAGATGCACTCCGAGGTGGCCGCGCACTACGCTCGGCGCTGTAGCGCGCCGCTGACCCTCATCATCCACGATTATCCGCCAGACTTCCCCGGGTTCGATCGGCGCCAGACCGCCCCGATGCTCCGGCGCAGCGAGTGGATTCTCAAGCAAGCCCATCAACTTTGGTTCGTCTCCCCGGAGTTGGCTGACCAGTACGACGTTCCCGCCTCGAAAAAGCACGTCCTGCCGCCCATCCCCGAGGGCGTGGCCGAGCGCGCCCGGTGGAGAGCGGAAAACGCCCGGCCGCTGATCGTCTACGCCGGGTTCGCTTACCCCGCCCAGATGCCCCTTTTCGCCCGGCTCGCCCGCGTCATCGCCGCCGCCGGGGGGCGACTCCTCATCCTCTCCCGCTCCACGCCGGAACTGTGCGCGCTCTGCGAGGCCGAGCCGGTGGAGCACCGCGATCTCTTTCCGACCAACCGCGAGGCGCTTGACTTCATCACCCGCAATGCCTCGGCGGTGCTGGTGAGCTACAGCGAGCGCGTGGAGGAGATGCCGTGGACCCGGACCAGCTTCCCGAGCAAGTTCGTCGAATTTTCCCAGACCGGCCTCCCGGCCCTGCTGGTCGCGCCGCGCGAAACCGCCCTGGGCCAATGGGCCACCCGCAACGCGTACCCCGATTTCTACGCGCCGGAGCGGATTGAAAACGCCGCCGCGTTTGTCGAAGCGCTGAAAACCGAGCGCGGCTGGGCGGAAAAATCAGCGAATAGCTCGCATTTTGCCGAGACGGAATTCAACCCGGATGTGATACAGTCCGCCTTCGAGGCGGGGCTCCGGTAGCCTCCCTGTTTAATTTCATGCAAACCCCTGCTCTTCCCATCGTTCTTGTCGGCTGCGGCGCGGTCAGCCAGTTTTTTTACGCCCCGGCGCTGACGGCGCTGGAAGGCGCGGGAACGCTCAAGGTGGAAGGGCTCGTGGACCCCTCGGCGGAAAGCCTCTCCAAACTGGCGGAAACCTTCCCCAACGCCGCGCGCTTTGCCCGGCTTGAGGAGGCCCCCATCGCCTCGCGCCTGGTCATCATCGCCTCGCCGCCCAAGTTCCACGCCCCGGCGGCGGTCTATGCCCTCACCCACGGAGCCGCCGTGCTCTGCGAAAAGCCGATGGCCGACACCGTGGCCGATGCGGAAACCATCCTGGCGGCAGCCCGCTCCAGCGGCTCGCTGCTGGCGGTGGGGCTCTACAAACGCTTTTTTCCCGCGTGCGAGGCACTCAAAGGGCTCCTCGAAAAACAGCCCCTGGGGCGGCTGATTTCCTTCACCGTTGAGGAAGGGGGCCGGTTCGGCTGGCAGGCGGCGTCGGATTCGTTTTTCCGCAAAAACGTGACGCCCGGTGGCGTGCTGCTCGACATCGGCGTCCACGTGCTCGACCTGCTCCTCTGGTGGCTCGGGGAGCCGGAAACGCTCGTCTACCGTGACGACGCCATGGGCGGCCAGGAGGCCAACTGCCGCGTCGAGCTCGCCTACGCGGGCGGGGCCCGGGGGCAGGTCCACCTCAGCCGCGACTGGGCTACGCGCAACTGCTACACCTTCCGGTTCGAACGCGGCGTGGTCCGTTACAAGGTCAACGACGCCGCGCATCTCGAAATCCAGGCCGACGGCATGCCCGCCCTGCTCTCGGGAACCTTACAGGGCCCCGGCGGTCCGGAGCGCTCCAACCCGCAAAGCTTCATTGCTCAGCTCCAGAACATCGCCGCCACGCTGCAAGGTCGCGAAACGCTCCGCGTCCCCGGGGAGGAGGGCCTCCGCTCGCTGCGGCTCATCGAACGCTGCTACCGGGAGCGTTCGGGGCTCCTCGAAATGCCCTGGCTCACGCCCGGCGAAACCGCAACCGCCCAACACCTCGCCTCTCTATGAAAGTCGCCCTCCTCGGAGCCAGTGGATTTGTCGGCACGCGCCTGCTCGAATGCTGGAAGCTGGGCGGCGGGGCGTTCGAGGTCGTGCCCGTGGTCCGTTCCTTTAGCAGCCTCGCCGTGATGGCCCGCTTCGAATTACCCTGGCAGGTCTGCGATGTGATGGACGCTCCCGCGCTCGCCCACGCTTTTGCCGGGTGCGAGGCGGTCGTCCACGCCGCCATTGGCGATCCCTCGCAGATCGTCGCCATGGCAGGGTCCATCTACCAAGCCGCCGCAAGCGCCGGGGTCAAGCGGCTCGTCGTCTTAAGCTCCTCCTCTGTTCATGGCCAGGCCCCGGAGCCGGGCACCGATGAAACGAGCCCCCTTCACGAAAAGCACGCCATGGCCTACAACACGGCCAAGGTCCGGGCGGAGCGGCTCCTCAACCAGCTCGCCCAAGATGGCCGCGTGGAGGTGGTGATGCTGCGGCCCTCGGTGGTTTTCGGGCCGCGCTCCCGGTGGGTGGCTGATGTGGCCACGCAGCTCCTCGATGGCAGCGCCACGCTCATTCGCGGCGGCGAGGGCCTTTGCAATACGATTTACGTCGATAACCTGATCCACGCCATCGAGCGGGCCCTGGTGGTTCCCGAGGCGAAAGGCGAGGTCTTTTTGGTGGGCGATGCCGAGCGGGTGACGTGGCGGGAGTTCTACGCCGCCGTGGCCGAGGCCCTTGGCGTCGGGATGGAAAGCGTTCGCTCCGTCGAGCCGCCCGCCTTCCCCAAGGCGCTCAAAGAACGCGTGGGGGCCATCACCTCGCGCCCCGCCATCCAGAAGCTCCTCCCCCTTTTCCCCAGCCAGCTCAAGCGGCTCAGTAAAGTCCTCCTCTCCAACTGGCGCGAAACGCCGATGCCCAACGTCTGGAGCCTCCCCCCCGGCACGCCCACCGCCGTTACGGAAGAGCTTGCCCTCCTGGGCCAATGCCAATGGCGGCTCCCGATCGGGAAAGCCGAACGCATTTTGAGCTACCGGCCCCCGGTTTCTTTCCAGGAAGGAATGAGCCGAAGCCTCGGGTGGCTCCGGTTTGCCGGTTATCCCGTATTTGATTCTACGCAAAACAGCTGATAAGATACCCGGCGCATGGCATCCACGACCCCTGAAAACGCAGCGAGCGCGGTTCCGCAGATTCCCGAACTCGATCTCGCCTCGGCCTCGCGGCTCAACCGCGTACTGATGTGGGCCTCGATCGTCCTGCCCTGGGGGATGCTGATCGCCTATCTCCATATCTTCTGGTCCAACTCGCCACAATACCAATACGGCTGGCTGGTGGTGCCGCTCGGGTTGCGGCTTTTCTGGCTGCGCTGGAATTCGCTCGCGGAGACCCGCCGCTCGGACGGGCTCGGGGCCAGCGGCGCGACGCTGCTTTTCGCCTTCCTCATCGCCCCCATCTGGCTGATCCGCCAGGCGACGACCCACTGGAGCGTGCCGGGCTATGGCCTGACGTTCCTGGTGGCGGGCTACACCTTTGCCCTCCTCGGGATCATGGGCGGCTGGAAGCTGGCCCGCCAGATGATGATCCCCGTCCTGTTCCTCTTCTGCGCAGTGAAGCTCCCGCTCACGCCCGAACAATGGCTGATCCAGGGGTTGAGCCGCTTTGTGGCCTCGGCGGCGGTAGAGGTGCTCCACTTGATCGGGATCACGGCGGTCGATTACGGCAATCTGGTGATTCTGAAAACCGGGATCATCGGCATCAACGAGGCGTGCAGCGGCATCCATTCGCTCCAGTCGCTGTTCATGGTGGCCATATTTCTCGGGGAAGAGCGCCGGATGCGCATTCCGCTGCGGGCGACGCTGGTCGGCCTCGGCGTGGCGCTTTCGCTGGCCTTCAACGTCCTGCGCATCCTGATCCTCTCGTTTGTCTGCCTGTTCAACGGGATGACCGACTTCGAGGCCTGGCACGACCGCGCGGGCTGGTCGATCCTGCTCCTTTCGCTGGGCATCATGGTCTTCGTGGCCAACGAGCTCGGCGGCAGACCGCGCGTGGACGGCAACGGCCCGCCCCCGAATCTGCGCAAGGTCCCGACATGGATCGGCGCACTGCTGACGCTCTGGTTTGCCACGGTGATCGTCGGGGTGGAAGCCTGGTACGGGCTCCACGATACAGAGCGGCCCTTCGCCACGCACGCCGAGATCATCTGGCCGGAAACCAACCCCAGCTTTACCCCCAGCGACATTCCCGACCGGGTGCGCGATGTAACGCTCTGCTCCGGGGGGCGCACCGGGAAGTGGAAGGAAAGCGACGGGACCGAATGGTCGCTTTCCACGCTGGAATTTGGCGGCGGCGTCAAGGGGACCAGCCAGTGGGCTCCGATGCACACACCGGACATCTGTTTCCCCGCCGCGGGCATGCCGCTGGAGGCGGCTTATCTACCGGCGAGGGTCGGCGTCAAGGGCGGCTACCTGACGTTCCAGACATGGGAATTCCGCCGCCGGGGAGGCCGGGTTTTCGTGTTCTATGCCCGGCATAACGAGGGGCGCGCAAGCGATATGGACGCAGGGGTATTCATGCAAGACACCTTCGGCGTGAACCGCGCGCTCCACGGTCAGCGAAACCTGGGTCAGCAGACCATCGAATTTACCATGGCCGGGTTCCCGGACTTCGAATCCGCGCTGGCAGCCTTCAAGAAAAAAGCGCCCGGGATGGTCGAGCTCCAAAAGCAGACGGCGGGGCGGGAATAATACCACGTCCAGTTATCAATGGGCCTTTAGAGATGACAGGCTTGGCAGTTTAGACAGCAACTGTGTTTTAAAAAAAACTCAAGAGAGAGCAGGTGAAGAGGATTTAGCGAGGGAATTGAGGAAGATAAGGAGCTTCCGCATGACAGCAGTGATAGCTACCTTGAAGGGCTTACCGGCAGCTCTGAGGTGCAAGTAGAAGGGTTTGAGGACAGGATTGCAGCGAGCGGCAGAAAGGGCGGCCATATAGAGGGCGCGGCGGATGGAGAGGCGGCCATCTTGGATGGAGGCTTTGCCACGAGATTTACCGCTCTCGTGGCAAATAGGAGCGAGGCCGGCAAGGGAGGCAATTTTATTACGTTTAAGGGAACCCAACTCAGGGCAGGCAGCCAATAAGAGACTGGCACTGATAACCCCCACGCCGTCGACCTGGCAGAGTCGCTGAAGTTTCGGAGCAAGTTGTGAGCAATCGGCAATGAGCTTTTGGATGCGCTGGTCAAAAAGGTCGATCTGCTTGGAAAGAGCGGCAATAAGGCTCTGGATAGAACGGCGAACCAGGGGCATGTCGGACTGAGCCAGGCGCTTGGTTTCAGCGGAGCGCATTTCCATAAGGGCCTGACGCCGGGCACTCAAAGCCGAGAGCTTATCGGCCAGAGGATTGGGAGCAACAGGCTGGGGTTGTTTGTATTGAGCGAAAGCCACCAAAATTTTAGCATCAAGCTTATCGGTTTTGGCAAGCTGGCCGGAGCCTTTGGCGAACTCGCGGACGCGGCGAGGATTGAAGACATTGAGCGGGATGTTGGCGCGATGGAGGGCGCGAACAAAAGGCTTGTGATAAGGGCCTGTAGCTTCGCAGACGAGGTGGACCTTTAGTGGGGAAGCTTTGAGAAGAGCCAAAAGTGAGCGCCAACCGGCAGGATCATTGGAGATGCGGGGAGGCAGCTTGAGCTCGTGGCAGAAGAGTTCAATGGAATCTTTGGCGACATCGGCGCCGATGTAGACAGGTGAGCAAGACATGGTTAGACTTATCCTTGGTTGTGCGAACTGGCCCAGAGGGCCGTTTCAGTCAACTGTTCAAGTTCAGACCAATGAAGCGTCGGGGGCTAAGCTGTCGAAACGCACTCAAAAAAGGATGCGAGGATTACACAGCCTCACCGTCGCCGCGCTTTGAGCGATGGCCATCGCTCAAGGCGCCTTGGTTTGGAAGATCGCTTTATTGCTATCTTCGTTGCCCATCTTAGCAGATTGGGTTCACACAAGGATTAAGAGGATTAACAAGATTACGCTGAGAGACTGCGCGGGCCGGATGGCATTCGGGAAACACGATCTGAAAAAATCCTGTAAATCATGTCAATCCTGTCAAAAAAAGGCCGAGCTTCTCTCCTCGCAAACCGCTAGGCCTCCCCTCAAAGCTCCTCCTGTTAATCCTAAGCCGAAAATAGGGGTCCTAGAAAAAAGGCAGAGGGCTCACGCAAAGACGCAAAGGCGCAAAGAAAGGCAGGACTCTTTGCGCCTTTGCGCCTTTGCGCGAGAATAGAATGCCCCTTTTTCATGCCGTGTGGAGCCCTGTCTGCAAAGCATTGGGATCTGTCTACAGGTTCGTTTTTAAATTACTTCCGCACCTCCGGGGCGCGGTCGCGGTATTTCAGGAGCAACCAGACGAGTTTGCGGGCTTTCCAGTAGCGGGGCACGAAGCGTTCTGGCGCATGCAGGCAGCGCATGAGCCAGCCGAGGTAAAAGTGGTCGGCCCATGTCGGGATGCGCACTTGGTCCCCGGTGAGGAACCCTATGGCGGCCCCGGTACAGTGGAGCCCGGGCCGGTAGCAGGCTCCCTCTTTCAGGTAATAGGCCAGCTTCTCCTGCACGCCGCCGCCGATGGCCATGAAGATGTGCGCCGGGCGGCGCTCGTTGATGCGCGCGAGCAGCTCTGGGTCGCTCACGCGGCCCGCTCCGTAGACCGGGGCGATGTAGCAGTCCTCGGTCGTCGTCGGGAAGCCCTGGCTGCCGAGCCAGGCGAGCGTTTTGTCCCGGGTGGCGATGGAGGGCATGACCCAGAAGACGGCCCCCGGTTCGCGCAGGGAGGGCTCCGAGAGGAGGAGCTTCAAGTATTCCAGGCCGGAGACCCGTTCCAGGCGGGCGCGCTTGAGGAACCGCCAGAGCAGCACCATCAGGCCGCTATCGGTGATGGCCAGGTCGCTGTTAAGGAGCGCCTCGGCGGTATAGGGGTCCTCCTCCATGGCGAGCAGGACGGGAGCGGAGGGAACGACGACGAGGCCACCCGTCAGCGCGATTTGCACGGCTTCCCTCGCGGGGCCGGTAAAAAACCGGACGCCCAGGATGTTCCGGAAACAGGGGTTGCTAGACATGGCTGGAGTCATCCGCGCCGTGCTGGGCGGCTTTTTTGAGTTCAAAGGTCTTGGCCACGCTCAGAAACTCGTAAAACCCATGCAGCCGGGCGAAATAGTACCCCTCTTTCCCGTCCAGAAAGCCGCGTTGCCAGAGGTAGACGTATAGGAAGCGGAGCCATTCGCGGCAGGGCAGATGGTGCGAGATCTGCTTGAGCCGCCGCCGCCAGCCGACGTTCCCCTTCTGCAAGTGGGCCTCGCTGGCGTGCAGGTAGCGGTCGAGCGCCACGCGCGATTCCCAGTTGGAATAGCGATTGTGCTTTTCGACGAACACATCCACCGAAGGAAAGGCGTAGTGGTCCATCTCGCCCTTGAGGAAGCCGGTCTCCCCCTGCACGACGACGTGCTCGTGGACTTCGTTGTCGCCGCTCTGGGTATCGACGTTGGTGAGCTGTTCGTAACGGCCCAGGCGGTGCTTGAAAAACCGGAGGTTCCAGTTCGGGTAATAGGCGTGTTTGAGCCAGCGCCCCATGAACATAAAGCGGCGGTTGATCCAGTAGCCCTCAAACGCCGGGTGCGGGTCGCGGGCGATGGCGCACAGCTCGGCCTCGGCCTCCGGCGGCAGCACTTCGTCGGCGTCTAGGATGAAGACCCATTCGTGCTTGAAGGGAAGGTTCTCCAGCGCCCAGTTTTTCTTTTTGGGCCAGATGCCGTTGAATGCGAACTGGACGACTTTGGCCCCGAACTGTTCCGCGATTTCCCGGGAGGCGTCCGTACTGGCGGAATCAACCACGAAAACGTCGTCGGACCAGGCCACTGACTGCAAGCAACGAGGGAGGTTTTTCGCCTCGTTTTTGATGGGGATAAGAATGCTTACAGGCACGGGGAAAATCAAGGCGGGGATTTACCTGGAATTTGAAGGGAAGCGCCGGTTTCGTCAAGAGACGATATCCGCCCCCGGGGGAAAGCCCGCCGGGCATATCCAATCACCCTGGAACGCCGCGACCCGTGCCTCTACAGCGGGGTGGCCTTGAGCGTGACGGCGGGGGTGAACGCTCCGGCGGCATGGAGCTTTACCGGACGCTTCCAGGCTTTGCCATCGCAGAACGCGTAGAGGGTATTCAGCCCCGGTCCGCCCAGGCAGACACCCATAACGCGGCGGCGGTCGGGCATGGGCAGGATGACTTGCGAGGGGCCGTCGTCCGCACAAATCTGGACGCCGAAGCGCGTGGCGACGAGTAAGCGGTTTTCCAGGGCGTAGCAGACGGATTGCGCTCCAGCGTCGTCCTCCCAGTCCGGCACGTGCAGCCCAAAAAAGCGCTCTTGATTGATAAGAGAGCCGTCCGGCTGAACCTGGCAACTGAACACCCACTTGGAACGACCGTCGCCGATGGAGAGCAGCCAGTGATCAGGCCGCAGCGCCAGCCCTGTCGCGCCTTTGATGTCGGGCGCGGGGATGGCCGTTTTCGTGCCGTCTTTGAGATACCAGAGGGTGCTCCCTGCCTCGGCGGAGACGCCGGGGGCGGAGATATAGATGCCGCCGAAGGGCAGGGCGAGACCATAGGCGCCTTTGATGCCGCTGGCGTAAACGGACGCCTTCCCCTCGGCGCTGTAAACGAGGACGTTCCCGGTGGCCTCGGAGACGGTGTAGAGTTCGTCTTTCGGGCCGACAAAGAGGCTGGAGGCTTGGGCGGCGTCGGAGGCGAAAACGGAGAGGCTCCCATCGAGCCCGATCCGGCAAATCCGGTTCGTCTTGACGTCGACAAAGAAAATGTCGCCCTTGGAATTGCACGCGGGGCCGCGCGGAGCCTGGAAATCCCCCGGCACCGGTTCCCACGGGGCGTTGTCCACCACCACATCGCGCACACGCGGAGCGCCCGTCCCAGGCTTGACCGGCTGGGGCCAGCCTTTCCAGATGAAGCGCATGGCGTCGCTAAAATGCTCGATCCACCCGGCGCAGTGTTTCCCGTCAACGATGTGGAACTCGTAGTCGTAGCCGGAAAACTTGAGCGCCTTGTCCATTTCCTGGTCGATGAGGAACCAGTCGCCCACGCAGTTCTCCATGTCGTGCGTGGCCGTGGTCAGGTAGGCGCGCACGGGCTGGGGCTCGAATTTGCGGACGAGCGTGGGGAGCTCATTCCCGCCCCTGAACGCCACGAAGCTGCCGCTGTTGGCATAGACGCGCCGGAAAAGGTCCGGACGCTCCCAAGCGGCGTTGAACGCGGAGATGCCGCCGCTGCTCGCTCCTGAGATGGCGCGGTCGTTGGGGTCGGCGGAGAGCTTCACGCCGCACGATTGGGCGACGAAAGGAAAAATTTCGTCGTTGATGAAGCGGGCGAAGCGGTCCCCTACTCCGTCGTATTCGAAACAGCGGTTGCGCCGTTCGAACTGGCCAGCGACGGGAGCTTTGAGAACGCCGGGTTGCACGAACACGCCGATGAGCACGGGGATTTCACCGGCGGCGATCATTTTTTCCAGAAGCGGCTTTTCTTCGGCGTTATAGCCATCCTGCCGAACGTAGACGCACGCGGGCTTGGAGCCGTCATACTGGGCGGGAATGAAAACGGTAACCTTTCGCGTGGTGCCGGGGAAAATCGCGCTTTCGGCAAAGGTGAATTCCTTGATGACGCCCGCGGGCGCGGCAGTCGAATTGGGCGCGGCGGCAGGGTTCTGGGAAAAAGCGGTCATAGCGGAAAAAAGAAACAATCCTATCCATCGAAACAGACAGGGAGGAGGAGTCATGTTTTTTCAGGAAAGCCTGAATGGGGCCTGACCACAACTCCAAAAATCCCCCTGCTCAAATCCATCCACCGTAATGGGTAGTAGGCGGCACGCTGATCGAAATCGCCCATTGCCGGGGCCGCTGCCACTCCTACGATTCGCTCGCGTTTTGCCACGTAACGGCGTAAAGGGAGTGGGTGCGCCAGTCGCCGTTCCCCCTCATTCTATTCCTGCTCTGCCTCCTCCCGGGCGGCCTTCTGCTGGGCGCGAACGAGAATATGCTCGCGGATTACGGCATCCGGCAGTGGCGCGGAGAGGACGGCTTGGGCGAGGATATCGTCAACGGGGTCGAGCAGTCGATCGACGGCTACGTCTGGTGCGTCACGCAGAACCAGATCATGAAATTCGACGGGCAGCGGTTCACGCGGATCGATCCCGCCCTGCCGCGCCGCGCCGTCTGGCTGGGCGTCACGGCCGATCATCGCGGAGCCCTTTGGTTCTACGGCGAGGACGGCGTCATGAAATACGACGGCCACGCCTGGACCTCATTCCTCGGCGGCAAGGAAAAGGTCGAAAATCTGGAGGAAGACCCCAAGGGAACCGTCTGGGCCGCGGGCGAACACGGGCTCTACCGCCTTGGGGGCACGCAGACCACCGCCTTTCCCTGCACGCTGGAGGGAAAGCACTACGCCATTCCGGAAATGGACCTGGGCCCGGACGGGCAGATCGTCGTGATCGCAAAACGCGACGACCGCAGCTCGCGCCTGCTGCGCTTTCACAATGGCGTCTATTTGCCGGAGGACTTTCCGCCGGAATACGCGGATGAGGAGCTGCTCAAGGTCCACCTCGGCCCCTCGGGGACGCTCTGGGTGGTCAGCGCGCAACGGCTCCTTTGCCGCTCGGCCAGCGGGTGGAAGGAGATCCCCTTCCCCGACGGCCAGCTCGACTGGCACGGCATCCAGACCATCCAGGAGCGCGAGGGCGGCGAGCTATGGGTGGGAACGCAGCGGGGGCTCTTCCGATGGCGCGGGGAGAAATGGAGCGAACTGACCACACGCGACGGCTTTTTCCCCTTCTCGGTGCGCTGCTTTAAGGAAGACCGCGAGGGTGGACTCTGGATCGCGGGGACCGGCGGGCTCATGCGGCTGACGCCCAAGGCGGTGCAGGTTTTTTCCTCCGGCCAGGGTCTGGAAAAAGAGGCGTTTATTTCGGTGATCGTCTCCGGGTCGCAATGGTGGGTGGGCATCCCGGGAATGAAGCCGCTGGTGGGTGCGCTCGGGGCCCTCGCGCCCGCTGAAATTGACGCCTACCCGGCCGACACCACGGCCTCGGCGCTGCTGGAGGCTCGGGACGGGGCCACCTGGATCGGCACGCATTCGCACAATCTCTGGCGCTGGAGCAACGGGAAGGCGGAGGCGATCTCGCCACCCAAGGGCATGGATATCCCGGCCATCACCACGCTGGCGCAGGATCACTCGGGGCAGATCTGGGCGGGCACGCTCGGCGGGCTCTCCCGGGTCACGGCGGAGGGGCTGGTTCCCGTCGATATCGGCAACTGGACCCCGAAGGACACGGTGAACGTCATTTCCAAGGACAACGACGGGACACTGTGGGTGGGCTACCAGACGCTCGGGCTCCTCAAGCTGCTGCGCGACGGCTCCGCGGTCTGGTTCCAGAAGGGCGAAGGGCTGCCGGATAACTCCGTGCGGGCCATCTACCGTGACAAATCGGGCGCGCTCTGGGTGGGCACCTCGGCGGGGCTGATGCGCTGGGTGAAGAACCGGATAAGCGTTTTCACCGTGGCCCAGGGGCTGGCGGATGACGCGATCCGGCAGATTATCGAGGATGATTTCGGCTACCTGTGGCTGGGCACCCGCTCGGGGTTGATGCGCATTTATCTTTCGGAATTCCCGGAGGTCGACGGCGGTGCCAAGACGACCCTGGCCGTCCACTATTTCGGCCGCGGCGACGGCATGAAAAGCGAGGAATGCACGGGAACGAGGCCGGTGAAAACTCCGGACGGGCGGCTCTGGTTCCCGACCATGGACGGGCTTGTCATGGCCGACCCCAAGGCGCTTCCCAAGACGGCGGAGACTCCGCTTGTCTATCTGGAGGAGGTGCGGATCGCCGAGGCCACCGTCTGGAGCGCCGGGCTGACCGGGAGCGCAAAAACGCGTCCGGCCCTTTTCCCCAAGCAGGCCCGGCAGATCGAGTTCCGTTTTACGTCGCCGGAATATTTCGCCCCCGAGCGGGTGCGGTTTAAATACCGGATCGAGGGGCTCGATGCCGACTGGTCGGCCCCGGACACCCGGCGCAGCGCCACCTATGCGGAAATCCCGCCGGGCGACTACCGCTTCCGCGTGGCGGCGTGCGGCCGCGACGGCGTCTGGAGCGCCGCGGATAGTTCGCTGGCCTTCACGGTTCCCCCGCTCTTCTGGCAGACCATGGGCTTCCGGGCGGGCGCGGGTGCGCTGGGCTTCTCGGGCATCGTGGTGCTGCTGGTCTGGAGGGAGCGCCTCAAGGCCCGGCGCAAGCTGCGGAAGCTGGAGCACGAACAAATGCTGGAACGCGAACGGGCCCGCATCGCCCGCGACATTCACGACGAAGTGGGAGCGGGCCTCACGGAGGTGGCGCTCTTAAGCGAACTGGCCCAGGCCGACCTGAGCGCGGGCCGCAAATACCTCGATGATATTTTCCAAACCGCGCGCGATCTGACCCGCTCGCTGGACGAGATCGTCTGGTCGATCAACCCGGCCAACGACACGCTGGAAAAGCTGATCTCCTACCTGGTGGAGTTCGCCCGCGACTTCCTGGGCAGCGCCTCGCTCCCCTGCCGCCTGGAAGTGCCCACAATGCTGCCACCCGTCACCGTGGCCTCCACCGTGCGCCACCAAATCTGCCTGGCGGTAAAGGAGACCCTCAATAACATCGTCAAGCACGCCGAAGCGAGCGAAGTGCGCATGGAAATCCGCTGGGAGGCCTCCTGGCTGCACATCCGCATCCGGGACAATGGCCGGGGATTCGCACAAGAGGCGCTTGCAGACCCCGCCTCAACGCGCGACGGTCTGGAGAACCTCCGGACCCGGATGCGCGAAATCGGCGGCTGCTGCGAGCAGGAAAGCGCGGTGGGCCAAGGGACCGCTACCCTCTTGTCGGTAAAACTACCGACTGCCGCCAAGCCGGGCCCGGGTCAATATATTTAAAGCTTAAACCGCCATGTCCATCACCGTCGCCATCGTAGAGGACGATCCTCGAATTCGAAAAACGCTCGCTACCATCCTTGCCAGCGACCCGGAGTGCCGTTGCACGGGCGAATACGGTTCCGCCGAGGAAGCGCTTGCGGCGATGGAGCACGCCGCACCCGACGTGGTCATCATGGATATCAACCTTCCCGGCATCAACGGCGTGGAATGTGTGCGCCGCCTCTCCAAGCTCGACCAACGCTCGCACATCCTGATGCTGACGGTCTTCAACGACACGGAGACCATTTTCGACGCCCTGCGGGCCGGGGCCGTGGGCTATCTCACCAAGCCGGTGCGGGCCGCGCAGCTCCTGGCGGCGGTGCGCGACGTGATCGGCGGCGGGGCCCCCATGACCAGCAGCATCGCGCGGCTGGTAGTGCAGTCCTTTCAGAAACCGCAGGCCCCCCAGACGGAGGACGAAGGCCTTTCGCCCCGGGAGCGCGAAGTGCTCGACCTGCTGGCCAAGGGGTATCTCTACAAAGAGATCGCCGACATGATGCAGGTGAGCTACTCGACCGTGCGCACCCACATCGAGCGGATTTACGGCAAGCTCCACGTGCAATCGCGCTCCCAGGCGGTGGCACGCTATTTCGGCCGGGAGAACTGAGCGCCGTGTCGGTAAAACTACCGACTAACGGAAATTACCAATCCCGGATAAAGTAACGCTCGATAGTTGAGAGATGGTGGCAATAGTTGATGTTGTTACAAATGCCTATTCCCCAGAAGCCCGCCCCATTCATTAAGTTTGTGATGAATCGGGCGGGCTTTATTTTTAGCTAGGGGAAGCGGATTTCGAGGCTCATCCGCAAGTCGCCAGTAGTCCTCCCAGGCATGCTCACTCAAACAACAAGGTATTTCCCGTAGTACGTCCACAGGCCTATGCTCTGGACAGCGAATAGGACAGGACGACCTCAATTCACGAAACAAATTGATCTTATCCGGTAATCATTTTCGTCAACCACCGAAGGAAAATATGCCATACGCAACGATCAATCCCTACACCAATGAACTCGTAAAAAACTTCCCGGATGCGACGGACGCCGAAGTCGAGCAGGCCATCGCCAAAGCGGACCACGCCTTTCATTCTTGGAAGAAAACCTCCTTCGCCGCGCGCGCCGCGGTCATGACGAAGGCCGCATTTCTCTTGCGCCGAGGCAAGAAAGACTATGCGAAAATCCTAACGCTTGAGATGGGCAAAATCACCGCGGAGGCAGAAGCGGAAGTCGAGCTGTCGGCTCAGATTTTCGAATATTACGCAAAGAACGCCGAGCATCTTTTGCAACCCGAGCATCTGCCGGTGGCCGATCCGGCGGAAGGCGACGTAACCGTCGTCCATGAGCCCTTGGGCGTCCTGCTCGCCATCGAGCCGTGGAATTTCCCCTATTACCAGATCGCCCGCATTATTGCGCCCCAGCTCTCGGCGGGCAACACGATCCTGCTCAAGCACGCCTCCAATGTGCCGCAGAGCGCCGACGCGTTTGAAAAACTGATGCTTGAAGCCGGGCTCCCGGAAGGCGGGTTTAAGAATCTCTATGCCACCCGCAAGCAGCTTGAGCAGATCATCAACGACCCGCGCGTCCACGGCGTCGCGCTGACGGGCTCCGAGGAAGCGGGTGCGACCGTGGCAGTCCAGGCAGCCCGGGCGCTTAAGAAATCCACGCTCGAACTCGGCGGGGCCGACGCGTTCGTCGTCCTCGCGGATGCCGAGATGGACAAAACGGTCAAGTGGGCCGTTTTCGGACGGCACTGGAACGGGGGGCAAGTCTGTGTTTCCTCCAAGCGCATGATTATCGTGGAGGCCGTTTTTGATGATTTCCTCAAACGTTATACGGAAGGAGTGGAGGCCCTGCGCGCGGGCGACCCCTCGGACCCGGCAACGACCCTGGCCCCGCTTTCATCGCAGGCCGCCGCCGACGGAGTGAGGGAGAAAATCCGCCAAGCCGTCGCACACGGCGCGGTCGCGCTCGAAGTCGGCCCGAAGGTCCCATCCAAGGGCGCTTTCGTGCAACCGACCATCCTGACCGGTATCACACCCGAGAATCCCGCCTACTACTGGGAATTCTTTGGCCCCGTGTCGATGATCCTGCGGGCCAAAGACGAGGATGAGGCCATAGCGATCGCGAACGACTCGCCCTTTGGGCTTGGCGGATCGGTCTTCACGGCCGACCCCAAGCACGGCGCGGAAGTCGCCGCGCGGATCTCAACGGGCATGATTTTTGTGAACCATCCGACGATGGTCAAGGCCGACATTCCCTTTGGCGGCGTTCGCCGTTCGGGATATGGCCGTGAGTTGACGCACCTCGGCATTAAAGAATTCGGCTCTCCATCAAAGAATGGGGAGGGAGGTCAAAAGATGAAAGAAAGTGCTAATGACCTCACTGCTCAATCGAATCGGAATCAGTGGCTACCAGGTACTATATACCGAAGCCACATTGCCTCTTAAAATCCACGTTAAACCCGAAGCGCGAACCTCCTCCTGCCCTTGCTGTGGAGGCGGCCGCCTCCACAGCAAGGGCAGGTATCAAAAGCAGGTACGCCACCTCGATCGCTTTGGCGAACCCACCGCTCTGGTCGTCCATACCCGGCGGTTGCGCTGTTTGGATTGTCGGCACTCCTTTGTTCCACCGCTACCGGGACTTCTCCCCGGACGCCACAGCAGCGAGCCATTCCGCGAAAGCACTTACCGGGCTCACGACAACGGCATCTGCGTCTCCACTCTGGCCCGCATCCTTCACATCGGCAGCGCCACCATTGAGCGCATCTACCACCAGTTCACCGAGCGCAAAGCCAAGGAACGAAGCAGTTTGCGCTGCCCCATGGTCCTCGGCATCGACGAGCACACCCTCCACAAGGGCCAACGCTTCGCCACTACATTCGTTGATCTTAAAAACCACCGTGTCTTCAACGTTGTCCCTGGCCGCAGCCCTCGCGAATTGGCCCCATTGGTTGCCCGCCTTCAAGGCCGGGAGCATGTCCGCGTGGTCTGTATCGACCTCTCCAGCCCTTACCGCGCCTTGATCCGCAAGTGGTTCCCTAACGCTCGCATCGTCGCCGACCGCTTCCACGTCATCCGCGTCGTCATCCATCATTTTATGGCCTTGGCACGGCAGATCGCCCCTGACTTGAAAAATAACATCGGCTCTCTTGCCGTCCTCCGCAAAGCCCCAAATAAGCTAACTGCGGCCCAACACTTGCGCCTCGCGCGGCTTTTCGCCGCCTACCCTGCATTGGAGCCTCTGCACGCCGAAATGCACCACCTGCGCGCTCTCCTCAACCAGAAGCACAGAAGGCGCCGCGAATGCCGCCCTCTGGCTCAAGAGCTTTTGGGCTTTATCAACCGCCTCACCACCAGCCGCTTCGAGCCCCTCATCACTCTGGCCCATACCCTTCGTTCCTGGGCCGAGCCCATCGCCTGCATGTGGCGTTTTACCAGGAACAACGGCATTACAGAGGGCTTCCACCGTAAAATGAAACTCATCCAACGCCGCGCTTACGGCTTTAGAAACTTCTCCAACTACCAAATCCGTGTGCTTGCCGCCTGCGGCTAATTAGCACAATATCACCATATCTTCCTCCCTCCCCATTCTTTGGTGGAGACCCTGAAACTCATCCAACGCCGCGCTTACGGCTTTAGAAACTTCTCCAACTACCAAATCCGTGTGCTTGCCGCCTGCGGCTAATTAGCACAATATCACCATATCTTCCTCCCTCCCCATTCTTTGGTGGAGACCCAAGAATTCGTCAACCACAAGGTCATCGGGGTCGCCGATATCAACGCGCCTTTCTGATATCGTTGGCACCAACGAAAAAGGCAAAGCGTCCGGAAACAACCACCGGACGCTTTTTTATTTGGCCCGGAGATCCGAAAAACGCGACCCCTAAAGAGTCGCGCAAGGTGTTGATTCTTAGAGAAGTACCAGCGGTGGGACTCGAACCCACACATCTTTAGAGGATAACGGATTTTGAGTCCGTCGCGTCTGCCAATTCCGCCACGCTGGCTTGTTCCCGTTAGGGGATGTGAAAAATAGAGGGGCCGCTCGCGGATTGCAAGCCCTTTGGAGGGCCCAATATTTCCCGAAGTAAAATCGCCTTCCTCAAGGCGGCCGGGTCCCGCAGATCCCGCTTCAATGCGGCGATATCCCGGGAGGTCTGGACCGCCCCCTGCCTGGAGGTGGTAAAACGGGCAGCCGATTCGACGCTGGCTGCCGCGGATTCGACGGCTCCTCCGCTATCCGGGAGGCGTTCCAGGGAGGCAACTTGCATGGCCGGGGCCGTTTTGTTCATCGGCACGGGCATGGTGATTTTCGCGGGCTCCCGGAGGGGCTCGGGACGGCTTGCCTCTGGCGCCGGAGCGGGGGCGGGCCGCTGCTGCTGTGGCTTGGTGCGGCGAAATACCGGGGCCATGGGGCGTCCGTAGGGTTCGCCAAGATGCCGGGGATTGGGGCGCTGAGGCCGGGGCGATTGAGGCTGCGGCTGAGCGGCGGGGGTCGGCGCGGCGGGGGTCGGCGCGGCGGGACGGGGCTCGGGCGGGCGCTGGGCCGCCGGTTTGGGCTGGGGCGGTGGGGCGCTCTGGGGGAGCCCGAGGGCTTCCATGAATCGGCGCATCCGCTCTTCTTCGCTTTCGCCGCTCCCGGGCATGGCGGTGGGTGGGCGGGGCTCGATGGGGCGGCGGCGCTGGGGCAGGTCGGGGGTGTCATCGGGCGAATCCCCGCCAAAGCTTCCGCCGCGCTCCAGGAAGTGCTTGCCCAAGGCGAGCGCTCCCAGAATAAGCACGAAAATAAGCTGTTCCATGGTGAAACTCCCCTGTTTTAAGGTTGGGGACGGCGTTGGCGCGCAGGCGGGTGCGCTTTAAGCCCCTTGGACGGGACGGCTTTCGTCGCCGCCAGAGCTGGAGCGGTCGCCCCCGGCGATGGAGGATCGCATTTGGGTGTCGCTTTCGACGTTTTTCATCCGGATGTAGTCCATGACGCCCAGGTTGCCCGAGCGGAAGGCTTCGGCCATGGCCTGGGGCACCTGGGCCTCGGCCTCGACCACTTTAGCGCGCATTTCCTGGGTGCGGGCGCGCATTTCCTGCTCGGAGGCGACGGCGGCGGCGCGGCGAACCTCGGCCCGGGCCTGGGCCACGCGTTTGTCGGCCTCGGCCTGCTCGGCCTGGAGTTTCGCGCCGATGTTGTCGCCCACGTCGACGTCGGCGATGTCGATGGAGAGGATCTCAAAGGCGGTGTTGCTATCGAGGCCCTTGGAGAGCACGGCTTTGGAGATGCGGTCGGGGTTTTCGAGGACTTCTTTATAGGAATCCGCCGAGCCGATGGCGCTTACGATCCCCTCGCCCACGCGGGCGATGATGGTTTCCTCCGTCGCGCCGCCGACGAAGCGGTCGAGGTGGGAGCGGACGGTGACGCGGGCCTTGGCTTTGACGCCGATGCCGTCCTTGGCCACGCCGTCGATGCTGGTGCGGCCCATGGCGACGTTGGGACAGTCGATGACCTTCGGGTTGACGCTGGTTTGCACGGCTTCCAGGACGGTCTTGCCGGTGCCCTTGGTGGCGAGGTCGATGGCGCAGGTGCGGTTAAAGTCGAGGGCGATGCCCGCGCGGTCGGCCATGATAAGGGCCAGGATGACCTGGGGCACGTTGCCGCCGCTCTGGTAGTGAAGCTGGAGGGATTTGAGGTCGATATCCATGCCGGCTTTGATGGCCATGATTCGCGCATCCACGATAAGCGCGACGGGGATCCCCTGAAGGCGCATCCCGATCATATCGAAGAGGCCGACGTCGGCTTGGTTTGCCCAGGCCCTCACCCAGATGCTAAAGAAGTTAAAGAGGACGTATGCTACAACCAGTAGCCCAATAGCGCCCACACCCAACGCGAGAAATACCGGAGTCGAGTTCATCGGCCCCGAGACTAGCCAGCCCGCGGGAATCTGCAAGTGCGAACGGAGGTAAAAATACCGAGGTAGCAAAGGAATGCGCTGGCATTTTTCGCACAAGTTCCTATGAAGGCTTCAAAGCCCTATTTCACGACCTCTATTTCTTTTTTATGGAAGCTATTGCCTCCAAATCCATCGCCGAGTTTCTCGAAAACCACTACTGTGGCGCTAAACCGTGGCGCACGGTGATCAGCCTTTACGGCAATAATGTCTGGAAACTGCTCTTCGCAGGCATTCTCTACGCCATCAAGGCCTCGCCGCTGTGGATCATGCCGGTGATCACGGCCAATGTGGTCAACCTGGTGCAGCATCCAGGGGAACATCCCTTCCGCTCGCTGGCCCTCAATGGAGCGGTGGTCGCCCTGGCCCTGGTCCAGAACATCCCCATGCACTGGCTCTACCAGAGGGAGATCAGCAAGGTGGCCCGGAGCGTGGAGGCGGAGCTGCGGGCGGCGATTGTCCGGAAGTTTCAGCTGCTTTCGATCTCGTTTTTCAAGAACAGCCGCACCGGAGCGCTGCAAAGTAAGGTGCTGCGCGATGTGGAGGCGGTGGACCAGATGAGCCGCACGCTTTTCGAGGGGGGCTACGGCGCGGCCACGGCCATTCTTTCCTCGGTCATCATCACCGCCATCCGCGCGCCCAAGTTTCTGCTGGTTTTCCTCGTCATGGTGCCGGTGGCGTGCGGTTTGCGGATGTTCCTGACCGAGACGCTGTGCAAGGGCAACCGGGAGTTTCGCCAGGAGGTGGAGACGATGGCGGCGCAGGTCAACGGGATGATCGAGATGATCCCGATCACCCGGGCCCACGCGGCGGAGGAAACGGAAATCGCCCGGGCGACCCGCAAGCTGGGCAAGGTGCAGGCCGCCGGGTTCCGGCTGGACCTCCAAAACGCGATGTTCGGCGGGGTGACGTGGGTGGCTTTCAATATTTTCAGCATGATGAGCGTGATTGTCGGCGGCTGGGCGGCGATCACGGGGGCGATCCCGCTCGGAGCGGGCGACGTGGTGATGGTTTCCTCCTTTTTCATCTCGATCAGCAACTCGGTGATGATGATCGCCAATATGATCCCCAATATTACGCGCGGCTTCGAGTCGGTACGCTCGATTGGCGAGGTGCTCGAATCGCCGGACCTGGAGCAGAATATCGGCAAGGCCGCGGTGACCTGCGTGGAGGGGGGCTTTCGGTTTGAGAACGTTTGCTTCACCTACAAGGGGACGACGCGCGGCTCGCTGAACGATTTTTCCCTGGAGGTCAAGCCGGGCGAGACGCTCGCGGTGGTGGGCCCGAGCGGCGCGGGGAAATCGACCTTGATGAACCTGGTGCTGGGGTTTGACCGGCCCAGCTCGGGGCGGATCCTGCTCGACGGGCGCAATATGAACGACATCGATCTGCGCGGCTACCGGCGTGCGCTGGGCGTGGTGACGCAGGAGACGCTGCTTTTCCACGGCACGCTGCGGGACAACATTCTCTACGGCAGCCGGAACGTCTCCGACCAGGCGGTGATCACCGCGCTGGAGAACGCCAACGCGCTGGAGTTCGTGAAAAAGCTGCCCGACGGCCTCGATACGATGATCGGCGACCGGGGGGCCCGGCTCTCGGGCGGCCAGAAGCAGCGGATCGCCATTGCCCGGGCGCTGATCCGCAATCCGCGCGTGCTAATTTTGGACGAGGCCACCTCGGCGCTGGATACGGCTTCGGAAGCGGTGGTGCAGGCGGCGCTCGAACGGCTCATGAAGGGCCGGACGACCTTCGTGGTGGCCCACCGGCTCTCGACGGTTCGCAACGCCCAGCGCATCCTGGTATTGCAGGACGGCAATATCGCTGAAATCGGCACCCCGGAGGAACTCATCGAGCGCAACGGGCTTTACGCCAGGCTCTGCGCGATGCAGCGGGTGGGGTAGGAGGATTTCACCACAGAGGACACGGAGGACACAGAGGGAAAGGCAGAGGTTTTTTTGGGCGGGAATAAGTATAGTCTTCGGGAGGCCCCTTTCCTTAAATCTCCGTGCTCTCCGTGTCCTCTGTGTAACCCCTCCCCCTACGTCCGGGCCTCAAACTGTGCCCCGCAGCCGGAGCATTTCACCCGGAGCGCGCCTTTCCCTGAGGGGAGGCGCAATTTCTGGCCGCAGCTGGGGCAGGCCACGACGTCGTAGACGGTTCCCGAGGCCGCGCCGGTCCGAGAGGACTGCCCGAAGCCACCCGAGGGGCGTCCCCGGCGTTGTTCCTCGGTGCGGCGGCGGGCTTCGGCGATGAGCGGCGCCATGCGGAGGGCCAGCCGTTGCACCCAGGCCCGGATCGCCCCGCGCCAGTGCTCCAGCGGCAGGCGAGAGCGGAAACGCATGAAGAGCAGGTAGAGCACGGTGATGAATGCGATGCCCAGGGCGTCACCACGCCAGGCCGTGGCCGATTCGTACCCCGGCACGCGGGCCGAAATCTGCTGGGCTAGCTGCAACTGCCGCTGCGACAAGCCGATGGCCTTGCCAAACGGGTCAGAGAGGTAATCGCGAATAAAAAGGTCCAGGGTGAGCGGCTTGCCCGGCTGCAATTCGTGCAAAGCCGACTCCAGCTCCCGGTGCATCGAGGTGAGCTGGCTGGTTTTCCACGCGAAAAGGAGCAGGCATAGCGCCAGAATAAGGTAGGCTGGCCGGATCGGCCGCTTAAAAGGGTTCATGGTCCTATTGAGGTAACCTCCTCCTCCCCAAAATGTCCACGCCAAAGCCGCCGCTTGCCTTGGGCCCCGTTTTGCCGGACAAAGGAGCCGTGCCGCAGCCGATCCTCCTTACCACCCTCAACGCGAAGTACCTCCACAGCGCCTTCGGGCTGCGCTACCTCGCGGCCAATATGGGAGACCTCGCCGAACGGACGCGCATCGCCGAGTTCGACATCAACCAGCGGCCGATGGAGATCCTGGAGCGCATCTTGGAACACCGACCCGCGCTCATCGGCCTGGGCGTTTACGTCTGGAACGCCCGGCAATGCCTGGAGCTGGTGCGGCTCCTTAAGCGGGTCGCGCCGGAGATCCCGCTCGTGCTTGGCGGGCCGGAGGTGAGCCACGAGGCGGACAGTCAGGAAATCTGCGCCCTGGCAAACCATGTCGTCGCGGGCGAGGCCGATCTGACGTTCCCGGAAATCTGCCGCGCGCTGCTGGAGCCCGGCGCGGTGCCCCCGCCCCATTTCATCCAAGCCGCCCTGCCCGATCCAGCGGCGCTGAAAATGCCCTACGCGCTTTACGACAGCGACGACCTGACCCACCGCGTCCTCTACGTGGAAGCCTCGCGCGGCTGCGCGTTCCGGTGCGAATTTTGCCTCTCGTCGCTCGAAATCCCCGTGCGGGCGTTTCCGCTGGAGGCGTTCCTGGCGGAAATGGAGGCCCTTTACCAGCGGAGTGCGCGCCAGTTCAAGTTCGTCGACCGGACCTTTAATCTCCACATCCCCACGGCGCTGGCCATCCTCGATTTCTTCCGCCAGCGGCTGGACCCAGGCTTGTTCCTGCATTTCGAGATCGTCCCGGATCGCGTTCCCGGGGAGCTGCGCGGCGCGCTTTCCGCCTTTCCTCCCGGCTCGCTCCAGCTCGAAGCCGGGGTGCAGACCTTCAACCCCGAGGTGGCGGAGCGCATCCACCGCCGCCAGGATTACGCGCGGCTGGAGGAGAATCTGCTCTGGTTACGGGATCATACTAATGCATACCTGCACGCCGACTTGATCGCGGGCCTCCCGGGCGAATCGCTGGAGAGTTTCGCCGCCGGGTTCGATCGCCTTCTCGCGCTGCGGCCCCATGAGATCCAGGTCGGTATTTTGAAACGCCTTCGCGGCGCGCCCATCGCGCGGCACACCGAGGCGTGGGGCATGATCTACGCCGACGACGCTCCCTACGAACTGCTGGCCAACCGCGACCTCGATTTTTCCACCATGCAGCGGCTGCGCCGGTTCGCGAAATACTGGGACCACGCGGCCAACAGCGGCAATTTCCCCGGCACCGTCCAACGGCTCTGGGCAGCGAGCGGCGCATCCCCCTTCCACGCCTTCATGGCCTTTACCGACTGGGCCTACACGCGGCTCAAGCGCACCGATTCCATCAGTCTCGATACCTGGGCCCGCACGCTGGCCGAGTTTCTAAAAACCGTTTCCGGCCAGGACGCAGCGGAAATCCAGGCCACGCTTCGCGAGGATTTCGCGCGGTGTGGTCGCCGCGATGTGCCCGCGTTTCTGGCCGCCGCGCGCCCGGCGAAAGCGGCCGCCCTTAACAAGCGTCAGCAGCGCCACGGAACCGGGCCAGCCCCGCAAGCAGCCCCATCGCCATCAGCAGCATGATCCCCGCCGCGGGCTCGGGGACCACCACCAGCTCCAAGTCGTTGCCGGTGGCGCCCGTATTGTAGAGCAAAAGGTATTGGGTGCCGTTGTAGAGGAAGGTATTGTTGGCAAGACTCACGGCGGTGCCCGAGATCAGCAGCCCGCTGAAGGTTCCGCTAATCGCCAAGCCTCCCTGGTTGCTGATGAGGATGAGCACGTCCCCGGCCTTGAGCGAACCGTCCAGCACGAGATCCAGGATGCTGCCCGACTGCAATACCACTGATCCGTTTTGGATCACGATCTGGCTGTGGGCGGCGCTCGTGATTTGCAGGGAAACCTTCGCGCCGCTTTCGACGACGAGCCCTCCATTGAGCGTGGCGGTTCCGCTTTCCGGGGCCAACACGCCCTCGTTGCGGATCGTCAGCGCGCCGTTGAACACACCGGTTCCGTTCAAACGCCCCGTCACGCTCACGGGCCCGTTGAGAATGCCGTTGTTGGTCATCGTTCCATCGACCAGCACCGACGCCGCCGAAGTGCTGCCCTCATTGACGTAGGAAGCTCCCACGCTCACGCTCAACACTGCCGAGGAGGAAACTTGCGCGCCGATCGAGGCCGTGGCCGTGCCCGAGGTAATGCTGACATTGCCCGACACCGTGGTGGTCCCGGAAAGATAACTCACGCCACCAAGGCGGAGCTGCCCAATGGTCAACTGCCCCCCAATGGTCCCATCTGAACCCGACACCGTTCCGGCAATGGTACCACTGCCAGTGAGCGTCGAGGCCAGCACATCGAGCCCTCCGGTGGCCGCGAGGTAGCCCGAGACCGCAAGTCCGGACTGGTTCACCACCGTCCTGCCAGAGTAGGTGTTACTGCCGCTCAAGATCAGGCTTCCCGAGCCGGTGACTATCAGTGAGCCGGTTCCCGAAATGTTCCCGGCAATCGTACCGGTGGAGTAGGTGGTGTATTCAATCACACCTTTATTGACGATGGAAAGAGTGGCAGCAGTGAAACTGACATCCCCAGTACCATTGCCCAGGCGCAGTGTTCCGCCGGAGACCACCAAGCCCCCACCGAGGGTATTTGCACCATTGGTGAGCTCCAGCAAGCCATTCCCCGTCACTAGCAGCGTGCCTGAGCCCATGACCGCCGCCGAGGTCGAGACCGCGTAGCCCGCCGTGTCGAATGTGCCGGTCACTCCCGCATCGACGCTCAATCTTGCGATCTCCATCGTCCCGGACACCCCCGCCTGCAAAGTTGAGTTCCCCGTAAAGCCGACGGCCCCCACACCAAGCGCTCCCTCGTCACTAAAGCCGAGCGTCCCCCTGGCAATGCAGAGCGTGCCCGAATAGGTCGAACTTTTGGTGAACACCAGCGTCCCCGCGCCGGTCTTGATCAAGGTCGCAGCACTGCCCGAAAGCGCTCCGGAAATGGTGACTTGGTAATTCTGAGTATCGATCGTGCCAACGTCCGAGCAGACACTGATGCCGCTGGATAACACGGTCCCGGAGACCCCGGCCCGCAAGGTTCCCGAGACCAACGTCACTTTACTGCCCGCGGCTCCAACGGCATCGTACTCAACGGTGCCCGCCGTGATTCGGATCTCCGTCTGACTGTTCGCCCCATTGGTCAAAATCAACGTTCCCGACCCCATTTTGTTGAAAGTGCCCGAGACGACCCCAGTGAGTGTGGAGGTATTACTAAGTGTGTCAAACACACAGGAACTGCCTAAGTTGCTAAGCGCGTTGGAAAGCGTTCCCGACACCCCTGCCTGCAAGGTACCGGAGCCAACCAAGGTTACGCTGCCCGAACCAAAAGCGTTAAGATTATCGTAACGGATGAGTCCGGAGTTGAGCATCGTTCCGCCGGAGTAAGTATTGGAGCCGCTTATGATCACCGTGCCCTTGGTTTGCAGGCGGCCTGTTCCGGAGAGAACGCCGGAGAGAGTCAGGGTGCCGGAGCTCGTCTGAAAAGTGCAGTAGTTCGCCGAGGGAGACAGCACGGTGTTGATGGCCCAGATAACGGCGTTGGAACCGCTGACCGCAATACTTCCGGTCAGCGTAATGGCGTTACCGGCGAAATTCCACGCGGCCGAGGTGCTGTTGATGGCCACGCTGGAGACAATCAGGGAGTTCAGGTCATTGTAGTTGGAGGTTCCCGTCGAGCCCTTGAAAGAGAGCGCGACCGTCCCGGAGGGCGCGGCTGTCCCGGAGGACAACCAGTTTCCAGCGGTGCTCCACAAAGTGCCGGAGCCGCCGCCGCTCCAGGTCCAGGTGCTTACCGTCGCCGCTCCCGCTTCCCAAAGGCCAGCGAGGAGCCCGAGCACGGCGAAAAGAACGTGCAATTTCATAGGCATGCATGAGACATGCCACTTGTTGAGGCGAGCCGCCGCCTGGAGATGTCGGAAACAGCGGGCGTCCTGCCCTGGTGGCATCTCCTTTAGCCCGCGCGCGGTCGCCGCTTCCTTGATGGGCGGTCCGATCCCCGGGTATGCATCGTTCGTTTCTTTTCATTGTCGCCAGCCTGGCTTTAAAAATGGGAATCCCCCATCCTTTTGCAAAAGTGCTACTTTTCTTAGAAATTTACCTCCGTGGCCATGAAGGCGTTCTGCATAGCACTCGGTCACGGCCAGCGCAAGAATGCTTTTTTCAGAAGACCACTCCCCCCGCCCGGGAACCTTGACCAAGTCAGCGTTCGCCGTATTGTTGGCGAATATACTCCCGCACCGCTTCCCGCCACGGGCGCGGCTCGACGCCCGTCAGCCGCGCGAACCGCCCGGTATCAAGCACGGTGTAGACCGGCCGCCGGGCGACAAAGGCCTTGAGCTCGGCCAGCGCCTGGAAATTAACGCTCCGGGTCTTGAGCGGGGCACCGGCCTCGGCGGCACAGTCGAGCGCGTACTGCCCATACTCCTGCCACGTACAAGCGCCGCTCTGGGCCAGGTGAATGACCCCGCCCACCGGGTGATCCCACGTGAGCGAGTGAAGCCAGCGGGCCAGGTCGCCCGTGAAGGTCGGCGTGGACCATTTATCACCGATGGCCTGCACCCGGTCGCTCTCGCGCGCCTGCCGGATCACCTGGTCGACAAAGCTCGGGCGCTCAGGCCCGAACACCCACGAAACGCGGGCCGCCAAGTGCGCACAGGAGGCTTCGAGAAGCTCGATCTCCCCCCGACGCTTCGATTCCCCGTAAACGCTGATCGGGCAGGCTTCGTCGGTCTCGACGTAGGGCGCGGCTTTCGAGCCCTCAAAAACGTAGTCTGTGCTGATGTGGATGCAGCGCGCCTTGCGACGCTCGCAGATGCGCCCAATGACACCGACCGCCTGGGCATTCACCGCGTAGGCCTCCGGCGCGTGCTTTTCGCAATAGTCCACCTGGGTCAGCGCGGCGCAGTTGACCAGCGCGTCGAAGTCGATCTCCCCCAGGGCCCGCTCCAGCGCCTCCGGCGAGGCGAGGTCCAGCGCCTGGTGATCAAAGCCGATCACCTCGGCATCGGCTGCACAATGGCGAGCCAAGGCCGCGCCGAGCCGCCCGCCGCTTCCCAACACCACGAGTTTTCTCATTTTCCGCAGGGTCCCTTCTCCAAAAGCGGCCGCCACCAAGCCTCGTGGGCCACGTACCAGTCGACCGTCGACCGGATGCCCTCGTCCGGATGGTGCAGCGGCTTCCAGCCCAGCTCGTGCTCGATTTTAGAGGCATCGATGGCGTAGCGGCGGTCGTGCCCAAGGCGGTCTTTTACAAACGAAATCAGGCTCTCCGGCTTGCCCAGCTGGGCGAGAATCCGCTTCACCACATCAAGGTTTTGCAGTTCCGCGTCGCCTCCAATATTATAGACCTGCCCCGGACGGCCTTCGAGCAGGACGGAGAAGATGGCCCGGCAGTGGTCCTCGACGTGGATCCAGTCGCGCACGTTCAAGCCGTCGCCGTAGACCGGCAGGGGCACGTCATGCAGGGCGTTGAGGATCATGAGCGGGATCAGCTTTTCGGGGAACTGGTAGGGCCCGTAGTTGTTGGAGCAGCGCGTCACCAGCACCTCCATGCCGTAGGTCTTGTGAAAGGCCAGGGCGAGCAGGTCGGCCCCGGCCTTGCTGGCGCTGTAGGGCGAACTCGGGGCGAGCGGCGTGGTCTCGGTGAATTTCCCCTCTGACCCCAGCGAACCGTAAACCTCGTCGGTGGAAATCTGCACAAAGCGCTGCACGCCGTGGCGGCGGGCGCATTCCAGCATGACGGAGGTGCCGAGCACATTGGTATGGGCGAAATTGCCCGGAGCGTCGATGGAGCGGTCCACGTGGCTCTCCGCGGCGAAGTTGATGACCCCGTAGTACGGATGCTTCTCCAGAACCGCGTCGATCTGCTGGGCATTGGCGATATCCGCCTGGAAAAACTCGTAGCGTCCAGCGTACTTCGCGCCGAGCCCGGCCACGTTGGAAGGCGAACCGGCATAGGTCAACGCGTCGACGTTGGTCACTTGGGCTGGCCCGTAATGCTCTAGAATATAGCGGATAAAATTCGAGCCAATGAAGCCGCAGCCTCCCGTAATGAGCAATCGCATAACACCCAAAATGATAACGCACGGGGAGGCGCGGACGCGAGCGGTATTTTCCACGACCCGAGGCACATGGAAAAGGCGAGGGCGGTATTACTCTTCCAGCCCCTGGACGCCGAGCTCCCGCAGCCGCGCCACAAAATCGGCGTGCCGGGTGTGGTCATACTGAATGGCCACGAACCCAGCGGCGCTCGCTCCGGCGACATTCGCCGCGAGGTCATCCACGTAGACGGTTTGCGCCGGGTCGACGCCGAATTTCTCAATCGCCTTTTCGAAAATCACCCGTTCCGGCTTCATGCACCCGGCCAGGTGCGAGTAGACCGAGCCGCTGAAATGGGAAAACACAGGGTACTTGGCCTCAAAGTAATCCGCGTGGATGTCGCTGGTATTCGAGAGCAGATAGAGCGGGTAGCAGGCGCGCAACCGACCGATGAGCCGGTTCATGGGCGGGTTTTCCTCAAAAATATCCTGCCACGCGGCCACGAAGTTCCCCTCCGTCCCTCGGTAGCGCAGGAGCTCCATCGCTTGCTCCAAAAACTCCGGGCGCTTCAGGCGGCCCGACTCGTAAAGGGACGTCAGGTTGTGGGCCTCGGGCGGGAGCTGCGTAAACGGGTCGACGCACTCGGCGGCAATGCGCCGGATCGCCCGGTTGAAGTCAAACGGGATGATGACATTGCCAATATCGAAAATAAACGAAGCGACGGACATGCGCCCCACAGCATACCGTGAGCGGCGGAATTTTCCAAGCAGTCAAATATTCCATCCCCGCTTGCTTCAACGGCGGCATTTGCTACGGTCGGAAACCGTGTTTATCTCCCGACGTTTTGTGGCCGCTCTTTTAATGAGTGCGGCGCTAGGTTTTCTCCCCCGCTCCACCCCGGCCGCCGATGCGGATGCCAGCCCGACTCCGAAGGCCCACTCCGCCAAAAAGACCTCCCCATCCCCCTCGCCCGCCAAGAAAGCGCACAAGCCCTCCGACACCTCCGCTCCGGAGAAAAAATCGGCCTCCACCAAACCAGACCCCTCCCCTTCGCCCAAAAAGAGCCCGTCAGACACGCAGAAAAAGACCGACACTCCAAAAAAGTCCAAGAAGTCCGAGAAGTCCGAGAAGTCCGAGAAGTCCGAGAAGTCCGAGAAGTCTGAGAAGTCCGAGAAGTCTGAAAAATCTGAGAAAGCAGAGAAACCCGACGCCTCCGACAACAAGCCCGCCAAGAAGAAATCCAAGGCCAAGCCGAAGCCCGCGACGCAAAAGCGGCAGCACAAACAGGGCAATTCTGATTCCAAGAGCGCCGAACCGGCACCCAAACGCCACTCTGAACCGGAACCCAAGCCGGAGCAGGAAAAGAAGCCCGAGCCCAAAGCCGAGCGGAGCGAAAAAACAGAGTCGGCAGCCCAGAAGCCCGCGCAACGCTCCCCCGCAATCGCCACCCTCCCCACCCCTTTCCCGAATTCCACGGAAACAGCCAAAACCAGTATCGCCGCCTCCCGCAACGCCCCGCCCGTCCTGCCCGACAACGTCGTCATCACCAAATCGGGCGTCCAGGAGGAAGAACCGGCCGAGGAACCCGAGCAGCAACCGGCCCCCAAGACCCGCTGGTGGTGGCCCTTCGGCGGAAGCACCCATCAGTATAGGTATCTCTCGCGTTCCGTGCGGGAAGCCATCGACGACGCCCACGTCGCCCGGCACCGGTGGCGCTACATCGTCGTCCATAACTCCGGCACCCGCCAGGGCAGCGCCAAGGCCTTCGACTACTACCACAAGCACGTCCGCAAAATGCCCAACGGCCTCGCCTACCACTTCGTCATCGGCAACGGCACCTCCACCCCGAACGGCTCCATCGAGATCGGCCCGCGCTGGATCAACCAGATCAACGGCGGCCACGTTCACTCGGATTACTTGAACAGCATCGCCCTGGGCGTCTGCCTGGTGGGCGACTACAACAAAGACACGCCCACCCGGGAGCAGCTCGAAGCCCTCGACGAGCTCATCCGCTACCTGCGCAAGCGCGTCGGCAAAACCGACCACCACCTCGCCGTCGTCAAGCCCCACCGCGACATCAACCCGCCCCAGTGGCCCACCGACTGCCCCGGCGACCGCTTCCCCTACCAGTGGCTGGGCGATAAATTCAACGACCAATAGGAGCAGGCGCTACCCAGGAAGTGTGCATTTTTTGCCACCCGCCCGAAAGCCCGCAAAAAAGCGGCTAATTTCAGCCATTTTCTCTTACCGTGGAATCCCGGATAAACCTGAGAGAAAGTTTGGTTTGACGCTGTGGCGGAACCCCCATTAACCTGAGGGTTCTTAATTCAACCAATACCGTAATTATTTCTATGGCAAAGTTTGGCATCAATGGCTTCGGGCGCATCGGCCGCAACGTCCTGCGCGCAATGACTCCCGCCCAGGTCGAAAACGTAGTCGCAATCAACGACCTCACCGACACTAAAACCCTCGCTCACCTCCTTAAGTGGGACTCCGTGCATGGCAAGTTCGACGGGGAAATCGGCTATGACGCCGAGTACCTCATCGTTCGCGGCCACAAAATCAAGATCCTCAAGGAGCGCGATCCCGCAAAGCTTCCCTGGGGCGAACTCGGCGTGGACGTCGTCCTCGAATCCACCGGCTTCTTCACCGCTCGCGACAAAGCGGCCCTCCACATCCAGGGCGGCGCCAAGCGCGTTCTGATCAGCGCTCCCGCGAAGAACCCTGACGCCACGATCGTTTTCGGCGTCAACGACCAGATTTACGATCCGGCTAAGCACTTCATCGTCTCCAACGCAAGCTGCACGACGAACTGCCTCGCCCCGCTCGTCAAGGTTCTCAATAACACCTTTGGCATCGTCCAGGGCTTCATGAGCACCATTCACAGCTACACGAACGACCAGCGCATCCTCGACCTCCCGCACGAAGACCTGCGCCGCGCCCGTTCCGCCGCCATCAACATCGTTCCTTCCTCCACCGGCGCCGCCAAGGCGATCGGCGAAGTCATTCCCGAACTCAAGGGCAAGCTCAACGGCGGTTCCTTCCGCGTGCCGACCCCCGATGGTTCCGTGACCGACTTCGTGGTTGAACTCAAGAACCCGGCCACCGTTGAAACCATCAACGCCGCCTTCAAGGCCGCTTCTGAAACCGACCTCAAGGGCATCCTCGAATACAGCGACGAGCCCCTCGTCCTCCAGGACATCGTTGGCAACCGCCACTCGTCCATCTTCGACAGCCAGCTCACCATGACCCTCGGCGACAAGTTCGTCAAAGTCGTCAGCTGGTACGACAACGAATGGGGCTATTCCAACCGTTGCGTCCAGGGCCTCGAGCTCCTCGGCAAGTAATTCCAAGCCTCACGGCTTGATTTACCGACGGCGGCGCCGACCGCCGGAGACAACGCAATTTGTCTCGAAAACCTTCTCTGGCCGGGATTCGGCGATCCCGGCCAGACCTCTTCCTCCAGGTTCCGTAAACAGAGGGAGACTCAACCTTTCAATCCAACATCCAAGTTCCCGGCCCCGCCTCGGGAACGTTCTGAATTTCATACTTTTTATGGCCAAGCTTTCCGTTCGCGACATCGACGTTAAGGGCAAACGCGTGCTCGTCCGCGTCGATTTCAACGTTCCCACCGAAGAGGTTGACGGCGCCCAGCGCATCACCGACGACACCCGTATCGTCGAGAGCCTCCCCACCATCAACGAACTGCGCGAAAAGGGGGCCAAGGTCATCCTCGCCGCCCACTTCGGCCGCCCCAAGGGCAAGGTGAACCCCAAATACTCCCTGGCCGTCGTTGCCGAGCGCCTTTCCAAGCTCATCAACGCCCCGGTCGCGTTCGCCACCGACACCGTCGGTGAATCCGCCAAGGCCACCGTCGCCGCACTCAAGGACGGCGAAGTCGCCCTCCTCGAAAACGTTCGCTTCCAGGCCGAAGAAGAAGCCAACGACCCCGAATTCTCCAAAAAACTCGCCTCGCTCGCCGACATCTACGTCAACGACGCCTTCGGCGCAGCCCACCGCGCCCACGCCTCCACGGCCGGGGTCGCCCAGTTCCTCCCCATCGCGGCCCAGGGCCTGCTGATGGAAAAGGAACTCAAATACCTCATCGACGAGCTCGCCACGCCGGACCGTCCCTTCGTCGTCATCCTCGGCGGCTCCAAGGTTTCCTCCAAAATCACCGTCATCAAGTCGCTCCTCGAAAAAGCCGACACCATCCTGATCGGCGGCGCCATGGCCTACACCTTCTACCTCGCCCTCGGCTACCCGGTGGGCAAGAGCCTCGTTGAAGCCGACAAAGTCGACCTCGCCAAGGAAATCCTCGCCCTCGCCAAAGAAAAGGGCGTCAAATTCCTCCTCCCGGTTGACTCCATCGAGACCCAGGAATTCAAGGCCGGTGCCACGACCCAGATTTCCGCCCTCAACTCCGTCAGCGAAGGCTGGGCGGGCGTCGACATCGGGCCGGAAACCATCAAGATGTACACCGCCGAAATCGCCAGCGCCGGAACGGTTCTTTGGAACGGCCCCGTGGGCATTTTTGAAATCGCCGAATTCGCCACCGGCACCAAGACCGTGGGCCAGGCAGTTGCCGACTCCAAGGCCAAGTCCATCGTCGGCGGCGGCGATTCCGTCACCGCGGTAAAACAATTCGGCCTCGCGCCCAAGATGACCTTCATCTCCACCGGCGGCGGCGCCAGCCTCGAGCTTCTCGAAGGCCGCGAACTGCCCGGCGTCGCGGCGTTGACCAACAAATAATTACACACCTCAATGCGCAAAAAAATCATCGCAGCCAACTGGAAGATGAACATGACCGTCGGAGAAACCGACGCGTTCCTGGAAAACTTCCTGCTCGAAGTCAATGACGACCTCGGCGTCGACGTCGTCATCGTTCCTCCTTTCACCTCGCTGGCCAAAGCCGGCGAACGCCTCGCCAACTCTTCCGCCGTCAAGCTCGGCGCGCAGAACATGGCCTTCCAGAAAAGCGGAGCCTACACCGGCGAAATCAGCGCCGCCATGCTTCGCGACCTCTACGTTCGTTACGTCGTCCTCGGCCACAGCGAGCGCCGGACCCTCTTCGGGGAGACCGACGAGATCGTGAACAAGAAAGTCAAAGCCGCTCACGAAGCCTCCTTGAAGCCCATCCTCTGCGTTGGCGAGACCCTCGCCGAGCGCGACGGGAACCGCGTCGAGGAAGTGCTTGAGACCCAGCTTCGCGGCAGCCTGGCCGGGCTTTCCTCCAAGGAACTGCTCGAAACGGTCATCGCCTACGAGCCCGTGTGGGCCATCGGCACCGGCCGCGTCGCCACGCCCGAGCAGGCGCAGGCCGCCCACGCCTTCATCCGCAAGACCCTCGCCGCCATCGCCGACCAGGCCGTGGCCGACAAGATCCGCATCCAGTACGGCGGCAGCGTCAAGCCCGACAACGCCAAGACCCTCATGGGTCAGCCCGACATCGACGGCGCGCTCGTCGGCGGTGCGAGCCTTGATCCCCGCGCGTTTGCGGAGATCGTGAAAGCCGGAGTCGTAACCGAGTAAAGCAAACCTTCCAGCAACCCCCATCGCGCCCCCCTTTTGCCAACAAAGGGGGGGCGCGATTTTTTTTCAAAAAAACCAAACCATCTCTTTCCGGGTACACCTAGTGCTCAAGTTATTATCCATGCTTTCCCTGGCAGCTTTCTCCATCTTTACCACATCACTTTTCACCGGCGTCTGGTGGGCCTGCCGCGACGAAATGCCTTAGAGCCACCCTGTTCGCCAAAAATTGCCGCAGGGATTTGTTATCGGCTTGCAAATGTGATTAGAGGTGAAAGTATCGCCCCTAACGATGCACCTATTCTGGAATAGGTGAGTTCGAATTGGCCCCCTCCGACAAATATGGATACTTGGATGCTCCTTGGGATACCGCTGATCGTAGCAATCGTCGTGATTGCCATGATCAATTCGCTGATTGGCAAAAAGAACCAGGTCAATTTTGCGTTTGCCTCGATCGACGCCCAGCTTAAGAAGCGCTACGACTTGGTGCCGAACCTCGTTGCGGCTTGTGAGAAATACATGGGCTACGAGGAGAAGGTCTTAAAGGATCTAACGGAGACCCGCACAAAGATTCTCAACGGCGGCGACAACGAGAAAGTCGCTCTCGAGGGCGTGCTCTCAACTCAATTGCGGTCGGTTTTTGCGGTGGCCGAAAATTATCCACAGCTTAAGGCAATCGATAACTTCGTCATGCTCGAACGGTCGCTGAATGAAGTGGAAGAGCAACTCGCCGCTTCGCGCCGGGCATTCAACGCCGCAGTTACCGTTTACAATAATGCGGTTGAAATGTTTCCCACAAATATCGTTGCGAGTTTGCTCGGGTACAAACTGAAAACGCTGTTTGAGATTCCCCCGGAAGAACGCCAACCGGTTAAAGTATGGAGATAGCGCCGGAAGTGCTGTCGGAAATCGCTCCGACGTTAAACTCGCTGGAGTCCGCAAGGAAAACCGCCTTCAAGCATATCGGGATTGGTCTTGGTGTGTTCGCTGCGGTGCTGGGATGTATGGCCCTCTACTCTCACTTGAACAATAATTGGGTTCCGTTTTTCGCTTCGCTTGTCATTGGAGGGGTGATTTTCGCTGGCTTTACGACAATCTCTCTCGGGAAGGTGGAGAGCGCGTTCAAAAGCCAAGTCATTCCCAAGCTCTTACAGGCCATAGACAAGTCTCTGAGCTATGAGTCAAAGTCTTATATTGATCAAAGCGAATTCACCCAGTCTGGTTTGTTCCAGGAACCCGACCGGTATAGAGGAAAAGACTTTGTGGAGGGAAACATTGGCGAAACCTTAATCCGCTTCTCCCTGGTCGACGCAGAGGAAGAGTATGAGGAGGTAGTTCGCGACTCCGACGGCAAAATACGAACGGAGACTCGATACCGCACGATTTTTCGCGGACTGTTTTTCGTCGCGGACTTCAACAAGAATTTTAACGGGGAAACCCTGGTAAGGCCCACGACGGTGGTGAGTTTTTTCCGCAAGCTGTTTGGCAATTACGTCGCGCTCGAAGACCCGGAGTTCAATAACTTGTTCACCGTTACCTCGACCGATCAAGTCGAGGCGAGGTACATCATGACGCCGTCGCTGATGGAAAAGTTCAAGGCTTTGAGGGCTCGCCTTGGTGAATTCCGCGCCTCCTTCTTTTCCAAAAATCTTTATCTGGCGGTGGATATGGAATTTGACAGTTTTGAGCCAAGCCTCACGGAATCATTTACCGCCAAGGATCAGCTCGAAAAGATCATGGGCCATCTGCTCTCGATCACGCGGATCGTTGAAGATCTCGGTTTGAATCTCCGTGTTTGGACAAAGGCGTAACACACTAACTCAGCTTCTCCATCAGCCGCCGCCGGGCTTCCGGCAAATGATGGCTTACGGCCCAGATGGCGCTGGAGGCCTCTCCCTCACCCTGGATACCGAGGAGCCGAGCGAGTTCGTTTTCAAAATGAAGCAGCGCACGGCGGTTCGGGGCCGCGCTCTCCAGATAACGCAACGCGCGCTGGAGCAAGTCGAAAAGCTCGGGCACGGGCGCTTCCAGCTCGGTCGTCATCTCGATGAGCTCGATAAAATACGCGCCCAGCTCCACCCGGCCGTAGTCTTTGCGCAGGCCCTCGTGGGGATCGGTCAGCACCGCCTCGCGCAGCGTGTGGATTTCGCTTTTTTGGCTTCGCACGAATGATATCTCGGTTTCGAAAAAGAGATCGAGCCTGCCCGCAAACGTGCTCTTTGGCCCGCGAGCGCCACGGGCCATGGTCTTGAGCTTGCCGAAGTCGCGGGTCAGCCAGCTCACAATGAGGCTGGTTTCCGAAAACTTCGTCCGCCGAAGCAAAATGGCAGCGGTGGTTTCCATTGGCGTTGAATTTTATCCACAGATTGGCCCAAATAGCCCAGATTAAACCGACACCGTGCCCGATTTACCCTACCGGGGCCGTCTGGCCCCCTCGCCCACCGGCTATCTGCACCTTGGCCACGCCCGGACCTTCTGGACGGCGCGGGAGCGTGCCCGCGCGGCGGGAGGCAAGCTGATTCTGCGCGTGGAGGATATCGACCCGGCGCGCTGTAAACCGGCGTTTACGGCGGCGCTTTACGAGGATTTGCGCTGGTTTGGCTTCGAGTGGGATGAAGGGCCAGACCTCGGCGGGCCCTTCACGCCCTATTTCCAAAGTGAGCGGCGCTCTACGCACCTGGCCGCTTTGGAACGGCTCCGCGCGGGCGGTTTCATTTATCCCTGTCGCTGTTCCCGGCGCGACGTGGTGCTCGCCGCGGGCGCTCCCCATCCGGGTGAGGAGGAACCGCTGTACCCGGGCACCTGCCGCCCCGCCAAACCGGGCTTGGTCGCGCTGCCGGATTTACGAGACGTCCACTGGCGCTTCCGCGTTCCTCAGGGTGAGCGGCTCTCCTTCATCGACGGCGCACTGGGCAAACAAAGCGCCGTGGCGGGAGTGGATTTCGGCGATTTCGTGGTATGGCGGCGAGACGGCGTACCCGCCTACCAACTAGCCGTCACCGTGGATGATGCCGCCATGGGCATCACCGAGGTGGTGCGAGGCGAGGACCTCCTGCTTTCCACCTTCCGCCAGCTGCTCCTCTACCAAGCGCTGGGCGCTGCGGCCCCCCGGTTTTACCATGCACCGCTCGTCACCGATCCGGCCACGGGAATGCGGCTGGCCAAGCGTCATGCGGCGCTGAGCCTGCGCCAGCTTCGCGAGAACGGGGCCGACCCGGCGGAGTTGCGCCTGGGGTGGTAGGAGATCGCTGCGTTTAGGTTTAGAGCCCCGTGGGCACGGCCTTCAGGCGGTCCTCCCAGCGGGTAAGCAGGTGAACCACGACGTTCGTGCCAAACTTGTACGAGTCGACCAGCTTGGGAAGCTCCAGCCCCCGGAAGTAAACCTCTGTGCGCAGGTACATGTAGAGATCGGAGTACTTCAGATCACTGCTACGCTCCACGCGCGTCGTGTCGACCTTCATCTGGTCGTCCAGCGCCAGTTTCCACATGTCGCCGTAATCATTCGGCGTGTAGATGATGGCCACTTCGCCGCCGAAACGCAGCGCGTAGACCTGTTCCTTATAGCTGTTAACCCCAGAGGGCGGGAGCTTGACCTCTGCATAGTAAGGGTTCTTGGTGAAAAGCGGGTAGTCGGGTTTCAGGACTTCCCAATCCTTATCCACGTCGGGGATCACGCGGCGCATTTCCCGGCGGAAGGCCAGGTCAAAGCGGGAGCGCAGCCCGGGCAGCGAGCTATCGCCCCAGATGCAGCCGCCGGATTGCACGTAACGCTGGAGGCTTTCCACTTCTTTGTCGGTCAGGACGAAATCGCGGTGGCCGGTAAAGAAGATGAACGGCGGTTTCTTCACGGCAATCTCTTCGTCAAACTTGGAAAGATCAAGCGGTACCGCCTCGGAACCGGCTTTGATTTTCCCCTTGGAAAACTTCTGGATGAAGCTGATCAGGTTGGGCAGGCTGCCCTTGACGATCTGGCCATCTTTGATCGTGTTGGTGGAGGCCCAGTCGCCCCCGGCGTACTTCGCCAGGTAGGCGGTGAATTCAAATTCGCGGTCTTTGACCGACCCGGTGCCGTTCCAGCGACTGCCCCCTTTGGTTCCCTTGGCCCATCCCCCGGTGAAGGCGGCAATGCGCTTGGCCTGGTCGGCGGAAAGCGTCTGGGGGCCGTGCGCAATCTGCGGCGTCGAGGCCGGGGCTTTGGCGGCCTCGGTCGGCATCACGGGAGCCGCGGGCACCATCGTGGGAAGCTGAAAGCTTTGCACCGTCGGGTTCGCCGCCACGATGGCGTCGAGCGTGGCCGTGTTCTTGGCGCTGGGGATGTCCGTGGAGACCTGCTGCGTGGTCGGCGGAGGCGGCGTGTTAATCGTGGGATCGGCTCCGACAAAACCGCCTCCCTCGTCCCCCGAAACGAAATCCGGGGGTTCGGGCAAATGATTCATTAGGACGGCTGTACCCGAGAGCATCACCAGCACGGCGTGAAAAAGGGCCGAAATGGCGAAGAAACGGGAATTGAAGAGCCGTTTTTTCAGATTCCCAAGACTGTAGCTTTTTTGGGGAGAAGAATTCATAGGGGGGAGCCGCTTGCAATTGTTTAGCGCGGGAGGCCATTCTTTGCCAGTCCTTTTGCCACAAAGCTCGCTCTTATTTGCATCCGGAGCGCCACCGGATTGACTTTCCTGGGCCGATCCCTATTGTTGGACATTCCGTGAAACACCTGCCGAGGCCTGATTTGAAGGCCAAAAACATCCCGAAGGAGATCCAAGCCGCCTTCAAACTCATCGCCGAGCCGCTTGACAGTGTGGAAGAGACGATCCGGGCCCAGGCCCGTGCGTTTGACCCCGCTGTGGAGAGTTATGTCGCCTACGCCTGCGAATCGACCGGCAAGCGGCTTCGCCCCGCGCTCACCCTGCTTTCCGCCGGGGCCACGGGCGGCATCCAGCAAGGCCACATCGATCTGGCGGTGATCATGGAGCTCATCCACGCGGCGACGCTCGTTCACGACGACATCATCGACGGCGCGGATCTCCGGCGCAGCCAGCCCACGGCCAATGCCAAATGGGGCAGCGCGCTCAGCGTGCTCCTGGGCGACTGCATGTTTGCCCATGCGCTCAAGCTTTCGACGCAGTTCAAGGATAGCGAGATGGCCCGCAAGATCGCCAACGCCACGGTCGAGGTCTGCTCGGGCGAGATCATGCAGACCCAGCGCCGCTTCGACCTGGAGCTGACGATCCCGGACTATTTCCGGATCATTGAAATGAAGACGGCGGCGCTTTTTGCCACCTCCACCGAGCTGGGCGCGCGGCTTAACGACAGCCCAGAGCCCACGGTAAGCGCGCTGCAAGCCTACGGCCTGAAACTCGGCGCGGCCTACCAGATTTACGACGACTGCCTGGACATCGCCGGAGACGAATCCAAGGCGGGCAAGACGCTGGGCAGCGATCTTCGCAAAGGCAAGCTGACGCTGCCGGTCCTGCTGCTGCTCGACCACGCCACGGAGGCCGGTCGGACGCGCTGGAAACAGGCGATCCGCGAAGGCACCGATACCGAGGCGCTCATTGAGGAGACCCGCCGCACGGGGGCTCTCTCGGAGACGATCGGCACGGCCCGCCGCCTGATTGGTGAAGCGGTCGAGGGCCTGGCGATTCTGGAAAAGTCCCCTTACCGCGAGGGCCTTGAGGATCTCTGCCACTCCGTGGACCGGCTTTTAAAGCAGTTCGCGTAAAAAAGGGTTCATCAGGAACTCAGGAAAAAGGCAAAGGGCTCACGCAAAGGCGCAAAGGGGGGAATTCTTGCCTTAGTCTTTTTTGCGCCTTTGCGGCTTTGCGTGAAAATAAAAAATCAGACCCCCCGCTCGGCCGGGTCCCAGATGAATTTATGCATCTGGAGCTGGAAGCGCACTGGCAGCTTGTCCTCCAGAATCCATGCCACGATCTCCGCCGGGGCGATCCGGCCGAAAACCGGGGAGAATAGCACGGCGTTCACCCGGCAATGAAGACTCTCGCGGCGCACTTGCTCGCGCGCCCATTCGTAATCCTCACGCGAGCCGATCACGATTTTCACCTCGTCGCGCCGGGTCAGCACCCCGAGGTTCGGCCCAAAATTCCGGGCGCACTCCCCGCTCCCCGGGGCCTTGAGGTCCATGATGCGGTGAACCCGCGGATCGACGCCGGAAATATCGCGCGCGCCGTTGGTTTCCAGGAGCACGGTTTTCCCTGCGTCACAGAGGGCCGTCATCAGCGGGAGCGCGGTCGGTTGTAAGAGCGGCTCGCCGCCCGTCACCTCCACCAGTGGGCAATCCAACCCGAGCACCGCGTCCACCACCTCCCGCAGCGCCATACGGCGGCCTTCCGTGAAGGCGTACGCCGTGTCGCAGTACGAACAGCGCAAGTCGCACGCCGTTAGCCGTACAAAGACGCACGGCAGCCCGGCCCAGGTGCTCTCTCCCTGGATTGAGAGGAAAATTTCGTTCACATTCAGGGTTGGCGGCTGCATCGCTCCATATTTCCGGCAAAAAATATCATAATACAAAAGAATTTTCCGCTTTTCGGGTTGGCCTCCAGCGCGTAACTTGCCCCGCAATGCGTGCAATTTTGGCTTTAGAAGATGGCCGGTTCTTTGAGGGAGAGTCGTTCGGGGCAACCGGAACGACCCTGGGTGAAGTCGTTTTCAACACCTCGATGACTGGTTACCAAGAAGTGCTCACCGACCCCTCCTACCGGGGCCAGATGGTGGCGATGACCTATCCTCTTATCGGCAACTACGGCATCACCCCCGTCGATGAAGAGAGCTCCCAGCCGCATGTCCGGGGCTTCATCATCGAAGAGCTCAGCCCTCTTACCAGCAACTGGCGCTCTCAGCTCGGCTTGGGCGAATACCTCTCCAAGTGGAACATCCCCGGCATCCAGGGCATCGATACCCGGGCGCTCACCCGCCATCTCCGGGAAAAAGGCGCCATGAAGTGCTGCCTGTCCACCGATCCCGCGATTTCCAACGACAAAGCCATCGAGCTGGCCCAGAGCGGCTCCGGCGTCACCGGCATGGACTTCGTTCGCGAAGTCACCGTCGCCCAGCCCTTTGCCTGGGACCCGGAAGAAAGGCTCTCCCGCAAATGGACCATCGTAAAGGGCGACGGCACGGGCATCGTTCGCGATGCCGACGGCGAAATTTACGAGGCACTCCAGCCGGTTCGCCACAAAGTCGTGGCCTATGACTTCGGCATCAAGCTCAACATCCTGCGCCAGCTCCGGCAGGCCGGATTCCAGGTAACCGTCGTCCCCGCCGCCACCTCGGCAGCGGAGGTCCTGGCGCTCAACCCGGACGGCATTTTCCTCTCCAACGGCCCCGGAGACCCCGCCGCGCTCGATTACATCCACACGATTGTTAAAGACCTGATGGGCCGCAAGCCGATCTTCGGCATCTGCCTCGGCCACCAGGTCCTCACGTATGCCGTGGGCGGCAAGACCTTTAAACTGAAATTCGGCCATCACGGTGGCAACCAGCCGGTAAAAGACCTGGAGACGGGCAAAGTGACGATCACGGCGCAGAACCACAACTACGCGACCGATCCCGACACGCTCCCCTCCAACGTGAAAGTGACCCACATTAACCTCAACGACGGCACCGTCGAGGGGCTGCGTCACTTGGAAATGCCGATTTTCAGCGTCCAGTACCACCCCGAGGCCGCGCCCGGGCCGCACGACGCCAATTACTTTTTCGACGAGTTCAGTAAACTCATTGAAGAAAGCCGCTAACCTTGATATAAACCGAGGCCTACACCCCCCATGTCGAAACTCGTTATTTTTCTGCCGGATGTCGGTGAAGTCGTTCATGAGCTCACGGAAGCGCAAATTTCCGTCGGCCGAACTGAAGAAAACACCATCTACATCGATGACCCCAGTGTCTCGGTGAACCACGCCGAATTTGTCTTAAGCGGCGGCAAATACCAACTGCGCGACCTCGGCTCCACCAACGGCATCCGGGTCAACGGCAAGCCGGTTTCCGAAGCGCTGCTTACCCCGGGCGACCGAGTGCGTTTCGGCAGCGTGGAAGGCGTTTTCGAGCCCGACGCGTCCAAGCATAACGAGCCGCTCCCGGCGCAGGAAGCTGTCCCGGCGGCCCAGAGCCAGCGGCCCAGCAATTTTGGCAACTCGTCGCCCTTCAAGCGCAAAACCGTCCAGAAGGCCCCGGCTAAAACGGCGGCGCTCGCCGTCGGTGGAGTGGCCCTGCTCTCCTTCGTGGCCTCCTTGGCCTTTGTTTTCCTGATCAAGACGCCGCTCTAGGCAAAATATTTCCATCATTTCAAAAAGGGAGCCGCCTTTCGAAGTCGGCTCCCTTTTTTGTTGCCGCCCTGGGGAAAGAGGAATGATACCACGCCTAGTAATCAATGAGCTTTTAGAGAGGACAGGCTCGGCATTTTAGACAGGATTTACAGGATTAAGAAGATTACGCCCCAGAGCCCGCGAGAGCGGGATGGCACCCGGAAAACCCAATCCAAAAAATCCTCTTAAGGGCGCAAAAAGACAAAATGGATGACGTGCCGCCGGTTTCCAGAGGTGTCCTAGAAAAAAGGCAGAGGGCTCACGCAAAGGCGCAAAGGCGCAAAGAGTCCTGCCTTTCTTTGCGCCTTTGCGCCTTTGCGTGAGAATAGAATTCCCCCTTTTCCATGCCGCGTGGAGCCCGTCTGCGGGGCATAGGGATCTGTCAAAAAAAACGCCGAGCTTCTCCGCTCACAAACCGGCAGACCTCCCCCAAAAAGATCCTCCTGTTCACCCTGTCTAAAGACTCTTTTTTAACTGGAAACGGCAGGAAATTCCATTTGCCCCGTTGACAACTGGGGGCGTTTCTGATCTATTGTCCCCAACTTCGCGTTCTCTTTGGCCGCTTCCTTTGGCCAATACCTCCTTCGCAGCAGCGGTAATAGAGGTTTACCGCAACCCTCCGAGTGCCTGCGGCGGTACGTGGTAATGCTACGGCGCGTCGTTTTCGTTTTCCACCCTATGTCGGGTCATAATAAATGGTCTAAAGTCAAGCGTCTCAAAGGCGCCCTCGATGCAAAGCGCGGCAATTTGTTTTCCAAATTCTCTCGGGAAATCACCATGGCCGCACGCATGGGCGGCAGAGACATGAACACGAATTTCCGGCTTCGCGGCGCGGTCCAGGCGGCTCGTGCCCAGAATATGCCTGGGGACACGATTGACCGTGCCATCAAAAAGGGCACCGGTGAGCTGGAGAGCCAGACCATTGAAGAACTGGTTTACGAAGGCTATGCCCCGGGCGGCGTGGCGGTGCTCCTTGAGGTGATGACCGACAACCGGAACCGGACAGCGGCTGATTTGCGGGAAATTTTCTCGAAATTTCACGGAAACCTCGCCACCAGCGGGTCGGTAGCTTACATGTTTCATAAGAAAGGGCAGATCGGCGTGCCGGTCGGGGGGAAAGTAAACCCGTCCGATGAAGACCGTCTCCTCGAACTGGCTTTGGAGGCCGAAGCTGAAGAATTTTCCAACGAAGGGGATTCGTTCCTCGTTACCACCGCGCCCGACCGGCTTTATGCCGTCGGCGAAGCGCTCCGAAAAGCGGAGGTCCCGGTTGATAGCATGAAACTGACCTACATCCCCGAAAACACAGTGTCGGTGGCCGATGAAAAGGTCGCCTCGCAGGTGCTTCATCTTTGCGATGCGTTGGATGAGTGCGACGACGTCCAGGCCGTCCACGCGAATTTTGACATTCCCGAAGAGGTATTAAACAGACTCTCGGAATAAGGAAACCCTAACACGATTTCAGAAAGAAGCTGGGAGCCGCCCCAACATAAGCGGTCATACCCAGGATTTAGTTGTATGAGCGAACAGAACGATACCCCGTCGTTATTCCCGGATGAGGTAACCAAGCCAATCCGCCGCAAGGCGGCCGCGAAGCCTCGCGCCACCAAGGCCGTCAAGGTCCCTAAGGCGACCAAGAAAGCCGAGGAAAAAACGGAGCCCAAGAAACCGGCGAAAACGGCCAAGACCACCAAGGCCGCGGGAAAAACGACGAAAACGACGACGGCCAAAAAACCGGCCACGCGCACCCGCAAGACCTCCAAAAAGGCCGAAGCGGAGGAACTCGCGCTGCCAGTTGCCGAGCCAAAAGCAGCGAAGGCCAAGCCCGTAGCGGCTCCCGAGCTGCCGATGGCACCCGTGGCACCAGAGCCGCCGGTTGTCCGTGTGGCCCCGGTTGCCCCCAAAGCCCCTACGGCCCCCATCGCTCCAGTGGCCCCCGCGCCCGAACCCGCTCCCCTTCCCGTCGCCGCCGAGGCGGCCCCCGCGCCCCGCTCTGAACAAGAGCGCTCCGATTCCGGGGACCGCAGAGGACGCCGCAACGACCGCGACCGCGGCAACCGCCGTGGCCGTCATAATCGGGGCCGCGATCGGGACCGCGAGCCCGCGAACCAACCCGCTTACCCACAGGCCCCGGTTTACGCCGGAGCGCCCGTCGAGGAGTGGTCGCCCCGCACGGCCCAGCAGGGAGCCCCCGCACAGCCTCCAGCCCGCCAGCAACCCGCAGCCCGGCAGAAACCCGAGGAGCTCATCATTCCGCGCCGCAGGCAGCCTTTACAGCCCACCCAACCCGCTCAGCCGGTGCAGACCGAACAGCCGGGCCTGAGCCGCGAAGAGCGCATCGCCGCCGCGCGTCAGCAGTTTTTGACTTCCGAGCAGCCGATTCAGCAGCCGCAGGCCATCGAGATTCCGCGCGAACCGGCGATAGAAATCCCCAGGCCCGAGCCGGTTTACGCCGAGGGCCTCGTCGAGGTATCCGGCAAGGGATTCGGCTTCCTGCGCGATCCGAAGCGCGGCTACTCGCAACATCCAAGTGACGTTTTCGTAACCCCTGAGGTCTGCCGCCGTTACGCCCTGCGCGACGGGACGTGGATCAAGGGAGAAATCCGCCGCGGCAACCGTGGCCCGCAGCTTTACCGCCTGACGGAGATCGAGGGAGAAGATCCCGAGACCATCCACAACGTGCCGATGTTCGACGAGTTGACGACCGTCAACCCGAACCATTTCATCAAGCTCGAAACAACGCCGGAACGCAATACGACCCGCGTCATCGACCTCATGGCACCCATCGGGCGCGGCCAGCGCGGGCTCATCGTAGCCCCGCCGCGCACGGGCAAGACGACCTATTTGCAGCACATCGCCGAGGCCGTGGTGAAGAACCACCCCGAGATGAAGCTCATCATCCTGCTGGTCGACGAGCGGCCGGAGGAAGTGACCGATATCAAGCGCTCCTTCCCGCAGGCCGAGATCATGGCCAGCTCGAACGACCAGGAGATTAAGAGCCACACGCGCATCGCGCAGCTCGCCATCGAGCGGGCCCGGCGGCTGGTGGAGCTGGGCAAGCATGTCTTTGTGCTGCTCGACTCGATCACCCGCGTCGGTCGCGCCTTCAACAACTCGATGGGCGGCGGCGGACGCACGATGTCAGGCGGCGTGGACGCTCGCGCACTGGAGATCCCGCGCAAACTCTTCGCCGCAGCGCGTAATACTGAAGAAGCAGGCTCGCTGACTATCGTGGCGACGGCGCTCGTGGAGACCGGCAGCCGCATGGACGACCTGATTTTCCAGGAGTTCAAAGGCACGGGCAACATGGAGCTGGTGCTCGACCGGAAGATCTCGGATATGCGGATCTACCCGGCGGTGGACATCTTCATGTCCGGCACGCGGCGCGAGGAATTGCTGCTTCCGGAAGCCGATCTGCACAAGATCAACACCATCCGGCGCGGCCTCTCGGGGCACAAACCGCCGGAAGCGATCGAACGGTTGCTTTTCTTCCTAAACAAGTTCCCGACCAACGCGCAAATGCTGCGCGAGATCCCGGGTTAGGCTAATGAAAGCGGCGCTTGCCGAGTTGGCCGATTCGCTGGGGTTCGCCCTTTGCCGAATCGCTCCGGCGGTGACGCCGCCGCATGCCGCTGATTTCCGGCGCTGGCTCGATGAGGGCTGCGCCGGGGAGATGGCGTGGATGGCACGCAACGCGGATCGTCGCACGAATCCGGATGCTGTTCTGCCCGGTGTGAAAAGCATCGTCGTGCTGGCGCTCAATTATTGGCAAGGCGCGGAACCAAGCCCGGCTCAAGGGCGCATGGCCCGTTATGCGTGGAACTTGGATTATCACGATTTCATCGTACCCAAGCTGCGGCAGATTGAGGCGTTCCTGGAATCGCACGGCGGCGTTCAGCGCGGCTATGCCGATACCGGGCCGGTGCTGGAGCGGGATTTCGCCGCGCTGGCGGGCATCGGCTGGCAGGGAAAGAGTACGCTTCTCGTAAGCCCGAAGCTCGGGAAATGGTTCTTCCTCGCCGAGGTGCTCACAACTCTGGAACTGGAGCCGGATGCCCCGCTGCCATACCGTTGCGGGACTTGCACGCGCTGCATTGACGCATGCCCCACACACGCGATCACATCCCCTCACCGGCTGGACGCCCGGCTCTGTTTGGCCTATCAGACCATTGAAAATAAAGGGGCGATCCCGGAGGAGCTAAGGCCGCTGCTGGGCGGGCGCGTTTACGGCTGCGACGAATGCGCGGCGGCGTGCCCGTGGAACCGGTTCGCGCAGGTCTCGCACGAAGCGGCGTTCGCGGCGCGCGATGCGGTGAAGATGAGTCTCCGCGAATGGCTGGCGCTGGACGAAGAGCAATTTCGCACGCTCTTTCGCGGCTCGCCGATCAAGCGCATCAAGCGGCGAGGTTTCTTGCGCAATGTCTGCGTAGCCTTGGGTAATACCGGTACGGCGACGGATCTTCCCGCGTTGGAAAAAGCGGCGTGCGATCCCGAACCGCTCATCGCCGAGCACGCCCGCTGGGCTCTCCAGCAAATCCGCCACAGGGCATAAAAAAAGCCCGGCGCGTTCACGCCGGGCTCGTTTGGAAAGGGCGCTTACTCCAACCCCGCCTTGAGGGCTTCGAGGTGCTTGCCGAAGTGGACGGTAAGCACGTCGATGTAGGTCTGCGGATTGGCAATGAGGCAGGCGCGCACGGCGGGGCCGAATTCCGGATGCGTCAGCACGCTGCCGAAGGTGCAGTGTAGGATCTGGCGGCCAGGAGCCGTGAAACCCTTGCCCGCCGGGACGTCTTCCCAGCATTCGAGGTAAATTTTCTCCAGCTCCTTGTCGCTCGACACGGCTTCCGGCGCGAGGGCGTCGGCCAGGGTGGCGTGGACGTGGTAGGTGGCTTTGTCGGTGTCGTAGTGGTCGCGGGCGAAGGCGACGATGCGGCGAAAGAGGGGCGCGTCGTGCAGGGCGACGACCCGCAGCGCTTCGAGGTAGGAGGTGCCCGCCGTTTTGACGTGGAAGAGGCCGCCGGTGGCGCGGGCGAGCGCGGTGTACATCGAAATTTTGTCGGACCCGGAGTGGAGGCTCAGTTTGTACGGCCCGAGGAGCTTGGCGATGGCGGCATGGTCATCGAGGGTCTTGTCGAGCGCGGCGAGGTCGCCGATGTAGTCGACGCCTTTTTCCAGGCTGCCGATGAAGCGCGGGGCGAGCGAGACGAGCTTCATGCCCCGGGCGATGACCTGGTCGGCGATGATGTAGTGCTCGGCGAGGGTCGTCGGCTGCTCGGTTTCGTCCACGCTCAGCTCGATCTCGTAATCGCTCCCCGCCTTGGCGCTCACCTCGGCGATGTAGTGGGCGAGGTCAACCGCTTCGTTGATGGCGATGCCGTACTTCACGGCGGCGCGCAGGGCGGCTTCCTCGGTGATTTCGATGACGGAGCCGGTGGAAAGGCGGATGGACTTGCCGTTGTAGAGGTCAAACCAAGTGATTTTCTCGCGCACGGCGGCAAATTTCGCGCGCAGCGTGGCGAGGTCGTAGTTGTCGGCCTGGGCATCGACGTAGGCGGAAGGGTCGATGGTGAAAAAGCAGAAACCGGCGGCGGAGGTGCGGTCCACGTCCTCGCGGGTTTTAAGGTGATCGGCGTCGGCACCCTGCGGGCCGGTGTACCCGGCGGCGGCCGCTGCGTTGAGGGCGTCGGCCATGACGCATTCCGCCGAACGGCCCGTGCGGGTCATTTCGCGGATGGATTGCTGGGCGAAAATGGGCTCGATGCCCGCGCCCCAGCGCTGGAGCGCGGCGACGTGCCCGGCGGTGGCCAGACCGATGCGGTCGCCAAATCCAAAAGAAGGTTTCAGTCCAAGTGGGGTGGGAGTGCTCATGTGCGGGGATTATTCCCGAGAGAACGGCCCTTCGACAAGAGAAAACCTACACGTGTTGGGGGTTTGCTGGGAAATTCTCTCCGCTATTGAAACTCCCGCGCGGTCTGTCATCATCGCCACACCATGTGGAAAGGACGTTTTAAAACCGATACCGCTCAACTACTTAAAGATTTCTCAGAGTCCATCTCCTTTGACTGGCGGCTCTACCGGCATGACATTGCTGGCTCCATCGCCCATGCCACGGCGCTGCAGGCCGCGGGGCTGATTAACCAGGAGGAGCTGGAGGCGATCCGGAGCGGGCTGCTGACGATCCGCGACGAGATCGACAAGGGCGAATTCCCCTGGCAGCGCGACCTGGAGGATGTCCACATGAACATCGAGGCCGAGCTGACCCGGCGCATTGGCGACCCCGGCGCGAAGCTCCACACCGCCCGCAGCCGCAATGACCAGGTGGCCCTCGACATCCGCCTCTACCTCCGCGACGAAGCCGGGGAGATCATCCATCTTATTTCCGAAGTCCAGAAGAGCCTCGTGGACCTGGGCGAACGCAATGCCGGGGTGATCATCCCGGGCTATACCCACCTCCAGCGGGCGCAGCCGGTGCTTTTCGCGCACCACTTGCTGGCCTATGTGGAGATGCTCGCGCGGGACGCCGGGCGCGTCGCCGATGCCCGCAAGCGCCTCGACGTCCTCCCGCTCGGCTCCGGGGCCATCGCGGGCTCGACGATCAACCTCGACCGCGAACTGATCGCCCGCGAGCTCGGCTTCCCGGCGATCAGCCAGAACAGCATGGACGCCGTGAGCGACCGCGATTTTGCCGTGGAGCTCCTCTCGGCCCTGGCCTTGATCGGCGTCCACCTCTCGCGGCTCAGCGAGGACCTCATCCTCTGGGCCAGCGCGGAGTTCAAATTCGTGACCATTTCCGACGCCTACACGACCGGCTCCAGCCTGATGCCGCAGAAAAAGAACCCCGATGTCTGCGAGCTAACCCGAGGCAAAACGGGGCGGCTCGTCGGCAACTTGGTGGCGCTGCTGACCCTCCTCAAGGGCCTCCCGATGACCTACAACCGCGACATGCAGGAGGACAAGGAACCGGTATTCGACTCGCTCGACACCGTGAAGCATTCGCTGCAAATTTACGCCGCCATGCTGCGCGAAATCCAGGTTAACCCGGCCCCGTGCGCCTCCGCCGTGGCCGACTGGGCGCTCCTGGCCACCGACGTAGCCGATTACCTCGTGCTCCATGGGGTGCCCTTCCGCAAGGCGCATGAAATCGTTGGCAAAACCGTCGCGCTCTGTTTGGAGCGGAGCGTTGGCCTGGCCGACCTGAGCTTGGAGGATTACAAGGCGCTTTCTCCGGCGTTCGAAAATGACGTTTACGGCGTTTTCAACGTCGAGCGCTCCATCGATGCCCGCACCAACCCCGGCGCGCCCTCCCGGGCCAACGTGAAGGCACAGTTGGAGCGCTGGAAGGCTGAGCTGAAGTAATCGCTAATTACTAAGGAGCAACTGCTCATTGGGAAGAAAGGCGCTACCTGGCTGGAACATCACAATTCGCCATTGACCAACGCTCTTGGCAATGAACTAATCACTCCATGAAACTAGCCGCTGCTCTTCCTTCCCTGGCTTTTTTGCTGCTCGCTGCCGTATCCCAGGCTGTTGCAAATGACACGCCCTACACTGTGGAGTGCTTCATCACCCCGAAAGCCAAGGATGGCAAACCCGCAAAAGTCATTTCCACAAACATCCTTCTGGAAGAACAACCGCTCTCTTTTCCAGTGGTTTCCCCATCCAACGAGCCTCTCATCGTCACCGTTTGTCTCCTTCAAAATGAAGGGCAGAGTTCGGCTTCGTCCGATAATTCCAAGAATGTGGAACCTGTCACTGGGTTCAAAGCACTCAATGTGAATATTCAGGACCTGTCCCGCGTGACTGTCACCGGCTCAGACCGTATAGTCAATCCGCTCAACATTTTCTCCGCCCAGTTGCCCTACCGTCCCAAGGAGATGCTCACCCTGTTTGAAAACAACGACTTCACGCTTTCGCTTCTCGTCAAAAGCAAAGCCGACAAATAGGCGCCTGTCCTCGGTGCTGCGGTGCGCGAACTTAGCGATAGCCCCCGCGTAATTATCCATTGAGCAATCCCCTTCCCCCTGCTAGGGTCAACCCTCCCATGTCTGAGCTCCAGCATACCCTAGCCTCGTCCGCGTCCCTCACGGGGACCTCTCTCCATACCGGAGAAAAATCGACCATCACCCTGCAACCGGCTCCTGTCGGGCATGGCTGGAAGTTCAAGCGCGTTGACCTGCCGGACCAGCCGGTAGTCGATGCCCACTGTTCGCTCGTCAAGACCGTCGAGCGGGCCACGAGCCTCTCGGAAGGGGCGGTAAAAGTGCAGACCGTGGAGCATGTCCTCTCCGCGCTCTACGGCATGGGCGTGGATAACGCGCTCATCGAAATGGACTCCAACGAGCCCCCCATCGGCGACGGCAGCGCGAAGCCCTACGCCGATTTGATCAACAAAGCGGGCATCGTGGCCCAGGACGCCCCCCGCTCTTTCTACGCCATCAGCGAGCCGCTCCACATCGAGACCAAAAGCGGCTCCATTCTGACCATCGTGCCGGACGACAAATTCCGCATTTCCTGCACCAACGTCGGCCCGGACGGACGGTTCACCCAGTTTTACAGCACCGAGATCACCCCGGCGCTTTACGAGAAGGAAATCGCCCCGGCCCGGACGTTCGTTTACTACGAGGACGTCAAGCCGCTGCTCGACAAGGGCCTCATCAAAGGCGGCAGCCTCGAAAACGCCGTGGTGGTAAAGGGCGAATCGGTCATGAGCAAGGAGCCGGTGCGCTACAAAGAAGAATTTGCCCGGCACAAGATTCTCGACCTCGTGGGTGATCTGGCGCTCTTCGGCCACCGCATCAAGGGGCATGTCATCGCCGTCAAGCCGGGCCATGGTGCCAATACTGAGCTTTCCAAGCAGTTGACCCGCCGCCACGCGCAGCTGCTGGCCATGGTGCCGCCGTCGACAACGCCCAAGGGCGGCGACATGCTCGACGTCAACGACGTCATGAAGCTGCTCCCGCACCGCTACCCGTTCCTGATGGTGGACCGGATCGTCGCCTTCGATGACAACAAGTGCACGGGCATCAAGACCGTGACCATTAACGAGCCGTACTTCCAGGGCCACTTCCCGGGCCACCCGGTGATGCCCGGCGTGCTCCAGCTCGAAGCCATGGCGCAGGTGGCCAGCATCGCCTTCCTGCACGCCGCGGGCGAGACGCCCAACGGTCGCGTCGGCTACTTCATGAGCGCGGATTCCGTCAAATTCCGCAAACCGGTGATGCCCGGCGACACGATCTTTATCCACGTCGAAGTCACCAAGGCCAAGCGCAGCCTCGCCAAGGCCAAGGGCCGCTGCGTGGTGAATAATGAAGTTGTTTCCGAAGCCGACATGCTCTTCTGTTTCGTAGACTAACTTGTGCCAACCATGCCCGAGACCGAGATTCATCCCACCGCCATCGTCGATCCCCATGCACAGCTTGGCACCGGCGTCTACGTCGGGCCGTATTCGATCATCGGCCCGGACGTCACCCTGGGCGACGGCTGCTGGCTCCAGCACCATGTGACCATCGCCGGGCCTGCCCGGATCGGGAAAAATAATAAATTTTTCGCCTACGACTCCATCGCCCAGCAGACCCAGGACCTCAAGTACCGGGGCGAGCCGACCCATGTGGAGATCGGCGACGACAATTCGTTCCGCGAATACGTCTCCGTCCACCGGGCGACCTTTCCGGGCAACACGACGCGAATCGGCAACCGGGGCAACTTCCTCGCCTACGCGCACATCGCGCACGACTGCACCGTCGGCGACGACGTGATTTTCTCCAACAACGGAACGCTGGCGGGCCACGTTCAGGTGGGCGACCACGTGATCATCGGGGGCCTGAGCGCCATCCATCAATTCTGCCGCATCGGGCGCCATGCGATCCTCGGGGGGTGTACGAAAATCGTCCAGGACGTGCCACCCTTCATGATCGCCGACGGCAACCCGGCGGAGATTCGCGGGATCAATAAAGTCGGCATGGAGCGCCACGATTTCACCCCAGAGACGATTCGGCAGATTAAAGAAGCCTACCGGCTCCTCTACCGGATGAACCTGAACGTCAAGGACGCGGCGGAGCAAATCCACGAAAAGCTCGCCCCGATTCCGGAAATCTGCCAGTTGCTGGAGTTCCTCCAGACGAGCGAGCGCGGGATAGTACGGTAAGCGACCGACCAAGCGGTAGAGCTTGTTTGCGGGGGCTCCGTGTGCTATAAGCAGGTGTCCTTAAAACCTTACCACTATGATCACCGTTGGAACCAAAGCTCCGGACTTCACCCTTAAATCCAAAAAAGGGGAAGCCATCACCGATATTCAGCTCAGCGCCAACTTCGGCAAGACGAACACCGTCCTGCTCTTTTTTCCGCTCGCCTTCACGGGCGTCTGCACCCAGGAAATGTGCGACATCACGGGCGGCATCGCAGCCTACGAGAGCCTTGAGGCCAAGGTGATCGCCGTAAGCGTCGACAGCCCCTTCGCCCAGGACGCCTGGGCCCAGAAGGAGCACATCGGCCTGACGCTGGCCAGCGATCTCAATAAGACGGTCTCGGCCGCCTACGGCGTATTGCTTGCCGACCTCGGCGGGTTCGGTAGCACGGCGGCCCGCGCCGCGTTCGTCATCGACAAAGCCGGGGTGATCCAATACGCCGAGCAGACGCCGACCCCGGGCGACCTCCCGCACTTCGACGCGATCAAGGCCAAGCTGGCAGAGCTTTAATACCGTAGCCAATTAAAAAAGCGTCTGAGACAGGATGAACAGGAGCTTTTTTGCGGGGAAATCCGTCGGCTTGCGAGCAAAGACTCTCGGCATTTTTTAGACAGATCCCCATGCCCCGCAGACGGGGCTCCGCGCGGCATGAAAAAGGGGGAATTCTATTCTCACGCAAAGGCGCAAAGAGTCCTGCCTTTCTTTGCGCCTTTGCGTCTTTGCGTGAGCCCTCTGCCTTTTTTCTAGGACACCTATTTTCGGCTTAGGATTAACAGGATTGACAGGATTTTTCGGATTAAGTTTCCCGGGGCCATCCGGCTCTCGCGAGCTCTGGGGCGTAATCCTATAAATCCTGTTTAAATTGCCGAGCCTGTCATCTCTAAAAGCTCATTGCGGCCAATCAATAACTCCGTTCATCCCGGCACGATCACGCGCAGCCCCCGGGGCTGGCACTCGAAATCAACCGGCACCCGGCCGACCACTTCCCCGTCCACTTCCACGGGCACATCGCTCTCACTCGCCACCGAGAGCGCCCGCGTTTGCAGATAGGTCACGTCGGGCATGTCGATGTGCTTTCCAAATAGCGCGGCTTGAAGATAACGGATCAAATCCAGGTGGCCGACGCGCTCGAACAGGATCACATCCAGTAATCCATCGTCAAGCCGGGCATTGGGGAAAACCGGGAACGGCCCGCCGTAGAAACGGCCGTTGCCAATCAGCACAAAGGAGCCTTCATGCTCCGCACCTTCCGCCTTCACCCGGAGCGTCGGCGGCTTGCGGGCGGCCACCTGCGCGGCCGAGATGACGTAGCTCAGCGGCCCGAGGTTGCGCTTGGCTTCCCAGCTTGTGGATTGGAGCGCCTGGGCATCGAGCCCCACCCCCGCCATCTGCACAAATGCGTGCCCGGACGCCCTCGGAAGGTCAATCTCCCGGGAATGGCCATTGTGAATAGCCGCCCAGGCATCCCGGAGATTTCTCGGCAGGCCCAGCTCGGTTGCGAAAACGTTCATGGTCCCCGTGGGCAGAATCCCCAGCGTCGCCCCGGTGCCCGCGATGCCGTTGAGGACATCGTTAACCGTGCCGTCGCCCCCCGCTGCTACCACCACCTGCGTTCCGGATAAGGCCGCCTCCCTTGCCAGCCTTCGGGCGTCCCCCGGTTCGCTGCTCAGGGCGACCACGGCCTCGCCACGCGCGAGCGTTTCGATTTCTCCGAGAAGCCCAGCAGCCTTGGCGCTCCGGGCGGCGGGGTTGAGGATAACCATTATCTTGCTCATTTGACTTCGGTCTTTTCTTTCAAACCATCGTGACTACTTTGGTGTCCGTGCAAAACTTTTCCAAGCGGTTTCTCATCTCCGCAGGAATCCTCGCCGGGGTGGCGATTCTCCTCGGGCTCGATCTGTACGCAGGGTCGAAAGGGGTTCGGGCACGCTTGGAAGCCGCCCTTAAGCGCGAGCTTGGAGTGCCGGTGCAGTTCGGCAGCCTCCACTACACCCTCTGGGGCGGCCTCACCGGCAATGACGTCGAGTGCGACTTCGGCGCCATGGGGACCGAGGGAGGCACCGGCTCGACGCTTACCATTCCGTCCGTCTCCGCCAGCATCAGCTGGATACCGCTGCTCTCGGGCCACGTGGTGATTAAGAAGCTGCTCTTCAAGGCCCCTGTGCTCACCTGGACGCAGGGCAAGAACGGCATGTGGAACTCGGTGCCGCCGAAGCAGCCCTGCCCACTGGCCCCACACGAAGCCGCGCCTGAAGCGAAGGGAGGCCCGTCCGCCGCCGAATCCCCCACCCCCGAGGGAACGCACAAGCCGCACAAAAAAAAGCGGGAGCATGGGCCCAAACGCGCCCTGGAATTCGGCATCCAAGCCATCAAGGTGGAAAACGCCACGCTGCGCTTCATCGACCACCAGGGACGGCCCACCGTGACCTTTGAGGGGGCCAACATTTACCTGCGCGACCCGGAGAAACCCGAGGGAACCGTCGCCGTCGCCAAGACCACCTTGCGCGAGGGCCTCGTCATCGACGGTTTCGCCGCGCCCTTCTCCTACCGCAAAGGCGGCATCGCCCTAGCTCCCATCGACGCGCGCATCGCACAGGGCACCATCCGTGGCAGCGCCACCCTCCAGCCAACGCAGGACTTGCCACTCTTCACAATCGACCTGCTCTTTGACGGCGTGAGCATCGACGGCATGCTGACCCAGTTCGGCCAGGAGCAGACCGCCCAGCGGGCCACCGGCACCATGCAGGGCAGCCTGGATCTCTACGGAGCCGTGGGCCAGAAGCGATCCATCCAGGGCATCGGCCAGCTCAAGATCCGCGAAAGCCGGGTCGAGCAGGTAGGGCTTTTGGAGGCCATCGGCAAAATTTTACAGATCGAGGAGCTGCGGGAAATGCAGCTTCACAACGCCCAGCTCGACCTCCGCGCCGCCGAGGGCAAAGTCTTCGTCGATAGCCTCGTCGTGGAATCGGTCAATATGAGCCTTGCCGCCAACGGTACGAGCGAATGGGACGGCAAGCTCAACCTCGCCGCGCGCCTCGCCGTCGGGCCTAAGATCAGCCGCCAGCTTCCGGGCTGGATGGACGCGGGGTTCCAGCCCGTTCCCGGGGGGAATTTCCGCGAAATCGCTTTCAACATCAAAGGCACCGTTTCCCATCCCAGCACAGATCTTTTGCCGGTCCTCATGGGGCAAAAGTACGGGACGCAGTTTCTCAACCTCTGGCAATCCCTGACGGGAAAAGGAAAGAAAAAGCCGGTGGACAAAAAGAAACCCGAACCCACGGAAGAAAACGGCGATTCGACTCAGGGACACTAAGCTCCAATAAATACCCCCCCGCCCGCCGATGCGACCGGAGGCAAGCCCGGCTGCGAAAGGTCAATTCAGCGCTTGCACAAATAACTACGTGTCCTAATAATCAGGGGCTTTCCCGGAGGATTGGGACTTCCCCCCCAGCTCAATCGTGTTCCCAAAAATGGCAGCAGACGACCCGGCCCAACAGGATGAAACGGCCTACACTTCTCTCCCTTCGGAGAAGCTTGCAACAGCCTTGTCCCTAGCCGCGATCCGCAGCCTTCCCTACGCCGTGGCCGTCCTCACCCCCGAGGGCGCAATCGCGCTCGCCAACGAGGCTTGGCGCAGCCTGCAAGCCAAGCTCAACCTCAGAGATCCGCGCGGCGGCGGCCGAACGGCGATCGACCTCGGCGCATTCCAGAAAATATCTCCCGAGGCGAGGCCGGTCTATATCGGCATCGCCAAGGTGGTGCAAGGCCTCTTGCCAAAGTTCGAGGCGCAATTTCACGTACACACGGCGCAACAACAGCACTGGTTTCATCTGCGCGCCGAACCGCTGGAATCGACCGGCCATTTTCTCCTGACGTTGACGGAAACCACCCACCAACACAAAACCGAGCAGGACCTGAGGGAAAGCCACTCGCTTTTTAACCGGATCGTGGAAGGCACGGGCGACGGGGTTTTCATCTACGATACCCGGGGGCATTTCCTAATGCACAATTCCGCCTGCAAAGACCTCTTCGGCAGCGGGCACGAAAGGCTGACCGGGAAAAGCATCGACGAAGTGTTCCCGCCCGATCTCGCCCAGTCCATCCGCAGCCACAACGAGGTGGTGCTGGGAACCGGGCGCATGCTGGGCTACGAAATCGTACTGAAACACCCGGCGGGCGACCGGACGCTCTTGATTCAAAAAGGGATCTACCGCAATCACCGCAACCAGGTCGTCGGCATCATCGGCATCTCACGCGACATCACGGAGCGGAAACTCGCCGAGGAAAAGCTCGAACGCAGCGAACGCCATTTCCGGGCGCTGATCGAAAAAAGCAGCGATACCATCGGCATCGTCTCCGAGCAGGGCGACGTGCTCTACGTCAGCCCGCAGGCGGAGCGGATGTTCGGCTTCGAAACCTCCCACTGGATTGGAGCCAATATCTTTTTCTGGATTCACCCCGAGGAAATAAAGAAGGTCCGGGAGAACCTCGAGAAACTCAAGAAGGCCCCGGGGTGCTCCGCCACCGGAGAGGTCCGGGTCCTCTGCAAAAACGGCGGCTGGCGGTGGGTCGAAACCACGGTTTCAAATTTCCTCGACGACCCCAGCGTGCGGGCCCTGATCGTCAACGTGCGCGACATCTCCGAGCGCAAACAGTCCGAGCGGGCCTTGCAGCGTTTCCAGGCCATCGTCGAAAGCTCGATCGACGCCATCTACAGCACCGAACCGGACGGCTCCATTACGAGCTGGAACCCGGCCGCCGCACGGATCTTCGGCTACACGGAGGAGGAGATGCTCGCGGCCAACAGCTCCCGGCTGGTGCCCGGGGATCATCTCCGGGAAAGCCGGGAATTCACCACCGCCGTGATGAAGGGCAAAGTCGTCCACGACGTAGAAACCGTGCGCATCGCCAAGGACGGCCGCCGCATCTACGTCTCGCTAACCCTCTCCCCCATCCACGGTGCCAGCGGGCGGATCGAGGGCATCGCCGCCACCGTGCGCGACATCACCGAGCGGCGGCGGCTGGAAAAGGAAGTCCTGGAGATTTCGGACTTCGAAAAACAACGCATCGGCCAGGATCTGCACGACGACCTCTGCCAGCACCTGGTAGGCGTCATCATGCTCTGCTGCCTGCTGGAAAAAGACCTGCGCCAATACGGCCTCAAACAAGCCGCCGACGCCGCGCAGATCAAAGACATGCTCAACAACGCCGTGGACCACGCCCGCAGCCTGGCGCGGGGGCTTTCTCCGCTCGACTTCACCGCCGGAGGGCTCCTGGAGGGGCTCAAAACGCTCGCGGCCAACACCGAGCGGATTTTCCGCATCCCGTGCGAATTCGTTTGCCGCACCCCGGTGCAAATCGACAACCACGAGGTGGCCACCCACCTTTACCGGATCGCGCAAGAGGCCCTCCACAACGCCGTCAAGCACAGCAAAGGGACGAAAGTGGTGGTCTCCGTCGATCAGCAGGGCGACAACCTGGAAATCACCGTCGACGACAACGGCGTCGGCATCCCGGATGACCCCAAACCCTCCAACGCCAACGGCGGCCTGGGAATGCACACCATGCGCTACCGGGCCCGGATCATCGGCGCCATGCTCTGCTCCGCCCGCAAGCCCGAGGGCGGCTCGAAAGTCATCTGCACCTTCCGCCTGCCGGAGGCGGCAGAGGCGGCAGATGGGAAACGCTGAACCAGGCCCCCCCCCTACCCGAGCGCCTCGGTGGCCACGCGGGCCGTCGTCTCGATATCCTCGAACGTGTGGGCCAGCGATAGGAAGCCGGTTTCAAATGGCGACGGCGCGAAGTAAACACCGCCGTCCAGAGCGCGGTGAAAGAACTTGCCGAACGCCTCGCGGTCGCTTTTGAGCGCATCGGCCAGGTTGCGCACCGGGCCGCCGGTGAAAAAGAGGCAGAACATCGAGCCCACGCGGTGGAAAGTCAGCGCGCCCGCCTTGCGTTTCAATGCAGGCCCGAGCGCCTCCTCAAACGCCGCGCCGATCTCCTCCAGGCGCTGCCAGCCGTTCACGCGCTCCAGCTCCCGCAGCTGCGCCAGCCCCGCCGCCATGGCCAGCGGATTGCCCGAGAGCGTCCCGGCTTGGTACACCGGGCCGTCCGGCGAAAGCTGGTCCATGATCTCCGCGCGCCCGCCGAACGCCCCCACCGGCAGGCCACCGCCGATCACCTTGCCCATCGTGCTCAGGTCGGGCACGATGCCGTAGAGCTCCTGCGCGCCGCCCCGGGCCACGCGGAAGCCGGTCATCACCTCGTCGAAAATAAGCACCGTGCCGTAGCGCGAACAAAGCGCGCGCAGCTCCTCCAGGAAGCCCGGCTGCGGAAAGTAAAGGCCCGCATTGGCGGGAATCGGCTCCAGGATCACCGCGGCGATCTCCTTCCCCTCCCGCGCGAAAAGCCCTTTGAGCGCCTCCACATCGTTGAACGGGAGCGTGAGGGTCAGCTCCGCGAACGCCCTCGGCACCCCGGCGCTGTCCGGCTCCCCATGCGTCAGCGCGCCGCTGCCCGCCCGCACCAGCAGGCTGTCGCCGTGCCCGTGGTAGCAGCCCTCGAATTTCACGATCTTATCGCGCCCCGTGAACCCGCGCGCCAGCCGCAGCGCCGACATCGTGGCCTCGGTACCCGAGTTGACCATCCGAACCTTCTCCACCGAGGGCATCCACGCGCGAATGAGCCGGGCCATCTCCACCTCCAGCGGGTTCGGGATACCGAAGCTCACGCCGTAGCCCGCCGTCTCGCGAATGGCCGCAATCACACACTCCGGCGCATGCCCCAGGATGGCCGGGCCCCACGTCCCCACGTAGTCGATCAACTCATTGCCATCGAGGTCCCAAATATGGGCCCCGGCGGCGCGCTGGACGAAAAACGGCTCGCCCCCCACGTTCCGGAAGGCACGAACCGGGGAATTCACCCCGCCGGGAATCAGTTCCCGGGCTTCAGCAAAGGCGGCAATGGAGGCAAGGCGTGGCTTCATAAAAACGCGATCCTAAATCATTCCAACCCGGGGAGGGAGCTTAAAAAGGGCGCAAAAAGACAAAGTGGATGACGTGCCCCGGTTTCCAGAGGTGCCCAAAAGTTTCACAAAGTAATGACGTTGCCCGCACAGAAGGGAAAAAACCTGATAACAAAATGGTTTGGAGACACAGTTCTCATTGGACAAATCCGAGTTCCACAGCCATTCTTTTTTCGAATTGTTAAAGCAAAAGGCACGGAGACCCAAGCGAGGAAAGTATCCACAAGGGGAAAACGCCATGGGCGGAGTCGACGGGCAAGCCGCAGACCTCCGTTCATGATGGCATGAACCAGAGGATGCGGGCCTCTTGTTTTTTTGTTTTGCAGTAGCGATCCATTCCATTGTCCCCCCAAGCCCCCTATGCCAAAGTTTAACTACGTCGCTCTCGACGCCCGTGGCAGTGAATCCACCGGCGTAATTGAAGCCTCCTCCTCCAACGATGCCATTGGCCAGCTACGGCAAGCTGGCTACTTCCCCACCAGCGTGACGGAAGATGGCAAAGGAGGAGCCCCTCGCAAATCCGCTAAAAAAGCTTCCAAACCGGCCCCGGCTTCGTCCTCGGCGACGGCAAAGAAGTCCGGCGGGTCCAGTCTCTTCACCAAGCAGACCGTCAAGAGCAAGATCCTGATGATTTTTACGCGGCAGCTCGCCACGTTGATCGATGCAGGTCTGCCGCTGTTGCGAGGCTTGACGGTACTCGCCAAACAGGAGCGCGACCCGGTGCTTAAAAGGACCATCAACCAGCTTGCCGACTCCGTCCAGGGCGGCAACACCTTCTCCGAATCGCTGGCGCAGCACCCCAAGATTTTCAACAAGCTCTACATCAACATGGTCAAGGCCGGTGAGCTCGGCGGTGTTCTTGAGCTCGTCCTCAACCGTCTGGCCGAGTTCCAGGAAAAAGCCCAGAAGATCGCCAACAAGGTCAAGTCGGCCATGGCCTACCCGATCATCGTCTTGATCATCGCCATGCTGATCATGTGGTTCCTCCTGGTCTTCATCGTTCCGAAATTCGAGCAGATCTTCAAAGACATGCTCGGGAATAAGCCGCTCCCCGAGCTGACCCAGTTCGTCATCAGCTTGAGCCGAATGATTCAGGAGAACTTCTTCGGCATCATCGGCGGGATCGTCACCATCATCGTCGTCTACAACATATTCGCCCACAGTGCCAAAGGGCGCGTCATCCTGGATCGGATCAAGATCCAAATGCCGCTCCTGGGCGACCTGCTGCGCAAATCAGCGATCTCCCGCTTCACCCGCACGCTTGGAACGCTCGTGGAAAGCGGCGTCCCGATCCTCCAGGCCCTCAACATCACCAAAGACACGGCGGGCAACGCCGTCATCGCCGACGCCATCATGAAAGTGCATGACGCCGTCAAGGAAGGTGAATCCATCGTCGCCCCGCTGGAAGCCAGCGGAGTCTTCCCGCCGCTGGTCATCAGCATGATCGACGTCGGCGAGGAAACCGGCCAACTCCCGAACATGCTCCTCAAAATCGCCGACGTCTTCGACGACGAAGTAGACAACTCCGTGGCAGGCCTCACCGCCATGCTCGAGCCGCTCATGATCGTCATCCTGGCCGTCGTTGTCGGCAGCATCGTCATCGCGCTCTTCATGCCGCTGATCTCCATCATTCAACAGATGCAGAACCAGACCTAGAAGCGAGGGAACACATACCATGAAACGCCCCCTATTCTTTGGTTTCACCCTCATCGAGCTGCTGGTGGTGATGTCCATCATCGCCCTGCTCGCCGGGCTGACCCTCTCCACCGTCCAGTACGCGCAAAACAAAGCGGCCCGCGACCGGGCCAAGGCGGAAATCTCCGCCCTGGAGCTGGCGCTGGAGTCGTACAAAGTCGACAACGGAGATTATCCGCGCGACGACAGCAGCACCGATTCCGACTCAATGAAGGCCTCGGACAACCCGCGCGTCGTCATCCCCAAGAGCGGCAGCCCCGTCCCAACAACCAGCGGCTCCTCCTCCGTGGTGCTCTACAAAGCCCTCAGTGGCGATACTGACGCCGACCGCATCGTAACAGCCACCGAACGGAGCGCAAACCGGACCTACTTCCCGTTCAAGCCCGGAATGCTGTCCCCCAGGAACGGCACCGGTAACGTAACGGCCGTCATCGATCCATTCAGCAACGTGTACGCCTACTCGACCATCGGCTCGGGAACGGCGGCCACCACCTCAGGTTCCAGCCCCGGCATGAACCCGACCTTTGACCTCTGGTGCACCGTCGACCCGGCCAAAACCGGCACCACCGGCTCGGCCACCTGGATCACCAACTGGTAAAAAGCTGATTCCTTAAAAAGCCGCGCCCCGTAAAAACCGGGCGCGGCTTTTTTATTATTCTGATAAATTCCACCGGGACAACTTTTCCTTGGCAGCGTCCCCTCCCGCATCCAAACTTTGCCGTATGGATTTCCTTGCAAAAGCCCGTCGTGTTTTTGAGATCGAACTGGACGAGGTCCGCCGCGTGGGCGAGCGCCTCGACGAGTCGTTCACTCGTGCCGTGGAGACCATCCTGGCCAGCCTCAAAGAGCGCGGCAAAATCGTCGTCGTAGGCGTGGGCAAATCGGGCCACATCGGCGAAAAAATCGCCGCCACCATGACCAGCACCGGCTCCCCCGCCGTCGTACTCAATTCCCTCAACGCCCTCCATGGCGACTTGGGCGTCGTGGCCGACGGCGACGTCATCCTGGCCTTAAGCTTCTCCGGCGAAACCGAGGAACTCCTGCGCATCCTCCCCGCCTTGAGCCGCTTCGAGGTCAAGATCGTCTCCATCACCGGCAACCCGAAATCGACCCTCGCCATCCATTCCGACGTCCACCTCGACGCCTCCATCCAAGAGGAAGCCTGCCCGCTCGGCCTCGCCCCCACCTCCTCCACCACGGCCACCCTCGTCTTGGGCGACGCCCTGGCAATGGTGCTGCTCGAAGCCCGCAATTTCAAAAAAGAGGACTTCGCCCGCTACCACCCCGGCGGCAGCCTCGGGCGCTCGCTGCTCCTTAAAGTCACCGAAATCATGCGCACCGGCGACCAACTCGCCCTCATGCCGCCCGAGACGCCCATCCATGAAGTCATCAAGCGCATGGCCAACGCCCGGGCTGGCGCGGCCGTCCTGGTCCATCCCGACGGCACGCTCGCGGGCGTCTTCACCCACGGTGACTTTGGCCGGCAGTTTGAAAAAGTGCCCGACCTGCTGGAGCGGCAAGTCGGCGAATTCATGACCCCCTGCCCCATCACCGTCAACGCCAACAAAATGGCCGTGGAAGTGCTCCGGATTATGCAGAAACACGCCGTGGACGACCTCATCGTCGTCGACCAGTCCAGCGGCAGCCCCGTTCCCGTCGGGCTGGTCGATTCGCAAGACCTGGCCAAGTTCAGACTTGTCTAAGCGCGGTTTGACTGCTTCATTTGTTTTTTCCAATCATTTCTTTTAATAAACCTCATGGCAGCAGCAAACGATCTCCGCAAAGGCATGGCCCTCCGTTACAATGGTAACGTCGCCATCGTCCTTGAAGTCATGCACCGTACCCCCGGTAACCTCCGTGCATTTGTCCAACTCATCATCCGCTACATCGGCACCGGCAAATCCGCCGACGTCCGTTTCGGCTCGACCGACAAGGTAGAACTCGTCGAAGTCTCCCGACAGAAGCTGGAGTTCAGCTACAAGGACAACACAGGGTTCAACTTCATGGACCCGGAGACCTACGAGACCGTCACGCTCGACGAACACTTGATCGAAGAAGCCAAGGATTACCTCGTGGAGAACCTCCCAGTCGAAGTCCTCTACGCCGAGGGCAAGGCCGTTCAGGTCGAAATGCCCTCCACGGTCACGATGAAAGTCATCGAATCCGCCGAAGGCGTCCGAGGCGACTCCGCCAACAACGTCCAGAAACCGGCCACGCTCGAAACCGGCAAGGTGATCAACGTTCCGCTCTTCATCAAAGAAGGCGAACTGGTCAAAATTGACACGCGCAACGGCGCTTACCTCGGCCGCGCGTAATTAACCTCATAACCGCCTAGCGAACCCAATGCCACGGCTCCCCAAGCGCCCTGGAAACGCAAAGCGGAAGGTTCACCGATTCCAGACCGGCTCGGCATCGCTTATCGGCGGTGCCGAGCCGTTCGACGTACCGGCACCGAGACGCCAGCTCGTCGTCCCTACGCGCGTCCTCAACACCGTCATCGCGGTCTTTCTGCTGCCGATGGCATTTGTGTGGACCAAGACGTTCTTTCGCATCTTCACGCGCGAGACCTTCAGATACCAGTACTGGGCCACCGAAGAGTTCTGGTTTTTCTGCCTGGGCGGGCTGCTTTGGGGGATCGCCTTTTTCGGCCTGCCGCGGCGGGCGGTCAATTACGCTTACGTCTGGGGGCATGAGTTCACCCACGCCATCTGGGTCTGGCTGATGGGGGGCAAAGTCAGCGCGTTTGAAGTGCGCCGCGACGGCGGGCACATCCTGACCAACAAGAGCAATGTCTGGATCGCCCTGGCACCCTATTTTTACCCGCTCTACAGCGTGGCGGTGATTGTCTTTTACTCGCTCTGCTGGCTCTTCTGGGATATGACGCCGTACACGCGATGGCTTTTCCTGGCCCTCGGCATCACGTGGACCTTCCATATGAGCTTCACCCTCTGGATGATCCCGAAGGGGCAGTCGGACCTCTCGCAGCACGGGACGTTTTTTTCGCTGGTGATCATTTACCTGGCCAACCTCGCGATCATTAGCGCAATGGTGGTGATCACCGCGCCGCATCTGACCATCCACGGCTTCGGGCGCGAGTTCCTGCACAACTGCATCGATCTTTCGAGCTGGATCGTGGCCCAGGTGCGGAGGTTTTAGGCGCAAGCCAAGTTACCCGCGCCCTTTCAGGGCAGCTCATCCCCCATCCACGCCGCCATGTCGGGCACGAGCGGGGCGCTCCATTCCAATACGCCGTCTTCGGGCGTTTCAATGCGAAGGCGCGCGGAGTGCAAGGCGTGGCGCGGCAGGAGCAGGCGCTTTTCGAGGCTCTCCGTCCAGCCGGTTTCGATGAACTCCAGGTAACAGTGCTCGTCGGGGCCGTAGATTTTGTCGCCGACGATCGGGTGCCCGGCGTGGGCCAGATGCAGGCGGATCTGGTGGGTGCGACCCGTTTTAGGGTAGGCGCGGACCAGCGCGAAACGTTCCCCGGCGCTGGTCGGTTTCTCAAACCGTTTTTCGACCCGAAAATGCGTCAGCGCTTGCGCGCCGTCGGGGTGGATGCAGCGTTTCAGGTAAATCGCGGTCGGGAGCCGCTCGCCTTGGCGCAAAATAGGGGCCTCGATGGTGAACTCGTCCAGCTCGGGCCAACCCCAGACGAGCGCGAGGTACTCCTTGCACGCGGCCCGGCGTTTCATGGCCTCGTGGAAGCGGCGGGCGTTTTCGTGGGTTTTGGCCACGAGAACGAGCCCGCTGGTTTCACGGTCGAGACGGTTGATGATGGACACCTGGCCGCCGTTGGCCAGTTCATAGGCCAGCAATTCCCGCAGGCCGTGCCAGAGAGTTCTGGGGCCGCCGGGCTTTTTGGGGTGGATTTGCAAAAACGGCGGTTTATCCACCACGATCCACCCGGCGCTCTCCTGGACGACACTAAAGTCCATCGGTCCTCGTCACAGTGCTGCTGCCGGGGAGGCTTTAAACGCTTTGCAAAAAATGAACTGGCTTTTAACTAAGCCTCGCTGGCAGGAGCGTCCACGCCACTGGCGGGAGCTTCTACGCCGCCGGCGGGAGTTTCCTCGCCACTGGTAGCATCATGGGGCCGATCGAGCTTGGCTCGCCGTTTCTCTTCTTTCTTCTTTTTCTTTTCCAGTTCTTTTCTGCGTTTTTCGTATCCGTAGTTAGGTTTTGGCATTTTTTTTAAAAAGGGAATGTCGCTTGCGCGCTTATTGATGGATCATCTCTAAGATTCTCCATTAAGCCAGCGCGCAAAGCGTTCATCCAAGCGCTGGAGCATAGCATCCACGTTCCGGGATGTATCGGTAAATTTTCCCCACCGGGTAATGTCGGGCGAAACCGGGCCGCCCTCGATTTCCAGGATAAACTCCTCGACCAGCTCAGACTGCGCGCGGTGGGCCGCCCGAAGGTGCGCTCGGCAGGTCTCGGCGGTCTGGTTTTGGCGGTTTTTGGTTCCCAGGCCCATTATTGGATGTGACCGTTCACCAGCCGCGTCATCTCGAACATGCTGACCTGGCTCTTGCCGTCGAAGACGGGCTTGAGGGTGGCGTCGGCGTTGATCATCCGCTTCTGGGCCGGGTCTTGCAGACTGTGTTTTTTGATGTAATCCCAGATTTTCTTGGTCAGCTCGGGCCTCGACAAGGGCTCGCTGCCGACAATGGCGGCGAGGGCGGGATCGGGCTGCACGGGTTTCATCAAGGCAGAGTTCGGCTTGCTGTTGGATGCTTTAGGCATAGGACGTTTTTGGATGTTTAGGACGAATCGAGTGCTTTGGGAAGCACTTTGGCTATAAATTGAAGCCGCACTTACTTCGCACGCCGACCCCGAGCCAGACGCTCCACTGTGTCAAAGGTTACGGGAATCAGGAAAATAGCCAGGCCCGTGGCGGCGAGCATGCCCCCGATGACGCACGTGCCGATGATCTGCCGGGAGGCCGCGCCGGAGCCGGTGGCGGTCCAGAGGGGCACGCACCCGAGGATGAAGGCGAGCGAGGTCATGATGATCGGGCGCAGGCGCAGCCGGGCGGCTTCGAGGACGGCGTCGGTGACTTCCTTGCCCTCCTGGACCCCGGCGCGGGCGTATTCGACAATCAAGATGGCGTTTTTGGCCGAGAGGCCGATGAGGAGAATCAGGCCGATCTGGGCATAGACGTCGTTTTCGAGGTTCCGCCCCCAGATGGCGGTGAGCGCCCCGGCCACGGCGACGGGCACGCCCAGGAGGACGCTGAAGGGCAAGGACCAGCTTTCGTAGAGAGCGGCGAGGATCAGGAACACGAAGATGAGCGAGACGCCGAAAATGACCGCGGGCGGGATCCCCTTGGCCGCTTTCTGCTCCTGGAAGGACATGCCAAGGTAGTCGAAGCCCATTTCGGACGGCATGGTCTCGGCAAAGGTCTCCTCCAGGGCTTTCATTGCCTGGGCGGAGCTGTAGCCGGGGGCGGCCGCGCCGTTGATCTGGGCAAACCGGTAGAGATTGTAGCGGCTGGTGAATTCCGGCCCTCTCTGGGGCTCCAAGGAGAGGAGGGACTTGATCGGCACCATGCGGTTGTCATGGTTGCGCACGTAGAAGTCCTCGATGCCGCGGGTGGTTTTCCGGAAATCCCCCTCGGCCTGGACGTAGACCTGCCACTGGCGGCCGAAGCGGTTGAAGTAGTTCACGAAATAGCCGCCCAGGTAGGTCTGGAGGACTTGGTAGACCGAGGCGAGGTCGACGCCCTGCTTGAGCGTTTTGCTCCGGTCCACCTGGGCGTAGACCTGCGGCACCGACGGGAGCTGCGTGGTGCTCAGGCCGACGATCTCGGGGCGTTTTCGGGCCGCCGCCATGAAATGATCCACCTGCGCGGCGAGGAATGGGACGTCTTTTCCGGCCCGGTCCTCCAGGGCGAAGGTAAAGCCGCCCGAGGTGCCGACGCCCGGGATGGCCGGGGGCGGGAAGGTGTAGGCGATGGCCCCGGGGATGCGCGCAAGCTCCCGGGCCAGGTAGGCACGAATGGCGGCTAACTGCTCCTCGGGGCGCGTGCGCTGGCTCCAGTCTTTGAGCGTTACAAAGAAAAAGCCGTTGTAGGTGGCTTGCACGGTGCTTAGGAGGTTGAACCCGGCGACGGTGCTGAACTGGGCCACACCGGGCGTCTTGTGGAGAATATCCTCCACTTTTTTGCAAACCTCCGACGTGCGCTGGAGCGACGCCCCCTCGGGAAGCTGGACGGCGACGTAGAAATACCCCTGGTCCTCCTCGGGCAGGAAGCCCGTGGGGATGCGGCTCACCAGGAACCAGCAGACCACGCCAAAAGCCGCCAGCAGCAGGAGGCTCAAGAAGCGGTGATGGATGGCCCCCCGGCTCGTCGCCACGTAGCGCTCCGTGGTTTTGTCAAAGCCCCGGTTAAAGCTGCCAAAGAGCCGGGAAAGCGGTCCCCTGCCCTCGCGGCGGGGCCGCAGCAAGAGGGAGGCGAGCGCCGGGGAGAGCGAGAGGGCGTTGAAGGCGGAAAGCGTCACGGAAATGGCGATGGTGAGGGCGAATTGCTGGTAGAGCCGCCCGGTGATGCCCGGGATGAACGATGTGGGGACGAACACGGCGGCCAGGACGAGCGTCGTGCCGATGATCGGGCCGGAAACGCGTTCCATGGCGGCAAGCGTGGCTTCGCGCGGAGCGAGGCCGTGCTCCATCTGGCGCTCCACGGCCTCGACGACCACGATGGCGTCATCGACCACCACGCCGATGGCCAGCACCATGCCGAAAAGGGCCAGGGTATTAAGAGAGAACCCGAAGAGCGGGAAAAAGGCCAACGTGCCGATGAGCGACACCGGCACCGCGCAAAGCGGGATGAGCGTGGCCCGCCAGCCTTGCAGAAAGACGAAGACCACCAGCACGACGAGCAAAAGCGCCTCGCCCAGGGTTTTGACGATCTCCCTCATCCCTTCGCGAACGGCGATGGTGGTGTCGAGGGAGACTTTGTAGCGCATATCCGGCGGGAAGCGCTTGGAGAGGTCGGCGATCTTCGCTTTCACGGCGTCGGCGGCCGCAAGGGCGTTGGTGCCGGGGAGCTGGTAGAAGGCCAGGATCGCGGAGGGCTCGCCATTGAAGCGGCCCTCGATGTTGTAGCTCTGCGCCCCGAGGTCGATGCGGCCCACGTCTTTGACCCGCACGGTGCCTCCATCGGGGTTAGCCCGCAGGATGATGTTGCCGAATTCCTCCGATGTCACGAGCCGCCCCTGGGTGCGCACGGTGGTGGTGAATTCCTGCCCCGGCGGGAGCGGCTCGGCCCCGATCTGGCCGCCGGGGTTGGGCGCGTTCTGCCCCTGGATGGCGGTGATGATCTCCGGGACGGTGATGCCGAGCTGCGCCAGGCGGTCGGGCCGCACCCAGAGGCGCATGGCGTACTGGCCCGCGCCGAAGACGTTGATGCTGGCGATGCCAGGCTGGCGCGTGAGCGGGTCGACGAGGTTGATGTAGGCGTAGTTGGCCAGAAACACGTTGTCGTAGCTGCCGCCGGGGGAGTAGAGAGCGATCAGCATCAGCGGTGAGGAGGGCGATTTCTGCACGGTGATGCCGTAGTTGTTGACCTCGGCGGGGAGCTGCGAGGAGGCCTGGGAGACGCGCATCTGGGTGAGCACCTGGTCGATGTTCGGGTCGGTGGCCACGTCGAAGGAGATGCGGAGCTGCATCTGGCCGTTGCTGGCGTTGGTGGAGACCATGTAATCCATGTTATCCACGCCGCTGAGTTGCTGCTCCAGCGGGGCGGCGACGGCGGCTTCGAGCGTCTCGGCGTCCGCGCCCAGGTAGGTGGCTTTGACGAGGATTTCCGCGGGAACGATGTTGGGGAACAGGGCGATGGGCAGGAAATAGGCCGCGATGCTGCCCACCAGCACCATCAGGATGGCGATCACGATGGCCACGATGGGCCGGTTAATGAAAAAGCGGTACATGGCTTACGCGCGGCGGTGCCCCCAGCTCTCCCTCTTCATTTGGCCTCCTCCGTTTTCATAACCTGGACGGGCTGGCCGTCGCGGGCTTTTTGCAGCCCCTCGACAATGATGCGCTCGCCCGGGGCCACGCCTTTGCGCACCACGCGCCAGGGGCCGTCGGTCTCGCCAAGCTGCACGGCTCGGAAGGACGCCTTGCCCTCCTGGGTCACGACAATCACGACCGTGGATCCCTGTACCTCGGAAACGGCCCGCTGCGGAACGACGGTGGCGTCCTTGAGGAGGTCGATCTGGGTCCGCACGCGGCAGAAAAGGCCCGGGCGCAGGCGGTTGCCGGGGTTGGCGAAGAGGGCGTAGACGCGGATGGAGCCGGTGGAGGGATCGACGCTACGGTCGGTGAATTCAAACTTCCCCTTTTTCGGGTAGACCCAGCCGTCGGCCAGGATGAGCTGCAATTCGCAATCCAGCTTGTGGCCCAGCTCGACCCCCTTCTGGCGGCGAATAAACCCGAGGTATTCCTGCTCGGTGAGGGTGAACTCGGCTTTGATGGGATCGACGGTGGAGACGGTGGTCAGGAGCGTGGTGCCCGTGGTGGAGGGGCCGACGAGGTCGCCCACCTGGGCCGTGGCGGCCCCGGCGATGCCGCTGACGGGGGCGGTGATGCGGGAGAACTCGACGTTGAGCCGGGCCGTCTCCACCGCCGCCTGCTGCGCCTTGACATCGGCTTTGGCGGTGCCGTGGTTGGCCTGCGCGGTATCGCGCTCCTGGGCGCTGACGACGCCGGTGCGGTAGAGGGAAAGGGAGCGCACGTAGTTGGCGCAGTTGAGCTTTTCCGTGGCCTCGGCACGGGCCAGGTCGCCGCAGGCCTGGTTGAGGGCGGCTTCGAGCGGGCGCGGGTCGATGGTAAAGAGGAGCTGGCCCTCCGTGACGTAAGCGCCCTCGTTGTAGTTCCGCGCGATGAGGTAGCCGTTGACGCGCGCCCGAACCTGGCTGTTGACGAGACCGTTGAGGGTGCCGATCCAGTCCTGGTAAACCGGCACATCCCGCCGCCCCACCGTCATCACGCGCACTTCGGGCGCGCCAGGGGCCGCGGCAGGCCCGGCCTTCCGGCAGCCGCAGAGGCCGCCCAGGCAGAGAACCGCCCAGCAATACCACAGGAAGGGACGCACAAGGGGCATACCTTCATATCGATCCCCGGGGTTTGCAGGCCTTGTAAAAGCGAGCAGCTATGCGGCCGGGGTGATCTTGATGGTGATCACCGGTTTGGCAGAAGGGTCCTTCAAGTTGATCCCGATGCGGCGGACTTTTCCGGCCCGGGCGGGGTTTTTGAGCAGTTCGCTAACGACGGTGAAGGCCGCGCCATGGGCGTCGATCTCCGCCCGGACGCTCTTGTCCCCCTTGGTGATGATCCAGACGCCGGGGACCTCCTCCCGGGCTTCGCCGTAGGTGATGAGCGCGGCGGCAAAGGGCTCCGGGGCGGAAAATTCGGCGCGGTCGGTGACGGTGACCGACTCCCCCTCGCCGCGCACGTAGTCGAACCTGCGGGTGAGGTTCTTGAGCGAGGCGACGGCGTAGCCTTGGGTGAGGTCGAGGACAAGGCTGTCGTGTTTGTCAGAGAATTCTTTGGTGACCACGGCGGCTTTGTAGGACGCCCCGGGGCCCTGCGACTGCCCGGCGACGATGGGGATGTCGTGGCCGTAGGAGTTGAGCACCTGGTTTTCAAACCGCTGGGGTCCGAAGGTGGTGGCGTCGTAAACGGTGCCGCCCGCGTCGACGATGACAGGCTGGCCGCCGACGGCGACGACGTAGGAGCCGAGGTCAAGGTGGGCGTGGCCGACGCCGTTATGGCCCCCCTTCAAGGCGAGGCTCAGGCCGGTTTTGCCCGCCGGGGGCCGGGCGACGAGCACCTGGGCCTCCTCGAACCAATCGCGCGGGCCACCCGATTTCGCGGACGCTCCGCCCTTGTCGAAGGGGGCGGCGGCCTTGGGGTCGAAGGAAAGATTGACCGCGTAGGCGTAGAGGAAGGCGCTGTACATATCGCCCATGGAGAGCGTCTGGGGAGCCAGGTCGCCGAGGCCGTAACGCACGCCGATGACGTGGAGCAGCCAGGGGTTGGGCTTGTCGTCAAAGGGGCAGTCGGCAAAGGACGGGATGTAGCCGCCCGCCATTTCCAGGCGGCGCGGGTACTGGGCCACGGCGCGGGCGCTTTCGCTGGCGTAGAGGTTCACTTTGCCATGCGTGGCGGCGAGGACGGTTTCCGCCAAAAGGACGTAGTGACCGAAGCCATATTTCCAATAGCCGAGGCCCTCGGTGCAATAGCCGTCGTGGAAGTTGCCGAGGTAGAAGCCAAGCTCCTTTTCGGCGGCGGCGATCAGTTCGGCGCGCTCCTGTGCGTTGTCGTCCAGCGCGAGAGCGGAGGCGACGATGCCGCCATGCACCACGGCGTTCCAGTTATTGAGGTCATAGCTCCACCATTCCGGCTTTTTCTGGCCGTGAACCTGCTCCAGGTAGGTGGCCGTGACGCGGCGGTGGACTTCGTCCCGCACGAGCTTGCAGGTGGGCCCGCTGAGTTTTTCCCCCGCGATGGTGACGGCGGCGGCGAGGTTCCAGGAGGTCATGGCCGACCCCAGATCGTTGCCCCGGGTGTACTTGGCGTGCGAGGGGAGGACCCAGCTCGGCTCGGCGCAAATGGCGGCGATTTCCCGCTCGATGGCCGGGAGAAAGCGGCCGCTATTTTCCATCCCCTCGGCCAGGATGAGCGTGATCATGCGGAAGCGGCGGCGGTCCATGGCCGCGTCGACTTTCCGGTCAGTGGTGCGGGCGCTTTCGGCGTAGGTTTGCTCAGTGATTTCGGGCGGCGGCTCGTTCATGAACCGCTCGGCCATGGGGATGTTTTTTTGAAAAGCCGCGTCGGATTTCAAGGCGTCCCAAACGGCGCGGTTGCTGAACTTCGGCCCGAGGCCCTGCGCCACGGGAGCGAGGCTGGCGGCGATTTCCCTCACACGGGCCGCGTCCGGGGGCGGGAGATTCGGCACGGGCGGCGGCGTAGCGGCTCCGCTAGACGCCGCCGATGGAGGAATAATGAGGGCGGGGGCCGCTGACGCTGACGAGCCAGCGGCGGGCGGAATAATGGAAAAGTCGTCGAAATCAGCCAGGCAGGCCCGTTTGGAGAAGCAATGGACAGCCAGGGTGGCAAAAGCCGCGCCCGCCGGGGGTTGGAACGGGAAGGTGTATTCCTTCCAGTCTTTGGCGTTGGGGACGATTTGCGTCATCACCGGGGCCGGGGTCTGGATCACTTTCCGGTCGGCGTCGTAGAACTGAATCCACACGCCCACGCCGCTTTCTTCCACCGCACGCGCCCAGAAATGAAGCTGATATTTCGCCCCTGCATCCACGGCCACCCGGCCGCTCTGGAGCCAGGAGCCAGGGCCCGTGGCGTCCTGCTGCACCCGCAAGCCCAGCAAGCCGCTGTGCGCGGCTTCGGCAACGGCTTGGCTCAGCTTTGCAGCGGCGTCCTCAGGCGAAGTCACCCAACCCTGGGTGCCCTGCTCAAAGCCCGGGTTACTGATAGGCAACGTTGCGAGCGGAGCTGGAGCTGCAGCCGAAGCGGCAACAGGCGGAATGATGGAAAAGTCGTCGAAATCAGCCAAGCAGGCCCGTTTGGAGAAACAATGGACAGCCAGGGTGGCAAAAGCCGCGCCCGTCGGAGGTTGGAACGGGAAGGTGTATTCCTTCCAATCTTTGGCGTTGGGGACGATTTGCGTCATCACCGGGGCCGGGGTCTGGATCACTTTCCGGTCGGCGTCGTAGAACTGAATCCACACGCCCACGCCGCTTTCCTCCACCGCACGCGCCCAGAAATGGAGCTGGTATTTCGCCCCCGCATCCACGGCCACCCTACCGCTTTGGAGCCAGGAGCCGGGGCCCGTGGCGTCCTGCTGCACCCGCAGGCCCAGCGAGCCGCTATGCGCGGCTTCGGCAACGGCTTGGCTCAGCTTTGCAGCGGCGTCCTCAGGCGAAGTCACCCACCCCTGGAGGCCCTGCTCAAAGCCTGGGTTGGCCACCTCCTGCTGCGCGAAAGCCACCGGCGGAACGAATACCGCCGCCGCGATGATGGGGGCCAAAAAACGATAAATCTGGCGATAGAGAGGAGGAAACATGGCAGCAAATGTACGGTAATGGCCGGTGCCAACAATCCGCGCGAAATTCTAGCTATAGAATCACCCCAGGCCGCAGGCAGAGCTTCGCTCTTACATCAGCCGCACGAAATCGCGCAGGAATTGCAGCCAGATGAAAAGCATTCCGCGCCAGGAATAACGGACCATCTCCTCGTCCACCGGCAGCAAGAGCCCAGCGGCCAGGTTGTGCGCGATTTGCTGCTCCATGTCGCGCTGCAATTCAAGCTGGATTCCTTCCGGGTCGGACGCGGCGATCATCCCGGGTGTGACGCCCTCGCGGGCCAGGAATTCCCGGTGCGAAGCGAGGATCTCCAGCACGCTGCGGACGCCCCGAATCCGATTGGTGCGGAACTTCGGGGCGAATTTCATCGAGTAGGAAAAGGGGTAATTCCAGGTGGTCCACGTCTCGCCGCATGGGCCGCGGGAGGAGACGCTCAGGAAATAAAACGCGATATCGTCCTGGTCCACGAGGCAGATGGATGCTTGCAGACGCTCGTCGCCTTTGTAGAAAAGCCGGAAAAACTGCCGGTGATCGCCCCAGTCCCACCCGGCGTCATCGACCGACTCGAAACCCTCCTCCTCCATCTCATCGGTCAGCTCGGAAAGGTCCGGGAAAACTTCGCGCGAAGGCGGAAATTGATGGCGCAGCGGCTTGATCCGTGGCAGCCGGGCGCGGCGCACGCGGGTGAGGATCTCCAGCCACGGCAGCATCAGCCAGCTCGCCACGAAGCACGCCCCCACCTGCCAGCGGCCGGTGCCCAGGTAGCCGATCAAAAATGAGGTCCCGAGGATGGCGAACGAGCCGAGTTTGCGCAAGACCGGGTGAGAAAAGCTCCGCAAGCCCATGCTTAAAAGGGCAGATGCGGCAATAAGTAGCAGGTTGGATATCAAGAGGCCTCTCCGGTTTCCCTACTAGAGAAAGGTAAATCCCGAGAAAATCCAGCAGAACTTAACGGAAAGCCTCACATATTTTGCACCAAAAATGGCCAATTTGTGGGGTGGAGGCAGCAATTCAGGGGTTGCCTAAGGGACAAATTCCATGGAGACTCTTCCACTCACATGACCGACGAAGCGCTCAAATCCGAACTGGAAAAACGGGGCATTGTTGTAACCTCGCTTGAAGATTTGTACAACTGGGGACGTAAAAATTCCCTCTGGCCGATGCAGTTCGGCCTCGCGTGCTGCGCCATCGAGATGATCGCCGCCGCCGCCGCGCGCTTCGACATGGCCCGGTTTGGCGCGGAGGTTTTCCGCCCCTCGCCCCGTCAGGCCGACCTGATGCTCGTCGCGGGCACGGTGACTAAGAAAATGGCTCCGCTGGTCGTCCGGCTCTACAACCAGATGCCCGAGCCGAAATACGTCATCGCCATGGGCGCGTGCGCCATTTCCGGCGGCCCCTTTAAGGAAGGCTACAACGTGCTCAAGGGGATCGACCGCTACATTCCCGTAGATGTTTACATTCCGGGATGTCCCCCCCGCCCCGAAGCGCTCCTGGAAGGCCTTATTACGCTGCAAAAGAAGATCGAAAAGCAGCGCCTTTTTGGAAAGACCCTTCCCCGGCACGCCGATCCCGAAGCCCCGGCGGACTACCCGGTACCCGCCTACGGCCCCCACGATTTGGAGCCCGCCTATAATCCCAAGGTCTACTGTCCGCCCTGTCCCGCTACCCGCGAATGAGCACCCTAACTCCCGATAACATCATTTCGCGAATCGCCTCCGCCCTTCCCAAAGCGCGAGTCGAGCTCGTCAACAACTCAAGTCCCTCGGCCCAGCACGCGCTCCTCGTCCACCGCGACGACGCGCTGCAAGTGGCCGAATTCCTCCGCGACGATCCCGAACTGCTTCTCGACTACGCCTCCGACGTAAGCGGCGTGGATTACCCGGAGTACCTGGAGGCGGTCTACCACCTCTACTCGATCCGCCGCAAAGTCGGCCCCATCACCCTCAAGCTGCGCACCGGCAACCGCACGGACGACGCGAGCGTGCCCTCGCTGACCCCGGTGTGGAAAAGCGCCGAATTCCAGGAGCGCGAGGCCTACGACCTCCTCGGCATCCGCTTCAATGGCCACCCCGATCTGCGCCGTCTCCTGATGTGGGACGAATTCGAGGACCATCCTCTTCGCAAGGATTACGTAGCCCCAGAGGACTACGAATACGAACCGACGCCGCACGGCGACATCGCCCAAAAGGCCACCGCCGCCAAGGCTCAATAACCACCATGAGTTCGCAAACTTTCTTCTCCACTTCGGTCGGGGCGGGGGCGACGACCCTCGACATCTCGCTGGGCCCGCAGCACCCCTCCACGCACGGCGTTTTCCGGATGAATGTGCGCGTGGACGGCGAAACCGTCGTCGCGCTCCAGCCGGTCTTCGGCTACCTGCACCGCAATCACGAAAAAATCGCCGAGGGCAATAGCTGGCTGGCCTCGATGCCGTACACCGACCGGCTCGACTACATCTGCTCCGGCACGAACAACTGGGCCTACGCCCGGGCGGTCGAAGTCCTCGCGGGCATCGAAGTGCCGGAACGCGCCGAGTACCTTCGCGTGATCGTCGGCGAGCTGACCCGTTTGCAAAATCACACCGCCTTCCTCGGCTTCATGCTGGGCGACCTGGGCGGCTGGGGCAGCGCGCTGATGTACGGTTTCCGCGAACGCGAAAAGATCCTCAATTTCTTCGAAGAACTCACCGGCGCGCGCATGATGCTTAATTATATGCGCTTCGGCGGCGTCCGCTGCGATGCCCCGGCGGGCTGGCTCGGGCGCGTGAAGGCTTACCTGGCCACCTACCCAGCGTTCCTTGACGAAATGGAGAAATTCCTCGTCGGCAACGAAATCCTGCTTTCCCGCCTCCAGGGCCTCGGCGTGCTGAGCGCCGAGCGGGCCATCAACGGCGGCATGTCCGGCCCGGTGCTGCGCGCCTCGGGCGTCGATTACGACATCCGCAAGGTGGACGGCTACAGCGTTTACCCGAAGCTGAAATTCCGCGTGCCGCGCGGCGAGGTCGGCGACTGTTACGACCGCTTCATGCTCCGCATCCTGGAAGCGCGTGAAACGCTGAGCATTTTACAACAGGCCTTGGAGCAGATTCCCGAAGGGCCGATCCAGAACCCGGCGGTGAAAAACCGGATGTTCAAACCGGCGGCGGGCGAAGCCTACGGGCGCATCGAATGCCCCAAGGGCGAACTCGGCTTCCACCTCGTGAGCGACGGCACGGAAAAGCCCTACCGTTACCACGTCCGCCCCCCCAGCCTCATCAACCTGACGCTCCTCGAAGAACTCTGCCTGGGCACGAAGATCGCCGACGTGGTCGTCATCCTCGGCTCCATCGACATCGTTCTGGGCGAAGTAGACCGCTAATTTTCAATGAACTTACCCGGCATCGGCATCATTCAAGGCATGTGGGTTTCTGCCATCAACCTGTTTGGCAGCTTCTTAGACCGCAAGCACGAAAAGCGCCTCATTACGGAGCAATACCCGGAGGAACGGCCCAAGCTAGTGGAGGCCTCGCGCACTTTCCCGTTCCTCGTGTTCGACGGCAACGACCCCGAAAAAGGGATGCGCTGTGTGGCGTGCAAAATCTGCGAAAAAGAATGCCCGCCCCAGTGCATCTTTATCGAGCAGGACCGCGACGCCAACGGCAAGCCCCTCCGGCGGCCCAAGGTTTTCAACATCGACATCTCCGTCTGCATGAGCTGCCAGATTTGCGTGGAATCGTGCCCGTTTGAGTCGATCCGCATGGATAACATTTACGAAAAGAGCGCGTATGACCGCTTCCAGCCGCTGTTACTGACGAAGGCCGAGCTGCTCAAGTCCAACGAGTACTACCACAGCATCCACCCCACCGAAGCGGCCGAAACCGACGCCCGCATCGAGGCATCGCGCAAGAAAAAGGAAGCCGCCGCGAAGGCCGCAGCCGCCAAAGTCGCCGCCGCAAAGGAGGCCGCAGCCAAAGCCGCCGCTGAAAAAGCCGCCGAGCCGGAAACGAAACCCTCTCAACCGGAGTAAAACCACACCGTGAACGATTTCTTTAAACTTATCTGGGAATACGTGCTCCAGTTCCTGGGGCTGTTCCTCAAAAACTGGGACGCCATCCCGCCCGAAACGATGAGGCTCCTGCGGGAGTTCCTCGCCAAGCTCGGCGCGCTCATCGGCTTCACCACGCCCCAGTGGATCATCGACTTCATTTGCGCCTTCATCGCCATCGTTGCCATCATCGCCGTCTTCATGATCATGTTCGCGCTGATGTCGGTGTTCGAACGCAAGATCCTCGCCCGCGCCCAGAACCGCTACGGCCCGAACCGCGTGGGCCCGTGGGGCCTCTTTCAGCCCGTCGCCGACGGCATCAAGATGCTGACCAAGGAGGACCTCGTGCCCCGCGCCGCCGATCAGGTCGTCCATCTCCTCGCACCTGTCATGATGGTCGCCCCGGCCCTCATGCTCCCGGCCATTCTGCCCTTCGGCCGCGGGATGACGGCTATCAATCTTTCCTCCGGCATCCTCTACTTCTTCGCGCTCAGCGCGGGAACGGAGCTGGCCGTATTCATGGCCGGATGGTCGAGCAATAACAAATATTCCGTGATCGGTGCCATGCGCGCCGTCGCCCAGATGATCAGCTACGAGCTGCCGCTGGTCATGGCGGCGATCGTGGCCGCGTTCGCCGCTGGGACGCTCTCGCCGGACGGCATCGTGCAGGCGCAGAGCGGATACACCGCAGGGTTCCTGCCGAACTGGTACATCTGCACACCGTGGGGCTTCGCCGCCGGGGTGCTTTTCTATATCGGAGCGCTCGCCGAGTCCAACCGCTGCCCGTTCGACTTGCCCGAGGGCGAATCGGAGCTGGTCGCGGGGCATCTTACCGAGTATTCCGGGTTTAAATACGCCATCTTCTTCATGGCGGAATACGTCGGCATGTTCGCCATCGTTGGCATGTTCGTGACGCTCTTTTTGGGCGGCTACAACGCGCCGTTCCCGTTCCTGGAGTGGATTCCCAGCTATTGCTGGTTCTTTTTGAAAGTGGCGGCCATCGCCTTCTCGTTCGTCTGGGTGCGCGCCACCCTGCCCCGTATGCGCATCGACCACATGATGCAGTTCGCCTGGAAATTCATGCTGCCGATGAGCTTCGCCGCGCTGCTCGCGCTGGCCGCCTGGCACTATGCGGGGCGCAACGCGCTCGGCTGGGGCCTCTCCGCCGTGCTCGTCGCGGCACCGTATCTTCTGCTGGGCCGGTTCTGCTTTGGCAACCGGCATTCGCCCACTAACCGCCGTTACGATTTCTCCGAATAGCCCATGCACGACCTTTTTCAACGCTTCCTCTCGCTGCCCTGGGACCAGCTTCCCCAGTGGCTCTTCCTGATCCCGGCGGGCATTATGCTGCTCGCCGCCGCCGGAGCCGTGGTGTTCCGCAACCTCATCCACTGCGCGCTCTGGCTCGTCTTGAGCTTCGCCTCGCTCGGGGTGCTCTACATCGCGCTCGGCGCGGAGTTCGTCGGGTTTGTCCAGCTGCTCGTCTACGTCGGCGCGGTCTCCATGCTGGTGATCTTCGCCATCCTGCTGACGCCCTCGGATGAAGTCGGCGCAAGCAACAACCCGCTCGTCCACTTCAAGCTTTCCAGCGCCGTCAACGCCGCGATCGGAGTAGCCATCACCGGGCTCGTCCTGGTCGGCCTGCTCGCCGCGATCTTCTTCAGCCCGCGCGCGGGCGGTGTCACGCTTCCGGCGGTCGCCCCAACGCTGCCCGTTGCCAAGATCGGCGAAAATCTTTTGTCCCACACGCTGCTGCCGCTGCAAGCCGTGGCCGTACTGCTCACCGCCGCGATGATCGGCGCCGCGCTGCTTGCCAAGGAGGATAAACGCTCATGATTCAAACCACACCCATGTTGCAAATCCTGCTCGCCATTTCGGCCGTGCTCTTTTGCTTCGGCCTGCTCGCGACGCTAACCCGCCGCAACGCGATCCTGGTCCTGATCGGCATCGAGCTGATGCTCGGCGCGGGCAACCTCAATTTCATCGCGTTCTGGAAATTCAGCGCGAACCCGGAAGCGCTCACCGGCGTGATGTTCGCGATTTTCTCAATCGCCATCGCCGCCGCCGAAGCCGCCGTGGGGCTTGCGATTGTGATCCAGGTCCACCGCCGTCTACACAGCGTGGATGTCAACCAAGCCACTCAACTGAAAGGGTAAGGAATGGACATTGATACATTTTCACAGGGGAAATTCCTCCCCAATCTTGAAAGAGGATTGAACCTGATTTTTCTGCTTCTAGCACTCATTCCGCTGCTGCCGCTCCTGGCCGCCGGGATCACCGCCCTTTTGAAACGGGAACAAAAGGCGCTTTCAGCCACGCTGGTCATAGGGGCACAGGCGATTGCCTGTGGAATCAGCCTTTTTGTATTGGCAGGCACCACTTTAACGCCTGAACGTATTCCGTTCAATTTCCCCTGGCTCACCTTCGGCCACGAAACCCTCAAGCTCGGCTTGCTCGTCGATCCGCTCAGCGCCGTGATGGGCGCGATGGTCGCCTTTGTCGCGCTCCTCATCTTCATCTACAGCCACGGCTACATGAAGGAGGACCGCAACTACACGCGCTTCTACACCTTCCTCGGTCTGTTTTCGGGGGCGATGCTCGGGGTGGTCTACTCCAACAGCCTGCTCTTGACTTTCGTTTGCTGGGAATTGGTCGGCCTCGCTTCGTATCTCTTGATCGGCTTCTGGTTCCTCAAACCGTCCGCTGCCGCCGCCGCCAAGAAGGCGTTCCTCACCACGCGCGTCGGCGACATGGGGCTTATGATTGGCATGTTCTGGCTCTACAAAGCCGCCGGGACGCTCCTTTTCTACGACAACGGCGCGGGCTGCCTCGAACAGGCCGCGCTCGCCACAATGGCCAAGACGCTCGTGGGAGGCCTCGCGCTTTCGAACATCATCGCGCTGCTGATTTTCTGCGGAGCCGCTGGCAAGTCGGGCCAATTTCCGCTGCACGTCTGGCTTCCCGACGCGATGGAAGGCCCCACGCCCGTCAGCGCCTTGATCCATGCCGCAACGATGGTGGCCGCAGGGGTTTACCTGGTCGCCCGCGTCTTCCCGATCTTCGCCGCCACCGGAACGCACTCCATTTCGCTGATCGTCGTTGCATCCGTCGGCGCTTTCACCGCGCTCTTTGCCGCGCTGATCGCCGTGGCGCAGAATGACATCAAGCGCATCCTGGCTTATTCGACCGTCTCGCAGCTCGGCTTCATGATGCTGGCCGCTGGCGTCGGCCACCCGGGCGTGGCGATGCTCCACCTTATTGCCCACGCCTTCTTCAAGGCCCTCCTCTTCATGGGCGCGGGTTCCGTGATCCACGGCGTGCATGACGAACAGGACATCCGCGAGATGGGCGGCCTGCGCCGGTTCATGCCGGTGACGTTCGTGACCTACTCCATCGGCATGCTGGCCCTGGCCGGATTCCCGGTTCTCTTCTCCGGGTTCTGGAGCAAGGACGCCATCCTGCACGCAGCGCACCTCTGGCCGGTTTCGCAAGCCCCGTTTATCATGGCCGTTATCGCCGCTTTCCTGACGGCGTTCTACATGACGCGCCAGATGGCCTACGTATTCTTCGGCAGCTACCGGGGCCATGACCACCCGCATGAAAGCCCAGCGGTGATGACCTTCCCGCTCGTCATCCTGGCCGCCGCCGCGATTTTGATGTCTATCCCCGCCACTCCGGCGTGGCCCGCGTTTGAGGAATTCCTCAAGGGCGAGGCGGCTCACTTCTCGATGGAAGGCCTCACCGAGCCCGGCTTCCTGCAAATCGCCCTAACCTCCACGGGCATCGTATTCCTCGGCATCGGCTTGGGCTGGCTGATCTACGGGCGCAAGCCGCTGGGCAACGTCGACCCGCTCCAGGCCGTCGCCGCCCCTGCCTTCCGCGCGCTGGCCAACCGCCTCTACGTGGACGAGATTTACGACGCGACCATCATCCGCGCGCTGCACGGGCTCGGCCAACTCGCCGCCTGGATCGACCGCTGGATTCTGGCAGGCATCGTTTCCGCCGTCGCCATATTGTCGTTCTTCGTCTCGGCCGTCAGCAACGGCATCGACCGTTTCGTCATCAACTTCGGGTTCGACAACTCCTGCAATGCCCTGCGCGAATACGGCGGCGCGGCGGCATCATGCGAGGGGGGACGGGTTCAGGGTTACCTGCGCCTGATCGCTCTCGGAACCGTCATTCTCCTCGCCGTCATTGGATGGCTTTTAGTGTAGCACCGGCATGAACAACTCCCTTACTCTTCTCACGTTCATCCCACTCATCGGCGCGATATGGGCCGCGCTGCTTCCGCCTAAGAGCACGGGCCAACTGCGGTTCGCCGGGCTCTTTACCACGCTCGTCGCACTCGCGCTGACGCTTTCGCTGGCGTTCCAATACGACCGCGCCTCGGGCGGGCTGCAATTCGCCGAGCGTTATGAGTGGATTCCCTCGCTTCACATCGAGTATTACCTCGCCGCCGACGGCCTCAGCCTCGTGCTGCTGATCCTGACGGCGCTAGTCACGCCGTTCTCGCTGCTGGCTTTCGGCAAGGGCCTCTCCAAGCTGGCGGTAGTCCTCGTGTTGCTGCTCGAAACGACACTCTTCGGCACGTTTACCGCGCTGAACTTCGTCCACTGGTTCTTCTTCTACGAGCTGAGCCTCGTGCCCGCCTTCTTCCTGATCCGCCTCGGCGGAACCCCGAAGGCGACAGCGGCCGCCACGCAGTTCTTCATCTACACACTCTTCGCGGGCTTCGCGATGTTGCTCGGCTTCCTGGCCATCTACCAGGCGACCCACACCTTCGATCTCACCGAGCTCGCCGCGCTGGCCCGGCAGGAGAAGCTCGGCCTCGCGCTCAGCGCCGCCTTCCCGGCCTTTTCCGGCTGGATCAGCGGCGCGGTGTTCCTCGGCATCCTGGTCGGCCTCGGCGTGAAGGTGCCGGTGGTCCCGCTCCACACGTGGTTGCCCAACGCCTATACCGAGGCCCCCGCGCCCGTTTCGATGCTGCTCACCGGCCTGCTTTCCAAAATGGGCGTCTACGGTTTCCTGCGGCTGCTCTACCCGCTGTTTCCCGGGCTGATGCACCACTGGCAAGGGCCGCTCCTGGCGCTGGCTGTCGTCACCATCGTCTTCTCCGCGCTGGCCGCGTTGGCGCAGCGTGATCTAAAGCGGATCGTCGCCTACTCCTCGGTGAACCACCTGGGCTACTGCCTGCTGGGGCTTTTCGCCGTCGCCGCCGCGACCCACGCCGACACGGTCGACCGCGCTGCCGCAATGAACGGCGTGATTCTCCAAATCTTCAACCACGGCCTCACCGCCTCCGCCCTCTTCTGCTTCATCGGCTTTATCGAAAAACGCAGCGGCGGGCTGCGCGGCCTGAACGACTTCGGCGGCTTGCGCGAGGTCGCCCCGGTGTTCGCGGGCTTGATGGGGATCGCCATTTTCTCCTCACTCGGCCTGCCGGGCTTGAACGGATTCATGGGCGAATTCCTCATCTTCAAGGGTTCCTTTGCCATCGCCCCGGGCGCGACGGCGCTCGCGGCCATCGGCCTTTTCGTCACGGCCGTATTTCTCCTGACCTTGATCCAACGAGTCTTCGCGGGACCGCTCGCGGAACGATGGAAGGCATTTCCAGACCTTTCGACCGGCGAACGCCTGACCGTCATCCCCGCCATCGCGCTGATGTTCGTGCTCGGCATTTACCCGCAGCTCCTCATCGGGCTCTTTAACCCCACGGTCCTTAAACTGATTTTCTAGAATGACCGCCTCCTATCTTCTCACCGCAACGATCGTCTCCGCCTTCGCGGGCGTGCTCCTCATCCTCCTGCTCCCGATGCGCTGGGGCGGGGCCGCTAAATGGATTGCGCTCCTCTCGGCCGTGACCGGTTTTGGCTTCGCCGCCGCCGCCTTCCGCTCTTATGACATGAGCGCCGGGGCGCTGCCGCTGCAATTTGGCGTGGACGTTCCCTGGGTCGAAAGCCTCAGCATTCACTTCGCTACCGGGGCCGACGGCATCAGCCTCGTGCTGCTGCTGCTGACGGGCATCATCGCGATTACCGGCGTGCTTTTCTCGTGGAACGTCACCCGGCAGCCGCGCGCCTTCTTCGCGCTCTTCCTGACGATCATTGGCGGCTCCTACGGCGTCTTCCAGAGCCTGGATCTCTTCCTGCTCTTCGTCTGCTACGAGGTCGTGATCATCCCGAAATACTTCCTCATCTCCAACTGGGGATCGACGAACCGGGAGTACGGCGCGATGAAGCTCACGATCTACTCCGTGGCGGGCTCGGCGCTCGTGCTGCTCGGCCTGATCGGCGTTTACGTGCTCGCGCCCGGTCGGACGCTCAATTTGGTCGAGCTCTCGCAGTATCCGTTCCCGGTGGCCTTCCAGCTTTGGGCCTTCCCTGTGATGTTCATCGGCTTCGGCGTGCTTGCGGGTCTCTGGCCCTTCCATACATGGGCCCCCACCGGCCATGTCGCCGCCCCGACGGCGGTTTCCATGCTGCTGGCGGGCGTGGTGATGAAGCTCGGCTCCTACGGCGCGCTGCGGGTGGCCATGACGCTTTTCCCGCAGGGCCTCGAATATTGGCGGATGCCGCTGGCCATCCTCGCCACCATCGGTCTGCTTTACGGCGCGTTGGTCGCCCTGGCTCAGCGCGATCTCAAATTCGTGGTCGGCTATTCGTCGATCAACCACATGGGCTTCGTGATGCTCGGTCTCTTGACCTTGAACAGCCTGGGCCTGAGCGGGGCGGTGTTGCAGATGTTCTCGCACGGCATCATCGGCGGGCTGCTCTTCGCCGTCGTAGGCCGGATGATTTACGACCGCACCCATACGCGCGAAATCAGCGTTTTGGGCACGATGAACCTCACCAAGTCGATCCCGTTCGCCGCGCTGACCTTCACTGTGGCCTCGGCGGCTTCGATGGGCCTGCCCGGGTTCAGCGGATTCATTGCCGAACTGCAAATCCTGCTCGGGACGTGGAAAGCCTTCCCGGCGCTCTTGATTTTCACCATGCTCGGCGTGGGCATCACCGTGGCCTTCACGCTGCGCGCCTTGCAAAAGAGCTTCTTCCCCGCGCTGGTTTCCGGCGAGGCCTCCCCTGCCCCGGCTGCGGAACCTCACGAACCGCTGCCGCCCATTACCTTCCCGGAACGCCTGGGAGCCGTGATACTGATGGCCGCGACGATCGGCGTCGGCCTCTTCCCGAAGGTCCTCATTGATCCCATTCTGCACAGCTTCGAAAGCTCTCAATCCATGATGCATCACTTGATCCAGGGGGTTGCCCGATGAATACCCTTCTTTTTAACCTGCTCACGCCCGAGCTGATCCTGGCCGACGCCGCGCTGGTGGTGCTTATCGCCGGTCTGATTCCACTCACATCAACCCACCGGGGCATGATCCTGAGCCTGACGCTCCTCGGCGGCCTCCTCTCCGGGGCCTGGATCCTCACGCACCCTGCCAACTACAGCCTCTTCGGCGGCATGGTCGTGCTCGATCCGCTCACGCAACTGGCTAAGGTCGCCATTCTCGCGCTGAGCCTCATCGCCTGCATCTTCGCCTACGGGTCCACGGTGAAGGAGCATTTCGCGGAATACCTGGCTCTCATCCTCTTCTCCACAATCGGCATGATGCTGCTCGTGGGCACGGAGGATTTGCTGATGATTTTCATCGGCCTGGAAATGACGAGCATCCCGCTCTACATCCTCACCGGATACCTGAAAAAGAGCAGCACCTCGGCCGAGGCCGCGCTGAAATACTTCATGGTGGGGGGCGTCTCCGCAGCATTCCTGCTCTTTGGCCTGAGCCTCATCTATGGCGTCACGGGCGTCACTTCGATGCGCGAACTGGCCGCGATCACCCGCACGACCGGGGCCGATCCGCTCCTGCTCGCGGGCATTGTAATGGCGCTGGCCGGGTTCGGTTTCAAGGTCGCCGCCGTGCCCTTTCACCTCTGGGCTCCGGACGTTTACGAAGGCGCGCCCACCTCTTCCGCCGCGCTGATCGCTTCCGGCTCCAAGGTGGCCGGGTTCCTGATTCTGGCCAAATTTCTAACCTTCGGCCTCGCCAAGACCAGCGGCAGTGCCGCGTGGGACTTGATGCAGGCGGGCTGGTTGCCGCTGCTGGCGTTGATCGCGGCGGCATCGGTCGTCATCGGCAATCTTGCAGCGCTCAGCCAGCGCAATGTGAAGCGCATCCTGGCTTATTCCGCCATCGCGCAATCCGGCTACATGCTCCTGGGGCTCACCGCCGCGAACGCGAATGGCGTGGCTTCGGTAATCTTCTATGTGATCGTATACGCGCTGACCACGCTGGGCGCTTTCGGCGTCGTGGCGATTGTGGAACAGCGCCGGGGCGGCTCGGATCTTGACCATTTCGACGGCCTGCACCGGACTTCGCCGGGCCTCGCGCTCTGCATGGGGGTCTTCATGATCTCGCTGGCGGGGATTCCGCCGCTGGCTGGGTTCTTTGGCAAGTTCTACCTCTTCTCGGGCGCGCTCAGCTCGGTCGCCTCGGCGCATGACGGCTCGTTCGGGCTGCTCTGGCTCTTGATCGTGGCTATCGCGTTCAACGCCGTGTCGCTTTACTACTACGTGATCGTCTTGAAGCACGTGTTCGTGGCTCCGGCAGATGACGCGCCCGCCCATGACCCCGCCTGCCACTGCGGCGTCTCGGTTTTCGTCGGGTTGCTCGCCTTGGCGGTGTTCGCCCTCGGCCTTTATCCCAACGCTCTCTTGAATCCGATCCAAAACGCGATCCGCTCCGCCGTTGCGAACCCGGCGAAGGCGCTCGTGGCTCAACCTTAAAGCTCGACCATGTCTTACGATTACCTGCTTTTAACGCTCTTTCTGGTCATCGCGGTGATATTCCCGTTCATGCCGCTCGCGATGGCGTGGCTCTGGTGCCGCATTTTCTATCCGCCGAAGCCGGGCGAAGACAAAGGCGCCATCTACGAGTGCGGTCTGGTGAGCCAGGGCCCGGCGCATGTTCGTTTCCAGGTCCACTACTACCTCTACGCGCTGGTGTTCCTGGTGTTTGACGTGGAAACGGTGTTCCTGATGCCGTTCGCGGCGATGGGGCTCGTGAATATCTCCGTCGGCAGCTTCGGCGCGATCCTGCTCTTCCTCTTCCTGCTCATCGAAGGCCTCGTCTGGGCCTGGGCGAAGGGGATTCTGGAGTGGAAGTAGTTTAAATCTCACGCAAAGACGCAAAGGCGCAAAGGAATCCATCATTCCTTGCGCCTTTTGTCGTTAAACAGAACCGCGTATCACCACAGCGGCGGGCGTAGGCTGCAGTAGCGCGAAATGGATCAAACGTCACGTTTGTCCAGCTCCCAGAGCGCGTGGGTCACGGCCTGGATTTCCTCGGCGTAGTGGGAGGCGGAGAGCGTCAGGCGCAGGCGGGCGGTGCCGCGCGCGACGGTCGGGTAACGAATCGCGGGGACGAAGAACCCGGCGTCGTAGAACATCCGCGAGGCGGCGAGCGCGGCGGTTTCGTCGCCGATCATGACGGGGACGATGGCGCTCTGGAGGCGGTCGGGCGTGAGGCCGGGGGGCAGACCGGCGGCCAAGACTTTGAGGTTATCCCAAAGCTGGTGGCGGCGCGTTTCACCGGCGGGGCTGTCGAGAAAGTTGATGGCGGCGGTGGCCGCGGCGGCGAGGGCCGGGGGGGGAGCCGTGGAGTAGACAAAGGAGCGGGCCCGGTTGATGAGCCATTCGATGAGCGCCTGTTTGCCCGCGATGTAGCCGCCCGCCACGCCGATGGCCTTGCTAAGGGTGCCCATCTGGATTTCCACGCGGTCAGCGAGCCCCAGGCGGTGCGCCAGGCCGCGTCCGTTCGGGCCGACGACGCCCAGGGCATGGGCTTCGTCCACCAGCAGCAGCGCTCCGTAGCGGTCTTTGACTTCGACGATCTCGGCCAGCGGGGCGCGGTCGCCGTCCATGCTGTAGACGGATTCGATGACCACGACGACCCGTGCGCCGGAATGGGCGTCGCGAGCCCACTGGAGGTGGTTTTCCAGCTTGTCGACCTGGTTGTGCGGGAAAACGCGCAGGGTCGCGCCGGAAAGCCGCGCGCCGTCGATGAGCGAGGCGTGGGCCAGTTTGTCGAGAATGATGACGTCGCCTTTCCCCGCAAGCGAGCTCAGGGTGCCCAGCGAGGTGGCGTAGCCGCTGGAAAAAGTCAGCGCGGCTTCGGTTTGTTTGAACTCGGCAAGCCGTTTTTCCAGCGCGACGTGCGGGGAGATCGTTCCGCAAACCAGGCGCGAGGCGGTGGCCCCGACGCCGTATTCGTCAATGGCCAGCTTGGCCGCTTCGCGCAGAAACGCCTCGCCCGCGAGGCCCAGGTAGTCGTTGGAGGAGAAGTTGATCAGCTTGCGGCCCGCGTAGGTCATGGCGGTGCCGGGCTGCGACTCGATTTCACGCAAACGCCGTAGCAACGCTTGTTGCTTGAGCTGATCTAATTCGTCTTCGAACTGCCGGGGCATTTTCTTGGGGGTGGGGCGGGTTACGATTTCGAGAGGCCCCAGGAGAGCAGGGCCGAGGAATCGCGCCAGAGGCAGTCGCGGTCCTTGTCGCCGAGCACCACGGTAATGACTTCGCGGCCGTTCTGGCTGCCGCTGGAGATCAGGCAATGGCCCGCGATCTGGGTATAGCCGGTTTTCATGCCGGTGCAGTACGGCAGGGTGCGAAGCATTTTGTTGGTGTTCGAGAAGGTCTCCACCCGACCACTATTAAACTGGAAGGCGAGGTCCTTGGTGCCAACGATCAGGCGGATGGTGGCGCTGCGGTAAGCGGCCAGGGCCAGGCGGGCCATGTCGCGCGCGGTGGAGTACTGCCCCGGGGCCGGGAGGCCGTTCGGGTTGACGAAATTAGAGTGGAGCATGCCGAGCTGGCGGGCTTTGGCGTTCATTTTGTCGGCAAAGGCTTCGATGCTCCCGGCGTTGTCGCGGGCGAGGGCGCGGGCGACGTCGTTGACGCTGTGGACCAGAAGCACGCGAAGCAGTTCGCGGCGGGTGTAGATCTCGCCGGGGCGGACGCCGAGCTTCACGGGCTCGGCGAAGGTATCGATCTCATGGATGAGGACGGGCTTGTCGAGGTTGCCTGCCTCGACGACGAGCAGGGCGGTGAGCAGTTTTTGCGTGCTGGCGGGCTGGCGGGCCTCGTTGGAGTTTTTCTCGTAAAGGACCGCGCCCGAGACGGCGTCGGCGACGACGACCGAGGCGGCACGGGTGCGCGGAGTGCCGCCGGGCTCATAGGCGGGCGTCGGCTGCACCGTGGCGCGGCGCGATTTTTTCTTGGTCGTGGCGCCCGCGGGCACCGTAAGGGCCACCAACATCAGGGCGGCCATTCCATACTGAAAGAATTTGCGAATCATTTAGGTAAACAGGCTCCCCGGCGCTGTTCGAAACTCGGGTGAGCCCTATTGTTTACTCTCGCTGAGCTGTTTTTCAACAAGCGAATCGGGCGGGGCCCCAAGATCCCGGGCCCGGCGGTAGTGGCGGCGGGCAAGTTCGACCATCGGCGAGGTGGCCCGCAGGTAGACCACGGCGAGGTTGAAATGGGCCTCGGCCAGGGAGTCGTCGAGCTCCAGGGCGCGTTGCAATTCGGCTTCCGCGCCGTCCATCCAGCCTTTGCGGCCGACGGTGACGCCCAGGTAGCTGTGGGCCCGGGCGTTTTTCGGGTCCAGGAGCACGGCGCGGGAGAGCGCGGCCAAGGCGAGGTCAAGCTTGCCCCCTTCGCAGGCGGCTTCCCCCAGGGCGAGCCAGGCTTTGGGGTCCTCGGGGGTAAGCTGCGTTACGCGGGTGAGCGGATTGAGGGCCGCCGGGAAATTCCGCAAGCGGCACTCCAGGGTCCCCTGCTCCAGAAGCGCGGCGGCGTTGTCCGGCTCCGCTTCGAGAACCTTCTGGATGCGCTCCCGGATGGCGGCTTCCTCTTCGTCCACGGCAAAGCCGCACGGGGCCAGCGCCACGGTCAGGAGGGCGAAAATGAGGGTTTTAAAGGCGATGGTGTTCACGCTCCGAGTTGGCGGGAACGTTCGGTGGCGGCGCGAACGGCGTTCATCAGGGCGGAGCGAACTGCCGCTGTTTCGAGCACCTCCACCCCGGCGATGGTCGTGCCCCCGGGGCTCGTGACCTGGTCTTTGAGCGCGGCGGGGTGGATGCCGGTATTGAGAACCATGGCGGCGGAACCGGCCACAGTCTGGGCGGCAAGTTGCAGGGAAAGGTCGCGAGGGAGGCCCATCAGCACACCGCCGTCGGCCAGGGCTTCGATGACGAGGTAGACAAAGGCGGGGCCGCTGCCGCTCAGACCCGTGACGGCGTCGATGAGCCCTTCCTTTACCTGGACGGCGCAGCCCACGGCAGAGAGGATTTTCTGCACCAGCTCGGCGTCGGCTGCGGTGGCGCTTCCGCCGCGTGCGAAAGCGGCCGCGCCTTGGCGGATCAGGGCCGGGGTATTCGGCATGACACGGATAAAACGGGTCTCGGCTCCCCCGGCTCCCTCCAGGACGGAAAGCGAAAGGCCCGCGACGATGGAAATGACGAGCTTACCATTAAGGGTGTCCCCGGCGTCGCGCAGGGCGGAAAGGGCGTCCACGGGTTTCACGGCGAGAACCAGGGCGTCCACACCAGCGGCCAAGTCAGCCGCACTGGCGGCGATTTTCACACCGGTCTTCGTTGAGAGCGCCTCGGCGGCGGCCGGGAAACAATCGTACACCACGATGGATTCCGCCGGAAAAACGCCCGCTTCCACGACGCCGCCCACCAGGGCCGTCGCCATTTTGCCGCAACCAATAAAACCTAATTTCATGTTGGGTCTAGGGATACCCCGGAACGCCTCAAAGGAAAATGAGAAAAACACGCCGGGGGTCCCGCCCGGTTGCGCCCCCGGTTTCGATTTTCTCTTTTCAGACACCCGCTCGCCGTTATGTTACGCACTACCCCGATATTACCCACTACCCTGATGCCGCAACTTTCCATAACCCCGACTGTTGCCAGTGCGCCCGAGATTTCCCGAAGCGAACGCTGGAGCGCCTCATTTTTCCTGCTTTGCGCGCTGGCGCTGCGCTGTTTTTACATCTTCCGGTTCCGTTACGATAACGATGAGCCGCAGCACCTCCACACGACCTGGGGGTGGACACAGGGGCTGATTCAGTACCGCGATTTTTTTGACAATCACACGCCGATTTTCCACCTGCTCTTTTCGCCCCTGGTGGCGCTGATCGGGGAAAGCCCGAATATCCTGACCTACATGCGCTTTGCCATGGCGCCGCTCTGGCTGGTCTGCCTCTGGGCGGTCTGGAAGATCGGCTGCGAGGTCTACTCCCGCCGGGTGGGGCTCTGGAGCGCGGTGGGCATTTCGCTTCTCTCGTGGTGGTTTTTCCCCGCCCTGGAGTACCGGACGGATAACCTCTGGGCCCCCCTCTGGCTCTGCGCGCTGGCGGTGCTCATCACGGGGAAACCCGGCTGGAAAACCTGGCTCTCCGGCGGGCTGCTGCTCGGGCTGGCCGCCGGGGTTTCGATGAAAACCACGCTGATCTTAGCCATGGCCGCGCTAGCCGCGGGGATCGCCCCGCATATCGCCGCGCGCCGACTGGATAGCGCGGTGCTGAAAACGCAGCTGAAGGCGGCGCTCGTCATCGCGGCGGGGGTCGTGGTGGTCCCGGCCATCCTCTGCGCGGCCTTCGCGGCCCTGGGGTGCTGGCATGAGTTTTATTACGGGGTCATCCAGCACAATATGATGCTCTCGGTCGATAAGAAGGTGCACACGCTGGTCGACCGGCTCGCGTTTCCCTTGGCGCTCCCGTTCTTCCTTTTTGGCGCGGCCCTTATCGGGCGCGGGGCGACGCCGCGCGCGATCCGGCAGACCACGCTGTTTCTCTTTGCCGGGTTCTACTGCACGGCGCTGATGAGCTTCTGGGCGCTGATCACCCGGCAGGATTACCTCCCCTTCTACCCGGTGGCCGTGCTGGTGGTGGTCCCGTGGATTCTTTACGGCGCGGCCCGCCTGGGAAGCGGCGCGGTGCCCTGGGTCATGGGAACCGTCGGCGTGATCGAAATCGCCCTCATCCTCGGAGGCCGCCCCCCGGGGGTCGATGGCACGCTCTTCGAAAAGGAAATCCTGCGCGAGGTGCTGCAACTGACCCGCCCGGGCGAGTATGTGATGGATTTCAAGGGCGAGGCGGTTTTCCGGCAGCGTGCGTTCTACTACGTCATCGAACCGCTGACCTACGGCCGGATGTCGCGCAAGCTCATCAAGGACACGATTAAAGAGGATCTTATCGCCAAAAACGTGCACGTGGTCCTCAACCGCAAACAGTCCTACCGGAAAGACACGGTCAATTTCCTGACGGAAAATTACCTCACTATCGGGCAGTTACGCGTCTCGGGGCGCATCCTCTCGGTGGGCAAGACAGTCCCCGGGGCTCTATTTACTTTCCCCGTGGCGGTCGGGGGTGGCTACGTCCTTTGGAGCAAGCACCTCCCTGTGCACGGCCTGCTGGATGGCCAGCCGTATGACGGCCCCCGCGAACTGGCCCCGGGAACGCACACCTTCCAGGCCGAGGGGGCCTATCCCTGCCTGGCGCTTTTATGGGACCGCGCGGCGGCCGCCGGGTACGCGCCGGTGCTCAACTGGCACGGCTGGCAGTACGAGAAATAGCGCGGGTCTTGAAATTCCCGGGCGGCTCGTGCAGGATGGGCGGTTCCTATGAGTTCCAACGTCCGTGTTCGTTTTGCACCTTCGCCCACCGGCTACCTTCACGTCGGCGGCGCGCGCACCGCGCTTTTTAACTGGCTCTTCGCCCGCCACACCGGCGGCACGTTCATTCTGCGCATCGAAGACACCGACAAGGCGCGCAACACGGAAGAGGCCACCCAGGCGATCTACGACGGCCTGAATTGGCTGGGCCTCGACTGGGACGAAGGCCCCTTCAAAGGCGGCAACCACGGCCCCTATTTCCAGAGCGAACGCGAGGACATTTACCTGCGCTATTTCAATAAGCTCAAGGACGCCGGGCACCTCTACGAGGAGGAAAACGGCTCCTGGCGCTTCAAGTCGCTGCGCAAGGTGGTCAAATTTGACGACCTGGTTTGCGGCCACGTGGAGTTCGACATGAGCAACGCCGAGATCCACCCTGACATCACCATCCGCCGCCCGGACGGGGGCTGGATTTTCCACTTCGTCAACGTGGTCGACGACATCGAGATGGGCATGACGCACGTGATCCGCGGCGAGGACCACCTTTCCAACACTCCCAAGCACGTGGAACTCTACGAGGCCCTCGGCGTGCCGCACCCGCAGTTCGCCCACATTCCGCTGATCCTGAACCGCGACGGCTCCAAAATGAGCAAGCGAGACCAGGGCGCGGCGGTGGGCGGTTACATGGAGCAGGGATACACCCCCGAGGCGGTGGTGAATTTCCTCTGCCTGCTCGGGTGGTCGCCAAAGGAAAACCGCGAGATTTTCGACATTAAAGAGATCATCGAACGCTTTGACCTGGCCCACATCAACCGCAAGGCGGCGTCGTTCGATCTCGAAAAATGCCACTGGATGAACGTGCAATACCTCCTGCACATGAGCCTGGAGCGTTTTACGCAACTGGCCCGGCCCTTCATCGACCGCGCGGCCATTCCCTACAAAAACGACACGGAACTGACCGCCGTGCTAGCCATTGTGAAGGAAAAGACCAAGCAGCTCGACGAAGTGCCCGACCGCATTAGCTTTTTCTTCACCGAGGACTACGCTTACGAGGACGAGGGCGTGGAAAAGGCCCTCAAAGTTCCCGGCGCGCTGGATAAGTTAACAGCGCTCGCCACCGCCTTCGAAGCCAGCGAGACCTGGACCCCGGAGGCGATCGAAGCCACGCTCAAGGGCACGGCCGCGGCCAACGGTTGGAAGAATAAAGAACTCATCCACCCCTCGCGCATCGCCGTAAGCGGCCGCTCCGTCGGCCCGAGCCTCTACCACATGATGGAGGTTCTCGGCAAAGACCGGACGGTGGCCCGCATTCGCAAGACGGTGGAGAAGTTTCGGTAAACTGATTCCTACAGTTAAACGCCCAGGGTCTCCCGTTCCCTCGTTACTAATCTCCAGATTCGTAACGCATTGAGGGCAGTTTTTAGCCGGGCACAGGCTCCAGCGCCGATATTGGCCCCCTAAATCAACAAAAAACCTCGTTCCCGGCTATGGGAACGAGGTTCTTTAATATTCGCTTTAGTTGGGGAGGCGCTTGGGGATTATTTCCCGGTAAGGCCCAAGGTTGAGCCGACGCCGGTCACGAAATCCCAGCCGCTCGCGCACGAGTAGGAGCCTGCGGTTCCGGAAACGATGTCGCGGAAGTTGGAGGAGCCGAGGTTGTTGTAAATCAGGGCGAGTTGAACTGCGGTGGTCGACGAGAAGCTGCCACGGGAGGTGGCCGCCGTGTTGGCGATGCCCGCCAGCGCCGGAGACGAGACCGAGGTGCCGCCAAAGACCATCCAGCCGGAAACGCCGTTGTAGGCCGTGCTGTCGTAGACCGAAACGCCGCTGTACGGGTCTGCGTTAAACGACCAGTCCGGAACGCCCCGGTAGCTGCCGAGTTTGGATTTCAGCGCGCTCTGGTAGCTGGGAATGGCTTCGAAGGCGCTCTTGCCGCCACCGGAACCGCTCCAGCCGGTTTCGCTCAGGAAGTTGCCGCTCGCGTCGAAGTTGAGGGTGGTACCGCCCGCGCTCACGACGTAGGGGGAGCTGCCGGGGTAGATCACCTTCCCGCCAGTGTCGCCGCTGGCGGCAAAGTAAACGATGGTCGAGGTGGAGGAGGTCGAGGAGGAAGCCGCCGAGGAGGTGCTAGCACGGCCGAACATACTCGGGCCAAACTGGTTGCGACTAGAGGTACTGCTGGAGCTCGAGGTGCTCTTGGTTTGGAAATAAGAGTCGTAGCTGGTCTGGGAACGGAACTCGGAGGTGCCCCAGCTCAGGGAGATTTCCTTCACGCCGCTGATTTTGCTGGCCACCTGGATGGCGGTGAAGAGGTCGCTCAGGCTGCTGGAGGCGGCCTCGACCAAGACGATCTTTGCATTGGGTGCCATGGCGTGGGCCCACTGGACATCAAGGGCGGATTCCTGGCTCCAGCCGCCATCGGTGGAGGGCTGGCGGCCGGTGGCGTAGACCACCTGGAAGACCGTGTTGGAGGAGGAGGTCGCGCTGGTGGAGGTCTCGGTCGGAAGGCCAAACTCTTTGGCGAAGACGTTGAAGTCGTTGAGCGCGGTCGGGTAGTGGTAGGCGTCGACGATGGCGATCACGCCGGAACCGCCGGTCGAGGGCAGGTTGTAGACCGAGCGAATGTCCGCCGGGGTGAGGCCGCTTGGGGAACCCGTGGTGGCCTGGGCGAGGAAGAGGATGGAGTGGTTGGTGTGGGTCCCTTCGCCCGCGAGGCTGTCCTTGGCGATGCTGGTGTCGGGAACCAGGATGGCGCCGTCGTCCTTGAAGGTCGGCGGGTCGTGCGGGCCTTCCTGGGCGGTCGGTTCACCGTAACCTGGTTGCCAGTTATGCCAGCCGGGGACGTAATCCTGGGCGGTTGGAGTTGCTCCTCCGGGGGATCCGAAGGACGTCTGAACGCAGAGAGCCAGTACCGAGACGATACTAGCAAGGAGTTTGTGTTTCATACTTGATTGCCTTTGTTGTTGGGGACTTGGGGCTTTGAAACCGTACTGCGTATAGAGGTAATATCAGAGAGGGTCAATCTTTGAGGTGTGTCAAAATTGTTAAGTTTTTGTTAAGGGCGGAAGCTCCCTTTCTGAATTTCTTGGAGTCCAAAGGGTTGAACTTCCCTCCCTTGGTTGCTAACGTTCGTTTTTGAACATCATGAACCCTTCCGCCGAAGCACCTTCGCCCTCCCCGTCCGACTTTATCCGCGACGTAGTCGCCGCAGATGTCCAGGCGCAGCGTTACCCGAAAATCATCACGCGTTTCCCGCCGGAGCCCAACGGCTACCTGCACATCGGCCACGCCAAGTCGATCTGCCTGAATTTCGGCATCGCCCGCGAGTTTGGCGGAACGTGCCACCTCCGCATGGACGACACGAACCCGACCAAGGAGGACGTGGAGTATGTCGATTCCATCCAGGCCGACGTAAATTGGCTCATTTCCGGCTTCGCCGACGACCGCCTGGGCCTCAAGCCCAAGGGCAAGAAACCGGAAACGCAGACCGTCAATGGCAAGGCCGACTTTCACCTCGGCGCGGTGCCCGTGGGCACGCCGGAGGTCGAGCCGTTCTACGCCAGCGACTATTTCGACCAGATTTACCAATACGCCGTGGCGCTGATCCGGCTCGGCAAGGCCTACGTGTGCGACATGACGCCGGAGCAGACCGACGAATACCGCCGCCTTGGCAAAGCCAGCCCATTCCGCGACCGGAGCGTGGAGGAAAACCTCGACCTCTTCGAGCGCATGAAGGCGGGCGAATTCGCCGACGGCACCCACACGCTGCGGGCCAAAATCACCGTGGACGCGCCCAACATCTGGCTGCGCGACCCGCTCATCTACCGCATCCGCCATGCCGAGCACCATCACACCGGCGGCGCGTGGTGCATTTACCCGATGTACGACTTCGCCCACTGCTTGAGCGACTACATCGAAGGCGTCACCCACTCCATTTGCACGCTGGAGTTCGAGGTTCACCGGCCGCTTTACGACTGGATCCTGGAAGCACTCGAATTGCCGCGCCCCCTGCCCCATCAATACGAATTCGCGCGCCTCAACCTCACCTACCTGGTGATGAGCAAGCGTAAACTGATGCAGCTCGTGCGCGAGGGGTACGTCTCCGGCTGGGACGATCCCCGCATGCCCACGATCTCCGGCATCCGCCGCCGCGGCGTCCCCGCCCGGGCCCTGCGCGATTTCGCCTACAACATCGGGATTACCAAGTATGACGGCCTCACGGAAATCGGCGTGCTCGACCACGCCATCCGCGACGACCTGAACCACGTGGCGCACCGCAAGCTGGCCGTGCTGCGGCCCATCAAGGTCGTGCTGACCAATCTCGACGAGAACTACGCCGAGGAACTCGACGCGGTGAACAACCCCGAGGACCCGAACGCGGGCACTCGCAAGATCCCCTTCGCGCGGGAACTTTACATCGAGAGCGACGACTTCCGGGAAGTCCCGCCGCCCAAGTATTTCCGGCTGCGCCCGGGTGGCGAGGTCCGGCTCAAATACGGCTACATCATCAAGTGTGAGGAAGTCGTCAAGAATGTCGAAGGGGAGATCGCCGAGCTGCGCTGCACGGTTGATCTCACCACCAAGCGGGGCGGCCCCAACGAAAGCCGCAAGGTCAAGGGGACGATCCACTGGGTGAGCGCCAAACACGCAGTCGACGCCGAAGTGCGCCTCTACGACCGCCTCTTCACCGTGCCGGAACCGGATGCCGAGGGGGACTTCAAGGCCCACCTCAACCCGAGCAGCCTGGAAGTGATCACCGCGAAATGCGAACCGTCGCTGGCCCAGGCCACGCCGGAGGACCGCTATCAATTCGAGCGCCTCGCCTATTTCGCCCTCGATAAAGAGAGCGCCCCGGGGAAGCTGGTTTTCAACCGGACAATCACCCTGAAGGACACCTGGGCCAAGGAAGCCAAGAAGTAGCAACCCGGCGCTAAAGGCGCGTTAAGCTTTAAAAAGGGGCTCATGCGAAAGTGTGAGCCTCTTTTTTTGCGCCCTGTTTGCCCTCCCGAAAATCCGCTTGCTTCCATACGGCAAATTACTAAAAATGAGACCATAGCATTAAGGGCGTATGGATATGAAAACCTTCGCAATCATTTTGTGGATCGGGATAGCGACGTTTTCCAACGCACAGGTTTTGACAGTTCCCGACGTATCCTCGCCCACAACCGCCATAGAATCCCCCACGCTGCCTCCCTCCAAGAAAACGGTCCCTCCCGGGGTCTTTTTTGTGCTGGAGCGGCTTTCTACGGTTTCGGATTCCGGGGTGGCCAGCGTCATGCCAGGGACAAGAGTTACCCTGGTAAAGGCGGGGACATTGTTGACCGTTTCCGATGGCGAACACCAGTTTCAGGCCTATCCCTACCAGCTTTCCAATGATCCCGAAGTCGGCCAGCAACTCAAGGATTTAACCGCGGCAGCCAAAGCCAAGGCCGCTGAGGAGCTTATAAGGGCCAACAAAGAGTATGCGGAACGGCAGCGACCTCCGGCGGACTCCTCCCAGGGCAATGAAGATGCTATCGTTCCCTTCAACTCTAGCAAGCAACAAGACAACCTCACGCCAGCCCAACGAGCAGAAAAAGAAAAAGCCGAGCGATTAAAGAAAATTCAGGCGCTTCGCCAGCGAATCAAAGACTTGCGCCAGGAAATCCTCGATGCACGCCCCGACCGGGGCTACCGGGGAAAGATCTACCACTTGCAAGCCCACGATACCCAGAGGCTTATCGACAAAAATCAGCGGGAAATAGCCCGAATTAAAGAGGAGATTATCAGCCTCGGGGGAGCTGCCTCGCTGGACTGAGACGGACCGGCTAAAAATGCCTTTTTATTACCCGGCAAAAGCTGCTACCCTCCTGGGTTAATAGTGAAAATTCTTCGCACGCCTGCTTCCGTGGTGCGCATCCGCCGCAGTGTACCGCGTCCCCTCGTCTTGGTGCCGACGATGGGGGCTCTCCATGAAGGGCATCTCACGCTGATCCGCAAAGCCCGAGCGCTGGCCGGTCCCAAGGGAACCGTGGCCGTCAGCGTCTTTGTCAATCCGACGCAATTCGGCCCCAAGGAGGACTTCTCCAAATATCCCCGCCCCATCTCCGAGGACATCGCCAAGTGCGAGGCGGAGGGCGTCGATCTCCTTTTCAATCCCAAACCCGAGGATTTCTACGAGCCCGACGCCTCCACGTGGGTCAACGAAACGGCCCTCTCCACGGGGCTTTGCGGCAAGTCCCGCCCGATCCATTTCCGCGGCGTCTGTACCGTGGTGAGCAAGCTCATCAACCTTTTCCAGGCCGATATCGGCGTTTTCGGCAAAAAAGATTACCAGCAACTCGCCATCCTGCGCCGCATGGTGCGCGATCTGGATATGCCGGTCAAACTCGTCGGCGTCGAAATCCACCGGGAACCGGATGGCCTCGCCATGAGCTCCCGGAACCGCTACCTCTCGCCCAAGGAACGCTCCGAGGCGCTCATCCTGCGCCGGTCGCTCGTGGACGCCCGCAAGGCCGCCAAAGCCGGGCTCCGCTCGCCCGCCAAGCTCCGCGACCTCGTGGCCCAAACCATCGCCACCTCGCCCATCGCCAAGATCGACTACGTGGAAGCAGTGGACGCCGAGAGCCTCGCCCTGCCGGGGCCGAAAACCCGCAAACTCCTCATCGCCGTGGCCGTCGCGTTTGGCAAAACCCGGCTCATCGACAACATCGAAATTTCTCTCTAAGTAAGGACACCCATTTTTGTGAAAAATTATGACTTTATCGTTCTTGGCAGCGGCATCGCGGGCTTAAGCTTCGCGCTGAAGGCCGCTCGCCTCGGAAAGGTGGCCGTCATCACCAAGCGCATGGGCATCGACTCCAATACGAGCCAGGCCCAGGGGGGCGTGGCCTGCGTCACCAGCAGCGAGGACTCGTTCGATCTCCACGTGCGCGACACACTGACCGCCGGAGCGGGGCTCTGCAAGGAATCGATGGTGCGCACGATCGTCACCGAGGGACCGGCACGCATTAAGGAACTGATGGAAATCGGCGTCCACTTCGACGAACGCGAGGCGGAGAGCGGTGAATTCGAGCTCGACCTGGGGCGCGAGGGTGGCCACTCCAAGCGGCGCATCCTGCACGCCCGCGACGCCACGGGGCGGGAGATTGAGCAATCGCTCCTGCGCGCGGCCCAGGCTTCGCCCAATATCGAGCTGCTCGAAAACCACACCGCCGTCGATCTCATCACCACCGGCAAGCTCGGGGAAGCCACCGAGGACCGCTGCGTGGGCGTTTACGTGCTCGATGAAGCCACCGAGAAGGTGGAGACGTTCCGCACCGACCGGCTCATCCTGGCCACGGGCGGCTGCGGCAAAGTCTACCTCTACACGACCAACCCCAACGTGGCGACGGGCGACGGCGTGGCCATGGCCTGGCGCGCCGGGGCGACCATTGCCAATATGGAGTTCATCCAGTTCCACCCCACCTGCCTTTACCACCCGCAAGGGCGCTCGTTTTTGATCAGCGAAGCGGTGCGCGGCGAAGGCGGCAGGCTCGTGGACGCCAAGGGGCGCGAGTTCATGGGCAAATATCACAAGCTGGGGGCCTTGGCTCCGCGTGATATCGTGGCCCGGGCCATCGACGCCGAGATGAAAAAGACCGGCGCGGCGTGCGTCTACCTCGACATCAGCCACAAGCCCGCCGATTTCGTGGCCGAGCGTTTTCCGACAATTTACCAGGGCTGCCTCAAGCTCGGCATCGACATTACCAAGCAGCCGATCCCGGTCGTCCCTGCCGCACACTACCAATGCGGCGGCGTGCTGACCGACGACAACGGCGCTTCGAGCCTGCGCGGCCTTTATGCCATCGGCGAGGTGGCTTGTACCGGGCTGCACGGGGCCAACCGACTGGCGAGCAATTCGCTACTCGAAGCCGTCGTGCTGGCTCACCGGGCCATTAATCATGTGCTAGTGGATATTCCCGTCAACGGCCACGGGCCCAGCGAGGTACCGATCCCCGAATGGGTCAGCGGCGACGCGCACGACGTAGACGAAATGGTGGTCCTTTACCACAACTGGGACGAAATCCGCCGCCTGATGTGGGATTACGTCGGCATTGTGCGCACGGACAAGCGACTCAAGCGGGCCAGCGCGCGGTTGCGCAATTTGCTGCGGGAAATCCAGGAATTTTACTGGGACTTCAAGCCTAATACCGACCTGCTGGAGCTGCGTAACCTGGCAACCACAGCCGCGCTCATCGTTGATTGCGCCTTGCAGCGCAAAGAGAGCCGGGGCCTGCATTATACGCTCGATTACCCCCAAATCGACGACGCCCGCTGGCTCAAAAACACCGAAATGCACTGGTGGTAGAAAAAGGAAACGAAGTTTCCAGACGGGATGCAAGGGGCGTTACCCCTTGCATCCCATCTGGTTCCCATCCGTCGGCCCTGCGCGGTGCGTAGTCCTCGGGGGAGGGCCAATGCGTTACCAGAATCCTGTTTTCGACGAGTATTTTGCCGATCCGTTCGTCTGGAAGGCCGGGGCGGAGTATTTTGCGGTCGGTACGGGCCGCGAGGAGCTGGCCGGGGTCAGGGAAAGCGCCGGGTGGGTCTTTTCGATGCTCCATTCCCGCGATCTGGTCCACTGGAAGTGCCTCGGCGAGGCCCTGGAGCGCCCCGACCCGAAGTTCGGCGGCACGTTCTGGGCTCCGGAGGTGGCCGCCGCCAACGGTCGCTACTGGATGTATTATTCGGTGGGCTTTGGCGATAAGCACCACCAGATCCGCGTGGCCGTGGCCGATGAACCGCCGGGACCGTTCCGCGACGTCCACCCGGCCCCGCTCATCGCGCCGGACGATCAGCCCTTCGCCATCGACGCTCACCCGTTTCGCGATGACGACGGGCAGTGGTATCTCTTCTACGCCCGCGATTTCCTGGACGGCGACCGGCCCGGGACGGCGCTGGCGTGCGACCGGCTCGAAACCATGGACCGCGTGGCGGGCCAGCCATGGACGGTGCTGCGGGCCCAGCATGACTGGCAGCGTTTCCAGGCGAACCGCCCGATGTACGGCGGCCTCTACGATTGGCACACGCTGGAGGGCCCGGCTGTCATCAAGCACGGCGCCAAATATTATCTTTTTTACAGTTCCGGGCGTTGGGAAAACGAGACCTATGGCGTGGATTACGCCGTGGCCGACCGGATAACGGGCCCCTGGACCAGCGACGGAAATGAAGCGGGCCCGCGCGTGCTCCATACCATTCCCGGGAAAGTCATCGGCCCCGGCCACAACAGCATCGTCACCGGCCCCGATGGCAAAGACTATATGGCCTACCATGCCTGGGACGCCAACATGGCCCGCCGCCAACTCTGCATCGCGCCGATCTCGTGGACCCGCCAGGGGCCCCGCTGCAAAACGGAAGCGGAATAGAGGATTCCCGCTTTTGCGCCTTTGCGTCTTTGCGCGAGGTTCGGTAGGCTCTCTCAATGACCCGCCGCCGCGATTTGCCGATTTTCGAACTTGAGGACGCCATCACCGCCGCGCTCGCCCGTGAGCCGCGCTTGGTGCTGCAAGCGCCCACGGGGTCCGGTAAATCGACCCAGGTGCCGCAGATGCTCCTCGACAACGGGGTCCTCGGGCAGGGCGAGGTGGTCGTGCTCCAACCCCGGCGGCTGGCGACGCGAATGCTGGCGGCGCGCGTAGCCTCCGAGCGCGGGTGCAAGCTGGGCGACGAGGTGGGCTTTCAGATCCGCTTCGACAAAGTGACCTCGGCCAAGACGCGCATCCGGTTTGTCACGGAGGGGGTGCTGCTTCGGCAGATGCTTAATGACCCGCAGCTGCGCGGCGTTTCAGCGATCCTTTTCGACGAATTTCACGAGCGGCATCTTTACGGCGACATCACGCTCGCCCGGGCGCTCGATTTGCAGGCCACGCGACGGCCCGATTTGAAGCTGGTCGTCATGTCAGCCACGCTCGACACCGCCGGGCTGGAACGCTACCTCGCCCCCTGCTCCACGCTGCAAAGTGAGGGCCGGACGTTCCCGGTGGAGATCCGCTACCTCCCCCGCCCCGTTCGCGCCGACCAAACGCCGGTGTGGGACCTCGCTGCCGACGCGTTGGAAGGGTTCGCGACCTGCACGGAGGGCGATGTGCTCATTTTCATGCCGGGGGCTTACGAAATTTCTAGGACCATCGGGGCAATCCGCGCCTCGACGGCGGGCCGCGATTTCATCGCCCTGCCGCTCCATGGCGAACTCCCCGTGGCCGATCAAGACGCGGCGATGGAACGCTACGAAAAGCGCAAGGTGATCGTTTCGACCAACGTGTCGGAGACGTCGCTGACTATCGACGGCGTGCGCGTGGTGATCGACGCGGGGCTGGCCCGCATGGCCCGGTTCGACCCGTACCGGGGCATCAATACGCTCTTGGTGGAGAAGATTTCGCGCGCCTCGGCTGATCAGCGGGCGGGCCGCGCGGGCCGCACCGCGCCGGGCGTGGCGCTCCGGCTCTGGAGCGAGCGCGAGCACCTGGAGCGCGCCGCGCAGGAGCTCCCGGAGGTGAAACGGCTCGATTTGGCCGAGGTGGTGCTCACGCTGAAGGCGGGCGGGGTGGAGGATATCGCGGCCTTCCGCTGGCTGGAGCCGCCGGACCCGCGTTCGCTGGAGCGCGCGGAGACGCTCTTGCGCGACCTGGGGGCGCTCGATCCCCAGACCGGCTCCATCACCGACCAAGGCCGCCGGATGCTCGCCTTCCCGCTCCACCCGCGCTATGCCCGAATGCTGCTGGCGGCCAACGACTACGGCTGCGTGCGCGAGGCGGCGTTGGCGGCGGCGCTCACCCAGGGGCGCAATCTACTCCGGCGCGGAGGCAACGAGACCGACGACGCCCGGGACCGGGCCCTCGGCGAGGGACACGCCTCGGATTTGTTCCTGATGATGCGCGCCTGGGAGGTCACGGGCAACAACGGCGGGATTGCCCGCAGCCTGGGCGTCAACTCGATCGCCGCGCGCGAGGCGGGGCAGCTTTTCGAGCAATTCCTCAAAATTGCCAAAACCGAAGGGCTCTCCACCACGGACCGCACCGCACCGGACGTTTCACCCGACGAAGCGCTGGCCAAGTGCATTCTGGCCGGGTTCCCAGACCAGGTGGCGGTGCGGCTCGACTCGGGCACGCTCCGCTGCGCGATGGTCCACGGGCGGCGCGGGGTGCTGGCGAGGGAAAGCGTGGTGCGCGATTCGCCGCTCTTGGTCGTCGGGGAGATCCGCGAGATCAGCGGCAAAGGGGGCGTGCAGACGCTTCTTTCGCTGGCCACGGCGATTGACGAAGCGTGGCTCCACGAGCTGTTCCCGGGGGCGTTTTCGGAGGAAACAGAGGTATTTTACGACAAAACGCTGCGCCGTGTGATGGCCCGCAATGAACGGCGTTTCCACGATCTGGTACTGGCCTCGTCGCTGACAGACAAGGTGCCGCCGGGCGAAGCGGCGGCGCACCTCGCGCGCGAGGTGCTGGCGGGGAACTGCCCCCTTACGCACTGGGACCACGCGGTAGACCAGTGGATCATCCGGCTCAACCACCTCCGCGAATGGATGCCGGAGTTGGGCCTTCCCTCCCTGGACGAGGAAGACCGGGCGGCGCTCATCGAGCAGCTCTGCTACGGGGCCGCGACGTACAAGGAAATCAAAGAGCGCGACGTGTGGCCGACGCTCAAGGCGTGGCTCAGCCCGCAGCAAGCAGGGTTTCTGGATAAATTCGCCCCCGAACGGCTCGAAATGCCCAACGGGCGCAAGTTCAAGATCGCCTACAACGCCGCCGGGGGGCCGACCATCGCCGTGCGCATCCAGGATCTCTACGGCGTGGAGGAACAGCTCCTCATCGCCGCCGGGCACGTGCCGGTGACGATCCAGGTGCTGGCCCCGAATCAACGCCCGATCCAGGTGACGCAAAACCTGGCGACCTTCTGGCGCGAGGGGTACCCCAAGGTGAAGGCGGAGCTGCAACGCCGCTACCCGAAGCACCTCTGGAAGTAAAAAAAAGGGATTCCGGCGAACCGGAATCCCTTAACAGTTTTTAGCTAAACGCGAGGCTTAGGCTTTGGTCTCTTCGGACGCTTCGGCTTTCACTTCGGCGGCGGGAGCTTCGGCTTTCGCTTCAACCTTGGCTTCTTCCTTCGCTTCGGGCGCGACTTGGTCAACCCATTCGATGAACGCCATGGAGGAGGCGTCGCTCAGACGGGGGCCGGTCTTGATGATGCGGGTGTAGCCGCCGTTGCGGTTGGCGGAACGAGGAGCGACTTCGGCGAAGAGCTTGGTCACGGCCTTTTCGTTGTGGTGCAGGTAGGAGAGGGCCACGCGGCGGGCGTGGAGGGTCCCCTTCTTGCCGAGGGTCACGAGCTTCTCCGCCAGAGGACGAACGGCTTTGGCCTTCGCGAGGGTGGTGGTGATGCGGGTGTGTTCGATCAAGCTGACCACCTGGTTGGCCAGGAGGGCATCCCGATGCGCGGTGGTCCGCCCTAGTTTGACGGTCTTTTTCTGGTGACGCATGATGGTATTTCCTTGGTTGCCTTAAGTTTAGCGGGCGTAGGCTTCGCCGGTCGGAGATTCGATGAGGTTGGTATCGAACTTCATTCCGAGGCTCAAACCCAGTTGGGTGAGCTTTTCTTTGATTTCGTTGAGCGACTTCTTGCCGAAGTTGCGGTACTTGAGCATCTCCGCCTCGGTCTTCTGTGCGAGCTGGCCGACGGTGGTGATGTTGGCGTTGTTCAAGCAGTTGGCGGCGCGAACGGAGAGTTCGATCTCGTTGACGCTCATGTTGAGGAGCTTCTTCAAGGCCGCGTTTTCCTGGCTGACTTCCTTCGGCGTTTCGTCGAATTCGACGGCGTTCTCGTCGTAGTTGACGAACGGGTCGAGGTGGTGGCGCAGGATGGCGGATGCGTGCAGGAGGGCGTCCTCGGGCTTGATGCGGCCGTCGGTCCAGACTTCGAGCACGAGCTTATCGTAGTCGGTGCGCTGGCCCACGCGGGTGGCCTCGACGGCGTACTTGACGCGCGTGACGGGGGAAAAGATGGAGTCGATCGGGATGACGCCGATGGGCATGTCCGGATACTTGTTCTCGTCGCCGGTGGCGAAGCCGCGGCCAACTTTGACTTCGAGCTCGGCTTCGAATTTCTGCTTCTTGTCGAGGGTGGCGATAACGAGGTCCTTGTTGAGGACTTCGAGACCAGCGACTTCCTGGATATCTCCGGCGGTCACGGGGCCTTCCTTGGTGACGTTAAGGGAGAGGCGACGGGTTTCGTGGTCCGTGCTCTTGAATTTGACTTTCTTCAAGTTGAGCACGATGTCGGTGGCGTCTTCGACCACGCCCGGGAGGGTGGCGAATTCGTGCTGGGCGCCCTGGATGCGGACGTTGGTGATGGCGGCGCCTTCAAGGGAGGAGAGAAGGACGCGGCGCAGCGAGTTGCCCACGGTGTGGCCATAACCGGCCTCGAAGGGCTCGGCGATGAACTTGGCGTAGGTATCCGTGGCGTTGCTCTCGTCTTTCACGAGAGTTTTCGGCATTTCGAAACGGCCTAAACGAACTGGCATAAGGTAAATAACGGCAAGTGAGAGGTGGACTATCCCAATTTTCCGGTGGAAACCGCTCTGTTTTTAGCGGGTTCCGCCTCAAATATACTGTCTCTTAGCTTGCTCGATCTTTCTCTGGTTCGCCGGGTTACCCTTGGCGCGGTCGGCCTGCCCTCGTAAAGAGGCGGCCCAAGGACCAACGGCGAAGTTCTTAAATGCGCTTGGGAGGGGCGAAGAAACACGAAATCGCCCCGATTTGCAACTAAAAACTTGCGCTCTTCTCGGGGAAGCGGGGGTTAGTTGCGCTTGAAGGCGGGGGATGAGACAAAATGCCGAACTTCTTTCGACGATGGGAAAAAGTCTGCCAAAGCAGTTTCGAGGACTTCGGCGAGCATGAAAAGTTCGCAATCGGCCACCCAGCGCAACTGGGCCTCGATTTTTCCCACCGACGCCCGGCTAACATCCCATCCCGCCTTTTGTAAATGCGCGGCAAGGGCGTCCTGCGTCAGTCCCCGTTCGCTGCGAATGCGGCGAAGCTGGGGGCCGATGACGTTTCGGATGGATTTCATGTTCCCGATCAAGCACTTGACATTAGCTCATAATTTCCGATGATGTGTTCCTGATCAGGATCACAATTATCGCAAATTTGATGCAAACCTCACCTGAAGCAAAACCGCCAGAATATCGCCCCCTTCGCGTGGAACTTCGCCTCACCCGCAGTGAGCAAGCCGCGCTAAAAGCGATTTGCACCGAAGAACGCATTGACCGAGCAACACTCATCGAGGCCTTTATTGCCGACCTTACAAAGAGTGAACGCTGCGTTGCCCCGGATTTTGAATGGTGGCTGGAGTGCCGCGCTTTCAGCCACCCGGACTTGGCCTGCTACGGACGCTTTGAATCGCCGAGAACGACAACGCGTACCGAGATTGACCGGCGTTTGCGCTGGCTCTATCTGTGGCAAATGCGGGCGTGGGGAATGGACCTGTAAACCGGCCAGTTTATCACTCCCCGCTTTCGCACCGGGGCCCTCATTTTCCCATCCGCTCAAGCCACTCCCGGTATTCCCGGGGCGATACTTCGGAGGGGCGGATTTCGCTCCGGCAGCCCCAGAAGACGGCGCTGTAGCTTACGGGAATGCCGCATTGGGCCAGGTGGTTGTCGATGGCCGCTTTGTGGGCCAGGACGCGCTCGCGCTCGGAGCCGTGGGCGACGGCCATGATGTTGACGTTGCCGAAGGTGGGGCCGCCGTTGCGCCAGTAGCAGTGGGTCAATATTTCGTGCCGACCGATCTCGCCCCCGGCCTCTTCTTCGCGCCCGGCGGGGACGGCCCAATGGAAAAGGCCGTTGAAGCTGCTAACGGCTTCGCCCGTGGCCTCGGCGGGTTTGACGTGTTCCAGGAAGGTCGAAAACCGGCCGATGACGTGGCGGTCGGCCAAAGACTGGGCGACTTCAAAGAAAGTCCCGAGCGATACCCCGGCCTCCAGGGCGCGGGCTTTCCACGGGTTGGGGGCGATTTCCTCGGGGGTGAATTCCCGCTTTAAAGAGAGGAGGACCCGCCACTCCAGGTCGCTTAAGGCGACAATCTTCGGGCGCACCATGACGGCGCGGTGCGGGGTTTTGTCGCCCGGTTCGACCCGCAGGCGGCGGGTGTGGCCCACGCCAAGGGCAAATACGCCGAGGGCGGGCATGAGCTCGAAGCGCTCCGCGCCGATGTGGCTACGTAAAATTTCGCAATGCGCTCCGGTGGAGGTGCCTGCGGGGACTTTGAGGGTGGTCCAGAGCCGGTAATCGCCGCCGTGGGCTCCCGCTTCCGCCGACCGGGTGACAACATGGCCGGTAAAGGGGTCGTTTTTCAGGACAAAATCGAACGCCGCCTGGAGTTTCTCCTCTGGCAGCTTCCAGGCGACCAGCGCGCCGTCGGCCAGGTTGGTGGCAATGAGCGTCTGACGCACCCGGCGGATGGTGCCCGCCCGCAGCATGGCGGTAATGCGCTCCAGGACGGTTTCGAGCGGCACGCCGGACTGTTCGGCGATGGCGACGAAGGGTTCGCGCTCGAAGCCCGCTATCCGGTCTTCCGAAATGGCAAGGATACGCGCGTTTACGGGGTCGGAAGGGAGGGTCGAGGGCATGGGCAAAAGAAGCCGCACAGATTCTTTGGAAACCTGTGCGGCGCTAAGGTTTGGGGTCTATCCGAGTTGGTTTGACTAGAGGGTGGTCGGGGTTGGGGCCGGTGCTTGGGGCGCTTCGGGAGCCTCGCCCGCGTTTTTCTTGATTTCGCGGTAGAGCTCACCCCGGAAGATCGGAATTTCCCGAGGGGCCGCAATCCGGATCCGAACGGTGTCCCGCTCGATTCGAGTCACCATAATCTCGATGTTATCGCCGACCATGATGGTTTCCCCCACTTTGCGTGATAAGACTAGCATGTTGTTGTTTCTATCTCTGTAGGCGGAACTGGAGGCCCCGCGTCGGTTATGAGTCTGGGGCAATCTCCGATGAATTTCGCAGGCCCGCAAGTAATCAATGCGTAGTTTTTCCACTAAAGCAGCTAATTTTTCAACGTTCTTTCGTCGCGACGATGAATGGGGTTTTACACCGAATTAAACAGTGTGTTACAAATCGTAATCTGTAGCATTTGGAAAATGAAAGGACAGTTCTTTCCGCTAAAATGCCCTTTCCCAAACGATTCCGAGGGGCGGATTTCGCGGCGCGAATTTCTCACTTTGTGAAATTTTTCACAAATACACTTGCGTCAGTTTCCGTTACGACCTTACATTTTCCTCCGTCCAATCCCTTTTACCCACCGAAAAATGGCCCGCACAACGCAAGAGTTCTCAGTGTCCGACCCGCTCGGACGCGTCTCTCAAAATCTCGACCCAGCTGCCTTTGCTGGCGACGAAGTCTCCGACCAGCTCGGGGAGAAAATGGTCCTCAACATGGGCCCCTCCCACCCGGCGACGCACGGCGTGCTCCGGCTGGTGCTGGAATTGGACGGCGAAACGATCCTCAAGGCGACCCCGCACATCGGCTATCTGCACCGCGGCAGCGAAAAGATTGCCGAGAACATGCAGTACAACCAGTTCGTACCCTACACCGACCGCCTCGATTACCTCGCGCCGCTGGCCAATAACGTGGCCTACGCGCTGGCCGTGGAAAAGTTGATGGGCCTGGAACTGCCGCCCCGGGGCAAGGCGATCCGTGTGATCTGTTGCGAGATGGCCCGCATTTCCTCGCACATCCTCGGCATCGGCTGTTTCGCCATGGATGTGGGCGCTATGACCGTCTTTCTCTACGTCATGGCCGAGCGCGAAAAGGTCTACAACCTTTGCGAACTCCTCACCGGCGCGCGCCTGACGACCAGCTACACGCGGGTCGGCGGCCAGCTCAGGGACCTCCCGGAAGGCTTTATCCCCCAGCTCAAGAAATTCCTCGATGAAGTGGAGCCCGTGGTCAACGAAATCGAGGCCCTGATCTCCAAAAACCGGATTTTCGTCGACCGCACCAAGGACGTGGGCGTGATCTCCAAGGAAGCAGCCATCAGCTACGGCCTTACCGGCGCGAATCTGCGCGGCTCGGGCGTGGACCACGATCTGCGCAAAAAGCAGCCCTATCTCGATTACGAACGCTACGACTTCGACGTTCCCGTGGGCACCGTGGGCGACTGCTACGACCGCTACATGATGCGCGTGGAGGAAGTGCGCCAGAGCATTAAGATTCTGCGCCAGGTGATCGATAAACTGCCCTCGGGGCCCGTCACCATCACGGATCCGAAGAACTACCGCACCGACAAGCGCGAGGTCCTTACGAAGATGGAAGAGCTGATCAACCACTTCATGCTCTACACCGAAGGCGTCAAAGCGCCGGAGGGGGAAGTCTACTTCGCCGCGGAAAACCCGAAGGGGGAACTCGGCTTCTATATTAACAGCCTCGGCGGCGGCTCGCCCCACCGCCTAAAGGTGCGCTCGCCCTCGTTCTCGAGCATCAGCATCCTGGGCGAAGCTCTCAAAGGCCACCTCATCGGCGACGTCCCGGCCATCATCGGCAGCTTGGACTTCGTCATGGGTGAATGCGACCGATAAAGCATGAAAACCCCGTCCCTCTTTACCATAGCCCTCGCTGCTTTCGTTGCCGTGCTCGCCCTGAGCGGTTGCCAGCGCAAGATCTCTGAAGCCAACCTGAACGCCATCAAGCCGGACATGACCACCAAGGAGGTCGAGTCGATCCTGGGCGCGCCCACCCACGTGGAATCCGCGCCGGAGCTGGTCTCGCAGGAAGTCAAGACGACCCCGGTGACGCGCTATGTGTATGAGCAGAACGGCAAGAAAATCGAATTGCTCTTCTTCGGCGACCGGCTCGGCACCGGTGCCAAAAACGGCGTCCCGGCCATGACGGGAACTCTCAAATAATCCATGCAGATTCCACCGCAACTCCAAGCTCAAGTCGACGAGGCGATCTCGCACTACCCCGTTTCCAAACGGAGCGCCTCGCTCCCGCTGCTGCATCTCTTTCAGGAACACTTCGGGTACATTTCGGAAGAAATGGTCCAGTGGATCGCCGCGAAACTGGAACTTGAGACGATCAAGATCGAACAGATCGTCACCTTCTACCCGATGTTCCGGCGGCAACCGGCGGGCAAGGCCCACATCCGCATCTGCCGCACGCTCTCCTGCGCGCTGGCCGGAGCCGAGGGGCTCAAGGCCAGGATTTGCGAGATCGCGGGCATCCCCCCGCTCCACCACGCCAACAGCGCCGAATCGCCCATTTCCGTCAGCCCCGACGGCAAGTTTTCCCTTGAAGAAGTGGAATGCCTTGCCAGCTGCGGCAGCGGCCCCGTGATCATGGTCAACGACGACCTCTACGAACACGTCGACGCCGAAGCAATTCCAACCATCCTTTCCAAGTACCACTAAGCTCATGCCAGCGCCCGCACGCCGCATCCCACACCCGCGCGAAAAGCGGTTGATCTTCGCCAACATCGACCGCGAAGGTTACACGCCTGATATCGAGTGTTACCTCCGCCACGGAGGGTACGCCGAACTCAAAAAAGCCGTCACCCTGAAACCGGCCGACATCGTGGCCGAGGTCAAGGCCTCCGGACTTCGCGGACGCGGCGGCGCAGGCTTCCCCACGGGCGTCAAGTGGGGGTTTATCCGCCCGGGCGAAACCAAGCCCATCTACCTCATTTGCAACGCCGACGAATCCGAGCCCGGCACGTTTAAAGACCGCTACATCATCCACCAGGACCCGCATCAGTTGATCGAGGGGATGATCATCTCGTGCTTCGCGCTCAACGTCCACCTGGCCTACCTCTACATCCGGGGCGAATTCCCCCATGGGGCCAAGATCCTGGAAAACGCCATCGCGGAAGCCAAGGCCAAGGGCTTCCTGGGCAAGAACCTGCTCGGCACCGGGTTCGATCTCGAAATTTACGTCCACCGGGGTGCGGGCGCTTACATCTGCGGTGAGGAAACCGGCCTCATTGAATCGCTCGAAGGCAAGCGCGCCTACCCGCGCATCAAGCCTCCCTATTTCCCGGCGGTGCTGGGCCTTTACATGTGCCCCACCATCGTCAACAACGTCGAAACGCTCTGCCATGTGAAGCACATCGTCAAGCTGGGCGGCGCGGAGTACGCCAAGCTCGGCAAGCCGAATAACACCGGCACGCGCATCATCGGCGTCAGCGGCGACGTGCAGAAGCCCGGCTATTTCGAAATCGAAGTCGGCTCCATCACGATGGGCGAACTCATTAACGACTTCTGCGGCGGGCTCAAACCGGGCCGCACGCTCAAGGCCATCATCCCCGGCGGCAGCTCCGCCAAGGTCTTCCGCGCCGACGAACGCTTCAAGCTTAAAGCCAAAGCAGCCGACGGCTCCATGGTGGAGAACGAGATCGGGGTGCTGGACATCCCTCTCGACTTCGACACCATGGCCGCCTGCGGCAGCATGGCCGGAAGCGGCGGCGTGATCGTCATGGACGACACGCGCGACATGGTGGAGGTCCTCAACAATTTGAACCACTTCTACGCCCACGAAAGCTGCGGCCAGTGCACCCCGTGCCGCGAAGGCTCGCTCTGGATGCGCAAAATCACCGACCGCATCCTGGCGGGCGGCGGCGTGGAGAGCGATCCCGAGCTGCTCGCAAGCGTCTCCAACCGCATCGCGGGCAAAACGATTTGCGCCTTTGGCGAAGCCTGCTCGTGGCCGACGATGAGCTTCGTGGCCAAGTTTAAAGAGGAATTCGCCGGCAAGGCGAAGAAGCAAGTTCCCGCGTTCACCCCGCCGGAATTCACCAGCGAAATTTTAACCGGAGCGCAGCACTAGCCGCTTTTTCTGATGAGCAACGAAGCACCCCAAAATCTCGTCAACGTCCAGATTGACGGCGTCTGGCATCAATTTCCGAAGGGCACGCGCGTCATCGAAGCCTGCTCGCAAGCGGGCAAATACGTTCCGCGCTACTGCTACCACCCGCGCCTCTCCGCCCCCGGCAACTGCCGCATGTGCATGGTTCAGCTCGGCATGCCAAAGATGGGCCCTGACCGCAAACCGGAACTCGGCTCCGACGGCAAACCCATTCACAACTGGATCCCGCGCACGAACATCTCCTGCGCCCAGGATGTGAGCGAAGGCCTCGCCGTCCGCACGGACTCCGACATCGTTAAGGAAACGCGCGAAGGCATCCTCGAATTTCTCTTAATCAACCACCCGCTCGACTGCCCCATCTGCGACCAGGCGGGCGAATGCCGCCTCCAGGAGTTTTCCTACGACTACGGCCAGGCCAAGAGCCGCTTCATCGAGCAGAAAGTCAAGAAGCCCAAGCGCGTCGAGATCGGGCCGCGCGTCACGCTCGACGCCGAACGCTGCATTCTCTGCACCCGCTGCGTCCGCTTCATGCGCGAGGTGGCCAAGGACGACGTCATCGGCATCGTCAACCGCGGCAGCTACAACGAGATCGCCGTCTATCCAGACCGCAAACTCGATAGCAACTACTCGCTCAACACCGTCGATCTCTGCCCCGTCGGCGCGCTGACCTCCTCGGATTTCCGCTTTAAGATGCGCACCTGGTTCCTTAAGGAAACCAAGAGCATCTGCACGAGCTGCGCCACCGGGTGCAACACCGTCATCGGCGCTCGCGAGAACGTCGTCTACCGCCAGACGCCGCGCGAAAACAACGACGTCAACCAGTCCTGGATGTGCGACCATGGCCGCCTCGATTTCCACTACCTGCAAAGCGCCGACCGGCTCCTGGAGCCCGTGGTCAAAGGCGCGCCGGAAGCTGACTGGAAAGCGGCGCTAGCCAGCGCGGCCAAAGCCCTCAAGGCCCTCAAGCCGGAAGCGATCGCCCTCATCGCCTCGGGCCGCCTGACCAACGAGGAGCTTTTCCTCGCCACCCGGCTCCTCAAGACGCTAGGCAACCCGATCCACGACATCATCCCCCACACCGCCAAGGGCGACGACCTGCTCCTCGCGGCTGACCGCAACCCGAACACCGCCGGAGCCAAGCTCCTGGGACTCAGCGCGGCGGAACCGGGCTCGGCGCTCGCCTCCATCGCCAGCGGCATCCGCGGCGGCCGGATCAAGGCACTCATCGTCCTCGGCGAAGACGCGACGGACGCGGGCTTGATCGAAGCCGACCTGAACAAGCTCCAGACGCTCATCGTCACCAGCCTCCTTCCCAACCGGACCACCGGCTTCGCCTCACACGTGATGCCCGCCGCCGGGTTCACTGAAAAGCGCGGCTCGATGATCAACAAAACGGGCCGACTCCAGCGCCTCAACCGCGCCGTGGCCGCTCCCGGCATCGCCCGGGACGACTGGGAAATCCTAGCCGGGCTGATCGAGGCTCTCACCGAGTCCGCCTCCGGTTTCACCACCATTGAAGAGGTCTTCAAAGCCATGTCGGCGGAAGTTCCGGCCCTCGCGGGCCTTTCCTTGAGCAAAATTGGCGACCTCGGCGTGCAACTCTCCCTCTAACCTTTGATGAACGCGATTCTCCAATTTCTCCACCCGCTGATCGACCCCGCTTCGATCCCCTTCCTGCTCTGGACGACGCTGGCCAAATCCATCGTCCTCCTGTGCATCGTGCTGGCGATGGTTTCCTACACCGTCTACGCCGAACGCCGCGTCAGCTCGCTCATCCAGGACCGCCTCGGACCCAACCGCACCGGCTTCCCGTTGAGCCTTTTCGGCAACCTCTTCGGCATCAAGTGGCGCGACTGGTCGCCGATCCTGGGTGGCCTGGGCCAGCCGATCGCCGACGCGGTCAAGCTACTGCTTAAAGAGGAATTCACCCCGGCCTTCGTTAAGAAATTCTATTTCTGGATCGCCCCCGGCCTCGGCATCGGCGCGGCGATTGTCTCCCTGGCCGTCATCCCCTTCGGCAGCAAGCTCTGGGGCGTCGACATGGTCATCGCCAACATCGACATCGGCCCGCTCTTCGTCTTCGCCATTTCATCCCTGGGCGTCTACGGCATCGTCTTGGCCGGTTGGTCCTCCAATTCCAAATTCCCGTTCCTGGGCGCGGTGCGCTCCACCTCGCAGCTGATTTCCTATGAGCTGGCTCTCGGCCTATCGGTCGTGCCGCTCTTCATGATCGTTGGAAAATTAAACCTCGTGGATCTGGTCAGCTACCAGGTTGAGAACGGCTGGATGATCCTGCCGGGCATCACGGCAGCAAAGCCTTTTCTCCCCCATTCGTGGCAAGGTTATCTTCTAATTATCCCGATCCTTATCTCCTTCATCGTCTTCACCATCTCGATGTTCGCGGAAACCAACCGTCTCCCGTTCGACCTTCCCGAAGGTGAAACGGAGCTGGTCGGCGGCTATCACACCGAGTACTCGTCGCTGAAATTCGCCCTCTTCTTCCTGGGCGAATACACCGCGATGATCACCGGCTCCGCCTTCATCGTCACGCTGTTTTTTGGGGCCTGGCACTGCCCATGGATCCCCGACGGCAGCGCGGGAGTGTTCTGGGGCCTCGTCAACATCGGCGTCTTCTTCGCGAAGGTCATCGCCTTCCTGCTCTTCTTCATCGCCATCCGGTGGACGCTCCCGCGCTTCCGTTACGACCAGCTCATGAAGCTGGGCTGGATCTACTTCTTTGAAATCGCGCTCATCAACATCTTCCTCACCGCGCTCATCCTAGCTTTCGTGCCCTAAAACGCCATGGCCTACAAAGTTTCACGTCCCAACCTGACCTTCGCGGAAAAGATCTACCTGCCCTCGGTGTTCGCGGGTCTGAAAATCACGCTCGGGCATCTCTGGCGGATGCTCCGTGGCAAAACGCACGTGGTCATGCAGTATCCCGAGGAAAAATGGGATTCCCATCTCCCCGAGTATTACCGCGGCGCGCCCACCCTGGTGCGCGACGAACACGGCCGCACCCGCTGCGTCTCCTGCCAACTTTGCGAATTCATCTGCCCGCCGCGCGCCATCCGCATCAAGCCCGGCGAAATTCCCGCTGGGGACAAGTTCGGCAAAGTGGAGAAATACCCGGCTGAATTTGATATCGACATGCTGCGGTGCATCTACTGCGGCCTCTGCCAGGAAGTCTGCCCCGAACAGGCCATCTTCCTCCAAAAAGAATACGCGCTCACCGGCACCGCCCGCACGCAACTGATGCACAACAAGGAAAAGCTCCTCGAAATGGGCGGCATCAAGACCGGGCTCGTCAACAAATGGAACGAGAAGAAATAGTCACCCTTTAGTCACTGCCATGTCTCCCACTCTTTTCTGGATCTTCGCCGCGATCACGCTCGGCTTCGGCGCGGCGACGCTCATCAACCGCAACCCCGTGGCCAGCGCGCTGAGCCTCGCCGTCTCGTTCCTCGGCTTGGCGGCGCTCTTCACCTCGCTCAACGCCACGTTCATCGGCATCATCCAGGTGCTCGTCTACGCGGGCGCGGTGATGGTGCTCTTCCTCTTCATCATCATGCTGCTCGACCTGAAAGCCGAGCAACGCCGCCAGGTGCGCCTCCCGGCACTGATCGGCGGAGTGGTCGTCTCGGGATTGTTCGCCAGCCAGGTCGTGCTCGTCATCCGGCACTTTCCGAAGGGCGACCACCCCTTCCCGCCGATCTCGCTCCCCCACCCCGACGCCGTCAACATCGGCCTGACGCTCTTTGGCCATTACAACCTCCCCTTCCAGGTGATCGGCGTGCTCATTCTGGTCGCCAGCATCGGCGTCGTCGTCTTAAGCAAACGTGAACTGAACTAACCATGGTTACCCTCAACGATTACCTGCTTGTGAGCGGGCTGCTTTTTTCGCTTGGATTCGCGGGCGTGCTCCTGCGCCGCAACATCCTCGTCATTTTCATGGGCCTCGAAATGATGCTCAACGCCGCGAACCTCTCGCTGGTGGCCTTCTCCCGGTTTGGCGTGGTCAACGGCCTGCCGGATTACAATGGCCAGATGCTTGTTTTCTTTGTCATCGTCGTGGCAGCCGCCGAGGTCGCCGTGGGGCTCGCCATCATCGTCGCACTCTTCCGTGCCAAACAGACCACGCACGTCGAGGACCTTACCAGCCTGAAGTTCTAACCGATTCCCGAACATGCCTTGGATCATCCTTTTCGCTCCGCTCATCAGCGCGGTCGTCATCGTTCTCTTCACGCAAAAGTGGAAGAACCTTAGCGCGCTGATTTCCATTGCCGCAGTGCTCGTCTCGCTGGCGGCCAGCATCACGCTTTTCCTGAACGCCCCCGATTCCGCGGCCACCGCGACCATCCCGTGGCTCGACTTCACCGGGTTCGGCGTTCCCTTCAAAGCGCCCATCTCGTTCACCATCGACGGCTTGAGCAAGGCGATGATGATCGTCGTCACGTTCATCGGCGCGCTCATCCACATCTATTCCTGGGCCTACATGGCCGATGACGAGGGCAAGTCCCGCTACTTCGCAGGCCTGTCACTCTTCATGTTCTCGATGCTCGGCATTGTCTTCGCCAACAACTTCCTGATGATGTTCATCTTCTGGGAGCTGGTCGGTGTCAGTTCGTTCATCCTGATTGGCCACTGGTACTTCCGCAACGCCCCTGCAGCCGCCGCAAACAAGGCGTTTATTTGCAACCGCCTGGGTGACTTCGGCTTCCTCTTCGGCATCCTGCTCGTCTGGGTAGCCACCAAGTCGCTCGACTTCGAGGGCATCAAACAGGCCATCGACTCCGGCAACGCTCCGTTCCTGGCGGTCCCGGCCTTCGCCACCGCGACGGTCGTGCTCCTCTTCTGCGGTACGATCGGCAAATCGGCCCAGTTCCCGCTCCACGTCTGGCTGCCGGACGCCATGGAGGGCCCCACGCCCGTCAGCGCCTTGATCCATGCCGCGACGATGGTGGCGGCGGGCGTCTACATGCTGGCGCGCATTTACTTCATCGTCAGCATTTCGCCCTACGCCATGCAGATCATTGCCGTCATCGGAACGACCACCGCCTTTGGCGCGGCGCTCATCGCCACTCAGCAGAACGACATCAAAAAAGTGCTGGCCTACTCGACCCTCTCGCAGCTCGGCTACATGGTTATGGCCGTCGGCGTGGCCGCGAGCAGCGCGGCGATGTTCCACCTCTTCACGCACGCTTTCTTCAAGGCGCTCCTCTTCCTGGGTGCCGGTTCGGTGATCTTCGCCTGCCACCACGAGCAGGACATCTGGAAAATGGGCGGCTTGGTTCGTAAACAGCCGATCACGTTCATCTGCTTCCTGGCTGGCACGCTGGCGCTGATGGGCATCCCGCTTTTCAGCGGCTTCTACAGTAAGGACTCCATCCTGGTCGCGGCCTACGAGCACCACCGGATTCTGGCCTACATCGGCCTCTTCACCGCGCTGCTCACGGCCTACTACATGACGCGCCTTTTCGTCATCGTCTTCTTCGGCAAGGCCCACACCGAAGCCGCCTCCCACGCGCATGAAGCCCCGGTAGCGATGTGGGGACCGCTCGTGTTGCTGGCCATTCCGTCAGTGATCGCCGGTTACGCCAGCGTCGCGGGTCACTTCCTGCCGGTGCCCGAGCACCATGGCGAATCCATCGTCCCGTCGCTCGCCATCGGAGCCGGGGTGATCGGCATTTTGATCGGCGCGCTCCTCTACTTCGGCAAGGCGAAAGACCCGATCCGCATCCCGCTCTTTGCCAACAAATTCTACCTCGACGAAATCTACGCCCAGATCATCTGGTACACGCAAGACCTGCTGGCCCGAATCTGCGCCTTCATCGACCGCTGGATTCTCGACACCGCAATCGTGCGCGGCCTTTCCAGCGGCACCTGGGCCGCCGGGTTCGTGATGCGCTTTGCCCAGGCGGGCAACCTGCAAGGCTACGCACTCCTCTTCGGAGCCGGGGTCGTCGCTCTCTTCTACTTCATCCTTTTCATTAAATAGCATCAAATAACCGTGCTCACTCTTCTTATCGCCATCCCGCTCGTCGCCGCCGTCGCGATTCTTTTAGGTGCTTGCGCCAAAAAGACCGCCCTCGCCGCGGTAGCCGCCAATCTGGTTCTAACGCTGGTGCTGCTGGTCCAAAACTACGGCGCTCCCGGCTACCATGCCACTGCTTCCACGCTGCTGGTTCCATCCCTGGGCCTCTCCTACTCCGTCGGCGTCGACGGCCTGAGCCTGCTGATGCTGCTCCTGACGGCCATCGTCGGATTCGCAGCGGTCTGGGTCGCCCCGCACCCGGAAAAGCTGGAACGCTACCCCGGCCTTTACTACGCCTGCCTGCTGTTCATCATCGCGGGGGCCACGGGCGCCTTCGCTTCACTCGACCTTTTCTTCTTCTACGCCTTCCATGAACTGGCCCTCATCCCGACCTTCCTCTTAATCGGCATCTGGGGCTCGGGCGACCGGATCACGGCGGCCTGGAAAGTCACGATTTACCTGGCACTGGGCAGCTTCGTTCTCTTAATCGGCCTGCTGGCGCTCTACTTCAGCATCCCCGCGGCGTCCCGCACGTTCAGCATTCCGGCGCTCCAGGCGCTCGCGGCGGCCGGGAGCGTCCCTCAGACGCCCTGGATTTACCTGACGATCCTGCTCGGTTTCGGCGTGCTGATTTCCCTCTTCCCCTTCCATACCTGGGCGCCGCAGGCCTACGCCTCCGCACCGGCCCCCGCCGCCATGCTCCACGCGGGTGTGCTCAAGAAATTCGGCCTCTACGGGCTGCTCCGGGTGGGGCTGCCGCTCATGCCACAGGCCGCGCAACACTGGACCAACCTCCTCCTCATTCTGCTCGTTGGGAATATCCTCTACGTCGGCCTCGCGACCATCGCCCAGAAGCGGCTCGACACCATGCTCGGTTACTCGTCGGTGATGCACATGGGCTACATCTTCCTGGGCATCGCGGCATTCAACCCGATCGGCCTGACCGGCGCGGCGTTGCTGATCTTTGCGCACGGGCTTTCCATCGCGATCCTCTTCGCCATCACGGGCTTCGTTCGCGAACGCACCGGCAGCCTTGAGTTTACCAAGCTCGGCGGGCTGGCCAAGCCGATGCCCTTCCTCGGATTCACCTTCGGGCTGGCGGCGTTCGCCTCCATTGGCCTGCCCGGGTTCGCTAATTTCCCGGCTGAAATGTCCGTCTTCTTCGGCACCTTCGCCCATGCGGGTAACGCGCTCGCCTTTTCAAACTTCCAGGTTGCTGGGATCGCCGCCCTGTGGGGCTTGGTGATTTCTGCGGTCTACATGCTGCGCGGCTACCGCGCGGCGTTCCTGGGCGAAACTGGCAAACGCTGGGTCGGCCTTGCCGATCTGAGCGTGTGCGCCCGGCCCGCCATCATTTTCCTGCTGGCCGCAACGATGATCGCCGGGTTCCGGCCTCAACTGCTCGTCAACCTGGTCACGCCCACCGTTAAGGGCATCCTGCAAAATCAGACTTCTCTCTCCGCCAAATGAACCCACTCTCTCTAGATCTGGCTGTCCTCGCCCTCGGGCTCGTCCTTGTTTTCCTGGAAGCGTTCAATGATGGGAAAGAAAAAGCGTTCCTAGGCTGGATCGCCACCGCAGGCATTGGAGTCATTTTCGCCCTCTCCTTCCTCGTCTCTCCGCAGGAGATCGTCGCCACCCAGCTGGTTCCCTTCTACACGGCTGATGCGCTGGCTATTTTCTTCAAGCGCTTCGCCCTGGGAACCACGCTCATCGTGCTAATCATGGCAATGGAGTTCCGGCCCATTCTGAGCCACTACCTCCCGACGAGCGTGCGCAACGGCGGAGTGGGCGAATTTTTCGCGCTGCCGGTCTTCACCTGCCTCGGCCTGATGTGGATGGCCTCGGCAGTGGATTTCATCATGATTTTCGTTTCGCTGGAGCTGGTCACCATCTCCTTCTACGTGCTGGTGGCCTATATGCGGCGGAATAATCCGTCGCTGGAAGCAGGCACCAAGTACCTGATTTTAAGCGCGCTTTCGACGGGCTTCTTCGTCTACGGCATCACGTGGGTTTTCGGCGTGACGGGCAAGACCAACTTGGGCGAAGTGGGTCAGGCGATCCTGCGCCTCCCGGTGGAGAACCAGACCGCGCTGCTCTTTGGCCTGGCGCTGCTGCTCGTGGGTCTCGGGTTCAAGATCGCGGCGGTCCCCTTCCAACTCTGGGTTCCGGACGTCTACCAAGGCGCTCCGACCCCGATTACGGCTTTCCTCTCGGTCGGTTCCAAGGCGGCGGGCTTTGTCCTCTTGATCCGCATTCTCAATCCGTTTATCGCAGCCCCGGCAACCTCCGGAAAGGTCCAGCTCGTGCTCGTGGCGCTCGCGCTGCTGAGCTTGGTCTACGGCAATCTGACCGCCATGCCGCAGCTGAACCTGAAACGCCTTCTGGCCTACTCCAGCATCGCCCACGCGGGCTACCTGCTGATGGCCCTGGCGAGCTTCCAAAACGGGCATTTTAAAGAGGCCACGGTGTCGTTCTATCTCGCGGGCTATCTCCTCATGACGCTACTGGCCTTCCTGGTCATGGTGGTGGTGAACCGGGTGGCGGGCGGCGACAGTATCGCCCACTTCAACGGCCTGGGGCAGCGTGCTCCGTGGCTGGCGTTCGGCTTGACCGTGGCGATGCTTTCGCTGGCGGGCATTCCGTTTACCGCCGGGTTCATGGGTAAGTTTTTTGTCTTCGTCGACGCGGTGGAGGCCCATCAATGGCTGCTCGTGATAGTGGGCATCATCACCGTTGGTGCCGGGTTCTACTATTACCTGAAAGTCGTTCGCGCGATGTATTGGAACCCTGCTAAGAACAACGAACCGATCCAAGCCGGGCGTCTGACCCAGGTGACTGTCGGGGTCCTCGTGTTCTTGATCGTGGCGCTCGGCGTTTACCCGCAGCCGGTCCTGAATCTGCTGAAGTAATACGGGCTTTTCCGTCGGACGATATGAAATGACCTCATCGCCAATCGCCCCGATTGGCAACGCCAGTAGGAGCGAATCTCTGATTTGCAGGTAGGGAGTCTGGAGATTCCCGGACACCTTGCGTTACGAATCTGGAGATTCGTAACGAGGGAAAACCCGCTCACCGGTTTGCTTCTTCTTACCGCTGGGCCACGGGGGAATCGGGTCCGTCCCCCCGGAAAATCAGAACTAACTGGCGGCTCCCTTGTCCTGGGAAGGTTCCCAGGATCTTGCCCCCGGGGATCATCCCGTTGATATTCCAGTCTTCCGGGGCGGCCAGGAGAATGTAGTGCGCTTCTTCGGGAAGCTTCTCGACGGCCGGTACGAAAATAAGGGGGCGCTCGATGTAGAAAAAGACCGGCTCGTACCCCGGGTCAACGATGGCGAGGGTGGCGTCTCGCGGAACGGCTTCGGTGATGCCACGGCCGGAAATCGTGACCGGGACTTCCTCGTGAAACCGGGGCACGCCCACCGCCGCGTATACCGCAATGACCGCGGCAAAACTCAGCGCCGGAAGAACGGCCAGGCGAGCCGAGGCATCGCCCATAAAGTGGCGTTTTTGAATCAGGAACACCACGCCCAAGGCCGCGCAAGGGAGATAGGCCAGCCAATCGATCTCGCCCGGCCTACCCCAAAGCGGCCCAAAGATGGCCGCAAGCATCGCAGCGGCGACAACGGTGACGCAAAACCATTTCCATCCTCGATGGAAACGGGCTCCAACTGCGGGAAGCACCATCGCCAGAAGCAGCGAGACCGCGGCGGAAAGCGGCAGGGTGTAGCGGGGTAACATGCCCGGAATCAGGGTCAGCCCCAGGAACGCCAGCGTAAGGGGCCAGCGGAGCACCGTAATAAGAAGCTGCTGGCGCTCCTCCAGCTCCGCCCACGCCTTGCGCCACCATAAGAGCGGCACAAAGAGCAACCAGGGCAATCCGTTCGCCAGCGTGCTGAGTTCATTGGCCAGAATCTTTGAGGCTTTGCCCCGGCCCATGGAGCTTTGCATCTGGTCGGCCCAGACGGTACCGGGGTCCAGGGCAGCCGTTGCCTGGAGATACGGAATCACCCAGGCTGCCACGATGATCAGCCCCAGACCCAGCGCCACCGCGTGCGCCCGTGACCAAAGCTGGCGCTGCTCCCCCGCCGCGACCAGCAGCGGGATGATGACGCCGTAAAAAAGCAGCAAATTCAGCGGGCCCTTGGCCAGCATCGCCACGCCAAGGCACAGCCCGGGGAAGAGCCAGAGCCGCCAGCCGGTTTCCCGCCGCGCCCAGGCCGCGATCCAGACCGCAAACGCCATCCCCGTGAGCGCGGAATACATGGCGTCGATTTCCGCCAGGCTCCCTTTCTCCCAAAGGCCGATCGAAGAAAGCGAAATAACGGCGGCGGCAAACGCGCAGGGCAGGGAAAGCCAGCGCAGCGCGGTCCAGAAGAGAACAGAGGCCATGGCCAGCATCGCCAGGACCGACGGCAGCCGGACCACCCATTCGTCCCGGTAATTCACCACGTAAAGCGAGGCGGCAATGGCCCAGTTGATGAGCGGCGGTTTGCGCAGGTAGGGGGCACCGTTGAGGTGCGGCACCAGCCAGTCACCCGTCTCCAGCATTTCGATGGCGGGCAGGGAGCGCCGGGCTTCTTCGCCTTTCAACGCCTTGGTCCCCAGGCCCGGCAAATAGGCTGCGGCCCAGAACAGCACCACGAAAAGATAGGCAAGCCAGCGATTCATAGCCCCTAGGTTGTCCCACTTCCCGCGCCTCATGGAAACCCTTAAATCCAATACGGGCATTATCTTATTTATCGAAAAGCCGGGCGCTCTGTGTTTGAAAGAGGGTATGTCCCGCGCGTTTGCGATCTTGGTCGGTTGCCTGGCAGCCTTGTTTTTCGGCTGCTTTTTCGCGTGGCCCATTCTCCAAACGGTTCGCGGAGCCTTTGTCGATGCGAGCGGGCACTGGACGGGGGCGTATTTGCTGGAGATCGCCCGCAACCGTGTTTACCTCGACGGCTTGCGCAATGCGTTCCTGCTGGCGCTTGTCAGTACGGCGATGACAGCGGTGCTCGCCATTCCGCTGGCCTGGATGGCTGACCGCTTCGAGTTTCCGGCTAAAAAACTGCTTTTGGCGATGCTGCTGGTGCCGATGGTGCTGCCGCCGTTTGTCGGGGCCATCGGGCTCAAGCAGGTGCTCGGGCAATACGGGGCGCTCAATGCGCTCTTTGCCCATCTGGGCTGGCTTGCGGCCGACGCCGTGCCGCCCGACTGGCTTGGCGGTGGCCGTCACGGGCGTTTCTGGGGCGTGGCGCTGCTCAATACGCTCCACCTCTACCCGATCTTATTCCTTAACGTCGCGGCGGCGCTGGCCAATATTGATCCCGCCTTGGGCGACGCTGCAGAGAACCTCGGCTGCACGGGCTGGCGCAAGTTTCGCCGCGTGACGCTGCCGCTAATGATGCCGGGGCTGTTTGCGGGCGGGGCGATCGTGTTCATCTGGGCGTTCACGGAGCTGGGCGTGCCGTTGATGTTCGATTACAACCGGGTGACGCCGGTGCAGATTTTCCGGGGCTTGAAAGAGCTTTCCGGTAATCCCCTGCCCTATGCGCTGGTGGTGGTGACGCTCGTGGCGTCGATCCTTTTCTACGCGGCGGGGAAATGGGCCATCGGCGGCGGGGCCTTTGCGATGCTCCCCAAGGCGACTCGCGCAGCGGAGACCCGGCCCCTCGGCCTCTGGCCCGGGCTGCTTTGCACGGCGGCGTTCGGTGGCGTGATCGCGCTGGCGCTGGTGCCGCATGTCGGCGTCGTGCTGGTGTCGTTCGCGCGCGATTGGTACCAGAGCATCCTGCCCACGGCCTGGACGCTTGCACATTACCAAGCGGCGCTGGGCCATGACCTCACGGTGCCGTCGATCTTAAACAGTGTGAAATACTCCGGGCTGGCCACGGGGGTGGACCTTGTTCTGGGCATCGGGATTGCCTATGTGGTGGTGCGCACGACGTTCCCGGGGCGCAATGCGCTGGACATTTGCGCGATGCTGCCGCTGGCGGTGCCTGGGCTGGTGCTGGCTTTTGGCTACCTGGCGATGACGCAGGAAGGCCGCGTGTTCGCCTTTCTGAACCCGACCAAGGACCCGACGATGCTCCTGATTATCGCCTACTCGATCCGTCGGCTGCCCTACGTGGTGCGATCGGTGGCCGCCGGGCTTCAGCAAACGAGCACGGCGCTGGAGGAAGCGGCGCAGAACCTGGGGGCCACGCCGTTGCGGGCGTTGAGGAAAATCACGCTGCCGCTCATTTCAGCCAATCTGCTCGCAGGCGGACTGCTGGCCTTTGCGTTTGCCATGCTGGAGGTGTCTGATTCGCTAGTGCTGGCGCAGCGACAGGCGGATTTCCCGATTACCAAGGCGATCTACGAACTCTTTAACCTGCTGGGCGAAGGGCGCTTCCTGGCCTCGGCGCTGGGCGTCTGGGCGATGGTGTTTTTGGGGATCGCCCTATTCGGGGCCAGCCGGATCCTGGGCAAGAAGCTCGGGGCGCTTTTCCGGGTGGGGTAATCGCAGAGTTATCAAATACAAAAGGATTCATCAGGAACTCATGAAATCAGGAAAAGAATCCCTGCCTTTTTCCTGAGTTCCTGAGTTTCTGATAAAAATAATGATCGAAGGAAGGGGTCAGCGATCCGCCTTCCGCTGCCGGAATTGCGGATCGCGAAAGGGGTCGAAGGCTACTTCCGAGCCGTCGGCCTTCATCTGGTAGACCATTTGCATGAGCTTGCCCAGCCTGCCCTTGGGCCAGCCTTTCGCCGCGAACCATTGCAGGTACTCGGCGGGCAGCTCGTGGAGGTGCTGCCCGGCGCATCGCCCAAAGGGCATGACGGTCCGGGCGATTTCCTCCAGGTCGGCCTGGGCGCGTGCTCTCAGTGCGTCGCTCTCGGGGTCAAACTCCATTTTTTAGCAGCCTTTGAGCTTCAGCATGAAGCGGAAGGTGCGGTCGGAATGCCCGGGGAGGCCTTCGTGCCCGAAGTCGGGGTAAAGTACGAGTTCCTTGGGCGCGGTGATCTTGTTGTAGGCCGAGAACTGCGTGGACGGCGGACAGATTGTGTCCATGAGGCCGACGGCAAAGAGCGTCTCGGCCTTGATGCGCGGGGCGAGGTATTGCAGGTCGATGTAGCCCAGGCGCGTGAAGATCTCCTCCTCGCGCTCGTGGGTGGGATCGAAGTGCCGGAACCACGTTTTGAGCTCCGCATAGGCGTCTTTGGCGAGGTCCATTTCCCACACGCGCTTGTAATCGCACAGGAAGGGGAACATTGGCGCGGCGAGGCGAATGCGGGGCTCAAGGGCTGCGCAGGCCAGGGTGAGCGCGCCGCCCTGGGAGCCGCCCATCGCGCCGATGCGCTCGGCGTCGACTTCGGGGAAGCTCATGACGATGCGGGCCAGTTGCGCGGTGTCCAAAAAGATCTGGCGGAAAAGCAGGTTCTTCGGGTTCGGGTCGTCGAGACCGCGAATGATGTGGCCATTGTGGGTGTTGCCTTTGACTTGCAGGTTGTCCTCGCTGGCTCCGCCCTGGCCACGGCAGTCGAGCCCGGCGTAGCAGAATCCCTCGGAAACGTAGGCGAGTTTGTCGGTCCAGTCGCCGATGCTGCCGGTGTAGCCGTGGAAGCCGAGGACGGCGGGAGCCGGTGCGGTGAGGCCGCGCGGGCGGACGTACTTGGCGTGAACGCGCGCGCCGCCGACGCCGGTAAACCAGAGGTCGAAGCACTCGGAGTTGCCCAGGGGCAGGGTGTCGTTGCGGCGAAGCTCGATTTGAGGATCGAGGGCGTCGAGTTCGGCGAGGGATTCCTCCCAGTAGGTGTCGAAGTCGGCGGGACAGGGGTTGATTCCGTTGTAGTTCCGGAGTTCGGGGAGCGGTTTGTCGAATGTAAGAGGCATGGGAATTAAAGGGTATCTTCCGGAAAAACTGGTCCGCTTCAAGAACGGAAACAAAAAAACACCCGGCACAGACAAGCCATGCCGGGTGAAATTTGTTTATCAGTTTAGCTCAAATGCTCTAACGCTGGACGCGGCCGCTGCCGTCGCCCTTGACCAGGGCTTCCACTTCCGCGAGCGAGGCGCGGTTGTAGTCGCCGGGGATGGTGTGCTTGAGCGCGCTGGCCGCTACGGCGAATTCGATGGCCTCCTGGGGCGCGTCGCCGCGCAGGGAGGCGAAAATGAGGCCGCCACCGAAGGAGTCGCCGCCGCCGACGCGGTCGATCACGGTGAGGTCATATTTGCGGGAGAAGTAGGCTTTCCCCTCGGTCCAGAGCATGGCGCTCCAGCCGTTGTGGCTGGCGGAATAGGATTCGCGCAGGGTGATGGCGACTTTCTTGAAGCCGAAACGCTCGGTGAGCTGCCGAGCGACGGACTCGTACTGTGCGTGGTCGATCTTGCCGCTGGTGACTTCCGCGCCGTGGATGCCGAAGACGCTCTCGGCGTCCTCTTCATTGGCGATGCAGACGTCGACGTACTGCATGAGGTTGCCCATGACTTTGCAGGCTTTTTCCTTGCTCCAGAGCTTCTTGCGGAAGTTGAGGTCGGTGCTGACGATCAGGCCGAGCTTTTTGGCGACTTTGCAGGCTTCTTCGACGACTGCGGCGGCGCTGTCGGAGAGGGCCGGGGTGATGCCGGTCCAGTGGAACCACTTGGCGCCCGCAAAGGCGGCTTCCCAGTTGACTTCGCCGGGCTGGATCTCCGCAATCGCGGAGTGGGCGCGGTCGTAGGTGACCTTGGAGGCGCGCTGGCTGGCGCCGGTTTCGAGAAAGTAAATGCCGATGCGCTCGCCGCCACGGACGATGTGGCCGGTGCCCACGCCGATTCCGCGAAGTTCGTCAATGGCCCCCTGGCCCATATCGTTCTTCGGGAGCCGGGTCACGAAGTCTGCGGTAAGGCCATAGTTGACCACCGAGACAGCGACGTTGGCTTCGCCGCCGCCGAAAGTTTTTTCGAGTACGGGGGTTTGTGCAAAACGGAGGTAGCCCGGCGTGGCCAGGCGCATCATGATTTCACCAAATGTTACGACATCAGACATAGAGGGGCGCAAGCATAGGATAGCGCGCCCGCGATCCGCAAGGGGAAACACGCGCAATGCCAGGGTAATATTCCGCAGCGGCGGGGTGCCTTTCGGGGGAAAAAAATGAGGACACTCGGCGGCATTCGAGGGGTGCGGCCGCCGGTGTCCTCAGTCATGAGTTTGCACACGCTTTGGAGAGGGAGAATTACGCGCGTGCAGCCTCAAAATCTGGCGCAGCGGTCGGAAGGGCTCCAGCCAACAACCTCTGAAAAACTGGAGCCCTCCCTTCCGCCCAGGCTAGGAACAAACCAAGGGGAACGCGGGATATGCACCCACGGCGATCCCTGTCGACTCATACGCCAGGTCCATGCGCCACAACAGCCCGCTTCGTCCAGATACGGAGCGAACAAAAGATTAGCTGTCCCTGCCGCTTTCATGGGACGGGAGATTATCCATCAAAGCGGCCCTTGAAAATCAGGTAAGCACGGCTCGCTGGATGGAGTAAACCCTGACCGGTCAATTCCGGTAAAAGCCGGGGGGGTTCTCAAGTACAAGCGGCGCAATAAGTTATACCGTTTCTCCTGGAAAGAGTTGGGATTTCTAAACGCCGGGATTTTTTCGACCAGCCGCTCACGGCCATGCCTCGATTCATGGAATGTGATCTCAAATGACCTGCCCAACCCGCATCAGCCGGCACAGGCAGGGGTTACCCCTATAGACAAGCTATCGCAAAAGCCGAATACTGGCCGACCTTCGAGAAACGATATCATTGTGCGAAACCTCATCAATCCTTGCCTTTCCGCCTATGGGAACACCTCTTAATACTAAACACATTGCCTTCCTAGGCGACTACGTACCGCGCCGGTGCGGTATTGCCACGTTCACAGCCGATATTTGCGAGGCCATCGCAACGGAGTTTCCGCAAGCGGAGTGCATCGTGGGCTCGGTGAACGACCGCCCGGAGGGCTACGATTACCCCGAGCGCGTGCACTTCGAAATTGCCGAGCAGGAAATTGATTCCTACCGTCGCGCGGCGGATTTCCTGAACATCAACAATGTGGATGTCGTCTCGCTGCAACATGAGTTTGGCATCTACGGCGGCCCGGCTGGCAGCCATATCGTGGAATTCCTGCGCGAAGTGCACATGCCTGTCGTAACGACGCTGCATACGGTACTGCGCGATCCCACCGACGAGCAGCGCGCGGTGATGAAGCAACTCGACGCCCTTTCCCAACGTTTCATCGTGATGGCCGAGCGCGGGAGGGATATGCTGGAGACGATTTACGGTATATCACCTAATAAGATCGACCTTATTCCGCACGGCGTGATCGACATGCCGTTTATCGACTCGAATTTCTTCAAGGATCTCTTTCACGTAGAGGGCAAGACGGTGTTGCTCACCTTTGGTCTGCTTTCGCCTAACAAAGGCATCGAGTATGTCATTAATGCCATGCCCGCGATTCTCGAGGCGCACCCGGAGGTTGTTTACATCATTCTGGGGGCCACGCACCCCAATTTGATTGCATCGGAGGGCGAGGATTACCGCGAAAAGTTGGAGCTCCTGGCCGTAGAGCGCGGCGTGGCGGAGCATGTGATTTTCCACAACCATTTCGTGGATTTGGATGAACTAAAGGAGTTCATCGGCGCGGCGGATATCTACATCACGCCTTATCTTAACGAAGCGCAGATCACCTCGGGAACGCTGGCCTATACTTTTGGGGCCGGGAAGGCGCTGATCTCCACTCCGTATTGGCATGCCCAGGAGCTGCTTGCGCACGAACGCGGCATCCTGGTGCCTTTTGCCAACGAGCAAGCCATTGCTGATGGCGTGAACTATTTTCTCGCCAACCCGACTCAGATGACCGCGATGCGCAAGCGGGCGTGGAAGGCGGGGCGGGAAATGATCTGGCCGGTGGTGGCGCGGCGCTACATGGAGAGTTTCGAACGGGCCCGGGCGAGCTTGAGCGCGCCTTGCCTCGAACGGATCGCCGAGCGAAAGCCGGGAAATTCGAATTACCCGACTCCGCCGCTGAAGCTCGATCATCTCATTAAGATGAGCGACCACACGGGGATCTTTCAGCACGCGGTTTACAACGTGCCGAACTACCACGAGGCCTACTGCACGGACGACAATGCCCGCGCCTATATTTTCACGGTGCTGATGCAGGAAAATCCAGGCTACCCGCCGCAACTGGACGGGCTGGCCAGCAGTTATCTCGCTTTTCTGTGGTATGCCTTCGACGCGAACACCTGCCGGTTTCGCAATTTCATGAGCCACCAGCGGCAATGGCTGGAGCTCCACGGCTCGGAGGACAGCCACGCGCGGGCGTTGTGGGCGGCGGGAACGGCGCTGGGGCGGTCGCACAATGAAGGCCACCGCAGCCTCTGCGGAATTTTGTTTCAACGGGGGCTGCCGCCGGTCGCCCGCTTCGGCTCCCCCAGGGCGTGGGCCTTCACGCTCATCGCGATTCATGAATACCTGCGAACGTTTGCCGGGGATCGCCTGGTCAACCAGATGCGCGAGGTGTTGATGAATCGGCTGGCTGATTTGTACCGAGCGAATTCTGCGCCGGACTGGCAGTGGTTCGAGCGCATTGTCACCTATGACAATGCCAAGCTCTCCCATGCGTTGATCTTAAGCGGGCATTGGACCGCGAAGCCGGAAATTCTCGACATCGGCCTCGCTTCGTTGCGCTGGCTGCTGGCGCAACAGACGTCGGAGGACGGCCACTTCGCGCCGGTCGGGTGCAACGGTTTTTGGGTGCGTGGAAGCGAGAAGGCCCGCTTTGATCAGCAGCCCTTGGAGGCTCACGCGATGGTGTCGGCATGCCTGGAGGCCTATTCCGTAACACAGGATACCTTCTGGAGCACGGCGGCCCGCCGCTGTTTTGAGTGGTTCCTCGGGCGCAACGATCTGGGTCTGCCGCTCTACGATAGCACGACCGGAGGTTGCCGGGACGCCCTCTTGCAAGATCACCTCAATCAAAACGAAGGCGCGGAATCGAGCCTTGCCTATTATCTTTCATTTGCGGAAATCACCGCTCCACGAAAACGCGGGAATTGACGCACTCTTTGCCATGCATAGTCTGAATATTCAGCCCTCCGGCGTATTTCTCCGGGCCAATAGCTCGCGAGTGCTTGTCCGGCCCTTCATTCCCACCAACCCCGCGAAGATTGTTAATATCATCGGGCGGGCGCTGGCCCTTACGGAAGCCGAAACGGAGGCGGAGCTCGTGACCTTGATGGCGGATTTCGCCAAGCGGCATTTGGACATCCAGACGAATTGGCGGAATACCTTCGAACGCGTGAAGGACCACATCTTCAGCAGTCGGCCGCTCTCCGAGGCTCGCCAGCTCTATATCGGCGCGCTGTTCTGCGGCGAGTATTCCCTGGAATCCGCCGCGCTCTTTAACCCATCGCTGGTGGCGCACCCGGACCAGGACGGCCTCGCGGAGGGCGAGCTGCGCTTCATCCTGAGCCTGCGGGCCACCGGCGAGGGGCACATCTCTTCCATCGAGTTTCGCACCGGCATCATTCGCTCCGATTACTCGATCGCGATGGATGAGCCCTCGCGGTTCGTCAACGCGCCCACGGTCAACCCGAACCCGACTTACCGCAAAACGATCTTTTTTGATAAGCTCATGGAGATGGGCTTCGAGAACGAATGGTCCAGTCAGGTCATGGAGTCGCTGGGGGATAGTTTCGCGCTCAACGATCTGGAAGGGGCCATGCAACACGCCAGCCAGGGAAAGGGGCACTTGCCACGGGAAGAACAGCGGACGCTGGAGTGCGTGCGATGGCTGGCGGAGTCCAACTACGGCATTGACTTCGACCCTTCCCTCGCCATCTCCGAACGCATTATTTTCCCGGTCTCGGCGAATGAAAGCAACGGGATGGAGGACGCCCGCTTTGTCCGCTTTGTGGAAGATGATGGGCGCGTCATTTACTACGCCACCTATACCGCCTACAACGGACACGCCATTCTGCCGCAGCTCCTGGAAACCACGGATTTCCTTCACTTCCGGGCCCTCACGCTCAACGGGCAAGCGGTGCAAAACAAAGGCATGGCCCTCTTCCCCCGCCGCATCGACGGGCACTACGCCATGATCTCCCGCCAGGACAACGAGAATCTATTTCTCATGTTCTCCGATAACCCCCACTTTTGGAGCAATCCCAAATTGCTGCGCCAGCCGGGGGAATCGTGGGAATCCGTGAAAATCGGCAACTGCGGTTCGCCCATTGAAACGAGGGCCGGCTGGCTGGTCCTCACCCACGGCGTGGGGCCCATGCGCAAATACTGCATCGGCGCGATGTTGCTGGATCTCGACGATCCCTCGCGGGTGATCAGCCACCTGGCCCAGCCGCTCTTAAGCCCCCATGAGAGTGAGCGCGAGGGCTATGTGCCTAATGTCGTCTATACCTGCGGCGGCTTGGTGCACCGCGGACGGCTTTTCCTGCCCTATGGATTTTCCGATACGACGGCCACCGTCGTTACGCTGGAGCTCGACAGCTTGCTGGACGCGCTCGGGGCCCCTTGAAATCGCGTTTTTTTAGTCATCATGAATAACCCATGAAGGTCTTGCTGTTGTACCCGGAGTTTCCCGACACCTTTTGGAGTTTTAAGCACGCCTTAAAATTCATCGGAAAGAAAGCGGCGCTCCCTCCTTTGGGCTTACTCACCGTGGCGGCGCTCCTGCCGCAACAATGGGCCAAGCGTCTCGTGGATACCAACCTCAGGAAGCTGCGCGAAAGCGACCTGGCCTGGGCAGACCTCGTGTTCATCAGCGCGATGATCGCCCAGCAATCCTCGGCGCTTGAACTCATCGCGCGGTGCCGTGTGGCAGGCAAGACTATCGTGGCGGGCGGCCCGCTCTTTACCCTGGGGCATGAACAGTTTCCGTGGGTTGACTATTTCGTGCTGAATGAGGCGGAGGTGACTCTGCCGCGGTTTTTAGAGGACTTCGAACGCCACTCGGCCCAGCGCGTTTATGCTTCGAGCGAATTTCCCGACATCCGGCAGACGCCGCCCCCGCTCTGGGAGCTGGCCGAGATGCGGCTGTATGCTTCGATGAGCGTGCAGTTCTCTCGCGGCTGCCCCTTTGACTGCGAGTTCTGCAACATTACCGCGATGTTCGGGCACCGGCCACGCACCAAAACAACGGCGCAGGTGATCGAAGAGCTGGATGAGCTCCAACGGAGCGGTTGGCGCGGGGCGGTATTTTTCGTGGACGATAATTTCATCGGGAATAAACGCGTGCTCAAGGAGGAGCTGCTGCCCGCTCTCATCCAGTGGCAAAAACGCGGACGCGGCACTCCGTTCTTCACGGAGGCGTCCATCAATCTCGCCGACGATGAGGAGCTAATGCGGATGATGGTGGAAGCGGGGTTCAACCAAGTGTTTGTGGGCATCGAAACGCCGGAGGATGCGGGCCTTGCCGAGTGCAACAAGCGCCAAAACCAAAAGCGCGACCTCGTTGCCGACGTGAAACGCATTCAGCGCGCGGGGTTGGAGGTCCAGGGCGGGTTTATCGTGGGATTCGATAGCGACACCGCCGCGACTTTTGCTCGGCAGATCGAATTTATCCAGAAAAGCGGCATCGTCACGGCGATGGTCGGCCTCTTGCAAGCCATCCCCGGCACCAAGCTTCACCAAAGGCTGAAAGCCGAGGGTCGCCTGATCGGCAAGACGACCGGCAATAATTTGGACGGCACCACCAACTTCATTCCCCGGATGAACCGGGAAATATTGCGCGAAGGCTACCAGAGCCTCATGGGCCACCTTTACGCGCCGGGACCTTATTACGAGCGGATCCGCACCTTTCTGCGGGAATACCGCCGGCCCGCCATTACGGTGCCGTGGGACTGGCAGCACGTCATGGCTTTTTTCCGCTCCATCTTGCGTCTAGGGATTTTTGGCCGCGAACGTTTTCAATACTGGGGGTTGCTGTTCTGGACCTCCTTTCGCCGCCCCACTCTGCTCCCGTTGGCCATTGCCCTCTCCATCTTCGGGCACCACTTTCGCAAGACCTGCAAAGGATTGGTGGAGACCCGAAAAACGGTTGTGTCTCCGTGAGGTAACGGCCTGCTCGGGACTGCGGCGGAAAGTTTCTTTCCTTTTCCGGCTGGATGCCTCGCGCCGGGCTCTGATAGGTTCTCCCATCATGAGCCGTATTGTCATCGTGGGCGGGGGAGCCGCCGGTTTTTTTGCAGCCATCGCCTGTGCAGAGGCGTGCCCTCCGGGCAAGGCAAAGCCAGAGGTGGTGATCCTCGAAAAAGGGCGTCAGTTTCTCACCAAGGTCCGCGTTTCCGGCGGCGGGCGCTGTAACGTCACTCATGCTTGCCTCGATCCGCGCACCCTGGCCACCCATTATCCCCGGGGCGGGCGGGCGTTGATCGCCGCGTTCTCGCGCTTTCAGGCCTCGGACACCGTGGATTGGTTCGCAGCCCGTGGTGTCAAGCTGAAGGCGGAAGGCGATGGGCGGATGTTTCCCGTGACGGACTCATCGGAAACCATTGTCGATTGTCTGATCCGCGAAGCCCGGGCTGCCGGAGTGATTTTGAAAATAGACGTCGGCGTGAAGCGGGTTGAACGGCTTCCGCAAGGGGGATTCCGGCTGGCGCTTTCCAATGGCGATACGCTCGCTTGCGATCGCCTACTGCTGGCCACCGGCGGCTGCCGCACGGCACCAGGTTGCGGCATGGCGGCGTCACTGGGGCACGCTGTGGAAGCGCCCGTGCCCTCGCTGTTCACCTTCCACATTGAAGAGCCCTGGTTGCGCCATCTCGCAGGCGTTTCCGTGGCGGTGGTGGAAGCCTCCATCCCCGGCACCAAGCTGCGGGAACAAGGGCCGCTCTTGGCAACGCACAGCGGCGCCAGCGGCCCCGTCATCCTGCGGCTCTCCGCGTGGGGCGCGCGTTCGTTGCACGAGCGCAGCTACCGTTTTCCGCTGCACATTCACTGGCTGCCGCACTTGTCGGTGGAGGCCGTGGTCGCTGAGCTGAAGGCCCGGAGCGAATCGCAGCCTGCCGCGTTCGTCATCAAAACGCCCATCCGCCCCTTGCCCACGAGGCTGTGGGAAGCGCTGGTAAAGAACGCGGGCATTTCGCCGGAAACCCGCTGGGCAGCATTCCCCCGCGCGGCGCTACACCGACTGGCCGAGCAGCTGACGCAAACCGAATTTCAGGTGACCAACAAAAGCTCCAACAAAACTGAGTTTGTCACCTGCGGCGGTGTTCGGTTGAGCGAGGTTAATTTCAAAACCATGGAAAGCCGGATCGCCCCGGGGCTCTATTTCGCCGGGGAACTGCTGGATATCGACGGCCTCACGGGAGGCTTCAATTTCCAGGCCGCGTGGACCACCGGATGGATCGCCGGGAACGCCATGGCCGCCGCTTAATAGACGGCTAATAGGATCTATCTGTGAGCGTCACTTTTCCGCGAAATACGTAATAGACGGTCGCGGTATATGCGACGACGATGGGCATGCCGATGAGGGCGACCCAGGCCATGAAGCGCAGGGATTTGTCCGTCGATGATCCGTTGTAGATATTCAAGCTATCCGCGACGTCCGGCGTGGAGAAAACCATGTTCGGATAAACCGACGCGCCGAACAGAATCATCAGCATGACTAGCGATAGGCACGAGCTCACAAAGGCCCGCCCTTCATGCCCCGGGCCCTTACGGACTTGGACTTGGATATTGAGTGTTATCGCCATCGCCACAATAAAGATCGCGCCCAGGATCCACGGACGTTGGCTGACCGCCGCTTGGATGTGAGGACACGCAAACACGGTGACTCCGCTTAAGAGCAGGAAACACCCCAGGTAGGCGGGAACGGTCAGCTTGGTCCACCGAGCCAGCTTTTCCTGCAAGGCACCGTCTGTCTTTAGCAAAAGATAGAGATTGGCATGCATCACAAACAACGCCACGGCCGTGACCCCAACCAACAACGGGTAGGGATGGAGAAGGGAAAGGAAGCTGCCGGAGAAGTCGTGGCTGGCATCCAGCGGAATCCCCCAGACGATGTTACCCAAGGTTACGCCGATAAGCAGCGCGGAGGCCAGGCTGCTGACCGAAAAAGCAACGTCCCACGTAGCACGCCAGCCCGCTCTTTGCCGTTGGCTGCGGAATTCAATCGCAACGGCGCGAAAAATCAGGGCCACGAGCAGCAGCATGAAGGCGTCGTAAAATCCCGAAAATACCGTGGCGTAAACATTCGGGAAGGCGGCAAACAGAGCGCCGCCGCCCGTTACCAGCCAGACCTCGTTGCCATCCCAGATCGGCCCGATGGCATTGAGAAAGATCCGCCGTTCTTCATCCCCTTTCGCAAAGGGCAGCAACGCACCAACACCAAGATCGAACCCGTCAAGCATCGCGTAGCCCGTAAATAGCACTCCCACCAGCACAAACCATAGTGTGTTCAGGTCCATTGGCTTATTCTCTAGGATATTTGGTATTACCAGTTGTCTGCCGTCCGGCCTTAAGCGAAAGAGGCCGCCACCGGTCCATCAGCCCGGCTCCCGATTCCGAGGCAACCGGCCCTTGTTGGACAAACTTTATAAACAGGAAGACGAACAGAATTCCAAGGAGAAGATAGATGAACAAAAACAGCAGGATCGAGCTGAGAACCTGCGGGGCCTTGACGACGACGGACATCGCTTCGTTCGTCTTGAGAACTTGATAAACGATCCAGGGCTGGCGACCCATTTCAGCGGTGAACCAGCCTGCTTGGGTGGCGATCTGCGGCAATACTGCCGAGACAACCAGCAGCCAGAGAAAGGCGCGGATGAGATTTGACTGGGTGTTCCAAAGTTGGCCGGTATACCAAAACCAGAGTCCTAACAGCGCGATGCCGGTCAGCCCCATCCCAATAGCTATCATGAGGTGATAAGTCTGGAACAACACCGGCACGTTGGGCCAATACGAGGGCCTCAGCTTGACTAGTTCCGCGGCGCTCGCCCCAGGATGGCGGCGGTGCAGAAACTCGTCGGACGGCAGCGACTCGAGCCCGGCCACTTTGGTTTCGCTCGCCTCAATCGGATGGAGAAAATTTCCGGAGACCAGAACGCTGAGCATCCCAGGAACGCGGAGGGCAGTGGTCGTCACGCCGATGATCTGTCCCTCGGAATCGCGTTTCCATCTCGCAAACCCCGCGATGCCCAGCGGGGCTTCCGTTTGGGATTGGGCAAGGCCTTCCATTGCGGCAAGCTTGGTTGGTTGCAGCCGCGCCACTCCACGGGCCGTCGAGTCCGCGGCTTGCATTTGAAGCAGGCACGACACCATGGCAACTACGAGGCCCAGCTTGAGCGATGCCCGCGCGATGTCGCTATTCCGCCCCCGTAGCAACCACCAAGCGCTGACGGCAATCACGAGAAACGCCCCCGCGATCCAGCACGCCAGGACGGTGTGCGCGAGGCGGTCCAACGTGGACGGGTTCAGGATCGCGGCGTAGATGCTATCGACCACCGCGCGGACTTGGTGCAAATCTTCCGGGCGGACTACATAGTCCGCGGGGAGCATGGTTTCCCGGACCGTATAGGCAACCGGGCCAAGGTCAGCATTCATCGGAAACTGCTGGCCGCTCGCCGTGACCTTTATTTGTTTCGCCAAATGATAGCCCGCCGGAGTTTGCATCCACGAATTGGCCACCAAAATCCAGATGGCGCTGAAGTGGGCCCCCAGCGCAACCATACACGTGGAAAAGAAGTGCATCCGTGGGCCGATCTTGTTCCAGCCAAAGAGCAGCAAGGCGAGAAAGCCCGATTCGAGGAAAAACGCGTAGATGCCTTCGATAGCCAGCGGGCTGCCGAAGATATCCCCGACAAAGCGCGCATAGCGAGCCCAGTTCGTTCCAAACTGGAATTCCATGGGGATGCCGGTGGCAACGCCGATCGCGAAAATGAGCCCGAAAACCCGCGTCCAAAAGCGCGCCATGGTCAGGTAAACCGGGTTTCCCGTGCGCAACCGCAGCGCTTGCATCATGACTAGCATCAGCCCCAACCCAATGCTCATCGGCGGAAACAGGAAATGAAACGCAATCGTCAGGGCAAACTGGATACGGGAAAGAATCTCAACATTCATGCGCGTGTTCTTGCGTTATAGTTATGAGGACGGGTTGTCCTGCTCGGCGGCTTCCTCGTCGCTCAAGATAATTCGTTTACCACGTTTATGGGTAAGGAGGTTCCAGCCCCATTCCACAAAAGTGCTAGTCTTTTCCTCGCTTCCGTTGAGCAAGGCCAGGTGCACCCCCAGCCAGGCCAGCCACGCAACCCGCCCAGTCAGGGTTCCGCCGGTGGGCAGCTCCACGATCGCCGCGCCACGGCCTACCTGAGCCATGGTCCCCTTGTCCAGATACTTGAAGGGTTCGGGAGGCTTACCCACAAGCAACCCGCCAATTGTTTCCCCAATGTGGCGGCCCGCCTGAAGCGCCGTCGCGCCCAAGCCCGGCAGCACCTTGCCCGTCGCGCCATCGGTCATCGCCGCAATGTCGCCAATGGCAAAAACGCCGGGGTGGTCTTTCACCTGAAGATCGGGACCCACGGGAATTCGCCCGCCATGCCCAAGCAGCACTCCCAACGAATTCACAATCGGGTTCGCCTGAAGGCCAGCCGCCCAAACCAAAGTGTGCGTCTTGACGGTTTCGCCGCTGGATACCTCGATGCTCGCCGGGTCCACCTTGCCAACCCCAACCCCTGTATGCACCTGCACCACGCGCTCTTCCAGCGCCTTCTGCGCATAGGATTGCAGCTTCGCCTCGAACGGCTCCAGCAAATGCGGCGATCTTTCGTAGAGGATCACCTGGGCCTTTTCCACCGGCAGGTTTGGATAGTCTTCCTTCAACTCGGACCGCAACAATTCCGCCAGCGCACCGGAGAATTCCACGCCCGTCGCGCCCCCTCCCACCACGCAGAAATTCAGCGCGCCATCATCAATGAGCGCCGGATCTTTATCCACCGCCTCGAAGGTTTCCAAAATGTGTTTTTTAAGCCGGATCGCATCATCCATCGTGTAGAGCGGGAAGGCATATTGATCCGCCCCTGGCGTGTGGAAGAAGTTGACCACTGCACCAAGAGCGATGACTAGATAGTCGTATGCAATGGGGCCCAGGCCGTCCGCTTCCACGGTCTTGTGAGCGAGGTCGATGGCGGTGGCCGTGGCTTGGTGAAATTCAATGTTCGTGTGGCCGTGCAACATATCCCGGACGGGGAAGCCGATGTCTTCGGGTCCTAATTCGTCGGTGGCCACCTGGTAGAGCAATGGCTGGAACGTGTGGTAGTCGCGCTTGTCGATGATCGTAATATGAACATCCGCATCGCGCAGCTTCCGCAAGGCTCCGATGCCGCCAAAGCCCGTTCCCAGAATCACGACGTGAGGTTGATTAGACATATTCTAAAGCCCGGGGCTGCTGTGCATCATGCCGCCATCGGCGAACACGGTGGTTGCGGTCATATAACTCGCGCCGTCTCCCGCCAGGAATGCGACGACACTAGCTATCTCCTCCGGCTTGGCCATGCGGCCCAGCGGAATTGCCGCGTCGAGATGCTTCATTAGCGCCGGGTCTTTCATCGTGGAAAGATTGATCGGCGTGGCCACCGCCCCCGGGCCCACTCCCACCACCAGGATATTGTGGGTAGCCAGTTCGACGCCCGCTGTCCGCGTAAGCATGCGCATCCCGCCTTTGGAAAGGCAGTAGGCCGTGTTGCCCGGCATCGGCCAATCCTCATGCACCGAGGTAATGTTGATAATACGCCCTCCCCCACCCTGCTGGATCATCTGCCGGGCCGCAAGCTGGGTGCCGAAGAACGCGCTCTTTAGGTTGATTTCTAGAACCTTTTCGTATTGCTCCTCCGTTGTGTCGAGAACCGACGTGCGAGTCTCGACGCCCGCGTTGTTTACCATGATGTCCACGCGCCCGAACTTTTGCACCGCGGCATCCACAAGCTTCTGCAAATCCGCGACCTTGCTGACATCCGCATCCACCCCGATGGCTTGATCGCCCAATGCCGCAACCTGTTGCTCCAACGCCTCGGCTGCCTCCGGGTGGGCCACATAGTCAATGACGATGTTCGCGCCCTGCCGAGCCAATTCCAGCGTGATAGCCATCCCGATGCCGCTGTTGCCGCCCGTTACGATTGCCACTTTACCTTTAAGACTCATATGGGTTCTCCTTCGTTGTTAATATGATCTGATATTCAGACACGCGCGGGTTGATGCCGTACGACGCCAAAGGAAAGAGCCGCCAGCACCAGCGCGATCAGAGCAGTGCCGCCGTAGATGGAGCTTAGGCTTAAGCCCGCCGCTCCCAGCAAAGGCCCCACGCCAAAGGCCGCTATGCCATATCCCATTTGGTAGAAGGCAATCAGATAACCCGCCACAGAGGCCGATATCGCCGTCAGTTCCTCCTGGCCAAAGCTGATGGTGAGCGGCAGCAAGGCTGAACAGCCCAGGCCCGCCAGGGCAAAGGCCAAAATCCCGAAAGCAGAATTGTTTTTCGGAAGCAGCGCAGTCGCGATAAACGCGCAGGCTATGACTAGCGGTAAAAAGCGGTAGCAGTTGCTTTCGGAGAACCATTGATGGATCGCCGCGAACAACAAGCGGCCAAAGGTAACCAGCGCCCAGAAAGCCATTAGCGCCATGGACGCCGCCGTAACGCTCGAACCCAAGTCGCGCGTCATGTAGAGCGTCGCCCAATTTCCATTGACGGTCTCCGCAACTCCATAGAGCAGCGCAAACGCAGCATATAGCCAGAAACGATGGGGAACGGAGGCACCCCCGCTCTCTGCCTTATCGCCATCCGTAGAGGGAATCTGAAGCGGAAGGCCAAGGCTGAATAACAAGAACCCGATGAGCAACACGCCCACGAGGACGGGCAACCCCCACCAGATGCCCAAGCCCACAAAGAGCGCAATGAAGATAGGGGCTAACGCGGTTCCAACTCCCAGGAGCGCGTTCAAAATCAACACCGCGGAGTCTACTCGTCGAGGAAAGAACGCCGCGGCAAACGTGTTCAGAACCGATGTCGTCAGGCCAAATCCAATACCCAGAACCGTCGTCGCGGCAAGTAACACCGCGTAAGCAGCCTCGAGATGCCCCATGAGGTACTGGCTCAAAAACAACAGCGCCATGGAGACGGCGTTGGCCACAAGACCGGCGAGAAATATTTGTTTAATTCCTAGCCAACGGGCAAGCTTTCCGCTCAAGAGAGCCGCCGCAATGGCCATGAGGGCTTGGGGTAAAAAGATGGCTCCATAAGCAGAGCTGGAAAGCCCGTAATACCGGCTGCTCGTGAAGATCGCACCAGCTGCGGGAAACGTGACGAGGGCGACACCTTGCACCGCAGCCGCGGCGTAGACAGAAGCTACTTCACTGGACCGGCCTCTGCTCATTTTAGCCGTTCCAAAAGATGATCGCCAACCCGCAAGGCATTGGCCATTGCCGTGAGGGCGGGGTTAACCGCGCCGATGCTAGGAAAGAAGCTGGTATCGACCACGTAAAGGTTGTCCAGTTCGTGGGCTTTGCAGTTCGGATCCAATACGGAAGTATTTGGATCTTTGCCAAACCGGCACGTTCCGGATTGATGCGCAACGCCGCCAATCTCGATTTCGTTCTTCATGTAGAGATTACGCCGAATCAAACTCTCGTGCATATCCAGGCGGTTGAGCATCGACTGGAGCTTTTCGTAGAGCTTCACCTTTGGCACCTGGTTGGTAGGGGTATAGTTAAGCGTAATGGCACCCTCGCGGTCCACGGTGATGCGATTCTCCGGCATGGGCAGGTCCTCGGTTGAAAGCCAGAAATCCACGGCGTGGGCGGCGATCATGTCGAGGGTCCAGGTGGGAGCCAAGAGCGTTTCCAGCGGCTTTTCGCCTTTATACATCGGCCCTTGAGATTTGCCGACCATCTGGATGTTGCCGAGAGGGAAACCAAATTCGTCGGTGCGCAAATAGAAGTCATTTAAGCCCAGAGTCTTTTGGTAGATCGTCGGATTGGGTTCCTTGGATATAGCCAGCACCGCCTGGCTATTGTGAAACATGTAGTTGCGCCCGACTTGGTCCGAACCGTTGGCGAGCCCGTTGGGATGTTTGTCGTTGGCGGACATTAAGAGGAGCTTTGCCGAATTGGCAGCTCCGCACGAAACCACAACGAGATTGCCTTGATAGGTTTCCGTCTCGCCATGGTGGTTGACGACGACCTCGGTAACTGCTGTTCCCTCCGAATTGGTATTAAGTTTAATGACCTGCGCCTCGGTCAGCAGGGTGACGTTTTGGAATTTCAGAGCGGGCCGCACGGCGAGGACTTCCGCGTCGGACTTGGCGTGGACGGGACAGGGAAAGCCGTCGCAATCCATGCACCTTACGCAAGTGCTATACGGCATGTTCTGCTCATTTAGCATAATGCCGCAGGGCGAATGAAACGGATGGTAGCCTGCTCCCGCCAGATCGTCGGCAAGCTTCTGGATGCGCGGTTCGTGTGACACCGGCGGGTGGGGATACGGCGCGCTGGCGGGCGGGTCGGTGGGGTCTTCGCCATGCACTCCGTGAACCTGGTATAGATGCTCGGCTTTGGTGTAGTAGGGCTCCATCTCATCATAACTAATGGGCCAGGCAGGCGAGATGCCGTCACAATGCTGGATCTCTCCAAAGTCCTCTTTGCGCAGACGGTAGAGCGCGGCACCATACATCTTTGTGGCACCACCGATGAAGTAGTGCACCCCGGGCTGAAAAGTTTTTCCGGTTTTATCGCGCCAGATATCTCGGGAAACATAGCGGTTGCGTATGAACACTTCCTCGGCGCTCCAGTTTTCCGGCTCGCGCCGCATCCAGCCACCGCGCTCAAGGATGAGGATTCGTTTTCCCGACGCGGCTAGAGTATGAGCGAGGGTTCCGCCTCCGGCTCCGGTTCCAATGATGATGATATCGTAGTGACCGTTGCTCATAATGTCTCGTGTTAGTCAGGTTTGCTTTCGGGCTGGATCAGCTTTGCAACCAAGCCGCTCCAACCGGTTTGATGAGAAGCGCCGACGCCGCGCCCGCTGTCGCCGTCGAAGTATTCATGGAAGAGCACGTAGTCTCGGAAATGTGGGTCCCCCGCGAGCTTTGGGTGATATTTGAGAACGGGCCGCTGGCCGTCTTCGCCTTTTAGAAACAGGCGCGTGAGCCGTTGGCTAAGCTCGCCCGCGACATCGTTGAGGGTGATGAACCGGCCCGAGCCCGTGGGATACTCAATCTTGAAATCATCGCCGTAGTAGTGGTGGAATTTCTGGAGCGACTCGATGATGAGATAGTTGATCGGCATCCAGACCGGGCCGCGCCAATTCGAGTTGCCGCCAAAGGCCCGGTTGTGAGATTCCCCCGGCCAGTAATCAACCTCATGGGTGGTCCCATCAATCACGATCCGGAGCGGCTGCCGCTCATGTTCCTTCGAGACGGCGCGCACCCCGTGGTCGGACAGGAAGCCCGTTTCGTCAAGCATCCACTTCAATAGGGCAGTCATGCGGTGAGCGCGCAGCAATGCCAGGAGCCGCCGTCTTCCCTGCCCCGGAATTTGCCAGTGCGACACAAGCGCTGTGAGTTCCGGACGGTGCTTGAGATACCATTCCAGCCTCTCGGAGAAAATCGGCAAGCGCTCGAAGAGGTCCGCCTCCAGCACTTCCACCGCGAACAGCGGAACCAGGCCGACAATTGAGTGCACCCGTAGCGGGATATTCCGGCCATCCGGGAAACAAAGGTGGTCGTAGTAGAATTGATCCGCCTCGTCCCAGAGCCCCGGGAAGCGATCTCCAACACCATTGATGGCAGCCGTGATCGAAAGGAAATGCTCGAAGAACTCGGTGGCTATGTCTTCATACACAGCATTGTGCGAGGCCAACTCAATCGAGATGCGCATCATGTTAAGGCAGTACATCGCCATCCAGCTGGTGCCGTCGGCCTGGTTGATATAACCGCCATTAGGTATGGGCGCGCTCCGGTTAAAGCAGGCAATGTTGTCCAAGCCCAGGAAGCCGCCCTGGAAAATATCACGACCCTGCGCGTCCTTGCGGTTCACCCACCAGGTGAAGTTAATCAGCAGCTTTTCGAAAACGCGCTGAAGGAACTCCAGATCGCCGGGGTCCACCGGATTCGACTCCCGGCGCTGCTTGCGGTCGATCTCAAACACGCGCCACGCCGCCCAGGCATGCACTGGCGGGTCCACGTCGCCAAAGGACCACTCGTAGGCGGGCAATTGACCGTTGGGATGCATATACCAAACGCGCACTAGCAAAACGAGCTGGGACTTGGCAAACTCGGCATCGATCAGCGCAAGGGGGATGCAGTGGAAGGCCAGATCCCACGCGGCGAACCAGGGATATTCCCACTTGTCCGGCATGGAAATCACGTCCGCGCAGTCAAGGTGCTTCCAGTCGTGATTGCGCCCCCACTTGCGCTGCTCGGGTGGCGGCGGCATGGCGGGATCCCCGGTCAGCCATTCCTTCACGGAGTAGCGGTAATACTGTTTGCTCCAGATCATGCCCGCGAAGGCCTGGCGCTGCACCAGCCGCGCGTCGTCATCGGCGATCCCTGCCTGCACTCCGGCGTAGAACGCGTCCGCTTCCTCCCGCCTTTGGGCAAAAATGGCATCGAAGTCGGCAAAAGGGTCGCCCGCCAATGCGCCGTCGGTTTTGGTCAGCCGCAACCGGATGGAAACCTCCCCGCCGGGCGGTACGCTCAGCGCATAAACGGCAGCCGATTTGGTGCCTGTTTTTTCCGGATTCACCGCGTCGTGGTCGCCGTGAACAAGGTAGTCATGGAACGCATCTTTGAAAAATCCCCGCGCCTCGGTTTCGCCAAAAAGGCGGCGGCCATTCGTCTCATTCTCGCAAAATAGGAGCGTGGGCTGTCCCTCACAGGTGAGCCGATAGTTACCCAGCTTTGGATGCTCGGCTGTGATGACGCTGCCTTGCCCTGCGAGCTTCGGTTTTGGCGTGTTCTGCCTCCACGCCCACGTATTGCGGTACCAAAGCTGCGGCAACAGCCAGAGGGGCGCTGCCTCCGGGCCGCGGTTGCACGCCGTCACGAGCATGAGCAGATCATCGGGCGCGGCTTTCGCGTATTCGATGAACACGTCGAAATAGCGATTTTCATCGAAGAGGCCGGTATCCAGTAATTCAAACTCCATCTGCCCCAGGCCCCGGCGCCGGTTTTCCTCAACGAGCTGTGTATAGGGAAACTCGCCCTGGGGATACTTATAGAGCATCTTGAGGTAGGAATGCGTTGGGGTGGCGTCGAGGTAGTAATACAATTCCTTAACGTCTTCGCCGTGGTTTCCCTCCTCATTGGTAAGGCCAAAAAGCCGCTCCTTCAAAATCGGGTCCGCTCCGTTCCACAATGCCAGGGAGAGGCACAATAATTGCGAATCATCGCTGAACCCCGCGATGCCGTCCTCACCCCATCGGTAGACGCGACTCCGGGCTTGGTCGTGAGAGAGGTAACTCCAGGCATCTCCGCCCGCGCTGTAATCCTCGCGAACCGTTCCCCATTGACGTTCGGACAAATACGGCCCCCAGTGGCTCCAATTTTGGGTGCCTGCACTATTTTCCGAGAGGCGCTGTTTTTCTATGGCCGCCTTTTCGCTATCCGGATTTGGCGCGCCTCCGGTCATAAGTATTTCGCCGTGCTTCCCCAACACGGTTTTGCCCATTCCACCTCATTCCATTGGCATCGCACTTAACCTAAACGCGTAAAAACTGAATGCGGACGCGTTTATTTTACCCCCATCCGAAATAGCCTGCCTCTGCGGCGGAGAGCCGTCTATGCCACGGTTTCACGCGACGGTTCTTCCAATGTCCCAACCTACAGGGAAGCCAAAATTTTCCTGATGGAAGGCCTCCGGTAGTTCGCCCCTCTCACGCCTCCTGGCGCAGGCCGCGGGCCCGCACCCAGCGGAATCCTCCGATGGCGAGCAGGGAAAGACCGCCCAGCGCCATGGCCGAGGGTTCGGGAACAGCCTCGATACTTACGAGCTTGACCTCGCCGGAAGCTGCATCGACTTCCCCGACGTTCTGGACGGCTTGCAGACTCGCTTCGTCAATATTGAGGGTAACGCTGTCACCCAGGCCGTATTGGTTGTTGGGGAAGATCCACGCCAACTCCGCCGAGGTGGCCTGGAAGACGCCGTAGGATGAAGCTGCGCTCGTCGTTCCGGCGTCGAAGACCCAGATGTATAGCGATTTGCCATCAAACGCCGAAGCCGCGGCGCTGGTGTCGGTAACATCGCCGTAGACCTTGCCTGAGTAATCAAATGGGCTGGAGATTTGCAGGTCGCCGAAGTCGTGCCACACGCCCGCGATTTCCATTTCCTCCACCGACATTCCCGCCGTAATCGCAGAGGAGTTTTCAAAATAGCCAATGCGCACCAGGTCGCCGTCGGAAAGAACATTTCCGTTAGCATCAACGAAGGTAAACGAACCCACGTCAAAGAGGTTCGTGCTGGTGAAGTTGACCGTGGTGGCAGAAGCAGGCAGCACGACGGCAAAATAAAGCAGCGACAGGCAAATCAGGCGTTTCATAGTTTTGTGGATTTAGAGAACGGCATTAGGCGGTTAACGGAAGGATTCTAGAAAGCAGGGACAACCCACTGGAATGACGATTGGCTGGAAAGGCGCTGGATGACTACCGCGCTCCCCGGCGCGATGCTAACGCTGCCCGACGACTGGGCCTTCGCGTTATACCAGCCTGACAAGCTCGAATTGGAGGGATGCGCTAGATACCAGTAAGTGCTCTGCCCGGAGTCGCCGTAGATGACCAACTGGTCGGCGCTAGCCATGGAGGTGGAACCTTTGACCCCGGTGGAAACATCGCCCGTGTAGAGGCCGCTGCTGGAAAGGGACATGTTCTGCGCGGAAATGGAGCCCACGACATTGACGCCCGGTTGGATCAGGAGAGCGGTCTGCCCGGTTTTGACCGTTCCGGCTGTCACAAACCCGACGGTGGAGGCGGTTTTGCGTTTGACGATGATGCCTTGGTTGGGCGCGATGACTAGTGAACCGGCGGCGCTTCCAGATGCGGTGTACCAACCCGCTTTGGAGGTTTTATTCAAATACCAGCAAGTGGTGGCTTTGGACCCGTTGTAGATGAGCACTTCATCCGCGCTGTATAGCGATGTGCTCCCCTGCAAACCGGCTGTGTTGGCCGCCCCGAGGAAATCATCCACGGTTACATGCTTGCGGATGCTAATGGTCGTCCCGATGGAAAGCAGGCCGCTCAAGTCGTCGGAAGTCGTGATGTTGTCTTCGCCGCAGGCCGTAATCGTCGACCATCGCCCGGCGTTGGATCCATCGATAATCTCAAGATAAAAGGAACCGTTAGTGCCGCTGAAATCACCGGCCACCCAGTTGCCTTCCGCGACCGAGAGCACCGTGCCGGAGACGGCGGCCACGGGTCCGCGCCAGCTCACCGGATGAACTAGCGTCGGCGCGATGGCCGATAGCGTGGGTGAGGCGACGGTGCCGCCGTTGACCTTGATCGGAAGAATGGCCACGGGTTCCGTGAAAGCCTCGGTGTCCGCGTGGCCGATGGCCGGAATCGACGCCAACAACAGCACGGCGCGGAAGCAATGACAAAGTGAAGGGATGCGTTTCATGATCGATAATATTTTGGAAGCCATTGTCACTGTTCGTTCGGCCCGGCGGCTCTCACGCACCGGAAGCCGATCATTCCATAGACGGTCTCGCCGACGGCCGGGAAGGGATAGCGGTTGCTATCGACCATGGCCGAGTTTTCGTTCCACCAGCTGCCGCCGCGCAGAAGGCGCTGCGTGCCGGTCTTGGGCCCCTTGGGCTCGTACACGGTCGGGCTTTCGTAAGGTGTATAGTAATCCCATACCCATTCCCATTCGTTGCCGTGCATGTCGTAGAGGCCGTAGGCGTTGGCCGAGAAGGTCCCGACGGCAGTGGTCAGCGGATAGGGGTTGTCCGTATTGTTAATAGAGGTCTGATAGGACCATCCGTTGGCTTGGGTGGTAGCCACCGTCCCATCGTTGCCCCAGCTGTAGAGCAGGCCGTCGGTGCCGCCACGGCAGGCTTTTTCCCATTCGGCCTCGGTGGGCAGGCGGTAACCGTTGCCGGTCCAGTTGACCTGCGCGGGAGCCAGGTTGAGAGTTCCGCTCCGGTAGACGTTGGTGGCGGCTGCGTCGGTATAGTAACACGGAATACGTCCTTCCATTTCCGACCGGGCGTTGCACCACTTCACCGCATCGTACCAACTGATGGCCGCCGCGGGATGGTTGTCGGGCCGACTGAAGAAGAGCGTGGAACTTAGGTCGTAGCCGTTCTTGGCCGCCCAGTCGGCCACTTTCTTCCAATCCGCAACGGTCACTTCGTATTGATCCATGAAGAAGGCGCTGGTGTAGACCGTGTGAGCCGGAGCGCTATAGAGATCGCCCCCATTATCCCGGCCCATGCCGAAGGTGCCAGCGGAAACCAGGCTCATCGTGCGCTGCAATGAGCCAGTCTCGGGCTCGTGACTGCATGCGGGCGCGTTGCTGTCAATTTCACCACCGGGAACCAGTTCGGATTTTACGCGGTAATACTGTGCGGAGGAGGTCCCGCTCAGCGGCACCGTGGCCGAGGTGTACGGCTCGGTGGCGGCGATTCCGCTGCTCACGAGCGAGTAGGCTCCATGCAGGTTCGTCGACAACCAGACGCTGTAGGAGCGATTGGCTGCGCCCGGCCACGTCAGTACCATCTGCGGGGTTGTACCGCTGGCCAGCGAGGTACTCGCGACCGCGAAACGCTGGAAGCCATCCTGGTCGTCCATGCCCGCCACGAATTCCTGCGCGGCGCTCTGGCCGTCCTGGTCGTAGTCGCTTTGCTCGGCGGCGTCGAAGTTATCGCCAACGAGATGCGCGTGACGGCGCAGCCACCAGTGGGGCGTGCCGCCCGCCGAGGCCTCGGCAGTGAAGTCAGCGGCAATGGTGCGCGGTTGGTCCATCGTGATAGTCACCGTTCCGGAGGTCGATTCGAAGCCGATCTCGCCGCTCCAGCGGTGGAGTTTGAAATCAAACGCGGGAACCGCTTCGAGGGCCACTTGCTCGCCCACGGCATGCCAGCCACCCACGTCGGAGGGCAGCACGGCGCCCTGCACGCCCGAGGTCAACTGGAGGACCACCTGGCTCTGCCACGTCCACGAGAGCGTGGTGTTTTCCTGAATGGTAAAGGTGCCGCTAGTCGTGGTTCCGCTGAGGGTGGACGAGCCGGTGGAGAGGGTCCAACCCGTGGGCACCTTGCGGCTCCGGCCGTTTTCGACCGGCGATGCCGAGAAGGCAACCACCGCTCCGTAGTCCAGTTGCGTTGAACCCGGAGCCGGAACCGTGTTGCTTCCGGAGGAAACCACCGTGAGCGTGCAGAGGTTGCTTGAGAAGTTCGCCGTCAGAAGCGTGACGGGGCGCGTCATCTGAGCGATGGTAAAGGTACTGCCGTTGGCGCTGCCCGCGCCGGTATCGCCGGACCATCCGCTAAAGGCCGCGCCGGAATTGGGCGTGGCAACGATGCTGACCGCCGAGCCGTCATCCACCCACTGGCTGGAGGCCGCGCTCACGGTGCCCGCGCCGGAAACGGCGGTCGTCAGGAGGTACTGTGTTTTCCAGTTCCACGTGAAGGTGAAGTCCCCGCTAACGGTGATCGTGGCTTCCTTGCCCGTGCCCGAGAGGGCGACCGCACCGCTCGTTTGCCAGCCGTTGCAGAGGCGGCGCGTGGTGCCGTCGTTGCTATCCTGCGCGGTGAAGATCACGCTGGTCCCCTCCTCGTAGGAGTAGGTGGCGGGGGTAGGCGAGACGCCGTCATTGGCGCTGGCCACGGTGACGCTATAGGTCGGCACCGAAGTAGTGAACTGGGCCGTGACCGGACCGCGGCCGCGGGTCATCGGCACGGTAATTTGATTGCCGGAAACCGTGCAGCCGTCAACATCGCCGCTCCAGCCGATGAAGCTGTAGCCCGAATCGGACTGGGCGACAACGGTGATGGAGGCGTTTTCATTCTGCCAGCCGCTGCTGACGCTAACCAAGCCGCGACCTACGGCCGATGTGGAAAGGTAATATTGCTTGGCCCAGCTCCAGGTCAGCGTTGTGTCGCCGCTCATCGTAAAGGAGGTGGAGTTGCCCGTGCCCGAGGCCACGGTAGCACCGGAGAGCGTCCAGCCGGTGCAAACATAGCGCGTGGTACCGTCGACATTATCGTCGGCGCTAACGGCCACGGGAGTTCCCGGGGCGATACTGTTGGTGCCGGTAGCCGGAGAAACGGAAGATTGCGACGAAACGACCGTTAGGTTGTAGTTAAAGCGGGTATCGAAATCCGTGGTGACCGAGAATTCGCCGCCGTCGACATCGGTGAGGCTCAGCATACCCGTATTATCCGATGTGATTTCCGACGAAGCACTGCTGCTATCGGCCAGGTACCGCTTGAGGTACGGCGAGTAGGTCGTGCTGTAGATTTCGTTTTTCGACGGGCGGAATTCCATGATGCGCAGGAAGCCATTGCCGCCATTGGGGAGCGTCTGGTAGTCGGCGAGGACCTGGTAGACCGTCTTGCCCGCCGCGTTGGTATCCGGCAGGCAATACTGGGCGAAATTGTGGCCGCAGAAAACCATGTAGACTTGGTTGAACGGCTTGATCACCGTGTTCCAAATCTCCGTCGGGGTATTACGATCCGGGGCCAGGCTAATATAGGGCGAGGGATAATTGACCCGCCCGCGCGCTCCGGTGCCGCTCCCGGTATTACCGTATGCTCCGGTCTCCGCCAGGTAATCGTGGGTAATCAGCATCGTGGGCGTATAGGGGTGGGCTTTGAGGACGGAGACCGCCCAGGCCATGTCCGAGTCGGGGCTATCGCAATCGAGCAACAGGAACATGTAGTCGCGCCCGTTGATGTTCAGGATTTGATAAGAGCTGTAGCCGCGCGGAGAGAATCCCTTGAGCCAATCGTAATACTGGCCCGTGGACGAATCGATCCACCGCCCGTTGTCGGGACCAAAGCGCGTGATGTAATGGGTGTCGCCCGAGGAAAGATCGTGATTGCCCGCGACAATGCCGTAGGGCAGCTTGCCGTTGAGCAGATCCACGGCGTTGGTCACTCGCAGCCACTGGCTGTCACTAGTGGAGCTGTTGACGAGATCCCCCACCTGGAAAAGGTATTTGATATTCAGGTTGTCCTTGTTATCCAAGGTCCACTGCGTCTGCTGCGTGAATACGTCCGCCGGGGAGGTCTGCGAACTGTAGTTCTGCGTATCCGGGAGCCCGATGACGGTAAAATTCTCGTTGGGGGCGAATTGCGCGGTGATCGCCGAACGGGCGCGATCCATGGGCACGACGATCTGCTTGCCGCCGATCGTGCATCCATCGGTGTCGCCGGTCCAGCCCTTGAAGTAATAGCCATCATCGGCGATGGCGGTGATCTGAATCGGACGCCCCGCAGTGAACCAGCCGCTCGCAACGCTGACCGTGCCGCCGGTGGTCGCAGCGGTCTCAACGCGGTATTCGGTGCGGAACTGCCACGTGAGGGTGGAGTCCCGGGTAATCGTCATGTCCATGGTATTGGCGCTACCCTCTGCCGGACTGTCGCCAATCATCTTCCAACCAATGCAGTGGTGTCGCTCGGTGTCGGTCTCTTCATCGGCGACACTATTGGTTAGCTTCGTTCCCCGGGTATAGGCATGAGCGCCCACAGCGGGAGTGGCGGTGCCGTAGGAGGAAACCACCGTCAATACAGGATCGGCAGCCGGATCGGTGACACTGACACTGAAGGCAATCGACGCCGTAAGCCATCCGTCGCTCACCTGCACGGTAAATGAATCCAGTCCGGTATATCCAGACGCCGGGGTATAGTTTACCGTACAGACACCGCTATCGTCATAGGAGGCCGTGGCCGTCCCATTGCCAGCCGCCTGGCCGATACTCCACGTTAGCGCCTCGCCGTCGGCGTCGGTCGCGTGAATGGTCACCGCCTGCGCCGCTTTATTTTTGCTGGCATTGATGGTGTAGCTGCTGCCTTCGCTAATGACCGGCGCATTGTCAGCCTGGACCTCCTGGGTTCCATCGGCAACCGTGGCCGCGGGCGTAGCCAGAGCGACCGCCTCGGCGTAGCTAACAGTATGGCCCCACACGGCCATATTGGTCACCGTGATGCCGCCTTCCGCTCCCGCGTTATCGGCGAAAGCCAGGAAACTAGCGGGGTCGAGCGCATAGTTATCGTCCGTGCTGCCCGCGTTCCCCTGAAGCCAGAGCACCCCGTTCACATAAACCGCGCGGCTGGTGCCGTTTTTAACCACAAGCAAGATGCGATACCAGGTATCAGCCGAAGTCGCCTGGGTGGAAAATCCGCCCAAATTGGCATGGCCAATGGTGCCATCGCCATTGATGACAAGATCGGCACCTTTGGCGTTGTTGGGGTCCGTCTGCAACAGGGCCTTCGCGGTGCCCGAAGTGGTGTACTTCACGTCCCAGAGAATCGAATACTCATTAATTTTCCCGCTGCCGCTTGAAGCCACCAAACCATGGGGCACAACATAGTGGCTACCCACGCCGATTTGCGTGGCTCCATCGTCGTTTCCGTCACCAGCAACCGCAGTGAACGCGGTGCCACTGCGATAGAGACGGTTGCCAATGGTGGCAGCCTCCATCCGAGTCGGTTCGTTGAATTCCCAAAGGCTATTAGGATACGGCTTGGAGGCCACCGCCGTCTCCGGATCGCTACCCGGTGCGCCAATGATGGAGATCTCGGTGGCAGAGAGAACCCCGCTCCAGACCGCCATATTAGAAACACAAATGGCTCCGTCTTCACCGTCGTCATCGGCAAAGGCCAAGATCTCTCCCTGCAACCCATAGCGAGCCTCGTCTAGCGTGCCCACGACGGAACCGGTATATACCTTCGTGCCATTGACATAAATATTGCGCGCCGTGCCGTTGTCCACCGTAAATACTACACGGTACCAACTGCCCGTCGTCAGCGCGGAGGACGCATAGCCCCCCACCCCCGCGGACGTTCCCACCTGGTTTGAACCGCTGATAAACAGGTCACCGTCAGAGGTGTTAGTGGCGTCCGTTTGCAACAGCGTCTTGAACACCGAACTGCTCTCCGAGGGCACCATCACATCCCACATGACTGTGTAACGGTTTACCTTTTGCGCAGTGGCGCTGCCATTGGGCGCCATGCCGTGAATCACTTTGTAAAAGCTGCCCTTGCTAACCTGCATGGCTCCGTCGCTACCCGTCATGCCGGTAACCGAGGTGAAGCCGGTCCCCGAGGTTTGCAGGTCGAACCCGACCGTCGCTTTGTTGCGGTTGGAGGCGTCATCGAACGTCCAATAGCCGGTCATCATCACATCGCTCAACTTCTCCTCCACCGCCACGTAAACGGTGATTTGAGCCAGAGCCGTACCATCCGTGGCTTGGATCACAAACGAATCGGTTCCCGTATATCCCGCTGCGGGAGTATAGCTTACCGGTGCGCTCGTATTGCTGCCGGTTAATTGAACACTCCCGTGGGTCGGCTGCGACACCACGCTCCAACTGATCGCGTCCCCATCGACATCACTGGCGCTCAACGTCGTGCTGGCCGTTCCATTCTCCGCCACCTGGAGCGTCGTCGAGGTTCCCTGAGAAATCACCGGCGCACTGTTCGTCCCCGTGGAAACCGTAGTGCCCGCCGTACCCAACGCGGAAACTTCCGTGGCACTCAGCGTTCCACTCCAAGCCGCCACCGCTCCGACGTTAACCGGATAATTCTCACCGTCATTGTCGGCAAACAAAAGCATCGCCGAATCCAGCGCGTAACGGGTGTTCGAACTGTTTAGTACCGGTTTAGTGTGGGTATAAAACGACGTTCCGTCAACATACACCTTCATGAAATTATTCATCGAAGCCACTAAGACAATGCGCTTCCACTTCGAGCTGGCAATGGCTCCAGAATAGCCAAGATCGCCAGATCCAAGTTTTTCCGATTTATTGATAAAGTAGTCACCGTCGTTGCCATTACCCGTATTCGTCTGCAGTAGACAGCGGTATTTTCCGATGCTTGTCGAAGGGCTGAAGATATCAAACATCAATGAATAGTTTTCAACAGAACCGCTCGTTCCGGTTGTCAGCCCGTGGGTAACATTCAGGCGATTGGCTGATCCCAAAACGGTAGTAATGGCACCGGAGAGCGTCGTTGAGCCATCGGAAAGCGTCGCCGAATAGGTGGGCGCCGTACCATTAACAAACAGATCGGGCGACATGGCTCCGCTCCGCAACTTCTCGCCGTGGAAAACCGTCCCGCTGGTGGTCACCTGGGCCGCCTGGGTAAACTCCCAGTAGCCCGCGAGTGTCGCGGCGCGTGCGCTGACGGTTAAAATAACCGTCATTAATAGTCCGGCGACCCATCCCAAACCGGAGCGGGAAAATACTGAATTCATAACCATACAAAACAGAAGCGCATAGGCATGCTCTCGAAAAGCCGCATTGAACACGCGACCTCCAAGAGCAATAACATTTATTACGATGCAATAACCGGAACTCCGGCCTGCATTTGACGGGCGCTGTTTATGCTAGGCTTTAAGACTACAAACAAGACCGAGAATGTAACATCTACCGCCACAAAAATGACAGTAGTGTGAAAATTGCGAAGACTTTGCGACGGTCTTTAGATTATTCCAAATAACAGATATTAGATATCTTCTACTATTATCATCGCGTTTACAAAAACGTACATACAGCGTTAACAATCCGTACCGCTATCGCCATTTATTGGAGCGCCATTAATTTTGGGCTCTCCATCAAAGAATGGGGAGGGAGGTCAAAAGATGAAAGAAAGTGCTAATGACCTCACTGCTCAATCGAATCGGAATCAGTGGCTACCAGGTACTATATACCGAAGCCACATTGCCTCTAAAAATCCACGTTAAACCCGAGGCGCAAACGTGCTCCTGCCCTTGCTGTGGAGGCGGCCGCCTCCACAGCAAAGGCAGGTATCAAAAACAAGTGCGCCACCTCGATCGCTTTGGCGAGCCCACCGCTCTGGTCGTCCATACCCGGCGGTTGCGCTGTTTGGATTGTCGGCACTCCTTTGTTCCACCGCTACCGGGACTTCTCCCCGGACGCCACAGCAGCGAGCCATTCCGGGAGAACGCCTATTGCCAACACCACAACGGCATCTGCGTCTCCACTCTGGCTCGCATCCTTCACATTGGCAGCGCCACCATTGAGCGCATCTACCACCAGTTCACCGAGCGCAAAGCCAAGGAACGAAGCAGTTTGCGCTGCCCCATGGTCCTCGGCATCGACGAGCACACCCTCCACAAGGGCCAACGCTTCGCCACTACATTCGTTGATCTTAAAAACCACCGTGTCTTCAACGTTGTCCCTGGCCGCAGCCCTCGCGAATTGGCCCCATTGGTTGCCCGCCTTCAAGGCCGGGAGCATGTCCGCGTGGTCTGTATCGACCTCTCCAGCCCTTACCGCGCCTTGATCCGTAAATGGTTCCCTAACGCTCGCATCGTCGCCGACCGCTTCCATGTCATCCGCGTCGTCATCCATCATTTTATGGCCTTGGCTCGAGCAATCGCGCCCGATTTGAAGAACAACATCGCCTCCCTTGCCGTGCTCCGTAAAGCCCCTCATAAACTGACGCCGGTACAAACCTTGCGCCTTGAGCGCCTTTTTGCGACCTACCCTGCGCTGCAACCTCTTCACACCGAAATGCACCGCCTACGCGCTCTCCTCAACCAGAAGCACAGAAGGCGCCGCGAATGCCGCCCTCTGGCTCAAGAGCTTTTGGGCTTCATCGACCGGCTCACCACCAGCCGCTTCGAGCCCCTCATCACTCTGGCCAATACCCTTCGCTCCTGGGCCGAGCCCATCGCCTGCATGTGGCGTTTTACCAGGAACAACGGCATTACAGAGGGCTTCCACCGTAAAATGAAACTCATCCAACGCCGCGCTTACGGCTTTAGAAACTTCAGAAACTACCAAATCCGTGTGCTTGCCGCCTGCGGCTAATTAGCACAATATCACCATATCTTCCTCCCTCCCCATTCTGGCTCTCCATCAAAGAATGGGGAGGGAGGTCAAAAGATGAAAGAAAGTGCTAATGACCTCACTGCTCAATCGAATCGGAATCAGTGGCTACCAGGTACTATATACCGAAGCCACATTGCCTCTTAAAATCCACGTTAAACCCGAAGCGCGAACCTCCTCCTGCCCTTGCTGTGGAGGCGGCCGCCTCCACAGCAAGGGCAGGTATCAAAAGCAGGTACGCCACCTCGATCGCTTTGGCGAACCCACCGCTCTGGTCGTCCATACCCGGCGGTTGCGCTGTTTGGATTGTCGGCACTCCTTTGTTCCACCGCTACCGGGACTTCTCCCCGGACGCCACAGCAGCGAGCCATTCCGCGAAAGCACTTACCGGGCTCACGACAACGGCATCTGCGTCTCCACTCTGGCCCGCATCCTTCACATCGGCAGCGCCACCATTGAGCGCATCTACCACCAGTTCACCGAGCGCAAAGCCAAGGAACGAAGCAGTTTGCGCTGCCCCATGGTCCTCGGCATCGACGAGCACACCCTCCACAAGGGCCAACGCTTCGCCACTACATTCGTTGATCTTAAAAACCACCGTGTCTTCAACGTTGTCCCTGGCCGCAGCCCTCGCGAATTGGCCCCATTGGTTGCCCGCCTTCAAGGCCGGGAGCATGTCCGCGTGGTCTGTATCGACCTCTCCAGCCCTTACCGCGCCTTGATCCGCAAGTGGTTCCCTAACGCTCGCATCGTCGCCGACCGCTTCCACGTCATCCGCGTCGTCATCCATCATTTTATGGCCTTGGCACGGCAGATCGCCCCTGACTTGAAAAATAACATCGGCTCTCTTGCCGTCCTCCGCAAAGCCCCAAATAAGCTAACTGCGGCCCAACACTTGCGCCTCGCGCGGCTTTTCGCCGCCTACCCTGCATTGGAGCCTCTGCACGCCGAAATGCACCACCTGCGCGCTCTCCTCAACCAGAAGCACAGAAGGCGCCGCGAATGCCGCCCTCTGGCTCAAGAGCTTTTGGGCTTTATCAACCGCCTCACCACCAGCCGCTTCGAGCCCCTCGGCTCTCCATCAAAGAATGGGGAGGGAGGTCAAAAGATGAAAGAAAGTGCTAATGACCTCACTGCTCAATCGAATCGGAATCAGTGGCTACCAGGTACTATATACCGAAGCCACATTGCCTCTTAAAATCCACGTTAAACCCGAAGCGCGAACCTCCTCCTGCCCTTGCTGTGGAGGCGGCCGCCTCCACAGCAAAGGCAGGTATCAAAAGCAGGTACGCCACCTCGATCGCTTTGGCGAACCCACCGCTCTGGTCGTCCATACCCGGCGGTTGCGCTGTTTGGATTGTCGGCACTCCTTTGTTCCACCGCTACCGGGACTTCTCCCCGGACGCCACAGCAGCGAGCCATTCCGCGAAAGCACTTACCGGGCTCACGACAACGGCATCTGCGTCTCCACTCTGGCCCGCATCCTTCACATCGGCAGCGCCACCATTGAGCGCATCTACCACCAGTTCACCGAGCGCAAAGCCAAGGAACGAAGCAGTTTGCGCTGCCCCATGGTCCTCGGCATCGACGAGCACACCCTCCACAAGGGCCAACGCTTCGCCACTACATTCGTTGATCTTAAAAACCACCGTGTCTTCAACGTTGTCCCTGGCCGCAGCCCTCGCGAATTGGCCCCATTGGTTGCCCGCCTTCAAGGCCGGGAGCATGTCCGCGTGGTCTGTATCGACCTCTCCAGCCCTTACCGCGCCTTGATCCGCAAGTGGTTCCCTAACGCTCGCATCGTCGCCGACCGCTTCCACGTCATCCGCGTCGTCATCCATCATTTTATGGCCTTGGCACGGCAGATCGCCCCTGACTTGAAAAATAACATCGGCTCTCTTGCCGTCCTCCGCAAAGCCCCAAATAAGCTAACTGCGGCCCAACACTTGCGCCTCGCGCGGCTTTTCGCCGCCTACCCTGCATTGGAGCCTCTGCACGCCGAAATGCACCACCTGCGCGCTCTCCTCAACCAGAAGCACAGAAGGCGCCGCGAATGCCGCCCTCTGGCTCAAGAGCTTTTGGGCTTTATCAACCGCCTCACCACCAGCCGCTTCGAGCCCCTCATCACTCTGGCCCATACCCTTCGTTCCTGGGCCGAGCCCATCGCCTGCATGTGGCGTTTTACCAGGAACAACGGCATTACAGAGGGCTTCCACCGTAAAATGAAACTCATCCAACGCCGCGCTTACGGCTTTAGAAACTTCTCCAACTACCAAATCCGTGTGCTTGCCGCCTGCGGCTAATTAGCACAATATCACCATATCTTCCTCCCTCCCCATTCTTTGGTGGAGACCCCCCATTCTTTGGTGGAGACCCGGGAGACCCCACTCTGTGTCACCATGAGTCCCGAGAGGGGAAAATGGTGGACGCTGCAGGGTTCGAACCTGCGACCTCTCCCGTGTGAAGGGAACGCACTACCACTGTGCTAAGCGTCCGAAATGGGATGGGAAATCTGCCCGCTTTCCGGGCGTTTGGAAAGCCTAATTTTTAAAAAACTCGCGGAATTTTTTACCGCAGCCGCCGAAATGCCCAGTTGGCCAGCGAAAGGGTCATGGCCGCAATGACCAGCATGGGCCAGACGTTGTGGAAGACCTCCGCCGCCGTCATGTCCTTCAGGTAGATGCCCTTGGCGATGACGTTGAAGTGCCTCAGGGGGTTAATCCAGGTGATTTTCTGGAGCCAGAGCGGCATATTTTCAATGGGCGAGGTGTATCCGGAAAGCAGCACGGAGGGCATGATGAAGGCGAACATGCCCAAAAACGCCTGCTGCTGGGTGGCGCAAACCGACGATATGGCCAGCCCGAAGCCGACCAGCGAGATGATGTAGACGATCATGCTGCCGTAGAGCAGCAGCAGCGAGCCCTGGAATGAAATGCCATAGAGAAAGACGCCCCCGAGGAGGATGACGGTCCCCTGTGCCACGGCCACGATGATCGCGGGCACCGCCTTCCCGAGCATGATCATCCCTGGCGTCAAGGGTGAGACCAGCAGTTGCTCGAAGGTCCCCTGCTCGCGCTCCCTCGCCAGGGAAAGCGCGGTGATAATCAGCGTGCCGATGTTGGTGATGAGCGCGATCAGGCTCGGGACGATAAACCAGAAATAGTCCAGGTTGGGGTTGAACCAGTTGCGCACGACGGTGGTGGATAGCGTGGCAGCGCTGGAGCGTTCGCTCATGTAATCCGAGAGGATTTCCTGGATGTAGCTGAGCGCGATCTGGCCGCTGTTGGAGCGCCGTCCATCAAGGATGATCTGGAGCGATGGGCTCGCCCCCGCTGCCAGCTTGCGCGAAAAATCCGCCGGGAATTCCAACGCGAGCAGGACGTCCTGGTTATTGATGGCGTGCGTGCGTTCGCCGTCGCTGCGGAAAAACTCGACCCGCGAAAACGCCTGGGCCTTGCCGATGCGCTGGATGAGCTCCAGGGACTCCCGCCCGTTGTCCTGGTTGTAGACGCCAAGCGCGTTATTCTTCACCTCCAGCGTGGCGGCCTTGGGAAAAAGGAGCAACTGGAGCAGGACGGGCACGACTAGGATCGCCCGGCTCTGAGGGTCGCTCAGGAGCGTCTGGAGTTCCTTGAGAATGAGCGTGAAAATCCGGTGAAGCATTAGTCAAGGTGGCGGCGGGTTTTGGCCGCGGTAAGCGCGAGGAAAATGAGCCCGGCGAGCGCCAGGATGCCCAGGTTACGCCAAATGAGCCCGGGAACGTCACCCGCCTGGAAGAGCGTCTGCATGACCGTCACAAAATAGCGTGCGGGAAAGAGATACGTCACCGCGCGAATGGGCGCGGGCATGCTGCTGATTTCAAAGATGAACCCGGAAAGCATCATGGAGGGCAAAAAGGCCAGGTTGAGCGCTGCCTGGGCCGCGATGAACTGGTTGCGCAGCGCGGTGGAAAGAAAGAGCCCCTGCCCCAGCGCGCCCATCAGGAAGAAGGTCGTCGAAATAAGCAGCATCGGGATGGAACCCCGGAAGGGCACGCCGAAGAGGAACACAGCCACGCCGACGCAAATCACCATCGAGATCATGCCGAGCAGGTAATACGGAATCAGCTTGGAGAGGAGCAGCTCCCGGCGGGTTACGGGCGTGGCGAGGAGCGCCTCCATCGTCCCGCGTTCCCATTCGCGCGCCACCACGAGCGAGGTCAGGAGCGCGCCGATGACGGTCATGATAATGGTGATCGACCCGGGAATGAGGAAGTTCCGGCTCTCGGCGGAGCGGTTAAACCAGAAGCGGGACTCGACGTTGATCTGCACGGGGAGCGCCTCCCCCTTGGCCAGCGCGCGCTGAGCCTGCCATTCCTGCCACGCGCCGCGCACGTAGGAGCGGACGAAGTTGGCGACGTTCGGCTCGGAGCCGTCGGTGATGATTTGCAGCGGAGCCGTGCCGCTGGTGCGGTGGAGCTGCGCGGTGAAGTCGGCGGGAACAACCATGAAGCCGCGCACCGCACCGCGAGTCAGCGCATCGGTCATCTCGGGCCGCGTTCCCTCGGTGATCTCCATATAGGGCGAGCCGACCATCCTCGCGGCGAAGCGCTGGGCCTCCGCGCCCGTGTCCTCCAGCACCAGGCCCACCCGCAGCGAGGAGGAGTCGAGGTTCACGCCGTAGCCGAAAATAACCAGCATGACCATGGGCAAAATGAACGCAATCAAGATGCTGCTCGGGTCCCGGACGATTTGGTAGGACTCCTTGAGCGAAAGCGCCCAGAGCCGCCGAAGCGAGGGAGATAGGCGGGGCGTTTTCATGCGTTGGCGTCGTGGTCGTGGCGCAGAATGAGTTCGATGAAAGTGTCCTCCATCGTTGGGTCGGCCATGCCGTGGGCCATGCGCTTTAATTCGTCAGGCGTGCCGCTGGCGATCAGCCGTCCCCGGTAGACCAGCCCGATGCGGTCGCAGTACTCGGCCTCGTCCATGAAGTGCGTGGTCACCATCACCGTGACGCCCTTGGAAACCATGCCGTTAATGTGGGTCCAGAACTCGCGCCGCGTTACGGGATCAACACCGGAGGTCGGCTCGTCCAGGAAAAGCAGGTCAGGCTCGTGCATGACAGCGCACGCCAGCGCCAGGCGCTGCTTAAAGCCCAGCGGCAGCGTGGCCGGGGTCGTGTCGAGGTAGGGCTGCAAGTGAAACACTTCGATCATCTCGTCACAGGCGGCCTTTTGCTTGAACAGCGCCAGGCCGTAAATGCCGGAGAAAAAGCTGAGGTTCTGGCGCACGGAGAGGCGGTCGTAGAGGGAAAATTTCTGCGCCATGTAGCCAAAGCGCTGCCGGGCGCGGCTGCCGCTATGCTCCAGGTCGAGGCCCAGGACGTTCGCGGTGCCCGAGGTGGGGCGCAGCAGGCCGCAGATCATCTTAAACGTGGTCGATTTGCCCGCGCCATTGGGGCCCAGCAGGCCGAAGATCTCGCCCCGCCGCACGGAAAGGTCGATCTTGTTGGCCGCCACAAATTCGCCGTACTGTTTGGTAAGCCCGTGGGTCTCGATCACCACGGTATGATCCAGCGGTATCGAGCGCATCCGGTCAGCCAGCACGGAAACGCCGCCCGGCCCGCCGCCGAGGATGTCGATAAACGCATCCTCGAACCGGGGCTCCACCTCGGCGTAGTGCGCCCCGGCCTTGGCCTCGTCCTCGGAAAGCGCGGGCCTCGCCGTCCCCTCGCGCAATACGAGGCGGATACTGCGGGCCTGGATGGTACCGTCGGCCACCGCCGGTTCGCGCAGGAGGCGGGAAAGCAGGTCGCGCTTGTTGCCAGGCGGGTCCCGCAATTCCAGGCAGCGCCCCCGGACCCGCGCCGTCAGGTCAGCCGGTTTCCCCGCGAAAAGCAACTTCCCTTCGTTGAGCAGCAGCACCTCCTGGCAGAGCTCGGCCTCGTCGAGGTAGGCCGTGCTCCAGACGACCGCCATCCCCTCGCCCACGAGCGCCTGCACCATTTTCCAAAGCTCGCGGCGCGAAATCGGGTCAACGCCCACGCCTGGCTCATCCAGCAACAGCAGGCGCGGCTTGCCCAGGAGCGCGCAGGCCAGCCCGAGCTTCTGCTTCATGCCGCCGGAGAGCTTCCCCGCCGGGCGATCGGTAAACCGCGCAAGGTCCGTAAACTCCAGCAGCCGAGCGAAGGACTCCTTGCGCTCTCGCCCGACCACGCCGCGCAGATCGGCGTAAAGCACCAGGTTTTCCTGAACCGTGAGGTCCTCGTAGAGCCCGAATTTCTGTGGCATGTAGCCGATATAGCCTTCGTTGGAGAGCGTCGGGCCGTCGCGCAGCGGGTCGAGCCCGTTGACGCGGATTTCGCCCTCGGTAACATGCAGTAATCCCGCAATCATCCGCAAAAGCGTCGTCTTGCCCGCGCCGTCGGGGCCGACCAGCCCCGTGACCAGCCCGGCTTGCAGTTCGCCCGATAGCGGAGCGACCGCCGGAGCTTTCGCCCCATCGAAGTGCTTGCTGACTTGCCGGAGCGTGACGACAGACATAAAGCCCCTTACTTGCCGCGCTCGATTTTCACCGTCACCGGCATCCCCTGGCGCAGCTGCTCATCGGGATTGGCCACCACCACGCGAATCTGGTAAACCAGCCCCGTGCGGAGGTCCGGCGTTTCAACGTTCTTAGGCGTAAACTCCGCGCGCGGCGAGACGAAACCGATGCGCCCTTCGTAGGAAAATCCGGGCCGGGAATCAATGAATAGCCGCGCCGGTTTGCCCGTCCAGGCCTGCGCCAGCTCCGTCTCCGAGACATAGGCGCGCACCCACACCGGCTCGGCCAGTGAGACGGTCAACACCGAAGCTCCCGCCGAAACAACGGTCCCCGGCTCCAGCGAGCGCGTAATGACCATGCCCGGGGAGGGCGCTACGATTTGCGTGTCGGCCAGATTGGTCCGTGCCAGCGCCAGCGAGGCCTCCGCCGAGGCGAGATTGCCCCGGGCCTGCTCGATCTCCTCGCGGCGATAGCCCGCCTCCTCAAGCGCGAGGGTGGCCTGGAGCGAATTGAGGCGCGATTTCGCGGCTTCGTAGGTCGATTCCGCCGAGTCGTACTCCTGCTGCGAGGCCACCGAGTGTTTAAGGAGCTCCTTCTGCCGCAAGAAAAGCCGCTCGTCGTTGGCCACCGTCGCCTTCTGCTCCTCGACGTTGGCGCGGGCTTGCGCGATCTCCTCGGGCCGATACCCGGCGAGCTGTTCCTCCAGCTTGGCCCGGGCCGTTGCTAATTGCGCCGTGTACTGGGCCACGTCATGGCGGTAGGTCTCGGGATCAAGCCGCGCTACGACCTCCCCCGGCTTGACGGCGTCCCCCTCCTCCTTGAGCACGTCTTTAATCCGGCCCGCCACGCGGAACCCGAGGTTCACTTCGCGAATATCGACATTGCCATAGAGCGTCAGCACCGTCGATGGCGCGGGATGCCGCAGTTTCCAAAGGCCGTAGCCCAATCCTCCGGCGACGGCGAGCAGGAGCAGGATGAGGAGTTTACGCTTCATGGGGAGGGCGGGGAGTTGGGGCTGGGTGGACTAGCACACCATCAAGGATCACCGTAACAATCGAAGAGAGCGCGGCTTTGGGCGTCATTTTCAGCTCGGCCAGCTTGGCCGGGGTCACGAGCGAACGCACGGCTGAGATCACCATTTCAACAATGAAATGCACGGGCACGTCTTTGCGCACCAGGCCGGACTTGCGCCCTTCGCGGATGAGATAATCAAAATAGCGGCCAAAGAGCGCGCTGCGGCGGCTGTCGACCAGGGCGAAAACTTCGGGGCCCGCGCGCCGCATATCCCGTAGGAAGGGCGCGTGGACCTCATCAATGTGGCGCAACATCACCGCAAGCATCTCGTGCAACGTCGCCGCAAAATCGCCCCGGTAGCGCCGGACCACCTCCTCCATATCGGCGTTCACTTCGCCAAATTTGTTTTCCAACACGGCCTCCAGCAGGGCGTTTTTCGACGGAAAGTGGGCGTAGAGCGTCTTCTTGCTCATCCCGAGTTCAGCGGCCAGGTCATCCATCGTAACCCCCCGGAAACCGGCGGCGAAATAGTGGACGCGGGCGGCGCTCACAATGCGCTCGCGGGCGGGATCAGCGGCAATCGCGGGAGAATCAGTTGGCATGAGAGTCATTTTACCTTGGAAACTATTTCAGTATCCGTAGTTTCCACTAAAGCGCAAGCGGAAAATATTTCCCGCCCTCCACAGGCAAACAAAAAGCGCCGGGCCCCTTTTGGGAACCCGGCGCTTGCGCAACAGCGAAAAATCGACTCTACACCACGGCGACAGGCTTTCCGGTGGCGGCTGATTCGTAGGCTGCGTCGATGATTTTCATCAGCTTGAGCGCCTCGTCCACGTTATTGAGCGGCTGGGCTTTGCCCTCCAAGGTTTCGATGAAGTTCGCGGCGGAACGCTCGCGGCCCATGGCGGGATCGGGCTCGGTGATCAAGCGGCGATTCACGGAGACACCGTGCTCCTGGACGTAAAGCTCGCCCAAGTCGATGGCGGTGTCGTCGATGCCGTCGCGTCCGAAGAGGCGGCGCACCACGCCCCCCGCTTTCCTCCCCTGGAAGACGACAGAGACTTCCTCGCGCTCGACCATTTCGGCCCAGGAGACTTGCAACGTGAGCACCTGCCCCGTCTTGAAGCGCACGAACCCGTGCACCGCGTTTTCAACGTCCGTGACTCCGGCGGCGTTGTCGGGAATGCCCCACGGGCCCTTGAACGCCGGATCGCGGATAAAGTCATTAAAGCTCTGCGCGAGCACGTATTCCGGCTCCGGGTAGCCCATGAAATAGAGCGCCAAGTCGATCATGTGCAGCAGGTCGATCAAGGGGCCGCCGCCGGAAAGCGCCTTGTTGGTAAACCAGCCGCCCACGCCGGGAATGCCGGTGCGGCGGATCCACTTGGCCTGCGCCGAGTTGATCCCACCCACGGTGCCGTCGGCGATGTAGCGCATCATCGCCACCGTCTCGGGCCGCGCGCGGTTGTTGAAGTTGAACATGAGGCGCTTGCCCGCCTTTTCCGCCGCCGCTTTCATTTCGGCAACCTCCGCAGCATTGAGGGCGGGCGGTTTTTCGCAGAAGACATGCTTCCCGGCATTCAGCGCCTGGATGGCCAGCGCCTTGTGGAATTTATTGGGCGTAATGACGCTGACGGCCTCGATCTCGGGGCACTCGGCCAGCAGTTCATCCACGGACCCGAAAGCCCTGGGGACGCCCAGGGTAGCCGCCGCTTTTTGCGCCGCGGCAAGGTTCAGGTCGGCCACGGCGACGATCTCCGCCTTGGCGGCACGGAATCCCGCCGCGTGATACTGGAGCATACCGCCTGCTCCGATGATGGCAACTTTGATGCTCATGTGGGTAGAGGAGATTTATTTGTGGGCAAAAGCGGCATCGAACGCCGCCGCGTTGCGGGTGAAGTCGAGCCTGCGAACGAACGCGCACGATTCCGTGGCACCGTGGATGCGGTCCATGCGGCCGTCCTCCCATTCGACGGAAAGCGGCCCCTGGTAGCCGATGTCATTAAGCGCGACGATGATCTCCTCGAAGTTGATGTCGCCATGGCCCAGGGAGCGGAAATCCCAGTACCGGCGCGGGTCGGTGAAATCGGTGTGACCCCCAAAAACGCCGACCGAGCCGTCGCCATGCCCCCACCAAACGTCCTTCATATGGACATGGAAAACGCGCGAGCCAAAATCGCGCAGGAATTTGACGTAATCGACGCCCTGGTAGCCGAGGTGCGACGGGTCGAAATTGAATCCGAAGCGCGGGTGGTTGCCGACGGCTTCCAGCGCCCGCTTGGAGGTGGCGATGTCAAAAGCGATCTCCGTCGGGTGCACCTCCAGCGCAAAGAGGACGTCCTCTTTTTCAAACACGTCCAAGATCGGCAACCAGCGGTCCGCGAAGTCCCGGTATCCCTTTTCCCAAAACGCCTGGTCCGTGGGCGGGAACGCGTAGAGCGCGTGCCAGATCGAGGACCCGGTAAACCCGTTAACGATGGCCGGAAGCCCCTTTTCAGCAGCAGGCCGAGCGTCGAAAAATTTGCGGGCGGCGCGGGCGGCGGTCTTCATTTTTTCCGCCGCGCGGCAACGGACCCCTTCCGGCTCGCCATCGCCCCAGATGTCCGGGGGGAGGATCACCTGGTGGCGTTCGTCGATACGGTCGCAAACGGCCTGGCCGATCAAGTGCGACGAAAGGGCGTAGCACGTCAGGCCGTGCTGTTGCAGCAGCGCCCACTTTTCCGGAATATAATCCGGCTCGTTCACCGCGCGCTCGACGTCGAAGTGGTCGCCCCAACAGGCGAGCTCCAAGCCGTCGTAGCCCATGGCTTTGACTTTGGGGGCAAGCTCCGCGAGCGGAAGATCCGCCCACTGGCCGGTAAATATCGTAACGGGTCTGGACATGGCGTGATTCTACTCTAGATAAGGTTGCCTTGGATATAGCGGAAACTCTGAGCCAGCGAATCCACGGGATCGCCGGGGCACGTATCCTGCTCGACCACAAACCACTGGCATCCACCGGCTTCCGCCGCGGCCACGACGGGCTTGAAGTTGATGTTACCCGCGCCGATTTCACAAAATTGAGCCTCGGTCTGGTCGTTGATCATGTAATCCTTGAGGTGAATGACCTCCATGCGCCCGCTCAATTTCTGAACCCACTCCACCACGCTGCCGCCGCCGCGTTGAACCCAGAAAGTGTCGAGTTCGGCTTTCAGCGCGGTTTTGGAGGTGCTGTCGTAAATCCTATCGAGGATGATTTTCCCATCCAACTTGCGGAACTCCACATGGTGGTTGTGGTAGGCCAGCGACTTGCCCGCCTTCCCCAGCACCTCCCCCGCGTGTTGGAGCTTAGCGATCAGCTCCTCGACGGCGGCGCGGCTGCCGAAGTCGATACCGCCCGGATACGGATAAGCGGCCGCGGAGCACCCAAAGAGATCAAGACGCTCGATGGACTTCTCCGGGCAGGCCAGCAGGTCCGCCGACGGTTCATGCGAGCTGACGACCTTGAAGCCCTCGCCCGCGATGATGCGGGCCAGTTCCTCGGCGGGAACCGCATCGACGCCGCAAAGTTCCAGCGTCGTGTAGCCGATTTCGCGCAGGCGTTTTAGCGTGTCGACAATCCCCTCGGGCGTTTTGAGCAGATCGCGGCAGGTGTAGAGTTGAAAACCAACTTGGTTCAGTTTCATGAAGGCGTATTTTGTTTAGCGTTTAGTTAGGCTGGGATTTGGCCAAAGGGCAGGTTTTCAGGGAATGGCTCCGGGCGCGTCATCGTGCTGGCCATGGGAAGATGCTTCCCGGCTTCGGATGCTTCGTGGATGGAGTGCATCAAATCAAGCACGTGGAAGGCCCCTTCGCCGCTGGCGCGATGCGGGCGGCCGCACCGGATGGCCACCGCCATGTCGGCCAGGCCCACGCCCCGGCTGTTTTCGTTATAGCCGAAGGTGATCGGCACTTCGGTCCACTCCTCCTCGCCTCGCTTGTGCAAGAGCACCGGGCCTTCGAACGTGTTCGGGTCGGGCACTTGCAGCGTCCCTTCCGTTCCGTAAATCTCGATCCGGGGAAGATGATTCTTCCCGCCGATGTCGAAGCTGGTAATGAGCGTTCCGACCGGCCCGGAGGCGAAGTCGAGCACCGCCGCCACATGGGTCGGCACCTCGACGTCGATCAATTCGCCGCGATGCGCCTCGCTGCCGATGGGGCGCTGCTTGAAGGTGATCTGCGAGGAGGAAGTCACGCGGCTGACCGGCCCGAGCAGCGTGGTCAGCGCCGTAAGGTAGTAGGGCCCCATGTCAAAGAGCGGGCCCGCGCCTTTTTGGTAAAAGAAAAACGGATTGGGATGCCATGCTTCGGGCCCCGATCCCATCATAAAGCCGACCGCCGCAACCGGCTGGCCAATGGCGCCCGAGTCAATCAGCTTGCGGCAAGTCTGCAACCCGGCCCCGAGGAAGGTATCCGGCGCGCAGCCGACCCGCAGCCCTTTTTCCCGGGCAAGGGTCAGCATCTTCGCGGCGCTTTCGCGATCCAGGGCGAGCGGCTTTTCGTTGTAAACTGATTTGCCCGCTTCCAGCGCCTTGATCGCCAGCTCCCCGTGAACGCCGGGGATGGTGAGGTTGAGAACGATGTCGATCCCCGGATCGGCAAGAAGCGCCTCGGTACTCAATACCCGAGGCACGTTGTATTCCTTGGCTTGAGCCGCCGCCCGGTCGGCGTCGAGGTCGGCCACGGCGACCACTTCGATCGCCTCGAAGCGAGGAGCGTTTTTAAGATAGATGCTGCTGATATTACCGCAGCCGATGATTCCGATGCGTGTTTTGGAGGACATGGGAGTTTGTTGGAGAACTGTTGCGATAGTAGTTGACAAACCCCCGCCTTCGGAATGGATAGTCATTTCAAAAACATGGACTTTCCAATCAAACACTGGGCTCCCTTTCCCCGGCGATTTCCGTCGGCTTTGCCCGTGGTCAGCGCCGACGTCCTCGCGCCGAAGAGGGCTTGGGTGCACAGCTATTTTGGAACATGCAACTTCTCGCTGATTCTTCGCGGACACGGCGAATACTACCGGCAGGGGAAGCTATGGAAGGTGGAGTCCCCTTGCGTCATTGCACAATGGCCGGAGGAACCCCTCGACTACGGACCGCTGGAGGGAACCTGGGACGAACTACACATCGACTACGACGCCGCGACGATGCCCAAGCTGATCGAGTGCGGCCTGATCGACGTGGAGCGCCCCGTCTGGCCAATCCACGATCTCGCCTCGGTCAACGCCCAAATCGCGGAACTGGAGATTTTAACCAAATCGCATCTGCCGGAATCGGTCGTGGATCGGGTCGATCGCGTATGCGAAAGGCTCATTTTGGAAACCTGGATCATCCCCCCTATCACGGACCCCGCGGCCCAGTCCATCCAGGCGCTGCTGCTGCACCTGCGCCAGGATCTCGCTCAGCCCATCGACATCGAACATGAAGCAGCCAAGCGAGGCATGTCCCCCGCCACGTTCCGCAGACGCTGGGCCCAAATCAGCGACGTCTCCCCTTCGCAATATTTAATCATCTTGCGTATGCGGGAGGCTTGCCGCCTGCTGGTCGAAACCAGCCTGCCCGTCAACGAAATCGGGCACACCGTCGGTTTCGACGATGAATTCTATTTTTCGCGCCGCTTTCGGAAGGAATTTCAGATGCCGCCCCGGGAATACCGCAAGGCCTACTACATCCGCCGCGCGGGCCGCTGAGGTAGTGACGACACTACCTAAGGTAAGCGAGCAGGTACGCCTCTTGCTGTCATTCAGAAGCGCATGATCCCATCCTTTCGACGCTTCTATTTGCCCCTGCTATTGACACCGCTTCTGGCGGGTTGCAGCACCGTCTCCGACCTCGTGGTCACCAACCTCCCCGACAATCACAAGGGAAAGGCAAAAATCGTCGTCAACCTGCGCCAGCAAAAGGCGACGCTTTTCAAAGGCAAAGCAGCCATCGCGGAATCGAGAATCTCCACGGGCCGCGAAGGCAAGGAAACCCCGGCGGGGTATTTCACCGTTAGCCGCAAGGACGCCGATCATCGCTCATCCATTTACGGCGATTACCTTGACAACAGCGGCCGCGTGGTAGCCCCGAACGTGGATATCCGGACCGCCAAGCGTCCGCCTCATTCGCACTTCGTGGGGGCTCCGATGCCGTTTTTCCTGGAGTTCTCGCCCGGTTACGGCCTCCATGCGGGCTACCTCCCCGGCTACCCCGCCTCGCACGGCTGCGTGCGAATGCCGTATTGGAAAGCGCGCCAGTTCTTCAACACCGCCAAAGTGGGCACCCCGGTTGTCATCCGGCAAAAGTAACAAAAAAAACGCAGCCGTCCCCCTCTTGGATCAGCTGCGTTTTTCGTTATACACCCTGCTCGGGCAGGGGAAGCCGGTTATTTATAAAGCGGGCCGAAATTCTGGCAGGCGCGGAAATCCGCCCCTTCCAGGTCGGAGGTGCCGAAGGCGGCCCAGGTGCTCGGGCGGAAGATCCGCTCGGGGGCCACGTTGTGCATGAACACCGGGATGCGGAGCTGCGCGGCCAATGTGATCAAATCCGCTCCGATATGTCCGAAGCTGATTGCGCCGTGGTTGGCTCCCCAGTTATTCATGACGCTGTAAACGTCGCGGAATGCGCCGCTGCCCGTGAGGATCGGGGCGAACCAGGTGGTCGGCCAGGTCGGGTTGGTGCGTGCGTCGAGCGTCTGATGGACCTGCTCGGGCAGCTCCACGGTGTAGCCTTCGGCAAGCTGCAACACCGGGCCCAGCCCCTTGACGAGATTGAGCCGGGACATCGTCACCGGCATCCCGCCGCGCGAGAGGAAGCAGCTCGACCAGCCGCCGCCGCAGAAATACTCCGTCACGGAAGGCCGCCACGTGGTGGCATCCAGGCAGGCCTGCGCTTCCTCGGGCGAGATCTCCCAGAAGGGCTTCATCCCCGGCTTGCCATCGAGCGTCTGGCGGCCCGTGCCGTCGAGCGTTGCCGCGCCGGAGTTAATAAGATGGATGAGGCCGCCCTTGGCAGCGCCTTCGAGCGTGTGGCCGGTAACGCGCTTCACCGCGTCGGGGCTCCAGAAAGTGCGCACGTCGGCGAAAATCTGCGCGGTGTTGGTGAGCGCGTAGCCCAGCAGCATGGAGACGCCGTTGAGGCTGTCGTTTTCCGTGGCCACGAGGTACGGATTGCGGACGCCGTTCCAATCAAAGGAGCTATTAAGAATGGCCTCCATGAAGTCGCCGTTGGGCTGGTAATCGGTCCACTGGCGCTGGCCCTGGAAGCCGGAGAGAATGGCGTGGTTGCCGTTGGCTTCCTCGCCGAAGCCTTTTTCGGCCAGCTTCGGGTTGCCCACCATCATGTCGCGGGCGATGAGGGCCATCTTTACAGAGGTTTCCCATTCGGCATCGAGGTGGGCGCGGCTGCGGGGCGTCGTGTTCGGGTCCTCCCCTTCCTTGCAGTTCTTTTTGACCCAGGCCAGCGCACGCTCGAATTCCGCCTGGTCGTAGATGCCCTTGTCGATGCGGCGCAGGAACTCGCTCATGTCTTTGCATTCCACGCGCATCCCGAGGTATTCCTCGAAGAAATCGTGGTTCACGATCGACCCAGCAATGCCCATGGCCACATTGCCCATGGAGAGATAAGATTTGCCGCGAAGCGTTCCCAGCGCCACGCCAGCGCGAACGAAGCGGAGGAGTTTTTCCTTAACGTCGGCGGGGATCTCCGTGTCGTCGGCGTCCTGAACGTCCTGCCCGTAAATACCGAACGCGGGGATGCCCTTCTGCGAATGCGCGGCCAGAACGGCGGCCAGATAAACCGCGCCCGGACGCTCCGTGCCGTTGAAGCCCCAGATGGCCTGTGGGAGCTTGGTCTCCATGCTCATGGTCTCCGAGCCGTAACACCAACACGGAGTCACCGAGAGAATGACGCCCACATTCTGCGTGGCGAACTTCTCGGCGGCCGCATTGGCCTCGGCCACGCCGCCGATGGTGGAATCTGCGATCACACATTGGACCGGCTCGCCGTTGATGTAGCGAAGGTTGGAGGAAATCAATTCCGCCGCGCGCAGCGCCATTGCCATGGTTTGCTCTTCGAGGGATTCACGAACGCCGTGCAAACGGCCATCAATGACGGGGCGGATGCCGACTTTGGGGAAAACTTTGGTTAGGGGAAACGATGCGCTCATAGTGGGACGATCTTGCCCCCGAACCCCGCGCCGCGGCAATGGCATGGATTGACCCGCAGATGTCATTTTTTGACTTGCGCGCGCCCCCCTCGCCCTCCAGTCTGGGGCCATCCCATGCCCCCTGTTTCCACCCCTCGTGGCCGCCCCAAAGCAGCGCCCGATTACTTCAGCACCCAGGTGTTGGAGTCGCGCCGTTTTTACCTGGAGGTAACCCGCCGGGCGCGGCGCGGCATCACCGTCACCAGCGGCGGCTGGGAACGCTGCCGCCCTGATTACGAAATCAACCGCAGCGGCTTCTCCACGCCGATTCTGGAGCTGGTAACGCGCGGCTCGGGCACGCTGACGATGGGAGGGCGCGAGCATCCCCTCGCCCCCGGCTCGGTCTTCGTCTACGGCCCCGGCGTCCCCCACCACATCCGGGCCTGCCCGGCCCCGCCCATGGAGAAATACTTCGTCGCCTTCGATGGCGCGGCGGATCTCATGCAGGAATGTCATATTTTGCCCGGGACGATCCTGCGCGCCGTACACGCCGAACAGATCCAGCCCGTGTTCGAGGACCTGATCTCCCACGGCCTCAGCGACCATGGCAACCGGGCCTGGATGTGCCAGATCGCGTTGCAATATCTGCTCATGAAAATCGCCGCCAACACCCTCCCCGCCGACCAGACGGGCAGCGCCTCGGTGGCCACCTACCAGAAGTGCCGCCAATTCATCGAGGAGCATTACCTGGAGGTGCATTCCCTGGCGGAAGTCGCCTCGGCCTGCCATGTCGACAGCGCCTACCTGTGCCGTCTGTTCCGGCGCTTCCGCCGACAGTCCCCCTTCGAGTACCTGCAAAACCTGAAAATGAACCAGGCGGTCGAACTCTTGCGCAACGGCCGCTATTCGGTCAAACAAACCGCGCAGGAACTCGGCTTTAGCGACCCGTACAACTTCTCCCGCGCCTTCAAACGCGTTTTCGGCATCGCGCCGGGGAGATTGTCCTAACCCGCCATCGCCTCGGCAATGCCCTGGCGCAGCGAGTCGAAGGTGAACGGCTTGGCGATAATGGAATCGACCTCCAGCCGCAGCGGCGCCCCCTGGGGCAATTGCGAGCCAAAGCCCGTCAGCAGCGCCACCCGGATCTTCGGATCGGCGGCCCGGATCGCGGCAGCCAGGCGGTCGCCATTCATATTCGGCATGGAGTAATCGGTCAGCAACAGGTCAAACCGGTTGCGTTTGAACTTCGCAAGCGCCTCGCGGTCGTCGCCCGCGAGCTCCACCTGGTGGCCATCTTCCGTCAGACAAAGCCCCAGGATATTGCGGATGGCCGGTTCGTCGTCCACCGCCAGGATGCGCAGCCCCGTAAGATGTTCGGACGGCTGGGCCACCTCCTCCGCTGGCGACACCTCCCCGCCCACGGAGAAGCGGACGGAAAGGCAGGCTCCGTTCTCTCCCAAAACTGAAAAATCGACCTCAGCCCCATGCCGTTGGGCAATGCCGTAGACCATCCCGAGCCCCACTCCACTGCGGAAAGGCACCCCTCTCCCGTCCATCGAACCAGTGCCGTTGTCCGTCACCGATACCGTGACATGCTCCTCGTCGGGGGCGAAAACCTTCACCGCGATCACCCCGGCGGCATGAATGGCGTCCACCGCGTGCAGGATCAGGTCCGTAAACAGTTCCACCAAGTCCTCGCGCATGCCCGGCACCTTGGGGACCGGCCCGAAATCGGTCTCAACCCGGATCTCACAGCCGCGCAGCTCAGCCTGATCCTTCCAGATCGGGCGCGTTACCGAAACGGCCTCGCGGAGCACTTCGCGCAAATCCAGCGGCTCAATCCGCCGCGTCTCCTCACATGGGCGGCAAATATCACGCACCTTGAGTACCATCTCCGCGCATTGCCCGGCAGATTCATGAATGGCGGCCAGTGCGTTGCACACCATGGCTTGGTTTTCGAGCGCCCCGGGCTTGTTTAAGAGCCATTCGCTGTGAACCAGGATCGGAGAGAGCGCGTTGTTAAAATCATGGGCCAGGCCGCCCGCCAGCCGATCGAGCATCTTCAGGTGATCCAGATCCGCCGCCTGCTCCCGGCCGTTTTTCACCTCATCAAGCACCTCGGCCAGCCGCTGATTGGCCTTCGCAAGCGCCTGCGTCCGCTCGGTGAGCTTCGTATTCATCTCGTCGCGGAGACTTTTGAGCGCGCTTTCCGCCCGGCAGCGGTCGGCCACGTAGCGCAGCGAGTTGACGAGAAACTTTCCGGTCAGCTCGTTTTTAACCAGGTACTCCTGCGCCCCCAGGTGTACCGCCTCGGCGGCGACCGGTTCGTCGTCGTCCTCTGAGAGCACCACCACGGGCTGGTCTGGAAAAGAAGAGGAAAGCCGCGTGTACGTCCCCACCCCCCGGCTGTCCGGAAGCGCCAGGGCGAGCATAACGATATCCACCGAGCCCCCTTCCTGAAGCGCCGTGATGACCTCCGCGAGGTTACGGAATATTCCGCATATAATGAACTGCCCCCCACCATAGGCTCGCAGGAGCTCCATGATAAGCATCTGGTCCGTCTGGTTGTTTTCGACCAGAAAGACTCTAATGAATGTAGGAGGGGGCTTCACAAGGCGGAAACGTACGGACTTTTACGGACTATACCGGTGAGTTCGTTCTATTTCCACTCCAATTAAGCACACGTCATCAGCAAAAATATGGCCCAGGGCGAATTCCCGCACCTCATTCAGGGTGTCATCGATCAGCTTGTCGGTCGGCTTCGCCGCATTTCGGCGGAGAACGTCCAGGAGCATATCGTGATTGAAAAAGGTGTCGTCGTTCCCCTCGACCTCGTAAAGGCCGTCCGTAAAGAGCAAAATCAGGTCGCCGGGTTCGATCTGGCGGGTATGCATTTCGTACACCGCTTCCTTAAAAACCCCTAGGGCCGGACCGGGGCGCTCGGGATTACCGCAGAGCCACTCCACCTCGCCCTTGCCGCGCCGGATCAAGACCGGGTTCGGGTGCCCGGCATTGGCATAGCGCACGGTGCTCTGCTCGGTATCCACCACCAGCGAAAATGCCGAGGCAAACATCGGGGTGCGGGCCCGGCGCAGAATGGCGAGCAGGGTCTGGTTGATGCTGGTCAGGAAACGGTGAGGATCGTTCGCCACGGGCAACATTTCCTCCACCAGCGCGCGGGCGATGGCCGTCACGAGCGCGGCGCGGACGCCGTGGCCCATCACGTCGCAAATGAAAATCCCGGCCTGTGTGTCGGAGATTGGCAAAACGTGAAAAAAGTCGCCCCCCACCGCTGTGGTCGGGATGTAGCGGCTAAAAAACCGGATGTCGCTCTCCGCGGGGAGCGCCGTCCGGGGGAAGTTGGGGTACTGCTGAGGCAGGAAGGCCTGCTGGATCTCGCGGGCCATGTGGAGGTCGTCCTCCAGCTCGGCATTGCGCTGGCGGATCTCGGAATTGTAGCGAAAAATCTGCTCCTCGGCCCGTTTCCGCTCGGTGATGTCGCGCCCAATCCCGATCACGCCCACGGCCTTCCCGTCGCGGTTGCGCAGGGGCACCTTGGTGGTGGAAATCCAGCGCACGGCGGTGGAATCCGAGACGACCACCTCCTCGCGGTTGACGATCGGCTCGCCGGAGCTCACCACTTGCTCGTCATCCTCCTGGAACTTGGCGGCCACCGCTGGGGGGAAAAAATCGTAGACCGTCTTGCCCATGACCTTCTCGGGCGTATCAACCCCGAGGGAGCGCATGTGGGCGCGGTTGTCCAACAGGTAGCGGCCCGTGGCGTCCTTGACGTAGATGGAGTCCAGCAGGTTATCGATGACGCTGCGGAGCAGGTTGCGCTCCTCGGAAAGGGCGCGCTCGGCTTCCACGCGCTTCAAGGCGTAGCGGATGGCCCGTTCAAGGATGTTCGGGTCCACCTGCCCCTTCACCAGGTAGTCCTGGGCCCCCTCCTCCACGGTGCGGAGCGCGAGGGCCTCGTCGTCCAGGCCGCTCAAAACAATCACCGGGATGAGCGGCGCGGCCTCGGCCACTTTGTGGAAGGTGTCGATGCCGAAGCTGTCGGGCAACGATAAATCCAGGAGGATCAGCTTGATCTCCTCCCCCCGCAACACGTCGAGCGCCGCCGCCAGCGACCCGGCTACAGAGGTCTGGAGCTCTCCCCATTGGGATTCCAACAAGAGCTCTTGAATGAGCCGCGCGTCCCCGGGATTATCTTCCACGAGCAAAACCCGCAACGAGGGTTGCTGCGTCCTGGCAGGCTGGGTTCCTTGCATGGTGCTAATCTCTCGCGAACCGGGCCGGGATGCAAGACCGCAAGCGCACCCGGGCAGACCCCCTATCCCTCATGCCGCTCCGGGATCGTGAAGAAGAAAGCCGCCCCCTTGCCCACTTCCGATTCCACCCAGATGCGCCCCCCGTGGCGCTCCACGATGCGCTTGCAAATGGACAGCCCGATGCCCGTCCCCTCGTATTCCTGGCGCGTGTGGAGGCGCTGGAAGACGATGAAAATCCGCTGCGCGTCCTTCGGGTCGATGCCGATGCCGTTATCCCGCACGGCGAACTCCCAGAAGCCGCCCTCCAGGCGCCGGGCCTCGACGGTAATGCGGATCGGCTCCTCGCCGCGGAATTTCAGGGCGTTGCCGATCAAGTTCTGGAAAAGCTGGCCCAGCTGCACCGGGTCGGCCTCCAGCTCGGGCATTTCGCCCAGGATCACCTCCGCCTTTTTTTCCTCGATGGCAAACCGGAGATTCTCAACAGCACCGGCCAGCACACCGCCCACCTTCACCCACTCAAAGGGGCGTCCGTGGGTCCCCACGCGCGAGTATTGCAGCAGGTCGCGGATGAAGCCCTGCATCCGCTTCGCTCCGTCCACGGCGAAGCCGATGAAATCGTGCGCGTCGGCGTCCAGCTTGTCCTTGTAGCGGCGCTCCAGGAGCTGGGTGTAGCTGGCCACCATCCGCAACGGCTCCTGCAAATCGTGCGACACCATGTAGGCAAATTGCTCCAGCTCCTGGTTGGAGCGGTGCAGATCGTCGAGGACGCGCTCCAGGGCTTTTTGCGCCTCCACGCGCTCGGTAACGTCGGTAGCCACCCCCACAAAGTGGATCACTCGCCCCATGTCGTCGCGCACCGGAGTGATCTTGATTTCATTCCAGAACGGCGTGCCGTCCTTGCGGTAGTTGCGGATCACTCCCTGGCATTCCCGGTTCGCCACGATGGCCTCGCGGATTTCATTGAGAACGCCGCGGTCGGAATCGGGCCCCTGGAGGAAACGGCAGTTGCGCCCCAGGGCTTCCGCCTTGCTGTAGCCAGTGATGCGTTCGAAGGCCGGGTTGACGTCCACGATGGGGTTGTCGGGCTGGTTGGGGTCGGTCACCAGAATCCCGCTCACCGCCGCCGCAATGGCCCGATCCCGCAGGATGAGGGTCTCCTGGATCTCCTTCAAATTGGTGATGTCGGTGCGCAGCGTCACGGTGCCCCCTTCGCGGGTCCGGTGATCGCTGATGCGCAACCAGCGGCCATTGATTTTCTCGTCAAAGGGGCGGCTGTCGGCCAGCCGGAAAAGCTCCAGGCGGTTGCGGGCCCACTCCTGCATGTCGTCCTCGCTCTCCACGCGCCCCCCGCGCTTGACGAATTCGCCGAGGATGTCTTCGAATTTGATCCCGGGCTGGATGACATCCGCGCAGATCGCATAGGTGTTGCGGAAGGTCTGGTTGCAAATAACCAGCCTCTCGTCCGGGCCGAACATGCAGAACCCGGCGTCGAGGTTCTCGATGGCGTCCACCAGCCGCTCCCGGGCACGGCGCAGCTCGTCGGTGCGCTCCTGAACGCGCAGCTCCAGCTCATCGTGCGCCTGGCGCAGTTCCCCCTGGGTATCCTTCAGCTCCGTAATGCGTTTGCTCAAGGCCTCGGCCATCTGGTTAAAGGCCATCCCGATCTCTCCAAACTCCCCGCCCCGCAGCTTGCTGCGAACATCGAGACGCCCCGAGCTCAATGCCCGGGCCACCTCCACCAGATGCCGCGCCGGGTGCCAGATGGAGCTGCTGGCAAAGGCCCAGGCCGCGGCCATGGCCAGCGAGGCGATCACGATCATGAAGCCGATCTGCTCCCGCATCTGCTGGCGAAACGGCGTGTAGGCCTCCTTCTTGGAAATCCCCACCATGACGTAGAGATGCCCCACGCCCGGTTCATCGATCCGCGTCCCCGCGTAAATCCGCTCCACCCCGTCGGCCCCCTTGGCCACGTGAGTCCCTTCGGTAGCCCCTTCGGTAGCCCCTTCGGGAACGGTCAGCTGAACCACGCCGTGGTTGCCTTTTCGGCCAATCCACTTTCCCGGCTCGGGATAACGGACCAGGAAAATATTGTTGGGGTCGAGAATGGCCACGGTGCCGCCCGGCGATAAGGCGACATTCCCCAGCGACTCGCTCACCGCCATCAAATCAAGCCCGATAAACACGACCCCCATCGCATGCCCCTGGGCATTCCATACCGGCGTGGCCATGTGCAGCGTCGGCTTGCCCGCCGCGCGGCTGACGGTAAAATCCCCCACCACAAAGCCCTTATTCTGAAGCGCCCGCTGGAAATAAAACCGGTCGTTCACAGCGGAGGAGTCTTTCCCCTCCGGCGAGGAACAGAAAACATTGCCCTTGAGATCGGCCAGGCCAACCACGGAAAAAAGCGGGTTCTCGCTCCGTAACTGATCGAAAAGCCGCTGAGAGCTCTCCAGGTCCCAGTTCTGCACCCGGTCCAGCTTTGAAATCATGGTCAGGATCTGCCGGGAATAGTCAATAAGCGCGACCTGATTGTTCGCAAAAAGCCGAGAAAGCCGGGCCGACTCTGCACGGACATTATCCGCAGCCCTGCGTTCCTGATCAGCCGTCGTATTGATTTCCAAGACCACTACTGGCAGGAAAGCCAGCAACATCAACAGAACGACCTTTATGCGTAAGCTAGAGGACGTCACACAGCGTAACCTACCACAATGCTCCCGCGTTACACCACCTCATTTCCGCGTAGGAAGAAGCGGGGTACCGGGCATTCTTTGCCTCACGAGGGGAGAGCGCCCTATTTCTTCCGGAGACCACAAAAAAAGGGTTCCGCGAACGGAACCCTTTAAAATCAAGAAAGAGGGATAAGCTTTATGCCACTTTGAGGCGGCGCATCCGCTGAACCAAAACCAGCGCGCCAAAGCCACCGAAAAGCATCGCCCACGTCGCCGGCTCGGGAACGACAGTGTAGTTATAGGTCACCGTAACCACTTCATCCCCATAGGTCACTTGGGCTGTCGTAACATTACCCCCCGTATAGCTATTCCAGGTCGCGGCAGTCCCCGTCGTGGCAAACGTCACGGTACTCGCCGTAAACTCTTGAAGAACTCCAGCACTGGTGAGGGCCGCTGTGGTTCTTGTATCCGTTCCGGTCAACGTACCGGAAGTTACCACCTCATTGGGCGTCATCGAGGAGATAGTATAGTGATCGGAGCTCACATCCCGGCCCAAAGATACGTAGCCCCCAGCATCGCTGAGAGTAAAAGTCACTGAGGTATAGCTATTAACATCCGTCGCACCGGAAGCCCCCGCCGTGACCGTCAATACCGTGGAAAGATTCCCTTGAAGGCTAACCGTTACGGATTCCAGAGTCCCTAGCGAGGTATCGAAACCATCCACCGTGATGGTGCCCGAATAGTTTGTTAGAGTTTCCCCATAAGTGCCAGTCACCGTATATGATGCTGCTGTTGCCTGGGTTTCCCCAAGAACAAACAGTGCCAGACCGAAAACGGTGGCTACCGCTATTTTTTTGAATTCCATTTCATCCTCCTATTTCGTTTGTTTATTCCTTCCAGGCCAACCCTGGAATAACTAAATTTCCGTTCGAGCTTGTAGGGAATCCGCAAAATCTTTGCAAGCCATATTCACAGGAAACATCGTATTTTTAAGTATATATAAATACGTAATTATAAGCACTATCCTGGATGTGGAGATTACACCATTACGCAGTGGAGCAAAGCTCCATCATATCGATATCCGTAGGCCGTAGTCACCACACGCCCCCGCCAAAAAAACGACAAAAAAAGGGGTTCCGCCGAAGCGGAACCCCTCAAATCAGAAAAACAGGACTAATCTTACGCCTCTTTGTGGCGGCGCATCCGCTGAACCAGAACGAGCGCACCCACGCCACCGAAGATCATGGCCCAGGTGGACGGCTCGGGAACGGCAGTGTAGGTATAGGTCACGGTAACCACATCAGTTCCCTCAGTCACCTGAGAAGCCGAGGCATTACCATTATCAAATGAAATAGTAGTCCTTGCAGTAGCACCCAAGTTGAAAGTCACTGTATCCGCCTCGTAATAGGTCAATGCAATTCCGTCGGTTACGACCGTCGAGGTACTGCTCGATGCAGTCAAAGCACCAGAAGTAACCGTATCGCCAGCCGCAACCGAGGATACAACATAATCACCAGATTCAACCACATTGGAAAGCGTTACTCCGTTACCAGAAAGCGAAAACGTCACCTTTGTGGTAGCATTGACATTTGACGCCGTGGTAACGCTCGTCACACTAATGTCTGTGGAAATTCCCGACGAGAGCGTCACCGTTACAGAGACCAAGGTACCCAACGAAGTATCGAACCCATCGAGCGTGATTGTGCTCGAAAACGGCGTACTTGCCGAATACGTACCCGATACGCTGTACGAAGATGTGGCCGCATTGGCTTGGTTTACGCCCAGAAATACCGTTACCAACCCTAAAGCAGCGGCGACTACGCTTTTTGTAAACAGTTTCATATTTTCCCCCGGTTTGTTTTTCTAATTCCCGATAGCTTAGCCTTTGAGGTGGTTCTCCGTAGCTCGCCGTGTGTTTTTTCTGATCCTAATGGTTTCTTCGGAGCGGTTTTTAGGCAATTCGCAGAAATAATGCAAGTCATTCTCACCCACGATATACCTTTTTCCACGCACGCATAAGCACGCATAATCCTACCGGAACCGGCTGCGTATCATCCGAACGATTACAGGACCGTATTTTTACACATTGAAGCGGAACTCGAGCACGTCGCCGTCCTTGACGACGTATTCCTTCCCTTCAATGCGCAGCTTGCCCGCTTCACGGGCTTTAGCAAAGGATCCCAGCGCGACCAGGTCGTCGAAATGGACCGTCTCGGCGGCGATGAAGCCGCGCTCAAAATCTGAGTGGATCACCCCGGCGGCTTGCGGTGCTTTGTCGCCTTCATTGATCGTCCAGGCGCGGGTTTCTTTCTCGCCGGTGGTCAGGTAGGTACGTAATCCCAGCAGGTGGTAAACCGCACGAATGAGAGAGCCAACGCCGCTTTCCTCAACTCCCAGGTCCTTGAGGTATTCCCGGGCCTCCTCCTCCGGTAGGTCGATAAGTTCGCTCTCGATCTGCGCGCTGATGACCACGGCCTCGGTGGCTAGGTGGGCGCGAACGTATTCCTGCACGGCTTTGACGAAGCGGGTGGAGGGGTGAAGCTCGCCGCTCGCCGGGGCTTTAAGCTCCGTGGCGATCTGCGCCAGGTCGGCCTCGGCCACGTTGCAGGCAAAGAGGGTCGGCTTCATCGTGAGCAGCATGAAGTCCCGGGCGAGGCGCTTCTCGTCGTCGCTGAGCTCCAGCGTGATGGCCGGTTTCCCGGAGTCGAGGTGCGGGATGAGCTTTTCGATGAGCGCGAGCTCCGCCTTGGCCGTTTTGTCGCCGGAGCGGGCGGCTTTTTGGTTGCGGTCGCCGCGTTTTTGGATGCTGGCCAGGTCGGCGAGGATCAACTCGGTGTTGATGACCTCGATATCGCGCACGGGGTCGACGCTGCCTGCCACGTGGTGGATATCGTCGTTCTCAAAGCACCGGACGACCTGCACGATGGCGTTGACCTCGCGGATGTGGCTCAAAAACTGGTTACCAAGGCCCTCTCCCTGGCTGGCGCCGCGCACCAGGCCCGCGATGTCGACCATTTCGATGACCGCCGGGATGAGTTTCTGCGAATGCGAAATATTGGAAAGCACCTGGAGCCGGGGATCGGGCACGACCACGACGCCCTGGTTGGGGTCGATGGTGCAAAAGGGGTAATTAGCCGCCTGCGCCTTGCGCGTCCGCGTAACGGCGTTAAAGAGGGTGGATTTGCCCACATTGGGGAGCCCGACGATGCCTGCGCTTAACATAGAGCGGGCAGGCTAGCGTCGAAATGCCCCGGCGCAAAGCGGAAATGGCGGGAAATTTCGCGGCTAAAAAAACCTCACACCACCGCGGCGGGGAAGCTGACGCGGTCGTCGGCTTCGAGCCAGTCAAAGAGGGTGGTGTGGGCCGGGTTGAGGCCCAGGCGCGTGCATTCGATGACGAAGGATTCGCGCTTTTCGAGGTTGTTGTAGAGGCAGTAGGCCTCCATGGAGTTGCTCCAGGCGAGGATCTCCTCCGGGGTCTTGTCGAGCCCGTTTTCGTCGAGCCAGATGCCCAGGTCCTCGTCGCTGTAGCCACGTTTGACGTGCGCCAGGAACTCGTCTCCGGTAACGCCTTTGAAGGTAAAGAGCGTCCGGTCGAGCGGGCAATCGAAGTGGTATTCCCCGGCCTTCCCGGCCAGTTCGGCGCGGGCCTTGTCGGCGGCGCGGGCCAGGATGGAGTAATCGCGAACCCGTACACGTGGGCTGCGAGGGGGCGCTTGCGTTAAGTCTTTGGCGGTGATCATGTTTTGCTCTCCTCTTTCAAGAAAGCTTTCGGGACCGTCCTGGAAAGTGGCCTCACGGCGTCCCGGCGGGGCGGCGGATAAAGACGCGGAAAACGTTGTTGGCGTAGACCGGCTCCAGCCCGGCGGGCACTGAATGGGGACGTTCGTAGAGCAACCGCGCGAGGGATTCCTCGGGAATGGGCTCGCCCAGGATGGCGCTGCACACCCGGTCCACGCGCACCCCATCGTAAGCGACCACGCAATCGACCTTACGGCGATCCAGGATCTCGAGGGCGGCGGGGGTCAGCCCGGGGCTTTCGAAAAACCGGGCGCTATCGACGATCCCCGGCAGGCTCTCGTGCGAACTGCCCGCCACGCACGGCTGGCCGGACCAATAGGCCAGCGCGGGGGATTGCCACCAGGGAGCCAGGATCGGCACTCGGCGCTCGGCCCGCAGCCGGGTGGCCACGTCGCGCAGTTGCACCGCTTCGTATCGGCGTTCCTGGGAAAGGGAGCTCTGGCGCGTGTCAAGCATCCGGTCCCACTCCCGCGCCACCGGCCAGAGGGAAACAACCAGAACAAGCCACGCCAGCCAGCGTTTTTGGAACACCTCCAAAACGGCCGGGAGCGCCAGAGCGAAGCCCACGGCCAGAAAATACCCCCAGCGGGCCTGCCACAAGGTCAGCGCGCCCAGGGCGAGCAGCATCCCCAGCCAGAACCCCGCCTCGGCGTCGCGCTCGCGGAAAAGCCGCCACGCGAGCAGCAGCGGAGCGGCAAACAGCAGCCAACCGCCCCACGAAGCCAAGCTTCCCACCGTGGCGCGCCCCAGTTCGCCCACCGTGTGGCTCCAGTTCTCAAAGTAAGCCAGAACGGCTGGGTCGGGCCGCGCAATCGGCCACCCGTCCACGGCCAGCCCGAGCAGGAAAATGAGCCCGATGCACCCCGCCCAAACGAGCCGTTCGCGGTTAAAAAACGCCCGACGGTAAGCCGCCGCGCCTATCGCGCACGTCAGCACCAGCAAAGCCAGCGGTTCGTAGAGCGAAACCCACAAACCGAGCCCCCAGGCCAGCCCACCAATCACCGCCCGGGTGCGCGTGAGGGGCGTCTTTCCCTCCACCGCCAGCGCGGCCACGGTGCAGAACATAATGAGCGACTGGTGATCCGGCCGCCCCAGCGCCGTTCCGTGAACCAGGATGGGGCTGACGGCAAAAAGCCCGAGCGCGGCATACCTCCCCCGCCCTCCCCGCAGCCAAAGCGCGAGGCCCGCGAGCACCCCCAACAGGGGCGAAACCCACGCGCCCGCACGGTCGAGCGCCACCGCGGCGTCCGGGCTGAACGGGCGGAAAACGAGCGCCAGCCCGGCGGTCAGGTAATCAAACGGGGCCGTGGTATGGGGGCGAGTCCCCTCCGGCCAGTTCTCAAACTCGTGCGTGTGCACCGGCTGGCCGGGATGTTCGTACACCCGGGCCACCCGCGTCATGCGCGAGTAGCAATCCGGATCGACAAAGAAAATCTGCTTCTGTATGAACACATCACCCGCGTTCCAGCAGCGCACAAAGCCGATGAGCGTCAGCCAGAACGCGAGCCAGAGCAGGCGATAAATCGACCGGATGCGGAAGGATGCTTCGGGGGGCTGCATAAAAGGAAGCTTACGGCACGGTGACCTCGGTTTCCTCCGGCGCATCATGCTGGATGTCGACGTGGGTGGCGCGATGGGAGCGCAGGAAGGAGTTCCGGTCGAGCACCCGCTCCTGGAACCATTCGAACATCAGGAAAAGCGCCGGAGTGACGTAGAGCGTCACCAACTGCGAGACCACCAGCCCGCCGACGATGACCAGCCCGAGCGGCTGGCGCGAACTGCCATCCGCGCCGAACCCGAACGCCAGGGGGAGCGCCCCCATCAACGCGGCGAAGGTCGTCATCATGATCGGCCGGAACCGCTCCACGCACGCCTCGTGTACCGCCGCCACGCGGTCGAGCCCGTCGGCCATGCGCTGAAGGGCGAAGTCGATCATCATGATGCCGTTCTTCTTCACAATGCCGACCAGGAGAAAGAGGCCCACGTCGGCGTAGAGCGAGGCTTCTTTGCCGAAAAGCAACAGCGTCGCCAGGCCACCCACCATCGCCACCGGCAGCGAGCTGAGCACTGTGAGCGGGTGGACGTAGCTCTCGTAAAGAATCCCCAGAATGATGTACATCACGAACACCGCGAAAATCATCAGGATGGAGAGGCTCTTAATGGTCTCCTTAAACACAAGCGCCTCGCCTTGCTGGCTGCCGCGCAACGACGGGGGAAGGGTCTCGGCGGCGGTTTTTTCGATGAAGGCCGCCGCGTCGCCAATCGCCGCCCCGGGCACGAGGTTAAAGGAGATCGTCACCGAGGGGAACTGGTTGATGTGGTTGACCGACTGCGGCCCGAGCACTTCCTTCCAGCGGGCGACGGCTTTGATCGGCACCAGATCGCCGCCCTTGTCGGGTTTCACGTAAAGGCGCTCCAGGTTCTGCGGCTGGGTGCGGCCCGCGTCGCTCACCTCCATGATGACCTGGTACTGGTCGGTCTCTTTCTTAATAAGGTAGACGTAGTTCTGCGCGTAGGCGTTGCGCAGCGCCGAGAGGATGCCCTGGGCCGAGACGCCGTAGGAGGCAGCCTGCTCGCGCAACAGGTCGATTTGCAAATTGGGCGTCGCCGTCTTCAAGTCGGAATTGACGAAGAGGAATCCGGGGTAAGGCCGCAGCTTTTCCATGAGCTTGCGCGCTGAATCGTTGACCTCCTTGGCGTCAATGCCGCTGATGGCGTAGGAAAATTTGCCCTGGCTGTTGCCGGCGGCCCCGGTGCTGACCTGCAAAACGGGGATGGCCTGCATAAACGGCATCACCCCGGGGATCTTCTCGATCTCCTTGGCAATCTGCGCCATCACCACGTCGATGGAAGGCCGCTTCTTGGCGGGAACCAGGTTGGCCAGAATGCGCGCCTGATTGGAAGGCAACCGGCCGGTGAGGCCCGAGATGGTGTACGAAAGATCAACGAACGGGTTGTCGCGCAGGATTTGATCCACTTTGTACTGGATCTCGCGCATCCGATCCGGCGAAGTCCCCTCCTGCACCATGTAGACGCCGCGAATGGTGCCGCTATCGCCCACGGGCAGGAACGACTGGGGTACCGCTTTGAATAGCATTACGGTGCCCGCCATGCAGATGACCCAGGCGACCGCCGAGATCCACTTATGGTGCAAGAAGAAGTGGAGCGAGTTGCCGTAAGCCTTGATCACCCGGTCGAGCTTGCGGGTCACGAAGGTTTCGAGCCAGGTCTTGGTGGCGTTCTCGTGTTTGGCCAGCATCCGCGAGCACATCAGCGGCGTGAGGGTCAGCGAGACAACGCCGGAGGCCACGATGGCGATGATGATCGTGATGGCAAACTCCTGGAAGGTCCGCCCAATGAGCCCCGGCATGAAGACCATGGGCAGAAAGACGGCGGCGAGCGAAAGCGTCATCGAGAGAATCGTGAAGCTGATCTCGCTGGCCCCGTGGAAGGCGGCTTCCATCGCCGTCTCTCCCGCCTCCATCCGGCGCACGGCGTTTTCCAGGAACACAATGGCGTCATCCACGAGGAACCCGATGGAGAGCGTCAAGGCCAGCAGCGACAAGTTATCAATGCTGTAGCCCAGCAGGAACATCGCCAAAAACGTGATCAGCATCGACATCGGCAACGCCACGATCGGGATGAGCGTATCGGTGGCGCGCCCGAGGAAGATGAAAATAACGATGACGACCAACGCGAAGGCGATAAGGAGGGTCTCCTTAACGTCCTCCACGGAGTTCACGATGGTAATCGAGCGGTCGAGCATCGGTTCCAGCTGAATGGAGCCGGGCAGCTCGTGCCGGAAGAAGGGCAGCAAATCCTTCACGCCCTGCGCGGTGGCCACGGCATTCGCGCCGGACTGCCGCGAGACCGCCAGCACCACGCTCGTCGCGGCGGCGCTCCCCTGGCGCATCCAGAAGTGGCGGGTCATGCGCTCGTCCTGCACGGAGTCGGAGACGTCCGCCACGTCGCGCAGGTAGATCGACGCGCCTTCTTTGTGCCCGATGATGAGGCCCCGGTAAGCCTCGGCGTTCTCAAGCTGCCCCTGCGGCTGGAGCAGGAACGTACGCGAGGAGCCGTCGAACTGACCCGCGCCCTGGTAGCTGGTCCCGGCCTTGATCGCGTCGGAAAGGTCGTTCACGGTGAGCCCAAGGGAGGCCAGCTTGGTGGGCGAGACTTTCACGCGCACGGCTGCCTTGGAGCCATAAATATCCACCTTGGCCACGCCCGGGAGAATGCTGATGCGCTGGGCAATCTGGCTGCTGGCGTAGTCGTAGAGCTGCCCCTGGGTGAGCGAGGCCGTGGTCAATACGAGGTAGATTACCGGCTGGTCGTTCGGGTTGAACTTGGTAAAAACGGGCGGCGAGGGCAGGTCCTGCGGCAGGCTGGAGTTGGCCTGGTTGATGGCCGCCGCCACGTCGGTCGCCGCGGCATCCACGCTCTTGCTCAATTTGAACTGAAGCGTGATCGAGCTCGACCCCTGCGAGCTTTGGCTGGTCACCAAGTCCAGCCCGGGGATCTGCATGAACTGGCGCTCCAGCGGCGTCGTCACGCTGCTGGCCATGGTGGCGGGGCTCGCGCCGGGGTAGTTCACGGTGACGCTGATGACCGGGAAATCGACGGCGGGCAGGTCGTTAACGGGCAGTTGGTTGAACCCGATGATGCCGAAGACGACGATGCACAGCGTGCACATCATCGTCATGACCGGGCGTTTGATAAAGGGAGCGGAAAGACTGGCCATGCTTTTTCCTAAAAAAAACTACCGGGGAAGAATGTCCACCGCGGCGTCCGGCGAGAGGGCGATCTGCCCGGTGACAACGACGGTTTCCCCGGCTTTCAGACCCTCTTTAATAACTACACTTTCTTCCTGGCGCTGGCCCGGCTTGACGTGGCGCAGTTCCACGGTGTTGCCGGGCTTGACCACAAAAACAAACGGCCCGTCCTGCCCCACTTGCAGCGCCTCGGAGGGCACGAGCACGGCATTTTTGAGGGTTTCGAGCACGAGGCGAACATTGACGAACTGCCCGGGCCAGAAGAGTCGGTCCTTATTATCCAGGAGCGCCCGCAGCCGGACGGTACCGGAGTTGGGCTGTACGCCGCTGTCGAGGAAGTCGAATTTCCCCTCGCGCTTTTTCGCGGGATCGTTAGGGAAGACCGCCTCGACCTTGAGCGTTCCGGCCTCGAAGTAATGGCGCACCTGCGGAAGGACGTCCTCGGGGATGGTGAAATCAGTGTAAATGGGGTCCTGCCGCTGGATGACGAGCAGCGAGGTGGAGTTGGAAATGACGATGTTGCCCTGGTCGACGTTGCGCTTGCTGGAGCGGCCGTCGATGGGGGAGCGGATCTGGCAGTAATCGAGATCAATCTGCGCGGAGTTCACCGCCGCCTCGTCGGCCTGGACCGTTGCCACAGCGGCCTCGGCGGTGCTGCGAACGCTATCGTACTCCTGGTCGGAGACGGCTTTTTTCTGCCGGAGATCCTCATTGCGTCGGACCTGGATGAGGGCGTAATCGGCCTTGGCGCGATCCTGGGCCAGCGTGGCCCGGGCCTTGGCCAGCGCCGCCTGGAACTGGCGCGGATCAAGGGTAAAGAGCAGATCGCCCTTGGCCACTTCCGCGCCGTCCTTAAAGTGGATGCCCGTCATGGCCGCGGAGACCTGCGGCTTAATGGTGACGGATTCGAACGCGGTGCAGTTGCCGATTTCGTCCAGGTAAAAGGGCACATCCCGGGTCTCCGCCTTGGCGACGGTCACGGGGCGAGGGGCTTTGGCGGGCGCTTTGGCAGCCTTCCGGCCGCAGCCAGGAAGCGCCAGCGCCCCCGCTGTCATTAAAATCGGGAGAATCCGCAAAAGATGCATGAAGACTATCATTTAATGATTCTGACCCGAGTTCAACCCGGAATAGCTTGATTCTTCAACTCCCGGTGGTAGCAGAATACCCCACTCCATATCTCTATGCGCTGGATTCTCCCTCTCCTTGCCGCCTTCGCCGCCTCCTCCTTTGCCGCCGAAACCTCCGCTCTGTGGGGCAAGCACGGCGAAGCCTGGACGCCCACCTCCAGGCTCCCCGATTTTTCCCATGCCGGTTATCACCAGGGCGAACGCGCCCTTCCTGTCCTTCCCAAGGGCCTTAGCGTCATGGATTTCGGCGCGAAGGGCGACGGCATCGCTGACGACACTGCCGCTTTTCAGGATGCGCTGAACAAAGCGCCCGCCGGAGCCATCGAGGTGCCGCAGGGACGTTACCGGATTACCAAAATGCTGGTCATCAACCGCAGCGGCATCGTTTTAAGCGGCGCGGGGCCGGAAGAGAGCGTGCTCGTCTGCCCGGTGCCGCTTGAAACCATCCAGCCCAGCCCCTCGGCCACCACCACCGGGCGGCCAACCTCCCGCTGGTCATGGGACGGCGGGATCGTCTCCATCAAGGGCGACTACCGGGCCAAGCAGCTCACCCGCATCACCGCCGAAGCCCACCGGGGGGACACCCTCCTCACCGTGGAAAAAACCGAGGGCCTCAAGCCCGGCCAGCGGGTCATCGTTCGCCAACACGACCTCCCCGACAATTCGCTCGCCGCGCATCTTTACTCCGGCGACCCGGGACCAATGGAAAAGCTCCTCGGTTCGACCAAGACGCTTTTCGTCTGCACGGTCACGAAGATCGACGGCCGCAAGGTCTCCATCGACCGGCCGCTGCGCTGCGACCTTAAGCCGCAATGGAAGGCCGAAATCGCCAGCTTCCAGCCAACCGTGACGGAATCCGGCGTGGAAGGGCTCACCTTCGAGTTCCCCGTGACGCCCTACGAGGGGCACTTCACCGAAGCGGGGTACAACGCGCTGGCCTTTAACGGATGCTCGGATTGCTGGGCGCGCAATCTCCGCATCGTCAACGCCGACAGCGGCATCTTTGCCCGAGGCGTGTTCTGCACCATCGCCGACGTCACCTTCGAGTCCAAGCGCCAGCCCGACAAGACCGGCTGCACGGGCCACCACGGGTTTGCGTTTTACGGTCACGACAACCTTATGCGGGGGTTCGACTTCCGCACCCGGTTCATCCATGACATCAGCGTGGACGGCGGAGCCTCGGGCAACGTCGCCGCCGAGGGCAAGGGCGTGGACCTCTGCCTCGACCATCATAAACGGACCTGCTTCGAAAACCTCTTTACCAATCTCGACGCCGGGGCGGGCACGCGCCTCTGGGCCCACGGCGGCGGCGACGCGCTGGGCAAACCGTGCGCCGCGCGCGGAACTTTCTGGAACATCCGGGCCGCCAAGCCGCTCGCCTATCCGCCCGCAGACTTTGGCCCGCTCTCCATCAACGTCGTGGCCTTAAGCACCGACCAGCCCTCCGAAACCAGCCCCGACGGGAAATGGTTCGAGGCGACCCAGCCCGCCGCGCTGGAGCCGCAAGACCTCCACGCCGACCAGCTCGCCCGGCGGCTGGGGAAATAATCCTAAATTCCCCTACTCCACCGCCATGCGCCGAAACGCATTGGCCGCGAACTGCGAGAGCCCCGCCACCATCGTCGGCGCGCCGTTGCAGCGGATCACCTTCAGGCTCCGCTCTCCCTTGCCCGCCAGCTCCGGCTCCCCTTGGGCCACCACCACCGCGCAAATAAACTGAGAGCTGAGGATTTCCAGCGCCCGTTTCAGCGCGTCCTCCTGCTGCGGGGTAATCGCGGCCGTGTTGGCCGGGGTTTGCGGCTTCGGCGGGCGGTCGCCAAACGTGTGGCAGAGCAGATCCGACGCATAGACCATCAGGCCCGTCGCCGTGGTCGAACAGCCGTACCAGCGCAGCAATTGCGCAAATTGAGCCTGCCCCTCGGCATTGTTGAATTGTGCCTCGGCCACCATCACGACATTCGGAAAATGCTCCGAAACGATCTGGTAAGCCGTTTGCAACGCCTGTTCCCGCGGATCTGTTGACATCGGCCCTCTTTGTAGAAAATCACACCCCTCCAAGTCAATACGGCAGACCTGGGAGCCTGTTGAAAAACTAGCGGCAGACAGCTTGGAGCAGATTTTTGGCTTGGGTAAGGAGCCGAGTGCAGCACCTGTATTCACTGAATACAGGCCCAGCCGAGCGACGCCGCCCAAGGCGAAAAGATGCCCAAGATGGCGCCAGATAATTTTTCAACAGGCTCCTAGGATTGACGTTTTTGCCTACGGGCCCCTATATATTTAGCCCAATTATGCAACCTCTCTTTGATGGCGTGATCCTCGCCGAAGGCAAAACGAAAGTCATCGGGCAGTCTCCGACCAACCCCAACCAGGTCATCGTCGTGTCCAAAGACGACATCACCGCGGGCGACGGGGCCAAGCACGACCTCCTCTCCGGCAAGGCCGCCATGGCCACTCTGACGACCTGCAACAACTTCCGTCTGCTCAAGGCCGCGGGCATCCCCGTCGGCTTCGACGAACAGCTCAGCCCCATTTCCTTTGCCGCCCCGAAGTGCGAGATGCTCCCGTATGAAGTGGTCATCCGCCGCGAGGCTCACGGCTCCTATTTGAAGCGCACCCCGGGCCTCGTCAAGGGCCACCTCTTCCCCCGCCTCCTGGTCGAGTTCTACCTCAAGACCAACCAGCGCAAGTGGAAAGAGCACGACCTCGCCTGCGACGACCCTTTCATGAGCCACGACGCCCAGGCCGCGACGGTGAGCCTCTTTCAGCCCTCCAAGCCCATCGCGGGCCAGGAACCCTTCCTTGTTTTGCCGGAAGCGGAAGTCTTCGCCCACGAAGGCGAATCGAAATTCTTCGCCGAAATGAGCAAGACCGCCCGGCGCGCCTTCCTGACGCTGGAAAAAGCGTGGCAGCTTGAAGGCGGCCGCCTGGTGGATTGCAAGGTCGAGTTCGGCCTCACCCCCGAGGGGACGCTGCTCCTGGCCGACGTCATCGACAACGATTCCTGGCGCGTCCTCGAAGACGGCGCCTACCTCGACAAGCAGGTCTACCGCGACGGCGGCGCACTCGACGCCGTGGCCGCCAACTACGCCCGCGTGGCCGGCATCACCAGCCACTTCCGCGTCCCCGCCCAGCGCATCATCATCTGGTCGGGCTCCGTCAGCGACGACGTCAGCCCCGTGGAAAAAGCCATCGCCAAGCTCTCCGGCGGCCTGGTCGAAACCGTCAAAATCGCCCGCTCCATCCACAAGGAGCCGACCCGCGCCATCACCGAGCTCAACCAAGCCGTCCAGGAGAAACCCGAAACCGTCATCATCGCCTACATCGGCCGCTCCAACGGCGCGGGCCCGACGCTCTCGGCAGCCACCACCGTCCCGGTCATCACCGTTCCGGCTAATTTCAAGGAATTCCCCGAAGACGTCTGGTCCTCCCTGCGCACCCCGTCCAATGTGCCCGTCACGACGGTCATCGAACCGTCCAACGCCGCCTTGGCCGCGCTGGAAATCCTAGCGCTTCGCAACCCGGCCCTCTACATGCGCCTGCGCGAAACGCTGGAAGAGCGTTTGGCTTAAGTAGCTCACTACAAGCAACTTATCAATCCGGTGTCTGCAATTTCAGACACCGGAATTTTTATTTCATCTCCTCCAGCGCCGCCGCGACGGCCCCGGGCAGCATTCGGCCCCCGTTCCCACCGAGGCTGGCGTCCACCTGTTCCAGGCGGCGAATGAGATCCACCACCTCGCCGCGCGCATAGGGTCCCCCGGCGGCGGGGCAAAAGTGCGTGCGGCAGCCAAAAGGCCGGTCGGCGTAGATCATGCAGCGCCCAGTCTGCGGATGCAGCAGCGGGCAGGCTCCGTCGGCCCGTTCCGGGAGCGCCTTCCTTCCCGCAGCCCGCACCCCTCGGGCGGCCACGAGCGCCTCGCCTCGCGTGAGGTAGGGTGTGAGCCCGTTTAGCTTGAACTGGCAGCAGAGCGTCTGGCGGGTGCATTGCCGCGCCACAGGCCGCCGGGCCAGCTCCTCGTAAACGGCCCGCACCTCGGCCAGGGCCGCGGAGAGTTTCTCAGCAAAAGGGTTCGGGGGACGACGGGGGGCTTTCATGTCCATCGAAGTGCTCCATCCGCGCGCACATGGCAAGCCGAAACAATGAATAAGATGTCCGAATTCAAAGAGCTGGAGCTTGAAACCATCGACCTCAGCGAATCCGCCGAAGAGGATCGGCTGCAATCCATATTGCAGAATATGAACGGCGTACACACCGCCCGGATCACCCGGAACGGGGTCCACCTCATCTACAACCCCAAGGGAATCTCCCCCGAGGAGATCGTCAACGCCGTCCAAACGGCCGGTTTCAAGATTGCTTACCAGCAACCGGGGTAGCCGCCGGGGAGGGCCGCACCGACGGGTGGTTGCGACGGATGGAAATCCCCACGATCGCCGCGCCGAAGAGGATCATAAAGAGCGAGAGGAACTGCCCGCGCGTGAGCCCCAGCGTGAAGGCGATGCCTTCGTCCGGCTCGCGGAACTGCTCGCCCACGATGCGCACAATGGCATAAAGAATGAAAAACGCCCCGGTCGTCACCCCTTCGGCCACCCGCGTTTTAGTGCGCAAGAGCCAGAGCAGAGCGAAAAGGAGCAGCCCCTCCATCCCCGCCTCGTAAAGCTGCGAGGGGTGGCGCGGCGTGAGGATGTCGGCCAGCGCGGCGCGGACCGGCTCGCTGGTTTGCGAGGCGGCCACGATGGCTTCCCGGGTGCTCAGCACTGGGTCAATCTGCGAGCAGGCCTCAATCGCCCGCTGCGCCAGCCCGGAATCCGAGTAAATTTCCTTCGGGAACTGCATGGCCCAGGGCACCGTCGCCGGGCGTCCGAAGAGCTCGCCGTTCACGAAATTGGCGCACCGGCCAAAGAAAATCCCCAGCGGCGCGGCCACCACGAGATTATCGCCCAGGCCCATCCAGGAGATCTTGTGTTTGCGGGCGTACCAGTAGGTGAAAATCGCGATCCCGAGAATCCCGCCATGGCTGGCCATCCCGCCCTCCCAGACGCGGAAGAACTGCATCGGATCATGGAGAATATTCGGCAGATCGTAAAAGAGCGCGTAGCCGAGCCGCCCGCCGAGCAGCACGCCCCAGAGGGCCGTGGCCGCGATGAAATCCCCCACCTTATCCTCGGCCAGCTCCGAGTAGCCCGCCCGGGAGAACCAGCGCAGCATCCAGAAGCCGAGCAGGAATGCGGCGACATAGGCCGTCCCGTACCAGCGCAGCCCGATGCCGTTCCCGAACTCGAAAATGAAAGGGCTGAAGTGGTCGATGTAGTAGGCGATCATGGGAAAACAGTATTATCCTCAATTCCCAAGATTTTTCTACGGGATTCCGCGCGCAACTTCCCGCGCACCCCACGAACCCGCGCATTCCCAGGGCGATCTCCGAACCCGCTTCCAGAGGAGAAACTGTATTATGCGAAATGTCGCCGCCGTCATCGTGCTTGCGTTGGGAATCGTGGGGTTGGGAGCCGGGTGCAAAAAATCACCCCAGGCAGCGGGAGCGGGCAGTAAATCGCCGCCTGCGGTCGCCGAAAAAGCCACCCAGGCCCCCTCGCCCGCGCCGTCGGCCACCCCCGCCCCCATCAACCGCGCTGCCGAGGTCATTGTGCTGGGCTACCACCGCGTGGTGGACCAGGTGAAGGCCCCCGGCACCGAGATCAGCAAGGCGGATTTCGAGGCGCAAATGCAGCAACTCAAAGACCAGGGCATCACCGTCATCCCGATGCACGACCTGCTGGCCTGGAAGCGAGGCGAAAAGGATATCCCCGCCCGCAGCGCCGTGATCACCATGGATGACGGCTGGAAATCGCAATACGAAAACGCCTGGCCCATTCTCCAGAAGTTCGGCTATCCCTTCACCCTCTTCATCTACACGGATTACGTGCGCGGCGGCGCGAAATCGGGCGGCCAGTCCATCTCCTGGGAGCAGATCGCCGAAATGCGCGACGCCGGAGCCGACATCGGCGGCCACACCGTATCGCACAAAGACCTTCGCGGCACCACCAAGAAGGGGGGAACCGCCACGCCCGAATACGAAGCCTGGCTCTGGAACGAGCTCAATGGCTCCAAGCAGATCATCGAGCAACGCCTCGGCGTCAAAGTCGAGGCCCTGGCCGTCCCGTTTGGCTTCTACAACGTCCACGTGCAGGACATGGCCAAAAAGGCGGGCTACGACGCCATTTTCACCGTCTACGGGCAGAAGCTCAGTCACGGCTCGCGCAACGAGGCCCTCGGGCGCTACATGATCGAGGCCAACAAGCCGCAAATCTTCGCCAGTGCCGTGAATTTCGGCTCGGGAATCTCTCGCTCGGCGGCGGAACCGGTCGCGGAATTCGCTCCGCACACCCTCGCGACCCAGCCTGCGGATAACTCGACGATTTCCGATTCGAAACCGCTCATCCAGGCCAACCTCGGCGAGTTCGGCAACGTCGATCCGGCCACCCTCTCCATGCGGGTGAGCAGCCTCGGCGCCGTCAACGCCAAGTTCGATAAAGCCACCAAAACCTTCACCTTCCAGCCGACCCGCAAGCTGGCCGATAACCGCTATACGGTCTTCGTCACCGGCAAGGCCGACGGCAAACGCGTCGAAGCGCGCTGGGGGTTCACTTTGGACGGCAGCAAGGCGGCTCCAGCGGCTCCAACCCCAGAAACTAAAAAGCCGTAAAAACGTCCGTAACCTCAAGCTCCCGTGTGAATTATGGAGTCATTCACACGGGGAGTTTTTTGTTTATTGGAAGCATCGTTCCGACAAGTCAAAGTTGACCCCGAAGACGATCCAATGATGCCCGTCAGGCTCGGGCCGGTAGCAATCAAAAGTTATAAACCCAGGGCCGTACTCGTACTTGATCAGTGCATAAACCCTAATGAAGGATGGGCACACCGACACTACGCGGACTTTTTCAAATCCGACGACTTTCCCATACGCTTGTTCCCATTTGGTCGTGGCATCGGCAAGGGTGTCCTTAATCCCAGGAAGCGCCCCCTTGGTCCAGATATCGAGCGCCGACTTCGCTCCATAACGGTAATAACCATCAAGCCCGTCCATGACGATCCCTGGCAACTCCACCTCGCCAAACGCGGCTCCCGCCATCGCCAGAAGTAAAACAACGATCAGCTTCATGCGGAAACAGGCTACCGAAGGGGCTTTAGGCAATCAATGAAATCCGCTCGATTTTCCGCGCCGCCGGGGGCACAATCTGCCCCATGGCCTCCATCCACCGCCTTCGGAAAATCAATCTGCTCGACCAGCCCGCGGAGGCCCTTATCTACTCCAGCAACGTCCACCTCCAATGCTCCGGCGGCGTCGGCGCGGCGCTGGTGGACCGCTACGGCCCGGCGGTGCAGACCGGCCTCCACGAATTGTTAACCAGTTCCGGCCGCCGCTCTTGTGAGCAAGGTGAAATTTTCGAGTGGCTGCCGCCGGAGATGCCTTACAAAACGGTGCTCCACACCGTGCCCACTGATTTCTGGCATGACACCACCATCCCCGTCGTCGAGGACGTGCTGCGGCGGGCGCTGAGGCGATGCGTGGAGCTGGGCCACACCCGTCTGGCCTTCAGCGCGCTGGCCACCGGCTACGGCGACCTCATGCTGCGCGACTTCCTTATCCTGGCCGACCGCGTCTTTGGCGAACCGGCGCTCGCCCCCCTCGCCGAAGCCACGCTCTGTCTGCCCGACGGAGCCGACTTCGCCGTGGCCCGAAAAATCGCCGCCTCCGAAGGGCTTCACTGGCAAGTGGATTAGCCGGAGCAAAATCGAGCGTTGATTCCCGCGCCGAGCAGTGGCAGTTTCAGCGCCCCACATGGAGATGCATTTACTCAGCGAACGGCTTTCGAGGTCGGTCAGCGAAGGGTTTTTCCGGCCCCTGGCCCGCCCTTCGGCCCCCGTGTATATCGATTGCGCGGATAAGCTGGAGCAGAGTGCCGACGAGAGCGGCCAGCTCAGCCATGGGGATGCCCTGGTGCTCATCCGCGAAGTCTTGAGCGAGCATCCCAACGTCCAGCTCGCCGAGGACGAGGGCGCGCAGATCACCGACCTGCGCCAGCGCGCCGGGACCCTCTTTTCCCGCCTGACCGAGGCCCGCTGGGTCACCGAACGCCGGGTCAGCCTCGACGAACACTGGGTGCTCATCGCCCCCGAGCTGCGCCCGCTCCTGCGCCTCCTGCGCGAACTGGCGGCCACCGACGACGCGGCGGAATTGAAGGACTTCGCCGCCACGCTGCGCTCCATTTGCAAAACGCTCCTCGCCGAGGGGGCGCTCGACCCGGCCCGGCTCTCCCCGGAGGAGATGCGCCAGACCGTGAAAGAGCTCTCCGACCGCGTGGGCCGCGCCATCGACCAGCTCCACGCGGTGGAAAAGCTCATCATGGGCTTCGAGGAACGCCAGCGCATCAGCCCGTCCGCGGAATCGACGCTGCGGGTCTTTTACACCGAGTTTTACGAAGGCGAGCACATGATCTGCTACGATGTGCTCCAGCAGGGGGGCCTCGGGGCAAGGTTAAACCTCGCCCGCGCCGCAGTCCAGGAAGCGCTGGGCGACTCGACCGCCCGCGAACGCCTCGCCACGGGTCTGGAGGAGCACCGGCAGGGGAAGATCGACTCCACGGAAGCCTACGCCCTGGCGGAGCGGATGCTCGGGCTGCTGGAGCGGAGCCTCGGCTCGATCAGCGCCCGGGCCCAGATCATCGACGGCCGCATCGCCGATTTCGCCCGGCTCTCCGCCGAACGCTACCGCTACCAGACCGAGCTGCGCGGCCGCCGTCCGGAGCAGGTCAAGACGTACATGATGGCCGCCAACGCCGCCCACTCCGGCCTGAAATTCTCCGACCTCGCCTCGCGCCCCGGCATGACGCTGCGGGTCCCCGGCACCGAGATCACCTTTGGCCGCGACGCCCTTTCCCGCCCGCGCAAAGCCCGGCTCCCGGTGGATCTCTCGCTTTCCGGCATGCCCGGCGAGGCCGATGCCGAGCTGGCCCAGGACCAGATCCGCCAGCGCAATCTCTACGCCATCACGCCCCAGCGCGCCGCCCGGCTCATCGAGGAGCTCCTTCCCGAGAAAGGCGCGTCGGTTTCCACCGCCGACTTCCGCCTGCGCACCGAGGACGACCTCTTCGACCTGCTCGCCGTCCTCGCCTTCGAGCGCGCCCACGGCACCGGCGACCAGCGCGGCAAAGGCCTGCAATGGCGCATCCGCCAAGCCCGTGCGGGCGACGCCGGGCTGGAGCCCGAGTCCCTCCCCCGCGATGTCCAGTCCGGCCACCGCATCGAACGCTTTTCCATCGAACGCACCGCATGACCCTACCTTGGCCCACCTTCTGGGAGGCGATCCGCGAGGAGGATCGCCCCGCGCTCAAAGCCATCCTCGCCGAACTGCTCACCACCGGCGTCCTGCTGGGCGAGGAGGGGCGCGCCCGCGAGCTCTATCTTATTGCCCGCGAGTACCCCCGGGAGCTGGGCGAATTCCTCTCCGTACTCGACCTGGAGCTCATCCACGACCCCGACAAGCCCATCTTCCAAGCCCGCCCGGTCTCCGGCGAATGCGCGCTGACGGCCAGCTTCACCAAGGACGAGACCCTCATCGTTCTGGCCCTCTGGCGCATTTACGACGAAGATCGCATGGCCCGGCCCTCGCAATCCGTCGTGCTCGACGCCAATACGCTCGACGCCCGCCTGCGCCTCTACTTCGAGTCCATCGAGCCGCCGCAGCCGACCCACCTCGACCGCATCCTTTCCAAGCTCCGCCGCAAAAAGTTGATCCGCTACCAGCGCGACGAGGAGCAGTTTGGCAACTCGCAACTGGAGATCCTCCCCACCCTCCCGCGCGTCATCCCGTTTGAGGACAAGGCGGCATGGGACGAACAGGCCGCGCTCTTTAACCAGGGCAAGGCAGCGGAGGAAGCCGCCGAAGTCTTCGAAGAATCCCAACCACCCAATCCATGAACACCAAAACCCTCGTTTTGCTGATCGTCATTCCCGTGGCGCTTGTCGTCGCGGCAGCCTCGCTACGCTGGGGCTATAAGGCCCAGGAAGTCACGTTCTCCAGCGGCCCCGTGCGGCATGTTTCCGCCACGGCCACGGAGACCATCATCGAGCTCAACCCCGACAACACCGATCCCGTGACCATCACGGACACCGAAGGCGCGGCCAACATCCGGCGCGCCCCCGGGTTCGAGCGCATTGTTCTGAACCAAAAGGGCATGGAATCCAACTCGGGCCAGGTCCTCGTCCCCTGGAAAAACCCGGTTCAGTACATCCCCACCCACGGTTATCGCGTTTTCTCCCGCCGAGTTTACCTCGGTCGCCTGGAAACCCAGACCGGGGCCGTCAAAGATTTCTATCTCCCCAAGCCGTAGTCCTTTTTCCGTCCGCATGAATCCCACCTCGCCCAGCCAGCGCATCTCGCTCACCCGCATCATCGCCATCAACTGGTATGGCTTCCGCCAGATCATCGACGTACAGGATGATATGCTGATCTCCGGCGTGTTCGGATCGGGCAAATCGGCCTTGCTCGACCTGATGCAATACGTGCTGCTGGGCGAACACTGGCGCTCCAACCGCGCGGCGGCGGGGGCGGGCAAAGGGCGCTCGCTGGTGAGCTACTGCCTTTGCGACAGCAACACCATGCGCAACGGCGAATCCTACTACACGCGCCCCAGCGGTGTGACCGTCGCAGCGTTGGAGTTCACCAAGCCCGCCAACGGCCGCAAGCCCGAGACGCGCGAAACGTGGGGCGTCCATATCCAGTACGAAAGCGCCTCCTCCAAGCCGCGCCAGACCTACTTCGGCATCCCGGCCCGGCTCGAATGGGCGGAGCTGGCTCCGGAAGGCAGCCTACGGGACGAGGAGGACTTCAAACGCTGGGTGCGGCGCGAGCACGGCCACGATTGCCTTTTCGGCCTCCAGCGCGAGTACCTGGCGGAAATGGCCACCCCCGCGCACCTCTACTTCGAGCGCGAGCAGCTCAATAAAACCATGCCCAAGGCGCTCGCGTTCGAGCCCGAGCAGGATATCCAGAAATTCATCCGCGAATTCATCCTCGAAGCCGCCCCCATCGACGTCCGCGAAGTGCGCACCGCCGTCAGCGCGTATCGCGAAACCCAGGAGCGCCTCGCCCGGCAGGAAGAGGAAGCCGGGTTCCTGCGCCGGATCTCCGAGGCGCACCAGGCCTGCCTCACCGCCGCGCGCGAGGAAGCCATCTGGGGCCACCTGCGCCACGCCGTGGACCACGCCCAGGCCCGCGAACTCCTGGAGCGCCACAAAGCCGATCTCGCCCGCCTCTTTGAAAAAAACGCCGCCGACGTCGCCCGTTTCGAAGCCGAGGCCAAGCGCAAGGCCGAGCTGGAAACGCAGTACAACGCCGTCGTACTGGAGGCTCAAAATGATCCCGACGCCTCGAAGCTGAAAACCCTGCGCGACGAAAAGCGCCGTCTCCTTACCTCCATCAACGCCCTCAACGAAGCCCAGCGGGCCATCCTCCAGCGCCTGAAAAACCGCGCCGAAGCGTGGCGCGCCTGGCTCAAGGCCGGGTGCGAACTCCCGCTCGAAGGCCTCCCCGCCGCGCTGGCCCTCGACGAGGCGCTCCTGGAGACCCTCCGGGGCCCCGACGAGCAGGCCGCGCTCGAAAGCCTCCCCCGCCTGGCCGAAGCGTTCAACGATATCGTGCGCCAGACCGAGCGCCTCCTGCGCCCCACCGAGGACGCCTCGAGCGCCGCCGCCGCCCGCCTGCGCGAAATCGCCCAGTCCCTCGACAAACTCGACCGCAAGGAAACCCCCGGCAGCTTCCCGCTTTTCAACGCGCTCAGATCCGCCCTCGACGCCTCCGACAACCCGCCGCAACAGCTCTGCCGCCTGATCGAGGTGGAGGACGACGGCTGGCGCGACGCCCTGGAGCTTTTCCTGGGCCGCAACCGCTTTTCGGTCATCGTCAGCCCGCAGGATTACAGCAAGGCGCTCGAAGTCCTGCGCCGGACGCCACCCGGGCGCGAGCCGGAGTCGCTCGTCCACCCGCGCGAGGCGCTCGAACTTTCCGCCAACGTCAAGCCCGGCTCGCTCGCCACCAAAGTGCGGTTAAGCGACCCCATCGCCTCGCAGTTCGCCAAGCACCTCCTCGGGGGCGTCGCCGCCGTGGAAACCGTGGGCGAGCTCGACGGCCACGACCGCGCCATCACGCGCGACGGCGTTTTCAAACAGGCCCCCATCCGCCGCCGCTTGAAACAGATCCCCGGGTTCGAGTTCACCCTCGGCCAGGAGGGCCTCAAGCGCCTGCGCGAAGCCACCTTCCGCGAACAGCGCGAGCTCCTCGCCCAGCGCGAAGCCCTCGACGCCCTGCGCGAACGCATCACCCGCTGGCTCGACGCGGGCCGCCGCGCGGAGCTGGGCGATCCCCGGCTCCCCGACCGCAGCCACGAGATCCGGCAGCTCCCCGAGATGGAAGCCCGCTTGCAGCAGCTCTCCAACGAAATCGAGATCATCTCCACCCCGGAGCGCGAGGCCCGCCTCGACCGTCTGCGCGAGCTCAAGAGCGAACTCGACCGCACCATCGAATCCATCGGCGGCATGCGCGAGTCCCAGACGGCCTTTGAGACCAGCCGCTCCCGCATCCAGGACGCCATCGACTCCGCGGCGGACGATTTCGAAAACGCCGAGCGCATGTTGGTCGAAAAACGGACCGAGCTGCCCCTGGAAGTCACCAACGACGCCCTCGATTGCCGCCTCGCCGCGCTGCTCAAGGAATGCGGCAGCTGGAAAGAGCGCGCCGAGACCGCCCAGCGCCGCACCGCCGTCGCCGGAGTGGAAGTCTCCAACCATCGCCACGCCCGCAACAGCGAACGCCGCGCCCTTGCCAACGCCGTCGACGCCAACGGCCTTCCCGCGCACCCGCAATACCGCGCCGACTGCGACGACGAGGACACCTCCAACGCCCTCTGGGACGCCCGGCTCGATCTCCTGGAGCAGACCGAACTCCCGAAATACCGCGCCATGGCCGACGAACGCCGCCGCGAATGGGAGAGCCGCCTGCAAACGCAAGTCATCGACAAGCTCGCCGAGAACCTGCAAAAAGCCCAGGCCACCATCCGGCAACTGCGCCAATACCTCGACCGCCCCATCGGCAAATACCGCTACCAGATCGAGCAGAGCCGCGACAGCGCGTTCGCGGCGATATGGCACTTGATCGACACCGGCTTCAACCCCGGCGACGAGCTCATGGGCAACATCAAGACCGACGAAATCGAGCGCGCCAAAGTCGAGCTGATGGCCGCCGTGGAGAAATCCGCGACGGATCTCGACGAACGCAGCCGCCAGCTCCTGGATCACCGCCAGTATCACCGTTACGACCTCCACATGATCCCGGCGAACCGTCCCGACGCCCCCGCGATCTCGCTCGGGCGGCATGGCCACAAGCTCTCCGGCGGCGAAAACCAAGCCCCCTTCTTCCTCTCCATGCTGGCCGCCTTCCACCGCGTCTACGACCTCGGCGGCGGCCAGTACCGGCAGAACCTGGGCCTCGTCATCATGGACGAAGCCTTCTCCAAGCTCTCCGGCGACGGCGTTGAGGACTGCCTCACGCTCGCGCGCAACTTCCAGCTCCAGCTCGTCATGGCCTTCCCCGTGGACCGCCTGGGCGTCATGGCCCCGTACGCCCGCACGATCATCCACTGCCGCAAGGAGGAAACGCGAGAGAGCTCCGGCTACGTCACCCGCATCGACAACATCCCGACCGTGCTAAGCCCCGAGCAAGTGCAAGAATCGCTGGAATAAGCCCAGTTTCCAGCCGACAGTCTCAATTGGGAGTTGCTCTTGAGACTCATCTGCTCCATTTTGTGGGAAGATGCACGACGACGAAATTGAACTGACGCGTGACTGTGAGGCGATCCAGATCCCCCAGGGGACGAAGATCACCCTCCCGGTCGGGACGCGCGTAACCGTCACCCAATCCCTGGGCGGCAGCTACACCGTCTCGACGGAAACAGGCTACCTTTACCGAATCACCGACAACAACGCCGACGCCATCGGCCAGGAGGTCCCCACCAAGGCGGCCGCCGGGGAACACGTGGCGGAAGTCGACGAAGCGGCGGTCTGGAACCAGTTGAAGACCTGCTATGATCCGGAAATCCCGGTCAATATCGTCGACCTGGGCTTGATTTACGACTGCCAGCTCGAACGCCAGGAGAATGGCAAAACCAAGGTGTCCGTGAAAATGACCCTCACGGCTCCCGGCTGCGGCATGGGCCCGACCATCGCGGCGGAAGCGCGGATGCGCGTTGAGAGCATCGCCGGAATTGAGGAAGCCATTGTGGACTTGGTCTGGGACCCGCCATGGGATCAGTCGATGATCAGCGAGGCGGGCAAGATGAAGCTCGGGCTCATCTAACGCCGCCCCGCATTTTTTAAAAGAGCCGCTACTTTGCGGCCTCTTGAATTTTCCGCGAATAGACTTCCTGGAACTCACTCTGGAGCGCCTTGTCCGACTGGAAGCGGGTGAGCGTGAGGTCGCTATCCGCTTCGTGCGCCTTGAGCACGGTTTTGAGCGCCTCGAATTGATAGCTGCCAGCCAGTTGTTGCAGCGAGATTTTCTGCTGGCGGGCCGCCTCATTTAATTTGGCGTAGCCCCCCGCCGAAGTGCGAACCGGCGTCTGAATACCAAGGCTCAGATTGGCGGGAACACCGACGGCATCGGGCAAAGAGCGCCATTTTTTTTCAAAAGCGTCGATCTGCGCTTTTTCCATACCGAAGGCTTCCAGAATTCCGCGGGCCATCAGCATATTGCCATCCGGGTTCATATGCACCCCGTCCACGGTCAACCGCGTGCTGCCGGGAGCCGGGGGATTGGCTTTCAAAACATCCCAGCACCGCGTGTTGAGATCCGCCAGCGGCAGGTTCCGCTCCTTGGCGAGTTGGCGCAGAAAATCGTTGTAGGCCACCAGGGCTTGGTTGTCGGGGTTGTCTTTTTCCTGAATCATCGTGGCAGTAAGGATCACGACCTTGATTCCGGCAGCCTGCGCCTTATCCACGATGGCCGTGATGTTGGCCTTGTAGGGCTCCAGATCCACATGGGTCGCGTCATGGTGCCACACGTCGTTCACACCGCAACTGAGCGTCATCCAGTCCGCCTTGCGGCTGATCACCTGGGCATCCACGCGGTCCAGCATATTGCGCGAAGTGTTTCCGCTGATCCCGACGGGCAGCGGCTGGATTTTGACCCCGGCGAACTCCAGAGCATCCGTCACAAGGTGAACGTAGCCTTCAGGGTTGCTCCACCCGAATTGGGTAATGGAATCGCCAAGAAAGGCGACCTTTTGTCCGCTCTGGACTTGGATTTCAGCCGGGCTCGTACCGAGCAGCCCCGCAAAAACCAACGCGAGAATACCGCATGACTTTAATTTCATAAATGAGTCAGCCCATATACCCGCGATCCCGGGACCGCTCAATCAAAACATAATTCATTCAGTTTTGCTTCCCTTTCCCCCGGTCTTTTGGAAGGGTGACGTTTCTGTTTTCATGAAAAACCGTGCATCCCTTTTAAATGGGGCCACCGCCGCCATGGCTTCGGCGGCGCTCCTTTTCCCCTCCGCGGCAAAAGCCCAGGCCACTCCGCTGGAGGTGAAGATTTCACTCGACCGGCCCGACGCCGTGTTCGATCCGCTCCAAGCCCTCGGCGCGGGCGTTGACGGCCATGGGGAGAAGGAGACGCTAGCCACCTACAAACCGGCCGTCTTGAAGGAAATGCTCGCCGTCGGGCTTCACCCGCTCTCCTACCGGCTGCGCACCGAGCTGGCCATCGAGGCCTGGCATTGGAACCCCAAGGGACGCTGGAGCGATCCCGAACACCAGCAAGGCTACTGGACCTCCGACACCGCGTCCGAGGAGCCCATTCGCCTCTGCTACGGCTACCGCCTTCCCCGACGCGGCGACACGCTGGATGAGGCCAACAACGACGGCTGGTCGATGCTCGACGACGGCGATTTGCGCACCTTCTGGAAGAGCAACCCGTACCTGGACGAGAAATTCACCCACGACCCGGCCGGTTCGCATCCGCAATGGGTGGCGGTGCATTTCCCCAAAGCCGTCGCCATCAACGCCATTCGCATTCACTGGGCCGCGCCCTACGCCACGCAGTTCGAAGTGAAGTACGGCAACCTCGGCGACGAGCCCTATTTCGGCATGACACTCCCCGGCCAGTGGACGCGTTTCGAGCACGGGGCCCTCACCGGCGGCACCGGTGGCGATGCGCTGATCCGGCTTGGCGAAAAATCCGTAAAAGCCCGGCACCTCCGCGTCCGGTTGCTGGAGAGCTCCCGCACCGCGCTCGACCCGACCTCGACCGATGAGCGGGATCACCTCGGGTACGCCATCCGGGAAATCGAAGTGGGCGAAGTCGATGCCAAGGGAGTTTTTCACGATGCCCTCGCGCACAAGCCCTCGCGGCAGCAGACCGTGACGTACGCCTCCTCCACCGATCCGTGGCACCGCGAGAGCGACCGCGATTTGGGCGTCACGCAGCCCGGATTCGACCTCGTGGCCGAGTCCGGCCTCATGCGCGGCCTGCCGCTCATGGTCCCCGTGCCGGTTTTCTACGACACGCCCGAAAACGCCGCGGGCATCGTCGCGTACCTGAAAGCGCGCGGCATTGCCTACAACCGCGTGGAGCTGGGCGAGGAGCCCGACGGCCAGCGCATCGAGCCCACCGACTTCGCCGCGCTCTACCTGCAAACCGCCAGCCGGATTCGCGAGATCAACCCCGCCGCCACCCTCGGCGGCCCCAGCTTCGTGACCGTCGAGGGCGACGCGCCCGAAACGCTCACCGGCTTCCACCGGGGCCTCTGGACTCGGGCGTTTGTGGATTACCTGAAAGAGCGCAACCGGCTCGAAGATTTCCGCTTCCTCTCTTTCGAGTGGTATCCCTTTAACGAAGGCATGCGCGTCATCTCCGAGGAAGTCGCCAGCCACGCCGGGCTGCTCCGCAACGCCATCAACCTCATTCGCGCCTCGGCCCCTGCGGATATCCCGCTCCTCATTTCGGAGTTCGGCTACTCCGCCTACGCCAACCCGGCGGAGCTGGACCTGGGCGGGGCCTTGATGAACACCGAGGTAGCCTGCCTGTTTCTTTCCATGAATGGAGCCACCTCCTTCCTCTACGGTTACGAGCCCGAGGGCCTGCAAAACGACTGGGGCGGCGAGGCCTGGGGCAATAACACGATCCTCCTCGCCCACGAAAACGGAAGCCCCAACCCCACGGCCACCTACCACGCCGCGCATTTGCTCACCCACCAATGGGCGCAGGCCGACGGCGGCAGCCATCGCCTCTACCCGGCCAAAGTCACCGGCGCCCCGCTGGTCGCCGCCTACCCCGTCCAGCGCCCCGACGGCCGCTGGTCGCTCATGCTCATCAACAAAGACCCGAAACGCGCCTACGCCGTCTCGGCCGAATTCGTGAAAAATGACGCGGCATCCCCCTCCCCCTTCACCGCGCCATTTGAAACCTTCACCTTCTCCTCCAAAGAATACGAATGGAAAATGGAGGGCAAAGCCAGCCACGCCACCCGCAGCCACCCGGCGACCCGGGCAGTCGTCACCCCGGCGGCAGATCAGCCGCTGGTGACGATCCCCCCGTGGTCCCTCACCGTCCTGCGCAGTGGGACGGAATAGGGGAGCTCACCACAGAGGACACAGAGACAAAGGCCGAGAAATTATTGATGCTATTGCATCCAAACTCGGTCTTAAATCTCCGTGCCCTCTGTGCGCTCCGTGTCCTCTGTGTTAAATTCAGCCCCGCCGCAGTTTGATCATCTCATCCATCAGCGCGGCCGTGCGTTTTTCGAAAAAACCGCCCAGGCCGCGCGCGAGCGCCCGCGCCTCCTTGTGCCGGTCGCTCTCCCCCGCCGTGAGCCGCGCGTCGCAGCATTTCTCCGTGTGAAAGGCCACGATGCGCTCCAGCTCACGGTTCAGGATCGCCGCCGCCTCCCGGGGAACCTTCCGTAATATCGCCAGTTCCTCCGAGATGGCGGCGCACCGTTCCAGCGCCTGCTCCGGCGTCAACGCCCCTCCTCATCGGGCGGCGTGAGCCCCGCGACTTGCAGCGCTTTTTCAAAGTACTCCTCGGCGTGGTCAATCTTGAGGCTCCGGTAGACGTTTGCGAAAAGCGGCGCGGCCACGGCCTTGTAATCATCCGGCACGGCGAGGAATTGGTTAAAGAAATCGACCGCCGAGCGCGCCGTATCCGCGTCCATTTCATCCGAGGCCAGGCAGAGCTCCACGTCGAGATCCAGATCCTGCACACTCCCGCATTCCAGCACCCCGAAGCACCGAGCCCCCTCCTCCAGGAACGGGAACGTCTCATCCGCGTCCAGGTAGGCGTATTCATAGCGCACCACCTGCCGGAGCACCGCTTCAACGCCGCGCCGAATCTCCGCCAAGAGCGGCTTAAAGATTGTCGTCCCCACCTCCTCGACTTGCTGCGCGCCCGTGGCGGTCTTCTCACTGGGAATCCCGCCGAAGCTCCCCTGCGTTGCCGTCGAGACCCCGGCGCGAATCCGCCATGTCGAGATCACCGTTTCGAGCAGGAACTTCGTCTGATCATCCAGGTCGGGAATCGTCGCCGTCTGCAACGCGTCCTGGGCCGTGTAGCCGTCGTTGAGATCGAAAACCTGGTCGGGCCCGATCTCAAAGGGCTGGTCGTCCTGCCATTGCACCACCGCCTCCTTGCGGCGGAATTTGACCGGGTTGGCCGCGAGGTCATTGCGGTAAAGCACCTGGTTGGTCAGCTTGTCGATCAAATGCTGGAAGCGCTCGAATTTCTGGAACCAGCTCTTCCCATACCACCGGTGAGGCTCCTTGTTGACCGTCACCACCTCGAAGGGGTAGCGCCCGTCGGGCGTCACGTTGGCAATGTAGTCCCAGAAAATCGGCACATCGTAATCGTAGGCCACCATCATGAACACGCGGACGGGCCGCCCATCGCCGCGCGCATCGAAGGTAAAGTACGCCTCCGCCACGCGCAATTCCGGGTCCTCGTCCGGCAGCGGAATCTCATCCCCCTCGCCCCGGCGCGGCTTTTCCGAAGCCGTTTCCGGCTCGTTGCCCCCGCCCGAGCGGATCTGGAGGAGCGCCCGCCGCAGGTATCCCTCCACGCCCGGCTCTGTATCGGCCGCCTCACCCTCGGGCGTATCCAGGGTGATCCCGAGATGCGCGCAAAGCTGCGAGAGCCGCACCGAAGTCAGGTGCGCCACGAAATTCGCCTCGTGCAGCGACGGCGCGTTGAGCGGAATGTAGAACTCCTTATAATGCAGCGGCACGGCCCGCGCCCCCGTCGAGCGGATCTTGCGGTTGGAGACAATCTGCTCCTTCCACGCAAAGCCCTCCGGCAGGCTGTCAGGCGAAATCGGGTCGCCCGGATGCCACTCCGAAACAAAGTCGAGCGGCACCATCAATGCCGCCGCAAGCGCCTCCTGGGGCCCCTCCTCGAACACAAACTCCCCGTCCGGCGTCAGCACCGGCGAGTCGGTACGTTCATCCCAGAGGATCGAGGCAATGCGCTCGAAGGTCTCCTCCTCAGTCTTATAGAATATCTTCGTCACGCACTCGCCCAGCTTGCAGGCTTGCGTGACGATCTCCCGCGACACGGCCGGGAAATCAATCTGTTCCGGCCCCAGCTTCCAGCGCAAATGGTGGTCCACCTCGTCGCTCAGCGCGGGGTCCAGGAGGTCCGGCACGCGGGGCTCGGCCAGGAACCACTCCTTCTTCCCGAACATCTCATCAATGAGTCGGCAGCGGATGTAATCCAGCCCCGCTCCGATCATGTTTAGCGACTCGTTGGAGCGCGCGAACACCCCGCTTGACCAGGCGCGATGCGAAAAATCATCGTCCCATTCCTTCTCGAAATGTTCCCGGCCCTGAATCCATCCCTGGTTGCGGGCCTCGTGGAGTGCCTCCATGCGGCTGCGCACATAGCGCACCACTCGTTCCAACTGTTCGTCCGTCAGCGTTAATGCGGTTTTGAGCATTCCGCACCGTGTAACGGTTCTTTTGAAATCCGCACGCCCGCACCGAGCCGATCATGTCAAATCACCCGTTCAAACTGCGGACAAACTCCTCGGGATTGTCCGGCGAGAGAACCACCACGCGCTTTTCGAAACGCAGCACCACCGTTTTTTCCTGATCCGTCACATACGCCCGGAAACGCCCCAGCGGCTTGCTCCAGAAAAAGCCATTGAAGGCGTAGAGCCCGCTGTTGCCGCAAATCCGCAAGCTCCCCTTCATCGCCTGGGGCTCGACTGAGGCCCCGATGAGCCCCGCCCTCGGAATGCGCGTCGTCCAAAAAAACCGGCGCACCAAAATCGCCCCGGGCGTAATCTCAAACCCCCGGACCACAAACGCCAGCGCGCCCACCAGAATCGCCAGCGGCACCAGCTTGAGCCAATAGAGCCCGCCCCCCACCGGAGGCGGCACGCACCAGGCGACGACCAGCAATACCGCCGTGCCAATCGCCGACACGATCAGCAAGGAGAGGCTCCAGGGCGCGCGAAACGACCTCATCCTACTTTCTGCCCCTCCAATTCTTTGCGAACGGCCGCCAGCTCCTTGCGCTTCTCCTGGTCCACCTTCGGGAAAGCGAGATCCATCGAGCGGAGCGTATCCACGATCACATCGGCCACCACCAACCGCATAAACCACTTATTATCCGCCGGAACCACGTACCACGGCGCATCCTCGCTGGCCGTGTGGCGGATCGTCTCCTCGTAGGCCTCCATGTAGTCATCCCAGTGCTCGCGCTCCGCCGCATCGGCCATGGAGAATTTCCAGTTCTTCGAAGGCTGCGCCAGGCGGTCCAGGAAGCGCCGCCGCTGCTCCTCCCGCGAGACGTTGAGGAAAAATTTGCGCACAATGACCCCGTTGCGCGTCAGGTAACGCTCATACGCGTTGATATCCTCGAAGCGCTCCTTCCAAATATGCTTCGAGATGCAGGGGAGCTTCTCCCGCTGGAGAATCTCCGGATGCACGCGCACCACCAGCGTCTCCTCGTAATAGCTCCGGTTAAAAATCCCGATGCGGCCCCGTTCCGGCAGCGCCCGGTTTGTCCGCCAGAGAAAATCGTGGTCCAGCTCCTCGCTGGAGGGCGTCTTAAAGGAAGTCACCTGGCAGCCTTGCGGGTTCACCCCGCTCATGACGTGCTTGATCGTCCCGTCCTTGCCCGCCGCGTCCATCGCCTGGAAAATCAGCAAGAGCGCCCGGCGGTCCTGCGCGTAGAGCTTTTCCTGGAGGGCTTGCATATCCTCGACGCCTCGCTGGAGCGCCGCCTCCGCCGCTTCCTTCGAGCCGATTTTCCCCGTGTCGCCAGGGTCCATCTTGCGGAGCTTGAATTTCTTCCCGTCGGTAATCTCGTAAGGCCGGTAAATAGGCGCTGCCATATAAAGAGGAGTAATTTCCGGCCGCGATTATGTGGCCACCCGCGAGCCAGGTCAATCGGGCAATCTATCCCGGGCCGGGCTCACCCGGGGGCGTTTAAAGTGGGGGAGGTTATTTATTCCGGCGTGCACCATTCCGCCGCCCGCTGAACCCCATGTCCCACGCTTTGCATATCCTGCCCCATGCCGCGAAAAGTGCCGCACGAAGAGAATCCTGCCATCACTGCAATAGCCATACCGGCGATGAGGAGCGCTTTCATAAGTTGCTAGGCAAACTTATCCCTTATTTTCGCCGCAATCCATCCTAATTCTTTGGGATTGAAACTCATGCCACAGCCGCGATCATATTCCCCATCCAATTTATGAACGACGCCTCCTCTCCCAAGTCCCCCATTTTCGGCGGAAAGCTCGCCTTCATCCTGGGGGCCACCTTCCTGGTCCTCTTCGCCATCTTAACCGCCAAGGCGCTCATAGACCGCTCGCACCGTCCCCAGCTAGAGCAAATCCAGCCCCAATAGGGCCATGAATACGTATCCTTGCGTAGTATACGTATGAATGTACGCAAATTTTCCCATTTCCTTCTTGCGTTTTACGTCTCATTAAGCAAAATGGGCGGCGTTATGAAGAGCAAATCATCTACCTGGACCGCCCTCGGAATACTTACGGTATTATGCGTATGCCTCTCCGAAGCCCAGGCGACGGTGAAACCCTACATCGTCGATCCCTCGGGGTTCTCGGACTACAACGTGATCGTCAACGGCAACCTGAATCTCAATAACTCGACCATCAACGGCAACCTTGGCCTTATTGGTGGGAATCTGAGTAGCTCCAACCAGGACACCATCACCGGGAGCGTCGGGTACACCAGCAATTCCTTCTCCATCAACTCCTCCGTCAAAGTGGCGGACGGGACGTCGAGGGATCTATCGCTGAACTCCGAAACCGCCGCGGCCTCGGTCTTCTCCAAGACCATCGCCAATTTCACGCCGACCCAGATTCTCGAAGGCAACTACAACAACCTTACGCTGACCTCCGACGCCAGCGGCCTCAACGTCATCAGCCTGACCAACAGCAGCAGCAACATCAACGGCACCATCACCCTGGTGGGCGACTCGGATGACATCTTCTACATCAACGTCTCGAGCAACCTTTCCATCACCGGCGTCGTCCTGGACGGCGTCGATGCCAAGAACGTCTACTGGAATATCCTCGGCGGTAACGTGAACCTCTCCGGAAACCTGGCGGGAACCATCCTTTCCTACAGCTCCAGCCAGGCGCTCAACATCAACAACGTCACGCTCGAAGGCAACATCTACGGCAACTCGCTCAACATGAGCAACACCACCGTCAACGGCGTCTCCCTCACGGAAGCCCTTGAAAACGAAGCCATGGCCCCGGAGGCCAGCTCGGTGTATGCCGTGGGCATCTTCGGCGCCTTCCTCGCCGGTTCCTACTTGAAGCACAGCCTCCTGCGCCGCCGCAAGGGGTTGCGCGAAGCTTCCCTGGCCTGCTAAAAGCGGCAGCATATTTCACGCTTACCGAAACCCGGCGTCAAAACGCATTTGCGTTCGCCGGGTTTCATCGCGTAAGGTGACCGGTCCTCCCTGATGACCGAATCCGGCAAAATCGTCGTAGCCACCGTGCTCTCAGTGCTGGCTCATGTGAGTCTCTTCACGGTGCTGGCCCTGGCGCCCGATAGCGCCCTCGTCCCAGAGCCCCCCGCCCAGCCAGAAGACCAGCGTCCCCTGGAGGTCACGCTCGAAACCGCCACCCCCCTCCCCGCGCCAACCTCGGCCCAGCCCCCGGCCCCCGAGCCCGAACTCCCGGCCCCCGCCCCGAACGCACTCCGGACCCAGCTCGACCCCGAGAACCTCCGGAAAACCGACGACGCCCCGGAAAACGCCCAAGCCATCGCCGCCCACAACTCCCAAGCCAGCCCCGGCAGCGTCCCGCCCCCCCCGGCCCCCGCCCCATCCGCCGCCGATAGCGCCCTTTCCCTGGCCACCGCCAAGCCCACCCCCACCCCGGGCGAAATCGGCATCGACGCCCTGGGCAACTACGGCAAAGCCGTCGGCAACGCCATCGGCGTCCGCTCCGAGTTCTACCGCAAGGGCGGCAAGCAGCACCTTGCCGTCGGCGAAGTGCGCGTCCAGTTCGCCCTCGATGCCCAAGGGCGCGTCTCCGACATCCGCATCCTCTCCAACACCGCCGGTCCGGCGAACGCCGAATGTGCCCGGCGAGCCGTCCTGGAAGCCAAAATTCCCCCCATTCCGGCCGACCGCCTCGCGCAACTTCCTGGCGGACGCATCCGGATCGTGTATAGCTTTACCATCTATCCCTCCCAATGATCGTCGCCTTCTCCATCTTCCGGTTCATCGTCCACGGCGGATTCTTCATGTATCTGCTGCTCATCTGCTCAGTCGTCTCGCTCGCCACCATGTTCCTGCGGGGCTGGGCACTGCGGCGCGAGAACGTCATCCCCTCGTGGCTCTGGAACCGCATCGAAGCCCTGCAACCGGGCGAAAGCGGGCTTGAGAACCTCCGCAAAACCCTCGCCGGGGACCTCTCCCCGCTGGCCCGCATCACCGAAGTCGCCCTCCAGCACCTCGAATGGCCCCGGAGCGAAAACATGGAAGCCGTCCAGACCCGCGCCCGCCACGAAGTCATCCGGATGGAAACGGGCCTCACCGTCCTGGAAGTCATCGTCGGCATCGCCCCGCTCCTCGGCCTCCTGGGGGCCGTCTCCGGCCTCGTCACCGTCTTTGGCACCATGGGGGCCAGCGAATCCATCACCGACCCGCGCGGCATCGCAGGCGGCATCGCCGAGGCGCTTAACACCACCATCGCCGGGCTCTCCATCGCCATCCCGAGCCTCATCGCCTACTCCTATTTCTCGAAAAAAGTCGAGACCCTCAGCGTCGAAATGGAGGCCATCGTCGGCGAGCTGCTGGCCAAGTGCTACTCCCGCAAACATCGCGCCAAGAGCACCGCCGCAGCCGCCTCCACCGCGCAACCGCAGGAAACCGCCCCCAATCCATGAAATTCTATCAGCGCAAACGGCGCACGCCGACGGTCATCATCGTCTCGCTGATCGACATCTTCGCCATCCTGCTCATCTTCGTCATCGTCACCTCCACCTTCCGGCGCGCCCAGCCCGCGGTAAATATCAAGCTGCCCGAGTCCACCACCGCCGCGCCGCACCCCGCCGCCGACGCCGCCACGCTGGCTGAGTTGACCGTCTCGCCCGAGGGCGAAATCCGCATCGACGGCGAGCCCGTCGCCCTCGAAGCCCTCGCCGAGCGCATCCGCCCCATCAAAGACGCCAACCGCCCCCTGGCGCTAAAAGCCGACACCCGCGCCCCCTTCGGCGTCATCGTTCGCGTACTGGATGCCTTGAAAGAAGGCGGAATAACGGGTAACTTACCTGCCTTTACCGAAACCAAGTGAACATTCTGGAAATAGTTAAATACGGACATCCGGTCCTCCGCACCAAGGGAGCCCGCATCACCACCATCACCGACGAACTCAAAACGCTCGCGGCCGACATGGTCGAAACCATGCATGCCGCAAACGGCGTCGGGCTCGCGGCCCAGCAGGTCGGCCAGGCCATCCAGCTCGCCGTCGTCGACGTCGCGGGAGTGGACGACCGCCCCAGCGCCATGCGCGTTGACGGCGCGGAAGTCAACATCGACGAGTGGATGCCGCTCACCCTCATCAACCCCGAGCTGGAGCTCAGCAAAGACAAAGTCCCCGGCGACGAAGGCTGCCTGAGCTTTCCCGATATCAGCGGCGGCGTCCTGCGTTCGGTCAAAATCAACGTCAAAGCCCAGCTCATAGACGGTCGGCAGGTCCAATTCGAAGCCGAGGGCTTCCTGGCCCGCGCCATCCAGCACGAAGTCGATCACCTCAACGGCATCCTCTTCATCGACCGGATGAACTCCGCCACCAAAGTCAGCCTCTCCGGCCGCCTCAAACGGCTCCAAAAGCAGGCCTAAGCGCAGTTCACTCTTCTGTGCGACGAGAAAAACCCGTGCGTTTTCCCGGCCTTCTGGGCTAACGTGCGGGAATGCGTATCCTCCTCCCCCGTCCGGTGGGCAGCTCCCTGCTCGCGTTCCTGCTTGGTTCGGCGCTCAGCTTCGGAGCTGACCCGAGCCTCCAGCTCATCCCCGTCGCCCCCGCCAACGCCAGCGCCGTCTACCAACCCGGCGACAAAATCACCTGGCGCGTTGAGCCGCTCAACGACGACGCCCATGTCCTCAAATCCGCCACCTTCACCGTCAAACAAGGCGGGGCCAAAATCATCGCCCAGGGGAACCTGACCTTCGGCCCCGAACCGGCCCTCATCACCACCACGCTGAGCGAACCCGGCACCCTCCTGGCCGAAGTCTCCGCCCCCCTGGAAAGCGGCACCGTCCCCGTCAAAGCCAGCAACGGAGCCGCCGTCGAACCCGCCAAACTGGCCCCCTCCCAGCCCGCGCCCGCCGACTTCGACGCCTTCTGGAAATCCAAAATCGCCGAGCTTTCCGCCATCCCCGCCAACCCCGTCCTCGAAAAAGGCGACAGCGGCGTCCCCGGCGTCGATTATTGGAAAATCACTCTCGATAACATCCACGGCACCCACATTCAGGGCCAGCTAGCCCGCCCCACCGAGGGCGGAAAATTCCCCGCCGTATTCATCCCCCAGTGGGCAGGCGTCTACCCGCTGGATAAAAAGTGGGCCGCCTACAAAGCCAAGCAAGGCTGGCTCGTCCTCAACATCCTGGCCCACGACCTCCCCATCGACCAGCCCAAGGAATTCTACACCGAGCAAGCCAACACCGCGCTCAAGAACTACACCGCCATCGGCAACACCGACCGGGAAACCTCCTACTTCCTGCGCATGTTCCTCTCCTGCTACCGCGCCGCCGACTACCTCTCCCAGCGCCCCGACTGGAACGGCAAAGTCTTCCTCGTCACCGGGGCCAGCCAGGGTGGGCTGCAATCCTTTGTCACCGCCGCCCTCTTCCCCAAAGTCACCGACGTCATCGTCTGCGTCCCGGCGGGAAGCGATAACACCGGATACCTCGCGGGCCGCCAGCCCGGCTGGCCCGGCTGGAAAAACAACGCCAAGAGCGAACCCGAAAAAGTGATGGAGACCTCCCGTTACTTCGACGCCATGAACTTCGCCGCCCGCGTCCACTGCCCCACGCTCGTCGGCATGGGCCTCTCCGACGTCACCTCCCCCGCCTCCGGCGTCTTCGCCGCGTTCAACCAAATCCAGGCCCCCAAGGAAATCGTCGTCATCCCCGATGGCCAGCATCAGAACGTCAACAACGCCCACGCCCCCTACTTCAAGCGCGCGGACGCCTGGAGCGCCGCGCTCGTCAAAGGCGAACCGGCCCCCGTCGAACCCAACCCCGCGGCGCAATAACCGCCACCTTCTACTGTTGGTCGGGCGGCGCGGAAACGAAGTAGGCGAAACGCCACGAACCGTTCACCTGCTCCAGCCCGGCCCGGTAGCCGCGGTAATTCGTGTCAAAAGTAACCTCCTTCGGGGCCACCATGAAGCTCCCGCTCGGTACGAACTTCTCCTTCAGGATCAAGTTCAACTCCGGCCAGAGATTATTGCGGTCCCAGTATTCGAACACCCCCGCCCCCTCGCCGCCCGCCTCCCAGCTATAGCCGAAATTGGGCGTCATCATCAGCGAGAGCGTTGCCACATCGTGGCGGCTCGCCGCCTTGCGGAGCCGGTTCCGGAACGCCTCGAAATTCATATCCCCGTTCTGGTCCTCCATATCCCGCGCGGACGTGGTGGGTTTTTTCTTCTTTTTAAAAGAGGCGCAGCCCGAAACCGAGGAGAGCACCACGCAGACCGCGAGGACGGGCATCAAAAACCGGAGAAACTTCATACCTTGGGATTACGACGGGAATGTTACCTTGAAAAGCGCAAACATCATCGAATTTCGCTTGCCGAGTACACGCTCTCCTGCTCATCCTCCACACCAGCATGGCCAAACACATTGTCCCCACCCTTCAGGCCTCCGTCGTCTGTGAAGACGTCCGGCAGGAAAACAACGGAATGCAGTCGCTCGTGGGCGTTCTGAACCTGATCCCCGCCACCAAAGTCCCCGTAGGGCTCCTCAAGCTGGCCGTCTGGACGCGCTGGGTTGGCGGCATCGGCAAATTCAAGCAAAAGGCCCGCATCCTGGCCCCCGATAAAACCGTCCTCGGCGAAGCCGAAGTCGAGTTCGAGCTTCAGGACACCATCGGCCAGGCCACCAACGTCAATTTCTTCGCAGGCGTGCAGTTCAAGGAATTCGGCACCTACCAGGTCGAAATCTACGTCGAAGACAAGGAAATCATCCACTACCCCTTCCACGTCGTCCAGGTTCAGCAGCAGCAGCAGCCTGCCGCCGCCCCGGCTCAGTAAACGAGCTTACAACCCCGGAAAAAAATTAACCCACCTCAACACAGCCTGGAACGGGAAACCGCTCCAGGCTTTTTTGTGCCTTGGGCCTACTGCCCGCCGCCAAACATATGGCGGAACGTATTAAAGATCCGCGAAGGCAGCGCCTTGCGAACCGGCTCGTTGGGATTCTCCGGACCGCCCGGGGAAGCCCCCGGCTGCGGTGCCTGGAAACGATCCGGCTGCTGGAAGCCGCGCGAAGCGTAGCGGTCCCCCGCCGCGTTCATCACATCGCTCCACACCGGCAGCGCCAGCGCCGCCCCGTAGCCGTGCGGTATGATCGGCGCGGGCACATCAAGCCCCACCCAGACGCCGCACGTCAGCGTCGCCGTGTAGCCCACGAACCACGCATCCTTGTAGTCATTCGTCGTCCCCGTCTTGCCCGCCGCTGGCTTGTGATAATCCGCCGAAGCAGCCGTCCCGCGCTCCATCACCTTTTGCAGCGCCCCGGTAATCATCCAGCACACCGAGGGCGAGAGCGCCCGCGTCTCCACCGGGTTGCTGCGAAAGAGCACCTTCCCATGCGCATCCTCCACCCGCCAGATCAGGAACGGCTGGCGGCGCATCCCCCCATTGGGGAACAGCGTGTAGGCCGAAACCAAGTCGCGCAGCGAGCACTCAAAAGCCCCCAGGTAAACCGCCGGAAAATGGGGAATATCCCCCAGCCCCGCATCCCGGGCCACCTGGCAAACCGCATCGAGCCCCGCCATATTGCCCACCCGCGCGCTCATCGTATTGCGGGAATGGACCAGCCCCTCTTCCGCAGGCAGAGCGCCCCGGAACGAGCCGTCGGAATTGGACGGATGCCAGTTCGGCGCGCCCCGGATCTCCCCACGCTGGATCCCGTCGTCGCTCACCGGCGTCGAGGGCGACACCGCGCCGCTCGCAAACGCCGCCGCGTAGACAAACGGCTTGAAGGTCGAGCCAATCTGCCGTTTGGCATAAACGCGGTTGTACGTGCTCTCCGCGTAATTGCGCCCGCCGACCATCGCGCGAATGCCGCCCGTCGCGTTATCGAGCAAAAGCAGAGCCCCCTGCAAATAGGGCGTCTTGGAAACCCCGTCCGTGCGCCCGCCGAAATCCGCCCGCTTGGGGTGGCCGAACCCAGACCGCGCTTCCACCTTAGCCAGCTCCGAGTCGAGCGCCGTCTCCGCCGCCTTTTGCAGCGCCGGGTCCAGCGTCGTGTAAATTTTCAGCCCCCCCTCGGCCAGCTGATCGCTGTCGAGGTTCGCATTCAGCTCATCCTCAATCGCCCCCATCGGGTAGCCGTCGCTCGGCCGGGGCGGCCGCGTCGCCGAGACCTGCACCGGCAGCGACTTCGCCTGTGCGGCCTTATCCGCCTTTAGCTTGCCCGTCTGCACCATCCGGTCGAGCACCGTATCGCGCTGCTTGAGCGAAGCCTCCAGGTTCCGGAAGGGCGAGAAACGCTCCGGCGAGCGGATCAACCCCGCCAGCACCGCCGCCTCCCCCAGCGTCAACTGCGCGCTCGGTTTATTAAAGTAAGCCCGGCTCGCCGTCTCCACCCCGTACATCCCCGAGCCGAAGTAAATCCGGTTCACGTAAAGCTCCAGGATCTGCGACTTGGAGAAACTCCGCTCGATCCGCAGCGAAATGAACGCCTCCAGCAGCTTGCGGTGGAGATTTTTGCCCCCCAGCTCGAACGAATTGCGCGCCAGCTGCTGCGTCAGCGTACTGGCCCCCTCGCGCGCCTTGAGCCGGGTCGCATTGCGGAAAACCGCGCGCAAAATCCCCACCGGGTCCACCCCATGGTGCTGATAAAAACGGGTATCCTCCCGGGCCAGCAGCGCGTCGATAAAATAGGGCGAAACCTTCGCGATCGGCACCAGCAAGCGGTCCTCCCCCGCCCGGCGCGCGAACGGCTGGCTGTTGCAGTCGAAAATCACGCTCCGTTGCGGCATCACCTCCAGTTGCTTCAAGTCATAGAGCCCCGCCCACGAGCCATAGAGCCCGCAGACCGCCGCCCCCACCCCCAGCAACAGGGCAAAAACATACCGCTTCCAATGCCAGCGCCTGCCCGGCTTCGGTTTGGGTTTGGTTGCGGTTTTTCGTTTGGCCACGGAACGGCAAGCCATACCACGGATGCGGCAAAAAAGAAAGGGGCGCTTTAGCGGCGGCGCGCGAATCCCCCTTCGATGAAACACCCGTTATTCCGCAGCTTCTTCCTGGGCGGGTTTGAGTGCTCCACGCATCGGCTCGCCAACGGCCAGCGCCTCGATATGCTCGCCGCCACCCAGCACGACCGCTTTGCCGAGAGCGACTACCGCCTCCTCAAACGCTACGGAATGGAAACCGTCCGCGACGGCGTGCGCTGGCACCGGGTGGAGGAAAAACCGGGCGTCTTCAACTGGGCCAGCTTCCTGCCCATGCTGCGGGCCGCGCGCGAAGCGGGCACCCAGGTCATCTGGGACCTTTTCCACTACGGCTGGCCCGATGACCTCGACCTTTTTTCCCCCCAGTTCGTCAACCGCTTTGCCAACTACGCCCGCCACTGGGCCTGGCTCATGAAAGACGAAGGGGAAGCCGCCCCGTGGGTCGCCCCCATCAACGAAATTTCCTTCTTCTCCTGGGCGGCGGCGCAGGAGGGCATCATGTACCCCTTCGCGAAGGGCCGGGGCCAGGAGCTCAAGCGCCAGCTCGTCCGGGCATCGGTCGCCGCCATGACCGAGCTGCGCGACGTCAACCCCGGGACCGTTTTTTTCCAGGTCGACCCGATGATCCACGTCATCGCCCGGCCCGACCGCGCCGAAGACGCCCCCGAGGCCGAGGCCTTTCGCCAGAGCCAGTTCGAAGCGTGGGACATGCTCATCGGCCGCGTCGAGCCGGAGCTGGGCGGTGCGCCGGAGTTCATGGACGTCCTAGGCGTCAACTACTACATCCACAACCAGTGGCGCTACCCCGGCGGCCACGGCTCCATGCTCGCCCCGTCCGATCCCCGCTACCGGCACGTGCGCTGGATGCTCGCCGAGATCTACGAACGCTACGAGCGCCCGCTCTTTATCGCGGAAACCGGCATCGAGGACGAAACCCGCCCCGCCTGGCTGCGCTATATCGTCAATGAAGCCGCGGCAGCCACCACGCTCGGCGTCCCCCTGGAGGGGATCTGTCTCTACCCGATCCTCAACCACCCCGGCTGGGAAGACGGCCGCCATTGTTACAACGGCCTTTTCGATTACGCCAACGACGAGGGCGCGCGGGAAGTCTATCTCCCGCTGGCCACCGAGCTCGCCTACCAGGAGCACCGCATGGACGCTCTCCTTTCCGGTCGCCAGCCTTTCGTGGACATGTGGAACGCCTCCTCCTCCGCTCTCGACTGGGCCGCCCACGTCATGGAAGACCGCAGCGACCTAGGCCGCCAACCAGCGTAACCAGCGCAAGCGCTGGACCTTCTCGCGCTACCGCGCGATAGCGTCGGCTTCGCGCGCCGCCTTGGTCCGTTCGCGCATTTTTCCAGGATGCCCTGTTAGGAGACTTTGGCTCCGTGGCGGCTTAAGGGCACCTCTGGAAACCGGGGTATGGCAGCCACGAAGGATTTTTGATGACCTTTCGGCCCCATTTTTCGGGCAATATTCATCAATATTGACTGAAAAATGGGGCCGAAAGGGCGCAAAAAGACAAAGTGGATGACGTGCCCCGGTTTCCAGAGGTGCCCTAAAGAAAGCATCGTGTGTGGAAATCGGTGACAAAATGGGTTTAGCCGTTGCCAGTTTTGTTTTGGCGGAATTGTTCATCGTGCCGACGCGGCAACTGGAAGCCGAGACGGAAGATACCGAAGTAGACGGGGTAAAGAATGCAGAGAAGTCCAAAATAGAGACCCGAGACGCGAATAAACCGAGACTCTTGCCTTCGTCTTTTTTGCGCCTTTGCGCCTTTGCGTGAACCCAATGCCTTTTTTCCGGCCTTTGGGCGCGAATCATTTCGCATAAACCCACCTATTTTCGGCTTAGCGTCCTAAAAAACCATCCCGCCAAATGAGCGACCTAAAGCAAATAGCCAAAAAAGGAGCGGCTTTTTCTCGAACGAAAGCATTCCCCTTGGGGTCTATCTATGCTTTAGTTACCAGTTCGATGAAAAAGGCCCCCCTTATACTCCTAGCCTTCGTCGTTGTGCTGCTGACCCTCTGGTTCAGCCGCAACGCCCTGGGCGCGTACTGGCAAAAACTTGCCGGTCCAAGCAAGGTCGCCATCCCTGAAGAATACCTCGCCACCGCCGAACGCCGCGACATCGACTACTCCATCGAAGTCTCCGGCGACGTCGCTCCCGAGTTTCAGCTTGAGGTAAAGTCCGAAGTCGGCGGCAAAGTCAAGGCGCTCCACGTCGAGCCCGGCCAGCGCGTCAAAGCCGGGCAGGCGCTTGCCGAAATCGACGACACCGATCTCCAGAACTCCAAGGCCTCCGCCGTCGCCGAAGTCACCGGCAGCCAGCTCAGCGTCGACCGCGCCATGCACAATTTCAACCGCGGCAAGGAACTCTTCAAAGCCAAGCTGATCACCAAGGAATCCTTCGATAACCTGGATAGCGACCTCGCCATCGCCAAAAACGAACTCTCCAAAGCCCAGCGCAAACTGCAAAGTGCCGAGGACCAGATCACCAAAAGCCACCTCGTTGCCGCCATCGACGGCACCGTTCTGCAAGTCCAGGTCATCGAAGGCCAGGTCGTCGTCGCCGCAGGCAGCGTCAACTCCGGCACCACGCTCCTGACCGTGGCCGACCTCTCCAAGCTCCTCGTCACCACCAACGTCAACCAGGTCGACGTCGCGCGGCTCGCCCTCAAGCAAGTCGTCAACGTGCGCATGGAGTCCATCAAACAGGAAACCATGGACGCCCGCATCAGCTTCATCGCCCCCGTGGCCACCATCAAGAACGGCGTCAAAGGCTTCCAAGTCCAGGCCGCCATCCTCAAGCCAAGCACCCGCCTGCGGCCCGGCATGATGGTCAACCTGGCCGTCCCCGTGGCCCACGCCGACCAGGCCATCGCCATCCCCGTTTCCGCCGTCTTCAAGGGCCAGAACGACAAGCAAGTCGTCTATATCATTGAGAACGGCGTCCCGCGCGAACAGGAAGTCACCGTCGGCGTGGCGGCCTTGGACTACGCCGAAGTCAAGACGGGCCTCAAACCCGGCGACCAGATCCTTACCGTAGAACCCCGCGTCCTGGAGAAAAAGGGCTAGCGCTCAGTTTCAGCCCCCGGTTTCCCGCTCCCCAGCCATGGCTCTCGTTGAACTCCGCGACATTCGCAAAATCTACCGCGTCGGCGACCAGGACATCGCCGCCCTCGACGGCGTATCGCTCACCATCGACGCGGGCGAATTTCTCTGCATCATCGGCCCCAGCGGCTCCGGAAAATCGACCCTGATGCACCTCCTGGGCTGCCTCGACACTCCCACCAGCGGCAGCCTCGTCATCGACGGCGTGGACGTCTCCAACGCCTCCGACGATCAGCTCTCCAAAATGCGGAACTCGAAAATCGGCTTCGTCTTCCAGGCCTTCAACCTCCTGCCCAAGCTCGACGTCCTCCACAACGTCGAACTGCCGATGGTCTACGCCGGAGTCAGCGCCAAAGTGCGGCGCGAGCGGGCCATCGCCGCCATCGAGCGCGTCGACCTCGCCCACCGCATGTACAACACCCCGCTCCAGCTCAGCGGCGGCCAGTGCCAGCGCGTCGCCATTGCGCGAGCGATTGTGAATACCCCAAAAATCGTCTTCGCCGACGAGCCCACCGGCAACCTCGACTCCAAAACCGGCGAAACGATCCTGACCCTCTTCCGCGAATTAGCCGAGAGCGGCTGCACCATCGTCATCGTCACCCACGACAACAACATCGCCTCCCGCCTGCCCCGGCGCATCGAAATGCGCGACGGCCTCATCCGCGTCGGCGTCGATGCCGCCATATCCCAAACCGCACCGCTGCTGGTAGCCCACCCCGCTCCGCAAAAAGAGGAGGAGGCCCAGGCGTGAACTTCTGGTTTGGCCTGATCATCGGCCTCAAGGAAATCGGCGCGCACAAATTCCGCAGTTTCCTCACCATGCTCGGGATCATCCTCGGCGTGGCGAGCCTCCTCTCCATGTTCGCGCTCACCGAAGGCGTCGCCCGCGGCATGCGCGAAATGCTCGCGGCCAGCGGCGGCGTGCAGCGCGTGGAGGTCAATAACAAAGAGCCCTCTGAGGAAATGCAGGACCTCGCCTTCCTCTCCTCCGGCCGCACCATGGCCGACGTCACCGCGCTCGAAAAAGGAGCCTCGCTAGTGGACCTGGTGGTCCCCGAAATGAACCAGCCCATGCCCATCAGCCGGGACAACAAAACCCTGCGGCTCAAAGCCATCGGCACCTCGCCCGAGTTCTTCGAGCTGGGCATCCTGGAGCTGGAGGAGGGCCGCCTGCTCGCGCAGAACGACATCGACCAGGTCAACCGCGTCGTAGTGATCGGCTCCGACATCCCCGCCGAACTCTGGCCAGGGAACCCCAGCTGCCGCCCCATCGGCGAGAGCATCCGCATCATGGGCGTCCCCTACCGCATCGTCGGCATTCTCAAGCACTACGAGAGCAACGCCGCCAAGCGCAAACGCCAGGCAGGCGTTAGCGACGCCCAGCTCAAGCGCCGCATGGCCCGCATGGGCAAAACGAAAAAGAAGATGCGCCAGTACGACCAGTTCTGGGAAAAAAACCACTGCATCGCCGTCCCCTACAGCACCTTTTTCAACGACTTCCGCACCGCCTCGAACTCCGACGGCAGCGCCAACCGCAGGCTCGATCGCCTTTCCTTCCGCGTCGCCGACATCGCGATCTTCGACGAAACCCTCACGCAAGTCCGCTCCATCCTCGACCGGACCCACCGCGGCATCGACGACTTCGGCTTCGACACCCGCGAGGAATGGTTCGACAACATCGAAAGCAGCATCCGCGCGACCCGCACCAGCGGCAGCCTCATCGCGGGCATCAGCTTGCTGGTGGGCGGCATCGGCATCACCAATATCATGCTCGCGAGCATCACCGAGCGCATTCGCGAAATCGGCGTCCGGAGGGCCATCGGCGCGCGGCGGCACGATATTTTCGTGCAGATTGTCGTCGAGAGCGGCGTCATTGGGCTCATCGGCGGCGTCCTCGGGCTGCTGGCCGCCACCGGCGTCGTGCAGGTCCTGGTCCTCCTCTCCCCGGTCGAAAACGCCCCCATCATCACCTTTAGCGCCGTCATGATTTCCTTTGCCTTCGCCGTGGGCATCGGCGTCATCTCCGGCCTCTACCCGGCATGGAAAGCCTCCACCCTCGATCCCATCGAGGCGCTCCGGTACGGATAGGCCGGAACGCCGTTCCGGGCCTACGCCCGGGAGCGCAGAATAGCCGCCACCGCGTTCGGCGTGATATCCTGGTGTTCGCCCAGCAACGTCCCGCGCTCGATGAAGCGCGCCTGCACCTTCTCCGCCGCTTCCTCCGCGTCGATCTGGTAATCCGAAAGGCGCGTCGGCATCCCGAGGGATTGGAAAAACTTCTCCGTGGCCGCAATGGCCTCCGGCGCCGTCCGGACGCCCCAAACCCGGGCCCCATACTGTTCGAGCTTGGCCGCCTTGTGCTCAAGCTCCCGCTCCCAAACCCCCGGCAGCACAATCGCCAGGCTCTCTGCGTGGTCCAGGCCGTAGAACGCAGTCAACTCGTGGCCGATCATGTGGGTTGACCAGTCCTGCGGCACCCCGCAGGCGATCAGCGTATTGAGGGCCAGCGTGGCGCTCCACATGAACGCAGCGCGGGCGTCGTAATTTTGAGGTTCCGCGAGCGTCACGGGCCCGACTTCCACCAGCGTCTGGAGAATCGACTCCGAAAAACGGTCCTGCAACGGCGCATACACCGGGAACGTCAGGTATTGCTCCATCACATGCACAAACGAATCGACGACGCCGTTGCGCACCTGTTTTTGCGGCAGCGTAAAGGTCGTTTCAGGGTCCAGCACCGAGAACACCGGGAAAACCAACCCGGAGGCCAGCGCCAGCTTCTCGTGGGTCGCCTGGCGCGAAATCACGGCGTTTCCATTCGATTCCGAGCCCGTGGCGGGAAGCGTCAGCACCGCACCCAGCGGCAGCGCGGCCCCAATGTCGCCACCACCCGTCAGCAAAATATTCCACTGCTCCCCCGCCTTGTAGAGGCTTGCCGCCGCGATGAACTTGGCCGCGTCGATCACCGAACCGCCTCCCACCGCGAGGATAAAGCCGACGCCCTGCGCTTTGACTTCCTCCACCGCCTTCAAACACGTTTCATAAACCGGATTCGCCTCGATTCCGCCAAACTCGATCACCCGGTGCCCTTTCAGCGCCGCCCGAACCTGATCGTAGACCCCATTGCGCTTAATCGAGCCGCCGCCGTAGAGGAGAAGGACCGGCTTTTCGGCCGGAACACGTTCTGCGATTTGGGCAATCATCCCGCGCCCAAAAAGAATTTCCGTAGGGTTCTTGAAAACGAAGTTATCCATGGCGGGGATGATACCAAACTCCCGCAAGAATGAGCACCTAGAACGTAGGGCTTTCTGGGGTAAGCAAGAAGCTGAGCCGGGCCGCCTGGATTCACTGAATACAAGCCCCGGCGAGCGCCGCCGCTCAGCCCATCAGTCCACCTTGTGGAACTGCTTTGGCATGCCGTGCGACTGCTTGCGCAGCGCCGCGAGCATCCGCCGGACGTAGCTCACATTCTCGCGCGGGGAAAGCACCTCCAGGCTTCGGCGGGCAGACCCCCACTCCTCGATCTCGATATACACGTCCCGGATCCCCCACTCGTGCATTGCCCGGGAATGTGGCTTATAGAGGTCGATCGTGCGCGTCCCAACCATGGCCGATCCGTAATCGTCGATAACGAACCGGTCGCCCGTTTCAACGATCCGGAACTGGGTCCCCAGAGGAAACACCGACCAGTCCGATGCGGCACTGGTGACTTTTCCATATTGGAGCGGCCGCCCGACAGCATTGCGCCTGCCGACATAGGCGGTGGTCTTCACCTTGAGGACTTTGCCCGGAACGGGCGGGCCAAAAAGATCCCGCTCCAAAACGGCCCCCGTCTGGGCGCACCCGCCGAAGAGACACAAAATCCCGGGGACTAATAAGAGGAAGAATTTCATCGGCGGGGGGTGAAGGAGCAGGGCTAATGCTGGCACGGCCCGGGCCGATCGTCAACCCCGGTACGCAAAAAGCCAGCGTTATCGCCAGCTTAAGTTAATCGACAGCGCGACCGGCGGCCTGGTCTTCGAGCCGCTTGACGCGTTCAATGAGTTTGGGAATGCGTTTCACATAAGCCACGCGTTCCTTCGCTTCATGAATGGGGCTGGCAGGCGAACCCCACCACATTTCCTTGGCCGGGACGCTCTTGCTGACCCCGCTCTTGGCGGCCACGATGGCCTGGTCGCCAATCTCGATATGCCCCACCACGCCGACCTGGCCAGCGAGCGTGGCATAGTTGCCCACGCGGCTGCTGCCGGAAATGCCGACCTGTGAAACCAGGATGCTGTGCTTGCCGATCACCACGTTGTGCGCAATCTGCACCAGGTTGTCGATCTTGGTCCCCTCGCCGATCCACGTCCGGCCAAAACGGGCCCGGTCGATGGTGGTGTTGGCTCCGATCTCGACGTCGTTGTCGACCTGCACGATCCCGATCTGCGGAATTTTAACGTACCGGCCGTTGTTCATTTCGAACCCGAAGCCGTCGCTGCCGATCACCGCGCCGCTGTGAATGACCACGCGGTCGCCGAGCACACACCGCTCGCGGATCGAAACATTGGGGTAGATTTTACAGTCCGCGCCGAGCCGCGCTCCGTGGCCGATGTAGACATTCGCCCCCAGAAAAGTGCCGTCGCCGATCTCCGCACCCGCTTCGATCACCACATGGGCCTGAATCGAAACCTTCCCGCCGATGCGGGCTGTGGGATCGATCACCGCCGAGGGATGAATCCCCGGCAGATACTCAATGGGCGCGGGAGCGAACTGCGTCACCACCTTGGAAAAAGCGAGCGACGGGGTGGCCACCCGGATCTGCGTGGGCGCGATGGCCTCGGCAAAATCTTCCGGGACCAGCGCGCACGTGGCGCTGCTGGCCCTTAAAGCAGGAAGGTATTTCGCGTTGCCGAAGAAGGTAATATCCCCGGCAGCAGCGTCGGAAACGGAGGCTACGCCTGTGATGGGAGCCTTACCGTCACCGCCGACAACACGTCCCCCCACCAGGGCGGCGAGTTCTTCAACGGTGGTCTGCACTATTTGGCCTTGAGAGGATCAGCCGCCTTGGGAGCGTCAGAGGGAGTGGCCGAAGCCGCCGCGTCCTTGTTCTTGTTCAGAACCTTGATGATATCATCGCTGAAATCAGCCGCTTCGCGGGAGTAGAGAACCACTTCGATGCCGTTGGAGGTCAGGCCCGATTTATCGAGCACGAGGTCATACTGATCGGCCTTCACCTTGTCGGCGATCACCTTGCGGATTTCCTCAACAATACCGGAGCGCATGCGAGCCGCCTGCTCTTGAAGCTCTTTGAGGCGCTTTTGGCGAAGCTCCATGATGTCCTTTTCCTGACGCTTTACGTCTTCGGCCTTGAGGTCGCGGTCTTTGGTCTTCTTTTCCTTGGCGTCCTTGCTCAGCTCAGGCTTGCTGATGTCGTCGTTGAGCTTCTTGACCTCGGAGAGGTTCTTGTTGAAGACATCGGCCCGGTCCTGCAACTCTTTCTGGGCAACTGCCTGGGCTTCGTCAACCCGCTTCTTGGCTTGCTCCGTTTTGTAGTAGTTGTTGAAGATACGATTCATGTCCACATAGCCGATTTTGACATCGGCTTGGGCCATCGGAGCGGCGGAGATGAGGGCAACGGCCGCGAGGGCGGGAAGGATCAGGTTCAGTTTCATGATAAGAAATCAGTGTGGTCTATGCTATGACTGCTGGAACGGTAATCCGTTCAAAATTGGTAGCCAATATTAAAATTAAAGTGTCCGGCATGGTTTGTTGAGTCGCCGTGGGTGACTGGATAGCCGTAGTCGATCCGGATGGGGCCGATGGGCAAATCGAGCCGGATGCCGATACCGACGTCGGAGGCCATATTGTCGGGGCTGAAGTCCCCGGCATCGGAGTTGACGTAACCGGCATCATAGAAGACGGCGCCGCGAACACGGTCGATGATCGGGTAGGTAAATTCTGCCGTGGCCCGGGCCAGGGAATTGCCGCCGATGGCGTTGTCATACTTGTCATGGGGGCCAACATCGCGGAATTTGAAGCCGCGCAGGTTATTAGATCCGCCCAGGTAGAGGCGGTCAAAGATCGGCACGTGGTTGCTGCCGGAGAAGTAGTTCACGCTGGCCATTTCACCCGAGAGGGTAAGGATGGTATCCCACGGCAGGGAAATGTAGTGAGTTGCGGTGAGGTCGCCGCCGTAAATGTTATCGTTGCCCCCCAGCGGGCCACCCGCAACATAGGCGGAAAGCTCGGCCCGCGTGCCCCGGCGGGTCAGGAAAACGCTGTCGCGGGTATCATAAACCAGCGAAGGCGTAATCTGGCTCTTGAGGTGACCGCCCTCGTCCTCGCGGATGGTGTCGGAAACATCGCTGTCCGAAAGGTCGTAAATATCGATTTCCTCCAGTCGATAATCCAAGCGCCAGGAGAGCCGGTCGGTAATGGCCTTGCGGGTGAAGATGTTGAAACCGTAGTTGCGCTGGTTGTAGACGCTGCTGAGGTAATCGGCCTCGCGCCAGAAAAGTTCGCCGCCAACAGCCAGCTGGTAGTCCAGGAAGTACGGCTCGGTAAGGGAAACCGTAAAATCCTTCCGCTCGGAGCCCACCTGGGCGCGGGCCCGGAAGCGCTGGCCACCACCGGTGAAGTCCGGCCAGTTGGTGATGTCAAAGTTGCTCTGCGAGAGTTCGACAAAACCGAGGACGCCGTCCGTCGTGCTATACCCGGCGCCGAAGTTGAGCGACCCGGTCTTTTTCTCGGTAACGACCACGTTCATGTCCTTGCGGCCAGCGGCCATGGTGTCGGACGAGAACACATCGACGCGTTCGAAGTAGTTGAGGTTCTGCAAACGCTGCTTGCTGGCGTCGGCGGCGATGGAATTGTAAAGTTCGCCGGGCCCGAGCAGCAGTTCTCGGCGGATCACCTTGTCCTTGGTACGGTTGTTGCCGCTGATATTGACGCGCTCAACGTAGGACTGGGAACCCTCCTCGATGCGGAAGGTCAGGTTCATCCGGCACCCTCCCATGGGAGAGACCACCGGAGTGACGGAGGTATCGACGTACCCCTTGGCGCCATAGATATTCTGGATCATCTTGACGTCGGCCTGCACGCCCTCGGGGGAATAAACCACTCCCTCCTTCTGCCGGAGCGGTGCGGCGAGTTCCGTGGCGCTAAAGAGCCGGGCCCCGCCGATGGTGAGGCTGCCAACATGGTACTGCGGCCCCTCGGCAATCGGGAAAGTCACCGTGACCTTGGCGGTGCCTTCCCGACGGGTGATCGTCGGGTCGCCAATCTTGACGTCCTCGTAACCGTGGTTCTGGTAGTAAGCGCGCAGGGCGTCGACGTCGGCGGAAAGGGTGTCGGTATCGACGTGGCCGGATTTGTCGATGAAGGAGAAGAGATAGTGGCGGTGGGTCTTGACCACCTTGCGAAGCACCTTGGTGGAGAAGACCGTGTTGCCCTCGAACTCGACGGTGCGAACCACCGTCTTGCCCGCTTCAACCACGGTGAAGGTCACGCGGGCCTTGCTGGTCTTTTCGTCGGTCTTGATGTCCGTCTTGACGTCCGTGTCCTTGTACCCCTTCTCGCGGTAGGTGGTCAGGATCTTCTGGCGGTCGGCCTCAATGTCGGCTTCGCTCAGCTCGGACCCCTTCTTAATGGTCAGCTTTTTCAGCAGGCTGCGGGCCTTGATCTGTGTGGCCCCCTCGACATTGACCTCCTCGATGGTCGCCTTAGTCTGCACTACCACGATCACTTTCAGGCCGCCATCGGGCAGTTTGTCGTAGAAAAACCGGACATTGTACACCTTGGCGGTTTTGTAAAGGTTCCGGACGTCCTCCTCGGCGATCCCCACCGAGTAGGGCTTGCCCACCTTGGTGCGCATGTTGTTAAGGATTACCTCCTTGCTGACGGAAGCGGGTCCGGCGAACTGGACATCAATGCTTTTGACGACGGGAGCCTGGGCCTGTGGTTCCTGTGACCACGAAACGGGTGAGGCGACAATGCAGGCGGTGGCGACGGCTACTGCGGAAAGAAAATGTTTGCTGGTGCTCATAGATAACTTGGCCCTCTCCCATAGAAAATGAGATGGAGTGGCCGAAATGAATGAAGATTTCCCGTAAAAAGGTCAAGAATCCTTTCCTAGGGGAAAGCCCCAAATGTGTCATTTATTACCCAAGGTCCGCCGCACGGCCTCCGATCCCCGGTCCTCCCCGTCCGTTCCCGGCTAGGAATGAGCATGATTGAATCATATATCCGCCCCGTTCCTCAGCCCTAGAAGCAGCATCAACCCTTGAGCGCAGGTTATTAGAGAACCTGATTTTCATCAGGTTTTCCCGCAGCCCCAATTAACATTAAATCCGACGCGGATTTTGCTTTCCTTGCAAGCAAATAAGTTTACTGTGCGCCTCGTCAGCAGTGTTGGGGCAGGGGAGTTTGCGATTGAGTCAAATCAGTTGGCGACTTGAGACCGATGACCGGGGACCGTCCACCGCAGTGCTTGGCAGTTAAGTTAGTATGAGCAACAACAAACTTTACGTGGGGAATCTTCCCTTTAACGTAACGGAACCCGATCTGCAGGACCTCTTCGGTCAAGCCGGCACCGTCAGTGACGTGATGCTGGTGCAGGACAAATTCACTGGCAAAAGCCGTGGATTTGCATTTGTCACCATGAGCACCGAAGGCGAAGCCCAGAGTGCCATTGAGCAGTTCCACGGCAAAGCCCTCGAAGGCCGTCCTCTCACTGTTAATATCGCGCGCCCGCGTGAAGAACGTCCAGCCGGCGGCGGCGGACGCTCCTTCGGTGGCGGTGAGCGCCGTAGCAGTGGTGGTGGCGGCGGCGGCGGATACGGCGGTGGCGACCGTCGTGGCGGTGGCCGCGACCGTGGCGACCGTGGCGACCGTGGTGGCCGCTACTAAAAACTCCTCCCTTTAAAAGCTGAGTTTTTTTGCCGGTGCTGTTCTTTGACGAGCAGCACCGGTTTTCTTTTGTCGATAAGGGCACCTCTGGAAACCGGGGTATGGCAGCCATGAAGGATTTTTGATGACCTTTTGGCCCCGTTTTTCGGGCAATATTGATCAATATTGACTGAAAAATGGGGCCAAAAGGGCGCAAAAAGACAAAATGGATGACGTGCCACCGGTTTCCAGAGGTGCCCTATACTCACGCAAAGGCGCAAAGCCGCAAATAGTCCTGCCTTTCTTTGCGCCTTTGCGCCTTTGCGTGAGCCCTCTGCCTTTTTTCTAGGATACCTATTTTCGGCTTAGCCAACGGGCCACATCACGGGCCGCGTAGGTTACGATCATATCAGCCCCCGCCCGCTTAAAGGAAAGCATCGTCTCCATCGTGGCGGCCCGTTCGTCCAGCCAGCCATTGGCCACGGCGGCCTTGAGCATCGCGTACTCTCCGCTGACGTGATAAACAGCCGTCGGCATCTCAAAACGCTCCTTCACCCGCCAAAGAATATCGAGGTAAGGCAGCCCCGGCTTTACCATCACCATGTCGGCGGATTCCTCCAGATCCAGCGCCACCTCGCGCAACGCCTCCAGCGCATTGGCCGGGTCCATCTGGTAGCTGCGGCGGTCGCCCGCCTGCGGAGTGCTGTCCGCCGCGTCGCGGAATGGGCCATAAAACGCCGAGGCGAATTTCGCCGCGTAGCTCAGGATCGCCGTACTTTGGAACCCGCCCACATCCAGCGCCCGCCGGATCGCGGCCACCCGGCCGTCCATCATGTCACTGGGGGCCACGATATCCGCCCCGGCCGCCGCGTGGGAAACCGCCGTGCGCGCCAGCAGCTCAAGCGATTCATCGTTAAGCACCTCCACGCAGCCATCCTCGATCCGGGCGATGCCGCAATGGCCGTGGCTCATATATTCGCACAGGCAGACGTCGGTGATAACGATCATCTCCGGCACCGCCCTCTTAATGGCTCGGACGGCCTGCTGGACGATCCCGTTTTCGGCGTAGGCCTGGCTGGCCAGCTCATCCTTTTCTGAGGGAATGCCGAAAAGAAGCACGCTGCGGATCCCCTCCCCCCAAGCCAGCGCGGCCTCGCCCGCGGCTTCCTCAACCGTGAGCTGGGCCACCCCCGGCATGGATTCCACGGGGGTGCGCGAGCTGACACGCTCGCTCACAAAAAGTGGGTAAATCAAATCGGTCGCCACCAAGCGGGTCTCGCGGACCATATCGCGAAAGGCCGCCGTGGCACGGAGTCTACGGGGACGGTGCGTTAGCATTTGCCTTCCACCGTAACCCTTCACCCAAGGCTTGCGCAAGCCGTCAGGCGCGCCGGGCTATTCAAACTTGAACTTGGTCGTGAGCGTGGTCGGGTTGACGTACTCCGCCACCTGGATCTGGCCGCTGTAAAGGCGAAGCCAGATGCCCACCAGCGTATCCTGGGCGCTTTGGCGGCCAAATGTGACGCGACCATCTTTGTCCTTCTGCCCCACGCGCCAGTTCGCCGCGGCATGCGCACTGTTGAGCACGACGTCCACCGTGGAATACGTCCCCTTGGCACCAGCCTTCATCGCGGGCACATTAAAGCTGCCGGTCACTCTTTCGACATTCTCGGCATTCTCCGCTTCGCCAAGATTCTGGCGCTTAACGTAAATAACGTAACGCGCTGTCAAATCAGGGCTCGGCTTGAACGCGCGGTTGAGGATATTAACATCGCCCGTCCAGTTCTGGGAAGCCTTGACCGTGGCTTGGTCGCCGCCGGAGCCGCCCTTCTCCTTCTTCCGGTCCACGGTGATCTCATAATCCCCGGCAAATGCCGTTAAGCAAGTTGCCGCCAATGCAATAAAAGTCGCCGCTCCGAGTTTCATAAGAAAACATCTACTCACATCCGGCTTTATCATGTCAACGGCAATGGGCCGTAGCAGATAAGATCAGGGTTTCCCCTAATAACTCATCGGGCCGAGCCGCACTTTGCCGCGGAAGATGCGGTAGATCACGGCCGTGTACGTCAGTACCAACGGCACGCCGATAATGGCGATGATCAGCATGATCCAGAGCGTCTTTTGCGAAGAGGCCGCGTTCACCACCGTCAGGCTGTTCTCCGGGGTGGGCATGGAATAAACCATATTGGGGAACATCCCGATGCCGAAGAGGGTCATCAGCGCCACCATGGCGAGGCAGGAGGAAAGGAAGGCGCTGAAATCCCGGCCACGGTTGATTTCGCGTGGAATATTGGCGATGGCCAGTGCGTTGAAGACGGCCACCACATAGAGCCACGGATACGCCCCCAGCGTCTCGGTCATGTGCGGGACCCAGAGCAGCGTCGCCACCGTCACCAGAATATAACAGACCACGAAAATCGCCACGCAACGGTTGGCCCATGAGCGCAGTTTTTCGTGCAGTGTGCCCTCCGTTTTCAACACGCCGTAGATCGCCCCGTGCATCGCGAAAAGCGCCACGGTCGTCACCCCAAGGATCAGCGGGTAAGGCCGCAGCAGACCGAGGAAGGTTCCCGCATACTCATGGTCGGCGTCGAGCGGCACCCCAAGGGCAATATTCCCGAGCGCCACGCCGATCAAGAGCGCCGAAAGTACGCTCCCGATGCTGAAGCCCACATCCCACATCTGCCTCCACCACCCCATCTCCATCTTGCTGCGGAACTCGATGGCCACGGCGCGGAAAATCAGCGCGAAAAGCAGCAGAATAAAGGCGAGGTAAAAGCCCGAGAACACCGAGGCATACACTTCGGGAAAGGCCGCGAAGAGCGCGCCGCCGCCAGTGACGAGCCACACCTCGTTGCCGTCCCACACGGGGCCGATCGAGTTGAGCATCACGCGACGCTCCGCGTCGGTTTTGGTGAAGAGGTGCAGCGTCCCCACCCCCAGGTCGAAACCGTCAAGGATGGCGTAGCCGGTGAACAGGACGCCCACCAGGATAAACCAGACCAGATTGAGAATCGGGACGTTAAACATCAGCGCGGGGTTCTTGTTGGAGCGGAGTCGTCGGCGGGAGGTCCGACTCTTCCGGCCCATGTTGAATTTTGTGGTTCAAAAGGAAAATGAACACGGCGAAGAGGAGCGCGTAAACCAGCGAGAAGAGGATTAGCGAAGCCACGATCGGCGGCGCACCGACCGACTTCGAAAACGCGTCCGCGGTACGCAGCAGCCCGTAGACGATCCACGGCTGGCGACCAATCTCAGCCGAAGCCCAGCCGAGCTGGTTGGCCAGTTGCGGCCCGAGCACCGCCAGCACCAGGAGGCCGAGCAGCCATCGCTGTTCAAAGATCACACCGCGGATCAACTGGATGAGGCTGAAAATCGACAGCGCGATGAGCCCAATCCCGATGGCCACCATGGCATGGTAGGTCTGGAAAACCACATTGACCGGAGGCCGGTCTCCCTCTGGGATTTTATCGAGGCCCGCCACTGGCTCATCCGGGTTTCCGGAAACCAGGATGCTGAGCCCCCGGGGAATGGCGATACCGAAACGCACTTGCTGCTCTTTTTCATTCACCCAGCCAAAGAGCCACAGCGGAGCCGACCCCGTCTTATAGAGGGCTTCGAACGCCGCCAGCTTGGCGGGCTGGTTGCGACTCACGCCCACGGCGCTTTCATGGCCGCTGACGAGTTGCAGCAAGGAGGCGACCACCGCAACGATGAGCCCGATTTTGAGCCCGCGCCCGGCGAAGTCCGTATGCTTCTTCTTGAGTAAATACCAGGCGCTCACACTCACCACCAGCCACGCCCCCGCCTGCCATGCGCCCAGCACGCTGTGCGTGAGACGGTCCATCGAAGAAGGGTTGAACACCAGGGCCCAGAAATCGGTGATCTCCGCGCGCCAGCGCCCCGGCGCCATCTCCACCAAGTGATACCCGGCGGGCGTCTGCTGCCAGGAGTTGGCCACGATGATCCAGACCGCGCTGAAATGCGCCCCGAGGGCCACCATGCAGGTGGCGAAAAAGTGGAGCTTGGGCCCGATGCGGTCCCAGCCGAAAAGCAGCAACGCCAGGAAGCCGGATTCCAGGAAAAAAGCGAAGATCCCCTCGGAGGCCAGCGCGCTACCGAATACATCGCCCACGAAGCGCGAATAGACTGACCAGTTCGTGCCAAATTGGAATTCCATCACAATGCCCGTGGCGACGCCGATGGCGAAGATCAGGCCGAAAATACGCGTCCAGTAGCGGGCCATCTGGTGGTAGATGGGTTTACCCGTGGCGAGCCACGTTCCCTCCATGATGACCAGGAGAAGCCCCAACCCTATCGACAACGGAGGGAAGAGGTAATGGAACCCCACAGTAAAAGCGAATTGCAGCCGGGCAAGGGTAAGGACATCCATAGCGCTACCCATGATTTATTATCTTTTTTGCAGAAAAAGGCCAGAAGTAAAAATCGACATCCTCCGCCGCGCACTTACTATCCACGCTCTTGAAAAATGAGCGCCGTGCGTAAATGTCTGGTCAGCCTCGCTCAAACACGGTGAAATGAACGCCGTCGACCTGCTTTTATGCGACCCTCGGGCGGGAAGGCTCTACCCCGCCAATATCCGCAGCCCCTAGCGAACTTTATTGGAGCACATCGGCGCTATATTAATGAAAACCACCCACCAACCGGGCGGGATGCGGGAGCTTCTCGCCATCGCCCTGCCCATGATGGCCTCGACGGCGTGTGAAATGGTCATGACCTTCACCGACCGCCTCTTTCTGGCCAAGCTCGGCAGCGCCCAGATGAATGCCGCGCTCGGCGGCGGCTTGATGAGCTATCTTTTAGCCACGTTCTTTGCCGGGTTGCTCGGCTACAGCACGGCGCTGGTGGCACAGTACTACGGAGCCAGCCAGAAGCAGAACTGCGCCAAAGTCGTCACCCAGGCGCTCCTCATCGCGGGGGTCGCCTACCCGATCATTTTATTTGGCAGCCCGTTACTTGAGCGGCTTTACAAGCACTCCGGCATTGCCTCCGAGCAGCTCGTGCCCCAGTTCCAGTATTTCCGCATCCTCGTCATTTTTTCCTTCAGCGGCCTGCTGCGCGGGGTTTTCTCCGGGTTTTTCTCTGGCATCGCCCGCACGCGCATCGTCATGTGCGCCTCGCTGGTCTCCATGCTCATCAACATCCCGTCCGCTTACGTGCTGATCTTCGGTAAGCTCGGATTCCCCGAAATGGGTATCAGAGGCGCGGCGTATGGCACCGTTTTTTCCGGCCTGACGGGGGTGGCTATCCTCGCGGGGGCCTATTTTTTAGGGAAAGAACATCGCGAATTCGCCGTCAGCCAAGCGTTTCACTTTAACTGGGGCATCCTCCGCAAGCTGATCAAATTCGGCTACCCGGCGGGGCTGGAATTCGCGCTCAACTTCGCCGCCTTCAACGCCATGATCGCCATTTTCCAGTCATGCGGACAAGTGGTGGCCACGGCGGCGACGGTCACGTTCAACTGGGACATGGTGGCCTTTGTGCCGCTGATCGGCATCGAGATTGCCGTCACAAGCATGGTGGGGCAATACATGGGCGCAAAATCGCCCGACACCGCCCATCGCGTCACGCTCTCCGGGCTGAAAATGGGGCTCATTTTCTCCGGGATCATGCTCGTTATGTTCCTCTGTTTCCCAACCTATCTGGTCAACGTCTTCCGGCCCGACACCCATCCGGCGATCTTCGATGAAGCCCTGCCGCTCTCTCTCTTCATGGTGCGGCTGGTGGCGCTCTACGTTCTGGTGGAAGCCGTCATCGTGGCCCTGAGCGGCGCGCTCCGGGGCGCGGGCGATACCCAGTGGGCCATGCGCATCTCCGTCCTGCTCCACTGGGTGCTCGTGGGGCTGCTTTACGGGCTGCTAAAGGTGCTCCATGTCTCGCCTCAAACCGCCTGGGTCGTCACGATCATCTGGTTCATGGTCTTCAGCCTGGCCTTCGTGGCCCGCTACCGGACGGGGAAATGGCGCAAAATTAACGTCATCAACGATGGCCGCCCGGTGCCGCGCGACGACGGGTTTAGCGAAGCCGGGGAACTCTAGGGCGCCCGGTTTTTTTGGAATACCGCTGGCGGTACTATTTGAGATACTTGACGATCTGCGCCGGGTTCCCCGCCACAACCGCGTTCGCTGGCACGTCCTTGGTCACAATCGCTCCGGCGGCCACCACCGAGTTCTCGCCGATGGTCACGCCCTTCAAAATCACCGCCCCCATCCCGATCCACACGTTATCTTTGATGCGAACCGGGGCCGTCTTGATCGGCGGGCGCTCGGGCCGGCCTTCGGCAAAGGGCGAGAGAGCCATCGCGTCCTGGTGCCGCTGCACCGGGTCGATGGGGTGAAAATCGCTGTCGGCGATCCCGACGTTCCAAGAAATGATGCAGTAGTTGCCAATCTCGATCAAATCCTCCGCCATCACCAGCGCGCCGTTGAGCAGCGTGTAGTCCCCCACTGTGCAGCGCCCCTCTTTGCCGATCGAAAACGAACACCCCGAGTAACACGAACAGTTCTTGCCGATCACCAGCCCCGGCCGATGGCGCGAGCGGAAAAACCGGAAAATCTGCGCCGTCTCAAAGTAGCAGCCGTCGCCCCATTCAATCCCTTCGGGGATCGGCTTGCTGTACCAGTCCTGTTCCACCGTGCGGTCTGGAAGAATGTTCGTCATAGGAAAAATGTGCTACCCGAGGTTGGCCGAGTGATACAGCTCGGCATAAGCGCCGCCGCAGCGCACCAGCTCCGGCCCCAGGCCCTGCTCCACCACGCCGCCGTTCTTGATCACAACGATCTTGCCGATGGCGTGCACCGTGGCGATACGGTGGGTAATAATAATGGTCGTGCGGCCCTGCATGAGCTCTTTAATCGTCTCCATGATGGCCGCCTCCGTGGTCGGGTCAAGCGCACTGGTCGGCTCATCGAGAAGGAGGATCGGCGCATTTTTCAGGAACGCCCGGGCGATACCAAGGCGCTGCCGCTGGCCCACGCTCAAGTGCCCGCCGCGCTCGCCCACCTGCGAGGCGTAGCCGTCGGGAAGCGCCATGATGAAGTCGTGCGCCTGGGCCCGTTTCGCCGCCTCGATGATCTCCGCCTCCGTCGCCCCCGGGCGGCTGTAGGCGATGTTCTCGCGGATCGTCGTGGAAAAGAGCAACGTATCCTGCAACACGATGCTGATTTGGTTGCGCAGCGACTTTTTCGTAATCGCCTTGAGATCGCACCCGTCGAGCAGCACCCGGCCCCGGTTGGGATCGTAAAAGCGCGGCACCAGTGAAATCAGCGTGCTCTTGCCCGCGCCCGTTCCGCCCACAAAGGCCACCGTCTCGCCCGGATGCACGTCCACATTGACGCCGCTCAAAATCAGCCGCTTGTCGTCGTACCCGAAGGCCACGTTTTCGAAGCGGATATTCCCCTCCGTCGAGGTGATCTCCGCCGCGCCCGGCGCGTCCTTCACGTCGTCCTCGCGGTCCAGCACCTCAAAACAGCGCTGCATCCCGGCGGCCGCCCCCTCCAGCGCCCAGGCCGTGTAAGTCAACTGCTCCAGCGGCGAGTAAAGCGCCTGCAAGTAAGCCGTGAAGACCGTCAGCGTGCCGAGCGAAAGCGTGGCATCGAGCACGTGCAGCGAACCAAGCCCGTACATCGCCGCCGTCCCGAACGCCATGAGCGTGCTGATCACCAGCGCCGATTTCATGTTCGTCCCGGTCAGCTGGAGATTCGCCTCCAGGCTCTGCCGGGCGCTCTTGTGAAATTGCCGCACCTCCCAGTCCTCCCGCCCGAACGCGTGGACCATCCGCACCGAAGCCAGCCCCTCTTGGGCCACCGTCAGCACCGCGCTCTCGCGCTCCTGAATCGTCGTCGATTCCGTGCGAATCCGCAGCGCATAGTAGCGGATCGTGAGGATCATCAGCGGGATAATCCCCAGGGAAACCACCGCGAGCTTCCAGTCGATGCGAACCATCACCACGAACGTCCCCACAATCGTCAGGCCGGACTGGAAAATATTCGTGAACCCCTTGTTATAGATCGTCTGGATCGCCTGCGAATCGTAGGCCACGCGAAAGCTGGAGTCGGCCGAGCGCCGGGAATCGTGGAACTTCAGCGGCAGCGATTGCAGGTAGGCGTAAAGCTCGGTGCGCAGCTTGAGCAGCGCCGAGAGCCCCACCCGGACGAACACCAGGCTCGTCACCAGGTTCAGCAGCCCCGCCAGAAGGTGAAACACCACCATCGCCGAGCAGAGAATGAGCACCACCCGCTGCGGCGAAACCGCCCCGAACCAGTGGGCAATCTGCGCATGGGCCCCGGCGTGGTCGGCGTCAGCGGGAAAGAGAACGCCGTCGATGATATACTTGAAGGGCCACGGCTTAAGCAGGTTCAGCCCGATGGAGCCCAGGGAAAGCGCGGTCGCGAAAAGCGTCTGGCCCAGGAAGGGTCTAAAGTAGGCGAGGGTTCGACGGTAAAGGGACATGCAAAGGAGGCAAAAATGGACCACCCCGCGGCGAAATGCAACGTTTCTTGCCCGCCTCAGAGCGTGAGCCCAAAATGAAAATGGACGCCAACCCGAAGAGCGTTTACTTTTGCCCCGGTTGGCCATGCAAATTCCACAGAACCTCATCGAATTCCAGAAACGCGCCCGCGAGTGGCAGCAAAAAGCGGGCGTCGCCGCAACCCAGATCCGCCCCTTCGTCTCCGTCGCGGGGCAGAAAGCCCTCACCGGCGTCGTCGTCGCTATCCCGCTGCTGGCCACCCTCTGGGTTGTGCAGCTCGCCTACAACGCCATCAACAACGTCAGCGCGCCCTTCCTGGAGCAGATCGGCCTGCGGCTCCCGCTGCTGCCGTTTTTCGTCACCCTGGCCGTCTTCATCACCCTCGGCTTCATGGCCTCCAACGTCCTGGGGCGGCGCGTCCTGGAGAAACTCGAAGCGGGCCTCCTGCGCGTCCCAGTCGTCGCCACCGTCTACGCGGCAGTCAAGCAAGTCATCGACTCCTTTAAGTCCTTCCACAACATGGAGAACTTCAAGCGAGTCGTCTACCTCGACTACCCCGCCCCCGGCGCGCGCCTGATCGGCTTCGTCACCGGGCAATACTACGACTCCAAGCTGGAAGAAGAAATGACCACCGTCGTCATCCCCACCTCCCCCAACCCGATGACCGGCCTAGTCGTCGCCGTCCCCGGGCGGTTGCTCACTGAAAGCTCACTTACCCTGGAAGAAGCCATGAAAATGGTCGTCTCCGCAGGCCTGGTCGCCCCCAAACGCCGCGATGCCATCTCAATCATCCCGGAAGCCCCGTGTAACGAAGGCTCCATCACGCGGTAGCTCGCGCTGAGTCTACCGACCTCCACACCGAAGCGGCGCGCGTAAGCCGACGCTATCGCGCGGTAGCGCGGGAAAGTCCAGCGCTTGCGCTGGGGTTATACCACGTCTAGTAAACAATGAGCTTTTAGAGAAAACAGGCTCGGCAATTTAGACAGCAACTGTGTCCTAGAAAAAAGGCAGAGGACTCACGCAAAGACGCAAAGGCGCAAAGAAAGGCAGGACTCTTTGCGCCTTTGCGTGAGAATAGAATTTTCCCCTTTTTCATGCCGCGTGGAGCCACGTCTGCGGGGCATGGGGATCTGTCTAAAGGGCACCTCTGGAAACCGGGGCATGGCAGCCACGAAGAACGTGCCTCGGTTTCCAGAGGTGCCCTAAAGACCCTTTTTTAACTGGAGACGGTATTATTCGTACCGCAGTGCCACGATCGGGTCGAGCTGCGAAGCCTTGCGGGCGGGGTAAAACCCAAAGAACACCCCAATCGCCACGCTCACGCCGAACGACAGAATCACCGACCCCGGCGAAACCACAGCTTTGAAATCAGCAAAAAAACCAACACATTCCGAAGCCCCCACGCCAACCAGCACCCCGATCACCCCGCCCAGCACACTGAGCGTCACCGATTCGATCAGAAATTGCAGCATGATGTCCACCCCCTTCGCGCCGATCGCCACGCGGATCCCGATTTCCCGGGTCCGCTCCGTTACAGAGACCAGCATAATGTTCATGATCCCGATCCCGCCCACCACCAACGACATCCCGGCAATCGCCCCAAGAAGCAGCGTGATCACCTGGGAAATAGAGCCCACCGTGTCCGCAATCTCCTTCTGGTTCATGATCTTGAAATCCAAATCCGCGTCCGACCCCAGACGGTGCCGCTGCCGAAGGAGACTCGTCACCTGGACCTGGGCCCGGGCCATTTCATCGGAATCGGTCACTTGCAAAGTAATCGCCCGCAAATAGCGAGCCCCGGAAATCCGCTTCATCGCCGTCGTGTAGGGCACCACCAGGCGGTCATCCTGATCCGAGCCGCCCATGCCCGCCCCCTTCGTGCTCAGCACGCCGATAATTACGAACGGGAACCCCTTCACTCGCACCGTCTGCCCCAGGGGATCAATCGGCCCGAAAAGCTGGTTGGCCGTTGTGGAGCCAATCACCGCCACCTTCGCGGCCGAGCGCACCTCGCGCTCCGTAAACATCGCGCCGGAAGCCAGCGGCCAGTCGCGGATTTTCAGATAATTCTCCCCCTCGCCCGCGATGGTCGTCGACCAGTTGCGGCCGTTGGCCAGCGCCTGTGCCGTCGCCTGCACCTCGGGGCTTACGTTGGCGATCTCTTTAATCTCCCGCGCAATGGCCTTTGCGTCGGCCTCCGTCAGCGTCCCCGCGCTGCCCAAGCCGGAGTTGACCCCGCTGCTAGTATGTCGGCTCGTGGCGAAAATCGTAAGGACATTCTGCCCCAGCGCGGCCACCTTGGCCTCGATGCGGGCCTGAGCGCCATTGCCGACGGCCACCATGGCCACCACGGAGGCGACCCCGATAATGATCCCCAGCGCCGTCAGGATGGAGCGTAGCTTATTGCGCCGCAGAGCGCGCAGCGCCGTGCGGGCCGTCAGCCAGGGACGAAATGTGACAAGTTGCATGGATTGGAATCTGCTAAAATTACCGCCAAACTTCGCCTCTTACATGGTAGGAGGCCCGCCCCCGCCTGCTTTAATAGAAGGAACCGACGCCGAAATAATGACTTTGGCTCCCTCGCTCAGCCCCTCAATCACCTCGGTCTGCATGCCGTCGGTAATCCCGATCTTCACCGGCGCCACCTTGAGGATCCCCGGGGCGCTTCCCTCCAGGTAAACCATCCGGCTGCCTCCACGCCCCTGCTTCGTCGCCACCGCGTCGGCGTTCTCAAATTTCACCCGCTCCGGTGGCGTGAACCGCAGCGCCGCATTGGGAATAACGAGCACCCCCTTGCGCTCCGCGACCAGGATCGAGACCTGCGCGGTCATGTTGGGAAAAAGCTTCTTCTCCGGATTGGCAACATCCACCACCGTGTCATACGTCACCACATTGTCCGACGACGTTCCCGAAAGGCGCACCTGCGACACCTGCCCCTGGAAGGTCTCGTTGGGAAAGGCATCGACGGTAAACTCCGCGCTCTGCCCCGCCTTGACCTGCCCGATATCCGCCTCGGAAACATTGGTGATGATCCGCATTTTACGGATATCCTGCGCGATATTAAAGAGCACCGGCGTCGTCATCGTGGCGGCGACCGTCTGGCCCACGTCCACCTTGCGCGTCACCACGATCCCGTCCACCGGCGCGGTGATCCGGCAATAGCTCAGATCCGCATTGGCCTTGGCGAGGAGGGCCTGGTTGACATCCACCGTCGCCTTGGCTTGCCGGTATTCCGCATCCGCCGTGTCGAGATCCGATTTTGGAGCCGCCTTGCGCTCGTAGAGGCTGCGCTCGCGATCCAGTATGATCCGCTTTAGATCCAGCGAAGCCTTGGCGTTCTCCAGGTTTCCATTCGCCTGATCCACGGCAGCCTGGTAGGTGGCCGGGTCGATCAGGGCAATCAGCTCGTCCTTCTTCACCAGCGAATTGTAATCGGCGTAAAGCGCCTGGATGCGGCCCGAGATCTGGCTGCCCACATCCACGCTGACCACGGCATTGAGCGTCCCGGTGGCGGTAACGTACTGGGTAAGATCGCCGCGTTTGACGGGCGAGGTGTCAAACGCAATCTTGCCGGATTCGCCTTTATGGCATCCGACGAGGGACATCGCGATGAGGCCGAGGGAAATGGCTGGGATGAGAATGGGGAATTTCATGGCATGGGCTGGGGCGCTTGGTGGAGTCGGGCTCCGTTGAGGAAAAGGTTGAAAATAAACTCCGGTTCGCCGGTCAGCGGCGTGTGCGTAAAGACGAGTTCGTGCGACGTATGGATCACCGCCCCCAGCAGCGCGTTGGCATAGGCCCGGCTGTCACCCGTCCGGATGAAGCCCAGCTCCTGCGCACACTCCACCAGCCGGTAGAGCGCGGCATGGTGGCGCTGGATAATCTGGTGCACGGCCACCCAGTTTTCGTCCGGATTCTGCTCCCCGGGGCGGTGCCGCATGAGCACCTCGAAAAACTCCCGGTTACGGTCGTTGAACTCGAACTGCGCTCGGATGGCCTTGCGGAGCCCGTCCAGCGGATCAGAAACCGACCGGCCCGCCTCCTCGATCTCCTCCACCATCTCCGTGAGCTTGCGCAGGAAGAGGACGGCATAGAGCTGGTTTTTATCTTTGAAGTAAAGATAGAGCGTGCCCGGGGCGAACTCCGCCTCCTGGGCGATCTGGTCCATTGAGGCCCCATGGAAGCCGCGCAACGCGATGACGCGCTCGGCGGCATCGAGGATGGCCTGGCGACGTTGCAGTTTTTCGCGCTCGCGGCGCGAAACGGGAGAGATTTCGCTCACAAGATGAACGTTTATTCATTTTCTGAGCGGCTTCAACATTATTATTGTTAAGAATTGGCCAAGAACGCCGATTTTAGAACGTTTCCACCGGTTCCACCCCAAAGCCCACTCCCGGCCCGGGCCTCAGCACCCCGCGCACCAGCGGCAGCCCCGCGAACGGGTCCTCCCGCAGCAGCCAGGCCCCATCAAGATCCGCGTAATCGGTGAGCTGGGCGGCCACCGCCCCCGCGGCGATTAAGAGGCTGCTCTCCAGCATGCACCCCACCATCGTCCGGAGCCCCAGTTCCCGGCCCCGGCGGGCCATCTCCAGAGCGGGCGTAAGGCCCCCGCATTTCACCAGCTTGATATTGAAGCCCGAGAAGCGCCCCGGCATCCGCTCCACGTCGCCCACGCTCACGCAGCTTTCATCGGCCAGTATGGGAAGAGCCGAGCCGGACCGCCACTGAGGCAGCCGGGCGTCATCAGAAGGGGCGAGCGGCTGCTCTACAAAAAGCACCCCAGCGATCTCCGCCTCGCGCAGCACCGCCGCGCCATCGATGGCCCCCCAAGCGGCATTGGCATCCACCGCCACCGCCGCGCCCGTATTTGCCATTACCGCGCGGACCGGCGCGAAATCGGCCCGCGCATCAGACTTCACCTTTACCAGAGGAAACCCACGCAACTCCGCCATTTTTCTGCCCAGCTCCTCCGCATCCGACAGGCCGATGGTGCAAAACGTCCGGACCGGCTCCGCGTCATGCCCCAGAGCCAGCTTCGCCACGGAGATCCCCTGCTTGCGCGCCAGCCAGTCCCAGAGTGCCAAATTCAGCGCACACTGGGCCGCCCGCGACGGGGCCAGGTAGCGCCACGACTCCGCCCACAGCGCGCCAATCTCCTCCACGCTCTCCACGCGCACGCCCTCCAGCCACGGAAGCGCCGCCTGGAGCTGCGCCTCCACCTGCTCCGCCGTTTCGCCGTAATAGGCGTTGGGCGAAGCCTCACCCCAACCCGAAACTCCCTCCGCGTTCACTTCGATATAGCCATTTTGCACCTCTGCCCTTGCAGCGCGGCTAATTCGGAAGACATTACGTGGGTATAAGCGTTTGAAAACGACGCGTCCTTTCATGGCTGACCTTTCTACGTCCAACACAGTCGCGAACCGGTGGCTTTTTACCCGCCAGATCGGCACTTCCCGGGAGAACCGCCCCATTCTGCTGCACGAAACCGCTCCTTTCAAGGCCGCGTCCGGAGGGACGCTCCTGATCGGGGGGATTCACGGCGACGAACGGGCGACGATCCACTTGCTTCTCTCCTTTCAGGATCGGCTCCTGAGGGAGAACCGCGCGGAACTGGCCACGCTCCCCATCGGCATCATCCCGCTGGCCAACCCGGACGGTTTTGTGAAAAAAAGCCGCGCCAACGCCGCGGGCGTGGACCTCAACCGCAATTTCGACGCCGGTTGGAGCCCCAAGGGCGAGGAGCCGCCGGGGCCGGAACCGTGGTCGGAGCCGGAGACCCGCGCGCTGAGGGATTTTATTGAATACCAGCGCCCGCACAAAATCATCGCGCTCCACTGGGCGCTCGGGGAGGTGGACCCGGACGGCGCGCAATCCCTCCCCCTGGCCCGGACCATGTGGGATGGGCTCTCCCCCTCTGAAAAAGCCCCCTACCGCCTGCGCGAAGGGGGCGACCCCTGCCCCGGTTCGCTGGGGCAATGGTGCGGCAAAGCGCTCCGTTACCCGGACGGCACCGCGCCCGCCATCGTCACCCTGGAGCTCCCCTTCGATCCGGCGCTTCCTCGCCCCGATCCGCTCCCGGCAAATCACCTGGAGCACCTGGAGCGCCACTGGCAAAACGACGCACAAGCCTACCTGGCCGCCACGCAGCGGGCCGTCCACAAAATGCTCGCGGCGGCATGCCGGTTTAATGCGTCCAAGGGGTAGGAATTTACCACAGAGGACACGGAGAGCACAGAGGGCACGGAGAAAAATAAAGGGACGAAGCAGTTCCTCCGTTTTGCGCTTTTTGCGGCTAAAAAACCCGCTACGCCTTGCGCCCGAATTTCTTTTCCAGCTCGGTGTAGGAAATCTGGATCATCGTCGGGCGGCCGTGGGGGCAGCAGTAGGGCAGCTCGCATTGGAGCAGGTCTTCGATAAGGCGGATCATTTCCGGCTCGCGCAGGGTGTCGTGGGCTTTCACCGCGTGGCGGCAGACGGTCTTGGCGATGACGTCCTCGCCCAGGCGCAGCTTGGAGGTCTGCAAGCTGATCTCGCGCAGTTCGTCGATGATGTCGTGGAGGAGCTGCTGCGGCTCGCTGGATTGCACAAATTGCGGAATGGCGTCGAGCTTCCACGTCCCGGAGCCAAAGCCCTCCACGCCGATGCCCATTTTCTGGAGCGTTGGCAGATTCTGAGCCACCCAGTCGCTATCGCGCGGCGCGAGCTGGAGCGTCAGCGGCATCAAGAGCCGCTGGCTGGGCACCCCCACTTGCTCCATCCGGCGGCGCAGTTCCTCGAAGAGAATCCGCTCGTGCGCCGCGTGCTGATCCACCAGCACAAGCCCGCCCGCGCTCTCCATCAGGATGTAGAGCCGCCCGAGCACGCCCAGGATGCGGAATTGCTGCGGCTGCGGTTTCGGCTCCGGCACGGCCAACGGTTCAGGGCCCCTGGGCTCAGCCGGGAGCTCCGGCACCGAGGTGACGGGAACGGGCGAAAGCGGCGGCTCTTTGAACTCGCTAAAGTCTTTAAACGTCGCCGGAACGCGAACCTCCGGGAAGGGTTCGGGAAAGGGCGTCAGCCCCGAGGGCAGGCGCGGCGGCGGCAGTTCCTCCACCGCCATTCCGGGGAGCGGCAGCGGCTCGGGCCGGGGCGGCTCCGGGCGCGCGGGCAGCCGGTCGGAAGGAGCCGCGAAGGCCCCCTGCCAATCGCCGCGGTCGCTCTCCAGCGCGCGCACCACCACCTCCACGAGCGCCTCGCGGATCACCGAGGGCTCGCGGAAACGGACCTCGCGTTTGGCGGGATGCACGTTCACATCCACCGCCGCCGGGTCCATTTCAATAAAAAGGAACGTCACGGGGTACTGCCCCTTCATGAGCGCCGTGTGGTAGCCCTCGCGCAGGGCGTGGTTGATCGTCAGGTTCTCCACCGCCCGCCCGTTGACGAAGACCAACTGTTGCCCGCGCGATGAGCGGGTCACGCCCGGCTTGCCGATGTAGCCGCGAATAGCCAGCCCCTCGAAGACAGCCTCGGGAATTTCGAGCAGCGCGTCGGCCAGTGCTCCGCCATTGAGATCGCGGATGCGCTCCCGCAAGTTCGCCGCCGGGGGAAGCTGAAACACCGTCCGGTCATCCGTCAACAGCGTAAAGCCGACCTCCGGATGCCCCAAGGCCTGGAGCCGAAGCTGCGCCTCGACGTGGCTCGCCTCGGTGTTCTCCGTGCGCAGGAACTTACGCCGCGCGGGCAGGTTGAAAAAGAGCGAACGCACCTCGATCTGCGTCCCGGGAGCGTCCCCGCCGTCGCGCACATACTCGACCCGGCCGCCCGTCACGAGAATCTCCGTTCCCGCCACCGCGCCCTGTTCGCGCGAGGAGAGCCGGAAGCGCGAAACGCTGGCAATGCTCGGGAGCGCCTCGCCCCGGAAGCCGAGCGTATGAATGGTGGCCAAGTCGGCCCCCGTGCGGATCTTGCTGGTGGCATGGCGTTCCAGGCAGAGCAGCGCGTCGTCGCGGTCCATGCCGGAGCCGTCGTCCACCACGCGAATCAGCGAAATGCCCCCTCGGCGCATCATCACCTCGATGTGCTTGGCCCCGGCATCGAGGGAATTCTCGACCAGTTCTTTGACCACCGAGGCGGGGCGTTCCACCACCTCGCCCGCCGCCACCTGGCTGGCCACTTCTTCGGATAGGAGATGGATACGACTCATGGGAAAACGGATTCTATCAGGAACTCACGAACTCAGGAATCCAGAAATATGGGTCCTATCAAAACCAGCCCTTTACCCGCCCAAGTAGCATTCCTTCACCTGCGGGTCCTCGCGGAGCTTGGCGGAAGCGTCGGAGAGGATAATCCGGCCCGTCTCCAGCACGTAGCCGTACTGCGAAATTTCCAGCGCCAGGTTGGCGTTTTGCTCCACCAGCAGCACGGTGATGCCGAGGTTCTTGTTCACCTCAACGATCTTCTCGAAAATCGTCTTCACCAGAAGCGGCGCGATGCCCAGGGAGGGCTCATCCAACATCAGGCAGCGCGGCTTGCTCATCAGCGCGCGGCCAATGGCCAGCATCTGCTGCTCGCCGCCCGAGAGCGTCCCTGCGCTCTGCTCTTTGCGCTCCTTGAGGCGAGGGAAAATGTCGAAAATGTAGTCGAGATCCGCCCCGAAAGCCTTCCGGTCATTGCGCCGATAGGCCCCCATGAGCAGGTTTTCCATCACCGAGAGATTGGCAAAGATCATCCGCCCCTCCGGCACATGGCAGAGCCCCCGGCCCACGATCTTGTGCGGGGCCAGATGCACAATCTCCTCACCGTCGAAAACAATGCTCCCTTTTTGCGCCCGCGTGATGCCCGAGACGGCCCTCAAGGTCGTCGATTTACCCGCGCCGTTCGCGCCAATGAGCGTTACGATGCTCCCCTGGGGCACGTCGATATTGATCCCGTGCAGGGCCGATATGGCCCCGTAGTTGACATGGAGATCGCGGATTTGCAGCATTGGTCAGTTTATTCCCCCAGGTAAGCCTCGATCACCTTCCGGTCATTACGGATCGCCTCCGGCGTCCCCTCGGCGATTTTAACGCCGTAGTCGATCACCGCGATCCGCTCGCAAATGCCCATTACGACCCGCATATCGTGCTCCACAAGCAGCACTGCGAGCTGGAATTTCTCCTGCGCGAACCGGATGAGGCGCATCAGTTCCCCCTTCTCCGTCGGGTTCATCCCGGCGGCCGGTTCGTCCAGGAGCAGCAGCTTCGGGCGGGTCGCCAGGGCGCGCACGATTTCGAGCCGCCGCTGGTCGCCATACGGCAGGCTCGTGCAATCCGCGTTGCGGAGGTGGGAAAGGTGAAAAAGTTCGAGCAACCCGTCGACGTGCGCCGCGATTTCCGCCTCCTCCCGCTCGAACGCCGCGCCGCGCCAGAGCGCATGCGGAATGCCGTGCTTGAGGTGCAGATTGCAGGCCGCCCGGACGTTGTCAAACACGCTCAGCGACGAAAAAAGCCGGATATTCTGGAACGTCCGCGCAATGCCGCGCGCGGTAATCTGGTAGGGCTTCTGCCCCACCACCGATTGGCCGTCAAACCAGATGTCGCCATCGGTGGGCTGGTAAACGCCGGTAATCAGGTTGAAAATGGTCGTCTTGCCCGCCCCGTTCGGCCCGATAAGGCCCACGAGCTCGCCCGCATGGATGCGCAGGTCCAGCTCGGAAACGGCCTTCAAGCCGCCGAACTGCACCGTGCATTGATCGACCTCCAAAAGCGCGCTGCTGACACTCATACTGCCGGTTCCTCCTTCTTACGCTTAAGCCACTTGGTCAGCCGCCCGCCCGTCGAAAAGAGCCCCTGGGGCCGCAACAACATCAGCACGATCAAGAGCAGCGAGTAGAGAATCATCCGGTTCTGGATCAGCGGCCGGATGGCCTCCGGCAGCGCCGACCAGCTTCCCAGGGCCCGGAGCCCCTCCGGCAGGATCGTCAGGAGCACGGCGGCGATGATCACGCCCGGCGTATTCCCCATCCCGCCCAGGATCACGATCACCACAATATCCACCGAGCGCAGGTACCCGAACCCCTCCGGGTGGATGAACTGCTTAAAATGCGCGTAAAGCCCGCCCGCGATCCCCGCCAAAAACGCCGCCACCACGAACGCGAGCACTTTGTACTTGGTGGTATTAATCCCCATCGCCTCGGCGGCCACCTCGTCGTCGCGCACCGTCAGGAAGCCGCGCCCGTAGGTGGAGTGGACGAGGAACACGACGATGTAGATCGTCAGCGCGACGGAGAGGAACGTCCAGAAAAAGTCGGTCGTATGCACCGGGATCGAGAGCCCTCGCGCCGCCCCCACCGCCTCGACGTTTTCAAAAACCACGCGGATAATCTCCGCAAAACCGAGGGTCACAATGGCCAGGTAATCCCCCTTAAGCCGCAGCGACGGCCCGCCCACCAGCAGCCCCGCCAAGGCCGCGCACAGCCCGCCCACCAGCAGCGCGCCGATGAAAAAGAGGTTCTCCCCACGTGCATGCGCCCCGACGCTCAGCGTCACCATCGCGCTGGCATAGGCCCCCACCGACATGAATCCGGCGTGGCCGAGCGAAAACTGCCCCGTGTACCCCGTCACCAAGTTCAGGCTCACCCCGAGGATGATGTTGATGCCAATGGTGATGAGGATGTCGTAGTAGTACGGGTTGATCGCCCCCTGGAAACGGGAAATAAACCATGCGGCGAGAATCGAAAGAAGAAGCCAGGTCTTGGGGCGGTTCATAAGCGGCTATGCTTAAACTTTCTCCTTTTCGACTTTTCCGAAGAGCCCGTTGGGCCGGAAGAGGAGGATAAAAATCAGTGCCGCAAACGCAATGGCGTCTCGGTACATGGGCGAAATGTAGCCAACCACCATCGTTTCGAGCACCCCCAGCAGCAGCCCGCCGACCACGGCTCCGGGCAGGTTCCCGATGCCGCCCAGCACCGCCGCGACGAAGGCCTTGATGCCCGGCAGAATACCCATGAGCGGGTCGATGCTCGGGTAATTGATCGCATTCAGGATGCCCGCCGCGGCCGCCAGCGCCGACCCGAGCCCGAAGGTGAAGGCGATGATGACATCGTTATTGATCCCCATGAGCGAGGCGGCGGTCGTGTTGTACGAAAGCGCCCGCATCGCCGTGCCCATCCGGGTCTTCATGACAATGTAGCGCAGGGCCACCAGCAGAATGATCGTCGTGACGAACACCACGATCTGGTTCATGAAAATACTCAGATCCCCAATATCGAGGGTCCGGTCGGGGAGAATATCGGGGAAGGACTTCGGATCGGCCCCGAAGAGGTACTGGCCGAAGTTTTCGAGGAAAATGGAGACGCCGATGGCGGTGATGAGGACCGTCAGCCGTGGGCGATTGCGCAACGGGCGGTAAACCAGCCGTTCGATCAGGATGCCCAGGGCGGCGCAAACGACCATCGAGATCAGCATCACCACGAGCCCCCCGGCGGTCGTGTTCCAGTTGAACTTCGAGGTGTCCTGGCCCGGCGGAATCACCTTCCAGACCCACGGCGTCACGTACAGGCCGACGAACGCGCCGACCATGTAAATATCCCCGTGAGCGAAATTGATGAATTTGAGCACCCCATAAACCATGGTGTACCCCAGCGCGATCAAGGCATAAATAGAGCCGAGCGCGAGGCCGTTAATGAGTTGCTGTAAAAACTGGATCACTAAAGCTTAGGCTATCAGGTTAAAATCAGGTCAAAATGAGGGGCTCGGCCTGCCTAAGTCAAGACTGAGCATGCCCTTACGCCTAGAACTGGTAAAAAAAGTGCAACATACGGGTTAGAAGGCACGCAACTGCCACGATCCCAAACGGTAGGATCAAGCCCCATATCGGGTTTGTCTTCATAAACTAACCCCCTCAGGCTACTGCCAACTGGAAACATCATCCGATCCCCAGGCGCCCCCTTCATCGATTTTGTTCGCGCCGCACGAATACGCCCAAGCGTAGCCAGGTTTCGTGGCCCCAATGCGATAAGGCGTTCCCCAGGGATCAAGCAGTTCTCCTTTTGAATTCAAATGCCTCGATCCCGGTTCATAAAACATGATGTCCCTCGGATTCTTCCTCTGGAGAGCTGCTAATACCTCAGCATCGTTGCCTTTTGGCATCACTCCATACTCAGTATAGTAGGCATTTAAGGCCCGAACCATCTCATCCAAGTTATGGCGAGCTGCGAATTCTTTTTCATGCCACATAGGGCAATGGAGACCGTCAAAACTCAAACCCAACAGAAAAAGCAGGAAAAGAACGATCAATCCCCAACCCAGCCAATCTATTTTGGCTTTCTGCACGGTTTATCCTTTTCTCTTACGGCGCGACGTTCTCCACAAACTTGAACCGCCCCTCGCCGATGGTCTGCACGACCGCCGGTTTAGTGGCGTTGCGTTTGTCGTCAAGCGTGATCTTGCCCGTCACGCCGGAGAAATCCTTCGTGGCCGCCACCGCGTCGCGAATGGCCGCCGGATTCGTAGAGCCAGCCTTTGTAATCGCCTGGGCTAAAAGCCGCACCGTGTCGTAGCCCAGCGCCGCCTGGCAGTCGGGCACCGTGCCAAACTTCGCCTTGTAGTTATTAATGAAGGCTTGAACCATCGGGTCCTGGTTGTCTGCCGAAAAGTGGGTAGAAAAGAAGCATCCGTCCAGCGAGTTGCCCGCAATCTTGAGCAGCGCATCGCCCTCCCAGCCGTCGCCGCCCATCATCGGCGCCTTGATGCCAAATTGCCGGGCCTGTTTCCCAATGAGCGCGACCTCATTGTAGTAGCCGGGGAGGAAGATCACGTCCGGCTTGGTCGATTTGATCGAGGTCAGCTGAGCACGAAAATCCTTGTCGCCGCTGCTATAGCTCTGCTCTTTGACGATCTGCCCGCCATTTTTTACGAAATTCTCTTTAAAATACTGTGCGAGGCCCTTGCTGTAGTCCTGCTTTTCGTCCGTCAGGATGGCCGCCTTTTTGTACCCCTTTTCCAGCGCGAACCGGGCAATGACCTCCCCCTGGAAGGAATCCAGGAAGCAGGTGCGGAAGATGTAATCGCCGATCTCCGTCACCTTCGGGTTCGTCGAGCCGGGGGAAATCATCGGGACCTTGCTTTCCTGGCAGATCGGGCCCCCTTCGAGCGAGCGGGAGGAAGCGAATTCCCCCAGAATGGCGCACACCTTGTCGTTGGCGATTTGCTTGCGCACGATGGTAGCCGATTCGCCGGGCGTCGAACGGTCGTCGTCCACCACCAATTTCACCGGCTTGCCCAGCACCCCGCCCGCCTTGTTGATTTCCTCCGCGCCCAGCTGTATGGCGTTGGTCTGGGAAATCCCGAAGCTGGCCTGGCCACCCGTAAGGGAGGCGTAGACCCCGATCTTGATTTCATCCTGGGCGTGAACGGCGGCCCCGAGAGCGATCAAGGCGGCCACGGCGAAAAAGGAGATGCGTTTCATAGCGAAAAAATGCGGAGGGCGTTTGGGTGCAACGTTAGCGGGTGAGGATAGCGCCCCCGGGTAAAACTGCAAGCGCGCAGGCCCCCGGCAGGTGAGGGATTTTTCCCGGCAAAAAGTTCCGGCTTTTCCTTGAGGGAACCTCGGATGTTTTTTCCAGTTGGAACTCTGCCGGATCGGGCTACGATAGTTGACTCCAAATTATGCCTCTAGACCTCAAGCAACTCGTCACCGAGCGGCTCGGCGAGAACTACGATCTCCACGAACGCTACGTGAACCAGACCCTTGTCCAAGTACAGCGCACCATCGGGTTCGACAAAATCTACGCCCGGGCCGAGGGGGCCTACCTCTACGACCGAGACGGGAACGCTTACCTCGATTTCCTGAGCGGATATAGTGTCTACAACGTCGGCCGCAACCATCCGGTGGTAAAAAAAGCGATCCAGGACGTGCTGGACCTGGACCTGCCCAATATGGTGCAGATGGACTGCGCGCTCTTGAGCGGCCTCCTGGCTGAGGCGCTCGTCAAGAAGCTCGATAATCACCTCAACGCCGTCTTTTTCTGCAACTCCGGCACCGAGGCCAACGAAGGAGCCATCAAATTCGCCCGCGCCGCCACGGGGCGCGAGGGGATGATCTCTCTGGATAACGCCTTCCACGGCCTCTCCATGGGCTCGCTCTCCATGATGGGCTGCGAGAGCTTCCGCGAAGGCTTCGGGCCCTACCTGCCCGGCTGCGCCCGCGTGGCCATGGGCGACCTCCCGGCGCTGGAGGCGCTCCTTTCCACGAAAAAATACGCCGCGCTGGTCATCGAAACCGTCCAGGGCAAGGGCGTCCACTACCCCGAGGGGGATTTCTTCCAGCAGGCCCAGGCGCTTTGCCGCAAGTACGGCACGCTGCTCATTTCCGACGAAGTGCAGACCGGCCTGGGCCGCACCGGAGCGTGGTTCGGCTTCCAGCAATGGGGCCTGGAGCCGGATATCATCACGCTGGCCAAGTCGCTCAGCGGCGGCTACGTCCCGTGCGGGGCGATCGTCATGCGGCGCTCCATCTACCAGGGCACCTTTAGCGACCTGAAACGCTGCGTGGTCCACTCCTCCACCTTCGGCCGCAACAACCTAGCCATGGCGTGCGGCCTGGCCACCTTGCAGATCATCGAGGACGAGAAGCTGGTGGAAAACAGCGCCAAAATGGGCGCGCTGCTCATGGAAAAGCTGGAGGCGCTCAAAGCCCGGCACTCCGTCATCAAGGAAGTGCGCGGCAAGGGGCTCATCATCGCCATCGAGTTCCAGGAACCGAAGGAATTCGCTCCCAAGATGGGCTGGAAACTCCTGCACAAGATGGAGACCGAGCTGTTCACGCAAATGGTCGTCACCTCGCTCCTGAGCCGCCACCGGGTCCTCTCGCAAATCGCGGGCCACGCCGTGGACATCGTCAAAATCCTGCCCCCGCTCATCATCACAGAGAAGGAAGTCGACCTTTTCGTCAACGCGTTTGATTCCGTATTGAGCCTGTGCAGCAAATTCCCGGGCCCGATCTGGGAGCTTGGGGGGAACTTTATGAAAAGCTCGCTCAAGAAAGTCGGAGCCAAGAGCTAAGCGCAACAGCGCAGCTCCCCAAAAACAAAATAGTGCATCCGGCTACGGCGTGTGCTACGATATGACAAACGTAACCGAGGACTTCCCTGTGAAAAAACTGATCTATACAACTTTTGGGGCCTTGCTGATTGCATTGGCCGTTTCTGGCTGCAATACGATGCGTGGGGTCGGGCGCGATGTGAGCTCCGCGGGCAGCGGCATCCAGCGCGCCGCGAACAATTAGCCGCATCTGTCGCTAGCCCGGGTGATCACCCCGGGACGCGACCAGCTCAGGGGCTAGGGTTGCAGCTTCGGCTTCACCGTAAGGTGCTGGATCATCCGGTAAAGCATCTCCAGCCGTCCGGCGGGGACCCCGGCTTTCCGCGCCTCGCGCAGCGGTTCGCCCCAGATCGCCTCGACCTCCACCGGCAGCCCGTTTTGGTAATCGAGCAGGCTGGAGGGGTGGTAATCACCCATGGGGCGGGTCCGTTCGAGCTGGGAATTGACGAAATCGGCCGGGATATGGTGGCCGTAGGCAGCGGCAATCGCCACGATCTCCGCCATCAGCCCACGGATGAGATCCTCCAGCGGCTTCGAAGCCAGAAGCAGGTCAGTGGTCAGCCCGCCCGCCGCAATGGCCAAGCCGTTGAAGGGGACGTTCCAGACCTCCTTGCGCCAGCGCTCGGTGATGAGATTCTCGACCGCCTGCGCATTGACCCCCGCCTCGTTGAGAGCAGCGACCAGAGCCCGCGTGCGAGCCTTTGGCGGCCCCTGATATTCGCCCACCGAGATGGCCCCGGAGCCGAGGTGGCTGATCGCCCCGGGCGCGATCCGGTTAAGGCAGATAAAGCAGAGCGCCCCCATCACGCGTTCCGCGCCAAAGCGCTCGGCCAGGAAGCGCTCATTGCCGAGGCCGTTTTGCAGCGTCACAAGCGTGGTCTTTTCATGGAGCAGCGGCGGGAGGAGGCGCTCCAGCGCGGCGTTGGCCGTGGTTTTCACGGCAATAATGACGAGATCCACCGGGCCGATTTCCCGCGTGCTCCCGTAAGCCTGGACGGGATAAAGATGCAGATTGGGCTCATCAACACTGTGGATGATGAGCCCGTCGCGGCACACGGTTTTAAGATCCGAGCGCATGAGAAAATGGACGTCGTGGCCGAGCGCCGCGAGCTTGGCCCCGTAGTAGCTCCCAATGGCGCCGGAGCCGACCACGGCGATGCGGGGATGGTAGGAATCGGATGGCATGCGGGAATTAAAAAGGTTTTCGGCCAGAAATCTGCGAAAATCTGCAAAATCTGCCGACACCCCCTTCCCCGATTGACTTCCCCGCCCCGGACCATCATGTTGAAAGGCTATTTTCCTATGGCCATCGACCTCCAGCTTCTGAACACCTCTGCATTGAAGTCCCGCGTGGACGAGATGCGGAGGTATCTTTGACTTAGCCAAACTGCAAGCCCGGCTTGCCGAATTGGAAGCGCGCATGACCGCGCCGGATTTCTGGGAAAGCCGCGAAAAATCGCAGGCCGTCGTGGAGGAAGTCTCCTCGCTTAAGAACAAAATCGAGCCGCTCAAGGCGCTTGAGGCGGGCATTGAGGACCTGGAGGTGCTCCGGCAGCTCGCCCTGGAGGAGACCGACCACGCCGCACAGGTCCAGGCCACCGCCGAGGTGGAGGGCGAATACAATGCGCTCCTGGAAAAACTCGAGGATTTCGAGCTGAAAAGCTACTTGAACGGCCCTCAGGACCGCGCCAACTGCTTCCTGGTCATCCACTCCGGAGCGGGCGGCACGGAGTCGTGCGACTGGGCCGACATGCTGCTGCGCATGTACCAACGCTGGTGCGAACGCCACGGCTTCAAGGCCGAGACGATCGACATCCAGGAGGGGGAAGAGGTCGGCATCAAGTCAGCCACACTGCAAATCACCGGCGAATACGCCTACGGCTACCTGCAAACCGAGCGGGGCGTCCACCGCCTCGTGCGCATCTCCCCCTTCGACGCTAACAAGCGCCGCCACACCACCTTCGCCAGCGTGGACGCCACGCCGGAAATCCCCGACTCGGTGCCCATCGAGGTCAACCCGGCGGATTTGGAAATGGACACCTACCGTTCCGGCGGCAAGGGCGGGCAGAACGTCAACAAAGTCTCCACGGCCGTGCGCCTCACGCACAAACCGACGGGCATCATCGTCGCCTGCCAGGCCGAGCGCAGCCAGGGGCGCAACCGCGAGCTGGCCATCAAAATGCTCAAAGCCCGGCTCTACCAGATCGAGGAAGACAAAAAGAAAGCCGAGATCGAGCGCCAATACGGCGAAAAAGGCGACATCGCCTGGGGCAACCAGATCCGCTCCTACATTTTCCAGCCCTATCAGATGGTCAAAGACCACCGGACCGGTGTGGAAACCAGCAACGTGCAAGGCGTCATGGACGGCGGGCTCGACCCGTTCATCCACGGCAAACTGCGCGGGCTCGTAGCCAAAAAGGGGGCGGGGGACGACTTGGATTAGGGGTTAGGAAGAAGACTTACCACAGAGAGCACGGAGGACACAGAGGGCACGGAGGTTTTTTATTGGGGCCCGTCATTTTATTGGTGCCTGTCTTGTGCGTGGAAAATTGCTTCGCCCTGAAAGGGCGCTGGTCTACCGTTGCGGCCACCGCTTGCCGATAAACCACCCTGCCACAGCGGCGAGGGGAAGAAAGAAAGGCATCGCAAGGGCCAACACGCCGATGGAAAGATCGGAACCGCCCGGGTGGAAAATGGCGGAGCGCACCATTAACAGCAGCGGGGCCGCGACGGCGATTGCGGCGGCGAGGACGGCGCCTTTAAAGGCATTTTCAATCATGCAGTATGAGTGGCGGTTGGTTTCCATCAGTGATGTGCGAAATCCATCCAAACTGCAAGGCTCCAAACAATTGGACCAAGAATATATGGCACCCCGGGCTTCCAATCGCGGGCCTTAATAGAAACCACGACACTTTTCACCAGCCACCAAGCATTCAGAACTGCGAAAACTACTAAAATAGGAAAAGCAAACAGTCCCCAAATTATCGGCCCACCACCCGACGCCCCAGGGATATCTTTAACTTCAGGTTCAATCCAGCAAGTTGAGGCCACGACGAGATAAATTAGCGTTGCAACTAAATTTACGATCAAAACACGCCAATTTGCAGGTATCGGAGCTTCAGGAGGAGGCATAAATCGAAATCACTTCAAACCAGCCGCACCTCTACGATTTCGCTCCCCTCCCCGGCAAGACAAATTCCCGCCGCTTGCCCCCGGCCCCGCGAACGGCTAAGTTTGCCCTTCCAACCTATGGCGGATTTATTTGAAACCGACGACGACCAGGCCCGGGCGGCGAACCCACCCGTAACGGAGGCTGCGCCGCTCGCCGCCCGGATGCGCCCGCAATCGCTCGACGAGGTGATCGGGCAGACGCATTTGCTTGGCGAAGGGAAGCCGCTCCGGCTGGCGTTCCAGTCAGGGAAGCCGCATTCGATGATCTTCTGGGGACCACCCGGGGTGGGCAAGACTACTTTGGCACGGCTTTCCGCGACGGCTTTCGAATGCGAGTTTATCGCGCTCTCGGCGGTTTTCTCCGGGGTCAAGGATATCCGGGCCGCCGTGGATCAAGCCCGGGAAAACCAGGCTCGGGGCAGGCAGACGATCCTGTTCGTGGACGAGATCCACCGCTTCAACAAAAGCCAGCAGGACGCGCTGCTGCCTTACGCGGAAAGCGGGCTGGTGACGTTCATCGGGGCGACGACGGAGAACCCGTCCTTTGAGGTGAACTCGGCGCTGCTTTCCCGCGCTCAGGTCTACGTTCTCAAGCCGCTGACTGCCGATGAATTAAAGCAGCTCTTAAAGCGAACCCAGGAAAGGGCGCTCGGCCATCTGGAAATCGACGACCTGGCGGCGGATACGATGGTGGGCTATGCCGACGGCGATGCGCGGCGGCTCCTGAACCTGCTCGAACAGTGCAACACGGCGGCGGTTTCGGCAGGCGTTGAGCGGATCGACGCGGATTTCATCCAAAACGCCCTGACGCTAAACTCCAGGCGTTTTGACAAGGGGGGAGATAATTTCTATGACCAGATTTCCGCCCTGCACAAGTCCGTGCGCGGGTCCAACCCGGATGCGGCGCTTTACTGGCTGTGCCGGATGCTCGACGGCGGGGCCGATCCCCGCTACCTCGTGCGGCGCATCATCCGCATGGCTTGGGAGGACATCGGGCTGGCCGATCCGCGCGCGGCTCAGGTAGCCAACGCCGCCGCCGAGACCTATGAGCGCCTGGGCAGCCCGGAGGGCGAGCTGGCCCTGGCGCAGGCGGTAATTTACATGGCCGTGGCCGCCAAGAGCAACGCGGGGTACATGGCTTACAACCAGGCAACGGCGTTCGTGAAGCAGGACAAGAGCCGCGAAGTGCCGGTGCATCTGCGCAACGCCCCCACCAAGCTGATGAAAGAGCTGGGCTACGGGCACGCCTACCGCTATGCCCACGATGAGCCGCATGCCTACGCGGCCGGGGAAACGTACCTGCCCGAGGACATGGCCGAACCGGGCTGGTACCGCCCGGTGCCGAGGGGCCTGGAACTCAAAATCGGCGAAAAACTCGCGCAGCTCAAAAAGTGGGACGAAGAAGCCGGGAAAAACGGCTAGTCCGCTACCACTTGACCCGCCCGCCGAGGGCGCGGCTCAAGGTCAATTCGTCCGCGTGTTCGAGGCCGCCGCCCGCAGGGAGCCCCTGGGCGATGCGCGTGATCGACACGGGCAGCTCCTTCAAGAGCCCCGCGAGGTAGTTCGCCGTCGCCTCCCCTTCGACATCCGCGCCGAGGGCCAGGATGACTTCGGTGGGGTGGCTCTGGCGAACGCGCTCCAGCAGTTCGCCGATGCGCAGATCCTCCGGGCCCACGTGGTCGAGAGGCGAGATGCGCCCCCCGAGCGAATGGTACAGACCCCGGAACGCTCCCGTGCGCTCCAGCGGCAGAATATCGGTAGCCTGCTCGACCACGCAGAGCAGCTCGCCCGCCCGCGTCTCGTCTCGGCAGATTTCGCAAAGCGGCTCGGTGGTGAAAAACCCACACTGGCGGCACGGATGCACGCCCGCGGCGACGGCGGAAATGGCCGCGGCGATTTCGCTCGTCCGGGCATTGCGGGCGCTGACCATCCAGAGGGCGATGCGCTCGGCGGAACGCGGTCCGACGCCCGGCATTCGCTTGAGCTGGGCCACCAGTTCCTTCAGAAGAGGCGGGTATTCTGCGCGATTCATGGAAAGAAACTTATTTCAAGGTCGAGGCCAGGTCCAGCGTGGTGCGCACGAGCGGGTCCTCGGCTCCTTTGGCGTCAAGGCGCAATGGCTCCAACAGCCGCACCGCTTCGGCCCACCGCCCCGACCGGGCGTGGATGAGGCCAATCCAGTAGGCATCGCGGCGCTCCAGCGCCTCGGGCGAAAGCTCGCCCTTCATCCCAAGGGGCTCGTAAATTTCCTCGCGCAGGTTGTGGCTCCAGACGAGATCGGCGGGCCGGGCCTCGACCGCGCCCCGGGCCTCGATGTAGACGCGCGAACCGAGCAAAAGACGCGTCCCGTAAAATAGATTGGCCTGGGCCAGCCGCCGCGCGGCCTCGATGGCCTCGCCCACCGCGCCGAACCCGCCCGCCCCCGGCACGCCAAAGACCCCCGCGATGAGAGCCCCCGTCTCGGCGGCGGCACGAACGTCGGGGTCAACGCCCCAGCGCACTTTTGCCGCGTGCCGGAAGGTGTCGATTTGCGGGGCCAGCCCCAGCAGCGCGCGGCAGGCCCGCGCGGCGTGGTCCGGGCTCCCCGCCAGCGCACCGAAAACGGCGTGGACATGTTCGCCATCCACCTCGGTGACCACTCCGCCCGCTTCCTTGAAGGCGGCGGAGACCGTGGCGGAGAAGGTATTGGAAAGCGATACGAAATCGGCTGCCGAAAGCGTCTCGGCCAGCTCGCGCCGGTTAAACCAGCGGCAGACTACCGCCGAGGCGTGGCGTTCCTCGCCTTGGAAAGGGAAAGGCAGCTCGCTTTCGAGCACCCGGTCGAGCGTGGCCGGGGAGACGGTGTGGCCCAGGACCTCTTCGATGAGCCGGCTGCGGCGGCCCGCGATGGTGCCGCTGTAAAAGAGCCCGAAAAGGGTCGCGAAAACCCCTGAGGCAAGCGTGGCGAAGGGCGGCCAGGCGATCCCCTGCCAGGCCAGCAGCCACGAGAGCGCAGCCGTTTCGACCAGCGCGATGGCCGCCACACCGATCTTCAGCGAAAACGCGCCGATCTCGATGGTCGTCCACGCCAGCCCAAAGCCGAGCACGAACGCCCCACCCCACTGCGCCCAGAGCGGCGCGGGGTCGGGGCCGAAAACCGCGAGCGTCCACGCGTTGAAGGCCCCCATGGCCAGGAGGAAATTGGCCAGGCTGGCGGCCAGCGCACCGGAAACGAGAGTGGCTCGGTAAAATCGCATTTACTTGCCTTGGAAGAGTGGCAGGTTCGCCGTGTAGTCTTTGTTTTGTGCCGCCGCAGGGTCGAGCCGCTCCCGGGCTTCCCTCGGCAGGCCCGCCACGGAGGCGTAGGCCCCGGCCAGCCAGAGGCGGTCGGCGGCGGGCGCGGAAATGGAATCCGCCCAAACAAGAATCGTCGACGGCATGATGTCGCTCCACGGGATCACGGTGGTCGGGTACATGAACTGGACGCCGTTCTCATCCGCCTTGGCAATGCGGCCATTGTAGCTCGCGGCGTTGCGCTGGGTCATCGTGCGGTTGGCCGGGTTGCCGTTGAGGTTTTCGATCACGCGCTTTTTCAAATCGGCGATGAAGGCCACCTTTTTTTTGAGGTCGGCAGCGGCTGCGGCGTCCTTTGCGGAGAGCTTGGCGGCGTCGATATCGGCGGCGGCCTGGGCCGGTTGCATTTCGGCGAGGCGGCGGTCCACATCCGCTTTCAGCGCCTTAAGCGAGGTCAGTTTCGGCGCGTCGGCGGGCGAAAGCGAGCTTTGGAGCGCCGCGATGGTGACGGCCAGCTCGGAGGAAAGCCGCCCCTGGGTTTTGGCGTTGGAGCGAAGGTTCTTGGCTGTTTTGAGGGCCTCTTTTTTCAGCTCCGGCGAGGTGGCGTTCTTGATGACGTCGCGCACGGTCCGGTATTGGGCGAAATCATCGCGGTACTTCTGCGCCAGGGGCTTGAACTCCTCCACCCACGCCACGGAGGCCTTCGATTCCAGGAATTTCTGGAAAAGCGGATCGGCGGCATCGAACCGGGCGGCGTCCCATTCCTTGAGGCCGCAGATGTAGTACCCGAAGGGCTCGTAAGCGCCGCTGGTCCACTTGGTTTGCGCCGGGTCCAGAAGGCTCTTGGAGCGGGTGCGCACGATGCCTCCGAGGGTCGAGAGGAATTTCCGGGCGCGTTCCTGCTCGGCGCGGTCGGCTCCGGCGAAGGTGTTTTTGGCCAGCGCCGAAGGGATGACTTCCCCGGCGCTCTGGGATTGCCCGGCCTGGAACTGCGCGGCGGCGGCGTGGAGCGGCACCCATGGGCGCAGGGCGTCGGGCAGGCTCGGGCGGCTCTCCAGCGTGCGGACGGCGGCGGCGGCCACGTCGGCCTTGCCCGCGAGCATCTGTTTGCGCGAGTAGGCCAGCACTTGTTCGGCCGACTCCACGGAGCGGGCCATCTGCTGCTTGGCCAGCTCCTCCGCGCCGCTGTGGCTGCTGATGATGGACTCGCGGAAGTAATAGAGCGTCCCGCCGATCATCATCAGCACGGCGATGGCGGCGAAAATGATGTAGCCGAAAATGGCGTTCTGCTTTTCGTCCTCCACGACCACGCGCGCCTTGGGCTGGCGGGTCTTCCCGGCGTTGCCGAGGAGTTCGTTACGCGCATACTCAAGGTGCTCGATCAGCTCGTCATAGGAGGCGTAGCGGTCGTTCGGGTTCTTGGCCTGCATCCGGTTGATGACGTAGGCCGTGGGGCTGGAGACGTCCGGCGCGAAGGCCTGCAAGCTGACCACCTGGTTCTTCAAGTGCTTGAGGGCGACGAGCGAGGCGTTCTGGGCCTCGAAGGGGGGGCGGCCCGCCAGGGCGTGGAAGAGCGTGCCCCCGAGGCTGTAAATATCGCTGCGGAAATCTTCCGGCTCGTGGTTGAGCTTCTCCGGGGCAACGTAATACGGAGTACCCCAGATCTCCTCCTCGCCCTCGGCGGCCTGCTCCAGCGGCATGGCCAAGCCGAAGTCCACGATCTTGGCGGTGTGTGCGTCGGCAAAGAGAATGTTGCCCGGCTTAACGTCGCGGTGGATCAGCCCGACGCGGTAGGCGGCGCGCAAGCCCTGGGCCACCTGGAGGCCGATCTCCAGCACCTGCGCCTCGGCCAAGCGGCCCTGGAGGCCCATGAGGTCGTCGAGCGAGCCTTTGTCCACCAGCTCCATGGCGATGTAGTAGACGCCCTGGTCGCAGCCGAAGGAGAAAACTTTGACGACGTAGGGGTGCGTCACCGAAGCGGTAATTTTCGCCTCAGTTTCGAGCTTCTGGATGTACTCCTTGTCGTCGTTGTACTCCTTGCGCAGGAGCTTGAGGGCGACGACGCGGTTCAGGTTGACGTCATTGGCGCGGTAGACCGAGCCCATGCCGCCCGAGGCGATGAATTCCGTGATCTGGAAGTGGTCAAAGCGGTCGCGCACGCGGATGGACTTACCGCAGGTGGGGCACTCCACTTCGGTGAAGGGGGCGATTTCAGCAACGTCGAGCCGAGTTCCGCAGTGAGGGCAGGGATGAACGATCGATTCGGTTTCCATGGGGGGAGAGGGCGTTTTAAGAGTTGAGCTGGAGTATTTTGAACGATTATGGTGGTTGGTGCAATCCCTCTATTTTCCTCAATGCCGGAATATTTTGTCTCAACCGAAGCCTCCGGCCTGCGCCTGGACCATTATTTGGCGTCTGAACTGCCCCATCTCTCCCGCTCGCGCATCCAGGCGCTGATTAAGGACGGGCACATCCGGGTGGAGGATCGGCAGGTGAAACCCGGCGAAAAGGTGCGGGAGGGCCAGCTCGTCACCGTGGAGGAGCCGGAGCCGACCCCCGCCGCGAACGCCGCCCCGGAGGAGATCCCGCTGGACGTTCTTTTCGAGGACAGCGACCTGGTGGTGCTCAACAAAGCGCCGGGGATCGTGGTCCACCCGGCGGCGGGCAACCCCAGCGGCACGCTGGTCAACGCCCTGTTGCACCACTGCGCCAGCCTTTCGGGGATCGGCGGCGAGCTGCGCCCGGGCATCGTCCACCGGCTCGACAAGGAAACCAGCGGCTGCATCGTGGTGGCCAAGAACGACGCCGCGCACCAGGCGCTCTCAAAGCAATTCGCCGACCGCGAGGTCCTCAAGGTTTACCTGGCCCTGGCCGCCGGGGTGTTTCTCAAAAAATCGGGCGTGATCGAGACCTTTATCGGCCGCCACCCGGTACACCGGAAAAAGATGGCCGTGGTGCAGGAAGGCAGGGGGCGCAATGCGGTGACGGATTACCGCGTCGTGCGCGAACTGCCCGGGGCGAGCCTGGTGGAGTGTACGCTGCACACCGGGCGCACGCACCAGATCCGCGTTCACTTAAAGCACCTGAACCACCCGATCTTGGGCGACGAGCTTTACGGCAAGCGGGGCGCCTACCCGCGCCAGATGCTCCATGCCTGGAAACTCGGCTTCAAGCACCCGCGCACGGGGGAGTGGCTGGAATTCCAGGCGCCCCTCCCGGCGGATTTCATCGCGGCGGGCGGGGAAATCTAGGGGGCAGCAAAATAGGACGGCCCGCACCCCCTCCCCGTCCGAAACTTTCGATGTGAAAGTGAAACGTGAAAACACGGACCGCCGTGCCGTGGCCACCTGTGGTTTTATCGCCCCGATGAAGCCCCGGCTGGAGCCCTCGCTGCCCACGGGCGCGGGGTGGCTTTACGAGCTGGAGCTCGAAGGCCGCCGGGCCATCGCGGTCAAACAAGGCGGGCACGTTTCGCTGCACTCCCTCAACGCAACACAGCTCGATCTCCCGGCGCTGGAACAAGCCGTGGCGCAGTTGCCGTGCAAAACCGCCACGCTCGACGGCCAGGTCGTGGCGCTCGACGCGCAGGGGCGGCCGACCTTCGCCCGGGAGCTAGGGCCGCATCCCGCGCTCTTGCAAGCTTACTATCTTTTCGACCTCATGTTCCTGGACGGCATGAACCTCGTCGCCCAGCCGCTCGCGGAGCGCAAACGCCTGCTTTCGCGGCTCCTCGCGCAGTCCGACTCCGGCCTTCTGCACCTCTGCGGCAGCCTGCACGGGACCCCGGCGGAGCTGCTGGAGCATGCCAAGGCCCTGGGGCTGGAGGGGGTCGTGGCCAAGCGCGCCGATTCGCGCTACGAGGCGGACGTTCGCAGCGGGGCGTGGGTAAAGGTCAAGTGCGAGGCCGGGAGGCGGGGAAAGGCATCCGCGAAAACACCGCCATGATTCCGGCGATATTACGCGATATTCAAGCCGCCGCAGTCTCCTGGAGCGGCGACAACGCCCTACGCCTGAGCGCGGCACTGGCCTACTATGCCCTGCTCTCGGTAACGCCCCTCATCCTTATCCTGATCGCGCTGGCGGCGCTCTTTTACGGCGAGGCGGCGGCCGGGCAGCACGTGGGCGAGCAGATTCGCGGGCTGGCGGGGAATACGGCGGGCGACGCCATGCTTTCGCTCATGCGCAGCGCCCACCAGAGCCGCTCGGGCGCGGTGGCGGTGATCAGCGGCACGGTGCTGCTCTTTATCGGCGCGTCGGGGGTGTTTGGGGAGCTTAAGGCAGCCATGAATTCCATCTGGGGCGTGACGGCCGCGCCGGGGAAAACGGTCCGGTCGTTTTTTGGGCAGCGGCTGATCTCAATGCTGGCCATTCTGGCGGTCGGCTCCGTCCTGATCACCGCCGTGGCGGCGAGCGCGATTCTTTCCGCCGTGATCTCCTCGGGGTACATCCCCGTGCCCGGAAGCGCGGCTCGGCTCTTTGACTTCACGCTCACGCTGCTAGTGACGATGGTGCTGTTTCTGGCGCTCTTTGTCATTCTGCCTGATGTGCGGATTCGGTGGGCCGATGTTTGGCTGAGCGCCGCGCTTACCGCGTTTCTTTTCACCTTGGGGAAATTTCTTATCGCGCTTTACCTGGGCACGACCGGAGTGGCCTCCAGCTACGGCGCGGCGGGGTCGGTTATCGTCATCCAGCTATGGGTTTACTACTCGGCGTGCATATTGTTTTTTGGCGTCGAGCTGACCAAGGCGACAACCCTGCGGCGGAGAGGGGTTGTTACGCCACGGGGAAGCTCCATGCGGGCCGAAGACCTGCCCAAAGAGTAGGGAAAACGAAATTAGAAGAGGTGCAGGAGGCGAAGCCTCTTGCCGGAGGGTTTGGGAGGCAGCGCCTCCCAACTCCCCTTCCCCCGCAAGGCGGGCCACAACCACCTCGCCAAAGCGGCGCTGTATGTCTAAGCCCGCGTCACCATAGTCATATCGCCCGCCTTGCCTCCCCGAAAAGAGCGCAGCGATTTTTCGGGGACGGTACGCCCAGAGATAAGCGCCCAAGGCGCTTGGCGGAGTCGCTTCGCTCTCCGGCGAGGGCAAGGCGGGCTTTCGGAGGTCTTCACACAAAACACGTTTTTTTGAGCCCGCCTTGCAGGATGTTGTTGGCTTCCGGGGCTCCGCCCCAGACCCCGGCAAGGGGCTTACCCCTTGCATCCCATGGAAACTACGTTTCCCTTTTTGCTTTGCGGTATTCCGAAGGCGGGGTGCCGGTCTCGCGCTTGAAGGCCGTGCTAAATGCAAACGGGTCCCCATAACCAACGCGCTCGGCGATGGAGTTCAGCTTGTCATCGGAAACCAACAGCAACTCGGCAGCCCGCCGAATGCGCAATCGCAACACATGGTTGAGCGGGCTCGTCCCCGTTTCCTTAAGGCAAACCCGTCGCAGGTTTTCCTTGCTCATCGCAGCCGCATGCGCCAGCTCATCAAGTGTCCAGGGCCGGGCAAGATCGGCATTAACGCCCCCCCAAAGCCCACCCAAACGGTTCCCCTCGCGGTGCCCCGCGTTGAAGGTCTGAAGCACGCTGAAGTGGATAATCTGTACCCAAAGCTCGATCTGCGGCTGCGCCATCTGCCCGATCACCGCATCCCAGGCCCCTTCGATGGAGTGCCTAAGCTGCCCCGCCATCACCGGCACCACACGCGGTTCCCGCGGCAGCAATCCCGCCAGCCCAGGCGCTTTCGCGTCGTAAATCACCCACCCCACCGTCCAAGGCTGCCTGCGAATGGCCCGGTAGGCATGGGCCACGCCGGGCGGCGTAAGGTAGGCTTCCCCGGGCCCCAACCGCCGCCATTCTTCCCCGGCCCAGACCTCCCCTTCCCCGTCCAGCGAGGCCAGGAGCTGGGTATCCGCCGGGTGCAGCCGCGACCACGAAAAACCAAACGCCGTTTCCGAAATCCCCGCCAGCCGAATGCCGAAGGAAGCCAGCGAGGGCACCCCGTTGACCCCAAGCATCCGCTCCCGGGTGTCCGCGCCGATCGAGTGGATTTCACCAATATGATTGGGGATGTGAGCCATGGATTTACCCGGGGTTTAAGGCAATCATTGCCACACCATGCGTGTTTCTCAAAGCAATTTATCCACCGGCATTCCCCGTCCCGAATATCCGCGTCCCCAATGGGTGCGGGCCGACTGGCTCACGCTTAATGGCGAATGGGAGTTCGAAATCGACCAGGGCGACAGCGGCCTGGATCGGGGGCTTCTCCACCGGCCATTGAAAGACCGCATTCTCGTCCCCTTCTGCCCGGAATCGCCCCTCTCGGGCATCGGCAACACGGACTTTCTCAACGCCGTCTGGTACCGTCGCGAGGTCGCCATCCCACAGGAATGGGAGGGCCGCCGCGTGGTGCTCCATTTCCAGGCGTGCGATTACGATACCTTCGTCTGGGCTAATGGCCGGGAAGTCGGGCGGCACCGGGGCGGGATGACGCCTTTCTCATGCGACCTCACCGACGCCGCCTTGCCGGGCGGGAAAGTCACCTTGGTCGTCCGGGCCCGCGACAACGCCCGCGAAACCATGCCCTCGGGCAAACAAGCCTGGCACCACGGCAACAGCGGCTGCCTTTACACCCGCACGACCGGCATCTGGCAGAGCGTCTGGCTCGAAGCCCTCCCCATGCGCGCCTTCATGCAGCGGCCCAAGATCACCCCCGACGTGGCCAATGGGCGTTTCCTCATCGAAGCGCCGATCACCGGCCGCCAGAACGGGCTCCATTTCCGCGCCCACCTGCGGGCCGGGGCCGAGGTGCTCGCCGAGGCCGACACCCGCTGCGGAGAAAACTTCTACCCGCGCCTGGAGCTGACCGTCCCCGAAGCCCGCGTGCGCCTCTGGTCGCCCCGGGACCCGTTCCTTTACGACCTCGATTTTTTCCTCGTGGACAACGACGGGCAGATCCAGGACCACGCCACGAGCTACGCCGGGCTGCGCAGCATTTCCATCGACGGCATGGCGGTCAAGATCAACGGCCAGCGCGTCTTTCAGCGCCTCGTGCTCGACCAGGGCTACTACCCCGAGGGCATCCTCACCGCGCCGACGGACGAAGAGCTCGTGGGCGATATCGAGCTCTCGCTCGCCGCCGGGTTCAACGGCGCGCGGCTGCACCAGAAAGTCTTCGAGGAACGCTTCCTCTACCACGCCGACCGGCTCGGATACTTGGTCTGGGGCGAGTTCAGCGACTGGGGCCTCGGCGGCGGCGATCCGTGCCCCGGCTGGCAGCGCGACGCCCGGGACGAAGTGGTGCGCAGCGGCCACGTCGCCGGAGCCGAACTGCCCCCCGCGTACATCACCCAGTGGCTGGAGGCCCTCCAACGCGACTTCAACCACCCGAGCATCGTTGGCTGGTGCCCGCTCAACGAATCAAGCCAACGCATCGCCCCCGAGCGGATCACCGCGCACGACGATGTGATGCGCGGGATGTTCCTGGCCACCAAACTCTACGACCCCACGCGCCCCGTGCTGGACGTCTCGGGCTACAGCCACCGCATCGCCGAGGCCGACATCTACGACTCGCACGACTACACCCAGAACCCCGCCCTCTTCGCCCTGCGCCACGGCGCGATGACCGACAGCGCCGCCTGGGCCAACGACTCCGAGCACATCGGGTCAGTGCCCTACAACGGCCAGCCCTATTGCGTCAGCGAATTCGGCGGCATCCGCTGGGCACCGCACCTGAAAGCGGGCGGCGAATCGTGGGGCTACGGCGAGGGGCCGAAAACGTTGGAGGAATTCTACGAACGCTTCGAGGGGCTCTGCCGCGTGCTCTTGGATCACCCGCGCATGTTTGGCTACTGTTACACACAGCTCACCGATGTCTTCCAGGAACAGAACGGGCTCTTTTACTTTGACCGGAGCGCGAAATTCGACCTCTGCCGCCTGCGGGCCATCCAGCACCGCGTGGCAGCGATTGAAAAAGAGAGCGCAGTAGCGCCCAATGCCGCCGCGCTCGCACAACGCGAAAAAACGATCCGGGAAAATCAAAAACAGGCCGTGCAGTAAGCTCCCGGGAGGGCGCACCGGGTTGCCCGCTATTTCCTTCTCCAATGCCCCGATACATAGGTCCCGTTTTTTCGCCAGTAACCGTTCACCCAAACGCCCGCTGACGAAGAGGCCGGGGTGCCCGCGGCCGTGGGCATCGCACTGGGGCTCGGACTGGAAATCGGACTGGGCGTTGCAAGGCTGGGTGTTGGCCGGGCGGAAATCTGCCGTTTTTGTCGTTCGGCCCACCGAGCCACCAAATCGGTATCTGACGCCAAAATCCGGGCGCTTGCATCGCCGAATTTGAGCAAGAGCTCGTTTGCTGAAATCTCCGAAACCTTTACCGGGATGCCGGGATTGACCGTAATCTGCCCCACGGTGCCATCTCCGTTTTTGATGACAAAGGGTTTCGCAGATTTAAGCTGAACCTCACTGATCCACTCTTCATTATGATTGCGAATGGACCATAGGATTATCTCGGTCTGATCCGGAGAAGGCGCGGGCGTCGCCGTGGGTAAAGGGGTTGGCGTTTGCCCCAGCAAATAAGCGTTCAACAAGGGAACCAGCAATAGAAGGAAAATCCGGCGCATACCTGAAGCATCTCCATATCCCTTTTCCCCATTCCGATGAAGCGCAAAAAAGGCGCAAAACGAGTTTTCCCCGCTTTGCGCCTTTGCGTGACGCGAATTTTTAGCTCTTGCTGGCCAGGAGTTGCTCGATGAGCTCATTCGTCAATCAGTTCATAGGGGGCAATTCTTGAAACTTGACACGCCCGCTATTTCTCGTCTCGCTTGCATTTCTGTCAAGTTTCAAGAGTTGACCCCGTTTGCTGACAACTACCGAGCGGTCAACAACTTCCGCGGAGAACTGGCGAGATGCTGGTACCGCAGCCTCCGACGGCGCAGCGAAAAGCGGCGCATTACGTGGCAGAAGATGAACCGTCTGGTGCAACGTTGGATACCTGCCTCCCGAACCTGTCACCCCTGGCCCAACGAGCGCTTCGACGCCAAACACTCAAGGTAGGAGCCCGGTGCGGTAATTCCGCCCGCCGGAATCTGTGCGGGGGGCGCGGGGTAACCCCCGTCCCTACCGCGACCCGTTGACAGAACCGATGTCATTTTTCAAAATACATTCTCATAGCCAGGGAAGGTCGCGTTTCTTACCCGGTTCGTAGCGGGATTCGCTTGGGGCTGCAAAACAAATCTTTGCGAGGTTGCCGGGGACAGCACTGGATGGAGGTGGGCCCGTGTGTTGATACGTTCAGATGGTAAGGTGCATGTTACTTTTCCGTGACCTCTGTTGCCCAGAAGCTTTCTTTGGTGCTTATTTTCTCCTTGGGCGTGTTTTTCATGACCTATGGTATGCGTTTGCCCATATACGCCCCCGCCTCCTCACAAACTACACTTAGATTTTCTCATTGTTTTACAACTTTTGACAAATAGCTGCTCCAATGGCCACCCCATACGCCGAAATCCAGTTCCTTTTCTACAGAATCGTCAACTACTTGTATGACGATTTTGGAAGTGAAGTTGCAGTCCACCACAATCAAGCCGTCTGGTTCCAATTGAATAAGACGTTTCCACGATTTATTCAGGACACTTACTGGCCACTTGAGAATACCGACAATATCGGCGTTCCAAGGAACTACAAAAACATCTTCATCACCTGACGGAATAATATCCGGCATATTTTCTATGTCCTTGAATGGGAACCGTTTTTCAAGAACCCCCGACATCATTGTATCCCTGCCAACAAAAACTTTGCCAATGTGGTGACGAATACGGTCGCTTTCTTCCAATGGAAGAAAATTCGCAAGGCTGGAGGAAACACCGAAATCGCGCAATTCTTGCATATAACGCTCCCGGTTTCCTGCACCGATGTTTTTGCGGCGAATCAGATCGAGTCGACTATTGTCCATATTCCACCTTTACTTTTCCTTTATTAAAAACACGGGCTCGTCCTAACGGGTCAAGTCCATAGTCAGATGGCGGTTTTTCAGCCATAGGGGTCAGCTCTTGAAACTTGACACGCCCGCTTTTTCTCGCCTTGTTTGCATTTTTGTCATGTTTCAAGAATTGACCTCGTTTCATTGATCGGCGACCCGTCCCCGAAAAATCGCGGTGCTCTTTTCGGGGAGGCAAGTCGGGCACAAGGACAAAGATAACGCGGTTTTATTTAATCAGCGCCGCTTTGAAAAGGTGGGTTGAGGCCCGCCTTGCTGAGGGAAGGGGAGTTGGGAGGCACCGCCTCCCAAACCCTCTGGCAGGGAGCTTCGCCCCCTGCACCCCTTTCTGTTTTTTAGCTTTTGCTGGCCAGGAGTTGCTCGATGAGCTCATTAGCCCTTTTCAGCATTTCGCGCGGATCTTCCAACAACCCGGCGGCTGCCCGGGCGTTGTCAAAGACCTGCTCGGCGATCTTGCCCGCCAGCGTGGCGTCGTTCTGGCGCAGTTTTTCGAGGCTGGCCATCATCGTGTGGTTCGGGTTGATCTCCAGGTCGGGCTTCGCTTCAAAGGGCGCACCCCCTTCGCGGTTCATGGCCCGCATGATGCGCCGCATGCTGGAGGTCATGAATTTGTCGCTCTCCAACGCAACCGCCGGGCTGCCCACCAGCCGCTTGGAGGGCCGGACTTCATTAACGCGATCCCCGAGCGTTTCCTTGATGAACGCGGCGAGGCTCTTGGCTTCCTCCTCGGTCATGGCGGTGAAGGCTTGGTCGAGCGAAAGATCGGCTTTCTCGGCGGCCTGGAGCGGTTTGCCCTCGAATTCGCGCAGATTGTCCATCACGAATTCGTCGCGCGGATCGTAGAGGAAGAGCGCCTCGAATCCCTTGGCTTTCAAGCCTTCGAAATACGCGCTCGCTTCCGCCGCCTCGCGGCTTCCAGACAGGATGTAGTAGATGGCCGTCTGCTCCGTGGGCATCCGCGAAATGTAGTCGGCCAGCGAGGTCACCTTCCCTTTTTCCGTGAAGCTCGACTCGAACCGAAGCAGCTTGGAGAGCGCCTCGCGGTGCTCGTAATCCGTCGCCGCGCCTTCTTTAAGGCAGGGCCCATGCTCGGCGAAGAACTTGGCGTACTTCTCCGGATCGGCCTTGGATTCCTCGTCGAGGAACTTGATAAAGCGGCCCGTCAGCACGCGGTTGAGCTTCTGCATGAGCGCGCTGTCTTGCATGGTTTCGCGCGAAATGTTGAGCGGCAGATCCTCGCTATCGACCACGCCGCGCAGGAACCGGAGCCATTCCGGAAAGAGCCCCTCGGCCTTGGCTTCGATGAGCACCTTGCGGCAGTAGAGATGAACTTCGGATTTCGCCCGCGTCATGCCGAGCGTCTCCAGGCTGTGGCTGGGGACGAAGAGGAGCGCGCGGATGTTGAGCGGGGCGTCGGCGTTGAAGTGGAGCCGGTAGGTCGGGGCCTCGGTGTCGTGGCCGATGTATTCGTAGAACTCGGTGTAGTCCTCTTCCTTGATGTCGCTTTTGTTGCGGGTCCAGATGGCCTGCACGGTGTTGACGTCCTCGCCGTTGAGCTGGATCGGGAAGGGCACAAAGTTAGAGTAGCGCCGGATGATCTCCTTAATGCGGTCGGCCTTGGAGAATTCCTCCTCCTTGAGATGGAGCGTGATCGAGGTGCCGCGCGGGGTCTCCGCCGGGGCCTCGTCGATTTCGTAGCCGGTCTTGCCGTCCGAAACCCACGTCCAGGCTTTTTCGCCGGGCATGGCCGAGCGGGTCGTTACGGACACTTTGTCGGCGGCCATGAACGCGGCGTAGAAGCCGACGCCAAACTGCCCGATCAAGTGGGCATCCCCCGCGCTCTGCCGGGCCTTAAGCTGCTCCAGGAAGGCCTTGGAGCCGGAGTGGGCGATGGTGCCGAGATTGTCGATCAATTCGCCGTGGGTCATGCCGACACCGGAGTCCTTGAAGGTCAGCGTTTTGGCGGCTTCGTCGGCGGAAATGGAAATCGAGAGGGGCGTGTCGGGGTCGGTGACTTCCTGGCCGGAGGTTTGGAGGAATTTGACCTTCTCGGAGGCGTCGGAAGCATTCGAAATAAGCTCCCGGACAAAGATTTCCTTATCCGTATAAAGGGAATGGATGACGATATCGAGCAATTGCGCGATCTCGGCCTGAAACTCATGCTTTTCGTTGGTGCTCATAGATTGAACACTCATCCTTACCAAACCGCCCGGCGGGGCTTCAAGCGTACAAAAAGTGGGACGGGCTCCCCCGATACCCGTCCCACTGCACCGGACTTATCATTCCGGTATCTTCTAAATCCTTTGTTTTACTCTCTCTCAACCGCCCCTCGATCCATAGTTAGTTTCGCACAAAAGCACCGCAGTGAAGGGGAAATCGCGCAAACAATCCCCCGATCGGGCCACCAGGGAAGACCCGAGGACCCGTCCTCATGCGTAAATCTGCGGAATTGCCAGGGAAGCCTGAAAAACAGACGCCCTCCCGGCAAAAACGCGCTTGAAAAATCTTTCCGCAATCAGGATGCTTGCGGCATCGATACTCCCCTCTCCATTTCGATCGCCGAAACGCTCACCCCGGACGAACGGGAAGAACTCGTTCAAACGGTCGCGGCGCTCAAAACGTATACCGAGACCAACCCCGACGACGACCAGTCCCTGGAGATCCTCAAGGACGCCTACTGGAAGCTGGGCGACGCGGCGGAAGGCCTCCGCATCACCCACAAGCTGGCCGATGCCTACCTGCGCCAGGGCCAGTACTCCGCCGCGCTGCTGGAATACGAAGGCCTGCTCATCCACCAGCCAGGCTCGCCGGAAATCACCAAAATCATCGCCGGGCTCGAAGCCACGCTCAACCCGAGCGCCAAGGCCGAGATTTCCCTCGACTTCGGCGTGGTGGACGAACCCGCGCCCGCCCCCTCAGACTCCCCCGACCCGGCCCCTCAGGCCGCCGTGGTGGAGCAGGGCCTCATCGCGACGGAAAAAACGCAAAGGCCCAAAATGTCGCTGCGCAACGTCGCGGTAGCGGCCCCCGCCCCCACCGTCCAGGACGCCAACGAATCCCTGGCCCGCTTCCTCATCCAATACCGCATGGCCTCTCGCCAAGACACCGATGCGGCGCTGGCCCGGGTCAAAGCGATCAACGCCAAGCTCCAGGCCGACCCGGAAAAGCAGGGTCTCGCCGCCGGGCTGCTCCACGAGCTCATCAAGGGCGGTTTGGAGACCGAGCCGCTGCTGACCGCCCTCCTCGACCGCACGAAATTCGCCTACGTCCCCCTGGAGTATTACGACGTCGATCGCCAGATCGTCAAAATGCTCCCCGAAAGCCTCACGCTGGGCCGCCGCGTGCTCCCCTTCGACATCGTCAGCCGCACGCTATTCGTCGCCATCGACAACCCCTTTGACAACAACGCCAAGACCGTGGTTCAGCAAAGCGTCGACTACCACATCCAGTGGTACTTCGCCAACCCGGCCACCATCGACCACATCCTGCGGGAGTGCTACCGCCTGAAGTAACGCCATGGCCGCCAAAAGTTTCGGAGAACGCATTGCCGACATCCTCATCGAGGACGGGCTCCTCACGCCCGCGCAGCTCGAAGAGGCCACCACGCTGCAAAAGCAACAGGGCGGGCGCATCGTCAAGCTCTTAACCAGCAACGGCTACGTCACCGAGGCCGACATGGCCATCTCCATGGGCCGCTGCCTCGACGTCCCGCCCATCAACCTCGCGAAAGTCCACCCGCCCGACGACCTCGCCACGCTCATCCCGAAGGAAATCTCCCGCAACCTGAAGCTCGCGCCCATCTGCAAGCTCGGCGGCAAACTCTTCGTGGCCATGGCCGACCCGATGAACGTGCTCGCCATCGACGACCTGCGCCAGCGCACCAAGCTGGAGATCGTCCCGATGATCGCCACCGAGAAGGCAATCGACGACGCCCTCTCCGGCGTCAACACCGGCATGGCCATGGACGACGTCATGCGCGACGCCGCCGAGGAGGCCGACTCGGGCGTCGAGCAAGTCAAACAGAGGACCGACAACCTCGACCTCGACGAAATGCAGGGCCAGAGCGAGGACGCCCCCGTCATCAAGGTGGTGAACATGATCCTCGTCCAGGCCATCAAGGAAAAGGCGTCGGACATCCACATCGAGCCGTTCGAAAAAACGATCAAACTGCGCTACCGCGTCGATGGTAACCTGATCGAGGCCAGCTCGCCGCCCAAATCGCTCCAGCTGCCGATGGCCTCGCGCATCAAAATCCTCGCCGGGCTCGACATTTCCGAGCGCCGCCTGCCACAGGACGGCCGCTTCCGCATCCGGGTGGCGGGCAAGGAGATCGACCTCCGTATCTCGTTCCTGCCGACCGTCTACGGCGAAAAAATCGTCATCCGTCTCCTCGACAAAAGCGCCCTCTGCGGCTCCGTGCGCAGCCTCGGCCTAGACGACCGCACCATGGGACAGTTCCAGGGAGCCATCGACGCCCCGCACGGGATGATCCTCGTCACGGGCCCCACCGGTTCCGGTAAAACCACGACCCTTTACTCCGTCCTCCAGGAACTCAATCACCCCGAGTACAACATCGTCACCGTCGAGGACCCTGTGGAGTACCAGCTCGTCGGCATCAACCAGGTGGCCGTGAAAGCCGAGATCGGCCTCACCTTTGCGAGCGCGCTTCGCTCGATTTTGCGTCAGGACCCCGACATCGTCATGATCGGTGAAATTCGTGACCAGGAAACCGCCGACATCGCCGTCAAAGCCGCGCTCACCGGCCACCAGGTCTTGAGCACGCTGCACACCAACGACGCCGCCGGGGCCATCAGCCGCCTGGACGACATGGGCATCGAGCCCTTCCTGCTCTCCTCCTCCATCCTGCTCACCTGCGCCCAGCGTCTCGTGCGGCGGATCTGCGCCAACTGCAAAGAAGAGTTCATCCCCGAGCCCGAGGTCTTCGAGAAGCTGGAGATCCCCGAGCTCGTCGGCCAGACCTTCTACCACGGAGCCGGGTGCGACCGCTGCAAAGGCCGCGGCTACTCCGGCCGCGCGGCAGTGCTCGAAGTCCTGCCCGTCAGCGAAGCCATCCGCAAACTCATCGTCAAGCGCGCCTCGGCCTCCGTCATCAAGCTGCAAGCCGTGCAGGAAGGCATGAAAACCCTCCGCATGGCCGGTATCGACAAAGCGCGCGAAGGCATTACGACCCTGGAGGAAGTCCTGCGCACCACCGCGGAAGACGCCTAACCAGCCTCGTCGACCGCAATCCTGGCACCCCGCATGCTTCATCTTCAGTATTCCGAACCTTAGTCAAAATCCTCCCCACTCACCATGGCCCGCATTGATACGTTCTTTCGCTTCATGATGGAGCAGAAGGCGTCAGACCTTCACCTCTCCACCGGCAACCAGCCCATCCTCCGCATCAACGGCGAACTCGTTCGCGTCGACGCCCCGCCCCTCGAAAACGACGACCTCAAGGCCCTCGTCTACGAAATCGCGCCCGAGCCGAAGATCAAGCAATACGAAGAAACCGGCGACGTCGACTTCGGCTACGAATACCCCGGCATGGCCCGGTTCCGCGCCAACTTTTTCAACCAAAAGAACGGCATCGCCGCCGTCTTCCGCTTGATCCCGAGCAAAGTTTACACGCTGGAGGACCTGGGGCTGCCGCCGGTCTTGAAAAAATTCGCCATGCTCCGCAAGGGCATGGTCCTCGTCACGGGCCCCACCGGATCCGGTAAATCCACGACCTTGGCCGCCATCATCGACTACGCCAACGTCCACCGCAAAGAGCACATCATCACCATTGAGGACCCGATCGAATTCGTCCACCAGTCCCAGAACTCCCTGGTGAACCACCGCGAGGTCGGCATCAACACCAAGTCCTTCGCCGCCGCCCTGCGCGGGGCCCTGCGCGAGGACCCGGACATCATTCTGGTCGGCGAGTTGCGCGACCTGGAGACCATCGAACTGGCGCTCACCGCCGCCGCCACCGGCCACTTGGTCTTCGGCACCCTGCACACCTCCAACGCCCCGAAAACCATCGACCGTATCATCGACGTTTTCCCCACCAACCAGCAGAACCAGATCCGCGCGACCCTGGCCGAATCGCTCAAAGGCGTCATCGCCCAGAACCTCTTCAGGCGCATCGACAAACCCGGGCGCGTCGCCGCCCTCGAGATCCTGGTCGTCGACAGCCCCATCTCCAACCTGATCCGCGAGGCCAAGACTCACCAAATCCCCGGCATGATGCAGGTCGGCAAAAAGAAAGGCAACCAGCCCATCGACGACGCCATCGTCGAGCACCTGCGCGCCGCCCGCATCTCCCCCGAGGAAGCCTACGACAAGGCGACCGACAAAAAGAAATTCCGCGCGCTGCTCAAAGACCCGCCCGATGACGACGAATAGCCCGCGCCGTTGCCCCTGCCCTAAATCATGAGAAAGCTCGACCTCGACTCCATCCTGACCAGCATGATCGAATCCTACGAGGGGATCTCGGATTTGATCTTCGCCGTGGGCCGCCCGCTGCAAGTGGAAGCCCAGGGCCAGCTCAAACCGGTCCGGACCAAGCACAACATCAATGCCTTGACCCCCATCCAGGTCGAGCAGATCGCGCTTTCCCTGATCCACGACGACCGCCGCCTCCTGGGCAACCTCATCCGCACCGGCTCGTGCGACTGCGGCTACGGCATCAACGACCGCTCCCGTTTCCGCGTCAACATCTTCCGGCAGCGCGGCAACTGGGCCATCGTCATGCGGCGGCTGCAGACCGAAATGCCCTCCATCCAGACCCTCAGCCTCCCCCCCATCTTCATGGACATGGTGGAGGAAAAAAACGGGCTCATTCTCATCACCGGAGCCACCGGCAGCGGCAAAACCACCACCCTGGCCGCGCTGCTCAACGAGATCAACCGCACCAAGCCGATCCACATCGTCACCCTGGAGGACCCGATCGAATTTGTCCACCGGCACCAGAAAGCCACCTTCAACCAGCGCGAACTCGGCGCCGATTTCGACAGCTTCCCCAACGGCCTGCGGGCCGCCCTGCGCCAGGCCCCCAAAGTCATCCTCGTGGGCGAAATGCGCGACCGGCCCACCGTGGAAATCGCCCTCACCGCCGCCGAAACCGGTCACCTAGTCTTGAGCACCCTGCACACCATCGACGCAGGCCAGTCCATCAGCCGCATCCTCGGCATGTTCAACCGCGAGGAGGAAAAACAGCTCCGCCTGCGCCTCGCGGAAATGCTCAAATACGTCGTCAGCCAACGCCTGGTGCCCAAGAAAGACGGCAGCGGCCGCTACCTGCTCATGGAAATCATGGGCAATAACCTCCGCACCAAGGAAGCCGTCGCCCTGGGCGAAACCGAGGGCCGCGAATTCTACACCATCATTCAGGACAGCCACCCCTTCGGCTGGATGACCTTCGACCAGTGCATCTGCCACGCCTACGAAACCGAAACCCTCGACGAACCCACCGCCCTCGCCTACGCCACCCGCAAAGGCATCGTGCAGCGGCACATCGACCAGGTTAAAAAAGAGCGCGGCCTGGATAAGGAGAACCGCACCAACCTGCGCCTCGACGGCGCCTCAAACCTCAGCCTGCAAGGAGAACGCCCCAAGGAAACCCCAAAACGCGGCCTCTTCGGCCTCTAAAAACCACCTTTTCCCCTCCCCAAGCGCCCATGTCCGAACCGTACAATCCCCACGAATTCACTGCGCTCCTCTGCTGCGATGACCCCGAACTGATTGCCGCCGCCACCGTCCAGATGACCGCGCTGGGCTTCGCCATCGAAACCGCCGAAACCCCCGAAGCCGCCCTTTTCACCCTGCACAACCAGCTCTGCGACATCGTCGTCGTCTCCGAGAGCTTCGGCGGGGCCGACGCCTTCACCAACTCCGTCCTCTCCGAGATCAACGAATTTTCCCAGGAACTGCGGCGCTCCATCTTCGTCGTCGTCATCAGCCCAAACCGCAAGACCCTCGCCGAAATCGACGCCTTCGCCCTCAGCGCCGACCTCATCTTGAACCCGCAGGACCTGCCCCGGCTCCAGGGCCTTGTAGGCCAGGGGCTGACCCGCAAGGAAGAGTTTTACCGCGTCTATCGGGCGGTCGAAAAACAAATCCAGCAGGAAATCTAGACCCTATCGCGGGGTCGCCTAGCACTTTTTTGGCACAACCCAACCCTTCGGCTTGCAATGCGAGCCTCTCCGGCCTAAGCAAGAAACTGCATGAAAAAAATCGAGGCGATCATCAAACCATTCAAAATGGAAGACGTGAAAGAATCCCTGGCCGAAATCGGCGTTGAGGGGATGACCGTCACCGAGGTCAAAGGCTTCGGCCGCCAAAAAGGGCACACCGAAATCTACCGCGGCAGCGAATACACGGTCGATTTTCTTCCCAAAATGAAAATCGAACTCGTGCTCCCCGATGAACGCGCCGAGCGCGCGGTGGCCGCCATCGTGCGCGCCGCCAAAACCGGCAAAATCGGCGACGGCAAAGTCTTCGTCTCCAAGGTGGAGGAAGCCATCCGCATCCGCACCGACGAACGCGGCGAAACTGCGGTGTAGTCTTTCCCGGAAGCCCTTCGCTTACCCAAACCTACATGGCATCCTGGCTGGTTGTTGTTTTACTCGGCATGATCGAGGGTCTTACCGAGTTTATACCTGTGTCCTCAACCGGCCATCTCTTGCTGGCCGAACAGTGGCTCCCCAAACAGAGCGAGCTCTTCAACGTCGTCATCCAATGCGGGGCGATGCTCGCGCTGCTGCCCATTTTTTCCCGTCGCCTTCGGGAAATGTTCTTTAAAATCGGCGAACCGGCAAACAGAGACCTCTTTTTGAAGCTCCTCGTAGCCTTCGGCATCACCGGCGCGGGCGGGCTGCTCATGAAAAAGCTCGGGTTTGCCCTGCCCCAGGACCCGATGCCCATCGCCTGGGCCACTTTCATCGGCGGATTCGTCATCCTGGCCGTAGAACGCTGGATCAAAGGGCGCAATCTCCCCGACGACATTACGTGGGCCGTGGCGATAACCGTGGGAGTGGCGCAGCTCATCGCCGCCGCGTTTCCCGGTTCCTCCCGTTCCGGCACCACCATCATGATGGCCCTCGCCATCGGGCTCAACCGGCCCCGAGCTACGGAATTCTCCTTCCTGCTGGGCATCCCGACCATGTTTGCCGCGGGCTTGTTCGAGATCCACCATGAGCTGCACAACGCGCCCCCCGGCGCCCACGAAAGCTGGGGCCTGCTGCTCCTCGGCACGGTGGTTTCGGCTGTCATGGCCTTTGTCGTGGTGAAATGGCTCATCCATTTTGTCAAAAGCCACACCTTCCGGGGCTTCGCCGCCTACCGGATCATCATGGGCGCGGGAATGCTCTGGTACTTCTGGCCCCATAAAGCATAGAAAGCTCCCCTTTTTTTCAAACAGCCCGGGCGTCGAAAGACCTCCGGGCTTTTTTTACCCCACCCTCACACGTGCGCCAAAGCTCGCTCAGCGGCGGGCTTGCCAAGTTCGCGGGCCTCGTCGTAGCTGGCCTCCAGCTTGGCGATGGCCCGGCTCGGGGCGAACTCCTCACGGACGCTCCGGGAGGCGCAGCGGCCCATCTCAAACGCCAACTCGGGCGAGGCCGCAAGATGTTTCAGCGCCTCGGCCAGCGCGGCATCGTCGCGTTCGGGTACCAGGAAGCCGGTTTCCCCATCCTCGACTGCCTCGGGAATGCCGCCGTGCAGCGTAGCCGCCGCGGGAAGCCCGGTGGCCATGGCCTCCAGCATGGAGTTCGGGATGCCCTCCTGGTCTTTCTTCTCCGTCAACTCGCTCGGATGCAGGAAGATATGAGACTCCGCATAGAGCCGGTTGAGGTCACTTTGGCCCAGGAAACCGGCGAAATGGAGCGCATGGGAAATCTTCAGCTGGCTGGCCATGTGCCTCAGTTCCTCCCGCATCGGCCCGTCTCCGGCGATGGTGAAGGTGGATTTGGGGTAAAGGCGGTTAAACTCGGCAAAGGCGCGCAGAGAAGTGCGGAGCCCTTTTTTGGCAATGAGCCGGCAGCTCTGGACCAGCCGCCACGCGCCATCCTCCGGGGCCCGACGCTCCACGAAGGGGAAATCATCCAGCGGAATCCCCGTGCGGTTGAGGCGGATTTTCTCCTTCGGGCAGCCGAGATCCACCAAGCGGTCCGCCAGCGACTGCGAACGCGCCAGGACCAAAGGCACCAGCGTGAAAAGTTCCCACATCCGGTCGAGATAACCCCGATCCTGGAGTCGGGGCATTACATCGGCCCCGTGGAAGGAAACGATGCACGGCTTCTCCCACCTTTCGACAAACTGGCGCAGGTGGACGCCGATGTGGCCAAAGTAAATGTGCATCAGGTCGGCCGGTTTCGTCTCGAAAAGCCGCACCAGCTGATCCAGTTCGCCCCGGTACTGGAGCGACGGTACCTTCTTGATGTACTTCAGATAAAAGCGGCGCAAGACCGGCTGCGGCGGCTTGGGCAGCAATATGAGATCGTCATACGGAAACCGCTGCGCTCCCAGCCGTTGCTGCGTCACCACAAAGGTATTGTAACGCTGCAACGCGGTGACCTGCCGGTAGATGTGGCACATCTCCGGCTTCAGGAATATACCACAATAACTGGCAACGACGGGTTTTTCCGATTCGGCAAACATTATTGTGGAATCGTGGAAGAACCGATATCGGTTGTATCGGATCCCCTATTTTCCTCAAATAAATGCCGGAACAGGCTCGCCTTGACTTCCTCGACCCCCTCGCCCAGTTCGGCAGAAATGGGGATGATCTCCCGTTTCGGGAAACGAGCGCTGAAATGGCGCAGATTTTCCTCCGCCGCGGGATCGTCCATTTTGTTGGCAATAATCACCCAGGGGCGGTCGGGCAGGGTCGGATCGTAGAGCTCCAGTTCGCGCCGTAGGTTGCCAAGATCCTCGACGGGGTTGCGCCCGTCGGTTCCGGCCATGTCGACGACGAAAAGGAGAATGCGGCAGCGCACAATGTGGCGCAGGAACTCGTGCCCGAGCCCCACGTTGTCATGGGCCCCGTCCACCAGGCCGGGAATGTCGGCCACGGCCGCGCGGTGGAACCCCGGGAACTCGACGATGCCCACCAGCGGGTGGAGCGTCGTGAAGGGGTACGGTGCCACCTTCGGATGCGCGGAGGAAAGTTTGCCCAGCAGGGTTGATTTCCCCGCGTTGGGGTAGCCGACCAGCCCGGCGTCGGCGATTTTGCGCAATTCCAGGAGAAAATACCCTTCCTCGCCCTTCTCGCCCGGGTCCCACTCGCGTGGGGCGCGGTTGCGCGAACTCTTAAAGTGGAGGTTGCCCCGGCCACCGTCGCCGCCTTTGCAAAGAATCAGCTCGGCCCCCTCGTGGTCGAGGTCGGCGATCATCTCCAGCTCACCCGCCCCAACGGCTCCGGCGGCTTGCTGGCCCACGTTGGAGGGAGCGGCTTGTGCTTCCTCCTCCGTCGCCTGTTCCCAATTCTGTGGCTTCGGAGCGAAGGGCGAAATGCCCTCCGGGAGCCGGTAGACAATGGTGCCGATGGGGACCTTGATGATCCGGTTTTCGGCTGCTCTACCGTATTTCTGTTTGCCCATGCCCCGGGCGCCGTTTTTAGCCTTCATGATCGGCTCATAAAAGAAAGGCGTCAGGTTGTCGATCTGCGGATCGGCAACGAAGATGATATGGCCGCCCCGGCCGCCGTCCCCGCCGTCAGGGCCGCCTTTGGGCACGAATTTTTCCCTTCGGAAGCTGCAGCTTCCGTCTCCCCCGTCGCCAGCCTTGGCATAAATTTTAATGTGGTCGACAAACATGGTCAGTGATGGTTCCCGGAGGGTTCAAAGCTCAGCCGGGAGGTCCTTATATACGGGCGAGGTAGTCCCGGCAATTTTTCTTTCATGATTGTGCGGCCGGGGGATCCAACCGCCGCACAGACTTTCCCGCATGAAAAGAACAGGTCGCAATCCGGCCTTGGGATACGAATTCCTATTCAAACGCCGAAAAACGATGAGTCGCCGTCTCGTCCATCCCACCCATCTGTCGTTTAAACAGTTCAAACTGCTTGAGAAGATCAACGCCCAGGAGGACGCCTCAAGTTTCTCATGGAAACGACCGCTCCGCCCGGAATTTCTGGGTGGTGCGATCTTGGGACTGGCGTTCGGGTTTTCATTTTCCGTCTGCTACCTCTCCAACCAGACCAACGGCCTCGCCGCGGCCGCGTCGGTCGGCGTCCCTGCCTACACGATCTCAGCGGCTGCGGAACCGGCGGCAAGTTCCAGCCCGCCCAGCCGGGAAACCGACTCGCGCAAGGCCAACGCCAGCGCCTTCCGGTCGGCCCCCGGTTCGACGGAGGCCCCGTAGCTGATTTTTACGAAAATGCGCCTCCGGCCCAGCAACCGGAATAAGTGGAGGCCGAAAACCGTCTCGGGCCGGTAATAGGCCACGTCGTCCTCCACGGTGCCGTCCCCGGGTTCCAGGGTGTAGCGGATAAAAGCAGGCGTGACCGTCCAGCAATGCTCGACGATCGGGGCCAGGAGCGAGGGCCGGAAGGGGAGCAGCCCGCTGCCGTCCGAACTGGTCCCCTCCGGGAAAAACGTCAGGACGTTGCCCGAACCGACGACCCGGGGCATCTCGTCGGCCACGCGTTGCACGTCTTTGCGCACTTCGCGCCGGATGAAAAGCGTGCCCGCCCAGCGGGTCAGCGGGCCGAAGACGGGCCAATTTTCCACCTCGGCCTTGGAGATGAAGACCAGCGGCGTGCGGGTCGCGTGGGCAATGATGTCGATGTAGCTGATGTGGTTACTGACGAGCACTCCCTCCCGGGGGGGCTCTCCTTCGTAGGTGACGCGGAGCCCGAGCACCCAGGCCATGCGCCGGGCGGTAACGTGCATCCAGCGCGAACACGCTTTGACCGAGGCGGCCTTACCCGCCCACTTGATCGTGAAATAATAGCGTAGCGTTGCCTCAAGGCAGACGCACAGCACGCCCAACAGCCGCAGGAATATCAAACAGAAACGCCTCAACATCGGGCCATTGTAGCCTATCCTGCCACTTTGGAAAATAAGCGTTTAGGGCACCTTTACTTCAGCTCGTAGCGGGAGGCCACGCGTTCCGGCAGGGCGAGGACGTCCACCCAGGTAAGGAAATCGATGGTCTTGAACTCGGAGTCGATGGCCGGTTGCCCGCAAATCTTCGCCCCGATGGAGAAATAGGCGCTCATCAGCTTGGGCGCGCGAACGGGCGTGGGGTCGGTGCGCTCGCCCTGGCACTCGAAGCCCGGCATGGGGTGCGTAACCCATTCAGGAGCGGCAAGATGGCGCTCCTTCAAAGCGTGGTAGAGGGCGAGGCCTTCGGCCGGGTCCTGCGAGGTGAGCGACGAGCAGCCCATCAGGTAGCGGCCGTTGTGCTGCTTGGCGTAGTGGGCGATGCCCTTCCAGAGCAGGCCCAGAACGACCAGGTTGCGGTGACGGCGGTGGACGCAGGCGCGGCCCAGCTCGACAATCTCGGAAGCGCGACCCAGGAAGGGGCCGAAATCGAACTCGCGGGCGCTGTAGAAACCGCTCCCGGCGAGCGCCCGGTCGCCCATCTGCACGCGGTAGGTACCCACCAGTGTGTTGCTGGCGATATCCTCGACCAAAAGATGGTCGCACACGGCATCGAATTCATCGACGTCGAGGCCGCTGACGACGGCGCTGGAGAGCCCTTCGCCCAGCTCGATGTTGAAGATTTCGTAGCGCAAACGCTGCGCCGCTTCGACGTCCCGGGTGGAATCCGCGAGCCGCAGACGGTAAAGCTGTTGAGTCCTGGATGTAGAAAGCCTATCGGCAACGGAGGCTGCCGTGGCAGCGGTTGGGGTGCTCATGTTCCTGGTGGTTTTATTTCGAGATCATGAAGCCCTCATGACAACCTTGTTACGATCCCGTTAAATGGGGAGTCGCTTCGGCTGTCTCAGAGTCACTTACGAAGTATTTTGCCCCGGCGAACCAAAAAAGTCCAGCGATTGCGATCATGACCGAGACGGCCAGGAAGGCCGTGTTCATCTGCCAGCGGTCGGCAATCGCGCCGATGAGCGGGGGCGATATGGCGTCCCCCAGGGCGTGAATGAGGAATATATTAACCGCAAAGGCGGTGGACCGGATGGCGGGCGAGGTCACTTCCACGAGCGCGGCGTTGGCGGGGCCGGTATTGAAGAAAAGGAAGAACTCCACCCCAAAGAGCATCCACCAGAACCACGGGAACGGGGTGAACAGCATGGCGGCGGTGAGCGGAAAGGCGATCATCATCCCCACGCCCGAGACCCAGAAGTAAGCGCCCGGCAAGCGGCGCTTAAGGGCGTCGGAGAGCCACCCTCCAGCGAAGGTCGCCAGGAGCCCGGCGGCCACGGTGATGGCCCCGAAGCGCAGGTTGATGGCCCCCAGGTCGGGCTGGCCCCGGTATTCGTGAATGTAGGCGGGCACCCAGAAGGAAAGGCCGCCGATGGAGAAGGTCATGGCCGTCATGGCGGCGGTGTTCAGGAGGAACGAGCGGTTTCCCCGCAGGCTGAGCAGGACCTCGCGAAGCGGCACGCCCCGGGCGCGTTTTTCCGCTTCGCCCCCCTTGCGCGGCTCGCGCATCAGCACGCAAAGCGCCGCCAGGATCAGCCCGGGGATGGTGACGACGTAGAAGGGCCAGCGCCAGCCGAATGCCTTGCCAATCACGCCGCCGAGGACATACCCGAGCGCGCTGCCGACGGGAATCGCCAGGTAGAAAAGCGAGAGCACGCGGCCCCGGGCCGAGGGGTCAAAGTAGTCGGCGATGAGCGTGGGAGCGGCGGGCCCGTAGCTCGACTCCCCCACCCCCACGAAAATGCGGGTCAAAAACAGCAAGGCGAATGACGCCGCCAGCCCCGAGGCACCGCTGGCCAGGCTCCAGAGGCCCACGCCGACGCCGACCAGCACCCAGCGCGAATAGCGGTCGGCCAGCCAGCCGAACACCGGGGCCAGCACCATGTAGCTGATAAGAAAAGCCGTGACGAGCATCCCCGTCTTTGCCATAGCCGAAGGGTCGCCCGGCGCGAAGAACGCCCGGCGCACCTCGGGCTCGACGGCCGCGAGGATGTAGCGGTCGATGTAGTTAAAAAGATTGATCGCCAGCAGCAGCGCCAGAGCGCGCCATGCGCCGGGAAGCCGGGTTTGGAGTGACATGGGAGCCGGGATTCAATCAGGCCCGCCAGCGATGCGCCAGCGGGAATTGCAGTGCGGCCTGGCGGTCTACGACATCATCCGCCCGAGCCAGCCCAGGAAGCCGGGATGCCCCTTGGGGGTCTGGATGACCACGCGCGTGCCGACTTGCACCAGTTTATAAAGCTCCACGACGTCCTGCGAACGCATCCGGATGCAGCCCCAGCTCACCGGTTTGCCGATGCGGTCTTCCTCCACCGTGCCGTGAATCCAGATGCCGCGCTGCCGTGCGTGGCAGTTCTGCGATTCGAGGCCCTTGAGCCGGATCACACGGGTTACAATCGGATCCCGCCCGGGAGCATTCGGCGCAAGCACCTCGCCCGTCGGCTTGCCGCCTTTGATGACCGCGCCCACGGGAAGATTTTCGCCGGACTTGTCACAGACTTCCAAAACACCCGCGGGCGTTTTGTAGCTGCGCATTTCGTCGCCGAGGCCGAACCGGGAAGTGGAGATCTTGTATTTCGCCACTTCCTGGCCGTCCTTGAGGATAATCATCTGTTGGTCGTCCACATTGACGACGACCTCGGGGACGTTCGCCCGGCCGATGCCCGGCAGGGCCAGGGCGGCAAATAATACGAGTGCAGGAAGGAGAGACCGGCGCATACGCCTCTTTGTACTAATCTGGATGCCATTAGTGAATTGAATTTTGCGATTTCCACGCATTTGTAACAAACTTTCACGTAACCAAACTCATGAACCCGGCGTTTAGCAGCTTGTATATGGCACCTTTCCAACGATTCCGGACATTTTTACCGCTTTTTCTAGGCTGTATATTCCTGGCCACCGCGCAAGCCATGGACCCGTTGGAACGGACCTGGACTGTCGACGGGCAACAGCGCGAGGCGCTCCTTTATCTCCCCGCTCAAACGATGTCGGCCCCCACGGTTTTTGTATTTCACGGCCACGGAGGCACGATGCGACATGCCGCGCGCACGATGGCATTACAGGCGCTTTGGCCCGAGGCCGTGGTGGTCTACATGCAGGGGCTGCCCACGGTGACGCCGCTGGTCGATCCCGAGGGACGCTTTCCCGGCTGGCAGATGCGGCCCGGCGAGGGGGGCGACCGCGATCTGCATTTTTTCGACTCGGTGCTGACGACGCTGGAGCGCGATTACCACGTCGATCCCAAGCGCGTCTTTGCCTCGGGGCATTCCAATGGCGGCGTATTTACTTACTTGCTGCTATCCGCCAGGCCGAATGCGATTGCCGCCTTTGCGCCGTGCGCGGCGATTGCACCGCCGGGCACGCTCCGGTTTGACCATCCAAAGCCGATCCTCCACGTGGCCGGGCAACAAGATGTGCTGGTCCGTTTTGAATGGCAGCAACGCACAATGGAGGTCGTCCGCCGGTCAAACGGCTCGGATTCCACGGGGCGGCCATGGGGTGAATCGGGTGGCGTTATCGCGACGCTTTACCCGTCGCAAACCGGCGCGCCTTTTATCACGGCGATTCACCCCGGCGGCCATCAGTTTCCTGATGGAGCCGCCGATTTGATGGTGCGCTTTTTCAAGGAGCAGAGCGCGCTGGCGCCTGCACAATAGGTAGTGTCGTCACGAGATGCGCATGGCAGCCACGAAGGATTTTTGATGCCGTTTTGTGGCTATTTTTGAGGGCAATATTGGTGAATACTGACCCAAAAATAGCTGCAAAACGGCGCAAAAAGCCGAAGTGGATGCCGTTGCGGCTCTCGTGACGACACTACCTAGGGCCTATTTGCAGTGCGGCTTCGGCCCGATGCTCATCGGCTGGCCGGTGATTTCGCACACCGACTGCCAGAGCTCGCCCTGCGGGTCCACCTTGCGGCGGCCGTGGATGACGAGATCGATGGGCATGTTGACGTAGCGCCCGTGCCAGCGGCCCACCAGCATGGCCGTCTTGCCCGCCATGGCGGCGTGAACGGCGTGCTGGGCCAGGAGCGAGCAGTAGACGTTGTCCTGCGTGGAGGCCGGGACGCTGCGGATGGTGTAGCTCGGGTCGATGTACTTGAGGGTGTGCTCGACGCCGAGGCTCTTGAAGTGCTCGGAGATGCGGTCGCGCAGGTAAACGCCGATGTCTTCCAGCTTGCGGTTGCCGGAGGCGTCGACGCCCGCTTCGCCCACGAGGTTCTTGCCCGCCCCCTCGGCGACGACGATGACGGCGTGCTTGCGGAGGTTCAGGCGGCTTTGCAGGTGCTCAAAAAGGCCGCCAGGGCCTTCGAGTTTAAAGGGGACCTCGGGGATGAGGACGTAGTTGACTTCGCCGCAGGCGAGCGTGCCCAGGCAGGCGATGAAGCCGGAGTCGCGGCCCATGAGCTTGACGACGCCGATGCCATTGAGCGCGCCCTGAGCTTCGGCGTGGGCGCAGAGGATGACCTTCACCGATTCGGCCACGGCGGTTTCGAAGCCGAAGCACTTGTCGACATACATGATGTCGTTGTCGATGGTCTTGGGGATGCAGACGACGGCTTTTTTGAGGCCGCGTTTCTGGATTTCGTCGGAAATCTCACCGGCGCCCCGGATGCTGCCGTCACCGCCGATGACGAAAAGGATATCGATGCCCATGTCGTCGAGCGTATTGACCATGACGCCCACGTCCTGCGGCCCGCGCGAGGAGCCGAGCATGGTGCCGCCGAGCTTGTGGATGGAGACGACTTTCTCCGGCGTGAGCTGCACGGGAACGCGCCCGAAGCTGGGCACAAGGCCTTCGTAGCCGTAGCGGAAGCCGTAGATTTCTTTGATGCCGTAGTTGTAGGAAAGCACCATGACGAGGCTGCGGATAACGTCGTTGAGGCCCGGACAGAGGCCGCCGCAGGTGACGATGCCTGCTTTCGTCGTCTTTGGGTCAAAGAAAATTTTACCGCGAGCGCCGGCCATTTCGAAGCTCGGAAGCGCCTCTTTCTTCTCGGTGGCAACTTTTACAGCTTCGACGGAATCGTCACAAAGCACCCGCTCGTCGTCGGAACGGAAGTGCTGGCCGCAGCGCATGAGCGGCGATGGATATTGGCACGGGCCAAGCGAGGTAATGGCAGTCTGCATGATGGGGGCCGTTTTATAGAGATAAAATCAGGATCGGGCAATCCCGGAAATGTCGGGAACCAGCCAAACCTTGGCTTTCCCTAGGTCCGGAGGCGCTCGGGGAAGCCCTCAGCGCCGATGAAAGGGGCGACTCCCTTTTTTTACCCACGTGGAATTATCCCTGGAAAGCCATCGGCCTAGAAACGTCGACTGGAAACGCGCCGCGGCACTCCTTTACGGAGACTGGGGCACGAGCAAGGCCTATGTGACCGGGCTCGCCTTTCTGGCGGCGGGTTTTTCCTCGCTCTGGCTGATCCTGGCCGTCTGCGCGCTCACGGGGCTGGTGGCGATCAATTATTCCGTGATCTGCCGCCATTTCCCCGACGGCGGCGGCGTTTACTCGGCGGCTCGCTCACAGGGGCGGCTGCTGGCGGTGGTGGGGGCGCTGCTCCTGATCGCCGATCTGACGGTGACGGCGGCCTTGAGCGGCTGGTCGGGCTTAAGCTACCTGACGGCCAGCGCGGAGCAGGTGGCTTGGATCGGTTTTTTGAAGGAACACATTGTGTTCGCGACGATCGCGGTGCTGCTCTTCATGGGCTGGCTGAACTCGTACGGCCCCAAGCACAGCGGCAGCCTGGCGGTGCTGCTCTCGGCCCCGGTGATGGCGGTGGTGCTGGTCTTGATCGGCGTGAGCGTGCCACATCTGAGCCTCCATTACGTGGAGCCGCCGCACCAGAGCGCCGCGCGGGTGTGGGTGCAATTCGTGGGGGTGATCCTGGCCTTAAGCGGCGTGGAGGCCATCGCCAACATGACGGGCGTGATGAAGCTCGACCCGGGGTCGACGCCGGAGCACCCGAAGGTGAACCGGGAATCGGCGCGGGCCATCTGGCCCATCGCGGCGGAGGTGGTCTTTGCGACGGCGATTCTCGGCTGGGCCATGACCTCGCTTCCCTCCGTGCTCGGCCCTAATCTCGGCCTGCACGACAAAGCCGCCTGGGTAGCGGCGATGGATAACCGTAGCGAGGATATGCTCCGGTTCATGGCCGAGCAATACGGAGCGGCCACCATTGCACCCTGGTTCGGGACGTTCTTCGGCTGGATGGTGGGCGTTTTGATGGCGCTGCTGCTCCTAAGCGCGGCGAATACGGCCATCGTGGCGCTGGTGGGGCTGATGTACATGATGGCGCGCGACGGCGAGATGCCCGTGGAGCTGACGCGCCTTAACCGCCACGGCGTGCCGCTCATTCCGCTGCTGGTGGCCGTCGGGCTGCCGATTATCGTGCTGCTCTCGGCCAGTAATTTCGCCTCCCTCGCGGGGCTTTACGCCATCGGCGTGGTCGGGGCCATCACGGTGAACTTGGGCTCGTGCGCTTCGAACCGGCGCATCGGGTTCACGTGGTACGACCGCGCGCTTTTCGCCTTTACGTTCCTGATTTTGTTCGCGGTGGAGTTCACGCTGGCCAAAACGAAGCCCGACGCACTCTTTTTCGTGACGTGCGTGCTGCTGGTGGGCCTGGCGTTCCGCGCGTATACGCTGAAACGGGCCGGGCTGACCAGCGTGACGGTTTCGCAGGAGCTGGCGGAGATTGTTTCCCCGGAGGCGATCCAAAAGCTCCAGCCGCACCTGACAGAGGGGCAGAAGATCATGGTGGCCGCGCGGGGTTTGACGCCGGTGCTGCGCTTCGCGCTGGACGAGGCGCAACTGCGCAAGGCCCAGCTCTGCGTGCTCTACGTGAAGGAGCTGGCGGTATTTCTGCCGCAAGGCCCGGCCTCGGGCCTGAGCCGGGGCCGCGCGCGGTGGCAGGAGGACCCGGCGGCAGCGGCGGTGATGTCGCTGGTACTCAAGGCCGGAGAGGAGCGCGGCGTGGACGTGATGCCGATCTATGCCGTGAGCGACGCCCCGGCAGGGACGATCCTGGACTTGGCAGCGACACTCGGCATTGATTTCCTCCTCCTCGGAGCCTCCCACCGCCTGAGCATGACGAAAATCCTCAAAGGCGACGTGATCTCGCAGGTAGCCGCGGGATTGCCCGAGGACATCCAGCTCGTCATCCACGGATAACCAAAACGCGACGGCAGCCCTCTCTCTGCGCCTCTTCTAAAGCGCCACTTCCAGCGCACGCAGGCTGGACAGGAACTCGGCGGGGTCGGGGGCGGCGGCCAGGGCGGTCTCGCCTTTGTCGGTGTGGAAGATCCGCGCCAGGGCGCCGATGATCCGCAAATAGTCGGAGGCGAGTGCCACGGGAACGCCGATGACGAAAATGAGCTTGGAGGCCACGCCGGATTCACTCGGAAGCGCCGGGGTGGCGGCGGGCGGGATCGCCACGCGGCCCACGGCCATCGTCATGGCGCTGACCGCCGTCGTGCGAGCGTGGGCGATGCAGAGCACCGACCCGTTTTCTTTCGACATGCAGGAGGTGCCTTTTTGCAGGCCGCTGTAGAATTGCTCCCAGTCGGTGACGCGCGGATCTTTTTTGAGCTTTTCCGCGATGCGCTCCACCAAGTGTTCCTTGGTGTCGTCCTCGAGGTCGAGGAGGATGTGTTTAGGGAAAAGAATGTCGCTGATGGTAATCATACCGCACTGCCGCTCCATTTGAGCTTCTCGCGCAGCACTTCGCAGAACGAGAGCTCGGGGAGCATAGCCAGAGGAAGTTCCAGGTTGCTCTTGCGAAGGCGGATACGATCCCCTTCGCGGACGGGTTCGGGCCCGGTGCCATCGACGGTGAGAACCACGTCCGGCTGACCGTGAACGGGCCGGACGATGATTTCCTCGCTGTCGCTGACGACCAGGCTTCGATTCGTGAGTACGTGGGGGCAGACCGGGGTGACCACGAACACTCCGGCAGTGGGGGAAAGGATGGGGCCGCCTGCGGATAGCGAATAGGCGGTGGACCCGGTGGGGGTGGCCACGATGAGGCCGTCGGCGTTGAACTGCGTGAGGCTGTCGGTGCCGATCCAGGTGTCGAGCTTGACCAGCCGGGAAAGCGCGCCTCGGCTGATAACGGCGTCGTTAAGGGCCGTGCGGCGCAGGACCACAGTGCCGTCCTCGCGCTCCAGGGTGACGTCCAGCAGGGCCCGCAAGCTCAGGACGTAGCGGCTGGCGCAGACGGCTTCGACGGCTTCCAGGGCGTTCTCGGAGCTCACGCAGGTAAGGAAGCCAAGCGAGCCTAGGTTGATGCCGAAAATGGGCCGCAGATTCTCCCCCAGCTCTTGCACGACTCTCAAGATGGTGCCGTCGCCGCCCAGAACGAGCAGGATGGCGCAACGCTCGGCGAGCTGGGCGTAGGTGAGGCCGTGGGGTTCCCCGGCCAGGCGGGCGCTCTCGGCCTCCATCCAGACCTCGGCCCCGCAAGCACGCAACTGCGCGGCGAGCAGCCGAAGAATTTCGGCGGCTTTCGGTTTTTCCGAATGTGCGACTAATCCGACTGACCCTGGCGGGCGGCCGGATGGCCTATGGGACTTGGAATCCATTGGATGAAGCGGCGCACAGAATAATCACAACTTGCGCAGACACGCCAGAAATTCTCGATTTCCCTCTCCGCCGAGGATCGGGGACTCGATGACGCCCTCCCAGAGGGGGTTCCCGGCCTCGCGCACGAAGGCCTCGATTTTATCGACGGCCCGCTGCTGGGCGGCCCGGTCGCGCACGACGCCGCGCCCGGCATCGACTTCCTCTTTGCCCAGCTCGAACTGGGGCTTGATGAGGGGGATGATGTGGCCGCCGGGGACGATGAGCGGGATGGCGGCGGGGAGGATGAGGGTGAGTGAAATAAAGGAAACGTCGATGACGCAGAGGTCGATGGGGTCGCCGATGTCGCTGGCAACCATGTGGCGGGCGTTGAATTTTTCCCGGACGACGACGCGGGGGTCGCTGCGGATTTTCCAGTCAAGCTGGCTGTGGCCGACGTCGACCGAGTGGACTTTTACCGCGCCGTGCTGGAGGAGGCAATCGGTGAAGCCGCCGGTGGACGCGCCGATATCCAGGCAGGTTTTTCCGGTGGGATCGATGCCGAACTGGCGCAGGGCAGCCTCCATTTTGAGCCCGCCCCGGCCGACGTAGCGGCACTGGGGTTTGAGGGTGATAAGGGCGTCTTCGGGGGTTTTCGTGCCCGGTTTATCGGCCACGGCCTCCCCTACCCTGACTTCCCCGGCCATGATGGCGCGCTGGGCCTTTTCGCGGCTTTCAAAGAGCCCGCGGGCGACCAGGAGCAGGTCGAGGCGCTGTTTTTTGACGTTCATGAGCGCGAAGGAAGAGAAGGAAGGCGTGATGCGCCCCGGTTCATTTGCCGAGCCATTCCTGGATTTTTTTGGCGTCCGGCTTGGGGCCGCAGATGGCGACGCCCAGGCGGGAGGGTTTCAGGATTTCGGCGGCGACGGCCCGGACTTGCTCGGGCGTGACGGCCAGGAAGTTCTTTTCGGCTTCGGCGGGGTCGATGATCCGCCCAAAGCTCATCAGGGATTCGCCCGCCCAGGTCATCTGGTTGGAGGTGCTCTCCAGGCCCATGAGCGTCTGGCCCAGCAGGTAGTCCTGGGCTTTGCGCAGTTCGCTCTTGCCCGGCGGCGTCGTGGCGATGCGCTCCAGCTCCGTCATGGTGAGCCGCAGGGCTCGCTCCAGTTTGCCCGTCTCCAGCCCGGCAAAGACCGTGAGGGCCCCGGCGTCTTGCAGGGAGACCACGCTCGTCTGGATGGAATAGCAGATGCCGTTGCGCTCGCGCAGGCGCTGGAAGAGGCGCGAGCTCATGTTTTCGCCCAAAATGACGCTCAGCAGGCGCAGCGCGAAGCGGCGTTCGTCCCCGCGGCCAAAGGCGGTGTGGAAGCCCAGCGCCACGTGGGTCTGCTCGCTGTCGTCGTTGACGGCCTTGATCCAGGGGCGCGCCACGGCCTTCTTGCCGGGGGGCTTGTTGTAGTCGAATTTCTGGAACCGCGGGACGCGCCCTTTGGGGAGGGCCTCTAGCGCGGGCGCGATAAGCTTCATCACCTGCTCGTGGGAGGCCGCCCCGGCCACGGTAATAAGCGTGGTGGAGCCGGTGTAATGGCTCGTTTTGTAATCCAAGAGGCGCTCCCGGTTCAGGCCAGAGATGGACTCCAGGGTGCCGGTGAGCGGGCGGCCCAGCGGGTGCCCCGGCCAGAGGGCTTCGGAGAGCAGCTCCTCGACGTACTGGCTCGGCGCGTCGCGCACCATGAGGATCTCCTCCCGGATGACCTCCCGCTCCCGCTCAATCTCGGCGGGCGGAAACTGGGAGTGCAGGATCATGTCGGCGAGCACGTCGCCCAGCACGGGCAGGTGCGCGGCGGCGGCCTTGGCGTAGTAGCAGGTGTGGTCCTCGGTGGTAAAGGCGTTCAAGTAGCCGCCCAGGCCCTCGACGGTTTCGGTGATTTTTCGCGCCGAACGCCGCTTGGTCCCCTTGAACATGAGGTGCTCCAGGAAGTGGGAGACGCCGCTCAATTCTTCCGGTTCATGGCGGCTGCCGACCGTCACCCAGACGCCCACGCTGACCGTTTGCATGTGCGGCATTTCGACGGTGGCGATGCGAACGCCGTTGGGCAAGCGGGTGACGTGGGAGATCATGAGGTGGCGCGGGCTTCGATGACCAGCCGCGCGAGTTCCAGGTCGCGGGGGACGGTAATCTTGAAATTCGGTTCGTCGACGGGGGAGAGGAAAACGGAAAGCCCCAGGCGCTGGATGGCAGAGACTTCGTCGGTGACGAGGGTTTCCGTGCGGAGCACCTGGCGGTAGGCGCGCTCCAGGAGCGGCCAGAGGAAAATCTGCGGGGTCTGCATGGCCCAGAGGTGGGCGCGGTCAACGCTGCCGATGACGGCTCCGGCGGCGTCGGCTTTTTTAAGGGTGTCGGCGACGGGTGCGGCGCAGGAAGCCGCCCCGTGACGCTCGGCCATGGTCAGGCAGGCCTCAATGACGGCGGGGGTGACGAGCGGGCGCGCGGCGTCGTGTACGGCTACGTAGTCCGACACCTTCGCCTCGGCGGCTTGCAGGCCGTTCCAGACGGAATAATGCCGCTCGGTGCCGCCCGCGACGACCTTTGCGAGCTTGGTAACGCCAAACTCGCGCCCCATCGCCTCGAACTCGGCGATCCGCTCCTCGCGGGTCACCAGCACGATGCGCTCGACCTTCGCGCTCGCTTCAAAGGCAAGCAAAGAGTGCGCCACGACCGGTTTCCCGGCCAGGTCGGCGCTCAATTTATCAAATCCCATGCGCCGGCTTCCACCGGCAGCCACCATGACTGCGATCATGCTAGAGTTTACGACAACTGGCGTTGAACTTCCAGGCTAAGTGCCTTGCCGTCGGCGCGGCCAGCGGCTTTTTCCTTCGCGGCCTTCATCACGAGACCCATCTGGGCCTTGGAGGTGGCGCCGATTTCCGCGATTGCGGCTTTGACGATGGCAGTCAGTTCGTCCGCGGAAAGGGCCTGCGGGAGGTAGGTGTTGAGGATGGCAAGCTCCTCTTCCTCCTTGGCGGCGAGCTCGGGGCGGCCCCCCGTGGTAAAGCTTTCGATGGAGTCCTGGCGTTGCTTGACCTGCTTGCGGATCACGGCGGCCACTTCGGCCTCCTCCAGGACGACGGCCGGGCCACCTTTTTCAATGGCAAGGTTCTTCAACGCAGCCTTGAGCATCCGAAGCACCCCAAGCCGCTGGGCTTGTTTGGCTTTCATGGATTCCTTAAGGTCATTGTCGATTTGTTGCTGCAAGTTCATGCGGCCAAGGATGAGCCGGAACGCGGCGGACGGGAAGCGGAAAAAACGGGCTTGAGAGTAAGGGAATTTTTATCAGGAACTCATGAACTCAGGAAAATACAGAGATTCTTTTCCTGAGTTCATGAGTTCCTGATAATTTCTTAAAATGATTGGGCGAAAACCTTGCCCCGGGGGCGCATTGGTGCGTATTTTTCCCCCTTTGCGGGCCGGTCGCCCTCCTACCACTGACACCTTCTTCCCATGAAAACACTCCTCGACGCCCTACAGGAAGGCCGCCTCATTGAGCTGCCCGACAACAATAAAAGCCGCGCCCTGGAATACCTGGCCGCGCTGATCGAGGCCATTCCCGACATCGGCGTGGAGGAAGGGATCACGGAAAACGTGCTGGCCCGGGAAAAGGTACACAACACCGGCATCGGCCTCGGCTGGGGCTGTCCCCACGCCCGCTCGCGCCACGACGGCGAGGTGGTCTGCGCGGTGGGCTGGAGCCCGCACGGGATCGACTACGGCTCCCCGGACGGCCTGCCGGTGCATCTGATGGTGATGTATTTCGTGCCGGAAACGCAGAAAAACGCCTACCTCAAGGAAATCTCCTCCCTGGCCAAGGCGATCAAAACGCAGCCGGTATTGCAGGATTTAAGCAAGCTCACGGACCTGGGCGAGGTGCGCCACGCGCTGCTGGACGCCATCAGCCTGGCCCTGGAATCGACCGCGCCGGAGGCCAAGGCCCGGATGATCCAGCTCGAAGCCAAGCACGCCGAGGTGCAGGAGTTTGTGGAAGGCATCCCGGAGGAGGTAACGAGCAGCCTGGTGCCGCTTTCGGTGCTGGTGGTGCCGGGGCTGCGCCCGATTGTGCTTTGCCAGGACGCCGAACTGGCCAGCACGCTGGAATTCCACGAAAAACTGGCCACCCAGCTCTCCGGCCAAGGCCGCGCCGAGCACCAGGGGCTCCACGTGCTCGTGCGCACCCAGTCCACCTACCAGCCGGACCGGACGATGTACGACTGCCTGGCTTTTCGGTCAAAGAAGTAGGATTTATCCGCAGATTTCGCAGATTGACGCAGATTTTTAAACTGGAACATGAAAAGCATCTTGGCCATCGCAGGTCTGCTCCTGGCAGGATGTTCATCGCCCAGAGTAATAGCGGGAAAACTGGTTTATCAGGAATCTGGTCAACCGGCAAAAGACATTTCGGTTGAATGGCAGTGCCAGCCGGTCCACCCGGTTCGGTATCCTGGGTTATTTTGCTATTTTATCTTTCCCAGAAAATACGATGGAGTTGTGACAAGTGATCACCAGGGACGGTTTGAAATCAGAACCATAAAAAAACACCCCGTTGTGATTCGTCCAGAAGAAGCCAAAGCAAAACACATTGTGATTCGAGAGTTAACCGATAACTTGCTTTCCTCAGAAGAAGACATAGCAAATCTGCGGTAATCTGCGAAATCTGCGGATTTCCCCGGCATTTTCTTCCTTTCTTGACACGAACCCGCCTCGCCCGCGAAGGTGGATAGACCATGGTTTGCCGTCTTACCAAAGAATTCTTTTTTGAAGCCGCCCACACGCTCCCGCACGTGGGGGCCGATCACCCGTGCCATCGGATGCATGGGCACAGCTATCGCATCGAAATTTCAGTCGAGGGCGAGGTGGACGCGAAAATGGGCTGGGTCTACGACCATAGCGAGATCAGCAAGGCGCTCAAACCGATCATCGAAAGCCTCGACCACCGCTATTTGAACGAAATCCCGGGGCTCGAAAACCCGACGGCCGAGAATATTTGCGGCTGGATGTGGGCCAAAGTGGCTCCGCTCTGCCCGGGACTCAGCGAAATCGTGGTCCAGGAGACCCCGCGAGCCCGCTGCACCTTCCGGGGCTTGTAATTACCCCCGGGGTTTCCTCTTTAGCAGGCGCGCGGGCACGAACCTGCTGGAATTTCCCCGCCGGGGATGCTTTAATGGAGGGGATGCAAACCCATCTGCCCAACATCGTCAAGGAGCTCCTTGATTCCTACCGGACGGTCGGCGGGATCAATAACCTCGACGGCAGCAACCTGCCTTCGAAACGCGCCGTGGCCGTGTTGTGTGCGGATTTGCTCCAGCTGATCTTCCCCGGGTTTCTCGATGAAAAGGTGAACCACTCCGTGGAACTGCGGGAATCGACCTACGGGCGGGTGGAATCGTTCGCGCGCCGCCTGAAGGCGGAGGTGAGCAAAAGCCTGCGCCTGGTGAAGCCCGAAGGCCCCGATGAAGAGCCCCGCCGGGCGGTGTTGCACCTGCTGGAGAGCCTGCCGGTGATCCGCGAGATCCTGCTCAGCGACGTGGAGGCGGCCTTCGAGGGCGACCCGGCGTCGGTCAGCTTTGACGAGATCATCCTTGCCTACCCGTGCATGGAGGCCATCGCCATCCAGCGCTGCGCCCACCGGCTCTACCGCCTGAAGGTGCCACTCATCCCGCGCATGATGACGGAGTGGGCCCATTCGCGCACCGGCATCGACATCCACCCGGGGGCGCACATCGGCACTCATTTTTTTATCGACCACGGCACGGGGGTCGTCGTCGGCGAGACCTGCGTTATCGGCTCGCATGTAAAACTTTATCACGGCGTGACGCTGGGGGCGAAGAGCTTCCAGAAGGACGACGAGGGCCGCATCCTCAAGGGCGGCAAGCGCCACCCTGACGTTGAAGATAATGTCACTATTTATCCGAACAGTACGGTGCTGGGAGGCGAAACGGTCATTGGTGAGAACTCGACCATTGGCGGCAACGTATTCCTTCAGCACAGCGTGCCTGCGAACTCGCTCGTTTACTACGAGGAGACGCAGCTCAAAATCGTCCCCAAACGCAACCGGGAGTCCCTCTCGGTGCGGGGCGGTTCGGCCGTGCTTCCGGGTCAATACGTTCCTCCGAAAGGCGGGGTAGAAGCATGGTGCGACTGGTCCATCTAGTTCAAAGCGTGCTGTTTGCGCGCACGAAAGCCGATCCCCGGCGGGGCAGCCCGAAGGGACCGCTGCAGGCGCTGCAAACGGTGACGAGCGGGGCTCTCTCTGCGGAGACGCTGGAGGTAAGCGCGCGGCATCTGCTCGAATCCATCGGCTGGCGCGGGCTGGCAAAGATGATCCACGTGCAATGGAACCCACGGCTGCGCACCACGGCGGGCCTGGCGAACTACACTCACTGGACGGTGTCGCTGAACCCGCGCATCGCGCAGTTCGGCGCGGCGGAGGTGGACCGGACGCTCAAGCATGAGCTGGCCCACTTGCTGGCGCGCTACCGGGTCGGGCGGCGAAACATCCAGCCCCATGGCGCGGAATGGAAGCAGGCTTGCATCGACCTGGGGCTGACGGATGAAACGCGCTGCCACGAGTTGCCGCTTCCCCGGCGGCGGATGGTTCGAAAGTATTTCTACCGCTGTCGCCATTGCCACACGGAGGTACGCCGGGTGAGGCCTTTCCGCCGCGCGGTGGCCTGCCTGAAGTGCTGTAAGGAGTACAACCGGGGACGCTATGACGAGCGGTTCCGCTTCGAGCTGATCGCCAAGGGGTGATGTTCGCCGCAAAAAGGCGCAAAAAGCGCAAAAAAGATTTGTATTCCTTTGCGCCTCTTGCGCCTTTTTGCGGCTAACTCTTACGGCGATTCGGGTTCGGTGGGCTCGTCGGCGAGGGCCGCTTCCACGGCTTCGCTTTCGCTGTGGAGGTCGCCGGATTTGCCAAAGCTCTCGGCGACGCTCGGGACGTTGTTCGCGGTGCCGATGACGTCGTTGCTCTGGCCGGAATCCTCGCGCTTAGTGAACTTCACACTCACCAGCTTGGAGACGCCGTGCTCCTCCATGGTGACGCCGTAGATGATGTCGCCCTTGGCGATGGTGCGCTTGTTGTGCGAGATGACGACGAACTGGCTCTGCGAGACGAAGCGGTCCAGGATTTTGATGAACCGCGCGATGTTCGATTCGTCCAGCGGGGCGTCCATTTCGTCCAGGATGCAGAAGGGCGAGGGCTTGACCATGTAGATGGCGAACAGCAGCGAGACCGCCGTCATGGTTTTTTCGCCACCGGAGAGGAGCGTGATGGAGCTGGGCTGTTTGCCGGGCGGGCGGGCGACGATTTCGATGCCGCTTTCGAGCGGGTCGTCTTCGTCGGTGAGGATCAAGTTCGCGTTGCCGCCGCCAAAGAGTTCGCGGAACATCTCCTGAAAGTTCTCCTTCACCTGGTGGAAGGTGTCGGCAAAGAGGGTCTTGGTGGTCTGGTTGATCTTGGCGATGACTTCGAGGAGTTCCGCCTTCGATTTCTCCAAATCCGCGTTCTGCTTTTCCAGGAAATTGTAGCGGCCTTCGAGTTCGTCGTATTCCTGGATGGCGTCGATATTGACGGGGCCCATGGATTGCAGCTTGCCGTCGATTTCCTGGATCAGGTCCTCGACCTCGTCCCAGTCCGGGCCTTCGGAAGGTAGCTGACTTGAAACGGCTTCGGCGGCCTCGGCGGCTTTTTCATCCACGGGATCGGCTCCGGGGTCCACCGGCGCGGCTTCGGAAACGGCTGGATCAGCTGGAGCTTCGGCAGGGGCTTCGGCGTTTTCGGGCGCGGGGGCTTCCTCGGAGGCGTCGCCACCTTTGCGCTTCTTGCGGAGTTCGCGCAGGGTGGTAAAGAAGGTGTAGCTCTGCGACTGGAATTCGCGCAGGTTAAGCTGGTAGCGGTGCTGGACGCGCTCGCAGAGGGCCTCCAGGCGCAGGGCGAGCTGGGAGGAGCGGACCTCCAGTTGCGTGCGCTTGTCGTGGCCCTGGCTCAGGTCGAAACGGGCCTGGCGCAGCGCGGTTTCCAGCGTTTCGACCTGGGCGGCAATGGCGGCGCGTTCGGTGATGAGCTGCTGGACGGCCTCGCCTGCTTCGCCAAGCCGCCCCTGGGCCTGGGCGACGCCCGCGCGCAGGTTCTCGGATTCCTCCTCCAGCTGGGCGAATTTCGCGGTGTAGTTCTCGATTTCCCGGCGGCGGCTGGCGATCAATTCGCGCAATTCGCCCAAGCGCGAGCACATCGGGCCCCGCTGGGTTTTGAGCGAGAGGAGGCGCTGCTTTTCCGTGGCCGAGCGGATGCGCATTTCGTTGAGTTCGTTGGTAAAGACGGTCTCGTTTTCGCGTAATCCGGCGAGCTGGCTTTGGAATTCGAGCTGTTTGGCCTGAAGATCGGTGATTTCGGCTCCGGCGGCTCCGGCGGCTTCCTCCAGTTGGCCCAGGCGGGCGACGGCTTCGTCGTGGCGGCGTTCAATGAGGTCGCGCTCGCTGCCGAAGCTCTCCAGTTTGCGCCCGGTCTCGCCCGCTTCGCGCTGGAGGTTGGTGAGGTGGGAGCGGAGCTGGTCGAGGCTGAAGGTGAGGGTCTGGGCGGTATCGCGGGCGTTGCGCAGGCGGGCCTGGGCGGCTTCGAGCCGGGTGGCGGCGTCGTGACGGCGAAGGGTCATTTCGGCCAGCGCGGTGCGGATCGCCTGGGACTCGATTTCCAGGTCGGCGATTTGCGCCTTGCGCTGGAGGACGCTTGATCCGGTGTCTTCCTTGCTCTGGCCGCCCTGGATGATGCCCTCGCGGGTGACGATTTCGCCCGCCATGGTGACGAACTGGCAACGCACGGTGGCATCCAGGCTGAGCTGGCCGACGGGGCCGGAGGCGGCGAGGCGCAGAGCGGTTTCGAGGTCCTGAACAATGACGACCCCGGCCAAAAGCTGGCGCACGAGCGGCTCGACATCCGGCTGGGAGCGCACTTTGTCCACGGCCCAGCCGAGCGCGCCCACGGGGAGCGTGGACGGGGTTTCGGTGACGGGCGCGCCGCACCAGAGGGGCTGCAAGGCGAGCGAGGCGCGGCCAAGTTTGTTGGTGTAAAGGGTCTGGGCAACGGCTTCGGCGACCAGCGCGTCTTTCATGACGATGGCCTGCAAATTCTGGCCGAGCGCGGCTTCGAGCGGGCTGATGAATTCGCTGCCAACGTCGATGAATTGCGCCAGCGCGCCCAAGATGGCCGGTTTGTAGAAGGAGGGATCGTCCAGGCCCTTGAGGACGGTCTGGGTTCCCTCGGAGAAGCCTTCGCCGTCGGCGTTGAGCTGGCGCAGCACGTCGAGCTTGGACTCCTTTTCGGCCAAACGGCGGCTCTCGCCCTGGATGTCGTTGTCGATGCGGGAGACTTCCGTGAGGGTGTTGCGAACGATGATGTCGGTTTCCGTCGCCTCGGCCTTGGCGGCTTCGAGGGCCTCGGTGGAACGCTCGATCTGCACGGTGGCCTCGGCCTCCTGCATTTGCAGCGACTCGGAGGCTCGGCGCAGGCCTTCGATTTCCTCCAGCATGATGGCCATGCGGGCCTCGGAGCCGTCGCGGGTGGTGATGCACCCGGCGATGCCGCTGCGCAGCTCAGAGAGGCGGGTTTCGATCTGGGCGATCTGCGAGAAAATGGCCTGGTGCTGGCGCTCGATCTCGACGCGCTGGGCGGTGAGGTCGCCCGCGCTCTCCTGGCGCTCGGCGAGCTGGGCGTCCTGGGCTAGGACAGCTTCCTCGATGATTTGCAGCTCCTTGTCGGCCTCGGCGATCTCCCCTTCCTGAGTGGCCAGGCGCTCCTCGGAGGCGACGATCTCGGCTTCGTAACGCTCGACGAGGGCGCGGAACTCGGCCAGGCGCTCGCCGTTGAACCCGACGCGGCTTTCGCCCTGGGTGATGCGGTTGTTGAGCTCGTTGACGTTCTGGCGGGCCAGGGTGAGGCCTTCCTCCAGGCGCTGCAATTCCTGGCGCTGGGTGGCGACTTCCATTTCGCGGCGCTGGAGGTCGCGCTCGCCGTTGTCCTGGTTTTCCTGAAGGCTGCGGCTCTCCTCGAGGACGCGCTCGCGCTCGGTTTCGAGCTCGCGGAAGAGGCGCTGGCTGTTGTGGGTGTCCAGCACGCGCAGGTCGGCTTGCAGGGACTGGTAGCGGCGGGCCTTGGCGGCTTGGCGCTGGAGGGAGCCGATCTGGCGCTTGACCTCGCGGATGACGTCGGTGAGGCGGAGCAGGTTGGCCTCGGTGGCCTCCAATTTGCGCAGGGCCTCGCGGCGCTGGGATTTGAATTTGGTGACGCCAGCGGCTTCCTCGAAGATGGCGCGCCGGTCCTCGGGGCGGGAGGAGAGGATTTGGTCGATTTTCCCCTGCTCCATGATGGAGTAGGCGCTCCGGCCGACGCCGGTATCCATGAAAAGCTGCTGGATGTCGCGCAGGCGGCAAGGGGTTTTATTCAGCTGGTATTCGCCCCGGCCGTCGCGGTAGACGCGGCGGGTGATGGTGACTTCGTTCCAGGCGACGCCGAGGTCTTTTTCGCAATCGGCGAAGGTCATGGAGACCTCGGCCATGCCCAGGGGCGGGCGGGAATCGGTGCCGCCGAAAATGACATCGGCCATTTCGCCGCCGCGCAGGGCCTTGGCGGATTGCTCGCCGAGCACCCAGCGGACGGAATCAAGGACGTTGGATTTGCCGCAACCGTTGGGGCCCACGATGACCGTCACGCCCCGGTCGAACGCCAACACCGTCTTGGCGGCGAAGGATTTGAAGCCGAGGATTTCGAGTGATTTTAGATACATGGGCTGGGGACGGCCGGTTCGGGCTGAAAAGCAGAAAACTTTAGCGGCGGCCTACTCCCCCCGCAAGTCATAAGCGCGTCTGGAAGGGAGGGTTTTTTAGAGGTCACGCAAAGCCGCAAAGGCGCAAAGAGTCCTGCCTTTCTTTGCGCCTTTGCGGCTTTGCGTGAGACATTATCCCCGGCGGAAAAAGATTGACCCTTTTTTGGCCCTCTGCGAGCTTTAAGCCTTACATTTTAACTGCGAAAGCAGGGTTGAGGTCAACGAACGTAGGAAATTCTTACTCAACAGATATCCAGGCTGCGCCGAACAATCGGTGCGGCTCGGTCGTGCTGTTGAGTGGGCTTCCTACGGCCCCGTTGACCTACACGGCTGGGCCGTGCCCTCTCTTTCGGCCATAGCCTGCTCCAGATTCGTAACGTCCCTGTCTCGGAATCTCTGATTTCCACAACCGCACAGAACGAATCAGAGATTCTCAGACAAAAGACGTTCCCAATCTGGAGACTGGGAACGAGCGCCTATTAGCGCCTCGTCCCCGAGTTAAGCGAATTAAACTCGGGAACGCACCTCCCCGCGGCAGTTGAACTGCCGCATTTCCAGGCAAAACCCCTAGCTCAAATTCGCCAAACAAGCCGCGATGAACCCCTTGAAGAGCGGGTGCGGCTGATTCGGGCGGCTCTGGAATTCCGGGTGGAACTGGCAGGCCAGGAACCACGGGTGATCCTTCAGCTCAATCATCTCCACCAGCGAACCGTCGGGCGAAGTCGCGGCCACCACGAGCCCCTTGGCGATCATCTGTTCGCGGTAAGCCGGGTTGAATTCATAGCGGTGGCGATGGCGTTCGGAAATTTCCTTCGCGCCGTAAAGCTTCTCGGCGCGGGTCCCCTCGACGATCTTCGCGGGCCAGGCGCCGAGACGCATGGAACCGCCGAGTTGCGTGACTTCCTTCTGCTCGTCGAGCAGCGAAATCACCGGGTGCGGCGTGTTTTCATCGAACTCCGTGCTGTTTGCCTCTTTGAGGCCGCAAACGTTGCGGGCGAATTCGATCGTGGCAATCTGCATTCCCAAGCAAAGGCCGAGATAGGGCACGCCGTTTTCGCGGGCATACTGCGCCGCGCGGATTTTCCCTTCAATGCCACGGTCGCCAAAGCCACCGGGCACCAGGATGCCCGCTACGTCGCTCAGGTCGTCGTCCGACACCGTCTCGGCGTCGATACGCACGAGGTCGATGGCGCAATCGTTGGCCGCCGCCGCGTGCGTGAGGGATTCGTAAATGGATTTGTAGGCGTCCTGAAGCTCGATGTACTTGCCGACGACGGCGATTTTCACGCGCTTCTTCGGGCTGATGATCCGCTGCACGAACTTCTTCCAGTTCACCATGTCGGCCACCGGCGCGGCTTTGCCTTTGAGGCCCAGCAGGCTCACGACCGTATTGTCGAGGCACTCTTGCTGAAGCATCAGCGGCATTTCGTAAATCGTGTGGGCCACATCTTGCGCCTCCACAACGGCCGGGAGCGGCACGTTGCAGAACATGGAAAGCTTTTTGCGAACCTCTTCGTCCAGCGGGTGTTCGCAGCGGCAGATGAGCACCTGCGGATGGAGACCGATCTCGCGCAGCTTGGCGATGCTCTGCTGCGAGGGCTTGGTCTTCAGCTCGCCCGCCGCCTTGATGAAAGGCACCAGCGTCACGTGCATGATGATCGCGTTCTGCGGCCCCACTTCGAGGATAAATTGACGAATGGCCTCCAGGAAGGGCAGGCCTTCGATGTCGCCCGTGGTGCCGCCGATTTCCGTAATGAGCACGTCGCATTTACACTCGTGCTCCAGCTCGTGCAGGCGGGCCTTGATCTCGTCGGTGATGTGCGGAATCACCTGCACCGTCTTGCCGAGGTAATCGCCCCGGCGCTCCTTATCGAGCACGCTCTGGTAGACTTGGCCGCTGGTGAGGTTGTTGTGGCGGGTCAGGGTGCACTTGGTGAAGCGCTCGTAATGGCCCAGGTCGAGATCGGTCTCCGCGCCGTCGTCGAGCACATACACCTCGCCGTGTTGGAAAGGGCTCATCGTGCCGGGGTCAACGTTCAGGTACGGGTCGAACTTCTGGAGCACGACGCTCAGGCCCCGGTGTTCGAGCAGGGTGCCGAGGGAGGCAGCCGCGAGGCCTTTACCTAGGGAGCTGACGACGCCGCCAGTGACGAAAATGTATTTCATAGAGAGGTGTTGGTGGGAAGGTTACGCGGATTTTGCGCTTTTTCGCAGGATTTTTTCAACGGCTTGCACGTCGCCGGGCGTATCGACCCCGACTGAAGCGTGTTTGGTGATGAGCACGCGGATGCGCGCGCCGTTTTCGAGGGCTCGGAGTTGCTCCAGCTGCTCGGCTTTTTCAAGCAAGCTGGGCTTCCATTTGACGAACTGGAGGAGAAAGCGGAGCGAGTAGCCGTAGATCCCCTGGTGCCGGTAGAACGGCACGGAGACCCCGGCATCGCGGATGAAAGGGATCGGGCTGCGGGAAAAATAGAGGGCGTCGCCATCGCGCCGGAGGACCACTTTGACGGCGTTGGGGTTCGCCACGTCATCGCCCGGCCCAAACGGGTTGGCGGCGGTGATCATGTCGAGCTCGGGATCGGCGGTCAGCGTCTTGGCCAGGCGGTTGAGGAGCGCGGGATCGACCAGCGGCTCGTCCCCTTGGACGTTGAGAACGTGCGTGATCCCCTTGAGCTTTTTGGCCACCTCGGCGATGCGGTCGGTGCCGCTGCGATGTTTCGGGGAGGTAATGGAGACCTCCGCCCCAAAGGCAAAAGCGGCCTCGGCGATGCGCATATCGTCCGTGGCCACGATGACCCGGGAAATGGCCTTCGCCTTCAGCGTGCGCTCCCAGACGTGCTGGATGAGCGGTTTGCCCGCGATCACGTGGAGCGGTTTCCCCGGGAACCGGGTGGAACTCCAACGGGCAGGCAAAATGGCGGCGACGGCGCTCTTAGAAGCTGGCATCCTTATTCTGTAAGATAAGGGCTACCGCCGCGACAATATCTTTTGCGATAAAATTAGGGGAAACCCCTGCCGCCACCTCTTGGCAGCCGTACCCCGTCTCGACCAAAACAGTCCGGGTCCCCGCCCGTTGACCGCATTCTACGTCGGCCCGCTTATCCCCCACGAACCAAGAGCGGGCCAAGTCAATTCCAAGATCCCGGGCCGCTTCGAGCACCATTCCCGGCTCCGGTTTCCGGCGGGCCGAGGGGGTGGATGGGGCGTCCGGGCAAAAATAAGTGGCCGCTACCAGCGAGGGAGCCGCCCCTCCGTCAATCTGCCGGATCAGCTCCGCCTGCACGGCTTGGTATTGGGTTTCGGTGAAATAGCCGCGCCCGATTCCCGCCTGGTTGGTGATGATCACGCAAAGGAACCCGTTGCAGTTCAACTCCCGAAGCGCATCCCCCGTGCAGGGGAACACCCGTACGAGCGCCGGATCGGAACAGTAGTTAACCTCCTCCATGAGGGTGCCGTCGCGGTCCAAAAACACGGCGGGCCTCAATGCACTCACGCCGATTCCTCCACAAAGCTCCCGCTCAACTCCTCCAGCGTCAACGTGGCGGTGCCGAGCTTGCCGACGACGACGCCCGCCGCATGGTTGGCGATCAACGCCGCCTCGCGCGCCGTGGCCCCGGCGCAGAGCGCCAGCGTATAGATCGCGATGGTCGTATCGCCCGCGCCGGAAACGTCGTAGACCTCCTTGGCCAGCGTGGGAATGTGGAACGGAGCCTCGTTGCGCTGAAAAAGCATGATGCCCTGTTCGCTCAACGTCACCAGCAGGCTCGCGGTATCCCAGCGGTCCAGCAGCACTTCGCCCGCCTTGAGCAGCTCCTTATCCTCGATAGCCGGTTCAACAGGGTCGGAAGGCGGCAGTCCGGCGGCGGCGAAGGCCTCCATCCGGTTCGGTTTGACGGTATTCACCCGTTTCCAAATCAGCCGATTGTTCGGATTGGGGTCAATCGTGACGATTTTTCCCGCCTCCCGGGCCATGGATATAATGGCATCCACGAGTTCCTGGTTCAGGAGCCCCTTGGCGTAATCCTCGATGATCACGCCGTCGATTTCGCCAATCAGCGACCCCAGGCACTCCAGCACCGACGACATTTGCAACGACGTCAGGCCGACTTTCCGCTCGCGGTCCACCCGGACCACCTGCTGGTTGCGGGCAATGATGCGGGTCTTGACGATGGTCTGGTAATTCGGGTCCTCCACCAGGCAGTCGAGCCGGATGCCATCGGCGGAGAGGAGGTTTTTCAGGTGCAGCGCGTGGTCGTTCGCCCCGATGAGGCCCAGCAAGTGGACCGTTTTGGCGAAGCCGCTCAGGTTGCGCGCCACGTTGGCAGCACCCCCGGGATAACGCGTCTCGCGGTCGACCTCGACCACCGGTACGGGCGCTTCCGGGGAGATCCGCTTCACGCGGCCCCAGATAAATTCGTCGAGCATGATGTCCCCCACCACGAGGAGGGTCATTCCGGAAAAACGATTGGCGATTTGTTGAAAACGGGAAAGGTTCATTGCAGGAAACGCAGCAAAGGGCACCTCTGGAAACCGGGGCATGGCAGCCATGAAGGATTTTTGATGACCTTTTGGCCTCATTTTTCGGGCAATATTCATCAATATTGACTGAAAAATGAGGCCAAAAGGGCGCAAAAAGACAAAATGGATGACGTGCCGCCGGTTTCCAGATGTGCCCTAAACCCTAGACGGGTTTCCCCTGATTGAAAACAAGCTTTTTGCGCAGTTGCCGGATCGCCCTTTCGGGCGCAAGTTTCAAGTGATGAAACGCGTGCTGGGCATCGAGGGCGGAGGAACCAAAACGGAGTGGATCTATCAAGACGAGCCCGGGGGCGTCACCCGGGGCGGCGTGCTCCCTGCGGCCAACCTGAGGCTGATCGACGACACCTCGCTGAAAACTCTCCTGAGCGTCCTGCCCGCCGAGGCCACGCATGTCGGCGTATTCCTGGCCGGGTGCGCCACCGAAGCCGACCGCAAACGCCTTTCTGCCATCGTGGTTTCTGTGTGGCCCCACGCCCAGGCGGTCATCGGGGGGGACCGCGAGTCGGGCTTTGCCGCCGCCTTCGGGGACCGCGACGGCGTGGCCGTCATCGCCGGAACCGGCTCCGCCATCACCGCGCGCCGAGGCCTCCGGTTTGAAAAAGCGGGCGGCTGGGGCCAACTCTTGGGCGATATCGGCAGCGGCTACCACCTCGCCGTCCAGGCCCTGCGCCACGTCCTCTGGACCTACGACCTCACCCGCCGCGTCGCGGGCCCGGGCGAAGCCATCCTTTCCGCCCTCGCCCTCAACCGGGTCGAAGAACTGGTCCAATGGGCCGAGGACGCCGATAAAATGTCCGTCGCCAAGCTCGCCCCCGTCATCTTTCAAGCCGCCGCCCAGGGCGACCAGGAAATGAGCGCCATCCTCGACCGCGGGGCCGCCTCCCTGGCCGACGGAGCCTGCGCAACCCTCCGGCGGCTCGGCTTCGACACCGCGCCTGAGATCCGCCTCCAGGGCGGCATCTTCGTGCACCACCCCGAGTACGTCGCCCGCTTCACCCGCAGCATCGCGGAAAGCCCCTACCCCCAGGCCCCCGTCAGCGTCTGCACCGAGTCCGGGGCCGTCGGCTCGCTCTGGCTGGCCTCGGGTGGAGCCCCCGCCGCTGCGCCCCGGCCCGAAACGAAGCCGGAAATCGACCTCACCGAACTCGCGGGCGCGCTCACCGAGCAGCGCAACCCCGCCTCCGAAGGCCTCGACTCCATGAGCACCCCGCAAATCGTCGATCTCTTTTTAGGCGAGGAAAACCGCGTCAGCGAAGCCCTCGCCGCGGCGCGGAACTCCCTAGTCGAAGCCGTGGAAGTCGTCACCGACAGCCTGCGCCGGGACGGCCGCCTCTTCTACGTCGGCGCGGGAACCAGCGGGCGACTTGGAGTGCTGGACGCCAGCGAAATCCCGCCCACCTTCGGCGAAAACCCCGAGCGCATCCAAGCCATCATCGCGGGCGGCGTGAATGCCCTCTACCGGGCCGCCGAGGGAGCCGAGGACCAGCGCGAAGCCGGAGCCCTGGCCATCGTGGAACGCGGAGTCCGCCCCCTCGATGTCGTCTGCGGCATCACCGCCAGCGGCCGGACCCCCTTCGTCCTGGGCGCGCTCGCCCAAGCCCGAACCCTCGGAGCCCGAACCCTGCTCCTCGCCTGCAACCCGGCCCGGCGTCACGACGGCACCGCGTGGGACGTGGAAATCGACCTCCCCACCGGCCCGGAGCTCGTCACCGGCTCCACCCGGCTCAAAGCAGGCACCGCAACCAAGTGCGCCCTCAACATCCTCTCCACGGCGACCATGGTGAAGCTGGGCAAAGTCCACGGCAACCTCATGGCCAACGTCGCCGTCACCAACGCCAAGCTACGGGACCGTGCCATCCGACTCGTCAGCACCCTGCGCGGCCTATCCCGAACAGAAGCCGAAGCCCTCCTGGAAGCCAACGCCTGGGACGTCCGCCGCTGCCTGCCGCCTGAATAAGGCGGTATTATCAGGAACTCAGAAAAAAGGCAGGAATGGTTGGGCTATGAACCATGTCCCTGCGTGGCAGGAAAACAAGATTGGCAACCCGGCAAGCAGACGCTACGCTTCGCGCGTGAAGGAACGACCATTTTCCGAACCGAAAGGTTAAAACGTAATGCCTGCCCCCGTGAATACAATATGCAACCAACTGATTTTCAACGGCTTTTAACTGGAAGGTAGTGGAAAAATATGAACGCAGGAATTGTATTTAGGGTAAATAAATCGACTATCAGAAGATTCGTGTTGGTTTTATCGGCATGGTGTTTCTGTTCGTGTGCGAACGGTGCCACTGACTTACGTATTCTTGATTCGATAATAGACCATACAGAAAAGATGTACTCTGGTTTACCCAGCAAAGACGTTAACTCTATTATCGGATATTTAAAAAAATTACGCAGTGACTTTGATTCAACTATCCAGAGAAATCCGAAGGAATTCCCAGATCCCGTAGCGAATGTACATCAATCGATGCAGTTTTATTTTTTTGGAAGGACGAAATTTGAGGATTCTTCAGTCAGGGCGTTGTGTCACCCGCCTGTTCCTTTGACTGGATTTGGTATCGATGACCTATCGGAAAATAGTTTATCTTCGCAAGGGTGGGCAATTCGTTGCGCGTGGTTTCGCCTTTGGAGTGATATTAGATCAAGAGGTTTAATGGACAAAGAATCGGAATTCAAGGCACTGCTTATGTTTTCCCAGTATGTTAGAGAACTGAGTAGCTCAATAGCAGTGAAGGCTGCCAGGATGTCGGATTTGGATGCATTGGTTTCCGCCTATAGCTGTGGTCCCGTGATTAATCCAGATTATATCCAGAGGCTTGTCAACGACGGGGGTGAAAAATCTTTTGGTGAAATGGCAGACATGGCTATCAAGAACAAGCTGACGTCAGCAAAGAACCGCGGTGAATATTTTAAAATTTTATTTCAGCCGTTGTACCTCGACGCGGGTAATGTATTTGAGTGTCTATATTTTAATAATCCTGCGGTATTTTCAAGTCGAATGACATCAGTCGTGAAGGAACTTCGATTGAGGGTTACTGCATTAAGCAAGAGAATCAAAGCTTTGCCAACTTCTGGTGGAAAAGGGAACAATGACCTTGTGTCGTCTCTTCTTGATCCAATATCTCGTATGAGCAAGCAACTCGACGTTTTGGAATTATCAGCAACCGGTGATACTGCGGCAGCGGATAATGCGCTTTCGCACGAGGATATTAAAAATGTTGAAGATATCGCTCGTATTCTTCCTTCTGAATTTAGTGTCTTAGGGGAGAAATCAGTTTCTAACGATGCAAAAAATATTGAGGCGAACATTAATAGTGTAGCTTTGTTATTAGATAAAATAATTGGCAACAAGAGGTTAGTTGATTCTAAGGATGTGGCGACTCAGCTTGCTCTAATGCGTAAGGACTTCGCGCAGTTAAACAAATTCCAATCCGAAAGGTGAAGAAGTAATGCCTGACCCCGCGAATCGAATGGCTCAAAGAGGAAGGCGTGATTCAGTAATTTAGACACCAGCTATGAAACTCACCCCCATTAAGAGTTACCGCGATCCGGCATACCCGACGAACGCGATCCTTACCCAGCATCCGGAATTCCTCCGGGTACTCCCCCGGCGTTGGCATAACAACGCGCTGGTTCTTGGCTCGTTGGCCGGGATCATCGCCTTAATGGAACAGTCCCCTGCCCTGGCAGAGGACAAACCCGCTCAACGGGTCGCCCCGATTTTCGTGCATGGCGAGGGGCGGGCCGCGTTTGGGGGTGACGGCCCCTTCCCTCCTGCGCTACTGACGGAAGGCGAAGCGCGTGTGGTTATCGAAGAGGAAGCAAAAAAGGCCGGCATTGATCTCACCACGCGCGGCTATAAATTGAATAATATCAAGCTTCCTGTCACCTACAACTATACCCTTTCGTCCGCCCAGCGAGCCCAACTTGTTCAAGTTGTGAAGGACGTCGAAAACGAGAACAAGACTCGAATGCCCGGTTCGTCCACGATCACCAGCACGCGCGCAGGCGACGTCCTGGCGGAAGAGGACAAGAAGCCTTTGACCACTCAGGGGGATCTCGAACTAGACGGATGGAACGAGAAATTGCAGATCGGCTACGAGTTTGTTTCGGACGAGGATTTTGTTGCCTGGCAGAATAAGGATCTCAGAAGCATGAGCACCGTAAGCACTCATGACTATCTCGGCACGGCAAGAACCCTTCAAACCGGGATTGGAAAAACCAATACAAAGGCGATCGTGGCTGTTTTTTACCAGCCCGCCGCAAACAAAAAAAAGGCAGTAATTCCTCCCGATCTTCCAAAGAACTACAACGAACTAAGCGAGGACGGGAAAAAAGCCGCTCAGGCAGCCTGCCACAAAGAGTATTTGAAAGGTCTCACTACCGCCGCAGAGAAAGCGACCGCAGACGAACTGCGCAACCAAGTAAAGGATTTCTTAGCATGGCTCAAAGCTCAGGGCGTCATTTGAGCACCAAACTCGGCCATGAAACTGCCTAACCCCGTAAATATCGCAGTAGTATATGAAGTATAGATTATTTCGGTCTCAGTTTATAAGCACCGCACGAGAAGCAAAAAAGCTCGCGAATTTGGACGGCAAGGAAATATGCGGATTGATAGTAGATAACGGCTATTTCTTGGAGCTGATTCAGGTTAGGAATAAATCTAAAAAGGGTGGCGGGTTCAGCTTTTAATTCGCAGAAATAAGGGGCATCAAGCATGCAGCGAAAGTGTTAGGCCATAAAATCATCGGCACATTTCATTCCCACCCAGTTGGCCTCCCAAAACCGGGGTTATCGGACATATGCAACGCGCTTGATGATTCAATAATGCTAATCTTTGACGTAATGGGAAATGCGGCCGAGTTGTGGAATATTAAGAACAATCAAGCCAAGCAAGTTCATTATGATTTGCTATAAAAGGAAGGGATCGGGGGCAGGGATTCCAGCACTTGAACACGGTTATTGCTTTATAAATTATTGAACTTTATTCTTACCTGAGAAAATGGACACGATATCCAACACGCCCTCGGCCCCTCTGGTTGCAATGTAATCTCTCACCATAATAAACCCCAAGACAAAGCCCATTATGGTCAGTGTTGCAATTATGAGTTTCCGCATTTCGATTTATTAAAGTATATCCTGTTGTTGAAATCAAGGGGGGCACCTCACCCTTCAGGTCTTGTGTGTGAATAGAGTGCGAATAATCTTCCCATGTTTCAGTTTTAATTGAGCAACCGTTGGTGTTTTCGCCTTTCCTGCCGCCTTTCTCCATCCGGCGTTATCCTTCAAAAGCAGTTTTTTAATGTGCAATTTTTCCAGTTCCGTTGCATCCGGCCCCCACGGAACGTTGTCGGATGCTGCAAAAAACCGTTCTTGCTTTAGATGCCTTTTGGTAATGTGAATGCTACGAGCCATAAACAAAACTCCAATCAAATACTGCGTAATCGGCGCAGTATCCATGAGGGATTGCGGCGGCAGTCAAGAACGGCTCGGACTCGGATAACATCTGTCTCGACGCGGTAGTAAATTGCGAAAGGAAACCGCCTGGCGAGGCATCGATGTGAGCCATAAACAACACAGTGGGCACCGGCATAAAGAATAAGCGATTCTATGTCGGAAGAAAGTGTATCGAGAAAATAAGAGCCAAGCCCAGGTGCCTGCTCCTCGTAAAAGTGGTAGCCCGCAATCAAATCCTCCTTGGCATCCTCGAGAATCTCAATTCTCATGACACCCGCTTGCGGATTTCTGCCTTGGCCTGTTCCCAGTCGCAAAACCGGGTCTCGCCAGATGCGATACGCTCTTCACGCGCCTCCAGGACAGTCCGATGCCACTCTGGAGATTCCAGCATGTCGGCGTGACGGCTCAAATCCTCCCAAAGCGCCTCCATAAGTTGCAGCTTCTCCGGGAGCGTCATTTCATTCAAGGACGGTGTCAATGGCATGGAAACAGTATAAATCGAAAAGGACGGGAAGCGAGCATATTAGTGCTTACCACAGAGAGCAAGACACTGGGTCAATCCTTGATGCGTCCGTTGATGCAAGGGGGACCCTCACCAACCATCCCCCATTGGCCTTTAAGGGATCGCACAGCCAAATCCTTCCGGTGGTCCGAAACCGCCCAGAGAAAAAAGACGCTATGAAACTGATGATCCCATTGATAACAGGCGTGTTGACCGTCGCATCAGCGAGCCTGGCCATGGCTAGTGGATGCTATACTCACAAAGTCCGGTTGGAGCCGGTGCGTGAGAAAATCATCCAGACCGACATTTACCAGACAAGCTCCTGCACGCCAACCCAGACGCTCTGCCCGCCGCCCCACCCCTCCTCGCTCGCCATAACTTACGCTGCCTACAACCCCATCCGCTAACCGCCCCGCAGCCCCCGCCCCTCCAATCGAGGCAATCCGGCTCCCCCAGCCCCATCCACCCCACCCTCAGTTCTTTACTAGACCCGGTAAGAAATTCCGCGTAGGTTTCCCGGTTCCATGTCTAGTAAGGGTTCGCTGCTCAAACTTGCCGAACTGCTCGTACGCACGGTTTATCGGCTCCACATCAGCGGACTGGAAACCCTGCCCACGGGCGGTTTCCTGCTCGTGCCCAACCACGTCACCTGGGTCGATGCCGTAGTCCTCCAAGCCAGCACCCCCCGCCCCATCCGGTTCCTGGTTTACGAACCGTACTACCGCCACCCCCTCCTTCACCCGCTCTTCAAGCTCCTGCGCGCCATCCCCATCTCCTCGCGCAAAGCCAAGGACGCCCTGCGCCAAGCCTCCGCGTTGGTTCGCGAAGGCGAAATCGTCTGCATCTTCCCCGAGGGCGAGCTCTCCCGCACCGGCATGCTCCTGCGGCTGCGCCGGGGCTACGAAGTCATCGCCCACGCCGCCGAGTGCCCCGTCGTCCCCGTCTGGCTGGACCAGCTCTGGGGCTCCATCTTCTCCTTCCAGGGCAAGCGCTTCTTTAAAAAACTCCCCAAGCGCCTCCCCTACCCCGTCACCGTCTTCTTCGGCGAACCCCTCCCCTACGACCGCGCCGACATCACCCGCCTGCGCGAGCAGATGCTCCAAATCGGCGAACGGGCCTACCAGCAGCGCCCGCTTCTTAACGGCCACCTCGCCATGGCCTGCCTGCGCGGCCTCAAGCACCATCAATTCGAAACCGTCGTCGTCGACGGCATGGACGGCTCCCACACCAGCCGCGGCACCCTCCTCGCCGCCGCCATCGTCCTGGCCCGCCACCTGCGGGCGCATTGCGAAAAAAAGCGCATCGCCATCATGTTCCCGCCGGGCCGCGCCGCCGTCATCGCAAACCTGGCCGTCATGCTGGCCAACAAAGTCCCCGTCAACCTCAACTTCACCGCAGGGAAGGCCGCAATGCAGTCCTCCATCAAGACCGGCGACCTCCAGCACGTCCTCACCGCCACCCCCGTCCTAAAGCGCTTTGGCGATCTCCCGCTGCCCGAAAAAGTCCTCCTCCTAGACGAAATCCTCCCCCCGCTCAAGCCGCGCATCCTCCTCTGGCGCGCCATCGTCGCCGTCACCCCCTGGTGGACGCTGGCCCCCCTGCTGGAAATCCCGCGCGAGGGCAACCACGACGAAGCCGTCGTCCTCTTCACCAGCGGCTCCGGCGGCGACCCGAAAGGCGTCGTCCTAAGCCACCGGAACCTCCTCGCCAACGTCGCCCAATTTGGCGAACTCCTCAACCTCACCCCCAGCGACGCCCTCCTCGCCTCGCTGCCCTTCTTCCACTCCTTCGGCTGCACCGTCACCCTCTGGTTCCCGCTCATCGAGCGCATCAAAATGGTGACCTACCCGAACCCTCTGGACGCCGAGAAAAACGCCGAACTGATCCAAAAGCACAAAATCACCGTCCTCCTGGCCACCCCCACCTTCCTGCGCGGCTACCTGCGCAAAGCCGCCCCCGAGCAGCTCGCCTCCGTGGACCTCGTCGTCACCGGCGCAGAGAAACTCCCGCGCGACATCGCCCACGCCTTCCGCGAGAAATTCGGCAAAGAAGTCATGGAAGGCTACGGCCTCACCGAAACCGCCCCCGTCATCTCCGTCAACCTCCCCGAGCCCCCCAAATCCAAACCCGAGGACGAAGTCCAGCCCTCCTCGCGCCCCGGCTCCGTCGGCAAAATGGCCGGCGGCATGGCAGGCCAGATCCGCGACCCCGAAACCGGCCTTCCCCTCCCGTGCCACGAAACCGGCATGCTCTGGGTCAAAGGCCCCAACATCTTCGAAGGCTACCTCAACGACCCCGCCCGCACCGCCGAAGTCCTCATCGATGGCTGGTTTAACACCGGAGACCTCGGCCGCTTCGACGAAGACGGCTTCCTCTACATCGAAGGCCGCATCGCCCGATTCTCCAAAATCGCCGGAGAAATGGTCCCCCACGAAGCCCTCGAAGCCAAAATCCTGGCCGCCCTCGGCAAAGAAGGCACAGATACCCGCACCATCTGCATCGTCGGCATCCCCGACACCGCCAAAGGCGAAGCCATCATCCTCCTGAGCACCCTCGACATCGACCTCCCCGCCCTCCGCTCCAAATTGCTCGACCGCGGCGTCCCCCCGCTCTGGATCCCCAAAGTCGTCAAACGCCTCGACGCCATCCCGCTGATGCCCAGCGGCAAACTCGACCTGCAAGCCAGCAAAGAAGCCGCCAAGGCCAAGCGATAATCAGACCGCCCGGGCCGCTGGCATCACCTTCGTCAGCTCCAGCTCCGTCCCCGGCGTCTGGGGCCGGTACACCGCCGCGTCAAACACCCGCTCAATCAAGTGCAGCCCGAGCCCCCCCGGCGCCACCTCCTCCAGCGGTCGCCGCCGAAATCGCGCGGGGTCCGCCGGATTCACGCCAAAATCACGCAAACGGAACCTCAGGGTTTCCCCGTCCCGCGCACACGAAACCTCCACCTCCTCCTGCGCCCCACCCGAGTGCCGGATCACGTTCGCATAAGCCTCATTAATCCCCAGCACCAGCAACTCCGCCTCGCACTTCTCAATCTTCTCTTGTTCCAGGAACGCGCGAACAAAAGTACGCACCTCAGCCAAAGCCTCCGGCTCGCAAGCAAACATCCGCTTTATGTCATCCATCTTGGCGCTCATCGTCCAACTCCATCCATACCATCAAACCACCCAAAAAATCGACTGGAAAACAACGCATCGCGAAGGCATCTTTGCCCCTATGAGACCCGCCCTCCTATTCGCACTGCTGCTGCTACCCCTGGCCCCAGCCGCCTTTGGCCGCGATACCGCCTACCAAGCCCTGCGAACCGTCGGCTCACAACGCTCCCAATCGGCCCTCAACAACGTCGTCGAAGTCAAAGGCCGCAACGGCTCGCCGCAACCCTCCTCCTGGATCATCCTCCTCAACGACCCGGCAGCCCGGGGAGGCGTTCGCGAACTCGAAGTCGCCAAAAACCGCATCATCTCCGAGCGCACCCCCGTCAAAGAATACAGCGGCCAATCCGACGGCGCCGTCCTGAATTTCTCCAAACTCAACCTCGACAGCGAAGGCGCCTTTAGCGTCGCCGAGAACGAAGTACGCAACAGCAAACTGGGCGGCTTCTACGCCGCCGACTACCTACTGCGGCGCGGCGACAACGGCACCCCCATCTGGATCATCCAGCTCCTCGACCAAGAGAAACACAGCCTCGGCAGCATCACCATCGCCGCCGACACCGGCGTCGTCCTCGCCAGAAGCTTCGAAAGCACCGCAGGCAAAAGCGAATGGGCAGCCACCGGCGGATTAAAAGCCCGTCTCATCAAGTTTTCCGACGCCACCGGGCGCACCCTACAGCACAGCGGCGAAAAAATTCGCGAATTCTGGGACGGCCAATAACAGGCCATCCCAAGAGCCGAGCGTACTCCTCTCCTGCTTCTGGCAACGCAGCGGAAACGCCTTACGGGCAAAGAATCCGCTTGCGTTTTCTTGGAAAGAATGTGAAACGTATCGGCTCTCCGACCGGTCTACAAGGACCGGGCAAAACGAGAAAAGCCAATGTAGCTCAGTTGGTAGAGCAGCTGATTCGTAAGACTTTGATCCTCTCTTGTAAATCAAAAATGATACGGTTTTTGATACGGTATCAGCCCTAACGATTCTTTTCCCGCTCAAATGCTTTCGAGTTCTCTCCGATCTCCTTGAAGAGTTCCCGTGTGGGCATCTTGTCTTCCTGAGATCTCAGAATCATTTCTTCGGTTGGTCTGTAGATCCGGTTGTACCATGCCGCTAGTTGCAAATACCGGCTCTGCTGTTCGTCGGTTCGCTGCATCAACTTCACGCTTTTCAGGGCGTTGTACTCGTTGGAGAGCTGCTTTACGTTATCCGGCATGGCGAGGCGCATTTCGGCGCTCTTGGTGCTATCTACTTGATTCTGGAGCTTCTGCTGTTCCCTGTAGCCGTAATCGCTGACCTTTAACACCCGGTTAAGCAGAGGGGCCGCACCCATGACAAACTCCGTGGAGGTGTCAGCGTTGGGATTGTATGAAACAAAATTTCCAAGGCCCGCTTGCTGCCAGGTCCAGCCAATCATTCCCTTCATGCCGTCCCATCCCCCAGCCAGCCATTGATCGTTGCTCAAAATCGGCCGGTTTCGAAACCCATCCATAGGATTTTGCCCGGAAAGGTAATCCGTCCAGTTCTTTGCAAAGCTAATTAACGGATGAATTCCCGGTGTCTGCCCGGCACCAAACGCGAATACGCTGCCCCATCCCGAATTGGGCTCTCCCTTGGCTAAATGTCCAGCGGTAGTCAGGCTCTTGTAGAGGATACCAGCCAGAAGCCGGTCGGTTTCGTCCATTGGGATGCGCGCGTAAACCGTTTTGGATCCAAAATCTCCTCCTGGCATGGTGCCCACTGGCAGCGTCATGTAGTTGGTCTTGTCGTAATCGGAAATTCCATCCTGCAATTTCTTAACATCGTTGCCGAAAACGCCCAAGTCTGCCAGCGCCCGGATGATGGCCAAAATTCCAGAGCCGGCCATAAAGGCAAACCAGTACCGTGCCGCCCCTTTCCCCTTAAATCCTCGGGTTGCTAGGCGCGCATCCGCCGTGAGTCCCTGCATCCACACATTGAAGAATGGAATCAGCTTGCTAACGGTTGTGGTGTATTTTCCCCGCCGCTGTACGTTTGGAATTCCAATGTAGTTACGAATGAATTCCGCGGCGTCCGGTCGGCTCATGCCAAAATCCTGGGTTAGCACCTTCCAAGCTCCGATTTTTGGAAGCGCTTCAAGCACGTTGCCCGCAAACTGGATTTTGTCCCCCAGCCATGCCAACCCTGATTTGCGTAGAAGATCCAATCCAAAACTGTGCTTTTCCTTCTCCGACAAAAGGTGGAATCGCTCCATGATCGCTCCAAAAGCATCAGCGCGATCCTTCCCCATGGCCGTCATATCGTAAGGGGTTCCAATAGCGAAATTTTCCAGCATGTCCGCAAGGATCGGGTTGGTTTCTCCCCGAACCCTGGCAGCGGCATCGCCCCACGATTGCCAGTACGTTTTGAGCAATTTTACCCGGCTGATGGGTCCTTGGGTATAGAGGCTTCGCCATGCCTTCTGAAAGTCGCGCAACGGGTTGTTCCAGAGCATGAAAACCGGGTTGTATTGGATGAAGATGGGGTAAAAAATCTTGTTGAAGGTCCATCCCAGCGCCTCGATTACCGCGTTTGCGTGGGCCGGGGTGAGCTCCTCAAACATCCCGGCCACGCCATCATCCACCACATACCAGGCCATCGAACCCTTCTCTCGAAGTTGAAGCAGCTCCCTACCTTCTTCCTTCACCGTCTTGGGGCGTTCAACTCCCGAGCCGTCTCGATAGGTTTCCGCTGGGGCGACTTCCGCCGGGAAGTGCTGGTTCAAAAACCGAACCGTGGCCAGCTTCGAGCGGTTCACCTGGGCGGCACGATGCATCGCCACGGCCTTGAGCACCGTAGAAACGAACGGGTTGGCGATCTCCGCAAAGGTTCCCGTCTGGCGGGAAATGCTGCTGGGAACGTAGGTGTCCACGTAGTCCAGCGGCACAAACGCGGCGTAGTTGTTTCGATTGGTCCGCATCATCTCCAGCTTCTCGTCGTCGAACATCTCGGCCTTGTGGGCCTCGTGCATCACCTCGAAAACCATGTCATGGAAACGCTGTACCGTGTCTTCCAAAAGCGTCATGCGGCGCATCCCCAGATTAAGCCGGAGCCGAAGCAGCTGGCGGCGGGCCACCTGGGGCGTGATGCCGAGCGGGTTTGCCAGCTTTGAGCGGCCCATGGAGGTGACCGCCTCTTTCCCGGCCACCTTGGCGGTCACTTCGAAGTCCTCGTTCAAGATCCGGTTCAGGAAGAGTAACTCGCCCACGTCTTCCAGCGTGAATCCATTGGCTTCCGCCGGTTTCACCACCACATCGTACATCCGTTGCAGCCAACGGAAGGCGGGGTTTTGGGCCAATACGTGCTCTTCGAATACCCAATCCATCCGTTCCTCAGGTTTCACGTACCGCCCCGCGGCTTCCGCTTCCCGCTGCTTGCGAATGATTGGGTCGTACCGGTCGTAATATTGCTCTTTGAGTCGGTCAAACCAACCCGCGAAAGAGCGATGTTGCAGTTCCCGTTCGGCCACTTTGCGCAGGAAAATCTCCTCCCCCTTGCCAAACATCGCCTTGATTTCACGGGCCTGGGCATTGGCCCGTTCCAGTGCGGGCCGCCCAAGCCAATCATTGAATTCAAAGAACGCCTTTTGAACTTCCGGCTTTCGGTCCAGGTAATTGAAGAACACCCGCCAGAAGGTCGGTGCCATTTCTTTGAGGTGGTAGGGTGAATTGAAAAGCACGCTTAGCGCGTCGGCGTAAAGCTCCGGCGAACTCTCGCGGTATTTGACGTAAGATTCGGGTAGCGCGGCGGCATCATAGGGTTTCCACCATTGCGTCAGCGCGATCAACTCCTCTCGGATGGTCGCCTTTTGTACCAGCTTGTCCATCTGGCAACGTTGCGCGATCAACTGGGCGTAGTGTTTGGCCACGGCATCCTTCCACGCCTGCAATTCGCCAGGGCCTTTGGTGGCCGGTGGGCGCGGTCCGATGTCCTGTTCCGCCTTGCGGCGCAGCTCGGTCCGGGTTTTCGGTGAAAGGCCTTGTGTGAAATTGTTGGGATCGTCTGCGAGTACCTCCGCGCGAAACTTCTTCAACGTCGCGAGGCGACCCAGGATGTTTCCCCGAGCCAACGTCTTGTCGGGTAAATAGTCAATACCGTGGCCGATCTCGTGGGCCAGCGTCTTCGCTGCGGCTTCGGGGTTCTCGAAGATGCGCCAATCCAGAGCGATGCGCCCGGCCACGAATAACCCACGCGCCTTGCTCAGCTTTTTCAGCTCCGGTAGCGTGCCAAAAAGCTCCTTGCATAGCTTTACCAGCTCTGGCATCTGGAACGTTTTGATGTTATCCAGCCCGCGAAGCTCAACTTGGGCATAGGGGTTGCCCTTATGGTCTAGCAAATACATCCCCGAGCCTCCGCCCAATCCATTGTCGAGTGGATCGCCGCGCAGGAAATCTTGAATAGCCGCCGGTGTGGGTTCCCCGTTCTCGTCTACGGCCGAGCCGCTCAATTCGGGGTTGACACTGGCCAGCCACGCGTCGATATTTCCTTCGAAGCTCGCCTGTGGGGTGTTAATCCGCTGCTTGTCAGAAATGGAGGGCACCCGGTTCCTGGCGGGCTTCTCTATTTCCATCGCCTCCACGGAATAGATCCGGTTTCCCTCGCTAGGCCGGGCAAACTCCTTTACGGTCAGTTTTACCTTAAGCACTTGGCCGTTCCAAAGCATTGGAGCAAAGAAGCGTTGAATGGATTTGATGTTTGGATCTCCGGCGCGATCCGGAGCAGGCTCTTCACGCCGAGCGTGCAGGAACAGCGTATCGAGATTGGCCATCGCCAGCGCATGGGCGGAAACCGAATACGATTTTCCCGCCGCGCTCTCGCTTCCCATCTTGGCAACGGTATTGCCTGAGACCGTGGCCGTCATGCCATAGGTTTCGTTGGGCAACGGACGGTTGACTAGCTGCTTGGCTTCGTTTTTGGCCTCGACCAGCGTGGATGCTTTCCGTGGCATCTTGGCCTGGGCCAGCGCCTCCCAGTCTCCAAACCACGCCTTGAACTCCGGCGTGCGGGCCACGGCCCACTCTTCCGGGGTTAACCGGCTGGGCTTCCCATTGGGGGCCAAAAGGGTTTCCTCCACAATGTCCTCGGGACGCGGCGGTACAAAGTTCCCGGGCTCCATATCTGCCAGCGGTTCCTCGATCAGGTCTTCAGGACGGGGCGGCGTGAATTCGGTCGGCGTGATTCCTCGCCGCCGGTTGTTCAGCTCGATCCCACGCTCAACCGCGCCGCCGACCCATTCTTGGATCCCAAACAAATCCTTGGACGGGTTGTGGTTTTTGACAGCCGCGTGAATATCGGCAAAGAGCCCGCGCAGGTTCTCCAGCGTGGCTTCGTTGTCGAGCTTGCCCTTGGAGTCTTTCTCGATAGTTCCGCGCATCGCCGCCGCCACGGCCTGGGCCACCTCGTGATCTGGCCCCATCTCCCTTTGTCTCGCGGCGGCATCGAGCGCCTCCGGCAGCGCGTGCCCGCGGTTAAGGTAGTCAAGCGTCGTCGTGAACGCGCGCCCGATCGTGTCGGCCAGGCCGTGTTCGCCCTGGGCGCGGAGATTTACCAGCACCGGGGCAGCCGCGTCGATCATCCCGCGCACGGCCACCCGGCGCGAATCGGCCCGCGCTTCCGCCACTTGCGGCACGCGGAACCCGGCATTGACGATCAGGCGTTGCAGGTAGTCTTGCGCCGCCGCCGGGCTCTGCACGATCTGCGAGCGCGTGTTGCGGTCCAGTGTCCCGTCGCCAATCAGCCCGGAGATGATCTCTTGCGCCGTCTTAGGATCGGCGTCAGGCGGAACGTTGACGAGCTGTTCGGGCTTAACATTCCCGGCAATCGCGTCATTCTCGGCCATCTTCGCCGCGCCTTGGATCATGCCCGGAGCCGGGTTAAGGGCGTCGATCACGCCTTGCAAGCGGTCCCGCGTTCCCGGCTGCCTCAAATCGAATTCGCCCGCGTAGCGGTAAATCTGTGCGTCCGGGCCCGGTGCCTCTGGTAGTCCAAACCGATCCGCCCGCTTGTTGCTGTAGTCGAGCAGCTCCGCGCGTTTTCCAGGGGTCAGGTTTGTGGTCGCCCATTGCCGGTTATTGCCCCCCAGCACTACAAGCTGTCGCGCGGCGTCGTCGCCTGTTACTCCGGCCACGATGGCCGGGCCCACGCTGGCGTCCACGCTGTCGGTAATGTGTCGGCGTGGGTCGAAGGAATTTCGCGTCTCCATCACCTTGTCCCGTTCCGATGGGTCGCTGTAATCACGGGTATTGGAGAGCGGATAATCCGGGTTGGGAGCCAGCATCTCGCCCGTGTGGCTGGCCTGTACTTGGTCTTGCGGCAGCCAAACATAGCGAGCGGGAATTTCGGTTCCCCGCGTGCCGATCACCGTGGTTTCGTCGCCGGAGGGAATATTCTCGGCAGCGGGCACGGCGGGCTCTTCCACAAGATTGTCAGGCCCCGGCTGGGTGAATGATGCGGAAGGCAACGCGGCAGCTCCGGCAGCGGGGTTGGCAGGCTGTGCAGTTTGGGAAGGTGGCGCGGCGGGTTGCTGTTGCGCATTCACCGTCGATAGGAATTGATCCTCGGTTGTTTGTGGGGTTTGTTCCGGGTTCACCTCCTGTCCGTGAGCCTGTTTGGCCAGCCCCACCTTGAAATCCTCGCGGGCTTGTGCCGCTTTGCGGGCGGCCTGCACCTGTCCCACGGTACCAAAGAGTCCACCGACCAGCGCAAACGTAGCCGCCTGCTCGGGAACACCTGCGGTAATGGACTGATCGGGGTTGATGAACTCCTTTGTAGTTGCGTTCTGGCCTGCTTGAGCTGCCGCGCCTATGGCGGCATCGGTACCGACGCGTTTGGCGACCTGGGCGACGCGTCCGCCAAAGCTCCGGGTGATTTCCTGGATAACATCATCCAACCCTTTCACGGCGGCGTCTTTAAACCCGGCCTGGGCTTCGGGCGTGCCCATCTTCGCCACGGCATCTCTCCAAGCGGAAAGCAGCTTGGCTACGCCTCCTGCCCCTTCGGCCTGGTAGGCGTTGTCAAACGCCGCGCGCACCGCATTGGGCGTGGCCTCGCCAAACAGCCCTTTGACCACCTTTCCAGCGTTGCCGATTGGCAGCCCCAGCACGAGGTTAATTGATCCGCCTAGAAGCGCCGCCTTTTCTGCTGAATCCGGATCGAGCGGCTTACCGGTCTGCTTTGCATAGGTTTCAGCGGCGTCATGCTGAGCCGTGTAACCTTGGGCGAATAGCGTTGGCAGTACCGCTTCGGGGGCCACGACTCCCTCGGCAATCAGGCTACCAATGCCACCCACTACACGCCCCGCTTTGGCCTCGGGGTTATCTTTCCACTCTGGCGTGGTGATCACGCCGGGAACTGACCGCAAATCGTTACCCATCGTTTCGGCGGTGGGCTTGATATCCGCCATTTTCCGGGCGGCTTCAAACGTGGCCGTGTCGGGATTCGCGGGCAAGTATTCCGCGATTTTCGAAACGCCTTTTAGTGCCGATCCGATCCCTTCCGCCGCGCTTCCTGCCGCGTTGGTGAGGAAGTTTTTGGCGCGGTCGTAGAGGGAAAGCTTGGGTTCCTCAATAAGGGCGCTTGGGTCGGGAGGTGTAAACTTTGTGGGTTCCTCAATGAGGGCACTTGGGTCAGGAGGTGTAAATTTTGCGGGTTCCTCAATGAGGGCGCTCGGGTCGGGAGGTTGAAAAGCCATGGGTTACTTCCAATTGTTGGAGTTGGCGGGGTCGCCACCGGAGAATGTTTTGACACTGCCGTCAGGAAGTTTGTATCGGCCTCCCTGCTTGTAGGTGGGTTGCGCCGCCTGAGTTGTTTGTGGCTGAGGCGAGGTCTGGGTGGTGGTGTTTGTACTCGCAGCGGCCCCGGAGTTATCTTCCGAGCCTGAGCGCCCCTGTTGAAGTGCGTCGATCTTGGCTTGTAGTCCCGACCGTTGGCCTTGCAATTCCTTAACGCGGTTTTCGCGGATGCTTGTATTCAGGAAGCCATAACGATTATCACCCTGCGACATCGCCGTCGTATGGTCATTTAATTCCTGGTCGACATTCGCAAGCTGTGTCTTCCACGTTCCGAGCATCATTGCATCCCCGGAATTCAGAGGCTTAGAATTACCCTGGCGTACCACGGTTCGCTTCCCATTTCCCAAGTCCACTACTTTATCGCCACTCGGCAGCGTTGTTTCAGAAGGCTCTACCGCCGCACCGCCAGCTTGTTTCGTCGGCAGCCAGGTTCCCCCATGTTTGCTCTGTTGCGCCCAGGTATATCCCGTGCCGTTCAGCTGATTGAGTTGTTCCGGCGTCGGCGTGAAGTTGCTGGCGTTCATTTCTTCCCGTTTGAGGGCCACCTCGTCATTATGCCATTGTCCTTGCTGTTCCAGGCGCTGACGCTCCATGTCGAGCTGATACTGTTTCATGGTGTTGGTGAGCTCCTGCACCATCAGCGCGTTGACGGTATCGGCCTTGCTGACGATTTCCCGCTTTTTGGAAATGTTGCCGCTCGCGAATTGCTCCAAATCATCGGAGGTCAGGACGCCGGTTTGGGCGTAGCCATTCGCTTTTCCCGTTAGGTTGGCGACGTCCGCTGCCGTGAGCTGGTGTTTCTCCATCCCATCGGAGATTCCCTTTGCGAATTGGCTGACTCCAGAAGCCAACAGTTGCCCTGAAATATCGGCTACGTTTGGATTAAACGGCATAAAATTGTTCTGTTTATTTCGATTTGCTTCCCCACCAGCTTCCCCCAATGCTCCCCAGCGCGCTCAGCACGGAGCCCCCCAGCGCGCCCCACGTGTTGTTGTTGCTGTTTTCGGATGAAACCTGCGCGTTGGTGATGTAGTCCGCCGCATTGGTCCCCGCGTTGGTCGCCGATCCCAGGGCCGTGCTGGCCAGCGTCTGCCCCGCGCTGTTGGCTCCCTGCACGATGTTGTTGTTCATGTTGGAAACGCTCAGCGCGTTGTTGGTCCGCTGCTGTTTGAGCTGCTGGCCGTAGCTGTCACGGGAGAGGATTTCCTGGCCGATGGCGTTGTTGCCCGTGGACATCCCCCGGCTGGAGAGGCCCTCGCGGGTGGACTGCGTGGCATCGCGGGATTGTTCCGTGCTCAGCCCGGAGCCCAGCTTGACATCGTCCAGCGCCTGGCTGGTCAGGGCCGACGTGAGCTCGCCCTGTTGGCTGGTCCCGCTGACCATGCTGCCGAGCGCCGATTGCGAGCTGGAGAGCAGCGGGTTGGAGTTGCTGATGGTCGAGCTGTAATCGCCGAGCATCGATTGCAAATCCGAGAGCGTTGTTTCCCGCCCCTTGGTCGAGTTTGAGTAGTAGTTGCTGCCAGCGTTACTGGATGAGGATGATCCCATGCTCATATTATTTTTTTCCTCCGTCTTCGGTTTCGTCTTCTTCCATTCGGTGGAATGCCGACTCGCGAATAGCGAGCAAAATTTCATCGCACTTGCCGGGCCCGTGGATAATGAGACCCATCACGGCGGGCACCTCCGTATAGAGGTCATAGGCCTTGAGCTTGGGTGCGCCGGGCTGGTTGCTGAATCGCCACGCGCTGATTGCCGCCGCGAGCGTGGGAACCAGCGTTGTGATGTGCTGATGATAGAACGGGTTGAGAGGCCAGCGCACCAGCATCGCTTCCAAAACACGGTCGGCCCGCTGTACGTCCTCGTCGGTGGCCTCGCGGTCCACCAGGTGGTCCCAGAGGAACGCCACATCGAGCAAATCAAGGAACCACTCCAGCGCCCCGGGCGCGGGCTTGCACAGCTCGCTTAGCAACTCCAGGTAGCGGGCATTCCAAGGTGAAGTTTCCAGGCTCATAGGTAGGGATTGGTGCCCAGGATTTCCGGCCACGCGGCCTTGATTTCGGCGGGAGTGGTTCCAGAAATTTCGGTGGCCGTTACATTGCGTAACGCGGTTTTCTGTGCCGTAACGCTCGTCTGGGTTGCCGTGTCGCCGGACTCCAAAGCCTTCATCCAAGCCACGTCCAGCGCGGCCAGGAGTGGTTTACGGGCCGTCCGCCAGCGGTTGCGCTGGATCTCGCCCGCCGCCGCCGCGTCAAATACGGCCCCGGCGGTTGCGTCGAACGTGTAAGCGCCGAAGAAGGCGTGGTCGATGGATGGCATATCGGCGACCAGGTAGGCAGTGCCCGAGGGGACGACTTTAACCGCCTCGGCGGCGATGTCCGCGCTGCTGGTGGGGTAAACGACGGCCAGTTTCCCGTCAGTCTGTGGGTACAAAATAGTTTTCATGCTAATCTCCAAAAACAATGATTGACACGTAATCGGTATCGAACAAATCCCCATCGTTGTTGGTGCGTATCCGAACCCGCAATGAGGAGGCAGTCACCCAGGAGATGCTCTCCACTCGCACCGTCAGGTTGTCCGATCCGTTATCCTTCAAACCGGAGGACCACGCGTAATTGGCATTATTAAGCGCCGTCTCAAACGTGATAGTGTAATCCCCAGTATCGTTTTTGGAAATACTGGAAACATTTACCGCCCCGCGAATCACCAGCGTCCACGTTAGCGTTCCGCTGGCCGTACCGGCGGAGGAGGTTTTAAACGTGAACGTGTCGGAGGTCACCGCCGTGATGGTTGCCCACCCATTGAGCCCGGCATCGGAGCCGTCGGAGATCACCACGATATTATCGACCTGGAGCCCATGGGCGCTGCTGGTGACGGTCACAGCGGTGCCGGAGCGCGCGAAAGCTTTGCTTTCATTCTCTGTGAATGAGCCATTGAAGTTTACCCACGCTTTGGCCACGCGCTTGGCTACATCGTCGGAGAGCGTCGCAAGGGTCACGCTCTTTGCTCCCAGGTCCGTCCCGGGGTCGTAGGCGATGGATGTGATCGTCTCGCCTACCTCCAGCTTGACGCATGCGAGCGAAACTGTTTTTCCGCTGGCCGTCAGCGTACCGGACGGTATTTCAACGGCCACGCGCATTCCGTATTCAAGCCCGGTGAAGGTCGCCGGGTCGAACTGTGCAGAAACCTGCGTCCATGCTTGGTTGTTGCAGGTTTGCAGCTCCTGGCTAAGCATCACCGCGCATGTTGTAAAGTCGTTGGCGGCGCTGGGTGTCGATACGATGAGGGTCGGGACGAACGAATCCCCCGTGTTGTTGTAGATCCAGGCCGAGAATTGCAGCTTGTCCGAGAGGCGTCCGGAGGAACTCATCGGCACATCCTGGCCGAGCTGCACCGCCGTCACGCCGCTATCCCCCGTCACCTTCAGCGCCATAAACGCGTTGACAGCATCATCCGCGTGGCGCACCTCCGCGCCATAGGTTACCGTGGCTCCCGTGGGGTTTACCCACCAGCCCTGCGCGTTGGTCTGGTAGTCCCCCACCTCCGCGTCCACGCCGCCCAGGTCCACCCATCGGGAATCGTGAAATAGACCGTTGACCAGAATGTTCGCCCGGGCCGAATCAATGCCCAGGGCGCTTTGCAGCTCGGATGCAATGATCTCGTTTTCACCGATGGAATTCGCGGCCACTGTCACCGCCGGGGCGGCGATTTGTCGCAAAATCGCCTCCGTCAATTTGCCGCCGTTCGGGAAGATGTACCCCGGCGTCACCGTGCAAGCTCCGCTCATAAATTACTGTGCCTCCTTTGTTGTTTGCGCCTCCAGCCCGTACACCTGCACGGAGCGAAGATCGCAGCTGCCTTGATTGTTTTCGACCCGAAACGCCACGTAGCGGCCCGCGGCCCGCAGTGGCATGGGGTCGATAAATTCCTGTGCCAGATCCAGCCGCAGCCCCGAGCCGCAGTAGACGCCGTCGGGGATCAACGCGTAATCCTCGCGGCCCGGCGCGAGCTGGTCATCGTTGGCGTTGCTGGTGTCGTAATCCTCCCGGCCAAAGATCGCGTAACGCTCCCGCGCCCGCGTCACGGCATCCCGCAATACCATTTCCTCGGCCACGCCGTCAGTAATGGCCGTTACGGTGTAACGCGGGGCCCAGGATGCCATGGCGAGGACGACCTGTTTGAATTGCTTCACCTCCACCGGCTGGTCCAGCGTGTAGCCGCGCGTTTCCAGCAAATCCGCAACCGCGTATTCCACCTGGCCCACGACGTCCGATTTTCCCTCGTCCAACACATACACACGCTTGTCGCTCAGGTCCACGGCCATGAGCCGCTTCTCTCCCATGTAGTCGGTGACAATGAGGCGGGAAATAGACCACTCGAACTCTACCTGGTCGTAGCCCTCCCAGTTGTCGCTCACCGTGTTGTAGCGCAGGATCACGTTATTGACACTGGAGCCGTCCAGCGGCACGGCCAGGCAGTAATACTGGCCGAATACAGCGGCCTGGGCATTCTCGGCGGCGGCCCAGTTGATGCGCGCGATGATCGGCTCAATGGGGTCGCTCACCGGCACGGGCGAGGTTTGCAGCCGCCCGGCGATGATTTGCAGCACCCGGTAGACCCCGGTGCGAGAGAGGAAAAATACGTCAGCCCCTACCGCCGCCACGCTGTTTCGAGCAATGCACCCCACCGTGGGGTTGAGCACGGATTGCACCGCGTTTTCGCTCCAGGTCCCGGTGAGGTTGGAAATCTGCCAAACGCTGTTGGATTTAAACACCAGTATCGACGAATCCGTGAACGGGAAGATCCTCATGATCACTTCATCCGTGCCGGAGTTGACCCTAAATTGCGAAAGGATCGAGTCGTACCGCGTGTAATCTAGGACATCGGAAATTCCGATGGCGTCGCGTTTCGTGGGAACTAACAGGCGGTTTTGGACGTTCACGCCCGTGTATGAGTTGGGGATTGGGTTGATGCCCGTGCCGCTGGTGCTCTTGGAGATCGGGCGAAAGAGGCCGTCCAACTGCCCGTCCCACTCCAACGGCCGCAGGTCATCGGCATCGTCCACGTCGTCATCGTCGCTCTCATCCTGCGCTTCCGATTGCGCCTTGGTGGCCCGGAATAGCATTACCTTGTCGAAGGCCTGCACCAGCTCGCACGCCTGCGCGATCCGCGCGCCGTCGAAGGTCCCAATCTTCTGGGGCGTCTGGTCCCAGCGGCAGCGGTAAACCCCGTCGGAAACGGCAAATAGCACCCACTCGGTGCCGCTGGGGTCGGAGTAGATCCCCACGCCGTAGACGGTCTCTGACATGCCGACCGACGTGGACGAAACCGTTTGATCAAGCTGCGCCCAGGCCGGAATGCTCGCTCCCGCCGTGTATTCGGTCCCGGTGAAAGTCGCCCAAATCGTTTCAACGTTCGTAATCGTGGCCTCGCAATCGGCGGGCAGCGTCATGCCAGCGGCGATAAATTGCGCGGCGGTCCAGGTCTTTTCGCTCGCCGGGATGTTAACGGTGCCGCTCCACAAAATGGAGTCCTTACCGCCTTCCTTACCAGAGACCGCATCCCAGGATTGCAGCACGATCCAGCCGCCTTGTGGCACGGAAAACGATACGCTATCGCGTTGGGCATAATCTCCATATAGCCACCCCTTGCACGCATGGTCTACCCCGCGCACATAGGGCCCGAGCGGGATCGCAATCGAGGTGCCGTCGGCATTGAACGCTTGCACATAGGTGTCGTCATCCTGGCCGCTGGTGATCTGGCACGTTATCGTACCCGGGAATGGGTTGTGAATACTGGCGCTGGTAGAGACCAAGTTCGGGAACGTTGTGCCTGTGGAGCTTTGGTTCGTCACCGTCCACGTGTCGGTCTGGCTGTAGGTCTGGGAGCTTGCCGCCACCACGTCGTAAGTCAAGATACCGGTTCCCGTCGTGGCCAGTGCCGTGCGCTCTACCGTGAGCGTCCCGGAGGTGCCGCCCGTGCCGGTTGCGGTTGTGGTGATTTTGCGGGCGTTCAGCGTCCCAACCGCGCTCTCCAGCGTCCAACTCGTCGACGGGGTAACGTTCGTCTCTACTACGGTCAACGCTCCGCTGGTGAGGCTTTTCCCGGCGTAGGCCGTGGTCCGGGTCGTCGTGACTTCGGAGTGAAGCGCGTTGAGCGCCGGGGGAGTCACCATCCCCTGGCGGGTCGCCGCGGTGCCGCGCAGGAAGCGTTTATTGATCGCACTGGATACCAGAGTGGTTTTAAGCAAGGCCGCGTCGATCTTGCAATTAACGCCTACAAAACCCGTATCGCCGTCCGTTTGCGGCACGCGATCGTTGGTGGTGAATTTGAGGTAACGGCTCATAGGGAGGCGACAAGTTTGCGCAAATCAGCGGTACGGTTTAGCCAGCCCTTCAGGTATTTTTTCAGCGTGGGACGCGCGGCCACTAAACGCCGGTAGAACGCCTCCTGGGCATCAAGGAACCCGGAAGCCGTGTGCGGCTTGGGTGATCCATCCAGCAGCTTCCTAGCTCGATCCGCGCCACAGTTCACGCAGGCATTGAAGAACACCTCACCCACCGGGGAGGCCAGCCATTCGCAGCCAAAGCGCACCCAGTAAGATTTCCAGTAGATTTCCATGGCTCCCTCCCGGGTCAGGCCTTTGATGTCCACGTTCGGGTGGCTGCGCTTGTCAATCCCGTACTTCGTCTCGCCGCCCGGATCGTCCGGATCGTTATCATAGCCGCCCTCCCATTTGAAAATGAAGGGTATGAAGGCCGTGAACCGTTGGGAGTAGGAGTCCATCAGACGTTCGGGTCATCGAATTGCTTGGGGGCAAACGTGCGCTCGATGCGTTCCTCCACGCTTTGCGTTACGTCGCTAGTCACCTGTTGGCGCATCTGCACAAAGCCCGTCACGCCCACGTAGGCGGCGGAAACGGCGGTAATGCCGTAGAGCACCGTCTGAGTCAGCGCTGTGAACGCGGCCACCTTGGAATCGGGGATAGCGTAGAGGTGCCGTAGCGCCAGCTCGTACGCGGCCCACATCATGCCATTGGCGGCTAGCGTCATCCAGAGCTTTCGGCTCGTCCACGGATGTTTAGATTTGCGAATCATAAGAAGTATCGAAGATAGGTAAAAACCGCCGCACCGGCAGCCGCCGCCGCGATTCCCGGCCACGCGTAGCAATACGGCACCGGCAGCGCCTTGAGCCCCAGCGAACGCGAGATCGTCCAGACCAGCAGCGCGGCCACGGCGGCGATCACCAGCACAAGCCGCGATAGCCGGGAGGCTAGCGTATGGTTGCTCTTTTCCAGTGCTCCGGCGTGTTCCACCGCCGCGTCCCGGTCCCGGGTCAGGGAAACGTTGTAAGCTTCCAGCGAATCAATCTTCGTTTGCGTATCGGCCAATGCTGTCTTTGTGCTGGCAGCCTCAGCCTTGGCAGCCTCCAACGAAACCGTAACGCGGGCCAATTCTGAATTCGCCTCCTTTGCCCCCTGTTCGACGGCGGCCAGCTTTGCTTGAACCTCAGCTTTCACGGGAGCATCGGCGATTTTCTCCACGGCCATCTGGGCTTCTTTCGTCGCGACTGTTACCTTCTCGACACCTCGCTTTGCTGCTACCGTGGAGGTTACTGCGTCGTCCACGTAGGCGGTAGTTCTTTCGACGTGGACCTGAGTGGAGGCAACGCTGACTTGCGGCACCTGGTGCCGGGTGGACGCGCACCCGGAAAGCAGCATAATCGCCACCGCGCCGATCACGAGCGCCAGCATCTTGAGGTGCCGCGCAAAGAGGTTCGCACCCCAGAGAATTAAAGCCCCCAGCGCACTGAAGAACACCGCCAGCGCCGTCAAGCGGCCCATCTGGTAAGCCTGCCAGATTTCCAGCGCCCGCAGCCGGGTTTCGAGATTCTTCTCGATCCCTTCCAGCCGCTCGTAAATCCGCTCAATTTGTTCGTCTGTAACAGCCATGTCTGGTTTGTCCGCATCTATCCCGGCGAGCCTGGGGTGAAAAGTTTACGCAAGCGCAGTCAGGGCGGCGGCGAGCTTCGTATCATCGCTCGCGGAAAGGGCCGCGCCGAGCAGTTTGATCTTCGCCGTGGAAGTCGTTCCTAGCGCAGCCCTAATTTCGTCGGCTGTCACTGCCGGAATGCCCGAAGTCGTCACGGCGGCGACCCCGTTCGTCACCTTGTTATTGGCACTAGAAACGAAGGTCGTCACTTGGTTGAGTTGCGAAACAATTCCGGTAGCGTAAGCTCCGGCCTGATTGGCTGATGTGTTGGTAATAGACATAAAAAACGATCCGTGGTTGAAAAATTTGGGTACGGTTTAAGCGGACTTGATCAGCCCGTAATTACGCGCGGCGACAAGCAACGCATTGATCGCCGTGAGCGCCGAGGCAAGGTCCGTGGCGTTGGCGATGGTCGCGGGCTGAGTCTGCACCGGCGCATTTCCGAAAACTCCAAAGCTGCCGTTGAGATAAAGCCCGTCCCCCGCGATGGCCCCGATTTCGCCGTTAACGCCCTGAAAAACCCAACGGTTGGTCGGCAGTTGGATGACCGGGTAAGTGTCGTCAACCAGGCTCATCGTGAGGTAGGCGCCCCACGACATATAGGGCGTCTTAAAATTGATCGCTGGCGCGCTGATGACCAGATCGCTCAACAAGTCAGTGGTGATCGTGACGGGGTCGGACCCATCGTTGGTCATGGTGATCGAGGCGCAGTTCACTCCCATGAAGTCCAGATACTCGGTCCCCGACATCCGCATCCGCTCGGCCCCATCCGGCCCATTGAAGACCATCGCCCCGTTGCCGTTGCTTTGGATCTTGTCCGCGTCGAAAGAGAGCGGCCCGTTGCGCAGCGTCCCAAAAGCCGCGTAGCCCCCGAGGTTCGCCGGTTCGACCACCTCATAATACTCCATAGTGCCGATGTCGCCTGACGTGACCACCACCTGATCCCCGACGTTTACATCCGAGGATGTAAGCGCAAAGAGGGCGCTTTGATCGGCCACGGTCACTTGCTTGAAGGAACTGCCGCCACGGTTTGGGACATCCACAAAGCCAGCGATAACAGGTTTTAGAGACATGGTATTAGTTGTTAATGTCAGCCCAGAGCGCCAAAAGAGCCGTTTGCAATTCGGGCGCGCACGTTTCCGAATCAAACTCGATTGTGCTGCGATCCGTCGCGATGATGCCGGTGAAATGTTTGCGCCACACTGTGGGCACTTGCACGGAAATAGGGTTGCCTTCCGCGTCGGTTTGCTGTTGATCGGCCCATTCGGCTGGCACATCGTCTGCCGGGTCAATTTCAAACATGTTGGCGGTTTTTCCTGAAGGCACTAGAGACGTTAGGATGCCCACCACGGACGATAGCAGTTCACCAGTGTATTTAATGTTCACTTCGCCGGTTGTGTAGATAGTGGCAATAGCCTCTGGAAATGAGTATTGGATTAACATAATGTTGCGTATTACCACCCTGGGATTTTGTTAAACCTGAATCCACTACCGGCTTTTAAGACGGCCGGATTGGACGCATCGGTAGCAGTTCGTTGGCTCAATAAAATCGTAATTGTGCATGGTGCGGTAATTTTAAAATATCCGCGATTCTCACACCACTCGGACAGCGTAGGGGCATCCGTCCATCCACAATTAATAGCCAGTTGGTTCCAGTATTTAAAATTAGTAGGGGCTGCCGTACTGTTCGACGGCATCGGCGTCCATCTTTGTAGACTAATCATTCCCGTAATTGTGCCACCCCCGGAAATACTACATTGCCCGCTAATTCCTCCCGTTGTCGATACGGTAGTTGCATAACTATATCCTTCTAAGTCATAGGTTCCAGCCGGTAGTGTTATGGATGTGCCTGATACAGAAGCGGTTGAATAGGCAGATAGGTCTGTCGGTTGGATAAGCCAGTAGGTAACGGGGTACAACCCATCCCCCTGATTCTTGACCAACAGTGTTGCGTCACCTGGAGTCTGACCGACCTGGTTAGGGGCAGTGTTATTCGTGCCCTGAAACAACACATTATCGGTCGATACGTCTCCAAGCGTCGTCCATGCACTGCCAGTTGAGAAGCGGACAATTGCCTTGCGCGATGCGGAGTACGTTGTTCCGCCGATTACAGCAGTGCCGCTGATTACATAAACGACATAAATATCGTTCGCCGAAGATACCGTCGGGTCTGTTACAACAATCCCAGAGCCGGAGGTATAATAGGTTTTCCCAGCAACAGCCACAAATGCTGATGTAACCGTAACGCCCTTTGGGGCCTTGGCATTAACGTCTGACGTGGATGCGACACCCGGTACCAAGTCACCTTTTAAAGTCAAGATCGCCATAGAAGATTATGCGTCAATCGTGCCGGTGAGTACGTCATCGTTCGCCGTGCCGCCACCGGCATAGTTGAACGTGCGGGTCTTTACCACAACGCCTGCCTTCTTGTAGGTGATGGTCTGGATGTTGTTGGTAGATCCGTAGTAGGCAATCACCTGCTGGTCTGCACCATAAGGAAGCCCGGTTAATTGACTTTCCTGCAAAGCCGCCGTGGCCGCCCCGGCAGGCAGCGGAAGCCCATTAGCTCGTACTGTCAGCGCGATATCGGTGCCGTCCGTTTTGATCGCCACGCGCTCTTCGGTTGTCGAGTTCTTCAACTCTACCGCGCCGATTTCGATGTCCCCGGGGTTCAATGTAACCCCTGCGGTCAACTGCATAATCGGGCTGCCGTTCTCGTCGACTAAAACGGGCACATTCGTCCCATCCGCCGTTCTGCCGTAAATGTGTACTTTCATGGTTGTCTCACACTGAAATGCGCCGTCTGGCGCTGTTGAACGTTGATGCGGTCCATGGCCGAGGAGAGTCGTCCGGAAGCCACGTTGCGCACGCCAAGGGCCTTGTCGGTTTGGCCGTCCTCGTCGAGCGTGTCGGCGAAGGCGGCGAGCACGACATAAGGCGCGAAAATCGCCAGCATCGGTTGCAGTTCCCACTTGGCGGGAGTTGTCGCGGGCGATTCCCCGGTGGTGGTCGCCGCCGTGGCCTTGTAGCACTCGCCTGTCGTGGCAAAATACCGGACTTCTCCGGCAGCGTAGGTGAGGGTTGTTTTCCACGGGGTTGCCGTCCACTCGGGCGCGCGCAGTCGGTATTGGATGTACACGACATTCGGGGCCTTGGGGCCGAATTGAATCCCGGAATTGGAAATCCAATACTCGATGGACCGGGGGCTCGTGGTTCGCGAGGGATTATCGATCCAGGCCTCTAAAACGTCGCCAATCGGCGTCTTGCCGGGCTGGTCCAGCAGCACCGCACGCTCCAGCGTTGTCGTTTGGGCCCAGTGTTCCGTATCGGTAACGGGGTTGCCTTGGTTCCCATCGGCGAGGCTTTCGTAATAAGCCGCGGTCTCCGGGTCCCATACCTCGCGGCCCTTGTTGTAGGTTTCATCGGCACTGTACTCCGGACGAAACACACGCTCCTCGATGGGGCATATTTCCGGCCACGCGTACTCATCCCAGGCTTCTTGCGCCTGGTCATTGATATATCCGGCCAGGGCATCTGCTATGTTGGGCTGTAGATTGCGCTCTGGATCGAGCCCCACCTTGCGGGCGAGCTGATATAGGACCGACTTGAAGGGCGTCGTGATCATCGGTGGGCGATGTAAAGCCCCGATGGGGTTTGCGGCGGAACCTGCGAAGACCGCCGCAAACCCTGTACGCGCACGGTCGTCTTGCGGGACCGGCAATGCACGCGCACCTCGGGATTCTTTTTGTAGACGCTTGCGCGGAACTCCGGATCATGCCAGCACCGGGGGCCGTAGAGAGCCACCATGCGCCAGTAGATGTCCGGGTGAATCTGCATCTTGAGCTCGCCCAGGCCGTCCACGAATGCGTGGTCGATTTGGGCGTTCGCCTCCGCGATGCGGCGCTGGCTGGCCAGGGCGAACGCCTCGGCGGCGTGCTCGCCTTTGACCAGCTCATCCTTCATCTGCGGAGTGAGTTCGATATCGAGTTCCGGGGCCAGCATATCGGGTTACTTGATGCCGCCGTCGTAGGTGGAGGCGTCTATCAGCTCGACGAACACCTCCAGTTCGCCGGAGTCGAGATTCGCCAGCGCCTTCGCGGCCATCGAGGCGAAGGTAACGTTGAGCGCCCCCGCCGCGTCGTAGGCTTTCTGCGTGCCGGTACCCGCTTTGAAACGAACGGGCGTGGCCGCGTTCGTGTTCAGCTCGGTGCTGGTCACGTACAGGTTGGCTGTGGTGCCGTCGCCAATGGTGACGGCGGTGGTGTTGAAGTCTTCATCCGAGGCATCGGCAAATTTGGCCGTGGTCCGGGTGAAGACGTTGCGCACTAGCGCGCCCGCCGGGATTTCGAGCAGATTGACTACCTGCGTGGTGTTAGCGGTGGTCTGGGTCAGGTCGGTATGAAACACGCGGATGCGGTGGGTGGCCCCCAGGGCGGTGCGTTCTTCATACGGGAGAACTTCTTGTAACATGAGTTGGTTCCTTTCTTGGTGTACCGATTACGCCGCGCGGGCCTTGATCTTGATTTGCCCCAGCGGGTTGTCGCACATGATGCCCAGGATGCCCTGGAGCAGCGCGCGCGGGCCGCCGCCGAGGTCCGGGAGGTCTTTCCACGCCGGGTTTTTGAGCGTGTATTGAGCCCAGAAATCCAGGTCGATGATTTCGCAGCGGTACTGGTCGGGCATGTAGTTATCCAGATGCCACTCGACGGTGCCGTAGTCACCCTCGTAGATATCCACCATGGCGGAATACTTGGCGAGGTTGGTAGTCTGGTAGAACCGGACGTTGGACTTACCGTCTTTGTTATCGCTGAACTTCGAAAAGTCCGTGACCTTGTTTTTGATCTGGGTACCGGTAATGCCAGTGAGCACGCCGCTAGGCATGCCGACTTCTTCATACCGGGCCTGAAGCAAATTGCGCAGCTTCTCTTCCGTGAAGTTGGCGATCACGTCGTCGAAGATGCAGCCCGCCGGGGTACGGAATTGTTCCGGTACGGGAATGTCGCCCTGTGGCGTGCTGGAAATCCAGGCCCCCATACCACGCGTAAGGCCGCCCTTCACGCCGTTGTCGGAGCGGGAATCCTGGTCGCCCAAGTAAACCTTCTCCTGTTTGCGTTTGAACTCGATGGCCTTCTTGGCTTTCGCCCGGGCCATTTCGCTCGAAATCGCCGCGACGCCGCCCGCCTGTGCCTGCGCTTCGGCGGCGGTCGTGACCTTCGCGGTTTTCTCGAAGATCATCAAGCGACCGAAAATTTCCCCGCGGTTCTTGGCGGCGTCCTCGAATTCCTTCACATCCTGGCCGTCCACGGCTCCCTCGGTATCGGGGTCGTCGTAGGCGTCGGCCTGGTTGGAAAACAGCATGAGTTTGGCTTTCCGCTGTTTGCTGATCATCGTCGACAGCGGCGTGTTCTTCATGTCGGCCACGGCGATGAAGTCGGCGATGTCTTTGATCTTGCCGACCTGGTTAATTGCGTTTGTCTGGGGCATTGTGCCTCCTTTTGATGTGGTTAAAGAGAACCTTGGGGCGATTCCGGTATTGTCAGCTCGGGTTAGGCGAAAGCCGCCGCGAGGGCTTCCTCGCTGCCTCCGGCTTCGGCCACGTGCTGCAACTGCGCCGCCTGGGTTCGCGTTTCGTCTTGTACGGGTTTGCGGGGAGCCGCCGCGCTTCGGACGGGCGCGCCGGGTGCAATGGGCTGTTTCCCCTTGGATTCAAAAACCGTCTTCACGGTCTTCGTCTCCTTTTTGGTCTTGCTGGTCTTGCCGTCTTTGGCCTCAGCCTGTTCCGTCTTCAAGGCGGCCACGAGATAACCCAGGATCACCTTTTGGTTCGGAAAACGCTTCAGCTCGGGCAGTTCGCGAACGATGGCATCGGCCAGTTTCGCGTCCACGCTTTCGGGCTTGTACAGCTCGGGGAACTTCTCCTTGGCCCGCTCCTCAAAGGCCACGGAGTTCTTCAAATAATCTGCGCGACGCGGAATGTGCACCGTCAATAACGCGTCGGCATCGGTCAGAATCTGGCCGACCTGATCAGCGGAGTACTCGACCTCGCCGCCTTTTCCATCGGGGAGCGTCGCTCCTTTCAGGTTTTTCAGGGCCCAGGCCTTGGCCGACTGCGCGAACTCAACTTTTGCCCGTAACTCGGCTTCAGTCGTGACGTTGGCCAGGGGATCGTTCTGGGTCGGCGCGGGAGTCCCGTTGCCCATGCGGGCTTTCAGGCTCTCGTTTTCGATCTTGAGCGCTTCCGCCTGTTCCTCGGCTTCGCGCCGGGCCTTGGTAACTTCGGCAATTCGCTTGGAAAAAGCCGCCTGGGTTTTCGGAGATACCTCGGGGCCTTCTTCCGTCTCCTCATCGGTTTCGGTCTCGGTTTCCGTTTCCGTCCCCTCATCGGTTTCGGTCTCGGTTTCCGTTTCCGTCCCCTCATCGGTTTCAGTCTCGGTTTCCGTTTCCATCCCCTCATCGGTTTCAGTCTCGGTTTCCGTTTCCGTCTCCGTGTCGGTTTCGGCAGTCGGATTGTTTTTCTTCTGCTTAGCGGCAGCGGCATTGGGGGCCGGTTCAGCATCCGCCATAAGCAACGAAGCAATCTCCGCAGGAAGTTCAAGAGCTTGGGCAAATTCAAGATTGGCATCCGAGCCCTCCTGTTGTGTCGCGGTTGTATTTTTTTCAGCCATTGGTTTTACCTCCAAAGTGGGTTGTTGCACTCCCCGTTATGGGCGCAGACGGCGGGAGCGACGTTCCCGCTGTCAGGCCCGAGGTGGAGAGAGTGATGCCTCATGTAAACGGGAATCCGGGCACGCCTCGCCAAAAGCAAAACAAATTTTTCCGTAGTCGTATCAAGTCGTATCAACTTGTACGAAGTTGTATGAAGTTCGCCTCGATCAGCCGTTGACATGTTGATTTTTTCGGCCACGAATGAGGCGTCAAAAATCAACATCCGAACGCGCAAAAGCCCGGACCGCACTCACGGCCCGGGCCATTCGCAACAGACCCCGAAACAAATTTCTGGCGGCCCGAGCGTTTGCCCGGCGCGGCCTTTGGTTTATTTCTGCGGGTTTTTCCGGCCACTCAGCCGGGAAAGTGTTTAGCCGTCCGGCTCGTCAATATTCCGTTTTTCCTGGATCTCGACTCGCACTTGATCGCGGGTCAGGAATTCCCGGGCGAGGCCGACTCTTGCGTACCAGTTTCCCGTCCCGCAATAGTAGGGCCTCGTTCCGCCGCCCGGCTCATAAACAGGCTCGCTGGCCAAAATCTGGACACTGTCAAAGTGCTCGCCGATTTTCTCCAATTCACGGTAAAGGAATCGCTGCTTTTCTTCCGGGGTCACGCCGCCCTCCCTTCCAGCCGCGAACCGTTGTGCGCCTTCCAGAGCTCCATTTGCAAATCCCGCACCATGGCTATGCCCCCGGCGGTAAAGGCCAACGCTCCGGGCTGCGTGGCCAGCTCTGGGCGGCAGGCCTCGCCGATGGCGTATTCGAGCTGCTCTCTGACGATCTGGTTTACTGCAATCCATACCGGATGTTCATCCCCGAACTGCGAAAGCGCCATGACCAGCGCCTCATCGTCCATGTGTTCCTTGGGCCGGAACACCAGGTTGCGTTCGCGCTCCGCAAATTCCAGCTCCATCCGGGCCCGCGTTTCGCATTGCACCAGCCAGATTACCCGCCACATCGCCGCCAGGAAAACGAGAATTCCCAGCGCCAGCCAAACATAGTCGATCATAGTCATTGCGGTTGTCCTTCTCCCAGCACGGGTTTCGCCCCGATCCTGCCGATCTGCGGGTTAACCTGCGTTTGTTGAATCATGAATTGGAAATGCTTGATGCGGTTCTCCACCATCGCCTGGAGCACCGGGCGGCCCTTGATCATCTGCTGCACCTCGGGGTTCGCCTGGACGATGCCCAGGAGCGTTTGCAATCGGAGCTGGAAGTTCTGTCCGGCGGGCTTCATGTCGGGCTCGGACCCGGAGACCATCTCCGCAAACTTCGCCTTTTCATCCTCCGTCTCGTTTTGCGCCGTCGCCTGGGGATCGCTGATCAGCTCATCCGCCATCTCTGGCGAGACCAGCCGCGCCGCGTATTTAACGTACTTGCCGCGGTCGGCTACACCCAGCGTGTCGGCGCCAAGCACGAACGTATTCCACAGCTCCAGCTTTTCCTTGACCAGCGCGGGGTCGAGTTGCTCCACGTCGAACGTCATCGTAAAAATGAACTGTCCCCGGATGTCCTCACGCGAAAGCATCACCGGCACACGATTAGCCCCGGCCACGCGTTCCACGGTCGTCTCCGGAAGGTACTGCTGGCAGAGCTGCAACGTCATTACCGCCGCCTGGCTCAGTTCACCCAAAAAGTCGCGCACCAACTTCTTGAGGAACGCCTGGGAAATCACCTGGGGCACCTCCGCGCTGAATCGTCCGAAGTAACGGTCCAGGTCGGACCGGGCGCTCATTTCCGCCTCCTTAGAGGCCGGGCTGGATTGCGGCGGCTGCATCCACCGGATAGCCCCCGATCGGCTTTCCGTATGTTGCACCCCGGGGCCGAACTGGAGCCGCACCTTCCCCTTGTTCGGCGGCACGATCAAAGGCGGCATCGTGGCAATCGAGGCATAATCCGAACGCGCATCGCGCTGCACCTTGATTTCCGCCTGGGCGCTCGCCGCGATTTCCGGCACGCTGCGGCTCTCCAGCATCGGCAGGTCCGTCCGTTCGCGCACCAGCGCCACGAAAGGCATCTCTCCGTGCTTGTAGGCAAAGAGCTCATGTTTGGCCCATTCCTCCGTTACTGACGGGCAAAATACCGTGTGGTAGAGCGCGGGGGCCTGCGTCTTCTCGTCGATGCCGTGCTGGTACCAGTCGATCACCTCAATGTAATCCTTGAACTCCTCGTAGTAAAACCCCGGCGTCCCCATCGTTCGGCGCTGGGACCAGTCCATCACCAGCCCCGCGATCTCGCTCGGCGTCCCCTTGGCGGTATCGATCACCTTTCCCATCCAGTCTTCATCCCAGCCTTCCGCCTCGGCCTGCTCGCGCATCTCCGCTTCCGTCAGGAACCGCCGCCGGGCCACCCAACGCGCCGCCCGCAAATCCTTCGTGTGAGCTGGGAAGAAAACATCGATCCAAGGCCGGAGCGCCAGCCAGCGCGGCTTGGAATTGAGGATGGCTACCTCGGGCATATCGGCCACGCCGTCGGTCGCCAGTTCGTCCAGAAGCTTCCGCGCCTGGCGGGTGTCCAAAATCGGGTTGGTGTTAACGGCCATTTGCACCAGCTCCTCTCGCGCCAAGGGGTCAAAGAGCTTTTCGAGCAATTCGAGCGGGCCGGTTTCGCCCTGGGCTGCCGCTTCCGCCGCCGCGATTTGCAGCTCCTCAAGCGTCACGGTTTGCGTCGTGAGGCGCTTGGTCTGTTCCCAGAATACCCCGAGAACCGCCATGCCATAGGTCTGCCGCCACTGGGCCGCCAACTCCACCTCCAGGGCCACCTCGGCCCGCATCTGCGTGCGAAAGAGCCAGCGCATCAGCGTCGTGACGGAATCCGCCGACGACACGGAATCAAGGTTCGTCGCCACGGCCTGGATTTTCGCCTCGGCAAACGCCGCCGTCATGATCGCCACGTGTTCGTTGACGACCTCATCCGCCGCGCGAATCTTCGTATCGCTCGCCCCCTCCCACGGGAAGGGAGTTTCCCCCAGCATCTCCGCGTGCTTGCGGCCGTCGTCGCTCTGGCCGGGCCACTTGCAAAAGCGCACGTCGTAATCGCGCTGCATCTGCTGGATGCGCGGCCCCGCCGCCAAAAGGGAAGTCTCCAGCTCACCCTTGATGCGCTGGATGTCGGGCGTCTCCCCGATGATTTCAATGGAATTTTCGTTCATGGTCATTTGCGGGCCAGCATCGGAGCCAGCACTTTTTCTTCGATTTCCTCGACATTGTAGAACCCGCGCCCGTTGGGGCGGGTCCTGCGCTTTTCGATCACCTTATCCCGGATGATCGCGTCAACCTCCCGGGCAGGGATGCCGTATTCCGCCAGCCACTCCACCATCTCGGACCGCCGGATTACCACCGTTGTCGGCTTGGGCATACTAGTAGCTCCCTCCCGCGAACCCGTGTTGCGCCGTCGGGTCCATGTAGTCCAGGTCGGACATCACGATGTAGCGCAGCAAGTCAATCGGGTCCTTCGTGGCCCCCTTGCGTCCGTCTGATCCGGTCCAGGTTTTCATCGCAAAGAGCGTGCTCTCGCAGTCCTCGCAGATGTAGAGCCGGGGTTCGTTTCCGAACTCGATTTTTTTGGTTTTGTCATAGGCCAGGCGCTCATTGATTTTTTTAATCCCTGTATCGATGTCGTCCGGTGGCGTCTCGCGAAAATCAAGCCCAATCTCTTCGCACTCCTCAATCATCGTTACCGCATCCTCCTTGGAAGCGATGGAGCCCTTGGCGTTTCCATAGCGCCGATCCATGAAGCGCTCCTCGATTTCCTCCCGCTCCACTTGGGCCGTGACCGCCTCGCGGCGCTCATGCGCCTGGCGGCCGCTAATGCGCCCCGCCCGGTAGAGCGTCTCGATCTCTTTCAGTTCCTGGGCGAGTTCCTCCGCGCTCTTCACATATTGGTTCGCCTCCAGCCGCTCGATTTCCTCCTTGTACTTCGGCAGGCCCCAGCCAAAGCCGTTCTGCGCCTGCCCCATGCGGCCATCCTTCTTCTTCGCGTCCGGTTCCGCCCACATCCCCGGCCAGCCCTCGCCCGGGATGTAGATCTTCGGGCAGGGCCATTCCCGGTAAATGAACATCCGGCGGAAGGGATCGACGATTACCCAATGCATGAACCAGTTGCGGTTGCCGCCGCACGGATCCACGAAATGGTACCGGGTGCCGCGCACCGGGATTTGCGACGGCTTCACCACGTGGACCTTGTCCACGAACGCCGGAAACATTGACTGCAACGCCTTCGTGGGAATGCCGTAGGCGCGCTCCTTGATCTTCGCCTCCGGCTGGCCCTCAAGCTGCCGCACCAACTCGTCGTAGGGGTTGTATGGATTGTCCCGGGTGTAGAAGTACATGATCCGCGCATTGGGCCGCGTGAGGGACCGCTGCACGCGCGGGATCTTCTGGTAGCCGATGATGGGGCGGTCGGGTTGGTTGGTCATGCTGTCGGGAATTCGTTATGCTCTTTGCCGTCCAGGAGGCGACCAGCGGCTTTCTTACCGATGCGGATCATTCGATGTGCTCCGCATTCTTCTGGGACCTCATAAATTGAGATCTGCGCGCCATCGTTTTTTATCGCGACTTGATTCCATGGCGTTTGTGGGTCCCAAAGCGCTTCTGGTTGCCACTCCCCCCACTGCTTGAAGAAGAACGGCACGCCAGCCGCCGCGCATTGATCGCGCAGGCTCCGCGCCCAGTCGGGGTGCATAGGCCGCGCCTTTGGGCCGCTCTCGCCGCCGCAGATGACCCTGTGGATTGCGCGACGGGTGGCGCATTCCCCGAGTTCTGATGCGCCGCAATACATGCATTTCCACCATTTCCCATCGTCGCTGATATTGTCAGCTTCTACATTCAACGATCCGCATTCGGCGCAGCACCATTCATCGGTATCAGGAAGTAGCAAATCCACCGAACCAAGCAACGGCTCACACGAAAGGAATCGCACCTTTGCGGGAATTTCAATCAACTCCAAGATGCGTTTGTCAGCCTGTTCCTGATTTTCCACCGTAGTTCCAAGCCACACGTGTTCCGACCATCCTTCACCCCAATCTGTTGGGAGCATCCGTGCAATGTTTTCCGGGCGTTTTGTCAGCAAAATAATATCAAGATTTCTCACCCAGCGGCACGCATCCCAAAGGAATACTCGTGCTTCATTGATATCGGGCCGATCCTCAAAGGTATCCGACATGCTGTTGATGAACACGCGCCGACGGCATCCGTCTCCGAGCGCGGCGGCGTCTAGTTTGTAGAGTTCACGCCGGGCCGTTTCATGGCGTACCCATCTGGTTCCATCTTTTCCCCAGCTCGCTCGGCCTTTTGCAAACCGCTTCGAGAGTCCTTCGGCATAGCAGTTTGCGCAAGCCGGGGATACCTTCTCGCAGCCCCACCAGAAATTCACGGTGTGATCGCACCATTCGATTTTAGTATTATTAGACATTACTTATCCTTTCGTTTTTGAATTAAGCCACCTTCCCGTAAATCGGCAGCAAGTCTGCCTCTTCCTCTTCCTCGGTGATCGCGCCGTCGAGATATCCGCCCACCGTTGGCGTGTAGCCTTCCACCGGCGTGAACGTCGTCAGCGCCCAGCCCTTCCGCGTGACGATGCGGAAGAAGAGAGTTTCCAGCCAGTCCATCGGCACTAGCTCGTCGCACCAAAAGCCGTCGATCTCGCCGCCCTCGATGGTCTTGCCCTTGTCCATCTCGTAGGTGAAGAAGAAGCACTGGGCCCGGTTCGGCAGAATGAACGTCCCGTCGCTAAACCCGTTCTTCTGCGTGAAGCTGACATTGGTGTACCGATCCTTTTTGACTTCCTTCCACTCCCGGGGGATGTAGTCGAAAATCGCGGGTTGCTGTTCGGACACGCTCTTGATCAAGTTCGAGTGGAAGCACCACCACCGCGAATCCGGCTTGGCGACCATTTCATTCATGAGGTGCCAGGCTGAGAAGCGAGACTTGGCCGCGCGGTTGCCGCCGAGGATCAAGAGTTCACGGTGTTTTTTCAAAAGCGCCCGAGCCTTTTTCCAATGCGGCGGCACGTAGCCGAAGCGGAAGGGGTCCTCTTTTTCCTTACGCATCGCCTCCAGGCGTTTCTCCTCGAGCTCAGCGCAAATCTTCGCCGCGCCCTCGCGGCCATGCAGGCGCACCAGCGCGGCCACCTGTTCCGGCGTGGGCGCTTTGATCGTCGGGTGGGGTTTGAAGGGGGAGGTAATCATGGATATTTAACCAGGTCGATGTAGCACTCGTCGCAGAGCGGCCCCGGCACGCCGAAGACGTTCTCATGATTTGCCCCAGGTTTGCCGCAAAGCGCGCATGGGACGTTGCGGTTATTGGGATTGGCGGCGACACCCATCGCTGGGCCCGGGCAGTTGCACGCCCCGCCCATTGGTCGCGTCTCCACGTGGGCCACCGTTGGTTTTTCCGAACGGGGATAGGCGAGCCAAAGGCGCACCATGGTGTAAGCCATCCATATCGCGAAGAAAACGCCCGCTTCTCTCGTCCACGGGATTGAGGCCAGAACGAGGGCAAACGCCACGATCCAGGCTATAACGAACACGTGCGGCGTTTTCATTTCAGCACGGCCCTGTCGTCGAGTTGATGCAATGGTTCCTCAAACCCCGCCGCCTGCGGATGTCCCCCGCCGCCGTGCTCCACGGCCACCGCGCTGACATCGAAACCCGGGCGCGAGCGCAGACTCCACACCCGGCGCCGCTTTTCCAGGTTGTCGAAGTATGCCGCCACGAAAGGCATCTCCGGGTACAATTCCAGCATCTCGTGGCACGTCTCCGAAATAAAGGCCGTACAGTTCGCCGTCGGCACCAGGTACTTGCCCAGCATCATCGGCACCGCGTGCTTTGCGGCCTGTTTGGCGATAAAGTCGCCCAGGGTAAGCATGGCAGCGCCACGTTCCAGAAGAATGCATCTATTGGGTGTAAACTCGCACGATACTTCGAGTGTTAACCATGCATCAAAGTCGAAGGGCTCAGTTGAGATTACCGCGTTGATTGCACGGCTATTGGTAAGCTTGAACCGCCACAAGTCCCGGTCCTCGACATACTTCAACAGACGGGGCACGTCATATCGGCTGAAGAACCTCCATGCCAGCACGCATCCCGAGTGCTCCGTATCAAAGATCTTGAAGAACCGCTCGTCGCATCCGCCGTCGACGAGCTTTTCCAGTTCCTTCTGCGCCGTCTTGTGATGATCAATCACGATTACAAAGTTGGACCGCACCGCCAGCTCCCGGAGCGTCTCCGCGTCGTAGCTGAAATCCAGGATGAAGACATTGCTCTTGTCCGGGATCGGCGGCAATGGGTCGCCATAGTTCACCGCGTGGTATTCCGCCGAAGCGCCGAAGTAAACCCATGCGGCATAAGCCGCGCCAAACCCATCCGCATCCTCGTGATAAAGGACAATGTTTTTCGTCGCCCTGGGGGCATCATCGATCGTTTTCACAGTTTTCATAATCCGATTTTCCGCCGCTGATTGTTCCCCGGCGTTCGCGGCAACGCGCCCGGGGCTTTGTTGCATGGCCTCTTCCTTCGCTTTCAGGGCCGCGTCGAGCGCGTTCCCAAAATTCCAAAACGGGTCATACTTTTGCTGGTTAAATTTTCGCCCGCACGGTTTGTTGAGCCGGTAGGCTCCTCGCTCATTCGACATCGCAATCCTCCTCATCATCCGGGTTGTAGCTCTTCTGCCGGTGTTGGCGGTTGTTGGAGTAAAACTTTTCCTCCTTGTCCCAATTCTCGAACTTGGTCAGTTCGCCCAGGAATTTGAGATTGAGCGGCCCCACGCCGCCATTGCGTTGTTTGGCAATCGTCACGATGGCCTTGCCTTTCAGCTCCTCAGGCACTTCCTGGCCTTTCGGTAGGTAATACTCGGGACGCGAAAGGAGGGCCACCACGTCGGCGTCTTGTTCGATTGAACCAGATTCGCGAAGATCGGATAACTTTGGTTCGCCGTTCTTGCGCTTGTCGGCCTCACGGTTCAACTGCGCCAGCACGATGATCGGCACGTTCAACTCTTTGGCCGTGGATTTGATCCCGGCGGAAATCTCCGAGACCTCCAGTTGCCGGTCGCCCATGCTCCGCTTGCTGTTGCCGCGCATGAGCTGCAAATAGTCGATCAGGATCGCCTTGACGCCCAGCTTCCGCACCGCCCGCCGGGCCCGGGCTTTGAATTCCAGAATCCTCAGTCCCGGCGTGTCGTCGATGTAAATCGGCGCTGCCGAAACCTTCCCCCCTGCGGCATTGAGTCTGCCGAAGTCGCCCTCCGATAAAAACCCATCCCGCACTCGCTGCATTGAGAGGCGGCTCTGGCCGCACATGATGCGTTGCGCCAGTTGGGCGTAGCTCATTTCCAGCGAGAAAATCGCCACGGGCAGCGGCTTGCGTTTCTCCTCTTCGTTGCCGAGCGCGATGTTTTCGCAGATGTTGACGCCGAGGGCCGTCTTGCCCATCGAGGGCCGCGCGGCGATGACCGTCATTTCCGCCGGTTGCAGGCCGTTGGTCATCCGGTCGTACTGGACATAGCCGGTCGCCGTCCCGGTGGTGCGTCCCCGATGGTTGTACGCAAACTCAATGGTCTCCAGCGCCTCAATCACGCCTTCCTTGATGTGCCGAAGTTCATTGCCGGTAGTCTGCGTGTCCGTCAGCGCCATCATGGTCGCCTGCACCTCGTCGCAGAACACCTTCACGTCCTCCTGTTCGTCATATGCCCTGGCAGAGAAGTCATTGCAAGCCAGGATGATTCGGCGCAGAAGGTATTTTTCGACCAGGATTTCGATGTAATAATCCGCGTTCGCCGCCGTTGGCAGGAACGTAAATAGGCTCGTGACAAATGCCGCGCCGCCGACTTCTTCGAGCTGGTTGCGGTCCTTTAATTCCTGGGTAAGCAGGATAAAGTCGCAGCCTTTTTTCGCCTCGTACATCTCCCGCAACGTCTGATAGATCAACGCATGGGCGGGGATGTGGAAGTGCTCCGGAGAGACGCCCTTCTCATCGCATTTCTCGAATACCTGTTGCGAACTCAGGAGAATCGAGCTCAGCAAGCCAAGCTCCGAATCCTTCGACTGGGGCAGCATCCGGTGGGTGTCGGGTGCGGTCCGACCGAACTCCGCATTTTGCCGCCGCTCCCGGCGGTCGCGTTTGGGTTCTTGATTATTCATTTTTGTAAATTAGCGATGGGCTTCCATCATCCGCCGCTTTTTGGATAGCCAAGTCGATTGTTTTGGTAAGCTTTGAATTGCCGATTTCGTCTTCATCCAAAAGGGCCGTGGCAACGTCATCCGCAAATTCTGAGGCGGACTCAATTCGGCATTCAGATCCCAACGGACCGCCGTTCTTCTCTTGGCTCGCCCAAGCCAGCGTTTTGACACCAATTCTGATGACCAGTTCGCTTCCCTCGATCTTACAATCAAGTGATGCCGTTGCCGTTCCATTTTTCAAACGGTGAATTTCACGGCGGTAGCAGTCGCCGCCACGTCGATGCAAGCGCTCTTTTTCTGAAGAGTAAAACCAAGTCCAGATGCGGGTTCCGCAATTAAACACGCGCTTGGAACTCGATGATTTGTAGGAGCACTCGGCGCTTCCACAGTAAGGGCATTTCTTGATTTCCATTACGCAACCTCCTTTGCCATAAAGCTGCGGTCTCCCCGGACGTTGAAGAACCCAAGCCGTCCGACCAGCGGCCGGAATGGCAGCTCCACCGCGTGGCGCAGGACGAACCCGTAACCGTCATTGCGGAACCATGGGGAATCCGATTGGGTCACACAGTCCACGATCTCAACCGCGCCCACGATGCCGCCGAGCCGGAGCGTTTCGGGGATGTGGATACCCATGTCGCGTTCAACAATCCGCGCGTCTTCTTTTTCGGTCGGACCGTATTTTTTTCCGGCATGGATCAGCACTCGGCCCCGGAAGCCCGTCGACCAGGTGCGGTTCTCGATGTCCTTATGCCCGGCCACGATGAGCCAGGCCCACGGCTGGCGCACGCTCAGCGCCACTGGTACTTCGGCCATTATCTGGGCGTACAGAGCATTGGTCTTTCCGGCCCTTTGGCCGCCGTAAATCACGATGTTTTCAGTATTCATTGTTCGCAGGTTTCTTGTTGTTCGTCGGTTTCCCTTTGCTTCTCCCAAACGAAGTCCTGGGTGGACGGTGGGAGGTCAAAGAAGCTGGGTGGAAGCTGCCAGGTGGAGTCCTCTGGCCGCCGGTATTCTTTTTCCAAAATTTCGCGCCAGAGCCGCGGCACCTTGCGGGGGGTGGTCGGGGCGGGCGCACCGCCAAGGCGCTTGAATTGCGCCCGGGCCGCGTCGATCTCGCCGGGCAGGTTCTCAAGCAGCGTGTGCAGTTTCCGGCGGTGCGGGTCGCCCTCTTCCTCCGGCTGGCGGTAGCGCCATTCGATCAGCTTTAAATCCACCTCCATGACCGGCTGCGCCTGGCTGAGCATGACCATCTCCATGTTGCTCCATTGCGCCCCGGCGGGCCGCTCGAAAATCGCCGCGAACCGTGCGCGCTGCTCGGGAAAGGGCACCGCTCCCGCCGCGTCTTTTTTTTCGTTTTCGACGGCCGGGTTTTTTTTCGCGAAATTTTGGGAGCCCTCTGGGATGGAAGTGGGATCAACCGAAACGGGCTCGCCATCGCCCAAAAATTCGCCCTGAACGGCGGTTTCCCCTACACCCCTTCCAGATGCTCTACTCTTCTCTACTCTACTCTTCTCTTCTCTTACCCCTCCAGAGGGGCTTGCAAGGGGCTTGTTTTTTGAGGAATCAAAAGAAGAGGAAAGCAAAGGACCAAGCTCAGGATATTCCTTGGTAACCAGTTGGCTGAAACCAAGGACTCCAAGCCCTTCGATTTCATTGCATAAAGCCTTGGCGCAGTTGGACCTAACAAGATTCCCTTTGGCCCCGAATTGCCGCCGGATAAAGTTACGAATCCATACCCCCTTACCAACCTTCACGAAGGTCTTGGGGAGGGCTTCCAAGGTCCTTCCAAGGTCCTTCATGTCCAATCCGGTGTGAAATTTGAACACGCGCTCGCTGATTTCGACGTAACCGGAGAGCTTCCGCCGACTGTTGGTCATCAGCCACAAGGCGCAAAGCTTGCACTCCGGCGGCAGTTCGCCGATGGATTCATCCTCCCAAAATTCGCTGGAGATTTTGGCATCCATCTAGAAGCGTCCCCGGTAGCGCGGGCACCGGCCCACGAGGCTGTAGAGCGTCCCTGATTCGTGCAGAGCGCGGATCTCCATCTTCGGGATGAAATTGGCGCTGGAGCGCACGCGCACGCGCACGACGTCGCCCGCCAGCTCCTTGTTGAGGCAGCACTCGACAATGTGGATATTGAGCGGGCATCGCTTCACCCACAGCGTCACGGGTTCGCGAGAGGCCATTTCCGGCCCGCCTTTTTTTTCCGAAGGCGGGGGCGTGCTGGCGATCAATGGCAACTCGCCGCCCTCTTTTTTCGCGGCACCAAACGCCGCGCGAATGCGGTTTGCAGCGGCCTCTAGGATCGTGATGCCGCTCTTGCTAAAGGAGAAGTCCCCGGCGGCCAGGTGTTTTTTTCGCAGATCGCGGATCTCATCCTTTTTGAGGCCAAGCTCACGCGCCAAATCTGATTCAAGAATATCGCTCATAGTTTTACCGTTGTTCTTGGGGCCATGGAGGAGGACGGGCACACGCCCAGACCGAATCCCTTGGCCAAAAATTCTCTGTTCGTCGACCGATGGCGCGCACAGGCCCCCCCCTCAAAAACGGGACCCCCCGCCCCCCCCTTGTCGCGCCGCGCTGCCGGTCGGGCTTGGCCTTCGGACCCGGCTGCAAATGCCGTACCCGTATCAAAGCCCGTATCAAAATCGGGAATCACAGTAGGGAACATCTGATAGCTAATCATTTGACCCTCCTTTCGCCTCGGTCTCGCCCAGGTCGCCAGCCTCATCACTGCGCGCCATTGCAGAATCATTTCCCTCGCCCACACCGGTGTGGGGAGCGCCTTCCTCCGTCTCGCTTTCGATCACATTTCCGTCAACCCCTGGGAGTGCGTCTATAAATTTGTTGATGTCATCGATGGGAGCCTGGGCATGGAGATGCCCCACGATGGTCGTCGGCGTGCCCTCCATCGTCGCAATCTTGTCCCGCACAATGCCAAGGAGCATCGCCAGCGCCTCCGGCTTCAGGGAGTCCATATCGTCCACCAGCCGCTCCAGAGCAAGGCGCTCCACGAGCTTGTAATCCTTCAGCACGGCATCCTTGGCCTTCGCCAGAGCGATCCCTTCACGCGCACAAACAGCCTGTACCGTGTTTTTACTGATCCTGAGAGCCCGACAAATGGCGCGGATGCTATAGCTTCCCTCAGCCACCAATCCAATGATTGCTCGGTACTTGTCCGGATGCTGCGAAAAAAGGCGCGCGGCGGTGAAGTCACCTCTCGGCCCATTCTCCCCATCACAAAAAAAGGCGGCGGGCATCTCCGTCGACGGCACCAGCTCCAACTGTTTCGGTGCGCCGTCGTCGGCCTCGATCAAAGACTCAGTGTTCCCACTCTCCATCGGAAAAAATAAAAAAAGGCGCGGCCCGAGACGCCGATTAGGCGGGCGAAATACAAGCAGCCTGCAACCAGCGCGACACCGCGCTGGCAGGCACGAAAATACGGTTTTCGAAAGGTTTAAAAGCCGGGGCAAGGCGGCCAGCAGCAATCTCGGCCAGCACGGCCTCTTTGTTAAGCGAACACATCAGCGCAACCTGTCCCGGCGTATAATGCAGCTCCAAAAAATCAGGCGCGTCCCACTCACAGTCAGCATTCATCCTGGCCTTGGATAGCCACGCATTGACAGCGGGACCTGGCACGAGAATCTGAGTCGCACAGGGCTTGTAAACGGGTCCCAGGCGTCCAGCCTTGATCTCCGCGAGAATCACGGGCGTTTTAAGACGGCACGCCAGAGCGATCTCTCCGGGCTTGTAGCAAAGCGTCAAGACGTCGGGATTATTGGGTAATTCGAGACGTTTCATAGATTTTTGAAAAAAGGCGCAAGTTCCCCGCTTTTGATGCGGTTACGGGAAAGGCGTGAATATTCACCAGCGATCTGCCAGCGCCGCCGCAATGCCTGGAATTGCTTCCACTCGCATATAAAAAACAAAGCGCCCGGGAGATGAGAACGGGAGTGGGAGAGGCGATTAAATGAGCCTGAGCCCGTTCGGCGCGCTCCCGGGCGCAAATTGAAAAAGGCGCGAGCGGGCCGGGCGCTACTCCGGCTGCCTGACTGGTATTCAGGCGCGTCACATACTGGCGCTACAAGGCATAAGCCTATTGGCCTTCTGTGAAAGGCTGCGTGTCTGCTTTCCACGCCGCCGCTCGCATAAAAACTGGAAATGAGCAACCTCCCTTCGCGTTCAAAACGCGAGTACCCCGATACCGCTTGGACACTGGAAGCTCCAAGGCGAGAGACTGTTTTGCTGCGGGCGCTCATTATTTGGAAAAGTGGTGCCGGTACTCTCCCGGCTGTCACGGTTGGACGCTTGAATTGCTACCGTTGCTCTGTTTTACGTCGCGTCCCGACGCCCGTCGCCTGCTGCCCGGCTAGGGATTGCGGGTTTTAGGTCGATTAGGCATGACCAGGCCCAGCCGCAGAATCTTCTAAATTTCAGACGAGACGAGGACGCCTTCGGAGTCGCCCGGGGAATTGTCGGGGAGAATTTCCGGTTTTGCTGTCGAATCAGGAGTGAGGACCGTCAGCGCATCGTCAATGTGCATGGCCTCCCTTGCGGTAACGCTCATTGTTCCAGTGACCGTCACGGGAACGACATTCAGATTACAAGTGTCAGATCCGGGAATGGCACTGGCAACGACACCCGCATAAGGGATGCCTTGGTAATCCTTGAAAACAATGCGATCGCCGATCTTGGCCTCGCGTCCATTAGCATAGTGCATATTGAGTAGTTTGAGTTTGTGCCCTGATGCGCGGGCCGCGCTTTCCGCCATGACGGCGGGAAAATCAGTTGTTTGCTAGAAACTCCGCATTGCCGGGCAGCCGGATCACCCGTTGCTCGTTCCATTCCGGGTCACCGGCCAGCGCGATATAGAACGCCGGAGTGCAATCGTCCCGTGTCAGTCGGCACTCATACCGGCCATCCACCACTTCACCGCTTGGCAAATGGAGCGAAAGCCCAGCGCCGCAGTGGATATCCCGATCACCCAAGTAATGGCGGTAACCGCCGGGTTCATGTTCAAGGCAAAGCTGTCGGTTTTCCCCGCGGTAAGCGCCTTCCCACCGCTTAGGCGCGAACTCCGCTTCGGAAGTCAGCGCAAGAGTCCGTTCCTCGCCACACGCCACCTCGAAACAAAGCCGCATCGTGTGCCCGGCCAGCTCAGGCGAGGCATTGGGGATACGCTCCAGCGTACCCGTGATCGTTCCGCCATCAGCCAGTTGCAAATGCACGGTCTGCGAAAACATCGTACCATTCCAAACCTCATTTACCGACAGCGTACCGCGCTTCTCGCGCAAAATCCGGCGCAACTCCGCAGCCCAAGCATCCCGGCAAAGGCGCTTCCGGCGGTAATATTCATCGTCATTATCGGCATCCCAAAGCACGGACAGTTCCGCATCGTGCGCCGCGATGTACCGAGCGTTGTCATTCTCCACCTCATCCCAGTAGTGCGGCTTCCATTCTGCCCGATAGCCCGCCGCCATTTCCTGGGCAATCAAGCACCCCAGCGCAGCCCAGTCTACATTGAGTTCGGGAGTTGTGGGAACCATGTGTGGATCAAGTGTCTTAATCATGGTTACTCGCCCTCCTTATCTTCGGGGTTGGATTCTGCAAACACGGCGTCGATCAACGCAAGCTGGTGCTGGAACGTGTTAACCTCCGGGCAAACGATCTGTGCTGCCACCTTGGAAATCTCCATGTACAACGCCTTCAGCGCCTTATACATCTCTGGTGCTTTAATCATCAATAGCGCGTCGCCTTCGGAGTAATCCTCAAGATCTGAGCCAGCCCAGTTTGCTGATATAGGAATTCCAAGGCCAGGGCCAGGCTCATGGACCCGCGCTATCACGGGACGGGAACTAAAGCCCATCTGTCTATCATTGGCCCAAGGGCCGGGAGAGTGTCTAATTTCAGGTATCATTGTAGATAATACTCAGTCAGTTTTAGGCCAACCCACGTTTTTCCAGGTGCTCATAGGCGGCGGTTGGCGATACCGCAGAGCGCAAAGGTTTATCGACCCGCACAGCGTGTGAAACCGTCAGCACATGGGCGGGGAATCCGAGACGCTTAGCCAGCGCCTCCGCTTGTTCCAGCGGCAGCACCAGCGCGTCAACGCGATGAGTTGTCCATTCCACCGAGGGCTCAGCCTCCAGCGCCAATTCCGATTGCTCCGGGCTGCGTACAAACTCCGACTCGACGGCTGGCCGGCCACTATCCGGAAGATTGAACCGAATCCGGCCCACCATACCCTCCATCGGCTGCGCGTTATACCGTGAGAACATGAGGAACACCTCCGGGGAACGAACAATGCGCCTTTAGCCGTGAGTCCCCGTCCGGGGCGTGGGAGCCTCCGGCAGGGGGCTGGCCACTACGTTTTCAGGGGTTTGGGGGTCCGAGCGCTGTTTGAGATAGAGGTCCTCCAGTTCCGAGGAGAATTGTTTCTCAAATTCCAACGCGACTTCGGCCACGTCGATTTTCCCTGAAGCTCGGATCTGCTGAGCTACCTTCCTCATCCCTTCCAATACAGTAATTTTTGCCGTGATGGATTGCATACGGTCGCACAGTATCTTTTCACGCACCTACCAATCAAGGAAAATCTTGCATTGGATAAAACATTTCCTCATGATGCACTCATGAGTTCCTTTTCCACTGCCCTGACCAAAACACTAGAAACGCTAAAATGGACCCAGAAGCAGCTTGCAGATGAGACTGGGATAAACCGGCCTCAAATCAACCGGTACGCCAAAGGCACCGGGGGGATTGAGCTTTCTGGCGTGGCGGAAATATTAAAGGCCGTCCCGGAGAACCATCGTGCCGCTCTTTTGGTTGCGTGGTTAAAGGACCAGACGCCTACTGATTTCAGTCAGTTTGTCGAAATTTACCCGGTTGAAAACGCGGTAAAGGAAGAGTCGCCAGAAGAACTGGAATTTCCGCACGAAGCGGATGAGGAATTAAAACGTCTGATCCGCTGGGTGCTTCAGCGTTCCATTCACAACAAAGAGTTCCGCGACATGCTGGAACACTTGCACAAGCTGATAGATGGCAATTAAGGAACCTTCAGGCGCGCAAGATCACTTTCTTCGGTTTTAAGCCATTTTTCTGCAATTCTTTGACTTGCCTGGGCCTCATCAAGCTCCCGCCGCGCTAGTTTTACACTTAGTTCCTTACGAGCGATTTTCGTTTCAATGGGTTCTGGCTTTTGGCTCTCTGATTTCACACCATTTTTAAAGCCGATCTGGTAACTGGCCGCTCCAATGGCACTCATAATTCCAAGTACCATTAATAATATCAAAATTCCCCCAATTTTAGAGTTTGCTTCTGGTGAGGCACTATGGAATGACATGCCTTCATCCCGAAGGCACTCATGCAAACTTGCCCGATCTTCATCAGTCCCTTTCATCCCTGATTGAATCATAAATAGCTCCTCAGCAGTCATTTTCTGCCACTCTTTGCAGGTCATCTTCCGCCCTCCGCAATTCTCAAAGCGAGCCCAGCCTTCGCGATCCGTGAAAGGCTCTCTACGATCTCCTCGTAATTATCCCCCAGCACCCAGGGAGCGGCGACCACAATGGCCTCAACGCCCGAGGCTTTGCTATCCTCGATCAGCTTCAGGAAGTCGGCAAACTTGGTTTCATAATTCTCTGGAGCGCTCATAACCTCGGAAATTACTCTGTAGCCCCGGCTTCACTCAAGCCCAAAAAACCCCGCCATTTCTGACGGGGTTTTAGGCTAAAGACTCAATTGTCGGTTTATCGGAAAACGACAAAACCGGACTTATGCTTGAGCGGGTCTACCCCGCCGCTGACGATAGGCCCGCTGACGACACGCGCTCGTTGCGTACTTCTGCCCGTCATGCGTAACGGCGTTACACCCACACAGGCATCTTCCGTTACTCTCCGTAACGGAATGCTCGTTACGGGTTGTAACATCCACAGCGTTACGCTCTGTAACGGATGGTCTAAAGAACAGACAGCCATTACCAGCACCGGAAGCAACATAGTTGCCTAGAAGGTCAGCTATCCATAACCATGCATCACCTTCCGTCTTGAAATGACGCCGGTGGATCACTGTCGTTTTAGGGTAACTCTCCGTTTTGTCAACAGGTACGCAACACTCGACGACCGCCCACGTCTCATTCCCGGGCACGCGCTGTTGCGGGTCGCCTAGGAGTATCGGCCAGTATAGGGGCGTTTGAAGCACGACTGCGGATGGCGTTGCCGTTTCTGATCGGTCTGGATACTCAGTAAATCCGCCTTTGGCAAATATCTCTGACAAAGTGTTGCTGTAGTGCGCTTGCATTACGCCACCTCCTTCTTTGGTTGCTCCTTCTTAGGGTCCCACGCCTGCCACATGGCGCTCGTTAGCGGTGCGAGTTGGTCGAGCAGCGTGGCATAGTGCCGTTCCGTCGTCACCACGCTCCGGTGCCGGAGGAATCGCTGGGCGTGCACCAAGCTCTTTGTCTGCGTCGCCACGATGCTCCCCGCGTGCTTGCGCAGCTCGTGCACACTCTTCACCCGGTCGGGCAGGTATCCCCGCACCCAGGCCGAGAGCCCGCGGTAAATCGATTCCGAGCGCTCCGTCTGGTTTGCCGCTGGTAAAATATATCCTTTCCCGCCTTCCAGGGGTCCGCCCAGCGCCTTAATCTCCGACAGAACGTCATCCGACACCGGCACGCGCCCTTCGGACCCTTTGGGGGCGAAATACGGCCGCACGATAATGGCCATCTGCGTTCCCGTTGGCCACTCTTCCAACCATTCCCACCGAGCTTCCACCATCTCGCAGTCCCGCATCCCGAGCCGGATCGCCATCAGGTAGCCCAGATACTGCGCTGGGGCCTTCTCCCTCAACGCTCCATGAGCCTCTTTTTCCATCGCTTCGATCACCGGGGCCGGGATGGGCAGGTAAGGCGTTCCCTGTTGCAAGCTGAATTTCGCCACTTCCTTGAACTCCTTTAGATCCGGCAGCTTCAGCCCTTCGTATAGAGGCATAGCTCCCTTCGTAAACAGGCTTCGTGCCTGGGTAATCGTCGAGTTTGCCGAACGTTTGGAGCGTTCCGCCTGGCAGTAATCCCCGGCGCTCGCCTCCCGGCATTTCAGCTTGTAGGTTTCCAGTAGCTTGGCCGTCAATTCCGAGGCCTTCACGTGCGCCAGATTCACCTCCTCACCCATCACCTTGCGGCAGATTGCCTTGAGCGCCAGCATGTTTCCCCTTACCGTCTTGGGCATCAGCTCCAGCACCACGCCCGCCCGCGCCTTGTATCGGTCCAGGATGTCCTGAATCGTCGCGTAGTCGCTCTTGAGTTTGAGTCGTTCCGCGTCCTTCCCGTCGCCGATCACAATCGAGTCGCGAATCCGCTTCGCATTCACCTTCGCCGCCGCCAGCACCGGCGAGCCCGTCGAGCGCAGATATTGCTTTCCGCGATGCTCAAAACGCACATAGTAGTTGTCCGAACCCGTTCCCGGGCGTTTTAGGATCTTCATTTTCGCAGGTTTCCAGAGTTAAACGCATCACTTACAGCCACTTCCATTCTTAATAGTATCCCGAGTAATACCGAAAATTTTTGATACGGTTTTTGACACGGGTGGGTATTTTAGCGGTAATGGCCGATGCATGTGCATTTTTGATTACATTATCTTTACTTGCAACTCCAAACCTACTGATTTTCGCAATTTTCCCTTGTCGCCTCTGAAAACAGCGGCTACTGTCTGCACCTCACTTGGAGGCCATCCGACCCCAAATTAGCGCCAATGTAGCTCAGTTGGTAGAGCAGCTGATTCGTAATCAGCAGGTCAGGAGTTCGAATCTCCTCATTGGCTCCATTCTAAGCTCCTAGACAACAAGGGTTTACTCTGGAATTGGGCTCTCCACCAAAGAATGGGGAGGGAGGAAGATATGGGGTCTCCACCAAAGAATGGGGAGGGAGGAAGATATGGTGATATTGTGCTAATTAGCCGCAGGCGGCAAGCACACGGATTTGGTAGTTGGAGAAGTTTCTAAAGCCGTAAGCGCGGCGTTGGATGAGTTTCATTTTACGGTGGAAGCCCTCTGTAATGCCGTTGTTCCTGGTAAAACGCCACATGCAGGCGATGGGCTCGGCCCAGGAACGAAGGGTATGGGCCAGAGTGATGAGGGGCTCGAAGCGGCTGGTGGTGAGGCGGTTGATAAAGCCCAAAAGCTCTTGAGCCAGAGGGCGGCATTCGCGGCGCCTTCTGTGCTTCTGGTTGAGGAGAGCGCGCAGGTGGTGCATTTCGGCGTGCAGAGGCTCCAATGCAGGGTAGGCGGCGAAAAGCCGCGCGAGGCGCAAGTGTTGGGCCGCAGTTAGCTTATTTGGGGCTTTGCGGAGGACGGCAAGAGAGCCGATGTTATTTTTCAAGTCAGGGGCGATCTGCCGTGCCAAGGCCATAAAATGATGGATGACGACGCGGATGACGTGGAAGCGGTCGGCGACGATGCGAGCGTTAGGGAACCACTTGCGGATCAAGGCGCGGTAAGGGCTGGAGAGGTCGATACAGACCACGCGGACATGCTCCCGGCCTTGAAGGCGGGCAACCAATGGGGCCAATTCGCGAGGGCTGCGGCCAGGGACAACGTTGAAGACACGGTGGTTTTTAAGATCAACGAATGTAGTGGCGAAGCGTTGGCCCTTGTGGAGGGTGTGCTCGTCGATGCCGAGGACCATGGGGCAGCGCAAACTGCTTCGTTCCTTGGCTTTGCGCTCGGTGAACTGGTGGTAGATGCGCTCAATGGTGGCGCTGCCGATGTGAAGGATGCGGGCCAGAGTGGAGACGCAGATGCCGTTGTCGTGAGCCCGGTAAGTGCTTTCGCGGAATGGCTCGCTGCTGTGGCGTCCGGGGAGAAGTCCCGGTAGCGGTGGAACAAAGGAGTGCCGACAATCCAAACAGCGCAACCGCCGGGTATGGACGACCAGAGCGGTGGGTTCGCCAAAGCGATCGAGGTGGCGTACCTGCTTTTGATACCTGCCTTTGCTGTGGAGGCGGCCGCCTCCACAGCAAGGGCAGGAGGAGGTTCGCGCTTCGGGTTTAACGTGGATTTTAAGAGGCAATGTGGCTTCGGTATATAGTACCTGGTAGCCACTGATTCCGATTCGATTGAGCAGTGAGGTCATTAGCACTTTCTTTCATCTTTTGACCTCCCTCCCCATTCTTTGATGGAGAGCCGAGTTGCGGCTGGATTACAAAATCAAAGAACAATGGATCGCGTACAATTTGAACTTGGGGCAGTCCTTTTTAGCACCGGTTTCCGAATGGTTGGGCCGACACGCCCCAGGCGGCGAAAATGACGGAATCATAACGAGAATCGCCGAGGGACTTGGCGAAATCCCCTTGGAGAGCCGCGAAATTCTCCTTCACCTGCGCTGGCACAATTTGACTTCCGATCTGAGCGACCTTCCCCCATCCACAAAACTCCTTCTAGCCTGCGCGGGTCTCGACGGCTTGCTCAAATTGATTTCCGGCCACGAGTACAACCCCAAAAAAAGGATGCAAGCCAAGCAGATTTGGATGAAGGCTTTCAACACCGTTCATCTTTCGTGGAGACCTTGGGGCGACGAATTGTTCGCCTTGTGGGAAAAATACCGGAACGATCTTGCCCATGGGTGGCTATGGCTTCCCCATACCGAAGCCCCGGAAAGTTATTTCAAAGATTACCCAAGGCTCGGGTGCGCATTTTCAATCATCGTTTCGGCGTGGTGCGGTTACGAGGGAGAGGTCGTCTCCCAGCCCTTGGCGGGTGAAACCGTTAGGATAGCCGAATTAAAAACGGACGCCTATTCGTCGAAAAAGTGAAGAAAAGGCAATCCACAGCAGGGCAGCAGCTACCGTTTTTATGAAAAACCAGCGTTTCGTCGTCATGTTCCAGGTAATCAATCTGCGGCTCTTATTCGCTTTGGTCGCGTGCGCCGCTTTCGCAAGCAGGGAGGCTTGCGGATACATGATGCCTAGCGATATGGGGCCGGGTGCGTGGAGCACCAGTGATTATCAGGGGGCATGGGGATGGTTTTTCGGCATCAAAGAGCCGAACGGCAGATTCCGTTTTATGACGCGCGAGACACCCGGCGAAAAGCCCGCAAAAGATGCCCGATGGGTGATGGAAAACGGCGCGGCAATCCAGTGCTACCACGACGCTTCGGCGCAGTCCTCCCTTAATGGAGCCACCACGTTCGTTTGGCACAACAGGCAGTCTCCTGTATGCCGATGGGTTAGCCCCCGGGACGGAGAGATTTTCGTCGCCTATTCCCTGGCTTCCGTCAGGGATATCCCCAAAGGCGTCCCCTTTCGGCTAACCGTCTCTGGAAAGGATGTGGAAATGTCGGATATGAGCGCCCCGGCAACAGTGCCGGAGCAGCCCGCCTTTCATCGCGAGGTGTTGAGGATGTCGCGCTGGTTTGGCGTCAAGGTGCACAAGGGGAGCGTGCTCGATTTCAGTTTTGATTTTCCTCCGCGCGATCTGCTTGCCCCTGGCGTAATCCATCTCCTGAGGTCCGCTGAGATCACCGTGCACATTGGGCTGCAACCGGTGGATTTCAACGCCTTTCATGCCCTGTATCAGCCAGACGACACGGCAAGGAGAGAGCGGGAAATCAGGAGGGAAATGGAGGAAAAAAATGCGCGAACAGGGAAGGCCATAGATCCGCAACCGCAAGAAACCGAGGAGCAACTGGCGAAGGCAGCGCAGGCGGACGCCGCGCCGACCCAGCTCCTCGCCCACAAAACTTTCCAGCTCCTTGCCGGGTTCCCGGAGGATTTTTCCACACAGGAAGGAGCTGGCGACTGGTTCTACGGCAGTGACGACGGCAGCGGATTCCAGCCGATGAAGCCGGAAGGCACAAAATGGGTCGGAGCGGAAGGCGTCTCGATCAGCGCCGATAAGCTCACGGCCATCCGTGACATCCTGCCGGTCATCCGATGGAGATGCCCTGTGAATGGGAGGATGGATATGCGATGTGTTTTCAGCAACGAACGCATTTCTTATGGTTCCATCAAGATTCATCGCTCAAAAGAGAACCCCACCGATCTCCCTCCCGACGCAATCGGTTTTGGAGAGGTGGGCTGTTCGGGCCGCGTGCAAAGCGGCGTCAATGATACCGGCAAGGGCGATCTGTGCGAATTCCGGTTCGCGCTTCCCAAAGAAAAGCCCGTACAGAGTGGCAACACATCCAATCATGAGCCCGGTAATGAAAAGGCTCAGGATAAGAAAGATTACCCCGACACATTTGAGACAGGCGCGTTTATCCAAATTATTCAGCAACTTGAACAGAACCCTCCGCATCCGCCCCGGGGGCCTATCATGGTTTTGTGAAATCAGAAGACCGCTTGTTCTTAATGTCAAAAACGCTGACTTTCCCCCACTGGATCCACCCCTAAAATCTCGATATTCCTCTGGCACATTTTCGCCGCACCATAAGCCCCTTATTTCACACGCCTCCATCCGAATCACGCTGCCCTATCCCCGACACCCGCGACGAACACGACGCCCCGCGGTTCGCCCGCTTTCCGCGCCTTCTCCCTTCGCGCGCCGTGCGGCCTGTAATCCGTTTCGGCGAGGCGAGAAGTCGCCGAGATCGAATTGATGAGCGCCAGAATCCCCAGCGCGGGGAAAACAAGGCACCCCGAACGCCCGAAAGTCAGGACTCCTTCAACCAGCAACGTGAACCCGATGGCCTTGAACCTGTCAGCGAAAACGGCCAGGCCCCATTGATACACGGTCTTGGCGGAATACGCCAAGCCCCCCGCGACGAGGATATGGGCGAACGCCACCGGATACCCCCACAAGTCGAAAAGGGGCGGCGATGTCGGGGCCTCCTCGTGCATCAGCCAATAGACGGAAAAGGGATGAAGCCCCCGAGAATGATACCCCCGATAAGGGCGATTCGGTTGTTTGCCGCGGCCCGAACCTCCTTGAGAATCGGCGGGCCTTTCCTGGCGATTTTGCGGATGTGCTTTTTCATGGTGGAGATACCTATTCGGCGGAGCGGCGCAGATATTCGGTTTTCGGAGACCCCAAACTCCGGCGCATATCGAGAAACACAGTGTCCCCCCGAGGGGTGGCGGCGTAGAACTGCCCGGTGGCGAGTTCCCCAAAGCGTCGCGGCTCGACGACGGGCGCGCCGCCCTCCTCGACTTCCGTGACGAACCGACGGAACGCCTCGCCCCCGTTCCAGACCGGGACGCGGCAAACCTCTTGTCCCGAGGTCGTCCCGCAAGCCTCCGCAGCCAGCGAGTTCGTGAGGCGGTCGCCGTTCTTCCCGAAGATTTTCAGGCGGCAGTTGGCAACGAGGGCTGCCACGGCGTTTTCGTTTTGCAGCGTCCCGAGGAGCAGGGCAAGGGACTGGGTTGCCAGGACAACGCCCACGCCGAATTCCCGGCATTGGGCCAAGAGCATATCCTCTCCGTTCGTTTTCCCCTTCGAGACAAGGTTCTGAAATTCGTCGAGAACGACGCAGACCGGGCGTTCCGAGAGCGCGACCCCGCAACAAAGGGCGGATCTTCTCCCGAGCAACCGGGAGAAAAGGGCGAGCTTGACCGCCTGCAAAACGGGGAGCGTCGCCTGTCCGCCATCGGCCAGGGGGAGATCGATAACGAGAATTTCTCCCTCCTGGATTATCTCCTCCAATGTCGTTGTCACCCTCTTCTTGTGCAGGTAGGTTTTCGCCGTCTCGGTCATGAGCGACGCAACGACGCCGCGGAGGTCGGCGAAAACGCAGGAACGCGTGACTTCCGCCAAGTCGTAGAACTCCCGAACCAAGGCGTTCGCCTTCACTTGGCTCCGGTAATCGAGCGCCCCGTAAAACCGCTCGAACTCGGTTTCTTCCCTGCTCTTCGGCGGGTTTTTCAGATCGAGCAGCATTTTCGCCATCTCACGCTCCCCCTTGACATCCTTCGGCCAGAGGTTTTTTCTCCCGGGCACGGACTTCCCGAAGTGTTCCTTCGCCCAGGCGATCTCCTCCGGCGTGGGGCCGCGACCGGGTTGCTTCTCCGGCTTTTGCCCGCTTCTCGAGCAAACGATCCCCACGTGTTCGATAAAGGCATCGAGCCGGCGAAGCAGCGCGACGAGGCGATCTGCGTCGAACATCCCGGCTGTTTTCGCGTCGATATTCCGGGCGATGCGATCCGTCTCGAGGGAAACCAGAACCTCCGCCACGCGAACGCGCTGCCGTTCCCAGAACGGGTCGTGCTTCAAGCTCCGGTTTTCGTCGCTCAGGTTTCTCCCGAACTCCTCCAGGAATTGGACGACCGCGCCGTTTAGCTCATTCCGGCTTCGCCAGTTGGCCTCCTCGAAAAGCGAAATCCCGTAGCCCGAATCCGCGGAGACGACGATCACGTCCTCCCTTCTGTCCTCGGGAAGTCCGGCGATGAATTCGCGGTGCGCAGACCCCTTGCAGTTGAAGTAGAAGACCGCGGCCTTTTGCCCATTCCCGTCCGTCCCGAGTTTGGCGTAGGCCGTCGCCAGGGGATTGACGACGGAAACGGTCTTACCGCTTCCCGTCATGCCCGTCACGAGCGTTCCGCCGCAGAGTTCCTCGCCGGTGAGGCGAAGTCCCCCGAGTTCGATTTCGACGTTCCTTAAACTTTCGCTGATTTGCATGTTATTGGGAGATACCCTTGTCGTTGTTCCCCAAGCCCCGGTCCTCGGGATCGATGGAAGGGGGCTCCGGCCCGGGTTCGGGCGCGAGTTCGTAAAGCGGGGAGCAATCCAAAAGCCACGCGTCCCGCAGTTCTCCGGCCCCTATTCCCTTTCCGAGAACCGAGTCGAGATCAACGTGTTTGGCGATGATCTGGATGCAGCGCGCGTAGGCATCCAGCCAAACGACGCCCTCCACCGTTTGCGGCCCAAAATAACCTGGGACGTAAAGATAGACCGACGAGTTCGGGGAAACGTCGCGGATCGGCCCGGCGGCGAGCCAAAGCGCGAAGTCCGCCCCGACGAGCGGCCCCATTGCCTGGACGGCGACTTGCGCCTTCGCCCCCTCCACTGCGTCGATATAGGAGAGGATTGCGTCCGGCGGCGTGTCGCCGGGCCCCGTCATTGTGATCAGCACGCGATCGTTCGGATTGGCGAGCATCGCGGACAGTTCGACGACACCGGCGGCGTGATCGCCCGGCCCGGTTCTCAAAAGGAATTTTCGCAACATGGCGAAGATACCGGGGAGCCCTTTTATTGGTTGAACTGGCCCGGCCAGAATGGCAAAACCGTACCGATACCCGCGCCCGCCGTTTACCTTTGCCAGAACGAGATCCAGGCCGCGGCCATCGCGAAGGCGCTCGGACATCTCCGTAAGGATGGTTCCTGGCTCGCGACCGACAAAGGCAAGGTCGTTTTGGATGGAAAACAGTCTTTTTGCGTTGGCGCGCCCCGAGGAGGTTTTCCCTTCATTGTCGGATGTGGGCGTTCTCGATCTTCCCCAGCTTCCCGACTGCGTGCCAAACGTCCCGAAAAAAGGGATGGCCAAGATATCGGAACCCCTCTTCCGCGCCTTGGCCGCCGCCGAAACCGCGGTCATCGCGTCGAATCCCGATCCGAAAAGCGAACTCGCGCCCCAGGAAGTCTTGGATCACTCCGGATTCAAGGGACGCGTCCTTCGCCTTCCGATCCGCTCGCTCGACACGCAGAGCAAATCGCGGAGATCAACCCACTCCGACCGGGCCCTACTCGCCACCGTCATCGAAACCTGCCAAACATCCGCCAACCTTTCCGATGCCGGACGAAAGCTATTCACGGTCTCTCGCGAAAAAAAGTAACGACGCAGACCGCCTTCGGAAATACTTGCTCTGATTTGGGCTGACGTGGCATGGATGCAGAGAACAAGCCAAGATTTGACTGCCCATTCTTCACCGTGTTAAATGCGGCCACTGCATGAGCAATATTCCCGACGCTCCAAATTATTCTATGCTGCTATCGCGCCTTACGGGCAGCGGCCAATGGGACCGGGCGTTTGAAACTGCGAGGCAGTGGTTGGCAACCGAGCCGGAAAACACGCAGGCCCATCTCGTTGCCGGCCAATCACTGGTCAATCTCGAACGCTACCCTGAGGCACAGCCTCATGTCAGTTTGGTTTTGCAGAACGAACCGGAGAATGCGTTCGCATACCGGCTGATGTCCATCATCTGTTTTCACCAGAACCAGTTCAAATTGGCCGACGATGCAATTCAGAAGGCCATTTCGCTGGAGCCTCATGAGCATCGTAATTGGTATCACCTGGCCCACATGTCTTACAAGCAGGGCGATTCCACCTCTGCTCGGTCGTTTGCTGAAAAAGCGAGGGAACTCAACCCTCGCGATGCGAACACAATAAACCTCCTCGCAATGTGCGGGCCGGAGGGAATATCCCTATCAAAGGCTTCCACGCGGGAGCTTGACCTGTATATGGAGGCCCTTGAACTCGATCCCGAGAATGCCCTCATTCACAATAACATCGGAGTCCATTATCTCAACGTTGCCAAAGATTACAAAACCGCCGAGCAATATTTTCGACAAGGCTTGTTCTTTGACCCCTCTTCAAAGCTGATCCGCAACAATCTCTTTGTGACGCTCAAACACTCCGACGCGTTTTACAAGGTGATATGCTGGCCCCGAACCATCCTCGTCAAATTTAGTTCGCTGGCAACGCGGGCTCGCCATAGGAGCATCTTTACCTGGTTATTATTATTTCCTGTGTGGGTTTTCGCCGCTCGGTTTGTCATTGGAGGCCTTGCTCTGTGGTTCATGTTTTTCTGGCCCCTCCTCAAGGTATATGAGCATCTGACCATCGGTGACATTCTTTCAAAAGCCGGTGAGATCGGTGCAAAACGGGGGGGCTTACTCGGCTACCGGGGTTGGCCATTTAAGCTTCGAATGGCTATCTTCTTTTTTGGTCTGCTCCTGTTCTGGGGAGGGGTGTTTGTCCTCGGGCAAAACGAAAACGGCCGCACGGTTCTGTTTGTGCTGCTCGGGAGTGCTATAGCAATCGTCGTTGCAGTTAACATCACCCGTTCGATCAAACGCTCCCGGCAAAGCAATCATGCCCGCCGCCGTGCTAAAAGAATGAGGTACCTAATTCAACCGGAAAAACAAAAATCCAAACGTTGGGTTTCCCGATTCCGTTCCGACTCCCATGAATGAACAAACCCTCAAACTGCTTGAAAAGGCACTGCTAGCCTCGCCCCACGATTGGGAGATTCGCGCACATCTCGTAGACCAATTTCTCGCTAATGGACAGGCGCATCGCGCAGCAGAACTATTGAACGCCGCACCGAATGTTCCCGACACCGAGGAAAATGCGCTGCTCAAAGCAAGGGTCGAACTGGAAACCGATTTGTCTTCTGCTCAGGTCACCCTGGAAGGGGTGTTGACTCACAACAAAGGCTGCGCACAAGCCTATTTGCTTCTCGCTCGCCTTCTCTGCAAGCGCGGCTTGCGAGAGGACGCCAGAAGAAAATACGGAGCGGCGACCGTCATTGATGAATCGATCAGTGACCCCGATTTGGAGGAATGGCTGAACGGAGAGGTGACACCACCGACTCAGAAAGCCGAGGTTCCGGTTGCTCTGGATAATAATGCTGGAGAATCCGGTAAAAAAGCGGAGTCCGTTGCGCTGACTGCGGAAGAAGATGCGGAGATAACAAGAGCTTTGGAAGCTCTGGAACTACCAACGACAACCTTCAATGATATTGGTGGTATGGAGGACGTCATTGAGCGGATACGGATGAATATCATCTATCCGTTCAAAAATCCGGACATCTTTAAGAAGTTTAAGAAAAGACCGGGCGGCGGAATTTTGATGTATGGGCCTCCAGGGTGCGGCAAGACCCATATTGCCCGCGCAACTGCTGGGGAATGTGGGGCTACGTTTATATCAATCACCATCACGGACGTTCTTTCAAAATGGCTTGGAGAAAGCGAACAACGACTTCATGAGCTTTTTGAATCTGCCCGCCGCCGTTCGCCCTCTGTGATTTTCATCGACGAAGTTGATGCTATCGGTGTGAGCCGCTCTGACGCCTCCTCGTCGATGGCACCGCTGGTTAACGTCCTTCTCACAGAAATGGACGGTATCTCGGCCCGGAATGAAAACTTGATGGTAATGGCTGCTACCAATGCACCGTGGCGCGTGGACAGTGCGTTGCGGCGTCCTGGACGGTTTGATCGTGTGTTATTTGTTCCGCCTCCCGATGCATCCGCGCGCAAGGCGATACTTGAAATCTGCTTGCGCGAGCTTCCAACCGAATCGTTGGACTTGGACAAGCTTGGGCGGATGAGTGACCGGTTTTCTGGAGCCGACCTACGAGCTGTTGTCGAGAGGGCGTCGGAAAAGGCGATTTATGAGGAAATGCGCTCGGGGCGTTCCGGAAAGCTCACTCAGAAGCTGCTCGTAGATGCCTTAAAGGAGTCACGACCATCAACAATCGAATGGCTGGAGACAGCAAGGAGCTATGCCTCCTATGCCAATCGCGCAGGGCTGTATGACGATCTAGTGGCTTTCTTTGAGAAAGCATAAGAAACACGTCAGTGTATTTTTTCCACCGGCTGTTTGGAGGATGCCCTTTGCCTCGCCCAGTCTCCTCAACCGGGCCAGCAGGTGGTCAATAGGGAGGAAGTAGGCGGCGGAATCCGTGTGCCAGGACAATCGCCAAAAAAACGAGATTGCGTGGAAGGATTCCTGGCCAGAAATAGCGAACCGGCTTTCCCTTGCCAATCGGAGCGGACAATTCGCGGGCCAAGGCAATAAGAACGGCAACGGAGCGGGGCCAGTCAGAAATGCCGTTCAACCATTTGGAAGGGATTCCCGCAACGTAAGCGTCACGCGGAGCGCCTCTATCCTGGAGGGATGAAAATTGTCAGTATGGGAGGATGCAAAGCGAAGCGATTCGGGATGAGTTGTTGAAAATAGACCGCCGAGGGCATGTGCTGGTAAAGAGAGAACGAAGGGAGGCGCTGTTGGATGAGTACGAGCGGTGTGGGGTGAGCGCGGCGGAGTTTGCAGCGCAGATTGGGGTGAAATACCAGACGTTCGCCCATTGGCAGCAGAAGAGGAAGAACCAGCGGCAAGCGCTGTTGGTGCAAGCAGCGGCTCCAGTTCCGGCCGCATTGATGGCACCGCAGCCAGGGCCGGGGCTGCGCTGGGTAGAAGCGGAGGTCGAAGCGGGCGTCCAAGGCGAGCAGGTGATGGCAATCGTAGCGGCGCTCAAGCTTGAGTTACCGGGCGGAGCGAGCGTGGAACTCTCCACCCCTGGCCAAATGAAGCTGGCGGCGGAGTTGCTGAAGGCGCTGGCAGCCAAGGGGCAAACGGGATGCTGAGTTTTAGCGGGAGCCTCAAAGTGCTAGTGTCGTTGGAGCCGTGCGACATGCGCAAGGGCTTCAACGGGCTGCACGCCCTGGTGAGTGAACGGCTGGGAGAGGATCTACGGGGCGGAGCGATCTTCGTGTTCAGCAACCGGCGGCACAACCGGATCAAGCTGCTTTACTGGGACGGCACGGGGATCTGGGTGATGAGCAAGCGGCTGGAAAAGGGATGCTTCTCATGGCCTCGGAACGTGGAGCCGGGACGCACGAAGCTCAAGCTGAGCGCGGAGGCGTTGGCGCTCTTGACCGACGGGATCGACCTGCACGGGGCGAAGATGCGTCCGTGGTATGAGCGGGAATAGCAGTCATATATTAAGTATGATCGGCGCTTGAATTTAGCGACGGGATGACTAGTCTCCTGTGGCCAACGAGCAATGGTCACCGAACGCGAACAAGAACTTCTGGAAGAGAACGCACGATTGCGTCAGCAGAACGAGTTGCTGCGGCAAAAGGTGGACCTGTTGGTGAAGCGGATCTTCGGAGCGGGGAGCGAGAAGCTCGACCCGAGGCAACTGGAACTGTTGTTGGAAGGGAGTTCGCCGGGAAAAGCGAACGAGCCCGACTTGGCGGCGGAGGCCACTCGGCGCTCGAAGGAAGAATCGACTCCGCGCTCTAAGAGCAAGCCTGCGAAAAACAAAGGGCCGCGGTTGCCTGCACACCTGCCGTGCGTCGAGGAGCTCGTCGATCCGCTGCCGGTGCAGGCAGAACCGCAAGCGTGGCGCTGCATCGGCCAGGAAGTCAGCGAGCAGCTCGACTACGAACCGGCTCGGTTCCTACGTCGGCGCATGATCCGGCGCAAGTATGTGAAGCGTGGCGAACTGGACGCCGTGCCCGTGATCGCGCCATTGCCGCCGGTATTACAGGAACGCTGCATCGCGGCGCCGGGGCTCTTGGCGCAAGTCATCGTGGCCAAATACTGCGACCATCTGCCGCTCCATCGCCAGGAGCGAATATACGCCACGCGCCACCAAGTCATCCTGCCCCGTCAAACGCTGGCGCGGTGGATGGGGTTGGCTGCCGACTGGCTGGGTTTGATCTATCGGGAGATCAACGCGGGCGTGGTGAAAGGCGGCTACATCCAGATGGACGAAACCCCGGTTCGCTACCTTGATCCCGGCAATAAGAAAACGGGTACCGGCTACCTGTGGGTATGCAACCGGCCCGGCGGCGAAGTCGTTTACCACTGGCGCACCAGTCGCGCCGCCGAGTGCGTGGGCGAGATCCTTCCCGCCCACTGGCGGGGCGTCCTGCAATGCGATGGGTATGCGGGTTACCGTAGCTACGCCCGGAGCGCTGGCCGCGAAGGCCACATCCGGCTCGCCGCCTGTTACGCCCACGCGCGGCGCAAGTTCATCGAATCGCAATCGCAGGCCCCATGCATCGTCACTTGGCTCCTTCGGCAAATGGCACACCTTTACCAAATCGAAAAATACTTACGGCAAGAACGCGCCGGGCCGCGGTTGCGGGAAGCCCTCCGAGCGGCCCAAAGCCGTCCCATCCACGAGCGCATCCGCAAAGCGCTGGTGCGACTAAAAACCAAGAAACGCTACCTGCCCAAAAGCAGCATGGGCAAAGCCATCGACTACGCGCTGGGGCAATGGCCGGGCTTGAGCGTCTTCCTGCAAGACGGGCGCGTGGAGATCGACAACAACCTTGTTGAAAATGCCATCCGGCCCACGGCGGTGGGCAAAAAGAACTGGCTCTTCGTAGGCGACGCCGATGCGGGCCAGCGCGGGGCGGTCCTCTACACCGTCATCGAAAACTGCCGACGCAACGGCGTAGATCCCTACGCCTACTTGCGGGAGATCCTCACCAAACTGCCCGTGCTGACCAACCAGAACATCGCCACCTGGATACCGGCAGCCTACGCCAAAAGGCTTCGCGAAGAGCGGTACCCCCAAGCCGCCGCCTCGTAGACCTCATAGATCTCGTATCGCTTTACCTACGAGATCTATGAGCCTTATGACCCGTTACGAGCCGACGCCCGTCAAGTGGCGCTTCGCGTGCTTTCAATTACCCACAAGTTTTCTTCCCATTTCGAAGCCTAACTGGATATCCACCAGACGGGACATTCCTCGCCATATGACTACATTGCCTGGTGGGGGATCGGATCGCCGTGCAAGGTAGCCGCCGATCATGGCTAGTTTTCTTATGTAAGAGAATATAGTTTTTGTGGAACCATTTTTTCTATCGACAATTAGGGTGTCAAGTATAGCGCATTCTTCCTGGGTAAATGCGAGATTCGGTGACGCTTCAGGATGGGTTCGACTGACCATTGTCATCCAAAAGATGCGCCAACTGACGATGCAAAGCAGGGCGATCAAGTTTACCAATCGTTCCGCCGTTCGCAGCTTGGACTCTTCGGCTTTGCAACCCGACTTCAATATTTTGTGAAAGACTTCTATCTTCCATCGCAAGGAATACCACCTGAGTTTTTCAAGGGCGGCAGCAAGGCTATCGATGGGCAGATCGGTGACTAGTTTCCAGTCCACTGGCTCCCTCTCTTTTGGTTCTCCGATTTCTTTTGCATGGATAACATTTAAGAGAAGTTGCGGGTAGCGAGCCTTCTTGCCTATCGGAGGCAAGACTTGGATTTGACGATACTTTATCTCTAAGACTGCCTCGGATGTTTCGCCATTTTGTGTTCTAAGTTGAACACGATGGATTCCCTTAACGGAGGCGGTTTTCATCGCATCGGCAATGGTATGTCCACCATCCCCGGCGAGCCGATTAACGCAGGTTCGCACCAGAAAGTGCGTGCCTTCTTCGCGGGCTGCACAGAACAATTCGTAAATGTCGCTTTCCCTGTCGCCAATATGTATGCAACGCTCGGGCGCGCCAAGGAAGCTCGTGGATTGGCGCACGTTTTCCAGCCAGCGGTAACTTTCCTTTTCTTCAATCGGCACCCGCGTGGGATTGATTATTCTCTTGAGCGCATTGGTTCCTTTGAACTGCTTGCGGCTCCAGAATTTAACGGCCGTCAACCCCAGGGGCAGCCCGCCAAGGGTGATGGCGAGGCTCGAATGCATCAGCAACCCCCGAACCGTGATGCGACGCTTACGCCCATGCCTGCCACCGTTCAGGCAGGCGCTTCCAATAAGGCCGATGTTTCCAGCGCTTTCCCGGTCATAGGAAAATTCCGTTGTGTCATGCAAGATCAGGGCTGGACCACAAACGTCATGGAAGCGATTACGAGTGGATTCAAAATGACCGCCAAGAATATCGGTTTCGCTTACACGAGGATTGGAAAAGAACCGGTATGCCGCTTTGGTGCTCGCCCAATCCTGACACGCAAAGGGGATGCTCCCTCCTACGCAGCCAGACAACTCTTCAACCAGTGTTTTTAATCGACGCCCCAAGCGCACATCGCCAAAGTTGCAGGCTTCTGCTTCCTCGTCGATCCATTGCGAAACAGAAAAGGATTCTTTGTAGGACTGAGTACGTTTTGTGACTTTCCATCGCTTCTTGTTTTGCATCCCAAGCTTTGCATCAGAAAGTGTTTATCAATGTACAGACATTTCGTTCAAAAATCGTTAAAACTTGTGGGTAATTGAAAGCTCCGCGTGACGCTTACCCCGCAACGCCAACATTCGCACCCACAAGTGCTCCGACGATGGCGCCCACTGTATCCGTATCTCCGCCGCAGTTCAGCACGGCAGTCAGAGTTTCCCGAAAGTCGTTACCGTGACGAACGAATGCATAAATGGCAACCGGAACGGTATGGTAGGCATAACCCGTGACACCCCGGAAAAGCCCAAGCATCGCTGCAAATTCAGCGACGGTTGCTCGCGCGCGATCAGCTTCCGCCAGTTTTCGGCAAATCTCTTGCCACTCCGCGTTATCTCCCAGAGATGGGAGCATCGAAAGAATCTTCTCCGGCTGGCCTGTAACAATCAAAGCAGCAGCCTCAGTAACTGCGAGGGAGGCAATTTCAGCCCGTGGATCGCTATGGGTCATCCGTGTGGATGCGGCGACGTAATCGTGACGCTTTTTCTGATCGTCGGGAAAGAACGCCCCGATGATGGCGCATCGCATGGCGGGGCCGTTCCCGGCAGACCACACACCGCTGCGTCTGGGCGAGATGCCGAGCCATAGTTTGATGCACGCTTTCGCCGTGGCCATTCCCACCCCTGCCGGTAAACCGAGAAACCACCAACGCAGCTTGCGCGCAAGGAGTCGCTGGAAATGTTCTGCGCTGTCGGGGGCGGCCAGCAGCGCCTGCGCAAGCATGATCGTGTGTTCGGTGTCATCGCTCACCATCCCGCGTCCGCAAACCAGCCGCATGTGCCAGTCGCCCCGCCAGAGACGTGCGATGCGTTTTGGCGAAATCCCTTCCGCGGGCAACCCCAGCGCATCGCCAACGGCAGTGCCGAGCAACAAACCGGCGATGCGGTCGTGTGTCGAGAGGCTTGGGGTGGGGCTATGTGATTCTCGGTGGCCGTTCATAGGGGTGTAGAGATTTTTGAAAGCAATCCGGTATAGAGCTGAAGGGCGTTCAGGGAATAACAGCAGAAGATGATCTCCCGCAATGAACTGGGGGTATTGATGAACTCCGCCGTTGTTTCGATAGCGATACTGGCGGCTAAATCGACGGGGTAAGCGAAAATGCCTGTGCTGATGGAAGGGAATGCAATCGAGGTAATCCCGCGATCAGCGGCAATCTGGAGGGAACGCCGGTAACAAGACGCCAAGAGTTCCGGTTCGCGGTGTAGTCCGTCCTGCCAGACCGGTCCGACGGTGTGGATAATGAACTTGGCGGGCAGATTGTAACCGCGAGTGACCTTTGCGTCACCGGTTTTACATCCACCTAGCAATCGGCATTCATCAACCAAATCCAGGCCGGCTGCGCGATGGATGGCACCATCAACGCCACCGCCGCCGAGGAGTGAAGAATTCGCTGCGTTTACGATTGCATCCACGGCAAGCGTAGTAATGTCTGCTTGGATTGCTTTGAGGGTGGTCATAGATGGATTGAAGTTGATGAGAAATAAAATGGTTAGCAGCCCATAACGTCTGCACTGGTCAGTATGCAGACGCCGACTGCCTGCATTTGTTTGATGGCATTGGCAACGTCGTCGGATTGGAGATTGACACCACGGCTTGCGTCCTCGATCAGATATGTTTTGAAACCGAGTTGAACGGCGTCGAGGGCGGTAGCTTTGACGCAATAATCGGTCGCGAGCCCACACACAAAGACAGCGGTGACATCATTGGTTTTGAGAAACTCGCCCAAGCCGGTCGCTTTGCGGTGTCCGTTGTCAAAGAACCCACTGTAACTATCGATGGTTGGGTCTGTGCCCTTGAAGAAAACCTTGGTGATCCGCTCGCGGTCCAAATCCGCAGGCAGTTCCGCTCCATGCGTATTCTGAACGCAATGCACAGGCCAAAGAGTTTGCGGCAGGCCATTCATCTCGATTGAGTCGAAAACCTGCTTACCGGCGTGAGTCGCCGCAAAACTCCCGTGATCGGCGGGATGCCAGTCTTGTGTGGCCACGACAAGGGGAAACACGGCGGCCAGTCTGTTTGCTGCCGGGATGACGCCATTTCCGTGCGGAACTGCCAGTGCCCCTCCGGGGAGGAAGTCGTTTTGAATGTCAACGAGGATGAGAGCTTTCATAGTTTGGTTTGTGAATAAGTTTTAGGGAAACTCGATGAATTGCGGCGGCACGTGATCCACGAGCCACACACCGTTTGCTGAGCAGCGGAACACATGACCCGCGCGATGCATTTGCCCAGCACGAATCGTCAGCAGAACCGGCTTCCCGTGGCGGCCTCCGACTTGAAGAGTGATCTTCGTTTCAGCGGCGAGATGTACGGCATGCCGCTCCATCTTTTGAAGACCGTCTCTGCGAATGCCGTCTAGGAAACGTTCAGCCGTGCCGTGATAGAGCACCTCCGGCGGGGTTCGCGGCGGATACTGCAGGTCAACTTCCACGGAATGGCCTTGATTGGCCCAAATCTGTTGGCCGTCCTCGCTGAATGCAAAGCGCTTCTTCTCACTGGTGGCGACAACGTGCTGGAGTTGTTCGAGCGTCAGGCTCATACCGTGCCGGTGAATTGCTTCCAGCAGTTCATCCACTCCTGTCCAGCCAGCTTCATTAAGTTTGAGTCCCACTCTTTCCGGCTCGTGGCGAAGAATGAGGCTCAGGAACTTGCTGGCTTTAATGGTTTCTTTGTCTGTCATAACAAAATTGAATTCCCTGCCGCGAGAAGCATACTCAGAGTTCAAAGTTGAATCCGCGCTTCATGAGTTTCTCGTATTTCTCCGCATCAAAGCGGAAGAGTTGGGCTGGGCGGTGCCTTCCCGCCATGCGGGTTTCTTTGAGCGCGATCAGAAGGCCGAAGGACATTACCTTCTTGCGAAAATTGCGCTTATCGAGCGGTATCCCAAGCACCGCTTCATAGAGATGTTGAAGATCCGAAAGGGTGAATTTTCGCGGCAGCAACTCAAAGCCGATGGGTTCATACCGCACCTTGCCCTGTAGACGTGTATGTGCCATTGCCAGAATGTTCCCGTGGTCAAAGGCAAGTTCGGGCAACTGCGAGATCGGGAACCATTGGGCATCTGCGGCATCCGTCGCAGCCTTCGTTTCATGGACGGCCAGTTTGACCAACGCATAATAGGCGACACTCACCACTCGTTCGCGCGGGTCACGGTTGACCATCCCGAAAGTGTAGAGTTGTTCCAAGAAAATGTCCTTCAACCCCGTTTCCTCTTCCAACTCACGTCGCGCTGCATCATCCAGCGTTTCGTCCATGCGGACAAAGCCGCCCGGGAGTGCCCATTTGGCCTTGAACGGGGCAAGCGCACGCTTGATGAGGAGTACCTTTAACTCGTCCTCATCAAAGCCGAAGACAACGCAGTCCGCGGTCAATGCTGCACGGGGATATTTGTAGGAAAAGGCCATAGTCTGTTTATCTTGGTTGTGAATTACCGGGTTGCATCCTCGGGGCTGTATTCCGCGATCACTTCGATGGGCCCAACGATGCTGCGATTAAGTTCGGGCAATTCTTCCGCCGGAACCCAGAGTTCCTGATGAATCGAATCGCCAACGGTTTGGATGGGATACCGGTTGGCAAAATCCGATTTCAGTGCAAATCGAGTGACAGCACCGTAGCCCGAGGCTTTGACATTCCAGTCACGGGCGATCTGTCGGGCGTATACCTCGTTGAGAACCGGATAAAAAATGGGTTGTTCCGGCAGTCTGGGCGGAAACTCACGCCACTTACTGGCGGCAATCAAATCCAGCTCCTTCGGGCCGACCGGGCGATACAGCATGATTGTTTGGGTGCTCATTGGGAAGTGTAAGGTTTACACGCATTAACTTCGTGTTAATGGAACACTATATCAAGTATCTATGTGAGAATATCGTGGTGACCATCCGCTGTCTTACAGGTTGTGTTTGAAACCCATTGCCCGCGACGGTCACCCCGGGGGGGCGTAAAGATTCATCTTGGTAATGATGTTGGCCACCTCGGGGTGCACCATTGGGCGAAACGATCTTCCCTGCGCTACCGCTTCGCGAATTTCTGTTGAAGAGATATCCACCACCCGTGGCAAAAATGTCATTCCCGAAGGCTCGGCTGCCACGAGGCCATTCCCTTGACGCCGTGCAACTACAAAGTGCGCCAGGGTCATCATCTCGTCGATCTTGTGCCACGTAGAAAGTGCTGCAAGATTGTCCTCTCCGATAAGATAGAACAGGCGCGCACCAGCGTAGCGGCAAGCAATTTCCCGCAGCGTATCAATGGCAAAAGAGGGGGGCGGCCGGTGTAACTCGATCTCGTCCACGGAAAACCGAGTATCCCCATCAATTGCAGCCAGCAGCATTTTTACCCGGAGTTCAGGCGAAACCGGCGGAGCGGAAAGTTTGTGTGGGGAGACTGCCGCCGGAATAAAAAACAGGCGGTCGAGGTGCAGCGTCTCGAATGCGTCGTGCGCCAGCATGAGATGCCCGTGATGCACTGGATTGAAGCTGCCACCGTAAAGCCCAATTCGCATATTGTTACCTCAAGGACGATCTGCTGGCGCGCGCAGGGTTGATTCCGCCACACTTAGGCCGAGGGCAAAGCTCCAGAGCTTCGCTCCAATGTTGAGGCCGTTTGCAGCCTCCTGACGCAAATAAGCAAGCAATCCTCGAAGGGGTACTACGCAGGTTTTAATATGGCCGACATCCTCAGCACATGGGGTGGCCTGTTCGCCGCCGGATACCAAGACAATGGCGGTCTGTTCATTGGTCATGCCAGGCGAATTGCACACGAACGGCCCTACATCCTTGATCACGGCGTCAAAGCCAGTCTCCTCGGCCAGTTCTCTAACCGCAGTAATTCCAGGTGATTCCCGCTCATCGACCAAGCCAGCGGGGAACTCCAGTGTGATATTGTTCATGGGAGGCCGGAACTGCTTAACTAGGACAACATGGGGTTCTCCGTCGCGTTGGACAATCGCGACCGCAGTCGCGGCGGATTGCTCTGCGACGCGTCCAACGCATTCGTAACCTGATTCTTCGCCACTGGCCGAGAGGACCGTCAGATGGCAGAACTGTAAGAATCTGCCTTCGTATTTTATAGAAGAGGAGAGGATGGAAGGCTGCATAAGGAAAAGGACTGCGTAGCTTGAGAGGGAGTTGTGTTTAGTGGATGAGCTAGAATTCCTGCGCGCAGATTTTTGCTACGTGAGCTTTCAATTCCTCAAGTTCCATTGCAAACCCTCCCGAGAGAATGGGCCACCGACACCAAGTCTTGGTCTCGTCGTCGAGATGGAAGGACGGCGCATAGCGCTCCCGCTTCCATTGATTGCGGCTCCAGAGCTTGAAAAAGCGCTCCACCCAGACGTGCAATTGAGGAATTGCATACTGGGGGAAAGCAACGCGCATCAGGTCCAGAACAGCTCGAGGGGGCTGCTTGTCGCGAATGGCGGCCCGCTCGATGGCATCAAGCAGTGGGTAGGGCATCAAATCGTCCTCGTCCGTCTGCACTTGATCTTGAGGGCGCAGTTCTGCCGTCGGTTGCTGACCGTTGATCACACTCAACTCGGGCAGCGCGCCAATTCCTGCGGGGCCGGTGTTTTCCATCCAGCACAACCATTCGCGCAGCCATGCCTTGTCGATCCCTGCGAGGGGACTTAGTCCGCCGCTGGTGTCCCCATCCATCGTGGCGTAACCAACCGCTGCCTCTGAGCGGTTGCTGGTCGAGAGGAAGAGTGCGCCACGGATATTGGCCAAAAGCCAGGCCCCGGGGGACCGAACACGCGCCTGGATATTTTGGAGCGCGATGTCGTTTTCCTTCCATGAGAACCCCGTTTTCACGGCGGTTTCGACCATTTCGACGTAACCCTTCACTAGCTGCGTGACATCAAACACGTAGTGCTTGGCATGCAGGGCGTTTGCAACTGTTTCAGCGGCGCAACGCGTTACCTGCCCGCTGTTTTCACTTGGCTGGTAAACGGTGATGAGCAAAACCTCCCGGAGTGCATCAACGCTACCTGCTGTTGCCACGCCTGGGATGTGGGCGAGTTTTTGCTTAAATGCCTCCAAACCCAATTCCTGCACTCCAAATAGCACCATGAGCGACACAAGCACAGCGCACGCCGCCGAATCAGCTCCGCCGCTTAGCGAGATAAGGAAGCCATTCGAACGGCTCTTTCGCATGTAATCAAAGAGGGCCAATACCTCCGCACGGACAAACTCCTCGGCTTTCAAGTTGGCGCTTAGTTCCCACACATCGGCACTTTCCACTGGGACGCGAGCCGTCAACGTCGCGGGAGCAAAATTGCAGGTTCTGCGAATTATGTCCTGGCCCCGATCATCGAGCGCCGGCCGAAAACTTGCCGTGCGCGCCTGACTCATCCGCATGGCCTCCACATCCACGACAGCCGAAATGACATAGTAGTCGTGGAAGCTCAACCGCTTGCCTACTGCGATCAGCTTGCCACCGGTGGCAATCATCGCGCCGCCGTCATAGATCGCGCGTCCCGATTCATTCCCCATGAGGTTGGCGTAAATGTAGCTAACGCCAAAGGCTCGCGAGCCTTCGAGCACAAAGCGCTTGCGCAGGTCGAGCTTACCAAAGGCAAAGTGACTTGCGCTGGGATTCAGAATAACATCGACCCCTCGCATCGAAAGGGCAGCACCGGGGCGATTGGCCACCCACGCATCCTCGCAAATCTCGAAGCCGAACCGCACGCCTCCAACCTCGAAACAGAGGTCGCCGATGGGGTAGGCCGACTGTCCTTGTTCGATTGTGCGAACGGTGCCTTCGCTCCACGGCTTGAACCACCGCGGCTCATAGTGGATGCCATCTCCGGCCAAATACCGTTTTGCGACGAGTCCCAAGATTTGGCCGTCGGCGATTACGCAGGCGCAGTTGAAAACTCCATTCTGAAAAAGCACGGGAAGTCCCACCGTGACCACTATGCCCTGAGTGTCCGGAAGTAGCGTTTCCAAACTCTTCCATGCCATGTCGAGGGTATGATGGGAATGAAAGGCATCTTCGCACCCATACCCGGTAATGCAGAGTTCCGGCAGACACAGAATGTTGACTCCTTGCCCCGCGCTTCCTCAATGGCGCAACGAATGCGTTGCAGATTGCCGCACCAGTCTAAGGGCACTTGATTGAGCGTCGCCGAGCCAAGCTTTACTAGGTGCATATTATTCTGCGGGTTGAATATTGAGTGTCCTTATTGCGTCGGCAACCATGGATTCGTTCCCGGTGATCTTTCCGACATCGTCCGAAAGCTTCAGGAGTGGGATGGGCCCGTTGCCGCAGTCCAGCTTGACGAGCTTGATGACGTGGTTGGGAGCGGGGTGTCCAACATCATTCGTGAGGTGGGTGCCGATTCCCATGGTGGTCTTGATGCGCCCCTTAAAGCACTGGGCAAGGGCAATTGCCTTTTTGGTGTCCAGGCTGTCCGAGAAAACGATGACTTTGCTGCGCGGGTCAATTCCCAGCTTTTCGTAATGAGCGATGTATTTTTCACCGACGGCAAATGGGCAGCCCGAATCCTGACGCACGCCGTCAAAGAGCTTGGCGTAGAATTTGTCGAAGCTCCGCAGGAAAACATCCGTGGTCAGCGTGTCCGTCAGCGCGATGCCCAAATCGCCTCGGTATTCCCTGACCCAGTGTTCCATAGCTCGTTCATTGCTACGCGGGAGCCCATAAAGAGCCTGCATCGCCATGACCAACTCGTGAGCATACGTCCCGAACACGTTGATTCCGTGGCGCATCGCTAGATAGGGATTGCTTGTGCCTCGAAAGTTCGGGGCAAATTGCTTCATTCGCTCGCACACTTCATTCTGTGTGTCGTAGTCGAACCGGCGACGCGTTCCAAAATCGATCCAGTGGACCCCGCCAGCCGCCATTGCCTCGGCCTTAGCTGTGATGCGGTCCGCCCAATCGAACGCTCGAGGAAGCATTGCCCCTGTGACTGGATCCGTGCGACTCAATTCCGAGATAATGCAAAGCAGCGGCACTTCCCAGTAGATGGTCTCGAACCAAGGACCTCGTACCTCTACTTGAAGCTCACCACCCTCCTGCGAAAGGACCACCTGCTCCGGGTTGAACCGGTATTGGCGAAGCCATTGGAGGTAAGTTAACTTGATCCAAGGGCAGCGTTGTCGGAAATAATCGAACATCTGCTCGGTCAGGCACAAATCGGCCATCATTTCGATCTGCTCCCTTACCTCCACCGCGAATCCCGCCCGATATCCCTTTTCTTTTGCGCGGTTCGTATAGCGGAAAACAGCCTGCACCTCGGGAAACTGGTGAAAGGCGACCTGCCCCATCGAGAATTTGTAAAGGTCGGTGTCGCAAAGGTCTTTGATAATCGGAGTGTGTGCCATGGCCTTGGATTGCTTTGTTAGTGTGTAAATTACACGAAGCGTTGGGCTCTGCAAGAGAAAATTTACTCTTAGGAAATATTACCGTGAGAGACGGGGGCGTAGACTCGACAGCAGAGGCGGTTGGCGCTCCTCGAAGTGTTGAAGCAATTCGGAAGGTGAAGTGATTGGCGAAAAAAGGATGAAGCCAGCCGCCGTTATTGGTATTCTCGGGGATGTGACACCAGAATCGGCAACAACCTCCAATCCCACGACGGAAGCGCTTTCTCCTCCGGCAGCAACTTGGTTTGGTCTGCATGCAAGTGAAATCGTGGCGATGCTCACTGGCTCGATCCTTGTATTGCTCCCATCTTATCGGGCTTGGTGGCCGATTGGTATCGCCGAGGCATGGGGATTCGTGACCGGCGGCATCTGTGTTTGGCTGGTTGTCCGTGAGCACCTGTGGAATTGGCCTATCGGCTTGGCCAACAACGTCTTTTTCTTCACTCTTTTTCTGGAAGGTCGGTTATTCGCCGACATGAGTCTGCAAGTGGTCTATTTCGGACTTGGGGTTTATGGCTGGCTAAACTGGCTTTTCGGTGGTGCGAACCGGACTGTTCTCAAGATTAGCCGAACCTCCCGCGTGGAGTGGCTGATTCTGGCTGTGACCATTCCTCTATGCACCTGGGGACTGCGCGAGATTCTTCTCGCTGTCAATGGAGCCGCACCGTTCTGGGATTCGCTTACCACCGTGATCAGCCTAGCGGCGCAATACCTTCTTTGCCGGAAGCACTTTGAGAATTGGTTTCTCTGGATTGCCGCCGACCTGATCTATGTCCCGCTTTACCTGAGTCGCCATCTCCCTCTTACAGCCATACTCTACGCCGTATTCCTCGTGATGTGCCTCATCGGGGTTCGCGAATGGAAGCGCAGTATGGACAAAGGATTGGCCGACTCATGAAACACGGACTTGGCGTTGTCATCGGTAAATTCTATCCGCCGCATCGCGGGCACAAGCTGCTGATTGATACGGCTGTCGCACAGTCTGAACGAGCCGTCGTGATCATCTGCAGCAAGCCGACCGATGATATCCCGGGAGACCTTCGCGGCAAATGGTTGCAGGAAACCCATCCAACGGCGCGCGTCATGGTCATCGACGACCGTTACGACGAAAACGATTCACGAGTCTGGGCTGAAAACACCATCCAATGGTTGGGCCGCGCGCCAGATGCGGTGTTCACCTCCGAAGACTACGGCGACCGTTATGCGCAACTGATGGGGGCAAAGCACATCCTCGTAGATAAAGCCCGCGTTCGAATGCCAATTTCTGGAACCGCGGTGCGGAGCGATCCCTATGCGAACTGGGAGTTCATCGAACCTCCTGTGAGGGGATGGTTCGCTAAGCGGATTTGTGTTCTCGGCGCGGAATCCACAGGAACAACAACGTTGGCAAAAGCTTTGGCTGAACGCCTTCAAACGGTCTGCGTCGAAGAATACGGACGGGAATACTCGGAGAAGAAGGTGATGGAGAACGATCTTGTATGGAGCACAGATGAATTCACCGCAATAGCCGAGGAGCAAGCCCGCCGGGAAGACGAGGCCGCCTGCCGTGCTAACCGACTGCTAATTTGTGACACCAATGCGTTTGCCACGGTGCTCTGGCATCGTCGATATATGCGCAGTCACAGCAAAGCGGTGGAGGAAATCGCGCGCCGTGGCAGGTGTGACCTTTACCTACTTACTGGCGATGAGATTCCCTTCGTGCAAGACGGCTTGCGTGACGGCGAACACATCCGCCACGAGATGCATCAATGGTTTGAAGATGCCCTCGCAGCGCAATCTGTCCCTTGGAAACTGCTGCAAGGTTCGCACTATGAGCGCCTGAGCGAGGCTGTTAGCCTAGCCCGGTCTTTGTTTGCGATTTCCGCGTGGTCACCTGAACAGAGTGTAGATAATCATTGGGATGCCAAAAATCCCCAGTAAGAAAGCAAAATGGGGGCTGTGCGATTGATCGGCGGAGCCGCCAGATGGATATTAGGGAAGCCGCGACGCCCCATTTGCAACCAGACAAGTCGCTTTGTGCCGCACCGAATCAAACGCGAGGTAAGGCACCCCATCGAGGGCAGGTTTCTGGAGGAACCTGACCGGGCCGCAATGCCCATCTTCCTGGGTTGGTTCACGCCCCGCCGCAGCCGCGGCTGCTCATTCTCGCGTGTTCTATGAACACGCCAAAGATGATTCCGTTGTCGCGGATCGGCCCGGCGACGAGCCAAAGCGCGAAGTCCGCCCCGACAAGCGGCCCGACCGCCTGGATGGCGACTTGAGCCTTCGCCGCCCCACCGCGTCGATGTAGGAGAGAATCGCAACCGGTGGCGTGTCGCCCGGACCCGCCAGCGTTATCAACACACGGTCGTTAGGATTGGCGAGCATCGCAGACAGTTCGACGACACCGGCGGCGTGATCGCCCTGCCCGGTTCTCAAAAGGAATTTTCGCAGCATGGCGGAGATACCGCCACGACAGCGGCTCGGCGACCGTTATGACGTCTGGATTCGCGGAAACGAGTGTTCGCTTTTTCTGGCTATCTGGACCTCGGAAGTGTTGAATCACGCCATGTCACGGTCGCAGGCACGCCATTTAATGCGCTATTTGCTGGTGCTGTGCATGCTTGTCGTCAATGTCGGCCACGGCAGAGCCTCACCCCTCCCAAGGCCGACGCTGGGTAAGGCGTTCATTCAATGCCTGCTCGATCAGGAAAGCCGTTCGGACGCCTTTTATGAACTGGTTCTTCGCGTTGAGGAAAACGACGCACAGCCCCGGTGGAAAGGCGTTCCACGCAGCCTTTTTGACGATGCGATGCGGGATATCCGAATCACCGAATGCCCGGGGCGCGACGGCAACGCGCCTCTATATCTCGTGACTTACAGGGAAGATTTCGAAAAGTGGTATGCTGCAACCCACCCCAAAGAACACGCTCTCCAAAACGGCTTCGAACCGGAGAATTTTTATCCTCCCGCGCCACAGGAAACACGATTGAAAACACAAAAGGGAATATCCCACCTTGACCGGCATCTCGTGAACGAGCCGATGTGGCGTCCCGATCTCGACGGGAAAGTGCTCTTATTTATCGATTCGAGCGGGCAAGTTCAATGGCCCCACGGGGGGAGCAATCTCGGCCATATTGGAACGATTATCGCCGACATCAACGGTGACGGTGTCTTGGAACGAATCGATCATGAAAATTACGGTTTCGATGGCCCTGACGATAAGGACATCAAGTTCCAGATGCTGGAGATAAAAACCATCGAAGCTACGCCAAGGCTCCTCCTCACCGTTGTCTTCAACTGGCATCCCAATGCTGCGGACCCGGCAAACCGGTGGTGGTTTGATGTCAAATATCGGGCAGGCGAACCCTTCCCTGTCATTGAACTTGGACCGCAACCGGGTGAACACGAAGGTGCGCCCATTGAAAAGGCAACTGTGGAATATCATTGGGACCAAGCAGACGGCCGTTACATCGGCCCCGAAGGCAAACCAGGCGATCACTTCCGGAGGCTGAGCATCACGACGATGGATGGTAAATGGCCAAAGATTAAAGCGCTGCAGAAAGAGAAGGGCCTCGGCTATCCCTTGCTCAAAGATGCGCCTTCCGCCAAAACGGAGTCGTCCAAGAAAGAAGGGCGCGCGTTCTCGCCCGGGGCATGGAAACAGTGGCCGAAATATGAACACCATAGCCTCGCGGCGATGAGCAACGAGGATCTCTTTCGCTGGCAGTACGGCGGTGAGCCCGAGCAGAACGATACCCATATAGCATGGCCCGCCGTGGTGATTCCGCCGAAACTACGCCAGTTACCGCCGCGCGATGCCGCGCTGGCTTTGGCCGAAGCGAATCGGACAAGAGCGCACCGGAAACAATATGATCTCGTTGTCGCAGATGAAGGAAAGCTAATCCCCAAAGACGGCGTGCTGATGCTGGATGTGCATCCTGGCTGGTCCAGTCCGTATACTGAGTTTATCCGATTGAAGGCGGAAAACGCCGAATGGTGGCGATACGGGGTGCTGGACCATCCCCAATGGTCCCATTTTTTGGACGCCGATGGCATGCTGCGTTGGCTCGCCGAGACCATTGCGTGGCTGGATCGCGTGCGCACCGTGCCGCATTATCCCGAGGTAGCGGAAAATGCGTCGAGATGGTCGTATTGCGACACGACTCAAGTTGGCCTAACATGGCAAGCAAACCGCGATGATGAGCCGCCCATAACGTATCGCATCACGGAACCCCAATTTGCCGGGCGCCAATGGAAAGGCCCATATACCCGCCTGGTAGCCCAGACGCTGGCGGTCAATCTTTGGGCGAGCCTTTCTGAGAGTTGGACCGAAACTCGCCGCGCCGAAAGGATTCCCGAAGAAAAAGCGTTTGAGGCCCTGATCCCGGCGAAGCCCGATGTGATCGCCCGCGGGGATCGCCTTTTACTGAAAACCGCAATCATGAGCGTTGGCCAGGCCGGATCCAGCCGGTTCCGGCCAAGTTTGGAGGCCATATCAAAACTTGAGGGAAAACAGGCCGACGAAAACCAAACGCTCAAGCCGGTGGTGACGGCGGTATTGAACGAACTCGATCACCGCGACGATGTCTCCCTTCTGAAATCGTGGGCGGCGGACGACAAGCGCCTCGAATGCCCATGGGCCCGAATGCACCTCCGCGAGATCGAGGCGGCCAAACCGGCACAGACGCCCCCTCCCCCATTACCACATCCCGAGGGAACCAAGGCCGCGCAGACGTGGGAGGAACTCGTGGCAGCATATCAGAACACCTTTACGCAACCGGGAAGCGGGAGCCAAAGCCTTGAGCTTCTTCTACGGGCGAAAGGCGATCACCAGCGCGAGCTTTGGGATATCATGAAACAAAAGTTCGACGGCGCTCAGGGGTCGTTTGGCGATGAAATTGCCGCAGCCTACTCCGCCGACCTTCGTGAGTTTGCGTCGGAGGACCTTGCCCGCCTCGCCACAAAATCGCCAGACGAACCGGATGGGTCGCGCTTTCGCTACTCGGGCGGAGAAAACGGAGGAATGTCCGTAGACGGGCGTTTCCATCTTGCCCGCAAAATCCTCGCCGCGTGGCAGGAACCCGATACTCTCACCCGCGCAAAACTTTTGCTATTGCTGGGACTGAAAAACGCGGATGTACGCAACGGAATCTCATGTTTTTCGGACGAAAAACTCCAGAACGATCTCTTCAATACGGCAGCGGCCCTAGTTCCCGGAGAACGCGCCAAAGTAATCGCATTCGCGCAATGGTGCGCGACGGACGCCGTCGGTTTCATGGATGATTACCCCTTCACAAAATCTCAGGCTACGTGGCTCAATAGCGTAGTGCAAAAGCTAGGCTCCCCATAGGCATAATCCCGGACAGAGGCACAGTTTATCGACCCCATCGCATTCCCCCGCTTCCCCGGCCTTGCGAAACAGTTCCACCACCGATTTTTTAGCGGCTTCGGACTTTTTCGGGCGGGAATGCCCGCATTTCCACGCGACTCGCATGAGTTCCTTTCCCCAGGAAAGGATGTTTTCGGACATTCGGGCATTTGACCCGGTTCGGGCTCGGATGCCCGGAAAACCGGTAAGGGATCTGATCGGGGAAAATTGATTTTTCCCCGGTGGGGTAAAATTCGGGCGAAAACTTGACGAGAGCGTTCTGACGCCCCACTTGAGCGAATATGGAAGAATTCGCGTTCACACCGTTCTCGACGCCGCCGCAACCCGGCAACAAAGCCTACCTTGTCGATGCCGACGGGGGTCACTATGTCTTCGAAGTGGAGATCATCTCGATCGACAAAAGAAACGCCGTCCTCAATGTGTCCTCGGTCAACTCCGAGTCCATCGGCGAACAAAAGCCGCGGCCTCTCGAAAAACGGGATTACGCTGAGGTGGAACTCCGCTCCGAGGGATGTATTCACGTCCGCTTCGGGACCAAGGGAGAACTCGTCAACTACTCCGACAGGGACGGCTATCTTTTCTTCCCGACGCCGAAGGACGCGCGGGAGCACGTACGGCTCATGGCGTGGATTTACGACCGCTGGATCGACCTGCTCCCCAACGCGGGCTATGTCGTAAGGGACTGGAATCGGACCGACGAATAATCCCTATTCGCGCGGGCCCCCCGGACAAAGGCCGCAGCCATGTCGACGACGAGCAAGGTGCAACCGTCCCCAATTCGAGAAACGCGAATTCGGCCGTCCGCGCGGACAACCCGAGCAGCGGCAATTGAATCGCGAAACAGGGAATCAGGGAGACGGCGGCGATGAAGGATAATCAAATCCAGAAAACGCTCTTTACGTCATTCTCCATCATTGGGTCTTCGGAGTCGCGGTGGGAACTGGAGTGATATCCGGTTTGCCCATCACCGAGCCAATCCCTTCCAGGTTATTATTGGGGGTCGACCGGACAATGCCGTCCGGGTCAATAAGATAGGCGTTCCGGTTGCCGTACGCGATGCGTGTGACACTGTATTCGCTCTGCTGAGGATCGTCGGTGGGATCGTTTGTATAGCGGTCGACTCCCACCGTTACCGGGAGTGGCGTCTTCTGCAAAATCCAGCGGGGTAGGTGGGCGTCGAAATGGCTTTGATAAATGACCACCGGCACAAGATTGAACCGGCGGGCAGCCTCCGCCAGCTTTTGGATATATTCACCACTGCCGTCTTCGCCTCGATCAAACCACAGAAGCGTCCAGCGGCCATCGCTTCGCTTGGGGCCTGGCGAGGAATCTTGTTTCTGAATCCATTCCTGGACATTCCAATCCGGTGCCGGACGGCCGATGAGCCGTTTGCCATCCCGGAGCCACTCGCCACCGTACTTTATTCCCGGCATCGGCTGCGTTTCGCGCAGGAGCTGGATTTGGAGGTCGGCGGTGTTCGGCGGGATGCGATAAAGGTTGCGAGGTGTGTAACCGGGTTTGTGAAGCCGAAGGTCGAATAATTCGTCGGCCAGAAGATGGAAAATGGCGAAGTGTCCGGCTTCGTCGGAGCGCACTTGGTTGCTTGTCCAGGCGAATTTATTTTTCGAGGAGGGCTCGATCTCGACGTTGGCAAGAGGCCGCCCATCCTGATCTACTACGACTCCGGATGCGGAACCCGTGGCCGGATGGATCACCAAATCTTCCACTTGATGCCAGGTGCCCGATCCGGTTTCAAACCGGCGGCTGCGTGCCGTGCTATGGAAGACGCCGCCTGCCCGAATTTCATAATTGCAGAACGGATGCAGCTTGAATTCATACGTGCCATCTTCCTTGGTGGAACCAAGTGGCCCGCCTTCCTGATTACCCGGCGCGGTGGGATATTGGGGCAGCGGTTGCGTATCGTAACTGACCAAGACATTCGGCACAGGTCTTCCGTCTGAATCAATAACGCGTCCGCGCACCGTCGCGTTTTTGGGCGGGACGCTGGGAGCGGGGGATTCCTTGCGCGTCAGCACGAAATCCGGCGAGCCATCGGTGATTTTCCCGCCTGCGATTGTAACCGTTCGTCTCGCTTGGTCTTTGGGGTTCTCAAAGTCCCCGTTTTGGAAATCGGAAATAAAGAGCAACGATTTTCCCGAAGGCAGCCGCAGCCGGTAGTTGCCGTTGCCGTCGCTGACGGCTGTATCCAGGGCTTGTCCCCCGATTTCATTGGCATCCGCCGTGATGCCGATTCCCTTCACGGGCATGTCCGAGCCTTTTTCCGTTACCTTGCCGGTCATCAACATTCCAGGCTCCAAGACGAGGTTTGCGGATCCCGAAACTCCGGGCCGGACCATGACACTTTGTGGAAAAGCCGTCCATTCGGTGGACTGTCCGGCGCTCACGTCGTAAGTGCCCTCGCCGAGCCCGCCGATTTTGAAGCTCCCGTCGTCCAAGGTCGTCGCAAAAAAGGGATGCTGCACATAGCCGCCATGGTTTTGCTGCGCCCAAACATGGATTCCCGCAGCGGGCCTGTTTGTCTCGGAAAAGCGCACACGGCCTTCGATGATGGACTCGGGTTCAAGCAGCAGCGTTGGGAATTCATTTCCAGCGACGGGCAATAACTTCATCCATTGCGTTTCGCCAAATCCGGCAGCATTCGCCAATAGGTAAACAATACTTTCTCGGGCGATATCCTCAAACTCGAACGCTCCGTTCCGGTCCGGCTTCCGCTCGACCAGTTGGGGCCATGGTTCCGGTTGCTGAAAGGGCGAAAAATCACCGCCGAATCCGTTGTCGGGATCCCCCTTTTCGCTCCACATCAGGCTGACCTTGGCCAACCGGGGGTCTTTGCCACCCGCCAATTTGACGGTGCCTTTGAGGCTTGTGCTTGGCCTCATCTTTAAGGTGATTTGTTTTTCGGCGCCGTCATCCCGGTTGTTCGTGACGTTCCGCATTACAAAACGTCCCGCCACCAGCTTGCCCGGGACCCTTGCGTAGACCAAGCGTGAATATTCCCCATGATGAAAGGTAATCGGCTTGGAGAAAACCGCCTTACCACCGGCATCCGTCCTTAATGGTCCCGTGGCGGAGAATTGATCATGATCAAGACTATGCCATTGAATGAGATAGACCTCCGCGCCGGGTACTGCGTGGCCACGCCCGTCTTCGCATTGAACGACAAAAGGTGCCGCTGCATATTCAATCGGCTCCGTTTTTTTAGCGGTGGCAGTATCCTTTGCATTGCCGAGCTTAGGCGTGCTTGCGCCGGTAAGGGTCAGCACTCCAATGGTCATTAAGATCCATACTCCAGCCAAGGCCCCCCAAACGGTGGGGCGTCGATAATCGGCGATGCGCTTGACGCGCTGGACCAAGGCGGCCTTGCTCTCGAAAATGCCTATGGTTCCAAGCCGGGGTCTGGCGGACTGCCGGTATTCAAGGAAATGCACCAGGGCCAAACCATAAGCATTCGAGTTTGTGACCGCCCGAAGCACCCATTCGTCGCACGCCATCTCCCGATCCTTGCGCGCCCGTCCGGCTACATAGTGAATCGCCGGGTTGAACCAATGCAATGCCCCGGCAATCCACGCAAGCCAAGCCATCCACAGATCCCCACGTCGAACGCGCGCCAATTCGTGCAGAAGGACCATGCGCACATCTTCGGGAGAAAGGGTGGATTCAATGTCGGGGGGAAGGATGATCCTGGCGCGCCATAGGCCGGTTACCATGGGCGTTGATACCGCTTCGGAAACCATCAAGTCGGCATGGTTCACACGCAGTTCCGCTTTTGCGGCTTGGAATTGCTCTTTCAGGGATTCTGGAATATCACGCTGGCTGCGGATGGCGCGGCGGCGAAGACGCAAGTACCCGGCTGCCCCCAACCCGAGGGCCGCAACGAAACCGATTCCCCAAGTGAAAGAGAGGAGTGTATCCAAACGCCAATTCTGGCCGCGGGTTTGAACTCCCTTGGGGGCAGCCAAGGGCGGTTGCGGGATATTCGGACGCGAAACCGTCGGGAGTTCGGCTTCGACTGCGGCGGCCTCGTTGACTTCCGGTACATTGCGAAAGTGCGCGGCGGCAATGTCTCTTCTCACCGGCAACCAATTGTAGGCGCTGCAACGCGACGCTGGCAGTGTTGGCATGAGGAGGCGCGCGAACACCAGCAACCAGAGCGCGTTGCGCCAACGCGCGGAAAGACGGCGGCGCAAAACCCATTGGGTCAGCAGCACCAACCCGGCGATGAGGGTCGCCTGCCAGGAAGCCGTCCAAATCCACGAGACCGTCGATTCCAGTAAAGAAAGCGCGTGTGTCATCATGACCTACTCCTTGGGGTTTTTGACCGCCGGGGATGCTGCTGTCGGCTCAACCCGAGAAGCGGGCGGTTCCGAGCCGACCACGAGTGGAGTCACAAAGACAAATAGAAAACGGCGCTCGGAATATCCTTTGATGATTTCGTTTTCTGGTGCTGGCTTGACGCCGCCCACCACAAAGGTTTGTCCAGCAAAAATGCTTGCGCTAGTTTGAACCTTCCATATCGAAAACACCGGTTGCGCAACCCCGGTTTTTAGCGACCTGTTTATCTCGTATGCTTGGGCAATTGTCTCGTCAACGCGCTCGCTTATGGGGCCCTTGGGCTTTATGATGAACGGGATCGTGCCTTTGTCCGTGTAATGAATCACGCCGACTAAATCGATGACCTGCGCCGTAACCTTCACGTCAATCGCTTCCCCATCGGGGGAAACCGTTTGCATGATGTCCAGCGAGGGCCCGATCTGTTTTGTGTCAAATGCCGTTGGAGTCACGACCTTCTCCCCCTCCTTCTTGGGCGCATATTCGGTGGGATATTTAAATGCTTTGGTAAGCTGGACTTCGACTTCCTGTCCAGAGCGAGCAGTGAATCGCGGTGCAGAAATAAGGACGGAATCTTCTATTCTACTCATTTGTTGAACAACCGAGTCTGCTTCCGCAGTGGAAAGGATGCCCGTTGATCCCATGAATGCTGAGGAATCCCTTCCCTGCGAGCGCAGTTGCCGTCCCATTTCATGAAGCGGGTGGTTGGGGGTGAGCCATTTTTCAAGGGACGATTCGGAGATTTCAATGAATCTCGATCTTGTTTCCAAGGCGAACCCTGATACCGGTGTCGTGGATTTCGGTTTGGCCGTGGGCGGAGACTTAGGGCTTTCAGATGTCGATTCCTTCGGATTGACCGCTCCAGTGAGGGTGAGTGTGCCGACTACGATCAAGAGAATGGCTCCGATGGCGGAGCCGAGAAAGCTTGGGCGGCGATAAGCGGCAATCCGTTTGACACGCTGGATCAAGGCAGAGTTGCTTTCGAAGATCCCGATGGTTCCAAATTGCGGCGTGGGTGTTTGCCGGGATTCAAGGAAACGCACTAAAGCCGAGCCGTAAGCGTTGGAGTCGGCAACAAACCGAAGCACCCATTCATCGCACGCCATCTCCCGGTCCTTGCGTGCCCGGGCCAGGGCAAACCTGATCGCCGGATTAAACCAGTGCAGCGCCCCGGCGAGCCATGCCAACCATGCCATCCAAATATCTCCTCTCTTAACATGGGCGAGTTCGTGAAAAAGGACCATGCGTATCTCCTCGGCCTGGAGCGCGGATTCGAGCCCGACGGGAAGGGTAACGACGGGCTTCCACACACCGGATACGATGGGCGTTGCAACGGCTTCGGAGATCGTCAATTCAACTCGATGGACGCCCAATTCTGTTTTCACGACGTCGAACATCTCTTGCAACGGCTCAGCCGTACGTCGTTGGAAGCGAACCGCTCTTTGGCACTGCCGAATGTATCCGGCCACTCCCAAGCCAAGAGTCACCACGAAGCCAGTTCCCCAAGCGAGGGCGAGCAGAGTGAATAAAAGCTTTAATTGGGCGCGAGACTGTAACTCTGGGTCGCTCGTCATCACCGGTTCGCCGGCCAAAGGGCGCGATGGATTTTCTTGCACTACTTTCGTGGCAAGTGGCACTTTTGGTGTAAGCCAGTTGAAGGCGCTAAGGCGTGCCGCTGGCAAGACGGGCATGAGCAAACGCGCGAAGACGAGTAGCCATAAGGCATTGCGCCAGCGAGCAGCCAATTGCCGTCGGAAAGCCCATTGGGTTATCATCACCAGCGCGGCGATTATCGTCGCTTGCCAAGAAGCTGTCCAAACCCAGGCGGAGGTGGATTGAAGCAAAGAAAGCACTTTTGTCATCGCGACTTACTCCTTGGTGCGTTTAAGAATTTTTTTCAGTTCATTGAGATCGTTTTCGGTTAACTTGCCGCTTTCGGCAAAGTGAACTAACAACCCCTTGGCCGCCCCGCCAAAGACGCGGCTCAAGAACGATTCGCTTTCGTCGCCAACGTGCGCTTCCCGGGAAAAGCGAGGGGAATACAAATAGTGATTGCCCTCCGCTTCGGCATTCAATGCACCCTTTTTCACGAGGCGAGCCAACAAGGTGCGCACGGTATTGGGTTTCCAATCTGTCCGATGGCCGAGGGCGTCGATGACTTGATTCGCATTGAGGGGGGACGTTTGCCAGAGCACTTCCATGACCTGCCATTCAGCCTCCGAAATCTGCGGGGGATGATTCATGGTTGTCATGACTACTACGTTTGTAATTTTAGTCAACTACAATCGTAATAGGCGACTTTTGCCGATCATCGAATATTCCTGCGGTGAACACTTACAACAGGTGAGGTCGACGCTCAACCTGAACGGCTAGAACTGGAAGGCAGCAAGCGAGCCGCTTGCGTCATACTTCATAATTCCCGTGCGGTTCCCGCGTCCGTCGTAGGAGTAAACGGTGGAGCGGCCCGCCGAGTCGGTTTCGCTCAGCATTTCGCCCCGAAGATTATAGCGGTAAGCCGTGACGCTGTTCGGATCGTCCGTGTTCGAATAGCAGGTCTTGGATGTGATAAACCCGTTCGCGTTGTTGGAGAGAACCGTAACAGCTTGATCGGCTCCCGAGGCAATCGTCATCTGCTTTAGGAGGCCGTAGGAGGCGACCGAACCGGCGGCCACATCCTCGTATTGGAACGTGTTCGTGCTGACCGTGCCGCCCGAAGCGCGTTTTTCGACGGCGGTGGCTTGATAGGGATGAGCCGAATCGCCGTAGGTATAATTCGTGACGTTGCCGATGGGGTCGGTGCCGCCGACGATCAGGTTGCGGCTATTGAACGAGGAGCGGGTCGTGGCCGTTGTGCTGCCAATGGACGGATCGCCCTGCAACGCGCCGGTTACGCCGACTTGGGTGGGGTTGCCCTTGGAATCGTAAAGATAGTTGGTGACTAGTCCGCGTTTGTCGGTGCGGGATTTGAGGCTGCGCCGGTAGCCGCCCGAACCGTCGTCTGCCGAATACCATTGCTGGTAAACGGTTCCCGAGGGGTCCGTCACCTGGGTGAGCTGGCTGCTGGCGTAGATGTAGGTCGTTGAATAGCCACGGGCATCGACAAAGGTCGTGGTTCCCGAAAGGGTCTTGTCCGAATTGGTGCCGGTGACGTAGGTGAAGCTGCCACTCAAGACCGACGTCAAGTCGCTGCCCACCGTGCTGTACTGCGAGGTAACGCGCCCGGCGGAATCGTAGTCGTTTTTCAACACCCGCCCGCCCGGTTTGGTTTCCTGCGTCAACAGATGCGAGGAGTAGACGCTGGACGGGTTGGACGACGGGAAAAGCTGGCTGGTAGGGACGATCTGCTTGGACTGATGGGCGCTGGACCAGGACAGAGAGACCGAGGCTCCTCCCCCGTTCTCATAATAGGCAACCTGGATGTCGTATTTTTGCCCGGCGGTAAGCGTAATCGTGCCCGAGTGTTCCACGCTTCCCTGATCAACCCAGCTATCGACGATGAGTTTCCCGTTAACCCAAAGGCGCACCCCGTCGTCCGATTTTGTGTAGAATGTATAGGCATCGGAATAAAGCGGCACCACGACGCCCGTCCAACGCGCGGAAAACTTATCCGCTGGTACCGAAGAATCTGGCGACCCCGTGCCCCAATCGAAATTGATTGAGGCGTCCGTGCGCGTAAACACCTTGGTGGTCAGCGTCATGTCGCTGTAGTAGTTCCCGGTCAACCCCGAGCCAACGAGAGGCAAGTGCTGATAATCGTACTGGACCTTGGAGGCGTCGGGCAGCGTGACCTGGATGAGGTCGCCGTAGCTGTCGTAATTGTAATAGAGCCGCCGTCCATCACCGCTATAAGCTTCGATGATGTGACCGTAGGTATCGTAGTTGAACCCGGCATAATTGCCGTTGCTCGACTGGATTCGATTAACCTGCCCATAATCCGTGGCCTTCGGGTCGGTGCCAAAAGTAAACGTATATGAATTGCCCCGGTTGTCCCGCCATGTCTGGAGATAAGGCCGTTTGCGGGTGAGTCCGCTGCCGTCCTGGTCAAAGGAGCGGACTTTGAACGTCCGAGCGCTTCCGTCCGCGCCGTTCAAAATAAAGGTATCGGTGCCGGAAAGGACGATCTGGTTGTTGTAAATGTTGCCCAATCCGCCCGGGACCCCCTGGAAAACGTTTCCTAGGGACGGGTTGTCATCCGGTGTGGGAATCCACAGCGTGCCCGAGGTTTGTTTGCGGTAGACAATCACGGATCCGTCCATTTCGGCGGCGGTGATCAAGGTGGGGCTGACCGTGCTATCCGTGGACGAGAAGACGAGGTAGGGGAAGTAGCTCATCCGCCAGCCATTGCCGAAGTTGTTTTCGGCCTTGTTGAGGGAACCGTAATTGCGCCGGATATCCAGGGGCATCGGCCCGTTCAATCGGAGATCGACGGTATCGGCGTAAAATTCACCCGAGATGACGTTGACCGGGTCGCTGGTCGAATCGTTATTGGCATACGAACCGTTCGAGGTTGCCCCTGTGCTCGTGCTGCCGGAATCACCATAGCTGCTGTAATTGCTGGCCGCAGTGGTACCCATGTTGCCGTAAGAGGAAGACGATCTCCTGAAATTTCTGGATCGGCGCTGCACGATCCATACCGACGAGATTGCGGACTTCCAGAGCGTCCGCACCATGGTGCGCGCCGCGAAGGTAGTTGACATCCCAGAGACGGGTGGAAAGCGCGTCGTGCGAACCGTTCCGATTGAACAAAAGCCAACCGCGAGCACAGAAAGCGCGCCGCCTGCCCCTCAACCCTGAAAATCCTATGTCCGACATCTCCATGCTCCCATCCGACGCCCAAAAAGCGGCCGCCAAGATCGACACTTCCTTGAATCGTGGCGTCAACATGCTCAACCTCATGATTTCTCAAATCGAGGACACGCTCAATAAGAGCGTGGACTCGAACAAAAAAGCAATCGCCAGCGCCGATATCATCGCGGCGGGCGGAGATCGCTATGTTAACTTACTAAATATGATTGCCAGCGCGAAAGCCACAGTCAATTTCATTGCCCCCGGCAGCTATCCGACCACCTGAACGTTGACATGAGGCTTTTGGCGTGAAGATCACCGTCAATCTCGATACGCAAACCGTCATTTCCCAGCCCTCGCCGTTGCGGTTCAAAGGCGGGTGTTTCAATCCGGTCGAGATTGGGTTCACGCGCAGTTCCCAATCCGTGCCGCTTCCAGATGGGGCGGTAATCGAGTTTTCGCTTAAACCGAAAAATCAGTGGACCGGCGGATTACTGGCCTATCTGAACACGTTTGTGTTCGCCGCAGAAAACCTTTATTCGGGATCGCTCAACTGTGCCACCGTCGCTTTATTGACGGCGCTTGGGTTATCCGATCAAGTTCCCGCTAATGACGTGGCGCAGGTCGATGCCAGCGCGGAAGTGACGTGGAGTTTTGGCGGTGAAAAGTTCCGATCCATCACGTTCTCCGCTACGATTGAGGCTCCGATCACGGACTTGAACGCCGCTGCGTCGCCCGATCCGGAACTTTATCCGCCGCCTTCCGAAGTCGCCCGTAAAAGCGATATTCCAGTTGTCGGGACCGCAGCCCGTCTTGATGCTGGGGTGCCAAGCGGCGCTGCCACCCTGGACGGAACCGGCAAACTGGAGGGAGCCCAGGTTCCCGATTCGCTTGCTCTGAAATCCGACATTGTCCCCAACGGGTCCAATCGGATTGTGATTGTGGACCGCTTCTCCCTTGCCACGCTCCCGACTACTGACGCCAACGGCAATTCGATCACCAAGGTCAATATCAGCGACGTGGTTCATCAGATTGGGGTCCAGGAAACCCGTCGCACAGCAGTTTTGAATTTCAGGGACTACACCATCACGGACGATGACGTGAATAACGCGCCCCATATCCAGTTTTGCGATGAAAATTGGAATTGCGCCGGATTTGGCATCGTGGATTTTGGCGGCTCGGGGACGCTCGTTTCCGCAACGGATTTTGCCTATGCGTTGGTCAACGCGATCAACTCCGGCGGCCTGAATGTTTCCGGAGATGTGACTGGAGACGATCAACTCACCATCACAAGCAACACCACGGGACCGTTGCCTTCGGACTGGAATTTCAGCCAGGATATCGACCTTGCGACCTATTCCGAAACCGAGGGAGTATCCGCTTTGCCTCCCGGCGATTTTATCGTGGCCGACTTGAACAACCTAGGGGACGCCACCGGCTATCAAGGCATCGGTGACACAGTCGATTTCCTGAGTGGCTACGGTACTCCCACATTGGAAATCGGCGAGGAAGGCGACGGCTACGTGGACGAGAACAACGGCGACTTCTACCACCGCGATGCCTCTGGTTGGCAATTCGTTCTCAATATCAAAGGGCCGAAAGGCAACGATGGAGTGAATTTGATGAGAGTTGCCGTGGGCGACAGCACGCAAATCGGCCCGCTTCTTTGGAAATGCAAGCCGCCCACCTACGCCGTCGGCACCCATTCGCAGGGCATCTGTTTTGATGGAGCCAACATCTGGGTAACGAATAATGGATCGAACAACGTAACCAAGATCACGGCAGCCACCGGGGCGGTAGTTGGGACTTACTCCGTCGGAACGGCGCCGGTCGGGATTTGCTTTGACGGGACGAATATTTGGGTTGCCAACAGTGGGAGCAACAATGTAACCAAGTTGACCGCCAGCAACGGAGCGGCGGTTGGCACCTATACCGTGGGGACAAGCCCCCAATACCTCTGCTACGACAGCACGAACATTTGGGTGACCAACGCTGGCAGCAACAACGTCATGCGGCTTACGGCCAGTACCGGAGCCATCGCGGGGACCTATGTCACGGATTCGAACCCTGCCGGAGTATGCTTCGATGGCACAAACATCTGGGTCGCCAACTGTAACTACACCACCCAGAGCCTGAGCAAATTTGTCGCCGCCACGGGCGACCTTGTTGGAACCTATTCCTACAAATACAACGTGAACTCCCCTTTGGGGATCTGCTTCGATGGCACAAACATATGGACCGCCAACAGCGGTTCGTTTGGGGTATCCAAGATCGTAGCAAATACGGCTACGTTTACAGGAGAATATTATACGGATAACGATCCGCCCTATTGGATCTGCTTTGATGGAACCTATATTTGGGTGACTTACCAGGGTGGAACCATTCGAAAACTCTCCCTCACTAATGCCGCTGTCCTTGGACGATACAAAGCGGGGAATGGTCCTCGGGGTATTTGCTTCGATGGAACGTACCTTTGGGTGGCGAACTATTACGACAACACGGTAAGCCGACTCTGAGCATTATGAAATTCCTCATCACCCCCAATTCTAAAGGAGCCTATATGACGGCGGGCGGCAACCCCGTGGATATCGTGGCCTCCGAGCATGGCAAGGACTATGCCGACGAGGCCGCATTTGCAGCCGCGTTCAAGCTCACGGCAAAGGATGCCTATGCCCAAAAGCAAACCGCTCTGACCAAGCTTCAGAAGGAGTTTGAAACCGATCTAGCCAAGGGATACACGGACAAGGAACTCGGGATCACCATTGCCATCGAAGACGGGGATCGCCAGCAGTTCAACGACTTGGAGCAACATCTCGTCCGCAAAGCCGTTTCCGATGACCAGACCATGACAATCAAGCTGTTTGACGGCAGCTTGTACCAGATTACCCGAGGCCAATTCCACCAGTTGCTAATCCGAGCCGGTGACTATTACCTCTCCTTGTGGAGTGACCTGCAACAGAAAAAATCCGCACTATGACCGCTTCCCCCGATCCTCTCCATAACCTTGAACTGCATTGCGAACTTTGCCGGGAAGATGTCCGTGACCGCATTGCCGTAGTAGACCGCCGCCTACTTGCCCTGGAAATCGTTGTGAGGGGCGAAGACGGAAGGAATGGCATGAAAAGCCAGCTAAACCAACTTTGCGAACGGTTCGATCAGTTTGAAAAGAAGGCCATCCGGCTTATCGCCATTGGGACTGCATTGCCGGGGATTGTAGTCGGCGTCCTGGCGATGCTGCGGTTTATTGGAAAGCTCTGAACTCACCTCCTGTTCAAAGAAGGATGTGCGCAAGTAAGCGGCACCCTCGGCATCAACAAATACGGGCAACAGGGATTGGGTTGCGAGAGCTCATTGGCCAATCACTGCCGCCCATCCTCCTGACCTCTATCCTTGATCCACTTGCGAATCCACTTCGGATGCGTTTTCCCTTTATAAAAAGGAGCCCCTTCATTCCTCGCATCTCGAACAAAGCCTATTGAGACCGCCAATTTTTTGGCTATCTCTTTCATGCTGTATAGCTTGTCCTTTGGACCTTTTGTCTGTTCTCCGCTGTTATTTGGAATTCTTCGCTCATTCATGCTGTACGCGGGTAAATTATTTTCGATACATGGCCATGGCTATTCGATGCCATCGGTCAACTAATCATTCGCACCGGAGACTACTATCCGTCGTTTCAAAACGACCCGCAGCAAAAAAATTTCGCTTGATCATCGTTGCCGCTAAGCAACTACGTGAACTGGCCCGCAACGCTATCGAAATAAGCCGTAACCATCAACACCCGGTAAGCGTGTCATAGGCAGACAGGAAGCCAACGCAGATCTTCTGCGAGCGCTTCGAATAATTTTTGCGTAAAGCAACCCGCCCAACCGAAACGGCATTATCATGGACTATGCCTATTGGGCCTGTTAAAGTTTCTTGAGATGCTAAGGGACAGATTTCGACTGGATGGCTGTTTCAAAGAACAGTGGCCATAGCATTTCACTATGGCCGCTGAATTCTATCTCCACTGTTTTAACGCAGGAACCATTGTTTTGTTCTTCTAATCGACCTCGCGGTGGCGCAGACGCTGACCGAAAGCAAGCATGCCTATTCCGCCCATCACCATCGCCCAAGTACTGGGTTCGGGAACAACCGTCAGGGTCACATCGTTGCTATAGCCGTCACCCTCGGTGCTGGATGTGTAGCTCAAGAGGTATTCCGTGCTGCCTACCGTAAACGTATAGTTGGAGTTCGAGGTAAGCGTGTAGGTGGAGCCGCTCGTGATGAGCGTGGCGAAGTATCCCGTCGTCGTGCCGCTGCCAGTGTTGTCGATGAGGGTGATCGTGCTGCCCACCGTCAAGCTGCTCAGTGTGGAAAGGTCCAACGTACCGGCGAGGGTTACGTTCCCGCTGACCTGCACTTGGTCATAGGAGGTTCCCGCAACCGTTCCGCTGACTTCCGCCACCAGTGTGGACGAGGCATCCGTGCTGAAGTTGCCTTGGACTTTCGTGATCCCAGCGCTGTTGCCAGGAGCAAGCGTGCCGCTGGTCAGCGTGAGATCGCCTGTGATTGTGCTGTTGCCTTTCAGCAAGCCACCGACCGTGGCGCTTCCGGCAATGGTGCCATTGGCGTTCAATGTGGCTCCCGCGGAGACCGATAGGGCGCTGGTGGATTTGGTAGTGCCGCTCAATGTGGTGGTTCCGCTCGCCACGGTCACACTGCTGGCGATGTTGTAGCCGCTCAGCGTACTGGTGCCATAGAGCGTGGTGGCTCCCAGGGTCAGGCCACTGCCGTTTATAGTGCCGCTGGTGACGGAAACTGTGCCGTTCACCTTGCCGCTTCCACCGAGAGTGGCGTTGTTCACGCTAAATGCGCTGTTCGATGACGTGCCGTTGATGTCAAGTTCACCAGCAGAAACCGTCGTTGCGCCATTGTAGGTGTTGTTTCCTGTGAGAATCGTCGTACCAGAGCCGATATTATTGACACTCAGGGAACCCGCCATGGTGGTGGAGAAGGTATACAGGCCGGATTGATTGAAATTAACAATGCCTTTTCCCGTACCGGTGGTTGTAATGAGAGCAGCCGAAACGACACCCGCGGTAGTTCCATCGCCGATGTTCAGGACGCCCGTGCCCAACCGAGCCAAGCTAATGGTACCGGTGACGCTCAAAGTGCCACTGCTGACGGTGACGGTGCCTGAGGAGGCCGCGTTATTGTCGCCGACATACAAGCTTTTGGTTGAAACAAGACCTCCCGAAATATCCAAGGCCCCCGTACCATTGTAGCCAACATAAATGGCGTTTGCCGAATTAAACGTGCCTCCTGAGACACTCAGCGAACCGCTTCCTGCGGTTTGATACCCAATGTACGTGTTTGTATTGGAAACAGACCCGCCACTGAAGTTCATGGTACCCGAACCACTGTCGCCAATGATGATTCTACTGCCGAGAATGCTGCCATTAGACATGGTTACCGTGCCAGTAGCACCGGCATTGCCCCCAATATCGAGAGTGTTGCTTGAAAACGAAAGGAGCCCCCCGGTAATGTTCAAACTGCCTTTGCCGTACTGCCCAATACTAATAGTGTTTGAGGAGCTTAATGTGCCACTGGAAAGGGTGATCGCCCCCACCCCGGTGCTGGCAGTTGCAAGATTGATACCAGCACTTGAGACATAGCCCCCGGAGACGGTCAAGCTTCCCGTGCCGGAAGCACCAACGTTGATAGCGCCGGTGACACTCAGCGTACCGCTGGAGACGGTGACGCTGCCGTTTCCCGTTGTGTAATTCCCGATATAAAGTATGCCCCCCACCGAGGTATAGCCGCCGTTGACGATCAAGCTTCCCCTGCCGTAAGTGCCAACATTTAAACTGCTGGAGACACTCAGCGTACCGCTGGAGACGGTAACGGTGCCGTATCCCGTTGCACTATTTCCAAGAGTTAAATTCACCCCCGAGACATAGCCCCCGGAGATGGTCAAGCTTCCCGTGCCAGAAGAGGCAACGTAGAGATTGGCAGCGGAAGTCATTACGCCGCCGGAGATGGTTAGAGTTCCGCTACCTGCATTGCTAATAACGATGTTGCCGGAGGCACTTAGCGTGCCGCTGGAAATGGTGGCGGTGCCGGATGCCGTAGAGGTATCTCCAAGAGTGAAGGTTGTCGCCGAGATGGAGCCGCCGGAAAGGTTCAAGGTGCCTGTGCTGGACTTACCGACATAGAGGTTTCCACCGGTCCCCGTAACAGTCGCATCGGCATTGACCGTGCCGCCATTGTCAATGTAGGTAGTGCCGGTGGTGGAAGCCGGCACGCCGGAACTCCAACTGGCGGAATCACTCCAGAGGCCGGTGGTGCCTTTCCATGTGATGATAGCAGCATGTGCGGAATGGGGTAGCTGTAATGCCAGCCCTACCAAAACGAGAGTGGCCAGACGCCGCTGGGGTTTGCTAGAAATCGTGGGAATGTTTAATTCAGGGGTTTTCATTGAATTTCGGGGATTGATGGATGCGGGGATAAAACTGGATGACGAGCAGTTTTTGCGTAGAGATTAAAAAGGGCCGGAAATTCTTCAATGCATACACATTCTATACAGCTTTCAGAAAACCCGGTGGCAGTGCTTTATGCGGGTGGGGTCATTCCTCAATGAGTCCTCTTCCTTCGGCTTCGGCGCGGTGCATTGCGTTGATGACGCGAAGTCCAGCGCAGACTTTTTCCGGATCTGTGAAAAGACTGGGGCTCGGCGAGGTGAGCGCCTTGTAAAATGCCTCCCACGGGTAGCTGCCGCTCATGTTGGCAATTTCCACGCGTTCGATCTCGCGGGCGGCTCCGTCCTGCTTGATGACGAGGGCCATTTCACAACGGGCGGTGCTTTGCCGTGGCCCGATGTTCCGGTAAACGCTGCCATTTTCAAAATGAAGAACCAGACGGTTGCGATAGGAATCGCCGTCGTCCACGCAAAACGATGCGAGGATGTTACCGAGACCGCCGTTGCAGAATTTGATGCCAAGCTGAGCATGATCTGGGGTGGGGCGCTTAGTGAAAATCCGGGAGGTCATCACCTGGACTTCCTCCGCCTCGCCAAATACTTCAATCAAGTCGTTGATGAGATAAATGCCGATGCGGAAAATAGGAGCGACGGGACATTGATCGGGATTGTCCATCCAGCGGCCGTCCGCTTCTTCGTTATAACGGGCGGTTGTGCTCGCGTAGGCCGCGAGCGGGCACCCCAAGGTATAACGCTCTCGCCATTGCGCGATTTGCCGCATGTCGGCGGCAAGTTCAGGAGCAGGCGAGTTGAGGTAGATCACTTTGGAAAGGGATCGGGCTTCCTCCAGGATTCTTCGCGCGGCTTCGATATCCCGTTCGAAAGGCTTGGTGGTCATCACGTGTTTGCCTGCCCGGATGAGCTTGCCAAGCAGGTTCGCGCGGCTCACGGGGCCTGTAAATAGGCCGATGGCAGGCACATCGGGATCTGCGATCAATTCGTCCAGCGTGGCGGTGCGCACGTTGATTTCTCGGGCCATGTGTTCAGCTAGCTCGGTGTCAAGATCGCACACTGCAACGATTTTGAAATAGTTGCTGAGCTCCGGCGTGCAGAGGTCTTTGATGATCCATCGGCCGAAACCGAGACCGACAATGGCAATAGGGATGGGTGTTTTTGGCGACATGGGGAATGCAGACGTTCCGGGAGCAGTTGAACGGCATTGGGCGAGGCTCTGCAATGTATACAGAAACCATTCGCAACAGGCCGGATCCGGGACACCAATGGCAGACAGGAAAACGATGGGAGCTCTGTATGCATTATGTATGCGATGCTCCCGTAGGGAGGGTATCTTAGGTTTAATTTCAAAAGCCTCCATGCGTTTCTCCCTCCCAAAAACAATCACTCTTTCGTCCCAGGCATGCGATGTGAAAGGCGAGCCACGTACGGGCGAGACGATTTGGACCTGCGGCACCCTGCGCTATACTAGCAGGGGGCTGTTCATTCTGTTCTTCTGGCTGATGTGGAATGACTTTTTCCTGATGCTGATGGAGTCGGTTCAGCCAGCGCTCACGGGCCTGTTGCTGAAGGACAACGGAGCAACCAATAACCAACTGGCGTTGGTCGGAACGATCACGACGGTTTTCACCGTGTGGATCAATCCAGTGGTAAGCACTTGGTCCGACCGTACGCGTACGCGCTGGGGCCGCCGCCGTCCGTTTCTGCTTCTTGTGACGCCGCCTGCCGCTTTGTTTCTGGCCGCCATTCCATGGGCTCCCAAAGCGTGGCATGCGTTGGTAAGTATGCCGTGTTTTTCGGCGAACTTTGGCAACGGTTCGGTGAACGGCGCGGTGTTGGCCATTACGATCTGCACGGTGTTATTTGGAATGTTCAATTCTGTGTTGATGGCGATTTTCTGGTATTTTTTTTGGGACGTTGTGCCCGAAGCGATGCTGGGGCGCTTCAACGCCATTTCCAAGATCGTTACCACTGTACAGACATTTGTTTGGAATTACTGGCTTTTCGGCTTTGCGGAGAATTACATGACGTGGGTTTTCGGAGGCATCGCGATTCTGTTTTTCCTGGCGTACACGGCGAGTGTTCTTGCGGTTAAGGAAGGAGAATATCCGCCGCCTGAAGAGCGCCCGAAGGGAAGCCCGTTAGCAGCTGTGCGTACGTATGCCGTGGAGTGTTACAGCAACCCATATTACCTCTGGATTTTTGCGGGGTTTGCCTGCTACCAGCTTGGCAACGTAAGCAATATGTTCCGCCTTTTCCATTGGCGCGATACGCTGGGTTTAAACCTGGATACCATCGGGAAAATGCAGGCGTGGCCGGCTTTGGTGGTGGTTGTTTTGGCCTACCCTTTGGGTTCGCTCATCGATCGCTTGGGGCCGATGCGGTTAATGGCTCCCTCCCTGGCGATTTGGAGCGTGATCAATGTTCTTTCTTTCTTTTTCCTGAAAAGCGCGACGTCGCTGCTCATCTGCTTTAGCGCGATTTCCCTTGCGACCTTCATGAATTCGATTTGTTCAGGAGTGCTGACTGCGGAGGTTTTTCCGCGCGAAAAAAGAGGCCAGTTCTGTTCGGCCAATCAGTTGGCGCATTCGCTGCTGACGTTCGTCGCCACGCCGCTGGCTGGGATGTTCTTTGATTACGTGCAGGACTACACCTACGTGTATGCGATGTCGGCGTTTTTCCAGATCCTTTCCGCGATTTTATTTAGTAAGGTTTACTTCAACTGGCGCCAAATAAACCGAAATGTGTCTCAGACTCAGGCTGTGTAAGGCGCAGGGGAATATTGTATTCATAGTGTCTCTCTGGACCGGGCGTGCCCAAAGCAAGATTAAACACGTAATGAATTTGTCCACCGCTCTGTCCGTGCTCCTGATCCGCCCTGTTTTGGCGGGCCTGAACCGTAGGCTTCTTATCATGGCCATATTGTGTTTATCAGGGATCTTTGGGAGGGCGGCCACACCGCTTTCAGTCCGTCAGTTTGATGAAAAGGCCCGCCGTGGGAAACCTGTGAGTGTGGTCTTTTTTGGCGGATCGTTAACATGGGGGGCCAATGCCAGCGATCCGCAGGTCACTAGCTATCGCGGGCGGATGATGCGCTATCTAACGGAAAAATACCCCCGAACGCCCATTCGATTTTACGATGGTTCAATTGGCGGAACTGGGTCGGCCTTGGGGCTTTTCCGGTTGCAACGCGATGTCCTTTCGCACCAGCCGGATTTGGTATTTCTCGATTTCACGGTTAATGACGACGCGGCGGGGACCGACGTTGAATCGTTGGCGAGCTATGAACGGATTGTTCGCGATATTCTCGGCTCGGGCAGTGGGTTACTGGAAGTGTTAATGGCCTTTAGGGAACATGCCACGGATCCTGCTGCACCGGTGCCGCCACGGCATCAGAATCACCTGAAGCTTGCCCATGCGTATCATTTGCCTGTGGCGAATATCTTGGACTATTTGCGCGGGCTGGCGAGCGCGGGGAAGCTTGATCCTGCTGCAATCTGGAGCATTAACCGTGACGGAGCGCACCCCGGTGACGAAGGATACGCAATCTTCTTTGAAGCGGTGAAGACCGCCTACGAAAAGGCCATTACCGACGGGGCATTACCTGTGATTCCCAAAGCGACGGTGTTCCCGGACTTGTATCCTAAATATCAACGGACCGTTCTTGTGGACGGGGCATTACCCAAAGGCTGGAAACGTCAGAAGACCTACCGTACCTCGCTTTGGTTCGATGGGCTTTCAAGCCGCTGGATGGGAGACGTGGCCGTCGCCGCGGCGAAAGACACGCCCGAGCCGATTGAATGCAAGTTCGCCGGATCGATGGTAGGGATCTTTGGGGAGCGCAATGGCTATACTCCCCCAATTCGTGTTTTTGTAGATGGCAAGCCGGTGGCCGCACCAAAGGCCAGTGCCGGAGACTTTCTTTGGAAGCTGGATACGTCCCGGTTTGCGCCTCCTCGTAACGGTTCAGGGCAGCTCTTCCTTTGGCTCAAGCTGGCCGATGTACCGGATGGGGAGCATACGCTGCGCATTGAGCCCGTGTTCGAATCAGCCGGTGCCGAAGCCGAGTTGCGCATTGAGAGCATCTGCAGCGCAGGACGTTAATTTCCATTTTACAACGAATTTATGACTCTTGAGGATATGCTGCGGGCATGGGATGAAGACCGCTATGAAACGGCCCGGCGGATCGGGTTTGCGCTGCTCAACGAAGGGATATCGGACAAAACTGAAGTTCTGTTTGCGCTCCACGATGTGCTGATGAAACTGGCTGACTTCCACGGGGCACGCCAGTTGTTGGAGGTTCACGCCGAGGATCTCAAAGAACATACCTTCCAAACCCAGCTGCGGTTTGCAGAAGGTTACCGGGCCATTAACGATGAGCATATCTATCGCAGTTCAGAGGAGCGGACTAGAGGCTATACGGTGGACGAGTATCAGGCCAAGATGCGGAAACTCATGGAGCGTCATCTGGAGTCGGCCCGACAATATGCCAGGACGCCAGAGGAAAAGGCTAGTATCGAGGCATTTAGTAAGGCGCTGCCGCCGGTGCGCTTTTCGATGGCGAGCATTTACTCCGAAAAGCCTGCGCCGGAAGTGTTGAATGGTTGCGGATGCAGAGTGTCGGGACGGGTCCTCCGGGAAGATGGATCGCAGGGAGCTGATCTGGAAGTAACACTGGGATTGCAAGCCACTACAGTCGAACAGCCTGCCCCCGCGACGTTCATCTCACACGATCTGAATTTTTATCCAGAGATCGGTCCGCTTTCAAAAATTACCGCTAGGACCGACGCCTCGGGGCGCTTTGTGCTAAAGGGCGTTCCGCGTGGGATGCATGAATTTCTCGCAGTGACACTTCCCTCCGATGAGCCGGGAATCGCCACGCGCTTTTTGCGGCGCGAGCTGAAAATCGGGGGGGATCTTGACCTTGGAAATCTTCAGATCAAGACCTGGCAAAGCGCGCCATCGCGGGCGGTTGTTTCGCCACACCCGGCCTCTTTTACAGACAGCGGAGTCAAATGGACAAAGTGCGCGGAGTGGACACTGCAAAATCCATTTTACTATGAATTTCCAAAACAACTGCTCTTACTGCCAATTCCCGTGGCAAGCGGCTCGCTGCGTTTGGTGATTCAACCGCATACGAATGTGCCGTTTCAAATCGTCGGCGAACAGATTGCATTTCTCACAGGATTGGCTCCGCAGACGGATCAATGCATCGCCCTTTACCAGACGGATGCGGTGGTGGAGCCAGCGGTTCCCTCGCAGCCGGTGTGCCTCAAGCGTCCGAGGGAAGGAGCCTGGCAACTGGATTCCGGAGTGGCCGGTTTCCGGTTGGCTGGAGAGAACGCTCCGCTCGATACGCCGCCGCTGCTTGCGGTTCGCGGCATTGATGGAGCGTGGCGAGGACAAGGCCGCTTCCGGCTGCCCGCCGGGGTGCAGGTAACAGGCCGCACGATAACGGTTGTCGAGGAAGGACTTTCTTTGGCGACGGTGGAATATAGCTATACTTTTAATAATGGGGCCAACTGGTTACTTCGGATGACGGCTTTGGCGGGGGAACCGTTGCTCCTGGCGCAGGAACGTTCTTCGGGGATGCCAAACGCGGCGTTTGAATTTTCTCTGCGAGAATTCTCCGGCGGGCGCGGCTATTTGCATTGGATCCATGAGGTCGGCTCACGGCTATGGATTACATTGGAGGCAAAGGATGAAGTCGTGGGGATGCTGCCGGAGTCGGTGCCTTGGTGGATTCCGCCACAGGGCTTTGGCTATGCCATGACCGCTGATGGACTCGATCAGCGCGATTACATCGGGGTGTTTACCCGACGCAGAGGCGAATGGATTGACCGGGCTTTTGAACGCATTGCGCAGGGACCGATTGATGAAGAGGGCAACGAGAATCGCGAGCTTGACTGGCCGTATCCGGAGATGGTTGGTTCGTCCATATCGAGGATCGATGTCCATACCGCGAGGGATGGAGATGCCTTTTATCGGTTTGAGTTTTTTGACGGTGAACGGCAATGGGGGCTTTATGCCTCTTCGTTCGAAAAAAACGATGGCCCCTTCAAGGAATTCGGGCGCATTCAGCATGCCTACAGTTCGCCGCGATTGCAGGAATTCAAAGACTGGCACTTCGATGTCGCCGATACCCTTGCGCGTCCGCATGTGGTGGCCAACCATGAGGAACTCCCCCTGCTTCGCCGGAAAGCGCGCTCACCGCGTTTCTCCGGTCTCTGGAAAAAAATCCGCTCACAGCAAGTGCCCGGGTCCCGCGACGGCTTGACCTTTGCCGTGGAGGGGGACCCGCTGCTAGCCTGGCATAAACGAACCGAGCTCTTGTCCGTGGCCGACGTACGTTCGCGCATGACGTTGCTGGGCCGCGATTTTTCCGATATTTATTCACCGGTGGGAGGCCGCCATATCACGGCCCTGGCGGAGGAATACGACCTCATCGCAGCCAGCGGGGTGTTCACGGAAGAGGAAGAGCGGCGAGTCCGGGCGTTTTTCATTTTGATGGGCCATATGTACATGGAAGAGGATTTCATGAACTGGCGCTTCAACGGCCGCAACGCCAACTTCGAGGCCGACCGCACGGACATCATCTCCTCCATTGGCTTGGTGTTCCACGGTCACCCGGATGCGTCCAGATTTCTTGAACACGTGGTGGAACGCACCGAACGCTCGCTCGTTGCCTATTGCACGCCGGGAAGCGGAAAGTGGTATGAGAATCCTACCTGCTATTACCTGCATGCCTCCAAGTGCCGGATGAATCTCGTTTATCATCTGGGGCACAAAGGAGTGCTCGATCTTGATAAAGTACCGCGCTTGAAAGACTTCCTGCGTTGGGGCATCCACTTACTGACTCCGCCTCAACCTATCCAATATGTTTTAATGCGCGATGGCGGAAACGCCGAATACCGGCAGAGCCCCAAGGTTCGCAAGGTGCCCCCCATCGGGGATCACGCCGGGGTGGGTGCGTGGCTGCCGGAGCACTACGCCTTTATTGGAAAGCTCTTTTTAAAAACCGACCCCGCGTTTGGCCACGAGCTGATCAACGCCTATTTCTCCGCCAATGCGGACGGGCAGCGTTTGATGGGCTTGATCCCGTGGGAGAACGACGGTCCGGAGACCACCCCGACGGCTCCGCATCATGCGGCCACGCTGGGGAACCTGCCGCTCTTTTTCAGCGCCATTGACGAGGCCGATCTGCCAAACAACCCGCAGATCCCCCTTGATAGCCGGAGGCTGGAGGGTTTCGGCGCGGTTTTCCGCAACCAGGTCAACACAGATCAGGAAAGCTATCTTCTCATCAAGCAAGGCCCTGGCGGCTACCGTTACCACCGCACCGAAGGCTCTTTTCTGCTCTTCGCTCAAGGTCGCCCGCTCGTTTATGATGGGGGAGAAGCAGGCGAAACCTGGCGCCACAGCACGCTGTCGTTTCACGATGTTCACATGCCTCTTTCTTCGGGGCGCTTCGAACGGTACTTCGACCGCCAGGGGGTCCAGTTTGCGGAGGGGGCTCATCCTGTAATTTTGCAGCCGGGAGAGCCTGCTTTCCTGAGCGATAACTGCCACCACAAGCTGGTTGAAGAATGCTATCGCCGCTTCCGGCTTGAACCAGTGGCCGTGGTACGGAGTTTCGCCTGGGTGGACGACGATTACCTGATTATCCACGATGATCTGACCCATTCGCGCCCCGAGCTTTCCCACTGGCACTTGCAAGTGGTGGGCGACGCACCGGTGCAGAGCGACGATCATCGTTTTCGATTTCCCGGACGCTTTGGGGTGGACCTGGAAATTGTGCTGCCTGGGCAGGCTTTTTCGGAGTGGAAAACCGAAGCCGTTCCGATCATGCATTATCAAGGAACGCCCAGAGACTGGTTCACTATGCAACACCTGCAGATGAGCAAGGCGCATGCATCGAACTATTTGGCTGCGATGCGTCCCGTGCGGTCAACGGATGCCCTACGTTTCGAGGTGGAAGCACTGAAAGACCAGGGAGAGATGATTCACGGAGTGAGGGTGGTACGCGACGAAGGGGAAGATTTGTTGTGGTTCCGCCGAGACGGCCTTTCGTGGAGCGAGGATGGCATTCGGTTTTCGGGCAGTTTCGGCGGGCTGCTGAGGAGAGCAGACCGGACCCGATTGCTGTTGATGGGAAAAGGGGTATTGAAAACGCCCGACGCCAGCCTCTCCAGCAATGGTCCTCGCGCCGTTCTCGCACTAACCGCTGATGGGCTTCAACTAGAAGCCGAAGGCGAAGGGGCGGTCACACTCAATGCATGTGGAATTCAAAAAACGATTCTTGTGACACCGGAATCGCCGGTCGTCGCAAGAATTTCCCCACGTGCCTTAACCTACTGATCCTTTGACTATGATTGATCGTTTTTCCAGCAACCCCCTATTTACGCCCGCGGATCTCAAACCCTCCCGGTCTGATCTAAAGATCATGTGTGCATTCAACCCGGCGGCAACGATGTTCAACGGCCATCGAATCATTTTGATGCGCGTGGCGGAGACACCGATTCCAGAAAAGGGATACATCGCCACGCCGGTGGCGGATTCTGAAACCGGAGAGGTTGAAATCCGGCGATTCCGAAAAGATGACCCGGATGTGACCTTGGTAGATCCGCGCGTTTTCACCTACAAAGGAGAGACTTTTCTCACGAGCTTGAGCCATCTGCGCATGGCCACATCAGATGATGGGCTGCATTTCAAAGCGAAAGAAACCCCCGCACTCGTTCCCTCCGGGCGCTATGAAACCTATGGCGTGGAGGATCCGCGCATTACGTTTCTCGATGGGCATTATTACATCAACTATACAGCGGCATCGCCATTGGGGGTGGTAACAGCGCTGGCGCGAACGGACGATTTCAAGAACTTCGAACGGATAGGGATTGCGTTTGGGCCTGATAACAAAGACGTGGCCTTGTTCCCGGAAAAAATCAGAGGGCGCTACCATGCGTTTCACCGGCCCGCAGTCCAGCATTGCGGGGCTCCTTCGATCTGGCTTGCCTCGTCCGGAGATTTGCGGGATTGGGGCCGCCACGAATTCGTGGCCGGGCCGAGGCGGGGAACCTGGGATTGCGAACGAGTGGGTGCTGGTTCTTCACCGATCAAGACCGAGTACGGCTGGCTGGCCTTTTACCATGCAGCGGACCACCAGACGCGCTACTGCCTGGGCGCGATGTTGCTTGATCTTGAGGAGCCGTGGCACGTTTTGGCCCGGCCTGCCGAACCATTTTTTGTGCCTGAAGCGGAGTATGAAGTCAGCGGAGGGTTCATGCCGAACGTTGTATTTCATAACGGCACGATCGACCTTGGGGACGGGACGTTGGAACTCTATTATGGGGGGGGGCGATCTCGTGACCTGCGGAGCGCGGGTAAAGCTGGCCGATCTGCTCGATTACGTAAGGAGTTAACCTTTCGCTCTGAGGTTGGCGCGAATCGCCCAACGGGTTGGGGAGAATTCTTCCTCCAGTGAAAGCGGCATTTCGACATCACCGAGGATGGAGGCGAAAAAGGTTTCAAGCCAGTCTGGGGCTGCTTGGGCGGTGTCAAGCGGGCCGAGATCTTTTTCGCCAATCACAAGCCGGGTGTACTGCCCCCCAGCTCGCGATTCCACAATCCCCCGGGTGCCGAGAATTTTGAGCGTTTCGTAACCCCACACTCCCGTGCCCCGGGGGTTAAGATAGTTGACCGAAATCGAACTGACGCCTCCATTTGCCAAAGTAAGCAGCATTGAGGCTGCCATGCGCAGGCCACCTTCCGCTATGGGATTGCCCAGCTTGGTTTCGGTGGCAAGAATGGAGGCAATGCGGCAACCCGCCACGTGCTCCACAAAACGAAGCGCGTGGATGCCATTTTGGGCGATAAGGCCGCCATCAAGGGCTTCATCTTGGGCACGCGTTTCAAAGTAGGGATACGATTTTTCGGCAATGACCTGCACAATTTCTCCCAAACGCCCGCTGCGAACCACCTCGCGCATGGCAAAGTAGGGATGTTCAAAAGCCGTACCCGCCATTTCGTGAAAGCTTTTACCGGTCTCGCAGGCGGTATTCATGATGGCGTCGAGGTCCTTTTCCGTAAGAGCGCAAGGCTTTTCGGCCAGCACGTGCTTCCCTGCGCGAAGGGCGCGTTGTGCCTCGTCGGCCTGATTCGCGCGGCGCGGGGAGCAAAGGGAGATAAAGTCGACGTCAGGGTCGGCCAGGAGTTCTTCAAAGCCTTCGTGGACTCGCACACTGGGATCGTCTCTAAGCGCAGGCGGTAGCTGCTTCCGAGGAATCGCCGCGATGGCGATTAGTTTGCCCAGCCTGGAATGGGCGAGCGCTTGGTGGATTTGATGGCCGTTGATCCCATACAAGCCAACCCGAATTTTAGCTGGCTGTTGAAAAGACGTTTTACCCACGAGGATTACAAACAGAAGGAAGCATCCTAATAACCTTTGACCAGATGGAACGGAACCCGGATGTCCTTCTGCTCCTGGCCAGCCCAAGAGGCTTCGAGATTTTCAAACAGGGCATGGGCCAGTGGCGTAACGCTGTTTTCCATATAGTCACAGCAAAATGGGACGAAAAATGGGGACTCTGCGTTCCGGTGAATCACTAGTTTAAGCTCTCCCGGTACCTGGATTTGTTTTTCCACGATGGCTGAGATGACACCCCGTGCGGTTTCGTCAGGATGCACGACCAACCCATCGGGCTTTGCTTTGAGATCCCAGAGCGAAAGGAAGTGATTGTAGCCTGCGATCTCCAGGCTTTGCCGGGACATTAGGATCCACTCGTATTTCACCTCCAAATTTAGAGCTTTTGCCTCCTTTTCAACATGCTCGAAAACGACCGACTGGGTATTGTTCGCGGGGAACATCAACCCCACTGAGCGGCAACCGAGTTCGGCAAGCCGGCGGAAGGAAGTGGAGATCATCCCGAGATAATCCAGGCGGACCAGGCTTATGGCGCTTTCGGTCAAGGCTGAAAATGGAAGGTGGGCTTCGGCCATCCAAGCTGTCATTGCTTTATGAATGAGGATGCCGATGACCCCGTCAAGGTGCATATCCTCCAAGGTGTCCTTCAACTCCGGCGGACGAATCACTCGTTGTTCCATAGGCCGTGTGTCGATAAATGGCACTATTTCGATTCCCTTTTCCCTGCCCAGCGTGATGAGACGCCAAAACAAGTTCAGATAGAACATGGTCGTCGATTGCGCCTTGGGGTCTTCTCCTGAATAAAGGAGCACGCGTCGACCGGCATAGGGCTGGTTTAGGGAGGGCATGATATAGAAAGGGTAGAAGCAGAAGATGGGCTCGTAAAATCTAACCAACAAATAGCTACAATAACGGAGAATGGAGCTGTATACAGAATGAATACACAAACTTTTCGGTGTATTCCCATCTGATTTGAATTTAGAACGTTTTTGCACTCCCCCCATATGGCTCGCAAGCGGATCATTACTAAATTACCGCCGCTAAGGCAGGCTTTTCCTTCATTTGTTCCATTTGAGGCCGGGCAGAATCAGCTGCAGATCATCACAAATCTGATTCGCGAGTGCGCCACCAAACAGCAACGGAATGAGGCGCAGCCGTTTTATACCATGCGGGAGGTGGCCGCATTTTTTTCGGTTTCGCTTCGGACCATTGCCTTAAGCTACGAAACGCTGGACCGGGAGGGGGTTCTTTGCCGCATCCGGGGCTCGGGAACCATGCTTGCAAGTCGGGGAGCGGCTTCCCGGCAACTGGTAAACGCGGTTGTGGGAATGCCCATCTGGCTGCGAGCTCTGATCGCTTCGCCTTTCGAGTGCCGACTCCAAATGGAGCTTGAAGACAAACTGCGCACGCGAGGCTTTGTTGCGGATTCGATTTTTTTTCGTACGAATGAGGAATGCGAGCCGGATTTCACGGACCGCCTTGCCAGGCATAATCTGGACGTGGTGATCTGGCACTCGCCGCATCCGCTTTCCAGCCACGTGCTGATGTCCCTGCGGGACCGGGGAATTCGCCTCATTCTGTTGCAATCGGCGGAATGGCCGCTGTCCGTCCCCGCTCGCACGCACCTCCTCGAATGGCATGATGCTTACCAAACGATGGCCAAGCATTGGTTCGGCGCGGGGATTCGGCGAGTGGTTATACCCGAGCCGGAGCATCTGCTTTCTCGTCGCGCGTTGCTTCAACTCAAGCCGATCCTGGAAGAATATGGGCTGGGGGTGGTGAAGGTCGCCGCCACGGCCACAGCGCTCACCCAACATTTGTTGGAAACGGGAAACGGCGCACCAAGCGTATTAGCTTTTATGGATCTGGAAACGGCGGATTCGTTGTGCAACGGACATCCCGAGCTGATAGAAACGATTTCCGAGCAAACGCGTATCGCATTTTGCAGGGGACCGGTGCGCGTACCCCGGTTAATGACAAAACGCATCTGCGTTGACGTGGTGGAACTGAATCCCGAAACGCTGGCGGAAGGCATTGTCAAAGATCTCTGTGATGTGACCCAAAAGCAGGATGGAATCCGAGGGGCTTTCCGGGCGGAATACCATTCACAGGTCATCATGGGAGCCATGACGGATGTGTAAAACCGGCGCTGAAATACCTGGACAAATAGGACAAATTCTAATGGGAACCTTGGAACAAATTAAGCAAAGACTCGAGGCTGTTTACAGCAAGAATGATGCGGACGTGATCTTTGCGGGCATCCAAGAGCTGTGTCGAAAATATGGGCCTCTTATTCCCCCTCAGCCGCGGGGTTGGTCGGAGAAAGACACGCTGCTCATTACCTATGCGGATTCCATTCGCGGACCGATTCCTCCTCTGCAAACCCTCCATCATTTTTTGCGTAAGCACATCGGGGACTTGCTAAGCTTTGTGCATCTGCTGCCGTTTTATCCCTTCACCAGTGACGATGGGTTTTCCGTGGTGGATTTTCGGGCCTTGCGCGAAGACCTGGGGACTTGGAATGACATAAAGGCCTTTGCACAAGATTACCGGCTGGTTTTCGATGCAGTGATCAATCACGTTTCCGCTTCGAGCGCTTATGTGAAAAAGTATTGCGACGGCGATCCGGCGTTTGCAGATTTCGTCATTGCCCTAAATCCATCAACAGACACCTCCAGCGTGTTGCGGACACGAAATTTGCCTTTACTCCACGACTTCCATACGCGCAACGGGATACGGTGGTTATGGACCACGTTTTCCCGCGATCAAGTGGACCTCAACTACGCGAACCCCCGAGTGTTGCTCGAAATATTGGACATTCTGCTTTTTTATGCCCAACAGGGCTGTGCCATGCTGCGCTTGGATGCCATCCCCTACCTGTGGAAGGAGCTTGGAACCTCGTGCGCCCACCTTCCCCAGACACATGAGCTAATCAAGCTGATCCGCGACATGCTTGATCTTATTGCCCCGCATGTCTTGCTGCTCACCGAAACGAATGTTCCTCATCAGGAAAATGTCCTCTCTTTTGGCGATCACGGCGATGAGGCGCAGATGATCTACAATTTCCCCCTCGCTCCGCTAATTGTTTGGAGCCTCTTTAAAGGCGATGCTTCAGTTTTGAGCATGTGGGCAAAAGGGCTAGGCGCAATCAGTTCCAACGCGACCTATTTGAATATTACCGCGACGCACGATGGGATTGGGATGCGCCCCACGGAGGGCATCTTGAGCGAGGGTCAGCGCGCAGAGCTGGTGCAGTTGTCCCGCGACCGAGGCGGCGATGTCACCGGGAAACGCAATGCCGACGGATCAATATCGCCCTACGAGCTTAACCTCAGTTATTTCGATGCCATCAACGATCCACGCTCATGCGAGCCGCAGGAAACCCAGGTGGCCCGGTTTGTTCTTTCACAGGCGATCACCATGGCACTGATGGGTATTCCCGGCTTTTATATTCATAGCCTGGTCGGTTCGCGAAACGACAGCGAGGGAGTCAAACGAACGGGCCGGGCGCGTAGTATCAACCGCAACCAGATGGAGCTTGCGGCCCTGGAAACTGAACTCGCGAAGCCGGGTTCGCTTCGTTCGCAGGTGTTCACGAAGATCGCCCAGCTGTTGCGTCTGCGGGGAACACAAAGCGTGTTTCATCCCGATGCCGGGCAGGAAATCCTGGACCTTGGGTCCGCGGTCTTTGCGGTACGCCGCTGCAACGGGCAGACTGGAGCGGCGATTCTGGCTTTGCATGATGTTTCCGGTTGCAGTCAACGCCTTTTGATTCCAGCCAATGGGGCGGTTTTCCGCGATCTGATCAGCGGCGAGCAGTTCCTATCGGGTTTGGTGAACCTAGCCCCTTACCAAGTGTGCTGGCTGGTTGAGGAAGCCCCATAGGAACCGGGTGATCCGTATGCTTTCTGTTTTGGTTGGAATGCTCCGCGGCGAACAGTAGACCGTTCGTAACGGATTCCTTCATTTCGGCACGAGATTGAGTGGAAATCTGTTATCTTACCCATGTTCAGCGCTCCCATTATGAACACACAAAAAGCCTTTACGTTGGTTGAGCTGCTTTGCGTCGTTTCCCTTTTCGGGATTTTGGCGGCTCTTACCATGCCAGCGTTGCAGGGCTCGAAAGCGCCGCAGCTTTCCACTTCAGGCGCCCGGCTCTCGGGGTTGATGGAAGCCTCGCGCCAGACCGCCATTGTCACTCGCCAGCCGGTAGTGGTGGCCATGCTTGTGGCGAACACGCAGACGCCGCAACGGTTCACCACGCTGCAATGGGTTCCCTCGACATCGGGAGACACAGGGAACTGGAAGCAAATCTCGAAATGGGAAGCGCTTCCCTCGGGATTGCTGGCGGATGATACGGATAGTGACGGCAACCCCCTGGAGGTTTTTCAGCCTGCGAAGTCCCCGCAACTTGCCAGCAGCCGCCAGTTACCAGATCTCGTTTACGGCGGAGCGGATTACAAACCCGGCGTCAGTGGGGGGTACGGCTATATCATTTTTCTTCCCGACGGCAGCCTTTACCAGGATGACAGCAGCCCTTCGTTGCCCTGGGTGCTGCGCATTGTAGAGGCCAGCAAAACGGCCTCGGGAAACATCGCTTACCAGGGGGCTCGAAATAGTGTTGGCCGACCCGCTAATTTCTTTGAAATTGTGCTCAACGCCACCGGGCAACCCAAAATCGTGCGTCCCTAATCCGTTGTGAATAGTTTCCGGAAACAGCGCGGATTTAGTCTGGTTGAGGTGGTTTTTGCGCTGGGAATCGCCTCGGTGGGGCTGGTTGGGATCATCGGGCTGATTTCCTTCTCATTGCAGAGCGACCGGGATTCCAAGTGCGATACCGCGCTTGCTCTCATGACCCAAACCGTGATCACCCAGGTCCGCTCCGGAGGCTATGCCGCAGTCTCCAGCACGGGAGCTTCTTTGGCGGCCTATAGCGACACCACTGCCGACTTCTACTTTGACGATAGTGGGCGAGTCTGTCGAGATGCCAGTGGCATACTAATTACCACCGAAGCAACGATAAGCAATGCGGCCAATTCCCCCACCTACGATTGCACGGTAACGCTTTGCACCCCCACCAATATCCAGACCACTGCATTGGTGTTTTTGAAGTTCGATTTTTCCTGGCCGATTGGCGCGCCCACCGCCAATCGGCAACACAAAATCGCTTTCACCAGCCTGGCTAAATATGATGACGAATAGACCAGGCAATTCCATGGGGAGATCGAGGAAAGGGCGAGCATTTACATTGTTGGAAGTGATGCTGGCTATCTCCATTCTGGTGGTGTTGATGGTAATGATGGGCAGCATGACGAGCCATGTCGGAAAAATCTGGAACACCGTGAACGCACAAAACCAACGACGGACAGTAGCCCGGGCCTTGGTTCAGTTCATGGCCTCTGAAATCCAGACGGCCACTCTCCCCGTTCCCGACACTTCTGGAACAGGGGTTAGCGGAACGCAGAATTTGCAGTTTGCGGTCAACCTATCCTCCGTGGGGATTCCATCAACTTGCATGAATTCCCACGCCATCTTCTTCCAGGCCCCCGTTGCAAAGAACACTACCCAGGGAGTCGTTGCGGCGGTGGGGTATTTCGTCCAATGGGACACCACCACCAACCCGCGGAAGCCCACAGCTTACCTGAGTCGCTATTATGCCGACCCAAGCAAGGCGAGCGATTATCTCGTGTATACCACCAGCACCTGGGCGTCCAATGCCCTTAGTGTCGCTTCAACAATCCCTCCGACCTACACTGGGTGGATTGCGGACAACGTCATCGCGCTTTGGATTCGATGCCTGGATACTAAGGGCGTTCCGATCACTCTAAATGCATCAGGGCGGGCCTTCGACTCCTCCAGCGTCTTTGCCTTTGACTCGGCGCAGGGGTACACGGACCCGAGCACATCTGTGGTTCATCGCGCCCCGGCGTTCCCTCCTTGTGTGGAAATCACCGTCGTGGTGGTCGATTCCGACGCGGCGCAACGCATCAAGACCGCTCCCACGATACCCCTCCCCTCTGACCCGGCGGATCTCATCAAAGGAAAAAGCACCCCGGGGAGCATTCTCAATTTCGTGGATCAGCTTCCAGCCAAGGTTAAGTCTGGAGCTGAAATCTTCACGACAACCGTTTATCTCCCTTCGGGCACCAATTAGCTTCCAATGAATACGCCCCTTTCTCCAATGCGGCCGCTTCCGCCTCTAGCCAGGCATAAGAAGGCTTCGGCCATTGTATTAACACTGGCCGTCCTGGTGCTGATCACGGTGCTTTCGGTCGGGTTGTTCAGCGTGCTTATGCCGGAGCGCATTTCGGCCAACAGCAATGCCGAGGCAGTTCGCGCCCGCGCTTTTACACAACTTGCGGCAGACCATGCAGCGGCGCTTATTCGGGATGCCACCGCGACGGGTACAAACCACACGTTCTGGGCTTCGCAACCTGGCCGCATTACGGTGTTTAACGCAGATGGCAGCACAAGCAAAACCTATGACCTGCACTCGGGAACGACGGCGAGCACCAGCGGTTCGGACGGCGCGGATCTCAATCCTCCTTCGTTTGGTGGCAGTTATCCCATTGCTTCCAGCGCCTCGGTAGCGAGCGGTTCGGCCCCTGCGATGAGAGTGGCGTGGATCAATGTTTTAAAAGACGGCAGCGTGAAGGATGCGGGGCACGCAGTCAGCTCAACCAACCCGATCATGGGCAGATACGCCTTTTGGGTGGATGACGAAAGCACAAAATTAAATGTCAATGCATCCGACGGAACCGTTAAAGGAGGCACAGCCAGCTTTGGCCCCGGAACCCCCACGGAGATGGCGCTCCAGGCGCTCAAGACCGGCGGCGTGAACATTTCGATCACCACCGGCAGCGCCTTGGCGGTCCAAACGGGGATGCGCCCGGTTTCCGGTACCACGCCACGGCTGTTCAATGACCCGAGTGAAATCCTGCAAGTAACGGGAAGCGGTGCTTACTTCTCCGATAACAATTTTTCGATCACCACCCGTAACCGCTCCCCCGAGCTGAATCTATTTGGAGAGCCAAAGATTTACCTACTAACCACCTCCACGGACACCACGCCGCTGAACCTGATGCTGGGGGGAACCTATAACGGCACCATTCCGCTCAATGGAGGCCCGCTCGCGCAGATTTATCCAACGAGCACCCGGATCTCTTCGACCTACCCTTACGGCCAGCTCCCTTCGTTCGCCTACACGGCCAAGAGCGGCAACAGCAACAGTGTGTCGATCACCACGGGGCTCCCGCAGGCTTTCATGACGGATGTCAGCGAGGTTTGCGCCGCCTCTACCTATGCATCGGTGAGGTACGCCAACACGACAATGCTGACCGCTTCCAATTCGAATTACGCAATGGGAATGAGGATTTCCAAGTATCTCAGCGGAACGAATAGCCAGGGGAATGCGATCACCTGGCCCACGTTCCCGGGCTCGGACTCGCAAGGGTTTGCGGGGAAATACACCAACCGCCAGATTGATTCCATTTCGCTGCAACTCCTCGACCTGATGCAAAAAGGCGTCTTCTGCGACCATTACCGCACGCATTCCCAACAGGCAATTGCTGCCAACGGGTTCATCAGCAATCAACTGACGATCGGGCAATCCAACATGCCGCGAATCAATGAAATCTCGGTGACCTTTGAAACGGTTGCCGGCAGCCCTCCATCGTTGAAAATGACCATCTGCGTGGAGTGGTATTTGCCCTCGCAATGCCCCAACTATGATAACTCAGTGATCAGTCAATGGACTTGGGGGGTTAGCGGAAATACGGCGACCTGGCTGAATTGGCAGGATGCGCCCGCCGTAACTGGAGGTGCCGCAATCAGCGGAGCCCAGGGGTATCTTGGCGGATTTTGGCAAAACAATATGCTGCGGATTACCGATCAAAACGGAGATTCCGCTGGCGTGGATCTTTTTGGAAACGATCCGGCTCTGCCAGACCCGGATCAAGCCAGTGCCAAGCTTTATCACGCCTCGAGATTGCGGGCGAGCGGTACCTATGCGGGCAAATACATGGGCAGCGGACCCGTTTCCGGGCGAGTGGCTCCTGCTTTATCGATGTCCACTTTTATTCTTTCTGGAAAAGGCTGGGCTCCCGGCGAATACCATTGCGCCCGGTCCTCCTATTACGGTTATGCCTACCCCATGAAACCGGGGGTGACCAGCATCACCGTCAGCGGAGGATTGGCGATTTGGAGCCATAGTGAATCCGGCAATACCCCAATTGACGTGACCCCATTGGACAGCTTGCATGGACCGGTTTACCTGCAAGACGCCAACGTCGACTCCAGCGGGCTCATCACCAGTTCGAAAGATTCCAGCATTTCCGACATGGTAGCGCGTATTAAAGAAGCGGTGATCCCCATCAGTTGCACCGTTGCTGTTCCCGGCAAAAAGACAGTGGTAATGCAAGTCAGCGATCCGATGGTCAACAAGTTCCCCGGTGACTGGCATTCGGTTTCCAGCGCCTCTCTTGGCAATGCCAGCAGTGCCAGTTCTTTTCCGATTTCCTATAGCGGCGCGGATGGAGCCAACACCGGATTTCAGGGAGATCCCGCCGGATTCTGGTGGCCGCAGCAAAGTCAAAATATCCCAAAGAGTCAGCGGTTCCCATCCAGTGGCTATCTGCAATATATCCACACCGGAATCATGCCAGATAAAGCCACGGAATCCCTTTCGATCAGCCAGCAACATGGCACGCCGTTCCGGTTGCTGAATTTTGCGCCTTCCTCCAGCGCAAGCCAGAAAACGGATGGAGGGACGAGTTATCCAGATTGGGCGATGCTTGATTTGTTTACCGTACCGGCGGCCCTTCAGCCGGTGAGCGGCAGCCTTGCGCCCATCCTGCTGACGTGGGGGGGCGCCACCACGGGGCGGCTGAATCCCAATAGCGCGCTGATCCCCTTCTCCAATGCCTCCACCGCCATGCGCACCACGCCTTTGGAAGCGGCGATGAAGGGACTCCAGACCTGCACGTCATTTGATGCCTCCTACAACTCCGTGCTCTCCACGGTGGATGAAGCAGCCCTTGCGCAAGCCATCGACAAATATGTGGCGGCGTTGGGGCGGCCTTTGAAGCTGCCGGGGGAAATCTGCAACGTACCCGAGGTCTCCGCGCTGCTCTACAACGGCACGGATTCCGCCTCGGGGCTGGTCTACTCCTCGCGCAATGACCTGGTGCGGCAGATGGTCGGCAACCTTTCCACCCGCAGCAATACGTTCTGCGTGTGGGCCGTGGGGCAAACACTAAATAACACCACCGTGCTTGCCGAAAGCCGGATGAAATATATGATTGAGCGATACTTGGATTATGGTGTGGATGGGATCCCAGGCAACACGGCCAGTCCTGGAAGCGACGGTTTGGTTGGCACCCCCGATGACGTCATCGACACGGGTACCAACGCCTACAACCCGGCGCTGACCTATCCACTTCACTATAAATATCGCATTTTGTCCGCCTCGCCGGTCAACTGATTAAAAGCTATGAACCCTTTTCCAATTCTCAGACGCAGTCTCGTCTGCATCAGCCTGATGACGGTACCGTTGGACGCGTTTTCCTCTCCCCCGGAGAAAATATGGGGGGAGACCGCCACCACCTGGACGGGCGTGAAATTGCAGATCACGGAGATCCTGCGGGTAGACCCCACACATATACTCATGGCAGTTCGTGTAAATGTGGGAGCCGATGCGCCTGATAGCACGCTGATTGGGGATGCTCCTGCCGCAGGGTTGGTGCCTCCCGCAAATGCATCGCCACAGGAGATCCATTCAGGGAAGTACGATCCCATCCCTTTTTCGCTCGCAAAGGCGACGCTGATCGATGAGCGTTCAAACCAGGAGTACCGAGCGACCCCCAGCGTTCCCGATGAGCCTTTTCTGGGCAGCAACAACATCGTTACGACTCGGCCCCGGAATACGTGGGTGCAGTTGGCGGTCTTCTTTCAGGTACCGCCGCCTCCAGATCCAGAACCCAATGGGCAAATTCCGCCCCAAAAGGTGACGCTTCTGTTTCCAAAGGCCAAGCAACCCATTCAACATGTCGTGTTGCCATTGCCGACTCCGGCGGCGCATAAATAAGTTCTTTTTTTAGGCGGCTCGGCGTGCCGCCAAGGAGAGGCGCTATTCCAGTACGAGATTTCCCCAGAGCTTCGGTTCCAGATCGGCTTCGCCGGGGACATCGTTGACGAGGTTGGTCGCTTTATTCGTCCAATAGCGCCGGGAGACTGTAACGGTGCCGCCCTTGTCCGCGCCGAGAATCCCGAAGTCGCCCCGCAGCTTCAAACCTGAAGCCGGTTGTACTCCAAGCACCGACCATGGAACGGATGCCTCGACTAAATATCCGCCAGAAACCGACTTGATTGAGGTTTGGATTTCCGAAGGCTGCGTCACCCGGTCGAAGTAGATGCTCCGCGAGGGCGAACTGAACGGCACGCGGGCGTTCTCGGGGGTGCCGGGGACCGTTTTTTCATATAGCACAGCGGTGGGACGCCCGGCTATCTCCGAGAAGAGCAGGCGCAGATTGCCCGGTTTGGAGGCGTCCACAGGGCCTAACATCAGGTCCACGGCATCCCCGGTTTTGAAAAGCATCTGAGCTTCCTGGCCCACATTGCGGAGGGGGGAGCCTGACAGGACGAGATAGGCCAAGTAGAGACGGTTGGCGTCGTACCTCGCCGCAACCCTGCCAAAACGATGGCTTGGATCTTCCTGAATCTCGATGAGTTTGGCCTTGGAGTCCCGCAGCTCTGGCCATGAATCCGCGCCGCCCATGGCGACGGGACCGGCCGCTTTTGCGATCTTGTAGGTTTGGGCCACCCATTTGGAAGCCATGGCGGCTTCCTGTTGCTGGCGGGCTTGGGCATGCTGCTCCTCGGTGTAAGTAAACTGCCCCGAAAAACGCTTGATGTCGCTGAGCCCGGTAATTTCAATCACCCGCGCATCCGTGGTGCCGTTGGTGAGATAGACCTTGCCGTCAGAGGTGCGGATAAAATTGCCGCCGAACGATTCACCTCCCGCCGTGGTGTTATCCCATGAGATATTACGCGCGGCTTTTTCCGGGGTCTCATATCCTCCCCGGCAATCCTTGAAAAGCGTTTGGATGAAGAGACCGTCCCAGGTAAAAAGGTAGTTTTCGCCGAGGTTGCCATTGAGATAAAAGACCTCGCCAATGTCGCCCCCCATATCGGCCGTGCCAAGGAATGAACTGGGGCCGATGAGAAGCCCTGGTTTGGAGGAAGGGGCTTTGTGCGAGCCGTGGACGGAAACAAACTGGCTCGGATAGGTGAAGATCACCTTGCCATTTTTGTCGATGCCGGTAAGCGGGTTTTGGTTGAGGAAAAGCCGTCCACCCTTGCCTCCCTGGCTCATATTCAAATTCGATCCAACGACTTCGGGCTCGATCACCTTGGGATGTTCAATATCATAGACCGGTTCGCCGCCGGGGCCATAGGAGGCGATGGGGAATTTCAGAATGGGCCGGGCATTGGCGTTGGCACCGTTGAAGGCAAGGGTTCCATCGTCGTCGGGCAGTTCTCCCCAATAGGGGCACCCAACCGCTACCGGCTTCCCTTTGGGATCGCGGCCAAGGGGCGTGGCAAATTTCAACTCGTTGGCCTGCACCAGACCATCGCCATTGAGATCAGTCCAAGAGTACATCTCCCCTTCATGCCCTTCAAAGAGGGGGCTCCAATGAATCTGGAATTCACGGAAGGTGCGGTCGGTTTTGTAACACACCACGCCAATCGCCGCCACAGAGCGCCATTGGCCGTTTTTGTATTGAGTACAGAATACGCCCACATCGTGAGCACCGCCCGCGGTGTAAACATAGGTTGTCCCGTGGTGTTGGATGACCCGGTTGGTTAGGGCATGGACGCGAGGCGGGAAGAGGTCATCCGGGCCGCTCTTTGCCCCGAGCGACCACGTGGGGCGCGAGGTTCCCTTGGCGATGTCAAGTTGGTAGACCGTTTCATCGGAGAACGCCATGGTGGGGTCGAACGGATTGATCGACCCCGCCCTGCAATAGCTGGTGCTTCCCACGAAGTCCCGGATAAGCTTGCCATTCGTCGTGGACCATAGGCTGGTCCGTTTCGGGTTCTGGGTTTCCTCGGTGACCCAGAGGCGGTCTTGGCTGTCGATGGCGATGCCAGCGGGGTTCCGCATCCCTTCGTCAATAAATTTTCCTTGCAGCGGGCGGCCTCCCCGTTTGCCGATCTCCGCAATCTTTTTTCCATCGGCAGAAAAGACCTTCACATTCTGATCCTGCCCACGCACGGAGAGATAGACCTTCCGCTTGGAATCAATGGCCAGGCTGTAACCTTCAGGGAAGGTCTCCTTGGCAAAGGGGCTGATCTTGCCCGCCGCCGTGGCGCGAACCAATGCTCCCTTTGCAAGGAGAATCAGCGAGCCGTCCTGGTCAAAGGCGCCGGCCTGCGGTTCGTCGATGCGGATCTCGTGCTGAACATCTCCGGTTTCCTTGTCGAGGAGCTTCACGACGTTTTCTTTGTTCAGAACCACTGCGAGCATAGAGCCATTGACGGCGATGGCGCGCAGGTTGGCTGAAGTGAGCGAGGAGTACGATAGATCCGCCAAAAGAGCACTGGCATCGAAAATGGGCAGATCGAGCACTTTATAGTCGCGCCCTTCGTTGTCCTTGGCGTGCCGATTCCATGGGGTGTAGATGCCGGTCGCGGCCTCCACGCGGTAAATGGAACCGGCGAGATCCGCGCCGACCCAGATGAACTTGCCGTCAGTGGCGAGCACGATGCGCTTGTAATCCAGGAAGGCGCGTCCCGCCAGGCCCCAGAGCCGCTGACCAGTGAGGTCGCAGCCAATCACTTGCTTGCCCGCTTCAGCCATTGGGCAGGCCAGCGCCACCACATCCCCCGCGGCCGCCACGGCTTGAGGTGGGGTGTGGTCGCCATAGAAGCTGCCATGGTTGTCCGGGGTTTCCCAAGTGGGATTACCTGGATTGGCAAAGGAGGCCAGATAGGTGGTATGGAGGCCTTGATGCCGGAGTGCCTTGAAGACGTACTTCCCGGGAGGGACCACCTTGCCGTTATCATCCAGGCCATCCCAGTGTTCGGTATTGGCGCCCTTCAAGCGCGGTAAAGCAGGGATCAGATTGCGGATGCGTTTGCCCGCGGGGTCCTCGATAGCGAGGGTGACACGGGAGTCTTCCGGCAGGATGTAGGTGATCTCCACCGGCCCGGTGACTTCCCGGGTCCCCATACCTTTTTTCCATTCCGGCGTGGGCAAGCTCAGTTTTCCCTTAGGCTCCAGAAACAATGAACCCCAGGCATCGATGTTGGTGTAGAAAAATTCGCGGCTGGTCGCGCCAAGGGCAAGGTTATCGGCAAAACGGTGGGCCGGCCAGTCACGCTCGCCCCAAAGCAGTTCGAAGCCCATGCAGAGGCTCTCGCCGGGTTGGTAATGTTTGGATTCGGTGATGAGTTTCCAAGGGAGCTTGATTTCCTGCACATACCCCTTGCCGTCCTCATTTTTTCGGAAGGCCGTTTCCGCTCCTTCGCTCAGTTTCCAGCCATCGACTTGAAACAACTGAGTGTGAGGGCCTTTGAAGGGCGTTTTGAGGTCGCGCCCATAATCAATGTAAATGGACGGTTCCTGCCGCGCGGCGTAATACCACGAGAGCACATGGCTGATGCGATCCGTTTTAATGCGCAGTTGAACGGCATCCCCGGCCCAGGCTTTGTCGGCTTGGTAATGGGGATTGTGGATGTTCCCCATGGGCGTGCGGTCGGCCCATTGAATCGCGATGTAGAGGTTTTCCGCGTCGTACATAGCAGCGACTTTAGCCGAATAGATGTCCGTAAGGTTCTCGACATCGTAGCATATAAAGACCTGCCCGGAGAGATCCCAGTCATCGAGCTTGCCGTCAATAACCACCTCGCCATTTGGCGGCGGGACGGCATGGATGCCGTGGTTGTCCGTCATGGTGGCCAAAGCCGTGGACAGCGCAAAACAAAGGCATAGAAAAGGGAGAAGTCTGTAGGTAAACATCATAGAGGGAGGTGGAATACAAAGGCCGGTGCGTTCCGCTAACGGATCTCCGAAAGCGAGAGCTTGAGCAGCCGTTGGTTGCCGCTGTCGAACACTACGGCTCGTTTTTCGCGGGCGGCAAGGGTCGTGGGGCGGTCCAGTTGAGAAAGGGCATTGCCGGGTTTGTCTGCAATTCCATACACCGCGATGAACGAACCGTCCGCGAGCGAGAAGCAGAGCACGCGGTGGCGCTCGGTGTCGGAAACCCAGAGTTTTTCCGCATCGGCGGCAATGGAGATATACTTTCCAAATGAAGAAGGAGCGGTGCCTTTCCAGGAATTCCACCGCCGCACTTCCTTCCAGTTATCACCATCCCGATTCAGCTCGATGACAAACCCATCCGCCGCACCAAGCAGAACGTCACCATTTTCGAGGGCCAGCGAGGTCCAGCGGCTAACCGGGATTGTGGTATTCAGCGTCACCGCACCCAGGGCAGCTAGATTTCCCGCACCGTCGATCTTGTACGACTCGCCCCGGCCCGCCGCGTTGATGGCAAGCAGGATGGGCTGATTTTTCTCTCCAGGATAAACCACCGAGCCGTTGAGAAGGCCGGTTTTGGCCAGCGGTTCGTTAACCTGGTTGTATTTGAGCTTCCACCCAAACGGCCCGGTTAGGAACTGCGAACGGCTCCGGCCCAGCGGAGCGACAAATTCATCATTGGGCAGCATCACCACCTGGCCAATATTACCATTGCCCGCAATCGGGGCCGCGCTCGCGCAATCGCGAAGGGGGGTATCGGGATTGTCGCTCCAATTCCAGTAGCCCGAGTAGAACCAGACCTGTCCTTTGCGGTTGAGCCCCAGCCCCGTGCAGTCCTGCACCGCGCCGATGCGCCGAACGATGAAAAATGCCTTCTGTTCTTCATCCCATCGGAGCAAATGGAGAATGCCGTTGATGCCGGAGGCCGCGAAAAGGTTGCCGTTGATCTTGGCTAGCCCCTGGCAGACTTCCATCTCAGTATTGCCGTCCACATGGCCAATAAAGGAGCCGCTGGCACCGCCGATCACCACACCGGGATCGGATTCAAACTCCCCGTTGAAACGCTGGATGGTTCCATGCCCTCTCGATCCGTACCAGTAGCCGTCAATCCATTGGATCCGGTCGCCGGGAGTCGGCCGGGGCCAGCCCTCCTTTACCAAAGCGGCGTTTTGAAATAGCTGCATTTTCCCACTGGTCCGAACCAAGAGGCCGCCTTCGGGGGAAAGCGCAATTTCGGAATTGGCGGGGATTTCCAGCAACGGCTTGACCTCATTGCGAGCGGGATCGAAAAGCGACGCCATCCACAGTCTTTTGTTAGGTTCAGAGGGCTGTTTGGAGGTTGTGGCTATGGCTACCTTTCCATTAACCGAATTAAAAGAAAGCTGATCAGCGGCGACATTCAGAGCCGTGGGGGCGGTGCCGGGGGCCGAGTCGAGCGCCAATGTGTAGAGTTTCCCCGCAATCGACAACAAGAGGCGCCCCTCCAAACAGGTGATCCGGTCGGTACGGCAGCCCCCGTTGGGCGGAAGGGGATAAGAAGCGAGCAAGCGGCCGTCCCGCGCATAGCGGTTTAGAACCCCATCTCCAGCCCGATCCCAGAGCGAACCGGCCTCGTCGGCCACCACGCCAAGGCCGCTTGCGGGTTTGGATGCGAAGCGGACCAGGGTTGTCCCCTGCTCTCCGGAGTTTCCGAGCACTCCATCACATCGAATCTGTGCAGCTTGGGCGGCCTGCAACCCGGTGCACCCCAGGGCGGCAATGACTGAAATGGATAAGATCAATTTCACTGGACGTTAAATTTGAGGGTTCCCCAAAAGCGCGGGGTCAGCATGATTTCTCCGGGCACATCGTTCACCAAACCGGTAGCTTGATTGGCCCAGTAGGATCGCAAAACGTTCATACTCCCGGCATTGTCACCATAGATCACCCCAAAGTCACCGGTCAGTTCGGCCTCTTTCCCGGCGGGCGGCAGGCCAAGGTCTGCCAGAGGTACGGAAACCGTGAGAACATATTGGTCGTTCCCGGATTGCACGGAAATCTGTGCCGCTGTCAACTGGCAGACGCGATCGACTTGCTCCGTGCGCCAGGGGCTTCTGAAGCTCATGGGGGATTGCGCACCGGGTTCGCGGAAGGCATAAAGCACGGCGATGGAGCTACCTTTGTAGGGAGCGATTAAGAGACGGCAATCGCCGGGGGCCGCGCCGTTGCGGCTTCGGGCCGCTTCAGGGTCTGTGGAGAACTGGAAGTCCACGCTGTCGCCGGTTTTGAACAGCAGGGTCCAGTCGTTGCCGCCATTAACCCAGGGCGAAGGGTCCTTTACGCGATAGGCAAGGTAAAGCCGGTCGCCAGATCGGAGCGCCTTCACTTCGGCGAATGGGAACGGTTGGGCTGGATTACCCCAGCGCAGTTCCCACGTTCCCGGCCACTGATTGGGATCCTTGGCGAGCGTTTTTTCCGCAGGCACCTCGGGGAACGTGTACTGTTTGGGCTGGCTGTTTTGAACCGTTTTGGCTTCACAGGCGGCCTGTGCCGCAAAGATTTGAGGAGCGCTGACTTCGAGAGTCCCGTGGCTCCGCTGGACTTGATCCAGGCCGTTGATTTTGAAAATACGATAATCAGTATGCCCGCTTTGGAGGTAGTAAGCGCCATTTTCCGCCCGGCCAAAGTAGCCTCCGAAACATTCGCCGCCGATCAAGTAGGCATTTGGGTTTTGGGTAATACGGACATCTTTGAACATCTCGTCCAGGTAAATCCCATCCGTGGTCAGCACAAAGAACCGACCATGGTTCCCATTCATCACAAAGGCCTCGCCCTGGTCGTCGAGCGGGGCCGTACCAAGGAAGTAGAGGGCTCCCTGCATGACGCCCGTTTTGGGCAGTGGCGCATCGTGCGAGCCATGGACCCCCACCCATTGGTTGGGAAAGGACCAGAGGAGCTTCCCATCCGGGGCGACGGCTTTCAGCGGCGAGCTATTAAAAATCATACGCCCAAAACGGTCCTGGATCGACTCGGAGCCGACAAGCCCCGACTCCACCGGAATGACATTCTGGAGCGCATTGGCCAAACTGTAGTTGGGAGCGCCAGAGGGCAGGAACCCATCGGGCCGAAGCGGAAGGAGCACCGGCTTGCCGCCAACGAGCGCGGGAATTTTTAAATCCAGCGTTGGGCTGCCCGTTCCCCAATAGCCGGTTTTCATCGAGTCACCTTCAGAAAGCAGCTCAAATTCCTCAGGCTGACCAAACCCATCGCCGTTGCGGTCCACCCACAGCAGGCTGAGGTCGCGCAACATCGGCTCGGGGACTTCCACCTTGTCGCCATACGGGCCGAAAAGGGGCGTTTCCGGATTTTGAATGCGGTTCTTGGCAGCAGCCTCCGCCATGCGGTGCTGCACTTCGGGGAGATCTACAATGGCTTTGGGTAGCGACCACCGTGGAACTTGTGCAATGGACTGCAAATTACCACAAAAGGCCCACAGCTTGGCCGAACCATCGGGACGCAGTTCGTAAACCGACTGGCCCTGTCCATAGCCGATCAGGAAGGTGCGCCCCCCCTGATGGTAGAAGTTCCAGTAGCGCCCCATCAACTGGTTTTGAAGCTCGCCGGGCTGGGTCTGGTGATAAAGCGTGGCCATGGGAGCCGCGGTATGGGAATCAAAATCAAGCTTCCAAAGTGCCCCACCTCCGATCCATTTAGTATGATCTTGTGTGTCAAACGCTCCCGTGTCCGCTCCGTAAGAAGTTGGTCCCATGAACTCGCGAATCAACGTCCCGCTTTGAGGGTTCCACACGCTGTTGCGCCTGGGAAAGGTGTCAGTTTCCGTAACCCACAGCTGATTGTCCCGGTCCAAGGCGAGACCATGCGGTTCAAACATCCCCTCGGGTTGCCATGGGCCGTTGAGGGCGCGGCCTCCCTTTTTGCCAATCTCCCGCTGGAGCTTGCCCTCAGATTTGAAAACCTTGACGTTTTGGTCTGTCCCTACATCGGAAAGATAGATTTCGCCTTCCGCGCTGATGGCCATTCCCGCGGGGTTCCCATATTCCGACGGCATGGTCAGGGGGCTTAGCTTTGGGGTAAAAAGGGGCGTGATTTTGGCACTTTCCGGATCGATGCGTACCAGTTTTTCTCCAGAGAATGCCGCAAGGAATCCGCTTCCGTCGGTGGCAATCAACCCAGGGGCGTCCACTTTGATTTCCCCCGCGATCTGGCCGTTGGCCACATTCATGATGATAATGCGGTTCTCCTGTTTTAGCGAGATGTAGAGCTTTCCGTCGAGGAGCGCAGCACCGGCGAGATTGTTGGGTTGGGGAAGTTTGCCTTTGGGGTGAGGACCGGCACCGGTGAGGAGGTTCAGGGCAATCACCTTTTCTCCGCGCACGCCGTCATAGGGGATGGGATTGCCGTCCACCGTCCAGCGCATGACATTGAGAGGCCGTCGGAATTGCCATTCTCCACCCGGCAAGTCCCGGAATGGTTCGTAGTCCGGGGTCCCCTCCATGATCGCATAAAAGGAAGTAGCATCGGCAGCCAGGAAGAGTTTCCCTTTCCCGACCAGAGGAGGGAAATTGATATGCCCAGTTTTCTCCCCTCGCGGGGTGAGTTGGATGATGTTGTGTCCCGACTCGGCCACGGGAGCGCCAAGGTAAACGCGGTCGCCAAAAGCGGTGGCTGCCACCGCATCGCTGTGGTCGGCCAGCCAATTACTTGCAGGCGATCCGTTCCATGTTGGGGTGCCATGATTATAAAATGAAAAAAGATATTCGGGGACGATGCCCGGGTGAGAAATGGCGCGCCAACGGTAAAGCCCCGGGGCAACAATGTTCCCCGTTTCATCCAGGCCATCCCACGGAATGCGGTGCGGTCCTTTAGTCAGCGGCTGGCCGGAGAGCAGATTGCGAACACGTTTCCCCGTGGCATCTTCCAAAATGACGCTTGCCTTGCCATCCATCGGCTGCTCCAAATCCACGAAAATGCGTTTTTTGCGGGCCTCCACCCTCGAAGTATATTCCGTCAGGGGAATAGGGCTCCAGTGCTGCGGGTTGACGGAAAGCGGAGCGAACGTAGCGGCACCGTCTTCGTGCAGGAACCGTTCGCGCAGGAGATCCTGGCCCCAAGGACCTCCGGGCCATACAACCGTCAACCCCATCCGCAGCTTTTCCCAATGCGCGGGTTTCCATGCAAACTGCTTGCAGGGGATCACAAAGGTGTAACGATCCATTAAACCCTGTTTGGAAAAGGTTGCGTAACTTTGGTCGAGAATAAAAGTTTTGGCAGCATTCAAGCCCACTTTGACTCTGGGATCGCCTTCATTATCCAGCGGGGTGACCTCAATGACGACGGTTAGGTTTTTCCCATCCTGCCGCAGGGCATAGGCAACGTGAGGCGAAGCGGGGCCTGACACTTCGGTAAAATCGTCTTCCGTCCAAGGTTCCGCCCCGAAAACAGTGACCTCAAACATAAAGAGTGCCGAGAGCCAGGGAAAAAGAAATTTCATGAAACGAGAGGAAAATAACACAAGACGTGAGGAGAGCTAAAAATTCGAGATGAATCAGCGGCGCACTTCACGATTTTGCAGAACTCGCTGCCGGGATTGGAAATGCGGTTAGCAGAGCAACGAACTTTAGAATAAGTGGGGACATGTATAAAAAAGGAGGTTCTTCCTTCGTCTCCGCCGCTATGGGGTGACTTGTAATGGCTGGGCCGTGGTGTAGGTTAACGTTGATGGCATGCTATCCGTCGGTCTGCTAGGGAAAAGGTATTCAGATTGAATACAATTGCCTCTATCATCAGCGCGGACCACAGACCTTTTTTAGGTGCTCGCTTAGGGACACGCTGAACAAAGCAGCCGTCCACGGCAGAGTGATATAAGAGTGGACGTTCGAAGCCAAAAGCGCGGGAGCGAGTGGCCCGCGACGTGGTACACCGCTGGGAAGCGATCCGTTTTGAGGGGCGTCTCCGGTTTTTGGGGAGCAAATCCAGGCGATTTCCTCCGTTTTGTGTCGTCATGGGCAGGTAGTGGCCAAGAGTTCCCGCTTGGCTAGCACGAGGTTGGCCAAGGCGAAGAGGATTTCAAGTTTGGCGAGGTTTTTTCGTAATCCTCGGTAGCGCACCTTGCCGTATCCAAACCGCCGCTTGACGATTTGGAAGGGATGCTCGACCAGCGCACGCACTTGCGCTTTGGCGTGCTCGAACGCTTGCACGGCTTGCTTCCACGGCCCATCGGGTATGGATTTGACGCCGTTCCGCTTGGCTGCCACATAGAACTTCGCACCCGGCGCCTTGGCCACAACCTCCTCGCGCTTCTGTGCTCCCGTGTAGCCCGCATCGGCAAATACCACGCTCTCCTGTCCGTGCAGCAGGTGTTCGGTCTGGTTGATGTCGGCTTCGTTTGCCGCTGTGGCTGTCACGCTGTGAACCAAGCCGCAATGGGCATCCACGCCGATGTGCGCTTTCATTCCGAAGTGCCACTCGTTGCCCTTCTTGGTCTGGTGCATTTCGGGATCGCGCTCCTTGCGCTCGTTCTTGGTCGAACTGGGCGCGGCGATGATCGTGGCGTCCACGATGGTGCCTTGCTTCATGTAAAGCCCGTGCGCGGCCAGGCTTGCGTTGACTTCCTCGAAGATCGTTCGGGCGAGCTTGTGTTCTTCCAATAGCCGCCGGAATTTCAGGACCGTCGTGGCGTCGGGGACGACATCGCTGTTCAAGTCCACCCCCACGAACTGCCGGATGGACTGTATTTCGTAGACTGCGTCTTCGAGCCCTTCGTCGGAAAGCCCAAAGCAATTTTGCACGACCAAGAGTCGCAACATCCGCTCCAACCCCATCGGTGGACGCCCCCGGTGGCCCTTGGGATAATACGGTTCGAGCCGTTCCTCCAATCGCTTCCATGGAACCACTTGTTCCATCACCGCCAGAAACGCCTCCTTACGTGTGACGCGCTTCTTGCTCGCGAATTCGCTCTCCGAAAAACTCATCTGCCGCTTCATGCCGCTCATCCTGCCGGTAATTCTTCCCCCTGCCCAGTCCTGATTAATTCAGCGTGTCCTTAGGTTGATTTGGACGCAAAATAATAAATTGATATGATTCCCCCCAAGTCGCGTTTTTCTAATTCCATGAGGCACAAAATATCGTTCCGTTGGAAGGCGCTTAAAATCAGAATAATAGAAGCTGGGATTATTCGACGCCTGTGTTCGGTTGTTAGGCGGCTTTGCGGTGGTAATGCCGGAGCAGCCCGCCGAGCCCGGATTCGCATTCAATTTCAGCGGGATTGATCTCTCCATCCGGCGGCGGCATAGAAACAACGCCAATCGTTCGGTTTCCGAGCCCCTGATGCGGGCACACCGTGTTGTAGTGCTGCTCGTATTCCCGGATCAGATGCTCCAGGTGGGATTCACCGAACACGATGAAATGATCGAGGCACTCTTGCTTTATACTTTGAACATAGCGTTCCGCGAACGCATTCAGGTTGGGCGACCGGTAGGGTAGCTTTTTTACTTTGATCCCCTCGGTCTTAAAAATCTCATCGAATTTCTGTGTGAATTTCGTATCGCCGTCCCTGATCAGATAGGATGCTTTCTCCCCTCGTTCAGCTAGGTCGTAGACCAAGTTACGGGCCTGCTGTTCCACCCATGCCCCGTTCGGCTGGACCGTCATGCCCGCAACACGCACCCGCCGCGTCCCCACGTGGATAAAGAACAGGACGTAGTAGGTAACTTTGCCGAAGGCGGTCCAGACGTCCTTCGAAAAAAAGTCGCAAGCCCATAGCGTGTCGATATGGCGTTTGATGAAACGATCCCAGTCTCCCTTCGTGCGGTTCGGGCTCGGGTGAAAGCCGTTCTGGATCAGGATCTTCTTGATCGTGTTGGTGGCCACGGTAATCCCGAGTTTCTTCAACTCGCCCTGGATTCGGGCGTATCCCCAGCCGGTTTCTTTGGCCAGCCGCAGAATGATCGCTTTGATGTCTTCCACAATCGGCGGTCGTCCTGGATGCTGGGGTTTCTGCGTCCTGAACTTACCGGATTTCTCCTCGCGCACCCACCGCTGAAAAGTCTTGTAGTTGACGGCCGAGAGCAGCTCCTGGATCGCGTTGCCCAAGGGTGCCCCCAAGCGGACCAGAAGCGAGCGTTCGGCGGGTGTAGTCTAAATCTGCTTTGGCAGCCGGGACCGGAGAATCTGGTTCTCCGCTTTAAGATAAGAGATCTCGCGCAGGAGGATCGACTGGGTCATGTGGAGCAGGAAAGCAAGGAGCGGATGTTGACGGACTCTGGACATCGAAAAAGTGCTTAAAGAAGGTGGCCAAACAGGCGGTTTTTCGATATGAAAATCTACGCTTTCGAAAAAAGGATTTTATAGAGGCGATGCGGTAGCGGAGCAAGGTTTTTGCATAGGGCAAAAATAGCAACAATCAGCCGGGGGTTGAAAGGGCGAGAGAAAAGGTGGTCTCGGTCACGCGCAATGACCCGTTCGGAGGGGGCAACCAATGATCTGGGCGGCGCTGCTACCACCAAGGCGAGAGGGACTTGTTAGCCGAGAACAGCCCGTTTCGTAAATCGTCAGAATGGCCGCCCATATCGGCGATTCGAACTAGAGAATCCGGATGCTGTTAACCGAGAGCAACTTTCCGTAAGGAGGAAAGCCAAAACACAAAGGATTCGAGTCGTATAAGTGGTTCAAAAACAAGAGAAAACGGAAAAAAAAGAGAAAAACTATTCCGAAGAGAGTTGTGCATGGGAAGGGCAGAACGTGATGGCTATGCTGGATTTCGCGCCGTCAAAGACCACTCGCTCCACGAGCAGGTGAACAAGGTGCTCCCGTTCTGCGGGCGTGAGCGCCTGCGTGATGCCGGTGAATTGCCGTAGGGCGTGGGCGACGTCCCCACCTTCAATTCCGTGGCTTCCGAGCGCGGCAAGCTCCCGCTCTCCGCATTGATCGAGGAAGAAGCCATTGTGCTGACCGGTAGCGGCAGTACGGCAACCTATAAAATTCCAGCAAGAACCAAACGTAAACGCTAACAATGACTCCAACCCTATGAATACCCAGGAACAAATCCAGGACCTTGAACGCCAAATCGTAAACCTCCGCAGCCGTGCGGTGATGGAATTGAAAGTCAAATTATCCACCGCTCGCAACCATGTAACCGATATTCAAAAGGAAATTGCGAAACTCACCGGTAGCAGCGGTCCCGACACAACAAACGTCGTCAAGAAGCCCCGCATAACCATCACGGTCAAGCAGATCGTCGAAGCGCTCCGGGCCGGCGCAACCAATTACAAAACGGTTGCAGACAAGCTGGGATGCTCCAAATCCAGCGTGGCGAAGAAGATCAAAGAGGAAGGCAAAAAGGCAGGAATTAGCAGTTCCGGCGAGAAATCCAATTTCGTTTTGACAATGAAATGATTACCTTGTCCAATCTTTCCCGCTATCCCCTATTGGCGGCAGGTCTTTTGTTTCCGTTCAATTTCTAGCCATTCGTCCTTTATCTCACGGTTCCCCCCTCACATAAATTTCCGGATAGGCTCCAGTGCAGCGCCGGGAATGTACCAAGCAAGTTACGAGACGAATTCCGAATCCTTCATGTGGAGAGTGATCCTCATCCACGGTGCTTTCGCAGCCAGAGAGCAGTACGGAAACCGAATTGAACACCAATCCATGGCGATTGCCATCGCGGAGAAGCGTGGCAGGCGATGTGCAGTGCTTGGGTTTGCACTGGTGGGCACCACGCGGCTTCCGAGACGGCCTAAAAACAGTTGAGCACTCAAAACGCCGCATCCGCCGCTCTTCTATTTTTTCCGCCAAACTATGTCGATCTCGAAGCCATTTCTTCTTCGAGAGAACAATAGCTCAATCGGTCAATCTTCAGTATTTCCGAAGGTTTTCCCCAGCGATGGCTTTGCTCGGAGAATAGTCGGCCAGTCTGGACGGTTTCTTGAACCGCTTCGTAGAGATTTTTAACCTCAAAGCCTCCATCTCCTTTTTCGTCTTCGTATGTACTGATCCACTCGGGATCAATGTCACGAATCCCTTGCGATGACATCAGCATGCCGTTGGTGGTCAAAACGTATCCACGCGTTTGTTTAAGCTGGGTGAGCCCTTTGCCGCTCTTACCTTCGATAAAATCCATATACCGGCGGTAGCATTCATTGACCAGCGAGCCGGTGTCGGCTTCATACTTCCCTCCTCCCCAGCAACTTTTCAGGCATCCGCCATTCTGTGATACCAAGGCCCATCCCTTAGTGCCTGTAATGCGGATCTGAAAGGGCCATTCGCGTTGCGTAGCATGGGTCACAGCCAGTTCAAACTGAACACCGGATCGAAAGCGACCACGAGCACAGGCCACGTCGTAACTTGCAATAGGGCGGGCCCTGTACAACTCTCCACAAACTTCTGTGGGTTCAGCATATTCGCATTCGCCAGGGGCGGCAAAATACATGATTGTGTGAAGCAAATGAGAGAGTGCATTGGTCGCCGGGCCATCGAACACAGGGCGGCCATGAAGGCTCATCTGACCAGCCCATGAAGCCCGGTTATAATATCGATCCGTACGGGGCCAGCATGCGCCGCTGCGAATGCTGGTCAAGTGCCCAAATCTCCCTTCGGTAATCCACTGCTTAATGGTTGCGGCCCATTTGGAACTGATCAACTGAAAGCCTACGTGCACATCCTCGTGTACGTCTAACCGAATCAGTGCATCAAGTTGTTGGATCAACGGCACAGGCGGCTTTTCCAGATAAACTTTCACGCCGGCCTTCAAACAGGCCTGGGCCATTTCTTCATGGAATGGCGTTGGAGCGGCAATGGTAACTACTTTAAGTTCGGGTTCCCTCTCCAACATTGTTCGGTAGTCTCGGTAGATATGGGTTCCTTGAGCCGTCAATTCACACAACACATCAGGGAATTTATCAATGGCTGGGTCTGCAACGGCATGGAGATAGGTGCGGTTTTCTTTTCGCAAATATTCGATGGCATTGCGATGGAGAAGCCCCATTCCTCCAACCCCTATCAATCCTATGGCTACCGGAAATTCAATCATGTATGAATTCTTTCTTGCTTCAGCTAATCGTTATCGGATTCAACCCGCTCTTCCGCCGGACCAGGCGCTGCGCAAAGCCTAGCATTCCAATTCCGGCAACAACCATCGCCCAGGTGCCGGGTTCGGGGACCACCGTGAGGGTGACGTCATTGGCTACGCTTCCCAAGTCGGTATTGGCGGCGTAATTGATCTCGTACTCTGTGGTGCCCACGTAGAAGGTGTAGGTGCTGCCGGATGTAACCGTATAGGTGCTGCCGCTGGTGATGATGGTGGAGAAATACCCCGTCGTCGTCCCGCTTCCAGTGTTTTCGATCAGGGTAATGGTCTCACCCAGCGTCAAGCCGCTCAGCGCGCTGAGGTCCAGTGTGCCCGCCAAGGAAACATTGCCGCTCACCTTAACCTGGTCATAGGACGTGCCTGCCACCGAGCCGCTGACCTCGGAAATCAGCTTGGAGTTGCTGTCCATGGTGAAATTGCCGCTGACGGTGGTGATCCCCGCGCTATTGCCGGGCGAAAGCGTGCCGCTGGTCAGCGAGAGATTACCCTTGATCGTGCTGGTGCCTGTCAGCAAACCGCTGACGGCAGCACTGCCGTCAATGGTGCCATTGGCAGTCAACCCCGCACCGAGAGCAACCGAAAGGGTGCTGGTGGATTTGGTCGTGCCCGTGAGGGTTGTGGTGCCACCCGCCACCGTCAGGCTGCTGGCGATATTGTAGCCGCTTAGCGTGCTGGTGCCGTAGAGCGTGGTGGCGCCCAGCCTCAGGCCGCTGCCATTAATGGCAGCGCTGGTGGCGCTGACCGCCCCATTGGCATAACCACTGCCCACCAAGGTTGCGCCACTGGAAATGTTAAAAGCGCTGGTGGTGGTACCACTCAAGGTTGTGGTGCCGCCGGCCACCGTTACGCTGGTGGCGATGTTGTTACCGCTCAGAACACTGGTTCCACCAAGTGTAATCGTTGCCATGGTTAGCCCAGAGCCGTTAATCGTCGCATTGCTTCCGGTGACGACACCGGCGATCGTTCCCGAACCCGCAAGTGCAGCGTAGGTGTTGGAGCCGTCCCAGAGTACATTCACAGCTCCGCTTCCGAGATTCCCATTGACGACGAGGCAACCCTCCTTAACCGTTGTGCCGCCCGAGAAGTCATTCGCCGTGCCACTCACCAATAGCGTGCCCTTGCCAATTTTCGTGATGCCGCCGGTGCCGGTTATTTTTCCAGATATTTCTGCGTCAACCGACGAGGTGCTGGGGCTGGCATTATTGATGGTCGTGATATCGTAAGTCACTTGATTGGCTAAGGTTCCCGTAAGGTATTGGGTTCCCGTCAATGTGACTTTGCCCCCGGAATATAGGGCGGTATTGGTACGGCTTTTGCCGTAGTTGGAAATAATTCCACCATTAATCGTATCATCGAAATGAATATTATTTGATACCGTTACCGCGCTGGAGTGCACGAGAGAAAGGGTGGATGCGCCGGCTTGTGTGCCGGCTCTGACGAAATAAACGTCCCCGGCACCGAGGGCTCCCGTCGTTCCCCCTTCGCCGACCTGCAACGTGCCGCCCGCCGAAGAGCTGGTAATTCCCGTGATGGTGGTGCTACCTGAATAGGTGCAGTTCTTTGTAAGGATAACGTACCCCCCCGAAGATTTGGTGAGGTTGGTCCCGGCAACAACGCAATCAATAGTCAACACATAGCTGCTATTGTTATCCGAAATGGTGCCCGTAGTCAGAGTATATGCACTTCCGCCGTCGGTAATGACCAGGTTCCTGCTATAATTCCACCCTTCGTTGACAGAGCCAGCCGTTATGTTTTCCCCCAAGGTCACGGTGATCAATCCGCTTGCTCCGCCGCTCGTGCTGCTATCAAACGACATGACACTGGAACTGGAATTAACCCAGGTGGTACGGGTGGTTCCCGCCGTTCCCGTTGCAAATGAGGAAACCGAGACCGTCCCCCCCGAAACCCATGTTCCGCTACCGTATTGGAGCCCGGTTGTTGAATAGTCGGGGTCCCAGTAGTAAGTGGTTGCCTGGGCGGTCATGGGTCCCGTGCAGATCAAAGCTGCAATGGCGGCTAAACGGATTTGAGGAAGTGCCCGGGAGGAGTTCCTGATTTTTTCGGGGATATTCATAGTGGGGTTTTATATTTGGGGTTTACGCAAACTGCGCAGGGTTGCCGAATTCACTCCAGGCAACAGGTTCCCGAGGTGGAAATTCCGAATCGCACGAAGCGGTCCGGCCGAAATCGGAGCCAGATTGGGTAATCGTTTATGCAGCTTTTACGCTTTCTGTGATTCTTGTCAATCCCTGTCTTGCCACGCCCACGGATTTTCGTAATTTGGGGGGCGTCCTAAAGAACCCGCGAATGACTTGCTCTTTCCGGGGTTTTAGAATGCATTTCATCTTATGGTCACTTTGAAGCAAATTGCCGCCAAGGCGGATGTCTCCGTCCGGTCCGTTTCCGTGGTGCTTAATGGCAAGGCGGTGGAGGGGCGGATCAGCCCCATGGTCGCGCAAAAAATCCTGAACATTGCCACCGAGCTGAATTATCGGCCAAACTCAATGGCAAGAGCCATTCGGATGAAAAAGACCTTTCAGATCGGCGTTCTCGTCCGGGAACTGGCCACCCCTTCCACTGGCAAAAAAATCGAGGCCATTGAGCACAATCTACTTAGTAACGGTTACAAACTTCTTCTTGGCCTGACCAATGGCAGCCTGGAGGTGGCGAAATCTTATCTGAGCGATTTTTCCAACGGCATGGTCGATGGAATTCTGAATCTTGATCCGCTGGTCGATACGCAGACATTCCAAGCGGCCCGCGTCACGGTTCCCTACCTGCATTTTCTCCGCCCGTCACCGGATTTTTCCGTGCGATTTGACTATTTCAAGGGGTTGTGGATCGCCACGGATTATCTATGGGGGTTTGGGCACCGAAAAATCGGGTTCATCTCAGGGCCCAAGGGCGATAGCGGCTCACAGGAACGTATTCAGGGCTTCAAAGCGTTTTTGGAAAAGCACAGCAAAACAGGGTATACCCAATGGATCGAATTCGGGGATTGGAGTTTCCAATCAGGGAAGCGATGCGCGCCACGGCTCTTGGAAAAAGGCTGTACAGCGATCATTGGAGCCAACGACCTGATGACAGTCGGTGCGATGAAGGCAGTCCAGGCCAGCGGGCTTAAGATTCCCGAGCAAATTTCGGTCTGCGGTTTCGATGATTCACTGATCGCGGAAATGGCAACTCCGCCACTGTGCAGCGTGCGGATTCCGGTTGAGGAATTGGCGCGCCTTTCCGTGGATGCGTTGATGGCTCATATTTCAGAACAGCCAAGCAAAGAAGCGGTGCTTGTGGAACCCGTGCTCGCAGTGCGAGATTCCATTGCTCCGATTCGCCCGGACCGGGGTCGCGCGCGCTAGCGCTCCGCTTGATTTTTGCGGGTTGAGCCGCGATCAATAATCGTGACGGGGAAGGTAGTGAACGGGGGCGCGGTGCGTTTTTCGATTATGGCGATCAAACCCTCCACCGTTGCATCGACCAACTTCGGTATAGGATGGGCAATGGAAGTAATCGCGGGATTGCTGATTTGCGTCATGAAGGTGTTTTCGAGCGAAAACAGGGAATAATCGCGCGGAATCTCCTTTTTAAAGCGGCGCAATCCCAAGGCAAGCCCCACCGAGAGAAGTGCGTTACCGCCAAGGCATGCGGTGCAGCCGGTTTCTATAAATGCTTTCGCGGCAGCCTCGCCATCTTCGAGTTTCCACCCGGTGTTGATAATCCATTCCGGAGATGCCGCGATAGATTGCCGGGCATAAAACGATTCGTACCCCGAGATACGGCTGGCCACATGCTCGGGTTTGTGAGGCCCGGTGACCAAGGCAACTCGCCGGTGCCCCAAAGCCCACAAATGTTTGAGCGCCATGTGAACACCACCCACCATATCGTAAACGGCGGGCGATTCCTGAGGCGTCCGGTTATAGGTGAGCATGGGGAGTTTCGGCGCCAAGCGCCTTAAGTCCGCTGTGTTAAGAAGGGGGTGCAAATTGATAACTCCATCAAGGAGATTGCTGACAAAGCGTTTTAATGGAGCATCCTCAAGCTCCCGGCAAAGGCCGAGCACCAGGCCATACCCACGGGCATTGAGCGTGTCGCCGAAGGCTTCCAAGACAAGACCGGTCTGGGGATTGTATAACTCTCCAACCAGCACGCCGATCTGGTAGGTGCGCTGCGTGCGCATCATTTGGGCAGCCCGGTTGGGCGTGTAATTCATACGCTGGGCAAGCTCCCGTATTTCTTCAGCTTTGCGGGCTACGCCCGGCCAGCAGGCCTTCGTTTTTCCATTGAGGGCACGGGAAACGGTATCAACAGAGACACCGGCAGCGAGAGCTATATCCTTCAGTTTTGTCATGGTTGCGGAGGCGAAAAATAGCAGACTCGTAACGATCTTAAAATAAGAAAGATGTGTACTGGGAAAAAATCCGAAGCCGGAAGGGATTTTGCCCCTCGGGAAAATGCCTTCTGGCTTATCCATCGCAGGGGGAGAATGGATTTTATCCTAAATTTGTTGACGGCAGTTTGTTCGCTTCCTATTATCGTAACGTTCTCATATTTAGGCAGCCGCGTTTATACCGTGGCTTTACCGCACCGACGCTTCGGTCCATCCATTCATCACCCCCGTCTTCCATGGTTCGAAATCCATTGTTTCTCTTTTGTTTTGCCACGTTCCTATGCTTTGAAATAGCCCAGGTTGAGGGATCGTTGTTGCAAAATGGAGGATTTGAAGAGGGGCTCCAAGGGTGGACGTGGAAACCAGGCACCCAGGCCGCATCTGCACAGGTGATGTCCCAAGCCGGGCTGGATGGTGGAACAGTGATCCAGATTGTGGTGCCTGCCTCCACGAGTGAACCCGCAGTCGCATCCCTGACGCAGACCGTTTCCCTGTTATCGAAAGGAACCGCCTATCGTGTGACAGCTTGGGTAAAAGGCAGGAATGCGGGATCCGGCGCATTGGAGGCGGACGGCCAGAAGGTGCCATTGCCAAAAGGAACTTTCGATTGGACCCAGGTGGAAACCACTTTCACTGCCAACGCGCAAGGAAACGCAGAGGTGAGTCTGCGTGTTTTTGAAAAAACGGATGAACTTTGGCTTAACCGAGTTACCCTGGAAGCTATCGAAGATCGGCCCGGGGAAATTGCTGCTTTAATGGACACAAATCATGCCGAACTGGCTAGGATTGAGGCACTCGTGTTTGATCGTTCCGAATACGCAAACGATGGCGAGATTTCGATGGGACTGCAAATCGCCCAACACTACATTGACCGGCTAAAAACCGGAGGGCCCGGCGGGACTCAAGGACTCAAAGTAGAAGGGCCCAGCGCCTCAGAGGTGCTCTTATGGAACCGCCTGCAAGCCCGGGAAACAGCCATGGTGCTTGAATCCATCAGAAAGCGGATTGAAGCTCTCAGAAGCCATACGGTCGCCCCTTATCGAATACCCAAACTGACAGGGGGACGGATTAGTTTCGATGGAGACGGAATGTTTTGGAGCAAACCCAGTGCAGCGGAGAAAGTTCCGGTTATCCTCGGAGGATACGGCTTCTTCAATCAGATTAACAAAGACCTCGATTTTCTGGCGGCCACTCACACGACTTTAGTGCAGCAGGAATTCGGCCCACGCGAAATGTCCGAAACCGGAATACTAAGTCAGACGGCCCGTTCTGCGCCACGATTGCTGCAACGGCTGACAGAACGCGGTATGTTTGCGGATATTCTGCTGGCTCCTCACTACTTCCCGGATTGGGCTCTGAAAAAATATCCGGAACTCCAGGTAAATGCGAAGGGTTTCATCAACTACAATATCGACCATCCCGTTGCAAAAACCGTGGTGAAAGACTGGATCGGCGCATTCGTTCCACTCATCGGCCAAGCTCCGGGACTGAACTCGTTATGCCTTAGCAATGAACCCGGGTACAATCAAACGGGGCGCGATCCGGACAGCCTGCCAAAGTGGGCCTTCTATTTACAGAGCGTGCATGGCTCCATCAAAACGCTCAACAGCCGATACGGAACTCACTACGCGGACTTTGCAGAGGTTCCAGTTCCCGCCATAACTTTTCCCCAAAACAGCGCACAGTGGCCAGCGTACTATGATTGGGTATGCTTCAATCAACGCAACTTCGCCGCATGGCATCGATGGATGTACGATTTAGTCAAAGCTGGAAGTCCAGAAATCCCCGTACATGTAAAGCTTGTCCCGGACCTCATGGATACCCGGCCCCAGGCACAGCGCACCCATGGCGGTAGGCTCTATTGTGGAGTTGATCCCGAACAGATCGCAGAATTCACCGATCTCGCAGGGTGCGATAGTTGGAGTTTCGTCTCCCAGAATGGGCCTTTCAGCCACACGTGGGTCCGCACCCAATTGTGGTACGATTTGCTGAATTCTTTTCATCAGCGCCCCGTCATTGATTCGGAACTGCATCTCATCGTTGACCGTTACCCTGCCGAACCAATTCCACCGGAACACATCTATAATGTCTTGTGGCAAGGGGCACTACATCACCGGTCGGCCTACGCTATATGGCTTTGGAATGAGCCTTCCTCCAACAGCGCCAAAGGTAGCATTTACATGCGGCCAGCTGATGTTTATGCGGCAGGCAAGGCGGCGCTAGATCTTAACCGCCTTGCTCCTGAAATTCGCACGCTCAACCACCTCGCTCCTGATGTAGCGTTGGTTTATTCCATGACATCGCTCTTTTGGGAATCGCGCTATCCCGAGACGGTGAAAAACCTATACACGGCGCTGACGATCTCGGGCTATAAAGTTACTTTCATTAGCGATCGGCAATTGGCGACGGGCCAACTTCCCGGCGCATCGGTTCTCTTCCTTCCTGCATTAACCCATGCAACGGATGGTGCAGCCGAGGGTATCGCAAAGCTGACACGACAAGGTTTCAAGGTGGTTCCGATTGGAGAAGATAACCTGGGGTTTAACGAATACCATCAACCGAGATCCGGCTTGGCACTTCCGCCATCCATCGCCATCAAAGGCGACCTCAAAGCCGATATGCAAACCGTCGGAGTGACATTAAAGGGAGCGACAAAAAATGCCCCAGCGCTCATGGACGTCGACTCCGGAGACAGGACACGGGGAGTGGATTACCGCGTGGCCGCTCTCTCGAAGGGAACGCTTGTTTCCCTCGTCAGCGTGTACGCACATTCCCAACAACTAAAGTTCGAAGGCATGGGCAGCGGCTTGGATTTGATCTCCGGCCGAAAAATCAATCTTTCCAATTTCACCCTCAAAGCCCGCGAAGTGCTTCTCGTCAAAACGGGCCGTTAATTCTCTTTAGCCATGAATAGCGAACGCTCTACCTACAAAGATCCTCTTACCGGGCTGGAGATTATCCAACTCACCAACTACAAGGGACATAGTCATCATTTCTACTTTACCAACCCTGGATGGTACGACGGCGGGAAAAAGCTCCTTTTTTCATCCGACCGCAATAACCGCACAAACCTTTATGGAGCGGATCTTGAGACGGGCGAAATCGAGCAAATTACCGACATTGAGCCGCCCCCTGCGCCGCTCGAAATTCAGTTTGTCGAAGCGTGCAAAAACCCACTTAAGGACGAAGTCTATTTTTGGATTGGCGTCAATCTCGCCGCAGTCGATATCGTCACCCAAAAAGTGCGCATGCTATGGGAGCAAGATGGCACTTGGCATCCGCTGATGGTCAACTGCTCTGCCGATGGGACCCATGTTTTGTTTTCAACTTACAAGGAACCCGAAAACCATATCGAGACAGATTTGCTCCGCGGTTATGTCGGCTTCCGAGATGTCTTCAAAAGCCGCCCGACGAGCCGCATTCTGCGCATACCCACTACAGGAGGCCCCGCCGAAGTAGTCTTTGAAGAGCAGGTATGGATCGGACACGTCAATACCTCGCCCACAAACCCCAATCAGTTGACCTATTGCCACGAAGGGCCGTGGGAACAGGTGGACAATCGCATCTTTGGGCTCGACATCGCGTCGGGCCGCTCGTGGAAACTCCCCTCACCCGATCCCGATTTTTGCGTTGGACATGAATATTGGTATCGGGACGGACGCCGGATCGGCTTCCACGGATTTTCGCGATCAGGCAATGGATTCGCAATCGGGGGGATCGACTTCACTGGCTCAAACGGCTGGATTTCCAAACAGGCATCGCAAACCGGACACGTCTTTTCTTACGAAGATGAACTAATAATCGGAGACGGTTATGAAGACGGCGTCCTAAAATTATGGAAGCGTATCGACAGAAAACTTGTGGGGCCACGCGTTCTTTGCCGGCACGATTCCACGGCTAAAATCCAGCAACTCCATGTTCATCCGCGTTTCACTCCCGATGGAAAGTCGATATTGTTTACTTCGGACCGCCACACTGGCTACGGCAATGTTTATCTAGCCCCGATACCCGAGTTCGATTCGCTAAAGGATTGGAAACAGCGCTGACTTTCGAACCATCGTACTCCCGTTTAAAGAAACTTACTATGCACTGGCTGGATTGGCTTTTAGTTTCCCTATTGATGTTTGCGGTCATCTGGATCGCCATTTATACGCGGCGCTACATGAATAGCGTCGCAGACTTTTTATCAGGCGGGCGCGTGGCTGGCCGCTACCTTCTGGCGGTGGCCAAAGGGGAGATGGGTGCGGGCGCGGTTTCCTTCGTGGCGACTTTCGAAGTGCTAAAAAACTCCGGATTCACATTGAATTGGTGGAACTGGATCAATATTCCAGTGACGTTGATTGTGGCGATTTCCGGCTTTGTGATTTACCGTTATCGAGAGACGCGAGTAATGACGCTGGCCCAGTTCTTCGAGGTGCGCTATAGCAAAGCATTCCGCATCTTTACTGGGTTTCTTGGGTTTGGAGCAGGCATTGTCAATTTCGGCATTATCCCCGCCGTGGGCTCGCGCTTTCTGGTCTATTTCCTTGGATTTCCTGCAACGCTGCATCTCGCCGGGTTTGACATTCCCACCTACATCCCGCTGATGGGCGCTCTGCTTTCCATTACGCTGGTCATGACACTTTCCGGCGGCCTCATTACGTTAATGGTGACCAATTGCGTCGAGGGAATGGTGTCGCAGATTTTGTACTTGGTGTTGGTAGTGGGGCTGGTTGCCATGTTCAGTTGGAATGAGATCAATTACGCCCTGACGCACATGATCACGACCACGGGAATTGTCGAACGCCCGCCGGGGCAATCGTTGCTCAATCCATTCGACTCGATGGGGCTGAAGGATTTCAACATTTGGTATGTGCTGATGGCCATGTTCGTCGCTATTTATGGAACGATGGCGTGGCAAAACCAGAGCGCCTATAACGCGGCGGCCGTTACGGCGCACGAGTCCCGCATGGGGGGAATTCTCAGCCGCTGGCGTGAAATGAGCAAGGGGCCTGTGGTGACATTGCTTGGCATTTGCGCCATGACGTATTTGATTCACCCCGACTTCGCCCCACGGGCAGCCATGGTTCACATGGAGTTGGCGAATATTTCCCAACCGCAAATCCAGCAGCAAATGGAGATTCCCGTCGCGGTATCGCAAATGCTGCCGACCGGCTTGAAAGGGGCGCTCTGTGTGGTTTTGTTGATGGGCGTTTTCGGCGGAGACGGCACCCACTTGCATTCGTGGGGAAGCCTGTTTGTGCAGGACGTGCTTGTGCCGCTTCGCAAAAAACCCTTCACCCCCCGGGAGCACATCAAGCTTTTGCGTTACTCCATTGCGGGGGTGGCGTTCTTTGCCTTTCTTTTTGGGAGCCTGTTCCAGCAAACGGAATACATCGTGATGTGGTGGCAGGTGACAATGGGGCTCTTCGTGGGTGGCGCGGGCGCTGCGATCATTGGCGGCCTCTACTGGAAAAAGGGCACCACGGCGGGCGCGTGGGCTGCATTGATCGCGGGGTCCGGACTCTCCACGGGCGGAATTCTAGCCCGTCAGTTCAGTGACCACTTTCCGCTCAATGGCATGCAAATCTCATTCTTCGCCACGGTCATTGCAGTGGTGTTGTACCTGGTGGTGTCTTTGATGACCTGTAAGCAGGACTATAATATGGACCGTATGCTCCACCGAGGGGAATACGCCCGGCATGGTGAGGCTAACAATGGAAAGGAAAGGACAATACCTGCCAGCAAAATGACTTGGCGCACAGTCATCGGCATCGACTCAAATTTTTCCAGCACAGACCAATGGATCACCATAGGGCTCTTCGTTTGGACGATGATCTGGTTTGTGGTTTTCATCATTGGTTCGGTCTGGAATCTCATTGCGCCGTGGCCTTCCTCAGTCTGGTCTACCTTTTGGTATTGGGTAGCCATTGGCATCCCGATTTTCTGGGCTGTGGTAGGGACGCTCTGGTTCACTTGGGGTGGCTTCCGCGATATGCGTCTTTTATTCAAATATCTGCGCCAGGAAAAACGCAACGCGCTCGACAATGGGATGGTTGTCGATCATCAGAACTTTGACGAAGCCATGGATATCCCCCCCACCGGTGAACAGTCTGTATCCAAATCAAATTCCACGGGCAGCTAACCCCGTCGGCATTTAAGATTTTACTTGCGGCACGCTTACAAAAACGTTGACGCAAGCCATTTGATTTCATATTTTCGTAACGTTCGCAAATTAACCCGCATTCCATGAATGCCGCCCCCCTTCTTTGCCAATCCAAACGACATGCCTTTGCGCTGATTGTCGTACTGTCTTTCATCGCTTTGCTTGCGGGGCTGCTGGTTGCCTTTTTTTCTAGAGCTACCAATGAGCAGCAGATCATTACAAGCAGCAACGCACAGAGCCAAGTCATCCACTTGGGGCGGGGTGCGATTGATTTGCTCAAGAGCAACCTCAAGCAGGAAATCGCAGCCGGTTCCATAATCGACACCCAAGCCGGCATCTCCATCTACAGCCCCACTTCCAATCACACCATCATCCCGTTTATCGCTTATTCCACGGGCTCCACCACGGTGCCTTCCAACATCCTCAAACGCAGCGCCAGCGGGGTGTCTTTCTTTCAGAACACCACCGGTGGCTCAGATTACGACATCTCCACCTTCCCACCAAGCGACCTCGCCTCGGTATGCAGCAGCACAACGGCGTCTTTCAATGGCCGCGCCATAACAAAAGAACGATGGAATGCGCCTCTGCTGATCGACTCATCACTGACCGGTTCGGCTGCCTCTGCCACGGGATTTCTCGCGCCAAATTGGATCATCGTTACGCGAGAAGGACCCAAAGCATTTACCTCCTGGACCGATCAACTTAAAGACGCATCCACGGTCAACACCGATTTTGCCATCGGCCGCTTTGCTTATGTGATTTACGATGAAGGAGGTTTATTGAATATTAACGTTGCAGGCAACCGGTTAAGTTCGACTATCAACAGCCGTCGGGGACGGCTTCACCATGCGGATCTTTATCAAATCCCGGGGCTTTCCAAACTCGATACCGCGAGCTTTCTGAAATGGCGGGCCGCACTCACCGGAACCAATGTTTCAGCAGTCCCCCGGCAAGGTGGTCTGTTCGACCCGAACCGCAGTTTCATCAATGTCTTGCACACGTCCGATGGCAGCGATCAAACTTTCATCAACCGACGCGACTTAATCACCTACGCCCGGCAGCACACAGATCAATTCGGGCAGGACCTCTCTTCGCTTCAATATCTCGGAACATTCTCCCGCGAGTTAAATGCCCCCTCCTTCGCCCCCGCCACTCCCTCCGGGTCCTCCAAAACTTACCCCAGCACGGCCAACCCCGCCTTGGCAAAAGTCCGTTTTACCACTTCCGGCACACTCGCTGACGGAACTACAGTCACGGCGGGAATGCCGTTGCTGCGAAAGCGTTTTCCCCTTAGCCGTCTTGCCTGGGTGACCGCAAAAGGCCCCAGTGCCACACTTGCATCTACCGACTCTGCCTATAACGCCGACGGTACGGCTGATAATATAAAGCAGTACTTTGGGCTCGAAGTCTCCGGCACCGGCACCTACAGAACCTGGACCTACCGCCCCACGGGAAGCACCCCCGCCAGCAAAATACTGAGCCTCGACGAAGTAGCGGCAGTCCCCCGCGACCCCGATTTCTTTGAGCTCCTGAAGGCCGTGATAATAGAAGGCTCCATAGGGCAATATTTTTCCAGCGACAAAGCCACCAACTCCGGTGCCCGGGATCAAAACACCAATGTGCATATCATGCAAATCGGGGCCAATCTCATTGATCAATATGATACCGACGATCTTCCGACCATTATCAGTTTCACCAACACCTCTATCACCAATCACAGCGACCCAGAATACGCCACCAACAATATCCGAGGCGTTGAGAACCTTCCCTACCTGCACAACCTCTGTTTTTTTCCTTTCCGTTGGGAACAGGGGCTCAACAGCAACAACTCCATCCGGCCTTATCTCTACCTGTTTCTGGTACCACGGCTCTGGAATCCACATCAGCCCCTGAAAGCGCCTGATTCCAGCATCAAGCTTCGCTTCGTGGCCAACGGAGGAACGTGCGTTTTCACCACAGGCACCCGAACCAGCGGAAGCAACGTCAACCTAGTTAATCACACCTCGGCATTCACGACCGCCAATGATCAATTTACATTCACCAATGACACAGCCTTCACCGATCCGGCAATGGTTAATCCAACTTCGTTGACCGCCACCACTTCCGTAGCGGCCCTCTTTTGTAATTATACCTCACCCGCAGTGGCAGCAACCGGCTCCTACCCGGCAATTGCCCAGGGAACTCCGCTAACCTGCGTAGCTCTATCGCTGAATTCCGTGAATATTCCAGACCCCCGTTTGGGAGCATCCGGCACTGGCGCGCCGCCCAACCTCACGGAAGTCGGCTTTTCCGGAACCACAGCGTTTGAAATGCAATATTCAGCCGATGGCACTACGTTCTACCCCTATCAACATTTTGCATTCGCTTATATGGGAACAGGGCTCGTGCGGCTGGACACCTACGGTGCCGCGTATGCGTCATCAGGCACAGCATCGGGCGTTTCATCCGTTAATGTATTTCCATGCATCCAGGCGACCTGCGCTCTGGACCCGCGAACATCACGCCTCGGCATGACAATTATTGGCGGCCCAACTGCGGATGCATCCCCGTGGTGGGGCAATCAAACAGCGTCAGGCGTGTTGAGCAACCCTGCCTACTGCCTATACTCGCGGCCCTATGGATCGCTCTACACGCCATCCAGCAAACCGGTTGACGGCGGAGACAAGGATAAATTCTACCCCGGCTATTATAGCATCAACTCCAGCAATCTCTCCGTATACTACCTGGACCAGGACTCCGTCCTTCGCCGCGCCGATGGGGACAACGATCATGACGTACACCCTACCTATATGGCAGACGCCTCTAATTCTGCGGCCTTTGGCAATGGGGTGTCGGGAAGAGATGCACCCCGTGTTGAGGATCGGCCGCTAGTCCTTAACCGCCCCTTCCGTTCAGTGGGTGAAATGGGCTACGCCTTTCGCGACGTGCCGTGGAAGAGCCTGAATTTCTTCTCCTCCGACAGTGGTGACTCCGGGCTCCTGGACGCCTTCAGTGTCGATGACAACGAGATTGTCGCGGGCCGACTCAATCTCAACACGCGCCAACCGAGTGTCCTACAAGCCCTTCTCGCAGGGACACTGCGTTCAGAATACAGCGATTTGATTTCCTCCAACGCAGCGTTAGTTGACGGCTCCTCACTTGCGTCGCAAATCGCCACCTTCATTACGCAATGGACCGCCAGCTCCAGCACGGGCAAGGGGCCACTCTTGAACCGAGGAGAACTAGCCACCAAAATCGTTACGGACAGCTCCTTCCCCATCGCCAGTAACAGCGACTACATCAAAACCCGCCGCGAAGCCACCATCCGGGCATTGGCCGAATCCGGACAAACCCGCACATGGAATCTGATGCTCGACGTGATTGCACAATCCGGTCGCTACCCGACAAGCGTTTCCTCTAGCAACAAAGATCCCCTTTCTCGCTTCCTGGTTGAGGGTGAATGCCGCTACTGGGTACATTTGGCAATCGATCGGTACACTGGCAAAATTATCGATGAAGTTGTGGAGCCTGTTTATGAATAGCAAGTTCTCCATATTCAACCGCCGTGGTTTTTCGCTCGTGGAACTGCTGATGATTCTGGCCATTATCGTTGTGATTTTGTCTATAGGCGTTCCCCACATCATCGGCATCCTCCAAGGGACCGCAATGACCCGTAATATCAACGAGCTTGCCGACTGCCTGCGTCATGCACGCACAGCGGCCATTTCAGGCAACACCTACGTTTGGGTAGGCATCCTGCCGGTCTCAGCCAATGCGGTGGATAATCCGTCCGGAAACGCCAAAATCGTCGTGGCAGCCGTCGCCGGGAAAAACGGCCAGACCTCCGATATCACTAGTGGATGTTTAACGCCCATTCGCAAATCGCGAGTGTTGGAAAATGTTACATTGAACCAATTCGATACCTCCATACTCCAAAGCGCCGGACGAGAGACCACCGGGGTCAACGACATCTCCGCATCGAGTCTCGACGCGCAATTCAGTCTGCCCATCGGCGGTGTTTCCATCAATGGACAACCGCCGGTATTCACCGAGCTGATTCAATTTAGCCCCCAGGGAGACGCCAAAATCACGAGTACAGCGTCCCGGTGGATTGAAATTGGGCTTCAAGCGCCCCATGACAAGAATGGCACCAATATTGCCATTCTACAAATCAACGGCCTCACGGGCCAACTCAGAATCTTCCGGCCATGAAACGGCAATCTGCATTCTCGCTCATTGAGGTCACTATCGCTCTTGGGCTGACAGCGTTTTGTATGACAACGCTGATGGGTTTGATTCCCGCCGGGATTCGATCCAACCATACCGCGCATGAAAAGTACACGGCATCGGAAGTCGCTAACCTCTTGATTTCCGATCTTGTTTCCGCGCCTATCGGTTCCAAGCAAACCGTGGACGGCCTAAGCATCCCCGACGCGGGCAGCTCCGGCACCTCGTCCCAGCAGATTTATTATTCGGAAACCGCCGACTCCCACGGGAACCACTTTGCTAGTTCGCGGACCGAGAATTCCCGCTACCTTATTTCGGTCACGATGCTTCCCCCTAATGCCAACCAGCTCTACGCCACCAATGTTTTTATCCGCATCACGTGGCCCGCCGCTGCAACGTCGCCCGAAGGAGCCCTCGAAGTCTATACGGTTCTAAATCGAAATAGCCATGTTTTTTAATACGCTCCACAGATTGCGAGGATATAACTTACTGGAACTGTTGGTTGCCATGGCCATCGTCAGCGCGCTGATTTTGTTGTTCAACCAAATCGTCAGCAGCGCATCGATCACCACCCGGCTTTCTCAAACGCGCATTGATGCCGTGACACAAGCACAACAAGTCATGGACCGCATGATGCTGGACTTCGCCCAGATGCCGATCCGTAAAGACATCGACTACAGGTTCGCCAAGGCCTCGGGCAATGACAGCTTTTCATTCTACAGTGCCACCGATGGTCTTTATCCCAGCACCGCATCCGTCTCCAGCACGACCTCCCGGACGCTTTCCATCATTGGCTACAAAATCGCCACCGCCACCGTCGGCAGCGGCACCGGTCCCGTTTTAATGCGGGGAGCTAGGCAACTCGATTGGGCCAGCAACGGACCTGCATGCAGCGCCATGTGCTATACCTTGGTCGATGGCACCGGCGGGCAAACCCAAAAGCTCGAAGACGGCTCCAGCAATACACTGCCTTCCGTAAACTCAACCGCGAGCAACTATCAAGTACTGGGCGATCTGATTTTCAGGATGGAAATTTGCTTTCTTGTGTCCACATCCAGCACCGCCGCCTCGGTGCTCCAAACCACGCTGCCCGACAACATTTCCAAGCTATCGGCCATTGTCGTGGCTGTCGCAGTTCTGGATGAAAAAAGCCGATACGGTATAACCGACTATTCCAAGCTGATCTCCGCTTTCGGCGACGCAGAGGACGGAAAGGATATCTTATCCGTGTGGTCCCCCGTTCTCTCCAACTCGGGCTTCGCCAGCAAAGCGGGAGTTTCACCCCGGGCGGCGCAAACCGTGCGAATCTTCCAACGTTATTTTTACCTCAAATGAAACAAGGCTCTATGCATGATGCGAATGTATCACGCCCTCCCGATGCGGACGTCATTGTAGCGGGAGCCGGTATCGGCGGCATCTCGGCGGCTTTGGGTGCAGCGCGTTCCGGAGCCCGTGTCATTCTTCTGGCTCCGAACATTGGCGGAACCAGCGTGCATTCCCCCGTTGGTCTAATTTGTGAATTTTGGGACGACCAACGGCGCCCCATTAATACAGGCATTCACCAAGAACTATTTCCGTGGGTCTACCCAGAGAACGGAGGCCACCCATGGGACGAAGTCCCAACCTACGATGAAAGACAACTTTCCAAGCGATATCGTCAACTCCTCGCCGCAGAACCATTCATCCGGGTGAAGGCGGGCAAAGAAGTGACTTCACTTGCGCGCCAGGGAGATAGGATCTCATCCATTCAAACATCGGATGGCGCGGCTTTTTCCGCCAAAATTTATATTGACGCCACCGGCAATGGAAATTTTTCAGCTCTGGCCGGAGCGCGCTATGAAATAGGCCGAAAAAGCGATGGAAAAATGCAGCCGGCCACGCTCACATTCAAAGTCACTGGAATCGACAAATCGGCGTTGGACATCTCCGATATCAAAACATGGGCTGGCATCCGTTCGCTTCGGGCTGAGTTACTCCCCTATTATTTACAGCTAAAAGCGACGGGTGGCACCTCCAATCAGCGCGAAAACGTGCTTTGCTTTCCCTATCCCGACGGCGAGTCCCTTCTTTTTAACCAAACGCGAATTGTTGGCATCGACCCTTCCGATCCCGCTTCTGTCAGCAATGGGCGAATCAAGGGTGAAAAGCAATTACGCGAATTCTTTGGCGCTATTCGGGAACATCCGGCCTTCCACAATGCTTACATCGAATCCATTTCTATGGAACTCGGCATCCGTGAAGGCCGCCGCGTGATGGGCGACTATCTCCTCACGGCCACGGATTGCCTACATGCCACCAAATTCGAAGACATGGTTGCCGCGTGCGCCTATTCCCTTGACATTCACAGCCCGGATGGAGTGGGTACGCAGATGCGCCGGATCGAAGCGCCAGGCTACTATCATATTCCATATCGAGCCCTAAGGGCCGAAGGTTTATCAAATTTGCTACTCGGCTCGCGTTGCATCAGCGGAACGCACGAAGCTCATTCGTCCTACCGTATCATGGCTTCGGTAAGTGCCATTGGGCAGGCTGCCGGAGTCGCGGCAGCTTTGTCCGCCCGAAATCCGCTTACCAATACCCGGAACATCGCTGCCGCCTCCATTCGCGCGGAATTGCGTCAGCAGAATCAATTTACCGAAGAGCCTGCCACTTAACTTCTCGCTTGCTACACCGTTTGCGCATCCCCATTTCCAAATCATCTCTTCGTCAATATTATGAAACTCTGCCACATTCTACTTCCCATCGCCATTGTCATTAGCCATGCTTCATTTGCCCAACAAGGGATTGATGTTTCTAAAGCCCTCGAGCAAACACCCTTTATCTTTGGAATGGGCACGCATTGGCCCAAAGATTCCGAGTTGTTTAGCGAATTAAAGCAAGCTGGCGTAATGTCCAACCGAGATGATTTTGCATGGGCACAATGCGAGGAGGAAAAGGGCGTTATCCGTATCAAGGACACATTTGGCAAATATATTGACCGTTGCATTGCCAATGGGATGAGCACCATCTGCATTCTCGACTACGGCAATAAATTGTACGAGGATGGAGGCTATCCACGAACTCCGGAAGCCGTCGAGGCATACACCCGGTATGCCGAAACTGTGGTGCGGGAACTGAAAGGCAAAGTTAAATATTATCAAATATGGAATGAATGGGATGGCGGCTGCGGCATGCAGGGGCATGGAAAAGGCGACGCCGAAAGTTATATCAAACTGATCGCATCCGTATATCCAAGGATTAAAGCCATTGATCCCTCCATTGTCGTGCTGGCCAATTCCGTATGTACCGGTGACGAATTTTTAAAACGCACGCTCGACCTTGGGGTGCTAAAATATTGTGACGCGGTTGCTCTGCACCCCTATTTCTTTCGGAGACGAGGAATGACTGTGGAAAACTATTGGTATCCACGAATGCAAAAGATCGACCAGATGCTTCGTGAAGCCAATGGAGGCAACAAGTTTCCCCTCTATGTCACCGAAATAGGATGGCCGAATCATATTGCCGCAGATGGCTCGACCGAAGCAGTCTCTGCCGACAACATGGCGAGAATTTACCTGCTCGGCATTTCATTGAATTACGTAAAGGGCATTTGGTGGTACGTCTTTTCCGACAGCAAGTGGGATCCCTTAGACAAGGAAAAGAACTTTGGCGCCGCCCGTCAAGATTTAACCCCAAAGCCTTCCTATTTCGTCTATAAAGATCTCACCCATTTCCTGGCGGGTGCGAAGTTTATCGAACGCATCAATGCAAAAGACTCAAAGGTATGGGTGATGAAATACAAAAAGGCAGACGGCAAAACCGTACTGGCTGTATGGAGCGAATATAAGGACGTTGATCCCCAGATCGTATTCACTAACAGCAACTCGGCTGAAACCACCTTTACTGCATGCCTGCTCGGAAATGGCTCGCTAATAAGGAATTTCGTAAAAACCACCAAAGATTTATTGCCACAATTTAGTCTCGCGCTAAAGGGATCGCGCCCGTGGGTCCTCGAAGGTGACCTCGCCGCCGTTGAAGTTTCTTCCGTTACGCAGCACCCTTTTCCTGAATTGGTGCGTTCTCAATTCGTTCAGCCAACCATCGCGAAGGCGCTTTCTGCAAAGAGTTCGTCCCCGTCACCGGTTTATTCGTTCGGCGGTGTCACTCATTTTTCACCTACGGGAACCACACCTTATAATGGAAAAAACGACCTGGACGCCAATTTTTCAGTTCGGTGGGAAAAAGACCGACTCTTGATCGTCGTGCAAGTAACCGACGATGCCTTCTTCCAGGATCAAACCGGCGATTCCACATGGCGCGGCGACAGCATCCAAATGGCATTCGCCTTCCCTGATCAAATAGCCTTAGACAAAAACGCTCATATCAATTTGGATGTCGCCCTTACCCGGGAAGGCCCCATGGTTTATCGGCAGCATGGCTATGGCAACCTAAAGACAGGCTTGGTAAGCGACATTAGAGCAGATATTACCCGCAAAGGCTCTCAGATTCTCTATTCACTTGAAATTCCGGTTGCGTCTGTGGGGCTTCCGGAACTGAAGGGAGGAACCGTTTTCGGCTTCTCACTGCTTGCAAATGACAATGACGGGAAAGAGCGTAAGGGATATCTCTACTGGGGCGGAGGCGTTGGCGCCACAGAAGATCTTACTCAGTACAATTTAATCATACCTCAAGAATAACGACGCATAGGGTGTGCAAAACTTCGTTCCAGCGGAAATCGCTTGAAAATAGCATGATGCAAGATGCATTGGATCACTAATCCCGTTCCATTTTCAGGCGGCTTTTCAATAGTAGAGCCGCAAATCCACGCTGGGATTGGTCGCTCCGTCCTGCGGCACAGAAACTATACCCATCGTGCGATTTCTGGCGCTGGGTGACCACAGCGCTTTCACATCCCGTAAAAGATTTTTCAGGCTTCCACGCCGGTGGCGTAAACGGCAAGCGCGTAGAGCTAGGCATCCAGCTTCTTCGCGGCCTCGGTAACCTTTTCATTCTGCATCAGGGAAGAAGGCAGATCGTAGGTCAATCGCGTTGTCCGGCTTGGCGCATCCTCATAAATCATGACCCGCACCGGGACATTTAAGCCCGCTACGATGTCGTGTTCGAGCATAGTCCGCGCGATCAGCGGATTGCCAATCGTATGCCGATGCGAACCAGCCACGCCCCGTGACCAGTCGTCAGGAAGCGCATGAAACCGCTGCTACCCTCGTGAGCCCGGATGCGGATTCGAAGTCCGAGGCGTCGCTGGCCTCGTTAACATCGCATTGGAGGCCGCCCTCCTCGACGGAACCGACGGCCCCCCGCAAAAAGCGCGACGACCTCGTCGAAAGAACAGGCGCTAACGTGCTCATAATGATGAATGGTGATTTTGTTGATCATGGCGCTCTCGTTTCAGCCAAATCGCACTCCTGCATCCTGCACTTCCCGGTAAGGAAACAGCCACACCAGTGATTCGTCATGGAGGTCTCCAACTTGAATCCGATTGCCCCAGGGGTCTCGGAAATCGCACCGGAACGGCGGTTGCAACTCCAGACCGTATTTCTTCGTCAGCTTTTCTTTCACCTCGGCAAGCTGTTCCGCATCTCGAACCATGATCCCGAAATGGCCGATCCGGCTTGGCCTCGCATCGTTCGATTCAAAGATGGCTAGGAACTGATGTTCGCCCAGTTTGAAAAATGCGTCACCTTCTCCGCCCTCGAGTTTCTCCAAGTTGAAAACGTCCTGGTAAAATTCAACCGCTTTTTCCACGTCGCCCACTTCAATAGCAACGTGATTGCAGCCGTAAACCTGAACACTCATAATCTGAAATCGCGGGAAGGCAGTCGTACCCTAAAGCGGCTGCGTGATCGTTAGAATCGGACTCTGATACCAGTTCCCGTTAAGAAACAGTATTTAGCGCGCATCTGCCACCCCTGTCGGGGTGAATTTGTTTGTTGAATTCCGGGGGTGTCGCTGCGCTCACCCCCGGCTATTGGCTTTAAACCCTTCGGGTTAAATGCTCTTTTTCAACTAGACGTGGTATGAAAGCATCGACTTCAACGACTGTTGGTGAAAATCCGCCTCCGCGAAAAATCACGTCAGCAAGACTACCGCCCCAAGCATTACGCTCGGCATAAGCACCCACACTAATCCAGCACAACCTGTTGGCCATCGCGAACGGCACCAATGACCTCTTCGGGTTCGGTGGCTTGCTTCATACGTTCGGTGACATAGTCGCTTTCGACTAATCCCACGATGTCGGCGAGCAGTCGCGGCTGGATGCGTGCCATGCGGCTGGGGGTAAGCAGTAGAAAAATCAATTCTATCCGCTCGTTGGAGTTTTCCTGGGGAATGCCTTCTTCGGAACGCGCAAAAAAGAGCAACGGCCTTTCAATGCTGTCGAGACGGCAATGAGGCAAGGCTAAGCCATGGCCGAGGTAGGTTGTCATCGTCGCTTCGCGCTGAAGCACGCATGCCACGATCATTTTGGGATCGTCCGGAAGCTCTCTCACCGGAACTTGCATGATGAGCTTTTCAATCGCTTCGCTTATGGAATTGGCTTGAAGACCAAACACCACTCGGCTCGCACTCATGGCGTCTGCCAATGAAACGATTGGGCCGGTGCGGGCGGTATCGAATTCGTCTCCAATGTTGCCAACGAGTTCCTCAAGCACGTCTTCGAAGGTGATGATCCCGGTCCATTTATTCTGCGCGTCGGTGACGACGGCCATGTGGATATAGCCGCGCTGGAACAGCGTCAGGGCATCGTCGAGCGGTAACTCTTCCCGCAGTTCCAGACACGGCCGGGCGAGCTTCCGAAAGATTGTCGAATCCGGTTCTGGTGCTCCATATTCTAGAACTAGATCTTTGAGATGGATAATGCCCAGCGGTTTTACGTCTGCGGTTTCAACTACAGGATAGCGCGAGTAGCGAGTTTCTCGCAACATTCGCAGGTTCTCTTCCCACGAAAGGTCGAGACGGATGGAGCGAACACCACTGCGATGCCTCATCGAATCGCGCACGCTGATCTCGCCCAAATCCACGATATTTTCGATCAAGAGGAGGCGACGGAAAGGCATGAGCCCGAGCTTTTCTGTTCGCTCAAACATCATTTTGAGATCGGCTCGCCGGGGGCGGAGCAGTGAAATAATCACGCAAACCAGCAAAATCACTAAAATCAGCGCCAGAGAGAGGGCGATGGGGATTTTATAAAATTCGCTCAAGAGCATCTTCACGCCCAGGATGAGGATGATCGATGCGAAGCCGTAATGCAGGAAGTGAAACATTCCCATGAACCCTGCGACAGCAAAGTAGAGCGCACGCAGACCGAGCATTGCAAAGATGTTCGATGTGAAAACGATGAACGGGTCTTCGGTGATGGCAAAAATTGCAGGGATGGAATCGGCGGCAAAAATGATGTCGGAGGATTCAATGGCCAGCAGCACAACGAAAAGAGGAGTCGCCACTTTGCGTCCGTCGATCCGCGAGAAAAAGCGATCACCATCGTAGCGTTCCGAAACAGGCGCAAAGCGACGAAACAACGTAATCAGCCAATTATGTCCGGGGTCAACAGCCACCTCCTTGTTGCGCACCATGCTGATGCCGGTGAACAGGAGGAAACTGCCGAAAACGTAGATCATCCAGTGAAACCGCTCCAGCAGGGCAAGCCCCGCGACGATGAAGAGGATGCGCAGGATTATCGCACCGACGACGCCCCAGAAGAGCACTTTGTGCTGATACGTAGGAGGAACCCGGAAGTAGTTAAAGATGAGAAGGAAGACAAATATGTTGTCGACGCTCAGGGATTTCTCGACCAGGAAACCGGTAAAAAACTCCAACCCTGCCTGCCCCCCTCGTTCGTGGAAGAGCACGACGAGGATATTAAAAACCAAGGCCAACCCGATCCAGACACCGAACCATATCAGAGCTTCCCGCATCGAGATGACATGGGCCTTCCGTTGAAACACTCCGAGATCCAGCGCCAGCATGGCGAGGATAAAGAGGATGAAGCCACCCCATAGAAAAAGAGTTTCGTTGATCATAAGGCAGTTTGTAAAACTGGGTAACAGCAGAGCTGAATCGTTTGACGACTGGAGAGCGGGTTCAATCCATTCATGCCGTGCGCGCCTCGCTACGGCCCGCCCTCGGCGGACATCGGCGAGGAAGGCAACGGCTATGTTGACCTGAACAATGGTGACTTTTATCACCGGGACGCTTCCGGTTGGAGCTTCGTGCTCAACATCAAGGGGCCGCAGGGGGAACAAGGAGTTCAGGGACCTCAAGGAACCTCAGGGACTAATGGGGCGGATTTCACGCGTCTCATCGGGATCAATCTCAAGCGGATTGCCCTTAAACTGCCGCCCTACGCCTACCCAACTTATATCCTTAACGGCGCGTTCTCCCTGCGCGGAATCTGTTTCGATGGTGCGTATGTTTGGGTGGGGGATGAAGTTAACCTCTACAAGTTAAACATTTCTGACGGTTCCGTGGCGGCAACCTACACTCCCAACGTCTACTTTTGGTTCCTCGTGTCGGACGGGACATATATTTGGGCATGTCCCAGCGGGGGAAATCTCTATCGGATCAACACGGCTACTGGGGTTGCCACATCTTTCTCCATCGGAATCGGTGCTAACCGTGCGTGTTGCGACGGAACGTATGTGTATGTCGTGGGAGATTCAAACACCAGCATTGTAAAGGTAAAGGCTAGCAACGGCTCGGTTGTCGCCACATACACGATTCCAAACGGTACGCACGATGTTTGTTTTGATGAAACTTACCTTTGGATCGCTTGCGGTTCTGGTTCCTTGGTAAAGATGCGAGCAAGCGACGGCGTGACCATGGCAACGTATTCAATCGCAAACATGCCTTATCGCGTTTGTTTCGATGGAACCAATATTTGGGTGGGGACATGGACCGATACATCCCTCCGCAAGGTCAGCATGTCCGACGGCACGGTTCTTGGGTGTTACAACATGGGAGCCCGCCCGATAGCTCTGGTGTTCGACGGCTCCTATATTTGGTATCTCGGCGGAAGCAGCGCTACCCAGATTCGGCCTAGCAATGGCGCAGTTGTAGGCACCTATGCGACAGGTGCTACAGCCGGGAACGGTGTATATGACGGCTGTTTCGATGGCTCCTCGTTGTGGCTCAGTAATTACAACTCCGCAAACGTTGGGCGGTTGTAAATAACCATAATTTGAACAACGTCAGAGAACTATGAAATTCCAAATCACCCCCGCCCCGAAAGGGGCATACATGACGGACACCGGCGCGCCGGTGGATATTCTCCCCAGCGAACACGGCAAGGATTACGCCGACGAAGTCACTTTCTCCGCTGCGCTCAAGCTGACACTTCGTGCCGCCTACGCTGCCCGTCAGACGGACTTGGCGAAGCTCCAGCAAGAGTTCGACGAGAACCTCGCCAAAGGTTATCACGATGCCACGCTCGGCATCACCATTGCGATTGAGGATGCCGACCGGCGGCAGTTCAACGATCTCGATACGCACCTCACCCGCAAGGGGACGATGGATAATGCCACGATCACGATCAAACTGATGGACGGCACGCTCCACACAATTGCCTACGGCGACTTTCACCAACTGATCATCCGCGCCGGGGACTACTACCTGGCGCTCTGGACCGCCCTACAACAACAGAAAGCCGCCCTATGACCACGCCTGCCGACCAACTCCATGAATTGACCCAGCGATGCGAGGCGTGCCGCGAAGCCGTGCGCGATAATCTCACCGCCGTGGACCGCCGCCTTCTTGCCCTCGAAATCGTCGTCCGAGGCGAAGGTAGAGTAGGCGGGAAGCGACGGAGTGAGAGGCATGCGCCAATGACCGTCAGCGTCCCGCCCCTCATCAAACCGGACAGGCGGTTTTCCCGCATCCGGCTTTCCGGGTTCCTTTGTCGGTTCTTGCAAACCAGCCCGTGTGTCTCGGTATCTGGTAGAGTCCATATTTTCGGACGAGCTTTCCGTGAGGCCATCGCTTGTATTTTGCCACTGGCTTTCCGTGCTTGCACCAGAGCCATTGCCTCAGCCGGTGTGCAACGAACGGATTCATTTGCACAAAGCATCGGTATCCGTGGCTTTTCTCAAAGTAGTTGCCCCATCCGCGCACTGCGGCGTTGATTTGGCGCACTACTGTGCTCGTTGCTTGCCAAGTGGTGCCTCGACAGGTCAACTCCCGCACCCGGTCTCGTAGCGCCTGCTCAGCGCGGGCGCTCGGCTCCGTGTGTACATAGAGCCTTCCTGTCTTGTTGGATCGTTGCCAACGCAAGGTGAACCCGAGGAAGTTAAAGCCTTCTTCCCAGCTTTTGACCACTCGTGTTTTCCCTTCGTTTAGCTCCAATCCGCGATGTTGCAACCAGAGAGAGAGCCGCCTCTTCATTTCTTCGCCTTCGCCGCGACGACACAGGATTACCAGGTCATCCGCGTAACGAATCATTCGGGGCTTGCGCTCGCACTGTTCATTGACTGCTTCGTCCAGCGGGTGCAGGTAGATGTTTGCCAGCAGCGGTGAGATCACGCCGCCTTGCGGCGTCCCCATTCTGTTGACTTTCAGGCTCCCGCTTCCGCTTTCCCTCTCTTTGATCGGCGCTCTCAGCCATCCTTTGATGAGTTTCAGGATCATTCCGTCGCTCACTCTCCGGGCCACTTGCTTGAGCAGTTCGCGGTGGGGGATCGTGTCGAAATATTGGGATATGTCGGCATCGACCACTTCGCTTCTGCCCTCGCGCATGGCTTTGCTGATTTCTTCTATGGCTTGATGGGCTCGGCGACTGGGCCGAAAACCGAAGGAGCACGGATGGAAGTCCGCCTCGAATATCGGCATCAGCACCATGTACGCCGCCATTTGCACCACCCGATCTTTCACCGTCGGGATTCCCAACGGTCGTCGCCCGCCACTCGCCTTGGGTATGGTTACCCTCTTTACCGGCGAGGACCGGTAACTCTTGGTGCGCAACTCTTCTCTTAACGAGTCAAGCCACGCTCCTTCCCTTTTGGGATCGCTGGTGAGGCTTTCGATGGTCACCCCGTCCACCCCCGCCGCTCCATCGTTGGCCGCAACTTGCCGCCATGCTTGTTTAAGCACATCGGCTCGTTGCACTTCTCCATACAGACTCCAGAACCGATATTTCGGATCTGACTTTGCTTTCCGATACAGTGTAACCTGCAACTTCCGAACTTTATTTTCAGGTGCTGGTAGCCTCTTTTTGAGGCCGTCACCACGTCCTGCGCTGCATTTTACTCCTGCGGAACGAGTGGCATCCCTTGGCTCCTGCGTGTTTTCTCCCGTCCACCAAAGGTCGGGCACGCTATCTGCGCTACTACGGATGCCTCCGACTCCTCTCACGGCATGCGGGGCCTTCTCCCTATGGGGAGTTGCGCCGCCGTTTGAATCTGGTTTTGTTTCCGAATTCACCATGAGAGGTCTCCCCGCTTACCTACACGCCACTTCCCAACATGTCGTCCCCATTCCACCCCGCCGGTCCATTACCGCGCCCCCCGACGGTTGGTCTGAGGCACAGCTCTTCGGCCTTCGCGCCTGCCATAAGGGCTCGGCTGCCGGAACTAATTTTTCGAGGCTCATATCTGAGGTTCATTTTCATTACAACCTGCCGGTTCGACTCCACGCCTGCTCCCCACCCCGCCTCGCGGCGACGCAGTTGGCGCGGTCTTCGGTGCTGAACCATCTAATTGCACCGGCTGGACTTTCACCAGCGTTGATGTGTGCTTCACGGGCGCACACGGGCGCAATGGCATGAAAAGTCAGCTTAAAACTCTTTGCGAGCGATTTGATCAGTTTGAGAAAAGAGCCATCAGGCTCATTGCCATCGGAACGGCGTTGCCCGGAATCGTGGTGGCGGTACTGGGCGTGCTGAAGTTTTTTGGAAAGCTGTGAATTCGGAATTTTCGAATCCAATACCGAAAGGGAGCCCCTATTATCGGCAACCAGATCCACAGCCCCCAGCGCCACAGCTACCGGTACGTGAAGCTGCAACATACCCCTGAACGAGCTTCGTTTCCGTGATGTCACCAGAAACCGTGTTCGTGCTGCGTCCCTTAACCATCACCAGAACGGCGGGCAGAGTCAATTTTTTCGCTGTAATCTGATCGTAATCGTGTGAACCAGGTTTAAGAGTAAATAGCTCGCACTTAGTTCCTTTGGACTCTAGCGTGCGCACGGCACTTTTCATCGCAGTCAATGGGGATGGACCGCTTCCGCCCTTTGGCGGCAGATAAATGAAAGCAACGTCTGTCTTGATGGCTGCGGTGTTCAATTCAGCAAACGAGGTAATAGTTGATCCCACGCTCGTTTCGGAAGCGTTCGGTGAGGCGGCGGGTTCAGCAATCGCTGTCGCGGAGGCGACAGTCAGGGCCATGATGCCAACCAACCGCCACGCTTTAATCAAGGAATTAGTGCCTCTGCCTTGTTTCACAACTTTCATATTTTCACTCGTTTTTTCGCATCCATTCGAACTGCTCATTGTTTTCTGCTATCGTGGCGTGTCCTTTTTTCGGCCGTATGGGGGTTCCCATGTATTTCATACGCCACCAGGGTTATTCCCGTGGTGCAGGGGGGCGCTTGGAAAAGGGGCGGCGTTGGGACCACGCTGATTTCGTTATGCAGCCCGGGGAGAATATTCCGCATTGACGAATATACGCTGTAGTGAATATTGTTCATCCTATGCGTTTGATTTCGATCTATAAGTGCCTCTGCGACGAAACGAGGCTACGGATATTGAACCTCCTTTCCGTGAAGCCACTTTGCGTGTGCCACATCCAGGAGGTCTTGGGCAAACCCCAGGTAAAAGTTTCCCAGCACCTTTCTTATCTGAGGCAGCGAGGCATGGTAGCTGCCCGTCGGCACCGGCAGTGGATGATTTATTCTTTCCCAGAGAAGCCTTCCGCCGAACTCGAAGCAAACCTCAAGTGCCTACAAGACTGTATTCATACCGAACCGATTTTCCTAAAGGATCGAGCGAAACTCAAAAAAGTGTTTGGGGCGGAAAGCGTGCGGCCTCTGGTCGATGATCGCTGTTGTTCCAAAACCAGTGTTGGCAAAGGTTCAACTCACACGAATAGAAGATGCGCCAGGGGGCGTGGCGACTCACCGTCGGAGTTAAAACACAAATAGGACGAATGAAAATGGATTCAAATACCGTGAGAGAACAGGTGCGCTCGGGCTATAGCCAGATCGCAAAACAAGGCGGATCATGCTGTGGCTCAAAGCCCAGTTGCTGTGGTTCATCGCCGGATGTGGCGGGAAAGTTGGCCAGCGAAGTCGGATATTCGGAGGAGGAGCTTACGGCTTTGCCTGAGGGAGCTAATATGGGGCTTTCCTGCGGGAACCCGAACGCTTTGGCCGCACTAAAGCCGGGTGAAGTTGTTCTCGACCTCGGCAGCGGCGGTGGTTTTGACATTTTTATCGCTGGGCCCAAAGTGGGTGCATCGGGACGAGCCATCGGGGTTGATATGACGCCAGATATGCTTGCCAAAGCGCGGCGGAACATCGCTACATACAGGGAGCGCACGGGTCTCGATAATGTCGAATTCCGCTTGGGTGAAATCGAGCACCTTCCGTTGGCTGACTCTACGGTGGATGTCATTATTTCCAACTGCGTCATCAATCTCTCACCCGATAAACCGCAGGTCTGGCGTGAAATGATGAGAGTGCTCAAACCCGGCGGACGGGTTGCGGTTTCCGATTTAGCCCTTTTCAAACCATTGCCATCTGCAGTTCTTGAAATGGTGGAAGCTTTGGTTGGTTGCGTAGCCGGAGCAGCCCTGATTTCCGATACCGAACGCATGGTCAAAGACGCAGGTTTTAGCGACATCAAGCTGACGCCAAAGTCTGATTACATCGACAGAATGGCAGATTGGCAGGACCCGCTTTATAAAAAAGTCATAGCCAACTTGGCTCTGACCTCCAGTGCAAAACCATCGGAATACATCACCAGCCTCGAAGTAACTGCGCGCAAGAAGGCTTAAAATCTTCCAGCCAAACCACCCTATGAATAATCATAAGCTCGAAGTATACGACCCAGCCATGTGCTGTTCCACGGGAGTCTGCGGTCCTGGCGTGGACCCGAAGCTGGTCCAGTTCGCCGCCGATTTGAAATGGTTACAAGACCAAGGAGTCGAAGTTCGCCGCTTCAATCTGGCTCAAACCCCCACGGCTTTTGTAGAAAATGAGTTGGTTAAATCCGCTCTGTCCGAGAAGAATGAACAGGCGCTACCTTTGCTGCTTATAGATGGCCGCATTGTCGCATCGGCTCGTTACCCGGAGCGCGCTGAGCTGGCCGCTTGGACGGACGTTGAGGTGCCGCCAAGTTCGGGCTGTTGTGGTGGTAAAGAGGCGGAGCTGCAGACGCCATCAGCTTCGACATGCGGTGCTGAATGTGGATGCCACTCGTCGAAGCCGTCTGGAAAGGCGCGCATGGTGATTGGAATTATTGTGCTCCTAGCCGCTGGTGCGTTGGTGGTTCGAGCCATCGCAAAGAACAACGAAGCATCTCCCAAACCGGCAGAGGCGACGTTTGCGACACCTGTCGCATTGCAGCCCGTTGCTACTCCCGTCGAGAAAGCAGCCGCGCCGGAATCGACCGTAGGAACAAGGATAGGCGCATTTTCCGAACTGAACCTTTTGGCGGCAAAAACCGATGCCGTGTTTATATTCCTGCCTTCAAAAGAAGGAACCTCTGGAAACCCTCCCGCTCGCGTAATAAGGAGCGCCGTCGATAAAATCGAGGGGCAGGGTCTAAAGTGTGGGCTTTTCACGATGAAGGCGGGCTCTCCTGATTACGACAAGATTGCAGCCCAGATGTCTATTCCTGGCGTGCTGGCCATGGTTAAAGGGCGCGGGATGAGTGCGATCACTGGTGACATCACAGAGGAGAAACTGTTGCAGGGTTATGTCGCGGCTTCCAGATCCGGCGGCTGTGGATCAGGCGGGTGCGCCCCTTCAGGCTGCAAATAGGAACAATCACTATGCTTCAATCAATTACTGACACACTCCAGTCGGCCAGCATGGGACTGATGGCTTTACCGCTAGCCTTTCTGTTGGGTTTGGTGAGTGCCGTGGGCAGCGCTTGTTGCACCTTGCCCGCCATGGGGATGCTGGTGGCATACTCGGGCACACGAGAGGATACCAACCGGAAAACGGCATTGCCGTCTGCGATTTCGTTCATGATTGGCACAACGCTCGCCCTGATCGTTCTGGGGTTTGTCGCTGGGTTCGTAGGGCAGACCGCTCAGGCAATGCTTGGTAGATACTGGAAGCTTTTTGCCGGTTTGATCGCCGTCGTTTTGGGGTTGGCGGCTCTTAAAATGCTGCCATTAAAGCTGCCGCAATTCGTTCGAAAGACAGAAAACAGGACAGCCAACCATGGCTTGTTATCTACGGTGGTGGTTGGTGCATTGATAGGGGGTGGAGTGGCCGCATCTTCGCTACCATGCAACCCTGGCATCTTTATCGTGTTGGGCGCAGCGGTTCTGGAAGGCCACATCCTGTGGGGCATGGCTCTGATGGCAGCTTTTGCAATCGGCTTCAGCCTTCCGCTTAGCGCTATCCTATTTGGCGTTTCATGGGGTAAGGCTTCCATAAAAGCGCAGAAGGCGGAAGCAGCCATCAGAAATGTCGCGGGGGTTTTACTTGTCTGCGCAGGCTTTTATTTGTTGGCGACCTTTTAGCGAACCTCAACAAACAATTTTATGAATACTCCTAAACTCGAAATATTCGATCCTCCAATGTGCTGTTCAACGGGTATTTGCGGCCCCAGCGTTGACCCAAAGCTCGTCCAGTTCGCTGCTGATCTGAAATGGTTGGAATTGAAAGGCGTGCAAGTTGCACGGTTCAATCTATCCCAAAATCCTGCGGCGTTTGTGGAAACCCAATACGTCAACAAGGCTCTGGCAGAAAAAGGTGAATCCGTTCTGCCTCTGATCATGGTCGATGAAAAAGTAATCGCCAGCGGTGAATATCCAGACCGCACTCAGTTGGCAATAGCCGTCGGTTTGAGTTCCGGCGAGACAACGCTGTTTTCTCCCGCAATTGCGGAGTTGGTTGCCATCGGGGCTGCCATCGCGGCGAACTGCGAGCCTTGTTTTAAGTATCACTACACGCAAGCCCTGCGCTTGGGCGTTTCCAAGGCAGACATGGCGAACGCCGTAAGGACTGCCGCCAGCGTAAAGGACTCTCCGCACCAGTCCATTCTCAGACTTGCTGACAAACTGGTACGGAGCAATCTCAGCAATCCCGCAGCAGCTTCCGATCCATGTTGTGGCAGTAAATCAGGGCAGGACAAACCAAGCGGCAAGTGCTGTGGCTAAAGGCAAACTGAAGCGATAGGCAAAGACGAGGGTGCTGCTATAACCGCCTCGGCTGCGTAATCACCAGAGCTTCGATAACGTACAAATTTATGGCTATTCAATCCACCATCACCGAATCACGCCTGAAACCTGCTGATTCCTTTAGCTCGTTTTTGGACAAACCTTCGCGCTTCCTGTTTTTCACGGGCAAGGGTGGAGTCGGAAAAACGTCTCTGGCTTGCGCATCCGCAGTTGCCTTGGCTGGCCGGGGCCTTCGCGTATTACTCCTAAGCACCGACCCTGCATCCAATCTCGACGAGGTTCTGGGCCAACGACTAGATGCCACTCACACAGCAATCCCCGGCGTTCCGAATCTCTTTGCATTGAACATCGACCCGGAAGCCGCCGCCCACGCCTACCGCGAGAAACTGGTGGGGCCCTACCGTGGCAAACTGCCTGCTGCGGTTATCCAAAGCATGGAGGAACAGTTGTCGGGAGCCTGTACCACGGAGATCGCCGCATTCGATGAATTCTCCCGATTGCTCGGCCAACCCGAGGCCACAGCGGGCTACGACCATGTCATTTTCGACACAGCACCCACAGGGCACACCCTGCGCTTGCTCACGCTGCCTCAGGCTTGGACGGGATTTCTCGATACCAATACCTCCGGCACCTCCTGCCTAGGGCCTTTGGCTGGGCTTGAAAAGCAGCGCGTCATCTACGAGCAGTCCGTCGCCGCCCTGGCGGATGGAACACGAACGACGCTAGTGTTGGTCAGCCGACCGCAGAAAGCCGCGTTGGACGAGGCCGAACGCACCAGCGATGAGTTGGCAGCCGTGGGTGTGCGCAACCAGCGATTGATTCTGAACGGGCTCTTTAAGGCGATCAATTCTGATCCGGTCGCCGTGGCTTTGGAGCGTCGCGGAACCCAGGCAATGCAAGGGAAGGCGGAGTTTTTGAGCCGATTGCCGCGTGTTGAAGTGCCGCTTCGCGCGCACAACATCCTGGGTCTGGAAGCTCTGAGAACACTGGCATTTAGCAGTGAACCCGAGCCGCTTGTGGATACCAAAGCGAGCCTCGACCTGCCGCCCATGGAATCTCTGACGGCGCTGGTGGATGACCTGGCGCAAGCCGGGCGCGGCGTCATCATGACCATGGGCAAGGGAGGCGTTGGTAAGACGACTCTCGCGGCAGCCATCGCTACCGAATTGGCGCGGCGCGGGTTCAAGGTCCATCTGAGTACGACCGACCCGGCAGCCCACGTCGCTGCGGCGGCAGGGAAGATTGAAGGATTGGAGGTTAGCCGTATTGATCCGCAAGTGGAAACTCGTCAATACGTCGAACAGGTGATGTCCACCACAGGCGCGAATCTCGACGCTCAGGGGCGCGCTTTGTTGGAAGAAGATTTACTTTCACCCTGCACAGAGGAGATCGCCGTATTCCGTGCCTTTGCCCGAATCGTAGCCAAAGGTGAAGATCGTTTCGTGGTATTGGACACCGCGCCCACTGGCCACACGATCCTATTGCTCGACGCCACGGAGGCATATCACCGCGAAGTGGCGCGGACGACCAGCGACCTGCCAGAAGAGGTTCGAGAACTTCTTCCTCGTCTGCGCGACCCGTCATTCACCCGCGTGCTCGTCGTCACGCTGCCGGAAGCCACCCCAGTCCACGAAGCAGCCACCCTGCAAGAAGACTTGCGCCGGGCGCATATCGAGCCGTTCGCCTGGATTATCAACCAGAGCTTCGCGCGCGCCGATTTGAGCGATCCGATCCTAGTCAGTCGCGGGTTGAACGAATTGCCCTACCTCCGCGAGGTCACCGGGAAGCTGGCCTCTCGCACTGTGATTGTTCCCTGGGTGCCGGAAGAACCTGTCGGCCCGGAAAAATTGCAACAACTCCTTCAAACAACCAGCCGGAACCAGCCTAACCCATTATGACACCCTACAAGATTCTTTTTCTCTGCACCGGAAATTCGGCGCGCAGTATTATTGCGGAAAAACTCATTCAGCGGATTTCCAACGGGAGATTTCAAGTCTTCAGCGCCGGGTCCAAACCAACCGGCAAGGTGCATCCGACGGCGCTCCGCGTTTTGAAGGAGACTTATCGTATCGACCCAGCCGACGCCCGCAGCAAATCGTTGGACGAGTTCATTCAGGCGGGAACGATCTTCGATTTCGTAATCACCCTTTGCGACAGCGCGAAGGAAGCCTGTCCGATCTTTCCCGGTCAACCAATCACCGCACACTGGAGTTCGCCCGACCCGGCTGCGTTTGAGGGCGACGACGCAGCCACCTTCCGTTATTTCGTCAAAGTGGCCATGCAGATCCAGCGGCGCATCGAGCTTTTCTGCTCTCTATCCTTCGACAATCTCGACCGGCTCCGGTTGCAGCAGATGACGGCGGAAATCGGCGAAAAGGAAAAAATTCAAGAAACAACCTCGCAAATGAAACCCACAAAACCAAACGTCCTTATCCTCTGCACCGGGAATTCCTGCCGCAGCCACCTTGCCGAAGGCATCCTCCGCCAGGCAGCCGGGGATTTGATGGAAGTCCACAGCGCAGGGTCCAACCCCGCTGGTTACGTTCATCCCAAAGCCATCGCGGTGCTCAAGGAGATCGGAATCGACATCTCGGCGCACACCTCAAAGCACATGAACGAGTTCTTGAACCGGGATGTCACGACGGTCATCACCGTCTGCGGCAATGCCGACCAGGCGTGCCCGATGTTTCCCGGTCAGGTCAACCGCCACCACTGGGGATTCGACGACCCTGCCCACGCCACAGGCACGGAAGAGCAGATTATGGACTGTTTCCGCCGAGTGCGAGACCAAATCAAACTCGTTTTCGAGGCTTACGCGGCCGGTTTCCGCGAAGGCCAACAACTCCATTCCTAATTCGTCTTTCCCATGCAAAACAGCAAACGTCTCGCGTTCTTTGAACGCTACCTCACGTTATGGGTATTTCTCTGCATGATCGCCGGGATCGTGCTGGGCAAGCTGGCTCCGGCGCTTACCTCGACATTGAGCAAGTTGGAGTTCGGCCAGGGCTCGCAGGTGAACATACCCATCGCCGTCCTCATCTGGCTGATGATCTACCCGATGATGCTGAAGGTGGATTTCACTGCACTAGGCGGCATCGCTAAAAAACCCAAGGGCCTCGTGGTGACCCTCATTGTCAACTGGTTGGTGAAGCCGTTCAGCATGGCTTTGCTCGCTTGGGTATTCCTTCAAAACCTCTTCGCTCCTTGGATCGAACCGGATGTCGCCAAAAATTACACCGCCGGGCTCATTATCCTCGCTGCGGCCCCTTGTACTGCGATGGTGTTTGTCTGGTCTTATCTCACCGAGGGCGACCCCGTTTATACACTCGTGCAGGTAGCAGTGAACGACCTCATCATGCTCGTTGCCTTTGCCCCGATTGTAATGTTCCTCTGCGGCGTTGCCAATGTCGTCGTGCCGTCCAAAGTGCTCATCACCTCGGTAGTGGTCTTCATTGTTATTCCGCTGGTTGCAGGCTATCTCACGCGCACGGTGTTGCTCAAATCCCACGGCAAGGATTGGTTCGAGAAGAACTTCCTGGCGAAGTTTCACCCCGTGACCATCTTCTCATTGCTCGTAACGCTGGTGCTCATCTTCGCCTTTCAGTCCGAAAATCTCACCACCCGCTGGTTCGCGGTTCTGCTCATCGCCGTTCCCATCATCATCCAGGTCTATTTCAATTCCAGCCTAACCTATCTGCTGATGCGCTGGCTCAAGGTCGAACACAACGTCGCCGCGCCGGGTGCGCTGATTGGCGCAAGCAATTTCTTTGAACTGGCCGTGGCGGTCGCCATTACGCTCTTCGGCCCCTCGTCCCCGGCTGCATTGGCGTGCGTGGTCGGCGTGCTGGTGGAAGTGCCTGTGATGCTCTCCGTCTGCAAGGTTTGCAACGCCTCCCGCACTTGGTATCAGCGCGATTGAATTGGCTGATGTGATCCACTGTGGGCAAAAACGCAAAGCCAATTCCGATCTTTAAAGTGTATCGGCCAAGTTGGTCCTGCAATCCCGTTTACGCCGCCCTCCGGTGGTAATGCCGGAGCAGCCCGCCCAACCGTAAATCGCACTCGATATCGCGGGGGTCGAGAGGCACCTCGGTTGGGGGCGACGCAATCGCAACCGTTTTGTTCCCGATTCCCTGGTGCGGACGAAGGGTGTTGTAATAACGCTCGTATTCCCGAATCAAAAATTCCAAATGGCGCTCCCCAAACACGATGAATTGCCCCACGCACTCGTTTTTTACACTTTGAACAAAGCGTTCGGCGAACGCGTTCAGGTTGGGCGAACGGTAAGGCAGCTGCTTCACTTTGATCCCTTCACTCTTGAAAATCTCGTCGAATTTCGCGGTGAACTTGGTGTCACCGTCTTTGATCAGATAGGAGGCTTTCTCGCCCCGTTCGGCCAGTTCCATCACGAGATTTCGCGCCTGCTGCTCAACCCATGGTCCGTTCGGCTGGCCGGTTGGGGAGCAGATGCGGACCCTTCGCGTGCCGACATGGATGAAGAAGAGGACGTAGTAAGTGACTTTTCCGAAGCCGGTCCAGACATCCTTGGTGAAAACATCGCACGCCCATAACGTGTCAATATGGCGTTTGATGAAGCGGTCCCAATCGCCCTTGGCGCGATTCGGGCTCGGGTGAAAACCGTTCTTGATCATGATCTTTTTGATCGTGTTGGCGGCGACGGTAATCCCGAGTTTCTTGAGTTCCCCTTGGATGCGGCCATATCCCCAGCCGGTTTCTTTCGCCATCCGCAGGATGATTTACTCCACGTTCTGCGGGATGGACGGGCGTCCTGGAGGCCGGGGCTGTTTCTTCGCACCGGTCAACCCATACTTCTCCTCGCGCACCCATCGCAGAAACGTCTTGTAATGGACGAGTGAGAGCATCTCCTGGATCGCGTTGCCCAGCGGAATTCCCAGGCGAACCAGCAGGGAGCGTTCGGCGGGGGTGGTCTGGATCTGTTTCGGGCATCGGGATCGAAGAATGGTGTTCTCGGCTTTGAGATAGGCAATCTCGCGGAGCAGGATGGATTGCGTCATTTGGACAAGGAAAACAAGGAGGGGGTGCTGGCGGACTTTGGACATCGGGAAAAGAGGCAAAAAGCATGGTCACTCCGGGCAATTTTTGATATGCAAATCTCAACCCTCGAAAAAACGGAAATTACAGAGGGAAACCCGGGGTGGCACAAAGTTTTTGCAGGGGGCACAAATCCTGGCTGGCAACTTCCGCAGGAAGAGAAGCCGCAATACCCGGTCCAAGACAGGGGTGTTAACCAGTAACCGGGAGTTTCGAACCGCTATAAATGGGGTCCATAAAGGATTCGAAACTAATATCTACGAGAAAAACGGAGATATCCCAATGGCGGGGCAGCTGTTAACCAGAGAACGATTTTCCGTAAATGAAAGTCCGGTAACTGATAGGATTCGGAATCGCGCAAGTCCCTGTCTCAACACGCTTTCCGCTATTTCAAAAACAGAGAAACATTCCGAGGACAGGTGTGCATGGGGAGGAAAGTTATCAATCCGTTTTCGTAGTAACGAACATTGGAGAACGCAATCAGGCTCTCGTGGCGGCTTCGGTAATGCCAACTCAGGCTATGGCTCATGATTCCGGCGGCAAGGCATTCGTCAAGAATGCCTTCCATGTCCTCTTCGTCATCGTCCTCAGCCGCCGCTGCCGCCCTATTGAAGAAACTGGTCGGAGGCATTTGCCTCGGATCTCCTGCAATCACCACATGTTTACCTCTGGCGATGGAACCGATGGCATCCCATGGAGCAATCTGGGAAGCCTCATCGAAAATCACGAGGTCGAATAGCTCCAGTTCGGCAGGGAGGTATTGGGCAATTGAGAGTGGGCTCATCAACATGCAAGGGGCAAGGCAGGTCAACGCGCCTCCCATTTCCGTCGCAAGCTGGCGCAGCGGTTTGTGCCGCTTTTGCTTTTGTAGTTCGCGCCAGGAACGATAGTCGGCCCACCAGGCACTATTGGGTCCCACATCTGGCGGACGTTCCGCTTTGCGCGGCCCACGGATCGAGTAGAAAAATGCATGGGGAACGAGCAGGTTGCATCCCCGAATCAAGACCCAAGAGGAAAGCCATTGCAGTTCATCAAAGGTGAGGTCGTCTCCGTAGGCTCCGGCGAACTCGTTGAGGTTGCGCGACCGGTGGTGGTGGAAGGCTGCGGAAGCCGCCGCTTTGGCCATGGTCGATGGGGCTCCCTCGATGGCGTTTGGGTTATTGGGAAGGATCTGACGCCATACAATATCCTGGCCAGGAATTTGGAAATACCGCAGAGGGCCAAGGTCGTCCGGATTCGCGGGATGACCGGCCAGTGCGATGCCGTGATCTTGGCACCAGGTTGAAAGCGGACGGAAATAGGTTTCGTCCATTCGGCTGGTGATCGCCTCGGCATAGTCCCGGCGATACCGGTTTGCCTCTGGTTCGCTGTCGTACCATAGCGCCGGCAAATATGGAGTGAAGTCGTACCCCACTTTGTCGCTGACATAGGCTAAAATGGCGGCGGAGCCCGGGACGGCTCCGCAAACGCGCGAACGGCTTAACGGGTGCGGCTCATCCGTAAAAATAGCTTTAACGGTGTTCCCGAAATACTCGCCTAGTTCGGAATAAAAGCGCTCGTAGACAATTTCAATAAAGCTGCGGACGGCAGCGGGATTTAGGAGGTCAGCTGCTGTCAGCTCTTCTTCACCTGGGTTGGGGACGTTTTCATCGCCAATGTAGTGGACACCGCGCACCACCGCGTCAATTTTCTGCTCCCATATGGTCAGGGTTTCTCCCGAATGCCGCGAAACTTTGGCTACAAGGCACCTGTTCACTGAAGCGTCCAGGGGGTCTTCGTTGCCAAATGGCGTGCAGACGAGGCCGCGCGATTGGAGGTCGGGGTGCTTTTCCACAATCAATCCGCTCGCCGAACCACTTGGATACATTGCCTCATCGTAGATCATCACCCACATTCCCCTCCGCCAGCGCGATTTGCACGAAGTCAAAGAACTTATCGCTTAACCATCCGATATCCCGAGGCAAGCCGATCCTCGGATGAATCAAAAATGCATCGATACCGTGGTCCTGAAAATCTGCGATCTGGCGAAGGATTTCCGTTTCATCCAAGCAATCGTTCCAAAACCAAAAGGGGCATTGTGAAAAGTCCGCTGAGGGCCGCAACCACTGCGACGTTTCAAAAGGCGTTTTAGAATTACAGCACATCATACAAACTTGGCTTTCTATCCGCAATGACTAACAAATGAAAAACCGACCCTGTAATTCGCGGATGGTGATTCCGCTACGTTTTTTCCTGTGGTGGTGAGAATCGATATGGCACTTTCGTGCCGTTCCGATTCGGCCCGCAAACGGAGGCTGCTAAATCAAGTTCTTTCGGCGAAAACGTTGGACAAAACCCAACATCCCGACACCACCCATCAGCATAGCCCAGGTGCTGGGCTCGGGAACCACCGTTAAGGTTACGTCGTTGCTATTGCCGTCGCTCCCGGAGTCGGATGTATAACTTAAGAGGTATTCCGTAGTGCCTACGGTGAAGGTATAGCTGGAGTTCGAGGTAACGGTATAGGTGGAACCGCTCGTGATGATCGTGGAGAAGTAGCCCGTGGTAGTTCCGCTGCCGGTGTTGTCGATCAGGGTGATGGTGCTGCCCAGCGTCAAGCCGCTCAACGTGGTAAGGTCGAGCGTTCCGGCCAGGGTGACGTTTCCGCTGACTTGTACTTGATCGTACGATGTACCCGCCACCGTTCCGCTCACTTCGACCACCAGCGCGGACGAAGCGTCCATGATGAAGTTGCCCGCGACGGTGGTGATCCCGGGGCTGTTGCCCGGAGCCAGGGTGCCGCTGGTCAGCGTGAGGTTGCCTGTGATTGTGCTGTTGCCTTTCAGCAAACCACTGACCGTGGCGCTTCCTGCAATAGTGCCATTGGCGTTCAATGTGGCTCCCGCGGAGACCGATAGGGCGCTGGTGGATTTGGTGGTGCCGCTCAACGTGGCGGTGCCGCTCGCCACCGTCACGCTGCTGGCGATGTTGTAGCCTTTCAGGGTGCTGGTGCCGTAAAGGGTGGTGGCTTCCAAGGTCAGGCCTCTACCGTTGATGGTGCCGCTATTGACCGTGGTGGCCCCCGAAACGCTACCGGAACCGCTGAGTTCGCCGTTCACTGTGACATCGCCATTCAAGAGGCCGTCGTTGGCGGCCTGCGCGCCAGCAACCACAGTCAGCGCGGTGTTGGCCGTGCCGGTGACTATCAGTGTGCCGGACGAGACAATTGCGCCGCCGGTGATGGTGTTCACACCAGCCAGCGTGCTGTTTCCTGTGAATATGGCAGAACCGCCAATCAGCAATCCGGATCCGTTGATGGCACCCCCGGTGGAAATGACATTCCCTCCGACCGTACCCGAACCGCCCAAGGTGGCACCTGACGCGATGCTGACCGTGCTGGAGGATGCTACAGAACCGTTGATGTCAAGTTCGCCACTGGAAATGGTCGTGGCTCCGGTATAAACATTTGTGCCGCTCAGTGACAATTTACCTGTGCCCCCCTTCGTCAAGGATCCCGCACCGCTGATCGCGCTGGAAAAAGATGAACTGAGATTGTCCGTTGATCCAATGGTCAACGTGTAACCAGAACCAATCACGACGCCCGCTGAATGGGTGCTGGAAGTGGTGTCGGACAGCGCGCTAATCGTCTGGCTTGCCCCTACGTTAAAGATCGCTCCGTCGGCCACATCCACTTGGGTGGCCACGCCGAGGGCCGTTGCGTTATTGGAGCTTACCGTGCCTCCGGAAATAACCAGCTTGGTTCCAACCTGAAGACTGGTGGCGGCCGATGAAAAAACCAAGGTGCCGCTTCCCATTTTGGTGATCGTGCGAGCCGTTCCTCCGTCGTTCAACGCCCCTAGGGTCAAAACCATCGCCGAGGCGGTTCCATTGGTTACGGCAAAGTTTGCGTTGCCCGAAAGAGTTGTCGCGCCAAAGGTCAGCCCGGCCGTTCCACTGGTCACTCGGGCACCACTCGCCACGGTCAGTGTGTATGATCCAATATCCAGGGTTCCGAGAGTATTGGTAATGCCTGCGCCAGTGGTATTGACATTGGATTTTACCGTTACATTGCCCCCAACGGTTGTGTTGTATGCAACAACACCGCTGTCCATTTGAATATCTAGAGTCCCTCCGTTCAGTTGGAGGGCAACACCTGCCGTTCCTATGATGGCCCGGGTGGCCGTACCGCTGAGTCCTCCGCTGTTGAACACCAGCGTTCCACTGGAAAGAATCGTCGTGCCGGACGTACGAGATTGTGAGCCGGCAGACACCGCGCGAATCGTGAACGAACCGGTGCCATCCTGCGACTGGAAGGTCATGTTGTAGTTCCCGGAGATCCCCTTGGAACCGCCTGTTTCGAAAATGAGCAGCGTGCCCTGTTCCGAATCGAAGGTGGCATTTCCCGTAAGGGTGACGTCGCTGAAAGATACCCGCTGGCCAAGGTTTGAGTTCACATTTAGCCCCTTGTTCACGGTAAGTGTGTAGTTGCCAATCGTCAGTGTTCCAAATAGGTTTTCATGGCCGTTATTGCTCGATGAATTGCCCGAAAGGATGGTCACGTTCCCTCCAATGGTCACGGGATGCGTTCCCGCCAACAATGTGTTATACGCCAAACTAAGGGTGCCGCCGTTAAGTGCAAGCGCGTTGGTTCCAGAACCCAAACCGGCAGAGTTGCTAACCACCACCACGCCCGAATTCAACGTGAATCCGCCCGTGAAGGTATTGCTGCCGGATAGGGTTACGGTTCCGCTCTTGCTGACGGTCAACCCTAATTTCCCGGTGGTTCCTCCATCACTAATGTTGCCGCTTAATGTCGTGCTTCCTGTTCCCGTGCCGTTGAGGGTCAGTATAAAGGCACTGGTGTTTCCAACGTTTGTGATGGCGCTGGATACCGTCAAAAGGCTGGATGAATTATTTGTCCAACTCTGGCTGGCTCCAATCTGGACGGTGGATGCCGAAATCGTGACTGCGCCAGAATTGGCCGCCAACGTGATTCCGTTGCTGCCAATGCCTAGTGTTGTTCCTGAAATGGTTAAAGCCGCGGTGGCTGTTGTTCCATCGCCGACTTGAATGCCAGATATTTCCACGGAGGTCCCTACATTTGGCTGGTAGGTGTAGGACGTGGAATTAAAGACGGCGACATCGGTGGTCAGATCACTGATTGGAGCTGTGCCGGTTGTCCAATCTGTCGCTGTTGTCCACGAGGTTCCCGTATTTTTCCATGTAACGGAGGTTGCGTTGGCAACGGCGACCGTTAGCAAGGACGAACTTAAAATTGCGGTGGCTAGTTTCGCGGATCTCCGGGCGACACCAGCAGGGGTAAACAGTTGTTTTGAGGAGCGGGCATTCATTGTGGGGTGGGGTTTTTGCCTGATGTTTGAACTAACAGCAGAAGCATTGCGGCGAAGCGTTCACTCAACGTTATCGCTTAACGCCGGTTTCGATATTTAGCACCGTAGCTGAAACGGTTAAGTCTGTCAAAAAAAATTTACCTCCCTTGCATTTTGACTGCCGAAATATTTCCAATGGCTCGTCGGTCGCGATGAATTCATACGATCCGGGCAAAAGTCGAATGGGGGTGTAATTTTGAGCATCCGCAGCATCTTTGTTTCCCATTTCCAGTACCTCCCAATGTTCAAATTTCGGGGCAAAATCGGCATAGCTGTTGGGGGGAACAACGAGTCGCCCCCTCATGGTTTTGCCCTCGGTCTGCCATTGGATGGAGACTTTGCCGTAGGGGGTTTCCAGCGCTGCCGATGCACTATCCAGCCCTTCGCAAAGCTGGGGCTGAAATAGGATGTGCCCATAGGCGGGGCGCTCGCTTCCGGGAACAAGGCCAGCGACGGCACGCACCATCCAATCGCCAATCGCACCGTACGCATAGTGATTGAATGAATTCATGACGACATCGCCGAAGCCTTTATCGGGGGTATAGCTATCCCACCGTTCCCAGATGGTTGTCGCACCGTTTTTTACCGGGAATAGCCATGAGGGATAGGTCTCCTGTAAAAGCAGTTTCATTGCCACGTCGTGGCGGCCGTATTTCGTGAGCACCGGGCACAGCAAGGGGGTTCCCACAAAGCCAGTGCTTAAATGCCATGCGCGATTTTCGAGCAATGCGATGAGCCGGGCCAGGGCCGGCTCTTGCAAGTCGGTCGGCAATAAATCGAAGGCCAACGCAAGGAGGTATCCCGTTTGGCAATCGCCCACGATGCGACCGGAGGCGGTTACAAAGGTGCGCTGGAAGGCCAGGCGAACTCTCTTTTGCAGCGTCAGAAAGCGTTTGCGATCGTCCTCTTTTTTCAAGAGCCCGGCAACGTCGGCCATGATGCCGCAGGTTCGCGCAAAATAGGCGGTTCCCACTAGATCGCTGGGTACGGGGGCGTGCTCGGGAATGACGGCGTCGATGGCCAGCCAGTCGCCATAAGCCGTTTCCGGGCGGGCGAAATTCTCACTGGTCCGCTCCTGGAAATCGATCCACGCAACCATGGCGTTATAATTTTCCTGGAGGATGCGCTGGTCGCCATAGCGCCGGTAGACTACCCACGGGACAATGACGCCCGCATCGGCCCAAGCGGCGTTTCCAAATCCGCAAATAAACGTTGGCGCAATATCCGGGAAAGCGCCTTCTGCGGTCTGACCGTCCCGCATATCTCGCATCCATTTTCGCAGGAAAGCATCAACATTATAGAGATATGCCGCGGTTTTTGAAAAAACCTGGATATCGCCGCTCCACCCCAGGCGCTCGTCGCGTTGAGGGCAGTCGGAGGGGATCTCCAGGAAGTTTCCACGCAGGCCCCATCGGATGTTGCTCTCCAGTTGATTGATGAGCACATTGGAACAATGGAACGCCCCGGTGGCGCGCATGTCGTTATGCAGCACAATGCCGGTTACCGCGTCCGATTCCGGCTTTTCGTCCAAGCCGGTGATCTCGACATAGCGAAACCCATGATACGTAAAATGCGGCTCCCATTCGGCGATGCCGTCTCCGCCAAAAGTATAGCGATCGGTGGCCTTTGCCGTGCGCAAATTGGCTGTGTAAATGGAACCGTCGGGGTTCAACATTTCGCCAAAACGCAACGTGACGGTCTGCCCTGTGCGGCCTTTGATGCGAAGCCTCGCCCAACCGACCATGTTTTGTCCGAAATCAAAGATGTAGACGCCCGGTGACGGAACGCTAATGGATTTCGGGTGGAGTTCCTGAATTTTGCTAACCGGTTCGCTAACTTTCGAATCAATCGTTATCCCCTTCGGGCATTCACAAAGGCTTACCGGTTGCCAACCGCCGCGGGATGATAGTGGGGCGGACCAATCGGGCAGTTCCAAACGAGCGTCGTAGGTTTCGCCATTGTAAAGATCAGCTGACAGAATAGGCCCCGTGCGCCCCTCCCAATCGCCGTCGCTTACAATGCGCACGGCATTGCCGTCGGCGCACTGGATTTCGAGTTGAGCCAAAATGGCCGTATGTTTTCCGAAAATATTGCGCTCGCCGCCGCAGCTTAGATAGCCCGCGTACCACCCGTCGCCGAGAATCGCGCCCAAGGTGTTGGAGCCTTGTTTCAAAAGCGAAGTCACATCAAAAGCCATGCTCTGGACGCGATGATGAAAATCGGTCCATCCCGGCAAAAGAACCTCTCGAGGATGTACCGCAGAGCCATTGATATGGAATTCAGCCAGGCCCAGAGCCGACACATACAAGCGAGCCAAAACCACCTCTGATGGAATCGAAAAACCGCGCCGCAAATAGGGTGCGGGCGCGTTTCCGTGGACTCCGCTATCTTTGAAACCGATCCAGTGTCCCTCCCACTCGGCATCCTTGAGCAATCCCGTTTCCACCGAAGCGGCCCGGCTCCAGGGCGTTGGTTGCAAGCCTCCATCGAGCCATAGCCGCACCTTCCAATAAACACGTTGCCCGGACTTCAGCGGGTTGACAGGCCACGGTATAAAGAGCGATTCTCCATCCGTTTTTCGTTCGTCAAAAAGGCTGCCTGCTCCGTTCCCTTCGAGCGCCTCTGGAGTGGAAGCAATCCTGATTTGCCATGCCGTTTGCGAGGACTGGCTTCCCTCGGGTAGCTTCCATGATAAGCGAGGCGAATCGCATCCAATCCCCACGGGATCGTTATAGTATTCACAACGAAGATCGTGCGGCACCCCTGCAAAAAAAGAATCATTAACCATGGCGGTTTCCTAGATAGATGTGGCCTGCCAGGAAAAGTTCAACACATCCGTGAATGAGGGAATCACAGTGGGATGATGCTCGAAAACGAAACCGATGTGACGGGGAAAGGGCATATTTTAAAAAACCGCGGCGATACACTGAACCGTTTCAGTTTTTGGGCATTTTGTCAATTGCCAATTCCACCGGCTGCGGCGCACACGACGGCGATCACTTTATTCCGCGCCCCTTCAAAGGTTTTCAAGAATGATTCTTTTCATTTTTTCGCAATCAACTATCTATCAAACGTATGGCGGAAAACAAACCGAGCTCCCACCCGATCACGTTACGTGAGTTTGCACAATCAGTCGGGCTGTCCACTGCGGCGGTAAGCTATATCTTGAATGGCAAAGCGGTTCAGATGAAAATCGCGGCCGAGACGGTCAAGCGAGTCCAGGCCGCGGCCAAATCCGTGGGCTACCGCCCCAATCCGCTTGCAAGAAATCTTCGCCGCCAAAAATCTGACGCCATTGCCGTCATTCTTTCCGATCTTGGGCCCGCGTGGCCGCAGGGCATTATGGACGGCATTCAACCCATTTTGGAACCGGCGGGCTACCTCCCCATTCTCAGCCTTCATCATTGGAACCCGGAGCGGGAGCAAAAAGAAATTCTCTCTTCCATTCAGCGTAAGACCGCCGCGATTATCACCCAGCCGCTCCCCGAAAACGCGGCTTTTTACGAACGCCTGCGGCGCTCCGCAAAAATTCCTTTCCTCCTTTTAGGCGACAATCTCCCCAATACGCCGAAACTCAATTTTGTGGCCTGGAATTCCGGCCCAGCGGCGGAAATGACGGTTGCGCATTTGATTGAAATTGGCCGCAATCGTATCGCTTTTCTCGGAGCGGAGTATGACACCGTGATGACGCAGGCGCGGTTTGAGGGGTATCGCCGCCAGTTGGAACTCCACGGCCTGCCGGTCGACCCCCGGTATATCATTTGGCACCCATCGGGCGAACTTGTGGCTCCGGCGGTGGAGAAGCTCCTAAAGGTCTCCCCTCGCCCGGATGCCATTTTTGCCATGAACGACGATATTGCGCTTCAGGCGCTGGACTATCTTGCGTCCAAAAAGATCGCCGTGCCGAAGGAAATCGCAGTGGCGGCCATGGGCGACCTGGCACCGTCCCGGTTAAGCATGGTGAGCCTGACCACCTGCCGGGAACCCTGCAAGGAAATCGGCCAGGCGGCCGGTGAAGGGATTCTCAAGCTGATGGAATCCCCCGAGACTCCTTTGCAAACCTTGATCCCCTGCTCCGAGCTTTACACTCGCGGCACCACTCGCCGCGGAAAAAAAAGCTAGCCAAAATTTCTGTGGACACGGAAGGTGGCAAGTGCTACTTAATGGTTTAAGTAACACCCCGCCCTTAATGAAACCGCTCGCTTTAATTGCGATTTTTGCAATTCCAGCTCATGGTATGCCGGTAAAATATCAACGGACCGCCTTTTCCGTTTCTATGAAGCCCCGCCAAACACAGACATGGAGCTTTGCCTTTTCTGGGCCACGCCGGTCCCGTAGAGGCTTTTCCCTTATCGAGACACTCCTGGCGATGACCGTGATGTCGCTGCTGATGTACTTTATGACTCCCGCCATTGCCCCCATCAACAAAGGCAGCCAGCTATCCCACGCGCTGGGGGGTATCGCCACCACGCTTGAACAGGCGCGGTCCTATGCGATGGCCAACAAAACCTATGTTTATGTTGGGTTCTATGAGTCCGATATGGCGGCTTCGGGGGACGCTCTTGCCTCGGGCACTGGAAAGGTGTGGGTGGGGGTTGCCGCCTCAAAGGACGGAACGAAAAACAATAGCCCAACATTAAGCGGGGCAAAGATGCTACCCATTGACCGGTTGCGCAATTACGAGGGCATCCATCTAGCCGACCCCGCCACCACTGGAATTACCGACATTGCCTCGGGCGCTTCGTCGCTGCTCGAGAGCACAAATGTCACCGGCTTTGGCTGGCCGCTTGCCAGTGCCAACAAAATCGCCGGTTTTAGCTGGGTCATTCAATTCAGCCCGCAGGGCAACGCCATTATCCCCTCCTCCAGTGGCGGTTTGGTGCCGTATATCAACATCGGATTGCGGCAGAGCAATGGCAACAATGCATCCAGTTCAAACAATACGGCTGTGATCCAAATCAACGGAATAACCGGTACGGTCCAAATTGCCCGCGTCGAATAACGTCACTCCATGATTCCCCCCAGGAATGAGTCAAAAAGAAGCCGCCTCGCCGCATTCTCGCTTGTGGAAGTGGCGATCGCCTTGGGAATCTGTGGGGTATGCCTAGTGCCCATCATCGGCCTTCTTCCCACGTGCCTATCCGCTTCGCGTAACTCGATTGAAGAGACTAAAGCGGTATCCATCGCCAGCGCCATCGCGGCGGACCTGCTGTCAGACCCGGTTAATAGCAAGACTACAAAGTTCGGGATACAACTCACTTCGGGAACGGTGCCAACCGGCCCCGCCACTCTTTACTTTACCGAGAATGGCACCACCGCTTCGGATTCGATAGTGAGAAGCGGCTCGACGGCCTCGCGCTACCGGGTTGACCTGGGCTTCGGCTACCGGGCCGCCGCCAGCGCCGCACAACCCGTACAGATCCTTGTCACCTGGCCCGCGCAGTCCCAGCCGCACACCGGAACGTGGCCCACCAATCCGAGTGGAGCCTATGAAATTCTGACATCGACGAAACCCTCGACCAATTAACCCCACGGTGCATTCAAATCCCGACATCAAGACCACTTTGCGCGGGTTCTCTTTGTTTGAGATCCTCGTGGCTATGGTCGTTCTGAGTATGATCGTAGCCATGACCATGGTCATTTTGAGCGGCACCAACCGAACCCTTTTGCAAGCCACCGGCCACCAAGCCGCGGACGAAGAGGCACGCACGGTCCTGGACCGCATGGCGCTTGATTTTGCCGCCATGCCGCGCACAAAGGACCTAGACACCTATTTCGGAAAGACCACCACGGGAAACGGCGTCTATTTTTACAGCCGCGTGGCGGGTTACACCGCCAACACCATCGGCATCCAAAGCAATTTGTCGCTGGTGGGCTACCGGGTGAACTCCAGCGCATTGAAGCTCGAATATCTGGCCTACCCCGCGGCATGGAGCGATCTCGTTTTTTTAACTCACGACACCACCGTCTCCACCGGCTATGGAGGGATTGCAGGCAGTCTGCTAACACCGGATGCCGCACCACTGGCTTCCATTGTATCATCAACGAATAACTTCCACGTTATCGGCGAGAGTGTGTTTCGGATGGATGTTTGTTTTTTCCTCAAAGACGGCACCATCTCGACGCTGCCCGTCTTGTCGTCGACACCCAGTGGCTGGGAGGCGCAGAATTCCAGCGCAACATTCTCCGCAACCAATCAAAACCTGCCACCAGGCACCAGCAACGGGGCGCCGACCTACGCCGTCGGTTCCCGGTGGTGTGCCACCGATTCCACCACTGGCAAAATCCAGGGTTTCATTTGCATCAATGATACCCAAAACCAGGCGGTGTGGAATCCCATCGGGTGGAAGGATGTCAACGCCATCATTGTGACGATCGCCGTTCTGGACAAAGCCAACAGCACCATTTTACACAGCTTGGGCAAGGATCTGAGCCAGGCGGCTTCATCTCTGCCCGCCTTCACCAATGGAGATACCCTGCTCCCCATGCAAACCTGGACGACGGCTATCAACAGCGGGGCTTTGGCGACCAGCGCGGATCTGCCCAAAAAGATTTCCGGAGCCATTCGAGTCTACCAACGTTTCTATTACCTTAACTCCTCAAACAGTGTTTACTAGAGTGGCTCAAAACCTTATCGCCATCCAGCATCCCCGGTCGCACCTCCGGAGCAATCAAGGCGTGGCGTTGGTCGTCGTCCTGTCGTTGATCGTGATCGTGGTCGGGATTGTAATGGCTTATTTCTCGCAAACAGCCTTGCAACGGCAAGTTTCCAAGGCCAGCGCCAGTCAATCGGCAGCAAGCGCGTTCGCCCAAATGGCGGTCAACGTCACCATCGACGACCTGAAGCAGGAAATCGTGACGTTTTCCACCGGAACCACTTCGGGGTCGCTCTCGATCTACGTTCCGACAAGCCGGGGATATGTCCTGCCCAGCGCAGTCTTGCCCTCGGGAGACAATCCCTTAAGCCTCCTCAAGGAGAGCCTCACTACGAAAGCTTTCTATACCGGCGGCCCGGCCCGCGCCTCGGCCATTAGCTCCACGAGCAGTTCCCTAAATCAGCATACCATTTCTCTGGCCCGCTGGAACCAGCCGCTTTTGATGCCGCCCACGAGCGCCACTGATTTCACACCGACGACCACTTTCACTCCGCCGGACTGGATTTACGTCACGCGCAACGGGCAGAACCCCACCAGTTCTTCCACAAATGCCCGGACCGCAACGGCATCGAACCAAGATTTCGTGGTCGGCCGGTATGCTTACATGATTTACGACGAAAGCGCCCTGTTGGACATGAACGCGGCGGGCTATCCCTCGGCAAGCAGTTCCAACGCGCTAACATCGCTCCAAGCAGGCAGGAAAGGCTCGCTCGCACTTGCCGATTTGACCCAAATTGGCGCGGCGGCCGCAGATGTCGATAAGATCGTAAATTGGCGTAATTATATTACTGCGTCATCCGCGACTAGCTATCTTAATTACCTCTCTGGCACCGCCACCCAAAGCGGCTTTCTTTCCATCGGCAGCACCACCGTCAACAGCGGAGCCACCGACCGTCTTTTTACCGGCCGCCAGGAGTTGCTCGCGTTTTTGAAGAGCCAGGGCCTCACCAACTGGCAAAACCTCGCCCAATACCTGGGCACGTTTACCAGGGAAGTCAACGCGCCCTCCTGGATGCCCACCACGCCCAGTGGCAGCAGTGTCGATTATGCAGACCTCGCGTTACAAACCAGCTCGACCAATCGCAACGTGGTCTCCGTTGGCGTCACGACGAGTTTTGTCCGAAAAACCGACGGTTCGGTGGCGCAGGTTGGCGAACCGCTCATCAAATACCGCTTCCCGTTGCGCTGGCTTGACTGGTTTAACTATGCCAATCAGTCTGCCCAATCCAGCCAGATCCTCCGCTGGTTTTGCATGCAAAAACGGAGTGACGGCACCTGGGATTATACGGACCCGGACTCCGGCTCGGTCGTCACTGGCGTGCCGACCATCAAGAACTTGGACGCAGTGCGCAACGCCAATCGCGAACCCACTTACTGGGAACTGCTACAGGCCGCTATTCTCAAAGGCTCGCTGGCTTCGGGTGCCGCCAACCTGACCCCAACGGTCACTTCTGGCTTCACCACCGACACCGATGCCAACGCCACCCGGCAGCTCCTGCAAATCGGTCTGAACATCATCGACCAATACAATTCGAACGCCGCTCCCACAGTTCTCTCGCTCAATGCAACGTCCATTACAAACGACGTTACGAACACCGTACCCATTTGCGGCATCAAGAACATCCCTTACATGATGTTCTACTCCATCCGCGGATTCGAAGATCAACAACGCACCTATCCCGGTGACGCCACGAAAAACTATTTTCTTATCGATCAGCCTTTCTTCATGTGGAACCCGCATCAAAACGCCACCACGGCAACCTCAACCGCGTTCCGCATCGTGGCCAATGGCGAAAGCTGGGTAAAGATAACCGGAACCGCGGGAGGATTCAACGGCAGCACCACCCCCATGACGCATAGCGACAATACGCTCGGGTTCCAGACTACCAGTTCCAGGATGTTCACCTCACCGACGTTGATTTTACCATCGGACGCAACGTCCGATACCAGTGACTACGCCAAGTTCCCCCCGGGGTCGTCCAGCCCGCTGGAAATGGGCTTCATTCTAGGCCAAGGCGGAGCCACCAAGGGGTCGCTGCCCAATACGGTCCAAAATTTCTATAATCAACCGATGTCGTTTGTATTGAAAATGAGCGACGGAAGCCACTGGATTCCCTGTCAGACTATTCCGCGCTATTCCACAACGCTCAACAACAACGGCACCCGATGGACGCAAGTTACCACTAGCGTTAACAATAGTGGGAATTTTATCTCCCCTTACTTCATGTATCACTCCGATCCCCGAACAATGCGTTTCGGAGTCCAAAGCACCGGGGCGGGCACTGCATTAACTGATTTCATCCTTACCCCAAATAACTGGAACATCGTTAAGTCGGATGGTTCCACTGTTTTCCCCGCCGACTCCACCTATGGCCCAGCTGACCTTGCCTATAACCTCTCCACGAAAACCACCTATTTCACCTCGCCGGACAGCATTGTCCGCCCCGCGGATGGCAACCTGAACTTAACGGCAACCGCTGGCAATCCCTACATGCCCAACGACCAAAGTTCCGCTAATACATCCCCCAGCCCGGCGCGCCCCGTGTTCCTGGGCCGCGCGTTTAATTCCGTCGCGGAACTCGGCTATGCCTTCCGCGATGAACCGTGGAAAACGCTCGATTTTTATTCGTCCAAAAGCGCCGATGCCGCGCTGCTCGATTTCTTCAGCCTCGCGAAATCCAGTGTGCGCGGCGGGGTTGTCAATCCCAACGGAGCCAGCGCGCCCGTTCTCGCCGCGCTGCTCAGCGGCGCATCCCAAGACCAAACAGCCGCCCTTTCCGGCAGTAATTCAGAACTGTCGGGAGCCGCCGCGCAAAAACTTGCCAGTGCCATTCGCAGCTACATGGGGAATTCTCGCGCCAGCTTGACAACTCCGCTGATCAACCCGGCCGATATTCCCGCCATGTCCGAAAGCGTCCTGTCAAGCACCAACCCCCTGGGCTCTGGCAACCTGCCCGGCGAATTAAAACGCTGCCAGGAAACGATCGTGCGATCGCTGGCAGATACCTGGAATACGCGCACTTGGAATTTGCTGATCGATATTGTCGCCCAAACCGGCCGCCTACCCGCCAACACCTCCGGACTCGAACAATTCACCGTCAACGGGGAATGCCGACTCTGGGTACATGTGGCCATTGATCGCTTCACCGGCCTGGTTGTAGATATGCAGGTGGAACCTGTCTTTGAATAAAATGAAACGGACCCAAGTTTTCATTCTGACTTCCCTGGCACTATGCATCTTGCCGCATTGCCAAGCTGATCCTTCGTCCCCGGGGTTGCGCCCGCCACCCGATGAGTGCGCCTGGACTGTCACCTATGCCATTATTCCGGGTGCGCCCGTCGGGCATATTCCAAAGACAGAAGAAGTCAGGGAAAAAGGTTCGTTGGCTACGGCCAGCCGCGTTTACGTGGATAATACTCAAGAGAAAGTATGGATCGCAGAAGGCATCGCTTTTATATCAATCAACAGCCAACGGCCGCACGCCGTGGATGTGCAGTCGCTGGCTTTTGATGCCGCCGGAGACCCGTTCATTTCGAGCCTGCTCTTTCGCCGCCGCTATACCGGGCTCGCATGGATCAAGCCCGACGACAAGCCCACTGAAATCGCGGGGCGTCAAGGCCAGAGCATTTACTATTATCGCGGCACTGGCACAACAACTGCGACTCCGCTGGGTGCGGATGACCTTCCCGATTATCGTAAAGCCTCTGCGGCAGCTCAAGAAGCGTGGGTTGACGTGAAGACCGGGCTTCCCATCGCCTTTATCCAAGGCGGGGCCATGGGCGTCTATCGCCACGAGGCCGCTCCGTCAGCCGCACTCTCGTTGCCGCCGGACTTTGCAAAGGCGCTTCGCTATTATAACGGATACAAAGACTAGTAACTTGTCCCGCTTAAAAATAATGGCCAGCCTCGATCAACCGAGACTGGCCATTATGGTTTTATCCAAATTTCCTATCGCGCTTTTCTTGGGTCCTTTTTGGAAGCGGCCTTGTTAAGTTCAGCATCCAGCCACTGGTGAGCGCCAGCGATTCCTTTCACCAGTCCCTCTCTCGGGCACCCGGTGGAATCAATAATCCCCCACGCCTGCCGCTCCGAATCCGACAAATCCTGCCATGCAAAATGGATGGACCCCAAGACGAATGGGAAACGATAGAGTTGTTCGAGGACCGTGCGGTATCCCTCTCCCTGCTCCTTGTAGGTGGCGAAAGAAACCACGCTGCCGGGGAGCCGTGCTTCATACGCCGCCGTTCCCCACTCGGTAACGAGAACCGGTTTTCCCGTGAGTTCGAAGGCGCGTTTGATTTTGTCGAGCTGCGTTTGGCTAAAGACCTTCTGCCCGCGCTCCCAAATCGGGTAGTCGTTCCAGGCGATCATGTCGTAGTCCTTCCACGCAAACAGCAGTTCATCAGTAATGCCTCCCTGGAACCGGTTGGTGCCAATGATCAGGTCCGGCATCACTTCCCGAAGCACTTGCAGCATATACCCCGCATACTCCTGCATAACACAGGCGCTGAAGTTGGAAAAATCCCGGGGCAACGCAGGCTCGATTTCCAAATTCGTCCTAGTTTCCGCTAGCCCGGGGACGGAATTGATCAGATACCGGTAGCTTTCCGGGTTCGGCTTATCGACGAGAATCGCTTCGAAAGACTGATGGTAGCGCTGTTGCCGGTCCCCATACCACGCATGGTTAAGGGTTTCGATGTCACTATATTTCGCCTTCAGCCATTCGATGAATTTTTGCCCGCAGGCTTTTGAATAGACATAGCCAAGCATGGAACCGTTGGTGGTGTTTCCATCGGCCGTCATTTCATTGTTCACAAAAAGGCCGATGATGTTGTCCTGCTGTTTCCATGCGGCGGCTTTGGTTTCCGCCGCATTGCGGAAGGTGGCACGCCACTCGTCATCAAACGGATCGGGCACCGAAGAAAGCTGCTTCCCGGCGGCATTGGTCAGGAAGGGACCTCTCAGCGAACTTCCGATAAATTCGAACCCCACCATCCCCTCCTTTCCCGCCTCGTTAAAAGCCACGGTCGACGTAGCCGCCACGGCCACCGAGTTGAATCCCATTCCCTTGAGAGATGTCATCGCATCGTGCAGCCAGGCTTCCTGCGACGGCCAGGTCTCGGTCACATAGCGGTAATAGCAGTAATTCTGGCGAAGCAATCCCAGCGTTTGAGAGCCCAGCGCGAAGAAAGGTTTCCCAGCAGGATCTTTAAAAAACCAGCGATTACCATACTCCGGGAACTGCGCAATACTCCACTTACCCTTCAACACACGGGGTTTGAGCGGCGTGGAATATGTCTCCATCTTCGGCCACTTTCCTTTGTTCTCAACCACAGTCTGCTTCCACCACACATGCGGAAGACGCAGCGGATAAATATCCTTTACGTCGGCTCTGCTGGCGATGCCACTAAGGGCGGTTTTCACCGGCTCTTGCGTTTGAGAGTTTACCGCCTTCCAGTTCGCATCAGAAACCACCACGGCGCGGGTTTTGCCGTCTTCAAGCCACCCGGCGGCCACTACGGCCGTACTGTTGACCGGGATCTCCACTTCAAGCACGTTCCGCCCTTGCGCCAAATCCGCCAGGTCAAACTCGACAGCCTTTTTCCACATACCACGGCTGGCATTGCCCACATCGGGCCAACGGCTTTTGTCATCCGGGTAAGCATCCGAACTCGCCACCGGCTTCCCATTCAGCCACACTTTCCACGGTTCCTTGAGCAAAACTTGCCCCCACCCCTCCGCCACACTCCCCTCGACGTTGAATTCACGCGTCAAATGGACCGCGCCTTCTTTCACCCCCGCGGTAGCAATATTGAGCGGAACAGTCATCGGCCCATACAGCGCGGCGACCTTCTTTAGCTCAACCTTATCCAGCAACCACGAACCGCCATCCATTTTTAGCCGGATGCCGACCGCTTCCACTTGCCGAATCTTCGGGTCAAGCCGCCACACGTCACCGCCGATAATGTCCGAAAGCCGCCATTGGTCGCTAACCCAGCGGCCTTTGATGGGGTTGAGATGGGTGACATATTCCTTACTCCCTTTGTCGTCCTTCACCCAAATCGAAACCTGCACCTCAAAGGCATTAGCATTCTCTGGAATAAAATACCGAAAGGCCATCGACTCGTCGACAAGTTCAGCGGACACATTCCACTTCACCCCGCATTCCCCACCCGTCGAACGCTCAATTTTGAGCGCCTTCGCAGTCGATGAACCATCCGGCTTCACTTTCTGGAAATTGCTTCCAGGAGGCTGTGGAAAAATGGCAGAGTCAGGCTCATTCTCGCTGCTCCACCGGACCGAGTTTTTCGCACTCTCCCCAGCACTAAGAGAAGCCCGCGAAACGCCCTCCTCGGCATTGCAACAGCAAAGGCCGAGCGAAACCGCTGCAAAAGCAAACAACCATTTCATATCAAGGTGAATCACAGGGATCATTCGGTAACAATAATTTGCAGATTTTGAATTTTCGGAGCGGCAAATGTCCCGGAAGTCCCTTGGGCAATCGTCACCAAATCCAGACGATCCGCCTGATTGTTCAAGGCTGAATCCTGCGTCGGGCGCGCCTGGGTATCCAGCGGCTGACCCTTCAGATAAAGCTGCTGGGTATTCTTATCAACCATTAGTTCAACGTCACTCAACAATCCGCCGAAATCTTTATCGGAAACCGACACCAATTTTTCATCCGGGGCGCCCTTGTAAAGAATCCGATATCCGCTTGGGGTGCGTTGAAATACATATCCGTAGGCGACCGCCGCCGAATTCTTGCGGGCTCCGATCATAAACTGGAAATCCCGATCCGTCCCCTCCAGCACAAGCCCTCCAATTTTCACCCGGAATTGCGGTACCTTGTCCAAGTCGTAGCCTAGTGTCACATATGCCACGCCCTGCGCCGCCGCCGCCAGCGTCAAGCGCGGGCGGCCTTGCGGATCGCGGCCATACTTGGCTTCCGCAGGCGCTACAAGCACCGCGGTTTTGCCGACACCAGCGCCGGCGCTCAACCATACGGCATTTCCATCCGTCGTTGAGTTTCCCATCACCGATGCACCCGCATCCCCGGTATCAAAAGCCTCGCGGACGAGGACTTTTTCGGCGGAATATGCAAAAGGGCTGTTCGCAACAATCAATGCAGTAACGCAAAGAGGTAGTTTAGAGATTTTCATATAAATAGGGGGTTCGATTTCCAAAACTTTCCGTACTTGAAACGGTACGATAAGAATTGACTTAATCGTTACAGTTTATTTCAAATGATGTCAACATGCGAATGCCTGAAAGAAACAAATTTATGCCAATCTCCGAACGATCGCACCGGGGTGATGGCGATGCTCCATCAGAAAACCGATCCCTTTACGCTGGCGCATTTTTAATCCACTGTTTGCTTGCAGAATTCCCCATTTCATCCTTGGTAACCGTATGAAGGTGTCCATGTCCGCTTCCAATAATCCCAACGCCACAGGCCCGCAAATATCCATAGCGAAATTTGGAGCCGTCGGCGACGGCCACACCGTCAACACCTCGAAAATTCAATCGGCCATTGACCACCTCGCGGAACGAGAGAGGGGCACCATCGTCATTCCTGCGGGCGTCTTTTTAAGTGGAGCCATTTTCATTAAACCCGGGGTAAACCTGCATCTCGATCAAGGCGCGGTGCTCAAAGGTTCCACGGAAAAGAAGGACTACCCCAAAATGCAAACCCGCATCGAGGGGCATTTTGAAGATTGGCTTCCCGCCCTCATCAATGCGGATAAAACAGATCATTTGCGGATTACCGGAGAGGGAACGCTCGACGGAAATGGAGCCGCGTTTTGGGAAGAATTTTGGACCCGGCATCGCGAAAACCCCCAAGTCACCAACCTCGCGGTAGAGCGCCCCCGCCTTGCGTTGATTCAAAATTCCAAAGACGTGCGCCTCTCCGGGATCACTTTCAAAGACTCCGGTTTTTGGAACTTGCATCTCTACCGCTGCAACGATGTTCGCGTTGAAAACATCCGGTTCGAAATATCCAACAACGCCCACGCGCCAAGCACCGACGGCACCGACATTGATAGCTGCCAAAATGTAACGATCCATGGATGCCACTACAGCGTAGACGATGACTGCATTTGCCTAAAAGGCTCCAAAGGCCCCATGGCGTTGGAGGACAAAAACAGCCCCCCCATCGAACACATCCGGGTCACGGAGTGCACCTTCGCCCGGGGCCACGGCGTGGTGACACTCGGCAGCGAAGCAACCATCGTACGGGATGTCGTGGTGGAAAACTGCCGCGTACTCGGTCCCATCGATCTCGTGCGCCTCAAGCTGCGACCCGACACCCCCCAGCGATTTGAAGACATCCATTATCGCGGCATAACGCTCCAAGGCGAAGGGACGATTTTCGCCATCAAACCGTGGACCCAGTTTTTTGAACTAAAAGGCATGGAACCACCCCAATCCATCGTCCGCAACATCAGCCTGTCCGAGTTAAAAGGCGATTTTTCGGCCTTTGGAAACATCGAAGGAAACCCGGGCCAAACCGCGATCAGCAATATCTCCATTGCCGATATCAACGTACAGCTTAAGCACGAGAAACTCAGAGTCGTACAAGTAACCGACCTCAAAACCGAAAATAATCGCGTCAACGGGAAGCCGATTGAACTTATCCCGTAATATTATCGTCAGGCGTAAACCTTATGGGACCGAATCCCCGCGGCCAGCTGCGCGGGGTACTCTCCTCCCCGCGAGGGCAAAAGGCTATTTCCGATCGCTGACAGACGGCTCTTCAATCCCAACCGGTTCAAGCAAATTCTCCGGCTTAACTACCGTGCCATCGTCGGCATGGCACACGCGCTCGTTGCGCAAATGGCGAAACAGGGCACGAATATCGCGGACTCCGCCCCAGGTAAACCAAATGGCGGTCACCAGGCTGATGACAATCGGCAGACTAATGCTCGTGATATGCCAGTACGATGACCATGTTGAAATGGGCCACGGAGAAATCATGTTCCAAATCGTGCCCACAACGATGATGCAAAACCAAGACAAACTCCACGTCAGCAGCCCCCCAGCGATCCACTTATCACCGCGAGTATAGCGATCGTCAATGCCCATAACCTTCTGCAACAGCGTCACCTTGGTCCGCGCAGACTTGGGGATATCGTCCTCCACCGCGTACCTTCCCCGATGCAGCATCTGGTCCAAGTTGAAGTCCGTTTTGCATGTCAGCAGCGAGACCACCACATAAACCGAGATCGCAATCAGCGAAGAGAAGAAAGAAATCTGAACGCAGTTTAGCGGAAACTGGTTGCCAGACCATTGCCGGAGCACAATCCCACCCGTGGTCAGAACGGATCCCGTAATCAGCGCCGCCCAAGCTCCCGCCGTGGTCCCTTTCCTCCAGTAGAGCCCACCGATAATCGCAGCCCCGGCACCGCCGATATAGATGGCCATCGTGATGCTAAACCACATCACCACATATTCTGTTTGCGGAAACAAGCAGCCAAACAGAAACGCAAACCCTGCCACTCCAAGGATAGCCGCGCGCAAAACCCAGATATGCTGCCGGGGGCTAAAAGGCTTCTTACGCAAGGGAACCAGAATATCTTGCACGAAAATTCCGCCCCAGGAATGAAGATGGGTCGCATCGCCGCCAAACACCCCCATCAGCAGAATCGCGCAAAAGAGGCCTTTGATTCCCATCGGCAGCATGTAGCTAATGGCGATGGGCATTTCCATTTGCTGGCGAAGGTGCGCATTCGCAATCCCCCCAACCGTTTCATGGGCCACCTGCGACGAAGTGGCAAAGTCCGGGTGCTGCATAAACGTCACGGCACAAACCGCGAGAAGCATGACGACCGCCCCCTTGCCCATTTCCCGGCAGCGCCCCAATAAACCGCCCATTCGGCCTTCGTGCGGCGTAAGGGCCGCTGAATTATAGCCGCCCGCGTTTTGCCAGGCCATCGTGCCATAGACCCCTGCAAAAATACCCATCAGCACAAACCAAATATTAAAATCACTCGTATCGGCGCAATCGAACGGGTTCAAAAATGAATTGCCCGGAGGCCGGTCCATCAGCACCGAGCTAACCTGATCCCATTTAAAAATAAGCAGGAGCCCCGCGATAATCGCCAAATAAAACAACTGCGAGAGAATCCCCTCGATGCAGTTGGTGACCATAATCGTAACAATACCGCCCGACACCGCCAAGAGCACGGTGAAGGACAACAAAAGCACCATCAGGGGAATGTAGGTGGGAATCGTCACCGAATACAGGTGCAGAGCAGGCGGCAGCCCCATGAAATAGACCAGGAATCGGGCTCCAATTGACGGAATCACCCCGAAGTTGAGAATTCCCGCCATGAAACCCAGCCCGCCCGTAAAAAGCCGGAACTTCTTGCTGTACCGGATTTCAAAAAACTGAGCAAGCGTCAATGCTCGTGTTTCACGGAACCGGTAAGTCACAAACCCGAATATCGCCACAAGCAACAACGCAGGTGAACTGAGGGGCCCCCACCATGACATGGTGAAGCCAGCATGAGAAAAAATCTCAAACAGAGCGACGAATACAACGGCTCCGGCCTGCATTTCCCCACTCGCCACGGCGAGGATATAGCGCCCGGCCATCCGCCCGCCTGACATAAAATCGGCCACGCTTTTGACATACCGGTGCGTGTAAAGGCCGACAGAAAAAGCGATTAGAATGGGCAAGCAAATTAGAAGCCAGTCGATTAAATGCATATGGAGGTGGCAAAAAATAGGGGGAATTCCAGCAAAGATGGCACAAATAACGGTCGATACTTAAACCATTAAGTGAAACCTGTCGAGTTTTTGTTTTCGCGTGCCTGCCCAAAAATTCCACCCCATCACAAGTAGCGTGGAAACAGCAGGATAGAATATGCCTTGGATCAATGATTCCGCTCTGTTTTCAGACGGCTTTTCGATGGTACAAGCGGAGTAGACGCACTGGACCTTGGAGTCCAAGAGGTTCCTGGGCGACTGCGCGATCGAATGGATTGTTGCCAAGGATTCCGACGGGAGTGGTAACGACTTCGATGCGCAACCGCTTAAGGCCCGCTTTCTAATTCCCAAGATAGTAGCAGTGTGGAGAAGATATTTTTGCGCCCAGAGCCTGCTCATCAAGCCTCACGTGAGTGACTTGATCGACGCGACCCAAGTCAAGCCATAGTTCTTTTTCGTCTCTGGAAAGAGTGAAGACGGTTTCGTATGAGATAACACCTGCGAAGTCTCCAAGAAGGCTGGGATGACTGCGTAGTTGCGCCAGTTGACTGGGTACTTCGGACGCATCGCTGGCGGCTATCGGGAGGTCATGTGTGAAAATAATACGAACTCCGGCGTTCGAAATCTCGAGCAGGCGTTGCAAAAAGGCTACGGGGAGTCGTTGAGCCCACGGCACTACGAGACACTTGAATTTTTCGCGATGGATCAAGAAAGATTCACTTTCGAGACCGACATGATCGGTGAGGGCCTTCATGCCTGAGGAAACCAAATTGCCAACCATGTTTTTCTCGAAAATGCGTTAGATTAAGGGAATCAAGCACTTACGAAAGGCCGACTCTCTATTTCAATTTCGTAGAGAGGTGTGCATGGGGAGGGAGATTCCGGTCAACCGCGTTCGCTGGCTCGAAAACATGGGCATTGACTGGAGTCCTTTGACCACGCTTTGGGAGCAGCGATTCTCGGAAGCACTCGGGGCATTTGGTCTGCTTTTGTCAAAAATCGCCCACGCCTCCTCGCCCAAGAACACTAAGATTAAAGCTTCTCGCCCGTAATTGCCACCAGTATAGAAACTGGAGCAATGCCCGGGAGCCACTCGATGGTGCTATCGGACCCGGAGGAGAAAAAGTCTATCGTGAGGATTTGTTTCTCCGGATGGGGGTTCTCCATCATGGCCATATAGAGACCGATCTGCCCCGTCCCATTCCAATTCCCACGGACGAAGGCAGGGGTCGCTTCGGGCAGATCTTGGGGAGTAGCCCAATCCCCGATGTTGCGTCCGTTCGTCAGCAGATAGTCATAATGTGTACCGTCTTCGTAGTTGAGCCGGTAACGGCCGGCGTCATCTCCCTTCCACGCACATGCATGGAGGAAGAAGAGCTTCGCCAGTTTTTGCTTCACCGGAATGCCGTCGATTCGCGCAGGGAACTCGCGTCGAGCCGAGCCGCGCAGCACCAAACACGATTTTCCGTTATTGGCAGCGGGATCGATGATCCGAAAGGGTACCCCTTTTAGTTTTTGCAAGCCCATGGGCATGCCTGCAAAGTCATTGGCCCCTTGGGCTGTCCAGCCCCCCCCCTTCTCATCATTGGCGAAACCTTGGTTGGCCGCCGCAGAGAGATCGATAAAAACCTCGCGGCCGACGGCAATCCCCTCGACTCCGCCATCCGCCTCTGGTAGCGGCTTTACCTTGGAATAAACTGGAGCGCCGCCCAGCATATAGCTGAAAACATTGCGCAAATACAGGGATGCCGAACTGTCTATCCCCCAAAGCTTGGTGGCGCACAGCTGCGTCCAGAAAATTCTTCCGCGCCCCATCGTAGCCTCCATGATAGCATTCTCAACCTTGTTCGATGCCAATTGAGGGGCCCTCACGGCAATGGCGTTTGTTGTAAACGGCGCAATCGCGGCATTGATAACATAACCGGCGTCGGGGTTGTTCCATTGGTCGAAATCCCGTTGAGAAAGTCCCGCGAAAACCGGATGCTCGGGGATGGCCAAATCGGCGTAAGCAATTTCGGATCGGACGACTTTCAAGTTGGGTAAAAGACTCTGCCCGGAGGGATTTTGTTCCAAAACGAGGAGTTTTCCTCCTCCCCGCGTCCACGCGCGCAGAGCCTGCGGGTTTATGGTCAGTCCGCCTGCCTGGGGTAAGCTGGCGGGTACGATCGCCGCCGTGTATCGCGAGGAAAGCTGTTCGATGGGCAGGATGTCGAACGGAACGCCCAGCGCTCTAAGGATGTTCGCTGTTTGCTTCATGGCTTCGACGTCGCCATTTTCGAGCAGCGCGACGGTTTCCCTCACAGAGAGATGCTTCGTAAGCAGAGCGCGGCTCCGGATGGAAACATCGTAAAAATTCTGTCCTACGACGCTACCTGTAGGGTTGCTTAGCGTGATGCGGATTTGAGGATAAGGAATAGTCTTCTTGGGGATGGCAAGCTTGACGGGGAGGGAAAAGACCTCCCAAGGTGCGATCCTTCCCGGGGAAAATCGGCCCAATTCGATGTCATTTCCTTCGGCCGTCCGCAGCCACACGCGGAACTGAAGATCACGCAAGGAATCCGGAGTGCTGTTGACGGCAAAGAGCTGGCACTCGTAGCTGTCGCCGGAAAAAAAGTTTACCGGAGGCAGTCCCTCCGCATTCCTGATTCCGGGCAGAACCGGCTGATCCCACAACGTTGTGGCCTTGAGTGAGTCGGAGAGGAACCACGGGGCAAAGCCGTCGATTCTTTGGTCCTGGCGTATTTGTTCCAGCAGCCTGTGCCCGAAGATCGCCTGACCGTAGGGCAGCCCCCGGTTTGGATCGAGGGCGGCGGCGAGGCCTATGGTGCCCGCCCATCCCATGCCGTTGGGGTTTCCCCAGCTCGTCGGCGTTTGCGCGTATTTGGCGTACGCTTCGATATCGTTGAGCTTGAATCCAGGGTCCGACCTACCTCCCCACGAGAAGCCGACGCACTCCCATACGATATAGGGCATACCGAGGTCGTGGCCTTCTTTGGCATAGTCTTTCAGCGAGCCTGAATAATTCTTGTCCAAGGCTGAACGGAACACGGTCCACGATGGCCGAAAAACTCCTGCATAATCGTGCAGATCAAGAAAGTCTGTATTGCGCGCCCCGCTACCGAAAGACCCCCAGCTTGCCGATCCCGAGAAGGAACCGACCGGGCGGTCTTGCCGCTCGAACTTACGGATGACGTCAACCTGGCGGTCGAGCTGGCGCATGATCTCCGGTTTGTCTTTGTGAATGACCTCATTGCCTCCACTCCACATCACCACGGAGGGATGGTTATAGTCGCGGGCCAGCCACTCAATGAGTTCGCGGTCGTTGTTTTTCTGAAAAGCCGGTTCATCGATCTTGTTCGTGAAGCACCAGCCCCACTCGTTGTAGATCATTAACCCCATCTCGTCGGCCACTTCAAGCGCGTCCGGCAATGCAGGCATGTGGGCATTGCGGAGAGTGTTTACGCCAAAGCTCTTTAAGCGGGCAAAACGGTTCCGAAGATGCTGCATATCTTCCTCCGGCGAACGGCTCCTCCCTCCATAGCTGGAAGACGAAAAGCTTTCCCCGAAAAGATATATCCGCTTGCCGTTGAGGTGGAATTTCCCGTCGATGACCCTGAAATCCCGGAAGCCGAAGCGTTCGACCTTGGCGGAAACCACTAGCCCATCCCGCGTTTTCAGATAGCCGGTCAGATAATAGAGAAAGGGATCCTCGGGAGACCACCTGACGGGGTGGTCCAGCTTGCACGTCAGCGCCCCGGTATTTTCGCCAAGCTTAAGCGAAACAGTCCCCGGTTCGACAGCGGCGTTAACTTTGTTGGGAGTGCTCTTGAGAGCGGTGCTCACTACAAACCCCAGGTTGAGAACGGCTTCACTGCCGGTTTTGTTGTCGATGGCATAATCTATCGATATAGAATCGTCGGCGAGATTTGGGTTGATCCGGAAATAAAGGAACCTCAGGGAGGGTTCCAAGCGCAGGGAAACCGACTGCCAGAGGCCGCCCTTGATGTCGGCGAATCCCCACTGGGCGCCATAGACATGGGATGCGCTCGGCACATTACCACGGTCGGGGCCAAAGTCGCTCAAGACACGGATGGCGATCTGGTTTTTGCCCGCATGGACGACATCCGTCACGTCAAACTCGCAGGGGGTAAAATCCCCCTTGTGGCGGCCTGCCTCGCGACCGTTGACGAACACCACGGCGTCATATCCAATAACACCACAGTGAAGCAGCACCCGGCGACCGCTGGCGATATCGGCCTCGGATAAATTGAATGCGCGCCGATAGGTGCCTTTGACATAGGGCTGAGTCTTCGATCGGGCGTCGGAATATTTTTGATACCAGTCCAGAGGTACCGGTATCTCGTTCCAAGCGGAATCGTCAAAGTCGGTTTTTTCGAATTCAAGATCAAGCGCCGAGGGCTCGGCAAAGGGAACGTCCGACCGTTCCAGGCCCGAGAATTTCCATTTTCCATTAAGCGAGCGTGCTTCAATAAAATTCCCCGGGGAAAGCGGCGCGCCGTCTCGAAGCGAAACCAGGATCTCCCCTTCCGGGATGGTTGTCGCCTCCGTCGAAGCCAAGGGCTTCGGCTCGGGATAGAAGGGCGGCACGGTATCGGAGGCATGCACGCACGAGGCGATGAGCAATAGAGAAAAACAGATTACGGGGAACTTCATTTGTTAGGATCAGTTTTTGTTCATCACCTCCGCCGATGAACGCTTCAACTATTGATGAACGAGGTTAACGAGGCGACATCCGGCCACTGGCAGATACCGATGACAATTTTGTCAGTCACTCAATCCGTAGTTCGCAAAAACGTCCAGAAAGTAGTGTTGGGCGTTGTCTGCGGCGGGATGGATTTATTGATGGCCTAATTCGAATGACAAGTAAAGAGGATCAAACAAGTGCGCAAGAAAATATTTATTGGACAAAAATCAGGCTTTTGAATTCGCTAGTCTTTTTTAGCTCGTCAATACCCATCCATCAGGTGGGTCCACGAAAAATCCAACTCTTGTATTCTCAAGGGGTTACGCCAAAAAATCTATCGCGCGGTGCTGGGGGCCTCCGTTGATTTAGTTGCAGGGCTTATATGTATGAGTCGGCATCCCGTTGTATCAAAAAAACCGGAAGGTAGTTTGATGCTCATTCATTTTTCTTCTCCCTTTTTGATATTGCCGCCCTTATGTCCACTTATCTTTCGTCCACTTATCTTTCTGTTCGTTCGCTAGAGAGCCTTAATGGGCTATGGGATTTTTCATTTTTAGGGGATGTCGATGTCCGCTCTTTTTTGCCCGAAGGTTGCGAGGCCTGCGGCAAGATGCCGGTTCCGGGAGCTTTCGATGCGTTGCCCGCGTATGCCGGGAAACGGGGTGTGGCGATCTATCGGACCCGCTTTTTGCTTCCCGCCGGTAAGCGGGGCCGCATCGAATTCGGCGCGGTATCGATGTGGGCGCGCGTTTATGTGGACGGCGCAACCCTAGGGGAGAACGCTTGCGGCTATGCTCCGTTTCATGTCGATGTTCCCGCCTCCGAATCGACGGAGAGGGAACTTGTCGTGCTGGTTGATAACCGGTTCGACTTCGCCCGCGTTCCCATGCATGGGCCTCAATTCGATTTCTATCAATATGGCGGGATTTTGCGCGACGTGACGTTGCACGTTCTGCCGGGCCAGGGCGCTTGGATCGATTCGCTCCAAGTCACGCCGACTTCGAACTACAATGAGGGGGAAGTTAGTATCGCGGTCGCCATCAAGGATGAAGCCGCTGCGGAAATTACTTGCGAAGTCCAGTTCGACCGCGGCGCGCCCCAGACTTTCCATTGCATCCCCTTGGTGGAGGGCGTCGGCCGGTTGCTCTTGAGCGTTCCCAAGGCAAGGCTGTGGTCCCCTCAGGCGCCTCATCTCCATCGCCTGCGGGTGATTCTCTTGGATGCCGACGGTACGCCGTCCGACGATATGGAAGCGCGGTTCGGGCTGCGGCGCGTCGAGGGCCGCTCTGGCGCGCTTTGGCTCAACGGTGAGAAGCTGCGCCTGCGCGGCTATAACCGGCATGAATGGCACCCCAGCACCGGCCCCTGCACTTCGTCGTTGCAGATGGTCGCCGATTTGCAGCTTTTGCGGGACCTGGGCTGCAACTTCGTGCGCGGTTCCCATTATCCCCAGGATCAGCGCTTCCTGGATTTGTGCGACGAACTCGGTTTTTTGGTGTGGGAGGAGAATCTCGGCTGGGGCCAGCGCGAGGATTGCTTTGCTTCCGCGAAGTTCAAGGCCGACCACGATGCCACGCTGCGCGCGATGGTGCGGACGAGTTACAATCACCCTTCGGTCATCATCTGGGGGTTCCTCAACGAAGCCGGCACCGACCAAGACTATGTTCGCGAGTGCTTCGAGCAAACGACGGCGACGCTTCGGAAGCTGGACCCGTCGCGCCTGGTCACTTACGCCTCCATGTTTGGCGCGGCGGATACTTGCTTCGACCTGGCCGACATCGTCAGCATCAATCTTTACCCCGGCTGGTACGGCTGCGAGGGGACCGCGCAACCGCTGGAGATGATCGCGCCAGCGCTTCAAGAGACGTTTGACGCGATCGACGCCCGCGGTTTCGGGGAGAAGCCGATCATCCTTTCCGAGATTGGCGCCGAGGGGCTCTACGGCTGGCACGATGTGCACGGGGATTTCTTTACCGAGGAATATCAAGCGGGGTACCTGAGCCGCGCCTGCCTGGCAGTACTCTCCAATCCACGCGTGAGCGGCATCGCGCTTTGGCAGTTCTGCGACACCCGCACTTATGGCGGCGGTCGCTCGTTGAACCGTCCCCGGACCTTCAATAACAAGGGGACGGTGGACGAATTCCGCCGGCCCAAGGCGGCCTACCAAGCCGTCCGCGCCCTGTTCCGCGCCGCGGCCGACAAGGCCTGCAACCCGTAGCCCGTTTCCCCTTATTTCCGGCTATGAACATTTCCCTTAACCACGTCATCCTCGCGTCCTCTCCGCAAGCCCGGCTTTGGCGTGATGTTGTGCGAGGATAACAACCACGGCGGACCCGGTAACGCCAGCAGGCGGTGACCGATGCACCTTGACGCTTCAGGGATGTGATTGTAACTAGAGAAAAATGTCACCCCCACGTCGTGCCACCCAAAAGGACGTCGCTCTAAAAGCAGGCGTCACCCAGGCGACGGTTTCCTTGGCATTGAGCCATCACCCCAGCATTTCGGCGGAGACAAGGGCTCGAATCCAAGCCGTCGCAGCGGAAGTGGGGTATCAGCCCGATCCCTACTTGGCGGGCCTTTCCGCCTATCGCAAACGGGTGACCCCGAGCCAGTTCCAGGCGACGCTTGCGTGGATTTCCAACTACCCACAGGGGGATAGCTGGCGGCGGTTCTCGACCTTCCGCAACTACTACGAAGGCGCGTGCGCGCGGGCCATTGAGCTGGGCTACAAAATCGAAGAGCACCTGCTCTGCGGCGAAGGCATGAACTTCAACCGCATGGCGCGGATTCTGAAGGCGCGCAATATTTCCGGGTTGCTGATCGCGCCCCAGCCCCGGCCGGGAATGAGCCTCGATTTCCCGTTCGAGGATTTTTCCGCGGTAACCTTTGGTTACACTCTCGTGTCGCCCCGGTTGCACGTCGTCACGACGCACCATTTCCGCGTCGGCGAAATCGTCTTCCGCAAACTGATGGAGCTGGGCTACCGCAGGCCGGGGTTGGCGCTGCCTCCCGCGGACGATGACCGCACCAACCGCATTGTGTCGGCCTCGTTCTGGAACGAACAGCGCAACCTCCCCGAAGCCGACCGGGTTCCGCTGTTTTCAAACCCCCAACAAGACAGGGCCTCGTTCCTCGAATGGTTCCGAAAGCACCGCCCGGACGTCGTCATCGCGATGCAAAACGAGATTCTCGACTGGCTGGTGGAAGCCGGGGTCTCGGTTCCGGAGCAAATCGGGTTTGCCTCGTTGTCCACGATCAACGGCGATCATTTTTACTCGGGAATATGGGAAAACCCCCACCTCATCGGAGGCCGGGCGGTGGAGTATTTGATCGATTTGATCCACCGCTCCGAATGCGGCATGCCCGACATTCCCGTTTACCTGTTGGTCGAAGGCACCTGGGTGGAGGGGAAGACGGTTCGACGGGTGGCGGATGCTTCGTAAACACCGCCCGTAGGGGCGACTTATTTGTATTAATTTGGCGGAATTTGCAAAAAAGGCTGGCTGGCCGCTAAATCGCCGCAGCTCCAAAAAAAGGGGCTTTCAGAATCCCCACAAATAACCTGCATCCTATGATGAATAACCCTACTCCTTGCCCATCACGATTGGTGGGCATTTCATCTTACACCCCTTCACGCGGCCAATGCTGGAAAGCCCTGGCAGCGATCGTCGTTACCGCAATCATTTCGGCGGCCACCGCGAACGCCGCGGCAACCACTTATTACTGGGACACGAATGGAAGCTCCGCCGGCACCGGCGGCAATGGAACGTGGAACACGGCTTACTCATACTGGCGCGCCAATTCCGACACCGGAGCGGCGACAACCTGGCCCAATACTCCCCCCAGCACCTCGGTGGCTTATTTCGGCGGCACCTCGGGCACCGTCGGCATCCTCAGTGGAAGTACGATTTATACCAACGGCATAATTTTCGGGACGGACGGCTATGTTATTACGGGGAGTAGCGCGACCTCCTCCATTTTGTATCTCGACGGCACTTCTCCTTCGATTCAAATGGGAGCCAACAGTGCCACGTTTAACAACGTGACGCTGAAAATCACCGACAACACCACGGCCACCGTGGTCGGTACGGGAACCTTAACCATGACCGGCTCCAGCGCTTTGGTGGTGGGCAGCCCGAATGCGGGCGCAAGCACAACGCTCGACCTCTCCGGCCTGTCGAACTTCGTTTATAATTCACCCAATGCAGCTTTTTCCGTGGGCGGTTCAGGAAGCAGTTCGGGGGTAAACACCTCATCGGGAACGATGATTCTGGCCGCGAACAGCTCGATTAACGCCAGCTCCGTGGGCGTGGGCTCCCTCACCAATAGCACTAACACAAGTACCAGTTATAATAGCGGCGTGCTGTTGCTCGGAGGCTCCACCAGCATCACCACCGGAACGATTACCGTGGGTTACACGCGGAACAGCGGCCTTCTTAAGTTTGCCAGCGGCGTGACCAACGGAACCCTCGTCATCCGGGGCACCAATGCCAGCCAACGCGCCGATATCTACATTGGCTATAATGTTTCGGGGGGGGCCACGTCTGTGACCGGAACAATGGATCTCACGAATGGAACAGTCGATGCCATGGTTGGTTCGATGACGATCGGTTCGCTCGGTGCTACCAGCATCGCCAACGGCGCATCCGGGACATTTATCATGAGTTCCGGCACGCTTGACGCCATCTCCATCATGCTTGCACAGCGGCTATCCTCCTCTTTGGGCTGTACCGGAGAATTTGATTTGAATGGAGGCACCGTCAAAGTGCAGACCTTGACGCTGGTTAACAACTCGTCCCCCTCCACCGGCGGCGGCACTATCACGGCCAACTTCAACTTAAATGGCGGTACGCTTGCGGCCCAGACGATTCAGGCTGGCGCCTCGGGCACCTCGGGCAATAATGTGCGCAACTTCAACTGGACTTCAGGCACCATTGCCAACTACGACGCCAATACCGACCTCACTATTACCGGCTTGACGCTTACCGCCACCACCGCGGGTGTTCATACCTTCAGGGCCGACGCGGGCCGCACGATTACGATTGACTCCACCTCCAATGTCACGGGCAATGGCGGCATTACAAAATCGGGCGCGGGCAAACTGGCGATCTCCGGCACCATCAGAACCACGGGGGTGACGCACATCACCGCGGGCACGATGGAACTCGACAACGCCGCGGCGCTGACGCTTGCCACTGGCGGCGTGAGCCTGGATGCAGGGGGAACGGGCAAACTGACCAGCTCGGTCGCCAATGCCACCCTCGGGGGCAACTTGACGTTGGCCTCTGGCACCATCAGCCCCGGCGACGATAACGGAGTGGGCACCCTGACGCTGGCCGCCGGGAAGAATTTCTCGATGACCGGCGGTGTATTGAACATCGACCTGGGAGGCGTTTACGATGCAATCGCCGGTTCCGACAGCGGCATCTTCTCCATCTCCGGCGGCGAAATTAGCCTGGACGTGACCGGGGCAGGGTTCTCATATGAGGACACCTACACGCTCTTAAGCGGATTCTCCACCGGGTCGGTGACCAATCTGACCATCACCGGCTACGATACCAAGGACTACAACGCCACGCTCAGCGACACGGGCATTCTCTCGTTCACCGCGGTTCCCGAACCGCAAACCTACGGAATGCTCGTCGGCGGAATCGGAATGCTGTTGTTCCTGCGGCGCGGCTTTCGTGGAAAGACGCCGGGCCGGGCGATCTGATACATTCGAATACAGGTGAATTTGACGAAACATCCCCCAATGCGTGTCATCCATTCATCAAGCCGATTCGCATTCACCCTGCTTGAATTGCTCACGGTGATGGGCATTGCGGCGCTGTTGGTCACGACCGTCACCCCCGCGTTGACGAAAATGGGCAAACCGGCGGAGTTAAATGGGAGCGGCAACACGGTTGCCAATCTCATGAACTTCGCCCGGCAGAACGCCCTTTCGAAAAACGCAATGACCGCCCTGGTTTTGGTGACGGATGCTTCGGTGACGCCCCAAAACCGGTTGCTGACGGTGTTGGAACTGCCGGTCCACTCGGACAACAGTACCCAAGCAAGTTCATCCGATTGGAAGCAAATCACGAAGTGGGAGACATTGGATGCGGGCGTTGTCATCAGCGACTGGACCTACCCGGCGCAAAGCGTTTCGCCCGCGCTCCCGCAACTCCTGTACGGGGGTAAAACCCTCTCCAGCTTCAAGTACCTGCTCTTCCTGCCCAATGGCAGCATCGCGGGCGACAGCTCGCCCACCGTGCAGCTCGTGGAGGGGTACATGCCCAAGGGTGGCAGCACTCCATTGTACACCGGAGCGGTTAAAAACGGAACACCCGCCAACTATTACAAACTTACGGTTTTAAACGCTACGGGAAGAGTTAAGATTGACCGCCCATGAAGTCGCCGGACCGCGGGTTCTCCCTCATCGAAATCGTTCTCGCGATCGGCGTCGTCAGCTTTGCGTTGATCGCCATCCTGGGGTTGATTTCAGCGGGGGTTAACTCAAGCCGCAGCGCGCTCAATGAAAGCCTGATGGCGGCGATGTCGCGCCAGATTGTCAGCGACTTGCGCCAGCAACAGTTCGCTTCAAACTCGCTGTTTACCAGCGTCAACAGCGGGACTTCGACTCTTCAGACCGCCTACTTCGACGCGAACGGCGTCCGCTTGCTTTCCTCGGACGGCTTGCACGACGTGACTGCCGCCGAGGCCAAACAACAGCAGGCGATTTTCCAATGCGACGTGACCGCCTCCTCCGACACGGACCGGATGGGGCCCGTTGCCGCCACGGTTTCCGTGCCCTGCCTGGTCAACGTGATGCTTACCTTCCAATGGCCCCTCGGCGCGAAGAATCCCAGTCGCCATTGCTTGTATACCAGCATCGGCAAATACTATTGAAATGATTCCCCTCGGAGTGCCCAGTTTTCGTGCCGGAGACAGCAAACCGCTTGGCGTTGATGCCCTGCGGGTTCGCAGCGCTTTCACGTTGCTGGAGGTGCTCATTAGCGCCACGATTTTGGGCATCCTGGTGGTCTTGATCAGCCAGACGATCGGGCGGGTCGGCGAGGTGTGGCGGCAGGGGCAGGCGCAGGTGGAAAAGTCGGAAGGGGGCCGCGCGATCCTGTATTTCATGGCCAAGGAGCTGCAAGCGGTCATACTTCCGGTGAACCGCGAGGATCAGGCGAGCTTACAGCTTTTGGTGAACCCTGCGGTCTTGAGTGACTTTGAAAATCACGATGCCATCTTCTGGCAGGCTCCGCTAGCGAGCGACCAAACGCTGGGGAACATCGCCGAAATGGGCTATTTCGTGAAATGGGACAACAGCGACGGCCTTCATCCCAAGGCGCTGTTGTGCCGCTTCATTGTCAACCCGGGGAACAACTACGCCGCGGATCCAAATTACTTAATCACATCCTCGCCTAACGCTTGGTTGACGCCCGGCATCGTCAGCGACGTCGCGCCCGCGGACAGCCTGCATTCCTACAAGGGGTTGTTCGTCGAAAACGTCCTCGCGTTGTGGGTGACGTGCCTCGATCCCGCCGGAAACGCCATCTCGCAGCCCCCGGGCGGGGCGGGCTCATTCGATTCGCGCACCGGTTATAGCTATACCGCGGTGGGCGGATCGAGTGTGACGCTCGCCGGGGGCGCGTTGCCAGCGGCCATCGACATAAGCGTCGTGTTGATCGACAGCAGTTCGGCCAAGCGGATCACGCCCGCGATTCGCGATGAAATCAAGTCGCTGGCTTCGGATGCAAACGTTAAAAATGCCAACGACTTTGTGACCGCCGCGTTGCGGGACAACAGCCTGAAATCGATCCGGTCCGGGCTTCGCCCCTGCATGACGCGGATTTACCTCCAGAATTCCAAATAAAAACGGTTATGCAGCAACAACGTGGAAGCGCATTGGTCGTTACCCTGGCGTTTTTGATTCTCCTCACGGTGATCGCGGTCCAGTTGATCGACATGGTCCGAATAGACCACGTGTCGGCGAATTCACATTTGGAAGGCTTGCAGGCGGAATTTTACGCGCAGGCGGCGGTCGCCCGCGTCATCGGGGCGCTGCAAATGCAAACCGCCCCGCAACAAACGGGATCCAACACCGTCCCGCCCTGGGTCAGCTTTCCCGGCGGGTTGGCCGTTGGAACTTCGGGTTCCACCGCACAGTTGACGCCGGTGGATCTCTCCTCCGGCTCAGCGAGCATCGCCGCGTTTACCGGTTCGCAAATCGATTTCGCACCGCCGAACCTCAACGTCCCGACCTTTTACGACGCCTCGAATCACCTGATTACCAACCATACGGATACCGCCGGCAACGCCATCCAGATGCCGGTCGCCTGGGTTTATGTCCGGCAGAGCGGAGCGCTCGTTTACGACCCCGTTCCAATCACGACGAACAAAAGTGACCCCATCGTGGGGCGTTATGCCTACTGGACCGATGACGAGAGCTGCAAGCTCAACCTGAACCTCGCGTGGGGCCGGAGCGCCAGCAACACCGCCGCCATGGGCGATCCCTCGCTGGTCGATTTGACCGCGCTGCAAGCCTCCTGCGGCAATACCGCCGACAGCGATGTCGATTTCAAGCAGACGTGGGCCGATGCCGTGCACAAATATGTGGTTCCCCCGCGCTTCTATAACTCGCTTGAAAACGCCCGCGTGGTCTCCGGCACCGATCAAACGATGAACGGCGCGCTCAAGGAATATCAGTTCGAGACGACCCACTACAACGCCGATCCCGACCTGAATATTTTCGGCGAGCCCCGCATTGTCCTGACCACCCAGGCCAGGAACGTCCCGGTAACGGCCAGTGGCACGGCCCCCTTCATCGACATCCTCAAAACGGCGAACATAGACCCCGGCGTTTTTGACATCACGAACGGCAATATCGACGGCGCCAAGGTGAACGCGACCATGGCGATGCTGATGAAATACCTCACCCGCACCGACTGGCCCATGGCACCGGGATCCAGCTTCCAGAAAAAATATTTCGGCAGCGACCCAGACAACCGCGTTGCGCAAATTGCTTTGAATATTATCGACTACGTGCGTTGCAAAGAGTCAACCGAGCCCATTGTGGACCCGATACGCCTTCAGTATACCAGCGGATCGTTCGTGCTCGCGAATGTCGCCACCAACAATAGCTATTTCCTGGGAATCAGCCGCGTGCCGCTCATCACGGAGGTGGGAATGTACGTCTCCAATACCGCGGTCGTTTCAAACGGCACCACCGGGTGGCCCGTGACGATGAAGATGGAAGTCTACCTGCCGCCCAACTATGGGCTCACCCAAGTCAATCTCACAAATTGCGCCCTCGGCCTTCAATATTTTTACAGCGGCCATGCCATTCAGTCGTCGTCGAACGGCGTGGTCAATAGCAGCGAAATCACAGGTGCACCCAACGGCATATTAACGGCCGGAAGCTACGCCATCATCACCAGGACGTATAACACGTCGGACATGTTCATCCCCATCGCATATGCCACCGAACGGCCTGCGGGAACCCTCAATGCGCGTCCCTCGTTGTTGGCGAAATATGGGAACTATAGCAATCAGCTTGCCACGACAGATATCGCTCCGTTGAGCAATGCCAACGCGGTCTGCATTCCCTGCATAATCGACGCCGCCACGGCTCCACTCGACCAGATTACTTCATGCGAAGTGGATGACCCTCGGGTGAACAAGGGTGCCGCCGACTGGGTGCAGCATCCGGGCGGCTCCTTTGGACGGCAGAATTCCATTTACATGAAGACCACGGTTTCCGGGACGGAACCGCAGCAAGACTTGAATGGCGACGGGACGGTCAGCGAATACAGCATGTTCATGCCCCCGCCCAAGGGGGTGACTTACAACGGCTACGACAACACCAAGGGGCTCGTCCAGTCCGTCGGCGAGCTGGGCTATATCAACACCGGCCTGAAGTGCGTCTCCGCGGGCGTTCCCTGGCGGTCGCTCCGGCTCCAGCCCAACAGCGACCCCGCGGGAACCGTGCCGGACTGGGCGCTGATGGATTTGTTCACCGTCCCCATCACCACGGCGACCAACGCCATTTCCCGCCCTTATGGAAATTCCGCCGGCGGGCGCGTCAACGTCAACGCAACGGTCGCGCCGTTCGGCTACAAACGCTGGCTGCCGCTGGCCGGGGTTTTCCAGGGGTGCGTCTCTGGCTCCGGCTCCGCGGTGCTTTCCAGCGGTTCTGCGGTCGCCCAGCACATTTGCAATCGCGACCTGGCGATGGCAACCAGCGGAACGGGAAAACTCTACGGCTACGCAGACGGTTTTTATGCCCCGGCGGAAATCGTCGAAGTTGCGGGCGTGGCCGATCGCGGCGAGGAGAGCGAGGAACTGGTGCGCCAGGTTTCCAACCTGCTCACCGTGCGAAGCAACGTCTACACGGTTTATTCAATCGGCCAATCGGTAAAACAGACCTCCTCGGGCCGGCTGTTCGTCACGGGTGAGAAGCGGCTTCAGACCACCGTGGAACGTTATTCCACCTCGGGACAATCAAGCGACATCCGGTTCCGCACCGTCGGCTACCGCGACCTTACACCATAACTGTCAACAGATTGATCCATAGTTATTATGGAGTGGTTATTTATAATATAAACATTTATCAAAAACTTTATGTTCAAAGCCCCTTCCTCTTCTCTCGATCAAACTAAAATAAAACAGAAAATTTACGGCTGCTGGCTGGGCAAGGCCATCGGCGGAACATTAGGCGGTCCCCACGAAGGCAAACAGGGGCCGCTGAGCCTGACCTATTACGATCCGGTACCCACTTCCGTATTACCGAATGACGATCTTGATCTCCAAGTGGTCTGGCTCTGCTACCTGCTCAACCACGGCAGCAAAGAAGTCACGCCGGACGTTCTCTCCGATGCCTGGCACCAACACGTCGTCTTCCCATGGGACGAATATGGCGTGTGCCACCGCAACGGCGCTTATGGTTTGAAGGGCTATCGGCTGGGTTCCGTCGATAACTTCTTTTCGGAGTGCATGGGCGCGGCCATTCGCAGCGAGTTGTGGGCTTGCCTCGCTCCCGGCCAGCCGGAACGCGCGGCAGCCTTCGCCTGGGCCGACGCGGCCTGCGACCATGCAGGCGATGGCATCTGGGCCGAAATTTTCTTCGCCACGATAGAATCCGCCGCGTTCACCGAAAGCAACCCCGATAAACTCATCGAACTTGGCTTAAGCTTTCTGCCCGTCAACAGTCGCGTCAAAGATGCCATTCAACTGGCCCTCGTCTCATGGAGCGCAAAGCGCGACTGGAGGGCCGCGAGGACGGATATTCTCGCCGCCTACGAAAACCCCAACTTTACCGACGTAGCCGCGAACCTCGCGTTTACCATTCTCGGCTTGCTGGCGGGAGAAGGTGATTTCGGCAAATCCATCTGTATCGCGGCCAACTGCGGTATGGATGTGGACTGCACCGCATCGACGCTGGGCGCCCTGCTGGGCATCATCGACCCGCGCGGCATACCAGAGCTTTGGCGAAAGCCGGTCGGGGAGTCCGTCGTACTAAATCCCCAAATCGTTCGCCTGCAAAACATCCCTAAGAATCTGAAAGAGCTCACGGAGCAGACCATGCGCTTGGCCAACCAGTTAGCTGCGTCCAAGCCGGTCATCAACGAAATCGTTCCCCGGTCCCCGCAGAGCGCGGGTGATCCAACGCTTCAAATTCCGGTTGAAATGGGGTTTTCGGAACGCGGCGCGCTGGCCGGTTGCAACGCCCCCATTAGCATTACGCCCACAGTGGCCACAACGCTTCCTGGTCATTGGATTCGCCGCAATTCCAGAGACTTCGAGGCTCCGGTTATGCTGTTGCGTTATACCCTTCGCTTAAAGGAGACCAAATCTGTTCAGCTGCTGGCATGGAGCCAAACGGCAACCCGCGTCTGGATCGACGGTGCAAAAGCCGCGCCGGTTTCCCCCGATCCCATCTGCTCCCGCCGGGCGCAGGAAGGAGCTCCATCCTTTCATCGCGGCGGCAACGGGCACTTTGGTGTCGATCACCCACTCGCGGTCGGTGAACACGAACTGGTCATCGCCTGGGAATGGCCGCCTTTCCAAGCGGACCTTGTGGTTGGCGTGGCGGATGCAGAGTCAAAACAATGGCTACCTTTTGCGCTGCTGAAGGCATAACCTCTTGCAAACGTTCCCTCTGAACCATTCCATCGAAATTGGAATCGTCGGAGCGGGAAACAGGCTTCGCTATCACGTCAAAGGTTGATGCGCATCATTGATGCCATTTATACTTTCGCCGAATCGGAGAAACCTGTTTCACTGTAAAAAGAATCTCATCAAACTGCGGGAGCAGGCCCTTCCACGGTCTTTAACGTTTCGAAGGGCACAGCAGCCCACAGCTTCCCCATCGAAGGGAAATTCCTCACCATCTCGGAAATGGACATGAGACCGGAAGGGGGAGCTTATGTCTATCGCAAGGGCACAAGGAAGGAGTGTCCCCAAAAACAAGAGAAAACGGACAAAGAATTCCCAAGAAAGTTGTGCATAGGGAAGATACATAACGTTGACATCATCTGAATCGTCTCAAAAGATTCGACCGCTACGTCTCCACCTCACACGTCGGTTACTCCGCGAAGCTGACGCAGAGATGTGTAAGCGTCACGCGAAGCTTTCAATTACCCACAAGTTTTAACGATTTTTGAACGAAATGTCTGTACATTGATAAACACTTTCTGATGCAAAGCTTGGGATGCAAAACAAGAAGCGATGGAAAGTCACAAAACGTACTCAGTCCTACAAAGAATCCTTTTCTGTTTCGCAATGGATCGACGAGGAAGCAGAAGCCTGCAACTTTGGCGATGTGCGCTTGGGGCGTCGATTAAAAACACTGGTTGAAGAGTTGTCTGGCTGCGTAGGAGGGAGCATCCCCTTTGCGTGTCAGGATTGGGCGAGCACCAAAGCGGCATACCGGTTCTTTTCCAATCCTCGTGTAAGCGAAACCGATATTCTTGGCGGTCATTTTGAATCCACTCGTAATCGCTTCCATGACGTTTGTGGTCCAGCCCTGATCTTGCATGACACAACGGAATTTTCCTATGACCGGGAAAGCGCTGGAAACATCGGCCTTATTGGAAGCGCCTGCCTGAACGGTGGCAGGCATGGGCGTAAGCGTCGCATCACGGTTCGGGGGTTGCTGATGCATTCGAGCCTCGCCATCACCCTTGGCGGGCTGCCCCTGGGGTTGACGGCCGTTAAATTCTGGAGCCGCAAGCAGTTCAAAGGAACCAATGCGCTCAAGAGAATAATCAATCCCACGCGGGTGCCGATTGAAGAAAAGGAAAGTTACCGCTGGCTGGAAAACGTGCGCCAATCCACGAGCTTCCTTGGCGCGCCCGAGCGTTGCATACATATTGGCGACAGGGAAAGCGACATTTACGAATTGTTCTGTGCAGCCCGCGAAGAAGGCACGCACTTTCTGGTGCGAACCTGCGTTAATCGGCTCGCCGGGGATGGTGGACATACCATTGCCGATGCGATGAAAACCGCCTCCGTTAAGGGAATCCATCGTGTTCAACTTAGAACACAAAATGGCGAAACATCCGAGGCAGTCTTAGAGATAAAGTATCGTCAAATCCAAGTCTTGCCTCCGATAGGCAAGAAGGCTCGCTACCCGCAACTTCTCTTAAATGTTATCCATGCAAAAGAAATCGGAGAACCAAAAGAGAGGGAGCCAGTGGACTGGAAACTAGTCACCGATCTGCCCATCGATAGCCTTGCTGCCGCCCTTGAAAAACTCAGGTGGTATTCCTTGCGATGGAAGATAGAAGTCTTTCACAAAATATTGAAGTCGGGTTGCAAAGCCGAAGAGTCCAAGCTGCGAACGGCGGAACGATTGGTAAACTTGATCGCCCTGCTTTGCATCGTCAGTTGGCGCATCTTTTGGATGACAATGGTCAGTCGAACCCATCCTGAAGCGTCACCGAATCTCGCATTTACCCAGGAAGAATGCGCTATACTTGACACCCTAATTGTCGATAGAAAAAATGGTTCCACAAAAACTATATTCTCTTACATAAGAAAACTAGCCATGATCGGCGGCTACCTTGCACGGCGATCCGATCCCCCACCAGGCAATGTAGTCATATGGCGAGGAATGTCCCGTCTGGTGGATATCCAGTTAGGCTTCGAAATGGGAAGAAAACTTGTGGGTAATTGAAAGCACGCGAAGCGCCACTTGACGGGCGTCGGCTCGTAACGGGTCATAAGGCTCATAGATCTCGTAGGTAAAGCGATACGAGATCTATGAGGTCTACGAGGCGGCGGCTTGGGGGTACCGCTCTTCGCGAAGCCTTTTGGCGTAGGCTGCCGGTATCCAGGTGGCGATGTTCTGGTTGGTCAGCACGGGCAGTTTGGTGAGGATCTCCCGCAAGTAGGCGTAGGGATCTACGCCGTTGCGTCGGCAGTTTTCGATGACGGTGTAGAGGACCGCCCCGCGCTGGCCCGCATCGGCGTCGCCTACGAAGAGCCAGTTCTTTTTGCCCACCGCCGTGGGCCGGATGGCATTTTCAACAAGGTTGTTATCGATCTCCACGCGCCCGTCTTGCAGGAAGACGCTCAAGCCCGGCCATTGACCCAGCGCGTAGTCGATGGCTTTGCCCATGCTGCTTTTGGGCAGGTAGCGTTTCTTGGTTTTTAGTCGCACCAGCGCCTTGCCGATGCGTTCGTGGATGGGATGGCTTTGGGCCGCTCGGAGGGCTTCCCGCAACCGCGGCCCGGCGCGTTCTTGCCGTAAGTATTTTTCGATTTGGTAAAGGTGTGCCATTTGCCGAAGGAGCCAAGTGACGATGCATGGGGCCTGCGATTGCGATTCGATGAACTTGCGCCGCGCGTGGGCGTAACAGGCGGCGAGCCGGATGTGGCCTTCGCGGCCAGCGCTCCGGGCGTAGCTACGGTAACCCGCATACCCATCGCATTGCAGGACGCCCCGCCAGTGGGCGGGAAGGATCTCGCCCACGCACTCGGCGGCGCGACTGGTGCGCCAGTGGTAAACGACTTCGCCGCCGGGCCGGTTGCATACCCACAGGTAGCCGGTACCCGTTTTCTTATTGCCGGGATCAAGGTAGCGAACCGGGGTTTCGTCCATCTGGATGTAGCCGCCTTTCACCACGCCCGCGTTGATCTCCCGATAGATCAAACCCAGCCAGTCGGCAGCCAACCCCATCCACCGCGCCAGCGTTTGACGGGGCAGGATGACTTGGTGGCGCGTGGCGTATATTCGCTCCTGGCGATGGAGCGGCAGATGGTCGCAGTATTTGGCCACGATGACTTGCGCCAAGAGCCCCGGCGCCGCGATGCAGCGTTCCTGTAATACCGGCGGCAATGGCGCGATCACGGGCACGGCGTCCAGTTCGCCACGCTTCACATACTTGCGCCGGATCATGCGCCGACGTAGGAACCGAGCCGGTTCGTAGTCGAGCTGCTCGCTGACTTCCTGGCCGATGCAGCGCCACGCTTGCGGTTCTGCCTGCACCGGCAGCGGATCGACGAGCTCCTCGACGCACGGCAGGTGTGCAGGCAACCGCGGCCATTTGTTTTTCGCAGGCTTGCTCTTAGAGCGCGGAGTCGATTCTTCCTTCGAGCGCCGAGTGGCCTCCGCCGCCAAGTCGGGCTCGTTCGCTTTTCCCGGCGAACTCCCTTCCAACAACAGTTCCAGTTGCCTCGGGTCGAGCTTCTCGCTCCCCGCTCCGAAGATCCGCTTCACCAACAGGTCCACCTTTTGCCGCAGTAACGCGACTTCTGCACGCAATCGCGCGTTCTCTTCCAGAAGTTCCTGTTCGCGTTCGGTGACCATTGCTCGTTGGCCACAGGAGACTAGTCATCCCGTCGCTAAATTCAAGCGCCGATCATACTTAATATATGACTGCTATTCCCGCTCATACCACGGACGCATCTTCGCCCCGTGCAGGTCGATCCCGTCGGTCAAGAGCGCCAACGCCTCCGCGCTCAGCTTGAGCTTCGTGCGTCCCGGCTCCACGTTCCGAGGCCATGAGAAGCATCCCTTTTCCAGCCGCTTGCTCATCACCCAGATCCCCGTGCCGTCCCAGTAAAGCAGCTTGATCCGGTTGTGCCGCCGGTTGCTGAACACGAAGATCGCTCCGCCCCGTAGATCCTCTCCCAGCCGTTCACTCACCAGGGCGTGCAGCCCGTTGAAGCCCTTGCGCATGTCGCACGGCTCCAACGACACTAGCACTTTGAGGCTCCCGCTAAAACTCAGCATCCCGTTTGCCCCTTGGCTGCCAGCGCCTTCAGCAACTCCGCCGCCAGCTTCATTTGGCCAGGGGTGGAGAGTTCCACGCTCGCTCCGCCCGGTAACTCAAGCTTGAGCGCCGCTACGATTGCCATCACCTGCTCGCCTTGGACGCCCGCTTCGACCTCCGCTTCTACCCAGCGCGGCCCCGGCCCTGGCTGCGGTGCCATCAATGCGGCCGGAACTGGAGCCGCTGCTTGCACCAACAGCGCTTGCCGCTGGTTCTTCCTCTTCTGCTGCCAATGGGCGAACGTCTGGTATTTCACCCCAATCTGCGCTGCAAACTCCGCCGCGCTCACCCCACACCGCTCGTACTCATCCAACAGCGCCTCCCTTCGTTCTCTCTTTACCAGCACATGCCCTCGGCGGTCTATTTTCAACAACTCATCCCGAATCGCTTCGCTTTGCATCCTCCCATACTGACAATTTTCATCCCTCCAGGATAGAGGCGCTCCGCGTGCTTTCAATTACCCACAAGTTTTCTTCCCATTTCGAAGCCTAACTGGATATCCCCCAGACGGGACATTCCTCGCCATATGACTACATTGCCTGGTGGGGGATCGGATCGCCGTGCAAGGTAGCCGCCGATCATGGCTAGTTTTCTTATGTAAGAGAATATAGTTTTTGTGGAACCATTTTTTCTATCGACAATTAGGGTGTCAAGTATAGCGCATTCTTCCTGGGTAAATGCGAGATTCGGTGACGCTTCAGGATGGGTTCGACTGACCATTGTCATCCAAAAGATGCGCCAACTGACGATGCAAAGCAGGGCGATCAAGTTTACCAATCGTTCCGCCGTTCGCAGCTTGGACTCTTCGGCTTTGCAACCCGACTTCAATATTTTGTGAAAGACTTCTATCTTCCATCGCAAGGAATACCACCTGAGTTTTTCAAGGGCGGCAGCAAGGCTATCGATGGGCAGATCGGTGACTAGTTTCCAGTCCACTGGCTCCCTCTCTTCCGATCTGTTCTCCGATTTCTTTTGCATGGATAACATTTAAGAGAAGTTGCGGGTAGCGAGCCTTCTTGCCTATCGGAGGCAAGACTTGGATTTGACGATACTTTATCTCTAAGACTGCCTCGGATGTTTCGCCATTTTGTGTTCTAAGTTGAACACGATGGATTCCCTTAACGGAGGCGGTTTTCATCGCATCGGCAATGGTATGTCCACCATCCCCGGCGAGCCGATTAACGCAGGTTCGCACCAGAAAGTGCGTGCCTTCTTCGCGGGCTGCACAGAACAATTCGTAAATGTCGCTTTCCCTGTCGCCAATATGTATGCAACGCTCGGGCGCGCCAAGGAAGCTCGTGGATTGGCGCACGTTTTCCAGCCAGCGGTAACTTTCCTTTTCTTCAATCGGCACCCGCGTGGGATTGATTATTCTCTTGAGCGCATTGGTTCCTTTGAACTGCTTGCGGCTCCAGAATTTAACGGCCGTCAACCCCAGGGGCAGCCCGCCAAGGGTGATGGCGAGGCTCGAATGCATCAGCAACCCCCGAACCGTGATGCGACGCTTACGCCCATGCCTGCCACCGTTCAGGCAGGCGCTTCCAATAAGGCCGATGTTTCCAGCGCTTTCCCGGTCATAGGAAAATTCCGTTGTGTCATGCAAGATCAGGGCTGGACCACAAACGTCATGGAAGCGATTACGAGTGGATTCAAAATGACCGCCAAGAATATCGGTTTCGCTTACACGAGGATTGGAAAAGAACCGGTATGCCGCTTTGGTGCTCGCCCAATCCTGACACGCAAAGGGGATGCTCCCTCCTACGCAGCCAGACAACTCTTCAACCAGTGTTTTTAATCGACGCCCCAAGCGCACATCGCCAAAGTTGCAGGCTTCTGCTTCCTCGTCGATCCATTGCGAAACAGAAAAGGATTCTTTGTAGGACTGAGTACGTTTTGTGACTTTCCATCGCTTCTTGTTTTGCATCCCAAGCTTTGCATCAGAAAGTGTTTATCAATGTACAGACATTTCGTTCAAAAATCGTTAAAACTTGTGGGTAATTGAAAGCTCCGCGTGACGCTTACCTTCGAATAATTCTTGCGTAAAGCAATCCGGCTAACCAAAACGGCATTACCATGGGCTTCGCCTATTTGGGCGTGTTAAAGTTTCTCGAGATGCTAAGGGACAGATTTCGATTGGATGGCTGTTTCAAAGAACAGCGGCCATAGCATTTCACTATGGCCGCTGAATTCTATCTCCACTGTTTTAACGCTGGAACCCTTGATTTGTTCTTCTAATCGACCTCGCGGTGGCGCAGCCGCTGACCGAAAGCGAGCATGCCTATTCCGCCCATCACCATCGCCCAAGTACTGGGTTCAGGAACAACCGTCAGGGTCACATCGTTGCTATAACCGTCACCCTCGGTGCTGGATGTGTAGCTCAAGAGGTATTCCGTGCTGCCTACCGTAAACGTATAGTTGGAGTTCGAGGTGAGCGTGTAGGTCGAGCCGCTCGTGATAAGCGTGGCGAAGTATCCCGTCGTCGTGCCGCTGCCAGTGTTGTCGATGAGGGTGATCGTGCTGCCCACCGTCAAGCTGCTCAGTGTGGAAAGGTCCAACGTACCGGCGAGGGTTACGTTCCCGCTAACCTGCACTTGGTCATAGGAGGTTCCCGCAACCGTTCCGCTCACTTCCGCCACCAGTGTGGACAAGGCATCCGTGCTGAATTTGCCTTGGACCTTCGTGATCCCAGCGCTGTTGCCAGGAGCAAGCGTGCCGCTGGTCAGCGTGAGATCGCCTGTGATTGTGCTGTTGCCTTTCAGCAAGCCATCGACCGTGGCGCTTCCGGCAATGGTGCCATTGGCGTTCAATGTGGCTCCCGCGGAGACCGATAGAGCGCTGGTGGATTTTGTGGTGCCGGTCAACGAAGTGGTGCCGCTCGCCACCGTCACACTGCTGGCGATGTTGTAGCCGCTCAGCGTACTGGTGCCGGTAAGGGTTGTGGCCCCCAAAGTCAATCCGCTGCCGTTAATGCGAGCATTGGAAGCCTTGACGATGCCACTCGCTGTACCACTGCCCGCCAAAGTCGCGCCATTTCCGACTGCCACCGTGCCGCTCGCCACCGCACCGTCAATTTGAAGTGTTCCGGCCGAAACTATGGTATCGCCGGTATAGGTATTTGCAGCCGAAAGAATTGTCGTGCCACTGCCGGCCTGAATGAAGCTTCCCGTTCCGGTAATCGCAGCAGTGGAGAAATCAATCCCTTGTGTCGAAGTGTTGGAGCGATTCACGGCCAGCGTGCCATTATTGACAATCGTGCTGGATGTCGCAAGCGACCCCGTGGTGCCTCCATTGCCTAATTGCAGCGTACCACTGGCAATCGTGGTGAGCCCCGTATAGGTATTTGAACCGGAAAGAGTCAGAGTTCCAGTTCCAACTTTTTTGACGGCCGCTTTTAGAACACCACTGTTTGCGATAGTTCCACTATAAACCGTATCGGTGTTCAAAGCCCCAATTTCAAATGTATCCGTAGCGGCAGCGGTATTAGATCCTCCGGCTCTAAGCAGCCCCGAACCCGACAGGGACCCAATCTGCACCGTGGTGTTGTCGGAAGCCGTCGTGCCCGTGTTATTACTGGTTAATGTGCCGTTATTAACCCATGCTTGATATTGGCCGCCAGTAAGCGATCCGCTGATTCGGCCTCCGCTAACGATGGTGACCGTGCCTGAAAGACCGCTTAGATCGCTGGATAAAATGATCGTCCCATTTGCACCCGTAGTAAAACCGGAAGTGCCTGTAATTTTTACAGAAAGCGTTACGGTTACGCCCGAGGCATTGATTAACGGGGTCGTGTTTGGTGAACTTCCACTTAAATTGAGAATCGAAGTGCTATCTGTTCCAGCAAGGGTGTAGCCTGCGGTTCCAAAGAAAAGCGTATTTGCATTGATGATGGTATTGCTGGCAATGGTCACGGTGCCCGCAACACCCGAAAAATTCACGTAATTTGAGCTTGGTGTCGTATTCACATACGCTTGAAGCGCTCCCCCAGAGCTAGTAAGGCGCCACAATTGTGAGGTCGTATCCCAGGTTCCTGTTCCGCCAATACTACTCGTGGTGTTAGCATCCGCATCCCAGTAAAGCGTTGCAGCTTGAGTGCAGTTGATTGAGAGAAGACAGAATACGGCAACCGAAGCAGCACAAACATGCGGCCAAGAATTCTGGTAGCACCTACGAGATTTCAAGGGGTAAGCTGGATTTATGGGCTCCAAACCGGCAGATTGATTTGCAAATGGCAGTTTTTTCATCTTAATAAGGGGTAAATTAGTGAACGTTGCTAGCGACAATATGCTTAACATTCGCTGGTTCAATGAGCCTTAACAAACTCGCCATTTCAGAGCACATTCTTGCCGTATCACTCCAAACCGGCGTTGGGCAAAACTTGTAGAATTACTTGAGGGCGGACTGCAATCGAGAGTCAATTTTGGCCGCCTCTCGAGCAACAAGCCCCGCCAAAATCCGGGCGCCTTTTTCTGTAAAATGTGTACGATCCTGGGGTGTCGCCGTCATACCGGCTACTCCACCCTCCCCCATCGGCTCGAAGGTCTCACCGCTCAATTCGTAAAGATCAATAACGGAGACCTCCATCTCTTCCGCTACTCTTTTCATCGCTTCGGCATAAGGTTTCAGCTCCTGAGTCAGCTTGCCCGTGTTGCCATCAAAGATGAGCCGGTGGGGTGGTGTCACCAGTATTGGTGTTGCCTGCGCTTTTCTCGCCTCACCTACATAGCGCCGCAAGTTGACCATATAATCAGTGTTCGCATCTGTTGACTCAGGCTGACTCTTTGCGTGGGAATCATTGTGCCCAAATTGAATAAAAATGAAGTTGGGTTTGGTATTGAGCGCCTTTTCCCAGTTACCAGTTTCAAAGAATGTTTTCGTACTGCGTCCGCAAATCGCCACATTAACGATTTTCGTGGAGGGTTTGAAATATTCGTTAAGAATTTGTCCCCATCCCCGCAAGGGATCAGCTAGGGGATAATCAGCAACGGTGGAATCGCCAACCGTCACTACCGTTAGCATATTGCCATTGTTTGCCCGTGCAAGTGGCATAAACAATACAAGTGCAATGGCAACAACCGAACCTAGGAGTGGAGTAATAATTTTCATGACAAAACAAGAAAGATTGCCCAGCGATGCGGAGCTAGACAAAGAGGAGCATTGGAATCCCATTCAGTTTGTTCCCCGGTATACAGATTCATTTGATAGGTCCCCTGAATGGGTAGTCTGAATTGTCGGACTATCGCTTCATCTCCCTCGTTAAAGAGCAGGAAAATATCTATTTTCCCTTTACGCACATGACGAGCCCGCAAGAATAAAGCAGGCCGATCAAGCTCAATGACCGCCGGAACCAGTTGGCATAGTCTCTCAAGTCCTTCTTCGGGCCAGTAGACAAGAGGACATCCAACGGGGGCCGCAAGACGCGAAAACTTCCCGTCAAGAATTAATGCATCATAACGTCCGGGGCCGATACAAAGTTGTCCGGCCTCCATTGTGGCGATAGCAAGATCATGCGGCTCAATGTAATGAAAGTCAATCTGGTTTTCAAAACATGCTTTTGCAGCTATCCACGGAAGTTCTGTCGCCCCTCCCATGATCGCCACATGGCATACTGGCTCAAAGACAGTGTTGATCCAACAGATCCGTCGCGTGGCCTCGGCCCATGGGCGATAATCACCCCACCATCCACTATTCGGACCGACATCAGGAGGCCGCTCGGCTTTACGAGGCCCGCGCATCGAGTAGAAAAATGCATGAGGAACGAGCAAATTGCAGCCCCGAATCAATGACCAGGAAGCGAGCCATTGCAGCTCAGTAAAGGTTAGGCTCTCACCGTAAGCTCCTGCAAATTCGTTGAGATTCCGCGTGCGATGCTGGTGAAACGCCGCTGAGGCTGCTGCTTTAGCCATCGTCGATGGAGCACCCTCAAGCGCGCTCGAACAATGAGGTTCAATGTGTCGCCAAACAATGTCCTGACCGGGTATTTGAAAATGGCGCAGGTGGCCGAGGTCGTCAGGGTTGGCCGGATGGCCCGCTAGGCATATCTGATGTTCCTCGCACCAACGAGAAAGAGGTTGGTAATATGTTTCCTCAAAGCGCGCTTCAATGGCCTCGACGTAGTCGCGGCGGTGACACCCAGCATCAGGCTCATCGTCATACCAAAGGGAGGGAAGATAGGGTGTGAAGTCGTAACCGAGATAGCGATTAACGTAGAGCAGAAGATCCGCTCCGCCTGGCTTAGCACCCGAGGTGCGACAGCGGCTCAAAGGATGTGGCTCATCAGTAAAGATCGCCTTGACGGTATTGCCAAAATATTCGCGCAGTTCGGTATAAAATCGGTCGTATACTAACTCAATAAAGCACCGGACAGCCGCCGGATTTAGAAGATCGGCGGCGGGCGGTTCCTCCTCCAATGGAACTCGGACGCTTTCATCCCCTATGTAGTGAAGGCCGCAAATGACGGCATCAATTTTCTGTTCCCATATAACAAGTGTCTCCCCAGAACAGCGTTTGACCGTGGCTATATGTTGCCGATCGGCCGCCGGATCGGCCTTCTCTCCCTCGTCGAATGGAGCGCAGAGAAGTCCCCTCGCCTGGAACTCTGGATTGCGCTCTACAACAAAGCCGCTGGATGATCCGCTTGGATACATGGCTTCATCGTAAAGGATCACCCACATTCCGCGGCGGCGCGCTTCAGCCAAAGCGAGGCGCATAAAATGGAATAGGTTCTCACTCAGCCAACCGATACTCCGAGGCAGTCCGATGCGGGGATGGACAACAAAGGCATCTACCCCGTGCGCCTGAAAATCCGCAATCTGACGAACGATTTCCTTTTCGTCCAATGCATCGTTCCAAAACCAAAACGGGCATTGTGAATAATCAGCAGGAGGCCGCAACCAATGTTGCGAGTTAAAATCTACACTTGAAAAAATAGGCATAAATAATAGATAACGCTGGCTAAACTAAATGCTCCATAAACTATGGATTGGAGGAGGCCCAAAAAGCGTAGCGCCCTGAGGCAAGACGAGCCGACCGCCCTGTTTGAACGGCTGCCTGGCGTATTCACATCGAAGTTCTCCAATCAAAATTTTCATAAAATAATACTGCATTTATCGGGCGGCACCATTTCCTTACCATCCACTCCAATCATCGGCGGCAAATAGGAGGCATCGCCACCATAACGCTTCCAACTCTTGTAAAGTTTAACTAGGCATATCAACGTCGGCAGAGAGAAGCAAAGACTCCACACGGGTATGAAGAGATACGCGCGCTCTTTGCCCACCCAATGCCCCAGCACGTCCAGGAAACCGCCTACTAGTCCGCCACCTATCACTCCTCCAATAGAACGCCAAATCGCGTTTGTGGAACAGAACTGGCCATAACGTTCACGGGGAAAAAGGCGCATCAATAACGGTGGATCCGCCATTGCCACCATTGCTTGAAGAGGTGCTGTCAAACCAAGACTGATGGCCAGCGCAACCCAAAATGCCACGGCGGGCGATGGGCGCCAAAACAGCCAAATGAGCGTCGCAGGAATGGCAATCAACATACCAAAAATCGACCCTGCCATTACAATGCGAATGGGGTGAAACCTATCAGCCAACCATCCCGTTCCCAAAACAAGAACTGATACACAGAGGCTGTTGCATCCGTTGATATAGCCGATCTGCTTCAGGTCTAGCCCAATTGCAAGAGTAAAGAGCAACGAGAACGTGGTGACACCACCGCCTATCGCGCCGATAAACGAATTCATCCATTGGAACCAGTAGTGTTTAAGGCTCAGGCATTCCTTGGCATAGGTCTTTACCGCAGCCAGCGGTCCGGATTCCCCATCAATATAGTCAGGAGGTGGGGGATATTTGCCTTCCCTGATATTCAGGCACATCAATCCAAATCCAAAAAGATATAGCAACGCCGCACCAACTAGTATCTCGGTGAAATGAGAACGGGCAAACCGGAAAATACAGAAATTGTAGATGGCGATCGATACCATCGATATCATGCGAAACCAAGACATAAAACGAGCCAGAAGATGGGCTGGCACAACATCGTTGAATAAATACCAGAAAGTAGATGTCACAAATGTGTTGAAGAACATAAAAACCACCATCATTCCACCCAGGGTCCATATTACCATCGAATTGGGGGATATCTCCGACGCAATATTTCCCACGATCGTATGGAGCCAGAGACCAATCTTGTCACCAAATCCAAGGCCAACAAGGCACAAGACCAAGAAGGGCAGTGAAAACACAATGAAGGGGATGCGCCGTCCAAATCGGCTCCGATATCGGTCACTTTTGAAGCTGATTATTGGGTTTAGGCACGAATAGATAACCGCTGGAATCGTCCCCAATATAAGTCCAATTTCGGTGTTCGATGCCCCCAGCACCTGAAACTTCAACGGCATAATGCTGGGCGTAACCGCTTCCATCAACATGTAGCAAAAATCTCCCCACAGCAGCCAGAAAAAGAGCATTGCCAAACTGCGGGAAGTATATTTGATACTACCGCAATGGTAGACTTTTGGCTCAGTAATAAAAGGATTAGAAGGATCTCGCATATGGTTTACTCGGAACAAGCCACCCAATAAATATTCCCTGCAAGTTTTGGAATAGTTCTAGCGCCTGGTACGGAAGAACAGGTATTTTATGTGGTGGCAAAATGCTTATTCATAAACTAGCTCCAGAGACTGCGCGATGACCTTGCCTGTGTAGCGGTCAACTGCAACATGCAGCCAATAGCGTCGCTCTCCATCAACAGTAAATTGCGAGAGACTTTTTGCACTCGTTGCATAGCGTCCGCTTTGCGCGATAATGTCGATGAGCAAATTCCATGTGCGGATATTTCCAACATCAGCCAGAGCCCGGATAGGCGCTTCACGCCGCCATTTTATGATATCATCCGAAGTAGCTGCCGGAACCACGCTTGTAACGCCAATCCATTTCACAACAAGATCGCTTAGATTAATAAGAGGTATGTTCGAAGTCAGGGAAACCAAGCTGGAAGCAAACGTATCGGCAGTGTCTGCGCTGATCACCGTCGGCACGCTTTCCGCCCGGATTGCCCCGGAAAGGACCGCCTTTAACACCGGTATCTGCTTGGTATTCAAATTAACGCGTCCCGCGACAACACCGGACGAAGTCGGCTCATGTAAACAAAACAGATCGAGTAGCGCGGCATCGCCGCTCTGGTCTGTAAAAAAATCCAGATCCTTCCACGGCATACCGCGGGAAGCATATCCCATCTCGGCAACAGAACGGAATGGACGATTCAAAACAAGAGGGCGACTGTCAAGACTCCCCGTCGCCAATGGTAGACCATCTAGTGTTGTTCCATCGTTATAGACACCCATCGCCCCACGTACCACCCCATCGGAATCAGCATATCGCGTCACCGATGTAATCTTGTTATCACTCAGCGTTCCCATATAAGCGGATGGCCCCGTCGCATAAACCCAACCCGTTGGTGAAGGAACACGAATCCCGGAATTTTGCGAATAACCATTATCGGTCCCTGGACGCAGGGTTTGATTTGTGGCGTAATACGTATGGGAAGTAGTATAGCCCCCAAGGACCCCAAAACGATCTGTGCGGGGATCGGATCGCACGGGAAAAACGCGGGGCCAATAGGCGTCGAAAGCATCACTGGTAGTGGTGGTTATCCCTCCTTTCACATATCGGAACTCACAATAGGTCACCCAATTTGAACCATTGTAATACTGCAATCGATGTGAAACCGGTGTACTTGAATTGATACTGATATACGCCCCTGTCATATCACGGGCCGCGTTTGAGACGCTTCCGGCAAAAACACCAAGGAAGGAGGTGCCCCCCGAACTCACACTATTACTCCCGCTAGCCGTCGCACCAATAGACGAAGAGAGAATTTGAGGTTGTGAAAATACAGACGTATTCAAAAAATGGATTCCGGCGTCTGAACTAGTACTGCTAAACGTTGTTGTTGCCCCCGCAGAAGATGTTCCGCTCTTGGTCAGTACGGCTGTGGCCATTCCATCCACCACATAGCGAAATTGTGAAGGCTCCCCGCCGGAGCTTGCGACATTTGCATGGGGGTTCCAGACTTCTGGCTGATACCATATTCCAACATTATTCCCTATCCGAAATGGCACTTCCCAAACTCGGGACAGATAAGGCAAATTCTCAATCCCGTCGATTTCCTTGCCCCCAAAAGAAAACCGGGTTGGATAAGAATCGGCATCGTATTGATCGATTAAATTGGCAGCAATTTGCACAATCTGATAATAAGTATTTGCATCCTCATTTACGGCATCCGCCGTTACATAACCGGATGGCATTGTTTTTCCCAACGATCCAATAACAATTCCGGCTTGGAGCAACTCAAAGAAATCAGGTTCTCGCTTTGCAGATGCGACTTCGGAAAGTTTCAGGATTTGGGCGGAATTGCCGTGATTGTAAACCCAAACGCCATCATACCAAGTGAGGCCAAAAGCATTATAGATTTGGGCGGCGGTTGCCCCATTCGGGCCATTATAACCGATCCAAGCCAGCCGACTTAGCGGAAACCGGTGTTTAAGAAGCGGTTCACCAATCGTCGCGGTTTTTCCATCGCTATCCCGTGTGAATGTGCCAGATACCCTCGTGTCAATCAGGCTCGGATTAAACTGGTCATCAGTAACAGAATCAACTTTAGGACGAGTCGCGCTTGGCGTATAAGACGGAGCGTCGACCTCGCGCGAAAAAGTCCCTAGGTATTGAAGAGCATTTTGCAGGGTGGCTTTTTCGGCGGTGCTTTGCGCCACTCCGTTGAGCAGGAAGTTCATCAGGTTTTGGCGACTAACGAACTGGTGGTCGGTTGCTCCGCTGGCGGTGTTGGTGGTGGTGTTGGACGTGGTGAGAAATCCGTTGCCGTTCGACGTGACGAAGTTGTAGTAGTTCGTCTGGCCATTGGCGGAAGTATCCAGCGCATAATTTGGCAAGGTACCGGAAACCTGGAGGCTGGCTTGGTTGCGCCATCCTACCAATGCGTTGACCTGTTGCTGGGTCAGTCTGATCTGAGTCAGATCGGCAAAGGCCATTGCGCTCTTGTAACTGTAGGTGGTGCCGGTTGATGTTGCCGCGTCGGCGGGATACCCCGCCACGTTGGCGTCGAGCAAGCCGCCTTCATTGTAAATAGTATAGGCATAGCGTCCAACCACCACGTTGGTGTTGGCGGCGGAGCCCGACCAGATCATATTGGTGTTCCATGTGGTAGGATTGCCGCCGCCGCAATTAACCAAAATCCAGTCTGGAGCACTGAAGATGCTGACTGGCTTGAGATCGGTAGCGGAATCCGAACTGGCCTTTGCCATCAAAAGTGGCTTATTCCAGCGTGCCCGGGTGACATAGCGTCCATTGGCAGAAACATCGGTGGTGGAACTCTGGGCCGCGCGTGATGAGCCACCGGCGAAAACTGGGACATTGTAGGCGCTACGCTTTAGGAGGTTCTCCGTGCCGGTGCCTCCTGTGACTCCCGCAAGGGTGGGCACCACATTGGCCGCCGCCGTGGGTATGTATAGGCTAACGTTGTTGGTGGACGACACCGTTGATCCGGCAATGATCTCCTGTTGCAGATCGCTAATGATGGTATTTAACGCGCCATGAGCAAATATCTCCACCGAGGTCTGGCTGGCGCTGCTCTTGGAGATCTGCCGTTGTAGCAGACTTTGGGAGAAAAACGCCATCACAACGCCGACCATCAGCACCACGATAGCCAGCACGATGACGAGCGCGACTCCGCTTTGGCTCCGGTCTTCCGAAGCTTGACAAGGCACCGGGCAATGGCACCGCATCAAAAGACAGCTTGTTTTCCGTTTCATTGCGAATGAAGATAAAAGTAACGCTGGTAAACCCGCACTGCGGAGGCGGCCTTTTGTGGCATCACCGTGGCAAGCTCGCCATCCTCGATTTTTTTGAGCCACTGTTGTGCCGGCAGCGTTGGCGCAGTCCCTTGCAAATCAGTTTTCTGAACTTTGGGCAGAGCCAGCACCGCGTTACCGAGATCTTTGCCCATGCTGCTTATGCGCGTGCGGTTGGTTGTATCAAGGGTCGCAATCGTAACGACGACGGCGGAAACATCCTCCCATCCAATGGATCGCCATACCGCCAGGCTCGAAGTGTCGGAGGTGGTGCTTTGACAAATGTAACCCCGGTTCGCATTAGTATCATACCAGCGCGAACCTACTGAATACGTCGGCGCGCCGTTGGAAGATGAGGGTGGGTTTGTCGTGGCATAGTAGAAAGTGCCGTTGCTCCAAGTAGACGGCGGAGTGTAAAGAATCGGTTCCGTGGAGTAGGTTCCATCCGTGAGTTGATAGCAGAATTCAATGCGAAAAATGTTAGCGCCCAGCACATGGTAGCTGGTATCCGTGGAAGTCGAAGAGATCACAGAATTGGCCGAAAGGACGGTGGAGGAAAGCGGAGCGCAACTGCCTGTGCTTCCGGTATAGGTTAAAAAGGCCATACCAGCCGTGCCGTCTCCGTCCCATTGCCTTGCGCCTGCGTATCGTTCCAACTTATTATAGCGATCACTGCCTGTATTCGCGTTGACGCGGTAGCCGATCAGCGACAGATCGCTTCGATTGGAGGTTCCCGATGTGGAATACCCCGCCGTTTCGGCATAGAAGAACATTCGATCATTGCCGGATGTCGGCTTTTCGAAGAAATAATCGACATCGCCGCGCTGGACCATCTGCGCAATATCCAGCCCGAGGCGATCCATCATCATTCGTGCATGGTCATCAGAATCCAGCCGGTCTCGAGAAGTATTTGTTACCGAGGAAACATTTGTCATTAGCTGCACCACAAAAAGCACCAAAAATATGAGGACAGCCATGGACGCCAGCAGTTCCAGGAGCGTAAACGCGGTTTCGCGAGATGGGGAAAGGGAGTGCGCCATGTCAGAGGATATTTAGCACGGTGACTACTTGATAGCTCCCGGCTTGATTCGTGGGCCACTGGCCTTTGGCTGGATTGGCCGTGGCGGGCCAACTGACTAGGATTCGGACGGCGGCTGGTTGGCTAGCATTACTCCTCGCTCCATAAGCAACATCCACTCGGTAGCGCGCGGCCGATACGGAATCTGTTGTGTTTCCATTCTCTGCAAAGAATAGGGTCTGGGCCGGGGTGGTGGTGGCCGCGGTGCTTGTGGGAAGAAGGATGCCGTAAAGCGACGTTGCGGTGGCGGTAGCAGACACCCCCCAGAAGTCAGCCCCCACAGCCCGTGCAATTCCAACCGCCGCCGTCTGCTCAATGGAGTCGCGATTCGTATTGATGCCAACGGGTAAGAGACCAAGAACGCTGATCAGACAAAAACTGCAAATCCCGAGCGCAAGGACAACTTCCACCAGGGAAAAGGCGGCCAAAGGCCGATGGATAAAGAGCCTGTTTTGATTGGTCTTCATGGCTGTCCGGGGCGAAAAATGCGAACAGAACCCGTGAGACCGTCCATTTGAATCCCCGCGCAATTTGCCACGCTAGAGCTGATATGGTTGCCGTACGCAGGCACAATGCCCCATTGGATATAAGATGGAATCGCGGGATTAGCGGTCAGATCGGTAATTCGATTCACGGCACCCGACGAACTGAACTGAATGACCTTGGAAAACGTGCACGTTGCCACCGAAGCACCGATGGGAGCGCTGAACGGCGTTGCGGAGTCGGTTGACAGATCCAGGTTATTGGCGGTATTCAAATCCATATGGGTTAATGTATTGACGATGGATTTGTCGACAAGATGCACGCCGTCAAAGTGCTGGAGCTTTCCGAGGTTCACAAGGTTGGGATTGACCGTTGCCGTGGACCACGTCCCATCGCTATAACCGCTGGTTCCGTCTTTGGATGTCACCACTGCGACATAGAGACGTCCTATCCCGCTCTTTTGGGGGCGAACACCGACCGGCTGCGAGGCATCTGCCTCATAAAAACCGACATAAACATAGGTGTTATTTGCCATAGCATAGGCTCGGGCCTGCTCCAGAGTGCTGGAGATGTCCGATGCCGCGTTGGTCAGGGATTGGCCGCCGCCAATAGAACTAACGGCAGGCATTACCACTACCGCCAATAGGCTGAACACGGCCATCACGACCAGTAATTCCAGCAAGGTAAACGCCTTATTGTGTCTATTTCGCATGGGGGTGCGCTGTATCTCTTTAAATGACCGCGGGCAGTGAAGTTAATGAGGATTAAGTCAACTATGCTAAAAAATGGATTCCGTTGTAATTCTACCATGCAACCAGGGTTGCTTCACCAAACAATTGAGGATCTTTGCTACCACCGATCCCTGGGGTCCACTCAATCCAGCTCTTGCGCCCCTTGCCGTCGTTGTCATTTGCCAAAAAACTGAAGGCAAACTGGGTATCAATCTGCGGCGATGCTATCTGGAGGTCTTCCCAGGCCAACCGCCCTTCATAGATCGTTTTACATTCGGAGTCGCGGCGTTCAGCCCTTAGAAACGTCTTTTGGGACAATGCCTTTCCCGCAAGCGCTGGGTAAGATTGTACAATATGTGCGGTTGCACCCTTAACATATAGAGTAAATTCTTTATCATTCGCTGCGTATCCGACACCCTTGGTTTCATTCGCTTTCGTTGGATGGATTGCCAACTGAATGCAGTCTCCTCTCCATGCCAGGTCGCCATCAATGGGGTAATGGACATCGTCCGTTACATCAAATAGAAAGGATAACCCGTTTTCGTCCCAAGAAAACTTCGCTTTCAGGGCCAAATCATTTGGCTTGGCATCTCCTTCAGGTTGATCAAATTGCACCAAGTGACTTGCCACAATCGGAACGATGTTTTTCCATCGGTCCAAAGCAATAGAGCCCGTTGGAGACATGACATTGGCTAGTCTACCTATATTCACCTTAGGCTTCTTTGGAGCAAGGCCGTATGACATCATCAACGTGTCGATCTTACCTCCATTCACATCTTCGGCCTCTACCCTAATAGGAGTGGTACCATTGGACTTCAATGACTGGGAGAGATCGACCTTCCATGACACCGTCTGGCTTCCGCCAGGGGGAATTACCACTTGCGGAGCTGCATTTCCCTCCGCCAATTGCCCTCCTCCCGGCAGAGACAATCGTACGGTGGTCTTGCTTTCCTTATTGCTCAGATTGATCACCTTCACCCCCAACGACACGGAGTGGGAGGTGTCGGCATTGAGATAGTATCCAGTGCTTGCAACCTGATCAAACTGCGAAAGCTCTACATTGCTCTGCAAAATGACCTCCTTAACCGGCACACCTTTGCGAACAATTTGCTTGGCGGCTTTAAACAACTTCATGGTTTTTCCACTATCGTCAATCCGCTCCCCTAATACCATCGGATCGACCCAGGCATAGACAAGCCCATCTCCAATGGGGAGCTTTGACGGTGAAGAGAGAAGCAAGTCCCTTCCGTCGATACCTTCAGCGCGTACCACCTTGAAGTCGAGGTTCAGATCCGTTGGTGTCTCGTTATTGCCCGTATAAAAAACGGCGACCGTTTCCACTCCATCCCCAAAAACCCGGACGCGCGATACCCGTTTGTCCGCCACCTTAATGTCACCCCTATAGGTTTTACCCGAAAGAACCTTGATCGCCTGCGAGTAGGCAGCCATCGACCGAAGTGGGCTAAAATAGTCATCAACCAACCCGAAGTTCTGAGCGCCTTCTTTGTAACTGCAAAAAACAAATGGAAAATAGCGTGCGATGCCGCAGGCGCGGCTTTCCACCGCTTTCATCGTAATGCAAATCGCGCTTGAGGCATCATCCTGAAGGGGCGGACGGGAATAGCTGGAATTCCAGGATTTGCCAGACTCGGTGATCCAAATTGGCAAATCGCCCGCCTTGTATTTGTCAAGCAAAGTACGGTACTGCGCTACCAATCCCTCAATACCGGTGGCCTCGCGGTAGGAATGGAAGCTAATGACTTCGATGTTCTGGAGAAGTTCATTTTTAGCGCAATCATTCAAAAATGCCTCCGGCGCTCTGTCGGTAAATACGCCCCCCACCAATGGGACTGTCGCGCCAGATTGAATCGCGGCTTGGGAAAGGGCTTTAATCAAAGGCATATATTGATCCGAGGGCATGTTGCCGCCGAAGCCAATGTCAGGCTCATTCCACAATTCTAATCCAGCCCATTCCGCAGTGAGTTGAGGGAAGAACTGCTTCCACGTGACAAACGTCATTCCCAAATTTCGTGGATAACGCTGCGTCAACCCATCCAGCCAACCGGGCGCATCATGAAAGACATCAAGAATCCTGATCCCATTGTCGCGATAGGCTTCGCGCGCCAACTGATATTGGGGCGGCCAAACCCATTTGTCCTCGGCTGGATTCATTGCTTTCCAACTCAACCGCTCCCTGGCAACTGAAACCCCGACCCATTTCAAAATCCGAGCCCTCCGCATCCGCTCTTCATTGTCCCTCGGAACCGCAAGCACGGACATGGATACGTCCATCCCAAACATGTCGTCATGTTCCTTTGCAAACGCAGGGATGACGACGAGGCCAAATACCCGTCTCAACGAAGGGAATTCAAGATCATAATACCCCGGGGGTAGATTAAGAGTTGCTTTGAGCTGTCCAGGCTCGACGGTTTGCGCCACTCCTTTGGTAACCTGAACCGAAGTATAATCTTTGATGACGTATTCAGATTCCTTGAGATCATTGTCCAAGGTTTTGAATATCAGCGTGTGATCAACTCGGGGCGCAAAGTAAAACTGTGTGGCGTCGGCCGGAACCAAACCAATCGCAGTCTCAGCAGGAAGCACGTGCTGAAATAGGAAAAGAGAAAGGATCAGCGAAATTCGCTTTATCATGTGCATGGGGAGCATGTTGGCGGTTACTTATTTTGCGTAAATTCACATTTGAAATTATCAATCTGAGGCGCCCCCGCCTGCTGCCCATTCGGATTCCGGTTAATGCGGAATCCCGCCGCTTCGACTCGGGGGTGAAATCCCCCCAAATCGAGAGGTTTGATAATCTCCACTCCATCCAAGCTCACAGCCACAGAATTAGATACCGCATTAAAAACCATACTTAAAGCATGATAAACGGAGGGATCAAATGCTGGAGGACCATATACGGTCACCATAGCCTTTTTCCCCTGCCAGAGCTGCACGAATCCATTTGATTTTAAATAGACCCAAAGCTGGTTGTCGTCTGAAAACCAGTCCAGCGAACCGGCTTTCGCCAAGAATGCTACAGCAATCCAATCACAGGTGAAAGGGCGAATGTCGGCGCTTAATATCGCATCGCTTGCAGACATCGAAGCGGGTACCGACGCCTGCGAATGATCCCACCATTTCTGCACGGAGACAGTCCCCTTTTCGGTAATAACGGCGGTTCCCTGATGAACCGTCCATTTTCCGCTTCCATTTTCCACAGCCAGCCCATCCAGTGACATGCCCGCTTTCCGATCATTCACATTGAGGTCAAACCGGTCAGAGAATCCACTTGAAGCATTATCAGCCCTGAGTGTTGAGGCACATAGCACAAAAACGCCAAAACATAGGATTGGCATGTGGATGGAGGGTAACATTTTTTTCTTCATGGCGATGGTCGCGTTATGGTTAAAAAATACTTTAAAACTCGCAAATAGACCTTATCAAACCCGCCAGAACATAGCATAAACTTGCCATTCTAGAATAAAATGTCAAACTACGAGCATGAGATGCACCCTCCCAGGCGATTCCGTTCTATTTTTAGTAGGCGAATATCCCGCTCGCGTCATCTGGATGCATGGCCAACCCGATACGGTCCAGCCCCCCCATCCGCTCTGGAGCATCGTCTTTGTGACCGAAGGTTCCGCCATCCACCATATTGGCGACAATGTCTATCCCATCCGAATAGGAGACGCGTTTGTCATAAACAACAAGGAACGCCACAGCTATTCGGAAATCGAAAATCTGCAAACAGCCAACGTGCAGTTCGACTTCCAAAAATTGAAGGTCAAGCAGTGGCAAACCCATCAATTGCACGGATATCAGGCGATGTTCCATTCTACGCAGGCCCACGACCACACCGGAGCAATGAACGGGCACCTGCATCTTGATAAAATTAGCTTTCGGAACAGCATCGCATTGGTTCAAGAAATCGACAAATGTATACGGGAGAAGTTTCCATGCTGGCAAATGCTTGTCGATGTCCACTTTCGCCATTTGGTGCTGCTTCTTTCCCGCGCTTATGACGGACACTTGCGAACCCACGACGAAGCCCCGGAACGCATGAACGGAGTGATAGCCTTTTTAAACAAAAATTTTCAGCAAACTATCGATTTCGATGTGCTTGCGAAAAACGCAGGAATGTCGCAGCGGACTTTCTACCGCCTCTTCAAGCAGGCAACTGGCTATCCTCCGCTTACTTATGTTATTAACTGTCGGATTCAATATGCCTGTACATTGCTCCGAAATACCACCCATCCCATAACCCAAATTGCCTTTGACGCGGGATTTTCCGATAGCAACTACTTCGCCAGAGAGTTTCGAAAAGTTATCGGTGAAAACCCAACTGACTATCGGGGGCGCTGGGCAAACTAACCGCGTTCTTTGATTGGCAAGAACATGCTGGGGTTTGGCGACATCGTGAAGGCGAACCGCACGAAGAATGGCGCAGTATTTTGCTGTGAGCACACAGCCCTCAATCGCCGCCTACTATTTTCCAAACTACCATGCAGATCCCAGGAATGAGGTCATTCACGGCAAGGGCTGGACGGAATGGGATTTAGTTCGCCGCGCAGAACCCCGCTTCCCGGGCCACCGACAACCGCTAAAACCTCTTTGGGGCTACCAAGATGAATCGAAGCCTTCAGTCATGGCCCAAAAGATCGATTGCGCAGCAGACCATGGCATCGACACATTTATCTTCGACTGGTATTCTTATGAAGATGGCCCGTTTTTGGAACGAGCATTGGATCAAGGATTTTTAAAAGCGCCCAATCGGGATCGCCTTCAGTTTGCACTGATGTGGGCCAATCATACATGGATCGACATTCATCCAGCTAAGGCCAGTCAAGATCCCCAAGCCGATGCGCGTGTTCTCTACCACGGTGAAGTTTCCCTCAAAGCATTTAGGGAACTCACACAACGCTGCATCGAGAATTATTTTTCCCAGCCAAATTATTGGAGGATCGAAGGCAGCCCCTACTTTTCAATCTATGATTTATCCCGCTTTATTTCGGGGCTTGGCGGCGTGGAGGAAGCCCGTCAAGCGATTGCCGAATTCCGAACCGCGGCACAAAAAGCCGGATTTCCTGGAATTCATTTGAACGCCGTTTTGTGGGAATACACGATTCTTCCTGGCGAGGTAGTGCTACCAAACCCTGAAAACCTCCTCCCCAGCCTGGGAATCGACAGTTTCTCCACCTACGTATGGACTCACCATGTTGAGCTGTGCGAATTTCCAGCCAGTCCGTATTCAAAAGCTCAAAGGGACTATTTCAAATATTGGAAGAATATTGAAAAGCGGATAGACCTGCCCTATTTACCCAACGTAACCATGGGTTGGGATACCAGCCCACGAACCGTTGCGTCCGATCGCTTTCGCACGCTGGGTTATCCATTTATGAGCACGCTGGGGGAAAATTCCCCTGAAGAAGTCGGCGCGGCCGTATCAGCCGCGCTACAAAATCTTGCGAAAAGTAAAAAAAGTCTAAACGCACTTTCAATTAACGCCTGGAATGAATGGACAGAGGGAAGCTATCTGGAACCCGACACCCATTACGGTTTACGCTATCTTGAAGCGATTTATGCTGCAAAACGCGCACATATCCAGTCAAATCTAGGCGTGAGGTGAAAATATATCACTCCATCAGAAGTCTCTTGAATTGAGTAAGATACAAGACAAGAGAACTTGTTGATTGCGTTCCGGTTTTAGGCAACCTTTGGATGATAATACCGCAAGAGTTCGCCCAAACGGGACTTGCACGACGTCCGAAGGCTCGGGCGAGGTGAAATCCGGCGGCGGTATCGAGACAACACCCATTGGCTAGTTCTCCGTATTATATTATAGTGGTATTCGTATTCTCGGGTTATGAACGACCAAGCAACCAGAATCGCAATGCGACCTCACAGCGGCACCTCCATGCAGCAGTTTATCGCCGGGACCAATTCCCTGAACACGGCAGTAATTGCCTGAACCAACTCATAACCGGTGCAGGCGCGCAGCTCGCGTTCAGGCATGGGGTAGTAGAGTTGGAATCCTGCCCATCGCTCAGGTGAACAACGTTGCAGCGCCCTGCGCAATTCGTTGGTGCCAGTAAAACTCCGTTCGGCCAGCTCGCCGCTGACCTGCTCCTTGATTGCTGCCGCAACAAACCCCTCGGACTGCACCAAACGGTGCAGTTCCCTGTCGAAGACTGTGCCTTGGCGGCACTGTTGGATCAGGCGGTGCCAGTCGAAATCGGGTTGTATTCCCCACGGCTTGGACGCTTCGGGCCCGGACGCATATCCGCGCTCGATGGTCAATCCGCTCTTGAAAATACTGCGCTCCCCATCGGCCGAAATGAAAAGCTTGGCACACCCGAAGTTGACGCCATGGGATATTGGCTTCACTTCCCGGTTGGCACGCGGCAACCAGCAGATCCACTGCCAATAGACGCCGCGCCCCCAGCGGTCGGTGATAAATGGCGTCCGGTGCAGCGATTCAAGATGGTATTTGAGAATTTGCGTAATCCTCTCGTGCGGCTCCAGATTCCCGACCCTGATGCCACGCTCGAAGTCGATCCACTCAGGACGGAATGCTTCGCCAGTGGGCAGTTCTTTGGGCTGCTCGGATTTTGCCGACGGAAGCCAAGTTTTGAAGGTACGTTTCATCTCATCAGAAACCCTCGCAAATTCTCTCCCTGGATGATGCAAAAGGAAAGTGCGTATTACAAAATGAAGTTACACCGTAAATTCTTTGATAGCAGCAACATTAGATTTCTCGAGGAACGTCGATTTTGTTCTGATTCCGGGCCGCTTTGTGGAGCGTTTAATGAAGCGAACTGAAACGGTTTGCCGCGAAGCAGAAGGCTAGATTTGTTCAGCGGGGGGACCCAATCACGTTTCATTGACTCACCCGATGGCGGCGATACGGTGATGGCATGGCCATCGCTTACGAGCCGCGTCGCTTCAAGACCACCGCCGATTATTACGTCCGGGGACGGCTTGCCTATCCCGACGAACTGATCGTCCGGGTCGTCGCACTCACCGGCATAACCCGGGACGACCGGGTGCTGGACTTGGGTTGCGGGCCGGGGTTTCTCGCCGCGGCGTTCGCGCCGTACGCACGGGAGGTGGTCGGTATGGACCCGGAGCCCAACATGCTCGCGGCCGCCCGGGATTACGCCGCCCGCCTCGGCCAAAAGGTTAGGCTAATGGCCGGCAGCAGCTACGATCTGACTCCCGCGCTCGGTTCCTTCAGGCTGGTTACGATGGGCCGCTCGTTTCACTGGATGGACCGCGCGGCAACGCTGGAAAAGCTCGCGGCGCTGACGCCGGAGCGGAGCGCCGTGGCGCTGTTTCACGACTCCCACTGCGCCCTGCCGGAAAACGCGTGGCAGGAGCGTTACAAGGCAGCGCTCGCCCCATACCGCGCCAAGGACGAAAGCGTCCTCCAGCGGGAATCGCCCGACTGGCTGCCGCACGAGGCTTACCTGCTCGCCTCCCATTTTAACCGCTTGGAGCGCATTTCCGTCATCCGCCGGATCGAAACGCCGGTGGATCGGCTCATTGATCGGGCGCTGTCGATGTCGGTCACCTCGCCCGAAAAGCTGGGCGAAAATCGGAAGGCGCTGGTGGCGAAGCTGCGGGAGACGCTGGAAAGCGACGCCCGCAACGGGATCGTTACCGAGATCGTGGAATCGGAAGCGCTGCTGGGATTCCGCTCGCCGCCGGTGTGATGCGTCGGCGCGCACCGGGCATCCTGCACACACTCTGGTTCTGTCCGCGGTGGAAACTTGGGCAGAACGGAAACGAACCAGCCCAAATCGACTCGAAAAATGCTCTATTTCATCTCTTCTACCATAGGTATTAAAATCGGTATCAGTTCCTCACCTTTGAGCCGTCTTGCTACAATCAACACGTCATCACATCACCCTTGCCGTCTTGTGCTGGCTCTGGAGGTTCCAAATGAGAAGCAAGTTGAATCGCGGCTTCATGAGCTTCTGGGCCAGTACAGACTCAATGGAGAGTGGTTCGATGTCAGCTTTCACAACGCATTCCGTGCGCTGAACGACCTCAACGTCATCAGCGATCCATTTCCAAAGCTTGATCTTCAATACGTGCCCGACATGGACAAGGATTTTCCCTATTGGTGGATGGCTGTTAACAGCCTAGAAGAAGCGTATAAAGAGGATGTTGAACGGGCATGGCGAGATTGCCGCGAAGAATTTGTTGAATGCCGTAAGCAGGGACTTTCCTTTGACGAGATGGTCGCTCGTGGACGAGCCAAGCAAAAACAAATTGAAGCAAACTTTGCCACGCTTAGAAAGAAGCTTCACACGGACCAATTATAGCGGCAAGGAAGATGGCCAAAGCAGCGCTTTCTAGATGGGAAATTCGAAGATATCGATCAGATGTCGCGTGTGAAGAGCAAAAAGCCTCATGATCCTGGCGTGCCCCCATTCTTTGAACCACTCGTTATGAGAGATTTGTAAGGGTTATTGGGTTAAAAACGCTGGCTTGCGGAGCGCAGGCCGCTTCGACGAAGTCGAAAGGCCGGAGCGGAGCAAGGCAGCGTGCGGCGAACTCCGCCGGGGTTAAATCCCCCAGCGAGGAGTGCGGGCGTTGTTGATTGTATTTCTGGCGGTATTCCTTGCCGAGCACTTTCGCTTCCAGTGTGTTCGCAAAGAGTTCCACGTTGAGGAACTCGTCCCGCAACCGGCTGTTAAAGCTTTCGCTGTAGGCGTTCTGCCACGGCGCTCCCGGTTCGATGTAGAGGGTGCCGATGTCGGCACCGCGCAGCCACTCCTTGACGGCATCGGCGACGAACTCCGGCCCGTTGTCCGAGCGGATGAACTCGGGCGCACCCCTCTCGGCGACGAGCCGCTGAAGCGTTTGCACCACGTCCTGGGCCGTCATGGTCTGCTCGACTTCCAGCGAAAGGCATTCGCGGCTGTATTCATCCAAGACCGGCAGCCATTTGAGCCGGGAGCCCGTTTCGGTTTGGTCGAATACGAAGTCGTAGCTCCAGACTTGGTTGATCCGCTCGGCCCGCCGCCGCTGGGTGCCGTTGGCCGATTCGCCCATGCGCCTCTTTTTGCGGGCCTTGGCGGGAACTTTGAGCCCTTCCTTTTTCCAGAGCCGGTGGACGCGCTTGCGGTTCACTCGACAGCCTTCGCGCCGCAGGTAGCGAGTCACCGTCCGGTAGCCTGCCCGGGGTTCGCGCTCAGCGATGCGCCGCATGGCCCGCGTCAACTTGGCGTCAACCTCGGGCCGCCGTGTTTGGTAACGCTGGGTGCTGCGCGGCTGATCCAGACTCGAACAGGCCCGGCGTTGGCTTGTGCATAGGGTTTCCTGCACGTGCGTCACTGCCTCGCGTTTGCGCGCAGGGCCTACCATTTTCCCTCCGCGATTTCTTTCAAGATCGCTTTGTCCAGCGTCAGGTCGGCCACGGCTCTCTTGAGCCGCGCGTTTTCCTTTTCCAGTTCCTTGAGCCGCTTGAGCGCATCCTTTTTCATCCCTCCATACTCGCTTTTCCAGCGGTGGTAGGTTGCCAGGCTCACCTCAATGGCTCGGCTGGCTTCTTCGACGCTCTTGCCCGTGGCTACCAAGCTTTCGGCCTCGCGTAATTTTTTGATGATCTCTTGCGGTGTGTATCGTTTTCTTTTCATGAGAGTTGCGGCGGCGCTTCCGCGCCTCCTTCTCTCATAACTCCTGGATCAATTTTTGGGGAGCACTCCACAGTGATTCGTCATGGAGGTCTCCAACTTGAATCCGATTGCCCCAGGGGTCTCGGAAATCGCACCGGAACGGCGGTTGCAACTCCAGACCGTATTTCTTCGTCAGCTTTTCTTTCACCTCGGCAAGCTGTTCCGCATCTCGAACCATGATCCCGAAATGGCCGATCCGGCTTGGCCTCGCATCGTTCGATTCAAAGATGGCTAGGAACTGATGTTCGCCCAGTTTGAAAAATGCGTCACCTTCTCCGCCCTCGAGTTTCTCCAAGTTGAAAACGTCCTGGTAAAATTCAACCGCTTTTTCCACGTCGCCCACTTCAATAGCAACGTGATTGCAGCCGTAAACCTGAACACTCATAATCTGAAATCGCGGGAAGGCAGTCGTAGGCGCGTTTTATTTTGCCCACTTTGTGAAAACCTCGTTGTAATCGAAAGGGAAGATGTTCTTTCTCCCGTAGGTTTTTATGAGCGTCTTTTCGTCGAAACTTTGCTGAATCGCCAAGTGGTCGGGGAAAACCGGCTTTCACGCCGTGCCTTTACCTGGGTGCCCCGAAGAGTTCCGGCCTTCTTCATTGCCACCGATGCAATCGCATGAAATCGCGGAAGAATACTCAGTTTGATTGGCAAAAGCATCTTAGTGAACGGAATGGTCTTTCCCGTTTTATCAACGTAACTTCGCAGATCCAAAATAGTTAGGAAGATCACGTAATAGCTCTCCCCATGACGTTCGCAAGCGGAACAGTTTTTGCGAGTGCAGCCTATGTAATTGCCCCAAGATCCATCTGCCCTCTGAATATTGTGCTCATAAAGGCCTACCGCTTCGTCAAACGAGGAGTCCAAGATAATGACGTCGGTCTCACGTCCGGCCAGTAAATGAAAGCGGTAAATAGGAGGTGGTGGAGATATTGCTTTCGCCAATTCAGCTTCCGCCGTGGCGAGAACATCCTTGCCCCGCTTTAGAAAAGAAAGGTTTGAAACATCCATGTCCGCTGGACCATAAGCGTATTCTTGGCTGGTCAAAAAGGAATTTCTCTTGGATCAGCACGGGCCGGAAAGCGCCGAAGAAGCCGTAAGGGCATTTCCTCCGCAGCGACTAACTTTGGGGGGAAGAAGGAAAAGCAGAACCGCACGGCGCGGAATCGTGACGAGTGCCACAAAACCGCGCCGGACATTTTAATTTAACTGCGTAAGACAGATTGGACGTGCCCGAAACCTCAGAAACTTCAATGCCCCCAATCGTTGCCGAACCGACATTTTTCAGTATGCTGCTACGGCAGCACCGCTTCAATCCTTTTCCGCCGTTCCCATTTCGATTTTACGGCGCCTGAAGACTTTCAGTTCATAAGCGACGGGATGCGGCAAGGGCTACTCGCTGGAGCAGCATCAGGCGATTTTCCTCCGGGATTTCAAGAAACGTGGGCTGGGCCACGACAAGTAGTGGATCGTCCTCGCCCGCACTTTCGAGTAATCCCCAGCCATACGGCAATTCGCGCGGCTTTACGATCCCTTTCGTTGCCACCACGTAATGCGGGTTCGATTCCCGCTACCCGCTCCAACTCTGATTCTCAGGTACTTACGCAAGAACAGCCCCCAAAGACGGGCGAAGTGCGGACAAAAGTGAGGACAACGCCTCCAATTTCCGGCACTTTCCTCCATTGTCCAATTTAGAGTCGAGAGCCGTAGATTCCTCTCCTGATTCAGTTGTGGATTATGCCCGCCTGTGTCATCCATGACAGATCAGTAGTCCATGAAACTCGCCCTCAACCTTCTCTGGTTCATCTTTGGCGGCGGCATCTTTGCTGCCGCTCTCTGGATCATCGCTGGCGGGTTACTCGCCCTGACGGTGGTCGGACTACCCTTTGCCGTCGCGGCCTTCCGGATTGCCGGGTTCGCCGCCTTTCCTTTTGGTCGCCGGTTGGTGGACGCCGAGCTTGTGGGGGAACAGACGTTACCGGGGACTGGCTTGGGCAACCTGCTTTGGGTTGTCCTGGCTGGGGTCTGGCTTGCCATCGCCCACGTCCTTGCGGGACTCGCATGCCTGACCTCCATCGTCGGTATCCCCTTCGGGCTGGCGCATTTCAAACTGGCCTCCATCTGCTTCGCCCCGCTGGGTAAGCGGACGGTCCCCTCCGAGGTCGCTGAGGCCCTTGAGCGGGCGAGGGCTGATCGGATCGTGGGCGGAAATGGCCGGTAGGTTCCACTTTATGATGTCCGCTGAGGGGGAACAGGCGACCGAGAAATCATATCGCTACATCATGGGGAGCATCGTCCTCGGGGTTGCGGTGCCGCCGCCGGTTAGGGCTCGGGCGATGTCCATGCAGCCTGCGAGGAGGCCCTCTAATGTAATTGCCAGAAGGGCGGCGACCCGCTTTGTGCCTTTGTTTCCAGGTGCCGCTGACTACCCAAAACAGGGGAAGCGTATACGAAGTTGATCTAGGTAAATTGCTGTCCCGGCACGAATACTCTGGTGCCAACGTCAACGAGTTGATCTCATCCCATGCTTTCGCCTTGAACACAAGCTTGGCCAGATCGGCTTAAAGCAGAACCCGATTGATGTCTCCCGCCAAAGGCGAGTTACTCCGGCTTTGCAGCCTGATTTCAATATCTTGTGGAAGACCTCTATCTTCCACCTCAAAGAATACCATTCCAGCTTTTCTATAGCATCGGCAAGGCGGGTAATTTGCAAGTTGGTAAGCAGTTTCCAGTTCACTGGCTCCCGACCTTTCGGCGTTCCGATTTCCTTGGCATAAATGACATTCAATGCGAGTCGCGGATAGCAATCTTTCTTTCCTATCGGAGGCAAGACTTGAACATGACAGTATTTAATCTACAACAGCGCCTCGGATGGGCCACTGTCTCTGGCTTTCAGTTCCAAACGATGCATTCCTTTTACGGCGGTATTTTCCATCTCATCGGCAATGGTATGTCCGCCATCCCCGGCAAGCATGTCAACGCAGGTTCGCACCAAAAAGTGCGTTAGGGTGTGTAGTCACAAAATGGCGCGAAAATCCTTTGCGGCTGGCCCTTTCATCTCGTGACTACACACCCTAGCACGGCGGGCATTTCCCTCATCTCGGGATATTGGAACAGATGAGAGCGCCCTGCTGAGAGCCCAAACAGCAAAACGCCCGTGGCAAGCACGGGCGTTCTAGAATGAACCGATTGGTTGTGGCGATTGCCGAGCTGTAATGACTTTTTGATGCCTCTCGCTATACGACCTTCGGAGAATCGTTTACCTCAATGACAGCAGCCGTTAGCCCGTCGAAGCCACCTGGCGTTACAGTCACCCCCATACCCACCTTCATAGCATCTGCGCTTACCGTGCTGTGATCGATCTTGTATGATCGTGTGCCTAAACCGGCATCCACCGGAATGAAATTCGCGCTAATACTCGCTATTACCGTGTGGCGAGGCGGAGGCCTTAAATATGTTTATCTTTCAATGTCCAGTGAAAGGTGGGTGCCCCTCTTCACTTTTCGGGTTTCGGCGGTACTTTTGATCCGCCCTTTTCCGCGTGCATCAGGGTCTCCCAATGGCAGTTGCCTCCCAAGGCATATTGGTTGGTCCGGATGCCCGGCTCGGGAAGCCAGTAAACCCACGCGCCACTGATGAGCGGCGGCTTGAGCGCCGTGGGCCGGATGTATTCCTCGACCAGCCGCTTGGTGTTAGGCAGTTCCAGGCCCATCCGGTTGTGGTAGTGGTTGTAGCCGATCTCAAACGTCATCGCCTGCCCTGTGGGCATGACGGGATAGAATACCTTGGGAATCGGTTCGCCGATGCGCAGGAACGAAAAGAGTTCCATGAAGGCGGTAATCCGTTTGCCGTGGATGGAATAGAGATCAATGCCTTGGTGCCAGGCGATTTCCGCAGCCCGGCTTAGGGTTACAAAACCGATGTCACAGTGCCCCAGGTCGCGGAAGGTTTCTGCACAGAGCCCGTCCACGAAAGCGCCATCCGGGGCGTAGCTCCAGGCCCGCTTCATGTGGTATTGGGTGCAGTAAGTGGTGTCGTCCCCAAGTTTCTTTTCCTTCATGGCGGCCAGCATTTTTTCGCCGGAGTAGATCCACGATGCTTTCACGTCGGGGAAGAGCCCCTCGTCCAGCTTGGCGAGTTCCTCGGTGCTGGGGGTGTAGCCCTCTTTCCAATACACCGGCTTGGTGGGGTATTGGCCGTCTTCTTTCATGTAGATCCAGTTGGGAACATAGTTGACCCAATGGTTCATTCCCTCGGCGAAGGCGGCGCGGTCGTCATTGAACACGCCGATGGCCATCATCGCATTGATGACGGCGAACTCGCGGTTTCCAAACGATTTGCGGCCATGCAGGATCGGCAGGTAGGTGTTGCTCAGCATTTGCTGGAACCGGGCGATGTTTTCCTTTTTCCATTTCGGGTAGGTGGCCCGGAGCAATTCGGCGGCCTCGGCAAACTGCGCTCCACCCCAGGCGGTGGTGAGATACCAGTTGCCTCCTTCCAGGCTTTTCAGAATCGTCCATGCGTCAAAGATTTTGACGGCGTTCTCGGCATACTTTTCGTTGCCGGTGAAAATCCAGAGGAGCGTTTGGGCGTAGGCCGCATGAATGTCCCGGCCAAGGTCGTCGGCCCCGCCTTCCGCGCCGCCCTTGCCGAGAAGGCCGGAAGTCACCTTTTCGTGAGGTTTGGGCGTGTAATTGAGATTGCCTTCGGGGCTGTTTTTAAGGATTTCAAAGCAGCTCTTCCACGGTTCCTTGCCTGCCTGGATGTTGGCCTTGATGGCCTGGAGTTCCTCCGTGGTGTTGAGAATACCGGGATGCCGGAACTTGGCGGGAACGGGCGGAACCGGAAAGGGGGCGAGCTCCTTTCCAGGCTGTTCTTCCTTGGGTTCGGCGGCCTTCGTGGGCGATGACCCAAGCGCAAGGCCGATCAATATGGCGCAGGACATCTTGAGCCAAACTCTTATGGTGTAGGGGATCTTCATGAATGGGTGTTGTGTTAGTTGGGTGGAACGGCTTGGCACGGCTGCGTGCCGGGTATCGGCGGCTATGTCTCTGGGGAGACTGAATGTATGTATCTTAAAAGGGCTCGGCAGGAACGCAACGGCGGCTTTATTCTCTCTGGAGAATATTGGAGTTTACCTTTGTTTTCAGCGGATCGACAGGGGTTCTGCGGCTACGTGGTGGCCATGATGCGGCGATAGGCGAGGAAGTCCGAATGCATCCGGTGGAAGACGCGCAATTTCGTGGCATGATAGTCGGCGATTTTGCCGCCGCGCGGCTTAATGTTTTTCCCCGTTGCGTTCATCGCATTCATGGCGGAGAGCACGGTGGAATAGGTTCCAGACGATACCGCGCCGAGTACAGCGGAGCCAAGTAAAACGGCTTCCGGTTCCCTTGGAAGGATCATTTTGCATCCAGTGATGTCAGCATGTTCTCGCAAAAACACGGGGTTTTTGGTTCCGCCGCCACACGTCATAATGGATCGTATCTCGTAACCTTTTTTATTCATTTCCTCCAGAATGTGGCGCGTGCCGTAGGCTACGGATTGGATCGCCGCGAGATATTGCCGCGCGAGATCATCGGCGGTCGCGGACAAAGGCAATCCGGTCATGGTTCCCCGCAGTGTCGGGGTGGCGCGGGGTGAGCGATTGCCGTGGAAATCGGGCTGAATGTGGAAATTCCGAGTCAACAGCGCAGAATCGGGAAGGCATTGCTCACGGGCCAGGTTTTCCAGGCGGGCATTCAGGAGTTCGTAAATTGTTTGGTTTTGCGCTTTGGCCTCGGCTTGGAGCGGAGCGGCGGCGGCGTGTGAAAAAATAACGTGGTCGATCAATGCGCCTGTTGCCGATTGCCCGCCTTCAGTCAGCCATAATCCTGGGATCATAGCGGAATAGTATGGCCCCCAAATGCCGCGGATAAACCGAGGGATGGGTGATACGGCCATGTGACAGGATGAAGTACCGCCGATCAGGGCAAGCCGGGATTCGAGAACTTCCGCGCTGGCCACTCCATTTCCCTCTGGCACACCAAGCATCCCGAGTCCTCCGGCATGCGCATCAATGATCGAAACCCCCACGGGAGTCCCGGGATTGAGCCCAAGTTCCGCCGCTGCCCGCACCGTTAAGCCATTACATAATGCCTCTCCCATCGGGCGGATGCGTGTGCCAATCCGCTTAAAGCCTTCATCAACGAGATCACCGAGGCCGATCTTTCTGAAATAACCCGTATCCCAACCCGCACCATCCAATCCTTTTTGGCCGAGGTAAGTCCATTTGCAAACCGTCGTGCAAAGGGAGCGCGTCTCGTCTCCGGTGGCCCGGTAGGTCAGGTAGTCGGGAAGGTCGAAAAAACGCGCGGCTCGTTTCCATGTGGCTGGCATGTTTTCCTTCAGCCAGAACAGCTTCGGTGTTTGCATCTCGGGCGAGATGACGTTGCCCACATAGCGAAGAACCCTGTGTCCGGCTTGATTGATCTGTTCCGCTTGCTCTATCGAGCGGTTATCCATCCAGGCGATGACATTTTGCGCATCACATCCGCTCGGGCTGATGGAAACCGGTTGGTCATGGTCGTCGAGAACGACGAGCGAGCACGTGGCGTCAAAGCCGATGCCCGCGATGTCGCTTGCAAGGGCTCCCGCCTGACCCATGGCTTCCCGGACGGCTCTGCAACAGGCGCTCCAAATATCTTCCGAGGATTGTTCGACGAAGTCCGGCTGCGGCTTCCACATCTGGATCGGCTGGCTGGCTGATCCAAGCATTTTCCCCGACGCGGAGAACACGCCCGCGCGGGCGCTCCCGGTGCCGACATCGATTCCCAAAAACTGCGGTGCTTTGGTGCCTATAGGTTTAATTGATTTCCAGGAAGTCTCTGGACGGCAGCTTGGGGAAGGCTTTTGCCGGGTGGGTCTGATACCAGAATGCCACTGAAGAAAGGTCGTCTTGCAGTGGCAGAAAACGGCCATCCGCCTTCCAGCCGAGCGCCTGGATGGTGACTTTCAAGTCCTTCTCGAATCGCACCGGGTCCATGATATGCCATCGATACATTCCAAAGCGCATCTGGGATTGATAGAGCCCGTCCGGGCGAATGACCTGGCATAGTCCTGCATAGGGGGTTGTGAACTCTTCGTATTGTTTGGTTTTACGGTTCTCAAAGTTATAGGAACCGCAGAAATAGTCCTCCGTGCCGGTTCCACAGATGGTGGGGAACTCATCGTCGCCATCCATATAGAATTTGATTTCTCCTTCGCCCCACCATCCCGAATTGTTCACGCCCCAGCATAAATACGTTCCGGCATATTGCCCCCAGCCCTCCACTCCGTCGAGAAGGGTGTAAACTTGCTTGTAGGGCACGGGATTTACCCGCCGAAATTGGGCATGAAAGTAAGCTGCGTCCTCCGGAACATCCTGCAAGGCATAGTTGACTTGGTAGTAGAGCGTCATCGCTTGATCCGCGATGTTTTCGAGGGTCATCCGGCAGCGCTTGCGAAACGGCATTGGCCAATAGCAATTAAAGGCGCTCCCGGGGTTGACGCACACGGCCAATGAATTGACCGGGGCGTATTTTCCCCATCCGCACGCGAAGAAATCGCCCACCGGACACTCCACGGAAGGTCGTTCGGCCCCATCCCAATAAATGCGAAGGATGGAGAAGCGCCAGTTTCCCGTCGGGGTCATCCACATTTGTTGGATGACGCCTGGCCCTTCGATGTCCGCCATTTCAAAAACGGTTCCCGGCTGGATTTCAACAGAGGGGGAGACTTTCCAGCCCCGGCCTAAATCGCGGGCAGGGCTTGCCGGGTTAGTGACTTCAGCCATGCCTCCCTTTCCCTTTTCGCCGGTCCGGTTTTCGGGGCAAATCGAGCGGGTTTTGGCTCGGCTGAGCATGGGAATTTGGCCTAGCGACATGGCAAGTGGTGTGTGCGGTATTGAGTTCATCAACATGGGTGGTGACGAAGGGGGGATGGGGCGCTTATTCGGGGGCAGCGTACTGAGCCGTGCCGCCGAGTTGCATGAACTTGCGGTGGAGCACCACCCCCGCTGCGAGGCCCAGCACCGCCAGCCCGAAGGCAGCGAAATAGGTGTAGCGATAGGCATGGCCCGTGGCATCCAGGAAGACTCCGACGACCGGGGGGATCAGCATCCCGGTGATGGCCCCCACGAAGCTGCATGCCGAGCTGTATTGTCCAAACTTGGCGGCGGGCAGAAGCCGTTGGCCGATGGAGGCCGAGGCTGTAATCCAAATTCCTGAAAGGATGCCGTGGGCAGTCGCGGCGATGGCAAAGTTGCGCGGAGTCGTGGCATAGATGCCGCCCCAGAGTACAGCCGCGGCATAGAAGCCAAGAGCTACAAGGCTGACCCGCAGCGGGTGGAAGCGGTCGGCCAAGGCTCCCAGAGGGTAGGAGACGACCAGCGAGACGCCATAAGTTAACGCCAGAATTTTTCCGTAATCGTTCATATCCATCCCCAGGCTCTTGGCAAAAAAGAGGTTGAACAGATTGATGGGAACGAACGACATCCAGACCGCCTGGAGGGCCACGATATACCAGAGGTAATAGGATTGACCGAAGCACTCCACGAAATAGGTTTTCGCCCCGATCATTTTGCCAAGAGCTCCCTTTGTGCTTGGAGCGTCCGGCGGGGGCGGAGGATATTGCCCTTCCTTGACGTTCAGGCACATCATGGTGAAGCCGCCCCCATACAGGATGCCGACTCCCAGGAAAATGGCGGTCATGTTTTCCTCTGCCGCCCCAAACATCCAGTAGCTGAAAATAATACCTGCAAAGAGGCTGACAAGCCGGAATATGGAGTAAAAACGGCCGCACACTTCCTTGGGAACGACGTCGTTGACCAGCCCCCCAAACACGGCGTTGGCGATGATGGCGGAGACTTCGAAAGTCGTCCAAAACAGGGCCAGGAGAGTGAGGACACAGGGGTGCAACCCCGGTGAATACACCCCGAGCATTACGTGGATGGAGTGGCCGAGCGCCGGGCTGAACGCGAACCCGATCATCGCCAGAAACGCGACCGGGGTGGGAATGAACAAAAACGGGATGCGGCGGCCCCAGCGACTGCGAAATACATCGGATTTGCAGCTAATGATCGGGCCTAGGATCATGGTGATGGCCCCCGGAAGCGAGCCCATCAACACCCCCATCAGCAGATCGGAAGCCCCATATTTTTTCAGCAACAGCCCGAGAACCGGGCCGACCGACCGATCCCGCATCGCCCAGGCGAAATCGCCCCAGAGCAGCCAGAAGAACAGGATGAAAAGCCCACCTGCCGTGTAGGTGAGCGTGCCTACATGCCACACTTTGCGAGGCGGATTATGAGGAATCGAGGCGGTGTCTGTGGATGGCATGGCTAGCGAAGAAGCAGGGGCGCCTTGACCAGATCGCCCGGGCGTGAAGATGGCCCCACGAGGAGCTGAAAAGAACCGGGTTCCACCACGCGACGGGCCGCGGCATCAACCAGGGAAAACCCGCTGTAGGGCACCTCAAAGCGGACGGTTTTTGTTTCGCCCGGCTCCAAGGCAATGCGCTGGAAGGCTTTCAGTTCCCGGTCAACCCAGGTGGCGGAGGTGACCTCATCCGAGATGTAGAGCTGGGCGATTTCCTCTCCGGCCCGTTCCCCGGTGTTGGTGACATTGACCTCGATCCGGGCGGATTCCCCCGGGTTCAACACGGGGGTCAAGATTTGGAGATGATCGTATTGGAATCGGGTGTAGCTCAATCCGAACCCAAAGGGGAAAAGCGGTTCCTGGGTGAGGTCGGCGTAACGCTTCCCGTGCTGGCCGCGCACCTGGCTGTAGAACACGGGTTGCTGGCCGACATGGCGCGGAATGGAGATGCAGAGTTTACCCGAGGGGTTCACGAGGCCCCAGAGAATTTCCGCCACGGCGAGGCCCCCTTGCATGCCGGGATTGAATGCTTCCACAATGGCGGCGGCGTGCTCCACGGCAGGGGGCAGCACCAGAGGCTTGCTGTTGATGAGCACTACGACGAGCGGCGTGCCGGTTTGTTGGAGGCGATCGAGCAACGCAAGCTGCGCGCCCTGGAGTTCCAGGGTGGCCGTCGAATGGCGCTCGCCAACATAGTCGAGACTGTCGCCGATCACCACCACGGCCACGTCGCTTCGCGCGGCCAGTTCCACGGCGTCGGCGATCTGGTCCGTTGCGCGGTCGCTGATCGAGCAGCCTTGCGCATAGACCACACGGCAGCCCTCAGGCGCGCATCGGCGCAGGCCGTCGAGCACTGTGAGCGTCGAGCTGCGTGAGTGCTTGCGGTCCCCGCCGTGCAGCGGGCACCCGAGCGACCAGTCGCCGAGTTGGTTCACGTCGTGATCGGCATTGGGACCAATGACGGCGATCTGTCGGGGTGCAAGCGAGGAGAGCGGCAGCACGCCGTTGTTTTGGAGCAGGACCACGGATTGGCGCGCAATGTCGAGGTTCAGATCCCGATGCGGCTGGCTGGCGCTCAGCTCGCGGGCTTGCTCCAGCGCGGGACGGCGCGGGTTTTCAAAAAGGCCCATCTGGAATTTCAGCGCCAGAATGCGACGGCACGGCTCGTCGATTTCCCTCTCCGTCAAGAGCCCGTCGGCCACGGCGGCGAGCGCCCCTTCATAAAAGCCCGGCGTGGCCATGATCATGTCGTTCCCGGCCTTCAGCGCCAAGGCCGCCGCATGCTTCATATCCGGGCAAACCTTCTGGCCATGCACCAGCGCCCCGACGGTATCCCAGTCGGTGACGGTGATCCCTTCAAAGCCCCATTCGTCGCGGAGCACCTCGCGCAACAGCCAGCCGTTGGCGGCGCTTGGCACGCCGTCGATGGACTGGTAGCCTGTCATGAACGTCATGCAACCGGAGCGCGATGCCGCCTCAAAGGGCGGCAGGAAGAAGGAGCGCAATTTGCGCCGCGAGAGATCGGCCTCGGAGGAATCGCGCCCGCCCTGCGTTTCCGAGTAACCCGCGAAATGCTTGGCGTTGGCGAGCACCCCGGCAGGGTCGTTGAGCCCCGCGCCCTGATAGCCGCGAATCATCGCAAGCGCGAGGGCTTCGATCAAAAACGGGTCTTCACCGAAAGTCTCGCCCACGCGGCCCCACCGCAGATCGCGGGTGAGGCAGAGCACCGGCGAGAAGGTCCAGTGAACTCCCGTCAGGGCAATCTCTCTCGCGGCGGCCCGGGCTGCCTTTTCGAGGAGCGCCGGGTTCCAGGAACAGGCCATGGCAAGTTGTGTGGGAAAGATCGTCGCGTCTTTAAAAAACGAATGCCCGTGTATGCAGTCTTCCGCAACGAGCAGCGGGATGCCCAGCCGGGTTTGGAGGGCGAGTTCAATCGCCGGTTCCGCTTCATTAAGCACATTCAACATCGCTCCCGGCGCTCGCTCCGTGATCGCGTTTTCAAAACCCTCGTGAGCTGAAAGCATGAGCAACTGGCCCACTTTGTCCTCAAGCGTCATGCGGCCCATCAGGTCGTTGAGACGGTCCTTGATGGCCATGTCCGGATTTTTATAAGGCAGGGGGGCAGGCATGGGGGAAGTTATAGTCTGCGTTGATCCTCAAGCGTAATGCGACGGATCATCCAGTGAAACTTCTTTTGGATGTCCCGGTACATTCCGTGCACTTCCGATTCGCTGCCTCGGAAGCTGCACTTCACGCAATAGTGCGTGCCGTTTTTCTCGCGCAGCATGAGCACGTCGGTATCCCGCGAAAAGCAGACGGGGCACCGCATAAGGTTCAAATAGTCTTCAGGTTTAGACATGTCGAAAATTGGCTATTGCCTTTGATGCTGAATTCCAGGGCGAGGGTGAAATATGGGCTGAAGAGCGGTCCGACCTTAAGGCTTCCCAAGCGGGGCTGCTCACCCTCCGCAGCAGACCATTCCAGGCGAGTGCAAGTATGAGGGATCGACGCGCAAAGGGTGGTCGCACCAGGGGATTCCAACGTTTCCCCGGAATAGTCGAAGGCGACTTCGCGCGCTGCTTCGCCATCGATGGAAAGGCGGATTCCGTGGAGATCCTCGGGGTATTCCGTGACCCCAGGGGCGGCTTTGAGGTATTCGGTAAAGGTCAATTCCGCCTCTGGGTTGGAGAGCTGCGAAACCGTGCGCTCAATCCGAGTGCCCCCATTCGGCAAAAAGCGAAAGCGCGTGACGATTTCGCCGCTCAGCCCATCGTCGAAAGCAAACGGCGCGGGCGTCAGTTCCATTGAGGTTTCGCCGGGTATATTGGTGACGGAAGCCACTTGGGTCCGCACCGTGCAGAGGTCGAGGGTTTGCGATCCGTTGGAAATGAGCAGGGTGGTGCGCGCCCCGTCGGCGTAGTGGTGGGCGCTTCCCGTGCGGTGTTGGGACTGGATAAGGTAGGGGTAGCTGCCGATTTGCCGAGCTTCAGTGTCGGGGCCGGTGGCCACCGGAACTCGTCCGATGTAGGGTCTCAGATCGCCGATGGAGCCCCCCTGGGTGGGGTCGATCAAGAGACGCCGATTCGGGTCCAGCATCCAAAAATAATGTTTGCCGGAGCCGTAAAGCATTTCCCTGGCCCAGTAGACCTCCGGTTGGCCGATCTGGCGATGCTGCCGGTGCCAGCGCCCGTATTCGCCCAACGTCATGTCGCAGACCTGCCCCGCGCTTTTCAAGTCGGCCAGGTAGCCGAGGAACTTGGTATAAAGTTCCCAAGCCACTTCCGGCGGGTATTCGCTGTTGTGGTTCCAGGTGAGCCAGGAGGCGTTGACGAACGTATTGTAATAGGAATAGCCGCCATTCCACTCCTCCTGCATGCGAAACTGGTCGATCAAATTGAGATCGTAGGGGCAAAAGCTGGCGTCGTTGCCCATGCCCCGGATGATGTTGGGCGGGTGGCTGGCCCAGAAGTCGTTACGGCCTTCGTAGGCCAGGCTCATGTCGCGCATCAAGTGGGGAACGGCGACAACACCCGCAGCGTCCGCTTCATCCGCCGCCGGACGCAGCGCATGGGTAGCGCTGGGGTACCACGGGTTCCAGGGCATCCCTTCATTAAAAAGGTGCCACGAATGGTTGCACCCGTGGTACACCCGTACCCCTTCCTCAAAACACCCACCCACCACCGTCTCCACTTCCGGCGCTTCCTCCTTGAGAATTTTGAGCGCGGAGGCGTCGAAATGGTAGCTAGCAGCCGAAACGGGGTTGCGCCCGAAGACTTCACGGTACTTCGCGAGAATCGTTTGGAGAACCGCCCGCTTTTGTCCCGCCTCCAGCAGCCAGATGAAGTGCCCGGCATCCAGCCCCGGGCCGGTGAGATCGTGCAACGCCAGGCCGATCTCATCTCCCTGTTCCCGGGCATAGCGCAGCGCATCTTCCACCATGGCGCGGTCAAAGAGATCCCGGTAGTGCAGGAATAGGGTGACTTTGAGCCCCATGGAATGAACCAATTCCTGCTGGCGTTTAAAAATCTCGTACAGAGGCCCGGGCGCGGGCCGGTGAAAGATATTGAGGTGCATCATTCCAGTGGACTAGGGTTCACCAATAAAAGCAGGTTGACGGGGGCTTGGGAGGGTTGGAGTTCGCTCGCCTTGTCTGACGATGCCCCCAACATCGCAGGGCCATTGGGTTGCCGCAATTGCCGCATCATTCACACTGGAGAATTCTGGACGGATTGAAGCATTGCGGCTTGTGTTCCTCATCCCAATGCCGCATGGTTACAGAGCCCCTCCTCATGAAAAAGCGCGTTTCAATCAGAGATATTGCCGCGACTCTGGGGCTTCACCACACTACGGTTAGCCTGGCCCTGAGGGACAGCCCCTCTCTGAAGCCCGAGACGAAACAGAAAATCCAGGCAGCAGCCGTGGAACTGGGCTACCGGCCAGATCCGATGCTCACCGCGCTCGCAGCCTACCGGCAATCGAAACGTCCGTCCTCTTTTCACGCCGTGATCGCCTGGATCAACAACTGGAAAGACCGCGAGGCCATCTTCGAGGTTCCCACCTACCGCGCCTACTATGAAGGGGCGTGCGAAACGGCGCAAACGCTCGGCTATGCGGTCCAGGAGTTCTGGATGCACGAGCGCGGCATGACTCCGGCCCGAATGCAGCACATTCTCAAGGCCCGGAATATCAGCGGCCTGCTCTTGCCTCCGCAACCCTCGCCCGGAGCGACGCTCCACTTCGATTTCCAGGATTTTCCCGCGATCACCTTTGGTTTCTCGTTGCAGCCCTCCGTGTTGCACCTGGTCACGTGCCACCATTCGAAAGCGCTCGACCTGCTTATGAGCCACCTTGTGGCGAAGGGCTACCGCCGCCCCGGCTACTGCATTCTTGATTTCACCGATTCGGTCGTGAACTATGAGTGGGTCTCCCGGTTGGCTTATCTTTATACCAAATATCCCGCTTTGGTCCCCATCCCCCGCTTAACCTCGTTGGAGCATGGGGTCATCGCAAAGTGGATCAAGAAATACAAGCCGGATGTCTTGATTGGATATAGCTTTCTCCTCTCGCAGGTCGAAGCGCTGAGCTATCGCGTTCCCGAGGATATTGGATATGCCAGCCTTGCCGTGGATCTGGCGGACCCGCATATCTCGGGCATATCCCAGAACGACCGCTTCATCGGCAAAATCGCCGTGGATTTGTTGGTGGGAATGATCCATCGGGGGGAACGCGGTGTGCCGCCCATCCCCATCCGCACCCTCATCGACAGCACCTGGGTCGAGGGGGAGACGCTTCGCCCAGACGAGAAAAGCAATAGCTAGTTTTCGTCCAGATCACAGCTTCAACCCTAGCTAAAATCCAAATACCACTGAAGAAAGCCAGCGATTTCTCCAGTGTGAATGCATTCCCGTTTGTGTGATGAAATGCCGAGCCTAAAGTGTAATGATGAATTTGGAATCCCCCAGAACCAATGGCTTTACCCTGATCGAGGTGAGCTTTGCCCTCGGGTTGATCGTCTTTGGGTTGCTGGCAATGATCGGGGTGCTCCCCACGGGGCTTGGTGCATTGAGGTCGTCGACGCAGCAGACGATGGACGCACAGATTTTGCAACAGGTCTCCAGCCAGCTATCGGCCCAAACCTTCGGAAACCGGACGGATTTCACCAATTTCAGCGGACCGGTTAAACTCTATTTTGATTCCGAGGGGCAGATGCTCACCTCGTCGAGTTCCGCGCGTTACCTGGCCACCGTATCGGGCCAGCAACCCAGCCTGCCCGGCCTTTCCGCCGGAGCGAACCAGACTCTTTCGGGATCGTTGAAACTCATTGGGGTTTCGATTGCGAGAGTGGACATCCCCAACGCCACAACGAACGTCTATTCATTGCAGATTGCCTATCACTAAACCATGCGCAGCCGCCTCCCCCAACGGCTTTCTCCCGGCTTCAGTCTGCTGGAGGTCATGCTGGCCTCCTGCCTTCTGCTCGGCATTCTGGCCATCACCTTTTCGATCTTGAATTCCTCGCTCGACCTTTGGCGGCGCACGAATGCGGAGATCAGCGTGTTCCAAAACTCGCGGGTGGCGTTTGATGTCATGATCAGGCGACTAAGTCAGGCCACCCTAAACACCTATTGGGACTATTTCGACGCGAGCTTTACACCCTACCGGCAGGCGTCAACCCCGGCCACGTTCGTTCCAAAATACTATGGCCGCTACTCGGACCTCGCGTTCACCTGCGGCAATGCTTCGTCGTTGATCAGCACGCTTCCGCCGAACTGCTCCGCGGTCGGCACCCATGCTGTTTTTTTCCAGGCCCCCACCGGTCTTACCACCCAGGGAGGCACCGGAGAGACCGGCGATTTGCTTTCCGTGTGCGGTTACTTTGTCGCGTTTGGCAATGACAACGCAACCCGCCCGTCGATTTACAACGCGCCAGCGTGTTACCGCTGGCGGCTGATGGAAGTCTCCGCACCCACGGAGCTGTTCCCGGTTTTCAAAACCACCTCCCAGAACACCTGGTTTACCTCGCTGATCGCGGAAGGGAAAGTGCATCCCTTGATCGATAACGTCATCGCGCTCATTGTCTGGCCACGGCTTAGCCCGCTGTATGATTCCACGGGAAGCAGCCTCTCCTCCGACTATAGCTACAACTCTCGTACGAGTGCCGCATGGACGGGAAGTCCGCTCGTTCAGCCGGTTCAAGCGAGCCAGCTTCCGCCCAATTTGCAGATCACCATGGTGGTCATTGACGAGGAAGCGGCCCTCCACATTCAAACAGGCTCCACCGCGCCAACGCAGATTACCGAGGCTCTCGCCGGGCTTTTTTCCAAATCCGACGTCACCGACTATGCCACCGACCTCGGCACCCTTGAGACCCGGCTCAAAGCCAGGCGCATCAACTACCGGGTCTTTTCCACCACCGTCGCGCTGCCGGAGTCGCAAGGGGGCCAAACGCCATGAGGCTGCCGACTTTATTTCGCCCAGTGCGGGCGTTCGCCAAAACAGGATTCACGCTGATAGAGATCCTGGTGGTGATGGCGATCATGAGCCTCATGATGGCCCTCGTCGTCCCCGCGTTTCAGGGGGTCGCCAAGGGCACAGGGTTAACGCGGGGCGGGCAAATGGTGGCGGATCAATTCGCGCTGGGGCGGCAAATGGCCGTCTGCCGGAACACCGAGGTGGAGGTCCGCTTCGTCTGGAACCGGAACGCCTACGGGGCCGTCCAGCTCTGGGCGCCATCGTCGAAAAACAGCGCCACCCTGGTCCCCATCACGCGCATGGAAACGCTGCCGGCTGCGGTGGCCATTGCCAACACCGCCGTGCTCTCGCCGCTGATCTCCGGCACCGCTGGCACCCCCACCATTGCCGAAACGCAGGGCGTGTTTCCCAGCCTGGGGAGCGTGAAATATTGCGGGTTTCGCTTCCGGGCCGGGGGAATGACGGACCTGGCCTATGATTCCACCAGCAACTACGTCACCATCACCAGCCTGAGGGAGTGCGGGAACACCTCGCTTCCCGTCAACTATTGCATTGTTCAGGTCGACCCGCTTAGTGGCCGTACCCGGACGTATCGCCCGCAATAAGACCATGAAAATCCATTCGCTTGCCCACCCACGCGGGATCGCCCTTGTCATTGTTCTTTCCGTCCTGGTGCTGGTGCTTGGGATTTGCGTCGGCTTCCTCTCCCGCGTCTCCACCGAGCGGGTTTCGAGCTCCGGCAATGCCAGCATCACCAGCGCCCGCATGTTTGCCGACACCGCGGTGCAGGTGGTGCAGGCGCAGATCGACGCCGTAGTGACCCAGGCCTCCAACAATATCGCGTGGAGTTCGCAACCGGGCCTGATCCGCACCTATGACGATTCGGGTGCCCCGTTGCAGTCCTATAAACTTTACAGTTCGGGCTCCATGGTCATCACGGGCGCGCTCGTACCCGCCACCGAGTCGGCATCGCTCGCCCAGTGGTATGACGCTCCCGCGTTCTACACCGACTTGAACGCCCCGGTTTCCGTCATCTCGACTTCGGGCACCACCACCATCTGGCCCATCCTCGATCCCTCCTCTTACCAGACCAGTGGCACCAATCCCCCCACGCCGCAGGGGTTCGCCATTTCCGGTGCCCCTTGCGGCGCATCCCAAGGCGTCACCAACTCCGCGCCGATGCCGGTGAGCTGGCTCTATGTGCTTCGGGATGGTTCGCTTGTGGCCCCCACGGGATCAGGTTCCACGGCGATGGTCGCGGGGGCAAGTACCTCAAATCCCATCGTGGGCCGCGTTGCATTCTGGACCGATGACGAAACCTGCAAGGTCAACCTGAACACGGCTTCGGAGGGAACCTTCTGGGACATCCCGCGCGCCTCGACCCAACAGGAGCGGAACCTTGCCCAGTTTCAACCGGCCCAGAATGAATTTCAGTCCTATCCGGGGCACCCCGCCACCACCAGCCTTTCCGCCGTGCTCACGGATACCAACACCTTCACCCCGCAGCAGATCTTTTCATTGGTGCCGCGATTGGAGTATGGGGGATCGCAAATGGGCACGGTGGTGGCGGGCACCTCCATCACGCTCGACACGGATCGCCTCTTTCCCAATGGAAGCGAGTTGCTCTATTCCGCCACATCGGCGACTGAATCGCGGGCCGCCAACACGGGAATCAGCCGGAGCCTGCTGGAGCAGATCAAGTTTTTCGTTACCACCTCCAGCAGGTCCCCGGAGGTCAATCTGTTCAATCTCCCAAAAATCGCCTGCTGGCCCATCAGTACCATTAATGACTCCAATCACCTGACTCCCTTTGACCGTCTGATTGCCACTTGCTCCACGCTCAACAGCCTGCCGTTCTACTTCCAGCGCAACCCCTTCGACAGTTCCACGCCCGGATGCAAGAGCCAGACCGCCGATTACAATATCGCTCGCAACCTCGTCCTCTATGCCTACCTGCAGAACCTCATGGCCCGCAAAGTGCCGGGGTTTGGAGGAAACCTGGCAACCAAGTTTGGCGACGACAAGGACCAGATCCTCACCGAGATCTTCGACTACATCCGGTGCACCAACTTGTATGACGAAAATCTTCCCGAAAACACCGGGCAGTTTACCCCAGGGAGAAAAACCAGCACCTATACAGGCGAGCGGCTTCCGGGCCACGGACAAGTGGTGCCTATCGTCATCAGCGGCAACACCATCGCGACCGGGACCACCCGGGGCTTTGGGCGTTACCCGACGATTACCGAGGTGGGCGTGCACTTTATTTGCAGCGCCGACGCGGCGGAGGCGGTCTCCAACACCAACTCAAACCTCACCCTCATCAACGGAACGCCGCTGACCAGCAGTACCGCGGCGGGAACCAAGCAACTCCGGATTGAGGCCGCACTGGTGATGGAGCATTTCTGCCCCTCTCTTGGCTACGGGGCGATCAGGCCGGACATTGAGATCAAAGTCGACGGCTTGCAAAACTGGAAAGTGCGCGGCAACGCCGAGGCGGCTGGGTCTGAAAAATCATTGGGCTTCCCCGCCAAAACCGACCAGACGCCAACCAGCGCGGGTCTCTATATCCAGCGCAACGACGGACAGGCCACGGTTGGCTCCATCTGGGGCGGGCCGATGGGTATTTTGTGTTCCACGAACAGCCATGCCATCCGGGCTCGCAATGGAGGGAGGTTGCCCGTGGATGGTGACTTTTCGGGCAGTTCGATGAATGACGGGGTCAAAGACCAGCAATACCCCTTCATCAGCGAACCCACCACCATCAACATTACGACCGCCAATCCGCAGCTCACCTTCGTGGGCGGCCCGTTGACGATTCAGATCATCGATAGGGCGTCATCCACCTCCGGGAGTGACAATGTCGTCCAAACGTTAACCGTTGACTTTACCGGCCCCGACGTTTTGCCCGCGCCGGGCATCGTGACCTCGGGAACCCCCGCTGTGGTTCCTTCCAATGCGGATTACCACGGTTCCTGGACCTTCCAGGCAGGGGGATGCGGATTCAGCGGCAACAGTGGGCGGATCGGGGCCAAGCCCTACATGTTCCTCAAGCAGTCCTCCACAAAAATCTGCGATGTCGTGCGTTCCATGGTGCCCGCCGACTCCAGCGGAACCAGCACCCTGGACTACCGGCTATTGGCGGCGGATCCCGCTCCTGCGTGCTTCGTTAAACACCCCGCCTATACCACGGGTACGGGGTTGGCCTCCTCCTTTATGGAAGGCATCAGCGGGGGCACTTACCACTATCCCATTCTTCAGGGGAAACTTGCCGCCAGCGCGAGTTACACCTCGTCTGTTTCTCCCGACCTTCCCCTCCCGGCCCCCACGGCCAACGCCACGGGAGATTGGGACAACGGCCCCTCGTTCCAAGGAGACGGCCCCTATATCAACAAGCCGGACGAAGGGAACGCGGCCAACATCAATGATTCCACCAAGCCCCCTTACTTTGGAAACGCGAATCCGGTGCTTTGCACCTACAACCCCACCTATTCCACACCCAACCGCATCATGCCATCTCCCGTCATGTTTGGCTCGCTTCCCACGGGCGTCAAACGCGGCAAGAGCTGGCAAACGCTCCTTTTCCGGCGGCAGCCGGGGCACCCGGACTACAACGCGGGCAAAGTTTTTTTTACCAATGACCCCGATTATCTCCTGCTCGACCTGTTCTGGATGCCCATCGTCCAGCCCTACGCTCTCAGCGAGCCGCTCTCCACGGCAGGCAAGATCAACATGAACCAGCAGATCATTCCTTTCACCTACATCACACGAAATACCGGGCTGTATGCCGTGCTGAAAAATGAAAGAATGACGGCGTTCCCCGTTACGGACGCCTCGGGCGCGACGCCCTATAAAACCACGGCCACCCCGGCTTCGACAGTAAACTATCTTCATTCCATCAAAATCCCCGAGACGCTGGCGCAGTTTCAGCAGCGTTTTGACAACACAGACGGAACCAACCTGTATGCCTTCCGCTCGTCCGTGGAGATCTGCGACATGCACATCATTCCCGACAACGCCACCGTGGACACCAGCAGCAAGACCTCGCTTGACACCGCCATGGCGACGTATTGGGCCACCCATTCACTCACCGGCGACAATACACGCGAACGCCCCTATGTGACGATTTATCCCCGGCTCACAACCAAGTCGAATACCTACACCGTCCATTTCCGCGCCCAAGCCTTGAAGCAAGTGCCCAACTCCACCGTCGGCACCTGGGTGGAGGGGCGCGATGCGGTGTTGGCGGACTACCGGGGCGCGGCGACGATCGACCGTTTTCTGAATCCCTCCGAAACCGGCCTTGCGGACTATGCCAACAACCCGGATGCCACGCCCACACTCGGCTCCCTTTACCACTGGCGCACCCGCTCCTACCTCCAGTTCGCGCCGTAGCGCCGCCGAAATAACATCACACTAACCCAATGACGTAATTCTCCAGTGAGAAATTCAATGCCTTTGCCTTCTGAAAGACAAATTCGCATAACTCCATATACCCCAACAAGCCCTATGAAAACCCCATCCAAAACTTTGTTCGGATCTGCTCCTGTAAGCCTGCCAATTTGTGCGGCGGCCCTCCTGTTTGCGTTCCAAGCCAACGCCGCTACGGTGACATGGGATAATAGCGGCACCAACCCGACGGCTGCGACTGATGGTGCCACTTCCACCTGGAGCACCTCCGGCACGAACTGGAGCAACGGAACCACCGATAATGTTTGGAACAATGCCAGCAATGACATTGCCGTCTTTGGAAATTCCAATGGAACAGGCGGAACGGTCAACCTGGGCTCAAACATCACAGTCGGCGGGATCATCTTCAAATCCCCCGGCGGCTACACCATTGCGGGAGGCTCGGGGGCTTATACGTTAACTCTCGCTGGGTCGGCGACGATTACGTTATCGGTAAGTGCAACGATTAGCGCCGTTGTGGATGGAGTGAGTGGTCTGACCCTGACGGCCACGACGACGGGCAAAAGCCTGACACTCACCGGCCTGAATACCTATACGGGAGTCACCACGATTGGCGACGGAACGACCGCAGTAACGCTTTCCGTCAACACTTTGGCCGACGGCGGATCGGCGAGCAGCATTGGTGAATCGACCAGCAGCGCAGCAAACTTGGTTATTAATAACGGCGGCACCCTGAACTACAAAGGGACAGGCAGTAGCACGGATCGCCTGTTTACGGTGGGTGGCGTAGGGGTGACGATCAGTAATAACGGCACGGGCACCCTGAACTTCACCAATACAGGCAGCCTAGCCATCACCAGCGGTGCATCCACGACGATCACCCTTAACGGTTCCAACAACGGCATCCTCTCTGCTGCTATCGGCAATCCCACCACCGGGGTCACAAAGATTACCAAGACTGGTGCGGGGACCTGGACCCTCAATGGTACGAGCACCTTTACAGGCGCAGTCACGGTCAGTTCTGGAATACTCTCCGTAAACACCCTTGCCAATGCGGGTGTCGCTAGCGCCCTTGGCTCGGGTACATCCGCCGCCACTGGAATTGTCCTTGATGGAGGCACGTTGCAATATACGGGCGCTGCTGGCTCCACGGATCGACTGTTTTCAGTCACCAAAAACGGCGGAACTTTGGATTCGTCGGGGTCCGGGGCCATTAATTTCAGCAATACAGGCAACATCCTTTTTGGATCGACTCTCACCTCTACCCGCACACTAACCCTCACCGGGACAAACACCGGCGACAACACGCTGGCGGCTTCATTCGGGGATGCCCAATCGGGCTATGCCAGCTCCCTGGTCAAAAGCGGCGTCGGCAAATGGATCCTTAGCGGCAGCAATTCTTACACAGGAACAACGACTGTCGCCGAGGGGGAACTCGACGTGAACGGTTCGCTCGCGGCGGGAAGTGCGGTCTCCGTGAATGCCCAAGCCATCTTGGGCGGCAGTGGCACGATCAACGGCACCGTGACAGTCACCAGCGCCACCATCAAGGGTAGCGGCCTCAAAGTCGCCGGAGCGGCCACCTTCAGCGGAAGCAGCACCCTCAGTGGTACCAATACCTTTTCCAGCGGTCTGAGCGCTTCCTCCGGCACCCTTTCGCTCACGGGCCTTACCACCTCCACTAATTCGGCATTGTCGGTATCCGCCGGGGCCACGCTGGTCAACGGCGGCACCGTCAAGGGCGATGTGGACGTGCTGGGGACTTACCGGGGCTCCGGCACAGTCAACGGCGCGTTGACGATTGAAAGCGGGGCCACCTTCACCGTAGGCACCACCACCGTCAGTAGCCTTTCCGTAAAATCCGGAGCGCTGGTTTCCATCACCCTGGATTCTCTTTCGACCTACAACCACATAACCGCCACCAGCTCCGTAACACTCAGTGGCGGAACCCTCGACTTGACGCTGGGAACCACGCCCGGCACCTACGTTCTGATCGACAACGAGGGGACCTCCTCGATTTCCGGAACGTTTGGAACGGTAACGCTTGGCGGTTCGAGTGTTACCATCACCGAGAGCACCAGCACCTCAACCACCTTCACCTACGGCAGCCTTACCTACGAACTGAACTATGCGGGCGGAACGGGCAACGATCTCACCTTGACCGTCGTTCCCGAGCCAAGCACCTGGGCGATGATCGTGGGCGGGATGGGATTTCTGATTGGCGCGCAAAAATTACGTCGAAATCGGATGGGAGTTTAAGATTTTTCCACCGCTGCTTTTTTCCAGTTTGTAGGGCTGGACTTGGGCCATTGGGGGAATCCTCGCTCACTTAGGCCTGCGAAGGGATACTATGCAAAAAATATCATGCGGAAACCAACCGCTCAGTGAAATCGGAATCTCCCATCCCAATTTGGGCGATGCCCGGCCGGAGAAAAAAACCAAGCGGGTAATGGTTACAGGTGCTTCCGGTTATCTTGGAAGATCGATGTGCGAAGAACTCGGCAAGGTTTATGATTTGGTTCGGATGGACATCTCCGAAACAAAAGGGGAAGGGCGGTTCATTTGCGGGTCAGTAACTGATCGGCAGACACTCGACGATGCGTGCGATTCTGTGGATGTGATGGTCTTGGCCCACATGGCTCCGAACCGATCGGACGCCTACAACTGGCCTGATATTTGCATGGACATCAACGTCAAAGGAGTTGCACTCGCATTGGAAGCGGCTGTCCGCCATGGCATCAAGCGCGTCGTTTTAATTTCGAGTGTATCCGTCATGTGGGGCCATGTGCAGAATCGGATCTTTCTGACGTCCGAACTGCCTCCCTATCCCACGGATCTTTATGGGATGACGAAAACGTTGCAGGAGCAAATCGCACGTTTTTACAGCAAAAACCGTGGAGTTGAGATTGCCGTGCTAAGACCCGCCTATATTTTGCGCGAGGATTCGCTGGTTAACAAGTATGGCGAAAATATGCATACCGTGACGTGGCAATGCATTGACCCCAGGGATATTGGGCAGGCCGTCATCGGCGCGATAGAAACCCCCGAGCTGGAATTCGAAATATTCTATATGATCGCGGGGCCTGGAGCGGAGCAGCGCGTCGATATCGACTCGGCCAAAAAACGCCTGGGTTGGAATCCAAAATATCGATTCGAAGGCCTCGCCATCGAGGAGATATAGTTATTGGAAGCCCCTTGTTCTGTGAATACCTATACTCTTCCCTCCCGCTCAATTCCCCTCTCCGATGAATGGGACGTTGTCGTCATCGGCGGCGGCCCCTCCGGCTGCGCGGCAGCCGCCAGCGCGGCGCGTGAGGGCTCAAAAACGCTGCTAGTGGAGGCGGGCGGGTTCCTCGGAGGCGCCGCCACCGCCGCGCTCGTTCCCGCATGGTGCCCCTTCACCGACAAAGAGAAGATCATTTACCGGGGGATTGCCGAGCGCGTGCTGGAAACATGCAAGGCGGGCATGCCCCATGTGGGAAAAAAAGATGTGGACTGGGTGCCCATCGACCCGGAACGCCTCAAACGAGTTTACGACGACCTGGTTACGGAATCCGGCGCAGCCTTGCTTTTTAACACGATGCTCTCGTCTGTCGATCTCGACGGGAAAGGGGGCGTGAGCACCCTCCTTGTGACCAACAAACAGGGGCTATCGGCCCTAAAAGCAAAAGTCTACATCGACTGCACCGGTGATGCCGACTTGGCGGCCTGGGCCGGTGCGGAGTTTCACAAAGGGGACGACCATGGCGAACTGATGCCTGCCACCCATTGCTTCACGCTCAGCGGCGTCAATAACTTTGCCTTCCAGTATAGCTGCGGCAACGGTCGGCTCCTGCATGCGAACAACCCGAAGAGCCCGCTTTACGAGGCCATTGCCTCGAAAAAATACCCCCTCATTCCCGACGCCCATCTTTGCTGTTCCATCACCGGTCCTGGCGTCGTTGGGTTTAACGCCGGGCACCTCTGGAAAGTAGACAACACGGACCCGGCCAGCGTCTCCAAAGCGTTGGTCAAAGGCCGGAAAATGGCGGCCCAGTTTCGCGACCTGCTTGCCGAGGCCTGCCCCGAGGCCTTTGCAAACGCCTTCCTCGTCAACACTGCCAACCAGGTCGGCATTCGCGAGTCGCGCCGCATCGTCGGAGATTACTGCCTGACTTTGGACGACTATCTGGCGCGTCGCAGTTTCCCCGACGAAATTTGCCGCAACGCATACTTTATTGACGTTCACCACAGCCTGAAGGCGGCGGAAAAAAACGTCTCGGAACGCAGGGAAGGGCTGGAGGACACCGTTCGTTATGGGCCGGGCGAGTCCCATGGAATCCCCTATCGCTGCCTTCTGCCCAAGGGATTGCGAAACGTATTGGTTGCGGGACGGTCGATCTCCTGCGAGCGGATCGTGCAAGGGAGCGTGCGAGTAATGCCAGCCTGTCTGGCCATGGGGGAGGCTACCGGACTAGCCGCTTCCCTTGCCTTACAAACAAACGGCGGAGATGTTCACGCCGTGAACACCGACATCTTGAGAGAACGACTGAGGGACAGGGGTGCCTTCCTTCCCTAGGGACACGCTGAATTAATCAGGACTGGGCAGGGGGAAGAATTACCGGCAGGATGAGCGGCATGAAGCGGCAGATGAGTTTTTCGGAGAGCGAATTCGCGAGCAAGAAGCGCGTCACACGTAAGGAGGCGTTTCTGGCGGTGATGGAACAAGTGGTTCCATGGAAGCGATTGGAGGAACGGCTCGAACCGTATTATCCCAAGGGCCACCGGGGGCGTCCACCGATGGGGTTGGAGCGGATGTTGCGACTCTTGGTCGTGCAAAATTGCTTTGGGCTTTCCGACGAAGGGCTCGAAGACGCAGTCTACGAAATACAGTCCATCCGGCAGTTCGTGGGGGTGGACTTGAACAGCGATGTCGTCCCCGACGCCACGACGGTCCTGAAATTCCGGCGGCTATTGGAAGAACACAAGCTCGCCCGAACGATCTTCGAGGAAGTCAACGCAAGCCTGGCCGCGCACGGGCTTTACATGAAGCAAGGCACCATCGTGGACGCCACGATCATCGCCGCGCCCAGTTCGACCAAGAACGAGCGCAAGGAGCGCGATCCCGAAATGCACCAGACCAAGAAGGGCAACGAGTGGCACTTCGGAATGAAAGCGCACATCGGCGTGGATGCCCATTGCGGCTTGGTTCACAGCGTGACAGCCACAGCGGCAAACGAAGCCGACATCAACCAGACCGAACACCTGCTGCACGGACAGGAGAGCGTGGTATTTGCCGATGCGGGCTACACGGGAGCACAGAAGCGCGAGGAGGTTGTGGCCAAGGCGCCGGGTGCGAAGTTCTATGTGGCAGCCAAGCGGAACGGCGTCAAATCCATACCCGATGGGCCGTGGAAGCAAGCCGTGCAAGCGTTCGAGCACGCCAAAGCGCAAGTGCGTGCGCTGGTCGAGCATCCCTTCCAAATCGTCAAGCGGCGGTTTGGATACGGCAAGGTGCGCTACCGAGGATTACGAAAAAACCTCGCCAAACTTGAAATCCTCTTCGCCTTGGCCAACCTCGTGCTAGCCAAGCGGGAACTCTTGGCCACTACCTGCCCATGACGACACAAAACGGAGGAAATCGCCTGGATTTGCTCCCCAAAAACCGGAGACGCCCCTCAAAACGGATCGCTTCCCAGCGGTGTACCACGTCGCGGGCCACTCGCTCCCGCGCTTTTGGCTTCGAACGTCCACTCTTATATCACTCTGCCGTGGACGGCTGCTTTGTTCAGCGTGTCCCTAGAGCTCTCCACGAAGGATTCGGAAATTTCCAAGAAACTTCAGAGTGCTCACACTGCCGACACAGTCAGGGGTAACGCTATTCCAGGGGCAATCGTCGTGTTCAAAAACTCAACACCAATGTGAGCCATTGAAAATAAACGACTTAAAAACCAATAAAATTCGGCCCCTTCATCGTCGTGTGCAAAAACTCAGCGCCAATGAAATCCATTGAGAATCAGCAACTTACAAGTTACTAAAATTCGGCCCCTGCATTCTAGTTTTTAAGCAGAACCAAGTTTTCCTTATTACCATCTCATTTGTGAACCAACAAAGCCACTCGATCATGCCTGCCAGGGGGGAGCAACAGCTGAAAATTTCAGTTGTTGCCACTTTTGGACATGCCGGTACGGAGTTTTGCCTGATTCGGGAGGGTTCCAGTGCAAAACAGAGCGACCGGATTACGAAAGCAATCCGGATTCGACCATCCATCACTGCCCGGCCTTTAAGCGGCTCGTCGGTAATAATGTCGCAAAACCCCGCCCAGACGCGACTCGCACTCGACTTCCAATGGATCGGGCGGGCCGGAACCCGGCGATGGCGGCGGCATCGAAAGAACACCGATGGGCTTGTTCTCCAGACCTTGGTGGGGGCGCACCGTGTTGTAATAGGTCTCGTATTCCCGGATCAAATATTCCAGGTGGCGCTCGCCAAAGACAACAAATTGGCTCAATCATTCCCGCTTAATAGATTGCACGAACCGTTCCGCATAGGCATTCAAATTGGGAGAAGCAAAGGGCAGCCTCTTTACCTTGATCCCCTCGCTCTTGAAAATCTCGTCGAACTTCTTGGTGAACTTGGCGTCGCCGTCCCTCAAAAGATAGCTGGCCTTCTCCCCTCGCTCGGCCAGTTCCATCACCAGATTTCGCGCCTGTTGTTCAACCCACGGACCGTCGGGATGGCAGGTCATTCCGATGATCCGGACCCGGAGGGTCTTCACATAGATAAAAAACAGGACGTAGAAGCTCACTTTTCCCCAGCCAGTCCAGACATCCTTCACAAAGAAGTCGCACGCCCACAACGTCTCCATGTGCCGTTTGAGAAAGAGCGCCCAGCTCCCCGCCAGCTTCCCAGGATTCGGATGAAAGCCGTTCTTAATGAGGATCTTCTTTACAGTGTTCCGAGCCACAATGATCCCGAGCTTTCGGAGTTCCCCCTGGATACGGGAGTATCCCCAGGCGTTCTCTTTTGCAAAACGCGCAACCAGTTCTTCCACGCTTTGCGGGATCGGCGGTCGCCCATTAGGCGCAACCGCGTTCTTGGCACGAGCCCCCGGCCGCTGCTCATTCTTCCAGCGCAGGAATGTTTTATAGCTCACAATAGAAAGCAACTCCTGAATCGCATCGCCCAGCGGCGCACCCAAACGAACCAAAAGCGAGCGTTCCGCAGCCGTCGTGCGAATCTGCTTCGGCAGCCGAGAGCGAAGGATCTGGTTTTCGGCTTTGAGATAGGCGATCTGACGCAGGAGAATGCTTTGCGTCATGTGGATCAGGAAAACGAGAAGCGGGTGCTGACGGGCTTTGGACATTGGCGGAAACCAAAATCATGCCGGTTTGATTTCCTGCTGGCCACAATTTAGCCTCCGAAATACAATCAAAACCGCCAAGGAGCCGAAATCCTTACAAGAATCAGGAATAGAGGCACTTGCGCAAGCGGCGCGAAGTTTATGCACCCCTCTCAAAGCCAGCTTGGAGTGCTCCCCAAAAATTGATCCAGGAGTTATGAGAGAAGGAGGCGCGGAAGCGCCGCCGCAACTCTCATGAAAAGAAAACGATACACACCGCAAGAGATCATCAAAAAATTACGCGAGGCCGAAAGCTTGGTAGCCACGGGCAAGAGCGTCGAAGAAGCCAGCCGAGCCATTGAGGTGAGCCTGGCAACCTACCACCGCTGGAAAAGCGAGTATGGAGGGATGAAAAAGGATGCGCTCAAGCGGCTCAAGGAACTGGAAAAGGAAAACGCGCGGCTCAAGAGAGCCGTGGCCGACCTGACGCTGGACAAAGCGATCTTGAAAGAAATCGCGGAGGGAAAATGGTAGGCCCTGCGCGCAAACGCGAGGCAGTGACGCACGTGCAGGAAACCCTATGCACAAGCCAACGCCGGGCCTGTTCGAGTCTGGATCAGCCGCGCAGCACCCAGTGTTACCAAACACGGCGGCCCGAGGTTGACGCCAAGTTGACGCGGGCCATGCGGCGCATCGCTGAGCGCGAACCCCGGGCAGGCTACCGGACGGTGACTCGCTACCTGCGGCGCGAAGGCTGTCGAGTGAACCGCAAGCGCGTCCACCGGCTCTGGAAAAAGGAAGGGCTCAAAGTTCCCGCCAAGGCCCGCAAAAAGAGGCGCATGGGCGAATCGGCCAACGGCACCCAGCGGCGGCGGGCCGAGCGGATCAACCAAGTCTGGAGCTACGACTTCGTATTCGACCAAACCGAAACGGGCTCCCGGCTCAAATGGCTGCCGGTCTTGGATGAATACAGCCGCGAATGCCTTTCGCTGGAAGTCGAGCAGACCATGACGGCCCAGGACGTGGTGCAAACGCTTCAGCGGCTCGTCGCCGAGAGGGGTGCGCCCGAGTTCATCCGCTCGGACAACGGGCCGGAGTTCGTCGCCGATGCCGTCAAGGAGTGGCTGCGCGGTGCCGACATCGGCACCCTCTACATCGAACCGGGAGCGCCGTGGCAGAACGCCTACAGCGAAAGCTTTAACAGCCGGTTGCGGGACGAGTTCCTCAACGTGGAACTCTTTGCGAACACACTGGAAGCGAAAGTGCTCGGCAAGGAATACCGCCAGAAATACAATCAACAACGCCCGCACTCCTCGCTGGGGGATTTAACCCCGGCGGAGTTCGCCACACGCTGCCTTGCTCCGCTCCGGCCTTTCGACTTCGTCGAAGCGGCCTGCGCTCCGCAAGCCAGCGTTTTTAACCCAATAACCCTTACAAATCTCTCATAACGAGTGGTTCAAAGAATGGGGGCACGCCAATTAAAGCTATGGATATTGACACCTTACTCAAGTCTGTTGCCCCTATTGCTGGATTGGTTGCAGCTATTCCGGCAGCCCTAATCGGAGCAGGGACATTGTATCTGCATCGATGCTCTCAGAAAACTCAAAGCTCAAAAATTGAATTGGATGCGGTCCAATCAGCTATAACGGTGTTTTCCGAAGATACCGGATTAAGAGGATTTTTGCAGGACGTCCAGAAGGAGAAGCTATGCCAGCTAATGTTTGGGTGTCCCATTCCGATTGGGGCGATTGGTCGTTTAATTGCTTATTATCGGCAAGGGTTTGCGACCACATCAGAGATATGTTCAGCTTGGGAACACCGAAATGAAGCCCCTAATCCCCTGTCTTTTCAGCTCGGATGGTTTGAGAACGCCATGGTCATCGGCATTTGGCTTTACAGCTTTTTTTGCGGCGTCGCAGGAATACTTGCCTTCGGTTGCGCATATGTAGCCGCTTTTTTTGCCCATAACTTTTCGTCAGCCGCTTATTTTGCGGCAATGGCTTTATTCTTGGTCGTGGTAGCTGTGGGTTCCAAGAAGGTCAATCGAAGGTAAGCGTCACGCGAAGCGCCACTTGACGGGCGTCGGCTCGTAACGGGTCATAAGGCTCATAGATCTCGTAGGTAAAGCGATACGAGATCTATGAGGTCTACGAGGCGGCGGCTTGGGGGTACCGCTCTTCGCGAAGCCTTTTGGCGTAGGCTGCCGGTATCCAGGTGGCGATGTTCTGGTTGGTCAGCACGGGCAGTTTGGTGAGGATCTCCCGCAAGTAGGCGTAGGGATCTACGCCGTTGCGTCGGCAGTTTTCGATGACGGTGTAGAGGACCGCCCCGCGCTGGCCCGCATCGGCGTCGCCTACGAAGAGCCAGTTCTTTTTGCCCACCGCCGTGGGCCGGATGGCATTTTCAACAAGGTTGTTGTCGATCTCCACGCGCCCGTCTTGCAGGAAGACGCTCAAGCCCGGCCATTGACCCAGCGCGTAGTCGATGGCTTTGCCCATGCTGCTTTTGGGCAGGTAGCGTTTCTTGGTTTTTAGTCGCACCAGCGCCTTGCCGATGCGTTCGTGGATGGGATGGCTTTGGGCCGCTCGGAGGGCTTCCCGCAACCGCGGCCCGGCGCGTTCTTGCCGTAAGTATTTTTCGATTTGGTAAAGGTGTGCCATTTGCCGAAGGAGCCAAGTGACGATGCATGGGGCCTGCGATTGCGATTCGATGAACTTGCGCCGCGCGTGGGCGTAACAGGCGGCGAGCCGGATGTGGCCTTCGCGGCCAGCGCTCCGGGCGTAGCTACGGTAACCCGCATACCCATCGCATTGCAGGACGCCCCGCCAGTGGGCGGGAAGGATCTCGCCCACGCACTCGGCGGCGCGACTGGTGCGCCAGTGGTAAACGACTTCGCCGCCGGGCCGGTTGCATACCCACAGGTAGCCGGTACCCGTTTTCTTATTGCCGGGATCAAGGTAGCGAACCGGGGTTTCGTCCATCTGGATGTAGCCGCCTTTCACCACGCCCGCGTTGATCTCCCGATAGATCAAACCCAGCCAGTCGGCAGCCAACCCCATCCACCGCGCCAGCGTTTGACGGGGCAGGATGACTTGGTGGCGCGTGGCGTATATTCGCTCCTGGCGATGGAGCGGCAGATGGTCGCAGTATTTGGCCACGATGACTTGCGCCAAGAGCCCCGGCGCCGCGATGCAGCGTTCCTGTAATACCGGCGGCAATGGCGCGATCACGGGCACGGCGTCCAGTTCGCCACGCTTCACATACTTGCGCCGGATCATGCGCCGACGTAGGAACCGAGCCGGTTCGTAGTCGAGCTGCTCGCTGACTTCCTGGCCGATGCAGCGCCACGCTTGCGGTTCTGCCTGCACCGGCAGCGGATCGACGAGCTCCTCGACGCACGGCAGGTGTGCAGGCAACCGCGGCCATTTGTTTTTCGCAGGCTTGCTCTTAGAGCGCGGAGTCGATTCTTCCTTCGAGCGCCGAGTGGCCTCCGCCGCCAAGTCGGGCTCGTTCGCTTTTCCCGGCGAACTCCCTTCCAACAACAGTTCCAGTTGCCTCGGGTCGAGCTTCTCGCTCCCCGCTCCGAAGATCCGCTTCACCAACAGGTCCACCTTTTGCCGCAGTAACGCGACTTCTGCACGCAATCGCGCGTTCTCTTCCAGAAGTTCCTGTTCGCGTTCGGTGACCATTGCTCGTTGGCCACAGGAGACTAGTCATCCCGTCGCTAAATTCAAGCGCCGATCATACTTAATATATGACTGCTATTCCCGCTCATACCACGGACGCATCTTCGCCCCGTGCAGGTCGATCCCGTCGGTCAAGAGCGCCAACGCCTCCGCGCTCAGCTTGAGCTTCGTGCGTCCCGGCTCCACGTTCCGAGGCCATGAGAAGCATCCCTTTTCCAGCCGCTTGCTCATCACCCAGATCCCCGTGCCGTCCCAGTAAAGCAGCTTGATCCGGTTGTGCCGCCGGTTGCTGAACACGAAGATCGCTCCGCCCCGTAGATCCTCTCCCAGCCGTTCACTCACCAGGGCGTGCAGCCCGTTGAAGCCCTTGCGCATGTCGCACGGCTCCAACGACACTAGCACTTTGAGGCTCCCGCTAAAACTCAGCATCCCGTTTGCCCCTTGGCTGCCAGCGCCTTCAGCAACTCCGCCGCCAGCTTCATTTGGCCAGGGGTGGAGAGTTCCACGCTCGCTCCGCCCGGTAACTCAAGCTTGAGCGCCGCTACGATTGCCATCACCTGCTCGCCTTGGACGCCCGCTTCGACCTCCGCTTCTACCCAGCGCGGCCCCGGCCCTGGCTGCGGTGCCATCAATGCGGCCGGAACTGGAGCCGCTGCTTGCACCAACAGCGCTTGCCGCTGGTTCTTCCTCTTCTGCTGCCAATGGGCGAACGTCTGGTATTTCACCCCAATCTGCGCTGCAAACTCCGCCGCGCTCACCCCACACCGCTCGTACTCATCCAACAGCGCCTCCCTTCGTTCTCTCTTTACCAGCACATGCCCTCGGCGGTCTATTTTCAACAACTCATCCCGAATCGCTTCGCTTTGCATCCTCCCATACTGACAATTTTCATCCCTCCAGGATAGAGGCGCTCCACGTGACGCTTACGTTTGAGGTGCCAATGGCAGTCGAATAAGGTTGCCCGGGGTAATTATAATACACACGGTTTTCCAAAGGGGACTTTTCGCTAGCAACCACATCCCCCAGCGAAGCTGCACTCGCTGTTTCGAGGAAATGCATCAGCTTTGCTTTACTGTTGTCGGTTGGAATTCCACCCGATTTATCCGATGCCGCATACTGAGCCTTGTTCCAATAGTAAGTAGTTCGATACCCAAATTCGCCATCAATGACCACATTCTGCGGTAACGGCCCGCCATCGGGGGAAGTCCCTACATATCGGAACATAACGCACTCCGTATTTCCCGCGGGATCTGTGATCAAGAGACTACGATCTTTGTTCGAATAGTCGGTCGACACGAAAGTCGTGTCCCTGGCATGACCCCGTTGATTGGACACATCAAAACTGAAGTTCGGCAGGGTTTTCGTTTTTAGTTTGGTCGCCGCAAAGGTGCGGCAGCACCTCATGCCCCCCCCCGAACGCCTGCCGCGGCGAGCGGCGCGGGGTTTGGGGGTGCGCAGCCCCCATCAGTTTGGTTCGCTTGAGCCGCAGCATACTCACTTGGCGTCTGGTAGCCAAGCGCGCTGTGCGGTCGCTTTTCATTGTATTCCACACGCCAACTTTCCAGGATCACACGCGCCTCGGCGAGGCTCCCAAAGAGTTCCCGGTTCAGGCATTCGTCGCGCAGCTTGTCGTGGAAGCTCTCGATGTGCCCGTTCTCCCAGGGCGATCCTGGCTTGATGTAGAGCGTTTTAATGCCCTGGCTTCCAAGCCAGTCCTGGATGCTATAGGCGATGAACTCCGGGCCGTTGTCGCTGCGCAAATGCTCGGGTGCACCGTAGCGCGCAATGGCCGCTTCCACGACGGTGATGACATCCACCGCCCGGATCGACCACTCCGCGTGCGCCGCCAAGCACTGCCTCGTGTGCTCGTCTAGCCAAAACGGATTACCATGGGCTTTGCCTATTTGGGCGTGTTAAAGTTTCTCGAGATGCTAAGTGACAGATTTCGATTGGATGGCTGTTTCAAAGAACAGCGGCCATAGCATTTCACTATGGCCGCTGAATTCTATCTCCACTGTTTTAACGCTGGAACCCTTGATTTGTTCTTCTAATCGACCTCGCGGTGGCGCAGACGCTGACCGAAAGCGAGCATGCCTATTCCGCCCATCACCATCGCCCAAGTACTGGGTTCAGGAACAACCGTCAGGGTCACATCGTTGCTATAACCGTCACCCTCGGTGCTGGATGTGTAGCTTAAGAGGTATTCCGTGCTGCCTACCGTAAACGTATAGTTGGAGTTCGAGGTGAGCGTGTAGGTGGAGCCGCTTGTGATGAGCGTGACGAAGTATCCCGTCGTCGTGCCGCTGCCGGTGTTGTCGATGAGGGTGATCGTGCTGCCCAGCGTCAAGCCGCTCAGCGTGGAAAGGTCCAACGTACCGGCGAGGGTTACGTTCCCGCTGACCTGCACTTGGTCATAGGAGGTTCCCGCATCCGTTCCGCTGACTTCCGCCACCAGTGTGGACGAGGCATCCGTGCTGAAGTTGCCTTGGACCTTCGTAATCCCAGCGCTGTTGCCAGGAGCAAGCGTGCCGCTGGTCAGCGTGAGATTGCCTGTGATTGTGCTGTTGCCTTTCAGCAAGCCACCGACCGTGGCGCTTCCGGCAATAGTGCCATCGGCGTTCAATGTGGCTCCCGCGGAGACCGATAGTGCGCTGGTTGATTTGGTAGTGCCGCTCAATGTGGTGGTTCCGCTCGCCACGGTCACACTGCTGGCGATGTTGTAGCCTTTTAGGGTGCTAGTGCCTTTGAGCGTGGTCGCTCCCAAGCTCAGACCGGAACCATTGAGCGTACCATCTGTGGAACTAACGCTCCCGCCCACGGTGCCACTGCCCGCCAGCGTTGCCGCGGTAATGGAAACCGTGCTGCCAGCCGCAAGCGATCCATTGATGGTCAGCGTGCCACCGGTAACGGTGGTCGCGCCGGTGTAGGAATTGGAACCGCTGAGAACTTGGGTTCCGGTACCATTCTTTGTGAGTGCCACTACGCCCGTGCCATCTTTAATAACGCCCGAGAAACTTCCGTTCCCATTCGTGGTGTCCAATGTCAATGTGGCCGTGCCACTCGTGTTGTTAATCACGGTTCCGTTGCCATTGAGGCCGCCGTTGGTTCCACCCGAAGACGCAACTTCGGTCAGGCCAAGCCCGGCAAGATTGAGTGTGCCGCTGGTGGCAACCGTTACATCTCCGCCCACTGACAAGGCCCCCGTAGCCAAGCTCAGTGCCGATGCCGCCGATCCATTCCCAACCGAAAGTCTGCCAATTGTTCTGCCAGAATACAGCGTTGAGGCAGAACCCGTGTAAGCAAATGTGGAGGTCGGATTGATCGTGCCGCTCGTGCCGAGGTTATTGGCTGTATTTCCCGTTGCGCTCAGGACCACTGCGCCCGTGGAGTTCACCCCCACGTTCACGGTATTATTTGCAGTGCTGAAATCGAAGGATGTCGCAGAGAATGTGCCTCCCGTGGCGGCGCTGTTGCTGATGTTCCAGTTCGTTGTGTTAAGTGTGTTTGAAGGCGCAAAAGATGTTCCACTGATTCCCAAGGAGTAGCCAGCAAGATCAATGGTATAGCCAACCGTGTCGGAGCTGGTTCCCGTACCGAAGCCGGCTGCAATTTTTGTCGTCGTGAGGTTCGATCCCAACTTCATTGTTGTGGTACCGCCCGCGACAGCCTGACCAAAAGAGATTTGGGCGATTTGAACGCCTCCAGCATAGCTGGAACTGATGGTCCGGGTCAGATTTCCGCTGGCGCGGAGGGTGAGTTGCGACCCGATATAAGCTGATGTGCTAAATGTCTGGTCGGTGGTGCCATAGAGAAAGATATTCCCGCCATTGTTCACGACGGTTGAACCGCTGATCGTGTTTGTGGCGCCGTTTAGCGAGAGGGCGCTGTTGCTTCCGATTGAGACAGTGCCGCTGGAAGCCGAGAAATTTCCCTGAATCAAGAGCCGGTTAGAATAGGTGCCTGAAACCCCGGCCGCGACATTGAGCAAACCGCTGGTCATTACAACGTTTCCCGTAATGATGTTCTGCGCATTGGGATTTCCGGAGATGGTGCCATAGGTTCCCGTCACGTTCAGCGTGCCGCCGTCAATGTTGATATTGCCGGCGACATTGGCGGTGTAGGCCGTGGAATTGTAAAAGTAGGCACTCAGCGTGAGAAGCCCGCCCGCATTGATCGTAAGCGTGCCGCTGCCAGCGGTTGAACCGAGGTCGAGGTACATCGTCGCCCCCGCTGCGGTTGTCTGGTTCTTGGAGGCGTCGATAATGATTTGAGAGACGGCAGAGGACGACCCTCCCCCCAGGGTGGTGGTGCTGCTGGTAATCAACAGAGAGGGGTTGGTGGCGCTGCCGCCTGCCCGAGTGATCCTAAGGGTATTGGTGCCTGAGGATGTCTGGGTGATATTGAGAGCGCCCAAGGTTCCAGATGCACCAGAGTCGTAATAAATCGTCCGTGCCGTTGTCCCGGCGTCCAAAATATAGACGGTATCGGCCGAGCCGGGACCGGTGGTCCCTGTGACGTTGGGAGTCCAATTTGAGGAACCAGACCAATTGGCACCGCCGGCACCAGACCAAGTATAGGTCGACGCGTTGGCTCGTGGCTCCAGGATGAAGGTGGAGAACAGGGATAAGGCCAAGGCAGGCACTACGCTAAATTTCAGGGTGGGAGTATGCATAGGGGGTTATAAGGTCTTTTATTTGTTATGAGGTCTTTATTCTTTTAGAACACTTTTCTTAAGGTCAGTCAATCCTAATTTGAGTGGCTTAATGAGGGCTAAATACGGCCTTTCCGATTGGATAATTCACCTAAAGGCTGTGACTGGCTATAACGAGCCTTCCCAAGTGGTGAATATGTCCCCTATATTCTCCTTTGCTGCAAAAAACCGTTTGGGATGGGTTCCTTGGCTCAAAGTTTATGAAAAGAGACCCTGAGCGTAGGATTTCATAATAGCTATGATGGAGCGATGACATTTCTGCCAGAATTCAGAGGGGTTATTTTTCCGAAGCGTCCTAAAAAATCCCCAGTGGTGTCGGGCGGAAGATAGATTTCCCCGTACGCCGCTCCTGCATGAACGGCAAGCTCATAGCGGATTTCTCCCTTGGGATGAGGCATGCGGCCACGTAAGGTTTTCAAAGGTCCGGGCATGGGGTGCATCCGTACGCGACTGAAACCGGGTGCGCTTGGGCGGATCCCAGCCAGGGTTGCGTGAAAATGGAAAAGCGGATGCGAACCCCAAGGATGACAATCGCTGCGGCTTGGTTCTGGTTGTTCTGGAATCGTAAGCAAGTTCCACTTCAGAAAGTCCCTCCACAGCTCAAGCTTTTCAAAGAATTCCGATCCGTGGTCGCCGCTGCCCAAGGCATCGAAGTAATAATGTAGAAAGTATACGGAGCAACGGGTCGCTGAAATGCCTTGGAGGCGCCGAGGCCAGGTTTGCAGGAAATCCGCGCCACCCAAGCCAAGCCCCGCAGCCACGGCGTTGGTTTGTTCGCTTACGGTGGACCGGGTTGAATCATCGGTAAAAAGATTCTTGCTGCGATCCCAGTATCGCGAATGAAATGCAATGCGCGCGGTCTCGCCAAACCGATGCAAGCGCGCGGCCATCTCCGGTTCGCCAAATGCACATTCCAGGGATTCCGCAGCGGCTAGACAAGCGATCCAATGAAGCGTTACTATGGCGGAATCTCCACGCTCATACCCCGGCGGGCATCCCCCATTCCAATCGCTCGTCCAATCGACAAAGCTCCAGCCTGGCAGCACTCCCATGGAACCATCAGGGTTCAAAAGCGGCAAGAGCGTTTCAATGAGGCAGCGAATACCTGGAATGAGCTCCCGCACGAATGCTTCGTCGTCACGCCACCAAGCGTGATTCCTGACCATCTGTGGCCACAGCATGGCATAGGTGCCGCTGGTTTGCCGCAACGCACTCGGCCAGCGTTCCGCGACGAGTCCGGTCGCCTGCCGGGACCAGTCGAACAGCTCAATGCTACGGCGCGCGGGCCGGGAATCGGCGGACAAAGCGTAGGACACTAGTGCTTGAACGAGGTTGTCGCCAACGTAAGAGAGCTGCTCGTAATAGGGCGAGTCGATGAGCGTCTCATGCGTTCCGGCCTGCATGGTACGGGCGCACATTTGGGCGATTTGGTTGAGGTCGCGATCATCGGCGGAAAAGGCCCCCTCCCACTCGAGCGGATAGCGCGTTGTGAGGACAGCCAGCTTTTCGATCACCAGTGGTTCTTCCCCTGTCTGGATCTCGATTCGAATAAATCGCCCCGACCTCCACCATAGCGAGGGGAGGCGCATATACGCCCTTCCATCGGCCAACCAACGGTCTCCGAATCCAAAAAATAGTTTTCCCGCTATATCGTTCCTCTGACCTTTTTGGGTGCGCTCGCTAATCGTCGATTCATGATCGGCATCATAGAGCGCTTCTGCCCATTCTAGCCGAATGCTTGCCCCTGCACCTTTGCTGATAATGAGTTGCGGGTAGCCGCAAAGATACGCCTCCAAATCCCACAGCACGGAGACCGAAGAAGCTGCGGGCACGGACAGCGGTTCGCCTTTTGTCACGAGATTATTCCACGGTTGGATATCCTGCGTGGGGGCGATCAAACGCATGCAACCTTCCTGAAATTCTTCGCGTTTCTGCTCGGGAAAAGGCGTGGGTTCTAAACGCCAACCGGGCCGCGCCACACCGCCGCGATGCTCGCTTACCGGCTCCCGGACGATGCATGCGTCGGTCTCGTGTTGCGGCGTCCACGCATTCATTGCAAATTCAAACGACGGCCCGATCGCATGATAGGTTGGGAAGCGCTTTCGCTTCAGCGAAACGGCGTCGGTCAAATCGCTCACCTGCCAGCGCGCTTTCCCCGTATTGAATGTGCCGCCATCCTCATCGGCACAGAAAAGGAAGCCGCCACGGAAACTCGCCTGAGCCATAGGCGCTATTACCGCCGTCATCACGTCATAAGAGTCCGGTTGACGGATACCCGTGGAGGGGTTGGAAATCCACCAGACCAAGGCGGAGAGTTCATGCTTGCCCGGCTCCAGCCAGCCTTGATAGGTGTGAAAGTTCCAATGATCCACATCGCTGCGGTCCGGTCCAAATCCGATGGTCCGACCGTCGCATAAGAGCTGATAGCGCTGATCGGCGCTTACATGAAAGGTGAAGGCTCGGGCAGTTTTCACCACAAACGGAAGGCGAAATTCCAAAAACACCGTTTCGTTGAGGTGCGCCGGATGCCAGATCCACGCGGCGGCTTCGATAGAATAGCGCGGCCGGATATTGGTATCGAGAGGGCGCGGTGCATGAACGACAGGAATCCGCTCGAACCAGCTTAATGACGAGGAAGAACTCATGCAGCAAGAAGCGAATGCTTTCGAAACGACAATGCCACCTTTATGCTCATTTGGAGTTTAATAGCAGAAACTGGTATTCATTTCGTTTAAGAGAAACCTCTTTCTCGGTTTCTCCCCCTTCGAACTGGGTGCCTTGAGGAGGCTTGATTCGCATGGGCTGGTTTCCCGTCGCATAAACAAACACGGCATCTTTGCTTGTGTAGACCACGGAAGGCGCATCGGTAACCAGAGGAACCCCCGCATATTGAAACAGCGAATGGACAAAGTTCGCGTTCCATCCATAGTCTGCCACGAGAACGTGCGTTATCTTTCCACGCTTTTTCAACGCTGCGGAAACGAGTTTGTCGCGATAATAACGCCCCAGCGTCACCGCCTCCGGATCCTGGATGACAATTCGGGGAACGAGCGAATATCTTCCTCCGAACCTGCCTCCACCCAGAACATCCGCCGCATCCGATCCAACATGGCCCTGATCCGCTGTTACGGAAATTCCGGTCAGCTCAGTGACACCCTCCGCATTCTTATCCACAAATGCCGGGGCGTATTGCCAGATCACCACGCCACCACGCTCCTCTATGCGGGCTTTCAATAGCTCCTTCCGGTCGTCCACATGCCATAGGTTGACAAAGACGGTCGCCGATGTCTGTGGGACTTTGCCATCCAAATAGTCATTCAAATAATAAAAACCCACCGAGGCGCCGCTTCCCATGACGGCGTTTCTTAGCCCTGAATAGAGTTCACGGGACGTCCATGTAAACTTTTCATAAAGGCGGCTCTGCTCATCAACAATCACAGCAACCTCGGGCGAAAGCGGAAGACTTCCCGCGCGGACATCCCTGAGTTGGCTCCCCAGTTCGCCCTTCCATAAGTCCCACAGCCCCGGGTCGGAATACCAACCGCCGCCATAAAGATCCATCCACCACGTGGCCGCGTGATGAAATGAGGCGAAGGCAAGATTGCGGCTCAGAATTCCCTGAGTTTCAGCCAAATCTTTAGGCACGCTGAACTCCGGATTTTGAGAATCCCAATACCACTTCGGGACAAAAGCCTCCTTCGCCTCGGCGTGGGTATGCAGATCATCCTCATTGACCCATGTCTTTTGGTGTAACGGCATGGAATCGACAGCGCTCATCGGCCCTCCAACCCCTGCCACGAGTCTTTGGGAATAGGGCTGGTAGGAGATTGGAGCCGCCATCATGTCCACATTCGGGTCGCGAAGAACCTTCTCGGCTTTGAGATGCCCGCACATGCTGCCGGGCAGCTCAAAAATATAGCCATAGAATGTGATGATTTTTTTCCCGCCACCGCAAGCTTCCTTGCCGACTTTGGCCAGCCTGCAAATGGTTGTTGCCGTGTCATCAGAAACAAACTCGGAGTAATCTACCCAATCCCGCTCGCGAGGCAGATCGTAAAAGGCTTGAATGGGGGAATTCGTGACAGGGGCGGTAATAGGGAATCGATGATCACGATCCACAGGGATTTCCGCCTCGGTTCTTTTGATGCTGTCGTTTCCCCAGGCGGTCTGAAATTCCTTATCGGAACTGTATTTTTGCGCAAGCCAAGTTCTAAACGCAGCGACATTCGGAGGGGAATAATCTAACCCGCGCTCCCGGTATTGATGAGGAATCCATTCCCCGGTTCCTAACGCAGATATTTGATATCCCCAGATCCTCGGACCAAAAGCCGAGTTTTCGTAATGTTGAATAATGCTCCGAAGCGACTTCTCCGCCGCATCTTGAACTTCGGGAGTGGACCAACATAACAAATTGGACGTCCCGTCTTTCCACGCCATGGCATGCTCGGAGGAAAGACCGGCGTCACCCACGTTGTTGATCAATGCGATTCGAGGAAAGATCTGAAGCTTGTCGTTTTCGCCGGTAAAGAGTTTCAGAAGGCTGTCCGATTTTTCCCACTCCTGCGCCGAGGGATGATCGGTATAGGGAAAGGCGCTATTATAGAACGTATATTTGGTAACACCTGCTTTGGTCGCCAACTTTAATTGAGGTGCAAAGGTAGACAAGTTCTTTTCGACGCCAGGATGTAGAAAAAGATAGAGGAAGTCCCCTGAATCCGAGGAATCGGCTTGAAGCTGCGGTTCTTTGGAATCAGCGCAACCTTGCGCGCAAATACAACTAACAAGCCCCAAGCTGACTAATGAAATCTTCCATAGCCGTTCCATATCGTTTACGAAGAATTTTACTGCTTTGTCTTGAGGACGAAATTCGCTATGCTTGGCTGGTTGCTCGGCTGACCGCCGCCCGAAATACCGGCCCACGCCGGATTAATTTTGCCACCGTTGTCTGAAAGGTCGATCTGACGAGGGAAAGCGGTCCCATTGAGATAGAGAGCGAGGGTGTTTTCTTGCCGCCGATATTCAAGCCGCGCCTCATTGAAGTCAGCCGGCCGGAAATCAGAGACTGCCCCTTCAGCAAGCTTGGTCATTTTACCGCTGGCATCGCTAACAAAGCATTGGAAGTATCCCGAAGTGTTGACCAGCAAAAACAGGCCGTTCGACCAGGTGACGTCCTTGCGAGTCTCCGCAGGGTTTCCCACTCCAACGGCCAGCCATGTGTTTTTGCCGCTCTCAATAGTCCGGGGCCACAAACGCGCGGAAACCGTAACGACATTCGAACCTCCCTCAATGGGCACTTTGGCTATTCCCGAACCAGCATCCGCAAAAACAACACATCCCGAGCCAGTGAGTCTAAGGTTCGAACTCGCAATCCATTTTAACGGTGAGTTTCCAGCATTTGAACTATCAAGCAGCGTCCCTTCCGGGCGCCCTTTTAATTCGAACTGATCTTCCAAATCGAGCGCATAAAGCGAGGAAAAGCCAAGCTGCGCCAGGAGTCCAATGACAAAAAGACGGGGGATGTTAGTCATAGTTTATATTTTTGTTATGCTGATTTGGATCAAGCGGAAAGACCGCCCGGGCCAAAAGTCTAGGTGCTCTCGCGGATGACGATTTCTCCGCGAATGTGACGCTCTTCCGGCGATGCCATCTCGGAGCAGCGGATTTTTTCGAGCACTAAAAATGTTTGCCGTCCGAGTTCTTCAAACGGGATGCGATAGGTCGTCAGAGGAACGGCGTTCGATGCGACAAGCGAACTGTAGTCGCCTATCCCGCTAACCAGCATGTCCCGAGGCACAACCCAACCGCGTTTCTGAGCCGCGATAATGCAGCCCAAGGCGAGAAAGTCATCGGCGCAAACGACCGCGTCGAGCTTGCCCGATTGGTCAAGGAATTGCTCTGCCAAGGCGCGAGGCTCGGCCAGAGGGTCCTGGAAGTTTGGATGCATTGCGGAAACAAGGTACACCCCGCGGGCCGGTTCGCTCATGCCCGCCTCTTCCAGCGCCCAGCGATACCCCTGGTAGCGATCCCGCATAAACGGAGCCCAGGCAAAGTTGGAGAAAAACCCAATCTTTTTCGCTCCGCGCTGGATCAAATGCCGCGCCATGGTGTAGCCGGCACGTAAACCGTCCACCACCACCGAGGAGCATCCCAAGCCGGGGAGATTGATTTCCGCCAAAACCACGGGAAACTTCAAATCAACTAAAAGCTGGGAGAAATGCACTTGGTCCTGGGGTGTCGGCAGGATGGGATAGACTACCGCCCCCCGAACGTCGAATTCCGATAACCGCGAGATAAATTCCGCTTCCTTTTGGTAATCAAGCCCTGTTGTCAACATCACCACCCGGCGGCCCACCTCATTCGCGGCTTCTTGGAAGCCCTTGGCCGTTCGCCAGATGCCGTCATGCTGCTCGCTAGGGTAAATAAACGCGAAAGCATCCAGGTCGACAGACGCAGCATTGCGGTTACTCGAATTCCGAATCACCCGCGTCCCGGCACGCCGCTTCCGTTCCACGAACCCCTCATGCGCTAATTGGGCGATGGCTTTAGAGACGGTGTTGCGCCCGCAGTGATATTCTGCGGCCAGTTCGTACTCCGTCGGCAGAACCGCGCCAACAGGCCAACCGCCGGAACATATTCTTTCCTCTAAAGCTTTGTAGGTGCTCGCCAACTTGGATTCTGTTTCTGATTTCACGGTAGGGTATTTTTGCATTAAAGACCCCATAATGCAATCTTGGAATTTAATCTCGCTAAGGTAAATCCGCAAGGTAGGGGAGTTCCTCTGGCGTCCAGGGGCATAGATGCAGGTTGGGATAAGCCAGGATGACGCTGGCTGCTTGATCAGCATCGGTGGAGCCCAGTTCCACCCGGACTTCGTGAACCCCCGGCCCCGGGTTGATGCAAACCCGTGAGCCCGGTGCGCTTCGGTGGGTGGCGGGGACATAAGGCAACCCCGCGGGGCATTCAATAATGAGGCGGTCGTCCACGTAGAGTTTTGCGCCCTTTTTTGCAAGGCAGACAATCTCCCGGGGCTCGCCTTGCGCCAAGTGCCATCGCCACCGGGCACCCCCGGCCCGTTTGACTTCGCGGGGCAATTCCCCATTGGCCCAGGCAACACGGGGCGCGCCATCCGCAGGTGTTACAAAAAGGGTGCCGGGGAGTTTTGCGAGATCCACGGCGGGAGGTGATTGATTCCAGATAGCCCCCGTCCAAGGCATCGGAGCCAATCGGCCCACCAGTGCAGCCGAACGTTCTGTAAGCTCCCCAATCGTTTTCGGCGCTATAATTCCGTGAATTCCCGCGCCGATATAAAGCCCGTCTCCGATCGGAGCAATCCATCGATCTGGTATTTGTTTTCTCCCAATCATCAGCCCTAGGGTCGCCCCTACGGTCGCGGCCGTGCAATCGGTGTCATACCCGCCGTTTACGGCCAGCAAGATGCTCTTCTCGAAATCACCGCGCCCATAGCACAAGGCCCATAGCGTCAATGCCACATTAAGGGGCGCATGGGTGAAGTTCTCGTTGCAATAGCGAGCCATCAACTCCTCCCAGCAGGTCCATTGGCTCTTGCCTGCTTGGTGATTTTTAAGGACAAACTCGATCTCGGCAGAGACTTCGCTTTGGGCGGGGATGTATTTTTGCGCCACTGCTACGCCTTCTTCAAGCGTCTTGCCAGCGGCCACCACGCTCTGCATGACCGCGAAGAAAACCTCGCCGACAGTGCCTTCCACCCCGTGGTCGAGCGAGGAATCCAGCGCAGCATAATACGCGGCGCTGTCGGGATCTCCCGCGAAAAGGCACGCCCATATTTCCGAACGAATGGGCGACCCCATTCCGTTTTGGAAATGGTTTTCAAAAGTCCCTAGATTTTCAACGGGCACCCCGCGGCGGATATTCCATCGGCAGCGGCCATATTCGTCCCACATATAGTGGATGTGTTCGCGCCAAGCCCGGGCAAAGTCAGCTTGGGTCAACGGCCTGGTTGCGTGCTCCACCAAATGGAGCCACACCAGTTGCAGTTCGAGATCATCATTCGGGGGGGCAACCTCTGGCACGGGATCATAAAACGAAAAATTTTGCCTCTCCATTACCCCCTCAACCGGGAGCCCCAGGGTGCCTCCGATGGATTTTCCCAGCCAGCAGCCCTCAATCCGGCTTTTCAAATCCAATCCCTGGCTTGAGGGGGCCTCGGAACATGGAGAAATCACATTTGGAGTTGACATATGAGGTCTTTATAATGCATATAGACGCTTTAACGTGCAAACAAAATCTATCCCCAGGATTAAACGCGCGGTTTCGACGATAAAAACATCGAGGCAATTTCGCTCAAAAGGCGTGAACGAAACCTCTTTTGATGCTATTGACGAAGCGGCCCAAAGTACGTACCGGCTCTCTTTACCGCCCCAAGCTCGATTTTCCCCCCTCAACCGCTTTCCCGCGATGACCTTGTTCGCCGCAGAATCCCATCCCCCAGGGTTCACATTGATCGAATTGCTGCTCGTCATGGCGCTAATAGTGCTTGTGACGGCACTTGCCGTACCCGCTATTCAATCGCTCAGCGAAAACTCCGATATGACCCAGGCCGCTTATCGTATCGGCGGCGCCATTGAAAGCGCCCGTTCATATGCGATGGCCAACAATACCTATACTTGGGTTGGCTTTTATGAAGAAACGGCCACGGCATCGGTTCCCACCGCGGCCATCCCCCCCTACACCGGATGCGGGCGTGTCCTGGTGGGCATCGTCACTTCAAAAGATGGCACGGAACTGTTCAACAGCACTGACACACCGGAAACGCTGACAAACTCCAAAATCGTTCAAGTGCAAAAACTGATCAAAATTCCGAATCTCCATCTTGTGGACATTGGTACACCCACTGGAACTTCCACCCCTCTCGACAGTCGCCCCAGCCTGCCCTACAATACCTCGCAAAGCCGTATCAGCAGTGAAAGCAGTGACGCCACTTCCCACCCCTTCACCATTCAGGGGTACACCTTTTACAAGACCATCCGGTTTAATCCCCGAGGTGAAGCCAATGTCAATAGCACCTATGATCTACGGCCACTCATTGAGATTGGATTGAAGCCAACCCGCGGCACTTCGGTGGATTCGAACAGCAAAAACTTGGTCGCCATCCAGATCACTGGAATCGGCGGAAATATGAAAATTTACAGACGATGAACACCAAACGTTCAGCGGCATTTTCGTTAATAGAGGTTTCTCTGGCCCTTGGGATCGTCGCATTCTGCATCCCCTCCATCGTCGGACTGCTATCAGTGGGCATGAGCAACAACCAGATATCCAGCGAGCAGATCGTTGGAACGGGTATTCTCACCGCTGTGAGTTCCGATTTGCGCGCCACCCCCGCCGCGTCAGCAAGTTCCCAGCAATTCAACATCGCCATTCCCGCATCGACGGAAGAGCAAAAAGAAACCATCTACTTAACCCAAGAGGGCAAAATCGTCGCAACCGCTTTGGACGCATATTTTTTGGTAACGGTCACATTCCTATCCTCCAACAACGTGGTGGGGGACAATTCCACGTTGGCCAACGTCAAAGTGAGCTGGCCCGCCAAGGCTTCCGCCAGTGCCAGGGGAGCGGTTGAAATGTTTGTCGCGCTAAACCGGAATTAAAATGACCGCCCCCCGGAAGAACAGATGGCATGATCAGGCATTTACGTTAATCGAGATCCTGACGGCGATTAGTGTACTGTCGCTGCTGATTGTTCTGGTAAGCCAACTCATTACCCATGCGACATCGATCACCGCTATGGGCAACAAGCACATGGACGCCGACATGCAGGCTAGAACAGTGATGGACCGGATGGCCATTGATTTTTCGCACATCGTCAAGCACTCGGATGTCGATTACTACCTCAAGGAAGCAAGTAGTATTATTCAAGATGGCAATGATCAAATCGCTTTCTATAGCGAGGTTCCGGGCTATTATCCATCCACGACATCCCACAGTCCAGTTTCTCTCGTGGCCTATCGAATCGTTTCCACGCCCTACCGCCTGGAAAGAATGGGAAAAGGGTTGCTATGGAACGGTGCATCAACGGATCAGACACCGATGCGCTATAAGCCATACACCATTGCATCCACATGGCCCACGGCAACCAACGCGGCGACGGACGATGATTACGAAGATATCGGCCCACAGGTTTTTCGTTTTGAATACTATTACATCCTTAACGGCATTGCAAAGAGCGGCACAACGGCGGCCACATCAGCCACGACGAGCATAACCCCTTGGAATAGCACACACACCGAGGTCAACGGGCTCAAGGACGTCGGCGCCATTGTCGTCACCATTGCGGTAATTGACGAAAAAAGCCGCAAGCTGGTTTCAGAGGCTCAGTTACAAAGCCTTATTGGTACCATGGACAATTTTCCCACCACCAAAGCGGAAAATCTTGTCACTCAGTGGCAAAACGCCATCGACAGCAGTTCCCTACCTAGAGCCGCCATCTCCGGGGTCCGCATCTATACCCGAACTTTCCCCATTACCCCCTACTTTGAATAGAATGAAATTCTCTTCCGGTCATCGTGCGCCAGAAGGCATTGCCCTGGTGCTCGTTCTCATTTTCGTAGTGCTCCTCACGGGCCTTGTCACAGCCTTTTTGTCGCGGGCGCTAACCACGCGTGGCATTGCCAATAATAGCATCAGCCAATCCAATACCGATGAATTGGCGCGAAGCGTCACCGACATATTGATCGGTAATCTGAAAAAGGAAATCATCCTCGGGTCCACCGCCACCGCCGTGGGCAGCGGGACGATTTATTTACCATCCCAGAGCAATTACCTCCTGCCGAAAAAATCTGGAACCATCCCCAATCTAATTTGCGTAAGCGGTCAGGTTCTCGCCGCTCCCGCGGTGAGTTGCAGCGCTTCCCTCCTAAGCTCCACCGCCTCCTCGCTTAACGGGAAATCGATCACAATGAGCAGGTGGAACCAGCATTACCTCATCCCACGCCTCTCCGGTGCCAGCGCAACCGAAACCACCCCTATCGGCGATTTTCCCACCCCCCAATGGGTCTTTGTCACCAGCAATCAAGGCCCGCAGATAATTACCTCCCCCACAACGAGCGTGATCGGCCGTTTCGCATATGCAATCTATGACGAATCGGGATTGCTCGACATGAATGTCGCCGGGTTCCCATCGGTTTCCACGGCCGATCAGTCGGGAGGCAAAGGGTACATGGCCTACGCCGACCTCACGGCGCTGGGCTTGTCCTCCACCCAGGTTGATGGAATTGTGGGATGGCGCAACTATGCCTCGGGCAAAGCCTCGGGTACCTTTCCCAGCTTCAGTTTTACCTCCGGCTCCAGCTATGCCAGCGCCCTGGCATCCAACACCACGGGATTTCTTGTCCTCAGCGGAACAACTCAAAACGGACGAACGGACCAAGCCGTATTAAGCCGACAGCAACTCATCAGTTTACTGCTCGCCACCGGATCCGATGCCGGGGCCAACGCGTTGCAATATCTTGGAACTTTCTCTCGCGAGTCGGATCAACCCTCGTACATTCCAACCCCTGCCACAGGAACAAATCCCAACCTGCTGGAAATCCCCGTCAAGTATGCCTTCACCCGCCCCGACGGCACCACCGCAGCAGTAGGCGATCCACTGCTTAAACATCGCTTTCCCCTTTCGCGCCTGGCCCTCTTCACCGATGGCACCACCAATGCGGAATTGATCAAAAAGTACTTTGCCATGCAAATTCGGACCGATGGCATGTGGGACTACGTTGATCCCGATACAGCCATCGTCTCCAGCACCCTACCCACCATCAAAACACTGGACCAAGTCGCCGCCACAAGCCCCGGGCGCGAACCCACATTCTGGGAACTGCTCCAAGCCGGAATCCTTGCCGGTTCCCTTGGCATAGAAAACACCAGTACGTACCCCTATTACACCGCTCATAATTACAAAACCACCCGCCAGATTTTCTCTATTGGGCTGTCAATCATCGATCAATATGACACAGACGATACCCCTGCGGTTTTGCGCCTCGGAGGCATGGATATGCCAGATTCCGGCTACACAACGGCTGCGGAAAATCTCTTTGTCTCCGGCGTAGAGAACCTTCCCTATCTGGAATGGATCGCCCAGCAGCATTTTCGGGATACAACCACAGTGGTAAGTTCAACCACATCCTATGCGGATGGCTTCCTCATGTTTGGACTTTGGAATCCGCATCTGAATGCGGCATCCGCCACGTCAGGCACATTCCGGCTCCGGGTGAATGGCCAAAGCTCCATCAAGGTTTACAGCACGGCGACAGGGAACATATTTAACAAAACAAGTAACACGATTACGCACAGCGATACGGTTCTCGAATTCAAAACCTCGGCATCGCGCACGTTCAACCAGATCGATGCCCTCAGGCCAAGCGACGCCGATTTGGCAAACTCGTCAGCCTATACAAAGTTCCCGTATCCAACCGGTTCCTCGGTGCTTCAGGTAGGGTTGTTTCTTGGGCAGGTAACCATCCCCACGACGCCAGAATTGGTAACTGGGAGCGCATCATCAACCTACACTACGGGCACGGTGCCTCTCACGATTGTCTTGGAAAAACAGAATGGGGCGAACTGGATTCCTTATCAAATCTATCCACGGTTCTCGGGCATGATTGGGAATAATGCCTTTGACTTTGCCAAAGTGACCGCATGTATGAACGCGGGCACTTTTCCGGCAGATATGTCAAATCCCCCGATGGTTATTGCCTTTGCACATAGCGACCCACGTACCAATCGGCTGAATATGGGGTGGGGCGGCTTTACGCCGGTCAGTGCGATGCTGACCAACGGATTTAACCTCATCAACTCCAGCGGTGCGCCGATATCCTTTAGTTCGCCGGTGGTCGGAAGCTATGGCCCCGCAGACTATGCTTTTAATCGAAGCGGAGGCTCCAACTACACGGATACAGATGCCACACGCCGAAACGGTGACAGCAATTCAACTGCGCTGGATAGCAATCCCAGCGCCTCGTTCACGCATAATAACACAGACAGCCCGTTTTACGGCGCAGGAAATGGTTCAACGACATCGTCATCCGCACGGCCCGTGATTTTAAACCGAGCCTTCCGGTCGGTGGCGGAACTGGGCTATGCCTTTCGGGATTCCCCGTGGCGCACTTTGAATTTTTCCGCCAGCGATAGCGCCGATGGCGGTCTTCTCGACCTGTTTTGCCTTAACGAAAACACCAGCGATTGCCGGGCGGGCGTAATCAACCTGAACAGCGCAAGCACTAAGAGCCTTACCGCAATGATCATGGGAGCCTATAGAGATCCGACCTCATCAAGCACCCTCCTTTCCTTAACTGAGGCCAACAGCATTGCCGCCGCCATCCGAAATGCACTTGGCTCTACCAACGCCCCAACCCTGGTTGTAAACAATGTCGCATATCTGCCAACGCTGACGGGAACCATAGCCGCCTCACTGCCCGATACGGCCAAATTCAAACGCGAAGCGCTTGCCAGAAGTTTCAGCGATATAACGAATTCTAGAACGTGGAATATAATGCTCGATATTATTGCACAAACAGGGCATTACGCCCAATCTTCAAAGTCGCTCAGCGACTTCCGTGTGGATGGAGAGCGTAGATATTGGGTGCACGTCGCGATTGACCGCTATACAGCACACGTAGTCGACATGCAGATCGAACCGGTATTTTAATAAAATGGAACGCGGGCCTAGTAGACCTATGCTGAAATGAACCGAAGCATTCCGCCTTGGGGAAGCTGGGGGACATGACATCGCTGTTCGTTTTGGGGTTTCCAAAGCTCCAAAGCGCATCAGCGTCACCCGGGAAATGAAGATTAAATTTAGAAAACACGCGGCGATATCGTCTTTTGCGAAAGCGCCTAACCTTGCCAAATATACCTTAACCAGAATGAAAACTGTTGCACTACTCCTAGCCACTTGTCTTTCCCTCCAGGGAGCTCCTGAACAATCTACAAATCCGCCACCGGAACCAATAGTCTTTCATACCAAGGGAATGATTCGGCGCATTCCAGACACCTTTTTCGGTGTTCATGACAGCCGGATTTACGGCATCGGGCGTACGAAAAATCATGCCGACCCCAAACTTACTGAATTCATCAAGGAAGTCGGGTTTCAGAATCTGCGCGGCCCGGATGGCACGGGAGCCAATTACTATTTATGGCGCGAAGGCACTGTGCTTACGTCGCCAGACGATCTCCGCTATGGCGTGTTCTATGGCTCCCGTTTGCTTGGCGGATCTCTGCCTCATATTAAGCCGGAGCCAGGGTTCCCAGGGCTGACACTGGAGGATATCTATAGGCCCTCGCGTGAACTTAATATACCTTACGTTTTTGTTCTCAATGTAAGCTCACAAACCGTAGAGGAAATAGCGACACAAGTTCGCGAAATGCGCAAACTGACCCAGTTCCCCGTTCGCGTGGAATTGGGCAATGAACTTTACGCCATGTTGAACGATGCGGCGTTTCCAAAGGTTGAGGATTATGTGAAGAAGGCCCGGCAAATCCACGAGGCGCTGAGAGATATTCCGGATGTGAGGATTGGCATTGTGGGCGTGGGAGCCGATTTGGAGGGGCGTGTCATGGGAGACACGGCCCGGTGGACGGAGGGATCTTTAGTGGACGCGGAGACGACCCAAAAAGGGAGAATTGCTGTCTGGAATAACACATTGCAGAAAAATCTGGATATTTATGACGCGGTTACGATGCACATCTCTCCACCTGTCAATGCCCCCCTTGAGAAATTCACGGCGAAGACACTCATGGAGTATTTTTTTGCTTTTAACGAATCCAGTTCACAGAAGCTAAACGCCCAGGTGGCGTCGTTTGACGGGAAAGAACTTTGGGTTACGGAATGGGGCTGGTTGCCCATGGCTATGCTTGATGCAAAAGGCTCCGATCGCGATCGCTTTCAATTTCTTAAAACGCCCGGCGTTGCCGTTGCCAAGGCAGACCGACTCCTTGGCATGGCGCAAATCCCAGGGGTCACGATTACCAGTTCGCACGATTTGCTGGGAGGCAATGGTTTCGGCGTTGCTCAAGCAGCGTTGCCGGGATCGGCAAGTCCATTTGTCCGGCTACCGGTTTACCACGTCTTTAAGGAATTTGGAGAACTGCTAAAGACTTCCCCGGTGGCCTGGAGAATTGCCGCAACGAATCTTCCATCCCGCCCGGTTCACGTTTGCTATACTCAGGACACCGTTTCCCTACCCGATATCGCGGCGTATGGATTTGGTAATGAAAAGAATCTGATCAAAGCCGTCTTCATCAACCGTAGCGATAAAGCACGCACGATCAGGCTGGAAACGGCACAACTCAAACCGGAGTGGATCTATGGAGGGGAGAATCCCCTGCCAGATTTTCTAATTTATCCTGGAAAATTTACCAGCCCTCCCGAGGTGAATCCGGAGCCAGTCATTCCAAGCAGTCCCGCCGCACCCGAAGTCACGCTTCCTCCGTATTCGATGACGGTTTGCGACGTAAGCCAAGGCCAGTAACTGCTATCGCCAATGTGCTTTTCAAAATTGAATGCGTTTCTCTTAACTGCGTTCCTATTTGTCGCAACAGCCCTTTCATCAGAGGCGTCGGAACCGGATAAATCGCAGATGGACGTAGCGACGTGCCATGTCAAATTGGATACGCCAAATGCTTTTCGGATCCTATACATCGGCGATAGCATTACCCTGCATGGTACAAATGCAGCGGTTAAGTCCAAATTGAAGTGGGATCATGTCGCCGGAATGGCTGCTAGTGAAGACTCAAAAGACTACGCTCATCTTTTTGCTGCGCTGATTCAAGAAACTCTCCCCGACCGGAGTGTGGAGATTTACTACCATACCCTAGGGGGAAGCGGAGCCATTGCGGAACGTCTTGCGGCCATTGATCAAATTCGTGGCGTAGAGCCACACCTTGTGGTCATCCAACTCGGGGAGCACGAAAAAGTGGAGGATGGCATTGAAACGCTACGGAGAAATTTCGATAAGCTTCTCAAGGCTTTCAATAGTCAAAAACCACCACCACGGGTGCTTTGCGTTGGCCCATGGTCACCTCCGACAGTCTCGGGAAAATCAAGTTACAAAGGCTGGACGGGACAAGTACAACAAGTGATGCAAGAATGCTGTAATTCGCAGAGGATCCCATTTGTATCGGTACAGGACTTCGCTGAAAATCCCGATTGCCGTGGCTGGGGAGAAAGCGTCGGCGTCCAGTGGCATCCGAATGACAAAGGGCATGAGGGTTATGCACGCAAGCTTCTGGATGCATACAAGAGTTTCCCTGGCCCATCTGCAATTTTCAAATAAACCCTCGGCTAAAGCAGCCTGTTTTTCCTATTCACAGATCTTACGGGTCATCAAGCAAGTTTAAATAATTTGGAGTAATACGGTTATACACTCCACCGCAGATGATTATATTCGGACCGGAAGGAGAAATTTCGAACGGGTAATGCATCGACACCCTCGATAGGTTGTCGGCGATAGGCTTTTAAGTTTTACCACTGTCGGTAGACTTAACAAGGCCCCATGATCCATCATAATGGTAATTGCCTCACCACCCACTACGACGTCGCAAATTACATTTGCGTAACCTAGAGAGTCATTTTCTCCATCCCGCCGGTTGACCGCATGGTTCGGCTTCAACGATATTCCCCAACGACCCCGTCGTGGATAAAGAGATTTTGTATGCACGTTATGAAGGTTATATGCATCATAAAGACCACATAGATCAACTCTGAATATCTCTTCCCCGTGTTCTGAGCCCTCCTGCGCAGGGGGATTTAAAAAGCTGTATTGCGGGTTGCTGGCCTGGGAAAATCCATCTTACCTTGCGGATGTGCCTTAGCGAGATTAAATTCAGGATTGCATTATGGGGTCTTTAATGCAAAAACACCCCAACGTGAAATCAGAAGCAGAATCCAAGTTGACGAGCGCCTACAGCGCCCTAGAGGCGAGAATATGTTCTGGCAGTTGGCCTGTTGGCGCTATTCTGCCGACGGAGTACGAATTAGCCGCGGAGTTCCATTGCGGACGCAACACGGTTTCAAAAGCCATCGCTCAATTGGTTCACGAAGGGTTTGTGGAAAGGAAGCGGCGCGCCGGGACGCGGGTGATTCGGAGTTCCAGCAACCGGAAGGTGTCGTCTATGGACCTGGATGCGTTCGCCTTTATTTACCCCAGCGAAAAACACGAGGGCGTTCGTCGGATTATCGCCGGCTTTCAGGATGAGGCTTATGAAGCAGGCCAGCGTAGCCTTCTAGTTCCGATCGGCCTTGATTTTCGAAAGAAAGCTGAAATGCTCGGGGGCCTTTCCGAATCGGATGTCAGGGGGGCGGTGGTCTATCCGGTGCTCCTTACCCCAGAAGATCTGATCTATTACATGCAGACGATTCTCGCCTGCCCATTTCCGGTTGTCTTGGCTGGGGTAAGCATGATTGGAGCACAGCGCCCCACAGTGGTAGCTGACGGCTTTCACGCCGGATACACCATGACTCGCTATCTTTTGGCCCAAGGCATTCGCCGCATAGGATACTTTGGAAATTACGCATGGGTATGCTCCGGAAGGGATCGTTATCTGGGTTATCGCCAAGCCATGGACGAAGCCGGATTAACCGATAGAAACCAGGATATCTGCCTGGAACCCTCCCAACACCCAAACTTCGAGCACCCCTTGGATGAACCCGTTCAGTTAGCAAAGCGCTTCCTCGAAAAACGGCCAGAAATCGAGGGCGTGGTATGCGCCAGCGACTTTCTCGCAGCCGGATGTCTGGTTGCCGCCCGGGACATGGGACTCTGCATTCCATCCCAGCTTAAAGTCGTCGGGATTGATGGATTTCAGTCATTACCGTCCGATCTTCAGAAACTTACCTCCTATCGTATTCCTTTTGAGGAGATCGGAAGAGAGGCCTTTGCCACACTGGTAGCCGCCGAAAACGGGAAGATTGAAGGAACTTACGAAAAGCTCATTCGGGGCGATGTTGTGTGTGGAGATAGTGCCTAGGGCCTATTAACACAAACGCTTTTAGTGGGAAAAAGAGGGATTTTTGAGCCCAAAATGAGCTGATGAGGGTCGCTGAATCGAGACTCAGCGATCCGATGGCGTGCTCCCCAAAAATTGATCCAAGAGTTATGGGAGAAGGCAGAGCGGAAGCGCCGCCGCAACTCTCATGAAAAGAAAACGATACACACCGGAAGAAATCATCAAAAAACTGCGCGAGGCCGAAGGCTTGGTGGCCACGGGCAAGAGCGTAGAGGAAGCCAGCCGAGCTATTGAGGTACCGGCAAAAAGATTCCCCTGCTGGTCGTCGTTCGGAGTTCAATCAATGAGAACTTTTCCGCACCGCAACGCCCTTTTGCATTGGGGGATCACTACCCCACCCTGGGGCACATCTACCTCTTTGCCGCATTGAATCTGGCTTTTCTCCTGGCCGAGCCCCCCAGTCGCTGGGCGCGGGTGCGCCGGGACAACGCCGCGCGGCTCCGTGCGGAAAGCCTTTTTCTGGATACTGGGGTCTGACGACTTTTCCCACTGTCGGATGCATGACCCGCCGCCGATTTTCTCTTCTCACGGCCTTTGGCAACATCCCCCATTGCCTTTTGCCGGGTGGCCTCAGTGGTTTTCCCTTTTTGGGGCGGGGGTAAATCCACTCCAGCGCGGCGCGCTTTTGAAAGTCCGATGGCTATGGCCTGTTTGCGCGAGCGAACCCGGCGATTGCCTTTGTGAATCTTTTCCATCTCTTCCCGCACAAATTCGCCCGCCTGAGAGGAAGGCGCCTGGCCTGCCCCTCTGGACTTGCGAGCCCGTTCCCGTGTCTTCTTTTCCGGCATAACGATGGTTTCGCATGACTTATGGAATGCGGATTTCGTAATTTAATGCTAGCGCTGGATCATGGGCAAAAGTTTCCAGAAATTGCAGCCATATAGGCATGCTTCGCATTCTGCCGTAGAACGGTCAACGGCGTGAGAATCGATTCCATCCAAACTATTTACGGGTTCGCCTTCTGTTTCGGGATTTTCTCTTCGCTCCGTCCCGATAAAACATCGCAGCCGCACCAAAAGAGAGCAATGTTCCGCGATTTTAAAGTCGGCAAACCGCATTTTTCCCATTAATCCAAGATACGGCATTGAATAAAGGAAACCTTGATATGGGAATCATCAAAAAGCTATGCAGCCGCAAAACACTTACAGCTTAAACAAGAAAAGCATAGACTGGTTCGGTTGGTGGACGGTCAATGGAGCGTCGACGTCGCTCCGCTATATCGTGGCAATTTTGTCAGTTGCGGCAGCTCTTTTAATCGATGAAGCGGATTTACTGACCGGAGGATTCCGGATCTATTTGGTATTCTACCCGTTCATCGTTATCGCTACCCTTTTTGGCGGCGTTGGCCCAGGCCTGTTGGCAACAGTTTTGTCGTGTTTGGTGGCAACTTTCTATTGGGTGGAACCTATTGGCAAACTTGCCATTGCGTCCCGTGCCGACGTCATCAGCATGGGGATTTTCGTTGCCGGGAATCTGTTCTTCATCTGGGTCTGTAGCCGTTTGCGCCGAGCGCTTCGATTGGCCGCCGAGATCCAGATACATCAAACTCATGTTTTGGAAATGGAACGACAAACGCAGGTCTTAAAACAAAGCGAACAGGAGCTCTTGCGCCGCGAGCAAATTCTAAATGATGCGCAACGCTTGACTCACGTTGGCTGTTGGCAATGGGATGTTCCAACAGACATGACTACTTGGTCTGACGAGCTGTTTAAAATCTTTGGCCGCGATCCCAAGCTTCCACCGCCCGGCTATCGGGAATTCACCGCTATTTTTACGCCAGAAAGTTCGGCGAGATTGGATGCCGCTGTGAACCATGCACTGGAAACCGGCACTAGTTACGATCTTTCGCTCGAATTCATTGATTCCGGCGGCACGCGACGATGGGTCACGGGTGGAGGCGAGGCCGTGCGTAGCCCCGCCGGGAAGGTAATCCAATTGTTGGGAACGACCCAGGATATCACAGCCCAAAAACAAATTGAAGAAGCGCTACGGGCAAGCGAATGTTTTGGAAGGAGCGTTCGCGACTCTCTCATTGAGAACCTTGCCGTGATCGATAAGGCTGGCACCATCATCGCGGTCAACCGGGCATGGAAGCAGTTCGCTTTGGAAAATGGAGCACCGGACCTCGCGGAAAATTCAGAAGGAATGAACTATTTGGCTATTTGTGAAAAGGCCCCGAATTATCCCAATGGCAAGGAAGCGGCTGCGGCGCGGTCAGGGATTCTGGCCGTGATGAATGGTGAGAAAAGCGAGTTCAGTTTAGAGTATCCCTGTCACGCTCCAGGCAAGCAACGCTGGTTTCAGATGCATGTCAGCCCGCTCAAGGGTTCGCGAAAAGGCGCGGTGATCGCCCACTTGGACACAACCAAGAGCAAAGAGGCGGAGAACGCGCTCTTAGAAAACAAGGAAGCTCTGGAAACAGCCAATCAAGTTAAAGCCCAGTTCATTGCTGTGTTAAGCCACGAACTGCGAACTCCTCTCACGCCGGTACTCGCCGTTGTAAGTGAACTAAAAGATCACTCGGACCTATCGCCCGAAATGCAAATCAGCATCGATCTTATTCACCGCAATATAGAAATGGAAAAAATTCTCATCGATGATCTGCTGGATGTAACAAGAATCAATAGCGGCAAGATTTCAATGCAGCCCCAAACAGTGGACGCGCAGGTCTGTCTCGAAGCCGCCTTGACCATCTCACGGCAAGACATCGAGGCAAAACACATAAGGCTTACGATGAGCCCGCCAGCGGACCTGCATCATGTTTGGGCCGACCCTACGCGCTTACAGCAGGTATTTTGGAATATTTTAAGGAATGCGACAAAATTCACTCCAGAGGGAGGCGAAATCCGCGTTGTAACATCTAACGCCAACGGTCGGCTGCGGATCGAAATCACCGACACAGGAATCGGAATTCCCCCAGAAGTTCTCCCGCGGATTTTTAACGCCTTTGAGCAGGGCGAAAAGACCACCACCCAGTTTTTTGGCGGGTTAGGACTGGGGCTCAGCATCGCCAAAACCGTTGTGGAAATGCACCATGGCCGCATCATCGCTTTCAGCAAAGGAAGAGGCAAAGGAGCTACATTTGCAGTGGAACTGGATACCGTTGCCGCCGTTGTACCGGAATCCGCCCGGCCCCCTGCGCCGTCCACAGCCATCCCGGAAAGAGTCCTCAGTATTTTGTTGGTAGAGGATCACGCCGATACACTGGCTACGCTAGCCAGGTTGCTGGTGCGATTGGGTTACAATGTGACCACCGCCACCAACATCAAAACCGCTCTAGACCTGGCAATGAAGGACCATTTTGATCTGCTCATCAGCGATCTGGGGCTGCCTGATGGCAATGGGTTGGACCTGATCCGGGAAATCCGAAAACTCCACGATCTCCGTGGAATTGCGCTCAGCGGTTATGGAACCGAAGAGGACGTTCGACAAAGCCGAGATGCCGGCTTTGATCGGCATTTGACGAAACCCATAAGGTTCGAAACGCTTCGCGAATCGATTAAGCAAGTTATGTTGGCGACCGACTAATAGATCCGAAATGGCGGTACCACCTACTTAACCGACAGAACAAAGTTGGCTTTCTCGCCTTTGCTCCGAATCCCGGCCTTCTTGCCTTCCTCTTTGATCTTCTTTGCCACATTGGCCGGCGAACACCCAAGCTTGTCCGCCACAGTCCGGTAATTGGTTGCCCCACCCTGGATTGCCTCGACGATCTGCTTGATCGTGACACTGACGCGAGGCTTTCTTGGTACCCTGGCGTTTGCAGAATTGGCTCCACCAGTCAACTCAGCAAGCTTGCGCCCAATCTCCGCGACATGGTTGCGAGCCTCGGCCAATTGCACTTTCAGCTCCAAAATGGCACGGTGGCGTAGGTTTTCAACCTGCTGCTGGAGTTTCATGATCTCTTCTTGGGCGCTCATGGGCGAAGGGCATTAGCATAAGGAGTCACACCTAGAAAGGAAAAAGCAATCGGCGCTATTTTCTACTCTTCGTCAAGTAACGCCTTTGCCATGTCGATGCGCCATTCCAAAACGGTCGCCATCGGGCTTTCCGGATGACAATCGCCGAGCTTCTGTTCCATATCTTTGAGAGTCTGGCGAAGCTCGATTTCGGGCATTTCGGTTAAAGGGTTATCGGTTCCCAGTTCGATTGCAGCATGATCGAGCGCAGCATCGTATTCCTTCTGTGCTTTAAGCGATTCCGGGTCGGCCTGCGGGCCGTCCGGCCATTGGCTCAAAAATGCGCGAGCGAATGAAAGTTCGTGTTCGGTTCGGCTGGGTTCACAAGCCCATGTATAGACAATGGAGGCGGCGTACAACGGCGGATCCCAGCGAATCAGTATATCGGACGGTTTGTAATCCCCGTCGCGAACCTTGCGGTCACCCGAGGATGCCGAACACTACTGTCAGCAAACGGGTGCGGACTTCATCGTGGCGAACCTGGGCACGGAACACCGCGCCGGAGCCGCTGATCTGCACTATCACGGCGAATTGGCGCGCCAAATATTCGCTCGTATCGGGCCGAAGATCGTCTTGCACGGCTGTTCCTCGGTTTCGGCCGAACAAATCCGCGATCTGTATACTAATGGCGTTTGCAAGGTTAACATCTGGACGACGCTGGAACGGGATTCCTCGCCTCTGCTGTTGGAACAGATGACTAGTCACGCGGCGAAAGTCACCGGTGCACGCAACGCCCAATCGCTCCATGATCGGGAATTTCTGGGGGCCCAATGCGACCTGACTTCCGCGCCAACCCTGAGCCATTACACGACCGCGTACCGCCAAACGATCGTTTTTTAAAGAAATGAAACGAATCGTCAGCGGATATGTGTGGCTGCTAAAAATCGGGAAGACAGGCCCATTAGGCTCCGCTAATGATGCAACCGACGAAGATCTTGCGTGGCTCGATTCGCTTCGGCCTCAAGTCCTGTGTACCCTAGAACGCGGCGAGCGCGTTGCTCATTGGGAATGGCTCCAGGCACAATCTCGCACGTAATTGACCAAGTAGGATTCCGACCTCCGGGGCATGGGACTTGGACACGAATCCCTCCTAAATGGCGTGCGGGAGATTTCGCTCAAGGAGTTTTACCACAATCATCGCCACATCGTTCTCATAGCCCCGATTAGCAAAACACCTCAGATCAGCAACCAGTTCAGATGGGCTGACAAATATCCACCCCTGCTGCTGGAAATGGGCTTTGAGTGGAGACTCGTCGTTCGCATAGATTTTCCCCGCCGCCAGACAGAGCTGAATACAGGGCGTCGGTGATGCAAGCATGCCTCCCTCCGCCATTTGACGGACGATCTGTTCCTTTACGGCGCGCAGTAAAGGCTCGTTATGAAAAAGTTTGAAACGATTGGCTGTGACGGAATCCGGCGTAGAAAACGCCGCATATTGCACACCAACGGAATCAAGATAACTCTTGCATTCGATCAGCAGGAGTTTGTTTTCGGCAGGCTTATAGGCCACAACGTCAATTTCCGGCCTGGGCATTGACGGATTGTTCAGCGCCTTCTTGGTGGCTTTGTCCAGATCCACTTTGAATCCGATATGCGTCCAATATCCCCGCGCCTCGAATGCCTTGGCTACGATTGATTCAAATGCGTCCATGGGAAAATGCCGACTAGAGTTGGTATGTCACCAATTCCTTCTCGCCTATCGAAATATGTCCAGCCTTTTGCAACGTATCGATCACACCGAGAACACATTGTTCGTTGCCGTGATTGCCTGCAAAACCAACTAAATGCCGGACCAAGGTGTTTTTGCGCTTTGGGCGATTGGTCTTGTTGTTTCTCAAATGCTCCAGCACTCGCGTAAACAACTCATCTGGCTGGCTGGTTGTTTTGGCAGGAAAAGCAAAGGTCAGCGTTGAAAAGTCGTCGTGGCGGCGAACATTGATATGGCGGCTGCGCAAATGTTCGATCATCGGGTCGAACCCTTTATCTCTTGAAACGATATGGAAATACCCCGTTGGGTCAGTTGACGCGCCCTGGCCTAAATAGAACGCGAGGGTGAAATCGAGAGCGTTTTTGCCAGAAGATGAAAGACGAAGGAGATGGACTGAGGCCGCATGCTGCATCATGGTCTCGACCAATTTCACGTCCAGTCTTGTGTGCTTGGCACCAAGCAAAAGGGTGAAGCTTACGGATTTGTTTCCAATAACCGAAAAGTCGATCTCATGGACATTCTCGAAATCCACAAATACGTAATTTGTTGGCGGGGCGAGGCGGGTACTATCAAGAGTCATCCTAGGCAGAATATTATGACCAGAATCGTGTTTTGCGAGCCCTTTCGAACACCCTGTTTAGCAAAAAACTCACTAGGTTCAGAAGTCTCGGGGAATAGCTTGCATATCAGTATGTAGTGCTATTGCGCTCCGCGTTTTTATGCGGCCTTGTAGTGGTAGTGATTTAACAGCCCGTCTAGCCGGAAGTCGCACTCGATCTCTCCGGGATCAAGCGGCACGGAAACCGGGGGCGCGACTCCAATGGCCCGGTTCCCAATACCCTGGTGCGGGCGGACCGTGTTGTAGTAGTCCTCGTATTCTCGGACCAAGTATTCCAAATGGTGCTCGCCGAACACAACGAAGTGATCGAGGCATTCCGGTTTGATGCTCTGAACACAGCGTTCGGCAAAAGCGTTCAGGTTGGGCGACCGAAACGGAATCCTCTTTACCATAATTCCCTCGCTCTCAAACACCCGGTCGAATTTCTCCGTGAATTTGGTGTCGCCATCCTTGATCAGATAGGTCGCCTTTTCGCCGCGCTCAGCCAATTCATAAACGAGGTTTCGTACCTGTTGTTCCACCCACGGGCCATTTGGCTGAACCGTCACGCCGCTGATCTTCACCCGCCGGGTTCCAACATGGATGAAGAAAAGGACGTAGTAGGTCACCTTGCCGAAAGCGGTCCAGACGTCCTTCGAAAAAAAATCGCATGCCCATATGCGGGAATAAAAAAGGATGCCCTCAATCAGCTGGAACGAACTGGAAAAAGAAAATGCGCGGCTGAAAAGGGCCGTGGCCGACCTGACGCTGGACAAAGCAATCTTAAAAGAAATCGCGGAGGGAGCCGAGCGGGTCAACCAAGTTTGGAGCTACGACTTCGTATTCGACCAAACCGAAACGGGCTCCCGGCTCAAATGGCTGCCGGTCTTGGACGAATACAGCCACCATTGAGCCAACGACATCCAGCGCAAGAGCGAAAATGCACCGGGGTTTTCCTGATGATAATTTGTCATCATGCGAACGATTTCTTTCCACTTGGGTAGGAGTCGCTTGCATGGCCCCCCTTTTGAAACAACGGCCTCCGCTAAGTTTATTACCCCTAACATGCTCAACACGACCATGTTACATACTCCTATCAGCAAGCAACTCCAGTGATGGCACATATTGTGCTGACTACCAGAACCCGCACATCAGACAAACTGGGTGATTCCCTAGCTTGAAGGGCTGAATACAGCCTTTTCCGACAAGTTAGCGAGAGTGATCAATAACAGCCTCATCCGCGAGGATATGGACCGACCAACGGCCAACCCGCGACCAGATTATCACCATCAATGTCTCAATCTCATGTTGCCTCGCGTCTTCGTACACGCGTGTCCGCCAGCATTCTCGCATCCATAGCGGCATGTCTGATCGCCAACGGATTCTCATCCATGGTTCATGCGGCTTCCGACACACAAACCCCCACTTTGGGGACGGCTGCAACATCCGACACCATCACTGAAGTAGTAGTTACAGGGAGCGCGCCGCAGGAGGGTTCAGCGGAGGCTGGATACCGTGTGGAGACAGCTACCCTCGGGCTGCTGGGGGAAGTGACACTCCAAGATACGCCTTATTCCATCAACGTCGCCTCGGCTGATCTCATCAAGAATCTACAAGCTCAGTCCCTCACGAGCGCACTGAAGACGGACCCCACCATTGCCTTTGATATGCCGGAAAACCGCGGGAGTTCGTATGTGAATATCCGCGGATTCCTTGTGAATCAGTATGCGCTCGACGGGATGCGCATCCTCGTCGACGGGCCGGTTGAGGACAAGGAACGCATCGAGGTACTCGACGGTCCCAACAGCTTTCTTTTCGGCATGACCAATCCCGGCGGCATGATCAACTATGTTCTCAAGCGGCCGACAACCACGGATTTCCTGGATATTACTGTGGGCGATTACGGCGGAGAGCAACTCTATACCCATATCGATGCGGGCGGGCCTTTGGATAAGACCGGGAAAGTCGCCTACCGCTTCAACGCGCTCTATGTTCCCGATTTCGCAACGGCAACCGATCATCAAACCCATGAGCGCTACTTGCTTAGCGGGGCCATCGACTGGCGCCTCGGGCCGGATACGCTTCTTTCCTTCGACGCATCCACCTATTGGCGGGAACTAAAGGGCTACCAAGCCTTTTTCCGCCTGGGAAGCATTACCAAACTCCCCTCGCCTCCCGACCCATCCAAGAACTATGCCGAGCCCTACGCCTCCAGCAAGGATTCGGAGACGCGCGCAGGGGTTGAGTTTAAGACCAAGCTGGATGACACCTTTTCCCTGCGGAGCGCCTTCCGCTTCACACGGGATACGGACGAGCAGATCAATATCCAAAACACCTTCATCAACAATCAAGGCGACTATACCCAAACCCGTTCCTGGGCGGGCTGGAGCCCTTACGATGCCTATACTTACCAAGGGTACACTTACCTGGACGCGAATTTCGACACCGGCTCCCTGGAGCACAAGGTATCGGTGGGCGTTGCGGACGATCAGACCTACTACATGTCGGACTTTTCGGCGACGTCGGTGAGCATGAATATCCCGTCCAGCTTCATCTCCTCGCTCAGCAATCCAAGCTATTATCAGCCCAACCCGGGTACCAAAGGAGATTGGAATACCGACGGCCCGAGCCACACCATTCAGACGCTGAACTACCTGAACACCTTGCTTGTCGACACCGTAAAAATCACCGAGCAGTGGTCGGTGATGCTCGGGGCTAATTGCGCTGCGGTGTTTGACGATCAATACGACCCGGCCTCCGGCGAGCAGACCTCCAAAAATCACACCTGGGCGGTCACGCCGAACATGGCCCTTATGTTCAAGCCGATTCCCAAAATCACTACCTACGTGGCTTACACCGAAGGTTTGACCGAGGGCGAAACCGCTCCCAGCGACGCGGCAAATGCAAATCGAGTGCTCGACCCCTATATTGCCAAACAGGTGGAGGTGGGAGCCAAGTCAACCCTTTGGAACATGAACCTCAACCTCGCGCTTTTCCATATCGAAAAGGACTTTGCCTACACCGACCCCAGCGACAACGTGTTCAAGGCCAACGGACGTGAAATTCACAACGGGTGCTCCTTGACGGCCAGCGGCAAGTTGACCCAAGACCTAACGCTCGTTGGCGGGTTCACCTTCCAGGATGCCACTGTTCATTCCGTCGATGAAACCAACGGGAAAACTCCGGACGCCGTGCCGCAGCAAATCGCCAGAATCTATAGCGAATATAACCTGCCGTTTTATCGCAGACTAACGCTGACCGGCGGCATTTCCTACGTGGGCAGCCAATGGGTCGACGCGGCCAACACCAACACCCTCTCCATTCCCTACGTTGTGACGGGCGATGTGGGGGCACGTTATCAGTGCAAGATCTATGACCATGACGTGACCATCCGTTTCAACGTCACCAATGTCACCGACAAGGCGTACTGGACCACCTGGCAAGGCGGGCGGGTCTACGTGGGCGATCCCAGGACCTACCTCTGCTCGGCTGAAATCCGGTTCTAGCAACCGCAAAATCGTAATATCACGCAGTATGCACACATCTATGTTACAACGCCAAAAGTGGATCATCCTGCCTGCCGTTGTGGCGCTGTTGCTGCTTGCCTGGTTCCAGACGACCGGAAGGCGTGGGACTGGACCGCGTCCATCGAGTGAAGACAACGCCATGGGGCAGACGCTCACGGATTTAGCGAATCGCCCGGTGAAAATCACACGAGATGCCCGGCGCATTGTGTTGATCCGAGGGCGGGATATCTACGAATTGGCGGCCCTGCTGGGAGATGACCTTCCCAAGCGGCTCGTCGCGATCGGGGCCGATTTGCGCCGCTTCGACCGTGATGGCTATGAGGCCTTTATTGCAAAATACCCGTCGCTCGCCTCGCTTCCCGAAGCGGGCGATATTTTCAAGGATGCCGTCAACCCGGAGCAGATTGTAAATCTGCACCCCGACCTTGTGCTTGCGGATAAGTTCATGGTCGAACGCGGCTACAAATGCCTTGCCCAAATCGAAGCCGCCGGGCTCCCCCTACTTTGCATGGATCTTTCGGACGACCCGTTCTCCGGCCCGCAACGCAGCTTGCTCCTGCTGGGGAAAGTCTTGGGAAAGGATGCGCAAAAACGAGCCCAGGCCATCGTCTCGGATATTGACCAGCGGCTCGCAACTGTGATGGCGCGGATCGAAGCGCTCCCCTCGCCGGGCCCTTCGGTCTATCTCGAAGCCAGCGGCACGCCCACGCAATTTGGGGTTTCCTACGGAGCGGAAGGCAATCCGCGCCGGTACTCCGGCTGGGGGGCAATTCTTCATCGCTTGCGGGTGCAAAATATCGCTGATGGGATCGTTGGCGACATGGGAAAACTGCATCCCGAGTTTATTCTCAAAGCAGATCCGCAAATCATCGTCATCACGGGCCAAAGCTGGGAAGACCCGGGAACATTGCACCTGGGCTATGGCGCCACCGCCGCACCCGGGTTGCAAAAGCTCGGCCAAATACAAACCCGCCCCGGTTGGTCAAATCTTCGCGCCTACCGCGAGCAAAAAGTCTTCGGCATTTACCACAATTTCTCCATGCACTTTTTTGGTTTCGTCTGCATCGAAGCGCTGGCCAAGGATTTCTATCCCGCCGCGTTCCAGGACTTGCATCCCGAAGCTGACTTCAAAGCCTTTCACGATCAATACATGCCAATTCCCCTGCGGGGCGTATGGATGCTGCCAACCGAAAACCAAAACTAGACTATGCCAACCCGTTTTACTTTCTTCGACATCGATTGCCTGGAAACCGCTCCGGATGGCACGTTTCACTTGCGTCCGCGCGTCAAACCGATGCGCGACCGGCTAAACCTCCTTTACAGCCGCATCCGGGAAAGTGGTTATCCAATGGTATTTACTACGTGCTGCTCGGGTTCCCTGCTTCGCCCCGAATGGCGCAAAGACATCCTCTTTGTTCCGCTGGACAGCCGCCAAACCGAATGGAAAAACGGCTTGGCAACCCACCGCCTGATCTACTTGGAAAAACGAACCTATGGCGACCCTCAAAAAAACACCATTTGCCGCGCCTTCGACATGTTTTATGACAACGGCAACGCGGCGGCACTGGTGCGCGAACTGGCGGCCGACGAATGGATTCTCTTCGGCAACGGTGTGGAATGCTGCATCAACGCCGCGGTGAATGGCGTTGTGCAAGCCGGAGGCCGGGTAACGATATTATCCGACTGCCTCTGCTCCAACGATGGAGTCGATACCCCCGAAGGGATGGAATCCGCCAGAGAGGCAACCTTAAAACGCTGGCTGAAGATGGGCGTGATTCCGCAAACCATGGAAGAATGCTTTAAGCGCCTCCAGCTGGAGGCGGTGGCATGAGCATAGCCGAGGCCGGGGCCGCTGTTGCTCACCGGAAGCTTTACGCGGCTTTGGTGCGAAAGAAACTCTGGTTTCTTTTAGGCTCACTGGCATTTTTGGTATTCCTTTTCCTGTTTGACCTAGGCACGGGCCCGTCGGGGCTCCGCCTGAGCGAAATCCTCTCCGCCCTCAACCCGCTGGCCTCGTGCCCGGAGGGGGTGCGCGTGATCGTCCTGCAGCTGCGTCTGCCCGTGGCGGTCATGGCCGTGATGGTGGGCGCTTCGCTTGGGACAGCGGGCTCGCAAATGCAGACCATCCTCAACAACCCGCTGGCCAGCCCCTACACGCTTGGGGTTTCTGCGGCCGCATCGTTTGGCGCAGCCTTGGAAATCGTCACGGGCTGGCTGCCGCTGCCCATCGGACGGGATTACGCCGTTCCGCTCAGCGCCTTTCTTTTTTCGCTCCTTTCATCGCTGCTAATCCTGGTGTTTGCGAAGGCCCGCAGGGGCGGCTCCCATACGCTGATCCTGGCGGGAATTGCTCTCGGTTTTTTATTCAGCTCCCTGGTCTCATTCATGGAGTTCACCGCCAAAGAGAACCAGTTGGCGGTCATCGTGTTTTGGATGTTTGGGAGTTTGCAGGGAGCCACGTGGACACGGGCGCTGCTAGTGGGTTTTATCTTACTGGGTGTGCTAATATTTCTGCTGGCCGAGGCGTGGAACCTCACGGCATTGCGGCTGGGAGATGCCAAGGCGCGCAGCATGGGCATCAACGTCGGGCGGCTGCGGTTTAAGGTATCCATCTTGATTGCGCTCGTCACAGCTATCCCCGTTTGCTTCACGGGAACCATTGGGTTTGTCGGCCTGGTTGCCCCGCATTTCGCACGGCATTTTGTCGGGGAGGACCAGCGCTTTTATACCGGGGCTTCGGCCTTGTGGGGAGGCATCCTCCTGTCGTTTGCTTCCATTTTGAGCAAGACGCTGATCCCCGGAGCCGTATTTCCCATCGGCATTGCCACCACCTTTATTGGGCTCCCTTTTCTCATCGCCATTATAATGAAACGGAGGACCTCATGAATCTGTCCGTCCATCAGCTCAACTTCAGCTATGGCCGCGAGGAAGTTCTCAAAAACCTCTCCGCAAGCTTTCCGCTGGGCATTACCGCCATCGTCGGACCCAACGGGGCTGGAAAATCCACCCTCATCCAATGCCTTGCGGGAATCCTTCCCATCAAAGCGCCAATCTGGCTTGAATGCCCCTCCGGAAAATCGTCCGGACCCTCAATGCGGGAGAAAATGGCCTATCTTCCACAATTCGCAACGGAAGCGGGCGGCTTGACCGTATTCGAAATGGTCCTCCTCGGTCTGCTGGACTCACTGCAACTTCACGTAGAAGAGCAAGAAACCGAAACCGTCTGGCGCGTTCTGGAGGACTTTGAAATAGAGCATCTCGCGTTCCGGCGGGTTGACGAACTGAGCGGCGGCCAAAAACAAATGGTGGCATTGGCCCAGGCCATCATCAAAGAGCCCGAAATTCTGCTCCTCGACGAGCCGCTCAATAGTCTCGACCTTCACCACCAATTCGAAATGCTGGATTACCTGCAAACGTGGACGCGCCAGGCAGAGCGGATCACCCTCATGGTCATCCACGACCTGAACCTTGCCGCACGATACGCCGACCGCATCCTCATGCTCGACCACGGCGCAGTGGCGGCCCACGGAACGCCGGTCGAAGTTTTCACCACGGAGCGACTCCGTACCGTTTACTATATCGACGCCGAAGTCACACCGCACCCGGTCATGGGGTTTTTGCGCGTCCAACCGGTGGCACTTGTCAAAGCAGCAATGGATCGTCCCGGAAACGCGTTTTAGGCGTTTTTAAAGGTGTCCTAAAGAAGCGTCCAGGCTTGAATATTACCAAAACCTGAAAAGAATGAGCGTTTCGGGTTTTGGTATGAATTCACGAAGTCGTCTTTTCCTTCTCATCGCCGCCGCGCTGCTCTCGGCCGGTTGCTCCACCGTACCGCGATCCGGCCACCCGGTGCCTCCCCTGGTCCAGGCGGCGGCGGATTTAAGAACGGCCCGGCACCGGACCCTTTCCACGGAAAATCGGGCCGCTCTCTACCTGGAGGCCGCGGCCTTGGCGCAGCCCCAGCTGGAGAGCGCCGCCCCCAAAGCCCGCCCTATTTACAATAGCGCCACCGCCGAATTAACCGACCTCCTCCAGGAAGCCGACGGCGGCAAGCTCTGGAATCGCCCGCTGGTGCTCACGGCCAATGGCGCGAAGTATTGCTTGCGCTTTACGCCCAAAACTCAGCCGGGCATCTGGTCTCCAAAGGCCTTCACGGACTTCAAGCTCGCGGGCAGCATCTCCTGCCGTCATCTACGCCATCATTACCGGCAGGAGGGCGTGGGCGGCGCGCTCGTGGGCATCCATAAGGCCCCCTCCTTCCTCATGCTCGGGCGGCGCGCACCGTTCGAGCCCCGGATCGGCATCTCAGCGCCCGTCACCGCCACGCTCGATTTCCACGGCCACGACGCCTCGCTGACCCTGCGCGATCCCGCGCTGGCCGATACCGTTCGCCTCCAAGGCAAGCCGGAGCCGCTCGCCGCCGACTTCTCCGCGCCGTTCGCCTATTATCCGCAAATCTCGGAGTTATGGTACGGCCTCATGGGCCTCATCAACGTGGATAAATCCATGGCCTTCTCGGGCCTCTACATGCTCCAGCCCTACGACCCGAACCGCATTCCGGTGATCCTGGTCCACGGCCTCATCTCCACCCCGCAGATGTGGAAAAATGTGATCAACGAGCTGGAGGCCGATCCCCTCATCCGTGGGCGCTACCAGTTTTGGGTCTTCTCCTACCCCACCGGCAACGCGCCGGTCTACTCCGCCCTGCTGCTTCGCCAGGAGCTGGCCCGGATCCAAAAAACCTACCCCCTCACCCGCGGCTGCATCCTCGTCGGCCACAGCATGGGGGGCCTGGTATCGCGTATGCAGGTCACCACCACGGGCCGGGCTCTTTGGAACGCGAATTTCCGGGAAAAAGCTGCCCGCCTCAATGCCCGCCTGCCAGCGACCCACCCCGTCAAACAATCGCTCATCTTTTGCGCCAACCCGAAAGTCAAAAAAGTCGTCTTCATCTGCGTGCCCCACCGTGGCAGCAAGCTGGCCATGGGCTCGCTCGGGGCCCTCGGCCGCCGCCTGATCTCCCTACCCTCGACTTTGGTGACCACGATGCACCAATCCGTCTTCAATATCCTTAAAACCTCCACCGGGCAGATCGTCCTGCCCAACAGCATCAGCGGCCTCTCGCCCAAGAACCACACCCTGACCGCGATGGACAAGCTGCCCATCAATGCGCCGTATTACTCCATCATCGGGGATCGGGGCAAAGGCAACACACCCAATAGCACCGACGGCGTAGTGCCCTACTGGAGCTCCCACCTGGAGGGAGCCCGCTCCGAGCGCATCGTTCCCGGGCCGCACACCGCGTATGATCTGCCGGAAACCATCTCCGAGCTGAAGCGCATCCTCGGCGAGCCCCTCCCGCAGGAGCGCCCCGGCTGCCCGCTGTAATCAACCCCCAGCCTACTTCGCGACGACCCCCGGGGTGATCTCCTCAAAAGTCTCCTTCGAGTCCAGCTTGAGGGTTACCGGAGCCTTTGCGGTCAGGTTGCAGCGGTCGAGATCGACTTCGCGGATGCGGCTGTTGATAAACGTGCGGATGTAGTAGCGGCGATGCGTCATGTCGGCCGCGCTGGTCCATTCGGTGTATTCGGAGAAGACCTGCCCCTTGTCCTTTTCCCGCACCGCGCCCTTGGGAATGTCAAACTGGTTGAGGATGTGAAAGGCCTGCAACAGGCCGTCGTAGGCGGTGGCGGAGGGGAGCGCCGTCTGGGTAAAGGCCACCGCACGCACAAACCGCGAGGGAGGCGTAAAGTCCCCCGGCAGCCCGTGCATCCCCCCGCCCTGGCCCAGCGGCGAGAGCGTAAGGCCGGGCAGCTTTTCGGGCAGCGCGTTAAATGCGGAAAGGCTGAGATAGTTGCGCAGGTTGGTCAGGTGCCAGTCGAAGGTGGGCGAATTCGTGATGACGCCCAGCGCGTTATCGTAGACCCGGGCCTTGCCGTCGACGAACTCGATGACGGCTTCGCGCCCGGAGGCGTCGGCAACAACGTAGTGGACGGGCGGCACGATGCCCCAGTCTTTAAAAGTCACATCGGCGACCACGACGCGCTTCAAGGCTTCAACCGCTTCATCCACGCTGGCGCAGGTGCTCAAAAAATACGTTCCGAGGTCCCACGGGGCGAGCAGCTTGTTCGCCTGCTCCGGGGTGGCTTTGGCAAAGCTGGCAAACGTGGGAAAATAGAACAGCCCCACGCTGAGGCCTTTTTCGTTGAGCCCATCGGCAAAGATGGGGTGACCCAGGACGTTGGCTCCCACAAAGCCGTATTTGCCGCTCCATTTCATCCCGACTTTGTCCCCGCCGTCCGCGGCGGTAAACTGGAAGCCGCGGGGAATAATCAAGAGGTCGGAGTTGAGCTTATCGCCAAACTCCAAGGTGCGGGCGCGAATGACGGTGCCGTCCTGGGGTTTGATCGTGATCCCGGTGCAAGCCGGGGAGGATGAGGCACAAGCAAGCAGCGCGGCAAGGGCCAGGGAAACAAAGCGTTTTGTTTTCATAATGCGGGCGATGGTCTGGCCCTTAAAACGCCTCCCGGCATCCCGGCGGCTGCGCAAAATTCGCCGGTTGGCAACCTGTTAGGCTTTCATCCGGACAGCCAGCGCGCCGAGCGAAGTGAGCGTGGCCATGGAGGTCACGGCGACCCAGCCCCACTGGGCCAGCAAGAGGCTGCCGAGCACCGCGCCGCCCGCCATTCCCACGAACATGCCGACAAAGAGCACGGCGTTGAGGCGGCTCCGCGCACCGGGGTCGAGCCGGTAGATCACCGTCTGGTGGGCGATCAGCGAAGACTGCACCCCGAGGTCGAACCCGACGGTAGCCGCCCCGAGCAGCCAGAGTTGATGGCTCACCGAGAGCAGCGGGGCAAAGGAAAGCGCGGCGAAGGAGAAGGCCGTCAGGGCCGCGCCGATCTTCGTCACCAGTTCCGGGCCGCGCCGGTCCGCCAAGTGCCCGGCAAGCGGAGCCGCGAGCGCCCCGGCGGCCCCGGCCAGGCCAAAGGCTCCGGCCACGGCGCTGCCCAGATGAAACGGAGCGCTGTGGAGCATCACCGCGAGGGTCGACCAGAAGGCGCTAAACCCCATGGAGAGCAAGCCCTGCGCCCAGGCCGCCCGCCGCAGCGCGGGGTATTGCCGCCAGAGCGTGAGGAGGGAATTCAGAAGCGCGCCGTAGGAGAGATCCGTGCTCGGCTGAAACCGGGGGATGCGCCACCACGCCGCAACCCCGGTCAGCGCAATGCTGGCGGCGGCTCCAATGAACATGACCCGCCAGCTGAACTGCTCGGCCACAAACCCGCTGACCACCCGCGACAAAAGAATCCCCAGTAGCAGCCCGGTCATTACCGTGCCGACCACCTTGCCCCGCTGGGCGGCGGGAGCCAGCTCGGCGGCGGCGGGAACGATGTCCTGGGCCAGAGTAGCAGTGAGGCCGATGGCCAGGCTCGCGGCGAGTAAAACGGAGATCGAGCCGGAGAAGCCCGCCAGCAGCAACGCCGCGCTCAGCAGGCCCGCTTTGATGAGAATAATGCCGCGCCGGTCAAAGCGGTCCCCCAACGGAGCCAGGAGCAGAATGCCCAGCGCGTAGCCCAGCTGCGTCAGGGTCGGGACCAAGCCAACCGCGCGCCCCGAAGCCCCGATATTCTCCCCCAGAATGCCCAGCATCGGCTGGCTATAGTAAAGAGTGGCCACCGCCAAGCCCGCGCCGGTGGCCAGCAGGAGCACGAGCGAGCCCGGCAGCTCCCCGGAGCGCGGCTCGCTTTCATGTGCCGTTGGAATAAAGGATGTCTCGGTTTTCATGACGTTGGTTTCCATGCGCTTTACCCTAGCCTAAGCGCAACAAAGCTTGTAGTAGCGCCCAGGGAACATTTGCTATACGCTAAACGTATGAACCCGACCCAAGATTCGTCCCCGGGAGACCGCATCGAGCTGATGCAGACTTTTGTCCGAATTGTGGAAGCGGGGAGCCTTTCCGCCGCCGCCGCGCAGATGGGGACGACGCAGCCCACCGTCAGCCGCCGCCTGCAAACGCTGGAGAAATCCCTGGGGTTGCGGCTCTTGCAACGCACGACGCACACCATGCGCCTGACCCTCGACGGCGAACGCTGCTACGAACGGGCCAAGGAGCTGCTCTTGAGCTGGGCGTCGTTCGAGTCCGAGCTGCGCGGCGCGGGCGACGAGCCCGAGGGCGTGCTGCGCGTGGTGGTGCCCCATGCCTTTGGCCAGGAACGCTTGATCGGGCCGCTGGCGGAGTACCTGCGCCGCCACCCGCGCATGAGCGTCGAATGGCTCCTGCACGATGACCGGGCTATTCAGGATTACATCGCCGCTGGGATCGACTGCGCCATTCAGCTGGGCAAAATCACCGACCCGGGCCTGGTGGCGATCCACCTCTCGGAGGTGCACCGCATCGTCGTCGCCGCGCCGGAGCTGCTCGCTGGCGAGCCCATCCCGGAGGACGCAGCCGAGCTCGCCGGGCTCCCCTGGCTGGCGCTGCGCACGTTTTACCGCAATGAAGTGACCCTTACCCACGAGGAAACCGGCAAACGCCGCCGAATCCCGATCACGCCCCGCTTCGCCACCGACAGCCTTTACGCCCTGCGCAACGCGGCGGTGCAGGGGCTCGGGGTGTGCGTCGGCTCAGCCTGGGTGCTGGCGGATGACCTAGCCCATGGACGGCTGGTGCGCCTGGCTCCCCGGTGGCGCGCCGCGCCGTTGCCGGTGAGCCTGGTTTTTCCCTACGCGCGGTTTTACCCGGCCCGGCTGCGGCAGTTTGTCGAGCTCGTGAAAGCCGAGGCGGCCACCATTTTCGGCGATGCCGCCCGGGGCGAAAATCCAGTGGGCAGAAAGGGCCCGCCATAGTACGCTGGCCCCCTCATATGCCCGCTGATATTCTCATCTACCATAACCCGCGTTGTTCAAAGAGCCGCAAAGCCCTGGAAATCCTGCGCGAGCACGGCTGCGAGCCGACAGTCATCGAGTACCTCAAGGAGCCGCTCAGCGTGGAGAAGCTCCGCTCACTGGGCCTGCCGCCTCGGGAGATCCTTCGCGAGGATGAGGACGAATACGCAGCCCTCCAGCTCGGCGATCCCACCAAAACGGACGACGAACTTTTTGCCGCCATCGCCCAGCACCCCATCCTCCTCCAGCGTCCGCTGGTGGTTTCCGGCAAGCGCGCTTTCGTGGCGCGCCCGCCGGAAAAGGTGAACGAGCTGCTCGCTTAGCCCAACAGCTAACCCGAAACCGGCTCCGGTTCAGCGGCCTCCGCCTCGGCCAGGAGACTCTCGAGGTCCAGGTAGTCCGTGGACATCGACAGCTCGCCCTCCTCGTTGCGGGGCCAATCCTCGCGCGGCTTGTCCCAGTAGAGTTCCACGCCGTTGTGATCCGGATCGCGGAAGTAGACGGCCTGGCTCACGCCGTGATCCGCCGCGCCATCCAGCGCCACGCCGGACTTGACGAGCCGGGCCGCGGCCCGCGCCAGCGCCGCCCGCGTGGGGTAGACGATGGCGAAGTGGTAGAGCCCCGTGGACCCCGCCGTGGGAGAGCGGCCATTGGCGCTCTGCCAGGTATTAAGCCCAAGGTGATGATGATAGCCGCCGAAGGAAAGGAATGCCGCCTCCCGCCCAAAGCGCTGGGTCAGCTCAAACCCGAGCACGTCGCGATAGAAGGCAATCGAGCGCTCCAGATCAGCAACTTTCAGGTGGATATGTCCGATTCCGGGTGTGGGCCCCCATTCGGGGGCGGTAAGGTTCTTTTCCATAGGATTTGATGCAAGGTGTGGCCCACTGGGCCGGTTGTTGGTTTTTTTCAGGTCAGACTAGTCTTTCAAATGCTTGGCGATGAGGCCGTCGATAGAGGCGATGCCAGCCCCCGCAACTAATACGACCAGTGCCAGGCCAAGGGCAAGCAGGTGATACTCGAACCCCTCGCCTTTTTGCGAGCCGTCCCAGTTCATGAAGAACCCGTTCGCGGCGTGGGCGGTGGTGATCGCCACGATCATCACGACGCCGATGCCGAAGGCCGCCACCCGGCTCAGGAAGCCGAAGATCAGGCCAAGCGAACCGGCAAATTCCGCCAGGATGGCGAGGAAGGCAAAGAGCACGGGAATGTGCAGCACGCCGGTGAAAAATCCCATGGTGCCGGTGAACCCGTGGCCGCCGAACCAGCCGAGGACCTTCTGGGCCCCGTGCGGGAACATGACGATGCCAAGCGCGAGCCGCGCAAAAAGCGGGGCAAAGGACGGAGTGGTTTTAAAGAGAAGTTCGAGTGCTTTCATGGTGTGGAGGATTGGATAGGTCTATTGGTGGTTACTTGGTTAGTTTCGCCGCGATGGAGGCCACGTGGCTGCCTTGGAAGCGGGCTTGCGCCAGCTCCTTTTCGCTCGGGTGGCGGGAACCGTCGGGACCGGCGATGGTGGCCGCGCCCCAGGGCGAACCGCCTTTGACTTCGCTCGTATCCGACAGCTCGGGGCAGGAGTATGGCAGGCCAACGTAGACCATCCCTTGATGGATCAGCGTGGTAACGAAGCTAATGATGGTGCTTTCGTTGCCGCCGCCGGTGCCGGTGCTGGTAAAAACGCTGCCCACCTTGCCGATGAGCGCTCCCTTGGCCCAAAGGCCGCCGGTCTGGTCGAGGAAATTGCGCATTTGCGCCGTCATGTTGCCAAAGCGGGTCGGGCTACCGAAAATGATCGCATCATATTCGGCGAGCTCCTGCGGCGTGGCGACCGGAGCGGGCTGATCGAGCTTGATGCCGATCTGTTTGGCAACCTCCGGGGAGATCGTCTCCGGCACGCGTTTGAGGGTGACTTGCGAGCCCTCCACCGAACGCGCGCCTTCCGCGACGGCATGGGCGAGGGTTTCTACGTGGCCGTAGCTGGAATAATAGAGAACGAGGATTTTGCTCATAGGTTAGGTGGTTATCGATTTCTTAGGTTGGTGTTATTTTAAATCAAAGAGGATGGCTTCGGTCCGGTGGGCCGCCTTGAGGAGCAGTTCGCCGGGCTGCTCGGTGCTGGCTCCGTCGCCCGTGGCCAGCGCGGCACCGTTGAGGCGGGCCTCGCCGGTGGCGATCTGCACCCACGCACCGCGCCCGGCTTTGAGTTCGTGCGTCACGGCCTGGCCGGGGGCAAGCCGGATGCGGTAGACGTCGGCGTCCTGCCGGATTTTAAGCGATCCAGCCCGGCCATCGCGCGAAACCAGGAGCAGCTTGGCGGCCTCGGAATCGGCGGGACGCCAGTCGGCGTACTCCGGGTCGAGCCCCCGCTCCTCCGGTTCGATCCAGATTTGCAGGAAGTGCGTGGCCTCGTCCTCCGACGGGTTCCATTCACTGTGCCGCACGCCGCTTCCGGCGCTCATGTACTGGACTTCCCCCGCCCGGATGACCCGCCCGTTGTCCATGGAGTCCTTATGCTCCAGCAGGCCGCTTAATACGTAGGTCACAATTTCCATGTCCTGGTGCGGATGGGTACCAAAACCTTTTCCTGGCATCACCAAGTCATCGTTGATGACCCGCAGGCTCCGGAACCCCCTCCAGCGGGGATCGTAGTAATCCGCAAAGCTGAAGGTGTGATAGGAGTCCAGCCAACCGAGGCTCGACTGCCCGCGTTCTTTTGCTTTCCGAATGATCATGTTCGAACCATGCCACGTTTACCCCCAGTCTGTGAAAGACCGTGTTTCTTGCCTAAGCATAACTTTCGTGCATACTTGGGGGGCAATATGGAACTGCGCCACCTTCGCTACTTCATCGCCGTCGCCGAAGAGGAAAACGTCTCTCGGGCCGCTTTGAACCTGCACGTCTCCCAACCGGCGCTGAGCCGACAAGTTCGCGACCTGGAGGACGAGCTCGGCTTCCCGCTGCTGGAGCGGAGCGCAAAATCCGTGAAGCTCACCGAAGCGGGGCGGGTCTTTCTTGTCGAGGCCCAGGCGGTCATCGAACGGGTGGAGGAGGCCGTCGCAAAGGCGCGCACCGCGGCGGAGGGCGCGGCCGGGGAGATTCACGTCGGCTACGCCATGTCGCCCACGGTGCGGATATTGCCAAAGGCGCTGCGGGCCTTTCAGGACGAGCTGCCTAACCTGAAGGTAAAGCTGCACGATCTCTCCACGGAGGAGATGCTGGTTGGTCTGCGCGAAGGCCACCTGGATATGGCCATCATGGTGCATGCCCACGCCGCCATCCTGCGCGGGCTTCAGTCGCAGGACCTTTCGCGGCAGCCGATCCGCCTGGCGGTAGCGCCCCGGCATCCGCTTTCCGAAAAGAAAAGCGTAACCCTGGCCGAAGCGGCGAAATTCGAGCTGTTATCCTTCAATCCTACGGAATACCCCGACTACGGCGACGTGATCAACGACACCTTTTCCCCGGCGAAGGTGACGCCGCACATTGGCGAGGAGCACGACAGCGTGGCGAGCCTCATCGCGGCGGTGGAGGCGGGCAGCGGCGTGGCGTTGGTAACGGAATCGCTCGCGTGCGTCGTGGGGGCACGCCTCCAGCTGCTGCGCATCTCGCCCGAGCCGAAGCCGCTGGTAATCGCCGCGGTGTGGCCGGAGAGCGGGCTCTCCCCGGCGGGGCAGCGTTTTCTTGCCTGCGCGAAAAAAGCGGCGCTGGAAAAATAGCCAAGTGGCTTTGGTTTGGCCATTTCACACCCTAATTTGCATTTCCTTGCCTGGGAAAAGCCGATCCGGGATAATTTTTCCCCTTTCGTCATGAATAGAAAATTGCTCCCGATTCTTTTCGCCGTCTTGATGACTCTGCCGGGCATCGCCTTGCGCCTGAGCGGCGTGCCCTGGGGCTCCCCGCTGGTGGCGTTGATGGCCGGGGCGGCCATTCTCGGGGCCTCGTTTCTTTTGCTCTGGGCGTGCGACGCCGCGCAGGCCGATATCTCCCAGGCGCTCGCCCTGGCCGTGGTGGCGCTCATCGCCGTGCTGCCGGAGTACTCGGTGGACATGTACTTCACCTGGATGGCCGGGAAAAACCCCGATAGCGGCTACGCCCACTACGCCATCGCCAACATGACCGGGGCCAACCGGCTCTTAATTGGCGTGGCCTGGGGGCTGATCGCGCTGATCTGCTGGGTGCGCTTTCGCAAGCCGGTGAGGATCGAGCGGGAGCGGCGCACGGAGCTGTTTTTCCTGGGGATCTCGACGATCTACGCGCTGGTGATCCCCTTCAAGGGAACGCTGGAATGGTACGACGGCCTGGTGCTGCTGGGCATCTACGCCTGGTATATCGTGGTGGCGAGCACGCGGCCCTGCGGCGAACTGGAGGCGGAGGGCCCGGCCGAAGTGCTCGTCGCGCTGCCCAAAGCCCGGCGACGCCTGGCCACGCTGGCGCTTTTCCTCTTCGCGGGCGGGGTGATTCTGCTCAACGCGGGGCCGTTTTGCGAGGGGCTCATCGGCACCGGCACGCATTTCGGGATCAACCAGTTCATCCTGGTGCAATGGCTCGCCCCCATCGCCTCGGAAGCGCCGGAATTCATCGTCGCCCTGGTCTTCGCATGGCGGGGGCAGGCGGGCATGGCGCTCGGGAGCCTGCTCTCGGCGAAGCTCAACCAGTGGACGCTGCTGGTGGGGATGATCCCGGCGGTTTTCGCCGTCTCGCACGGCACTCTGGAGCATCCGCTCCCGATGGGTTCGCTGCAAATGCACGAGGTGCTGCTCACCGCCGCGCAGTCGTTCCTGGCCGTGGCGCTGCTGGCCTCGCTGCGGCTGACCATCGGCGGCGCGATCCTGCTCTTTGGGCTTTTCGTGGGGCAATTTATCCTGCCGGAGCTCGTTACCGCCAATCCCGCGCTCTTTTTTGGCCTCAAGCCGGAGCAGATTCACCCGGTCTTCTCGACGCTCTACTTCGCGGCCAGCGCGCCATTTTTCGCGTATCACCCGAGCCGCTTTATTCGCCTGGCCGAGGGCTACCGCCTGACGCCGCCGCCCGCGCCGAAGCACCCGGAAAAAATTGCGGCGTAAAGGGAGACCCACCCGCGCGATTCCCATCGCAGGGCTCTCTTTTTTCCGCATGATCACCGCACCGCTCGCCACAGGCCTTTCCATTCTCGTCGGGCTGCTGCTGGCCTTTTTCGGGCGGCGGCTCTTCTGGATTTTCGTGGCGACGGTCGGCTTTTATGCGGGAGTGCAGCTCGCGCCGATCCTCATTCATGCCCATCCGCAGTGGGTCATCCTGGGCAGCGGTCTCTTCATGGGGATTCTCGGCGCGATCCTCGCCATCCTGTTCCAGCGCGTGGCCGTAGCCCTCGCGGGGGCCGCGGCAGGAGGCGCGCTGGCGGGTCGCCTCATCCTGGCGCTCGGGTGGCCCGATCCGGTTTTCTGGGGCGCGGTGATCGTGGGGGCCCTCATCGCAGCAGCGCTCGCCACAGTGCTCTTTGACTGGGCGATCATCTGGCTCACCGCCGCGACTGGCGCGATGCTAGTCTGCGACGCAGTGGTCCTCGCGCCTTCGATAGAGTGGGCCATCGGGCTCACAATCTTCGTCCTGGGGTTTCTGGCCCAGGCGCGGAACGTCCTGAACCCGCCCGCGTCGGAAACTTAGCAAACCTCAAAGTGGTAGGTGCCCGAGCCGACCTCGAAGATTTCCGCCCCCGCTTCGCGCCCGACGTACCGCACGGCTTCCCGGGCGAGCTGACCGCTTTCCATAACGGTCCGGCCCTCGGCGGCCGGAAGGCACACCGTGGCAGTCGTGTTGGACGGGACGGTGAGCGTCATGTCGAACTTCCCGTCTTTGAGTTCCCAGCGGTTGGCCAGGAGCCCGTGCGGCGTGTGCAACGAGGCGGCGGCCCAGGTCAATTCACCGCCGGGTAGCGGCTTCACGATCACATGCTTATACCCGGGCCGCGACGGGTCGAGCTCCAGCCCGGCCACCGATGCGTAGAGCCATTCGCCGATCGCCCCGTAGGCATAGTGGTTGAACGAATTCATCGCGACCGTCTCGAAGCCGTTTTCTTCCGTCCAGCCGTTCCAGCGTTCCCAAATCGTCGTCCCGCCCTGCGTCACGGCGTAAAGCCACGACGGCCATTTCTTTTGATGCAGGAGGCGGAAGGCCACATCCGCGCGGCCCCCCTTCGTCAGCACGAGCGGCAGATACGAGGTGCCGACAAAGCCCGTGCTTAAGCGATCGCCGTTGGCCTCGATCTTGCGAACCAGTTCGCCGACCATCGCCGGGCGAAGAGCCTCCGGCGCGAGGTCGAAATGAAGCGTCAATACCAGGGCGGTCTGCGTTCCGCTGGCGACGATCCCCTCTGGGGTAATGTAGCGGGCCTGATACGCCGTGCGGATCGCCTGGAAAAGCGCCTCGTACTCCGCCGCATCCGCCTCCTTGCCGAGCACCGTGGCGATGCGGTTCATCAGCCGCGCCGAGTGAGCGAAGAAAGCCGTTCCGATCAAATCAAGAGGCGTGCCGCCCCGTTCCCCTTTCGATCCATCCAGCGCCAGCCAGTCGCCGAAGCCCTCCCAGTAACCGCACCCTGGCAGGCAGCGGATGTAATCCTTCGCCGAAGCCTTGAGCGACTCCAGAAAGCGCTGCATCATCTCGTAATGCTCGGCCAAAATCCCAGAGTCGCCATAGCAGAGATAAACCGTCCAGGGACAGATGATGCCCGCCTCGGCCCATGCCGGGCCACCCGCCCTCGCCTTGGGTTCGCCGAACTCGCGCAGAATGTCGGGAGCCACCGCAGGGAGATCGCCATCGGGCCCCTGCGCATCCGAAACGTCATTCATCCATTTGCTGAAAAACCCGGCCACGTCGAAGTTGAACGAGGCCGTGCGGATGAACACCTGCGCGTCGCCCATCCACCCGAGGCGTTCGTCGCGCTGCGGGCAGTCGGTGGGGATATCGACGAAATTGCCGCGCTGCCCCCACTGGATATTCTTCTGAAGCTGGCTAACCAACGGGTCCGAGCATTCGAAAACGCCCGTGGGCCGGATGTCCGAATGGAGCACGATGCCCGTCACCATGCCCGGCTCCGCCTTGCCCGGGAGGCCCTGGACTTCGACGTAGCGGAACCCGTGGAAGGTGAAGCGCGGCTCCCACGTTTCCTCCCCGCCGCCCTTGCATGTGTAATACTCCGTAGCACGGGCCGAACGGAGGTTCGCCGTGTAGAGCGTGCCGTCGCGCTCCAGCGTTTCCCCGAAGCGAATCCGGAGCGTTTTCCCCGCCGGGGCCATGACTTTCAGGCGCACCCGGCCGACCATGTTCTGGCCCAGGTCAAAGATCGGCAGCGAAGTGTCCGTGCGGGTCAGCGCCACGGGAACGAGTTCTTTCACGCGGCGCACCGTCGGCCCCCGCATCCCGACGCGCTTCGCGCCCTCGTCGGCCAGCAGCATCGCGCTCCACCAGGAACGGTCGTCAAATCCGACCTCATCCCAGCCCGGCATCTCGCGGCGGGCATCGTAGATCTCGCCCTGGAGAAAATCGGATTCGAGGATCGGCCCGAACGTGGTTTTCCAAGTACCGTCGCTGGAAACGCTCGCCCGGGAACCGTCGGCGAACGTGATTTCGAGCTGCGCCAAAAGCGAGGGGCGCTCTCCGTAATACTGCCGGTCGCGCCAGCCGAGGTAGCCGCAATACCAGCCATCGCCCAGAATCGCCCCGGCTGCGTTGACGCCCGGTCGGAGCAGCCCGCTGACATCGTAAACCTGATACTGAATACGTTTTGAATAGTCGGTGTCGCCGGGCGTGAGGAGATCCTCCCCCACCCGCTTGCCATTGAGCGAAAATTCGTACAACCCGCGAGCGGTGACATAAAGCCGGGCCGAGGCGACCTCGCGCTCCAGCGTGAATTCCCGGCGCAGGTAGGGCGAGGGAAGCACCGATCGGGCACCACCCGCGAGCGGCGAGGCGATCCACTGCGCGTTCCAGTCGGCATCCGAAAGCAGCCCCATTTCCCAAAAAGCGGGGTCCGACCACTCTGAAGCGCTCCCGGCCTCGTCCCATACCTGGACCTTCCAATGGACCGCGGTTCGCGAGGCCAGCGGCGCTCCGCCGTAGGGAATGTAAACCGCCCCATCCCCCTCGACGCGACCGCTGTCCCACAGGTCGCCTTCGTCGGCGGCGAGGCGGGCGGGAGTCGAGGCGGCCAGCACGCGCCAGGCGCTTTGCCGAACGCCCCGCCTGGGCAAAGCGGGCAATATCCAGCTTAAACGGGGGGTGGAAACATCCAGGCCTAGGGGGTTGTCGAGCGTCTCGCAGCGAAGGTTTTCGGGCTTCATATGATGGGCGTTAACTTAACCCATCCGGAAAAAAGGTGTTACCCAAAAGTGCGCTTGCTATTTCCCATTTTTTGACATGCAATCCCCTCCCGTGCCTGAAACACCTCCCCAGAACGACGGCTCTCCCTGGATTTTTTCGCCCGAAAAATTCTTTTACATGAACCACATGGCCCGGCAGCCTAACACCGGGGCCCATTACCATGAATGGCTGGAAATGGCCATCATCGTCCATGGGCAGGCGATGCACCGGACTACCTCGGGGGAGGCTCTCTGCAAGGCGGGCCAGGTGTTCATGATCCCCCCTGGCGTCTGGCACTCCTATACCCAATGCCGCCAGTTCGAGGTCTATAACTGCCTCTTCTCCCCGGAGCTGCTCAGCGGCCCGCTGGCCTGGGTCTGCCAGGACCCCGCGATGGGCCCGCTCATGGCCCCGGCCCCGTGGAAAGGGGGTTCCCATGGATTGGAATGGCGGCTTCCAGAAAAAGCGATCCCGGGGGTGCGGAAACTGGCCGCCATTTTGTTAAAAACCTACGTGCGGGGCCTCATGCTGCGAAAGGGAGCCCTGGTGGCCGACCTGCTCCGGTTGATCGACTGCGTGGCCCACGAAGGCGCTCCCGCCACCCCTCGCGAACCGGTCCCGGTCCATTCCGCCGTGCGCCGCGCCTCGGAGCTGCTGCGCGCCGAGCCCGCCCGCGCCTGGACGCTCCCCGAGCTGGCGGGGGAGCTGCACATCGACCCTAGCTACCTCGTGCGCCTGTTCCGCCAAGCCACCGGCAGCCCGCCCATGAAGTTTCTCTCCCAGGAGCGCGCCCACAAAGCAGCCCAGCTGCTGCTCGCCTCCGAACTGAGCGTCGGGGAAATCGGCACGAAAGTCGGCTGGCCGGAGCCGAAACATTTTGCCCGCTGCTTTCGGAGCCATTTCGGCGAGAGCGCCTCAGCGTTCCGCCTGCGGCTGAAGACCGGGGCCTAGCAGGCATTCCTTTTCTGCCGTCGCTATGCCTAGATCTTAGGCCTGCGCCCTGTGATGAAGGAAATAATGAACAGGACCAGAAACACCACGAAGAGAATCTGGGCAATCCAAGAGGCGGTACCGGCGACACCGCCGAAACCAAATATGGCAGCGATGATCGCGATGATCAGGAATACAACGGCATAGTGTAACATAGGAAAAGAGTTCTATAAGTTAGCAATGATTTTGCGGATCTCGTCCGCGGTTTTCCCCAGTTTCTTCTGCAACCGGCCCAGGAACTCCTCATCTTCCCCCTCTGAATAGGTGAGGTCATCGTCGGTTAGGTTCCCATACTTCTGTTTGAGCTTCCCTTTGACTTCATTCCATTGGCCTTTGAAGGTGAGCTTGTTCATGTCCTAGGTGCTTCGCATCTCGCTTAGCGTGCGGCCCGGTCATTAGGCGACAGCCAAGGAAATTATGGGGTTCGTTTTACTAAAGTCATGAAAAACATCCTAATCGTCCTCCTGGTTGTTGCCTCGTCTGTGCTTGCGCAGGCAGAAAATCAACAACCGACCAAGCCGGATAATACGAAGAAAAACGCTACCGAACAGTTAACTGCCGAAGAGCAGGGCGGATCGGAAGCGGATCGCGAAATAACCAAGAACATTCGTCGCGAGATTGTCAAAAACGACTCTCTCTCGATGACGGCAAAGAACATCAAGGTGATTACCATCGACGGGAAAGTGACCCTCCGTGGTCCTGTTCATTCGGAACAGGAAAAAACGGCGATCGCTTCCATCGCAGAGAAGGCGGCGGGGAAAGAGAAAGTTGCCAACCACCTTGAAATTAAGAAATAGCATTAGTCCATTATGAAAAAATCCGTATTTGCAATTCTCAATAACCGGCAGCAAGCCGAGAACGTGGTGGAGCGCCTCAAGACCTCGGGATTTTATCCCAAGGATATCTCGATGCTCTTCGCCGACACGGCGGGAAGCGAAGACTTCGCCATTGAACACGAGACCAAGGCCCCCGAGGGAACGACGACGGGCGGCACCACTGGCTTTGTCGCAGGAGGCGTCCTGGGCTGGCTTGCTGGCATCGGGGCGCTGGCCATTCCCGGCCTCGGGCCGTTTATCGCAGCGGGCCCGATCATGGCGGCCTTGAGCGGGGCCGCTGTTGGCACAGCTTTAGGTGGGGTTGTCGGGGCATTGGTCGGAATGGGCATTCCGGAGTATGAAGCCCGCCGCTACGAGTCGAAAGTCAAGGAGGGGAAAATCCTTGTGTCGGTCCATACGGAAGATTCCGGCGGCATCGACCGCGCTACGGGAGTGCTCAAGGAATTTAATGCGGAGGATATCTCGACCGCATCGGAATCCGCCGTCCCCGAAGATCAGCCTCATATTGAGTCTGATCGTCCGGAAGGGAAAAGATTCTAGAAACAACCGGACCGATTCATTGATCCGTGCCGTGCCCTCAGCCGGCACGGATTTTTCCCCAAAAGACTCCCCGGTTACGCCAGGATCAGCTCAACGCCGCTTTGCTCCAGCGAAGTGCGCGCTTCGCCGGGCAGGCCGCCATCGCTAATGAGCGTGTGCACGGCCCCGACGGGAGCGACTTTGATGAACGCACCCCTGCCCCATTTGCTGGAATCGACTAAAAGAACGACTTTTCGCGCGGCGTGGATCATGGCCCGTTTGCTCTGCGCGATCTCCGGCGTGCTGTCGGTAATCCCGTGGCGGATGTCGAGCGCCTGCGCCCCGAGGAAGGTCTTCTGGACCACCATATCCGCCAGCGTGCGCTCGCCGATGGGTCCCAGGGTGCTGCACGATTCGCGGCTCAAGTTTCCGCCCAGGAGCAGCACCTTGGCCGTGGTCTTTTCGTTGAGCGCAAGGGCGACGTTGAGCGCGTTGGTAACGACCGTCAGGTGCTCGATCCCGGCGAGGAAAGGCACCATTTCGACCACGGTCGTCCCGGCATCTAGTATGATCGTATCCCCGGGCTGGACGAATTGCGCCGCCGCTTGGCCGATCCGCTTTTTGGAATCGTTGTTGAGCTGGCTGCGGAGCTCCATCCCCATGAGCGACTGCACCGGCACCAGCAGCCGCTGCGCGATGGCCCCGCCCCGGTCACGCATCAGTTCGCCCTCTTTTTCGAGCGCAACCAAGTCGAGCCGAATGGTGACCTCGGAGACGCGAAAGCGCTCGGCCAGTTCGCCCACGCGGACGGACCCGTTGCGGCGCACCATCTCGGCAATCTGCCCGCGGCGTTCCAGAATCATAGGGGCTTTCGACGAGTCTTTAGAGGTTTCGTTCATGGAAGGGGGAATCTATTGCTAATAAAACACACTTCGAAAGCTAAGGCAAGGTATTTCCTTCCATAACGAAAGCCTTCGAAAGCATATGAAAGAAATTTATTGATTTTTCGGAACATTTTGCTAACTTTCGATCATCTTCGGAACCGAATCTCCGGAAAACCTTTTCACTCGTTCACCGTCCCCCCACTGGTATGAAACGCATCATCGCAATTACCTCCTGCCCCACCGGCATTGCACACACCCTTCTCGCTGCGGAAGCCCTCAAAAAGGCAGCCGAAGTGATGGGCCACTGGATTAAAGTCGAAACCCAGGGCTCCATTGGCACCAAGAATCCCCTCTCCGAACGCGAAATCGCCGAGGCCGATGTCATTATCCTCGCCACGGATATCAGCGTGGACACCGCGCGCTTCGCCGGAAAGCCGATCTACCAGGTCCCCACGAGCGAAGCCATCGTCAACACCAAGGCCGTCATCACCGCCGCGCTGGCCAAGCTGCCCGCCGAACCCGCTCCGCAACCGGCCCCAGCTCCCGTGGCCTCTGCCAAGCCGGAACCGGCCGCGCCGGAAGTGAAAAAGCTCGTCGGCATTACGTCGTGTCCCACCGGCATCGCCCACACCTTCATGGCCGCAGAGGCCCTCAACAAAGCCGCCCGCGCCCTCGGCTACCAGATCAAGATTGAAACCCAGGGCTCGGTCGGCGCCAAGAACACGCTGACGCCCGAGGAAATCGCGGCAGCCGACGCGGTAGTGATCGCCGCCGACACCAACGTCGACGCCGCGCGCTTCACCGGCAAGCGCCTCTACACGACCTCCACCAGCGAGGCCATGCGCAACGGGCAGGAAGTCATCAAGACCGCGCTCGCCCTGGCCGTTCCCGCCGCGGGCGCGAACTTGGTCAGCGCGGTCGAGGCCGCCAAGGCGGAACGCTCCCGCTCGCGCACCGGCCCCTACAAGCACCTCATGACGGGGGTCTCCTACATGCTGCCCGTGGTCATCGCGGGAGGCCTTGCCATCGCGCTCGCTTTCGCCCTCGGCGGCATCTACGCCGGGGACGCCAAGGGGACGCTCGGCGCGGCGCTCTCCATGATCGGCGGCGGCACGGCCTTCCATCTTTTCGTCGCCGTTCTCTCCGCGTTCATCGCCTTTTCGATCGCCGACCGGCCGGGCATCGCCCCGGGGCTCGTCGGCGGCATGCTCGCCCAGAACCTTGGCGCGGGCTTCCTCGGCGGCATTGTTTCCGGCTTCCTCGCCGGGTACCTGACGCGCTTTCTGGCTGATAAAATCAAGCTGCCCTCAACGCTGGAGGGGCTCAAGCCGGTGCTCATTTTGCCCTTCCTCTCCACGATCATCGTGGGGCTCCTCATGATCTACGTCATCGCCCCGCCCGTCCAGGTGGTGCTCGACACCATGACGCACTGGCTCAACACGATGCGCGGTGCCAACGCGGTAGTCCTCGGGATTATCCTCGGCTCAATGATGGCCTTTGACATGGGCGGGCCGGTGAACAAAGCCGCCTACACCTTCGCCGTCGGCCTGCTCGCCAGCAAGGTCTACACGCCCATGGGCGCGGTCATCGCCGCCGGGATGACGCCTCCTCTCGGCCTGGCGCTGGCGGTGTTCCTCTTTAAGACCCGGTTCGACACCGAAGAGCGCGAGGCAGGCGGCCCGGCCCTGGTGCTCGGGCTCTCCTTCATCACGGAAGGCGCGATTCCCTTCGCCGCCAAGGACCCCTTCCGCGTGATCCCCTCGACCATGGTCGGCTCCGCCCTGGCGGGGGCCATCTCGATGTCAGCGGGGGTGCAATTTCTCGTCCCGCACGGCGGCATCTTTGCCGCGCTGATCCCGGGAGCCGTCACGCCGCTCATTCCCTTCCTCGTCTCCGTCGTCGCCGGAACGCTCCTCACCACCGCCGCCCTCTTTGTCTTGAAAAAGCCGGTCTACGCCGCCGTGCCCGCAACCGCCCCGGCCGCCACAGCCACCGCCAACCACTAACGCACATTTAATATGATCCAGCTCACGCCCCAGGACATCGCGCTACGGTCCCGCGCCACCACCAAGGAAGCAGCGATTCGCGAGGTGGGCCAGCTCCTCGTCAAAAGCGGAGCCATCGCGCCCGGCTACATCGAGAGCATGCTGGGCCGCGAGAAACAGGCCGATACGTTCCTCGGCAACGGCATCGCCATCCCCCACGGGATGCAGGCCGACCGGGAACTCATCCACCACACGGCCATTGCCATCGTGCAAGTGCGCGACGGCGTCGTGTGGAATGGCAACCAGGTCGTGCGCCTCGTGGTGGGGATCGCCGCTCGCTCGGACGAACACCTGGGCGTCCTCGCCGCGCTCACCGATGTGCTGGACGACTCCGAGCTTTCCCGCCGCCTGGCGGAAGCCGAGGACCCGCAGATTATCATCGCCGCGCTACGCCGCAGCCCCGCCAGGGAGAGCGCCCAGCCCGAGCAACTCGCGGGCGCGGTGAGCGTGGAGGTCTCCCTGCTGCCGGGCGCGGGTTTGCACGCCCGGCCCGCAACAGTGTTTGTGGATGAAGCCGCGCAGTTCCATTCCGAGATCCGCGTGGAGTTCAACGGCAAAACGGCCAACGGCAAATCGATGGCCTCGCTTTTGAAACTCGGCATCGACGGCGGCTCAACGCTACGCATCGTCGCCAGCGGCGTGGACGCCGAAGCCGCGCTCACGGCGCTCAAAGCCGCCGTGGAAAGTGGGCTCGGCGAGGCCGAGGAAGTCAAGATCCACGTCGACGAGGTGCTCTGGAGCCCAGCCTCCGAGCTGAGCCCGCGCGTGAGCGGCATCTCTGCCTCGCCGGGCATCGCCATCGGGCCGCTCTTCCATCTCCAGACCAGCCGGATCATCGTGGAGGACGCTTTGCAGACCCAGGAGGACGCCGAGACGGAAATCAGGGATGCGCTGCAAACCGCCCACGATCAGCTCACCGATATTTACGACGCCGTCAAAGACCGCTGCGGCAAACAAGAGGCCGCGATTTTCCGCGCCCACCAGGCCTTCCTCACGGACCCCGATCTCCTCAAAGACGTCCTCGAACTGATTGAAATGGGCCACGGGGCCGCCTGGAGCTGGCAGCAAATCATCAACCAGCGGGTGGCGGAGGTCGCCCAGGTCAACAACGAGCGCCTCTCCGGCCGCGCCGTGGATCTTCATGACGTGGGCCAGCGCGTGCTGCGCTTACTGGCTCCCTCCGAGCAGGGCGAGATCACCCTTCCCGATCACCCGGTCATCCTGGTCGCCGAGGACCTGACGCCCTCGCACACCGCCCGGCTCGACCCCAAGCGCATCCTGGGCCTCTGCACGGCCCTGGGCGGGGCGACCTCGCACACGGCCATCATCGCCCGCTCGCTCGATCTGCCCGCGATGGTCGGAGCCGGTCCGGCCCTGCTGGAGCAGACCGACGGCGTTCTCTGCATCTTGGACGGCAGCGCGGGCAGCCTCTACGTAGCGCCCAGCGAAGCCGACCTGCGTTCGGCGGAGAATTTCCAGATCGATCTGCAACACCGCCGCGACATCGAATACCAGACCCGCTACCAACCGGCCATCCTCACCGACGATCACCGCATCGAAGTCGTCGCCAACATCAGCAAGCCCTCCGAGGCCGCGCTGGCCGTGGAGGCCGGAGCGGAAGGCGTGGGGCTCATGCGGACGGAATTCCTCTTCCTCTCCCGCAACACCCCGCCAACCGAGGAGGAGCAGTTCGAGGCCTACAGCGCCATGACCTCCGCCCTCAACGGCCTGCCGCTCATCATCCGCACGCTGGATATCGGCGGCGACAAAGCCGTCCCCTACCTCTCGCTGCCGCATGAGGATAATCCGTTCCTGGGCACGCGCGGCATCCGCCTCTGCCTGCGCCAGCCGGAGCTTTTCATCCCGCAGCTGCGCGCCATCTACCGCGCCTCGACGACCGGCCCCATCAAGATCATGTTCCCGATGGTCGCCACGCTGGAGGAACTGCGCGAGGGTAAGGAAATCGCCGAAAAAGTTCGCAAGGAACTTGGCGTGGCTCCGGTGGAGATCGGCATCATGGTCGAGGTTCCTTCGGCGGCGTTGATGGCCCCGGAGCTGGCTCGCGAAGCCGACTTTTTCTCCATCGGCACCAACGACCTGGCGCAGTACGTCTACGCCATGGACCGGATGCACCCGGTGCTGACCAAACAAGTAGACGCGCTGCACCCGGCGGTACTGAGGATGATCGAAATGACCACACGCGCCGCGGCCGCCGCCGGGAAATGGGTCGGCGTATGCGGCGGCATCGCGGGCGATCCGCGCGGCGCAATCATCCTGGCCGGTCTCGGCGTCACCGAGCTGAGCATGAGCCTGCCGAGTATCGCCGCCATCAAGGCCCGGCTGCGGAAAATCTCCCTGGCCCAGGCCCGGACTATCGCCGCCAAGGCCCTCACCTGCCAATCCGCCGCGGAAGTTCGCGATCTTATCATCCCTTAGTATCACCGAATATGTCCACCACCGCACCTCTCTCCTTCGACGCCGTCACCGTCACGCTCAACCCCGCGATCGACCGCACCGTCGCCATCTCCGGCTTCAAACCCGGGGCCGTCAACCGCGTTGAGTCTGTCTGCAACACGGCGGGCGGCAAGGGAGTCAACGTCGCGGCGTCGCTGGCCGACGCTGGCAGCCGCGTGGCCGTGACCGGTTTCCTGGGCCGCGAAAACGCCACGATTTTCGAGCGCCTCTTCGCCTCCAAGAAAATCACCGACAGCTTCGTGCGCATCGAGGGCGAGACGCGCATCGGCATCAAGATCACCGACCCGCAGGACGCCTCCACCACGGATATCAACTTCCCCGGCATCGCCCCCGAGCCCGGCGATATCCAAACGCTTTGCATCAAAATGGAAACGCTCAAGGCCCCCTGGTTCGTCCTGGGCGGCAGCGTTCCCCCGGGAGTAAGGCCCGCCATTTACCGGGACATCGTCAGCTTCCTCAAGGAGCTCGGGCGCAAGGTCCTCGTGGACACCAGCGACGAACCGCTGCGGCTGGCCCTGGTGGCCGCGCCCACAATCATCAAGCCGAACATCCACGAACTGGAGGCGCTCTTGGGCATTTCGCTGCCCGATGAAGCCTCGGTCATCAAGGCCGCCCGGACGCTCGTGGAGAGCGGCATCGAAATGGTCGTCGTCTCCATGGGCAAAAAGGGCGCCTGCTTTGTGACGAAGGATGATTCCGTAATCGCCAGGCCGCCGGATATCGAAGTGCGCAGCACCGTCGGCGCGGGAGACGCCATGGTGGCGGGCATCATTTCCGCCCAGCTCCAGGGCCTGCCGCTGGACGCCTGCGCGGAACTCGGTACGGCGTTCTCCGTCCAGGCCCTCACCCGCCAGCTCAAGCCCTGCGCCGATTTTCCCGCCGCCGTCGCCGATACCCGGCGGCAAGTCATCCTTTCCTAAGCCCGTACCTTCCCAACAACAACTCTCGATCAACAACCCCATCCTAACCAATCCCCCATGAAACCACGCATTGCATCCACGATTGCCAGTGCCCTAGCCCTCTCGGGCGTAATGGCCTGCGCCAGCCCCTCCACTGCAACGGTAAGCTCCACACCCACCGGCTGGGATGAATGGCTCAACGGCAAGTACGCCACCGGAAACTGGGGCGGTCTGCGGGATCGCCTCGAAGCCGACGGCATCCAGTTCTTCGGCTTTTACACCAGCATCCCCGCCGGGGTCGTCAGCGGAGGAATGCGCCGCGGTGCAACCTACGTTGACGACTGGTATTTCGGCGTCCACCTGGACCTCGAAAAACTCATCGGCTGGAATGGCGCCACCTTCACCGTAAGCGGCATTAACCGCGACGGCGAAAGCCTGACCAAACACTACGTTGGGAGCAACTTCGACGCCCAGCAGTGCTACGGCGGCCAGAATGTGTTCCTCTACGGCGTCTACCTGGAGCAGAAAATCGCCAATGACAAAGTAACCGTCAAGCTCGGCCGCTTCAGCGCCAGCGACGACTTCAACTCCTCGCCGCTCTACGGCTATTCGCTCAACAACGCGATCAACGGCGACATCCGCGCGGTGTTATTCGATACGCAGTTCTCCGCCTACCCTTACTCGACCTGGGCGGGCAGCATCAAGGTACAGCCGACCGGCGAAACCTACGCGCAACTCGGCGTATTCCAGGGCGGCGACCGGCTCTTTAACTCGCGCTTGAACGGCGTGAACTGGGACATCACCAGCGGCGACTGCGCGTTCGTAATCGGCCAGGTCGGCTGGACCCCGGAGTTCAACAAACAGGCCGTTCCCGGCACCGGCGACGGCAAGGGGAAACCGGCCGAGATGAAGGGCCTCCCCGGCCACTACTGGGTAGGCGCGTCGTACTCCTCCTATGAGTACACGAAGTTCAACTCCACGACGGATAAAGGCACCAACTCCTACGGTGTCTACGCCCACGCCGACCAAATGGTCTACCAGGAAGGCCCCGGCAGCGATCAAGGCCTGACGGTCTTTACCGCAGGCTGCCTCTATCCTCAGAAGGAAATTTCCATCATGCCGTGGCAGGCCACATTGGGGCTCAACTACAAGGGCCTCATCCCCGGCCGCGACGACGATCACACGATGCTGCACGCTGTCTACGGGCGCTTCAGCAGCGTCTATGCCGACAGCGTTGAAGCGGCAGGCGGCGGGCGGCCTCAATACGAGGCGGTCCTCGAAACCGGCCACCGGATCGCGCTGACCAAATTCGCCTACATCCAGCCGGACGTTCAGCTCATCCTGAACCCGGCGGGAGCCCACCGCATCCCGAATGCCGTGGTGCTCGGAGCCCAGCTCGGCGTGACCTTTTAGTTAGTAGACAGACAGGCAGCATGCATCGCCGCCTCCCTGGCAAGCCGTTTCTTGCCTGGGAGGCGGCTGTTTTTTATTTCGGCTCCGCCTCTGCGCCGCGCCCGCGCATGAGCAGCCCGGCCGCCAGCGATATAAGGAACATCAGCGCGACGACCAGGAAGCCGTCCTGGTAAGCCAGCAGCCGCGCTTTGGGCATCAGCATGCTCTCCAAATAAGCGCTCGCGGTGGGCGACGCGCCTTGCGGCAGGCGGGTCCCGAAAGGGCTGCCCCAGTGGTTCACTAGCGGGATGAGCCTCCGCACGGTTTCGCTGGCCGCCGCCGTGGAGGCCGTAACCGCCTCCGCAAGCGCCGCCCCGTGGAAGGCTCCGCGCCGGTCGATGATGACCGAGAGCAAATTGACGCCCAAGGCTCCCCCCAGTTGCCGCACGAAATTGACCGTCCCCGAGCCCTGCGCCAGCAACGCGTGCGGCAGCGCCCGCAGCGCCCCGGCATTGAGCGACGGCGTGATCATCCCGAGTCCTATCCGCCCCACGACGATCCACAGGGCAAACAACCAGAAGGGCGTATCGACATCCACCCCGCCGCAGAGCCAGTTGGAAACGCCAAAAATGCCGAGCCCCACGGTGATGGGAATCCACGGCGGCAGCAAGTCGGCCAGCAGCCCGGTGCAGGGGAAAACCAGCGCGAGCACAAACCCGGCAGGCATCAGGAGCAGGCCGGAGCGCGTGGGCGTGTAGCCCTGCACCAGTTGCAGGAAGAGCGGGACGATGTAGGTGGAGCCGTAGATCCCCACGCCCAGCGCGAACGAGACGACACAGCTCGCCGCGAAGCGGGCATTGGCGAAGACGCGCAAATTCAGAAGCGGCGTGTGGAAGGTCAGCTCCCGGGCCACAAACGCGCCAAAAGCGAGCAGCGAGACGGCGAACAGGGTGACAATGAAGTCCGAGTTCCACCCCTCGCGCTGGCCGTCGGAGAGGCCGCTCAAAAGCGTCACCAGAAACACGGAGAGCAGCGCGAACCCGGCTCCGTCAAAGTGATGCGGGACCTTCCGGTGCCGTTCGTCGCCGAGCCCGGGCAGGAACACCGCCGCCGCCGCGATGCCGCAGGCGCTCAGCGGCGTGAGGGCCCAAAACACATCGCGCCAGTTGTATTCGTCCACCAGGTAGCCGCCCAGCGCCGGGCCCAGGGCCGGGGCGAGCACCACGCCGATGCCGTAGATGCCCATGGCGCGCCCGCGCTGCCCGCGTGGGAAAACGTGCGACATCACCACCATCGCGGATGGCTGGATGAGCCCCGAGGCGAGCCCCTGGAGCACGCGCGCAAGGATCACCTCGCCGCCGCTCCGGCTCAAGGCCCCGATAACCGAGCCCGCGATAAAAAGCCCGAGGGCCCCCATGAAACAGAGCCGGTAGCCCAGGCGATTGAGCGCCCAGGCCGTCAGCAGCATCGTGGCCGTCATCGCCGCCAGGAAACCCGTGGAGAGCCACTGGATCTGGTCCGAACCGAGGCCGAACGCGCCCATGATATCCGGGAGGGCCACGTTGATCATGGTGCTCGAGGCGGTGGTCACGATGGTGCCGAACATGACCGTGACCGTGGCGTACCAGCGGTACCCGGCACCGAATCGTACCGAGTAGGCCTTAATCGGCGACATCGATCACGACCTCCACCATCAAGCCGGGTTGCAGCGGGCGTCCGGGCGGGTCGATCGCCACGCGCACCGGCACCCGCTGGGTGATCTTGGTAAAGTTGCCCGACGGGTTCGGGCTCGGGAGGAGCGCAAATTGATTGGTGGCCGCGTTGCCGACCCGCAGGACCCGGCCGGTGACTTTCAGCCCGGGGTAGGCGTCGACGGTGATGCGGACTTTCTGCCCCGGCTTGATCCGCCCCACCGCGGTCTCCTTCACGTTGGCCTCGACCCAGACATCAGCCGGATCGTGGAGCATCATGAGCCACTGGCCGCTCTGCACGTAGTCGCCCGCATGGATGAAGGTGCGGTCCACGACGCCATCGCCGGGGGCGCGCAGGGTGCGGTCGTCGATCTCCTGGCGAACCTGCTCCGCCTGGGCCGCCAGCGCGTCCCGTTCGCCCTTGAGGACTTCGATCTGCTGCGTCTCCTGGGCCACTTGGTCGAGCTGGGCCGTGGCCTGCACGAGCGAGGCTTTTTGCGTGGCGACGTTCGCCTGGGCCTGGCGCAGCGCGGCCTCCTGTTGCAGGAGGGCGTTGCGCGCGTGCTCCCAGTACTGGCGCGAGACGCCGTTGGTCTTGATGAGTTCGTCGGCCCGGGCGGAATCGCTCCGGGCGGTTTCAAGCTGCGGGGCCACTCCGGCGGCGGCCGCTTCCGCCGCGGCCAGCTGCGCCCGGGCGTTTTCGCGCTGCGCTCCGGTGGTCTTTTGCAGGATGTCCCGCTGGAGGGTCGTTTCGCGGATCTGCGCCTCGTGCGCCGAGACGCTGGCCTGGAGGTTTTTCAGCCGCAGCCGAGCGTCGCGGGTGTCGAGTTCGCCCAGGATATCCCCTTTGTGAACGCGGTCTCCTTCAATGACGGGCCGGGTGACAAGCCAGCCATCCACGCGGCTCGCGACGGTAACGACCTCGCCCTCCACGTGGGCGTCGTTCTCCTCCACATGCGTCATCCGGTGGCGCAGCCACATCCCTACCCCCAGCGCGGCGACGAAAACGAGCACCAGCCCCCAGAGCACCTTGCGCCGGTTCACGGGAAAGGGGCGCAGCTTTCGGGCAGCGCGGGGGCGCGGCTTGGCGGGGGCTCGGGGCGGCTCTGGTTCGGCGACGGCGGCGGGGCTCACTTGCGGGGCTCCTCGTCGGCCGAATCCGGCGGGCACGTTTTGACCAATGCGCCCAGCACGCGCTCGATCACGTTGCGGGTCGTTTCCAGTTCCTGGTCGTCGATGCCGCCCAATATCTCGCGCCGCAGCCCGCCGACCACCTCTTCCACCTGCTTGACCACGGTGCAGCCATGCGGGGTGAGGGAGAGGATTTTCATGCGGCGGTCGCCGTCGGCCTTCCGCTCGACTAGCCCGGCCTGCACGAGGGCGTCAATTAGGCGCACCAGCGTGGAGGAGTCGATGCCGACCGCAATGGCCAGGTTTTTCTGGCAAAGGGGCGCTTTGCACCGGGAAAGGTAAAGCAGCGGCAGCCAGGTGGCCTCGGTCAGGCCGAAGGGGCGCAACCGGTAGTCCACCGCGCGCCGCCAGTGCCGCGAGGTGCGCCCGATCAGGGTGCCCAGGCTTTGGCGGGGATTGGAAAAATCAGGTTCAGTCATTGCTTGGTGCTCAAATGATTTGAATTCAAACTATTTGGATATAAATCCTCTCCACGGGGGCAGTCAATCGGATTTGAGCGCGGGGGGAGCCCTTCAGCGGGTTTCCCGGAGGCGGCAAACCAGCGAACTGCATTTGCCGGGCTCTTCCATTAGTTCAATGGAAGCGCCGATGAGCCGGGCGCGCGAATTGAGGAGGTCGATCCCCACCCAGGAGCTGGACCACGGGATGCGCTTCTGGTCTTCTACGTAGTGCGAGATCTCGATCCGGGGACCGTCGCCGGAGCCGTGGCAGGCCACGACGACCCGCTTGGAGCCGAAGTTCTGGATGGCCCGCAGGATGCCGATTTCCGCGATCCGGTAGATGTGGATCGCATCTTGTTCCACGAAATGGAAGTCGCTGTCGCTCTCCACCCGGCATGAAATTTTGAGGTGCGACTCGGTCCTCAGGGCCAGTGCTTCGAGGGCTACGATGAGCCCGCCAACCTCGATGTCGAGCGGGTAAACGCCTTTCGCCAAGCTGGAGGCCGTGGTCATGCACTGGGAGGTGAGCCTGGAGAGTTCCCCGGCCTTAAGGGAAAGCGGGTGGGCCTCCAGGGTCAGGTTCTTCTGCAATATACCGCCCAGGAGCGCAATGCCCGTGAGCTGCTGCGCGATGTCCTCGTGAAGGAAGTGCATCAGGAGGTGATCGTGCCGGTCGTTGGATTCGTGGATCAAGCCTTCCGTCTTCCGGTAAACGTCGATCTCCTCCTCCAGCCGGACGCGAGCCGCATGCTGCTTGCCCAGGTCGATAACGATGCCGATGCCGCCCACTAACTGGCCCATGCCGTCTCGCAACGCGCTGGCGTTCACGAGGGCGTGCACCATCTCGCCTCCGGCTTTACGAAAGGTGATCTCGCATTCGGAGCAGTCGTTGCCGGAACGGAGCACGCGGGCCATGAAGCCCTCCTCCGGAGGCAGGACCGCGCCGTTCTCGAAGAGCACCTCGCAGGGGCCGAAATAGCGGTGGGCCTCGCTCTTAAGCTGCGGGGTGCTTCCCCACAGCTTCAAGGCGCGGTCGTTGAAGGCGGTGAGCCGCCCTTCGCCATCGCAAGTATAAGCGGCGGCAGGGAGGCTCTCGAGCCACTCTTGGAGACGCTCATCCGACATATTCGTGATCTCCGGGCGTTGCATAGGGTGCCCGCCCACACCGTGCGAACGCGCGCGGGCTTTTTGCGGCCGATCAGTACCCGACAAGCATCTTCTCCCAGGCTTTTTCCAGTTCAAAGATCCGGTCCAAATAGGCCTGGGCCTGCTTCGGATGCTGCCGGTTGGGCTGGAAGGGCAGGAAGATTTCGAAATGCGCTCCCCCTTCCGCGCTCTGGCTCACGGACATCGAACCGCTGTGATGGTAGACGATGAAGAAGCAGGTGAGGAGGTTGAGGCCGTATTCGGCAGGGTTGTCGCGCCGAACGAAGAAGGGATCGAAGATGCAGTTAACGTTATCGGCGGAAAGGCCCGGGCCGTTGTCGATGACTTCGATTTTGACGCCGTCTTCCCCGGTGGTGTCCTTGGTCAGGCTGGTCTTGACGGTGACCTTCCCGCCTTCGGGCACATTGGCCAGTTCGTCGGCGAGCAGGAGGTTGAGACCCTTGTCGAGCAGGGCGCGGTTGCCGCCGATGGCTGGGACTTTCCCGCAGGCAAAGTCGAGCGCGATCCCCTTGGCGATGAACGCACTGCGGTTGGTCTCGCAGGCGTTGAAGATCACGTCGTCCACGACCACGGTGTCGCCGAGGGCAACCCCGGCGGGCTCGGGAATTTCGTTGATGTCGCCCAGCAGCGTGACGATCTTGCCCATCTGGGACTGGACGGTCTCGTAGAAGTCGCGCCAGTAGTTCGGGTTGCGCAGCTGCTCGATGTTGACGTTCTCCTGCTGGAGCTGGAAGGGTGCCAGGTCGAGGAAGGTCTTAATCGCGGTGAGCGAGTTGCGGATATGGTGGTTAAGCCCGGCGGCGAAGATGCCGAGGCTCAGGAGCCGGTCGGTCATCATCAGGCGCTGCATGGCGGCCATTTTCTCCCGCATCAGAGAGTCGAGCTCGCGCTGCACGAGGTAGAACTCCATGGCGCGCTTGAGGAGCATTTCCAGGATGGGCGGGTCCCACGGCTTCGGGACGTACTTGTAGATGGCTCCTTCGTTGACGGCGGCGATGGCGGCGTCGAGGTCCGAATAGGCGGTGGCCAGGATGCGGATGACGCGGGGACGGGCGGCCCGGACTTTTTCGAGCAGTTCCACGCCGGAGCTGCTGGGCATCCGCTGGTCGGTCATGACGATGGCGAAGTGGTCCTGGTTCTCACAAAAGAGCTGCCATGCCTCTTCGCCGCTGCTCGCGACGACCACGTCGAATGTGTCTGAGAAGTACGCCTTGAAGTTCGAGATGGTTTGCGCTTCATCGTCCACGTACATGATGGCGAATTTGCGATATTCGAAGTTGGAATTCATGGTTTCTTTGGATTGAGGGTTACGAGAAATCTACAAAATTCATTTTCCTGGCTCTCAACTTTCAGCTCGCCCTTATGATTCTGGACGATCCGATAGCTGATGTTCAGGCCCAGCCCCATGCCAGAGCCCACCGGCTTCGTGGTGAAGAAGGCATCGAAGATTTTTTCTTGGTCCGATGCGGTGATTCCTTTGCCATTGTCTTCACATGTCATCAGAATCCGGCCGTTTTGCAAGCCTGCTTCGATTTTGATTTTCTTTTCCGGGGCTCCTTTGTCGCGCAGGCTGTCGGCGGCGTTCTGGAGCAGGTTGATCATTAAGTGGATGAGCTGGTTGCGGTTGCCCCATACGGCCAGGTCTTGCGGAATATTCACCTCAAGGGAGATTTCGCCCTCGGGGATCTGTACGAAGCGGATGGAGGTCTGCACCACTTCGAGCAGCGGCACTTGGCTAAAATTGCTGGTATCGGGGTGTAGGAAGGAGCGCAGACTGGAGATGATGTCAGCCACGCGCCGGATGCCCGCCTGCAAGTCGGCCAGGGGGGCCTTGAGCGGTTCGGTGTATTCCTCGGGAATTTTCAGGAGGCGCTTCTGGAGCAGGAATGAGGCGGTGTTGGCGAAGTTGAGCGGGTTGTTGATTTCGTGCATGAGCCCGCTGCTCAACTGCCCCATGGAGGCCATTTTTGCCTGGTGCACCATCTGGGCCTCGGTGGCTTTGAGCTGCACGAGGGTTTCTTCGAGTTCGTTGGATTTGCGCAGCAGGTTCTCCTGCAACAGCCGTTGCACGTAGAGGTTACGGCAGCGCGCCATCAGTTCGCTCGATGCGAAGGGCTTGGTAAGGAAATCGGAGACGCCCGCTTCGAGCGCCTGCATTTTCGAGCCTTCGTCGGCGCGCGCGGTCAGGATGATAATCGGCACAGAGGCGGTCCGGGGCTCCTCGCGCAGCTGGCGGGTGAGGGTAATGCCGTCGATGCCGGGCATCATCAGGTCGAGCAGCATCAGTGAGAAATCCCAGGTCCGGGCCATCTCCAGGGCCTCGCTGCCGTTGCGGGCTTCGTGAACCGAGTAGAATTCCTTAAGCTGGGAATAGAGGAAACGGCGCATTTCGGGCTCGTCGTCGGCGACCAGGATATGCGGTTTGCCCGCCTCCGGGTCATCCAGGGAGAACTCGGGCTCGTTGATGCCCGGGATGTGCGAGGGGAAAAGCTCCGCCCGCCGGTAGAGCCCATCCAGCCACTCCGAGCCCTCGTCTGGCGGGTCGAGCGCCACGGGCTCATCGGACACGCTGGCCATCTCGGATTCCGGTTCCCCCTCGGCATCGACGGTGACGGTGAAGGTGGTCCCCTTGCCCAGTTCGCTCTCCACTTCGACGTGGCCGCCGTGGGCTTCTGTCAATTCTTTCACCAGCGCGAGGCCGATGCCCACGCCTTGGTAGCGGCGCGTGGCGGCGGATTCGGCCTGCCAGAAACGGTCGAAAATGCGGGGCAGTTCATCGCAGGCAATGCCCTTGCCGGAGTCGGTCACGACGGCTTTGAGCATCTTGCCCTCCATCGAGATCCTCAGGGAAACGGTCCCTTTTTCGGCGGTGAATTTGAAGGAGTTGAAGAGAAGATTGAGGATGATTTTCTCCAGCTTGTCCCGGTCGATGTATACAAACGTGTCCGGCGCGGCATCAAGGTGGCCTTCGAAATTGAGGTTGCGCTGACTGGCCATCGGGGCGACGGATTTGGCGACTCCCTCCATGAACGGGACCAGCTCGACCTGCTTGCGCTTGACCCGGATGGTCCCGGAATCGAGCCGGACGAGGTCGAGCAGGTCGTTGATGAGGCGCAGGAGCCGCATCGAGTTGTTGAACATGATGTCGAGCATCTCGACGGCTTCATGGGAGCCGCTGGGGATGTTGCGAAGCCGCTCCAGCGGGCCAAGCAAGAGCGTGAGCGGGGTGCGCAGCTCGTGGCTGACGTTGGCGAAGAAGGTCGATTTCGCGCGGTCGAGCTCTATCAGCTTGGCGTTGTTTTCCTGAAGCTGGCGGCGGTTGCTGTCGAGCTCGGCCCGCAGAAAATACTCCCGGTAGCGCAGGCGGTAGATCAGGAAGCTGCCGCTGACGGCCACGACGCCCGTCAGCGCGATGAAGTAGAAGTTATTGAAATACTCGGCGGCGGTCCCCCCGCCGTGGCCGACGCAGGCGGCAAGGTAGCTCAGTACGGTCAGGCCGACGGCCACGAGGCATTCCCAGAAATCCGCAAGCGCCACGAAGGTGCCCGCGATCAAAACGAGGTTGAGCCCGGCGTAGTACGGAGAGCGCGCCCCCTCCGTATAGTAGATCATCAGGCACATGAAGAGGATGGGGAGCATGAACCACCCCATGCCGATGATCTGGTAATGCCGCCGACCGAAGGGCGAGGTATTGACGGCCCAGAGCGCCAAGGCCAGCGCGGAGCAGACGAGCCGCAGGGTGAGAAAGAAACCAAACTCCTCGGGGTAGATGAAGTAATCCAGCAATGCCCCCACGGGCATGAAGATCACGACAAGGATGTAAGCGATCTTCGCACACGCGATGCGTAGATCGCGGTTGTATTCGAGGAACGCGGCCTTGATTTCCTGCTCTTGAGCAATATCCATGCGGAGCGAAGCGGGCTCCCGCCTAGCGTGGCTTCTTGATTTCCAGGAAGATATTGAACCCCGTTTCGTCGGCTTGCACGTGGGTCTCCGCTCCGGCGGCTGATTGTGGGATCAGCGATTCGAACTGCGCGGCATCGCGGTAGATGAGATGCCAATCCATGAGGTACTCCATGATCATCCGGTTCGGGTTGGAGGCCTCGACGTTGGTGGCCACCAGCGTCCCGCCGGGGGCGAGCATTTCGTAGAAGATTTCCAGCAGGCGCGCGCAGATGCGGTCGGAGAGGTAATCAAAGAGGCCCGCGCAGTAGACCAGGTCGTACTGGGTGCCGGTGTCGGTCTCGCCGATGCGCGCCCCTTCCTTGAGGATCTGGTGGACGGAGCGCTTGATGAGGTGGAGCCGCGTGGTGCGGCTGTGTTTCATCTTGATGTCCGTGAGGATGCGCTCGGTTTGCTGGAGGGTCTCGTCGTTAAAGTCGAGAAGGGCTAGGTCGGCGCGGTCGCTGATGTCGTCGTAGGCCAGGAAGCGCTGGACTTCCATGGCGGGGCCGCAGCCGAGGTTAAAGATGCGGGTGCCCAGGCCTTGCTTGGCCCGCCGCCGGGTCTCCTGGCTGAGCAATGCGCTCAGGTATTTGACGCGGTTGCGGTGCGCCTCGGCCGTGGGCAGTCCGGCGAAGTGGCAGTTAAGCATTTTGGCAAAGAGCGAGGCTCCCTCGATCGGGTTGCGCAGGATCATGTTCACCATTTCGTAATCCCCGGCGTAGCCTAGTGGCTTGTGGTAGGTCCGGTGAAGGATCGGTGAACACTGGATGAGCGGGTGGAGCTGACGGCGGGCATAGGCGCGGTGAACCGCCACGACTTCGTCTTTGACGCCCCCGGCGATCACTTCGAAGCGCTCGAAAAGATCCTGGGTGACGGGCATGATGAGCGCGTTGAGCTTCTCGATGATGCTGATCTCGATCTTGGTCCGGTCGGGCGGCGGCGAGGAGCGGACGGCAAGCTCGACCTGCTCCAGCCAGCGTCGCATATCCGAGAGCAGCGTCTGCATGTCGGATACGATGACTTTGAGCTTGGGGGTGATCTGCTCGACTTTTTCCCATTCGCCCAGAAGGCGCTGGAAATCGTCGGCCAGGCGCTCCACCTGCCCCGCAGGGGAGAGGAAGTCGATCTCAAGCCAGTTTTCCTCATCCAGGATGGCCTCACAGACGAGCACGATGCCCGTGTTGACCATGTTACTCACGATCGCGCGACCCGAATAAAGGATCTTGCCGCTGACCATGATGCGATAATTGCTCAGCACCTCCGAGAGCTGGAGGATGCTGTAAGGGTTATACACCTCGAAGCTGACGCTGTAGCGGGTCATCCGCAACAGCGTGCCCCGAACGGGGGTACCCTGGCTATTTTCACAAACAATGATACTATCGTTCTCAGTCGTCGTCTGGATCGAATCAGTCATAGAAGAAGAAGGGGTATTTTAATTGAAAAGCTGCTGCCATGCCCGAGTTCACTATGGAGTGTGATATCGCCCCCCAAGCCGGACATCAAGTGTTTCGATATATATAATCCTAAACCGGAGCCGTCGGTCTTGGTCGAAAAGCGGCAGTCGAAGATCCGTTCACGGAGGGTTTCGGGGATGCCGGGGCCATTGTCAATGACGGAAAATTCTGCAAAACCATCCACGGCGGCGACCTTGAGGGTGACCCGGCCCGTTTCCGCCGGGACCGCCTCGATGGCGTTGTTCAAGAGGTTCAGGAGCACCCGGGCGAGCGCGAACCGGTTCACGGCGATGCGGGCCTCGGGGTTCTGGAGGTGCAGGCCGACAGCGATTTCGTGCGTCTCGGCCTTTTGTTTGGCCAGCGAGAGGGCCAGGTGGGCCACTTTGTGGAGCTCGATCTCCGCGGAGGGCAGACGGCCGAGGCTTTCGATGTAGCTGTTTTGCTCGAAAAGGGAGGAGATGAACCCGGCGGAGTTCATGAGCAGGTCGGCCATGGCCTTGGCATCCGGGTCGGAGGCGTGCCGGGTCTCGACCAGGTCGCAAAGGTAATGGACGGCTGTGAGCACGGTGATGACCGGGCTGGCGGCGTCGTGCAAAAAGATGTCGGCGGCGTCGGCCTTGAGCTTCAGGGCGGCGATCTGGTGCTGCGCCTTGTCGAGCTTGCGCTGGGCCTGGCGCTCTTTGGCTTTGCCCGCGCCGTGGACCTGGAGGAGCTCCTCGATGCGGCCCTTCAGGGCGAAACCGTCGAAGGGTTTGTGGAGATAATCCGACGCTCCGAGCCGGAGCGCTTCCTCCGCCGTGCGCATGGAAGAGTAGCCGGTCAGGACGATGACGGGGGTTTGCGGATCGCCGTGGCGGATTTCCCGCAGCACTTCGAGGCCGTTGCCGTCGGGCAGGCGCAGATCGAGAATGACCAGGGCGGGCTTCACCTGCTGGAACCGGCTGATGCCGCCTGCCACGGTGGGCTCGGAGGAGACATCATAATCCGTCTTCAGGAGGAGCAACAGCGACTCTACAACAGACTGGTCATCTTCGATGAGCAGCAGCTTTGTTTTGGAGGCGGTCTGGAACCGGGTATGGGTTAGGTCGATCATTCAGGACCCTTAGCAGGAGTCGAGATACCCTACCCTCCTCTGAGTAAGCTATTCGAACATCCATTTCGCGTTGGGTCCGCCAATTTTGCGGGAGAACCACAATTTGACAAGGGTTTATCCTATCCCGGGGTAAGATAAACCCATTTTTTGTCCAGCTCGTGCCAATAAATGGCCGTTCACCGGAGTTTTTGGGATTCGAAGTGCTCCCCGGCCAAGGCGCGCTTGACGAAGTCGCCCCAAAAGGGAGTCGGCTCGTAGTTCCAGTTCTTAATGAGAACGGGGGTGCTCTTGGGGTGAAGGCAGAAGGCGGTCCAGTTGAGTTGGTATTTTTGGATCATGCCGAGGGCATCGGGGACCCATGTGTACGGGTCCTCTTGCTTGTTGGCGGCCACGAAGGGCATTTTTTTGATATCCGCGCCGGTTTCGCCGACGAAGATCGGGTATTTGTCCACCAGGCCGAGGAAGTGTTTCTGCCAGTTACCGTGCCAGTTGTAGAAATGCGTGGCGTACATGATGCCGTTGCCGCCCTTGTCGTCGAGCGCGAAGCCCTGGAGGATGCCTTCGAGGGAGTAGGCGCTGCCCACGCCGCCCGCGATGATGATATTGTGGGCACCGGCTTCGCGCACGATGTTAACGAGGCCCTGCATGCCGCAGGAGACAAAGAGGACGCGCAGTTCCTCGCCTTTCTTCGGCTTGTTCTTGATTTCGCCGCCGTTGCGCCAGATGTCCCAGGCGAGGCCGCCCGGTTCGTTGAAAATATCGAAGAGAACCGCCGGGTTATTCTTGTACCGAAGCGCCGCGTCTTTCCAGAACTCTGCGTCGAGGTCCTGCGGCGCGCCGAAGCGGTGCAGGTCGAGAATGAGGTAGGCCCCCTGCCCCGCCGCCATGGCCACGGCGTCGTCGACGACCTTGCGGTAGGCTTCGGCGTCGTTGGAGGTGGATTGCGGCGGCTTGCCCTGCCCGAACCAGAAGCCGGGGTGGACCGGCAGGCGCACGGCGTTGGCCTTCCAGTCAACGAGGGAGACCTTCATCGATTGCAGGATGTTCTCGCCCTTGGCCGACCACCCCAGGCTGGGGACGTTGACGCCCTGGAGCCAGACACGCGCTCCCTTGGCGGTCACGAGCCGGTTGCCGGAGACCTTGAGTTCCTCGGTCTTGGGCGGCAGTCCGAGCATCCGCTGCACCTCGGCTTCGTCCTCGGTTTTCTTTTGCGCGGCAAGGACAGGGGCCATGGCGAGCGCGGTGACGTCGGCCTCGCTCATCGGAGTGAGCTGCACCTGGGCGACGTCGAGGGTGCCGGAGGCGGCCCGGTTGAGGCAGAGGGTCAGGATCAGGCGCGAGGCTCCTTCAGGGACGAGGAAATGGCGGTCGATGCCGGTCCAGGTCTTGGCGTGGGAGTCGAAGACGGCGTCGCCGGGCGAGGGCTTCACCGGCTGGCCTTGTTCGTTAAGGAAGCTAAAGCGCGCCCGGGCGTCGTTCTGAAAGGACTTGCCAAATTTCACGCCGTTGGCGCGGAACTGCGCGGTGAAGTCCAGTCCCTTGATCTCGGGTCCCACGGGGACGGACTGAAGGATGCGCACCAGTTCGTCCGGTTGCTGGGATACGAGGCGAGCGAAGGCCTTGCCGCTCTCCTGCTCCCGGGTAACGAGGCCCGGATTATCCTTGTCCCAACCGGCAGCCCACGAGGGGTCCTGTGGGGCGGCCTGGGCGAAGTCGCCGTTCACGGCCAGGTTCGGCGGGGTCTGCGCCCGCAGCGGGGCCACGGCAAACGCCAGGGCCAGGGAGAGGGCCGCCGTCAAGCAGCGGCCCGGCAAGGAAGGGAGGAGCCAGTTCATAGGAAGAGACTAGCGCATCCGCTTCATTTCAAACTGTTTGCCGTTGAGGGCGTCTTTGGCGAACGCACCCCAGAAGGGCGAGGGCGTGTAATCCCAGTCGGAAAGGAGCACCGGCGTGGAGCGGGTGTGGAAGGAGAAGGCCGTCCAGTGGAGCTTGTATTTTTGGATCATGCCGATGGCGTCGGGCACCCAGGTGTACGGGTCTTCCTGGAGATTGGAGGGGATGAAGTTCATCTTCTTGATGTCGGCCCCGCATTCGCCCACGAGGATCGGGTGCTTCTCGGCAAGGAAGAGGAAGTGTTTCTGCCAATCCTTATGCCAGTTGTAGAAGTGCGCGCCGTAGATGATGCCGTTGCCGCCCCGGTCGTCGAGTTCGTAGCCGTTGGCGATGCCGGTGAGGTCAAGCGAATAGCCCAGGCCGCCGACGAGCACGATGTTCCGGGCTCCCGTCTGGCGGATGGTATCGAGCAGCGCCTGCATGCCAGGGGTGTGCCACGGGGCTTTGTTCTTTTCCTCGACCATGCCGCCGTTTTTCCAGAGTTCCCAGGAGATGTCGTGCGGCTCGTTGAGGAGCTCGAAAATGACCGCCGGGTTGTTCTTGTAACGGTTGGCGGCGTCTTTCCAGAAGGCGATATTCGCGTCGGTGGGCGCCAGGAAGCGGTGCAGATCGAGGATGACGTGGGCGCCACGGCCCGCGGCAAGCTGGATGATCTTATCGACGAGGGCCTGGTAATCTTCCGCTTTGTTCGGGATGCCGTTCTTGCCGCGTCCAAACCAGATGTCGTCGTTGACGGGGACGCGCAGGACGTTGGCGTTCCAGGCGGTCAGCGCCACCCAGGAGGAATAGAGGATGTTGCCATCGCCCGCGGCGTTCCATTCGAGGCTGTCGATGTTGACGCCCTGGAGCCAGACCGGCTTGCCGTCCGGATCGAGGATCTGGTTGCCGGAGACTTTCAGCTCGACGGCCTTGGCCGGTTTGGGCAGCTCGCGATCGACCACGGCTTGCTGGTCGGCCTTCTTTTTCGCGGCGGCGGCGACGTCGGCTGCCAGGGAATCGGAGTCCTGCGAGTCGAGGGCCACCATGCGGATCTCGGCAAAGTCGATGCGCCCCTCGGCCACCTGGAAGAGGGCGGGCATGAGCTGAAGTTTATCGGCCCCCGGGGGGATGAGGAAACGCTTTACCGCGGTGGTCCATTCGGACGCCTTGGGGTTGAAGCCGAGCGTGCCCGGGTCGGGCTGGATCGGTTTGCGCTGGGCGTCGAGGGCGTGGATGATGGTGCGGGCGTCGAACCACGGTTTTTCGCCCTTCTTGATCCCGGCGGTGCGGTAGCGGATGGCCAGCTCGACGGCCTTGACCCCGGCGGGGATGGGGACTTCGCGGTAGGCCATGAGCATCTGCCCGGGCTTCTGGGAAACCAGCCGCAGGAAGTGCTGGCCGTTTTCCTCCTCCCAGGTGATGCCAGAAGCTTTGCCCCAGCCGTCGGGCCAGCCCGCGTTCTTGGAGTCTTTGGAGAAGTCGCTATTGGTAATGAGCGCGCGCCCTTCGGCGAGGACCACCGGAGCGGGGGCTGGCGTGGGGGTGGGCGTCGCGCCCGAGAGCGTGGCCCCAACGCCACCGGGGGCGGTGTCGGTGGAGTTCTGCGCGCGCAAGAGCGCCGGGCTCGCCAGCAGCGAGACGCAAGCCAGCGCGGCCAGAATGCCGCGCGAGGAAGGGATATGGGGGATGATCATAGGAAATGGAGAGAAAAACTTACTGAACCGACGAAGGATCGATAACGATAAGCTTGATTTCAGCAAAATCGACCCGTCCTTCCGCAACCTGGAAGAGCGAGGGCATGAACTTGATTTTCTGCGTGCCCTCGGGAATGAGGAAGCGCTTGGTAACGGTGGTCCATTCGGCGACTTCGGGCTTCAAAACGAGCGGGCTGACGTCGGGCTTCACCGCTTTGCGCGCGGCGTCCATGAAGTTGACGATGACCCGGGCGTCGAACCACGGCTTCTCGCCTTTCTTGATCCCGGCGGAGCGATAACGGACGGTCAACTCGGCTGCCTTGGCGTCGGCGGTGACGGAGATTTCGCGGTAGAGCATGAGCATCTGGCCGGGCCGCTGGGAGGTGAGCCGCAGGAAGTGGGCTCCGTTTTCGGTCTCCCAGGTGATCCCCTCTCCCCGGCCCCAGCCATCGGGCCAGCCCGCGCCCTTGGTGTCGGCGGAAAAATCGCTATTGGGGATCAAGGCGGGACCGGCGGTCTGAGCCACTACCGGGCTGGCGACGAGGGATAAGCAGGCGAATGCGGCAAGGATCGAAGGAATGCGGGGGGTGTTCATAGGTATGGAAAAAAATGGATTGGCGGGCCCGGAAGCTGGCTCCCGGGCCCGCCTTGCTCTCAATGGAAGAAGGTTTTGACTAAGCGTTTTTGCGGCGCAGGTGTTGCAGGCCGACCAGGCAGCCGAATCCGGAGAGGAGCATGGCCCAGGTTGCCGGTTCGGGCACGACCGTCAATGTGAGATCGTTCCCCGTGCCGCCCGCGTAGTTCAGTTCGTAAGTTAGGCTACCGTTGGTAAAGGTGGTAGAAGTGCTGGTGCTGTCGGTGATGGTAACCGTCGAACCGCCCAGCGTTACTGTTCCAAACGTCCCGGAAATCAGCGATGCCCCTGCGTTATCAATCAGCACATAGGTGCCAAGCGAGGTTCCCAGCGTCAAGTCGAGGGTTCCGCCGCTGAGCGTCACGGAGCTGGTGGCGGTTAGGTGGTTATAGGACGCGAGAGAATCCAGCGTGAGGGATACCAGCGCTCCGGATTTCACGGTAAGGCTGCTGACGGTGCTAGTGCCTACCGTGAAGGTGGCCCCGGTTTCAATCGTCAACGCGCCGTTGACCGTGCCGGATCCCTGGTAGGTTCCCAGCACGTCCACATCGCCTTTGATCGTCCCGGTATTGTTCAACGTGCCCGCAGCGGAAACCGACAAGGCGGCATTGGTGGTGGTGGTCAGGCCGGTCACCGAAAGGGTGCCGGAGGAGGCCGTCACGCCAGCGGAAAAGGTGTTGGTGCCGCTCAGCGTGCTATTGCCGCTAAAGGTGGCCGCTCCCGCGATTTTCAGGCCGGTGCCCTTGACGGTGGCGTCGACACCCGTCACCGTGCCGTTGACCGTGCCCGTGCCGCCCAGAGCACCCCCAGAGAGAATGCTTACCGCACTCGAGGCGCTGGTGGAACCGTTGACGTCCAGTTCACCGGCAGAGATGGTGGTCGCCCCGGTGTAGCTGTTGGCGACAGCGAGGATGGTCGTGCCGGAGCCGACTTGATTGAAAGCGCCAGCACCCGCAACCACTCCCGCGAAGGTGTTCGTTTTGGAAGAGGCGGCGTAGACCGTGCCGTTGTTGGAAACGGTGCCCGCGTAGCTTCCGCCGTCGCCCTGGTTCAGCACAAAGGCCGCTCCAGAGGCCACTGAAACCGTGCCGCTGGTCAGCGACCCGGTGGAACCGTTGCCCAGTTGCAAGGTGCCGGTGCTGATGGTGGTGACTCCGGTGTAGGTGTTGGCCCCGGCCAGGAGCAGCGTCCCCGCGCCGGATTTCGTCAAGCCCACGCTGGCAGCCCCACCGGAGACCACCCCGCCCACGGTCAAGGTGTTGGAGGAAATCGTCACCGTCCGGGTAGCAGCTCCGAGGGAAACAGCTCCCGTGCCCAAGTTCAGATTATTGGGCCCCGAAAAAGCGATGTTGCCATTCCATACCTGTGCATTGTTGGTGGAAAGCGTGATGTCGCTGCCACTCGTGTTGCCAAGGGTAACACTGGCCAGCGTCAAGGTTCCCGTGCCGATGGCCGAGGCGCTGTTGATCATCAAGCTGCCTCCGTTCATGGTGACGCCGCCGGAGAAAGTGTTGCTGTTGTTAAGGGCTAGCGTCCCAGTGGAGAAGATCAGTTTGCCCGCTCCGCTGATCACTCCATTAAATGTCATGGAATTAGCCCCGCTGCTCTGCCCGAGCACAAGGTCTTTCCCCAGCGATACCGTACCGCCAAACGTCAGCGAGTTACCGGAACTGCTATTAGTGCTATTCAATGTGGCGGTGCCGGTGCTACCCGCGGCAATGACCAGGTTGTTGGAGATGGATCCCCCGGTCGTGATCCCCAAAGTAGCGCTGTTGGTGCCAGTGGTATCCCCCAGCGTAACGTCTGAAGTGCCAAGGTTGACGGGGCGCGAATACAGTAGGCCGGATTTGATCACAAGCCCACCGCTGTAGGTGGAGGTGTTGCCGGTGTCGATATGAATGGTGCCGCCGGAGTTGATCACTAATGTCAACGCTGACGCGCCATCATTGATCGAGTTGTTAAAGGTGATATTGCCGGTTCCGCTCAGGGTCAGCGTTACCGGATTACCGGCCGTCGAAGAGCCATAGAAGGCGTTGGTAATTTTAAGGAGTCCCCCGTTATTCGTCCAGGTTTGGGAATTCTGAACATAGACATTCAGCGTGGCGCTCGATTGACCAATCGTGACGGCACCTGCCCCTGAGTTGATCGTGATGCCGTTGGCCAAATACAGTTTACGACCCGTCGAACTGGCGCTCTGGACGGAAATTCCCGCAGTGTTGTTCACCGTGATGGAATTGATCGAAATATCTGCAGCGGTCGTCGCGATGACGGAGGTGGCAAGCCCCGAGGCTACGCTAAAATAGACATCATCGCCCGCCGCGGGAGCCGCCGCGGCAGCAGTCACTGTATTGTAATCAGTAGACCAGTTGCCAGCCGTCGCCCACCCCCCCGTTCCAGTGGAAGCACTCCAGTAAAGGCTCGCGGCCTGAACATCACCGCCAGAAGCAATGATTGCTAGAGAGAGAAGCGTTGCACAGCCAATTGCGTTGGCGGTGGAATTGCGTTGGATAGGGGAGGAGGTTTTCATGATGGGGTTAAGGCAAAGTGCTCTATTCGTTGGGGATTGCGATTAACTGAGCGGGGATACAGATCGCCCTTTGAGCTGCCCTTTTTCTAGCGCACCGCGTATAGCTATGCAAGGACTTTGTTTTTTATTTAAAGCGATGCCTTTCCAGGGCGCATCAATCCATGATTTCGCCCTTTTCCACCCCCGAAAGCTCCTGATTTTCTTGATCTTAAACAGATTGCTTTACCACGATAAAGCAACCGTACCCTTCTGGACGGCGAGCGGGAAGGCTGCAAAATCCAGCCCCAAAGAGGAAACCCAAGAGAAATGCCGGCAAAAACTTCACGTTATTGAGCGTTTTTTATAGTTTTGTGCTGACAAAAGAGACGCGATTGCTATATTTTCTCCTCAACGGAACGCTATCACCTGTTTTGAACCCTCCACTCCCAATGAAAATTGCTCGCACCCAATTGAAACACCAGCGAGTCGAAGCCGAGATCCGGCGATTGGTGCAAACCCTCCCCGTGGGAGCCAAGCTTCCAGCCGAACGGGATATGGCGGAGAGCTATAATTGCAACTTCCTTACGGTGCGAAAGGCGCTCAAGCAGATGGTGGACGACGGCAGCATCGTGCGCCGCGTCGGCAGCGGCACGTTTGTCGCCAAAGCCGCCGAGACGCTCTCGGCGGACAAGAACGGCAAGGCGGTCGGGATGCTGGTGGGCAATGAAAGCAACGCCTACGCCTTCCGCGTCATCCAGGCCGTGGCCCAGGCGGGCCAGGAACAGGGCGTGGACCTCAAATCGGGCTGGGTTCGCGATTTCTCCGACGAAGCGCTCGCCCAGGCGCAGCAGTTCCAAAAAGACGGCTGCGTGGCCCTCACGCTCCCGTGGTTCCCGCATGAAAAGACCGAGGAAGTGCGCGATTTCGTCCAGCGCTGCCCGCTTCCGGTGAGCATCGCCATGCTCATCCCGGGCTTGGAGCGCAATTGCTTTACCCGGCCGGACACCTTCGGCACGAGCACCAGCGAGGCCATCGAGAGCCTTTGCAACTATTTCAGCCTGCTGGGGCACCAGCGGATCGCCCTCATCGGGCCCGATTCCGCCAGCGATGTGCTGCTGCAAAAGCGCTTGAGCGCCTATGCCTGCTTTACTTCGCGGGAGAACCTCATCAACCTTTGCGGGCTGGTCGGCCCCGGGGCGCAGGCGATGGATCAGCTCGCCGAGCGCTGGAAGGGCTACCAGGGCGACCTCGCGATTATCAGTTACGACGACGAGCACGCGCTGCGCTTCATGACGGCCATGCACAAGCTGGGCCTGAGCGCGCCGGAGGATTACAAGATCATCGGCTACAACGACACGGAAGGCAGCCGCTACAGCGACCCGCCCCTGAGCACGATCCACCAGAATTTCGACCACATCGGCACCTGGCTCCTCAAGAGCGCGCTCTCCCTTGCCCAGGGGGAGACCTGCCAGTCGCCGGAAAATCCGCGCCCCATCATGCTCGTGCGTTCCACGTGCGGCGGTCGCGATAAGATCAATGACGAGCTACGCCGCCAGCTTCCGGACATCGACATCACGGTGGACGAAAACGGCCACACGCCGGAGCTTCCTCAGGCGATCCTGGCGAGCTAATACCAATTTCAAAAAAGAACCTGACAGATGAACACAGGATTATTGGGATTACACAAGATGAACAGGATTTAAAAATCTTGTTCAATCCAGCGAAATCCTGTGAATCCTGTTGAAAATTCCAACGGCGTCTCTGTCAGATTATTTCTGGGAAATGGTATAAGAACTGGGGCGTCCAGTTTCCCTCTATACCGGCTCATTTCCTTGCGGCCCCTGGGGCAAAACGTCAACCTAGCCTTTTCATGAATGCCACGCTCATTCCCTTATTGAACACCCGTCTGGATGCCACGCAAATCCAGGCGATCCTGGCCCGCCATCCCCGCGTCCCTCTCCTCCCGCCGCTCGGATCGCCCGAGTGGTGCCGGGCCGCGGGAAACCCGTTCGTGGCGCAACTGATGAAACCGCTGCGGGCCATGGCGGAAGCCGAATGCAGCCAACCGATGCCAGTTTTGACGGATGAACTCTACGCGAGCTTCGCCCTCACCGGTCAGCGCCTGCCTTTTGAGGCGGTTTACTTCGAACGCCGCCGCCATCTGGCCCGGGCCGCGATGAGCCTGCTGCTCTGCCGTGAGGACGATCCGTGGCGCGGGCGGTTCCTGGCCTCGATGGTGGAAAAATTCACCTCCGTTTTCGAGGAAGTCTCGTGGGCGCTTCCCGCGCACGTTAATTGGCACAACGACGACCGGAGCGGCAAGGAGCCGATGCGAATCGATCTCTTCGGCGCGGAGACGGCCAACCTGATGGGCGAAATGCTCAATCTCTTCGGCGCGGTGCTGCCCGCCGCCTTGCAGGAACGCGTTCGCGAACGGCTCACGCGGAATATTTTCGAGAATTACCTGGCCACGCCTTTCCACTGGAAAACCATCACCAACAACTGGAACGCCGTCTGCCACCAGGGCGTCCTCGGCGCAGCGCTGGCGGTTTGCGACGACGACGCGCTGCTGGCGCGGATGCTCGCGGAAATGCAGCGGCACCTGCCGGGGTTCCTGGAAGGGTTCGGCCCCGACGGCGGCTGTTCGGAGGGCCCCGGGTATTGGAATTACGGCTTCGGCTGGTTCGCGGTGCTCAACGAGCAGCTCGAAACCCGCGCCGGGTTGTCGCTTTTCGAGGGGGACGAAAAAGTCCGCGAAATGGCCCGCTACGGGCAGCGGGTCGCGCTCTCGAAGGGCAACCTCCCCAACTTCGCCGACGCCAGTTCGCACGACCTCCTGAGGCCGCCCCTGATGGGCTACCTGGCCCGGCGGTTTGAGGACGCGGATTGCACCGCGGCGGCAAAGGAGTGCTACCGGCTCCGCTTAGGGGAGGAGTTCGGCCAGGGCGAAAGGGACGACCTTTTCCAGCTCGCGCGGCAGGTGCTTTACTTCCCGGAGGACCTCAGCCCCTCCTCCGCGCCGGTCGCCGACCATTTCTTCCCGGACCTCGCCGTGCTGATCGCCCGCGGCACGGACGACCAGGGGCATCCGTGGGAATTCGCCGCCAAGGCCGGGCATAACGAGGAGCACCACAACCACAACGATTGCGGCAGCTTCATTCTCAACATCGATGGCCAGTCCCTCATCAGCGAAATCGGCAGCCCCGAGTACGACCGCGATTATTTCTCTGAAAAACGCTACGAATCCATCGCCGCGCGCACCCGGGGGCACTCGCTGCCAATCATCAACGGCTGCGAACAGCGCCCGGGAGCCGATACCGCCTCGACGGTGCTTTCGCATGAATCCGGCGGCCCTCTCGTTCGCTTCGCCGTGGATGCAACGCGGTGCTACCCGGCCGAAGCCGGTTGCCGCCGGTTCATCCGCCGCTTTGAATTCGATAAAAAGGCGGGATGTCTGCGAATTGCAGACATTTTCGAGCTGAGCCGCCAGGAGACCCTCGAAACCGCGCTGATCAGCTTCCACCCGTTCTCGCTTTCTGACGGCGTGGCCACCGTCGAAGCGGGCGGCCTTAAGCTGGCCATTCGCCCCGCACCCGGCACCCGCCTCGCCCGCACGGAAACACTCCAGTTTCGCAATCACGGGGGCAAGGCGAACCAAGCATTCCGCCTCGCCCTCGAACCGGTGACCCTCTCGGAAACCGTTGAAATGGCCATTGAAATAGAATTGCTATAGTTCCTGTTTCAACAGGGTGTTTCTTCTATTTGCTGTATAAAAAAACAAAGTGCTTGCATAGCACGTACATCCATTGCATTATTCGGGCATCACGTTAATTTGAATTAACCACGATGCCCATCCCTCCCCCCATTTCAGCGAGCGCGCAGGCTCCATCCCGCCACAACGTGCGGGGATTCAGCCTGCTGGAGCTGATGGCCGTAATCAGCATCTTCGTCGTGCTCATGGGCCTCTCCATCTCCGCGCTCACGCACAACCGGACGGCGAACATCACCAACGCCGGGTACCAAATCGCCAATGCGCTGGAGCTGGCCCGGGGCTACGCGGTGGCCAACCACACCTACACCTGGGTGGGCATCTTTGAGGAAGACAGCTCGAAGGCGAGCGCCTCTCCGGCGACCTCCGGCATCGGGCGGCTGGTCATCTCGGCGGTGGCCTCGCGCGACGGCACCGCGATCTTCAACGAAGCAGCAGCCGAGACCACCGGCACCGCCACCCCGGCGCTCCAAACGCTGACCTCTTCGCGGCTGGTGCAAATCAGCAAGCTGGTAAAAATAGAAAACGTACACGTCTGCACCCCCAAGGCGGTCACCCCCACCTTCGCCAAACGGCCCGGCGCGGCCATCGCCGACAAGGACCGCGTAGGCCTGAGCCCCGCGAGCACCCCGCTGCTTTTCCAATTCCAATACCCGCTGGGAGGCACCGCCCAGTACACCTTCGGCATCCGGCCCACACCCACCGCCACCAGCGGTCAATCTGCCCCCAGCGGCATCGTGATGTTCAATCCGCAGGGCGAGGCTACCTCCGACGCAGGACCGCAACCGGGCGTCGCCCCTTGTAAAGAAATCGCCATCCAGGCTTCCCACGGCACCAAGCCCGACCAGGGGACCAACGTGGCGGCTGTCGGCATTAACGGTCTCACCGGCTTGGCAACCCTCTATCGCCCATGAAACGCTTCCCCTCCCAATCCTCCGGATTCTCGCTCGTCGAAGTGGCCCTGGCCATCGGCATCGCCGCGTTTTGCCTCATCTCGATTTTGGGGCTCATCCCCGTCGGCCTGACCGTCGCCCAAAACGCCTCTTCGCAGACCGGGGCGGTCAGCCTCATTAGCGCCATTGCCGCCGATCTGCGCGAAGTCTCCACCACCGGCACCGCCTCCCCTTATTTCAAGATCACCATCCCCGACACCACTGGAAAGACGCTCTACGTGGATGACGGCGGCCAGTACACCACTGATTTGCAGAAGCTGCCCAATGCCCGCTACCGCGTGGAGGTCAAGACGGTCTCGGCCGTCTCCGGCACGACGGGAAGCCCTACTATGCAGAAAGTGGTGGTGACGTGGCCCGCGCGCGCCTCCGGCAATAGCATGGGGATGGCTGAAAGCATCCTCGCGTTGGATCTGAACTGACCCATGATTCCCCCGCCATCCAGAATGGCCGCTTTCCAGAGCGGCCCCGGGCGAGCCGTATCGAAGCACGGCGCATTCAGCCTCCTCGAGACGCTGATCGTCATGACGATCCTGGCAATGATGGCCCTCATTGTTTCGCAAATGGTCCGGAGCACCACCAGCACCATTAAGCAAGCCGAGCGCCGCATGGATGCCGATGCGCAGGCGCGGCTGGTCTTTAACCGCATGGCCCGCGACTTTGAAGGCATGGCCCGCCGAGGCGACATCAACTTTCTCCTCCAAAGCCAGAGCGGCAACGACGCCTTCTATTTCTTCAGCGAAGCCACGGGGCACTTTGCGGAAAGCGATCCCTACGGCGTCGGCTCCACTGCTCGCAACACCCTTTCGCTCATCGGCTACCGAATGAACGACAAAGTCAGCGGCGGAGCGCGCGTCGAGCTGGAGCGGCTGGGCCGGGGGCTCCACTGGTTTGACTACACAGCAGGCTCGGGCGATTCCACCGCCGTCTGCTACCTCCCCGCGACCATCGCCGTCAATTTCGCCACCCCCCTGGCCGACACCTACAACAACTCCTCCAACCTCTACCCCTCCTCCACCGCCACCGTGCCGCAATGGGACGTCGTGGGCGACCAGGTGGCGCGGATGGAATACTGCCTGCTCTTAAAAGACGGGACGTTCTCGGTCATCCCGGTCATCTCCCCCTACCACACCGGCGCCGCCGCACCCCTGGCCACGGACGACTCGGGCAGCGGCTACAGCATCGGCTCGCGCTGGTACGACGAGACCCACAAAGTCGGCTACATCTGCAAGGCGGCCACCTCCGGGAGCGCCGTCTGGGGGCCGCTGGGCATCCAGGATATCAGCGCGGTGATCGTCAGCCTGGCCGTGATCGACGGCGGCAGCCGGATCGTCGCCGACCAAACCGCCCTGGCCAAGCTCACCACGCTCCTGCCGGATTTCGACCCCGCCAACCCCGTCCTGATGAGCGCCACGTGGCAAAGCGTCATCAGCCAGACGACGTTCGCCAAAAAGGCCGGGCTGCCCGCCTCCGCGGCCTCCGCCGTCCGGATTTACCAGCGGTATTTTTATTTCTAAGCTCCCCATGAACGCGCGTATTCCAACAGCATCGAAGCGGGGCGTGGCCATTGTCATCGTCCTGGCCGTCATCGTCCTCCTAGCGGGAATGGTGATGGCGTTTTTCTCGCGGGTCAGCAACGAACGCAGCGTGGCCAATAGCGACGCAGGGACGCTCAAAGCCGATCTCCTGGCGCGTTCCGCCCTGGGGCTTGTCGTTTCCGACCTCAAGCAGGAAATCATCCTCACCTCCAGCGCCACGACCGTCGGCTCCGGCTCTAACACCTCCACCCTCTACACCCCCAAGAGCGCCTCCGCCATGATGCCCGCCCGCACCGGGACGAGCGCCGGAATTGCGAACCTCATCCGGCAGAGCCTGCGTTCCGATGGCCTGAGCGTCTCCAGCAGCGCCTCGGCGGTGAACTCCGCGAGCGACGTTTCCGCCAATGGCCGCTCCGTGAGCCCCGCCCGCTGGAATGCGCATTACCTCATTCCCCGGCTCAATGGCACCAGCACCGCCATCGACACCACCCCCATTGGCACCTACACCGCGCCGGACTGGGTCTTTGTAAACCGCAACGGGCGCGTCGTCCTCACCACCCCCGGCAGCACGATTTCCAACCCCACGGCCTCCAACTCGGACTTCGTCGTGGGCCGCTACGCCTACGCCATTTACGACGAAGGCGGGCTCCTGGATATCAACGTCGCCGGGTGCCCCGCAACGGGCAGCGCGGCGGATCTCGGCCGGAAAGGCTCCGCGGCTCTCGCCGACCTGACCCAGCTCCCCACCGAAACCGGCACCCTGGCGCAGAGCGTCGTCGATCAACTCGTCGGCTGGCGCAACTACGCCACCGCGCAACCCACCGGCGTCTACCCCAACTTCACCATCGACGCCAGCGCGGCCAGCCGCTACCTAAGCTACGTCACCGGCAACACCAACGGGTTCATCACCATCTCCGGGAGCACCTACAACAACCGCTCCGACCAAGCCATGCTGACCCGCCAGCAGCTCATCGCGCTGGGCCGCGGCATCGGCCTGAGCCAGAACGTCTACCAGTACCTGGGCACCTTCTCGCGCGACCTCGAAGCGCCCTCCTATTTCCCCAACCCCAACCGGCCCCAGGTGCAAGCCTCGGGCTCCAACAACAGCAGCATCTTCGGCACCGGCAACGACGCCTACAACTCCGACCGCAACACCGATCCCGCCACAGACATCAACCCGCCGCTGCTCAACGTGCGCGTGGGGGTGAGCTTCACGCGGCCCGACGGCACCACGGCCAAGGTGGGCGACCCGCTCCTTGCCAAACGCTTCCCGCTTTCGCGCCTCTCGCTGCTGACCTCATCGGCCACGGCCTCCAAGAGCCAGAGCGACGCGATCTACCGCAACTTCGGCCTCTACCGCTCCGATGCCACCAAGCCCTGGATGTACGACCACGGCAATGGCACCGGCATCCTGCGCCTCTCCGATGTGGCGGCGCTGAGCCCCGGCCGCGAACCCGATTTCTTCGAGCTGCTCAAGGCCGCGATCAACGTCGGCAGCCTCGGGAAAGGGTCGGCCTACGACTACAGCAACGTCGACGTCTCCAGCTTCCTTACGCCCGGCACCTCCGGCAATCTGCAACAGGCCAAGGACACGCTGACGCAGCTCCAGCTTCTGCAAATCGGCGCGAACATCATCGACCAGGCCAAGAGCGATAACTACCCGACGCGCATCCAGTTCGCCGGGGACACCACTTCTCCTAAGAACGAAGTCCGGGGCGTTCAGGATCTGCCTTACTTCTACGGTTTCCGCAACTGGGTGACGCAATACCTTGGCTCCAGCGGCACCATGGTGGCCATTTGGATGCAGCCCGAATTGTGGAACCCGCACGCGCCGCGCGGGGCCAGCGAATCCTCGCCCACCACCTTCCGCATTCGCGTTGAGCCGGACCCCTCCTCCACGGCAACCACGTCCCCGATCGTCAAGCTCTCTGCCTACTATGCCTACACGGGCACGGACAAAAAGACCAACTACGATACCCTCGACATCTCGGGAACTGTCTCGCTAAACGGGAGCAATTTTGTCTCCGCAAGCACTTCCCCCAGCAGTCCCAACCCGCGACCGCTCGTGTTCAACTCCGGAAGCGCCGCCGGATACTGGGATTTCAGGGAGCCGACGCTGCTTGGAGTCACCTCGATGCCAGCCACCGCCCGCCTGGACTCGTCGGATTTTGCCAACACCGTCTTTCGCGACATCAACACCAATACCTCAGACACCGGCATCCTGCTGGCCACCACACCTTGGACTTACTATGTCACTGTCGCATCAGGCAGCAATACGGGAACGCTGCCGCGCACGGATTTCCTGGAAAAGATCTGCATCTCCTCGGATGCGTCCAACTACGCCTCCTCTATTCGCATTTATCTCGACTACAAGGACGCCAGCAACAGCTGGATTACTTATGACGATCAGGTATTCGAGTACCAGCAGGGCGCGGCGGGTACCGCAGTCAAGTGGATCGCAAGCGACAAAAGCTACCTGGCTAAAGTGACCGGCTCAAACTCCAATTGGTGTGGCGCGATACGGACCGACCCTCGGACGTCACGGTGGGTCGCCCAGTATTCCGAATATATCAATTACCGGGCAGTATCTGACAGCGCCAATAATACCTGGTCGCCCATGCGCTATAACAGCACCGTCTCCAGCTCCGTTACGCTATTGGGGAACCATCTGGGTAGAGCGCGCGACAATGGCTGGTACCTTTACGGACTCTACGGCAAACAAGGCAGGGGCATGCAGCTCCCCTATGTGCAGGAGAATAGCGTCCGGCAAACCTACCAGCTCGACGGCAGCTCCTACCGCTATGTGCGGGACCCCGACGGCGTGGTGCGGCGCGGTATGAGCGGATATGTCACCGATACTGCCAACGGCGGTAATGCCGCCACCGCTCAGCTCACCGGCACGGGCCTGCCCATGGAGGCGGGCAACTACGCCAGCCGCCCCACGCTGCTGCACCGGCCTTTCCGGTCCGTGGCGGAGCTCGGCTACGTCTTCCGCGACACGCCGTGGGCAAACCTGAGTTTCTCCTTCCCCGAAAGCGGCGACTCCGCCCTGCTCGACGTTTTCTGCATCAACGAAAACACCGACTCCAGCGCCCTCGTGGCGGGCCGCGTCAACATGAACACGCGCCAGGCTCCCGTGCTCCAGGCGCTCATCGCCAACGCGCTGCGGGACAAAGACGACTCCTCCAATCCGCTCGTGAGCGGCACCGTGGCGGCGGAGCTGGCGACCAAACTCGTCAGCCGCACCACCGATAGCACCCCGCTGATAAACCGCGCGGATCTCGTCGGCCGCTGGGTCTTCTCCGCCGCCAGCCCGGCCGCCGCGAAAACCGCCCTCTCCGGCACCGACCCGACAGCGACCGCCGCAGGCCCCAATCCCGACAACTACCACACCGGCTTCTCCTCGGATATCGGGACGGTATCCAGTGTGATCAGCAACTCCGGCAACCTCGCCGTCTCGCTCATCCCGAGGCAGCGCGAGGCGGTCATCCGCGCGCTGGCCGACGCCGGGAATACCCGCACGTGGAACCTGCTCGTGGACGTCGTGGCGCAGAGCGGCCGCTTCCCGGCGAACAGCTCGAACCTCTCCAATTTCGTGGTCGACGGCGAAAAACGCTACTGGCTGCACGTAGCCATCGACCGCCTCACCGGAACCGTCCTGGATAGTCAATTGGAAGTCGTGAAATGAAAAAGAAGCTACTGCTTATCCTCGCCGCATGGGCGCTGACCGCGCTGGCCGCCCCAGCACAGGCGCTTAATCCGGAAGATCAGCAACTCCTCTCGGAGGGCCCCGCGTGCGTTCGCGTCATGCCCGACCTCGCCCAGTGGAGCATCGACTTTAGCTACACCTCCCCGGCGGCTCCCAACGAACCGCTCCGCCCCAAGCACGTCGTCATCACCAAGGCGGCGGCTCTTCGGCATGTGGAAAGAGTCTACGAAAGCGGCCTCAAGGGCGACCTCTGGAGGACCGGCTACATGGAGGTGGAAAGCCGCTCCAACCAGCCCCGGCTGCTCACGCGCGTCGTGGCCGGAGACGGCGTGGCCGATTTCCCGGAACTCGAATGGGTCTCGGCCAAAAACTTCGTCGGCGTCCGCACCGAGGGCGACCGAAAATGCCTTGTCTTCCAGGAGGAACGCTTCACCGAATTCCACGGCTCCCTCGGGATGGCCGTGGCGCTCGTGGACGCCGAGAAGCGCCTCCCGGTGGGCTACCGTTTTTTGAACGAGATCCGCCGCTACACCATTCTGCCCGCGCCCCCGGCCAAGCTGACGATGCCCGCCGAATTCGCCGCCGCGGGCAAAGCGATGCTCGATCACATTGAGAAAACCACCCCCCACCTCTCCGCCCCGTAACCTTTTCCCCTGCCCTCAACCCTTAGTACCAATCCTGCTTACCCCGGCAAAAAAAACTTTTTGCGCCATGTCAAACCTAGCCACCTTCTCTGGAACCGTTCACGTTGTCTTTAGTTCTCACTGGGACCGCGAATGGTATTTGCCGTTCCAGAAATTTCGGGGAAAACTCGTCGCGATGCTCGACCGGATTTTCGACGAGCTCGAAAGCGGCCACCTCGCTGCCTACCAGATGGACGGGCAGTTCATCCCGGTGGAGGATTATCTGCAAATCCGCCCTGAAAAAGAGGCGCTCATTCGCCGCCTCGTCGCGGAGGGGCGCTTCAAAGTGGGCCCGTGGTACGATCTGCCGGATGTTTTCCTGGTGAGCGGCGAGTCGATCATCCGCAACTTCCAGCTCGGGATGCAGCGCGCGGAAGCCTTTGGCCAAACCGCCAAGGTCGGCTGGCTGTGCGACATTTTCGGCCACAATAGCCAGATGCCGCAGATCCTCGCGCAGCTCGGCATCGACAACGCCATCCTCTGGCGCGGCGTGGACCCGTCCATCAAGAGCCCGCTGCGTTGGGAAGGGGCCGACGGCACGCAAATCCTGGCCCACCGGTTCCCGGAAAACGGGTACACCGATTTCGCTTTCGACGTTCGCAAGGCCAACAAAGCCGACGAGATCCCGACCATGGAGGAGATGGTCTGCAACGCGCTGAAACACGTTGAAAAGCTCGCAGGGAGCAGCACCGCGAACGATTTGCTAATGTTCGACGGCGCGGATCACATGGAGTTCAACCCGGCAATCGTCGAGCTGCTGAAGCACCTCAACCAACAGGCGGGGCGCGAGGTTTTCAAGGTCTCCACGCTGGACGCTTACCTGGCCGCGCTGCGCCTGGAGAAGCTGGAAACGCCCGTCATCCGGGGCGAACAGCGCCGCACGGCCACGATGGAGACCTTTGGCTGGCTCATCCCCGGCGTCGGCAGCAGCCGCATCCCGCTCAAGCAAGCCAACCACGCGGGCGAGACGCTGCTCACGCTTTGGGCGGAACCGTGGTGCGCCACGGCTCGGCAAACTCTCGGAGCGGAGTACCCGTTCCGCGCGCTGGAGCTGGCCTGGGAGTACCTGCTCAAAAACCATCCGCACGATAGCATCTGCGGGTGCAGCCCGGACGCGACCCACGACGCGATGCCCTACCGCTTTGAGCAAAGCCGCCAGATCGCCGAATTCCATCTCGACGCCGCGCTCAACGCCGTCGCCGCCGCCGCGCTGCACGACCAGCTCTCGCCGAGCGAGATCGGCCTGAGCCTCTTCGCGCCCGCCGCGGGCCTGCCGCAGAGCGCCCCCGAGGCGCAAGTCCGCCTGCCGAAGGACTGGCCGCAATTCAGCGAATTTTTCGGCTTCGAAACCAAGCCCTCCCTGCGCATTACCGACACCGAGGGCCGCGACGTGCCCTACCAGTTGCTGCAAGTGACGCCCTCCAGCGCACATCTCCGTATGCCGCCGATGCATTTCCCATGCGCCGAGGAGCGCCAGGGCATCCGGCTCGCGCTGGCGGCTGCCATCCCGCCCGGCGAAGTCCGCCACTTCATCCTCAAGCGCGCCGAAGGCCCCACGCGCAACGCCAGCCAAAACCGCATCGGCATCGGCCGCGCCACGCTGCGCAATGAACACCTGGAGATCAGCGCGCAACCCGACGGCACGCTGACGCTCAAAGACCTCGCCACGGGCCGCGCCTACCCGGGCCTGCTCGCCCTGGAGGACACGGTGGATGTCGGCGACGGCTGGTTTCACGGCCCCTCTCTCCAGGATCGCCCCTGCCTTTCGACTGGCGGCGACGTCAGCTTCGGCATCATCGAAAACGGGCCGCTGCTGGCGCGCTTGCAGATTCGCGTGGAGTGGCAGGTCCCGGCAGAGTTCGATTTTCACGCCAACGTGCGCAGCGCAACCTACACGCCGCTGGTCGTAGAACATACCGTCACACTGCGTAATGGCGCGGATCACGCGGAGGTGGAGACCACCGTTGCCAACACCGTGCGGGATCATCGCCTGCGCCTGCTGTGCCCGACCGGCCTCGCCGCCGCCGACACGTTCTGGGCCGACACGCCTTTCGACGCCGTGGAGCGCCCCATCGCGCTCGGCGACACGCATACGCACCGCGAAATCCAGGTCGAAATGACGCCTCAGCAAAACTGGGTCGCCACATCGGATCATACCCACGGCCTGGCGCTTCTGGCCCCCGGGCAATACGAAAGTGCCGTGCTCGACCAGCCGGACCGCCCGCTCTGCGTCACGCTGCTGCGCTCCTTCCGCCGCGCCGTTTTCACCGACGGCAACGACGGCGGGCAGATCCAGGGCACGCACCGCTTCCACCTCGCGCTGAAGCCCTTTGCGGGGGAGGTTCCCTCGGCTGATCTTTTCCAGCTCGCCCAGGCCATCGCGGCTCCCGTTCGCACCGTCACAACCGAGCTGCCCGACTTGCGCCACCTCGAGCCCGTCGCCGCGCCACAGAGCGCCTCCCGGCCCCGCGTGGAAGGGCCCGTGGTGCTCACGGCCTGCCAGCTTTCCGCGCCGGATCAATGGACGCTGCGCGTCTTCAACCCCTCGGACAAGCCGCAGACCGTCCAGCTCTCGGGCGCGAAGGCATGGAGCGTTGTGAATTTCCGCGGCGAAGCTCCGGAGCCCGTCAGCGGGACGACCGCCACGGTGCGGCCGCGCCAGATCCTTACCTTAACAGCCACGGCGTGAGCCTCCCCCGCTCGTCATGATCATCACTTGCAAGAAAGAGGTCCCATTCCGCTGGGTCTTCTTCACCGTCCTGCCGTGGATCTCCTACGCCTTCAACAACCAGACGATGAGCGTGGCGTTCCTGTTTTCGCTCAAGAAGTTCGTGGAGAACCCGGCGGGGTTGACGTTCATCATCAGCCTGCCGGGGTTCATCTCGATCCTCATCGTGCCAGTGGTCAACTTCACCTCCGACCGCATCTGGACGCGCTTCGGGCGGCGCAAGCCCTTCGTGCTCGGGGCGTGGGTCGGCACGGCCACGGCGCTGGCGCTCATGCCGCTGATGCCGAATTTCTGGGGCCTGCTGGCGGTCTATTTTCTCTACCATCTTTTTAACGATATCTGCGGCCCCACGGGCCCGATGGATCCGCTTTGCCAGGAGGTCGTGCCGCCCTCGCAGCGGGGCCGGGGCACGGGGATGAACCAGTGGCTGGGCAACCTGACGACGATGGTCTTTTTCTTCTTCGCGCTCGGGCGCTTCGATGATGTGCGCTACATGGCGGGCATGCCGATTTCCGGTGAAAAGGCGATCTACTGGAGCGCGGCGCTCATTGTCGCGGCGCTGTTTATCTGCGTCTCGCTGGGCATTAAGGAAATGGACCAGAAGAGCCGCCTGCGGGGAGAGCGCCTCAATTTCCGCAACTTCTTTTCCGGCATTTTCGACCGCGACTTGTGGCCGGTGTTCCTGCTCGTCTTCAGCGTGACGATGCTCAACTCCAGCCTCGGCTCGCTTGGCAACCTGCTCTATACCGACCAGTGGAACTACACCAAGCAGGAGATGGGCGTGAACGTGGTCATCGGCGGGCTCATCAACATGTTCGTGATCGTCTTCCTGGCGATGATCGCCGACAAGCTCAACCGGATGCGCGCCTACCAGGTGCTCATCTGCATCGCGCTTTTCATCAAGGCGGCTTACTTCGGCTACATTAACTACATCCTGCCCGATCATCGGCCCTCGCTAGTGGAGCTGGTGGTTTTCGGCGAAACGCTTTCGATTGTCGGCATCCTCACCGGCATGATCTACACGCCGCTGGTCTACGACTACGTGACGCGCAACAAAATGGGCACCTACGCGGCGGGCGCGGGGATGCTCGGGAAGATCACTTATCTGATCACCCTGAATGGGATTGGCCTTTTCGTCTGGGGGTATGCGCTGATGTTCCAACCCCCTGCAGGCGAGATGGCCTGCGTGGTGCTGAAAGACGAGGCGGCACAGGCCGAGGTGCGCTCGCTGGTGGCCTCCCACGCGTGGACCGATCCCCAGACCGGGGCAGCCATTCCCTCGGCCAATCTGCACGTCAAATCCTGGATGGCCAATGGCGTCGATCTTCCCGCCGGGCATTGCTGGGAAATCCGCCTGCGCGATAAGAGCAGCGAGGAGCTAGCCGCCAGCAAGGAGCGGATCAACAAGGAAATCGCCGCGATTGGCGTGAAGGAAAACGTGCTGCGCAATTCGCTGGCCGCTACGCCCTCCGCCGACTCCGCCGAGACCAAACGCCAGGAAGCCGACCGGCACAAGGCCCGGATCGAGGCGCTCGCGGGGGAAATCCAGCACGTCAACGAGGAGCTGGCCACCCGCGCCCAGGGGCTGCAAACCCAGGCGCGCCAACTCTTCGGCGACCGCATCCTTTCCGACGGCGGCCAGGTCCTCGGGGCGAAATTCACCGACGCGCTGGTGGCTGAATTCCCTGTCATCGAGAGGCCCCAGGGCGCTGATCTCGAAAAACTCCTCACCGAACTGCGCGAGGAGCGGGGTGACGTGATCGACCTGCGCCCGACCAAGCGCGGAGAGGGCTACGGCCTTGCTGTTAGCCTGCTCGTCAACGCGGGCTCCGACGATCCGCAGCTCGCCCGGGATGTCCTGGCCACGCTCCGGCGGCTCGCCGCGAAACGCGCCCTTTTTCCCGCCGACGCCGCGCCTCTGGCCACGCGCCACGAACGGGCGCTCGCCCTGGACTTGATGGTGATCGAGGAACCGCTCGACCGCCGCGTTTCGCCCATCATGAAGGTGGCCAATGGCGTGCTGCGCTGGTTCGACGCCGCGCCAAGGCCCGAGCGGCGGCTCTCGGCCATCGCGCGCGTGCTGCGGCTCCCCGAGGAGACCGACCACGTGCGGGTCTACCCCGGCCCGGACGGCACCAAGACCATTTCCGTCATCGCGCTGATGAAACCGGGCGCGGCCCAGGCCGCCCAAACCCTGGATGATCCTGTCGGCAACCGCTTGCGGAACCTCCTCGCGGGCGAATCCCCGGCGCTGACAGCCCAGGTGCGGGCCTTCTACGACCGCGTGGTCACCGCCGGAGCGGCCAAGCAGGTCACCGTGGCCCAGCCGTTTGTGCGCACGGCTTACGCGCCGATGAAATACGACTACATGGCGGGCTACATCTGCATGTTCATCCTGGGCTTCGTCGGCCTGGGGATGACGTTCCAGTTCCAGAAACTCGAACGCAAAGGGCTCATTCGCAAACGCGGCATGGAGGAGGCGCAAGTATCATGAACGCACCCATTACGCCCGGTCACGCCGGGGAACAAATCGCGGTCACTTACACGCCGGGTTACGCGCGGATGAAGCTGCTCACCATCGCGATCGGCGCGCTGATCGCCGCCGCCGGGGTCTCGCAAATGTGGATTCCGCTCCAGCTCCTCGCCATCGGCGGGCGGGCCACGGCGGAGGCCACGCAGGTCGTCAAAACCACGCCCGGAATGCGCGACCAGGTGTTCCGCACCGACCCGGAGATCCACGCACACCTGGAATCGCGCGACCGCAGCAGCACGTTTTGGAACGAGTTCCGCTTTACCGATGCCCGGGGGCGCGAGGTCAACGTGCGCTCGACCGTCGGCAGCCAGCTTAAGCCGCTCGCCCCGCTCATCGACGAGGACGGGCTGCCCACCACGCTCCCCGTTGATTACCACCCGGCCCATCCGGAGCTGGTTTCGTTCCCAACGCTCTTTAGCACCTGGTTCGTGCCCGGCCTGATGACCCTCGTGGGGCTCGGGATCGTGGCCTCCGGGTCCGTCCTGCTTTACTGGTCCCACAAACCCATCGAACTGCCGCACCTCGGCTGAAAACATCTATGATCCTCACACGTCACCCATCCAACCCGATCCTCGACGCTTCGAAGGTCCCCTACCCCGGCTCGCTCATTTTCAACGCGGGCGTGGCCAAGTATCAGGGCCAATACGTCATGATTTTCCGCAACGACTACTGCGAGGAGGGCGAGGCCGCCTGGGCCGATCTCCGCGCGGGGCGGCGCACGACGAACCCCAGCTTCGAGACCTCCATCGGCATCGCCACCAGCCGCGACGGCGTTTCGTGGGACGTGGCCCCCAAGCCGTGCTGGAAGCTTAAAACCGACGAGATTCTGCGCGTCTACGATCCGCGCCTGAGCGTCATCGACGGCGTGGCCTACGTCTGCTTCGCCATGGATACGCGCCACGGCATTCGCGGCGGCGTAGCCAAGACGGAGGACTTCTCGGCGTTCGAAATCCTCTCCGTCAGCTCGCCCGACAACCGCAATATGGTTCTCTTCCCCGAGCGCGTCGGCGGCAAGTATTTCCGCCTGGAGCGGCCGTTCACGGTGTATAGCAGGGGTTGCGACCGCTTTGATCTCTGGTCGGCCCGCTCGCCCGATCTCCGCTACTGGGGCGACAACGAGCTGGTGCTGGCCGTGGAGAATGTCCCTTTTGCCAACGACAAGATCGGCCCGGCGGCCCCGCCCATCAAGACGGCCCGGGGCTGGCTGACGACCTTCCACGCCGTCTGGCGCGACCCGGAGGCCAACTACGGCGGCTGGGAGCCGAAGTGGAGCAAGAAGTACATGGCGGGCCTGATGCTGCTCGATCTTGAAAACCCCTCCAAGGTGATCGCGATGAGCGACCAGCCGCTGATCGACACGGAAGCGCCCTACGAGCGCAACGGCTTCCGCAATGACGTGATTTTCCCCGGCGGCATGATCCTGGAGGACTCGGGCGAGGTGAAAATCTACTACGGCGCGGCCGATACCGTCGAATGTCTGGCCACGGCCCACGTGGACGACCTGCTCGCGCTCTGCAAACCGATCCAATGAAAACGCGCTCCCTCCCCTGTAACGATGGCGGCGAACTCTGGGATGTGATCGTCGTGGGCGGCGGCCCGGCCGGGTGCGCCGCGGCCATTGCGGCGGCCCGCGAGGGGGCCAGGACGCTGCTGCTGGAGTCCACCGGCGCGCTCGGCGGCAACGGCACGGGCGGGCTCGTCCCGACGTGGTGCCCGTTCTCGGATAAGGAAAAGATTATCTACCGGGGCTTGGCCGAGGAGGTGCTCAACCGCTGCAAGGCCGGGGAGCCGCACGTCGATCCGAAAACGCTCGACTGGGTGCCCATCGACGCCGAGCTGCTCAAGCGCATTTACGATGACCTGGCCACCGAGGCCGGGGTGCACCTGCTTTTCCAGACCTCGCTGGCCGCCGTGGTGCGGGAGGCCGACGGCGGCCTGACGCTCATCGTCAACAACAAGGCCGGGCTCACGGCCCTGCGCGCCAAGGTCTACATCGACGGCACGGGGGACGCCGATTTGTGCGCCGGGGCCGGGGCGGAGTTCCACAAAGGCGACGACGGCGGCGAGCTGATGCCCGCCACCCACTGCTTCATCCTCGGTAATGTGGACGAGTACGCCTACCGGACGCTCTACGGCGGCGGCTGGGTACTCCACCCCAATAACCCTGGCAGCCCCATTTACCAGATCCTCGCATCCGGCAAATACCCGCTCATCACCGACGCCCACTTCTGCACCACGCTGGTGGGCCCCGGGCTGGTCGGCTTCAATGCCGGGCATCTGTGGGAGGTGGATAACACTGATCCGGAGAGCGTCAGCCGGGCGCTGGTGCTCGGGCGGGCGATGGCGGCGCAGATCCGCGATGCGCTGGCGGAGTTCTGCCCCCGCGCGTTTGCCAACGCCTTCCTGGTGGAGACGGCGGGGATGATGGGCATCCGGGAATCCCGCCGCGTGGTGGGCGACTACGTGCTCTCTTTTGACGACTACATGGAGCGGCGCTCGTTTAAGGACGAAATTTGCCGCAATGCCTACTATATCGATGTCCACGCCGCCAAGGCGCAGGCCGCCCGGGACACCCAGGGCTCGGAGAGCCACGAGACGCGCACCTTCCGCTACGGCCCCGGGGAATCCCACGGGCTCCCCTACCGCTGCCTGCTCCCCCGGGGGCTGCGCAATGTGCTGGTGGTCGGGCGGTCAATCTCCTGCGAGCGGATCGTCCAGGGGAGCGTGCGGGTGATGCCGGTCTGCCTGGCCATGGGCGAGGCGGCAGGGATTGCCGCCCAGCGTGCGGCCTCGGAGCATGGCGGGGAGGTGCGCGCCGTCGATGTGGCCGCTCTGCGCACCCGCCTGCGGGCCCGGGGCGCTTATCTTCCCTGATAAAAATTCCATGCCGCCGCAAAGGGCGTAGTGGCGTGGTTTTTACACACTGGTCAGCAATCACCAGTTTTTTTGGCACCCGATAGCGGTCCGGTTTGCGTATTTCTCCTGAATTCAGAGGCCTTTAAAGCTGGCATGTGCTATGCTAATGGCTCGAATTGGATTCAAACCACGTCATGAACCTGGCCAACTATACTGTCGACGGATTTTTCGATGAAATGTTGCACTCCGACGGGTCCCCGCGTCCCGGCGCATTGCATTTGGTAAAAAGCCTGGCCTGCCTGCCGCAGGGCGAGCTGGAACAACGCCAGCAGGCTGCCGACCGGGCGCTCATCCAATCCGGCATCACCTTCAATGTCTACAGCGACAACCGGGGGGTGGAAAAAACGCTCCCCTTTGACCTGATCCCCCGGATCGTCCCGGCCACCGAGTGGTCCCGGCTGGAAAAGGGCTTGAAGCAACGCATCACGGCGATCAACCTCTTCATCGACGACCTTTACCACGACCAGAAAATCCTGAAGGACGGCGTGATTCCGCGCGAGGTCATCACCTCCTCCCAGGGCTTCCAGCCCAAATGCGTGGGGCTTAATCCCCCGCGCGGCATCTGGTGCCACATTTCGGGGACCGACCTCGTGCGCCACGGCGACGGCGAGATCTACGTCCTGGAGGACAACCTCCGCTGCCCCTCGGGCGTCTCCTACGTGCTGGAGAACCGGCGGCTGATGAAGAGTCTTTTCCCGGAAATCTTCAACGCCTCGCCCATCCGGCCCGTTACGAACTACCCGAGCCGCCTGCGCGACCTGCTGGAGTACCTCGCCCCGGACGGCACCACCAAGCCGCGCGCGGTCGTGCTCACGCCGGGCCGCTATAACTCCGCCTACTTCGAGCACTCGTTCCTGGCCCGCCAGATGGGCGTGGAGCTCGTGGAGGGGAGCGATCTGGTGGTCTCCGACGATAACCGCGTCTGGATGCGCACTACCGCCGGGTTCGAGCGCGTGGACGTCATCTACCGCCGCCTGGACGACGATTTCCTCGATCCGGAGGCCTTCCGGCACGATTCGCTCCTCGGCGTACCCGGCCTGATGCGGGCCTACCGCGCGGGCAACGTGGCCCTGGTCAACGCACCGGGAACCGGCGTGGCCGACGACAAAGCCGTCTACGTCTATGTACCGAAGGTCATCAAATATTACCTGGGCGAGGAGCCGATCATCCCGAACGTCCCCACCTACCTCTGCTCTGAGGAAAAGGAGCTCTCCTACGTCGTTGCCCACATCGGGGAGCTGGTGGTAAAGGCGGCTAACGAATCCGGGGGCTATGGCATGCTCATCGGCCCGGCCTCCACCAAGGCCGAGCAGGCGGATTTCGTCCAACGCATCAAGGCTAACCCGCGCAACTACATCGCCCAGCCCACGCTCTCGCTTTCCCGGGTCCCCACGCTCTGCGAAGGCTCGCTGGAAGGCCGCCATGTCGATCTGCGGCCCTACATTCTTTACGGAAAGGAGATTTTCGTCCAGCCGGGCGGGCTCACCCGCGTGGCCCTGCGCAAGGGCTCGCTGGTCGTCAATTCATCCCAAGGCGGCGGTACCAAGGACACCTGGGTACTCTCCGAAGACGCTCAAACGGAGGAAGCCGCATGTTAAGCCGCACCGCCGAGGATATTTTCTGGATGAGCCGTTACGTGGAACGCGCCGAAAACGTGGCGCGCTGCGTGGATGTGAACTTGAACCTGATGCTGGAAACGCCCTTCAGCCAGCAGCAATGGAAGCCGATCGTCTCCACCACGGGCGACGACAAGCTCTTCGCCAAACGCTACGGCAAGGCGACCCAGGAAAACGTCATCCAGTTCCTGACCTTTGAGGAAGAGAACCCGAACTCCATCATCTCGTGCCTGCGGGCCGCGCGCGAAAACGCCCGGTCCACCCGCGAGATCACCTCCTCTGAGATGTGGGAGCAGCTCAACACCTTTTATCTATTCGTCGCCGACGCCGCCCGGCACGGCGCGCGCATCGACAGCCTGCACGCATTTTTCACCAAGATCAAAGAAGGCAGCCACACCTTCAACGGCATCACTGACGCCACGATGACGCACGGCGAGGCCTGGCACTTCCTGAACATGGGCCGCATGATGGAGCGGGCCGATAAGACCTCGCGCATTCTCGACGTGAAGTACTTCATCCTGCTCCCTTCGACGGAGCAGGTCGGCACGCCCGTGGACGAGATCCAGTGGGCGGCGGTGCTGCGCTCGGCCAGCGCGTTCGAGATGTACCGCAAGCAAACCGCCCGCATTTCGCCCACCGACATCGTCGATTTCCTGCTCTTCAACCTCGATTTTCCGCGCGCCGTCCGGTACTCGCTGAGCGGCGCCCGGCAGTCGCTCCACGCCATCTCCGGCACGCCGCTGGGGCAGTCCCGGACCAGCCCGGAGCGGCTCCTGGGGCAGCTCTGCTCGGAGCTGGCCTACCAGTCCGTGGACGAGGTGGTTAACAACGGGCTCCACGAATTCATCGACCAGCTTCAGACCAAACTCAACCAGGTGGGCAGCGGCATTCACGAAACCTTCTTCGTGCGGAGGGCTCCGCAGAGCACGACCAACGGTTTCCAGAACGCCAACGTGCAGTAATCGAGGGCTTTACTTAGTTCCCGGGAAAGATTGCCGCGAGCCCCGGGGCCCTCTACGCTAACCCAACCGAATGTTTGAGCCTACCAATCCCCAGCTAACCTTTGCGGGGTTTTCCGATGAGCCGATGAGCGCCGAGTGGGCGCCGCTCATCCGGTGCATCGACGGCCTCGGGCCCTACGAAATGACCTCCCGCATGGCCACGGCACGCCGGGCTTTGCGCGAGCAGGGCGTGGCCTGCCATGTCCCGGGCAACTCGCCGGAAACGGGGATCGACCGCCCCTGGGAGCTCGACGTTCTGCCGCTGGTCGTCGCTCCGGCGGAGTGGAAGACGCTCGAAACCGGGCTGCTCCAGCGTGCCCGGCTCCTTAACCGCCTGCTCGCCGATCTCCACGGCACCCAGCACACGCTGCGCGACGGTTGGCTGCCCGCGCCGCTCATCTACGCCAACCCGAACTACCTCCGCGCCTGCCAGGCCGTGCGGGTGCCGGATGGGAATTACCTCCCCTTCTACGCCGTCGATCTCGCCCGCTCGCAGGATGGCCGCTGGTGGGTGCTGGCCGACCGGACGCAGAACCCAGCCGGGCTCGGGTTCATGCTGGAGAACCGGGCGCTCGTCTCGCGGGTGCTGCCAGAGGCGTTGCAGGCCACCCGGCCCGCTTCGCTCGACGGCGTGCTGCCCCTCTTGCGCGAGCGGCTCCAGCGGCTCTCGCCCTCCACCAACGGCTCCAGCACAGTCGTCGTCCTCACGCCCGGGCCGCGCAACGAAGCCTATTTCGAACACACCTTTCTCGCCCGCAAGCTCTGCTGCACGCTCGCCGAGGGGGCCGACCTCACGGTGCGCGACCGCCGCGTTTACCTGAAAACCCTGGACGGCCTGCGCCCCGTGGACGTGATCCTGCGCCGGGTCAACGACGCCTACTGCGATCCGCTGGAGTTCCGCGGCGACTCGCTCCTGGGCGTTCCCGGGCTGCTCGAAGCCGTCCGGGCCGGAAACGTCGCCATGGCCAATGCCCTCGGCAGCGGGCTCGTCGAATCCCCCGCCTTTCTGGCCTTCCTGCCCAACCTCTGCCGTCTGCTGCTCGACGAAGACCTCGCGCTTCCCTCGGTGGCCACCTGGTGGTGCGGCGGCGGCAAGGAACTGCGCGAGGTGCGCTCGCAGCTTCACCGCCTGGCCGTGCGCTCGGCGTGGTCCCTCTCGGGCGTCTCCGAACGCGGCGGCGGCCCGCTCGCCATGCGTCTTCTGGCAGCGCCACACGAGTACGTCGGCCAGGAGGAGGTGCTCCTTTCGCGCATCCCGGCCTTCCGGCCCGACGGAACGCGGAGCATGGAGCCCTTCTTCATGCGCGTCTTCCTGACCGGCGACGGCACTAATTACCAACTGCTCCCCGGTGGCCTGGTGCGCCTACCCGGGCGCGAAACGCTCACCTCGGGCCTCTTTCCGCTCGCCCAGCGCAGCAAGGACGTCTGGGTCCCCTCGGAAAACGCCGAGGCTCCCGCCGCTCCCCGCCCCCTCGTGGAAACGGCCAGCGCCCGCACCCCCATCGACCTGCCCAGCCGCGTGGCCGACAACTTCTTCTGGCTGGGCCGCTACGCCGAGCGCCTCGAAGCCACCGCCCGCATCCACCGCTGTCTGCTCGGCTGGAGCCTCGAAGCCGGGGGCGCTCCCAGGCTCGATGCCCTCAACGCCATGTGCTGGCGCATGGGGATCGAGCTGCCCGGCCATACCACTCTGCGGGATTTGATCGGCCGCATTCACCTGGCCTCCTTCGCCGTGCGCGACCGCCTCTCGGCCGACACCTGGCGGCTCCTCAATCGCCTGCCCACGCGCGCCGAATGCATCCCCTCCGCGCCGCTCGACGCCCTGGAGCTGCTCAATACCCTGGTCCTCGACCTGGCGGCCTTCAGCGGCATGGAAATGGAGAACATGACGCGCGGCCACGGCTGGCTTTTCCTGGACATCGGACGGCGCATGGAGCGCTCGGCCAACCTGCTCTCCCTCGTCCAGTCCGTCACCGACGCCCCGGCGGGCACCGATGTGCTCTACGAGCCGATGCTGGAAATCTGCGACAGCGTGATCACCTTCCGCCGCCGCTACTTCACGGCCATCCGGCTCGTCGACGCGCTGGACTTGCTCCTTTTTCACCGCGACAACCCGCGCTCCCTCGCCTTCCAGATCGAAGCCCTGGAACGCTCGGGCGGAATGCTGCCCGAGGAGACCAACCAGACCGGCGTGGAGCAGATCCGCTGGCAGATCACCGCGCTGGCTGCCAAAGTCCACATGACCCGCCTGGAAACCGGAGCGGGCGGGCCCGTCGTCGATGGCAAACCGCTGCGAGAGACGCTCCTGGGCTTTTCAGGCCAGCTGCGGAAGGTCTCCGAACTGCTGACGCAGACCTACTTCAGCCACAGCATCCCCAGGGTCAACTAGCCAACCAGGATGAAAGCGCAGCTCTTCGAGATCACCCACACCACGCTCTACCGGTACTTTTCACCGGTGCTCTCCTCCTATAATCTGATGCGCCTGACCCCCCGGCGGGACGAGCGCCAGAAGTGCCTCGCCCACACCATCGAGATCACCCCCACGCCCGGCGCGCAAAGCGTCCATACGGATTACTTCGGCAACGAAGTCACCTTCGCCAGCCTCGCCCTGCCCCACCAGGAGCTCTGCATCACCTCGCGCAGCAAAGTCACCGTCACCCCGCCCTACATGCCCGACTCCTCGGAGACCTCGGCGTGGGAAACCGTGGGAGCCTACTGCATCAGCGACCGGAGCCGTCCCGCGCTGGAAGCCGCCGAGTTCCTCTACGCCTCCCCGCAGGTCCCCATCGGGCCGGGGTTCGCCAGCTACGCCACGCCGTCGTTCACCCCGCGCAGGCCGATCCTGGAGGCGGTACTCGATCTTACCGAACGCATTTTTCACGACTTCACCTTCGACCCCACGGCCACCACCGTCGCCACGCCGCTGGAGGAGGTGCTCGCCAATCGCCGGGGCGTCTGCCAGGACTTCGCCCATTTCCAGATCGCCTGCCTGCGCTCGCTGGGCCTGCCCGCCCGCTACGTCAGCGGCTACCTGGAGACCGTGCCGCCGCCCGGCTGCCCCAAGCTGACCGGCGCCGACGCCTCGCACGCCTGGCTCTCCTTCTACTGCCCCGGCATCGGCTGGATCGACATGGACCCCACCAACAACCTCGTGCCCTCCATGAGCCACGTCACGCTCGCCTGGGGGCGCGACTACGGCGACGTCTGCCCCGTGCGCGGCGTCGTCAGCGGCGGCGAATGCCCCACGCTCTCGGTGGCCGTGGACGTCGTGGCACTGGAAGAGCCCGGCGCATAACCCGTTTATTTGTTTTGAAGGTAGGCCTATTTTGTACTATGAGTGGACTCACCAAGCCACGATGCCTATCGAAGCACCTCTTCCCGCGAACGAGAGTCAGCGGCTGAAAGCACTGGATAGCTACGCTATTCTGGACACTCCCCACGAGGAGAATTTCGACCGGATCACCCGCCTCGTCAGTCGCATATTGAAGGTCCCCATAGCGACAGTCACGCTGGTGGACAAAGACCGCCAGTGGTTCAAAGCCTCCTGCGGCATGGAAGACCGGGAGACCCCGCGCAATATCGCCTTTTGCGCGCATGCGATCCTCTCGGATGAGATGATGATCGTCCCCGATGCTACCCGGGACCCGCGCTTTGCCGATAATCCGCTCGTCACCGGCCCGCACGGCATTCGCTTCTACGCCGGGATGCCGCTGAAAGCCTTCGACGGCACCAATATCGGCGTGCTGTGCGCCATCGACCGGGTCCCCCGGAAATTCAACGCCGAGCAGAAGGAACTCCTCAAAGAACTGGCGCAGATCACCACCGCAGAGCTTCGCCTGCGCCGGGAAACCCTGGAAAAGAACCGCCTGGCCACCGCCATCGCGCACGTCGCCACGCAAATCGTGGTCATCGACTGCCACCAGCCGCATCATCCCATTATCTTCTGCAACCCCGCCTTCTCGAAAATCACCGGCTACCCACCAGAGGAAGTGCTCGGAGAGCCCATCGGCGTCCTGATGGGCGAAAAGACCGACCCCTCGGCCTGCCACGAAATGAGGGCGGCCATGGCGAAGCGCAAACCCTACCAGACCACCCTGCTGCATTACCGGAAAACAGGCGAGCCCTTCTGGAACGACATCCACATCACCCCCGTCTTCGACGAAAACGGCCAATTACAGAACTACGTGGGCATAGGGTATGACGTCACCGAGCGCAAGAAATCCCTCGACGAGCTGAGAGCCAACTACGAGCGGCTCCAGGAAATGGAGACCCTGCGCGACAACCTCACGCACATGATCATCCACGATCTGCGTGCCCCGCTCTCGTTCATCATGGGGTTTCTGGAAATCGTCGAACAAACCGCGCGCGAGCGGCTCAACGAAACCGAAATGGACGCGCTCCTGAGCGCCCACGACGGCACCCGGCAACTCAACGACATGGTGACCTCGCTGCTGGACATCAGCCGCCTGGAATCCGGCAAAATGCCGATCACCCTCACCAACGCCGACTTAAACCGCGTGATCCATGACGCGCTGAAAAAGCAAGTCGCCCTCCTCGGCGCTTCCCGGCTGATCCTGGAGTTTGGGGAAATCCCCATCCCCATTCGCTGCGACACCGGCGTCACCGCGCGCGTCGTGACGAACCTGGTGGGAAACGCGCTCAAGTTCTCGCCCGAGAAAACCGCCGTGAAAGTGCGGGTTACGCTAAAAAGGGGGCAAGCCCTCGTCTCAGTCACCGACTCCGGCCCCGGCATCGCCAAGGAGGCGCACGCAATGATCTTCGAAAAATTCGCCCAAGTGGCGGGCATGCGCCAGCTTCATTCCAGCGGGCTCGGGCTGACGTTCTGCAAGCTCGCCGTGGAGGCGCAGGGCGGCAAGATCGGCCTGGAGAGCGCCCCCGGCCATGGCAGCACCTTCTGGTTCACGCTCCCGCTTGCCAACCCGTGCGACCCGCCGCCCCTGGGCGAACTCTGGAAACCATGATATGAACAAAACCAGCGCGGGTATTCTGCTTTTCCGGCAAACAGCGGGGGGGATCGAGGTGTTGATCGTCCACCCCGGAGGCCCGTTCTTTGCCAAAAAAGACGCCGGAGCCTGGTCGATCCCCAAGGGAGAAACGGAGCCGGGAGAAGACCTGGAGGCAACGGCGCGGCGCGAATTCCGGGAGGAAACGGGCATCGAAGCCGTGGGCCCGCTCATCCCGCTGGGCGAGGTCCGGATGAAAAGCGGCAAACTAGTCCACGCCTGGGCCCTGGACCGCTCTGGAGAGGAGATCGACCCGGCGCAACTGCACAGCAACACGTTTCAAGTGGAGTGGCCGCCGAAGTCCGGGCAGTTCCGGGAGTTCCCTGAAATCGACCGGGCCGCCTTTGGCTCCCTGGCCACCGCCCGGGAAAAGCTCAACCCGGCATTGATTCCGTTCCTGGACCGGCTGGAGCAAGCCATCGGCTAACCGGCTACTAAAAAACGCTATTGCCCGAGGGCTGTCCTCGCGTCCCGCCACGTCTCCTCTTTTTTCGCCAGCTCGACCAGGGCGCGGCCCGCGCACGAGAGGTACTGCCCCCGCAGCCATGCCAGCGCGGGGCTCCAGTCGATCACGGCATCCTCGATCTCGACCACCGCGATCCCCGGCATATCCCGGATGACAAAATGTGGCAGCAGCGCAACGCCCGCCCCGCTGCCCACCAGCGCGGCGATGAACTGCGGCTGGCCGCTGCGCCCGGTAATCTGCGGCGCGAACCCCGCCCGACGGCACGCCCCCGCGATCCGGTCATTCAGCGTAAACCCCTCGGGAAAGAGAATCAGCGGCGCATCCTTCAAGGCGGCAAGCGGCACTGAACGCTTCCGGGCCCAGGGGGAACCCGGCGGCACGACGAGCGCGAGGCTGTCCTGGAAAATGGGCGCGGATTCAAAGCGTTCCCCGGCAACCGGCTGCAGGAGCATGCCGATCTCCACCTCCCCGGAGGTCAGCGCCCCCTCGATGGTATCCGAGCCGCTCTCAAAAAGCCGAAGCTCGACGGCCGGGTACAGTTCCTTAAACGCCCGGATGAGCGGCACAAAAAGCATCCCCGCCAGCGGCGGCACCCCGAGGCTCAGCTCGCCCCGGCGCAGCCCGGCCAGCTCATCAAGCTCCGCGCGCAGCCGAGCCGTCTCGCCCAGTAGCGAGAGCGCGCGCTGGTAGACGATCTTCCCCGCATCGGTAAGCGTGATCGCATGCCGATCCCGCACGAGCAGCACCTGGCCCAGTTCATCCTCCAGGAGCTTGATCTGGCGGCTTACAGAGGGCTGGGTGAGCAAAACGTGTTTGCCCGCCGCGGTGAACCCGCCCTGGCGGATCACCTCGACCAAGACTTGCAGGGAGCGGAGTTCCATTTGCCATACGTATTTCAAATGGCAGCCATACTTACAATCTATTTTTCAAATGACCGGCAATTTGGTATTCCTTTTCGTCCAATGAAATCCCAAGCACGTCCTCATTTCCGACCTGCGCTATCGGTCTCGCTTCAAATCGCGTTTTTCACCCTCGTGTGGATCGCGGCCAATTTTCTCGGTCACAAATTCGGATGCCGCATGCCAGCCAGCGTCCTGGGGATGATCGCGGTCCTCGTGCTGCTCTTCTCGGGCATTCTCAAGCCCAAATTCCTGCGCGACGGCGCGCATCGGCTCCACGGCGAAATGCTCCTATTTTTCATCCCCGCCGTGGTGGCCATCATGAACTACTCCCACCTGCTCGCCGCGCAAGGGCTGCGGCTGCTGGGGGCCATCGGGCTCGGCACGGCGGTCGTAATGGCCGGAACCGTCTGGACGGTGGACAAGGTGTTCCGCTGGGAGAGCCAAGCCGCCGCCCCCGCGCCGGAAAGCGAAAGCTGACCCCATGGCGCTTTTATGTTTGCTGATCACCCTCGGAATTTACGCCCTCGCAAAACGGCTCCACCTCTGGAGGCCCGCCCTCTGGACCATGCCCGCGTTGATGGTCCCGACGATCCTCGTGCTGCTGCTCGTCTGGCTGCGGATCCCGTTTTCCGTTTATAACCAATACAGCCACTGGCTGGTCTGGCTGCTGGGCCCGGCCACGGTGGCCTTCGCGCTGCCCATCTACCAGCAACGCGCCATCCTGCGCCGCTACCCCGTCTCGATCTTCGTCGGCGTGCTCTCGTGCATCGTCCTCGGGGCGGGCGGTTCGTGGGCGATCTCGCGGCTTTTTAGCCTATCGCCGGACGTAGAGCGCTGCATGGTCCTGAGGTCCATCTCCACCCCCTTTGCCCTGGAAGCCGCCGGGCTGGCAGGCGCCTCGCAGGGCGTCACGTCGCTGGTCGTCATCCTGACAGGGCTCTGCGGCATCATCATCGGCGAGACCGTGCTCCAGTGCGTCTCATCCCGCTCGCGGCTTGCGCGTGGGGCCATGTGGGGAGCCGCCGCGCACGCCTTCGGCACCGTCAAGGCGCAGCATCGTCACACCGACGAAGGCGTCGTCTCCAGCATCGTCATGATCCTCGCGGGCGTCGCCATGGTGCTGCTATCGGCCTGGGTTTTCTAGCTATGAGGCTTAAGGGCACCTCTGGAAACCGGGGTATGGCAGCCACGAAGGATTTTTGATGCCCGTTTGGCCCCATTTTTCGGGCAATATTCATCAATATTGACTGAAAAATGGGGCCAAACGGGCGCAAAAAGACAAAGTGGATGACGTGCCTCGGTTTCCAGAGGTGCCCTTAAGGGCCCGACGAATCGCCGATTCATCGCGGGCGGTGCTTGCGCTCCCATAGCAGGCGGGTGAGTCGAAGACGGTTGTAGCGTTGGGTTAAAATGCACGGGAGATTGGCCATGATTGCGTAGAAAACCATGATCAAGTCCACCCACCAGAAGTTCCACAGAAAGAAGATCGGCGCAGCGGCCATCGTCATCCAATGCGCCGCCTCGCTCCGGCAAGTTTCCTGAATAAAACGCTCCAAATAGTCTGGTGCGAGCGCAGCCAGCTTATTTTTCGGGAAGCCCTTGCGAAACCAAGGTGCTGCGTCAGGCAAGCATCCTTTCCATCGCTTGATGGCTACACAATGCGCGTAAATTGCTCCCCCTTTTTCCCATTTCCGTGGCCGAAACATCCAGCTTTCCGGGGCGAACGTATCGAGGGGCAGTTGAGTTGCGCCCCAAGACACGGCGATGTGAATCACTGGCCAGCCAAGGACGTTGATTGCGACTAACCAGGCAACGGGAAGTTCAATCAGCATCAACGATACGCCCTTTCCATTGGACTTGCCCTCGGGAGCGGATTGCGGACCAGGCGAACACCGCACAGAAAAAAATCAGCGCTACGGGGTAAAACAAGGCCGTAACCCAGCGGAACGACCCGATGCGCCGGAGCATGGCATAAAGCTGGAGCGCGAAAAGCAGGTAGAGGCCCGTCGATTGCCCGTTTGGCTGCGCCGCCAGGAGATTCAGCGCAAAAAACATTCCGCACATCCAGGCAACGATCAAGAACAACAAGGGGCGCGCCGTGCCACCGGCCCCGGAGGCAAAGGCTTTCGCCCAGCCGTCCACCAGTTCCTTCAGCCCATTGGGATACATGCGAAAGGCAAGCACTCCCGTGCCTCCGTAACAGCGGAGAGGCACCCCGGCAGCTCGAAAATGCCTGGCGAGGGCGAAGTTTTCCAGGGTTCGATTTTTGACCGCCTCGTGGCCTTTCACGCGAAGGTAGTCGGTGCGACTCACCATCAGCATCTGGCCAAACAGACCGCGCGGAGGGAGGGCGGAGCCGAGCAGGGTAAAGGCACCCGTGCCTGCGGTCATGGCGAGGTTGAAGAACGCGGAAAGCTGTTCGTAAGGGCGCTGGACGGCGTGATAAGGGCCAACCGAGAGAGCGCCTCCGCTGGCAAGGTAAGTATCGAGGATTTTGCGCAGGCCCCCGGGCTCAATCCAGGTGTCGGCATCCAAAAACAGAAAGACCTCGCCGCTTGCGAGCGCCGCGCCCTGGTGGCAAGCCCACGTTTTGCCGCGCCAACCGTCGGGCAACGGCAGAGACTCCAGCACCGTGACATCGAACTCACGCGCCACGGCGGCGGTGCGATCCGTCGAGCCATCGTTGACCACAATCACTTCGAGGGGTTGCACCGACTGCGATAAAATCGAACGCAAGAGAGCGGGAAGATTCGTTGCCTCGTTGCGCGCCGGGATCACGATGGAGAGCGAGGGATACGCCCCCGGGTTGGGGGTCCCCCGAGGGATCGGCAATCGCCAAAACACCGCAAACCCGACGAACCAAAGCCCCAGCGTTATCAGAAAAAAGATCATCCTCGATCCCATTCTACGATTTTCCGGCAGACGTTCTGGCCGCAGAGCACCACCATCGGCATCCCGCCCCCGGGGTTCACCGAACCTCCCACGAAAAACAGATTCGCGTAGCGGGTGCTCTGCTTGGGAGCTTTGAAGGCGAAGTTTTTGAACCGGTCGGAAACAACGCCATAGATGGAACCTTTGTTGGAGTAATATTGTGCCTGGATATCCAGCGGCGTCCAAACGTGTTCGTAGACGATGTGCTTGCGCAGATCCTTAAGCCCCATGGCTTCCAGCCTGTCGATGATCTTGTCTTTGAACGCGAGGTAGTCGGCGCGGCTTGCGGGATGCTGGTCGTCAATAAAGGGGATGTGCGGCAGGATTTTGAGGCAGTCGCAGCCCGGGGGAGCCACCGTGGGGTCTGTCTTGGACGCTGCGACCAGGTAGATGGTGGGGTCGTCCGGCAGTTGGTGCTTCTTAAAGACGGTGCGGAAGTGGCGGCGCTGGTCGCTCGAAAAGAAAAAATTGTGATGTGCGAGCTGCGGATACTGAGTGTTCAGCCCGAGGTCCAGGATCAAGCCGGAGCAGGCGGGCTCGAATTTCTCCAAAGAGCGCATGAACTTTGCATCTTCCTTGAGCAAGTCCCGGTAAGCCGGAATGACTTCCATGTTCGACACCACGATGTCGGCCGGATAAATCCCGCCCCCTTTGCACGCGATGCCCGTGACGCGGTCTCCCGCGGTGCGGATCTCAGCGACTTCGCTCTGGAGATGAACCGTGATGCCCAGCTCGCCCATCAAGCGCCCAAGCCCTCGTGCAATCTCGTAGAGCCCGCCGTCCACGTACCAGAGATCGTAGCGAAATTGGATCGTCGGCAGGCAGTTCATGAAGGCCGGGGCGCGGTAGGCCGAGGAGCCAACGTATTTGATGAAGTAGTCGAAGATATCGCGGAAATACCGGGTGCGCAAAAAGCGGGCAGCGCCGCCGTGCATCGTGCGGAAAATGTCGAACCTCAGGCAGTCCCAAAGGCTGTAGAAACGCGCGAAGTCCCTGGCGTTGTCCAAGCCCTGCTGGAAGTAGCCTCGGTCCACGAGGTCGTAAAGGCGGGCGGAGTATTCGAGGTAACGCCGAACGGCTTCGGGGGATTCGCCCACTTTTTGAGCCTCAGCCGCCATCCGTTCGGGCTCGGGAAACAAGTCGATGGTGGTGCCATCTTCGAAAAAATTGCGCCAATGCGGTCGGAGCGGTCGGATCGAAATATAGTCGGCGAGCTTGCGGTGTGAACGCTCGAACAATCGCTCGAAGATGTGAGGCAGAGTGAGAATGGAGGGGCCGAGGTCAAAGGTGTAGCCGTTCTGCTTCAAGACGTTGAGCTTGCCGCCGATCTTGTCGTTCTTCTCATGGATGGAGACCGCATACCCCTCCTGCGCCAACGAAATCGCCGCGGAGATCCCGCCGAGCCCGGCCCCGATGACGATCACTTTTTTAGGATTCTGTTCCATCGCACACCCACCTTCCTGGTTACTAAAAAATCAACCTTTGCATTGAAATCCGATATGGAGGTAACTTCAACCTTATATGGATTGTGGCGCACTGGTGGAACGTCAGCGGATCTATTTCCGGTCCCATGCCACTCGGCCCCTGGGATTTCGGCTCGCGAGGCTGCGTGAACTCCAAGCGGCCATTGATGCCCACGAGGCTGAGTTGTTGGCGTCGTTGCACGCCGATCTCCACAAACCGCCCCAAGAAGCTTTTGCCAGCGAACTGGGTATGGTCTTGGGGGAGATCCGGCATGCGCTGGGGCACTTATCCCAATGGATGAAACCTCGCCGGGGACGCTCTACCCTCCTTACCTGGCCTGGGCGCGCGCACGTTGATCCCGAACCCTACGGGGTAACCCTGATTGTTGCGCCATGGAACTATCCCTTCCAGTTACTCTTTACCCCTCTGGTGGGCGCCATCGCCGCCGGGAACTGCGCTTGCCTGAAACCATCGGAACTGGCTCCCCAAACCTCTGCGGTGATGACCCGGCTCATCCGCGCGACCTTCCCCGAGGAATATATTGCCGTCGTCGAAGGCGGCAGGGCGGAAACCGAGGTGCTCTTGGAACAACGTTTCGACTGCATTTTCTTCACCGGCAGCACCCAGGTCGGGCGCTCGGTGATGGCTGCGGCGGCGCGGTATTTGACCCCGGTTACGCTGGAGCTTGGCGGCAAATCTCCGTGCATTGTTTGTGCCGACAGCCCCTTGGAAGTCACCGCCCGCCGCATCGTCTGGGGCAAAACGATGAACGCGGGGCAAACCTGTGTTGCTCCAGACTACGTCCTCGTGGATCGGACCGTTCGGGACGCTTTGATTGCGGCGATGTCGCGGGCCATCGGAGATTTTTACGGCCCTGACCCGCTCTCCAGCCCGGACTACGGGCGCATCGTGAACCGGCGGCATTTTGATCGGCTGGTCGGGTATTTGGATCAGGGGAACATTGTTCACGGCGGAAGCTCCTCTGCCAGCGAGCTTTATATTGAGCCCACGATCCTGAGCGATGTCTCCTTGGCGGCCCCGGTGATGGAGGAGGAAATTTTTGGCCCCATCCTGCCGGTGGTTGACTTTGTGGATTTCGAGCAAGCGCTGGCCTTTCTTCGCAATCGCCCCACTCCCCTTGCCCTCTATCTCTTCACCAACGACCGGCAAACGCAACAACGGCTCGTGGCCGAAACCCGTTCCGGCGGAGTTTGCATCAACGACACCGTCGTGCAGCTGCTCGGCAAAGACCTGCCCTTCGGGGGAGTGGGCGAAAGCGGCATCGGTGCCTACCATGGACGTGCGAGCTTCGAGGTTTTTACACATTCCAAATCAGTGATGGAGCGTGCCCTGTGGGTCGATCCCGGCGTCCGCTACCCGCCGTTCCGACAGCCCTTGGGGGCCTTCAAACGGATGTTCCGATTCATGATGGGCGGGTGAGCTTCAAAGCACTTGAACTTCGCTACCCCTCCGCCAACCGCATCCTGCGTTTACAATCAGGAAGAGAAAACCGTATGGCGCGAAGTGTATTGATTATTGGCGCGGGACCGGGCGGGCTGGGAGCTGCGATGCTGCTGGCCAAGGAAGGGATGCGCGTCACGGTGGTCGAGCAGAGTGGACGCATTGGCGGGCGCACCTCGGCGATTGAAGAGGGCGGCTATCGTTTTGATGTCGGCCCGACGTTCTTCATGTATCCGCGCGTCCTGGAGGAGATATTTTCCGCCACCGGACATGATCTGCACAGGGAAGTCGAAATGGTGAGGCTCGACCCTCAATACCGCATCACCTTTGGCGCGGGCGGCGATCTCCTTTGCACCCCCGACCTCGAACAAATGGAACGCGCTGTGGCAGCGTTGGCTCCGGCAGATGCAGGAGCCCTGCGCCGGTTTATGAGCGACAACCGGGAAAAACTTGCCCGCTTTCGCCCGTGCATGGAAAATCCGTTTCTGAGTTGGCGCGACGTCGTCACCCCGCGCATCCTGCGCCTCCTGCCGTTCCTGGCTCCCTGGCGCTCGCTCAACGACGAACTGGGCCGGTATTTCAGCGACCCGCGCATCCGACTTGCCTTCTCTTTCCAATCGAAATACCTCGGCATGTCGCCCTTCCGCTGCCCGAGTTTGTTTTCCATCCTCTCGTTTATCGAATATGAGTATGGCGTATTTCATCCCGTTGGTGGCTGCAACGCCGTGACCGCAGCCATGGCCCGTGTTGCGCGGCGGCTCGGGGTGGAGTTTCGCCTCAATGAACCCGTCGAGGAATTGCTGATCGAAGGGGGACGCACGGTTGGGATTCGTACTGCCGCGGGGGAAACCCGTGCGGACGCCGTCATCGTCAACGCCGATTTCGCCGATTTCATGACGCGCCACGTCCCCGCCGCCGCGCGCCGCCGCTGGAGCGATGGCAAAATTGCCCGCAGCCAATACTCCTGCTCCACCTTCATGATGTACCTCGGCATCGAGGGCTGCTACGCCCTCCCCCACCACAGCATCTACATCGCCCGGGACTACGCGCGGAACTTGGAAGAGATCGAGAAACGACACGTGCTCTCCGCAGATCCGTCGTTCTACGTCCAGAACGCCTGCGTCACCGACCCGACCCTGGCACCTCCGGGGCACAGCACGCTGTACGTCCTCGTGCCCGTCAGCCACATGCACCCGAACATCGACTGGAGCCGCGAACGGGACCGCTTCCGCGCCCTGGCAATCTCCAAGCTGGCCCAGCTCGGAATCACGAACCTCGAAAGCCGCATCCGTTTTGAAAAGATTACCACGCCTGCGGACTGGGAATCGCAGGGGCCCATCTACCGGGGGGCCACATTTAACCTCGCCCACAATCTCGGCCAGATGCTTCATTTGCGGCCTCGAAACCGATTTGAGGACATCCCCGGAACGTATCTGGTCGGCGGCGGCACGCATCCCGGGAGCGGTCTGCCGGTGATCTTCGAGTCCTCCCGCATCACCTCGCGGCTCGTTTTGGAAGACCTCGGAATATCCCCCGCATTTCTACCACCCGCGGCCCAAGGTGCTTGATGCCATGACGAACTCAGACCTGATCTTGGTAACGGGGGCGACAGATGCAGAAGCAGCGGAGTCGAGGGGAGTTGAACGCCGCATCTTTTCCGGGTTTCTTCCGAGAAAGGTGCGGTATTTTTCCGGTCTTCTCAAAATAAACCCGCTTTTTGCGCCGCTTTTTCGGGGGCTTTTCTTCCAATATTTTCCAATAGGATGACCGCCGCGCGCCAGGGGCCCTTTTAGCGGGGCTCTTCCCGGGCGATCTCTTTGGCCAGCTCGGCCAGGCGGTGCTCGAAGTAGCTCGAGGGCTTTTCCCGCTGGTCAAAGGATTCCGCGATCTCCCGGAAAACGGCTTCCCGCATGTCCTGGCTGTCTTCGTTGACAATCTGAAGCGTCAGGGCGTGGGGCTTGCGGCACCAGAGGTCGAACAGGACGAGCCCGAGCAGATAGCCCGAGACGGACCGGTAGCCGAGCGCCTTGGCCCGGCGGTCAATCAAATCCGAGATGATGCCCGGTACACTGAAGGTTTTCCTGGATGCCTTAAGGTTATTCACAATTTTACCCGAAAAAAGCTGCTGTTTTGCATAACGTGCATACCGTTTCGGCGTTGTGTCGTCAATGCGTTGCTTCAATAATCCGCGGCATGGAATCACTTCACTTCTTCACGGAATCAAGGCCAGTTTCAGAGAAAATCGACCCGTTATCCCCCTTGGGCACCGCCCCGGCAGAGGCACCCGGCAAGCGATAGCCTGCCAGTATCAGGCATGATATGTGTCATTGACTATTAGCAGAATTCCTTATTGTTCTATACGTCTGTTTTTGGGACGCTATACGCATGGGAAATTACTGGATAACGGTCGATTTTATTTAAGAACACGCTTCTACGAGATGAAAAAACGAAGGCATAGAAAATGCGCGAATTCCAGAACTGCGCTGGGAGATTCGCCCGATGGCAACCCGGGTGTGCCCCGGCTGGCAAAAGGAAATTTCTAAATCCCTGTTTCCCCCCAACGAACAGTCACTTTTAAAAAACCAAAAAGCCCTGCCGGGGAGGTCTAAGCCCCCGGCAGGACAAATTGAACAAATATGCTCTCTGGCAATCATTCGTTCGCTAAAAACGCTATACTCGCTAACGCCGGGATGTCAAACCGGATTGACTACGAAGTGCAACCCGATCATTCGCTGGCACTAACGCATATGGAGCGCATCGGCTAACCCCAGGATCTCCCCCTAATATGCCGAACCATGTAGCGGCCCGTGCTCGCGGGCTGACAGCGGAGCTTTGGGTCTTTTTCCAGCAACTGGAAAGGCGGTCCCTCGCGTGAACTCTCCACATTCCCTCGCGGAACAGGCCCAGCAAAACCCGTTCCGTTTTTTCTCCCTCCAGGAGGTCGGCGAAATCTGCGGTTTCGGCCGCGATACCATGACGGCGCTCGTCGCTTCGGGCGCTCCGGTCGTGGCGCGCAAAATGAACCCGGGCCTGCTGATTCGCTGGCTCGAAGATCATTCGGATGCCCTGGGTAAGGTCCGGGAAGACTAGTACCCGTCAACAAAAACAAGTCGGAGAATCTCGGCGGAAACCGGCTGCCGCACCGCGGGAAAACGGCGGAAGCCGGGAGCGGAAAATTAAAATTCAAAAGGGGGGTTAGGGTCGGGCCAACGCAACGCACAAGGCCCATGGAATTAACCCTAACCATCCCCAACGATTTAGCCGAAAAGATCGCCAGTCAGATCGCCCGGCAGGCGGAACAAATCGCGGCGGGCAACCGGCTCGTAACGCTAAAAGAAGCCACCGAGATTACCCGGCACCGCCGCGCCACCCTCAACGCGGCAGCAAAGTCCAAGCAGCTCGCGCACTACCTCATCGCAGGCAAGCCCCATTTCCGAGTCTCGGATCTCTGGGCCTGGCTCAACCGCACCCGAGTGGAACCCAAACCTCTTAACTAGCTATGCTCCAAACATCCGACCAAAAAAAAGTGTTCGTCGATTTGCTCGGCGGACCGATCACCGAGTGGAAATCCCACTCCCTCATTGAACAATGGACGCAGCGCACGGACCTCCCGTTCGTGCAAGGCGTCGTCATCCTGACCGAGATGGCTCGCGAAGGAACCGTGGCCCTTACCGGGCAAACCGTGAAGCTCGCAAGCCCCAACCAGGAGGAGGTCCGCTAATGCCGCTAGAAGTTACCTTAAGAGGGCCGTCCTATACGTTCCTGTGCTACGGCGTTCACGAGGCAAAGCAACTGGGCCTCATTGATTCCTGGGAAACCCAGGGCACGCACGCCCCGGTTTCAACCATGTTCGAACACGGCGAAGGGAAGCTCCTTTCCGACTGGATCAATAAGGTGCCCGACGCGGTGCTGATCGCTACCGGACGCTACCAGATCACCGTCTACCGGCCCAAGAGCCGCCTCGTCCTGCTGCCGGAGGACCAGGAAGCCCCGATCGAAGAAACCGAGGAGACCCTGGACGCCGATGAAGACCATTAGCCGCATCGTCGCCGAATCGACCGAGTTCGTTTTCGAGGAAATCGGGTACGGTCCCAGCGCCAAAATTCTGCGCTTCGCCCCGGTCACGCGCATCGACGGGATCGTATGGGTGCACCCCACCTACGCAAGGGAATCGACGCTTGCGCAGATGAAAGGCCGGGCCTCGCTCCTTTGGCAAATCACCTCCCTCTGGAACCCCGGGCCGTGGCGGCTCGTCTACCAAAACGCCTCGGCAGGGGTGTTAAGCAAACTCGCCCGATGAAAACCCGCCAAGCCATAGCCGCCGCGCTGCTGACGGTCCACCTGGCGGCCATGGCGTGGGCGCTCTCCACCGCGATGAAGCTCCCCGCCCAAGCCTTGGCCGACGACTGGCCGTTCCTCACCAGCGCGATCCTCGCCCTCGCCGGGTACCTCAGGAAATTTTGATCCCCCCCAGGCAATTTATCAACCCAACCCAAACTTACTCCCTCACACCACTCGCTATGTCACTTCTCTCAAAAATCACCAAAGGAGCCGCGGGCCTTCCGCCCCGGGTCCTCCTCTCCGGTCCGGAAGGCATCGGAAAATCGACCTTCGCGGCGAACGCCCCCGCGCCCCTCTTCCTCGCGGCGGAAGACGGCCTCACCGGCCTGGAGCGCGTGGACCGCTACACGCCCGGCACGTTTAGAGAGCTGCTCGATTTCATCACCGAGATCGAAAAGGCACCCAAGGTCGCCTTCCGCACGCTCGTCATCGATACGGCCGATTGGCTGGAGCGCCTCATCCAGGACCACTGCTGCAAGCGCGATCATCAAAAGCACATCGAAAGCTACAGCTTCGGCAAGGGGTACAAGATCGTGGAGCCGGAGCTCGTCGCGCTGCTGGCCCAGCTCGACCGCCTCCGCCACAAGCACCGGCTCGGCATCATCATTCTTTCGCACGTGCAGATCAAATCCCACACGCCGCCCGGGGGCGATCCCTACGACCGCTACGAGATGAAAGGGCACAAAGGATTCACGGGACTTTTGCGCGAATGGCCCGATGCCTGCTTGTTTGCCGTCTTCGAGACCTTTACGACAAAGGAAGGCAACGCAAAAAAAACCATCGGCGGGGAGCGCACCTTGCACACCCAATGGGCCCCCGGATGGGACGCTAAGAACCGTTACAACTTGCCCGACCCGATTCCGCTGGACCGCGAACGCGGCTACTCGGCGCTGCTGGAGCTCATTGCGCAAAGCCGCACCGCTCCGGCCCCGGCGCCCGAGGAGCTTCGCGAGAAAATCCGCACGCTCGCCCCCCTGGCCCAGTTCCCCGACGAAGCAGCCCGCAACCGCTTCACCGGCTGGATGGCGGATCTCGAAACCCACAGCACCGACATGCTCAAAAAAGGCCTCAAGCAACTCGAACAACTCCTCAATTAATTTATGCCTACACAATACCTCAACACCATCGGCACCTATACATGCCGCGTCATCAAACCCGAAGCCGGATGGTTCGGCGAATCCAAGGAAAAAAAGACGCCCTTCCTGCGCATCCCGCTGGAAGTGGACGACCCGGAAAGCGATCAGCACGGGAACCTCATCGTCTGCGAACGCTATATTACCGAGAGCACCATCGACCGCCTGACGCGCGACCTCGTGGAAGTGTTCGGCTGGAACGGCGACCTGGTGGCGCTCGATTCCGGCATCGACGAGGAAGTCCCCGAAGGCTTCGCGGGCAAACTCTGCTCCATCGTCACGGAGGTAGAAACCTACGACGGCAAAGAGCGCATCCACGTCAAGTGGCTCAACCCCGTGGACTACAAGCCGCGGCAGCTCACCGCCGAAAAAGTGAAAAGCCTCCTGGCAAAGTTCGCCTCCCGCGCCAAGGCCGTCGCCAAAGCCGCGAAAACCGCCCCCGCGCCGAAGCCACAACCCAAAGTGGAAGCCCCATTTTAGGCAGCAGCGGAACCGATGAGCCATGGCCTTGCGCGATTACCAGGAAGAAGCCGTCCTCTGGCTGTGCCAGACCCGCCGGGGTATGATCCAATGCCCGGCGGGAGGCGGCAAAACGCGCATCGCCACCACGGCCATCGACCGCGTGGCCCGCTCGGTGGAACGCCACCGGCCCGCGCGCGTCACCTGGCTTGCTAATACCCGCGAGCAGTGCGCCCAGGCCCTCGGCGCGCTGGCTCGCCTCCCCGCCATCGGCCGCCTCTGCCGCGTGCGCGTGGAGTGCTGGCAATCCGGCATCGACCTGAGTGCCGAAGACCTGGTCGTTGTGGACGAGTGTCATCACGCCAGCGCGCCGAAGCTCGCCACGATGCTGGCCGCCGCGCCCCGCGCCCGCTGGGGGCTCTCCGCAACGCCGCTCGGCCCCGACCCGGTAAAAAACCAGGCGCTGCTCGCGCTCTTCGATTCCCGCGTCTTTGAGATCGCCCGCCAGCGCATCGTCAGCGGCGGGTACCTGAGCCGCGCCCGCGTCATCTTCCACCACGACACCGACCCCGGCGTGTGGGAGCGGGTCGCCGCCGAGGTCCCCCGGCTGCTGCAAGCGCGCCTGCGGAAATACCCGCGCCTGGACGCAGACGAACAACACCGGCGCATCACCTGGCAGCTTTGCCAACGCTACGGCATCGTCCAAAACCACGCCCGCAACCGGCGGATCATCGCGCTCTGCGGAGAGCACGCGGACGCCTCCATTTTGATCCTCGTGGGCACCGTGGAGCATGGCGAGGCGCTGGCCCGCGAGCTCCCCCGCGCGGTCGTCTGCCACTCCGGCATGGGAGTAAAACGACGCCGCGAGACCATCGGCGCATTTCGCACTGGCGCGCTTCCGGTAATGATCGCTACGTCCCTCGCCGATGAAGGGCTCGACATTCCGCGCGCATCCATTCTCGTCCTCGCATCTGCAGGACGCTCCGCGGCCAAAATCGAGCAACGCACGGGCCGGGTGCTCCGCATCTTCAACGGCAAGGAACAGGGATTGATTCACGATTTCGTGGATCAATGTCACCCAATGTTACACGCGCAGCACCGGTCCCGCCTGCGCCTGTACAAGAAGCTTGCTTACGACATTGCCGTTTGATGAACGATCTCTTTTCCCAACTCGCCGACGCCAAGACGAAACTGCCGCTGGATGCGCTCATGCGCCATCTCGGCTACGGCGACCAATACCTTAAACCATCGTGCAAATCGCCCTTCCGGCCCGAAAAGACGGCCTCGTGGGGCGTATTCCGCACGGAAAAAGGGGAGCTCAAATTCAAGGATTTCGCCACCGGGGAAACCGGCGACCAAATCGACTTCCTCTCCTCCCACCTCGGCTGTTCCACCCGCGAGGCCATGGGCACGTTCCTGGAAATGGCGGGGCTCTCCCCCACCCCTCCGCGCCACCTCCCCGCACAGCGCCAGCCCCCGCCGCCAACGTCCGAGCCCGAGCCGGAACCGCCCGCGCTCAACCCGTTTGACTGGCAGGTCTGCGTCGATGCGCTCACACCCGATAAGATCGCCGCGGTGGCCCACTGGCGCGGCTATTCGGCTGATTTCGTCGCCTGGCTCAAGGCAAAAGAGCTGCTGGGGATCTACCAGGATTGCCCGGCCACGCCCGTCGTCAAAGACGGCGCGGTAATCGGCTGCCAGTACCGCACCGCCGAGGGCCCGCGCTATGCGAACGCCACCCCCGGCGCAAAAACGCCCGCGCTTCCCTTCATCATCGGCGCGCCCGACGCCCCGGTATTCCTGGCCATGGAAAGCCCGTGGGATGGCCTCGCGATTCTCGAATGCCTCGGCATGCACAAGGGCGGCGACCTCGGGCTCGTCTGCCTGGCCATGACGCGCTCCGCCAGCAACCACGCCAAGCTCGCGCCGTTGTTGGAAGCGCGCGCGAAGTCAAGTGCGCCCGATGATGTCATCCTCGTCGGCCAGAACGACCCGCCGCGCGCCGACGGCAAGCCGACCGGCCACGACACCCTGGAGGCCGGAGTGCGCAAACTCTGCGCCGAAGTCGGCCTCACGCCCAAGGTCGCCACGCCGCCCAAAACCGTCAACGAAAAGCCGATCAAGGACGTCAACGACTGGGTGCGCGCCGATCCCAGCGTCGATATCGTCGCGTTTCTCGAAGCCGCCAAAGCCTCGACCAAAAGCAAGCTCTCCATCCGCTCCGTCAGCGAATTGCTAGCCTTCCAGCACACCGACGCCGACAACTTTCTGGGCGACCGAATCCTCGCCGAGAGCCAACCGGCTACCATTCTTGGGCCCGGCGGCGTGGGCAAATCGCGCCTGCTCCTTCAGCTTGCACTATGCATGATCACCGGGCGCGAATTCCTCGGCATCGCCACCCGCGCGCCCCGCCGCCCCTGGCTCATCCTGCAAACCGAGAACAGCAACCGGCGCTTGCAGACCGATTTGCGCGGCATGATCAAAGGCCTCAGCCTGAGCCCGGCGGAAATCGAAATGCTCAACGAGAACCTCTTCGTCCACACCGTCGAGACCGACCAGGACGCCTTCCTGACCATGGAAAACCCCGGCGAATTCGCCGCGGTGCAGACCCTCATCACCGACCTGAACCCGGCCTTCGTCGTATTCGATCCGCTCAACACCTTCACCGCAGCGGACCTCAATTCCGACGCCGACATGCGCTCGCTCTGCACCGCGATCACCCGCGCCGTCAAGCGAGGCAACCCCAAGCGCGTGCCGCTCGTCCTCCACCATTCCCTCACCGGCCGGGCTGGCGCGCAAAAGGCCACCGGCTGGGACAAAGCCAGCTATGGCCGCAACTCGAAAGTCCTGCAAGCCTGGACGCGCTCGCAAATCAACATCGTCCCGCGCGACCCGGACGACCCGGCAAAGCTGCTCATCGCGTGCGGTAAAAACAACAACGGCCAGATGTTCCCCGAGATCCCCATTTGCTTCGACGAAGAGACGCGCATCTACGTCGTGGACGCGCAATACGATCCCCAGCAATTCCGCGAAGCCGTGGGGATCGAGCGCAAAGCCAAAGGCAGGCCATCCAAAAAACCGCGCCCGGAGGAAATCGTCAAACTGCTGGACGAAGCCAGCGTCCCGCTCGCCAAGCTCAAAGAAACCGTCTGCGAGAAATTCGACATCGCCCGAACGGCCGCCTATTACGCCATCCTGGAGGCCAAAAACGCGGGCCTCATCACCATCTCGCGCTGCGGAAAATTCGACTACTGCTCCCGCGTGAGCTGATCGTTCAGAAAATCATTTATGAACGTTCACAAACCCTTTTCGAAAGATGCCATGTCCGGCACGCAAACTCACCGTTCAGAAAACCCTACGTAGTAGGGTTTATGAACGTGATTTGCTGACCGGCAGATTTTTCGGATTCACAAATTCAGCCTCAACCTCAACCGCCATGACTAGTCACCTGATCCCCGAATCCAGCCAATCCGCCAAACGCTGCTTCAAACGCTCCAGCCAGCAAAGATGCGGCATCCACGAAGGCCACTCCTACGACAGCTACGAAGACGTCCGCCTCGCCTGCGATCGCAAACTCGCCGAATGGGAACACCAGGGCATCACCCCGCCCTGGCAGCCCATGGCCAACAACAACTGGCTTTTCACCCGCTAAAACACGATGAAATCCCTCCCGCCAACCGCCCAGGAAATCGCCGATGTGATCGGTTATGACGCGACACTCATCCTCGCCCGCATGGTTCCCACCCGCGCCATCTACGTTCCTCATAAAATGCCGGATTCCCACTGGATCGTCCGCGCCATAGGCGACCGCCTGGCCACCAAGCTTTGGGAGGAGTTCCACGGCATGCACCTTCCGCTGGCCAAATGCACCATCGTCGCCACCACCGAGCGGCGCGTTGGCATTCGCAAGGCTTACGCTGCCGGAGAGGCCGTCCCCGCCATCGCCGCGCATTGGGGCGTAACGGCGCAGCGCGTCTGGCAGCTCACCCAGGACCTCCGCCCGATGCGCCCAAGCAAGGCCCATGGCAAGCGCTGCAAAGAAACCGGCACACATGAAACGAGCGGCCCCCAACCGGCACGATAGCGAGAATGGCAGAGTTTTGGACCTGTTGTGTTGGTTACGGAGGGGTCGCCCGGCATTTGATTTTGCCGGGCGGCCTTCCGTAATTCTGCCATGAAATTTTTTTAAAACGCACACCCATGGCAGACACAACCCCATCACCGGTCGACCTGGCGCAACTTCACCAGGCCATCTACGCCGCCTTCCACCAGCAATACGCGGCGTGGACGATCGCATCCTATTCCCAGCCCGTCGCGCAAACCACGCTGCCAGGGGTGTATTTCAAGCTCACCACCATTAACCCGAGCACCCCGGCCGACAGCGGCACCTCGCAGTGGTCCTGCGTGCTCGCGTTCTCGGCCTACATCGTCACCACCGCCACGGCGGCCGGGCAACTGGATGCGCGCGTCAACGCCCTTGCGCTCGCAGCGTTGATCAACGGGAGCCGTTTCGGTTGCCCCGTCGGCCCCGCCATCCTCACAGCTATCGCGGAAGACACCGCATTCGTTGACACCACGCAATACAGCGTCATGCGGATCGACTGGACCCACGAGGCCCTCGTGGGCACTAGCATCTGGCAGCCCGGCACAGACCCGGTGCCGGATCAAATCCTAGTCTCCATCTCCCCGCGCATCGGCATCCCCAACGTGGACTACTACCAGCCCGTGAACACCCTTCCCTAACCATGATTGAGAGAATCACAGACCTCGAACGCCGTCAGGCAAAGCTGATTCGCGCGGGCAAGATCGCGGAGATTGATTACACCGCGGCCCGGGTGAAAGTTAAAATCGGACTCAATATTACCGCGTGGATTCCGTGGATCGCCGGAAAAGCGGGCGGCAACTCCGAGTGGAACCCGCCCGAAGTGGGCGAACAGGTCGTAGTGATCTCCCCTGGCGGCGATTTCTCCAACGGCTTTGCGCTCGTGGGCATCTACCAGAACGCCTCCGAGGCGCTGCCCAACTCCGCCGCACCCGGCAGCTCCGGGGACGTCCGCCGATCCATTTTCGGCGACGGCGCGACGATCGACTACGACCGCAAAAACCACGTCTACGCCGCCACGCTGCCTGCCGCGGGGAAATCAGTCGTCACCACCGGCGCGGCCACCGTCACGCAGACCAAGGACAGCGTCGTCATGACCGTGGGCGGCACCAGCCTCACCGTCAAAGACGGCTCCATCGTCATGGCCCTCGGCGGCAACACCATCACCTTCGACGCCGGTGGCGCCACCGTTTCCAGCGGCGACGTCAAAGCCGGAGCCATCAGCCTCACCACGCACAAGCACTCCGATCCGCAAGGCGGAACGACCGGCGCGCCGGTGTAAAAAACCGACGCACATGAAACCCAAGGCATCCGGAGCCTAGCATCCATCAATGCTTGGAACTTCGACAACCACAGGAAAATCGATCGAAGGCATAGAGCATCTGCGCCAGTCGGTTTGCGATATCCTTACAACGCCAATCGGCTCCCGCGTGATGCGCCGCGACTACGGCAGCCGCCTCTTCTCCCTTGTTGACTCTCCGTCGAACCAATCGACGCTGCTGGAAATCTACATGGCAACCACCGAGGCGCTGATGAAATGGGAATCGCGCATTTCCGTTGACCGCGTCTATGCCGAGTCGCTCACGCCCGGCAAAGTCGTCCTCTCTTTGCAAGGAACCTACATCCCCGACGGCTCGCCCGTCGTACTAGACGGTCTCATCGTATGAGTTTTACTCCCATCGACCTTTCACTTTTGCCGGCCCCGACCGTTGTCGAAACGCTTGATTTCGACACGATCCGTGACGCCATGATCGACGACCTGCAAACGCGCGACACCACGTTTACAGCTTTGGTTGAATCTGATCCGGCGTATAAGATTATCGAAGTCGCGGCCTATCGGGAATTGCTGATTCGGCAGCGGGTCAACGATGCAGCCAGAGCCGTCATGCTTGCTTACGCCGCAGGCACCGACCTGGAGCAGCTCGGCGGTCTTTTTGGAGTCACACGCAATGTGATCACTCCCGCGGACAGCACCGCCGTTCCACCCACTGACGCTGTGATGGAAAGCGACACCGATCTTCGCAAGCGCATTCAGCTTTCGCTCGAAGGGCTCGCCACCGCTGGCCCGGTGGGCGCCTACCGTTTCCACGCATTGAGCATATCGGATGTGCTCGATGTCTCAATCACTTCACCCAATCCCGGCGACGTTCTGGTCTCCGTCCTCTCTCGAACGGGAGATGGCACGCCATCCGCAGAGACGCTCGACGAAGTTCGCTCGGCGCTCAACGCTGAGGATGTCCGCCCCCTTACGGACAACGTCATCGTCCAAGGGGCCGAACTAGTGAAATATAGCATTCAAGCGACGATTTACACCTATACCGGCCCCGATCCAGATACAGTGATCAGCGCATCGCAAGCGGCCGCAGATACCTACGTAGCTAGTCAGCACAAGCTCGGGCTCGATGTGACGCTATCCGGTATCTATGCCGCTTTGCATCAATCCGGCGTTCAGCGGGTTGCCCTTGCCTCACCCACAGCTGACATCGTCATTTCGCCCATCCAGGCCAGCTATTGCACCGGCATCACGCTCACCAATGGAGGCACCGCCGCATGAGCAGCCTCCTTCCGCCCAACGCAACACCCCAAGAGCGAGACCTTGCGCTAACCGTCAGCCGGATCTCCGATATTCCGGTGCGCGTCAAAGAGCCTTGGTCACCCAAAGACTGCCCGGAAGAATCGTTGCCATGGCTTGCCTGGGCTCTGCATGTTGACGGATGGGACACGTTGTGGTCGATCCCGCAAAAACGCGCTGCGATTGCAGCCAGCGTCGAGGTTCACCGCCACAAGGGAACCATCGGCGCGCTGAAACGGGCCCTGCAGGCGATCGGGTACGAGGTCTATATCGACGAAAAAACCGGCACGCCTTATACGTTCCGCATATTGGTGGATTGCAGCGAAAAGGGGCTGATCGACCAGACCGTATTCGACACCGCTGAGTCCATCACCAACGAAAACAAGAACGCCCGGTCACACCTGGTCGGCATTCGGGCGCTGCTCATCGCCAAAGGAAATACTTCCGTGGCCGCAGCCCAGGTTTCCGGCGAAAGCACCACTGTTTGGCCCGAAATCATACGCCTTGTCAGTGGACAATTTGGAGCATGGGTGGCAGCCGTTGAACAAACTATTGACACCGTTCGAGTCTTCCCGCCCATCAGCCGGGCTCAAGAACTTTCCGGCGCATTCTACTCGTCCGGTGTCATCAACATTGAAATGATTTATGGCTAGTTTTGTAACACTCATCACCAATCTCGGCCAGGCGAAGATCGCCGCGGCCCTCGCTAACGGCACGACCGTCAATATCTCGGAAATGGCGATCGGCGACGGCATGGGAAACCCCATCACTCCCGATATTACTCAGACAGCGTTGGTACGAGAAGTTTACCGCGCGCAGCTCAACTCCCTCACACGCGATTCGGCTAACCCGAACTACATTATCGCCGAGTTGATCGTCCCGTCTACAGTCGGCGGATGGACAGTGCGCGAATTCGGTCTTTTCGACAACGCGGGCGCGCTCATCGCAGTCGGTAATTATCCGGATTCCTATAAACCGACCCTCGATGAGAACTCCGCGCGCGACATGATCGTCCGCGTCATTATCGAAATTAGCAACGAGGCAAACGTGACGATCGAGATCGACCCTTCGGTCGTGCTGGCCTCCCGCCAGTGGGTTGGGGACAACTACTCGCTCAAAGCCCTGCTCCCCGGCGGCTACAGCGGCGACATTCTTCGGAAGAAGACCAACAGCGACGGCGATGTCGAGTGGTACGATTTGGCTGACGGCGTCAATATCATCATCAAAGTCATTGAAGAAACCCAGGAGCTTGTCGCCTCGCAAGCCGTCGTTACCCTCGGCAAACTAACAACCGGAAGCACAGCTTTCTATCTCAACGGTATTCGGCTCAGAGAAGATCAGTACACCATCGATTCCCCCACGCAGTTAACCCTACATACTCCTGCCACCGGCACCGGATATCTGACTGCCTTCCAGAATGAACCGGCTGGAAACGCAGATTTCCTGAGCACGCAGCTCAATCTTTCAGACATCCCCGACAAAGCGGCGGCGCGGACAAACCTGGGTGTCGATACCCCGGCCAATACCACTCTCGCAGTTCTCCAGTATCTCTATCCCGTCGGGGAAATCTACTGCACCCGCCGAAACGGAAACCCCGGCCCGATTGGAACCGATCCAGGATTGCTCGGCTTCGGAACGTGGCAGCGATATGCGCCGGGGCGCGTCCTGGCATCCCTCGACCCGAACGATTCAAACTTCAATGCGGTGGATTTGGAGGCCGGCGAAAAATCGCACGTGTTGACCTCCGCCGAGCTTCCCTCGCATGTTCACACCGTGGACCCGCCCGCGACGGCGACCGGCGGTCAGAGCATAGACCACACGCACTCCTACGGCACGGTTAATACAAGAACATCTGCATCTGACGGGGGTAAAACAAATCCAGGGCCTCCAACTACAGGCACCACTGGGGGCGCATCAAACGATCACACACACATTGTTGATATTCCTCAGTTCAATTCGGGCGCGGTCGGTTCCAATAACGCCCATAACAACTTGCCGCCGTACAAGGTCGTGAACGTCTGGCTTCGCACGGCATAAGACCATGGCAAACCAACTCACACTCACCAATGCCGGGCAATCAGCCCTGACCAATGCGTTGACCACGGGGAACCCGTTGCGCGTATCGTTCCTTGCGGTGGGATCCTCCGACGGGAGTGCGCTCACCACTAATTCCACCCGGCTGGGCGCAGAGTTGTTGCGCCGCCCACTCGATAAGCAGACGGCTTCCGGCACCCAAATCATCTTCGAGGCCGTAATCTCCGAGGATCAAGGTCCGTTCACCCTCAAAGAGGTGGGGCTCTACGACAATTCGAACACGCTCATTGCCTACGGCTCATTGCCGAGCGTCTACAAGCCCACCGTCATTGATGGGTTTGGAGTGGCGCTCCGCATTAAAGCAACGCTCGCTTTCACCTCAAACCCAAACGCGGCGACGGTCGTGGTTGGAACCGCTGACACCGGCATCTATTACACTCCCAACGGAACGAGGGTCCGGCTAGCGATCAACGACGACATGACCATCACGCCGACGCCCTTCTAAAGCGCAATGAAACAAATCTTCTTTTTCTTGCTCGCCACCCTTGGAATCGCCGTCAACGCCACCGCGCAGACCGGCACCGGTTCCACGGTAATGACGGGAACGCAAACGCAAATGATCGGGGGCCAAAAAGTCTTTGTATCGACCGGCACCCAAGGCACACCGCTGATTGGCTGGTCGCAGTCCGGAGCCTCCGCGGGCGTCATCACGCAAGACACCCATTTTGACAATCCCGCCTTTACGATCCAGCGTACCGGTTCCGATGGCGACTCCACCACAACGCCCACCGCCATTATCCTTGCAGGCAAAGAGACCGCCTGGAATCAGCCGGTTCTCAAAGTAGGCGGTTGCCTCGCGCTCTCCGGCGACAACTACCTTACCTATTGGGGTAACGGCAGTCTTTCGATTCCCAACGGCATCTACGATAACACCGGCAGTACGCTCGGGCAGCTTTCCATCGATCCGGTCCATCGACAGCTAGTCGGCACCGATGGCGTCACGGCAAAGATCACTTGGAGCGGTGCTTCGGTGCGCCTCCCTAGTCAGACCCTCAGCAATAGCGACAGCGCAATGACCTTGGCCCTGGCCGATGGACGCTATGCGATCCTCTCGGCGGCCAACACCTGGTCCGCAGCGCAGACGTTTAGCTCAGCCGCAATGACGGGAAATCTTACAGTCTCGGGGACCTCGTGGCTCGGCTATCTGCCCAGCGGAGCAATCTCCGGAAACTACACACTCGCCGCCCGCGATTGCGGCACCGTTATCCGCGCAACAGCCGCCGCAACCCTCACTCTGCCCACGGGCCTCCCCGTTGGCTTCAACGTCGAGATCATCCAGGAAGGCAGCGGCCAAGTCACGTTTGCCGCAGCCAGCGGTGCCACCCTTTGCCAGCGTCAAAGCTACAACAAAACAGCAGGCCAATGGGCCGTGGCCAGCATCATCGTTAACACAGCAAATAACTATGTTCTCGGCGGCGATCTTTCTAACTAGGCTTCTGGCCATCCTACTTCTCCTTTTGGGAACAGCCCAAGCCCAGCGCGCTACGCTGCACGGGTTTCAACGTCCAGGTGCTACGGCCACCCCAGTTCCATCAGGTATCTGGAACGGCGTTGTTTCCTATTGGAAGCTCGATGAAACCAGCGGGAATCGGATCGATGCCACCGGCCACGGATATAACCTCGTGCCCTCCTCGACCACCATCGGCTATACCACCGGCCTTTTAGGGAACGCCACTACTTTTCCAGGAAAACAGCCCCTCAGCGTTTCCAACTCGGCGTTCAGCTCGATCAAAACGACGGCCGGATGGTTTAAGATCACTAGTCAGCCAACTTACTATCAGCGGCTCATCAATGCTGGCATCCAGGTTTACGAAGGTGGGGATCTAGTTTGGGATGCCTCGCATTTCCACACGATCAAACCTTCACTCAATCAGTGGCATTTCGTATGTGCCGTGCTTCGTGGATCCACCGTCACGATGTGGTTTAACAATCAGTCCTGGGTGGTTCAAACCAATGCCTCATCCATTTCGGACGCGGGGTTCGAGCTTAGCGATAGCAACTATTCCGTGCCGGGAGCCATTATTGATGAAGTGGGAACCTGGAGCCGGGCTCTTTCCGACGACGAAATCGCCCAGCTCTACAACTCAGGCAAGGGAATTACATACCCTTCGGTATGGTCCGGCATTCTGGCTTACTGGAAGCTCGATGAAGCCAGCGGAACACGGATCGATGCAACCGGCCACGGATATAATCTCTCTGTCACTGGCAACGACATGGTCCAAACCACAGGTAAAATTGGAAACGCCGCTCTAAGCAACCCGACGCTCGGCTACCTTTCCAACACCTCCTTTTCCGTTTCTCCGAGTTCCGGCGCAACAATTTCCTTCTGGGGAAAGTTGAACGAAACAAGCGACCCCTATCAGCAAGCTGTCTCCATCGAGAGTACGAGCGACGGCGCCTGCAGCTTCCAGGTCTACCTCAAACATAACGACTCGATGGGGAACATGCGAATCTCCTTCAGCGGAAGCGGTTGGACCGGAGGGGCTACCCTCTCCTCGGTGGCGCCGGATACTTCCTCCCCTCATTTATATGTAGCCGTTATCGATCCTTCCACACTAACCCTCTATTTCTACAAGGACGGGCAACTGGCGGCATCGGTACCTTATACAAACTGGACCACCAAGACCCTCAATATGGTCAAGCTATTTTCCGCAAGCCCCAACCAGCTTGGGGGCTGGATAGACGAAGTAGGCGTATGGAACAGACCCTTGTCAAGCAATGAGGTGGCGACGCTCTACAACAGCGGCGCAGGAATCACTTACTAGCGTCCCTATGCTCCATCACCCTTCAAAATCGCAATGAAACAAATCTTCTTTTTCTTGCTCGCCGCACTCGGGATCGCCGTCAACGCCACCGCGCAGACCGGCACCGGTTCCACGGTAATGACGGGGACGCAAACCCAAATGATCGGAGGCCAAAAAGTCTTTGTATCCACCGGCACCCAAGGCACACCGCTGATTGGCTGGTCGCAGTCCGGAGCCTCGGCGGGCGTCATCACGCAAGACACCCATTTTGACAATCCCGCCTTTACGATCCAGCGTACCGGTTCCGATGGCGACTCCACCACAACGCCCACCGCCATTATCCTTGCAGGCAAAGAGACCGCATGGAATCAGCCGGTTCTCAAAGTAGGCGGTTGCCTCGCGCTCTCCGGAGACAACTACCTTACCTATTGGGGTAACGGCAGTCTTTCGATTCCCAACGGCATCTACGATAACACCGGCAGCACCCTCGGCCAGCTTTCCATCGATCCGGTCCACCGACAACTAGTCGGGACCGATGGCGTCACGGCAAAGATCACTTGGAGCGGTGCTTCGGTGCGCCTCCCTAGTCAGACCCTCAGCAATAGCGACAGTGCGATGACCTTGGCCCTGGCCGATGGACGCTATGCGATCCTCTCGGCGGCCAACACCTGGTCCGCAACGCAGACGTTCAACGCGAACACCGTGCAAATTGGCTCCCATAACACGGCCCCAGGCCATTCCGGGGTCACGCCAAACGCCAACGATCTCCTCATCAAATCCCAGGCCGACGCGCTTTATGCTGCCAAGGGAACCACGAGCGGCACCAGCGCGGGAGTGCTTCGCGTCTATTATGCACAATTTGGCGAGGGCATCCAACTCACCGCAACCTCAGGAAAGATAGCATTCTACCAGCCACACAGCGGGAACATCACATGGACATGCAACAGCACTTACGTGACGCAAGTTCCAGCGGGCGCTCAATACACCGGAACAACACCATCGTATATCAAGCTGCAAGCTGGTGTTTATACTTTCAACGCCGCAGTTTGGAATGATGCCAGCTATGAGTCAAACATGGCAGGGAGGAAGGCGTCTGCATGGCTCAAAAGCGGCACCGTGAGATATACAAAACTTTTTGATGTTGAACAATATTACGGAGCCCAAGGTTCTATTTATGAAGCCAGGTCCACTATGACTATATATGTCTTTCCATCCGGGCAGCTTGGAGACTACACCGCAGATAGTCCGCTCTATCTTTACTGCGAGCAAACCGCCGGAGCCATCTACAGCCCGGGTTGGAAAGCATGCCTTGAAATCTTTCGCGTCGGTGATCTCGCCAACTAATTTAATGAAAACGAATACCAAAACTATGCTGGCCGCTGCAATCGTGGGTCTGATTGCGTTCGCGGGTAACTCCCATGCCCAGACCGCGACCACGGGCAGCGCGACAGCCGCCGCCACCGCCTCTCCCACGCCCGACCCGAACGCCGGCACCTTCCGGGACACCACGCTTTCGGTTCCGCAGCGTATTCAACTAGCCAATGCCGTGCTCAGCAGCGGCACCGATGCGTCGACCGTCTTTTGGGCCGCTAACTATATGCTGGGCGCACGGCCCGTGGTTCACTTAGTAACGGCTTTCCCGGCCTTCGCCGACTCCGTCATTACAGACCCGACCCTCAGTGGAAAACTCGATACCCAGGCCCCCACGCTCTTGGCCTCTGCGATCACGTTCAAGACCGACGCCATCGCGGCGCTGGACGACAAGATCGCCTATATCTCCAGCCAGTTTGGAAACACGCTGTTGGATGAACCGCAGACGCTCCGCCTGAAATCGAAATATGGCGGCCTGGTCGCGCAGAAGGCACAGAAGCTCTACGACACACAGGACTACGCGGGCGCCGTCGCCACGGCCACGCCCGTGCTCGGTTTCGGCGGGAGCCCGTCCGAGATCTCCGTGATCTTCCGTTCAAAGCTCGCCCTCCGTTCGCCCGATGTCCTGAGCTGGGCCAAGCTCGTCTACCTGCTCCAGGGGTTTGGCCAAACCCAATCCGGCATCGACGCCATCAGTTCGGCCTATCGTTCTCTCGACACTAACCTCGTGCGTGCGAATGCCTTTATCCAGTATCAGAAAGACGGCGCGGGCACGAACCCAATCGCGTCAGTCCAGCTCCCTTCCGTGAAGTTCATCAGCACCTCCTCTTCGGCCCAGGCCCTTAACAAGTCCCTCGCAGGAGATAGCATCGGCGCGCTGAAGATAGCCGTGAACGCCTTTGCCTCCGCCCCGTCGGGAACGCAGCTCAACAACGCCACCGCTTTTGTCGCCCAGTGGCTGCGCAACAATGACGGGAACCTCGTGCGTGCAAACAACTTCGTATCGGCGCAGAGCCAGGGCCAGACCTACACCATCGCCGAGTTGCAGAGCGGCAACTAATGAAGCTCAACGCTACCATCGTGGCGCTTTCCCTGGCATCGTCCGCCGCCTTTGCGGACGATGTCGAGGGGACAGGCGCGCCCGTTACTCCCATCACCCCGGTGACCACCGGCACCGTATCCACGGTCAAAACTATCCAGACCGTCTGGACCGTTAAGCCAGTGATCATCGAGCTTATCAGCGTGTTGACCTCTCCCACACCCGATCCGGCAGCCGTTCGGGCCTACGTGGATCAGCTCACACCCACTGATATCTCAAAAATCATCGTAACACTAGCGGGGAACCCCTCGGCATTAGGTGCGCTAGTGAATGCCCTTTCCACCAACCAAGCCGCAGAGGTTTCCGTCCAGCTTTTGAATAACCCCGAGGCTATCAAGGCCGTCATCGCTCAACTCAGCACAGCAAGGATCACCGAGATACGCGTGGCATTGTTCATCGCGGACATCGACGCTTGGTCAAAATTCAGCACATTCCTCGACTGCGGAACGCCCGTTCCCAATGCTCGCGCGTTCGGTAAAACGGGGCTCGACGCCGCTCGTGATGAGCTTCGCCGGAGAATCGAGAAGGAAGGTTATTCACCCGAGGTCCTGGAGCAAGCCGAGGCCCTCATGCAGCGCGCAAGCCAACCCGCGTCAGCGCCGGACCTCAAGCAACTCAAACCGCTCACTCGTTAAGCAATGGATCTTCGCGCTGCTATCGCCCACTGCATCAGGTCTCTATTCTTTGCCGCCGGATCTGTGGGATCCACCATCGCAGCCTGGATGGAGAACGCCTGGCCGATTCTTCAATTCTGCCTCGGGTGCGTCTCTATGTATGCCGCCTTTGCATCCATTCGCGCCAGCATGGCGACGTGCAACGCGATTAAGCGCCAGAAACAAAACGCCGCCGCCAAACATCGAAAAAACTCGTGATTATGTTCACCAAATTCCTAACCCTAGCCCTGGTCATTCCGCTTACGGGATGCGCCCAAATTGAAGCGCTCAACTCCAAAGCGTTGACCGCCGTTGAAACGTGGTGGAACAGCGAGGCAACGCAGCAAGGCCTGAAAATCGGCCTCAAGGCAGCCGGTGCCGCCCTGGTCTCTGCCGCCGAAAGCGCCACTGTCGATTACCTCACCGATGGCACCGTCCATTGGACCGATGTCGGCAAAACGGCGGGATCGTCCGCCCTCCGGCAAATCGAACTCACCGACACGGCGAACCAAACCGTTGTGGCGGCGGCCACCGTTGCCGATGCGGTATTGCAGGCTTCCAGCAATACTACTCAGGCCGATTCCGTAAAGACTGCGGTCATCGCAAGCCTTACGGCGGCGCAGGCCTCGGGCGCGGATGCCTCCGGCGCATTGGAAGGCGTGGCCCAGGCGCTCGACGCCCAGCCCACAACCACCTCTACGTCGGGAAAATAGCCCGGCTCGTGGCGGTCCTTTCCTACTTCAGTTTATCGGCCGAATCCAACCCCGAAAAACTGGATCTGGACGGCCGGCCCGAGCGCACTTTATGGATCAAGTTCACAACCACCTTCTAGTATGAAAAACTTCCTAATCGGTTTCCTGCTAAGATGGCTCCGTGGGCGAGCCGCAGCCAGGCTGAACCGCGTCCTCATTCTGCTGGTATTCGCCCTACTGCTTCATATTCCGTATCTCGCGCATCTTTGCAATCTGCTACAGCTTCCCCCGGAAGCGATCGCGGGATGTCTATGGGCGCTGGTTCTGGAGGCGCTCCATTGGCTTCGCGATAACTACCCACAAGCCGCTCTTTACATCGATCCGCTCGTGCAGGGGATCGAGGAAGCCGGCAAGCCGCTCATCTCCAACGAAGTGACGAGAGCGCAACCCGTCAAGCCCCAGCCATGACCCCCGAAGACTTCACCCCGCTCTGGTCTGCTCAACGCGGCGCAGATTCTCCGCTCAAGCTGCTGGGAGTTCGCGGCGCGCTGCAACCCTCGGGCAAGCCGAATAGCGATGCCGTTTACGACGACCTCATTTTCGTCATCGATGAAACGGCAAACCGCGTCACCGCCTGGCTCGCCAGCGTCGATCCATCGCTGCCGCTGATCCAACACCCCATCAACCCCGCGGGCTGCGCGCAGCTCGCTCCCGGCGTCCATTTCTTCGCCCGGGGCATTCACAAAGGCAACTCCGCGTGGCCCTGTTTAGTCCAGGCCGAGGCTTTCACCGTATACCGCCTGGCGAAAGACGGGAGCATCAACGGAAAGGAAACCGGCGACTTCGGCATCCATTTGCACAGCGGCGGCGCGGGCTCCAGCACCAAGAACTTTTCGGCAGGTTGCCAGATCATCCACAACGTCGACGGCTATTTTAGGAACCCCACGTGGGGGAACTTCATCCAGCCCATCTTCACGGCAATGAAAGCCGCCGGTGTCGCCTCGATCCCCTACCTGCTTCTTAACGCATCAACCTTCAACCTATCGCTTCCCACGAAGCTCGAAAATCCAGTGGTTCCGTGAATCGTGTCTGGGCCATCGCACTGCATTTGGGATGCATCGCTCGCAAGCTATGCACCCGGCAGCCGATTCTCTTTCACGTTTCCGGAATCCGGCGGGCGCTCTCTGGATCTCGACCCAAAAAAACCAAAAGCGCCCGCACATGAAACCGCGCTAACCCGCAAATAACTTAACACCATGCCCGAACAATTCTTACACGGCGTCGAGGTCATTGAGGTCACTTCCGGCCCGAAGCCGATCCAGACCGTATCATCCAGTATCATCGGCATCATCGGCACCGCGCCGGATTCTCCGACCCTCTCCACGGGAACGGTCTCCGACAACAACGCCCTGACGTTCACGAGCAAGCTCGCCGATTCGGTCACCGACTCGATTACCATTGAGCTCAAAGACCCCAAGACCAACAGCGCCACTCTGAGCGTCGCCGTCTCCGCGAAAGTGATCACCGTCAGCCTCGCCACGGACGCCACCGGCGCGATCACCTCCACGGCGGCCAACGTCACCGCTGCCATCAACGCGAGCATCGAAGCCTCGGCTCTCGTCTCCGTGGCCAACACCGGCGCGAGCACCGGAGCTGGCGCGGTCCTCGCATCCTCGTCCACCGCGCTTTCCAGCACCGTCGCCAAGGCCTTCCCGCTCAACACGCCCACGCTCATCTCCGGCAGCGTCGTCGAAGCCGCCAAACTCGGAAGCAAGGGCACACTGCCCGCCGCCCTCACCGACATCCTCAACCAAATCGGCGCGGCCGTCGTCGTCGTGCGCGTTGCCGAAGGCTCCACCGACGCCGAGACCCAGACCAACGTGATCGGCGGCGTCAGCATCGACGGCAGCTACACTGGCATGTCCGCCCTGCTCGGCGCTGAGCACTCGCTCGGAGTTCGTCCGCGCATCCTCATCGCGCCTGGCTTCACGAGCCACAAGGCCGTTCTCGTCGAACTCGCCACCATCGCCGAAAAACTGCGCGCAGTCTTCTTCGCCGACGGCCCCAATACGTCCGACGCTGACGCCTTCCAATACTTCTCGCAGTTCGGCTACGAGCGCGGCATGGCCATCGACCCCTACGTGCTCGAAGGAACCGAAAGCATCGCCCGTCCCTCGAGCGCGATTGCGGCCGGTCTCCAGGCCCTCAGCGACAACAACCGCGGATTCTGGTGGACCTTGAGCAACCAGGAAATCAACGGCATCACCGGCACCACCCGCCCCATCGACTTCACCTTCGGCGATACCAACTGCCGCGCCAATCTCCTCAACGCGTCCAACATCGCCACCATCATCAACGTCAGCGGCTACCGCTTCTGGGGCAACCGCTCCATGTCCGGCGACTTCCTCTGCGTACGCCGCACCGCCGATATTATTGAAGACTCCATCCTGCGCGCCCACCTCTGGGCCGTGGACCGGATGATCACCAAAACCTACCTCGATGACGTCTCCACCAGCGTCAACGCCTACCTGCGCACCCTGCGGTCCGAAGGAGCCATCATCGACGGCAAATGCTGGGCCGATACCGACCTCAACACCCCGGCGAACATCGCCGAGGGCAAAGTCTACTTCAACTTCGATTTCACGCCGCCCTACCCGGCTGAACACGTGACATTCACGAGCATCATCACCAACGACTACCTGGAGGAACTGACCAAGTAACATGAGCGCCGCCGACCAAATCCTAAAAAATCTCAACCTGTTTGCGGACGGCTACGGCTTCGCCGGGAACATCACCGACTTCACCCCGCCCGCCCTCAAAATCACCGAGGTAGCCTACAACGCGGGCGGCCTTGATACGCCGATCAACCTCGACATGGGCCTGCAAGCCCTCACGTGCTCGTTTTCGCTCTCCAAGTTCTCTCCCCAAGTGTTCAAACTCTGGGGCCTGACCGATGCCAGCGGCAAACAGTTCACCGTGCGCGGCGCCGTCGAATCCCTCAACGGCACCGTCGAGCCCATCGTCATCCGGATGACCGGCAACCTGCGCCAGATCGAGCCGGGAACCTGGAAACCGGGAGCCGTGCTCAGCGCCAAGTTCACCGTCTCGCTGCTGGCCTACACCTTCGAGCAGAACGGCACGACGATCCACGACATCGACGTACTCAATATGAAGCGCGTCATCAACGGCGTCGATCAGCTCTCCGCCGTCCGCACCGCCATCGGCATCTAACTAGTCACCATGAACACCAACACAATCAAACTCCACTACCCGATCACCGTCAGCGGCACGCAGATCCACACCGTCACCCTGCGCCGCCCCACCGTCCGCGACATCAAAGCCGCCGCACGCCAGGGAGCGGGATCGGATGAAGAGACCGAAACCACCCTCATCTCCAACCTCTCCGGCCTCGCGCCGACGGACATCGACCAAATCGACTTCGCCGACTACCTCGCCGTCCAGGAGGTCCTGAAGGGTTTTCGGGAGCGCAGCAACTCGTCGGCCTAAGCCCCCGCGAATTGCTGCGAGCCATGGTAGTCATCGCAAGCCACATAGGAGGCGGCCTGGGAGAACTGGGCCGCCTCGACTGCGATGATTTTGTGACAATCCTCGATCTCCTCGCAAAAAGATAGCCCATGTCAGAGAACACCTACATAGCCGCCTTCCGCGTCATCGGGGGCCTTGATTCCACCAACTCTGCCGCATTCTCAGGGGCCATCTCCAATGTCCTAGGCGGCCAGGACTTTAGCACCGCCGTTTCAGACGCCCCCAACCTTAAAAGCCTCGGCGCGGCCGTCAGATCCTCAGGCGAAAGCAAAAGTGGCGAGTGGTTTAAAAACGGTAAGGAAATCGGCTCGGCCGCAAAAAAACTCGTCGAAAGAGACGACAAACTCGCCGACCGAGCCAAGACCATACGCGACGAAGCTAGCAGCCTCGGCATCTCCACCGACGACCTGCAAGCCCTGTGGCAAATGGGCAAAGCAACCGGTCTCGAATTCAGCAAGACTAGCGAAATCCTCCGTACCTTCAAAAAGACTGTCCAGGACACACTCGCTACCGGCTCCGGCGACGGATACAACGCCCTCGTCAAACTCAAGCTCGACCCTCAGGCCCTCCAAAGCAAAGGGATGGGCGACACCATCCGCTCATTCCTCGATAGCCTACAAGCCTACAACGGGAGCGACAAAGGAAACCTCGTCGCCACCCTTGGCGGCCAAGGCTCCGAACCCTTCGCCCACGTTGGCGACGCCGGTTCCAAAGGCATTGACAACACGCTTGCCAAAATGCGCGAGCAGAGGACTCTCTTTACCCCAAAAGACCTCCAAACAGCCAAAGCCTACCAGGAAAGCAAAGCACGCCTCGACGAGCTGATAGATCCCCCGGAGAACCTTACCACCCTCGGCATCGAGACCATGCCCCTCATGGGAAAGGTCTACGACACCGAAGCCGGCTTCATCAAACAACACCCCACCGGTTTCAGTCGCGCTAAATCAACCTGGGACCTCGGCAATACATGGCTCGGAATCGGAACCACCGCCGCCCTGCTCTCTCGCCTATTGACGGCAAGAAAAGGCGTCCCCGCCGCAGCAGTTGCCGCCACCGCAGGCCTCGGCTGGCTCGGGTGGCAAACCTATCGCAATCGCGAACCCATCAAAGACAGCTACAGCGACGCCATCGAAGGCACCACCGGGTTTGCCTCTGACATATGGAATGGCTTCAAGTATTCTCAGCTCACGGGAATTGACGGGCAAACAGGCAACCTCGAAGCCTATAAAAAAGACAGCGAAAAGGTAAAAGAATACAACCACTCTGCCTTCAGCCGCCTCAAGAGCGCCTACACATTTGCCACCAGCCCCTTCACCTCCGACGCCGACCTCCAAAAAGACAACGACAACTACGTCGAGTGGGCCCGTCAACAAACCAATGCATCCCACGTCATCCGCGAGCGCCCCAATCAATTGCAGCAACAGGATCAGGAAGTCCCCGGCGTGCCGCCTACGCCGGTGCAGCGCTTTAATGAGCTGCCTCCACTGAACCTCCCATTGAACGGAAACGGCGACACCGCCCCCGTCACCAACAACTGCTACAACCAGGCCTTCACCATCTACCTCACCGCGGCCCCCGGCCAAGACCCCAACGACATCGCATCGGCCATCCCGCGCATCGCCCGCGAATACCCCGACCTCGCCGACGGCACCTACTACGGCTAACCATGTCATTCACCCTATCTCCCTACACCATGATGGCCCTCGGGCCATGCCGGTTTTCCATCGACACCTTCGCCCACGACAACCTCGTGCGCACCCGCTCATGGAAATGGGCCGCCGATGACGTCGTAGGAGCCTATCCTACCCTGCAATACACAGGCCCCCAGGCAGAAACCATCGTCCTCGACGGCTGGACCTACCCCGGCTTCAAAATTGCCGGCTACCTCCTTCTTGAGGCCATGGCCATCCTGGCCGGTCGCGGCAAGCCGCTCCTAATGATATCCGGCTATGGGCTGGTCTTCGGCTTCTGGGTCATCGAAAGCATCACCCAAACCGAATCCACCCACAACGTCTTAGGCATGCCCCGGAAAATCAATTTTAAGATCGCCCTCAAACGATACACCGACCTTTCCGGCGCCATCGCCATGCTCCTGGACGACCCGCTAAGCGCCATCGGCACCGACACCAAAGAACTAACGAGCGCACTGAGTTCAATCGGCTTATGATCCAGCAATACCGCACCAAGGAAGGCGAATCCCTAGATAACATCTGCTACAACTACTACGGAACCACCTCGAGCGGCCAGGTCGAAGCCACCCTCGAAGCCAACCGCGCCCTAAACCTCCCAGCCTACGGCCCCGAATTGCCCGCAGGCCTCGTCATCACCCTGCCGGAAGTTGAGGCGCAAGTTACCACCACCACAAGTCTCTTTTAAATGATTCCCTACTACAAAATTTTAGTGAATGGAGTCGATAGAACGAAAGATTATAAAGGCCTGCTCCTTTCACTGGTCGTAACAATCCAAAGCGACTCCAATAGCGACAAACTTGAATTCACAATTGCCAATCCAAAGTGGAAAATCGATCTTCCTAAGAAATCCGACCAAATTATCGTCTCCATCGGCGTTGATAAGGATGTTGTTTTTTATCATGCTTATTTGGTAGACACCATCACCATTGAAGGCGGATCTAACAAAGTTACCATCGGCGGGCTGGCATGCCCATTCGTGGACGTAGAAAAAACGAATCTAAAAGCGATGCAGGTAAGTAAGAACTTGTCGTTTCACAACCTTAGCATTGCAGCCATTGTCAAAACTATCGCAAGCGAGGTTGGAGTAAAAGCTATTGTTGATGCCTGCTTCGATAACATTGTTGATCATTTCGACCTAAGCGGGGAAAGTTACAATGCCTTTCTACATCGCATTGCCGGTGATTACGGGGGAATGTACAAGATTGCCAATAAAAAAGGCGAAAAGCCCTCTACAATCAACTGCTTTCTCGTTTTTGTTTGTGCTTCTAGTGGCAATACAGCTTCAGAAGAGACATCAAACGAGCCTACCATCGACTGCGACATAATAGGCGTAAAGCCAGGATGGAAAGCCAATCTTACGGCCCGTACAGATTTTACAGGCATCAGATGCTTCTACCACGATCTAGCCACGGGCGATGATGTAGCTGTCTTATCCGGTACAGAAAAAAAGGTCTACGCAATCAAGTCACCTGCGCGAAACAAAGAACACGCCCAGCAGTGGGCCGACTCGCTGCGCAAGAACTTGGCACGCGGCTCCCAAAGCATTGTTTTTGATACTCCTGCTCGGATTGATGTAACCGTAGAACAATTTGTTCAGCTCAAAAACTTTCATTCTATACTCGACGGCAAATGGCTAGTGAAATGTATCACATATAAATTGACTAAAACCGATGGGCTGGTGACCAGCTACCAGCTTGAAGCCCCGAGCCCCCAGTAGCAATAAAGCCGAAAAGCCGAACCTCATTTTCGAAAATTTTCACCAAGGATGGCCTCGCCATTCCAGAAAGATTTGAGCGCCGGTTAATGCAAACGCAGGCATAGCATCGTAATCATACACGCCGCCGTTGCAAATTCATCAGAAGCCAAACAATAAACAAAAAAACAAAGTGACACTTCGTTCGAATCCTGGTAGGAAAGCCGCGTATGACACTCAGGATGACGTATTTTGTTTTGATTGTAGCATTCTCCATTGCCGCCGCGGGGTGTGCCGATGACATCTACAGATGGAAGGTAGCGCAATATCAATCAAAGCACCCCCACGGGGGCGACCCTTCTGACCCTCCACCGGAACCGCCACCAGTCACCTACCACCTTCATGATGCAACAAGCAGATTCTGATCGATATGCTATCTACCGCTGAAAATCGCCATGGAAGATACATGGAAGCGTTAAAAAAGGTGACGTTTCGTGCAGAACTGGATAAAAAGGCCGTTCATGATACTCAGGATGATGTTTGTTTTTTTAGTCACCGCTAGTGCTCTCGTTGAGGCTGGCTGTACACAGATTGAAAAAGACTGGCAACGAGCTCAATGGCGAAATAGAAATTCAGTTCCAAGGACTCCTCTCGAACCCGAGCCATCCCCTGCTTCGGATCCTGTTAGAGCATCTTGGCGGGACTACAACGGTTTTGTTGAGCTTCAGAAGGCCTCTGAAGTAAATTAAATTAGTAGTTTGAGACACAAATAAGCGCCAAAACAAGCTTCTTTGCTGCATAGTCCACGCAATTGTGGCTTGCGTCTTCCCCTCCGAACGTTTCAACGCACGGGCCCTCATCCCTCCATTACGATCCCCGTAAACCTCATGGGATTACTATTCCAGCCCTATTCAGTCTCACTGAAAACAGGGCTATAAACGCGGTGCCTGGTCGTCTAAAATTGGCTAAAAATTACTGCATGTTCCCAAGGATGATACATGTTTTCTTGATCGCTGCTTTTGCACTAGCAAGTGCCGGGTGTGCCGAAGATATTGCCCGCATGAAAACCGATTGGCAAAGGGCTCAGATGCGACGGACCGGCACCACGCCAATGGTCCAATACGATACGCCCCCCCAACCGGATCCTCCTCGGGGACCGCTCGCATCTTTCATGGAGAAGCCCGACTTTAACCGTACCACGGTACTCCCTGCACAATAAACGACCATCGCCGCAAGGTAAGGAATTAACAGTTTTACTGAACCCAACCCGTCTGATCCTCGGGCTATCTATCGAACTCAAACAGTCCCGACCCTACCTTGATCAATATTACCCCATCTCACTCACAAGGCAGGACTCCGAACCACGCCGCGGCCTCTTCCGCGTGGACCGCCTCCAGGTAGTGCTTTCGGACCATTGCCGCGCTGTTGCCCATTTCCAGCGAAGTTTGGTCCACGGATTTCGTGGCCGCTACCCGGTATGATCCAAAAGAATGCCGCAAGGCGTTGTGCTTCCACTTCACCCCGGCTTTCACCGAGACCCGCAGGAATGCTTTGTCGGGGATGACCTTCGCCACGGAGCCCGCCGCCTCCCGGAAATCGGCCAGCCACGCGGCCAGGTTCGGCATCAGCGGAACGAAACGGCGCTCACCCGTTTTCCCGGCCACGTCGATCACGTGCCGATCCCATTTGACGTCCTCCCATCGCAGGCGCGAAAGCTCCCCTTGCGATCGCACTCCGGAAAAGCCGCAAATCGCGATAAGCGGCCGGATATGCGCCGGAGCCGCCGCCAGCAGCTTGCGCATTTCCTCTGGGGAGAAAATCTCGACCCGCTCCCGGCGCTTGATCTTGGGGGCCTCCACGAGCTCGGCCTCGGTTTTCAAGTCGCGGGGCAAGTAGCGTTCCCGACGGGCAAACCGCCAGAGGGTGACGAATGCATCGCGCATGTTTTTCCGGTTGACCTCCCCGCCCGCCTGCCCGTCCAAAAAACGCCGAATGTCGGTCTCGCTCACTTCCCGGACGCTCCGGGGGCCGAACGCGGCGGAGATGCGGTCCAGCCGGTACGCAAGGCGCTTGAGGTAGACGTCCGTGACGTTGTGGGCGCGCCGGTCGGCCTCGAACAGCTCGATGAGCCGACACACCGTGACGCTTTCGCCCTGGGTGCGCCGGAGGAAGTCGGCGACCACGTCGGAAAGCGGGAGGCCGTTGAGTTTGGTGCGCGCGTCGGCCCAGTCGCGGCAAACGACGTCGAGCGGGGTGTCTCCGCAAAAGCCCAGGGCGCGCAGGTAGACGGCGGACTCGGCGGCGTTGAGCGTCATGGCCCCGCCTTCGCCAGCGGCAAGCCGGTCGGCGATGACCTGCGCCGCTCCGATCGCGGTCTCCTGATCGGTGATGGTCTGTTTTTCGACCTTGCCGCGTTCCATCCACACCAGTTGGTGCCGGAAAACGCCCCCGATGAGGTGACGATAAAGGGTTACATACGATTGACCCGACCGGATCTTCCTTGGCCACTGCTTGGGCTTTTTCGGCATTCCAGCAGGGTACCAATTTTCCAATCTCTTTCCAATCCGATAATTCAGCCGCCGTCAATGCGAGCTTAATCGCTTGGAATCAAGCAGTTTAAAAAAGTGGAGGCGAGGGGAGTTGAACCCCTGTCCTTCAAATCAAAGCCGTCTGTCACTACATGTGTATTTGGCTTTTAATTTAGAACGACGGCTGCGAACCAACGCGCGTCCGGCGTTCGAGCGGCCACGAAATGAATCTCACTCTCGGGCGCGGTCACCCCACCCTAGAGCCAGCCTGCTGTCGTCGCTTCCATCCGCAGCAGGCGTCCGGTGAAAGCGTCACGGTCTAATTAAGCCGCGAGAGCGAGTTCTTCAGTCTCAGCATTTATTTGTTTGGTTCGGTTATTTACGAGGCCAACGAACCGTCCTCGACATGCAACATACGTCTCAAACTTGGAGTCGAAACCAGTACGCCCCCGTTTTTGCGGAGTCCTTCACAGTACTTTACTTCGCGCGGTTTGCAAGCGCCTCCTTTCGCCTCTTTTTTCACCGCCAAAAGCGCCCTCTTCTCCGATTATGAAAATGAGACTCATTCGCATTTTTGTGTTTGACTTCCCTCCCCTCTTCCGACAGCATCGCTAATGTAAAGTTTATCCAATACCTTTTATGGCTTATCTATTACCCGCACTTCCGTATTCCAACGACGCACTCGAACCTTATGTGGATGCGCTGACAATGGAAATTCACCACGATAAGCATCACGCGGCTTATGTGGCGAATCTCAACAATGCCGTGAAGGACAAGCCGGAGCAGGCGAAGTCGGTGGAGGAGCTGATCACCGATCTCGCGGCGGTGCCCGAGGGGATCCGCACGGCGGTTCGCAACAATGGCGGGGGCCATTGGAATCACTCATTTTTTTGGACCATCATGGGGCCCAACGCGGGGGGCAAGCCCTCGGGGGCGCTCGCGGCGGCCATCGACGCTACTTTCGGCAGCTTCGAGGCTTTCCAAGAGAAATTTCAAGCCGCGGCGACGACTCGTTTTGGCAGTGGCTGGGCCTGGCTCACGGTGCAGCCGGACAAGTCGCTTTTTATCTCCTCCACTCCTAATCAGGATAATCCGCTGATGAAGGGGGTGGCCGAGGCGACGGGCACTCCGATCCTCGGGGTGGACGTCTGGGAGCATGCCTATTACCTGAAGTACCAAAACCGCCGCCCCGATTACCTCAAGGCTTGGTGGAATGTGGTGAACTGGCCGGTGGTGGAGGGGCTCTACGCGGCTGCGGTTAAGTAACAATTCCGGGCGGTTAAGAAGAAGGAGAGCGGCTCCGTTGAAAGACGGAGCCGCTTTTTTTGCCGGGGACGGGACGCGCTCCAATATCGATTTTCTCCCGAAGAGAGCAGCAGCTTTATGAAATCCACAACGTCTTTCATCACGGTCGGCGAGGAGAATGCCCATCCCATTGAGCTTTTTTATAAGGATTGGGGCGCGGGCCGTCCGGTCGTTTTTTCCCACGGCTGGCCGCTCAATGCCGACGCCTGGGACGACCAGCTCTTTTTCCTGGCCTCGCGGGGGTACCGGGGCATCGCGCACGACCGCCGGGGCCATGGGCGCTCCAGCCAGCCGTGGAGCGGCAACGACATGGACACTTATGCGGATGATCTCGCAACGGTGATTGAGGCGCTGGATCTGAAGGACATCACGCTGGTGGGGCACTCCACGGGCGGCGGCGAAGTTGCCCGCTACCTCGGCCGCCACGGCACGGGGCGGGTGGCCAAGGTGGTGCTCCTGGGGGCGGTGCCTCCGCTGATGCTGAAGACTGAGGCGAATCCCGGCGGGCTGCCGATGGAGGCGTTTGACGCGATCCGCACAGGGGTTCTCACTGACCGTTCGCAGTTTTACAAAGACCTGAGCCTCCCCTTTTACGGATACAACCGGCCGGGGGCGAAAGTTTCAGAGGGCGTGAGGGATGCGTTCTGGCTTTGGTCGATGCAGGTGGGCTTAAATAGCGCCTTTGATTGTATTAAAGCGTTTTCCGAAACTGACTTCACCGAGGATCTCAAGCGCATTGACGTGCCGACGCTGATTATTCACGGCAACGACGACCAGATCGTACCCATCGACGCTTCGGCCCGGCGCACGGCACAGTTGGTGCGCCAGGCGGAGCTGAAAGTCTACCCCGGGGCGCCGCATGGGCTGGCCACCACGCACCGGGAGCAGTTCAACGCCGATCTGCTCGCGTTTCTGGAAAGCTAGAATACCTCGGCAGTGATGCCGGTTTCCTCGCGGACGCGCCGGGCGATGCCGGAGATCTGGGCCAGGGGCAGGTGCTTGCAGCCCGGCTTGGCCGAGGGGCGGCAGGCCGAGTAGACCTGGACGGCGGAAATCTGCGCGCCCGCCGCTTTCAGCTCGTTGAGCCGGGCGATGTAGGCGGTGATCTCCTCCTCAGACGGGGCGATGTCCTGCTGGATGAAGAAGAGGCTCTGGATGACGACGGGGCGCTTCAGGGCAATGGCGAGGATGTTTTTCAGCGTCGTTTCGAGGTTCGCCTGGGGGCCGTTGATGCGGGTTGTGGCGGCCTGGGTCCCGGCGTCGAGCTTGATCCAGACTTCGTCCTCGGGCCCGAGGCGGTCGATCCCCCGCTGGACGCTGGGGCGGTGCAGGCCGGAGCCGTTGGTGATGACGACGACTTTGAAATGCGAAAGCAGGTGGCGGATGACGAGGACCTCTTTGACAATTTCGTCGAAATTGGAGACGAGGCTCGGCTCGCCGTCGCCGCTCAGGGCCACGTTTTTGAGGGTGAGGAGTTCGTCGGGGCAGGCGGCGAATTGCTTCAGCTCTTTGATGCGCCCGCACTGGGCCAGGGCGACAACATGGATGAGCTCCCGCGTGAGGACCTTCAGGTCGATCTTGGCGTCATCCATTTCCCCGGTGCGCACGACTTCGCAATACGGACAGCCGTAGTTGCACGCCTGGTTTGGGTTCATGTTAACGCCAATGGTGAGCCCCCGGGCGCGGGAACTGATCACCGCGTAGACAAAACGGTTACCGAGAAATTCGCGGGGCCGGTTGCGGTAAGCTGCACCTAGGGTTGACATGGGCATTTCAATCCGTTTCTGTTTTAAAATGGTTATCGGAAGGGTGTTTGGGGCGGAAATCGGATTACGCGCAGGCATACAACACGTCTTCATGAAACCGCTGTTTAATTAATAGAGCGGGGTGGATCATTTCTCCACACGACATTTGGCAGCCCCGCACCCTTTGTTGCGGGGCGAAATCAGCAAAAAATAGGCCCGAATCCACCTTTGGGCAGGCGGATTCGGGCCGGAATTAAGTTTCGCAAGGCGAGCCGGGGGCCTTAAAGGACCTCAAAGGACCTCAAAGGGCCGCTTACGCCGCGCGCTTCTCGGCGTCGGCTTTAAGCTCTGCCCAGAGGCGATCCAGCGAGGCTTTGACCTCGACCTTGATGGCGGCGAGCTCCTCGCGGGTGAAAGGGCGCTCGGGGCTCGGATCGCGGCGACCGAAGAGGTAGTACTTGATCTTCGGCTCGGTGCCAGAGGGGCGGATGGCTACGCGCCGACCGTCGGCCAGGGTGAGGATCAGCATGGCTTCCTTCGGGATGAGGTCGCCCTCCACGTCGCGGATGTCCTGGGTGCCAAAGTTGGTCACGCAGGTGACGGCGGAACCGTCGATCGTCTTGGGCGGGTTCTCGGCGTAGGATTTGGCCAGGGCCTTGATCTTGGCCGCGCCTTCCGCGCCTTCGAAGACGAGGTTGGTGCCTTTTTCCAGGAAGTAGCCGAACTCGGCGTAGATTTCGTCGAGCAACACGTCAAGCGTGATGCCGCGGGTCTTGGCGTAGGCCGCCACTTCGCAGAACATGACGGTGGCGCTGTTGGCGTCTTTGTCGCGGACGAAATCCGACCCGCTGTAGCCGTAGCTCTCCTCGCCGCCGAAGACGTAGTAGCTCGATTTATCCAGCCGCAGGACCCGCGTTTCGGGTTCCGAGAGGTTGACGTAATTTTCCTGCACTTCCTTCGGCAGGGCGCGCTCGTACTTCGTCAGCTTCGCGCCGATGTACTTGAACCCGGTGAGGGTCTCGACGCAACGGACGCCGTATTTCTCCGCGATGACCTTCTGGAGATCGGTCGTGACGAAGGTCTTGATGATGACGCAGTTTTTGAGGTTCTTCTCGTTGATGACGCCTTGGCGCAACAGCGTGGTAGTGCGGTACCAGGCGAGCAGCGAGCCGATCTGGTTGCCGGTGATGAGCTCCATTTCGCCCTTGGCGTTGCGCAGGGCCACGCCCATGCGGTCGCAGTCCGGGTCGGTGGCCAGGACGAGGTCGGCGCCCTGGGCGTTGGCCAGCTCGATGGCGAGCGTGAGGGCCTCGGAGTTCTCCGGGTTGGGGCTCTTGACGGTCGGGAAGCGGCCGTCGAAGCCTGCCTGCTGCGGGACGACGCTGAATTGGAAGCCGAGCCGGGCGAGCATCGGGCAGCTAATCTCCCCGCCGGTGCCGTGGATGGGGGTGAAGACGATTTTGAGGTCGCGCGCTTTGTCGATGAGCGAGCGGTCGAGGACGAGGGTTTCGAGCCGGGCCATGTAGGCGTTGTCGATCTCCTCGGCCACGTCGGTGATGGTCCCCTGCTGGTCTTTGGGCAGCGGGGTGTAGGTGTCGCTCTCGATGGCGTTGACCTTATTAATGATGCCGCTGTCGTGCGGCGCGATGACCTGACCGCCGTCGCAGAAGTAGGCCTTGTAGCCGTTGTCGTGGGGCGGGTTATGGCTCGCGGTAATGACGATGCCCGCCGTGGCGTGGGTGTAGCGGACGGCGAAGGAAAGCTCGGGCGTGGACCGCGGCAGCGTAAACAGGCAGACATCGGAGCCGTTTTCAGCGGCCACCTTGGCGGTCAGCTCGGCGAATTCGCGGGAGAAATGCCGGGTGTCGTGGGCGATGACGATTTTCGGGCGGCCCGGGAGGTTGTTCTTGGCGAACCAGTCCTTCAAGTAAGCCACGAGGCCTTGCGTGGCCCGGGAAATATTGAAGTAGTTCATGGCGTTGGTGCCCACGCACGGGTATTCCGGGCGGTCGAGAGTTTGCGGGGTCCCCCGCTCTGCCTCGGTCACGATTTTCCCGATGGTGCGGCCCCGGAGACCGCCGGTGCCAAAGGCCAGGGTGCGGAAAAAGCGGTCGTTGAGTTCGCCCCAGGCTCCGGCATCGACCAGTTCGGCGATGCTCTTTTCATCCACCGGCGAGCTGCTGCGGGCGAGAAGTTGAAGAATGTTCCGGGCGCTGGATTCGGGAAGTTGGCCACCCGCCACGGCGGCCTGAATGCGTTCAGACAGTTTATTCATGAGTTGTAGTGGGGAGGAAGTGTAGTGAGTGTTGAAAAAATGGCAACGCACAGATGCGTCTCTGGGCCTTCTTCATCAAGGCCGGGTCAGGAAAGGATTACTCGCCCGCTCGCGGCCGATGGTGGTACTGGGGCCGTGGCCGGGGAAAACCCGGACGTCGTCGCCCAGGGTCAGGAGCTTGCCGGTGATGCCGTCGATTAAGAGGCTGCGGTCGCCGCCGGGGAGGTCCCAGCGCCCGATGCCGCCCGCGAAAAGGACGTCGCCACAGAATAGCTGCCGCTCGCTTTTCAGAAGGAAGCACAGAGAGCCGGGGCAGTGACCGGGGACGTGCTGGACGGCGAAATCCAGGTCGTCGACGGTTAAAGAGAGCGTCTCGTCCACGTAAAAATCGGCGGCGATCGGCTCGATGTCGTAGGGGATGCCGAGGCGGCGGAAGAAGTGGCGCTCGGTGAGCATCGCAATGCCGTCCCGGTGATAGCCGACTTGGCAATTAAACGTCTTCTTTAAAAGAGCCGCGTCCGGCACGTGGTCAAAGTGCCCATGCGTGATGAGCAGCGTGCTGACGCGCTGACCCCGCGACTGGAGCCAATCGCACACGCCTTCGGCGGCATCGATGAGCACTCCCCCCTCCTGGGTCGGAAGAAAATAGCTGTTGGTTTCGAACGCCCCGCCGGTGTAGGTGTCTATTTGCATTGCTGAGGTGGAGGTGACGGCAATTTGTTTCTCGACGCAAGCCAGATTTGCGACGAAGTTGGTTTTTGGGGGCAAAAAGGATTGCGAACCCATCCATTAAGGCATTGATTTACACTGACTACCCTTTCATGAAACGACTGCGCACCCTACTCGCCCTCGCCTCGACCTTTGCCTTGCTCGCCGCCACCGCCACGAGGGCGGGAGCGGAAGCCGATCCCGGCCAGATCACCAGTTCTATTGGCCGGGTGATGGAGCAATTTCACTACAGCCGCCACAAGCTCGACGGCGAGTTCTCGAAAAAGACGCTCCTGCGCTACATCGACACGCTCGATTACGCCCACATGGTCTTTACCCAGCAGGACATCGACGCGTTCGTGGCCAAGTACGGCGACGCGCTCGACGACGACATCCTGCTCGGCAACCCGACCCCGGCCTACGAGATTTTCGACCTCTACCGCAAGCGGATGGAAGGCCGCATCGCCAAGGTTAAACAATGGCTGGCAGAGGAAAAATTCACCTTCAAGGGCGACCACTCCCTGCTCATCAACCGGCAGAAAGCTCCCTGGCCCAAGGACGAGGCCGAGGCGGAACAGCTCTGGCACGACCAGGTGGAAGGCGAGTACCTCACGCTCAAGCTCGCGGAAAAAGCCACCGAGCCGCCGCTCAAAGTGCTCAACCGCCGCTACGACAACCTTCTGCGCAACCTGCACGAACAGACCAACCGCGACGCGGTCAACCAATTCCTCTCGGCCCTCGCGCAGACCTACGACCCGCACTCCGAGTACATGAGCAAAGAGGAATACCAGAACTTCCTCGTCATGATGAAGCTCTCGCTGGTGGGCATCGGCGCGGTGCTGAAAAAGAACGACGACGGCTACACCAAGATCATGGAACTCGTGGTCGGCGGCCCGGCGGATAAGGAAGGCCACCTCAAGGTGGGCGACCGCATCGTATCCGTGGCCCAGGGTGAGGGCGAATTCGTCGACGTGATCGACATGAAGATCGACAAGGTGGTCTCCATGATCCGCGGCAAAAAAGGCACAAAGGTGCGGCTGCAGGTGATCCCCACCCATGCCGACCCGAGCACGCGCAAGATCGTCGAGATTACCCGTGACAAGGTGGAGATGAAGGACCAGGAAGCGAAGGCCTACCTCATCGAACGCCCCGACGCCAACGGCAAGCCGGAAAAAATCGGCTGGATCACCATTCCGAGTTTCTACGGCGACGTCGACAGCGGCTCAAAAAGCACGACGGACGATGTCCGGCTCCTCTTAAAGCGCCTCAAAAAAGAAGGCATCTCGGGCCTGGTCATCGACATCCGGCGCAACGGCGGCGGCTACCTCACGGAGGCCACCCGCCTCACGGGGCTCTTTATCAAAAAAGGCCCGGTGGTCCAGGTAAAGGACGCCAATGGGAAAATCGACGTCCTCTCGGCTGACGAGAATGACGCGACCTACGACGGGCCGCTGGTCATCCTCACCAGCACGCTCAGCGCCTCGGCCAGCGAGATTTTTGCCGGTGCGCTCCAGGATTACGGCCGGGCGGTGATCGTGGGCGACCACCACACCTTCGGCAAAGGAACCGTGCAGCAGTTGATCCCCGTGGACCGCTTCCTGCAATTCCTGAGCGGCGGCGGCGGCGAGGGCGGCGCGCTCAAGCTGACCATCCAGAAGTTCTACCGCGTGGCCGGTGGCTCCACCCAGTTCCGGGGCGTTTCCTCGGACGTGGCGCTCCCCTCGCTCTTCGACCGGGACGACATCATCGGCGAATCCGCGCTGAAAAACCCGCTCCCTTACGACGAGGTTCCGCCCGCCGATTACCGCAAAACCGCCGCCTTCAGCCAACCGCTCTTCCTGGATGAGCTAAGGACTCGTTCCGGGGCCCGCGTGGCGGGGAACCCGGAGTTCAAGTACATCGACGAGGATATCGCCCGCCAGAAGGAGACGTTTGACGGCAACAAGATTTCGCTCAACGAGCAGACCCGCCGCAGCGAGATGGCCAAGCGCAAGACGGAGATCGAGAAGCGCAAACAGGAGCGCGAAAAGCGCAAATCCGAACCGCTGACGGTCTACGCCCTGACGCTCGACAACGTGAACCAGCCGCTCCAGCCCGCCGTCAACGACGGAAAGAAGCGCAACTCGATGGATCAGTGGGTGGAACCGACGCCGGAAGCGAAGCAGAAAGCCAAGGCCGAAGCCGCCGCCACTGCCAGCGCCATCGCCAGCCCCACACCGAGCGCCACCCCGGCCAAATCGCCCGCCAAGGCGGACAAGAAAGCCGCCAAGGGAGCCAAGTCCAAGACCTCAGCGGCCCCGGATGACGTTGTTGATGATTCGGAGGACGATGCCCCCGACACCGACTCGAACGCTCCCGTAGTGGACGCCACCCGGATGGAGACGCTCAACATCATCTCCGACCTGATCGACCTGCGCCGCCTGCAAAACACGCAGAACACGGCCAAGGCAAGCGAGTAGGGGCTCGGGAGTGCCCTTTCGATAAAGGAATGGACAGGAAGCTCTCAGGGGAGGCCTGTCGGTTTGTGAGCAGAGAAGCTCGGCCTTTTTTTTGACAGATCCCCATGCCCCGCAGACGGGGCTCCACGCGGCATGAAAAAGGGGGAATTTTATTCTCACGCAAAGGCGCAAAGAGTCGTGCCTTTCTTTGCGCCTTTGCGTCTTTGCGTGAGCCCTCTGCCTTTTTTCTAGGACACCTATTTTCGGCTTAGGATTAACAAGATTGACAGGATTGACAGGATTGACAGGATTTTTCGGATTGGGTTTCCCGGGTGCCCATCCAGTGCTCGAAGGCTGTCTGTGTAATCCTGTTAATCTTCTTAATCCTGTTAATCCTGTCCAAAAATTGCCGAGCCTGTCCTCTCTAAAAGCTCACTGATAAACTACACGGCTACACCCGCCCGTCAGGGCCCAAAAAAAGCCGCGCGGAAACCCGTGCGGCTCTTTAATTTTGGTCGAACGCCAGTTATTTCTTCGGTTCCAGAACAGGGCGGCCGATGGCGTGGTAGGTGAAGCCGAGTTCCGCCATGGTGACCGGGTCAAAGAAGTTGCGGCCGTCGAACACCAGCGGGGTGTGCATGACTTTCTTAACTTCTTCGAGCGGCACGGAGGCGAACTCTTTCCACTCGGTGGCCAGGATGAGCGCTTCGGCTCCCTTGGCGGCTTCGAGCGGGCTCGTCACCAGCTTGACGCCGGGGCAGAGTTTGTATTCCTCGGCCTTCTCGGCTCCCTTCGGATCGTAGGCGGTGACGATGGCTCCCTCGGCGACGAGTTCGTTGACGAGCTCGATCGGCACGGAGTTGCGAACGTCGTCGGTGTCGGGCTTGAAGGTCAGGCCCCAGACGGCGATCCGCTTGTCGCGCAGCACCCAGAGGGCGTCGCGGATGCCCTTGATGAAGCGTTCTTTCTGGTCGCGGTTGATGCGCTGAACTTCCTTAAGCAGGGTGAAGGGCACGCCCAGGTCATCGCTGATGGCGATGAATGCGGCAATGTCTTTGGGGAAACAGGAGCCACCGTAGCCGATGCCCGCGTTCAGGAAGTTGCGGCCGATGCGGCGATCCATTCCGATACCGGCGGCGACTTTTTCCACGTCGGCACCACTGGCTTCGCAGATCGCGGAAACGGCGTTGATGTAGGAAATCTTGAGGGCCAGGAAGGAGTTGGCGGCGTGCTTGATGAGCTCGGCCGAGGCGACGTCGGTGACGAGGATCGGGGCGTTGAAGGGCTCATAAACTTTCTTCATGAGGGCCAGGGCGCGGTCGCTGTTGCCGCCGATGACGATGCGGTCGGGCTTGAGCAGATCGGGCACGGCGCAGCCTTCGCGGAGGAACTCGGGGTTGCTGACGACGTCGAAGTCGGCCCCGCTGTTGTAGCGCTTGATGGTGTCGGTGACTTTCTCGCCGGTCTTGACCGGGACGGTGCTCTTATCAACCACGACGCGGTATTCGCCGGGCTTGAGGACCCCGGCGATTTCGCGGGCGACGCGCTCAATGTAGGTCAGATCCACGCTGCCATCGGCCTGGGGAGGCGTCGGGACGGCAATGAAAACGACCTGGGAGTGGTCCACCCCGTCTTCAATGCTGTTGGTAAACCGGAGACGCTTGGCGGCGACGTTGCGGTGAACGAGTTCCTCGAGGCCGGGCTCGTAAATGGGAATTTTCCCAGCCTGAAGAGAGTCGACTTTACGCTGGTCGTTGTCTACGCAGACTACGCTGTGGCCCACTTCGGCGAAGCAGGCTCCGCTGACGAGGCCGACGTAACCGGAACCGATGATGCAGAGATCCATGTGTTGTTTTTGGTTTGTCGTTGGTTGTTTGAAGGAAATTAGTCTCCGGTGGGATGGCCGGAAATGGGCAGCCGCAGCGAGGGCAGGTCTTTCAGGGTGAAGGCGAGGGAGACGATGGTGTCGCGGGCGATCTCGTTGGTGGTGCTGTTGCGGCTCTCTTTGATGGTGAGGGCCAGCGTCACGATCCAGCTCGATAGGTCGCGGTGGATTTCGTAATCCTGCCGCTGCAAGGTGCTGTCGGAAAATTCGTATTGATCAAGGAAACTCACCGCCCAGTTGTCGTTGATGCGATAGTAGGAGCCAAACCGGAGGTTGCTGCTGTTGTCGAAGTAGGGGTTGTTCTCCAGGTAACGGTGCCCGACGGTGAAGCTCAAGTCCTGGCTGACGAGGAAATGGACGTCGGTGTTGATCTGGGTGAAGCCGCTGGCGACCATGGGGACCTGGGTGTCCATCGTCAGGGAGACCCAGTTGACGGGGTTGTAGGTCAGCCGGTTACAGAAATTCGAGAACGAGCCTTCTTTGATGAGGCCGGGGTAGTCGGCGCTCTCCAGGTTGATGTTGAAGAAGGAATCCAGCTCCAGCAGATTGATGGTCTGGTCGTCGCGGCGGGTCTGGATGAAGTTGCGCACGCCCCAGCGCCAGATGGTCCAGTTGGTCAGGGCATCGGTGGCGGTGAACTGGGTGAAATCCAGCGAGGCCAGCTCGGTGGAGGGGTTCAGGCGGTCGAATTGGAGGATTTTATTCGAATCCTGGCCGGTCCGGACGAAGGAAAAGTTGTTATAAGGCTGAACGACGTGGCGCAGGCCGTCGAGGCCGAAGGTGCGGGACTGGATGTCCTCCCAATCCCGGGAAAACTTAAACGAGGTCTCCACCCCGGCATGGATGACGGGCTGGAAGACCGAGCCGTCGCTTTGTTTCTGGAGGAGCGTCTGGGCGCTATCCCGGAGGTCGAGGCCGGAGACCTGGTCGTAATTGATGAGGGTGCTGGAGGCTCCGCTGGAGTAATAAGAGGCGCGGACCCCCACGCGAGGGACCACGGAGAGCCAGCCAAAGTAGGTCTGCGGCAGGGAAAGCAGGTGGCCGGTGGTGAAGCGATTCGCGCTGTAGTCCTGCAAAAGCGTGCTGGTGGGCACGGGGTTGGAGGCGTCGGTGTTCGACAGGGTACCGTAGCGCCGGGCGTAGCGGCCGCCGCTGGTGTCGCTCTCGTAAAAGAGGGAGGTATCGCCGGGCAGGGAAAGGATCGGCTGCCGGGTGATGTTCACGACGCCTTCGAGGCGCTCGGTGGTGTCGAAGAATTTGTTGACGTGGAGGCGCCAGACGCCGCTGATGGTGTAGCGCTCGTCCCACTTGGTGAGGGAGAGGACGTTATCGGGCTGCGGGTTGTTATGGTACTCGCTGGGGTAGAAGTCCTTCAGGAAGCGGTAGTCGCTGAGCTTGGTGAAGGTGGCCGTGGCGTAAAGGTCGTTGGTCAGGTAGGTGCGGGTATCGTAGCTGACGCGGTAGCGGTCCGCAGAAACAGGGAGGATGGTTTCCGCCGTGTTGTTGACTTCGGTATCGGTGTCGTGGGCGTAGTAGCTGCGAAATTTTGACCAGCTCTTGTTCTCTTCGCCGTAGTGGCTGACGGTTTCGAGCCCCCCGGCCAGGCCGCGCTTGCTGCGCACGTCGAACTCCAGCGCGCCGTGGGTACTATCGGAGATTGGGAAGCCGTAGCGGGTCAGCAGGTAGGCGCCGTAGTCGTTGCCGTAGCCAGGGATGAAGGAAAAGCCGCTCTCCTCTTTCAGGGACTGGTAGAAGAATGGAAACCAGAAGACCGGCGTCTCGCCCACGTAGGCGGTGACGTTGGCCAAGGTAACGTGGTCGCCCGGGTAGATGTAGGCTTTGCTCGCGGTGACGTGGTAATCCGGCTTGCTGGAGTCGCTGGTGGTCACCGCGGAGTTGGTGGCCACGTAGCCATTGCTGCCGAGCAGGGAATTGACGGTCTCGCCTTTGATCAGGAAGGGATAGGTGCCGGTGCGGAAGTCGTTGGTGCGGAGCAGCTTGGTCTCGAGATTATAGAGGCCCCGGTCGCCCTCGATAAGCCTGCCGTCGCGGTAAACGCGGATATTGCCGATGGCCATGACGTCCCGAGTATCGGGGTTGTACTGAACGTAATCGGCATAAATGGAGGTGGTTCCGTAGTGGATGACCACGTTGTTCTCCGCCACGGCAACGCCGCCCACGAAGCGGAACTCCCCGTCGGAGGTAATCTCGATCGGGACGTCGTTGAAGCTCCCCAACTGCGCCCGGGCATTGGCTGCGCCCAGGATGATGCCCAGAAGTATAGAGGCTGGCAGCAGGAGAGATTTCTTCATTTGGAGAGTGAAGAACCTAGCTAACGGCCAACGGCCTTGCCAAGAACAAATCCGGGTTTCGCCGAAGCGGGCCCACCCGGGAGTACGGAGGGCGGGGCCAAGAGGCAACTATTTCCCCTGCCGAATGGGGAGATCCAGCGCCACGGGACCGCGATCGCCACTGCGGTGAACCCAGACGCTATTGACGATGCCCAGCCCAAAGACGATGACGAACACAAAGGAGCCGCTGTAGCTAATCAGCGGCAATGGGACGCCTGTGACGGGCATGAGCGAGACGTTCATGCCGATATTCTGGTACGTATGGGCAAAAAGCAGCCCCGTCATTCCCCCGGCGAGAAGGACGCCCAGGCGGTCCCGGGCATGGGCGGCCACCCAAAGGCAGGTCCCCAGGAGGATGCCGAAGGCCCCCACCAGCACCACGCCCCCGACGAATCCCCACTGCTCCCCGATGGCCGAGAAAATGTAGTCGTTCGGGACGGTTGTGGCGGGGACGTACCCCTGCTCGACTTGCGTATCCCGGGCGAGAAAGCCCTTGCCCGTCCAGCCGCCGGAGCCGATGGCGATAAGGCACTGGTTGACGGCCCAAGCCGAGCCCTGGGAGTCGATTTCAGGGTCGATGAAGGCGACGATGCGCTTCTGCTGGTAGGGCTTGAGCTTAAAGTAATAGGCCACCGGCATGGCCGTGGCGGCGAGCAGCACCAGGACGACCAGGTAGCGCACGGGGATTTTGGCCAGAAAGACCATGAAAAAGAGGACGGGAATCCAGATAAGGCACTCCCCCATGTCCGGCTGGATCAGAATGAGGAGCGCCGGAGCCCCCGCCAGCAGGCCGCAGGCCGCCAGTTGCCAGAGCGGCTTGAGCCGGGCGTACTGGGTCAGGAAGATGGCCATGATGAAGATGCCCGAGAGCACGGCCAGCTGCGCGGGCTGGAAAAGCAGCGGCCCGAGGCGCAGCCAGCAGCGAGCGCCGTCCTTGGAGACGCCCATGGCGAGCGTCATGACGAGGAAAACCATGGCAATGCCGTAAAGCGGCAGGGCCCCCCAGCGAACCCAGCGGTAGGGAATGAGGCTCACCACCAGGAAGACGGCAAAGCTGATCCCCACCCATGCGGCCTGTTTTTTCCACATCAGGGAGTAGGCCGGATTATCGCGCATATAGGTACAGCTATAGATGGCGACGACTCCGAAAACAGCCAGGCCGAGCATCGTTACGATGAGGACCCAGTTCATCCCAAGAAATTTTCGCAATAGAGGGGTCATGAAAATAAACTCCAGCGTCAGCCTCGGCAGTAGAATCGTTTCCTGCGAGCTTGCCGAACGGCCCGGATATGGCGATGTTTGGCGGCTCCGTCACAAACCTTTCTTTTTTCAGACATGCACCTGACGCCAGAAAAGCCGCTCGCCGGTATCCTCGCCCCTCTCTTCGCCCTTCGATCCGAAAAAGACCTCGGCATCGGAGACACCCAGTCCCTGCGGCAATTTGTGCTTTGGGCGGCGGAAAACGGCTTCCGGCTGGTGCAGCTTTTGCCCGTCAACGAGACGGGAGCGGATAACTCCCCCTACAACGCGATTTCTTCCGTAGCCATCGACCCGTGCACACTCGACCTTTCGCCCGGAACCGTGCCGGACCTGACGCCCCGTGCCTTTTCGCAGGCGCTCGAAGGGGTTTCGCCCGCTGCGCTACGCGAGGGCCCGGTGCAATACGGGGTGGTCAAGGCGCTCAAGCGCCGCATCCTGGAGAACGCCTTTGAGGGGTTCATGCAGGCGGAGTGGCGGCACAATACGGCACGCGCCCGGAAGTTCCGCGCCTGGCTCAAGGAGCAAACGGGCTGGATCGAGGGGTACGCCCTCTTCCGCACGCTGATGGACGAGAACGGCACGGAGCGATGGGACCAGTGGCCCGAGGCGCACCGGACGCTCGTCACAGCCCAGGCCTGGCTGGACGAGCAGAAGGCGGCGTTCCGCAAGACGTTCGAGCGCAAGACGCGCTTTTTCCAATACGTCCAGTGGATCGCCTTTACGCAATGGAGCGAACTGAAGGCGGAATGCGACGCCCTCGGCGTGGCGCTGATGGGCGACGTGCCTATCGGGGTCAGCTATTATAGCAGCGACGTTTTCTGTTACCCGGGTATTTTCAACCTGAAATGGAGCGGCGGCGCGCCCCCCGAACCGGCTTACAAGGACGACCCGTTCATCGAAAAATGGGGCCAGAACTGGGGCGTGCCGATCTACAACTGGGAGGCGCTCCGGGCGGAAAATTTCGCCTGGTGGCGGCAGCGCGTCCAGCGGGTCCGGGAGATTTTCCACCTGTTCCGCATCGACCACATCCTCGGCTTTTACCGCATGTACGGGTTCCCCTGGCGGCCACAGCTTAACGCCGAGTTCGCCCCCCTCACCCTTGACGAAGCGCGCGCCCGCACCGGTGGCGACCTGCCGCACTTCATTCCGCGCGACGACTCCACCTGGGAAAACCGCGAGGCCAACCGCCGCGAAGGCGACGAGTACCTGCGCGCGCTCCTCTCGGAAGTGGGAGAAAACCGGCTCATCGGCGAAGACCTGGGCGTGGTGCCCGACTACGTTCGCCCGAACCTCACCGCGCTCGGCATCGCAGGGTTTAAGATTCCGCAATGGGAACGCCGCCAGGACTGGCACTTGGTCGCGGGCCGCGACTACCCGCGCCTTTCGGTAACGACCTACGCCACGCACGACCACCTACCGCTCGCGGCCTTCTGGGAGCAGATGCGCCGAGCCGCCGAGGCAGGCGACGGCCACCAGCGCTGGGAAATGGAGCAGCTCTGCGGTTTCGCGGGGTTCGGTCTCGATGGGCTCAAGCCTTTCACAGACCAAATCCACGAGGCGCTCCTGGCCGGGCTTTTCCAAAGCAACTCGTGGCTGGCGGTGGTGATGATCACCGACGTATTCGGCGAAACCACGCGCTTCAACGTACCCGGTGCCGTGGCCGACTCCAACTGGAGCAACCGCGTCAGCGGCACCCCTGAAGAGTGGCGTAAAGACCCGGAGCGCGCCGCCAAGATGGCCCGCATCCAAGCGCTCGTCCACGCCAGCGGGCGGGCGTAGCAGAAACGGACTGGGTATTATTCCGTTTCCAGTTAAATAAAATCTTTAGACAGATCCCCATGCCCGCTGGTGCGGAACTCCACGCGGCATGAAAAAAAAGCGGGAATATTTATACTCACGCAAAGGCGCAAAGCCGCAAAGAGTCCTGCCTTTCTTTGCGCCTTTGCGCCTTTGCGTGAGCCCTCTGCCTTTTTTCTAGGACAGCTATTTTCGGCTTAGGATGAACAGGAGCTTTGGGGGAGGCCTGTCGGTTTGCGAGCGGAGAAGCTCGGCCTTTTTTTAGACAGGATTAACAAGATTGACATGATTTACAGGATTTTTCGGATTGGGTTTCCCGAATGCCGTCCAGCTCCAGCAGGCTTTCGACGTAATCTTTTTAATCCTGAAAATCCTGTCAATCCTGTCTAAAATCGCCGAGCCTGTCCTCTCTAAAGGCGCATGGATCACTAGACGTGGTATTACCGGATCACTTCCGGTTCACGGAACGATTCCCAGACAAACAGCGCCGCCGCGATGAAAATGCACGAATCGGCAACGTTGAAGGCAGGCCACGGGTCAGCGAAACGGACGTGCAGATCGAAGAGCAGGAAATCGACCACAGAGCCGTGCAAGATCCGGTCGGTCAGATTGCCAAGGATGCCGCCCAGCAGCAGGCCCCAGGCGATTCCGCTCAGCCGCCCGCTGAATTTCCCCAGCGCGGCCAGCACCAGCAGAACAACGACCGCGACGGCTGAAAGCCCGATGAAAAACCCGTTGGAGTCGCTCATGAAGCTAAAGGCCGCGCCAGTGTTGCGCCAGTGGACGAGGCTGAAAAAGCCGGGGATCACCGGCACTTCAGCCCCGTATTCGAGGTTGAGCAGCACCGCCCATTTCGTCGCCTGATCCAGTAGGTAAACCGGAAGGGTGACTTTCAGAAGGAGCAGCGGCCAGGAATGCAGACGAGATCCAAGAGGCATATTCTAGGAAAGTTTCTTTTCATCGGCGTTTTGGCAGTCTTCGCAAAGGCCCGATGCATTTAAAAAGAGAGGTCGAAAATGGGTAACAATCTGAGCACGTCCAAAAAAAAGGTCAGGAGCGTCAGTACGATACCCGATCTTTTGGCAACCCGCACATTGCACCAACCACTTGCGCGTGCGCGGATCGCTTAAATACCACTCGGGATCATGCTCCTGCTTCATTCCCCTTTTTACAGAACCATACCCTTTACCCGACGACTTGCGCGCAGCGTTCACACAGTTCCACGTGAGCCGGGTTGGAGCCGACTTCCGGGCGATGCCGCCAGCAGCGGCCGCACTTGGCGTCGCTCGTGCGGACCAGCGCGGCTTTCGTCTCCTCCCCCGCCTGCAAGGTCAGCTGGCTCAAGATGAAGAATTCCTCCAGCTCGCTTTCCAGGCCCTTCAATGAGGCGAGCAAGTCGGCGTCGGCGATGGTCAGCGTGACGCTGGCTTCCAGCGCGTTGCCGATCAGCTTCTCCTTGCGGGCCGGTTCGACGGCCTGGGCGATGGTGCCGCGCAGGGCGAGAAGTTTTTCGAAGAGCGCTTCGAGCTTGGCGTCGGCCAGCGTGGCGTCGGCGACCGGGAAGGTCTGCAAATGCACGTCGCCCGCGGCATGGCCCGCGTGTTCCCACGCTTCGTCAGCAGTGAAGGCGAGGATCGGGGCCAGCAGGCGCGTGAGGGCGTCAAACACCGCGTACATGACAGTCTGCGTGGCGCGGCGGCGCAGCGAATCGACCGGATCGCAATACATGCGGTCCTTGGTGATATCGACGTAAAGCGCGCTCAGGTCGACGGCGCAGAATTGGTTGAGCGTCTGGAAGACGCGGCGGAATTCGTAGGCGTCGTAGGCCTCGCGGCAGGTGGCAATGACGCCCTGGAGGCGGGAGGCCACCCAGCGGTCCACGAGCGTCCACGACTCGCGCGGTGCGGAGTCCTTGGCGGGGTCGAAGCCGTTCAGGTTGGCGAGCAAAATGCGCAGCGTATTACGGAAGAGGCGGTAGGCCTCGCCGAGCCGCGTGAAGGCCTCCTCGGAGAAAGGCACCTCGTCGGTGAACTGCACGCTGGAAACCCAGAGGCGCAAGATGTCCGCGCCGTACTTGCCGACGAAATGCCCGGCATCCATCGGCTTCTGGTAGCTACTCGATTTGGAGATTTTCTTGCCGTCCTTATCGACAACGAAGCCGTGCGTAATGACGGTCTTGTACGGGGCCACTCCGTGCATGGCCACGCTGGTCATCAGGGACGACTGGAACCACCCCCGATGCTGGTCGGTGGCTTCGATGTAGACGTCGGCTGGGAAGCGCAGTTCGGGGCGCTTTTTGAGGACCGCCGTGTGCGAGACGCCCGAGTCGATCCAGACGTCGATGGTGTCATTGCGGCGCGTGGTTCCGGCGGGCAGGCCGACGGTTTCGGCCCACCATGCGTCGTCTTTTTCAAACCAGAGATTCGTGCCGTGGGCCTCGACCTGGTCGGCCACCTTGCGGATGACCTCCGCATTGAGGATCGGCTCGCCTGCTTCGGAATAAAAGGCCGGCAGCGGCACGCCCCAGGAGCGCTGGCGCGAGATACACCAGTCGGGACGGCTCTCGACGGTGCCGTAGATGCGGTTGCGGCCCCAGTGCGGGATCCACTTCACTTTGTCGATTTCCGTGAGGGCGGCTTGGCGCAGGGCGTCGATGCGGATGAAGAACTGCTCGACGGCGCGGAAGACCACGGGCGTTTTGGAGCGCCAGCAGTGGGGGTAGGAGTGGGTGTACTTTTGCACACCCAGGAGCGCGCCGATGGAGGCAAGCATTTTGACCACGTCATCGTTGGTGTCGAAGACGTACTTGCCCGTCCAGAGCGGCATCCCGGCTTCCTCGGTAAAACAGCCGTTTTCGTCCACGGGGGAGAGAATGGGCAGGCCGTACTTGACCCCGGCGATGTAGTCGTCGGCACCATGGCCGGGGGCGATGTGGACCCCGCCCGTGCCGGTCTCCAGTGTGACGAAGTCAGCCAGGATGATGGGCGAGGTGCGGTCGAGGAACGGGTGGCGGGTCTGCGTACCTTCCAGCTCGGTGCCGGTGAATTCGTGGGTCTCGCCCGCGACGGGTTTCCAGCCGGTCAGTTCGCCGAACTGGGCGACGAGCGCTTCGGCAACAACGAGCACTTCGCGCGCGCCGGTCTCCTCGTGCTTAAAGGTGCGGGCCACGTACTTGTGGCGCGGGTGGACGGCGATGGCGACGTTGGCCGGGAGCGTCCACGGCGTGGTCGTCCAGATGACCATGCTGGCCTTGCCCGAAAGCGGGCCGGACATGATGCTGAATTTAACAAAGATGGCAGGGTCGGTCCGGTCGGCGTACTCGACCTCGGCCTCGGCGAGGGCCGTCTGGGCCCCGGTGCTCCAGTAGACCGGCTTTTTGCTCTGGTAGACGTACCCTTTTTCTACAAAAGTGGCAAATCCGCGCAGAATTTCACATTCATACTGCGGTTCGAGGGTCAGGTAGGGGTGATCCCAGTCGCCGAAGACGCCCAGGCGGCGGAACTGCCCGCGCTGGATGTCGATGAATTTGCGGGCGTAGGCCTCGGATTTGCGGCGGACTTCCAGAGGCGAGAGGCCGCGCGATTCCTTCACCACCTTGAACTCGATGGGCAGCCCGTGGCAATCCCAGCCGGGAACGTACGGGGCGCGGTGGCCGAGCATCGTCTTGGATTTGACGATGAAATCCTTGAGCGTCTTATTAAGCGCCGTGCCCATATGGACGTCGCCGTTGGCAAACGGAGGGCCGTCGTGGAGCACAAAGAGCGGGTCCTCCTTATGGGCCGCCTGAATGCGGGAGTAGAGCGCCGTTTCCTCCCACTTCGCCAACCGGGCCGGTTCGCGGGAAATCAAGTCGGCCTTCATGGGGAAGTCCGTTTTAGGAAGGTTCAGCGTATCTTTATAGTTCGTGCTCATCGGATCGAAAAAGAACGAGTAGCCTAACAGCCTTGGCCCGATTCCGCAATCGGCAATCCACGCAGGAATATTTTCCGCCCATTCGCCGGGCGCAAACTCCGCTCCAGGCCTCGCTTTTTTGCGTTCAGGCCCCATTTAACCCTTGCGGAACAAAATAAAACACCTTGCACCCGAGGGAATTCCGGGCTAAAGGTTGCGTGTTGTGGGGTCAGCCAAGTGCCCAGCCCTGCAGCTTTGTGCGCTCGCGGAAATCGACACCGATTCGCCCCCGGAAAGCCGGAACGAATCGAAGCCCGCGTTCCCCGCCCTTGCTTGTGAGCCGGTTCGCTCGCCACGAGTCAAAGGATGGCCCGCACTCAGGCTGCTGCCGGGCACCGGTTTAATGACCCTCGCATGATACGGCGGAGTCCGTCAGACTTCGGTTTTCGTCCTGTAACAATACCAGTGGACGCCCGATTGGCTGACCCGTGCATCTCCAAATGCGCTCCGCCGACACGAGGAAGCGCCGATTTTTTTAGTTTATAAAGATGGGAATGAGGATGGCACCGCCAGAAGCCGCGGGATTGTCGCAAGACAACCCCGGGACGAACACGCGCGCCATTCGGAAACCCGGTTTATCGGCATCAGATCTGCGCTTCCCCTAATAGAAAGCCCCCCGCACGCCTTTCAAGAGTGCGGGGAAAATGGAAAGTCAGACTAAACATGAGATCAGAAAGTCAGCAGACTGGCCGCCGCCGCCGTGGTGGCCGCCGTCACACCTCCCGCAGTCCCCGCGATAACGCCACCTTCACCCCCAAGGCACCCGCCAAGAAGCTCGGCTTCTTTGCCCGGCTCGTCGCCTTTTTCACTGGGAAACCCGCCCAGGCCAAGCCAGCCGCCCGCGCCGCTTCCAGCGACCACGACCGCGTCCGCGTGGCCGTGGAATCCAAAACGGTCGAAACCCCCAAGCCCACCCGCAAACCGGAGCTTCTGGAGGTCACCTCGCCCAAGGTTTACGTCGGCAACCTCTCCTTCGACGCCCTGGAAAGCGACCTTTTCGAGCTTTTCGCCGGAGTCGGCTCCGTGCAGAACGCTGAAATCGTCAGCCACCGCGAAACGCAGAAGTCCAAGGGCTTCGCCTTCGTGACCATGGCCAGCATCGACGAAGCCAAACGCGCCGTCGAGGAACTCAACGACAAGGAGTTCATGGGCCGCCGCCTCGTCATCAGCGGGGCCAAGACCAACGACGTTCGCGACGCTCGCTAAGTTCGGAAACGAATTTTTTGGGGCTCTCTGGAAACGGAGAGCCCTTTTTTTGCGCCCAGAGCACTTTGAGGTTGATCGCAACCCACCGCGCGGGGCTATTTTTACGTCTTTCAAATACCCGCCCCCATTCCTTTACCATCATGCCTTCCGCACCCTCCGTCCACACCGCTCCCTTCGGCACCACGCCCAAGGGCGAAAAAGCCACGCTCTACACCCTCGCCAATGCCCACGGCATTACCGTTTCGATCACCGACTACGGGGCCCTCATCGCCAGCATCCTGACGCCAGATCGCGAAGGCCACTTCGAGAACATCGCGCTCGGGTTCGACTCCATCGAGGCCTATTTCACCCCGGAATACCGCTCGGAGAACCCCCACTTTGGCGCCAGCATCGGCCGCTTCGCCAACCGGATCGGCGGGGGAAAATTCAAGCTCGAAGGCGTCACCTACGATCTGCCAAAAAACGACGGGCCCCACTGCCTGCACGGCGGCTCCGAAGGCTTCGACACAAGGGTCTGGAAGGCTGAAATCCTCGAAAGCAAGACACCCTCCGTCCGCTTCTCCCTGCACAGCCCGGACGGCGACCAGGGCTTCCCCGGGGCCATGGATGTCAGCGTGACCTACGCCCTGAGCGACGAGAACGAACTGACGATGGATTTCGAAGCCGTTTCGGACAAAAAAACCATCGTCAACTTCACCAACCACACCTACTACAACCTCGCCGGAGCCGGTAACGGCACCATCCTGGATCACGAGCTGACCCTCCCCGCCGTCCACTACACCCCGGTGGATGACAAGCTCATCCCCACGGGCGAATTCAAGAAAGTGGAGGGCACCCCGCTCGACTTCCGCAAGCCCCACACGCTCGGCTCCCGGATCAACGAAGTCGGCGGCGACCCGCTCGGCTACGACCACAACTACGTGCTGGCCGACGACGTCGGCTTTCAGCTTAACGGCGAAGTTTACGACCCCAAGAGCGGCCGCGTCCTCGGGATCTACAGCGACCAGCCGGGCGTGCAGCTCTACACCAGCAATTTCCTGACCGGGAAGCTCGTCGGCAAAGACGGCAAAGCCTATGTGCAGCACGGCGGCATTTGCCTCGAACCGCAGCACTTCCCGGATTCCCCGAACAAGCCGCAATTCCCGAGCGTGGTTCTCGGCGCGGGCGAGACCTACCGGACGCGCATCGCAGCGCGCTTCGGGGTGCGGTAAAGCGCGGCATTTACCAGCCCTTGTCCGCGAATCAGAGATTCGCCCCAAACTGCGTTCCCAACTATCTGGAGATTGGGAACGAGAGGCAAGAGGCAAACAATCGGCGCGGTCTGGCCGTGTTTTGGTGACGGGCTTGTCAGAGCCTAGGAGCGAACACAGCTGGACCGTGCCCCTTCTTACATTCCCTCGCTTCCAGTCTCCAGGTAGGAAACGAGAGGTAAACAATCGGTGCGGTCTGGCCGTGCTTTGGTGACGGGCCTTGTGAGGGCCTAGGAGCAAACGCGGCTGGACCGTGCCCTTTCTTACATTCCCTCGCCCCCAGCCTCCAGATTCCCCTCGTTCCCAATCTCTAGATTGGGAACGTCCTCTGTCCGCGAATCTCTGATCCGACCAAGGAGCCCGCGAGCAAGCGTTCGCCATTGACGCCATCTCGGGCGTTTGCGATATTATCGCCTGACATTTTTAACATTATCTGCGCAGGCAGATCAGACGCTCCTAAACCTGACAATTTACCGCGTCATCAAACCTGCTGGCTGCACCGAAGCAATCGGTGCGGTCCGGTCGTGCTTTGGTGACGGGCCTTGTCAGGGCCTAGGAGCGAACACGGCTGGGCCGTGCCCTTTTTTTGCCTGAGCCCCAGGCAAAATGTATCCTACAGAAAACACCCGGCATTACCGGCAGGCCATCCCCCTCGGGAATGGACTGCTCAACATCAGCTCCTTCGATTACCTGATCTTCACCGTCCTGGAGATCACAGGCATCTCTCCGGCGGAAATCCAAGCCGTACACGTCGACGCAGCCTTTCCCTTGCGCATCGCCCTCAAAGAGACGCCAGAAATGGTTCACGTCGCGGATTACCCGCTCCGGCTCGCCCCGGGCGAATCCGCCACATTCATGCTGCACACCACCTCAACCTCGCCCATACTCCAGCGGTTTTGCTATCCCACGAGGCCGGAGAAAGTCATCGTTACAACCCGCGCGGGGTTGCTGATTTTTATCGCGGAATGATTAGCAAATCTCCTCAATCCCCTTGCCCAGCGCCTCGACGCTCTGCTCGATCTGCGCCTCGGTGACACAGAGGGGCGGCATGAGAACCAGCGTATTCCCGGTAACGGGCCGGGTTAAGAGGCCGTGTTTGCGAGCGGCCACGCAAACGCGCGCCCCCACCTGCCCCTCCATGCCATAAGGCTTGCCGTCGCCGTCCACGAGGTCGATCCCGGCCATGAAACCGCATTGGCGAACGGCCCCGACATGACGCTGCCTTTCCAATTCCCCCAGGAGGCGGCTCAGAAGGTCGATTTTCGGAGCCAGTTTTTCGAGCACCTGCTCCTCGCGGAAAATCGCCAGGCTGGCCCGGGCGGCGGCGCAGGCTACCTGGTTACCGGTGAAGCTGTGGCCGTAGAAGAAGCTCTTGGCCTCGGTGTAGTCGCCCAGGAAGGCTTCGTAAACCGCCTCGGTGGTGTACGTGGCACAGAGCGGCAAGTACCCGCCGCTGAGGCCCTTGGCGCAGGCCACGAAATCCGGCACGACGTTCTCATGGTGCGAGGCGAACATCTTGCCCGTGCGCCCAAAGCCGGTCATCACTTCGTCGGCGATAAGAAAGATGCCATGGCGGTCACACCAAGTGCGAAGCTGCGCGAGCATCCCCGAGGGCCAGAGGCGCATCCCGGCGGCTCCCTGCATGAGCGGCTCGATGACGACCGCCGCGATCTCGCCCACGTCGATGCCGTCGGCCGCGCCCGGCTCGGAGCGGGCAATCAGGTCATCAATGGAGCTGACATGGGTGCACGGGAAATGAAACGCTGAAAAGCGCCCGTGAAAAACATTGATGCCGCCGAGGCTGGAAGCGCCCATGGTATCGCCATGGTAGGCGTTGACGAAGGAGAGGAAGCGGTTGCGCCGGGGCTGGCCGCGATGTTGCCAGCATTGGACGGCCATTTTCACCGCGCACTCGATGGCCGTGCTGCCGTCGTCACCAAAGAAAACGCGGGTGAGCGGCCGGGGGACGTCCTGGGGCCAGAGGCCGATGAGCTCCTCGGCCAGCAAGATCGCCTGCGGATTGGTAAACCCGAGGAAGGAGGTGTGCGCCACTCGGTCGAGCTGCTCGCGGATGGCGGCGTTGATCTTCGGGTGGCAATGGCCGTGGATATTCGTCCAGATGGAGGAATTCCCGTCGATGTACTCCCGCCCCTCGCTGTCGCGCAGGATCGCGCCCCGGCCTTCCACCAGCACCAGCGGTTCACTTTCCGGCGCGCACCAGTCGCGCTGTTGAGTGAACGGGTGCCAGCAGTGGCGTTTGTCAGAGGCGATTAATTCGGCGGTAGTCATGGACATTTTTAAGGATATTATAAATTTCCCTAATTTACGTCAATTTTACTCCTCTTCTGGCTCCTCTTTCGGCTCCTCGTCGTCGGCCTGTCGCCAGTCCCCTCCCCGGGCGGTGATCATTTTTTCGATAAGCGTGACGTCCTCGTAGGCGGCGCGGCGGCGCTGGTATTTGCGAAAAAGCACGTCGCGCAGCTCGATGAGGTCGGGCAGCAGGGCGGGTTCGTGGTAGGTCCAGTCGAGGTCGCTGGCGAGTTTACTCTGGATACGCCAGGTACCGCCGAACTTGGTGGCGCGCACTTCGCGTTTTTCGCCCTCTGCGGTGCGCTCGGTCCAAATGTGTTTGTTATGCATGAAAGGTTTGCGGAAAGGATTGCGGGTGGGGGCGAATCTTGCCAAAACTTTCGCTACTTTGAAGCCGCTTTTCAAAATCCTTTTCTATTTGCTCGCAACAGTGGTGCTAGGGGCCCTCCTCGCCTCGCCTTTTTACTGGGGTGGCCACTGGCTGGCGGAGCACGGAACGCTCCCCGCGCTTGCGGAGGTGCCCTTTCGGCGCTACTTCCACCGCAGCCTCTTGGTGGCGGCCTTGGTCCTGCTCTGGCCGACGATCCGCTGGCTTCAAGTCCGGGCGCTCGGCCTGGCCCCCAACCCGCACCGCTGGCGGGACCTGAGCGCGGGGTTTGCCTCCTCGTTTCTGGTCATGGCGGGCCTGGGCGCGCTGATGCTGGCGCTGGGGATTGTGGAAATGCGGGGGCACATTAAAGGAGCGGTGTTCATGGGAGCGGCCACGGCGGCCATCGGAGCGTCGTTTCTGGAGGAATGGCTTTTCCGGGGGGCGATCCTGGGGCTCTTGATACATTCGATGAACCGTTACGGGGCGCTCTTTGCCACCTCGGCGCTCTTTTCGATCATCCACTTTTTCAAACCCAACACGCCCGACCCGGCCACCGTGGAGTGGTTCTCGGGGTTCGCAATGATCCCGGCGGCGTTCGCTAATTTCCAGGAACCGTGGCTGGTGCTGGGCGGGTTCGTGACGCTTTTCCTGGTCGGCTGGACGCTCGGCTGGAGCCGCCTCAAGACGCGCTCGCTCTGGATGCCCATCGGCCTCCACGCGGGGTGGGTTTTCGGCTTGAAGGCGTTCTCCGGGGTAACACGCCGGGTGATCAAGGCGAATGAAACGATGCCCTGGTTCGGCGAGACGCTCTACGTGGGCCTGGCCTCGGTGATCGCGATTTTGATCACGCTCAGCGCCGTTTGGCTGATCCTGCGCAAGCGGGAACGGCGGGCGTAGGGTCCCTTACGCCGCGAGATGGCCGGGGAGGCGCAGTTCGCTGACGCCGCCGAGGCGCTTTTCCACGCGGATCTGCACGGGGATGCGCTCTTTGAGCAGCTCGACGTGCGAGATGACGCCGACGGTCTTGTTGGCCAGGCGCAGGGAATCGAGCGCGGAGACGGCGAGGTCGAGCGTGTCGGCGTCGAGCGAGCCGAAGCCTTCGTCGATGAAAAGGGAATCGATCCGGACGTTGCGCCCGGCGAGGTCGGAGAGGCCCAGGGCGAGCGCGAGGCTGGCCAGGAAGCTCTCGCCGCCGGAAAGGCTGGCCATGGGGCGGATGGCCCCGGCCTGGTGCAGGTCGACGACTTCGAGCGTCAGCTCGCCCCCCTCCACGCGGCGCAGCCGGTAGCGGTCGCTCAGGCGGGTGAGGTGGCGATTGGCGTGGCGCACGAGCAGGTCGAGCGAAAGCCCTTGGGCAAATTCCTGGAAGGCATTCCCGCTGGCGGAGCCGATCATCTGGCGCAGGCGGCTCCAGACGGAGAGCGCTTTTTCCTCTTTCTCCAGCTCGGCGAGCCCCTCGGCCAGGGATTGGCGGGCCTCGCGGTCGCGGTCCAGGTCGGCGCGAACGGCCGCGCGACGGTCGGTGGCGGCGGCGATTTGCGTTTCGAGGCCGCGGCACTGCGTCTCCAGTGCGACGAGGGCCTCCCCTTCCGGCGGGCGGCTTTCGCTACGCAGGCGCGCGATTTGGTCGCGAACCTGCCGGAGCTGCCCTCCGAGGGCCTGGGCTTGGGCGGTGTGCGCGGTTTCCCAACGCTCGATTTTCGCGGCTTCCTCGGGATCAAGCCGGGCGGCGTGCAGGGCCTCCACGTCGGCAAAAGCGGACCCGGCAAGCAGCTTGGTCAATTCCGCAAGCTGCGAGTCGGAGGCTTTGTGCAATTGCTCACACTGGGTCTGGCGCTCCTGGGCTTTGGCTCCGGCCTCGGCCTGGCAGGCCCGGAGCGCTTCGAGCCCCTCGCGGGCTTCTTCGAGGCTCCGCCAGCGCGGGAGAGGGCGGCCATCCGGGGCGGCGAGGTCGAGCCCCTCGGCCCATTTCGGGCTGGCGAGCCGTTCGGCTTCTTGCGAAAGGGCGCTCAGGCGGTCGCCCAGCGCGGCGAGGCCGTTCTGGATGCCCGCGCGCTTTTCGCGAAGCTGGGCCACGCGGCCTTGCAGGGAAAGCAGGTGCTTTTCGGCCAAGTTGCGGGCGGCCTCAGCGGAGCGGATGGATTGAGTGAGCGCTTCGTGGTCGGCCCGGGTCTTTTCCAGTTCAGCGAAGGCCTCCTCCAGCGCGTCGGTGGTGTAAATGCGCACCGAACGGGCGATGCGCTCGACGGCTTCGTGCTCGGAGGTCTGCTGCCAGCGGAGTTCGCCCCGGCGCTTGGTGATCCCGGCGAAGCGTTCTTCGGCGCGAGTCAGGTTCTCGCCCGCCAGGAGGGCCTCCCTGGCGGCGGTGTTGTTGGCCAGCTGGGCGGCACTCAGGTTGCGATGGGCTTCTTCGATGGGCGAGTTGGCGAGCAGCCCGCCCTGGCGGTACGGGTGGTCCGGCGAACCGCAGAGCGGGCACGGCTTGCCGTCCTCCAGCTGGGCGCGCTGATCGGCCATCCCGGCGATGCGGATCTCGAACTCCAAGGCGACGCGTGCGGATTCGAGCAGCTTTGCCTGGGTCTCGGCCTCCTGGGCGGTCTCTGCCTTTTCGCGGCGGGCGGTCTCGATCTCCGCTTCGAGCGCGGTCTCATCGTCGGCCAGGCGCGCGGCCTCGGCGGCGGTGGCATCGCGCTTTTCCATGGCGGCGCGCAAGGCCAGCAGCGCGTTGCGGCGGTCTTCGAGTTTGGTAAATTCCTGAATGGCCGCCTCCAGTGTGCGGCCCCGGAGCCCCTGCTCCAGTTTGTGGGTCGCCTCGGTCACCCGGGCCTCGGCGGCTTTCTCGGCTTTTTCGGCTTCGGCAAGCCCTTCGTCGAGTTTCGCGACTTCCTCCCGGGCGCTCGCGATGGCGGCTTCGGCTTCTGCAACCCGGCGGGCGGCGACGCTCTGGGCAGCCCTCAGACCGGCGGAAAGTTCCCGGCGGGCGGTTTCGGCCCCGGCGGCGGCTTCCCCGGACTGAATCAAAACGGCGGCGTACTGGCGCTTGAGGGCGTCGAGGGTCTGGAGCGGGGCGGCGAAAGGGGCGCTCTGGCGATGCTGCCCCAGGCGCTCCCGGCGCGGCGCGGCGGCCTCGGCTTCGCGGGCCAGGGCGGCTTCGCGTTCGGCGAGCCCGGCTTCCTCGCCTAAGCGGGCCAGCAGTTGACGCCCGGCTTCCACCTGGGCGGCGGCTCCGGCGCGCTCGGCGTTAAGCTGCGCGATCTGCGCGGAAAGGGCGTCGATTTCCCCGGCTTTCGCGGCACGCTCCTCCTCAGTAAAGAGCGTTACCCGGCCCAGGGCTTCGCGGCGAGCGGCCAGCGCGGTCTCCCGATCGGTGGCCTCACGGAAGGCCAGGCGGCTTAATTCGGAGTAAACGATGGTGCCCGTGAGGCTCTCCAGCAGCGCGGCGCGTTCCTGCGGCTTGGATTTGAAAAATTGGCCAAACTCCCCCTGGGCCAGCAGGACGGAGCGGCGAAAGCGTTCGTAATCCAACCCGGTAATCTCCTCGATGACGCGGTCGGCCTCGTCGATTTTCTGCGCCAGGACGCTCCCCGCCCCTTCCTCGACGACGCTGCGGCGGGCGGCTTGCAGCTTGCCGTCGGGTTTGTTGCGGGCGCGGCGCAGCTCCCAGCGCGCGACGAAGCGGCCCCGGGGCACCTCAAAGAGGACCTCGGCCCGGCAGGACCCACTGTGGCGGCTCATCATGTTCTCCGGGTTGGGCGTTTTGCCATACCGGGAGGCGCGTCCGTAGAGAGCGAGCGTCAGGGCGTCCAGGAGGGTCGATTTCCCCGCGCCGGTCGGCCCCGTGATCGCGAAAATCCCCGCCTCGGCCAGCGCACCGTGCTCCAGATCAATGTCGCCACAAGGCAACGAGTTGAGGTTTTCGAACTGAATTCGGAGAATGCGCATGGGGGGAAACGGAACTAAGACCGTACCATACCAAGATCCCCCGGGATTTCCGACAATTTATCGGAAAAATTATTGGGCCGGGGCTTCCAGATAGCGGTTGTAGAGCTCAGCGAAAGCCGTTTCGAGCGCCACCCGGGAGCCCTCGTCGAGGTCCGGTTCCGCGTCGAGCCGCCGCTGAAAGACCGCTTTGGGGTCCGAGAGCAGGTCTTCGGCTTCCTGGTCGGCCTGGCGGTCGGTCAGTTCGAGCCCGGGGCGCGCCGCTTCGTTTTCGGCGCTGACTTTGACGACCTGGAAGGGGCGGCCTTTCGCCAGTTCCTGCACTTCCTCGTAGAGCTCGGCCCCGGGGAGGCCCCCTTCGACGACGACCTCCACCCACGGCATCAGCTCCGAGGGGCGGGGTTGGAAATCCGCCAGCGCCGTTTTGAGCCCGGCGGCGGGGGTCTTTAGCACGGCAAGCGTTCGCGGCTGCGGCACGGGCAGGGCCACGCTGGAGCGGAGCGCGCCCTCTTCAAAGTCGAGGAACCGCAGCTCCTTGGCATCGGCCGCCTCGCCAAAGCTCAAGGCCAGCGGGGAGCCGCTGTATCGGATATGATCTAGTCCTCCCACCGATTGGGGCCGGTGAAGATGCCCCAGAGCCACGTAGGCGAATTCCCCGGGAAAGGCATCCGCGCCCACCTGACCCAGGCCGCCGACGTGGATTTCCCGTTCGCTTTCCGAGACCGCCGAGCCGAGCGCGGTAAGGTGCCCCATGGCCACGAGCGGCACGCCGCGCCGGGTCCAATCCGCTGCCGCCTCAGCCGTCTCGCGGTAGCGCGCACGGATTCCCTCGCGCAGATCGCGCTCAATTTCCGCCGCGCTCTGGCCGAGGCGCCCAGTGCGCAAATCGCGTTCGCGCAGGAAGGGAACCGCCGCCACAACCAGCGCCGCGTTTTCCGCCGAGGGCAGCGGGATGAGCCACTCGGCCTTGTCGGCGGGAACTGTGGCGCTCACGCGGGTCCTCAAGACGCCGAGCAGTGTTTTGGGGGCTTCCAACTGCGAAGGCGAATCGTGGTTGCCCGCCGTAATGACGGCCTCGCAGGAGGTCTCGCGGTAGAGGGCGGAAAGAAAGTCGTAATAGAGGCGCTCGGCGGCTTTCGGCGGCGTGGCCCCGTCGAAAACGTCGCCCGCGACCAGCAGCGCATCGGCCTGAGTGGCGATGAGCGTTTCCAAAAGGAACGCCAGGAAATGGCGAAAATCCTCCGTGCGGTCGAGATCCGCCAGCGGCTTGCCCAGATGCCAATCCGCCGTGTGCACGACGCGCAACGCGCCCTTGCGCTTGGGGGGAATGGGATGGGCGGGATTCATGATCGGCAAACTATGCCGCCACTTTTCGCCCCACGCCAGCACGTAAACTACGAAACCGGCGGGCTACCGCAGTTTGGTGCGCGAGCCCGGTGCGGGGGGGAAGATCAGTTTGGACCCCGATTTCCTCGAATCTGCCGCGATCAAGCCTGCGACGTAGTTGGAAAAATTGCGGCGGCGAAGTTTCGCCAGTCGTTGTCCCTCGCGCAAAAGTTCTTCTGGTAATGAAATCGAGGTTCGTCGGGTTGAACTCTCCATAATAAATTGCAGACGGCGTAATACGACCTTTCCCCACGCACCGGCAAGCATATTCCGGTGTGAGCAACAAATCCGCTATCTGCAATATTACTACTGGACGAGCGTGTCACTTTGTAATATCTTAATCAAATCCCAATGGGTTCCGGGATTTATAAGCGAAACCCAATTGGATTAAAAAAGAATCCCCAAGCGGATTTTTTATACATCCAGAAAGGCGTTTCCGCCGTTAAGTAAAGCGAACCCTAACGAGGACCTTCCTATCAAACGTACCAGTATCACCCTAGAAGATCCGGTTTATGAAGCCGGGCAACAGATCGCAGCCAAACGTGGATTCGGTCAGTCGTTTTCCGCATACATCGCCTGGTTGATTCAGCGCGACGCGGAAGGCGGTGTGACTCGTGAAGATGTTCTTCACGCCGCCACCGCAACGGCGACCCCTACCCACAAGACGACCCGCGGCGCCAAAAGCGTTAAACCCGCTAAAGTCGCCAAGCCGGCCAAGCCCGCCAAACGGGCTAAGTCCAAGAAGTAAGTCCCTTAAAACAAGGGAATTGCGATCGGTATAGCCCTCTTCAACGAAGGCCGGAACCAGATAGTTATGTCAACGCGCTTCGAGCTGCTTACGGCTTGAAGCGCGTTGTTTTATACAGTGTTTCATTCGCTGTTTTATTCGATGTTTTATTCGTACATCGGCGCAGATCATTAGGTACATTTAGGCAATTTCCCCAAGCTTAAATCAAAAAGAGCCTCCTGTATTATTAAGGATCTTTTAACTTCATTAAGATTCCGTTAAGCGTTTTGCGTTAACAGGCCTTAGTACAATAGCAAGTGAGCCGTGCGGCTATTTGCTCCAAGATGCACTGCGAGCACGCGCTTGGCGGCGGCAACGAGCGCCTCGCCGCGCGCGGGGGATTCCAGCAGTTCGCCGACCGCCTGCGTGAGCTCCGCCTCGCTGGAAACTTGCACCGCGCCGCTGGCCGCGAGAAATTGCCGCACCAGCGCCTCAAAGTTTTCCATATGCGAACCGAATACGACGGGACGCCCCACGAGGACCGGCTCGGCCGGGTTCTGCCCGCCGATGGCCGTGAGGCTTTTCCCGATGAAACAAACAGAGGCCACGGCGTACCAATCCCGCAGCTCGCCGGTCGTGTTGACGATGAGAACGTCCGGGCGCGGGCTGCCAGCGGGCGCATCGGCCAGGGTGGAGCGGAGCGCGACGGCGAGGCCGCTTGCGCGCAGCTCGCTCTCTACCTCGGGAGTCCGTTCGACATGGCGCGGCACGACGATCAGCAAGAGCTCGGGCCAGCGTTGGCGCAATGAAGCAAGCACGCGGGCGAGGATCGCCTCTTCGCCAGGGAAGGTGCTGCCGCCTAGCAGAATGGGCGTCTCGGGCGTGACGCCGATGCGGCTCAGCAGCGCGCGGAACTCCGCGATATGATCGGCTTCGCTCACCGCGAAGTCATATTTCAAGCTGCCGGTGCAATGGAGCGCCTCGGGCCGCACGCCCAGCGCCTGCCAGCGGGCAATATCTTCCGGCTCCTGGACGCAAACGCGCTCGATCATACCGAAGAAGGGGCCCGTCCAGCGGCTCCATTTGCGGAAACCGCGTTCGGACTTGGGGCTGAGGCGGGCGTTGACGATGGAAACGGGGATCCCGCGCTCGAAGCACTCGGCGACCATGTTGGGCCAGAGTTCCTTGTCGACCATGATGAGCTGCGAGGGCCGCACGAGGGCCAGCGTGCGGCGAACACCGGGCAGCCAATCGACGGGGTAGTAGATGAGCTCAAAGGGCAGGCCGCCGCGCGCGATCTGTTCACGGGCCACGGTGAAGCCGGTGGAGGTGGTGGCCGAAATAAGCACGCGGGCCTCGGGCCGTTCGGCCAGCAGCACGCGGGCGAGCTTCAGGCCCATCATCATCTCGCCCACGCTGACGGCGTGAATCCAGATCCAGCCGCCTTGGCCCAGGGTCTCGCGGTCCGCCGGGGAAAAGCATCCGAGGCGCTGGCCGAATTTCTCAACGTAGTGGCCGCGCCGGAACATGCGCCCCAGGTAGGCGGGCAGCAGGAGCAGAAAGACAACGGGAAAAAGCAACCGGTAGACCGAAAGCGGCAGCCGGACGGCAGCGGGAAAAGAACGGGAACTGGGCATGACGGAAAAAGATCAGGCGCGCCGGAGGTAGGCGACTTCGGTGGCTCCGTAGCGGCGCTCGCGGAGCAGCTCCCAGCCGGAGTTTTTCGGAACCGGCGCACCGGGAAGCTTTTCGAGAATAAAAAGGCCGCCGGGAACGAGCGCCTGGGCCAACGCCGGTTCGCCGAGCAGCTCCAGGCCGAAGTCGCGCTCGCCTTTCGCCTTGGCGTAGGGCGGATCGGCGATGATGATATTGAAGACCGCCTCGGGGGCCACGCGGTGGAGATAGCTGAAGACGTCCATGATGTGAACGGTGGCACCTTGCAGCTTCGTCTTGGCGAGGTTGGCGCGGATGGCCGCCTCGGCGCGCGCGTCTTTTTCCACCAGGTCGGCGGCAGCCGCGCCCCGGCTCAGCGCCTCGATGCCCAGCGAACCGCTGCCGGAAAAAAGATCCAGTACGCGGGCTCCGATGATCGATTCGCCGAGGCTGTCGAAAATGGCTCCCTTCACACGGTCCATGGTGGGCCGCAAATCGGTTTTTGGCGCAATTAAGGGAATTCCCCCGGCAATGCCTGATACTACTCGCATTTTGTCAACCTATCCGAACCGGCGATGCGGGGGAAAGGATTATCCTAAGAGCCTCATGGGGAATAGCCGCAAAAAGGCGCAAAAAGCGCAGAAGCAGAAGGTTCGGGCAACGCAATACCTGAATGAAGGGGCGCTCTCCGGGTAAGTCTGTACCCCGAAGCGAATGGCTCTTATTTTGCGCCTCTTGCGCCTTTTTGCGGCTATCTCTGCTTTTAGGATTATTCCTCAACACCGGGAATCAGCAGCAGCGGCCGGTAGATGCGGCTGAAAACCTTCGGGGCCACGCTGCCGCTCCAGAAAGCGTCCATGCCTGCGCGCGCGGAGGTTCCCATGACGATCCAATCCACGCCGAGACTCTGCGAGGCATCGGCGATCACCTGGGCCACCTCGCCCTCGATCACGTGGCCGCTGACGTGCACCGCGGGATCGCTCTGCAGCTTCTCGGCAAGGCCCCGGACGTAGTGCACGGCGTCCTCTTTCACCAGGTCGAGCATCGCCTTGGTGGTAGCGGGCAGCAGGATGCGCGAGGAAGTCTCGACCCCGGAAAGCGTTCCCGGCGTGGGGACGACCATGAGCAGTTTGATGCAGGTGCTGCACGCCTTGGCCAGCGTCGCGGCGATGGGCAGGGCCACTTCGCGGAGCTCGGAGCCGTCGAGCGGGACCAGGAGCGGTCCGCCGTTGGAGAGCGGGGCGACGCCGCCGGGACCGGGCCGCACCAGCAGCACGGGGATGCGCGCCGCCGAGACTTTCTGGGCGAGGTTGCCAAAGAGCCACTGTTTCAAGCCGCTTTTGCCGTGGGTGCACATGGCCACCAGGTCTGAGCCGAATTCGTGCGCGTGATCGACAATCGACTGGGCCACGTCGGCGATCGCCACGGCGTGGACATGCTGGTCCACGGTGATCTCTGGCGGAAAGTAGCGCCTGCGAACGTCATCCAGGTAGTTCTCGGCCTCGGCGGGAAGCGTCAGATGCGTCTCGCCGTGGATCTGGCGCGGCGGGTTGCGTTCGATGACGTGCACCAGCGTGACGGAAGCGCCGAGCGCCCGGGCCAGTTGCACGGCGGTGGGGAGCACGGTCTCGGCCAGCCGCGATCCGTCGAGCGGGATGATGATGTGCTTAAACATGGGAGGCGAAGAGATCGGTAAACGTTTGGATGAGCAGCCAGACATTGAGCGCGATGATGACGGCGGCGACGCCCCAGGCAATGGCGGTCGTGACGGGGTGGTTCACGAGATTGCCCATCAGGTCCTTGCGCCGGGTGAACAGGATGAGCGGCACCAGCGCGAAGGGGAGCCCGAAGCTTAAGACAACCTGGCTTAAAACCAGCGTCTGGGTCGGCTCCAGCCCGATGGCAATGACGGCCAGCGAGGGAACCATCGTGACGGCGCGCCGCAGCCAGATGGGGATCTGCCGACGCATGAAGCCCTGCATGACGACCTGCCCGGCCATGGTGCCGACGGAGGCCGAGGAGAGCCCGGAGGCCAGCAGCGCGATGGCGAAGACCCAGCTCGAAGCGTGCCCCAGGAGCGGTTCGAGGGTGCGGTGGGCGTCCTCCAGCGTGGCCACCTGGGTGTGGCCGGTTTTGAAGAAAGTGGTCGCCGCCATGACGAGCATGGCCATGTTAACCAGGCCCGCGATACCCATGGCGATGCCGACATCAACCAGCTCGAACTGGAAGAGCCGCATCGCCCGCTTGGGGTCGCGCGTGGTGATACGGTTCTGCGTCAAGGCGGAGTGCAGGAAAATGACGTGGGGCATGACGGTCGCCCCGAGAATGCCCGTCGCCAGAAGCACGGAGCCCTTGGGCAGCTGCGGGATGAAAGCGTGGCGGGCCACCTGGGCCCAGTCAGGCGGGCTGAACCACGTTTCCAGCAGGTAGGAAACGGCAATGACGCCGACGAGCACGCCGATGATGGCCTCCGTCTTGCGGAACCCGCGCACCTCCGCGCCCAGGACGAGGAAGGTGATGACGGCGGTGAGGAGCGCCGAGGGAAAAAGCGGCAGGCCAAAAAGGAGGTTGAAGCCGATAGCCGCGCCGATGAACTCGGCCAGATCGGTCGCCATGGCGACGATTTCCATCATCACCCACATGAGCCAGACCACGGGCCGGGGAAATTCGTTGCGGCAATGTTCGGCGAGGTTCCGGCCGGTGGCGATGCCGAGCTTGGCCGAGAGCGCCTGGACCAGCAGGGCCATCAGGTTGCTGGCCACGACGACCCACAGAAGCGTGTAGCCAAACTGCGCCCCGGCCTGGATGTTGGTGGCGAAGTTGCCAGGATCGATGTAGGCCACGCAGGCGATGAAGGCGGGCCCGAGAAAGGGAAGGAGTCGCGCGAGCGAGCCCTTCTGGCTGTCACCAGACAGGATGTCCATGGCCGCCGCCACGGTGGGCGCGTCGGCCGGTTTGATCTCGGTCGGCTCAATATCGTTCGGCTGCCCGGAAGGCAGAGAATGCGTCATTGGTACCGTTATGGTCGGAGGGCCTAGGGAAAGTCAAACCGCAAATCGGCTCGGCCCTCCGGCGCGCGCCGCCGGGAGGTGAGAAAAATATTCATAGGAGCTGTTGCATTTTTCAGGGAAATCATAAAATCGCCCCAATGCTTTTCTCCCGCTCCCTTTTGCAGCCTTTCGTTGCCCTCGCGGCCCTGGCCCTCGGCGTCATTCTGACCGGCTGCGGCAGCCCGGCTCCCTATCACTACACCTACATCCCCGGCAAGACGGCCGTGGTGCAATCCGGCCACGCCGTGCCCCCGCCCGAGGCTCCGGCCCGGGTGAAAGCCGCCATCGAGGCGGGCAACCGGATCGCAGGGCTCCCTTACCGGATGGGCGGCGGCCATGCCCGGCTCAACGATTCGGCCTACGATTGCTCCGGGGCTTCCTCCTTTGTGCTCCGGCAGGCGGGGCTGCTGGATTCGACGATTCCCTCCTACGGGTTCCGCCACTACGGAGAGCGCGGCTACGGGGACTGGATCAGCGTCTACGCCCGCAAAGGGCACGTGTTCCTGGTGGTGGCCGGGCTGCGCTTTGACACCGGCTACGGAAAGGGAGCCAAGGGGCCCCGGTGGACCACGGCCAGCCGCCCGGCAAACGGCTGCGTGGTGCGCCATCCAGAGGGGTTTTAGGACAAAAATCGGTAGGGAAAACGCATCAAAAGCATTTAGGGCACCTCTGGAAACCGGGGTATGGCAGCCACGAAGGATTTTTGATGCCCTTTGGGCTCCAATTTTTCGGCAATATTCATCAATATTGACTGAAAATTGGAGCCCAAAGGGCGCAAAAAGACAAAGTGGATGACGTGCCTCGGTTTCCAGAGGTGCCCTTTACACCACAGAGGACACAGAGGGCACAGAGGACGAAGAAAGGGAATTAAAAGCCTCTGGTCTTCCCCTCCGTGATCTCCGTGTCCTCCGTGGTGATTCCTCTTCTTTTTGATGTATCTGCCCCGGGAAAAAGAGGCGGTCCACTTGCGCCGCGCCCTTTTTCCTGTTTTGCTTGTCCCTCGCCAATGAGCCTTTATACCCGCGATTATGATTTCCTCCTGCCCGAGGAACAGATAGCCCGCTATCCCCTGCCCCACCGCGAGGATTCCCGGATGCTCGTACTGCACCGGGCCGAACGCCGGATCGAACACCGCCATTTTCGCGATTTCCCCTCCTATTTGCAAACGGGCGACCTGGTGGTGCTCAATGATACCAAGGTGATCCATGCCCGGGTGTTTTCCGACGACGGCAAGATCGAGCTGCTCTTTCTCGAAGCCGCCGGGGAGGCTACCTGGAAGTGCATGGTCAAGCCGGGCCGGCGGATGCGCGAAGGCCGCACGGTAACGGTGGGCGGGATCGAAGGGACGGTCACGGGGATTCTGGAAACGGGCGAGCGGATCATCCGTTTCGCCGCGCCGGTGGACCTCGAAAAAGTGGGCAAGCTCCCGCTGCCGCCCTACTTTCAGCGGCAAGGCGAACCGGGCGACGAAGAGCGTTACCAGACGGTCTACGCCCACGTTCCTGGGGCGGTGGCCGCTCCCACGGCGGGGCTGCATTTCACGCCGGAGATTTTAGAAAAAACGCCCCACGCCTTTGTGACTCTGCACGTAGGCGCGGGGACGTTTAAACCGGTTAAAGAAGACTGCATCACCAACCACATCATGCATCGGGAGTCGTACTCTGTTTCGGAGGAAACGGCGCGGGCGGTGGCATCGGCGCGGCGCGTGGTCGCGGTGGGCACGACGAGCATGCGGGTGCTGGAATCGCGGGCCCGCGACGCAGGCAGCGTGACGCCCGGCTCGGGCAGCACGGATATTTTCATCTACCCCGGGTTTCAATTCCGCTCCGTCGGCGCGCTGCTGACGAATTTTCACCTGCCAAAGTCCACTTTGCTGATGCTGGTCTCCGCCTTTGCCGGAAGGGAATTCGTCCTGGAGGCCTACCACGAGGCCATCCGCGAGGGCTACCGCTTCTACAGCTACGGCGACTGCATGCTGATTTTGTAACCTACTGCGCGCTAGCCTCGGCCTCGGCTCCCTGGAGCAGGGCCAGGATTTCGCCGATCAGGAAAAGCGATCCGGCGATGAGCACCCGGCGGCCGCTCTCGCGGGCACGGGCCTGGGCCAGGGCAAGCCCCTCGGCGGCGGTGGCGATCACGGCACACGGCGTTTGAGGCGCGGAGGCGCGCACCTTCGCGGCAAGATCGGCGGCGGCACAGGCCCGGACGCTCTTAACCCCCACCGCCACGAATTCCGCGGCCAGGGGGGCGAATTCGCGGCAGATGGCCTCGACGTCTTTGTCGCGCAGCACCCCCAGGAGGAGGATCGGGCGCTCGCCGGGGTATTCCTCGTGCCAGGTTTCGACAAGCCTGCGGGCGGCGTCTTCGTTGTGCGCGCCGTCGAGAACGAGTTCCACGCCCTCCGCGCCCGCGATCCGCTGGAAGCGCCCAGGCCAGACGACGCCGGAGAGGCCGCGCTCGATGGCCTCCCGCGTGACGGGGAGCTTTGAGGCCTCCAGGGCGGCCAGGGCCAGGGCGGCGTTGATTTTCTGATGGCTGCCCGCGAGCGCCACGGCTTGGGCCACGGGCTGCTCGACCCAGCGCAGCGGCGCGCCGACCGTTTGTGCCCGCTCCCTCAGTACCTGGGCGGCACCTTCGGGCTGCGCCACGCTGACGACCGGGACGCCCGGCTTGAAAATGCCCGCTTTTTCCCCGGCAATGGCCTCCAGGGTGTCGCCGAGGTACTGGCGGTGGTCGAGGCTCAGCGAGGTGATGGCGGTGACGGCGGGCGTGAGGGCGTTGGTGGCGTCGAGGCGGCCCCCGAGGCCGGTTTCGAGCACGATCACCTCGGCGTTTTGGCGCTGGAACCAGTCGAGCGCGAGCGCGGCGGTCAGTTCAAAAAAAGTCGGGTGCGGGTTCCAGTCCTTCACCAGTTCGCGAATGCGCGAGAGGCCCTCGGCGGCTTCCTGCCGGGAAATCATCGCGCCATTGAGGCGGATACGCTCCCGGAAGGTAATGAGGTGGGGCGAGGTAAAAAGCGCGGTGCGGTGCCCGGCGGCGCGGGAGATGGCGTCCAGCACGGCGCAGACGGAGCCTTTGCCGTTGGTCCCGGCGACGTGGAAAATGACGGGGCTGCCCCCGGGCCCCGGGGCGGCGTTGACATTGAGGAGGCGCAGCAGGCGCGAGATGGATTCAAGGCCGAGTTTGATCCCGACTTTTTGGGTGGAGTAGAGCCAGGAAATAGCTTCGTCGTAAACCATGAGCGTATCGGTAAGCATCACTGAAAAAGAACCGTCTAGGCCCGGGCGACCGTCGCCACGCGAACGGAGGCGGCACCGGCGGCCATGAGCACGCGGGCGCATTCGTCCACGGTGGAACCCGTGGTGAGGACATCGTCGATAAGGAGTAGGTGGAGATCGGTCACGGCCCGATGTTGACGTAAGAGGAAGGCTCCGCGCAAGTTTTCCATGCGGGCAGCCCGGTCAAAGGCGGTCTGGGTGTCGGTGTAGCGCGTGCGGCGCAGGCAGTCGTGGACGGGGATGCCGCTCGCGCGCGAAAGCTCCTCGGCCAGGACGCGCGCCTGGTTAAAACCCCGCTCGCGGCGGCGGGCGTGGTGGAGCGGCACGGGGACGAGGTATTCGCACCGGGGCTCCTGGAGGCGCGGATCTTCGAGCGTTTCGGCCAGCCAGCGGCCCAGTTGTTTTTTGAGCGGAATTTTGCCGCCGTATTTAAATTGATGGATCAACTCCCGCACGGACTCCCGGCTCCGGCGGGTGGCGACGGCGCACTTGAAAGCAAAGCGCCGCTCGTAGCAGTCGGAGCAGATAAACGGGCCCTCGATATTTCCCTCAAACGGCATGGAGCAGACCTGGCAGAAAGGGGCCTCGATCCGGGGGGCTTGTTCCCGGCACGCCTCGCAAATGACCTCGCCGGACGGAGCCGCTCCAAGGCAGACCGCGCACTGGGGCGGGTAGAGCACGTCCAAAAACACCCGACCGGCCTGGGCAAGAATCGGCAAAAGAGACGGGAACATCGAAAGAGGGGTATTTATCCGCCCCCGGGCCGGGAACACAAGCCTTCCTTATTCGCGAATCTTTTGCTCTACTTTCCGCCATGCTCTACCTGGTCCCGACCCCCATAGGCAATCTTGGCGATATGACGCTGCGCGCCGTGGAGGTGCTTAAAAACGCCACGATCATCGGCGCCGAGGATACGCGCCACTCCTCCATTTTGACGCAGCACTTCGGGATCACGACGCCGCTCATCTCCTACCACGAGCACAACGAGGCCCGGCGCACGCAGGAGCTCATGGAGCGCCTTCGCCGCGAGGAAACCGTGGCCATTATCTCCGACGCGGGGATGCCCGGCATCTCCGACCCCGGGGCGCGGCTGCTCGCGGCCTGCATCGCCGAGGGGCTCCCGTACAGCGTGTTGCCGGGGCCGAGCGCCCTCATTACGGGGCTCATCGGGTCCGGTTTCTCGGCGGATGCATTTTACTACGGCGGGTTCCTTCCCCCGAAAAGCGGCGGGCGCGAGCGCGAACTCGAAGCGGCAGCCAACCGTCGCGAAACGAGCGTTTTTTACGAAAGCCCGCACCGCCTTTGCAAAACGCTCGAAGCCGCCGTGCGCTGCCTGCCGGGGCGCGAACTCTGCGTGGCCCGGGAGCTCTCCAAGACTTTCGAGGAATACCGGCGCGGGCTGGCTCCGGAGCTGCTGGCCCATTTCACCGCCCACCCGCCAAAGGGAGAAATGGTCTTTCTGGTACGCGGGCTGACGTCCCGGGAATGGCGGGACCGGGAGAAAGCCGCCGCCGGGGAGTAAAAGCGGGAGGTTACTTCTCTTCGAGATCGATCCCCAGCGCCGCCGCGTCCCCCTCCACCTGCCGGGCCTGGGCGCGAGAGACAATTCCGAGGATCACCCAAAACGAGACCGCCGCGATCGGCAGGCCCACCAGGAGTGAGCCGAGGAGGGTCGGCCAGATCAGCTCCACCAAAACGTCCCAGTGAAGCAACTGGTGGATATGGAGGTGGTCGATTTTGAAATGCTCCGGCCAGCGGTGGGGATGCGAAAGCAGCCATACCCCCACGCCGTACTCGCCCCGAAGCACGACGGGCATGAACGGGATGACGATGTCGTGGAGCGCCACCCCGATGGCCGCCGCGACCTTGCTGCACCGAAAGGCCCACGCCACGGCGATGCCCAGCAGCGTTTTCAGGCCGATCAAAGGCGTGAACCCGAAGAAAATCCCGATGGCCGCCCCGCCCGCGATGGCGTGGGGCGTATCGTGCAACCTCAGGAGCCGGTGGGCCTCCCGCCACAACCACGCCTTGAGGCGTTTCAAAGAAAACATGGGCATACCTTAGCTTATTCGCACCGCAGGAACAGGGTGTTTCTATTGAGCCGGGGGTGAATTGGTGTATCATTTCCCCCAACACCGCCCATGGAACCCACGTCAAACCACAATGCCAGCGAGGAAATTCGCTCTGTCCGTAAATGGTTTCTGCTGGCCCTCGTCCTGTCGCTGGGGGTTCACGTGCTGCTCTATGTATATTTTGCCGGGCAAAGGCTGGAGCATTTCGCTTTCAGCGCCCCGGGGACCCAGCGCCTGGTGCAGCGGCCCTTCACCGTCAAGAAGGTGACGATTAATGAGGAGCTGCTCAAGCCCGCGGAAACCCCCAAGCCGAAGCAGCCCACGCCGCCGCCGAAGATCATCCCCACCGAGGAGAAGCCGCAGGTGGAGAACCTCCCCACGGATGTCCGCTTCACGCCGCAAACGTCCGCAGGCAGCGAGGCCGCCAAGGCCATCGCCTCGGAAAAGCCACACGTGGAAACCGGGAAAATCCCCAGCCCCGCCAGCAGCGATCAGCTTAACCGCGAGCTCGATTCCATCACCGACCAGCTCGCCTCCAAGAACGCGCCGAAGATCGCCGCGGGCAACGGCGGCGGCGTCCCCAACTCCACCGAGAACGGCCGGGATGACCCCGCCTCGGAAGGTTACAGCAATATCGACAAACTGCTCACGCAATCGGGCCCCCTCAAAGGCAGCGTGGCCCCGGTGAACATGCCCGGCGGCGCGCTCTTCGAATACGACAGCGCGATGCTCCGCGATGACGCCATCGGGACGCTCCGCAAGCTCGGCACGCTCATCCAGCGCAACCCGCGCTCGACCTTCGCCATCGAGGGCTACACCGACTCCTTTGGCTCGCCGGATTACAACCAGGAACTCAGCCTCAAGCGGGCCGATGCGGTGAAGGATTGGCTCGTGACGAACATGAAGCTCGACCCAGCCAAGATCCAAACCAAAGGCTTCGGCAGCACGCACTACATCGACCCGCCCACGGGAACCCGCGAACAGCAGGCCCGCAACCGGCGCGTGGAAATCGTCATCCGCACACCGAAGGAATAGGCTTTCACGCCGCTAAAGGCCCCGGCACCCCCGGCGGCACGCTTTCACCACGGATCGCCGCGTGCATCATTTTGAGGAGCTGTTCACTCCGGTAGGGCTTCCAGAGCCAGTGCCGGATACCCATACCGTTGAGCGCCACCTCCTGGCTCTCGTCGATTTTCCCGCTTGAAACGATGATCTTGATACCGGGCTCCGTCTGCCGCAGCGTGCGCGTCAGCTCCACGCCATCCATCACCGGCATGGCGATGTCCGTCAGCACCAGGCGGATCTCCCGGCTCCGCTCTCCGTAGGCCGTCAACGCCGCGGGGCCGCTGCTGGCCGTCAGCACCTGGTAGCCGTTTTCCCGGAGAATATGCTCGGCTGTCTTGCAAATGAGGGCTTCATCGTCCACCACGAGAATCAGCTCCCCATTTCCCCGGGGAAACGAGGCATCGGGCTGAACGCCGCCTCCGACCTGGACGGGCGCTTCCGTCGCGGGAAAGAGCAGGGAAAAGCTCGTCCCCCGGCCAATCTCCGAGGTGACTTTCATAAAACCGTGGTGGCTCCTCACAATCCCGATGGCGGTGGAGAGCCCGAGGCCCGTCCCCTTCCCAATCTCCTTGGTGGTGAAGAACGGATCGAAGATTTTGTCGACATTCTCCGGGGGAATCCCACAGCCGGTGTCCGTCACCTTCAGCTTCACGTAGTTCCCCGGCCGGACCTCGGCGTGAACCCCCTCGCACCCATGGTTCACGCGGCAGTTCTCCCCCGAGATCGTCAGCACGCCGCCAAAGGGCATGGCATCCCGGGCGTTGATGCAAAGATTCAGCAACACTTGGTGAAGCTGGGTCTGGTCGCCCACGATGTTGGAAAGCCCCTCGGGCAGATTTTGCCGGAAGGAGATGCATTTGGGGAAGGTCATCTCGATGAATTTCCCCACTTCCTCGACCAGCCGCCGGGACTCCAGCGTCTGGAACTTGCCATCTTTGCCCCGGGAGAACACCAGCAGCTGCCCGATAATGTCGGCGGCCCGCTGCACGCCGTCTTCGATGGTCTTCACAAAATCGCCGTGGGTCTCCTCGGAGAGCTGGCGGTTGAGCATCGAGGCGGCCATCATGATCGGCCCCAGGGTGTTGTTCAGGTTATGAGCGATGCCGCCCACCAGCAGCCCCACCACCTCCATGCGCTGGGAACGGAGCAGCTTGCGCTCCAGGAGTTCGCGCATTTCCATCTCCTCCGCCAGCTGGCGGTTGCGGCAGGCGAACAAGTCGCTTGAGGCCATCATCAGCGCCCGGAAATCGACCATTTTGACCATCCCCGAATCCCGCTCCTCGACCAAAAAAGGGGTGAACATCTCGTTCTGCTCCCGGGCCAGGCAGCGCTGCACCGCCTCGTGAACCGGGCAATCGGCAGGCAGGATCATGAACGGCTTGGAGTCGCAGATCTCCAGAACGGCGTTGATGGGGCGGCGGTAAAAAAGCTCGATACCGTATTGCCGCCCAATGGTGTGCATGAAGTCGTGATGCGAGATGGCCCCGTGGAACTTGCCCTCCTTGGAGATGATCACGCCGGGGCTTTCCGGCGCGTTTTCAAAATAGCGGGCGATTTCGACCCCTTGAGCGTGGATGTCGAAGATCACCGCCGGGCTGGCAATGTTACCGACTCGGAGATCGTTTCGCAGCGGGTGTGTTGGCGCCTGATTCATGGCCTTCTAGTGGCACTCTAGACATGAACCCATTCACCCCCTCGCAACAATGCAGCTATTGTAAAAATTGCATGACTTGGAGCCCGCAGAATTCAAACAGAGAGGGGCTCCCCCGCACTTTGTCCCCTCCCCGGTCAGCGACGAACCCCGACCGACTCCGGCCACGCCAATTTGGAGTCAGGGGGCTGCTCGTTGCTCTGCTTGCCCATGGCCCTGATGCGTTCGAAGAGCTTCTCTTTCGTTTTCGGATCGGGCGCACACGGCTGGAGACTCAGCGCGAATACGGCGTTCAGGCTGCGACATTCCTTGAGGAATGCCTCCGCTCTTGCCCCGTAGAGGCGGCGTCCGGCCTCAAATAGCTCCACCTCGTCGGGATCAAGGGCACCCACGACGGATAGACGGGCCAGGTGTTGAAACGCTTCGAAAGTCATCTGGAATAGAATTTGGATCATTACGGTAAGGGCGCTCCGGTTCTCCCCTACCAATATTTCGTGCAACGTCCCCCGAATGCGCGGAAAAAGTTGCTATTTTCCTAAAGAATTCCCGTAAGCAGCTTTCGCATTGACCATTACGCCAGGCGAGCTACCGTTCGGCGGCATGAGTCTCTTAAATAAGAAATTCCCGCGCCTCCTGCCCGACCCCATCAAAAAGAACGTTCGCGTCGCCGATTTGATCGATAACGCGTTCAAAGCTTACAACGGGGGCCGCCTCGCCGAAGGGTGCCACCTTTTCGTGGAAAAAATGCTGGCCAACAACGGCACCATCGGCATGTCGCTCACCGGCGCCCTGACTCCCGCCGGGCTGGGAAAATCGGCCATCGTCCCGCTGATCAAGGCAGGGTTCATCGACTGGATCATTTCCACGGGCGCGAATCTCTACCACGATCTCCACTACGGCCTGGGCATGCATCTTTTCGCCGGGTCCCCCTTCCTCGACGACGTGCAGCTGCGCGGCGAGGGCATCATCCGCATTTACGATATTCTTTTCGACTACGACGTGCTTCTCGATACGGACGCCTTCGTTCGCAAGGTAGTCCAGGGGCCGGAATTCCAGCGCACGATGGGCACCGATGAGTTTCACAACCTGCTGGGCCGCTATGTTTACGAGCGCGAAAAGGCTCTCGGCATCAAGGAAACCAGCCTGCTGAGCGCCGCCTACCAGTACGGCGTGCCGGTGTTCACGAGCTCCCCTGGGGACTCGTCCATCGGCATGAACGTCGCCGCCATGTCGCTGCGCGACTCCAAGCTGCAATTTGACTGCAACCGCGACGTAAACCAGACGGCCGCCATCGTTTACAACGCAAAGTCGAGCGGCCTCACCAGCAGCGTCTTTCTGCTCGGCGGCGGCTCTCCCAAGAACTTCATGCTCCAGACCGAGCCGCAGATCCAGGAGGTCATGGGCATCGAGGAGCGCGGTCACGATTACTTTTTCCAATGCACCGACGCCCGGCCCGACACCGGCGGTCTCTCCGGCGCTACGCCCTCGGAGGCGGTCAGCTGGGGCAAGGTGGACCCGGAATCGCTCCCCGATTGCGTGGTCTGTTACACAGATTCCACCATCGCGCTGCCGCTGATCACGGCCTACGCCCTGACCAAGGCCCCCCTGCGCACCCCCAAGCGCCTCTTCGACAAGCGCGACGAGCAGTACGAGACCATCCGCGCCATGTACATCAAGAGCGGCAAGGTCGGCAAGATCCAGCACCGCACCAACCTGGATAAAACCGCCAAAAAGAAACCCGCCAAGGCCCCCAAGAAGCCCGCCAAGGCATCCAAAAAACCGGCCAAGGCTTCCAAGCCCACCAGGAAGAAATAATTTCACTTCCTTCAAAAACCCTTCGAGAAGGCAGGAGCACCCCTCCTGCCTTCTTTTTTTTGCCGAAAATCAGGAAACGCAGCCCTTCCCCGCGCGACTTGCATAGTCAAAGAACACTCAATGGCCTCTCTATAAAAATATCTCACGCAAAGACGCAAAGGCGCAAAGAAGAACCGCACCTGCCTTCTTTGCGGCTTTGCGCCTTTGCGTGAGACTTTATGCCTTTTGTCTGTGTAAATCAGTATAAGGCACAAAAAACGCTCTGGCTTTCACCAGAGCGTTCGAAGTTTTGTCTGCCGATTATAAAATCGGCCTGTTATTTAAGCGGCGACGAGCGGATCGACGTTCACGCGACGGCCTTCGCGGTCGAAGCGGACGGTTCCCTCGATCAGCGCGAAGATCGTGTAATCGCGGCCAATGCCCACCCCGCGGCCCGGAACGAACTTCGTCCCGCGCTGACGGATGATGATGTTGCCCGCAACCACAGTCTGGCTGCCGAATTTTTTCACGCCGAGGCGCTTGCTAACGCTGTCGCGCCCGTTCTTTACACTGCCCTGACCTTTTTTATGAGCCATATAAAACTAAATTTTTAAGCGTTGATGGCGGTGATTTTGACCTTCGTCAGCTTTTGGCGATGGCCAACCGTGCGGTGGTAACCCTTGCGGCGGCGATACTTGAAGGCGATCACCTTGTCAGCCTTGATTTGTGCGATCACTTCCGCGGCGACCGTGGCCCCCTTAAGGGCAGCCGCGTCGGATTTGATCTCCGCGCCATTGGCGTAGAAAAGAACGTCCGCGAAGCTGGTCTCGGTGCCCGGTTGGGCCTCAAGTTTCTCAACTTCAATCACATCGCCCGTGGCGACCTTGTACTGTTTGCCGCCCGTTTTGATAATTGCGTAAGCCATATTCGTCTCGAAAAGAAAGGCGGCAAAAGTGCCACGATGTGCGCCCCTTGACAAGGGCTTTCTTGTAAAAGTTCACGTCTCCCTGGAGAGGGCCCGCCTGGCATCGGCCTCCAGGCTGCATTTAATCAGCTCATAATCAACAACTTGTCCCTTCCTGTCGAGCACCTCGGCCACGATCACCGCCTCGGGCTCGTCAGGCTCCATCGGCTGCCCAAATTCGTCCCGCCTCCCCCGCCGGGGCCGCCGGTAGAGCGCCTCCACCTCCAGCGGCTCCCCGGTGAGGGGGTGGGCTGTCGTAAACCAGAACATGCTACGCCAGCCGGACCTTCCAGAGCTCCGTACGCCAGATATTCCCCTTCCAACGCTCGCACGACCCGTACAGCGTGACGTAGCCGCCCAGGAGCGCCTCATAGTCCGAGCGCGTTGGGGTGCTCGTCGGCACGGTGAGGCTCAAAATATTGCTATCGTAGGCATAGACGATCGTCTCGCCATCGGTCAGCACGTCGGAACAGTCGAAACTGCCCGGGTAGTTCCACTGCACCATATTAATCAGATAGAGATCCGGCTCCACGGGGGCCTCGGAGAAGCTGACCTCCACCCGGGCCGACACCGTGCGCGAAAAGGCCACCCGCTTGGAAATGCCCAGGTCCGTGTCGTAGCCGTAAAAAAGCCCGGGAAAGCGCACCGACTTTTCCCGGTATTCGACGTAAGAGGCAGGCAGCGCGTCGAGACTCGTCACGATCTGGATGCTGCGCCATTTATTGACCGCCGAGAGCTTGCGCTCCAGCGTCAAGGGCGCGGCGTCCGGCAGCGCGGAGCCCGCAGCGACCATGGTGTGCGTCGTCGTCAGCGGCGTGCCGGTCTGCGACTCCACGGAATGCTCGGTCAGCACCGGCCATTCCGCCACCGAGGTCGTTTTTTTCCGGGAAACCTGGGCGTCCTTGGGCTCCACCACGCTTTCCAGCACGTTGAGCCCCGTATCCGCCGCCGTGCCCACGGGGACGTCCTGGCTGGCAGTCGACGTCACCGCCCCCCAGTTGGTCGAGCGCAGCGCCTCGCCGACGAGCGCCGCTCCCGGCAGCCGCCGGTAGACCCGCCGCATGGTAATCGCCCCGCCGCTCCCAGGCACCGCCTCCTGAGAGACCAGCCGATGATCGGGCGACTTCGGGTGGGGAGAGCCGTATTGCGCCTCCGTCTCGAACGTCCCGGCGACCGAAAGCCCGGCGCGAACCGGCACCTCCACCACCAACTCCACGTCGCTCGGGTCCTGGGTGGGAAACCGAAATGGAACAGATTGAGCCATAGAATAAAGAGAGTTAGCGGAAATTCGTGTGAATCGGGACGGGCCCGGAGCCGCCATCGAGGCCCGCCAGAATGCGCAGCGCCAGGATCGCCTGGCGTTTGATCTCAGGCTTGCCCGAGGCGGGTTTGAAGTCCGGATGCGCGGAAAGCCGCCGCAGCGCCAGCGGCAGCAGCACCGCCTCCTCCCACCCCTTGGGCAGCAGCAGCGTCACCCCGGGGTTGCCCGAAGCAACCACCCCCACATCCGCCGCCGTCACCACCGGGCATTGGTCATCCGGGTAGAGCGCCCGCAATCGGCGCGGTGCCAGCACCCACATTTCCTGCAACGCCCCGTTGATGCACGCCACGATATCGTCGAGATCCCCCGGCCGCGCTGGCGAGCGCGAGAGCGGGCTGGTATTGGAGACATCCCCCGCGTCAAACGCCGTCACGCCGAGATGCTTTGCGAGCCGAAGGCCCAGTTCATGAAGAGTCAGCGCCATAAGAAATTAGACCTCCTTGCCACGGCCACGGCGTTTCGAGGCCGGGGCGGGTTCCAGTTCCTGCGGCGGTTGCGCCTCCGTCAGCGAATCCGCGAAAACATGCGGCTCCAGCTGATCCTCCGGCAGCAGATTTCCCAAAAGCGGCCAGACATTGGCCGCCTTGTGGACATCCACGCGCTCGGCCAGGTAATCGCCAAGATGCCGGTACGCGCGAACATGCGATTGCGTCGGCCGGTTGTAGCGGAAAACATAGCTCCTGCCGCTCCAGCCCGCCTGAACGAGATATTTGTGAAAAGAGCTTTCGCCCAAAATTTCGAGACAAAAATACATATTGAGTAATCCAGAAAAACAAACCCGAAGATTGGCGGGGCGGGGAAAAATCCGTTTCCCCGCCCCGCCGCCTCAACCTCACCTATCCTAGAACCCCCGCGCGCCAATCCATGCCCGCGGGAACGCAAAACCCTACATTCCTAGAGCGTCGGCGCGTTGGCGACCGACACGGCGTGCTCCACGAGCACATAGCCGCGCGGCTGATTGCTGCCGGAGATGCCGGAATCGCGCCGAACCTGCTGGCCGTAGATCGACTGGTAAGCCCAGCCCATCCGGTGGCCGTAATCCGAGGTATTCTGCACCAGCTCGTGGCGCAGCGAACCGTAAGCGCGCAGCCCAGCGCCCGCGCCCATCATCACGCTGTAGCCCACCGGAACGCCGTTCTTGTTGGCCTGGAGCACGACGGACCCGGTCGGGTGCACGGTCGTGTTCTTCGAAGCATCCCAGGTCACGCCGCCCAGAGTGGTCACGGCGGAGCCGGAAGCCGCGGAGGCGAGTCGGCCCGTAGTCGTGATCTTGTTGCCGTCATTGGCCGAGCCGGTGTAGCTGTAGAAGCCCCACTTGCCCTTGTCAGCACCGCTCACATTTATGACGACTACGTAATACGTGTTCGCATCGGTGCTCGTCGCACTGTCGCTCTCCAGGTACCGGTAAGGAGCGCCGCTGAAGCACTCGAAGTACTTGTTGGCCGTGCCCGAAGCCGTGCGGCCGCCGCCAGTCAGCACGAGGGCGGTGGTTGCGGCCGAGACCGCGTCGCCCAGGAGCGCCTTGGGCAAGAGCGGGCTGCCGATCGGCCCGGGGGTATCGGCGTCGACCACCTTGTGGTGCAGGATCGTGGTGCCATTCCAGCGGGTATAGCCGCCACGGAAGAGCACGTTTTCGTCCCCGCGCACCCCGGCATTCTGCTGCGCCTGGAGCCAGCTCGAGCTGTTGGACAAGGGATTGAGCGAATCCTCGGTCGCGAGGAAGAGATACTCGAACACCTTGGAATAGCCCGTCGCCATGATGTTCACAGGCCGAGCGCCGAGCGAAGTGGCAATGGCGTTCGCCTGGCCGATGATGCCCGTCGAGAGCGCATCGGTGGAGGTCAAGTCATCGCGAGTCGCGCGGTTGTTCGGGCGGATCGTATTGAGCCCCACCGCCGAGGCGATGAACTTCATCAACATATCGCGCTGACGCTTGCGGCCCAGCCAGGTGGCCACCAGCGGAGCGGCGGCGGCCTCGATGCTACGGCCCGCTGCGAGGAATTCGATATCCTTCTTGGTCAGACCCACCGCGTGGCGGATAAAGTCGACCTGGCAGGAATAGCTTCCAATGGTAAGGGCCTCTTCATTGCCTTCGAGGACCTCATCGCCGTGAACCCCGTCGCCCCCGAGGGAAGCGATCGTATTGAAGAACACCTTATCCCCGCCGCCCTTGCTCAGATCGGTCTTAATCCAGACCGGGCGATCCGAGTTCTCGTCGCCTTCGAGCAGAGAAAAGAGATCCTCCTCCTCCACCGCGAGGTCGATGAACCGGGAAAAAAGCTGACCGACGTTGCTAGAGGCCACCGCCCGATAGCTTTCCAGTCCGGTCGCCGTGATTTGATTTCGTGTTGCCATGCTTGTGTTGTTTGGTTGTTTTGAAACCCGTCGGCGGCTGCCTTCGGGCGTGAATTGGAAAAAATTTAAGACCGCTTCAAGAGCGCTTCGAACGGAGTGCCGATTTCGCGCAAGAGGCTCAGCATATCGCCCGTCGACTTCGCCCCGGCCACGCGGCGTTCGAGCACCGTCGCGGGGGACTCCACCGGCGTTCCGCCCGCCGGAATCGGCCTCACCGAACGGTGGGCGGCCTTTGGAGCCTGTTCCGGAGCAGCGGCCCTGGCACCCTTCCCCAGCAGGCGCGACATACGCCGTGCTATTTTATATTCAGCCTCGGGGTCATCCGCCAGCGGGCTGCCCGCCTCGCGCAGATACTCCAGCTCCTCGCGACAAGCCGCCGCCAGGTCGCTCCCCTCCGCCAGCGTCTCGGGAAAATCGCGCCCCACGGCTTCGCGGGCCTTCCGGCGGGCTTCGGCGAGCGCGGGGTCTTCGGGCTCCGGCTCCACCGCCTCCGGCGCGGGCTCGGGAGGGGCCGCCGCCTCATCTCCCTCGCCCGCGCCCTCAACCCCATCCATCTGTTCGAGAAGCACCGACTTCTCGCGTTCTTTTTCATTATCCGCCCCAGCGATGGGGGCGGCCTGCGTCAGCTCAGCGGCCTCTGAGGCCAAATCCGGTTCCATTCACGCACCATTCGCAACCGGACGACCATAACGCAATGCGCCACCGAACGCGGCGCGTCAAATCTCCCGCCCGCCGAGGGGCGCGCCTATTGCCGCACCAAAAGAACCGTGCGGGAATCCAGAAAGTCAATCTCGCGCGGATAAACCCAGCCTGGCGGCTTAGGCGCCGCAAGGTCCAGGGCAATTTTGTAAGAATATTTCCCCGCCAGCAGATCGCGGTAATATTGAGCCGGAGCCGCCTCGGACACCTTCAAATCATCAGCAATCACCGTGATCACATCGGGATTGCGATCCCTCAGCGCCTCCGGCGTGAAAATGTCGCCCACCGTCGCCTTTTCATACCGCAGCACCTTTTCCTCGACCCACCGGTTGCCCTTGAAAGCCCGCTGAAAAGCCTCCAGCCGCCCCGTCACCCGCTGCATCCGGTAATCAATCACCTCCGCCCCGTCGGCATTTTTCCAATTCGGGCTCACGGCATCCACCTCCCGCGCCTTGAGGCTCGGCATCTTCCACCAATGCGGGCTGCGACCGCTCGATTCGATTACAAAACCGGGCTTCACATTCTCCTGCATCCAGTCCAGCGCCGTCATGCGGGGATCCGCGCTAAAACGGTTGCCCACCGTCACGGAGCAAACCAGGTTATAAGCCAGCACAGGAATACCCAATCCTACCGCCGCCCAGCGCGGCCATTTTCCCGCGAGGCAAAGCAACGGCCCCACCAGCAGAATCGCAAACGGCACCACCGGCAACACAAAGCGCGTCTCCATCCGGGGGAACGCCCCCATTTTTGCAAAATAAAGCAGCACGAAACTCGCCACGACCACAAACCCCGAGACAGCCTGCCGAGGCACCCGCCGCCCCGCCACCACCGCAAGCGAGCCCAGCGCAAAAAGCCCCAGCAACACCGCTCCGGGCCAGCCGACAATCTCCGGAATCGCCCCCAGGAACTTTCTGTAACCATACACCCCCTCCGCCTGGCCGTCGTAATTGGGCGTAATGGCATAGTTGTACATGAAGTCGGCCTTGAAGCGCTTAAACTCAAACACCATGTACGGGTTCGTCGCGAACAACCCCACCAGCACCATCGCCAACCCCACGCCGAGGTCGCGCGTATAAAAGCGTTCCCGCCACGTCAGCCCGGGCCGCAGCACATGGGCAGCCACCAGCGCGATCCCCACGGCCAGCCCATTATACTTCGTATTCGCCGCCGCCCCCACCAGCAGCCCCGCGAGCACGTAATCCAGCCGCTTCCCGTAAAGATTGATCCGAGCGGCAAAGTACCCCGCGGCCATCAGAAAGAAAAGCAGCGGCGAGTCGCACGAAAGAAAATGATTAAACGCCACGAACCCCGCGCTCGTCGCCAGCACCAGCGCAGCGAACCGAGCCGTAAAGCGGTTGAAATAAAGCAGGCAGGTCTGGTAAGCAAAGAAAATGGTCCCCAGGAAAAGCGCCAGCACCACGAGCCGCGAAGCGAAAACCTTCGCCTCATTGTAAGCCTGCCTTTTCCCCGTCACCAAGCGCCCGGCCTTCTCCGCGAGCGTCACCGGCCCCGTCACCAGCGCATAGTTGATGTAGGTATGCAGCGGCGGCTTGGTAAACGTGTGCGGTTTTCCCCAGCTCTGCAACTCCCGGAGCGCCATTTGGTCGCGGTTCCAGCACTCCACCCGGCCCCACCGGATGCCGTTGAGCCCCAGCGCAGCCGCCAACAGAAACGCGAACAGCAAAACCCGGTCCATCCCTAAAAGGGCGGCCTTCAGCTTTCCCCAAACATTCCAAAAGTGATCCAGTTGTTGCATCGGAAGGTGAAAGACTAGGCGCAAACGCCCCTCGGCAAAATCAGGTAAACCACGATAGGGAGAGAGGGGATTCGCGTAAATAAAAAGTTCCAGGGATTTTCCCTCCGGCGGTGTTCTACCCATGAACCGCAACCTTTATGGATCAGCCGCCCTCATCCCGCACCGCACCGCCGCCCGGCCCCCGCCGCTTCCCGTGGCTCAGCCTGCTTGCGGGGGGCATCGCGCTCCTCGCGCTCGCGGGAACGGCAACCCTCCGGAGCGGCTTCATCCCGGCGAGCGCTTCTGCCGCCGTCACCAAAACCGCCCCCAAATTCCACTGCCCCATGCACCCCTCGATTGTCTCCGACAAGCCCGGCAAGTGCTCCATCTGCGGCATGGACCTCGTCCCCATCGGCGAAGGCGCCGCCCCGGTTTCCATGAAAAGCGGCGTCTCCGGCCTCGCCGTCGTCTCCATCGCGCCCCAAGCCCGCCAGACCATGGGCCTGAAGCTCGGCACCGTCGAAAAACGCCCGCTCAACCGCGAAGTGCGCACCTCCGCGCGGATCGTCGCCGACGAAACGCGCCAATGGCGGGTCTCCACCAAAATCGACGGCTGGATCGACCACCTCTTCATCTCCTACACCGGCCAGGAAGTCCAAAAAGGCGACCCGCTCCTGAGCATCTACAGCCCCGCGCTCGTCTCCGCCCAGGGAGAATACCTCAACGCCCTGCGCGCCCGGGAAAAAGGCTCCGCCGCCCTCGATCCCCTGGTAGCCGCCGCCCGCAAGCGCCTGGAACTCTGGGACATCAGCGACGAGCAGCTCGCCACCCTCATCCGCACCGGGAAAGTCGAGAAAACCCTCACCCTCTACGCCCCGGCCACCGGCGTTGTGCTTACCCGCGACGTCCTGGCGGGCCAGAAAATCGCCCCCGGCGACCCGCTCATGGTCATCGCCGACCTCTCCACCGTCTGGGGCGACGCCGACATCTACCAGTCCGATCTCGCCAACGTCAAAGTCGGGATGCCCCTCTCCATGACCCTCCCCTACTGGCCCGGCAAAGCCTCCGAGGGGAAAGTCATCTTCGTCTCCCCCACCCTCGACCCGGAAACGCGCACCCTCAAAGCGCGCCTCGAAATCCCCAACCCCGCCCAGCTCCTCAAGCCCGGCATGTTCGGCGATGCCCGGCTTTTCTACCCCCTGGGCGAAAACCTGGCCCTCCCCGCCTCTGCCGTCATGTTCGGCGGCCAGCGCACCTACGCCTTCCGCGACAACGGCGACACCCACCTCGTCCCCACTGAAATCCAAATCGGCGCACGCAGCGGCGACTTTTACGAACTCCTCGGCGGCCTGCACGAAGGCGACCGCGTCGTCGTCTCGGCCAACTTCCTCGTCGACAGCGAATCCAACCTCAAAGCCGCCCTGGAGGCCATGGCAGGCAACTCATCCGAGCCGCAAGCCATCGCCGCCGCCAACTACACAACCGTCCTCGCCGCCTATCTCAAAATCCAGGAGGCGCTCGCCGCAGACGATCTCGAAAAAGCGCGGGAAGCCGCCCACTCCATCGACACCCTTCCCGCCGCCCGGGCCCTGGCCGCCGCGCCGGATCTCGAAAAAGCACGCGTGCAATTCAAACCCCTGTCCAGCGCCGTCATCGCCGCCGCGCAACAGTTCGGAGCCCCCGGCAACACACCGCTTTCCCACCAATTCTGCCCCATGGCGCACGGCGAAAAAGGCGCGGATTGGCTCCAGCCCAAAGGCCCGACTCATAACCCGTATTTCGGCAAAGAGATGCTCGAATGCGGCGAACCCAAGGAAGAAATCGCGCCCCGCCCATGATTAAAAAAATCATCGCCTTCAGCGCCCACAACCGCCTGCTGGTCATCTTCCTCATCACGGCCGCCGTCGCCTACGCCGCGTTTTCCCTGCGAGAGATCCGCCTCGACGCCATCCCCGACCTCAGCGACACCCAGGTCATCATCTCCACCCGCTGGGACCGCAGCCCCGACATCATCGAGGACCAAGTCAGCTACCCGATCATCACCGCGCTCCTCGGCGCGCCTAAGGTCAAAGCCATCCGCGGCTTCAGCGACTTCGGCTACAGCTACGTCTACGTCATCTTCGAGGACGGCACGGATATTTACTGGGCCCGCAGCCGCGTCGTCGAATACCTGCAAAAAATCGCCGGAACCCTCCCCCAGGGTGCCAACCCCGAGATCGGCCCAGACGCCACCGGCGTCGGCTGGATCTTCCAATACGCCCTCGTCGACAAGAGCGGCAAACACGACCTCTCCGAACTGCGCGGCTACCAGGATTGGTACCTGCGCTACGCCCTCCAGAGCGTCCCCGGCGTGGCCGAGGTCGCCAGCTACGGCGGCTTTCAGAAACAGTACCAGGTCACCGTCGATCCCAACCGCCTGCAAAGCTACGGCGTCGGCATGGTCGAGATCGCCGACGCCATCAAAAAGAGCAACAACGAAGTCGGCGGCCGCCTGATCGAATGGAGCGGCAAGGAATTCATGGTGCGCGCCCGGGGCTACGTCCAGAGCACCGACGCGCTCGAAAAAGTCGTCGTCAAGACCACCCCGCAAGGCACCCCCGTCCTGCTGCGCGACGTCGCCACCGTCGCGCTCGGCCCCCAGCTCCGCCGGGGCGTGGCCGACTTCAACGGCGAGGGCGACACCGCCGGAGCCATCGTCGTCATGCGCCACGGCGAGAACGCCCTCAACGTCATCGACCGGGTCAAAGCAAAGCTCGAGGAGCTCAAGCCCTCCCTGCCCGAGGGCGTGCAGATCGTCACCACCTACGACCGCTCCGGCCTCATCCGGGACTCCATCAGCAACCTCAAGCACGAGCTGATCCTGACCATGATCGTCGTGAGCTGCGTCATCCTCTTTTTCCTCTGGCACCTCCCCTCCGCAATCATCCCCATTATCACCATCCCCGTCTCCGTCCTGCTGGCCTTCATCCCGATGTACCTGATGGGCATCACCTCCAACATCATGAGCCTCGCCGGGATCGCCCTTTCCATCGGCGTGCTTGTCGACGGCGCGATAGTCGAGGTCGAGAACGCCTACAAACGCATCGAACACTGGATCGCGGGCGGCAAAAAAGGTGACTTTCACCAAGTCCGGCTCCAGGCGCTCCTGGAGGTGGGCCCCAGCGTCTTTTTCTCGCTCGCCGTCATCGCCGTCGCCTTCCTACCCGTCTTTGCACTGGTCGACCAGGAAGGCCGCCTCTTCAAGCCCCTCACCTACACCAAGAATCTCACGATGCTGCTGGCCGCCTTCCTGGCCATCACGCTCGACCCGGCGGTACGAATGCTCTTTGCCCGCATCGAGCCCTTCACCTTCCGCCCGCGCTGGCTCGCAAAAATCGCCACCGCGCTCCTCGTCGGTCGCTACACCCGCGAGGAAAATCACCCCGTCAGCGGGCGCTTGATGAAACTCTACGACCGCCCCTGCCGCTGGGTACTCAACCATCCCCGGCTGACCATCGCCACCGCCGTCTTGATCGTCTTAAGCGCCATCCCGGTCTACCGCCAGCTCGGCCACGAATTCATGCCGCCGTTGCAGGAAGGGACCATCCTCTACATGCCCACGACGCTGCCCGGCATCTCCGTCACCGAGGCGCAAAAACTCCTGCAAACCCAGGACCAGCTCATCAAATCCTTCCCGGAAGTCCTCTCCGTTCACGGCAAAGCGGGCCGCGCCGACACCTCCACCGATCCCGCCCCGTTCTCCATGATGGAAACCACCGTCGTCCTCAAGCCCAAGGAACAGTGGCGCGCCAAAGAACGCTGGTACTCCCGCTACCTCCCCGGCTGGCTCAAAGCCCCCCTGCGCCAAATCTGGCCCGAGCACATCTCGCAAGAGGAACTCATCGCCGAAATGGACCGCGCCATCCAGATCCCCGGCAGCGTCAACGCCTGGACCATGCCCATCAAAGGCCGCATCGACATGCTCAGCACCGGCGTGCGCACCCCCATCGGCATCAAAGTCCTCGGCGCAAACATCGAGGAAATCCAGCAAATCGGCAGCCACATCGAAAGCGTCCTCAAAAAAGTCCCCGGCACCCGCAGCGTCTTTGCCGAACGCGCCGCGGGCGGCTACTTCGTCGACTTCGTCCCCAAGCGCGAGGCGCTCGCCCGCTATGGCCTGACCGTCGAGGACCTGCAAGCCGTCATCCTGAGCGCCGTCGGCGGCGAAACCATCTCCACCACCATCGAAGGCCGGGAGCGCTACTCCATCAACCTCCGCTACCCGCGCGACCTGCGCCAGGACCTCGACCAACTCCAGCGCATCCTCGTCACCGTGCGCGGCGGGAAAAATCCCGTCCAGGTTCCCATGATCGAGCTTGCCGACATCCAGCTCCTCAACGGCCCCTCCATGATCCGCAACGAAAACGGCATGATGGCCGGTTACGTCTTCGTCGACATCGCAGGCCGCGATATCGGCGGCTACGTCGAAGAAGCCAAGCGCATCGTGCGCAACGAAATCAAGCTCCCCACCGGCTATACCCTCCTCTGGAGCGGCCAGTACGAGAACATGGAGCGCGTCAAAGAGCGCATGAAAATGATCCTCCCCATCACGGGCTTGCTCATCTTCATCCTCCTCTACTTCAATACCCAGAACGCGTTCAAGACCGTGCTCGTCATGTCAGCCGTCCCATTCAGCCTCGTCGGCGCAGTCTGGTTCATGTGGCTGCTGGGCTATAACATGTCAGTGGCCGCGTGGGTCGGCATGATCGCCCTCATGGGCCTCGACGCGGAAACCGGCGTCTTCATGCTCATGTTCCTGGACCTCTCCTACAACGACGCCGTGCGCCAGGGCAAAATGCGCAGCCTTGTCGACTTGAAGGAAGCCGTCATCCACGGCGCGGTCAAGCGGCTGCGGCCGAAACTCATGACCGTCACCTGCGCCTTCATCGGCCTCATGCCCATCATGTGGTCCACCGGCACGGGGTCCGACATGATCAAGCGCGTCACCGCCCCGCTGGCAGGGGGACTTGCCACCTCGTTTATCATGGAGCTGCTCGTCTACCCGGCCATCTACCTGCTTTGGAAATGGCGTTCAGAAGTCCGCCCCTCGCTAGAAAGCGGCCGCCCCATCGAGTTGACCGCAACCGCAGGCCACGCCGCATAAAAAAGCGCGCTGCCCTTCACTCGGGAAAGCACCGTAATGAGGCAAGGCCCACTGGTGTAAAGTGCATACCCAGATCTGGAGATTCGTAACGAGGTGCAAACTCTACTTGAACTCGCCGGGGCGATCCGCCGCGAGAAGCTTCTCGATTTTGTTCCAGTCAAGAACCTCCCGCAAAACCGACCACGAGGAAACGGTGCGGCGGAAATAGCCAATATCGCGCAGAATGACGACGGCGAACACACCTCCAACACAGGCCCCTCCAAAAATGCCGGTGCCGAAATACACCAGCGCGGCGGCCCCCCCGCAAGTCATAAGCGCGTATGGGAGGAAGGGTTATTAGGGGTTCACGCAAAGCCGCAAAGGCGCAAAGAGTCCTGCCTTTCTTTGCGCCTTTGCGCCTTTGCGTGAGATATTATCCCCGCGCGATTTCCTCCAGCAGCGCTTCGTTGAGCGCGATGCCCGCCTCGAAGTTCTCGACCGGGAAGTTCTCGTTGGGGGCGTGGCAGGCGGAGTCGGGCAACGCGAGGCCCAGGAGCAGGATGTCCGCCCCGAGGGTGCCGCGCAGGGTGTGCAAAATGGGAATCGAGCCCCCTTCGCGGATGAGCGCGGGCTCCACGCCCCACACACGCTGGACGGCGCGGCGGGCGGCCAGGCCATCCTTGCCGTTGGGGTCGCAGAGGAACGGTTCGCCCCCCTGCTCTGTCGTGATCTCCATGCGCACTTCGGGAGGGCAGACGCGTTGGAGGTGGGCCTTGATGTGTTCCACGACGACCTCGGGGGTCTGGTTGGGGACGAGGCGGAAGGTGAGCTTGGCGAAGGCTTCGCGCGGGACGATGGTCTTGCCCCCCTTGCCCTGGTAGCCGCCCCCGATGCCGTTGACCTCGGCGGTGGGGCGTCCCCAGACGCGTTCGAGCGGGGTGTAACCGGCCTCGCCCAGGAGCGAGCTGGAGCGCGTGGCGGCCTTGAAGGCGGCCTCGTCGAGCGGGAGCGCGGCCCATTGGTTGCGCTCCCAGGGCTGGAGCTCGGCCACTTGGTCGTAAAAGCCGGGGATGGCGACGCGGTACTGGGCGTCGTGCAGGGTCGCAACCATGCGGGCGAGGAGGGTGGCGGGGTTCGGGACGGTGCCGCCGTAGATGCCGGAATGCAGGTCGGTCTCGGCCCCATGGAGGCGCACTTCCAGGCCCAGGATGCCCCGCAGGCCGTAGGTGAGCGCCGGGACGCCGGGCGCGACCATGCCGGTGTCGGAAATGACGATCAAATCGCAGGCCAGCTCTTCTTGGTGTGTTTTGAGGAACTCGCCCAAGTGGGTGCTGCCGATTTCCTCCTCGCCTTCGATCAGGAAAATGAGGTTCACCGGCAGGTCGCCTTTTTCCTTGAGGGCTTTTTCCACGCCGAGGATGTGGGCGAAGGTCTGGCCTTTGTTGTCGGTGGCGCCACGGGCGAAGATCACGCCGTCTACCAGCGTCGGCTCGAAGGGGGGCGTGCGCCATTCGCCGAGCGGTTCGGGCGGCTGGACGTCGTAGTGGCCGTAGATGAGCACGGTGCGGCGGCCCGGCTTGCGTTCCGTGCGCGCGACGACGATGGGGTGGCCGCCCGTGGGGTGGACCTGGGCTTGGAGGCCCATCCCGGCCAGTTTATCCCGCAGCCAAGCGGCGCAGGCAGCCACCTGGGGCGCGGAGGCGGGATCGGTCGAGACGCTTTGGAAACGAAGGTATTGGAACAATTCGGTCAGGTGGGGCGTGCTCATGTGATTTTGAAGTATCCTAGGGATCAGTAAGGGTAAAACTCAAGCGCGGCTTGCCCGGAAATAACCGGTTGTTGGAAAGGTGTTTTCTCGTAGGGTATCGTATGGACGCCGCCTCGCGCAGAAGGAATTTCCTGATCAATCTCTCGTTCATGATTGGGATCGTCCTTCTGGTGGCGCCCGATTTCTTCCTCTACGGCGCGTTCACCGATCCCAGGCGCTTCTGGCTGGACGAGATCAACACCATCTTCGACGCCGTGGTTTTCTCGACGGTTTTTTTTCTTCTGAAACGGGACATCGCCACCCGGAAGCGGCTCAACGAGCAGCTCAAAACCACCAATCGCCAAAAAACCGAGGTACTGCAAATCGCCTCGCACGATTTGCGCAATCCACTCAACGCCATGGTGTTGCTGGCATCCGAGCTTCCGCCCGACCCGGCGGCGGCGACGCCCGGGGAGAACCCCGGCGCACAGATTTCGGCGCTGGCTTATGAAATGCAGGGCATTATCGAGGAGCTCATCGACGCGGCAGTCCTGGGAGACGGGAATCTCAAGATCAACCGCACGCCTACCGATGTGAGCGCCTGCGTGGAGGAGATCGTCCTGCGCAACCGGCCCCAGGCGGAGCGGAAGGGCCAGCCGCTGGAGTTCGCCCCCCCTGGGCCCCTGGTAGCCGAGGTCGATCCGGCGCGCTTCAAGCAGGCGCTGGACAATCTCATCAGCAACGCGATCAAGTTCTCCCCGCCCGGGGGAGCGATCACCGTGAGCGTCCGCAGCGACGGGCACGAAATCCGCATCGAGGTGGCCGACCAGGGGCCAGGGCTTACGGAAGAGGATAAGGCCAAGCTCTTTGGACGTTTCCAGAAGCTCTCGGCCCGGCCCACCGGCGGCGAAGCTTCGACGGGGCTCGGATTGGCCAATTCGCGGCGGCTGGTGGAGCTCAACGGGGGGCGGATCGGGGCCGAAAGCAACGGCCCGGGCACGGGAAGCCGTTTCTGGATCAAGCTGCCCCTTGCGGTTCCCTGATTTCACTTATGGGCACCTTATCAGGCCCTGCTTGACGCTCCCCTCGTGCGCCCGCATAATAGTAGGCTCGCAATGTCCATCAAATCCATCCGCAATTTCTGTATCATCGCCCACATCGACCACGGGAAAACCACGCTTTCCGACCGGTTGCTGGAGGTGACGAATACCATCTCCATGCGCGAATCCACCGATCAGCAGCTTGATTCGATGGATTTGGAGCGCGAGCGCGGCATCACGATCAAATCCCACCCCGTGGCCATGCACTACGCGGCCAAGGACGGGCAGACCTACACGCTCAACCTGATGGACACCCCCGGCCATGTGGACTTCGCCTACGAGGTGAGCCGTTCGCTGGCAGCCTGCGAGGGGGCGCTCCTTATTATCGACGCTGCCCAGGGCGTGGAGGCCCAGACGGTGGCCAATGTTCACCTGGCCCACAAGCAGGGGCTCACGCTCATCCCGGTCATCAACAAGATCGACCTGCCTACGGCCGACGTGGAGAGCTGCAAGCGGCAGCTGGAGGAAATCCTGGCCATCCCGGGCGAGGAGGCGATCCTCTCCAGCGCGAAGGCGGGCATCGGCATCGAGGATATTTTGGAAGCCATCGTGCATCGCATCCCCTCGCCCCCGGAAATGGAGGACGACCGGCTCCGCGGCTTGGTCTTTGACTCCGTGTTCGACACCTACCGGGGGGTCATCGGCTATGTGCGCCTGGCCTCGGGCTCCTTGCAGCCCGGCCTCGGCGTGAAGCTGATGAGCAGCAATAAGAGCTACGAGATCAAGGATGTGGGCGTCTTTACCCCGAAGATGGAGGGACGGCCCCGGCTCGAAGCGGGCGAGGTCGGCTATTTCATCGCGAATATTAAGACCACTTCGGAGATCAAGATCGGCGACACGCTCACCGAGCAGCACCGCCCGGCGGACAAGCCGCTCGCGGGCTTCCAAGAGGTGCACCCGATGGTCTTCAGCGGCATTTACCCCATCAATACGGCTGATTTCGAGCATCTCAAAGCGGCCATGGGCAAGCTACAGCTCAACGACGCGGCATTCGTCTACCAGGCGGAAAGCTCGGTGGCGCTCGGCTTCGGCTTCCGCTGCGGCTTCCTCGGCCTGCTCCACATGGAGATCATCCAGGAGCGCCTGCGCCGGGAGTACAACATGGATATCATTTCCACCTACCCGAGCGTCATTTACGAGGTGCTCAAGACGAACGGAGAGCTCATCCTGGTGGATAACCCGGCGTTCCTGCCCGATTTCAGCGTGATCGAGGAGATCCGCGAGCCGGTGGTGAAGGCGACGATCATGATCCCCAACGAGAACATCGGCGACATCATGAGCCTCGTGATGGACAAGCGCGGCGTGGTGGATCACACCGAATCCCTCGACACCCGGCGCGTGATGATCTCCTGCGTTCTGCCGCTCAACGAAATTCTCGTGGATTTCAACGACAAGATTAAGAGCATCACGCGCGGCTACGGCTCGATGGACTACGTTCCGGTGGGCTACCGGGCGGATAAGCTGGTGAAGCTCGACATGCTGGTTAACGCCGAGCCGGTGGACGCGTTTTCGAGCATTGTCCACCGCGACAAGGCCGATGGCCGGGGCCGGGTGCTGGCGGCGAAGTTGAAGGAAGTGATCCCGACGCAGCTCTACCAGGTGGCGATCCAAGCCGCCATCGGCGGAAAGATCGTGGCCCGCGAGACGGTCTCGGCCAGCCGCAAGGATGTGACCGCGAAGTGCTACGGCGGCGACATCACCCGCAAGCGCAAACTCCTGGAGAAGCAGAAGGAAGGCAAGAAGCGGATGAAGTCGATCGGCAAGGTGAACATCCCGCAAGAGGCGTTCATCGCCGTGCTGAAATCGAGCGCGGGCGGATAGGCAAAAAAGGAGCCCTTGCCGCACCGGGGCTTTCCTTTACAGATCCCCATGCCCCGCTGGTGCGCGGCTCCACCCGGCATGAAAAAAAGTTTATACTCACGCAAAGGCGCAAAGAGTCCTGCCTTTCTTTGCGGCTTTGCGCCTTTGCGTGAGCCCTCTGCCTTTTTTCTAGGACACCTATTTTCAGTTTAGGGCGTCGACAGCCGAGAGAAAGGCCCGGGCCAGAACGGTGTGCCCGATGATGTTCGGGTGCACCCGGTCCCATGCAATGTAGGTGGAATGGGTGTTCGCCAAGACACACTCGAAAGCGGCTTGGGTGTCCACGAGGAGCGTGTTGTATTTCGCCGCGATCCGCTTAACGATGGCCCCGTACTCGTCCATCCGGGCCCTCATGGAGTCGGCTGGGTTCGGCTCAAGGTAGTGGGGGGTCATCAGCACGAGGCCCTCGACGGTCGGCTGGGTGGTGCGCACCAATTCATCGAGAGTTTCCTCGTATTCCCCGGGCAGGACGTGGGTTTCCGTCTCAAGAGGGGAGTCGAACTGCCGCCAAACGTCGTTCACGCCAATCATGATGGAAAGCCAGGTCGGTTTCTGGTCAAAAACGTCCGTCTGCCAGCGGGCTTTAAGGTCGCGGACGGTATTGCCGCTCGTCCCCATGTTCACGACGCGAATATTTGCGCCGGGAGCCACGGCCCCCAGATGACCGGCCACCACGTTGACATAGCCCGCACCGTAGGGGCCAAAAAGACCTTCGCCCACCGGTTGCTTGCGTCCGCAATCGGTGACCGAGTCCCCGATAAATACCAGCTTGGATCCGTTACGAATTTTCATGAATGAGGCCGAAGCTAGGAAGATCCGGCGGGGATTTCAAGAAATCAAAGAGAAATCCCCCCTTGTCCAATTCCCGCCGATTGCTGTTTACGCCAGGCCGTTTTCCGGGCAAAGATCGCCCCCGAATATGAACCACCACCAAGCCGCGCACCGCCGCGTTACCGCGGAAACCAAATGATGAGCGTCCACTGGGGAGTCTGGGTCGGGTTCGGCGTGTTCGTCCTCTCGATGCTCGCGCTCGATATGGGCGTTTTTCACCGCAAGAGCCATGTGGTCGGCTTTAAGGAGGCCCTCGGGTGGACGGCCTTCTGGGTGACGCTCGCCCTCGGATTCAACCTGGGGCTGTGGTACTTCCAGGGGCCGGGCAAGGCGCTGGAGTTTTTTACCGGCTATTTGATCGAGTACTCGCTTTCCGCCGACAACGTTTTTGTGTTCGCGCTGATCTTTAGCTACTTCAGCGTGCCGCCCCAGTGGCAGCATAAGGTCCTTTTCTGGGGCGTGCTGGGGGCGCTGGTGATGCGGCTCGGGATGATCGTGGTCGGCACGGCGCTGGTGAGCAAGTTTGAATGGCTGCTCTACGTTTTCGGCGCGTTTTTGATCCTCACGGGGGCAAAGATGATTTTCCAGAAGGACGAGGCGATCCACCCGGAGCGCAATCCGGTGCTGCGCCTGCTCAATCGATTCCTGCCGGTGACGCCCCATTTCGAAAACGACCGGTTCGTGATCCGGCGGGACGGGCGCTTGATGGCGACGCCGCTCCTGGCGGTGCTGGTGAGCGTGGAGGTGAGCGACGTGATTTTCGCGGTCGATTCGATCCCCGCCATTTTCGGCGTCACGCTCGATCCTTTCATTGTGTACACCTCCAACGTGTTCGCGATCCTGGGGCTGCGCTCGCTCTACTTTGTGCTGGCGAGGGCGCTGCACCTTTTCCATTACCTGAAACCGGGGCTGGCAATGGTGCTGGTCTTTATCGGGGTGAAGATGCTGCTGGGCCACTCGGCCTGGAAGATCGAGACGCTCCCCGCCCTCGGCGTGGTGGCGGCGATTCTCGTGGCGGCGATTGTCTGCTCGCTGCTCTTCCCTAAATCACCCAACGAAACGCCCACCCCGCCCCTGGAATGAACCCGGAGCCCGCCAACGGAAAGGTTTCTTTTTCGCAGGAACTCCGCCAACTGGACGAGACCTTCGGCGACCGGAAGGTGCGCCTGAGGGAGGTGCTGGAGGCGACGCGGGGGCGCGGGTTTAACCTGATTTTGCTGCTGGTGTCGCTGCCGTTTATCTCGCCGGTGCCGCTGCCGGGGCTCTCGACGCCCTTTGGGCTGGTGGCCATGCTCATCGGGGCGCGGCTGGCCGTGGGGCGCCACCCATGGCTGCCTCAGCGCCTGCTCGATAAGGAGCTGCCAGCCAAGTTCCTGCACCGGCTGCTGACTGCCGCGAGCCGCGTAGTGCACTTGCTGGAATACGTGCTGAGGCCCCGCCTGACCTTTATGCACCGCTCGCCGGTGGCCCAGCGGATCGCCGGGGCGTGTATCATGATCTCTGGCTTCCTGATGCTCCTGCCGCTGCCGATCCCGTACACGAACTGGTTCCCTGCGGTGACGATCGTGCTTTTCGCCGCTGGAGCGATGGAGAAGGACGGGGTGTTTTTCCTGGCCGGGGGGCTGATGTTCGCGATTACGATCGCGTTTTTCGTGCTGGTGGGCGTGGGGGGCGTCCATGTGTTTGATAAGCTGTTTTAGAAAAAACCGCGCCAGCTTTCGCCATGCACCTCCTGTTTGATCTCGACGGCACGCTGACCGACCCGTTTCAGGGAATTACCCGCTCGATCCAGTACGCGCTGGAGGCGCTCGGGCAGCCTCCGCCCCCGGCCGAGGCGCTCCGCTGGTGCATCGGGCCGCCGCTCAAGAAGAGTTTTCTGACGTTGCTCGGCCCGGGAAGCGAAGCGGACGCCGAAATGGCCCTGGCGAAATACCGCGAACGTTTCAGTTCAGTCGGTTTGTATGAAAACGCCGTTTTTCCAGGCATCGCCGAGATGCTCGAAGAACTGTGCCAAAGTGCTCACACGCTACATGTCGCCACGTCCAAGCCCACGGTGTTTGCCCGGGAAATTATCGATCATTTTGGCCTCGCGAAGTATTTTCACTCGGTCCACGGGAGCGAATTGGACGGCACCCGCAGCGACAAAACTTGCCTGATCGCCCACCTCCTGGCCCACGAGGGAATCCCGCCCCAAGCCGCACTGATGATCGGCGACCGGGAACACGACATGATCGGGGCAAGGCAAAACCAAGTCGCGGGCCTTGGGGTTCTCTGGGGTTACGGAACCCGAGATGAACTGGAGGCAGCGGGCGCTTTTGCCTGCGCCGCTTCGCCTGGCGAGCTGCCTTCGCACTGCCGCGACTTCTCGGGCAGCTGAGCGTTTAGTCCGTTCCCTTGGCTGTTAAGAAATGACGCCTGCCCCCTACTTTTGTTTGCCTGCCCTAAAATAGGATGATGGCATTTTGCTCTCGAATCGCCAAATAGCTCAGAAACAAAAATGAAATTTAGCTGACTTGCGGTTTCAATTTTGACACTATGTTGTTTCAATGTAATATCCAGTTATGAGTCATCAACTCCACCCCACTCAAAGGACACCTAGTAAATCACTTCTGTCTGCGGTAGACTTTGGCAATGAAGCTGGTGATGATTTAACGCCAATAGAGTTACTACCTTTTTTCGTCGAGCAAGCTACATTCCAGAAATACTTGGATCCCAACCAGCGCATCCTTCTTGCGACAGCTAAAAAGGGTGTCGGAAAGTCCGCGCTTCTCCGATGGATTGAGGCCAAAATGAACGCCGATCCCTCATCAAAGCCATTGGTTATTTATGCTAAAGGAAGTGATCTTGTTCGTGGATGCTTTAATCTTAGTAATGAACTAAAGTCTCCAAATGATTATATTCGAGACTGGATGATTCGAATTGCAACACTTGTAAATAGACGGCTTGGATCAAGCCTAAATATCGCATTTGATGATGATTCGATGAGTATGGTTGAGGCTGCGGAGATCGAAGGCTTTCGAAGCAAGAATTTGCTTTCAGCACTAACGGACAGATTGCCAAATCTCCTTAATAAGAGAATTCAATCTAAAAAAACCACCCCTAAAAATGATGTTGAATTACTTCGAAGATTTGAAGGGCAAACGGTTTGGTTCTTGGTTGATGATCTTGATGCCACTTATCAGCGAACCCCACAAGAGAACCTAGAGCTTAGCACCTTTTTTTCTGCATGTAGGCAGCTTGTTTCCCAAACAAAAGGGGTTGTGTTTCGGATCACGATGAGAACGGATGTCTGGCCGTTAATTAGGCGGTTTGACGAAGCTTTAGATAAGTTCGAACAGTACACTCACGATATCGCTTGGAGCCAAGCTGATTTTCGTAAGGTGCTCTATAAGCGCATCCTTCATCAGGCCACCACGAAAAACATGCCAGACAGCCCCGCACCCCAAACTGCCAGTAGCGAAGAGGTGGAAGAGCATATGATCAACCGCATTTTCGAAAAGCGAATGCCCTGGGGTGATACTGAACGGAGGACTTACAAAGTAGTTTATACCCTGTCATATCATCGGCCACGCTGGGCAATTCAGCTTTGCAAATTGGGACAAAAAGCCGCACTCCAAGATGGATCCGAGTTAATTGCAAAACGTCACATTGATGAAGTATGGGGAACTTATGGGAATAAAAGAATTGCTGACCTTATCGCAGAGCACAAACATCAATGTAGCGAAGTCGAAGAATTGCTTGTCGGCTTTCGTGGTGCTGAGCGCCGAATGACTCGTGAGAAGCTTCTTGCCTGGGTCACTAATCGGATAAAAAATCATATGACACCGATTATTGAGGGAAAGCCTGCTTCAACCCCACTTGAAATAGCTCACTTTTTATTCCGCATCGGCTTCATTGTTGCCCGAGCCGAAGAGGGGGAGGACTATGAGCATTATTACTACTCAGACATGCCAGATTTTTTATCGATGAGAACAAACCAAGATTTCGGCGTGATTTGGGAAATACACCCATGCTATCGAGAGGCATTGGACATAAAAAAGCTTGGAAAATATCAACAGAAACGACGCAACTTGGCACGATAGTTACTTGTTTCCCTGCGAAATTCTCAAACGGATCGGTTTCACATGTATGAGATGGGTCGGCGTCTTTTTTAGACTGAATGCTCCTGCCTATCAAAAATTGTCGTATCCCACTGTTTTGTGCCTTTTTCTCGGCCCATCCTGTTCCCCGTTTAAGGTTTAAAGCCCCAGCTCGTCGACGCGCCTTTGCGTGGCGTCGTCCATCTTCACCAGGGGCGGCCACTGGCGCGGGAAGCCTTCGCCGGGGAGTTTGCGGGTGGCGTCGAAGCCGAGTTTGCCGCCCACGCCCGCGACGTTCGTGGCGTGGTCGAGGGCGTCGGCCGGGCCGCGCGTGAGGATCGTGTCGCGCTGCGGGTCGGTGTTGGAACAGAGGTGGAAGAGGACTTCGCTGGGGTTGTGGATGTCTACGTCGGCGTCCACGATGACGATGTATTTGGTGAACATCATCTGCCCCATGCCCCAGAGGCCGTGCATGATTTTGTACGCCTGCATGGGGTAGGTTTTGCGGATGGAGACGATGACCAGGTTGTGCATGACGCCTTCGGCGGGCAGGGCAATGTCGACGATTTCCGGGAAGTTCATTCGGAAAATCGGCATGAAAAGTTTCACCGACGCCGAGCCGATGTAGTAATCCTCCATGGGCGGGATGCCGACGATGGTGGCGGGGTAGACGGCGTTTTTCCGGTGGGTGATGGCGGTGACGTGGAAGACGGGGTAGGGCTCGGGCAGGGTGTAGAAGCCGGTGTGGTCGCCAAAGGGCCCTTCGATGCGCAGGGGCTCGGCGGGGTCAACGTAGCCTTCGATGACGATGTCGGCGTTGGCGGGGACGAGCAACTCGGAGGTCTCGCACTTGACCAACTCGACGGAGCTGCGCCGCAGGTAGCCCGCCATGAGCAGTTCGTCCAAACCGTCGGGCAGCGGGGCGGTGGCGCAGAAGGTGTAGACGGGGTCGCCGCCGAGGATCACCGCGACGGGCATCCGCTTCTTTTCTTCATAATAGCGGCGGCCGTGGCGCGCGCCGACTTTCTGGAGCTGCCAGTGCATGCCGGTGGAGCGGTCGTCGTAGACTTGCATGCGGTACATGCCGACGTTACGTTCGCCGGTGTCCGGGTCCTGGGTGATGACGCACGGAAGGGTGACGAAGCGGCCGCCGTCCAGGGGCCAGCATTTGAGGATGGGCAGGTCGAGCAGCGTGGGCGGGTGCGGCTCGGTGCCGTTTTGCCAATCGGGCGCGCCGGGCCACGGTTCGGTGCGGCTCGCGGGGGGCTCGATGCGGTGGATGACTTCCTTGCACGCCCCGGAGGAGACGCGCTTGGGGCGGGCGTGGCGCAGCTCGAAGGCTTTGGTGAAGAGGGCGAGCGCCTCGCGCAGGCTCGTGGGGGGCTTGGCTTTGAGGAGCGCGCCGAGTTCCGCCGCCGCCGCGTCGACCGACTCCGCGCCCATGCTGAGGGCCATCCGGCGGAACGATCCGAGGGTGTTGAGGGCGACGGGGAAGGGCGAGACTTTGCCGTTGACGGTCGGCTGTTCAAAGAGGAGCGCCTTGCCGCCGCCGGGTTTTTTCATTTCGCGGTCGGCGATTTCCGTCATTTCCAGTTCCGTCGCGACCGGCTGCGAAATACGCGTGAGCTCGCCCGCGCGGTCGAGGGCGTCGAGGAAGTCGGTGTAGGAATCGAAGGCCATGGTTCCCTATTGTTCCCGGATTGGCCCGCAAATGAACAGAACGAATTTCGCTTGCTCCGGGAGCGCCGATTTCTGACAAACTAGGGGAGATGCCCAAGCCTTCCTCCCCCTCGTTCCGCCCTTTCTGGCCCGCGCTCGTCTGCGCCGCCCTGAGCGGGGCGCTCTGGATCTGGTCCCGGCAGCTCCCGGAATCGACCTGGGAAAAGAGCGGCCCGGTCGCCGCCACCCCGGCGGTGGGGCTCCCTCCTGCCGAATCCGCCGCGCCCGCGGCTTCCCCCGATCCCCACCCGGAGGTCCCCTCGCCCACACCAACGCCCACTCCCACGCCGTCGGCTCTGGCATCAGCCTCGCCCACTCCCGCGCCCGAGGAAGCGGCCATTGACGACACCCAGGCCGCGCCCAGCGCCACCCCTTCCGCCCCCACCCCGGTGCCCACGCCGCGCCCGAGCGAAGAGGAGCTGCTCGGCCCCCTGCCCCAGCACTCCAACGACGAGCTGGCGGCCCGCGCCTCGGCCACTCCCGAGGCGGCGCTCAGCCTGGCCGATATCGCCCGCAACCCTCGGCTCTGGCCCAAGCAAGTGGTGCTGCTCGTTCCGGTCCACTTCGCGGTGATGTCCAACGGCGTGCTTTCGGGAAACTTGCAGATGCCCGCCGGACGCGCGGTGACGCTCAAGCAGGTCTACCCGGACGGCTCGGTGCTGCTGGAAATCCCCGGGGCCCAGGCTAAGACGAAAGCACAGGCCACCGATCTGCTAGCCCGGGCGCGCCTCCTGGCCAAGAGCCAACCCGCTCAGTGAGTCGCCGAATCCCGAGCCTCGTCCAACTCACCGGGATAGAGCGGGTGCCGGTTCGTCCAGCAGCGCAGCAGGAAACGCAGCGGGCGCCTCCTGATTTCCTCGATGCCGTGGCGCGCTTTTTTTTCCCGGCGGCGGGAGGTTTGCAGGTCGGCGCAAAGCTGTTGGAGTTCCTTTTCCTTGGCCTCCAGGACGGCCCGCTCCACCCGGACGGCGCTGGCTTTTCCGGCAAGCTGAAGCTTTAGTTCTTCGCACTCGGCGACGGCCTCGTCGTACTTCGCCGCCTTGTTCGCAGCCGCCGACCAATCGGTTTGGTACTCGGCCACGAGGCGATCAAATGTCCCGGCTTTGGAGGCGATTTGCAGCCAATCCGCTCCGTTGCGCCGGGCGTATTCGGCGATTTGCGGATGGATGCGCCGGGGACAAAACACAATGACGTCGTCAAGGACCATGACGCAGTGATCGCTGGAACATTGCTCCAGAGCGTCGAGCACTTCGTTGAGGCCCGGCCAGTCCGAACTCTCGTGCGGAGCCGGAGGGGGGCAGAGAAAATAGCGGGCATCGTCAATCATGATGACGCTCCGGGGATCGAGCTTCCCGATGGCCTTCAATTCGCCCAGGAGCGGGCATTGCGACTTCTCGCCCGCCGTGTGGTCGGCCGCGCACCAGTGGGCATCGAGCCAAAAGAGCGCGGCGGCGTTCCCTGCCTTCGCGACGATTTTCTGGAGGACTTCCGCCGAATTCCCCTGGTGAACCCGAACGTGTGGAAAACCGGCGAAGCGCACCCTCGCCGCTTCATGGTGCTCCGGGGAAAACTCCACGGTGTCGATGGCTTCGAAGCTCGAAACAAGCCCGGCCACGGTGTCGCCACGGAAGGTCCCGGTTTCGATGAACTGGTGCAAATCAAGTTCGCGCCGGATGAGTTCGACTAGTTCCTTGTCGATTGAGAAATGGATGACCCCCATAGAATGTGAAGGCTTGGAATCTATTCTAGCGTCCCGGTCCGGAGCTAGAAAATTTAGTATAATCTAATATTATAACATCACATCAGGCAAAGCGCCCGAGGGCCTGCGGTGGCTTTCCCTAATGAGTTCCCATCCACCGGGAGCAGTTAACCATGGGGGTTTTCCGTAAACCAGAAGGGAAAAAGGGCCGTTGGCTGCGGGAACCCTTAAAACTATGGCGGCCGGGCATCGGCCAAAAATGCCGAGCGGATTGACAAACTCCCGGTAAATCTGTTGGAGTGGCTCCCCTTCAAGTAAGATGAAAATAGTTCATGTCAGCCTATCGGATTTCAGAGGATCGGCCTCGCGCGGCGGACACGCGCTGCACCTTCATGCACAGGAGCGGGCGATCCCGTCCCGCTTTTTCTCCCGAGAGGGCTTTCATAAGGAGACGCTGAGGCTCGCCAGCGCCGAGCCCAATGCCGTGGCGGCGCTGACGCAAAAGGCCTGCTTCGGCCCGGAAAGCGTCTCCGCCGATTGCAGCAGCTTCACGCTGGGATACCCGAGCAGCGTGTACTTGGACCCAAAGGCCCTCGGCGATTTCGATCTGCTGCATTTGCACGACGTAAAGGACCTTTTTTCACCAGTCCTCATCCGGCATCTCCTGGCGCTGGACAAGCCGGTGATCTGGAGCCTGCCGGACATGTGGGCCTTCACAGGCGGCTGCCATCACGCGCTGGATTGCCGCCAGTATAAGGGCGAATGCAAAAACTGCCCGCAGCTCTGCAACAACCCACACCAGCTCCCCTCCCTTTTGCTGCAAAAGAAGCGCGAGCTTCTCGCCTCGCCTAATCTGCACATCGTGGCCCCCACCGAATGGCTGGCGGAGCGTGCGCGGGAGAGCGGCGTGTTCGGCCCCGCTTCCATCCAGGCGATCGCCCCGGTGATCCCAGCCGGAATCTGCCCCATGCCCAAGGCGGAAGCCCGGGCGCAGCTCGGCTTCGACCCCGAGGCGTTCACTCTCCTGGTCGTGTGCGAATCGAGCGGGCACCTGGAACGCTTCCGCCACGGCGTGGAAACGCTCCTGGCCAATTTTGCCCTATTCCAGGTTTTCAAGCGCCTTTCCCGCAAAAAGCAGCTCCGCGTCATCGTCCTGGGCGGCGGCCCGGAGGCGCTGAAAAACGATTACGGCACGATTCAGGTGGGTAGCACCGGGGATTATCCATGGCTTTCACGTCTGCTCTCCGCCGCAGATATCGCGGTACTCCCCGACCCCGGGGAAAACGGGGCGGGCATCATCATGGAGGCGGCGGCGTGCGGCACGCCCGTGGTGGCGATGCGCACCGAGGGGATCGAGCAGCTCGTGCGCGACGGGGAAACGGGCCGACTGGTGCCCCTCGGGGATTCGCGCCGGATGGCGGAGGAAATCTCCTACCTCGCGCTGCACCGCGAGATCCAGGCCGCGTGGCAAAAGAATTGCCGCGACCTTCACGCGGAAACGGCCCCCGAGGCGCTCCGGCAGCACCTGGCGCTCTACGATGAGCTGAGCCATGCGCCCCAGGGAAAACGCCTCCTCACCCCGGTTGCGCCGCGCGACGAGCTCCCCGACCTGCTGCCGGTGTTTGTGGAAACGCTCAACTCTAGCGTCTCCTACGTCGTCTCCAGGGCCCGGGACGAGGTGGCGGCAGCCCGGGCGGAGGACGAGACGCTGAAGGCAGCCCTCACGGCTTCGCTGCGTAAAATCGCGCTGGCAGAGCAGCGCATCACCGCTCAGTTGCCCAAGCTGGGCGGCAATTCCCGGATCGAAAGCAGCGTGGTCTCCCTCGGCAAGCTTCGCAATTACCTGACCCGCATTCTCCGTGAGCACGAGACGGAAAAGGCCCTGCAAAAAAGCCGCTTCGAGGGATGCATCCCCGCGCCTGCCGCGCCGTACTACGATCACGCCTCACGCGAAGCCAGCCGGATGGAGAACGCAGCCGGACGCCTGCTGAAATGGGCCTACGAGGCGTACTTGAGCAAACGCCACGCGACCGAGCCGGGCACGCTGGAGCAGCACCCCCCGCGCCCGATGATCCCCGAGGAATTCCCCAAGCCGCGCCTCGCCCCGCGCAAGCTCCCCTCCATCGCCATCGTGACCCCCTCCTACATGCAGGGGCGCTACATCGAGGAGACCATTCTAAGCGTCATCGGGCAGGATTACCCCAAGCTCCGCTACGCCGTCCAGGACGCCGGGTCCACGGACGAAACACTCGATATCCTCAAAAAACATTCCGGCCGGATCACCTCGTGGGTTTCGGAACCGGACACGGGCCAGTCGCGGGCGGTGGCCTGCGGGTTTGAAAAAATCTCGGGCGAGATCATGGCCTGGCTCAACTCCGACGACCTCCTCATGCCCGGCTCGCTCCAGTTTGTCGCGGAATACTTTCGCAAGCACCCCGAGGTAGACGCCCTCTACGGGCACCGGGTAGTCATCAACGAAAAGAGCGAGGAGATCGGGCGCTGGGTGCTGCCGCCGCACGATCCCGAGGTGCTCCGCTCGATCGACTACGTACCGCAGGAGACGCTCTTCTGGCGCGAGTCGCTCTGGAAACGAGTCGGCGGCATATCCACCCACTTTCGCTTCGCGCTCGACTGGGATCTGCTCCTGCGCTTTCAGACAGCCGGGGCCCGGATCGTTCGCGTCCCCTACTTCCTCGGCTGCTTCCGGGTCCACACGCTGCAAAAAACCAGCGCCCAAATGGAAACCATCGGCGCGGAGGAGGTCAACGGCCTTCGCCTGCGCACCCCGGGCGCGCTCACCGACGCCACGGACATCGCCCAGCTCTCGCAGCGCGTCATGCGGCAATCGGCCCTCTACGCCTGGCTGCTGCGCCGGGGTATCCGTCTCTAAATCCCCATCATCTCCGTCTTATATGCACCCAACCTCGTTCCGACACCTCAAGCCAACGCTGCTTTGCATCCTGCTGCTCTCCATCGTTTTCTGCTGGCTCTGCGTCAGGGCTTCGCTGCACATGGGCCGACTGAGCAACGTCCCGAATTACGACGCCATCGTTTACTTCGCCAGCGGGGCAGATCTGCTGCAAAGCGTGCGCGAAAACGGACTCGCGGGAGCGGCCAGTTTCGCCTTGCGCGACGGTTTGCACTCGCCCTACTGCACGGCCATGGCGGCGATCGGTTTCTCCTCCGCAATGCCGCGCCGTACCGGATGAACCTGTTCCTGATTGCGACCTATCTCGGGGGGATCGCCTAATTTTTCCGAAAGGCAAGCTTCCCCTTCACGATCCTGGCGCTGCTCTACTTCCTCACGCTGCCCTTTGCGACCATGGCGGTGGTGGAGTTCCGGCCTGATCTCGCCTGGGCGACCACGCTGGGGTTCACCGTCGTATTCGCATTGACCCGGGAGAACCTCTTCCAGAGCTGGAAGGCCGCCCTCTTCCAAGGCGTGCTCATCGGCCTGGCGCTGCTGATCAAGCCGAGCACCTTCGCCATGACCCTCGCCGCCTCGGGAATGGCTCTCGGATTTGCCTGGCTCCTGGAGATTTCGCGCGAAGGCATCGCCCGCGCGACCTCCCGGCTGTTTCCAACGGCAGGGGTCGTGCTGCTAGCGATCATCGCCGTGGCGGGGCCGTACTTCGCGGTATTTGGCCAAATGGTGTGGCGCTATTTCATAGACAACAGCTTCGGCGTCAACGCCGCCGTATGGGCCAACCCGGGCAACCGCCTCTCCCAATGGCTCTTCTATATTTACGGGCCCGGCTCCCGCTCGAACCTCGGCACCCAGGAACCGGTGATCTTCGCCGCATGGATCGGATTCGCTCTCTGGCGCACGGGGAAGGGCGGGCGAACCGTCCGGCTCCAGACACTCTTCATGGGCGTGGTGGCGCTTGTGGTTTTCATCGTAAACGCCGCGGCTCCGATGAAGAGTCCCTTTCTCGGGGGCGCATTTTACGGCACGCTGCTTTTTTCAGCCGCCTTCATGGCCGGGGAATTTTTCGCGGCGCTCCCCACGGCCGCGACACACCTCCACAGAATCGCGCTCGGCGCATTCGCGCTCATCACGCTCAACGCCGCCTTCATGTACCGCTGGCCCGAGTACAGCCACTGGCCCAAGCACCAGCGCAACAAAGCCTTTATCGCCGCCGAGAAAGCGATGAAAGAATTCGTAGCCTCGGTGCCGCAGCCGAAAAACATCGCTTTCACGCAAGCCGGCCCGGTGACACCGGAGAACATCCGTCTCCTCTATTTCCGACGCAAAGAACGCTGCAACATGACCTCGGCGGCCTTCTGCCGGACGCTTGAAGAATTCAAGGCCGCCATCTCCCGGCAGGACATGGTGGTAACGCAGGACAAGTGCACCCTCGGTGGCAGCGATATGATGCCCTCCGAGGCGCTGGAAGATGATTTTGTCAGTTTTCTGAGCACCTCGCCGGATTTCAAGCTAGCCAAGACCATCCCGATCGAAGGGGAAAACGGAGAATGGCGCAACGTGTACGTTTTCATGAGAGAGCAGCAGCCTTAGAAGCTTCGCCGCGTTCCGGGGCTGAGGAATCAGCTCCGGAAAAGACGATTCCGATTTTTTTAAGAGGAAACCGAATTTTTTATTGCCGAAAACCATTTGGATGATACGTTTTCGGTCCCGCTTCGATGAGCGGACTTGAGACAAGGCTCCGGCCGAGGAACAAGCAGCTCATCAAAACCGTACGGGGTCTTAGCTCAGTTGGTAGAGCGCCTCAATGGCATTGAGGAGGTCAGGGGTTCGAATCCCCTAGGCTCCACCATTTAACTCTCGTTAAATGAAGCACTTGCAGAAGGTCAAAATTAAGCTACCCCCCACTGTAGCTTAATCGCTGCCTTCGGGGCGTCCTCTCGGGTCTCCACCAAAGAATGGGGAGGGAGGAAGATATGGTGATATTGTGCTAATTAGCCGCAGGCGGCAAGCACACGGATTTGGTAGTTGGAGAAGTTTCTAAAGCCGTAAGCGCGGCGTTGGATGAGTTTCATTTTACGGTGGAAGCCCTCTGTAATGCCGTTGTTCCTGGTAAAACGCCACATGCAGGCGATGGGCTCGGCCCAGGAACGAAGGGTATGGGCCAGAGTGATGAGGGGCTCGAAGCGGCTGGTGGTGAGGCGGTTGATAAAGCCCAAAAGCTCTTGAGCCAGAGGGCGGCATTCGCGGCGCCTTCTGTGCTTCTGGTTGAGGAGAGCGCGCAGGTGGTGCATTTCGGCGTGCAGAGGCTCCAATGCAGGGTAGGCGGCGAAAAGCCGCGCGAGGCGCAAGTGTTGGGCCGCAGTTAGCTTATTTGGGGCTTTGCGGAGGACGGCAAGAGAGCCGATGTTATTTTTCAAGTCAGGGGCGATCTGCCGTGCCAAGGCCATAAAATGATGGATGACGACGCGGATGACGTGGAAGCGGTCGGCGACGATGCGAGCGTTAGGGAACCACTTGCGGATCAAGGCGCGGTAAGGGCTGGAGAGGTCGATACAGACCACGCGGACATGCTCCCGGCCTTGAAGGCGGGCAACCAATGGGGCCAATTCGCGAGGGCTGCGGCCAGGGACAACGTTGAAGACACGGTGGTTTTTAAGATCAACGAATGTAGTGGCGAAGCGTTGGCCCTTGTGGAGGGTGTGCTCGTCGATGCCGAGGACCATGGGGCAGCGCAAACTGCTTCGTTCCTTGGCTTTGCGCTCGGTGAACTGGTGGTAGATGCGCTCAATGGTGGCGCTGCCGATGTGAAGGATGCGGGCCAGAGTGGAGACGCAGATGCCGTTGTCGTGAGCCCGGTAAGTGCTTTCGCGGAATGGCTCGCTGCTGTGGCGTCCGGGGAGAAGTCCCGGTAGCGGTGGAACAAAGGAGTGCCGACAATCCAAACAGCGCAACCGCCGGGTATGGACGACCAGAGCGGTGGGTTCGCCAAAGCGATCGAGGTGGCGTACCTGCTTTTGATACCTGCCCTTGCTGTGGAGGCGGCCGCCTCCACAGCAAGGGCAGGAGGAGGTTCGCGCTTCGGGTTTAACGTGGATTTTAAGAGGCAATGTGGCTTCGGTATATAGTACCTGGTAGCCACTGATTCCGATTCGATTGAGCAGTGAGGTCATTAGCACTTTCTTTCATCTTTTGACCTCCCTCCCCATTCTTTGATGGAGAGCCGTCCTCTCTCCTCTCGCCCCGGGTCGCTTAGTTGCAAGGCTCATGAGCGATTTTGCGGGTCTCCACCAAAGAATGGGGAGGGAGGAAGATATGGTGATATTGTGCTAATTAGCCGCAGGCGGCAAGCACACGGATTTGGTAGTTGGAGAAGTTTCTAAAGCCGTAAGCGCGGCGTTGGATGAGTTTCATTTTACGGTGGAAGCCCTCTGTAATGCCGTTGTTCGTGGTAAAACGCCACATGCAGGCGATGGGCTCGGCCCAGGAACGAAGGGTATTGGCCAGAGTGATGAGGGGCTCGAAGCGGCTGGCGGCAAGCCGGTCGATGAAGCCCAAAAGCTCTTGAGCCAGAGGGCGGCATTCGCGGCGCCTTCTGTGCTTCTGGTTGAGGAGAGCGCGCAGGTGGTGCATTTCGGCGTGCAGAGGCTCCAATGCAGGGTAGGCGGCGAAAAGCCGCGCGAGGCGCAAGTGTTGGGCCGCAGTTAGCTTATTTGGGGCTTTGCGGAGGACGGCAAGAGAGCCGATGTTATTTTTCAAGTCAGGGGCGATCTGCCGTGCCAAGGCCATAAAATGATGGATGACGACGCGGATGACGTGGAAGCGGTCGGCGACGATGCGAGCGTTAGGGAACCACTTGCGGATCAAGGCGCGGTAAGGGCTGGAGAGGTCGATACAGACCACGCGGACATGCTCCCGGCCTTGAAGGCGGGCAACCAATGGGGCCAATTCGCGAGGGCTGCGGCCAGGGACAACGTTGAAGACACGGTGGTTTTTAAGATCAACGAATGTAGTGGCGAAGCGTTGGCCCTTGTGGAGGGTGTGCTCGTCGATGCCGAGGACCATGGGGCAGCGCAAACTGCTTCGTTCCTTGGCTTTGCGCTCGGTGGGCTCTCCATCAAAGAATGGGGAGGGAGGTCAAAAGATGAAAGAAAGTGCTAATGACCTCACTGCTCAATCGAATCGGAATCAGTGGCTACCAGGTACTATATACCGAAGCCACATTGCCTCTTAAAATCCACGTTAAACCCGAAGCGCGAACCTCCTCCTGCCCTTGCTGTGGAGGCGGCCGCCTCCACAGCAAGGGCAGGTATCAAAAGCAGGTACGCCACCTCGATCGCTTTGGCGAACCCACCGCTCTGGTCGTCCATACCCGGCGGTTGCGCTGTTTGGATTGTCGGCACTCCTTTGTTCCACCGCTACCGGGACTTCTCCCCGGACGCCACAGCAGCGAGCCATTCCGCGAAAGCACTTACCGGGCTCACGACAACGGCATCTGCGTCTCCACTCTGGCCCGCATCCTTCACATCGGCAGCGCCACCATTGAGCGCATCTACCACCAGTTCACCGAGCGCAAAGCCAAGGAACGAAGCAGTTTGCGCTGCCCCATGGTCCTCGGCATCGACGAGCACACCCTCCACAAGGGCCAACGCTTCGCCACTACATTCGTTGATCTTAAAAACCACCGTGTCTTCAACGTTGTCCCTGGCCGCAGCCCTCGCGAATTGGCCCCATTGGTTGCCCGCCTTCAAGGCCGGGAGCATGTCCGCGTGGTCTGTATCGACCTCTCCAGCCCTTACCGCGCCTTGATCCGTAAATGGTTCCCTAACGCTCGCATCGTCGCCGACCGCTTCCATGTCATCCGCGTCGTCATCCATCATTTTATGGCCTTGGCTCGAGCAATCGCGCCCGATTTGAAGAACAACATCGCCTCCCTTGCCGTGCTCCGTAAAGCCCCTCATAAACTGACGCCGGTACAAACCTTGCGCCTTGAGCGCCTTTTTGCGACCTACCCTGCGCTGCAACCTCTTCACACCGAAATGCACCGCCTACGCGCTCTCCTCAACCAGAAGCACAGAAGGCGCCGCGAATGCCGCCCTCTGGCTCAAGAGCTTTTGGGCTTCATCGACCGGCTCACCACCAGCCGCTTCGAGCCCCTCATCACTCTGGCCAATACCCTTCGCTCCTGGGCCGAGCCCATCGCCTGCATGTGGCGTTTTACCAGGAACAACGGCATTACAGAGGGCTTCCACCGTAAAATGAAACTCATCCAACGCCGTGCTTACGGTTTTAGAAACTTCAGAAACTACCAAATCCGTGTGCTTGCCGCCTGCGGCTAATTAGCACAATATCACCATATCTTCCTCCCTCCCCATTCTTTGGTGGAGACCCGCTCGGTGAACTGGTGGTAGATGCGCTCAATGGTGGCGCTGCCGATGTGAAGGATGCGGGCCAGAGTGGAGACGCAGATGCCGTTGTCGTGAGCCCGGTAAGTGCTTTCGCGGAATGGCTCGCTGCTGCGGCGTCCGGGGAGAAGTCCCGGTAGCGGCGGGACAAAGGAGTGACGGCAATCCAGGCAGCGCAACCGCCGGGTATGGACGACCAGAGCGGTGGGTTCGCCAAAGCGATCGAGGTGGCGTACCTGCTTTTGATACCTGCCTTTGCTGTGGAGGCGGCCGCCTCCACAGCAAAGGCAGGAGCACGTTTGCGCCTCGGGTTTAACGTGGATTTTAAGAGGTAATGTGGCTTCGGTATATAGTACCTGGTAGCCACTGATTCCGATTCGATTGAGCAGTGAGGTCATTAGGGACACGCTGAACAAAGCAGCCGTCCACGGCAGAGTGATATAAGAGTGGACGTTCGAAGCCAAAAGCGCGGGAGCGAGTGGCCCGCGACGTGGTACACCGCTGGGAAGCGATCCGTTTTGAGGGGCGTCTCCGGTTTTTGGGGAGCAAATCCAGGCGATTTCCTCCGTTTTGTGTCGTCATGGGCAGGTAGTGGCCAAGAGTTCCCGCTTGGCTAGCACGAGGTTGGCCAAGGCGAAGAGGATTTCAAGTTTGGCGAGGTTTTTTCGTAATCCTCGGTAGCGCACCTTGCCGTATCCAAACCGCCGCTTGACGATTTGGAAGGGATGCTCGACCAGCGCACGCACTTGCGCTTTGGCGTGCTCGAACGCTTGCACGGCTTGCTTCCACGGCCCATCGGGTATGGATTTGACGCCGTTCCGCTTGGCTGCCACATAGAACTTCGCACCCGGCGCCTTGGCCACAACCTCCTCGCGCTTCTGTGCTCCCGTGTAGCCCGCATCGGCAAATACCACGCTCTCCTGTCCGTGCAGCAGGTGTTCGGTCTGGTTGATGTCGGCTTCGTTTGCCGCTGTGGCTGTCACGCTGTGAACCAAGCCGCAATGGGCATCCACGCCGATGTGCGCTTTCATTCCGAAGTGCCACTCGTTGCCCTTCTTGGTCTGGTGCATTTCGGGATCGCGCTCCTTGCGCTCGTTCTTGGTCGAACTGGGCGCGGCGATGATCGTGGCGTCCACGATGGTGCCTTGCTTCATGTAAAGCCCGTGCGCGGCCAGGCTTGCGTTGACTTCCTCGAAGATCGTTCGGGCGAGCTTGTGTTCTTCCAATAGCCGCCGGAATTTCAGGACCGTCGTGGCGTCGGGGACGACATCGCTGTTCAAGTCCACCCCCACGAACTGCCGGATGGACTGTATTTCGTAGACTGCGTCTTCGAGCCCTTCGTCGGAAAGCCCAAAGCAATTTTGCACGACCAAGAGTCGCAACATCCGCTCCAACCCCATCGGTGGACGCCCCCGGTGGCCCTTGGGATAATACGGTTCGAGCCGTTCCTCCAATCGCTTCCATGGAACCACTTGTTCCATCACCGCCAGAAACGCCTCCTTACGTGTGACGCGCTTCTTGCTCGCGAATTCGCTCTCCGAAAAACTCATCTGCCGCTTCATGCCGCTCATCCTGCCGGTAATTCTTCCCCCTGCCCAGTCCTGATTAATTCAGCGTGTCCTTAGCACTTTCTTTCATCTTTTGACCTCCCTCCCCATTCTTTGATGGAGAGCCGTCCTCTCTCCTCTCGCCCCGGGTCGCTTAGTTGCAAGGCTCATGAGCGATTTTGCGCCGCACCCATTTTTCGAACTCAACAATACAGTAAGCAGCAAAGCCAACTCCTATGACGTAGAGCCAGGATGCGAGATCGAGCGGCGCGCTATGGAAGAGGCGGTTCATCAGCGGCGCATGGGTGAACAGGATTTGGGCGCACAGCATCACGCCAATGCCAGCGTAGATCCAAAGGTTGCTCCACAAGCCTACGCTGAACATCGAATGCAAAAGAGAGCGGCAGTTGAGTAGATAAAAGCATTCGACAATGACGATGACATTCACGACAGCAGTGCGCGCTTCGGTTAGACTCTTGCCACGCGTATGCTGCTCCCACAGGAACGCGCCGTACGCTCCTGCGAACATCACCAGCGTAACCAGAACAGTGCGCATTAATAGCGGGACCGAAATGATTGGTTGCTGCGGGTTGCGCGGCGGTCGCTGCATGAGGTTGTGCTCCTTGGGTTCAAACACGAGCATCAAACCGAGTAGTCCTGCGGTGCCCATATTGATCCAAAGAAGTTGCACGGGCAGCATGGGCAGCGCAGTGCCGAGGAAGATGGCGGTGAGCAGAATGACTGCTTCGCCCGCATTGGTAGGCAGGGTCCAGACAATAAACTTTGTGAGGTTGTCGAACACGCCGCGCCCTTCCTCGACGGCCGCTTCAATGCTGGCGAAGTTGTCGTCGGTGAGCAGCATGTCGGCGGCCCCCTTCGCGACATCCGTGCCGGTGATACCCATGGCCACGCCGATGTCTGCCTGTTTGAGCGCGGGCGCGTCGTTCACGCCATCGCCGGTCATCGCGACGATGTGGCCGCGCGTTTGCAGGGCGCGCACGAGCTTGAGCTTTTGTTCAGGCGCAACGCGCGCGAACACGGTAGTGCGCTCGGCGAGTTCGGGCAGATCGGTGGCGGACACTTTCTCCAGCTCGCCACCCGTTACTGCATAGACCTCGCCTTCGCCGCCTCCGTGCAGGCCGAGTTGCAGAGCGATGCTGCGGGCGGTGAGCGCGTGGTCGCCGGTGATCATCTTCACCTCAATGCCAGCTTCCTGGCATTTGCGAACAGAAACAATGGCCTCGGCACGCGGCGGGTCGATCATGCCTTGCAGACCGAGGAACGTGAGCCCCTCCCTCACGTGGTCGTGGTGAAGTTGTTGGTAGTCCTGCGCCACCTCCAGGCGTGCAAAGGCGAGGACGCGCAGCCCGCGCGCGGCCATCTGCTCGACAGCGGACTCGATAGCATGGATGTCCAGCGGCGCGAGCTTGCCGTCATCGCGCAGCGAGTGTGAGCAGCACCCCAACAGGCGCTCGACAGAGCCCTTCTTGAAGATCACGCGCGCCTCACCTTCGCCACGGCTGTGCAGCGTGGCCATAAACTGGTGTTCCGACTCGAACGGAATCACGTCGAGCCGTGGATGAGCCGAGTGGAGGTCGGCGGGAACGAGGCCGGACTTTTGAGCCGCAACAATCAGCGCAGCTTCCGTGGGGTCGCCTTCGACCTTGATTCGATCGCCGTCGCGCACGAGACGCGAATCGTTGTTAAGCACGCCCGCGAGCAGCGTCTCGCGCAGTGCCTCATGCTGGTCAAGCCCCGCACGCTGACTGCCCGCGAGCACTTCGCCGCCCGGCTCATACCCGCTGCCGGTTACGTCGAAGAATTGCCCGTCCGCGAAAACTTGCTGCACGGTCATCTGGTTCTCGGTGAGCGTCCCGGTCTTGTCGGAGCAGATCACTGTCGTGCTGCCCAGCGACTCGACAGCCGGGAGCTTGCGGATGATGGCTCGCTGCTTTGCCATCCGAGAGACGCCGATGGCGAGAGTGATGGTGACGGCTGCGGGCAAACCTTCAGGGATCGCTCCGACAGCCAGGGCGACGGCGGCCATAAACATTTCTACCGTCCGCTGCCCGCGTGCGACGCCAATCACAAACGTCATTGCCGCGAGCACAAGAATGACCCAGAGCAGGAGCTTGCTGAACTGCGCGATCTTGCGCGTAAGCGGCGTGGAAATATCTGCCGCCCCGTGAATAAGCCGCGCGATCCGGCCAGTCTCTGTGTGGTTACCGGTGGCCAGCACGACGCCCTCAGCCTGACCGTAGGTTACGAGCGTGCCTGCGAACGCAAGGTTTTTTCGATCCGCCAGGACAGCCTCTTGAGTAATGGCCTCGTGCTGTTTCTCCACCGGCACTGACTCACCGGTTAACGCGGACTCATCGACTTGCAGACTCCGCACGTGCAGCAACCGCAGGTCGGCGGGCACTTTGTCGCCAGACTGGAGCAATACGATGTCACCGGGGACGATGCCCTCGGAATTAATGCGCTGCGTGATTCCATCTCTCCGCACCGTGGCCTCGGTGCGAACCATTTCCGAGAGCGCCTCGATCGCCTTCTCTGCTTTGCTTTCCTGAAAAAATCCAACGACCGCATTGACAAAGGTGACGGCGAAAATCACGGCGGAATCCACATACTCACCGAGAAGGAGCGTTACTCCCGAAGCAAGGAGGAGGATATACATGAGCGGCTGGGCGAACTGCAGAAAAAAGCGCTTCCATTCGCTCATACGCTTTTGCGCAGTCATCTTGTTCGGCCCGGATTGCCGCAGCCGCGCCTCTACCACAGCCTCCGTCAGCCCCCTGGTTTGGTCGCTCTCCAGGATGCGCACGACTTCCTGCTCTGGAAGTTCATGCCAATTATTTTCGGTGAGTTCGTTCATGGACAATTACTCCATAGGCGGCCGCACAACCAGCACCGGGCACAGGCTGCGTTGCAGTATGGCCAATGTGACGGAGCCGAGCACTTGGGCGGCAATACCGAGGCAGATGCATGGCCCTCTCATCGCAATTCCTCCAGAGAGCAAAGCGAAGCGCCTTCGGGGAAATCCGTGCCGCAGAGGCAGAGGATGGGTGTGGTTTCGTTCATGGCAATTCCACTTCGCGTTTCGCGCCGCTCCCACGCGGGCCGAGCGAACTTTGGAGCAGGAACACGCAAGCTGCGCTTGGAAAGGCGAGGGTGAGGCTTTTCCTGGACCAGTCGAAGGTGAAGCTTGCTTTTCCCCCGTTATGGGCGTTATTACATGTGTAACCACAAACAATTCTATGGTGCTTGAACTAAAACTCCGCAAAGTCGGCAATTCCGTGGGCGTCGTCTTCCCTAAAGAGGCTCTGAGCTATCTGAAAGTCGGGGATGGCGATGTGCTTTGCGTGACGGAAGCGCCGGAGGGCAGCCTTCGCATCAGCCCTGCCAAGGGGGGCGATTTCAACCGCCAAATGCAGGCCGCGCAGGACATTGTCGCCCGCTACCGCAACACCCTCAGGGAACTCGCCAAGTGAAGCGCCCGGAGTGGATTTTGAGGGAAACTGTGCTCGCCCTACATGAGCAACTGCTCGCTGAATTTGGCGGCTCGGATGGGATACGGGACGGAGGCTTGTTGGACTCCGCATTGAGCCGCCCGGAAAATCTATTGGTATACGGCCAGCCAACCGTCAGCGAACTCGCAGCCTCATACGCCTTCGGGTTGGTCAAAAATCACCCGTTTGTGGATGGCAACAAGCGGATTGGCTTTGCTATCGGTGCCCTTTTTCTTCAACTCAACGGGCGAGTCTTGATGGCGACAGAAGTAGATGCGGTGATTCAAACGTTGGCTCTTGCCGCCGGAGAGACCGGAGAAAAAGAATACGCCTGCTGGCTGGAGGCAAACTCCAAAGAGATTTGAAGATAAAAGAAACAAGCAAAACCACCCTAGCGCGCTGAGAAGCCCCTCGTTTCGGATTTGGCCCTGCAGGCTACCCGGGCATCGGCATCTAGAGCCCCAACGCCAAGTGACTCGCGAGAATGCCCGCTATGGTTTGCCGCTCATCATTGCCGAGAAAGGACGAGTGGTCAGGTTCAAAAACTACGATACTTGCGTAGTTTTCACTATTTCGCCTACAACGCGGGGCTTTTTTGAAGGCGGGGCAGACGCAAGCGCTCAGGGAAACGAAACCTAAAAAGGAGGTTCTTATGTCCCTGATTTCACTTGTAATAACGCTTATTGTCGTGGGGGTGCTGCTCTGGCTGGTCAACACCTACATCCCGATGGATGCGAAGATCAAAAAAATCCTCAATATTGTCGTAGTCATCGCCGTGGTCCTGTGGCTGCTGTCCGTCTTTGGTATTCTGGGCCACATCGGAGGGGTCCCGGCTCCGCAGATCCGCTAGTCTAGTACCCCACCGTGAAGCGCCTGCGAGGGTGGGCGGGTTGCTCCAGTTCGTCCACTAGAGCGATGAGCGGGGGCTCCGGCGCAGGCTATCCACGAGGTGGCAGACGGCGTCGACCGGGTGCTGCAGCAGCATCCGAGGCCCAGCATAGCGCATCACCTCGCGGATTTTCCCGCGCATTTCCTCCTTGTAACATGGTGTGATGCAGCGGGCGCAGGTCGTTTTGGCTTCCTGGTAACGGCAGCGGACGAGCCGAAGCATCGCGTAATCAAACAGTTCCTGGCACGCCGGGCAAAGCTCCGCTCCACGGCCTCCGCCACGCGCATGGTGGCGGCGGCAATAGAGGGCGATCATGAGTCCGGCGGTCCGGCGCTCGCGGTCCATTCGGCGCAGCATCTTAAACATCACCCCGCATCATCGCCGCCCGGGATGCTCATTGCAATCCGCCCAAAGAAAGCGGAAGGCTAATCTCCAGCCAGGGAAGCCGCAACCAGGGCAGGCCGAAACCACTGCCGTCGCCGTAAGAGAGAGTCCTTTCCATAGCGACCGTGTGCCAGTGGCCGCAGCGCCAGTGTTTGCCGCTCATCGTCGTCGAAAAAAGAGGCGTTATCGCCATTCCGACAGGATAAGCTGCGTAAGCACCTCAGCTTTAGAAATTTGTGAATTTCCTAAGGAAGAGATTTATCCCTTCTTTTCCCATACCGCCTATTAACCCATTGGTCGCAGGACTGTCAGGGCGATTTTCAGGTCGGAATACCTTCGCAGCGACAACGGAAGTGAGTTCATCGCCAAAGAAGTCCAGCGTTGGCTTGCTACCAACCGGATTAAGACCATCTACATCGACCCGGGCAGCCCGTGGCAAAATGGATTCGTGGAAAGTTTGAAATCTTACTAAAAGAGGACGGAATCCTGGGAATTGTGGAATATTACAGGGCTGATGCCTTCAAAAAAATGCGATGGCCGCTACTTTTGATCGTTAAAAGTTGATGGCGGATGGTTGGTGGCCCTGTTGTGTTTTTATCCATTAATGTCAGTTCCACCTTCGCCCAATCCACTGCCAAAGGTGCATTTTGATCGCGGACATCTCGTCAGCGAAAGTCCCCTTGGGACGTCCGATTGTTGGAAGCCTTATCGCGGCACATCCCTGTGGATTACCGACGCATGCAATAACCGCAGCCTTGAATTGCCATTAAACGACGGCACAGCGGCTTGGGAGCCGATTCCATTGCCCGACGGGAATCTCAAGCAGCTGCGACCCGATCAGTCCCGCCATGGAGTGTTGAAAAAACAGAGGTGGCTCTGCATATTGTGCAAAAGCTGGGTTGCCACACGCTCTTTGTGGTCCCTAGGGGATTTACCCCAGTCTCACTAGGGTGTTATCTGCTTTCAACTCCAGACGGTTGAGAATCCAGGTAGGGTTATGCCCTATATGCGAAGGCCAGCTCAACTCGTATTTTTTCCACAACGAGATTCTTAATACGTCGCCATTAGCTCTGAGGTGCGATGATCTCATATCGAAGTAAGGTCAATGGGATGGGAATGCCATCCGTTGGCAATGAGTCAATCAATACGGATGCATCCAACCATGTTGCCATTAACTAGTCCAAAGCACATCCTATGAACCTCACCCAACGTCCACCCCGCAGTCCCAGGGTTCGCCTAGGCGGCTACGTCATTCTTCCGCGCATGCTCGATAAATGCCGCGCGGAAATCGCCGGAACCTCGGGCGATTACCATTACAATTGCCCGGTGGATCAACAATTTCTGCGATTCACGGGCACCGATCCCGTGGCCCTCAAAACGGAAGTGGCCAAAGGTCTCGGAGATGGGGAAGTGCTCGCCTGGATCACAGCCCATGCAACCCATAAACGAGAACCGTGGGTGATCGCCCAATGGAGCGCCTTTCGAGAAACTGCGGTCCCATCAGATAACGAAGGTCGAGCCGACATTAACGCAATGCTTACATCGAATGGAGGGACAAACCGGGACGACTTGTCGACGCTTTTCGATGCCCTTGATCTCGATGACTATGTGAGTTTTGGAGGCAAAGCCTAAAAACCGATTAGTGGCAAACCCATGACTCCCTATATTGCGGAATTTTTCGGAACAGCCCTGATGATTTTACTGGGCGATGGCGTCGTGGCCAACGTCTCGCTTGGCAAGTCCAAGGGGTACGCGGGCGGTTGGATTGTCATCACGGCGGGGTGGGGATTTGCCGTGATGGTAGCCGTGTACGCCATGGCTAGTCTCAGCGGAGCGCATTTTAACCCGGCGATCACGCTCGGATTGGCGTCGATCGGCCGGTTCCCGTGGGATCGGGTCGCGGGGTACATCGTGGCCCAGACCGCAGGGGCCATCCTTGGCGGCGTTCTGGTGTGGCTGGCCTATTTGCCGCATTGGAAGGAGACGCCGGATGCAAGCGCGAAGCTCGCTGTATTTTGCACGATTCCGGCCATTCGCAATTCCTTGGGAAACCTAATGTGCGAGATCATCGGCACCACCGTACTGGTGTTTGGGGCGCTCGCGATACCCTCCAGTCACAATCTGACTCAACCCGGATGGGATACCGGCTTTGGGCCGTTACTCATCGGCCTGCTGATCTTTTCCATTGGTCTCTCCCTGGGCGGGCCTACCGGTTATGCCATCAATCCGGCGCGCGATCTCGGCCCTCGGATCTCACATGCGTTGCTGCCCATTGCGGGTAAGGGGGGCTCGGATTGGAGCTATGCATGGATTCCAATTGTCGGCCCCATCGTCGGCGGCGTGCTTGGCGCGTTCGGGTACCGAATGCTCTTTGCCTAATGCTATTTTAAAAATTCATAAACCCTATGCCCTACATCCTTTCCCTCGACTCCGGAACCTCCAGTGTGCGCGCTATTCTCTTTGATTACGACGGCCAGATCTGCGCCGTGGCGCAAAAGGAAATCCGGCAAATATACCCGCAGCCAGGCTGGGTCGAACACGATCCAGAGGAAATCTGGTTCACTCAAATGTCGGTGGCTGTGGAGGGGCTGGGGCGCGGGCGCATCCGGCCAGATGACGTTGTAGGACTGGGTATTACCAATCAGCGCGAAACCACCATTGTGTGGGATCGCAAAACCGGCATCGCCGTCCACAACGCCATCGTCTGGCAGGACCGCCGCACCGCCGGGATGTGTGACGAACTGCGCGCCGCAGGCCATGATTCGATGATCCGTAGACGCACGGGGCTGCTGCTCGATTCGTATTTCTGCGCGACTAAGATCGCATGGATTCTGGACAACATCCCCGGCGTGCGAGCGCGGGCCGAGATGGGCGATCTCCTCTTTGGAACGGTGGAAACATGGTTGATCTGGAAACTGACTAGCCCGCACCATATTCACGTTACAGATCACAGTAACGCCTCGCGCACGATGCTCTACAACCTCGAAACCGGCGGATGGGACGATGACTTGCTCGCGCTCTTCCGCATCCCTGCAAGCATGCTACCGGAAATCCGTTCATCCAGCGAAGTGTATGGTGAAATCAGTACCTCCCTGGGGCTCGGCGGCGTGAAGATCGCAGGTGCCGCGGGGGATCAGCAGGCGGCCCTTTTCGGACAATTATGCGTGACCCCAGGGCTAGCCAAGAACACCTATGGCACCGGTTGTTTTCTATTGCAAAATATCGGTGAGACACCCGTTACCTCCAAACAGCGGCTGCTCACCACGGTAGCGTGGAAGATCGGCGAGAAGCGTGAATTTGCGATGGAAGGCAGCGTCTTTATTGGCGGTGCGGTCATCCAGTGGCTGCGCGATGGATTACGGCTGGTCCGCTCCGCGCAGGAGGTGGACATGCTTGCGGCATCGGTGCCGGATAGCGGGGGCGTCATTCTGGTTCCGGCCTTTACCGGCCTTGGCGCGCCCCATTGGGATGCTTACGCGAGGGGGACGATCCTTGGCATCACCCGCGACACCGGGGCTGCGCACCTCGCGCGCGCGGCGCTCGAAGGGATCGCATTTGAAGTCGCCGATCTCGTGGATGCGATGCGCGCCGACACCGGCAAGCAACTTCCCGAATTGCGGGTCGATGGCGGCGGTTCCCGCAGCGAACCGATGATGCAATTTCAAGCCGACATTCTCGGGATACCCGTGGTGCGCCCCGCGATCATCGAGACGACTGCGCTCGGCGTCGCTTACCTTGCGGGGCTAGCCGTTGGGTTCTGGAAGGATACGGGAGAGATCAACACACAGTGGAAGGTGGATAAAACATTTGAGCCTAAAATGCAGCCCGCGCGCGCCGCGGAACTGCGGGAGCGTTGGAATGAAGGGGTCAGCCGATCAAAAGGCTGGGAACCGAAGGAAAAGAGTGGCGCGACAAACAAATAGAAAGAACAGCTTTATGAACCGAAAGAACATGCAGCAGCAAGGCAGGGACCGCAAAGAACCCTGGGACATCATCGTCATCGGCGGAGGCGCGACCGGCGTTGGCGTGGCCGTCGACGCAGCCTCGCGCGGCTATGCCACGCTGCTCCTGGAGCGCGATGACTTCGGCAAAGGCACCTCCAGCCGCAGCACGAAACTCGTTCATGGCGGAGTGCGCTATCTCGAACAGGGAAATATTTCGCTCGTCATGGAAGCCCTCAAAGAGCGCGGCCTGCTGCGCCAAAACGCGCCCCATCTGGTCAGCGATCAGCCGTTCATTGTCCCGAGCTACTCGTGGTGGGAAGGGCCGTTTTACGGCATCGGGCTTAAACTGTACCAAATGCTTTCGGGAAAATACGGGTTCGGCCCCTCTGCGTATCTCTCCAAAGAGGAGACAGCGCGCCGGTTGCCGAATGTGAAACTTGAGGGGCTCAAGGGCGGGGTGGTCTATTTTGATGGCCAGTTTGACGATACGCGGTTGCTCATTCAGCTCGCGGCAACTGCGGTCGAACAAGGGGCCACGCTGCTCAATTATGCCCGCGTCACGGCTTTACAGAAAGATGCCGATGGCATGGTCAATGGCGTGGAATGGGAGGACACGGAAACCGGTGAGAAAACCATCGCTCATGCTCGCGTGGTGGTTAACGCGACCGGCCCCTTCACTGATTCCGTGAGGCAACTCGCCGAGCCTGGAGCAGCGGCGATGATCTCGCCCAGCCAGGGCGCGCACCTCGTATTGGACCGCTCCTTCCTGCCGGGCGACACGGCGATCATGGTGCCCCATACTAGCGATGGACGCGTGATGTTCGCCATCCCCTGGCACGGCCACACCCTCGTCGGCACCACCGATACGCCGATGGACCACATCCCGGTCGAGCCGGTGGCCCTTGATCAGGAGATCGATTTCATGCTCAGCACCGGCAGCCTTTACCTAGCCAAAGCGCCCACGCGAGCGGACATCCTTAGCGTCTTTGCGGGCATCCGTCCGCTGGTTAAATCCGGCGAAGGCAAGAATACCGCCGCGCTCTCCCGAGATCACACCATCCACATCGACCGCACCGGGCTCCTCAGCATTGCCGGGGGCAAATGGACCACCTACCGCAATATGGCGCAGGATTGTGTGGACCAGGCCGCCACGTTGGGCGACCTGCCGGAAATGGCCTGTATTACCAAGACCCTCCACGTTCACGGCTATGATTCCAACGCCTCGGCCTACGGCAATCTTTCCTTTTATGGGACGGATGCCGTGGCCATTCGGAAGCTGATCGCTGACAATTCCACGCTGGGCGAGCCCCTTGATGCCGCGCTCCCCTACGTGGCCGCCGAAGTCGTCTGGGCAGCACGCGAGGAGATGGCCCGGACCATCGAAGACATTCTTGCCCGCCGCACGCGTGCCCTTTTCCTCAACGCCAAAGCGGCCGTCCGCATGGCCCCACGCGTCGCGGAGTTGCTGGCTCGGGAACTGAGCCGGGACGCCGCGTGGCAGACGCAACAGGTCGCCACGTTTACCGAACTGGCCCGTGGCTTCGAAGTTGCCGTTTGATCGCCAGGTGGCTGCTCACCGGAAGCGGCATCCAACCGCCCCTCGGCCATTTGGAACGCATTTACGGACTGCAAATTGCGACAAAGCCAGCGGTTTGGAAGTGCGGATGAATGGTTGAAAATCGTGGGGCATGAAAACCAGGGTCTTGCCGATACGTGTTTGACAGGCGACGCGAAAAAGATATGAACAAACCAACAATTGGATTTGTCGGCGTGGGCCGCATGGGAGCCAACATAGCGCGGCACTTGCATGAACTTGGCTACCCGATCACCACCCTATTTGACAGCTACAAATCGGCAGCGGAATTGCTTGCCGCGGAGATTGGCTCTCAAACCGCGAAAAATCTGCCGGAAGTCACTGCCGCAGCCGATGTCATCTTCACTGTCGTGACCAATGACGCGGCCATGGAAAGCCTTTTTTCCGGTCCCGATTCCCTGCTCCACGGAGCTAGCGGCAAGGTCTTCATCAACTGCGCCACCGTCAGCCCCCAAGCCCACGAGGCTGCCGCAGCAGCAGCGTCCAGCGCTGGAGCCGCCACCCTCGCCGCCTGCATGGCCTCCAGCATCACACAAGCGCGGGAGGGCACGCTCTACCTGATGGTTGGAGGCGATGCCGAAGTTTTCACAATCTGGGAACCGTTGCTGCGAGACCTCTCCTCCTCGCTCCGTTATGTGGGTTCCGTTGGCGATGCCGCGAAAATCAAAGCGCTCGTCAACATGGTCATGAATATCAACACCGCCGGACTCGCGGAAGGCCTCGGGCTGGGAATAGCGCTCGGGTTGGACCCTGACGTCCTTAAGGAAGTATTTTCCCAGACCGGGGCGAACTCCCAGGTGCTCGCCACCGACGGCGACGATATGATTGCCCGTGAACACGTCTGTTTCTTCTCCGCCGCGCACGCGGCCAAAGACAGTGGCATTGCCAATACCTTGGCCGATGAAGCACACATTAACGTTCCGCTTTCCAAGGCTACGCAGGCCCAATACCAGCGCTTGATTGATCTCGGCAATGGAGAACTCGACAAATCCGCTATTGCCGAACTCACGTTTCCGGGGCGTGCCGGTTGACGGGAGAAAAGCTCTTTGTGAACGATAAGTAGGCTCTGAGAGGTGCCCCAAAAGGGCGCGACAGCCAACCCGGTCCTCAAACTCGAATTCTCTCCCACGACGGTGAGGCTACGCGGGATTGATCCCGCACCATCTCGGCGGCCAACCAAACGATAATGACTATGGAATACAGAAAACTTGGCGGTTCGGGGTTTAAAGTTCCGGTCCTCACCCTCGGGACAGGAACTTTCGGCGGTGTCACCCCGCTCTTTAAGGCTTGGGGCACGGTCGGCGTCGAGGAAGCGACAAAGTTTGTAGATATCTGCCTTGAATCGGGACTTACGATGTTCGATTCGGCGGACGTCTATTCCGAGGGCCTTGCAGAAGAAATCCTCGGCAAGGCAATCAGAGGCCGCCGGGACCAAGTGCTCATCTCCACGAAAGGAAGCATCCGCTTCGGCGACGGGCCGAACGATGTAGGTTCCTCGCGCTGGCATCTGACGCGCGGGATTGAGGCAAGCCTTAAACGCCTCGGCACGGACTACATCGATCTTTTTCAACTGCACGTCTTTGACGCGCTGACGCCCCCCGAGGAAGTGCTCTCTACACTCGACGACTTCGTCCGCGCAGGAAAAATCCGCTACGTTGGCTGCTCAAACTTCTCGGGCTGGCAGCTCATGAAATCGCTGGCGACCGCCGAAAAATACGGCTGGCCGCGCTACTGCGCCCATCAAGTGTACTATTCGATGATTGGTCGCGATTACGAATGGGAACTCATGCCGCTGGCTTTGGACCAAAAGGTCGGTGCGATGATCTGGAGCCCGCTGGGCTGGGGACGGCTCACCGGCAAGATCCGCCGTGGGCAACCGTTGCCTACCAACAGCCGGTTACGCGAAACAGCGGACCAAGCTCCGCCCGTTCCCGATGAGCGTCTGTTCAAAATCGTCGACGCCTTGGATGAAGTGGCCAAGGAAACAGGGAAAACCGTTCCGCAGATTGCGCTCAATTGGCTGCTACAACGTCCCACCGTTTCCAGTGTGATCATCGGTGCGCGCAACGAAGAACAGCTCCGGCAGAATCTAGGCGCGGTCGGCTGGAACTTGACGCAGGACCAGGTGGCCAAACTCGACAAAGCCAGCACCGTTACCCCCGCCTATCCCTACTGGCATCAAAAGCAGTTTTCCGAACGCAATCCTTTCCCAACGGATTAAAAAAATGGAAAGTCGTCACCCGTCCCGCGCCGGGCGACCACAGCGCATTGCGCGACCGTTACGACGGACGCCTCGGTCGTCAGGAAGTCAGCTACACGCTGATGCATGGCTTCACGGCGGCCAACAAGCCAATGCTGGAGCGGATCGTTGCCCCGGCTGGCGCTTGATCAGATCTGCGGTGGGGTCGGCCATGGCCCTCGTGCTGGAAACGGCGCGGGGGCTTTTTGTATCGTGACCATCGCATCCATTTTGGAAGGCGAAAACACCGATGATGGATTCTCATGCGCGATCTCTAAATTCTTGCCAGCCGAACATTCCCCGTGCTATCAGTCGCTTGTAATTAACAAATAATGCGTGTCGGTGCCGGGAACGTCGTGAAAATCGGCGACAGTGCCGCTACTGTAACTGGATACGAAACCTCAATAGCCACTCGGCCCTGTCAAGGCCGGGGAAGGCGAGGAAGTAGGTTCGAAGCCAGGAGTCAGGATATCGGTCGATGCGCGTGAAAAAAAAGAGCCTTCGAGCCAAAGGAAATCACAGTGACTGATTATTCGTCTTTTCAAATGCCCTCGCGAGCCAGCGCTCGCGCAATGGGAGCATTACCGCCGCCAGTAATTCCGCCCGTTTAGCGTCCCGTCGTTCGCATTCTTGAATCCGCAGGACTCTTTGGGTGACCCGAGGCGTTGTGTCGCGTCGTCGCACGTCCTGCCACCGTTCTGCGCGCCCGCCCTGAGCGGTGACAATCAAGAGGAAGGAGGTGAGAATCATTTGAAAACAGAAAAATCTAGCAAGAAAAAGGAAGTCATTGCCATTCGCAAGAGTTGCAAGGTGACCGGAACCGGCCTGTCCCATTACGTGATGATGGAAGCGCCCAAGAAATAAACTCACGTTGCGACGGACCGCCCGCGGTGGCGGTCCGTCGCATCCCATCTGCCATCACCGCCCCCCTTTCGACTCCCATTTCCAAATCCATTGACCAACCATGACCACTGATCCCCTTCCAAGCCGCGCCGCCTCGCGTGGCCTCCTTTTTAACTCCGGCAAAGGCCCCACCCTCCAACCTCTCGACATCGGTCATGCCGACTACACAGCCGTCATCGATCCCGATACCGCCTTCTGGGCGCTTCTCCGCAAGGACAAGCTCGCCGACGCCTTCACCGAAGGGCCGTTTTTGGAGAACTACCGTGCCAAGGCTACCTCGTTTGCCGAAGAAATGAACGTGCTGCGCTTCGGGCTCAAACCCTCCTGCGTTTACTTCAACCCTACCGACCGCTGCAACCTCAACTGCAGCTACTGCTACATCCCCGAGACCCTGCGCCGCGATGGCCAACACATGTCCCGCGAAGACCTGGGCCGCTCCCTCGGAATACTCAAAGACTACTTTACCGCCACGCTGCCCGCCGGGGTCAAGCCGCAGATCATCTTTCACGGAGCCGAGCCCACCATGAACCGTGAGCCACTCTTCGCCGCGTTGGAGGAATATCACGAACATTTTCGCTTCGGCATCCAGACCAATGGCACTCTGCTCGAAGACGACGACATCCGGTTTCTCACTGACCTCAACATCGCCATTGGTCTCTCGCTCGACAGCGCCGCCGAAATGGTCGCCACCCGCACTCGCAAGACCTGGGACGGCAGCAGCGTCTATGAAAAGGTGCTCGCCACCATGGAAAAACTACGCGGCTACCCAAACCACAGCGTCATTTGCACCGTCACCCAGCAAAACATGGAGCAGCTCGTCGAGATCGTGGACTTCTTCCACGAGCGCGAAGTCCCTACCTGCATGCTCAACCCCGTGCGCTGCACTCGCGAAGGGGCACGCGAGATCAAACCCCTCGACCACGAAATGTCCGTCCACTACCTGCGCGCAATGGATCGCACGTTCGAGCTTTACCAAAAAACGGGGCGCAAACTCGTGGTGGCCAATTTCGCCAACATCCTCATTTCCATCCTCGCACCCCAGGCACGCCGCCTCATGTGCGACATCTCGCCCTGCGGCGGTGGACGCTCCTTTTTCGCTGTCGCGGCAGGCGGGGACATGTTCCCGTGCAGCGAATTCATCGGGCTCCCGGAGTTCAAGGGAGGGAATCTCTTCCGCGACAACATCGATGAGGTGCTCGCTACCCCCGCGTTCCGCAAAGTCTCCGAGCGCAAGGTGGAAGCCATCGACCCGTGCAACCGGTGCGCCATTCGGCATTTCTGCGGCTCTCCCTGCCCGGCTGAAGCGCACGAGATGAACGGCGCGATGACCCAGCCAGGCGCGTTTTGCGAACTCTACGAAGAACAAGTCCGCTACGCATTTCGGCTCATCGCAGAAGAGCGCCAGGACGCCTTCCTCTGGGACGCTTGGGACAAGGACACTCGTACCACTTTGGAAATGCTCTCTCTGTAGCTTTGCAAAACCACCCCAAAAATCGGTAGAGTAGGGAGACATGGACGGGATGAGAGGCCCAGGTGGCCAATGACCGTCACATGTCTCCCCCTCATCGAACCGAACGTGCGGATTGCCCGCATCCGGCTCTCGGAGGCTGTTCTCCGGTTCGCTTCATGGGCTTCGCCATTTGGGCTGCAAGGGGAAACCGATCAGCCTGTAGTGATCGTGGAGTCGCTCGTTTGAATAGTGCTTGCCATACTGGGCTTTGGTTCTTGCATGTTTATTCCACAGCCATCGCCTCAGCCTGGAACCTAACGCCAGAACAAGTGGCAAAACTTGATCATGCCAGCGCCGTAACTCCTGTCTATCCCTACTGGCATCAGAAACACTTTCCCGAACGCAATCCGTTCCCGACGGATTAAAGTGCATCCCGGCTCGCATAAGGTGGCCACAGCGCTTTGTACAACCCGCAAAGATTTTTCAAGCTTCCATGCCGGTGGCGTAAACGGCAAGCGCGTTGAGCTTGGCGTCTAGTTTTTTCGCAGCCTTGTCGACCTTTTCATTCTGCAATCCGCTCATCAGGGACGAAGGAAGATCGTAAGTTAATCGCGTTGTCCGGCTCGGGGCGTCCTCATAGATCATAAGCCGCACCGGAACATTGAGTCCCGCCGAGATGTCGTGTTCGAGCATGGTCCGGGCGATCAGCGGATTGCCAATCGTATACATTCTGGCCTTGGCACTCAAGCCGACGCGCCCTAGCCACGCCCCGTGATCGGTCGTCAGGAAGCGCATAAAGCCGCTGCTACCCTCGTGAGCCCGGATGCGGATTTCGAAGTCCGAGGCATCTCTGGCGGCATTTACGTCTCCTTGGATGCCACCATCCTCAACCGAACGAACTGCCCCCTCAAAAAGCGCGACAACCTCATCGAAAGAACGGGCGCTGATGTGTTCATAGTGATGAACTGTGATTTTGTTAATCATGGCTTTTCAATTTACGTTGCGCGGTCGGCATTCTCGCATGGATGCTCGTCGCTGGCTATTCGCTAAAAACGCGGGTCTGGGGCTTTACGGCAGCGCCTTTAGCATTAGTCGGACTATGATTCGGAAACCAACGCTGAACCAATATCCTTCATAATGATACGCAGATCCTTTCTTTCATGGGCCGGTTCATTTCGCATCCCAGTAACGACAGGCACCACTTTAACATCAAATTCCAAAAGCTGAAAAATGTGTTTCGTGTAATCGATATATACCTGGAACATGCCAGGATTGGGGTTTCCCTGATTAAACGCGAACACTAGCTTTTTCTTCACCGCTTTTTCTTTGTAATACGGAGAGAAACGCGGAATTCACGGGTTTGTCGATCTTTGAGGAGTCGCAATCGTATGCCGAGGGGACTGGCCATTCGCCAAACCGCTCCAGCCTCGTCTCACGCATGATATCGCATTGCTCAGGTGTCAACAATTCCCAGTGTTTCATCATTCGGTGGCGCTGCTGCGATGCGGCCTTTCGAGTTTTGCCTGGAAATCGGCCCCTTTATGAATGCGCAGTTGAAGACTGCTGGCGGATCAAAATACGATAAGGAGCGCCACAAACAGAACGAGGATGAGTGGGCCGAAGCATCCACGCGCAAAGGCCACCTCGATTACAATCGCACGGTCTGATTAGCCCCCCTTTCTCGCATCATCAGGAAGCCACGGCAAAGAAGGAATTATCTATGAAACCGAAAATTCTGACGACAGGACTCTGCTGTCTGGCTGCCACTGCTGCGCTTATCAGCACCAGCAAGGTTGCGTGGGCGGGAGACAAAAAACCCAACGTCGTCATCATCATGACGGATGACATTGGATGGGGCGATCTCGGCAGCTATGGAGGTGGCGTGACCCGCGGTGCCCCAACGCCGAATCTGGACCGAATTGCCGCTGAGGGGGCACGTTTTACCGCTTGGTATGGACAGGCTAGCTGCACAGCCGGTCGCGCTTCTTGCATTACCGGGCGCATTCCCATTCGCTCGGGACTCTCCGAAGTGATCGCGCCGGGTGATCCCAACTTCCTCCATCCCGAGACGCCGACGATCGCCGAGTTTTACAAGAAAGGCGGCTACACCACCTACATGTCTGGCAAATGGCATTTGGGGGATAAGCCGGTAGCCTATCCCACCAATCACGGTTTCGATGAGATGAAGCATTTCCTGGCATACTACGCCGGGGTTTACGCTTACACGGACCCGAAACTTCACCCCGATTTTCCCTTCGACGATCCGAAGTTCATGGCCAGTTATTACCAGCAAGTCAACGACGGCGAGTATGATCAAATCGCGGGCCAACCGGCCCAGAGAGTCGTTGAACATTTCAGTTATAATGATTTGGCTACCGTCGATGATCAGCAGGCCGACAGCGCTGCGGAATACATTAAGAACCACGCGCAGGGAGAGAAACCTTTCTTCATGTACATCGCGTTCATGAAGTGTCACAACCCGAACAACCCATCTCCAAACTGGAAAGGCAAGTCACATCAGAGCACCTACCTGGACGCTTTGATGGAGTTGGATGACAACAGCGGAAAAGTCGTCCAAGCTATCCGGGATGCCGGGCTTTCCGAGAACACAATCGTCATCTGGACGACCGACAACGGCCCGTGGGTGGACGCGTTCCCCGATGCCGGCTATACGCCTTTCCGCGCCGCGAAGGGAACCGCCTTTGAAGGCGGCTGGCGCGTTCCAGCGATGATGTGGGCTCCAGGCAGAATCCAGCCCGGCACCGTCCTCAACGGCATGATGTCGCACATGGACATTTGGCCAACAACCGCCGCCATGGCAGGAATGAACCCTCCGCCCCACGGCGAGTGGAAAGACAACAACGGAAAACCCATCTTCTTCGACGGCATCGACAATAGCGCCTACGTGACAGGAAAGGCCCAAGAGTCGGCCCGGAAAACATGGATCTATATCAATGGCGTTCACTTCGGGGGGATCCGTTACGGCCAATGGAAATTCGTATGGACGGCCAAAGACACCTGGCTGGGCCCCAGCCTGCACTTGGACTACCCGAGCGTTTTCAATCTCCTTCAAGACCCCGGTGAGCACTACGATATGTTATTCAATGGCGCGGCGCCCGCAACGGCAGGAGTTTTGAAAGGAGCGCCGGGGAATTTCGCCGGACAGGACAACGGCTGGGTTGGGGTATATGTCAATCCGATCATTGGCGGCTTCGTGGATTCAGTGAAGAAGTATCCTAACATTCCTACCATCCCCATTGGCGCTGCAATGGGGTCAGACTTACCGGAGTTTATCGTTCCGAATATCTTGACCGGCGAAGTTAAAGCCGAGTAAGCGCCCCAAGGTATGAAACAATCAAGACGACTATTCATCGCCAGGATGCTGGCGATGTCTGTCGGGTTGCTTCTTTGCGCCCACGGCTTTGGCCAGAGCGATCCGCTCCCCTCATGGAACGACGGCGCCGCCAAGCAGGCGATCAAAGACTTCGTTCGCACCACCACCGATCCGTCCGACCCGCAATTTGTGCCGCCCGAGGAGCGCATCGCAACCTTCGACCAGGATGGTACATTGTGGGTCGAACATCCAATCTACACCCAGGTGATCTATTGCCTGGAACGCGTCCCGGCGCTGGTGGCGCAAAGGCCGGAATTGAAGGCCATCGAGCCGTTTAAAACCATCCTCTCCGGCGACCGCGAGGCCGTTGCCAAACTTCCCCTGCCGGAACTTGAGAAGGTTCTCGTCGCCACGCTCACCGGGATGACGACGGACGAGTTCCAAGCCGAGGTGAAGCAATGGATCGCGAGCGCCAGACACCCGCGCTGGCAGCGGCTCTACACCGATCTGACTTATCAACCGATGCAGGAAGTGATGAGTTACCTCCGCGCGAATGGCTATAAAACCTACATCGTCACGGGTGGCGGGCAAGATTTCGCGCGCGTCTACGCCCAGCGCACCTATGGCATCCCGCCCGAACAGATAATCGGATCCGCGCTTGGGACGACATACAGTTACGACAAGCAGGGCAAACCAATCCTCATCAAGGATCCAAAATTACTATTGAATGACAACCATGCAGGGAAACCAGAGGGCATCCATCTCGTCATTGGACGCCGCCCCCGCATCGCCTTCGGCAACTCGACCGGCGACCAGCAAATGCTCGAATATACGGAGGCGAATAGAGGTGCCCATCTGATGATGCTAGTCCACCACGACGATGCGGCGCGCGAATACGCCTACGGCCCCAACACCAAGGTGGGCACCTTCTCCGATGCCCTGATGGATGAAGCGACAAAGCGGGGGTGGACCGTGATTAGCATGAAGAACGATTGGAAGCGGATCTTCTCATTTGAGAAATGACGTACAAGCCAACCAATAAGCATTGGCGAATGCCAGCTATAAGGATGGTTGGCGGCCAACAACGAGCATATCGAGATCTTTTACTTCCCCTCCTACAGTCCCGAGCGCAACCCGGACGAGTATCTCAACAACGACCTCAAAACCTCGCTCGGAATGCGTAAAGCGCCGCGTGAACGCGTTGACTTGGAGGGGAATCTGTAGTCCTCGATGCGCCGACTCGGGAAACTTCAAATGCACATCGCGTCCTACTTCATAAATTTATTCGTTACCTATGCAAACGCTGCCTGATAATACTCACGATGTTTTATCGCCGGAGTAATATTGGAATTTTGTTGAGTATTGGATGTGCATACGTCGCGGGACCCCCGCGCTTGAGGTTGCGTGCAGCTTCAACGAAACCACGCCCGCGCGCTGGTTGGGAACGGCATCGAAAGTAATTTTCTGATCGGCACCCATGGTATTACGCAGGGCGATGCCCATTTGGGATTGCTGAACCACCCGCCGGTACTCGGCGTCACCGGGATGCGACGCAAACAACCAGATATCGTTGGAACGTTTCACATTCGTGGTCCCCATCCGGTAAAAGCGCAGCGAGAATGTATCCGGGCTCAGCTTTTTGACGGGACCGCAAATCCGCTCGATCCCGATAGAGCCGCCCCCGGGAGGCGGTATTGCATCGCCTTTTTAATATAGAGAGCGATGTAGTCAATCTTGCTCTGGCTCGCGTCAAAATGGCCAGCGCCCGGTTCTTGGAACGCGCTGAGCGCCACCTTGGGATGCTCATTACGCTGCCGCAACCCTTCCCCGGTCCGCCCGTAGGCGTCCTCATATTCACCCATAGTCACCAGGCCGGGAACTCCATCGATGCTCCGGTTTTCAAAGTTCGGCTGATCCGACGCCTTGTAGAAAGGCCACTGACCGCTGACCGAAACGGACGCCAGCCCGCGTATCGTTGTTGACTTCTTGGGTGATGCGGTAAATGTAAACGTCGTATTTGGCAAAAGGAATACCGGAAGCGGCAATGCGCATCGGGAATCGCTCGTCTTGATCGTAGCCGCCGTTGAATAATGCAATGTCATTGTGGACGGGGTCCTTTTTTTGGTCAAACGAGGCAGTATTCCCTGCCGTGGAGCCGCCAAAAACAGAAAGTACAAGACCTTGCACCACGTTCCCAGCGTCGTTCTTGGCTCCATTAACCAAGTTTTCCTCGTTTCCTTTCACCACGAGGTTATTCCAATTGGCGACCCGGGCGGGCCCCACCCCGGCAAGGTCAGTAGGAGACATCGGCACCTCTTTGTAAATATTAACGCTAATCACATTCTGGGCTTGCGCAGAAACCGCGAGGAAGCCACCAACGCAAAAGATAAAGCCAGCAGGGAGGATTTCATGGATTTATCGGTACTCCGCCTTCCATTTTTGGGAAAGCAGCAATCTCGTCACACTGGAAAGCAGCCGGAAAAAATCTGGGCTATCCCGCAGAACGTGGTTTTGGAGGAGCACACCCCGGTGTCCACGGTGACTTGAATAACGCTTCCTTGCCAAAAGCCGGAGTCTCTAGAGCTGAGGTGGAGCAGTCCCCAAATGAAATACATCATCACACCATTGAGCAGGCTGGAAAAGCTCAAAGCAGCGATTGCCAGCGGCCAATGCGTGGCGGGCATAAGGGGAACCCATGAACGGCGACTCCCGCCGAAACGGTTATTTACAAGATCACATCCCGGCAAAATAAATAACTAAATATAGTTTTATGAATATATTCATATTTGCACTCGCCACGGCTTGGTCTATGGCTGGTCTTTTCTGCGCTCCCGCTCATGGAAGTAATCCCGGATCGACCGAGCAAAGCCCGCGCACACGCCAAGCTTTCCGACGCTGCCATTGAGTTGATTGCCGCCCGATTTCGAACGCTGAGCGAGCCCACCCGGCTCAAACTTCTGATGGCTATAAAAGAGGGCGAAAAGAGCGTGTCTGAATTGGTTCAGGCCACCGGAGCGACGCAAACCAACGTTTCCCGTCAACTAGGCATCCTTGCAACGGCGGGATTGGTGGCTCGGCGCAAAAGCGGCCTGAGTGTCTTCTACCGCATCGCCGATCCCGGCATTTTTGATTTGTGCGGTCATGTTTGCACAAGCCTCCAAAAGCGGCTTGCCCAGGAAAACGAGATCTTCGGGTAAACGCTACATGATGAAGTTGAAGAGGTAACCGACGAGCATGATCCCGAGGGCGACAACGCCGAAGAACGTGGCGATGAGCGGCAATTTGAGCACTTTACGCAAGATCACAGCCTCCGGCGCCGAGAGCCCTATAACCGCCATCATAAAAGCCAGAACCGTGCCCAGTGCGGCTCCCTTGCCAAGAAGCGCCTGCACCACAGGGATGATCCCGGCAGCGTTGGAATACATCGGAACACCGGCCAATACGGCCACGGGCACCGACCACCACGCCCCCTTGCCCATAACCGACGCCATCAGCCCTTCGGGGACATAGCCGTGAATCCCGGCCCCGACCGCGATGCCGAGCATCACGTATAGCCAAACCTTCCCCACGATGTCGCAAACGGCGGACCATCCATAGCGGAGGCGTTCAGGCCAATCCAACCGCGCATCCTCGGTGGCGGGGCCAGTCTGCATGGCATAGACCCATTCCTCAACGTGGCGCTCCATGTGCAGACGGCCAATGATCCAACCCGCCACGAGCGCGATAATGAGGCCGGTGCCGAGATAGATCGCCGCAACCTTCCAGCCAAACAGGCCGAACAAAAGCACGAGCGCGATCTCATTCACCATCGGGGCCGAGATCAGGAACGAGAACGTAACCCCAAGCGGCACGCCCGTCGTGACGAAGCCGATGAACAACGGCACCGCCGAGCATGAGCAGAACGGCGTGACCACGCCCAACAGGGCGGCGAGGATGCTGCCTACGAACTCCCCCTTGCCCGAGAGAATCTGCCGGGTCCGTTCCGGGGTAAAGAAGGAGCGGACGACGCCGATGCCAAACACCACCAGGACGAGCAGCATCAACACCTTCGGGACTTCAAAGACGAAAAATTCAACAGAGGACGCCAAGTGAGAGCCCCTTCCAAGGCCGATCAGTGAGTAGGTAAACCAGTCCGCTAACTGCGAAAGCCTGCCGTAGACAAGCCACCAGACAATCAGACTAGCAAGCCCTACTGAGAAGTATTTAATCAGGCTCGGGCCGCTTCCGCTCGAAGGGGAACAATCCAGCCCCCCGTTGGCGGAGTTGCAGCAGCAGTTCGGTTTCTTTTTTGGGTCTTCTTGCATGGTCTAAGGATGAGGACTTTGTGCGCCCACGTATTTGTTCACGACGTCGCCCCGCTTGCCAAGGTGCTCGTAAGAATCCGGATAATACCAAGCCGCTTCTTCCGGCTTGGGCTTGGCATTGCACCCGCCCAAAAACAGCGCGGCTCCGGCCAGAAGAACAGCAGACAGGCGCAACGTTCCATGGAGCCAATTCGTCATGTTCATTTGATGACTCAATGTTGTGCCGTATAGATGAGGTAAATCCCGCCCACGATCACTAGCACCCCGCAGATGGATTTGAGGACGGTGATGCCCCGGGACTTTTCGTTCCAATCAAGGTAACGCTGGACCAGTTCCGTTGAGGTGCCCGCCAGCACGATCACCGAGCAGTGGCCGACGCCGTAGGCAAGCAACATTGCCGCTGCCTGAATGACGTTTGTTTGCGCGAGCTTGAACGTAACGCCCAAAATCGGGGCCATGTAAGCGAAGGTGCAAGGCCCCAGCGCAATTCCGAACACGAGTCCGAGAATTAGCGCGGCGACAAGTCCTTTGCCGCGCATTCCAACTTGGCCAGGAGCCGTCCAAGGGGCCGGAAGCCAGCCGAAGAGGTACAGCCCGACCAGGAAGAAGACGCAAGCCACCAGGTAATTACCCCACGGTCCAACATCGCCCATCATTCGGCCCGCCGCCGAAGTCGCCACGCCAATCACCGCAATGGTCACGAGAATGCCAGCAGAAAAGAGCGTTGCCGTCCAGAAGGCCCGCGCGGTGGATACTTTTCCCTGCCCCCCTATGAAGCCCACGATCAGCGGGATGCTGGAAAGATGGCATGGGCTCAGGATAATACTCAGAATCCCCCAGACGAATGCCGCTCCGAGGGCAATCGCCGCCGAGCCTTCCACCGCACGAGTCAGTGAAATGAATAGAGTCTCCATAGTTTCAGGGAGCCTGTTAAGGCGCGGTCTTCTTCTCGCCAAACGTGACGCCGAGCTGTTTCCACTTCTTCAGGATGTCCTCCTTGGCGATGAAGCCTTCGTGGCGGAAAAGTTCCTTCCCATTGGCGTCGTAGAAAATCTGCGTTGGGATCATTTTGATCCCATATTTCTTCCCGGCATCGGGATTTTGCCATACATCTATAAAGTCCACCTGCATCCGGCCCGCGTATTCCTTTTTCAGATTCTCCAGAATCGGAGCCATCATTTTACATGGAATGCAGCGGCCCGCGCCCAAGTCAACCAGCCTCGGCTGGGGTGTGTTCACGACAGCGGACGATGGGTTCCCGGCGGAAGGCTCGGCGGCGAACGCCACGGTTCCCCACCACAATGCGCAACACGTTATTACAGCCAGTGTCATCCTTGATCCTGTTTTCATAAGAGTGTGTTTGGTTGAAGCGTTCCCTACTTGATCAATTTGCAAATTTCGTCCACCGACGGGACTCTGCCGCTGACCTTGACTACCCCATCAACCACGAGAGCGGGCGTCGTCATCACGCCGAATGCCATGATCTTTTGGATTTCCGTCACCTTCTCGATCTCGAAAGGCAGCCCAAGCGATTCAGCGGCATGTTCGGTGACTTCGGCAAGTTTTTTGCATTTGTCACAGCCGGTGCCAAGGATTTGTAGTTTCTTCATAAATGCTGTCAGGAAATGGTTTCTTTGCGGTATGAGGGTTTGATCGAAGGAACTTTGGAACACGGGCAGTAACCTTCATCGAGCAATGCCTGCACGTTTTTTGTCCCCATCAGCTTTTCCAGCCGTTCCCGGTCTTTTCGGAACTGTGGATCCGTATTACCTGCGTTTTGAATGCACCGGAGATTGGCATCCAATGCCTCGGAACTGTCGCTAGTCAGCGAATAAATCATCCAGCTCCGATATCGCTGTCCCGTCACCAACCCGCGCTCCCGCAGGTAACCCAGGTGTTGTGAAACAATAACCTGCGATTTGCGCAAAACAGCCTGGATGTGGCAGACGCAAAGCGGCGAAACCGAAAGCAACCCCAGAATACGAACCCGGGTTTCATCGCACAGGCACTTGTAAATATCGAGCAGCTTCACACCGCCACTATAAGCGGTGCGCTGTATAAGGCAATAACAATATGTGAATCGTTGCTAGCGTGGGTGCAGTCGGCCAAACAACCAGGGTTTCAGCCAATCCAATCCAATCCGAAGCCATAAATGATGGTTGCGATTGCGCCGCCGAGGAGGCCGCTTGGGAAAAAAGCGCGTTGCCGGACGAAAACAAAACCTGGGCGTTTCGGACATTTGACCTAGAAGATGCCGGTAAACCGCGTTTCGAAAAACCTCTACCTCCAATATCTCAGCAGCGTAATCCAAGATCTTTGCAATTAGCTCGGCGAGACTTTTGCGATGTTATATTTCACTAAACCGCTCCTTCTTTCATCGGGGCTGTGAAGATGAAGCCCACGTTATGGAGCTGATAATTCAAGGCTCCCGGGCAAATGAAACGCCCTGGCAAAGTCCCTTACGGAAGCGGGTTCTTCTCAGGACGATGTCTCCTGTTTTTTGATGCGGACGGTCTTTTCTTGTTTCGCGGAAGACTGGGGCTTACTGAAGGTTATCGTCAAAATTGATTGAGCAATTGCTTCGGACCATTCGAGAAAACTGGTTCACGGTGAAAACTGTTTGGTTTGCAGGATACGGAAGCGGTAATAGACATCGATCGGTGTAGCGTTGTTGGTTGTTGCGTAGTCCGGGATCGATGTGTCTCCTGTATCCAGGTAGCGTTCTACGGTGGAAGATCCGCGATATTCAGAGGTGATGACGTCCTTGCCTTCAATCCACTGGTTGGCTTGCGATGTTGTGGTTTTGACTTTCTGAAGTGTCTGGACCCGGTAATGGACGGTGTAGGTATTCGATTTGGTGGTCAGGCGCGGATAGATGTTGGCGTAAGGCCGTTCGCGGACGTTGTCTCCCGTCAGGAGTTTGCTGGCCCAGAAGGTTGGCATGTTGGCGTAAGTTTGCCCCTGGGGCACGAGGTAGAGCGTGCATATTTCGCTGGCTGAGCGGAAGATGTCGTTGGAGTCAAAACGCTGCTGGAAACCTTTCAGGGTTTCATCGAGGTCGAGGAAATTGCGTCTTGAATCAAACAGCGTGGCGAATTTGTAATTGCGGCTGTCGGTGTTGGATAAAACGAGGATTTGCTCCGGCCTGAGAACGGCCATCACCCCGGTGCTTCGGTTGATGAAGGTAAAGGGTATGATTTGGTAATTCATGTTGATCTTTCCCGCGGTGGAAAAGGGATCACTGATAGCGTAAGGCTCCGCGACCGGCATATTGAAGAGATCGAGCCAAAGGTGATCCATGGGGGATTGGGCGCCGAGGTGCGTTCCGACCGTGCTGGTGGGGGCGGGATGGAAAAGGAGAGTCTGCCAGGGGCGATTGGAAAACACGCCCGTGGGCAGCGAACCGAACATCACGGAAGAAGGGATCTGCCGGTTGGGAGAAAAGAAGGTGCTGCCCGCCGTTTGAAATGAGGCAATGTTGTCGTAATAGGGGACGCCGCTGCTGTTGGTGCAGGTGTTTCCTTCGTCGGCTTTATTGATAAACGGGCCGTCGGATATGTAGGAGATCCCGGTGTCCCAATCGCCCGGAGGATAGTTCAGGGAGCCGGATGTGGTGGTGGCGTTGGTGCCCGTGTAGACGCCGTTGACCGGCACGCACATTGAGCCGTTCATCCCATAAACACGGGGGCCGGGAAAGGCTCTCTGGCTTGCGCTGGGGGCGGCTACGGTCAGTTGCAAATGGTCGCTGGTCGTGCCGGTGACGGCAAAAGTGACCGTTGTGGCCAGATCGGGCTGATTGTAATCCGCATCGGGAACAATCTTTCCATACAAGCAACCCACCGCGGGGTAGGCGGCGCCGCCATTACTGCACTCGGCAATGCCGTGGGCCCGCATTAAAGAGGAGTTGTAATAGTCTCCGGCCGGGCTGAAAAAGGAGGAGGGAATGCCTGTCCGGGCTGCAATCAAGCGATAATCCGTATTAGCCACGACGCTGCGGACGACGTCCTGGTTGCATATGAAAATTCTTGAAGTGACGGCGGGGCCATAACCGGAATAGTACGCTCCGTTGAAGCGCCCACAAGTTCCCGTGGCGGAAAAGCTCGCACTTCTGGCAAAGCTGCGGAAGTCGGTATAGTAGTTGGCTAAGGAGGGATCTTTAAGCAGTGGCGCGAGCTGCGGAACGGGAAAAGTGGTCGAGGGGAAATTGAGGGTGCTTGACTGTAAGACGGTGCCTCCGGTGCTGTCGAGAATATCCACGACGGCGTCCCCCCCGGTAAAAGCAAAGGTGCTGTTGGCATTGGTGGAGGAGAGGTCGATATAGCCGCTTACCAAGGAAGTGCCGGAAGAGGCGGCAAACGTCGATGCCCCCATGTAGCCTCCAAAGATCGGCCCGCTGTAACACTTGGTAATAGGAACGGTAACCGGGGAGGCAAACCCCATACTCGTACTGTCCCCCATACTCGTACTGTTCCACGCGAAATTGCCAAGGCCACTAACGCGCACTTTGAAATTGGGCATATAGGTGCCATACCCCTGGCTGGGGTCGAACAGATTGAGCAAAAATGCGGCTTGCACCCGTGTTTTGCCGTCGGCGATGGCGGTCAATGGGCTTTGGCTGGCGTCAGGGGGAATGCTTTTGTAAATCGATCCGCTGGTTTGAACGGCTGTTTGACCGACGCCGACAAAAATCAAGGAAGCTTCCTGCACGGTGGGGAAGCGTCCGAATCCGCGAAGGGTTTGAGTGTTGCTGTCGTCGTGTTTGGTGTCTGTGATCGGAAGGATCTGCCCCTGCCCTGTAATTCCATTGCTGGCGGTTCCGCTGATGGCGAACGTGTGTCCTCCGATAAACGTGGGATCCTGCGCATTGGTGGCGCGAATGTAGTCGAAAATTTCCGTGAGGATTTGATCGCGATCCTGGGGGTACTTTGTGAGGAACGAACCGCCAAAGCCGGGGATTTGCCGACTGGTCAAGTTTCGCAAATAGGTGATCAACCCGCGGTTGCGGCCCACGCCAGTGGTGGATGCCCACGAAGGCAGATCGTTTATCGTGGAAGCGCTGTCGCCGCGCTGGAAATAATAGGGATTGCCGTTCAAGGTGCCGCAATACGCGAAGAGGCTGTCGTAATGGGTCCGGTATTGGGCGGTGGTGTTGGAGCTGACCGGCCACATGACGATGCGGGGCTGGCTGAACAAGTTGACTTCGGGGGCGCGGCTTTGGGCCGTCAAAAAGAATGCCGCAGATTTTAGGGTGGTGGCCGAAACCACCGGGTTGGCGTCGCGCAAGGTGCCGGTCAGGCTTGCGGCAAAGAGCAATTCATCCACTGAAGAGTAAAGGCGGTCGGTGTCGATGGTGATGGAGGAGGCGGAGGTAATGGAGTTTGCACCACCGGATGATCCTCCTGGAGCCACGCGCGGCGCGATCTGGTAAATATTTGCGGCGGTGAGGCTCGGGAATGCCGCGCTTAGGTAGGTTGTAGCCGGGTGACCGGGGTAACGCTGAAATTCGTTCTTGGCGGGTTGATTTTGGGCAAAGTAGGTTTTTTCAAACGGCGAATAGGTGCGCGGAATATCCCAAAAAGATCCCGGGTTTCCCGCTTGGCCCGCAGCAGGCGCGGTGTCGGACCAGACATCGCCCGCGGCGGTGTTGATGTTGATTTTGCAACTGTCGTCGTCGGTCCAAAAGGCGATGCGGCCAACGATGGGGTTGGAATCGGTGGGGATGTTGCCCGATCCCGTCCAGGTTGCGGTTTTCCCCGTTGCATCGATACTGGTTGGCGTGGTAAGCAGGCCGTTCTTAAGGATGTAGATCCATTTTACCGGCATTGGCGCGTTGTTGTTCGTAGCCGAAATAGACTGCGCGGATTCGTAGCTGGAGAGCGAGGTCATCGAGCCGCCTTTGACAGCAGACAACGCCGAGGGATCAAAAATCGGATAGCTGGTGCCGCTAGTAGATACGACGGGCGCATTGAGGTCGGTGTATTGAGCCGGTTTGCGGTTCCAACTGGCATCCAGTTCCCCCGAGGGGTCGAAGGGAAAGCTCGTGACGACCATCTTATCCGAGGAATAGAGCTTGTAGTAGGCCGTAGGGGTGCCCGAGGCATCGTAGGTACGGATCATGCCTGGCTGCGAGGCCCAGGCTAGATTGCCGGAGGCGTTGGTGCCGGTGGTGGCCTGGCGGATGATCCCCATCGAAAGCTGTACCGCCGATTCGGCAAGCTGCTTGGACGAAGCGCCACTGGCATAACTTTTGGCCCCAGAAAGCTCTGTCTTAACTGCTGAAAAGAAAGCCGTGACCACTACTGAAATCAAAACCAGGAACGTCAATACCAGAATCAGCGCGATACCTGAGGCTGGCCCGGTGGCTTTGGACTTCGAACGGCCATAGGTAGGGGAAAAGTTCATAACCTAAAATTCAGTTGCTCTGTTCGCGGCTCCACTTTGCGTTTTTCAGGCTCACATTGGTGGTAAAGACGCGGTAGTTAAGTTTCTTGTCCTGCAGGATGGTCTGAAGTCTGCTTAGATCTGAATCGTACTGGGTAGCATCGGTGAATAGCCCCGAAGTCAGATCGGTCATTGTGGAGTTTTTCTGGTACCGGCTGAACGAGGTCTCGTCAACGGCCACCATCGTGATTTGAACCACGGGCGGAAGCTGGTTTTTGGAATTGAGTGTGGCGTCCGCGGCGGTCAGGGTCGAATCGTAACTATAGGCAGGGGCCAGCTTGGCTCCGGTGGAATCTTCCTCCGCAGCCAGTTTCGGCAGGATGATCAGCGCTATGATGTTTTCCGCGCGTACCTGCGCGGGACGGGACGCCAGCCCCAACGGCACGGTGAACCAGTCCGTGCCCGTATAACCCGGATAGCCACTAGTGTATTTGTAGAGGGTCAGCGATTCGGAAGGTTCCACCATTTCCATGAGGCGAAAACGGTAACGCGGCGGAACAATGGCCGTGGTGATGAACGTGGGCCGCGTGGCGGTGTCGTCGCCAAACTCAATAAAGTACCCGCAGGTATTGAGCAGCTTTTGCAAATCGGCATAGTCAGACTTATCGCTGTAGCCGATGGGGGCCTGGAAAAATACGGCATGGGTTGCACTCGACCCCGATGCGATGAGCGTCTGCGCGGTTCCCGAGATGAACCGCAGTTCGGACTGGCGCGCGTAGCGGCTCGGCAATTGCGTGGTATCAGCCTTGCCGCTGCCTGTGAGGGGGTAGTCGTAATCCAGGTAGGTATTGAGAGTGGCTTGGCTGAGTCTGCGTGTGACGGACTCGAACGCCTCGCGAGCATCGCGGAATTGCTCGGTCTTGGTGGTGGTGTAGCTCCAGGTCCGCCGAACGGAATCCGTCAGCGACACCAGCACCAGGAGAATCAGCGTGACAATGGTCATCGAGACCATGATCTCGACTAGCGAGAACCCGCGGCGGGAAGCGCTGCTCTGCTCCGGGCTCATTTGGCGGTGTATTTGTTACGCGACACCAGGCAGGGATAAGCGGAGATCGAAAGCCGTGTATCGCGCCATGCTCCGGTATCAGGGTCCGTTCCAGGTGTTAAATGGCCTGGGTTGCTGGCGATCTGCACTAACACGGTGGCGAGGCTCAGGAAAGTGTCCTCCGCGTTGGGCGCCGAGGTGGTGGCGGATACGACCGTTTTGACTTGGTAGATATACTTGGAGGTTTTGGCCACCTCATTTCCCGCTTCATCGAAATACCGGTCGTCCAGGCTGTTGCCGGTTAGCGTGTCGTAGTCCGTCTGCTGGATATCATTGATGACCCGCTGGCAGATTTGCGTCCCCACCGAGGCGTCCATGGCTTGGCGAAAGGTGCTCAATCCCATCGGGATCAGGCCCATGATCGCCGCGAAGGCAAACCCAAAGACCCCAATAGCCATGGTGACCTCGACCAGGCTAAACCCTGCGCTCTTCCGCTGGCTCAGCTTCAGTTTACGGTCTGAAGGTCTGGATGTGTCCATTGAGTGCATTGATTTGAACGGTGAAAAAGTTTGGCGGCGGCGTAGAGAGGCCATCCCCGGCTTCGCTGCCATGGAGGGTTAAAAACCACTTCCCGGTCTGCGGTTTGAGCCTCGCCGATCCGTCCGGTAGAAACCGGAAGCAAACCGCATTGTATTGGGTTCCAACCTTGGGAATTGCCAACCCCAGCGCATCGCCAGTGGTAGCAACGGGAACCGAGGGAGTCCCCCCTGATGAACTGATGATCGAGGAAAGAACTCCGGCATCAATCATCACCGAAGTCGCCAGTCGTTGGATTTTCCCCAACGCGATGGCAGATCCGCTTGCAGTGATCTCAAAGGTTTGGAGGGCCCGGTATCTTCCGGATGCTGGGCTGGAAGGTGTTTCCCCGGGAACGTCAGGGTCGCCAAATTGATAAATCCGGACCTCGATCTCGCTATTGCGGGTGATGGCCTGTTGGCGGGCCAGGCTTAGTTCGTTGACCAACAGTTGAGAACTCTGGGAAAGCCGCGAAGCTCCCATGAACCTGCCCGTGCTTGGCATGACCAATACGGAAATCAGCGCCATGACACCGATCACCACTATCAACTCCAAAAGCGTAAATCCATTATTCCGGAATGGATTTGCATTCGGTTGCCGATGGGGGGGGGGCGGCTTCATGGGGAGAGGAGTCGAATGGTAGCACAAGCGGGGGACTAGCAAAGGAGCAAGCTCTTAAATATTAAATCCAATGCGGATTGGAATTTACGATACAATGCAGGCTGGGTCAAGTGGTTTATCTCAAATCAAGAGGGACCGGGCGATTTGCGTTTGATGAAACGATCTAGTTCCTGGGAGGCAGGTTAGTGATCTCCCCTCCGAGGTGTGTGTCGGGCGATACCTCAAGTTTCACGCTGTAATCTACCCGGAATGGAGGTGCGCCACAAGGGTTGGCCCCTTCGGGGAACGGGATCTGGCAATTGAGGAATTTTACCGTCAGGTTGCGGCTGGTCGTGTCCTTGAACTCGTGCATCAGGCGAATGCCGTCTTTTCCCCCTTTGGGAGCTTTGGCAGAAACCAAGCTGTTGCTGATGACATGCTCTCCGTTTTCCAGCAGGAGATTGAAGGCATAGTTATCCTCCAAGACAAGGCGGTCGCAGGTGGAACGAACCGGGCTTGGCATCACGCTGATATGGGCCATGCCGGTGGAGTTGTGCCGCGAAACCAAGCCGTGGATGATGATATCGCTCTCCTCGTGGGCGCTAATGCCGTCATCGCCGCATTCTGTGGCGATGATGTTTTCAAATACAAAGTCCGCCGTGCGGGCATGGATGTTGAACCCATCATTGATAACGTGGGTGGTGTTGATGTTGCGAAGCACCCAATGCGAACAATCGCCGATGACCGAGACGCCATTCAAGCGCACCGGCAGCTCGATGTGAGAGTCCGCGAGCTTCTGGCCGGGCTCTATGGCGATGTAAAAGGCGTTTTCGGCTTCGACGCAAGTCCATTCGCCCGCTTTAAGTCGATCAACCGGCGGCAGCGGCGGAAGATAGCCTTTTGAAGAACGCCCCATGCGATTTTGGACACCGTTCCATAGCATGTAATAGCGGGTGAGGATGAAGCTGCTATTTGCGCTGGTGGTAGCGGTGAGATTGGCGAGCAGGTGGTCGTTGCGGAAAACGCCCGGTTTCACTTCGGTCCAATCTTCTGCCTTGAGGGGATCGCTACCCGTAAAGAGATTGCCCTTTCCGTCGATGACGATGGGCCGCCCGGGCTGCCCGGACTTGTTTTTCACCACAAGGGTTTCGTGGATCGGAAAATCAACCTTCAATATTTCAACCGTATCGCCCGCTTGCGCAGCCCCTATGCCCTTGCTGGTTGTTTTAAAAGGCTGCTCGCGGCTCCCCTTCCCTGCGTCGTTGCCGTTGGCAACATCCACATAATAGGTTTCAGCCCAAAGAAGCGATGGAGCTTGCGTCACTAACAGCAGAGCGATGAAAGAAACAATTTTCATAAATTCAATGGACTGAGCCCGAAATGCCATGAGCCGGTGCATTACCCCTTTGCTGCACCGGCCCATACGGCTACTGCGGAAACAAGGCGTATTCCTGGGTTGTTGGAGAATAAGGGAACCTAGCGGCGGCGAATCCGCTGTCCAAAGGCAAGCATACCAATGCCGCCTACAAGCATCGCCCAAGTACTCGGCTCGGGAACCACGGTTAGGGTTACGTCGTTGTAAATTCCATCTTCATCGGAATTCGCCGCATAATTCAGGAGGTAATTGGTACCACTTACGCTTACTAGGTAGCTGCTGCTGGAGCCTGTAATCACGTAGGTGGACCCGCTGGTAATGATTTCCGCAAAATACCCGGTGGTCGTTGTTGTCTTACCGATGTTGTCGATAAGGGTGATCGTTGTGCCCAGCGTCAAGCCGCTCAAGGTCGATAAATTGAGCGTGCCGGCCAAGGTCACATTGCCGCTCACTTTGATCTGGTCATACGAAGTCCCCGCCACCGATCCCGTCACTTCCATGGCCAGTACCGCGGTGGTGTCCATGGTTAAGTTACCGTTGATGGTAGTGATCCCCGGGCTGTTGCCGGGAGCCAGCGTGCCGCTCAGGGAGAGATTGCCGTTGAGGATTCCGCTCCCTTTGAGCAAACCGCTCACGGTCATGTTTCCATCGACCAAGCCGTTGTTATTCAAGACGGCTCCGGCGGCTACCGAAAGCGTGCTGGCCGAAGTGGTGCCTGACAGGGAGGTCGAACCGGTCTGGACAACCACGCTGGATGCATGGTTGAGGCCGCTTAATGCACTCGATCCGTACAACACGGTGGCGCCGCCCAGGGTCAGTCCATCGCCGTTGATGGTAGCGCTATTGACGGTGACGTTTCCTGTAACCGAGCCGCTGCCGCTCAGGACCTTGCCGCTCTGGATGGCGACGTCCGAGGTAACGGTGCCGTTGTCGAGCAGGTTGCCGTTGAATGCCGTCGCGGAGGCCGTGGCTCCGTTATTGATGGTGACATCACTGCCAAAGGTCAGGCTGCCGGAGATCGTTCCGCTGTTGACCACCTCGCCGTTGATCGTGCCACTGCCGTTCAGGGTGGCTGCGGTGGAAACAGTTACCGCGCTGTTGCCTAATGAGCCGTTGACGCTGAGCGTCCCGCCGGTGATGGATGTCGCCCCGGTGTAGGTGTTAATTCCACCCATAATGAGATTGCCACCCGTGACAGCGAGGGCCGTGGTGCCGTAACCATTGGAAATGACGCCGGAATAGTTGCCTCCACCGGTTATTGTCAATGTAGAGGTCCCGGAGCCGTTGTTAGTCACTTTCTTGGAACCGCTGCCGGTGCCGCTAAGGCCCGCAACCGTCTGGTTGTATCCGTTCAAGTCAAACGTGCCGTCGCTGTTGTCGGTTCCGCCCAGGATCAGCGTGGTGGCTGTGGGGAGGGCGTTGCTTACGCCGTTCACCAGAACACCGCCGCCATAGACCCACGTGGGCCCGCTATAGGTATTCACGGCGCTCAGGGTCGTGGTGCCTCCCGTGATGTAGAGGTCGGAGTTTGCGCTGGAACCGCTGATGGTGCCCGTGACGTTGACGCCATAGGATCCGCCGTTCAAGACTAAGATCGTACCGTTCTTTACCAAAGATCCCGATAGAGTCAGCAAGCCACTGCCGCTGTTCAAGATCGTGTTGAGTCCATTGCCGAGGGCGTAGATCGTTTTGTCCAGCGATCCCGCACCGCCGGTGTATTGCAGGGTGCCGGAACTGGTGGCGGCCAGACCGATATTGACTACACTGCCGGAGCCCAATGCCTGCGCATTGGTGCCGCTTGCCACGGAATTGAAGGCGAGAACGCCGCCCTGGACAGAGGTTGTGCCAGAGTAGGTATTGGCTCCCAGGATGGAGAACGTGCTGCCGTCCCCGGTTTTTGTAATGGAAAGCGCGTTGGCGGCATTGGCCGTGCCGGAGATGGTGTCGGCAATCACACCGGCAAAAGAGCTGTCGGTATTGACGAGGCTGCCGTTCACATAGGTCTTGCCACTGATGGTGAGCGTTGCGGCCAGCCCCGAGGCACCATTATAGACCGCGACAGAGCCGCCTGTTCCAGAGGTGGTTTGCGCGGTCGTGCCCAGCGCACCGATGGTTTGACTGTTTCCATATAAAGCCAGGGCGTTGATGCTCCCCGAGGAAAGCGATCCAAAGGCGACGGTGGTATAGGTTGGCAGGGTGTTTTTGGCGAGAGTTTTCAGCCCGCCCCGTTCGATATAGGTCACCCCGGTGTACTTATTATTCGTGCTACTGATAATGAGGTAGCCGCCTTCTTGGCTGTTGGACGCCGCGCTATTGACGGTCAAGCCAATGGAGGTGCTGCCGTTGTCAACGATGGCCGAGTAGATCGAAAATCCGCTGTAGCTGTAGTTGTTGACAATGAGATCCTTGCCATTGCCACTGGTGAGGGTTCCTCCCGTGATCGTGCCGCCGCTACTTGCCCCCAAAATTCCGCTCTTCAAAATACCGCCGCTGGTAATCACCGAAGTTCCGGTAGAGGCCAGCGTGATGGTGGTTCCGGTGCTGCTGAAAAGAAGGCTGTTGGTCGTGGAGGAAGTCGCCAAAGCGGTGGATGTGGTAACCATCGTGTTATTGCCTGCGGCCCACGTATCATTGGTATAGCTTGAGAGAGCTGTAATCGCTCCGGCCGTCGTGCCGTTGCCTCCGCTAACCGCCCATGTCGTCCCCCCCACCGTGGCCCAGCCGCCCAGGATTCCGCCCGTGTTGGCAGTGGTGGTGGTGACGGTGCCCGAGGCAAGGCTGGTAAAGTTAAGCGTGCTCCCAGCGGAGCGCGAGATCGCCCCCAAGTTCAAAACGACATTGCCTCCCGATCCCGGCGTGACGGTAATCGTGGCACCCGCGCCAGCGCTAAGCGTTGTGCCATTGAATGTCTGGCTGTTTGTCACCCCGGCGGTACCATTCACGACCAGGCTGCCGCTGCTGTTGGCGCCAAAAACAAGGCTCGAAGCGGAGTTGATCAGGTTGGTTGTCGGTCTTGTATAAACATAGCTAGTTGCTTGGTTCCAGTCCAGCTGCAGAGTGCCCGAATTGACAACCGTGTTGGCCGAGGACCCGACGGTACCGCAAATAACCAGCACCCCTCCGTTGACGGTCGTGGAGCCGGTATACGAATTGGAACCTGAAATCAACCACGTTCCTGAGCCAGACTTTACGATGGATAGTCCTCCCGCAGCGCCGCCATCACTGATCTTGGCGACCTCGCTTGCCCCCGTGCTCGTCCCGGTAAGATTCAGAGTAATGGAACCGCTGGTGGTTCCGCCGCTGACTCCGCCGATGACTCGCAATTTCCCGGCGTTCGAGCTCGACAGGAAGGTATAAGATCCGCTGGTGGTGGTGCTTGCGGGCGCAATGACAACAGCGGAGTTAATAAATTGGCTGTAAACTACATAATCCTGAATGGAACCACCGTTGGTCAAAAGCAAGGTCCCATTATTGATGGCAACATTTGAGGTGGAGGAGATATTGTTGAAGATAATGGACCCAAGAGCCTGCGTCCCGGTGATACTTACGGCATAGGTTGTAATCGCACTGCCGCTATAGGTATACGCTCCCGTAAAATAGGCGGTGTCTGCGGCGCCGGGAGCCGTGCCCGTGTTCCAGTTGGCGCCGGTTGAATAGAGTTCAATATTGGTAGCCGCAGTGCCGGTCGTTTTGGTCCACGTGACGGTGGATGCCTGGACCGAGACGCTCATGGTGAGCAAGGCTCCCAGCAAAGGGGCCACGACCTGACCTTGAAGCCCTGCGCGAAAGGCGGATTTGTTGCCTAAAAAGGCAGTATAAGAGGAGGGGTTTTCCATTTTCATCGTCTACGATAGGGGTGAAAGTTTCGATGCAATCACATCCGGATTGGATTTCTGGCATCCTAAAACTCCATTAACGAAATGCAAGCGGAATTTTTACGGATTGTGAGTTGCGTGTTTTTCCGGCAATTCTTCTCCCTTCTCATCTCAAGATTGGCTATACATTCTGTAACGGTATTTTATAATGTAATCTCCAGCCAATTGATTGGTCAAAAGCTTGAACCACGTGAAGAAATCAGCCCCTAATTCCCAAACCCCGAAAATTCGATCCACTCTCAGCTTGGCGCAGCATTTAGGCCTTTCGGAATGGACGGTATCCCGCGCGATCAATGGCCATCCGGAAGTCAAAGCCGCCACAAGGGAACGCATTTTGAAAGCCATGGACGAGCTTGGCTTCCGCCCCAATCCCGTGGCCCGGAAACTCAGCGGCAAGCAAATGGGCATCGTGGGGGTGTGCGTTGTCAACGCCCACAGCCGGGTGATCATCGACAAGATTAGGTTTCTCGATAAATTCCTTAAACAACATGGCATCCGGGCCATTCTTTCGCTTGCCTCCCGGGAGAAGGAGCGGGAATTGAAAACTATCCGGGATTTCCTCCATTTGCGCGTGGACGGGGTGGTGCTTTTCCAATCCACCTTGGACGTCCCATCGCTAAACAAGACTTTGGGAAACGTTTCGTGCGTTCTCGTCGATCCCGAAGCTAGCTTTGCCCCCAGGGTCTGGCTCGATCGCGGCGAGGCCATGCGGCTCATTGTGCAGCACTTGTTCGAGCTTGGGCATCGAAGCTTCGGCTTGCTGGGCATTTCCCCAATCGACAAGTTTCGCTGGGCCGGGCTGATAAAAGCGTTTGCCGACTACGGTGTGAACTTTGAAAAATCCGTGCAGGTTTTTGGCATCGAAAAGGGGATGGGTGATTCCTATTCCGATGGCGTTCTTTTGGCCCGCCGCGCCGTGGCTGCCAAAAAACGGGCCACTGCATATATCGCTTTGAATGATGAAATCGCCATCGGCAGCCTTCCTATTTTCCGTGAGGCCGGGTTGCGCGCTCCCGAGGATTTTTCCATCGTCGGGTTCGATAACCTACCTGCAGGGATGTACTTACAACCTTCGCTTACCACCATCGATCAGCAAGTCGATCTCATGATTACAAGTGCGGGGGAACTCCTGCTTGAGGAGCTGGGGCTCAAGGAAAAAACCGATTCGAGCCGCTGCGTAAAAATTCCCCCGAAAATAATTATCCGCGGATCGACAGGCCCCGCCCCCCGCCGCACCAAGAAGTAGCGGGTGGGGCATTGACGTTTTATGGAGCGGCAACCTGCTTGACTCCGTTTTCGGACAGAGGGGTTCCGGTCACTTCCACCGTATCCACCAAGGTCTTCAGGTAAGGACCGGGAGCCACCACCTCGTTCCCCTCAAGCTGCACGTTTTGGGCTTTGCTCACCCAGATAAGAGCATGCGGGTTCACCCCCTTTTCGGTGCCAAACTCTCGAGGCTGCGTCATGGGAGAGAGGAATCGGTTGTTTTTGATCTGAACCTCCGATGCCGATGTCACGACGATATTGGTCCCCTGATTATTCTCGAATACATTGTTTTCAATGTGAATGTCCCGATGCCCACCGGGGCTTTTAACATAGCTGGAATTCCGAAAAGAGAAGACCGTCAGCGCACCGGCATAGCGGTTGAACCCCTCGCGGCGGTTCGTATTGACGTTGCGGATGGTGTTATTGCGGATTATCAGGTTGCGGCAGTAATCGGATTCACTCCACCACGTCATTTCCGGCAGGACCTCAATGCCCGCCCTGGCAATCCGCTCGATCACGCATCCTTCAATCAGCCCGTCGGCAGATTTGGGAACAATCCCGCGGGCATAGGAATCCCGGATCTCGCAATTGCGGAATACAAAGCCTTTTCCCATGGTGTCCTGGTTGGCGGCAAGCCAGCCGGGCTGCACGGAGACCGGAGCTTCCATCGTAAATTCCAGGTAAGCGACTTTGACGTTGTCCTGGAACTCCCGGTAAGTGGAATCCAGGGGCGTTGGAGGGCGATAGTCGGCCAGGGATTTAACCGAGGCGACGCGCGCTTCCTGGGAATAGACTCCGTCTTTGTCATAAAAGCGCAATGTGTCGCCCGGTTCCGCGCCAAGTTTATTGCTTGCGGGCCACCAACGCCGCACCACCACGCGCGTTCCATCGGCTTCACATACAATGGCGAAGTTGCCGTGCACGGCCATGCCATCGTCATCCATGCCCTCAAAGCGGCAGCGTTCCAAACGCGCCCCTTTGCGGACATCGCTGCTGTGAAATCCGTCGGCGTTGGTAGAGTAGAGCGGATCATCGACGGCCCCCGGAGGGCGCGCTCCATAGGTGATCACGCAATCTTCGTAAACATGGCCGCCATCCCCACCCAGTTCAATGAACCCCATGCCGCAGCCTCCCGCCACTGTGACGCGGTTCATCGTTATGTCGCTGCATTTCCAAAGCATGATGTCGTAGAAAGTGCGTCCGCGCCACGCCAGACGGTCGCCCGCTTGAATGCGGGGATTCGTTGCGTTGATCTCATGGCTATCGACCCGCATGAGGTCGGTATCAAGACGCTTCATGACATACGGCGTCGGGGCGCGCAATTGCGTAATCCAGCCTCGTTGCTGGCCTTCCGGACGAAAGACATTGCTCCAAAAATGATCGAACAGCGCGGGGTCGTCGATGTCGGTGGGGTAGCCCTTGTCGATCCGGATATCCACAAACTTGCCCTGAGGATCGATCGCCACGATTTTGCCCTGAGAAAAGGCGGGCGTCTCACGGCGCAGCGTCGCTCCGCGCAGGGTGATGTTCTTGCATTTACGAAACACCATGGAGCCCGCGTGGCGTCCGGTAAAGATGAACACCGCTCCAGTGGCGTCGATTTCCAGATTCTGGATTTCCGTGAATTCCCAATGGGCCTGATCCTTTCCCGCAATCACCTCGGGAGCGGGGATCCGGTACACGCCGGGCGGAATCACGACCCGGGGCTGCCCCGCTTGAGCCGCGGCACAGATTGTCGCATAGATCGAGGAACCGTCCTGCACCTGAGGGGCGGGCGTGGGGCTTTGCTCTCCGGAAGCAACCTCCGCAACCGCCACTTTTCCCTGCAGTTGGCGAACGAAGTAAAGCACGCTGGCGGCAGCTACGACGCCTCCAATCAAAAATACCGAACGATAAGCTGTTTTCATAAAAACGGCGCCCCTCCGCTACAGAGAGGCGCACATGAGTGAAACATCGTTCACGAATTTACCGGCCTTGAGAAATCGAAACGGAATCGATCGAAAAGCCAAATGCATCGGGCGTGTCGGGAATAGTATCCGCAAAGGCAAAGGTGAGATATCCGCCCAGCTTGTCACTAGTATTGCTGCGGAGCCCCAAGGCCTCGCTTGTGTATAGGACGCCGCCCGCTGCGTCGGCAATTTTCAGCGTAAAGGTCTTGGCGGTGGGATCGGCATTGACGGTTATGGCATAAACGGCCCCCTTCTCGGCGGTGACTCCCGTTTGTATCTCTTTGCCGCCACCCGCTTGATCGCCGTTAAATACATTCCAAGACGCACCCGCCAAAACGATAGCCCAGGTCATGTTAGGACCGGTAGAGGGCTGCGAAACCGGGGCATCGAAAATCATATAGCGCGTCTGAGAGCTGATGACTTCCGGACGAATTAGAAACGTATACTTCACGGGCTGGGTCGGATCAATCCCGTCCGTGTAATTGCGATTGATGGAACCTCCGGCATAAGAGACTCCGCCGGCAGTGTTTGCTTTAGCCGAAAGATACTTGCCCGCGCCCGTTTTCAGCGGAGCATTGTCTTCAACCGTCGCGGAAAAAACCGCATCTTTTGAAACCAAAACCCAGGGCCCCTTCCAGCCAGCCCCGGCAGTTCCAACATAGCCATCCACGGCCGAGGTGCTGTTGCCATCGGCAAACTCTGCGGTTACCGGCGCGGCAATACCAAGCGAAAAGGGGCAAATCAGGGCCGTCAGCGTTGAGATGAGGATCTTGTTCATTATAGAATGATTTGATTGAGTTGGGGGTGCATTCTTTGTTTGGGGAGAGAGGAACTGGATGCAATCTAATCCGGGTTGGATATTTTCAAAATTGCGTTCTTTCGTCAAGGGCTATCTCCGCCGAAAGGCGGGCGTCCAAGCGGGTCAAGGCTGCTCGGTTTTGTTCCCCTTGAGCATTGCCTTTTCCACGTTGGGCCCAAGCACAATGGCGGGGCGGGCGGCACCGCCGGAAGCCTGAAGGCCATATCCCACGCCGGCCTCCGGAGCTTTGGCTAGGTTCACCCGGGCGATCCGGTTATCGAGGATGGAAAGACCCGTGACGGCATAGGCATAGATCCCCGGCAGCGGACACCCCTCAATGTCGTTTCCTTCAATGACAATATCGCGATTGCCCGGATAATAAGGAGGCTTCCCGCGGTCGGTCCGTCCGCAGACCACGATTGCCCCGGGGGTATAGCTGGAGGGGAGCAAAAGATCCCCGCCAACCCCAATGTCCCGAAGGTGATTGTTGGAGATCCGAAGGGTCTCAACCCATCCGGATTCACGCCAATACTGAATTTCGCCGCCGACCTGGATCGCCGCGCTCCCGATTCGTTCAATCCGGTTGCCCTCGACCACTCCCCCGTTCGCCATCAGCCGCAAGGCTCGGGCACGGTGATCGTGAAAATAGTTGTTCCGAATCGTATAATCGGGGCAATCCACATCCGGCACGTCCAGCCATTGGCCTGGAGCAGCCTGAGGCAGCGGCTCGGCGGTAACCACCCGGTAAACCGTATAAGGCAACGCCGCATTTTTCGCAATGGCGTCCCGAGGGTAGAGCTTGGCCGCCTCTTCGGCGGTCACGTCTCCGACGTCTTTCAGCGCTTCGAGCGAGGCTACTTTAACCCGTCCCACGACAGCAAACGTTTCGGCCTCCATGACGCGAAGCGTATCGCCAGGCCGGATCACCGATACCGCTTCCGAACGAAGCCCGGGCCGCACGACCCGCAGCGTGGTCGGGGAATCGACCCGCACCACTGGCAAATAGAGACCGTGAACATTCACAGAGTCGTCGCCCATGAAGGAAAAATCGCACTCCTCAATCAACGGCCCCTTGCGGCAATAGGCAAAATTCGCTCCGTCCGCATTGGTCGAAAGCAGCCGCTCCTCCGTGGCTCCCACAGGCTTCGGCCCAGGCGTGATTTTGACGCGCCGAAGGGTCGTTTGCCCCTTGCCATAACGAACGCAGATCGCCAACCCAGGCGAGGCGTGCAGGGTCACATCCTCGAAAGTCACCGCGCCACTGTTTTTGACCCCAATGCAGGCAAACGGGTCGAGCATTCGCCGGTCGAATGCCATCAAATCGCCCGCCTCCAGGGCGTTCTGCGGCGAGCTGAAACGCACCACGCCCGTTCGCCCATCGGCGGAACGCTCGATCACTGGCGAGGCAAAGATGTTGGCCCCGTCTTTCCACCGTCGAGTGGAGCGATCAAAGATATGCCGCGGGGCCGTCTTGAGGTCGGCGCCAAGCGGCGGGTAGCCCTCATGGATCACCACGGTTGCCGTCTTATGGTCCGGTGAAACTTCCTGGATCGTGCCTTGGGTAAAGGGAAGCGGATCATAGTCGAGCGACACTCCGCGAACCGTGACATTGTCGCACTTTTCAATCTTAAGCGCCTCGTCCGAGTGGTTCATCACCAAAAGAACGTTGCTCCCGTCAATCTCGATGTCTTTAAGCTCCCTTAGAAGCAGCGGGGCATCCATCCGGTAAGTGCCGGGAGGAAGAACCACCTTCGTCTTTCCCTCACGCACCGCCGCTTCAATGAAGCCCGGCAATGATGTTTGCGAACCCGGGGTGGCTGCAGAAACCACGTTTAAAAGCACAATCGAAAGCACACACTGGCGCAGTAGTTTGGAGCAAGGGAGGGAGTAGATCATAGAGAGGGAAACCTAACCTAACAGGATGGGGCGTGCCGGGTGATAAATCCAATCCGGATGTGATGTTCTACGGAAAGATGCCCCTCTTCCCCGGGAAGTGCAAGCAATTTGATCATAATTTTCAACGGCAGCCGCGGAAAAACTGGGCTCTGGTTCTTAGTCGGTATTTTTTTGTTGAAAATATCCAATCCGAGTGTGATTGTCGTTGCCAACAGGGGAGCCTCTCTTCCCCATATTCGACAAAGCATCGTTATGTCATTCCCCAAAAAAGTCACTTTCATCGGTGGAGGCAGCTATCAGTGGGTGCCGGTCCTATTCAGGGACATAGCCGTCAATCCGCATCTCCAAAACATCCGCTTTGTGATGCATGATATCGACCCGGTCCGAAACGGGGAACTCGCGGAGGTGTGCCACATCATCGCTCGCAAGGCGAATTCAGCCATCGCCATCGAGCTGGAGAATGACCTTGATCGAGCCCTTGAAGATGCCGAGGCCGTCATTCTATGCATCTCCACCGGCGGCTTGGACGCCATGCGGCATGATCTCGAGATCCCGCAAAAATACGGGATTTATCAGCCCGTCGGGGACTCGACTGGCCCGGGCGGAATCTCCCGCACGTTGCGCAACGTGCCTGTCGTAGTCGATATTGCCCAACGGATGGAGCAGATTTGTCCCGAGGCATGGCTGCTAAACCTTTCCAATCCGATGGACCAGATTGTCCGCGCGATCCAAAAAACCAGCCGCATCAAAGTCATCGGGCTATGCCATGAGTTCAAATGCTTCATGTCGAACATGGAAAGCCTGCTGGGAATGAGGGACTGGGAGCGGGAATCTTCAGCGGTGATCGCGGGCATCAATCATTTTGCGTGGATCACTGATTTAAAAGTGAAAGGCCAGGACGGGATGCAGATGCTGCGGGAATACTCAGAAAATCCTAAAAAACCGGTGATCCACGGGCCCGGGAACGCGGTCAATCCAAGCGATTCATTGAGCGGCAATCAGTTGAAGTTTTCGCTCTTTAAAACCTACGGCGCCATTCCCTACCCCGGTGATCGGCATATCGCTGAATTTTTCCCCTACTTCATTTCGGGAAAAACAGGGTGCGGCTCTGCGGTTGGGGTATCGCTTACCTCCATCGATGACCGGGAGCGGTGGGTTCTGGACTTCAAAAAACGCATCGAAGAGTGGACCCAGGACACCCCCGAAGCGTTGCCCTTGAAACCATCCAACGAATCCCTGGCCCCCATCCTTGCCGCATTGATCAGCGACGGGCCCGCAACCGTGCAGCCGCTGACCCTGCCCAATAGTGGACAGGTTGCGAACCTACCCATCGGCTCCTCGGTCGAAACGCTGGGAACCATCTGGAATGGAACAACGATCCCGCATGCCAGCGGTTCGCTCCCGGATGCAATTCTGGCGCTGGTTTACAAACATTGCCTAATCCAGGATTTGACGGTAGACGCGGCATTGGAGGGAGACCGAACCAAAGCCCTCCATGCCATGATGGCTGATCCGCTCAACAACAATAACGACAGCCGCGAAATCGAATCCATACTCAACGAACTGCTGGAGGCAAACGCACCCTTGCTTCCCCAGTTTTTCAAGGTCAGCGCGAAAACGCCATTTGAACGAGCGAACGCCGGGCGCAGGCCGAATACACTGGAGCTAATACCTGATTGAATACGAATCATAATAGGGTCAGTTCCACCCAAAGTTTGGCTGAATATCTGGGGCTCTCGGAGTGGACGGTATCTCGCGCCATCAACGGTCATCCGGAAGTTAAAATTACGACCCGGGATCGGATCTTCAAAGCGATGGATGAACTGGGATTCCGGCCTAACCCGGTTGCCCGGAAGCTCAATGGCAAAGCCATGGGCGTTGTGGGAGTTTGTTTTATCAACGCCCACAGCAGCATCATGATCGACAAAATTACGCTGCTTGACGAATTTCTCTTTCGCCATGAACTCCGCGGCATCCTGGCCATCAGCTCCGCGGAACAAGAAAAAGAGCTGAGTATCATCAGGGAATTTCTCCATCTGCAAGTTGATGGCATGGTTTTGATCCAATCAGGGCTTCCTTACGCCTTGCTGGAAAAGATGCTGGGGCAAACGCCTTACGTCCTTATTGATCCCGCGGATCGCAGTTGCACCTCGAAAGTTTGGCTCGACCGGGGTGAAGCGATGCGGCTTACGGTTCAACACCTGCTAGATCTGGGGCACCGCTCCTTTAGCACGCTGGGAATCACGCCTCGCGACCTCTGGCGTTGGCCAGGTCTTATCGAACCCCTTAGTGCGGCTGGATTGGATTCGAATGAATGCGTGCAGAGTGTTGCATTGGATCATACCCAGGAAGAGTCTTATGCCGAGGGAATGGAACTGGCAAACCAAGTGATTGCCTCTCCGTCGCCGTCTACGGCGTTGATCGCACTCAACGACCAGATTGCAATTGGTGCGATACGGGCCTTATCCAACGCAGGCTACCACGTTCCCAACGATTTTTCCGTGGTGGGGTTCGATAACTTGCCGGTCAGTCGCTATTGGGATCCTGCGCTCACATCGATCGATCAGCAAACAGAGAAAATGATTTCTAGCGCAGGAGAGCTTCTGCTTGAGGCATTGGTTCGCAGGTCGGGTTCGAAAAACAAAAAAGTTGTCCGAATTGTTCCGCGTTTGATGATTCGTGGATCCACGGGAATCTCTCCCCTGTGCAAAAAGTCATAGCTCCGCGCCTTTTCCCATAATCGCTCAACGATACTGCCGCTGAGCAAGAAAACCAGATCGTTATTCCCAATAAATTTACGTATATGATGTTTATGCACATCAAGAGCGGTTTAGGTATGGCCATCGTTTGCTTTCTCCTCTCCAGCCTTCTCAACGCGGAACAACCAGGGAACGCGGATCCTCGCGAAACCAGGCAACACGAAGTGGTTCGCAAGCTCCCATTGGAGAGCATAGCGCTCTTCGATCAACCTTACCTGCCGGGAGCCGACACCAAGGCCGCCCTTGCCGCCAATCAAACCCTGGATCTCTATGTGCCGCCGGGGCCCGGCCCTTTTCCCCTGATTGTCTGGATCCACGGAGGCGGCTGGCACAGCGGAAATAAGAACACTGGCGCCGCGCCGCTTTTTCTCAAGGCAGGCTTTGCGCTGGCCTCGCTGGACTATCGCTTGATTCAAGATAATGCCCCCTTCCCCGCGCAGATTGAAGATTGTCTCTCCGCATTGGCATGGCTGCGGCAAAATGCACCGCATTACCGCATTGATCCCGGGCAAATCGGCGTCATCGGCCACTCCGCCGGAGCCCATCTCGCCGCCTTGATTGCCACCATCGGAGGGACCGCTCTCTTCTCCCCAACCCACAACGTGGCTCCTCGTGTGCAGGCGGCCGTGCTCTGGTCCGGGCCGTTGGACTTGGGCCGAGAACGCGGCCAATGGCCACGTAGCGCCTTTCCTTGGAATCCCTCAGACCCGTTTTGCAGAATGTTTTTCCCGGGCGGTAGCTATGATGAAGCCTTTGCTCAATGGGCCAGCCCAGCCTCTTACGTTACCGCCAGCGCACCGCCTATGCTCATTGTGCATGGGGCTAAGGATACCACGGTGCCCGACGGGCAGGCCGTGGCATTTGCCGAATCCCTAAAGCGCCAGGGCGTTCCGGCGACATTCCGCAGCGAGCCCGAGAGCAATCACAACATCGTTACGCTGCAAAATTTTCAAGAAGCTCTCGGATTTTTTTCGAGCATCCTGAAAAATCACTAGAAAAACGATGCATCGTGGAAAGAGCTGAATTTTCCATTCCCCGGTCCAAAGCAACCGTTGTGCTCCCTACCGCCCGCATGGCGATCATCAACATCTTTATTATTTAATATGCAAAAGCATACCAGCCTTACCGAAGAACGCATTCGCCGGGCGCTCCCGCGAATCGAAGCCTTGATTTACCCGCAGAAAGCGCCGATTGCACTGGCCGCTTGGCACGTGGGCGGGGAGCCGGTTCCGTTTCAAACGGCGGCGGCGCAGGATTTCACACCGTTTGCCGTCGGCGAGGCTTGGGGGCCACAGTGGGACACCACCTGGTTCCGCATCCAGGGCCAGGTTCCCGAGCCGTGGGCTGGCCGCAAGGTCGTCGTGCTAATGCGGCTGACCGATGTGGGCAGGGAAGGGTTTACGGCAGAAGGGCTGATCTATCGCGAGGGTCAAGTAGTGCGGGCCTTGAACGCCAATCGCAGCGAGATTGACATCGCCAATCCAGCGAACGGCGGGGAGGCATTCGAATTCTATGTCGAAGCCGCCGCGAATATTTCCGTGGAAGACGGGCGTTCCATTCCTGCCTCCGCCGGACCTCAATTCAAACTCGCCCAGGCCGAACTGGCCGTCATCAACCGGGAAGCGTTTGATTTCTACTACGACTTCAAAGTGGCGGCGCAACTCATGGACGCGCTGCCCGCCGACAGCCAGCGTCGGGGCGAGCTGCGTTACGCGCTCAACGAGTCGCTCAATCAGTTTGACGAAGCCAACCCGTGCACCATCGCCCCCGCGCGCGCCGCGCTCGCCGGTGTATTATCGAAGAAGAACGGCGATACGGTGCACCGCATCTCCGCCATCGGGCACGCGCACATCGACACGGCCTGGCTCTGGCCGTTGCGGGAGACGATCCGCAAATGCGCCCGCACATTTTCCACGGCCCTCGACTATATGGACCGCTACCCGGAGTATGTTTTTGGCTGCTCCCAGGCGCAGCAATACGCCTGGATGAAAGCCCTCTACCCGTCCATCTACAAAGGCATCCGGGAGCGGATAAAAAGAGGCCAGTGGGAGCCGATCGGCTCCATGTGGGTGGAGGTCGATTGCAACCTGGCCTCGGGTGAATCGTTGATCCGGCAGATCACGCTCGGGAAGCGCTTTTTTAAAGAAGAATTTGGCTACGAAACTCGGGACGCATGGATACCGGACGTCTTCGGCTACTCCGCCGCGCTGCCGCAGATCTACCGCGGCTGCGGCATCGACCTCTTCGTGACGCAGAAAATTTCTTGGAACCAGTTCAACAAATTTCCTCATCACACTTTTCTATGGGAGGGCATCGACGGAACCCGCATCTTCAGCCACTTTCCGCCCGCGGATACCTACAACGGAACGGTGGAGCCCAAGGAACTGCTCTACAACGTCACCAACTTTAAGGAACACGGGCGCGCCACGCGTTCGCTCTATCTGTATGGATACGGCGATGGCGGCGGCGGCCCAACCATCGCGATGCTGGAGCAGGCGCGGAGGGTTAGCGATCTCGATGGCCTGCCTAACGTGCAGTTGGAAAAAGTGAGCGACTTCATGTCAAAAGCCAAGGCCGACGCACGGGACTTGCCGATCTGGGTGGGCGAGCTTTACCTGGAACTCCACCGCGGCACCTATACCACGCAGGCGCGCAACAAACGCAGCAACCGCAAGGGCGAGTTTCTGCTGCGTAACGCGGAATTCTTTGACGCGTTGAGCCTGAGTCTTGCGCCGAACCGCGAAGAAACCGCGGCCGATCCCGAGCGCGCCGTTTACGACGTTACCGGCCTGGATACCGGCGACCCGCACCGCCACGCCCAGGCGCTCGACCGTGCATGGAAGCTGCTGCTGCTAAACCAATTTCACGACATCATTCCCGGCTCATCCATCGGCTGGGTCTATGAAGACAGCACCCGCGATTACCGGACGATCGAAACGCTGGGCGGATCGGTCGTGGATTCCTCCCTTCGCGCATTGAACCGCCAGATCGACACCCACGCGTTCAAAGCGCCCGTACAGCTTTTCAACACGCTCAATTTCGAGCGACGGGAGATCGTCGAACTCGCGCCCGGCAAGCTGGCCTCGGTGAGCGTTCCCTCTCTGGGCTACACCGTCATCGATGCGGACGCGGCCACAGCCGCCCCGATGGACGCAACCGTGCTCGTTCGGCCCGAGGCGGGCGGACTGGTCATTCACAACGGCCTCATCGAACTGCGCCTGGGCGCTGACGGCTTGATCCATTCGTTGCGGGACTTGGAAGACGGCGGCCGCGAAGTGCTCGCCCCTGGCGAAAGGGGAAACCTCTTCCAGCTCCACCACGACCGGCCCAATCTTTGGGACGCATGGGACGTCGATCTCTTTTACAAGGAGAGCGTCGAAAACCTCCAAGCCCTCGACAGGCTTGAAGTCATCGAATCGCACCCCCTACGGGCCAAAATCCGCATCGAGCGCAGCTTCGGCAAGTCACGAATCATTCAGGATATGATCTTATATTCCGGGAGCAAGCGCATCGACTTCGAAACCGAAGTGGAGTGGCAGGAAGACCACAAGCTGCTCAAAGTCGCCTTCCCGGTTGACATCCGCTCGCCGCGCGCCACCTACGAAATCCAGTTCGGCCACGTCGAACGGCCCACCCACTACAATACGAGCTGGGACATTGCCCGGTTTGAAGTCTGTGCGCAAAAGTGGGCTGATCTCTCCGAGGCTGACTACGGCGTCGCGCTCCTCAACGATTGCAAATACGGCTACGACATCCACGGCAACATCATGCGCCTGAGCCTCCTTCGCTCCTCCACAGCGCCCGACGCCACGGCGGATCGCGGCCATCATCGGTTCACTTATGCCATCCTTCCCCACCGGGGAGGACTGCGCCAGGGGCGGGTCATCGAGGAAGCCTACCAACTCAACGTCCCGTTGCATGTGGCCCCGCTACCGGTGCAACCAGGCCGCATGCCTTCCATCCAGTCCTTCCTGCAAATCGACCGGCCCGGCGTCATCGTCGAGAGCGTCAAAGTTGCCGACGACGGTGCGGACATCATTGTCCGGCTCTACGAAGCCCTTGGCTCGCGCGGTCTCGTTACCTTGCAGACAGCCTTGCCCGTGCGCGCCGCCAGCCGTGCCGACCTGCTCGAAAACCCGCTGGAGAACATCCCCGTGAACAATGGAGAGATCCATTTTCACATCCGCCCTTTTGAAATTGTGACACTTCGTTTCAAAATCCACGAGATGGAGTACATCCCTCACACACTATAAAAAACGTGCCTATACCTAAGTCTGGTGCGTCTGCCAATTTTGCCACCCCGGCTTGATGCGTGTATTCAAACCGTCCGTCTTCGGTGGATAGCAAAAGGACTTTCCCGCAGCTGCTTCGTTCCTCATGGAGGAGGGAGGTGAAGCTGCGACCGAAATACTCGCTCTTATCCTGCGGAGGTTAATTCGTCGGCGACATTGGCATACGCGCGCACAAGAGCCACGGTCGCTTTGTAAAGCGCGGCACGCTGGGGTTGGTGAACAGCACTTTGGCCTTCTCCTCATACGTCTCGGTGGGCGACATCCCCGGCTTGGCATCAACCCTCCCTTGGATGTCGTTTCGAACGTAGAGGACCGCTCCTGTTAACCATGGAACAATAGTTCGAAATGGTAGATCAGGTACGTGGCAGGATTCGAACTTCTCTAAGCTACTGCCTCAACACGTCTTATGCGTTTTTGAAAAGAGAGAGGTCTTCTCAAATGAATGTGCAAGAGGAGATCGAGAACAGAGGATAGCGTTCGCGACCTTCAGATACGCGATCTTGCACAGAAGGATGGAGTGGGTCCGTAAATCGGGCGATTTTTCGGCATCAAACGTAGACTGAGGTGTCTAATAACCCGCCGCTTGCGGCGGGGATGGTTTATCTTTCGGAATACTGATCCTGGCGATGAGCCCCGTCGGCTGCCTGCCAATCAGTTCAAGCGTTCCCCCATGCCCCTCGACGATTTCTTTCACGATGGAGAGGCCCAGGCCAACGCTTCCCGGACGGTTGGATCGGGAAGGGTCAAGGCGCACGAAGGGTTCGACAACGTCTTGAACCCGGTCTTTCGGGATGCCGGGGCCGTCGTCGACGACCTCGATCACGGTGGCTTCGCCCTCGGCCGACGCGGTGACGACGATGTGCTTACCAAAGTGAACGGCGTTCTCGACGACGTTCGTCAGCGCCCGGGTGATCGCGTTGGGCCGACAGAAAAAGCGGATCTGCCCGCGACCTTCATAGCTGAGGGCCGCGCCCCTTTCCTCGAATTCGTCGCAAAGGGTTGATAGCAGCGCGCCGAGATCGACCCACTCTTTTTCTTCCTTATTGAAACTTCCGCTCAGGAATGCAAGCGCGGAGGTGACCATGGATTGCATGAGACCGACATCCCGCAAAAGCTTGTGGCGGATAAGCTCTCCCTGGCCGGTCTCAAGCTGCAAGCGCATGCGCGTCAGCGGGGTTCTCAGGTCGTGACTGATGGCGGCCAACATCCGCGTGCGGTCCTGGATGGAGCGGGTGATGCGCTGTTGCATGAGATTGAAAGTCCGCGCGACCCGCCGGATTTCGAGCGGCCCTTCTTCTTCGATGGGCGAAATGGCGATGTCGCGTCCGAAGGCGTCCACTTTGAGGGAGAGGCGGCGCAGCGGCCGGATGACCCTCCAAATGGCCCATGCGGACATGGCGGCGACGCCAATGCAAAGAAAGAGAAGCGCTGCGTGGGCCGGGAAGGAAATACTAAAGTATTTGCGTGGAGGGTTTAAAATCTTATTCAGGTCAATTTCAAGGGTCTGATGCCCCAGGCCGATGAGAACCTGGATTTCCGCCGAGGGGGAGGATTCCCGGATTCGCACGGTCACATTGGATATGCTCGAGCCCAGCTCGGATTTCAGCACCCGCTCTAAATTGCGGGTGTCGTTGTTCGATACGCCGCTGGCGGACGCTGTCTGAATAAGGTTGATGGACGATATGCCCGGCTGTTTGAACGCCGCGATAATGGAAGCGCGGTCGCTCTCAGGGACCACCTGCAAGCTATTGACGAGACTTGCGATGCGGTAAGCCGGTGGCCAGGGCCACGGCGGAGGCGGTGGCGTTCTGGTGTAGAGAGAGTTGACCACGGTAACAAAGAGCAGAAAAGTCAGGGCCGATGAGGTGGCGATGATTGCAAGGATCTGCCCCAGAGTTGTTGAGAAAAAGCGGCGGATCATGGGTTCTCCGTGATTCCGAGCTGAAACGCGTAACCGTCCGCCCGCACGGTGCGAATGGGCTCCACGAGAGGATCGCCGCCCGCAAGCTTGCGGCGCAGACGGCTGACGAGGAGATCAATGGACCGGGTGGAAATGGAAAATCCCTCGCCGCGCGTGAGGTTGATCAATTCCTCGCGGGAGAGGACCTGCCGTGGACGTTGGCAGAAAATCAGCAGCAGGTCGCTTTCGGCGCTGGTAAGCGGAATGCGCAGCCCTTCCGGCGAATGGAGAAACCGGCGGTACGGATAAAAAGCGAAGCCGGAAAAGCGCAGCACCATCTCGGTGCCGGGCTGCGCGGGCGCGTCTTCGTCCAAGGAACCGCGCCGCAGCACGGCATGAATGCGGGCCAGCAACTCACGTAAATCGAACGGCTTGGCGACATAATCGTCGGCTCCAAGTTCCAGCCCCAGGACTTTGTCGGTGGGTTCTGAAAGAGCGGTCACCATGATGATCCGAGGCCCTCCGGCGGCCCGGAGGCGGCGGCATAGGGCCAGGCCGTCCTCGCCCGGCAGCATCACATCGAGGAGGATGAGGTCGATGTCGCCTTTTTTAAGAATGCCATCCACGACTTCGGCGCTTTCGGCCACTGATACCAGGAAACCTTTCCCGCCCAAGTATCCCGCCAGCGGCCCGCTGATATCGGGGTCGTCTTCGACGATAAGGAGGTGGGGGGTGGTCGGTTGAATCATGGAAACTGGACGCAAGCGAATTTCCATATAAGAGTGGAACCAGCGCAACGCAAGGTCTCAAATGTATCAATCCTCACACAATGTGTAAATGCGGCTGCAAATCAATCACTTGGTGCAAAAGGGGCGCCTTTTACTCTACTATCGCCCCAGCGTGAATCAACTCAAAGCCGGGTTGGTCACCAAGTCAAATCCAGTCAAATGTCCCATGAATACGCAGATTGAGTCTTCTCAAAACACGGGGGTTGAGGCTTCCGCGCGGCAACGAGCGGGCAGGCGGCGCGTTTGGCCATGGTTCTTGCTGATGGTCGCCGTCGTCGTCGCCATTATTGTCTGGCGGCATCCCTGGAGGTCCGGGATGCCAGGCGGCCCGATGGGCTTGCCTCCCGGGGCTGGCATGCAATCGGTAGCCGTGGCGCAAGCGGCGAAGGGCGATATCCCCATTACGCTAACCTCGCTTGGGACGGTGACTTCCCTGGCAACGGTGACGATCAAATCGCAAATCAGCGGCTACTTGACGGAGATTCATTTCCGGGAAGGGCAAACGGTCAAGAAAGGCGACCTGCTCGCCCAAATCGATCCCCGGACCTACGAGGCGTCTCTCGCGCAGTACGAGGGCCAGCTCGAAAAGGACCAGGCGCAGCTGGATAACGCGCGCCTTGATTTGAAACGCTACCAGCAGTTGATCCAGCAAAATTCGACTTCTCGGCAGACCCTGGATACAGCGGCGGCCAACGTTCGCCAGTATGAAGGAACCGTCCGTACCGACCGGGCGCAGATCGACACCCAGAAGCTCAACCTAACCTATTGCCGCATCGTTTCACCGATTGATGGCCGCGTGGGGCTGCGGCAGGTTGACGCTGGCAACTACGTGACCGCCTCTGACACCGGGGGGATCGTCGTTGTCACCCAAACCGCACCGATCTCCGTGGTCTTCACCCTGCCGGAGGACAGTCTGCGGCAGGTGCTCAAGCGGCTGCGTGCCGGAGCCGCGTTGGGCGTCACGGCGTGGGACCGCACCCATACCGAAAAACTGGCCGAGGGAACGCTCGATTCTGTCGATAACCAGGTCGATACCAGCACCGGCACCGTTAAGCTGCGGGCCCAGTTCACAAATGAGGGCGGCGCTCTTTTCCCGAACCAGTTCGTCAATGTCTCCATGCTCGTCGAGACGTTGCAGGGCGTCGTCACCGTGCCGAGCGCGGCGATTCAGACGGGTTCGCCGGGAACCTTTGTTTACCTTGCAAACTCCGACAATACGGTATCGCTGCGCAAGATCGTGACCGGGGCGTCCGCGAATGGACAGGTGGCCGTTCTCTCCGGCTTGGCGGAGGGCGACCGGGTGGTGGTCGACGGCGCCGATCATTTAAGCGACGGCGCTGCGATCCTCATTCCGGCTTCTGAAAAAGGAGAAGCGGCCGCAGCCGTGGCACCGAACACCCACCGATGAATCCCTCGCGCCTTTTCATCCTGCGACCGGTTGCGACGACGCTGCTCATGGCCGCGCTGTTGCTGGTCGGCATCGTCGCCTGGCGCTACCTGCCGCTTTCCGCCCTGCCCACCGTGGAATATGCCACGATCCAGGTGCAGACCTTTTACCCGGGGGCGAGCCCGGACGTCATGACCTCCGCGGTCACCGCCCCGCTGGAAAAGCAACTGGGGCAAATGGCCGGGCTGCGCCAAATGTCCTCGAAGTCGTCCTCCGGGGCGTCGGTCATCACGCTCCAGTTCGATCTTACCGTCGCCCTGGATATCGCGGAACAAGAAGTGCAGGCCGCGATCAATGCCGCCAATAACCTGCTTCCCAGCGACCTGCCCGCGCCGCCGGTCTATGCCAAGGTGAACCCGGCGGACACGGCGATCCTCACCCTCGCCGTGACCTCGCCCACGCTGCCCCTTACCGAAGTCCAGCAACTCGTGGATGCGCGGCTGGCGCAGAAGATCTCGCAGCTCCCCGGCGTGGGCCTGGTGACCTTGAGCGGCGGCCACAAACCCGCCATCCGCGTTCGCGCGAACATCCGCGCCCTGGCCGCCTACGGGATCAACATCGACGACCTTCGCACGACCTTCGACAACATCAACGTCAACACCCCCAAGGGGACGCTCGACGGGCCGCACCGTGCGTACACCATCGACGCGAACGACCAGATCCAGGACCCCGCCGACTATCTCGCCACGGTCATTGCCTACAAAAGCGGGCGTCCCGTGCGATTGGGAGACGTCGCCGAGGTGGTGCGCGGCCCGGAGAACACCGAGCTGGGCGCATGGATGAATACCACGCCCGCGATCATCCTGAATGTCCAGCGCCAGCCCGGCGCAAACGTCATCAAGGTTGTCGACGGGATCAAAGAGAAGCTGCCGCAATGGACGGCGGGCCTGCCCTCTTCGGTTCACGTGGCTACGCTGACCGACCGGACCACCACCATCCGCGCCTCGGTCGAGGACGTCCAGTTCGAGCTGTGTCTGGCGGTCGGGCTGGTGGTGATGGTGATTTTCCTTTTCTTGCGCAACTTTCGCGCCACGCTCATCCCGAGCCTCTCGGTACCTATCTCTCTAGTTGGAACTTTCGCCGCGATGTACCTATGGGGGTTCAGCCTCGACAACCTCTCGCTGATGGCGCTGACCATTGCGACGGGGTTCGTGGTGGATGACGCGATTGTTGTCATCGAGAATATCAGCCGCCATATCGAGGCCGGGATGAGCCCGGTTGAGGCCGCGATGAAAGGCTCGCAGGAGATCGGCTTTACCATTATATCGCTGACGATATCGCTCCTTGCTGTGTTGATTCCGCTCCTCTTCATGAGCGATGTGATTGGGCGGCTTTTCTACGAGTTCGCCGTGACGCTTGCCGTTACCATCGTGCTTTCCGCCGTCGTCTCCCTGACGCTAGTGCCCATGATGTGCGCCAGGCTCCTGCGCAAAAAGTCCCCTGAGCCGGAGACCAACCGGAAAAAGCCGCAGACCGGGTGGTTCGATCGTCTCGCCCACGGCTACGACCGAGCTTTGAAGGTTGCCCTCGACCACCAGCGGGTGACGCTCGCCGTCGCCGCGGCCACGTTTGGCCTGACGGTATGGCTCTACATCGCGGTGCCCAAGGGATTCTTTCCCATCCAGGATACGGGGGTAATTCAGGGGATTACCGAAGCGCCTCAGTCGGTTTCCTTCCAGCACATGAACCAATTGCAGGTGGCGCTGGCCGAGGCGGTGCTCAAGGACCCGGATGTGGTCAGCCTTTCCTCCTTCATCGGCGTCGACGGGAATAATACGACCCTTAACTCCGGCCGCATGCAAATCAATCTGCGGCCCAAGGGCGACCGGAAGGCCTCTGCCAGCGAGATTATCCGCCGCTTAAAAAAAGAAGTGGCGGGGGTTACCGGGATTACCCTGTATATGCAGCCCGTGCAGGATCTGACGGTGGACACCCAGATCAGCGCGACGCAATACCAATTCATCCTCGATAATCCATCGCTCGACGTCTTGAGCGCATGGACGCCGAAGCTGATCGCGGAGCTGGCCAAAGCGCCGGAGCTCGCGGACGTCACGAGCGACCTCAAGGCCAGCGGCCTCTCGGCGACCGTGGAGGTTGACCGCGCGACGGCGGCCCGGTTCGGCATCACGCTGGCGACCATCGACAACGCCCTTTACGACTGCTTCGGGCAGCGCATCGTGAGCACGATTTTCACGCAGTCCAACCAGATGCGCGTCATTTTGGAGGCCGATCCCGCGCTCCAGCAGGGGCTCACGGCGCTCGACTCGATCTATTTGCCCTCTTCGAGCGCCAGCGGCGGTCAGGTGCCGCTCAACGCCCTTGCCCGCGTCGTCACCGGACACAAACCGGTGCAGATCGGGCATCTCGCGCAGTTTCCCGCGACCACCATTTCCTTCAACGTCAAGGAAGGCGCGTCGCTGGGCAGCGCGATGGAGGCCGTGAAAAAAGCGGAACGCTCGATCGGCTTGCCGGAGAGCTTCGGCACCAGATTCCAGGGGGCCACCGAAGCCTTTCAATCGTCGTTGTCCAATGAGCTTTACCTCATCCTGGCGGCGGTGCTCGTCATGTATGTCGTCCTCGGCGTGCTCTATGAAAGTTTCATCCATCCCTTGACGATCCTCTCCACGCTGCCCTCCGCCGGAATCGGCGCTTTGCTGGCGATGGAGATCATGCACATCGATTTCGACATCATCGGGATCATCGGGATTATTCTCCTCATCGGCATTGTCAAAAAGAACGCGATTATGATGATTGATTTCGCCCTCGTGGCGGAACGCGTGGAGGGGCTTCCAGCGCGCGAGGCGATTCACAAGGCGTGCCTACTGCGCTTTCGGCCGATCTTGATGACGACCATGGCGGCCCTCATCTCAGCCGTGCCGCTGGCGCTTGGGTCGGGCAGCGGGTCGGAGCTTCGCCAGCCGCTCGGCATCGCGATGATCGGCGGCCTCGCCGTCAGCCAATTATTGACGCTCTTTACGACGCCCGCTGTTTATCTTGCCCTCGACCGCGTGGCGCAATGGCTGCGGCAGCGGAGCGCGGCGATTGTGGAACCCGAGGTGGAGCCCTCATGAACTTCAGCGCGCTTTTCATCCATCGGCCGGTTGCCACGATTCTCATGACGCTGGCCATCGCGGCCTCCGGCCTGCTGGCCTTCCGCTACCTGCCCGTCGCGCCGCTTCCCGCCGTGGATTTCCCGACGATCCGGGTGGATGCGCAGATGGCCGGGGCGAGCCCGGAGACCATGGCTGCCACCGTGGCCGCCCCGCTGGAGCGCCACCTTGGGCGGATCGCCGACGTCACCGAAATGACCTCGCAGAGCAGCGTCGGCTCGACGGACATCGTCTTGCAATTTGGCCTCGACCGAAACATCGAAGGCGCAGCGCGCGACGTCCAGGCGGCGATCAACGCGGCGCGCGCCGATCTGCCCAGCAACATCAAGGCCACCCCCTCCTACCGCAAGTTCAACCCCGCCGATATGCCGATCCTGATTCTCGGCCTGGTGTCCAAGACCCTCACACAAGGGCAACTCTACGACAGCGCGGCAACCATTCTTCAGCAACGGCTGATGCAGGTTTCGGGAATCGGCAACGTCGAGCTCCGAGGGGGTTCGCTTCCGGCGGTGCGCGTCGAACTGAATCCCTCCGCTTTGTTCAAATACGGCATCGGCCTGGAGGATGTGCGGGCGGCCCTCTCCGCCGCGAATGCCAACAGCGCCAAGGGCTCGATTGACGACGGGAAATGGCGCTTTCAGCTCTATGCCAACGACCAGGCAATCCACGCTTCAGACTACCGGGATCTCATCGTCGCCTGGCGCAACGACCGCCCCGTGTTTTTGAAGGATGTGTCGGAAGTCGTGGACTCCGTCGAGAGTCTCCGCAACGGGGGCTTTCTCAATGGCAAGCCAGCCGTTCTCCTATGGCTCTACAAACAGCCGGGCGGCAACATCGTGGACACCGTGGACCGCGTGAAGGCCATCCTGCCGCAGTTGCAAGCCGCCCTGCCCCCGGGGGTGGAAATCACGTTGGCCAACGACCGGAGCAGCACGATCCGCGCCTCCCTGGCCCACACCGAGAGAACGCTGGTAATATCCGTGATCCTGGTCGTGCTGGTGGTCCTCGCCTTCCTTCGCAACGCGCGCGCCACTCTCATCCCGGCGGTGACCGTGCCGGTCTCCATCCTCGGCACCTTCGGTGTGATGCAACTCTGCGGCTACAGCCTCGACAACCTTTCGCTGATGGCGCTGACCATCGCCACGGGGTTCGTGGTGGACGACTCGATTGTCGTTATCGAAAACATCAGCCGCCACATCGAGGCGGGCATGCGCCCCTTCGACGCCGCGATCAAAGGCGCCCAGGAGGTCAGCTTCACCGTCATCTCGATGAGCGTCTCCCTCATTGCGGTATTCCTGCCGATCCTGTTGCTGGGCGGGCTCGTCGGGCGGATTTTCCGCGAGTTCGCGATTGTGCTCTCCATTGCGATCGCCGTCTCGCTCCTCCTCGCCCTGACGATGGCCCCGATGATGTCCGCCTATTTGCTCCGCCGTGAACGCAACCGCCCCCCCTCGCGCTTGAGCCGCATGGCGGGCGCGGCGTTGGACGGCCTGCAACGCGCTTACGAACTCTCGCTCCGCCATGCGCTGGAGCATCCGCTGGCCGTTCTGCTCACGCTGCTCCTTACGGTCGGGCTCAACGTCGTTTTGTTTTCCATCGTGCCGAAGAGTCTCTTTCCGCAACAGGACAGCGGGCTGATGCTGGGAGGCATCACGGCGGACCAGAGCATTTCCTTCCAGGCCATGAGCAAAAAGCTCCAACAGGCCATGGACATCGTGCGGGCCGATCCCGCCGTCCAGACCGTGCTGGGATTCACCGGTGGCCGCGGGACCAACGACGCGATGACGACCATTACCCTCAAACCGCTGGAGGAACGCGACACCTCGGCGTTCGGGGTGATGGCCCGGCTGCGTCCGCAACTCGCCGAGATCCCCGGCGCCCAGTTGAGGATGTTCCCGATGCAGGATCTTTTCATCGGCGGCCGCATGAGCTACGCCCAGTTTTCATACACCCTGCAATCCGACAACCTTGGCGAACTTCAGCAATGGGCCCCCAAGCTGACGGAGGCTCTGAAGCTGAGCTCGGCCTTGGCTGATGTCTCCTCCGATCAGCAAACGGGCGGGCTGGAAACCAAAGTCGTCATCGACCGGCCAACCGTGGCGCGTTACGGACTCAGCCCCGATATTATCGACGCGACCCTTTACGACGCCTTCGGAGAGCGGCAGGTCTCGACCATCTACAAGGCGCAAAATCAATACCACGTCGTCATGGAGCTGGCTCCGCGCTATCTGGAAGATCCGGAATCGCTCAATCTGATCTACGTTAGCAGCTCCGGCAAATCCGCCGACGGCGTCTCGTCCACCAACTTTTCCTCCGGGATGCTGAAGAGTTCCTCCACGAGCGGCACATCCGCCGCGGCATCGAGTTCCTCGGCCTCCAACAAGGCCACCAACTCCATCGCCACCAGCAGCGGAGGCAATGCGTCCAGCGGATCGGCGGTCAGCACCAAATCCGGCACCATGATCCCGCTCTCCGCTTTCGCGCGGCTGGTTTCCTCCAATACCCCCGTTCAGGTCAATCATCAGGGCCAAGCCGCCGCGACCACGATCACCTTCAACCTCGCGCCAGGCCACAAACTGGCCGATGCCACAGCGGCCATCGACCAGGCCGTGCGCGACATTCGCATGCCGACCTCCATTAATGGCAGCTTTGGTGGTTCCGCCGGAACCTCGCAGAGCGTCATCGGGTCGATGCCGATCCTCATCGCGGCCGCCTTGCTCGCCGTCTACGCCGTGCTTGGCATCCTTTACGAAAGCTACATTCACCCCATCACGATCATCTCCACGCTGCCCTCGGCCGGGGTCGGGGCCGTGCTGGCGCTGCTCATGGCCAATACCGAATTCACCTTGATCGCGCTCATCGGCGTATTCCTCTTGATCGGCATCGTGAAGAAAAACGCCATCATGATGGTCGATTTCGCCCTGGCCGCCGAGCGCTCCTCCGACCTGTCGCCTGCGGAAGCCATCCGGCAAGCCTGCCTCATGCGCTTCCGCCCCATCATGATGACCACCTGCGCGGCCTTATTCGGCGCGGTCCCGCTCGTTCTCGACCACGGCATGGGCTCCGAGCTTCGCCGTCCGCTGGGGATCGCCATCATTGGCGGCTTGATCGTCAGCCAGTTGCTGACCCTCTACACCACACCGGTCGTCTACCTGTACCTCGACCGCTTCCGGCGGCGGGCCCTCTTGGGATGGCACCGCGCCTTTCCGGCATCAGTCGTAACGGAACCCACACCATGAAGTTGAAGCATCTCCCGATTTTTGCGCCCTGCGCGGCCCTGCTGTTGCTCCAGGCCTGCGCCGTCGGCCCCAACTACCACAAGCCCGCCGTCCAAACCCCCTCCGTTTTCAAGGAAATTCCAAAGGGTTGGAAGATCGCGGAGCCTTGCAACGGCGCGGGCCGGAACCCATGGTGGAAGGTCTACGGAGATCCGCTGCTCGACACGCTTGTGCCACAGGTGGCGATCAACAACCAGAACCTCAAAGCCTACGAAGCCGCCTATCGCGAGGCCTTGGCCGTGGTTCGGGAATCCCGATCCAGCCTCTTCCCAAGCATAAGCGCCAGTCCCGGCGTCACGCGTGCCTATAGCTCCAGAACCACAACAACCACGCAGTCCACTGAAGGAAGCGCGAGTTGGGAGATCGACCTCTGGGGCAAAGTGCGCCGCCAGATCGAGAGCGACCAAGCCAGCGCCCAAGCAACCGCCGCCGAACTGGCCGATCTCACCCTTTCGGCCCAGGCCGAGCTGGTAACAGACTATTTCGAGCTGCGCTACCAGGATGCACTAGCGCGTCTATTGAACGACACCGTGGCGGCTTACGAACGCAGCCTGAAGATCACCCAGAATCAATTCGAGGCCGGTGTGGTGGCGCGCTCCGATGTCATCACCGCCGAAACCCAGGTCGCCACGACGCGCGCTTCCGCCATCGCCGCCGGGAAATTGCGCGCCCAATACGAGCACGCCATCGCCCTTCTGATCGGCAAAGCCCCCGCCGAACTGACGATCCATCCCGGGGAATTGGCGAAAACCGTTCCCGATATTCCCACCATGCTGCCATCCGCGTTGCTTGAACGCCGCCCGGATATCGCCGAAGCAGAGCGCAAAATGCAGCAGCAAAACGCGCTGATTGGCGTTGCCGTCGCCGCCTTTTACCCGAGCATCAGCCTATCGGCCATCGCGGGCTATTCCGGAACGCCTTCCCTTTTTTCTGCCGCGAACAAAGTTTGGTCCCTGGCCGCGAGCAGCAGCATGACCCTGATCGACGGCGGGGGCCGCTCCGCCACCGTGGCCGCGGCGCGGGCAAGCTACGATCAGAGCGTCGCCAATTATCGCCAAACCGTATTGTCCGCGTTTCGGGGAGTTGAGGACGAATTGTCGAACCTGCGAATCATGAAAAGTCAGGCCGAGGCGCAAGCCGATGCCGTCCAGCTCTCCCGGCAAGCGGTGGCGATTTCACTCAACGAATATCAGGCCGGGACCGTAACCTATACCACCGTTGTTACAGCCCAGGCAACCGCACTTTCCAACGAAGAATCCGCACTTGAAATTCAGCAGAACAGGATGGTTGCCAGCGCCAGTCTGATCAAGGCCCTCGGCGGTGGATGGACTGCATCCCGACTGCTTGGAAAGAACCCGCTATAAGGCCGCGAATTTTTTGCAAGCCAGGAGCGCTTATACGACTTTTACAGACAGACGCCCCGAAAGAGCGCAGGATTTTTGGAGTGGGCCAAGGCGGAAGCTCCGGGCTGTATCTGTGATACTGACCGGAGCTGACAACGCCGCCCCGCGCCAAAAAGACCAGCTATTTTGGGGTGGATGACTGTGAAAGTCGTATTATTATCCAAGGAGCTTTTAACCAGAAACACGGAGTTTCGAACCGCTATCAATGGGAAGGACAATTACTAGTCTTCGGTGCGGATCAGCAACGGGCGGAATTGGCCACTAGTAATCTGACAAACTACCGCCGAACACCTACATATTGATCATCGTCATCGGCTTTCTGCTTAAGGTGTCGCTCTATTGAGAGGCAGTATAAGGTGCCTAATAGGACCTTTTGCTTTCGGGAACACGAGCGTTACCTTTTGTTCGGATATTGTCTTCTGGTCATCAGGAGGAGGCGGCGGGGCAGGAAATTGCACGGCAAGCTGAATCCAATTGCCGGGGCGAAGCGTAGTCAATAAGGCGTTGGGCCCTAAAAATGGCTTGGCGGGGAGACCGGGGAGCGCGGGGTAGTTTTGATGAGTACCTTCATCATAAAGAATCGCCGTCTTCAGGGAAAATGGGGTGGAATCGTACTTCCCGGAAGCCACCTCTTGAGAGGGCGCACTTTTCGGGATTGCGCCGGTGGAAGATTCAATGCCAATCAATGTGGGATTTGCAGCACCCGGGCCAACGACCAAACGGACAGTAACTAGAAGATGCTCCGAATCAATCCATTGAATCTGTGTAACCTGGAATTTGACTCCTGGCCATTCGGAATCTACTTCGCCTAGCAACTTCCCAACGTCTGCAAGGCTAGAAGCGCTGAGAATCAGCCAAAGCAGTCCGCCTAAGCAGCAGAGAAGGTGAAACTTTTTCCGGATCGTAGCGGCATTCAATTTCATATCTTTAATTAGTTACTTCTCGTACTTCGATGACACGGAATTTGTAGGGCAACGAATGATAACTCATTGACGGATCATCCCCTGTGCCGGGCACTCCATCTGGGCCATAATCGAGAATGCGTTCGACAAGAATCTGTTTTCTCGATTCGCCGATGACGGCGTCACCCGTTTCGTAGATACCATATTTCGTATTTCGGGGTGCTTTTTTGATGACCTGACCGATGGTCCAAATCGAGAAGGTATTGCTGCAGGTAGTAAAGTTCCCCACGATTTGTCGCACAAGGTCGTTTCGCGATCGAGCTTCGGAGGCAACGCCTTGATAGAGATAGGCCGCAACTTCCGGAACATTGCAGATTTCAGAAGGCATCATCAATGGCCGACCGAGTGTGGAAACGTATTGATTCACCGCCGCCGAAATCGCGCTTTCATCAACGGTTGAAAAAACAGGATCTCCAGCAGCATCATAACTGGTGGAAACCGAGATTCCCTTCAAAATCGATTGGAGCGGCGTGAGCCGGGAGACTGAGGAGAATGGCAACGGAACCGTGTTGGCGTTTAGCCTGCCAGAAGTGGCTCCGCCCCATGTCCAATGGATGGGAGTGGGCAAGGATGCCGCCATGGGTTGCAGCGATGCAGGGACGGTGAACAAGTCTAGCATCGCCCAGTCAGGATAGCTTGTTCCGCCCGCCGTTTTTTGACTGGCATCGGAGGATGGCGCAAAATTTAACATCTGGTATGGATTACCCTTTTGTTGAGAAAGCGGCATAGATTCGTTAGCCTTGCTCGGCATGATGCCCGTTCGCAGATATTGTAGGAAGCCAACGGAGGGGAATCGCTGGCTTTTGGGCGCCAACAAGTTTTGGGGAGGCCACCAAAATGACTGGGGATCCCCGTTCCCGATCGTATCCGGCTTGGCCAATGTGTTCTGTCCATCGGTATAGCTACAAGGAAGATCGGTGGACGGTATTTGCATCGTGATCTCGGAGTTGGGAGGATCCACTGTTACCACCCAATCTCCAGGAAAACTATTGACCATTGGATCGGCCACTTGCATATGAATTGTCACAGCACCAGGCACGGGGATTGTAACCTTCGGAAACGGAATAACAGCTTCTAGGACCGCTGCGCGCACAGCGGAATCGCCCAGACTTTCTCCGGTATAAGGTCCCCGGTAGCTATCCAACGGAACAGGGTTGATATTGAAGCCGGTAAGGCTCGAGCCCGATTCATTGTGAGCCCCAATCGTAAGGCCCCCGCCGAGGGTTATACTCCGCGTCCCTTCTTTCATCGGGTAAAGGCGGTCATACCCATAGTTACGGGAAGTGTGGTATTCGCCCGCGTTCCAAGAGGTCTGCGAAAGGCCACGCATCTCGAATATCGGCCATACCCTTCCGGACTGCGGTCCAGTGCCTTTTCCTCCTGCCGATGGATGATACTTGGCGGAGCGGACGGAGTCAGGGTCTGGCAGACTAGGGTCGTTACCGCAAAAATCAATACCCGCGCTATCCCCATCCTGATCATAAATCGTCATCAGGTTGTCCATCCAGTAACCTCCGAGCGGAGAAGAACCACCAGCGACGATATGGTTGTCAGCGGTTCGCCTAGGCGAATCGGCAGCATTGAGCACATTGCCATAGCTGCTATTGTATGGAAGGCCATAATTCCATTGAGATACAGCTGTTGCGGGCAAATTGCCCCCAAATTCCCTAGGGAGGTACCACTCGATAACAATGTTAATCTTAACCCTAGGAGGAGACCCGTCAAGCGTTTCTATTTTCACCAGGATTTCGTTGGCTCGCGGAGCCAGTCCCAAACCGCATACTAGTTTTCCGCTCAGAAAACCCTTCGGCATCACATAGGGGATAGCGTAACCTCGGAATTGATCTGCAAACGTTCCTTTTTGCAGAAGAGTTAGTATTTGCAATGCAATGGAATCAATTTGCCGATCAGTATATTTTCCTGCAAAACCGCTAGAATCAGCACCGGAAAATAGGGGCCACTTTATCTGGTTGCCTTGGCTGTCGAAACCTTTGAGGTAACGAGCAATACGCATTCCCATCGCGTAGTAGTCACCTGTAGTCTTAAGCACATTACCTGCATGCTCTCCCATAAAATACTGGGGAAGAGCACGAGAAACGCCCGGAGCTTTGAATAACGGAAGCTGGCTGGACTGAGGATAAACCGACGTTAAGGGCAGACCATTCAATAGGGTTCTACTGTTGTCTGTGTTTGAAAAAAGGTCGCCCAGCGTCGCATCAAGAGTCGTCCCGTTGGCATCCGTCGTTGTCGTTATAAGATTGATGCGAGGTTCTCCAAAGATGTTTAGCTCGGGAGATCGGTTATAATGAGTGATATTGAACGAATTTTCTTGGGCAAATGTTGAAGAAACGCCAGGGACTTGTAGTGATTCTGAGGCTTCATTAAATGGCCGGGGCGTTATTGAGCTATCGTAACGCGCTCCTGACCTGCTTGCGAGCGCCTGAGCAACCGTTGTCGGAAGCCATGTTCCGCCTACTTTCAATGCCGTCAAACTTACTTCGGTTGGGGTTCCGGAACCGAAGCTAGTCGTGCTATACTTGGCAGTTCCGTCGGCGGTATTTAGGTTGAGTTTCGCTGTTTCGTCATCCACCCAGAAAGCATAACGACCAACCATTCTATTCGTACTGGTGGCTGGTGAAAGCGGATTCTCTACAACGGAAACCCAGTTGACTTCCATGCTGGGATCACTGCCCGTTTTCACAGATGCTGCCGTCGCGATGGGGGGGACTCCACTGAACCCAGCCTGATTGAGGTTAACCGTTCCGCCTGTCGCATTGGTCGGATACAAAAAGCGGCTACTAGCGTCATCTACGGTACCGTCAGCATTAAAAACCGTGATCTTCCCGGGCTGCGAAGCCCAAAACTTCCCCTGGGCGCTTCCGGCTTCTGTGGCTTCCCGAATCAGCGCCACCGCATTGTCTGCGCCGATATTGGCAAAAGTTTTGGCGCGCAGAGATTCGAAGTTACCATTGGCGGAAACCCGTTCGGTTTTTACAATATTGAAAAACCCGAGGATCAAAATAACGACTAGGACTAGGACGGACAATGTTGCAACTAACGCCGCACCCGTAAAGTTGGAGCGCCCCGTCACCTCGGTGTTTTTCAAAGAACATCGCATACTAATTTCCTTTACTAGTGGCTAGAAATACCCGGGTGGAAAACATCCGGGCACCCGCTTTTATATCAGGCGGCAAATGGTCCATGAAATAGAGGATGCTACCAACGGTTTTGGCATCCTTACTAAAGTCCTCCGGTGTGGTAACGACTGGCATGATCGGTGTTTTGACTCTCTGCACCGTACGTGAATCAATCACGACTAGTGCAATTTCAATACAGGGAGGAAGTGCGGGCGCAAGGTGAATTTCCCCAGATGCTTCCTGATACCCTTGAAGCGAATCAAACCCATACCCACCATTCAAAACTTGTCCGGCTGCATTTTTCGTAATGGGTTGTCCCGAGGAGTCCAGACACCGAATCCAAAGCGCGATGACATTATCACTCAACCACCCCATGTATTTAGGGGTTGTGGCGGAGGCGACCGTAGATGCAGCAGAAGTCCAGGAACTGCCTGTTGTGTAGATAAGGTAGTTGGAGGAATCGCTCGGTTCGACAAAGAAGCGGCAAAGTTGCGCCTGCGCCTTCCCTAGCTGGTTGTTATCCCAGCGGACAAAATAACCTACTTCCGCGATCGTTCCCCGACTTACATTTTGCGCCACCGGAGATTGCCAGAAAATGGCGTGGGGATAGAGGATATCGGTTGGAATGCCGCCAGGGTTAGAATCCGATGCGGGCAGGTTGGCTAACAATTGCAGATTGGCCGTAATGGCAGTGCCCGGGGCTGTTGGAACGGGGGTGCAGGCGCCCTGAAGTTCGCGTGCCATATAATGCAACAAGACACGGGCGGCACTACGGCGTTGATTTTCGCTTCCCACATCATGCCATGCTTTGCTGACTTGATGGGCGACCGACGACAGCAGCAAGATAATGCCAGTAAGAATGGCCGTTGCGACAAGGATTTCAATCAAGGAAAAACCCTTCCTATCCCCTTTCCCGCCCATTTCTGCTGGCGTTCGTGCCATCTCATGAGGGCAAACCATCCACGGCTGAGAGGTCGCATACGGCATGACGCATGGCTTCCGGAAAATCAGGAATGGTTCGAAGTCAGTCATATTTAGCTAGACTTCCTATCACGACCCGATTTTGACGGTTTGCAGCAGACGCTGACCACGGCCAACTAAATTTTAACTGCAGATACAGAAGACGCGTCGTTGCCTGATCAAGTGTCGGAGTTTGCCGAGTGACGAAGCAGGCATAGTAGGCTGACGAATCAGGTATCGTGGCAGGTAATCCGTTGGCATCCACAATCAAGCGACCTGTTACATCAAAATAGAAGTCTGGCGTAGCATCGCTCGACTGGTAGCCAGCGTTCGTAGAGACCCTGCTAAATCCATCAGAATGCAAAATGGAAAGGGTTGTCTCTGCGCATAGAGTAAGATTAGCGTCCTCCGTTGATTCCCGATTAGTTGTAAATCCAATCGAGAGAAGGCCAACCATCGGCAAAATCACGATACTAATCAACCCAAGGGCAAGGACGACCTCAACCAGGCTAAACCCAGGGTGTCGACCGGCGATGACCAGTTTGAGGGCGGACTGAATTTTACGACCTCTCATTGACTTGAAAAATAGCTTCTTCTGGACGGCATTAGGATCGAATGATTTTCGTCCGGCCAGTTGCTTGAATGAAGACAATATCGAAATAGTTGGCCGAGTTTCCTCCACCATCGGTCTGGCCCGTGCGCCTTACCCCCGTGCCCTGGCGTATGCCTTCGACCAAGCGCAATACACAAGGCGAAGGGAGCGAACCGGCGGCATCCTGATAAAGGCTGCCATCCGGCATAAAGACGATGTATCCGTATTTATCTTTAGCCGCGTAGCTTAGGCCCTGATAGGTCAGGGACGGAAGGGTGGCGCAGGTAGCTAGATTGACCGACCCTGAAGGTGTAAGCGCGAGAGCATTTCCGCTGCTATCCAACCCGCTATCCGCCAGCACGCCTTGCGGCAATGTCCCCCAACGGGAAATCTGCTTCCATTGTCCCGACACGTCCGGAGAAGCCGGAGGAATATAGCAGAGAACGGTAAATACGCGATTGGCCACATCATCACCGGACGCTAGAAGCACAACAGCAACCGGCGTTTGCCGAAGAATTGCGGTTTCGCGAGCGGAATCAATCAGGCTGGCAACTTGCCACCCTGCCGTGGAGAGTTTTGCTGCACCGGAATTTCCTTTAAGAGAAAACACCGTCAGACTAGAAAGCGTGGCTATCAACGAGACGACAACCAAGAGTTCGATGAGAGAAAATCCAGTCTGGCGATTCATGATAGGATAGGGACTTGTTTCAAACACTATCGCATTCAGCACCATTGTTCAACAATGGCTGGAACGATGGAAGATTTAACCATAGCAACTATTGCAACGCCTCTGCTCGGGGCTGCACGTTCGTCATGTTCCAGACAAGAGACGAACCGGTGCCGCACAAAGGAAGCCGATTTATTTCCTTGGTTGGCACCGCACGCCCCCATCGCCACCGGGCCCCGTCTATATTGGCCACAAACGGCGGTAGGCAAACCGAATTATAGAACTAAGTTATAGACTGGCGCCTCAGGTGCCGGCCCAGCGCCAACATGCCAAACCCGCCAACTAAAATTGCCCATGTAGAAGGCTCGGGAACCACTTGATATTGCAGATCCAGCTCATTTCCATCTTGGACCACGCTCCAGATTCCAGACCCGCTAAAGGCCGTGTTTGATTCAACGAGAAACTGGCTGCCGTCTGATTGGAACCCTGTAATCGAGTCAAAGCTTATGATCGATGTCCAAGTATGGTTCACACTGCCGTCCCATGTGGTGAATCCATAGTCCTCAAGAGAAAGCGTAATTCCATGCGTACCGACGTTTGTCAGATCAAGCACACCGTTAACGACTAGTTGATCCCAATCTAGTCCGGCGCTCCCGTTACTGGAATCGCTTTGCAGGTCGATAGCCAGCGTGCTGCCTGTGAAAAAGGTGGCGGACTCTACCGTCAGTTTTCCGGGACTATTTCCGGGAGCTAATACGCCTCCGCTGTAAACAGTCAACGCACCGGTGGTGCCAGAGCCACCGAGGGTACCACCAACGTTCACATTCACAGCACTGTACCCAATCGAACCGTTAACAATTAGCTTGCCGCTGTTGACCACCGTGTTGCCGGTGTAGGTGTTGGCACCGGTGAGGGTCGTCGTGCCAGTTCCGGCTTGGGTCAAGGTACCAGTGCCGCTAATGACGTTCGCTACCACTGGTGCCGCATCGCTCCGTTTGAACACCAAAGCCCCGTTATTTGAAACGGCACCTGTGGATAGCGAACCGCTGGCCCCACCATTGCCCACCTGGAGGGTGCCTTCGGAAATCACGGTTCCTCCAGAATAGGTGTTATTGGCGCTCAAGATCAGCGTGCCTGCGCCGTCTTTCAGCAGTCCATGCGTCACAGTGGAGCTGATTACGCCGCTCAACATGGCACTATCAGTTCCGGTGCCTTGTTTCACATAAATAGTGCGATACAGATACGAGCTCACCACCGAACCGAGATCAATCGCGTTTTGGTAATCGACCTGACTGTCTGAGGTATTGGAACCAAAAATCAAGATGTCCGTATCTTGGAGGAAATTGGCGGTGCTCGCCAACCCCCAAGTCTGCTTAGCTCCCGCGCCACCCAGATTAACCGTCAGCGTTCCCCCTCTTGCAGCAAAGCCGCCACCACCTCCCACAGCCCCCGCGCCGTTCCAGGAAATATTATTGGCAGCGGTCCCCAAAGAGCGGGTCAAACTGCCGTTGCCCTGCAAGACACCTCCGGTTAGCCTGATGTTAGAGGTATCTGGCAAAACTTTATTGGAAATCGTTCCCACATCAATCGCGCCCCCATTGATAAAGGTCGTGCCCGCAATGGTATTCGCGGTATTGGTCAGGAAAAGTGTACCTTCGCCAAACTTTGTCAGAGATGCCGCCGCACCTCCTGACAATGTTCCGAATCCATTGTCAGTCGTACCAGCGCTCGTGATTTTACTGTTGATGGTGCCATTCGCGCCGCTGGTATAGATAGTAGCCTCGGTCGCTCCAAAGGCCAAGATCCCGCCCGAAATCGTACCGCCATTCAAAATCAAGCCCGTCTGATAAGTATGGGTCGCTCCCGCAGGGTTACCCAACGTTAATGTAATGCCGGAATTGATCGTGATGAGAGCGTCGTTCCGCAAGGCATATACGCTTGTATTCGAAGAAATGGTTTGCGAAGCCGTGTTCTTGACCACCGAGGCATTGGTGGTTCCCATAAACGAATTAGCTGTGGTGAACGTGTTGGTATAGGACGCCTTGGTAAACCCGGTATCCGAAGCGCTGCCCGATCCGACGTAAGTCACGAAGTCCGCCGACTTGGCAGTATCGTTATCCACAACAACGTAGGCAGAATTGGCAATCCCGTTCGTTATGATCGGCATCACTCCGTTTTGGAGGACAAGCTTAGCAGACCCACCCAAGTCAGATGATCCAGTGACTGGGTCGATAATAACGGTTCCAGGTTGGCTGCTGCGGCTGAAGATTGGATTTGCCGTTGTTGAGCTCGGCCCGAGTAGCAATTTGACGCTGTTATTACCACCCTTATCGAGCTTGATTGTCGTTCCACCCAAAATACGAAACACCCCCGCACTCGACTGGGTTCCATCTCCACCCGTTACGGTGATGTTCGCGTCAGAAGAAACCGTGGTCGGCGCAATCCAAAGCGTTCCTCCATAAAACGTCGATGAGCTACGCCCAAGGACCAGACCTGAGGTGCCGGTCAGCTTGATGACTCCAATCGAATTATAGAGGGTAACTCCCCTCGCAGACGCATTCGAATTCACAACCCCCGGCGTAATCAACATGCCTGTTCCTGCGTTGATTACCGTTGTCGTTGTTCCAGCAGCTTTGGGCAAAGAAAGATCCCCAGAACCCGCCAACGTCACGGTGGTTAGGCCATTAAAAGTTCCCGTAAAGTAATCCGTATCGGAGCCGACATAATTGACCACTAGCGACCCTGCTCCAGATCCGGTAATGGTGCCGCTGCCGACCAATGACGAAACAGCCGCTGTGCCCGATATGTCTAGCGTCGCCCCGGAAGCCACATTGGCACCACCAAGAGTATAAAAGCTACTTGCCGTATTAACCCTCAATGTTCCAGCTTGGACATCCAGGTTTCCCGCATACGCAAAACTGTTGCTGGTCCCGCTCAGGTTCATTTGCGAACTTCCTGCCTTAATCAGGTTCCCCGTCCCGCTGAAGGCTCCGCTGAAGAAAAATCCTTGAACCCCGGTCCCGGAATTTCCCGCCGTGCCGTTTCCTGTAAAGGTTGTATCATCGGCTAGAACGATGTTGTTGCTTACGGTGTAGAGCAAGGCCGAATTGGTACCGATGCCCTTCAGCGCATTCAAATTAACGACAGGGCCGCTCGTCCCATTTTTGACAAATTGTAATACTCCCCCTTGGATGGTAATGCTGGAGGTCCCGGAACTCGCCCCAGTGCCTTGAAGATCAAGGGTATTGAGTGTGAAGATCCCTCCGAGATCATTATTGGAGACCAAGTTCGCCGCGTCCGAAAGAAGGGTGGAGTTCGCGCCAATAAAGGTCAGCGCCGTATCCGAACCACTCACCGGCACCACGTTCCACCCGGCACCTGTAGTCCACGCCTGGGTTGATACTCCGGAAGTGGTTTGGTAGATATAGTGACTAGCAGCATGCGCATTCACTGACAGAGCTAAGGCGGCACTTACAGCGACAGAGGGGAAATATAGGTTGCTGATCATAGAAAATTAAGGGGTTTAATTTGGGGATTTTCGCTTGAAAAGGTTCCCACGGTTGACATTGAACAACAATAGCCAGAACGACGGAAACTTTAACCATAGCGCCGATTGGGGGACGCTGATCTACTCCGCCCTTGAATATTTATTGTATGGAAGACGCTCGTAAACACGGAGAGCCTGCGAGCGCATCAGCTAGTGAGGGGTATCCGCTCTATTTCACCAAAATGCGGCCCCAATATTGAGGATACAAGCGAGACTCGGTAGCCACGTCGTCTACCATGGAAGTCTGCGAATTGGTAGGGCTAAACAGATAATTACGCGACATGACTTGCAACCCGCGCGCCCCTTGGCCCGACAGCAAGACCTCTGCATCCCCGACAATCTCTTTTCCTCCCGCCAATGGAAATTCCAGCCACGGACGAGGAATAGAGAAAAACGCTGTGTATCCCTTGCCATCTACATCGGGGCTAAAAGTCACCGTCGCTCCGGGGACTTCGCCAACGTAATCAAAGAGGGACTCTCCGGCTGCTGGCGTAAAGTAACGCATCGGGTTCTTTTTCCCATGGGTAAACGGTTTGAAAGCGATAAGGCGCGGATGTCCTTGGATGATCGTTGCCAAAAAGCGAACATCGCCAAAGACTGGCTTTTCCCGGTTCCCTATGGGACCAAGGCTAAGTCCCACACAATCGCCACCCTTAAATGCCATTTCCAGACTGTCGGATCCATTTTTAAGAGGCGTAGGGTGAACCACATGAAAACGAGCATAAAGGTTTTCTGCATCGTAACCCAGTTTTACGGAGGCCAATGGAGCTCCGTTGCGCTGGATCTCACTGCTGGGGATTGGTTCCCATGCCGCAAATGTCGACGCTGGGTTTTCCATTGGAACGATTTGCAAGGTTGCCCGGACTCCTTTTGACTGGACCTTGTCGTATACCTTATCCAGGACAACAACACCGGAAACGCGCTTTTCGTCTTCGACTTTTCCCCCTTTAAATCCTTCCACTTTATAAGCACGCCCCGACGTATACGCCCATACCTCGTCGAGTTTTGGAAAGTAATGCACGCGCCCCGAAAAGGTTTCGCCTCCGAAGGTATATGGGCCCGCAGCGCCTCCCAGGGCGGGATCGTTCATCAGTGCATCAACAAAAAATCCATCATGAGTATAGAAGTAAATCTGCCCCCACTCGCTGCATCCCGCAATGTAGCGGTCATTAACTAAACCGCCCAAAACCCAAAAGTGATACATCTCCCCAGGTTTGGCCGCCTGCGTGGCCTTGCGACCAGCCATCCACAAAAGTTTTCCCTGCGGGTCGAACTTGGCGAACTTGACCGCATTAAACCGGGAAGTGTGGCCGATCCCATCCTGCATCGACTTGGTCAACTCCGGAGTGGCATAAGGAACGTTGGTGTTGAAGCAGGTATAAAGATTGCCTTCGCAGTCGGTTCGCACACCGAGTAGCCCCTCCCGCCAATTGGTTGACATCTTATCGCCCAGGGCCGGGAGCACCGACACCACTACATAGCCCGCCTTGGCCAGATCCCATTGCGGAACGCCCTGGGCGTCAAAGCCCGTGGAGGGGACTTTGAGAATGCGATTGGCTTGCGTGGTGAAATAAAGATCTCCATTGCGGTCCATCCACATTGAACCCGTTGTGGTGGCCGGACCAACGATCTTGTTTCCGCCCACTGCTTCGAGAGTCTGCAATTCGTCGGGTTGGACTTGGTGATCCCCGTTGCGATCACTCCAAAACTCGATCCCCCGGCTGCCCTTTTTTTCATCCAACACGCGGGCGTAAGCGATGGGTAATATCGAATCTCCCTTTACCTGACAAATTCCATGACACTGGCGCCCCGTGCTCGTATCCCCAACCATATACTTTATCCCATTGGCGGCCACGACAAGTTCGGGGTCGTTCATGGTATCGAGAAGCAACCCGGCTGCGGGAAGTCCTGCGTTAGGAAGGTTCCAATAGGCATCGGGCATACCTGAACCGCCTTCGTCCGGAATGCGCGCCCGGGCAAACCCGCCGCCGATAAGCCCTCTCGGATCTGAAGAAATCGAATAATAATTGACCCTTGGATCGTCGGGGTCGGGAATATTGGTCGGGCCATACGAAGTGCTGCCAAACCAACGATGAACCAACGTTCCATTCTTTGCGCTAAAGCGGGAGATCGGCTTGGGCAGGGATGATTCAGACACCAAAATACCCCCTTGAGAATCCGCCGCGATTCCTGATGGATTCCGAAAACTTGACGTGTCGTACTTTCCAGCCCAGGGGCGTCCGCCAAGTTGGCCGAGGGTGCGCAATGGATTTCCTTTTTCTGAGAAGACTTTCACCTGCTGGCTGGCACCGCAGTCGGTCACATGAAGCAATCCCTCTCGATCGACCGCCACATCCCAGGGAGCCAGCAGTCCCTTTTCGACGACAGTCCTTCCATTGCCCTGACCATTCCGGAATTGAAGCACACAGCCGGGGCCTCCTTCTGGAGCGGAGATCGCATAGAGCCCCCCTTTTGCATCAAGCGCTATGCCCCGTGGAGAAGCGCAGACGATTTCTCGCAGCGTGCCCCCCGTCTCTGCGTCGAAAACGCGAATTCTATTCTCCGCTCCGGCGGATACAAAGACCTCCCGATCGTTGGCAGCCAGCCCGCAGGCGGAACTGGGCTCGAACGGCGTATCGTCTCCTTTGCCTTGGGCTGGCTTCCCTTGTGCCACCGGAATCATCGTCTGCTCAGGCCACCGCAAAAGCTTGCCGCTCGCCGCGTCCAGACGGCCCAATTCACTCCGCTCGCGTCCGAAGGTAAAGTAAACGTATTTTCCATTTGCAGCGAGGTTATAGAATGGCCCAAAGCCGCCGCCCACAAACGGCGTTTTGCGCCAAATCACCCGACCGTTGAAATCAGTCTTTACTAGTGCGCAACCCTCCTCCGCCCACATCCAGAGGAAATAGAGTCCCGTTGCGTCGGCAGCTACATCCACGGGGTCGCCATGATCACCACCCCAACCGCCTTTGCCATCTTCCGTCGGGTAAGGAGGCTCGCCAGAGAGGCCAACAGTGCCCACCCAATGGGCCTTTAATCCCGGTGAAAGGTAGGCCGACCAATGATATTTGCCCGGCAAGAGAGGCTTCCCCCACTGGTCCAGGCCATCCCAATGCCAGACGCTCTTTCCCGCCGGGCGCATTTCGCCGCCCGTCAGTTCACGAAGCACCTCGCCATTCTCGCCCAAAATATTGAGAGAGACTTTCATCGGGGTATCCAGCGTCACTTCAATGGGAACGCCCATTGCATCTGCTCCAGCAACCTTCGACTCCTTGAGTAATTCATCCAGAGTCTGATGACGCGGCGCTAAATGACCTACAGGACTGAATTCCAGCCGCCCCCACTCGGATATATTCTTGAACGCAAAGACGCCTGGGTTTTTCCGATAAATCGCCCCCACGCGCAAGGTGGTATGATCCCAAAGAATTTCGGAAACAAATGTCATCTGCTCTCCCGGCCTGAATGGATTTTTACCGCCGGGCACCTTTAACACAGACCACGGAATACGCGCTTCCATGATGTATCCACCGTCAACCGGCTTGATCACGACCGCAGAGCCGGGCGGGTTTAAGGCTCGGCCCTGATCAAAATTGATGCCTTGGTCGATTTGCAGATAATCGCGATTCGCCTGGGTATCCTTCCACAGCGAGAGATGGTTCACCCGGTCGCTGCTTCCAACCGCATCCCGTATGGCTGGATATGGAGTCTTCGGATCCGATATGAAGCGAAACTGGAGACAGTCCCCCCGCCAAAAGGGATCAATCGGCGAATTAGGGTTCCGCAACGCGCGTCCAGGAAGCCGAACCTGTGCCGCCAGGTAAAGGGCTTCTGCGTCATACATCGCCACGATGCTCGCCCGAAGCCTGTCAGCCGTTTCCGCGGCGATCCATACATCTTCCGCCGCAGAGAGATCCCAATCAGCAAGGCTCCCATCGATCACCGGAGACCCGCTGTCCGGGACGGGGACAGCAAGCATCGTGCCGTTTGACAAATCCGCACCATGAAGCGGAAGCAGCGTCCACAGAATAATGATTGCGGTGGTAAACCATTTCATATGAATTGGGTTCACTCAAATGGTTAGGGCTTTTCTTTTTGAATGAGCGTCACGTTATCGATGAGTAATTCGTGGATGTTGCCGGGAGTCCCGTTGTCCACATAAAATACTAGTCGAAATTGCACTTTCCCGCCGCGCCAATCAGTCGGCGCTTCTCCCGTCATCGGCAGTTCAATTTGGGTCCACTCCGTCGAACTAGTCCCCGACCAGCCTTGAATGGATGCTGATTTTGAAACCGATTTATCGTCGATAAAGATGAGTTCCCCCCCAATAGCCATTGCCGGGCAATTAGCTACTCCCGCCACATCTAGTTTCACGGTAAAACAACGACCAAATGACGGATCGACATTCGTGAGATTTGTAAAAAGCCGTGCCACCGCTCGCTGCGATTTCCTGGCTTCCAAACGCACCCGACAGCATTGTTTACCGCTTTTGGCAATACCAGCTCCAGTCTCGATCGAACACCCCGGAAAATCGGAAGCTCCAAACCACGGCTGCAGGGTCTCCTGCTCGAAGCCACCGTTTTTGGTCTCATTATCAATTAAGGCTTTATTCGCCCAGGCACCGTCTGTAGATAATGCCAAAGCTAGAACAACAAGGGAAAGGAGAAAACGGTTCATTGTCATAAGGGGTTTTTGGATTTTTTTGGGGGGGCGCGAAGGCTAGAACGAGATGGTCCCCCACTGCGAAGGGTTCACTCGCACTTCGGAGGGAAGATCGCAAACGATATCGCTTTTCTGGTCGAAATAGTAATACCGCGCCACACTGCGGCTGCCGTCCGGGTCTGAAAGAATCACGCCAACATCTCCCCGTAGAGGCAGATCTTCGATGGGCGCTTTGTCTAGTCCCAGGTTTTTCCATGGGATACGGGCCTTCAGTCGATAGCCTTCGGCCGTTTTCTCGATCTTCACCTGGATTTCCTTTTGGATGGATACCTCGTCCACCACAGCCACGCCAGTGGGCGAGGCAAATTTCGACCTGGCGGCTGGGGCAACGTTGGGAACCACAAACCGGTAGCGTACCGCAATCGGTTCGCCATGGTATGTGGAGAAAATAAATCTCTGGTCGCCCTCGACAGGTTCCGTTCGGGTGGGTGGGGCGTTGGGGTTAATCGAAAGGCGGAGATCGATCGCATCGCCTGTTTTGAAAAGAGTTTTTGGATCATCCCCGGCATTCGCAAACGCCCCGGCCTTTTCCACATCAATGACGAGATGCAAAGCTCCGGGTTGATAGCCCATGGCAAAGCGGGCGACCGGGTTGCGCAACGGGATGCTGTAGTTCCTGATCTTTTCCCACCCGGTGGGGATTCCTCCCATCTGCATCGCTTTCACAGGCACGGGAATGCCGGTTTGAACGGGGTCTTTGGCCTGGGCGGCCTGTTTCAAATGAATAGCTTCTCCACTAATACGGCGCAGCGAATCGAGCCCGCGGACTTCCATCACATTGCTTGAATCTTTCCCGGCGATCTCCAAGATCCGGCCATCCTCAGCTTTCCCCAGCCAACCGGAAAAGCATTCGTCTCCCAAACTATACAAGTCCATGCGCAACCCCTTGGCGGCAGTGTGCAGACTGCTAGTTAGCGGAACGCTACGCGCGTCGGCATAAAGCTGGGCGACGAATAATCCATCGGTCGTAAAGAGATAGCGCACTCCTTTGTTGCCATTGAGTTCGAAAAGATCGCCCAGATTTCCGCCCAGCGACACCACGCCATCCACATTGAGCGTATGTTGAATGTCGCCCAAATGCGAACGCGGCGAATTATGCCCATTCGACGGATACGGATTCGGATAGGTCCATCTTACCCGCCCCTCGGGAGAGAGACTCATCAAAACATTCGAGGAATCGCCTTGATTGCCTAACCCGCCGCAATTAATGAGAAGATTGCCTTCCAGATCGGGCGCCGATGCGCAAATCCCTCGTTGCTGAATCTCTTTCGGCAAGGGAATTTCGTATGCGTTGTTTAAGTGGTAGCGAAGAGGACCGTCGCCGCTTTCCGGGGCAACAGAAACCAGCTCTTTCCCGCGCTGCGCGTAGAGCGTAAGGGTGGGCCAGGTCCGCATCGACCACGTTGCTCCAAACTTCCAATCGGGCTGAAGCGTGACTTCAGAGGGCTCTGCTTTCCCATCCCCGTTGAGATCCTGCCAAAGGAAGACTCCGGGGGAACCCGCAGCGGGCTCGGCGGCGGCGATGGCATTGACGAAGTCGGGATAACGAACATGCCACGCCTGCCACAACGTCCGGTAAGGACCGAAAATGACACGGGGAACGAGACAGTCGCTAACGACTTCGCCAATCAGAATCGCATTAACTCCGTACCCTTCGTCATTCGTCAAATAGAGATGAGATCCTCGATAAGTGGGAGCCTGCGGAAAATGACCGTAAAAGTCGCCCTCTTTGATACTTCCCTGAGCGCGGGCCGCAGACAGCGGAGGAAGGGGCAAGTCCTCATGCCCTTCAGGACGGAATAAAATCGCATTGAGCACCGAACGTTCCGGCCACGGTGAAACAGTAAACTTCATCCCTTTGTAAAAAGCCTGTTTGGCATCCCGGGGGTCGAGTGCACCGCCTCCCCCATAATAAGAAGGTCCAATACTGTCACGGATCAACTTCCCATCGATTCCCCAGACGCTAATCCGCTTGGGTAAAAAGCTGTATTCCCCCACCCATACCTGATCTTTTTCGTCCACGGCCAGCGCGCGAGGATGGTCCATCGCCAACGGATCGAAGGCCCCCTCGTGGCGTCCGCCAGGCTTGCCGATTCGCCCCAGGAGCTTTCCCTCCGGAGAAAAGACTTTGATGCATTGTTCATCGGGCGCGGTATCGCTCACCAGAATGTTTCCCTTTGAATCGACAGCCAGGCCAGCCGGTTGCGATAAGGCTCCCGCAATTACTCGCTGGTGGTGTCCTTCGTGCAAATCCACCCGCAACACTTCACGCCCCACAACGGCAAGAATTCCTCCATCGGGAAGCTTAACCAATGCGCCCACACCAGGGATGAAAACGTCTTTTAGGTGTTTCCCTTGGCGCGGGTCGAAGCAGGCAAGACGACCGCGATCCGAAAGGGAAAGCACGATCCACTCGGAGGTAACTACCATCCCCTGGATACCCGAGAAATCGGCAGACGCAACCTTAATGAACGCGGGATCGTCCGCCCGAAATGATTCGCCCGATGGGTTTGGAATCCATTGATGTGTCTTGGGATTAAGGCGGTTCACCGCCAAGGAATCCTTCGTCCATCCCTTCTCTCCGGCCACGTACAAGATATCGCCCTCCCTCGCAATGGCGCTCGCGCCGGAGAGTCCCAGCCAAAGCGTTCCCCATTGCTTGCGGCCATTGAGATCAAGCTCGATGATTGAATGTCCGGCTTCCGCAATTTCTGCACCGAAATAGATCCGCCCCCCATCGGCATAGGCACACACGGGCCGCCCATGATCGGAAAGCCCTCCGCCAGCGCCTCCAACGCGTATGCCTCTTTGGGACGGGGTTTGGGCCGTGATCCAAGGCGGATCGCCAGGTGAATTGAAGGCGCCAATAAAATGGGTGCTTACGCCACGATGCGTGATTCCCTTCCATCGATACTCACCCGGCGGCACCGGCTTTCCTCCATCATCCAAGCCGTCCCAAACCTCGCATTGCGCGCCAGCTTCGCGCCAAACGGAGGAAACAAGATTGCGCACTCTGCTGCCCTGGGCATCATCAATGGCGAGCGTAACAAACCCGGATTCCTCTAATTGATAAGCAATTTTCTCCCCACTGGGGGCCAAAGCATCTTGCGCGTCGGCCCCACCGGCCATTGCCAGCAGTGCCGCGCACAACCCAAAACCACCCCAGTTTTTGAACATAGTCAGCGTCATGGTTTCTCCTGCTTATCAGCCACATTGACAGGCTTGGTCGCATAGAGGAGGTCGGATAGCGAATCCTCATTGCTACCGACCAGATCGATGGAAAACTGCCATAACCACGTCCGATGGTTCGCCTTAAATGCCAAAGTGTTCCATCCCTTGTGAAGCGTCGCATCCACCGTCTTTGTCCGCCCCGGCTCCTTCATAATGAGGCCCTGGTAACAAGGCCCGCCATTCATCCAGAGAGTGAGATAGACAGCGCCCGCGAGCATCTTGGAACCGATCCGAACCTTAACAGCGCGTTCACGGTCGCTATGAATCCAACGCGCCCCATAGCCAGCCTCGAAATTGGCGGCATGGGTAATGGCAGAAAAATCAATATTGGAAGGGTCTTCTCCCCCGAGGTAATTGACGCTTGGGAAACAGGGTTGCCACACCCGATTTGAAGATCCATCCGCATCGGAGCAGGTGGTAAAATCGATCTGCTTTTCGATCGCATCGTCGATCGGAGTTCTTGCTTTTTGAACATCAAAGGTTTCACCCACCCACTGCGGCTGAATCAGCTTCGCCGTCAGCAACCAGGGAGCCGCAATCACCCCGGTCGTCCGCCTTTCATTTTTTCCCGAGCGGCCTTCCAACACAAACTCGTTACGCAAGCGACTCGGCGCTCCCGTCAGCACAAACTCCCCCGAGGTTCCCTCCAACCGTTCTGGCGTCACGCTCCATCCTTCGCCCGCCATCAGTTTGACTTGAGGAATGGAGTCGGCATCTCGCTCCGGCCAATCGTAGCGAATTTTAAAGGCAAACCGCTTTCCATCCCCTAGCGGAGCCGTAGAAACAATCTCCCACGAAATGGGCGTTTTCCTGTCGAGGGCCTTCTGCATGATCGGGTTTAACCGCTGCTCAACCAGCCATTGCGCAACTTGCGGTTCACCCAATCCACGCAACATGGCAATGGCCGTGGCGAGGTGCCCCGCGTCATTGGGATGCACAAAGTCGTAGCTGAGATGAAAACCCGGATTTATCATTCGCCCATCTTTCAGGACTTGCTTCATCGTTTCCGAGGTCGGGAGATAACAGGCTCCCGAGCTCTGCGCCAGGACACGAACTCTCTCGTTCATCTGGTCTATCAACCGGTTCTTTGGCGAGGCGAGGTCCTCGGTGCAGAGCGTCACACCTCCCAACGCCAAGATCTTCGGATGTACCCGCTGCCGCAGAGCCTCGACTAATTTGCCATAATGCCCAATCCAACGGTCCAGAGCCTTCTCTGAACCATCCAGATACGGGGCCAGAACATCGTTCATCCCCAGCATCACAACCAACACATCCGCGGGTTGATCCAGCGAGGCTTTGACTTCGACGCCCCGGACATCGAGCGTCCTCTCTGTTGTTCTCGTCGTCGCCTCAATACCTAGCCAACCATCAACAGGCTGGCCACTCCCTCCCAACGCAACCAGGTCAGGCTTGCAGCCCGGGTAGACGGCCCGCAAGGCGGCCTCCATCACGTTGGCAAAGCCACCCGTGCGATTCCGACTCTGGCCAGTAATGCTGTCACCGACAAATACCACACGGGCATTCCCCTCTCGCAACCCTGCCGCAGGCTCCTCCGCCGACGCTCGGCCCAAACAGCAGCACCCGGCGACCAGGGCGATCAATACCCGCCATTGTAGTTGCTTCATTGTCATGGCGAAGTCTATACCTTTGCGCACGCCTCTGTGTATTCGTCAATTTCGATACCGACCGTCCGCCAAATCGGGCGAAGGTCAATCACGCACTTTTCCTTCATCGCTTGGTCGATACCAAAACACGTAATGGCTGACAACATCGCTTCGCGCATTCCAGCGATTGGGGGTTTCCCGTCAAGAATTGATTCAGCCAGGTACCGCGCCATAACGGCATCTCCTCCGGCATGCCCTTTCTCACTTCCTTCCTCAATAATAATCCGAGTTTCTTCGATTTTGGAATCGAGCTCAATAGGTTGGGTTTCAATAAGACTAGTCGCGGCGTCGGCGCGAAGGCCGCCTTCCGTCCCGACCAGATAAAACCTTCGCTCGTGTAAGCCAGCGCTGCAATTCGTATGGAATGTCGCGCGGACACCATTGGCATACTCCAGGATAGCTACTTGATTATCAACAATCTCTTGCTTCCCATCAAACGGATCGCAGCGAACCTGAGTGCCAGCCATCCGCCTCTGCTCGTTCTCATCAAGACGCGCGGCCAGCGATCTATTTTCCGGAGTAAAAAAGTTTAGCCCGCCAAAGCTAGCCACTTGCACCGGCACACTTTGAACAAGCCACTGAGCCACATCAATATCGTGGCAGCATTTCTCCAAAATATGAGGCCCGGAGTTGCAGATATTGCGCCGCCAATTACCATGGATGAAGGCGCCGTGGTTAAACCCTAAGGTTTCATTAAATTCAAAGGAAATGATCTTCCCGATCGCCCCTCCCTGGCTGATCTCAAAAATCCGCTGGTAAAGCGGCGCATAGCGCAGAACAAGGCCGAAGAAAAACATTTTGCCTGAAGCCTCATGCGCATCCCGCATCGCAACACAATCACTCAGCGTAGTGGCCAGCGGTTTCTCTGCAAAGACATGCTTACCCGCTTCAAACGCCGCTACCACGTGTTCCCGGTGGGCGGCATTCCACGACCCAACGAATGCCCAGTTTACTTCCGGCGCATCAAGCGCTTCTGCCCACGAGGAGCATGAAATGACTTCCGCAGGCCATTCCGCCCGCGCCGCTTTGAGGGCTTCCGGATTTGGATCAAAAACCCGGATCACAACCGGTCGAGAAAGCGCTTTGAGAAGATGTGCAATAACCGTCCGGAGACGCCCACCGCAGCCAATCGCAGCAAAATATATAGGATTATTTGACATGGACGGATGATAATTCCTGCCGTTCAGCTTGATAATCGCATCCACGATGCAATGTTTAACATAAACGATGGATCTGGTTGGGCATTACATCCTTTTTAACAGCAAAGATCACCTGCACCACGGGAACTCCCGCGAGGACAAGGCGGCGCACTAGCGATTCATAGGCAGCAAGCCGGTCCGGGTCCGGAACGGCAAAGGGATCGTCATTCACGGAAAAATATTGAGCCGCTCGCCAATTAAGGCTCGGCGGGCAAAGCCTGCGAAACTTGCGTGCGCGGAACCGGACGCCGAGTCCGTCGAAAGAAGGGAAGGGATCACCATCTGATTACTAGAATTAATTATGTTGGTTGTGTCGGTTATATTTCTTGTCGACCCGAGCAAATTCGCGTTGACAGCCCCATCACTGTGCATCAGTATTTTTGTGCTTAATATAGCAATATCGGTATTATCTTTAACCCTGGCGATTAAAAATGAAAACACAATCCGCCAAAATTCCCCCAAAGAAAAGCTGCCCAATCTGGTCTCGCGCTGGTCTTTTTTCTGATCCTGTCGACTACGAACGGGGGGAACTCGCCCTTCCCCCCATTATTCCCCAACACATTTTATTTTTTTCCAGGCATTCCAGAAACGCACTTCTCAAGGAAACATCCAAAGTTAAGCATCATCGCTTTGTAATGATTATCATCCTAGAGGGATCTGGAGATGTATGCGTGGATGAGCGCATTTTTCATTGCGAAGGCGGACACATGCTTCTTCTCTTCCCCTTTCAATTTCACCATTATTTATCTTTTCCACAATCGGAGATCCGCTGGTTGTTCTGTACTTTCGAATTGAAGGAGCCCTCTGTTCTTGAACCCTTGAAGAACCGCCTCCGCCCTATCACCCCGAAGCTTTTCGGCATGATAAGGGAAATCGTCGAGGAGGTCCCTACCTCACAGCCTTACTCGCCAGAGCAGGCGACCATGTCGCAACTTCGCCTTGCCCTCGTGCTACACCAACTTCTTTGCACCGACTCTGACAGCCCAAAACCATCGCCCGCTCCCGTTGTTGGCGAAGGAGCTATTCTGCTCGATAAAGTGCATCAATATATCTACAAAAATATCAGCAGGGAGTTCAGCATTCAGGAACTCGCCCAGCATGTCGGATACTCAGAAAGCCACCTCCGCAATCTCTTTCGCAATTTGATGCTGATGAGCTTGGGGCGGTATATCAATGAGCTGCGCTTGCGAAAGGCCACAGGTCTCCTTCACCAAGGTGATTTGAACATTTCGCAGGTTGCCGAAATGAGTGGTTATTCTTCTCTGTTTTCATTCAGCCGAGCCTTTCGACGAGCCTTGGATTGTTCTCCAAGCAAATATAAGGAAAACTGCCGCATCGCCAGGGAAAGTCAGGCAAACGGCATCTACGAAAACGGTGGATAAAGCGATATTTTTCCACCTGCGGCGCACAGAGCGCCCATGTAAAGAGCACGGCGATTCCGGTTACCGCCACGCAGGGCAGCAGAACCGCGCATTTTCAGTCAGCCTGTTTTCAGGAGGAAATTGAAAAAACCTGCAATATTTTTCACCTATGTGAAAACGAGTGGTTTGCAATTTCACAGTAAGCGTCACGCGAAGCGCCACTTGACGGGCGTCGGCTCGTAACGGGTCATAAGGCTCATAGATCTCGTAGGTAAAGCGATACGAGATCTATGAGGTCTACGAGGCGGCGGCTTGGGGGTACCGCTCTTCGCGAAGCCTTTTGGCGTAGGCTGCCGGTATCCAGGTGGCGATGTTCTGGTTGGTCAGCACGGGCAGTTTGGTGAGGATCTCCCGCAAGTAGGCGTAGGGATCTACGCCGTTGCGTCGGCAGTTTTCGATGACGGTGTAGAGGACCGCCCCGCGCTGGCCCGCATCGGCGTCGCCTACGAAGAGCCAGTTCTTTTTGCCCACCGCCGTGGGCCGGATGGCATTTTCAACAAGGTTGTTGTCGATCTCCACGCGCCCGTCTTGCAGGAAGACGCTCAAGCCCGGCCATTGACCCAGCGCGTAGTCGATGGCTTTGCCCATGCTGCTTTTGGGCAGGTAGCGTTTCTTGGTTTTTAGTCGCACCAGCGCTTTGCGGATGCGCTCGTGGATGGGACGGCTTTGGGCCGCTCGGAGGGCTTCCCGCAACCGCGGCCCGGCGCGTTCTTTCCGTAAGTATTTTTCGATTTGGTAAAGGTGTGCCATTTGCCGAAGGAGCCAAGTGACGATGCATGGGGCCTGCGATTGCGATTCGATGAACTTGCGCCGCGCGTGGGCGTAACAGGCGGCGAGCCGGATGTGGCCTTCGCGGCCAGCGCTCCGGGCGTAGCTACGGTAACCCGCATACCCATCGCATTGCAGGACGCCCCGCCAGTGGGCGGGAAGGATCTCGCCCACGCACTCGGCGGCGCGACTGGTGCGCCAGTGGTAAACGACTTCGCCGCCGGGCCGGTTGCATACCCACAGGTAGCCGGTACCCGTTTTCTTATTGCCGGGATCAAGGTAGCGAACCGGGGTTTCGTCCATCTGGATGTAGCCGCCTTTCACCACGCCCGCGTTGATCTCCCGATAGATCAAACCCAGCCAGTCGGCAGCCAACCCCATCCACCGCGCCAGCGTTTGACGGGGCAGGATGACTTGGTGGCGCGTGGCGTATATTCGCTCCTGGCGATGGAGCGGCAGATGGTCGCAGTATTTGGCCACGATGACTTGCGCCAAGAGCCCCGGCGCCGCGATGCAGCGTTCCTGTAATACCGGCGGCAATGGCGCGATCACGGGCACGGCGTCCAGTTCGCCACGCTTCACATACTTGCGCCGGATCATGCGCCGACGTAGGAACCGAGCCGGTTCGTAGTCGAGCTGCTCGCTGACTTCCTGGCCGATGCAGCGCCACGCTTGCGGTTCTGCCTGCACCGGCAGCGGATCGACGAGCTCCTCGACGCACGGCAGGTGTGCAGGCAACCGCGGCCATTTGTTTTTCGCAGGCTTGCTCTTAGAGCGCGGAGTCGATTCTTCCTTCGAGCGCCGAGTGGCCTCCGCCGCCAAGTCGGGCTCGTTCGCTTTTCCCGGCGAACTCCCTTCCAACAACAGTTCCAGTTGCCTCGGGTCGAGCTTCTCGCTCCCCGCTCCGAAGATCCGCTTCACCAACAGGTCCACCTTTTGCCGCAGCAACTCGTTCTGCTGACGCAATCGTGCGTTCTCTTCCAGAAGTTCCTGTTCGCGTTCGGTGACCATTGCTCGTTGGCCACAGGAGACTAGTCATCCCGTCGCTAAATTCAAGCGCCGATCATACTTAATATATGACTGCTATTCCCGCTCATACCACGGACGCATTTTCGCCCCGTGCAGGTCGATCCCGTCGGTCAAGAGCGCCAACGCCTCCGCGCTCAGCTTGAGCTTTGTGCGTCCCGGCTCCAACGACACTAGCACTTTGAGGCTCCCGCTAAAACTCAGCATCCCGTTTGCCCCTTGGCTGCCAGCGCCTTCAGCAACTCCGCCGCCAGCTTCATTTGGCCAGGGGTGGAGAGTTCCACGCTCGCTCCGCCCGGTAACTCAAGCTTGAGCGCCGCTACGATTGCCATCACCTGCTCGCCTTGGACGCCCGCTTCGACCTCCGCTTCTACCCAGCGCGGCCCCGGCCCTGGCTGCGGTGCCATCAATGCGGCCGGAACTGGAGCCGCTGCTTGCACCAACAGCGCTTGCCGCTGGTTCTTCCTCTTCTGCTGCCAATGGGCGAACGTCTGGTATTTCACCCCAATCTGCGCTGCAAACTCCGCCGCGCTCACCCCACACCGCTCGTACTCATCCAACAGCGCCTCCCTTCGTTCTCTCTTTACCAGCACATGCCCTCGGCGGTCTATTTTCAACAACTCATCCCGAATCGCTTCGCTTTGCATCCTCCCATACTGACAATTTTCATCCCTCCAGGATAGAGGCGCTCCGCGTGCTTTCAATTACCCACAAGTTTTCTTCCCATTTCGAAGCCTAACTGGATATCCCCCAGACGGGACATTCCTCGCCATATGACTACATTGCCTGGTGGGGGATCGGATCGCCGTGCAAGGTAGCCGCCGATCATGGCTAGTTTTCTTATGTAAGAGAATATAGTTTTTGTGGAACCATTTTTTCTATCGACAATTAGGGTGTCAAGTATAGCGCATTCTTCCTGGGTAAATGCGAGATTCGGTGACGCTTCAGGATGGGTTCGACTGACCATTGTCATCCAAAAGATGCGCCAACTGACGATGCAAAGCAGGGCGATCAAGTTTACCAATCGTTCCGCCGTTCGCAGCTTGGACTCTTCGGCTTTGCAACCCGACTTCAATATTTTGTGAAAGACTTCTATCTTCCATCGCAAGGAATACCACCTGAGTTTTTCAAGGGCGGCAGCAAGGCTATCGATGGGCAGATCGGTGACTAGTTTCCAGTCCACTGGCTCCCTCTCTTTTGGTTCTCCGATTTCTTTTGCATGGATAACATTTAAGAGAAGTTGCGGGTAGCGAGCCTTCTTGCCTATCGGAGGCAAGACTTGGATTTGACGATACTTTATCTCTAAGACTGCCTCGGATGTTTCGCCATTTTGTGTTCTAAGTTGAACACGATGGATTCCCTTAACGGAGGCGGTTTTCATCGCATCGGCAATGGTATGTCCACCATCCCCGGCGAGCCGATTAACGCAGGTTCGCACCAGAAAGTGCGTGCCTTCTTCGCGGGCTGCACAGAACAATTCGTAAATGTCGCTTTCCCTGTCGCCAATATGTATGCAACGCTCGGGCGCGCCAAGGAAGCTCGTGGATTGGCGCACGTTTTCCAGCCAGCGGTAACTTTCCTTTTCTTCAATCGGCACCCGCGTGGGATTGATTATTCTCTTGAGCGCATTGGTTCCTTTGAACTGCTTGCGGCTCCAGAATTTAACGGCCGTCAACCCCAGGGGCAGCCCGCCAAGGGTGATGGCGAGGCTCGAATGCATCAGCAACCCCCGAACCGTGATGCGACGCTTACGCCCATGCCTGCCACCGTTCAGGCAGGCGCTTCCAATAAGGCCGATGTTTCCAGCGCTTTCCCGGTCATAGGAAAATTCCGTTGTGTCATGCAAGATCAGGGCTGGACCACAAACGTCATGGAAGCGATTACGAGTGGATTCAAAATGACCGCCAAGAATATCGGTTTCGCTTACACGAGGATTGGAAAAGAACCGGTATGCCGCTTTGGTGCTCGCCCAATCCTGACACGCAAAGGGGATGCTCCCTCCTACGCAGCCAGACAACTCTTCAACCAGTGTTTTTAATCGACGCCCCAAGCGCACATCGCCAAAGTTGCAGGCTTCTGCTTCCTCGTCGATCCATTGCGAAACAGAAAAGGATTCTTTGTAGGACTGAGTACGTTTTGTGACTTTCCATCGCTTCTTGTTTTGCATCCCAAGCTTTGCATCAGAAAGTGTTTATCAATGTACAGACATTTCGTTCAAAAATCGTTAAAACTTGTGGGTAATTGAAAGCTCCGCGTGACGCTTACATTTCACAAGCGCGACACACAGTTAATTTTTTGGTGAATACACCCCCTGGCGATAGTCCCTGGGAGAAACACCGCGTTCCGTTTTGAAGGTTCGGCTGAATGAATAAACCGATTCAAAGCCACACTTTTCTCCCACTTCACCTACGGTTAGCCCCGTAGTATGCAGCAGATTGCAAGCCTGTTGGATGCGCAGATGGCGAATATGCCGTCCAATGCTATAACCTGTGGCAGCTCGGAAGCGCCCTCTGAGGTGGCTTTCGGATTGCCCGATGGCGCAAGCCAATTCTTTGAGGCCAAAAGGGCGGTCCAGCCGCGCAAGAATGTAACGATTCACGCGCGTCAAAAGATTTACATCGGTTCCCACGGGGCTGGCCGTGGACCTCTTTCGGCTGGAACCTATCTTGCTAAGACGCCCCAACAAAAGACCGAGGTGAAGAGGAAGCAACTCCTGCCGTTCCTTCTCAAGCCAGCACTGGATCAACTCTCTCAGTAAAACAATCTCCGTCGGGCCGAGGGTGCGCGAGGGCGACGAGCGCAGCGGGGCAATTGTGTCGAGAGCGAAACTTTCAAACGTAATAAAGATCCAACAAATATCATATGGGTGCACTTCCATCTAGGAGTGAAATTGGAACGGGAAAATGAGTTGGGCCTGTCCCTCCTGGATCATAAAGCTCTCGGCATCCAGACAAATCCGCCCTGAACCGTGGAGGGCGATTAGGAGAACACATCGGTGATGCTGTGTGCGCTGACGGGGCGAAGGTTTCAGCAGATCGGCCACTCCTTGGCGGGCGAAACAGAGGATATTTCCAGGCAATGGGCCCATCGGCGCTGCCACGCCCTCCAGGTAATTCACAGGGGTTGCAATCTTTGCGGCGAGTTGCCGAATTTTCATCAGAGCAGATTTCATTATCGAAAATGTTAACAATACAATCGGACTCCCTATTTTTTACCTAAACCGACTCTGGCATAGTGCAAAGCATTGGTTCAACCCCGTTTTTGCGCTTTATGGACATCTTTCCCAAACACAGGCCCGTGCTCGATCCGGGCTTCTTACCGGCGATTCTTTGGAATCGCGCTTACCGTATGTGCGCGGAGTCTCATCCCGCCGCAGAGCCCCTTGGAATTGCCCTGGATCGAGGTGACGGTACACGCTCTGTTTATAAGACGAAGGTGCTGCCCACCACCGAGTCCAATAGCACGCTGAACCGGAAGTATGTGGAGCGGCTGCTCAAATTTCTGCTCTGGCAACGGGGAGGCTACCGGGTAACGATTGGCGGCAATCCCGCCCTGGCCACCATGATGAGGGAGATCTATCGTCCCGGCGGTGTGAGGGCGTTCGATTGCGAGTTCATGGGCGAAAAAGTCTATGGACGCCCGATGATCGTCGAAAATTGTGCGTACGAGGCCCTGCCTCAGCCCCGAGAAAGCTCGATCCCACTGGGTCGCAACCTGGACGGCTGCCGGATCGGATTTGACCTCGGCGGCAGCGACCGGAAATGCGCGGCGCTCATCGATGGGAAAGTGGTCTTCTCCGAAGAGGTGGCGTGGGACCCATATTTTGAGAGTAATCCCCAATATCATTTCGATGGCATCCACGACAGCCTCCAACGGGCCGCCGCCCATCTCCCGCACGTCGATGCCATTGGCGGAAGCTCGGCGGGCGTCTACGTGAACAACGAAGTCCGCGTGGCCTCGCTTTTCCGGGGCGTTTCAAAGGAGAATTTCGAACAGCGCGTCCGGGGCATTTTTTCCGACCTGAAGAAACAGTGGAAGGGCATCCCTTTTGAAGTGGTAAACGATGGCGAAGTCACTGCATTGGCGGGGTCCCTTTCCATGGGCGACAACGCCGTTTTGGGGATCTCGATGGGCACCAGTCTTGCCAGTGGCTATGTGGATCCCCAAGGCCACATCCTACCTTGGTTGAATGAACTAGCGTTCGCGCCCATCGACTACCGCGATGATGCCCCGGTGGATGAATGGTCCGGAGACATCGGCTGCGGCGTCCAATATTTCTCCCAACAAGCCGTGGCGCGGCTCATTCCTCAAGCGGGCATCAGCGTCTCCGCCGGAACACCGCTCGCTCAACAACTCATGGAAGTTCAAAAGCTAATGAAGGAGGGAGACCAACGCGCCCGTAATATTTACGAAACCATCGGAGTCTACTTCGGCTATGCCGTCGCGCATTACGTGGAATTTTACGAAGTGCGCAACCTCCTCATCCTGGGACGCGTCACCTCGGGAGAAGGCGGCAAAGTCATCCTTGAAAAAGCCACTGCCGTCTTGCGGGATGAATTTCCCGAGCTGGCCCAATGCATCCAATTACGAACGCCCAACGAGCAGGATAAACGGCACGGCCAAGCCATCGCGGCAGCCAGCCTGCCCAAGCTACCCACCTTATGAAACTCAACAACCCCGAAGCCCGCATCTTTATTCCAGACGCCACGGCCACCGACGAAGCGCTCCGGCGCATCACCCACCTTGGGATCGGCGCGCATCAGGACGACCTGGAATTTATGGCCATCCACGGCATCCTCACCTGTTATCATAACGAGACAGAATGGTTTGGAGGCATTACGTGCACCAACGGCGCGGGAAGTTCCCGCATTGGTCCCTACGCGCAGTTTACCGATGAACAGATGCAAGCGGTGCGGCGCACGGAACAGGAAGCCGCTGCCACAATTGGGCATTACAGTGCTATGGTTCAGCTCGACTACTCAAGCTGTGCCGTCAAGAGCCCTAACGATCCCTCGCTAAAGGACGACCTGAAGCGACTCCTGCAAGCAACTCGCCCGCGCGTAGTCTATACCCACAACCTTGCGGACAAACATGACACGCATCTCGGCGTCGCCATTGCGGCACTGGAGGCGATGCGGGAATTGCCCGCCGACCAACGCCCGGAGGCCGTCTACGGCTGCGAAATCTGGCGTTCCCTCGATTGGATGCCAGACGAAGACAAGGTAGTCCAGGATGTCAGCGCCCATGAGAACCTCGCCGCCGCGCTCAACGGCGTCTTCGATTCGCAGATCGCCGGAGGCAAGCGCTATGACCTCGCAACTTTGGGACGACGGCGCGCCAACGCCACGTTTTTCGCCTCTCATGACACAGACCGCTCGCAAATGCTCACCTTCGCCATGGACCTCACCCCGCTCGTGGCAGATCCATCGTTAGACATCGTGGATTTCGTCACAGTCTACATCCAGAAATTGGAAAACCAAGTGCGGTCCGCGCTCACAAAACGACTAGGCATCAACTAGCCACCCACCCTTTCAAACCTACTACTTATGGAAGTCATCATCCAACCGGATCTCCACAGCGGAGCGGAACTCGGAGCGCGCATCATGGAAGCGTTGATCCGCACCAAGCCTAACGCCGTTCTCGGCCTAGCCACAGGCAGCACGCCGGTAGCTCTCTACTGCGAGCTGATCCGCATGTACCGCGAGGAAGGCCTCGATTTCAGCCAACTTACCACATTCAACCTCGATGAATACGTCGGCCTCTCGGCAAAGCATCCGGCCTCCTATCACCGCTTCATGCAGGAGAATTTGCTCGGCCATGTAAACATCCGCCGTGATCGCATCCATATTCCCGACGGCATGGCGAAGGATATCCCAACGTTTTGCAGAGAATACGAAGCCGCCATCACCAAAGCCGGTGGTATAGATCTCCAACTGCTCGGAATCGGGCATGACGGGCATATCGGATTCAACGAACCCAGTTCCTCGCTCGGTTCGCGCACCCGCATCAAGACACTCACAGAAAATACCGTCGCAGCAAACCAGCGCTTTTTTTCCTCTGCGGAAAAGGTGCCGCAACATGTGATCACCATGGGGGTCGGCACCATCATGGAAGCGCGCACCTGCCTGCTCCTGGCCTTTGGGAAAGGAAAAGCGGAGGCGGTCGCCGCGATGGCCGAAGGCCCCATTACCGCCATGTGCCCCGCGTCGATATTGCAAATGCACCCGCAGACCATTCTCATCGTCGACGAAGCCGCCGCCAGCCTTCTCAAGCGAGCTGACTATTATCGCCACGTCTATGCCAATAAGCCGCCATTCAAGCACCCCTAGTCGTATCCCAATTTCGCCCACCGCGTCAACCGCAGCCCGAGTTTAATGTCCAAAACTAGAAATCGCGAACTCACGGCGACGTCATCGAACTCGCATCCGCGCCTTTTATTTGACCGAGACTTGAGGGATATTCCTCACCCCTTTCCTTGAGACCTAGCCGACGAGCCAGCGCGATGGCGTCGAACGGGGCCTTGACCTTGACGTCGTTGTCGAAATAGACAAACACATCGCGTCCATGCGGCACTCTTTCACCACGGGGACCGACACAATGGGTGTGACTAGGCAAGCCGCCTTTGGCCCAAACGCGAATCTTGCGCGCCCATTCTTTTAACGCCGCCTCCGTGTATCCGCTGGCATAAAGTTCCTTATCTCCATGCAGGCGTAGATAAACACAATCGCTGGTAACGTCTTCTAAAAATGGCCATTTCCCAGCGGTATCTGCCACCACAAGGGCAACTTTGTATTCCCGCAACAGTCCGATAAATTCCTCCGTTGCAAACGACGCGTGGCGAATCTCTATCGCATGACGCAACGGCGCGACGGCTTGATCATCAGGCAATCCCTCACCACCGAATTTGCTTTCATAAAGTCGCGCCAAGCGGCCAGCGGCAGCAGTATCCTGCGGCAAAAGCTCGAAGAAAGCACGCAGGAGCTTCGGATCAAAACGGAAATTGGGAGGGAACTGCCATAAAATAGGCCCCAGTTTGTATCTCAAGCAAAGCGGGCCGGAGGCAAAAAAATGAGACAGCGGTTCCTCCACATCATTAAGCCGCCGGATGTGTGTGATGTAACAGTTGGCTTTTACGCAAAATTGAAAATCATCCGGCGCAGCGGCTGCCCAGGCTTTGTAACTGGAAGGCCGCTGGCGCGCGTAAAAGGTGCCGTTGATCTCGATGGAATTCAGCCGCCTCGACGCGTATTCTAGCTCTTGCTTTTGCGGCAGCCCTTTTGGAAAAAAGACGCCGCGCCACGGAGCGTAAGTCCATCCTGAAATACCAATGCGCAGAGCCATGGATTTTTACCCGTGAAAATGACCATCCCGACCTGAATCGTTCTCAAAATCGGGACTCTTCATGATTACGGATCAACGCGGCCCAAAACGCTTTTCTATTTCTTCATTGTTATTCTTGGGGCCCCTGTGCGCCGGGGAAAATTACGCCGAATCGCTTTTCATTTTGATCACACTGATGGATTAGTCCCCCATCAGCGGATTTTTAACCCACAGCCAGCGCACCTTTCTTCGAATGCGGCAGAGATCGTGCGCCCGGAGGTTCCTCGCAAAGCGATCTTTTTGTTTTATGCCTCAAATGCAAAGCGAAAACAAACCGATCCGCCCTCCTCAACATCAAGACGAACAGCCAGGGATCGAAGGTGCCATGCATCCTCGGCCTGAAGCCAAAACCCGGCACGCTCCATTTGAAGGACGGCTAGCGGGAAAAGTCGCCTTAATTTCCGGGGGCGACAGCGGTATAGGGCGGGCTGTCGCTTTTGCCTTCGCTAGCGAGGGAGCTGACGTAGCCATTCTTTACCTCAAGGAACATGGAGACGCTCAGGAAACCGTCAAATTGATCGAAGGCACCGGACAACGGGCGCTTGCGATCGCAGGGGATGTCGGCGAAGCAAAGTTCTGCCATAAAGCGGTCGATCAAGTTATCAAGAAATGGGGCCATCTTGATATTCTCATCAATAACGCCGCTGAACAGCACCCACTGGACGATTTTGAGAAAATCAGCGAAGAACAATTGGTACGGACTTTTCGAACAAACATCTTCTCCTATTTTTTCCTCTCCCAAGCCGCCGTGCCGCATCTTCCCAAAGGCGGTTCCATCATCAATACCACTTCCGTCACGGCCTATCGAGGCAGTCCGTCATTGATTGACTATTCTTCCACAAAAGGAGCCATTGTCGCCTTAACCCGCTCGCTTGCGCACGCCTTAGTGAAACGCGGCATTCGCGTGAACGGCGTTGCCCCCGGCCCTATTTGGACACCGCTCATTCCCTCGACATTTCCATCTGAAAAAGTGGAGACATTTGGTTCAGATGTCCCGCTAGGTCGGGCTGGGCAACCGAATGAAGTTGCCCCGTGTTATGTTTTCCTGGCCTGTGATGACGCCTCATATATGACGGGGCAGGTGCTTCATCCTAACGGCGGCGAAATTATCAATGGGTAGCGCGGCCATTTTGGGATCGATCCCGATGGAATTACGCTGGGGGGCAAATGGAATTTCGAGCCACACGCCCTGATATGGACGCTTAGCGTTCCCGTTCTACTAAAGCTCGGTCTGCGCAGCTTCAGCGTAGCCCGGCCCCTTATTCTCACTGTTAAGAAAGCGATCCGTCAGACTTTTTCCCATCCAGATCACGCCCGTGGGGAGCTGGATGAGATTCTAATCAGCTCTTTGGAAATCATTTCTGGAGCCATGACAAAATCCACACACCCGGAAGCCATGGCATTGGATGGCATGCTGTCGTTCTTTGCTGACAGATCCTGGGCGAACGTTATCCCGCCAGCAGCTTTGATCTGTCGGCATCCTTCTGTGCCGTCACCATCGCCACCGGACATAATTACGCCAATGGCGCGTGAACCCGCCGTCTCAGCCAGGGACGTCAGAAACTGGTCCACCTGTTTATGACGGCCTGCATTCATCGTCCGTGGGCGGACCACTTTAAATGCGTTGCCTGAAATGAACAGATCCGTGTCAGGTGTAATCACGTAAACGTGATCCGCACAGATCTCCAAACCGTTGGAGGCAAGCACAATAGGCATGCCGGTGGAAAGAGGCAATATCTCTGGGAGCAGACTTTCATGTGTCGGGCTCATGTGCGCAATAATCGCAAAAGCCATTCCTGTTCGTGGAGGAAGCGCCTCAAGCAGCTTCCTATAGGCGTTGAGCCCTCCTTCGGAACCGCCTATACCCACAATGTAGTTTGGTAACGAGTCCGTTTTCATATTTGCAAATGCATGTCTATCTGATAATCGGCAACCATTGCGACAAAGCCGTGTTTTCGCCTGCCTTCGACGTATTGGAGATCGTCATCGGTAAGTTTGGCCCACTTCTGTGGCAGCTTGCCTTTGGTGATGTTCCAGTCGCCTTTGATTTCGAGTTTATTCATAATGATTTGGTTTTCGGTTTGTTTGATGGCAATTGGTTCGCCTTCACTTAGTTGAATAATTACGCGAGGCATCGGTAACTAGCTATAGGGCAAAACCCTACCAATACTTTACGGCTGTGCGCCGCCCCAAAACGAAGTTTGAGATGCCGGGGCGCGATAATGAATGAAGCGATGAATATCCACACAATGCGAGCGTCTGGGGCCCCGATGACAGAGGACCAGAGTTGCGGCGGCAGGACGGTGCTCAGGGCGTATTTATGAATTTAGAAACGCTCACCCGCCGCAGGTTTCTCATCCAACTCAGCATGGGGTTCGCCGCCGCCAGCGCCGCAGTGGTCAGCGGGCCGGTAATCGGTTCCCTCTTGACCCCGTTGTTCAAAAAGTTGCCGCAGGTGTGGCGCTCTGTCGGTAGCGTTGAGCCTTTCGAAGTGGCCAAAACAGTTTTGATTGCCTTCGAAAATTCAAACCCGGTGCCGTGGGCGGGAGTCACGGCAAAAAGTGCCGCGCGACTGCGGCACATCGCCGGAACCAAGTGCGGCAGCAAGCGCTACCTGGATATGAGCCACCTGAGCGAGAACCCATCAGCACCAGAGGAAGCTGTAGCCTGATCGACGAACTTGATATCCGCCCCCGCGGGGCGGATATCAAAACCAAACAAGAAACCCAAAAACAAAGACTAATCTTCCTCAGGCCATCAACTGAAAGTGCGAAAGACTCTGGACACTACCCGGGGAAAACGACTGGAACGAGATGCCGCTATCGTTCGGTTATGCTGAAAACAGTCGGGGTTTAGGTTTTGCGGAAATGGCTGCCGCTATGCAATGTGGACGCCCCCATCGAGCCAATGCGGAGATTGCCTTCCACGTACTAGATGTTATGCATGCAATTCATGAGGCATCATCTAAGGGAATGCATGTCATTCCGGATAGCTGCATGTCCCGCCCCGAGCTAATGCAAGAGGGTCTTGCGTTTGGCGAAATCGGAGCCTGATCTTTCACCAGTGTAAAAAAGGGCCCATCAGGGCCCTTTTTGGGTCTGAATTCATACTAATTTGAAGTGGATGCATCCGGCGTTCCCTTTCAACTTACCCATTCGAGTTCTATTCTAGCGGTCTCTTTTCCTTTGATCCATACCGGTTCAAGGACGTCACCCCTATAGCGTTGACCATTAACGAATAGCGCCCCCACCCTTGCCATCGGATCCCCCGGGTTTCTTACATCAATATCAAGACGCGTACCGCGGTACATCCGCGTTGCGGTAAAGCCTGGCCAATCGTGAGGCAAACACGGCGCAAATTTCAGGCCATCGAGCACCGGTCGAATCCCAAGCAGGTATTGTGTTGCAGCTACATCCATCCACGCCGCGGTCCCAGTTACGTGAGTAAGCGTCGCCAATCCATACCGCGGATTCTCCGGGCCTATGATCGAGCTTGCGTACGCGTATGGTTCGCATTGATACCGGGCCAGTCCCGAGCGTTGGAGCGAAAGGTGAGGCACAAGTTGTTCAAAGTATTTCCAGGCACGATCTGAGCGGTGTAGCAGGCATTCGGCAATGACAGCCCATGCATTGGAATGACAAAAAATCGCGCCATTTTCACCAGCGCCAAGTGAATAGCCGGAGAATGCATCGGATGCCTCGGGAAAAGTTGGAAAACTCGGATGTAGCTTTTTAATTCCGCATGGCGTGTCAAGAATTTGCGCCACGCTATCCATCGCGGTGACCTGCAGCTTTTGAGGGCCGCAATCTGCAAGAACCGCCCATGTCTGGGAATTTAGCCATATTTGACCATGCTCGCAGGAATGGGATCCGAGAGGAATTCCGTCATCATCAAAGCCTCGAATCCACCAAGCGCCATCCCAACAGTATTTTTTGATGGCCTCGAGCTGGGCTTTCAAGGTAAGCGGTGCGCCAAGCGCCACTTGACGGCCAAGTCGTCAAGGGCCAGTGGGCGATTGGTAACACTCATAGATCTCGTAGCTCATCGCTACGAGATCTACGAGGCGGCTTGGAGTTGCTGCTCGGAGCGGAGCCTCCTGGCGTAGGCGTGCGGGGTCCAGTGCTTGATTTGCTGGTTGGTCAGCGTGGGCAGTTTGGTGAGGACGTCCCGCAGGTAAGCGTAGGGATCGAGTCCGCGCCGACGGCAGTTTTCGATGAGGGTGTAGAGGATGGCTCCACGCTGGCCCGCGTCAGCATCGCCGACGAAGAGCCAGTTCTTTTTTCCAATGGCGGTGGAACGTATGGCGTTTTCTATCAGGTTGTTGTCGATCTCCACACGTCCGTCTTCAAGGAACACGCCGAGGCCGTTCCATTGCCCCAAGGCGTAGTCGATGGCTTTGCCCAAGCTGCTTTGCGGCAGGTAGCGTTTTTTGATTTTCAATCGCACCAGCGCACGGTGGATGCGTTCATGGATGGGTCGGCTTTGGGCGGCCCTCATGGCCTGTCGCAGCCGAGGTCCTGCACGTTGTTCCCTCAGCCGCCCTTCGATGGCGTAAAGGTGGCCGATCTGCCCCAGGAGCCAGACGACGATGCGTGGGGCTTGTTCCTTGGCTTCGATAAATTTGCGGCGTGCGTGGGCGTAGCAGGCGGCGAGCCGGATTTGCCCTTCGCGCTTCTCGCTTTGGGCAAAGCTGCGATACCCGGCATAACCGTCGCATTAGATGATGCCACGGAACTCGACGGGAATGATTTTTTCTACGCACTTGGCCGCGCGGCTCACCTGCCAGTGGAAGACGACGTCGCCGCCGGGCCGGTTGCATACCCACAGGTAGCCGATCTCCGTTTTCTTGTTGCCGGGGACGAGGTATTCAATGGGCGTTTCGTCCATCTGGATGTAGCCGCTCCCGACGACGCCCGCATTGATTTCACGGTAGATCAAGCCGAGCGAGTCGGCGCACAGATCCGCCCAGCGCCCCAGGGTTTGCCGAGGTAAGCTGACTCCGTGGCGGGTCGCGTAAATCTGCTCCTGGCGGTAGAAGGGCAGGTGGTCGCAATAGCGGGACACGATCACTTGCGCCAACAGCCCCGGCGCTGCGATGCAGCGTTCCTGCAACACCGGCGGCAGCGGGGCGATGACGGGCACGGCGTCAACCTCGCCCCGCTTCACATACTTGCGCCGGATCAAGCGCCGACGCAGGAACCGGGCCGGTTCATAGTCAAGCTGCTCGCTGATTTCCTGCCCGATATAGCGCCACGCTTCCGGCTCGGCCTGCACGGAAAGAGGATCGACGATCTCCTCCACGCACGGCAGATGCTCGGGCAGCCGTGGTCCCTTCGGTTTGCTTTTAGACGGAGTCGATTCTTGCTTCGAGCACCGAGTGGCCTCCGCTGCCAATTCGGGCCCGCATGGTTTTCCCGGCGAGCTTCCTTCCAGTAAAAGTTCAAGCTGACGCGCATCGAGCTTCTCGCTGCTCGCGCCGAAGATGCGTTTTACCAGCAGGTCCACTTTCTGTTTCAAAAGCGCGTTCTCTTGCTCCAATCGCGCGATCTTTTCATCCCGCTCTTTAAGCTCTCGCAGAAGTTCCTGTTCGCGTTCGGCGCTCATCTTTTGGTCGGGAAAAAGACTAGCCTCAAGACAGTAACTTGTCAGGTAAATAATACTCCGTAACGATAGTTTTTATTGGCTACTCCCGCTCATACCACGGCCGCATCTTCGCCCCGCGCAGGTCGATCCCATCGGTCAGAAGCGCCAACGCCTCAGCGGTCAACTTGAGCTTCGTCCTCCCAGGTTCCACATTGCGTGGCCATGAGAAGCAGCCTTGCTCCAGGCGTTTGGTCATCACCCATATCCCGCTGCCATCCCAGTAGAGGATTTTGAGCCGGTTGTGGCGGCGGTTGCTGAACACAAAAAGCGCCCCGCATCGCACGTCCTCGCGCAGCCGTTCGCTCACCAGAGCGTGCAGGCCGTTGAATCCCTTACGCATGTCGCATGGCTCCAATGCCACCAGCACCTTGATGCTCCCGGTAAAGCTCAGCATGTCCCTCGTCCGTCTTCCAGTGCCCTCAACAACTCGACCGTAAGCTTCATCTGTGCGGTCTCCGAAATTTCCAGCCTCGCCCCGCCCGGCAGCGCGATTTTCAACGACGTTCCTCTTGCCGTCCCGCCGATCCCATTGGCTTCGACAACCGCCTCTGCCCAGCGCGTCGCTGAGTTCGATCCCGCCGGCAAAAGCGCGGCTGGCCCTGAGGATACCAAATCTCCGCCCTTCGTCTGTTTGCGCTCTCGCATCTGCCGCCAGTGGGCAAAGGTCGAATATTTGACGCCAATCTGCGCAGCGAACTCCGCCGCACTCACTCCGCACCGCTCAAATTCATCCAAGAGCACCTCCCGCCGTTGCGCCGAAACCCGAACATGACCCCGCCGGTCCACTTTCATCAACTCGTTGGTTATCGCTTCTTCCTCCATCCCTCCATCGTGCCTGGTTTTCCCCGCCTCGGATAGTGGTGCCTCATGCACCGCTTACCTTTCAAGCGTTCAGAAAGCATCTCCTGTGCTTCGTAATCCTTTAGCTTCAACGCAAGTTCGATCATCTGCCGGAGGACATAAATATACTGTTGCGCAGCCATTACAGATTCGCCCCTCATTTTCCTCGCAAATCGGCCAATACAGTCATTCCAATCACTCTTGAGGATCAGCGGAAGATTGTGCGCCCCAAGCTGACGATCTGTGAAGTCGAGAGCCGCAAGCAGATGTTTCCAAACTGTTCCATTAACACCCGGCGTTAATCCGTCGTCAGCCAGAAACGGAGTGCGGGTGGATAGTAAATTCAGTTCGCCCGTCTCAGCGATCAGGGCATACGCAAGCATTGGAAGCCACAAGTGATCATCGCAGTGAATCGTTCGCGCGGGTTCCTGATTATCCTCGGGGAAGTAGGTATGAACTGCGTGTCCGTCAGCAAATTGATAATTGAGAAGCCGTAGAAATTCCTTTTGTACCCACTCTGGGCGCCGGTTGGTTATGGCTAGCATGTCTTGAGCGGTATCCCTGAATCCATATCCTCGCAATCCCGAGGCATATTGACTAAAAGAACGAGAATAGCGTCCTGTATGGACGCAATTAGCCGGCGTCCATGTCACAATTTGACGTTGGAAATCAGCATTGGGCAGTTTGCAATCGAACTTACTGAAATGTTCCTGCCACCATGCTTGTAGCTTTGACTTTTGTTCAGCAACAAAACCTGGCGTTCGAAGAATGGCCAGTTCATCGATGAGCCTGCGCTTTGATTCTTCAAAATTCGACATCGCTCCGGGAATGATCCCAAGAAAGAATGCGAGTTTTTCGGTTTTCCCTGGAGGGATATTGACCCGGACTTGAAGTGCGGCGCAGGCGTCGCCACCCCATGACGATCCGTTTCCACAATCGCCACGCTCCACTCCGGCAGGCATTCGCTCCGTGCGCCCCCAGCCGAGAAACTCCTGTCGGTCGCCGCTGTAGCTGGAAATCTCCCGATTACTAGCAAAATAGACCAGCGGAATATCTAAAAGCCTCGGGTGTGAATCATGATGGAAGAGATAGACTTGCGACTGACTCCGGTCATCAAACCAGGTTTTAAACTGATGCCGGACATAGTAGCCCCAGCTCGATTCCAAAGGGTATTCGAGCAGCCCAATATCCACATAGCCGAAAAGGTCCAGATTCAATGCTTCCGTTCCGTGGTTCGTCACTTCGATATCCCACACCTGCGTATCGTGATCCGGAGCGATGAAGAGATTTTGCCTTACCTCAACGTGACCTCTACGCCCCCCAAAAGCACTCATTCCAGGCGAGTGTTGAGCCTCCCACTTTGATATCGGAGTCTCGCATGGCTTGTAGGTCGGCGACCAAATCGTGCCATCTTGCTCTCGGACGTAAATGTAAAAGCCTGGACCGCCCCCGGCTTGCGTCCATCCGCCGTATCTGGTAATACGAAAATTGATCGGAGAGCGCCACCAAAGAGACCCACCGCCGGTTTGGGATACAAACGCATGCAATGACCCGTTGGATAGATAATTAATCCAAGGCGACGGAAGGTCTGGGGAGAGAATAGAAATATTGCGCTCTACATCGTTGAATCGATAGGAAGGGCCACTGTCGTTTATGTGCTCCTGAAAATTGAAGGCATCAGGGCTTGTATCATCTGAGGGCGGTTGCATTTGGCGCGAAAGGAGATTGCTGGATCAGCTTGACTATATTTAGAGGTTTTTCTGTATACGAAAATTAATTTGTGCGCACTGGTGCATCGCGGCCCTTTCCATGCAATCGAAGAAGATGGCCGCTTCCAATAAATGACATCGGGCCGATTGCAATCGAAGGCAAAATGACTGAGGTTGGGGCGCCTGCTGCTCGGAGATTGCGGCTTGTGCCGCCCTTTTGGAATGCACGCCCTCTGGCGCTGCACCTGCTGCGGGCTCTAACAATGCACAAGTGTGCGCGTTGTTATGGTTGCGACAACAGCCAAAATGAGTGATTCATGTATTTCAAATTGAGCCCTCCATCAGCCATGATGACCTATGTCATTCCAAGAAGAAGTTCAGGTGCCCTCAAATTCAACTTTTGTAAACTTATACGAGTAAGCACCCATAGAACGGAATAAAGACCTATGATTTTTCAAGTAATCGACCGGAATTTACGATGGGGCTTGGCAGTTGCCTTGACCGGTATGATGGCTTTTTCGACTAGTATGGCGGGGAGTGGTGGATCTGAATCCGACGGTCTTTTCAAGGTGTCGCCGCTTCCGTCCGACCCTGCCGAATGGAATGTTAGCGTGTCCGGTGGAGCCGTGCCAGAGCTAACTAAGGGCGGCCTCGGGAAAGGGGTGCGCCTGGCGTTGAGCTCCCCAGAGGAGGAGCAACTCGTAACGTTGAAGCTCAAACAGCCCCTCCCCATGACCTCCGAGGCGCGACGGGTCGGCGTGTGGATCTATGTGGACTATCGTTTTGGCCAAGTAGGCAAGAGTACCAATAAGAGCGGCCAGCGCAGGGGTGCCCCGCTTCGCTTCCTGCTCCGTGACGCGGCGGGTGTCAATTTCAGCTATATGATGTATGGGGCATCCCCTGTTGAGGGAGCCTGGAACTATGTCGAGTGCCCGCGTCTGCGCAGCGGTGAGCTTGGACGCCTGGACGAGTCGTTGGTCCAAGTCGAAGGCGGGCTCCAGCACCACTTGCCGGTGGCGCCCTTGAGTTTCGTAGGGCTTGAGCTGCGTGTGGATGCATCGCCGGACCTCCCTAAGCAGTTCAACATCGAGTTGGGCGAGCTGTGTGCCGATGGAATCCGCCGTGAGGAAAGCGCGTTTTATTGGCAGTCTGATATTGGTCCCCGTTATCTTTTTGGTGAGATGCCTTTCGCACGGCAACCTTTTGTTACGCTGGGAGACCTGTTGAAGAAGAAAGGCGACTACACAGTCAAATGGGAGGCAAGAAAGGATTTCTACGGCCGTCCAGTCGCTCAAGGCGAATGGCATTTCCCCGGCTATGATGCCGACGTCAAATCGCGTTTTCAACAGTTGCCGTTGCCGCTTTCCGCCGAAGGGCAGTATTGGGTAAACTTCAAGATCGAGACGAAAGACGGAACCGCCCCGAAACTCGTCAATACGCGTTTCAAAATTATCCGCGGCACCAAAGACGAACCTGCCCAGATTGATCCCCAGCTTCGTCCCGTGGATCATTTGATTGTTGTTAATCCACAGAGGAATGGGCAGGTCTATGAACCCGGCGAGCTGCCGAACTGCGTCGTGCGGGTGTGGAAACCAGCGGGCAAAACGCCCCAGGCCCTTACTCTGAAATTAAACAGGAGCCTCTATCCGTCCGATACCGTCGGACAGGAGGAAAGCTATGAAGTGGGCTTTGTCGGCGCAAAGGAATATGCCGACATCAAAATCCCGCTTGAGCTTAGCGAATCGCATCCGCTGCTTGTGCTTGATCTGCGCCTTCTGGATGGAAGCAAGGAGCTTGAACGCGTCACCCAACGAGTAGGGGTAAAGAGCACTCCGTCCGCAATGCCTTGGACCAGCAGGGATAAAGTCTCAAAATGGGCCGACCTCTTCGAAAATGGAAACCATCTCCTCTCCTGCGCTGAGTGGGATCCCAAGTATTCGAAAAACACCGACCTGTCGCAATTCGAGGAATGGGTTCTCGATGTCAAAAAGCAAAATGTTAACACCATCGAGCTTTTTCCTGCTTGGCGGGAAATCGAGCCAATGCCCGGCGTTTTCTGGTGGGATCAATTGGACCGCCGGATGGAGATCATCGGCAAGCATGGGCTTAAAACGATGATTAATTTAGACTGCACCCGCGTGCCTGATTGGATGGAGGAGGAGTCACAGGCCGACGAGGAGGGCATGGTGAACGGGCTCTGGAGTGGCGGGAACGAGGTGCTGAAAAGCCCGAGCTCTCCCGCACTCCGAAAGTATTATGGAGAGTTTCTAACTCACATTTCACTCCGCTACCGCAACAATCCGAATCTCGTTGCCTACAGTTCTTTGACCCTTTTCTTCGATCATTTCTGGGCGGATCATCCGTGGGCAGGGCAGTATGTCGACTATTCTGAAGCCGCCAGGAAAGGCTTCAGAAAATATCTGCGCGATGTGAAAGGGTTATCCCTCAAGGAGTTGTCCATGCGCTGGGGGCGTCCGACGATGGCTTCGTGGGAAGCCGTGGAGCTTCCCAGAACCGACCTCTTTCTCGGGCTCGCGACTATAGACAGGCCCGACCCAAGGCCGGAGTGGAGGGACTTCATCGAGTTCAGGAAATGGTGCGAGCAGGATTTTTTCCTTGGTCTCGTCGCGGGAACCGTTCGCAAGTATGACGATCTCCGTCCCATCGGCTTCCATGCAGGCGTTCTAGATGAGAAGACCTCAAGGGAGAACGGCATATTCCGCTGCGCTGGCAGCTCCGAAGGTTCAGTCGATGGCTACAGGGAACCTTTCCCTCTCCCTAAACGGGCGGAAAGCCTCAACATGCTCTTCCACTCGCCTTACTCCGCCGCTGTGTCTATGTCGAACATCCTGGCCCAAGGGAATTTGAATGTTCAACACTTCTGGCAACCTCAATGGCGTTGGGAGAAGGGCCCTGCCGAGCCGGCGTTGTTGGGAGCCCATGCCCTGGCGGGATGGTTGGCACTTTTCGAAGGGGATCTGGGCCGTGCCACCACTATTCAGGCGGGAGAGACTGGACCAGCTCCGGTTTTTGGTCTCCTTTTTTCGAAGGCGAGCATTCTTTACGGGGTTAGGACTTTCCATTCGGCCCGTTTGAACGACTACAAGATGGTTCTTGAACGCGCGACAGCCACGCCAAGAGTCGTGATGGAAGAAAACGCAACGGCTGAAGACCTTGCAAAACTGCCTTGCGTGATCGTGGATCCCACCACCCGCATTCTCCCCAAAGATACGATTGAACGGCTGGTGGCTTACGTCCAGGGCGGCGGCAAACTAGTAATCTGCCCCACCAGCGGACAGCATACGCTCGATCCGGCAGACGGTGAGCATGTTTTAAGAAGGGCTCTTGGATTGCCGCTGCCAGAGTCGAAGTGGGCCATGGCCCCGGAGTACCGCCAGCCGGGCGAATACAATGCCTATTTTCCTTTCGCGATAACAGGCAAGGGAACTCCGGGCGAGCAGTCGCTTTCAGAACCCGGACAGACGGCCTCAGCATCCATAATCGGTGGGAATATCTTCCAGCCTGGCCGCAAGCTAGTGTTCCGTCTCGGCCCATACAGCATGTATAATCGCGACGACTGGGGCGATTGGGCTCACATGCTGCCTTATTTTGTCTTTGGCCGTTACCAAGAGAAAAGTGTGGCCAGCGGAACCGTCCTCGCGAATTGGACTGACGGAGGCGTATCCGCCACTCTTCACAATGTGGGAAACGGCCAAGTCCTCTGTCTGTGGGGCACGCCGGGCTGGTATAACTGGCGCGAGGCCTTGGATGACCTCGCAAAATGGGCGGGACCGGCCAAGGCGACCACCACCGAAAACATAAAGGCTGCCCCATACATAGTCAGTCCTGAGGGTTTTAAGGGATACATACTCGAACTGGGCAAAGTCCGTTGGGCCGTGATTAGGAATGAATCCACGGGATGGACAAGCCTGTATATCGCAAACAGTGATACCGTAGCGAAGAGGCAGAAGGAGGCTCCGCGCGGAAAAGGGACGATAAAATTGCCCGGCCTGACGGCGGCTAATTACAAGGTTAAGGATCTGACGCCGCTCCTCTCTCAGGGCTACGAACAGATCCTGACAGGCAAACAGTTGGCTAATGAAGGAATCTCCGCTGATCTGATTCCTGGCGAGACCCGCATATTCCGCCTCGATCCGGTCGAATGAAAACCATTCACACAGCTCAACGGCATGTTAACATATGATCCGCAAAATACCTTGTTGGCACCCAAGAGCCAATTCAAACAGTCCGTCTTGTTTCCAATTTCGAATCAGACTATTTTGACCTGATAAAAGCCTCTTCAGCCATCTACTAAAACGTCCCTTCTTAAAGTTGATCGCAACCCCGCCGCTACAGCTTAGTTTTAACCGTCTCTGACCGAAGAACGGGGTCCACCTTAATTAGCATTTTTTCACCTATGAATTACTCGGCCCCATCCGCCAATGTTCCGCAGCGCAATCCGCGTCCTCAACGTTACTGGGGCACCATGCTCATCGCGCTCGTCATCAGCAGCCTTGGCCTTCAGGCGAAAGAGGCGGCTGGGCCGATCCTTTCGGCCACGGAAAGCGCCCTCTCCTATTACGACGAAGCTGCGTTGAAAACGGCCGACACCTACCAAAAAGAACAATGCAAACTGGACATCGTCCATCCGACTAATCACCCCGGTTTTGCCACCTTCGTCTGGTTTCATGGCGGGGGACTTACCGAAGGCACACGCTACGTTCTCGACCTAAAAAATCCTGAGATCGCTTGCGTGGCCGTCAGCTACCGGCTCTCCCCCAAAGCGGAACTGCCGAGCTTCCTGGATGACGCCGCGGCATCCACGGCATGGGTCATCCGCAACATCGAGAAATATGGCGGCGACCCAAAAAAGGTCTTTGTTGCCGGACATTCCGCGGGCGGCTATCTCGCCGCGATGATCGGCATGGACCCCAAATGGCTCGCCAAACAGGGGGTTTCCAATCAACAACTCGCGGGCATCATCCCCGTGAGCGGCCAGATGACCACCCACTTCCAGGTCAAAAAGTTGCGGGGCGACACGGGGGATTCGCTGCGCCCGTTGATCGACGAATACGCCCCCTTGTATTATGTCTCGAAGGATCTGCCCCCCATCTGCCTGATCACCGGCGACCGCCGCGTAGAATTTAAAAGCCGCGTCGAGGAAAACAGTTTATTGGCCGTAACCTTGTGCAATCTCGGGAACCCGCAGGTGGAGTTTTATGAAATGGGAGGGCTCAATCACAGCACGGTCGTCCAGGGCGCGACGGTGATCCTGCCCCAATTTATCAAGACCGTCTCGGCCCAGATTGACGCAAAAATACAGCCGAAACCCGGCACGAAGTGATCCCGCAAGCCCTTCGGGATTAATATCACCGGGCATCTCATGGGTCCGGCTCTGAGAAAGGTAAACCCCCGGGCGCTATCTGCAGATAGCGGCTTTGCCTGACAACGCCGCCCTGCGCAAAAATCCCGAGCCAGAGATTTACCGAAAATTGAAAGTAATGGGCATAAGGCATGGCAAAACGAGCGGCCGCGTCTATGCACAAGCGTGCGCAATGTTTAACTGTAATTAATTCTATAACTGATTATTCCCATAATTATCCGCACGCCCAATCCTGCCAAACATGCTCTCAAAGTTGTCCAAATCCATCGCCCTAGCTTTCCTGTTCATTCTTTCTGTGGACGGGTTGGCTATGATGGTTAATTTGGCGACTCCCTATAGCTCTCGCGCAAAACCGCCCGCAATATTCTACGCTCCAGATCATCCTGATTTTCTCTTTGAACGCGGAGACAATGTCAACATTTGGGTCCAGCCAATCAATCGTCCTCTGTCCCTGAAGTGGAGGCTCAGTCGAAACCGGGTTTCTACCCCGATGCTTTCCGGTAGCTGTGTTTCTGGATTTGATGGGAGCTTTAAGATTTCCATTCCAACTGCAAACTTGTTGCCGGCATTTTACGATCTGCATGTGCAAATCTGTTTCAGTGAAAAGGAATCGATGGACGCGACGACTGTTTTTGGCTGGAAAGCAAACGAAGAGCCGTTGGTTGCGATAGTTCCAAAGGATTTCCAATCCTTCTGGAAAATGGAAAAAGAAGCAATCGGCAAGATTCCCTTAGATCTGAAGATCTCCTATTTCAAGACTTTGAAGGGAGAGGAAATCGGCGCATACAACATTTCTTCCGCAGCCCTTCCAGAACATTACGACCCCGCAGGCGAAAAGTATCAGGAAGTCGAAATCTATAAAGTCGACTTCGCTGCTCCAGGCGGTAAGCGAACCTACGGCTGGCTCACTAAACCTCCCGGACCCGGCCCCTTCCCTGGCATTCTGATTTTACCCGGTGCGGGGAATGGACCACGTCCCGCACCCGTTGAGCACGCACGGCATGGTTATGCAGCACTCGATATCAATTTACATAACTGTGAGGTCGACCTGCCGAAAAACCAATATGCACCTCCATCGGAAACCCGTGATTACGCCGGAGTGACGCCTCAGGACTATTGCGATTACCATGTGTACCGCAATGCAATCGGCGCAGTCAGTGCACTGGCACAGCTGCCGGGGGTGGATGTCAACCGTATGGGCGTGTTGGGGGGCAGCCAGGGTGGGCGCACTAGCGTCGTCGTGGCGAGCCTAGACGATCGAATCAAGGCCGCCATCTTCGGCATCACGCACTTCGCCTATATTCCGTGGCGATCATGGACAGAACATCTCAATCGCGAGGGCAATCCTGGGAATCGACCATTTACACAGAGCGACGTAGTTAACGATGATCGGCTGCGGGTCGAAAGTTATTACGATGTCCTGAACTTTGCTCCGTATATTCATTGTCCGGTTTTGATGAACGCCGGACTGACTGACCCAGTTTCCCCGCCGACCAGCGTTTTCGGTGTATTTCGCAGCATTCATTCCGATAGGGAAATGATTCCTCTGCCCAATCTCGCTCACGATTGGAACCCCGCATTTGACCGATACGCCTGGAAGTGGCTTGAAAAACAGCTGATGAATCAAGGAAACACGATCAAATCCGACGGAATCAATTAATCCCAACAATCTGCTTCTTCGTGTGTCACTTGTGTAAATTTTCAAAGCCACTTGCGAAATTCAGGACGCGAAAATCGGAAGACAAAAACATCTTTGATGTATTCAAAACATAATTTTAACAATGCTTAAGCATCCAGATTTAACAGAACGCCGCATCCTCAACGCCGTACCTTCCATCGCGGATGCCATTTACCGGCATCGTGCTCCTGTCGAGATCGAGGCATGGCATGTCGGCGGAGAACCTGTTCCGTATGAAGTGGCTCTCCAAGCGGATTATAAGCCCTTTTCCGTAGGGGACGTATGGGGACCGGCATGGGATACAACATGGTTCCGTATTCGGGGCCAGGTGCCCGCTGCATGGGCCGGCAATGAAGTGGTGGTAATCTTACGGCTTACCGACGCTGAGACAAAGCTCGAAGGATTTACTGCGGAAGGTTTGATTTACTCGGACGGTAGGATCATGCGGGCGTTGAATATCAATCGCAGTGATATCGCAGTAGCCAGTCCCTCCCTTGGTTGCGAAATGTTTGAGTTCTATATTGAAGCTGCCGCTAATGTTGCTGACCTTTTTGGAGCTGCCGTTCAATACAGCAGCAGCCCTGTCTTCAAGCTGGCCCAGGCAGAACTAGCCACCGTTGACCGCGCGGCCTTTGATTTCTACTATGATTTTAAAATTGCTGCGGAGTTGATGGCTGCGCTGCCAGCCGAAAGCCAACGCAAGGGAGAGCTTCGGTATGCGCTCAACGAGTCGATTAACCTGCTGGACCTCACCGATCCTGGCACAATCACTAATGCTCGTAACGCAATTGCCGGTGTTTTAGCCAAGAAAAATGGCGATACAGCCCATCAACTATCCGCGATCGGCCACGCGCATATGGATACTGCTTGGCTTTGGCCACTACGCGAGACAATCCGGAAATGCGCTCGTACGTTTTCCACCGCGATCGATTACATGGATCGCTATCCTGAGTATATATTCGGCTGCTCCCAGGCCCAACAATATGCATGGATGAAGTATTACTACCCATCCATATTCGAGGGGATCCGGGAGCGGGTAAATCGGGGGCAGTGGGAACCCATTGGTTCAATGTGGGTAGAGGTTGATTGCAACCTTGCGTCTGGGGAATCGCTGATCCGTCAAATCCTGCATGGAAAGCGCTTCTTCAAAGAGGAGTTTAATTACGAAACGAAAGATGCGTGGATCCCCGACGTCTTCGGTTACTCTGCCGCGCTTCCGCAAATCTACGTCGGCTGCGGGATCGATTTCTTTGTGACCCAGAAGATATCGTGGAACCAGTTCAACAAGTTCCCCCACCACACCTTCCTGTGGGAAGGTATTGATGGCACACGGATTTTCAGCCATTTTCCCCCTGCGGATACCTATAATGGCCGAATGGACCCGGAATCACTGATCTATAACGTCACTAATTTCAAAGAGCACGGGCGAGCAAGCCGCTCACTCTATGTCTACGGTTTCGGTGACGGCGGCGGCGGTCCGAGCGTAACCATGTTGGAACAATCAAAACGGTTGCGTGATCTCGACGGTCTTCCGAAGGTCAAACTGGAGAAGGTGATCGACTTTGCCAAAAAGGCAAAAGCCGATGCGCGAGATCTGCCGGTGTGGGTAGGAGAGATTTATCTAGAGCTCCACCGCGGCACGTATACTACCCAGGCACGCAACAAACGGGGAAACCGGAAATCAGAGTTTCTCTTGCGTGACGCGGAGTTACTTGACGCGCTGAGCCTTGCCGTCTCCCCCCAACGCAAAGAAGCAGCGGACGATCCTGAACGCGCACGTTATGATGTCACAGGCCTCGGGACAAGTGACTCTCATCGTCACGCACGGGCTCTGGAGCGAGCGTGGAAGCTGGTATTGATGAACCAGTTCCACGATATTATTCCTGGCTCCTCCATCGGCTGGGTATACAAAGACAGCGCGCGCGATTACGAAACCATTGCGAAATTGGGGAACTCGGTTGTCATCTCCTCGCTTACGGCGATGGATGAGAAAATTGAGACCGCAAATTTCGAAGAACCGATTCGCATCGCAAATACATTAGCCCTTGAACGCAATGAAGTCGTTGAACTAGCGCCTGGCAAATTAGCCACCGTCCGCGTTCCGTCTTTGGGGTACACCGTTATCGATGCAGCGGATGGCGCGACTCAGGATCTTCCAACAACGCTACATCCGGTTTCGATTGAGGAAGTTGAGGGCGAGCTTGTGATACAAAACGGCCTCATCAATCTGCGCTTGGGTGCGGATGGTTTGATCAAGAGTTTGCGGGATTGCGAAGCCGGTGGACGTGAAATCATCTCTCGAGGAGCCGATGGGAATCTTTTCCAATTGCACCAGGATACGCCGAATGCATGGGACGCTTGGGACATTGATGTCTTCTACAAGGAGCGCGTAGAAAACCTGGTTGTGGTAGATCGCCTCGAAGTTGTCGAGTCCCACCCATTGCGGTCAAAAGTCCGCATTGAACGCAGCTTTGGAAAATCGCGCATCATCCAGGATGTCATCATCACCGCTGGCTCCAAGCGCATCGATTTTGTAACAGAAGTCGAATGGCACGAAGACCACAAGTTGTTGAAGGTTGCGTTTCCCGTCAATGTCCTGTCGTCGCGGGCAACCTACGAAATCCAGTTCGGGCACGTTGAACGCCCCACCCATTACAATACAAGCTGGGATTTAGCCCGCTTCGAGGTCTGCGCCCAAAAGTGGGCCGATCTCTCGGAAGCGAACTATGGCGTAGCGCTTCTCAACGACTGCAAATACGGCTATGATATTCACGAAAACGTGATGCGTCTGAGCCTGTTGCGGTCCCCCACAGCTCCCGATCCGACGGCGGATCGAGGCCGACATCTATTTACTTATGCCCTTCTGCCCCACATGGGAGACTTGCGCCAGGGACGCGTCATCGAGGAGGCCTATTGTCTCAATGCGCCTCTCCGTTCCGACAGGATCGACTCGCATGGTGGACCGCTCCCCCCCTACGCATTCCTTCTTCGGAACAGATCGGCCTGGGATTGTGATCGAGAGCGTCAAGGTTGCGGAAGATGGGACCGGGACTATCGTTCGCCTTTACGACGCCTACGGGAGTCGCGGCCCGGTTAATTTTCACACCAGCCTTCCCGTTCGTGCGATCAGCCGCACCGATATGCTTGAAAACGTCGTTGCATCGCTTGAGATGAATCATTCTTCTGTTGTGTTCGAGATGGGGCCGTTTGAAATTGTCACTCTGAAGTTGGAGCTAATGGCTTAACAAGACCATCCGCGGCAAGTGCTTAGCGCTTGCAAAAAACCGAATAACCGTACGAGCGCCCTCCGCTATCCGCAGCAGCGCTAGCCCGAATACTTCCCTATTCCCTCAATGAAAACACTGAGTCATTCCTATTGCCTAATTAGTATCCTGCTATACATGGCCCTCGTATCCCCATCGGCGTTTTCTGCCAATAGCCTCGTGCACGATGGAGACCGCTGGGTGTGCCTAGGCGACAGCATTACCGCCGAAGATATTTACCCCCGAATTCTGGGGCGTGTATTTGCCCATTATCACCCAGAAGCGACATTGACCATTATCAACAGTTGACAGGGAGGGGATACAGCGAGCGACAGCCCCAAAAAACTGATTGATCGAGTGCTGAAACACAAGCCCAACATCGTCAGCATCATGTATGGCATGAACGAATCGATCAACATTTGGCATTCCGGGCAACCCAAAGAGCCAGTGCAGGAGAATTACCGGAAAAGCCTCACCTACATCGTCCACACACTAAAAGAGCAGGGTGTGACAGTGCTCTTAATGTCGCCCACGCTCACCGACCCGACCTGCGGATGGACTTATTTCAGCCTTGATGACACTGTGCCCTTCCTGCGCGAATGCGCCACAATTATGCGCGAAGTTGCGGAAAAAGAGGGCGCAATTTACGTCCCGGTGCAGGAGGAATTGGAAGCGTTCCAGCAAACCCTCCCCCCGGGTGTCACTCTGCGCTCGGATGGCGTGCATATTAGCGCATTGGGGCAATATCAGATGGCCCGTACCATCTGGGAACGGGCTCACTTTGAGGATCCCCTCGGCGATGGCCCCCGTGTTATTCGTCCTCCTGCAGCAACCTCAGATGTCACTCTCGCGTCGACCTCTCGTTTTCTCGATTCAGCAGCCGCAAAGCTAAATTTGACAATCCGTGAGCCCAAACCCACCACCGTCACCGTCTCCTGGAGTTTGGGTAAGCTACACCAGCAGGAAACCCTCAAACTCAATGCCGGAGACAACCCGTGGACACTAGACATCCCGGCGGATCATCTGCCTGCGAATAATGGGCAAAATGCTGATCTGTTGGTTGATTTCCGAGACGGCAAAACGCAGCGCCTTTTCATCATCGACCTCTGCCGCACGCAGTTGCTCCATTTCAACAACGACGGCGTCATTACAGGCGTCGTGGAGAGCGATAAGGAACGAACGGAAGGCAAGCACGTCGCCAACTGGGAACTGCGGCGTGTGGGTCAAGGGCTGCTTTTCTCCGGGGAAGTCTTTGATTCCGAGCTCAACGCCAACAATCCATGGCCCTGGGGGCGCGACGGTTTTAATCTCATGTTCGACTTCCGACCAACCGCCCATTTCGCCGACATAGGGGTGGATCGCGAGGTGCATCAGACGCTGCTCAACGTCTACGAGCAACCTTTCTTTGCCATCGGTCTGCGCGGATGGTCTGGAGCAAATATGGGATTTGCCGCCACCGCTGCCGGGGCCAGAACTTCCACAGGTTACACGGCGCAGCTTTTCATCAATGAAAATTTCGGCGCAAAGAATCCCGTCAACATTGCTGCCCGCGATTTCGTCGGCCTGCTTGTCGGCGTTAGTGATGCTGACACCGACCCGACCCATACGAACCGGAATGTCCTCACTATAACCACCAATCAGCACAACGACTACGGCGTTAATCTTTATGCCAACAACCTCATGGTGATCGATCTGAAAAACAAAATTCCTGGCGATTCCATTATCAACGTTCACCTGTACCCACCGGAGCGCTGAAGCGTATTGACTCTGCAGCACGCGGCATAACCTATCAAACAGATGCATCAATCAATCCTATTCCTAATTGATACCCAAGGCGCGAACTGTGTTGGGTGTTATGGCAATAACGCTGGTTTACAAACTCCAAATATCGACCGGTTGGCGTCAGAGGGGATGCGGTTTGATTGCGCCTATACCTGCTCGCCTGTGTGCGGGCCAGCGCGATCGGCGATTTTTACGGGGCTATATCCCCATTCTAATGGTGTTCTTGGGAACAGCATGGCTCCACTTGCTGGTATTCCCACTCTCGGACAACGTTTAATGGATCAGGGGATTCACACTGCGTACGTAGGGAAATGGCACCTTGATGGTTCCGACTACTTTGGGGACGGAAAGTGCCCTCCTGGGTGGGATCCTTCAAAACGCCCAGGCCATCGAAGAGGGATTTCAGGTCGCATTGACCGAGGTCTTCAAAGCTCCCGAGTGCTCAATCGGCACACAGGACCTCGTTTCAGGGCTCGCCCGCGAGAGCCGCAAACGGCTTTACAAGATCAAGCACCGGCTGGGGTAAACCTCAAATTTAGTCAATTTTTAGTCAACACTCTGCCGGATCAATTCGAACTACCGGCAGAGTTTTCTTTTGTAAATCGCTGATTAACAGACTGCCGATGGCCGGACTCGAACCGGCACGGGAGGTGAATCCCAACGGATTTTAAGTCCGGTGCGTCTGCCATTTCGCCACATCGGCTTCTTCTGTAAGAGAGAAGTTTTCTTCCAGTTATGCTAGAATTTGTGCTAGGGCAGCGTCATAAAACTCGGCGAAACGCCCAGTAACGATGCCATTCCTAGCACAGGTGCCAACACAACAGGGCATGGCGGGCAGTTTAGGATAGTCCGCGATTCACGCAAGCGCAGAGTGCCTAGCCGCCCGCGAAAAAAAACGCCCCCCCCAAAGTATCCGATTACCTGCGTTGGGAGCCTACACGAAGGCGCGGGAGAAAGAGGCGCTCAAAGTACGGTGGGAGGATGTGGATACTCGGCGGCAAAGTTTTTACGGGCACCTGTCGGACGGCCGTCGTAAACAGTGCGAAAAGCCCCCCGTTTTCTCGACCAAATCCGATTAGGGAAGGTGCCGGTTCAATAAGCACAGGTCATTGGAGGCCAACACATCTGCACTATGGATATCCCGACACCACTGCAACTCGAAACCTTTTCCGAAAAACAGATCGGGGACGCACTCGAAGCTGCTACGGCGGCTTTTGCGAAATGGCGCGCAACTTCATTTGGAGAACGCACTGCGCTGATGGAACGAGCCGCCGATTTGCTGGAGGATCGCGCGGAAGAGTTGGCCCGCATGATCACCACGGAAATGGGCAAGCCGCTAGGCGCCGCCGTGGAAGAAATACGCAAATGCGCCCGGTGTTGCATTTATTACGCCGAACACGCCGTGGAGTTTCTTGCAGAGGAAAATGTCGAAGGCCCTGCCCTGCGCAACCTCGTCCGATACGAACCGATCGGCCCCGTTCTCGCCGTCATGCCGTGGAACTTTCCCTTCTGGCAGGTCTTCAGGTTCGCGGCCCCGGCCCTGATGGCTGGCAACGTGGCACTACTCAAGCATGCCTCCAACGTTCCGGGATGCGCGATGGCGATCGAACAGGTGTTTGCCGATGCGGGTTTCCCGAATGCGGTTTTTCAGTCATTGCTCATTCCCTCGGAACGGGTAAAAGCCATTATTCATGATCCGCGAGTCCGCGCAGTAACGCTGACTGGAAGCGTGACCGCCGGACGGCAAGTGGCAGCCGAGGCCGGGGCGGCGCTCAAGAAAACCGTCATGGAACTAGGTGGCAGTGATCCGTTTCTGATAACGCCGAGCGCCGATTTGGACCGCGCCGTCGCCGCGGCGGTTAAAGCGCGTACCGTCAACACCGGCCAGTCCTGCGTCGCGGCAAAACGGTTCATCATTGATCAATCTATTTATGATCAGGTCGAAAGACGCATGGTTGAGGCAATGCGCGGCCTGATCATCGGCGATCCTCTTGATTCGGCCACGCAAATCGGACCGCTGGCCACTGTCGCGATTGCGGACGAACTGGACCGGCAAGTGCAAGATGCGATTAAAGCGGGAGCCCGTCTGCTCACCGGCGGACGGCGGCTGCAGGGCAGCTATTACGAGCCGACCGTGCTGGCCGACATCCCCTCCACCTCGCGCGTTTATCGCGAGGAGGTCTTTGGCCCGGTAGCCCTGCTGTTTCGGGCCCGTGATCTACATCACACCATTGAATTGGCAAACAATACTGAGTTCGGCCTTGGAGCCGCCGCATGGACAACGGATACCGGCGAGCAACAACAGCTTATCGCCGAACTGAATGCAGGTGTCGTTTTCATTAACGGCATCGTCGCCTCCGATCCCCGGCTTCCCTTTGGAGGAATCAAGAATTCCGGCTACGGTCGTGAACTCGGAGCTTTTGGAATTAAGGAATTCGTAAACGTGAAGGCGGTCTGTGCGGAGCCCCGTTAAAGAGGTTACCCTCCTGCCCCGGGCAGGTCTTTTGCCACGGTCAGACAAATTTCCTCAGTCGAATACCCATTGATGGGGGTCGTTTATGCTTAAGAAAGAAGACCGGAGGGCTATTCAAAGATCTCCGTCGGAACCTCGCTGTGTTTTATTGCCAGGTCTCCGGGGAATATCGTGCCCGGCGGATCCAAGCGCGATAGATCGGCCCTTCTGCCCCTGGCCGTTATTGCACCTTAAATAATTCTGAAACTTTCTTGATCATATCACAAAGCTGCCATCCACATTATGAAAGCAACTATTGTTCAATCTAATCAACTCGAGCGCATCCAAGTTCGTGCAGACGACGACCCTTCGGTGCGCTGGAACGGCGCATTCGCTCTCTACGGCGGAGCAGGAACCACACAATCGTCGACCATCGTATATGAGATCGAGCCTGGGGGGCGACTTGGCTGGCACACCGATGCAACCGAAGAAACGCAGTATATTATCGCTGGCACCGGGGAGCTTCACCTCGAAGATGGAACCGTGTACCCTATTGAACCCGGCAGTGTCTTCGTTCTGCCCACCCCTTTTCGGCATGATCTGGTGAATACCGGCTCAGAGACTCTTCGCGCGGTCGCGTTCTTTGCGGCAGCCATGTTCACGCAAACCTTTGATAACGTGATGCTGCCTCCACGGACCCACGTGCTTGGGACCCCCAACAGAAACGGCTAAAGAAAAACAGCCGAGGACACGGTTTCTCGGCATCTTTTTCCGAGCCCAGACGCCATCCCTCCTGCGATTGGGAAGTCGTAAGACTCTCCCGATGAAAAAAACCTCCCTTTTAGCGGCGGGGCTGGCAACGGCTGTGCTGATAGGCTCCGCTGTGCCCGGATTTGCCTCCGCCGAGGATGATAATGATTTGCTCGACCTCCTGGTCTGCAAAAAAATCATCACGAAAAAGGAAGCCGAGGCGCTGCAAAAGGAGCGAGCCGAGCGCGCGAAAAAACGGGAAAAATCTTCCGCCGAGAAAATTGTAATCACCAGCCCCGTCAAGGAACTGAAGCTCTACGGCGATACCCGCATGCGCTTTCAGTATGACAACGTCGATCCCCAGGTCGGGAAATGGAATTCCACCACCCACACCTACGGCGACGATCCCGGCCACGGCGATCAGCGCGACCGCTGGCGATTCCGGCTGCGGATGGAGGCCGATTTCAAGCTCTCCGACGACTGGTTTGGCGGCGTCCAGTTGCAGCTCAACCGCTCTTCCGATAGCTCCAACCAGACTTTTGACGGCGGCTTCCAAAATTACCCCATCTACGTCAGCCGCGCCTTCGTCGGATGGAACGCCACGGATTGGCTGACCCTCATCGCGGGCAAGCAGCCCAACCCATTCTACACAACGGACCTCGTTTGGGACCCGGACATCAACCCCTCGGGCCTCGTGGAGAACTTCAAAATCCACAAACTCTTCAGCTGCGGCGAGCAGCAGACCGTCGAATACGCCAACGACGGCAAGACCGTCCTTTCCGTCAAATGCGACCCGCTCCCCTGCCCCTGGACGCTCTCGCTCGTGGCGGGCCAGTTCATTTTCGACGATAACCAGGAGTACAGTTCGGCCGGTTACAACACCGACGCCTACCTCTTCGTCGAGCAGCTCATCTTCACCTACGAATTCACCAAGGACATCAAGCTGACCGTCGCTCCGGCCTACCTGACGTACAATTCCGCGCAGATCAACAACGTCTGGAACCAGCAAGGCTTCGCCCAGACCATCAACGACACCGGCTCCGACCTCCTCCCCGAGGGCTGGGGCGAAACGCGCGATTTATCCATCATCCAGCTCCCCGGCGACCTCTCCTTTACCCTCTGCAAACAGAAGATCAAGCTCTACTGGGATGGCGCCTACAACACCGACGGCGCGAAACGCGAAAACGACATCTACGTTGTTCCCGATTACGACAGCAAAGGCAACATCGTCGACTACGACCACGTTCGCACGCACTCTGCCAAGGACGATTTCGCCTGGCTCGTCGGCCTGCAACTGGGCGACAACATTAAGAAGGGCGACTGGTCAATCCTCGTCAATTACCGGCAAGTCGGCCTCGCCTCTATCGACCCCAATCTGAACGACTCGGACTGGGCGCTGAGCCGTCTGAATATGAAAGGATGGAAAGCCAGCCTCACCTACAACTTCACCGACGCCGTCACGGGATCGCTCACCGGCAGCACCGCCGATAACCTCCGCAAAGACCTCGTCGGCGGCCAGACCACCCGAGGAGCCAAGCTGGCCGACGCCAACTCCGTCCAAGTCCTGCAAGTGGACCTCAATGTGAAGTTCTAGGCTTTTCGCGCCGCCCCAGGGCAAAAAAAGCGGAGCGCCTTTGAAAAGACGCTCCGCTTCAAATGAAGCCCTAAGAGGCTGCTAAAGCTGCATCTATATTAGAGCAGGTTCGCAACGAGGGTTTTTTCCTCGCGGAGTTCGTCGACGCTCTTGTCGATGCGGCCACGGGAGAATTCGTTGACCGGCACGCCCTGCACGATCTCGTAATCGGTGCCGTTGCTGCGGATCGGGAAGGAAGCGATGAGCCCCTTGTCGATGCCGTAGGAACCGTCGGAGTAGACGGCCACGCTGTTCCAGTCACCAGCCGGGGTCGGGGTGATGAGCGAACGCACGGTGTCAACCACGCCATTGGCGGCGCTGGCGGCGGAAGAAAGGCCGCGGGCCTTGATGATGGCCGCGCCGCGCTGCTGGACGGTCGGGATGAAGGTGTCCTTGAGCCAGGCTTCGTCGGTGATGACTTCGGTGGCCGGTTTGCCAGCGATCTTGGCGTTGTAGAAGTCAGGGTACTGGGTGGCGGAGTGGTTGCCCCAGATGGCGACGTTGGAAACTTCCGTGACGTGCACGCCAGCCTTCGCGGCGAGCTGAGCCTTGGCGCGGTTTTCGTCCAGGCGGGTCATGGCGAACCAGCGGTTGGCCGGGATGCCCTTGGCGTTGTTCTGCGCGATGAGGCAGTTCGTGTTGCACGGGTTGCCCACGACGAGGACGCGCACGTCGCTGGCGGCATTGGCTTCGATCGCCTTGCCCTGGCCGGTGAAGATCTTGCCGTTGATGCCGAGCAGATCGCCGCGCTCCATACCCGCCTTGCGGGGCACGGAACCGACGAGCAGCGACCAGTTCACGCCACGGAACCCTTCGGCGAGGTCAGCCGTCGGCACGATGCCGGTCAGAAGCGGGAAGGCACAGTCTTGCAGCTCCATCACCACGCCCTGGAGGGCGGGGAGAGCGGGCTCGATCTCGATGAGGTGCAGTTCCACGGGCTGATCCGGCCCGAACATGGCCCCCGAAGCGATGCGAATGAGAAGCGAGTACCCGATTTGACCGGCGGCTCCGGTCACGGCGACTTTAATAGGATTTTTAGGCATAGAAAAATGGAAAATTTACCCGCGCATTAAAGAGTGCTGCCGCCTTGGGGGAAAGCGGATTTTTATTTAGAGGGCAGAAAAATGGAATTCCCGTGCCTTTCTGCGGCACAGGGGTTGCATGTACTCGGTTTTTCCACTAGGAAGTAAAGGGCGCCTCTGGAAACCGGGGTATGGCAGCCACGAAGGATTTTTGATGCCCGTTTGGCCTCATTTTTCGGGCAATATTGATGAATATTGACTGAAAAATGAGGCCAAAGGGGCGCAAAAAGACAAAGTGGATGACGTGCCTCGGTTTCCAGAGGTGCCCTTAAGCCCCCTAAAGTTTTACCACCTATGTTGCGGTCCCCCTACCTGTTTCTGCCCCTAGCGGCTTGCGTCGCCACCGCCTCCGTCGCGCCCGCCGCGGAGTCGAGCGATCCCGACCAGATTTTCCTGAGCGCCTACATGAGCTGCCAGGCCGCCGAAAAGCTGGAAAGCCAGGGAAACTTCAAGGCCGCACTCGCCAAATACCGCTTCGCCGGGAGCGTCTTGGACCAGTTGGAAGCCCGCACCCCCGGCTGGAATCCCCCGGTCCTCCAGTTCCGTAAAAAGAAAATCGCCGACGCCATCACGAACCTCCAGGAGCGCATCGCCGCCGAGGCCCCGCCCGCGGCGACCCCCACCCCCGGCCTGGATACCAGCCTGGTGCCCGGCATCAACCCCAATATCTCCCCCGCCCCGCGCGGTGCCACCGGCCCCGACGCCGACAGCGGCAACAACGGCGGCGGCGACGCCTTCGACCGCGCCGCCCGGGAAATGCGCACCCAGATGGCCAACATCAAAGCGCAGCTCGAAGCCTCCCGCCAGAAGCTCGAAAGCGTCCAGCAGGAGAAAGCCCGCCTCGCCCGTCAGTTGCAGGAAACCACCGGCAAGCTAGACCAAGCCTCCACCCTCTCGCAGGACCAGGCCGAAAAACTTCGCCAGACCGAGGCCGCCCTCAAGCAACAAGCCGAGCGCGCTGCCGCCAACGAAGCCGCCGCCAAGGCCAACAACGGCAACCAAAAAGCCCTCCAAGCTCAGCTTGAAGAAGCCAAAGTGGAAGCGGCCAAAGCAAAAGAGCAGCTCACCCGGGCCAAAACCAACGAATCCGACCTCGAAGCCCAGCTGAAAACCGCCGGTCAGCAGCTCGAAACCCAGCAAAAACAAAAAGACGAAGCCGCCGACGCCAAGGCCAAGGAGATCGCAAAGCAGATGCAGACGCTCCGCAACGCGCTTGAAGACGCCAAGGCCGACCGCGAAGTCGCCGAAGAACAGGGCGAACTCATCCACCAGCGATCCATTAAGCTAACCCGGGAGCGCGACGAGGCCACCGCCAAGGCCACCCAGCTTGCCACCAACCTGGCTGACGCCGAGAAAAAGCTCGTCGCCGCCGCCCAGGAGCGCGAGGCCGCACGCGCCGAAGCCGCCGCCGCAGGCCAGAAACTGGCCGAATCCCAGAAACAGATCCAGAGCGTCACTACCGAGCGCGACACCGCCCTCGCCCAGCTCGCCAAGGCCCAGGAGGAGAAAGGCAAAGCCGACAAACTGCTCGCCGAGAACGCCGTTCTCCAGAAGCAGCTCGATGAGGCGCAAAAGACCATCGCCACCCTGAACACCGCCCTTCCGGGCAAAGAGCAGCAAATCGCAGGGCTCCAAAAACAGCTCGCTGGCGTCCAGGACCAGCTCGACGCCGCACGCAAGGAAGGCGAAACGAACAAATCGACCATCGCCGACCTCCAGAAGCAGCTCGACACCGCCACGGCCACCGCCAAAGAGCAGCCGCCCGTCACCGAAGACCAGAAGAAGCTCACCCAGGAAAACGATCTCCTGCGCGGCATCGTCCTGCGCGAGCTGAAAGACCAGGCCCGCCGCGAACAGTCCCGCAAGCTCGTCCTCTCGGAGCTCGACCGGATGAAAGTCCGCTCCCAGGCCCTCGTCGACCAGATCAGCCTCCTGGGTCAACCCGCCGTACAGCTCACCGAAGCCGAACGCTCCCTCTTTAAAACGCCGCAGATGGAAATCATCGACAACACCCCCGGGGCCATGTCGATCTCCATCGCCGCCCCCGCCTCCAGCCCTGGCGGCTCAAGCTCCGCCGAGGGCGCCCTGCCCACCCAGGGCGGCCTGCCCGCCGCCCCGAACGGCGCGCTGGACTCCAAGCCCAACGCCCCACAAGTGGCCACCGAGGCAAAAGCCCCCGTCCCGGCTGAATTCCAGGAGACCGCCCGCCAGGCCAAGGACGCTTTCAACCAGAAGAAATACCTCGAAAGCGCCCGGCTCTACGAAAAAATCGTCAGCAAAGCCCCCTCCAACGTCTACGCCCTCTCCAACCTCGGCGTGGCCCACTTCCGCGCCGGGCACCTGAAACAGGCCGAGGAAACGCTCAAAAAAGTCAACACCATCGCCCCCAACGACGCCTTCGCGCTCACCACGCTGGGGATCATCTATTATGGACAGGGCCGTTATGACGAAGCCGTCACCACCCTGACCCAGGCCGTCAAATCCAACCCGACCAGCGCTTCCGCCCATAATTTCCTGGGAGTCGCCGCGGGGAAAAAAGGCTGGGCCGAAGCCGCCCGAAAAGAACTGGAGAGCGCCCTCCAGCTCAACCCCTCCTACGCCGACGCCCACTACAACCTGGCCGTCCTCCTCTCCACCGCCCAACCGGCCGACAAGGACGCCGCCTTCAAACATTACCGCGAAGCACTGGATCTCGGGATGCGCCCCGACCCGAAATTCGAGCAGTCGCTCAACAAGAAATAACACCTTTGGAACCGACCCTCACACCCGCCGACCGCCGCCGCCTGAAAGGGACGGCCCAACGCCTTGAAGCCACCCTCAAAGTGGGCCACCAGGGCCTCTCCGAATCCTTTCTAGCCGAAGTAGACCGCGAACTGGTCCTTCGCGAGTTGATCAAAATCAAGTTCTCCGACTTCAAAGAGGAGAAAAAAGAACTCGCCGCCAAAATCGCCGAAACCACCGGCAGCGCCCTGCTCCAGATCGTCGGCCACGTCGCCGTCTTCTACCGCCCCAAGCCGAAGCAGCCCAAAGCGGAAGCCTAGTCAGGCAAAATCACTCTGGTTTTTTAGGTCTACGGCTGCCGGGTCAGCAGCCGCAAAAACCGCAGCCCGTCGCGCAGCGGATGGATCTTGCTGGTCTCATCCGCGTAAACCGTCGAGACCGGCACATTCCCGATCCGGCACCCCTTGCGGGCCGCGATGAGGAGCATCTCCGTCTCATAATCGTAGGCATTGCTCTCGCAGAAAAGGCTCGGAATCAGCGTCCGGTGCACCATCCGGAACCCACACTGAGTATCCGGAATAGGCTGCCTGCACAGCCGGCTGATCCCCCACGACATGAAAACATTCGTCAGCTTGCGCACCAGCGGCATCCGCGCAGTCTCCTGCATCCGGTTGCCGATATAGAGCTCCCAGCCTCCCTTGGCTACCGCGACAAAGCGCCCGATCTCCTCGGGCAAATGCTGGCCGTCGCCATCCAGAATGATCACGTAATCGAAGCCCCGCTCCATCAGCACCTTAAACCCGGTCTTGATCGCAGCCCCCTTCCCGGCGTTCTTTTCGTGCACGATCACCTCGGCCCCGGCCTCCCGGGCAGCGCGCGCGGTGTCGTCCGGCGAACCGTCATCGACCACCAACACGTCATTGAGCAAAGCATGGACCCGTTGGACGACTTCGCCGATGTGGCGACCTTCGCGGAATGCAGGGATTAAAGCGGCGATTTTAAGGTCTTCAGACGACATTAGGGAGAGCGGCAAGGTTCGAGGCTTACGATTGTGGGGTTTTCGGGTTGAACTCAGCCGCATGGTAGGAACTGCGAACGAGCGGGCCGCTGGAGACGTGGACGAACCCTTTCTGAAGGGCGATCTCCTTGTACTCCTTGAATTTGTCCGGATGGACGTAAGCCACCACGGGAAGATGTTTGGGCGAAGGCCGCAGGTACTGGCCCAGCGTCAGAATTTCCACCCCCGCCGCGCGCAAGTCGTCCAAGGCGGCGAGGATTTCCGGCTCCTCCTCCCCCAAGCCGAGCATCAGGCCGCTCTTGGTGGGGATGCCGGGGGCGATTTCGCGGAACCGCCGCAGCACCTCCAGCGAAAGGCGGTATTGAGCCCGGGACCGGACCAGCGGGGTGAGCCGCTCGACGGTCTCCACGTTGTGATTGAAAACGTGCGGGGCGGCGTCAGCCACCGTTTGGAGCGACGCCTCGCGGCCATTGAAATCGGGCGTGAGCACCTCAATGATGACCGCCGGGTCCACCGCGCGCACGGCCCGGATCGTCTGGGCAAAATGTTCCGCCGCGCCGTCCTCCAGGTCATCGCGCGTCACAGAGGTCACCACGATATGGCGCAGCTTGAGCCGGGAAATCGCCTCGGCCACCCGGCGGGGCTCGTCGGGATCCAGCGGAAAGGGCTTGGCCGTGTCCACCGCGCAGAACCCGCAGGCGCGCGTACACCGTTCCCCCGCGATCATGAAGGTCGCCGTGCCCGCGCTCCAACACTCCCAGCGGTTCGGGCACTGGGCCTCCTCGCACACCGTGGTCAGGTGCAGATCGGCAACCAGACTTTTCGTGGAATGAAAGACGGGACTGGACGGAAACCGGACTTTGAGCCAGTCAGGTTTCCGGGCCTGGTGAAGTGAGGGATCGATTTTCACGCGGAGGGGCAACGTAATCTATTATCCATTTCAAAGCAAAGGATTCATTTTCCCACCCCCCCTTCCCCGCCCCCGGGCTGGAACTGTGCTTGCGCCCGGAGCCCAAGTTCGCTTAAGCTTGCACAAGCTTTATGAAGGTACCCTCCCCCACCCTCCTCGTACTTATTTCCGCCGGAGCGCTTTTTTCTTCCGCCGTAGCCGATACGGTCAAGTTGAAATCCGGCGACGCTTACAACGGCAAAATCATTCGGGAAAGTGACACCGAAGTCGTCATGGACGTCATCGTGGCCGCCGGAATCACCGACGAAAAGAGCTTTGCCAAGGCCGACGTGGAAAGCTTCTCCAAGACCACGGCCGACTCGCAGCTTTTCGAAACCCTCAAATCCTACAGCGTAGGTCCGTATTCCTTCGCCGCCAGCGCCTACCCGGCTTTGGAAAAACCGCTCGAAGCCTTCCTGCGGGATCAGGCCGCAAGCGAACACGCCCCTGCCGTCCAAACCATGCTCGACACGCTCAAGGCCGAGGAAGAGCGCGTCAAAGCGGGTGAAATCAAGTGGGACAACCGCTGGTACACCGCCGAGGAAACCGAGAAAAACAAATACCAGCTCGGCGCGGCCATGCGCATGGGCCAGATGAAAGCGCAGGCCGCCCGCCGCGACTTCATCGGCGCGCTCAACACCTTCGCCCAGCTTGAAAAAGACTACCCCGGCGCCCAAGTCTACCCCGAGGCCGTCGAACTGGCCCAGAACACGCTGCCCGCCGCCGCCGCCGAGGCCGACCGCCTGCAAGCCGTCGGGAAAAACCAGGAAACGCAGTTCAACGCCAATATCAACTACGTCCCCGAGCCGCAAAAGAGCCAGATGCTCCAGGCCTGGAAGGGCCAGGTCGCCGCCGCCGAACAGGCGCTGGCCATCGCCTCCAAGAACGACGCCCTTAAATGGAAGCCGCTTCTGGACAAGGCCCCCAAGAGCTTCGAAACCTTCAAGGCCACCTACGGCACCGAAAAGACCCGCCTCGCCGCCCTCCCTTTGGCGGGCATGCGCTCCAGCATCAGCCTCACCCAGGAAGCCGAAGAGGCCATCCAGGACAAAAAGCTCGACGCCGCCGCCTCCAAGCTCAATGAAGCCGAGAAACTCTGGCCCGCCAACGATAAGGCCCAGGAACTGCGCGCCCAGGTGGCCCAGCTGAAAAAGCCCACCCCCACACCCACGCCTTCGGCCACCCCCGCGCAGGACGGCAAGGATAAAAAGGGCAAGAAATAACCTTCCTTTCACCTCTACCATGAGCCGCACCGCCACCGTCGAACGCAACACCGCCGAAACCCGCATCTCCATCCAGCTCAACGTGGACGGGCACGGGGAAAGCGAATGCTCGACCAAAATCCCGTTCTTCGACCACATGCTGACGCTCTTCGCGCGCCACAGCCTGGTGGACCTGACGGTACAGGCGGATGGCGACATCGAGGTCGATTATCACCACACAGTAGAAGACGTCGGCATCAGCCTGGGCAAAGCCTTTACCCAAGCGCTGGGGGATAAACGGGGCATCCGGCGCTACGGCTGGGCCTACCTCCCCATGGACGAGACCCTCGCCCGGGTCGTCATCGACTTCAGCGGGCGGCCGTTCCTGGAATTCCGCTCGCCAAAGGGCATTGACCCGATCGGCCACTTCCCCTTCCAGCTGGTGGAAGAATTCCTGCGCGCCTTCTCCGTCCACGCCGGAGTGAACCTGCACGCGGAGATCCTCTACGGTCGCGACGCCCACCACATGTCCGAGGCCATCTTCAAGGCCCTGGCCAAAGCCGTCGACCAAGCCGTCCAGATCGACCCGCGCGTCCAGGGCGTCCCCAGCACCAAGGGAACGCTGTAGTCCACCGCCAAGCCAGCGGCGCCCACCGCGCCTCGCTTGCGGGGAGGGGTTGGGCACGAGAGGGGAAAGAGCCAGGCTCTTTTCGCCTTTACTTTGGCTCCGGAAAGCGCTTTTTTTGACGCTAGCTGGTACCCACTAGCCGGGACTTAACAACCCCGTCAAAAACGGCTGGCAATAGCCGAAAGAACTATTGCCGTTTCCGGGCTATATTTTATATGGCCGGGGGGCGGCGGCGTATGTCCAGGCCCCTGCGGCTAAAGCAACTCTGTTAGTGAGCAAGGGCAAAATCGGGTTTTTTAAGGAGATGATTGAGGAGGCAGACGAGTTTACGCATGACGGCCACGATAGCGACTTTGCCGGGTTTGCCGGCAGCGCGGAGGCGTTGGTAGAAGTCCCTTAAAATGCGGTTATCGCGGATGGCTGTCAGGGCAGCCATGTAAAAGCAGGTGCGCACGTTGGCGCGTCCGCCCCAGACGTGGCTTTTACCCCGTTCCATGCCGCTTTCGCAAACAAACGGAGCCACGCCCACCAAGGCCGCCGCTTGTCCTTGGTCGATGCGCCCGAGCTCGGGAACAAAGGCCAGCACGCTGGCGGCGGTGATTTCGCCGATGCCTTCGACTTGCAGCATCCTCGCCCGTTTGCTTTTCAGAGAGGCCTCGCTTTCGATGAGCTCGCGCACCTTGGCTTCGATCTCTTCGATTTGCACTTCGATGGTGGCGATGAGCTTGTCGGCACGCACCTTCAAGAGCTTTTGGCGATGGTGCTCGCGGCGGTTAAGCTCAATGGAACGCAAGGCCACGAGTTGCTCGCGCCGCGCCATGAGTTCTTCGAGTTCGATCTGGCGCTGCGAGGGGGCCGAATCGGGGCGGGGCACTTTGGCGCGGGCGAACGCAACGATCATTTGCGCGTCGATATTGTCGCTCTTGGCCAGTTGCCCCATGGCCTTGGCGAAGTCGCGTACGTGGCGCGGATTGACGACGCTTACGGCAATGGCCTTGGCGTGAAGGCAGAGGCTTAAATCTCGCTCATAGCCGCCGGTGGCTTCCATGACGACGTGGGCGTTTTCGGGCAGCGCTTGGATCAACTGGGCGTGGCCCATGGGGGTGTTGGTGTATTGCTTTTTCATTCCCGGAGCGCTCACGGCCAGGGTCTTTTTGGCGATGTCGATGCCGACGTAAACAGGGGATGGATTCATGTTGGTGGATGGTTTTTTGTTGATGTAGACTGGAAGGAGCAGTTCCGACTCAACCTTGCGATACGATCTCGTGGGGCTTTTTGTTGGGCTCCAAGGATCAAGCAACTCTTCGAGTTTGGACTGTGCGGTTGAGGCGATCATGCTTTAGCACGGACTTGCTTAAGCGCTCCTTGCTTTAAGCCGTCCAGGACCGTCGTCGATCTGACCCCAACCGTGCCGGAGCGGTCGGCCGACCGCTCCGGCAAATCCAGCCGCCACAAGCTATAGCTCATGGCTAAGAGAAAAGAGAGGAAAACGAACCGGGTTGATGAGGGGCGCCTGGCGCCCCTCAAACTCCCCGCACCGCTCGCCGCGGCAGGCGTTCGGGGGGAACTTAAAGAATGACATGCCGGACAACATACAAGGCCGTCGCGGCTGTCTTTGTGCGGCTTACTAACTCCCGGCCTCCTTTCGGAATAACCCGAAGGGGGGCTCGAGTTAAAAAATAACCAAACAGCCCAAGGACGAATTATGACGCCGTATATTTCTAATCACTGGTATTATGAGGATGCCAATAAGAATCTGCAAGGCCCCGTAAGCGCTGTGGCGCTCGATACTTTTTTTATGGAGGGATACATTTCCCTCGGAACGCGGATTTTCCGCGAGGGAGGGGCGGGATTTCAGCCCTACAGTTCTATTTATTCCGGCTCTAGCTTGCGGACTCTGTATTCTTGAATGCGGGCCGGGGGGCTTGATTCTCGATCGGGGGGCGGGGCTCTGATTCGCTACGGAATCTGGAGATTCGTAACGAGGGCGCGAAGCCAGAAAAGAGCCTCCCTCTAGAACTCCCGCTCCCGCCGCGCGAATTTCGCGAACGGATGGGGCTTCTTGGGCCCGTGGGCGGTTTTCGGGCCAGCGTGTTCAGAGGCCGCGTGCTTCTTCTTAAGCCACGGCTTGTGCTCGACCGTCCGGGGCTTGCGCTCCCAGGCGTCGCCCTCCGGTTTCGCGTCAGCACGCCGGGACCGGGGCACGAACGGGATTTCCTCCACCTTCGCCTGCCCGCCGCGCGAAGCGCCGGGGCGCGCCCCGAAGGGCCGCTTGCCGCCAGAGCGTTCCGGTTCCCGTTCCCGGGATTCATGGCGAATAGGCCGATCTTCCGCAAAATGGCGCTCCTTAAAAGGTCGTTCTTCGTGCCCATGGCCACCCTGGCCCCCACGCGCATAAGCCGGACGCGGCTTGTAAACTCGCCGAGGGCGTTCCGGAGTTTCGGCAGCCGTCTTGGCCCCCTCTTCGAGCAAGGCGTCGATCTCCGCATGCGTCACCGCCCGGAAAGCGCCCGGAGGCATATCGCCAAGGGTGAGCGGCCCGATGCGCGTGCGCACCAGCTTGATGACTTCATAGCCGACCGCGTAGAACATGTTGCGAATCTGGCGTTTAAGCCCCTGGCGCAGCACCACTTTGACCTTGTTCGGCGCGAGCTTGTAGACCGCCTCCGCCTTGGCCCAGCCCTCCTCCAGGCTCATGCCATGGAGCAGCTTGGGCACCAACTCGACGTCGAAGGGGTGATTAAGCACCACCTCGTATTCCTTGGCGACCTTGTAGCGCGGGTGGGTCAGCTTGAGCGAAAGATCGCCGTCGTTGGTCAGCATGAGAAGCCCCTCGCTCTCCATGTCGAGACGGCCCACATGGAAAAGGCGCGGCGTATTGGGCGGGAGCAGATCGAACACCGTCTGGCGGGCGTGGGTATCCGAGGCCGTGCAGAGGAATCCCGGCGGCTTGTTGATGACAATCGTCATCGGCGTAGAGGTGCGCAGCACACGATTGCCGATTTTGACCACATCCGTGGGCTCGACCGTCGTGGCGAGACTTTCGCACGCCACTCCGTTGATCGTCACCTGCCCGGTGAGGATCAGCTCTTCACAACTCCGCCGCGAGCCAAGCCCCGCCGAAGCCAAAAATCGGTTAATACGCATAAAGATCAAATATGGGCCCTTTGGCCTCCGGGATCAAGCCCCGGGTTTTCCCCTACACCTCCGCCAGCTCCAGATCGTTCTCCGGCTTCTCGTCGAGCCCGGGGTTGGCGGGCCGCCCCTGGCGGTTTTTAGCCAGGAGCATGTAGATAGCGGGCACCACGAAGAGCGTGAAGGCCGTCCCGATCAACATCCCCGAGACCAGCACGATGCCGATACTATTGCGGGAACCCGCGCCGGGGCCCGTGGCAAACACCAGCGGCAAATGGCCCACAACCGTCGCCGTCGAGGTCATCAAAATCGGCCGCAACCGCGTCGCCGCCCCTTCGATGATCGCCTCCAGCTTCGTCTTGCCCTCCTCCTGGAGCGCGTTGGCAAATTCCACGATAAGAATGCCGTTCTTCGCGATCAGCCCCACCAGGGTAATAAGCCCGATCTGGCTATAAATATTGATGGAGGTGAACCCAAGGAACGTAAAGAGCAGCGAGGCCGAGAGCGCGAGCGGCACCGATCCGAGCAGAATGATAAACGGATCGCGGAAGCTCTCGAACTGCGCCGCCAGCACCAGGAAAATCAGGATCAGCGCAAGCCCCAGGGTCACATTCATCTTGTTCCCCTCCACGCGAAGCTGCCGGGCCTCGCCCGCGTAGTCGATGGTGAAGCCCTTGGGCAGAATCTTCGCGGCTTTGTCCTCGATGAGCTTGAGCGCCCGGTCGAGCGGGTACCCGGGCGGGATGACCCCCTGGATGCGCGCGGAGTTAAGCTGCTGAAAGCGGTTGAGGCTGCGCGGCTCGGTGGTCTGGCGCAGGTTGGCGAAGGTCGAGAGCTGCACCAGCTTCCCATTCGGACCGCTGACGTAGAAATCCTTCAACTGGTCCGTGTTGAGCCGCTCGCCCCGCTTCACCTGCGGGATCACCTTGTAGCTGCGCCCCTGGATGCTGAAGCGGTTGACGTAGTTGCCGCCGAGCATCGTGCCGAGATCCGCCCCCACCTGGGAGAGGTTGAGCCCCAGCGAGGCCACCTTGTCGCGATCAAAGACCACCTCTGCCTGCGGCTGGTCGAATTTAAGATCCGTATCGGCAAAGAAATAGACCCCGCTCGCCTTGGCTTCGTTAACAAGCTGGTCGGTAAACTCCAGGAGCTGCTTGGGCTCGGCCGTGGTGGTGAGCACGATCTCCACCGGGAAACTGCTCGACCCGGGCAGCGCCGCCGGGGTCATGGTAATCAAGTTAATGCCCGCGATGCCCGCCGCTTTCGCGCTGACCTCGTGTTCCATCGCCTGCATGGTCCGTTTGCGCTGGCTCCACGGCTTGGCCACCATGCCCGCGAACCCCTGCGAAGGCTGCGTGATCTGAAACACATGCGCCGTTTCGGGGAAGGCCTGAAAAAGACTGAAAGCCTGCTCGGTATAGAGCGCCGTCTGCTCAATGGTCGAGTTCGGCGAAGCCTGCGCCACGCCGAAGATGATCCCCTGGTCCTCCTTGGGGGCCAGTTCTTTGGGCGACATGATGAAAAAGACCGGCAAGGGGAGCAGAATCAGCACGAAAAGCGTCAGCGTCACCGGCTGCCACCGGAGCGTGTTGGAAAGCGAGCTGCGGTAGGCGTCGCGCAGGCGGTCAAAGCGCGCGTTGATCCAGCCCGCGTAGCCCTTGTGCGAATCCCCCGCGCGCAGCAGCTTGGAGGACATCATGGGCGAAAGCGTAATCGCCACGACCCCCGAAACAACCACCGCCCCCGCCAGCGTGAAGGCGAACTCCCGGAAAAGCGCCCCGGTCAGCCCGCCCTGGATGCCGATGGGCGCGTAAACCGCCGCCAGCGTGATCGACATGGCGATGATCGGCCCCAGCAGCTCGCGCGCCCCCTGGATGGCGGCGTTGAAGGGCGTTTTACCCTCCTGCAAATGGCGCTCCACGTTCTCCACCACCACGATGGCGTCATCCACCACGAGCCCCACCGACAGCACGATGGCCAGCAAGGTTAAGAGGTTGATCGTGAACCCGAAAAGGAGCATCAGGAAGGCCGCGCCGATGAGCGAAATCGGGATGGCCACCACCGGGATCAGGATCGAGCGCACCGTGCCCAGGAAGAGGAAAATAATAATGACCACCAGGAGCAGCGTCTCCAGGAGCGTCCCCCAGACCTCGTGAATGGCGTCCTGAATGTACTCCGTGGAGTCGTGCGGAATATCGACCGACATGCCCGAGGGCATTTGAGCGCGAATGGCGGGCAACTCGGCTCGCACGGCCTTGATGACATCGAGCGAATTGGCCATCGGCAGCACCCAGATGCCCATGAAGGTCGCCTTCTTGCCGTCGAAACGCACGTCGGAGTCGTAGCTCTCGGCCCCGAGCGTCACGTCGGCGATGTCCTTGAGGCGCACGATGGCCCCATTGCTCTCTTTAATGACCAGTTGGGCAAATTCCTCGGGCGTTTTCAGGTCGGTATTCGCCACGAGGTTGACGCTGATCATCGACCCCTTGGTGGCTCCCAGCGCGGAAAGATAGTTATTGGCGGCCAGGGCGTTGCGGGCGTCGCTCGGCGAGACGTTGAGGGCCGCCATGCGGTCGGGCTTAAGCCAGATGCGCATCGCGAAGGTGCGCGCGCCCAGGATGTCGGCCCGCTGCACGCCGCTGACCGCCGTCAGCTTGGGCTGGACCACGCGCGTCAGGTAGTCGGTGATCTGGTTCTGGTCGAGGTCGTTGGACGAAAAGGCCAGGTACAGTGAGGCAAAGCGGTCGTCGCTGGTTTGCAGGTCGATCACCGGCTCCTGGGCGTCGGTGGGGAGGTCGTTGCGCACCTGCGCCACCTTGGCCTGGATCTGGGTCAGCGCGGAGCTCGTGTCGTAGTTGAGCTTCAGGTGAACCAAGATCGTGCTCTGCCCCTGCGCGCTGGTCGATTCGATGTAATCAATGCCGTCCGAGCTGGCGATCACCCGCTCCAGCGGCGTCGTGATGAAGCCGCGCACCAGGTCGGCATTCGCACCGACATAAGTGGTCGTCACGGAGACCACCGCGATGTCGCTCTTGGGGTACTGGCGCACATTAAGGATGCGCGTGGCCTGGATGCCCGCGAGCAGAATGAGCAGGCTGATCACGGTGGCGACCACGGGCCGCCGGATGAAAAGGTCGGTCAAATTCATAAGCAATTAAGCCGGTTCGGGCGCTTCTTCTTTCGGTTCGCCGGGAGTCAGCCCGGCCTGGATTTTTTGCAGCAAGCCGACGAGCTGCTTGCGCTCGCCGTCGTCGAGGGGGGCCATGATCCTTGCAATCGAGCGAAAACAGTCGGGATAAATTTCCTCCAGCCGCTGGATCCCGGCCTCGGTCAGCTCCACCTGGGTAATGCGGCGGTCGTCCGGGTCGGGGCGGCGAATCACTAGGCCGTCCTTTTCCAGCGTATCGACAAGGCCCGTCATCGTGGCGCGGGTCACTCCGGCCCAGTCGGCGAGCGCGGCGGGCGTCTTGACCTTGATCCACGGCCGATGGAGCAGCATCATCACCGTAAAGCGCCCCTGGCTCATGGCGTGCTTGCTGAAAAAATGCTGGCTATCCTCGGCGACCAGGTCGGCCGTTCGCAACAGGTGCAGGAAAGCCTCGTTGGCCGTCGGTTCCAGCATGGGGTAATGCTTGGCGGCTTCGAGGATACACTCGTATTGCGGAAGGTCTTTGAGCATCAACAGGGGCATAGGGTAATCTAGCGGGGTAATCGATTAGGTGGCTAATAGTTCAGCAACCTAATTATCAGGAGGCTTACCGTTGTCAAGGATCGATCCATCCTCTCTGCCGCTCCCCCAGCGCACAAAAAAAGAGAGCCGGGCTCACAAGGAACCCGGCTCTCAAGATGATTTCACCACGCACTGCGTGGCTCAAAGCAGCTTACTTGACCTTCTTGCAGGTCTTCACGCATTTGGTGTCAACCGGAGCGGGAGCGGGCTTGTGGGAGCAGGCAGTAAGGGTAGCGGCGGCGAAAATCGCGGCAAGAATGATGTGTTTCATAGAAGGGGAATTTTTTCCCATATCTACGAAATAATTCAAGAGAAGATTGAGGAATCGTCTCTCTCACCGGGTACGGATGCCTCTTATTTCGCTACCCGGCGATGCACCGCCGAATCAGCTTGTATCCAGGGCCCGACCGGGGTGAAATGGGCCCACATGAAGGCGCTCTTACGCGGGATTCTGGCGATGGCCTTTTTCATGGCCTCGGTCGGTGGTTTCGGGCAGGCGCGGGCGGCTGCTCCGGAGGGCGGCGAGGTGGTCGTCATCCCCATCAAGGGGGAGATTTCCACGGCCCGGTTTTATTTCCTGCGGCGGGCGCTCAAAGAAGCGCAAAAAGACCACGCCAAAGCCGTCATCCTCGACATGGACACCTACGGCGGCGAGCTCTCCGCTTGTGTGGAAATGCAAAAGGCCCTTTCCCGAGTCGGCTTCCGGACGCTCACTTTCATCAACCCCAACGCCGGGTCCGCCGGAGCCTTGATCGCCATCTCGACCAAAGAAATCTACATGGCCCCCATCAGCGCCATCGGAGCCGCCGCTCCGGTGATGCCGGGCGGCCAGGAGATCGCCGAGACCCTGCGCGACAAAAGCGTATCCTTCTACTCCAACTACTTTGCCAGCGTCGCCAAGGTCAACGGCCACAACCCGGACATCGCCCGGGCATTCATCGACCGCAACGTCACCGTCACCCTCCCGGGCGGGCAGGTCATCCACGAAAAAGGCTCGGTCCTGACCTTGAGCGCCCAGGAGGCCACGCGGCAGGTCGACGGAAAGCCGATCCTCTCCGCGGGCATCGCCGACAACCTCCCCGCGCTCCTCAAAGCCGCCGGGCTGGAGGGGTCTGAGGTCCGGGAACTGAAGCCGATGGGGTTTGAAGTCCTCGGCTTCTGGGTCACGATGCTGGCCCCGCTTTTCCTGCTCGGGGGGATTCTCGGAGCCTACCTGGAGTTCAAGATGCCCGGGTTCGGCCTGCCGGGAGTCCTCGCCATCGTCTGCTTCGCCCTTTTCTTCCTCGGGCACTTCGTCGCCGGGCTGGCGGGCTGGGAAGCGCCGGTCATCTTCCTCTTCGGCCTGGCCCTGGTCCTGGGCGAGCTGTTCATCCACCCGGGCACTATTATCCCCGGCATGGCGGGCCTGACGCTCATGATCGGCGCGGTCATCTGGGCCATGGTGGACCACTACCCCGGCACCCCACTGGTGCCGACCGGCGAGCAGCTCCTCATGCCCTTGGTCAAGCTGGGCCTCACCGTCGCGGCGGCGGTGGTCGCCATCGCGCTGCTGGCCAAGTACCTGCCGCAAAGCTCCTTTTTCGGTGGCCTGGTGCTGGGAACAAGCCAGCCCTCCGGAGCCTCGCTGCCTGTGGGCAAGAGCGAATACACCCGGCTCAGCAAAGGGGCCGAGGGCGTGGCCCGCTCCATCCTGCGCCCCAGCGGCAAGGCCGAGTTCGCGGGCGAACTCTACGACGTGCTGACCGGTGGCCAGTTCGTCGATCCCGGCACGCGTGTCCGGGTCGTGGCCGTGGAGGGAGCGCGCATCGTGGTGGAGCCGTTGAGTTAGAAACCTTGCATCCCAGGCGCGGTTTTCGGATGGTGGTAGACCGATCCATGAGAGTTTTAGCCCTAGAGAGTTCCTGCGACGAAACGGCGGCGGCCATTTTCTGCTCCGAGCGCGGGCTGCTGGCCAGCGAGGTCGCCTCGCAAATCGCCATCCACCGAACCTACGGCGGCGTCGTGCCCGAAGTCGCTTCGCGCGAGCACCTTACCCACCTGCGCCCCGTCGTCGGCGCCGCGCTGGAACGGGCCTCCCTGCGCCTCTCGGACATCGACGCCGTGGCCGCCACCGCCGGGCCCGGCCTGGCCACCAGCCTCATGATCGGCCTCTCGGCAGCCAAGGGCCTGGCCCTCGGGCTCAAGAAACCCTTCCTGGCCATCAACCACCTGGAGGGGCACCTCCTTTCCCCGTTTTTTCCCGGGGACAACGAGCCCTTTTCCGAGGAAATCCCCCCCTCGCTCGGGCTGGTCGTCAGCGGCGGGCACACCCTGCTCGTCGATATCCAGGGTTTTGGGCGCTACCGCCTGCTCGGCACCACCCGCGACGACGCCGCCGGGGAAGCCTTCGATAAAGTGGGCAAACTCCTCGGCCTCCCCTACCCCGGGGGCCCCGTCATCGACCAGCTCGCCCGCCTCGGCAACCCGGCGCGGTTCGATTTTCCCCGTTCCATGCTCGATTCGGGGGACTTCGCCTTCAGTTTCAGCGGCCTCAAAACCGCCGTGCGCTATCTGCTGCCCAAACTGCCCGACCGCAGCGAGTCCACCCTCGCCGACGTCTGCGCCTCCTTCCAGGAAGCCGTGGTGGACGTCCTGCGCACGAAGACCCTCGCGGCAGCTCGCCAGGCCGGGCGCTCCATCGTGGCCGTCAGCGGCGGCGTCAGCTGCAACGGCCGCCTGCGCGAGGCCCTCGGCGCCGCCTGCGCGCAAAAAAAGCTCGCCCTCAAGCTCGCCGGAGGGGCGCTCTGCACCGACAACGCCGCGATGATCAGCTTCGTGGCCATGCACCGGCTCGCGCGCCGCGAATTTTCCCCCATCACCACGGACATTGATCCCAACCTCCGTTTGGTGTAAGTTCCTGTCCAAGACCCCTTAGCCCAACCCCTTAAATACCCTTGTGACCCCTATTCCAGCCATCGACTGGGCGCTCGGCTCCGCACTGCTTGCAACCGCGGGGGCCCTGGCCCTGGCGTGGGATCGCTCGCGCCGCCTCCAGAATTCGCGGAAAAAGCTGCAATCCACGGAAGCCAGCCTTCATACCTCGGAGGAAAAAATAAATCTCCTGGCCCGCAACGTAGCCGCCGTTGAGGACGAGCGCAGCGAAGCCGCCCTGGTCGTCCACCAAGCCGAACAGGCCCAGCAGTTCGCCGCAACGCTCATCGAAGCCGCGGCCATGCTCATCCTGGCCGTCGACGAAGCGGGCAAGCTGCGCCTTTTCAACGAACGCGCCCAGGAGATCACCGGCTACCACCTCTCCGACGAATTCGCCGAAAACTGGATGGAATCGCTCTTCCCCGGCGAAGACTTTGCCCCCGCCCGGGCGGGCCTGCGGGACATGATGCACGGGGAGATCGTCGGGCTCGTGGAGACCCTCCTCGTCACCCGCAACGGCAGCGAGCGGACCATCTCCTGGAGCTGCCGCAACGTCCTCTACCACGACGCCAGGCTCCATCTCCTCCTCGGCATGGACCTCACCGACCGCTCGCTGGCCGAACGCGAACGCCACGACCTGGAGATGAAACTCCTCGACATGCAGAAGCTCGAAAGCCTCGGCGTGCTCGCCGGGGGCATCGCGCACGATTTCAACAACCTGCTGACCGCCATCCTCGGCAACGCCCAGCTCGCCCGGCTCCAGCTCCAGCACTCCTCGCCCCTCCAGCCCTACCTGCTGGAGATCGAGCGCACCTCCGTCCAAGCCGCCGACCTCTGCAAACAGATGCTCGCCTACTCCGGCCAGGGCCAGATCGAAGTCCACCTCCTGGACTTGAACCGGACCATCCGCGACATGAGCCAGCTCTTGCGGATCTCCGTGGCCAAGAAAGTCCAGCTCTCCTTCAACCTCGCCCACGACCTCCCAGCCGTTCGCGGCGACGAAAGCCAGATCCGCCAGGTGCTTATGAATCTGGTCATCAACGCCTCGGAAGCCATCACGGCCAGCGAAGGCTCCATCTGGGTCTCCACCGGCGTCGTCCACCGGGCCAAGGAACTCTTCCGGGGCATCTCGGAAACCGGCAAGCCCGACGAGTCGGACTACGTCTTCATCGAGATCGCCGACACCGGCTGCGGCATGAGCGAGGAGACCAAATCCCGCATCTTCGATCCCTTCTTCACCACGAAATTCACCGGTCGCGGCCTGGGCCTCGCAGCCGTGCTCGGCATCGTGCGCGGCCACGGCGGCACCCTGGAGCTGGAGAGCAAAGAGGACGAGGGAACCACCTTTACGCTCCTCTTCCCCTCCGCCGGAGTCAGCGCGGAGAAAGCCGAGGACGAATTCGCCGATTCCGACGTCGCCTCGCCCCACTGGAGCGGCGAGGGCCTGGTGCTGGTAGTGGACGACGAGGAGGCCGTGCGCGCCCTCACCTCGCGGATGCTGGAAAGCTTTGAATTCCGCGTCATCACCGCCAACGATGGCCGCGAAGGCGTGGACCGGTTTGCCGAGAACGCCAGCGCCATCACCGCCGTGCTGCTCGACGTCACCATGCCGCAAATGAGCGGCCTGGAAGTGCTCGACCACATCCGGGCCATCCGCCCCGACGTGCCGATCCTCTTCATGAGCGGCTACATGCGCGAGGGGCAGCTCCGGAACTTCGACCGCGCCACGGACTTCCTGCAAAAGCCCTTCCGCATCGAGGAATTGCAGGAGAAACTGCGCGTGCTCCTGACGGCGACGCCGTAAACGACGCGGTTTTTCCAAAACCCAACGCTGTACTTGCGTCGGACCCCTCGCTTCCTTAATTTGGAAGGTCTTTCCCCATGCGCGAGCCACTTATTGTCCTGGACCAGCTGCAAAAAAACTACGGCACCGCCACCGTTGTGAACAAAATTTCCATGTCCATCACCCCTGGGGAAATCTTCGGTTTCCTGGGGGCCAATGGCGCGGGCAAAACCACCACCATCAGGATGCTCTGCGGCCTGACGCGCTCCAGCGGAGGCCGCGCCACCATCGCGGGCAAGGACATCTGGCGCGACCGCCACGCCATCCGCGCCCAGTTCGGGTACGTGGCGCAGAAATTCAGCCTCTACCCTGACCTGACCGTGGCCGAGAACCTCCGTTTTTTCGGCGGAGCCTACCGCGTGCCGCCCGCCAAGCTGCGGGCGCGCATCGCCGTTCTACTCGACCAGATGGACCTGGGTGCCAAGCGCGACGCCACCGCGGGCAGCCTCTCCGGCGGCATGAAACAGCTCCTGGCCCTGGGCTGCGCCCTCATCCACGAGCCGCAGCTCCTCTTCCTGGACGAACCGACCGCCGGGCTCGACCCCGTGCATCGCCAGCGCATCTGGGATCTCCTCTACGAGCTGAGCATGGGCGGCACCACCATCTTCGTCACCACCCACTATATGGACGAGGCCGACCGCTGCACCAAAGTCGGCTTCCTCCACCAGGGGCGGCTCCTGGCCATGGACTCCCCCCACCGGCTTAAGTGTACCTTCAAGAGCCGCCTCCTGGAGTTGCAGCTCTCCCCCGTCATGCCCGCGCTGGCCCAGCTGCGCGAAATGCCCGGCGTCCTCGGGGTGGGCCTGCGCAGCGGGCGGGCGCGCATCTACGCCGCCGAGCCCGAAGCCCTCCTCTCCCAGTGGAAGGCCAACTGGCCTTTCAAAGAAATCGAATACCAAGGCCATGACTGGGCCGACGCCGACATGGAGGACGTCTTCAAGGCCTATTCGCAAAACTACCACGAGATCCTCGCCCAATGAATTTGATCGCCAGCGCCCAAGCTATTTCCAGCGTCGTCACCAAGGAATTCATCCACATCCTGCGCGACCGCCGCATCCTCGTCCTCATCCTGCTGCTGCCGCCGCTCATGACGCTCATGTTCGGCCACGCCTTTGAGGCGACCACCCTCACCAACGCCCCGGCGCTCCTCCAGGACCGCGACCAGAGCCCCGAGAGCCAGCAATTCGTCGAGCGGATCACCAAAAACCCCACCTTTGCATGGCGTCAGGAAACGGGAGCAAACCTGAAAGAGCCCGATCTCCTGCGGGACCGGGTGCAGGCCGCCCTCATCATCCCCTCCGGCTGGGGCAAGAGCCTCGCCAACGGCAACCCGAAGCCGCTCAAGATGCAGATCGACGGCAGCGATACCACCACCGCCCAGCAGCTTGAGGGAGCCGTCCAGCAGGCCCTGGGCGAATTCCAGCTCGCCCACCGCGACGAAATGATCGAGCAGCTTCCCCAGGACGTCATGGACCTGGCCCAGAAGCTCCCGGCCAAAGTGCGCAAAGAGTTCGTCTCCTCCATGGACCCGTGGACCGTGCAAAGCGAGATTCTCTACAACCCGCGCCAACGCTACATCGACTACGTCACCCCGGGCATCATCGGGCTCGTCCTCCAGCTCCTCACCGTCACGCTCATGGCCTGCACCATCACCCGGGAGCGGGAAGCGGGCACCCTCTCGCAGTTGATGATCACCTCGCTGCGCCGGGCGGAGATTGTCATCGGAAAAGTGCTCCCCTACCTGGCCATCTCGATCTTTTTAATCGCGAGCGCCGTGGCCGTGGCCTATTTCCACTTCTCCGTGCGCTTTCAGCAACCGGGGGTGCTGGCGGTCATCTGCCTGCTCTTCCTGATCTGCTCCCTGGGGCTCGGACTGCTAATTTCGGCCTTTTCAAACTCCCAGACGCAGGCCATCCAGTTCGCCGTCTTCTTTCTGCTACCGGTATTCCCGCTCTCGGGCGCGTTCGCTCCCCTGGAGCAGCTTCCCCAGTCCATCCGGTACATTTCGCAGACCTTCCCGCTCACCCACTTCTGCCACGCCTTCCGGCTGATCAGCCTCCAAAACGCCGATTTTTCCTTCATCATCAGCGACCTGGTCTTCCTGGCGCTGGGCGCGTTTCTCACCTGCGGCGGCGCGGGCCTGCTCTTAAGCCGCTCCCAGGAATAAGTTTCCTATTTGCTTCGCGATTCGAATTTTGTGCCCCCCCGAAATTCAGGAAACGCTTTACGGTTCGCCTCATCTGCCCTAAAACGGGGGGGCTAAATCGCTCGGGAAGAGGACCTACAAAAGGGGCTCGTCCCTGGGGGTATTTTGGCATTTTTTCACATGAGATTTCCCTTAGCTCTTACGCTTAAAATCGCATCGACCCTGCTGCGCAACCGCTTGCGCGGCGTTTCGAAGTTTGCCACCGTTCTGCAACTCGAACCGCTGCACGCATGCAACCTGAAATGCACCGGTTGCGGCCGGATTCGCGAGTACGCCTCGACGCTCAAGGAGCACATGTCGCTGGCGGAATGCCTGGACGCCGCCACCGAATGCGACGCCCCGATGATCTCCATTTGCGGCGGAGAACCGCTCATTTATCCGGAAATCGAAGCCCTGGTCGTCGGGCTGCGGGAGCAAAAGCGCATCGTCTACATTTGTACCAACGCACTGCTGCTCCGGCGTAAATTGAAGGAATACCTGGCCGTCCAGAACCAGCAAAACGCCGCCAAATACGGCCCGCTCATCGACCGCCTGATCGCCGAGGCCCTGATCTCGCCAGAGGACGCCGCCACCATCCGCCAGGGCCCCAAGGACCCGTCCAAACCAATCATCGAGCCGACAGAATGGCTCTACTGGAACATCCACCTCGACGGCGTCGAGGCCACCCACGACCTCATCGTCGAGCGCAAGGGCACCTTCAAGGAAGCCATCCTCGGCATCCGCATGGCGAAGATCCTCGGCTACCAGGTGGCCACCAACACCACCGTCTACAAAGAGACCAACATGCCGGAGGTGGAGGACCTGCTCACCTACCTCGGTTCGCTCGGCGTCGACGGCCACACCGTCTCGCCCGGCTACGACTACAGCGACGCCGCCGAGGACATGATCCGCACCGGCAAGGGCCGCCCGGAGGACTTTTTCCTCACCCGTGGGGAAACCATCAAAAAATTTGCGGACATCCAGAAGTGGAGCCGCGAATACCCGCTGTTGGGCACGCCGATTTACTTCGAATTCCTGGCCGGGAAGCGCGACCTCTCCTGCTCGGCCTGGGCCATCCCGACCCGCAACGTCCGGGGCTGGCGGGGCCCGTGTTACCTCGTGGCCGACGCCCATTACGCTTCCTACAAGGAACTGCTGGAAAAAACCGACTGGAGCCGCCTGGGCCGCGTGAAGGGCAAAGCCACCGACCCGCGCTGCGAGAACTGCATGGTCCACTGCGGCTACGAGCCGACCGCCACCCTTGGCATCGGCGCGCTGCCCGGCGACACCTGGAAAAACATCCGCTTCAACTTCGGCCCCAAACCCCGGTTCAAACCGCGTGAGGTCAACGCCTTCAACGGCGACCACGGCGACAAGTAAGCGCCCTTCCCTCGCATGTTTGCGTCACCTCATAACCAACCCGAACCCCTTTCTCCCGCGCGGGAGGCCGCCAGCCTCCTCCAAAAAGCGATCGCGCGGGCGCAGCAGAACCTGCTGCGACTCCAAAACGCGGACGGCCACTGGGCTGGCGAGCTGATCGTCGATACAACCCTGTGCTCGGACTACATCATGTTCATGCACTGGGCCGGGAACGTCGACCGGGTGCTTCAGGAGAAATGCGCCGCGCACATCAAGCGCTGCCAGCTCCCCGACGGCGGCTGGAACATCTATTACGAGGGCCCCAGCGAGGTCAACGCCACCGTCAAAGCCTACTTCGCCCTGAAACTTGCCGGAGAAGCGCCCGACGCCCCGGTCATGTGCAAGGCCCGCGCCTCTGCGCTCCATCTGGGGGGCATCCCCCGGATGAACACCTACGACAAGCTCTACCTCGCGCTGCTGGGCCAGTTCCCGTGGGATAAGCTCCCCACGATCCCCGTCGAGATCGTCCTCCTGCCCGAATGGTTCCCCTTCAACCTCTACAACATGTCGTCGTGGAGCCGGGCCATGATCGTGCCCCTGGCCATCCTCAACCACCTGCGGCCCACCAAGCGCCTCCATCCCTCCCTGGAGATTAAAGAACTCTTTCCGCCCAACACCGACGAGCGCGAGCTTTCCCCGCAAATCGCCCGGCCCTGGCTGCGCTGGAGCAATTTCTTCCTAGTCGTCGACCGCGTCCTTAAAAAATTCGACAGCCAGGACTACAAGCCGCTGCGCAACCGCGCCCTGAAAGTCGCCCTCGACTGGATGGTCGAGCGCATGGGCTCCGGCTCCCACGGCCTCGCGGCAGTCTTCCCGGCCATGCTCAACTCGATCATGGTCCTCAAGGCCATGGGCTACGACGACTCGCACCCCGACCTCGCCAAGGCGCTCCGGGACTTTGAAAGCCTCTTCGTGGACGACCCGGAGGATTTCCGCATCCAGCCCTGCCTCTCGCCCGTCTGGGACACCGCCATCAACCTGATCGCCCTCACCGAAAGCGGCCTGAAAGAGCCCCAGGAGGGCGGCCCGTGCGCCAAGGCCGCCCGATGGCTCCTGGAGCGCGAAGTGCGCATCCGGGGCGACTGGGCCCGGCGCAATCCCCACCCCGAAGCCAGCGGCTGGGCCTTCGAACACCGCAACGATTTCTACCCCGACACCGACGACACCATGATGGTCCTCATGGCGCTGCGCTTCACCCCGACCTCGTGCCTAACGGACGAGCGGGTGCGCAGCCTCTTCAAGCGCGCGCTGCCGTGGCTCTTCTCCTTCCAGTGCCGGGACGGCGGCTGGGCGGCCTTCGACAAGGACATCACGCAAAAGTGGCTCGAAAGCATCCCCTTTGCCGACCACAACGCCATCCTCGACCCCTCGTGCAGCGACCTCACCGGCCGGATGCTCGAACTCCTCGGCTACATCGGCTACGACCGCCACCGCCCCGAAGTCCGGCGCGCCATTGGCTTCCTGCGCCGCACGCAGGAAAAGGACGGCTCCTGGTACGGCCGCTGGGGCGTCAATTATCTTTACGGCACCTGGCAGGTCCTCCGGGGCATGCAGGCCATCGGAGAGCCGATGGATGAGGAGTGGCTCACCCGCGCCCGGGATTGGCTCGAAAGCTGCCAGAACGAAGACGGCGGCTGGGGCGAATCCCCGCAAACCTACAAAACCCCCTCCCTCAAAGGCCAGGGCGAGAGCACCCCCTCCCAGACCTCCTGGGCCCTCATGGGCCTGTGCGCCTGCGGCGACCTCGCGCGCCCCTCCATTTCCCGCGGCATCCAGTGGCTCATCTCGCGGCAAAACCGCGACGGCAGCTGGGACGAACCGCAAACCACCGGCACGGGCTTCCCGTGCGTGTTCTACCTTAATTACGACATGTATCGTAACAATTTCCCCCTGTTGGCGCTCTCCACGTACGCCAATGAGAACCACCACCCCAGAAGCCGTTACCATTGTGAATCCGGACGCTAAAACCGCCCGCGGGACGGAACCCATTGCATGAAAAAAACCGTTTTAGTCACCGGGGCCGCCGGGTTCATCGGCAGCCACCTGGCCGAGGCCCTTTTGCACCGTGGCGACCGCGTGGTCGGCCTCGACAATCTTGATGCGTCCCACGCTCCCGCCCGTAAACAAGCCAACTTGGCCGCAGTGGAATCCTCGGCCGGGGAAGGTTGGAAATTCGTCCAGGGCGACATCCGGGACACCGCGCTCATTACCCGCCTTTTTGAAGAAGAATCCCTCGACGCCGTAGTCCACCTCGCCGCCCTCCGGGGCACCGTGGAATCCATCGAAGCCCCGCTGCTCCACTGCGACGTCAACGTCCAGGGCACCCTCAACCTGCTCAACGCCGCCGCCCACCGCGGGCTTGGCAACTTCGTTTTTGCCTCCACCGGAGCGGTTTACGGAGACTCGGAGACCATCCCCTACACCGAGGCCGACCCGTGCGGGCGCCCGCTGACCCCGGACGGCGCGAGCAAGCGCTCCGCCGAAATGCTGGGGCATACCTTCCACCACCTCTACGGCCTGAACTTCACCGCCCTGCGGCTTTTCGAAGTCTACGGGCCCCGGAACCACCCCACGGGGCTCCCCTTCCAACTGGCCGATACCATCACCAGCCACAAGACCATGCGCCTCTTTGCCCGGGGACAGTTCCAGCGGGACTGGATCTATATCGACGATGCGATCGAAGGCCTCATCGCCGCGCTGGACCGGCCGCTCGGCTACGAACTCATCAACCTCGGCGGCGGCAAGCCAGTGCTGGTGGCCGATTTCATCGCCCGCATCGAAGCCTACGCCGGGAAGCAGGGGCATTTCCTCCCCGTGCTGCCGCCCGACATCGACACCCCCTCCACCTACGCCGACATCGGCAAAGCGTGCCGCCTCCTCGGCTACTCCCCTGCGGTATCGCTGGAGGAGGGAGCCGCGAAATTCTGGCAATGGTACGAGGCACTCGAAAGCCAACCGGCCCTCGCCGGGGCGAAATAGCACTAAAGCGCCGGAATCACCTCCAGCAGCGCCGCCGTGAGCGTTCGCCGGGCCCGGTTAACATGCCCCACAAAGCGCGCAAACGGAGCGATCAGCCCCGGGTGCCAGAGCAAAAATGACACCAGCGCCAGAGGCCGGGGCCGCTGCGTGCGCTCGTTAAACCAAACCGCCGACGGCACCGGCAGCGGATCGCCCACGGCATCGGAAATCGCCCGCAGCCCCAAAAACGGCACCCCTTTTTCTCGGAAAAACGCCGCCACGGTCGCCGTTTCCATATCCACGGCAATCGCCCCGGTTTGCAGCGCATGGGTCGCCTTCGCCTCCGGCGTTTCCAGCACCTCAGACGTGCTCGCGAGCATCCCCACGCTGACGCGCTCGGCTCCCAGAGCGCTCCGGGCGGCCTCCAGGCAATCCGGGTAATTCTCCGCCAGGATCAGCGCCCCGGCCGCCAGCGCGGGGTCGAGCCCCCCGGCGAATCCCGTGCCGATCACAGCTTGCGGCAAAGCCCCTTCGTATTGGTCCCAGAACCCCCGCAACCGTTCGCTCGCCGAGGCGGCCCCCATTCCCGTGTGAAACACCGTCACCGCACGCCCCGCGTAGGTCCCCGAGACCACCGGAAGCGCCTTTGAACCCGAGCGAATCGGGTGCTCCAGCGCGGCAATAAGATCCCGGCTTTCTTCGGGCAGTGCAAAGGCAATGGCGATCATCGTGGAACGGTGGAACTGGGTTTCGGCTCCAAAAAAGCCTCCAACATTTCATCGAAGACGGGAGAAACGTTCGCGTAGGCCGGGTAAAAAGAGGGATCGGCGTCCTTGGGCCGGTAGCGAAAATGCTTGTAGGCCCACATGTAGAGATCGGGCCGCTCAAGGATGCGCGGTTCGAAGAAATCCCAGCACGCCTGCGCGATCTCCTGCAAGCTCGCGTCGGGCGGAAATTGCAGCGACGGGTTCACCACCAGCTTGCATCGCCCATCCGGGAGCGGAATCCCATCCAGGGGGATAAGATGCCCCTTGCCCCGCTGCACCAGGAGCGATTCCAGGAACGTCACCGACATCTTACGCCCGAAAGCCATGATCGGCACCGCCGCCTGATCGGGCCTCAGCGTCAGGTCCACCAGCAACCCCGCCGCGCCCTTGCGCTTCACCGTTTTCAGCAGGCTGATCATCGCGTTTTCACGCGGGATCGTCACGTGCCCCGAGACCGCCCGGCCCTTGCTGAAAAACGCGTTAAGCCGCGGGTTCTTAAATGCCTCCGTCACGATCCGCGCCGACACCCCCATGAACCCCACCCCGAGGCTCGCCCATTCGAAATGCCCCCAGTGAATGCACAAAAACGCCGCACCGTGTTCCTTCACCTCCCGGCGCAAGCTCTCCGGATCGGCATCCGTTTCAATAAAGCGCCGCCAGTTTTGTTCGTTGAGCCGCCGCGACCAGAGAAGGTCCATCGTCGAGCGGGCGAAATTCTGGTACGAACGCAGCGCGATCAAGCGCCGCTCAGCCTCTGAACGCTCGGGGAAAACACACGTCAAGTTTGCCATTGAAACGTGCCTGCCCCGCGCATCCAAATTATAAGCCAGCCAGCCCAGCCCGCGTGCCAGAGCCAGGCATACCCGGTGGGGAAGCATCGGGATCAGTGCCGCAAAAGCCGTACAGCCAAGCCACTCCAAGCGGTATCGGAGGGCTTTCCATATCGAAGGTTCCATAAACGAAGTCATTCCATCCTAAAATGGAAATTGCCTCGGGCGCAAGGCGTCTTTAGGCGCGGCCCCGCATGGCAGCAGGCAACGCCAGAGAAGCGGCTCCGGTCAAAAACGCCCCTCACACAATATGGGGTCAGAATTCCGCAAAAAAAGGAGTGCCCAAAAACCGCCATCGGCCTAGAACTAACGGCTTCGTCGGCACGGGGTCCCAACAGCCCCTCCGATGGTCGAAAATCTGTGAAAGCCATTATCTCCTTCTACCAGTCGTCTATCGGAAAGAAATGGATTGTCGCGCTCACCGGCTTGGTGCTGGTCGGCTTCGTAACCGGTCATATGATCGGCAATCTCCAAGTCTTTCTCGGTCATGAAGCCCTCAATCGATACGCCGCATTCCTTCAGGGGCTCGGAGAGCTCCTCTGGGTCATCCGTGGCGTACTCTTCGCGTGCATCGTGATCCACATCATCACCACCGTGCTGCTGTGGGTTCAAAACAATGCCGCGAAACCGCAAAAATACGCGGTGAACAATCCCCAGGCCGGTTCCCTTGGATCCCGCACGATGATCGTCAGCGGTCTGATCATCATTTGCTTCCTGGTCTTCCATATTCTCCACTTCACCGCCCTCTCTATTCATCCGGAATGGAAGCTTTGGGAAGACTCCGATGGACGCCATGACGTCTATTCGTTGCTCATCGCCGGGTTCCGCAACCCGCTGGAGTCGCTCTTCTATCTGGTCGGCGTCTTCCTGCTGGCCACCCACCTGAGCCACGGCATCCAGAGCTTCATCCAGACCCTCGGCCTGCGCAGCCGCAAGATCGCCGAGCCGATCACCACCGCGAGCCCCTACCTTGCTGGGCTCCTCTTCCTGGGGTATGCTTCCATTCCCGTTGGCGTCCTTTTGGCCCAACATCTTAACCTTCCGATCCTTCAACCTCTCGCGCACTAACCATGGCCATTCTCGATTCCAAAATTCCGTCCGGCCCCATTGAGAAGAAGTGGGAAAAACACAAGTTTGAAAGCAAACTGATCAACCCGGCCAACCGCCGTAAGTACACCGTCATCGTGGTGGGCAGCGGTCTCGCCGGTGGTGCCGCGGCGGCCACGCTCGGCGAACAGGGCTACAACGTCAAGTGCTTCTGTTATCAGGACAGCCCCCGCCGGGCCCACTCCATCGCAGCCCAGGGCGGCATCAACGCCGCCAAGAACTACCCCAACGACGGCGACTCCGTCTACCGGCTCTTCTACGATACCGTCAAAGGCGGCGACTTCCGCGCTCGCGAAGCCAACGTCTACCGCCTGGCCGAAGTCAGCTCCGCCATCATCGACCAGTGCACCGCCCTCGGCGTTCCCTTCGCCCGTGAATACGGCGGCCTCCTGGCCAACCGTTCCTTCGGCGGCGCGCAGGTCTCCCGTACCTTCTACGCACGCGGCCAGACCGGCCAGCAGCTCCTCCTGGGTGCCTACTCGGCCCTCAGCCGCCAGATCGCGGCGGGCACCGTCACGATGTTCCCGCGCTCCGAAATGCTCGACCTCGTCGTCGTCGACGGACACGCCAAGGGCATCATCGTCCGCAACATGATCACCGGTAAGATCGAGGCTCACGCCGCCGACACCGTGGTCCTCGCCACCGGCGGTTACGGCAACGTCTTCTACCTCTCCACCAACGCCAAGGGCTGCAACGTCACCGCCGCCTGGCGCGCTCACAAGAAAGGCGCTTTCTTCGCCAACCCGTGCTACACGCAGATCCACCCGACCTGCATCCCCGTTCACGGCGACTACCAGAGCAAGCTGACCCTCATGTCGGAGTCCCTCCGCAACGACGGCCGCGTCTGGGTACCCAAGAAGAAAGAAGACTGCGGCAAAGCCCCCGGCGAAATCCCCGAGGCCGACCGCGACTACTATCTTGAGCGCAAGTACCCGTCCTTCGGCAACCTGGCCCCTCGCGACATCTCCTCGCGCGCCGCCAAGGAAGCCTGCGACGACGGTCGCGGCGTCGGTTCCACCCGCCAGAGCGTCTACCTTGACTTCGCCGACGCCATCGGCCGCCTGGGCGAGAGCACCATCCGCGAACGCTACGGCAACCTCTTCGACATGTATCACAAGATCACAGCCGAAGACGCCTACAAGGTGCCCATGCGCATCTTCCCCGCCGTCCACTACACCATGGGCGGCCTCTGGGTGGACTACAACTTGATGTCCAACCTCCCCGGCCTCCACGTCGCCGGTGAAGCGAACTTCTCCGACCACGGCGCGAACCGCCTCGGCGCCTCGGCCCTCATGCAGGGTCTCTCCGACGGCTACTTCGTCCTGCCCTCGACCATCTCCAACTACCTCGCCACGCAGCCGCGTGAAGCGTCGCAGAAAGTCACCGTCGATCACCCCGAGTTCAAAAAAGCCGTCGCCGAAGTCGAAGCCCGCACCACCCTGCTCCTGTCCATCAAGGGCAAGCGTTCGGTCGACTCCTTCCACCGCGAACTCGGTCTGCTCCTCTGGGAAAACTGCGGCATGGCCCGCAGCGAAGAGAGCCTCAAGAAGGCCCTCGCCCAGATCCCCGTCATCCGCAACGAATTCTGGACCAACGTCAACGTGCTTGGTTCCTCCAACGACCTTAACCAGTCGCTGGAAATGGCCGGTCGCGTCGCCGACTTCCTCGAATTCGCCGAACTGATGTGCCTCGACGCCCTCCAGCGCGAGGAATCCTGCGGCGGCCACTTCCGCGTGGAACACCAGTTCGCCGACGGCGAGGCCAAGCGCGACGACGAGAAATTCGCCCACGTCGCCGCCTGGGAACACAACACGGACGACATTTCCAAGTCCGTGCGTAATGTTGAACCGCTTAACTACGAGTACGTCCACCTGGCTGTCCGCAGCTACAAATAACCATGTCTGATACGATCAATCTTACATTGAAGGTCTGGCGGCAGCCGAACGCCAGCACGCCCGGCAAATTCGTTGAGTACCCGGCAAAGAACATCCCCACGGACTGCTCTTTCCTGGAAATGCTCGACATCGTCAACGAAACCCTCGTTGCGCAGAACATCGAGCCCGTCGCGTTCGACCACGACTGCCGCGAAGGCATTTGCGGCATGTGCTCGCTCGTCATCAACGGCGTTGCCCACGGCCCCGAAAAAGCCACCACGACCTGCCAGCTCCACATGCGGCACTTCAAGGACGGCGACACCGTCTACGTCGAACCGTGGCGTGCCGTGGCCTTCCCGCTCATCAAAGACCTCGTCGTCGACCGCACCTCCTTCGAGCGCATCCAGCAAGCCGGGGGCTACATCAGCGCCCGCAACGGTTCCGCGCCCGACTCCAACGCCGTGCCGATCCCGAAGCAGAACGCCGATTGCGCCATGGACGCCGCCGCCTGCATTGGCTGCGGAGCCTGCGTCGCCGCCTGCCCGAACTCGTCCGCCATGCTGTTCGTCTCTGCCAAGGTCTCCCACCTCGCGCTGCTGCCGCAAGGCCAGCCCGAACGGACCCGCCGCGCGGTCAAGATGGTCAAGACCATGGACGCCGAAGGCTTCGGCAACTGCACCAACTACTACGAGTGCGAGGCCGTCTGCCCCGCGGAGATTAAGAGCTCCTTTATCTCCATGCTAAACCGCGAATACGTCTTCGCCGCCGCGCGGGAAGCCGTCTCCGAGATCTAGCACCCAAGGCTAATCACACAGATTCAAAAAGGGCGAAGATCGAAAGGTCTCCGCCCTTTTTTTCGCCCCGCTTCCCTTGACAGAATGGCCCGCCCCATCTAAACCAATGGGCACCCCATTGCTCATGCAAAACCCTGATACTGAGGTTGTCCTACGTCCTGACAAAAGCTGGCTCCAAGTCGAACTAAAGGGCATTTGGCAATACCGGGACCTGCTCTCGCTCCTCGTCTGGCGCGACTTCGTCGCCAAATACAAACAGACCATCCTGGGCCCCCTCTGGTTCATCGTCCAGCCGCTGGTCATGTCGGTGGTCTTCACCGTCATCTTCGGCAACGTCGCCAAGCTCTCCACCGACGGCCTCCCGCCGCTGCTCTTTTACCTATGCGGCCAGCTCGGGTGGAACTATTTCTCCGGGAACTTCGGGGCCAACGCCGCCACGCTCGCCAACAACGCCGGGCTTTTCAGCAAAGTCTACTTTCCCCGGCTCGTCGTGCCGCTCGCCTCGCTCGTCTCCAACCTGCTCACCTTCCTCATCCAGGCGGTCACCTTCTTCGCCTTTTTCGCCTACTTTAAATACTTCCTGCACGTGGGCGGCTTCCAGCTCAGCTGGACGGTCCTTTTCCTGCCGCTGCTGGTGCTGCAAAGCGCCGCGCTGAGCCTGGGCTTGGGCCTCATCATGTCATCGCTGACTGCCAAGTACCGCGACTTGGTCCACCTCACCCCGCTCCTCATCAACCTCTGGATGTACGCCACGCCCGTCATCATCCCGCTCTCCAAATTCCCCGAGAAATGGCAGTGGGTGGTGGCCCTTAACCCCATGACCTCCGTGGTCGAGTCCTTCCGCCTGATGCTCCTCGGCACCGGCACCGTCTCGGCGCTGAATATCGTCCTTTCGGTCGTCTTCACCCTCGTCTCGCTGGTTGCCGGGTTGATCTTCTTCGGCATCGTGGAAAAAACGTTTGTCGACACGGTATAGAAAAACGCCATGACCCGCCCCGCCATAGAAATCCGCGACGTCTCTAAAGTCTACCGCCTGGGAGCCATCGGCGCGACGTCTCTAAAGGACGAACTCGGCCGCGCTTGGGCCCGGGTGCGGGGCCGGGCAGAGCCGAGCAAAGAAGGCGAATTCGCCGCCCTGCGCGATGTCAGTTTCGACGTTGAGCAAGGGCAGGTCATCGGCTTGATCGGCCGCAACGGCGCGGGCAAATCGACCCTGCTCAAAATCCTTTCCCGGATTACTCGGCAAACCACCGGCGAAATCCGCATCCGGGGCCGCGTGGGCAGCCTGCTCGAAGTCGGCACCGGCTTTCACCCCGACCTCACCGGGCGCGAAAACGTCTTCCTAAACGGCGCCATCCTCGGCATGACCAAAGCTGAAATCCGCAGCAAACTCGACGAAATCGTCGCCTTTGCGGAGATCGAGCGTTTCGTCGATACCCCGGTGAAACGCTACTCCAGCGGCATGTACGTGCGCCTCGCCTTCGCCGTGGCAGCGCACCTGGAGCCGGAAATCTTGATCCTCGACGAAGTCCTCGCCGTGGGCGACCAGCAGTTCCAGAGCAAGTGCCTCGGCAAAATGCAGGAAATCTCCTCCGGCGACGGGCGGACCATCCTCTTCGTCAGCCACAGCATGGCGGCCATCCGGCGACTCTGCCAGAAGTGCGTCGTCCTCGACCACGGCGTCAGCTCCCCCGTCCTGGACATCGAACCAGCCATCGCCCGCTACACCTCCAACCTCACCGAATCTGAGTACGACCTCGACGTCTCCGAGCGCCCGCGCAGCTGGGGCACCGAGGGGCGCGTCCTGCGCTTCGAAGCCGTGCGGGTCGTTTCCCCGCAGCTCCTCGCCTTTGGTAAACCGCTCGAAATCGAGTTCACCATCGAATGCACGAAACCGGTGCGCGAAGCCATGGTGGGCCTCGCCTTCAACTCGCTCGAAGGCACCCGCGTCCTCACGCTCGACTCGGATATTCGCGGCAACTTCCTGGACTTCCAGCCGGGCCGCCACATCCTCCGGTTCCGTTTCGACGATCTGCCCCTCCACCCCGGCTTTTACCATTGCAGCGCCTCGCTGGCCGGGAGCGGTTTCTTTTACGACATCCTCGATCCCATCGCCGTCTGGCAGGTACGCACCAGCGACCAGGACCTCTGGAGCGACCGCAGCTCGGGCGGTTGCCGGATGGAGCCGAAGGTGGAACTGATCCCGTGCCATGCAGGAAGCAAGCCCTAGCCGCCTCCTGGTCGCCACCCGCTTCAATCCCCTCGGCGGCTCGGGCACCGGCACCTACCTGCTCTCCATCTTTAGTTACCTCCGCGCCAACGGCTACGAAATCACCGTCTGCTGGACCGAGCGCCCAGCCGAGGCCCATCGCCGGGGGTGGTTCATCGTCCCGGCTGACTTTGCCCAAGCCGCCACGCTTCTCATGCCCGGCGCGGTCTGCCTCGGGCCCCGTCTGCGCCTCTTTCCGGATTTCTGGACCGGCCCGCTGCGCGCCGCCGTCCGGCGGTTTGGGAAAACCGTCCTCACCGCCCTGGACCTGCGAAAAAAAACCGCCCCAGCTCCGCCCCAGCCCGCCGAAGCGCCCGCCCCGGAGCCCCCCTTCCGCTGGGACCGACCGCCCGACCCCTACGAATACGCATTCATCGCCCAAACCGTCGCCCGGCTCCGCCCCGGCGCGGTTTTTTTCACCTACTGCTGGATGACCCCGCTGGCCGACCGCCTCCCCGCCGGAGTGCGCACCTTTGCCATCACCTGCGACCTGCGGCATCAGTTTAGCGTGCTTGAGGCGGGGAAAATCCGCCGCGTCGCCTGCGGAAACCTGAGCCGCACGCTCGAGACAGAGTACCTCCGGCGCTGCGACGTCACCCTCGCCATCCGCGAAGACGACGCCGAGACCTTCCGCGAAATGCTGCCCGGGAAAACCGTCCTCTGCGCCCTCCCCTCCAGCACGCCCCGGCCCTCCCTCGCCCAGCCCATCCCGGGCCGCTGCTTCTTCATCGCCGCGGAAAATGAGGCCAACCTGGAGGGCATCCGCTGGTTCCTGGGCGAAGCGTGGCCCCTCGTTCGCCAAGCCAGCCCGCAAGCCGAGCTGCACCTTTGCGGCACCATCTGCCGCGCGCTGCCGCCCGGAGATCCCCCCGGCGTCGTCCGGCGCGGCTTCGTGGAGGACCTCGGCGCGGCCTACGGCGAGGCATCCGTCGTCATCGTCCCGCTGCTGCGCGGCAGCGGGGTCAAAATCAAGCTCATGGAGGCCCTCGCCCACGGCAAAGCCTGCGTGAGCACCCCCATCGGCACCGAAGGCGTCCCGGTGCTCGACGCCTGCGTTCGCGTGGAGGCGCAAGCCGCCCCGTTCGCCCGGGCGGTCGCCGAACTCCTCGCCGATCCGGCGGCCCGCGAGGCCCTGGAAGCCCGGGCCCGGGAAACCGTGCGCACCCACCTTTCCGCCGAAACCTGCTACCGCCCGATCCTGGAGGCACTCCGCAAATGAACCCGCCCCTCAGCGTCCTGATGCCCGTCTACAATGCCGGCCCCTACCTCGCCGAAGCGGTGGAAAGCGTCCTGGCGCAAACGTTCGACGATTTCGAATTCATCGCCGTGGACGACGGCTCCACCGACCGCTCGCTGGCCACCCTGCGGCGCTATGCCACCCGCGACCCGCGCCTGCGCGTCCTGAGCCGCCCCAATACCGGCATCGTCGGCGCGCTCAACGACGGCCTCGCCGTGGCCGGGGGTGAATTCATCGCCCGCATGGATGCCGACGACGTCTGCGAGCCCGGGCGCTTCGCCGCGCAGCTCCGCTACCTGCAAACCCACCCGGACCTCGTCGCCATTGGCTGCGGTGCCACGATGGTGGACCCCGCCGGGCGGGCCTTAAAACCCTTCAAGCCCCAGACCGACCCGGACCTCATCCGCGAAGGGCTCATCGCCGCCACCGACATCGGCATCATCCACCCCACGCTGCTGGTTCGCCGCGCCGTGCTGGAGCGCGTGGGCGGCTACCGGCAGGAGTACAAGCTCGTGGAGGACTTCGACCTTTTCCAGCGGCTGATCGACGAGGGCGGCCTCGGCAACCACCCGGAGCCGCTCCTGCGCTACCGCCAGCACACCGCCAGCACCAACGGCACCCACCACGCGCTCCAGCGCCAGTTAATGGACCGCTGCCTGGCCGAGCACCGCCAGCGCCGGGGCCTGCCGCCGCTCGAACGGCCGCTCCAGCACCCCCCGGTGAACCAAAAAGGCGACCAGGAGATCCTCTGGGCCTACTGGGCCGTGGAGGGGGGCCACCGCTGGACAGCTCTGCGCCATGCCCTGCGAGCCTGCGGCCAAAGCAACCTTGCTCCGAAAGCGCGCCAGTGCCTTAATTACGTCCTCACCACGCTATGCCGTCCCTGAGCCCGACTCCTGAACCTCCCGTCGTATTCGTTCATACCGGCGCTTCCCAGGTTATCGTCACGGCGTGCGTGGCCCAGGCCAAGGCGGCAGGGGCTCGGCGCATCTTCGTCATCAGCGACCGCCTCGGCCCCTGGGCGCTCATTCCCGGCGTGGAGCGCTACCCTTTCTCCAACGCCGAACGCTTCGGCGCGCGGGAATTCCGCTCCGTCTTCGTCAACTACAGCACCTACCCGCCCGCCTACGCGGCGATCATCTTCGAGAAATTCTTCGCCTTCAAAGGGCTCTTCGAAACCCACGGGCTGGAAAAAATTCTCTTCCTCGACTCGGACCTGCTCCTGTTCTCCACGCCGGGCGAACTGGCCCAAGCCTACCCGTGCGATTTCTCGGGCACCGACTGCGAGCTCGACCACCACGCAACCGTCTCCCCGCACTGCATGTTCCTGACGCCCAAGGTCTGCGACTGGATCTGCGAGAAGCTCCTCGAATCCTTCGGCTCGGAGGCGGGCAGGGAGAAACTCCGGGCGCTCTGGGAGCACAAAAAGGCGCTCGATCCCTCCTTCGGCATTTGCGAAATGGACTTCCTCGCCTTCGCGCGGGACTCGGGGTTATTCCGCTACGCCAAGCTCAACCAGGGCAACCCGCGCGTCGACCTCGCCCTCGGCAACCTCGAAGGCTTTACGGCAGCCGACGGGCTTAAGGCCATCACCTTTGAAGGCCCGCACCCCTACGGCACCCTGGAGGCCACCGGCGAGCGCGTCCGGTTCTACGTTCTGCACATGCAGGGGTACTTGAAGCACTTCTGCATCCACTACGCGCAGATTCCCTGGGTTTACCAAAAAGCCCTCTACCTGCTCTGGGCCCTGGAGCAGCGCGGCTGGCTCAAGTGGCCCCGAAGCGCATGAAGACCCCTGTTATTTTCCTGGTGTTTAACCGGCCCGAGACCACGGCTCGGGTCTTCGAGGCCATCCGCGAGGCCCGGCCGCCCCGGCTGCTCGTCGTGTGCGACGGCCCCCGGCCCCACGTTCCCGGCGACGCCGCTCGGGTCGCCGTAGTGCGCCGAATCATCAGCGAGGGCGTCGACTGGCCCTGCCAGGTGCTCACCGATTACGCCGAAACCAACCTCGGCTGCCGCGAGCGGGTCCTTAGCGGGCTCGACTGGGCCTTCTCGCTCGTGGAGGAAGCCATCATTCTGGAAGACGACTGCCTGCCGCACCCGTCGTTTTTTACCTTCTGCGAAACGCTGCTGGAACGCTACCGCAACGAACCGCGAGTCCTCCACATCGGCGCGAACAACTTCCAGGGCTGGCGGCGGCGAACATTGAAAAGCTACTTTTTCAGCAAATACAACCACATCTGGGGCTGGGCCACGTGGCGGCGCGCCTGGAAGCTCATCGACCGCGACGCCGCCTGCTGGAGCGACCCGGCCTCCCGCGCCCGCATCGAAGCCGGTTTCGACACGCCCGAGGAGCGCGCCTACTGGTCGGCCATCTTCGACACCCTCCCCTCCCCCGCTACGCGCCCCAATACCTGGGATTACTCGTGGATGCTGACCTGCTGGGCCCACGGGGGCCTCGCCGTCTACCCGGAGCGCAATCTTGTGGAGAACATCGGCTTCGGAGCCCACTCCACGCACCTCTTCTCCAGCAACTCGCGCCAGCTTCCCGGGCGGGCGATCGGGCGGCTGACTCACCCCGCCCACCTCGTTCGCAACGCGGCCGCCGACCGCCACACTTTTCGCACCGTTTTCCTTGAACAAGCCGCCTTTCCGCTGAACGTTTGGAACCACGCGAAAATTTTCGGAGGATGGCTCAAAAAGCGCCTTCTTTTCCGGAAATAGCGATTACCTCCATGAAGCTTCTCATTCTCTCCGATCTCGAATCCACCGGCGGCGCGGCGATTGCCTGCCAGCGGCTCACGCAAGGCCTCATCGGCCTCGGCGTGGACTGCGTTCGGGCGGTGGGGGCCATGGACGGCGGAGCGCCCACGCAGGAGAAGTTCCTCCTTTCCCCGGGGCGCAGGCTCGAAGGCGTCACCGGCCTGGCCCACGCGTTCGGCCTCGGCCGCGTCGAGGAGCGCCTCTCCAACCACGGCGTGCGGCGGCAGCTTCGCCACGCCATCGCCCGGGAGAAACCGGACGTCATCCATCTGCACAATCTCCACAAGGCCGGGTGGGATACCGGGCTCGTCGAAGAGTGCGCCGCGCACGCCCCCGTCGTCTGGACCCTCCACGACCTCTGGAGCACCACCGGCCGCTGCTGTTACGCCTACGACTGCGAGAAATTCGTCACCGGATGCGATGCCTCGTGCCCCACGCCCGGCGAATACCCGGCGCTGGCCCCGCACCGCATCGCCGCCGCCTGGGCCGCGCGCAAAACCGTGCTCGAAACGCACCCGAACATCGTCGCCGCCTGCCCCTCGTGCTGGATCGCCGGGGAAGCCCGCCGGGGGCTCTGGCACAAAAACCGTGTGGAAGTGATCGCCAACGGCCTCGACCTCGAAGCCTACAAACCAGCGGATGCCGCCTCGGCCCAAGCCGCCCTCGGGCTCGATCCACGCGTCCCCACCGTGCTGCTCGTGGCCGATTACCTCAAAGAACGCCGCAAGGGAGGCAACCTCATCGACGCCGTGCTCGCCGCCACGCAGACGCGCCCCTTGCAGCTCCTCACCCTCGGCCACTGGCCGCCGGAAATTCACCACGAGGGCATCCGCCACATCCACTGCGGCTACATCCCGAGCGACCTCATGAAGTCGGTCATCTACTCCGCCGCCGACGTCCTCCTGCACATGGCCCCCGTCGATAACCTGCCCAACACCGTGGCGGAATCGCTCGCCTGCGGCACCCCGGTCGTCGCCTGCGCCGTCGGTGGCGTGCCGGAGATGGTCAAACCGGGCGAGACCGGCTGGCTGGCCGGGAGCTTCTCGGCCGAGAGCTTCGCCGCCACGCTCGACCAGGGGCTCCAGGCGCTCCGGAACGGGGCCTGGCCGCGCCCCGCCTGCCGCCAGTTCGCCGAAGATCATTTTGACGTCCGCCGCCAAGCTAAGCAGTATCTGGAATTATTCGAATCCCTCCTCTCCGCGTGAAAACCTTTGCCCAAGCCAACGCCTACGCCTCCCCGTGGTCCCTGCGCGAGCGCGTGGGGATGCTGCTCTGGGACGCCGCCTGGGCGCTCTTTTGCCAGTGGACGCCCAAGCCGCTCAACCGCTGGCGGCTCTTCTGGCTGAGGCGCTTCGGGGCGAAGCTCCACGGCACGCCCTTCGTTCACCAGCGGGCGCGCATTCAGATCCCGTGGAACCTCACGCTGCACGACCGTGCCTGCCTGGGCGACCGCGCCAACGCCTACACCCTGGGCGAAATCGAGATCGGCGCGCGCAGCGTCGTGGCCCAGGAGGCCTACCTCTGCACCGGCACGCACGACCTTTCCGACCCGAATACCCCGCTGCAAGTGGCTAAGATCACCGTGGGCGAGGATGTCTTCATCGGCGCGCGCGCGTTCGTCATGCCGGGCGTAACGCTCGGTGACCGCTCCGTCGTCGGGGCGTGCGCGATGGTCACGAAGGACGTGGGGGCGGAAATGGTCGTCATCGGCAACCCCGCCCGCCAGCTCCGCCGTCGCAACCTGCCGAAATAAAGGGCCTCGTTCCCAATCTCCGATTGGGAACGTCTTCTTTCCGCGAATCTCTGATTCGCAGCGGTGGTGGAATCAGGAGATTCCGGACAACTTGCGTTACGAATCTTGGAGATTCGTAACGAGGACTTTTGAGCTTATTGGCCTTGGACTGTAGAAATCGTACTAAACCGTTTTGTTCGCCTTCGGCGCGGCGGATTCCAGCGTCGTGAACCGGCGCAGTTGCGGCCAGAGCGAGGCCACGCCCAGGACGACCAGGATCGTGCCGATGCCGCCGCCGATCACCGAGGCAACCGGCCCGAAGAGCCCGGCGGTCATCCCGCTTTCAAAGGCTCCGATTTCGTTGGAGCTGCCGATAAAGACGTTGTTGACCGCCGAAACCCGGCCGCGAAGCTCGTTCGGCGTGGCCATTTGAACCAGCGTATGCCGGATCACCACGTTAATGGCGTCAAAGCCACCCGAGAAGAGCAGGCACAGAAACGAAAGCCAGTAATAAGGCGAAAGGCCGAAGCCGACGATGGCCACGCCGAACGCCCCCACGGCGAAGAGCAAATTGCGCCCCGCGTGCTTCATCGGCGGCAGGTAGGCCAGCAGCAGGCTCATCGAGATCGACCCGATGGCGTCGGCGGACCGCAGCCAGCCGAGCCCCACACCGCCAACATGCAGGCGCTCGGCGAACACCGGCAAAAGCGCCGTCGCCCCGCCCAGCAGCACCGCGAACATATCCAGCGTCATCGCCGCCAGCACCAGCTTGGTCCGGAACACAAAGCGCAACCCGCCCAGCAGGTCCCCCTTGGCGATCGAGGTTTTCACATTCTCCTCGGGCGCCGGTTTCCGGACCTTCACCGGGGACAGCAGAACGAAAAAGACAAAGGCGCAAACGGCGTCAATCGCATAAGCCGTCGAAAAGCTCGTCTTGGCCACCAGCAAGCCGCAAAGCGCCGGGCCCGCCGCCGCGGAGGCCTGGAATACGCTGGAATTCCAAGTGATCGCGTTCTGGAGCGCCGATTGCGGCACCAGGGTCGGCACCAGCGAAGTGCGCGCCGCCCAGCTAAAGGTCCTCACGATGCCGGAGAAAAGCAGCAGCCCGAGCATCAGCGGGATGCCCCAGTCGATGGTCGGAGCCGCCGAGTGCTCGACGTGAACGACGATCCACTCCAGCCCGCGCCGCGCCGCCGCGAGCACCGGCCAGTGAGGCAGGAGCCCGTGCCACGATGAAAGCACCGCCAGGCACGTAGCCACCAGGATCTCCAGCCATTGCGTCACCAGAATGATCTGTTTGCGCGGCAGGCGGTCGGCCATTTGCCCGGCGGGGATCGTGAAAAAGAAAAGCGGCAGCGCCGAAGCCAGGCCCACCAAGCCCAGCAGCGTCGCCGAATGCGTGCGCCGGTAGATCTCCCAGCCCACCGCCAGCGCCGTCATCTGCCGTCCGATCACCGAGGCCGCATTGCCAATCAGGAACCCCCGGAATCCCGGCTCCCTCCAGGCTTGGTAAGGATCGTGCGCGGGCGTGGAGGAAGGCATCCCGGATGGAACGGGACTGCTGGCAGAGTCGGAACTGTTGGACATTGGATCTATCTGCGTCAAGCCCGGCGAACTAAACATCAAGCTCCCAAGGCTAAATCGGCATCCATCAATGTTGCCAGAGAACGCCACGCGTCAAAAGATTTTTATCAGACGGGCCGGTCCAGCGAGGTTCCCCACACCTTGGGGCTTGCACCCGAGCGCCTTCTCATTGAAAATTAACGGTCCCAAGGTCTTCAAACTCCGTGCCCGCATCCACCAAACCATCGCTCTTTCATCGGATCCGCCTTTGCCTCCTGGTCCTCCTCGGCCTGGCAATCCTCGCGCTCGTCGAACCCCATTCCTTCTGCTTTCTGGTAAAGCGGGCCGTGCTCCTGGAAGCCGCGCGCAACGACATCGCGCTTGAAATCGGCTCCGTCGAGGGCAGCCTCCTCGAACCGATCATCCTGCGCGACCTCCGCATGGAGACTTCGCGCGGAGCGGTCGATTCCAGCATCAACACCGGTTCCGCCCGCATCGTCCTCTCCTGGCGGGCCCTCCTGCCCTTCTACAAAGGAGGCGCGTTCTTCCGCCGCCTCACCCTCGATCACACCGAGGCCGACTTCGCCTTTCACCCCCACCGCAAGGAGCAGCCCGCGGGCCCGGCAGCCTCCGCGGCTCCCAGCCGGTCATGGTTCCCCGCCCCGGCGCGCGTCGAGGTGGCCAACTCCGCCTTCGTCTTTCACATGGGCAAGCGTAAGATCACCTTTGCCGACGTGCGCTTTACCATCAGCCCGTTCGAGCCCGGGGTCATCGCCGTGGAGCACCTGACGCTGGAAAATAGCCATGCCAGCCGCAGCTTCGACGTCCTGCGCGGCACCACGGCCCTCCAGGGGGCGCGCTGGCGCGTGGCCGACCTGAACCTGAGCGACGGCGTCGTTTTGAGCAGCCTTTCGAGCAACCTCGACGACATGCTCAAGGGGAATTTGCAGGTCGATTTCGACATCGCGGCCTTCGGCGGATCGGTTCGCGGCGACCTCCTCAAAAACAGCACCCCCGGCGAGCCGGATTACGAGATTGTGGGCAACTTCTCCAACATCGCCGTCGAGGCGCTGGGGAAATTCCTCCACGTCCACGAGAAAACCGGCGGCGTCATCAAAGAGGGAAAATTCACCTTCCAGGGCTCCCCCTACGAACTGGAAAACGCCACCGTCTCCACCCGCTTTGAAGCCACCGACTTCCGCTGGGGCAGCCGCCAGTGGAATTCGCTCGCCATGGGGGCCACCATCGTCAACCGCCGCGTGCAGATCCCCGAGCTGAAGCTCCAGCAGGCGCACAATACGCTCGATCTCGATGGCGAAATCCTGCTGCCGGAAGACGACAAGACCCCTTGGTGGCTCACGGATTTCAATTTCAACATCGCCGCCAAGATCCAGAACCTGGGCGAGCTTTCGGCACTGTTCGGGCCCCAGTTCGCCGACGCTTCTGGCGCAATGACCGTGGACGGCTCGATTCGCGGCGCGGCCAAGTCCTTCCAAGGCCAGCTCATCGTCGCGGGCACCAAGCTGACCTGGCGCGGCGTCCCCTTTGACCTGCTCAACGCCGGGATCAAGCTCGACGGCAACGAACTGCAAATCATCAACCTGGAAGCCGCTCATGGGCAGGACTTTGTGCGTGGCAAAGGGACGCTGAGCATCCTTGGCGAACGCCGTTACCAGGGGGAGCTCAATGCCTCCATCGAGGAACTGGCTGCCTACCGGGCGCTGCTGCAAAAGCCGATCGCTCCCGCGCCTCCCGGCGGCGGGCTTAACGTCACCTGGTCCGGCGACGGCGCTCCGGGGGCTCACTCCGGGGCTTTCAGCGCCCATTTCCGCAAGCTGAGGACGCTCGGCACCGAAGCCGTCCCCGGCACGCTCCCCATCGACGCCGACCTGGAGGGCACCTATGCCCCAGGAGGCCTTTCGATCAGCCAATGCGTGCTGGCCAACGGCGACACCCGCGTGGAGGGCCGCGTGGCAGCCGACGAGAAAACGCTCAAGCTCGAAGGCGTCAAGCTGACGCAAAAGAAGGCGCTCTGGCTCGAAGGCGACGCCACGCTCCCCTTCAACCTCTTCCAATGGTGGGTGAACCCGAGCTTCGACGCCCTCGCTCCCGACGCCCCCTTCAACGCGCAGATTTCCGCCAAAGGGGTGCAGCTTGAGGAAGTGGCCCACCTTACCGGCCGCCCGATCCCGATCCGGGGGCTCATCACCGGCACGCTGAAAACCGAAAGCACGCTCCGAGCCCTCGCCATGACCGGCTCGGTGAAGCTTTCCAAGGGGCAGATCCCCGCCTCCGACCTTCTCCCCGCCCTGGATAAACTGGAGGCCGAGGCAGACATCGACGGCAATGTGCTGCGCTTCTCCAAAGTCTCCGCAAGCAATCCGCTGGGCGATTTCTCCGCCACCGGCTCGCTGGATTTTTCGAAATTCGAGAGCCCCTCGTACGATTTTCTGGTTCGCGCCGACAAGGTCCACTTCAACGCCGGACCCGCCTGGGAAGGGACCGCCAGCCTGGCGCTTTCAGTCACCGGCACGCAAACCACCGCCACCGCCGTCGGAACCGCTGAAATTACCGCGCTCGACGCCGCGCCCGCGGTTGATTTCGGGGCGCTCATATCCACCGGCAACCCCGAAACCATCAGTGTGCCCGCGCCCGCCATCAGCCTGAAGCCCCCGTTTGACCGGTGGACCTACCGCATCGGCGTAACCACGCCCAAGGCGCTCCCGCTCAAGAAAGGCGTCTACAGCGCCGATCTCCGCCTGGACGGCACCGGCAACCTGCTTACCGCAACGGGCAGTGTGACGGTTTCCGGCGTTCCCATGACCCTTTCCTACCTCACCGGCAAGCTGGAGAGCGGCACCTGGTATCTCGGCCCCGAACCGAAGATGGTAGCCCGGGTCTCCGGAACGATGGACGGGAAAAATTTCGACGGCTATTTCCTCGGGGACCCCGCGCAGCCGACCCCCATTTTCTGGGGAGATGCCCCGGCCTTGATCCCCGGAGCGAAACCGCTCCCAGAGGACTTCACCAGCCTTCCTCACGATTTCGATGCCCACGCCCCGGGCGTTTCCTTCCCGGATGAAAGCCCGGCCGCAACGCCTCCCGCCTCGCCACAACCCACGCCATGAACCGGGAACCGCCACCATCGCCCGATCCTCCCCCTCTCCCACCCGAGGCCGAAAAAGATCGCGCGAGGTCCGGCGTCCTTCTCGGCACGTTTTTCGGCATCCGGTTTTACCTCGATTACTCGTGGTTTTTCATCGTCGCGCTGGTCATCTATTCCCTGGCGACCTACCTCTTTCCCATCCAGCTCCCGGGGCGCGACCCGGCGGTTTACATCACGATGGGAACGGTCGCCACGCTGCTCTTTTTCCTCTCCATCCTCCTTCATGAGCTGGGCCACAGCGTGGTAAGCCAGCGCTGCGGCATCCCGGTCCCCTCGATCACGCTGCTTTTCATCGGCGGCGTGGCGGAGATTTCCCGCGAGCCGGATGACCCCGCTACGGAACTCAAAATCGCCATCGCCGGGCCGCTGGTTTCGCTCGTGCTGGTGGTGGTCTTCCGCGCGGTGGCGTGGGGGTGCGACTTTGCCACGCTTCCCGAGGGGGCGCTCGTTTTCAAATGGCTGGCGACAGTCAATCTGCTGCTTGTCATCTTCAATGCGATCCCCGGCTACCCGCTCGACGGCGGACGCGTCCTGCGGGCGCTGATCTGGATGCGCACGGGCCGCTTCCGGCAGGCCACTTTCATCACTTCACGCGTCGGCGTCGGCTTTAGCTGGGTGCTGATCGTCCTGGGGATATTCACGATCCTGGGCGGTCAATGGGGCCAGGGCCTGGTCTTTCTGGTGATCGGGATTTTCCTGAAAAGCGCGGCGGAATCCGGCTATTCCCAGGCGCTTTCCCGCGAAATTCTGGATGGCGTCGGCGTGGCCGACCTCATGACGTCCAATCCGCTGACGATCCCCTCCTCCACGCCGCTGAGCATGGCGGTGGACGAATATTTTCTCACCCACCACCACGTCGCCTACCCGGTAGTGGATGACGATTGGCGCTTTCGGGGGCTGCTGCGGCTGGAGTTCCTCAAAGCGGTGCCGCGCGAAAAATGGCCTTACACGCTCAGCGGCGAGGTGGCCGAAGCGAACGACGGCCGCCTGGTGATCCCGGTGGAAACCAGCGCCGCCAACGCCCTGCGCATTCTCCTGGTCGCGGGCCAGGGACGCCTCGCCGTCACCGACAGCGCCCAGAAGCTGGTCGGGATCATCACCCGCCATGACCTGCTCCACTTCATCCGCATCCATACGGAGTTGGAGAGTTGATCCCTGAGGCGGGCTCGCTTGGTGGCTAAAAAAAGACAAAAAACATCCGCCACCCCCTTTCGGAGATGGCGGATGGAAACACAAATAATTTTGTGAAGGTGAACTTAGAAGTTCACGCCAAGACCGGCCTGATACGCAACGCGGTTCTGATCGCCACCGGCGAGGTCGCCATTCGGGCCGTTGAGGCGGTAGTAGGTCACGCCAGCGTTAACAACCCAAGCGCCATAGGCGGTCGGGATGAACGGAAGAGCAACCGCGGCATTGGCGCCGCCGCTGAAGTATCCGAAGCCTTTGTTGTCGACATAGAAGTCGCCGCTGCCGAAGCCGACATTGAGCGGGAAGGAAACCGTCACAGGGCCAAAGGCAGGGAGGGCCGGGGCAATACCGAATTCATAGTAGTTGCCATGACCATTGACAGGATTGTAGCCGGCGACGGAGACGCCGTAGCCGGTGCCGTAAGGAGCGCTGCCCTGGAGCTCACGCAGGTAGGCAACATGCGGGTGCAGAGCGAAAGCGCCGAGCAGGTCCGTGTCGTTGTAAGCGAGGTTGAGCGTGATGTTACGGGAAGCGTCCCAAGCGCCACTCGGGCTGAAGTATTCAGCGTAGGAGAGCGTGCCCGTCCAGTTTTTCAGGAAGGTAACGGAAACACCGGGGATGATGTCGTCCTCGTACCAGGAGGAAACGTTGCTGTTGGAGCTGGCACCGGTGTGCTTGGAGTGGAAGCTGCTCCAGGCGCTGAAGTTCAGCGTCACCTTGTTGATGGCGTCGGTGTCGGCACCCTCATACACGGTAAGGAACAAGTCGATGTAAGGCTGGGCAATAACACCCTGTTTTTCCTGCATCACACCGCGGGAGATGTACTCCGACACGAAGTTCACGCCAAGATCACCGGCGATGATGGATTTCGTGGTGGTTTCAACTACCGCTTTGGATTCCGTTCCGGCAAACAGCGAAGCAGGCAGGAGAACGCCCGCGATCGCGCCGAGGGTCAGATTTTTGATTAGGGCCATAGTAATATTGGTTGTTGTGTTCTTGTTGGCTGTTAATTGAGGCGCCGTTTTCGGCTCCCCCCGATTCAGCAGGTTCCTTGCCAAAACCTGTTGCAGCCTCACTTAGTATGAACAAATGCCTCTCGATTACCAGAGGAAATCCGGGAAAATTCGATACCCCCCATCAAGATTACCCTTACTGGGTAGGGAGTTAAAGGATGAGCAGTTATAGCCACGATGGCTATAAATTGGTCAAATTAAGACACATTCAGTCCTCACCCCAGCGCAATCCCCGCCCTGCTCAAAAATTCTGCAAAAAAAGTGCTTGATCAACCTTCCGTTCTCGTCTTTCCTTTTTTGCGAGTTAATCTCAATCTCAACTAAGACTATGGCAACACTTGTTGGAAAATCCGCTCCGCAATTCACCACCCGCGCTGTGATCAACGGCCGCATCGAAGAAGCCTTTTCTCTCGATCAGTTTAAGGAAAAGAGCTACGTGCTCCTTTTCTTTTATCCCAAGGACTTTACGTTCGTCTGCCCAACGGAACTTCACGCTTTTCAGGCCCAGCTGGCCGAGTTCAAGGCGCGCGGCGTCGAGGTCGTCGGTGCTTCGACGGACACAGCCGAGAGCCACTGGGGCTGGCAGCAAGTGCCCAAGGCGCACGGCGGCATCCAGGGGATCGAGTACCCGATCATCGCCGATGCCAACAAGACGGTCTCCTCTGCCTACGGCGTGCTGAGTGGCGAGTACCAGGTGGACGAGGAGGGCAACCTCCAGGCCGAAAACGAACTGGTTGCCTACCGAGGCCTTTTCATCATCGACAAGAAAGGCATCGTGCGCCACGAGCTGGTGAACGACTTCCCGCTGGGCCGTTCGGTGGAGGAAGCGCTCCGCATCGTTGACGCGCTGCAATTTTTTGAGAAAAACGGCGAGGTCTGCCCGGCCAACTGGCACAAGGGCGAAGCGGCTCTCAAGCCTTCCTTCGAAGGGGTGGCCAACTACCTCGCGAAGAATTGATTTTGGTTTCTTAGCGCTGATCTACACTCGCTCATAGTGGCCCGAAGCTTCTCTCCTGGAGCTTCGGGCTTCTTGTTTTCCGGCGGAAATCCGCCGGAATTACGCCGTAAGCAGCTTGTACTCAATGGCGTCGACGAGCGCGAGCCAGCTCGCTTCGATGACGTTGCCCGAGACGCCGACCGTTCCCCAGTCGCTCTTGCCGTCGGTGAAGGTGATGAGAACGCGGGTGCGGGAGGCCGTCCCCTTTCGGCTGTCGAGGATGCGCACTTTGTAATCCTCAAGCGCGATGTCGTCGATCTGCGGATAGAAGGGGCGCAGCGATTTGCGCAACGCGGCGTCGAGCGCGTTGACGGGGCCATCCCCCTCGTCCACGGTATAGACCCGCTCGCCGTTGACGAGCAGCTTGACCGTGGCCTCGCAGGTGTCGTGGCTGCGGAAGCTCGGCCCGAAGCGGCGGAACGTGCAGTGGTACTCCAGCAGCTCAAAGAACGGGGCCGTGGACGGCTGGAGGGTTTTGCGGATGAGCAGATCCAGCGACCCGTCGGCGGCCTCGAACTCGTAGCCGAGCGATTCGCGGCGCTTGATCTCCTGGAGAATTTTATGCACCTCGGGCGAACCTTTTTCCAGCCGGATGCCCAGCGCCTCGGCCTTCAGGAGCACGTTGCTCTGGCCGGAAAGCTCGGAAACCAGGATGTTCTGCGTGTTGCCGACCTCCTCGGGCCGGATGTGCTCGTAGCTGCGGGCCAGCTTCTGGACGGCGTTGACGTGGATGCCCCCTTTGTGGGCGAACGCCGTGGCGCCGACATACGGGGCGCGCAGGGAGTGCTGGCTGTTGGCCACGCCGTCGACGAAGAGGGAGACCTCGCGCAGGCGGGTCAGGTCGGGCACCATGGGGATACCCGCCTTGAGTTGTAAATTTGGGATAAGGGTCGTCAGGTTACAGTTGCCGACGCGTTCGCCGTAGCCGTTGATGGTCCCCTGGACCTGCACCGCTCCGGCCCGGACGGCGGCGAGCGCATTAGCCACGCCGAGGCCACAGTCGTCATGCGTATGGATGCCGACGGGGCGGCTGGTCCTGGCGACGACGTCGCGCGTGATGCGCTCCACCTCCTCGGGCAGCGTGCCGCCGTTGGTGTCGCAGAGGACCAGGAAATCGACGCCCCCCTCCACGGCGGCCTGGAGCGCGGCGAGCGCGTGCTCGGCGTCCTCTTTATAACCGTCAAAGAAATGCTCGGCATCCAGGCAGACCTCGCGGCCGTGGGCTTTCAGGAAAGCCACCGTCTCGCGGATCATCGCCCGGTTTTCCTCCGGCGTGACGTTGAGGACCTCGCGAACGTGCAAGAGCGAGCTTTTGCCGACGATCGCGATGACGGGCGTTTCCGCGTCTAGGAGGGCCTGGACCTGCGGGTCCTGCTCCACCTTGGTATGGGCGCGCCGGGTGCTGCCGAACGCGGCGATTTTGGCGCTTTTCCAGGTGCGCTTGGCCGCCTGCTGGAAGAACTCGACGTCCTTAGGGTTCGACCCCGGCCAGCCGCCTTCGATGTAGTGCACGCCGAAGCCGTCGAGCTTCTCCGCCACGCGAATCTTGTCCAGGACGCTAAACGAAATGCCGGTCCCTTGCGTGCCATCGCGAAGGGTGGTGTCGTAGATCGTGACCTGGGGCTTATTCATAGGTGTTGGGTTTTGAACGAAAAGGATGGGTAGCTTAACCCAGCCGGAGGCGGGTGTCCAGCAGCCAAGGGGGGAGGCTATCGCAGCACGAGCGCCGCCACGCCAAAGTAGAAGACGAGCGTGGCGACGTCGGCGACGGCCAGCGTAATCGGCCCGGCGGCGATCTTTGGGTCGAGCTTGAGGGCGTGGAGCAGCGAGGGAACGCTGAGGCCCAGCAGGCAGGCCGTCTCAAACGAGAGCAGGATGCTGGCCCCGATGGCCGCCCCCGCCCCGGGGTCGCCCCGCCAACCCCAGATGATCAAGAAAACCGAGAACCCGCACGCCAACCCGAGCAGCGTGGCCGTGGCCGCCTCGCGCCGCAGCGCGGAGAGGTACCACTTGAGCGTGGGCCGGTTGGCGCGAAGGTTTTGGATCGAAAGGGTCATCGACTGCATGCTCACGCTCTCCCCCATCCCGAGGACCAGCGGCAGGAAAAAGGCGAGGATGAGCAATTCGGCCAGTGTTTTCTCAAAAAGCCCTGTAATCACCGCGCAGAGCGTGCCGCTCAGGATCGTCGCCACGAGCCAGGGGAAGCGGTAACGGAAGGACATCAGCGGTCCGGCGTTGCGGGCTTGCGCGAGGTGAAAGCCGAGGAGCTCAAAAACGTCGTCCGTCGGCCCCTGCTGCGGCTCGGCGGCGCTGTCCCCCTCCAGCACCTCTTCGGTAACGAGGTTGATCTCCACCACGCCCAGGATGCGGCGCTGTTCATCGACCACCGGCAGGGCGAAAAATTTGTGCAGGACGAAGAACTCGCAGGCGTCGAAAACCGTGGCAGTCTTGGGGATCGCCACGACGCGGCGGATCATGATGTCGCCGAGCTTCTCGTCGGCCCGGGAGAGGAGCAGCTTGCGCGTGGGGACGACGCCCATCAGCTTGTCGTTCTCGCCCGCGACGTAGAAGTAGATGATCTTGTCGCCAACATCGAGCTGGCGCAGGTGGTCGAGCGTCTGCTGGACGGTCCATTCCTGACGCAATAATCCGAAATCACGTCGGATGTGATTTAAGATCGGTTCCTCAAACCGTTTTTGCTGAGCGCTCGTCACAACGAAAAACTACCCTTTTTCCCCGATTTCGCCAAGCCTTACAGCCGCCTACACAGGGCAAACGCATCAAAAGAAAGACAAAAGAGAATCAGGAACTCAGGAACTCAGGAAATGAAGTGTTGTTTAAATGACGCCCTATTCCAACCAAAGCAGGGCGATTGGAAGATATTCAGGGCACCTCTGGAAACCGGCGGCACGTCATCCATTTTGTCTTTTTCCTGAGTTCCTGAGTTCCTGATAAATTTTGATGCATCTGCCTACAAATCCAGCGGCACGCCGGGCACCGAGACGACGACTTCCGTTCCGGGCAGGTCGGTGGAGAGCGTCTCGCGGAACCATTCGAGCGCGGGGGCGTCGCCGTGGACCAGCACGATTTTCTTGGGCTTCACTTCGTTGACCCACGCGCGGATGCTCTCGCGCGAGGCGTGGGCGCTGAAGTTGAAGGTCTCGACGCGGCAGTCGAGCTTCTGCTCCTTTTGCCGGGAATCGAGCCGCACCAGGTCGCCCGGATTGAGGTGGCGGATTTTTCCGCCGGGGGATTCCGGGTCGGCATAGCCCACGAAGTAGAGCGAGTTGGCCGAGTCGCTGATGAAGCGCGAGGCGAAAAGATTGGAGAGCGTGTTCTCGGTCATCATGCCGCTGGTAAAGGCGTAGATGCGGCCTGGTTTCACGGGGATCGTCTCGATATCCGCGCCGCCGACCACGAAGGGGGCCACGGTGTCGAGGAGTTGCAAGCACGGTTCGAGCCGACAGGTCTGGCCCGCCAGTTTGTCGTAAAGCTCGGTCAGCTTGGCGCTCAGGCCGCCGATGTAGATGGGGATGCCCTTGGCCAGCTCGCCCACGCGCTGCATTTCGGCGAAAATCCCGAGGAGTTCCTGCGTTTTGCCGAGCGCGAAAACGGGGACCAGGATCGAGCCGCCCCGGGCCAGCCCCTCCTGGATGGCCTGGCTAAAGCGGGCCACTTCACAAGCCCGCGTAAAACCGGGCGCAATCGGGCTGTCGCCTCGCGTGGTCTCCAGCACCACGATATCCACGCCTTCCTTGGGGAAGCGGGCGGCGGCGGAGATGGTCTGGTCCTCGAAATTGACGTCGCCCGAGTAGAAGACCGTTTTCCCCTCGGCGCGGATGAGCACTCCGGCGGAGCCGAGGATGTGCCCGGCATCAAAAAACTCGAAGCTAAAGGGCGATTCCTCCTTAAACCCGAGCCGCTCCCCCTCCAGGCTCCAGCGCTGGTGCAGCGGCACCGGCTGGCAGCGTTTGATGGTGTTATCGGCCTCGCGGTGGGTAAAAAGCGGGTAGGACGTCACCCCCTGCTCCTCGCGGATGCGCAGCATGACGTTGACCGAGTTATGCAACATCACGTCGCCAACCTGCCGGGTGGCATCGGTTGCAAAAAGCGGGGCCCGGGGATGGCGGCGCATCAGGACGGGCATGGCCCCGAGGTGGTCCTGGTGGGCGTGGGAAAGGAGCACGGCATCCACGCTCTCCTCGGGGAGCGCGTCCAGGTCGGGCAGCGCGTCGAGCCCCTCCAGGCGCGGGTGCATCCCGCAATCCAGCACGATCCGCTTTCCCGCCGCTTCCAAAGAGTAACAATTGGCGCCGATCTCGGCCCGGCGGGTGTGGTTCGTGAATTGCATGATCTATTCGAATTGACGGAAAAGGAGTAAAAACAGCGACATCCCCACGGCAAGCCCGAAAGGCAGGGCAACCTGCCAGGAGGCGAAGATGCCCAGGGAAACCAAAACATAAAGCGCGAAAGCGCCAACGCAAATGACGGCGGCAGGAAATTTACCCACCCGGCTCATCGCCCAGCCGACGCCAAGGAAAAACGCCAGCACCGCCACCGACACGGCGAACGGGGACGCCCCCGCGTAACGCTGCTGCTGGATGGTGGCAATGGCCGCGGCGGCCAGTTCACCGCGCGAGCCCTCCTTGCCGTTGGCCAGCGGGAGCTTGCGCGCCTCCTGGTCCACGCGGGTGAGCAGGATCAGCGAATCTTTAAGCTGCGCGGCCGGGATGGTCGTCTCGTGGCCCGTTTGCAGTTGCTCGGCGGAGAGGAGCAGATCCGGGTAGGAGAACGCGGCGGTCGGGATGGTGAAATTCACGGCCATGGTGCCGTCGGCGTCGATGGGCACGCGGGCGGCTTTCCCCAGCTCCACATACGAACCGGGGACCACCCTCACTTCCTCGGCGCTCACGCCATACCAGAGCATGGCGGCCTGGAGCACGAACGAGGGGACCACCTCGCCGTGGTAACGATAAAGCAGCGGCACGCGGGTAATCGGCCGGTTGGCCACGGGGCCGAAGAACCCGACCGCGGCCGAGTGGCGCAGATCCTCCCCCGGCTGGGCGGAGACAACCTGGTATTCGTCAATCGCCGAGACGCTTCCCTCCACGTGGCGCAGCACGGGCACCTCCTGCATCGGAGGAACGAGCGCCGGGTCCTCGGGCGAGCCGAGTTCGGAGGAAAGGAGCAGCTTGGGCGTGCTCAGAGCCTGGTGGTGAAGCGTCTCCGCCCCGTCGGCCTTATCCCAGGTGAGCACCGGCTCGATGCCCAAAACGGACGGATGGAAGGGCAGCGCGGCATTCAGAAAAAGGGAGTAATCCACGGGCTGCCAGGGCCACCGGGAGTTTTTGAGGTCCTCGTCCGAGATCCGGACCACGGCCAGCGGAGCCGGAGCGGGCCGGGGAGAATAAGCCTCCAGCCACGAGGCGAACGTCCCCTCCGCTTTGTCGAAGGGCTCCGTGCGCGTTTCGTGCATGAGGACAAAACCAACCAAAACACTGATAAAAAGGAACTGCCGGGTGCTACAATGCATCGTAAGGGCTTGAGCATAAGGCGAAAATTTCATCCGGGAAAGCAGGAACTTCCCTTCCCGGGAAATCCGTGATATGCAGGAGGCAATGGGCAACCACACCGCCATTAAAGGGCCGGACGAAGCCACGGCCATCCCCGCTCCCCAATTCGAAGTTGTTCCCTCCGCGACAGAGCTTTCGGAGGAGGAGCTACGTCGTCTGGAGGTCTGCGAAAAAACCATCCGCGAGGGCATGGGCACCTTTGTCGCCGTCGGCACGGCCCTCATGGAGATCCGCGACGCCCGCCTGTACCGCCGGACGCACCCCAGCTTCGGGGAATACGTCAAATCGGTCCTCGCCCTGAGCCGTCCCCGTGCCTATGAGCTCATCGACAGCGCGCAGGTCATGGCCGATCTCTCCTCCATCAGCGACATCCCCTCCCTGCCCCAGAACGAAGCGCAAGCCCGGGAGCTGCGCCGCTGGCGCACGCCGCAGGAACGGGCCAAAAAGTGGAGAGCCGTCTTAAAAAAAGCCGGGGACCAGCCCCTCACCGCGCAGTTTATCCGCCGCGCGCTGACCCCCGCCAACCAACGAACCCCCGCCCCCGATCCGGCCCAGAGCTGCCTCAACCGGCTGAGAAAACTGGCCGCCAAGAGCCGCTCCGAGCCCACCGCGCTCAAGCTCATCACCCGCCTGGAAGAGCTTTTCGCCGATCAGGAAACCGCGCAGGTGAAGCCCAAGAACGAGATGTGGCTCCCGGGGTTGTTCTAGATTTTTCAGATATCATCTCGAATAAAATAAGCCCATCAGGTGGTTAATACCTGATGGGCCAAATCGTTTGAAACTCTATTATAAAACAAAAGACTATCGTCTACACCATTTCAGCGCATGCTGTGTGCTAGAATTTTTTCTTCTATATCCACTGATTTACTACCCTCCCTAACACGTCCCTCTTCTAGGACAATTTCTATAGACCTTATTGTTTCTAGCCGTGCCTTGCGATCCGGGTTATTCAAAATAAAGTCTCGAAGACTATGAGTCAAATCAATCACCATAGAATTATTATTTTTCATTTAAATATATAGTCAGTTTTGCGGCAAAGCGTCATTGGCAATTTCAGATTTATCTATCGCAATACCTGCATCTACTTTCTCATCATCAACAACCGAAGAATTTCCATTTATAGGAGGATCAACCGGCAAAGCAGGATCAATAAAACCTATATGTGGAGTCAAGTCATCATCACATGCCATATAGAGTGTAGATAATTCGTCTAGCGCATCAGCATATTCACTTCCAATGCTCTGAGCGGCAACAACATTGGAAAGAAAACAAGAAATCAATTGATAATCCACAACATAACCATGATCAGGGCAATCATGCAAAAGATAATCAACCAAATTCTGCCGAGCATCTTTAGTAAGTGAATTATATTGAATCAGAATTCTGTTAGCGTATGTAACAGAAATATCCAACTGCCGCTTTTTTTCTCCAAGTTTATACGGATTAATCTGTTTAAGAAGGGGTTCAAACAAATGAGGAAGATATTCCATCAAATGTTGAGAAAGATCATTCCTTGCGATTGGAATATTCTTACTCCTATGAAGATCAACAAACATTGTTTTAAACAATTCATGAGATCTACTTTCGAGCAAGCGAAGAGAAAACTCATCATTTAATGCACTTTCATAATCAAACTCGGGGCTGTCATCACGTTGCTTTCCAACTTGGATGTCTATTGGTCCGAATTCAGCCCAGTTGTTCATAATAATCTTGCTCCCCCCTAATGCCAACAACGTCGCTGCGCTTTTTGCCCAGAACGAAACAACAATGTTTACTGTGTCAAAAGTTTCACGCAATCCACGAATTATCCGGTAAGCATCAGCCGGAGATCCTCCGGGGGAGTTTATGACAAAATCAATTTCTTTGCAGCCGGGAGACGCAAGTTGACGAGCCCGAATTGTACGCCTCAATTCCATGGTGGTTCCCGGCCAAATATCCTGATTGAAAAGGAGTTGCGGAACCTTTCTGATGTCAGCCAATTGCTGGACAATGTCGGTCTGTTTGCTCATCTTACGGGTGTCTTACTTTTGCAGCCAGTTTAACTTTCTTGGGAAGATTGGTCAATTCAATAGAGCCCAGAGGAGAATTTACTAAAACTTTGGCATTTTTCAAAACCGTATTGCTTTGAAAATGTGGGCGCAGATTGTACAGGGCTCTCGGCCTTGCCATAAAGGGCCGGATGCCCTAGGCTCAGCGTTTCACTCATGAAACTTGCCGAGCTTCAACGCATCTACGAACAGCCTTTCTTCCAACTCGTCCAGCAGTCCCGCGAAGTTTATCTGCGGCACTGGAAAGCCGACCAGGTTCAACTCTGCTCGCTTTTGTCGATCAAGACCGGCGGCTGCTCGGAGGATTGCGGCTACTGTTCCCAGAGCGCTCGCAACGGCGGCAAGCTCCCCGTTATGCCGTTGATGGAGAAGGACTTGGTGCTCTGCAAGGCCAGGGAAGCGGTGGCGGTGGGTGCCTCGCGTTTCTGCATGGGCGCGGCCTGGCGCGGTGTGCGCGACGGCGAAAAACGCTTTGAACAGGTCCTCGAAATCATCCGGGGCGTGGCCGCGCTCGGCATCGAGGTCTGCGTGACGCTTGGCGACCTGACCCCCACCGAAGCCCGCAAGCTGCGCGAGGCCGGAGTGACTTCCTACAACCACAACATCGACACTTCGCCCGAGTTTTACTCCAAAATCACCACCTCCCACACCTTCCAGGACCGGCTCAATACCATCCAGGCGGTGCAGGCCGAGGGGATGAGCGTCTGCTGCGGCGGCATCATCGGCATGGGCGAAACGGAGCTCGACCGCCTGAAAATGCTGGAGGTGCTCTCCAACTTTAACCCGCCCCCGGAGAGCGTCCCGATCAACTGCCTCATTCCCCAGGCCGGAACGAAGCTCGAAGGCCTGCCGCCGGTGGATATTTTCGAGCTGCTGCGCCTGGTCGCCACGACGCGCATCGCCTTCCCGAAGGCCAAAGTGCGCCTCTCTGCGGGCCGCAGCCTGCTCACCCGCGAGGCCCAGGCTTTCGCCTTCTACGCCGGGGCCAACTCGATCTTCTACGGAGAGCGCCTGCTGACCAGCGACAACGCCGATACGCACGCCGACAGCGAGCTGCTCGAAGAGCTCAACCTCCGGGCGCAAAAGCCGCACGAGAGCATGGCGCTCTAGCCTAAAGGAAACCCCAAACTAAAGGAAACCCCAAACCATGAGTGCCTCGTCTGAGCCCATGGCGGCATGGATCGCCGCCGTAAAAGCCCGCAACCACCTCTCGCCCGAAGCGATCGAGGGGGCCGTGGCTTATCTTCTCGATCCGGAGGGAGACCAGGCGCTCAAGGCCGATTTTCTCCGTTTCCTGAACGAAAAAGGGGAGACGGACGCCGAAATCAGCGGCTTTGCCGAGGCGTTCCTGGCGCGCGCCGTTAACCCGGGGCTCGACTCGGCCTCGCTTCCCGGCCCGCTCTTGGACTGCTGCGGCACGGGCGGCGACAAGCTGGAAATGTTCAACGTCTCGACCACGGCCATGTTCGTCCTGGCCGCGGGCGGCGTCTGCGTGGTCAAGCACGGCAACCGGAGCATCACCTCCAAGTGCGGCGGCGCGGATGTTCTGGAGTCGCTCGGCATCCGCATCGACCTGCCCCCGGCGGATTTCAAGCGCTGCGTGGAGGCCGTCGGCTGCGGCTTCATGTTCGCCCCGCACTACCACCCGGCGTTCAAAGCCATCGCGCCGGTTCGCAAAATCCTGGGCCAGCAAGGCGTACCGACCATTTTCAACCTCCTGGGCCCGATCCTGAACCCCGCCCGGCCTGACTACCAACTCGTGGGCGTCTTCACCCCCGCCGCGCTGCCGAAATTCGGCTCCGCGTTGCGGCATCTCGGGCGCAAGCACGCCTGGGCGGTCCACGGCAGCGCAGGCAACGGCCTGGGCATGGACGAAATGTCCACCCTGGGGCCCACGGAAGTCTGCTCGGTGACCGCCGGGGAAATCCACTCCTTTTCAGTGGACCCGGAGGTGCTCGGCTTCCAAAAAGCGCCCCTCTCCGCGCTCAAAGGCGGCGACGCCGGGACCAACGCAACCCTGTTGCGCGACATCCTGGGCGGCAAGCCGGGGCCCAAGCGGGACATCGTGCTGCTCAACGCCGCCGCCGGGTTTGTCATCACCCGCCTCGCGCCGGATCTCGAAGCCGGGCTCGCGCTGGGCATGGAGATGATCGACTCCGGCAAGGCCCTGGAGAAGCTCAAGGCGCTACGGGATTTCCGGGCAAAATAGGCGTTCAACAGGGACCGCCACACCTAGGCTAGTACCCGTTGGAGCGCGGCGCGTCCGGCGCGGCGTAGCGGGAGCACTCCACTTTGATGAAGTTGAGCACCACGGGGGCGAGGATTACGCCGGGAATGCCCATCAAGTAATTGCCCAGGACCAGCGCGATCAAGGTCAGCCACATCGGGTGACGGATGCGGGAGCCGATGATCTTGCTGTTGAGCAGGTACTCCACTTTGTGGACGATCACCAGGAAGACCAGCGCCCAGACGGCCATCTGCGGGGAGACCATCCCGAAGGCGATGCTGACGGTCAGCGCATTGCTGATCAAGTTGCCGACGATCGGGAGCATGCCGCAAATGAAGGTCAGCGGGATCAAGATGCCTCCGTAGGGCATCAGCGGCGTGCTCAAAACGAAGAAGGCCGTGGCGGTGGTATTGATGAGCGAAATAAGGAACTGCGCCCCCATCACCACTTCGAAACTGCGGAAAAACGAGCCAAAGCAGTTCCGAATAGCGTCGTCATAATGGGTAAAGAGGTTCTCCTCGCCCGGTTTGCGCTCGGGCGGCGGGTTGACGAAGATGCCGATGGCGATGGCGATGCCCGCCACGAGCATGACGAATTCCTTGGTGGCCAGCTTGGCGAAGTTCCCCAGGAACCCGATGCTGTCGCTGACCATCCGGGGCGCGGCGTCCTTGAGGTCGTCAAAGTCGGAGAAGGGAAGGCTGAAGCCGTGGTTGTCGGCGTACTGGACCACGGCGGGCACGGCCTTGGACATGATCTTGGGCATGTCGACCACGGCCCGATGGGCGAAGAGACCGAACCCGAAAAAGGCGGCCACGACCAGGACGATAAAGAGCGTGAGGGCCAGCCAGCAGCGGTTGCCGATCTTCAGAACGCGCAGGGCGAAAAGGGCGAAAAGCACCGTGATCGGCAGCGTGGCAAGGTGCAGCCACGCGGCCAGGCCCAGCGTGGCGGCCAGGATGCCGTAGGACACGCCGATGGAACGGGTAAACACGATGGGGGATTGCCCGACTAATTCGGTCGAGCTCCGTGGGAAAAGCATGGGGGAGTTGTAGGCGTGGACGGCACTTTGTTCAAGGGCTTCCCCGAAATAAAATCCCTTTTTGCGGGGTGGGGAAATTCCCTTGAAGATTTTTCCCCGCGCGCCGATTTTGCGTGGGCTCCTATTCCACAGGTGATTAATGAGCTTTTAGAGAGGACAGGCTCGGCAATTTAGACAGGATTTTAAGGATTTTAAGGATTACGCCGACAGCCTGCGAAAGCTGGTTGGCACCCGGAAAACACGATCTGAAAAATTCTGTAAATCATGTCAATCTTGTTAATCCTAAGCCGAAAATAGGTGTCCTAGAAAAAAGGCAGAGGGCTCACGCAAAGACGCAAAGGCGCAAAGAAAGGCAGGACTCTTTGCGCCTTTGCGCCTTTGCGTGAGAATAGAATTCCCCCTTTTTCATGCCGCGTGGAGCCCCGTCTGCGGAGCATGGGGATCTGTCTAAAAACCGCCGAGCTTCTCTGCTCGCAAACCAACAGCCCCCCCAAAAAACTCCTGTTCATCCTGTCTAAATGGTACCGTATTACTCGTATTCCCCGATGGCCCGCAGCCCGGTGTCGCTCAGCTCGAAGACCTCGCGGCTGACGGAGGCGTCCGATTTGCGATAAACCGCCGCGACCCGGTCGCCGTAGTCCTGGTAACGGCTCGCCAGCCGGGGAAAGAGGAAAAGGGTCCGGCGGTCGGGGGCGACGATGAGGATTTTGCGCCCGAAAATGGGCGTGAAGCGCTTGAGGAAATCCGGCGCGAGGATCACGGGCGTGATGTCATCAGAGGGTTTCGCCGCCCGCAGGATGGCGCATTCGATCACCTGGTTGCGGTCACGGATCCACTCCGGCTTGAGCCCGGCCAGCAGGGCCGAGGCGGCGGGGGCCGATTTCGCCTGGAAGGTTTTCCAGTCGATCCCGAGCGCCTCGAAGTCGGCCTGGGTCAGGAAAGCCAGGTCCCCGACGGCGGTTTCGCGGGCGGCGGCCAGCTCCGTTTTGAGCGCACCCGGGATGACGCTTACCATGGTGCCCGCGGGGCGCTGGTAGCCCACCACGGCCACGCGCCACGTCTGGGGCGAGGGAGGCGCGACGGGGTCAGCCTGAGCGAACCCGGCGCAGACTGCCAGGATCGCAATGAGCCTTGCACTTTGCCGACAAAACTTCATCTTCATGGCTTTTCTCCCATGATTACGTTTCTGGATGGCATTCTTGCAGAGTCTCTCCCGACGCAGATCGTTGTCAATGTCCACGGCATTGGTTACGAGATCCTGATCCCTCTTTCCAGCTTTGACAAGCTCCCCCCCGTGGGCAAGCCGGTCAAAATCCTCACCCACCTCCAGGTGCGCGAGGACGCCCACATTCTCTACGGCTTTATGACGGTGCCCGAGCGGGACCTCTTTCGCCTGCTTATCAACCACGTTTCAGGCATCGGGCCGAAGCTGGGCCTGGCGGTTTTAAGCGGCATGAGCGTCACCAATTTCAAGGGAGCCGTGGTCAACGCCAACACCGGCCTGATCGCGAAAATCTCCGGCATCGGCAAGAAAACCGCCGAGCGCATCGTGCTCGAATTGAAGGACAAACTCGGCATTGCGGCGGCATGGGAGGCGGCGAGCGCCGAACACGCCCCCGGTGCGGAGGAAATCCGCGTCACCGATGCCGTACTCGCCCTCATCTCGCTGGGATACAAACAGGTGGACGCCCACAAAGCCGTCAAAAAAGCCCTGGGCGAAGCCGATTCCGCCGCCGCCACCATGACGGTCGAAGATTTGGTGCGCCAGGGGTTGAAGCTCCTCATTTAACGCGTACGCTTGCTTTTAGACTTCTTTTGATTCATAAAAGCCATATATGTCCAGCGGGATTATAGAGAATACCCAGAGAATCCGGGACGCGCTTCCTCAGGAAGGGCTCTTCGATGGGAAAGATTGGCTGGTTTCGCCGGAGCCGCTGCGGATCTCCAATGCGTTTGCCGACGAGCTGGAGAAGCTCGGCTACCGCCTGCATCTCTTTGTCCGCGCGTGCAATCAGCTCTACTTTCAGAGCGTCAAAGGCAAGCAGCCCCACTGGATCGCCCAGCTGCTCGACAAGGGGAAGCCGCCGGAACTGGTGGAGCTGGCCCGCCAACGCCGCGAGGAAACCCCGCAGGTGATCCGGCCCGACCTGATTTTGACCGAGGACGGCTTCGCCATCAGCGAGCTGGACAGCGTCCCGGGCGGCATCGGCCTCACGGCCTGGCTGGGGCAGACCTACGCCGACCTGGGTTTCGAGATTTTGGGCGGGGCGAACGGGATGGTTGAGGGGTTCCGCTCGATCACGCCGGAGGGGGCCGACATCATCGTATCGGAGGAATCGGCCACGTACCGGCCCGAGATGCGATGGCTCGCGGCGCAGCTCAACGAGCGCTACAACCCCGGGGCAAAATGGCGCGTGCTCGACGGTTCGCAGCCCGAGGCGGGCTTCCAGTGGCAGCCGACGGTTTACCGCTTTCTGGAGCTTTTCGACCTGCCGAACATCCCCGCCATGCCCGACCTCACCGCCGCCGTGACGCGCGGGGAAGCGCCCGTGCGGGTGACGCCCCCCTTCAAGCCCTTTTTGGAGGAGAAGCTCTGGTTTGCTCTCTTCTGGCTGCGGCCGTTGCGGGAATTCTGGCGCCGCGAGCTGAGCGAGCGCCATTTTCTGCAACTCCAGAAGGTGATCCCGTACACCTGGCTCGTCGATCCCGCCCCGCTGCCGCCCCAAGCGGTATTGCCGGGCCTGGAGGTCAACGACTGGAGCGAGGTGGCCGCATTTTCGCAGAAGGAGCGCCAGCTCGTGCTAAAGATCAGCGGATTCTCCGAGCTGGCCTGGGGGAGCCGGGGCGTCCACATCGCCGCTGACCTGCCGCAGGCGCAGTGGCGCATGGAGCTGGAGCGGGCGCTGGCGAGTTTCGAGTGTCACCCGTACATTTTGCAGCAATTCCGCAAAGGGCGGCTGGTGGAGCAGCCCTACGTGGACGCCGAGGGGGAGGCGCGGGTCATGCAAGGGCGGGTGCGGCTGTGCCCGTATTTTTTCCTCTCGGAGCGCAAGGCGCATCTCGGTGGGGCGCTGGCGACCGTTTGCCCGGCGGATAAGAAGCTCATCCACGGCATGCGGGACGCCGTGCTCGTGCCGACGGGGATCGGGGAGTAGCGTTTCCCAGCGCGCACCCTTGCGCCGCCTACTGCCCCGCGTATTTTTTATCCGGCTGGCTGGCCGTGGTTTTGAGCCAATGGAGCGTCACGGCTCCGACGGTTTGCAGGCTGTCGGGGCTGAGCTTATCGAGCGTGTCGTCGGCGGTGTGCCAATACGGGTAGTCGAAACCGATCAAATCGAGCGTCGGGATGCCCACCTCGTTGAGCGGCGAGTGGTCGTCCAGGATGGTCCGGTCAAACACCGAGAACGCCCGGCGCTCATGCAACTGATCCGCCGAGGCCAGGATGCCCTGCATCAGCGCCGAGGGTGAGTCGGGCGAAAGGGTGATGTTGAGGCGGCTATTGCCGATCATGTCCCACAAAATCCCGGCCCGGAATTGCTTCGCGCGGCCCGAGACGGCCAGGTCCTTGGCGTAATGGCGGCTGCCGTAAAGGCCGTCCGTCAAGACTCCGTTGCTCTGGCTGTACTGCACCACGGCTTCCTCGCCGTCGAAAAAGACCAGCTCCACGCGCCGGGCCAGGGCGGGATCGAGGGCCAGCACGCGCGAAAACTCCAGCAGCGCGCCGGTGCTCGAAGCGCCGTCGCTGGCACCCACAAAGTGGATCGTGTCGAAAATCTTCGTGTCGTAGTGCGAGCAGATGAGGAACTGCTGCGTCTGGCTGCCGCCGCCGAAACGGGCGATCAGGTTGACGAACTTGACCGGACCGCGCGGGGTCGTGTCGGTGAATTCCTGGCGCTCCACCTTCCAGCCGTTGCGTTGCAGCTCGGCCACGATAAGGGCGCGGGCTTTCTCCAGTTCAGCGGAGCCCGAGGGGCGCGGCCCGACGTCGCACTGGGCTTTTACGTGGGCAAAGGCTTTGTCGGCGGAAAATTCCTTCCAGATCTGCGCGGGCGGCGTTCCCGCCGGAGTGGCGGACGCGCTGGTTTCCGCCCCGGAGTGCCGTTTGCAACCCGGAGCGCCGCAGAAGAGGAGGAGGAAAAGAGTGAGGTAAAGGACCGGCCGGTGGGATGGCGTGAAGTGTTTATTCTTCAGCCATGCCAAAAAGCGTGAGGAGGCGCTGCAAGTCATCGTTCCCATAATATTCAATTTCGATTTTGCCGCGCTTTTCGCCGTGAGAGATTACCACATGGGTCGAAAGATGTTGCTGCAAGCGGTTCTGAAGGTGGGTTACGGCGGGGGGAACGCTCGGGGCGGCGGAGGCGGCGCGGGTCCGGGGATTGTTCTGCTGGGCCAGGTGGCTGGCGAGAAGTTTCTCCGTGGCGCGGACGGTCAGGTTCCCGCGCAATATAGCATCTGCCAAGAGGGTTTGCTCTTCGTGGGTTTTGGCCCCTAGAAGGACCTTGGCGTGGCCCACGGATACGCGGCCCTGGGTCAGCCAGCTCTGGACGGAGGGGGCCAGCTCGAGCAAGCGCATGGTATTGGCGATGGCCGCGCGGCTCTTGCCGACCTTCTGGGCGATGTCGTCCTGCTTGAGGCCGAATTCCTTGGAAAGGCGCTGGTAGGCGATGGCTTCTTCGATGGGGTTGAGGTCCTCGCGCTGAATGTTCTCAATCAAGGCCAGCTCGAGCACTTCCTGGTCCTGGGCCTCGCGGACGATCACAGGCGCTTCCTTGAGCCCGAGCTGCTCGGCGGCGCGCCAACGGCGTTCCCCGGCGATGAGCTCGTACTTGTTATCCCGCTTGCGGACGATGAGGGGCTGGATGATGCCGTGCTCGCGGATCGACTCGACCAATTCCGAGAGGCGCTCGCCCCGAAACTCGGAGCGGGGCTGGAATGGGCTGGCGACAATCTCGGCAGTCGGGATTTTCTGGACCCGCTCACCGGGCTCAGGCTGGGGGGTGGCCACCCGGGGCTGGATGAGGGCTCCGAGACCTTTTCCGAGAGCGACTTTGGACATAGGCGGGGATTATGCCACTGGCCGCAGCTAATGCCAATGTGCAAAAAAGGGATGTTCGCAATTTTATGGCCGCTATGGCACGCTGGCTGGGTGATTTTTGCCGAAATTGAACTGATTGACGAACAGGGCACCCCGGCCCACCCCGCCCCGGTAAATATGGCCGTGGACGAGGTGCTCCTGAAATCCGCGCAGCGGCCCATTTTGCGGGTCTACGGCTGGCGGGGGCTGGCGGTGACCTATGGCTATTTCGAGCGTTGGGAGCCGGTGGCGGCGCAGTACCCGGAGCGCGACCGCGTGCGCCGGTGGACGGGCGGCGGCGTGGTGCCCCACGGGGAGGACTGGACGTACTCGCTCATCGTCCCGCGCGCGCACCCCTTTGCACTGGTGGCCACGGCGGAGTCTTACCGGGTGATTCACGAGCTCCTCGGGGCGGCGATGCGCACGGGGGGCGTGCAGGCCCGCGTGACGCCCCAGGCCGCGCCGAAAATTTCCCAGGCCTGCTTTGAAAACCCGGCGCAGTACGATCTGCTCGCGGGCGATCACAAAATCGCCGGGGCCGCCCAGCGCCGCTCGCGTTTTGGGATGCTTCACCAGGGGAGCGTGCAGGCCACGGAGATCCCGGCGGGCCTGGCCGCGCATCTCGCCGGAGTGCTGGCGGAAACGGTGATTCCCCGTCCCCTCGGCGCGGACGAACTCGCGGCGGCGGAAGCGCTTTCCGCCACCCGCTACGCCACGGAGGCGTGGAACCGGAAGTTTTAACCCGAAAACGTTATTTTTCGACCGCGGCGGGGACTTCCTTTTGGCTCGTCAGTCTGCGCCAGGGGAGGTCCTGGATATCGAAGAAGGTGACGTAGAGGATGAAGGCGAAGAGCAGTAGGCCGCACAGGCCCTGGATCTTTTCCAACACCAAGAGGCTGACCGGTTTGCGCCGGATGGTCTCGATCACCGCCAGCACGATGTGGCCGCCGTCGAGGATCGGGAATGGGAGCAGGTTGAGGATCGCCAGGTTGACGTTCAGGAAGACGCTGAAAGCCAACGCCATGCGCCAGCCATGCTCGGACTCGAACATCTGGTAGTAAAGCCGCCCGATGCCCACCGGGCCGCTGAAATGCTGGGCCTTCACGCCGCTCTTGGGCGAGAAGAGCGCGCCGACCATGTTCCCAATGGAGCTGACGCTATCGACGATCTGCTGGGTGGGGGTCGGGTGTTCGAGGCTGATGTCGAAATCCCACAGGATGCCGATGCGCGGCTTGGGCGCGTCGCCCTGGAAGGAGAGCGGCTTGGGCTGGATCGTAAAGTCGAGCGGGGCTCCGGCGCGGTTGATCGTCAGGGCGATCGGCTGGCCCGGCGCTTTGGAGATGGCCTCCGTCAGCAAGCCCGGGGTAAAGATGCGCGCGCCGTTAACGGCGGAGATGACGTCGCCCGGCTTGAGCCCGGCTTCGGCGGCGGGCGAACCCGGCTCCACCTCTTTAATGCGCGTCGGCTGGGCGGGCAGGATATGCACTTCGCGCAAGCCCGCGCGCTGCCATGATTTGCGTTTCTCCATGGTCCAGCCGGAGTCCACGGTAAGCACTTTGCCGTCGCGCTCGACGGTGAAGGGGATCTTCTCCCCCTCGCTGCGAACCACGAACCAGTTCACGCTGTTGATCATCCCGAGGAAGCGCTTCACCTTGTGGCCGTCGACTTCGAGGATCTTGTCGCCCGCCTTCAAACCGGCCACCTCGGCGGGTGAACCGGGCTCGACGTAACCGATGGTGGTGGTTTTCTCGAAGTCGGAAACCGGCTTGCCAACAAACCAGACGCCGCAGGCCAGCACGATGGCCAGCAGGAAGCTAAAGAGCGGCCCGGCAAAGGCGACGATGATCTTGTCGAGCGCCGAGATGTTCGGCAGCGTTTCGCGCGGCGTGTCGGTTTCGCCCTCAATGAGATCCATCGGGGCGAGTTGTGGGAGCTTGACGAAGCCGCCCGCAGGGATGGTCCCCAGGGAGTAAACGACCCCGCCGATCTCTTTTTTCCAGAGCGGCTTGCCAAACCAGACGCCAAATTCCTCGATTTTAAGCCCCCGCCAGCGGGCCGCCAGGAAGTGGCCCCACTCGTGGACGATGATGATGGCGTTGAAGAGAACGATGACTTCCAGCAGGACGAAGAGGAAGTTCAGGATGTGTAGCAAGGTGGGCATGGGTTAATTTTTTTCACTCAAAGGCGCAAGGCACGAAAATCAAGACCTGGGTGAAGCGGAAAATGTTGAATCCTTTTTGCGTTTTTTCGCGGTTAACTCTGAAGCTTTTCGGCAGCCCGTCTCCGGGCCCAGTGATCAGCTTCGACTATAGCATCGAGTGGCGCGCGGGCAATGACCTCATGTTCCTCCATGACGGAGCCCACGGTTTCCCAGATTCCCGGGAAGGAAAGCCCGCCGTTAAGGAACGCTGCCACGGCCACTTCGTTGGCGGCGTTAAGGACGGCCGGAAGGGTTCCGCCGACCTCCCCTGCCCAACGGGCCAGCTTGAGGGCCGGGAAAACATCGGGCCGGGGGGCTTCGAACTCAATCTTGGAAAGCTGGGCGAAATCGAGCGGCTTCAAGGTGTTGCCCACGCGGTCAGGCCACGTGACGGCGTACTGGATCGGGAAGCACATGTCCGAGCGGCTCAGCTGCGCCAGCACGGAGCCGTCGATGAACTCGACCATGGAGTGAACGACGCTCTGCGGGTGAACGACCACGTCGATGCGGTCCATGCCGACGTCGAACAGCCAGCGGGCCTCGATCATTTCCAGCCCCTTATTAAAGAGCGTGGCGCTATCGATGGTAATTTTTGCCCCCATGCTCCAGGTGGGGTGCTTGAGCGCCTGGGCCGGGGTGACGGAAAGGAGGGCTTCCGCCGGGCTCTGCCGGAAGGGGCCGCCGCTGGCGGTGAGGATGAGGCGCTGGACGTGGGCGGGATCGCGCCCCTCCAGGCATTGGAAAATAGCGTTGTGCTCGCTGTCGACGGGGAGGACTTTGACGCCTTTGCGCCGGGCGGCTTCCATGACGGCTTCGCCCGCCATGACGAGGATTTCTTTGCTGGCGATGGCGAGGTCTTTCCCGGCTTCGATGGCGGCCAGGGCCGGTTTGAGGCCGCCGGTACCCACGATGGCAATAAGCACCATGTCGGCCTCGGGGAGCGTGGCCAGTTCCACGAGGCCCTCTTCGCCGCGAAAGATGCGTCGACAGGCCCCGAGCCCTTCGGGAACGGGCGCGTCCTCATCGGTAAAGCAGAGGGCGGCATCGGGGAATTCGCGCGCCAGCTCGCTCATTTTCGCGAGGTTGTGGTGTGCCGAGAGCCCCACGATGCGCATGCGCTCGGGAATATCGCGGGCAACTTTGACCGAACTTTGACCAATGGAGCCGGTGGCCCCCATTACTACAACGTTTTTCATCCGACTTTTATGATGACCCGGAGATAAAAAAATAACAATGGCGCGGTGAAAAGGAGGCTGTCGATCAAGTCGAGAGCCCCGCCGATTCCAGGAAGAAACCGGCCCGAGTCCTTGGTATCCGTACTCCGTTTGAGAATGGATTCCGCCAGGTCGCCCACCACGGCCGCAAACCCGAGGAGCAGCCCCAGCGCGGTGGCGTGGACCCAGGTGAGGTGGGTGAGGTGGTGCGGGTGCATTAAAAGGTACATGCCGTAGCTGCCCAGGAGCGAAAAGGCCAGGGCCCCGGCGAAGCCTTCCCAGGTCTTCTTGGGGCTGATGTTGGGGACCATCTTGTGCTTGCCGATGACGCTGCCGGTAAGGTAGGCCCCCATGTCGCTGAATTTCGTCACCACGATCAGGTAAAGGACGTAAAACTGGCCCATGACGTGGCCGTCTGCCGCGCGCGGCACGGTGTAGACGATCTTGTTCATGAAGTTGAACATCCAGATGACGTACATCAGGCCAAAGAGGGTGTAAGCCATGGTCGGCAACGGCGAGACGTCGCGCAGGCCTTTGAACATTTGCCGGGTAAAAACGGTGAAAAGAAAACCGAGTATCGAGATCATCTCCCAGTCATACGACTGCGAGGGGCCCGCGGTGCTGTAACAGTAGTAAGAGCCGATGAGCAGGACCGCGCCGCAAATCATCCCGACCATCTTGAAATTGGGCAGCCCCTTGTGGTCGAGCATCTTGTAGTACTCCCACAGCCCGGCGAGGCCCACGGCGGAGAGCATGATGAAGAAGCCCAGCTCGCAACCGGAGAAAATGGTCCACAACACCACGGTCCAGAGGACAAGGGTGCTGACTGATCTGGAGAGAAAAACTTGGGTCATGCCAAACCGCGCGACAATCCGGGAATGCCCGGATAATGGCAAGATCAAACCATCGGGAAATATCGCGCCTTGAGAAGGTTGGGGCTAATCGGAGGTGACTTCGCGGGCAAAAATGGTGATCTGCCCGTTGCTGTCGCGCCGGACGCTGGTGATTTCAAACGGACGCCCATCGTCGCGCGAAAACGTCTTGTTCGCCGAGGGCGGGGTGGAGCCAGCGGGGTAGTCGACGACCACACGGGGGGCCGGGCCGCCGGTCATGGCGGAAAAGGCGTTGCCCAGCGAGCTGCTGGCCCTCAGGACGGCGCGGTTGTCGGTGCTGGCGGAGACGACGAAATTGCCGTGCAGGTAGAGCCGTTCGCCGCCGGTTCCCCGGTCAGCCAGCTCCTTGGCGTCGGAAAGCGAGACCAAGCGGCCCCGGGGCATCTTGCCCGGGGTGTAGGTGTGCCAGTTTCCGCCGCCAGCGCCGACGTTGGCACCGGGTGTGGGGGCAGAGACCAGGAAGGGCTTGAGAGGCGTCTTGGGCGAGGCCGAGGGGCTCGCGCTGGGGGAGGCGGCGGCGAGGGCCGGGGTGGCGGAAGGCGATGGGGTGGCCGAGGCGACAGCCGCCGGGCTCGGGGTCGGCTTGGCCTTGGGCGTCGGGGTCGGCGCGGGCGTCGTCACTGCCACGGCGGCCGGGGTGGCCGAGGGCTCCGGCGTGGGCGAAGGGGTATCCACCCGCACGATGGTTGTCACGGGCACGGCGGAGGCCACCGGCACCACGCCACCGGCGGTCGGCGACGGCACGGGCGCGAATTTCTTCGTGTAGGCGGCGTAGGTTTTTAGCGCGTCCTCGTAAAGCTGGCCACGGATCACGGGCAGGCCCGCGCCGGGGTTCAAGACGGGGGGCGGCTCCAGGCTGAAGGTGCCGCTGCCCTGTTTGACGGAATAGGAGCCGTAGAGGAGCGGGACGACGGTGAAAAGAAGACGGCCATCCGGGGTCCGGGCGACGTTGATGACGGCGGAGAGGTCGAGCGATTTCTCCAGCTTGATGTCGAGCCCGCTGCGGAGCATCTGTTCGAGAATGGGAAGCGTCTGCGGCGTGGCCGGGTAGAGGTATTCGATGGCCACTTGCGGGTTGTCGACGGCCTGGGCCAGGGCCACCATGCCGACGGCCATGAAGTCGCTGTCCTTCAGCTCATAGGAGCTCATGATGCTGAAGCGGCCCGTGATGTAGGGCACCAGATTCTTGGTGCTCTGGTAGTTGTTGATGTAGTCGCGCAGGAGTTCGGTGTTTTTCCGGCTCAGCTCGTAGTGCGACATGCTGCCGAAGGTCTCGAAAGCCTTCTGGGGGTTGAGGAAGTTCCCGGTGGGCGCGGCGGTCAGCTCAAAACGCTTCGGCGGCTCCAGCTTGTGCAGCACGTCCTTGAGGATGTGGTAGCTGTCGGGCTTTTCCGGGTGGCCAAAGATGTAATAAGTGCCCAGCCAGCAGGTCAGGGCAACGCCAATAAGCAGAATGATGCCGACCGTCCAGATGAAAAGATTGTCCCTTCTGGGCGGGTTCGGCACCGTGCGAAATTCGCGTCTGAAAAGATCCTCGTTCATGAAAGGGAAACGGCGGAAGCGCGGCAATGGGTCATGGTCAGGGATGGCAAACCTAGCGATTCACTCCCCCGAAGTCAAACCAGGCAGGCAAGAACGGTTTACTTCCGGGGAACGTCCTATGCCCGGCCCCGGCGATTCAGGAACCAGCGGAAGATCGCCATGGGGATCGCCGCGGCCAGCGTCATAGTTAGCGCCACTTTCCAGCCGGGAACGACGCGGGCATGGTCCCGCTCGACGGCGCGCAGGGCGTCGGCAACGACTTTCGCGGGCGGCACGTAGAGACCGCCAACGGCTTCGACCGGCTCGGGGTTCTCGGTTCGCTCCGCCACGCGCCCGAATTCGGTCGGCACCGGCCCGGGGCAGAGCGTGGTGAGCCGGACGCCCGAGGCGCTCAGCTCCGCCCGGAGCCCTTCGGAAAAGCTGGTGACGTAGGCCTTGGTGGCGGCGTAGACGGCCAGCTTGGGGATCGGGATGAAGCTGGCGACCGACGAGACGTTGAGAATCGCCGCCCCGGCCTGGGCCTTGAGGGTGGGCAGGAGGGCGTGGGTGAGGCGGGTGAGCGCGATGATATTCACATCGAGCATCTGCCGGATGCGGCCCCAATCGGCGGTCTCAAACCGGCCATGGTCCCCCAGCCCGGCGTTGTTGATCAGGAAATTGATTTGCAAACCCGTCTCGGCGATCCAGCCGATGAGGGCCTCAACTTCCGAGGGGTCCGCGAGATCCGCCGGGAGGCAGTGAATGGCGAGACCGGGGCGATCGAGTTCGGCCTTAAGGCTCTCCAGGCGTTCCGCGCGGCGCGCGACGAGCACCATGGTGGACGCCCGGGAGGCAAGCTGCCGGGCAAACTCCCGCCCCAGGCCGGACGACGCGCCAGTGATAAGGACCGTGCAATGGTCGAGCAAATTCATAGAGACTCCTTCTTTTTGAAGTGGACGGGCGCTAGCATCTCTCTTTCAATCGCACGGATCAACCCTTTCCGCCGATGATTCTACGCACCCTTAACGAATCGGAACCTTTCACGACCAAGGATTCCTCGACCATCCGCTCGATTCTCGACCGAAGCAACGCCCCGGTGCAAAACCAGAGCCTGGCCGAGGCGGCTCTCCCCCTCGGGGCGGCCACGCAGCCCCATTTCCATAAGCTGAGCGAGGAGTTTTACTTTTTCCTGGAGGGCGCGGGCGAAATGACGGTGGACGGCGAGACGCGGGCTGTCGGCCCCGGCGACGCGGTGCTCATTGCGCCGGGAGCCTGGCACACGGTGAAGGCCACGCGCGCGGCCCTGCGGTTTCTCTGCTGCTGCGCCCCGGCCTACGCGCACGAGGACACGTATTTCGAGGCGTAGCCGCATTTTACGCGCTCACGGATTATGGACGTACCGGCGCACCTCGAACTCGGGGTGCGTTAGGACCGTCTCGCTAAACGTAAAGAGGCCCTCGAACTCCGGGAACACCGTATCGCCCTCGATTTCATTCGGGAGCACGGTGAGCAGCAATTCGGCACAGCGCGGCAGCAGTTGCCGGTAGATTTCCCCGCCGCCCATGACAAACACCGACGTGCCCGGCGTGGCATACGCGGCGGGATCAAATGCCGCCAGGTCGCGGATGACCTCCACCCCCTCGATCTCCGGCCCGGAGGTGACAACCAGGTTGCGCCGATTGGGCAGCGGCCGCCCGAGGGACTGCCACGTTTTGCGGCCCATGAGGACGGTGTTGCCGGTGGTGGCGCGCTTAAACCAGCGCAGCTCGTCCGAGATGCGCCAGGGAATCGTGCCGCCGAGGCCGATCACCCGGTTGCGGGCCATCGCGGCGATCGCCTTAAGCTGGGGATGAAAATCGCTCATCGGGAAAAGAAAGGGGGGGCTAAACGGCCACGGGCGCTTTGATCGCGGGGTGTGGGTCGTACTCGCTCAAGGTGAAATCCTCGTACCGGAAGGCGTGGATGTCGTGGATGGCCGGGTTGAGCGTCATCACGGGGAGCTGGCGCGGCTCGCGGGAGAGCTGCTCCTTCACCTGTTCCATGTGGTTGGAGTAGATGTGCAGGTCGCCAAAGGTGTGGACGAAGTCGCCCGGCTTGAGCCCGCAGACCTGGGCCACCATGCGGGTCAGGAGCGCGTAGGAGGCGATGTTGAAGGGGACGCCCAGAAAGAGGTCGGCGCTGCGCTGGTAGAGTTGGCAGGAGAGCGTCCCCTCGTGAACGTAAAACTGGAAAAGAAGGTGGCAGGGCGGCAGCTTCATCGTCTCGATCTCGCCCGGATTCCACGCGGTGACAATCAGCCGCCGACTGTCCGGCGTGCGCTTGATTTGCTCGATCACCGTGTCGATCTGGTTGATCGAGCGGCCGTCGGCGGTGCGCCAGTCGCACCACTGGGCACCGTAAACGCGGCCCAGGTTGCCCTCCGCGTCGGCCCACTCGTTCCAAATCGACACCCCGACCTCCTGGAGCGAACGGACGTTGGTTTCGCCCCGCAAAAACCAGAGCAGCTCGTGGATAATCGACTTGAGATGGAGCTTTTTCGTCGTCAAAAGGGGGAACCGGTCCCGCAGATTGAACCGGGCCTGCGCTCCGAAAACCGAGAGCGTACCGGTGCCGGTCCGATCAGATTTGAATTGGCCTTCTTCAAGAACGAGACGTAGGAGATCGAGATATGCGCGCACGGGGATATAAGGTTGCGGGGGTTACTGTTACAAAACACCCCCGGCGAAGCAAGCCCGCGCAATTCCCGCCTACTGGACGACCCTGGAGATAAACTGCTTGCGCTGAAAGGCCTTGCCGCCACCCGCGGCCACGGTTTTGCGGCTGCCGCCACCCGCGGAGCCGCCGTTCGAACTGCCCCCCGCGGACAGGAGCGGCACGCCGTTGGTCAGGAAATTTTTGTCATACGCCCAACGGCGGGTTGGGATTCCATAACTGGCGTTGCTAAAATTCCCCGTGGCCTCGGTGCTGTTGTACATCAAAATAAGAGAGCCAACGTAATTGAACCGCGTGCCGCCCCAGTCCTCCAAAAGGCGGGGGAAATTCTCCACTCCGCCGCTGTAGGACGAGCTGGTGGTCGCCACGTTCCCCGCGATAAACGCCGCGTTGACGGTCGTGGCGGCCGAGGCGACCCGGGAGGAAAGGCCCGAATTGCTGTTCGAATCAGACCAGTTATTGGAAAGCACCGAGACGGCATCCGACACGATGGCCGACGGCTGCCAGTAATAGGTGCCGGAGGAACCGCTCACGTTGGTATAGGAAACCCCTGAACTATATGGGTAGGTTTGGTTGGCGTTGGCTTGGTCCAGAGTGACGGTGGTGGAGTCGTGGGTAGCCCCCCAGGTCGAACTACTGGTGGCCGAGAGCGTGGCTGTTGAAACGGTCCCGTTGACGATGGGGCTCCCCGTGTTGTAGTCGCCCTGAATGTACACGGGGTTGTCGGAAACAACGGTCAGGCCGCCCTCGGGAAGAGCCGACCCGTTGATGATCTTAATGGCGGATTCCGTGGAAGCATACGTGCCAGAAATCGTCGAGGTACCCGTCAGCGTTTTGCTTCCCCACTTCATCGTCCCCGAAAGCGCGGGGAAAATCGTGCCGCTGCTCATTGTGGGGTTCTTCGTGCTGGTATAGGTTACCTTAGCACGGTTGTCGGCAATGTAGACCCCCAGCCCGGTGTTCGACCCGGCATAAGGCTTGATCTTGTTGGTGTCCAGAGCGCTCTTAAGAGCCGATACATCCAGTGTGGTAAGATTTACCGCCGTATATTTGGAGCCCGAGCTTTCGCGATTATCGACGATGAATGACGAATCCACCTTCAGCGCGCTCATGAAGGCTTTGTAAATGTCGTTATTGGAATCGGTGGTGGAATCAAGCGTCACCGTCGACGAATCATCGGTGGTGCTGGTATAGGATATGGTAATGTGATCGCCCGCCGTGTTGGCCCCGCCTCCATTGGAGTTACTGATGGTGATGACAAAATCGGAGACGTTCGCAAAGCGCATCGTCTGTAATTCGGCGGAGTCGAATGCCTGGGTTGTCGTATCGGTCCGAGCGTCATTGGGGCTGAAGGGGTCGGGGTAAGTGGAGGGAGAGATGACCGTTTCGACCACTTCGTGATAGCTGTCGTTGTTGTGGTTGCTATCGGTCGTGCTAAACGAGGTGGAGCTGACCCCCAGGGGGGTCACCGAGCCCGCGTCGTTGACCCGGTTGGTCCAGCCAGTCCCACTCACGGAGCCGCTAGCGCCACTATGGGCGGGGTCGCTTGGAGCCTTCCCCTGGGTGATGGTGCCCGAGCAGGTGACGCTGTCGGTGAAGGTGAGAGCCCCGCCGCCGCAGCCCACGTACATGTTGGCATTGGAGTGAACCGGCCCCGTAATCACCATGGTCGAGCCCGGGTGAATCTCGAGGGTGACGTTGCTGAAAATCGCGTAGTTCAAGAACGATTTGACCTGGTACTCAAACACTCGGCTCACATGCGCCTTCACCGTACTGCCGGAGAGAGTGGGGAGTTCCACATCCACGGTCGCGAGGTAGCGGAAGGCCCGCCCCTCGGAACTGCCCGTCGGGGTGACGGTCTGAACCGCGCCGGCGCTTGCGCTGACCCGGCCATTCTTGTCGAGCGGGGTAAGGGCGTAGTTCTTAATGACCCCCACGGAGGAGTCGTCCAGGTGCAATGCGCTGAAATTCGAAACGGAGGGGAAATAGCTGGCCAGCTCGGGAAAGGCCGCACCCGTGGGCGCCCAGGATTTCGCGGTCTTAAAGCCAATACCAGTAAGAGTTCCCGAGCAATACGCTTGGCTGGGGGCCAGGTCGCCCAGCGATGTGCTGTAGTTGCTGACAATCGACTTGAACTGACAATAAAGGGCTTCAAGCGAAGAATCCGCGATGCTCAATGCCTGCTGGCGGACGGCGATGCGCCGAGTGTTCTGCCCGATGCTTCCCGTGACTTCGTAGGCCGACAGGGAAAGGATCGCCAACACTCCCATGACCACGAGCGCAAGCGGCAGTACGGCAGCTTTTTCGTTACTCTGAGATATAAGTTTCATGGTTTATCTGGAAATTTCATCGTAAAACTGCGCCCGGCTCCACAGCGTCACATCGTAAAGCAACATATTGGACATACTCGCCGTCCCATACTGGAGGTTGCTGTAATCCGGGTTAGTGGTGGCAAAACGAACCGTCACGGCTCGCCGTCCGACGGTTGACGTGGTGAGGAAGGAAACCCCCAAATCGTTGGGGTAAGGCAGCGAGAAGGGCGCGATCGTTGTCGTGTCGTTCTTGAGGAGATTGCGCATGACGATCTTCCATGAGCCGTCGTAGTTGATCCGCACCAAGTCCGTACCGCACACCACGTAAGTAACCGGAGCGACCAGGTAGGCCTGGTAGACGTAGGAACTGGTCGTGGAACGCGCTCCCGCGGTGGAAAACGACGTTCCGAGGGTGCTCGAAAGCGCGCATGTGGCCACGAGCGTGCTGTTGCTGGCCGAGGTCCCGGCGGTTCCCGCGAAACTGACTTTGGAGATCTTCACATCCACCATATTCGTCGAGGTGGTGGCGACGATGCCCGCGCCGGGGAGGCAAAGGTGCATTCCGGCGGCGCTCGTGAAAAGCGCCTTATCAGCCTCCGTGACAAGTTCCAGCGAAAGCGAAGTGGAAGAGGAGCTGTAATTTCCGGAGGCCACGGGAAACGCAGCGTAGTTCGCCAGGTAGCTGCCGTAGATTCCGTCAACCTGCGCGGTGGCAGAGGTCACCACGTAGAGAGTGAGCCCAGGAGCGTTTCCGCCCGTGGGCGAGGCGAGGCTCCAAGCGGTCATCTTACCCGAGGAGGCCGTTTTGGACCCGCCGAGCCCGGGGGGAAGCACGCCGGCACCGGTTAGCGCGCCTGTAAGCACGGGCATGGCGATGGAGGCGTGGACATCGTCGGCAAGGGTTTGCATGGGCATGGCCACGTCGACATGCGCCAGGTTGATGGTCAGGTTCCGCGCGACCAGCCTGGTGCCGATCCAAATGACCGTGAGCAAGAGGGTCACGCAAAGCAGGGCGATCGGAAGCGTGACCATCACTTCAACAAGCGTCATCCCCGCACGGGTTCGTCTGGGAAATATCAATTTCATTGATCGGGAGCGCGAAGACAGGTTCTCTGAATATTGAAAGTCTGCCCGCAAAATTGATAGGAAAGAGAAACACTGACCCGTCTTAGGTACGATGTTCCCGAGAGCGATGGGGATGCGGTGGCCCCCCCGGTGGTTATGGAGGCCTCGTTCGTAAGAACGGTCAGCGTGCCCTGGACAACGGTGGCCGACGAAAGCACATCGGACGTGGTTTTGAGAGAGGCGGTAGTACCGGTCGAAAGCACCCCGGCGTCGAGATAAACGGGGATCTTCGTAACCTTCGCTGTACCGAGCGTGTCGCTGAGCATCAAGCCGGTAGGCAAGCCGCCGACTCCATTGCTGTTCCGTTTCTGGTCAAAGGGGTCCGCCGATGTGCCCGAGGTTGCGGGATAGAATGGGCGAACTGAAAGAGCCTGGTCGATCACTTCCTGCACCATTTGGCTCGCGCAGGTGTAGAGGCGGTTGGAGGTGGCGTAGCTGTTGAGTTTCAGCAAACCGAGATAAGCCGCACCGACAAACAGCCCGATCACGCCCACTGTGACCATGACTTCAATGAGGGTAAAGCCTAGCGTCCCTCCCTCTTTTTTCGCTGGAGGGGGCATTCCCAGGGCGGAACCGAATCTCTTCATTCCACCTCAGTACAGCAAAATTCGCGCCAAAGCAGGCTTGAATGTTACCAGATCACGAAATACCGCCAGGAACTAAAAATCGAGATCCAGGTTCTGCTGACCCGCTTTTTTGGGTTTCCCTCCAGGCTGAGCGGGGGGAAGGTCTTTGGGCTTTTCCGGTTTCCCATCGATCAACGGGGACTCGGGCTCGTCCGTGGCGGCCGGGGCCAGCTCGGGCTGGACCAGGCCGCGGCTGCCGATGGAGAGCTCTCCCAGGAAGATGCCCCCTTTTTCGACGACGATCCCCCGGGCTTCCACGGTGCCTTCGAGGCGGCCGCGCTTGACGATTTTGACGATGCCGTCTACGTGCAGGTTGGCGGAAACGGTTCCGAAAATTTCGACAAACTTCGCTTTGACGGGCCGGACAAATTCGACGTTGGCCCCCCGGGCGATGATGAGCTTGCGGGCCTCGACGGCGCCGGAGATTTTCCCCTTGTACTTGATGGTCGCGCTGTCGGTACAGAGGAGGTTGCCGCGCAGTTTGCCTTTGATGAGGGCCTGGCGGCAGGCGACTTTGGAGCTGGTGACGTCGGCTTTGGCCCCCAGGACTACGGTGCCCTGGGTCTGGATGAGGCGGCTGAAGGCGGCGTTGATCTTGAAGTCGCTCAGATCAATGTACGCGCTGCACTGCGGGCAGAGGCTCGATGAGGACGAGCTGCTGACCGTTTGCACCGCTCCGCAATCGAAACAGGTGATCTCGCGAGTTTTTCTCCCCGCGAGGTACTTGCTCACCCGCGCAAGGAACGATGGGCGTTCATTGCGAAGGATCGGTTTCGTCCTGCCCGGTTCGTAGTGTTCTCCACATTTGCGACAAAACGTGCTCTTAGCGTAAGGCGATTCGAGCTGTTTGAAGCCGCAATGTGGGCACGTGAGGGCAACCTTGCCAGCGGACTGTGGCGTCTGGCCGGACACTTTTTGGTGGCTACCTTTTTTTAACCGCTAAAGTTTAGCGTCCGAGAATCGAAGACTGTTTGACCGGCTCGGGCGCACGCGGAGCTTCGATCTTGATGCCGCCCTTGGGGGCGACTTCGGACTTGCCGACAAAGGTGGCGCCTTCTTCAATGACGAGGCGGGCCGCCTTGAGGTCGCCGATCAACTGAGCGCGGCCTTTAAGTTCGCAGCGCTCTTCGACGGTGATATTGCCCTGTACTTTGCCGTGTACGGTGACGGATTTGGTTTTGATTTCGCCCCGGACTTCGGAGTTTTCCCCAATTACCAGCACGCCGGGGGAGGTGATTTCTCCCTCGACCTTGCCGTCGATGGTCAGTTCGTTCTGGAATTTGATCGAGCCTTTGATTTCGACGTCGGCGGAAAGGTGGTTTTTTGCAGCGGGTATGTCAGCCATAATTTCGTTGGTTTGAAAGGTTTCGGGTAAACGGGTAGCCTCAGGTGTTTCTGTTTTCTGGGGCAAAATTCGATTGAACACGTGCGACTATCGCGAGACACAAAAGCGATGTCAACCGGCTTTCGTGGAATTGCAAAGCACGGGCTGGAGGCCGCTTTCAGTGACCACCAGCCCGGCAAAACATTCCCTCCCCCTTAGTCGGACTTGGGAGAAATCTGATAATTTTATTACACTCGCATATTACATCAGCCCGAGCGAGCGGAGGAGGTTGACGCCGATGATCCCGCCGGTGGCCGGGAGGCCTGTGCTGGATTCGTAGGCGCGGATGGCGGTGCGGGTGGCGCTGTCGCTAATCCCGTTGACGACGCCCTGGTAGAAGCCCCTCCGGCGCAGTTCGCGCTGGACGGTTACCACGATGTCGTTGCCAGCAAGCGCGTTACCTGCCTGGGGGTTATTGTACCCTGCGCCGGGATAGCCGTCGCTCACATTCGGCGCGTAGCCTGTGTTCACGGCTCCGCCGCCGTTGGCTGCGAGCCAGGCGTAGTACCCGGAGGGCATGGTGTTGGCGGAGGAGGGAAGGCCGTAGCCCTCGGCCGCGTGCGAGGTGGGGATCTTCGTCCAGGCGGTGCCGTCGCGGTAGTCCGACATCCACGGGGTGTAGTAGTTGAGCCGGTACCACGGCGGGTAGCCGAGGTAGTTGTAGTTGTTGGGGGTGTAACCGGAATAGGAGTCGTCGTTGTTGTTATTGTTGTTCCACCATGGCGGCGGGCAACGCCTGCCCCGATCGCAACGATTCCGGTTCCTATCCCCGTTCTGGTCCCGGTTTCTCCATCCGTCGTTCGCGGCGTTGGTTCCCGGGCTCAGGCCGGCCAGGATCAGCACGGCCAGTCCAATAAACTGATAGCGTTTCATCGTACCCTTGGTTTCGACGATGGCGGCACATTTTGAGTGGGTGAGGTGGAATTATTTTCGCCCTGCTAAGGGTTTCCCCTTCGAATCATAAAGAAGTGAGGCCACGCGGGCGACCAGCTGGCGCGCGCTAAAGGGCTTTTTCAGGAATCCGCTGATGCGCTGCTCGTCGAGCTCGCCACGGCTTTCTTCGTTGCTAAAGCCGCTGGCCACGAGGATGGGCAGATCGGGCGAGAGCTTGCGTACGGAGCGGATGAGGCCCAGGCCGTCCATGTTCGGCATGACCATGTCGGTAATGAGGGCTTTGATTTTCCCGGAGTGCATGAGGAAGGAGGCCACGCCCTCGACGCCGTCGGTGGCCGAGATGGTCTTCCAGTTGTTCTGTTGCAGGATGCTGCAAATGATTTCGAGGATTTCCGGCTCGTCGTCGACGACCAGGAGGGTTTCGCCGTTGCCTCGGATGATGGCGGGCTGGTCGGTCTTTTCTTTCTTGCGCACGGCGCTGTTGGTGGCGGGGATGTAGACGCGGAAGATGGAGCCTTTGCCGATTTCGGATTCGACTTTCAAGAATCCGCCATGGCTGCGAACGATGCCGACCGCCGTGGAAAGCCCGAGGCCGGTCCCCTTCCCCGGCTCCTTGGTGGTGAAGAAGGGCTCGAAGATGCGGTCGACGATCTTTGGGGGAATGCCGGTGCCGGTGTCGGTGACGCTGAACTGGACGTAGCGCCCGGCCGTGGCGGAGGGCACCATATGGGCGAAGGCTTCGTCGACTTCGATATTATCGACGCCGAGGGTGAGCGAACCGCCCTCGAGCATGGCGTCGCGGGCGTTGACGCAGAGGTTAAGAAAGACCTGCTGGAGCTGCGTGGTGTCGCCGCTGATGTTCCAGAGCATGCTGGGTACGTTGAAGCTAAAGATGATGGATTTGGGGAAGATTTCCTTGACCATCTTGGCGATTTCACCGGCCAGCTCGGAGGCGTTGATGACGGTGTGCTTGCCTTTGACGCCGCGCGCGAAGGTGAGGACCTGGTTGACGATATTAGCACCCCGCTGGGCGGCCTCCTCGATGCCGGAGACGAGCTGCCGGGAAGGATCGGAGAGCTTCTGATCCCGGAGCATCGAGGCCGACATGAGAATCGGCGCAAGGATGTTGTTGAGGTCGTGGGCCATGCCCCCGGCGAGTGCGCCGATGCTTTCCATGCGCTGGACGCGGAGGAATTTCTCCTCCATTTGTTTGCGCTCGGTAATATCCAGCATGGTGGCCACGACGCAGGCCTCGCCGTTGATTTCGATGAGGTCGGCGGAGACGATGCCGATTAATTTTTCGCCATTTTTGCGGGAGGCTCCGCATTCTTCGTTGACCACTTTGCCCTGGCTCTGGAGTTTGGCGATCATGGCGTCGATGTCGGGCTCATCCATGATGCCGAGGTCCCGGAAATGGCGACCCAGGGCCTCCTGGCGGGTGTAGCCGGAGGCTTCGACGAAGGCGTTGTTGACCTCGATGCAGAGGCCCTCGCCCAGCGTCATGATGACCATGATGGCGGGGGCAGTGTTGAAGGCCTTGAAGAAGCGTTCTTCGGACTCCTTGAGCGCGGCCTCGGTGCGCTTGCGGTCGGTGATGTCCTCCTCGATGGCGAGGAATTGCGTGATCGCCCCGGCTTTGTTGGTAATGGGCGAGATGCTCGCGGACTGCCAGAAGAGTTCGCCGTTTTTCTTGCGGTTGTGGAATTCGCCGCGCCACTCCTGACCGGAGGTGATGGCGTTCCAGAGCTCCTCGTACCTGGCGGCGGAAAGTTCGCCACTCTTGAGCATGCGGGGGTTGTTGCCGATGACTTCCTCGCGGGTGTAGCCGGTGCTCTCGGTGAATTTCGGGTTGACGTACTGGATGTTACCAAAAATGTCGGTAATGACGACGGAGATGGGGCTCTGCTCGACGACGCGGGAGAGCTGCCGGAGCTGCTGCTCGGCTTGGCGACGCCAGGAGATGTCGCGCACGACGACCTGCATGACGGTGCGGCCGCGCAGAACGATAGGCGCGAAGGCCATTTCGGCCATGAACTCGGTGCCGTCCAGCCTGCGGCACATCCACTCGAAGCAGCCGAGCCCGGAGCGGAGGGCCGTTTCGACCAGCTGCGGCACGACCTGGGCTGAATAGCGCCCGCCGGGCTGGCGGATGGCGGAGAGGTCGCCCAGCTTGCGCTTGAGGAGATCGGTTTTCTCCGGGCAGCGGAACATTTCAAGCGCGGCCTGGTTGCAGTCGAAGTAGGAATTGTCTTCGAAGAGCAGGATGGCGTCGCGCGAGGAGGCAAAAAGGGTACGGAATTTTTCCTCGCTCTCGCGCACGGCTTCCATGGCCTGCTTGTGGGCGGAGATATCGACGAAGGTGACGATGACCTGTCGCAGCGTGCCCTGGCCATCGCGCTCGGGGAAGGCATTGACGTGCAGCCAGACGGTTCCGGCGGGCTGGGTGACGCCGAGGATGCGGCTCTGGAGCGGCTGGCCCGAGGCGATGACCCATGACGAGGGAAACTGGCCCGGGGTGAGCGCCTCGCCGCTTTCGTCAAGGAGCTTAAAGCCAAACTCGCCCGGCGTGCGGCCCACGATTTCTTCGCGCGGCTGCCCGAGCAGGCGGGAAACCTCGGAGTTGATCATGACGACGCGGTCGGCGGAGCTTACGACCATGACGCCCGCGTGAAGGTGGTTGATAAGGAAGCGCAGGTGCTCTTCGCTTTTGACCAGGGCTTCCTGGGTTTTGCGCCTCAGCTCCTCTTCGTCGAGGCGGTCGAGGGCGAAGGAGACGTCCATGGCGACTTCTTCGAGCAGGCGGATTTCCTCATGCTGGAAGTAGTCGACCTCGGAGGCGACGACGGTGAGCACGCCGCAGATTTCGCGGTGGCGGCGGATGGGCAGGCTGATGACCGAGTGCCAGTTTTCCCGGGCGGCGCGGTCGTGCCAGGAAACGGTGCGCGGATCGTGCACGTAGTCGTTGGAGACGCAGGTAGCGGCGTCGAGGATGACGCGCTCGACCAAGCCGCCGTTGAGCTGGGAGGGGGTGCCGATCTGGAGGTGGATGCGGTGGTCCATCTCCTGGCCTTCCCATGCCACGGGGATCACCTCCCGCTTCTGCGGGTCGTAGCGCCCCACCCAGGCGCGGGTAAACCCGCCGCAGTGGATGAGGATGTTGCAAATCTGCGCAAAGAGCTTTTCGCGCGACGGGATGCGGACCACGGCCTGGTTGACCTGGCTCAGCACGGAGTAGATCCGGTTGAGGCGGCGGATTTCCTGGTCCTTTTGCTCGCGTTCGGAGATGTCCCGCAGGATGTGTTTGACGCAGCGGCCCTCGGGGTCGGAGTAGGCGACCGACGAGATCTCGACGTCGCGCGAATGGCCGTCGAGCCGGACCATTTTCCGCAAGGCGACCGAGGCGGCGGGGGGCTGTTCGTTTCCGGAGGGGGTCTCCGTCAATGCGACGAAGCTGGAGAAAGCCTGCCCCAGGAGCTGGGAGGCGTCGGCGGCTCCAAAGAGGGCGAGCGCCGCGGGGTTGCCAAAAACGATGAGGCCGCCGCGCTCGATGACGACGGCATCGGGCGAATTTTCGATCAGCAGGCGGTATTTATTCTCGCTGGCACGCAGGGATTCGCTAATCCGGCTGAGCCGCAGGGCAAAGCGGTAAATGAGCAGGTAGAGCATCCCTCCCGTAGCCAGGACGAAAAAGAGTGCCTTGGCGACAGGCCAATCCTCCCCGGAGATCCCGAGGCCGATATGGTTGCCCAGCAGCATCCAGGCCGCCGCGACTCCCATATAGCAGAGGACGATGACGCGCACACGGAAAGCTGGACCGTGTTCACGCCTGAAAAATCGCCCGATGCTAGGCATACATTTAACAACCAAAAGCTCGTCGTTAGCCGCTTATGGCGCCAACGAGTCACCCCCCACCCCCGTTGAGGAAGAGTTTTTAGTGACTCGTTGGAGACGATTACACCCTCTTTCCTGCCATACGCGGGGGACAAAGGCAAGTGCGGAATTGGCTCCAAAAGAGGAAGATAGGCATGAGGGAGGATTGAGTAACCTCTGCGAGCCGGTTACTGAAATACGATGGGGGTCCAGTTTTCGATTTGGTGAAAGTCGACCTTGCCGAGCGCCGCGGTGGAGGAAAGCACGGGACGGGCCCTGCCCCGGGTGTAGTCGTAACGGCAGACGGCCACGCGCCACTCGCCGCCCGGCCTGGGGAAAGAGCCGGTGATCTTGGAGGGAATCTCGAAAAAGGCCGACCAGCCCGCCGGAGTGCGGCGGGTCAGGACGCGGGAAACGGGCGCGGCCACGAGGCTGTCGGCCTGCGGGATGCGGGGCTGGTCCACGCGAAAGCGGAGCTGGAGAAGCGAGCCGCCGGGGGTGGTGTGGATTTCGCAATAACGGGGGTTGCCCAGCGCGTAGGCGAAGACCTCCACCACGTCGCCGCTCTTGTAGGCGGGCTCGTTGAATCCGCTGATGGGATTGAAGACATCGTCGTCCTTCAGCTCGACCTTGACGCAAAATACGCCCTCGGCGTAGCCGAGCCGGGCGAAGGCGGGCCGGAAGGACTCCTCGGGAGTGGCGCGCCAGGGCTGGAGGAGGGGCAGGTCGGGGGCCTGGGCAAAGGCAGCGTCGATATCGGACCACTCCTCGAGCGGGGTGGCTATCGGGAAACAAGGGCAGGGAGTCATCGGGGGACCCACTTTCCTATATCTCGGCGTTTCCGTCAACTTGCCTGCGCCACTGATCCAGCACTTCCATGTTCCCCAGGGAGTCTTCCCAGGAAACCAGCGGGGATTCCAGCTGCCCTTCGGCGATCTGTTCGGCCACGTGGTCGGCTTCCAGGGCATAGAGGCCCCGGTCGCACGGGATCACGATTTCCTCCGGGATGTGGCCCTTGAAGACGAGGATTTTGGAAAAGCCGCCCTCCCTGCCATTCATGGTCCACGGGTTGGGCACCAGGATGCTCCCCTCGGTGCCAACCAGGCGCACGTTGTTTTCCAGATCGAGCTGAACGCCCGCGGCGATCTGGGCCAGGATGCCGCCGGAGAATTTCAGCGAGGCGACGGCGTACTCGTCCACCCCGGTGCTGCCGGTGACGCCCGTGCCTTTGATCTCGGCCGGGTCGTCAAAAGCCGCTCCCCGGGCCGCTCCGGCGACGAGCCGAGCCAGTGAGACGCAGTAGCACCCGACGTCCAGGATGCCGCCGCCGCCCAGGGCGGGATCGAAGAGGCGATGGCGGGGGTCGAAGGGGTGGCAAAAGCTGAAGGTGGCGCGGATGAGCTTCAGCTCCCCGACCGCGCGGGCGCGCACCAGCTCGGCCAGTCGGCGCGTCTGGGGATGGCAGCGGTACATGAAGCCCTCCATGAGGAAAACGCCATGCCGCCGGGCGGCCTCGATGGCGGCCAGGGCTTCGTCGCGGTTCATGGCGAGCGGCTTTTCGCAAAGGACGTGCTTGCCCGCCTCGGCCGCGCGGATGGCCCACTCGGCGTGCAGGCAATGCGGCGTGGAGATGTAGACCGCCTGGACGCCGGGATCGGCGATGAGGGCCTCGTAGCCGACGTGGCAGGCGGCGGGGAAATCCCGGGCAAACGTCTCAGCCGCTTCCCGCGAACGGCTGCCGACGGCCACCAGCGTTCCGTGGCGGGACTCCATCAGCCCTCTGGCAAAACACCGTGCAATGGCTCCGGTGCCGATCACCCCCCACTGAAGTTTCGTGCTCATTGCGGCGATGATACAAGGATCGCGCGCGGAACGAAAGCGCGGGAAGCGGGCAATGATTTCCTAGCCCTCCTGATTCAGCCAGCCCAGAAGCGGCTCCAGCTCGGCCAAGTCCCCGAGCGTAAAGGGCTCGCCCGAGCGGGGCGTCCCGGTCTCGGCCTCCCAAAAGGCGTCCCGCTGGCCACGGATGAGCTTTGCCAGCGCCTGGCGCTCCCTGGCCCCCAGGAAAAACGGGCCTCGGGATGGACACGACAGGGCGATGGCGCCGGAGCGATCGCGCCGGATTTTTACAGGTTTAACTGAGTCTATCATGGTAACTTCCTTGTTAATTTTTACCGGGGAGGAGCCGTGTCTGGCATCCGGTAATCTTGGTTGTTTTTTACAACGGATTTTCCTACTCGTCACCTCTTGGGGATCTTTTGGCCCTTTTTGGGGCTTTTTGAGGAAAAATTGGGAGTTCTTTCCTGTTGACACCTCCCGCCGTCTCCTCTGGCCGGACGGGCACTTCCCCGCGCGCTTTCATCCCGCGCAGGGTTTTACGATTGACCCCTCGCAGTATGGCTTCCTCCTGCTGCGTCAGCACCACATAGGGGTTGATCAGTTTGACGAGCAAGAGTCCGATTTGCTCGTCTGTCAGATGTTGATTGACCACCTCCAGCACACGGGGCGTGATACGTGGACGGATGATCTCGAAGATTTCCTGGATCATGGATCGCGATTGGTGGGTGTTTCTCAAACCAGACAGCGTCACCCCGGGAAGCGCCGCAAGAGGTTGTCGCTCGCGCCGTTTCGAGAAACATTCCTCTCTCGCTCAAGAGAACCACGCCCTGGGAATAAAGCAATCCGCAGCCGGGCATTCCACGCGAAGTCCCCGACAGCTTTTCAACTGCCTGCTAACAATCTGCTAAAGGGCCTTTTTCTTCCGAACGGGGCGCTTGCGCTGCTCAAAGGCGCGCCGGGCCAAGGCATCGAGATCGAGGCCCACCGGGTCGCCCGCCTCGTCGAGGGTGAACTCCATTTTCTCCGCGATGGCTTCCAGAATGAACCGGGTAAGCGTGGTGTCGGTCACCTTGGTCACGATGCCCAGGGCGGTGTAGATATCCTTGTGCATCCAGAAGGAGGCCAATGCTTTGTTGGAGTTGCGAACGCCGGGCATGGACCCATGTATTACACCACGCAGGGGTGTGGATCAATGGATTTATGCGCGGCACGCTCGGCAAACATTTCCCATTAGCATTTCCGCGATTGGTGCCTAAACTAGGCCCTTCTTTCTCCCATGCCGAATCCGTCAATCTCCCAAGCTTTCGTCCTCGGAGCGGGTCTCGGGACGCGCCTCAAGGGGCTGACCCTGCGCCGTCCCAAGCCGCTCATCCCGGTGGCGGGGCGTCCCCTCATTTCCCACGCCTTTGATCATCTGCTGGAGGCAGGGGTGCGGCGGTTGGTGGTGAATACGCACCACTGCGCGCCAGTTTACGACCGGTATTTCGCCGCGAATTACAAAGAGGCGTCGCTCACGTTCCGGCACGAGCCCGACCTGCTCGAAACCGGCGGCGGCATCAAGAACGTCGAGGACCTGCTCGGTGGGGAGCCGTTTATCGTCTACAACGGCGACATTCTAACCACGCTCCCGCTGGAACCGGCGGTAGCTCACCATTTCTCCAGCGGCAACGAGGTGACCCTGATTCTACGCAGCCACGGCGGACGGCTTGATATTGCGTTCGATCCCCTCACGGGGCGAATCCCGGACATCGGTTTTCGCCTCGGGCGCACGCCGAATTCGCATGTCTTTACCGGGATCTATCTCGTCAACCCGGCGTTTTTCCACCGGCTGAAACTGGAAAAAGTCTCCGTGATTCCAAGCTTTCTCGCGATGGCCGCAAACGGCACCCTAGGAGGCGTCGTCGTGGACGAAGGGGACTGGTGGGAGCTGGGCACCCGGGAGAAATACCTGGGCGTTCACCACGACCTACGCACCGCCGATCCCCTCACCTCCTGGGTCCACCCCGAGGCGCGGGTCGATCCCACGGCCCGGCTCACCGGAGCCACCTATGTCGGGGCCGGATCAAAAATCGGCGCTAATGCGCAATTGCACGATTGCGTTCTTTGGGAAGGCACGCACATTGCTCCCCAAACCAGCCTGACCCGCTGCATCGTCACCGAAAACCAGACCGCCTGCGACACCCATACCGACACCGATTTCTAAACAGCCTGCTATTTCCCCGATGATTCCCGACCTCCTCCTCGATCAGACCGCCGCCCACTTCCCGAAATTCTTTCGCGACCGCATCCGCATTGAACCGCTGGCAAAGGGAGGTTCGGATCGGAAGTATTACCGGATCGCACTCAGCGACGAAGGCTCCCTCATCTTGGTCAAATACGGCGGGCAGCGGGAGGAGAACCGGCACTATTGCGACATCGCGGGCTTTCTGCGCTCGATCGGCGTGCGGGTGCCCGAGATCTTTCACCACGACCCCCAGGAAGGGCTCATCTGGATGGAGGACCTGGGCGGCGACGACCTGTGGCAATTCCGCGACGAACCGTGGGCCGAGCGCAAGCCGCTTTACCGCAACGCACTGCGCCAGGTGGTGCGCCTCCACACGCGCGGACATCGGGTGACGGCGGGCGCACTGCCGCGCTTCGAGATCGCCTTTGACGCCGACCTCTACCGCTGGGAGCAGCATTACTTTTTCGAAAACTGCGCGGGGCGCTACTTCGGCGTGCCGCCCGCGGTGATCGAGCTGGGCTGCGGCCGGGCCCGGCTGGAGGAGATCGCCCTGCGGCTGGCGGCGCTGCCGCGCGTGCTGGTTCACCGCGATTTCCAGTCGCAGAACATCATGATCCTCAACGGGCAAGCCTGCCTCATCGACTTCCAGGGAATGCGCCCCGGGCTGGCGGCCTACGACCTGGCCTCGCTGATCTACGATCCCTACGTCACCCTCTCGGACAAGGAGCGCTCGGAGCTGTTCGACGAAGCGGAGGCGCTTTACGCCGAGGAGGGCGAACCGGTGGCGGACGATTTCCGGGAACTCTGCGACCTCTGCGCGCTGCAACGGCTGATGCAGGCCCTCGGGGCCTACGGCTTCCTGGGGCTGGTAAAGGAGCACCCGCACTTCCTCGGCCACATCCCCCCCGCGCTGGCCTCGCTGCGCCAGGTGGCGGCCCGGATCGACGGCCTGGAGGACTTTTCGCGGCTGTTGGCGCGGCTGGAGGTTAAGGGATAGGAAATTTGTACCGCCTGTAAATTCTGTTTTCCGGCTTGAATCCAGGCGGCGACTTCTTTGCAATAACCCGCGCATGTCCGATACCTCTTCTTCCCCGGCCACCCCGAAGCCGTTCCCCTGGGCGAAGGCTACCCAGTGGGCCATCGTGGCGCTCGCCCTGGTGCTGCGGCTCCTATGGCTGCGCCTGAAGCCGCCGCATTTCGACGAGGGCGTCAACGGCTGGTTCGTGGACCAGATGCGCCTCCACGGCTACTACAGCTACGACCCGACGAACTACCACGGGCCGTTTCATTTCTACGTCCTCTTCCTCTTCCAGACGCTGCTGGGGCGCGACATCCTCTCGCTGCGGCTGCCGCTGGTCTTGATCAACACGGCCACCGTCTGGCTCATTTTCCAGTTCCGGCGCTTCCTGCCATGGCGGGCGTGCGCCTGGGCGGCGCTGGCGTTCGCCGTCTCGCCGGGCATGATGTTCTACTCCCGCTATGCGATCCACGAGTCGTGGCTGGTCTTCGGGATGATCCTCGGCCTCTGGGGCGCGGCGGAGCTCTGGACGCGCGGATCGGTACGCGGCTTGTGGACGGCGGCGCTGGGCGCGACGCTGATGATCCTCAACAAAGAGACGCACATCATCCACTTCGCGGCGTTCGCGCTGGCCATCCCCACGCTGGCGCTCCTGGAACGCTTCGCCCCCTCGGCGGCAGACGGCATTCCCGCGCGTCCGGCAGCGCGGCAATGGAGCCGGAAAATGCTCCTGGACGCGGTTATCGGCTGCCTCTTCCTGCTGGTGTTTTTCTACTCCGGCGGCTTCCTTGATCCCGCGCCTTGGAAAAAGGTGGCGGGTAATTTCTTCACGGCCTTCATGGCCTGGGGCCATACCGGGGTGAAGGACGAGGGGCACTGCAAAGCCTGGTATTACTGGATACAGCTTATCGTCCGTTACGAATGGCCCGTATTGCTGGGGCTCCTCTGGAGCGTGCGGGCGCTGTGGCCCGGGATGAACCGCCTCGCGCGCTTCACCGCCGTCTACGGCTGCGGCGTGCTGGTGGGCTACAGCCTGGTGCCCTACAAGACGCCCTGGTGCATTGTCTCGCTCATCTGGCCGTTTTTCTTCGTCTTCGGCGCGGCGGTGGACGAGGCGCTTTCCCGCTCCTGGGGGGCGCGCTGGAGCACGTCGCTGGCAGGCGCGGGCGTGGTCGCCGGTTCGTTTGCGGTTTCCGCCGACCTGAATTACCGTCACCCGACCGTGGAGCCGGGAACCATTGCGGAGCTCAATCTCTGCCCGGAGTCCGTGAAACTTCCGCACTGGAGCCTCAAGGTGCTCTCGCTGCCTTCCTATGTGTACGTGCAAACGGACAACGACTATTTCAAACTGATGAAGCCGCTCAAACAACTGGCGGCGGCCGACCCGCAGGCGCTGCATCTGCCGATCCACATTCTGCTCTCCAGCTACCATCCGCTCCCCTGGGCGCTGGGAGACTTCACCGACGTGGGCTATTACGACAAGGAGGCCCCGGAGGAAACCGACGCGGCGGTGATCGTGGCCGAAAGCGATCAAATCGCCAAACTGGAGGCGGGGCTTAAAAAGGCGTATTTCATCGTCCCCTTCCAGCTTCGCGATGCCATGGACGGGGGGCGCCTTTACTTTAGCGCGGCGCACTTCGCCCATGTGTTCCCGGGCCGGACGCCCGAATTTACCCCCCACCCCCAGGCCGCTCCCGTGGACGCCGCCGCCACTCCAGCCGTGCCCGCAGGCTCCGCGCAATGAAAGCCGTCGTTTCCGGGCTCGTGGCCGTTTGCGTTGCCGCGCTGGTGGGGTTGCTTGCTGGCAACCACGGGCTCAACGCGCCCTTTTCCGCCGTGGCGCTGGCGCTCGGGGCGCTGGCGGGCGCGGGCGCGTGGCATTCGCTCAAGGGGCTGCCCGGAGGGAAACCGTTTCGCGGCTGGGCGGCGTGGGGCATGGGGATCGCGTTTGCGCTTTTCGCGGCGCGGGCCTTCTGCTGGCTGATGTTCAACAACGAGGAAAACGTCTCCTTTCTTTCGCCGAACAACCTCGGTGATCTCTCGCTGCACCTGACGTACATCAACTACTTTGCCAACGGCGCGCCGCTCTGGCCCGCGAACCCGATCTTTTCCTCCGCGGCGCTGCACTATCCCTTGGGCGTGGATCTCTTTAATGCGCTCCTGGTTTCCACCGGGCTCGACCTCCAGCGCGGGCTCGTCTGGACGGGCCTGCTGGCCGCGCTCGCCACGGCCGTCGCGCTCTGGCGCTGGTGCGGGGCATTCGCCCTGGCGGCGTTTTTGTTCAACGGCGGGCTGGCGGTGCTCCTGGCTCTGCCGCATCCCAATATGGACGCCGTGCAGGAGCATCTGGACTGGAAGAGCATCCCGCTCGCCCTGTTCGTGACGCAGCGCGGGCTGCTCTACGCGATCCCCGCCGGGCTGGCGCTCTTGTGGAGCTGGCGCGAACGGTTTTTCCGGGCCTCGCGCGGGCTGCCGTTCTGGATCGAGGTGCTGATTTACGCCACGATGCCGCTGTTCCACCTGCACACGTTCCTCTTTTTATCGGCAATGCTGGGGGCCTGGATGCTCGTGCCAGCGGCGGCGGGGCGGCCCGCGCCCCGGCGGGAAATCCTAAAGCTCGTGGCGGTGGCGCTCCTTCCGGCGACGTGGCTGGTGTTTAAAGTAACCGGCTTCGGGCAAAGCGGCGGGGCCGTCCACCTCAGCGCGGGCTGGATCGGCAAGGACCTCTCGCTGCTCGACGCGACGATGCAGAATTTCGGCGTGCTGCCGTTCCTGCTGGCGGGGACGCTGGGTTGGCTCTGGCTGCGGCGCAAAGAGCCGGAAATGCTGGAGTACGCGGCCTTCATGCTCCCGGCGCTGGCGGTATTCGCCATCGCCTGCTACGTGATCTTCGCGCCGTGGGAGTGGGACAATACCAAGCTCACGATTTGGTGTTATTTCGCCATACTCCCGGCGCTCGACGGCCTGCTGGAAAAGCAGGGGAGCGTGGCATTGCGTACGGTGGCCTGCGTGGCGCTCTTTGCCTCGGGCGCGCTGACGCTGGCGAGCGGCCTGGGCGGTAAGCACCAGGGCTACGCCCTCGCCAACCGCGCGGAACTCGACTCGCTGCGGCCCGAGCTAAAGCGCATCCCGGTGACGGCAACCTTTGCCTGCCTGCCGACCTACAATCACCCGCTGCTCGTGCTCGGGCACAAGGCGGTGGCCGGTTATGAAGGGCACCTTTTCAGCCACGGTATCGCTTACCGCCCGAGGTTCGACGCGCTTGAGCGCCTCCTGCGGGCGGAACCGGGCTGGGCCACGCGCGCCCGGCAGCTCGGCGCGGATTACCTTTTCTGGGGACCGCGCGAGCGCGAGAAATACGGCACGGGCAACGGCGACCCGTGGCGGGACCGCCTCCCGGTGGCGGCCTCCGGGAGCTGGGGCGTGATCTACGACCTGCGCGGAGCGGTGGAAAGCGAGAGCGAGTAGAACCTAGAGCATTCTGCTCAAAGCCCCCGCCTCGTCCCTATTTCACCACCAGCTTGAAGGAAGCCTTCTGGCCGGTGCTGGAAATTCCAGCCGCCTTGCCTTCGTCTTTGATTTTGTTGGCGATGGAGGCGGGCGAAGCGCCCAGCTTGGCGGCGACGGTACGGTAATTAGTCGCGCCGCCTTTGATGGCGTCCACGATCTGCGCGATGGTCACGCGCGTGCGGTGACGGCGTCCGGTGGCCGGTTTTTCGCCGACCTCGCCGGAGATCTTTTCAATCTGGGCCTGGAGATCCACCACCAGCGCCTTGGCGTCGGCCAGCTTGACCTTCAGCTCCAGCACGGCACGGTGCTTGAGCTGCTCGATCTGCCGTTGGAGGTCTTCGATCTGGTCGGTGGCGTTGGAGGAGGTAGCGGATGGTGTGTTAGACATAAACGGAAGGTTCTTATAGGAAAGGTTCTAATCTGGAAAGCCTTAGCGGCGCCAATGTCCCCCGCCACCGATGACCACGACGCCGGTCGGGCCATAATAGTAGGGGGCGGGATACCACGGATAATAGGGATCGTAGTAATACGGCGCGGGGCCGTAGTAGCGGGGGCCGTAAGCCCGCGGGCCGAACATCGACTCCGTCTGCGAGAGGTAGCTGATGAGTTCCTGGCACACCCCGGTCTGGTTCAACCGCGTGAGCGCCGGTTTATCCAGGACGTAGACGGCGCGGGTGGAGTAGAGGTAATTAATGATCAACTGCGGCGGGACGTTGCGCTGGGAAAGCTCGATAATATCGCTGAGCGTAAGGATTTCCCCGCGAACCATCCGGTCGTAAACCGCCGGGTTCACATTGTGCGCGACGAGCGTGCTGCGCTCGGTCCGGTTGATATGGGCGCATCCGACAAGAAGCGCCAAGGCAAGCACTGGCGCAATCAAACGAATAGGTTTCATCTCAGCTCCATGGGATAAGCTATTGCCCGGCCCGCTTCAATACCAATTCGCAACAACCCCGGGGTTTATTCCACGGGTTTGGCTTTGCGAATCGCCTCAAAAAACCGGGGCATAGTCGCCGAATCCCCCTCAAAAAGGAGAATATAGCCGTTGTCGTCGTCCCGCGTCACCCCCACGGCCCAGTCGTCCTCCTGGAAGAAACGCCAGCTGGTGCCGGGGTTGAAGGTGGTCTTTTTCAGGTCAGCAAGATGAAACACGAGCAGCCGGGCATTGCTGGCGGACAGCTCCACCTCGGCGATCGGGAGGCCGTTGTAGCGAAATAACCGCCCCCCCACCGCGCGGGCTTTATCCAAATCAGAGGGAACGCCGAACCCAGCAAAGCCTTTCAGCACAAACCAGTCATCCAAGTCCCCCGCCTGAGTGGCAGTAAAAGGCTCGTATTCGACCTCGGTGCCTGAATGTTCGACGATTTCCTCAGCGGTCTCCCGTCCCGGGAAATCGGCCGAGCGCGCCTGGACAATATAGATGACCGTGCCAAGCACGACCAGGGTGGCCAGGACGATGGCCAGCACGGCAGGCTGAAAGAGGAGCACCCGCAGGCGAGGCCGTTCCGGAGCCGCCGGGACCAGTTCGAGAATCGGCGCGGGGACTTCCAGAAAGCCGACATCGGCATAAAGCAGAGCATCCGCTTCGGCTTGAGCGGCCAGCTCGGGGCTCTCCCCAGCGGCAGCCACGGCTTTGGCCACCTTCGGGCGGTCCCCTCCCCACGGGCGGTGTTCGCGCAAGAGCGGTTTTTCAGGGAAAACGGCGGCGGGGGCCAGGGCTTGTCGGGCCGAGGCGATGGCCTTGATAAAGAGGGGCAGCTTCAGGTGGAGCAGCTCGGCCATGGCTTCCACGGGCGTCTCCGGCTCCAGGCAAAGAAAGAGAGCCAACGCACAACGGTCGCGCTCGGGAAGGGCGGCGATCCGGCCCTGGACGCCCTCCGTGTCCGGCTCGGCAGGGTTCTCCTCGCGCCATTTCGCCGCCACGGCGCGGATTTGCCGGATCAAGAGCGCCCGGCGGCGGGCACGGCTGCGCAGTTGGCCCAGCGCCTCCGAACATTCCGCCAGCGCCTGGCGCAGCACCGCCTCGGCCGCCGCCGCGCTCCCCGTCAGAAGCAGGGCAAAGCGGTAGCCAAGCCCCTTGGATTGCAAGGAGGGCGTCGAAGGTGGTTCAGGAACAGTGTTTTCCACAGCGCGGGAAGCCTAGCAGGCTCTGCAAATAATGGAAGGACAGACCGCCCATTTCGGTGGGAGCCGGGGCCCACCGGGGGCAATCCAGGGGACCTTCCCCGATGGATCGCGCGCATTGACCCTCGACAGTCTAAAAAATCCATGAAATGTTGTACCTTTCCCCTTCGTCCCGGGAGGCCGATGGGGGTGATGCCCATTCTGTGAAACCAGTCCAACACATCCTTTTCGTCTGTACCGGAAACATCTGCCGCAGCCCGATGGCCGAGGCGCTCTTCCGGAACGCCGTGAAGGACCTGGATAACGACATCGAAGTGGCCTCCGCGGGCATCAGCGCGGCCCCGGGCTTCCCGGCCAGCGTCAACTCGGCCTCCGCCCTGCGGCCCCTGGGCCTTTCCCTTTCCAAATTCCGCAGCCAGCCCCTCACCGAGGCGCTGGTGGAGGAGGCCGATTACATTTTCGCCATGACGCGCGGGCACCTGGATGTCATCCTGACGTTCTTCCCGGAGGCCGCCGACAAAGCCTTTCTCCTCACCGAATTCCTGCCCGGCCCCCAGCGGCGCTCGGATATCCCCGACCCCATCGGCCAGAGCGTGGACGTCTACATGCGGTGCCGCGACCGGATCAAAGCCACCATCCCGAGCATTCTTTCCCACATTCAAAAAACCAAGCAAATGCCTCAGCCCATGACCACACCCGCCACCAGCTCAACATCCCGGATCGCGATCGCCGCGGATCACGGTGGATTCGAATTGAAAACGGCCCTTCATGCCTACCTCACCGAGAAAGGCTTTCCCGTTGCCGATTTCGGCGTTTTCACCCCCGAGTCGGTCGATTACCCTGATTTCGCAGCCCAGGTAGCCAACGAAGTCATCGCCAACAAAGCCGACTTCGGCATTCTCGTATGCACCAGCGGCATCGGCATGAGCATCGCGGCCAACCGCTTTCCCCAGATCCGCGCCGCCCTCGTCGACACCCCCGAGGAAGCCACCATCACCCGCCAGCACAACAACGCCAACGTGCTCTGCCTCGCCGCCAAGAACGCCAAGCTCGAAGCTGTGAAAAAAACGGTCGACGCCTTCCTTTCCACGAAATTTGAGGGAGGCAACCGCCACGAGCGGCGCGTCAACAAGCTCGGCCACGTGGGCGAGGAATTCCTGCCCGGCGGCAGCATCGCCAAGGTCGATCCCGAGCTGGCCGAGGCCATCGCCAAGGAAGCCACGCGCCAGGACGAGAGCATCGAGCTCATCGCGTCTGAAAACTTCACCAGCCGCGCCGTAATGGAAGCCCAGGGCTCGTGCCTGACCAACAAATACGCCGAAGGCTACCCGGCCAAACGCTGGTACGGCGGCTGCGAGAACGTCGACGTAGTGGAGCGGCTCGCCATCGACCGCGCCAAGGCCCTCTTCGGCGCCGATCACGCCAACGTCCAGCCCCACTCCGGCAGCCAGGCCAACATGGCCGTCTATTTCTCCGTGCTCAAGCCGGGCGACCGCATCCTGGCCATGAACCTGGCCCACGGCGGCCACCTCACCCACGGCCACAGCGCCAATTTCTCCGGCAAATTCTTCGAAGTCGCCGCCTACGGCGTGAACCCCGAGACGGAAACCATCGACTACGACGCCCTGGCTGCCCAGGCCCTCGAATTCAAGCCGAAGATGCTCGTCGCGGGCGCATCGGCCTACCCGCGCGTGTTCGATTTCCAGCGTCTGCGGGAGATCGCCGACTCCGTAGGCGCCTACCTCTTCGTCGATATGGCCCACATCGCGGGGCTCGTCGCCGGGGGCCAGCACCCGAGCCCGGTGCCGCTCGCCGATTTCGTCACCACGACCACCCACAAGAGCCTGCGCGGACCTCGCGGCGGCATCATCCTGTGCAAGGAAAAGTATGCCAAGGCCGTCGATTCCCAGGTATTCCCGGGCATCCAGGGCGGGCCGCTCATGCACGTGGTGGCGGGCAAGGCCATCTGCCTCTATGAGGCGCTGCAACCGAGCTTCAAGGCCTACGCCCAGCAGATCGTCCTCAACGCCAAGGCGCTCGCCGCCCAGTTGATCCACCACGGCTACCGGATCGTATCCGGCGGCACGGACAACCACCTCATGCTGGTGGACCTCCGTCCAAAGGGCATCAACGGCAAAGTGGCCAGCGAGACGCTCGACAAAGCGGGCATCACCGTCAACAAGAACGGCATCCCCTTTGACACCGAGAAAATCTCGCTCACGGGCGGCATCCGCATCGGCACCCCGGCGGTAACGACGCGCGGCATGAAGGAAGAGCAGATGATGCAAATCGCCGACTTCATCCACGAAGCCCTCACCCACAAGGACGACGAGGCCGCACTGGCGAAGATCCGCGCGCAAGTGCACGAGCTGACCCGGCACTACCCGCTGCCGCGCTAAGCGTTTCAGCAGATTGGATTTTAAAAAAGGTGGGCTGGAAACGGCCCGCCTTTTTTGTGGGCTGATGAAATGCGCTCATGGCGGGGCGTGCACTGAAAGGGCCCCGGTTCTATAGCCCAACATCCCAGCCCAACCGCTCCCGTCTATTTATAAAACCCGGCGATCCCCTCGACCACGGCGTGGATCTGCTCGGGCGTCAACTCGGGGTAGATCGGCAGGGCGATGGTTTCCTTTGCCGCGCACTCGGCTTCGGGAAGATCGCCTTCCTTATACCCAAGGTACGCAAAGCACTCCTGCATATGCAGCGAGAGCGGGTAGTAGATGGCGTGGCCGATCTGCGCTTTGGCGAGGTGCTCGCAAAGGCCGTCGCGATCGGGCACGCGGACGATGAACTGGTTGAAAATATGGTGGTTCTTGAGCCCGCTATCGGCGTACGGCTCGAAGGGCAGCGTCACTTTTTCGCACAGGCCCGCCTTGGCGAATTCCTCGTGGTAGAGGGCAGCGTTGCGGCGGCGCTGGGCCGACCATGCATCGAGGTGCGGCAGTTTGATGGCCAGCACGGCGGCTTGCAGGGCGTCGAGGCGGAAGTTGCCGCCGATCATTTTGTGGTAATAGCGGCGTTCGCCCCCGTGGTTGCGCAGGGCGCGCAGGCGGTCGGCCATGGCGGCGTCTTTGCAGACAACCATGCCGCCGTCGCCGAAGGCCCCGAGGTTCTTCGACGGGAAAAAGCTGTAGCAGCCGAAATCGCCCATGGCTCCGGCGCTTCCCTTGCCGGGGAACTCGGCTCCGAGCGCCTGGGCGGAATCCTCAATCACCGGGAGGCCATACTGGGCGGCGACTTCCAGGATGCCGTCCATATCGGCGCAAAGGCCGTAGAGGTGCACGGGCATGATGGCCCGGATCGTCTTGCCCGCGTGGCTGACCGGCTGGCCTTGGGCGTTCTTTTTACAGCCTTCCAGATAAGCGCGCAGGGCGGGAACGGAGAGGTTGTAGGTTTCCGGATCAATGTCGATGAAAACGGCGTCCGCACCGACGCGGGCGATGCTCCCGGCGGTGGCGAAGAAGGTGTACGGGGTGGTCACGACCGCGTCTCCGGCCTTGACGTCCAGAGCCATGAGCGCGATGAGGAGCGCGTCGGTGCCGCTGGTGACGCCGATGGCGTGGGCGGCCCCGGTGTATTCGCAAATCGCCTTCTCGAACGCCTCGATCTTCGGCCCCCCGATGAAATACTGGGAGTCCATGATTTGATCCACTTCGGCGCGGATCTGTTCACGAAGGGTCACGTACTGCTGCTTGAGGTCGAGAAGAGGGACTTGCATGATGAAGAGGCAATTTTGGCAGGGAGCCCGGGCGCTGGCAATCGCGGAATGTCACGGAATGGTGAGAATTTGGGTTCGACTTGGCCGCCCGCCTTCTGTTCTAATCCCGCCCGGGTTTTTAACTTTTGTACCTTTCTATGGCATACCAAGACGTCACCCCGCCCGCCGGGGAAAAAATCACGATTCAGAACGGCAAACTGACGGTTCCGGACCAGCCCGTCGTTCCCTTCATCCGCGGCGACGGCACGGGCCCGGACATCTGGGCGGCGGCCGAGCGCGTGCTCGACGCGGCGGTGGCCAAGGCCTACAACGGCTCGAAAAAGATCGCCTGGTTCGAGGTCTTCGCCGGGCAGACGGCCAAGGACAAGTTCGATAACTGGCTCCCGGACGACACGGTCAACGCGTTCCGCGAATACCTGGTGGGCATCAAGGGCCCGCTGACCACGCCCGTCGGCGGCGGCATCCGTTCGCTCAACGTGGCGCTGCGCCAGATGCTCGATCTCTACGTCTGTCTGCGCCCGGTGCAGTACTTCGCGGGGGTCCCCTCGCCAGTCAAGCACCCGGAGCGGGTCAACATGGTGATTTTCCGCGAAAACACGGAAGACATTTACGCGGGCATCGATTGGCCCGCCGGTTCGCCCGAGGCCAAGGATTTACTAACGTGGCTCAAGGACCGCTGCCCGAAGGATTTCACGAAGGTCCGTTTCGGTGAAGAAGCGCCGGAGCTCATCGGCGTGGGCATCAAGCCAATTTCGAAGCCGGGCACGGAACGCCTCGTGCGCGCGGCGATTGAATACGCCATCGAACAGGGCCGCAAGAGCCTGACCTTTGTCCACAAGGGCAACATCATGAAGTACACGGAAGGGGCCTTCCGCGACTGGGGCTACGAGGTGGCCAAGAACGAATTCGGTGCAGAGGAGATCGACGGCGGCCCGTGGTGCAAGATCCCCGAGGGCAAGCCCGGCGCGGGGCTGGTCTTCAAGGATATGATCGCCGACATCACGCTGCAAAACGTGCTCATCCGCCCGCAGGACGTGGATGTGATCGCGACCTTGAACCTGAATGGCGACTATCTCTCGGACGCTCTCGCGGCCCAGGTGGGCGGCATCGGTATCGCCCCCGGCGGCAACATCAACTACGTGACCGGCCACGCGGTATTCGAAGCCACGCACGGCACGGCGCCGAAGTATGCCAACCGCGACATGGTCAACCCGGGCTCGGTGGTCCTCTCCGGCGAAATGATGTTCCGCTACCTCGGCTGGAACGAAGCCGCCGACTTGATCCTCAAGGGCATCAACGGGGCCATCGCCTCCAAGCGTGTGACCTATGATTTCGCCCGCAACATGGAAGGCGCAACCGAGATCAAGTGCTCGGAATTCGGCACCGAGATCATCAAGCACATGTAAAAAACAGGGGCTTGCCCAATAATTTAAAAAGGCACGAGAGCATTTCGCTTTCGTGCCTTTTTTGTTGAGGATTGAGAGGCAGCGTTCTAAACGTCGCCCACGTTGGGGAGCCCCGCGAGGGCCATGGCGATCTCTTCTTCCGGGTAGGCGTAGTTTTGCAGCTTGCCCGCCATGAAATCGAGGTAGGCCATCATGTCGAAGTGGCCGTGGCCGGAGACGTTGATCAGAATGGCGCGGGAAATCCCCTCCTCCTTGCACTTGAGTGCTTCGCGGATGCCCACGGCGATGGCGTGGTTGGACTCGGGCGCGGGAACGATTCCCTCGGCCCGGGCGAACTGGATGCCCGCGGCGAACGACTCCAGCTGAGCGACCGTTGTGGCCTCAGCCAAGCCTTCCTCGACAACCTGGCTGACCAGCGGGGCCATACCGTGGTAGCGCAGGCCGCCCGCGTGAAAGCCCGGCGGCACGAACGTGCTCCCCAGGGTGTGCATCTTGGTGATCGGGGCCAGGTGGGCGGTGTCGCCGTAGTCGTAGGCATAGCGGCCCCGAGTGAGGCTCGGGCAGGCCTCGGGCTCGACGGCGATGATGCGCAACGGCTGGCGCTCGCCGCGCAGGACTTCGCCGATAAACGGGAAGGCCATGCCGCCGAAGTTGGAGCCGCCGCCGGTGCAGGCGATGACGATATCCGGCTCGTCCTCGGCGAGCTTCATCTGGAGGGCCGACTCCTTGCCGATGACGGTCTGGTGCAAAAGCACGTGGTTAAGCACGCTGCCGAGCGCGTATTTGGTATCGGGGCTCTTGGCAGCGACTTCGACGGCCTCGGAAATGGCCATGCCGAGCGAACCGGAGCTCTCCGGGTGCTGGGCCAGCAGCGCGCGACCCGCCTCGGTGGTCGGGCTGGGGCTGGCGGTGACTTTCGCGCCGAAGGTCTCCATGATGGCGCGGCGGTAGGGCTTCTGGTTGTAGCTGACCCGCACCATGTAGACCTCGCAGCCGAGGCCGAAGAAATTACACGCCATGGCCAGCGACGAGCCCCACTGGCCCGCGCCGGTCTCGGTGACGAGCCGCTTGACGCCCGCGACCTTATTATAATAGGCCTGCGCGATAGCCGAGTTCGGCTTGTGCGAGCCCGCGGGGCTTACGCCTTCGTATTTGTAGTAAATGCGCGCCGGGGTATCGAGGGCCTTCTCCAGGCGGCGGGCCCGGAAGAGCGGCGAGGGCCGCCATTGCTTGTAAATTTCGCGAACCGGCTCGGGAATCTCGATCTCGCGTTCGGTGGAAACCTCCTGCGCGATGATGTTCTCCGGAAAGATCGGCAGCAAGTCGGCCGGGGTGATCGGCTCGTGCGTGGCCGGGTGAAGGACGGGAGCGGGGGGATTGCGCAGATCGGCGGCGAGGTTGTACCAGGTGGTCGGGATGTCCGATTCTTGCAGCAAATACTTAATTTGGTCGTTCATACGGGAAAGGGAAGGCGGATTAGATCATTTGCGGCGGAGAATTTCCAGAAAAGACAAACCGAAGACCGCCGACGCCGCCATGTCCTACATTTTGGAACACTCAAGGCTACATTTGTGTAGTATTTTTAACGTTGTGTCGTAAATACTTTACGCCTCCTACTGAGGAAAAACGCTGATTTCCCTGTCAGGCAATGCATTATGGCGTTTGGCATAGCGTCTGCTAGTTGCCGAACGTCGGTTTTCCAACCAAAAACCCTCAACACAACAACCGTATCAATGGACCCACTAAAACCTTCATGCCACCTGCCCATCATCCTGGCTCTTGCCCTCTCCTCTCACGTATTGGCGGGGGACGCCGCGAGCAAGACCCCCGTCCAAACCACCCCGGCCATCTGGGAAAAACCCGCCTGGCTCACCGACCTCTCCCTGGGGGTTCGCGAAAGCTATGACAGCAATGTCTACGCCGCTGGAGCCGACTCCCGCTTCTACCCGGCCACCTGGCCCAAGAATCTGGATGTCGCTCTGAAAAACCGCCCCTCCTGGGTCACGACGATCTCGCCCAAGGTGGGCGTGGATCTCGCGAAGCTCTGGAACGACACCGGCTGGATCAAGACGTTCGCCATCGGCTACATGCCGGACATCGTCCAATACCACAACCAGCCCAACGAGAGCTACACAGCCCACCGGGTCACCACGGTGCTCAAGACGGACAACGGCGCGGTGAAAGTGAACATCGACAACGCGTTTACGGCCATCGACGGCAGCCACGACGGGCTGATCTACCCCGGCGGCTACAGTTCGTTCTGCAACAGCACGACGCGCGAGCGCCGCGACCAGGTGCAGGACCGCATGAAGGCGACGGTGAAGTTCGATTCGGACACCGTCTTCGTGCGCCCCGCGCTCTCCCTGCAATACTACAACCTCGACACGACGTTCATGAACGTCAGCAAGACGTACAACTACATGAACTACGTCGACCGCTATGACATCAACGGCGGCGCGGATGTAGGCTACTACCTCGACAAGAAGAATGCCCTGACCCTCGGCTACCGCTACGGCCACCAGTACCAGCAGTCCCTGCCGTGGGACGCCCAAAACTCCACCAACGACTACCAGCGCATTCTGGCGGGCTACGAAGGCAGCCCGGTCAAGTGGCTGAAGATCGAGGCGCAAGTGGGCCCGCAGTTCACCACCTATACCGATCTGCGTCCGTACAACAACGGCGTGAAAGCCCAGGGTCTCATCGACACCAACCCGACGGATGTTTACGCCGAAGCCAGCGTGACGATCACCCCGACCAAGAGCGACGCCCTAGTGTTGAAATACAAGCGCTGGAACTGGGTTTCGAGCACGGGCAAAAACGCCTATATGGATAGCCAGATCGACTCCAGCTACCGCCATCAGTTCACCAAGAAACTGCAGCTCCAGCTCGGCTTCCGGGTATCCCAGTCGGACTACAAGCCGACCACCCTCCGCAACGACTGGCTCTACACCACGTCGGCCGGGTTCAAATACGCGTTCACCCAGAACCTCACCGGTGAAATCTCCTACGTTTGGGATCAGGACGCCAACGACCAAGTCTACGGCATCACCAACCCGACAAGCCGCAACTTCGAGCGCCAGGTGGTCTCCACGGGGGTGACCTGGGCGTTCTAAAAACGACGCTTCAAGGCAACGGAGCCTGGGCGGCTAGGCTTCGAGTTCAACTTCCGGGGGTGGAGCAATCCGCTCCCGGTTTTGTTTTTTCAGGTCCAGGATCATCCGGAGCATGGTGGAAATGTTCGCCGTCCCGATGACCAGCTCCAGCGCGGTTCCGCCGATGGAGCCGGTGACGATGTTATTCGTGAGCCAGCAGACAGTGCCGACAAAGAAGCCGATGCGCATGGGGATGCCCTTGAGGCAAAAAACGGCGTAGGTAGCCGCGCAGGAGCCGAAAATCGGCACCCAGCCCACCGGGTGCTTCACCAGCACGAAGCCAAAGGCAACGTTGACAGCAATAAAAAAGACGGCCAGCCAGGGCCTGCGGAACTTGATGGAAAGCAGCGAACGAATGCTCGAAATGGCCGAACTAGCCGCCGCGGGTGGCGCGCCCAGCATGGCAAAATGAATGGCGTAGGCGATCGACTGAACGCCGTTGAAAAACTTAAGTCGTTTGTCTTTTTTCTGAAGGAACGCGGTCGTGCCCAGCACGAAGGCCACGTATCCAAAACACTGAGCTGCTGAAAAAACCTGCATTTTCCAGCTAATAGACACCCATTGCCGCCCTGGAGCCAGATGTTTACCGGCAACAGGCATTAAAATTTTATCTACCCGGAGCCAGTTCGAAGAGGTAGCCGCGCAGGTATTCGGTCTCCGGCAGGTTCAAAATGACGGGGTGGTCGGCGGCTTGGCCGAAACGGACCAGCTGGCGCAGCGTTTTCTTCGCATCGACGGCGGCCTCGGCAATGACGCCCCGGAAGAGCTCGTCGTTGACGTGGTGAGAGCAGGAGAAGGTAGCCAACAGGCCGCCGGGGGCGAGGAGCTTGAGGGCGCGCAGGTGGATTTCCTTGTACCCGCGCAGGGCGTCGCCGAGCTTTTCCTTGGACTTGGTGAACGACGGGGGGTCGAGCACGATGAGATCGTACTGTGCCCCGGAGCGCTCCTGGTCCTTGAGGTCATCGAAGACGTTGGCGGCAATGGCCTCGACGGCCAGGCCGTTGCGGGCGGCGTTCTGGCGGATGAGCTCCACGCAGTCGGCGCTGATTTCGACGGCCCGGACGCTGGCGGCCCCGGCTTTGGCGCACGCGAGGGCAAAGGCGCCCTGGTTGGAGAAGCAGTCGAGCACGCGTTTCCCAGCGGCCCACGGGGCCACGCCCGCGTAGTTGTCAAGCTGGTCCAGGTAAAAACCGGTTTTCTGGCCGTGAAGGAGATCGACCTCGAATTTCAGCCCGAGGACTTCGATGGGCACCGCTCCGGACACTTCGCCAAAGAGCACGCCGACAATGGGCTCCAGGCCCTCGGCACGACGGATGGGGGCGTCGTTGCGCTCGACGATGGCGCGAGGGGCGCAGACTTCCTTCAAAGCGTCAACAATGAGGCCCTTACGCTGGTCCATGGCCAGGGTGAGCGTCTGGAGGACGAGGTCGTCGCCGTAGCGGTCGACGATGATGCCCGGGAGGCCGTCGCTCTCGCTCCAGATAATGCGGCCCAGGCGCGGGTTGATGCCCCGGCGCTGGCGGTATTCCAGGGCCTGCTGGACGCGGCGGATGAAAAAGTCGGCGTCCAGGTCCTGCCGCTGGCGCGAGAATCGGCGGGCGACGATCTGGGATTTGGAATTGTAAATGGCCGAGCCTAGGAGCCGGTCCTTGCCATCCCTGAGCGAGACGACGGAGCCGTCCTCGGGGTTGCCGAACGTTTTGAGGACTTCGGAGAAGTAGACCCATTCGTGGCCGTGAAAGAGGCGCGAACGGGGACGAATGATGAGGCCGGCCATATTTTTTAGAAAGAGCTAGAAACGGGGGGACGCGGAGAAAAGGAAAAAAAACGGCCAGGGTGGAGGGGTTACCACCGCTGGCCGGAAATGATGACTAGGTCGCTTTACGCGGTCTTGGCCGCTGCTCTCTTGATCTCGAGAGCCGCCTTGGCCTTCGCAACGAGGGCGACAAAGGTCGGTTCGTCGGAAATGGCGATGTCGGAAAGCACCTTACGGTCGAGCTGGTTGCCGCTGGCGATGAGGCCTTCGATCAACCGGCTGTAGGTGATACCGTTCGCGCGGGCGGCGGCGTTGAGACGGGCAATCCAGAGGATGCGGAACTGGCGTTTGCGGGCCTTCCGGTCGCGGTACGACCAGTATTCCGCTTTCATGATCGCGTTTTTCGCGTAGCGGAACAGTTTACTGCGGCGGCCGCGGAATCCCTTGGCCTTATCTAGCACCCGCTTGCGCCGTTCGCGGCTGGCGGGAGCATTAGTTGCTCTTGGCATGTTTTACCTTTCTTTCAGCGTGCTGTTATTTGTTGTAAATGTCCCCCCGACCTCGCTCGCTGATACGGTTTCTATTTCGAAACCAGGTGGGTGGACGGCAAGCCTTTCGCGTGGTTTACGCGAACGGCATGTTCTCTTTAATCCGAGCCACGTCGGTTTTGTCAACCAGGGCGGACTTGGCAAGCTGACGCTTGCTCTTGGCGCTTTTGCTCTGGAGCAAGTGGCGTTTGCCAGCATGCGAGCGGAGCACTTTGCCCGTCCCGGTGATTTTGAACCGTTTGGCCACGGCCTTCTTCGTCTTGCGACGTGCGATTGGCTTAGGCATGAGGGCGTGAAAATTAGGGACTTGTGGGCCTTTGGGCAAGTGTTTTTTATTGAAGAACTCACCACGGAGGACACAGAGGGCACGGAGGAAAAGGCGAAGGAGAGCTGAAAAGCTCCTTGTCCCGGAGGGCTCCGGGGCCAATCCACACACCCCTACCCCGCCTGGAAAACGCAGTAATAAAGCCCGGAAACCTCCATGGGAATGCGCCGGACGGGGACGCCCAAGACGGTGCTGAACATTTCCTGCTCGAGGCGGCAGAGGAGGTCGTTATAGACGGAAAGGAGGTCGGCGATGGGGCTGTGGTGCTCGATGATGCGCACGGAGGCACCCTCTTTCTCGACCTCGGCCATGCACCCCTCGGCCTCACGAACGGCGGCGAAGGCATCGGCGCGTTCAAAGAGCGTTTTGCCCTGGATTTGCGCCTGGTAGTCTTGCGTTTTCTTCTGGAAAAGGAGGTAGAGGAGCTTTTCGGGCGCGGCGGTGCCGTAGAGGGTTTGCGCGGCGTCCAGCAGGCCCAGGGTGGTGGCGTTGCTGGTGGAGGGGAAGAGGTCGGATGCCTTGCGGGTAAGGCGGTAGACCATCTCGGGGCGGCCGACCTTGGTGGCGGGCTTTGGTTTGCGCCAGGTATCGAGGTAGCCGAGGCGTTCCAGCTCGATGCAGTGCTGTTTGACGCCCATGTAGCTCATTTCGAGGGCAAGGGCCAACTCGCCCACGCTCATGCCCTGGCTCCGTTTGAGCCGGTTGACAACGCGCAGGCGCTGGCTTTTGCCAATTTCAGATATGAGCCGCTGATTCACTACTGAAAAGATAGCACCGGTTTTCCACCCGTCGCAATTTTTCTGTGAAAGAAGGAAATTTTATCAGGAACTCATGAACTCAGGAAAAAAGGCAGGAGAAATTAGGGGTTGAGGCAGTTTTCGGGGCTTTCGACCGTGCCGCCGCCGGGGAGGCGTCCGATCAGTTGGAAATTGAACACCTGTTGCCTTTTATAAATGCAAACATCGCCACTTTTCCGGATGACTACGAACCCTTTGCCTCCTAATAAGGGCACAGCCTTTGGGTCCAAGGGCTTTCCATACGTAAAATTCTTCGTGGCCATCAAGAAAGTGTCCGGCGGATCGGATTCCCGAACGAGGTAAACCTTAAAGGAGCTGTTTTCGTCTTTGAATGGAGGCGCAAGATAGCCTGTGGCATCCAGATTCCCTTGGTAAGCTTTGATGCCTCTGCTGGAAAAAAGCTTCAAATCGCCCGGCTTCAGAGCACCGCTCCGAACCAACAAATTTACGAAATCGGGAAGGTTGCCAATCTCGCCGCTCGCTTTCAGGTCACCAGGAAGCCCTTTTCCGGATTGCAGCAGGGCAATCTGGATTTGCCGGGCATTGTTTGCAGCCTGGATGATGGGCCCGGGTTTGACAGGTCCAGTGTAAACCCTCGGCACGGCGAACCCGAGCAATATCCCAATGACCAGCAGAGCGGCGAGGTAGAAAATAATTCTTTTCACGGATTGAGGCAGTTTTCCGCGCTTTCGACGGTACCGCCGCCGGGGAGTTTGCCGAGGTGGCTGAGGTCGAGGGCTTGCTCTTTTTTGTAGAGTGCAACATCGCCGCCTTTGCGGCAAACGATGAAAGCTTTGTCTCCATATGGCTTGGCGCGGGGATGGTTCAGATCCTTGCCGTAAGTATAATTTTTGGTTTCCAGGAAGACCGTTGGGCCGGGGTCCGGGTCCTTGACCAGAAAGATTTTGAACGGGTTGTTTTCCTCGGAAAAAGGCGGGTCGAGTTTGCCGCCTGAAGTAAGCACGCCATGGTAAGGTTTGAAGCCCGGTGCAACGGCATGGACTGGACCCTCGCAAAAACACCTCAAGTCACTCGCCATGAAATAGTTACCACGCACGAGGAGGGTCGCGAAATCCGCCGTATCGCGAATCACACCGCGCGCCTTCAGGTCGCCGGGCCAGCCTTTGGCGGGGTTCTTTTCCGCCTCCCCGTCGTTGGCCATGGACATCGTGGCAATATGGATCTGTCGACAACAACTGACCGTACTAATCCGTTGCCCTTTGCGCCAAGCGTTGACGAACCAAGGATAAATGAGCGCGCCCAAAATGGCAAAAATGATCGCCGCAACCAACACTTCCGCGTGCGTGATTCCGCAAACTTTCCAGCCGGGGGGAGCCATGGCGCGAACCTGCGCCGGAAGCCGGTTCCTGTCAACGCTTTTGAAAAGGGTCTTGAACCCTCCGTGGATCGTGTAAAATTTGCCATCTCTTCCATGCGCTTTCTCGTTTCTTTTTTCGCCCTGTTGTTGATGCCTGTTTTCCCGCTTCGCGCGGCGGATTCGCTGCCGGTTAATGTTCGCCAGCTGGTGGTGAGTATCGCGCCGGGCTGGAATTCGATGCATGGCCGCTTGCTCGCGCTCGACCGGCAGCCGGATGGGACTTGGAAACCGGCGCTGGGGCCGGTGCCGGTGCTTTTTGGCAAGAATGGGCTGATCTGGGGGCTCGGGGTGCTCGGGGCGGACGAACCGGGGGGCCACAAGGTGGAACGCGATGCCCGCGCGCCTGCGGGGGTGTTCAAGATCGGGACGATTTATACCTACGATGCCGCGCTTCCCAAGGGGGCGGACTACCCCTACCACACGGTGACGGAGGCGGATGCCTGGGTGGATAGCCCGGAGCTGCCGAAGCTCTACAATCGCCACGTGACGGTGAATGTGAGCAATCCGCCGCCGTGGTTCGAGAGCCAGAAGATGCGCCACAATGATGAGGCGTACCGGTACTTGATCGAGATCCGGCACAACGCGGATGCGCCGGTGGTCGGGGCGGGCAGCGCGATTTTTTTCCACACCCGGCGCGGGGTGGACCGGCCGACTTGGGGCTGCACGACGATGTCGCGCGAGGATTTGGTGGGGCTGATCCGTTGGCTGCGCGCGGACGAGCACCCGCATTACGCGCTGCTCCCGTGGGCGGAGTATCAGCGCAAGTGGGCGGCGTGGGGGCTCCCCAGCCCGCAGACCGTGCGTATCCTCGCGCCACGGTAAAGGGCCGGGCGCGATCTCGGAGACCCTACACGGTTTTACCGCGCCGCTTGAGCTTGAGCTGGATGAGCGATTTCTGGAGCGTCGCCTCGGCGGTGGCGATTTCCTCGGCGCTCATGGCTTCGGTCTGGCGCAGGGCTGCTTCGGCGCGTGCGACGGCAGCTTCGACAGCGTGTTCGTCGATGAGGGAGACGGAGATCGCCATGTCGGTGAGGATGGTGACGTGGGTGGGCGTGATTTCCGCGAAGCCCTCGCCCACGGCAAAGTCGCTCTCCAGGCCGTCTTTGACGATTTTCAGTTCGCCCGGTTTGATGTCGGTCATCACGGGGATGTGCATCGGGTAGATGCCCATCTCCCCTTCCACGCCGGGAAGGACGACCATTTGGACATCGTCCGAATAGGCTTTTTCCAGCGGGGTGACGACTTCGAGCCGTAGTGTGTTGGCCATGGTTTTTTTAGCGGGCGGTTACACCTTCACCATGTCGATGCCGCCCTTCATATAGAAGTTCGTTTCCGGCACGTCGTCGTGTTTGCCTTCGAGGATTTCTTTGAAGCCGCGCACGGTCTCGGCAATGGAGACGTACTGGCCCTTGGTGCCGGTGAAGATTTCGGCAACGTGGAAGGGCTGGCTCAGGAAACGCTGGATTTTGCGGGCGCGGTAGACGGTCAGTTTGTCTTCGGGCGAGAGTTCGTCCATGCCCAGGATGGCGATGATGTCCTGCAAGTCCTTGTACTTTTGCAGTACCCGCTGGACGCCGCGCGCGACGTTGTAGTGCTCCTCGCCGACGATCTCGGGCGCGAGGGCCTTGGAGGTGGAGGCGAGCGGATCGACGGCGGGGTAGATGCCGAGCTCGGCGATGGAGCGCTCCAAGACGATGGTGGAGTCGAGGTGGGCGAAGGTGTTGGCGGGAGCCGGGTCGGTGAGGTCGTCGGCGGGGACGTAGACGGCCTGGAAGGAGGTGACGGACCCGGCTTTGGTGGAGGTGATGCGCTCTTGCAGGTCGCCCATTTCGGCGGCGAGGGTCGGCTGGTAGCCGACGGCGGACGGGGTACGCCCGAGGAGGGCAGAGACTTCGGCGCCCGCTTGCGAGAAACGGAAAATGTTGTCGATGAAGAGGAGCACGTCCTGGTTCTTTTCGTCGCGGAAGTACTCGGCCATGGAAAGGGCGGAGAGGGCGACGCGGAGACGGGCTCCGGGGGGCTCGTTCATCTGGCCGTAGACGAGGGCGACTTTGGACGCGGCCAGGTTTTTCTGGTTGATGACGCCCGATTCGCTCATTTCGTTGTAAAGGTCGTTGCCTTCACGGGTGCGCTCGCCGACGCCCGCGAATACGGAGTAACCGCCGTGGCCTTTGGCGATGTTGTTGATCAACTCCATGATGACGACGGTCTTGCCGACGCCCGCGCCGCCGAAAGCGCCGACTTTGCCACCCTTGGTGAAGGGGCAAATGAGGTCGATGACCTTGATGCCGGTTTCGAGGATGTTCGCTTTGGTTTCCTGGTCGATGAGGGCCGGGGCTTTGCGGTGAATGGGGTAGCGTTTGGTGAAGTTGACGGGGCCGCGTTCGTCGACGGCGTCGCCGGTGACGTTGAAGATGCGCCCGAGGACGCCTTCGCCGACGGGGACGCTGATGGGCGCGCCGGTGTCGGTGACGGGGATGCCGCGCTTGAGGCCTTCGGTGGTCGACATGGCGATGGCCCGGACCCACCCTTCGCCCAAGTGCTGCTGGACTTCGAGGACGACTCGGTGTTTTTGCCCGCCGACTTCGTACTCGACTTCGAGGGCGTTGTAGATGGACGGGAGCTGCCCGGTGGCGGAGAAATCGACGTCCACGACGGGACCGATGACTTGAACGATGGTGCCTGTGTTCATGCTTGGGAAAAAAAGGAGAGAGGTGGTTTAGCCGAGCGCGATCTGCGCGGTGGAGATTTCGAGGAGTTCGGTGGTGATGCTGTTCTGCCGGATCTTGTTGTATTCCAGGGTAAGATCGCGGATGAGGTTTTGCGCGTTGTCGGTGGCGCTCTTCATGGCGACCATCCGGGCGCTGTGCTCGGAGGCGCGGGCGTCAAGGATCATCTGGTAGATCTGGAAGTGCAGGTAGTGCGGCAGGATGCTGCCGAGGACTTCCATGGGGCTGGGCTCGAAGAGGTAGTCGCTTTGGGTGTCTTTGGCAAAGGTGGTGCCCGGCGCGGCGGCTTCGCCCTCGGCGGGTTTTTCGCCCTCGGGCTTGGCCTCGGCTGCGGTTTCCGGCTTGGGCGCGGTGGGGAGCTCGAAGGGGCTGATGGGCAGAAGGGTGCGGGTGACGGGCTTCTGCAGGAGCGTGTTGATGAACTTGGTGTAGAGGACGGTGACTTTATCGACTTTGCCCGCGAGGAACTGGTCGATGCAGTATTTGGAGATGACCTTGGTGTCCTTGAGCGCGGGGTGGTCGGGGACGGGGAAGTCGGCGACGAGCTTGCGCCGGAGGCGGGCTAGGTGCTGCTGGCCACGGCGTCCGGCGGCGACGAAGCTGGTGGTCTCGGGGTCGAAGGTGTTGGCTTCGCGGAAGAGGTTGGTATTGAGCGCGCCACAGAGGCCTTTGTCGGGCGAGATGAGGAGGACCAGTTCGCGTTTGACGGGCCGGACTTCGAGGAGCGGGTGGAGGGTGATGTCGGCGTGGTGCTGCACGGAGACGAGCACTTTGTTGATCAGCTCGGAGTAGGGCCGACCGGCAAGGGCCGCGCCCTGGGCTTTGCGCATCTTGGCCGAGGCGACCATCTGCATCGCCTTGGTGATTTGCGCCGTGTTCTTGATCGATTTGATCCGGCGCCGGATGTCTCTGGTGTTAGCGGCCATGGGGTGGAGTTAGCGCCAGGTGGATTTGAATTCGACGAGGGTGTCGGCCAGTTCGTCGTTGAGCTCTTTGCTGATGGAACCGGCGGTCTTGATGGTTTCCAGCAGCTTCGGTTTGCGGGTGGTGAGGAATTCCTCCAGCTTGGCTTGGCACTCTTTGACGCGGTCGACGGGGACGTCGTCCATGTGGCCGTTCTGGATGGCCCAGAGGACGGCGACCTGGTTCTCGACCGGCATGGGGTTGTACTGGCGCTGTTTGAAGAGTTCGACGATGCGGGAACCGCGGTCGAGCTTGGACTTGGTGGAGGCATCGAGGTCGCTGCCAAACTGGGCGAAGGCGGCCAGTTCGCGGAACTGGGCCAGCTCGCCTTTGATTTTACCGGCGACCTGCTTGATGGCTTTGATCTGGGCGGCGCTGCCGACGCGGCTGACAGAGAGGCCGACCGAGATGGCCGGGCGCACGCCTTGGTAGAAAAGGTCGGTCTCGAGGTAGATCTGGCCGTCGGTGATCGAGATGACGTTGGTGGGGATGTAGGCGGAGACGTCGCCCGCCTGGGTCTCGATGATGGGGAGGGCGGTGAGGGAGCCGTTGCCGTTCTTTTCGTCAACGCGGGCGGCGCGCTCCAGGAGGCGGCTGTGGAGGTAGAAAACGTCGCCGGGGTAGGCTTCGCGGCCGGAGGGGCGCTTTAAGACGAGGGAGACTTGGCGGTAGGCGACGGCGTGCTTGGAAAGGTCGTCAAAGATGATAAGGGCGTCCATGCCGTTGTCCATGAACCACTCGCCGATGGCCGCGCCCGAGAATGGGGCGATGTACTGGTTGGTGGCGCTGTCGGATGCAGCGGCGGCGACGATGACGGTGTATTCCAGCGCGCCCGCATCCTGGAGGACGCCGAGCACACGGGCGATATTCGAGTTTTTTTGGCCGATGGCGACGTAGATGCTGTAGATGGGCCGGAAGCCCTCTTTGCCCGCGTTGGCTTTGTTGATGCGGGCCTGGTTGATCATCGTGTCGATGGCGATGGTGGTCTTGCCGGTGGCGCGGTCGCCGATGATGAGTTCGCGCTGGCCGCGGCCGATGGGGATCATGGCGTCGATGGCCATGATGCCGGTCTGGACGGGCTGGTTGACGCCTTTGCGCTTGATGATGCCGGGGGCGATTTTCTCGACCGGGTAGAGGACGTCGGACGGGATGGGCCCCTTGCCGTCGAGCGGGCGGCCCAGGGAGTCGACGACGCGACCGAGCAGGCCCTTGCCGACGGGCACGGAGAGGAGGCGACCGGTGGTCTTGACGATGTCGCCTTCCTTGACGCTGCTGGAGTCGCCCATGAGGATGCAGCCGACTTCGTTCTCCTCAAGGTTGAGGGCGAGGCCGTAGAGGCCGCCGGAGAACTCGATCATTTCGTTGAGCATCACGTCGCTCAAGCCCTCGATTTTGGCCACGCCGTCGCCCGATTCACGAACGACGCCGGTGTTGGTCTGGACGGTGGCGGTCTTGAGTCCGGCGATTTGGGATTCGATGTCTTGGAGAATGGTGCTCATTTGGGAAAGAAGAAGTTGGGAAAGAGGTTTTTTTGGAAAAAAGCTGCTAAAGCTTGCTGCGGAGGAGTTCGAGGCGGCCCTGAACGCTGCCATCCCAGACGTCGCTGCCGAGCTGGACGCGGATGCCGCCAATGAGGGCGGGGCTGACCTTGAATTCGTGCGTGATGTCGGCCCCGAAGCGGGTTTGCAGGTCTCCCAGGATGCGGGCGGCTTCGGCGGGGTCCAGCGGGGTGGCGCTCTCGATCGTGGCGTGGCGGCGGGCAAGCTCCATGCGCACGAGCCCCTCGTAGTTGCGCATGACGCTTAACGCGTGGCGCGGCGGGCGGGCGGCGACGGTTTTCAGGACGGTCTCGACGCGGGCCTGGTCCAGTCGCCCATTGGCGAAGCTGACGCGAAAGAGCGAGCGGGAAAGTTTGCGGGCTTCCTTGGGGACTTTCATGGGTCAAAAAGATTGCACCACAGAGGTCACGGAGTCCACGGAGGCGAGAATGAGGGATGTCGGGTGAGGCTGGGCAGCCTGTTTTGTTTTCATCTTAACTCTGGGTCCTCTGTGGCTCGGGTGGTTGGGATTTAGGCGGCGATTTCGCGGGCGGCTTCTTCGCTGAGGCGTTTCTGGTCTTCGAGGGTGAGGACCTTGCCGGTGACTTTGCCGGTGGTGTCGACGACGAGGCGACCCACTTCTTTGCGGAGCTCGACCAGCATTCGGTCGTGTTCCAGCTGGGTGGCTTCGCGGGCCTGGAGGATGATGCGCTCGGCTTCGGCGATGGCGGCTTGTTCGCGGGTCTGCGCGAGGGCGTTGGCGGAGGCGCGGGCTTCGGTGATCATTTTCTGCGCTTCATCGTTGGCGCGGGAGAGGATCTCGGCCCGTTTCTTTTCCGCCTGGGTCAGTTCGACCTTGATTTTCTCGGCGTTCTCAAGGCTCTCGGCGATGCGCTGGCGGCGCTGTTCGAGGACTTTCAGGATCGGCTTGTAGGCATAGTGCTGCAGCGCCGCACATACGATCAAAAAACTAATGACCTGAGAGAGGAAAAGCGGCCAAGTAAAGCCAAACTGCTCTCCGGTTTGCCGGATGGTATCCCCAAGGCTTTCAAAGAATCCTCCAGCAGCCAAAACAAAAATGGGAGCGGTCATATAAACAGTTATTAGGGAGTAGGGACGCGAAGCATAAAGGCTTCGCGTCCCTATAAAATTACTGCCCTTTTGCGGCAAAAATTACGACAAAAGTCAGTCCTTCGGCCAGTGCCATGGCAATCAGAGACAAAACCATAACCGGTGTCAACGCACCAGGGTTCCGGCCCACTGCTTCTGATGCTTTCATGCCAATAAAGCCAACGCCAATCGCCGAACCAAGCGCGGCAAGGCCGATGTGAAGATTTCCCGTTAATTGTGCAAGGATTGGAATCATTTAATTTGGTATTTTTTGGTTATTTTCACTCGTCCCCGCAGGTTGCCCACGGTCCGGCGTGCGAAAGGGTATAAAGTCAATGTTTGCCGTGCCCTTCCTCTGGCATGATTAAGAGCGTAAATACGGCGGTAAGGAGCATAAAGACCAGCGCCTGAACAAAGCCGACAAGCAGTTCCATAAAATAAAACGGGATGGGAAACAGCCAACCAAACCACGGGCCACCCAGCAGCGCCATCTGTTCAAGCATGTTTTCCCCGGCAAAGATGTTTCCAAATAAACGAAAGCTCAAAGAAACCGGACGAAAAAGTATCGAAATTACCTCCAATAAACCAACAGCAAAAAACAACACGACCATCATTGTCTTTAGCAAAAAACCGTTAACCTCGCCCTTAGGCGCGAAAAGGTGCATTAAAAATCCCCCAGGTCCATTCGCCTGTAATGCCCATACAATCCAAAAGAAGAAAAAAGTCATGGCCATGGCAAATGTCATGTTCAGATCAGCATTTGGACCACGTAATACAGGCCGGGTAATGTGCGTCACGGCCCCCGAGTAGGGATCGGGAATTCCCCATCCAATGGTACCGACGCCGGGAAGAAGGCTGAACCAGTTAAGCGCAAGGATGAAAATGAAAATCGTTGCGAAGAACCAAAAGCTCTTTTTCACCAACTGCTTGCCAATGATTGCTTCCAGGAAGTTATAGAGGCTCTCAACCAGCCATTCCCAAAAGTTCTGCGCCCCTTCGGGCACATCCTTAATTTTCCAGGTGGCAATCTGGGCACAGACGATGAGCAGAAGCATGACAATCCAGGTAATCACCATGGAATTGTTAATTTGGATCGGAATACCATGAAATACGGTATTGACCAGGAGCGGGGCCCCCTGCGGGAGGGCTTCCTCGTGGTGTTCGGCGGCGTGCTCCGCGGCGGGTGTTTCGGCCCAGGCAGCGCCGGTCATGAACAGCAGCGCACAGAGCGCCAGGAGGCCCGACTTCCCAATGCGTTGGGCGGCTCGAAGGTATGTCAAAATAGGGTTCATCTCAGAATAAACTGTCGCGGAAGGCGCGAATCCAACCAGCCGGTCCATGGAAAGGCAAGCTCTTTGTGAAAACTTTCACAAGGGGGTTTGCCGTTTTTTGAATGCGTCCTCCGAATCGAACGATCGGGAGAATACACGCGCCTTCCTCACTTAGACAAGGAGAGCCCGGATACATGCGCCTAAAATCCAATATGACTGACTGTCAGTCAATACAATTTTACCTACCCAATCCGCGTACAATCTTGGACAAAATCTGGGCCCCCTTCCCCTCGGGTGCCTTTTAGCCCGCCCAACGGCCCCTAGCAGCCGAGCTATTTTTGCCGGAATGCGGGGTTGCCTCCGGGGCCGCCGTGCCTCTACATTGGGCGCTACCATGCACTTTTTCGAGTACCGCAACGGAACCCTTTTCTGTGAAGACGTGGACCTGGCCCAGCTCGCCGCCGAGACCGGCACGCCCGCCTATGTCTATTCCGCATCGACGATTCTGAGCCACTACCGCCGCCTCGACGAGGTGCTCTCCGGGGTACCGCACATGATCTGCTACGCAGTGAAGGCCAATTCCAATATCGGCATTCTGAGCCTGCTGGCCGGGGAGAACGCCGGGTTCGATATTGTCTCGGCCGGGGAACTTTTCCGCGTGGTGAAGGCCGGGGGCGACGCGGCCAAGTGCACGTTCGCGGGCGTGGGCAAGACGGAGGCTGAGATTCGCGAGGCCCTGGAGCGCGGCATTTTCGCCTTTAACGTGGAGAGCGAGGCGGAGCTGGAGCGCATCAACACCATCGCCGGGCAGCTCGGGGTGAAGGCCCCCATCGCCGTGCGCGTGAACCCAGATGTGGACGCCCATACGCACAAGTATATTTCGACCGGCAAGAGCGAGAACAAGTTCGGCATCGCCTTTGAGCGCGTGCTCGCAGTCTACGCCAACGCGGCCAAGCTGCCGAACCTCAAGATTCGCGGCGTGCAGATGCACATCGGCTCGCAGATTACAGAGGCGGGCCCGTTCGCCGAGGCGGTGGAGAAGATGCAGCCGCTGGTTTGCAAGCTCAAGGCGCTCTACGGCATTGAATATTTTTCCATCGGCGGGGGCATGGGGATCGTCTACGACCCGTCGCTCGCCTCGGGGACGACGGATTGGTGGGTCGCTGAGGAGAAGCCGCTGACGCTGGAGGGCTACGCGGAGGCCGTGGTGCCGAAGCTCAAGGCGCTGGGGCTCAAAATCCTCGTCGAGCCGGGCCGCTTGATGGTCGGCAACGCAGGGGTGCTCCTCGCGCGCGTGCAGTATGTGAAGGCGGGGGACCTCAAGAAGTTCGTGATCACGGACGCGGGCATGAACGACCTGATTCGCCCGGCGCTTTACCAGAGTTTCCACGAGATCGTGCCGGTGACGCAACGCGCCGGGGCGCTGGAGAAGGTTGACGTGGTGGGGCCGGTTTGCGAGAGCGGCGATTTCTTTGCCCAGGACCGCGAATTGCCGCCGCTGGAGCAGGGCGACTTGATCGCGCTAATGAGCACGGGAGCCTACGGGGCCACGATGTCGAGCAACTACAACTCGCGCCCGCTGTTGCCGGAAATCCTGGTCAAAGGCGATAAAGTGGCCACGATTCGCACCCGACAGACGCCGGATGACCTCATCCGAAACGAATCGCTTCCGGTTTGGTAGAAGTCAGCCGCAAAAAAGGCAGGCAAAATATGAAATCCCTCATCGCTCTCTTTGGCGCGTCGATCCTCGGCGCATCGGCTTTGTTTGCCAGCTCCCCGGCCCCGGCGGCGTCCGGCAAAGAGTACGTGGTTTTGAGCGGCGGCCCTTCGCTGATGATTTGGGAAAAGTGGAAGAATCCGCCGCACGACCTCTGGTGGCAGAATTTCGTCCGGGCGGCGGAGGTGCGCATCGCGCAGCTTGAGGCGGATGGGGCGAACCCGGCGACGATCACGTGGTTTGTCTACCAACCCTCGTATGTGACCCGAGGCAGGCAGGACGGCAAGGATTACCTGGGCGACATCAGCACGCGCGCGAAGGCGCTCGGGGTTCGGCTGCGCTGGTTCCGCTCGGCGGAGGAGGTTTTCAATTATCTGAACGCCGGGCAGCCGCGCGACCGGGTCAAGGTTGCCGATTTTGAATACTTCGGCCACTCGAATAGGGCGTGCTGGATGTTCGATTACTCAAACCAGATCGACAGCGCCTCAAAGGTCTGGATTCATGAGGACGAGCTTTGGCAGATCGCCCCGCAGGCGTTCGAATCGAAGGCTTACGTGAAGAGCTGGGGCTGCCACACGGGCGAAAGCATGAGCCAGAAGTTCCGCCGCCGGACGGGCCAGCGGATGTGGGGCGCGGTGGGCCGCACGCAGTACATGACCAACGAGGTACCGGTGCTCTCCGACGCCTCGGCGGGTAAGTGGCGGTATTAAAACGACTTTGGGAAGCCCGTCGGTTTGCGAGCGGAGAAGCTCGGCGGTTTTTAGACAGGATTTTCGGATTGGGTTTTCCGAATGCCATCCAGCTCTCGCAGGCTCTGGGGCGTAATCTTCTTAATCCTGTAAATCCTAAGCCGAAAATAGGTATCCTAGAAAAAAGGCAGAGGGCTCACGCAAAGACGCAAAGGCGCAAAGAAAGGCAGGACTCTTTGCGCCTTTGCGCCTTTGCGTGAGAATAGAATCCCCCCCTTTTTCATGCCGCGTCCGGAGCCCCATCTGCGGGGCATGGGGATCTGTCTCAAATGCCGAGCCTGTCATCTCTAAAAGCTCATGGATACCAAACGCTCTTTATAGGGCATCCAAACCCTCCCGGCGTCACAGCTTGAAGCGGTCCATCTCGACGCCGTAGCGTTTGACGCGCAGGCCCATGATCCGCTCGCTGACGCCGAGCTGCCGGGCGGCCCCGGCCATGTTGCCATGGGTTTCCTTGAGCGCGGCGACGATCATTTCGTGTTCGAGCGCGGCCACCGCTGTTTCCAGGGTTCCGTTGGCCGGTTTCTCGGACGGGCTCGCGGCTTGCAGCGTGGGCGGCAGGTGATGAGCCTGGATGGCGTCGCCTTGGCACAGTAGAACGCCCCGCTCGATGCAGTTTTGCAGTTCGCGCACGTTGCCCGGCCAGTGATATTGCATCATCAGGTCGATGGCGGCGGTGGAGATGCGTTGGATCTTCTTTTCGTTCTCGGTGCTGTATTTTTCGACGAAGTAGTCGGCCAGTTGCAGCATGTCCGACTTACGGTCGCGCAGCGGCGGGACGTAGATCGGGAAGACGTTGAGGCGATAGTAAAGGTCCGAGCGGAAGAGGTTCTCTTCCATCAGCCCTTCAAGGTCGCGGCTGGTGGCGGCGATGACGCGCACGTCGCACTTGAGGGTGGTCTGGCTGCCGACGCGCTCGAATTCATGCTCCTGAAGCACGCGCAGGAGCTTGACCTGGGTGGACGGGGTAAGGTCGCCGATTTCGTCGAGGAAGAGCGTGCCGCCGTCGGCCAGTTCGAAGCGCCCTTTGCGCATGGCGATGGCCCCGGTGAAGGCCCCTTTTTCGTGGCCGAAGAGCTCGCTTTCGACAATCGACTCCGGCAGGGCCGCGCAGTTGACCTTTACGAAGGCTTTGCCGTGGCGCGGACTGCCGTTGTGCAGCGCGTGGGCGACCAGTTCCTTGCCAACGCCGCTTTCGCCCCGGATGAGGACGGTCGTTTTGGAATTGGCGACGTTCTCGATATGATTGTAGACGCTCTGCATCGAGCTGGAGCTGCCGACCATGTTGCCCGGCTTGAAGTGGTTGCGGATTTGCTCCTGGAGGCGGTCGTTCTCATCGCGCAGCTCGGCCACGCGCTCCTCGGCTTGTTGGCGCAGGCTGACGGCCTGGGCGATGACCGAGGCGATGATGGAAAGCATCCGCAGGTCGCGGTCGAAGTTCTCCCCCAGGGAGCTGGCGCGCTCGACGCTGAGCGTGCCGATGATGCGCTGGCCGGAACGGACCGGGACGCACAAAAACGAGATGGCGGGAAAGGTGCGAGGCGTTTCCTCGGCCTCAAAATGTTCGTCGGCGGCGACGTTGGCGATGGTGAGCGGCTTACCGCTGTCGATGACCCATTGCAGCAGTTCCTTGACCCGGGGCCCGCCCAGGACGCCGCCGTCGGTCGAGCCGTTGTCGCCGACTTCCTCCACCGCGAGCTCCTGCGTGGCCCGGTTGACGATGGTAACGGCTCCCCGGCGAAGGCCCAGCGCGTGGACCATCTGCTTTAGCGCATGGCGCAGGACGCGCCGGATATCGAGGCTCCCTTCGAGGGTCTGCGATATTTCAAATAAAAGCGTAAGATCCCGAATGACACGGCACGCGCCCACGTCCGCCGAGGCTAGCGAGGGATGCACCACGCCGCAGCTGGTTTCGGGACAATCGTCAGTAGTTTGGGAATTGATCATGGACGGTGAAAAATGGCTCCGGCGGTCAACGGGCCTTTCTGGTGAAATCTGTACACGAGAATCGGCGGATATGCTCATTTTTTTTCAACATGGGGCAACCCCAAAACGCCCTTCCTCTCTATAAGGAGGGCGTTTTGCGCTTTCCCCACCCGATCTTTTAGCAGATACCGTGCCGAATGGCCGGTGCTGCGATGCCAACCGCCTGCTAGAGCACGGTGGCCGAGGCGGAATTGGGCGGTTCACCCCACGCCCAGGTGCCCCCGCGGGTCCCCCCGGTGATCCGGAGGTGCTCGAAACGCTCGGGGCTTTCGCGCCAGTTGGGGATATGGAGTTCGCCTTCTTTTTTCTCAACGCCCTTGCCGTTGCGGCTGGCGACGGCGACTTTGAAGTGGAAGACGACGTCGGTGAGGAGCGAGACGGTGCGGCCTTTGACGGCCACCAGTTCCAGGAGGTTGACCTGATCGGAAGCTTTTGCCGTCAGGTTAAAGAAAATGGCAAACGCTTCCGGATCGGCAAAACCAGCCCATTCCAGCAGCTTGGCGGGAGCGAGGCTCCAGTTTTCGTCATCGGCCGCGAGGGCGGGCAGATGCTGCGCGAAAAGGCCGTCCGGCCCCCCCAGCGGCAGCGGGCAGACTTTCCCGAGCGCGAAACGGTTTTCTTCAACTGACTTGATGCGGTAGATGTCAAAGCCCATGGTGCAATTTAGATTGATTTTATACGGCTTTCGCCGATGGTGGTGTCGTTATGAAAATGCTTGGCAGGCTCCGTTACTTGCTGATTGAGGGTTTTGAAGTTGCCTCGCTTTCCGGGTATGACGACCAATCCGGAGAAGGCAACGCCAAGATCCTCTACATTATCCGCGATGAAAAGGGCGCACCGCATTTGGTGTCCGAAATTTTCGACGTGGACCGCGAGGAAATGGAGCAGTGTTCCAAGCTTTTCCTCTCCCGGATGTCCGGCAATGGGGAAATATCCGGCAACGGGGAATAACGCAGGCACGCCCATTAGCCTTTCTTTTCCTTGAGTTCCCGAAGGAGCGCGAGGAAGCGGGTCTTTGAGATCGCGCCCTTGCACCCGCGAGCCTCGGCGCGGATGCGTTCGAGGAGCTGCTCGGATTGCGCGGCGTCGAGATGTACCCCGGCTTCTTTGCAGGCCTGGGCCAGCGCGGCGCCGCCGGAGTGGCGGCCGAGGAGGAAGGAGGGCGTTTTGCGGCCCACATCCTGGCTGGAAAAGGCTTCGTAGGTGGAGCGGTCGCGCATGAGTCCGGCGCAGTGAATGCCGGATTCGTGCAAAAAGGCGGCTTCGCCCGTGACGGGCTTGTCGGAAGGAAGCCAGCGGCCCGAGGCGTCGGCGACGCAGCGGGAAATGGCGGAGAGCCCGCGGGTCTTGATGCCAGCGTCTTTGTGGAGGCCGATGCGCAGCGCCATGACGACTTCCTCGAGCGCGGCGTTGCCAGCCCGTTCGCCCAGGCCGTTGACGGTGACGCTGGCGCAGCGGGCTCCGGCTTCGATGGCGGAAAGGGTGTTGCCGACAGCCATGCCAAGGTCGTTGTGACCGTGGAACTCAAGCGGCAAGCCGGGAACCGAGGCGCGCAAAGCGGCGATCATATCGGCGGTCTGGCCGGGGGTGAGAATGCCGACGGTATCGGCGAGGCGCAGGCGGGAGGCCCCGGCTTCAAGCGCGGCGGCAGCAAATTCAGCAAGAAAAGTGGCATCGGCGCGGCTGGCATCCTGGGCTCCGACGGAGACGTAGCCGAAGCGGCACACGGCGTCGCCCACGAGGTCGCGCAGAGTGGAGAAGACCCACTCTTTATCGCGCTTCCAGGCGCGCAGGTGGATGTCGGATACGGGCCAGGAAATGTGTACGCCGTCGACGCGGCAGCGGGCGGCGGCATCGAGATCGGCCTTGGAGGCGCGGCACCAGGTTTCAAGAAAGCACGGGAGGCCGAGCGCGGCGACGGCGTTGATGTCGTCGATCTCCGATTGGCCCATGGCCGGAATGCCGATCTCCAGTTCCCCCACCCCTAAGTCGACCAGCGCCTGGGCGATGCCGATTTTTTCCTCGCGGGAGAAGGAGACTCCGGCGGCCTGCTCGCCGTCGCGAAGGGTTGTGTCGATCAACCAAACCGGGCGTGAAGTGAAGTCTATCATAGCGGGAAAAGAAGTGAGGATTTATCGCATGCCGCGGAGAGAGAGAGGCATAGAAGAGGCGATGGCGGCTGGAGTTGCTGGATGCCTGAACGGAGGCATCGTAGTTGGCTCCCTTACCCCCTTCCCCTCTGTTCCCCCTATGCCCCTGTCTCTCCGCGGCATGGTGTTACTTGGTAGTTTAACTCAACTTAGGAATTGGTATTATCCAGGAATCAGGAATTCCTCGGCCACGGTGTCGTTTTCGATGGCATCCAGGATGGCGTCGGCGGCGTCTTCATCGACTTTGCCGTACCAGGTGCCCTGCGGGTAGATGACGACCACGGGGCCGTTGTCGCACAGTTTCATACAGCCGGTGCTGGAGACCATAACGCCGTCGAGGCCGCGGTCGGCCGCTTCCTGCTCGAAATACTGGAGCAGCGCGGAGGAATCTTTTTTATGGCATACGCCCTGGGCTCCGGTGGGGCGGAAACTTCCGCAGACAAAGATGTGGTGGGTGGGTTTAATCATGATGTGGTGGATTAGTGGTAGGTTTGAAGATTGGCGCCCAGCCCCGGCCAATGCACGCGGGGCGAACCTTGGCTTTGGGCAGTTGCGGCTTTTCAGATTTGGATTTGGAATTCATGGCGGTCCTTTCTAAAGCTTACGCGCAGCCGGTGCCGGTGCCGCGGCAGCCGCCCTCGCCGCAGCTGGTGAAGCGGCGTTTGAGCGAAGCGGGGATCGGTTGGCTGGCGAAGACGGCGGTGAGCCCTTCCTCGATGAGGCCTTCCATTTCAATGATCTCGATGCCCCGCTCTTCCAACGAGGCCTTGGGGCTGGGCCCGGCGGCGTTGACGAGGAAGGCGCGGCAGTCGGCGAGCAGATCGGCCAGATCGGTCCAGCGGGCGGAGGCACCGCCGGGAGCCGGGGTCTTGCGGATCTCGACGAACTTGAAGCCCGAGGCGGTCTCTTCGTCCTTTTTAAAGATAAGGATGCTGGAGGCCTCGCCCAGGTGCATGTTGACCAGCGCCCCTTCGCGGGAGGCGACGGCGACGTAGGGCCGGTCTGCCCCGGCGCTGACGGAGCTGTGGGCGAAACGGTTGAGCGTGGTCATTTGATCCTCGGTCATCTTTTCGTCGATCAAGCCGACGGCGTCGGCGCGGCAGCGGGCGCAGTGGACCATTTGCTCGACGTGCTGGCCGCATTGCAGGCGCACGCGGGCGGTCATGAGCGAGTCGGGCGCGGGGAGTTCCTCAAAGAAGGCTCCGACGACCGGGACGAGCGGCATGCAGTTCATGATGTCGACGCCCATGGGGCCGACGACCTTCGCAATCTCGGGGATGTGCTCGTCGTTGATGCCGGGGACGATGATGGAGTTGATTTTGACGACGACGCCTTTTTCCTTGAGGCGGCGCACGGCTTCGAGCTGGCGTTCAATCAGGAGGCGGGCGGCTTCCTCGCCGCGCACGGGCGAGCGGCCATCGCGAATCCAGGCGTAGATTTTCGCGCCGATCTTGGGATCAACGGCGGTGATGGTAATGGTGACGTGGCTGACGTTGAGCTCGGCGATTTCGTCGATGTAGGGCCCGATGCCCAGGCCGTTGCTGGCGAGGCAGAGCATTAAATCAGGGAAGCGCTCGTGGACCAGACGAAGCGTTTCCATGGTCTCAACGGGGTTGGCGAAGGGATCGCCGGGGCCCGCGATACCGACGACTTTGATTTCGGGCCGCTTGGCGACGACTTCGGCGAGGTACTCCACGGCTTGGCTCGGCTTGAGCACGCTGCTGGTAACGCCCGGGCGGCTCTCGTTCATGCAATCGAATTTCCGATTGCAGAAGTTGCACTGAATATTACAGCGTGGAGCGATGGGCAGGTGAATGCGCCCGTATTTGTGATGGGCCTCTTTGTTGAAACACGGATGGCTGGAAAAGTCGATGTCGCTCATAGGTAGCTGTATCCGATGGGTGAGTTGGTTTGTTTGACGTCCATGAGGGCGTTTACGATGGTGTCGTAAAGGGATTGCGCGCCCCGGTAGCCGAGGTGCAGGATGCGGTGGCCGCCGATGCGGTCGTGAATGGGGAAGCCGATGCGAATGAGGGGCACGTCCAGTTTGCGCGAGAGCTGGTAGCCTTTGCTGCTGCCGATGATGAAGTCGGCCTTGAGGGTATCGGCCATTTCGCCGATCTGCGCGAAGTCGATGCCGTCGTGGATGTGGGTGCGCTCGTCGAGAGTCGGGATGGCGTCGTGCAGGCTACGCTTGAGGCGGCCGCTCTTTCCGCCCGAGGCGCAGAGAACCGGCACGACGCCAATTTCTGACAGGAAGGAGGCGATGCCAACGACGAGGTCTTCCTCGCCGTATACGATGGCCCGCTTTTCAAAGACGTACTTGTGCCCGTCGATGAGGGAGTCGACCAGGCGTCCGCGTTCCCGGGAGTGTTTGACGGGCATGGGCTCGCCGGTGATTTCCGCGAGGGCTTCGAAAAAGGCGTCGGTTTCGTGGATGCCGATGGGCAAGCCGAGCTGGCGGTTCGGGACGTTGAAGCGCTCGGAAAGGAACTTGCCCGCGCTCGGGTATTCGGAAAGGGTGCGCCCGAATTCAATGGAGCTCTGCGCGCAGCCGGAGGCCATGATGTCGGCGATCGGCGTGCCGCCTTCCTGGAGTTTTTCGTATTCGCTCCAGGTCTCGCCGTCCATAGATTCGGAGTAGTCGGGCAGCAGCGTGTAGGGAATCTTGTGGTCTTCCAGGATTTCCTTCAAGTAGCGGAGATCCGAGGCGGAAACCATGCCGGAGAAGAGGTTGATGCGCCGGGTGCGGTCGCCGGGTACGGCGAGGGTGGCCACGAGCGCGCGGACTGCGGCGTGGAAGCCGTCGATGTGGGTGCCGCTGTAGCTGGGCGTGGAGACTTTGACCATGTACGGGTGGCCCTCGAACCACTCCTCTTTCATGTAGTCGTGGAAGAGGCGGGTCATGTCCTCGCCGATGGTTTCGCTCAGGCAGGTGGTGGCCACGGCGACCATCTTTGGCTGGTACTGCCGGACGACGTTGGCGACGCCGATCTTGAAGTTCGACGCGCCGCCGAACACGGCCGAGTCCTCGGAAAAGTTGGAGGAGGCAATGTCGATGGGCTCGCGGAAGTGGCTGATTAAATAACGCCGGATATACGTGCTGCACCCTTGCGAGCCGTGCAGGAAGGGGATGGTCCCCTCGACGCCCCGGAAGGCGAGGCAGGCTCCGAGCGGCGTGCAGAGCTTGCAGGCGTTGCGGGTGCCGGTGCAGTGTTTGAACTGCGGCTCGTCGAGTTCGAGATCTTTGGCGCTGATGACTTTCATGCATTGCCTCCGTTCAATAGAGCTGCTGCTGCTTTCATTTTGGCGGCGCGGCGCGGGGCAAATTGCCAGACCGGGCTCGCCACCGAGGAATAAACTTCGCGGGCGAAATTGAGCATGCCGACGAACCCGGCGAGCGGCTCTTTGCGCTCGTGGTTGTGGTCGCAGAAGCCGATGCCCATTTTGTAGGCGATGGGGCGCTCTTTGACGCCGCCGATTAAGAGATCAACGTCTTTCTCCAGGCAGAACTTGGCGAGCTCCAGCGGGTTGGTGTCGTCCACGATGATGGTGCCCGGGTCGCACATTTCCTGGAGCTGCTTGTAGTCCTCAGGGCCGCCGGTTTGCGAGCCGACGACTGCGGTCGTCATACCGAGCATCTTGAGGGCCCGAACGAGCGAGAAGGCCTTAAACGCACCGCCGACGTAGATGGCGGCTTTCTTGCCTTGGAGCTTTTCGCGGTAGGCCCGGAGTTGCGGGTAGATGTTGGCGACTTCCTCGCGCACGAGCTCCTGGGCGCGTTCCATGATGGTCGGGTCGTCGCTGAAGAATTTCGCGGTTTCGTAGAGGGCCGCCGACATATCTTCGATGCCGAAGTAGGAGACGCGCTTGATGGGGATCTGGTAGTCCTTCTCCATCATTTTCGCCAGGTGGGCCATGGAGCCGGAGCATTGCACGAGGTTCAAGTGCGCGCCGTGGGCGTGGCGGATGGCCTCCACGCGCGCGTCCCCGGTAATACAGCTCACGACGTTGACGCCGATGCGCTTGTAGTAATCCTTAATAATCCACGTTTCCCCGGCGAGGTTGAAGTCGCCCAGGATGTTGATGCTGTGCGGAGGGATGTCGTCGGTGGGAGCAGTGCCGACGAGCTTGTAGACGGCCTCGCAGGCGGCGCGGTAGCCGTCTTTCTTGGTTCCCTTGAAGCCTTCGGAGTTGACCGGGAGAACGGGGATCCCCTTCTCTGCCGAAACGCGCTTGCAGACGGCGTTCACGTCGTCGCCGATGACTCCGACGATGCAGGTCGAGTAGACGAACGCGGCGTTGGGCTTGTACATTTCGATCAGCTCGACGAGCGCGTGGTACAGTTTCTTTTCCCCTCCGTAGATGACATCGAGCTCCTGCAAATCCGTGGAGAAGCTGTTGCGGTTGATTTGCGGGCCGCTGGAGAGAGCGCCCCGGATGTCCCACGTATAAGCCGCGCAGCCGATCGGGCCGTGAACGAGGTGGAGTGCGTCGGCTATCGGGTAAAGGACCACACGCGATCCGCAAAAGACGCAAGCCCGTTGACTAACCGATCCAGCGGCGCTGTGTTTATTACAGGCAATGCCGCCTGCCGCTTTGCCGACCTCCACGATGGAGGCCTCGCGAACAGGCAGGATGCCGATCTCAGGTTGGCTTGGCGACACGGGTTTCATAACGTCAGCACCCTATTGCAATCCGTGTGCCAAGTTCGTGAATTCATGCACCGAAAGAGGCCCCTTGTGCGATTTACAGAGGCGCTTCCCTTAAAAAAATCCGGACACCCCACATGCATGCCCCGTATGAGGGAAAAACTGGCTACGAATGAGTAGGCCGATCTGGAAAATAAGCTACAATTTTGTAGCCGCCCAAAGGGCAACTGTTCTTTTCCACACACCCCCATGAGCGATCCGCCGGAATGAGGGCCCATGGGTATAAAAAAATAGGGAGGCCGTCCGGCACAACGCCCGGACGGCCTCCCGTTTCCCGATAACAGCAACCAGTTACTTACTGTACTAACTCAAAGGTTTCTTCGGGGCATTCGCGGTCTTTCTTATCCAGGAATGCATTGATGATATCGTTGATCAGACGCGAGGCTCCGCGGTATCCCACGCTGGGGAAGATGCGGTGGGCCATGCGGTCGGTGATCGGCCATCCAAACCGGACGAAGGCCAGGTCGTTCTCGGCGCGCGCGATGAATTTGGCATGCGTGTTGCCGATGAGCAGGTCGACCGGTTCGTTCTTGATCCATTGATGGAGCTCGAAGAGGTCGGCGTTTTGCTTGATCTTGGCTTCGGGCACCGCGTCTTTGAGGAGCTCATTGAGGCGATTCTCGAAGTGGTTGCCCTGGCTGCCGCTGATGACGAAGACAGGCTTCATATTCAGCTCGAGCAGGAACCGGACGAGCGAGATGACGTGATCGGGATCGCCAGCAATGGCTACGCGCTTGCCGTAGAGGTACTGGCCCATGTCGCTGATGAGGTCCAGCAGGCGACCGCGTTCCTGCACGATGGAGGCGGGAACTTCCACCCGTGCATAGTTGCGCAGTGCGTCGATGAAGTCATCCGTGGCGGTGACGCCGATGGGCAGTTCGCCAACCGAGGTGGGCACGCCGCATTTCACTTCCAGAGCTTCCGCCGCCGGACGGGAGGCGAAGTGGCCCAGGGCGATGGTGGCAATCGAGTCACCGGTGCTCTTGAGCTGCTCGATGCTGGTGCCGCCCTTGGGATACATTTCGTAGACCCCGGTCTGCGGCGTGTCGAGCACGTCGGAGGTATCCGGGAAGAGGACGATGTTCGCCTTGAGCTCGCCCGCCAGGCGCTTGATCTCGCGCATGTCGGTGGGATCGACAAAGCCCGGGATGACGTTGACCTGATCCTTGGCCTCACCGGTTTTCTCGGCGAGGTAGGTGACCATGGCCTTGGTCATGTTGGCAAACCCGGTGATGTGCGACCCGACGAAGCTCGGGGTGTTCGCGTGGATCACGTATTTGCCCTCGGGGACTTTGCCGCCTTCCCTCGCGTTCTTCACGATGGAGGGAATATCGTCGCCAATGACTTCCGAGAGGCACGTGGTGTGAACCGCCACGATGTCAGGGTTGTAAATGGTGAAGATGTTTTGCAACGCCTGGGTGAGGTTGGCCGAGCCTCCGAACACTGAGGAGCCTTCCGTAAACGAGCTGGTCGTCGAGATGACGGGCTCCTTAAGGTGGCGGGTCAGCGCACTACGGTGGTAGGCGCAGCACCCTTGCGAGCCGTGGCTGTGAGGCATGCACCCGTGGATGCCGAGGGAGGCATACATTGCCCCGACCGGCTGACAGGTCTTGGCCGGGTTGATGCGCAGCGCCTCGCGCGGTTTGATTTCGGCTGTTGTTCCGTTAAGCATAGGTAGATTTCTATTTAAGTTATGCCGCGTCGGTGGCTTTGTTTTTCATCCATGCGGGAACGGCGTATTTCCACACATTGGTTTGCAGCATGCGGTCGATTTCCAGGTAGAAGTTCCCCGCGCCTTTGAATCCAGTGTAGGGACCACCGTAGTCGTAGCTGTGGAGCTGCTTGCAGGGGACGCCCATCTTTTCGATGATGAACTTGTCTTTGATGCCCGAGCAGATGATGTCGGGGTGGCGCAGTTCGATCAATTTCTCGATTTCGTGATGGCTGATGTCGTCGATCACGAGCGTGTTCTTCTTCATCTCGGTCATCATGCCGGTGTAGTCCTTGAAGGTGAAGCCACCTTCTTCGAGGGCCTTGAGCTGCTCGGGCGTCTTGCGCTCCTTGAAGCGAACGGGGTCCTGTTCGACGGTGATTTCCTCGATGTTCCGAGTGTCGGCGTCCACCTTGATGGTGGGGATGACGCTGCGGCCTTCGTAGTCGTCGCGGTGGGCGAACTCGTAACCGGCGGCGATGGTCTCCATGCCCATGTCGGCAAAGAGGTGCTGGTAGGAGTGAGCCCGGGAGCCGCCCACGAAGAGCGCTGCCGTTTTGCCTTTGACGCGAGCCTTGACGGCTTCGAGCACCGGCTTCAACTCACCCATTTCCTGGGCGATGACTTCCTCGACGCGATCGGTCAGCTTCTTGCTTTGGAAGAAGGCGGCGATCTTGCGGAGGCTCTTGGCCGTGCCTTCCGCGCCGATGAAGCTCACTTTGATCCACGGGATGCCGAACTTGGTCTCCATCATCTCGGCCATGTAGTTGATCGAGCGATGGCACATGACGGTGTTGAGGTCCACCGTGTGGGCCTTGCACACTTGGTCGTACTTAACGTCGCCGGAGAGCGTGGCCGTGATGGTGATGCCGCACTTGCGCAGCAGCTCGTCAATGACCCAGGCGTCGCCGCCGATGTTGTATTCGCCAAGCAGGTTGATGCGGAACTCGCCCTGGTCGGCTTCGTCGAGCTTGCCGATCATGTGCTTGAAGACGCCGTTGTTGGCGATGTGGTGGCCAGCGGATTGGCTGACGCCCTTGTAGCCTTCGCAGGAGAAGGCGAACACGTTGATGCCGAGCTCCTCCTTGGCCGCCCGAGCGACGGAGTGGACGTCGTCACCGATGAGGCCCACGGGGCAGGTCGAGTAGATCGAGATGGCCTTCGGGTGGAAGATCTCGTAGGCCTCGCGAATGGCCGCAGCGAGTTTCTTCTCACCGCCGAAGATGATCTGCTCCTCCATCATGTCGGTGGACATGCAGTATTGGAGGTAGTTGGTGTCGGTTTCGTGCTCGTTGCGGACGAGGTTGCGCCGGGTCTGCCAGGCGTAGTAACCGCAGCCAATGGGGCCGTGGGTGATGTGGAGAATGTCGCTGATCGGGCCGATGACCACGCCGCGGCAGCCCGCATAGGTACATCCGCGCTGGGTCAGGATGCCCGGGATGGTCCGGGTGTTGGCGCCGATCTCGGGAATGGTCTCGGGATCGTTGACGAGCGCCTGTTTCGCGCGCTTTTTGGCCGTCTTGGACGGGTAGGCCTTCATCATCTCGTCGAGAGTGGCCTTTGCCTCGGCGGCGTCATATTCCGTCACAGGAGGTGGTGTATTTTCTGGTGCCATGTGGAAGTGTTGTTGGTTGTTCCGTGTGGTGGATTTCTGAGGCTTATTCCATCAGACCGTAATCCATGAGGGTCTTCTCGAGCTCGTCGGTGGAGAGCGGCGTCGGGATGACGAGATTGGTGTTGTTTTCGATGGTTTGGGCCAAGGTGCGGTATTCACCAGCCTGGTTGCAGGTCGGGTCGAATTCGATGACCGTTTTGCGGTTGATTTCGGCGCGTTGCACCATGTTGTCACGGGGCACGAAGTGGATCATTTGCGTGCCGAGCTTCTTGGCGAAGGCTGCGACCATTTCGGCTTCGTTGTCGACCTTACGGCTGTTGCAGATGAGGCCGCCCAAACGGACGACGCCGCTCTGGGCGAATTTCAGAATGCCTTTGCTGATGTTGTTGGCGGCATACATGGCCATCATTTCGCCGGAACAAACGATGTAGATTTCCTCGGCCTTGCCTTCGCGGATCGGCATGGCGAACCCGCCGCAAACCACGTCACCAAGGACGTCATAGAACACGTAGTCGAGCGCTTCGCTGTCGGCGTAGGCGCCGAGCTGTTCGAGCAGGTTGATGGACGTGATGATACCGCGGCCGGCGCAGCCAACTCCGGGTTCCGGGCCGCCGGATTCCACGCAGATGGACCCGCAGAAGCCGGGCTTGCGGATGTCTTCGAGTTCGACGTCCTCACCCTCGGAACGCAGGGTATCGAGCACGCTCTTCTGAGCGAGGCCACCCAGGAGCAGACGAGTGGAGTCGGCTTTCGGATCGCATCCTACCACCATGACTTTGCGGCCTGCTTCAACGAGGCCCGCCACCGTGTTCTGAGTGGTGGTCGACTTGCCGATACCACCTTTTCCATAAATAGCTATTTTGCGCATTTTTTGTTTTCTCCTGGTTATGTTTTCGATAGGGGCTCCGGGCTGTTATCGTGACCGGAGCAAATTTATTGTTGGACGGCCCTTATGCAATCCGCGTGCCAACCGGCGGGATGCGGTTGAAAATAAAATTCGATAATGTTCACAACATGCTCTAAATAAGCAGGTTGTGATTTGCATTTTCTTTCAACGGAATCGGGCGGCGCAAAAGTTCCCCGAACGAAAAGGCGGGGATCCCTACTGAATGGTAGGCGTCGGAATGGCTGAGTCCTACCGAAATGTAGGACACTTTAGGGCCTAAAAAAACCGGCGAATGACCTCACGGAGGGGGAATCATTTCCCAAAAAGGTCGCTAAAGGTCGCCAGAGAGCGCAGCCGTCATGCTGCGGGCCGGGTTCAGGCGAAGGGCCCCCGGCCAGAGAACGATCCGGCCCTGCGATAGAGGATCAAGCAGGGACCGGATTCCGTCCGATTGCCCAGGGCCGTTTTCTTTTCCCCCCAGGCAAGACTTGAAAAAAGCTCCTCCAGCCAGGCCGGAGGAGCTTATTTCACACGGAAAAATTTAGTCCACGCCGATGAGCACGTTGTCGATCTTGATCACGGCATAGGCGGACTTGCCCACCTTGAGGCCGAGATGATCGACGGAAGCCCGGGAAATCTGCGAGGCGATTTCCGTTCCGTTAACGTCGATGACGATTTCCGAGTTAATCGCGCCGTCAGTAATGGACTTGACGGTGCCCTTCAGGATGTTGCGTGCGCTGATTTTCATAACGGCGGCAATCTGCTTCCAAAAAGTCCAAAGCTCAAGCTGTTTTTACTCTGAATTTGTAAGAATAAAAATGCCTCGGCAACGGCCTTATTTCCTGCTCGGGGACGCCACGTCACCCATCAAGGACAATGTCATTAATTCGCGACAACAACCGGCGGGAAAAGCCCCCGCTTCTTCGAGGGACTATTCCAACCCTTCGGAGGAGTCGGCTTTCGCGGAGCGCCGGACATCCCTGGGCACGAGGTGGACATTCGGGGCTTTCACCATGGCGACAATGGGGTCCCCGGGCTTCAGGTCGAGTTCGTCGCAGGCCTGGCGGGTGAGGAGTGCGGAGAGCGGGAAGCCGCAATCGAGGTGAATCCGGAACATCGGGCCCTCGCGGATGAGCGCCTTGACGATGGACGGCATCCGGTTGCGGGGGCTGGCCTGGGGGAATTCGTCGCCTTTGACGAGGATGACGTCCTCGGCGCGAATGCAGACAAAGACGGCCGATTGATCGGCGGAGAGGTTCGCGGAGGAGGCGCTCAAGACGGTCTGGCCCACGACGACCTTGGCCATGCCCTCAGAGACCTCCAGCAAGTGGCCCGCGACGACGGTTTCGACACCGACGACCTGGGCCACACTTTGGTTGGCGGGCTGGCGGAAGATTTCGTCCACGGGGCCGTGCTGCAAGATGCGCCCCTCGTCCATGACGGCCATGTCGTCGCCCAGGGCCAGGGCCTCGGTGCGGTCGTGGGTGACGATCAGGACGGGGATTCCCAGGGTGTGAAGCCAGCCGCTCAAGTCGCCGCGCACGGCTTCGCGCGTGGGGCCGTCGAGGGCGGAAAGGGGTTCGTCGAGCAGGAGCACGCGGGGCTCCAGGGCGAGGGTGCGGGCGAGCGCCACGCGCTGCTTCTGGCCACCGGAGAGCTGGGCGGGGTAGCGTTTGGCAAGGCCTTGCAACTGGAAGCGCTCCAGCAGGTCCTGAACGCGGCGCGCGGCTTCGGCGCGGGATACCGAGTGAAGGCCGTAAGCAATATTCCGCTCGACGCTCAGGTGCGGGAAGAGGGCGTAATCCTGAAATAGGAAGCCGACCCGCCGCTGCTGCGGGCTGATGTGGATCCCCTGGGCGATATCGACCCAGGTTTCCTGCCGGTACCGAACGAAGCCGGTGGTAGGGCTCTCCAGGCCCGCGATGATGCGCAGGAGGGTGGTCTTGCCGGTGCCGGAGGGGCCAAAAAGGACGGTGACGCGGGGCGAACGGGTGTCGATCTCCAGATCGGCGCTGATCTCCGGACCGCCGGGAAAGGCTTTGGTGAAGCCGAGGGCTAGCGCGTCATCCATACCTGGACCGGTTTGCGTTGCAGGGCGTAGGTGATCGCCAGGACGATGAAGGAAAAGATGAGCATTAAGAGCGAGGTCTGGGTGGCGGCGGCGTAGTCAAGCGCCTCTACCTGGTCGTAAATAGAGACGGAGATCGTGCGGGTGATTCCCCGGAGATTGCCGCCGATCATGAGGACGACGCCGAATTCGCCGACGGTATGGGCGAAGCTCAGCACGATGCCGCTAAGGATGCCCGGCCAGGCCATGGGCAGCGTGACGCGGAAGAACGTGGCCAGCCTGCCGACGCCCAGGCAGTAGGAAGCCTCCATCAGGCGGCGATCCACGGTGGAAAGCGCGGCGGCGAAGGGCTGGACGGCAAAGGGCATACTATAGAGTACCGAAGCCAGCAGGAGCCCCTGAAAGGAGAACGGCAGCCGCGAGCCGGTAATCGCCTCATAGGCCTGCCCCAGGGGCGACCGGGTGCCGATGGCCACCAGGATGTAGAAGCCGAGAACGGTGGGAGGCAGCACCAGCGGCAAGGCGATAACGGCCTCCACGAGGAATTTGACGCGCCAGCGCGTGGACGCAAGCCACCAGGCGAGCGGAAGCCCGACGAGGATCAGGATCCCCGTGGTCATCGTCGAAAGGCGCAGACTGAGACTGATGGCTTGCCAGTCCATGCAGAGGACTATTCTTTATTTTTCCGGCAGCGAGAAGCCGAATTTTTTGAGCACTTCAATACCGTGCTGACTAAAGAGAAAATCCCGGAAAGCGCGGGCGGCTTCGAGATGCGGGGTGGCCTTGATAATCACCCCGGCCTGATCCATCCGGGGGTAGGCGTCGATCGGCACTTCCCAGTAGCTCCCGACGCTGCTCATCTTGGGTGATACTGCCAGCGCGAGCGCCACGAAGCCCACGTCGGCGGCTCCGCTCTGGGCGAACTGGGCCGTCTGGGCAATGTTTTCACCGTAGACGAACTTGCTCTGCACCTGGTCGTAAAGGCCGAGGGACTTGATCGCGGCCACCGATGCGCGGCCATAGGGGGCGTGCTCCGGGTTGGCAATGGCGATCTTCTTCACCGCGGGGTCCAGGAGCGTCTTGATGCCGAGCTTCTGCACATCCACCGGGGTGGTTTTGGGAGCCCAGAGGACCACACGGCCCACGGCGTAGGGGAAAATTTTGTCGATGGTGAGACCGGCGGCTTCGAGCTTCTGCGGATACTCAATATCAGCCGATAGGAAGATGTCAAACGGAGCCCCGTTCTGGAGCTGCGCGAAGAATTTGCCGGAGGAACCGTAGGTAACGGCCACCGTGGCGGTGGGGTTCTTGGTGTTGTATTCCTTGACCAGGTCCTCCAGCGCATACTGGAGATCCGCGGCGGCGGCGATCTTGATGGCGGCTGTGGATGCGGCGGGATCTGCCGGGTCGGCAGACCGCGCGGGCGACAGGAACATTCCGGTGAGCGCCACCAGGGCGGCGGCGAGGATTTTCGAGGTTGTTTTCATGGTAAGTGGACTTTAGTGGATGATTCTCAGAACGAACGGTTCTGACGAGCGATGCACCCGGAGGGGGCCGGTCCCACAACCTTGGCCCCCGGGGCGCTGGGATGCCTCGGGCTCCTCAATGGATCAACGGCGGTTTGGCAGAGATTGCCCATTGTATCCATTGGTTCCGTCGGTTGGGAATCAATCCCGGGCGGCCTCCCAATAAAGACCGAATCACGCATCCTTTCCAAGTGTAAAATTATTTTGACGCTAAATGTAGGGGGATCAGGCAGTTATAAGATCGGGTAATTCCTGAGGGAATCGCGTTCCTACATTCTGGTGTGGATCTGAACGAGTTACTAAAAAAAACAAAGTGGGGTACACCCGGCGGTGATCGAGCCCACAATTTTCGGCTTCGGAGGCCGTGCAAATGGGCATCTGTGAAGCAAGATCTTCCACCAATACCCATACGAAAATATTGATATTTTGGAATCTTTTTATATTGTCCCCATGTGGAATTCGATTGGGACCGTAAAAAAGAAGCTTCGAACATAGCAAAGCACGACACTAACTTTGCCATGGCGACGCTGGCGTTCTCGGACCCCAACCGGATTATCGCCCGTGACCAAAAACACAGCGCTAACGAAATCCGCTATTTCTGCTTTGGAAAGGTGAACGGGACCGTCCTGACAGTTCGCTTCACGCTCCGCAACGGCATTATCCGGATTTTCGGTGCTGGAAACTGGAGGAAAGGAAGAAAAATCTATGAGCAAGCAAACTCCTAAACCGAAGTTTAACGCCGAGGGATATCAAACCAACATGAAAGACTTGAACGGCGAACCCTTGCCGGACCCAAACTCGCTGAGCGTCCTTTCACGAGAGGAAGAAGCGTTGCTAGGGCTTCCTTCACCCGAAGAATTGGCCGGCACCCAGCCCAAAACAAAAATCTCTCTTGCCATCGACGATGACGCCCTTGCTTTCTTTAAGGCCGAGGCCAAGAAACACAAGACCAGCTACCAACGCATGATCCGCAACTTGATCAGGGCTTATGTTCAGGCCAACCGGCAAAGCACCCGCACGGCTAAGAAATCCGCTGAGATTCGTTAACGCATGGTCACCGATCCTCAAAAGTTGAAGCAGATTCGCTTGGATCAACCGCGAGTGAAGTCGGATGCAGCCTACGCCCAAATGGAACGGCATCTCAGTCAAAGCAGGAAGTTACACGGTAACGCAAAACCGAAGCTTTCTTCCATCGGGCAGACAAAAACGGGAAGGTGATCCACTGCCTGCCCTCAGGAATCCCTGCCAAGGGATTTGCTCGCAATCCCATAGATACCCAAAGCTCCAGCTAGCACGGCGGGGCATCGGAACAGGCCTCTTGGTTTTGCTCCCGGCAAAGAACGAGGAACCACCAGTTACCCGCAGCGCCAGCAGCGGGTGACGGCGGCCCTTAACTTTGTTATATAGGTAACAACTACAAGGAACTTTGTGTTCCACGTACTTACACCAAAACCACGAATAAACACGATAGTCACTACAACCTCAGAGGAAAATTGCTAGAAAATCCTTTCTATGCTGTGCCTATTAACAGATAGAAAGAACCAACATCCCAACAAACAAAAGAAGAATTTTGATTGTCTAATCGGTTGTCTGAAATCCAAAATGCCCTACATGGATACAAAAAACAGCAATTTTGAGCGAATGGGTTTTCTTTCTTCTTCCATCGAGGAAGGAATACCTATGTTCACCAAGACATTTAACGACTGGAAAAAGCTATACTACGATTTAAATGAATGCGCCCACAATCAGAAATCACTACTTCAAACCAAGGCAAGAAGCGGGGACGTAAAAGCCAATCTAATCGATTGTTGTTTTTATAGAATCTTGATTAGCTATCAGTCCATATACTTACTAATCGAGCGAGGAAACAGCATAGACAGCAGAGCATTATTGCGCAATCTCATAGAAAATATTTTGGTGTTATCTGCTGCAATAGAAGATAACGAATTTACAAATGACTATATTATCGTAGATGAACACAAGCGGAACAAAAACAGAGAAGCTATTCTAAAATATTACCATGAACAAATGAAGAATGGTGTGTGCGTCATGACTGATAAAGAGGCAGAATCGCTCGGGAAAAAGGTTCGTAAATACAAAGAAAAAGACAAACAGACAGAATTTTGCTACACAAAAAACAAGGAAACAAATACATCCATTGAAGAAATCGCTAAACGAGCAAAACTTCATAGAATTTACACGGAATACTACTTATATCTTTGTTCGTATATTCATTCATCTCCTAGGGACACGCTGAACAAAGCAGCCGTCCACGGCAGAGTGATATAAGAGTGGACGTTCGAAGCCAAAAGCGCGGGAGCGAGTGGCCCGCGACGTGGTACACCGCTGGGAAGCGATCCGTTTTGAGGGGCGTCTCCGGTTTTTGGGGAGCAAATCCAGGCGATTTCCTCCGTTTTGTGTCGTCATGGGCAGGTAGTGGCCAAGAGTTCCCGCTTGGCTAGCACGAGGTTGGCCAAGGCGAAGAGGATTTCAAGTTTGGCGAGGTTTTTTCGTAATCCTCGGTAGCGCACCTTGCCGTATCCAAACCGCCGCTTGACGATTTGGAAGGGATGCTCGACCAGCGCACGCACTTGCGCTTTGGCGTGCTCGAACGCTTGCACGGCTTGCTTCCACGGCCCATCGGGTATGGATTTGACGCCGTTCCGCTTGGCTGCCACATAGAACTTCGCACCCGGCGCCTTGGCCACAACCTCCTCGCGCTTCTGTGCTCCCGTGTAGCCCGCATCGGCAAATACCACGCTCTCCTGTCCGTGCAGCAGGTGTTCGGTCTGGTTGATGTCGGCTTCGTTTGCCGCTGTGGCTGTCACGCTGTGAACCAAGCCGCAATGGGCATCCACGCCGATGTGCGCTTTCATTCCGAAGTGCCACTCGTTGCCCTTCTTGGTCTGGTGCATTTCGGGATCGCGCTCCTTGCGCTCGTTCTTGGTCGAACTGGGCGCGGCGATGATCGTGGCGTCCACGATGGTGCCTTGCTTCATGTAAAGCCCGTGCGCGGCCAGGCTTGCGTTGACTTCCTCGAAGATCGTTCGGGCGAGCTTGTGTTCTTCCAATAGCCGCCGGAATTTCAGGACCGTCGTGGCGTCGGGGACGACATCGCTGTTCAAGTCCACCCCCACGAACTGCCGGATGGACTGTATTTCGTAGACTGCGTCTTCGAGCCCTTCGTCGGAAAGCCCAAAGCAATTTTGCACGACCAAGAGTCGCAACATCCGCTCCAACCCCATCGGTGGACGCCCCCGGTGGCCCTTGGGATAATACGGTTCGAGCCGTTCCTCCAATCGCTTCCATGGAACCACTTGTTCCATCACCGCCAGAAACGCCTCCTTACGTGTGACGCGCTTCTTGCTCGCGAATTCGCTCTCCGAAAAACTCATCTGCCGCTTCATGCCGCTCATCCTGCCGGTAATTCTTCCCCCTGCCCAGTCCTGATTAATTCAGCGTGTCCCTAGTGGCATGACCGAGTTTTTACAAATTGGCAAAGATGGATCTATTGAGCCTATTAGAACGGGACGCGACGATGACAATGCCTTTTTTATAATGAAAACTGCGATAGAAATGCTTCTGGAAGGATTAGGAAAAATTTCAAATTTCGTAGGAACATGTATATCAGATGAACTGAGCAATTACCGTCAAAGATCAATTCAGCTTCCTAACCCAAAATCAAGACAACCTTCGCCCCTTCGCTCCCCGGATTGATCTCCCAATACACTTCCGCGTCCTTCGGTTCGTCCAATACTTGGTGGTAGTGCTCCATAATCACGGATACACTGTTGCCCATTTCCACGGCAAACCTTGCGGCATCCCTGTGCGGCTCAAGCCAGAATTGTTTCCGCCAGTTGGACGGGCAAACCCAGGAAATAAGCCACTTTCAGAGAGAAAAGAGTGGTGCACCCGGCGGGGGTCGAACCCACAACCTTTGGCTTCGGAGGCCAACGCTCTATCCAATTGAGCTACGAGTGCTTTTCCTGTCACCGGGACGCCAGGGGCTGGCTCTACGGTGCTGGAGGTGTTTTTCTACGGCTTGGCGGCGGCGTTGGCAAGCCGGAACCACCAAAAAACTTCCTCTCCTATAGGGCACCTCAGGAAACCGAGGTCCCCTATAGTGCTTTTCCCTGATCCCGAGCCATTTCGAATTAACGCTTTGACCCGGAGGCGTTTCTTTCGACACAATGCCGCTCATGCAATCCAAACTTCGCATTGGTATTGTCGGCGCGGGGGGCATCGTTCAGCAACGCCATTTGCCGGCCCTCTTGGCGATGCCGGACGTGGAAATCGTGGCGGTGTCTAATTCGACTTACGCCAGTTCGGAGCGCTTCTGCAAGGCTCACCTCCCCCATGCGACGCCGGTGAAAAACTGGGCGGAGCTGGTGGCGCTTAAGGAGCTGGATATTGTTTGGATCGGCACGCCGCCTTATATGCATGCGCCGGTCTGTATTTCGGCGCTGGAGGCCCGGCGGCACGTTTTTTGCCAGGCGCGGATGGCGATGGACTTGGAGGAGGCCCGGGAGATGCTCGCGGCGGCCCGGAAGCGTCCGCAGTTGGTGACGATGCTTTGCCCGCCCCCGCAGGGGATTCGCGGCGATTTGATTATGCGTAAGCTGCTCGAGGACGGGTTCATCGGGAAGCCGCACCTGGTCCGGCTCCAGAGTTTTGCCCCGATTTACCTGGATGCCAAGGCGCCCGCCCACTGGCGGCAACGGGCGGAGTTGAGCGGGCTCAATGTGCTGACGCTGGGGATTTATGTGGAGGTGCTCCAGAGGTGGCTGGGGCCGATCCGCGCGGTGACGGCGCACGCCAAGACGATTCATCCCATCCGGGAGCACTATGCGGTGAAGGTGCCGGATATGGTGACGGTGCTGGCGGAGTTCGCCAATGGCGCGGAGGGGGTGCTGGAGTTCAGCGGGGTGGCGGCGTTCGCCCCCTCGGACCACCTGGAGGTGTACGGGGACTGCGGCACGCTGCGGTACGATTTCAGCGCGGATTCGATTACCGCCGGACGCGTGGGCGACCGGGCGGCTCAGACGGTGGAGCTCCCCCCGGAGATGGAACGCCGCTGGACGGTGGAGAAGGATTTTATTGCCGCGGTGAAAAATCCGCTAGCTCCCCGCCCCCATCCCAACTTTGAAGATGGGCTCGCGTATATGGCGGTGACGCAGGCGGTGGCGGATTCGATCGCCTCCCGCGCTCGCGTGGAAGTGGCCCGGGCTTAGCCGGGTCTGCGGATGGTCGGCTACTGGCCGATTTATCGACCGGTGTTGGCGCGTTCGAGAATGTCGGTGTCCTCAGGAGCGATGACGGCTCCCCCGGCATTTTCCATGGAACCGCTGGGGGTGTAGGCGACGCCGAGTTTGTTATCCGCGCGGATCTGGACCAGCATGACTTCGGTGCCCGCCGGGACGTGGAGTTCGCCGACTTTCTGTTTGTTCATGACGGCGGGAAAGGTGACCTCTTTTTTCAGGTGGATTTTCTTGGGCCAAAGGGACGGGTCGGCGGCGAGGCGGGTCATATCCACCGGAGTCTGGGCCACTTTGACGGCGGCGGGAGCTGTTTTCGGCGCGGCGGTACCAGCGTTACCCTGGGCTTGGGCCGGGGCCGGGACGGAAACGGGCGCGACGTTGGCGGAAGAAATCTGCGTTTCGGGGGCCGCCGAGGGTGCGGCCTGGGCGGTCGCGACGCCGGGAAGCTGGATTCCGTGGCTGGCGAGCTGGTCCTTTATCCACGGGCATTTCTCGTCAACGAAGCTCCTTACAGGGTCCATCTTGATGTAGCAAGCCACCGCCAAGGCCAGAAGAGAAAAGACGAGTGCTACGTTCCAAAGCTTGCTGGGTTGATCTTCCATGGGATTTAGTAGTAGGGGGAATTTTTGGGAGAATCAACGGCAAAGCAATATTTGTAAAACGACGGACAGTTTCTCCAAACCCACCTTGCAGATTGGCCCGTTTGGCGCATAAAATGAGGGACTGAATTTGTCATGAGTAAAATCAATCTCGAAGGCGGGGAAATAACGATCATCCGGGCGCTGGGGCTCACCGGGGTCCCGATATCCGGCAAAGAGCTGAAAAGCCGGGTGGGGGCCATGGGCGAGGCGGAGCTGGCCGAGATGCTGCAAACCATGATCGCGCTGGGGTATGTCTCGGCGACGCCCGACCTCGATATGGTGGAGAACCTGGATAAGGTGACTTTTTCGGTCAACAGCGGCTATTCCCGGGCGCTCAAGGAGGCGCTGGAACCGGAGAAAAAGGGCCCCCCGAAACGCGTCCGACGCCAGTAAACGCCTGCTTTTTTGACTGCCGTGAATTTAAATTTTGCCCGAATATGGCCTTGGGTGGCCGCCGCCGCCAGCGGACTGCTTCTGACGCTCTGCTATCCCCGGTTTGACCAAGCGTGGCTCTGCTGGGTGGGGCTGACGCCGCTGATCGCCGCCGTTTGGTTCGGCGGAGGGGTGCAGAGCTTGCGCCGGGCCGCGGGGCTGGGCTATGTGACGGGGCTGACGTTTTTCTGGGGCGTTTTCTCATGGCTGACGACGGTGACGGGGCTGGGCTGGTTCGTGCTTCCGTTTTACCTGGCGCTTTTCGTAGCGGCCTGGGGGGCGGTGCTCGAGCTGGCGCGCGGGCTGGCGGGGGATTTTTCCCGTTCGGGGCCCAATCTCCGGGCAGCGGTGCTCGGGGCGGCGGCTTGGACGGCCCTGGAGTGGCTGCGGGGGTTGGGAAATTTGAGTTTCGGCTGGAATGGCCTGGGGGTGGCGCTGCACGGGAACCTGGCGCTGATCCAAATTGTGGAGTTCACGGGCGTGGGCGGGCTTTCCTTTCTGGTGGCGTTCACGAACCTGATCGCGGTGATTACGGTTCGGCGCTTTCTCGCTGAAACGCAGGCACGGCGGCTGCGGCCTCACTGGGATTTCAGCACGGCTATGGCGCTCATCGCGGCGACGTTCGCCTACGGGGTTCGCGTGGTGTTCACGCCCGCCCCGGCGGATACGACGCCGCTGCGCGTGGCGGCGGTACAGGCCAATATCCCTCAGGAGGAGAAGTTCGACCGCGCTTTTGCCCTGTTGATCCGGGAACGCTACGCGAAGCTGACGGAGATGGCCCTGGCGACCCGGCCGCAGCTGATTCTCTGGCCCGAGGCGGCGACGCCCGGCCCGATGTTCGAGAGCGAGGAGGAGGTGGAGTTCGTGCGCGGTTTTGCCCGGCATGAGGGGGTCAATTTCCTCCTCGGCACGCTCGATTTCGATGGCGAGCAGCACGATTACAACGTGGCGGCGCTGTTTACCGGCAAGGGCCAGCGCCTCCAGCTTTACCGGAAGATCCACCTGGTGCCCTTTGGGGAGTACATCCCGTTCCGGAAGGCGTTTCCGCCCTTCGAATGGATCATCGGCGACCTGGTGCCGGGGGATTTCACGGCGGGGCGGGAGTACACGCTGCTTACGCTGGAAAACCCGCGAATTCACGCCGGAGCGCTCATTTGTTTTGAGGATACGCTGGGGGACCTCACGCGGCATTTTGTGAAACGGGGGGCGCAACTGCTCATCAATGTGACCAACGACGGCTGGTTTTTGCGCAGCAAGGGGTCCGAGCAGCACCTGGCCAACGCCGTTTTCCGCGCGGTGGAGAACCGCAGGCCGCTCATTCGCGCCGCGAACACGGGCGTGACGGCCATCGTCAACCCGCTCGGCCGCGTGGCCAACGCCTTCCGCCCGGATGGAAATCCGTTTGCGGAAGGGGTCTTAAGCGATATCTTGCAAGTTCCCTCAGAAACCGCACCTCAAACCTTTTATACCCGCCACGGCGAACGCTTCTCGCAAGCCTGCGCCGTCATCAGCCTGGCCGGAGTCGCCCTCATCCTCCGGCAACGTCGAAAATCATGAAGCGCCGCTCGCAGCAGCAAACTCCGGAGGCCGATCTCTTTAGCTACGCCGCCTCCAATTCTCCAACCGCCCAGGAGGAACCGCAAGCCGGTCCCGCCACGCCCCCATCCGTAAAACCGGCCCCGGAGGCGCGCAACGCTACGCCGCCCGCCCCGGAACCGGCTCTCGCCCCCAAGCCGGAAGCAGCGCAGGCCGAGCCGGAGCCGCAATTACCCCCGGGCACCATCCCCTCCTCCAAGCCCCAGCCCAAGATCGCCCCGGTTATAGAGCCCAAGCCAGCGGCAGCTCCAAAGGCCACCGCCGAGGCCCCGGCTCCCGCCCCCGAACCCAGCCCCGCTGTCGAGCTCCCCGCTTTTCCCGTGGCTGAACCCACCGAGCCCCCCAGCGCCCGTGCCCGCTTTTCACGCAGTTTGGTGGTTTCGATCCACGACGTTTCGCCGATGACCCAGGAGGTCACGGAAAAAATCATGGCCGATCTGGCGGAAATCGGCGTGCACCGGCTGGCGCTCCTGGTGGTGCCCAACCACCACTGCAAAGGGCACTTCCTGGATCACCCGGACTTCTGCCTTTGGTTGCAGGCGCAGGCCCGGGCGGGACATGAGATCGTCGTTCACGGCTATCACCACCGCCGCGACCAGCGGGCAGGCGAGACGTTCCGCCAAAAGGTGGCCACTCAATACTATACAGCGGGCGAAGGGGAATTCTACGACATCGCCGGAGCCGACGCGCTGCGCATCGTCAGCCAGGCCCGGCAGGAATTCCGCAAACTCGGCCTCAGCCCGAGGGGGTTCGTGGCGCCCGCGTGGCTCCTGAGCGAAGGGGCCGACCGCGCGCTGCAACGCCTCGGGGTCTGCTACACAACGCGCATCAGCGGGCTCTTTGACTACACCACCGGCACGCAGCACCATTCGCAATCGCTGGTCTGGAGCTCGCGCAGCGCGTGGCGGCGCGGGATGAGCCTGCTCTGGAATGCCTACCTTTTCGGGCGGCTGCGCTCGACGCCGCTGCTGCGGATCGGCATTCACCCGCCGGATTTCCAATACCCGGGCATCTGGAAACAAATCAAGACGCTGGCGGGCCGGGCTCTGAAGGACCGCGTGGCCACCACCTACGCGGCTTACCTGCATTTGAAATAATGAACGACGCCGCGTTCCTCGGAATCGGGCTGGCCTTGGGCGGGCTCTGCGCCTGGCTCATCCAGCATTTTCGTTTCCAGGCGCGGCGGGGATGCGCCCCTGGGGAACTCGACGCGCTCAAGCAGAATGCCGCGGCGTTGCAGGCTCGCCTCGAAGAGGTGCTGGCGGCGCGCGACCGGCTGGAGGCCACCGCCCGCGAACAGGGCGGCGAGCTGGGGCGGCTCCAGGCGGAGCTGGCGGCGGAACAAACGCGAAGGGCTGGGCTGGCAGAGCAATTGACCGGGGAGCGCGCGCAACTGGAGACGCTCAACCAGCGCATGAAGACCGAGTTCCAGAACCTCGCCAACGAGGTGCTGCAAACCGTCTCGCGGCGGTTCACCGAGGCCAACCAGGAAAACCTGGGCGGCATTCTCCAGCCGCTCAAGGAGAATATCGAGGCCTTCCGGAAACGCATCGAGGAAGGCACGGCCAGCGATGCCGACGCGCGGGGACGGCTTTTCCAGGAGCTTGACCACCTGCGGCTGCTCAATAACCAGCTGACGCAAGAGGCCGCCAACCTCGCCCGGGCACTGCGGGGCAACAACAAGACTGCGGGCAACTGGGGCGAGATGATTCTCGACACGGTGCTGGCGCATTCCGGCCTGACCGAGGGCGTGGAATACGAACGCCAGGCGGCCAACCGCAACGAAGACGGCCAGCGCATCCAGCCCGATACGATTATTTATTACCCCCGGCAACAGGGCGTCCTCATTGTCGATTCGAAGGTCTCGCTTAAGGACTACACGGACTACTGCAACGCGGAGGAGACGCCGGACCGGCAGCGGAGCGCCAAGGCGCATCTCGACTCGCTGCGGGCGCACATCTGCGGGCTTTCCGGCAAAAAATACGAGACCGGCCAAGGCTGGCTGACGCCGGAGTTTGTCCTGCTGTTTCTGCCGGTGGACGGCGCGCTTTCGCTGGCGCTTAACCAGGACGCGGGGCTTTACCAGTATGCCTTCGAGCGCAACATCATCCTGATTACCCCCTCCACGCTGCTGACCACCCTCAAGCTGGTGCGCTCCCTCTGGCAGCAGGACCGGCAGAACCGCAATGCCGAGGAGGTCGCCGAACGCGGCGGCAGGCTCTACGACAAGTTCGTGACGTTCTACCAAACCCTGGAGACCGTGGAGGAGGGGTTCCAGAAAACCAGCCGCGCCTTCTCGGAAGCCAAGGGCCAGCTCGGCGCGGGGAAAGGCAACCTCATCCGGCAGGTGGAGCAGCTCCGCGAGCTGGGCGTCAAGGCTTCGAAGGCGCTTCCAGAGACGGCCTCGCCGGAGTAGTCCCCTCCCCGATGGTCGCCAGACCGTTGTGCGGCAGCAGGCAGCGCACCTCGGTGCCCCGTTTCCCGGCGCGGCGAATCACCAGCCGCGCCCCGATTTCCCGGGCCCGGTGTTTCATGATCCGCATCCCGAGCCCGCCTTGGGGGATAACTGCGGGAAGGCCGCACCCATTGTCCCGAACGGATAGGAGAACCCCCTCGCGTGTGGAATGGAGCCGGATGATCACGGAAGCGGCCTCGCCGTGTTTCCTCGCGTTATTGATGGCTTCCTGAACGATGCGGAAGAGATGCGTGGAGGCGGTTTCGTCGTGGATCAAGATCAGCTTGGGGCAAAGGAACACACACCGGATATGGAAGAGGTTGCCGACCGTCCGGACCAGCAGCCGGAGCGCGTCGATGAGCCCCAGGGGTTCCGGCCCCACCGGGTGCAGCCCGTGGGCCAGGTTGCGGGCTTCGTCGACGTTGCTTCCCAGCATTTTCGCGATCTGACCGGCGTATTGCGCCTCCTCCCGGCGATCGTCCATGGCGGCAAGGCGCTTATGCAAAAGGCTCTGAAGCATCGCCGTGCCCGCCAGGCTCTGGCACAAGCCGTCGTGGAGCTCCTGGGAGAACATCTGTTTTTCCCGCTCACTGATAATAAGGAGCTCGCGCTGCAGCTGTTCGCGCTCCGCCCGGGCCCGCAGGGTCACGATGCCGTAGGTGAGGTCGCTCGCCAGCAGCTTGAGCATTTCAACGTACTCGTGATTAAAGGCACCCGCTTCCGGTGCACAGATGTTGAGCGCGCCGAGGCACTCCTCTTCGCAGACCAGCGGCAGCGCGATCGAAGCCCGGAAGCCGCGCCGGAGCAGCTCCCTGCGCCACGGTTTCAGGCGGGGATCGCTTTCGATATCGTTGCATACCACGACGGTTTGCGTCCGGATCGCCGAGCCCGTGGGGCCCCGCCCACGGGGAGTCTCCACCCAGACGATCCGCATCCCGGCCACGTAGCCCCCGTCGTCTCCGGCGCTGGCCACGGGAATCACCGCCCCGTTCTCTCCCTTGTAGCCCACCCAGGCCATTTTCGCGCCGTCCACCCCTTGTATGATTTTGCAGACACCCTGGAGCAATTCCGTTTCAGTGGCGCAATGCACCAGGAGATCGTCGCATTTCCTCAATGCCGAGAGCCCCCGGTTGGCGCGTTTCAGTGCCGCGTTGATGGCGACCAGCTCGCGGGTGCGCTCCTGGACGGTTCTTTCCATTTCGGCATAGGAGCGCTGGATCTCCCCTTGCACCCGCAGGGAGGAAAGGGCCATGGACAGCTTGGTACCCAGGTATTCCAGCAGGTCGATCTGGCCCGCGCCAAAGGGATTGCGCAGGCGGGTTTTGAGCTCCAGGTGCCCCAGGGGGCGGCTGCCATCCTGCAAGGGGATCTTGGCGGAGGTTCTCAGGCCTCGTGGCTGCGCGCCCAACTCTGGGCACGCCGAGACGGTCGGCGGCTTTCCCTCCAGCCGGAGGGTGACGGCATCGCATCCGAACCAATCCCGGAAAAACCGGACGGCTTTTTCGAGCAGCTCCTCTTTCGACGCGCTGGAGTTGATCAGGCTCAGCAGCTCCATGATGGCGCGCTTGCCCTCCTCCAAAACGCGTTGGCCGGTGATGTCCCGAATGACGCATACCGCTCCGATGATCTTGCCGCTCCGGTCCTTGACGGGGGAGGCGCTTAATTGCCGCAACTTGAGTTCAGCGGAGGGAGACGCGCGCAACAGCTCCTCGGCATTCTTGATGTACTCCCCGTTCAGCGCCCGAAGCGCGGGGGCCTCGTGCGGAAGGCGGGGGCTGCCGTCCCCGTTATAGACCTCGAATTTCCCGACGAATTGCTCGATATCGGTGAATTCGCTGGCCTCGACACCCAGCCCCCGAAGCGCCGCTGGATTGGCCAGGACGATTTTCTTCCCGGCGTCGGCGAACCAGATTTCGTCGCTGATGCTGTTGATCAAAGACGCCAGCCACTCTTTTTCATTCCGCACGTCCTGAAGCTGCCGGTTGAGTTCGTCATCCAGGAGCGTGAGCTGCTGCTTGAGCTGGGCGTTCTGGCTTAGAAGAAATTTGTTTTTCTTCAGAAGGCCACAGCAGGATGTGGAGCAGGCGATTCGGGGGAACATCCGGGTAGAATTTTCCTTTTCCGGTGGCCTGTAAACCCTGGAATCAGGGATTATTCGACGTACCGGGCGAGGTCCCGCATGGCGATGACGGTGTACTTTTCCCGGGCCAGGTAGTCCATGTACTGCTCGAAATGCTCCGGATCGGTATGCACCCAGGGGTGCGTATATTCCGGCACGCCGTGGAACATCAAAACAACGATGCGGTTGTCCCGGGCTTGTTCAACGGCGCGGTAAAAAACCTCGGGATCGTCGCCGTGGCAACCGAAGCTGGGAACCAGCAGCGGGGAATCCGTCGCGGGGTCGTACGCGCGGTCGGAGCCGATCCGGGCAAAGCGGTAGCCTCTCCCTGCGAGGATGGGAAGGGCGCTTTCGCTAACGCCGCACCCGGGATAGCAAAACGTGGACGGCCGGGGGATCCCGTATTCCCCACAGCGGCGTTCGATATACTCGATTTCATCCCCCAGCGCGGAGGGGCTCAACGATGGCACGGAGGCGTGGTGGCCGGTGTGGTTGCCAATCTCGAACCCGGCGTCGGAGAGGCTCTTGATTTGCTCCCACGTCATGTACTGCTCTTTGTTGGTCTCGAAATCCGGAGGAAATTCGCAAACGTAGAACGTGGCACCGAAGCCGTGGCGCTTGAGCAGCGGACCGACAAACGTGGCGTGATTGCTGACGGCATCGTCGAAGGTCAGAACGACAAGGCCGCGGGGAATGGGAAGGGCCGAGGACATGGAGCGCGTTTTAGAACGGCTCCGCCCTGCGGGCAATTTCCGATTTCGCCAAAACTTGTATGCTATTTCTGGTCCGGCGTCGCATCCCAGTTGCCGAGATCGTCGGCGGTATTGGGCAGGCGGTCGGGGCCGGAGGAGAAGAGGTCGAAGCTCTTGGCGTTGTGCTTGCCGGGGAAGGCATAGCAGTACTCGTTGTCCCACGGATCGCGCGGCAGCTTGCCGTCATCGAAGGCGGCGTGCCACTGGCGGGGGCGCGGATCGGTGGTGGGCGCCTCAATGAGCGCCTTGAGCCCCTGCTCGGTGGTGGGGTAGAAGCCGTTCTGGGCGTTGTACATCTTGAGCGCGGTGTTGAGGGCCTGGAAATCGGCCTTCACCCGGACCTCCTTGCCGAAGTCAAGCGCACCGCCCATTTTATTGATGGCCACTCCCAGGAGCAGCGCAATGATGGAAACCACAAGGATCATTTCCAGCAGCGTGAAGCCGTTTCGTTTTGAGATGCCTAGTTTCATAAATAGTCTTTTTATTTTTTAGTGAAGCCGCCCCTGGAGGCCCGAGGTGAGGCCAAAGACGGCGGAAAGGATGGCGAAAACGATGAGGCCGACGACGACGGCGATCAGCACGATGATCACCAGCGGAACCAGCGTGGAGACGAATTGGACCTGTTTGTCGAGTTCGCGCTCGTGGACGTCGGCGATCATCGCCATAGTCTCAGAAAAGCGCCCGGTCTGTTCGCCGACGGCCATCATGTCGAGAAAGAGCGGTGGGAAGAGGGCCTCATCGCGCAGGGATTGCGAAAGCGCCTTGCCATCCATGACGGCGTGGCGGGTTTGCTCGAGACGGGCCTGCACCCAAAGGTTGCCGGAAATGCCTTCGAGGAGTTCGAGGGATTTGAGGAGCGTCACGCCGTTCTCGCCGAGCGTGGCCAGCGTGCGGGCGAACTGGGCATAAAAGCGATAACGCGGGATGCGGCCCACGGCGGGGAAATTCCACAAAAACCGGTGCCAGACCCGGCGGGAAGCCGGGGTGCGCGTGAGGGCTTTGCATGCAAACACGGCCCCGACGCCGAGCAAAAGAACCACCCATCCGTAGTGGGTCAGAAAATGATTGGCGGAAATCAGCGCCTGGGTGGCGGGCGGCAGCGCCTGGCCCGTGGTGGAGAGGAACTTGGTGAGCTGCGGCACCATCACCGTCATGAACACGATGATGAGCGCCACCCCGGCCACGGCGAGGGCACCGGGATAAAGCAGCGCCTGCTGAACGCGCTCGCGAAGCAGCTTCACGTTGGCGAGGTGCGAGACCAGCCGCCGCAGGATTTGTGGCAACGCCCCGGAGGTTTCGCCCGCCGCGACCATGTTGACATAGAGCGGCGAGAAGACGCGCGGGAAATCGCGCATCGTCTGCGAGAGGCTGCGCCCGTCCACAAGCCCTTGGTGCAGCGCGCTGACAAGCGTTTTGAGCCGGGCCGCTTCAAGCCGGTTCTTCAAAATCCCGAGCGCCGTATCGAGCGTCATCTCGGCGGAGAGCAAATGCGCAAGCTGCTCGGTAAATAGAAAAAGCTGGGGCAATGGAAGGCGCAGCCCGGCATGGCCCGCCGGGTTCCGGGCATCCGACGCCGCGGCGGACGCTGAGATTTTCGTTTCCGCGACCTGGATCGGCACACCCGTTTCCTGCTCGATCCGCGCGATCGCGGTACCGCGGTCCCGGGCCTCGATCGTGCCGGAAACACGAGAGCCATCGAGCTTGCGGGCGGTGTAGGTAAAGGCGGCCATGGCTACTCAGCAGTTTCGTCGGATTGCGTCACGCGCACGACTTCCTCAATGGTGGTGTGGCCCGCCAGGACCCGTCGCCAGCCGTCGTGGCGCAAGGTTTCCATGCCGTCGCGGGCGGCCCGGGCTTTGAGTTCAGAGCCGGGGGCTTTCTGAATAATGAGGCTGCGCAGGCCCTGGCCCACGGTGCAAAATTCGTAGATCGCCGTCCGGCCCCGGTAGCCCGTCTGGCGGCAACTCTCGCAGCCGCGCCCGCGCCGGAACGTCTGGCCCTCTGCAACGGGGAACCCGATTTCGCGCAAATATTCAGCCGGATACGTGGCCGGTTCGGCACAGTCGGGGCAGACCGTGCGCACCAGCCGCTGCGCCACAAACGCCCGCACCACCGAAGCCACCAGGAACGGCTCCACCTCCATGTCGAGCAGACGCGTGATGCCGCCCACGGCGTCGTTGGTGTGCAGCGTGGAGAAAACCAAGTGCCCCGTCATGGCCGCGCGAATGGCGATCTCGGCGGTTTCCACGTCGCGGATTTCGCCGACCATCACCACGTTCGGATCCTGCCGGAGGATCGCCCGGAGGCCGTTGGCGAACGTCAGGCCGATCTCCGGCTTCACGTCGATTTGCGAAACGCCCGGGAGCCGATACTCCACTGGCTCCTCGATAGTGATGATCCGGCGTTCGACGGAGTTAATACTCGATAAGAATGAGTAAAGCGTGGTCGATTTACCCGAACCCGTGGGGCCCGTGACCAAAATGATCCCGTTGGGTTCCTTAAGGAGCCGCCGCACGAGCGTCGTCTGATGGGCGCTCAAGTCGAGGCGCTCGAAGCCGAACGCGCGCGTTTCGTCGCGGTTGAGGAGCCGTAGCGAAATGCTTTCGCCGGTTACGGTCGGGATAGTGGAAACGCGCACGTCGATGGCGGTTCCGGCGTGCTGCAAGTTAATCCGGCCATCCTGCGGCAGGCGCTTTTCGGCGATATCCATGCGGGCCATCACCTTCAGGCGCGAAATGATCGCGCTTTGCAGCATGCGCAACTGCGGCGGCACCGCCACTTCGTGCAAAATTCCGTCGATGCGGTAGCGGATGCGCAGGTCATTTTCGAGCGGCTCGACGTGGATGTCCGTGGCCCGTTCGAAGAGCGCCTCGCGCACGATCTGGTTGACGAATTTAACCACCGACGCCTCGGGGCCGTCTGCGTTCAAGTCCGTGGCGGCTCCGTCCTGATCGGCCACATCAAGCGCCCGCGAATTTTGCAGCAACGCTTCGAAGGTTTCCGCTCCCACGCCATACGCGCTCTTGATAGTGCGCAGCAACTGGCTGCGGGCTACCAGCGTCCATTCGATTTTCTTGCCGCCGGTCAGTTGAACGGCCAGTTGCCGGGCCGCTGTATTAAAGAGATCGCAGGTGGCCAGTTTGACGGTGCCGTCCGTTTCGGCCAGCGGCAGGATGTGGTGCTTGAACACGAACCGGCTGGGCAGCACATTAAGCGCCGAGCGGTCGATTCGATCCGGGTTGAGCGTGATGACCGGAACGTCAAACGCCTTGCCCAGCGCCTCGGTAAAACGCAGCTCGTCGACTTTGCCAGAGTTAAGCACTTCGTGCGTCCACGTCGTGCCGCTGCCCGGCCGAAGCGCCGAAAGCGCCTCTGCAACCCCGGTATCGGTCACGCCAGCGTCGCGAAGAACCTCAAGCAAAGAAAGGGTCGCCATGCTATTTCTCCGGGAGTCCCAACAGCGTCGTGTCGAGCACATCCACCTTTTTCCGCCCTGCGGGCGGGTCCAGCGACGCGTCCAAATCAGGCGGGAAATGCGTCTTGGCCACGGCTCGTTCCCCGGTCTTCACCGCTTGAACCGGCCCACGCGTGACCGTTGGCCGGATCAGCACGATGAGCTCGGTGCGCGTTTTTTTATTCTTTTTATAACTAAAGAGCGAGCCCAGCACGGGAATTTTGGACAACCCCGGAACCCCCGTGACGCTGACGTCCTTCTTCTCCGAAACCAAGCCGCCCAGCACGATCGTGGCCTCATTGGCCACCGAGACGGTCGTGTTGATGCGGCGCGTCGTCACGTTGGGAATGGCGTTGCCGCTGATGGTGGTGGTTCCGTTGGTGTTATTATCATCCTGAGTTATTTGCAGGGTGACTTCACCGTCAGAGTTGATCAGCGGCAGCACCGATAGCCTCAACACAACGTCGATATAGTCCACGCTCGACGTGCTGACAAGGCTCGTACCGCTAGTATAGCCGCTGGTCGTGGAGCTCGGTACCGGGATGGATTCGCCCGAGCTGATGACGGCAGGCCGGTTGTTGCCGGTAAAAATCATCGGACGTGATGTGATTCGATATCGCCCGGTAGACTGGAGCGCGGAGACGAAAACGTCGAGCGAATTGCTCACGCCGATGAGCCCCGACACCCCGCCCCCGGTGCTGGGCAGGCTGCTGGCCGAGATGACATTTTTCAGGTTCGAGCCGCTGGCCCCCGCGCTGGAGATAGTCCAGGGGAGGGTGCCGCTGCCGATCGCATTACTGAGGTTGCCTTTGTTAAAAAGATAGTCGACGCCGAATTCCTCGTCGTCGTCCAACGTCAACTCCCCGATCACCGCCGTAAGCAACACCTGCGGCGCGCGCACATCGATTTTGTCGAGCAAATCGAAGATCTTCCGTTTCACTTCGTCGTTGCCCACGATGATGATCGTGTTGGTGCGGTTGTCGGCGATGATCTTGGTATTGCGGATAATCCGACCTTCCGGGGCAGTATCCGTCTGGAGGGTGTTATTGTTTGCGCCAAACGAGCCCGACGTAACGCTTGATGAACGCGAACTGGTGCGCGTGCTGCTGGAGGTCCCGCTCGAGGAAAGGTTACCCGTGCTGTTGTTGACCGCGTTGGCCGATGACGCCGAACGCTCGCTATCGAGCTTCTTGACCTCCACGCCCGGTTCGGCCACGGCTCCGGCCACGACGTCGAGCACATCCCCGGCGAGCACGAATCGCAAGGAGCGGGTCGCCGGTTCCCCTTGCGAAATTCCGCAATCGAGATCGGCGATCACCGAACGCAGAAACGCCAGGTTCGCCGGGCGCGTGATGACATGCACCCGGTTAGTACGCAGATCGGCTTCGATCCGGATCTTTCCGACGATGACCGAATCTTCCGAGAGGACGATCATGCGGCTTTCGTCCGGCTGCGCCTTTTCCTGCCCGCCTGCCGCGGGCGCGCCCTGGGAACTCGGCGTTTTCTCAAACATCTTCGTCAATTTCTCCACCACTTCCTTGGCATCCGCGCGTTCCAGCGGAATGAAGGCGCTGACCACATCCGCCGGTTTGCAGTCGAGCTTTGCGACAATGGGCGCGAGGTTGCGAATCATGCTAGCGTTCTCCGTAACCAGAACGGCCTGCGACTTTTGCAGCGGAACAATATTGGTGATCGACGGCGTAGCGGCGACCACTTGGTCGAGCGCGGCTTTGATGTCCCGAGGGTCCGCGTAATTCAGCGTGAACAGAAACGAGACCACCTGGTTTCCCGTCGGAAGCTGGTCGAGTTCCGAAAAGATGGGGATATCAAACTGCCGCACGTTTTTGCTCGAACCGATGACTTTGACAATATCGCCCGGGCCGGGAATCAGGATAAAGCTATTCAACGAAAAGGCCGTCTCCAGGATGCGGATGGCTTCCTCCTTGTTCGAGATCCTGCCGACCCGGATGGAAATATTCCCCTGCACGGTGTTATCGTAGAGCAGGCGTTTTCCAGTGATTTTTTGATAGAAATCAAAGACGCCCCGGACGTCGGTGTTGGGGAAGTCGATGGACAACGGAACGAAGTCCTCCGACGAAGCGGCGGCCTCTGCGGATGGGGCGGCCGCAGGCTGAGCGACGGGCTGGGACTGCGCCGGAGGTTGATTCTCCGCCGTCTCCGGCCCGGCACGACGAATTACACGCTGAGGAACAGGAATCGGCGTGGAGCGCGGTTCCTGAGCCCAGACGACGACGGCGGAAACGGCCAAAATCAAATAAATGCGGATGGACTGCACAGGACTATTTAGGAGTGCACCACCCGCAAGGCAACGGCTTTAAGATAATGTAATAAGATTGTAACATTTCCGTCATCCTCCGCCGCCGTTTCTTCACGTAGAGTGCACATGTCGGCTTTCGAGCCGCTTTGTATGCCTCGCTATATTCCATGTTCACAGAACGGTTTCACCCTGCTGGAAGTCATGCTCGCCCTGCTGGTTGCGCTCACGGTGATCGCGGTGTCCGTTCCCAGTGTGGCGGCGGCGCTTTCGAAGCCGCCCGCGCAAGCCGCGTTCGAACAATTCGACCGTCTCGTGCAAGAGGCGCGTGACCGCAGCCACGCCGAGGGCCGTAATTACGTCATCGTCTGGGGGAGCGACCGGGTTATTCGCGTGCGGCCGGAGGAAACGGGCAGTCGCGCCGAGGGCAAGGGCGTCCGGCAATGGAAACAGACGGACGGACGCACGCTGGAATTGGAATTCCCGGCGGCCTTGCTCCAGGGAAAGACGCCGGATGCCATCTGGACGTTCTGGGCTGACGGCGCCTGCGAACCGGCGCGGGTGCGGTATAAAAATGGCAACGCTAAATGGACGGCGTTATACAACCCGTTTACGGCCCGCGCGGAGGTCAACTATGACTAGTCTTCACCGGCGCGGAGGTTTTCTGCTATTGGAAACAATGATCGGCGTGGCGGTCTTCTCGCTGGGAATGCTGGCCCTGGCGCGGTGCGCGGGAGGATGCCTCGGCGCCGAGGCCGCGAGGGCCTGGGATGAACGCGCCCGCGTGGCGCTGGCCAATCGCGCAGCGGAAATCGAGGCCGGCGCGGCAAAAATCGACACCGATGCGACGGAAAAACTAACAGGACCGTTTGAAGGCATCACGCTGCGTCAAAAGCGCAAGCCGCTTCCGATCAAGGACGAAGCGGGGAAAGACCTCGCGGGCATTTTTCAAATTCAACTGGAAGCGGTCTGGCAAGAGTGGTCCGGAACGCAATCCAAAACGCTGACGTTCTATGTTTATCAGCAGACCTAGATCGGCGGCGTTCACGTTGCTGGAAATCATGCTGGCCGTCGCCATTCTGGCGCTGATCGGGATCGGCATTTACCGCTTCGTGGCATCGACGATGGCGGCGGTCGCGGTTTCCACCCGCGCGGATGAGGAGCACACGCTTGTCACAGCCTTCGCGGATTATTTATCGGCGCAGATGCTCGCGCTCCCGCCCTCGCAGGCGGGCGCGGTCTCCGGCGAAGCGCACCGTTTCAGCGGGGTTTCGAGCGATGAGCTGACCTGGACCGCCCGTCCGGGAAGCGCGCTCTTAACCCGCCACGCCAGCGGCGAATGGACGGTGACGTTGACCGCGAAAGCGCTCGATCACGGCGAGTACGAACTCGGGGTTCGACGGCAGAATGTGGCGCGGCAGCGGGAGGCCACGTGGCTGCCGCTTTTGCGCCAAGTGAAAGGATTTGAGGTTCGCTATTTCGACGCGGGCCGAAAGGATTGGGTGGAAAAATGGACCGACCCACAAACGCGTCCGGCGCTTGTCAAAGTCAGGCTCTGGCGGGGGCAAGAGGCGTTCGAATGGGTGCTACCCATCCCCGCCAAGGCCCAGCCCAAGGGAGGCGGCGCATGAACCGGCGCTCTCTCCAAAGCGGCTCCACGCTGATGCTGGCGCTCTGGGCATTGGTGCTGCTCTCTGCGGTGGTCATGGCGTGGGGAGTGCGGATCGACCGGGAAATCGACAGCTCCAATGAAGATAACCGCGCAATGGAAGCGCGGGCGATGGCCCATTCCGGAATCGCCGTGGCTAGGCATCCCGAAGTGAGCTGGAAAAACCCGGCTTTGCAGGGTCAGCCAGGCCGAGGGCAATCCTATCGCGTAAGCATCGCCAGCGAGGGGGGCCGCATCAATCTGAACTATTGGCTGGCGGGCGCGGAGCCCCGAAAAATTGACTATTTAAAACGATACCTCGCGCTCAAAGGGCTCGATTTACAGGAACGCGAAACGCTGATCGACTGCCTGCTCGACTGGGTCAACCCACCCGCCGCCGGAAAACGGGCCCGCGGCGTCGCCGAGTCGCCCGATTACCCCATTCCCCATCGGCCGCTGCAAAGCTTGGACGAACTCGCTCAAGTCAACGGAAGCGCGCCGCTGCTTTCGCGACCAGCCTGGCGGGACGACCTGACGCTCTACAGCACCGGGCCGCTGGATCTCGAAGGCACTCCGCCGGAATTCCTGGCGATGGTTCCCGGCATCGGCGATCAACGCGCCACGCGCTTTGTCAAAACACGCGAGGAACGGCTGCAAAGATCCACCAACCCGGACGGCCATCCTTTTAAAGATCTGACGGATGCCCTGAACGCGCTCGGGATGAGCCGGGATGAATTCGAGGCCCTCTCCATGTTCCTAAAATTCCGCGATCCCGTGGTCCGGATTCGCAGCGTGGGGCAATCCGCCGGAATTACCAAAACCACCGAGGCCGTCGTCAATAAAACACCGGGCGACAGCGCTCAAATTCTTCTATGGATCGAAAACTAACCGAACCCGCTCTGCTGTTGGCGCCCGCCGCATGTTGCTGGACCATCGCGCGCTCCGAGGATGGGGGCGAGCCCCAGATCCAGGAAGCGCCCTCTTTCGACGAGGCCGTCAAAACAGCGCTGCAGGCGAGCGCTGAGACTCCGTCATCGGTCGCCATCGCGCTCCCGGCCAGGCTCGGGGTCTTCGAGCGATTCAGCTTTCCGGCCACCGATTCCACAGAGCTCGAATCCATGGTCCAGTTGCAATTTGAAAAGCTCCTCCCGTATCCGGCAGAGGAGACGGCGATCGCGCTGCACACCCTCGGCCAAACGGATTCCGAAACAACGGTCATGGCCTGCGCCGCCCGGATCGAAACGCTCGAAACGTTTTGCGCCCCGCTATTAAAACATCGTATCCCCAAACGCATTACCTTCCAGGGCCTCCACATCGCCGCCCTGGCTCCGGCCAACGCCATGGCTTGTGGAATCTGGCGGGAAGAAACGGACTTTGTCTTTGCTATTTTCGAAAACCGCCGCCTCGCCTATGTGGAGAACCTCGGTCCGAGCGCCGACATTTCCTCGGACCTACCGCGAGCCCTGTTGCGAGCGGAAGCCACCGCCGGGCATTCTCCCTTTTCCGAAGCGCTAACGGATACCGAAGGCCTGCAAGAAACGCTCAAGACGATTCTCAAAATCCCAGCGCGCCTCATTCACCCCCCCGCGATTCCAGCCGACGAGGCATTCGATATTACCCCCCGCCAATGGCGCGACAAAGCGACCGCCCGCGAACGCCGCAAAAAGCTGCGCCGGCAAATCGCGGGCGCTGCGGTGATCTACGCGGCGGCCTTGCTCCTAATCCTCGTTGGGGTGGCATGGAAGAGCAACCAACTCGACGCCTTGCGCAAACAGACCGCGATCCTTCAACCCCGGGTCGATGCCCTTATCGACCGGCAAGCTCGATGGAAAACCCTCGAACCGGCGGTCAATCCACAACAATACCTAGTCGAGCTGCTCTTCCAGACTTTCCAGTCGCTTCCCACGCCGGAAACCCGGATCACACGCTTCGAAGCCGCGCGAGATCAACTCATCGTCGAAGGCGAAGCCCCGGACGCGCAAAAAGCCATCGCGTTTACCGAAAAACTCAAAGCACGCTCCGAACTTGCCGATTTCCGATTTGAAGCCAGCCCGCCCATTTTACAACCCAACGAACACGCTCAATTCCGCATTTTTGGAAAACGATGAACCGCCTTACCTCACGAGAACGCACTCTCATTTACGCCCTTTCCGCCGTGCTCTTTTTGCTGGTCAACTGGGGCCTGATCGGCTGGATCGCGCGTCAGTACAGCCAGCTCCAGGCCAGCTGCCGGGCCAAGCAAATCGAGCTGCGCTCACTGCAAACCGTCATCGCCGACGAACCGACCTTCGCCGCCCGCGAACAGTGGCTCGCCTCCACGCAGCCCAAATCGGCCAGCCCCGAACAAGCCGGAGTCCAGCTCCTGGATCAAATTAAGAACGCCGCGAAGGATAACCAGATCCGCCTGGAAAATCCGGAACTCGGAACGCTCGAAACCGTCCAGTCCAACCGGTCCGTCTCCGTCCAGCTCACCGCAAAGAGCTCATGGGCAGGCCTGGTCAAATTCCTGCACACGCTGCAAACCCCCGAAAACTTCATCGTCATCGATTCGGCGACGCTCCAGGTCGATCCGGGCAATGCAAAACAGATGACCTGCCAACTGAAAATTTCCAAATGGTATGCGCTCTAACCTGATCTCTATTCTGCTGCTCACCCTGCCGCCAGCGGCCTTCGCAGAGCCCCCCACGCCCACGCCCTTTCCCCTGGCCCGTTACCAGGCCATGATGAACGGCTCGCCGTTCGCGCTCGCCGTCGACGGCCCGGCGGCCCAGGCCGTTACGCAAAATCCCGACTTTGCCAAAAATCTGTTTCTCACCGGAGCCGCGCGCTTGAATAACGGCGAATATATCACCGTCGGCTCACGGGACCAAAACCAGACATTCGCGCTCCAAACCGGAAGCTCTTGCAACGGCATTTCGCTCGTCAGCGTGGCCTGGTCGGAGGCCGTCGGCAAAACCCGCGCCACGCTCAAATGCGGCAGCGAATTCGCCACCATCACCTTTGACGAAGCCACCCTCCGGGCCCCGGCCAAGCCTTCGCCCGAAGCGTCTTCGCCCCAGCAGGGAAACCCCAAGGCCACACTCCCGCCAGGAGTCGTTCCGCCCAAGCCCAACACGCCGGGAGCCCCCGCACGCCGCAACGGTCGCTTGGTTCGGCCTCCGGCGACCTCCTAAGGAAACGCGCGGTACATTTTGGCGCGAAAACCGCACGCCTATTTAGGAATGCGGTAACCAAAGCTGCGCACGGTTTCAATACATTCCCCCGCCGTGCCGAGCTTCTCGCGAACACGGCGGATATGCGTATCCACCGTCCGAGTATCGATGGCATACTCGTAGCCCCAGACATCATTCAATAGCGCGGCCCGCGACTGAACGACTCCCCGCCGCTCTAATAATACGCGCAGTAATTTAAACTCGGTAGCTGTCAAGTGTACCGGCTTGCTATTCACCGTCACTTCAAACCGGCTCCGATCCAGGACAATCCCATTGACCGAAAGGAAACTCCGCTCCGTACCGGCGCACGCCGTCCGACGCAATATCCCTTTCACACGCAGCACTAGTTCCCTCGGGCTGAATGGCTTGCTGATATAGTCATCGGCACCCAATTCGAACCCCACAATGCGATCCACCTCGGCAGATTTTGCCGTCAGCATCACAATGGGAATATTGGCCGTCTGGGTATTAGCCTTGAGCGCGCGGCAGACATCAAGCCCGGACATACGGGGCATCATTAAATCAAGCACGATCAATTGCGGCATCTGATCCATCACATCGAGCACCGCTGAACCGTCCGAAACCTTGATCACACTATAGCCTTCGCGCGAAAGAGTCGACGCGATAAGCGAAAGCATATCGGGCTCATCTTCTGCAACGACTATTTTTTCGGGCATGGCCCGTCCATAATCAACGCCCACCCCCCCAGGTCAATAACACAGAGAGAAAAGCGCCGTTTCCGCCTCAAAAATCACGCAATCGCCACACTTCGTAACCTATATGTAACATATCACCCTGTCTTATCTAGTTTCACATAACTGTAACTATAAATTCATTGCCGCCTGTTGTCACACCCCCTAGCCTGCGCCCTCGAAACCGAAGCACGCGAACCGAAGGACTTCATCGCGTTTTGGTTTTTAAAAAAGGAAAAACAAATCAACTCCGAATATTCGAATACATGAAACTTAAAAACATCCTTCTGACGGCCGTGGCGGCCCTCGTCAGCATTGCTTCCGCAAACGCGACGAATACCTGGACATCCGGTGATGTTCTTTTCGGTATCTCCAACTCTGCAGACGGCAACGATACGTACATCTACAATGTTGACCTCGGCAGCATCAGCGACCTTTTGAGCTTGAGCGCCACCGGCGGTTCCAAGACGTGGCAGCTTAGCACCTCCGACATGAACAGCATTCTTGGTTCTGGCTGGGCCGATAGCGACTCGGTAAGCTGGGGCGTTGCCTCCACCTACAACGGGACATCCAACAAGTCGATCTGGGCCACCGCAGCCACGGATGCCAACGTGGTCAATCTGTCGACTATTTCGCTAAACACGGCCTTCACCCAACTCAGTAACACCATCAGTACCTATGTTAATGGAACGGCATTAACCACCACCGATTCCAACATTGTTTCCGCAGCGGAAGTGGTGCAAGCGTCTAGCTCGACCACTTGGTCCGCCGAGAACAGCGGTGCCTCTTCGTTCAAAAAGCTGACCTTGGCCGTCGCTGCCTTAGATGATAGCACGAGCAGTTCCCTCGGCCTCTATTCTTACGATTCCACTGCTACTGCTGGCAGCACCGCGACTCTGCTCGGCACCTTTACGCTGAGCGACAGCGGCACGCTCACCTACGAAGCGGTTCCCGAACCTTCCACCTATGCCATGCTCGGCATCGGCGGTCTCGCCATGCTCCGCATGTTCCGCCGCCGCCGTTCCGCTTAATCCTCCATCAAAACCACACCAACCCAATCCCAACTCTTAATCTGATATGAAAATCCAGAAATTTCTCGCCGCCGGGGTTCTCACCCTTGCCTTGGCAGCTTCCAGCGCCCACGCTGATTACACCATCCGCATCGCCGGTTCCAGCGCTTATCGTTCCTGCGTTCACCAGGCGATTCTCGAAATCCTGAACACCGACAGCGGCACCAAGTATATGACCATCGGTGGTAAAGATATTAATTCGACCAACGCGGCTATCTTCTCGGGCTCGACCTCTGCCGCCTTCACCTACAACAGCACCACGATCCCCGCGAACACCAAAGTCACCATCTGCACGTCGTGGACCGGTTCCGTAGCGGGTGTGTACGCCTTGGCCAATGCGACGAGCACCACCATCGGCTTCATCCCAGCGGATGCCACCATCACCAATGCCGCGACCAACGCCACGGCTTCGGACAAGACGTCCACGGTCGACATCGCCATGTCCGATGTCTTCCTCTCCACGGCAGCCTCTGTCGTCAATGCCAAATGGACCTCCAGCACAATCACGGAAGCCAAAGGTGGCTCGACTTATAACGGCATTGGCATCTGCCCCTTCAAGTGGCTTATTTCCGGCGTTACCAGCGGGGTGACCAATATCTCCACCCAAAATGTTCAGGCGCTTTACAATGCGGGCATCATTGATCAAGGACAGCTGACCGCAGGCAGCTCACTCACCGGCAATTACGTGTATGCCTTCGGGCGCGATAACGATTCGGGCACCCGCCTTACCGCCTTCGCGGAAGCCGGTCTTGGGGCTACCTTCCTTCCCTCGCAATACGGTTTGGTCAGCGGCACGTCGCTGGTCACCAATGTCAATAATATCGACACCGTGCCTCAGGAAGTCATTATTACCGGCACTTTGGCTGCGGGCCAGGGCGGTTATGCCAGCGGTGGCGATCTTGCGAGCGCGCTCGCTTTCACCGGCTCGAATGGTTCTCTCGCGATTGCTTATGTTTCGGTTGCCGACGCCAATAAACAGGCGGGTAAGGTGGCGGACCTGAACTACAACGGCGTTCCCTATTCGGTGAACAACGTGATCAACGGATCCTACACGTTCTGGTCGTACGAACACATGTTCTACCTCAAGTCCGCCAAGACCACCTCTGGCGTCTTCGCTGAGAAGCTGGCCAATCAGCTCTATACGAAGACCGTTGGCGAATTCGCCGGCACCGATCTCACCTCCGGCACGGCCGCGTACATCAAGGTCTCCGACATGCAAGTGAGCCGCAGTGATGACGGCGACATTGTCACGCAGTAACTCCATTACTTCCTAGTTTTGGGTCCTAGGGCCAGTGCGGGCGATCTGCCCGCACTGGTTTTTGCTTTTCGTTATTTCCGTCCCATGCGCTTTCGCAATCCGTTGGTTTATTCGCTTTTGCTGAACGGGATTTTTGCGGGAAATCTCGCCTTCCATGCCATGGCTCCCGTCCGCAAAAAGCAGGGGCTTTCTCAACCCACGGCAGCGGTTCCCGTCCCCCCTCCTCCGGCTCCACCGGCCTCTCCGGAGCAGACTACGGCCGCATCTTCACTCCCCCCGCCCCAACCTTTCCAGTGGAGTTCTCTCGAATCCGAAGACTACTCCACTTACATCGCCAGTCTTCGCAAGATCGGCTGCCCGGAACAGACCATCTTCGATATCATTAGCGCGGATTTAGAGAGCCTTTATACTCAACGGCAAACCGAGCTCTCCGCACAGCACCTGAACTCGGCGGAACTCCGCAAGGCGCTGGAGTCGCTACGGGTGGAAAAGGTAACTTTGCTCAATGAATTACTCGGCAGAGCAGTTGCAGCGGCGGCTACCGCACAGCCTTCGCCATTGCCGATGTCCAGCCCCCAACTGATGCCGCCCGCCGAACCCTCTGGCGCGGATTCCAGCCAAAATGTAGCGGGCAACGCGTCCGTCCCGCTGATTTTCCAGCCGCTGAAAGGCGATGAATTAAAGCTCACCGCCAGCCAGAGCGCGCTATTGGAAAAGTTGCGACAAAATTTTTTGGAAGAGATCGGCGGGCCCAACCAGTCGCCCAATGATCCGCGCTATCTCGAAAAATGGCAGAACGCGGCGGCGGCAGCCGATCAACGCGTTCGCAGTTTGCTGGGCAGCCAATTTTACATTCGCTACCAGTTGGAAGCCAGGCGGTATCAGGCCCCAGGGCCCGCTCTGTAGTTTAAGCCAAACGGCTTTTTGCAATGCGGCTCTCGGGCTCCTCCCATAGGGGAGGCAATCCCCGGATGGTATTACAGATCATCATCGTCGCCACCGCCATATCCCAATACTTCCACGGATATGATCGACGGGATTTCTCCAATCATACCTGCGGACGGGGCCGAACCCTGCGCAACGGATGCATCGGAACTGTTCATCACCGCGGCCGAGGTATTGGCAGCGCTCGTCAAGGCACCGATGCTGGGGCCGCTAGCAGCCACAGTAGTGCCGACGCTCTGGCCGCCGACTTGAATATTGCCCGCATTGAGCACTTGAAGCGCTGCCACGTAAAGATCGCCAGTGGCGCGAATACCCGCCTCGCCAGCATCAACCGTACCTGTGGGAGCAATCAGGTCCACCGAACCCGCCTCGACGCCGCTCACCGTCGCCAACACACCAATGCCGCCGCCGGTGGCCAGACCCGACAAGTCCGTCTCCACATTGGCGCTTTGCGGGTCGATCATAACACGCGTGGGCGAAGCCGCCGTGACCGTGCGGGAGGATGACCCCGCCGCAATGTCCCCCGCCGTGGACCAAATGATGATATCGCCACCACGCAGAGTGAATATGCGCGATTTGCCGACTTCCACGCTGTCATTGGCGAAAATCGAGATCTCGCCGCCGTGTTCAGTGATGACGCCGTAGTTCGGATCGTCGCTGGAGAGATCGCTGCCAACTTCAAGTGTACCGCCGGGCACCATGATGCTGATGTTGCCCCCTTCGTAAAGAGTGCTGCCATCGGCTGTCGTGGTACTGCTGCCATGAGTGGTCTTGATTTCGCGGTAGGGGAGCAGAATCTTTCCGCTCCAATCGCTGCCTGGGAAGAGGGCTGCGATGGCCTCGTAGGCTGACTGATATTGATAATCCGGACTAGATGAATCGTTGTGATTGCGGCCCGCGTTCCGCAGAACCTGGTAAAAAAGACGCGTGGCCACGGTTTGCTGCTGAGCTTGCGAAAGCGACTGGAAGGCGCTCCATATCTGCTCGTCGGTGGCATTGCTCAGGTCGGTATCGCTCAGGAATGCTTCGATATAGGAAACGGCTTCCGACAAGTATAGGGAAGCGTTGGTCGCCGTGGACGGGTTGAGGAATTTGGTGATGAAGCCGCTGTAGCTGATGCTGCTTCCGTTCAACCCCGCGGCAACAAAGATATCCGCACCCACATAGGGCAGGTAGGGGTTGCGCGTGTTGCCGATGCTGGTGATGCCGACGCCAACCCCCAGGCTTGTGAGGGAACTGGATGCCGTGCCGCCCAGGATGATGTCGCGGCCCGCAAGGACTTCCAGCGTGCCGGGTCCGGAAATCTGGATATCGCCCGGCAGCGAGGTTTCGCTGTCGCTGACAAAGTCGCTGTAGTTTTGGGGGGTGACATTTTTGCGGCTCGTCGAACTGGGATCGTAGGGCAGCAAGTCACGCCCCGCAGAAACGATGCTCACATCCCCCTTGCGCGCGTTCTGGATGTAGAACGAAATATCGGAAATGTCGTTGCCCGCCATGATCTGCGCAAATTTCCCGGTATACAAGGTCAACCCGCTGATGTCGCCGGATTCCGCATAAATATAGACCGGTGTATCGTCGTCCGAATGGAGGACGCTAGAATCGTGGAGCTTCTCCCGGTTAGCCAACGAGAGGTTGGCCCCTTCCGTATCTCCGTTTTCGGCGAAGTAGCTGTCGAAGACGGTGGATAGGAAATCGGAAGAGGAGACGCCCGCCCTGGAACTGGTGTAGGTGCCGTAGATATCCAGGATGTATTCCTGGTAGGAATACGGGGAAGCCACGCCGGGAATCGAGTCGGGATCGGCGTCCGAGAGGTTAATGGAAGACGCGGTCCACAAGCTGTAGGTCACGTCGTTGACGGAGACATTACCCGCCACGTTAAGGCCGTTGACGGAACCAGCACTAAGGAGCGAAAGGGTCCCGGTCGGTGAAGGCGATAGGTTGATGGTGCCCACCACGTTAATGTCCCCCGAGAAGGAGGTCACATTGAGGGTGCCGGGCATAACGGAACAGGCTGTAGCAAAGGCGGAGACGTCCGATTCGTCCAACCGCAGCCAAGGCTGATAATAGGAGGTGGTCGTCACGCTCTTATTAAAGAGGAGCACGTTGTTGATATAGAGCCACAGGATGTTCTGCGTACCCACCCCCCCCGCATCGCTAGTGTCGACGGTTTCCGTCGTGCTCTCGCGCAAGGTCACATCGCCCGTCAAGGAGGTGACTGATACCGAGGAGGAGGTGTCGTAGGTGGAGAAGTAGGATTTGTACCAATATGTATTATTGTATCCTTCTGGCATCAAAAACGAATTAACCACGGGCCCGAGCAGCAAGTCGCCTCCCGCCGAAACATCAAAGCTTCCCTTGCCGAGGAACAAGGTGGTCGGCAGCCACGAGTCAACCGAGTCGGCGTCGACGCTGGACGCGTAATTGGTAACCACCGTATAGGAGGGGCTCCGCGTGGCGTTGGTCAAAATGTCGTTGCCCGCGTAAAGGGTTCCATCCCCGTTCTCCACGTAATAGACGCCGCCGCTGATGTTGTTGCCCGCCTTGACCACGAGATCGCCTCCGCCCAGCTCCAGCAGCTTGGAGGCGTCCGGCGTTCCCTTTGGCATGCGGGCGTTGGTCGGAATGACGGCGTCAACGTTGGTGATGTTCCTGCCCGCGATCAGCGTCACGTTGCCGCCGCCCAGGGCTCCCACGCCTTCAAAGAAGTTGCTGAAATCCACCCACCAGGTCGTCGAGGCCACCTCACCGTAATGGGAGGTTTCAAACTGGCCTGTGCTGGAATCAACGGCCCCCCGGCGGTCGAGCCAGTTGATCGGCAGTTCGTTCTCCGAGGCCTCCGAGAGGGCTCCGGAGGTGGTCAGCGTTTCGTGTTTGATGTCCTGCCCCGCGAAGATGATCACGTCGCCGCCGCCCATGCTGTATTGGGCCTTGTAGGCGGTGCTTTGCTGAGCGTTGCCAAGGTAACTGCTGTTGGTCTCGCTCTGGATGGGCACGTCAAAGTCGCCCGTGCTCCAGATGGAGTCTGCATTGGATATCAACGTACCCGCCGTGTAGATGGTGGCGAACTGGTTGCGCAGCTTGACGTTGCGCCCGGCGTAAATCTCAATGTCGCCGCTGCCGGTTCGAATGACTTGATAATATCCCGTAACCGCTTTGCTTGTCTGCGCCGTGGCGCCGCTGGAAACCGTTTCGTAACCGTATTTGCCCAACAGCACGGAGCCGCTGTTCTCGTCCAGGCTGTCCGCGTCCTCCACGTCCGAGAAGTCCACTCCGGTGAGGTCCGCACCGGCCGTAATCCGATAAGACCAGGACTGGGCGTTAGCCGAAAGCAGCGAGTTGGCCGTCATCAAAAGGGACGAATAGCTGGAGCTGACAAACCCATCGCTGATGCTGTTGTATAGCACGACGTTGCCCGTGGAGCGCAAGGTCAGGACACCCGGGACGCTGTCGACGCCGAAACGGTAGGAGGCAAGGTTCCAGTCGCTGGTGGAGGTGGACGCAATGTTGCCCAGCGTCAGGTCGCTGGTGGAGGTGGAGATATAAACCGTCCCCGCCAGCGTATAGGTATGGTTGGCCGCGAGGCTCACACAGATCGCTCCATCCGTTCCCGAGGCAAAGGTGATCGTGCCCGCCGAGTTGAGCACCACCGTGCTACCTGCCGCAATGGTGGTGGCGGTGTTGGCCTTCAAGGTCTGGGTGGTGCCGTTGGCAAGCGTGATAGTTCCCGAGACGCTGGCCTTGATCTTGTCGCTGCCGGGCGTCCCGTTGGTGAAGGTGACAACCGCGCCCTTTTCCACGGTGACGGTGCTGCTGGTCTTGCCGAGTTCCACGGAATAGCCGCTGGCCGTCGGCTTCAGCGTGGTGGAGCCCGAGGAGGTGGTGAAATAATTTGTGCTTGAGGAGGGCAACTGCAGGGATATGGCGCTGCCGCTCTCGGACTGGATATCGCCACGGCTGCTGGTAAAGGAGACGCTCGCTCCGGCGGGAATCGTGACCGTGGTGCCGCTATCGAGCGTGGCGGTGCTCCCGTCGGCATAGGTGATAAGCGCTTGCGCGGTTACGGAAATGGTGGCCGCGCTCGGGAAGGTGACGGAGGTTTCGGTAGGCACCGTGATGGAGCCTCCGCTGGCAAGGCTGACGAGCAGGCTGGAGGCGGAAGAACCCGCGTTGACGATCTCCGCGCCGGGCCGGATGCTGACCAACGATTCCAAGCTGGTGTTGTTTTTCAGAAGTCGCTCGAACATCGCCTCGTAGCCGGAAGAGGCGCTCCCGGCCGCCCCCACAAACAGGTTGCCATCGGAGAGAACCTGCGCCTCGACGCTGTCGATGGAGCCGCCCGTGGGAACATAAACCTTGTACCCTTCCACGATGATGACCGACGCGCCGATGATCTCGCCGTTGATGGGGGCCATTTGCAGGTCAGTGGAGTCGGAGGTCTGCGGTGCACGCAGGTGCAGGATGCCGGTGAAATCACCGAGCGATGCGCTCTCGGAGGTAGCGCTATCGACCGAGAGAATGATTTTGGAACCGGTTTGGATATCGAGCAACGCGCTGGTGTCGTGCGTATAGTTGCCGTTGCTATCAAGAGTGCTGCCGCCGGCTTCGAGCGTGATAGACCCACCCTCGCCCGCGGAGTTGAAGTCCTGCGCCTCCACGGTCAGGAGTGCCCCGCTCTCCACGACGAGACTGCCGTGGGCCGCCATATAAATCGTGCCGCCTGTCGAGCCGCTCGCGTCAACCTCGCCGGTGACGTAAATCGAACCCTCGTCCGCCGAAACCCTGTAGGTGCCTGCTTGCGCAACACCGTCGACCGCGACGTCGCCCGTACGCACGCGGTATTTGCGGTAGGTGTCGAAGCCGCCAGTGTTAAGGATCGCGTCGAGCCATGCCGTGCTCGCGAGGCTGGCCACATCAAGCGTGAACGTGCCGCCAACCCCATCTGTGCCGCCGCCACCCAGCAAGGTTCCGGCGGTAGAAAAGGTTCCATGAATCGCACTGACCGCGAGCGTTCCGCCATCGCCGCCGCCGGATTGCGCCGCCACGTCGACTTTCGCCCCGGCGTCAATCACTACGTTGCCTTGGTCGGCGGTAAGGGTAACGGTGCCGCCGTTGGTGTAGGCGGTGGTATCATAAAAGCCTTTGCCAACTCCGCCAACATCAAGGGTTCCAGCCACGTTCACGTCGCCTTCTGTGGCATACAAGGTCAGCGCGCCGCTGGGCAAAAGGATCCGAGAGGCAACCGATACGGACTGGCCTTCCATTTCCAGGGTCGCCCCCAAACCGGAGGAACTGGTGTCGGCGGTGCCGCCATTGGAAGCAACCGTCAATGCGCCCTCGGCTTGGATATTTTCATGGCTGGCTTTGGCCCCGGTAATTACCGGAGTCGAAATGCTGAGGCTCCCTGCGTAGAGAAGGTTGGCACGTAGGTTGTCACGTTATCCGAGGAATCCTTCACGGTGATATCCTTGGTCGTGAGGAGAACGGCATGGGCGGCGTTCAATGCTACGTTTTTGTATAGTTGAACGCTCATTTGCAGCGCCTTTGTGGTGGCGTCTTCCGTGGACGTGGAGCTATTCACAGACGAAAGCGAACTGAGGTCCGCGCCGAGCTTGATAACATCGGCGCTAAAGGTGATGCTGCCCGCCAGGGTCGAACTCTGCCCGTCGACATCCGCCGGGACCGTGGCGTTGGGGGTGCTCTTGAGGGTGATCGTCTGCGCGGCGAACACGACATCCCCTTGGTTGAAGCCGCGGATCGCGGCGGCCTCGAGACTGAGGCTTTCGTAGGTGGAACTGCCGATTTTCCCGGAACCGTAAATATCGATGGACGAATAGCTCACCAGCGACAGATCCTTTGCGGAAACCATCAGGGACTGGAGCGCTTCGCCCGAAAGGACCAGGCCGGAGGTGACGCTACCGTCGGTCGTTTTGAGATCCTCAGTCCCCTGCCCTGCGAATAGGATGCTGATCTGGCCGCCGTGGAGCGCGATGGCGGTGGCGTCGAGCACCGCGCCGGAATCAAGCGACATGCCGCTTGCCGAATCGAGCGTGAGCCCGGCAGCGGTCAGGTGAACGCCGTTGGCCAGCGTTAACGACCCCGCGCTTGTGCTCGAGACTCCGCTGCGGCTCACCCCGGCTGACTCGCTAACAGACACCCGGATCACGGCGCCGTTGCCGCTCACCGCAACCGTGTCGACCTCGCCCGTCAACGTTCCATCGGCAGTGATCTCGGCCCCTTCGGCGAGCGTGATGCCGCTGCTTGCGGCAAGCACAATATCCTTGCCAGACCAGGCGTAGCCTGCGTTGTCAACGGTGATGGTTTCGGCCGTCACACTCACATTGCCGCTGGTATCGCGGATGCCGCCGATGAGAATGCTGTCGGCGTCGATGGCGTTGAGCACGCTGGTCGTCAGCAGAAGCGTGCCCGCGGAAACGCTCACGCTTTCACCGGAAATCAAGATGTCGTTGTCGCTGCTAATATCTACCTGGCTGCCCCGTCCACCGCTCGAGACACTCGCGGTAATCGACCCCGACCACGTCAGCGAATTGAGAGCCGAGATCACAAGCGTTCCCGCGTCACGTGCCAGCCGCGGAACGGTGGTGGAGTTGTCTTCGGCCACTCCGGAAAAGAAATCGTCGCCCGAATAGTCGGTGTACGACGAGCGGTTGCGCACCACGGACGAGGAGGCTACTTCAAAACTTGCGTAAATCTTACCCGAATCCGAGGACGTACTGTAGGTGTTTGAATAATACCCTGAAACCACATAGGATCCGTCCGAACACTTAACCGCCGTCTCCACGGGAGTGCCGCTCTTGATAGTAACCAAATACGCGCCGCTCAAAAGCGCGTAGCGGGCAGGCATCAAGGTATAGTAACCGGCGGGTAATCCGTCGCATCCACTCAGGTAAATTGTCTCGCCCACCTTCAAGGACGAATTGGTATAACCGGAATCGGAACTGTAGTAGCTGGAACTCGTGTTGTAGGAGGTGGTGGCAGCGTAACCGAGTTTGTTCGCCGGAACGATGGCGAAACTGTTGCTGGAAAGCAGCACGTCTGTGGAACCGCCGTTGCCCGCAACGAACTGGTAGGCATAGAGGTCGCCGCCTCCGCTCAAGTCGACCACCGCGCCGGATTTGGCGTCGATGCTCTCCCCGGAAATGCTGACAGTCTTGGCCGTCGGACCGCTGTTGGTAATGTCGGTGCCGCTGGGGTCGATCCAGGTGTCGTCGCTCGTAACAGTACCGTACGGGATCGTCTGGCCGTCGGCGGATACTGATGTAATGCTGCCTGCGAGCAACGTCACCGTTTCGCAAACGGGCAGGCTTGCGCCCGAGATTGGGTCGACCGACAAGCCCGTCACCACATCCACGGGGGCGTCTCCCTCACCGTTCCAACCGATGTGGATGGTACCGTCGGGGGCACGCAGCACGCCGCCTTGATTGATGATAGAAGCGTAAATATTGATCTCGCCGCCCGCCGAAAGCGGCACCGGCCGCGTGCCGGAACCGGCAATGGTGACGCTCCCCTTCACGCCGCCGTGATCGTAGGCGATGATAGTGAAGCTCGTCTCGCTGGGAGGATAAATCTGTCCGGCACGCAGGTAGATATCGCCCGCCACATCCAGGGTTCCCGAGCCCCGGATGTCGCCATCATCCGCGATAAAGTTGGCCTGCCCGATGTCGCGCAACGTAAGGTCACCGACGTCGATTAAGGAAGCACTGACGGTCAGGACGCCCGCGCCATAGGTGGGCGAATAAAGATTGCCGTCGGTGGAGCGCGTGGTGTAGTCGTTCGCGTATTCGGCCTGGGTTTCCGTCTCGTGCAATACGTTGCCGCCGATAGAAACGTAGGCGGCACTCAAGGTGATGGCGCCCGTGCCGTAGATCACACCGCCGCTGGCGACCGAAAGGCTGCTTTTGGCAGTGAGCGTCACGTCGCCCTCGAAGAGCAGCGTCCCCTTGAGCGTGAGCGAATCGAAACCGCCCGCCTCGTAGGCATCCACCGTAAAGTGGCCCAAGCCAGTGACGGTGTCTCCATTGGCCGTCTGGATCGAATAGCCGTCGGAAATCGCCATGCCCACGGTAATTCCCGATGTGACGTAGGAATCGGCAATCTCCGAACCGCTCTGGGTAATGAGCAGCGACGGATAAAGCGCGCTAGCGAGAATGGAGCCCCCGGCGGAATCGTAAAAACTACCCGAGGACACCACCAGCGAACCTCCGTCGGCGGAACTCCCGCCAGCGGCACCCAGCAGCGTGGCATCCGAATAAAGGAACTGGCCCCCCGCGAGGGAGATCGTGCCGCCGTCGCTTTCAACCGTCGTCTCGTAGGTTCGGTTGCGGGCGAGCCGCCCTTCGCTAGAGCCGCCGACATAACCCGCAAGCAACTCAAGCGTCCCGCTGGCCCCTGAAACATCCAGCACCGCTCCCGCGCAGGCCACGATGTTGCCGTTGATTGTGATCGAACCGCCGTCGAGCACCGTGCCCGCCACGGCGCCCGATCCCTCGCTGATAAGCACTACCGCGCCCGAGGCGTCGAGCACGGCGTTGGAACCGATCACCACGGTTGCAAGCGCTTCGGTGACGTTGTTGTAAAGCGCGGTGGAATCAGTCGCTCCGGAAACGGTGATCGAGCCGCCATGCGCGTAAACGGATCCCTCCACGTCCACCGTCATGCCGCTTAAGGTCACGCTCCCGCTGTATCCCGCGTCGATGGTGGCCCCTTCTTCCATCACGAGTTCGCCACGGACGACCACGGATTTTGCCTGGGTCGAATCCTTCACCCCGGCCGCCGTGAACGTCAGGGAAACCGGCGCGCGCAGGGCATCCTCTAGCACCTCCGTTTTCCACGTAACCGAGCCGTCCGCCCCCAGAAGCGCGATGTGGTTGGTCACGCGCGGCGCGATCGTGGCGTCTGCGGCGATGGTCACCCCGGGAATGCAAACGCTTTCCCCGTTCGCATCCACCTCGGCCTCGCCAGTGTGGGGGTCGGTGGCCCGTTTGCCGAGGCCCGTCAGCTTGAAGGTACTAAAGCCGCCCTCGTTGAAAAAGTCTTCCTTGAGCCAAAGAGTGTCAGAGTCGGCAGGCTCACTTCCACCGACCTGAATCAGCGTGGTGGTTATACTGAGTGTTCCGCCGCTGTTGGCCGCCCATACGCTGAGCGTCGAGCCTTTCAGAGCCGTCGTGCTGCTGTCGTTGACGGTGACTTTTTTTACGCCGCCATAGCCAAGGAGCGTTGCGCCAAGGTGGAGATTGCCGCCCACCAGCCCCGAGAGGCTGGTATTAGGTTCCACGCCCGCCTGAATGGTGATCGAACCGCCCGTACCGTAGGTAGCCTTGGACGCGGCGGTAATCTTGACGCCGCCGGAAACATTGATTTCGCTGCCGTCTTCGAGATCCACGCTCAGCCCTTTGATCGTTACCGAGCCACCTGCAATCGTGTACGGCAGCGTGCCCGCGTTCTCCGCACCGCCTCGGTCGTCCACCGTCAGCCCCGAGGCGTCGAGCACGGCGCCCGACCCGAGCACGAAATTGCCGCGGGAGGAATCGACATCGGGCATGGATGAAATGGTGGATATACTCACCAGCGTCGGCGAATAGTCATAGACCGTGAAGCTCATCGTGCCCCCGGCGATGCGCACCGATCCGTTCACGGTGATATTGGCCGCCTCGATGGTCAGCGAACCGCCCGCAGCGCCATCCAGCGCGACGCCCGAGGCAATCACGACGTTACCGTCGCTGTTGTTGATGGCTACATTGCCGAATCCGTTCTCATTGATGAGGTCGGAGGAAAGGAACACTTCCTCGCGGCGATCATCGCGCAACGCCACCGCATCGCCATTGGAATCCAGCGCAAAGGCGTCCGCTGCCGCGAGATCGGAGGTGGATGCGATCACGACTTCCGGAGTCACCGAAATGGACGATGAGCTCCCGCCAAGCATGGCAGCCAGCCCCGGAGACGCCCATACATAGCTGCCGCTGGAAGTCTCCATCTGGGATTCAAAAACAAGCTTGAGGCTACTGGAAGCCGGAGCCGAGCTGCGCTGCTTTTCTCCCGTCACGGTATTGCCGTACATATCGCCATCAAGCGCCATCGCGGGCGAAGTGATGGTGATGGAGCCGCCATTTCCACCCTTCGTGTAGCCCGATTCATAGCGGGTTCCTTTGAGCAGCGAACTCGTATAGGTGCTACTGATTCCCCATTTGGAATGCTCCTCCGTATACCCGGAATAGATCGAATCGTACACAATATCCTCGGGAGCGTCCGAGATATCGTAAATGTGGCCTCCGCTGACCAAACGCGTTGTGGTGACCGTTGCGCCGGTATATGATATCCAACCGCCGGAAACATCCAGGACGGAGCCCTTTTGCAGCACTACCGAATCCCCCGCACTGATAGCAATGGTTCCGCCGTTGATGGAAAGCTCGGCCACGGTCCGCTTAATGAGCGCAACATATCCGCTGATATCGGCTACCGATGTACCGTCGTCGGCGTCCACGACAATCGTCTCCCCACGCAGCACGCCATTACGCTGCACAGTGTAATCGGCCAACTCGGCACCCGTGAGCTCCACGGAGACGATATTCTCCGCAACCGAAGCGCTGACCCCAGCGAGCCCAGCAACATTGATGGTTGCCCCTTCATCGAGATAGACCTGCCCGACGGCGGTTTCAAAAGTCGAGTTGTAGGGGGTGGTGACCTTAAGCAGGTTCCATTCACCCGCGCTCAACGTCACCCCCGCAGTAAGCGCCGTACCCATGAAGTTGACCGCCGAGGCCGTGGTGGCCGCGCCGGGAGCATAAATCATGGAATCCTGGTCCATATATATCACGCGACCCTGGATGTTGACGATCGAAGTCAGCGTTAGGCTTGTCGTCTCGGCGGTCGTAGTGTCATCCGTCTCTGGAACAATGGCCGTTACGCTGTTTTCCCCAAGCGTCACCACACCGGTCGACTGCGGCAGAAAGGCCGCGCCTGTTGTGGCTCCAGAAGCCTGGGAAATGCAGTCGTAGTCGGCCAGAAGATCAATGCGCCCGTTGAGCGAAACGGAGGTCGTGCTATAAATCACACCCATTTGATCCACGGCCTTGCCCGCCATGATGACACTGGCCCGCGGCGCGTAAATCAATCCCGTTTCGGTATTCTCCGCCGTTCCGCCACTGGCACCAATAAAGACATCCAGCCCTCGAAGGGTGGAGTCGCTCGTGCTGTGTTCCGCAAACCCGACCTGGAGACCGGCGGCGAGGATCGTCTGGCCGTCGGGTGTGGAGATCGTTCCGGCGTTGGTGACATTGGCGCCAACCAGGATCACCTTGCCGCCAACGTTGTCGGTAGTGGTGGGACACGATATGACCGCTCCCTCCTCAACTACGACATCACCGCAACTGGTAGCGTTGCCGTCACTGTCCTTATAATTGAACAGAAATTCGTAGCCGGAATTATCAAGGAGACCAACTTTGATCAAACTATCATCGATGGGTACCGCTGAAGCCACTAGCGCATGGGTATTAACCTGGCAACCGTTGCCGAAGATGATGCCGTTATGGTTGATGATGTAAACCTGCCCTTCGGCCTTGATGGAACCAAGAATTTTCGACGGGCTGCTCGATGGGTCGTTAACTTTATTGAAGGCGATCCAGTCGCCCACATCGGTACCACCTGCGGTCTGATTAAAATACAGCGTTGTACTTTTTCCAACGTTAAAGCTGCTCCAGTTGAGAATCGCGTTCTGCGCGTTCTGAACAATGGTAACCGTGACGCTTCCGTCCGAATTGGTGGTCTGCGTCGGCGTGCTCGCCCCGGTCCAACCCAAGCTCGTATTGGTCACCAGCCCGCCGGTGGTCAGCCCGTTGGCCACGCTGCTGGAGCTCGATGCGGAGCTGGCGCTGGACTGCATTGATTTGACCGCCTGCAGGGCCTTCGTTGCTTTGGAAAGGGCATCCTTGGCTCGCTGCGCCGTGGCCGAGGTCGTGGCCGAGGTGGAGTTGGTGGTGCTAGTGGAGGTGCTGCTGCTCGACGATGACGACGAGGAGCTGCTGCTGGATCTCAAAATATCGCGCGCGTCCGCTGTCATCGTCAACGAGATGACGATCCCGACCGCCGTAATAACGGCGACGGACGGAAAAATACCTCCAACTAGCCAGGCGGACGCGCGCATGAATGATTATTTCTGAGCCTTTGAAATGAAACCGGAAATGGCGAGTTCGTTCACGGAGAACTGATGCCCTTTCATGAGACCCGAGAGGTACGCCTGGCGCATGGAGCGCGAACGCTCCAGCCGCAGTTGCTCTGCGAGGCGGGAGCGCACTTCGTCAAACGAAGCTTGGCGGGATTCCTTTACGTCCAGGACCTTCATAATGTGCCAGCCGTCGCTCATGCGAATCGGTTCGCTAATGGCGTTCTTGGCCAAATCGGCAACCTTCGCGCGGATCTCCGGCTGAAGCATGTTCTCCGAAAGCCAGCCAAGTTCGCCGTTGTTTTTGAACGAGGCTTTATCGTCGCTTTGCGTCAGCGCGATTGCGCCGAAGTCGGCGTTTGCCGCCTTGAGGCTCTTCTTCACCGCGTCCAGTTTGCCGGTGGATTTGTCCCCGCTCTCGCCTTTCGGCGTGGCGATATAGATCTGGGCTAACTTAAATTGACGCGGCACGACTAGCGACGCCTTGTTCGCTTCGTAGGCCGTTTTGAGATCCGCGTCCGAGGGGAACGAATCGTCCGCTTTCGAGACGGATTGCAGATAGCTTTCGACGACAACGTTGTCGCGCGCTTTTTCAATAAGCGCCACCGTGGCGGTCTGTTTGTCCCACTGTTTGGCCTTGGCTTCTTTGAGCACGAGCTGTTGCGCCAGCAGCATTCGCACGCTTTGGTTGAGCACCGTGGGATCGCGAAGGATCGCTTCTTTTTCTCGCGCGGGAAGATTGTCGATCATGCTCTGGATATCGCCAGCGTGAATCTCAATCTCGTCCACGCGCGCCACCACGCTGTTGTCTTCAGCGAAGGCGGCACACTGAACGGCTCCGAGGGAGGCGATCAATAATATTGCAGAACGAATCATTTGTTTTTTCATGGCTTAATTTTTTGGTCGGTCAGTTTGTCCTGGAAGTCCTGCACATAGCTTTCAAGCTTCACCCGCTTGGTGCCCACAAAAGGCTCTTTGGCGCTGAGGGCTTCACCCAGCCCCATGCGCTCGTAGCGGCGCAAGATATCGACCGCGAGCTTGTAGAGTTCCGAGTTTTTGGTCTTTTGGTCGGCGACCGTCCGGTCGAGGCCGAGCTTATCCCCCTCCAGCTTTTTGCGTTCCGCTTCTTTGCTTTGGGCGAGAACGGTCACCGCCTGCAGGTTGGCCTGGCTGCGATCGTATTCCGTACGCAGCTGATCCAGTTTCGTCGTAAGCGCCGTTACCTTTGCGGTAAGGTCGTCTTCTTTTTTCTTCGCGGCATCCCGGTCTTCAACGGACCGCTGCGTGAGCTGCTTTACCTGCGTCTCCAAGTCCTTGTTTTTGCCTTCCTGCTCCGTCTTGGCGGCTTGCAGCGAGGCGTTGTCATTTTGCGCCGTGCGCAGTTGCAGCATGGTATTGCGAAGCGTTTCGCGCAGCTTCACTTCAGCGGCGTTGGGTTGATCCGCGGCTTGGAGCTGAACGCTGAACAAGAGCGCTCCAAAGGCGGCCAGGGTTAAAATTCGATTTCGTAACATGGCTAGAATTTTGCGTTGATATCAAATTGAATGACGTCTTCCTTGTAGGTCGGGCCGGCGATGCTGTCGGCGCTCATCCAGCGCAGGGAGACCCAGACCCGCTTGGAAAGTCCGAGCCCGCCGCCCAGCGTGAAGCCTTTCAAATTCGTTCCGCCGCCGCCGAAATCCGAATCACAAAAACCGTCGATGACCGCGTCGCTTTCGACGTATCGGTAGCCGACGTTGACGTTCCAGTCCCACCGTTTTTCCAGCGCGGGATGGCCAAAGTTCAAATTAACCAGCCAGCCCAGGTTCCCCCCGACGTAATCGCCAAGCGACCCGTCGGACTTATCGCTGCCCCGGTTATTGACCGCGTTGGAATTGATATCCCTCTCATTCCACGCGACGTTTTTGACGACCTCGCCCGTCAGCGCGATGTGGAAGGGATCGAAACCGGCGTAGTCGATCTGGCCCGTCAGCGCCACATCGCGGAACTTCGATGCGAGTCCGTAATACTGGTATTGATACTCGTCACCATAGTTGTTGGACGAAGTCGACGCGATGTCTCGCAGCGCCATGTAGGTGTTGCCCTTTTGCGCAAATGTGGGCCGCAGGTTGTCCGTGTCGCCAACGTCTGACGTGCTCAGCGGCGTGAACGGATCGGAGAGTTTTCCGGAAACATTCTGATACATATAGTACGCGGCCGCCACCTTGGCATTCCAATCGTGGGTGATCTTGATATCGCTTCCAAGCTGGAAGCCCTCCAGCCATTTATCCCGGCTGGAGGTTTTCGAGGCCTGGTTGGTGGCGAAGCTGTAATCGGTGTTGTAGACGGGGAACCCGCCAGCGGTCAGAAACGGCGTGATTCGCTCCCAGCCTTTGTACCTGACTTTGAGGACGCCGCCGTCAAACCCCAGGTCGTCGGCCCAAATCATCGAGGTGCTAAAGAACGGATTATCAAACCGGCCCACCGTCGCGGAAACATCGAAGCTATCCAGACTTTTGGGCGTTTCGTATTTCAAAAACGCGCGATCGAGCCATATGGAATATTTGCTGAAGTAGCCACCCTGGTTGGATGTGTTCGAATTGACCCCGCCCATCGTCTGGTTGGCGGAGACCGGTGAATTCGATTCGCCCGTGCCGATCCGGCCGCCCAGCGTGAACCCCTCGCCCAAATCCGCCTCGGCCCCGGCACGCGCCCTCAAGCGCAGCCGCCACCGGTCCTGGTCGGCGTTGATTTCCGGCGGGTAGTTGTTCCCCGTGGTATCGTACGGATTGCCCGTGTTGATCTTGTTAAAATCCGGAAGCCCGCCGGTGTTATCGTTACCCGAGGGAAAGGTGTCCCCTTGGTATCGAAGACGAAAATCACCGAAAAGCCGCAAATTAGTAACCCACGACGGCAGCGCGCGCGGAGCCGCCCATTTTTCCTCGTAAGCCTGCTTCATCACCTCCGAGCGCAGGTCGTCACGGATCTCGTCTTTGACGACTTCCGGAATATAGGTGACCCGCACGGTATCGTCGTTGACCGGCTTCGCCGCGGCCGCCCGGGCTTGCACCTGGGCCGCCTGCGCCGCCTTGGCCGCTTCATCCCGCGCGATCGCCGCGTCGGCCTCGGCCTGCTGAATGAGATCCGCCGCGTCTTCCTTGGCCAGTACGCCGCGCTGCACCAGGCGGTTGATGAGGTTCACCGTCACGTTTTGCGAGGGCGATGGAGCCGGGGCTTGAGCTACTCCCGACGATGCCGCCGCCGTCGGCGTGAGGCTGGGCTCGGCCACGGGTGCGGCCGCGAGGGCAAGCGGTTCTTCCGTTCCCAGAACCGGGAGCGCCGGGGCATCGGCGGCTTCGGACGGAAGGGCCGCCAGTAGAAGCCATGAGGGAGCAATCACCATGGCGAGCCGCCGCCGGAACTGGCGTCGCGGATTTAGCTTGATGGCTCGAGGTTGTTGACTAGGCATATTGAGTATTTCTAACGTTGGGCGGAAATTCGCATGACGATCGGGGCGGGCATTCCCGCCGGGGGCGCTTCCTTGAGTTGAAGCCCGGTTAAGGCTTCGGCAATCGCCTGGTCGAGCGCGGGATCGTTGGTCGGCTGAGCTTTGACGCGCGTGATGCGCCCGGTAATATCGGGCCATACTCGCACTTTGATTTTAAGCAAAGCCGAGCGGGTCTTGGCATTCTTGCGCAGGGCCTCGGCGATGGAAGTTTGCACCTGGGCCGCATACCATCCGTATTTGCTGCCGGAGCTCCCCGAGCCGCTGCTTCCAATCTGGCTGCCGTTGCCTTTGCCGCTGACCCCGAACGCATCCGGGCCGCCGTCGCCCTTGATGCCCGTGGAAAGCGGCGCGTCGGGCGGCTGTTCACTCTTCTTCTCTTCGTTCTCGGCCACGGGGGCTTGCTCGATCATCTTTTCCTGCTGCTTCAGCTCCTGCTGGGGCGGCGGCGTCGCGGCGGGCGGCGGCGGCGTGGGAGGGGGCGGCGGCAGACGCACGGAGACCATTTCGGTGGGCTTGCGCGAGGCCCCTCCGCCTCCGGAAAACTTCTTTCCAACCATCACGACGAGCACGGCGGCAAAGACCACGACGGCGGCCACCACCACCGCGCGGTGTTTCGCGAAAAACGTCTGCTCTTCCTCCGTCGATGGATCGTCGAAATTCATAGTCTATTTCTCCCGGGTCTTGGTCGCGAGGCCGACTTGGGTAATCCCAACCCGCCCGAGCACATCCAGTACGTCCATGACGCCCTGGTACTGCGTGAGGCTGTCCCCCTTGACCACCACGGGAATATCCGGTGTGGCGGCCTTGGCGGCTTGCAGCTTTTGCTCCAGTTCCTGCAACGTCACCGGCACCGTGCCCAAGGTGATTTTCCCATTGTTATTGATGGTAACGGCCTGGGTCTTCGGCTTGCTCAAGGCGGGTGCCTGGCTGGCCTTCGGCAGGTTGACCTTTACGCCCTGCACGGAAGCCGTGCACATCAAAATGAAGATCACTAGCAACACATACGCCAGGTCCAACATCGGCGTGATGTTGATATCGTCGTAGGGTTTGTCGTCGTTGACTTGCATGGCGCTTATTCCTTGTAGAACTCGGCCATGCGCGTGACGAATTCATCAATGAACACGTGCATGTCGCTCGTGGATTCCTTAACCCGCGTCAAAATATAGTTATAGCCAAACAGCGCCGGAATCGCGACCGCCAGCCCGGCCACCGTCGCCAGCAACGCAGCGGCAATACCGGGTGCGATGGCGTTCACATTGACCTCGCCCGCGGCGGCCACGGCGGCGAAGGTAATCATGACGCCCACCACCGTTCCCAGCAGCCCCAGGAACGGCCCGCCCGAAATGCAAATCGTCAGCAATACAATCTTGCTATTGACGCGCTGGGTCTCCCGAACCAAGCCCCCGTCCAGCGCGGCGCGAATCGCTTGAATAGAGCGTCCCGCCAGGCCCTTGCGCCGCCCCACGCATTGGTCCTCGGCCATGCGGTGCCGGATCTCGTCCACGCCCAAATGATAGATGCGGTAGAGCGGCGCCTGGCGCATGGCCCGCTGCGCAGGTTTATCCACCCGCGTCTCCATGTTGCGGACCATCTCCGCGTGAGCGTCACTATCATCCAGCACCGTGAGATCCTTCGCGATGTGCCGCCACTGTTGAAGGAATAGCGAATTCCCTGCGTTGATGGTGTTGAGGTATTTCATTTTGGTAACCATCACGTACCAGCTAATGCACGACATCACCGAGAGGATGCCGATGACGACCCAGCCGTCCACCGAAAGGTTCTTGATGATGACGCCGAAATAGCCGCCGCTAAACCAGCTGGAGGTTTGCTCGTCTTCGCCAAAGGTCAGGCCCGGTTTGTCCCCGCCGCCCTGCTGCACCGCCGCGAATTTCAGGAATGAAACCGGTCGCGCGATTTTTGAGATATTGAGTTCATCCAGCTCGCCCTGGAATCCCGCTTCCGCCGCGGTCGCATCCGACGAGGTCGCCTCGGTATCGCCCCCGATCATCGCCTCACTATTCATGCCCGGCAACGCCGCATCCAATTCCGAATACGGAGCGCCATCGAGATAGAGCGACAGCTTGCCATTGGCCGCCGTCACCGCGAGGTGGTGCCACGCGCCCGCCGCGATCTCCGGCCCCGCCGGGCTGCGGCGTGTGCCGTTGCCACCCAGCGAGACTTCCACATAAAAGCTATGGTTATCCAGGCCCACGATGAACGCTTTATTTCCCTCGCGCCGCACATAGATGACGCCGCTCGATTGCGCCGTGGCGCTCTTCACCCAGGCCGACCACGTCACCTCGTCGCCGTCTTTCCAGAACAAGCCCGGAGCCGTTGGAATCTTGATCGCCGCCTTGCCATCGAGCTTCAGGCCCGTGCCGATCATCGACCCATCCACCGCCACGCCCGCCTTCTCCGCCGTCACGCCCGAGGCCGAGAAATCCGCCGGGGGCGTTCCGTGTTCGCCGAAGTGCAGCACGAGGGCGGTGTTGGCGTCATAGGTTCCTTTGGCATCCTCCGTCCGCACCGCCTTGGGGCCGGCATTTCCATAATAAAGCCAGAACGTAATCTGCGCTCCCGGCTTCACGTCCGGCACCTTTACCCACACGAACGCCTCGCCCATCAGCGCGTCCCATTTTTCAACGTGGAACGTCAGCGCCGTCTTGTCGTCGGCGGCAATAATACGCAAGTCGCTGCCGTCATCTTTGGCTTGGTCAAACTTGAAATTGCCCTCATGCAACCGGACCAGCACCGGAACGGTCCCCGCCGGATCAGCGATCGCAATTCCCTTGTCGGTAGTATCCAGGGTGATCTTCTTGCGCGCCGTCCATTCGTCATTCCACCAGGCATGGGCCAGGCCGCTCATCGTCAGCCATGCCAACAGCACCGCTATGCTATATTTCCGAAATTGTTTTGCGTGATTCATAGTCAATTGGATCAATTAAAAGTCTGCCCAAAGGCGGAAAGTATAGAGAACGTCATGGGGATTAGTGTTACTGGTTCCTATCAGTGGAATCCCGAGATCAAAGGAACCGTTAAAATGCTCCCTCACCCGAATCCGGCTCCCCACCCCCCAGCTAGCTAATGAATTGTGCGCTTCCTCGTCGGGAAGCGCATTGCGCTTATTGAGCGCGCCGCCTTCGGTAAAGACATACACCCGCCAGTCATCCACGTGCGTCTTCACCCATTGCCCGAACGACGGCGAGCGCAGTTCCACGCTCCCCACCAGCGCATTGTCTCCCATGGTAGCCGACTCCAGATAGCCGCGAACCGTGTTCAACCCGCCCGCGCTAAACTGTTCGTTGGAGATGAGCGGCTGATCCGAAATTTGCCCCTGCACTTTTCCAAAAACCTGGAACCCGGCAGGGAGGTCGTGAGTATGCGACAGATCGCCCCGGAAATAGATATAGTCACTGCGCGCGTTGTAGCGGTTGTCGTCGAACTGAGTCGGGTCGTCCCCCATGCCTCGGAAGTGCGTGTTGATCGCGCCGTTGAACTCCGTCACCGCACCCTTTTTCACCCACGAGGCCCCATAGCCGAAGCTGAAAGGATAATACGTAATCGGCGTCTGCGTCGTCTCGCCCGAGGCCACCACGTTGTTTTCAAAATGCTTGTAGTCGATCCCCGCGTTGAACGAGTGATAGAAATCCTTCCCATTCGGCAGCACCCAAGTGATATGCGGCCCCACATACTCGCCCTTGCCCGCGACATCGGTAGTTCCGAGCGTGGAAACATTGCTATCCTGCTTGGTCCCCTGGATCGTCAGGCTCAACTCCGGCACTTGCGAAAACCTCGCCGTGTAAAACGCCGAAAACACCTTCACCTCGCCCACGTCTTCCGGTGCCACCTGGAAACTAGCCCCCGCCGAGTGATAGAGCTGCCACAGGTTGTCGTAGCGAACCGAGCCATTTAACCGCAGCGGCGTCGTGTCCGAGCTATAGCGATTATTCAACTCAAGGCTGCCATGCAGCGGGCGCACATCCTTCACATCGAGATCGACATCCACCGTATTAGGCTCCGCTCCCGCCCGCAACGAAGGCGTCACCTGCATATCGGAGTTCCGATTGAGCGCCACAATATCCGCTGAGACCGCATTGAAATCCATCACCGTCCCTTCCTGCAACGAAGGCGCCTGCTTCTTGATGTCACTAGGCAAAAAGTACCGGCTATTCTTAACCCGGAGCCGCCCCACCGTCACCTCCGAAACCTGGAGGAGCACCACGCCATCCTGCACCCGCTGCTGGGGAACCTGCACCGTAACCGTCTGAAAACCATTGTCGCGGTAAGCCTTCTCCAGCGCCGCGCGCGCCTGCTCCACATCCTTGTCCGAACGCCCCGGCCCCAGATACCGGTAAACCGCCCGCTCCACCTCGCGCCGAGGCAAATGCGCCGCCCCCTCCACGCGATACTCCTTAATATACAGCCCATCCTGCGCCTTCGCAGGAAGCGCCCCCACCATACCCATCCCGACCACCGCCACAGCCAATACAAGCAGGCTGCGTGAAATATGTCGAAATGGTTGAAATACAATCATGGGAAAGCGTTGCCGTTTTAAGGCGCGGTCTTATCCCATTAGATTAGCTATCCCCTCAAGTCATTGATTGTAACAATTCTATGGAGATGTGACATTTATGTAACGTTTAGTATCGATGTCTGTCGCAATGACAAATTGCGTTGTTACAAATCGTAAAACCAAGAACCAGCCGAGGCCAATTGTTTAACGCTTCGCTTCAAAACGGCCGTCGGCCAACGGGGGATTCTTCGGCTTTTCAAACCAGCCGATCCGCTCGGCAGCGAAGGCATCGAACGCAGGAACGTACGGCTTGATATCCAGGAGCGGCGTACCGTCGAGGACATCCACGTCGAGGATATGAATGACGCTCCCCTCAATGCGCCGGACCCGCACAGACGAAATCCCCAAGGGATTGGGGCGGCTGGGCGAACGGGTGGCGAAAATGCCGTGAGGCCGCGTATCCAAATAGGGTGTCACTTCCAGCCGGGCCTCGGCAGCCCGGTCGAACCAATACAGAATCCAGATGCGGTCGAACCCCTCAAGGTCCTTCAGCCCGGCGGCGTATTCTGGATGCAGCTCAAGGGTTCCCTCAATACCGCTTGCGAACACCGGTTGAACGGGAGTTCCCGTGGCTTGCAGGTGGGGCGAATGGATGATTCCGATTGAAGTAAGTTTCATGATACAAAAGACAGGTATTGCAGCCATTGTAACCACCCCCGGCCCCAGGTAAAACCCCAATCCCTCTGAATTCTTCGGTATTAAACCCTAAAAGAATCGCTTGCAATTCGTTGATATTTTGGCATTTTTCCAAATATGCAAACACGCACAGCCCGGAGCACCGAACTTCGCCCCACCAACGAGTACCGTGACGGGGCCGGGGTTTTCAAAGCCCTGGGCCACCCGAGCCGGCTCCTAATCGTCGACGTCCTGACACGCGGCGAACGCTGCGTTGCCGATCTCACGGAGCTCATCGGCTGCGACACGTCCACCGTCTCCAGCCACCTGTCCGTGCTCCGGAACGCCGGGATTGTCACCGACGAACGCCGGGGGCAGCAGGTTTTCTACCGGATCGCGGCTCCTTGCATTAAAAAAGTTTTCGGCTGCCTAGAGGAACTGCACGCCGCGCGGGAGAAGAACCGCTGATTTTTGTTTTCCCAATCTTTTTCCCTTTTTGCCAAACTTCAAAACCTTCCCAAACTCGATCCATCACCATGAAGACTATAACCGTTACTGAACTCCACAAACTTCTCTCTTCCGGGGAAGCCATCGACCTCATCGACGTCAGGACCCCGGCTGAGTACGCCGCCGTGCACGTAGCCGAGGCGCGGCTTGAACAGCTCGACGGCCTCGACTGCGGGGCGCTCATCGCCTCGAAAAAAGCGGGCACCCATTCGCCCATCTACATCCTGTGCCACAGCGGGGTGCGCGCGAAAAAGGCCGCGACACGCTTCGCCGAAACAGGGTTTGAGGAAACCGTGGTCGTCGAGGGCGGCACCCAGGCCTGGGTGGACGCAGGGCTCCCCGTGGTGCGGGAAAAAAGCTCCGTGCTCCCGCTGGACCGGCAGCTTCAAATCACCATCGGAACGCTCGTGGTGATCGGCGTGCTGCTGGCGCGCTTCGTCAACCCCAACTGGATCTGGCTCTCCGGCTTCGTCGGCCTCGGCCTGATCGTGGCGGGCTGCACAGGCGTCTGCCTAATGCGGAGCCTGATCGCCCTGATGCCGTGGAACCAGCGCCGGGGCGGCGGCAACTGCTGCGGCGGGTCCTGCTGTTCCTAAACTCCAAACCACAAAAGTTACCTCTATGAGCGCGAAAAAAATAGTCATCATCGGCGGCGTCGCGGGCGGCGCCTCATGTGCGACCCGGTGCCGTCGGCTGGACGAAACCGCGGAGATTCTCCTCCTCGACCGCGGCCCCTACGTTTCCTTCGCCAACTGCGGCCTGCCCTACTATGTGGGCGGGGTCATCAAGGAAGAGTCGAAGCTGCTGCTGGCCAGCGAAGCGCTCTTTCGCGAGCGGTTTAACATCGAGGTGCGAACCCGCCACGAGGCGTTCGCCATCGACCGGGAGAAGCAGGAGATCGAAGTGCGCGAACAGGCCACGGGCCGGGTGTACCGCGAACGCTACGACGCCCTGGTGCTCTCGCCCGGAGCCTCCGCCATCCGCCCGCCACTTCCGGGCATCGACCTCCCCGGTATTTTCGTCCTGCGCTCCATTCCCGACAGCCGCGAGATCCGCGCCTGGATCGAGACCAAGAAAGCCCGCCACGCCGTGGTCGTCGGCGGCGGTTTCATCGGCCTGGAAATGGCCGAGAACCTGGCCCACCGGGGGCTTTCCGTAACTGTGGTCGAAATGCTCAACCAAGTCATGCCTCCGCTCGACCCGGAGATGGCCCGCCCCATCCAGGAACACATGGAAGCCCACGGCATCCAAATGGCGCTCGGAGACGGCGTGGCCGGTTTTGAGCAAACTCCCGAGGGGCAGCTCGTGGTCAAGACACAATCGGGCGCGGCCCACCCGGGCGACCTGGTCATCCTGGCCATCGGCGTGCGACCCGAAAGCGGCCTCGCCAAAGCCGCCGGGCTGGCGCTCGGGGAACGCGGGGGCATCCGCGTCGACGACCGAATGCGCACGAACGACCCGCACATCTGGGCCGTCGGCGATGCCGTGGAAACGCGGGACCTCGTCACCGGCCAGTACACGCTCATTCCGCTGGCCGGGCCCGCCAACCGCCAGGGACGCATCGCCGCAGATGTCATTTGCGGCCGGGACTCCCGGTTCCGCGGCGTCCAAGGAACCGCCATTTGCGGCGTCTTTGACATGGCCGTCGCCAGCACCGGAGCCAGCGAAAAAGGCCTCAAGCGCGCGGGCATCACCGACTACGAAAAAATCTACCTCCACCCGGCCCAGCACGTTGGCTACTACCCGGGAGCCAAGCCCATCAACCTCAAGGTCCTCTTCCGCAAATCCGACGGCCTCATTCTCGGCGCCCAGGCAGTGGGCGAAGCCGATGTGGCCCGGCGCATCGACGTCATCGCCACGGCCATGCAGTTCGGCGGCACGGTCTACGATCTCGAACAGGCAGAGCTTTGCTATTCGCCGCAGTTCGGCGGGGCCAAAGACCCGGTAAACTTTGCCGGAATGATCGCCTCCAACGCCCTGCGCGGCGACAACCCGCTGGCGCACTGGGACGACCTCGCCGCCGACGGCACCTTCCTGCTGGACGTGCGCGACCCGGATGAATTCCAGGAAGAGCACCTCGAGGGAGCCGTGAACATTCCGCTGCCCGAGCTGCGCACCCGCCTGGGCGAACTGCCCGCCGACCGCGAGCTCCAGGTCTACTGCCGCGTGGGCCAGCGCGGCTACTACGCCACGCGCATCCTGCTACAGAACGGCTTCCATGCCAAGAACCTCCCCGGCGGCCTCCTCACCCACCGGCAAATCGCGGCGGCAAGCAGACCGTAGCATCAGCGAAACTTGACATGGGGAGCAAAGAGCGGATCTATTGCTTCCCATGTCCGTCATCACGCGCCTGTTTCTCCCGCTCTTCGGGGTCTTCGCGGCCCTGACCCTGCTTGCCACTCCCGCCGCCTGGGCGAGATCCTCCAACGCCACCGCGTCGAGCCTGCCCTTCAGCGTCCGGTTCCAGGGCCGGGAGAAATTCAACCAGCTGGCCGAAAAAGCCGCCCGGGAAAACTGGCGCGCGCTGGAGATTGGCGACCGCGTGGCCACCGTGGGCCGGGCGCTCGTCGGAACGCCCTACCTATCGCACACCCTGGAGATCGACGACCGCGTCGAAGCCGTTTCAGTCAACTTTAACGGCCTCGATTGCTGGACGTTTTTCGAAACCTCGTTGGCCTTTGCCCGCATGATCGAGGAACCGCGGGAAAACTGGACGCCCGAAATGCTGCTCCGCTACATCGAGCTCGACCGTTACCGTGGCGGCACCTGCACCGGCTCCTACCTCTCCCGGCTGCACTACCTTGAAGAGTGGTCCATCGACAACGAGAACCGGGGGCTCGTACGGGACCTTACGCGCGCCCTCGGCGGCGTGAAAATGCCGCATCAAGCCTCCGAAATGACCCACGGCTGGAAAGAATACCGCTACATGCGCGCCAACCCCGCCCTGCGCGACGGCATCGCCCGCATGGAAGCCCGCGTCACGGAGCTGCCCATGTACGGCATTCCGCTGAGCCGCGTGAGATCCGCCTCCGCTAAGATCCACAACGGCGACATCATCTGCATCATCTCGAAAGACGTGGGCAGCTACGTCGCCACCTCGCACGTCGGCCTGGCCATTCGCGACTCCGCGGGGAAGGTCCACTTCATGCACGCCTCCTCGCCGCGCAACTACGGCAAAGTCGTCGTCGATGACACCATTGATGGCTACCTGCGCCGGTATAAGCACGACGTCGGCATCATGGTCGTGCGGCCCTTAAAATAGCGCCCCGCCCTCGGCCCGGGCGAAGCAGTTCCCAGAATCCGATTGCATCTGAGACTGTTTCTCAATTAGATTGACCTAATGAAGTCCCACGGCCATGAGGGGCATTGCTGTTGCCACGACCACGGCAACCAAGCCATTCCCCCGAAAGAAACGCTGCTCAACCCCGGCGCAACCGGCGAAGTCCAGACCACGCTGAAAGTGGCCGGAATGGACTGCGCCGACGAGATCAAGGCCATCGAGGACGTCCTGGCCCCCCTCCCCGGCGTGCGCGAGCTGCGGGTCAACCTAATGGCCGGGAAAGTCACCATTTTCCACGGCCAGAGCGTCACCCCCGAGGCCCTCATCGCGGCCATCTCCACCGCCGGGCTCAAAGCCGCGCCGGAGAATCAGGAAATCGCCGACAACAAACTCTCCCGCCGCGCATCCGTTGCCCTCTCCGGCCTCTTTACCGGCGCGGGCCTGCTGCTGGAGTGGTTTTACAACGGCCCGGAAGCCCCCAGGGACGTGGCCTTTGCCCTCGGCATCGCCGCCGGGTGGTGGTTCATTCTCCCCAAGGCCTGGCAATCGCTCAAACGCCGCTCGCTCGACATGAACGTCCTCATGACCGCCGCCGTCCTCGGCGCGCTGGCCATCCACCAATGGTCCGAGGCCGCCGTCGTCTGCTTCCTCTTCTCGCTTTCCGAATTGCTCGAAGCCCTCAGCCTCGCCCGGGCGCGCAAGGCCGTGCAGGCCCTCATCAAGCTGACTCCCGAAACGGCCCTCCTCCAGCAAGGAGCCGATTTTCGCGAAGTCCCCGTCGAGCAGGTCCCCGTCGGCTCGGTCATCGCCATACGCCCCGGCGCGCGCATCCCGCTCGACGGCGTGGTGGCCGCAGGGACCTCCGCCGTCGATCAAGCCCCCATCACCGGCGAATCCATGCCCGTCGACAAAGCCCCGCAAGACCCCGTCTACGCCGGAACCATCAACGGCGCGGGCGCGCTGGAGATCCGCACCTCCAAGCCGTACACCGAGACCGCCATCGCCAAGATCATCCACCTGGTCGAGGAAGCGCAGGCGCAGAAAGCCCCCACGCAACGCTTCGTCGACACCTTTGCCCGCATCTACACCCCCGCCGTCATGGCCGCGGCCCTCGCGGTCATCCTGGCCCCGCCGCTGCTTTTCGGCGGCGCGTGGGGCGAATGGTTCTATCGCGGCCTCGTCCTGCTGGTCATCGCCTGCCCGTGCGCGCTGGTCATTTCCACGCCCGTTTCCATCGTCTCCGGCCTCACCGCCATGGCCCGCCGGGGCGTCCTCATCAAAGGCGGCGCGGTGCTCGAAGCCGTTGGCCGCTTGAACGCCCTGGCCGTGGATAAAACCGGCACCATCACCGAAGGCAAGCCGCGCGTCACCCGCGTCATCTCGCTGAACTCAAAGAGCGAGGCGGAAATCCTGCGCATCGCCGCCGGGCTCGACGTCCACTCCGACCACCCGCTGGCCCAGGCGGTCGTCCGCTACGCCGAGGAAAAAGCGCACACCTTTCCCCGCGCCGAAAACTACCAGACCCGCGCCGGACGCGGAGCCGAGGGCATCATCGAGGGCCACTACTACTTTGTCGGCAACCACCGCTTCACCCACGAAATGGCGGTCTGCTCCGATGAAATCGAGCGCCAGCTCGCCGAGATCGAGAACGACATGCAGTCGGTCGTCGTCGTCGGCCACAAGCCCCACGACGATTGCAAAGGCGAGGTGCTCGGCATCCTGGCCGTGGGCGACGCCGTCCGCGCGAACGCCCCCGAAGCCATCGCCGCGCTACACCGCATGGGGATCAAGAAAATCATCATGCTCAGCGGCGACAACCAACGCACCGCCAGCGCCATCGCAAAAAAAACCGGCATCGACGAAGCCTACGGCGACTTGTTGCCTGAGCAGAAAATCGAGAAAGTTCGCGAGTTGCTCTCCTCATACCAAGTAGGCATGATCGGCGACGGCGTCAACGACGCCCCGGCCATGGCAGCGGCCACCGTCGGCATCGCCATGGGCGCGGGCACCGATACCGCGCTCGAAACCGCCGATATGGCGCTCATTCAGAACGACCTCGGCAAAATCGCCGACGCGATCCGGCTTGGCGAGCGCACGCTCTCCATCATCCGGTTTAACATCGTCTTCGCGCTCGGGCTCAAGGCACTATTCATCGCCCTCGCCCTCAGCGGCCACGCGTCACTCTGGGCAGCCATCACCGCCGACACCGGCGCGACATTGCTAGTCATTGCAAACGCCCTGCGCCTGCTCCGTCACGAAGGCAAGTAATACGATTAAATCCAAAAGGCATTAAGTCTCACGCAAAGGCGCAAAGAAGGCAGTTACGTCTCTTCTTTGCGCCTTTGCGTCTTTGCGTGAAATATTTTTCCCTCAAGCCTTCTGCACAAGCTTCTCCAAGAGCGTCTTGCGGTCCTCGGCTTTATGACTCTGGCTGCCGTGGAGCAGCGTCATAATTTCCCGCTTCATCCGCATAAATTCAGGCTCAAGCTTGAGATCGAGCGTCCTTTCATCCCGTCCAAACGGCACAGGGATGTCGCTGACAATCCGCCCCGGGCGCGACGAAAACACCAGGATGCGCGAGGAGAGGAAAATGGCCTCCTCCACGTCGTGCGTCACGAAAATGATCGTCGTTTTTTCGTACTGACTTAAGAGCGCCAGCATCTCCTGCATCTCCTCGCGGGTCTGCGCATCGAGCGCGCCGAAGGGCTCGTCCATCAGCAGAATCTTCGGCTGATTCACCAGCGCCCGCGCGATAGCCACGCGCTGCTTCATGCCGCCCGAAAGCTCACGCGGATAGGCGTCGTAGAAATCGTGGAGCCCCATCAAATCGAGCAGGAAGTACGAACGCCCCACGAGCTTCATGATCTCCGCCGTCGTCTGTTCGCCGGGCCGGAAATTCGCCTCCAACCCAAGGCTGAACTGCACATTCTCCAGCACCGTCAGCCACGGGAATAGCGTGTAATTCTGGAACACCATGCCCCGGTCTGCGCCGGGCCCGCGCACTTCCTTTCCGTCAAGCAGAATGCGCCCGCTGGTCGCCTCCTCCAGTCCGGAAAGCATATAGAGCGTCGTCGATTTTCCGCAGCCCGAGGGGCCCACGAGGCTGACGAATTCCCCATCGCCCACTTCAAACGAAGTCGGGCACACCGCCTGCACCACGCCCTTGCGGGTCGGGTAGGCTTTTTCGAGGTCTTGAACTTGGAGTTTCATCGTTTGGTGGTATCGGCCCATTGGAAAAGCCGGGCGTTGATTCTGCGCAGCAGGATGTCGATCGTCAGGCCGATCACACCCAGAAGGATCAGGTAAACAAAGATCTTGGGCGTTTGCAGGAAGCGCGAGAACTTCAAAATCCGGTAGCCCATGCCCTCGTTGGCGGCGATCAGCTCGGCCACCACCAGGTACGTCCAGGCCCACCCGTTGCAGAGCCGCATCACATCAAAGATGCCCGGCATCGCCGCTTTGAGGAGCACCTTGCTGACAATCTCGCCCCGTTTCGCGCCCATCGTGTAGCTGACTTGCAGCAGCTCATAGGGGACGCGGCGCACTTCGTCGGCCACCATCAGCACCATCTGAAAAAACGTGCCGATAAAGATCAGCATAATCTTCGCCAGCTCCCCGATCCCGAAAAGCAGCATCAGCATCGGGATCAGCGCGGGCACCGGCACATAGCGGATGAACTCCGCCAGCGGCTGCACCACGCTTTCGGCGATTTTATAGGACCCCAGCATCAGCCCGATGGGCAGCGCCAGCACAGCGGAAAGCAGGAACCCGGCGGTCACGCGAATGAAGCTGACCTTGATATCCGTCCACATATTGTCATCGGCCAGCAACTGAACGAACGTCGTCCAAACCTTCTCCGGCTGCGGCAGAAAGATCTTGTTAACGAAGTCCTGGTGGCTGAGCCATGCCCAAAACAAAAACAGAGCCAAAAAGCTCACGACCGTCAGCGTTTTGTACCCCCATGCGGGAATGTCTTTGCGCAGATCGAACCAGTGGGCGCTCTGGCGGATTTTGCGCGGTGGATTCGCCGGGGTGGCCGGCGCGGCTGGGGGGGCGACGTTGATTTCTGTGGTCATGAATTTTTCAGCCAGAAGTGAAGGCGGGCCCTTTTCTGGAAAAGCCCGGGCCCGCCTTCGGGTTTGGTTGGAGATACGGTTACTTTTGCGCGGCGGCCGCGGCCTTCACATAGGTCGCGTCCAGCGCGGGTCCGAAGTCGGGGGCCGTCTTGAGCTGGCCCGTCGCCTTGAGGAAATCCGCAATGGTTTTACCGCTGCCATAGAGCGAGCTGTCTTTGTCGGTTTTTTCAAACGCGGCCACATTCAGCTTCTGGTCAGCGAATTTGCAGCCGGGCATGAACACTTTATAGTCAGACGGCTTTTGTTCAACCACCTTTGAGATGATCGCCACGGCCTCGTCTTCGTTGGTCTTGATGAATTTATAAACATCAAACCAGGCGTCGACCACCTTCTGCCATTCGGCAGAGCGGTCAGAGAGCACCTTGGACTGCACCACGAGCAGGTCGGGGATGAGGTAGGGAATGTCAGCCGAGCTGAAGATCATCTTGCCCTTGCCCTCGCGTTGGGTTTGCGAGAGCCACGGCTGCCAGACCACGGCGGCGTCCACCTTGCCGCTCAGGAAAGCGGCGGCGGCGTCCGGCACGGTCATGTTCTTGTACTTGATGTCTTTTTCGGTCATCCCGTTCTTCTCCAGCGCCTTGAGGAGCAGGAAGTGATCGCAGGTGCCCAGCTCGGTGGCCACCGTCTTACCCTTCAAGTCCTTCACGGAAGTCACGCCGGGCTTGGCGAGCAAGCCGTCGTTGCCCCAGGAGTAGTCGTTGACCAGAATGGCCGTCAGCTTCACCCCCTCGGCCAGCGGGGCGACGGTGTCGCTCCAGGTCTGACAGTTGGCGTCGATTTGGCCCGTGTTAAGGGCGTTGAGCGAATCGGTGTAGATCGGGAACCAAACGAGTTCCACCTCCACGCCGTGTTTCTGGAAATAGCCCTTCTCCTTGGCAATCTGCCAAGCCGTCCAAGACGGATAATCGCTATATCCAATTTTCAACGGCTTCGCCCAGGAGACCGAAGTCAGAGCGAGGGCCGCGACCGCGGTCATGAGCCATGCTTTTGCTTTCATTTTTTTTATTTGGTTGAGTGTTACCTATGGAGTGACCTGTTGACAATGTTTGCTGAGAACTTGTTAAAAAAGCCGGGCGTAATGGTCGATTTCCCACTGGCTGACGGTTTGGTGGTAGTCGGTCCATTCCTGGCGTTTGTAAGTGACGAACTCGTCGCGCAATCCCTTACCGAGCACCTTCTCGATGAACGGATCTTCCGCAAAGGCGTCGACCGCCTCCTGGAGCGTCTTGGGCAGCGGCTGGATGCCCCGGCAGCGAAGTTCCTCGTCGGTGAATTCGTAGAGGTTCTCGTTGTGGGGAGCGCCGGGATTGATCCCTTCGCGAACCCCCTCCAACCCAGCGGCGAAAACCAACGCCGCGGCAAGATACGGGTTGCAGGCGGAATCCGCGTTGCGGCTTTCGCAGCGCCCGCCCCCCTGCGGCACCCGGATCGAATTCGTCCGGTTGTTGGTGCCGAACGAGTTGAAAATCGGAGCCCAGGAATAGTAAGCCATGAAGCCGCGCCGGATGAGGCGCTTGTAGCTATTGACCGTCGGGGCAAAGGCGGCGCAAAGCGCGCGGCCATGCTTGATAATGCCGCCCACGAACGCATAGCCCAGCGGGCTCAGGCCCAGGCCGTTCGGGTCGTCCTTGGGATCGACAACGAAGAGATTTTTTCCCGTATTGAGATCCGCCAGCGACATATTAAAGTGCGCACCATTGCCGGTCTTATCGGCGAAAGGCTTCGGCATGAACGTCGCGAGCAGCCCCTCGTCCGCCGCCATCTTCTTAGCCATGTAGCGGAAGAAAATGTACTGATCGGCCATGGAAAGCGCGTCGTTGTAATTAAAGTCCAACTCGAACTGCCCATTGGCGTCCTCGTGATCGAGCGAATAGACATCCCAGCCGAGGTCGTTCATCGTCGTGACCATGCGGTCGATGAGCGGGAAGGAATCCAGCAGGCGTTTGACGTCGTAGCAGCTCTTGGTGAGGTTGTCGTCCGCATTCGGAACGGAGAGCTTCCCCTCGTCGTATTTCAAAACGAAGAACTCGCACTCGATGCCGAGGTTGCAGCGGTAGCCGAGCGAGGCCGCATCTGCGAGCACCTTCTGGAGCACCACGCGGGCGCTGAAGTCATACGGCTTGCCCTGAAAAGCGTTGTCCGCCGCGAACCAGCAAACCTCGGGCTGCCAGGGCAACTGGATCGCCGTTGCGAGGTCCGGCACCGAGCGGATTTCCTCGTCGTTGGGAGCCTGCCCGAGGCCGTCGAGCGCGTAACCGGTGTAGGCTTCGGACCCTTCGGCGAAGTGTTCAAAGTGAGCAATTGGAACACACTTGGCCTTGGGAACGCCATGGATGTCCACGTAAGCGCCGATGCAATACTTGACCCCTTTGCGAATCAAATCTTCCTTGAGGTTTTGGATTTCGGAATCGGTTTTCATGAATGGTTGGGTAGAGAGGAGGAAATGGGAGCGGATTCGCGCAGCGCCCGGCGCACCTGGGCCGAGAGGTCGCGCACCATCCACTGGAAAAGCTGCGTGCCCTTGGCCCGCGAAGCCCGCGAGGGAAAGCCGGTGACGCCATTGGTGCTGGTGTGGTTTACCGGGTGGGCGAAAATCAAGTCGGCGGTGCGGTCGGGATCGTCGGCCTCGGCGATCTTCCCAGGTCGCACGAGTTCCGGCGCGAGAGCCTGCATCAGCGCGGTTTCGGCGGCATTGGCGTGCCAGTCCTCCGCGTCGCAGAAAAAGGCGTCGCGAACGCGCGGGCTCAGCTCGCCGACATTCCGGATGCCGACCATCGAATCCTCAAACCGGCTCCGGATCACCTCCAGCGCGCAACGCAGCGGAGCGAAATTGGTAACATGCCCGTTGATCATCAGCAGCCGCCGGAAACCCGCCGAATACACCCAGTCGTAAATCTGCACGACGGTATCGATCAAGACTTGGGGCTGGAGCGCGATGGTCCCGGGCCACTTGCGCGAATGCCCCAGCGAACAACCGTAAGCCACACTCGGTAACACCGGCACCCCCGTCGCGGCGCTCACCGCCTCGGCCAGGCGCGTTGCGGAAACCGTGTCAACGCTTGTCCCGAGGTGCGGCCCGTGCTGCTCGGTGGCCCCAACGGGAAGGAGCACCATCTCCATTCCCCCGGCCCGGAGAGAAGCGATCTCCTCCCAGGTCAGGCAGCCCCAAAGCAGCGGTTGTTTTTTAGTGGGCATGGCGGTTTAGCAGGCTTCGATACAGCAGAGCGGCTGGCCGGGAGCGACTTGCTTGCCGGTCTCGCAGACCACCGAGTGTATGACGCCGTCGCACGGCGCGGTCACAGCGATTTCCATTTTCATGGCTTCGAGCACCACGACTTTGTCCCCGGCGGAAACATGATCGCCGGGCTTGACCGTAACCTGCCAGACATTGGCGGTCATCGGCGCTTCGGCGGCAACGGTTCCCGGCGGCAGCTTGAAGGCTTGCGCCGTTTCCGCAACGATCTCGACCTCATCGCGCACTTTGTCGAGCCCGGCCACGCGCCAGCGCTCGCGCTCCGCGCCGAAGGAGTCCTCGCGGGCGGCGGTGAACTCCGTCGTCTCCTTGGAAATGGAATTAAGAAAGCTCAGGTAATCGCGAAGTTTGAAGGTCGTCTCCTCCACTTTTACCTGGAAGCGACCTTGCAGAAAGTCCTGCCGCAGCCGGAGAAGCTCCTCGGGGCTCACCGGGTAAAATCGGATCTGGTCAAAGAAGCGGAGCAGCCACGGTTTGCCCGGTTCAAAATTCGCGGTCGAGCGCCAGCGGTTCCACATCTGCACCGTGCGCCCCACGAATTGGTAGCCGCCCGGCCCCTCCATGCCATAGACGCAGAGGTAGGCCCCGCCAATGCCGACGGCATTCTCAGGCGTCCAGGTGCGGGCCGGGTTGTACTTGGTCGTCACGAGCCGGTGGCGCGGATCGAGCGGCACCGCGACCGGCGCGCCGAGGTAGACATCCCCCAGCCCCAGCACCAGATAGCTAGCACCGAAAACGATATCCTTCACCTGTTCGATCGAATCGAGTCCGTTGATGCGGCGGATAAATTCGATGTTGCTCGGGCACCACGGCGCATCGGGCCGCACGCTGGCGGTGTATTTGTCGATGGCGACCTGCGTGGCCGGATCGGCCCAGGAAAGCGGCAGATGAACAATGCGTGTCGGGACCTCCATCGCCTCGACGCTCGGCAGCACCGACTCCGCATAGATCAGCCGCCCGAGGAGGACTTCGCGCGAACAGCGGCGGCTGTCGAAGTGAATCTGCAACGAGCGGATGCCCGGGGTGAGGTCAATAATGCCCTCGATGTGTTGCGCCTCGGTCCAATCCATGAGGGCCTGGGCACGGAAGCGCAGCGGCAGATCAAGCACGGGCGCGCCGTATTCGACCAAGAGGTAGTTATCCCCCGCCGGGCGGTAGACCACCGCAGGGCGTTGCTCCGTCTCGGGCAGCCGCACCAGCGCGGCGTCCTCGGGGATTTCCATCGGAAGAAAGGCCGGTGCCGGGAGCGGGATCAATTTTGCGAGGCTCTCGTCCTGGCGTTGGAGACTCGTCAGCGCTTCGCGCGCCCCCACCGCGCGGAACCGAACGGTGTCGCCAGCCTTGAGCTGCCCCATTTTCCACAAATCGGACTGAATAATACAAGCCGGGCAGACGAACCCTCCGAGGCTGGGACCGTCCGGCCCGAGCAGGATCGGCATGTCGCCGGTAAAATCAATGGCCCCCACGGCGTAGGCATTGTCGTGAATGTTGGAGGGATGAAGCCCCGCCTCGCCGCCGTCCTTGCGCGCCCATTTCGGCTTGGGCCCAATTAAACGAACGCCGGTGCGGTCGGAGTTGAAGTGAACTTTCCACGCCGTAGCGAAGATCATCGCGATATCCTCACGGGTGAAATAATCCGGCGCGCCATGCGGCCCGTAGAGGACGGAAATCTCCCATTCATTCGGCAGCGAGGGAATGAGCGCGGGATCAAGCGGCTTCGGATCGCAAACCGTCGCGCCCGGCGTGAGCAGCTTGAGCACGTCACCCGTCTGCAAAGCGCGCCCCCCGTGGCCGCCGAATTTCCCCAGCCGGAAAGTCGAGCGCGAGCCGAGGTACTCCGGCACGTCAAAGCCGCCCTTGACGGCGAGGTACGTGTGCGCGCCCTGGCCCTCGATAAACCCCAGCCGCAGCGTTTGACCCGCAGCAACGTTCACCGGCTGCCAGTAGGGCACCGGATTGCCGTCGATCTGCGCTCTCATGGATGCGCCCGCGAGACAGATGCAGGCGGCAGTGCGAAAAAGTAGCGTCGGTCCGCTCAAAGTCATCTCCAGGCCCGGTGCTCCCTCGGGATTATCGAGTACCCGATTGGCAAGGCGGAAGGAGAGCGAATCAAACGGCCCGCTCGGCGGCACGCCCTGGGTCCAAAGGCCGAGGCGGCCCGGGTAATCCTGCACGGTCGTGATGGTGCCCGAGGCGAGCACTTCCACGGTGCGCGGATGATACGGGAAAGTCTTTAAAAACGCCGTAGGCACCGCGCCAGAGCGGAACGCCTCGCACGCCGCCACCTGCCTCAGGTAGTCGCGGTTGGTCTCGATGCCCTCGATGCGGGTCTGTGCGAGCGCCTGATCAAGAGCCACGAGAGCGGCTGGGCGCGTCGGGGCATGGACGATCAGCTTTGCCAAAAGTGGATCGTAGTAAGGCGAAACAATGGTCCCGGTATCCACCCACGCATCGGCACGCACGCCCTCGGGGAAACGCACCTCGGTCAAGAGCCCGCAGCTCGGCTGATAATTCTTCGCCGGGTCCTCGGCGTAAATCCGCGCCTGGATCGAATGCCCGCCGGGCGGGTTTGTCACCGCGGGCAGCGGCTCTCCTGCGGCGATGCGCAGCATCCATTCCACCAAGTCGGTACCGGTGACTTCCTCCGTCACTCCGTGCTCGACCTGGAGCCGGGTATTAACTTCAAGGAAGTAAAATTGCCCCGCCTTCACATCGAACACAAACTCGACCGTACCCGCCGAGCGGTAGGCAATCTTCTCGCCAAGCCGCTTCGCGCATTCCCACAGCTCGTGGCGCAACTCCTCGGTCAGCCCCGGCGCGGGAGTCTCCTCAATCACCTTTTGGTTGCGGCGCTGCGTGGAGCAATCGCGCTCGCCGAGCACGGCGATGTGCCCCTTCCCGTCTCCGAAAATCTGCACTTCCACGTGCCGCGCCGTCTCAACGAATTTCTCCAAATAGAGCCCGTCGTTCTTGAAATTCGCGCGGCCCAGGTTGCGCACCGTCTCGAATTTCTCGCGCAGCTCGCCAGCGTTGGCGCAAAGCTGCATCCCGATGCCGCCGCCGCCCGCCGTGCTCTTAATCATGACGGGCCAGCCGATTTTCTCCGCCGCCGCCACCGCTTCGTCGGCGCTGGAAAGCAAGTCTGTACCAGGGAGCAGCGGCACGCCGCACTCGCGGGCAATCTCGCGCGAAGTGTGCTTCAAGCCAAAGCGTCGGATCTGGTCCGGAGTCGGCCCGATGAACGCGATCCCCGCCCCTTCACACGCCTCAGCAAAATCGGCGTTCTCGCTCAGGAATCCGTACCCGGGGTGAATGGCCTGCGCCCCCGTCGCCGCCGCCACCATCAGGATGCGCGCGGAATCGAGATAACTTTCGCGCGCCGGGGCCGGTCCGATGCAGACGGCTTCGTCAGCCAGCGTCACATGCCGGGCATCGGCGTCGGCCTCCGAGTAGACGGCGACACTAGTGATCCCGAGCTTACGCAAGGTGCGCAGGACGCGGCAGGCGATTTCTCCGCGATTGGCGATGAGGACTTTTTGGAACAGAGCCATGGCTGGTGAGAGAGGAAAAGCGGCTTGCGGTTAATTCCAGATAAGCAGGCGCACCGGCGTCGGGTTGTAGGCGTTGCACGGGTTGTTGAGCTGCGGGCAGTTGGAGATCAGGCAAACCAGATCCATCTCCGCGCGCATCTCGACGTAACGGCCCCCGGCGCTGACGCCGTCGGCGAATGCGAGGTCGCCCTCGGCCGTCACCGGCACGTTCATGAAGAAGTTGATATTGTGCGTCAGGTCGCGCTTGGTGTAGCCGTCGCCCCATTGCGAAATAGCCAGCAGAAAACTGTCGCGGCAACTGTGCATCCCGTGTTTTTCAATAGCGTAGCGCACCTGGTTACTCTCCGCCGCGCAAGCGCCCCCGAGCGTGTCGTGGCGGCCGCAGGTGTCGGCGGTGATAACGGCCAGCTCATTGCCCTCGGTGGAGATCAGCTTTGTGCCGGTGGTAAGGTAAATACTCCCCTGCACGCGGATCGTATCCTGTGCGCTGTAGCGTTCGGTCTTATCCCGTGCGCTGAAGAAAAGCGTATCGGCAGACTGGTTGCCTTCGAGGTCAACAATGCGGAAGGTCTGGCCCCGGCGGATCTCGTGCATCCAGCCCGCCCCGGCGGGCAGCGTGTAATCGTAAACAGCGTGGGCCGGGTTTAGCGGGCTTTCAGTATAGTTCAAAGTGCTCATTGGTTTAGGCTCCCAGGTAGCGTTCGGTGAGGATGAAGCAGCGTTGATTTTCAGCGCGGAAATTGCGGCAGTAGTCGTCGGCGGCCGCGGGCGGCGTCTTAAAAAGTGTGAGCCGCACGGGCTTCGGCGCGTAGGCCGGGCTCGGGTCGAGCGGATGCTGGCAGGTGTTTAAAACCACCAGCGTATTGAGATCCGCGCGGAGATCGACTTCATCGCCCGCCTTTGAATTGCCCACGTGAAAAGCCATCCCGCCCTCCGCGTCCACGTCCACACGGCTAAAGAAATTAACGTTCGCGCAGAGGTCGCGCTTGCCGAGGCCGTGCTTGCCGAGCTCGACCAGAAAATCGTCGTGCGCATTGCGATACCAGGCGTTGCGGCTTTCCTGGTAGGTCGATTCGCCGTACTTGGCTCGAACCTGAGCGGCGTTGGAGTGTCCGGAAATCGGGTCGTGCCAGCCGACGGAATCGTCCGTAATGGAAAGCAGCGAGCGCCCCATGTCGCTCATGAGGATGTGACCGCGTGTGAGCTTGGCGGTGTATTGAGCCTTGAGGCTGTCGGGCAGGTTCAGGCGTTCGAGCGGATCGTCGGCATTGAAGGCCACGAGGCCGACGTTAGCGCCGCCATCGAGGTCGGTGAGGCGCAGGGTGGTCCCGGCCCGGAGCTTCCACGACCAGAGCCCGCCGCCTTGCAGCAGCTCTTCGAACAGAATCTTATCTTTGGAAATCGGTTGCATAGTGGTTGAACCGGCGAAACGTGTTCGCCTGAGAAGAAACTAGGGCAAAGGCGTAGGTCTCGCTATAGGTCGAGGGACCTATGGGGCGCGAGAGATTCGCTAATAGGTGCCCGGAAATGGGCCCAGGTCCGCGCCGCGTCCTATTCCGCTTCCTTCATGCTGGAGAGCGCCGCCGCATAGCGGTTCTCCGCGCCGATCTTGGGAAGAATATGCTCCACATGCCGCTTCACGGTGTGGATGCTGATTCCCAGGATGATGCTGATTTCGGCATTCGACTTACCGGCCTTCAGCCATTGGTAAACATCGTGTTCGCGCGCCGTGAGCGCCGTTTCCGGAGCAGGCGCGGCGATCTCCTCCAGCACCAGCAGCAGCCGGTTACTGCGGGGATGGCGCGCCGCCTTGACGCGCAGAATCTTCTCGCCGCGGCGGAACATCGGCAACTCCGCGTCGCGGGCCGCCGCGCTATTCCACGCCGAGCTTTGCAGCGCCGCCACCGGTCGTTGCAGCGGCCTCGGCAGAATCCCTTCCGGGCACCCCCCGATGTATCCGGAAAGCAAATTACGAGTCCGAGGCGAGCAGTAATCGACCTCGCCCGACTCCCCGAGAAAAATATACCCGCGCTGGATCATCTCCTCGACGCTCTCCAGCTTCGCCCGCTCGATCTCGTCCACGGCGATATCCACCCCGACCGCCCCCACCCACTCGCCCCGCGCATAGATCGGCGAAACCTGCGTGGTAATGAACTGCGGCTTGCCCGCGCACGGGAATTCATACGGGTCCATCACCGTCTCCACCCCCCGCTGGCGCGGCACCAGGTACCAGTCGCCGTAGCCCGGAACGTCAAAGCCGAGGTTGGGCTCCAGGCGGATCTTGCCACCCGCGCGGTTCCAGAATGGGATGAACTGCCCCGCGTCGTCGTGCCCCGGGGCATTGGTAAAGTCCCGATCCCGCCCGTCGAGCGCATTCGGCTCCCACACCGTCCAGACCCCGAAGAAATCAGGGTTGTTGGCCAGGATCTCGTGCAGAATCTTCTCAAAAAGCTTCCGATCCGCGATGCCAAGCTCGCGCATTCCACCAAACGTCTTGGCGAGTGCTTCGGTGGTGATGGCTTTGGAGTTCATCGGTCGGATCAGCCTAGCTCATCAGCATATCCGGTGCCAATAGGCGTTCCAGCCTATATGCGCCTCGATCCCCCAACACGCTGAGCAAAACCCCGCACCCGCTTTACAGGAATCTGGCGAAATTTGGTCAACCCACCTCCGGAAACGGCGCAAACCATAGGCCCAACGGCCCATAGAAGGGTTGGCCTCACTCTTGCTACAGTGAGCCCACTTTTCACATCTTCCCATGACCACTGCACGTTATACGCTCCGTTTCCCCGCTCTCGACCTGACCGCCGTGCGGCGATTTTACGCCGAAGGCGGCACGCCGGATAAACTGGTGCGCGAGATCTACCGCCGCATCGCCGAGCGCGGAAACGACGCCGTCTGGATTTACCTGCCGCCCCTCGAAGGGGCCGTCGCGAATCTCCCCACCGACACTTCCCTGCCGCTCTACGGCGTTCCCTTCGCCATCAAGGACAACATCGACGTCGCGGGCTGGCCCACCACCGCCGCCTGCCCGGAATACCGCTACATCCCCGCCCAGGACGCCACCGTCGTGGCCCGCCTGCGCGCCCTGGGGGCCATCCCCATCGGGAAAACCAACCTGGACCAATTTGCCACCGGGCTCGTCGGCGTGCGCTCGCCCTACGGCGTGCCCCGCAGCGTCTACAATGGCGATTACATTTCGGGCGGATCGAGCTCCGGTTCCGCCGTGGCCGTGGCCGCAGGGCTCGCCAGCTTCGCCCTCGGCACCGACACCGCCGGATCGGGCCGCGTCCCGGCAGCGTTCAACGGCCTCGTAGGCCTCAAGCCGACCCGCGGCGTCCTGAGCGCCAAAGGCGTGGTGCCCGCGTGCAAATCGCTCGACTGCGTCTCCATCTTCACCTCCAACGTCAGCGACGCCCAGGCCCTCTTTGACATCACCCGGGGCGAAGACGCCGGGGACCCCTTTTCGCGCCCCGTGCCGCGCTACTCCGACGCCCCCGGCGGCACGCCGCGCATCGGCATTCCCCGGGAATCGCAGTGGGAATTTTTCGGCGACGGCGAGGCGCGCGAACTCTACCGCCAGGCGGTGGAACGCGTGCGCACCCAGGGCAACCCCGTCGTGGAGATCGACTTCGCCCCGTTTGTCGAAACCGCCCAGCTCCTCTACTCCGGCCCGTGGGTGGCCGAGCGCCTGGCCGCCATCGAGTCCTTCTACAAAGCCAAGCCCGACGCCCTCTACCCCACCACACGCAATATTATCGGCGGTGCCAAGAAAATCAGCGGTGTGGAGACCTTCCGGGGCCTCGAAAAGCTGGCCATGCTGCGCCGGATCACGGCGGCGGAATGGGAAAAAATGGACTACCTCCTGCTGCCCACTACCGGCACGACCTACCGCGTCAGCGAAGTCATGGAAGCGCCCCTCAAGCTCAACACCACCCTGGGCCACTACACGAACTTCGCCAACCTCCTGGACCTCTGCGCCATCGCCGTCCCCGCCGGAACGCGCCCTTCCAACCAGCTCCCCTTCGGCGTCACGTTCTTCGCCCCGGCCTTCCGCGACCACTCCGTCTGCCAGATCGCCGGATCGTTCCTCGGGGAACCGCTCCCCGCAGCCCCTGCGCAGGGCGTCACGCTCGCCGTGGCGGGGGCGCACCTCACCGGCCAGCCGCTCAATGCCCAGCTCACGGAACGCGGCGCGCGCCTGCTCCGCACCTGCCGCACCGCCGCTGGCTACCAACTCTACGCCCTGGGCGGCACCCGTCCGCCGAAGCCGGGCCTCGTGCGCACGCCGGGCTTTAGCGGCTCCGGCATCGAAGTGGAACTCTGGTCGCTCAGCGCCGCCGCCTTTGGCGACTTCACCGCGCAGCTTCCGCAGCCAATGGTCATTGGCGAAGTGGACCTCGACGACGGCACGCACTGCAAAGGCTTCCTGTGCGAACCGTGCGCGGTAACCGCCGATGGGACCAAGGAAATCACCTCCTTCGGCGGCTGGCGGGCCTATTTGGCAAGCCTTTAGTCTAGATGTGGCCCGGTCAGGTCTGGCTGGCGTTAACCCCCACGCCGTGGCCGTACACCGCCTCCCCACCCCGCCGGGCCGTCTGGTAAACGAAATAGCAGGAAACCAGCGCCGCAATGGCTGCGATGACCCGGAACCCGTGTTGCATGGCCGGGCTCATGCCTCCGCCAAACGGCCGAGCCCATGCCTTGGGGATACTTCGCGTCAGGGCGGCGAGAACCGCCAGCATTGCCGCAATTATGGCCACTACGCCGGTTTTTTGCCCCCACTCCTGGTGGCTATCAATCAACCCCAGCGCCTCGCCGGAAAGCCGTCCCAGCAGTTCCCGCGAGGCTTCCCCTGTCTCCACGGCAGCCCAGGCCCCCGCCGCGCCCATCAGCAAGAGCACAGCGGCAATCCAGTCCAGGTTCCAGCGGCGTAAAAACACCGCCACGACCATGACGCCAGCGCCGACCAAGAGCAGCACGATCGGAAAATGAACCACTGCGGGGTGAAGGGGATCGGGAAGCATCATTCGATTTTCTTCCACTCCTCAACCGGCGTCCCGCAAATATCGCAACGTTTGGCGGGAAGTGAGGTATCCGTGTTTCCGCAAACAGGGCAGACGTAGTAATCAACCGGCTGGTTCTGCCCAAGGTGATCCAGCGCCGCCTGGTAAAGCTTATTATGTTCCGTCTCCACCTCCTGGGCAAACGTGAACGTCCGCACGGCAGGGCTGGCCTTGGCCTCCTTGGCTCGTTTGAGGAACTCGGGGTACATCACCTTGCTTTCATAGGTTTCACCCTTGATCGCCGATTCCAGGTTCTCGCGCGTCGAGCCAACCTTCGGTATTTCGAGCACTATGGCGGGGACCTGGCCCCCCATTTTTTCAATCGCCGCTTTGTGGTTATCCCGGTGAATTTGCTCGGCATACGACGCCGCACGGAAAAGCTTGGCCACCTGCGGGAACCCTTCCTCATCCGCCTTTTTGGCAAAGAGCGCATAGCGTTCGTGCGCATTGGCCTCCCCCTGGTACGCCGTTGCCAGATCCGTCAGCACCGCCTCGTTATTCGCGGCCCCCCGGGCAGGCAACGCAAAAGCAAGGCATCCCATCAATGCGAGCAATAGATACGCTTTCACGCCATCGGAATCGATGCGGGCCAAAACCATGGTCGTTCACGAAAGAAAAAGAGACGCGCTTGCGTCCTCGCCCTCTGGGATTAGAGGACTCAACTTGCGAGCTGCAAGTTGGCGTTAAATGGTGCTCGGGGCGGGACTTGAACCCGCATGCCTTACGGCATACGCCCCTCAAACGTACGTGTCTGCCATTTCACCACCCGAGCTTAACCACTAATTGGTGGGCCGGTATTTCTATCATGCATTTCCCCCCGTGCAAGCGTGTTTTTTCTTTTTTTTCCCCTCTTGAGAAAAATCCCCTTTCACACCAGACTACCCTCGCATGATTTCCCGCGGCCACGAAGAAGACGCTCGTCCATCCTCCTCTCCTGAAAAGGGTTGGATCAAGGCCGACTTCCACCTTCACACCGCCGAGGACCCCAAGGACATCATCACTTACTCCGCCCGCGACCTCCTCCACCGGGCCCACACCCTCGGCTTTCACGCGCTCGCCATCACCCTCCACGACGCGGTGCTGGAGGACCCTTCCATTTTCGAAACTGCCGTCAATCTCGGCATTCGGCTCATTCCCGGCGCGGAATTGCGCCTAGAGGGAGCCGACGTGGTCGTTTTGAACCTCAGCAAGGAGGAAGCGGCGGATATCCGTAAATTGAGCGACCTGGCCGCTTTCCGCCAGCGCCGGGGAAAATCGGCGCTCATCATCGCGCCCCACCCCTTTTACGTCCTCGGCGGCTCCATGGGCGAGCGCCTGCTGGAGTACATCGACGTATTCGACGCCGTGGAGGTTTGCCACTTTCACACGGCCTGGTTCAACCGGAACCGCCGCGCCATCAAAATCGCCAAAGCGTTCAAAAAACCGCTCGTCGCCACCTCCGACGCCCATCGCTTCCACGGATTTGGCCGGCATTACACCCTCATCCAGACCGATCCCGACGCGGGCGTGGAAGGCATTTTCGAGGCCATCCGCAACCATTGCGTCAAACCGATCAGCCCGCACCTGACCAACGCTCAACTGGCCAAGCAGCTCTGGTGCATGTTCGTCACTGACAAATGGAACCAGAGGCAGGCCCGCCGTGCGAAACGGGGTTGACAGCGGCGCAGCGAAAACGAATCCTCCAACGCAAATATGACCTCTTTCTGGCTCAACACAGCGCTTACCATTGTCGTTTCCACCCTGGTTCTCGTTGCTATTGCCGCCGCTGCCGCTCGTATTCGTTTTTCGGCCTCGTGCGGTGTACGATGGGTACTGGACGTTATTTTTTTACTGCCGCTGATCCTCCCTCTTCAGGCTATTCCAGTTAATTCTACCAGCGATATGTTTCGGAACTTGATGCTTATTGAAGCAGGCAACATGCTCCCGATTCTTTATCTGGCCGCTATTGCCGGATTCCGGAATGTCAGCCGCGAAGTTCTGGAATCTGCCCGCCTGCAAGGAATGGGGTCTTGCGGCACATTCTGGCACTTTTTTGTACCTGCCGGGCGGGAATGGCTGCTAGGAGGCGCGGCGCTCGTCGTGATCCGGCTCCTCGTGGTCACAGGTATTCTGGCCAGAAACGGTTACTGCGCATAAACCGCCTCAACCAACCCGAGCGCCTTCTCCGTCGGCATCACGCCCACGTCCATCTGGTTCATCACGTAGGCGAAGGCGACCCCGTTCTCCGGATCGCCAAAAGCATGGCTGCCGCCCGCCCCGGGCTGCCCGAAGGCCTGCTTTGAGGGGCCAAAGAGATTCCGCAATTTCTTGCCGGATTCGTCCACCGGATCGTGCATAAACCCGGCGGCAAAAGCGGTAGGTCGCAGCAGCACGCGGTCGTTGCCGTTCGTCAGCACGTTGAGCATCGGCTCGATATTCTCGAAATAGCGCACCCCCTCCAACTCGCCGCCGCTCGCCAGCATCGCATAGAACTTCGCAATCGAATGCGCCGTGCCGATGCCGCCGAAAGCCGGGAGCGCCGCCATGCGCGCCTCCGCCGTGTTCATCGCCGCCGGGCCGTGCAGCCCCTTGGGCGAGTCAAAAGCCCGCTCCGTAAGGGTTCCCTTAGTCGCCAGCGCGTTGTAAAAATCCGGATTCCGCTTCGGCGTGCTGATTTTCGGCGCGAACACCGACGCCACGCTCTCGACTTTCTCCCGAGGCAGGCCGATCCAAAAATCGAGCCCCATCGGCACCGCGAAATGCGTCTGCCAATAGCGCCCGAGCGTCACTCCCGGCGTCCCCTCGATGCGCCGCAAAAGCTCCTCCAGGAGCGAGCCGAACGTGCGCGGATGGTAGCCGTGCTCCAGCCCCGGCGTCCAGTTGGGCACCTGCAATTCGATCGACTTGACCACCGCCGCATGGTCGAGCACCGGCGCGGGCCGGTCGAGCGCCGCCAGCCCGGCCTGATGGGAAAGCACCTCGCCGATGGTGATGCGCCCCTTGCCCGATTGCGCGAACTCCGGCCAGAACTCCGCCACCGGCGTCGAAAGCGGCACCTGGTCGCGCGCCATCGCGTGCAGGATGCACGAGGCTGCCAGCGGCTTGGTGCATGACCAGACGAGCACGGGCGTCTGCGCGGTCCACGCCTTAAGGCGCTTGCGGTCGGCATAGCCCCCGGCGAGCGAGATCACCTCGCGCCCATGTTCCCAGACCGAGAGCGAAGCGCCGAGCTCCCCCCGGCGCTCGAAATTTTCCCGAAAACGGGCTTCGATCCGCGCAAAATTTTCCGCCTTCATTCCGTCCTCACGCCCCCAGCAACTCCTCAAGCTCGGCCACGCGCCGCGCGAAGAGGTCGAGCGTCTTCTGGACCGGCTTGGGGCTCGACATATCGACCCCGGCCGCCGCCAGCGTGGGCAGCGGGAACTTAGAGCCGCCGCTCTTGAGGAACCCGAGGTAAGGCCCCGTCTCGCCCGTGGTCAGGACATTCTCGGCCAGGCTGACCGCCGCCGAAAGCCCCGTGGCATACTTGTAGACGTAGAACGCGCCGTAGAAATGGGGGATGCGCAGACACTCCAGGTCGAGCTGCGGATCGAGCGTGAAGCCGGGCCCAAAGTAATCCGCCAGCAGCCCGTGGTAGGCCGCCTTGATCGAGTCGAGCGTAAGGGCCTCACCGCGCTCCTCCATTTCGTGGACGATTTTCTCGAACTCGGCGAACATCGTCTGCCGGTAGACCGTCCCGCGAATGTCGTCGATCTGCCGATTGATGATGTAGGCCCGCATCTTCGGGTCGTCCGTGGTATTGAGGAAATGGTGCGTGAGCAGGTCCTCGTTGAAAGTCGAGGCCACCTCGGCCAGGAAGATCGGGTAATCGTAGGTCTGGAAAGGCTGGTTCTTCTGCGAGTACCAAGTGTGCATCGAGTGCCCGCCTTCGTGCGCCAGGGTGTAGACGTCCGAGAAAACGTCCGCCTTGTAGTTCATCATGATGAACGGCGGGTTCCCGTAGCTGCTCGATGAAAATGCCCCCGAACGCTTGCCCTTATTCTCGTACCGGTCGCTCCAGCGGCCATGGCGCAGCCCCTCTTCGAGCACCTTACAGTAGTCGCCCCCCAGCGGAGCGAGCCCCGCGATTACCTTGTCGATCGCCTCGTCGTAGGGAATGTGGGTGGAAATATCGCCCACCATTGGCACGTAGGTGTCGTAGTGGTGAATCTCGTTGAGGCCGAGCACCTTGCGTCGTAGCTCGTAGTACCGGAAGAGCGGCTCGAAATTGGCGCGAACGGTGGAAATCAGGTTATCGTAGACCGACAGCGGCACATCGTCGCGGAAAAGCGCCGCCTCGCGGGCCGAGCTGAAATTGCGCGCCCGGGCGGAAAAAACGTCAGCCTTCACGGAGTTGGAATACGTCGAGGCCAGCGTGTACTGGTGATCGCCAAACTCCTCGTAAAACCGATGGAAAGCCGCCTTGCGCACCTCCGGGTCGCGCTGCACGAGGAACGACGAGAACGAGCTTTGGCTCAGCTCCCGCTCAGCGCCCTGGTCATCGACGAGCGAGCCGAACTTCATGTCAACATTGGTGAGCTGGTCGAACGTGTCGCGGTGGCCATGGAGCGCCGAGGCCCCCAGCGCAAGAAGGCGCTCCTCGGCGCTGGAAAGCGTGTACGGCTTCATCCGGCGCACCTTGCGAAGCGGAATCTGCCATTCCGCCAGCAGCGGATCAGCCACGTAACGCTCAAAAGTAGCGTCATCGAGCGCCTGGATCTCGGGCAAAATGAACGCCGTCCCCTCGCCGATCAAAGTGAGCAAATTTTGCAGCACCCCCTCGCGCTCCAGGTTGACAAAATCCGAGGCATCCTCCGCGCAACGGAGCATTGCATAGTGCCCGAGGTGTTCGATCTTCTGATCGAGGACCTTTTCAAACTCCAAGAGCTCGCAAAGCGTCTGGGCCGACTCCCCGACCCGCCCCTTGAAACCGGCAACCGCGGGCCAGCGAGCCTGAAGCTCGGCAAAATCGGCCTGCCATGCCTCGTCATTCGGGTAAAGAACCGTCAAGTCCCAGGTATCTTCGAGAGGCACCTCACTACGCGCTGGAATCCGTCCCCCGCCCGCTTCACTGCTTTGGAGAAAAATGTTCATGGCTTTTGCGCAAGTCTAGCGCCCCGCCCGGCGGGTGAAAAGGAAATAGGGATTCCGCACGCACGCATCAGGGGCAAAAAAGCCTCGTCCCCAGGCATCCCCGGGAACGGGGTAAATTAAGTGTAAAATTCGCGGATATACGAAGCCAAGGGAAGGCGTCAAATCTTGACAGCCAAGAGAGTCCAATCATTAAATGCCGCTTGGCCCCCATCCCGCAAGCGACTTCAAACACATTCTGTCATGTTTCAAAAGTTGACCCCTATTCCGCGCCCTCTTGAGTTGACCCCCTTGAACAAATGAAAAGTAAACTTTGGTTTATTATGGCGCTGATTTTGTCATTCATGTCGGCGTGCACCAACAACGCTTCACGCCATCAGAGCGCTCACAAGCAAGGCCAACAGGCACTAAATGGTGAGGATCTTCGAGGGTATATTATTCTCTTGTACGGCGCATTATGGTCGCGCGAGTCGTTTTCATTTCCTGCTTCGTTAGATGACCATTCCGTCGATGAAGCAATGAGGCTTAACATTCATTTTGGATCACCCCTGGAAATTGTAGCGATTAGAGGAAAAGATTATTATACAGTCTGTGCAAACACAGCTGATGCATTGAAAGAATGGAAACGCCAAAAAGGAGTGCAGGAGGAAAGGGAATTGATTCGCTATCTAACAGAACAAGTTGGAGTTACCGCATTCTTGGTGGGATATTGCCACTCAATGGGAGGAGAGTCGTTTTCGGACATTGAGGCCCAAGTGAGTCGCAAGAACGTGCAGATATCGACTTATTACAAACTTGTCCGGCTAAAAGAGGAACGTGTTCGGGTGGGCACTTGGAATCCCTAGCGGCAGGGGGCAACTCTTGAAACCTGCCACACCCACTCTTTTTTCTTCTATCCCATTGCCCCCGGGACATAAAAAAGCCTCGTCCCCAGGCACGCCCGGGAACGAGGCAAATCAACTGCAAAATAATTGCGGATGCGGTATTACGAAGCCATGTAGCTGTTTTCCACGCGCTTGGCCACGTCCTCGTAGCCGTAGTCGACTTCGTAGATTTGCTTGAAGCACCCGAGGGCCTTTTCCTTATCGCCCATCGTCTCGTAGACCTGGCCGAGTTGGTAAAGGATGTCCTTTTTGGTGGAGTCCATGACGAGGATCTCGTTGACCGCGTCGGTGAACTGCTTGACGGCGAGGTCGAACATGCCCTTCTGGACGTAACACTTGCCGAGCTGGTTGATGGCGCGCAGACGGACGTTCGGGTTGTTGCGGGCCTTCTGTAGCTCGGGGATGGCCTCGTTGAACATGCCGTTCTCGATGAGCTGTTCGCCCAGTTCAAAGCGGAAGAGCAAATCCGTCGGGTTGCGCTCGACGCTCTTGCGGGCTTCGTCGAGTTGCGAAAAGCCCTTCTGCTTCTTGAGGGCTTCGAGTTCCTCGCGGACGCGGGCGCTCTCGGGGTGATCTTCGCCAGCCTCGGCCAGCCAATCCTCGCGGGCCTTGATGTCGGCTTCGGCCTGTTTGAGCTGCATATCGGACACCTTGCGGATCAGCCAGTTATCCGTTCCCTTCGAAAGCTCGCTGGCGTAGTTGTACCAGGCCTGGGCGTTGACAAAATCGTTCTTCTGCTCGTAAAGGGAAGCGATCTTGCGGGCATCGTCGATGCTCTCCGGGTGCTCCTGCACCTTCGCGTGAAGCTCCTGCAGGAGGGCTTCGATGGAGGCGTCGTCCTTTACCACGCGGTTTTTCTGTTCCAGCGCGACGGCCTCGTCCTTGTTTTTGATCAAGTCGCGGTAGTCCTTGGCCGTGTTCCAGCCGCCAGCCTTCATGGTGTTGGCCGCGGCGGCGTCTTTCGCCCGCTTGTTGGCGATCATGTCGTTGGGAGAAAGGGCCAGCGCCCGGTTGAACGCCTCCAGCGCCTTGTCGGGCTGGGTGTGTTCCATGTAAAGCTCGCCGATCTCCATCCAGATTTTGACGTCCTTCGCATCGACTTCAAGCAACGTTTCCAGCGCGAACACCGCCAGTTCAAACTGGTCGAGGGCCAGGGCGGCGTCCCGAAGAAGGTGGTTGGCCGCGTTGTTGAGCGGATCGTTGGCAAGCGTCTCCTCGGCCAGCTCCAGGGCGGCCGTGGGATCTTTTTTCAGCAGTTGTGGCCCCTTCCCCTTTAGCGCGATGGATGAAAGCCCTCCGAAGAGGTTCTTTTTGCCATGGTGGGCCAGGATTTGGGCTCGGCGGAGCAGCTTGCGGCCCTCCAGGAATTCAGGAGATTCCTTGAGCACGGCGGCGAGAAGCGCGACGGCGTAGCCATAATTGCGAATTTCAACCGCGCTCTTGGCTTTCAGCCAGTTCGTACGGGAGTTATCTGTCAGATCTTGTTCAGTCTTAAGGGGCATACCTCGGGGAGAAAGACCCGAACTTAGCACCCCACCCGAGCGCATTGCAACCCGCGAATCTATTTCTTCTGGGGGTGAACCTGCTCGTTGAAGGTTTTCACCAGGAAATCGCTGAATTCGGTAACCTGCTTTTTGACATTGGGAACAAAATGATTCGACCCCTTCTCGAACAGCACCACAAAGCAGAGCGTTGCGAAGAGGAAGAGCACGATCCAGAATGTTTTGCGCAGCAATTCCATTGAGTACGCATCTTTCCCCGCCGCCGAGCCGCCGTCAATAGGGAAACGCCGGACTTGGGGGCTTAACAAACTCTTAACAATAAGAGAGATGGGAAGATGAGCGATTCGGGGTTAAAGTTCCCGCTATTCCGGGTTGAAAATCCCGGCGGATCGTCTCAAACTCGAATCCACTCTATTTCCCCCCCTATGCGCCGTTGCCTTCTCTTCATCGGCCTGCTCTCCTTTGTGAGCCAGGGTTTCGCGGATCTGCGCCCACCCGAGCCGCCGCCGCTCGAAAAACCGAAGCCGCCTCCCTCGCAAATCTCCTCCTCCGAGGGGATGCCGCCGCTGCCCTACCCGGCCGTGTTCCAGAAGCGCCAGGAGCGCAAGAACCCGCCCCAGCCCCCGGTGCTGCTGACAAAAATCTCCACGCCCGACGCCGAGGACTGGACCCGCACGCCCAACGACCTCAAGGGCCTCCTCCAGTGGATGAGCCAGGAAATGAAGGTCAACTTCAGCTCCAACACCAAGGCTTTTAGGGAAATCTCGCGCGACGCCCAGCGCAACCCGATCCTCTACCGTTCCGGCTACAAGCCCTTCAAGCTCGGCGCGGCGGAAATCAAGACCCTGCGCGAGTACCTCCTGGGCGGGGGCACGATCATTTTCAATGCCCTGGTGGGCAACCCGGATTTCTACAAATCCGCCCGCGAGGCCGCCGCCGCCGTCCTGCCCGATTACCCGCTCTACCGCCTGCGGATGGACCATCCGGCGTTCCATTCCTTCTACGAGATCGACAAAGTCGCCTACCGGCCCCGGATGGTCCGCGACGGCGTGGCGAGCGACCCGTACCCGTGGATCGACGGCGTGGACCTCGACAACCGCACCGCTATCTTCATCTCCCGATGGGACTTTTCGCTCGGCTGGGAGGGCAACCCGTGCGACAGCTGGGGCTACGCCGACGCCGACGCGCGCAAAATCGGCTCCAACCTCGTGAGCTACGCCACGGCCATGCGGGATGCAGGGTGCTCGGTCGGCAAGAGCGTGCAGCTCGCCGACGCGGATAAGAAAACCGCGGGGAAATTCCGCGTCGGGCAGGTCATCCACGAGGGCCCCTGGAAAACGCGCGCCGCCGCCTTCCCGATGCTCCTCAACCAGTTCCACACCGCCACCGGCACGCCCGTTTCCTTTGACCTGCGCGACGTGGCCCTCACCGATCCGGCGATCTTCGAAATGCCCTTCCTTTTCATGACCGGCACCACCGATTTCTCGCTGACGGAGGCCGAGATCAACGCTCTGCGCCGCTTCCTCAACAACGGCGGCGTGCTCCTGGTGGAAGCCGGGGAAGGTCGCGCCACCTTCGACGGCGCCTTCCGGAGCCTGATCGCCAAAGTCCTCCCCGGCAAGCCGCTCACCCCGCTCCCCGCCGGGCACGAAATCTACACCAAGCCGCTCAACGCCAGCGTGGTCAAGGCCCGCGCCGCCCTGGCCGTCAAGCGCGATAACAAGCTCGAGCTGCCGCCGGAGCTCTACGGCGTCGAGTTGAACGGCACCCTTTCGGTCATCTACACCCCCAACGACCTGAGCGCAGGCTGGGAACAGGCCCCCGCGCCCTACGCCCTGGGCTACGAAGCCAAGGACGCCACCGCCCTGGGCGTGAACGTCCTCTATTACGCGGTAACGCACTAGCTGAAATCACAGGAGAAGGGCACGGGATCTGCTCCAGTAATTCCAGCCCCTCCCGTCCGTTTGAATCTCAAAAAAGACCGGTGAATTTCCCCCGCTAATGCAGAGCATCTCTGATTTCCTGACTCCCGAGGGGATGCGCAAACTTGAAGCGCTCACCCTCCGCTCCCGGACGCTGGTGGAAGGCTTCCGCGCCGGTTCCCACGCCAGCCCGCTCAAAGGGGCCAGCATCGAATTCGCCGACCACCGCCAGTACGTCAAGGGCGACAACCTCCGCAACCTTGACTGGAAAGTCTTTGGCCGCACCGAACGCTACTTCATCAAGCAGTACGAGGAAGAGACCAACCTACGCGTCTACGTCATGATCGACGGCTCCGGCTCCATGGGGTTCCGCTCCGGCGAGCATCTCTCTAAATACGACTACGCCTGCCGCATCGCCGCGAGCCTCGGCTACATCGTCGGCAAACAGCAGGACTCCCTCGGCCTGACCATCTACGACGACAAAGTGCGCGAGGAGATCCCGGCCCGCGGCGGCATGCGCCACTTCCGGCTCATCCTGGAGCGCCTCGCCGCCCACCGCCCCGAGGGCCGCACCGACACCGGCAAGGCCCTCCACGCCCTGGCCGAACGGACCTTCCGGCGCGGCTTGATCGTCCTGATGTCCGACCTGCTCGACGATCCCGAGGCCATCTTCAAAGCCGTCGCCCACTTCCGGAAAAAGCTCCACGACGTCATCCTGATCCAGCTCCTCGACCCGGCGGAACTGACGCTCCCCTTCGAGCGCGTGGCGCAGTTCGTTGATATGGAAACCGGCGAGAAGCTGGAGATCGACCCCTCGCTGGCCCGCCTCGCCTATCAGAAGGAGCTGCGGGAATTCATCGACGGCTGCCGGGAGAAGTGCGCGGTGATGAACGTCGATTACCGGCTCGTTTCCACGGCGGAGAGCTTCGAGGACTTCATCCACCATTACCTGGCCGAGCGTCGCCGCATGTCGCTATGAATTTCCTCGCCCCCTGGATGCTCTACGGGCTCGCCGCCATCGCCGCGCCGATCGCAATCCACCTCTGGCGGCGGCGGCAGATCCAGGCGATCCCATTTGGCTCCCTGCGGTTCCTCAAGGCCATCGCGTCGCGCACGCGCCGCAGCTCGCGCTTGGAGAACCTGCTCCTGCTTTTCCTGCGCTGCCTGCTTTTCGCCCTGATCGTGGCCGCCGCCGCGCGCCCGGTGATGCTCGCCCGTAGCGCCCAGCTTTTCGGCGGCGAAGTGCCCCGCACGGTCATCCTCGTCATCGACCACTCCGCCAGCATGGGAGCCCGAGCCGGGGGCCAGACCCGCCTGGAGGCCGCGAAAGCCTGCGCGCTCTCCGTCTTTGACGACCTCAAACAGGGCGACCGCGTGGCCGTCATCGCCGCCTCGGACCGCGCCGGGCTGCTGGTGGCCGAGCCGACCATCGACCGCGACGTGGCCCGCAAAGCCGTCGCGGGCATCCGGCTCACCGAGACGCGCGGCGACTTCGCCCCGGCACTGCGCGAGGCGGGGAAAATCACCGCAAAGGCCGAGCGCGGTCTGCGCCAGGTTTTCCTCTTCACCGACAGCCAGGAAACCGGCTGGCGGCCCACGCTCGCGCACCCCGAAGCCGTCTTTGATCTGCCGTGGAAACAGGAGACGCCGCAGTTGATTGTCGTGCGCCCCGACGACCTCGCCCCGCGCAATGCCTGCATCAAAGAGCTGCGCCTCCTCTCCCCCTTCCTGGTGGGCGGCTCGACCTTCCGTGGCGTGGCGACGGTCGAAAACCTCTCCAACGCGCCCCTGCACGACCTGGTGCAGATCACCATCGGCAATGAACGCGCGGGCCAGCGCCCGGTGGACGCCGCTCCCGGGGCGACCGTCGAGGTTCCTTTTGAATTCGAGGCCCCGGGCGTCGAGGGTAGCTGGGCGCGCGGCACTGCCCGGCTCTCCGGCGACGACCTCCCCGCCGACGACGCCTACTATTTCAGCATCCCCGTCTACCGCCCCCCGCGCGTGACCCTCGCCGAGGGCACCCAGCTCGGCCCCGAGCGCCTGCGCCCCTCCTTCTTCCTGCGCAAGGCCCTCGAAGCGGGCGGAGCCATCCGCGTCCGGACGCTTTCCGCCGCAGCTCTCGACGACACCGGGATCGAAGGCCAGAGCGCCGTCTTTCTAGCCGACCCAGGGCGCTTGAGCGACCGCGCCATCGCCCGCCTGGAGCGTTTCCTGGAATCCGGCGGCACGGTCGCCCTCTTCCCCGGCGACCAGACGCGGCCCGCCGACGCCCCGGCTTTCCTCCCCGCCCGGCCTACCACCCCGCGCGACCTTCCGCCCGGCCGCCAGCCCGTGCGCATCGCCGATAGCGCCCACCCCCTCTTCGCCGACGCCTGGGACAACGGCACCCCCTTCCCGGCGCTCCCGCAAAAGCGCCTCTTTGATTGGAAGCTCACCCCGCGCGCCGCCGTACTGATGACCCTCGGCGCGGACGAAGGCGCGGAAGGCGGCGCACCCTTCCTGATCCAGGGTGAACGCGGCCCCGGGCGCGTCCTCATCGTCAACGCCTCCGCCGACCGCACCTGGGGCGATTTTCCCCTCTCCCCGGCCTTCCTGCCGCTCGTCCAGCAGATCGCCCGCTACTCCGCCACGCAGCCGGGCCGCGCCACCCGCCTGAGCGTGGGCGACCCCCTCACGCTCCCGCCGAACCTCCCACGCAACAAGCCCCTCGCCCTCGCGCTACCTGGCGGCGAAGCGCGCACCCGCCCCGCCGACGCCGCCGCAGACTCCCGCACCGTGCTCCTCGAACGCGCCGACGCCTCCGGCTTCTACAGCGCCAGCGCCGGGGAGGAGACGGCGATCTTTCCCGTCAACGTCGACCGCGCCGAGTCCGACCTGAAAGCAGCCCCCCCCGAGGCGCTGGAAAAAGCCGCCGGGCCCCTCGCGCTCACCCAGCTCACCGGCCGCGACGCCCTGGCCCAGTGGCTGCAAAAGAGCAAAGGCCTCGTCCCCTTCTGGCCCTTCCTGCTCGGCGCGGCCCTGGCTGTATTCATCCTTGAAGCCGTACTGGCCAACCTCGCCGCCCGCCGCCGCGCCCAGGGCGAAGCGATCACCATCGCCACGGGCCGCCTCACCCGCCGCCGCGCCCTATAATCTCCCGTGAACGACCTCGTTTTCCATCCCGTCTGGAGCATTCCCTGGCTCATCGCCGCGGCGGCCTTCGCGCTGGCGCTGATTTTCTGGAGCCTGCGCCGGGGCGTGCGTTCGCGCGGGCGGGCCGTCACCCTGGGGCTCTTGCGCACGCTGGCGCTCGGGGTCCTGCTCCTCATGCTGGCCCAGCCGCAGCTTCGCCGCGAGGAGATCACGACCCTGCGCCCGCAGCTCGCCGTGTTGGTCGATAACACACAAAGCATGACCGAGCGCGTCGATGCCACCCAGCCCACGCGCGCCGCCCGCGCCGCCGAATGGATGAAAACGCTCGGGCCGCAGGCCAAGGACTTCGACGTGCGCCTCTTCGGCTTCGACGCCGCGCCCAGCGAGGAACCCGCCTGGGAGAGCCTGAAATTCGATGGCGGCCAGTCGCGCATCGCCGCATCCGTAGCCCGGCTTAAAGAACACTTCCGGGGCCAGCCGCTCGCCGCCATCCTGCTCCTCTCCGACGGCCTCGACCGCGCCGACGCGAGCCACGCCGACACCGCAGACAATGCCCCCGCCGCCCCCCTCGCCTCCGGCACCGAAGCGGGCATCCCCGTCTTCACCTTCGAGCTGGAGTCGCCCTTCGCCCCCAAGCCGAAGCCGAAAAAAGTCTCGCTGGCCAATCTCGACTACCCGCCGCGCATCGTCATCGGCTGGGACACCGAAGTGCGTGCCGCCATCGCCGCGCGCGGCCTCAATGGCCAGACCGTCCACGTCGAACTCTGGCGCGAGGGCGTGAAAGCCGCCGACACCGCCGTCGCCTTTAACCAGAACGAACAGACGCGCCAAGTCGCCTTCCCGGTCTCGCAGACCAGCCCCGGCGCGGTCCATTACGAACTGCGCGTAGCCGACCCGGCCGCCGACGCCGACGCCAAAAAATCGCCCTTCGTCATCGAGGCCATGGAGCCCGGCAACCGCATCCTCTACATCCAGAACACCCTCGGGTTCGACTTCAAATTCCTGCGCAAAGCCATCCTCGGCGACCGCAACTTGCAGCTCGCCGCCTTCGTTCGCTGGGCCGACGGCCGCCTCGTCAACATCGCCGCGGGCGGCGGCGCGCAGGCCCCCGCGCTCGACCTTTCGCCTCAGGCGCTCGCAGGTACCGCCGTCGTCATCCTGGGCGACCTCGCCCCGGACTCCTTCACGCCCGAGCAATGCCAGGCGCTCGCCGCCTTCGTTGACCACGGCGGCGGCTTGGTATTACTCGGTGGCCCTCACTCTCTTGCCGCCCCCGGCTTCGCCACGAGCGCGCTCGCGCCGCTCCTGCCCGTCAAGCTCCCGGCGGAATATCGCGAGGGGAATTTTGCCATGAAGATCACCGACACCGGCCTGCATCACCCGGTCTTCGGCTCCCTCTTCACGTCGATTGGCGACTTCCCCCCGCTGCTCACCCTCAACGCCGCCACGACCGTCGCCCCCACCGCCGAAGTCCTCGTCGAAACGCCCGCCTCGCCCCGGCCCGCCCCCGCCATCGTCAGCATGCGCCACGGCCAGGGCCGCGTCATCGTCATCCTGAGCGATACCCTCTGGCGCTGGCGGCTCGCCGCCAAAGGCTGGTCGTCCGAACGCTCCCCCTACGACACCTTTTGGACGCAGCTGATGGACTGGCTCATCCCCAAAGAACAGCAAAAAGAAAACAGCAACCGCCTGGAACTCTTCACCGAACGCGCCCAGTATCTCTCCGGCGAGCAGCCCGAAATCCGCGCCATCCTGCGCACCCGCGACCCCGCCGCCCAGCCCCCAGCCACCCTCCCACTCCAACTCCGCACCCCCGACGGCAAGACCTTCGACTACACGCTCAAGCCCGCGCAGTTCACCGGCCGCGACGGCAAGAAAGTCAACGGCTACCGCGCCGCCGTCGAGCCGAACGTCCCCGGCCTCTTCCGCGCCAAAGCCACGGCGACCGTTGCGAGCGCTGCGATAGAGGGCGAGACCCGCTTCACCGTCGCCGAGCCCCCCACCGAGCTCACCGGCAAACCCATCGACCGCAACGCGCTCAAAAAGATCGCGCAAGGCAGCGGCGGCGGCTACTACGACCGCGCCCACTGGACCCAGTGGCGCCGCGACCTGCACGTCACCGAAACGCACACCTCGAAAATCGAGCTCAACGACCGCTGGAACCACCCGGCCTTGATCGCCCTCCTCCTGCTCCTCCTGGCCGCCGACTGGACCGCCCGCAAAGTCTGGAACCTTCCGTAGCCTTGAATATGAACCCCACATTAACCTTTCTCGCCGCCCTCATCCTCGCCGCCGCCCCCGTTTTCGCCGGAGAGCCGAACCTCGTCCCCAACGCCGACTTCAGCGCCGCCAACCCGCTGGAAACCTGGCGCATCGACTTCCCCTACGCCGGGCCATATGCGAAAAACAAGGATTACGTCCAAGTCACCGCCTCGCCGATCCGCCCGGGCAAATGCGCCCTCATCGACCTTCCGCCGGGCGTGGCGGGCAACGAAGGGGGCAAAATCGAAAGCGCCTTCATCCCCGCCGAACCGGGAGCCACCTACCATGTGGAAATCGACTGCCTCACGTGGAACTTCGCCGCCAAAGCCTTCGTGGAAGCCTGGATCGAAGACCCGGCCCCCATCCCGCAGCGCGACAAATTCCGCATCCCCGCCATGGACGGCCACCCGCCGCTCGTGACCGTCTACCGCGCCCAGCTACCCGATCCCAAGGCCAAAAGCAAATCGTGGGAAACCATCTCGCGCGATTTCACCCTGCCGCCGACCATGCGCGTGGGCGGCAAGGATTACCCCCCGCAATTTCTCACGCTGAAAGCCTACACCTACGCCGGGACCCGCGAGGGCGGAAAGTCTTACTTCACCAACTTTCGCTTGACCAAAATCAAGCCCGCGCAACCCTGATTCCATTTGGAATAACCCATGCCCCTTTCCTCCGACCATATCCATGAACGTCTGCGGCAGGCCGCGCGGCGCTACCGGTGGCTTGGCGCGCTGCGGCACACCCTCTCCGGAGTCGCCTGCGGCCTGGCGCTCATGACCGTGCTGCTGCTGGCCGATTCGCACTTTCACTTCGGCGGAGCCGCCCGCTGGATCGCCTTTCTCGCGGTCATCCTCCCCGTCCTCGCGGGCATCGCCTACGGGCTTTACCGCGCCCTGCCGCGCATCTCCGAGGCCAGCATGGCTCGGCGCGTCGAAGCCGCTGCCGACGGCTCGCGCAACACACTGATTTCCGCCGTCCAGTTCGACCGCGAGCTGCCCCTCGGCTCCGCCTTCCGCGAAGCCATCTTCCAGGAAATGACCGACCCGTTTCCGCGCGTAAAATGGTCCCTCGTCTTCGATCTGCGCCTCTTCAAGCGCCTCGCAGCCGCCCTCGGCGTGGGCCTCCTCATCCTGAGCCTCTACGCCACGCTGCGCCCCCATTATTTCGCTAATTCCGCCGCCCGCATCCTCTTCCCCGCCCGCGCCATCCCGCCGCTGACCCACACCCGCATCGCCACGCTTACCCCGGGCGACACCCGCGTCATCAACGGCCGCCCCCTGCGCGTCACCGCCCGGCTCGAAGGCGAAATCCCCGCGGCCGTCTGGATCGCCTCGCGCGAAGCAGGCGGCCCGTGGCAGAAAGCCGTCATGGACCGCGAAGTCGGCTCCGACCTCTTCACCTTCCAGTGGAAGGAACTCCACGACCCGCTCGCCTACCGCGTCATCGCGGGCGACGCCGTCTCGCCCGTCCACCAAGCCGCCGTGCGCCCGCGCACCGCCCTCATCCACCGCCGCGCGGACATCCAAGCCCCCGCCTACACCGGCCTCCCCCCCGAAACGCGCAAAGACTTCGCCGCATTGCAAAACATCCTCCCCGGCAGCCGCATCACGCTCACCTTCGAGTTCAACGCCCCGCTGGAAGACCTCCGCACCGACGCCCCGCTCGCACTCACCCGCGTCACTCCCACGCAATGGACCGCCTCGGGCGTGCTCAAAACCAACACCCCGCTACGCCTGCAATGGCACGACACCGACGCCCTCGCCGATAGCGAAGTGATCCAACTAGCCGTCGCGCCCGACGAACCGCCTCGCCTCACCGTCACCACACCGCCTGAGGGCAAAGAAATCGTCGCCACCGCCCAGGACGCCCTCCCCATCACCTTCCAGGCCACCGACAACTTCGCCCTCGCCTCCGTCGCCCTCTACCGCTCTACCGACGAGAACCCCGAAGCCGAACGCCTCGCCGAATGGAAAGAAGCCGCGAATAAAAAGGCCTTCTCCGCCACGTACAAAATCCCGCTCGCCAAGTACGCTAAAGAAGGCCGCGTAACCTTCGCGCTGGTCGCCAAGGACAAGAACAACGTCACCGGCCCGGGCGTCACGTGGTCGCGCCCGCTGGTCGTCACACTGCGTAATCAAGACCAGGTCGACAAAGCCGGAGCCGAGATCGCCCGCCAAACCTTCAGCGGCCTCGAAGCCCTCATCAAAGCGCAGACCGATCTCCTCGAGCAAACCCAGGCCGCTTTCAAAGCCCTCGCAGCCACCCCGCCAGGAAGCCCCGCCCTACGCCCGCTGCTTGAGCGCCAATCGCAGCTCGCCGAGACCGCCGAAAAGCTCGCCGCCGATCTCACCGCCGAGCCGCAGACCGCCTTGCGCTCACTCACCGCCACGGAATTCCCCGCCGCCATCCTCGCTCTACGCAACGCCGCCACGGCCCCCGGCCCGCAGCCAGCCGCACTCGCCCTCACGCAAGCCATCGCGCAAGAATCCGTCATCCTCGCCAAGCTCCAGGGCCTCCTCAAAGCCGCCGCCGCCGAAGCCGTGAAGGCGAAAATCCAGGATCTCATCTCCGGCGTCGAGGACCTGCTGCGCCGCCAGCGCGAACTCCTCCGCGCCACCGGCCAGGCCCACCCCGCCGATGCCCTCCCGCTCTCCCAGCGCCAGGACGCCCTCGCCGAAAAAGCCGCGAGCGTTCGCAAAAACCTGGAGCGCGGCTCCCAGGACGCCACCTCGGGCGACGCCGATTTCCGCGACCGCCTCGCCAAAGCCGCCGCGGGCTTCAAAGAAGCCGCCGTTTACGAAAAAATGCTCACCGCCTCCGAGCAACTCCAGGCCCAGGCTTTCCCCGCCGCCGTGCCGATCGAGCAGGAAGTCGTCGCCCGCCTCGCCAAGCTCGCCGAATCGCTCAACCAGTGGCAGCTCGCCGCAGCCAAACACGAGGCCGATGCGCTCAAAGAACAGGCGCGGGACCTCACCGATAAATTAAAAGCGCTCGCCGAACTTCAGAAAGGCGTCATCGAAAAAAGCAAGGAACTTTCCCGCAAAGGCGACGCCCGCCCCGAAGACGCCGCCACCGCCGACGCCCTGCAAAAAGCCCGCGACCAAGTCGCGCAAACCGTCGAGCAAATGCTCACCGACGCCCACCTCTTCCCCGACATCAAGCCCTACAACGAACTGCGCGGCGAGCTGACGCAAATCTACGAGGATGTGATTCAGCAAGACAAAGAAGAGGCCATGGCCGGCAAGCTCAAGGCCACCGAAATCGCCGTGCAAAAAGAGGAAAGCCTCCTCAAGGACATCGAGAAAACGGAGCAAATCTCCGAGGACCTCGAAATGTGGCTCCCGAACAAAAACGACGCCGAGAAATGGCTCTGCGAGAACTTCGACAAAACCGAGATGCCCGACATCCCCAACCTGCCGCTTCCCGACGCCTTCGAGGACCTCGTCGGCGACCTCCTCACCGAGCAACAGGGCCTGGAGCAGGAAGCCATGGACGCCGCCTCCAACCAGGCGCTCGCCCAGGCGCAGCAAGGCTGGGGCGTGGCCGACGGCCCCATGCCCGGCTTCAGCGCCCAGGGCAAATCCGGCAACACCCGCCCCAACCAGAACGAACAAAACGGCCGTTCCAGCGGCGGCCGCGAGGGGATGAGCAACGGCGAAATGGTCGGCAGCAACGCCAGCAATCTCGAAGGCTCCAAAACCAAAACCCGCCGCACTAACGACCCCATGGGCCAGGGCCACGTAGAGGACAACGGCGGCATCCAGCCCTCGCGCGCCACCGGCGGCGGCAAGTCCGGCGGCTTCAGCGACCGCAACGGCATGGACGGCAACGCCCCCCTGCGCGCCACCAACGCCCCGCGCATGGCCGCCAACGACGCCCTCGCCGTCAAAGAGGCGCTCCTCTCGGAAAAAACCTCGAAAATGTACGCCCAAGCCAGCCTGCTTTACCTCAAGGCCCGGGGCCTGCCCGGCGTCGCCCGGCTCATGGACGAATCCCAGGCCGCGCTGAAAGAAGGCCGCCTGGAGGACTTCCGCAACCTCCACCAGCGCATCGTCACGCAGCTCAAGGAAGTACAGGGCGGCATCGTCTCCGGCAACGCCTCTCCGCTCACCGGAGGCGACCGCGTGCAATCCCGCGACAAAGCCCTCCTCGGCGGCGACGAAGGCCAGGCCCCGGTCCCCTATCAGAAAGCCGTCATCGACTATTACCGTTCCATCCAGGACGAAAAATGAGAACCTTCTTCCAGCTGATTCCCCTACTCCTTTTCCTCGCGCTGCCGGCTTTCGCGGATCCCACGCCGACGCCCGAGCCTGCCGCCAGCGCCACCCCCGAGCCCTCAGCCACGCCGACACCCCTTCCCGCCCCGGCGGCCCCGAACTGGGCCGTGTACGACGCCCCCTACCGCATCGCGCTCAAGCTCAAAGCCGCGCCGCAGCTCCCCGAAGCGGGCATCGAAATCAACCTCCCGGAACTCGGCCTCACCCGGCCCGACCTCGCCGACGCCCTCCTCACGGACAAGGACGGCAAGCCCCAGCCGCTGGCCCGGCTCGGCCTGCGCCCCGGCAGCCGCATTCTTCTACTCGCCCAGACGCTCACCGCCGATACTCCGTATTACCTATACTTCGGCGGCACCCAGCCCCGCACCTCCCTCACGTGGTCCCCCAAGGTCAGCCTGCTCATGGAAACGCGCCCCGCGCCAAAGGACCTGAAATTCGACTCCCTCCAAAGCCTTAAAACCGCCTGGACGCAATCCCCCGAGCCCCCCGGCGCTGGATTCGTCCCCGTCATCTACCACGGCGGCAACCCCTTCGGCCCCAACGCCAACTACCTCACCCGCTACACCGGTTACCTCAATCTCCCCGCCGCCCGCGACCTCACCTTCTACACCCTTTCCTCGGACTGCTCGTTCGTCGTCGTCAACGGCCAGGCTGACTTCGGCTGGCCCGGCCAGCACGGCGCATACGCCGAACCCAAGAACGTCGTCAAAAAAACCGTCGCGTGCCCGCAGGGACTCGTTAAGATCGAGTATTACGCCGCCAAAGGCCCCAACGATAGCGAGGCCCGGCTCGGCGCGGCCACCGTGCTTGGCTGGCAAAAGCCCGACACCACCTTCGAAGCCATCCCGCAGGACGCCTGGGTCCACCCCGGCACCAGCAACTACGGCGCGCTTCAAACCCGCGAGAACCGCTTCATCCCCACCCCCCGGGCCAGCGTGGAAACCTTCTGCGCGCACAACGGCCTCTGGTTCTACGAAACCAAGTTCGCCCTATCCATCCCGCAAGCGGTCAAAACCGGCACCGCCACGTGGGAATTCCCCGACGGCGCGACCGTCACCGGCACCGCTTTTTCCCGGCTGCTCGTCGGTGCGGATTCACAGACCGTGCGCTGCAAATGGACCGCCGACGGCGCGACCGTAAGCCTACCCCTTCGCATTGACATCCCCGAACGCCTCCAGCGCGCCTCCATCAACAGCGCCCCCGAGCTCCGCCGCTACCTTGACCGCATCAACGAAGAGGCCGCCTACAAAATCAAGCCCGAAGCCGCCCGCCCGCGCCTCGCCTTCCTCGCCGACTTCGGCACGGATGCCGAGATCGCCCGCTACGCCGAGCAAGTCCCGCGCGAGAACGATGCCGACCCGCTCTGGTTCTCGGCCCAGCTCGCCCGCATCCGCACCCAGGCGGAGACCGACGCCCCCGCAGCCCGCCAGGCGCTTGGCACGCTCTTGCAAACCTTCCAACCCGCCACCGTCACGCAATTCGGTGCGCAAATCGCCGCCACGGAAATGGATCTCCTCGTCTACGTCCTGCGCGATCCCAGCGCCTTCGGCCGCCTCGACCAGCTCGCCTTCATCAACCGCGCGGACGCCGACCTCACCCGCACCGTGAAAATCCGCATCGGCGACCTCCACCGCCTACTGGGTCACACCAAGGAAGCCATCGACCAATACCAAGGCCTCACCCCGCCGAAAAAAGACCCCGCCCTCGCCGTCAAAGACAGCGCCGCCTCGCTGGCCATCCGCGACCTCCTCGCCACCGGCTTCATCCGCGAGGCCCAGGCCAAGCTCCTCGAATGGGAGCGGCGGCGGCCGATGACCAAATACGACAGCGACTTTCTCCTGCTGCGCGCCCGCGTCTGGATCGAAATGGGCCGCTGGGCCGAGGCGAAAACCGAGCTCGAATCGTTCCAAAAACTCCAGCCCGACCACCCCTTCCAGCTCGACGCCCAGTTCTACCTCGCCCGCATCCTCTTCGAGCAGGGCCAAAAGGACGAGGCGCGAAAAATCTGGACCGCCTTCGCCGCCGCCTACCCGCGCCACCCCCTCGCCGCCGAGGCCAAAACATGGGCCGCCAAACCATGAAAACCCTCCTCCTCACCCTTTGCGCCTGCCTCGTCGCCGCCGGTTTCGCCCTGGCCCAGGCGGGCCGCATCTACACCCAGCCCAGCCCGTCCGACACCGGGGCTATCGCCGGAAAAACCTCCGGCGAGCTGACCCACGTCGTCGCCGTCGAGCACGACCGCGAACGCGTTTACCTCGGCACGCTCTCGGACGGCGGCCGCGCCTTCCGCTTCGAGCGCCTCCCCGTCGGAAAGTATGACCTGGTGTTATTTCCAAAAAACGGCCCCATTGCCGAAGGCCTTGCGCTCGGCGCGTCCGCCACGCTCCCAGAGGCCTCCGCAAAGCACCTCGCCGACCGCGTCAAAGCCGCCGACAGCTTCTTCAACCAGGCCACTGTCCACCGCATGGGCCTCTCCGAGGAGGGGGACACCGTCCTCGCGCTCGTGGAACGCTACCGGGCCAACAACGTCCTCAAACAATCCGGCGACACCCTGGGGCAACTCGTCCGGCGCTTTGAAGTCATCGAGTTCACCCGCGCCGACGACGACTGGCAGCTCACCACCACACGCCACCTCTACCGCGAGGGCGAACCGATCCCCGAGCGGCCCGATTTTCGCAAAACCGTCCAACTCCCCGCGCTCGGCGGGGTGCGCGTCATCACCAACCTCAAAGACTTGGGCGAAATCGCCCTTCCCCAATAACTAGTTATGCCCATCATCCGAATTCACGCCGGGTTCCAATGCGGGAACACCCTCCCGCTCGCTGACAAGAAATTGACCATCGGCCGCGCGCCCGATTGCGACTTGCGCTTGGACATCGAAGGCCCCGCCTCGCGCTACCACGCCGAGATTTACCCCTCGGGCGGCCGGTGGTGCATCAAAGACCTCGGCAGCCTGAATGGCACCAAACTCAACAAAGAGAAAATCAAAGATGCCGTCCTCCATTCCGGAGACCGCATCCTGGTGGGCGACTCCATCTTCGAATACCTCGACGACCACGCCGCCGCGCCCGCGCCCAAACTGGCGACCGAAGACGCTGCGCCCGAGCAGGAAGCCATCCGCGATCTCATCGACCGGATGAGCGTCAAAACCAAGCAGATCGAGGCCGAAATCGGCAAGGCCATCATCGGCCAGCAGGAGATCGTGCGCCAGCTCCTCACCGCGCTCATCTCCAACGGCCATGTCCTCATGATCGGCCTCCCCGGCCTTGCAAAAACGCTCATGATCCGCACCGTCGCCGAAGTGCTCGACCTGGGCTTCCGCCGCATCCAGTTCACGCCAGACTTGATGCCATCGGATATTACCGGAACCGACATCCTGGAGAGCGACGAGACCACCGGACGCAAGGAATACCGCTTCATCAAAGGCCCCGTCTTCACCAACATCCTCCTCGCTGACGAGATCAACCGCACCCCGCCCAAGACCCAGGCCGCACTGCTGGAAGCCATGCAGGAACACCGCGTCACGGCGGCAGGCGAAACCTACACGCTCAACCCGCCCTTCTTCGTGCTAGCCACGCAGAACCCGCTGGAACAGGAGGGCACCTACCCGCTCCCCGAGGCGCAGCTCGACCGCTTCATGTTCTCGGTCTACATCGACTACCCGAGCGAGGCCGACGAGGAGACCATCGCCAAGGTGACGACCCGCGAGCGCAAGCTCGACCTGCAAAAAGTGCTCAACGGCGAGCAGATCCTGGAGCTGCAAAACGCCGTGCGCAACCTGCCCATCTCCGATCACGTCGTGAAATACGCCACCCGGCTCGTGCGCGCCACACGGCCCGGCGACGAGCGCGCGCCCGACTTCATCAAAAAATGGGTCCACGTCGGAGCGGGCCCGCGCGCCAGCCAATACCTCGTCCTCGCCGCCAAAGCCCGCGCCGTCATCGACGGGCGGCTCCTGGTCAACGCCGACGACGTCCGCGCAGCGGCCCGGCCCGTGCTGCGCCACCGCATGTTCACCAACTTCACCGCCGACTCCGAAGGCGTCAACACCGACAAGATCGTCCAGATGTTGATCGACGCCGTACCGGAGCCGGACGCAAAGGATTACTGAGCAATACGGGTTACATAGTCAAAGAGCCGGAACTTTAATAAAAAGGCTGAATGAGAGGGCGACCAACAAAACCACTCGAGGCCAAAGCGGATATGTACATTGTATAAATTGCCAAGCAGGTCCGCTCCAAAAGCTCAATGATAACCAGCCGTTGTATCATAACAAATAGGGACGGCGAATGAACGCCGCCCCTATTTGTGTCCTGGGATCACACGAGCCCTGGGTCCGTGAAATTTTGGATTGGTATTACATACCCAATAGCAGCCGAGCCGGGTCCTCGATGGCTTCCTTCACTTTGATGAGGAAGGTGACGGCTTCTTTGCCGTCCACCACGCGGTGGTCGTAGCTCAGAGCGAGGTACATCATCGGGCGGAGGGCGACCTGCCCATTTACGCCCACCGGGCGCTCCATGACTTTGTGGAGGCCAAGGATGCCGCTCTGGGGCGGGTTCAGGATCGGCGTGCTCATCATCGAGCCGTAGACGCCGCCGTTGGAAATAGTGAAGACGCCGCCTTGGAGGTCCTCGACGCGCAGCTTGCCCTCGCGCGCGCTCTGGGCGTAGGCGATGATGTCGCGCTCCAGTTGCGCGAAGCTCTTTTTATCGGCGTCGCGGATGACCGGGACGACCAGGCCGCGCTCGGTGCCGACGGCCACGCCGATGTCGTAATAGTGGTTGAGGATCTGGTCCTCGCCGTCGAGGCGGCTGTTGATTGCGGGCACGGATTGCAACGCGACGACGGCCGCTTTCAAGAAGAAGGACATGAAGCCGAGCTTAACGCCGTGCTCTTTGACGAACGCCTCCTGGTGCTTCTTGCGCAGCTCCATGACGGCGCTCATGTCGCACTCGTTAAAGGTGGTTAAAATGGCGGCGGTTTGCTGCGCCATGACAAGCTGGGCGGCGATCTTGCGCCGCAGCGGGGACATTTTTTTGCGGGTGAAGCGTTCCTCTTTCGGGGCGGCGACGACGGGGGCGGGCGCGGGGGCCGGGGCCTCGGCTTTCGGCTCGGGAGCGGGTGCGCCGGTGCCAGGTTCTTCGAGGGTGGCGACGACTTGGCCGATTTTCACTTCCTCGCCCTGGGGCACGAGCTGATGGAGCACGCCGGACTTTTCGGCGGTGATTTCGGTGGAAACCTTGTCGGTCTCCAGCGTGAAAAGGATGTCGCCCGCCGCGACGGTCTCGCCTTCGTTTTTGTGCCAGACGGAGAGCACGCCGCTGACGATGGATTCGCCGACCGAGGGGATCTTGATTTCGAGACTCATATGGGGAATGAATTTTTAGCCGCAAAAAGGCGCAAAAAACGCAGAAGGGATTTCATTTTCCTTTAAACGCCTCCTCGACGAGTTGTCGTTGTTCCATCCGGTGGAGGGCCAGTGCGCCGACTGCCGGGCTGGCGGCTTCGGCCCGGCCCGCGTAGCGCAGGTGGGCATGGAGCAGCGTGCCAAGGCGCGGATAGATAAAGCGCCATGCGCCCATGTTTTGCGGCTCTTCCTGGCACCAGACGAGGTCGTCCACGTTGGCGAAGGGGGCGATGGCTTCCGCGACGGCCGCTTCGTTGAACGGGTAGAGCTGCTCGATGCGGATGATGGCGGTGTCGGTGTGCCCGGCTTTTTGGCGCTCGGCCACGAGGTCGTAGTAGACTTTGCCGGTGCAGAAAACGATGCGGCGCACTTCCTCGGGGCTGCCCAGGAGCGGGCTAGGGAGGACTTCGTGGAAGCGGTCTTTGGTGAAGTCGTCGATGGACGAGACGCACGCTTCGGCGCGCAGCAGGCTCTTCGGCGTAAAGACAATGAGCGGCTTGCGGAAGGGGCGCTTCATCTGGCGGCGCAGGAGGTGGAAGTACTGCGCGGGGGTGGTCGGGTCGACGACTTGCAGGTTATCCTCGGCGCAAAGCTGGAGGAAGCGCTCCATGCGGGCGCTGGAGTGCTCCGGCCCCTGGCCTTCGTAGCCGTGCGGCAGCAGGAGTGTGATGCCGCTGGGCCGCTGCCATTTGGATTCCGCCGGGGCGATGAACTGGTCGATGATGACCTGCGCGCCGTTGGCGAAGTCGCCAAATTGGGCTTCCCAGATGCAGAGCATGGTGGGGTAGTTGAGCGAGTAGCCGTAGTCGAACCCGAGCACGGCGGCCTCGGAGAGCAGAGAGTTATAGATGCAGAGCCGGGCCTGGCCTTCGCCGATGTGCTGGAGCGGGATGTAGGGCTCGTTGGTCTCGGCGTCAAAGAGGACGGCGTGGCGCTGGCTAAACGTGCCGCGCTGGCTGTCCTGGCCGGAGAGGCGCACGGGGATGCCCTCCAAAAGTAACGACCCGAAGGCGAGCTGCTCGGCGAAGGCCCAGTCGTAGGGGCCACCGGCGGCGTGGGCTTTTGAGCGCCGGTCGAGCACGAGGCGCTGGAGCTTCGGGATGACGTGGAAGGAGTCGGGAGCGCGCGTGAGGGCCTGGACGATCTGGTCGAGCTGGCGCTTGGGGACGGCGGTATCGACCGGGTCGTGCGAGTAGGGTGGCTGGAAAACGGCGGTCGATTCGCTGAGCGGGTTGATCGCCTCGGCGGCGGCTTTGCGAACCTCCTCCAGGGTGGTTTCGAGCTTTTTCTCGTACTCGTCGTCGAGGGCCTCGGATTCTTCGGCGGTCAGGATGCCGTTCTCGATGAGGCGCTGGGAAAAAAGTTTGGTAACCGGGGGGTGTTTCTCAATGAGCGCGTAGAGATCGGGCTGGGTGAAGGTCGGCTCGTCGCCTTCGTTGTGGCCGTAACGGCGGTAACAGAGCATGTCGATGACGACATCGCGGTGGAACTGCTGTCGGAAGGCGAAGGCCAGCTCGGTAACGTAGAGGACGGCCAGGGGATCGTCGCCGTTGACGTGGAAAACGGGCGCTTCGATCATCTTTGCCACGTCGGAGGCGTAGGCGGAGGAGCGTGCGTCGGCGGGCAGCGTGGTGAAGCCGATCTGGTTATTGACGATGACGTGCACGGTGCCGCCGACTTTGTAGCCAGGCAACTGCGAGAAGTTAAAGACCTCGGCCACAATCCCCTGCCCCGCGAAGGCGGCGTCGCCGTGAACGAGGACGGGGAGGACTTTGGTGCGGTGCTCGGTGTCGCCCCGGACGCGCTGGCGGGCACGGGTCATCCCGATGACGACGGGGTCGCCCGCTTCAAGGTGGCTCGGGTTGGAGGCGAGGCGGATCTCCACTTCGTGGCCGCCGCGCGTGGTGCGCACGGACTGGTAGCCGAGGTGGTATTTGACGTCGCCGTCGCCCGCGACGGTGTCGGGCACGTAGTTTTCGCTGAATTCGCTGAAAATGACGCGGAGGGACTTCCGCACGAAGTTGGCCAGCACGGTGAGACGGCCCCGGTGGGCCATGCCCATGACGATCTCCTCGACGCCGTTGGCGGGTGAGGTCTCGAAAAGGGTCTGCAAAATGACCATGAGGGACTCCCCGCCCTGGAGCGAAAAGCGTTTCTGACCCACGTAGCGGGTGTGCAGAAAGTGCTCGAAGCTCTCGGCCTCGCGCAGTTCGCGCAGGACGGCTTTTTGGGTCTCAGCGGGGTAGGCCGTCTCCGGCTGGCGGCTCTCCAGGCGGTCGCGGATCCAGTTGCGCACGCGCGGGTTCTGGATGTGCATGAACTCCGCCCCCAGGGTGCTACAGTAGATCTCCTCCAGCGTGCCGATCAAGTCGCGCAAGCGCATCTGCTCGCCGCCGCGGAAAAACTTGGAGGCCACCGTCAGGTCGAGGTCCTTTTCGCTAAACCCGAGCTCCCGCAGCTTCAGGAGCGGCTGGTCCGGCCGGGAGCCGTGGATGGGGTCGAGATGGGCGATGGAGTGGCCAAGCGTCCGGTAGGCGTAGACGAGGCCGTCCACACGGGTCTGGAGCGGCAGCTCGGGCCGCATTCCGGCGGGAATGGCGGGGATGTGCCCGCCCTCGGCGGCCTCGGAAGGCGCGGCTTGCAAATCTTCAGAAGGAGAGGCGGTTTGCGCACCCTGTGAGGCGACCTGAAATCGAGGCGACGCCCCTAGTTCGAAGCCCTCGAAAAAGGCTGACCAACTTGGATCGACAGAAGCCGGATCGTGTTTCCAGCGTTCATACGTTCCATCCAAAAGTGCTGCGTTAAAGGCGTTTACGAGCGAGGTCCTCATGGTGGCTTGGGCGACTCCGGGCTGAATATAAACGCACCTACGCACGGATGCGAAGCTAAAAGCGCATTTTTCCGCGCCGCTAGTGGAAATTCCCACGATTTTTGAGCGAATCGACCGCTGCCGTGTCTTAAAATCCGTAACAACCATGAACCGAAAGCATTTTCTGACGGTCCTCGCCTTGCTGGGCGCTTCCCTGGTCCCGGGGCAGGCCGAACCCGAATCCAACGCCAATCCGGCCACCGAACCGGCGGTCGCGGCGGTGTCCAAATCGCTTCCCGCCGTGGTCAATATCAACACGGAGCGGATCATCCGGCGCGCCGTGCGCGATCCCTATGAGGATTTTTTCAACCAATACTTCGGCGGTCAGGTGGCCCCCCGGCGCGAGATCCGGCAAAAGGTGAAGAGCCTCGGCTCGGGGTTCATCGTGGACCCCTCGGGCTACATCATTACCAACGAGCATGTGGTGGAGCGGGCCGAGGACCTTAAAATCCAGGTCACGACACCCGACGGCAAGTCTTACAACGCCCGTTATGTCACGGGCGACCCATCGGTGGACCTGGCGCTCCTCAAGATCGAGAGCCAGACGCCCCTGCCCTATATTTCGCTCGGGGATGTGTCGCCGAATCTGCTGGGCGAAACGGTCCTGGTCGTCGGCAACCCGCTCGGCTACGGGCACTCGGTGGCCCGGGGCATCCTGAGCGCCACGAACCGCAATCTGAGCGTGGATCAGGTCCAGTATGAAGGGCTGCTCCAGACGGACGCGGCGATCAACCCCGGCAACAGCGGCGGCCCGCTGGTGGATATTTCCGGCAAGCTGGTCGGTGTGGCCTCGGCCAAGCTGGCCTATACGCCCCAGGGCGTCCCGGCCCAGGGGATCGGCTTCGCCATCCCGGCCAAAAAGGTGGCGGAAAAGGTGGAGGAGTTCAAACGCGATGCGCAGAACCCGGCCCAGGCGAAAAAGAATCAGCTCGCCGACGTTTCCCGGCGGCGGCTCGGCCTGTCGGTCCAGGCCATGACCGCTGATTTGAGCGACGCCCTCGGGCTACCCGACCAAGCCGGGGTGCTCATTTCCGACGTCGAGGCCCAGAGCCCGGCGGCCCGCGTGGGGCTGCGCCGAGGGTTGGTACTTTACAAGGTGGGGCGCTTCCAGGTCAACAGCCCGGACGATGTGCAGAATCTGCTATCCCGGGCAGGTAAAGGCGCGCCCGTGGACCTTTCGGTGGGTGTGCTGCAACAGGTCGGCGGCGAAACGGTCCGGGAAATCCAGACCGTCAGCGTGACGGCCCGGTAGGAACTCGCCGGTTATTTCTTCGGAGTTGTGGCCGGAGTCGCCTTCGGGGCTACCTTCGGGGCCGCCGCGGATGGCGCGGGAGTCGCCTGGGGGCCTTCGGTGGCGGTGACCATCGTGGCGTTCTTGCCGTCGAAGGAAGGGGTCACGTTAACGCGCATTCCGGTCTTGATGTCGCTTTGGGGCACCCGCACCCCCTGGTATACATAGACCGTGCGGTCGTCGAGTTTGTAAGTCTTGGTCACGACGCCGGTATTGATGGTGATTTCGGAGCTCGAAATCGCCTTGATGGTCACGTGTTTAGGCGTTGGTCTGGGGGTCGCTTTGGAATCAGCCGCTTGCGCCATCGGCAGGCAAAGACACAGCGCCGCTAGGGAGTAGAGAGCAAATTTCATCGCGGCGCAACCTAGCAGGCAAAGGGGGAAAGTCAACGTGATTGGCCGTTTTCACGCCGGAATGGGGCCATTTAATGTTACCGGAGGTGTTTAGCGGCTATTTGGGCAGGAAGTAGCCACGCTGTTTGAGGGAGATCGGATCGCCAAGCTTCTCCAAGACTTGCAGCATGTCTTCCCAGACCTTCCGCTTTTCGGCCATGGACTGGTTGCGCAGGAGGTAGGCGGGATGGTAGGTGGCCATGAGCGGGATGTCGCGGAACTTGTGCCAGCGGCCCCGGACCTGGCGCATGACCGCCGGTTCGCCCAGGAGCCCCTCCATGGCCGTTGCGCCGAGGGCCACGAGGCACTCGGGGCGGATGATCTCGATCTGCTCGATCAAGTAAGGCAGGCAGGTGGCCATTTCGTCCGGACGCGGCTTGCGGTTGCCGGTTTCGCCCGGGGGCATGTCGGGGCGGCATTTAAGGATGTTGGCGATGTAGACGTCGCCGCGCTCGAAGCCCATGGCCTGGATGATCTTCGTCAGCAACTGGCCCGCGCGCCCCACGAAGGGTTCCCCTTCCCGGTCTTCGTCGGCCCCGGGGGCTTCGCCGACAAACATGAGCCGGGCCTCGGGGTTGCCGACGCCGAAAACGACGTGGGTGCGGGTGCCCACCAGGTTGGGGCACTTGCCGCACTCGGCAAACCGCTGGCGCAACGCCTCCAGGCGCTCCGCCCGGCTCTGGGAAGGCTCGGAAACGGGAGCGGGAGCGGCCGGTTTCGCCGGAGCTTCGGCCCGGGCGGGGATGGGGGCGGGTTGGATTTTGGGTTGAGGGGTGCTTGGGGGTTCGGGCTCAGGCGCGGGTTCGGGCGCACCGGCTGCCTTGGGAGTCGCCGCCAGCCGCTCCAGCGCGGCGCGGGCGGCCCTCGGCAGCGGGCCGGAGGCATTTGCGCGCATCGCGCTCAGGGCGTCGTGTACCACGGAGACAGCTTGGTCGAACGAGTTCATCGGTCCGGGCAGCATAGGGCAAAAACAGCCCGGGACGCCATGGCAATTCTCGGAAAAAAAGCTTACTTTCTGACTTCCAGCTGGTTGGTGACTTTGCCCTGTCCGGCAGCTTTTTCCGCAATCGAGCCGACCATGGTTTTCTCCTGCTCGGAGTGGACCGGCCCGCGCAGCGTCACCTTGCCTTCGATGGAGATGATTTTGACGTTCTTCGCCGGGCCCGAGAGGGCAGCCTCTTTCAGCACCGCGCGGCGAATGATCCGCGTCAGCTCGCGGTCGGCGGGGGAGTCGCCCTGCTGCTCAACGGTAAGCTCTTCCGGAGCTTTCTTAATAGAATCATCGGGCCTCGGGGTGGCGCTCACCGTGGCCGACGCCGAGGGGGCCGGGGTCTGCGCAAACCCCGTCGACGCCATGAGAAGCATGCAAAGGATCGATTTCATAAGGCGTGAGAAAAAACGCATGGCGCGCGGAGGCCGGACGCCGGGACCCGGGCCGATCATGGAATCCATCATGCGGCGCACCAGCGTCCACGGACCGAAGGAAGCGCGAAGTCCAGGGGTACACCAAACCGGGAGCCAGCTCTATGTTACGCTATTCCATTGTTTTCCTCGTCATTGCCATTGTCGCCGCGGTCCTCGGGTTCGGGGCGGTCGCGGGAACGGCGGCTTGGGCGGCCAAGGTGCTGTTCATTATTTTCCTGATCCTCTTCATCGTCTCCTTGATCACGGGACGCGGCCCCAGGGCATAACCGCAAGCCAAGTATTACCTTACCATTTTTAATATGATTTACCGCAAAGCCTCCGCTGTGTGGAACGGCGGTCTACGCGACGGCTCGGGCACGATTTCAACGGAAAGCGGCGCGCTGCCCGGCGTGGCCTATTCCTTCAGCAAACGTTTCGAAAACGAGGCGGGGACCAACCCAGAGGAGCTGATCGCGGCGGCCCATGCGGCCTGCTTTTCCATGGCGCTTTCGGCGCAGTTGGAGAAGGCGGGCATGAAGCCGGAACGCATCCAGACCACGGCCGCCGTTTCGCTCGAAAAAGGCCCGGACGGGTTTGTCATTCCGGCGGTCCACCTGGACGCGGCGGTGACGATCGCGGAGCCCGACGAAGCGGCGTTCGAACTGGCGGCGGAGCGGGCCAAGGCGACCTGCCCGGTCTCCCGGTTGCTCAACGCGGAGATCACGCTCAACGCCCGGCTTAACCCGGCGTAGCCGAAAAACGTGGGCGGATGCCCGACGGAACGCCTGGATCCATGGATATCCAGGCGTTCCGTGTATCGGGCCGCGCCGCGCCCCCAGGCCCCAGGGGAGGCGCACGACTTGCACTTGTTTGACAATGTGCAACACTAGGAAGCGGCTCGGAAGAAGATTCCCGATTTTTTGTGAATATTCAGCCCCGGACTGCGTCTAAGTTATCAGAATTCACCCACCTATTATGCTGCGTATTTCCAAATCGATTGCACTTGCCGTCGCGGCGCTGGGCATCCTAAGCCTGCCCGCCATGGCTGACTGGCATCGCGGTCCCGGCCCAGGTCCTGGGCATGGTGGCCATGGCTATGGCCGTGGTCACTGGGGCGGCGGTCCCCGCTGGAGCGTCGGAATCGGCCTCGGCGTGCCGGTCTACCCCGGCTACTATGGTCCGTACTATGGCAGCCCTTATTATGGAGGCCCCTACTACGATGAGCCCTATTACGACCGTCCCGTAGTGGTCGGCCGCGAGGTTTCGGGCGATGTCGTGGGCGACGCTCAGCGCGCCCTGGCCCGCCGTGGTTACTACAGTGGAGCCGTTGACGGCTGCGCTGGCCCCGGTACCCGGGCCGCGATCCGCGCCTGGCAGGCCGATTGCCGCCTCCCGATCACGGGCCGGCTCGACACCCCCACGCTGCGCTCGCTGGCTTTGATTTAGTAGCTTGTCCCAAGAAAAATGACGCATAGAGCGCCGGATTTTTGGTTCAGGGCAAGGCGGAAGCCCATGGCGCTATCTGTAGATAGCGACTTGGGCTGACAACGCTGCCCCTGGGCCAAAAAGACAAGCTCGATGCGAAATTTTACGCGGGACACGGTACCAGCTTGCCAACGACCGGGGAAGCGCCTATCCCACACGGGATGCGAGCAGATCTCGACCACGTGTTGAAGGCGGTTTCCCGGTCTTTTTACCTGACCATCCGATTGCTCCCGCCGGTTCTTCGCGAACCGGTGGGGCTCGCGTATTTACTGGCCCGCGCCAGCGATACCGTGGCCGACAGCGCCGCAAGCGCCGCGGCCCAACGCCTGGAGGCCCTCGCGCAAATGGCCTCGGCCCTGCGCGGCCCTGGCCCCGCGCCCGATTTATCCGGCTTCATCCCCGGCCTTCCCGACGCCTCGGAACGGGAGCTCCTCGGCCGTTTCGCGGAAATCTGGCGGCTCTGGGAGCAAACTGAGCCGGGCGACCGCGAGGAAATCACGCGCGTACTGGAGGAGATTCTCCGGGGGCAGAGGCTCGATTTGCAACGCTTCGGAGCCTGCGGCAAAGAAGGCGGCGTCACCGCGCTGGCCACGGAAGCGGAGCTTGAGGACTACACCTACAGCGTGGCCGGGTGCGTGGGCGAGTTCTGGACGCGCATCTGCCTGCGCCACCTGCCCCGCTACGCCCCAGGCATCCCGCCGGAGGAACTCATCCGGCGCGCCGTCGCCTTTGGCAAAGGTCTGCAACTGGTCAATATTTTACGCGATGCCCCGGCCGATTTCGCCAACGGGCGCTGCTATCTCCCCCTGAGCGACCTGGAAGGCCACGCCCCCGGGGAACTGCGCACCTCCCCCACCCTCGCCCGCGCGGCCTACGAACGCTGGACCGAACGCGCCCGGGCCCACCTCGCCGAGGGGCTGCGCTACATCGAGGCCATCCGGCCCTGGCGAGTGCGCCTGGCCTGCTTTTTACCCTGGGCGCTTGGCGTCCGGACCCTGCGGCTGATGGAGCAATCCCGCCCCCTGGAAACCGCCCGGAGAGTCAAAGTCCCCCGCGCCGAAGTGCGCCGTCTGATGCTCTCCGGAGCCGTGGCCGCGCTGGCCAACCCGCTGCTGCGAACGGCCTCGGAAAGGCTCACCCGGCGCTGAAAAAAAGCCCAAACCGGCCCAAATCCCGCACAGGATGGGGATTTCAATTCGTTCAAAGGCAAAATATTCCGCTTGCCGCCCAGGTAGTAGGGAGGTATTTTCCGCTCCGTATGGCGAACTTGACAAAGAGGGATTTAGTCGTTCGGATCAGTAACGAAACGGGTCTTGTACAGACCCAAGTCTTTGATGTGGTCCAAAAAACCTTGGATTACATCACTGAATCTCTCGCCGACGGCAACGACGTCGAGCTGCGAAATTTCGGAGTTTTCGAGATTCGCCTGACCAAGCCGCGCGTTGGGCGTAATCCGAACGAACCGGGCAGCCTCTACAAAATTCCCGCCCGGGCAGCCGTGAAATTCAAAATGGGCAAGATCATGCGCCAGAAAGTGGCCCGCATGACGCCCGTATTGAAGCGCAACGGAAGCTAGGACCGGCGGGTTTCCCCCACCGTTTGTTTTTTTGTTTGAAAGCAGGAATCTCAACCTGCTTTCTTTTTTTGTCGAGACACTACCTACGGCTCGGGCGTGATGGGGATCTCCACGCTCAGCTTCGGATAGCCCGTGATGTAGGCCACGATGATATATTTGCGCCCGGCGACGAGATCGCGCGTGCCGATCACCGCCCGGTATTCGAGGTGTTCGCCCGGGTTGATGCCGACCGAGCACGGCTCGCTGTCAAACGCCTCGTCCTCGCTCCAGACCACGAGCTGGCGGCCCGAGGCGTCGCGCGCGATGACCTCCATGCGCTGGGTCGTGGGAAATTCGAGGCGCACGAAGCGGCGGGAACGGTTGGCGAGCTTCATGACGACGCTCAGGCGGCGGGTATCGCCAAGCCGCAGCGGCGAGGGCTCGGTGAGAACCGTCAGGTCCAGACCGTTGTAGCGGGCTTTGTTGGGCGCTTTGGGAACGGAAGCACACCCTCCCAGGGCCGCGGTGAGCGCGAGGCAAAGCGCCGCGAGCGCGAGGCGAGGGAGAAGGGGGACACGGAAATTAAACACAGCAGCCATTTCTAAACCCTGCAACACGGAGTTGCAAATCGGTTTCACACAGCGCAAATTCCCCGCTATGCGTTTCATGCGTTTCCTCATCCCCCTACTGGCCCTTTGCCTGATCGCTGGCGCCAAAAAACCCAAGGTGGCAGTCCGTTTCCACATCGAGGTCAACGAAGTCTCCGGCGCGCCCTTCATCATGACCTCGGCCGTCCCCGGATCGGATCGCAAGGTGACGCTCTCCAAAACGGCAGAGATTAACGAAGACGACATCGTGGCCATCTACCCCTTCCCGGTGGATGACGGCACCTTCGGCTGCGCCTTCCGGCTCGACACCCACGGACGTATCGCCCTCGATTCTCTTTCCAACGACGCCCGCGGCGCGATGCTCGTCGGGTTCGTCAACGCACGGGCCGTCACGGCCATGCTCGTCGATAAAAGAGTCTCCGACGGCGTCATCACCATGAACCGGGGGCTGACCCAGGAGGAGGCGATCCTCCTGACCCAAGCCTTTCCCGTTCTGGGCCAGGGCGGGAAGAAAAAGCCCAAAAAGGGCGTCTACATCCCGGCAGCCACCCCGTCCAAAGCCGCCGCCTCCAGCGGGCTGCCCCAAGGAGGGGATTAGCTAGCGCCTAGCCTAACCAGCACCCCACCCACCCCCGCATGAACGTCGAGGTCCCCCGATCCCACGCTCCCTCTGCCCCTAGCTTTTTCTCATGGCCCGCACCGGACCTCCGCGCGTGGGTCGCGGCCCTGCTTTTCGCGCTGGCGGCCCTCGGGCTCTTCACCCGGCGCGCCACGTTTCCCTACTTTTACCACATCGACGAGCCAACCAAGGTGGAGCAAGTGCTCTCGGGCCAGCTCAATTTTCACCACCCGCTGCTGCTCTTGAAATCGACCCGGGCCGCCCTGTGGGCCACCGGGGCCCCGCGCACCGGCCAAGCCGTGGTTGAAATGGGCCGCGCCGTCTCCGCCACCGGAGCCGCCCTCGCCGTGGGGGCGCTGGTGCTGCTGGCCTGGCAAATGAGGGGGCCCGCCGCAGGGGTTATCGCAGGGGGCTTCCTCGTGTTCAACCCGCTGCTTTTCGAGCTGGCGCACTATATGAAGGAGGATTGCGTGCTGCTCGGAGGCTTCATGACGTGCATTGCCGCGCTCGGCTGGTATGCCCGAAAGCCCTCGCTCGCCGCTGCCGCGGTGGCCGGGCTGGCCGCGGGGCTGGCCGCTTCCGGGAAATATGTAGGCTTCGCCGCGCTAGCCCTCGGGCTGATCCCGATCCTGGCCTCAGGGCGCTCCTTCCGGGGAGCGTGGAAGGCAGCGCTGCTTTTCACCGGCATCGCCCTAGCCGTCTTCGCCCTCATCAACCGCGACATTTTCCTCACCCCCGACAACGCCGCCAGCGGGCTCGGGTCGGAGTTCAACAAGATCCAAAACGCCTCCGAGGAAAACGGCTCCCTTTTCCAACGCAAATACCTCACTGGGCTCATCAACTACGTCCCCCCACCGCTTTTTCTGGGAACCCTCTTCTGGTTCGCGCTCCGCTGGGGGAACCGCCGCGCCCAGAACGCCTTTACCTGGGTGCTCGGCGCCTTCCCCATCGTGCTGATCCTGGCCATGAGCTTCTGCCCAAAGGTCAAAGACCGCTACGTCCTGCCCGCCATGCTCATCCTGGGCGTCCTCGGGGCCGCCGGGCTCGCGGAAATGGCGCGAGGAAAGTTCCGGCACGCCGCGCTCGCGGCCTGGGTCCTCGGCGTGGGGGCGGTCCTCTGGCCGCTGCCCGAACTGTGGCAGCGCTACGCCGAATTCGGCTCCGACGACCGCCGGGAGCTGATCACCTGGATGCGCGAGCACCTGCCCGCCGACGCCACCGTGGCAGCCGACGCCCGCACCTGCCTCACAAAAGCCCTGCAATCCAGCGAAGCGGCCTACCGGTTTCCGCAGACCGTCTGGGTCGCCGACAAATGCGCCGCAGACCTCGGCAGCCTGGAGGAATTGCGCGCCTGGGGCGTCCACTACGCCGCCGTTTCCGAACAGAGCTACCGCTATTTCCTCAACCCCGGGAAAAACGGGAAAGCCGACCCGGTCCGCCAACAGCGGGCGCGCTTCTACAAAGAGCTATTCTCCACCGGCCGCCTCCTCTGGGAACGCCCCCGGGAGCCGCTCGCCTACATCCATCCCGGGCTGCGGCTCTACGAGTTGCCAGGCACCACCGGTAAAACCGGTGGCTTGTAAGGTGAGCCGCTCAAAGCGGCTTATTGTTGCTCGTTAGCTTTTCTTGTTTTCTGTGGCTACTGCCATTTCCAGGATTTCAAGCTGATCCATTCTTTGGTCTTCGGCTTCCTGATTTTGGATGTAGCGCCGGATAACCTCCGTATCTCGGCCTACCGTGTCCACGAAGATCCCGCGGGCCCAAAGATTCTGGCCCGCATAGTTTCTCGTTTGCTTCAATAAATGTCGGGCTACATGGATTGCACTTTTGCCTTTGATATACCCCAAGGGGGCCGGTTCTTCGCCTTTGCACAGCCGCTGGAATACGATTTTTACAGTCAGACGCCCCGAAAGAGCGCAGAATTTTGGAGTGTATGACTGTGAAAGTCGTATAAGGCATACCGGGCGGATTCAGCCGTAAAGGTGACACACATCCGGGGCTTGCCCCCGTGGTTGCTCACGAAGTCAAGCCAGCGGTCGCCATGGCGCGAAGCCCAAATCATCCGCTGCAAGACCTTCGGGCCAATGCCCAGAAATGCCCTCACTTCCACCTTGTTGAGGGCTTGCTGTTCCAACGGTGCCACGGAGTTGTTCATGTTTGAGTAGGGGAAAAGTACCACCCAAAAATGACCCGCTACCGGTTTCCGCAGCTTTTTTGACTTTTTTCGGCCCGGACGACAATCACGGGGAGCAAGACGGGGCGAAAAGAGCCCCCGGAACGCCCCACAGAGGAAAAAAAAGTGGATAAATCGTGGAGAGTTTTTGACCTAAGCCGGTCGATTCTATTCGATTCCAATCGAATCCAGACTTTTGAGGTGTCGGGGCTCTCCATCAAAGAATGGGGAGGGAGGTCAAAAGATGAAAGAAAGTGCTAATGACCTCACTGCTCAATCGAATCGGAATCAGTGGCTACCAGGTACTATATACCGAAGCCACATTGCCTCTTAAAATCCACGTTAAACCCGAAGCGCGAACCTCCTCCTGCCCTTGCTGTGGAGGCGGCCGCCTCCACAGCAAGGGCAGGTATCAAAAGCAGGTACGCCACCTCGATCGCTTTGGCGAACCCACCGCTCTGGTCGTCCATACCCGGCGGTTGCGCTGTTTGGATTGTCGGCACTCCTTTGTTCCACCGCTACCGGGACTTCTCCCCGGACGCCACAGCAGCGAGCCATTCCGCGAAAGCACTTACCGGGCTCACGACAACGGCATCTGCGTCTCCACTCTGGCCCGCATCCTTCACATCGGCAGCGCCACCATTGAGCGCATCTACCACCAGTTCACCGAGCGCAAAGCCAAGGAACGAAGCAGTTTGCGCTGCCCCATGGTCCTCGGCATCGACGAGCACACCCTCCACAAGGGCCAACGCTTCGCCACTACATTCGTTGATCTTAAAAACCACCGTGTCTTCAACGTTGTCCCTGGCCGCAGCCCTCGCGAATTGGCCCCATTGGTTGCCCGCCTTCAAGGCCGGGAGCATGTCCGCGTGGTCTGTATCGACCTCTCCAGCCCTTACCGCGCCTTGATCCGCAAGTGGTTCCCTAACGCTCGCATCGTCGCCGACCGCTTCCACGTCATCCGCGTCGTCATCCATCATTTTATGGCCTTGGCACGGCAGATCGCCCCTGACTTGAAAAATAACATCGGCTCTCTTGCCGTCCTCCGCAAAGCCCCAAATAAGCTAACTGCGGCCCAACACTTGCGCCTCGCGCGGCTTTTCGCCGCCTACCCTGCATTGGAGCCTCTGCACGCCGAAATGCACCACCTGCGCGCTCTCCTCAACCAGAAGCACAGAAGGCGCCGCGAATGCCGCCCTCTGGCTCAAGAGCTTTTGGGCTTTATCAACCGCCTCACCACCAGCCGCTTCGAGCCCCTCATCACTCTGGCCCATACCCTTCGTTCCTGGGCCGAGCCCATCACCTGCATGTGGCGTTTTACCAGGAACAACGGCATTACAGAGGGCTTCCACCGTAAAATGAAACTCATCCAACGCCGCGCTTACGGCTTTAGAAACTTCTCCAACTACCAAATCCGTGTGCTTGCCGCCTGCGGCTAATTAGCACAATATCACCATATCTTCCTCCCTCCCCATTCTTTGGTGGAGACCCGGTGTCGGCCTGGAACCCTGATGAATACAGGGTTTTAAGTGGTGGCTGGGCCCGGAATCGAACCGGGGACACGAGGATTTTCAGTCCTCTGCTCTACCAACTGAGCTACCCAGCCCCAAGAAAAACGAGGGACGCCTAAAGTGCCAAAAAATCCGTCAAACGCAAGCCGTTTTCGCGTTTTATTCCGCTTTTTGCCGCTCTTTCTCTGGGGTTGGCTCGTTTTTTTCTATCCCGCCTCCCTTATCCAATGGCGTTGAGGGAGTCTTCGAAGACTTGCTTGGGGTAGGTGCGTAGGTAGGCGGCGATTTCGTCCAGGAAGGCTTCGCTGTATTGCTCCAGTTTCTGGCTGCCTACGCCTGAGATGGTGGCGAATTCTTCCTGGCTGGCCGGGTATCGGTTGGCCATTTCCCGTAGGGCGACGTCGGAGAAGATGATGTACGCAGGGACGTCTTTTTCGTCGGCCAGGCGGCGGCGCAGGCCCCGCAGGCGGTCGAAGAGGCCTTCGTCGCACGGGATTTCGCCGGTGCGTTTGCGCCTCTCGGCTTTAGCCTCGGCGGCTTTGGCCTCGGCGGGTTTGGTGAGCAGGATCTGCTGGCGCGATTTGAGGGCGCAGAGGCCTTCGGCGGTGATTTCGAGGACGGCGTATTTGCCGCCGGTCTGCTGGAGAAAACCCAGGCGGATCAATTCGCGCCCGATGGCCTGCCACTGGGGGCGTTTCATTTCGGTGCCGATGCCGTAGGTGCTGACGCTCTGGTGGCCCCATTTGCGGATGAGATCGGTGTCGGCGCCGCATAGGACGTCGACGATCTGGTTGAGGCCGAAGCTGAAGCCGGATTTCTGCCGCAGGCGGATGACGCAGGAGAGAAGTTTTTGGGCGGCGAGGGTGCCGTTGAAGGTTTCGCGGGGCTCCAGGCAGTTGTCGCAGCCGCCGCAGGGCTGGGTGGCCGGGTGGGTGGGCCACTCCTCGCCAAAGTAGCGCAGCAGGGCGGTGCGGCGGCACGCGGAGGTCTCGGCGTAGTGGACCATCTGGCGGAGCTGCTCGCGGGCGATTTCCTGTTCTTGTTCGTCGGGTTTTTCCTCGATGAAGCTGGTCTGCTTGACGACGTCGGCGGCGCTAAAGAGCAGCAGGCACTCGCTGGGCAGGCCGTCGCGCCCGGCGCGGCCGGTTTCCTGGTAGTACCCTTCGATGTTCTTGGGCAGGTCGTAGTGGATGACGTAGCGGACGTTGGGTTTGTTGATCCCCATGCCGAAGGCGACGGTGGCGGCGATGACGCGGACTTCGTCGCGCAGGAAGAGGGTTTGGTTGCGGTCGCGCTCTCCGGCGCTGAGGCCTGCGTGGTACGGAAGGGCGCGGATGCCGTCTTTGGTGAGGTGTTCGGCGACGCTTTCGGCTGATTTTCGGCTAAAGCAATAGACGATGCCGCTCTCTCCGGGCCGCTGGCGAATGAAGTCGCGTACTTGGCGCTGGGGCTGGCTGCGGGGGATGACGCGGTAGGTGAGGTTGGGGCGGTTGAAGCTGGCGACGTAGGTGTTGGCGTTTTCGAAGCGCAGCTGGCGGAGGATGTCGTCGCGAACGCGTTCGGTGGCCGTGGCGGTCAAGGCCAGGATGGGGACGCCGGGGAAATGATCCCGCAGGCCGGAGAGCTGGCGGTAATCGGGCCGAAAATCGTGCCCCCATTCGCTGATACAGTGGGCTTCGTCGATGGCGATGAGGCTCACGTTCCATTTCTGGAGGTCCTCCAGCATTCCAGAGAGCATCAGGCGCTCTGGCGCGCAGTAGAGCAGGCGGTATTCGCCCTGGTGTAGGCCCCGCAGGCGTTTGCGGGCTTCGCCCTGGGCCAGCGCGGAATTCAGGAAGGTCGCCGCGATGCCTGCATCTTGCAGGGCATCGACCTGATCTTTCATGAGCGAAATGAGGGGCGAGACGACCACGGTGAGGCCCGGTAGCATCAGCGCGGGGAGCTGGAAGCAGAGCGACTTGCCGCCGCCGGTGGGCAATAGGGCGAAAACATCCCGGCCCGCCAGCACGTCCCGGATGATTTCCTCCTGCAAAGGACGAAATGCGGAGAAGCCAAACGATTGCTTCAGGACGGACAGTAGCGGTGCGGACATCGGTAGGCACCATCGTTGCATAAAGCCGGAAAGGCCGAAAGATCGAAAGATATACGTATTTTGACGCAGTTTCGTGATTCTTATCCTGCTTTGCCAATTGACGATCTCCCCTAATCATGGTTTTTTGGGCTTCTGTAAAGCCCCTGATGAAAAGCCTGATCTCTGCCTTACTCCTATTCTTGTGGGTTCATGTGTGCGTCGCTCCTTTGTACGGGCAAGGCGATGATTCCGCGCTGCTTCCGCCCACGGATCTCCCTAAACAGGTGGTGGAAATCCCCAACGGCCTGACCATCGACGGCCTCAACGACCGGGTCCGTCTGGACCGGGGCGACCGCCTCAGCTACCGCATTATCGAGGAAAAGCTCCCGGCGGTGCAGATTACGGTAAATGACGCAGGTGAGATCGACGTCCCTTTGATCGGGCACATCCGGGCCGTCGGAAAAACCTGCAAACAGCTGGCCGAGGAGATCAAGCCGCTCCTGGAAAAGGAATTTTACTACAAGGCCACGGTGATCATCGGCCTGGAGACCCATAGCGAACGCTCGGTGGGCAAGGTTTACGTGATGGGGAAGGTGAATCTCCCGGGCGGTATTGAGATTCCCTCCGGCGAAATGCTTACTTTGAGCAAGGCCATCACCCGCGCCCAGGGGTTCGCGGATTTTGCCGACCGCACGAATGTCCGCCTCACCCGCCGCAACAATGAGACCGGCAAAGCGGAGACCAATAGCTACAACGTGGAGGACATCGTGGAAAAGGGGCTGCTGGATAAGGACCCCATGGTGCTGCCCAACGACAATATTTACGTTCCCGAGATCAAGCGCTTCCACACGAAGATCTACGTCCTGGGCAAGGTGAACCAGCCTTGCAGTATTGATCTCCAGGAGAACGAGGAGATGAACGTCAGCAAGGCCATCGCCCGGGCCCAGGGCTTCGCGGAATTCGCCGACAAGGAGCGCGTTCGCTTGCTACGCAAAAATGCGATCATCCCGTGGTTTGTGATCGAGGACTTCTCCAACCCGCTCACGATGGCCTCGCGCATCCTTTGCTCGCCCGACCCGATGTACAAGCACCTCAAGGCGCTTTTCGAGCCGGAGGCCCTCGACACCCTGGCGAACCCCAAGTGCTCCGACCGCCAGCGCGGCATCACGCTCGTGGGGCAGTTTAACCGCGTCATCGACACGGATACTTTCTTTGACGAGGTGCTCTTTGCCAACGTGAAGCTGACCGCCGACACCCGCCGCCTGGTGGCGCAGAATCCGAAGGGGAACGACATGATCCGGATGAACCGCTACCTGCTGGAGGACTTCTTCCGGGGCGAAATCCGGCGCAACCGGCCGCCGGAGTACGTGACGATCGTGGTCAATGTGGAGGAGGTCATCAGCAAGGGCGCCCTGGAGAAAGACCCGGTCGTGCTGCCCAACGACACCATCGTCGTGCCCGACAGCAAGCGCACCCATAGCAAGGTTTCCGTAATGGGGCAGATCCGCTACCCGCAGAGCATCGACATGCCCCCGGGCGGGAACTTCACCGTCAGCCAGGCCATCGCCAAGGCGGGCGGGTTTGTCGAGTTCGCCAACAAGCGCAAGGTCAAGCTGCTCCGGCGCACGCCCGCGGAGGCCTATCTTTTCGTCCGGGACGATTTCATCGACGCCCGCCGCCTGGGCAAGCGCCTACGCTATGACCAGGAGCCCATCTGCGCCTTCCTGTGGAACAACATCACCGTCGTAACCCGCCGCGCCATCGTCAATACCGGCACGCCGGAGATCGAGCTGAAGGCCTACCTGGCCAAGGACTTTAACCGGCTCTTGCAGAACGGCTTAATCTACACCGAGCAGCGCTTCGCGGGGGTCAGGCTGCCGCTGGAAGTCCAGGGAGCCGTCTCCAACCAGACGGGGGCCTGCCTCTTCACCGTGGGTGACTTCCTGGACGTCAATACGTTCATCGAAAAGCTCAGCCGCCACAACGATCCCTTCTACACTTACCTCTGGCTCCAGTTCACGCCCGAGGAGCGCCAGATCATCGCCAACGCCGTCGAGAGCACCCGCTCCAACGATGCCTTCCTGATGGACACGCTGCTTTCCCGCATGAACGCCATCTTGCGCGGCGGCCCGCTCTATTCGCCCGAGCCCTTCCGGAAGGTCGATATTTCCCCCGAAGTTCTCTACCTGCTGGCGCAGAACCCGCAGGGGGAGGATCTCGTAATGCTCAACCGCGAGCTGCTGGAGGACGCCTGCCCGCTCGACCTCAAGCGGGTTAACCACAACTCGCGCGACAAAACGATCATCCAGACCAACCGCCGCCTGCTGGAGACCGCCTTCCCGCGCGAAATCAAGCGCCACCAGGAATATCAGAGTATCATCGTGGACATGCAGCGGATCATTGATAAAGCCGAACTGGATAAGGACCCGCTCATCGAACCCGATGATTTGATCATGGTCCCCGAAAGCTGGATCAACTTCTAGGACCCTAATAAGATGCAAGGAGCCGCCACTTCCAAACCGTCCATCGGGGACCTTCTGGCCAAAGCCAAGGTCATGGGGCAGCGTTATCTCAAAATCTTCAAACGCTTTTGGTGGATCGCCGCGGTCACCGCCGGGCTGGGCCTACTGGTGGGCGCCTGGAAAGGGGCACACCTGACGCCGAGCTACGTTTCTGAGGCCCAGATGGTCTTGAGCGGGCAGTTCAACATCGAGGGCACCGCACGCGTCACCGAGGCGGGGGGCGACTTCCTCCCCTCGCAGTTCGCGCTCATTACCAGCAAGCAGGTGGCCGACCGCGCCCGCGCCCGGGTGCTCGGGCAGCATCCCGACTGGATCGCCGTGCCCGTCTCGGTCAACGTCAACCAGATCCCCCGCACCTCGTTCCTGAGCCTCTCGGCCAGCGGGCTGGAGCCGCTCTATACCCAGGCGTTTCTGGACGGCGTCATGCAGGAGTACATGACGGTGCGCAAGGAAATGCGCAAAGAGAAGTCCGACAACATGACGAGCGCGATCAGCAGCCAGCTCCTGGTGCTCGAAAAGAAGACCAACGACGACGAGCAGGACGTGGTCAACTACCAGGAGTCCCACAAGATCAGCTTCGTTCAGAGTTCGCACAACTCCGCCGCCGATTACCTGGGCAGGCTGGAGCAAGAGCTGGCCAGCCTGAAAACCGAGCTCAACATTCTCAATACGCTCAACGACGAGCAGAAGATCGACCTGAGCAGCCAGCCCCTCCAGGCCCAGAAGCCGCAGCCCCTCCAGAGCGGCACCTCCGGCAACGCCAAGCGCGATGACAGCAATATGAGCTCATTTGACAGCTCGTTTGTCAATATGGGCAGCGCGATCGTGCAGTACCAAATGGCCAAGCAGACCATCCACATGCTCAAGGTCCAGCGGGAGGAGATCCTCAAAATCGCACGGCCCGAGAACCCGCGCATCAAGCTGATCGACGACAAAATTCTGGAAACCCAACAGCTCATGGAGAGCTACAAAATCCAGAGCATGGACGTCATCAACATGCGCCGCGACGCCCTGGAGATCCGGATTAAGAGCAAGCAGTCCGACATCCGCGAATGGAGCGCCCGGGCGATGGACCTGAGCACGAAGCTGGCGGAATACGACCGCCTGCGCCTCAAAGTGGACCACGACCGCAAACAATTCGACCAGCTCATGGCCACGCTCCAGAGCATCGATATTTACAAGAACGTGGAACAGGAAACGCTCTCGATCCTGGCCTTCGCCTCGCCCGCCGCACCGGTGAAGGCAAGCCTCGGGAAAATCGTCTTGAACGGCCTGCTGGCGGGGCTTTTCCTGGGCATGGCGGGGATCTTCCTCATCGACAAAACCGACGACCGCATCGGCTCGTTCGTCGAAGCCAAGGGGAACTTTAAGGAATACCCGATCCTGGGGCAGATTCCGCACGACACCAGCGAAGGCACGCTTTCGCTGCTGGTGCCCTACGACCCGCGCCGCAATCTGCTGGACGCCTTTCGCTCCCTGCGTTCCTCGATGCTCTTCGCCCCCGTGGAGGGGACCCGGCCCAAGGCGCTCATGATCGTCAGCGCGACGGAGGGGGAAGGGAAAACGACCGTCGCCTCGAATCTGGCGGCCACGCTGGCCTTCTCGGGAGCCAAGACGCTCTTAATCGACTGCAACCTCGTCGACGGCAAGCTCCACGAGCTTTTCAGCACCACGCCGGACCGGGGCCTCATGAACGTGCTCCAGCAGCAGGTCGCCTGGAACGAAGCCGTCATCCAGACCGACATCGACAACCTTTTCCTGCTTCCGCGCGGCGAGGCGCTGGCCTACCCGGCGGAGCATTTCTTCGGCGCGTTCCTGAAGGACATCTACCAGGAGTTCGACTACATCATTTTCGACAGCGCCGCCGTGCTGGATAACGGGGACGTCCTGAGCTTCGCCCCGATGGTCGACGGCGTGCTCTTTGTGGTCCGTTTTGGCAAGACCTCGGCCTCCAAGGCGACCGAGGCCATGAAGCACTTCACCGCCCGCCAGGTCAACGTGCTCGGGCTGATCTGCAACGACGTTTGAGTTCCTGATTATATTATTTCCCCTTGGGCTTCAGGGGGTTGCAGCGTTTGCGTTTCCTCGCGGCAGGCAGGATATTGACCCATGAAGACACCAAGAGGATTGCTTGTTTTCGCGCTGGTTTTGGTGACTGTTCTGAGCGGCGGGTTGGCAACCGCGTCCGCCCGAGATGGATATTACCGGCATTCCCGGCATTATCCGGCACGCGTCGTCGTCAGACCGATCCCTCCCGTCTACGGTTACGGCTATTACCACCACCCGCGCTACTACCACCGCGCCTATGCGTATCCGCCTCGCCCGTTCTATTACGGCCCACGCTACCACCATGATTACCGTCATGGATGGAGGAGGTAGCGGCCCCCGGGACGTTGCTTAGAACGTGTGGATGAAGAGCCCTGAACGGAGCTTCGGCTCGAACCAGGTGCTCTTTGGCGGCATGATCTGGCTGGCGTCCGCGATGTCGATCAACTGATCGACCGTCGTGGGATACATCGAGAAGGCGACGGCCCCCCGACCGTCGTTGACTCGAGCTTCCAGCTCGGAGGTCCCCCGAATGCCGCCGATGAAGTCGATGCGCTTGCTGGTGCGCGGATCGTCAATGCCGAGGATCGGCGAAAGGAGCCGGTCCTGGAGCACGGAGACGTCCAGGCGCTCGACGGGGTTGGCGTCGGCCTGCGGGGTCCAGCCGAGGCCGTACCACTTGCCGCCCAGGTACATGCGCACCTGGCCGGGGCGCTCGGGTGTGTCGCCCGCGTTTTCCGTGACGGTAAACCCGGCGGCCTTGACGGCTTCGAGAAACGCTTCGGGCGTCTGGCCGTTCAAGTCATGCACGCATCGGTTGTAGGGCAGGATGCGGAGCTGGCTCGCGGGGAAAAGGACGCACAGGAACCAGTTGTAGGGCTCCTCGCCGGTGTGGGAGGGGTTCGCCTCGCGGCGTTCACGGCCCACGCGCACGGCGCTGGCAGTGCGGTGATGGCCGTCGGCCACGTAGGAGAAGGGCACCTGCCCGAAGGCTTTCACAAACGCCTCGCCGCCCGGGATGCGCCACACAGTGTGGCCGATGCCGTCGGGAGCGGTGAAGTCGAAGAGGGGCTTGCCCTTGAGGGCCTCGGCCACGAGCGCATTGAGCTCGGCCGTGTCGCGGTAGGTCAGAAAAACGGGGCCGGTGTTGGCGCTGATCGTGCCGATGAGGCGCGTCCGGTCATCCTCCTTGTCGCGGCGGGTTTTCTCGTGCTTTTTGATGATGTCGCGCTCGTAGTCCTCGATGTGGCAGGTCAGCGCGATGCCGGTCTGCACCTGCGCGCCCATGCGCTGCTGGTAGAGGTAGATGCACGGCTCGGGCTCGCGCACAAGGGCACCGCTTTGCTGGAGCGCCAGGAAGTTTTCGCGCGCCTTTTCGTAGACCGCCGCAGAGTAGGGATCGGTGCCCGCGGGGAGGTCGATTTCCGCGCGGTCCACGTGCATGAGGCTTTTTGAGTTGCCCTCGGTGAGCACGGCGGCTTCCTTGGCGTCCACCACATCGTAGGGGACGCAGGCGACCAGAGGAGCGAGATCATCGGCGGGCCGGAGCCCTTGGAAAGGTTTAACGCGAAGCATAGAAGAGCGCAAAGGAGAACCCGATTCCGGGGAAAATTCGAGACTTTATTTAGCCCGCGGTGATATTCTCGGCCGCTATGAACGTCGAAGTCATCAACACCGGCTCGGAGATCCTCCTGGGCAACGTCCTCAATACCCACGTGGCCACGCTGGCCCGGGGGCTTTTCCCGCTCGGGCTGCGCATCGACAGGCAGATCACCGTGCCCGACGGCGACGCCATCGGCGAGGCGCTCTCCGTGGCGCTCGGGCGCGCCGATGTCGTGCTGGTCACGGGCGGCCTCGGGCCGACGACCGACGACATCACCCGCGAACTCACCGCCAAACTCCTCGACCGCCCGCTCCATTTTGATGCCGAAGTCATGGCGACCATCGCCGCCCGCTTTGCCAAGCGCAACTTCGTCCTTACCGACCGCATCGGCCGCCAGGCCCAGGTGCCCGAGGGGGCGCTCGTCCTGCCCAACGACAACGGCACCGCGCCGGGCCTCTACCTTAAACACGAATACGGCGGGCGCACCGTCCACGTTTTCCTGCTGCCCGGGCCGCCCCGGGAATTGACGCCGATGTTCCACGACTCGGTGCTGCCGATTTTAGAAAAACTCATCCCCGGCGGCGAAGTCAACGAATGCCGCACCTACCACGTACTCGGGCTCGGCGAATCGAACGTCGAGGCGCTTGTGGGCGAGCGGCTGCTGGCCATCCCCGGCCTGGAGCTCGGCTATTGCGCCCGGCCCGGCGAGGTGGACGTGCGCTGCATCGGCACCAAGGAGGTCGTTGAAGTGGCGGAAAAGATCATCCTCGAAGCCCTGGGCGAATCCATCGCCACGAGGGACGGCGTGAACGTCGAGCAAGCCGTCGTGGCCGCGCTCACGCGCCGGGGCGAAACCCTCGCCACCGCAGAGTCCTGCACCGGCGGCGGGATCGCCAACCGCGTTACGAACGTCTCCGGAGCCTCGGCGGTCTTTCTGGCCGGTTTCGTCACCTACGCCAACGAGGCCAAGTCGCGCGACCTGAGCGTCCCCGCCGAGCTGATCGCCGCCAACGGAGCCGTCAGCGAGCCCGTGGCCCGCGCCATGGCCGAAGGGGCGCTCCTGCGGGCGGGCACCGACTGGGCCCTCTCCACCACCGGCGTCGCAGGCCCCACCGGCGGCACCCCGGCCAAACCCGTCGGCACCGTGTTCATCGCGCTGGCCCGCAAAAATGGCCCCACAGAGGTCCAGGAGCACCACCTCGTGCGCGAACGCGATATCTTCAAAGACATCACCGCCCGCACGGCCCTCGCCCTGCTGCTCAAAGCGTTGGAATAAGCAGCGACTGCCTTGCTGCGAAGCGTTTACAAAGGTTTCGCTTCATTTCCAGCCCCGTTCCGCTATTGCTATAGTCCCATGAGATATGCGCTGATTATGGCAGGAGGATCGGGAACTCGTTTGTGGCCGATGAGCCGGGCGAGCCTGCCCAAGCAACTGATTCCCTTTATTCACGGGAAAAGCCTTCTGCAACTCGCCTTCGAGCGCCTGGAGGGCCTCGTTCCGGCCGAAAACCGCTACATCTGCGCGGGCCAGACCCATGCCGACCTGATCTGCAACGCCCTGCGCTTGCCGCCCGGGCAGCTCCTGGCCGAACCCGTGGGCCGCGACACCCTCAACGCCGTCGGCTACAGCGCCGCCGTCATCGCCCGGCGCGATCCCGAGGCCGTCATTGCCGTTTTCACCGCCGACCACATCATCGAGCCCGTGAGCGACTTCCTGAAAATCGTCGAGCAAGGCTACCGCCTGGCCGAGGAACACCCCGAAACGCTTGTCACCTTCGGCATTTCGCCCACCGCGCCCGCCACTGGCTACGGCTACCTTCAGCTCGGCGCACCGCTGGGCACCGCCGCCCGCGTGGTCGAGCAATTCAAAGAGAAACCGGCGCTCCCGCTCGCGCAGGAGTACTTCGCCGCCGGGCCGGAGCACTACCTTTGGAACAGCGGCATGTTCGTCTGGCGCGCCTCGACGCTGCTCGACTGCATCGAGCGCTACACTCCCGAAAACGCCGCGGGCATCGCGAAAATCGCCGCCGCGTGGGACGGGCCGCAGCAAACCGCCGTGCTCAACGAAACCTTCCCCACGCTGAAGAAAATCAGCGTCGATTTCGCCGTCATGGAGCCCGCCTCGCGCGATCCCAAGGTGCAAGTAGCCGCCGTGCCGATGCCGCTTACCTGGCTGGATGTCGGCTCCTGGCCCAGCTTCGCCGAAACCTGTCCCCACGACGAGGACGGCAACGCCACCGCTGCCAAGACCCTCCACCTTGGCAGCAAACGGACCGTCGCCGCCTCCAGCGACCCGGATCACCTTATCGCCACCATCGGCTGCGAAGACCTCATCATCATCCACACCCCGGACGCCACGCTGGTCTGCAACAAAGACCACGCCGAGGAAATCAAAGAGATGCACCGGCAGGTGGGGGAGAGATTTGGCAAAGGGCTGATCTAGAGCCGGAAAAAAGCAGAAGCGGGTTTTCAGAGTAAACCCATGGCGTTGAGCAATGGTCGGCGAAGTTTTTTAGTAATCTTCTTGCCCCGAGCGGCAAAGTAGGCGATACATCAACCCCCTGCTCGCTGAGAGCATCGGAAAAAAGTCGGGCTGTGGCTCAGCTTGGTAGAGCGCTACGTTCGGGACGTAGAGGCCGCGGGTTCGAATCCCGCCAGCCCGACCATTCTTTCAACTTCCTCCCCCAAAGGGGGATGCGGAGTAAATCGGAGACCGGCACATCGGCATGGGCTCCCCCTTTCAGCAAAACCGCCGTTCGGCGTTTACTGGGGTCTCCACCAAAGAATGGGGAGGAGGTCCGGGGTCTCCACCAAAGAATGGGGAGGAGGTCCGGGGTCTCCACCAAAGAATGGGGAGGAGGTCTGTTTGGGTGATATTGTGCTAATTAGCCGCAGGCGGCAAGCACACGGATTTGGTAGTTGGAGAAGTTTCTAAAGCCGTAAGCGCGGCGTTGGATGAGTTTCATTTTACGGTGGAAGCCCTCTGTAATGCCGTTGTTCCTGGTAAAACGCCACATGCAGGCGATGGGCTCGGCCCAGGAACGAAGGGTATGGGCCAGAGTGATGAGGGGCTCGAAGCGGCTGGTGGTGAGCCGGTCGATGAAGCCCAAAAGCTCTTGAGCCAGAGGGCGGCATTCGCGGCGCCTTCTGTGCTTCTGGTTGAGGAGAGCGCGTAGGCGGTGCATTTCGGTGTGAAGAGGTTGCAGCGCAGGGTAGGTCGCAAAAAGGCGCTCAAGGCGCAAGGTTTGTACCGGCGTCAGTTTATGAGGGGCTTTGCGGAGCACGGCAAGGGAGGCGATGTTGTTTTTCAAATCGGGCGCGATTGCTCGAGCCAAGGCCATAAAATGATGGATGACGACGCGGATGACATGGAAGCGGTCGGCGACGATGCGAGCGTTAGGGAACCATTTACGGATCAAGGCGCGGTAAGGGCTGGAGAGGTCGATACAGACCACGCGGACATGCTCCCGGCCTTGAAGGCGGGCAACCAATGGGGCCAATTCGCGAGGGCTGCGGCCAGGGACAACGTTGAAGACACGGTGGTTTTTAAGATCAACGAATGTAGTGGCGAAGCGTTGGCCCTTGTGGAGGGTGTGCTCGTCGATGCCGAGGACCATGGGGCAGCGCAAACTGCTTCGTTCCTTGGCTTTGCGCTCGGTGAACTGGTGGTAGATGCGCTCAATGGTGGCGCTGCCGATGTGAAGGATGCGGGCCAGAGTGGAGACGCAGATGCCGTTGTCGTGAGCCCGGTAAGTGCTTTCGCGGAATGGCTCGCTGCTGTGGCGTCCGGGGAGAAGTCCCGGTAGCGGTGGAACAAAGGAGTGCCGACAATCCAAACAGCGCAACCGCCGGGTATGGACGACCAGAGCGGTGGGTTCGCCAAAGCGATCGAGGTGGCGTACCTGCTTTTGATACCTGCCTTTGCTGTGGAGGCGGCCGCCTCCACAGCAAAGGCAGGAGCACGTTTGCGCCTCGGGTTTAACGTGGATTTTTAGAGGTAATGTGGCTTCGGTATATAGTACCTGGTAGCCACTGATTCCGATTCGATTGATCAGTGAGGTCATTAGCACTTTCTTTCATCTTTTGACCTCCCTCCCCATTCTTTGATGGAGAGCCCCCTTCCCTTCAACAAGGATCGCTTCCTGCCTCCAGCGTGCCCCGAGATCGCCGTTTTTACGGGGCTTCTTTAGTAACGTCGCGATATGTCGCGAAACTTCGATCATTTTCAAAAAAAGGTTTGACGAAATACGGGGAATCCCCCACTTTAGCACCGCTACATAACTCCCAGCTAGTTACTAGGTAGACGCGCTCAATCTATCAGAAGTAGGGGAAATGTTGGCAAGAGGGAATCGGTTCGATCGCGATGGGAATCGTCAAAGATCGGGCAGTGATTCGGGGCCTACGCTACGCAAGCGCGGTTCTTATCGGGGCGGCATCCATACCTATCGAAGTCACGCTCAAAAGGCGTGCCGATGGTACGCCTGCGCCCGCTATGTAAGTCTCAACCTTAGCTAGTCAAAGTTCCAGTCATGCAAAATCTGTGTATCAAGTCCTAGTCCAAGCCTGAAAACACCCTTCGCCCGGGTTTCTGGCTTTGCCTATTCCAGGCTTCCTTACGCCTATCGCGTATGACTGAAGCAGACGTCCCCATTGTGTCTGCATCAGAGAATTGTCTTCGTTAAATCCTCCTTCTTCAACAACCGCTTCATGAAATTTCACCCAACCGCCTCCATCATTTTTGCGCACCTGCTCTTATCGGCAGGAGGACTTTATGCGCAGCAGGCCGCCGCGACCGGGACGACCTCCCAGGCAGGCGAATCTTCGAACCCAGCAGGAAGCTCCAAAAAATCCAACCCCAAAGCCGCCGACCCTCAGGCAACCTCGGAAACGACGACGGCCACCCAAAAGCTTGAGGACGTCACCGTCACGGCTTCCACCGCCTCGGGCGTGCTGGAAAACGTGGCCACCATTCCCCAGGCGATCAACCTCGTGGACTCGACCCAGATCGCCGAAGACAAAGGCCGCAACCTCGCCGACGTGCTGAACAAAAACTCGTTGAGCTACACCGGCTACACGGGCGGCGTCGATCACGCCCCCGTCCAGCTCCGGGGCGCTTCGAGCGGCGGGGCCACCCAGAACTGGGACAACTTGAGCGAAGTCGGCATCCTGGTCAACGGCCGCCCCTCCGGCACCGGCAACGTGGCCAAGCTGCTCAACTACGACCTTGAGCGCCTGGAGATCCTCCGCGGCCCGGCCTCGGTCATCTACGGCAGCCAGGCCATGGGCGGCGTCATCAACCTCATCACCAAAGACGGCCTCACCTTCCAGGGCACGCGCATCACCGCTTCAGTGGGCACCTGGGATGAATACACCGTGAGCCTCGAACACGGCGGCAAGGACGGCAAGCTCGACTGGTATGTAGACGTCGCGGGCCAGACCCGCTCCGACTATCACTCCGGCGAAGGCAGCCGCGGGCGCATGTTCAACACGGGCTACAAAAACGGCCTGCTCGATTTGAACCTCGGCTACGACATCAACGACCTCAACCGGGTCAACGTGATCGCCCGCACCGGCGGCTTCTTCCATGCCGACCATAACGGCGTCACCTTCAGTCTTACGGATTACGACAACCGCTATGGCACCTCCGTCGACATCATCTACAACGGACGCACCGCCGACGGCACGCTGAGCTGGACGAACCACCCCTACTTCGTGGAGGACGTGGACGAGCTCGTCTGGAGCCAGGACCCGCTCATCGGTTCCCAGCTCGCCGTGGTCAGTAAATACCTCCCGAAGACCGGCGCGACCGCCAGCTACTGGAAGAACTACCAGCTCAACAACAACTACTGGAGCGGTACCCTCAAATCCGTCGCGGGCATCACCAAGGACGACAACACCCGCACGGAAGACAAATTCGGCGACATCTTCGAGCTGACCTGGAAGCCCATCGACTCCAACAAGCTCCTCGTCGGCGTGAGCCTCGACTACACCCAGGTGCGCAGCACGCGCGAACGCGAAGCGGCCAATCCCGATCAATACAACGCGATCTGGAACTACATCTACAACAACCCGTCCAACCCGGTGCTCAATTACCCCGGTCTCGCCAAGAACTGGACCAAGGTCAACATCCTGCCGCTCAACCTGGCCCCGCTGGAATACAATTACGATTCCTACACGGGAGCCATCTTCGCGGAAGATTCCCAGAAACTCCTCGATGACAAACTCGACGTGCGCCTGGGCGGTCGCGTGGACTACATCGCCCAGCAGATCGTGGATACGCCCTTCGAAGACGAGGGCACCAACAAGAATCTCAAGACCGATATCTCCCCGACCTGGCGCACCGGCGCGACCTATGCCGCCAACCAATGGCTGACCCTGCGCGCCAGCACCGGCACCGGCTTCCTCGCGGCACCAGTCACCGCCCTGTACTCCACCACCGCACAGGCCAACGGCTCAATCAGGATCGGCAACCCCGATCTGAAAAACGAGACGAACGTCGGCGGCGAAGTCGGGGCCAACGCGGCCCTGGGAGCCCTGAACGTCGATCTGGATTATTTCTTCAACCAGATCTACAACCGCATCACCTCCCTGTCGATTGATCCCAACGTGGCGAATGCGCCCACCCGCTGGGCCAACCTCAACGAAGTCGACGTGCAAGGCATCGAGTTCAAGATCTCCTATGACATCGCCCAGCTGGCAAAGTGGAACGGCTACAAGCTGGAGCCCTACGCCACGGGCCTCTACAACACCGCGCTGGACGTTCGCGATTCATTCGTCAACTACCCATACAACAACCACCAGCTCACCGGCGTTCCGCTTTACCAGGCGACCGTCGGCCTGCGCGGCGGCAAGCTTGGGAAATGGTCGCTCGATGCCTACGGCGTCGCCACCGGCAACCAGTGGGGCACCACGACCAACGCCTACTACAGCACCAGCAACACCTCGCTTGCATATCCCTCGGGATATTCCAAAAAAGGCCCCGCCTACTGGACCTTTAACGTCCGAGGCAACTACGAGCTGACCAAGAACCTGAGCCTGTTCGCGGGCATCAACAACATCCTTAACCTCAACTACGACGGCGGCATGAGCTACACCCTCAACGACTTCATCTCCACCTACAAGCCGAGCACCGCCGGTCCCAACGGCGGAACCGGCATGAGTCTGGCGGGGCGGCAATTCTTCGCGGGCGCATCCTACACGTTCTAGAAAAAAAACCTGTTCTTGGGCCATCGGTCACTCCGCAGCCGCAGCGACTGCGGAGTGACCTTGCATTATCCAATCACCTCTATGAAACTTCACTTCACCGCACTCGCCTTAAGTTTGCTCACGAGTTGGCTCACGCCAAGCGCCTCGTTTGCCACGGACGCCCCGAAAACCCTGCGCATCGGCACGCTCGGCGGTGGTTTTGGGAAATCCTTTGCCACCGGAAGCTTCGCCGTCATGCAGGCGCAGAAATCCCTGGAGGAGGAGTTCAAGGCCGAGGGGATCAAAATCGAATGGACGCTTTTCCCCGCGGGCCCGGCCATCAACGAAGCGCTCGCCAATAACAGCATCGACTTTTCCGACTACGGCGACCTGCCCACGATCATCGGGAAATCCGTGGGCGTAAAAACCGTGATGCTCGCCGCGGGCTACCGGGGCAACCTGACCTACATCGCCGTCCCCGCGAGCTCGACCGCGCAGAAAATCGAAGACCTCAAAGGCAAACATGTAGGCATCGCCAAGGGGACGTATTTTCACCTCGCCTTTGTGCGCAAGCTGGAATCTCTCGGCCTCACCGAGCGGGATGTCAAACTCGTCAACGTGCGTTCCGCCGAGGGCCAGAGCGCCGTCGCCACGGGCGATCTCGACGCATTCGTGGGGCCCGCGACGCTAACCAAATTGGCCGAAGGCGGAAAGATCCGGATTCTCTACAACAACAAGCAGGAACCCGAGGACTGGAAGGGCACCAACGCGCTCCTGGTGCAGGAAGCGTTCCTGAAAAAATACCCGGATATCACCAAACGCTTTCTGAAACGCTTTCTCCTCGCGGCCCAGTGGAGATCGGACGAAAGCCACCGCGAAGAGGCCCAGCAGCTCGACTCCCGCGCGGGCACGGATATCCGGCTCGTCCAGGAAACGCAATCCGGCCTGACGCTCGCGCAGCTTTACAACCCGCGCTTTGACGAAGCGTTCATCGCCCATTACAAAAACGCCATCAGCCTCGCGAAACAGACGGGGCTCATCCAAAAGGAATTCGACGTGGAGCCATGGATCAACCGGGAACTGCTCGAACAAGCACTCTCCGAAATCGGCTGGCGCTAGCCCCAACCCCATGAGTATTACCCAGACCGCCAATCCGCCTCTGCCCCAAGCCAGCCCGGCCTTGAAGCTCAACGCCCCGGGACGGAAGCTCCTGGCCCGCTGGAAAACGTTTGCCGGGCCGCTGCTCCTGCTGCTGGCGTGGAAGATAGCGGCCGACGCCCATATCGCGCCCGATTCGTTGCTGGTCCCGCCAGAGAAGGTCGTCGAATCGGCCATCGACCTCGTCAAAAGCGACATCCTCGTAGATAACCTCCTTGTGAGCCTGAGCCGCGTGGCCAAAGGCTTCCTGGTCGGTTCGTCGTTGGGGTTATTGATCGGCATTTTGATCGGCGTTTCCAAGGGCGCCGACGAATTCCTCTCCCCGCTCTTGCGAACCGTGCGCCAGGTGCCGCTGCTCGGGTGGATGCCGCTTATTATTCTTTGGTTCGGCATCGGCGAGCTCTCCAAGGTCGTCTTCATCGCCATCGGCGCGTTCTTCCCGACCATGCTCAACACCGCCAGCGGCATTCGCGGCGTATCGAAAGAATACCTGGAGGTCGGCAAAGTTTATCAGCTCAGCAAGCCGCGCCTTTTGTTTTTGATCATCATCCCCTCCGCGCTTCCCTCGATCGTAACCGGCGTACGCCTCAGTATGAGCCTCTCATGGATGATGGTCGTGGGGGCCGAGATGATCAGCGCCAATTCCGGCATCGGCCAGATGATGACGGCGGCCCGCGACATGTTCCGCACGGACATCGTGATGGTCGGTATTATTGTCATCGGCATCGTCGGATTTTTAATCGACATGCTGATCAAAAAAATCGAAGCCGCCATCATTCGCTGGCAAATGACGGTGAAGTAACCGGAGCTTATCGCCATGTTGGAAATTCGAAACGTAAACAAAAGTTTTTGGATCGACTCGAAAGAGGTGCGGATCCTAAAGGATATCTCGCTAAAGGTGGCCCCGGGCGAATTCGTCTCGCTAGTCGGCATGAGCGGCTGCGGCAAGACCACGCTGCTGCGCCTCATCGTCGGCCTGGACGAAGAATACGAAGGCGGCATCTTCCTCGGCGGCGAGAAGATCAAGGGCCCGAGCCGCAAGCGCGGGATCGTCTTCCAGGAGCCGCGCCTATTTCCCTGGTTGAGCGTGGAGCGCAATGTCTCCCTGGCGCTCGACGATCACCAACGCAAACATGCCAACGGCACCGTCCAGAAACATCTCGAACTCGTCGGGCTCAAAGGTTTTGAGCGCGTCTCGCCGAAGCAGCTCTCCGGCGGCATGGCCCAGCGCGCCGCGTTCGCCCGGGCGCTGGTAGCCGCCCCAGACGTGCTGCTGCTCGACGAACCGCTCGGAGCGCTCGATGCCCTCACGCGCATCCACATGCAGCGCGAACTGGAGCGGATCTGGCAGGAGGAAAAGACGACGATGGTGATGGTCACGCACGACATCGACGAGGCCATCCAGCTCAGCAACCGCGTGGTTGTGATGTCAAGCCGCCCCGGCGAGATTAAAGAAATCATCCCGATCTCTCTCCCCCGCCCTCGCGACAACAAGAGCCACGATTTCCTGATCATCAAAAACCAGATCCTGGCCCACTTCCAATCCCAGGCGAAGCAGTACTTCAGCTGGGAAATCTAACGACTTACCCCTCCTTCACACCCTGCGAATCAGAGATTCGCCCCCACTTGCGTTCCCAATCTGGAGATTGGGAACGAGGCCATCCCGTAACCTCCAGGGCCATCAACACCGGAGCCGCCATCGCCCAGCGGCGGTACGGCTTCATCAATCGGCCCAAGCTTTGGATCTCGCGCTTCATTCCCTAATAGCCTGAAGCTCTAACCCGTGATGATCCTCCGGATTTCGTTGCGACAGTTCTCGATGGCGGCCCGGATGCGCCGGACGCCTTCCATATCGCTTTCGTCAGAGAAATGGCGAACGCCGTTCCAGACGGTGCGCCCGAGATGTTCGAGGTCTTCTTCCACGAAACCGGTCTCGGCCTCGCTGGCCGCCGTCTGCACGGGCACCTTAAAGCGGTTCCAAAACGCCTCGATATCCTCCGCGCGCTCGATCAGCTCGGCCTCGCCGGATTCCGAAAGCCGGTAATTGCGCCTTCCATTTTCAAACATCGCCGTCACCCACCCCAGGTCCACCAAGTATTGCAGCGTGGGGTAGACCGCCCCCGGGCTCGGAATGTACTGCCCCGCGGAGCGTTCCTCCAGCGCTTTAATCACATCATAGCCGTATTTCGGCTCCCCGCTCAGCGCATCCAGTAATACAAAACGCACTTCGCCCCGCTTGGCTTTGAGGCCCGTATGCCGTTTTTTTAGTAGGTCATCCATAAATGGGAAGGGATATCAAAAAGGTTCGCGATATATCGTGACTGGGTCAAATTGTTATTTTTCGAAAAAAGCTTTTGACGAATCGAGCCCGGGAGGGCATGATTCGACCATATCCTACCTAGAGAATAGGTGGACGCCGCCGAAAATACTCCATCGCTCATTAAATGCAACGCTGTAGTAACAATTCGGAAAGAGTAGCAGCGCGACAGCCCATGCTCGCATAGCACGGTTGCGCGCACCGATTTTCCCTACTCGCCAGGCCCTTACGAGTCCCATGCACCCTAGCCTCGCCGACAACCGGCGATATCGCGGGAAAAAATTTCTTTTTTATTTCAGAGTCCTATGAGCATTCAAAATGTTGTCATCGATACCTTCTTTAAAGGAGGCCCGATCATGTGGCCGATCCTCGCCACATCGCTCGTGGCCGTGGCGGTCGTAGCGGAGCGCTCCGTCTGGTGGGTGTGGCTGCGCACCAAAGCGGAGCGGCCTAAACTCGATAAGGTCTATTCTCTGCTCGAAGAGGGGGAGATCGACCAGGCGATGAAGCTCTCAAGCCAGTCCTCCGACCCGATCTTACACGTTATCGCCCAGGGCCTTAGCCATCACCACACCTCGCTGGAAAACGCCCTCCAGGTCGCCGCGGGTATTGAGCTGGAGCGGGCGGGCCGTTTCTTGACTGTTCTCGATACTATCGTGACCCTGGGGCCGCTGCTCGGTCTGCTCGGCACGGTCACGGGCATCATGAACGCCTTCCACTTCGTCGGAAACGAGGAAGTGGCCGCGATCAAGGTCAGCGGCGGCATCGCGGAGGCCCTTATCGCCACGGCGACCGGCCTGACGATTGCCATCACGACCTTGATCCCGCTCAATTTCTTCACCACGCGGGTGTCCAAATTCACCTTCGCGCTGCAAACCGCCGCCACCAACGTCGAGGTATTGCTGAAAGCCATCGAAAAGCCGGAGCACAAACATGAAGCTGCTTTCACCCCTTCCAAGTAAACGCGTCCGCATCGAGATCATTCCGCTGATCGACATCATGTTCTTCCTGCTCGCGTGCATGATGCTCGTAAGCCTGAATATGATCCAGATGAAAGGGATGAAGCTCAATCTTCCCACCGCCACGACGGCCACCGCGGAGAATAAGTCGGACTTCATCACGCTCTCCGTGCGCAAGGAAGGGGCGCTCTTTTTGGACAAAGTGGAGATCGAGCGCGCCAGCCTGATCGACGAGCTCAAGCGGCGCAAAGCCGAGAAACCCGACCTGCGCGTCTACATCCAGGGGGATATCGAAGCGCTCCACGGCGACGTCATCGCAGTGCTCGACCGCGTGCGTTCGGCGGGCATCCAGAAGGTGGCCTTCCAGACCAAGGCAGACACAAACGCCGGAGGCATCATCGACAAAGCGCCAGCCGCCCCGGCGCCCTCGGCCATCGAAACCGCCGCGCCCGCCGCCTCCCCAGCCGCGACCACCGATCACTAGTCTTCCCGTCTTCTACAACATGAGCACCACATCATTAGTCATCCGTCCACACGCCGGAAACAATGCTTGGGTCTTTGCGATTGTAGCCACCCTATTGTTTCACGGCCTGCTCATCAGCATCGGATTCTACCGGCCTCACGATACCCTGCTCGACTTGATCGCGCACGGAGCGCAGGAGGAAAACAATCCCCCGCCGCTCGAAGACGCCGTCGAGGTCGTGCAAGAGCCGGTCGTGGAAAAGGAAGTCCCCGAGCCGCCCGCCGAAGCGAACCCGGAATTCATCCAGCCCGTGGAAATCCCCAAAGTCGCCGAAGCGCCCAAGGCCGAGCCGACGCCCACACCCGAGGCCACCCCCGCCCCCACGCCGGTCGTCGCCAAAACGCAGCCCCCTCCGGCGGCAACGGCCAAGCCGCATGTGGCCACCGTGCCCAAGCAGAGGCCAGCCAACCCCTCCGTCGGCACCGGCAACGGCGACCCGAATTTCGCGCCGCAGAGCGTGGTCGTCGGCAACAAAGATTTTCCCAAGCCGCCCTACCCCGCCGAAGCCAGAATGCACCGCTTCCAGGGCGTGGTCGTCCTGGCCATCCACGTCGTCAACGGCGAGGTGTCCGACGTCTCCGTCCAAAGCTCCTCGGGCTTCGGCGTCCTGGATGCCTCCGCCTCGCGATGGGTGCAAACGCGGTGGCGTTTCCCCAAAGGCCTGACCCGACTTTTCAGCCAAAAACTTAACTATGCGCTAACCCAGTAACCACCCGCCACCCGCGCGCCCCGCATCAATCGGGGTTGAGCCTGACGTAGTACGGCCGCTGACTGTAATAGCGGGCCGCCACGGGCGAGACCTGATGCAGGCTCCGGTTTGGGCGTTGGAAATAGTAGCTGCCTTCGGTCAACGGCGTTTCGCAGACCGCTAGCGACGCCTTCCGGGTGGTGACCAGGTAAGCACCCAAGCCAGGCCATTCGTAATTGCGAACCGTAAAAGGGCGCTCCGGATGGGCCTGGAGGCAGACCGTTTCCACAACGGCCCGGCCACCGGCATGCAGAGCGGGCACCCAGGCCAGCGCAACCAGCCCCAGCGACAGTTTAAGAATAGTTTTCATAAAAAATCCATGACCACGTCTCTTCCAAAAAGTGGCTCCCAAGAAGGAGTATCGCAGCCCGCATCCCGGCGGTCTTGCGACCCCGCCGCTTTTCTTCGCGGCAGGGCGCGGAGCGGCATGGATTTCCCTTTCGGCACGTTTTGCCGAGTCCCACTCGTTTTCCATAAGGATGGGCACCTTCCACCCCTACCAGGGAAAAAGGATGCCCAGGAGCCGCGATGCATTGAGCCGCATCGGATTCCCGGCTCCACCTTTTACGCCCCGCCCACCCCCGGGGCATAGGCTCAAAAACCCAACCCAACCCGCGATGAACGTAGTTATTACAAACTTACTCACCATGATTCCGTACGTAACTCTTTCCGCCTCCATCCCGAGCTAATGTCCACCCAACCCGCCGCTCCCAAAGTCGCCCGCCAGGGACTCATTGCGAGCTATCTTATCCTGAATATTGTCAGCGGCACCGTGGCCGGAGCCATGCAGATCGCCGTCCCCCTCTTCGCGCTGAGCCTTCACGCGGCCACGGGCCAGATCGGCCTCATTCGCGGCGTCTCCGGGATCGGCATTCTTTTACTAGTCATCCCCGCCGGATGCCTCGTCGATCACTACGGGCCCAAGCGCCTGTTCCTGATCGGCGGCATCTGGGGCACGCTCGGAACCTTCGCCCTGTCCTACGCCCACACTCCGGCGGCCATGGCCCTTACAATGGGCATCACCGGCCTCCTGGGTTCGCTGAAAATGACCGCCATCAACGCATCGTTCTACAACAACCTCCAGGCGATGGGCATCGAAAAATCGGGCTGGTTCAAGGGCTCCATGTCCGTCGGCCTCACGTTTATCGGACCGCTCGTGGGCGGCTACCTCGTGCACGTCGTTCCCTACGGCATCCTCTTCAAACTCTTCACGCTGGCTACCCTGCTCCCCATTGCGCTGGTATACGTTTTCCACAACGACCCGGTGCGCCACAGCTCGGCCACGGAATTCAAGAGCGCGCTCGCGAAGCAACTGGCCGAATTCCGCAAACTGGTGGGACGGCGCGACCTCTACCTGCCACTGTTCACCGAGATGGTCTCCACCTCGTTCTTCGCCACCTTTAGCGTATTCATCGTCGTCATCGCGGTGCAGTCGATGGGGCTACCGCCCACCACCGCCTCGCAGCTGATGATCGTGGAAGGCGGCGTCTTCATCGCCACCGTGTTCATCGCGGGCCAGCTCATCAAGCTTGTCCGGGTCCTGACGCTTTACTTTCTCAGCAGCGCGGTGGTCATCGCGGGGCTCGTCGGGCTGGCGCTCGCGGGGTCCTTCCATTCCCTCGTCGTCGTGGCGGCGGTGCTCGGCCTGGGGCTTGGATTCATCAACCTTACCGTCGCCTCGCGCATCGGCCTGATGAAGGGCGAAAAAGGCAAAATCGTCGGCCTCTTCTCGGCGGCGGTCGGCATCGGGTCCTCGCTTGGGCCAATGCTCGGCGGCTTCATCGGAGACTGGTTCGGCACACGCAGCATCTTCCTCGCGTTCATCCCCCTTTTCCTCGCGCTCGCGGCGGCGGCCTATCGGCAGGAAACGAAATCACCCGACATTCACAAAATCGAAGACGAACCGCTGCCTCTATTCAAGCAACAGGCGGCCAACCCAAACCCAGCGAACCATTAGAAGCATCATCACCATGGCTATTGCAAACACACTTGAAGCCCCGCACAGCGCGGCCACCGACAAAGAGACCGCGAAACAAATCCTCCTCGACGAAGCCCGGCTGAGCCTCGAACTCAACGAGCACGGCATCTTTTTCAACGCCGAGGAACTCATCAAATTGCAGGACCCCATCGAGCTCGTTTCCGGGTTCGGCTGGGGCCGGGGCCTCAGCGGGTTCACGCTGCCTCACGGCGTCAACGCCCACGGGCAGTTCGCCAAATACACCCCCTATTCCCTCAAAGCCGAGGAGGGCGAGGCGGTGCTCTACAAAGACGACGAACGCATCGGCACCGTCGTGTTCAACCGCCACCACCCGGCCTCCGAACAGCGCCTGAGCACCGGCGAAAAAGTGCGCGACATCCTCAACGTCACCCAGTTCGGCGGCCTGCACGTCATGTATAGCAACGAGTGCTCGCTCAAGGACCTCGGCGAGGACTGCCTCTACTGCGCCTTCAACGAAAGAGCGAAAGACGGCGAGCGCTACAAAGTACTCCTCAAAACGCCTAAGCAAGTGGCCGAGGCCTACGACATCGCCCGCCAGGCCGGAACCGCTGACCATTTCCGCATCACGGGCGGCTTCGTTCCCGAGCGCCGTGAGCTGGAGTATTACCTAGACGTAGCCGACGCCATTCACGACAATTACGACTACTTCTACGGCTGCGCGGTGATCGGCGCCCCGGCGGATCTCAACGTCCTTCCTAAATACAAGGAAGCCGGTTACACTACCGTCTCCACCAACATCGAAGTGTGGGACAAAAACATCTTTGCCGCTATGTGCCCCGGCAAGGAAAAGCGCAACGGCGGCTGGCAACACTGGGTGGACACCCTGCTCGCGTCGGTCGAAGTCTTCGGGCGCGGCAACGTCCATTCCACCATCGTCGGCGGGCTGGAGCCGGTCGAGTCCACGCTCGCGGGCATCGAGTACCTGGCCTCCCGAGGCGTCGTCTGCCATTTCAGTTCATTCCGCCCCGAGAAAGGCACACCGCTGGCCGGTTACCGCAGCCCCGAGGCCGCATGGCACTGGGACCTGCTGGACCGCGCCACCGACATCTACCAGCGCCACGGCTTCACCACGTTGCAAATGCACAACGGCAACGCAGCGGGCCCGCACAGCGCCCAAGTTCACCAAATCAAGTCCGGGGAATTCGTGGGAGACAAGCTGCTCCCCTGGAAATTCCCGGCGATCGACTAACACCGGCAACTATTCATGAGCGCCAAAACAGCCAAACACATCGCCATCTACGGAAAAGGCGGCATCGGGAAATCGACAACCACCTCCAACATCGCCGCCGCCCTCGCGGAAGCGGGCCAGCGCGTCATCCAGATCGGGTGCGACCCGAAGAGCGACTCCACCACCATCCTGAGGGGCGGCAACGACCTCCCCACCGTCCTCGATACCCTGCGCGAGCACTCCAAGGTGAAGCTTGAAGACATCTCGCTTGTAGGATTCCAAAATATCCTGTGCATCGAAGCCGGGGGGCCCGTCCCGGGCGTCGGCTGCGCCGGGCGCGGTATCACCGCAGCGGTGGAACTTCTGCGCGAGCTCCATCTCTTCGAGGAATACGAGGCGGATTACGTCCTCTACGACGTGCTTGGCGACGTCGTGTGCGGCGGCTTCGCGGTGCCCATTCGCGATGGGCTGGCTCAGCGCGCTTATGTCGTGACGTCGTCGGATTTCATGGCGATCTTCGCGGCGAACAACCTCTTCAAGGCCGTTGCTAAATACGCCCCTTCCGGCGGAGCCCGGCTCGGCGGCGTGATCGCCAACGGCCTGATCGCCCCTTACGCCAAGCGGCTCGTCGACGATTTTGTGGACCGCACCGGGACCCACGTTGTCGGCTATGTGCCGCGTTCGCTCATCGTCAACCAAAGCGAGCTTTACGGCAAGACGGTGATCGAAGCCGCGCCCGAAACCGACCAGGCAGACATCTACCGCGGCCTGGCCCGAAGCATCCAGGAGAACGAGGAAGTGACCATCCCGCGCCCGCTCAACGGGCCCGAACTCAAGGCCTGGGCCCGCGAATGGGGCGACCGGATCTTCAGCGTGGAAGCCGGGGAAATTCGCGAACAGGAAGCCATTTAGCACCGTGTCCACACTCAACGATTACCCCGGCCGCGCCCCATCCAGCCGCGAGAAGCGCCTCGACAGCGTGAGCGCTTACCTCGGCGAAGCCCGCGCGCTGCTCAAGGAATACAGTGGCCCGGAGGTCGACCAGCGCATCCGCACCTTCAGCCAAAGCGCGCCCGACGATCTCTTCGTGGCGCTCGAAGTCCTCTCGGGCCTCCGCGACACGGGCGTCATTATTCATGGGCCCCGGGGGTGCGCCGCCTCGCGCCTCCGGCAATCGCTCGCCGATCCCGCCGGGCCCTGGCTCGTAACCAACCTGACCCAGCGCGAGACCATCATGGGCGCGGATTCCAAGCTCCGCGCCGCCGTCGCCGCGCTCTACCGGCGCTACCGGCCCAAGGCCATCTTCATCGTCGCCACGCCGCCCGTCGCCATTAATAACGACGACATCCTCTCCGTGGTGGGCGAGCTGAGCGAGGAACTGGGGGTCGTCATCCTCCCCATCTTCACTTCGGGGTTCGCGTCGAAATCCTCCGCGCAGGGCTACGACGCGGTCTTTCACAGCTTCATCAAATACCTGCCCCGACCCGCCGCCGAAGCCCGTGGCGAATGGATTAATCTCATTGCCACCACGGAATCCGAACCCGACCGCCGCGAAGCGCAACGCCTGGTCGCCGAGCTGGGCGTCGAGGCGCTCACATTCCCGCACGGAGCCGCCGTGGAGGATTTTTCCCGCGCGGCAAGAGCCAGCCTTTCGCTGCCGCTCGACTTCGACGCCGGGCACTACCTGGGCGAGGCGTTGCAAAATCTTCACGGCGTCCCGTTCCTGCAAGTCCCCCGGCCCATCGGCCTCGCGGGCACGCGCAACTGGATCACCGCACTCGGCCAGGCGCTCGATAAGGAAGCACAGGCGCGGGAACTTCATGCAAAAGAAGCAGCCGCCATCGCGCACGTCGTGGAGGCAGCCCCGCTGCGGGGCGTTCGCGTCTACGTCAGCGCCGCCCCCGCCACGGCGCTTGGCATACTAGATATGATTTCGGAACTGGGCGGCGAAGTCGCTGGGCTAACCGTAACGCACCTCGACCGGCTGCACCTCGATGCCCTCGCAAGCTACCAGGAGCGCTCGCCCGCGTTGCAGCTTCACATCGGCAACGGCCAGGGCTTCGAGGAGATCAATCTGCTCAAACGCCTTCAGCCTCAGCGCTACATTGGAAGCGGTGTCCACTTGGTGCAGGCGGCCCAGCTCGGCATCCCGTCCGTCTTTCTTCCCCGGCTGCCCATCCTCGGCTACGCGGGCATCCAGGCCTTTGCCCACGAAACCGGCAAGGCCCTGCGCAACCAAGCATTTCTCTCCGCGCTCGCCGCCCCAACGCGCCTCCCGTACCAGGAGACGTGGACCCGCCGCAGCGCCGATTGGCACATCAAACAGGAGGTCAAATAATGAGCACAAGCTACATCGAACGCTCGCGGGGCAGCTGCGCCCTCCATGGCGCGCTGGCCACCTTCGGCGCCATCGAAGGCGTCGTCCCGGTCATCCACGCCACCTCGGGCTGCGGCGTGCAATACCAGCAGGGCGTCACCCAGTTCGGCGGGGCCACCCCTGCCTGCGCCGCGTGGGGGAACCCGTTATCATCGAGTAATATCACCGAAAAGCACGTCGTTTTCGGCGGCGGATCACGCCTGCGCGAACAGCTCAAAAACACCGTCAAGCTGCTCCGGGGCGACCTCTACGTCGTCGTCACCGGATGCGCCACGGAAATGGTCGGTGACGACATTCCCGCCATGACCAAGGAAGGCCGCGAACAAGGCTGGCCCGTGATCTACGCCAATACGCCCGGCTTTCGCGGTTCGATCCACCGAGGCTACGAACTGGCCGTCCGCCCGCTCATCGAGCAGCTTCCCGGCCTGCCCGGCCCGGAGCTCCCGCCGAAGCCCGGCCTCGTCAATCTCCTGGGAATCATTCCGCAGCAGGACCCCTTCTGGCAAGGCCACCTCCTCGGCCTGGAGCGTATTTTTGACGCCGCGGGCCTCACCGCCAACCCGCTGCTGGGCCTGGGCCACGGCATCGACCACTGGCGGCGGTTGCCCCAGGCCGCCCTCACGGTCGTCACCTCGCCCTGGGGGCGCGACGGCGCGCAACTGTTGGAAGAAAAATACGGCACGCCCTGGATCGAACTCCACGGCATCCCCGTGGGAGCGCGCGCCACCGGAGCCCTGCTCGACACGCTCGCCGAACGCCTCCCCGTGGACACTGTGCGACTGGCCGCCTTCCGCCAAACCCAGGAGGGCTGGTTCGAGCGCAACCTCGCCCGCATCGCACCCCAGTATTACGCGGAAGGATTCCAGCAGGAATTCGCCCTCGTGGGCGAGAGCGGGTTCGTTCCGGGGGCCGCCGAGTTCCTGGTGGAAACCCTCGGGCTCATCCCCAAGCTGGTCGTCATCACCGATCCCCTCGCGGAGGAAACCCGCGATGCCTGGGCGCAGCCGCTGCAAAGGCTGATCGAGCCCTTCGGAGCCAAGCTCGCCTTCGCCGAGGACGCCGGAGAGATCGACGACCTGCTCCGGGCCAGCCGCGCCGAGCTCATCATCGGCAGCTCGCTCGACCGCCCCGTGGCCGACGAACTGCGCGCCAGCTTCCTGCCCGTTTCCTTCCCGGTGGCCAACCGCCTCGTTCTCAACCGGGGCTACGCGGGCTACGAGGGCGGCCTCGCCTTCATCGAAGACCTCGGCAGCGCCCTGCTGAGGGGCCGCAGCATCAAGCTAATCTAGCAAATATGATCTCATCATATCCTCGCCAACTCAGCGCCATGCTTCCCCGCCTTCGGTGGCTGATGTTGTTGGCTTTCTTCCTGGCGGCGGGCTGTCTCCAAGCCCACGACCCCGCCGGGGAATACGACGCCACCCCGCGCCTCGCCATCATCTCCGCCTTCCCGCCCGAGTTGCAAAAACTCCGCAACGAAGCGCAGATCACCGGCGAGCGCGTCATCAACGGCCGCCGCCACTATGTAGGGAAGCTCGCCGGGCACGACGTCGTCCTGCTCCTAAGCGGCATCAGCATGGTCAACGCGGCGATGACCACGCAGAGCCTGCTCGACCGCTTCGCCGTGCGCCAGATCATCTTCTCTGGCATCGCAGGCGGCGTGAACCCGGGCCTGCACGTGGGCGACGTCACCGTCCCCGCCGACTGGGGGCAGTATCAGGAGCAGGTCTTCGCGCGAAAAACCGCCGACGGCTGGGATCAAGGCCCCTTCCCCGGCGAGTTCCCGAACTACGGCATGATCTTTCCGCATCACGTGCTGGTGACCCGCAAAGACAGCGAGCAGCCGGAGAAGCTTTTTTGGTTCCCGGCCGACCCCGAGGCGCTGAAAACCGTCGAGCGCATCGCGGGCGGCATCCGGCTTTCCGGCCATACGTCTGATGAAAAGCAGCTTTCGCACATGCCCCGCGTGGTCGTGGGCGGCCACGGCGTCAGCGGGTCCACTTTCGTCAATAATACCGAGTACCGCCAATGGGTATGGCAGAGCTTCCAGGCCAACGCGCTGGATATGGAAACAGCGGCGGTCGCCACGGTCGCTTACGTCAACCGCGTGCCGTTTATCGCCTTCCGCTCCCTGTCCGACCTCGCGGGAGGCGGCGAGGGGAAAAACGATCTCCCCGTGTTTCTCAAACTGGCCGCCGAGAACTCCGCCACCGTCGTCCTGGCCTACCTCAACGCCCTCCCGCCCGCCGCCACCGCAAAGTAATACCCGTTCCGCTGTAAAACTGGTATCATCCCCTTCTCCATGCACCGCTACTTCAATTTCGAGCGCCACCATACCGGCTATCGCCAGGAAATCGTCGCTGGGATCACCACCTTCCTGACGCTCGCCTACATCATCATCGTCAACCCGGCGATCCTGGAGGCGGCGGGCATCCCAAAGGGCCCGTCGATGACCGCCACCATTCTCTCGGCCGCTTTCGGAACGCTCTTCATCGGCCTCTACGCCAAGCGCCCGTTCGCCATCGCGCCCTACATGGGCGAGAACGCGTTCATCGCCTTCACCGTCGTCAAGGTCCTCGGCTTTCCGTGGCAAACGGCCCTCGGCGCGATCTTCATCGCAGGCGTTCTCTTCACCGTCCTGACGCTCCTTAACGTGCGAAGCTGGATGGCCAACGCCATTCCGCTTTCGCTGAAATACAGCTTTTCCGTCGGCATCGGGCTCTTCCTGACGTTCATCGGCCTGAACGAAACCGGCATCGTCGCCTGCGGCATTCCCGGCGCGCCGGTTTGCCTCGGCTCCTTGTCGGCCCCGCCGGTACTGCTCGCCATTGGCGGGTTTTTCCTCATCGCCTGGCTCGTCGTCAAACGCGTGCATGGAGCCATGATCATCGGCATCCTGACGGTCACGCTGCTTTCCATCGGCCTCGGCATCAGCAAAGCGCCGGGAGCCTGGGTCGCGCTGCCCCCCAGCCCGCTGCCCCTGCTGGGCCAGCTCGATATCCTCGGAGCACTCTCGCCAAAAGCATTCCCGGTCGTCGTCATCGTGTTCGTCATGGCGTTTGTCGATACCGTAGGGACCTTGATCGGCCTCTCCTCGCTCGCGGGCTTGCTGGATAAACACGGTAATCTGCCAGAGATCGAAAAACCGATGCTCGCCGACGCGCTCGCCAACCTCGTCGCGCCCATCCTGGGCACCACGACTTCGGGCGTTTACATCGAATCCGCCGCGGGCATCAAAGAGGGGGGCCGCACCGGATTCACCGCGCTGGTCGTCGCCGCGCTTTTCCTGCTCTCGCTCTTTTTCGTGCCGGTCTTCACCGCCGTGCCGCCGCACGCCTACGGCACCGCGCTCATCATTATCGGCGTTTTCATGATCGCCCCGGTCGCGAAAATCAACTTCGCCGACTTCACCGAACTCATCCCTGCCTTCCTCACCATCGTACTGATCAGCTTTTCCTACAACATCGGCGTCGGCGTCACTGCCGGGCTCATTAGCTATCCCTTCTTCAAGCTGATCACGGGCCGCCGCCGCGAAGTCCCCCTCCCCCTGTGGGTCCTCGCCACGCTCTCGCTGCTCTTCTACGCCGTCTATCCCTACCACCTGGCGCATTAGTCAATTTGCACGCCAAAGAATGTACGTTTTGGTACATTCCAGGAGCCCTTTTGCACCAAACGGTGCATTCCGTCTCCGGAGTCACCCGCCCATTTCCAGCGAATAGGCCCCCAAAACGCCTTTGTACCCGAAAGGTGCGAACGTTTTTGCCCAAACCCGCACCGTGGCACGTGGAGTGCTAACGACAGCACGTGGGGAATCCACGTCTATGTGCGAAAGCCAACACAGCCATACATTTGCCAAGGAGTGCTACACCGGGGTGGCCAAACACAACAACCCGAAGCTCAAGGAATGCCACGCGGGCATCTGCCGGGGGCGGATTGTCCCGTTGCTTTTCGCGATGGGCCGGGCTATCTCGACCCAAAACGACCTCTCCCTGGCGCTCGACGCACTCCTCAACTATATGCGCCTCGATATGGGCGTGGAGCAGGCGATGATCAACCTGCACCACCGCGAGACCGGGCGCATTTTCATCCACAAATCAGTCGGCCTGACCGGCGAGGAACAGGCCCGGGGCGTCTACCTGCCCGGCGAAGGCATCACCGGCCAAGTCGTGGAAAACGCCAAGCCGATCATCGTGCCTCGCATCGGCGACGAGCCCTCCTTCCTCAACCGCACTGGCAGTCTCCTGAGGGTCAAGGACCGCGACAAATCCTTTATCTGCGTGCCGATTCTCCGCGGCCAAAAAGTCCTCGGGACCATCAATGCGCTGCGGCTCTACGACAACGAGGAGCTCCTCTCCAAACATCTCGACGTCCTGGTGGTAGCCTCCTACATGCTCGCCCAGGCCGTGGAACTCTTCCTGGTGGAAAACATCGACAAAGTGCTCTGGGAACAGCGCCACCGGCAGTTGGTGGACGAGCTCCACGCCCGCTACAAACCCTCCAATATTATCGGCTCCTCAAAGGCCATGATGGAGGTCTTCGCCCTGCTCCAGAAGGTGGCCAAAACCAAGACGACCGTGCTGCTCCTGGGCGAGAGCGGCGTGGGCAAGGAGATGATCGCCAACGCCATTCACTACGACGGCCCCAACCCGGCGGGCCCGATGGTAAAATTCAACTGCGCGGCGCTGCCGGAGAGCGTCGTGGAAAGCGAACTCTTCGGCCACGAAAAAGGCTCCTTCACCGGGGCCACGCAACTGCGCAAAGGCCGCTTTGAGGAAGCCGACGGCGGCACCATTTTTCTGGACGAAGTGGGCGAGCTCTCCCCCTCCGTCCAGGCCAAGCTCCTGCGCGTGCTCCAGGAGCGGGAGTTCGAGCGCGTGGGCGGCAACGCGACTGTAACGGTCAATATCCGCATCGTCGCCGCCACCAATAAAGACCTGGCGAAGATGGTCGAGGAAGGCCGCTTCCGCGAGGATCTCTACTTTCGCCTTAACGTCTTCCCGCTAGTCATCCCGCCCTTGCGCGACCGGGGCAGCGACGTCATCACGCTGGCCGAACATTTCGTAGCGCGCTTCGCCAAGGAGAATGGCAAACAGATCACGCGCATCACCACGCCCGCCCTCAACATGCTCACCAACTATCATTGGCCGGGCAACGTGCGCGAATTGGAAAACGTGATCGAGCGGGCGGTGATCCTCACCGAAGATGGAGCAATCCATAGCTATAACCTGCCGCTCTCGCTACAACTGCCGGTGTTTTCGGAAACGGCCATCCCCGGCGGCATGGAAGCCAAGCTCGCGGCGGTCGAATACGAGATGCTCGTGGGAGCGCTGCGCCTGCACCACGGCAACGTCAGCGACGCCTCGAAGGAACTGGGCCTCACCCGCAGAACCATGAGCCTGCGCATGAAACGCTACCAACTCACCTTCAAGGAATTCCGGCGCGGCGACGCCCCCGCGCCCCATTCGGCCGCTCCGGCTTTAAAAGAACCGAATTAGGCGCGGTCGAAAATAGCCGCGAAAAAGCGCAAGAGGCGCAAAAAAGATCCATGTCTTTTTTGCGATTTTTGCGCCTTTTTGCGGCTATTCCTATACTCGTTTCTTAAACAGGCCAGATGGCCCCGCCCGGGAGTTTGCCGCAACCGGACGGGACGCTTACTTGCCATGCCTTTAACGGCAAAGGTTTTTTAAAAACCGTGCTTTTTCCCCTTGAGGGATTCGATCTCGATCCGGACCACCGCCGCGGCGTTCACGTTGCCCTCGGGCAGGTCGAATTTTTGATCCGTGAAGCGGGCCACGATCCGTTGAAGGATCTGCCGTTTCGCTTCCGTCCCCTCGACAAAGGAGGCGCGGCCCAGGCCGATCACCGTGCGGTGTTTGGCCTCGAAGTCGCACGCCTTGTCGCTCGGGATCACGCCCGCTTCGATCGAAATTTCAAAGCAGACGAGGTTGTTCCGCTTGAGGATTTCCATTTTCGAACCCTTCTGCGCGGAGTGAAAATAGAGCGCCGTCCCGTCGTATTCATAATAAACGGGAACGATGAACGGCACGTTATTGTCGGCCAGCGCCAGGTGCATCACCTTGGAGGAAAGGATGATGGCATCCATTTCCGCCCGGTCGGTGATTTCGCGTTCCTTCCGGCGCATGGCGCCATGCGGATGGCCTTGCGGATGGGTTTCCACTGATGTTTCCATAAATTTTTACTGCTTTTAAAATGACTCGTCGTCCGCATCCTCCGTCGCTTGGAGCCCGGGGCCGCCTTTGGACGCGCGCAAGTCGCCGCACTTTGTGCAGCCCACGCCCATGAGCTCGTCGTACTTGGATCTCCGGGGAACCTCATAGCTCGCGGGATGCGACGGCATGGCCCGCAGTTGCTCAAGGTAAGCCTCGGGCAGGCCGTGTTCCTCCGCGCCCTGGAGAATGAAGCCGAGGTATTCCCGGCTCGGTTCGCCAGGCTCTTCGGCCTGATCTTTTTTGTATAGCACCACCTCCAGCTTCTCGCCGCTGGCGGTGACGACTTCAGTAGGATAATGAAAATAAGCGCCCGCGCCGTCCATGCGCACGTCCTGGAAGCCGTCCAGCTTCTCCGCCGCGCTGAAATTCAGCGCGTAGACGACGCCCCAAACTTCGCTGGCCGGTTCGCGGTCGAGGGTTTCCTGCGCACCGTCCCATTTTTTCGACTGCCCGTAAAAGGCTAGTCGATGGCCGGGAAGCCGCGCGGACCCCAGCGCCTTGGGCTGGCCGCCGCAGCGGGCCCGGACCTGCGCCGTATTCATATTGGAGCCGTAGGCGAAGAAAAGCCGGCTCGTTTCTTTGACTCCCAAACCCGAACCATTGGCCGGGACCACACCATCCGCTGAAGATGCTTTCATGACTAGTTTTCCCTTTAGAGAACCGCTTCTGGAGCCGAAAGGCGAGCCAAAACCCGCCGGAGGGACGGAGAAAAACCTCTTTCTCCGCCCCAACCCCGGGTTACACGTTTCCGTTTCCTACCACACGTTGAGAATCCACTCTCTGTTGCGCTTGTATTCCATGTCGGTAAAGATCGTGTTGGCCATCTGCTCGGCCAGCCAGATCGCTCCCGCGTAGCCGACCACCGGATGCCGGTAACCGCCCGCGCGGTCGAAGGTCGGGAAGCCAACGCGCACCATCGGCACGCCGTTGTCGATGGAAGTCCAGCGGCCCTTGGAGTGGCCCAGGATCAAGTCGAGTTCCACTTCCTTGTTCTTGATCCGGCTCTCCAGATCCATGATGTCGGCGTTGGTGATGATCTCCATCTTGTAATCGACGTTTTCCTGCAACGCCTTGATGCGCGGATCGTTCTTGTAGCTGGGGTTGTCGTCGCCCAGCAGCAGGAGCACCGGCTTCATTTCGATGTCGATGCAGAACTCGGCCAGGCCGATCACCAAGTCCGGGTTGCCATAGATGGCCACCTTTTTGTCGGCGAAGAACATGTGCGAGAGATCGACGATGGCGTCCACCGCGCGACCCCGCTCCTCCACGAGCGATTGCGGGATCGGCTTGCCCGTCATTTCCGAGACATGCTTCAAGAAAATGTCCGTGTTGCGGATGCCGATGGGCGTCGGCCCGATGATCGAGGGCACGTCGAATTCGCTCTTCAAATACTTTGCCGCCTGGGCTCCCTCGTAACGGTTGAGCGCGAGGGTGCCGATGGCGTTGGCCGTGCCTTGCAGATCCTCGATCGTCGTGTCGCCGTGCGAGACGGCGCTCTTGTCGGGCATCATCGGCGAATCGAAGTTCTCGATTTCGAAGAGCACCGTGGCGTCCACCTGCATCTCGGCGAGCAGGTGCTTGAGGGCCGTCACGTCGCCGGGATTTACCCAGCCGGTGAGGAGGTTGATTTTGCCGTTGGGCTCCGTCTTTTTGGCGAAGTGCTCGACGAAATCCTTTACGGCAAGATCATATCCGGTAATCATGCTGCCGGTGAAGCTCGGAGTATGCATCGGGATGAGGTGGACCTCCCGCCCGGCGTACTTTTCCTTGAGCAAGCCTTTGTTGAGCTTGGTCACGACGCCGTCGATGTCGTCGCCGATGATCTCCGTGGAGCAGGTGGTAATGATAGGCACCACCTTCACTTCCGGGTAGCGCATCAAGAGCACGTCCACGGCATCCTCCACCCGTTTGGTGGCTCCGAACACCGCGCCATCCTCGTGCACCGAGGAGGAGGCGATGTCGAAGTTTTCCTTGAATTGCTGCCCGAAGAGCAGCCGAACGAACATCACGCAGCCCTGGCCGCCGTGAACGATGGCGGTGCAGTCCTTCACGCCGATGCTGGCGTACTGAGCGCCCGCGGGCTGGCAGGTGAAGATCGGGTTGATGACCCCGGCGCGGTCCTTTGGTTTCAGTTCACAAAATTTGGTATCTCCCATATGGTTCCTTTCTTGGTATTTCGGCCGAAGTTAGTACGCGGCCACCGTCAGTTCCTTGTTCAGCGATCCGTGGATCGTCAGGTAATCCACCCGTTCCTTGAGCCCGTCCATGAGCGTTGCGAGTTCCTCTTTGCTCATCTGGTTGACCCAGTCAAAGCGTTGCCGGAAGCCTTTGGCCAGGTGGAAGCCATCGAGCCAGTAGCACTTCAGCTCCGGCGTCGAAAGGTCCGGCTCCTCGCCGAGTAGGAGCTGCTTGGCGATGCCCAGGATTTGGGCGTTCTGGCGTTCGCGGTCCCACGCGCGGGAGTGGAACTGCCACAGGCAGCGGTGCATGATGTAATCCGCTAGAATTTCGATTTTCTCTTTCATTTGTTTTCGTCGGCTCCTTCTATTTGGCGGGCACGAGGGCTTCGGCGGCGGCCTGGTGCTTGGCGCGTTGTTCCTCCAGCTCCGGGTAGACCTTCGTCCGGAGAGGTGTGACGATGTCATACTGCCCGGTATAGGGATGTTCGTTTTCAACGTTCGCCTCCTCAGGGGAGAGCGTGACATCGGAGATCATCCGGCGCGAACGGAAGCCCCCTTCCATGGGAATCTCGTCCTTGCTGATGTCGACGGCGGCGAGCTGGTACATCGGCGAGTAGATGGCGTTGTAGATATCCCGAGCCAGGCGCACCCAGCCTTCGAAGCCCTTGTAGGGCCCGTTGTGGTAGGCGTGGATGTTGAGGTAGGGGATGCGGATTTTCTTGGCCACTTCACCCGGGCGCATGCCGGTGAGGATGAGGTCGGGCTTGAGCTCCTCCATCGCCTCCAACGCTTCGAGTTCGTTGGGATCGTCGATGGCGAGCGCCCCTTCGGAGCACCGCGCGACGCCTTTTTCGAAGTCGCCCTGGTGGCCGAATTTCGAGTAGACCGAGACCACCTTGACGCCCATTTCCTCTTCGATAACGTGGGCCCAGTGCCAGAGCTTGGAGCCGCCCGGCCAGAGGCAGATGCGCTTGCCCTTGAGGCGGCGGGCATACCAGTCGAGTTCCGGCTTCCAGCGCGCGGTTTCCTCGTCGATGATCTTCTGGGCCTTCTCTTCGAGGCCGAAGAACATGGCCACTTTCATGAGCGATTCGGAGAGCAGATCGAATCCGAACCCGTCGATGTCGAGGCGCGGGATGCCGTAGCGCACGCGCAGCTCGTTGCAGATGTACTCGGCCGAGCGGGCGCATTCGAGCACGTTAAGGTGCGCCCGATGCATGGTGGCGAGCTCGTCAAAGGTGCTGTTGCCCGTGAAGGTCGAGAGCACCTGGATGCCCATGCGGTGAAAGAAATCGTTCATGATTTCCGCGTCACCCTGGATGTTATAATCCCCTACGTAGTTGATCACGTAATCGCTCTCGATCTTCGGTTCCTTGGTGCCGACTTGCTGGTCGACCCACGCGATATTGATCTTGTGGTGGCCGCCGGATTGGCTCGGGCCGCCGAAGCCGGGCGCGTTGCAGACAAAGATGTCCACATCGGGCATCTCCTCCATCACTTCCCGGGCCACCGCGTCCATGTCGTCGCCGATGAGGGCCGTGGCGCAGGTTTGGTAGATCGTCATCCGCTTGAGGTGAGGCTGCGCCTTGAAGGTGTCGATGATCGTTTTCTTGAGCAGCTTCTCCGCGCCGAAAACGACGTTCTTTTCCTTCACGTCGGTGGCCCAGGCGTACTTGAGCTGGTTGTTGTCGTTATCGCTAATGTAACGCTTGGTGTGCCAGGTGTCGTAGGTGCATCCCACGGGCCCGTGGCAAAGGTGAATAACGTCCTTCATCGGAGCGCCGATGACGTGCTTAGCGCCGCAGAAGGCGCAACCGCGCTCGGAGATGGTCCCCGGAATGGTATTGAGATATCCCAGCGGAAGGCAGGAGGTAAGATCTTCCCCGGGCCCCTTGACCACCGCGTGCATCGTCCGCTCGGGGAGGCACTCGCTGCATTTAAAGGTATGGTATGGCATATCGCTGTATTAGTTGAGTTTGCGGGCGGCCTAGTCCATCAGACCGTAGCGCGCCACCAGCTTCTCCAACTCCGGCATGGTGAGGGGCTTCGGTTTGACGAACATTTCGTTCTCGATGATCTTGCGGGCCAGCTCGGCGTATTCGTGAGCCTGGTTGACGTTCGGATCGTAATCGATGACGGTCTTTTTGTTGAACTCGGCCTTTTGCACGATGTTATCGCGTGGGACGAAGTGGATCATCTGCGTGCCGAGGGCTTCGCAGAATTCCAGGATCATTTCGAGTTCGTTATCGACCTTGCGGCTGTTGCAAATGATGCCACCAAGGCGAACGCCCGATTGGTCGGCGTATTTGAGGAGGCCTTTGCAGATGTTGTTGGCAGCGTAGGTCGCCATCATCTCGCCCGAGGCGACGATGTAAACTTCCTGGGCCTTGCCTTCGCGGATCGGCATGGCGAAACCGCCGCACACCACGTCGCCCAGAACGTCGAAGTGGACGAAGTCGAGGTCCTCGCTGTAAGCGCCGAGTTCTTCCATCAGGTTGATGGACGTAATGACGCCGCGGCCCGCGCAGCCGACGCCGGGTTCCGGGCCGCCGGATTCCACACAGCGAATGCCGCCGAAGCCCTGGTTCACCACGGCGTCGATCGTGATGGCTTCCTCGCCCTTTTCGCGCAGCGTGTCCATGATGGTCTCCTGCGGCTTACCGCCGAGGACCAGGCGCGTACAATCGGCCTTGGGGTCGCACCCGTGGATGAACACTTTCTTGCCGTGGACGGCCGCTAGCGCCGCCGCGGTGTTTTGTTGAGTGGTGGACTTGCCGATGCCACCTTTGCCGTAAAATGCTACTTTGCGTGTCATTGAGTATGATTCTGGTTGAAGTATCCGTTGGAATGACCCTGTGGATTTTGGTTCGCCGCATCCCTTTAGCAGCCGCCATGCCAACCCGGGGTTCTCGCGATTTTAGGAATGTTCCTGCTCTGTAATTTTTCCTGGAAGTGAACGCTCCCCGGTTTTCCGGATTTTGGCGGGTCCGGGGGAAATGTTCCGTAAGCGCACAAAATCCCGGGCGAATGCACCATTCGGTATCAAAACGCCGCGCGGGATTTGAATACAAAAAAGCGCGGGGCATCCCACGATGCGCCCGCGCTCGAAAATCCTAAAGTGACTTTATCCCGGGGTTACTTCCCGGCAACCTGCGCCTTGGCGACGGCGAGGTCCTGGCGGAATTTCGGGTTCTTCTTAAGCTCCGCGAAAACCAAGTCGCCCAGGTTCAGCCCGGCCTCGATATCGCTCTCGTAATGGACTCCGGCCACCACGCGGCTGTCGGCGATAATATGCGCCTTTTCCAGCAACGCCGCCGCGCGGTCCGGGAACAACTCGGAAAGCAGCAGCGCCCGCAGCTCCGCACCCGCCGAGTGCCCGCTCGGGTAGCTGAAATCGGCCACGGGAAAGAGCGGCACCACCAGCCCCGGGTGCTGCACGAACGGCCGGGGCCGCTGGAAGCGCTTCTTGAGCGCGTGCAAAATGAGCGCCCCATCCCCGCATCCCCGCTTCACCAGCGCCGCAACGGCGGAGGTTTCCGGGTAGGTGGTTTCAAAAGCGGGATCGACCAGGTGATCCAACGCCTTTTGCGATTCCGAAAAACTGCGGTCGGCCCAGGCTTCCTGAATCTGGTCGCTATTGCGCGAACCCTGCGCGGCCAGCGTAATGAGGAGGTCCGTGTGGTCGCTCTCCGAATTGAGCCGGGGCGCGGGCGGGAATGTGGCAAAGGGCTTTTCCGCTCCCGTTAGGTAATACCCGGTAGCCTCCTTGGGCGACGCCGAAGCCTTCGCCGCCGATGGCGCTGCCGGAGCCGCCGTCTGCCCCCATGCCGCCCCCGGCAGGGCAAGCAAGGCTGAAAATAGGATCGCGGAAACCACAACGGCGCGCTGGATGGTCAATTTCATAATGTTTGGGAAAACCGGTCCCATCCATATCACCGGCCCCTCGCGGCAAACAAGTCACGGTTCGGTGAAAATCAGGTAACATCCGCGACCTACAGCATTCCCGTCAGCTGCTCAATCAGCTTTTTGAGCTGCTTGTAGTCAATCGGCTTGACCAAGTGGCCGCTGTAGCCCGCCTCCCGGCTGCGCTGGATATCCTCCGGCGTGCCAAAGCCGCTCATGGCAATCCCTTGGGCCTTCGGGCAGGTCTGGCGCAGCTCGCGGAAGAGATCCCAGCCGGTGGAATCGGGCAGCCCGATGTCGCTAATGAGCAGGTCCACCCCGGCCTCGCGGGCCGCCTTGAGCGCTTCCCCGGCGGATTTGGCCTGTGTGACGGAGTGCCCCGCGCGTTCGAGCAGCCGGGCCAGCATTCGCAGCGCCTCCACGTTATCCTCCACCAGCAGGATCCGGCGCGGCGACTGCCGGGCGGGCCCGCTCTCGATCGGCCTGGGCGGCTCCACCCGGGGAGCCGTCGCCGGGGGCAGCGGCAGCTCCACGGTAAAGACCGTCCCCTCGCCGATTTTACTCGCGACGGAGATCCCGCCGCCGTGGCTTTCCACCAGCAACTTGGAAATGGTGAGCCCGAGCCCCATCCCGCCGTAGCGCCGCGAAATCGTATGCTCCCCCTGCTGGAACGCCTCGAACACCTGCGAGATGATTTCCGGCGCGATGCCGATGCCGTTGTCGCAGACCTCGATGCGCAGCTTCCCCTCCCGCACGCTGGAGCGAAAGAGAATGCGCCCCTCCTCGCCCGTGAACTTCACGGCGTTGCCCAGCAGATTCCAGAAGACCTGCCGCAGCCGCCCGGGGTCGGCCAGGAGCTCGTGAGGCTCGGCGAAAAGCTCGAACTCCACGACGAGCCGCTTTTCCCGGAGCTCCGTGGAAAAAAACGAGACCACCTCGCGCAGCAGCCCATGCACATCCACCGTCTGGAGGTGCAGCTCGAACTTGGCCTGCTGAATGCGCGTCAGGTCGAGCAGATCGCTGATCAGGCGGCTTTCCATCTCGATATTACCCCGGATGATCCGAAGATTTTCCGTCTGCTCCGGGCTCAGGTTTGGCGCGTTCTCCAGCAGGTCGACGGCGGCCAGCGCCGGGGTCAGCGGCGAGCGCAGCTCGTGGCTCACCACCGCCACGAATTGGTCTTTCGTGCGGTTGGCCGCCTCGGCCGCGGCACGGGCGCTCTGCTCCTTGAGCAGGAGTTGCTCGCGGTCCGCCTCCATCTGCTTGCGGTGGCTGATGTCCTCGACGACCTTGATGAAATAGGGCGGCTCCGCGCGTTCGAGGTTCCGGGCCCGGGCCATCGTGACGTTCACCCAGACCAGCGAGTGGTCCTTGCGAAAAAAGCGTTTTTCAAACGTCGTCCCACGGGGATCGCCGCCGCTGGCCCGCTCGATGGCCTCCTCGTCCCGAGGTTTGTCCGGCGAGGGGGTGATTTCCCAGAACTTCATTTGCAAAAGATCCCCGCGCGAGTACCCCAGGATGGTGCAGAGGCGGTCGTTCACGCGCAGCCAGCGGCCGTCAAGCGCCACATGCGCGATGCCCACCGCCGCCTGCTCAAAGGTGATGCGAAAGCGCTCCTGGGTTTTGCGCAGATTCGCATCCCGCTCCTCCATCTGCCGGGCCATGTCGTTAAAGGCATCGGCCAGATCCTCGAACTCGTCGCCCGTGGGGAGTATCACGCGGCGCGCCAGATCCCCCTGCCCCAGGGCCCGCGCGTAGGATTGGAGCCTACCGAGCGGCGACGTCAAGTGCTTGGCCAGGATGCCCACAATCCCCACGCTCAAGAGCAGCACCCCCGCAAAGCCCAGCAACTGCCGCGCGAGACTCGCCTTTACCGGAGCCAGCGCGATCGCTCTCGGAATCGTCACCCCCACGGCCCATTGATAACCTCGCGTAGGCACGAACGCCCCCATCCGGATGTCGTGGGAGAGCGGGCTTTTGTAACGCGCCTCCGTCTGCGAAATCCCCGAAAGCGCCCACCGCACCGCCTGAAAATTTCGGAACGAAGCGATCTGCTCAACCGACAACTGGCGCACGTCGCTGTGGAACGCCATGCGGCCTTCGCGGTCCACCAGGAACACGCTCTGGCCCGCCTGGAGCCGGTTTTCCATGTACCATTTGGCCAGTTGACCCGGTTTCAGGACCACCGCCACGACCCCTTCCACCTTGCCAGCTCCATCGCGGATGGGCACCGCCGCGACCACCCCGAAATCGGAACCGCCGCCCCACACCCGGATCACCTCCGATATGACGGGGCCGTTGGTGCCGATCACGTTTTGAAAAAATTCCATTCCCGCGATGTCTGGCCGCTGCGCCACGGGCGACCGGTTCCCCCAGCCCAGGTTTCTCCCCCGGGCGTCGAACACGGCGACCGTTTCAAAGAGCGGCGTCTTCTTGACGAGCTGCGACAAATGACGGTCCAGTTCGTCAGCCTTCTGCGTTTCGCAAAACGGGTCGCCAGCCACGGCCCAGCCCAGGGCCACGGCGGCGTCAAACGTCTCGTCCACCTGCGCGGCCACGGCGTCGGCGGTGAGGCTCAGATTCCTCAAAATGCGCTCCTCGCTCACGTGTACGTTCTCCCGGAACCCCCAGAGCATCAACAGCAGCAACGGAAGCAGCGCCGCCGCAAACGCAAAGGCGATTTTAAAAACCACACGCTGGGAGACGGCTTTCATTCGCTGTACTTGGAGAAGGGCGACGGACTGGGTAATACGTTGGAGGACCGGGGTGGCACAATGGCTCCCGGGCGGCCAAGGAACTGGAGGTAACTGCGGCGCTGCCGGGGACGACCCAGGCGCGTAGTCACATTCTCCCATACTTTCGCCATTTCATCGAGCACTGTTTTGACATCCGAACCCAGCCGGAGATCCGTGAGCGCCTTGAAAAAGGCCGCCTCGTAATCGTTCGCCCCGAGCATCATCAAATCCAGCAGCGCCATCGAGGTCCCCGCCCGCTCCAGCGTGTCGAGATACACCTCCACGCCCGGCCACAGCTTACGGTATTCGGGGGCGTGCAGGTGCGAAAGCCGGAAGGGATCGCGCAGGCTGTCGGAGGCCATCACGCGCGGCAGGCTCATCTCCGGGCTGTTGAGCCATTGGCAAAACAGGTAGGCGGCCTCCTTGCGGCGGCTGCGGGCCATCACCGAGAGCATGAAGCCGACGGAGAACTCCGTGTAGCCATCGGGCAAGAGCGAATAGCACGTGCGGCCCGCCACCTGGCTCGCCGGAGCGCTGCGGAAGACTTCGTTGGTCGGGGAGAGATTGGCACACCAGCGGGCCAGCGGCGGCCAGAAAATAGCCATCGCGCTCTTGCCCGACATAAAGCTGACAATCGCCGTCTCGATCTGGGGGATGATCGTGTTGCCCGACACCGACATGGCCAGCATCTGCTGGACCTGCGAAAGCGCCCTCGCCCCCGCCGGAGACGCCACGCCCGGCTTCATCGTCGACTGGGAAAAGAACTCCCCGCCCTCCAGCCTCAGGCGATACTGGAAAAGACTCCAGCACAGCTCCAGCGAAAGCGGGGCCAGAGGGTGAACCCCCGGGGCTAAATTGCCGTGAAAAAACTCGAGCGCCTCCACAAAGTCGCTCCACCGGAATGAACGCGGGTCCCGCAGCGGGTGTCCGTAGCGCGCGGCAAATTTTTCCTGCACCTCCCGGTCGCCAAAAATATCGCTCCTGAAATAAAGCAGGAGGCTGTCGCCGTCGTCCACGAGGCCATAATGGTGCCCGTTCAAGTCCCCCAGGTCCCCGAACAGCGGCAGGACGTCCCCGCGGTCCCCCGGCGGCATGTAGTAGGCGATATAATCGTCCAGGGGCTCCAGCACCCCGGCGTCCACCAGATCGGGGCCCGAGGGAATGCTGACCGAGGCGCAATCCAGCGTCCCCGCCCCCTCTCGGTGTTCCTGGATGAGCCATCGGAACCGGCTCAGATCGCTGCCGATCTCCACGACGTTGATGTGAATGCCCGTGAGCTTTTCCCAGAGCGGGGCGTCCCGAACGATCAGCCCGTTGGCCTGTGGGCCCGACTCCGAGGCCACGTTCAGGCTCATTCCCCGGAACCGCTGGGCCGCGTCCACTGCCCGCTGCGCACCGCTCGGCCCCGCGATCCTGGAGGAAAAACGGGGCGTCGGGCGGCATCCCCCCAGGAGAAGCCCCGCCCCGGTTCCGGCAAGCCCCCGCAAAAAGTCCCTTCGGCTGATTCCCTCTCCACTGCATTCCATCGTGTTCCCCCCGAATCCTTTCGCGCCAGCCGGGGGCATTGCGTTCGGTTCGTTCGGAGTGGGAAAATCAAAAATCGTCGTGGTCCCATTCCTCCATGCGGCGACGCTCACGTTTAGTGGGGCGGCCCAGTCCTTTGGGGCGAATTCCCTCGGTATGCAAAGCGATTTCCTTCTGCCGCGCGTACTCTTCCGGCGGGGTCAGGTCCTCGGCAAAATCTGCCACCAGCCGGGCCCCCACGCGGGAGGGGGGCATGCCGGTCACGCGCAGCGTGCGGGTCAGAGCATCCGTGCGCGCGGTGATCTCCTGGCCGGGCTTAACCTCGTGCGCGGGCTTCACCGGCGCGCCGCCCACCTTCACGTGGCCGCCTTTGATCGCCTCGGTCGCCCGAGTACGGGTTTTGTAAACACGCAGCGCCCATAGCCATTGGTCCAGTCTCATACCGGCAAGGTTGGTCGAATTACGGAGTATCCTGAAGCCCACCCGGCAGCATGTCCATCAGAGAAATCACGCGGGTGAGCACTTTATTCTGGAAATGCAGGGCCTCCCGGCGCGCGCGGCCCGTCTCCACGAAGCCCCAGCTCTCGATTTCCTTCTGGAGCCCGGGCATGTGCTTGGCCCCCCACGGGACGATGACGGTGCGGTGATCCTGGAGCATTTTTTTGATTTCGCCCAGGAGGTGTTCGTTGCGGCGGTCGAGGATATCCTTGTAAACGGTGTCCGTATCGGCCGCGAGCGTCTCCTTATTTTGGAGAAAGCTCTCCAACGCCTCGCGCATCGTGGCGCTTTGCAAAACCCCCTGGAGCGCCCGGATCCACTGGACCGTGGCCGGGGTGAATTCCGCCGCGTCGATGTCCCCGCTGCGGTACTCCACGGTGGGCGCTTCCTCGCCCTGCGCGTCGGCGGCTCCCGTCTGCTTCATCCCCTCGGCAGCCGTGCGGGTGAACGAACTCTCCCGCTGCGAGGCGATGCCCACCATGCCCGCGATCTGCGCATAATCGAGCCGCCCGGAAAGCAGGCTCTGGTGATCCGTAAGCCCCTCGAGCAGCACCACCGCGTCGGACTTCTCCGGAAGCGCCTGGGTGATCTCGTCGTAAAAGCCGCTTTTGGCCACGTGGATCATCCCGACGAGCCGGATCTCGCGGTCCCCCTGGCGAAAGCGGCGCTCCTCCAGCGCAATGCCATCGCGCTGGAGCGTCAGGTACTGGCCCACCGAGTCCTCCAGCTTGCAGCGAAGCTTCTGGGCCGCGCCCAGCGTGCTGAGCGTGAGCGTCCCCCCCAGCACCAGGGCGTAAAGAGGCAGGCTGAAAATGAAATTGCCCCACGTGAAGGTCGGCCGCGTATCGGCGAAATCCTGGAGGCCGCTACCCGAGGGATGCCGGTAGCCCACGATAAAGCCGAGGGCAAGGAACGTCTCCGCCACGTAAAGCGGCAGCGCTTCCCCTCCGCCGTAGAGCACCCCCCACACCGTGCAAAACGCCAAAAAAAGGACGCACGGCACCACCATGCGCTTGGAGACACGCGGCGTGAAAACGCTCGCGGTGAACAGAAAAAACGCCAGCCCCAGGACCAAAAGCGAGACCCAGCCGGAAATTCCGGTGGGAGTGCCGGTCATCGCGGAGACCACTTCATCGACGACGGCAGCCACGCCATCCACGAGGAGTGCATAGAGGAAAAGGAGGGTAAGTTGGTGCATGGTTCCCCGGTCCCCCGAAAATTGCGTTCAATTAACATAAAAATCAAGCATCCCTTGCCGCGCCGGTTTGATTTGACGTAACGTGAGAAATCGGATGATATGAGATTGAGACTCAGTTGAGACTTACAGACCCTGCCTTTTCCGTTTTTATGCTCGATTTTTCCACCACCCTCCAAGCGGGTCCAGCCGCGGGCTGGTTCTTTTTCCCCACCGCGCTGCTCCTGGGCGCGCTCCACGGGCTGGAGCCCGGCCATTCCAAGACGATGATGGCGGCCCTCATCATCGCCATCCGGGGCACCGCATGGCAGGCCGCGCTCCTGGGCCTGTCGGCAGCGTTCTCGCACACGCTGGTCATCTGGGTCCTGGCCGCCCTGGGGATTTACTTCGGAGGGGCCTTCCGCGCGGAGGACGTCGAGCCTTATTTTCAGACGATCTCGGCGGCGTTCATCCTCTGCTTTGCCGGGTGGATGTTCCTGCGCACCCGCGAGAACCTCGCCCGCGCCGAGGAACACGAGGCGGAGCACGGCGACGAGGAGTTCCAGGACGACCACGAGCGCGAACACGCCCGGGAGCTCCAGGCCCGGCTCGGCAACCGCACCGTGACCACGCCGCAAATCGTCATGTTCGGCCTCACCGGGGGCCTCATGCCGTGCCCGGCGGCGCTCTCCGTCCTGCTGATCTGCCTGCAACTGGAGCGCTTCTCGCTCGGCTTCGCGCTGGTGGGGGCCTTCAGTATCGGCCTCGCCGCAACGCTCGTGGCGGCGGGGATGACGGCAGCCTGGAGCGTGCGAATGGCAGGGCAGCACCTGGGGCACTTTAGCGGCCTCCTCCGGCGGGCCCCCTACCTCTCCTGCGCGGTCTTGGGAGCGGTGGGCATCTACATCGGCTGGCGCGGAGCCACCGCTTTCTGGTAGCCTCGGAGCATCCTATGCAAATTGATGCCGTTCTGACTCCCGCCGAGATCGACCATTTACCCGAAGCCGACCTTTCCCAGACGCTTTGCGTCGTATTCGATGTCCTGCGGGCCACCTCATCCATCCTGACGGGCCTGGCGAACGGCGTGAGGGAAATCCGGCCCGTGGCGACCCTCGAGGAGGCGCAAGCCGCGCGCGCCCAATGGCCCGAGGCGCTGCTGGGCGGCGAACGCAATGGCGACCGCATCCCCGGCTTCGACCTCGGCAATTCGCCCCTGGAATACCGCCGCGCCGACGTCTGCCAGATCGTCACCACCACCACCAACGGCACCGTGGCCCTGAGAGCCTGCGCGGCGGCGGCGGAAGTCTGGGCCGGGGCGCTCCTCAACATGAAAGCGCTGGAGGAAGGCCTCCGCGCGAGCGCGCCGGAGAAGGTGCTCCTGGTCTGCTCGGGCACCTTCCGCGAACTGGCCCTCGAAGACGTCCTGGCCGCAGGAATGCTGGCCCAAGCCTTCCCCGAAGCCGAGCTGACCGACGCCGCGCAAACCGCCCGCTCGGTCTACCGCGAACACCAGGGCGACCTCGGTGCCGCCCTGCGCCTGGCGAAAAACGGACGCTCGCTCCTGCGCCAGGGCCGCGAGCCCGATGTCGACTGGTGCGCCCAAGTCTCTTTGTTCTCTGTAGTGGGCCGAATGCAAGACGGCATTTTGAGAGCCGCGACCCCCATTCCCGTGATTCCTGGAAAAAATTAGCGAGTGTGATACTTGCCAAAAGGTGTAGATTGGGACTTTCGCTCTACGCCGCCATGGCTCATTGGAAACAACGCGAGACTTTTTTTTCCGAATACGAACTGACAGTTACCCTGCCGGGGCGCTGGCAAATGCGCCCCTCGGGCGACCCCGCGCAGTGGCTCTACCGCAGCGCGGAGAAGCACAAGGAGCATGTCACCCTCATCCGTGAGGAAACCGACGCCCTCATCGGCCAGGAGGAAGCCGCCTACCAGAAAATCATCCAGCGCCGCCGCCGAGCCATCGAGCTCGGCTTCGGGCGCAACATCGACCTCACCCTCAGCCCGCTGGCCAGCGGCGAGCGGGCAGGAGGCAAGAGTTTTGCCTTTCGGGGCGAGGCTCCGGCGCTGGGGCACCGCTTCGAAGCGCTTTTTCTTTGTCAACCGCGCACCGTCTGGACGCTCGTTTACGACGCCTTCCGGCTCACCCCCGAACAGGTCGAAGACCGCACCCAGGTCATCTTCGCCTCCATCGTGATGGAAGCCATGTGCTAGACCCGAGCCCGAGACCTACTTCAGTTCCTTGTAGTGCAGGCTCACCAGGCGGTACACCTCCGAGGGGTTCTCCGCGCTGAAAAAGACGAGCTGCACCGCGTTGCCGGGCTGGACCCATTCGTAGCCCGTCAGCGTCTGGATGACCCCGTCAGGGAGGGGATTTTTCGAGCGGGCGATGAGCTTACCGGGGCCGAACTTGCCATCCAGGCTCGTCCGGAGCTGGTTCAGAAAGTCGTTGTAATCATTTTCCAGCCAGTTCTTGTCCTGATACTGCAACTCCGCTTCATCCAGGCCCTCGCCCCGGAAATAAAACACCGTGCAACGCAAGTGAGCGAGCACCAGGCCCTCCACGTTCCAGGCCTCCCGCCCGGCGACCATCCGGCGCTCCACCACCTTGGCGTTAGCCCCTTTGAGCAATGTCGAGAGCCGGTCTTTGGTGAGGCCCCAGTTCAGGCCGAACGGGGGAGCGATGGGGGATGGGGGGGCTGCCTCAACCGGGGCGGCAAAGGCACAAACCGCGGCCAGCAGCATAAAAACGATCCGCTTCATGAATTGCATTCGGCTACACGCAGTGTGCCCGGATGTCAAGCAGGCCCCGTTCACTGGGCCCCGCTCGACCCCTTGACGAGCCGTGCCGCGAATGCTCCGTCCATGGCGTCACGATGGGGGGTTCGGCGGCCCGTTTCTTCCAGACGCACCCCCGGGGTCTCGCGGGCGAAGGCCTCGGCCACCGCATTGTCCTCCTCGGGTTCCATGGAGCAGGTGCTATAGACCAGCGTGCCGCCCGGCTTCAGGAGCGGGAACACCGCGTCCAGGATCGCCCGCTGCCGCCGGGGCATCTCCTCAAAGTCCCCGGGCGTCAGCCGCCACCGGACATCCACGCGCCGCCGGATGACCCCCGTATTCGAACACGGGGCGTCCACCAGAATGCGGTCAAAGCTCTCCGGGTCGAACGGCAACGGCCGGGCCAGCCAATCCACGCGCCGGGTCTCCACGCAGCTTACATTCATGCGCAACATATTTTCCCGCAGGCGCTCCAGCCGGGGCCGGGAGGAATCGCAGGCCACGACCCGCCCACTATTGCCCATCAGCTCGGCCATGTAGCTCGCCTTGCCGCCCGGCGCGGCGCACGCGTCCAGGATGGTGTCGCCCGGCTTGGGGTCGAGCAGTTCCACGGCCATGAGCGTGCTCGGGTCCTGCACATAGCAGAGCCCCTCCATCAGCCACTGAAAAGGCACCTGCTTTACCCGGATGGAGAGCGGATGAAGCCCCGAGGCCTCCGCCACCGAGGGGGAGGCGGCCAGCAGCTCGCCCGTCGTCACCTTCAGGCGGTTGGCCCGCACGTAAATCTCGGCCGGAGTGTTGTTCCACTCGCACAGGCGAGCCGTTTCCTCCGGCGTAAACTGGCTTTCCCAGCGCTCGATCAGGAATTTCGGGTGGGAAAAACGGACCGACGCCGGGGCCTCGGCCAGCTTTTCGTCGAGCAGCTCCTTCTCGCGGATGGCCCGCCGCAGCAGCGCGTTGACGAGCCCCCGGGCGCGCCCGGCAAGGTTGACGGTCTCGTTCACCGCCGCGTGGTGCGGGATGCGCATCCAGAAAATCTGGTAAAAACCGAGCCGCAGCACCTGGCGCGTCTCGGAGTCCAGATCGGTGTCGCGCAGCTGGCGGATCAGGAAATCAAGCGCGCTGCGGCGGCGCAGGATGCCGTAGAAGGTCTCCGTGAGGAACGCGCGGTCAAAAACATTGAAGCGGGCCTCGGCGAGGGTGGAGTGGAGCACCTCGTCGGCAAAGGTAGCGCCCGACTCCCATCGATGGAGGGCTTGCACGCAGGCGGTTCGTGAATTGGAAAAGGACATGTTCGTAGCGTTCGCAGGGCCGGGGAAGAGGCCCGTTTTTCCAAACTCGCACAGCCTTGCCGCGCTGTCACCCGCGTTGTTTGGAAGCAGCTGGAAAAAGTTTGTGTTCGCCCGCGCTTGTGCCATTCTAGAGCATTCTTCTTTCCTAGCATCCCGGAATCCCTCATGAGCCCCGAAGCGAACCAGTCCGTACCTTCCTTTGCCGAGTATCCAGCCGGTAGCTGGCATTGGGATTTTTCAGACGATTCCATGCAGTGGGACGACGCCATGTGCCGCATCTTCGGCATCGACGCGGGCACCTTCGGCGGGGCGTCTGACGATCTGCTCAACCTCGTCCACCCCGGCGACCGCGCCTTCGTGGCCAACTCCATGGCGGCCTCGGTGGAAAGCGGCTCGCACTTCGACGGGGAATTCCGCGTGCAATGGCCCGAGGGCACCGTACGCAGCGTCGTCATGAGCGGCCAGGCCATCCGCGACGAGCACGGCAAAGCCCGCGGCATGGCGGGAACGTGCGAAATGTCCAACCACGAGAACATCTCGGGCCTCACCGCCAGCATGGAGCGCACCATGTTCGCCGCCCTGATGGACAACCTCCCGGACTGCATCTACTTCAAGGACATGAACAGCCGGATGATCGTCGCCAGCCAGGCCAACGCCCGGTGGTTCGGCCTGGAGAGCCCCAACCAGCTCATCGGCAAGACCGACTTCGACCTTTTCACCGACGAGCACGCCCTACAGGCCATGGAAGACGAGCGAGAGATCCTGGAGACGGGCCGCCCCATCATCAACCTGGAGGAAAAGGAAACCTGGCCCGACGGCCACTGTACCTACGTCTCCACCAGCAAAATGCCCCTGCGCGACGAGCGGGGCCGCATCATCGGCACCTTCGGCCTTTCCCGCGACACCACCGAGCGCAAGCACGCCGAGGAGCAGCTCGCCCATTTCGCCGAGGAGCTGCGCCACCGCAACGAGATCCTGGAGGAAGAGCTCACCATGGCCCGCGAACTCCAGCTCGCCATGCTCCCGCAGAGCTTCCCCTCCTTCTTCCTCGACGGGCGCGAGGCCGTCCGGTTCTTCCACTTCTTCCAGCCCTCCACCACCGTCAGCGGCGACTTCTTCGACGTCTACCAGATCTCCCCCGAACGCGTGGGCGTCTTTATCTGCGACGTCATGGGCCACGGCGTGGGCGCCTCCCTCATCGCCGCCACCGCGCGGGCCCTGGTCGAGGAGCTCACCACCCGAGGCGAGGAGCCCGGCACCGTGCTCACCGACCTGAACACCTCGCTGCGGCGGATCCTCCGGCACAACTCCTCCCCCATGTTCGTCACCGCGTGCTACCTGGAGGCAAACCTCGCCACCGGCGAGCTGCACTACGCCAACGCGGGCCATCCGCGCCCCTTCCTGGTAAACCCGGAGAGCGTCACCTCGCTGGCAGGCGTCACCGGCCCAGTGCTCGGCCTCTTCGACGAAGCGGTTTACAAAAACGGCGTCACCCCATTCCGCCCGGGCGACAAAGTCCTCCTCTTCACCGACGGCCTCTACGAAGTCGAGAGCCCCGAGGGGGATGTCTACGATTATTCCCGGCTCCAGTGCGCCATCGAATACCGCCGCCAGCACCCCCTCAAAGACCTCTGCCGCGCCGTCGTGGACGAAGTCAAAGCCTTCTCCACCGAGCGCGAATTCTCCGACGACGTCTGCCTCATCGGCATGGAGCTGGCCTAGCCGCCGCCGGGATGAACCCCGCGTCCCATCCACGCCCTCCATGCGGAGCGCGCATGGAAGGCGTGGTGCCAGGGCCTCAGGACAGGTTGCGTGAAAAATGCGTGGCAGACTGCAATAACCTCAGTATCCCCAGTTCAGTGGCCCACTGAACCGTCTGCTCCGGAGTTAATCTGGCAAGCCGGCTTGTCTTGCGAATCCGTCTCCTTAGTTCCCTTGGGAAATCTTCAAAGAACAACGGGTTTGTTTTCATAGGAATATCATGTATAAGATTCTTCTACTAAATTCAACAAAAATTTGTAGAAGTTTGCGATACGAATGTCACAATCGCAGACATTCACATGCCTACGCGAAAACTTGGCACCCCCATTCCCATTCGCTTTTCTCCGGAGATGGAGAAAAAGATCGAATATGCGTCAGTCCGACTGGGACTTGCCAAACAGGACATCATCCGAATGGCTTGTGCTATCGGGCTCGATCACCTGAAATCCATCGACTACAACCTTGCAGAGGCAGTGGTGGAAAAAGCCCGCAAGCGAGAATAGAAAATTTTTGCGCACGCGTAAGCCCTTTTGGGAGCGAAACTCCGTTTCGCAGGAAGGGCAATCAGAGATTTCAAGACAAGCCCCCTCGATTCTCCTCCGTGCCCTCTGTGTCCTCTGTGTCCTCTGTGTCCTCTGTGTCCTCAGTGCCCTCCGTGTAAATCTCCCCTGCTCACGAACAAAGCGGAATCTCCATCCCCTCCGGGTAGCGCTCCCGCTCGATCCCGCCTGCCAGCAGGGCCACCTGGAACGTAAACGCCACGCCGGGGGCCACGCCCAGATCGCGCAGCGCCAGCTTCCACTCAATGCGATCCACCCCGGCATACGCCGTCGAGCGCCGCAACGGCTTGTCGCCCGGCGGCAGAATCGTGAACGACACCGGGCCGTCTTTTTTGATCGGATCGGTGCGGGCCTGCACCGGGCCAACGTTTTCGGGCCACGCCACTTGCAGCCAGAGCGCCAGCGGCGCGCCCTCGCCAGGCAATCCCACCACGTCCAGCCGCAGGTAAAGACTGGTGCGGTCGCAGCCAAACCAGAGCTTCTGCCCCACGCGGTCGCTGCGATGCATCGTCCCCTGCTCCGCGCCGGGGAGGTACGTCCCCGCTTCGAGCCATTCGACCTGCGCCTCCTCCCCCGCCCCAAGCCGGGGCGCAATGCGGCGCAGCGGCGGGCGGAAAACCGGTGACGAATAGCCCCGGATCGGCTCGTCGAGCACCGCCGGGGGCTCCTCGGTGCAAATCAGGTAAACATTGCGGAGATGCTGCCGGAAAAGCCCATCGAAGAGCGCGTCATTTTCCGTCGAAAAATCCGGCCCATACCACCAAAACCAATCGCTCCCCTCGGCGGCGTAAACCTCGCGCAACGCCGCCTCCCGGGCCTTGGCATCCAGCTTTTTCTCGTCAATCTGGCTTTGCAAAAAGCGCCGCGTCTCGCCCAGGAGATCCCACGCGCGGTTCTCCTCCGGCTCGCCGATCCAGACATCGAAATTGCTGCCGATCCACGAGCCCGTATGCAGCGTGGTCAGCCCGCGAACCGGGGGATGCTCCCGAAAGTATGATTCAATCGTACAGCTGTTAAGTTGCTTGGACTCCGCCTCAATGCCGCCGTAGAGCGCGCGCAGAAAGGCCTCGCCGCCGTCCGAAAAATGCTCCCAGGCATTCTCGCCATCGAGCACCACGGGGATGAGCCCCTGGCCCGGCGGGATGTGCGCGGCGATGTTGAGGAAATGGCCGATCAAATGGCGCGCCGCCTGGGCCGGTTCATTGCGGGCCGCGGTAAAGCCGATGAAATCGGAAAGCGGCCGGTCGCGGAACACGCCGTTAACCGCCGCTCCATTGTACTTGATATTCCAGCCCTGAAAGAGCTCTAGGTGCTCCAGGCGCAGCTGCGCATAGGCCGGGTCGAGCCGGATCGACTGGAAAAGATTCTCCTCGTCGCTGCAAAAATACTCGATCCCCACCTGCTGCATGAGCGGGATCATCTCCGGTGCGATCGAGCCCTCCGAAGGCCACAACCCGCGCGGCGCGCGACCAAAAAGGCGCTTGTGATTCTCGACCGCCAGGCGCAGCTGGGCCTCGGCGTCCTGGGGCCAATGGAAGCGCCGGGGAAGCTCGCGCCCCGGCAGCGAACGCTCGGCCAGCGCACTGTCGTAGACCAGCGGAAGGATCGGGTGAAAATAAGGCGTCGTGGTCAGCTCCACCTGCCCGCGCTCCTCCGCCTCGCGGTACGCCCCGGGAATGGAGCGCATGATGGCGAGGTGAATCTCCAGCAGGCGGCATTTTTCGTTCTCGGTAAAATTGCGCCCCTTTTTGCGCAGTTCATCCAGCTCGGGGAAGCGCCGCCGGGCCGTGTAGCCGCACCAGGCAAGGTTGAACCAGACTTGCAAATCAAGATAATCGGCGTCCGTCCACTGCCGGGCAATGCGGGGCAGATCGGCCGGGTCGGGGTGTTCGCCGCGTTTGGCGAGCAGCTCGGCATAGCGCGGCTCGGGCTTGATCAAGTTGCCCCAGTTGGCCTTGAAGAAATCCGAGAGGAGGGCCACTTTTTCCACCTCGTCGAGCTCGTTGGCCGGTTTGCGCGACCGTTCGAGCCAGAGGTCGCTCACCCGCCCGTCGACGATTTCCTCGATCTGCTGGAGGAGCACCGGAGTCAGGTTAAAGTTGACCCGGATGGAGGGGAACTCGGCGATGACGGAGATCATGTCGAGGTAGCCCTTTACACTATGAAGCCGCACCCATGGCATCATCGCCGTTCGCAAAAGCGGGTCGACATAATAAGGCTGATGCATGTGCCACAGGAAAACCACGTTCGCCATCTCTTTGTGATAAAATTCCCAGGCGAGAACGGCAATGCCGAGAAACCCTGAATTGCGGGCCGGGGGAAATTTTGCCGGGGGAAGAATTCACCACAGAGGACACGGAGAGCACGGAGGAGGGAAGAGGGAATTTTTATCAGGAACTCAGGAACTCAGGAAAAAAAGACACGGATGAAATAGCCCCTCAAAACCCTCCGTGTCCTCCGTGTCCTCCGTGTCCTCCGTGTCCTCCGTGTCCTCTGTGTCCTCCGTGTCCTCCGTGGTAATCCCCGCATCCGATACCAGAGTGATGGACGCCCCCAGGGAAATCGTAGTCGCCGACGACGAGGCTGTGATGCGGCACCTCCTTTCGCGCTCTCTGGAGCGCTGGGGCTTCCACGTGACGGCGTGCGCCGGGGGCCAGGAGGCGCTGCGGACCGTCGCCGCCCACGAAGGTCGCGCGCTCCTCGTGCTCGACTACGCCATGCCGGGCCTCAACGGCGCTGAGGTCTGCCGCGTGCTGAGGGCGCATGGCACTCCGCAGGTCGCCCAGACACCCATCATCCTGCTGACCGCCCACTCCGGGGAAAAGCTCGAACTGGAATGCCTGCGGGCGGGCGCGGACGATTTCGTTTCCAAGCCGGTGCACCTGCCGGTGTTGCGAGCGCGGATCGAGACGCACTTGCGCCTGGCGGCATTGCGGGCCCGGCTGCATGAACAGAACAACGAGCTGGAAGCCTGGCGAACGCTGCACGAAGCTGACCTGGAGGCCGCGGGCTTGATCCAGCGGGCGCTCATCCCCCGGACCCTACCGGAGATCCCCGGCTGGCGCGGCGCGCTCTTTTCCGAGCCGGTCATCCAGGTGGGTGGCGATAACTTCGGGGCCATCCCGCTGCCCGGCGGCGGCCTCCTGGCCTGGATCGCCGACGCCACGGGCCACGGCGTCGCCGCCGCGCTGGTAACCGTCCTCCTGGGGCTGCTTTTTCACCGCGCCGTCGAGGAAGAAGGAGGCGAGCCCGGCGCAGTACTGGAGCGGGTCAACCGGCAATTCCTCGCCATCTTCCAGGGCCGCACGATCCTGACCGCCGCCTGCGTACAGGTCCGGGGCGCGGAAATCTGTTTTGCCGGGGCGGGGCATCCGCCGGGCATGGTCATCCGCCGGAGCGGCACCGTCGAGCTACTCGAATCCGCCTCCCCGCCCCTGGGCCTCCCTTCCCGAGGGTTCCCGGAATGCCGCGCCGAGGCCGCCCCGGGCGACGCGCTACTGCTCCTCACCGACGGCATCAGCAACCGCCAGCGGCTGCCCTTTGCCAGCCTGGGCCGCGCCTTGACCGCCGCCCGCGCCGACGGCCCCGAGCCCCTGATCCGCGCCGCGCTTGCCGCCGCCCGCGCCGAGCGAGGAGAGGCCCCCTTCGACGACGACGTGGCGCTCGTGGCTCTGTGGAAGGATTAGGCGTGCGTTTCAGCGTTACAGCCCACTCAGCGAAACGGGCTCAGTGTTGCTTGGCGAAAACTCAGCCACCCTTTTTTTCCCTTCTTCGACCTGTCTGTCGCTCATTTGAGGCAGGAGCCTTATCATATTCACTGTTGCTTTCGATTTAGCTTCCTTTGTCGCCGGGTAAAACTCCTGTTCTTGAGGAGTCGCTGACATGGCAAATGTAAGCCATTTGTACGCTTCGACTACATCCGCTTGGACGCCGTTCCCAATTTGATACGAATAGCCGAGACAATTTGCGGCTGCTTTGTCGCCCCTCTCTGCTCCACGGCGGAACCATCGGACCGCTTCCTTCGGATCGGCGGGAATTCTTTTCCCAGTAACATATTCGAAACCAATATTGAAGTCCGCAACAGCACACCCTTGGTCAGATGCTTTCCGCAACCAATTCAGCCCTTCCTCGACGTTTTCCGGCGTTCCATTGCCGTTTATCAGGGCAAGGCCAACTGCGTTTGCTCCTACTGGATTTCCCATCTCAGCGGATTTTTTATACCATTGGAATGCTTTGGTTTGGTCGAGTTCGACTCCTTTTCCTTCGCCATAAAGGGATGCCACCATATATGCCGCCCTTCCATTGCCTGCATCAGCCGCTTCGCGGAAAACAGGGAGAGATTCGCTATATTTCTGTTGGCTATAAAGAACAGCTCCCAAATCTTTGCGGGTTTCGATAGTTTCCGAGTGCTTCGGACCAAGGATTCGCTCCTGGAGATCAAGCATTTGCCGGAGCTCCGTCTCCGCTTCGGCGTATTTTTCTTCCGCTCGGAGGATTTGAGTGAGACGCATTTGACATCTCATTGCATCGAGATGCTCGGATTTGCCGTTTTTTTGATAAAGCATTGCGACTGCTCGAAGAAGAGATTCCGATTCAGCGTATTTGCATTGCCCCTGTAAAACATTGGACAAATGCACTCGGTTTCTCAAAGTTTCGGGATGCCCTGGCCCCAAAATATTCTCGTCGTTTTTAATGACCTCCAGGAATTCGGTCTCTGCCTCCGAATACTTTGCTTGGCTTAAGAGTGCTCGCGCAATACCTGCCCTGCTAGATAGTGTGTCCGCATGATTGGGGCCAAGTATATGCTCCTGAATCTTGGCCAACTGGCGGTATTCAGTTTCCGCCTCTTTACTTCCCCCCCAGGCTATCAACACGTTGGCGAGATCCGCCCGGCACTGGAGCGTTTGGCGATGTTCTGGCCCGATAACACGGTTCTGAATTTTGAGCAACTCGCGGTATTCTGCTTCTGCCTCTGGATATTTTTGACGGATATACAGGCAATTGGCGATTCCATGGAGGCCTATTAACGTATCGGGATGCTCAGCTCCAACGGTAGATTCAAGCACACTCAGGGCGCCACGGAATTCCGCTTCTGCTTCTTCCCATCTCTGTTGGTCGTAGAGAACACTCCCAAGGCCGATTCGGCTTTTTTGCGTTTCAGGATGCTCCGGGCCCAGGACGCTTTGGCGAAGTTGATGCACGGTTCGGAATTCCCGTTCTGCTACTTCATATTTGCCTTGGCCTTGAAGGGCGACCGCAAGGTTGTGTCGACTCTTAAGCGTGTCGGGATGTTCCCTTCCTAGAATACGTTCCCGAGCCTCCAATACTTTTCGGTGTTCTGCCTCCGCATCCACGTTCTTTCCTTCATCTATAAGTACATTCCCCAAGTTGCTGCGGGTCTTCATGGTTGCAGCGTTATCACTGCCGAATGCGCGTTCTTGAACTTCGATTACGGTCCGATACAGGGCCTCTGCTTCTGCGAATCTGCCTTGAGACTTTATCGAAGAGGCGAGGCCCATTCGAGTCCCTAACGTATCAAAATTTTTAGGCCCAAGCACCCGTTCTTCAAGTTTAAGCACAGAGCGATACTCGACTTCCGCTTCTGCGGCTTTTCCCTGACATTCCAGCGCAAAAGCAAGCCCAGTCCGAGAATTCAGGAGGATAGGATTCTCTGGTTTTAGAATGTTTCCCCCGAGCTTTAGTTTTAGCAGGTCGCGATACTCGGCTTCAGAGTCTGCGTATCTCCCTGCATCGCAGAGCGCCGCGGCGAAGCTACGTCTGCACGCGAGTGTGAATAGGTTTTTGGGCCCCACGACATGTTTTAGTGAGCCGTATAACTCATTGTATTCGCTAACGGCTTCCTCATACTTGCCTTCTTTATAAAGCGTGTCGCCCAAGCAAGAACGGCTTTCCAATGTAGGCAGGGATTCAGATCCCAATCGTTTTGACTGAATAGAGATTACTTCTCGGAAAAGGGCTTCGGCCTTAGCGCATTCGCCGCGAAACAAAAGGAGCCGCCCTTGAAGATTGCTAACGTATGCCCATTCGAGAGGCGTTCTGCTTTTTTCCGTGAGTGCCGTAGCGTCATCCACGTACCGCTGTGCACGATCGATATTTCCAGTCGAGGCGGCGCAATATCCAGCTAATAACAAAAAGGCGCTCACTCTACCTTGATCCTGAGATATTCCCTTCTTGGATTCCTCCGCGACCTCCAAGCATAGATGTTCAGATTTTGAGAAGTCGCGCGCAAGATAGGCTTCGACAGCTTGCTTCATCTTTTTCGTCTCACTCTTAGTTGGCGGGCGAAGTGTCTCCGGGGTATCAAATGGTATTTCGAAGGGGTTGGTACGCAGCCCCGCTCGTGCTTCAGAGCTGATTGAGGCTGGAATGGAGGCAAAGTCCGTTCGTGGAGCAGCAGTTACGGCTACAAAAAAAACACCCAGCAGACAAGAGGTCGGCCACTTTCCAAGTGTGAATCCCATGACGCTTTAGTATCAGCATCACGGTTCCGATGCAAAAATAATAGCTCACCGATTCGCAGCGGCTAATATTCCGCTTTGATCGGTTTCTTGCGAACAAAGGCTCTCAAAAGCGCTACATGCTTACGATCTGAAATTTCGAAATACTTGTGCCGTGGCACCCCATTCCTCCCCCTCCGGGATTTGGACATTTCCGATTTAACTTGGACTATTCTGTTTCCGGCTTGTGTTTGGGGGCCTCCGGGATTTCATGGTTGCCCTTATGCCTGAAAAGCCTCTCCACATTCAGAGCCCCAACGGGTGGCTTGCCGCGGTTCTTCACGAGGAATCCAAATCCAAAATCGTCATCTTCGCCCACGGCTACACCGGTACTAAGTGTGAGTCTGGCCGCCTCTTCGTGCAGGCCGCCCGCGCGCTTGCCGAGCAGGGCATTTCCGCTCTGCGATTCGATTTCTGGGGCTCCGGCGAGAGCGACGGCGGCTTCGAGGAGGTTTCGCCCAACACCGAGATCGCCGATCTCCACGCCGTCATCGCGTGGGCCCACCGCAAGGGCTTCAAGGAAATCGGCGTGCTGGGGCTCAGCCTCGGCGGAGCGGTCTCCATCTGCACCGTGGCGGAAAATCGGCATGTCAAAACGCTCGTCACCTGGTCGGCCGTGCCCAAGCTCAACGGCTGGACCAAGGGCGTCGTCACGCCGTCAGGCAAAATCAAGAAGGACCCGATCATCGGCGGCCCGGGCCTGAGCCTCGACCACCCGAAAGTCGACGTACCGGAGGCCTACCTCTCCCTGCGCATCCCGAAGCTCCAGATCCAGGGCGACAACGATCTGCCCGGCTTCCGCGAAGGCTTTTCGACCTATTTCCCGCAAGCCGCCGCGCCGAAAAAGCACGTCGTCATCCCCGGCGCGGACCACGTTTTCACTACCTGGGCCCATCGCCGCAAAGTCATCCGGCTCACCGTCTCCTGGTTCGCTAAATACCTGTAAACCCAGCCGCCCCTCTCCGCTCCCATGCACTTCCACAAGTTTCCCTATCCCGCCAACTTTGAATTCCCCGCGCTCAGCGCGAATGCCCGCTTTAAAACGGCGCTGGGCTCCTACCGCTTCAACGTCACCGGCAACGGGGCGGACATTTTCCACCTCACCGTCACCGGCAAGGGATGGAAGGCCTCGGACGCGCTGATCCCGCTCGATTTCCCGGGCGAAAAAAAGACCCTCGAAGGCGACCGGACCCAGCTCGTTTTCTCGAAGGACGGGCGAATGACCCTCCAAACCCGCGAGGGCAAAACGCTCCTCACCTCCGCTCCGGCGGGGCTCTTTGGGCAGAGCGGGGCGGCCTCACTCTTTCAGTTCGCGCGTGGGGAGACCGACCAATTCTATGGCCTGGGCGAGAAGTGGAGCGGCCTGGAGCATTCCGGCAAAACCACGAAATTCTGGAACACAGACATCTGGGGCGACTTCCACCGCGAGTCCTTCGTCAACGGCAGCCCGGCACCCGACCCGGCCTACGTTTCCATTCCCTACCTCATCGTAAAGCGGGGCGACACCTACCTGGGCCTGCTGCTGGACAACCCGCACGCGGCGTTCGTTTCGATCCGCAAAGCCCTCACCATCGCCAACCAGAAGGCCGTCGACCAAGGCAGCCTCGACACCATCGTCATCGGCGCCGAGAACGGCCAGCCGAACCTCTTCCTCATCTACGGCCCCACCCTGCCGGAGCTCACCCGCAAGCTTCAGGCCATGGTCGGCACCACGCCGCTGCCGCCCGCCTGGGCGCTGGGCTATCACCAGTGCCGCTGGGGCTACCAGTCCGCCGCCGATCTGAACCAACTCGACGAGAAATTCCGCGCCCACGGCATCCCCGTCGACGGCCTCTGGCTCGACATCGAATACATGGAGGGCTACCGGGTCTTCACCTTTGGCAAAAAGGAATTTCCCAACCCCGAAAAAGCCATCGGCGCGCTCGCCAAGGCGGGCCGCAAGGTCGTCCCGATCCTCGACCCGGGCGTGAAGTTTGAGCGCGGTTACGAAATCTACGAAGACGGCCACCGCGCCGAGGCCTTCTGCCAGAACCCGCAGGGGAGCGAATACGTCGGCCTCGTCTGGCCCGGCGAGACGGTTTTCCCCGATTTCTCGCTCGAAAGCGCCCGCACCTGGTGGGCCGGGCAGGTCGCGCAGTTCGCCAAACGCGGCCCCGCCGCAGCCTGGCTCGACATGAACGACCCATCCACCGGCCTTTCCGATAGCCAGCCGATGCTCTTCGACCACGGCCGCCGCAAGCACCACTACTTCCACAACCAGTACGCGCTCGGCATGGCCCTGGCCAGCCGCGAGGGGTTCCTCCAGGCCCGGCCCGATCAGCGACCCTTCCTGCTCTGCCGCTCGGGCTACACCGGCTCCGGCCGCTTCACGGCCATCTGGACCGGCGACAATTACAGCAATTACCATCACCTCAAGAACAGCATCGCCACCACGCTTAACCTCGCCCTTTCGGGCATCCCCTTCAACGGGCCTGACGCGGGCGGCTTCGGCGGCGACACCACCCCGGAGCTGATCTCTGATTGGTACAAGGCCGGGTTCCTCTTCCCGATCTTCCGCAACCACTCGATCATCAACTCCCGGCAGCAGGAGCCGTGGGCGTTTGACAAAAAAACGCTCGAACTCCTGCGCCGCTTCATCCAGCTGCGCTACCGGCTACGCCCTTATCTCTACCAGCTCTTTGCCGAGCAAGAGCAAAGCGGCGAGGCCATCCTGCGCCCGCTGTTCTACGACTTCGCCGACACGCCCGAGCTGCCGCTGGGGCTCATCGACGACCAGTTCATGGTCGGCCCGTGGATCATGCAGGCCCCGTTCGTCGAGGAGAAGCAGAAGCGCCGCGACGTCGTCCTGCCCGGCGAAGGCCGCTGGTACGACGTAAGCGCGGGCCGCTGGATCAAGGGCGGGGCCAAGATCACCGTCACCGCCGGAGCCGAGACCACGCCCATCTACGTTCGCGACGGAGCCATCCTGCCGCTGGCCCGCCTCGCGCCCGAGTCCTCCAGCTTCGAGCCCGCCCGGGCCGACTTCCACATCTACCTCTCCGGCAACGGCAAGGCCTCCACCCTCTACCGCATCGACGACGGCGAGACGTTTGCCTACCAGCAAGGGGAACGCTTGGAGGTGGAAATCAAGGCCGAGCGAAAAGGAGCGACCCTCGCCATCCATTATGCCGAGCGCAAGGCGGGGGCTTCGACCATCGCGAGCCCCGTGGATTTTACCTGGAGCACCGCCGGGGAAATCAAGGCTGTTACCATCAACGGCATCCCGGCGAAGGCCATCCGTGCCCAGGGGATCCCCTTCGGCCCGGGCCAGACGGTTACTTGGGCCACGCCCGCGGCTTCCCCGAAAGGAAAACGAGGCAAGGCCAAATAAGTTCACCCGGTGAGCGCATCTTTTGGGTGACATAGCGCCCACTTTGTCCTATGACGCTTGTGTGATCCAAGCCACGGAGATCTACTACATCATTTTGGGGGTTCTAACCCTTGCCGGAGCCGTCGTCGGTTACGTCAAGACGAAGGAGCTCACCTGCCTTGTAGGAGGGCTTCTCGCGGGCTTGCTCCTGATTGCGGCGGGGGTCCTGCTCATCTGTGGGCAGATCAACCTGGTCAAAATCGGCCTGATCCTGGGCCTGCTGGCCACGGCGGTGCTCTCAGGCCGCTTCATTCCGAAGGTCATGCTCAACCGGGCAGCACCTGAGGTGATCGTCATGGCGGTTTTAAGCGGCGTGGGCATGATCCTCACGCTGATTGCCTTCGGGCGATGATCGACGGCAAGTTGGGGGTTGAAATCGCACCGGGGAGGGTCAAACATAGGGGCAAATGTTTTCGAAAATCGCCCCTATCGCCGCGCTGATCCTGGCGGTGCTCCTGTACATCTGGGGCAATAAGACTCCCGGCTGCAAACGCCAGCCGCCCCCCACGCCTACCCCCGTCCCCTCCGCCACGCCCCGGGCCACCCCCACGCCCAAGCCAACGCCCATCTACATCCCGCAGAAGCGCATGGAAGTCGGCAAGCTTTTCAACGGCATGGAGTTCAAGTCCCGCCTGGAGAGCGAGCCGGGCGGCGGCACAGCCACCACGGAGTTCGAGACGCCCGACAGCTACGCCGTGGAGGTCACCGTCAAAGTCAAAGTCCCCAAGGCCAACGCCGACCTCGCTTCGCTTTCCAAGATCAACCCCGAGCTGCCGAAGCTCCTCCCCGGGCTCCCGGCGATGTTGGAGAAGGCCCGCGTTTCGGAGAAATACGAGGTGCTTTACGGTTACAAATTGAGCCTGCTCCAGGCGAACCTCAACCGCCTCGACGCCCTCCTTTCCCGGCACGATTTCTTTGACTGCGAGACAATCCTGGAGCTGCGCCACCCGCGCACGAAGCGCACCGCCGTCCTGCTCCAGGCCGACATGGATGTCGATACCGACGGCTCCGATCCCGACCGCCTCCCCGTGCCGAGCACGGCGGACCCGACCTTCCAGCCGATGACCAGCTATAAATGGCCCAAGCAGACCGAGCTCGTCAGCCCGTTCCTCTCAGGCCGGGTGGCCCGGCTCAAGGCGGCAGAGGCCAAGTACGCCGAGTCAAAGGGCCTCAGCGCGCCCTTGCGCCAGGTACTCCGCGACCAGATGGGGGCGGCACAGTACGAAGTCAGCCAGCTTAAAACCTACAGCTTTCTCATCGCCGCCACCGACCCCTACGTCGTCCTGCCCGGCCTGATGCAGGAGGGGATGGAGCCCGGGTTCCAGCCAAAAGTGGGCGACTACTGCGCCGTGATCCACGCCAACATGATTTACCCCGCCATTATCGGCGACATCGGCCCGAAAAAAGTGGTCGGCGAAGCATCGTTGCGCCTCGGCAAGGAGATCAACTCCGAGACCTCGGGCCTCAACCGCGCGGAGAACAAACTTAAAGTCACCTACCTCCTTTTCCCCGGCAGCGCCGACGAAACGCCCGGCCCGCCCGACCTCGACAAATGGCGCGCCAAAGTCGAGAGCCTGCTGAGCGAGATCGGCGGCTACGAGGGCAACCTGCACACCTGGGTGAACCTTTCCAAGCCCGCGCCAACGCCCACCCCGCCTCCGACCCCAACCCCCACGCCGAGCCCGACGCCCACGCCATCGCCATCGCCCGCGCCTTCCGGTAGCCCCGGCGCATCGCCCAGCCCGTCCGGGAGCCCGGCATGCCCGCCCGTCACCCCGTGCCCGACGCCAGTCGTCTGCCCCGTGCCGGGAGCCTCGGTCACGCCATCGCCATCGGCTTCACCCTCGCCCACGCCGTCGCCGTCCCCGAGCGTCACGCCAAAGAAACCGGCGCATAAAAATTCGTAACGAGGGCAGAGGCCAAAACCCAATAAATCAGCCTCTTTCTCCCTCCGTGCTCTCCGTGTCCTCCGTGGTGAAATCCGTACGCAAAGAACTCCGGGAAGGACAAACCAGCAACCCCCCCGGAGTTCACTAGTAACATCGCACCGCCACCGCCCCTGTCAACCGAGGGTCGGAGCGCGGTTGATGGCGTCGATCAGCAGCCGCAGGCGGCCCAGGTTGTGCCGGTGCGGCGTCAGGACCAGCCGGGGCAGGTTGGCTATCTCCGGCTGATTCATCTCCTCCGGCAACGGCCCGCAGGCCACAATGTCGCCGCTCACCAGCAGATCGGCGAACTCCCGGTTGAGCTCTGAGAGCGCCTTGGGCGTCAGCGCCTTTTTGAGCCGCAGCACGAGCTGCTTGCGCACCCAGCGGTAGGAGACATAGTTGCGGTAAAATTGCAGGATCTCCGCAATGGCGTCATCCACGTTCGTAAAGAGGCGGAAGAGGTTGAAATCGTCCGGGCTCACCAGCCCATGGCCGCAGAGGTGCTTCTCCAGGAAGGTAAAGAACGCCTTCCAGTACGTCCCCTCGGGCTGGTCCACAAAGACCATCGGCAGAATCCGCGCCTTGCCCGTCTGCATCAGGGTGAGCACCTCGAAGCCCTCGTCCATCGTGCCGAAGCCCCCCGGAAAGAGCGCCACGGCGTGGGTCTCTTTGACGAAGTTGAGCTTGCGGGTGAAAAAATAGTTGAAATTGATCAGCTTGGGGTCGCCGGTGATCACCGCGTTGGCGTGCTGCTCAAAGGGGAGCCGGATGTTCAGGCCAAACGAATTCTCCCGGCCCGCGCCGCGCTGGGCGGCCCCCATGATGCCATCGCCGCCGCCGGTAATGATCATGTAGCCTTTTTCACGCATTTTACGTCCAAACTCCTCCGCGGCCAGCGCCTCGGGGGCGTCCGCCGGGGTGCGGGCCGAGCCGAAGACCACCACCTTTTGGCGGTCCGTGTATTTGGAGAAAACGCGCGCGGAGTAGCGCAGTTCGCGCAGCGAGCGGTTGAAAAGCTTGAGATCCGCCTCGCCCAGGCCGTCGTGGCCGATTTTGAGGGCCGTAACGATCATCTCCTGGATCCAGTTGCTCGAGGAATTGCAGCCGTAGTCGCGAACCAGGTCGTGAATGCGTTGGTCAAAAGACGTGTCACCAATGGAGCGGGTTTCGGAGGGGAGGCCGTGGATGCCACCGCCGGTAAAATCGGGCATAAATAAATAAAAAGGTTTCCGGAAAGGCCAAAATAGGCTCTCTTATGGAGTTTTTCCAACATCCATTGCCGTAATTCCATGATTATTGTCATCAAACCAAACACGCCTCCCGAGGGAATCGAAAAAGTGGTCGCCGAAGTCGCGCGTCTTGGCTATGAGCCGCGTCCCATTTCCGGAACCGAGCAGACGGTCGTGGCCGCCATCGGCGACGAGACCACCCACGGCGACCTCGAAAGCCTCACCGCCCTGCCCCAGGTGCAGGAAGTGCTCCGCGTCCAGAAGCGCTATAAGCTCGTCAGCCGCCAGTTCAAGCCGGACGACACAGTCATCGACATCGACGGCGTGAAGATCGGCGGGCCCCACTTTGCCGTCATGGCGGGCCCCTGCTCGGTCGAGAGCGAGGAGCAGCTCCTCACCACCGCCCGCGCCGTCAAGGCCGCCGGAGCCACCATTCTTCGCGGCGGCGCTTACAAGCCCCGCACCTCCCCCTATGAATTCCAGGGTCTCGGCAAGGAAGGCCTGCGCCTCCTCCAGCTGGCCCGGAAGGAGACGGGGCTCAAAATCGTCACCGAAGTCTTGAGCGAGCGCGACGTAGAGCACGTGGCCGAGTCCTCCGACATCCTGCAAATCGGCGCGCGCAACGCCCAGAACTTCCAGCTCTTGATCGAAGCGGCCCGCAGCGGCAAGCCGATCCTGCTCAAGCGCGGCTTGAGCCAGCGCCTGGAGGAGTGGTTCCTTTCCGCCGAATACATCCTCTCCAACGGCAACCCGAACGTGATGCTCTGCGAACGCGGCATCCGGACCTTTGAGACCTTCACCCGCAACACGCTGGACCTCTCGGCCGTGGCGGTGGCGAAGATGGAGACGCACCTGCCGGTGGTCGTTGACCCGAGCCAGGGCAGCGGCAAAGCCAGCCTCGTCGCGGCGCTCTGCCGTGGGGCCGTGGCGATGGATTCCGACGGCCTCATCATTGAAGTCCACCCGAACCCGGCGGAAGCGATGAGCGACGGCCAGCAGCAGGTTGACTTCGACTCCTTCGCCCAACTAATGGGCACGCTGCCTCCCTTCCTGAACCTCACCGGCAAGAAGCTGGAAACCCTCAAGGCGTAAAAGCCGCTTTTAAATCTCACGCAAAGCCGCAAAGCCGCGATCATATCGCCTTTGCGGCTTTCGTTTTGTCGTTCCCGAGTTCAACTCAGGCACGAGGAGGTGAGAAGAAACTCGGTGTCTTCTCCGTGTCCTCCGTGCCTCTGTGGTGAATTCCTTACGCCCTACGCCCGCCAGCGCCGCAGCCGCAGCGCGTTGGTGATGACCGAGACCGAGCTCAAGCTCATGGCGGCCCCGGCGATCATCGGGCTGAGCATCAGCCCCAGCACGGGATAGAGCACCCCGGCGGCTAGCGGGATGCCCAGCGCGTTGTAGATGAACGCAAAGAAAAGATTCTGCCGGATGTTACGCATCACCGCGCGGCTCAAATGCAGCGCGCGAACGATGCCGCGCAAATCCCCGGAAAGCAGCGTAATGGCCGCGCTCTCAATCGCCACGCCAGCCCCGCCGCCCATCGCGATGCCCACCTGGGCCTGCGCCAGCGCGGGAGCGTCGTTGATGCCGTCGCCCGCCATCGCGACCCGGCGGCCCTCTTTTTGCAGCTCCACCACGCGGGCATGCTTCTCCTCGGGCCGCAGCCCGGCGGCGAAATCATCAATGCCCACCGCCGCCGCCACGCGCCGGGCGGCGGCCTCGCGGTCGCCGGTCAGCATGACCACCCGCAGGCCGAGCCGGTGCAGCTCGCCCACGGCATCGCGCGCAGAGGAGCGCACGGGGTCGGAAACGCTCACCAGCCCCAACGGCTCGCCGCCACGCGCCACGAAAATCGCTCCCTCCTCCAGCTCTGCCGCCTTTTCCTCAAACGGCTTGAGCGCGCAGCAGAGCCCGTTTTCGCGCAGAAACGCCGAGGTCCCCACCAGCACCTCCACGCCGTCGAGCGTCCCGCGCACCCCCGCGCCCGCCACCGCCTGAAAATCCACCGGCTCAGAAAGCTCCAATCCGCGCATGCGTGCCTCGCGCAGCAGGGCACCTGCCAGCGGATGTTCGCTCCCTTTTTCCACCGATGCGGCTACGGTTATTAAATCCGATTCTGTAACACCCTGTGCGGGGTGAATCGCGGTCACCGAGGGCACCCCGTCGGTCAGCGTTCCGGTTTTATCGACCACCACGGTATCCACGGTTTCGAGCGCCTCCAGCGCGGCGGCGTCGCGCACGAGCACCCCGGCCTGCGCGCCCCGGCCCACGCCGACCATCACGGACATCGGCGTAGCCAGCCCGAGCGCACACGGGCAGGCGATCACCAGCACGGAAATAGCGGCAACCAGCGCGTAGGCGAGCCTCGGCTCCGGCCCCACGGCCATCCAGACGCCGAAGGCCACCCCGGCGGCCACGACCACCGCCGGAACGAACCACCCGGCCACGCGGTCGGCAATGTGCTGGATCGGCGCGCGGCTGCGCTGGGCCCGGGCCACCATCTCGACAATGTGCGCCAGCACGGTCTCCGCGCCAACGCGCTCGGCTTTCATGACAAACGAACCCGCGCCGTTGACGGTCCCGGCGGTAACGGCGTCGCCCGGGCTCTTGCGCACGGAGTCAGGCTCGCCGGTCAGCATCGCTTCGTCCAGGTAGCTCTCCCCCTCCACCAGCACGCCATCCACGGGAATTCGCTCGCCGGGGCGCACCCGGAGCCGGTCGCCGGGGGCGACCTCGGCCACGGGCACGTCGCGTTCCTCGGAAGCCTCGATACGTCGGGCCGTCGACGGGGCCAGCCCAAGAAGCTGCCGGATCGCCTGGCTCGTGCGGACGCGGGCACGCAGCTCCAGCATTTGCCCCAGGATCACCAGCACGGTGATCACCGCGGCGGATTCAAAATAAAACTGGCCGCGCACCTCCCGCGGGAATGCCTCGGGAATGAGCAACTGCGCCGTGCTGACCCCGAACGCGGCGATTACGCCCAGGCCGATCAGCGTGAACATATTGAGCTGCCACGAAACGAGCGAGCGAGCCGCCCGCTTCAAGAGCGGCCAGCCAGCCCAGAACACCACGGGGACGCTTAAAAAAAACTGGGCCCATCCGGAGGTGTTCGCCTCCAGCCCGCCCATGTGGCCCATCGAAAGCAGCAGCACCGGCACGGCCATCGCCGTCCCGAGCCAGAAACGGAGCGTCATGTCATCCAGCTCGGAGGTATCCTGGGGCTCCCCGGCGGCGGTGAATTCCGGCTCGAGGGGCATGCCGCAATGGGGGCAATCGCCCGGGTGATCCTGCCGGACCTCGGGGCACATCGGGCAGACGTACATCCCCGTGGCCGCCTTCGCTACCTCGGGCTCATGCGCCTCGGGCTCGGCGGACGCCCCCGGCCGCTGCCCCTGGGCCAGGAACTTCGTCCGGCAATGTTCGCAGCAAAAGTAGAACGTCTCGCCGTCCCGCTCCGCCCGGATCAGGCTCGAAGCGTCCACGGTCATTCCGCAAATGGGATCGATCGGCATAAGAGAAGCTTAACATCGGCCGATCTTTTTGGGAATGGTTCTCAAGAAGAAATCACCGTGGCCTCCGCTACGGCATCCCCCGGGCCAGCTCCTCGGCGGGGTAGGTCCAGATTTCGCTTAAAGTCGGGTGGTAATGCGGAATGGCGGCAAGCTGCCCGGCCGTGGCGTGGAAGCGCATGGCCACTACCAGCTCGTGGATCAACTCCGAGGCGTGCGGCCCCACCACGGCGGCTCCGAGAATCTCGTCCGAGTCCTCCCCCGCCAGCAGCTTCACGAATCCGAGCTTCTCCTCCATCAGGATCGACTTGCCGTGGTCGTCGAAGGGGTAGGAGGCCACGCGGTAGGGAATCCCCTCGGTTTGCAGCTCCGCCTCGCTCATCCCCACCCGGGCCAGCTCCGGCTCGGTAAAAATCACAAAAAGCCGCAGCCGGTAATCCATCTCGTCGAGTCCGCGCCCGTCCCCCTTCACCAACCGGACGGCGTTGCGGGCCGCCACCTCGGCCTGGGCGATGGCGATGTGGACCACCTCGTAGGGCCCGCAGACATCCCCCGCGGCGAAAATATGGGGCACGTTCGTCTGCTGCGTAAGGCCCGCGGCGGGGCAGCCTTTGGTGCAGTCGATCCCGGCTTTTTCCAGGCTCATCCCGGCGGTAAGCGGCTCCCGGCCCAGCGCGTATAGGATCTCCTCCGCCTCGGCCACGCGCGTTTCGCCCCCCTGGGTGTAGACCACGCGCTTGGTCCCCGTCTCCGTCCGCTCCACCCGCGAGAGAGCGGTGTTGCAGTGGACGGATACCCCGCGCTGCCGCAGCGCCGTGGTAAGCACCTTGGCCAAGTCGGCGTCCATCTCCTTCACCAGCTGAGGGCTGCGCTGGATCACGGTCGTTTTCGCCCCCATGGCGGAAAAATAGTGGGCGAACTCCACCGCCGTCGCACCGCCGCCGAGGACGATCACCGATTTCGGCAGCCGGGCCGTGGCCAACACGGTGTCGCTGGTCCAGTAACCGACCTCCTCCAGCCCGGGGACGGCCACTTTCTTAATACGCGAGCCGGTGGCGATCAGGATCGTCCGCGCGCTCACCTGGCGGGAGGTCCCGTCAGCCGAGCGCACCTCCACTGTGTGCGGATCGACAAAAGCCCCCCAACCCCGGAGCAGCTCAAAGCGCCCGCTCTCAAGCTGCTTGGCACGGTAATCGGCAAACTCGGCCACGTGCCGCGCCTTGCGCTCGTAGATTTTGGAAATCGAGAACCCGGCGGGCCCGGCTTCGAGGCCGAACTCCCCGGCCCGGCGGAAATCGGCCAGATGATTGGCTGATTCGATAAGCGCCTTGCTCGGCATGCACCCACGCAGGATGCAGAGGCCGCCGAGCTCCCCGGCGCCCTCCACCAAGCCAACGCGCAGCCCCAGAGAGGCGGCGGTGGAGGCAGCGGCGTAACCGGCGCTGCCGCCGCCCAGGACGAGGAAGTCAAAATCGCTCATATTCCTCGCCCAGCATCGCCTGTTCCGGCCCCGGGCTCAACCCTGGAGTTTAATGGATGCTGATCTAAAGCAACCCGAGCGAAGCCAGCAACTGGCGGTCGATGATCCCCGTCGCCGCAAGGCCGGTGCTCCCGGCGTAGGCACGGATGGCCGCGCGGGTGGCCAGACCGCTGATCCCGTCAATCGGCCCCCGGTAGAACCCACGGGCCCGCAGCGCACGCTGGACATTGCCCACCAGATCGCCCGAAGCCGTCGTGCTCGCAGGCGCTTCCGCGACCACCCCGGCGTCCACCGTTTCGGTGGGAACCGCCGTCACGCCGGTCGTGATGTACGGGCTGTAGTTAACCACGTAGTTAGGCGTTCCGACATTTCCATAGCCGCCGTAGCCCATGTAAGGGTAGCCATACCCCCCGCCGTAGCCTCCGCTCCAGCCGCCTCCGCTCCAACCGCCGCCACCCCAGCCGCCACGGTTCCAACGGCCGCCGCCCCAGCCGGGGCCGAACCGTCCCCCCCCGCATCCGGGCCCGGGCCCGCAGCGGAACCCTCCTCCGCGCCCGCCACCACCATGAAATCCTCCGGGGCCTCCGCCATGGCCGCCACCACCATGCCCGCCCGGACCAAATGCCCAAGCTTGGGGTGAAACGATCGCCATCAGAAAGGCCGCCGCTAAAACAGGTACTTTTTGCAGCTTCATACCGGGGTATCGGGCATGCTCCCCCGAGTTGCGCGGGCGGCGATGAAAATGTTACCTGCTTTCGAGGATTATTTTTCCGCCAGCAGAGGCCGCAGGAACGCGTCGGGATCCCCCTTAAGATTGAGCGTGCGCAGGTTCCCGCGCCGGTCGAACACCCACAGGGCCGGGATGGCGTTGATGGACAGGCTGCGCACGAGCGGGCTCTTCCAACCCTTGCCGTCGAAGAGGACCGTCCAGTCAAGGTTGTGCGCCTTCAGCGTCCGATCCAGCTCCTCGCGGGAGGCGTCGAGATTCACCCCCACCACCGCCAAGCCGTCCTTTTCATAGGCCTTGCGCAGGCTTTCCACTTGGTCGAGCTGCGCCATGCTCGGGGCCGACCAGCCCGCGAAAAAGTAGACCATCACGACCATCCCGCGCAGGTTGGCCACATCCATCGTGCCCCCCGTGGCGCTCGTCCCCCGGACCTCCACCGGCTTGCCCAGGAAGCCCAGGCGCTTGATGTCGTCCTGGATGCGGGCCTGGACCTCCGGGGTCTGCGCCTCGGCCTGCGCCAGCCCGAGCAGCTCGTTTTTGCGCTTCGGGTCGTTGTCGTAAAGCACCGCCGTCTCGGCCAGAAGCGGGGCGATGCGGCGGTCGCCCGGGTAGCGGAGCCGGAAGGTGAGCACCTGGGAGGTGAAGGCCTCGCGCTGCGCCGTGGACGGGTTGTTATTCATGGCCCCCACGGAGAGGGTCAGCGAGGCGAAGTCGAAATCGGCGCGGCGGCCCGCCGGGGCGCTCGCCATGCCGTCGCGCAGAATCTGCACGGCGGTTTGCAGATCCTCCGCGCTGCCGGAAAAATCGCTACGCACCGCGAAAAGCCGCGAAAGGCAAAGCTGGGCGTCCACGAAGTGCTTGGACTCCGGGTGCTCGCGCAGGAACTGCCGCAGCGCCCCCTCCTGTTTGTAGAGATGGGAGAGGGTAATGTCGCGGATCTGCTCGCGCGCCTGCACCCCGGCGAGGTTCTGCGGCCCGGCCTCAAGCGCCAGCACGGCCTGCCAATCGGCTTCGGCGTTGGGGGAGGCCTGCGCGGTGGAAAGCGTGGCAAGAAGGGCGGCGCAAAGGGCGAGCGGGACGAGGCGGGGCATCATCATGGGTTGGCGGGTGGGTGAAACGTGGCAAAAACGGGGCGGTGGTCGCTGGCTTGGTTCCAGTTCGGCGTGCGATAGACGCCACTATCCTTTGAAACCACGGCGGGGGCAAGGGCTCGGCTGACGAAAAGGTAATCGATGCGCGAATAAAGGTCCTCGGCCTTCCAATAATGCGTCCAGCGGTCCCCCACGGCGTCGGCCAAGCGCAGCTCCGCCAGCGCGCAAGCCGTGCCGCGCGTCCCCGTAATCTCCTGGAGCGCCGGCTGCCCCTTGGTGTCGTTGAAGTCGCCAAAAACCAGCAAGTTCGTCTCCGGGTTCGCGGACAGAATCGCCTCGACGTACCGGCGCAAAAGATGGGCCTCCTGACGCCGTTGGACATCGGCCGACCCCTCCGGCGTGGGCAGTTTGGATTTGAGGTGTACGCCAACGATGCGCATTTGAAAGCCGGGCGCGGGCTCCACCGTCACGTCGAGAAAACCCCGATGAACTTTTTGCCGGATCTCCCGCGACTCGGCGATGGGCAGATCCGTGGCCGATTGCCGGGCCACGATAGGGAAGCGGCTAAAAAGGGCCAGGTGGCGGTCGGGATCGGGGCCATCCACCCACTCCGCGTCCACATAACCCATCCCGGAGGCCTCCATCCGGGCGCGGAATTCCTCAAACTGCACCTTGGCCCCCATCTCGCAGACCCCGAGAATATCCGGGCTGAGCTCCCGCACCACCTGGGCCACGGCCTCGGCGGATCGGGCGCTTTTGAGCGGGCGACCGCTTTTCGTCGCGCCCTCAACGACCACCGGCGCGTAGTTCTCGATATTGTAGCCCGCGAACAGGAAATCGCGCCCGCACACCACGGTTCCCGGCAACAGCAAAAGCGCCGTCAGGCAAAACGGGAGCAGGCGGGGCATCGGGCGAAAGCGTCAGGCTTTCTTTTCGGGTTCCGAAGGACCGGCGGGCGGCTGAACCGGAGGCGGAACCTGGGGAGCGGCAGGCGGCGGCTCTACCGCCTCGGAAATCTGCTTTTGCACATCGGTCTTGGCCTTATTGAACTCATTGATGGCCCCGCCCAGCCCGCGCGCCAGCTCCGGCAGCCGCTTGGCCCCGAAAAACAGGAGCGCCAGAAGCAGGATGATGATGAGATCCCCGCCCTCGAAGAGATTCGTAAACAGTCCAAGGAGAAACATACGTCGTCTATACTACATCGCGCGCGCGCCAAAGCAAAGGGGAGATTTGGGAGCGGAAAGACGACCTGCGATTCAGGCAAAGCCTTGCAGCATCGCCCGTTGCTCACGGTTCGCCGACGACCGGATCGGGCACCGCCACCGCCGAGGAGCGGGCCGCGCGGGTCAGGACTTCTTTGCCCTGGGGACCGGCTTCCCGGGCCATTCCGCGATACCGAAGCGGCCTGAAGCCCAATTCCAGCAGCTTCTCCAGCGGAGAAACCTTCAGCGCGGGCTTCCAATCGGGAATGCCACCCGTCTCATAATAGTAGATCAGCGAATGGTCGGCACTCGCCCAACCGGCCACCAAAATGACGTGTTGGTGGGGGATATTGAGCAAATCCCCGGCGCGCAACTGGCCCGCGCTGGCCAACGGCTCACAGACCGACGGCAGCCGCGCGGAATCATATACCTCGGGCAGTTTCAGGCATCGCGAAACAAACCCCGAGCAATCCACCCCCGCCGCCCGGGCGCTCACCGCCGCGTTATCCGCCCGCCGCTTTGCCGGGGAGGAGACATCTCCCGCCGCGAGGCCGGATGCGATCGCCAAGTCAAATGCCGCCGGGTCATCAAAACCACCCCATTTATAGGGAATGCCTTCGTTCACCTCGCCGGGCACCCACCAACCGTTTCTACCGGAGGGAGGGTGATATCCCAGATCAGGGGTATCAACCCGGACCCCGCGCGGGTCCGCGCCGTGCAGGATGTTCCGGGCAAAAGGATGCCAGGGATGCGTGCAGTACACCTTGGCGATCTCGACGGCTTCCTTCGGCGTCACCTGCGAGGGGGCGGAGGCATCGCCCGGCAAAAGACTGGGCTGGTCTTGCCGGTCCGGAGCGGCACAGCCGGAAAACAGAAGGGCCAACCAAAGGGTCGTAAAGAAAAAGCGGGAAATCATGACGGGGAGGCAGAGCTTGCAGCCGAGGGATTTATCCGTAAACTCGGCGTGCTTTAAAAGCCGAAACTACGCCCCCCCTCGCTTGAACTGGAAACCGGTCATCTTCGCCTTGATTATGCTTCGCGCCGCCAGCGCCGACCTTTGGAGCGCCGACAAGTCCCGCCTGGCCCTGGTGATCGGCAACGAACGCTACGAGCAAGCCGTGGGGCCGCTCCGGAACCCGGCCAATGACGCCAAGTCCGTGGCGCGCACGTTGCGCCAGCTGGGCTTCACCGTAACCGAGCGGCACGATCTCCAGCGGGAGCCGCTGTTGCGTGCCGTGGACGATTTCCGCAAAACACTTTCGGGCGCACAGGTGGCCCTCTTTTATTATGCCGGGCACGGCGTCTCCATTAACGGCGCCAATTACCTGATCCCGATCAAATCAGGCTTCGACCCCGCCGGAGCGGATTCCGTTTCCCTCCACATGCGCGCCGAAACCAGGCTTTTTAACGCCGAACAAGCCGTCGCCGACATGACCTCCGGCGGCGCAAAGTGCAATCTCGTGATCCTCGACGCCTGCCGCTCGGCCCGGCTGGCTCCCGTCCGCGACCGCGCTCCTGGCAATGGCGGCACGCTGGTGGAGATGACCCCGCCCACCGGTTCGCTGATCGCCTTTGCCACCGATTCCGGCCATACCGCCCTGGACGGCGGCGGCAAAAACGGCCTCTTCACCGAGGAACTGCTCAAAAACCTCGCCACACCGGGGATTACCATCGAGCAGGTCTTCAAGCGCACCCGCAGCGGCGTCATCCAGCGATCCGAGGGGGCGCAGGTTCCCGCCGAGTATTCGCGGCTCGTGGGGGAGGATATTTATCTCGCGGGCGGCCCGGCCCCGGCTACGTCGCCAGCCTCCGTTCCGGAACCGCCAAAAACGCGCGAGGAGGCGCTGGCGGCTATCTGCAAACTCGCTGCGACGGGCCCCTCTGCTGTTACCGAATGCGTCAGCGCGCTGAAAGTTTTTGCCCAGCGCGAAGGCCCGGGCGACTACGCCGCAGCCCCCATCGACACGCTCCTGGAGCGGGTCAAAGACGATTTGAAAGCCGCCGGAGCGGATTCCACCAAAGCCGTCAACGCTGCAGCCGCGTGCGACCTGGTGCTACGCGCGCTGCCGGAGTGCCTCCCGGCCTGGAGCCCACGTTCCACGGAGCTGACCGCCAAAGCGCAAAACCGCCGTGGCGACGCCCTGGTCCTGCTCGGACACCCCGAGGAAGCTCTCTCGGCCTTCAACGCATCCCTGGAGCTGCGCCCCGGGGATGCCTTCGTCCTCTACAACCGTGGCAATGCCCACTTGACGCTGGGGCAGAGCGCGGAAGCCCGGGCTGATTTCGAAGCCGCGGTGAAAAACGCCTCCGACAAACCGAAAGCCCGGAAGCTAGCCCGCGAAGCGCTGGCGCGCATCAAATAGCGACCGCCCCCAAGGGCATCAAAACAGCTCCTCCACCGTCTCCGCCCGCTGGATGCGCGCCGCGAGCTCGTCGAGGGCGGCGGCGCCGAAGGCCTCGATAAGCGGGATGGCCCGGGGGCCGCGCGTGGTCTGGAATACGACTTCATCCCACTGGATGGATGTGATGGCTGCGTTGAACTTCGCCACCGAGCGTCCTCGGAAAAAGGCGCGCGTGGTCGGCGGCGGCAGAAAGATCGCGTTGCGGATCTCGTCCTCGTCTACAAAGCGCTTCATCGCGCACGAACGCTGCATTTCGTGATAAAGCCCGGCCACGGGGTCGATGTTGTGGTACTCCATGTCGATGGATTGCAGCCACGGGTCGTCCCATTCAAGGTGTTCGGCTTCCTGGAAGGTCGAAAGCAGGAAGCGCTTGGCGACCCAGTCCACGCGGTCGGCGCAGGCCAGCGGGTCGCGCTCCAGGTCGTCGAGGATCGCCTCCCACTGCGCCACCACCCAGCGTTTTTCCCCATCCGAGAGGTCGCAATGGCGCCGGGCAGCCTCCAGGTAGAGCCGCTGGATGTCAATCGCCCCGATGCGCCGCCCGTCGGAGAGCTCCACCAGCCATTTATAGGACGCGTCGCGGCTCACGGCTTTGTTGGCCTCGATAGGGTTGGCCAGTTCGATCCGGGGCGCGGCGTCTTTTTCGATGAGCTCCAAGACCAGCGCCGTCGTGCCGATTTTCAGCGCGGTGGCCACTTCGTTCATGTTGGCGTCGCCCACGATGACGTGGAAGCGCCGGTACTTGGAGGTGTCGGCGTGCGGCTCGTCGCGCGTGTTGACGAGGGGGCGGCGGTTCATCGTGTCGATGGAGACGAGCACGCTGAAGAAATCCGCCCGCTGGGAGATTTGAAAAGCGCCGGATTGGGTCCGGGCATCCTCCCCCTCGATGCCCAGCTTGCCCGCCCCGGCGAAAATCTGGCGCGTGACGAGGAACGGGATCGTCCCGGCGACAATCCGGTCCCACGGAGCACTGCGGGCCATCAGGTAATTGTCATGGCAGCCAAAGGAATGGCCGATGAAATCGGTGTTGTTCTTATAAAGGCGCACCTTGCGCTCCGGCTGGCTGTCGGCGATGCGGGCGTTACGCCGCCGCGTGCACTCCCAGAGCACGCGCTCCCCTGCCTTGTCCTGGGAGACGATCTGGTGGAGCGTGGTGCACTCGGGCGTACTGTATTCCGGGTGGGCGTGGTCGTTGTAAAAGCGCGCCCCGTTGCTTAGCACCAGGTCGCTCTTTATTTCCTCAAAAGCCAGTGGGCGGTTTTTGTCGATCTCGAAATAAGCGGCCTCGTCGGTATCCTGGAGCAGCTCGCGAACCCGGAAGCCGCGCGCGTCGCGGTGCGGGTCCTCCAGCTCGTAGTCCCACTTCATCGAGGCCCCGTGCTCCGTGTAGCTGCGCACGACCTCGATGGACTCCTGCACGACATCCACCACCTCCTGCCCATCCACGGCAATGCCGTACTCCGTCTCGATGCCAAAAATCCTGTTCATAGGAGATGATTCCGCAGATTTAATATTCCCAAAACCTCGTTTCGAATCAGAGATTCGCAGACAAGTTGCGTTCCCAATCTGGAGATTGGGAACGAGGCAACTCATTACACCACATGCGTATGCGGCTGGGCCTTCGGCAGGCCGGGGCGCACCGGGTTGATCCGGACGACGTTTTCGCTGTCGTAGTCGATGAGCTTGAGCCAATCCTCGGTGATATCCGTGGGCGGGAAAATGTCGTTTTCCACATACTCCGCATCGAGCGAGCAGCGCAGGTCGGATTCACTAATCCCCTCCTCCGCGCCCGTGGCGATGGAGCGCTTTATCGCCAGCGCCTTGGCCCGTTCCACGATGGAGGCGATGATGGCCCCGCTCACCAGGTCGCCCCGGTAGAGCGTCTCCTTCTTGCCGCTGCGCAGCGTGACCTCCAGGAAGCGGTTCGCCTCGGCGTGGGCAAATTGCCACTCCACGAGGCTCTCGGCCAGATGCTCGACCACCGCCTCCTGCGCGCCGCATTGCTTCACCAGCTTTGTATCGAAGGGGAGGTCCGCCGTTAGGTAAATCTTATAAATCTCGCGTGCCCCATCGCGGTCCGGCCGGTTGACCTTGATCTTCCGGTCGATACGGCCCGGGCGCAGAATCGCGGGGTCGATCAAGTCGGCCCGGTTGGAGGCCAGGATAATGACCACGTCGTCCAGCGACTCGATGCCGTCCATCTCCGCGCAGAACATCGGCACGAGCGTGGAAAGAATGCTCGAATAACGCGACGCCCGGCGCGTCCCCAGCACGCTCTCGGCCTCGTCGATAAAGAGGAAGGGCAAAAACCCGCTCCGGCGCTTCTCGCGGGCCGTGGCAAAGATCTCGCGCACGATCCGCTCGCTCTCGCCCACCCACATATTGAGGATTTCCGGCCCCTTGATGTGCATGAAGCACTCCTTTACCGGCTTGCCGGACTTCTCCGAAAGCCGCGCAGTGAGGTTGTAGGCCGTCGCCTTGCCAATCAGCGTCTTGCCGCAGCCCGGAGGCCCGTAGAGCAGGAAGCCCTTGGGCGTCTGGTGATGGAAGCGGTCAAAAAGTTCCGCATGCAAAAGCGGCAGCTCCACGGCTTCCTTGATCGCCGCCAAGGCCTCCTCCTGCCCGCCGACTTTCTCCCACGGCAGCTCAGGCACGGCGTCGAGGTAGTAATCGTCCGCCTTGGAGCGGGAGAGGACCTCGATGGCCACGCGGAAATTCGCGTCCACGCGCACCTCGTCCCCGGCTTTGACGGTCGTCTCCGCGAGGTCGGCCCCGCGCTGGATCACCACGGACTGGATGCCGTGCTCCGTGCCGACCCGCAGGCGGTCGCCTTCGAGCACCTCCGTCACCTTCGCCACGGGGCCGCCCCGGTCGTAACCGAGGTCGCCCACGATGGCAAAGGCTTCGTTGACGAGCACGCGCGTGCCCCTTTTGAGACTCCCCAGCGAGAGGCGCGGGTCTGCATTGCAGTAGTAGTCCGCGCCGCCCACGACGATTTGCGCCGTCTCAGGCTTGGGGGCTCCCAAAAACGTTCCGATGCGGTTGGCGGGGGAACTTAATTTTTCGACGATTTTCTCAAGCTTCTCGATCGCCGCCCGGGCCTCGGCCACGGTCCCCTCGGTTTGGGCGACTGCGGAGCGCAACTCCAGCAGATCCCGTTGCAAAGGGTGCCCCGGCGGAATGGACGAGAGGGCTTGGTCGATGCGTTCGAGCGGGGAAAGATCCGGCTCGTCGGCATATCTCTGGAAGGGCGAGTTGTGCATTTGCTAATGATTACGGCACCCCTCGCCCGGGCGGTCTCATCACCTCTGCCGGTTTTTGATTCGCAAAACGCCCCCGCCCCTCTATGCTCGCGCTCCATGCCTTACCTTTCCATTACCACGAATCTTCCCCTTTCCGCGAAAGCCGAGGCCACCTGGGCTGCTGAAGCCTCCAAAGCCCTTGCCTCCGAACTGGGAAAACCGGAGTCCTACGTCATGGTAGCCCTGCAAAAAGCCACCACCATCCACTTCGGCGTCTCCGAGGCCCCGGCCGTGTTTATGGGCCTGCAAAGCATCGGCCTGCCGCACGACTGCAACAAAGTTGCCGTGGCCCTTACCGAGATCGCCATACGCCACGGAGCAGACGCCCAGCGCGTCTACCTCGCCTGCACCGACGTCCACCAGCCCCGCTGGGCCCAGGGCGGCGTGACCTTCGCGTAAACCCCATTTTTTTCAAAAACATCAACCTAATACTCCCCATCATGATTCGTCAGTTCAAAGCCTGGAGCCTCGCCCTCGTGGGCGTGCTCCTTTTCGCCACCGCCCAAGCCGGAACCGTTCAGACCGTCCAGGTTCCCAGCGAGGCCATGCACAAGAGCTACCCGGCCGTCGTCGCGCTGCCCGAGACCTACAAGCAGGGCCAGAGCACCTACCCGGTCGTCTACCTGCTCCACGGCTACTCTGGCAATTACGAAGGCTGGGCGAAGCTCGCCAACCTCGGCGACCTCGCCGACCGCTATCAGCTCATCGTCGTCTGCCCTGATGGCGCGTTTGATAGCTGGTACTTCGACGTCCCCACGGACCCGAACTGCCAGTTCGAGACCTACGTGGCCCGGGAAGTCGTCGGCTACACGGACAAAAACTTCCGCACCATCCCCTCGCCCAAGGGCCGCGCCATCGCGGGCTTGAGCATGGGCGGCCACGGCGCAATGTACCTGGCCGTGCGCCACAAGGACACTTTCGGCGCGGCGGGCAGCATGAGCGGCGGCCTCGATATCCGCCCCTTCCCGAAAAACTGGAACATCGCCAAGCACATCGGTACGATTGAGGAACACCCGCAGGAGTGGGAGACCCGCACGGTCATCAATAACCTCGGCGACCTCAAAAACGGCGAGCTGGCCCTCACGGTCGATTGCGGCGTGGACGATTTCTTCATCAAAGTGAACCGCGCCTTCCACGAAGCGCTGCTCAAGCAAGGCGTCGCGCACGACTACACCGAGCGCCCCGGCGCCCACACCGGCCTCTACTGGTCCAACTCCATCAAGTACCAGATGCTCTTCTTCCACGACTACTTTGAAAAAGCGGCCACGCGCATTCCCGCGTGCACCGCCCCTGCTCCCCGATAAGAAACCTGCGAAATTGAGGCCTGCTCTCCAGATCGTCCTTTTTTCCGTCCTCCTCTTCGTCGCCGGGCTGGCGCTCTTTACGCGCGCCAACCGGTTTCCCTTCCACCGGCATCCCGACGAGCCGGTGAAGGTGGCGCAGTTGCAGACGGGGAACTGGAACTTTAACCACCCGATGCTCCTCCTGAGCACGGCCCGGCTGGCGCTCGCCGCCTCCGGGACCGATCTGCGGGACCCGCAGCGGGTGGTCGAGGTGGGCCGGTGGGTTTCCGCCGGGTTCGCCGCCGCCACGGCCGCCCTGATGGCCGCGGCCCTCTGGCTCGCCGCCGGGCGCTTCGCCGGGATCGCCGTGGGCCTCTTGATTTTAAGCAACCACCAGCTTTTCGAGCTCTCGCACTACCTTAAAGAGGACACGGCGCTGGCTTTTGGCCTCGCCGCGTGGCTCCTCGGGCTGGCGCTTTACCGCCGCTGGCCGGGCCGCGCCACGGCGGCCTTCGTAGGGGCGGGAGCGGCGCTGGCGCTTTCGGGGAAATACATCGGCGCGCTCGCCCCGCTCATTTCGCTCTGGCTTCTGGCCTCGCCACGCACTACGCCACGCGCCCGGCGCTACCTCCCCTTTCTCGCGGCGTTCCTCGCCACGGTGGCGCTCGTCAACGCCCCGATGCTCGGGAACAAAGAGCACTGGGAGTCGAGCTTCAACCGCGAGGTGACCCTCGCCGTCAACGGCCAGGGCGGCATGACCCGCTCCGTGCCCCACACCATCTATTTTCGGGCCTTTCGGGATAACCTCCACCTCGTCCTCTGGATCTTCATCGCCCTGGCGTTTTGGCGGGCCTGGCAGCGCCGCAGGGAACTCGGCCCCGAGGAGCTCGCGCTCTTTCTGGTGCCGCTGCTCCTGATGGCGCTCCTGTCGTTTTCGCCCAAGGCGAACGACCGCTATTTTCTCCCCGCCACGGTCCTTTTCCTGGGCGCGGCGGCCCTTGGGATCAGCGCCATCCCCCGCAAAGCGGCCCTCCCGGCGCTGCTCGCGGCGGCGGTGGCCTTTCAGGTAATCGGGCATCCGGGGCGGGATTTGCGCAGCTACTGGCTCGCCTTCCAGAGCGACGACCGCTCGGCCCTCACCGCCTGGCTCAACGTGCGCCCGCCGGGCGAAGTCATCGTCCAGGACCGCCGCACGCTGCTGCCTTCAGCTGCGAAACCCGCCTTCCTCGCCTGGCAGGAGCCGCTCACGCCCCGGGTCCTCCCGCAGGCGCTGGAAAAGTACCCCGACTTACAAAGCCTCCGCGCCGAGGGCGCCACGCTCGCCGCGCTTTGCCAGGATGATTACGAGCGTTTTGACTTAAAGAAACTGCGCCCGCAGAAGGGGGCAGAGGAAACCGCCCGGCGCACCGGCGAGCTTTACCGCGCAATTCGCGAAAACCGCCAGCCCCTCTGGCAGAGGCCTCGAGGGCTGGTCATCTACCTCCATCCCGGCCTGGTCGTCTACTCCATGCCGGAATGAAGCCGCACCCGCTTCTCATTTCGCTGAACCTAATTTTGGCCGTCTTTCTCTGGGGCGGCAATAACGCAGGGATCAAGTACCTCGTGCAATCGTGGCCCCCGGTGTGGGTCGGCGGCACGCGCTTCGCTCTGGCGGGCCTGCTGATGCTCTCCGTGCTGCGCTGGACGCGCTGGCTCGGGCCGCCCCAGCCCTGCCCCCGGGAAATCCGGCGCGATCTCTGGCTGCGCGGCGGCCTGAGCCTCGCCGTATACATCACGGTATTCAACTGGGCGATCCACTTCACCTCCGCCGCGCATGTCGCCCTCTACCTCGGCGCTTCGCCGGTCTGGGCGCTGGTCTGGGAGGGCCGCGCGGGGAAATCGAGGCCGGAAATCGCCAAGCGGGCGCTCGCGGCAGTGCTGGCGCTCTTCGGGGTGGTGGTCCTCTTCTGGCCCACGCTCGGCTCCGGCTCCGGAACGTGGCCCGGCGAGTGCCTGGGGCTGGCGGCCAGCATTCTCTGGGTCGTCTACGGCCGCCAATGCCGGGCGCTGACCACCCACCTGGGCGGCGTGGAGATCAGCGCGCACACGATGTGGCGCGCCGGGCTGCTCCTGTTGCCCTTCGGGCTTCTGGAAACCCACGGCGGCCTGCCGCCCGACCCGTGGAACCCTCGGCTGCTGGGCATCCAGTTTTACTGCATCGTCTTCGGCGGCGTCTTTGCCTTCGCGCTTTGGAACAGCGCGCTGCGGCACTGGAAAACCAGCGAAGTCTACCTTTTCAACAACCTCATCCCGCTGAGCACCATGCTCTGGGCCCACTTCACGCTGGGCGAGCCGATGACCCCGACGTTCTGGGTCGCCATGGCCTTTATCGTCGGCGGCGTCATCCTGGGGCAGACAAACTGGAGCCGCCTCATGGGGACCTTTTGGACGCCCACGGAATAGGGGGGGGTAGGAATTACCACAGAGGACACGGAGGACACAGAGGACACGGAGGTTTTTTGGGGAGGGGTTATTCGTTGCGGGGGGTGAAAGGGCCCCGGCTGGTGCAGCGTTCCCACCATTTGTTTAGCGAGAGGCGGGGTGGGAAAAGTGGCTTCCACGGGGTCCAGTCGACCGGCGTTTGCATGGGGCCGATCTCCTCGTAGAGCCGGTTCATAGCCCCGGCCAGCTCCTCCTCCGTGGCGTCGGGCTCCAGCGCCTCGCCGCAATGTACAAAGACGCTTGGCCGCGACTCGATCATCCATTCGTACCGAAAAGCCATCGGCAGCACCAGCGCCCCCGTCTGCCGCGCCAGCCAGAGCGCCCCGGGCTTGGCCGCAATCGGCGTCCCCTGCGGCAGCAGCACCCCCTGAGGAAAAATCCAGACCCCATTGCGCGCGTCGGCCAGCAGCCGCTCGGCGTAGCGCATCCCCGCCAGCGGCGAGCCGTGAATATCGAGCCCGAATGCCCCCAGCCAGCGCAGCGGGCGGTACTGGGCCAGCAGCGTCTCCGACTGCGCCAGAAACAGCCGCCGCCCGGGAAAAAGCGGGATCAGCAGCGCCGACACGAAGCCGTCCCACCAGTTGGAGTGGTTCGCGCAAAGCACCAGCGGCCTCGGCGCGGCGCAAGCCCGACACAAGGCCCCCTCTCCCTTCAAAAAAACGCCGTAAAAGCGCCGTCGCATCGCCCCGCGCACGACTTGGACAAAAACGCGCTCCAGCCCCCGGATCTTATGAGCCTCAATCACTCCACCCCGGTTTCGCGCCGTCCGCCACCGGAGGCCGCACGGCTCCCCGCCAGCACGGCCCCTCGCTCGCGGGCTGAAAGCTCGCGCCACTGCCCGGCGGCCAGCCCTTCGAGCCGGAATTCGCCGATTTGCACCCGCATGAGGCGCAGGGTCGGGTGGCCCACGGCGGCGGTCATTCGGCGCACCTGCCGGTTCTTGCCCTCCACCAGCTCCAGCTCGATCCAGCAATCCGGCACATTCTTGCGGAAGCGGATCGGCGGATCGCGCGGCGCAATCTGCGGCTGCGGATCGAGCATCCGGGCGCGGCACGGGAGCGTCGGGCGGCCCCCCACCATCACGCCCTTTTCCAGTGTGGCCAGCGCCTCTGCGGTCGGGATGCGCTCCACCTGGGCCCAGTAAAGCCGCCGGTGCTCGTGCGCCGGTTGCAACAGCCGCGTATTAAGCCCCGGCTCGTCGCTTAGAAGTAAGAGCCCCTCGCTATCCGCATCAAGCCGCCCGATGGCGTAGACCCCTTTCGGGAAACCGAACCCCGCCAGCGGCCGGTTGGGCGAACCGTCGGAGGTAAACTGCGAAAGCACCCCGTAGGGCTTGTTGAAGGCCAAAAGCACGCGGCACAATGGCCGTTTTCCGCCCGCCATGGCAAGCGCTTTGATCCCCCTGAAAAGTGCTTGGGAGTTTACGGCCGGGCTGCTAGTCTGCCCCGATCATGTCGCGCCTGTTCCCGATCCTGCTCTTTGCCGCGCTCGCTTGCGGCTGCGCAGGCCCCGTCGTTCCCCAGTCCCAGCCACGGCTCCTGACCCACGCCAACGTCGTGCCGCTCGCGATCAATCCGGATTTCTCCTTCCGCAAAACCAGCCTCTTTCTCCACGAACGCAAAATCGAAAAGCCCTCCGCCAACGGAATGGTCAACTTCGAGCGGGAGCGGCTGAACTACGGAGCCATCACCGGGGTCCAGATGGAAGCCCGCGAGGGGCAATACTTCAACTTCTGGTGGCGCGCCAAACGCCCCGCCCACCTCACCGTGCGCCTGGAGTACCGCCAGCAGAACCTCGGCTCCTACGTCCAAGCCCAGGAAGTAGAGGTCCCCAATGCCTGCGGGACCATCGAAACCAAGTTCAAAGTCGTCGGCGAAGAGTTCCACAACGACGGCCGGGTGAGCGCCTGGCGCGCGCTCCTTATTGAAAATGGCAAAGTCGTGGCCTTGACTCAGTCGTTTCTCTGGAATTAGTTAGCGGCGCAAACCAAACTTGAACCCTCAAAACAACGGAGCGCATTTGACAGCCTCCGTGGAAACCTTAGATTAATCTCCAACGAGTGAGCACCCCAAGCAACATCCTGGTCGGTTGTTCCAAAAAAGTCGTCTGGGTCCGGGTGGAAGGCAAAGGCTCCTTCCTCAACAGCGCCGGCTTGAAAGAGTTCGCGCGCGCCATGATCAACCGGGGCTACCGCGAATTCGTCGTCGACCTGCACCACTGCCCCGTCATGGACTCCACCTTCATGGGCACGCTGGCGGGCATCGCCCTGCGGCTGCGCGAGATCGGCCAGGGAACCCTGCACGTTACCAATTTAAACGAGCGGAACAGCGAACTGCTGCGCAACCTGGGGCTCGACCAGCTTTTCGCCATCGATCTTTGCGGGCTCACCGAACCCGCGGGCACCTCCAAATCCCTCGACGCGGACGCCCCCGACAAACAGGACCAGGCCCGCACCATGCTCGAAGCGCATGAAGCCTTGGTCGAAGCCTCGCCCGACAACCTGACCAAGTTCAAGGACGTCCTCGAATACCTCAAGCAGGACCTCTCCCACCCGGAGTAGGCAGACGGGGAAAAGATAGGAGACGCGTAGAGGAAGGAAACCGCCCAGGCATTGACAGCCGGAGCGGCTTCGGTAGGATAACCCTCTCAAGGTTCCCGGCCGCACCGGAAACCGGGGGGCAACGGCTGGCTTTTTCCGGATACCAAGCCCCCTTTGAACGCGAACCACCTTTTATGGATAACCAGACTTTGAACGAACAACCGACCGAAACGCCCGCGCCGGAAGCGCCCTCGGCTGGGACCGCCGCGCCCGAAGAGAACTCGCTCGAAGCGATCCAGGCCGACGTCAGCCGGTTCCGCGACCTGGCCATGCGCACCCAGGCCGATTTCGAGAACTACCGCAAACGCGCCATCCGCGAGAAGGAAGAGGCCATCAAATACGCCAACGGCGGCCTGCTTGAGCGCCTCGTCCCGCTCATCGACAACTTCGAGCTCGGCCTCCAGGCCGCCCGCACCGAAGGCAGCCAGGGCGTGCTCCTCGGCTTTGAACTCGTCGCCAAGCAGTTCCAGGAATTTCTTACCGCCAGCGGCGTCGAGGCGATTGACGCCGAAGGCCAGCCCTTCGACCCCAACCTCCACGAGGCCATGGGCGGCGAGGCCAGCGACACCGTCCCCGAGGGCGTCGTCATCCGCCAACTCCGCAAAGGCTACAAACTGCGTGACCGGCTGCTGCGCCCGGCCACCGTATTCGTCTCCAAGGGCAAGGCATGACGGCTGACAAACGCGACTACTACGAGGTCCTCGGCGTCTCTCGCAACGCCAACACCGACGAGCTGAAAAAAGCTTACCGCAAGCTAGCGGTCAAATTTCACCCCGACAAAAACCCGGGCGACAAATCGGCCGAGGAGAAATTTAAGGAACTGGGCGAAGCCTACGACATCCTGATGGACCCGGACAAACGGGCCGCGTACGACCGCATGGGTCACGCCGCCTTTGCCCAGGGCACCGCCGGTCCCGCCGGAGGCGGCATGGGCGGCGGCGGCTTCCACGATCCCTTCGACCTCTTCCGCGAAGTCTTCGGCCAGGGCGGCGGCGGCATTTTCGAGCAGATGTTCGGCGGCATGGGCGGCGGCGGTGGAGCGAGCGGCGGCGATGGCCGTCAGCGCGGCTCCGACCTGCGCTACGACCTGCAAATCCGCCTCGAAGAAGCCGCTTTCGGCTGCGAAAAAGAGATCGAACTCGGCAAGCTCGACGCCTGCAATAAGTGCGGCGGAAGCGGAGCCGAAGCGGGCTCTAAGACCACCACCTGCCCCACCTGCCGTGGGCGCGGCCAGGTCATTTCCTCGCGCGGCTTCTTCCAGGTCGCCCAGACCTGCCCCCGGTGCCGGGGCGCGGGCCAGATCATCTCCAACCCGTGCAAAGCGTGCGGCGGCGAGGGGCGCACCCAGAACCGATCCCGCATCAAGATCAAGATCCCCGCGGGCATCGAAGACGGCTCGCGCCTGCGCAGCTCGCGCAACGGCGAGGCGGGCCTGCGCGGTGGCCCTCCCGGCGACCTCTACGTCGTCATCCACGTCAAGGAGCACGAAGTTTTTGAACGCGAGGAGGAGAACCTCTTTTGCGAAGTGCCCGTGCGCTTCACCACGGCGACCCTCGGCGGCGAAGTCAACGTCCCGACCCTCGAAGGCAAGGCGGCGCTCAAGATTCCCGCGGGAACCCAGAGCGGCACCGTCTTCAAGCTCCGGGGCAAAGGCATGCCACTCTTGAACTCCAGCGTGCGCGGCGACCTGCTCGTGCGGGTGCTCGTCGAAGTCCCCTCCAAGCTCAACGCCGAAGCGCGCAAAAAGCTGGAGGAATTCGCCGAGCTCTGCGGAGACGAAAACACCCCGCTGCACAAGAGCTTCTTTGAAAAGGCCAAAGAGTGGTTTAGTTAACCGATCCGGCTATTAAGGATTCGTTAAGTTTTCATTAAGCTTGTCATTTCCGGTGGACAGACCCCCCATTTATGGGGGACAACCTGTGCATACCGGTATGCGCACGCACCCTCTCCTCCTTACCCTCCTGGCAGCTCTTGCCTTCTGCTCATCGGCCTTTGGCGTGGCTGAAATCAGCACCAGCTCAACAACCTACAACACCACAGAACCGACCACGGTTACAAGCAGCAGCAGGGGGCCTTGGACTTCGGGCACCCTTGACTTCTCGAGCGGCTGGGGCACCTCCAACGACAGCGAGGGAATCACGGGCTGGGACTATGTAGGCTCCATCAACAGTTGCTCCTTTATCTACCTTGGCAACGGGTGGATTATCACCGCCGCGCACGTCGTTTCAGGCACCAGCTACAGCGGGACATTCACCCTTTCAGGCTCCACTTACACCATCGTCTCCGGAACCATCGTTTACATCGGGGATTCGGACCTGGCCATGATCTATGTTGGGGATTCGGCCACCATCGATCTTCCCACGCTGAGTCTTTCCTCCAGCTCGGTTTCCACCAATTCCACTGTGGTTCTGGTTGGCAACGGCGGCGGTTCGGAATCGTGGGGCACCGCTACGGTTTACACGACCGGCACTTCGATTACACTCTCGGGTTATACCAGCACGGATTTTGTTGCCACCAGCGGCAGCACAGCCGTGATTACAGGAGACTCGGGAGGTGCCGCATTCTATTATGATAGTACGACAGGTTCCTGGGTCCTCGCCGGTGTTCTGGAGGCCACCGGCAGCAGCACCAAGAATGGCACTACCACTTACTACAGTTACATCATCGATATCTCCGAGTACGCCACGGAGATCGAGGAAGTCATGGCGAGCGCCGTTCCCGAACCCTCCACCCTGGCCATGGCCGGAGCGGGGCTCGGGGTGCTCTGGTGGGCGCGGCGGCGACGGAAAAACCGGGCAGCCTAGTCTAGCCAGTTTCTCCCTAACGCTTCGCGCGCTGCGAATGCCGTGCGGCGGCTTCGCCGGTTTGCAGGCTTAAGAAAAAAATCGGGTTCGCCCGGGCCTCGGGGATGACGTAGTGCCACCACTCCTCGGGGTGGACCTTGAACCCGGCGGCCTCCATCGCCAGGCAGAGCAGATCCCGGTTGGCCGCCGCCAGGCGGGTGACGTGCGGGCAATCAATCCAGGCCATTTCGCTGAATTCGTCGAACCGGCAGGGCATCTCCACGGGGCTTCCGTCGATGCGCTCCATCGTCACGTCCACCGCCGCGCCCCGGCTGTGATCGCTGCCGCGCCCGGCGGGGTTAGAGAGATAGCGGATATCGAGATTCATCGCCCGGCCGATCTCCCAGAGCCGCTCCACGGCCCACGGCGGCCGGTAAGCATCCAGGAGCACCAGGCGGCAGCCCTGCATCGCCAGCGTGGCCGCCGCGTATTCCAGGCATTCGGCCACGCGCGGGTCCGCCCAGGCATGGGCATCCTGCGGGTAAACCGGCCGCTGCACACAATTCGCCGAACTCGCGTAGGCCAGCTCGATCTTAAGGCCCGGCACCGCGCCGAGATCCACCAACGGATGGCGCGCGTCAGGCTCCCCGGCGCTCAGAACGGATAGGGACGAGCAACACAGCCCCCCCAGGACAAGGGCCAGCCGCCCCAAACCAAATAAGAATACCTTCAACTTTGCGAAAACCTCCACTTTCGCGCCGATTTTGGGCAGACCCCGCCCCGGGATCAATGTTTTTATCAGGGTTTCCCCGGCAGCCTTGACCAAACGGTCCCCTACCCCGTCTTACCAACCCAGTCCCGGGCCGAACGCACCAGCGCCGCCGCGTTGGACAGCTGCAGCTTGATTTTAAGGTTCTCGCGGTAGGTCTCGATCGTCTTGATGCTTAAGTGGAGCACGCCCGCCACCTGCTTGGTGGAGAGGCCCGCGCCGATGAGGCGGTAGACATGCAGTTCGCGGTCGGAGAGCGGTGGATCGGCCAGCGGCACCTGCGCGCGCACGGCATCGGGAATGAGCCCTTTTTCCTCCAGGAACACGCGCATCCGGCTGCTCAGGTAAATCTCCCCGTCGAGCACGATGTGGATCGCCTGGAGCACCACCGAAGCCAGCTCTTTCTTCATGATGTAGCCCGAGGCCCCCGCCCGGAGCGCCCGCTCGGCGTAGACCCACTCCTCGTGCATGGAAATAACGAGGATCGGCAGTCCGGGCCGCAGCATGCCGATTTGCTTGATCAGCTCCAGCCCGTCCTGGTTGCCCAGCATCAGATCGAGGATCACCAGGTCCGGCGGCGGATCGCTATCCACCGCCAGAATCACGCCCCCGGCATCGCCCGCCTCTCCAAAGAGGGCGAGCCCCGGGTCCTGGCCAATCATCTGCGCAAGACCGCCACGCAAAAGCGGATGATCATCAACGATCAACACGCGGGCGGGTTCGGTCATAGTTTGATCGAAAAGTCGTCGGACGCCTCGACGGATTCGACGAACGCCACCAGCAACGCCACCACCTGGTTGACCACGTCGAGGTCCACCATTTCCACCACCGAATGCATGTAGCGCAGCGGCAGCGAAACGAGCGCGCTCGGGATGCCCTCGCGGGTGGTGAAAATCACGTCGGTATCCGTACCGCTGTAGCGGGAGGAGGATTCGTGCTGAACGGAAATTTTCAGCCGCTGAGCCACTTCCATCAAGCGGTCGACCACCACCGGGTGGTTACACGTGCCGTGGGTAAGGCTCGGGCCCGCGCTGAGCTTCACCTCGCCGTGCTGCGCCGCGTCGATGCCAGGGGTGTCCGTGGCGTGGGTCACGTCGAGCACGACGCACACGTCCGGCATGATCCGGTAGGCCGCCATGTGCGCCCCGTTGCCGCCGATCTCCTCCTGCACCGCGTTGACGGCGTAGACCGTCGAGCGGAGCTGCTCCTTGCGCTGGCTGAGCTCGGCGATAACCTGGGAGAGAATGTAGCCGCCCATGCGGTTGTCGAGCGCGCGGCTGACGACGAAATGCCCCCCGAGCTTCTCCGCCTGGTCGGCGTAAACGGCGGGATGGCCCACGCGCAGGCCGAGCGCGGCCACCTCAGCCGGGCTCGATGCGCCGACATCCACGTAAAGCTCGTGGATCTTGGGCGCTTTTTCCTCGCCCAGGCTGTCTTTACGAAGATGGATGGCTGTATTGCCAATGATGCCGCGCACCGGGCCGTTATCGCCCAGGATCTCCAGGCGGCGGCCTCGGGCCGTAGCCGTATCGGAGCCGCCAATGCGGTCGATGCGCAGGAAGCCCTCTTTGGTGATCTGCTTGATGATGAAGCCGATCTCGTCAGCGTGGGCCTCGAACATGATCCGCTTGGGCTTGGTATCCCCCGCGGCCCGGGCGTCGAGCGTGGCCCAGGCGGTGCCGTAGGCGTCGTTCTCCACACGATCCGCAAAGGAACGAACGTAGGCCGCCCATTTGCGCTGACCGGGGACCTCGAATCCGGTGGGGCTGGGCGTGTTGAGCAAATCGAAAAGAAAGGCGTGGTCTTCCATAGCGTCATTGTTCTTAACCGAATTACACGGAAAGCGTAGAAAAATCGCATGAGGTACGAATTTCACGTCCCCCCCAGGGTGCCCGCCCAAGACGGCCCGTCTTTGCTGGAAATTCCCGGCAATCAGTGATCTAATAACAAAACCATGTGGTCTGATGATCCCGCTCCCAAAAAACCGTTTTACTGCCGCGCCTGGTTTCTCGTACCGGTGGTTTTTCTGCTGATCGGGGCGCTTGCGGCAGCGGGGGGGGCGTTTTATCTCTGGCAGGAGTTCGGCCCCAAGGCCTCCTCTCTCGACTTCGCCAAGCTCCAGGATATGGAAACGGCGAGCATCGTCTACGACCGCTCGGGCCAGCAGCTTGGCAAAATCTACATCCAGAACCGCGACACCGTTTCGCTGGCCGAGATGCCCGGCTACATCGTCCCGGCCCTGGTCTCCGCCGAGGATAGCCGCTTCTGGCAGCACCACGGCGTGGACTTCGTGGGCATCGTGCGCGCCGTGGTGATCAACTGGAAATCGGGCCGCATCCGCCAGGGAGCCTCGACCATCACCCAGCAGCTCGCCCGCAACAGCTTCCCCGACGTCCTGCCGCCCAGCGACCGAAGCTTCAGCCGGAAAATCCTGGAAGCCTTCGTGGCCTGGCAGATCGAGAACCACTTGCCCAAGGAGAAAATCCTGGAGTGTTACCTGAACCGCGTCTACTTCGGCAGCGGGTTCTTCGGCCTCGAAGCGGCGGCGCGCGGGTACTTCGGCAAACCGGCCCGGGACTTAACCCTCTCCGAATGCGCCACGCTCGCCGGAATGCTCCGGAGCCCCAACAAGCTCTCCCCGTGGCGCGACCGCAAGGCGTGCATCGACATGCGCGACGTGATCCTGGGCCGCATGCTGGAGCTGGACTGGATCAAAAAACCGGCCTACGACGCCGCCGTGGCCGAGCAGCTCGCCGTCAAAAGCCGCCTCGACTCCATTTTCGGCGAATCCTACGCCGTGGAGTTCGTGCGCCAGCAGGTGGCACAGCTCCTGGGCGACGACGAGAACGTCTACGGCGACGGCTTCCGCATCTACACCACACTCGACGCCAAGCTGCAAAAAGTCGCCGAGGAGAGCCTGAAAAAGCGCCTGGAGGAAGTCGAGCAGCGCCGGGAATTCAAGCACCCCACCTACTCGCAATACGACGTCTCCTTTCGCAACCGCCGCAAACGCGCCGAGAACGATCCCCTCCCCCCGCCCGACTACCTCCAGGGGGCGCTCTACGCCCTCGATAACGCCACCGGCGGCGTCCTCGCGCTTGTGGGCGGCCGCGATTTCACCCACAACCAGTACAACCGCGCGCTCCTGGCCAACCGCCCGGCGGGCACCGAATTTCTCCCCCTCGTCTACGCGGCAGCCTTTGAAAAAGGCATCTTCCCCGGCAGCGTCTGGCAGGACAGCGCGATGGACAACCGCCAGGTAATGATCGGCGGCATGACCGGCATCCTCGGCGAATGGGGCCCGGAAAGCGCCGACAACCAGTACGAAGGCCCGCTCACGGCCCACGCGGCGTTGCTCAAATCCAAGAACGCCGCCAGCGTCCGGCTCGGCCTCGCCACCGGCCTTGACGCCGTGTGCGACCTGGCCAAACGCGCCCGCATCGAGAGCGACCTGCGCCGCTTCCCCTCCACCTACCTCGGCAGCAGCGAAGTCACCCTGGAGGACATGACCGTGGCCTTCACCATGTTCCCCAACGGCGGCGAGCGGCCCAAGAAACCCTTCATCGTCACCCGCGTGGAGCGCAAGGATGGCGCGCTCGTCTACCGGCAAGCCACCGCCGAGCGCGTCCGGGTCGTCTCGGCCGCCACGGCGTGGGAGATCCACAGCGCGCTGGCCGAATCCCTCGAACGCGGCAGCGCCGACAAAGCCTACACCCGCTACGGCCTCAAACGCTTCCCCCTCGGCGGCAAGACCGGCACCGCCTACAACTTCACCGACGACTGGTTCATTGGCTACTCCAGCGCCGTGACCTGCGGCGTCTGGACCGGCTTCGACACCCCCAACCCGATCTTCCTGGGCGCGTTTTCCAACGAAATCGCCATGCCCATCTGGATCGACTTCATGAACGCCAGCTTCGCCTCCTTCCCCGCCCAGCCCATTGAGCGCCCGGCGACGCTTCAACGCTACGAGATTTGCTCCGTCACAGGCCAGCTCATCTGCCCCAAGTGCGTGAAAACCACCCCGAACCCGATGGGCGGCGACCCGATCGAGCGCTCGACGGCCATTTACGAATGGGCCACCCCGGAGCAGGCCCCCAAGGTGGTCTGCGAGCTCCACAGCGGCAACAAGAGCTATGTAAAGGACCTACCTCCCGGCGAGGAGCAGATCCCCCGGCCTCAACCGGCAGTGGACGTCAGCAGCATCCAGCCCATTCACGCCAAGGGCCCCACCGTAGTGGGCGACGACCCCTACCACTCCATCACCCACGGCACCGCGCCGCAGCCGACCCCGACTCCCACACCCACCACCCCGGCGCGCGATCAAGTCGTCCGGCCCAAACCGGTGGGGGTTGATCCCCAGCAGGAAGAAACGCCGACCAATATCCAGCTCGACGCCCCCGAACCGATTAAATTCTAGTAAAAGCGTGGATTCACATCCCCAGAGATTCGCAGGTCCGGGTCGGTGAAGATGACGCTGTAGGGCTGAAAATCCGTCCCCCTTTCGCGAAGGACCCGCGTATTGAGGGAGATGATTCCCTCCACAAAAAAGGCATCGAGAGTTTCGATGCAGAAGGGGCCAAGCATTTGGTCGCTGGCATCCACATAATACCAGTGAGTGGAAACATACGGCGTCATAATTCGTCCTTGGGCTGTCTTAAGTTTTTTAACTCGAGCCCCCCTTCGGGTTATTCCGAAAGGAGGCCGGGAGTTAAGAAGCCGTAGAAAAACAGCCGCGACGGCCTTTAGCCGGTGGCCTGGACATACGCCGCCGCCCCCCGGCCATAGGAATATAGCCCGGAAACGGCAATAGAGTTTCGGCTATTGCCAGCCGTTTTCTACGGGGTTCTTAAGTCCCGGCTGGCCTGCGCTAGCTGGTGGAAAAAATGCGCTTCCCGGTTTTTAAAGTAAAGGCGAATTCACCTCCGCCCTCATTAACGCAATTACCCCCGTGGTTGCCCCCTCGCCCCCCCTCGTTACGAATCTCCAGATTCGTAATGTCCCTGTCTGGGAATCTCTGATTCCATCACCGCACTGAACGAATCAGAGATTCGCAGACAAAAGACGTTCCCAATCTGGAGACCTGGGTATGCACTTTACACAAGTAGGTACAACAGGTAGTATTTGGGGCCATGAGCGAGGATTATCCGCGAACTCTTATGGAACTGGAGGAGCGGTTTTCGAGCGAGGAAGCCTGTTTAGAATATCTGGCGCAGAGGCGTTGGCCCAATGGTTTTAGCTGTTCGGGATGTGGATGCAGGGAAGCATGGCGGGCTGTGCGAGGGCTATGGGTCTGCCGGAACTGTTTACGCCAAACCACAGTAACGGCCGGAACAATCTTCGCCGACAGCCATCTTTCTTTGCGGTTATGGTTTCGAGCCATCTGGCAAGTCGTGACGCAAAAGGACGGAGCAAGCGCCATGGGCTTGCAGCGGGTTTTGGGTTTGGGCAGCTATCGCACTGCATGGAGCTTGCTGCACAAGCTGCGGCGGGCAATGGTAAGGCCAGGCCGAGAACGCTTGCGTGGATCGGTGGAAGTCGATGAGTGTTACTTTGGTGCTCCCGAAAGAGGCAAAAACGGCCGTCAATCGGGCCGAAAGACCTTGGTGATAGCTGCCGTGGAATGCGTGGGAGAGCGCAAAATTGGACGAATTCGACTGCGAAAAATCCAAGCGGCCAGCGCCATCGAATTGGAAGCCTTCATTGGCGAGGCCATAGAACCAGGGGCCATGGTGTGCACCGATGACTGGTCGGGCTATCGCGGATTAAGAGCCAAAGGTAGTTACCACCACCATCCCACCTCCATGCGCCTATCGGCAGCAAATGGGGAAATGGCATTGCCGCGTGTGCATCTGGTCTTCTCGTTGCTACAACGCTGGTTGATGAGTACCCACCAAGGTGCTGTTCGGCAGAGCCATCTTGACTACTATTTGGACGAGTTCACCTTCCGCTTCAACCGCCGCACCTCGGCTTCGCGCGGCAAACTCTTCTACCGGCTCATAGAGCAAGCCCTCGGAATCGATCCCGTCCCTTATCGATCGCTTCGCGCTGGTAACCCACCTAAACACAACTAATTGCGGTCACTTGTGTAAAGTGCATACCCAGGTCTGGAGATTGGGAACGAGGCATCAAAGGAGGCCGGGAGTTAGTAAGCCGCACAAAGACAGCCGCGACGGCCTTTAGCCGGTGGCCTGGACATGCGCCGCCGCCCCCCGGCCATAGGAATATCCCTCGTTACGAATCTCCAGATTCGTAATGCCCCTGTCTGGGAATCTCTGATTCCATCCTCACACTGCACGAATCAGAGATTCGCAGACAAAAGACGTTGAGGATATAAAAAAAACGGCTTATCCCTATGATGCAGGTTGTTGAAACGGTCGGGGAACCGCTCATTGACACCGGAACGGCAAGCAGGGATGATCGCGGCCAATGCCAGCACATTGGAATAGCGAGAACCGCCCTCTATCGCTCCATGAGTTCGAGGAACGGTTTCCCGACGACGACACCTGCGCCGATTACTTGGAGGCGGGTCGATGGCCCGGCGGTTTCGTGTGCCCACACTGTGGCTGCCAACGAGGTTGGAAACTTTTGGTGAGGCAATGGACCTGGGAGTGTCGGGACTGTGGGCGGCAGACGTCGGTCACTTCTGGGACAGTGATGCACGGCTCAAAGGTGCCGCTCAAAACGTGGTTCTTAGCGGCGCATCTAGTCGCAACCCACTCAAACGGAATGTCGGCTCTGCAACTACATGCCAAGTTGGGCCTGGGTTCCTACAAGACCGCCTGTTTACTCCTCCAGAAATTGCGCCGGGCCATGATTGACCCGATGCGTTCCAAGCTAAGCGGCGCGGTCGAGGTGGACGAAACGGTTGTTCCTTTCTATCCAAAGAAGGAAGCCGAGCAAGATGCCCAAGCAGTGCCACCTATCGGACGCCTCAAAGGCAAAATCGCCGTCATGGGTGCGGTCGAACTGCTGGATAAGGGGCCGGGCCGAATCCGTCTGGAAGTCATCGCCGACTATTCCCCAGATTCGCTCAAGGAGTTCATTGTTTCCAACATCAAGTTCCGCACCGAACTCACCACAGACGGCTTCGCCAGCTACGCCAACCTCCTCGGTTTCACGTATAAGCCCAAGAAATCCGGCGAGGCTTCGACTCCCCGCCTCGAATACACACACAAGCCTATCGTCATCAGCGATAAGCCCGCCCATGAAGTCCTACCGTGGATTCACCGCGTTTTTGCCAACCTCAAGCGATGGGCATTGGGCGTTTATCATGGCTTCCGCAAGAAGTATCTGGACGCTTATTTGAACGAGTTTGTTTTTCGCTGGAATAGGCGGCACTCATACAAGAGCGCGTTCGAGCGGCTCATCGGAATCGGTCTACTCATCGCTCCCGCAACCAGTTCCGACATTCGCTCCACCGCCTACGGTCATCCTTTTTGAGTTTTCTGTTGCTTTACACTTTGAAAACCCCGTCATCTGGCAGCCCCGCCCTGCTTCCACCGCGGTTGCTGAGCTTGGCGTGGCTCCCTAGGCGCTCTTCGCGAATGTATGAAGTCTAACAAACCTTTTTTTGCCGTTTTAGGCGCTCTTGCCGGTCTCTGTGTCTTCACAATATTCTTAACATATTATGACGAGTGGTCCTCCCATCGAATGCACGCACAAGAGATTGAGCGGGCTTTCAACGAGAGGCTGCTGCCGGCGACAACCTTCGTCAGAAACTTCGTCGAGAGAGAAAACCGTCTGCCAAGCGACGAAGAGTTGGAAAGCGCCGGATGGCCGCGCGGCACTACCGGCCACGGGACGAACGCATACGTCCACATTTACCGAGAACGTCCGCAGTGGCTCGATAGTTGGGGAGTCGTCGGCAGAGATTTCCTTTTGGAAACTGCAGTACCCGATTGGAATCTCTATTATCGCTCATGGGACAATCAGCGAATCGAAGCAAATTGGCCGTGACCCGGCTTGATGCAACACAGCGTTATTAGAGTGTTGCACAGTGTGTGGTTTCCCTGAATCAAAGGGATAAGCCGTTAAAAAAAAACCCGCCGGAGAACCGGCGGGTTAAAATGAAAAGAGAATGCTCTTTAAAAAAAGCGCGCTCTAGCCAGCAACGATCGCTTCGGTCGGGCAGGCAGACTGGCAGGCTCCGCAGTCGATGCAGAGGTCAGGATCAATCTTGTAGATGGGGCTCCCTTCAGAGATCGCTCCCTGAGGGCATTCGTCTTTACACGTGCCGCAAGCGGCGCATTTGTCGGTAATTTTGTAAGCCATAGCGTTTGGCTTATTACCACAGCCCCGGGCAAAACGATAGGAAGATTTCTGCCGGAACCCCGCAAAAAAACGGCTTTTTTCAGATCCGCAACACCGCCAGGACCAGCTTGACGAGGGCGGCCGCACCAGCGCAAGCCGCCACGCCTCTCCAGAACCAGGCGAAAAATAGCCTGATGCCCGGACTCCGTTTCGGCTGGGGATATTTCCGGTCACACTCGGGACAAATGCCATAGGAGGCCGGCTCATCGCCGGTCTCCATGACCTTCCCGCACCATCCACATATCAACTTCATTGCTTCCTTAGTTAAAAAAAGGGAGCGCGGCCCGGCCAGATGGTGGCTAAGTGCCTCTCCCTGAGAAGCCCGCACACCGCATCCAAACGGAACCGCGCCATTTCCTCGACGCGTTATCGACTATTTAAACACCCGAATGCTCTCAGGAAACTCTCGAAGGGTCAATTATTTCCCCCTCCGCAAAATAGCGGAATCGCCCGCGGGTAAAATTTTCCTCGTCCGCAACCGCATCCCAGCGTACAAGCCCTGATGCAAAAGAAACTTTTCTCCGAACTAGGCCTCGCGCCGGAATTGCTCAAGGCGGTGGCCCGCGTCGGTTACGAGGAGGCTTCGCCCATCCAGTCTCAGGCGATTCCCGTGCTCCTCGGCGGCGCTGACGTGTTCGGACAATCCCAGACCGGCTCGGGCAAGACCGCCGCGTTTGCGCTCCCCGCCATCCAGAGCGTGGACCCTGCCGTGCGCGCTCCCCAGGTCTTGATCCTCTGCCCCACCCGCGAACTGGCCGTCCAGGTCGCCGAGGAAGTGGCCAAGCTCGCCTTTTTCAAACGCGGCGTACGCGAGCTGCCCATCTACGGCGGCCAATCCTACGAGCGCCAGTACCGCGGCCTTGAAGCAGGCAGCCAAATCATCATCGGCACGCCGGGCCGCGTCATGGACCACCTGGAGCGCGGCTCCCTGCGGCTCGATAAGCTTAAAATGGTGATCCTCGACGAAGCCGACCGGATGCTCGACATGGGCTTCGTGGACGACATCCGCACCGTTCTTTCCAAAACGCCGCCGGAACGCCAGACCGTCATGTTCTCGGCCACCCTCCCCGCCGCCATCCGCAACCTGGTGGAGGACTTCACCCACGAGCCCGTGCATATTCGCATCGAAGACCAGGCGCTCACCGTGCCGGACATCGAGCAGGTCTATTATGAGGTGGATCGCCGGGCCAAGGTAGAGGTGCTCTGTCGCTTGGTCGATCTGGAGAACTTCAAGTTCGGCCTGATCTTCTGCGCCACCAAGATGATGGTCGACGAACTCACCGAACACCTCACGGCCCGGGGCTACGCAGCCGATAAACTCCACGGCGACATGTCCCAGGCCATGCGCGAGCGCGTCATGGCCCGCTTCCGCAAGCACGCGGTGGAATTCCTCGTCGCCACCGACGTGGCCGCGCGCGGCGTGGACGTGGACGACATCGAAGTCGTGGTCAACTACGACCTGCCGCAGGACAACGAGGACTACGTCCACCGGATCGGCCGCACCGGCCGCGCGGGCCGCCACGGCAAGGCGATCACGTTCGTCAGCAGCCGTGAATTCCGCAAATTCCAGTACATGCTGCGCGCCATCGGGGGAAAAGTCGCCCGGGGCCGCATCCCATCTGCCGAGCAGGTGGAGCAAAAGCGCACCGACGCCTTCTACGACCTCCTGCGCGAGACGCTCGACGCGGGCGAGTACAAGCGCCATGACGAGTTCATCGAGGAGCTGCTCGACCAGGGGCGTTCGTCCACCGACATCGCCTCCGCGCTCATCCACTTGGCGGGCGATGGCGATAAACCCCGCCACAACGGCGGTGCCCCGGCCACGCAGTCCATCGAGATCCCGCGCCGCGAATCCCGCCGCGAGGATTACGCCCCCCGGTTCGAACGCTCTGAGCCCCATTACTCGAACGATTCGCGCCCGGAGGGAGGCGATTTCCCAAAAAAGAAGCGGGAAAAGGGTGCTTTCGGAGAAAAGCCGAAAAAATACGCCAAACGCAGTAACGACGAGCCGGCCCCATTTTCCCACGAGCCCGACATGGTCAGGCTGACCTTCAACGCGGGCCGGGACCGCGACATCACCCCGGGGGACATTGTCGGGGTCATCGCCGGAGCCGCCAAAATCCAGAAGAGCGACATCGGAGCCATCCGTTTGCTGGCCAAAACTTCCTACGTGGATGTGCGCAAGCAGCAAGCTGCCCACGTGATGGAGAAACTCCAGGGGATCGATTTTAAAGGTCGCAAACTCCAGATTTCTCCCGCAGAGTAGGACGCTTTACGCCATGGATCGTACTGAATTTCGCACCTTGCTAGCCGGGCTGGACCTTTCGGCCCGCCCGGAGGAGGCCCCGCTGCGCGAGCGAATGCTGGCGCTGGCGGATTCCACGCCAGACTGCTTCTTTCGTAGCTCCTTCCCGGCGCACTTCACCGGCAGCGCCCTGGTATTGAGCGCCGACGGCTGCCTGGCCCTGCTCAACCACCACCGGAAACTCGACCGCTGGATGCAGTTCGGCGGCCATTGCGACGGCGACGAGGACATCCTGCGCGTGGCCCGGCGCGAAGCCTGGGAGGAGAGCGGCATCGAGGGCCTCCGGGTGGTTTCCGAAACGCCCTTCGACCTCGACATTCACGAAATCCCCGCCCGGCCCGCCCAGGGCGAACCGGCTCACTACCATTTCGACGTCCGCTACCTGCTCGAAGCGCCACCCGGGGCCCGCTTCGCCGTCAGCGAGGAAAGCGTCGAGCTGCGCTGGTTCACTTTAGCGGAAATGCTGGCCCTTCCGATGAGTTCCGGAATGCAAAGACTGGCCCAGAAGTGGAAAAAGTTGCCCGCCAGGGATTAAAGAGTCACCGCAGGCTTGCCAAAAAACCAAGCTCACTGGATACTTCATTCCCGGTTCCACACGCATGTCATTCACAATATTCAGCCAACCTGAGCGACGGCACCGCCGACGGGGGAATCGCGTGATCGGTAAAATATGGCTCGTCGTACTGTTCATTGCGCTAAACGCGATGAACTACGCGGGCACGTTTGTCCTACCTTACATCGGGCAGTACGCAACCGCCTACCGGGGAGCCCTTTTCATCGCCACCATCTGGACCATCGTGCTCCTGGTGGCCATCTGGAACCGGCAGGGCTGGGCCCGCGTGGCGCTGTCCATTTTCCTGTTTGGCTTCGTGGCGCTCCAGCTCGTCAATATGCCCAATGTCCTCCTGCGCTACCCCAACTTTCGGGACGGCGGGATGCTCATTGTCCTGCTGCTCTCGGCCACGGACTTCCTGGCCGCCGTGTTCCTGATCTTCTCGCTGGACATCCGGTGGATCTCCCGCCCGGGGACGGACTAGGGCCCCTCTTCCTAGAGTTCCAACAACGGAGCGGCCGCCGCCGCGATCAGTTTCGATCAAAGAATCAGCAAAATCAGACTGATCTTTTACGAACTCCGGGATTGCCAAGGAACGGAGGCTTGTCCATCTTGGAAAGCTTCAACTAAGGCATGAATCACCGATTTCTCGCAGTCCTACTGTTCGCTTGTATCGGGGGGCTCGGTTTGAAAACGACCGCAACCGCCCAGGAACCGACCGCTTACGCCGTCGCCGATGCGTCCACTGGCTATCTCCTTGATAGCCGCCGTCCCAATAAAAAAGTCCAAATCGCCAGCATCACCAAAATCGCCACCGCGCTCGTGGTGCTTGACTGGATTGAGCTGAGCAAGCGCGACCAGAACACGCTCATCGCCATTCCGCCGGGGGCGCTCGCCTTCGAACCCGCCAACGCACTCGGCTTCCAGCCGGGCGACCAGATCTCCATCCGCGACCTCATGTACGCGGCGCTCATCCAGAGCAGCAACATCGCCGCCTACACGCTGGCCGACTACGTCGGGCGCGACCTCCAACGCGGCTTCCAGAGCGACGGCAAACCCGTCGACCTCTTCGTGGGCCAGATGAACGCCCTGGCGCGCAAGCTCAAGATGGAGAACACCAAGTTCCTCAACCCCATCGGCATCGACTCGATGGAGAGCCCCCACTCCACCGCACGGGACCTCGTCTTCCTCTCCATGGAAGCCATGAGCCGCTCCTCCTTCCGCTTTATCGTATCGCAGCGTGAGCGCCGGATCACCATCCACGGCGCCGCCGGGCAATCCGAACGCACGCTGACGAACACCAACCAGCTTCTCGGCTCCCACGCCATCGATGGCGTGAAAACCGGTCAAAGCGCTCGTGCGGGCGAATGCGTCGTCATCTCGGCGGCGAAATCGCCCGAAGCCGTTCAAAACCCTGACGGATCCTTCACGGTGACCCCTCGCAGGCTCATCGTCGTCGTCCTTGGGTCAGAGAACCGGTTCAACGATGCGACGCAACTGCTCAACAACGGCTGGAACCTCTACGACGAATGGGCGGCCCAAGGCCGGCCCCTTCCAAAATAATAAATGAAACGCATTGGCATTTTAACTAGCGGCGGCGACTGTCCCGGACTTAACGCAGTCCTGTTCGGCGCCGTACGCGCCGCCACCTCCCTCGGCTGGGAAGTCATCGGCTTCAAAGACGGCTATGAAGGCCTCCTCGGCGGTGGGGATTACATGATCCTCGATCGCAAAAACACCACGGGCATCATGGCCAAAGGTGGCACGATCCTGGGCACCACCAACAAGGGTCACTTCGTGGCCAAGGTCGGCGCGGGCGAGAAAATGGCTGTCCCGCCCGCCGTCATCGACGAATCCCGCGCCACACTGGCCCGGATCGGCGTCGACGGCCTCATCTGCGTTGGCGGCGATGGCTCTCTGACCACCTCGCTCCAACTCTTTGAGGCTGGTTTCAAGACCATCGGCGTGCCGAAATCCATCGACAACGACCTCGAAGCCACCGCGACCACGTTCGGATTCGACTCCGCCGTGGCCTGTGTCTCCGACTGCCTCGACCGCCTCCACACCACCGCTGAAAGTCACAAACGCGTGATGGTCAGCGAAGTAATGGGGCGTCACGCGGGCTGGATCGCCCTTCACGGCGGCCTCGCTGGCGGAGCGCGCATCATCCTCATCCCCGAGATCCCCTTCGACCTCGACAAGGTGGCCGAAGCCATCATCAAACGCGAAGAAGCGGGGCTCCTGAGCACCCAGGTCGTCGTCGCCGAAGGCGCGCGGCCTAAGGACGGCAAGCAAATGCTGCACGTCACCGGCTCGGGCGAATACAAGCTTGGCGGCATGGGCGAACAAGTCGCCCGCGAAATCGCCAAGCGCACCGGCAAGGAAACCCGCACCTGCGTGCTGGGCCACATCCAGCGCGGCGGCGCACCGACCGTGAAAGACCGTATCCTCGGGACCCAGTTCGGCGTCAAAGCCGTCGAATTGATCCAGCAGGAGAAATTCGGCCACATGGTCAGCTACCAAAACTTCGAAGTCACCGACGTCTCCATCTCGGAAGCCGTCCACCGCCTGCGCCTCGTCAAACCCGACAGCCAGATGGTGCAAATGTCCCGGGCCGTCGGCATCTCCTTCGGCGATTAAAGAAAGAACTATGGACCGGCTGCTTGAACTTTTAAAAACCAACGGACGCGCCTCCGCCGCCGATCTGGCCCGCCTCATGAGCGTCAGCGAAGAGGAAGTCACCTCGCGCCTGGAAGCTCTGGAACGCGACGGCACGATCGTCGGCTACCAAGCGCTCTTCGACCCCGAGAAAACGGGCAACGGAGCGGTGGAAGCCGTCATCGAAGTCAGGATCACCCCCGAACGAGGGGGCGGTTTCAACCTGTTGGCGGCGCGCATCTCAAAGTTCGAAGAAGTGCAAAGCTGCTACCTGATGAGCGGCGGTTACGACCTGCTCGTCATCGTGCAGGGGAAGAACCTGCAAGCCATCGGGCGGTTCATTGCCGAAAAGCTGAGTACCATCAAGGGCGTCCTGTCGACCGCGACGCACTTCCGGCTCAAAGCTTACAAGGAAAACGGCATCTACCTTCACCGCGAGGCCAAGCCCCAGCGGCTGGCGGTCTCGCCGTAAGGCGGATCCGGCTGAAAATTCAAAAGGCGGCATGGGAATTTCCCGTGCCGCCTTTTTTTTGTTTTAAAATCGAAGCTCTTATACCACGTCCAGTGCTCAATGAGCTTTTAGAGAAGACAGGCTCGGCAATTTTTAGACAGGATTAAGAGGATTAACAAGATTACGCCGACAGCCTGCGATAGCTGATTGGCATTCGGGAAACCCAATCCAAAAAATCCTGTAAATCATGTCAATCTTGTTAATCCTAAGCCGAAAATAGGTGTCCTAGAAAAAAGGCAGAGGGCTCACGCAAAGACGCAAAGGCGCAAAGAAAGGCAGGACTCTTTGCGCCTTTGCGCCTTTGCGTGAGAATAGAATTCCCCCTTTTTCATGCCGCGTGGAGCCCCGTCTGCGGGGCATGGGGATCTGTCTAAAAAAATGCCGAGCTTCTCTGCTCGCCACCGACGGGCCCTCCAAAAAAGCTCCTGCTCATCCGTCTAAAGGGCACCTCTGGAAACGGTATTAGCAGCCTGCCACGTGCTTGAGCCACGTGCGCGCCATGACGTGGTGCCCGGCCGGGGTCGGGTGGACGCCTTCGCAGGTCCAGTGGAGCGGGCCCGCGATGCGGAGCGCTTCGTCGAGGGCCGACTGGAAGGGAACGAAAATCGCGTTGAATTCCTTGGCAAGCTTCGCCGTGACGGCGCGGCGCTGATCCATTTCGGCGACCCAGTCCTCCGTCACCACGCCGCAGCGCAGCACGAACGGTTCGCACAAAACAAAGCGCACCTCGGGAAGCGCCTCGCGGGTTTCGGTAAGCAGATCGCGGTAAACGCGCTCGTACTTCGGCACCGCCACGCCGTTCTGGCTGCCGAACTCGTGCCAGGTGTCGTTGACGCCGATTAAGATGCTCACCAGGTTCGGCTTGAGGTTGATCAGGTCGGACTTGATGCGGGCGTAGAGATCCACCACCCGGTTGCCGCTGATGCCCCGGTTATAAATGGAGAGCGCGGGCTTTTGAGCCAGCAGCTCACCGGCCACGAAATGGGGATAGCCAAGGCCGAGCGCGCTGCTGTTGTTGGGGTCAGCGACTTCACGGTTGCGGCCGCAATCCGTGATGGAATCGCCCTGAAAAAGAATGACATCGTTGGGAGCAATCATAAGAGAGCCCGATCCTAGGCACGGATGCCACGCGGCCGCAAGTCATCCAATCATGAAACAGTTCAGCAACACTCTCAAAAGATTACATACTCAAACGCCACTAAAATGGCCTCTCCAATAAATTTCTCACGCAAGTGAGCCTTAATGGCTTTTGTTTGTGTATATCGGATTACTTTGCCCCGACCGCCCCCGCCGCTTCACGGAACCACTCCGGGCCCGGCGAGGCGTAGGGCCGGAAGGTCTCCAGCGTTCCCTCGTGCTCGTTGTAAAAGAGCGCGCGGTGGAGGCCAAGCGTACTCGCCTTGGGCGAATCAACAAGGCTCGCGGAATCGTTGGCGCTCATCTGGAAGATGACACGCATCTCGAACTCGCTCAGCGCCTTGCGGGTGAGGAAGCGGTTGACGTTGTTAAGCGTGTCGAAGGTCGCCAGTAAGTGGATGCCGTGGCTGGCCCCCTCGGTAATGAGGTCGGCAAATTGCGCGCTCGGGTCGGGCGCGGCATTGGCGTCGTCGCTCATGGAGAAGGAGAAATCGTCCTCATGCCGCAGCTTTTTGAACTTATGCAGGCCGTAGATGAAGCAGAAAACCAGCTCGCGATCATCGCCCGAGTGGAGCCGCTGCGCCAGGCGGTTGATGGCCTCCCCGGCCTCGGAGGGCCGGACAAATTCCACGAACGGCAGCGCTGTTTGCAGTTGCTCGATCGCCTCGCCGTCCTGGGTGCCGGGCGTGGCGGCGTGTAAAAAGACGAACCGGGCCGCTCCGGCTGGGTACTGTGCGGCGAGGGCCAGGAGCGCGAGGCCGAGCAGGTTGAGGGCCACCTCCTCGCGCTGGCCGACGATGAGCAGGTTGCTGCCGCTTTGGCTTTGGAAGAGCGCCTCGGTGGGGCCTTTGATCGAGTTTGGTGCGCCGAGCCAGGCACGGCCCACGGCGGGCGGCGCGGCGGGCTTCCCGCTTTTACGGGAGGCGAGGAGCACCTCGAGCGGCTCGTTGTCGGTGATGGCCGCCGGGGCGTTGCCTTCGAACACAATCGGCGCGGGGAACGGGCGCGGGTTGTGAGCAGCCAGTTCGTGAACTTTGTCGAGCCAGCCATCGCGCTCTTCGTCGGAGAGCCAGACGACCTGGAAGGGGCTGTTGCCCTCCAGCGCTCCGGCGGCGTCGTTGTAAATGCCCTCGCCGGGGCGCGAGAGGAGACGCGGCGCGGCGTTGCTCTCGTCCATGATCAGGTAGGCATCGGCCTCGTTGCATTGCAGGGCCACGCGGATGACCATCTGCCCCAGCGTGGCGCGGGCCAGCGAGTAGGAGCCGCCAAGGGTCTGCGTGCCAAGTAATACATGGATGCCAAAGGCGCGGCCCTGGCGCACGATGCGGTCGAAAAGAAGCGAGGCCGTTTGCGCGATGGCGTCGTCCTCGACGAAAAATTCCTGGAACTCATCGATCATCAAGAGCGTGCGCGGGAGCGGCTCTTTTCCGCCCGCCCGCTTGTAGCCGGGGACGTCCTGCACGCCGAGGGCGCGGAAGAGATCGCCCCGGCGTTTGAGCTCCTCGTCCACGCGCTGGAGCACGCTTAAGGCAAACTCGCGGTCGCTCTCAATGGCGATGACGCGCGCGTGCGGCAGGCGCTTTTCGGCGTAGCACTTGAACTCGACGCCTTTCTTGAAGTCGATCAGGTAAAACTCCACCTCGAGCGGGCTGCACGTGAGGGCCAGGTTGGTGATGATGACGTGGAAGAGGGTCGATTTGCCCGACCCGGTCTTGCCCGCGAAGAGGGCGTGCTGGCGGGTTCCCTTGCCGATGGCCAGGTACTGCTGCTTGGTCGCGCCGGTGCGGCCGATGGCAATGCGCAGCTCCTGAGTCGTGTCGCCTTTCCAGAATTCCGCCTCGGGCGGCGCGATGAGCGAGAAGGGGACCTCGACGCGGTTGGAATCGACGCTCGCTTTGCCGATTTTTTGCGTAATGGCCTGAGCCAGTTCGGCGGCGGGCGGGGCTTTCAGCGCCACACGCGTGGAGCTATCGGACGGGGCCGCGCCGACGACGAAGCGGTCGCCTTCGCGCCGCAGTGTCAGCGCGTTGGAGCGGAGTTCCTCGGGCGCGATGTCCTCGGGCAGGGGCAGGCGTTTGTCCCAATGGAGCAGGGTGAAGACGCCACAACGCGCGCCGCTGGTAACGATGCTCTCCAGCCGGGCGGCGGCGGTTTCGCTGAACGCGGCGGGGAAATCGGCGATGACGACGAAGTGGTATTTCTCCGCGACGGTCCCGGCCTGTTCGTTGTAATCCGCTATCGTGTCATACTGGTTACGCAGGTACATCTGGATGACTTTTTCCAGGTGCTCGCAGATTTCGCCCAGGCGCTCGTCGATCTGGTCGCGCTGGGTCCAGATGCGGCGGTTGATGAGCGTCTCCTCGAAGTCGGCCAGCTGCATGAGGCCCGCGAAGTTCTCGCCGAGGCCCACGGGATCGAAAATGGTGAAGCTGACTTTGCCCGGCGGCGTGACGGAAAGGAGCCGCAGGATGATTTCGTTGAAAACGCCCGAGGCCGCTTCGCCCGCGGATTCGGTGGTTTCGAGAAGCAGCGAGCCCTCGGCGGGGAACTCCAGGGCGAGCGGTGCGCTTAAGACGGGGCTGCACGGCAGCGCGAGCCGGGCGTCCTTGGGCAGGCTGGCGGAAATATCGGTCTCGACGCGGCCAAACGGCACGGCGACGGGGAAGGTCTCCGGCGGCTGCCAGGCCTCGACCATCGCCGGGGTCCACTCAGGGAAATGCTCGCGGGCGAGCGTGTTGAGGCCCTCGAGGTTTTCGATGCGGGGGGAGAGCTCGCCGTTCCAGCCGGTTTGCAGCTCGGCCCAGCCGTCGCGCTGGCTGGCTTCCCACTGCTCCATCTCGGCGTCGTGGGCGTGGTCGAGATGGGAGAGGACGGTATCCCCCTCGGCCTGCAAGGTGCCGACTTGGGTCTCGCGCTCGGCCTCGATCGCCGCCAGGCGGCGCTGCGTCATGGCTTCGTTGCGGGCCAGCGCGCGCGGAACGTGGGCCGAGAGGCGCGCCCGCGTAATTTCGGTGTACTCTTCCTCGATGCTGTCGGAGCGGTTCCACTGCGCGGAGAGCTCCTCAAACCCGGCCTGATATTCGGCTTCGATCTCGGCCTGCCGGGCACGGTGGTGATCCGCGAGGAGCGTCTCGGCTGCGGCGTCAATTTGCCGAGCGCGCGCGAGCAACGGGGCGAGGCGCTCGGCGTAAGGCTTCGCCTGGCGCGCGGCGATGAAATACAACACTGAGACGACAAGCCCATAGCCCAAAAATGCAGGCCAGTGCATTAGAAACACGGCCAAGATCAGCGACAACACCCAGCCAAAAACGGGAATGACTCCAAAAGCCTTCTGCAACCATTGCCCGCGGAGCGCGGTGCGTTCGGCTTTGATCTCCTGAAGCGGCTCTGCCAAATCCGCACCCTCCACCGCCAAACCCTCGCGCGGGGCCGCGTCCAGCGCCTTCCCCAGCCACGGGTAGCCTGCGAAGGCCCACCGGACGCGCTTGCTGAGGACGTTCAGCTCGGCCCGTTCGAGGCCCAGGTCCTTCGCGGCGGCGCGGTACTCGGCAGCGGCGGCATCCAGCCCGCCGGTGCGGTGGCTCTTGGCCTCAAAGTCGCGCATTTGCAGCGCGCCCATCCACGCTTCCTTTTCCTTACGCGCCCGCTCGGGCAGGTTGACGAGCGTGCGGTTTTCGAATTCCCGGATGCGGTCTTCCCTCGCGGCGGCGAGGTTCTGGACTTGGCGCGTCCTGGCGCTAAAGGCGGCCTCGGCCGACCCGATGGCGGCGGCGGATTGCGATTCGGCCAAGGCTCGGGCTTCGCGCCACGAGCGGTTAAGCGCAACGCGCCGCTCGCCAAGATCGCGAGTAAGCTGGGCTTCGCGCTGCGCATAGAGCGCGGCGGTTTTCTTGATCTGGGAGAGAAGGTCGAGCGCGAGGCTGGCGCGCAGACCGGCGAGTTTATTCACAGTCGTGGCGGATTTTTGCAAAGAGGTTGTCGATTTCAGCCATCACCGAGAGCGCGCGGTTCAGGCGGTTGGGAAGTTCTTCAATATAGGTGGCCTCGAATTCGATGGCCTTCACATCGCGCCAATGGGCCTTGGTTTCCTGCCAGGAAACGGACAGATCCTTGGTGGCTTGGACGAGAGCGGCGGCGCTGGCTTTGGTGCTCATGGGTTTAAGATTTTACCACAGAGGACACGGAGGAAATGGAGGGCACCGAGATGGGAGTGAGGCGGTGGGGCATAACCTTTAAGAGCCCTCTGTCTTTCCCTCCGTGTGCTCTGTGTCCTCTGTGGTGAAATGGGTAGCCGACGAGGGCCCCGACGGCGCGGGAGATCCCGGCTCGGAGTAGCCTTCGAGGGCCTTTTGGACGTTGACTAGGAGCGCGACGGCTTTGGGCAGATCGGCCTCGACGTATTGGCGGAAGTCCTCCAGCCGCCGAAAGATCGGGTCGGCGGTGCTGTCGTAATGGACGGCCCACTGTTTGATGGCGGCGAGCTTGGTCTCGGCTTCCTCCACGGCCGCCTTCCAGTGGTTCACGGCCCCCTGGCGCATCTGCTGGGCTTCGCGGTGACCGGCGAGGCGGGCGCTGAGGAGTTCCGCTTCCGCCTGTTCCAGCTTTTTCGTCCTCGCGCGCCGCTGGAGTTCCCAATGCTGGCGCTGGTCGTTCTGGAGGTACTGGCGCATCCGGTGGCCTTCCTCGGAGGTCTCGTCGAGGGCGCGCTTGGCCTTGGCGATGAAGACGATAAGGCTGGAGCGGAAGGCGTCGAGCGCGTCGAGCGAGGTGACTTTTGCCTGGTTGGCCATGGGAGAGAATCCGGCGCGGGGTTACCGCTGGTCGAGGTACTCTTCGATCCGCTGCGCTTTGCGGAGCAGGTAGGGGGTCTGTTTTTCGGAAATTTCGACGAACTTTTTGAGCACCTTCATGGTGTTCAGGAATTCCTCGGCGAATTTCTGCTGTTCCTGATCCTGCCAGGTGGATCCGAGGGCGTTGAAACGGGCTTGGAGAGAGGTGGCCTTGGCTAGGAGGTCATCGTTAAAGCGCTTCAGCTCCGCCGCGAAGCGCCGCACCTCTTCGGGATTCATGATCGCTTGTGCCATAGGGGAAATTATCGGGAAAACGGAGGGTTTGAGGAGCTTCAAAACCGTTTTCAGCTCCGGGGCCGTCCCGCTCCAGATAGTTTGACCGCATTTCCCCCGGAATTCAACCCCGAGATCAGTGTTTTCCTTACCTTTTAGCCGGGGTTTGCGTCAGCGCATCCGGGTGCGTGGAGAGCCATTGCTCGATCTTCTGCGCACCGGCGCTAAAAACGCCGTCGCGAATCTCGCCGGTGGACTTGGCTCCTCCGTAGGGGATTTCCACGATGAACTCGCTCGCGGTGGCGTCCACGACGGCCATGTTCGGGGCGAAGCCGCCCTCGTCAGGGCCGTTGAACCCTTTTTTGACGGCATCGGGCACTTGGCCGAGCTCGCTCTCGTGGCGAACGTAGACCAAGACCAGCGTGTTTCTGAAAGCGCGGTAAAAATGGGCCAGCCCCTCCCCGCCGCCCTGGGCCCGGCTGTCAACCGCCTTGGAGTCGAAAAACTGCCCCCAAACCATGATGAACCCGAGCGGCTTGTGCTCACGGATGGCTTTGGCCTTGGCCGCCTCGATCTGCGAAAGGCTAAAGGCGCTATCGAGCCGCATGACAACGCGCTCGCCGGACTTCGCGGAATTCACTCCGTACAGAATCCGTCCCTTGACATAAGGGACTTGAGGGACTTGCGGCACCGCGGGCCGGTTCAGGGACAAGGGGCTCGCGCTCGGACGGAGCGCGGACGCGGGCGTGGCCACCGGAGCGGTGGCGGCCGCGGGCTCGGGAGCCGGTTGGGACGATTCGTCCGATGATGGCTTGGGCGGTTTGTAAAACCAAACCGATGCGGCAAGCACCAAAACACAAATGACCATTAATCCCTGTCGGCTCATGTCTCGCGATCATCTTTCAGCGCGAGGCATGAGTCAAGCAGACGGATTACTTCCCCGCGTATTTCACGCTGCATCCGTACGATTGCGTGCTCGGCGTGGCGACGGCTTTCCCTGCGGCCAGGTCGGCGAGCGCGGCGGTGACGTAGTTGGTGGCCTTGGGGATGTCGGCGGCGTCGGCCGAGCGGATGCTGTCGATGGCCCCCTCGTAATCCAGCGTTCCCTTCGGGTCGATGACGTACATATGGGGCGTGGTTTTGGCTCCGTAGAGGCGGCCCACTTTCCCCTCGGGGTCGAGCAGCGTGACGGTGGCGGCGGTCTTTTGCTCGCGGTCTGTGGTGGCCGCCTGCTCTGGCGTCTCATACCCCTCCTTGCCCGGGGCGCTGGAGTTGATGCGGATCCAGACGGTTCCCTTGGCGGTGGCCTCTTTCTGCAAGCTCTGCATGGCCCCGCCGCCATACCATTTCTTTACAAATGGGCAGCCGGGGTTGGTCCATTCCAGAACGATCGTTTTCCCTTTGTAATCGGCCAGCGAATGCGTTTTGCCATCGCTTCCCGGCAGGGTGAAACCGGGCGCGGGCTTGCCCACGGCGGCTTTTTCGTCCGCACGGCAGAGGGAGGACCCCAGGGAAAGGGCTCCCAACGCAACAAAAAGACCCAGGATTCTGATTTTCATAGGATGTGGTATAGCGGGTGATATCGGCGGAGGGCTTTGAGCCGAGCCGCCGGAGGGTTGGAGTACCCCAGGCCAAGAAATGTTCAATCGGAGTGCAAATTTTGGTGGACTCGGGCGGGGGAATGGTCAAAAGGTTTGCGCATGAATTCGAACGTTGCGCGGTTTGACCGCCAGGCCGGTTTGTGGGATGAAAATCCGGTCCGGGCGGCTTTGTCGCGCGCCATCGTGGGGCTGGCGGAGCGGGAGATCGCCGGGCTCCCCCAGCCGCCCCGGCTGATGGACTACGGCTGCGGCACGGGGATGTGTTCGCTGCCGCTGGCCCGGCTCTGCGAGAGCGTGACGGCGGTGGATGTGTCGCCCGGGATGCTGGAAAAGCTCCGCGAAAAGGCGGCCGCTCACTCGCTGGGCAACGTCTGCACGCTTTGCCATGATTTATCCCAGAGCCCGCTCCCAGGGGCGTGCGGCTTCGACGTGATCCTCTCGGCCATGGCGCTGCACCACGTGCGCGAGGTGCCGCGGCTCATCACGGCGCTGAGCGGCCTCTTGGCTCCGGGCGGCGTGCTCCTGCTGGCCGATCTGGACCACGAGGACGGCTCCTTCCACGACGACGCCACGGGCGTTGAGCACCAGGGCTTTCGCCGCGAATGGCTGCTCAACCTGCTCTGGGAGGCGGGTTGCCGCGATGTGCGGATCCAGACCGCGCACGTGATCGAGAAACCCGTCGCCAGCGGCGCCACGGGCCGCTTCCCGGTTTTCTTTATGACGGCCCGGACGCGGGCTTAGTTACCCTACGCCTGCCAGTAGACGATCCGGCCACACTGCTCGCAGTTGGTGATGCGGGGCGCGGACTTGGCGTTGACGATGGTCTGCGTCGTCACCTTCATGTGGCAGCCGGTGCAGACTTCGTGCTCGAGGGCGACCACGGCCAGGCCATTCTTGGTCCTAAAGAGGCCGTTATATTCGTAGAGGACATCCTCGGAAATGCCTTCGGTGAACTTCCCGCGCGCGGCTTCGGCGGTTTTGAGCTGTTCTTCGATGGCCTTGGCCTTTTCTTCGAGGTTGGAGATCTGCCCGGCCACGCGCTCCTTGGCTTCGGCGGAGGCCCGGTCGGCTTGCGCCAGGGCCGGTTTGGCGGCCTCCATGGCTTCCATGATCTCCAGTTCGCGGTCCTCCAGCTTGGAAATTTCCGCCTCGAAGTGCTTGATCTGCACTCCAAAAGCCTGGAACTCCTCGTTCCTGCGGGTCTGCATCTGCTGGGTCTTGAAGCGGGCGATCTGTTCGCGCTTGCCCGCGGCTTCGTTTTCGAGGCGCTTTTTCTCCACCTCCAGCACGCGCACCCCCGCGCGGGCCTTGTCGGCTTCGCCAGCGAGCCCCGCGAGCTGGGCTTCGAGGGCCTTGTGTTCGACGGGCACCCTTTTCAGCTCAGCTTTGAGATGGGCGATCCGTTGGTCGCGATCCTGCAACACCAGCAGTTTTTCGATTTCGGGGAGCATGGGCGTAACCGTAGACGTTTTGTAAGGGCGGCGTCAACGTCGGCGAGGCGCAAAAAAAGGTGCCGTGAGACCCCGGCCGGTGGTAAGGTCCGAAAATCATGCCCACGCCGATCACCTGCCCCATCTGCGGCCACCAGACCGATTTCTTCACCGACCCGGTGGGGCCGTTTTGCTCCGTGCGCTGCAAACAGATCGACTTGGGCAACTGGCTGGGCGAAAGCTACCGCATCTCGGAGCCGCTTTCGCCGGAACACCTCGCTGATTACGAAACCATGGAAGGCTCCGCGCTGGACCAGCCCGACGGGGACGATCTCTAGTACTATTACCTTAGTACCCTTCTTCCTCTTCCTGCCGCTTGAAGTCCTCCAGCAGCTTGCAGAGGCGCTCCATGGTGGCCTCGGCATCGGGGCCCTCGACGCGGAAGACGAGCGTGCTACCGTGGTCGAGATTGGCGCTTAAGACGTCCAGAATGCTCGCGCCGGAGTAATCGTCACCGTTTTTGATCAACGTGACGCTTGATTGAAACGAACGCACCGTCCGCACAAATTCGGCGGCGGGGCGGGCGTGCAATCCCAATCGATTAAGGATGGTTACCTGGCGTTCCAACATGTCGCTGCATGAACCTACCGTGCTTCCGGTATTGGGCAAATCTTTCGTTGTCCCAATTTTTGAAAACATCACCCATAGGCCGCCTGTTTTGATATCCCATTGAGGCCCAGCCGCCAATTCCATTGTGCGCGTATCCTTCACGAAAGGATATACGATGAAAAAGCCTCTAGTGATTGTCCTAATTTTAACTTCCTTCGGCATCGGCGTAACGCCGAGCCAGGCCGCCCCCCGCCGGTGCAGGACTGCGGTCGTCAATGCCTACGCGCAAACCCAGGTCCCCTTGACCCCGGCCTCGGCGCGCTACCCGGCCCCCGTGGCCGAGTTGAACACCGGCCGCGGGCCGACCTACGAGGGCATGCTCCTGCGGGTGGCCACCGCTCCCACGCCCGCCCAGATGATCAACCCCGCCGCCCCGGCCCTCTATGGCTCGGGACGCTCGCTGGTAAGCTACTCGGAGAGCACCATGCACCGCGGAGCCAACATGAACGTGCGCGAGGTCTACTCCGACGGCCTGCGGCTCTGGTCGCTGCGGGATATTTGGTAGGATCAGTTCACCACGGAGAACACAGCGGCCACGGAGGAAAAGGCAGAGGCATTTTTCTCGCCGCTGGCCCCCAAACTTCCCGGTTCCTGGCAAAGTTTCTGCCATTTAGCTGCACATTTCGCACCCTCTGTGGCGAAAAATCACCACCCGATAGGCAAAAAATAGCCATATTAACGCCAAACAGGGCTACGACAAAAAAGAGTTGGTTTTTCTGTAAAATCGAAGCAAACTAGAGTGTGCGCTTTTCAAATACTGTCCAAAACTCTCCCAAAATGGTTATTGGATGAAACCGGAGTTAACCAACACCCCGGGCACCCATGAGGCCACGCCCAAGAATCCGGAGGACCGCCTGCTTCAGCAGCTCTCCCGCTCGAAGATTTACCAGGATTACGAGCGGGCCTTCAGCGATGCGACGCAGCTCCCCTTGAGCTTGCGGCCCGTGGAGATTTGGAACGCCGCGCACCGTGGCAAGAAACACGAAAACCCGTTTTGCGCGCTGGTGTCGCAAGCCGGTCGCTCCTGCGCGGCCTGCCTCGACGTGCAGCACCAGGTGACGCTTAGCGACGGGGAGAAGCCCCGCACGGTAACGTGCTTCGCGGGCTTGGCGGATACGGCCGTGCCGGTCCACCTAGGCCTCAAGACCATCGGCTACCTGCAAACCGGCCAGGTGCTCCTGCGCGCCCCGAACAAGGCGCAATTCCAGCGCATTGCCAAGCAGCTCCTCGAATGGGGCGGGACGCTCGACGTGGACCAACTGGAGGAGGCCTATTTCCAGAGCCACATCCTCACGGCAGCGCAGTACCACTCCATGGTCAAGCTGCTGGAAATCTTCGCCCAGCACCTGAGCACCCTTTCCAACCAGATCGCGCTCCAAGAAGCCAACGCGGAACCGCCGATCATCCACCGCGCCAAGGAATTCATCGAAACGCACAAGAGCGACCCGATTTCGCTCAGCGAAGTAGCCCGCGCGCTCAACGTCAGCACGTTCTATTTCTGCAAGCTTTTCAAAAAAGCCACGGGGATCAACTTCACCGAGTACCTCTCGCGGGTCCGGATCGAGAAGGCGAAAAACCTGCTCCTCAACCCGAACCTGCGGGTGAGTGAAATCGCCTACGAAGTCGGTTTCCAGTCGCTGACGCACTTTAACCGCGTCTTTCTGCGGATCGTAGGCCGCTCGCCGACCGCCTACCGCGACTCGCTGCCGAAATAATCGCAGGGGAAGAATCCGCACCACCGGTTCCAGGAATGCATAGGAGCTTCAGGGGGAGGCCCGGAAGTTTGTGAGCAGAGAAGCTCGGCATTTTTTAGACAGGATTAACAAGATTTACAGGATTAAGAGGATTTTTCAGATCGGGTTTCCCGAACGCAATCCGGCTCTCGCAGGCTCTGGGGCGTAATCTTCTTAATCCTTGTGTGAATCCTAAGCCGAAAATCGGTGTCTTAGAAAAAAGGCAGAGGGCTCACGCAAAGACGCAAAGGCGCAAAGAGTCTTGCCTTTCTTTGCGCCTTTGCGCCTTTGCGTGAGTATAGAATCCCCCCTTTTTCCTGCCGCGTGGAGCCCCCCCCACACCACCGGGGCATGGGGATCTGTATAAAAATTGCCGAGCCTCTCTGCCCTGCAAACTCGCGGGTTTTGGCTTGCCGCCGGGGGCCCGGCACGCGACCATCCTTGGAGCTTATCTTTTCCCATGTGGTCCCGCCTTTCCGCCCTGATTCTCTGCCTCGCCTGCTTCCCGGCGGTCGCCGCCCGCGCCGAAACCGCGGAGGCCCCTAAACTGGAGTTCGCTACCCAGTCGCTCGGGGTCACGGACATGGACCACCCCTTTCTCGTCATCCGCATCGCCTCGCGGGAGGGTTGCAACATCGCGCTCCTCTCGGCGGGGGGAAACCCGGGCACCAGCCGCGTCATCGTCGATGGCAAGCCCGGCCCTGAATTCGAGGGCATCCTGACGCACACCCCCATCTTCAGCCCCGACCAGAAGCGCGTGGTCTACGGTGCCCGCAAGGGGGAGCAGTGGCTCGCTTTCGAAGCGGGCAAGAACACGGAACCGGCCGAGTGCGTCCGCTGGGAGCGGATTTTGGAAACCAGCTTTGCTTTCAGCACCGATAGCCAACACCTCGCCTACGTGGCCAAGCGCGACAACGCCTGGTACGTCGTGGCCGATGGCAAGGAGACGGGGCCTTACGAGGAAATCACCAACCTGCCCGTGTGGAGCCGGGACGGAGCGCGCCTGGTCTACGGCGTCCGCAAGGGCAGCCAGCAGTGCATCGTCAACCAGGGCGAAGCGGGTCCGGCCTACGACGTGGTGGGCGCGGCGGTCTTGAGCCCCGACGGCCAGCGCCTGGCCTACGGCGCACAGCAGCGCGGGCGGCAACTCATCGTCGTTGACGGCCAGGCGGGCGAAGGCTACGGCGGCGTTTATGGCGAGACCCTGCAATTCAGCCCCGATAGCCAGCACTTCGCCTACGCGGCGGAGAAAGGCGCGCGGCGTTTCGTCGTCTACGATGGCAAGGAGCAGCCCGACTTTGACGCCGTCGCGCGCGGCTCGCTAAAAATCAGCCCCGACAGCCGCCGCATCGGCTACATCGCCCGGAAAATCAACCAATGGGTATCCGTGGTCGACGGCACGGCGGGCACCACCGCCTACGACAAAATGGAGGCCCTCACCTTCAGCGCCGACAGCCAACACTTCGCCTACATGGGCGGGGACGAAACAGGCCGCTTCGTGGCCTTCGACGGCAAGCCCGGGCCGGAATACCCCGAGATCGTCAAAGACAGCCTGATTTTCGCCCCCACGGGCGCTTCCTACGCCTACTGCGCCATACAGGAGAACCACAAAACCGCCGTCGTCCTCAACGGCAAGCCCCTGGCGGAATACGAGACCGTGGGCACCCCCGCCTTCAGCCCCGACGGGCGGCACCTCACCTACCGCGTCAACGAGGGCTCGCAGCTTTTCGTACACCTCGACGGCAAGCCCGTTTACGGCCCCACCTCGCTGGTCACCGAGCCCGTCATCCGCCGCGACGGCGTCCTGGAATTTCTGCTGATCGACGATAACAAGACGCTCCAGCGCGTCACCGCCAAAATCAAACCGTGAAAGCCGCATTCGTAGACAAGTTGATCGAGCGCATCGGGCGCGTCGGCCCCGAGGACGTACAGACCTACCTGGCCCGCCTCGCGCGGGAAAAGGGGTTCCTGGAGACGATCTTCAACGCCATCCAGGAAGGCGTCATCGTCACCGGCCCGACCGGCCGCATCCGCTACGTCAACCAATCCGCCTGCCACCTCTTCGGCTTCACCCGCGAGGACTGCATGGACCAGCTCATCTCCAACCGGCTGCGCGGCCTCGACTGGAGCCACATGGGCGGCGGCGGCGGGCAGGTCGTCAGCCGCGACATCGAGGTATTTTACCCGGAGAACCGGATCCTGAACTTCTACGTCGTCCCGCTGAAAAACGACGCGGCGGAGCCCGCCAAAGCGCACCCGGCCAAGGAGAGCGACATCACCGGCTACGCGGTGATCCTGCGGGACATCACCGAATCCCGCCGCAGCACCGAGGAGACCATCGAGTCCGAACGGCTCTCGGCCCTCACACTGCTGGCCGCCGGAGTGGCCCACGAGATCGGCAACCCGCTCAACTCCCTCCACATCCACCTGCAATTAATGGAGCGCCGCCTGCGCAAAATCCCCGAAGAGGCCCGGGGCCCCCTGCGGGACTCCATCGAGATCGCCAAGGAGGAGATCACCCGGCTCGACTCCATCATCAACCAATTCCTGCGCGCCCTGCGGCCCACGCCGCTGAAAACGCGCCCCGAGAACATCAACGCCATCGTCGAGGAATCCGTCGCCTTTCTGGAGCCCGAAATCACCGACCGCAACATCCTCGTGGAGCAGGAGCTCGCCCCCAGCCTGCCGCTGCTGGAGGTGGACCGCGACCAGCTCAAACAGGTCTTCTACAACATCATCAAGAACGCCTTCCAGGCGATGAAAAGCGAGGGCATCCTGCGCATCCGCACGGAAATGAACGACGCCTGGGTTTCCATCGCGTTTTCCGACACCGGTGGGGGCATCCCGCCCGAGAACATGACCAACGTCTTCCAGCCCTACTTCACCACCAAGGCCACCGGCTCCGGTCTGGGCCTCATGATCGTACGGCGCATCATCCGGGCGCACGGCGGGGAGATCGACCTGGTGAGCAACGCGGGCGTGGGCCTGACCCTCACCGTGCGGCTCCCGCTCAGCGACCACCGCGTGCGCCTGCTCGGCCCGGGCGGGACGGACTAGCATTTCCGGCTCAAAAGCCCTCGTTACGAAACTGGAGAATCACTCCCCCGCCTCGAAAACCACCGGCCCCAGATCGGTGTCGATGACAATCTCCCGGGGCTTCGGCGGATAGCAGTGCTGCCGGATGCGGTCGGAGGAGGCCGTGGGGGCGTTGAGCAGCAGGGAATGCGACGCGCCGTAGCCAATCCGCAAGGGGTATTGGGTTTGAGAAAAGAAATCGGTGGTATTTTCCACGCTGACCACGAGGGGAAACGCCCCATCCGCTTGAACCGACAGGATTCGGATCTCCGGGGATGAAAGGCCGGTGATTTGCAGCACCGAAATCACGAGGTAATCCAAGGCCTCGATTCCCAGGAGTTCGTCGCCCTCTGGGCAGCGCTGCCGGTAGCGGACAATGTTTTGGGCGTGGGACGCCGGGAGATAATAGGGTTTGCGATCCGAAATTCCGTTCTCTTTTGTGTTCATAGCCTGCGAGGCACAAGCAAAAAAGAGGGTGCGGCCCATGCCGTGTCGACCCTGAGGTCCTCACGAGACCTGCGTCCTATCACACGACCGGACCGCACCGATTTTTCGGTGCAGTCAGTGTGATAGGACGCTAAAATTCGTGAGGTTTCAGGGTCGTCCAATCTTCTGCCTGCGCAGATTCAATTTAAATGTAAGGCATCATTTACCCAGAACCCTCCCGGAACGTCAAGAATACGCACCGTGATCGGTTGGACTTTTGGCAAATCTGAGCGATTTTGCTAGCGGAGGGTTCCAAAAATTATGGCTGTTCAATTCGAGAACGAGGTGTTGGTTCCTGTCGGTGGAGATGTCACGCTCGATGGAGAGCTTCAGATTCCGCCCAATGCCGTGGGGCTGGTCCTATTCGCCCACGGTAGCGGCAGCAGTCGCTTAAGCCCACGCAATCAATTCGTGGCGCGGGTGCTGCACGACGCGGGGCTCGGAACGCTGCTCTTTGATCTGCTTTCGCGCGAGGAGGAGGTCATCGACTCCTTTACGCGCCATCTCCGGTTCGATATTCCGCTCCTGGCCGACCGGCTTCTGGCGGCAACGAACTGGATTCAGAGCGTGGACGCGGCCCGGGGCTTGCGGATCGGCTATTTCGGCGCGAGCACGGGAGGTGGCGCGGCGCTGGTGGCCGCGGCGAAGGCGGGCGAACGCATCGGCGCGGTGGTATCGCGCGGGGGGCGGCCCGACCTGGCCTCGGCGTGGCTTGCAAAGGTGAAAAGCCCGACGCTGCTTCTGGTGGGCGAGCTGGATAACGTGGTCATCGGGCTCAACCGCGAGGCGATGGCACATATCAGCGCCGTCACCGAAATGCGGCTCATCCCCGACGCCACGCATCTTTTCGAGGAGCCGGGCGCGCTGGAGACCGTGGCGCACGACGCCGCGGAATGGTTCGGGCGCTACCTGCCGATTTCGCCATCGTAGGGCACGGCGGCGATCCCCAGTTCGGCGCTCATCCGGCGGGCCAGCCACTCTGCTTCGAGAGGGTCTTGGAGGTCCGTACCGGCCATGACCCGGTCGTCGTCTTGGGTGATCACGGCGACGCTGCGGAGGGCCCGGGCTCCCACCCGGATGCTTCCCTCAACGGTCGCGATTTCCCTGATCTCGGCCGCCTGGAGGGTTTGGACCCGGGGGATGCCCATCAGATATTTCGTCACGCGCACCCCCTCGGGGCTGACCACCACGCGCAGGGATCCCGTCAGCGCGCTGATGGAGGTAAATCCGAAGAGCACGTCGAAAAACCCAAACCCCACCAACATCACCCAGGGGACATCGTGCCTTTGGAACATCGCCACGAGCACCACTGTAATCACCAAGAAGCCAACGATAAAGGGGGCCTGGACCTTGAGATTGCGCCGGGCGGGAAAATAAAACGCCGTGCCGCCGCCCAGAGCGGGCTCCACGCGGATGGGCGAGCTGACGGGCGGAACGTAGGCGGCCGCCTCCACCGCTTCGGCCTGGGCCATCTGCGCGGCCTCGGCCTTCTCCTCGGGGGATACCTCCATTTCGTAAATCGGCACCTCCCATTGCGTTTTGTAGTCGATGCCGGGAACCTCGGCGCGCGCCTCCAGCCGCCATAAAACGCCCTCGCCGGAACCGATGACGGAGGTGGCCGGCGCGTCGGCGGGAATCCGGAACGCCACGGGAATCGCCGTGGCTCCCGGCTCCACGGAGACCTCGGCCCGGTGGTCCCAGAGCGGCGTTTCCACGGTCGAATTGCCGTCCGAGGTACGCTGGGTGGTGCGGGAGATCGCTTGCAGCCACAGCTTCACGGGGCCGCGCGGGAAAAGCGGGCGGCGAACCCGGATCGTCCCCTCCAGCACGCCGCCCACCGCGCCGGGCACGGTGGCCATTTCGAAAATCGACGTGCCGAAGCGCAGCCAGCGCGCCCCCATCCAGAGCGCCGCCGCCGCGGATGCGAGCCCGATCAGCGGAAAGAGCAGCACGAGAACGCCGGGCATCAAGTGCCCCTTGCGGATCGGCTCATCCGTCAACACCATATAGGCGATGGGAAAGCCGATACCGCAAAACCCGGCGGCGAAAATGGCGGTCAGCCCGGCTCCCTTTTGATGCGACACCACGCGGCCCGCCGCCCAGTCGGCCCGCTGCATCCACGGCTCCCCGCCGCTGGCGGCTTGCTGGCAAAGCCGGTTGCGCCGGGCGAGCACCAGCCCGCCCACACCGATCCCCACGAAAACCAGCGGGAAACACCCCCACCAGCCAACCGTCAAGGCGCTGCGGTCCAGAACCGCGTCGGAGGGGTTGCGGGGATTGACGTAGCAAACAGCCCGGCTTCCTTTGCGGTAGCGCGCGGCCACGGCTTGCTTGGATTGGTGGCCGCTGCTCGAAAACTTCAGGAACTGGTAGCGGTCGGACTCATACGGTTTTCCATCCACTTCGTAGAGATAGCGGATATCGACAGCGTAGCTCGTCCCGTCACCGTCATGGCTGCTCTTCACCCCGCTGGAGAGAATTTTGCAGGGCGTCTGGCGCCAGTCGCGGGCCGCATGGCTTTTCCAGGCCGGGTAAAGGACCATGGCCGTGAAAAAAATCAGCCCGAAAACAAGAAAAATCACCGATACGAAGCTGAGGGAAATTCCGTTACCCGGGGAAGAGTTGGGGGTTGCATTCATGCGCTCCCCGAAATAGCAAACCCCCACCCCGGAGTAAATCCAGGATTGTCCTTTGCGGCGAAACCGGGCATGTTTTTCCACTCCATGTCCGTAGGAAAAATCGTTACCGCCGATGAGCTCTCCCGCGTCCGCGATCAATTCGCCGCCGAGGGGAAGAAGCTCGTGTTCACCAATGGGTGTTTTGACATCCTTCACGTGGGCCACATCCGCTGCCTCCAGGCCGCCCGGGCTCTGGGCGACGCGCTGGCCGTGGCGATCAACGGCGACGCGTCGGTGCGCGCGCTCAAAGGCCCCAGCCGCCCCATCAACCCCGAGCTCGAACGCGCCGAGGTCCTCGCCGCGCTGGCCTGCGTGGATTACGTGGTCATTTTCCAGGAAGTGCGCCTGGTCGGCCTGATGAGCCAAGTGCGCCCACAGATCTACGCCAAGGGGGGCGACTACACCCCCGACACTCTCGACAAATCCGAACGCGCCGTGCTCGACGCCGCCGGATCGGAAATCCGCATCATCCCGTTTGTCCCGGGCCACTCCACCACCCGTATTCTCGACGCCGCAAATGCCAAACAAAACTGATCTTCCCCCGCTCCGCCTCGGTGTTCTCGGGTCGGGCAAAGGCTCCAATTTCAAATCCATCGCCGAGGCTATCGAAGCGGGCACGCTGAAGGCCGAGGTGCGCGTGGTGGTGTCTGATTTCGAAGACGCGGGCATCCTCACCCTCGCCCGCGAGCACGGCCTGCGAGCCGAGTACGCCGCCCCGGGCCGCTTCCGCACGAAGATGGAGCCGGAGGCCGAAGCGCGCCTCGTCAATCTCCTGCGCGAAGCCGGAGTGGAGCTGGTGGTGCTGGCCGGTTACATGCGGATCATCAAGGCCCCGCTGCTGGAGGCTTTCCCGCAACGGATCGTCAACATCCACCCCTCGCTGCTGCCAAGCTTCCCCGGCCTGGAAGCCTGGAAACAGGCGCTGGAAGCCGGAGCGGCCAAGACCGGCTGCACGGTGCATTACGTCGACGCGGGCACGGACTCGGGCCCCATCCTGGGCCAAAGCGAAGTCCCCGTGCTCCCCGGCGACACAGCCGAGACGCTCCACGCCCGCATCCAGGTAGCCGAGCACGCGCTCTACCCGGCAGTGCTCGCCCGACTCGAAGCGGAGCGGTGCTGATTTTTAGGCGCAAAAAGGCGCAAAAAGCGCAAAAGCTTGGGCAAGGGCGGCGGTTTGTGGCTCAATGAGCACCACTAACGCATGAAGCGCCTCGTTCGCATATTGAACCGGTTGGCAGAAGTGCTTGTCTTTCCCCTCCTGGCAACCATGGCGGTTCTCCATTGGAGTCGCCCTGCTCTGGAACCATGCCCCATTCCCGCACCCAAGCCGATTGAGGGAGCGGCGCTATCATACCAGCAGGCGTTTGCAGCTATGCCAGAGCTGAGTGGGGAAGAAGAAAACCTCTTCTCCATCTATAAACCGCTCGACGAAGATGCTGCCCAAAGCCTGCTCGAAAAATGGGCAACCCCGCTCCAACTCCTGACGCAAGGAGCCTCCCAAACAAAATGCGAATGGGGATGGGAACGAGTATTCGAACAACAAACCAATCCCCTACTGGCCAAAGCCCAAACCTTGGCAAACATCGCGGCCGTCCGCGCCCGGCTGCATATTGTCAAAGGAGAAAACACCCAGGGGGTGGAGGACATTCTCACTATTTTCCGGTTTTCCCGACACCTGGAAAATGGAAATTCACTCATTGAAAACGCGACAGCAATTGCCTGCAATACGATAGCCATGCACGTAGCCGCATTCCACTTGAGAAATCTTGACCGAGACGCGCTCCAGAAGCTCTCCGACGGCATCGGCGCGCTGCCAACACTTCCCGCGTTTTGGGGCGGAGAGGAAAATGATCGCAAATATCTACAGGCTCTTTTGCACAACACCTACAATTCCGAACTTCGTTCACCTTCTTCCAAAACGTCTCCCTCAAAAGGATTGATCGCGTCTTGGAAAAAAACCGTGGCTGGAATGGTTAAGATCTCGCCGCTCTTTTGTTACTACGAAATCAAATCATTTGACCGGCACAAAGCGGAATTCGACTGGCTGATGGGGCTCCCCTTTCACGAACGCGGCCCAATGGTTACGGAATTTCGCGCCCGGTTGACGGAAAATCATCAAACGAATTTTTTTCGCCGCGGTCTTTTTTTCAATCCCTTCATCAGCATTCTTACGGCAGCAGACAGCGCCCAGCTCTACGATGCCCGTTATCAGACACTGTGGACAATTTTCAAGACTGCATTGCAAGCTCAGTTGACAGACCCGGAAAGCGTACGCGCAAAGGTTGCAGGGTTCTGCGATCCCATCGACGGCACCCCGCTTCAAATGGAGGACCAACCGGGAGAAATCCAAATTTTTTTTAAAACGCTAAGGGAAGAACCCGCATGGCAACTGAGAATCGGCATTGCGCTCCAGCGGGAACCGTATTGGCAACTCAAACAGCCTTGATGGGACGGTTCACTCCCTACAGCCCCGCGTAGCTCCTCGGCATTGAGCCCGGGGTGATCTCCACGTGCGTTCCGACGTCCACGCGGCTGTAGAGCTCGGCCACATCGCGTGAGCGCATCCGCACGCAGCCGTAGCTGGCGGGCCGCCCGATCTGACGCTCGACCGGCGTGCCGTGGATGTAGATGCCGCGTGCAAAGGCGTTGCGCGTTGCAGACTCCAGGCCCCGTAGCCAGATGATCCGCGTGACGATCGGGTCGCGCCCGGGGGCGTTGGGCCGCAGGATTTCGCCCGTCGGGCGGCGGTCGTGGAAGACGCTCCCCAGGGGCCGCCCGTCGCCGATCTTCCGCGCCACTTCCATGGCCCCCACGGGGGTGGCGTAGCTGCCGAAGCGGTCGCCGATGCCGTAGCGGGAGGTGGAAACGGGGTACTGCGCGACCTGCACGCCGTTTTCAAACAAGGCCAGCTTTTGGTCGCGCACGCTGATAAGGATGGCCGCCGCGTCGTCCGAGGCCGAGGCCATGGCGGAAACCCCGAAAAGGGCGATCAGGGAAAGGAGGAACAATTTCATTGGGAAAGAAATCAGCAAGCCTTGTACCCGCGCTTTCCCCCCGCGCCTCCCGGAACAAACGTATTTTATTTATCTGCGCCGGATATGAGAAAGGCGGAAGAGGTTCCCCTCTCCCGCCCGAATTTTTGCGCTTTTTGCGGCTAGAGCTTCCTACAGCAGCCCGCCGATGAACTTCTCCAGTTTGATAATGTCCACCGCGAATTTGCGGATGCCCTCGGCGGTCTTTTCCGTGGCCATGGCGTCGTCGTTGAGCCAGTAGCGGAAGGTCTTTTCGTCGAGCGAGATTTTTTCGATGGCCAGCGAGCAGGCCACTTCGGGGTCGAGCTTGCGGACGAGCGGCTCACACGAGGTATCCAGCTTGCCGAGCAGGTCGGGGCTGATGGTCAGGAGATCGCAGCCCGCCAGCTCGATGATTTCGCCGGTGTTGCGGAAGCTCGCGCCCATGACTTCGGTTTTATAGCCGAATTTTTTGTAGTAATTGTAAATGGTCGTCACCGACTGCACGCCGGGGTCCTCGGCACCCACGTAGTCGCGCTTGTTGGCGTTCTTGAACCAGTCGTAAATACGCCCGACGAACGGCGAGATGAGCTGCACCCCGGCCTCGGCGCAGGCGATGGCCTGGGTGAGCGAGAAAAGCAGCGTCAGGTTGCAGTGGATGCCTTCTTTTTCCAGCACTTCGGCGGCGCGGATGCCCTCCCACGTGGAGGCGATCTTGATGAGCACGCGGTCGCGGCTGATGCCGTTCTTTTCGTAAATGGAGATGAGCTGGTGGGCCTTGGCGATGGTCCCCGCGGTGTCGAAGGAAAGGCGGGCATCGGTCTCGGTGGAGACGCGGCCGGGCACGATGGCCAAGATTTCGAGACCGAAGGCGACCAGCACGTGGTCGATCACGTCGTCGATCTGCGCCTTGCCGGTGAAGCCGGTGCAACGGCGGTCGGCGATGACTTTGTCGAGCAGGTAGCGGTACTCGGGTTTCTGGGTAGCTTGATAAATCAGGCTCGGATTCGTAGTGGCATCCTGCGGGTGAAACTGCCGCATCGTTTCGAAATCACCTGTATCAGCAACAACGGTTGTGAAAGACTTCAGAAGTTCGAGCTGATTGGGGCCGGCTTTGGAATTGCTCATAAAAAATCGCGTAAAAAAATCGGGTAAATAAGTCTGACATCAAAGGAGCAACGATTGCAAGAGGTTCCATTGACACACCAACCCTCCTTTTCTAGAAATAGACAGCACATGCAACTCCCAACCTCCCGCCGGGCCCTTTGGCTGGTGATCCCCAGTTTTAACGACAGCAAACGGCTGGCCCGTTTCCTCCCCGAGTTGTGCGCGGCGCTGGAGTCCTCGGCGCTGGAAGTCGCCATCCAAACGGTGGATGACGGTTCTTCCGAGGCAGACAAACGGCAACTGAACGAGTTGGTCTGCTCCACGCAGAACCGCTATCCCTTCGTCCGCACCGCTCTTTTCCAGAGCACCAACCAAGGCAAGGGAGCGGCGATCATGCGCGGCTGGGAAGCGGCCGACGGCAACGCGGATTGGCTCGGCTTTTTGGACGCGGACGGGGCTATCCCGGCTTACGAAGTTCGGCGCGTCACCGATTTGCTATTACGGGACGGCAATCCGAATTCAGCGATCTTCGCCTCGCGCGTCCAGCTATGCGGGCGGAAAGTGGAACGAAGCCTCAAGCGCCACTTCACCGGGCGGATTTTCGCTTCCATGGTCGGCACGTGGATCGATCCGCATGTCTACGACAGCCAGTGCGGCTTCAAGCTGATCTCGCGGGAGGCGTATCGCAAAATCCAGCCGCTGCTGCGAGAGAAGCGGTTCGCCTTCGACGTGGAGCTGCTGGCGGCGCTCAATCACCGAGCCACCACGGTGGAGGAGGTCCCGGTGGACTGGACCGACATTCCCGGCAGCAAGGTGGCGCTGCTGCGCGATTCGCTGCAAATGTTCCGCTCCGTTCGGACGATCCACTCGCGGATGAAAGAATGGCATTGATCGGCCCGCGCTTTTGCAAGGCCTTCCCTGCCTTCACTGTTTTCGAGAAGCGCCCGTAAGGCTCTCCAGGAGCAAATACCAGAGAAAAAGCGTGTTGTAGACCACGTAGCGCTTCCAGAGGCGGCGGGGTTCGACGGCCAGGCGGTAGAGCCACTCCAGGCCGCGCTTTTGCATCCACGCGGGGGCCTGGCTCACCTTTCCGGCATGAAACGCGAAGGCCGCGCCGATGGCAAAGTAGACGCCCTTGGGCAGCTCGGCCTTATGTTCGGCAATCCAGCGCTCCTGCTTCGGGCAGCCCAGGCCGATCCAGACCACCCGGGCCCCAGAAGCGGCGATTTTTTCGATGATCCGGGTATTCTCCTCCGCGCTCCAGACGCCGAACGGGGGCGCGTAGGTTCCCGCGATCTCCAAAGCCGGGAAGCGTTCCCCCAGCCGCTCCACCAGGGACTTTAGGAGCGCTTCGCTGCCACCGAGGAAGAAATGGCGAAGGCCGGGCCGGGCCAGGACGTGGAGCATCAGTGTCGGGCCGTACACCCGGTCGCGCATTCCCGCTCCCCGGCGGTTCATGGCCCAGATGAGCGGCATTCCATCGGGAACGATTAAATCAAACTGAGAAAGGGTGGCGGCAAAGGCGGGGTCGTGCCGGGCCATGGCGACCATGTGGGTATTGGCAGCGGCCACTGCCCGAACTCCCGGCTCCCGGGCCCAAACCTGCGTAAGTGACGCAGCCTGATCATAATCCGTCACGGCCAGGGGCGTCCCCAGCAGGCGGCGGGTTTCGATGGGTGAATTCGATGTTTGCATGGCGGGAGCTTGTCGGGTATTAGTCCCGGGTCCATGGCCGAGACTCCATATCCCCAATCAAACGGGAATTCCGACGCGCCGCGAGAAGAAAATTCCGCAGCGCAGCGGAAAGCGCCCCCGTCGATGCTCGACGACCTCATGGTTCTTGCCATGACCCTCCTGAAAGAGTTGGCCGCTTTGGGGGCCTGGCTCTGGCGCAATCCGGCTCCGGCCCTGGCGCTTGCGGGAATCGCCGCGGTGCTCGCCTATTTCTACGGTCAGGTGCACCCGTTCATGTACGGGGACCAATCCACAGCGGTGTGGGCATGGAAGGCATGGAACCCGGAGGGCGACCAAGGTTATGGAATGCTGGTGCCGATCATCGCGATCTGGCTTTTCTATTTTCACCGCGAGGCGCTTCAAAAAGCCGCGCCGGGCGGGTACGGGCTGGGACTTGTTTCGGTCGGCGTGGGCATCGTGCTCTACGTTCTCGCCATTCGCAGCCTCAACCCCCGTATGGCCATGGGCAGCATCCCGTTCGTGCTTTACGGCTGCGTTCGGTTCGCCTGGGGGCGCGAGGCGGCCCGTGTGGTGCTTTTCCCCTGCGTGTTTTTGTTTTTCGCGATCCCCGTGGGGGCCCTGGAACAGGCGACCAACAATCTGCAATTCATCATCACCGGAGCGGTGGGCAAATTGACCCATTTGGTTGGCATTTCCATCCTGGCCGTGGGCACCACGCTGACGGCCAATGACGGCTCGTTCAATTTCGAAATCGCCGAAGGCTGCAGCGGCATCCGTTCGCTCACGGCCATGACGATGCTCACCGCCGTCTACGTCCACCTTACCCAGGACCGGCTTTGGAAAAAGCTCCTCATTTTCAGCTGCTCGCTCGGCTTCGCCATCATCGGCAACATCGGCCGCATTTTCTCCATCGTGCTGCTGGCCCGCTATTACGATCCGAAGGTCGCCGCCGGGGTCTACCACGAGTATTCCGGGTTCCTCTTTTTCCCCATCGCTATCGTGGCAATGCTCTTCTTTAGCCAGGTCGTCAACTACGGCGTGGGCAAAGGCCGCCGCTCCGGATCCCCCGCTCCCCTTCCCCAACCCCGATGACCTCCTCACTTTTCCGTCGTCTCCTTGCGCTCCTGGTGGCTCTGGCCGCCGGGCTGGGGCTCATTCACGCGCTGCCCACGTCCCCCAAGCCGCCCGCCCCGGGCGTCGCGACCGCGCTACCGGACTTCGTGGACGAATGGTACGGCCAGGACGCCGCGGTGACGGATAAGGAACGCCAGGTCCTCGGGGCAGAAACGACTTTCGCCCGCAAACAATACACCAACGGCCGGGGCGCATCGATCTTCGTATCGATCGTCTTTTCCGGCGAGGACATGAGCGCGAGCATTCACCGCCCGGAACGCTGCCTTCCAGCCCAGGGCTTCACGCTGGTCGACTCCCGCACCGAAAAGCTCCCCACCCCGCTGGACCTCGCCCACCCGCTAACGGTTACCCGGCTGCACACACTGCGCCCGATTTACGATGCCCAGGGCCGCCCCGTCACCTACAGCGACGGGCGTCCGTTCAAGGATTTCAGCCTGATCTACTACTGGTTTATCGGCTCCAAGGAAACCACGGCGAGCCACACAGAGCGCTACCTGCTCGACACCCGGGACCGCATTTTGATAGGCACCAACCAACGCTGGGCCTATGTCTCCGTGATGAGCCGGATCACGGCGAATGTGGATAAATTCGGGCTCGACGAAGCGCAGACCGATGAGCTGGTCCAGACGTTCATCCGCAAGCTGACCCCGCTCATTCAGAATAAGAGCGTCGAGATCCGATAAAAAAAGCGTTTGCGGAATCGAGATCCCGCAAACGCCGCGTTTTTCCCAGCTTAAGCTCTTAGATATCTGGTATTACTCCGGAACCACCAGGAGGAAGTGCGAGGGATCGCTCCCCGCGTTGGCAGAGCCCTGCCAGGCGGTGCGGATCTTGCCATGGGCGGTTCCCAGGGCGCTGACGTGGAATACCAGATCGAAAAGGAACGGAGCGCCCGGCTGGATGCCCGCGGCTTCGAACGGGATGCCCGCCGTGACGGTGTAGCTGCCTACGCCGCGCCGGATCGCCACCTCGCCCTGTTTCAGCGGCTGGCCATTGAGGAGCATCGCCGGGGCCGCTTCGTCGGGCAGGACGACCAAGAGCGTCGGGCGGCTGCCGGAAAGCGCGTCCTTGAGGCCGATTTCCACGGCGCTGCCATCCCACCAGTCCACGGCAGCACTCACCTTGGCGTCGGTGTCGTCGATCTCCACTTCCAACCGCAGATCGGCCCCCTCGATCCACGCGCGCCCCTTGGCCACCGGGTTGCCGGACCATTGGGCGTCAATGTCGATGCCCTTCTCGCGGCCCTGGCCGATGCAGACCTGCTTGCGCTGCGGGATGACGAGATCGCGCTCCACGGTTTGCACCGATTCGGAAATAATCGAGAGCACCACCTCCCCTTCGAGGGCCGCCTCGCGCTCCACGGAGAAGGGCACGGAGGCGGTTTCGCCAGGGGCAATATTCAGTAGGATCGCTTCCGCGCTTTTGAGGGAAGCCCCCTTTGTCTCCAGCCGCACCTCGCCCTGGAAGGCGCGGGCGGTTTCGTTCTTCGCCACGAGCCGGAACGCCGCCTCGGTCGCGCCGCCAAGGAACGGGACGCCCTCGGGCTCGATGCCGAGGAAGACGCGGGCGACGGCCTCCAGGGGCTTACCGGTGTTGCGCGCCACGGGCTGGAATTCCCCGAGGTAGCCGTCGCGCTGATGGGTTTCGATCAGCTCGTCGCACATCGACCAAATCTGGTCGAGCGTGAGCGTGGCAGCCGTGTGCGGATCGGCCATGACGGCTTGGTAAATGTAATCCCGGCGACCGGTCACCGCCGCTTCGACGGTCAGCTCCTGCACGTTGACGTTGGTACGGATGATGGCGGCGAGCTGCGGAGGAAGGGCGCCGATGTGCGTCGGCTGGATGCCCTGTTTGTCAACCAGGCAAGGGACCTCCACCGAGCAGCCCTGGGGCAGGTTGTCGATGAGCCCCGCGTTGGGGACGTTGCCGTAGACCACGCGCGTCTGGCCGCTCACGATGGACTCGATGATGGAGGAGCCGTATTCCACGCTGCGGTGGATTTCGACCGGCTTGGCCGCATCCAAAAGGTCCTTTTCCATGTCGCCCCACTTGGCGATCTGCACTTCGCAGCGGCGGATGTATTCGTTGATCGGGATGCCGAATTTCTCGATGATTTCAGCGCCGTGATGGATGAAATACGGATTGTACTCGCTCTGGTGCTCGCTCGATTCGGTGACGAAGTAGCCCAGCCGCCGCATCATTTCGAAACGGACGCGGTCGCAGGCGAATACGTTCGGCTCGTCAAGCGCCTTGAACAGCAGCGGGTAGGCGTCCTTGCCGCGGTATTCGAACTTGAGGAAGAAGGCCATGTGGTTGATGCCCGCGACGAGGTAGCTGATGTCCTTCGGGTCGAGGCCGCAGTAGGAGGCGATCTGTTGCGAGGTCCCCTGGACGCTGTGGCAGAGGCCGACCGACGCGATGCCGGTGAGGCGGTCGACGCCCCACATGTTCATGGGCATCGGGTTGGTGTAGTTGAGCAGGAGCGGGTTGGGCGCGCCGACTTCCTGGACGGTGCGGGCTACCTTGGCCAGCTTGGGAATGGAGCGCAGGGCGCGGAAGACGCCGCCCACGCCGAGGGTGTCGGCGATGGTTTGCTTGAGGCCGTATTTGGCGGGAATTTCAAAATCGGCGACGGTGGAAGGCTTGTAACCGCCGACCTGGATGGTGGTGATGACGAACTTCGCGCCCTGGCACGCGGCCCGGAGGTCGAGCGTGGACTCGATGCGAGCCTTGACCCCGAGCTGGGCGACGACGCGGCGGGCCAGGTTGTCGATGGTGGCCAGGCGCTCCGGATCGATGTCCATGAGGCAGATGGTGCTCTCGGAAAGGGAGGGATACTGGAGGATGTCGCAGATGAGGTTTTTTGCGAACACGACGCTGCCCGCGCCGACGAGGGTGATTTTGTTCATGAGGGAAGGCTTACCCGATTCTTTTGGCATTCCCAAGAATCAAGGCGTGATTTGATAAGTCATTTTGTGATATTTCAACAGAATCATGCTTTCGCCTCAAAATCACATTCTGCTTTCTGCCCCCTATGGATGTGCCCAGGAAACCACCCAGACGCCCCGCTACACCTGGGACAACACTCAGCGCGGAAAAGACCAATTTGTGATTCTCCAATGGACGCTCGAAGGCGAGGGCATGTTCGAGCAGGAAGGCACGGAGCACCCGGTGCCGCCGGGGAGCGCTTTTATCGTAATCATTCCCGAGGCTACCCAATATTACTACCCCAAACTGGGCCGCGAACCGTGGTGCTACCGGTGGCTGAATTTTTACGGCCCGCTGGCGGTCTTGCTATTCCGGGAACTCCGCGAAGCGTTCGGCCCGGTGCTGGCGCTGCCGGACGCTTCGGCGGCGGGCATGATGGCCCAAAAGCTGATCGAGGTCGCACAAGCGCGCCTGCCGGTAGATCCCTACGAATCCAGCGCGGCGGCGTATGCGTTCATTACGGAGTGGACGCGGCAGTTGAGCCGCCCGGCGCTGGAGGCGGCCGACCCGGTGCAGGCGGCCCTCGCCCTCTGCGCGGCCCGGTTTCGCCAGCCGCTCGGGGTGAAGGAGCTGGCGGCGCAAACGGGGCTGAGCCGGGAGCATTTCACCCGGGTTTTCACGGAGCGGACCGGGAAATCTCCCGCCCGGCATTTGCGCGATCTGCGGGTGGCGGCGGCGCAGCAGATGATGCGGCGACCGGCGGTTCCGCTCAAGGAAGTGGCGCTGCGCTGCGGATTTCCCTCGGTGCGCTCGCTGCGCCAGGCGCTGGGGTAGCTGCGCTCCGGGGGGGGCAGGTCTTGTCTTCGGCTCCATTCCGACTATGCTGGGCCCCAATGCCTGACTTGATCCATATCGAAGCCCTTGAGGTGCGTTCCCGCATTGGCGTTCCCGACGAGGAGCGCGCGGAGCCGCAGCGGCTTACCGTGACGCTCACGCTCGAAGCGAGTACCGACTTTCGCACGCTGGGCGACCGCTTCGAGGAGACGATCGACTACGCGGCGGTTTGCGACGTAACGCAGGCCATCGCCCTGGAGAAGCCCCGCAAGCTGGTGGAGACGCTGGCCGAGGAGATCTCGGCGGGCCTGCTGAGCCGCTTCCCGATCCGGCAGCTGACCGTGGAGGTTCGCAAGTTCATCCTGCCGCAAACCGATTACGTGGCCGTGCGCATCGAACGGCCTTAATCGTACGCCGTCTGGATACCGGGCCCGAAATGTGCGATAGAATTAGGTGAGCTTTCTTTCCACCACAATTTTGCTGTTTCTGGTCATCGACCCGATCGGCAATATCCCGATCTTCCTGTCCGCGCTGCGCGCCGTACCTGAAAACCGTGTGACCCGCGTGGTCCTGCGTGAATGCGGCCTCGGCTTCCTGGCGCTGGTGCTCTTCATGCTCTTCGGGCAATTCTTTTTGCAAACGCTGCACCTTTCGGAGACGTCGCTGGGCATTGCGGGGGGGATTATCCTCTTTCTGATCGCGCTGCGGATGATTTTCCCGACCTCGGAGCCGATGTTCGGGGGCGTTACCGGCAGCGAACCGCTCCTCTTTCCGCTGGCCATCCCGACCATCGCCGGGCCCTCCGCGCTGGCCACGGTGATGCTCCTATCCTCGCACAATCCGAACGATTTCTGGACGATCTTCGCCGCGGTGGCCGTGGCTATGGCGGCTTCGACGGCAATTCTGGCCGCCTCGGGGCAAATCGCCAAGCTGGTGGGCCGCCGGGTGCTGACCGCCGTGGAACGCTTGATGGGCTTGATCCTGACCGCCGTAGCGGTGGAGATGTTCCTGCAAGGCGTGCGCACGTTCGTGGTCTCGCTGCACTAATCACCGTTTCCAGAGGTGCCCTTTAAACAGGATGGGCAGGAGCTTTGGGGGGAAGTCCCTCGGTTTGCGAACAGAGAAGCTCGGCGGTTTTTAGACAGATCCCCATGCCCCACAGATGGGGCTCCACGCGGCATGAAAAAGGGGGAATTCTATTCTCACGCAAAGGCACAAAGGCGCAAAGAGTCCTGCCTTTCTTTGCGCCTTTGCGTCTTTGCGTGAGCCCTCTGCCTTTTTTCTAGGACACCTATTTTCAGCTTAGGATTCACAAGATTGACATGATTTACAGGATTTTTCGGATTGGATTTCCCGAATGCCATCCAGCTCTCACAGGTTGCCGTCGTAATCTTGTTAATCCTCTTAATCCTGCTAATCCTGTTAAAAATTGCCGAGCCTGTCTTCTCCAGAAACTCATGGATCACTAGACGCGGCATAAAAAAAATGCCCAACCCGGATTTCCCAGGCTGGGCAGTTTGAAAATAGTCCGAGCCTTGGCTTACGCCAGAGCTTCGAGCTTGGCCAGGAGGTCGCCCTTGGTAACGGCGCCGCCGACGATCTGTTCCTTCACGTCCCCGTTCTTGAAAATGAGGAGGGTCGGGATGGCGCGGATGCCGAAACGAGCCGAGATGGCCTGGTTGTCATCCACATCCACTTTGCAAATTTTAAAGGTGCCGGTTTTCTCAGCCGCGATCTCGTCGATGATCGGGGCAATCATTTTGCAGGGTCCGCACCAAGTGGCCCAAAAATCCACCAGCACGGGGGTGGCGGCGTTGAGAACTTCTTGATCGAAATTAGCGTCGGTCAGGTTGTGAACGTTCGGATGAGACATGGGTAAAAGATGGGCGAAAGGACGCCGGTTGACAACGCCCTTTGCTGGTTTTTTTACGGTTATTGAAAGAGCCTAAACGGGAGCCTAGAGGAACGCCATGACACAGGCGAACGCGGCGGCGATAAAGGCGGCGATGCTGAAAGGAAGCATAAGTGGATCGTCTTCGGAGGGTTGCTCGGTGGTGGAGGTCTGGACGTTCGCCGTCTTGATGGACGGGGCGGGCATCGAGGAAAGCGGAGCCGTCTGGTTGAGCTTGACGGTTGCCTTCGGCATCGTCTTGGGGCTCGGCGGAACCGGGATCCGGGTGGTTTCCTTTTTCGGCGTTACCGGCTTGACCGGGGCGGACGCGGCGGCTGCTGGAACCACGGGGGCTTTCGGCAGGCCGGGGGCCGCGGGCGGCACGGGGGCTTTCGGCAAACCTGGAGCCGCGGGCGGCACGGGAGCGCTCGGCGCAACCGGCGGATGAAAGCCCAAGCCACCGGGGGCTTTCGGCAGAACGGGGACCGAGCCAGCCGGAGGCGGCGGCATCGGGGAGCCCGCTTTGGGCAGCACCGGAGCGGTGGGAAACTTCGGAGGAAGAGGGAGCTTGCCTGCGGGCGGCAACGGGAGGCTTCCCGGAGGCTTGGGCAGGGTTGGGGCGCTGGGGGCGCTGGGGGCGCTCGGCGCGACGAGGGGCGGAACGACCGGGAGCTTCGGAATGCCGGGGGCAACCGGCGGCTTCGGCGCGGCGCTCACGGGGAGCCGGATCGGCATCGTTGTACGGGCATCTTCGTCGACGCTCCCCTGCCCAGGAGGCAGGTTGATGCGGATGGTGTCGCGCTTGGGACCAGGCTGGGAGGGAAGACTGATGCGGATCGTCTCCTTCTTGCCTTCACCAATCCGGACAGTCTCTTTCTTAATAATGTCGGTCTCCTTTTTCAGGATACCGGACGAAGACTGCGGAATGGTAATGCGGATGGTCTCCTTTTTGCCTTCGGGAGAAGACATGGGGATTCCCGGCTTGGGCGGCAACGTGATTCTCACAGTCGCCTTTTTCTGAATGGTAGGATCTGTTGGACGGGGGGGCTCGGATGCCATAGGACAGTCTAGAACGTATGGCACCGGGGGCGGAGGGTGTCAATCTTTGCTTCAAATAAATCAGCGTTGGAGCACCAGGGCGGCAAAACCTTCCTAGTGTATGGGCATCTTAGGCCTTGCGCTTTGCCAGACGCTTCCCTTAGCTTGCGGCGCATGAACATTTTGGTCACCGGCGGGGCCGGTTTCATCGGCTCGAATCTTGTGGACCGGCTCCTCACGGAGGGACATGACGTCGCGGTCATCGACGAATTCAACGACTACTACGACCCGGCGATTAAGCGGGCGAACCTCGCTGCTGCCGCCGACCGTATCGTGATCCACGAGGTGGATATCCGCGACGCCGGGGCGCTGAGCAACGTGGTCAGGCCGGGCCAATTTGACGCGATCATTCATCTGGCCGCGCGCGCCGGGGTGCGCCCGTCGATCAAACATCCCAAGCTCTACATCGACGCCAACGTCACCGGGACCTTCAACCTCCTGGAAGCCGCCCGGCAGGCGGGCATCAAGCGCTTCATCAACGCTTCGAGCTCCTCGGTGTACGGCGTGCTGAAAACCGCGCCCTTCCGTGAGGACATGTGCCTGAACCAGACGATCAGCCCCTACGCGGCGACGAAGCTGGCGGCCGAGCAGCTCTGCTCCAACTACTCTTATCTCTATGGGATGCGCACCGTCAGCGTGCGCTTTTTCACCGTTTACGGCCCCCGGCAGCGGCCCGACCTGGCGATTCACAAGTTCACCAAATTCATCCACGAGGGCCGGGCCATCGACCAATACGGCGACGGCTCCACGCGCCGGGATTACACCTACATCGACGACATCCTCCAGGGCGTGCTCGCGTGCCTCAGCTACGAGGGGCCGCTCTGCGACGTCTTTAACCTGGGCGAAAGCCAGACGACCACGCTCAGCGAGCTGATCGCCGCCATCGAATCCGCGCTGGGCAAAAAAGCGATCATCAACCGCCTGCCGGAACAGCCCGGCGATGTGCCGCTGACCTACGCGGATATTTCCAAATCGGCCAAGCTCCTCGGCTACTGCCCCACCACAAAAATCTGCGAAGGCATACCGAAATTCGTCGACTGGTACCTCAAGACGTACACAAAATAGGCGGCTGTATGAACCGCCATGCGAACGTCGTCGAACTGCTGCAAGCGCTGGTCCGGATTCCGAGCGTGAACCCGGACGGCAACCCCGGCATCGAACACCCCGGGGAGGCGGCCTGCGCGGAGTTCGTCGCCGATTTTCTGCGCGGCATCGGAGCCCAGGCGGAGATCGAACCGGTGATCGACGGGCGGCCAAATGTCGTCGCGCTTTTCCCCGGCGGCGAAGGCAAAAAGCGCCTCTATTTCGCCCCGCACCTCGATACGGTAACGGTGCTGGGCATGACCATTGACCCGTTCGCGGCGGAGATCCGCGAGGGCAAGCTCTGGGGCCGCGGCGCGAGCGATACCAAGGGCCCCATGGCAGCGATTCTCTGGGCGCTCTGGGAACTGCGGGAGCGCATCCCGGCGCTCGGCTGGGAAATCGGCTTCGTGGGCCTGATGGGCGAGGAAGCGGGCCAGCACGGCGCGCGGCATTTCGGCGCCCATCACCGGGCCGACTTCGCGGTGATCGGCGAGCCGACCGAGCTGACCGTGGTTTACACCCACAAGGGCTGCAACTGGCTCCACTTGACCACCCGGGGCCACGCCGTCCACGCCTCCCGACCGGAGCTGGGCGAAAACGCCATCGACCAAATGCTCGACGCGCTGCGGGCGCTACGCACGGAGGTTTTCCCGAAATTCGCGGAGATCAACGACCCCGTGCTGGGGCACCCCACGGCGAATATCGGCCTGCTCCAGGGCGGCGCGAAAATCAACATCGTCCCGGACCTCTGCCAGGCGAGCATCGACATCCGCTCGGTGCCGCAGCAGGACCGGCCCGGCTTCATCGCGGAAATCGTCGAAGTCTGCAAAAAAGCGGCCCCCGGCATCGAGGCGCGCTGGACCGAGCAGCGCCCGCTCTACACCGACCCCTCGCACCCAGTGGTCGAGGCCCTCGTGCGCGCGGGCGGCACCCCCGGGGGCGCGCCGTGGTTCAGCGACGCCGCGCTACTGGCCGCCTCGGGCATTCCGGCCGTGGCGGTAGGCCCCGGCTCCATCGCCCAGGCTCATACTAAGGATGAGTGGATCAAGCTGGAGGACCTCCAGCAAGGGGTGGAGTTTTATAAGCGGTTTCTGGCGTCACTGTAACGAGGTTTAATCTCGGTGCGCCGCCAGCAACAAAAACGGCGGGCGGCGGCGGTGCATTGCCAAATCGGGCCGGGCGGCGATCGACTCCGGCGTGGGTTCCGGTTCTTCCAGGCGGTCCAGCACAAACCCGGCGGCAATCAAGCCGTTGACATACGTTTCCACCGTTCGGTGGTACTTCACGACGTTATCCACAAACCACTTCGTACGCCGGAGGCCTTCGTCCCGATAGCAGTCCACCGGCCAGTGGAGCGGCACGCCTTCGCTTGAGCGGCACCATTGCTGCTCTGGCAGCGCCGTGCAAATCGGATGCTCCACGGAAAAAACCAGCCGCCCGCCGGGAGCCAGGAGGCGATAAATCCGACCGATGGCGGTGGGATAGTCGCAAACGTAATGGAACGCCAGCGAAGAGACCACCAAATCGAAGGAGCCCGGCGTAGCGTCAAAATCCTCGATGGATGCCTCAACATACTGAATCTCCGGATCAGCCGTCCGCCGCCGCGCTTCCTCCAGCATTCGCAGGGAAACGTCCACCGCCGTCACCTTACCCGCCCCCCGGCTCCGGGCCAGCCGCGCGAAATCGCCAAAGCCGCACCCGAGATCCAAAATGCGCAGTCCGGCCAGCGACGAAGGCAGCATCCGCAGAAGCGCGGGAATCTCCAACGCGGAATTAAGGCCACTCTCCACCCGGCGTAATTCTTTGTAACCGGCGAAAAAATCCGGGTTGTCGTAGACGTTTTGCGGCGTTTCGCTCATGGCCTTGGTTTACGGCGCATCAAGGCTGACGGAAAGCCTGTTTTTCGGGCATGCCCGTTCTATTGCCCGCCGCCCATCCACGCCCTCCATGCCGGGGGTGCATGGAAGACGTGGAGCTGAGGGCCTCGCGACAAGTTGGGTCGCCATTCTGGGCGCAACAAAAAGGTGATAGCAAAGATAAAACACGAGGTAAAGCCTCGTGTTTATTTTTTATTATTGCTGCAAGGATTGCTGTGTGCCGTCTCAAAAGCCCATCCGCTGCCCCCAACGCGCTCAATTTGGCAAAAACGTCCATCATTTGAGGATTGGCGCAGGCCTAACCCAGGAAGCTTTAGCGGAAGCAACAGGCGTTTCCGCCCGGTACATCCAAAGCATTGAGGCGGGTGAATATTTTCCAGCTTTGCCAACATTGGCCAAACTTAAAAAGGGCCTAAAGACAACTTGGAATAAACTCCTGGAAGGGTGCGAAGGATAGCTGAATACCCTCTGGATTCGCCGGGCGGACTGTAACCTATAATCTGGATCCCCTATGAAATATCTCTTGGCCTTTTTGCTGCTTTCCCTCTCAGCTCTTTCTGCCACCCACGCGCAACAACGGGTGTTCGGGCCGCTGGCGTTTGGAGCCGACGAAGCCACTGCTCAGAATTACTTGGAGACGTTCTGCAAAAAGCAAAAGTTCGGGAACTTATTCACGGCTGAAAGCATCATGGAAAACTTCGTCCCCTTGGGATGGAAGGATCGGCTCAAGTTCGCGAGTCAGAAGCGGAAAAGCAGATTCCAGTTGTGCTGGCAGATGAGTGAGCAACATACCCTGGAATGGTTAAACGTCCTAAGCTTACCGTTCGAGCCGTCGGCCTATGAAACCGACCTCAAGGAGGCTTGGTCCCTTCTTGCGGAAATTGCCACGACTAAATTTGGCCAACCCAGTTGCTCCACTGAACTGCCCAAAATGCAGGCGATCCCCGACATGAATCACAGCCCCAAGTGGAGATTTGGAGGAATGATAATCTTTCTTTGCCTCACTGAACCGAAAGGCTCCGGCGGCCCTCATCTCTATGGTGCGCAACTTGTAGCAACGGTGGACTATACCCCCGAGGCACCGCTTTAGGGAACCGCTGATTTAATCCGGCATCGTCAACGAAGTGTAAAAGCGGTAAAAAAGAGCAATGGAAGTCCAGATGAGCTTTGCCCAGAGCGAATTTGCCACGAAAAAGCGCACGACACGCCGGGAGAAATTCCTGGCCGAAATGGAAAAGGTCGTGCCGTGGGTGAAATTGGTGGCGTTGATAGAGCCGCACTATCCCAAGGGAGAACGGGGCCGACCACCCATCGGAGTCGAGCGGATGCTGCGCATCTACTTCCTCCAGCAGTGGTATGGGCTGGCCGACGAACTCTTGGAGGAGACCATCATCGACAGCCAGGCCATGCGCGCTTTCGCGGGCATCGAGCTCGGGGCGCGAGGCGTCCCGGACGCCACGACGCTCTTGAACTTCCGGCACCTGCTGGAAGCCCGCCGGCTCACCCAAGCGATCCTGGACACCGTCAACGGGCACTTGAGCGAAGCAAAGTTGATCCTGCGCGAAGGGACCATTGTGGATGCCACAATCATCTCCGCGCCCTCCTCGACCAAGAACAAGGAGCGCCAACGCGATCCTGAAATGCACCAGACCAAGAAAGGCAACGCATGGCACTTTGGGATGAAAGCGCACATCGGCGTGGATGCCCATTCGGGGCTGGTCCACACGGTCACGGGGACAGCGGCCAATGTGGCGGACGTCGCGCAAACCCATGAACTGCTGCACGGAGAGGAGCGCACGGTATTCGCCGACGCGGGCTATATCGGAGTGGAAAAGAGGCCGGAAATGGCGGGCAAAGCGGGGAAGGTCAAATGGTATGTGGCAGCCAAGCGAGGCAAGGTCAAGGCGATGAGCGAAGGGCCCTTGAAAGAAGCCGTGCAAGCCTTTGAAAGAGCCAAGGCGCAAGTGCGAGCCTTGGTGGAACATCCCTTTCACATCGTAAAGAACCTCTTTCATCACCGCAAAGTACGTTACCTAGGGATATTTAAGAACACCGCCCAACTTCACGTTCTCTTTGCATTGGCGAATCTGGTGATCGCCAAGCGGGCGCTATTGGCTATGGCCCGTGCATGAAATCGGAAAACGAGAAAATCCGCGTTCGAAAGGTGCCATTGATGAGAAAATCGAATAAAATGGAACCTTAAACGCAAAGGACTGACCGTCAGCGCTGCCCGGAATTTGAAATTTCCAATGCCTTTTCCCTCAAAAACGCCATCGGCTATTTATTCAGCGGTTCCTTAGGGTCTCCATTTCCCTTTTGCGCCATTTTGCAGTTAAAAATTCCTTTCTTCCTAAATCTGCAAACCCGGGTGTAGGCTGCACGTTTCCCTTTTTTGCAAACCATGAGTGAACTAAAGACAGCCATCACCCCCCGCCGCGACCAGGACTTTCCCGAATGGTACCAGCAGGTCGTCCGCGCCGCCGATATGGCGGAGGCGTCCGACGTGCGGGGCTGCATGGTGATTAAACCGTGGGGCTACGGCCTCTGGGAGAACATCCAGCACCAGCTCGACGCCAAGTTCAAGGCCACCGGCCACAAGAACGCTTACTTTCCCCTCTTCATCCCGATCAGCTATCTCGAAAAAGAAGCCGCCCACGTGGAGGGCTTCGCCAAGGAGTGCGCCGTGGTGACCCACCACCGCCTGGAAGTCGGCCCCGACGGCAAGATGCGCCCGGCCCCCGGCGCGGAGCTGGCCGAGCCGCTCGTGGTTCGCCCCACTTCGGAGACGATCATCGGCGCGACCTACGCCAAGTGGGTGCAGAGCTACCGCGACCTGCCCATCTTGATCAACCAATGGGCCAACGTCGTCCGCTGGGAGATGCGCCCGCGCATGTTCCTGCGCACGGCCGAGTTCCTCTGGCAGGAGGGCCACACCGCCCACGAAACCCGCGAAGAGGCGATCGAAGAAACCGAGAAAATGCTCGGGGTCTACGCCGAATTCGCCCGCGAACACTTGGCGGTGCCGGTTTACTGCGGCGAGAAGAGCGAAAGCGAACGCTTCCCCGGCGCGGAAAAAACACTCTGTATCGAAGCCATGGTCCAGGACCGCAAGGCGATCCAGGCCGGTACATCCCATTTCCTCGGGCAGAATTTCGCCAAAGCGAGCGGCATCCAGTTCCAATCCCGCGAAGGCCGCCAGGAGCACGCCTGGACGACGAGCTGGGGCGTCAGCACGCGCTTGATCGGTACCCTCATCATGGCCCACGCCGACGACGATGGCATGATCCTGCCTCCCCGCGTGGCCCCGACCCAGGTGGTCATCCTCCCCGTCACGCCCAAGCCCGACACCCGCGAAGCGGTGCTGGAAGCGGCCCACAAGCTCGCAGCCGAAATCCGCGCCCAGGCCTTCCACGGCGCGCCGATCACGGTCGAGGTCGATACCCGCGATCTCGGCGGCGGCGTGAAGAGCTGGGAATGGATCAAAAAGGGCGCGCCGGTGCGCATCGAGATCGGCCCGCGCGACTTGGCCCAGGGCACCGTGGCGCTCACCAGCCGCGACAAAGGCCCGAAGGAGAAAGCGTTCGTTCCCGCCGCCGGAGTGGCGGAGCAAATCCCGCAGACGCTCCAGGAAATCCAGGACACCCTTTACGCCCGCGCTCTCGCCTATCGCGACGAAAACACGAAGCCGATCGAGACCCGCGAGGCCTTCTACGCGTTCTTCACCCCGAAGAACGCGGATAAGCCAGAGATCCACGGCGGCTTTGCCAACTCCCACTGGTGCGGCAACGCGAAGTGCGAGGAGACCATCAAGACGGACCTCCGCGTGACGATCCGCTGCATCCCCTTCGACGCGAAGGAAGAAGAGGGCAAGTGCGTCGTCTGCGGAGCCCCGAGCCCCAAACGCGTGCTCTGGGCGAAGTCTTACTAAGAAGATTCACCACAGAGGGCACAGAGAACACAGAGGGGAGGAAGAGGGATGATCTCCATTCTTTCCCTCCGTGTCTAAAGTTGAAATCCGAGCACGAGGGCAAAAACCGCCTACACCGTGATTTCCTTCGGATTCGGGCCGTACTGGTTGTCGCCAGGCGTGCTGTCCTGGATCGTGAAAACCAGCAGCACAATCGCGCCCACCAGCGGAATAAAGCTGATGAGAATCCACCAGCCGCTGCGGTCGGTGTCGTGGAGCCGCCGCACGGTGACGGCGATGCTCGGGATCAGGACCGCCAGCGAATAAAGGCCGTTGAGCAGGTTAAAGGCCTCCGTATGGGGAATCGCCCCAAGTAAGCTGGCAATAACCGCCAGGATTAAGGTGATAATGAAGTTGAACAGGAAGAAATACCAATATTCCTTGCGCCGGGCTCGGCCGCTGAAAACAGCGTAGTTTTTGAGAACCGCGATGTACCAATCCATGTTGTTACTTTCTGTTGAGTGGGGACGCCGCCGCTACGAGGGGGTAAGGAACGCGTATGGCACGGAAGCGTTGTTCATGGAGTCTTGCAAGGCGCGCCAGCCGATGCGAGAGAATTTTTCCCTTCGTCCCCAATCCTTTGGGCCCTTTGCGCCTTGGCGGCTTTGCGTCAGATTAAAATCTTCCTCCCTCCGTGGAAATCCGCTTTGATGAGCCTCCGTGAAGATCCTGCGTTATCTTGATCCCAGGGGCAGCGTACAATTCGCCGCCGAGCACCCGGACGGTTCCCGCGAACGGCTCGAAGGCGAGCTTTTCGGCGAGTTCACCCCCACGGGCCAGGCAGCGGAGGTCGCCAAGCTGCTCGCTCCCGTCGAGCCGCCCGCTTTCTGGTGCATCGGGCTCAACTACAAACGCCACGCCGAGGAAACCAAGGGGCAGATTCCCGAGTACCCCGTCCTCTTCTTCAAAGGCCCCAACGCGCTCCAGAACCCGGGCGACCCGATCGTACTGCCGCGCTTCCTGGTGAGCGAATCCGTGGACTACGAGTGCGAGCTGGCCGTCGTCATCGGCAAGCCGTGCAAGAACGCCACCCGGGCCACGGCGCTCGACTTCGTCTACGGCTACACCTGCGCCAACGATGTGAGCGCGCGGGACTGGCAGATCTGGAAAGGCGGCGGCCAATGGTGCCGGGGCAAGACCTTCGACACCTTCGCCCCGCTGGGCCCCCTCCTCGTCACCGCCGACGAGATCCCTAACCCGAACGCGCTCCCCATCCGCACGATTTTGAACGGCCAGGCGATGCAGGACTGGAACACCGACGACATGATCTTCGACGTCCCGGCACTCATCGAATTCCTCTCCGCCAGCACGACGCTCGCCCCCGGCACCGTCATCCTCACCGGCACGCCCCACGGCGTCGGCATGGCGCGGCGCCCGCGCGTCTATTTGAAGCCCGGCGACACCGTGACGATCGAGATCGACGGCATCGGCGCGTTGACCAATCCGGTCGTGGAAGAGGCACTGTAGGCATCTGTTGACTCGCGTTTCCACGAGGGAGTATAGTGCGGGATGCCCCCTCAAACCATGGACTCCGATCTTCGGCAGAAAATCTACGATTTCATCGACTCCAAAGGGCTGCGAAAAACCGTCCAACGGGAGGCGATCATCCAGGCTGCGTTCAGCACGGCGCAGCATTTCACGGCCGAGGAGTTGATCGACATGGCGCGCCGCATCGAGCCGACCGTCTCGCGCGCCACCGTCTACCGCACCCTGCCGCTACTGGTCGAAAGCAAGCTGCTCAAGGAAATCGACATCGGCAAGGATCACAAGACCTACGACCCGAATTTCGTCAACCGGCCCCACCACAACCACATCATCTGCACCGATTGCCAGAAGGTGTTCGAGTTCGAGGACCACTACATGGAGACGCTGGAGGACTGCATCTCCAAGCGCCAGGGCTTCACGCCCATCGCCAAAACCGTGCGCATCGAGGCCAGCTGCGACCAGCTGCGCAAGTTCGGCATCTGCAAAAATAAGAAGTAAGGCTTGGGCCGCATCGCGTCCTTTGCGATAAAAATCCTTTGCGCCTTTGCGTCTTTGCGTGAGACCTTCTAGGAGCCATGTCCGATTCTCTCACCACCAAACTGGCTGCCCTGGATTCGATCCTCCAGGCCCACGCCCCGCTGCTCATCGCCTATTCCGGCGGGGTGGATAGCACGTTCCTGCTCGCCCATGCCCACAAAGTCCTGAGCGAGCGCGTCCTGGGCGTCATCGCCGACAGCCCCAGCCTGCCCCGTCTCCAACTGGCCGAGGCGCTGGAGACGGCGCGCGGCTTCGGGGCAAAGGTGGAGGTCATCGCCAGCCACGAGATGGAGAACCCAGAGTACGCGAGCAACCCTCTCAACCGCTGCTACTTCTGCAAAGCCGAGCTGTTCGCCAAAATGCACCTCCTGGCCAACGAACGCCAGTTCGCCGGGCTCGCCTACGGTGAAAACGCCGACGATCCGCCCGAGGACCGCCCCGGCTCCCGCGCCGCCAAGGAAGCGGCAGTCCTCGCCCCGCTGCGCCAGGCGGGCCTGACCAAGGCCGAAGTGCGCCAGCTTTCCCGCGAACTGGGGCTCCCCACGGCGGAGGCCCCCTCGCAGCCGTGCCTGAGCTCCCGCATTCCCTTCGGCACGCCCGTCACCCGGCAGGCCCTGGCGATGGTCGAAGCAGGGGAGGCCCACTTGCGCTCGCTCGGGTTCCGGGTCTTGCGAGTACGTCATCTTGCGAAGGACGCGGACACGCCGCGCGCCAGAATCCAGGTGGGCCGCGACGAATTGCCGGAGCTCTACCGCCGCCAGGCCGAAGCCGAGGCAGGTCTGCTCGCCGCCGGGTACGCCGGAGTGGAAATTGACCCGGCTGGATACCGCACCGGGGCGGCGTAACTCCCTGCAAAAGAGCCCGGGGTACTCCCCTAGTGCGCACCTCGGTAGAATTACCGACGGCCCAGAGGCAGCTCAAGGCGCTTTCAAGGAAACATCTTGACGGGGGGGGGGAAATTGTCATGATTCTGGCCCTTTCACGGCAAAGTTGTGAGGGCTTTATTACTTATGCACGGAAATTCCGGGGCGGTTTTTTTGGCGGTTTCTTACTTGTTGGTCGTGGGGGTACTCGCGCTGTACGGTTTTCACCGTTACTGCATCCTTTACCTCTACCTCAAGCACCGCAATGACGTGCCCAAACCCCAGGGCCACTTCACGGAGCTGCCTCGCGTCACCGTCCAGCTGCCCATCTTTAACGAGCTTTACGTGGTCGAGCGCCTTCTGAAGGCGGTCTCGGAACTCGACTACCCGCGCCACCTACTCCAGATTCAGGTGCTTGATGACTCCACCGACGAGACTTGCGTGCTCGCGGAATCGGGGGTCAAGGCCCTGTGCGAACAGGGTTTCGACGTAGCGTACATTCACCGGGTTGACCGCACGGGCTTCAAGGCGGGCGCGCTGGAGCACGGCATGGCCACCTGCAAGGGCGAGTTCATCCTCATCCTCGACGCCGATTTCGTGCCGAAGCCGAACCTGCTCCTGGACACCATCCATTTCTTCACCAACCCGAAGGTGGGCATGGTTCAGAGCCGCTGGGGGCACATCAACCGGGATTACTCTCCCCTCACCCGCATCCAGGCGATGTTCCTGGACGGCCACCTTGTCCTGGAGCAGACGGCGCGCAGCCGGGCCGGGCGGTTCATCAATTTCAACGGCACCGGTGGCCTCTGGCGGCGCTCCTGCATCGCGGCCTCCGGCGGCTGGCAGCACGACACGCTGACCGAGGACCTGGACCTGAGCTACCGGGCGCAGCTCGGCGGCTGGAAGTTCCTTTTCCTGAAGGACTTGATCACCCCGGCGGAACTCCCCGTGGATATGAACGGCTTCCGCTCCCAGCAGCACCGCTGGACGAAGGGCTCCATCCAGACGTGCAAGAAAATCCTCGGCACGGTCTGGCGCAGCGAGCTTCCGCTCCTGGTGAAGCTGGAGGCGACGGTCCACCTGACCTCCAATTTCGCCTACCTGCTGCTCGTTTTCCTCTGTGTGCTGCTCCAGCAAGCGCCCCGTTCGAGCGAACTGCTGGCGGGCCCCTGGCGGGCGGTGCTTTTTGACGTGCCGGTGTTCGTGCTGGCCTCCCTTTCGGCGGCGGTGTTCTACGCCGTGGCCCAGCGGGAAAACGACGGCAAACGCTGGTATAAGGAGTTGATTTACATGCCGCTCCTGCTAGCGCTCGGCATCGGGATGTCGGTGAGCAATGCCAAGGCGGTGCTGGAGGCGGTTTTCGGCCACGAAAGCGAGTTTACCCGCACGCCGAAGTACGGCATCGAGCGCAAAAAACAGCGTTGGAACGCGACCAAGTACCGGTCAATTAAGAGCGTCCTGCCGCTCGTCGAGTTCGGCTTTGCGGTTTACTTCACCTACTTCATGGTGAACGCGGCCCGCGAAGGCCAGTGGTTCTCGCTCCCGTTCCTGGCGCTCTTCCAGGGGGGCTTTGCCTTCGTTTCCTGGTCGTCGATCTCCCAATGGCTGCCCCGCTGGGAATCCCGTACCGGCGATGAGGCGGTGACGGCGTAGGGAATTCACCACAGAGGACACGGAGAGCACGGAGGAAAAGACAGAGGCTTTTTTGGGGCTCGTTAAAGGCGCTCGTTTTCCCCTTCTAGGACCTCGTTCCCAATCTCCAGATTGGGAACGCAACTGGGGGCGAATCTCTGATTCGCAGAGGTGGGGGAATCTGGAGATTCTCGGACAACTTGCGTACGGTACGGCGTTAATAAGCCGACTAGAGCCCGGCGTTTTTAAGAAGCAAAGAGGCGCTGGTGCCCAGGGAGCGGCCAATTTGATCCAGTGTGGCAACGCTCACCTCATATTCTCCGCGTTCCAAATTGCCGATATAGTTTTTGCTCAGGCCCGATAGCTCCGCAAAACGTTCCTGGGATATGCCAATCGCTTTGCGCTGGGCGCGGATTTGATTGCCTATCGCTAGCGCAATCTTCGATTTTTTAGCTCGCGGCATGAGGTTCCGAGCGTAAGGAAGATGTTGGCTTTACTCGACCAAGCATGCTTTGTTTTTTCTTGATGTTCGTTACGCCCGGCTTCCGAATTCGATCCGGGTGGCTTTGACGCCGAGCGTCACGACGTAGCAGGCCATCATGACCAGCACGATGGATGCGCCGGTGGCGGTATCGGCGTAGTAGGAGGCGATCAGCCCGGCCACGCCGGAAAAGACCGCGATGCCCAAGGCCACGCCGACATACTGCCGGGCGTTGCGGGCGATGTTGCGGGCCCCCGCCGCGGGGACGATCAGCATGGAGTTGACGATCAAGATCCCCACCCAGGTCAGGTTCATGGTAACGACCATCACCACTCCGGCGCAGAACAGCATCTGGGCCCACCAGGTTTTCATCCCCCGGCTGCAGGCCAGCGATTCGTTGAGGCCGATGAGCAATATGCGGTTGTAGCCAATGAGGAGCCCGCCGCCGACGATCACGGTGGTGACGAGAAGCTGCGCCACATCCTCCGGCGTGATGCTCAGGATATCGCCAATGAGGTAGTGGCTGAATTTGTTGAAATTCCCCCCGCGCGAGAGCAGCACGACACCGAGGGCGATGCTCACCGACATGCAAAGCGAGATCACCGTGTCCATTGACGAGCGAGTAAAGCGCTGGAGGGAGATGATGCCGATGCCGAGCACGAGCGAGAAGCCCAGGAGCGCCCAGAGCGGATCAGCCAGCCCGAGCAGCACGCCCAGGCCCACGCCGGTCAGCGAGGCGTGGCCGATGGCGTCGGAAAAGAAGGCCATGCGGTTATTGACGACGAGCGTGCCCATCAGCGCGAAAAGCGGCGAGACGATCAGCACGGCCAGCAGCGCGGTGCGCATGAAGCCGAATTGCGCCCACTCGAAGGGAAGATTGGAGATAATCCAGTGCCAGGTGTTCATGAGGCGGTCTGAGGCGGGAGCGAGGGGACGTCGAGGCCGAAGGTGCGGCGGACCTCGGGGTGGGCGATCACTTCGGCCGGGGTGCCCGAGGCGACGATCCGGTGGTCGAGGAAAATGACGCGGTCGGAAACGGCGGAGACGCCCGCGAGGTCGTGCGACACCATTAGGATGGAGAGATCGAAGCGGCGGCGCAGGTCGGAGACGGTTCGGTAAAAAAGTTCGCGCCCGGGGAGGTCGATGCCGGAAACCGGTTCGTCCAGCAGGAGCAGGTTCGGCACCGGGGTCAGCGAAAGGGCGAGCAACACGCGCTGCAATTCGCCGCCGGAGAGCTCGCCTAGTTTCCGGTCGCAAAGGTGCCCGGCCTCGACGGCTTCGAGCGCCTCGCGGGCCGTCGCGCGGTCGCGGCGACGGTGCCACAGGACCACGGGCCAGCGGGAGAGGACGCTGGAAAAGGCGTCCTGCACGCTAATGGGCGAGAAGCGGTCGAACTCCAAAAACTGCGGCACGTAGCCGATGGCCGGGGCGTCCTCGCGGCCGTGGCCGAAGACGGGCAGGAAGTGGATCTCGCCCGTGTGCGGCACCTCGCCAAGGAGCGTCCGGAGCAGGGTCGATTTGCCCGCGCCGTTGGGGCCGACGAGCGTGGTCAGCTCGCCGCAGTGGAGGTGGAGCGAGACGTCCTCGAAAATGCGCTGCCCGCCGAACGCCACGCCGACGTTGACCAGCTTGGTGCAGCATTCGCCGCAGGGGTGGCGGGCGACGCCCTTGTGATGATCGTGCTCCATTATTTTTTCAGCGCCCCGGCGAGCACTTGCAAGTTGGCTTCCATAGTTTTGAGGTAGGAGTCGCGGGCTTGGGCGGGGTCGCGCGGGCCGGTGACGGCGGGGTCGAGAATGCCGACGGGGATGCCGGTTTCGCGCCGGATGACATCGGCGCTCTTAGCGGGATACTGCGGCTCGGCGAAGAGGGCGCGCACGTGGTGCTTGCGGATGGTCTTGATGGTATCGGCCAGCTCCCCGGCGCTCGGCTCGGAGCCCGGTTCGCGCTCGATGACGGCGGCGATGTTCAGCTTAAACTCGCTGGCGAAGTACGGGAAGGCCTCGTGGAAGGTGATGATGTTGCGGTCGTTGAGGCCGTCGAGCGCGGCGTGCATTTTCTGCCGGAGGGCTTCGAGCTTGAGGATGTAGGCTTCGCCGTTGGCTTGGTATTCGACGGCGTGGAGCGGATCGGCCGCCGCGAGCCCGGCGGCTACGGCCCGGGTCTCGGCAATGGCTCCGGTGACGCTGACCCAGATGTGCGGGTTGCCGTTGTCGATGAGCGGGAAGTCCTTGCCCGCTTCGATGATTTTAAGCCGGGGGGACTGGAGGAGTGCCTTGGCCAGAAAGTTCTCCATGCCCGCGCCGTTGGCGACGAAGATGTCGGTACCCGCGAGCGTTTTGAGGTTGCCCGGCGTCAGCGAGTAGTCGTGGAGGCAGCCGGTGACGGGCTCGGTAAGGCACGAGACCTGCACGCCGGGGGTGTCGCCGACGACGTTGAGCGTGATGACGTACATCGGGTAAAAGGAGGCGACGATGCGCAGCGGCGGCTGGGCGGCCCGGGCCACGGTGGCGCAGAGAAGGAGCACAAGGCAGATTAGGAAAATGGGGAAGCGTTTCATCGGTTTTGAGTTTAGGAGCTTAGGATTTGGCTTGCCCGGCGGCGCAGGTGGCGCACTCACCGTAAAGAACGATTTCGTGTTGTTTGACGCGAAATCCCTGGGGGGCCAGCGATTTGACGCCGCGAACGCACCCGATCAGGTCAAAGAGGCGCTTGCAGCTTTCGCAAACGAAGAAGTGATGATGGTGCCGGGCGGCGCTTTCGTAATGCGGTGCGGCCCCGGGGACTTCGACCAGGCGGACCTGCCCGTCTTCGAGGAATTGTTTGATGGCCCGGTAGACGGTGGCGATGCCGAGCGCGGGGAGATCGTTGCGAGCGCGTTCGCAAATTTCCGGCGGGGTCAGCGGGCGTTCGGCTTTCTCAAAGATGGTGGCCAATACCCGCTTTTGCTGTGTCAGGTAGATCATCGGGGACAAATTTAGGCCGATGATAGTGAGAGTCAACTATCAATTTCTGCAGATCTACCAGCGCCCTTTCAGGGCGCGAGAATGGGGGGGTGCCGGTGTCCCAGGGCGTTGCCCTGGGCTATAGAAACCGGGGCCCTTTCAGGGCACCTACTGAGGCGCTATGGAGTTTCGGAAGCAAGAGCGTGCCATGCAGGGCATCATCTATTTTGTGCTTTTTGCGCCTTTTTGCGGCTAAAAAAAGCCCGGCATCGCTGCCGGGCTTTATAAGGTTGACTGGAAGGGCGCGCTTTTAGGAAGCGGCGTCTTCGTCGAGCTTCGCTTTGACGGCGGTCTCGATTTCTTCGTACAGCGCGGGGTCGGCTTTGAGGGCTTCTTTGGCGGCGTCACGGCCCTGGGCCAGTTGCGCGCCTTTGTAGCTCATCCACGAGCCGCGTTTTTCGAGGATTCCCTTTTCCAAGGCGAGGTCGAGCAGTGAGCCGACCGAGGAAATGCCTTCGTTGTACATGATGTCGAACTCGCACTCGGTGAAGGGCGGGGCGACTTTGTTTTTGGCGATTTTCAGCTTGGTGCGGTTGCCGGTAACGGTGCCGTCTCCCTGCTTGATGGCGCCGATGCGGCGGATGTCGCAGCGAACGCTGGCATAGAATTTAAGCGCCTTGCCGCCCGGGGTCGTCTCCGGGTTGCCGAACATGACGCCGATCTTCTCGCGGATCTGGTTGGTGAAGATGCAGGTGGTGCGGGCCTTGGAAATGAGCGAGGTCAGTTTGCGGAGCGCGGCGCTCATGAGGCGGGCTTGCGCGCCGACGGTGGAGTCGCCGATTTCGCCTTCGAGTTCCTGCTTGGTGACGAGCGCGGCCACGGAGTCGATGACGATGATGTCGAGCGCGTTGGAGCGCACGAGCGTTTCGCAAATGCGGAGTGCTTCTTCGCCGCTGCTGGGCTGGGAGACGAGGAGGCCGTCGACGTCGACACCGAGCTTGCGGGCGTAGACGGGGTCCAGGGCGTGCTCGACGTCGATGAAGGCGGCGAGGCCGCCGCGCTTCTGGGCCTGGGCCACGACGGTGAGGGTGAGGGTGGTTTTACCGGAGGATTCCGGGCCGTAAATCTCGACGACGCGGCCACGGGGGAATCCGCCGACGCCGAGGGCGCGGTCGATCAGGATGTTGCCCGAGGGGATGACTTCGACTTCCATCGAGGTCTTGTCGCCCAGGCGCATGATGGCGCCGGTGCCGTAGTCTTTCTCGATCTGCTGGATGGCCAGGTCGAGGTTCTTGTTGCGGGCGGCGAGCTGTTTGTCTTCAACGGGAGCTTCGGTCTTGGCCATAAATATTTGGGGATCGGTTGGGAGGGATAGAAACCTATCAGAGCCGGGGCGTTTGGAAAGCCCCGGCCCGTTTACGTTTTTCGCGGTTGCTGTATTTACTTCACGACGCCGAATTCGGCGCGGCGGTTCTTGGCCCACGCGGATTCGTCGTGCCCTTCGGAGGCGGGCATTTCGGAGCCGAAGCTGGTGGTCTGGATGTTGCCGTCGCTGGCTCCGTGTTGCAGGAGGTAGGCGCGGACGGCCTGGGCCCGGCGTTCGCCAAGGCCGCGGTTGTATTCGGCGGTGCCGCGCTCGTCGGTGAAGCCTGCGATGATGATTTGCTTGCTGGAGTGCTTGGCGAAGGAGGCGACTTCGTTCAATTTGCCGAGGTCGGAGGGCTCGACTTCGCTGCTGTCGAAGCCGAAGTGGACGGGCGAGAATTTGCTGCGGTCAACGTTCGCGCTCATGAACGAAACGCCGTTTTCCGGACGGTCGGGCAGCGGGGAGCCGCTGATCATGTCGCTGTCAGAGACGCCGGTGTATTGTTTCTTCTTTTTGAAGAGGGAGCAGGCGTCCAGGGTGCAGACCAGCACGCCGCAAAGGGCGAGACGGGTGATGAGTTGGAATTTTTTCATGGGTTTGGGTCTTGGAGAATTGGAGTTTAACGGGTCCAGGAGGGTTCGGAAGCGGAGCCGGCGCCGCCCATTACGGACGAACGGCGGCTGGTCTGGGTGTCGAGCATGATGAGGCTGCCATCCTGGGTAAAGAGGAGGTGGCGGGAATCCGGGCCCCACACGGGGTCGCGGGCCTCGCCGCCGCCGGAAACGAGCCGGACGCTGCCGCCGGAGAGCTCGAGCACGGCGACCTGGAAGGAGCCGCCTTCGCGGACGTTGAAGGCGACGCGTTTGCCATCGGGCGACCAGCTCGGCTTGGTGCAGTAGCCGTAGCCGGTGGAGAGGCGATGGCCGGAGCCGCCGCCCGCGGAGATGCGGTAGAGCTGGGGCGAGCCGCCGTCGTCGGAGGAGTAGATGATCTCGCCGCCGTCGGGCGACCAGGTGGGGGAGGATTCGACTCCCCGGGTATGCGTGAGGCGCCGGGCGCTGCCGCCGTTGGGATCGACGACGTAAAGCTCGGGGTTGCCGTCGCGCGAGCAGGTCAGCGCGATGCGGTTGCCGTCGGGCGAGAAGGCAGCGCCGCTGTTGGTGCCGGGGAATTTGACGATGCGTTCGCGCGCGCCGCTGGCAAGGTTGATCAAGTAAATGTCGGCGTAGCCTTTAAGGTAGCTGGTGTAGGCGATTTTCGAGCCGTCGGGGCTGATGGAGGGGGCGGCGCTGATGGTGCTGTCCTGGGTGAGCTGCCGGGCGTTGCTGCCGTCGTAGTTGGCGAGGTAGAGCTCTTTTTTGCTGCCGTGCCCGGAGATGAAGGCGATTTTGCTGCCCGCCATGCCGCGCGATCCGGTGAGGGTCTGGATGATGTCGTTGGCAAAGGCGTGGGCTTTGCTGGCGGTGTCGCCGTCGTAGCTGCGCATGAGGACGTTGCCGCCGGAGCGCTCGACGACTTTGCCCTCCAGGGAGCCGGAGGAGGAGCCATTGATGACCATGGGCGCGCTGGCCGGGTCGGTGAAGCTAAAGAAGCCGGAGAGGGCGAGGTCGCTCTGGACGATCTTGGCGATCTGCGCGCCGTCCGGACCGGAGATGGGGCCGATGGCAATGGCCACGGAGCCGTTTTTACTGATGGTGATGGTCGGCGTTTCCGCTGCCAGGGCCGTCGTAGAGATGAGGGCGGGCGCTAGGGCCGCCAATGAAAAAGCCGCCAAACATCCAGCGGCCGCAAGAGAGATTTTCCGCAACATAGTCGAGTAGGGCCCGAGAATAACGTCCTCGGGAAAAAGATCAAACCCCTAACGGAAAAAAGAACCCCGCGCGCTCCAGATGGAACGCGCGGGGTGCGGAAAAGCGGCTTGGAAACGGACGAAGCGTCTATTTTTCCTCGCGCTCGCCGATGGGCACGTAGTGGCGCAGCGGGGAGCCTTGGTAGATCTGCCGCGGGCGGTAGATCCGGGAGTTGCGGTCCTCGATGGTCTCGCGGTAGTTGGCGATCCACCCGGGCATGCGGCCGATGGCGAAGATGACGGTGAACATCTCCACGGGGATGCCGATGGCCTGCATGATGATGCCGCTGTAGAAGTCGACGTTCGGGTAAAGCTTGCGCTCGGCGAAGTAGGGGTCGGTGAGCGCGGCTTTTTCCAGGTTGAGGGCGATTTCGAGCAGCGGATCGTCGATCTTGAGGGCGTCGAGCAGCTCGTGGCAGCGCTGCTTGATGATGCGAGCGCGCGGATCGTAGTTTTTGTAGACCCGGTGGCCGAAGCCCATGAGGCGGTTCTTGCTCTTTTTGTCCTTGGCGGCGGCGATGAACTTGGTGCCGTCGTCGCCGTCTTCGTAAATTTTCTTGAGCATTTCGAGCACGGCCTGGTTGGCCCCGCCGTGAAGCGGGCCCCACAGGGCGCAGACTCCGGCGGCGGCACCCGCAAAGAGGCTGGCGCGGCTGGAGGCGACCATCCGGACGGTGGAGGTGGAGCAGTTCTGCTCGTGGTCGGCGTGGAGGATGAAGATCAGGTCCAGGGCGCGGACGACTTCCGGCTTAAGCTCGTAGTCGCAGTACGGATCCGAGAACATCATGTGGAGGAAGTTGGCCGAGTATTTATAGATCGGCTTGGGGTAGATGATCGGCAGGCCGTGGGATTTCCGGTAGGCGAAGGCGGCGATGGTGCGCACCTGCGAGACGAGGCGCGCGGCATGGAGATCGAAGGTGCGGCGGCTGTGCGCGGCGAGCATCTGCGGCTGGAAACAGCCGGAGGCGTTGATCATGGAGGAGAGGATGGCCATCGGGTGGGCGTTCGAGGGGAAGCCCTCGAAGTGGTATTTCATATCCTCGTGGATCAGCTCGTTCTCGGTGAGCAGCTTGGAGAACTGATGCAGCTCGGTCCCCGTCGGCAGGTGGCCGAACATGAGGAGGTAGGCCGTTTCGACGAACGACGATTTCTCGGCCAGCTCCTCGATCGGGATGCCCCGGTAGCGCAGGATGCCTTGTTCGCCGTCGATAAAGGTAATATCGCTCTCGCATGAGCCGGTATTACCGTAGCCGGAGTCGAGCGTGATGTAGCCGGTCTGTTCTCGCAACGTAGAGATATCAATCGCCTTCTCGCCCGCCGTCCCTTCGACGATGGGCAAACGCACACACTTTCCCTCTAATTGAAACTCAACGTATTCTGGCATAGCGGCTCTTTTCATAACAGGAGTAAAGGAAGGAGACAGCAAAAATCATGCATCTTTTTGTCAACCTCGTATGAATTGGGCTTTCCGTCATTGAAAAAAATTCACCGCGCCACCGATTGCCGGGAGTTGACAAAGCGCCTGGCTCCGCGTAACACCTCCAAGCAGAAATGAGCCACTTCCGCAGCCAAGCTCTCAACAATGTCGCTGTTCTTCTCCCCGTCGTGGCGGGGGGCGTAAGCGTTGTTGTGCTTAACGTAGAGCTTAGGGCGAGCCGGTAGGGGCCAGAAAAATCGAATACGAACCCCCTTCCGGCAGCCGCCAGGAGGGGGTTATTTTTTACCCATATCCCCCCAACTAACGGCGCGCCGGATCCATTAAGATAAGCCATAAAATGAAACTCAACGGAGCCCAAATCATCTGCAAATTGCTCGAACGGCAAGGCATCACAACGCTCTCCGGCATTCCCGGCGGCGCGATCCTGCCGCTCTACGACGCCCTTTACGACAGCCCGCTAAGGCACGTACTGGCGCGCCACGAGCAGGGCGCGGGCTTCATCGCGCAGGGCATGGCGCGGGTGACGGGCAAGGCCGCCGTCTGCCTGGGCACGTCCGGCCCGGGGGCGACCAATTTGCTCACGGCGATTGCCGATGCGAAGCTCGACTCGGTGCCGCTGGTGGCCATCACGGCGCAGGTGGCCCGCTCGCTCTTGCGCACGGACGCCTTTCAGGAGGTCGATACGTTCGGCCTGACGCTGCCGATCACCAAGCACAGCTTCATGGTGATGCACACGGAGGAGCTGCTCGACGCGATCCCCCAGGCGTTTGCCATCGCGCAGTCCGGGCGGCCGGGGCCGGTGGTGGTCGATGTGCCCAAGGACGTTTTCCAGGGCGAGATCGAGATCGACGAATGGCCCGAGCCGGGCCGCGCTGCCGAGCCGGAGCCGGTGGCGGCGGAGGCGATCGCCCGCATGGTGGAGTTGATCACGGCGGCGCGCCGCCCGGTGCTCTACATCGGCGGCGGGGTCATTGGGGCCGACGCCGGGGAATGGGTGCGCCAGCTCGCGGAAAAAACTTCCGCCCCGGTGACCAGCACGCTGATGGGACTGGGTGCGATCTCGTGCGATCACCCGCTCTCCATCGGGATGCTGGGCATGCACGGCGCGCCGTACACGAATTACCTGATGGACGAGGCCGATCTGCTGGTGGTGGTTGGAGCGCGCTTTGACGACCGGGCGACGGGCTACGCGGCCAAGTTCTGCCAGCACGCGCGGATTATCCACATCGAGATCGACCCGTGCGAGATCGACAAAATCAAGCTCGCGACGTTCTCCGTGGCGGGGCACGCGGGCGAGGTGCTCTCGCGGCTGGTCCCGGCGCTGCCGCAGCAGCCGGACCGCGCGCCGTGGCGCCAGCGCCTGGCCGAGCTAAAGGCGGATCACCCGCTTGTAATCCCGCAACGCGAAACAGGCATCCACCCGCTGGAATTTTGCCGGGCGCTGGGGAAACTGCTCCCCGCCGACGCACTGGTGGCCACCGACGTGGGCCAGCACCAGATGTGGATGGCACAGGGCTACCCAGTCCGCGCGCCGCGCACTTACCTGACCTCGGGCGGCTTGGGCACGATGGGCTTTGGCCTGCCCGCGGCCATCGGCGGGGCGCTGGCGAAGCCGGAGCGCCGGACGGTCTGCGTGAGCGGCGACGGCTCGATCCTCATGAACGTGCAGGAGCTGGCGACGCTGGCGGAGCTGGGCCTGAATGTGACGGTGATCATACTGAATAATCAGCGCCTGGGCATGGTGCGCCAGCAGCAGGAACTCTTCTACGGCAAACGCTACGAGGCTTCGACTTTCGAGCGGCAGCCGGATTTCGCGGCGCTGGCAAGGGCGTTCGGGCTGGCCGCGTGGGACATCCCGGCGGGAACGCCCCGGGCGGAGATCGAAAAAACGCTCTGCGAGGCGCTCCACCACAACGGGCCGGGCCTGGTAAACCTCGCCATCGACGCCAACGAAAACGTGTTCCCGATCGTCCCCCCCGGCGCGGCCAATACGGATATGATCGGCACGACGCTGGCGGATTGTTAGGATTTCACCACAGAGGGCACAGAGAGCACGGAGGAGATTTACTCAAAATTGCCCTCGTTCCCAAGTTGTAATTGGGAACGGAACGACACGGCGAAGTTGCACTTCGCCACCGTGGGGCGCAGTAAGGACCCCTTGTTAACCCACGATGCGGCAGTACAACTGCCGCGTTTCCGTGCGTTCCCGAGTGCAACTCGGGAACAAGGAATATTGATACTCACGCAAAGGCGCAAAGAAAGGCAGGACTCTTTGCGCCTTTGCGTCTTTGCGTGAGCCCTCTGCCTTTTTTATAGGGCACCTATTTTCGAGTCAGAGAGCACGGAGGAGATCTACCTAAAAGACGCTCTTCCGTCCCTCTGTGTCCTCCGTGAACTCTGTGGTGAATCTCCGAAGTTAAACCTCGGCGTCGAAGTGGCTGATCTTGCGGATGGTGCGGTAGCGCTCTTCAATTTCCTCGGGCTTGAGGGTGCGCAGGCGCTCCAGCGAGAAGGCTTCGACGTTGAAGCTGGCCAGCACGGTGCCGTAGACGACCGCTTTGCGCAGCATCGGGAAGGTGACGCCGTCGGTGTGCTTGAGGCTGGCCAGGTAACCGGCCACGCCGCCCGCAAAGGTGTCGCCCGCGCCGGTCGGGTCGTGGATCTCCTCCAGGGGATACGCGCCGCAGGAGAAGAAGGCGTCCGGCCCGAAAAGCAGCGCGCCGTGCTCGCCTTTTTTGATGACCACGTAACGCGGCCCAAGGTGGCGGATCAGCCGCCCGGCTTTGATGAGCGAATTCTGCCCGGTCAGTTCGCGGGCCTCGCTGTCGTTCAAGATCAGCATGTCCACGCGCTTTAGGAGGGCGAGCAGGTCCGCCTTGGCGATGTTGATCCAGAGGTCCATCGTGTCGGCGATGATGAACCGAGGCCGCTCCATCTGGTCCAGGACGTGGCTCTGGAGACTCGGGGCGATGTTGGCCAGCAGCACGTACTCGGTGTGATTGTACTCCGGGGGCAAGGTCGGCGTGAAGTGCTCGAAGACGTTGAGCTCGATGCTGCGGGTGGAGCGGGTATTGAGGTCGGTGTGGTATTCGCCGGACCAGCGGAAGGTTTTGCCGGGCTCGATTTGCAGGCCGCAGAGGTCGATCTTGCGACCGGCGAAGAAGTCGACATGGGTCTTGGGAAAATCCTCCCCCACGACACCCACGAGGTTCACGGGCGAGAAAAAGCTGGCGCTGACGGCGGCGTAGGATGCCGAGCCGCCGAGCAAATCGCCGTGTTCCGCCGCCGGGGTTTTAACCGTATCAAGACCGATGGAGCCTACAATGAGTACTGACATGGTTTCCGTTTAACGGCATTTGGCGCTTTTGGGAAAGGGAATTTCATCAGGAACTCAGGAACTCAGGAAAAAGACGGGAGAAAACTAGGATTTCCCATCATTTCCTCCCATTTTCCGGCGTTTCTACGGCTTGGGCGGCTCTTTTTTCAGCGGTACGCCCTGCTCCATCAGGACATCGAAGACGCTCCCGAGGAGGTCGCGGTAGTCGAGGCGGAAAACTTTGTCGAGCGGCTCCAGGCGCATGGCGTGGTAGGTCTCGAAGGCTTCCTGGAGCTTGATGCCCAGCAGGGCTCGCAGCGCGCCGACGCTCTCTTCGCTCAGCGGCTCGGCGGTGTGCAGCAGGCGGCTCTCGGCGATGGACTCGTGGTTGGCCGCGAGGTCCTCAAGCTCCGCGCGCAGCTGGGCGACGGTCGATTCGAGCCGGATATTGTGACGCCGCAGGGCCTCGACTTCCTCGGCGGGAAGCGCTTCCTCGACGTGGACGGAGCGGGGGCGCTGCTTTTCCTGGCGATTAAGCTGGGTCTTGGCGTTTTCAAGCTCGCCGCGCAGGCTGGTGATGTAGCCTTCGATACCGCGCAGGGCTTCCTTGGCGTCGAACGGGCGGGTGCTGATCCGCAGCGGTTCGCTGCGCTCACGGATTTGCAGCTCACGCGGCTCGCGGTCACGCAGTTGCAGTTCGCGTTGTTCGCGCTTTTCGCGGCGGGCTTCCTGCTCCTGTTTGCGGCGCTCCAGTTTTTCCTGGTGGCGTTGTTCGCGGGTGAGACGCTCGCGGCGCTCGGGCCGGGCTTGGGCGGCGGGCGGCTGGGCCTGCTCCTCCCCTTCCTCGGCTTGGGGCTCCGCTTCGGCGGGTTCCTCCCCCTCGGCGGCGATGGGCTCGCCTTGGGGCTCTTGTGCGCCGGGTTCGTCGGGAGACGGGGCCCGGGGGGGCTTGGGTGCCCTGGGGGCCCTGGGAATCGTGATGACTTCGAGGGCCGGTTTCTTCTCCGAGGGTTTTGGGGAGGGCTTTTCCTCGGGGGCCGCCGGTTGGGAGGCCTCGGGCTTGAGCACGGCCTCGACTGCGGCGGGGAGTTCGGGGATTTCGGCCTTGAGCTGCCGCTGGAGCTTGGCGTTCCAGCGCGAGACGCTTTTTACGATGGCGGCCAGGTCGCTTTCGCCAACCTTTTTGAGCCGCCCCGCGCCGTGCACCCAGCGCAGGATGGTCAGCTGCGAGAAGGGCGGGCAGAAGGAGAAGCTCTCGATGGCGGCGTGGACCAGCGCATCGGCATCACCGGCCTTGAGGTCGCCCAGCGGGAGCTGGAGCAGCCACGGCTTGCCCTTGCCGATGAAAACGTTGAAGAAATACTGCCGGTGTTTGCCGGAGAGGGCGCCGTTTTCAGGGTCCTTGAGCCCGGCGGCGGCCTGGGAAGCCAGCTTCAACCCGGCGGGCGGGTCGATTTTAAAGATTCCCCGGGCCAGGCTCAGCCGGAGGCGGCGGGCCGGTTCGTTCTCTGTTTTAGCGATGGCGGCGAGCAAATGGCGGCGCATGACCACCGAAAGCTCTTCCCAAATGGCGCTCACTGCGTTGACGGCGACCACCCACGGCAGCCCGTCGGTCATGGCGGGAACGGCGGCGGTGATCCCGGCGCGGCCCCCGGTGAGGCGCTCTTTGAGCAGCGTGACGGCGTGTTCCTCGTCGGCCGGGCTCAGGCGGGCCGCTCTGGCGGCATGGGCCAGGGCCAGGAGCGGATCGGAGGGGACGGCGGGCGTTTCAGCCGGAGCTTCGGCGGCGGGCGCGGGGACCGGTTCAGGCGCGGGCGCGGCGGCGGGGGTTGCGGACGGCGTTTCGGGAGAAGGTTCGGAAGGGTGGTTTTCCACGGAAAATAGGAGAATGCCGTGGGCGCTTTGCACCTCCGGCGGGTAGGGTTGAAAGCGTGATGGGCTTAGTTTGCGTTCTCTTTTTCGAGCCGTTCGCTAAGCCACTGCTTGATCATGCTTTGGTAATTAAGATAGCGCATGCGGGCGAGGCGCTTGATGCGCGCCAGCATCCGGGGGTCGATGCGCAAGGTGACGGTGGTCGATTCCCGGGCGTCGGTCTTGAGGAGCGAGCCGTTCATGAGCCGGGCGTCGATGCGGGTGTTTCTCCAGAAGGCGCACTCGTCTTCCTCGCTTTCGAAACGCGGGATTTCCGACCAGGTATTGATGACGTTCATGTGGGGCGGGGAGAATTGAAAAGATTAACTCAGCTCCGAGTTCTTACGTTCGTAAAAGGCGGTCTCCTCGGGTGTCATTTCGCGTGAAAAAATGGCCCGGTAGGCTTTGCCGTCGGTCCAGAAGACGGTGAAAATGCCGCGGCCCGTCATCGAGCGGCCCAGGTTGAGGTAGCGGGCGTCGGTGTTCTGGACGGTGTCCGGAAGCATGCGCAGCGAAAACGGGTCCTCGAAGGATTCCTCGATCTCCTTGGGGGGGATCGGTTTCAGGTCAAAGGGGGCGTCGAGCCAGTCGAATTCCATGTGCTCTCAGGGTTGGGGGGCTTGAATGAGTTCGATTTCGTAGCCTTCCGGGGCGTCGATAAAGGCGACCATGCCGGAATCGGTGCGAAAAGGGCCGTCGCTCAGCGGGTAGCCTTTGGAGGCGGCGTGGCGGGCAAAGGCATCCAGGTCGTCCACGGCAAAGGCCAGGTGGGTGAGGTCCGGGCCGACGACCACGGGGCCGCTGGCGTCGTATTGGCAGATTTCGATGAGTTCCTCGCTGCCGGGAGCCTTGAAATAAATGATCTGGGAGCCGCGTGGGGACTGAAAGCGGCGGACTTCCTCAAGGCCCAGGACGTCGCGGTAGAACGAGGCCGTCTTTTCCAGGTCGGCCACGCGGTAGCGGGTATGCAGGAGCTTGGTTATCATGGGAGGCTAAATGTCGGTACTGGCGGGCATTATAGAGGAAGCGGTTCCCGCCGTCGCGGCAAATCTTGGGGGATTTAATTGCCGGGGTTAATCCCTGAAATTCTTGAAGTAGAGGGCTACGCCGAAGTCCTTGGCCCGGACGAAGGCAATGACCTCCTGGAGGTCGTCGCGTTTCTTGCCGGTGACGCGGATCTGCATTTCCTGCAAGGCGCACTGGACCTTGGCGGCGTTGGCTTTGATGGCTTTGGTGATTTCCTTGGCTTTCTCGCCCTCGATGCCCTGCTTGATGACGATTTTCTGCGTGGCGTGGCCCAGAGGGGAGATGGCCGGGGGCTTGCGCTCGATGTTGCGCAGGTCGACGTTGCGCTTGGCCAGCTTGCCGACGAGGATTTCCTCCAGGGCCTTGAGGCGGCTGCCGTCCTCGGCGGAAAGGTCGATCTCGTTTTTCTCCCACTCGATCTTGGCCGTGCTCCCCTTGAAATCGAAGCGCGAGACGAGTTCTTTGCGGGCCTGGTTGATGGCGTTGTCGATTTCTCCCCGGTCTATTTCCGATACGATGTCAAACGAAGGCATGGCGGGAATGATGAGGGCAAAACGGCCCCGCGAGGAAGCCAAAAGTCGCGCCCCGGCAATTATCCTAGGATTATTAGGGCCGCTGGTGGGCCCCGATCCACGGATCAGGAAGGTTGATCCTAAAAAAACGTTGCAATCAGCCCCGATCGTCCGAAGTATTAGGGCCTATGGCTGACATTGCGAACAAGTATCCAGATAACGTGCTGGGCCGCTACTACGTTGATGACCAGTGCATCGACTGCGACCTCTGCCGCGAAACAGCGCCCGCCAATTTTGGCCGCAACGACGAAGGTGGCCACTCCTACGTCCTCAAACAACCCGAGACGGAGGAAGAAGAAAACCTCTGCCGCGAGGCCAAAGAGGGCTGCCCGGTGGAAGCCATCGGCGACGACGGGGAATAATTTTCTCCCTCGCTCTACTCTTATCTTAAACCCATGACCCCCTGGCAGCGAGCTTTGGTGATCGCCGAATGGCGCGGCTTGCCTGAACCGCAAGTCCGGCCGGACCGCGTGAAGAAGGCTTCCGACGTGATCGGCGGCGTGATGAAGTCGCTGGGACTGGGGGAACGCCTCCGGCAGGAACAAGTGCTGGGGGCGTGGCGGGAGCTGGTGGGCGATTTCATCGCTGGCCACGCGACTCCCGCGAGGCTGGACCACGGGACGCTCTACGTCCGGGTGCTCCAGCCGACAATGCACTACGAGCTGGACCGGGTCTGGAAGACGAAGATTCTCTCCAAGTTCAAAGAGCGCTTCGGAGCGCGCGCGGTGAGGGACATCCGGTTTCAGATCGGATAGGGGCGTTCGATCAGACGGAGGCATCAATACGCCTCGAAAATTCCGGAATTAATCCGGCCAATTTCGTTCTTCGAAGTAATCATATACCGAGGAAGGAAAACCCAATATTCCTGCGGGTTGGACGAATCGCGCTTCAAAACCAAGGCCAGATGCCGACCCGGCGCGGAAATTTCGATATGGATCGCGCGTGCAGGGTGGGAATGGTGGGCGGCCTGCCAGTGCAACGTTTGGAGCGTCTGCATTAATACGTCTCGATCCGGAGCTATCTTTCCGTTCACGGAAACGGTGGCATCAGCGGGCATGGAGCCCAGCATTTTGAGGACTTCGTCGTGGGCCCGGTTTTGGCTGATGGAGGCCACGCACATCACCGTCCCGATCGAGAGCACAAAAAACATGACGCTTTTTGCGGGAATCGTCCCTTGTTCCAGGTGGGGCCGAAGACTTCTATTGGCATTGACCTGCCGCATATAGCGGAACCAATTCACCAGCAGAATGGGCAGCGCCAGCAGCACCGCAGCCGCAGCTCCTTTAAAAAGCAGATCCAGCGTTTCCATAGGTTTATCCCTTTCGGATCGCCTTGGGCCCCAGCCAGAACCGCGCCTTTTTTCGCGGATAGGTTGCGGTCAGATACGCTCTAAATTCTTTCCATTCCGCCGATTTAAAGGCTCCGGCGTAAATTTGAAACGTCGATAGCCCTTCGAATTGAAGGAGAAATACGTTGTTGCCGGTTCCGTAAGCATATAGCCGATTCCACGGGACAACTTTTTCCCGTCTCAAGAAGAGCTGTATTTTCAACTCCGTTTCGCACCAGTCAAAGCGGCGAGGCACAAACATCACGCATACAATCACCGGAAATACCAGCAGCAGGATCAGGAGAGAAGCCATGTAATCCACGCTCCACCAATAGCCGAGCCGATACCGCTCCCAAACGGCACCGACGGCACACGCCAGCATGATTTCCGCCAAAATCCGCACGAAGGCGCGCGAAAAGCTAGGCTGGAGAACTCTTACGGCATTGGGGCTATCCATAACGCCGCAATGCTACCGCAACCGCCTTCAGAAATACAGAATTCTCCGTCCCTACCCCTCCAGCAGCCTCACTAAGCACCCGGACGCCCTTGCGGGCTTTTCCTCGTTCCCAAACTCTATTGGGAAACGTCAGTGCTCCGGCAACTCCATTGAGGCAATCGAGTTGCGTGCCCAAATGGAGTTTGGGAATGAGATAAAGCTACCTAATAGCCGGTTAACAAAACCCTTCGCCCTGTTCGGGAGTCATGGCTGGCTCATCTTAAACGTGGTCCGCATAAGAGGCAGGGCGAAGGCAATGGATGACGCGCTCGAAACGAGAAAGCAAAGCACCCACACGACCGAAACCAAAATGAGCAATCTCGTGGACGCAGCATCAATACTCGATGCGGTTCGAGTCAGCATGAATGCAACCACTAAGCAAATGAAAGCCGCCACAAATCCGACAATCGGAGCATGCGGACCTATTGTCATAACTGCGCTTGTTAGCTCTGGCAGTGGCTTGTCTCCATATAGGTGCTCAAAGAGGCCCCTGAATATGCGAGTGAGAAGCAAAAGAGTCGCGGAGGTTACCAATAGCGCACCGGCGGCCGCTAAGACGGCGAGAGCTTGCGCTATGCGATGAAGGAAAGCCGTTTTCATTTAACAGAAATGTTGGGCGAACACCGAGCGGATCGTTACGCCGAAGCCCCCCAACAGGTTGGGGCAAAGCTTCTTAAACCAAGGAATAACAGAGAGGCGCATGCACGACATACTTCTTTGTAACCGCGTTGTCATGTGTCTATTTTTACTCAGCACAACATGTGGTATTGCGGGAACGATTGTGGATAAGCAATGGTCGTACATCGCCCCGGTAAAGGCATTTTTCTTATCCGGGCGGTTCAGTTCGATAACTTGCACCCCGCGGTCATGGGAACGCTTGATCATTGATTCTCTCCTTCTTGAGTCGATGGTTCTCGCCCCTCCATCAGCCCCCGGAACTCGCTCTCCGTGAGCACCCGGACGCCCAGCTTTTTAGCTTTCTCCAGCTTGCTCCCGGCTTCTTCTCCGGCCAGCACGTAGGTCGTTTTTTTGCTGACCGATTCGGTCACTTTGCCCCCTTTGGCGCGGATCAGCTCGGCCGCTTCCTCGCGCGGCTGGCTGAGCGTACCGGTGAGTACCCAGGTGGTTCCCAGGAACGCGCCTCCGGTGGCGGGGGCCGGTTCGGGATCGCGCTCGCCGAAGTTGAGCCCGGCGGCTCGCAGGTGCTCGATGACCTCGCGTGTGCCCGGGTTGGCGAAATGCTGGACGATGGCCGGGCCGACGACGGGGCCGACGTCGGGGATGCGCTGAAGCTCCTCGGAGGTGGCCGCCATGAGCTGATCCAATAAGCGGTAGTGTGCCGCAAGCGCGCGCGCCGAGGTGGCCCCGACGTGCAGGATGCCCATGCCGAAGATCAAGCGCCAGAGCGGCTGCTGTTTGCTGGCCTCGATGGCCGCGAGCAGGTTTGAGATGCTCTTTTCGCCCATGCGCGGGAGGCTGGCGAGCTTGAGCAGGTTAAGGCGGTAGATGTCGGCCAAATCACGAGTCAGTTCGCGCTCCACGAGCAGGTCCACCATCGCTTCGCCGAGGCCCTCGATGTCCATCGCGCCGCGCGAGGCGAAGTGCTCCAGGCGGCGCTTGAGCTGCGCGGGGCAGCTCGGGTTGACGCACCGTATGGCCACCTGCTCGGCATCGCGCACGACGGGAGTATGACACGAGGGGCAGGTCTCCGGCATTTTAAAGACTTCCGCACCCGGGGGACGCTTTTCTTTGCGCACTTCGACGACGGCGGGGATCACCTCGCCCGCTTTTTCGACCACCACGGTATCCCCCACCCGGATGTCCTTGCGGGCCACCTCCTCCTCGTTGTGGAGCGTGGCGCGGGAGACGGTGCTGCCGCTGACCAAGACGGGGTCCAGCTCGGCCACGGGGGTCAGCACGCCGGTGCGGCCCACCTGAATGGTGATCTCGCGCAGGAGCGTCTCGGCCTGTTCGGGTTTGTATTTGTAAGCCATGGCCCAGCGGGGCGATTTGGCGGTAAAGCCGAGGACTTCGCGCTGCCGGGCGGCGTCGACTTTGATCACCGCGCCATCGGTTTCAAAGGCGAAGCCGTGGCGCACCTGGTCCAGCTCATGGATGGCACCCAGCACTTCGTCGAGCGTCGAGGCGACCCAGACGCGGTCGTGCACCGGGAGCCCGTGGGAGCGCAGCGCGGCGAGCGCCTCGCGGTGCGTGGCCCATTCAGCCCCTTGGGCCCCTTTGACGACGCCCAGGCCGTAGAAAATTCCCCCCAGCCCGCGCTGGGCGACGATCGCCGGGTCGAGCTGTTTGAGCGATCCGGCGGCGGCGTTGCGCGGGTTGGCAAAGGGGGCCTCGCCCGCGGCGGTCCGTTCCTCGTTGATGGCGGCGAAGCGGGCCTTGGGCAGGTAAATCTCGCCCCGGACCTCCAGCAGCTCCGGAATGTGCTTGCCGGAAAGCCGGTGGGGCACGCCCTGGATGGTTCGGACGTTCTGCGTCACATCATCGCCCGTGGTGCCGTCGCCCCGGGTGGCAGCGTAGCGAAGTTTGCCATGCTCATAGAGGAGCGAAATGGCCACGCCGTCGACTTTCGGCTCAATGACCGTCTCGATTTTCTCGCCGGGGATCAGCTTTTCCAGCCGGATGAAAAACGCGGCCACCTCCTCCTCAGAGTAGGTGTTATCCAGGCTGAGCATCGGGATCTGGTGGCGGATCTGCGCGAACTGCGAGAGCGGCGCGCCGCCGACGTGGCGGGTGGGCGAATCGGGCACGGCCAGCTCGGGGTAGCGGGCCTCCAGATCGACCAGCTCGCGGTAAAGGCGGTCGTATTCCTGGTCGGAGACGGTCGGGGCGGCTTCCTGGTAGTAGCGCCGGTTATGCTCGCCCAGCTCGTCGCGGAGGGCTTGGGCCCGCTGGCGGGCGCTCTCCGGGGCGGGCTCGGATGAAAAGGAAAAGAGGTCTGGCGTGGTACTGGAAGTGGTGGCCATGGGAAAACGGCCCCCAGCGTAGCAGGCTTGAACCTTTTGTGAATCACATCCTTGACCCACGCCCCTTACCGCGCCTGGCCCGGGGCAAAAAGTTCTCGCCCGCCACGGTGGCGTGCTTCATCTTCCCCGCTTTCCAAACCACACTTTTTTCCCATGCCCACTCCATCCAGCCCCTTCGCCGCGCTCCGCAACGACAGCCGCCAGACCGACCAGCTCCGGCCCATTTCCTTCACCCCTCACTTCGCCCCGAACGCCACCGGCTCCGTGCTCGTGGCGGCGGGCAATACCCGCGTCATCTGCTCGGCCATCATCCAGCCCGACGTCCCCCGCTGGATGAAGGAACAGAAGGTCCCCGGCGGCTGGCTCACGGCGGAATACTCCATGCTCCCCTACTCCACGCTCGACCGCAAACAGCGCGACATTGCCAAGGGCAAGCTCGACGGCCGCTCCTCGGAAATCCAGCGCCTCATTGGCCGCTCCCTTCGGGCCGTGGTGGATCTGCGGGCCCTGGGCCCCAACACCCTCTGGATCGACTGCGACGTCCTCCAGGCCGACGGCGGCACCCGCACCGCCTCCATCACCGGCTCCTGCGTGGCCTCGGCCCTGGCGTTTGAGAGAATGATCCGCTTGGGCAAGCTCTCCCGGAACCCGCTCAAGGGCCTCGTGGCGGCCATCAGCGTGGGCATGGTGGGCGGCGTTCCGCTGCTCGATCTGGCCTATACGGAGGATAAAGATGCCGCCGTGGACATGAACTTGGTCATGACCGAGGCCCAGGAGTTCGTCGAGCTGCAAGGCTCGGGCGAGGAGGCCGTCTTCACCGACGAGGAACTGGCTTCAATGCTGGCTCTGGGCCGCAAAGGCATCCGCGAGCTCGTAGCCGCCCAAAAAACCGCTATTCAGGCTGGCATCAGCACGCTTCCCCAGTAGACTCCCCAGAGAAATTAATTGTTTCCAGAAAAACGCTTGACCCATGGCCGCTAAACGTCCACTTTTAGCGCCCTTTCAGATAGAAACGCTATGTCACAGATTTGCACCATCACCGGAGCGGGGATCACCCGCGGCAGCGTCATCCACCGCCGTGGTATGGCCAAAAAGAAGGGCGGCGTCGGTCGTCACGTCACTAAGAACGTGCCGCGTACCTTCACCCCTAACCTGAAAACCAAGCGCCTTTGGGTGCCGGAGCTCGACTCATTCGTAGTCATCAAGCTCTCGGCTCGCGCGCTCAAGACCGTCTCCAAGAACGGGGCTTACGCCACCCTCAAGAAGGCGGGGCTCCTCTAATCCTTTAACCAACCCAAACCAAACCGATCGAAGAATATGGCTTACAGTGTAAAAAGCGCCAAGAGTGGCAAGGAGTATTTCCTCCACGAACGCAAGCAACAACTCAAGGGCGGCCAGCAGGTGACCCTTTACTATTTCGCGGGCGTTGCGGGCGAAGCGGCCATCGACAAGCTCCCGACGGGCTACGAAGTTTCTGAAAACTCCAACACGGGCCTCCCCCTGTTGAAGAAAATCAAGAAGTAGTAGCTTTCCAGCTCAGGCTGATTTTAAATAAAGGTGGTTCTTCGGAACCGCCTTTTTTTTGTTTCCGTGAACTACCTCCTTGTCTCCCTACTTGGCGTTTCGCTGGTTCTCATTCAATTCCTCATCGGCGGCACGCGGCTCCTTTTCAGCTACCCCACCTACGCGCTGATCGGCCTGAGCGCCATCCTGGCCCTCTTTTTCATCCGCAGGCCAGCGCCCAAGCCCTCCTGGCTCTGCGTGGTCTCCGCGGTGCTCCTGACGGGCTACGTTCTGGCGCGCGCCTGGTTCTCCCCGGTGGCCTACCTGGCCCGGACGGACGCCTTTATGGTAGCGGGCTGCTTGCTCGTTTACCTCATCACCGCCTTTTACCTGCACGCCACCAAGGCCCGCGTCTGGCTGATCCTCACGCTGCTGGGGCTGGCCATGGTGCATGTGATCATCGGCATCGTCCAGTTCAGGAACGGCAACGAGTTCATGCTTTTCGGCTTTTTGCGCAACGGCTACGACTCACGCGCCAGCGGGCTGCTCATCTGCCCCAACCACCTCGCCGGTTTTCTCGAAGCCATCGGCATCATGACCCTGAGCCTCACGGTCTGGAGCCGTTTCAGCGCGGGGGTGAAGCTGTTAACGGGCTACGCCGCGGCGGTCTGCTTTTTCGGCGTCGTCATCACCGGCAGCCGGGGCGGCTACCTGAGCACCGCCGGGGGCCTCGTGGCCTTTACGCTGCTCTCGTTTTGGGTGGTCGGGATCTACAACCGCCAGGGGCTCACGCGCACGGTCCTCATCACCATCGCCGCCGTCATCCTGTTGGTGGGAGTCGCGGGTAAGCTCATGGTCATCAGCCGACACGTCCGGGAGCGAATGGATCGCATTGGCCAATCCACCCAGGACGTGCGGGTCTACAACTGGCTGGCAACGCTGGATCAATTCAAAGAAGCCCCGCTCCTGGGCACCGGAGCCGGGAGCCATCTCTGGTACGGACGCCAGTTCCGCCGCCCGCAGATCCAGGCCGACCCGATCCATTCCCACGGCGATTACCTGGAGCTGCTGGCCGAGTACGGCATCGTCGGTGAAGGGCTGATGCTCGTTTTCCTGGGCCTCCACGTCGGCTTTGGCCTGCGCAACATCCGCACCATCACGCTGCGGCGGCTCTGCAATTCGCTGACCGTCCCGCGCAGCGACGCCCTGGCGCTCACCATCGGAGCACTCAGCGCCGTCCTGACGCTCATGGCCCATTCCGTGGTCGACTTCAACATGCACATCCCGGGCAACGCCCTGCTCTTCGCGTTGATCTTCGGCCTCCTGGCCAACCCGGGAACGAACAAGCCTGAGCAGACCCCCGCGTGGAATACGACGCTGAAACTGACGCGCGCGGGAATGGCCCTGGCGGGCCTCGCCCTTATTGCCGCGGCGGCCTACCGCTTCGAGGGCGAGTACTGGACTGAAAAAGCGCGCGCGGCCCTGCGCGACGGCCTGTTGCGCGAGTCCCAGGACTGGGCGAATCAAGCCATCAAGGCCGACCCGTCCGACCCGTACCCCTATTTCTACCTGGGCGAAGCCTGGAGGGTCTCCGCCACGCGAATGCCCCTCAAGTCCATGCGCCCCGTCCTCTTTGAAAACGCAGTCGCCGCCTTCCGCCAATCCCTCGCCATCTTCCCGAACGACGAGAATGCCCTGGTCCGGATGGCCCAGGCTCTCGACGGCGCGCGGGACTTCGACGCGGCGGAAAGCGCCTACCTCGAAGCCATCCGGCTCGACCCAAACCTGGGCGTCCTGAGGGCCTACTACAGCACCCATCTTTCCCTCGCGGGCAAAGAAGCGGAGGCCAAAGCCGCCCTGGCCGAGGCGCGGAGACTCGGCACCAAGGACGCCCACACCGTCGGCATGGTGGAAGCCCAGTCCATCCTCGCCACCGACCCGGCCAAGAGTCCGGAGCTTCAGGAAAACACCCCTTAAGGGCACCTCTGTAGGATTTGTTTGATTTTTGCGCGGAACCCCCTAGTATCCCGAAATTAGACCACCCAGAATCCGGCATGAGCGAAAATGAACCGCTAAAGAATCGCTAAAACTTTCCAAAAAACCGAGGGTTTCATGCCCTGCTTTATTTTTCACTTCTAAACCCAACCGATCCCACCGTGAAAACCCACCTTCTGCTCAAAATCGTCCCCACCATTCTCCTGTTCGGCACGACCGCCTTTGCAGCCACGGATACCCAACGCTTTGTAACAGATAGCAACGGCAATATTTACGAGGCACCGGTCGCCCCGAAAAATACCCTGGCACCGGTTGCATCGCGCGACACCACCACCCCTTCCCACAGAGGGAACACCTCGGTGCAGCAGGCGGTTGATAACATCGTCGCTGACGCCAAAAAAAGTTCCTCGAAAATCGCCCAGCTGACAGCGGAATACGCCGCCGCCAACCCCAAGAGCGCGGCTGACGTCATCGCAGGCGTCGAAAAAGCCACGGGCATCAGAGGCGATTACCTAGCCGCCGCCGTCGGCCGTGAATTTCAGAAAAACCCCGAACTCGCAGCCCAGACCCCGGAAATCGCCCTAGCCCTCGTCACCGCCATCCTGGCCAAGGGCTCCACCGTGCAAATCCAGGGTGAAATCGCCGAAACCGTCGCCATCCTGGTGACCTCGCTACCCGGCCAAACCCAGTCCAACCAGGAGACCATCGCCAAGGTTGGTCACTCAGTCTCCTCCGCCCTGTCCGGTCACCCCGAAGTGGCCGCCGAAGTCGTCGGCATCACCGCATCAGTCCTCAAGACCAGCTCCGGCAATAGCGACGTTGCGGGCGCCATCAAAAGCTTTGCCGATTCCTTCAAGACGGACAACACCGCCTTTAACACCAAGCTGGACGCCATCGTGACCAACGCCAACGCGGGCCAGGTTTACAACGCCTTGCCGACCAGCACGAGCATCATTAACACCACCAACGGGAACACCACCACCACCAGCAGCGGCCTGAGCGCCGGCGCGGTGACGACTCCCGAAACGACCAACCAAAACGGTTAGTCCGGAGAGGGCCCGGCTCGGGCCCTTCCATTTTTTCGGTTGATTTTTCCACGGACCGGATTATAGCATTGGCGTTACCAATGCATCACCTGCTGACCAGCCGACTTACGTTGCTCCTCGAGCTTCCGCTCCTCTGATAGTTCAGAGCGGAAGATCCTCGCGGAGCATGTCAACGTAATCGGCTACAGCTGCTCCTCTGGTGGAGTGCGGCTCCTAGCCTCATCCTGTTTTCATCCACCTGAACCTTTTTAATTGTTAACCAGAGAGAGTTTTTATGTCAGATAAAGTGATCATTTTCGACACCACGTTGCGCGACGGGGAACAGTGTCCCGGAGCGTCCATGAATTTGCGGGAAAAAATGGAAATTGCCCGGCAACTGGAGCGGCTCAACGTGGACGTCATCGAGGCCGGGTTCCCGGTTATCAGCGACGGCGATTTCGAAGCCGTCCAAAAAATCGCCACCGAAATCAAAGGCCCCGTCATCTGCGGCCTGGCCCGCTGCGTCTCCAAAGACATCGACGCCGCCGGAGCCGCCATTAAACCGGCGGGCGACCGCGGGCGCATCCACGTCTTTTTGGCCACCTCGGCCATCCACCGCGAATTCAAGCTCAACAAAGCCCGCGAGGAGATCATCCGCCTGGCCGTGGAGGGCGTCAAACGCGCCAAAGCACTCTGCCGCGACGTGGAGTTCTCGCCCGAGGACGGTTCCCGCACCGAGCCGGAGTTTTTGGCCCAGGTAGTGCAAGCCGTCATCGAAGCCGGAGCCACCACCGTCAACATCCCCGACACCGTCGGCTTTGCCGTGCCGGAGCAATACGCCGCATTGATTTCGTACCTGAAATCGAACGTTCGCGCTATCGACGACGCCATTATCAGCGTCCACTGCCACAACGACTTGGGCCTGGCCGTGGCCAACTCGCTGGCCGCCGTGAAAGCCGGTGCGCGCCAGGTCGAGGGGACCATCAACGGCATCGGAGAGCGCGCGGGCAACGTGGCGCTGGAAGAGGTCGTCATGGCCTTGAAGACGCGCGGAGATTACTTCGGCGGAGTCACTACCGGCGTCAACACCCACGAGATTGTCAAATCCTCCCGCCTGGTCAGCCGGATGAGCGGCTTGATGGTCCAGCGATCCAAGGCCATCGTCGGCGAGAACGCTTTTGCCCACAGCTCGGGCATCCACCAGGACGGCATCTTGAAGAAGCGCGAGACCTACGAGATCATGGACCCGCGCGAAATCGGCTGGGGCGAAACGGAATTGCCCCTGACCAAGCACAGCGGCCGCCACGCAGTGGCCAAACGCCTGGAGCATTTAGGCTACCGCTTGAGCGACAAGGAGTTAGAAAGCGTGTTCATCCGCTTCAAAGATATCGGCGACAAGAAGAAATTCGTCTACGACGACGACTTGTCGGCCCTGGTCAACGACTCCATGGACGACCATACCGAGGGGTACGCGCTCGACTACATCCACGTCGCCAGCGGCAGCTCGACCATCCCGACCGCCACGGTCCGCCTGAAGCGCGGCACCGAGGTGCTCCAGGATTCCAGCCCCGGCAACGGAGCCGTCGACGCCGCCATGAAAACCATCGACCGCATCTTGAACCAGCAGGGCCACCTGGTGGAATACAACGTGCAGGCCGTCACCCAGGGTAAAGACGCACTGGGCGAAGTCACCATCAAGTGTGACTTCGGCAAAGGCACCCTCGTCACCGGCAAGGGAGCCAGCACGGACGTCATCGAAGCCAGCGCGCGCGCCTACCTGAACGCAGTCAACCGCATCTTAAGCGGAAAGATCACCGCCAAGTGCGGAGCGGAAACGCCGTAACAAATCCTACAGGAAAATTCGAAAGGCACGGGGACCCGAGCGGTTTCCGTGCCTTTTTTTGCGTCTTGGCGCGTCGCTATAAAAAAACGCTCCTTTCCGCAGGAGGGAAAAACCAAGGGCACCTCTGGAAACCGGGGTGTCCCCAAGTCAACCTCCTGCCTTTTCCTCCGTGCCCTCTGTGGCTCTGTGGTGAAAAAAAATCCTATGCCAGCCGCACAGGCACGCCGCGTCCAGCGAGGAATTGCTTCACGTCGCCCACGGTGTATTGCCCAAAGTGAAACACACTGGCGGCCAGCACGGCATCCGCCTTGCCCACGGCCAATACTTCAGCCATGTGCTCCAGTTTGCCTGCCCCGCCGCTCGCGACCACGGGTACTCCGACGCTATCGCTGATCCGGCGGGTTATCTCCAAATCGTATCCGGCCTTCGTTCCGTCCGCATCAATCGAGTTGAGCACGATTTCCCCCGCGCCGAGCGCCACGGCCTTTTTGGCCCACTCCACCGCGTCGAGGCCCGTCGCCTTGCGTCCGCCGTGAGAAAAAACCTCCCAGCGATCCGGCGCGACCCGCTTGGCGTCGATGGAAACGACGATGCACTGGCTGCCGAAACGTTCCGCGCCCGCGCCGATCAATTCCGGCGTGGCGATGGCCGAGGAGTTGATGCTGATCTTGTCCGCCCCGGCCTTGAGCATCAGGCTCATGTCCTCCACCTTGCGGATGCCCCCGCCGACGGTCAGCGGCATGAAGCACTGGTCGGCGGTCCGTTCGATCACGCCGATCATCGAGGCCCGGCCCTGGGCGGTGGCGGTGATGTCGAAGAAAACCATCTCATCGGCCCCCTGTTCGTTGTAGCGAATGGCCAGCTCCACGGGGTCGCCCACGTTGCGGAGTTCACCGGCTTCGGCTTTGCCAAATTGGACGCCGCGAGTCACCTTTCCGTCGTGGACGTCGAGGCAGGGAATGATGCGTTTGGTCAACATGATGAGGGCCAGAGGCTATCGCGTACCAACCTCCTCGGCAAGTTCGGGAAATCCTTGCCGAAAACTTTTAGGGCGAAACCTGATTTGAAGGAATTTGATTGCGTTGTCTCCGCTTGACTTTAGCATCGCAAATAGATCACCACCGTCGGCGGAAAATCAGGAGCAACGATTTTGGCTATGGGCAAAATTCATACAGGGAATATTTCGGGATCGGCAGCAACCGGGAAGAAGGGTGCTTTTCACCTTTCGAAACAGCCGGTCGTCCACGGAAGGCCAGACGAAAACGTTCACAAATATGAGGTGACGTTGGAGGAAGCCCCTTCCGGAGAGACCGCCCCCCCTGCCTACGAAGATCTCGGCCCGCTGCCTGCCTCCTACGGCTCCAAGTCCCTCTTCCTCGTCGCCCGCGACCCGCATTGGCTCTTCTGCTACTGGGACATCGACTGGGCCGAATACCCGCTCTCTCGCCTCTCTGACGGCAAGGTACACCTCAAGGTCTACGACGCGGCAACAACGGCCGAAACCTACCGCGCCGAGGTGACCCCCGAAGCCCGCAACTGGTACATTTCCGCCGGTCACAGCAACGCCACCTTCTACGCCGAAATCGGTTTCTTCAACCAAGCGGGCACGTGGGAGGTTATCGCCCGCTCGAACGAAACCACGACCCCCTCTGACGGCCTTTCCGAGCAGGTGGCCGACACGTTCGCCACGGTGCCCTACCACCTGGCCTTCCAGAAGATGCTCGACATGGTGGAGCCCGCCCGGAGGCCCGGAGAATCGCTCGTAGACGCGCTCTCCCGGCTCCAGACTGAGGGCCGCAAACTAGCCTTCGCGCTGGGGCAAATCCCGGACTGGACCGACGAGCAACGGCGCGTCTTGGCCGTGCTCCTCGGCAACGATTTGGACGAACTTGCCAAGCTCGAACCGGCGGAAATCGACCGCCGCCTGCGCCAGCAGCTCAAGGAGCGCCTCTTTAGCGAAAGCGCCAGCGGGCTCATCCCCGGCGAGGGAACCCTTGGCGGCACGGCCAGCCTGTTTAGCGGCGCAGGCCTGGGGCTCAGCTCGTGGCTCGCCTCGTGGCGCGCGGCGGTGGAGGTGGGCGAAATCAGCTCATGGCTCTCCTCCTGGCTCGGCGGCGCGGAGATCGGTGCCTTTGCCTCGTGGCTCTCGTCGTGGCCCGGCGCGGAAGTCAGCCGGGAAATCAGCTCCTGGCTTTCTTCCTGGCCCGGCGTCGGCGCTCCCAGCAGCGCAATCAGCTCCTGGCTCTCCTCCTGGCCCGGAGCTAAAAATGAAAGCTTAAGCTCGTGGCTCGCTTCGTGGCCCGGGGCAGCGCAAAGTTCTTTCTGGAGTTCCTGGCTCAGCTCCTGGGCGGTCGCCGCAGGCACTTCGGGGACGTTCCAAAGCTCCTGGCTTTCCTCCTGGCAGGCAGCCGCCAAAGGGCAGGCCTTCTGGAGCTCCTGGCTCACCTCCTGGTCCGGCGCTTCGTGGGGGGTCTCCTCGTTTTCGTCGGCGGGTCTCAGCTCCTGGCTTAGCTCCTGGGTGGGCGCGGCAGGCGGGCTCTCGTCGGTCTCCTCATTTTTCCAAAGCTCCTGGCTCTCCTCGTGGCAGGGGGCCGGGCGGGGCGATTCCCGCTTCTGGAGTTCCTGGCTCAGCTCATGGGGCTATGGGCTCGGCGGGGCTTCCGGCGGAACCGGCTCGGGAGGCGTGAGCTCCTTTGGCGCGAGCTGGAGCGCGCAGCCTTTTGGTAAACCGCGCTCGTTTTTCATGCACGTCAACGCCGAGGTGATCTTCTACGGCGGCACGCATCCCGAGGCCAAGGTCTGGATCGACAACAAGCCGGTGGCCCTCAACCCCGACGGCACGTTCCGACACCACTTTATTTTTCCCGACAGCGTTTCCGAAATTCCGATCGTAGCGGAGTCGCCCGACGGCCAGGAGCAGCGCTGCGCCGTGCTTCGTTTCGAGCGCGGGACGCTGCGCATGGGCGAGGTGGGGCACACCCCGCAACCCTCCCATTTGGGCCCTCCCATGGGGCGTCGGTAAGCCCTCGGCAAAAAAAACGTTCGCCAGAAGCGGTAAGGTCTATGGTAGCGTGCCCGCCGTGAACGAAACCGAGGCATGCATCGCGCTGAACCTGATCCCCGACTTGGGACCGGTGCGCTTGCGGCGTTTCCTGGACGTCTTTAAAACCCCGCAACGCCTTCTTACGGCCAAAGCGGAAGAATTGCGGCAGTTCCCGGGCATCGGGCCGGAGCTCGCCCACGCCTTTTCCCACTGGGAGGATTCCATCGATCTCCAGGCCGAGCTGACGCGGATCCTCGATTTCGGGGCGGATGTGATCACCCAGGCCGACGCGGCCTACCCGCCCCTGCTCCGCCAAATCTACAACCCGCCGCTGGTCCTCTACGTCTGGGGCGCGCTGACCGAGCGCGACCGCCACGCCATCAGCGTCGTCGGCTCCCGCAAGACCAGCCACTACGGCCTGGAGTGCGCGAAGCGGCTCTCCTACCAGCTCGCCTATGCGGGGATGACCATCGTCAGCGGCCTGGCCCGGGGCATCGACACAGCGGCCCACCAGGGCGCTCTGGCGGCCAAGGGGCGCACGGTCGCTGTGCTCGGCTCGGGGCTCATGGAGCTTTACCCAGCGGAAAACTTGGCGCTGGCCGAGCGGATCGCCGCCGGGTCCGGGGCCGTGATCTCCGAATTCCCGATGCTGACCACGCCCGACAAGGGCACCTTTCCCCAGCGCAACCGGATCGTCAGCGGCTGGAGCGACGGGCTGCTGGTCGTCGAGGCGGGCCTGAAAAGCGGGGCGCTCATCACCGCGGGCCAGGCCGAGGAACAGGGCCGCAACATCTACGCCGTGCCCGGGCCCATCGACCGCCCCACCTCCGCCGGGAGCAACCGGCTCATCCAGCAGGGGGCGAAATTAGTCATGGCCGCCGAGGACATTTTAGACGATCTTCAGATCCTGCTGCCGGAAAAACGGACCCTTGAACCGACCCCCGGCCGAACGATTGAGTTTGCCGGAAACGAAAAAGCCGTATACGACGCCATCGAGGAAGAGGAAACCCCGATCGATGCGATCATCGCGAAAAGCGGTTTGCCACCCGGGGCAGTCTCTTCTACCCTGCTGGCCCTCCAGATCAAGCGGCTCGTAAAGCAGCTCCCGGGGCAGCACTTTGTAAAACTACTATGAGTTATCCGCAAATTACGCAGATTGCGCAGATTTCCAGACCATTGGAAAAATCTGCGTCCATCTGCGTCATCTGCGGCCCCCTCCAACACTTTTGATTTTCATGGGCAAAAAACTGGTCATCGCAGAAAAGCCGAGCGTCGCGGGCGACATCGCCCGGACCTTAAAGGCTAAAAAAGAAGGCGAATTTTTCGAGAACGACGAGTACGTCATTACTTCCGCCGTCGGCCACCTTCTGGAACTTATTGTGCCGGAAGGCCTTGAGCCAAAGCGGGGCAAGTGGGACATCAAAAATCTGCCCATCCTCCCCATGCAGTTCGAGCTGGCCCCGACCGACGGCAAGGCCGAGACCCGCTTCAAACTCCTCAAGCGCCTCATGAACAAGCGCGATGACATCGACGAAGTCATCAACGCCTGCGATGCCGGGCGCGAGGGCGAGCTGATTTTCCGCAACTTGATCCAGAAGGCGGCCTGCAAAAAGCCGATCCGTCGCCTCTGGCTCCAGTCGATGACCCCCGAGGCCATCCGCACCGCCTTTAGCCGCCTGCGCTCCGACGAAGAGATGCGCCCCCTGGCCGCCGCCGCCGTCTGCCGGAGCGAAAGCGACTGGATGGTGGGCATCAACGCCACGCGCGCCATGACGTGGTTTAACTCCAAGCAGGGGGGCTTCCGCCTCACCACGGCAGGCCGCGTACAGACGCCCACCCTGGCCATCCTGGTCGAACGCGAGGAGCGCATCCGCGCCTTCAAGCCGCGCCAGTACTTCGAGGTCCACGGCATTTTCAGCGTCGAGGCGGGCACCTACCCGGGCCGCTGGTTCGACGAAAAGTTTAAGAAAGCCGAGGACGACCAACTCAAACCTGAGCGCATCTGGAACCGCGAGCAGGCCGACGCCATCCAGGCCAAGTGCGAGGGGAAAGTGGGCATCGTCACCGAGGAAAAAAAGGCCTCCAGCCAGATCGCCCCGCAGCTCTATGACCTGACGACCCTCCAGCGCGAGGCCAACGGCCGCTTCGGCTTCAGCGCCAAGACCACGCTGCAAATCGCCCAGGCGCTTTACGAAAAGCACAAGGCGCTCACCTATCCGCGAACCGATTCCCGCTACCTGCCCGACGACAACCTGGGCAACGTGCGCCGGATCATGTCCGATTTTCCCGACACCAACCTCGCCGTCCACGCCAGCAAGGCGCTCGACGCCGGGTGGATCCGCCCCAATAAACGCGTCTTTAACAGCGCCAAGGTGACCGACCACAACGCCATCATCCCCACAGGCCTCGTCCCGCGCGCACTCAGCGAGGCGGAAGGGAAGATTTTCCGGCTGGTCTCGCAGCGTTTTATCGCCGCCTTTTTCCCGCCCGCCCAGTTCGAGCTGACAACCCGCATCACCCGCGTCGAGGACGAGCCGTTCAAGACCGAGGGCAAAGTCATCAAAGAACCCGGCTGGCTGGCCGTCTACGGCAAAGAAGCCGCCACAGAGGAGGGCGGCGAGGCCCTTTCGGCGGTTCGCCCCGGCGAGGACGCCCGGACGCTCGAAATCGCCGTCAAGGAAGCCGAAACCAAGCCCCCTGCCCGTTTCAACGAAGCCACGTTGCTTTCCGCCATGGAAGGCGCGGGCAAGCTTGTGGACGACGAGGACCTGCGCGAGGCCATGAGCTCCCGCGGCCTCGGCACCCCGGCCACGCGCGCCGCCGTCATCGAAGGCCTCGTCCTCCAGGAGTACATCCGCCGCCAGGGCCGCGAGCTGATCGCCTCACAAAAGGGCATTTCGCTCATCACCGGCCTGCGCGGCATCGGCATCGAGACGCTCACCAAGCCCGAGATGACCGGCGAATGGGAGTTCAAGCTCAAGCAGATGGAGCAGAGCCACCTCGAACGCGAGGAATTCATGCGCCAGATCCGCGAGCTCACCTTGCAGATCGTGGAAAAAATTCGCAACGGCGCGGAACCGCCCGAGGGAGCCTTCGAAGACCTCGACGTCACCTGCCCGAAGTGCGGCGCGCACCCGCTCAAGCAGAACTACCGCACCTACCGCTGCGCCTCGTGCGATTACGTTTTCTACAAAACCGTCGCGGGACGCGAATTCGCCCCCGAGGAGGTCCAAATCCTCTTAACCGAGCACAAGATCGGCCCGCTGGAGGGCTTCCGCTCCAAGATGGGCCGGGCCTTCAAGGCGGCGCTCTTCCTCGACGAGGAGCACAAGCCGAAGTTCGAATTTGAGAAAAAGGACGAGGACGTTACGCCCGCCGATTTGAGCGCGTTGCCCGTCATCGGCCAGTGCCCCATCTGCAAAGCGCCGGTTCGCGAGACGGAAACCGCCTACATCTGCGAGAAAACCCCCGCCAAGGAGTGCACCTTCCGCATGGGGCGGCTGATCCTCAAGAAGGAGATCCCCGTGGAGCAGGCCCGCAAGCTCATCGAGACCGGCAAGACGGACCTCATCACCAAATTCATCTCGTCCAAGACCAACCGGGCTTTCGACGCCTTCCTGAAGCTCGAAAAGGGGAAAGTCGGCTTCGAATTTCCCCCGCGCGACCCGAAGGCCAAGGGGGCCGGGCGCGGACGCTTTGCCAAGCGGGCCACCGCGAAATCCGGCCAGGCGACTCCGGCACCGGGGGCATAAAAAACTGCCCCCGGGCACCTGGAATCTCCGCTGCGCTAGTGAGTTTTCTGGTGTTCCGCCCGGCGGGCCAGGTGGTTGGCCAGAATAAAAAAGCTCGGAACCCAAAGGCCGATAAAGATGCCGAACCGCTCGGAGTGGGCGGCATCTTTGGGTTTGGTCAAAAACCACGTTGCAATGGAGACCGCGATCGAGGCAAAACCCAGGGTCAGAGCCACGTCCGAAGCCACCCGCAGCTGATCCTTGGACGGGGAAATCTTGTCGATTTTGTCCACCACTTTGTCTGCTTCTAAAAGAATGCTCATATAAAACCTAAACGACTCGCCCTTTCGTTTTGAGCGCACCGAGCCCGACAACTGGCAAATACCTCGATATGCCTCTGGAAAGCGCATTTTTCCAAGGTTTTGACTGGTAATGATTGACCCCGATCATTTAATATTTCGCCACGATGAATTCAGAAGAGATCAGCCGTGTCATAAGGCAGGTTATCGCAGAACAGCTTGCCAAGCCGCAGCCCGATGGATCGGCGCAGGCATCCCCTTCCCCACGGACGGTCCCAGCCCAGTGTAAAGGCGCTCTCCTGACGGGGCCCAAGAGCATTGAGCTGCGCGAGTTCCCCATCCGCGACATCACCGACGACGAAATTTTGATCCGCGTGGAAGGGTGCGGCGTTTGCGGCACCGACGTCCACGAATACAAGGGCGACCCGATGAAGCTCGCCCCGATCATTCTTGGCCACGAGGGCACGGGTGAGATCGTCCGGCTGGGCAAGAACGTGCAGCGCGACAACTCGGGCAAAACCGTGCGCGTGGGCGACAAGATCGTCACCAGCGTGACAACCTGCGGCAAATGCCCGGCCTGCCTCTACACGCCGGGCCGCCTCAACCTTTGCGAGGATGTTTCCGTGCAGGGCTTGATCCCCGATGACTCCACCCATTTGAACGGCTACTTCGCCGATTACATGATCGTGCGCAAGGGGACGTCGTTCTTCGTGGTCAACGACCTGAACCTCAACCTGCGCCTGCTGATGGAGCCGACCACCGTGGCCATCCACGCCTGGGAGCGCGCCAAGAGCACGGGGCTGCTCAATTTCCGCAGCCGCGTCTTGATCCAGGGGTGCGGCCCCATCGGGCTGCTCATGCTGGCCGTGGTGCGCGCGGCGGGCACCCAGCACATCGTGGCCGTGGACGGCGACGAGCAGCGCCTGGAAATGGCCCGCCGGATGGGCGCGGACCACACGATCAATTTCCGCCATCACAAAGACCAGGCCTCGCTCGTGGAGGCCGTCAAGACCGTCACCAAGGGGCGCGGAGCCCACTTTGCCTTCCAATGCACGGGAGTGCCCGCAGCGGCCTCGAATATTTACCACTTCGTCCAGCGGGGCGGCGGCGTCTGCGAAGTCGGCTTCTTTGTCGATAACGGGACGTGCACCGTCAATCCGCACGTCGACTTCTGCAACAAAGAGATCACCCTCGTCGGCTCCTGGCTCTACACCGTGCAGGAATACCCGGTCTCCTACAATTTCCTGCGCCGGGCACAGGGAATCGGACTGCCGGTGGAGGAACTCATCACCCACCGCTTCCCGCTTGAGCAAATCAAAGAAGCGATGGAGGTGAATATCCGCCAGGAAGGGCTCAAAGTGGTTATCCTGAACAAATAGGCGATTTTCCCGATTCCGATCATAAAAATACCCAGGGCCGCGCGAGTGCGTTGCCCTGGGTTTTTTATTTGGAATTGAGTTACGCTTGCGAATCTTCGGGCTTTGCCTCTTCCGCCTTCGGCTCGGCCTTGGGCTCTTCGGGAGCCGCGACGGCTTCGGGAGCAACGGCCTCGGGCGCGGGGGCTTCCTCAACCGGCGCCTCAACGGCGACAGGCAGCTCAACCGGTACGGTTTCGGCTGCGGCCTCTGGAGTTTCCGGAGCTTCCGGGGCGACTTCGGCTTCAGGGGCGACTTCGGTTTCCGGGGCGGCTTCAGCTTCGGGGGATTCAGGCGCTTCCGGCGCGGCTTCGGCCTCGGTAGTATCGGCAACCGCTTCAGCCGGGGCTTCGGGGGCCGGTTTCCCGCTCGCCTTCGCCTCTTCTTTCGCGGCTTCCTTGGGAGCCAGCGGGAGGTCGAACGTGCCGTCGTGGAACTCGATGACGTGCCCGGAGCCGGTCAGCCAATGGAGATCGGCCGCGAGGGCTCCCTTGAGCTTCGCGAAATCGGGCTCGGCCTCGTGCGGCTTGAGCAGGTGGGTGAAGATATCCGAGCGCGTGCACTTCGGGGAGGCTTCGATCACATTAAGTAAATCGGCCACGTGGCTCGATACGCTGCGGGTCTCGGACCCGAACCGCAAGGGACGCACGGTGGAGACGAAGAGGATGCGCTTGCGGTGCTTCCAGATGTGCAGGCCGGCTTCCTGGAACTGCGGGCGCAGCCGGTTGACGGTCTGGGCCGGGAAGGCGCGTTCCTTTTCCCAAGCGGCGCGGATGCCTTCGCGGATCTGCCGGTCGCCGACGTTGCGGCTGACGACTCCGCTCATTTCGAGGGTGCGGGCGCTCTTGAGCGATTTCTCCAGGTAGTGGGCCTTGAAGTGGGTCTCCACGTCGGCGAGCGTCTTGAACTCAACCGGCTCGGCCTCCTGCGTAGTACGGAATACGGTGACGCTGCTGACCTGCTTTTTCCATGCCTCGATGACGGCGGGGTCGTTGACGACCTCCACCTGGCGCAGGAATTCGTTGAAATCCATGCGGCGGCTAAAGCGGGCCTCGTAAAGGTGCCGCAGCGCGGGCTGGTAGCCATGGTGATTGGTGGGCCCCAGGAGGACGCCGCTCAGGCGGCAGCGGGCAACGTTGGTGTAGTTGCCCTTGGGCGGCTCGGTCTCGGTGGTTTCCTCGGCGTAGAACTGGTCCTTGCACGCGCGGAAGGCCTCGCGCTCGGCGGCGGGGCGGTGCGTGGTGACGGGGCCGTCCTCGCCAACCTGGAAGAGCGGGTAGGCGGGCGCGTTGGAGGTCACGCGGACGCGGTGGCGCTCGGGCTTATTGAGGAACATGCGGCCCAAGCCGTAGAGCGGGTAGGCGCGGTGTCCGGACTTGATCTGCTGGGCCAGCGCCCCCACGGCGTCGGGCTCGGGAACAAATTCGATATTCAGCGGGATCTGCACTTCCGGCGGACGGGGAGCCGCGGGACGCTCGGAGCGCTCTCCACGGTCATCGGGCCGCCGGGGGCCGCGGCTCTTAAAGTCGCCACGCGGGCCGCCGCGCCCATCGGGCCGGGGTCCACGGTTGCGGTCGCCCGGGCCTGCTGCGCCGGGACGGTCGCCGCCAGGCCGGGGGCCACGGCGGAAGCCGGAATCGCTGCGGGGGCCACGGCCACCGCCGCCGCCACGCTGGGGCCCGCGGTTGCGGTCGCCTCCACGGCGTTCGCGATCCGGCGATTCGCCGGCGTAATCCGCATACGGATTTTTATCGGCGGGCTCTTTAAGCCAGTCGGGCATCAATTTCAAATCGAGGTCAAGGGGCGAATCGCTCATGGATCAAGTGTTCAACGCGGTAGGTGAAAGGGGTATGGTTAAAACATTAAAAGCCCGAATGCGAGCACGTTTTGCAGGCAAAAAAGAGGTTGGTCGCGGAAAATTGTCCCTTCTTTGGGTAAGAGCGCAAGGCCCCGGCCTCCCGGCTCCAGAGTAAAAATAGAACAGGTCCGGCCGGGGCTCAATCGCGATTCGTTGAAGAAAGAGCGGATTTTCCCGACCGCAAAGCAATCCATCAAAAACGCGCCGAGAGCAAAATCTTTGTTGCCAAAGTTCTTTCGGATCATTACCAGTGTGCGCACCACAGATTCCGAAACCAACTTTTAACCTCAACCAGGAAACCCAATATGTCAGAGAAAACCATCGAAGAAAAAGTCAGAGACATCATCGTCGAGCAACTGGGCGTCAACCCCGAACAGGTGACCATTACTGCTTCGTTTATCGAAGATCTGGGCGCCGACTCGCTGGACACCGTCGAACTCGTCATGGCGTTCGAAGAGGAGTTCTCGGTTGAGGTTCCCGACGAAGACGCCGAAAAACTGCAGACAGTCGGCGACGTCGTGAAGTATATCGAAGAAAAAGGGACCAAGTAACCCCCCATCTTAAACACAACCTTGCGGGTTCTCCCCGCACCTAAGAAAGCCATGAGCCCGCCTCGTGGCTTTCTTTTTTTGCCCACAAGCGCCCTGATCACCGCCTCGTGCATTCCCCTCCCGCTCCGTGGGGCCTCTCCACCAGCACTCCGTGGGGCCGGAAAAAAGATTGCTAGAAAGCCCCGGGTTTGGTTGAGTTTGGGCTTGGATGTGCATAATTGTAAGGCTCATTCGCCATGATTAATTTCTCTTCGACCGCCCGTCCGGCCCAGCGGAACACCGCGAAACCCGGCAAAATCCGCCAAGGTCTCCTCTCTGCCCTCCTTGCCGCCTGTATGCCGCTGAGCGCCTTGGCCAAGGACGCCGAGCCGCCCCGCACGATCGACGTGGGCTCGCTGCCCGCCACGGTGGTCGACGAAGTCGTCATCCCGATGCCCACGGAGGTTTTCGGCGTGCTCGACAAGCTCGGCTCGCCCAACTGGCACGAGGTGATGCGCCCGGTGAAAACCGAGACCCTCGGCAAACGCCCGCAAGTGGCGCTGCTCCTGGGCGCGACCATCGCCGAGGGCTTCATCGCCGTGGAGGCGCAGGAGCCCGAGGAGGTCAAGAAGATCGGCCGCCAGGTGCTCTCGCTCTCAAAAGCCATCGGCGTGCAGAAATCCGTCATCAGCCGCACGAGCAGCATCATCGAGGCCGCCGACAAGAAAGACTGGAGCACGGTGCGCCGCGAATTTGACGGCGCGCTCAAGGACGTCAAACAGGCCATGATCGAGCTTGAGGACGCCCAGCTCGCCCAGCTCGTCAGCCTCGGCGGCTGGCTGCGCGGCACGGAGGCGCTCACGCAGGTCGTCACCAAGAACTACAGCAAGGACGGCGCGGAACTGCTCCACCAGCCCGCCATCCTGGACTACTTCCAGCGGCGGCTCGACGGGCTCAATCCCCGGCTCAAGGAGAACAAAGCCGTCAAACAAATTGCCCAAGGGCTGCCGGAGCTGCGCCCGCTCATCGAACCCGCCGGGAATATCACCCCGCAAAAAGTGGACAGAATCCACACCATCACCGCGGATCTGGTGAAAACGATTTCTTCTCAGGACTAACCTCGTGAAAACCATCCTATCATTCACTCTCGGCCTTCTGGTCCTTCTCTGTACGGCCCACGCCACCGTGGACGACGCGCTTTCCTACGCGTTGCAGGCGGCGCATCCCTATGTGAAAGAAGGCTTCACCGTTCGCGAGGATTACTGGGGCGGAGACCTCCCCGTGAAGCAGCAAAAAGCCATCGTGCAGCAGCTTTTCAAGGGCAACGAATACTGGTTCTGGATGGGGACGGACGTGGCGAACGCCAAAATCTCCGTCCACATCTACGATGCCGAGGGCAAGCTGGCCGAGGCCGAATACTGGAAAAACAAGCCTCACATGGCCGCCGCCCGCGTGGTGCCGAAGGTCAGCGGCTCGTATTACCTGATCGTCGAGATCGAAAAATCCCCCCTGGAGCGGACCCACTGGGCCCTAGCCTACGGGTTCCGGTAGGATTTTTTAGGCCGCTTTCATGAAGAAAACGGCATCCGCAGGTCCGAGTCGGTAAAAATGTCGTTGTAGGGCTGGAAATCCGTTCCGAATTCGCGGAGGACCCGCGTATTGAGGGAGATGATTCCCTCCACATAAAAGGCATCAATCGTTGAGAGGCTGAAGGGGCCAAGTATTTCGTTATTGGCATTCACATAATACCAGCGATTAGAAATATACGGTATCGTCATCGTCCTTGGGCTGTTTTAAGTTTTTAACTCAAGCCCCCCTCCGGGTTATTCCGAAAGGAGGCCGGGAGTTAAGAAGCCGTGTAAAAACAGCCGCGACGGCCTTTAGCCGGTGGCCTGGACATACGCCGCCGCCCCCCGGCCATATAAATATAGCCCGGAAACGGCAATAGATTTTCGGCTATTGCCAGCCGTTTTACACGGGGTTCTTAAGTCCCGGCTAGCTCTCACACCAGCTGGTGACAAAAATGCGCTTTTCAGAGCCAATGTAAAGGCGAAAGGCGCGCGCGGCTTATCCGGTTACGCGGCAATTCTATTTCTCTTTTTCTTTTCCCCAAGCTCCTGAGTTCCTGATAAGTTTCACGCATGAAAATCGGCATTGTGGGAAGCGGAGCCGTCGGGAGCAGTGCGGCTTTCGCCATTGTCATGAGCGGCGCGGCGAGCGAAGTGGTGCTCGTGGATCTCAACGAAGCCCTGGCCCGCGCCCAGGCCGAGGATATTCTCCACGCCACGCCTTTTGTACGCCCCACGCGCGTCACGGCGGGCGATTACTCCCTGCTGACGGGGGCCGACGTCGTGGTGCTCTGCTGCGGCGTGGGGCAGCGGCCAGGCGAGACGCGCCTCCATCTGCTCACGCGCAACACGGCGGTCTTCAAGGCGGTCATCTCCCGCGTGATGGAGTATGCCCCAGGGGCGCTTCTCCTGGTGGCCACCAACCCCGTGGATATTATGACAGCGGTAACGTGCCGCCTCTCGGGGCTGCCCGCGGGGCGCGTTTTCGGCTCCGGGACGATCCTGGATACCGCGCGCTTCCGCACGCTGCTGGCCGAACACGCCGGGGTGGCCCCGCAATCCGTCCACGCCAACGTGCTGGGCGAGCATGGCGACAGCGAGGTGCTCATCTGGTCGAGCGCCCACATCGGCGGGCTGCCGGTGGCCGAGTTTTCCGCTCAAATGGGCAGGCCCTTCACGCCGGAGACCCGGGCCGAGATCGACGACGCCGTGCGCCGCGCCGCCTACCGGATCATCGAGGGAAAGGGGGCGACGAACTACGGCATCGGCGCGGGCATCGCCCACCTGGTGCGGGTCATCCGCGACGACGCCCGGGCGGTGCTCACGGTTTCCGCACCCCTCACCGGCGAAAGTGAATTCGCGGGCTCGTGCCTCTCGCTGCCGCGCGTGGTGGGAGCAAACGGGATCATCGAGACCGTCCACCCGAAGCTCGCGGAGGAGGAACGCACCGCCATCCAACAAAGCGCCATCGTCCTGGCCGAGGCGGCGGCGGGGATTGAAGGGCTTTAGCCGAAAAGCGGCGATGGAAATAGCCGCAAAAAAGCGCAAGAAGCACAAAAAAGACGAAGCCCAACAGCTCCCCCTCTTTGCGCCTTTGCGGCTTTGCGTGAGAATAGAATCCCCCCTTTTTTCATGGCGCGTGGAGCCCCGCACCAGCAGGGCACGGGGATCTCTCAAAAAATCAGCGCATCTCTTTATTTTTGCGCTTTTTGCGCCTTTTTGCGGCTAATCCGAGCCCAGCTTCGTGCAGGAGAACGCTGCGGTATCGTAGGGGGAAATAACGGTTTCTTTGCCCGCAAGCTCCGGCGTCCCGGCGATCAGCTCGCGAACCTGGGCAGCCACGTGCGCCTGTTCCGGCGCGGGGAGCGCGGCGATGAAGCTCACGGAAAGCGCGCGGTCGACAATCACGCGTTCCGGCGCTCCGGAGTGGGCGTTGGGGAAATGCCGCTCGCGCAGGGGCGTGAAGCCCGGCGCGGGGAAGAGCTGCCGCCATTTTTGCGAAACATACCGGGGCGCGTCTCCCTCATGCGGCGTGAGAATCCGGCTCAACGCGGCCACCCACGGCACCGTTTCGTCCCGGACGTTCCAGATCAGCCCCAGCACGCCGCCGGGCTTGAGGACGCGGTGAATTTCCTCCAGCGCCCGGGCGTTCGCAAACCAGTGGAAGGACTGCGCGCAGACCACGGCGTCCACGGAAGCGTCCGGCAGCGGAATGGCCTCCGCGCTGCCTACGAGGGCCTGTACGGTGGGGTTGAGGCGGGCCAGCTGCTCGCGCATCGCCGCCACGGGCTCGACGGCGACCACGGCCGCGCCGGTCGCCACGAGCCTGGGGGTGAATTTCCCCGTTCCGGCCCCGAGATCGAGCACCCGCTTGCCCGGCGCGACCCCGAGCTCCTCCCTCAGCCACGCCGCCACTTCCGGCGGGTAATCCGGGCGGCCGCTCACATAGGTCTCCGCTCGCGCTTGATAGCCTTCGGCCGCGGTATGGTGAATGAGAGGCGGTTTCGTTTCCATGAGCCCCAGGGTTATCAAAATGCGCCGATTTGACCCATCTTTTTCTGTGCTTCGGTAAGTTCCAAATTCCTCGATTGCCGAAACGGGCCGGAGGGATTAAAGAAATCCCCCCGCCAAAAAACTCCCTGCATAATTTTTCCCGATGAAATCCTCGAAACTAGACGAAGCCCGTTTTCTCGCCGTTCTCCAGCGTGTTCTGCCCAAGACCATCCAGGACCCGCATCTCGCCAACTCGATTTACGAGCAAGTGGTCACTGAGGTGCGCCTCTACAAGAGCCTCGATTCGTTCGAGAAATTCGCCGCTAAGGGCTCGCTGCCCGATGCCCAACCGGCCACGGTGGAGGAATTCAAGGGCCAGCTCGCGGGGAACTTCGGCGAGGAGAATGTCGTCGTGACGCCCAAGGACGACGGCAAGGCCGTGTCGGTGGAGATCGCGCTGCCGGACCACATCGTTAACACCGAGGTGAAGGTCGTGGCCCCGGGCGAAGAGGAGGATGAGCTCGCCGACGCCCCGTTTATCCCCTTCCCCGTCAGCCTGCCTAATGATCCGTCGCTGGTCTGGTCGCTGGCCCGCAAGGAGAACCTCGGCCCCGATGAGGCCGTGCGCGCGCTGGCCAACATTCAGGAGGAATTCTGGTCGACCAAGAAGGGCCAGAAGCTTCAGCGCGATGGCGTGGACAAGAGCTTTGCCGAATTCATCACCAACGTCCCCGCAGCGGCCCTTTCTGAGAGCGGCATCAAGCGTTACCACAAGGACCCCGAGACGCTTAAGGAGATGAACCTGGTCCCGACGATCCAGGCCCAGCCGGTGGAGTTCTAAACCTAAAAACGGCGAAAGAATGGGCCGCAAAAAGGCGCAAAAAGCGCAAAATAGAAGCGATGCGCTAATTTTTAGACTCACCCATAGGGTAATCTCCAACCTGCAATTTAATTACCCTAACTTTCTGTTTTTGCGCCTCTTGCGCCTTTTTGCGGCTATTCCCAATGCGGATTTTAGGCTAAAAATCCATCATTCGCGGGCCGTCTCTCCGCTATTAAGAACCTGGGCGTTGAAGTCGCCGTTCAAAATGCCGTAGTCCACGAGGTCCTCGAAGCCGCGGCCTTCTTTGAAGACGTGTTCGCGGCGGCGGCCCTCGTAGCGCATCCCGATTTTCTCCATCACGCGCCCCGAGGCCGGGTTGGAGGCAAAGTGGCTGCTCTTGACGGCGTGCAGGCCAAAGTAGGCGAACCCAAAGGCGAGCACCATCCGGGCCGCCTCGGTGGCGTAGCCCCGATTCCAGTACGGGAGGCCGATCCAGTAGCCGAGCTCGGCGCTCCGGTTGCAGCCGTCGCACTCCAGGCCCACGCAGCCGACCAGCTCGGCGTCGCGGCGCTGCACGATGGCAAAGATGACGCCGTCGCCGGATTCAAATAGATCGGGATGCCCCGCGATCCAGGGCGCGGCAAGTTCGCGCGGGTAGGGATGGGGAATCCGCAGCGTGGTCGCGGCGATCTCCGGCGCGCTGACGAGCGCATAAAGCGCCCCGGCGTCGTCCGGTCGAAACGGCCGCAAAATAAGCCGCTTGGTTTTCAGCGTCGGCTGACAGTCCATTGTTGCCCACCTTCCTCTCCACCCGTCTGTTTACAAGGTATCGGAAGAGGACCCCGGAAGCGCGTCTTTCCCCGCTCCCGGATTAAACCAGCGGGAGAAAACCCTTTTCGTGAGGCTTTTCCCCGCCTCCTCGCGCTCCACCTCCACCTGCGCGGCGGCTTTGGCGTTTTCCCAGGCGCCAGCAAAGCCGGGCACATTCACGACCATCTGCTTTTCCGCCCGGGCGTAGATTTCCAGTTCGCGCTGGAGCCGACCTTCCGGTTTCCCGTTCAAGGCCGCGGCTCGCAGGCGCAGTTGTTCGTTTTCCCGGCGAACCCCCTCCAGGTCGTCCTTTAGCTGTCGGAGCGACCCCGCTTCCAGTTCGATCCGGTCGCTCACGTGCGTTTTGAAACGCGCGAGCTCCAGCTTCAGCCGGATCACGCGCCAAAGCGCGATACCGGCGAACAGGAGCCCCAGTTCGAGGCCCAAAGCGAAAGGTTGCAGCAGGATATGGTAGTCCACTATGGGAAGGAATCGCAGGTTTAGACCGTCTCGGGCCCCTGGTAGCTCAGGATTTCGTTCTTTTCGTTCATCCGGATAATCCGCGGATGATGCTGAGCCACTTCCTCCGGGGTGTACATGCCAAAGTTCATGATCGTCACGCGGTCGCCCACCTTGCCCAGGTGCGCCGTGGCGCCGTTGAGCTCGATAAGGCCCGCGCCGCGTTTGCCGTAGATCACATACGTCTCGAAACGTTCGCCGTTAGCCATGTTGCCCACCAGAATACGTTCGTAGGGTAAAAGGCCCACTTTTTCAGCCAAATCCTCCGAAATGGTCATACTACCCTCGTAATGCAGGCTGGCCCCCGAGACCGCCGCACGGTGGATTTTGGACTTCAAAATCGTCATTTGCATCCCCCTACAATGGGGCATTTGCTGAAGATTCGCAACCGAAAGCCGTTTTTCACCCTGGAGGAAACCGTCTTCTAAGGTGGCAATCGGGGCGGAAAAACGCTATACTGAGGCATGATCGAAGAACGCCTCAACAAACTGGAAGAACAGATCGAGGCCTCGGAGAACCTCCCGAAGGAGACCCGGGAGGAAATGCTCCATCTCCTGGCCGCCTTGCGAGCCGAAATCGCCGACCTGCCCGAGGAAACCCAGCTCGCCATCCCGGATGGCGAAGGCTCGGCGCTCGCGGAGCTGAACGAAAAAGTAAAGGAGCTCGAATCGTCCCACCCCGATCTGGCCGCAGCGGTCAACCGCCTCTCGATCGTGCTCTCCAATATGGGGATGTAATGATGCGAAAAAGGAAAGCCGCCAGAGAGCTACGACAAGGAGAGTCAAACGACCGTTGCTGCATTCCTGCCCTGGCGGGGTTAGCCTGCTCTCAATCCGTAGTCCCTGGCGACAAGGCGACTATCGCCGGGATTTGCGGCTCTGACAATTTTTTTGTGTCAATCGACTTGCATTTACCGCCCCTAAAGGCATAGAAGTATCCCGCTCGGGTGCATTAGGTGCGCCCCCTCCCCCTCTACATATCGTCTTCCCTTATGCCCAGTTCCCCGTTCATTCCCAGAGTGTTGCTCGGTGCAGCGTTTGTCCTTTCCGCCGTCGCCGGTGGCCAAAGCTATCTTTCCAAAGGCGCGCTTTCCAAAGCTAAGGACGAAGTTCAGTCCTTCAAGACCGCCGCTGAAACCCAGCAGCAGAAGGATAAGCAGGAAGTGGACGCCGCCAAAGCCGAGGCAGCCGTGGCCGTAAAGGCCAAGGCCGACCTGGAAAAGAAAATCTCCTCCAACACCGGAGACGCGGGCAAGATCCGCCAGCAGGTGGATGCGCTCACCAAGCAGGTTCAATCCAAGGACACCGAGCTGACCGACCTCAAGAAGCAGCTCGCCGACGCCAAGAACGTGGTGATCCCGGCCGCGACGCCTGATCCCGAACTTCTCAAGAAGGTAGCCGACGCCGAGGCCAAGGCCAAGGAACAGGAGACGCTCCTCAAAGCCGCCCAGGCCAAAGCCGATGCCGCTGAAAAACAAGCTTCCTCGCTGGAAGCCGACGCAACCCGCCGCGCCTCGACCGCTCTCCGGCCCGGGCTCGAAGGCCGCATCCTCGTGGTCAACCCGAACTGGAACTTTGTCGTACTCAATATCGGCGACCGCCAGGGCGTGGTCTCCGGAGCTTCGATGGTGATCAAACGCGGTGGTTCAGTGATCGGCCGGGTGCGGATCACTTCGGTCGAGCCTTCGACCGCGATTGCCGATATTCAGCCGGGAAGCACTAAAGGACTTTCCGTCCAGCCGGGAGATGTGGTAATCTTCCCCGGTACGTAAAGTTATATGCTCCGTGTGATTCTCTCTTTTGCATTGGTCGGCTCCACTCTGTTTCTCGCAGGTTGCGCAAGCAACGAGCCGAAGTCTCCCACTTCCCCACAAACCTACAACACGATTCCCTGGAATCAGCCCCAAGCGGGCGAAGGGGCGATGATGGGCGGGATGATGAATACCCACTAAGACGCAGAGCATCACTCTCGACGGTTTATTTTAAGAAAGGCGGCTGCCAAAAGCCGCCTTTTTTGTGCCTTGGGGCCGTCTTCCCCAGCGGGGTCAAAAAAGGGCTCACGCAAAGCCGCAAAGGCGCAAAGATGGGGAATTCTTGCCTTTGTCTTTCTTTGCGCCTTTGCGCCTTTGCGTGAGCATAGAATCTTTCTCCCCTTTTTTCATGCCGCGTGAAGCCCGCCACCAGGGCACAAAAAAACCGGCGCGGGTTGCCCGCGCCGGCATGAGGCAAAAACAGGACCCTCTTAGCAAGCGCAGGTGCCGCAGCAGCAAGGCGTGTTGTTCATGCTCATGCAGCAGGTGCAGCCGGCCTTCATCATGGCCATCATCGCATCGCAGCAGGCCTGGATCATGTTGCAGCAGTCGGCGTCGCCGCTGGTGCAGGTCATCATCATGCCGTTGGGCATCATCTCGCACTTGCACATGCCCATCGTCATGTTGCAGGTCATCATCATCATGCCGTTCATCATCATGGTGCAGGTCATCATGCCGCCAGCGAGCATGTTGGCCATGTTCTGCATCATGCTGGTGGCCATCTGATCCTCACACATACACATCATCTTCATGCCGCCGTCGCACTTCTCCATCTTCATCGTGCAGCGGGGGATCATCATCATGTTCATGTTCGCGGCGGGCATCGAGGCGTTCATGCCGGGCATCATCGTGGACATTCCCATCGCGGAGCGTTCCATGGTCATCATATTCGTAAGTCTTTCTAAAACAGGTTAAAATCGCGTTTCTGGTTTGGTTAAACACCGTCCGGTTTGTGTTTTCGTCGGCCGGCAAGCACTGGGTATAAATTTCTTTCCCGGCGTTTACAATAGAAAAAACAATCATAAGTACCTAATTTTCAACGTTTTATATCTCCTTATTCCCATAGGAATTAGGGAATTAGATCCGAAGATTTCCGCGCGAGGACTCGCTTTTTACTTGTTCGCCCACCTAGTTGGTGGGAGTATACACTCATGCACTACAGTTCACGCTTTACGCTGCCGATGGATGAGAACTCCTCTTCGTCTGGGCTGAATTCGATGTCCGCTCCCTCGAATGGATTTGTGCAATGCCCCGTGGCCCTTCTGGCGGGCCTTTCCAAGGAGCAGTTAAACGAAATCGCCCGTGTCTACGAGCGCGCCTGGAAGCAGGCCCACCGGGCTGCCCGCCCGCAACGCCGGTTCAACTTCCCCTTTGATGGGAACTTTGACAATATCGGCCTGAACTAGCCGCTTTTTAACCCGGGCGGCCGAGGGACTTCGGAAAATGATTTCACGAAAGGGACTTTACGCCGTTCGGGCAACGCTGTTTCTGGCGCGAAGGCATGGGGGCCAGCCGGTTTCCGTAGATGAGATCGCCTCGGATGAGGGCATCTCCAGGAAGTTCCTGGAAACCATCATGCAGGATTTAAAAAAGGCGGGCATTCTCCACAGCCACCGGGGCAAAAAGGGCGGCTACACGCTCAGGGAGACGCCACAGCGGCTGACCATTGGCCGGATTGTCCGGGCCATTGACGGCCCGCCGGTGACGACGTGCAGCGCCCACGAACGCTGCGAGGACTGCCCCGGCGAGGGCGATTGCCTGATCCGCGTGGTGCTGCACGATGTAACCGACGCCATCACCAAGGTTCTCGATTTCAAATCCGTCGAGCAGATGCTGCACGAGCGCCAGAGCGTCCACGGCGTGCCAATGTACGATATTTAGAAAAGGAAAGGCCGCCACAGAATCCTGTGACGGCCCTTTCAGGGGTAATGGAACGAAAACCAAAAATCAGGCTTTGCGCTTCCGGAGGCTGCGCATGAACGAACCGGTGAAGGTCAGGCCACCCAGCAGGGCGATGGCGAGGGTCGGGCTCGGCTCGGGAACCAGCGACACCACTTGAGTACCGTTGAGGGCTTCCAGAACGACGCCGGGCATCGCGCCATCGGTGGTGGAATCGTAGGCCTCCGTGCGCGAGGAGTAGTTATCCGACTCCAAGCCGCTGCCGGAGGAGTTGGTGAACACCACCGACTGCCATGAGCTTCCCTCGACGGCAAAGAAGTTGATATACGCGAACGGTTCGCTGGAGTCTTGGCCGCTGTAGGTCCCCGAGTTGGGGTTGCCGTTGTAGGCGCTGCCCAGAGCCTCGAGCAGGCTGGCCGTGGTGAACTCGGCCACCAGGGTGCCGGTTCCGTTGAGACCGCTGTAAAAGCGGATCACATTGCTGGAGTCGCCTGCGGACCACCAGAGGCCGAAGTAGGCGCTGGAGCTATCCAGGTTTAAAATGGTCTGCGAAACAGACGTGCCCACCCCCTGCACGGAGTAAAGGCTGTTGTCCGCGCCACCGTACTGGTCAGCCGTCTTGATGTAGAGCTGATCAAACGTCCCCACCCCGTCCCAGCTCACGTTCGTATTGAGCCCCGTCGACAGACTATTGAAGTCGTAGGTCGTCGCATTGATGAAGGAGGACGATTCGATTCCCGGCTGTTCAGCGTAGGTCACGATAACCGTCGCGCTCGCTTGGGATACGTATATCGCCCCCAAGCATGTCAGTGTTAGTAAGTACCCCAGAAGTTTCATATACGCAATTTAACGGTGCCAGAGTGCCTATAATGAGAATGGATGACAATAAGTAATTTGAAGTACCCGGCATTTTTATTCTCCCTGAATTAAGAGGGCTAATTTCTCTGGGCAGGCGCAAAAAAAGGCCCGGAACAACAAATGTCCCGGGCCTTGAAGGCAACTAGCTATGGATTAGGGCGTTAGAGCCGCTTGAGGGTCGGCAGGCCGTAGCTGCGCACGAGGCCATCCTCGATGCCGCAGGCCTGGGCCGGGTCGATCACAATTTCTCCCGGGTGCCCCTGAAATTCGATGTGGTGGAAGCCCTCGACGGGGTGCGCCAGGGCCTCTTCGATGTCAGCCAGGCTCTTTAAGACCCGCCCGTTGATCTTGGTGACGACCAGGCAATTAAGGTCCTCGTAGCCGACGGTGCAGGGCGTGGGCAGGACGTTGCTTAAAATGACGATGCGCTGGCGGGGATCGTTCTTAAAAAGCTCCCGCTGGTAGGCGTCGAGGTAGAGGAATTTCTCCGGGGCCTTGCGGGTCCACTCCGTGCCCCATTCGCGCAGGAACTGGCGGGAAAGCTCCTGAAAAACCAACCCACCCAGGATGTAGTAGCGCGGGGCCTGGCCGATGGTGTAGGGCTCGATTACAGATTCGGAGGGGTCCCTGTAGGCCAGCGTGAGCTCGGTCTGCACTTTCTGGCCCTGGCGCATCAGGGTGACGGGGACTTTGTCGCCGCTGAAGTGCAGGCAGGAGTAGAGGTGGGCCTTGGCAATTTTGCCGTAGTGCGGGTCGAGGTAGTTGCCGTCGCGGTCGATTTCGTGCCCGGCCACGTTGACCACCACGTCGCCCTGCTGGATGCCCGCTTTTTCCGCCGGGCCGCCTGGGGTCACTTCGGTAACGTAGACGCCGCCGAGGCCGTCGGTGAGGCCCGCGTAACGGCGCAGTTGAGGGTCGCGCAGCGGAGCGGCACCCATTCCGGCGCGAGGGAAGCCGACGTAGCCCCCCTTCTCTGCCGCGGCTTTAAGGAAATGGCGGATGACGGGGGCGGAAATGGCGTCGGCGGTCTGTGTCCGGTTATCGAAGCGCAGAAGCATCCCTACGAGCGCTCCTTTCTTAACGACCGGGAAGGTGAATCCGCCGTCGCGCGGCTGGAGCGAGGAGGAGAGCCGGTAGAGCATCAGCGAAAGCTCGCCCACGGGATAGGGCCCCACCTCGGCGGTGGTCAGCAGCGCGCGGGTGTTGAGGATGGCTCCGTTGGCTTCAAGCTGGAGGATGGTCACTTCGTCCCCGACGGCGGGTTCGGCGACTTCCAGCGGCTTGTACGGGGCGAGAAACGCGGGGTCCGAGGCTTTGACCAGGGCCAGGTTGCAGTCGAAATCGACTACGTCCACCGTGGCGGGCGATTTTTCGCCACTGTCGGGTTTTTCCAGCTCCAGGTACGTCGAGTTGGCCACCTGTTCGGCAGTCGTCAGGACGCGCCCACCGGGCAGCACGGCCCCTACGGCACGGAGCTGGTAGGGCGGGCGCTTGGTCCACGGGCGCAGGAAGTCGTAGACTTGGTTGGTGGAGTTGACCCGGATAACGGAACCCTCCTTTTGGACGGGCCCGGCCTGGGCCGTGGGCTTGGGCTGCGGCTTCTGGGCCGTGGCCGGGCTGGCCCAGAGGACGTTGGAAAACGAGATGGCGCAAAGGGCGAGCGCGGTAGGAAGAAAGCGGCTCATAGAGAATTTATTCACTGAGGTTCTGTTCGTTGCGAACGTTGTAATGGCCAAGGATGCGCTCGCGGGCGGCTTCGACGGCGGCGCGCTCCATGACGATGGGGCGGCCTTCGCCCAGCAGCTTGATGACGTACTGCTGCGCCGGTTTGGCCAGTTCGCCCGCCATTTCGTCCAGCGTGCGGATTTTAACGCCGTTGATCTTCTCCACGATGCCGCCCCGGAAGCTGCCGAGGTAGGTGTTGACCGGATCGGGCAGGACAGCGCTTAAAACAATGATGTCCGGACGGTCCTTAAAGACTTGGTCCGAAGTGTAGAAATCGTAGAGGTAGCGAACGCGCAGGTTATCGAGCTTGGTTTCCTCCAGGAAGTTCCGCGAGACGGGCTGAAAGAGCAGGCCGCCAAAGAGGATGTAGCGGGGCTTGACCTCATACTGGTTGGACTGGATCTGGAAGGGCCAGGCCTGGGTGAACTGGATCGTGACATCCTGGGGCTCTTTGGCCCGGATGATGTGGATGCTGGCGGTGTCGCCCTTGAATTTTCGCTCAATGATCTCGGGCATTTCCACTCGTTCGCCTTCGAGTTCCACGAAGCCGTCGCTCTGGACTGAGTGGCCGTCGATGGAAAGAATCACGTCGCCCGCTTTGAGCACGCCGTCGGCCACGCCGCCAGCGATCACGCTGCCGACCAGCACGCCCCGGCCATCGTCGGCTAGGCCGAGGGATTTGCGCTGGGCCGGGTTGAGGAGGTCGAAGGTGGAAATGGAGAGGTCCATGTAGCGGTCGTAATGGCCGTCCTCAAGGTCTTTGAGGAAGCGGCTGACCACGGGCACGGGGATCATGTAGCCGACGTTCTGGGCGACTTCGCCGTTAAAGCCCTGGAAGGCGATGCCGATCACTTTCCCGTCCTGGAGCACGGGGCCGCCGCTGTTGCCGGGGTTGATGGCCGCGTTGGTCTGGATGGCCAAGTGGCTGTCGGCGGCGGAGTGGGCGTAAGACTGGAAGGCGATGCGCGAAACGACGCCGGTCGTCACCGAGAGCCGGTCGCCGCCGATCGGGTAGCCGTAGACGGAGACGGACGACTCGATGGCCGGAATCTGGTTGGTAAACCGGAGGGCCACGGTCCCGTCGAAGAAACCCGCCTCCGAGACGGTCAGCACGGCCAGATCGCAATCGTGGCCGACGTGCTCCACCCGGGCCTCGTAGCGTTTCGGGTCGTTTTCCCGCTCAACGGAAATATACCGGGCATTGGCCACGACGTGGGCGTTGGTCAAAATCCGCTTGCCGTCGATGATGAACCCCGTACCGGAACCGCTGTTGACCGAACCGGGGTTCCACGGAACACGGTAATTGGCATCCTGGGAGGTCGTCGTGATGTGGACGAGGCTCTTTCGAACCTCGGAAATGGAGATGGCTCGCGAGGGAATTTGGGTTACGAGCAGGCAGATTGCTATCCAAGCTAGGCGCATGAGGGTGCAAGTTAGCCGATCCAGCCGGGGCTGCAAGTTTTGTCTACCGAACCCCCGACTTCTCCTGTTTTACAAAAAAGCCGTGGACGAAGCGGCTAATCCCTGCATAACTTACGTCTCTTTTATCGGGACATCCGGAAAGCTCATTATGATTCAACCACTTTTCCTTACCTTGGCGGCCGACGCGCAGCAATCACCTAACTCTGGCTATTTCATCATCCAGCTCGTGGCGCTGGCGGCCATCTTCTATTTCCTCCTGATCCGGCCGCAGCAAAAGCGCCAAAAAGCCCAGGCCCAGCTCATCGCGTCGGTGAAAATCGGCGATAAAGTGATCACCAGCAGCGGCATCCACGGCCTGGTGGCCAATGTGAAGGACGCCACGGTGATCGTGAAAGTGGCCGACAACGTGAAAATCGAGTTCGACAAAGCGGCCGTCGCCACCGTGGTCAAGCCGGCCACACCGACCACGCCCGAAGCCTAAAAACGCCCCGCGCGCTTTTTTGGCCAGTGCAAAGAGACCGCTCCCGGCCGTTTGCATTTTCCCCCAGTCCTAGCCTTATTCCTTCCTTGCTTCCATGAGCCCTACCCTGACCTTCTTCATCGGTCTGCTGATCCTCATCGTCTTTTTCTGGTACTTCGCCACGGACTCCGCGGCGCGCCGGAGAATTCTGGGGACAGTGCTTACGCTTCTCATCATCGCGGTCAGCATTCAGTCGATATGGCCCACCAAGGTGCCCGTGAACGCGGCCTCCGAGGTGCCGGAGTACACAGACGCCTCCAAGGCGGCCACCCCGGCCCAGCCCGTTCCCTACAAGCTTCAGCACAAGATCAACCTGGGCCTCGACCTCCAGGGCGGCACGTCATTCCTCGTCCGGCTCGTCCGTGAGGAAGGGCAGAGCCCCAGCAAGGAAGTGCTCGACCAGGCGGTGGAGGTCATCCGCAAGCGCGTCGACAAGTTCGGCGTGAGCGAGCCGGTCATCACCCCTCAGGGCAAGGACCGCATCCTCGTGCAGATCCCGGGCCTCGACGCCGAAAAAACGGCCGACGCCCGCGAACAGCTTAAAAAAGTGGCCAAGCTGGAATTCCGCCTGGTGCACCCGCAGAATGACGAGCTGATCGGCGCGATCCAGTCCGGCCAGGCTCCGATTCCCCCCGGCTACCGCATCGAGACCGTCGAAGCCACGCGCGACGGCCAGGAGCGTTCCGAGAAGCTCCTCGTCAAGACCAAGACGGACATCGACGGCAAATACGTCAAGAGCGGCTTCCCGACCTTCGACCAGCAGGGCTGGGGCGTGGCGCTCCGGTTTACCGGCGAGGGAGCCCAGCTTTTCGGCGAACTGACCCAGAAACACATTGGGGAACGCTTCGCGATTATGCTCGACGGCAAGGTACAGAGCGCGCCGGTCATCCGGGACGCGATCTGGGGCGGCAGCGCCTCGATTACCGGGCATTTTACTCAGAAGGAAGCACAGAACCTCGCCAGCGTTCTTGAAAATCCGCTGGCCGTGCCGGTGGTGATCGAGGAAGAGCGCAGCGCTTCGAGCACACTGGGCGCGGACTCCATCTGGAGCGGCGTTTACGCGGGCCTGGGCGGTCTCATCCTGGTGCTCATCGTGGTGGCCCTCTACTACCGCTTGGCGGGGCTTTTCGCCATCATCGCCCTGCTGGTCAACGTGATCATCCTGCTGGGCATCATGGCGATGTTCAACTTCGTGCTCACGCTGCCAGGCATCGCCGGTATCATTTTGACCATCGGCCTTGCGGTGGACGCCAACGTGCTGATTTTCGAACGCTTGCGCGAGGAGCTGGCGGCGGGCAAGACGCTCCCGGCAGCCATCCAAGGCGCTTACGCCAAGGCGTTCACGGTCATTTTCGACGCCAACGTGACGACGCTCATCACGGCGACCATCCTTTTCTGGTACGCGGCGGGCCCCGTGAAGGGCTTCTCCATCACGCTGATCGTCGGCGTTATCGCCTCGGTCTTCACGGCGATGGTCGTGGGCCGCAACTGCTTTGACTGGGGCATCGCCAAGTTCGGCCTCAAGAAGATCAAGCTTTGCCATTTGATCTCCGACAAGATGAACCTCGACTTCCTCGGTTGGCGGCACTTCTGCATCGGCCTCTCGCTCCTGGTCATCCTGGCGAGCGTCGTTTCCTTTACCTTGCGCGGAGAGAAGAACTTCGGCATCGACTTCAAGGGCGGCGATCTGCTCATGCTGCAAGCCAACGCCAACGTCTCGGAGAAACAGGTTCGCGACGCCCTCGACAAGGTGGGCCTGGGAGCCGAAGCGGTCATCCAGAAGGAACACCAGGCAGGCGGCGTCGGCCAGAGCGCGGCGGATTTCATTTCCATCCGCATCCCGACCGGCACGGCGGACAAAGCCGAGGCGGAACTCTTCAAATCCCTGCCCGACGCCGGGTTTAAGGAACACAAGCGCGACCACGTGGGCACGCTCGTCGGCGCGGAACTGGCCCGGAACTCGGCCATCGCCCTCGGCCTCGGCATCCTGGGCATCTTACTCTACGTAACGCTGCGGTTCGAATTCTCGTTCGCCATCGGCGCGGTTGTCGCGCTGCTGCACGACGTGATCATCACCGTCGGCGTCTTCTCCATGTTCCAGCGGGAGCTTTCGCTGGTGATGGTGGGCGCGATTCTGACCATCGCCGGTTACTCCATCAACGACACCATCGTGGTCTACGACCGCATTCGCGAGGGGCTCCACAGTGGACGGAAGGGAACGCTAAAGGAAATCATGAACGCCTCCATCAACGAGACGCTCTCCCGGACGCTCTTAACCTCCGGCACGACGCTCCTCTCGGTGCTCGCGCTCTTCGTCTTCGGCGGCGAAACGCTGCGGGACTTCGCGCTGGCGATCCTGATCGGTATCGTGGTCGGCACCTACTCGTCGATCTTCATCGCCTCGCCGATCGTGCTCTGGGCGACGGGCCACCACCGCCGCGGCAACTCCGCCCCCTCGGCAAAGAAGGGCGATTCGCCCGCCGTGGAAGCGTAAAACTCCAGCAACTCAGATTTCAATGGCCGCCCCGCTTGATCCCAAGCCGGGCGGCCATTTGAGTTTCAGGGCATCCCGGCGCAGATTGAGGGGATGAAGAAAACCGTGGTGCTCTACGATGACGACTGCGCCTTCTGCATAGTGCAGGTGCGCCGACTGGAGCGGCTGGACTGGTTCCATGCGCTCCTCGCACTGCCCATCTCCGCGCCCGAGGCGCTCGCCGCCGCTCCCGGACTGACCCGCGAAGGGCTGGCCCGGGAACTCCACTGCGTGACGCCGCGAGGCCGCGTGCTGACCGCCGCCAGGGCCTTCCGGCACCTCTTCGCCCGGGTCCCGCTGCTCACGCCGCTGGCGCTGCTGATGTGGGTGCCCGGGGCGATCCTCGTGGCCGAGGCGGTTTACCGGTGGGTGGCAGCCCACCGGAGCTGGCTAAGCCGCGTTTTGGGCTATTCCCGGCCCTAGTCTTCCAGCGAGACGACGACGCCGGGGGCGATGCTCTTGAGCTTGCCGTCCACGTTGACCCAAACGGGGATGGCGCTCGGGTTGTAGGCGGTGCGGCGGTTGGCGGCGATGACGAGGCGCTCGCGGGCGGCTTCGTAATCGAAAAGCTCGATGTTGGTGCAATACCAGACCTCCTCGTGGCCCGAGAGGGGCTTGTAGATGCGCTCGATGGCCCCCCAGTCCTCCCGGTTCTGAAACTCGAAGCCGTGCCCCCAGACGTAGAAAACACCCGTCTGGCGCGGGTTCTCCAGCCACGCTTTGAAGCGCTCGGGAACGGTCGGGTTTTCGGCGAATTGATGCGCGGTGGAATGCCACGCAAGCGGGTCCTGCGGCGGGAAGCACGGGTCGGCGTAGAGCGTCGTGCGGCTGTAGACGATGCCCAGCGAGCGGAGAATCGCGATCACCTTCGGGCTGTAGGTGCCGAAGGGGTAGGCCATGCCGCGCACGGGGTAGCCGACCAGGTCCTCCAGCGCCTGACGGTCGCGCAGGATTTCCTCGACCACTTGGGCCTCGCTGAGGCGCTCCAGCCACGGGTGCGTGGCGGAGTGGACGGCGACTTCGTGGCCTTTGTAGAGCTCGGCCACCTCGGAGTCGTCGAGCTTCGCATGCCCGCCGGGGCCGGAGTGTTTCTCAACCGCCGGTTTGCCGGTGCGCCCGAGCAGCGCGGAGTTAAGGTTGAAGGTAGCCTTGAGGCCCCACTCGTTGAAGGCGGGCACGATCCGGCGGTCGCAGGTGTCGCCGTCGTCGAAGCTGAGGGTGAGGGCCAGGCGTTTGCCGCCGGGGAAACGGGAAATTTCAATGCGTTTGGGAGTCGTCATGTTGGTTGCGGATTGAAGAAACGGTAAGGTTGGGAGAAAATAAATTCATACCACTCGCCTCCCGATGCGCAAGGATTCCAAAAAATTCGACGCTTTGCTGAACGCCCACGCCCGGCCACCCCACCCGCTCGACTGGATTTTCGAGCCCCTGGAGGAGCTGCCCGGCTACAGCCGCCGCAAGATTTTCGGCTGCGATGCGGCCTACCTCAAGGGGCGGATGTGCCTGGTCATCGCAGCGGGCGAGGAACCGTGGAACGGCCTGATGGTGGCGACGTGCCGCGAATTCCACGCCTCCTTGCAAGCCGAGTGGCCTCACCTCTTATCACACCCGGTACTCGGGAAATGGCTCTACCTCTCGCAGGACGACCCGGCGTTCGAATCCGTGGCGCTCAAAATCGTCCGCTGCGTCCGCCAAGGCGACACGCGCATCGGCGTCGATCCGCGACCGAAGAAGCGGAAAAAAAGCCCTCACGCAAAGACACCAGGGCGCTGAAAACTTGCGGGGGCTTCACTACCCGGATATAGCGGCACCCTATTACCCGATATGGGCAGATGTACGGAGGTATTTTGCCCTATGCCAAGGGAAATAAGCGGATCCTACGGAAGAATACGGCCCGACAAACAAAGCTCCGTGCGGGCGAACTGGCGTCCTTAACAATCTTGAGCGTTATCGGATATTTCGCAAAATTTCCGGCTTAGCTTTTTATCTACAGCACTCAATAACCTTGGGTAAAATGATATTGACTCATATGCTTGAGGGTAAGCATACTCCTGATATGGATGGAGGGGATTCCATGATGCTATTATCTTCTTTTTCTCGTATTTCGCTTCCCGACGGATGGTCAACGCTCGGGAATTTAGAGACCTCCTTTAACTCTGGAGGGGGCTCCGCACGGAACGACCTCCCCGACAGGCACTTCCATTTTCCGCTGAACTCCAACAATAAAACCAGACGCCCCTAAAAATGATAAAACTATTACCGCAAGGTTTCCGCAACGCGCGGAGATCTTCACTTTGGCCCAACGGGGCAATAACAGCCTCGACAAGCGGTAGTTGGCGCAAACACCTGGCTCGTGGAGCGGCTCTGATGTGCGCCCTGGCGAGCATGGGTGCCCCGGAATGCTTTGGGGACTATTATATAGAAGGCACCCCCGTCACAATTTCCAGCGGCAACACGGCGGACGCGAATATCTACGTGGGCACCAGCAACGGCACCGGATCATTAACCGTCAATGGGGGCGTATTGACAGCCAGTGAAGGGGTTTGGGTTGGCCAAACCGGAACGGGTTCGTTGACCATCAATGGCGGCTTGGTTTCCGCCGACTACGGGCAGGTCGGCTACTACTCCGACACCGGGGCGTATGGAACGGTGACCGTGACGGGCGGCACCTTGGCCCTTACGAATTCCCTACTTATTGGCAACCAGGGCACCGGGACGCTGGTGATCTCCGGTGGGTTGGTTTCCGCGACCAATGCGTCGGTCGGCACCAACTTGGGCTCCGGGACGGCGACCATGACCGGCGGCACCTGGGCCATTGGGGATACCCTATACCTTGGCTACCAAAGCAATGGGGTACTGACCCTCGACGGTGGTTTGATTTCTGCGAGCAATGCGCAGATCGGCTGCGAAAGCTCGTCCAATGCGACGGCAACCATCACCAGCGGCACGTTGGCCATCTCGGATACCCTTACCGTTGGTATTGGCGATGGCAGCAACGGGACGCTGTTGATCAACGGTGGATTGGTTTCCTCCAGCAATGCATACATCGCTAACAGTAACGGCTCCACCGGTAAGGTGACCGTAACCAGTGGCACCTGGACCAATGCGGATACCCTCACCGTGGGCAACAACGGCGGCGCGGGGACGCTAGAGATCGACGGTGGCTTGGTTTCCTCCAGCAATGGATATATCGGGGGGGGCAACGGGACGGCGACTGTAACCAGCGGCACCTGGGCCAATTCGGGTGACCTTATCGTCGGCTACAATGGCACTGGGACGTTGCTCCTCAACGGTGGCTTGGTTTCCTCCAGAAATGGGGTCATCGGCACCACCTGGAGCACCGGCACGGCGACCGTAACCAGCGGCACCTGGGCCGTTACGAATTCCATCGAAGTTGGCCAGTACGGCAACGGGACGCTGTTGATCAACGGTGGTTTGGTTTCTGCAAGCAATGTGAAGATCGGCATAGGGTACGATACAAGTGGCACGGCTACCATCACCAGCGGCACGTTGGCCGTTTTGGGTACCCTCGGCGTTGGCCAAGACGGCACCGGGACGCTGTTGATCGACGGCGGCTTCGTTTCCTCCAGCAATGCGATAATCAGTAACGGTTCGCAGAGCACCGGTACGGTGACCGTAACCAGTGGCACATGGGCCAATGCGGATTCCATTTTCATTAGTACCAGCTCCTCCGGCCCCGGAGTGCTGGTAGTCAACGGCGGCCTGGTTACCTCCAGCAATTCGTATATCGGGAACGGGACAGCAACCGTGACCAGCGGCACCTGGGCCAACACAGGCGAACTCTACGTTGGCTACCCCGATTCCCACGGGACGGTGCTAATCGACGGCGGTCTGGTTACCTCCAACAATGGGTATCTCGGCTACCAATGGTGCAACGGCACGGTGACCGTAACTAGCGGCACCTGGGCCAATACGGGTAACCTTATCATTGGTTTATACGGCTCCACCGGGACACTGCTGATCGACGGCGGCTTGCTTTCCTCCAGCAATTCGTATATCGAGGGCTACTCGACGGCGACCGTAGCCAGCGGCACCTGGGCTAATACCGGCGACCTCTTCATTGGCTCCAGCGGCAATGCAACCCTGCTAATCGACGGCGGCCTGGTTTCCTCCAGCAATGGGGTCATCGCTTCCGACGCAGGCACCGGCACGGCGACCGTAACCAGCGGCACGTGGAACATCGGCGAGAGCCTGGTGGTGGGCTACTCCGGCAACGGCACTTTGAATATCAACGGCACCGGGGTGATCAATGTAGCGGGCGGTTCTGGCGTCGTCGCCCTGGCCACCGGGACAGATGCGGTAGGTACGATTAACTTCGGCACCAGCGCGACCGACACCGTCGGGACCCTCAACGCCACCGCCATCGTCGGGGGCTCGGGCACGGCGCTGGTCAACTTCAACCATGCCGGAAGCTTTACCCTCGGCCTTTCGCTCCAGGGGACCCTCAGCGTTGAACAGCAAAACGGCCTCACCATCCTTACCACGACCAACACCTACACGGGCCTTACCACCGTCACCTCCGGCACGCTGCAAATCGGCAACGGAGGCACAACGGGAAGCATTACGAGCGACGTTCTCAACAACTCCGTGCTCGCCTTCGACCGCGCGGACAGCGTCACCTATTCCGGCGTCCTTTCCGGAACGGGCGAACTGATCCAAAATGGCTCTGGCGATCTCATTCTCACCGGGAACAACGACGCCTACGCCGGAACCTCCACCGTGAAAAACGGCATCCTCACCATCAACAGTGAGCTGGGCGGCGACGTCACCGTCACCGGCGGCGTGCTGAACGGCAGCGGCATCATCGGCGGCAGCGTCTACAATCAGTCGATCATCAGCCCCGGCAGCTCCGGCTCCCCCGCCACCCTTACCATCGACGGCAACTTCACCCAGTACTCCTCGGGCACACTGGGCATCCAGATTGCCTCCGCCTCGCAGTACAGCCAGCTTGCGGTGGGCGGCACCGCGACCCTGGGCGGTGTTGTGTCGGTTTCGATCCTCAACAACTACGTGATCCAAACGGGCGACACCTTTGAAATCCTCACCGCTTCGGCCATCAGCGGCACCTTCAGCGGGCTTACGGGCGTTTCACATCTGGCCCTCAACTACGAGACGGACAGTGTTTGGCTCCTGGCCACGCAGACGCAGACGCTCCTGGCCGAAATCCGGGGGCTGACGCCCAACCAGCTCGCCGTCGCCCGGGCACTGGATCGTATTTCCAGCGATTCCTCCCTGTCCGGTTTGGTAAGCTACCTTGGAGCCGTTTCAACAAGCGAGCTCCCGCACAATCTGGAAAAAATCGTGCCAACGGACCTCCTCCCGATGTTTGACGCGGTCATTGCCGCCAACCAAACCCAGGGCATCAACCTGGAGCGGCGCATGGGGGACCTGCAAAACGGAGCCACCGGCTATAACACCTCGGGTCTCAGCTTGAGCGATGCCCGCGGCACCCGGAGCTTCAACGGAAGCGCCGAGGGCAAACAAAGCATCGACAAAAACGGCAAAGATCTCGGAGCGGCTCCGGTAAGCGACCGCCTGGGCTTCTTTATTAACGGCTCGGGCGAATTCGTGGACGAAGAGAGCAGCTCGATCGCCCGCGGAACGGATTTCGACACCGATGGCGTCACCGCCGGTGCGGATTACCGCCTGGGCGACCACGCGGCCATCGGCTTGGCTGCTGGATACGCCAACACCACCAGCAACGGCGACGGCTGGACCCGCAAAGCAGTCAAGCTCGACAGCGGCAAACTCGCCGCGTACGCAACGGTGTTCGATGGGGGCTTCTTCCTCAACAGCAGCGTGGGCGGCGGCCTTAATAACTACGACACCAAGCGCAACACCCTCGGGGGCAGCGCCCGGGGCAGCACCGACGGCAGCGACTTCAACGCCCTTCTGGGCACCGGCTACACCTACCGCAAAGGCGGCTTGAGCACCGGCCCCGTCGCCTCGTTGAGGTACGACTCGGTGAGCATCAACGGCTTCACGGAACACAACTCCCTGGCCCCGTTGCGCTACGGCGACCAAAGTGAAGACTCGCTCAAATCCACCCTGGGCTGGCAGGCTTCCTACACCCTGCCCGTGGGAAAATCTGCCCTTACCCCGCAACTCCGGGCCCAATGGCAGCATCAATACCTTGCCAGCGCCCGTGGCATCGGGGCGAGCTTCCTGCCCGGCGGCGACTTCACGGTCTATGGTCCTGCCATCGACCGCGACAGCCTGCTGGTTGACGCCGGAGCGAACCTCCAGCTCACTCCCGTCGTCGGATTCTACGCCTTCTACACCGGCAACCTGAGTAGCGACTACACCTCGCACGCAATTAATGGCGGCTTGCAGCTGAGTTTCTAGAGCTGCCCTGAAATTACTGGATTTTTAGGCGACGGAATTTTTGGGCTGGGCAAAGCGGAAGGCAAAGCCACCCAGTTCGAAGAGCCCAAGCCTAAAAGTCCAGGGATTGGATAAGAGATGGTATAAATGGCGCCCTACAAAGCCGTCTGCGCGCTGCATTTTTCACTCAGCGCGGCAACGGGGACATAGGGTTCCTCGTGAAGCTCGGGTTCGGTTTTCTTTGCCAGCAGCCGCCACCAGACGCGGCAGGAAGCCCCCAGCACCAGCAGGACGAGCACCATGAAGACGCCGGTGAGCACGGCGTCGATCTGGTTGTTGAACACCTGCACGCGCCACGCGGCGATCTGCGCGGCCTCGCCGCCGTGGGCGATCTTTTCGCGGAAGCTGGCGACGGCGCTCAGGAAGCCGAGGCGCGGATCGGGGCTGAAAATCTTGATCCAGCCCGCGCTCATCGTCACGGCCAGGAGCCACGCCAGTGGCAGGCCGGGCACCCAGGCGTAGCGGGCGCGCTTCATTTTGAGGAGCACGGTGAGCCCCAGCGAGAGCGCGATGACGGCGAGGAGCTGATTGGCCACGCCAAAGATCGGCCAGAGGGAGTTGATGCCGCCCGCCGGGTCAATGACGCCCTGGAACAAAAACCAGCCCCACGTGGCGATGAAAAGCACCCCGGCAAAAAGGTTCGCGGGCAGCCAGTCCGAGCGCCCCAGCGGCTTCCACACGCTCCCCAGGAGGTCCTGCACCATGAAGCGCCCCACGCGCGTCCCGGCGTCAATGGTGGTCAGGATGAACATCGCCTCAAACATGATGGCGAAGTGATACCAAAGGGCGCGCGCGGTGGAGCTTTGGAAGACCTTGCTGAACATCTGAGCCATACCCAAGGCGAAGGTCGGCGCGCCGCCGGTACGGCCGATCATCGTTTTCTCGCCCACGCTGGCGGCCAGCTCGGTCATCTGCGTTTCCGTAACGGGGAAGCCGAGCGCGGTGACGTGCGCCACGACTTCGCTCGGAACGCCCTTCATGTTGACCGCGAAGTATTCGCCCGGCTGCATGACGCACGCGGCGATGAGCGCCATGATGCCGACCATCATTTCGGTGAGCATCGAGCCGTAGCCGATGATGCGGATTTCCTTTTCACTGGAGATGATTTTCGGCGTGGTGCCCGACGAGATCAAGGCGTGGAAGCCGGAGATGGCCCCGCAGGCGATGGTGATGAAGCAGAATGGGAAGACCGGCCCGGCAAAGACAGGGCCCGTGCCATCGATAAAGCGGGTCAGCGCGGGCATTTGCAGCCTCGGGGCGATGACGACAATCGCCACGGCCAGCAGGCCCACCGCGCCGATTTTCAGGTACGAGCTGAGGTAATCGCGCGGGGCGAGCAGCATCCAGACGGGGAGCGAGGAGGCCAGAAGCGCGTACACGGTAATACCACCCGCGAGCTTGAGGCCGTCGAGCGTCAGCCAGGCTTCGAGCACGGTGCCGTGGAGCCACTGGCCCGCCGCGACGGAGAAAAGCAGCGCCGCGACGCCCAGCGCGCTGACGATGCCGATGTGGAGGCGGGAGAAACGCATGGCGAAGCCCATGGCCACGGCAATCGGGATGGAGGCCAGGATCGTGGAGAGGCCCCACGGGCTCTCGGCCAGGGCCTTGACGACGACCAGCGAGAGGACAGCCATGACGACGACGAGGATGGCCGTGGTGCTCACCAGCGCGACGGTTCCCGCGAACGGCCCGACTTCCTCGCGCACCATCTGGCCGATGGATTTGCCGCCGCGCCGGGTGGAGCAAAAGAGGACGATGGAATCGTGCACCGCGCCGCCGAGCGTGGCCCCGACGAGCATCCAGAGGAGCCCGGGCAGAAAGCCGAACTGCGCCGCGAGCACCGGCCCCACGAGCGGCCCCGGCCCGGCGATGGCGGCGAAATGGTGGCCAAAGACGACCCACTTGCTGGTCGGCACGAAGTCCTTGCCGTCGTCGCGCACCCGGGCGGGCGTGGCGCGCAGTTCGTCGAGGGTAAAGACCCGCGCCATCAGCCACGCGGAGTGGAACCGGTAGGCGAGGGCAAAAACGCAGACCGACGCGACGACGATCCAGAGAGCGTTGACGGGTTCGTTGTGGGAGGTGGCCAAGAGCGCAAGCGCGCCCACGGCCAGCGCGCCACAGGCGATCCATGCAGCCAGCGAGGCAAAACGGCGAAGAGCATTCATGTGGGAAGGGGGTGCTTCGCCCGATCCCGGGGGGCCTTGGGGGGCCAAGGTGCCGGTGGTTTGGACCGCTCCAGGATGGGGAAACTTTTGCGGGGTATTGAAAAACGACGCGACGCGAAGCGCAAGATTCTTTCTGCCCGGTAAATGGCCTGCCCGCGAAATCCGATTTGCGCAAGATCCCGCCAGGAAGCGCAAGATCGCGGGAGAACGGAATAAGCCATCCTTTTATCTTGTCCCACGCAAGGGGCGAACAACCTTCCGCCCCAGGAAATGGGTCCGACCCGATTCAAAAGACAAATTATGACAAGTATCGACAAAAAAGTTGCATTGATCACCGGCGCGTCCAGCGGCATCGGCGCAGCCACCGCCCACAAGCTCGCAGCCGCGGGCGTCAAAGTCGGCATCGCCGCGCGGCGCAAGGATCGCCTAGAAACGCTAAAACAGGAAATCGAAGCCGCTGGCGGCCAAGCGCTGGCCCTTGAGATGGATGTCACTGATCCGGCCAGCGTGGAGGCAGGCGTCAAGGCCCTGATCGCCGCCCACGGCTCGATCGACATCCTTTTCAACAATGCCGGGCTGATGCCCGCCTCGGACATCGACCAGCTCAAGACGGACGAATGGAGCCGCATGGTGGATGTCAACCTCAAGGGGCTGCTCAACACCACGGCGGCGGTGCTGCCGCAGATGATCCGCCAGCACTCGGGCCATATCATCAACACCTCCTCGATTGCGGGGCGTAAGGTTTTCAAAGGCTTTTCGGTCTATTGCGCGACCAAGCACGCGGTCACCGCCTTCTCCGACGGCCTGCGCATGGAGGTGGGTAAAAAGCACAACATCCGAGTGACCTGTATTCAGCCGGGAGCCGTCGCGACGGAACTTTACGACCAGATCAGCGATGCCCATTTCCGGGAACAAATGGACAAACTGCGCGGCGAAATGACCGTCCTGGAAGCGTCGGATATCGCCGACTCGATTCTCTTCGCCTTGCAGGCCCCCGCGCATGTTGATATCGCGGAGCTTTTCGTGATGCCCACCGACCAGAGCTGGTAAAAAGAATACGCCGCCAGGGCTAACTCCATCGCGCTAAGGGCATTCGGCGACGGGCGGCCCCGGCGCGCGCAGAGATAGGGGAAAACGGGGCACAATTTAGGGATTCCTTTGAGCAAGACAATCTCAGCACCTTGGATTGCCAAACGCCCGCGGGGGCATTATACGTCAGGGCTCACTCCCCCAACTCCCTACTCCTCCCCATGGATCAATCCCCATTACCTCCGCCCACTCTATCTGCATCTTCCGCATCAACGCAGACCGAGGGGCATAAGACCTACAACGTAGGAACGCTGAAATACACGCTCAAGGGTCTGACGATCCTTTTCCTATGGCTGCTCTGGGGCGACTTCGCGTACAGCTTTTTCGAATCGGTGCTGGGCCGCTTCATTCCGCTCTATCTGCGCGAGGTCCACGCCTCCAACTCGCTCATCGGCATTATGACCGGGAGCTTCGCGGGCGTCGTTAACATTCTCTTTTTGCCCAACATCAGCCAGTGGAGCGATAATTACCGCAGCCGCTGGGGCCGCCGCATTCCGTTCCTCTACATTGTGACCCCGCTAGTGGTGGGCTCGCTGGTGGCCGTCGGGTTCGCGCCCGAGATCGCCGAGTGGTCCTACACCGCGATCTTCCGCCACCTGTCACCCTCGCTCACGGTGGGCACGCTCATCTTGGTGCTGCTCTGCGCCTTCATGGTTTCCTTTCACTTCTTCAACATGGTGCTCGTCAACGCCTACAACTGGTTGTTGCGCGACGTGGTGCCACAGGAGGTCATGGCCCGCTTTCTTTCCTGGTTCCGCATCATCGGTTCGATCAGCAGCGCGCTCTTCCTGTGGCTGGTGTTCCCGTATATCCTCTCGCACCGCCGGGAGGTCTGCGCGTGCGTCGGCCTGTTCTACCTGGTGGTCTTCCTGATCATGTGCCACAACGTGAAGGAGGGCGAATACCCCGAGCCCGAACCGGTCGACCAGCGGCCCGGCATCCTCAAGAGCTTTGTCATTTACTTCCGCGAATGCCTGAAGATTCCCTTTTACCGGAACTTTTTCATCGGCTACGTGGTCGCCCTGCTGGGCACGAGTTGCGCGGGCTCCTTCACGATGCTCTTTACCAGCGAAACGCTGGGGCTGAACATGGACGACATGGGCACGATTTTCGCCTGGGGCTCGGTGGTTTCAGCCGTGGCCTACTTTCCGCTGGGGTGGATCTGCGATAAGGTTTCGCCTCTTCACGTGAGCATCGCAGCCATTGTCGGCCAGTTGATCGCGGCATTGAGTTACTACTTTTTCGTCACGGGCAAAACCAGTTACTTCGTGGCCAGCATCATGTTCACCATCCCGGGCGTAGCCTGGGGCCTGGGTTCGCAGGCAATGGCCATGGAGCTTTTCCCTGAGGAGAAGTTCGGCCAGTTCTCCTCCGGCCTGAATGTATTCGGATGCGGCGCGCTGATTTTCGGCAATTACCTGATCGGCCAGTACATGGACTTCGTCCACAGCAACTACCGCATGGTTTATCTCTGGAGCGCCGTGTTCGCGGTCGCCGCCCTTTTCCCGATGATCCTGGTCTACCGCGGCTGGAAGCAGCACGGCGGCCCGCACAACTACGTGGCTCCGTTGCCCTAAGCAGGCCCCCCCCGGCGGTTACGATCCTGAAACGAGCCGCCGACAAACGGGCCCGGGGAACAGGAGGCCCAGCGGCGCTTCGCCGTCCATGACCAGGCCGACCTGCGCGCGTGAGGTGCGCAGGTCGCGCAAGACGGCAAACGAAGCCTCCGCGGCCTGGATCGGCAGGGCGCGGCGGAAGTAGCTGCTCACGCGCCCGTCCGGCGAGCTGGCCAGGAGGGCCTCGAAAAGCGAAATCACTCCGAGCACGGAGCCGTCGCTATCGACCACGACGAAGTCCTCGTGGCTGCCGCCGCAGCTCGCTTTGACGAGTTCCTCCAAGGTCGCGCCGGGCGCGATGGTGGGGAAATCAACCAGCGGCCGCATCAGCTCCCGGGCGGTCACGGCCCGGAAATCGACGACGCCGTGAATCAAGCGGCGCTGGGCGCTGGAGATCGCGCCGGTGCGCTCGCTTTCGAGCGTCAGATATTTGAAGTCCTCGCGAGCGACGAAAAGATTGCTGGCGTCAGCCTTCACGGGCGCGAGAAATTTTCGCGTCACCCCGCCACCGAGTTTGAAAACCGGGGCCAGCGCCAGGTAGACAAACCGCAACGGCGTGGAGAGAAAGGCCAGCGCGTGCGTGGGGAACCGGCGAAAGAGCGCCTTGGGAAAAAGCTCCAGGCCAAAGAGATAGAGCGGCAGAAAGAGCGCAAACGCCACGGCGTACCCCGGCCGCCCGCAGAGACGCACCAGCGAGGCGGTGGCCAGCGCGATGGCGCAGATGTTGGCCAGGTTCGTCACCACCACCACGGTCAGGAGCAAACGGCCCGGGTTTTTGAGCAGCCGCTGGAGGCGCATTGCGTTGCGGTCGCGGTGTTTCACGCGGTTGCGCAGCCGGACGCGGTTAAGGCTCAGGATGCCCGCTTCGATTCCGGAGAAAACGAACGAGACGCACAGGAGCAGCAGGATGCAAAGCCAAAGGATCATGATTCTTCCTCCTCATCCTCTTCGTCCCCGGGCTCGGAGGACGCGACGGCGGCGGGCGGAATTTCCACCATGACTTCCTGGATGCGTTTGCGCGTAACGCGCTCGATGGTGAACCGCAGCAGCCCGATTTCGACGACTTCGCCCTGGCGCGGCAGCGAGCCCAAGCGGTTAAAGATGAGGCCGCCGATGGTGTCGATGCCCTCGGTTTTCAGATCGGTGCCGACGCGCTCGCTCAGGTCGTCCAGGCGCGCGTTGCCCGCGACGATCAGGCGACCATCGCCCGCGGTCTCGATATAGAGGCCGTCGCCCGCCGAGGGAATGGCGTCGGAGAGGATCTGCTCGACGACGTCGGCCAGGGAGACGACGCCCTCGGTGCCGCCGAATTCATCAACGACGATGGCGAGGCGCTGCGGGTGGGTGAGGAAGCTGCGCAGCAGGTCGAGCGCGCGCATGGTTTCGGCCACGTAGCTGGGCGGGGTGAGCACTTCGGTAAAGTGGAGCCCGGGGGTGAGCAGGAAGCGTTTGACATCCAGGAGGCCGAGGATGTTGTCCGGGTTCTCCGCGTAGACGGGGACGAGCCGGAAGCGCTTGGGCCGCAGCCGCTCGAGGGCCTGCTCGTTGGTGAGGCTGTCGGGAATGGCGAACATGTCCAGGCGCGGCGTCATGCAGTCGCGCACGGTTTTGTCGCCCAGCTTCAAGATTTCCTGGATGATCTCGCTTTCGGTGGGCTGCAAGGCCCCTTCCTCGGCGCTCAGCTCGATGAGGGTCTCAAGCTCCTCGGCGTCGAGCGGCTGGTGGACGTCGAGGGACTTCGGGGTAAGCGCATCGGTGACGCGCTCCCCGGCCCATTGCAGCCAGCGGCAAAGGGGATCGATCACCGGCAGCACGCGGTCAATGGCCGCCGCGCCAAACGCGGTGACGCGCAACGGCGAGCGGAGCGCAAGCGCCTTGGGGATGAGGTCGCCGAAGATGACGACGATGGCGAAGATGGCCAGGATGCCGCTCCAAAACTGAAGCCCAAAGGGATGCTGCTCGCGGATGAAGACGAGGCTGAGCATGATCAGCGGCAGGTTCACCAGCGCATCGGCGAAAAGCAGGCCGCTCAGGAGGCGGCGGGGGTTGGCCAGGAGGCGCTGGAGGCGGTCGGCCAGGGCGCGATCTTCGACGCGGCGGATGAGACCGGGGCGCAGCGCGAAGAAAGCGGTTTCCATCGCGGAAAAAAACGCGGAGATAAAAATGAGCGCCCCCAAGAGCGCCGCTAGGATCAAAAACGACATTGCCAGGAAAGAAAAAGATAGCCGAGTTCCAGGATTGATACACGAAAAATTACCAGCCTTGATCCGGTTTTGATGCCGCCCCCGAACGGGCCCCCGGGGAACCTCCCCGAAGCTCCCTAGGAGCCCTGCGGATCGGCGGGTCAGGTGAGGCGAAGCGGCTCGCTTTGCGGCCGGGCCAAGGGAATACTCGCCCCCGGGTATGAAAACGTGGCCGCTCCTTCTCCTTCCGGTTTTCGCGTGGATTTCCTCCTGTTCCTCGCCGCCGGTTCGCATCACCAGCACGTCGGTTGCCACGGGGGCGACCGACCCGAAGGCGATCTACATCCGCCCGTTCCGGCTCAACCCCTTGGCTTTCGACCACTGCACGCCCAGCGGCGACGCCCCTTTGCGCGCCTCGCTGGCTCCAGTGGCCTTTGCCAACAATCTTCAGGAGGAGCTGGCCAAGCTCGCCCCTTCGCGCGTGTTAAAGGATGACGAGGCCGCGCCCGTGGGCTGGCTGGTGGACGGCGAGTTCGCCGGGATCGAAAGCGGTTACCCGCCGGAGCGCTGGCTGCCGTGGCGGGCGCCTTGGTGCAACCCGTGGGCCATGCCCTCGTGCGTGAAGATGCATGTGCGCATTTCCGACGTGCGGCGCGGGACGGTACTCTACGCCTTTGACGTAAAGGCCTGGTCCGACGGCTCGCTGCTCGGCAGCGTGACGCGCCCGGGCGGCGGCTACCCGATGCCGTTTGATTTCCGCAACGCGGCGGAGCAAGTGGCCATCGCGCTTACGCCCGACCCGTTCCGGTACGGGGCACGCTTCACCCCGGCGATCCGGTACTAATACCAACTCGTAGAAATTTCACGCACGGTACATCTTGCGGAGCATTCCCGGGGTGATGCCGAAGTGCCTTTGGAAGACTTTGCAAAGGTGATTGGCGTCGGCAAAGCCGGTCTCAGCGGCGATTTTCTCCAGCGTGTCGGTGCCGTTGCGAAGGAGGCGGTTGACCTCTGCCAGGCGCACTTTCGTAATAAACAACGCGGGGGACATCCCCGTCACGGCGTGGAAGCAGTGGCTGAAGTTGCTGCGGCTCATTTGCTGGAGTCGGGCCAGTTCTTCTACGCCAAAAGAGCGGCCTAAATTCTGTATTACATAGGCCCGGATGTCCTCCAGCATTCTTTGGCGTGGTTCTCGTGGGTGGAGGATTTGCTGCATGGCGCGCTCGAATTCGACGAGCCAGTTAAACAAAAGGCGCTCCATCTCAAAGCCGTCCTCCAGGGTTTGCCGACAGCCAGCTTCGTAGATGTCGATGGAGGCTTTAACAAATAGACTATCCGTGGCGAAGAAGTGAACGGGGCTTGCCACGCTTAAGCGCTCCGCAACTCGGCGCACGACATAGTCCTGGCGAATCCATAAATAAAAGAAACTCCAGGCTGACGACTCAACGGGCAGGTGGTAGCGATGAGCCGAAGGGATGATCGCAAAAAAGGCCATCCCCGGCTCCAACCTCCATTCACGGCCGGAATGGCTGAAACACCCCTCCCCTTCAAGCGTGTACTGCATGAGGAGCACCGGCTGCCGCGGATCGCCCCCGCGCTTTAGCCCATCCCAGTCGTAAGCCGTCCGGCGAGTTTCCAAGCCGGAGAAACAGAGATTACTCGCCTCCAGAAGAGGGGGCCGCGTGCCGCGCAGGCGCTCAATTCTCGCCAGTTGCTGGAAAAGCGATGTATTCACAAATCGACTATAAGCAAGCTATCCAGACAATGGAAAGCCCGTTTCGAACCGGGTAAATTCTTACGCATATGGCCATCAAAGTCACAATGATCGGTGCCGGTTCCATCGGCTTTACCCGAATCCTAATGCAGGACCTCCTCGCGGTGCCTGAATGTGCCGATACCACGTTCGCGCTGATGGATATCTCGGAGCTTAACCTCTCGATGGTCGCGCAGCTTTGCGAGCGGGATATCAGGGAGAATCACCTGCCAGCCAAGATCATCGCGACCACGGATCGGCGCGAGGCTTTGAAGGATGCGGATTATGTCATCTGCACGATCCGCCAAGGGGGGCTGGAAGCGTTCCAAACGGACATCGATATTCCCCTCAAATACGGCGTGGACCAGTGTGTGGGGGACACGCTCTGTGCGGGCGGCTTGATGTATGCCCAGCGGATGATCCCGGAGCTGTTGGATATCTGCAAGGACATCCGGGAAGTAGCCAAGCCCGGGGCGTTGCTCCTGAATTATTCCAACCCGATGGCGATGAATACTTGGGCGTGTAACCAATATGGCGGGGTTCAGACGATCGGGCTTTGCCATGGGGTGCAGGGTGGGCACAGGCAAATCGCCGATTGTATTGAACGATGGGCACGACGGGAGAAACTGATCCCGGAAGACGGCCGCATTCCCCTCAGCGAGGTCGACATCATCGCCGCCGGGTTAAATCACCAAACATGGTACACTAAAATCCAATGGCGCGGGATCGACCTCGTTCCCAAACTCTTGGAACTCATGGAAACGCATCCGAAATTTGCCCTTGAGGAAAAGGTTCGTATTGATGTTCTCCGGCGTTTCGGTTTTTACAGCACGGAATCCAACGGCCACCTGAGTGAATACGTCCCGTGGTATCGCAAACGGACCCAGGAGATCTGCCAGTGGATCGATCCCTCCTCCTGGATTCATGGGGAAACGGGCGGTTATCTGAGGGTCTGCACGGAGGGGCGCAACTGGTTTGAGACTGATTTCCCAAACTGGCTCAAAGAACCCGCGCCGAAGATCGGCCCAGAGAAACGAAGCTTTGAGCACGGTTCGTATATCATTGAAGCCTTGGAAACGGGCCGCATTTACCGGGGGCATTTTAATGTGGTAAACCAGGGCCACATCACGAATTTGCCAAACGGCTGCATCGTGGAGATCCCCGGGTACGTCGACCGGAACGGCCTAAATATGCCGGTGGTCGGTGAGCTGCCGATGGCTTGCGCTGCCACCTGTGCAATTTCGGCCCGGGTGCAGCAGATGGGAATGGAAGCGGCGGTACATGGAGATGTGACGCTGCTGAAACAGGCGATGCTGCACGATCCACTCACGGGCGCAGTCTGCAACCCGGAAGAGATCTGGCAGATGACGGACGAGCTGCTGGTGGCCCAAGCCCAATGGCTACCGCAATATGCAGCCCCCATTCCTGCCGCCGCCCAGCGGCTCGCGGACCATGTCAAAAATGGCACCCGCGTTAAGCTCATCGACACTGAGGGCGCAGCCCGCGCTCACACGAAGACGGTCGAAGAACTGGCTGCCGACCGCAATGCGGCTCGCGCCAATGCGGGTGCGGCAGACAAGGGGAACCAGTCCAAGGTGGTTTAATGAAAGCAGACTAGAGGGACGCTAGAGCCCCTGCTTTTGCAGTTCGCGCTCCAGGGCTTTGCGGAAATCGGTGAGGTCGGCTTGCGAGGGGCGGTAGCCTTCCGTCGCGGGGACCATGCCGAAGCGGCCACCCTGGTCGAGCGACCAGTCGGCGGTCTCGCCGTCGCTGAAGGTCACTTTGCCGCTGATGAGCGCGCCGGGACGCATGATGGCGTCAACGTCCACGCGCAGGCCCGTGGCGGGCGGCTGCGGCGGCTCCGGGGCCTCGGCCTCGGTCGCCTCCGGCTTTTTCTCCTCGACCAGCTCCTTGGGCACCAGTTTCAGATCATCGACGAGGAACCGGGCCTCCATGTAAGTAAGCCGGATGCCAAATTCCTCCGCGAGCCGTTGCTGCACTTCCGATAGCTTCGCGCCGCCTTCAATCCAGCGGGTGACTTCCCGTTTCTGTTCGTCGTTAAGTTGCATGTAGCGGGTATTTAGAGCACCTGGCGGCGCGAATTTCCAGAAAAGAAGCTCCACGACCCTCATGGCTCGGCTATGATGGGCTCCCCCATGGCCGTTCCTGCCGATCCCACTCTCCTCAAAGGCGCTTTTTTCCTCGCCGGTCCGACCGCCGTGGGCAAGACCGCCGTGGCGCTGGAGCTAGCCGAGGCGCTGGGGGCGGAGATCATCGGGGCCGATGCGTTCCAGGTCTACCAGGGGCTCGATCGCCTCACGGCCAAGCCGACGCCCGACGAGCTGGCCCGGGTGCCGCATCATCTGGTGGGAACGGTGCCCCTTTCGGAGACCTTTAACGTCGGACGCTACCTGGAGCTGGCCCGCGCCGCTCTGGAGGCAGTGCGCGGTCGGGGCCGCCCGGCGATTATCGTAGGCGGCACGGGGATGTACCTGCGGGCGCTCACGCGGGGGCTGGCGGAGCTCCCCCCCACCCCGCCGGAGCTGCGCGAGGCGTTGATTGCCACGCCGCTGCCCGCATTGGTGGAGCGGCTGCAAGGCCTCGACCCGGAGGGCGCACGGGCATTGGATCTCCTCAACCCCCGTCGCGTGCAGCGGGCGCTGGAGATTTGCCTCATCACCGGGCGACCGTTCTCGGAATTCCGCCGGGAGTGGGAGCGCGAAATTCCCTTTCACGGCGCATTGCTTGATCGCGAGCGCGCGGAGCTTTACGAGCGGATCGACCGGCGCGCGGCGGCGCTCTTCGAGGCGGGGGGCGCGGTGGAGGAGGTGCGTTTGGCGCTTGATTCCGGCCCCGTTAGCCCGACCGCTCGGCAGGTGATCGGGTGGAATGAAATCGAAGCCCACCTGCGCGGCGAACTCTCGCGGAACGACGCGATAGCCGCCATCAGCCTAGCCACGCGGCACTATGCTAAGAAACAGCTGACGTGGTTCCGGCGCGAGCCGATGCTCAAACCGGTTTCCTTGAGCCGCCCCGAGGGATTCGAGGCGGTTTTGGAACAGGCGCGCGCGGCGCTGGGATAACCGGGGGCTGCTTAGAAGCCCTTCTGGCGCAGGATTTCGAGGTTCTTGCGCGCCATGAGGTTATTGGGATCAAGGCTCACGGCGGTTTCCATTTCCTGTTTGGCTTCCAGGAATCGCCCGCGTTCCGCCAGGATCACGCCTTTCATCGCGTGTAGGTTCGGGTCGTTGGGGACGTCTTTGATCATGGTCGAGTATTCCTGGAGCGCCTCGTCGTAGCGTTTGAGCGCAACGTAGGCGTCAGCCAGGTTATGCCGCAGCGCGATGACTTCGCCCTTGATCCGGACGGCTTCGCGGTACTGTGCGATGGCTTCGTCAAACCGGCCATAATACCACCGGACCAGCCCCAGGTTGTTGTGGACTTCGGGGTTCTCTGGCTTGAGTTCCACGGCCCGCTCAAAGTGCGGCGCGGCCTCGGCGATTTTCTTCTGACCATAGAGCACGGCACCGATGTGGTTGTGCGCCTGCCAGGAGGCTTCGTTCCTTATCAGGCAGGCCCGCCAGAGCGTTTCCTCGCCTTGGTGAACGCCCGCGCGCTCCCAGCTATACATGCACCCGGCCGCGATCACCAGCACGCAGGCGGTGACGAGGACAGGCCGGTAGGTTTTATTCATCCGCTCGTAGCCAATGGCCACCAGCGCCCCGATGGCGGCGACAATCGCGATGTCGCTATAATATTGGAAGTGATCCGCCTGCAAGGTGAGGCGCATGTACGACATCGTCAGGAAGCCCAGGACCGGCACGAGCGTTCCGACAAAGAAGGCGAAGACAAAGAACGGCGTCCGCGCGGCCCGCTCGGTGCGGAACTGGAAGATGCGCCCGATGTAAAAGAGCACGAGCAGCGTGACGAGCACGAGCACGCCCATGAGGTACATCCACGGCTGCGGATCAGTCAGCGGCCACCAGAGCCAGCCGGTGTTGGCGTAGATGGTATTGAGGTTGAGGGGCAGGAGCGCCTTGGAGAGGTACGACCAGATGACGACGCTGGCCCCGGCAAGCCGCGAGGCAAAGTCGCCAATCGGGATGACTTCGCCGCCGATGGCGCGGTCGTTCTGGAACCAGATGGTCATCTCGGAAAGCAGAATGGTGATGACAAAGAACGGGACGTAGCGGAAGAGGTCTTTCTTTAGCGCCGTCGAACTAGCGTTCGTATCACGGCCCCGCCAGAAGCGGAAGAGCGGCCCAGCAATGGGCACCGTCCCCTTTTGCCACCACTCCATGAGCATCAGCACGGCGGGGAAAACCACGATGTGCGTCTTGCACAGCAGCGCCGTCATGAAGAGCCCCAGCGAAACGAGGTACTGCCGTCGGTTGCCGCTTTCGTCGTACTTGAGCCAGTAGCGCAGCGAGAGGAGCACGAAGAGCAGCGAGAGGGTGTTTTTGCGTTCCGCAATCCACGCCACCGACTCCGAATGCACCGGGTGGATGCCAAAGAGCAACGCCCCGAGCCACGCGCCGGGGATCCCAAGCTGCCGCAGCACGACCCAGAGGAGCACGCAGTCGATCGCGTGGAAAATGATCGTCATGATGTGGAAGGGCGGCCCGTCGGTGATGGCCCTCCCCTGCGGATCAATGTGGTAGCCCCAGAGCTGGTACTCGATCCAGAGCGTGGTCGACTTGACCGGGAAGTAATCGGCGAACTGGTTGCCCTGAAAGAGGTAGGCCTCCTTGTTGGCTCCGCCAAAGATCTGGCGCTCGATGGCGCAGAGCGGCGGGCGCAGGGCTTTGACCAGCCACGGCGCGGGGCCTTTGCCCAGTGCGGCGCGGCCCTCGTCGCTCTCGCGCTGGTTGGTGATGCCGCCCGTCCAGATTTCCCAGAGGCCCTTCCAGTTCGTGTGGTAGGCACGTTCGTGCGCATTGTAAGCGAGCACGATGGAGGGGTTCATCGAAATTTCCTGGTCGTCGTCCCAGATGAAGCCCGCCGACATGGCCGGGATGTAGGTCAAAAGCGGAATGAGAAAAAGACTCATCACCAGGGCCATTTGGTTGGCCTTTTTGTGATAAGACTTTGGCACTTCCAAATAAAAATAAAAGCCGCCCACGGCCCCGAGCAGGAACCCGGTGCCAATTTTCCAGAACCAAGCCATCCCAAACGCCTCCGCGCCGACCTGCCCTCTTAAGAAGGTCGCAAAGTTGCCCGTATCGGTTTCATTCAGAAAAAAGCTAAAGACCGCCGCGAAAAGCACTCCCCAGAAAAAGGAGAGAAACCAGCGGGCCGGTTGCCATAGGAGGGAGCGCTCCGAACTAGGAGCAGCGATATCTGGAGAGTTTTCCGTGGAGCTCATGGGTAGGTCTTACGCGCGGGAATCTAACAAGCGATGGTTAGGAATAGCAACAGAGGATGTGCTATTTCTCATTGTATTTTCATCAAAGATTATCGACTCTTTTTACAATGAGAAGCATGACCGGGTATGGACGGGGCCAAAGTGGCACCAACGGAACCCAATACAGTGTAGAAGTAAACTCCGTAAATCGGAAACAGAGCGACGTGACCGTAACCCTGCCGCGAGACCTGGCAGAACTGGAACCCCGGGTGCGCGATTTGATCAACTCGGAGATCTCCCGGGGGCGGCTCAACGTGGTCGTGGCCGCGCACGCCTGCCCCACCGCCCAGAAAGTGGCTATTGATTTCGACCTGGCCCGGACGTATTTCCAAGCCATGCGCGACCTTCAGACGAGCCTCGGCGCGGCGGGCGAAGTAAATATCGAGACCGTCCTGCGCGCCCCTGGCGTGGTGCGGGTGCCCGAGGAGTCCCTCTCCACCCACGACGCCTGGCCCCACATCGAGGAGGCGCTCAAGGAAGCCCTCGTGCAGCTCGTGGCCATGCGCGAGATCGAGGGCAAGAACCTCGCCAAGGATTTGATCCGCCGCCTCAAGACCGTGCGCGAGGCGCTCCGCAAAATCCACATCCTCCACCCCGGAGTGTTGAAAAAATTCCGCCAGAACCTCAAGGAACGCATCGAGAAGGTCGGCCTGGAGCTCCCCATCGACGACGAGCGGATCACTAAAGAAGTTATTTTCTTTGCCGACAAATCGGACATCACCGAGGAGCTCACCCGGCTGGATAGCCACTTCACGCAATTCGCCCATCACCTCCGCCGCAACGAACCGGTGGGCCGCACGCTGGAGTTCATGACGCAGGAGATCGTGCGCGAACTCAACACGCTCGGCTCGAAGGCCAACGACGTGGAAATTTCCCAATGCGTGGTGATGTGCAAAGCCGAGATGGAAAAAATCCGCGAACAAATTCAGAACATTGAATAAACCTTAAATCGAACCTTAACCGAACCTTGGAATGAACCTTGAACCCCTCCCCCGGCACGGCATTCTTTTTATCCTCTCCGCACCCTCCGGCGCGGGGAAATCAACCCTGCGCACCGGCCTCCAGTGCGATCAGGATTTCGCCTATTCGGTTTCCTGCACGACGCGCACGCCGCGGCCCGGCGAAGCCGACGGCGTGGATTATCACTTCATCTCGCGAGAGGAATTTGAGCGGCGCATCGCCGCGGGCGAGTTTCTGGAATACGCGCAAGTTCACAACAACTACTACGGCACGCTAAAGACCGAAGTGCTCGACGTGGTGCGCGGCGGCGGCGACGTGCTCGTCGATATCGACACGCAGGGCGCGGCGAAAATCCGCGCGAGCGACGACGCGGAAATCCGCGCGGCCCTGGTCGACGTTTTCCTGATGCCCAAGCACATGGACGTCCTGCGCGCGCGCCTGGCCAAGCGCGGCACCGAGACGCCCGAGCAAATCGCGCTGCGCCTCCACAACGCGGAAATCGAAATGCGCGACTGGCGGCTTTATCAATACGCGCTCGTCACCACGACGCCCGCTGAAGACCTCGCAGGCTTCCGCGCCATCATGCGTGCCGAGCGCAACCGTAGTTCGCGCCTGCTCTTCAATCCGATTGCATAAAACGTATCCGGAACTTGAGGAATCCAGACCAGCTTTCAAAATTCTTTTTCCTGAGTTCCTGAGTTCCTGAGTTCCTGATAAATTTTCCGCATGAAAACCATCGTCGTCGGCGTGACCGGTTCCATCGCAGCCTACAAAGCGGCCGATCTTGTTAGCCAGCTCGTCAAGGGCGGCTACGAAGTGCATGTCACCATGACACCCGCCGCGTGTCAGTTTATCACGCCGCTCACATTGCAAACGCTTTCGCGTCACAATGTGGTTACTGATCCATTCGACATCACCGGCGAGTGGCGTCCGGGCCACATCGCGCTGGCCGACCAATCCGATCTGCTCATCGTCGCGCCCGCCAGCGCGAACACCATCGCGGCGCTCGCCCACGGCTTTGCCAATAGCTACCTCACCGAGATCGCGCTCGCCACGCGCGCGCCGATTCTCATCGCGCCCGCGATGAACGGCAAGATGTGGGAACACCCCGCGACCAAGGAAAACACAGCCACGCTAAGCGAACGCGGCGTTCATTTCGTGGGGCCCTCCTCGGGGTTACTCGCATGCGGATATGAGGGCGTGGGACGCATGAGCCCTGTCGAAGACATCGTCGCCCGCGCCGCTCAAATCCTTGCATAGAGCCCGAAGCGCAGCGCCATGAAATTTCTCATCACCGCAGGCCCCACGCGCGAAGCGATCGATCCCGTGCGCTTCATCAGCAACCGCTCGTCGGGCAAGATGGGCTACGCGCTCGCGCAGGCCGCTCTCGACGCGGGCCATGACGTGGTGCTCGTTAGCGGGCCGGTCGCGCTCGCCGCTCCGCGCGGTGCGCACGTCGTCAATGTGATCAGCGCCGACGACATGTACGACGCCGTCCATGCAAATCTTGCCGGGGTTGACATCGCCGTGCTCTGCGCCGCCGTCGCCGACTTCAAACCCGCGCGCTACGTGGAGCGCAAAATCAAAAAGCGCGACGGAATTCCCTCCATCGAACTCGTTCCCACGCGCGACATTCTTGCCTCGCTCGGCGCGCTGCCCGAAAAAAAATTTCTGCTCGCCGGATTTGCAGCAGAAACCAACGATCTCGAAAAAAACGCGCGCATCAAGCTCACGAAAAAACAATGTGACGCCATCATCGGGAACAACGTCTCCGCGCCCGGACTAGGATTTGAAAGCGACGAGAACGAATTGACCGTTTTTCTACCCGATCAAACTAGTAGGGTATTACCGCGCGCCCCCAAAGCAGAACTCGCAAAGTCCCTTGTGAAAATACTTTGCGCATTGTAACAAATAAGTTGACTTGCAGTCCTCACTTCGGCTACGGAAAGGCCAGCGAGTGATAATCTCACTCGAATTCAATCAACTTTTTATATCCGCTGCTGCGGTTTGAAAGGGGGGAAAATCCCACATGGCAATTAAAGAAAAAAAGGCTCCTGCAAAGAAAGCTGCCGCGAAGAAGGTAGCTAAGAAAGCTCCGGCCAAGAAAGCTGTAGCCAAAAAGGCTCCGGCCAAGAAGGCTCCTGCGAAGAAGGCAGTCGCTAAGAAAGCTCCGGCTAAGAAAGCGGTAGCTGCAAAAGCTCCCGCCAAAAAAGCGACGGCTAAGAAAGCCGCGCCCAAAGCTGCTGCGAAGAAAGCAGTAGTTAAGAAGACGGTCGCTAAGAAAGCGGCGAAGAAATAGTTCTTCGTTTATTTAGTAAAAGGGGAGAAGGATTCAATGCCTTCTCCCCTTTTGCAGTTAGCTCATTACCTATTTAGTAATAGAGCAACTTTGCGGAAAAAATATCCGCACTGTGCACTGCCCAATTTTGCCGCCTGTAGTACCGCAAATCGTTAATCGTATTTGCGCGCGATGGGAGCGGTTGCAACGTTACTAAATAGAAAACGGGGGGCTTTCCTTCGTTGCGAATCTCCAGATTCGTAACGTCCTTGTCAGGGAATCGCTGTTTTCACCACCGCGCTTCACGAATCGCAGATTGGGAACAAGGAAAGGATGCGGCAAGCGCCCGGCGAAAAATTCCGGAGAGCGGGGTATTTTCGTCCGAAAAGCGCCGATTGGGGTGAAAACAGAGCTACGAAAAAACGCGAAACAGCGGTTGACGAACCCGTAAACGGCCTCTAATATCCCACCCTCACGTCCTTGGGGGCCAGCTCCTCTCTTGACGCGAACCCAATTTAGACCGCCCAAACCCTTTCATTTTCACCTACCAAAATTTCGGATCCCAATACCAGATCCCATAAGGAGAACATCATGCCAGAAGTAGTCGTTCGCAAAGGAGAACCCATTGACCGTGCGCTCAAGCGCCTCAAAAACAAACTCGATTCCGAGGGGGTGATGGAGGAAGTTCGTCGGCTACGGGCCTTTGAGACCCCGACCCAGAAGACGAAACGGAAAGCCCGCGCCAACGCCAAGCGCGCGAAGATGAAGTCTTTCCGCTTCAACAGCTAGGTCTTACCGATCTCGTTTTTTCAAAACAGCCACCGGCCTTTACAGAGGGCGGTGGCTGTTTGTGTTTCCCCGAAGCCTTACCAGCGCCCTTTCAGGGCGCGTGGCTGGCTGGGGTTGCCAGGTTCCCCAGGGCGTTGCCCTGGGCTATAGAAACCGGTGCGCTTTCAGCGCACCTTTCGCTCCCCGCCCCCCCTCTCTTCGCGCCTTCGTGCCTTCGCGTGAAAAAACAACCCCCTACCGCCCGCAGTCGCAGGCGATCCGGAACCCGACGTCGTTGGCTGAGTAGGCCGGGGAGTTGATGCCCCGGGAGGTGGTTCGCAGGCTGGTGATGCGCGATTTCCAGCTTCCGCCCCGGTAAATCTGCCGGGGACCGCCGATGGGCCCTCGCGGGTTGCTCCGTTGCCTGCCCGGATAGGCCGAAAAGCAATCCTCGCACCATTCCCAGACGTTGCCAGCCATGTCCTCCAGACCAAACGGGCTGGAGCCTTGGGGAAAACTCCCCACGGGCGAGGCGGCGTCGAATCCGCAGTCGATGGACGCCTCAGACCATGGCAGGCGCTTGTTGGCGTCGGCGAAGTTGGCCCGGTCGGCCGAGTCGAGGCGATTGCCCCACGGGAATTGGCGTCCGTCGGTTCCCCTCGCCGCGTATTCCCATTCGGCCTCGGTGGGGAGGCGGTAGGTGCGGCGCTCTTGATTACCGAGCCATTCGCAGAACCGCCCGGCTTCGGCGCGCGTGACGTAGACCACCGGGTGGCGGTCCCCCGCCCCGGGCGCGCGGCGGTTGCGGTGGGTGGGGTCGAACGCTTCGTACTGGGCGTTGGTGACGGTCCAGCGCGAAAGGTAAAATGCCGGAATCTGCGTGAGCGTGACGGGCCGTTCGTTGGGCGCGGCGTCGGGGGCGACACTGCCCATTTCAAAGGACCCGGTGGTCACGAGCAGCATTTCCATGCCCAGGGAGTTGGAGAAATTCGGATGCAGGCGCTTCTCCTCCGCGCGCTGTAGCGGCGAGACTGGTGCAAAGAGATCGGGCCCCTGCGGAGCGGCAACCGGCGGCGGGGCCGTCTTGGAAATCGCCAAAGGGAACGCGGCGCGCACCGCCTGGGTACCGGCGAGCATCCGCTCTTCGAGGTACTCGTCGATGAGGTCCTCGGCGTCGCCGCCACTGAGGCCCAGAGCCTCGCCCATGTTGCAGAAGGCGTCGCGCTGGTCGTCGGTGATTTCATCGAGCACCGAGAGCCGCAGCATCCGCAGGAATTCCTCGCGCGGACCGGCCGTGGGAGCCGCCACCGGTGTGGCCTGGGCGGGGGCTTCGGGAGCCGGAGGGGGCGGGGCATTATGGGCGGGGATGCGCTGGAAACCGCGCTTTTGCAGCTCGCAATCGACGATGGCCTGCATTTCCGCGCGGCCAAGGCCGAGATTGGCCTCGCAGACGGTGTAGAGGTTTTCCTCCTCCTCGGCACCGAGCGCGCCGTCGGCGAGGACGAAGTCGAGAAATTTATCGAACTCCCCCAGCGCTGTTTCTTTTTCGGCGACGAGAAGGGCTTTGTCGATCTGGGCGCGGCTCTCCGGGTCGAGCAGCAGCGTGCGGGCTTCGGCCAGCTTGGCGGGGGCTTCGTCGAGCCCGGAGCGCAAGAGCTGCGAGAGCGGGTTGCTCGGCTGGTTCTTGAGCGGCAGCTTCTTCTGCCACCACATCAGCAACTGGCGGCAGCTGGTCTCGATCTGGGCGTTGCTGGGGTTGGCGGAGAAATCCAGGCAGAGGCGTTCGTAGGCGTTGGCTGAGCCGTAAAGCTTCCAGCCATCCCAACGAAGCGGGTTATCAGGTAACGGATCGGGCAACGCCATAAAGGTCGGCCCAGCCTAAGCCTTATTCGACGTTGATCAACATCAGATCCGCGGTGGCTTTCTCCATTTCGGCTTCGTTGAGGCCCAGTTCGCGCGCGATTTTGACGGTGCTTTGGTTGCCGTAGGCGTCCACGTTGACCTCGAGGACCTGGTTCTCGTCGTAGCGATAGGTGAGCTGGATCGGCGAGCCCTTGGGCAGGAACGGGGGCAGCTCGACGTTGCAGATGCCCAGCGGCGTGCACTCGGCGGGGACGGTGCTCTCCCCCTCGACGACCCGGACGATAACGTTCTTCATGTTCGCCTTCGCCGTACCAAAGGAGTTCTGGATCTCCGCCGGGATCGGCGTTGATTTGCGGATCATCGGGAAGACGTATTCCTCCAGCGCCTCGTCATCCCACAGAACGACGCCGAGGGTGTGAGTGGTGATGTTGGTGACTTTGACGAGCGTGCCCGCCTCGTCGGAAAGCTTGCCCCGGGTCTCCTGGGAGATGAAGTGCTCGCCCCCTTCGGTATCCTCTCGGCCCAAGAGGACGAGGGTGGCCTGCAAGGCGGCCCCCATGGCGACGGCTTCGTCCGGGCTGATGTCCTCGGAAAGCGGGCGGCCGGTCATCTTGCGGATCATCTCGCGCACGGAGGGCATCCGCGTCATGCCGCCGGTGAGGAGCACGCGCTGGATGTCCGTCCACTCCAGCTTGGCCTCGGCCATGGCGATTTCGCAGATGGACTTGGCTTTTTCCAGCAGGTGGCGGCTGCGGTATTCGAATTCTTCGCGGGTGACCTCCAGCTTGAGGCTGTGCCCGGCGTAGCTGTGGACGATGGTGGCGCTGTTGCGGCTGGAAAGCTGGATTTTGGCGGTGAGCGCGCGGTTGTAGAGGTCCTGGTAGCTGGTGAGGTCCAGGAGCGGATTTTCGCCAAACTGCCGGTCGAACTCTTCGCTGACCCAGTTGACGATGACGTCGTCCCAGTCCTTGCCGCCCAGGCGGTGGTCGCCGTTGCTGCCGAGCATCTGGATATGGTGGTCGCCGATGCGCATGATGGTGACATCGAAGGTCCCCCCGCCCAGGTCGAAGACGAAGGCCGTCTCGTTGCAGCTATGCTTGTCGATGCCGTAGGCGAGCGCGGCGGCGGTCGGTTCGTTGAGGATTTGCAGGACGTCGAACCCGGCGAGCTGCCCGGCGTGCATCGTGGCGGTGCGCTCGACGTCGCTGAAGTAGGCGGGCACGGTGATCACGGCGTAGGTGATCGGCTCGCCCAGAAATTTTTCGCCGTCCTTCTTGAGCTTTCGCAAAATCAAGGCCGAGAGCTCCTCCGCGCTCCAGAGTTTGCCGCCGAATTCGCGGTTGAACTCGATCTTGCTCTTGCCCATCTCGCGTTTAACGAAATCGACGATCTTCTCCGGCTCGGCCACGGCGTTCTGCTTGGCGGCGGAGCCGATGATGGCCGTGGTGCCGTCAAAAAGGATCACCGAGGGGGTGATGCGCTCGCTCTCGGCGTTGGGGATGATCTGCGTGCGCCCGGTCTCGTCCACATGGCACATCGCCGAAAAGGTGGTGCCGAGGTCGATGCCCACCGCTTTGCGACGGCCGCTTGCGGGAGGGGTCTGGGGGGAGAGGGGCACGGTCATATTAGGGCTCTTAGATTACGTCTCTTTTATGGGAGTATAATACCCCGTAATCGCTTTGACCAGCCCGGGTATATCATGTTGTTTGGCCTCGATGTCGACGGGAAGGCCCAGCTCGCGCATAGCCGTGGACGTCACCGGTCCAATGCTGGCGGTACGCACCCCGGCCGGAAGCGGTAGTTTCAGCGCCATGAAATTCTCCACGGCGGATGAACTGGCGAATGTTACAAGATCCGCCCCCTCTTCCCGGAACCGAGTGCTGCCCGCAGTTTCCACCTCCGGTACAGTCCGGTAGGCTATCGCTTCATCTACAATCGCACCCATTTTCGTTAGTTCATTGGAAAGCACGTCCCGTGCCCTCTCCGGGCGGATGATAAGGATTTTTTCATTTTCGACCGAATGATCCTTCCTGAAGACTTTGATGATTTCCTCTGGCAGGTAGCGCTCGGGCTGGAGGTCGACGTGAAGGTGCAGTTCCTTGAGCTTCGCGGCGGTGGCGGCTCCCACGGCTGCGATACGGATACCCCCAATTTCGCGAGTGTCGTCGTAGAGTTTGAAGAAAAGGTCGAAGAAGGCGGCCACGCCGTTGACGCTGGTGAAGATGAGCCAGTCGTAGGTGTGGCTCTCCTGGACGAGCTGGCCGAACTCCAGCAGATCCTTGGGCGGCTCGATGCGAATCAGAGGCATTTCAAAGGCGTCGGCCCCTAGGGCGCGGAGTTCGTCTGAGAGCGCCCCAGCCTGATCCCGGGTACGGGTGACGACGATGCGTTTGCCGAAAAGGGGCTTGGTTTCAAACCAGTTGAGCTTGTCGCGCAGGCCCACGACTTCGCCAAAAATGGCCACGGCGGGGGCGGCGAGCCCAGCGTCGGAGGCGATTTGCGCGATTTCGGAGAGCGGCCCCCTAACGGTCTGCTGGCGGCTGGTGGTTCCCCGGTGCACGAGGGCGACGGGCAGCTTGGGCGAGGCCCCTTGGCGCAGGAGCTCGGCGGCGATGGCTTCCAGGCGCTCGACGCCCATGAGCATGACTTTGACGCCCGGCTGGGTGGCCAGGGCAGCGTAGTTCAGGGACGACTCGGGCTTGGAGGGGTCCTCGTGCCCGGTGAAGAAGGTGACTTGTGCGTTGTGCTCGCGGTGGGTGATGGGGATGCCCGCGTAGGCCGGGACGGCGAGCGCGGAGGAGATGCCCGGAATGATCTCGAAGGTCTGGTGAGCCGCCGCGAGGGCCTCGGCTTCCTCGCCGCCGCGCCCGAAAAGGAAGGGATCGCCCCCCTTGAGGCGCACGACGCGTTTGCCTTCTTTGGTAAGGCGCACGAGGAGGGCGTTGATTTCCTCCTGGGGCAGGGTGTGGGCCCCGGCTTTTTTCCCGGCGTAGATGATCTCGGCTCCCTTGGGCGCCCATGCGAGCATTTCGGGGTTGCAGAGGGCGTCGTAGATCACCACGTCGGCCGCTTCAAGGACGCGGCGAGCTTTGAGTGTGACGAGTCCGAGGTCCCCCGGGCCCGCCCCGGTGAGGTAACAAATCCCTTTTTGCGTTTTGGCCATACTTTTTTAAGATAATCAGGAACTCAGGAACTCAGGAAAAAGGCAGGAAATTTCTTTTTTAAATTCCTGAGTTCATGAGTTCCTGATGAATTTTTTAAGCTGATAAGAAGAGGAAATCTACGCCGGAAAGCGGGCGCGCGCTATTTGGAATTCAGCTCGGCGAGGACTTCGGGGTCGCGCACGTCGGCCCAGTCGCCCTTCAGTTCGTAGGCCTGCACGAGCTTGCCGCTCTGGGCGAGGTCGCGAATGGCGTCGGTAAGCTCGAACTCGCCGCGCGGGGAGCGCTGGAGCCGGGCGGTGAAGTCGAAGATGCTGGGGCGGAAGGTGTAGACTCCGGCGTTGTACCAGGGGCTGGTCGGCTCGCCCGGCTGGGGCTTTTCACGTAGGTCGGTGAGCTCGAAGCGTTCGTTGACGAAGACCGCGCCACCTTTGCTGACGTCTTCGTTGCGCTTGACGCTGACGAGGGCTTCCTCCGCGCTCGGGTTGGCGAGGCGAAGGTAGTTGGAGGGATCAACAAGGATGTCGCCGTAGCTCAGGATGAAGGGATCGCTGCCCGCGAAGTCCTTGCCCAGCTCGACGACGCGGCCGGTGCCGTCCTGGACTTCCTGGGTGACGTAGTGGACGCGAACGCCGAAGGCCGCGCCGTCCTTGAAAAAATCGGTGACGACGTCCTTGCGGTAGCCGACGACGATGAGGACGTCGGTGATGCCCGCCGCTTTCAGGCCCTCGATGATGTGCTGGAGGATCGGCTTGCCGCGCACGGCGATCATCGGCTTGGGGACGTCGTTGGTGAGTTCGCGCATCCGGGTGCCGCGCCCGGCGGCAAGGAGCATGGCTGTGGTGACAGTGGACATAAGGCTAATGAGAAAAAATGAGCCAGGTGTGGCTGGAGGATTTCCCTAGCTCCATCGAGGCGCGCAGTGCGTTCATTTTGCACCGATCTCTTTGCAGAACTCGGCGATGCGCTTGGTCGCTACTTTGATCTCGCTCAGGCTGGTGGAGTAGCTGGCGCGCACAAAGCCCTCGCCGCTTTCCCCGAAGGCGCTCCCGGGGACGACGGCCACTTTTTTGCTTTTCAGCAGCTGCAGGGAGAATTCTTTGCTGGAAAGCCCGGTGCTCTTGATGCTCGGGAAGGCGTAGAAGGCACCCAGCGGCTTGAGGCAATCGAGGCCGATGTCGTTGAAGGCACGCACGATGTAGTTGCGGCGCGCCTCGTATTTGCGGCGCATGCTGGCCACGGCGGGGGCCCCGTTTTCCAGGGCTTCCTGCGCGGCATCCTGCGAGGTGGTGCTGGCGCAGAGGATGCCGTATTGATGGATCTTCATCATGGCGTCGGTGAGCGGCGCGGGGGCACAGGCGTAGCCGATGCGGAAGCCGGTCATTGCGAAGGCCTTGGAGAAGCCGTGAAGGAAGACGGTGCGCTCGCGCATACCGGGCATGGCGGCGATGGAAAAATGCTCGGCGCCGTCGTAGGTCAGCTCGCTGTAGATCTCGTCGGAGAGGACCACGAGGTCGTGCCGGACGCAGAGGGCGGCGATTTTCTCCAGCTCCTCGCGGGTCTGGGTGCCGCCGGTGGGGTTGGTGGGGAAGTTAAGCATCAGCGCGCGCGAACGCGGGGTGATCTTGGCGGCGATGGCCTCGGCGGTGACGCGAAAGTTATCCTCGGCCCGGGTGGGCACGGCGACGGGGACCCCGTGGCACAAGGTGACGCTCGGATTGTAGCTGACGTAACACGGCTCGTGGTAGAGGACTTCGTCGCCGGGGTTCAAGATGGCGCGCAGGGCCGCGTCGATGGCCTGGGAGACGCCGATCGTGACGATGATCTCGGTGTGCGGGTCGTAGCCGACGTGGAAGTGCTCTTCGACGTACTTGGCGATACCGGCTCGCAGGGCGGGCTGGCCGAGGTTGGAGGTGTAGCCGGTGTGGCCTTTTTCCAGGGAGTAGATGGCGGCCTCGCGGATGTGCCAGGGGGTATCGAAATCGGGCTCGCCGATGCCGAGCGAGATGACGTCCGACATGGTCTGCACGACTTCAAAGAAGTCGCGAATCCCGGATTTCGGGATCGGCCGGACGTGGTGGGCTATATGACGGGTGGAATCCATTTTAGGGGAAATAGCGCGCCTTCCCGTCCCAATCCGGGGATTGGAACGAGCACTAACGTGCTTTTGGCGCCTTTTTGCGGTTAAACTCTTACAGCAGCCCGGGCGGCAGACCCATTCCACCGGTCAGTTTGCCCATTTCCTGCTGGGACTCCTCGCGGCCCTTGGCGATGGCGGCTTTGACCCCGGTGAGGACCATTTCCTCCAGAAATTCGACATCCTCGGGATCGACGACTTCCTTGGCGATCTTAATGGAAACGATGTCGCCCGCGCACGTTGCGACGACGGTGACCTTCCCCCCTGCGGCGCTGGCTTCGACCGTTTTGGCTGCGAGGTCTTCCTGGGCGCGAGCGAGTTGCTCCTGCATCTTCTGCGCCTGCTTCATCATTTTCTGGATGTTCATAGGGTCAGGTTGGGTCGTGTGGGTTTAAAAAAATGTTAGTTTATCAGGAACTGAGGAACTCAGGAAAAAGGCAAGAGTCTATTTCGCTTACTCCTTCAATTACCCTAATTGGATTTCGGCCTGGAACACCTCCAGGGCGTGTTTGATCAGCGGGTCGTTCTGAAATTCCGCCATCGGATCGACGACGGGGGCCGGGGCGTCCTGGGGGACGACCACGGGCGGGACGGTCTCCCCGTCGGGGAGGACTTCGAAGGCGATGGAGACGGTCTGGCCAACGGCCTCGGCGAAGGCTTCTTTAAGGAAGCGGATCTGGTCGGGCTTCTCCAGGGAGGAGCGGGCGAACCCGGCGTCTTGCGGGAAGGCCAGGGTGGCCACGCCGTCGCGGATGCCTCGGAAGGCGCTCATTTCCATCCAGCTGCTGATGAGCCGACGGCGGTCGCGGGCGTACCGGATGACTTTCGGCCAAAGGTTGGGGTCGGTCCCGGAGACCGCAGGCTGCGGCTCGGGTTCTGCCTCCAGTTCGTCGGCGGGTTCCTCGGCGATGACGGGCTCTTCGACTTCGAGAACAGCTTCCGGCTCGGGTTCGAAAACGGGCTCGGGTTCGGGGGCCGCGGGTTCCGGTTCGGGCTCGGGCTCGGGCTCGGGCTCCATCGGCTCGCGGTCGGGCTCGGCTTCGGCGACCTGTGCCTCGGGCTCTTCTAGCGGGGCAGTGTCGTCTTCCTCGGGCTCCGGCTCGATGACGGGCGTTACCGTGGGCGCTTCCGGCGTGGAAAATAGGGAGTCGTCTCCAAAGAGCGACATCGTGCGGGGGATGTGCTCCGGCTCGGGGGCCTGGGGCGCGGGCGATTCGGGCACGGGTTCCGGAGTGGGAACGATTTTCGCCTCGGGCTCGGGAATCGGTTCCTCGGCGGGTTCCGGCTCGGGTTTGGGCGCGGGCGCGGGGGCCTCCTCCCACGGGGCGCGTTCGGCGGGATCGGGCGCGGCGGGTTGGACCGGTTCAGGCGTAACCGGCGCGGGCTGGATCGCCTCCGGTTCAGGCTGAATCGCCTCTGGCTCGGGAGCTATCGGCTCGGGAACGGGCGCGGCCACGGGTACCGCCACGGGGGCCGGTTCAGGCGCGGGCGCGGCGGGCTTGGGGGCGACTTTCAGCGGCTCCAGGTTTTTCTTGAACGCGGCAACGAGCGAACGCCGGGGCGCGGGCTCGGGTGCGGGCACAGCTTGGAGCGCCGGGCGCGGTGTGGCGGGAGCCGCCGCGCGCGGGGCGATGCGGCCCGAGGCGGGGACTTCGCCGCCGGTCTTGAGCGCGGTGAGCGTGTCGAGCACCTCGGTGAGCGAGGCTTGCCCGAGGGTCTGGATCGCTTTGATGACGGCGATTTCGAAATGCAGCTTTTTGTTGGGCACCCACTTCATGCGCCCCTCGGCCGCCGCGAATTGCTCGATCAAATCCAGCAGGCGGTCCATGGGGAGGCGGTCGGCCTGGGCTTCGAGGGCAGCGAGCGCCTCGGGGCCGAATTCGGCGGAAAGGCCCTCCGGGTTGGCCTTGGCGACCAGCAGGTTGCGAACGTGGCCGATCAGGTCGGACATCAGGCGGCTCAGGTCGCGCCCGGCCTGGGCCTGGGCCTGGACGATGCCGAGCGCCGCTGGGGCGTCGCCGTCCAGGAGGTGGTCGCAAAGCTGGGAAACGGTCTGGGTGGCGGTGAAGCCAAAGACGGAGAGGACATCGGCCTCGGCGATGGTCTCGCCGCAAAAGGCGACCAACTGGTCGAGCATCGACTCGGCGTCGCGCAGGCCTCCCTCGGCTCCTTTGGCGATGGCGTGGGCGGCCTCGGCTTCGAGGGTGATGTGCTCGTGACCGGCGATGAATTGCAGGTGCTCGGAGATGAGTTTCGCCGGGATGCGCCGCAGGTCAAAGCGCTGACAGCGCGAGAGGATCGTGGGGAGGACTTTCTGGACGTCGGTGGTCGCGAAAACGAATTTGACGTGTTCCGGCGGCTCTTCCAGGGTCTTCAAGAGGGCATTGAAGGCCGCCGTGGTGAGCATGTGAACTTCGTCGATGATGTAGATCTTGTACTTCCCGTGGGTGGGGGCGAAGCGGACGTTGTCGCGCAGTTCGCGCACCTGCTCGACGCCGTTGTTGGACGCGCCGTCGATCTCCATGACGTCGAGCGAATTGCCCGCAGCGATTTCGCGGCAGGCATCGCATACGCCGCACGGGGTGACGGTGGGGCCCTGCACGCAGTTGAGCGCCTTGGCCAGGATGCGGGCGGTGGAGGTCTTGCCGGTGCCGCGCGGGCCCACGAAAAGATAGGCGTGGGCGAGGCGGCCCGCGGTGATCGCGTTTTTCAGCGTCTGGGTAATGTGCTCCTGCCCCACCACCTCATCGAAGGTCTGTGGACGGTATTTACGGGCAAAAACTTGGTAGCTGCTCACGGTCTCGGGCAAAAAAGGTTTGGGTTGGAGGGAAAAAATCTATTCCGGCCACGGGCGAAAGCCAGCTTGTTTTTTGGAGAAGGAACTCACCACGGAGAACACAGAGGGCACAGAGGCAGGAAGGAGGGATTTTTGCGGCAAGAGGCCCCTGCCCTGGTTTGGCAAGGCTCTCTAGCGCAGTCCCAGCCGGGCCACTCCGGCGGCGAGGTATTCCAGGAGGACCCCGATCGCGATTCCGGCGGCGTAGGCGATGAAGTTCTGCCACGTGAAGGTATGGCCAAAGACCAGATGCCCCAGGGTGCTATGGCGGAGGGCAACGAGCCACGGGGCCTGGCAAAGCTTCAGCAATTCGACGACGCAACAGGTAATATAGGCAAAGGAGGCAATGCCCAGGGTGCTCCTTTTTGGCAACACTACGGCCCAAGCGAAAAAGACCATCAGCGCCCAGAAGGCATCGCCGGGATATTTGCCGAGCGCGACGGGCAGGAGGCCGGGAAACCAGCGGGAGACCAGGCCGCACCCGATGGAGATGAGGACGGCGGCACTGTACCAGGAGCGATTGCGTTGGGCTGACATAAGTCCCGCAGGTTTTACCATCCCGGGTTGCGAATCTCCAGCGACGGGATGCAAATATCGTGGAATCTGATTCGCTAGGCGCGTTTTACGAACCATACGAATTACATATTTGAACGCCACTAAATGGCCTCTCCAGCAAAAATATTTCACGCAAAGACGCAAAGGCGCAAAGAAGGCAGGTGCGTCTCTTCTTTGCGCCTTTGCGCCTTTGCGTGAGACTTAATGCCTTTCGTGCTAAAGCGGACATTACCCTCAGCGATTCGCAGACAGGGGCGTTCCCAATCTGGAGATCTGGGAGCGAGAGAACTCTACGATTTTTCAGCTCTTGCGCGTTCTGTCGCCTCTTTCAGGACCAGCCAGAGGTCCATTTTAAGCGCGTCAGCAATCCTCAGAAGGACCTCCAGTGAAGGTCTCCTCAACCCTCGTTCCACAAGGGAAATCATACTGACATCAAGTCCCGACCACCCTGCCAATTCGCTCATCGACCATTTCTGGCGTATGCGCTCCTCGCGCAAAGCGCGAACGGTGTTTTTCAAAATTATTTTGGGGGTGGAAGGTTTTGGCACCAGACAGAAATAGAGGCAAACGCGCTTGACTGCACTTTGACTATAGTCAAAGCTCTATCCGCTCTGAGAAGCCCGTCTCCAAAACGCGCCAAAACGGCGGCGGTGTTGGTTTACAATGCCGCCGCCGAATTTTTTGGGTCACGAGGTGAACCCGTCCGGGAATGGGCCAACCGGGCACAGATGCGCCGCCCGAGTTCGGAGCTCGGGGCCTCCACCCAGCGGTAGAATATCTCCGAGCCCAGGATCAGGAGCCCCCCGCCGACGATCAGCACGATGCCAAACCGGAGCGTCGGCGAAATGTGGAGCGGGCCCCCGGCAGTTTCGAGCGCGGAGCCCAGGGCGCCCAGGAGCGGCTGGTTAAAGAGATAGAGGCTGTAGCTGACCACGCCCACGCGGGTCAGAAACCGCGCCCAGAGGTTCCCGGTAGCGGGGGCCGTGGGGCGCGAGAGTTCATAAGAAATCCACTTCGTGGCCGCCAGCGCCCCGAAGACAAAGGTGAGGGTCGAGGCGGGCCGGAACAGGTTGGAACCGACCACGGCGGCGGGCCAAACCCAGAGCGGGCAGCGGGCCAGGAAGAGCGGGCGGCCTTTCAGGTAATCGTCGGCCAACCGCGCACCGACGGACCAGCTAAACCAATAATAGAAGGGGGAGCCGAGGACCCAATCGGGCAAACAGTGGACGCTCTGGACAATCCGCAACGCGATTTCCAAAAAGCCACACCCCCAGAGAGCCGTCCGCCAACCGAAACGCCCCACCAGCCAAAGCAACAGCGGATAAAGCACGTAGAGCTGCACCTCCACGACGACGCTCCAGAAGGAGGGGTTGATCCCGTAAAAGAGCTCCGAAGAGCCGTTATTGACCAGCAGCAGGTGGGCCCAGAACTGCCGGAAGCTGGCGAGGCAGTCGGCGCGCAGCGTCACCAAGGGAAAAAGGAGGGCGAAAAAGCAAAGGGCCGCGAAGTACGGCGGGTAAATCCGGAAGAACCGCCGCAGGAAGAAGTTCCGGAACCCGGGCGTCCGGGCTTTTTGATGGCTCAGGTGAATACAAAAGCCGCTGACGGCGAAAAACACGGCGACGCCGAGCCACCCGAAGGTCACGGGCGTGAAAAAAACGAACCCCTGGGGAGCGTCCACAAAATCCCGCAGGAACCGTCTCCAATGGAGCTGATCCAGGCCATACCCGGCACCCAGGGCGTGATAGGCGACCACCAGTAGGATGGCGAAGCCCCGGATGCGGTCGAGAAAATCAATGCGTCCGCCTGCGCCCACGTTCCCGGACGGGGAGCGCGAAGGCGATCCCCCGAGCCGGGTTGTTTTTGGCAAGAGAGAAAACACGGGAATGTTTTTCTAAAACCCGAGCGTCATTTGCGGCCGGTCCCGTTCGGGCGGCGGGGCTTTCTTGTTGGCCTTCGGAAGGGCGCTGGGGGTGGCGGCGATTTTCGGTTTGCCGTCGGCGTTGAGTTCCGCCTGCTCCAGGTTGCCTAAAATTTCCTTGGCGCGCTCCAGAACGGCCCCGGGGAGACCCGCCAGGCGCGCGACCTGGATGCCGTAGCTCTTGTCCGCGCCGCCTTTGACGATCTTGCGCAGGAAGATGATCTGGTCGTTCCACTCGCGCACGGCGACGTTGTAGTTTTTCACCCCCGGGCGGGTCATTTCCAGGTCGGTCAGCTCGTGGTAGTGGGTGGCGAAGAGGGTGCGCGCGCCGACGGCGTCGTGCAGGTACTCGGCCACGCTCCAGGCGATGGAGAGGCCGTCGAAGGTGGAGGTGCCGCGCCCGATTTCGTCCAGGATAACGAGGCTGCGCTCGGTGGCGTTGTTGAGGATATTGGCCGTCTCGTTCATTTCGACCATGAAGGTCGATTGGCCACGCGAGAGGTCGTCGCTGGCGCCGACACGGGTGAAGATCCGGTCCACCAAGCCGATCTCCGCACTGCGGGCCGGGATATAGCAGCCCATCTGCGCCATGAGGACCAGGAGCGCGACCTGCCGGATGTAGGTCGATTTACCGGCCATGTTGGGCCCGGTGATCAAGTGGAGGCGGTTCTCCTCGCCGTCGAGTTCGACATCGTTGGGGACGAATTTCTCATCGCCCAGGCTCTGGTCGAGCACCGGGTGGCGACCGTCGGCGATGGCGATGCGCAGGCCGTCTGAGAGGACGGGGCGGCAGTAGCCAAAGAGGCGGGCGGTTTCGGCCATGGAGGCCAGGGCATCGAGGGCGGCCAGGGAGGCGGCGGTTTGCTGGAGCGGCACGAGGTCGTCGAGCACGCGCCCGCGCAAGGCGACGAAAAGCTCGTATTCCACGCTCTTGGAACGCTCGTCGGCTCCGAGGATTTTCCCCTCCATCTCCTTCAACTCCGGGGTGATAAAGCGTTCGCCGTTCACGGTCGTCTGCTTGCGGTGGTAACGCTCGGGGACGCTGCCAAGGTTGGCCTTGGTGACTTCGATGAAGTAGCCGAAAACGGAGGTGTAGCGGACTTTGAGCGACTTGATGCCGGTGGTCTCGATTTCCTTCTGCTGAAGGGCGGCGATCCAGTCCTTCCCCTCGCGGCAGGCGGCGCGCAGTTCGTCGAGCTCCGCGCTGTAGCCGTCGCGGAAGAGGCCCCCTTCTTTGATGGCGATGGGCGGTTCGTCCACGAGCGCGCAGGTCAGCTCGCGGGCCAGGACGGGGAATTCGGCGATGCCCTCGTAGATGGCCTGGACGAGCGAGGGGCTCTCCGGGGCACCGAACTGGCTCGCCTCCAGGAGTGCGCAAAGGTGGGCGCGCAGCTCGGGGAGCTGGTCGAGCGAGGTCTTGAGCGCCTGCAAATCGCGGGCGTTGCCGCCGGAGGCGCTCAGGCGGCCGATGGTCCGTTCGATATCGCGGATGCCGCGCAGGGCTTCGCGCAGTTTGCTTAATAAGAAGGCATCGCGCAGGAGATCGGCGAGGGTCTGCTGACGGGCCACGAGCGGGCCCAGGTCGCGCAACGGGTGGAGCACCCAATGGCGCAGGAGGCGCGCGCCCATGGGGGTCATGGTCCGGTCGAGCGCGGAGAGCAGGCTCATGTTGCGGCTGCCTCGGGAGGTGACCAGCTCCAGGTTGGCCTGCGTGGCGGCATCCAGCATCAGAAATGCGCTGTTGCGATAGACGGAGAGGCCGGTCAGGTTCTCCGACCTGCGGCGCATCTGGTGCTTTAAATAATGGAGCAGGGCCCCGGCGGCTCCGGTGGCGGCGGTCAGCCCCGCGCAGCCAAAACCGTCGAGCGACTGAACTTTGAAGTGTTCCTTGAGCGTAAACCCGGCGTGGTCGGGCAGGAAAATGTAGCCGTCGCAGAGGACCGCGTGCGGGATGGCCGGGAGGGTCGCCTGCTGGTCATCGGCGATCAGGACTTCCGCCGGGGTGATCCGGATCAGTTCGTCCTCCAGGGCCGCCGCGTCGGGAACCTCGGTCAGGCGGAATTCCCCCGTGCTGGTGTCGGCGAAGGCGAGGCCGAAAGCGGTCCCCTTCTGGAAGACAGCGGCCAGGTAGTTGTTCGTCTTGGAGTCCAGGAGATTGAGGTCGGCGATGGTGCCGGGGCTGATCACTTGCGTAATCTCCCGCTGGACGATCTTCCCCGGCTGCGGGTCGCCGACTTGGTCGCAGAGGGCCACGCGCTTCCCGGCGGCGACGAGCTTGGCGATGTAGCCGTCCGCCGCCTGGGCCGGGACGCCGCACATGGGGGTCGTCTGGCCGCGCTTGGTCAGCGCCAGGTTGAGCAGTGCGGAAGCCTCCTTGGCGTCCTCGAAGAACATCTCGAAAAAGTCGCCCAGCCGGTACATCAGGATCGTGTCGGCAGGCAGGCTCCGCCGGATGCTCTGATACTGCTGCATCATCGGCGTGAGGGTTTCGGAGGAAGACATAGGAACTGTTACTTTGCACAACGCGGCCAAAATTGCCAATGGCGGAAATTGCACCCGCTGCGTTTCCCATGCTAACATCGCACCATGACTCCCCCTAAAATCGTCGTCATCGGCAGTTCCAACACCGACATGGTCGTCAAGCTCGACCGCCTGCCCAAGCCGGGCGAAACGCTCCTTGGTGGCGAATTCACCAGTTTCGGCGGCGGCAAGGGAGCCAACCAGGCCGTGGCCGCGGTCAGGGCGGGCGGCGATGTAACGTTCGTGGCCCGGCTCGGGTGCGACGCGATGGGCGACCAGGCGCTGGCCTTCTATATTAGAGAGGGGATCGACACCCGGTTCATTTTCCGCGATGCCTCGGCAGCCTCTGGGGTGGCCCTCATCTTCGTCGGTGGCCATGGGGAGAACAGCATCGCCGTGGCCCCGGGGGCCAATGGGCGGCTCTCCCCCGCCGATCTGGAGGCAGCGCGCTCCGTCATCACCGGCGCGGATGCCGTGCTCCTGCAACTGGAGATCCCACTCGAAACCGTCCGCGCCGCCGTGGCCATGGCCCACGAGGCAGGCGTCCCCGTGATCCTCAACCCCGCCCCGGCCCAGCCGCTTCCCGACGACCTGCGGGAGCAAATCGATATCCTGACCCCCAACGAAAGCGAAGCCGGGGCCCTCGCCTTCCTCAACTACCAGTTCTTCGAAGGGCGGCGCAAGGCTCGCGAAGCCGCTGAAGTGCTCCATCACCTGGGCTCGAAGGCCATCATCGTCACCATGGGCAAAAACGGGGCGCTGCTTTCTGAGCCGGAGAAGAGCCAAGTCATTAAGAGCTTCGAAGTGAAGGCCGTGGACACCACCGCCGCCGGGGATACCTTCAACGGCGCGCTGGCCGTGGCCCTGGCCGAGAAGCAGCCGCTCCCCGAGGCCGTCCGGTTCGCCCAAGCCGCCGCCGCCCTCTCCGTCACCCGCTCGGGAGCCCAGGAATCCGCCCCGCGCCGGGAGGAAATCGAGCGTTTTCTCCAGGAACACCCCAATGAGGGGGGGCCGGGGAAGCGGTAAAATTGCGTTTTTCCCGCTTGCGGGCGGGGCGCTCCTCTGATTTACTGGATTTTCCAGGGCGATTCAAAAATCGCTCAACCGGGTGGTTGAGTCGTCAATGACACGAACGCGAGTTCGCCGATTTGCCTGAAACAATTGCCAGAGATGCGGACCAAACCGCCGCTCTGCTCGCCCTCTTGAATACAACCGTAAATATGAGCAAAACTATCTCAGCGAAAGCCAACGAGGTGAAGCGCAACTGGTGGATCATCGACGCCAAGGACCAAGTCCTGGGCCGCGTCGCCGTGAAAGCCGCCAATCTGATGCGCGGCAAGGAGAAGGCTATCTACACGACCCACGTCGACACCGGCGATTTCGTCATCATCATCAACGCGGAAAAAGTCCGCCTCACCGGTAAGAAGGAAGAAGCCAAGACCTACATGAGCTTCTCCGGCTACGTCGGCGGCCACCACCACGAGACCGTCAAGTCCCGCCGCGCCCGTCGCCCCGAGGCCATCATCGAGCACGCCGTCAAAGGCATGCTCCCGCACAACCGCCTCGGCCGTTCGGTCTTCACGAAGCTGAAAGTCTATGCCGGGACTGAGCATCCTCATGCCGCCCAGCTCCCCACTCCGGTCACCGCACTCTAGCACTAGAATTTAATACACTTTCCATATGGCAAACATTCCTGCTAACTGCGCCACCGGACGCCGCAAAACCGCGGTCGCTCGCGTTCGTCTCGTTGCCGGCACCGGCAAAATCGAAGTCAACGGACGGCCTTTCGAAGAATATTTCCCCACCGTTGGCCTGCAAAACACGGTCCTCGCCCCGCTGACCTTGACGAACCTCGTCAACGCCTATGACGTGGCGGTCAACACCAACGGCGGCGGCGTCAACGGCCAGGCCGGAGCGGTTCGCCTCGGCATCGCCCGCGCGCTCCTGCAAGTGGACGCCAACCTGCGCCCCGCCCTCAAGGCGGAAGGCTACCTGACCCGCGATCCTCGTATGAAGGAACGTAAGAAGTCCGGTCAGCCCGGCGCCCGCAAGCGCTTCCAGTTCTCCAAGCGTTAATCCAACGCTGGCAGTTTTCAGAAAAGGCGATGCTCATCTTGGGCATCGCCTTTTTTGTGTTTTGAGACGGCGGCTCTTGATAATTTTTAGAAAAAACAGCCGATCCCGGTGGCGCTCTAATCCGAAAAATCCGGGCATCGCCATAGGGGGGCCGTAGGGGGATATTGCCCCGGTTTTCCAAGCCCGGCTTTTGCCCTTCTCTTGCCCTTTTCTTAACAAATCTACGCACATCCTTGCATTCGCCAGGCCCGGTCGATAGAAATTTCCCGTTGCCCTCATACCCCGCCCAGCCCCCGGGCCCGGTGAAGCGGCTCGTTTTTATCTATCATTTATGAACATTCACGAATATCAGGCGCGGGATTTGTTCGAAAAGTTTGGCGTCGCAGCGCCACGTGGCAAGATGGCAAGCACCCCAGAGGAAGCGGAGATCGCGGCCCGGGAGCTTGGAATTGAAAAGTTGGTGGTCAAAGCTCAGATCCACGCCGGAGGGCGCGGCAAGGGCACCTTCAAAAACGGTTATCAGGGTGGCGTTCATGCCGCCTCGACCCCGGCTGAAGTCAAAGAGATCGCCGCCAAGATGCTTGGCCAGACCCTCGTCACCCACCAGACCGGCCCCGCCGGGCGCGTGGTCCGCAAGGTCTACATCGCCGAAGCCGCTGGAATCGAAAAAGAACTCTACCTCGCCATCCTACTGGACCGCGCCAAGAGCGCCCCGGTCATCATCGCCAGCACCGAAGGGGGCATGGATATCGAAGCCGTCGCGGCCAAGACTCCGGAGCGGATCTTCCGCGAACCGATCCACCCGCTGCTCGGCATCCAGCCCTACCAAGCCCGCAAATTGGCCCACGCCCTCGGCTTGAAGGGACAGCAATTCTCCCAAGCCACGAAGTTGATCCAGGCCATGTACCGCCTCTTCGTCGCCGAAGACTGTTCGCTCGTCGAAGTCAACCCGCTCGTCGTCACTAAAGAAGGCAACGTGCTCGCTCTCGACGCCAAGTTCAACTTCGATGACAACGCCCTTTACCGTCACGCCGAAGTCGTCGCCCTGCGCGATGAGACCGAGGAAGACGCTCGCGAAGTCGAGGCCAGCAAATACGGCCTCAACTACATCGGCCTCGACGGCAACATCGCCTGCCTCGTCAACGGCGCAGGCCTGGCCATGGCCACGATGGATAACATCAAGTATTTCGGCGGCGAACCCGCCAACTTCCTCGACGTCGGCGGCAGCGCCACCAAGGAAGCGGTCGCCGCAGCCTTCAAGATCATCCTTTCCGACAAACAGGTCGAAGGCATCTTGGTCAACATTTTCGGCGGCATCATGCGCTGCGACATCATCGCCGAGGGCATCATCGCCGCGGTGAAGGAAACCCAGCTCCCCGTGCCCCTCGTGGTTCGCCTCGAAGGCTCCAATGTGGAGATCGGCAAGAAACTGATCCTTGAAAGCAACCTGCCGGTCATCAGCGCCGACTCGCTCGCCGACGGAGCTCAGAAGATCGTCGCCGCCGTCAAAGAAGGGAAAGCAGCCTAACCCCCATCGAAACATCCAACCATTCTTTGACCTATGTCTATTCTCGTTAAAACCGACACCAAGGTTCTCATTCAGGGCATTACCGGCGGATTCGGTTCCCGCCATGCCCAGCTCTCTCTGGACTACGGCACCCAAGTCGTCGCGGGCGTAACCCCCGGCAAGGGCGGCCTCATGTTCGCCGACAAAGTGCCCGTCTTCGACACCGTCACCGAGGCGGTTTCCGAAACCGGAGCCACCGTTTCCGCCATCTTCGTTCCGCCCGCCTTCGCGGCCGACTCGATCCTGGAAGGCGTCGACGCAGGCCTCGACCTCGTCATCTGTATCACCGAGGGCATCCCGGTGGAAGACATGGTGCGCGTGAAAGCCGCCATGAAAGGCAGCAAGACCCGCCTCATCGGCCCGAACTGCCCCGGCATCGTCGTCCCCGGCGAAGGGGAAGGCTCCCACGGCGGCTGCCGCATCGGCATCGCCCCCGGCTACATCAATCACAAGGGCCACGTGGGCGTCGTCTCCCGCTCCGGCACCTTGACCTATGAAGCCGTGTGGCAGCTCACCAAGCTCGGCCTCGGCCAGAGCACGACGGTCGGCATCGGCGGCGACCCGGTCAACGGCACCTCGCACCTCGACGTCATCAAGATGTTCAACGATGATCCCGAAACCGAAGCCATCATCATGATCGGCGAAATCGGCGGGGCAGCGGAAGAAGAAGCCGCTGCGTGGATCAAGCAATACTGCAAGAAGCCCATCGCGGGCTTTATCGCCGGGGCCACCGCGCCTCCCGGACGCCGCATGGGCCACGCTGGCGCCATCGTCTCCGGCGGCAAGGGCACGGCAAAAGCCAAGATCGAAGCCATGCAAGACGCAGGCATCGCCATTGCGGAAACCCCTTCCGTCCTGGCCGAGACGCTCGTCAAGCACATCGAAGCCCTCAAAAAGGCTGGCAAGCTTTAAGCGATTATAACCAAAGAGCGGATGGCCGGAAACGGCTGTCCGCTCTTTTTTTTGCGTCCACAATCGCGTTTGATTGCCACGGAGGATGAGTTCATAGGATTCCCATGACTTCCCAACCCGCCGTATTATCGAAACCCGCGCATCCTCACCATCTGCGGTTTCACGCGCCCTACGTCCATCTGCATTCCGTCTTTGGCGGCGATTGGTTCTCGCTCAAAGCCGAGGCGTTTGCCCGTTTTTTTGGCACCCCGGTGTTTTTGGTGGCTCAGACCGCAGTCGTGATCCTCTGGATCGGGCTCAACGTCGCGGGGTTTGCTAAATTCGATCTTTAGGGCACCTCTGGAAACCGGCGGCACGTCATCCATTTTGTCTTTTTGCGCCCTTTTGGCCCCATTTTTCAGTCAATATTAATGAATATTGCCCGAAAAATGGGGCCAAAAGGTCATCAAAAATCCTTCATGGCTGCCATACCTCGGTTTCCAGAGGTGCCCTTTACCCGTTCATCCTCCTCAACCTAGCTTTCAGCCTTCAGTCCGCTTACGCGGCCCCGTTAATCCTCCTCGCCCAAACCCGGCAGGCCGACCGGGACAAAGCCCACATGGAAGCCGACGCGCAGCACCGCGAAGCCCTGGCAACGGCCAGCGAGGAGCGCCAGAAAGTCGCGGCCGCCCAGACCCAGCAACTGCTCGACCTGATGAAGGTCAACACCGAGTTGCCCCAGTTGACCAAGGAACTCAGCCAGAAAATCGAACAGCTTACCGCGGCAATGCATCAGCGAATGGTCTCGGAGAGCCCGGCTGGGGAGGCTTGATTCCCTCTCGCGCCCAACCGTTGCGAATCAGAGATTCGCCCCAACTTGCGTTCCCAAACCACAGCCGTCCCATAAGGCTGAAAAAGCAAATGGCGGTATTGATTAGAAGCCAGTTAGCGGGCAGTTGGGATGGATAGTGGTTTAAGGATTTTTTGGCTCTCCATCAAAGAATGGGGAGGGAGGTCAAAAGATGAAAGAAAGTGCTAATGACCTCACTGCTCAATCGAATCGGAATCAGTGGCTACCAGGTACTATATACCGAAGCCACATTGCCTCTTAAAATCCACGTTAAACCCGAAGCGCGAACCTCCTCCTGCCCTTGCTGTGGAGGCGGCCGCCTCCACAGCAAAGGCAGGTATCAAAAGCAGGTACGCCACCTCGATCGCTTTGGCGAACCCACCGCTCTGGTCGTCCATACCCGGCGGTTGCGCTGTTTGGATTGTCGGCACTCCTTTGTTCCACCGCTACCGGGACTTCTCCCCGGACGCCACAGCAGCGAGCCATTCCGCGAAAGCACTTACCGGGCTCACGACAACGGCATCTGCGTCTCCACTCTGGCCCGCATCCTTCACATCGGCAGCGCCACCATTGAGCGCATCTACCACCAGTTCACCGAGCGCAAAGCCAAGGAACGAAGCAGTTTGCGCTGCCCCATGGTCCTCGGCATCGACGAGCACACCCTCCACAAGGGCCAACGCTTCGCCACTACATTCGTTGATCTTAAAAACCACCGTGTCTTCAACGTTGTCCCTGGCCGCAGCCCTCGCGAATTGGCCCCATTGGTTGCCCGCCTTCAAGGCCGGGAGCATGTCCGCGTGGTCTGTATCGACCTCTCCAGCCCTTACCGCGCCTTGATCCGCAAGTGGTTCCCTAACGCTCGCATCGTCGCCGACCGCTTCCACGTCATCCGCGTCGTCATCCATCATTTTATGGCCTTGGCACGGCAGATCGCCCCTGACTTGAAAAATAACATCGGCTCTCTTGCCGTCCTCCGCAAAGCCCCAAATAAGCTAACTGCGGCCCAACACTTGCGCCTCGCGCGGCTTTTCGCCGCCTACCCTGCATTGGAGCCTCTGCACGCCGAAATGCACCACCTGCGCGCTCTCCTCAACCAGAAGCACAGAAGGCGCCGCGAATGCCGCCCTCTGGCTCAAGAGCTTTTGGGCTTTATCAACCGCCTCACCACCAGCCGCTTCGAGCCCCTCATCACTCTGGCCCATACCCTTCGTTCCTGGGCCGAGCCCATCGCCTGCATGTGGCGTTTTACCAGGAACAACGGCATTACAGAGGGCTTCCACCGTAAAATGAAACTCATCCAACGCCGCGCTTACGGCTTTAGAAACTTCTCCAACTACCAAATCCGTGTGCTTGCCGCCTGCGGCTAATTAGCACAATATCACCATATCTTCCTCCCTCCCCATTCTTTGGTGGAGACCCGGAGACCCGCTTTTGGGCTTTATCAACCGCCTCACCACCAGCCGCTTCGAGCCCCTCATCACTCTGGCCCATACCCTTCGTTCCTGGGCCGAGCCCATCGCCTGCATGTGGCGTTTTACCAGGAACAACGGCATTACAGAGGGCTTCCACCGTAAAATGAAACTCATCCAACGCCGCGCTTACGGCTTTAGAAACTTCTCCAACTACCAAATCCGTGTGCTTGCCGCCTGCGGCTAATTAGCACAATATCACCATATCTTCCTCCCTCCCCATTCTTTGGTGGAGACCCTATCTTCCTCCCTCCCCATTCTTTGGTGGAGACCCCCCTGCACTTTCTTACTCCGGAACCCAAAAATAAGGGCAGTATACGGGCAGTGAGTCTCTAGAAGAGGAAAACTGAAACTTACGTAAGTTCCTCAGCGAGAAGAACTGCGCCCGTCAGGAGTCGAACCTGAAACCTTCTGATTCGTAGTCAGATGCTCTATCCAATTGAGCTACGAGCGCATTTGCCTTTCGGCCATGGTGGCCGTGGAAGGGAGTGAGACAATGCTATTTCAGCCTGCCGGATTCAAGACTTTTTTATAAAAATCTGCATTCATCGTCGATTTTCGGCTCTCTATCAAAAAATGGGGAGGAGAGGACAAAGAATAAGAATTGTCCTAATGACCTCACTTCTCAATAGAATCGGAATCAATGGCTACCAAGTGCTAAGCACCGAAGCCACTCTAACTCTAAAAATCCACATTAAACCTAAGGCACAAACGTGCTCCTGTCCTTGCTGTGGAGGCGGCCGCCTCCACAGCAAGGGAAGGTATCAAAAACAAGTGCGCCACCTCGATCGCTTTGGCGAGCCCACCGCTCTGGTGTCCATACCCGGCGGTTGCGCTGTTTGGATTGCCTCCGCTCCTTCATACCACCGCTACCGGAACTTCTCCCCGGACGTCACAGCAGCGAACCCTTCCGGGGGAACGCCTATCGCCAACACCACAACGGCATCTACCACATCCTCAAAAACAAAACCGGCTACCGCGAACTGGGCGCGGACTTCTTGGACAATCTCAACCCCGCCCGTGTCCTGAGAGCCTGCGCAACAATGGCATCGGTGTCGTAACCGCGGTCAGCCAGCAGGTAATCGGCTTCTATGTCGGCGATGAGTTCGCCAGCCTTTGAGCAATCAGCAACGGTACCTTCTGTAATAACAACTCGGAGCGGCATACCATGCGCATCCACGGCCAAGTGTATCTTGGTGTTGAGCCCCCTTTTGTGCGCCCCATGGCTTCATTGCCGCCCCGAGCACCTGTTGCATGCGAATGGACTTTGGCGTGACTGGCATCAATCATGAGCCACTCAAAGTTTGGAGCCTCGATAAGCCGCTCTAGCAATCCCTCCCAAATGCCGGTGTTTCTTGAGATTGTTCCATGATTCCCCTGCTTTTTATGCAGGTGCATCTTTCCTGTCACTCTCGTGCCCACACTCCCTAACCCAGTCGCGATAACCGGAGTTGAAGTTCATTCGATAAGGCTGCTAGATTCCAAAATATGGACAAGGCCCTCCTCATCATTTTTCCCTATTGGCTATTATTCGCCCTGGTCATTGGTGCCCAGGTTTACATACAGAAATTTATCATCATCCCAACACTTAAAAAATACGGGCGGGATTATGAGGAATATTGGAGCGTAAAAAAGAAAAAGAAACAATTTGAAGAATACATAGAAGTTTGTAAGCAGCACAACTTGCCCGACATCTATTGGAAGTACATGACGTTTTCAAACAAGGTGGCCATCGCCCTCGTGATTGGTTGGATTTGTCTTTTGTATTTTGTGGTGCCTCCAAAAAACGGAATTAACCAGACAAGCCACCCAACGTCTCTCCCCGCAGGCCATTGAAATACTTAGAAGATGTAGAAGAAAGGGGGTAGGCGCCATTTGACTGTCAAAAAAGCCACCCCCCACTACGTAACACTTCAAAATCCGCTCAAACAAAGTAAATTCAACGGCATGAACCACATCTTTGCTTTGTCCTGTCTCCTGCTTATGTGCAACCATGCGGGGGGGAGCGAGCCGTGGTATGAGATCAGGCCGTTTGGGAATCCGAAGATTTACAAGGACGGCGAATGGGAACTCCGGATATATTATGTCCATAAAGGCGATCCGGATGAAGGGATGAACGGCGATTTACGGCTTCAGGGAAAACGACTAGTTCCTGTTATGCCGCCAGGCTATATCCGAACGCCACTTGGCGAACTCACCTTTTTTCCTGCTCCCAAAAGCCTGAATCGCCCAAATGTTGTTATCGGCTGGACATTCCGGGACTTTGAAATGATTCCCTGGACCACCGTTAATCACCCGGTTCGGCCACAGCGTTCCGATTGGCACGAAGAGAAAGCGAGCTTTACCGAGCCCCATCGCTGACGCTCTGTGAGCGAAACGGGGTCTATTTCCTGGCGGCAATCAGCTTCTGGTTAAGCTCGTCCCAGGCCTGGCAGGCTTTGAAGGTTGCTTCCGCATAAGCCGGTATCTCTTTGTAATCCGCGGGCAGCCGATCTTCGACCAGATCATGCAAGGCCCCGGCTTTTTGCGATAAGGCGAAACGCGCCTTCTTCACGGCACTGTCCAATTCTTTGATTTCTTCTTCGGTCATAATTCAAGTTTCTCCCTGGGTAATGACAAATTCCGGCCCGGTTGTCCAAAGTTTAGTTTCCCTTTGTTTTCCGCTCCCAAAGCCCTGTTTTTAACATCCGCATATTGACTCCGGGCAAAAACGCGCCAAGACTATCGGCAAACTTTTCCGCTCCTCGTTTCCCATGAAGTCAGCCTGTATCGCCCTCGTTTTCGCCGCCTCAACCGTTCTGGCACAGGAAGTTCCGCCGCCGCCCGTCGGCGCCCAGACCCCCGCCCCCCTCGGTTCGCCAAGCCCCTCGGCCGCGATTGATCCCGAAGTCCGTGTGGTCAAAGCCGTCCCCGTGGGCGAGCGCGAACTGGCCACGCGCCTCCAGATTTTCCTGGATAACAAAGGCTTCGGCCCCGGAAAAATCGACGGTCGCCCGAAGGAATTCACCATGAAGGCCCTGGCCCGCTACGAAAAGGCCAACAACCTCCCCGGTACTGGCGCGATGGAGGAAGGCCGCAGCCTCCCGCTCGATTCCATCGACCCGATTTACACCCAATACACCATCACGCCGGAGGATCAGAACCGCATCGGCGACGTCCCGAGCGGCCCCGAGGCCCAGTCGAAGCTCAAGAAGCTCCCCTACCCCTCGCTCCTCAAGTTCGTGGCCGAACGCTACCACGCCGACCCGGATTTCCTGGCCCGCATCAACCGGGGCAAAAACCTCGAAGCCCTCGCCGCCGGGGACACCATTTTCGTCCCGAACGTCCCGCCGTTTAAAATCGAGACCGTCAAGGAAATCGGCAAACTGCCCCCTGTCCCGGAATTCAAGACCCGCGAACTCCGCATCAACACCAAGGAAAAGATGCTCGACCTGGTGGACGTGAAGGGCGGCGGCGAAAAACTGCTCGCCTCCTTCCCCATTACCCCCGGCTCCGCCTCCCTGCCCGCCCCCGTGGGCAAATGGCGCATCCTCGGCATCGCCACGCTCCCCTGGTTCCGCCACGACGAAGGCGTCCTCATGCACGGCGTGCGCACCGACCACTTCTTTAATATCCCCTCGGGCCCCTCCAACCCCGTCGGCGTCCTCTGGTGCGGGCTCAACAAACCCGGCATCGGCGTCCACGGCACGAACTCGCCCTGGACCATCGGCCGCGCGGGCAGCCACGGCTGCATCCGCCTGGCCAACTGGGACGCCATCCGCCTGGCCAACATGATCACCGAGGGCATGACGGTCATCATCGACGACGGCAACGGCCTCCCCGCCCCCACGCCCGCCGCCTCCTCCGCGACGGCCTCGGTGAAAGTTTCTTCAAACAGCGCGTTGACAGAAGCACCCGGAGCGGCTACTAAGAACGTCCCGCAAATTCCAGGCCGGGAGACGACATATGCCAACCACTGAAGTTATTCTCACTGAAAAGATCGCGTCCTTGGGCGCCGAAGCCGACGTTGTTAAAGTCAAACGCGGCTATGCTCGCAATTTTCTCGTTCCTTCCGGCAAAGCCTTGGAAGTGACGCCCGTAACGCTGCGCCGCATCAACCAGCTTAAAGCCAAGCGCGCCGAGCGCGAAGCCGCCGAGCTCAACGAAGCGGAGGAAGTCTCGCGCAAGATCAACAAACTCAAGCTCACCTTCACGCTCGAAACCGGCGAAACCGGCAAGGCGTTCGGTTCCGTGACCGCCAAGGACATCGTGGACCGCATCAAGAGCGAGCTGGGAATCGAGATCGACCGCCACAGCATCGAGCTGGAGCGTCCGCTCAAGGAAAGCGGAGCCCACGAAGTCGCCATCAAGCTGCACCACGACGTCGCCTCCAAGCTGACCGTCACCATCGAATCCGCCGCTGCCCAGGAGAAAGCCTCCGAGGAAGCCGCCGCCGAAGGTGAAGAAGCAGCCGGTGGCTTCAAAGCGAAGCCGAAGGCCAAACACACGAAGTAATTCATGCCCGAAACGGCCGCCATCGAAAAAAAGGCGAAGCCGAAAAAGGCACAAAGCGACCGGTCGGACCTCCGGGATAAGGGCACTTATTCACCGGATGTACACCGGATGTTACCACAGAGCCAGGACGCCGAACTCGGCCTCCTGGGCTCCATCCTGCTCGCACCCCGTGAGGTCATGGGGGAATGCGTGGAGAAAAAGATCTCGCCGGAACACTTCCACGTTCCGGCGCACGCGATCATCTTCACCATTCTTCGCGAGCTTTACGACGCCAACAAGCCGATCGACTTCATTCTCCTCACGCAGCTTCTGCGCGACCGGGGACTATTGGACAAAGTCGGCGGTCCGGCGTTCGTCACGAGCCTCTTCACGTTCGTCCCCACTGCCGCCAACGCCAGCTACTACCTTGAGATCCTCAAGGAAAAGCACACGCTGCGGCAGATCATCGTCACCTGCACCGACCTGGCTGCCCGCTCCTACGACGAGCAGGAAAACGTCGATACATTCCTCGACGACGTGGAGAAAAAGGTCTTTGAGATCAGCCAGAGCCGCCTCAACGACAAGAACTTCCAGATTAAGGACGCCGTCGTCTCCGCCCTGAATTCGATCGAGAAGCTCTACGACCGCAAGGGGGAGATTTCTGGCCTGCAAACCGGCTTTGAGGACTTTGACCGGATGACCGACGGCCTCCACGGCTCGGAAATGATCGTCATCGCCGCCCGACCCTCCATGGGCAAAACGGCGCTGGCCATGAACATCGCTGAAAACGTGGCGTTGGGCGGCGGCCACGCGGTGGCTGTCTTCTCGCTGGAAATGAGCAGCGACCAGCTCGTCCAACGTCTCCTCTGCTCCCGGGCGAAGGTGAACCTGGGCAAAGTGCGCGACGGCTTTATGGCCGAGCGCGACTTCCAGAACCTGACCCACGCGGCGGCCAAAATTTCCGAGAGCAAAATCCTCATCGACGACACGGCGGGCTTAAGCATCCTGGAGCTGCGCGCCAAGGCCCGCCGCATGAAGGCGCAGGACAACATCCAGCTCATCGTCATCGACTACCTCCAGCTCCTGAAATCGACCAGCAAGCGCGCTCAGGACAACCGCCAGTTGGAAATCGCGGAAATTTCCTCCGGCGTAAAGGCGCTGGCCAAGGAACTGGAGCTCCCGATCATCGTCCTCGCTCAGTTGAACCGAAATCCGGAACAGCGCACGGGCGACAGCAAGGGCCGACCCCGCCTCTCCGATTTGCGTGAATCCGGCTCCATCGAACAGGACGCCGACTTGGTGGGCCTGCTCGTTCGCGAAGAGTACTACGCCGATAACGACGAGGAGCGGGAGGAGAAAAGCGGCAAGGCGACCCTCATTATCGCCAAGCAACGTAACGGCCCCGTGGGCGACGTTCCGCTAACCTTCCTGAAGGAATTCACCCGGTTTGAAAGCCGGGCCAAGGACGAAGGCGCGACGGAGGAAGGCTAACCCCCCTTTTTCCCCATGCTCCTGGCTTTCCTCGTCACCCGGTGGAAACCGCTCGCCGCGCTTCTGGCGCTGATCGCCATGGGGTGGTGCGCCTGGCTTTGGCAACCGGAGCGGCAGGTAATCCTTCACCAGCGCCACCTGCTCGAAGCGGCGCAAACGCGGAATTGGGCGAAATTCAAGCCCCTCCTGGATGACGGCTTCCGCACCTCGGGCGGCGACGACAAGGCGGCGACCGTTCGCATGACGGCCGAGGTGCTTCGCCAGTTTTTTACTCTGGAGATCACCGCCAGCGAAACCCAGATCACCCTGGAGGGCCCGGAGGCAAAAATTACCACCCGGCTGCGCATCTCCGGCAACGGGATGCCCTTTGCCGAGGCGGTGCAAGAGGCGCTCAACCATTCCCGGGACCCGTTCGAATTCACCTGGCGCCGCCAAAGCTGGAAGCCGTGGGATTGGCGACTGGTCTACGCCGCGCACTCGCTCATCCCGCGCGTCTGGACCGGCGAATGGCCGCTATAAATAGGTTTTTTTGTCTTCTGGGGTGCACAACCCGGCGGCTTGCCACCCGCGAAACATCGGATAGATTGGATGCCGTGGCCACTTCGCTAAAACTCTATGTCAAAACGTGGTGCCCGTGGTGCGTGCGAGCCAAGGCGTGGCTCGACGAACACGGGTACAAATACGATGAAATCGACGTGGAAGCCGATTCCAAGGATTACGACGAGATGATCCGCCTCTCCGGGCAGCGCCTCACGCCGACCCTGGTCGTGGGGGAAAAAGTGCTTCCCGATTTCGGCACGGAGGAGTTAATCGCCTTCCTGACCAAGCACGACCTCAAGCCCTAAAGGGTCCTCCCAAGCGGCGTTTTTCTGGCGTTTCCTGCCCGGAAATGTTCTAATGGCTCTCCCATGATCGCCCTTATCGACTACGGCAGCGGCAATATCCGCAGCGTCCACAAAGCCTTGCAGCACGAAGGTGCCGACGTGCAGCTTATCGGCACCCCCGAGGGCCTGGCTCATGCCGAGGCCGTGGTGCTACCCGGCGTGGGGGCTTTCGCCGATTGCGTCAAGGGCATCCAGGTGCGCGGTCTCTGGGAACCGCTCCAGCAGTGGCTCCAGTCCGGCCGCCCCTTCCTGGGGATCTGCGTCGGCTACCAGATGCTCTTTGAAGGCAGCGAGGAAGCGCCCAATGGCGAGGCTGGGTTCGGGTTTTTCAAGGGCCAGGTCAAGCGCTTCACCACGCCGGGGCTGAAGGTCCCGCAAATCGGCTGGAACAGCCTGGAATTTCCCAAGCCGGATCACTGGCTCTGGCAGGGGCTGCCCGCCAACCCGCATGTTTTCTTTGTCCACTCGTACTTTCCAGCGCCCGCCGAGAACTCCGAGGTAGCCGCCACGTCCGAGTACGGCGAGGTGTTCGCCGCCGCCGCCACGCGAGGCAACGTCGCGGGCACGCAGTTCCACCCGGAAAAAAGCCAGAAGGTCGGCCTGCGCATCCTGCGCAACTTCGTGGAGCGGGTTGGCGCGCAGAAGGGGTAGGGATTTTCACCACAGAAGACACAGAGGGCACGGAGAAAAATACAGAGGTTTTTTCCCTGTTTTTTAGTCTCCGTGTCCTCTGTGTTCTCTGTGACCTTTGTGGTAAATCTTCTTACGAGCTGGCGCTGGTGTAACGCGACAGCGCCACTTTCCAGACGCAGCGCGTGACGGTCAGGATGATCAGCGCCGCGGCAACCATTTGCGCCAGGCGCCAACCGAGCGACCCCGAATCGGCGTGAACGAGCACGCGCGCGGGCACGTTGGCCACGAGGATCACCGGGATGACCCACGAAAAGACGAATTTGATGACGGGAGCCTGGCGAAAAATCGAGTCGGGATAGCGGGCAATGTTGAAAATATTGTAATAGCCGTAGACCAGCCCTTGGGCGCGCACGATCCAGAAGGAGAACGTGGTCAGGAGGAACATGATGGAGTAGTGGATGGTAATCCCCACCCCAACGGCCGCCGCGTAAAGCACCACCTGCCCCGGCGTGGGCCGCAGGCCAAGCTTGGCCAGCGCCAGGCCGATGATCGCCACGCTCACCCCGGCGTTGATCACGCTATCGAGGCCGAATTGCCGCGTGGAAATGGCGAACTGCGTATCCATCGGCAGCAGCATCATGAAATCCATCCGGCCCGTGCGCACCAGCTCGGGAATATTCACGATATTGAGGTAAAAAAACGCCTGGAACACCTGGCTGATAAGCTGGTGGGTGCCAACTAAGAGGATCATCTCCCATTTCGTCCAATCGCCGATCTGGTTCACATACTGAAAGAGCACCTCGATAAAGACGATCTGCCCCATAAACCAGAGCGCCTCGACGAGAATCCAGAGCAGGAAGTTCGTCTTGAAGTTCATCTCGCGGATGAGCGAGTTGCGAAACATGATCGCGTAAATTTCCAGGTATCGGCGCATGGGATGGGTTTTAAGGCTGCCACCAATTTCCGGAAATCACAATCATCGTGAGCAGCCGGATCGTGTTGCCGTAGTAGCCCTCTTCGCTGGAGGAGCGGGCCGCCAGGTGGGCCCAGAGGGCGTCGAGCCATTTTTGCCGCGCCGGGTCGGTCATCGCCGCTACCGCCAGCGGGCCGGTGAAGGCGGCGGAGGCGTCTTCTTTGAGCGCGGTGCCGTCCAGGCGATACCCGGCGTTGAACCAAGCGGGATCGCCCCCGCAGACCCGCTCCGCCCAGGCATTGAATGGAGCCAGCAGCGCCCGGGCGCGTTCATCGCCGGTCAGGAGGCAGTCCGTCCCCAGCCGCCAGGGAACCCGGCAGGCGTTGTAGGCAAAATCGCCGTCGGTCTCGCCTTCCAGGAAGCCACCGGGGGCGGGCCGGTAAGCCGCACCTCGCCATGCGGCAAAATCTGGCAGCAGGCCCGTTTGCGGGCTGTATCGGCGCGTCAGGTCCGAAAAAACGCGGTAGGAGCCGTCTGTCACCCGGGCCCACAGCGGGTCCCCCGTGGCGGCTCCGAAGGCCTTCAGGTGCGCGGGCATGAAGTCCGAGGGCCGCGTGCCACCCCACTGCTTGCTCTCCCGCCCGACCCAACTCCCCAGCGCCAGCGTGCCATGCGCGGCATCCGTCTCCGCGTCGCGGATCGCCCGGATCGTCGAAAGCGCCTCGGCCCGGTAATCGACCGCCCCCCGACTCCCCCACTGGCGGTCGGCCATGAGGAGCGAAAGGGCGATGTCGAGATCGCCATCCGTCGCCGTTTCATGGTCCTCTTTCCGCTCCACCAGTGCGTCGCCCCTGGCAGATTGCCGCCAGGCCATCAGCGCGGGGTGCCCCTTGGCCGGGTGCGCCCGCAGGAAGGCAAAAAGGGCATCAAAATCGCGATGGGCCTCGGGGTCGGCCCCGGCCATGAGCACCGCCACCAGCATTCCGTAGCCGTGCCCCTCTGATACCGAGCGCGTCGCCTTCGGGCTGAAAGAGCCGTCGGTGTTGCAGGCCACGTAACGCTGAGCGCCGCCCGCCGTGGATTGCAGATAGGCCGCCTTCCATTCGCGGTAGGCCTCCAGCACCGCCCGGTCGAGGTCCTCCTGCCGCCGCGACGGCTTGAGGGTCCCCCGGGCGTAAACCGTGTGGACCGGAAATGGGCGCGCCTCATCCGCGCCCCTTCCAGCCGGAACAGGCAGGGCCGCGAGCGAGGAAACCGCAATGGCAAGCCACAGCTTCATAAGATAGGATAAGCCTACCCCCCCACCGCTTGGTAGCGCTGGATGCCCCGCCGCCAGACCATCTGCGAAATACCATAAGTAATCACCACCCACCCCGCCTGGATGGCCAGCCCGCGCCAAAGCGCCGCCCCTTCCACCCGCTCCAGGAACACCTGGACCGGGAAAAACAGCTCATACGGGAACGGCAGCCATTGCAGGATCGCCTGGAACCACCCGGGCATGATGTCGAGCGGGAACGTCTGGCCGCTCAGGAAGTATTCGAACGAAAAGAGGATGAAAACGATGGTGCTAATTTCCAGAATCCAGAACGCCGCCAGCGCCAGGGTGTAGGAAATCAGGAACGAAATGCAGGCCGACATCGCCGCCGAGAGGAAGAAAATCGGCCACGTCGCCAAAGATTTTGGGAGCACGATCACCTCCCGGAACCAGAAAAACGCCAGCCCCAGCGGCAGCACCGTCACCACCGTGTAAACCAGCCGGTAGGAAATAAACAGCGCGAAGCGGTACCCGAGGTAATTAAGCGGCTTGATCATAAACGCGCTAATCTGCCCCTCCCGGATGTCGGCGGCGATCTGCCACTCGTCCTCCGTGGGCGTCACCAGGTTATCCACTAGGATCACCATGAGGAAATACCAGATCATGCCGCTGTAATCGTACGTGCCGACCGACTCCCCGCTCCCCGCGAAAATAGCCCGCCAGATCAACACGGTTCCCGCCAGCGGCACCAGCCCGAAGAGCGAGCGCAAGAGGAAGTTCCAGCGGTACACAAATGTGTTCTGGAGGCCGATGTTAAAGACTTTCCGGTATTTGAGCAGCATGGGAACGGCTTTCGGGGAGAGAGCATCGCCGGAAACCGCGCCGTGGGCAAGCCGGGGAATTGTCACGTAATTGTCACAATGGCGACACTGGGCTGTCACAGGGGGGCGTCAGCTTGCCCCCGTTGCTGCCATCCGGCTTAGGACCTGGAAGCAGCGGCTGAAAAATCACTAGAAACGACCTCATGACCCAAAAAAACCTAACGACGTGGGCCCTCGCCTGCGCGCTCTCCCTCGGAAGCGCCGCAGCAACCATGGCCCAGGATAGCAGTGCCCTTATCGACGCACTGGTAAAAAAGAAAGTCCTCTCCTCCCAGGAGGCCGAGGATGTTCGCGCTGACCTTATCAAGGAAAACGCCCAGACCAACGCCGGAAAGCTCCAGCTCGGCAGCTCAGTTACAAGCCTGAAGCTCTACGGCGACATCCGTCTGCGTTACCAGTACGATAACAAGCAAACCCAGCTCGCCGGAGCCGACCACGACAACCAGCGCAGCCGCGAACGCATCCGCCTGCGTCTCGGCGCGGACTTCACCCTCACCGGTGGGTACTTCGGCGGAGTTGCTCTCCAGACCTCCCAGGCCGCCGACAGCGGCAACCAAACCGTAGCCGATTCCAGTACTGGCGCGTCCGGTTTTGGCAATTATAACATTTATATCAGCAAGGCTTTCTTCGGCTGGTCCAACGACTACCTGACTCTTATCGGAGGCAAGCAGGCCAACCCGTTCTACACCACCGACCTGGTATGGGATGCCGACATCAACCCCGTGGGAGCGGTTGAAAAAATCGACATCCTCAAGGCCATCGGAGCCATCAGCCGCGGCGACGGCGAAATTAACTCCGAAAGCCCCTTTGGCCTTAGCCTGGTGGCCGGGCAGCTCACCTATTGCGATAATAACGAATACAACTCCGACAGCGACGCCAATACTGATACCTGGCTCTTTGCCACTCAGTTGATTGCTTCCGCAAAAGTGACTCCCAACGTGAAGGTTACCATCGCTCCCGGCTACATGACGTATACGGCGGGCAATACGGCGGACCTCAACAATGAAACCGCGTTCACGACCACCAAGTCAGGCACCACGCTTTTGGGCTACAGTTCCCAGCGTGACCTTTCGATCGTAACCGCTCCCGGCGATATCTCCTTTAAGCTCTGCGGTCTTAAGACCAAGGTTCTGTGGGACTTCGCCTACAACACCCAAGGCTCCAAACGGGCTGAGGACGTTTACGGTATGACCGGCAAAAACGGCGTTTCCGCCCATTCGAACCGCGACGATATGGCTTGGTTGGCCGGGGTTCAGGTCGGTGAAAACAAAAAGGCGGGCGACTGGTCGATTCTGGCCAACTACCGCCAAACGGGTCTCACCTCGGTTGATCCCAACCTGAACGACTCCGACTTCGCCCTCGGCTACTTGAACATGCAAGGTATCAAGGTAGGCCTCAACTATAACTTCGCCGACGCCGTAGTGGCTGGCATCACCTATTACGATGCCTGGAATCTCCGCAGTGACCTCGCCGGTGGCCAAACCACCGCCGGGCAGAAAATCGCCGCCGTCAACAGCGTGCAGATTGTTCAGGTTGACTTGAACATCAAGTTCTAAACGATTCCCAAGGATCACGCCGACGCCACGGAGGGCGTCGGCACTTCCTTTTTTTTGAAAGACAGCTCAGATCAGATTGCTCGAAAAACCAAAGTAATATGAAAAACCTAATTGCCATCGCCGCCGCGTTCGCGGCCACCGCCACTCTCGCCAGCGCCGATACGCTGGTCATCAAGGGTTCCGATACCCTCGGGGCCAAGCTCGTCCCGCAGCTCGCCGAAGCCTTCAAGGCTGAAAACCCCGGCACCACCTTTAACATCGCCGCCGAGGGCTCCTCCACCGGTTTCGCCGCTCTGATCGACCAGACGGCTAATATCGGCATGGCCAGCCGCCGCGCCAAGGCCACTGAAATTTCCGCCGCTCAGGCCAAGGGCCTCGATCTCCGCCCGACCATCGTGGCGTGGGACGGTATCGCCGTCGTGATCAGCGCCAAGAACCAGGTCAAGGGCCTCACCGCCAAGCAGGTCGAGCAGATTTTCACCGGTGAAATCACCGACTGGTCCGCCGTGGGCGGCACCCCGGGCAAGATCTCCATCTACACCCGCAACACCGCGTCCGGCACCTACGCCGACTTCAAAGAGCTCGCCATGAGCAAGAAGGACTACGCTGGCAGCGCCCAGAAGATGGCCGGTAACGAGCAGATCGTCTCCGAAGTGGCCAAGAACCCGTCCGGTATCGGCTACGTCGGCCTCGCCTACACGCAAGCCCCGGGCGTCAAGGTCGCCGCGATTGACGGCAAAGTGCCCAACCAGGCCGACGTTCGCAACAAGAGCTATCCTTACTCCCGTCCCACGTTCTACTACACCAACGGCACGCCCGCCGGCACCGCCAAGGCGTTCGTTGATTTCACTCTCAGCGCCAAGGGTCAGAAGATCGCTGAACAGGTTGGTTTTGTTCCGGTTAAGTAATTAGAGGGTCCATAAAAAGCAGCCCGTCGGTGTTGTGTCGGCGGGCTGCTTTCTTTCTCGAAAACTGTGCTTTCCACCCCGCCCTCGGTGGTGGATTCTTCCCAAGGATGAAAAATCCCAACCGCTTTGACCGCAGACGGCTTCGCCTAGACCCGTTTATCAGAGGGTTCTTTGGAGGCAACGCGATGATCGCCATCATCGTGCTCGGCCTCATTACGTTCTTCCTGTTCCGGGAAGGAGCCCAATTTTTCCCACAAAATCTCCAAAATCTCCGCCTCTACCGCAAGGCAGGCCTGGAATACGTCGGCCTCATGCGCGACCAGACCGATGCCCACGCGGCCTTGAACCGGAGCTTTCAGGACCTGCGGGTGCGCCAGATCATGGCGATGCTCAAAGCGGGCAAAACCCAGGAGGAGGCCCAGGCCGCGCTGGCGGAATTCGACGCCTACGCCACCCAATTCGACTCTGCCGTGGGCGACTTGCGCAGCCTCGTATCCGACCTTACCGACGAGGTGACGGCCATTAAGGAAAAGGCCAAAATCCACGACGACGCGCTCGAACAGCGCGAATTTCTCCTCAACGAGGGCAAGAAAGCCGAGGCCGACGCGGTCAAGTCGGCAACGGTCGATTTCAAGGCAGAGCTGGCCCCCGTCCTCGCCACCTTCCCGGTCTACACCGCCGCCGTGGCCACCCTGAAGCAAAATCTCCAAATCGTGCTGGAGAAGCCGCTCACGCTCCCGGTGCCTGAGTACCAGCCACGCTACAAACATTTCCAAAGCGCCGTCCAGGCCTACCTCAAGACCTTCCCCGAGACGGAGGAGAAGCTGAAAAACTGGCGGGCCGACGCGCCGGTGCCCTGGTGGCGGAGCATCACCTCGTTTCTCTTCGGCACGGAGTGGATCACCAACAGTTTCTGGCAGGATTGGTACGGGATTCTCCCGCTCTTGGCCGGTTCGCTGCTGGTCTCCATCATCGCGCTGGTTATCGCGGTGCCGCTGGGGGTCTGCGCGGCGGTTTACGTCAGCGAGCTTGCCCGCCCAGCCGAGGCCAAGTTCATCAAGCCTTATCTGGAATTCATCTCGGCCATTCCCTCGGTGGTGCTCGGCTTCTTCGGCATCGCAGTACTGGGCGAACACATCCGGCAGCTGACCCAGTGGCACGCGCTTTCCTGGATCAGCGCCTTCCCCATCGCCGAACGCCTCAACGCCTTCACGGCCGGGGCGCTCCTGGCGTTGATGGCCATCCCGACGATCTTTTCCCTCTCCGAAGACGCGCTCAACTCCATCCCGCGCCACTTTAAGGAAGCCAGCTACGCCCTCGGGGCCACGCGGCTCCAGACGATCTGGCGCGTGCTGGTGCCTGCCTCGCTCTCGGGCATCGTCTCGGCGGTGCTGCTCGGCTTTGGCCGCGTGATTGGCGAGACCATGGTGGTGCTGCTCTGCGCAGGCAACCGCATCGCGATCCCGGACTTCACCGAAGGCATCGGCACGGTGTTCCAACCGGTCCACACAATGACGGGCATCGTGGCTCAGGAACTGGGCGAGGTGGCCAACGGCACGCTCCACTACCGGGCGCTCTTCATGGTGGGCCTTTTCCTCTTCTTCCTCGCGCTCTTCATCAACTGGCTGGCCCAGACGGTGGTGCGCAAATACAAAATTTCAATCGGGTAACAAAGCATGCCTAGCGATACGCTCACACCCTCCGCGCCGGATCTCGAAAATCCTTTCCAATACCGCCGCGACGTCGCGCACTACGGCGAAAAATCGGCTCTCTGGCTCATCCGCACCGGGACCTACATGGTATTACTCGCTGCCGCGTGCATCTTTCTGCAAATCGGCATCAAGGGCTCCGAGACGGTCTTCACGTCCCACTGGCCCTTTGTCAACACGGCCTTCTTCACGGAAAAGCCCTCGACCTTGTACGTCTTTGAGTGGGAGGGCCAGAAGCACGAGTTGAGCGACAGCGAGTTCCGCGCCTTCAAGGCCGAGCGGCACGTCGAGGACATTCCCGCGGAAAGCTACGCCCACTCGGCGGGCGGCATTCTGCCCTGCATCGTCGGCACGGTGCTGCTCGTGGCGGGCTCGATGACCATCGCGCTCATCCTTGGCGTGGCCAGCGCAATTTACCTGAGCGAATACGCCCGCCCCTCGTGGCGGCTGCGCCTGATCCGCCTGGCCATCGTGAACCTGGCGGGCGTGCCTTCGATCGTATTCGGTCTCTTCGGCGCGGCGCTTTTCGTGGTCTACTTTAAGTGGAATATCTCGCTCCTGGCGGGCTGGTTTACGCTGGCCTTGATGGTGCTGCCGGTGGTGATTACCTCGTCCGAGGAGGCGCTTAAGTCAGTGCCGCAGGGCTTCCGCGAGGCTTCGCTGGCCCTCGGGGCGACCAAGTGGCAGACGATCCGCACGAACGTCCTCCCCTACGCCATCCCGGGCATCCTGACTTCCTCGATCCTCGGCATCGCCCGTGTGGCGGGCGAGACGGCCCCGATTCTGTTCACGGCAGCCTACGTGGTGCGCGATAAATACCCGTGGGAGGTGGACAAGTGGACGGATTTCTTCTTCCAGCCCGTCCAGGCGCTCCCCTACCATATCTACGTCGTCAGTTCCAAAATTCCGCAGAACGCCTACACCGAGCGGATGCAATACGGCACGGCCTTCGTGTTCCTCGCGATCGTGCTCTTAATCTCGCTCGGCTCGGTGATCCTGCGGATCCGCCTTCGCAACAAACTCAAATGGTAATGTCAACATCTCAACCGCTTTCGCAAGAAGAAGAGACCGCGCCCGCTCAGCCCGCGGCTCCCACTTCGCCCAATGCCGTCGATGTGGAGAACCTCGACTTCTACTACGGCGACTACCACGCGCTGCACGGGGTCAATCTGCAAATCCCCGCCCACAAGGTGACGGCCTTCATCGGGCCCTCGGGCTGCGGCAAGAGCACGCTGTTGCGCTGCTTTAACCGTATGAACGACCTGGTGCCCGAGTCGCACATCAAGCGCGGCTCCATCAAGGTCCACGGCACGGATATCAACGGCCCGAACGTCGACCCCATCGAGCTGCGCAAGCGCGTCGGCATGGTGTTCCAGAAGTCCAACCCATTCCCGAAGTCGATTTACGAAAACGTCGTCTACGGCCTGCGCATCCAGGGGCGCAACAAGCGCGCCGAGCTGGACGAAATCGTGGAGCGCTCCCTGCGAGCAGCCGCGCTTTGGGATGAGGTCAAGGACCGCCTGAGCGAAAGCGGCGTGGGCCTCTCCGGCGGCCAGCAGCAGCGCCTCTGCATCGCCCGCGCCATCGCCGTGGAGCCCGAGATTATCCTGATGGACGAACCGTGCTCCGCGCTGGACCCGATCGCCACCTCGAAAGTGGAGGAGCTCATTTTCGACCTGAAAAAGAGCTACACGATCATCATCGTAACCCATAATATGCAGCAGGCGGGCCGGTGCTCGGACCTGACGGCCTTCTTCTACCTCGGGCGGCTGATCGAGATCGACCGCACGGAGAAAATCTTCACCAATCCCACGCAAAAACAAACGGAAGACTATATTACGGGACGATTCGGTTGAGCCGTCGACCTCCCCACGGGTTTCCCTTTTCATTTCATTAGCCTCCAGCCTTTTCACCCATGAGCCATCCTTTCGAACAACAGCTCGCCCGCATCCGCGAGACGCTCCTCCTGATGTCCACCCTCACCGACCGCAGCCTGACGCTGGCGGTGAGAGCCGTCGTGGAGCGCGACAACCAACTCTCCGACATCGTGGAGGCGTCCGACAACGAAATCGATCAACTCGAAGTGGCCGTGGATGACTTGGTCGTGACCTACATGGCGACCCACGGACCCATCGCGCGGGACTCGCGCCTGATGCTGATCGCCTCCAAGATTTCCAACAACCTGGAGCGCATCGCCGACCAGGCCACCAAGATCGCCCGCCGCGCCCGCGACCTCAACCAGGAGCCGCAGCTCACGGAGGTGGAGAACATTCCCGAAATGGCCTCGCTCATGAAAGAGATGCTCCACGACGCAATCACGTCATTCGTGGAAGCCCGCTACGAGCTGGCCCAGACGGTGATTCCGCGCGACAAGGAGGTGGACGAACTCAACCGCCGCATTTCCCGCAAGTTGATCAAGCTCATGACCGAGGCTCCGGAAAATGTGACGCGCGCCTTTAACCTGATCACGGTGGCCAAGGCCATCGAACGCGCCGCCGACCACGCGCAAAACATCGCCGAGGAGGTATTCTACCTCTACAGCGGCCAGGATATTCGGCACGAAGGGAAGATTTCCCTCGGGTAGAAACGGGATTATGCCCTGAAAGAACGGGCTATTTCCCTGACTCTGGAGGATTGGGAACGAGGGTCAACCTGCCGTTTAGGTAGTGTCGTCACGAGAGCCGCAACGGCATCCACTTCGGCTTTTTGCGCCGTTTTGCAGCTATTTTTGGGTCAGTATTCACCAATATTGCCCTCAAAAATAGCCACAAAACGGCATCAAAAATCCTTCGTGGCTGCCATGCGCATCTCGTTACGACACTACCTAGGGCGCAAAGGGGATGACGTAGGGGCCTTCGGGGATGACGGCGATTTCTGTGGCGGCGGTTTCGCGCAAGACGGCGGCTACGGCCTCTGGCCAGTCGCGGTGGCAGGTGGCTCCGGTGAGGGCTCGTTGTTCGTCGCTTAGGCGGGTGGTGTAGAGGTGGACGCGGTGGTCGCGGATGACCTCGATCAGTTTGACGGTCTGCCATTCGTCGACGTGGGCGAGCGAGCGGCTTCGCGCTTCGGCGAGGAAGCCCTCGATGCCTTTGTTCGCGAGCAATGTCTGCGCTTCCTGGAACTCGGCGGACCCCAGGCCCTCGGAACACTCCGAGGCGATCAGGAGCGAGCCGCCTTTCTCCAAAATGCCCAATGCGCCCACGATGCCTTTGATGGTCTGGTAATAGGTTTTGTCGAGCGGGTAGCCTGCGGCGCTCGTGATGACGCAGCGGTACCGCACCGGAGCCGTTCTTTCGGCGAAGGCCCGCATGAAGTGCACCGCCTCCTCATGCGAGGCGAGGATTTCGCCAAAGTTGACAAACGCCAGCCGCCGTTCGGCGTCGAGGCAGGTATTGACGGCATGGACGCGGCCCAGCATTCGGACGATGGCCAGTTGCTCCGAGTGGAGCGTGTTGCCCTCGAAGTTGCAGTTGCGCACCGCCGGGTTCTCCATGAACCGCGTGTTGTGAAAGGTGCCGACGGTGTCGGCGTGAGCGATTCCCGGCGAGATGACTTTCCGGCCGCCGGAGTACCCGGCCATGAAATGCGGCTCCACGAGGCCCGTGGCGATTTTCAGGTCGGCTTCCACAAACCGGCGGTCGAGCTTGACCGGGGTGCCAAAAGACGTTTTGCCCAGGTCGGTGTGCGCTTGGTCCTCGTGAGCGTAGTGGTTTTCCACGCGCACGGTGTTCATGACCCATTCGTCGTTGACCAGCTCGTGCAGCTCGGCCCCGAGATTGGGCCGGTGCAGGCCCGTGGCGACCAGGACGCAGATGCGCGCGGCGTCGATGCCTGCAGCGAGCAGCGTCTCAATAATGGGGCGCAGGATGAGCCCATTGGGCACGGGGCGCGTGATGTCGCAGATCAAGATGCAGGCCGACTTCGCCGTGGCGGCCAGCGCGGCCAGCGGCTCACCGGAGGACGGGTGCGCCAACGCTTTGGCAACCGCCTGGCGCGGGTCGGGCAGATGGGGCATGGGCGGTTTGGCGATGATCGCCGCCTTGCAATCCTCGGGCAGATCCAGCGGCAGCGTGCCTTGGCCGTAGAGAATGGGAATGCTCATATTGAAAAACTATCTACCGTTTAATGTCAGCAAAACTCCAGGCTTTTGGGTTCCCCTGAATATCGGCCAGATGCCCTATGGGCTCAAATTGAACTCGATATTGACCTCGTAGCCCTCCCCGTCGCCAAGGCCTTTCGGGATCGGATCGACCTGCAGGACGCGCCGGGCGGCCGTCAACACTGACTCGTCGACGGTGTCGTTACCGGAGGGTTTCGAAAGCGAGACGTTCGCGATGTGGCCGTTGCGCTCGATCTTGATCTTCACCCGCGCGGCGTAGCTCTGGCCGGTCTGGAGCACGGAGAGGGGCTGATCCCAGCGGGCGTAGAAGCGGTCGTGCAGCATCAGGTTGTACCAGCCGAAGTTGGTCTCCTTATTGCTGCCGCCCTCGTGGCCATCGCCTTTGCCTGCGCCGGTGCCGTTGCCGACTCCGCCGATCTTGCCCTTGCCGTTGCCCCCGGCTCCATCGCCGCCGCCGGTGCCGTCAGCGGTCTTGCCGCCTTTTTTGCCGTTGGCGGTGGTCCCGCTGCCGGTGCCCGTGGCGTCCAGAAATTTTGCCTTTGACTCCGAGGTCTCTTCGCCCTCCGCCGCTTTTTTGCCGCTGTCAGCCTCGGCTTTCCCCTTGGAGGCATTAGCCTTTTCAGACGGTTTGGGGGAGGCTTTGGGATTCGGCGTGGCCGTGGCCGACGGTTTCGGCTTCGGAGTCTCCTTTGGTTTCGGGGTCTCCTTGGGCGTCGGTTTGGGGGTTGGCTTGGGTTTGGGAGTCGGGGTTGGGGTCGGTTTCGGCGTCGGCTTGGGCGTGGGGGTCGGGGTGGGCTTAGGGGTCGGCGTGGGGGTCGGTTTTGGGGTGGGCGTAGGGGTTGGAGTCGGCGTGGGTGTGGGAGTTGGCGTCGGGGTTGGCGTGGGCGTGGGGGTTGCCTGCGGGGTCGGCGTGGCGAGGACGATCTCGCTGGGGGCTTCGTCCTTCGGGCTTACGGGGGGCTCCTCCGCCTTTTTCTCCGGCTTGGGCTCGGGCGATGCCTCTGGTTCCGGGGTGGGCGCAGGGGTCGGCTCCACAGTGGCGGCTGTCGCGACGGTTTTTTCCGATCCGGCTTCGTCCGGGTCGCCCGAGGGGGGCGAACCGCCGTCGAGCCAGGTCTGCATTTCGACGGGCTTAGTGGTGCCGAAGTAAGTGCACAGGTAGAGGCCCCCCAAAAAGAGGACATGGGCCAAGGCAACCAGGAGGACGTTGCGCCGAAATTTGGAATCGCCGCTCATCGCCTCGTTATTGCTCCTTGGTCCCGACAAGGCCGACTTTGGTGACCCCGGCGGCCCGAATGGAGTCCATGACGTCCATGAGCTGCTGCACGGAGAGCGATTTATCGGCCCGGATTTGCACCGCCAGGGCGGGCCGGGTGGCTTTCAGGTTTGCGATGGCCTCGCGCACGGCCTCGGGCGGCACGGAGCTTTTGTCGATGGTCACGAGCGCGTCCCGGTCGATGGAGATCGTCTCCACGTCGGGCGGTTCCGCCGCGCCCTCGGCCGCTTTGTGGGTGGGCAGCACGAGGTTGCTGCTGTTCTCCATAAGCGGCGTGGTGATCATGAAAATGATGAGCAGCACGAACGCCAAGTCGAGGAGCGGCGTGACGTTCAACTCGGAGAGCGTCGTAAGCTGGTGGCGGTCGGAGAAGCGTTTCATGACGCGCTAATCACGGAGCGTGTGGTCTACGTACTGGTGCTCGAATTCGCTGGAAAGCTCGGCGGCGAAGTTGTCCATCCGGACGATCAAGGCCCGGATGCTCGTCACCAGGAAGTTATAGCCGAACATGGCGGGGATGGCCACGAGCAGGCCGGTGACGGTGGTGATCAAGGCGGCGGAAACCCCGGGGGCCATGGCCGTCAAGCTGGCGGAACCGGCCTCGGCAACGCCGCCGAAGGTCTCCATGACGCCCCAGACCGTTCCGAGCAGGCCGAGGAAGGGGGCGCCGCTGACTGCCGTGGCCAGCAGGATCATCCCCTCCTCCAGGCGCAGGGACGTCTCGCCCACGGCTCGCTCCAGCGCGGTGGTGACGACGCGCATCTGGGCCGGGGAAATCTTGGGCGCGTCATCCAGGCGGGCGCGGAAGGTGTCGTCCACCTCCTGGGAGCCCAGCAAGTGGAAGGTCAGCTCGCGGCATCCGGCTCGGTAGACGGCGTAAACGGGCGACCCCTCGAACTTCAGCTTCGATTCATAGAGGTGCAGCGGCTGGCGGTGGCTCCGGAAGAGATCCAGGAAGCTGCCCGACTGTTTTTTGGCGGTGTTGACCATCCGCAGCTTTGTAACCATGACCGCCCAGGAGAAAATCGAGGCGACAAAAAGGCAAAACAGGACCGTCTTGCCTGGCATCGTTGAGTGCTTGAAGGCAAAAATCAACCCTCCGTCGGCTAAAAATAGCGTCAATAGTGGCATTTCGGCAATGACGGTAGTAAAGATCGTTGGCTTGGCGAACGCAACCTTGGCTTCATGAAAAAATTACCGACACTTGTCCTTATCGCGCTGCTGGCGTGCTATTTGCCCCTGCGGGCCCAGCAGGCACCCGTTTCTTCGAACCCCTACGACACCCTGGGCCGGGTGCTGACGCCCATTGCCTCGGTTTTCACCCCCGAGGCCGCCAACCACGCGCTTTCCCTCTCTGTAGTGCTGGAAGAGATGACCGGCTTGCCGCCGGAGCTGCTCGGGGCGCGCTATGAGCTGCTCCTCCAGCCGCCGGAGCACCTGCTCATTCGCGGCGTTTACAACGGGACGCCGGTGGCGCTCTGCCGCGCGGGAAATTCCGTCTGGGTGAGCCCGAGCGGAGCGCCCTTTGCCGATCTCGCCAATCCTCCGGGCGAACCGCCTCGCCACAAGAAAAAGAAGGCCCAGGGCCTGGAGCCGATGGTGCTCCCCTTCCCGCCCCAGCAGCTCGCGCTTTTGCCGATTCTCTTCCATGTAAAGGAAGTAGCTCCCGTCCAAGGGCTGCGCACGCTGGAGGTGCGCCTCATGCCCGAGCTGGCCAAAAGCCTCGGCGCGCAGGAATGGCATGCGCAGATGACGCTCACCCCGGGGGAAAAACTGGATCACCTGCGGCTCGTCGGCCCGGGCTGGAGCATGACGGTGCGCATCGAGCGCCTGGAGTCGGCCCCCTCCCTGCCGCCGGAAACGTGGCGCGCTCCCGCGGACGCCCAGTGGCTCGATGCCACCCAGGTGGAGGCGTGGATTACGGAACTCTCGCGCCGCGTGGACACTTACCGACCCGCTCCGAACCGATAGTTTTTTCGGGGGAACTTGTGGTCATGATCCATCACCTCGCGCTTTTTAAACTCAACCCGGAAATCTCTGCCGAAGAGCTGGACTCCATCACGCGCCAGACCCGCGCCCAGTTGCTCAAAATCGACGAAGTGCTGGTGCTGCGCTGCGGCCGCAACATCGACCCGGCGAGCGAATGGGCCTTTTTCATCGCCGTGGAGGTGGAGTCGACCGAAAAACTGGAGCTCTACAAAGAGAACGCCGTCTACATCAAGCACTTGGAACGGGTGCTCAAGCCCAATACCCGGGAGCATTTCGAGCTAAGTTTCGAGATGGAGCCGGGGAAGGACGTCCGGTTTTCATAAACGCGGAGCGGCTTCAAAGTGCGATTCCTAGGGGCAACCAAAAAAGGAGGGGCTGCCATGGATGAGGGACGTAGAAGGAAGGCTGAAAAGGGTGAGAGGAGATGAGTTTCCCAATGCCGCCAAATGAAGAGGCACGGCTGCGGGTATTGCGCCAATATGGGCTGCTGGACACGCCTCCGGATGCCACGTTTGACGCGCTGACCGTGCTGGCCGGATATATTTTCCACGCGCCGGTGGCGGTGGTGAGCCTGGTGGACGAGAACCGGCTCTGGTTCAAGGCCAGCACGGGGCTACCGTGGTCGGAGCTGCCCCGGGAGCGGGGCTTTAGCACTTACGCGATCCTGGACCCGGGCGGGCTGGTGGTGCACGACGCGGCGGAAGACCCCCGCTTTAACCCGGGTCCGGCGTTCGATCTCCAACCGCCGCTGCGCTTTTACGCGGGTGCGCCGCTGCTGACCCATGAGGGCTATGCCCTGGGGGCGATCTGCATCCTGGACCACAAGCCCCGGCCGGATTTCGATCCGCGCCAGATGCGGATTTTGCAGACGCTGAGCCGCCATGCCATGGCGCAGATTGAGCTGCGCCATTCGTTCGTCCACCTTACCCAGGAGCTGAAGGACCTCAACCAGGTGGAGACGGAGACCCGCCGGAAGCTCGCCGCGCATGAGCGGGAAATGGACCGCCTCAGCGAGATGAAGGACCGCTTTGTGACGATGCTGGCCCATGAGCTGCGCAACCCGCTGGCGTCGATCCTCAACGCAGTGGAGCTGCTGCGCTCACCGGAGCCGGAGGACGCCACGGAGATCATCGAAACCCAGGTGCGCCATCTCTCGCGCCTGACGGAGGATTTACTGGATCTTTCCCGAGTGACCCGGGGGAAACTGGTGCTGCAAAAGACGACGCTCGACTTGGTAGACGCCGTGAGGGAGGCGGCAAAGGTGGCCAAGCCGGTCTTCGCCAAGGGAGGGCAGCATCTGGTGGTCAGCCTGCCGCCACAGCCGCTCTGGCTGGAGGCCGACCCGGTGCGGGTGCAGCAGATTGTCAGTAATTTGCTGGCGAACGCGGCGAAGTTCACCCCGCCGGGACGGAAGGTAAGCCTGGCGCTGAAGACCGAAGGCGGCGAGGCGGTGCTCTACGTGGTGGACGAGGGCATCGGGCTGCCGCCGGAGATGCTGGAGCGAATTTTTGACCCGTTCGTGCAGTCGGAAGGGGCTGGCGAGCGGGGCGGCCTGGGGCTGGGGCTGCCGCTGGTCCGTCAGCTCGTGAAGCTGCACCGGGGCCATGTGAAAGCGGAAAGCGACGGGGTGGGCAAGGGCTGCCGCTTCACGGTACGGCTGCCGCTGGGGATCGCCCCGGCGCACCCGATCCCCAAGCCGGACCCCCTGGACCAGGCTGTAGTGAGGCCGGAAACGGTGCCGCTTTCCTGCCGGGTGCTGGTGGTGGACGACAACACGGAATTCCGCGAGACGCTGGGCCGTTTGCTCAAACGCTGGGGGCACGAGACGCAGGGATGCGCCACGGGGGCGCAGGCGCTCGACCGGGCGCTCTCCTTCCAGCCCGACATCGTGCTCATCGACCTGAACCTGCCGGATGTGGATGGGTTCTCGGTGGCGGAGTGCCTTTGTTCGCGCCCTGAGCTGACGAAAACCCATCTGGTGGCGATGAGCGGCTTCGGGGAGGAGCACGACCGGGTGCACGCGGCGCAAAGCGGGTTCCACGAGTTCGTGCTCAAGCCGGTGGACCCGGCTTTCCTGCGCAGCTTGGTGGCGATCCGGGCCGGGGTCAGCCCGGTGGCGCAGAAGACAGAGGTGAACTAGGGGGGGATTCACCACAGAGGACACAGAGGACACGGAGAGAAAGACAGAGGGGGAAAAACGGGATTGGAATGAGACGGCACTCTTACGCTGAGCCCCTTTTAAAAAACTCCGTGCCCTCTGTGCTCTCAGTGTCCTCTGTGTAATTCCCCCCTCCCCTACTGCGGGTGGTGGTTCATCCGCGCGGGGGTGTTGATCCGCAGGCGGCGGCTGTCGCCCACGCCGCTTAAGGCGGCTTCGACCCGCTCCAGTTCGCGGTTCAGAAAACGGTCCATGCAGTGGCCAAACCGGTCGACGCACCGGAAGAAAAACGGCCCGATCAAGTAATCGAGGGTGATGACGACTTCGGTGAGGCCGGGGCGGATGGAGAAAAACTCCAGGACGCCCAGAATCTCGACATTCCCCCCGCTGGAGCGAAAGAGCGTCTGGGCCCCGTTGCCGCCGGGGACTTTTTCCAGCTCGACGTCGGCGCGGAATCCGCCGGGCAGCCGGGCCACAAAGTGGGCCCGCCCCTCAGGCGAGACGACGGCGAGGTCAAACTTTGCCAACTCGCGGCGGTAGCCGGGTAGATCGGCCAGCCGCGCCTGGGCTGCCTCGCGCGACGCGGGCAGATGAAACGTCTTCTGTAGTAACATGGGCTCCCTCTCTCCTCCAAATGCCTACGGAAGCCGGGAGCCCGTTGGGTGTCAGGGAAACGATTTACCGCCGAGGCGGGTCTGCACTTCGGACACCTCCAGCGCAGCCTGCCCTGGGGCGACTTCGAAGAGGATGGGGGCCCCCAGCAGTTCTTCGAGCAGCTCGCGGTTGGTGGCGGCGGCGGGGTCGTTCTCCGGTTCGGCACGGTTGAAAATGATCCCGGCAAATTTGAGCCCCCTGCGCTCGAGGTCGCGCACGGTCAGGAGGGCGTGGTTCAAGGCTCCGAGGCGGTTGCGAACGACCACGGCCACGGGAAAGCCCATATCCGCCGCCAGGTCGGCGACGTAGTAATCCCGGGTAATCGGGACCATCCAGCCGCCCACGCCCTCGACGATCACGGAGCGGTGCGCCGCGCGCAGCCGCTGGAAGGCGGCCAGGACAGCAGGCACGTCAACAGGGCGGTGCTCGAGCTTGGCAGCGGTGTACGGGGCGGTGGGCGAGGCGAAATAGACGGGGTTGATCTCGTCCAGCGGGACGGAGCGGCCACAGGCTTCGTGGAGCTTTTCGGCATCCTCGCGGCTGCCGCAGCAGAAGGGCTTCATCGGGGCGGTATCGAGCCCGGCCTCGCGCAGCGCCCGCACCAGGAGCGTGGAGACGTAGGTTTTTCCCGCGTCGGTATCAATTCCGGTAATGAATAGATTCATTTTGAAAAGAAAAAGCCCGTTCCCCACCGAAGCGGGGAACGGGTAAATATCTTATTTTGCGCTATTCCCTACGAAATGCGCATTGGCATGATGACGTAGAGGAACGGGCCCTGCATTTTGATGACGCCGGGGCTCATTTCGTCGATGAGGTCGAGGTAGACTTCGTCGACGGCGAGGTTCTTCAAGGGGGCCATCAGGAATTCCGGGTTGAAGGCAATCGCCATGTCTTTGCCTTTGTAGGTGATCGCCAGGGATTCGTGCGCCTCGCCCACGTCCGGGGTGTTGGCGGCGATTTCGAGGTTGTTCTTGGTGAAGACCAGCTTGACCGAGTTGCTCTTCTCGCTGGAGAGGAGCGAGACGCGGTGAACGGCGTCGTGGAAGAGCGCGCGTTCCAGGGTGATGCGTTCCTTGGTTTCCGCCGGGATGACCTGCCGGTAGTTGGGATAGTTCCCCTCGATGAGCTTGGAGACCAGGAACGTGCCGTCGACTTCGAAGGCGGCTTGGTTTTCGCCAATGCTGACTTTGATGTCGCCTTCGTCGGTGAGCAGGCGCTGGATTTCTCCAATCGCCTTGGCCGGAATGATAACGTCGCCTTCGTGGCTGCGCGGGAATTCGAGCTCGATGTCCACGAGCGCGAGGCGGCGGCCGTCGGTGGCAACCAGCGTGAGCTTGTTGTCGCGGAAGGAGAAAAGGATGCCGTTCAAGACGTAGCGGGTCTCGTCGGTGGAGATGGCGTAGGAGGTCTTTTTCAGGGCCTCGCGGAGATCCTTCTGGCGCAGGGTGAAGGTCTTGGCGTTCTCGAACTTCGGCAGCGGGGGGAATTCCTCCTCCGGCAGGCCGAGGATCTTAAAGAAGCTGGGGCCGCTGCGGATGGAGGCGACGTTCTTAGAGTCGACCTCGATGGTGATCTCGCTGGCCGGAAGCTCGCGGACGATGGAGAGGAGGCGGCGAGCTGGCAGGGTCGTGGCGCCGGGTTTTTCGATCGTGGCCTCCACGCCGGAGCGGATGCCCACATCAAGGTCCGAGGTGGTGAACCGCAACTGGCCGTCGGTTGCTTGCAACAGGACGTTGGAGAGGATCGGCAACGTGGTGCGGGAGCTGACCACGTTTTGGACGGTTTGCAGACCTTCGAGGAGCTTCTCTTTGCTAACGCTGAACTTCATAAAAGGTGGATTGGTAAAATCTAAGGGGCTACTGGGGACCTCTGCGCTACTTGAACCCGGTTTGTTGGATCAAAGGCAATCCCGGGCCAAGTGTCAAGGTTATCGGTTTAGTTGGCTATCCAAAAATGAGACGGTCTGGCGAACTTGGTCGTCCCCGACCATCCGCTCTTTGACGAGGCGGCAGGCGTGGAGCACGGTGCCGTGGTCGCGGCCTCCGAAGGCGTCGCCGATTTCGCTCAGCGAGGTTTTGGTGAGTTCGCGGGCCAGATACATGGCGACCTGGCGAGGGAAGGCGATGTTGGCCGGGCGGCGTTTGCTGGTCATGTCGGCCAGGCGCACGTCGTAGTGTTCGGCGACTTTGCGCTGGATCTGCTCGATGGTGACGGCCCGGCGGGCTTCCTCTTGAAGGATGTCCTTTAGGAGATGTTCCACGGTCTCCGGGGTCAGCTCGCGGCCGCTCAGGGAGGAGAAGGAGGCGACGCGCATGAGGGCCCCTTCGAGGCGGCGGACGTTGGTTTTGATGCGTTCGGCCAGGAATTCGTAGATGGAGGGGTCGAGCTTGATGGTCATCGCCTGCGCTTTTTTGCGCAAAATGGCGACGCGGGTCTCGATGTCGGGCGGCTGAAGCTCGGCGGTAAGGCCCCATTCAAACCGGGAGACGAGACGGCCTTCGAGGTTCTGGATCTCGCTCGGGGGACGGTCGCTGGAGAGGATGATCTGTTTGTGGCCGTCGAAAAGGGTGTTGAAGGTGTGGAAAAATTCCTCCTGGGAACGCTCTTTTCCCGCGAGGAACTGGATATCGTCGATTAAGAGGACGTCGGCCTGCCGGTATTTGTTGCGGAATTTAACGAGTTTGCCGTTCTGGATGGCGTCGATGAACTCGTTGGTGAACTTCTCGCTGGAGAGGTAGACGACCTTGCCCCCCTTTTTTGCCCCCAGGACATGCTGGCCGATGGCGTGCATGAGGTGGGTCTTGCCGAGGCCCACTCCGCCGTAGAGGAAGAAGGGGTTGTAGGTCTTGGCCGGGTTCTGGGCGACGGCCAAGGCGGCGGCGTGGGCAAACTGGTTGTTGGTCCCGACGACGAAGGAATCAAAGGTGTTGCGCGGGTTGAGGCCGTTGGGCGGCATTTTTTCGCCGTTGCAGTTAGCGCTTCCATTCGCGGCGGCGGCGGCAGCGGCCGGGGTGTGGCGCGAGGGGGCCTTGGCGGCACCTCCGGCGGACGGAACCGCTTCGGCGGGCTCTTTTTCGGGCGGGGTGTCGGCGATGGTGAAGTTCACCTTGCGCGGGCTGCCGAGCACTTTGACCAGCGAGGACTGGAGGAGCCCCATGTAGTTGGTCTCGATCCAAAGCTGGTAAATGTTGTTGGGCACCCGCAGCGTGATCTGGTTTTCATCCGCCGCGAGGAGCGCGATCGCCTTGAACCAACGCTGGAACGTATCGCCGCTCACCTCCGGGCGGATGGCGTCGGCAATATGCTTCCAGATCATGGCGAAATGGTCTTCCATAATAAGATTATACACACTTATTACAGGGTGACCGGAGGAGGACAAATTCCCAGGGTTGAATCCTGAAAATCCCCTAAAAACGGGTGGATTTCCCCAAAAACGCCCCCGGCGACCCGCCGAAGGGAAGAGGTGGAACAAACAGCAAAGTCGCTGGTTTTGAACATCTTAGAAAAGCTGGATTTGTGGAACCGCGATTTCATGCCTGTTCCACGCCCAAATTGGACGCGCACGTCCGTATTTAGGTGGATTTCAGAGGGGAAAGGCATTTTTTCGCTTTTGTTCACAAGTTATTCACAACGTCCGAGTCTCTCGCCCGCCGTGCGGCGTGAGATTAGTAAGGGGCCCCTACCGGGACAAGAAAAAAGCCCGGTGATCGTGCAATTTGTTTCCTCCACCAGAGGCGGCGGAGGAGTCTAAGCACCTCGTATCGCTGGCTACCCTTCCTTGGCCAGTGCCTCCCAAAGCTCCTTCGCGCGGGGGGTGAGATCTTTGGGGATCTCGGCGGAAAGGGTGACGTAGAGGTCGCCGCGCGCACCGCCCTCCTTGGCCAGACCCTGGCCTTTGAGACGGAACTTCTGGCCGGGCTGGCTGCCCGCGGGCACTTTGAGGTGCGCGGAGCCCTCCATGGTCGGCACGGTCTGCTGGCCGCCGAGGACGAGCTTCCAGGGCGGGAGGGCCAGCTCGTAGATGAGGTCGTTCTTTTCAACCTGAAAATCGGGATGCGGCGCGAAACGCACATTTAAGTATAAGTCGCCCGCCGGGCCACCGTTCGCCCCGGCCTCCCCCTGCCCGCCCAGGCGAATGCGCTGGCCGGGGTGGACGCCCGCGGGGATGGCGACCTCATAGGTCTGCGGTTTGTGGCCCTGGCGCTGGAAGGTGATTTTGCGCCGGGCACCGTGGAGGGCCTCCTCAAGGGTGACGGCCAGATCGGCCTCGACATCAACGCCCCGGCTCGCCCCGGCGGCGCGGCCCGTGGCAAACGGGTTGGCGTGGCGACCGCCGGAACCGAAGAAGGCCTCGAAAAAGTCGCTAAAGCCGGTGCCGCCGAAGTTAAACTCGAAATCCCCGCCGCCCGTTCCGGCTCCCGCCGCGTGGCGGCGGCCCGGCTGGCCCGGCTGATGCCATCCGGGGGGCGGTTGTGCCCCGCCGCGCTCCCAATCCGCGCCGAGCGTATCGTACTGGCGGCGCTTCTCGGGGTCGCCGAGGACTTCGTAGGCTTCGTTGATCTCCTTGAAGCGCTCCGAGGCGGCGGCGCGCTCCTTGGGCTTGACCATGTCAGGGTGATGCTGGCGGGCCAGTTTGCGAAAAGCGCTCTTTATCTCGTCCTGGCTGGCGGTTTTGGCCACCCCCAGAGTTTGATAGTAATCCTTAAACTGCATTTGCCCCCCAGGATAAACAACCCGCGCCGGTTGCGCCAGCATATCGTGCAATTTGGAGGGCTTCAGGGAAACCCCGAGGCCTTTACTGGTTCAAGCAGATGCTTGACTTCGCGCCGGTCCTCCTTACCGTTGGGGAAATTTTCCATCCCTATATGCAATTCAGAGCCCTGGCCCTCCTTGCCCTCAGCGCAATCTTCACCACTTTCCCCGTTCATGCGGAGGAACAGGTGCTCGATGGCGTCGCGGCGGTCGTCAACGGAGAGGTTATCACCTTCTCAGAAGTCCGCGAACTGGTGGTCAACCGCGAAATGGCGCTGAGGCAATCGCTTCCCGCCGGACCGGAGCTTGACCAAAAGGTGAAGGAAACCCGGCTGGCCGCCATCAACGACCTCATCGACCGGCAACTGGTGCTCCAGGATTTTAGCAAAAACAAGTTTTCCATTCCCGACTACGCTTTGGACGATCGCATCAATACGATCATCCGCGAGCAGTTCAAGGGCGATCGCCTCGCCTTGATCCGCACCTTGCAGGCCCAGGGCTATACGCTCCAGCGCTTCCGCAAGGTGGAAAAGGACAAGATGATCGTCCAGGCCATGCGCAGCCGCTCGGTGAAGATCGACCCGGTGCTTTCCCCGACCAAGGTGGAAAAGTATTACCAGGAACACATTGCCGAGTACTCCACGCCCGAGCAGATCAAGCTGCGCATGCTGATCCTCCACAAGGATACGCCCGGCTCCAAGGAGCTGGCGGAGGAGCTTCGCAAGAAGATTGCCGGGGGCGGCGACTTCGCCAACATGGCCCAGATGTACTCCGAGGACACCTCGAAGGAAACCGGCGGCGACTGGGGCTGGATCGAGCGCGCGACGCTCAATGATTCCCTGGCCAACCCGGCCTTCGCACTCAAGCCCGGACACGTCAGCAACGTGATCGATCTGGGCACCAATTATTACCTGCTTTACGTCGACTCCCGCAAACCGGCCGATAGCAAGCCGCTGACGGCGATCCGCGACGATGTGGAAAAGAAGGCGATCCAGGCGGAACGCCAGGCGGCTCAAGACAAGTGGATCAAGGGCCTGCGCGAGAAGGCTTTCATCCGGATTTTCTAGGGCTTGCCCCATGAGTTCGTTTGGTACGATCGGCATCACTCTGGGCGACCCTGCCGGAGTGGGCCCCGAGGTGATCCAGGCCGCGCTGGCCTTGGGCACGCTCGACCCGCGCTTTACCTACCGCGTCATCGGAGACGCCGGGGGAGCCATTCCCGGAGAGCCGACTCCCGCCACGGCCCGCGCCGCCATTGTGGCCCTGGAGGAAGCGGCCCGGCTCGCGGCCCAGGGGGAGATCGACGCGGTGGTTACGGGGCCGATCCACAAATCCCGCATGCAAGCGGAAGGGTTCGCCTTCCCGGGGCATACTGAATTTTTCGCCGCGCGCGCGGGTGTCCAGAATTTCGCCATGCTGCTAACCGGCGGCAAGCTAACGGTGGCGCTCGTAACGATCCACGTGGCGCTGGCCGAGGTGCCCCGGCTCGTCACCGGGCCTGAAATCGAGCGCGTGGGCGCGCTCTTGGCTGATTTTCTGACCTTGCGCCTGGGCGTGGAGGGCGCTTCAAGGCCCGCGCGGATCGCCGTGGCCGGGCTCAACCCCCACGCGGGGGAGGACGGCGCGATGGGCCGCGAGGAGATCGAGGTGATCGCGCCCGCCGTGGCGCGGCTGGCTCAGGCGTGGCGCGGCCGCGCGGAGTTTGCGGGTCCCCTCTCCCCCGACACGCTCTTTTTCCGCGCCGTCTCGGGCGAATTCGACGGCGTGCTCTGCATGTACCACGACCAGGGGCTCATCCCGCTCAAGCTCCAGGGCTTTGACGAAGGCGTGAACGTCACCCTCGGGCTGCCGTTCGTGCGCACAAGCCCCGATCACGGCACGGCCTTCGAAATCGCGGGACGCGGCATGGCGCGGCCCGGCAGTATGATCGCCGCCCTGCGGCTGGCCGCCGAACTCGTGGCGGCGCGCAAACGTTAAGCTTTTTCCGATGACCAAGTTCTCCCGGGCCATTGTCACGCAGCTTGCGGGCTTCGCGCTGCTGGGGGGGGCCATCGTGGGACTCTCCCGGTTGCTGCCCGTCGTGGAGTGGATCGGGGAACTGCAAGCGCGGCTGGCGCAAATGCAGGTCTGGGGCGCGGTGCTCTATCCGTTTCTTTTTGCCGCGTGCAATATTCTCCTGCTGCCCGGCGGGGTCATCGCGATGGGCGGCGGGCTCTTTTTCGGGCTTTGGTGGGGCACGTTTCTGGTGCTCATCGGCAACTTGATCGCGGCGGCGTTCGCCTTCGGCGTCAGCCGGTGGCTCGGGCGCGCGTGGCTGGAGCGGAAATTCGCCCACAGCCGCCGCTGGCACGCGCTCGACGCCGCCGTTCGCAAGCACGGCTGGAAGATCGTTTTCTTAAGCCAGGTTCACCCGCTCTTCCCCACAAGCCTGCTCAATTACCTCTACGGCGTTACCAGCATCCGGTTCGGCCCGTGCCTGTTCTGGATCGCCGCGGGGCAGCTCCCCGGGCTATTCCTTTATGCCTACCTCGGCACGCTCGCCCAGCTCGGCATCAAGCTCGCCGAAGGCCGCACGCACCCCGTGCCGCATGAATACGTCATCTGGATCGGAGGACTCTTTCTGACGATTGCCGTCACGACGGCCCTGGGGCGTATCGCCTTTCAACTGCTCGCCGAAGTGGAGGAGGAACAGCGGGAATCGAGCGAACCGGCGCGGCAGCGGCGTGATTGATAAAAAAAATTCTCGCGCGGAAAAACTTACCTCGTTTTGACACGTCCTGGTTTCGTGCTATGATAAAGGCCAATAGCACCAGGCTATTTTACCTCCTCCTTCTTCTCTTGTTCCATGCCCGCTTCCCGATTTGAGATGCGACATTTGCAGCCCGCCCTTTTCCTTGATTACGGGGCGGATGCCGTCGACGCGGAAACTGCCGCCTGCGAACTCTGTGAGCGCGGAATGCGTTTCCGCTCGCAATGGCGCTTCGACCTGGGGAGCGTGCTGCGGGTAGCCTTTGCCTTCGACGACGGCACGCCGCAGCGGATCGAAGCCGAGGGCTTTGTGGTGGATTGCGCGGCGGACGGGGTGAAGATTTTCCAGACCACGCTGGCCTTTATGGAACCGCCGCAGGAGCTTCGCCAATCGCTGGGACGGGTATCGGCGCGGCTGGAACTGCCGATGTGCGGCGGAAAAGCTCCGCACCGGGAGCCGTTCCGGTAAAATTACCGCAGGCGAAAAAGAAATCGGGGCGAGAGGATTCGAACCTCCGACCTCCTGGTCCCAAACCAGGCGCTCTACCAAGCTAAGCTACACCCCGAGATAACCAAGGCGCTTACTATGCCCGACTTACGCCGAACGGCAAGCAAATCCGGGAGAGAACCTTGGGATCCCCTCTCCCGCTAGAAAATCCGCCAGCGGGAAAAGAAGAGCAATCCGACCACGAAGAGCACCGGCAACAGGATCGGCGCGGAGTAGCAGATGATGTAGCGGAAGAAACTCGGCGTCTCCACTTTGGCCTGGTCGGCGATGGCTTTGACCATGAAGTTTGGGCCGTTGCCGATGTAGGTCATGGCTCCGAAGAATACCGCGCCGACGGAAATGGCGATCAGGTAACTGCCGTGCGAGGCCAGGAACTCGGGCATCCCGGATTCGATGGGCAACCCGGCGGTGCCAAAGGCCGCGGCGAGGAAGGCAAGGTAGGTCGGGGCGTTGTCGAGCACGCCGGAAAGGGCTCCGGCTCCCCAGTAAAAGTGCATTTCCGACTGCAACCCGAGCACGCTTGCCCGGGCTTGCAGCAGGTCGAGCGCGGGCATCATGGTGGCAAAGATGCCGAAAAAGAGCCACGCCACTTCTTTCAACGGCGAGAGCGAAAAGTCGTTGGCGTTATGTACATCCCGTGAGGTGGTGAAGTACGAGGCCAGCGCGGCGGCGACCATGACGGCTTCGCGCAGGAAGGGCGGGTGGTTGATGAACACGGCCCCCAGGATGACGGCCAGGAAGACGAGGTTCAGCCCGCCGCCGAAGCGCCACGTTTCCTGGTGCGTCTCGGCCTCGCGAACCTGGCGCGGGGCTTTCTGGAAATTCCACGTATCTAGCACAAAAAACACGGCCAGCAGCAGCCCGACGGCGACGCCCCACGCGGCCCAGCAATGCTGCATGACCCACCAGAACGGCACGCCTTTGAGGTAGCCGAGGAAGAGGGGCGGATCGCCAATCGGCGTGAGGCACCCGGCGACGTTGGAGACGATGAAGATAAAGAAGACGATGTGGAAGCCGGTGACGCGGTATTTGTTCATCCTGATCCACGGGCGCACCAGGAGCATCGAGGCCCCGGTGGTGCCGATCAGGTTGGCCGCTCCCGCCGCGAAAAGCAGGTAGAGGACGTTGACCCACGGCTTCGCTTCGCCTTTGACCATGATGTGAATGCCCCCGGCGACGGTGAAAAGCGAGCCGATCAACGCCAGGAAGCTCAGGTACTCATACCCGGTACGGGTCACCCGTTCTGGGTTATGGAGTACCATTAAATAATATCCAATAGAAAGCACCCCGAGCGCCATCGACCAGCGGTGATAACAGCGCTCCCAGTGGCCCTTGGCCACAAACGGCATGACGGCGATGGCCAGGAGCATCCCCGCAAACGGGAGGATCATCCACGCCGAGGGGGTGGCGGAAGCAGAGGCGAGCAACATGAAGGGGGGCCCTTTATATTCCTTACGCGTTCACAAATCCCGCGATGGCCGCTCCGAGCGCAAGCAGCGACGCCACGCCGAGCAACACGGAGGGAACCCGCAGCGGTGCGTCTTTAACGCTCCGATACCCGATCCCGATGGCACGGCCTGCAAACAGGGCGAATATCATGAAAGGAATAAAGTAGGTCAGCTGCTCCTGGGTGTGCGTTTGGATAAAGTAAGCGGAGAAAAGAATGGCAATGCTTCCGAAGAAGGAGAGGAATGCGACGGAGCGGCTGGAGGTGTAGTACCAAGCAGCCAATCCAGCCGCCAAGATGAGAAGGGAAATGACGCTATAGACAATGGCGAGTGAGTTCATGGAATCGGGAATTTAGAAAACGGCGTTGAAAATGAATCTACCGCCTATTTTTGCGCTTGGAATCGGAAAAAAACCTTGTGTTCGATGTTTCGGTTATTGCATTTTCTCTCCCCCGCTCCCGGTCCGGCTGAACCGAACATCAGTAAGCCGGACCGGGACTCCTCTATCTCTTTCCTCTCAAAAAAAGAACGAGGAGGGGGAAGGCCGTGATGGTAAACTCTCACATCTCCATCACGACCTTACCCCTTAAGGGCTAAGAGAAACTTAGAGAACTACGAGACTGCTGTGTCGCCGTGTTCCTGCGTGCGAATGCGGACCGCATCCTCGACGGGGAGCACGAAGATCTTGCCGTCGCCGATTTTCCCGGTGTGGGCGGCTTCGGAGATCAGTTTGATGGCCGTTTCCGCGAGGGAATCGGATACGACGACTTCGATTTTGATCTTGGGCAGAAAATCCACCGAATACTCGCTGCCGCGGTAGATTTCCGTGTGCCCTTTCTGTCGGCCAAATCCTTTGACCTCAGTAATAGTCATTCCCTCGATTCCGCTTCCGGAAAGGGCGTCCTTCACTTCTTCAATTTTGAAGGGCTTGATGATCGCTTCGATCTTTTTCATAAAGATTGCTTTTTTTAAGATCCGGTTTGGTCGCCCCTTTGTTCAAGGAACAACCAAACCGGCAGTTTTAAGTTTAGCGATCGGCCGGAGTCGTGCGGTTGGTGAGCTGGAAGTCCGGGTAGGCTTCCGCACCCATTTCGGGAATGTCGAGGCCGGCGACTTCGTCTTCAGGCTTGGAACGAATCGGGAAGATGAGGTTGGAGACCTTGAACCAGATGAAAGCGAAGGTGAACACGAATACCGCGCACGTTAGCGTGCCGGTGACTTGCGCCCCGAGCTGCGACCAGTCGTTGTAGGCACCGCCAAAGGCTTTGCCGAAGATGCCAGTCACGCCTTGGTCGGCCCAGCCTTCCGCGACGAGTTTGTTGTAGGCATCGATGGTGGCCGGAGCCGCATCGTTGACGATCTTCTGGATCACCCCATCCTTGATGAGGGTGTGAACGCCACCCCAACCGGCGCCGTAGCTGCCGTTGGCGAAGAGGCCGACCGAGAGCACGCCCCAGGCACCGTTGACGCCGTGGACCGAGATGGCTCCCACGGGATCGTCGAGCTTCAGGCCGCGTTCCACGAAGACCACGGCGACGACGACGAAGACACCGGCGATCAAGCCGATGATGACCGCGCCCAGCGTGGTCACGAAGGCGCACGGAGCGGTGATGGCGACGAGGCCCGCGAGCAGGCCGTTGCACATCATGGACGGATCGGGCTTGCCGAACCAGAACCACACGAGCAGCGTGGTGGAGAGCGAGGCCGCGGCACCCGCGAGCATGGTGTTCACCGCGACGATGGCGATGCGGTTATCCGTGCCTGCCAGCGTGGAGCCCGGGTTGAACCCGAACCAGCCGAAGGCGAGAATGAAGGTGCCGAGCATGACCATGGGGATGTCGTGCGCGGGCATGGCGTTAGGCTTGCCGTCTTTGCTGAATTTACCAATACGGGCACCGATGACGATGCTGCCCGCCAAGGCGATCATACCGCCGCACATGTGCACCACGGACGAACCGGCGAAGTCCACGTGACCGTGGCCAAAGCCGAAGTTCTGGCCGAGCTGGGCGAGCCAGCCGCCGCCCCAGACCCAGTTTCCGAAGATGGCATACGGGAACATGCCGACCCAGAAGCCGTAGATCATGAAGTTCTTGAAGTTCCAGCGTTCCGCCATGGCCCCGGTGGGGATGGTGGCCGTGGTGTCCATGAACACCATTTCGAAGAGGAAGAGGGCTAGCACGGCGGAGTCAAATACCGACGAACCAAGGAAGAAGCCCTTGCCGCCGAAAATGCCGAAGGGATGCCCAAAGAGGGTGATGGTGTGCTCGACGTTGAGCAGCGCCAGCCCCTGGCCGAGCGAAGGCCGCCAGCCGATGGGGACCGGGCCGTTCCAGTAGCCGCCGAACATGATGCCGAACCCGCAGATCCAGAACCCGAGCATGCCCAGGCCGTAGATGAGGAAGTTCGTCGCCATGACGTGCGCGGCGTTCTTGCCACGGCAGAGACCGGTCTCGACGAGGGCGAAGCCTGCCTGCATGAACATCACGATAAAGCCCGTGATGAGCGTCCATACGAGGTTGATCGAGATCTTGTTGTGCGCAACGTTCTGGATCAGCTCATCGTTGGTGACGGTGTTCTTGCCTTTCGGGTTGATGCTCGTCGCCTCGGCGGGAATGGGCCAGGTGAGGTCGGTGACAGTGCCCGCGTTGGCTCCAGGAGGATAGGCCAAGGAGTCGGGCGGAGCGGGTGTGGGTGCGGCGGCCGCGGGGGTGGCCGCGGCTGACGCCGAAGCGTCCTCTGCCGACACTTGGACCGGCACGGTCAACGCCATGGCTGCCATGGCTGCCACAAGGGCGAATGTTTTACGGAGTTTTAGCATAGTTAGTTGGTTCCTTGTTGAGGCTCGCACTCGGGGGGATGCCCGAAGCGGAACAGGTCAACGCCATTAGCATTCCCCATGCCAGCGCCTTTTTTTAGGAATTCACCTACCCGTAAAATTTAAATCTTCCGTACAATCTTGTAACGTTTTCCACTACACCAAACTAGACAGCTCTGGCGCGGATTGTTCGTTTTTTATCCACTACCGGACAATAGTGGATTTGTCCTGACCAGGATAACCAGCGTTGGCTAGTTTAGGTCGTACTGCCTGCGGATGGCGAAACAGACCAGGTCGAAGGCGTTGCGCAGGTTGAGCTTTTCCTTGATCCGCGCGCGGTAGGTATCGACGCTGGCCAGGCCGAGGCCGAGGGAGGTGGCGATTTCCTTGGTGTTCTTGCCTTCGCCGATTTTTTCCAGGACTTCCAGCTCGCGGTCGCTCAACTGGGCGACGGAGCGCGCGACGGGGGCGGCGATCCGGCTGGCGGTCAGCGTGTGGAGCATGGTTTCGGTCATGGCCGGGGAGAGGTAGATTTTCCCGCTTAAGACCTGGCGCATGGCGGCCAGGAGTTCACCAGAGGTGCAGTCTTTGGATATAAAGCCTTTGGCACCGTCGGCGAGGACGCGCCGGGCGTAGAGGGCTTCGTCGTGGCCGGAGTAGACCAGGAGCGCGGTGGGCAGCGAGAGGGCGCGGGCTTGTTTGATCAAGTCGGTGCCGCTGGATTTCCGCAAGGCGAGGCCCACGAGCGCGAGTTCGGGCCGGGCGGAGACGAGGAGGGCCACGCCTCCCTGGAGGTCGTCGGCCTCACCGACAAGCTCCAGGCCGGGCTCGGCGGCGATCAGTTCCGCAAGGCGCTCCCGCAGGACCGGGTGACACTCGATCACCGCCACGCGTTGGGGAGACTCACTCATACGCGCTCAGCCTAAATCTCGATGGGCAACCCGATTTCGATGGTCCGGTTGCTGGGCAGCCGGAAGAACTCGGCGGCGTTCTGGGCGTTGCGGCTCATGACGATGAAGGCGGCGCGCCGCAAGGGGCCCATGCCTTTGGAGGTCGTGGGGACGAGGGTCTCGCGACCAAGGAAGAAGGTGGTCTTTTCCGGGACGATCTCGAAGTGTTTCGCGCTGGCGGCGGAGACGATTTCGTCAATGGTGGGGATCTCCATGAACCCGAAGCGGGCGGTGATCTGGAAGAAGCAGCCGTCAAGCGAGTCGATCTCCAGCCGGTTGCCGCGGCTGACGTAGGGGACGTGGTCGCTGGCAATATTGAGCACGATGTTGCGCTCGTGGATGACGTGGTTGTGCTTGAGGTTCTGAAGGAGGGCGTTGGGGGTGCCGCTGGGGGAGCTGTTAAAGAAGACGGCGGTGCCTTTGACGCGGTAGGGGCTGTGGCTCTCGGAGAGGATGCCCGAGAGGCTGATCGAGCTGACGAATTCCTTGAGCGGCATGATGGCCGCGAAGCGTTTGCGGATACGGCTGCGGCCGATCTTCCAGGTGGTCATCAGGAAGAAGAGGACGGCACCGATACAAAGAGGCAGCCAACCGCCGTGGAAGACCTTAAGGGCGTTGGAGGCAAAGAAGGCCGACTCGATCAAGCCAAAGACCACGCAGATGAGCAGCGTGGGGAGGGTCTTCCACTTCCACACCCGGCGGGCGGCGAAGTAGAAGAGGCTGGTGGTGGTGAGCATGGTGAGCGTGACGGCGATGCCGTACGCGGAGGCGAGCGCGGAGCTGCTGCGGAAGCCGATGACGAGGGCGACGCAGGCCGCGCCGAGGGCGTAGTTGAGCTGCGGGATGTAGATCTGCCCGGAGGTGTCGCTGCTGGTGTGCATGACCTGCATGCGGGGCAGGTAGCCCATCTGCATGGCCTGGGTGGTGAGCGAGAAGGCTCCGGAGATGAGGGCCTGGGAGGCGATGATGGTGGCCAGGGTGGCGAGGCCGATCAGCGGCCAGAGGGCCCAGCCGGGGGCGAGGAAAAAGAAGGGGTTGCTCGCGGCGGCGGGGTTGGAGAGAACCAGGGCCCCCTGCCCCATGTAGTTGAGAGCGAGGGCGGGGAGCACCAGGCAGTTCCAGGCCATGCGGATGGGCCGGTGCCCGAAGTGGCCCATGTCGGCGTAGAGGGCCTCGCCGCCGGTGACGGATAGGAAGACGCTGCCCAGGACGACCATGGAGGCGGAGCTGTGGATTTTAAGGTACTGGATGCCCATCCACGGGTTGAAGGCTGCGAGGATCGCGGGATGCTGGACGACCTGGACCAAGCCCATGATGCCCAGGCAGGCGAACCAGAGGAGCATGACTTTGCCAAAAACGCTGCCCACCGCGCCGGTACCGTAGCGCTGGACGGAGAAAAGGCCGACCAGGATGACGAGCGTCAGGGGGATGACCAGGTGGTTGAAGACGGGCGAGATGAGTTCGAGGCCCTCGACCGCCGAGAGAACGGAGATGGCGGGGGTAATGACGCCGTCGCCGTAAAGCAGGGCCGCGCCGAAGATCCCCAGGCCGGTCATGATGACCCCGGCCCGGCCCAGCTGGCTCCCTCGTTTTTCCGGGAAGGCCAGGGCCAGGAGCGCGAGGATGCCACCCTCGCCGTTGTTGTCGGCCCGCAGGATCAGGCCGACGTATTTCACGGAGACCAGCAGGATGAGGCTCCACAAAATCAGGGAGATGACCCCCACGATGTCGCTGGCGCTGGAGCCGTGCTCCAGGCACTCTTTGAAAGCGTAAAGGGGGCTGGTGCCGATGTCTCCAAAAACGACGCCCAGTGCGACGAGCGCGAGCGGAAGCGTTTTGGATTGGGTGGAGGAGTGGGACTGCGTCATTAATACAACAACGACGCTTTATAGAGCGTCCCAGCACTCAAGCCAAAGGTGAAAAGATAACTCATGTTATGAAGAGGGCTGTGGAGCACAAAAACCCCGAAGCGGGATTAGCATTTCTCATGCCTTGCGGTTTTCCGCCAGCCATTTTTGCAAATTTACCCTAAATCCCCCACACGCGGAACGAGGAAACTCCGCACCGCTCTGGAACGGGAGGTGGCTAAATCCCCGCAGTTGCGCAAAAAACGACCCTATTCCCAGCCGCCCCCGAGGGCTTTGTAAAGCGCAATCAGGTTCTGGCTGAGCGCCTTGTCGCTCTGGGCGAGGGCGTCCTCGGTCTGGTAGAGGGAGCGTTCGGCGTCGAGGACGTTGATGAAGTTGGTCAGGCCCTTGGTGTAGAGTTCCTTGGCCATTTGCAGCGAGTCGCGGCTGGCTTTGACCGCCTGCTCCAGGCTGCGGCGGCGGAGTTTTTCTTTGGCGTAGCCGACGAGCGCGTTCTCGGTTTCCTCAAAGGAGTTCAAGACCACTTTCTCGTACTGGGCCAGGGCCTGCTCCTGCCGGGCGTTCTGGACGCGGATATTGGCCCGGACGCGGCCGCTGTCGAAGATCCGCCACTGGGCGGTGGGGGCCAGGGCCCAGAAGGCGCTGCCTTTGCTGATCCAGTCGTCGGTGCTGAGCGAGAGGTAGCCGCCCGCGCCGGTGAGGTAGAATTTCGGGAAAAGATCGGCGGTGGCGACGCCGATGCGGGCGTTGGCGCTGGCGAGCTGGCGCTCGGCCTGGCGGATGTCCGGGCGGCGGCAGAGGAGCTCGGCGGGGAGGCCGACGGGGACGATGGGGGGCGTGGAGGGAATGGCGGCGGGCCGGGAAAGCTCGGCATCCAGGGCTCCCGGAGGCTGGCCAAGCAAGCCGCCGAGGCGGTTCATGGAGGCCTGGATGAAGGCTTCCAGGCGCGGGATCTCGGCCTCGGTGGTGGCCAGGAGGGCCGTGGCTTGCTGGACGTCTAGGTCGCTGGTGAGGCCGTTTTTGTAGCGGTCGCTGGAGATTTCGAGGGCTTCCTGCTGGGCCTTGATGTTCTTTTGGGCGATTTCGAGCCGATGCTGGCCGCCGCGCAGCTCGACGTAGTTGCGCCCGACCTCGGCCAGCAGCACAACCATGGCGTTGCGCAGGGCGTACTGCGCGGCGTCGAACTCGGCCCGGCCCGACTGGGCAGCGCGCCGGGTGCCGCCGAAGACGTCCATCTCCCACGAGGCCTGGAAGCCGGTCAGGTACGTTTCGTTCTCGGGCGAGATGGAGACCTCTTTCAAGAGCGCGGGCGGGACCTTTACGTTGTCGGCAAGGCTCTTGGGAATCCGCGAGCGGCCGACCAAGCCGCCGGTGTCCACGGTGGGGCCAAAGCTCGCAAGCGCGATGCGGTACTGCGCCCGGGCCTCGCGCACTCGGGCCTCGGCGATTTTCAGATCCGGGTTGGCTTTCACGGCCCGCTCAACGAGCGAGTTGAGGCACGGGTCATGGAAGGTTTTCCACCAGTTCGCGACGGGGGCAACGCCGCTTTTCTCGCCGCCGGAGAGGGAGGCGTTCCATTTCGAGGGGGTAGCGGTTTGGGGCGGGTGGTAGTTAGGGCCCACGGAGCATCCGCCGAGGATGAGGAGAAGCGCGAGGGGCGAAAGATGGGGTTTCATGGGAAAAGGGGCTAGTGAACGGCCACGGTGCCTTTGGCAGTCACTCGTTTAAGGAGGAAGGCCATCGGGACGGCCAGGATGGAGAGGAAGGCGAGCAGCCGGAAGTCGTCGAGGTAGGCCATCATGGCCGATTGCTGGAGCATGGTTTGGTAAATGAGGCCGTCAGCCATGGCCTGGGCCTTTACCGCGCCGACCTGCGGGCCGAGCAGCCCCTGGGCAGTCTGGACGGCGCTCTGATAAAGGGGGTTGTACGGCGTGACGTGCTCGACCATGGCGGCCTGGTGAATCTGCGCGCCGCGCGTAACCATGGAGGTAACTAGCGCGATGCCGATCGAGCCAAAGAGGTTGCGCGCCAGGGCGAAGATGCCGGTGGCGTTGCCCATCTGCTCTTTTTTAAGCATACCGAGGGAGACGGTCATCAGCGGGACCATGCAGAAGGCCAGCCCTGCGCCTTGCATGAAGTTCGGCAGGAAAAGGTCGTGCTGAGTAAGGTCGAGGTTGAACCATGAGAGGCCGAGGGTGGAGATGCCCAGCACGAAGAAGCCGCCAGCGATCATTTTGCGGTTGTCGAAGCCGTTGATCATGATGCCCACCAGCGGCATGAAGGCCAGCAGGCCCAAGCCGCGCGGGATCTGCGCGATGCCGCATTGGAAGGAGCTGTAGCCCATAAGGCTTTGCAAAAAGAGGGGCAGGAGCGTGAGCGGGCCGTACATGAGGACGGCGGCGATGCTGATCAGGACGGTGCCGACGGCGAAGTTGCGATTCTTAAAAACGCGCAGGTCGGCCAACGGAGCGGCGCAGGTCAGCTCGCGGAAGATGAAGGCCACGCACGAGAGGCTGGAGATCAGCGCGAACCAGCGAATCCACCCGGCATTGAACCAATCGGCGTCCTGGCCTTTGTCGAGGATGACTTGCAGGGTGCCGAGCCAGACGATCAAGAAGAAGAACCCGGAGGCGTCGATGCGGCCCGGGCGGGCATCGCGGATGTAGTCGGGGTCAAAGACGAAGCGCCGGACCATCCACCACGCCAGCGCGCCGATGGGCAGGTTCATGTAAAAAAGCCAGCGCCAGGAATAGTGGTCGGTGACCCAGCCGCCCAGCACGGGGCCGATGACGGGGGCGATGATGACGCCCAGGCCGTAGGCAGCCATGGCCACGCCATGCTTCGCGGGCGGGAAGCTCTCCAGCAGCACGGCCTGGGAGATCGGCTGCAAGGCACCGCCGCCCGCCCCTTGCACGACGCGGGCCAGCAGGAGGACGGCGAGCGTAGGAGCCATGCCGCAGACGACGCTCGCCACGGTAAAAAGCATAATGCAGGCGAGCAAAAAGCGCTTGCGCCCAAAGAAGGAAGAGAACCAGGCGCAGGCGGGGAGCACGACGGCGTTGGAAATAAGGTAGCTCGTCTGCACCCAGGTGGCCTCGCTGGTGGACGCGGAGAGGTTGCCCGCGATGTTCGGCAGCGAGACGGCCATGATGGTCGTGTCGAGCACTTCCATGAAGGTCGGCACGATGACCGCCGCAGCGACCCACCACGGGTTGATCGCTTTGTGGGGCTGGGCGAGGGCGGCGCTCATTTCACCCGGACGGCAGGCTCCACCGACATGCCGGGGCCGAGCGCCAGGGCGGGATCGGGCGCGGTGTCAAAGACGATTTTCACCGGGACCCGCTGGACGACTTTGATGAAATTGCCCGTGGCGTTCTCGGGTGGGAAGAGGCTGAAGCGGGCTCCGGCTCCGGTCTGGATGCTCTCGACTTTGCCGCTGAATTTCCGACCCGGGTAGGCGTCGATGCGGATCGAGACGGGCTGGCCGGGGCGCATGTGTTCGAGCTGGGTTTCCTTAAAGTTGGCCACGACCCAGAGGCGGTGCGGCACGATGGCCAGGAGCGCTTGGCCCGGCTGGACGTAGGCCCCCTGCTCCACGGAACGCCGCGTAACCCGCCCATCGTCGGGGGCGACGAGCTTGGTATAGGAAAGGTTCAGCTCTGCCTGGCGCAGCGCGGCCTCGGCTTGGGCGATGTCGGCGGCGGCGCTCTGGAGCCCCGCCCGGCCCAGGCCCAGCTGAGCCTCGGCTCCGAGGACTTTGGCCCGGGCGACCTCGACTTGCGCGGCGGCGGAACGCGCCTGGGTCTCGGCAACGTCGACCTGGCTGCGGGAGACGGCGCGGCTTTCGACGGACTGGTAACGCTTCAGCTCGGCCTGCGCGCGGCTGGACTCGGCTTCCACGGCGGTCAGCCCCGCGCGGGCTTGTTCCTGCATGGCCTCGTCGACGGAAAGCTGGGCCTTGGCCTGCTCCAGGCGGCTCTTGGCGGCGGCGAGCCCGGCCTGGGCCTGCGTGACCTTGACTTGGTAATCGCTCGGGTCGATCTCCAGCAGCGTCTCGCCTCGCTTGACTTCCTGGTTGTCCTCCACCAGCAGGCGGATAACGCGACCGGGAATCTGCGGCGCGACGGGCGTGACATGGCCCTCGATGAAGGCGTTGTCGGTGGATTCGTAGGGGGCAACCGCTACTTTGTAATACAGCGCGCCCGCGGCTACGGCGATGATCAGCAAGCCGAGGGCCAGCAGGCGCTTGAAGGGTTTGGCAGGGCGCGGCTCGGAAGCCGCCGGTTCGGGACTCGTGGGAGATTGCATGGTTTTCCTGGGCGGAAAATGTTAGCAAAAAAGAACTCCTAATACCAACGGATTCCGGGCAACTGCCCGATGATCAATGCCCCCTAGTCGCCGCCGCCGCCCAGCACGGAGTAAAGCTTGACCTGGTTGGTCAGCTTGGAGAGCCGGAGGGTGACGAGTACTTGCTGCCCGGAGAAAAGGGAGCGCTGGGCGTCCAGGACGTTGAGGAAGTCGTCGATGCCCTGCTCGTAGCGGGAGTTGGAGAGGCGGTAGGCGGCGGAAAGCGCGTTGACGAGCGATTGCTGTTCCTTGAGTTCCTGGCCCACGGTGCCGCGCACGGCGAGCGCGTCGGCCACTTCCTTGAATGCGCTCTGGATGGCTTTTTCGTACTGCGCGACGGTGATCTCGCGGTCCACTTGGGTGATCCGCAAGGAGGGCAGGGTGCGGGCGTCGAAGATCGGTATGCTGGCTTGCGGACCAAAGCTCCAGGTGTCCGCCCCAGCCTTGAAGAGCTTGGAGAGGTTGCCGCTGGCGAGGCCCAGCGAGCCGGTCAAGTCGATGCTGGGGAAGAAAGCCGCTCGGGCCGCGCCGATGTTGGCGTTGGCGGCTTTGAGCTGGTGCTCGGCTTGCAGGACGTCGGGCCGGGTCAGGAGGACTTCGGAGTGAATGCCGGAGGCGATTTCCTTGGGCTGGCTGACGCCGTCCAGGTTGGACGGGAGCAGCCGGGCGGGAACGGGCCCGCCCACGAGCAGGGCCAGGGAGTTCTCATCCTGCGCCACTTGCTGGGTGTAGGCGACGACTTCGCGCCGGGCGGTGTCGACGGGCGTCTGGGCCTGGTAGAGGTCCAGCTCCTGCGCGAGGCCGAGGTCGTAACGCTTCTTGACCAGTTCGTAGGTGCGCTGCTGGGCCTCGGCGGTGGTCTGCGAGAGCTTGAGGTTCTCGCGATCCGCCGCCAGCGTCAGGTAGGCGTTGGCGATGGAGGCAATGAGCGTCACCTGGGTGCTGCGGCGGCCTTCCTCGCTGGCGAGGTAGGTTTCCAGCGCCTTGCCTTTGAGGCTGCGCAGGCGGCCAAAGAAGTCGAGCTCCCACGAGGCCAGGTTCAGGCCGCTGTTGTAGGCGCTGTAGGTATAGCGGCTCCCGGTGGAGGAGTTCTGCGACGAGTACCCGTAACGGCCCACGCCCGCCGTGGCGTTGATGACCGGGAGCAGCTCGGCACGCTGGAGCTGGTAGTTGGCGCGCGATTCCCTGACGTTGAGGGCGGCAATGCGCAGGTCGCGGTTGTTCGCGAGCGCCGTGCCGATGATTTCTTTAAGGTTCTTGTCGGTGAAGAAATCCTGCCACTTGAGCTTGGAGACGTCGGTGGTGGCGCCCGAGGTTTTGGAGTACGCGGGGCCGCTGGGCCAGGCTTCGGGCACGGGGGCCTTGGGGCGATGGTAGCCGGGGATCATCGTGCAGCCGGCGGCGGTGGCGACGATGGTCGCCGCCAGGAAAGGGAGAGTTCTGTTCATGTTAGGAATTGGATTTCGGGCTTAACTCGGGCTCTTTCCGCATGGAAAGTCGGTTCTTTTTCCCGAACGTTTTTTGGATCAACACATAAAAGAGCGGCGCGAAGATCGTGACCAGCAGGGTGGAGGTGATCACGCCGCCGATGACTGCGGTGCCGATGGCTTTCTGAGCGCCCGCGCCCGCGCCGTTGGCAATGGCCATGGGCAGCACGCCGAAGCCGAAGGCCAGCGAGGTCATCACGATCGGGCGGAAACGCAGCTTGGCGCCTTCGAGGGTGGCATGGAGCAGGTCCATCCCCTCCTCTTCCACGCGCGCTTTGGCGAATTGGACAATCAAGATGGCGTTCTTGGTGGTCAGACCCAGCGTCGTCAACAAACCGATCTGGAAGTAAACGTCGTTGGAGTAGCCCCGCCAGGAAGTGGCGATGATGCCGCCGATGGCGCCCAGCGGCAGCGCCATGAGGATCGAGATCGGGATGGGCCAGCTTTCATACAGGGCCGCGAGGCACAGGAAGATGACCAGGACGGAGAAGGCGTAGAGCGGCCCGGTTTGCGAACCGGCTTGGCGTTCCTGGTAGGAAAGGCCGTTCCAGTCAAAGCCGATGCCCTTGGGAAGTTTTTTTACAAATTCCTCCATGGTGTGCATGGCGTCGCCGGAGCTTTTGCCCGGCGCGGGCTCGCCGATGATGTTCACCGACGGGAACCCGTTGAAGCGTTCCAGCTTGGGCGAACCGCTAGCCCAGTGCCCCGAGCCGATGGAGGAGTACGGAACCATCTTGCCCTTTTCATTGCGGACGTAGAAGCGCTCCAGATCGGACGGCAGCATGCGGTAATCCGTATCGGCCTGGACGTAGACTTTCTTAACGCGCCCGGCCTGGATGAAGTCGTTGACGTAATAGCTGCCGAAGGCGGCTGAAACGGTGTTGTGAATGGTGCCGATGGAGACACCCAAGGCTCCCGATTTATCCCAATCCACATCAACGTGGTATTCCGGCGTATCCTCAAGGCCGTTGGGGCGGATTTTGGTGAGGCCCGGGTCCTGCATCGCCATGCCAAAGAGCTGGTTACGGGCGTTCATGAGCGCTTCGTGGCCCAGGCCGGCGCGGTCGATCAGCTCGAAGTCGAAGCCCCCGGCCATACCGAGTTCCGTCACGGCGGGCGGAGCGAAGGCGAACACCCGGGCGTTGCGGATCTGCGAGAAGGCCATCATGGCACGTCCCGCGACGGCGGGGGCCTTCAGGTTGTCGGTTTTGCGCAGATCCCAGTCTTTCAATTTGATGAAAGCCAGGCCCGCGTTCTGGCCGTTGCCGGAGAAGCTGACGCCCGCAATCGTCATGCACGATTCCACGGCGTCTTTTTCTTTGGTCAGGAAGTAATCCTTAACCTGGGTCATGATTTCCTTGGTCTGCTCCAGGGTGGCGTTGGCCGGGAGCATGGCCTGCACCATCAGCATGCCCTGGTCTTCGTCAGGCAGGTAGGCCGTGGGCATTTTATTGAAGAGGTAGCACATGCCCGCGACGATCAGGAGGAACACCATGATGTAGCGGCCCTTGTGGGTAAGAACCCGGCCAACCAAGTTCATATAACCATTGCGGCTTTTGTCGAACATGGCGTCGAACCAGCGGAAGAACGGGCGCATAAACCAGACGCCCCCCTCGGCCGCTTCGTGCCCTTTTTCCACGGGTTTAAGGAACGTGGCGCAGAGCACCGGCGTCAACACCAAGGCGACGACCACCGAGAGCAGCATCGAGGCGACAATGGTGACGGAGAACTGCCGGTAGATGATGCCCGTGGAACCGGGGAAGAAGGCCATGGGCCCGAATACGGCGGAAAGCACAAGGCCGATGCCGACCAGGGCGCTGGTGATTTCGCCCATGGACTTGCGCGTGGCCTCCATGGGGGAGAGCCCCTCCTCGCTCATGATGCGTTCCACGTTTTCCACGACGACGATGGCGTCGTCCACCAGAAGTCCGATGGCCAGCACCATGGCGAACATGGTGAGCATGTTGATGGAATACCCCAGCACACCTAATACGGCAAAGGTTCCCAGGAGCACGACAGGCACGGCGATCGTCGGGATCAACGTGGCGCGCATGTTGCCCATGAAGAGGTACATGACCAGGAAGACCAGCACGATGGCTTCAAAGAGGGTCTTGACGACTTCGCTGATGGCCACCCGGATGAAAGGCGTGGTGTCGTAAGGATAGACGACCTTCATCCCCGTGGGGAAATAGGCGCTCATCTCCTGCATCTTGGCGCGGACGGCGTTGGCGGTATCCAGGGCGTTGGCCCCGGCGGCTTGCCGGATGGCGAGCGCGGCGGCGGGCTTGCCGTCGACAAAGTTCTCAACGCTGTAGCTTTCCGAGCCGAGTTCGGTGCGGCCTACGTCACGAACGCGCACGACGGAGCCGTCCGCGTTGGTGCGGATCGGGATCGCTCCGAATTCCTCGGGGGTCTTGAGCATGCTCTGGACGATGATGGAGGCGTTGAGCCGCTGGCCTTTGACCGAGGGAGCGCCGCCGAACTGTCCGGCGGAAATTTCAACGTTGTAGGATTGCAGCGCCGTGATGACGTCCTGGACGGTCATCTTGTAGTCGGTCAGTTTGTCCGGGTTGAGCCAGACGCGCATGGCATACTGGGAGCCGAAGATTTCCACTTCGCCGACGCCCTTGACGCGCGAGAGGACTTTTTCCAGGTTGGAGGCGGCGTAGTCGCGCAGGTCGTTGCCGTCCATGCTGCCGTCGGAGGAGACCAGACCGAGCACCAGCAGGTAATTGCGCGTGCTCTTTTTGACGGAGACACCCTGGCTCTGGACGGTCTCGGGCAGGCTGGCCATGGCGAGTTGCAGCTTGTTCTGCACTTCGGCCTGGGCCAGGTCAACGTCGGTGCCGGGGGCAAAGTTGAGCTCCAGGCGGGATTGGCCCGAGGAGTCGCTGGTGCACGACATGTAGAGGAGTTTGTCAAAGCCGGTCATCTTCTGCTCGATGATCTGCGTGACACTGTTTTCAACCGTCTCGGCCGAGGCGCCGGTGTAGGTGGCCGTGACGGCGATCTGCGGCGGCGCGATGGGCGGATACTGCGAAATGGGCAGCAGGTAGATGGATAGGCAGCCGCCCACCATCAGGATGATGGCAATTACCCAGGCAAAAACCGGGCGCTTTAAAAAGAATTGGGAAAGCATGAGGAACCTTTCTTACTTGGCGCTGGGAGCGGGCTGCGCCGCGGCCTTTTTGTCCTCGAAGGGGACGGCTTTGACCGTGGCTCCAGGGCGGGTTTTCAAGCCGCCTTCGGCGATCAGTTGGTCGCCTTCGTTCAGACCCGAGGTGACCATCCAGTTGCTACCCATGGCGCGGTCGAGCACGACGGCGCGCTGTTCAACAACGTTCGAGCTGTTGACGATCAAGACATACGGGTTGCCCTTGGTGTCGCGCGCGACGGTCTGCTGCGGGATCAGGATGGCCTTGGGGTTGATGCCTTCTTTGACCACGGTGCGGACAAACATGCCGGGCAGAAGCACGCCGTTGGGGTTCGGCACGACGACGCGCAGGATGACCGAGGCGGTGGTCGTGTCGACGGTGACGTCGCGGAATTGCAGCGTTCCCTCCAGCGGGTATTTGCTGCCGTCTTCCAGGATGATCTGGACTTTGTTGACGTCGTTATCCTGGTGGAGGCCCTCTTTAATATGACGCTGTAAGCGCAGCATGTCGGCGGTAGCCTGGGGAATGTCGACGTACATGGGGTCGAGCTGCTGGATGGTGGCCAGCGGGGTCGTCTGGTAGGATGTAACGATCGCGCCATCGGTCACGGACGAGGTGCCGATGCGTCCGGAGATGGGCGAGGCGACGCTGGCGTAGGCAAGGTTGATGCGGGCCGTTTCCAGGGAGGCCAGGGCTTGTTTGTAGGCGGAGTCGGAGTCGTCGTAGTCCTGTTGGCTAATCGCTTTTTCAGCCATCGCCTTGGTGTAGCGCTCTACTTTGGAGCGGAGCGCGGGGATGGTGGCCTTGACGGCGTCGTAGGCTGCCTGGTAGGGGGCCGGATCGATTTGGTAGAGCTGCTGGCCTTCCTTCACGTCGCTGCCCTCGGTAAAGAGGCGTTTCTGAACGAGGCCGTTGATCTGCGGGCGGATATCCGCGATGCGGAAGGGGGAGGTGCGCCCGGGGAGTTCGGTCGTCAGAAGGATGCTCTGGGGCTTGACGGTCACGGTGGCCACTTCGACGGTCATCGCGGGCGGGGCCTGGTTTTCGCGTTTGCAGGCCGTGAGGGAGATCCCGCAATAGAGCGCTACGAGAGCCGTGCCCCATTTCATGAAGGTTGTGGGAGTCTGGTTTTTAAGTTGCATGAGCTAATCTTGAGGATGGGCCGGCGGGGGAAGCGGCTTACGGTTTATTATTTGGAAGTTTTGGTGGAAGGGGCGCGGAAGGCGGCCGTGGCGCAGACGACGAGCTGCCCAATGAGTTCCTCGGTGTTGAGGCGGCGGGGCTTTTCGTTGTTGGGCAGCCTCGGCAACGGCAGGAAGTCGAACCGCAGCCAGGCCCCGATGGCGTGGTGCATGGCTCCGATAATGAAGTGGGTACGCCAGAAAAGTTCGTCCGAGGAAAGTTCGGGCAGGGCCCGATTGATCGCGGTATCGAAGCGCTGGCAGACGTTGGCGAAGCGCTCTTTAACGAAGGCTTTGACTTCGGGGTTCGACTCGTGGAAGCAGCGGGACATCAGCTGATGGAGGGCGTCCGCCTTGTGGATCTCCTCAGCCCCACACTCCATCATCGGCCGGATTAAGACCTCCATGATGGTCTCGATGGGGAGCGGCTTGCCGTCGGCTTCTGTCTCAAGGCGGTCGAGCCAGGCCAGGCGGCGCAGGTTGGCGGGCTCCAGGGCCCGGACGAAGACTTCGATGGCCAGGCGGTCCTTGGAGCCAAAGTAGTAGTTGATGGCCCCCAGGTTGGCCTTCGCCAGCCGCGCGATGTCGCGCACGGAGGTGCCATCGACCCCGTTTTCGCCAAAAAGCGCCTCAGCGGCATCAAGGATGGCGGTCCGGGTTTCTTTGCAGGACGAGGAGGCACTGATCGGCTGAAAGGGGTGGGCTGAAGTTTGGGCTGGGTCAGGGGCCATACGTTTGTTTCAAACGAACGTATGAACTTGACCCGTAAGCGTCAAGGTTTTCCCCGAGGAAAAAATACCCGCTTGTGCTGGGAACAGTCCAACTGACTGACGTTCAGTCATTTCAAAAGCAAAAAAAATGCCCTCCCGCGATCACCATTGGAGCTGAATGCTTTTCTCCCCGGCGCGGAGCGATGCTCCGAGAATCTGTTCCATGGTGGCGCACATCCGTTCGCGCCGCGGCGGCTCATCGACGAGGCCCGGGTTGTGGAGCAGGTGGACCAGGATGCCCACCAGCAGCGAGGCCATTTCGGCGGGATGCTCCACCGAGAAGTCGCCGGAATGGTTGCCGTCCCGGATGACTTCCTCAAAAAGCGGCGTGACGCGGGAGACCACTTCGATGACCGATTTCTGGTGAATGCCCGCGTTGCTTTCCTTCTGCATATACAAGGCCAGCTTGCTGCGGCCGGAATACTCTGAGAGCAGCCCGGAGAAGAGGCGCGAGAGGCGCTCCCCGGTATTCTGGGCGGGCTGAGCGATGACGGTCCGGAGTTTCTCAACGCCCTGGGCAATGCTCCGGTGGATGACGGCGGCCAGCACGTCTTCCTTGCTCTTGAAATAGCAGTAAAACGTCCCCTGGGCGACGTTGAGCTCCCCGACAATGTCGCTCACGGTCGTTTCGTCGAAGCCCCGGCGGAAAAAGAGGCGCTCCGCCGTCTCGATCAATTCGAGTCGGCGTTCCGCGGGGGCTTTGCTGATACGCGCCATGGGCTGAAATATGGCTACCGACTGACGATCAGTCAACCACCGGATGAACTTTGTTAGTCGTTTGATTCAATGCGCAAGCAATTCGGAGATTGCCTTGCCGCGAAGGGCGGTTACGCTGGGCCGCCGAATGGACGCTCAAGGCAGTCAGTCCCCAGAGGAATTCTTGCACATCACCCGCCAGGCTGCTTCGCGATGGAAGCTGGAACGGGTGAAGGGAGGCGTGTCTCTTACTCTGACAATCTTGGCTGCGGGCGGGCTCTTTTGGCTCCTTTTGCTGGCTTTCCGGCGTTCCTGGATCGCCCCGTTCCCTTTCGTACTAGCCGGAGCCGCGCTTGCGCTTGCGGCCGTTGCGCTCGCCGGGTGGTGCCGCCGCCCAAAAAAGGAGACACTCCACCGGGGGCTCGACCGCCGCCTGAGGCTCCCTGATCTCGCGCTTTCTGCGGGCGAACTGACGGGCGACGACGCCTGGCGGGGCCTCCTGCACCGCCAAACGCTCGCCCGGCTCCAGGCCATCGATTGGACCCGGGTGTGGCCGGTCCCCTGGCCGAAATGGACCGGGGCCTCGACGCTGAGCCTGGCCGCCTGCGTGGCGCTGCTGGGCTTTTTTTACCACGCCGACGTGGCCGCCCGGCAGGCCGCGCTCTCCCGGCCGGTGCCGAAGGACGCCCGGACGGTCGCGCTGGAAACGGTTTTCAAAGACTGGGAGGAGGCCAAGGCGAAGGACGAGGACCTCAAAAAGCTGATGGAGGAGACCGCGCCGCTGCGGGAGCGCCTCATTGCCCCGGGGACCAACGAAAAGCAGCGGTTCGCGGATCTTAACCGGCTGGAGGAGATCGTGGCAGCGGAAAAGGCGAAGCTCGAAGCCCTGTCGCTCGATCCCCGAGCCGCCGCGCTGGCCGACGCCCTTTCTCCCATGGAGGGGATGAGCGCGCTGGCGGCGGCGTTGCGCAAAAAGGATTTCGGCAAAGCGGCAGACCAGGCCGCGCAGGCGGCGGAGAAGCTCGGGCAGGCGGGAGCCCAGCCGCCGCAGGGGGCACAGGAGGCGGGCAACGCGGCGCAGAAACTCTCCGAACAGCTCGGCCAGCAGGGTCAGCAACAGCAGACGAGCCAGGCGCTAAGCCAATTCGGCCAGGGGGCGAAGCAGTCCGATAGCCAAAAGATGTCCCAGGGGCTCAGCGGGCTCAAGCAATGCTTCGGCCAGCAATGCCAGCGCAACGAGGCCCGCAAACGCCTTGCAACGCAGATGGCGCAGCTCAGTTTCTGCAAAAACCCGGGCAATAAACCGTGTGACGGCCAGGGGATGTGCCTCGTCCCGCGCCTGTCGTTTACCAAAACGAACCAGCCAGGCAAGGGGGCGGGCTCGGAGACCAACCTGAACCGCTTCGGCGCGGAGACCAACCTCGCGGGCGAGCGCCACCGGGAGTCGATGAACAACACCGCCACGGAGGGAGAATCCGAGACGACCACTCTTAAGAGCGCCTCCGGCCAGGCCGAGGCCGCCCGCGCCACCCGGGGCGTCAATTTCGAGCAATACCAAACCCTTTCCCAACAGGCCATCGCCGACGAAGCCATCCCGGCCGCGCACCGGCAGGTCATCAAAACGTATTTCGAAAATATCCGGCCCAAAACCGAAAAATAGCCCCTCATGAGCGAGTCCCTCCCCAGTTCACCCAGCGAATCCATCGAACAAAATCTGGCGCTTTTCCGCGACCGCTTCGCGCAGCTTAAATGCGAGGTGCAGAAGGTCATTATCGGGCAGGATGAGATCATCGAACACGCGCTCACCGCCATGATCGCGGGCGGGCACATCCTCCTCGAAGGCGTGCCCGGCCTGGGCAAGACGCTGCTCGTGCGCTCGCTGGCCGGAGCGCTGCGCCTTAATTTCCAGCGCATCCAGTTCACCCCCGACCTGATGCCCGCCGACTTGATCGGCACGCGCATTTTCGTCGAGGACGGCCATGGGCATTCGCGCTTCGATTTCTCCCCTGGGCCGATTTTCTGCAACTTGCTCCTGGGCGATGAGATCAACCGCGCCACGCCCAAAACGCAATCGGCGCTGCTGGAGGCGATGCAGGAAAAGAGCGTGACGGTGGCGGGCGAAACCCGGCACCTGGAGGCCCCCTTCTTTGTCCTCGCCACGCAGAACCCGCTGGAGATGGAGGGGACCTACCCGCTGCCCGAGGCGCAGTTGGACCGGTTCTTTTTCAAACTGAAGGTCTCCTACCCGGCCGAGGAGGAGTTCGACCGCATCCTGGACTCCACGACGCGCCGGGAACAGCCGACGGTGAGCCCGGTTTTCGAAGGCAAAGACCTCGTGGAGATGGGGGCCTTTGCGAGGGATGTCCCGGTGGCCCCCAGCCTGCGAAAGAGCGTGGTGCGCCTCGTCATGTCGACCCACCCGGAAACGCAGTACGCCTCGGCCGAGGTGAAGAAATACGTCCGGTACGGCGCGAGCCCGCGCGCAGGCCAGGCACTGATCGTGGCGGCGAAAATCCGCGCCGTGCTCAACGGGCAGTTCAACGTTTCGCACGAGGACATCCTCGCGAGCGCGCTGCCGATCCTGCGTCACCGCGTGATGCTCAATTTCGAGGCCCAAGCCGACGGGCTTGATGCCGACACGCTGCTGGGCCGCGTGGTGGAAACGCAGCGGGCAGAGTGGAACCGCTAACCGGAACGCAACCCCGAACGGCTCCCCCCTCCTCCGTGATCGAAACCAACCCGGACCAACTCTTTGACGCCGCGTTCCTGGCGCAGCTCGAATCGCTCAGCCTGCTCGCCCGGCGCATCGTCGCTGGCAAGATGCGCGCCGAGCGGCGCAGCTCGCGCTTCGGCTCCAGCATCGAGTTCGCCGAGTACCGCCCGTTCATCAGCGGCGATGACTGGCGGCACATCGACTGGAATGCATTCGCGCGCTGGCGGCAGCTGGTGCTGAAGCTTTTCGTGGAGGAGGAGGATCTGCACGTGCACCTACTGCTCGACTGCTCGGCCTCGATGGACTGGGGCGAGCCCGCGAAGTTCGACCAAGCCCGGCGGATCGTGGCGGGCCTGGCGTACATCACGCTGGCCAATCTCGACCGCGCCGCCGTCGTGCCGCTGGGCGCGGAACGCTACGAGCCGTGGAGGCCCTCGCGAGGCAAGCACCGTTTCCTGCAATTGCTGCGCTACCTGGCCCTGTGCCCCGTGGCAGCGCGCAAACCCGAGCCCCGGCGGCTGGAGGAGGCCGCGCACCGCTGGATCGCAAGCCAGCCCCGGCGCGGCATGGTCATCTGGGTCAGCGACCTCTGGGGGGCCGACCCCGAGGACGCGCTGCACGCGCTTGACCGCCTGCGCTACGCGCGCCACGAGCTGGCAGTCATCCAGGTGATCGACCCCGCCGAGACCGACGCCGGGGAGCGCGGCGAGTATGAGGTCATAGACGAGGAGACCGGCGCGCCGCGCAAGGTGATCGTGGACCACCAGACGCGCACCGAATACCGGGAGCGCGTGGAGGCTTACCAGGAGAGCCTCCGGAGCTATTGCCGCAGGCACCAGGTCGCGCTGATCCAGACCGATACGCGCATGGCCGCACCCGATTTGCTCATGCAATCGCTGCTGCAAGGAGGGTTCGTCAAATGAACTTCCTGTGGCCGCTCGCGTGGGGGCTCGGCGCGCTGGCGCTGCCGGTCATCGCGTTCTACTTGATCCGCACCCGGCTCCAACGCAAGCCGGTGAGTACGCTGCTTTTCTGGGAGCACCTTACGCCGCAGGTCTACAACCATTCGCTCTGGCGCAAGCTTCGGCGCTGGGTTTCGCTGGCGCTCCAGCTCCTTTTCCTGCTGCTGCTCATCCTGGCCATCGCTCAGCCGCTCGCCGCGTGGCAAACGGCCAAACCGGCGGCGGTGATCCTCGTTCTCGACACGTCGGTGACGATGACGGCCGCCGATGCCGCGCCGAGCCGCTGGGAGGCGGCGCTGCAAACCGTGCGAGGCCGCGTGGCCCACCTGCGGCTTTTCGACGAGGCGATTCTCGTCGCCGCCGGGGAAGCGCCCCGCGTGCTCTGCCCGTGGACCCGCAGCCAACCGGCGCTGGAGAGGGCACTGAAAACCGCCGCGCCGGGCGGGACCGTTAGCGACATGCGCGGGGCGCTCGCGCTGGCGCACCACCTGGCTGCGCAGCGCAAGAATTCCGAAATCCTGCTCGTCAGCGACGGCGTCTGGGAACCAGAGCCCGCGCCCGACGCGCTCAAGGACGTGCATTTCCAGTGGGTCGGCGCGAAGGAGCCGGTGAACGCGGGAATCACGCTTTTCACCGCCCGGCGCTCGCTAGCCGCGCCCGGGGAATACCAGGTGATCGGGCGCGTGGCAGCCTCGACCCCCGTCGAGGCAGAGCTGGAGGTGCGCGCCGACGGGGCGCTCATCGACGTACAGAAGCTCAAGCTGGAACCGGGCAAGCCGTGGCGTAAAACCTGGGAGGGCTCGGCCTCGGGGGCCGTTCGCTTCGAGGCCCGCTTGACGGAAATGAAGCGCGACGATCTTGCCGCCGACAACGCGGCTCAGGCCAGCCTGCCCGCGCTGCACCCCGTGCCGGTGGAAGTCGTCGCGCCGCCGCACGCCTTTCTCGACGCCGCGCTGGAGGCGCTGCCGCTGGTGGAGACCCGCCGCACCTGGCCCCTGGCCGCGCTACCCGCCTCACCCGATCCCGCGCGGCTTTATCTCTTTTATGGCTGCGTGCCGCCGGAGGGCTTCCAGCCTTCGGCGATGCTCGTCATCAATCCGCAGGCCGACGGGCCGTGGGGAAAGTACGACGGGCCGCTGGATTCGGCGCTAGTGAGCGAGACGCTGCGCGATGAGCCGATCCTGCGCTTCGTCTCGCTCGACAACGTGCGGCTCGACAAAGTCTCCGGCTACACCCCGGCCCCTGGGGCAACGCTTTTCGCGCAATACCTCGCGGGCGAAAGCGGCGGGCACGCGGAAAAGCCGCTGCTTTTCGGCCAGTGGAAGGCGGAGGCCCCGCGCTGGCTCGTGCAGGCGTTCGGGTTGGAGGATTCGGACTTCGTTTACCGCACGGCCTTCCCCGTGCTGCTGGCCAATTTGGTCCAGTCGCTGCAACCGGAGGAGACTGAAAAAGCTCCTCCCCTGCCCGGCCCCGTGGCCACGCAGCTTAAACGGGCCCTGGGCATTGAAGCGTCCGCGTCCGTTCCCTCGGAGGCCCCTGCGCGCTCCGGCTGGCTCGCGGGGGCGGGCTCGCTGCCGGTCTGGTGGTGGGCGCTGGTGGCCGGGGCGCTTTGGCTGCCGCTGGAGTGGGCGCTTTTCCACCGGAGGATCACCGAATGAGCATCGAATGCCTCCATTACTGGCCGCTGGCGGGGATGCTCGGCCTGGGCCTCCTCTTTTACTGGCACCGTCGCTCCGCCGCCCCGCTCTCGCCCCGGCGGCGCAAGCTCGCGCTCGTGCTGCGCGGTCTTATTTTCATCCTGCTCATCCTGGCGCTCACCGAGCCGCGCTGGATCGGGCAGCGCCGGGAACAAGCGGTCATCTGGCTCGTGGACGCCAGCCGCTCGGTGGGCAGCGCCGCCCGCGACCGGGCGCTGGCCTTCGCCGCCGAGGCAGGGAAACAGAAGACGTATCGGGAGGAGCGTTTCATCGCCTTCGCCGGAAACCCTGTGGAGGTCCAGGGAACCCCCGCCGCATTCGCCGAAGCGCTCCCCAAAGTGGCCGATGACCGCACCGACCTCGCCGCCGCGCTCGCCTTCGCCGATGCCTCGTTCCCGCCGGGCTTTGCAAAAACAGCCGTCCTCTTTACCGACGGCCAGGAAACGCACGGCGACATCCTGCGCGCGCTGCCGAAGCTGAAAGCCTCCGGCGTGCGCGTCTGCACCGTGCCCGTCGAGCCGCCGGACCGCCCCGAGGTGCTGGTGCGGGCCGTCACCGCGCCCCATCAGGCGAACGAAAACGAGCCCTTCGAGATCGCGGCGGAAGTCGTCAGCAACCGCGAGAGCGCCGCCACGCTGGAGGTCTTTCGCAACGGCCCGCGCGTGGCCACCCGCGAGGTCCGGCTCAAGCGCGGCGTCAACCGTTTCAAGATGACCCAGAGCGTCAGCGGCGAAAAAACCGACGAGTTCACCGTGGCAGTGAAGGCGAAGGAGGACACCATCGCCGACAACAACCGCGCCTCGGCCTTCGTCCGGTCGTCGGGGAAAACCAAAGCGCTGCTCCTCGCCGACAAGCCAGACCAGGCGCGCTACCTCGCCCGCGCGCTGCAACAGGAGGGCATCCTGCTCGACGTTCGCCCGGCCAAGGGAGCGCCAGCCGATATGGGCGATCTCCAGAATTATGATTTGCTCATCCTGGATAATGTCTCCGCCACGGAGTTCACCCGGGAACAGATGGGGCTCTACGCGAGCTATGTGCGCGACTTCGGCGGCGGGCTCCTGATGCTCGGCGGCGAGCTCTCCTTCGGCCTCGGCGGCTACTACCGCACGCCCGTCGAGGATGTGCTGCCCGTACGGTGCGATTTCGAGAAAGAGCAGGAAAACCCGTCGCTGGCGCTCATGCTGATCATCGACCGCAGCGGCAGCATGAGCGGCGAGAAAGTCGAGATGGCGAAGGACGCCGCCAAGGCCGCCGTGGAGCTGCTCGGGCCGAAAGATTACGTGGGCGTCATCGCGTTCGATAACGAGAGCTTCTGGGTGGCCGACCTGCAATCGGCCTCGGACAAATCGGGCGTGCAGCAGAAGATCGGCAGCATCGAGGCGGGCGGCGGCACGGCCATGGCTCCGGCCATGGAGATGGCGCTCTCGCGGCTCCAGACCTCGTCGGCCAAGCTCAAGCACGTCATCATCCTCACCGACGGCGTTTCCACGCCCGGGCCGTTCTACGAGCTGGCCACGCAGATGGCCCAGCAGCGAATCACCCTGAGTACCGTAGGCGTCGGCGGCGACACGGACCAGGACTTGCTCAAGAAAGTTTCCGAGTGGGGCAACGGGCGCTTTTATTTCACCGACAACCCGAGCAGCATTCCGCAGATTTTCACCAAGGAAACAATGACGGCAGCGAAATCGGCCATTCGTGATATGCCGTTTCTGCCGGTGCAGGTGGCTCCCGCTGATTTCCTGAACGGCCTCGATTTCTCCGGCGCGCCTTTCCTGCTTGGCTATGTGAACACCAAGACGAAGCCGACGTCGGAGCTCTGGCTCGTTACAGAAAAGCAGGAGCCGCTCCTGGCCACGTGGCGTTGCGGCCTGGGGCAGTCCGGGGCCTTCACCTCCGACGCCCGCAACCGCTGGGCCGTCGACTGGCTCAAATGGGAGGGCTACGGGAAATTCTGGGCGCAAACGTGCCGCAAACTGATGCGCACCGCCGCGCTCAAGCACCAGCCTTCGCAACTGACGCGCGAGGGGGATGATTTCGTCTTCACGGTCGATTGCATGGACGAGCGCGGCAACTACGCAAGCGACTTGACGGGCGAACTGACGCTGCTTAGCCCCGACAACCGCGCCTCCAAGCTTCCGCTGCAAGCAACGGGCCCCGGCCGCTTCACCGCGCGCTGGCCCGCCAAGCACGGCGCATGGCACGCGCAGGTGACGCTGAAAAACGGCGACCAGACCTTTGACCAGCAATACGCCTCCATCAGCGCGGGCTATCCCGACGAATTTCTGCTCCGCCCACTGGACGAAGCGAAGCTGCGCGCCATCGCCAAAGAAACCGGCGGCGCGTACAGCCCCGCCACGCTCCCCAACGACCGCACCGCGCCCGTCGAGCGCGAGCTGTGGCCGTGGCTGGCGCTGCTGGCTCTCCTGCTTTTCATAGCCGACGTCGCCGCCAAACGCTGGCCCGACAACGCGGCGCTTTCCCGCCCGCCCAAGTCACTTTCTCCTCACTCATGAACCCATCCAAAATTCTGCACGTTTCCGTCGCGGCCTTTCTGATTTCCGGCGGCGCTTATGCCGAGACCCCCGTTCCGGCCGTAGTTGAGCGTTATGAGCAAATCCTCGTCAAGTCGCCCGAAAAGGGGACCGCTTTTGACAAGGTCTACCAGTATTACTTTGAAAACGAAGGCCTGGAAAAGCTGGCCCAGCGCTGGAAAGTGGAAGCCATGGTCACGGGGCTTCCCGCGAAAACAGCGACTTACCAACTCTTACTCGGAATGCTCGCCGAGCGGCAGGGAAAAACCGCCGACGCCCGGGCAGCCTTTACGGAGGCGGCGAAGTTCATGCCGGAAAATTACCGCGTGTGGCGCTCGCTTGGCGGGCTTGAAGCGACGGAAGGGAAGCTTGCGGCGGCCATCGAGGCTTTCGGCAAAGCTCTCGCGGCCAATCCGCCCGCCGCCGAACGCGCCCCGCTCTACCGCGAGCTGGCCCGCGCCCAGCAGCGCAGTCTCGACAACGCCGGGGCGCTCGCCACGTGGCAGAAAATGGCGGGAGAATTCCCCAACGACCCGTTCGTGATCGAGGAAGTGGCCGAGGCCCAGCTCGATGCGGAGAAGTATGACGACGCTCGCGCGACGTACACCAAACTGCGCGACCTCGCGGGGACCGATCCGTTCCGGAAAGTCAGCGCGACCATCCGCCTTGCCCAGGTGGAGGAACGCCAGGGCAAGACCAAGGAGGCGCTGGCGATCTACGAAGGGGCGCTCGCTCAGGCTAGCGAGACAAGCTGGATTCACCGCGACGTGCGCTCGCGCATCGAGGAGGTCTACCGCCGCCAGGACGATCTCCCTGGGCTGGTGGGCTATTACGAAAAATGGCTCGGCGATCACGACAAAGATGTGGAGGCCGCCACGCGCCTAAGCGGGGCGCTGGTGGAGCTGAACCGCAAGGCCGACGCGGTGACGTGGCTGCGCAAAGCCGCCCAGTGGGCCCCCGACCGCAACGAGCTGCAAGTAGAGCTGGCCCGGCTGCTGCGCGACACCGACCAAGCCGACGAAGCGCGGCAGATTTTGGCGGGCCTCGCACAGGCGCATCCCGAGGAGCTGAGCTACTGGGAGCTGCTCGGCGCGGCGGAGTGGGCGATTTTCAAAAAAGGGCACGAGGAGGCGCATCAAAAAGCGGCGATTGAGGCGTGGAAAAAACTCGCCCCGCCGGAGACCAAGGACGCGAGCCAGGTCAGCCGCCTGGCCGACCTCCTGCGCGATAGCGGCTTGAACGACGAGGCGCTGGCGCAGATGGAACGCGCCTGCACGCTCGCCCCCGAGGCGGGCGATCTGCGGGAACGCCGGGCGGGGTTCCTCTTTGAGCTGCACCGCGACGACGAAGCGTGGAAGGGGCTCGAAGGGCTCGTTGAGGGGGCGCGCGCCAACGCGGCGAATTACCAGCGGCTCGCTTCGATCCAGCTGAAATACGGCAAGCTCGATGCCGCGCTGGAGTCGGTAAAAAAAGGCGCGGCGCTCGCCCCAGCCGATTACTCAGTGCTCGCGCTGCAATGGCGGATCCTCTCCGAGCGCAAGGAATGGAGTGCCGCCGCGGCCCTTTACGAGCCGATGCTGGCGGCCGCCCCGGCGATGTACGAGCAGACCGAGCAGCAGTACCTTCAGGCGCTGAAAGCGGCCGATACGCTCGACGCCGCGCGCAAGGCTCTTGCGGAGAAGCTCTCCACGGCGACCGAGGCCGAGCTGCGCCTCCTGGCGCGCATCGCGTTGCAGGCCGACGACCTTCCCTCGGCGCGTCAGGCGATCGAGGAGGGCAAAAAGCACTTCCCCGAGTCCTTCGCGCTAGCCCGGCTGGAATCCGAATGCGCCAAGCGCGCGGGCAACCTCGATGAGCGCGTGGCCGCGCTGCGCCGCCTCATCAAGCTGGAGCCCAAGCAGACCGGCGATTTTCTCTTGGAAATGGGCCGCGCCTACCAGGAAGCGCAGAAGTGGGACCAGGCCCGCGAGGTGGCCCGGGAGTGGATCGCCTTCTCGCCCGCCAACGCCGATGCGCACCTTTTCGCCGCCGATCTCGCCTTCGCTTCGGGCACCCCCGAGGAGGGCATCGCCAAGCTGCGCGACTCGGTCAAGCTGAGCGAAAAGCCCAACCAGATCCGGCTCCGACTCGCCCAGGCCTACAGCCAGGCAGGCGAGACGGCGAAGGCCCAACAGACCGCCGAGGAGGCGTTCGAGGCGGAAGAGGATGCCTCGGCAAAAATGGGCATCCTGCGTCAGGTGAGCGAGTATTACTTTACACAAGGCAAAATCGACGTCCTCATCAACCGCTTCCGCGAACGCCAGCGGAGCGAGGAGGGCGGCTGGCGCTATGCGCTCTATCTCTCGGAGATTTTCCAGCAGATGCAGGACTATGGGCAGGCGCGCGAGGAGCTAGCCAAGTCCCTCGCCTCGCGACCCAAGGACCCGGCGCTCCTCAAGCAACTCCTGCGCTTGGCCGAGCAGGAAAACAACAACGCCGAGCAGGCCCGCTACCACAAGGCGCTGGCAGAGGTGGAGCCGACCACGGCCAACTTCGCCGCGCTCGCCGAGGCACTGGCCAATAACAACGACGCCGAGGGAGCCGTGGGCGTGCTCGCCGAACACGAGGCCGAGGTGCTCAAAGACCCGTCTCCGTGGCGGCTGGCGCTCGCGCGGGTGCAGAAACAGCCCGGGGCGGCCAATCTTTTCACCACGCTCGCCAATGCACTGCGCCAGCGTCCCGCCGACTTCAGCGGCCGCATGACGCTCGCGGAACTCCAGATCGCCATGGGCAGCTCCGAGGAGGCCAAGCGCACGCTCTGGGATCTGCGCCGGATGCCCCAGCCCGCCCGGGCCGCCGCCACGCCCGCCTCGGCTCCCACGACGCCGCAGCCCGTCTTCGTGGGTCCCGGTGGGTTCTTCGGCGGCACTCCCAGCAACGCCAACAAGCGCATCTACGCCGCGAGCATGGCCCAGCAATCCTTCATTGAGCTCATCAACAGCCAAAATGGCCGCCAATACGGAAACCGGCGTTTCTACCGCTACGGTCCCATGGGCTACACGAACAACGCCGCGCCATCCGCCGCCCCCACGTTTGAGGAGACCCGGGATAAGGCCCTGGTCTACCTCGCCGCCATCGCCGTCCGGGAACAAAAACCCGACGCGTTCATCGCCGACCTGGAAAAAGACCTGGCCGCGCAAAATGCCGACCGGATGGAACGCTTCGTCTGCTACAGCCTGGTGGAGGCCCGCGACCTCCTGTGGCGCGAGATCCTGGCCCAGGCCGACTCGCCCGCTGGCGGCCAGGAGCTCGACCAGCTCTGCTTCGGGACCCTGCCGCGCTTCATGACGGGCCAGCAGGGCAGCCCCGCGCCGGATACGCTCAAGGCGTCCGAGCTGACACAGAAATTCGCCGAGCGGCTCGCCGGGGCCGACCCAAAAATGTCGTTCATATCCAAAATGATGCGATATTCCACACTGAATAATTCCGGGCAGAAGGACGAAGCCAAGAAAATCGCCGACGACGTGCTAGCCCACGTCGACGAGAAGGACCCGATGCAGGTCCAGGTCGCCTTTTCCATGGCCACCGAAAGCGGGGACATCGAGAAGGCGGAAAAATACCTGCCGAAACTGTTGGAACGCACCAAGAAAAATCCGGGAACCAACTACGGCTACCTCAGATCCCCCCTCGCCCAGGCGTATCTGAAAAAGAACGACCTCAAAAACGGCGTGCGGCTGCTGGCGGAGACCTTCCGCGATTCCCTTCCCGCGCAGGCCGGGGGTGCCAACGCCATGCAGACGATGTTCTTCGGCTTCAATGGCTACCGCAGCTATTACCGCAACGGGAATCTGCCGCAGCTCCCCTACCCCAACCGCTACATGGATGACCAGCGCATCAGCACGCTGAGGCAGTCCTACCAGCTCCTCAAACCGCTCAACGGGCTAGATCCTTACCTGGAGAGCCTTGCGAAACTGAAGGTGCCCGCCGAGTTGCAAATCTACCCCGCCCTGGCGCGCGTCTACCTGGAGTGGTTCGACGACAAAAAAGAACCCGCGTTCAACGATCTCCAGGCCCTCCTGACCACCAACCCGGACGACGAGTTGCGGCTGCTGGCCGCCGGAATGGCCGTGGAGATTCAGAAAACGCCGGAAGCCTTTGCGCTGCTCGACCAGGTCGGCTCCCAGCAGCGGGACGTTTACAAGCGCGCACAGCAGATCATGCTCTCGTGCGCGCAGAAGGCGAAGAACGACGAAGTGGCGCGCAAAGCCGCTCTGCGTCTGGTGGCGCTCCGACCGCCGCGCGAGGAACTCCAGGCGCTGCTGCCGGACCTGAAACGCCTCGGCCTTACGGAAAAAGTCGACGAGCTGGAAAAGCAGATCGCCCGCAGCAGCAATCAGCCCAACGACATGCGGCAAAAAACGGACCTCCTCCAGAGCTACCGGCAGGAGAAAAAGGAGACCGAAGCCGTCGCGCTGGCCAAGACGCTGCTGGCCATTGATCCGCTCGCACAGCAGAATAGCGGCAACTATTTCCGCCACATCTCCCTCGACGTGCTTGACCAGTTCAAGGCGCTCGACGACTACATCGCCGACCTGGAGAAGCAGGCCGCCGCCACGCCCGATTCCGCCCGCATCTGCCTGCTCCTGGCCGAAGCCTGGGCCCGCAAGGACTCGAAGAAAGCGCCGGAGTGGTACCGCAAGGTCGTGGCGCTGCGCCCCAACGACCTCACGCTGCAGTGGAAGCTGGTACAGGCCATGAGCAACCGGGACCAGCGCGAGGAGGGCCTGAAGCTCTGCCGCGAAATTTTGAAGAAGGACCCCGGCTGCCTCTTTGACAACCGCTTCGACGTGATCAACCTCTACGAAAACTGCCATGCGTTGCCCGAATTGGCCGAGGTGGTTTTAACCCAACCCCCGCAGCTAACTAGCATGGGGCCCAATTACAACTCCGGCAACCGGCAGCCCGAATGGATCTGCAACCGCCTCGGCCAGCGGCTGCGCGACCTCGACAACAACCTCGAACTGGCCGTGAAGGTCTGGACCAAGGGGATCGAGCTGAGCGACGAAAACACCCCCTTCCAGAGCCTGGAGCTCCGGGACTCGCTCAGCAAGGGGCTGGCCGACCTGGGGCGCAAGGAAGAGGCGCTCAGCCAGGTGGAGCTGCTTTATTTCCCGGCCTCCAAGCCCAAGGCAGCGCTGCTGGGGATGAACAACGCCTATTCGGGCTCGTCGTGGATGAGCTCGATGTCGACCGATTCGAACGGAAACGTCTCCTACCCCGGCCTGGCTCCGCTCGACGTGGCGGAAAAGCTCGGCAGCCTTGATGCGCTGCGGGTAAAGGCGGAAGCCAAGGCTACTCAGGATGACTCAATGAAATGGCTGGCCTTCGTCATCCGCGCCCGTCAGCACGACCCCAAGCTGCTCCAGGATTTACAGAAGCTGCTCGCGGATTCCAAGATGGGCAACCCCGCGTTCAACAACAACGAGACGCTGCTGCGCGTGATGAGCAGCGAGCTGATTCGCTGGCCCGAGGCCCGCCGCCTTTCGCTGGATCTCCTTTTCGCCGCCAAAAAGGTCGTCGAAACCTACCAGGGCAACTCGACGTGGCAGGTTTTCAACATCGACCTGCAAATTTTCAACCGCGCCGTGGAGTTCAACGACGTCGACTCCGCGCGCAAGGCCGCGAAGGAATGGATCGGCCTGATGCAAAGCTCCGGCAACGGCATGAACGGCTTCGCAAACGGGGACCAGATCTTTGCCGCCCTGGGCTCGATGATCAAGTGCGGCATGACGGCGGAATTTGAACAGACGCTCGCCTACGCGAAGTCCAATGCACAGGCGCAAGGCAACTCGTCCTACCGGCGGCAAATCGCGGACGCAGAGGCGGAGATGGCGCTCAGCAAGGGCGAGCTGGAGTTTCCGCAGGCCATCGTCTGCCCGGCGGGCGAGCAGAATGGCAAGCCGGTGCTGGCCTGGGAATTCCGCAAGGGCACTCCGGAACCTGAAAGTAGCATGCGCGCGAGCTTCCGCAGCCGCGACCTTCCCAAGCTGGACGGCCGCTGGGATCTGGAGCTGCTGGCGCTGACGCCGCCCAACGAGGTGACCCGCCTGGCGGTGATCCCCAAGGCCAAGGCCCGCGGCACGTGGAGCGGCGCGCTTCCGCCCGGGCTCGTGAGCATCCAGGCCGTGCTGCGCGCACCCGCCGCGAAAAAAGGGACCGCCCCCGCGCCAGCCTACACGGGCCAGTGGGTCCCCGTGCTCACCGGCTCGAACCTGATTACCAACCCCAACTTCGAGGGCCTCGGCACCGTGGCCAGCGGCACCGACAGCACGCCCGCCGTCCTCAAGGGCTGGTCCAAAATGCCCACGGGCAGCATCTCGCCGGGAGGACCCTGCCCGGGCGGCACCCAGGTGGAGTTGATCTTTCCGCAAAACAGCCAGACCCGGCTGATCGGCGATAAGATCCTCATCGAAAAGGACAAGGAATACCTCTACAGCTTCTGGCTCCAGCTCCAGAACGGCAACAATAACTGCGGGGTAGCCTACCTCGACCAGGACGGCAAGCAGGTGGGCAACCACGGCATGAACACCGGCAACGCGCGCGACCGCTGGGTCTTTTCCTCACAGGCAATCTCCCCCAGGGGAGGCAACAACAAATGGCGCTGCCCGGAAAAGGCGGTCTACATGCAGCCGTATTTCGAAGGCGCGGGAACCGTGCGGCTCCATGGGATTACCCTTACGCGAACCGATCTGCCGCCGGAGGAAAAAAAGCCTACGCCCACTCCGTCACCGTCGCCCTCGGTCAGCCCTACCCCCACAGCCGAAACTGCCGTTCATCCTTTCGCGCTGGCCTGCCCGGCGGGCGAGGAAGGCGGCAAGACGGTGGTGCTGTGGGAAACGCGCTCGATCAATCCGCTGAAATTCAACCGCGACAACCGCTTGTTTGAAGGCACGGCAGATTCCAAGCTCGATGGCCGCTACGACCTGGAGCTGGTTTACCAAACCCGGCCCAACGTCACCACCCGGCTGGCGCTCATCCCTGCGGCCAAGGCCTCCGGCAAATGGATTGGCAAGATCCCCGCCGGGCTGGGCTCGATCCAGGCGGTCTTGCACCCGGCTGGGAAACCCTCGGCCCGGCCCACGGAATACACCGGGGTATGGACGCCCGCCGTCGATGCGCCGAACCTGATCACCAACCCGACGTTCAAGCTCGACGCCCCCGCGCCGCAACCGCCCGCCGCGACTCCCTCGGCCACGCCGACTCCGGCGGTTTCGGGCAGCGAGGCTTCGGCTGAAACAGCGGCACCATCACCCAGCCCGTCCCCAGCGGCCGCGCCAACGCCTTCGGTCAAAGGCTGGGAAAACCTGGCGGCGATCTCCGTCGCGCAGGGCGGCCCCCGGCCGGGCGGCAGTTACGTGGTCTTCATCAACCCCACCAAGAAAAGCCTGATGATGCGCGGGGAAAAGATCCCGGTGAAGAAGGATAAAAACTACACGCTCTCGGCGTGGACGCTCTATTTCAAGGGCGCGTACCCGCGCGTCGGCGTGCTGGTCCTGGACAAGGACGGCAAGCAAATCCAAAACGAGTACGCGGGCACGCCGCTGAGCGTCAAAGGGAAATGGTCCTACCGCTACATGACCCTGGCGATCAGCAAAAACCCGGGCGACCGGCGGCGGCTCAACGATAACGCCGTCTACCTCCAGCCCTACGTGGAGGTGAAGGATGACGTCGGCCTGGATTGCCTCTACCTGGGCGAAACCGACGCCCCACCCACGGCGGAAAATAATAACTAGTCGCTCGAGTCAGCAGGGGGCCAGTCCTTGCCGGAGGGCAGGATTTTGACCAGCTCCAAGTCGAAAACGACCGTCTCGTTGGGGCCTACGGAGCCTCCATTTCCGTCAAACCCGTAGGCATCATCGGGCGGGAGGTAAATCTGCCACTTGTCGCCAGGCTTCATGGCCTGGAGGGCGTCGGCCCAGCCGCGAATAATCCCCGCCACGGAAGCGATCACGGGCTTCGGATATTTTCCCGTGTCTTCAAAAACGCTGCCGTCGAGCTTTGTGCCGCGGTATTTGATTTCCACAAAGCTATCGAAGGAAGGGCTCGCGCCCGATCCGGTCTTGAGCACTTTGTATTGCAGACCGGTGGGCAGGACTGAGACGCCTTTGCGCTGGCGGTTGCTGGCCAGGAACGCGTTCCCCTCCACCAGGTTTTTCTCGCCCTGCTTCCGGCGCTCCTCCGCCTGGCGTAGCTGCCACTCGCGCCCGAAGCGTTCCGTCTCCGCCCGGGCCTCGGCCTCGTTCATCACTGCGGTGTAACCCGCCCACGCGTCCTCGATCCCGAGCACGACGATCTCTGGCGCAAGGTCGGCGTTCAGCAGCCGCCACATGCCACCGAGGTTTGCTCCGGCGGCGTAGCTTCGCTTTTCGCGCTCGCTGCCAAACGAGCCGAAAATCCGCCCAAAGAATGAGCCCGTCACATTGCCTACTAAATCCCCTTTGATATTTGCGAGAGCGGCTCCTCGAAGCGTTTTCTCGATCTCGGCGGGCGCGAGCCGCAACGTGCGGCCACCGAGGCTGTCTTTGATGCCCCGGCCGATCACCCCGGGGTCAAGCGGCCCGTACGTATTCTTCAGCGAGGCCCCGGCGCTCATGCCGAAAGCGTAGCTAACACGCTCGCGGGGGTCCTTCAACGTGGGGCGGCCCGCCTTGCCCGCCGGAAAGATTAAGAAGAGGGCGGGAAGCAACAGCGCGCCCATGGCCAGCCAGGTTTTTAGCTTCATTTGATAAAACGGGAAGAGCCCGGCCCGCATTTTGGTGCGGGCCGGGCCGATTTAGCGAACTGCCGAATTCCTTTCAATCCAAAAACTACGCGGCCTGCGCGAAGCGGCGGCGGAACTTCATGACCGCCAGGAGACCGGCGAGACCCAGGAGGGCCGTCGTGCCCGGTTCGGGCACGACCGTCACCGTGGCGTCCGTCACGGAGCCGACCACGATTGTGTTGCCGTTCTGGTCGCTCAGGCTCGAATCGGCATCAATGGAGATGCTGGCGGAACCGGCGCTTTGCCCCGTCACGGTGATCGTGGCCAGGGTGAAGGAGGAAGACTGCGAACTGTAGGCCGAAGAATCATAGGTGCTCGAAAACGCGCTAAGCGAGAGCGAGTTGCTAGAGATTACCGTATCCGTGTAGATCGCGTCCGTCTCCGTGACGCCGCCGAACGAGGTCAGGTAGCTCGAAAGCGACACCGTTACCTTGGTCGAATCGTAGTCCAGGTCGATGATAAATCCGCTCAACGCAC